>CBDBFP010000003.1:2172500-2706931 GCA_965204985.1 Hyphomicrobiales bacterium | reverse complement strand
GATTGCGGACGAGGTCATTTGTGGTTTTGGTCGCACAGGTGAAATGTGGGGTTCGATCAAGTACGACATGGATCCAGACATCATTGTGGCATCCAAGTGCATTACCGCAGGCTTCTTCCCAATGGGGGCAATTATTCTGTCCCAGGAATATGCTGATCGGCTGCTGGGTGTTTGCGAGGAAGCGGAGGAATTCCCGCACGGGTTCACCTCAGCCGGTCACCCCGTTGGTTGCGCAGTTGCGCTGAAAGCGGTTGACGTCATTACCAAAGAGGGCCTCCTGGAAAATGTTAGAAGCGTCAGCCCATATTTTCAAGAACGACTGCAGGCCCTAGGTGAGCACAAATATATTGGTGAGGTGAGGGGTGTTGGATTAATGGCTGCCCTGGAAGTTGTGGCCGACAAAGATACCAAAGAAGCACTCCCTGGCGAACTTGCGATTAGCGAACGTATTGCCAACAAGGCTCTGGACAACGGTTTGATCTGCCGGCCGCTTGGTTCAGCGATCGTGCTTGGCCCGCCATTCATTATTACCCAGGAGCAAATCGGCTTCACTGTCGATACGCTAGAAGAGACTATGGCCCAGGTGTTTTTCGATGTCGGCATCTAGTATTGCACGCGCATTCGAAAGCACGGCATTAGCGACCTCGATCTACAGGGATTGATACAGCGTTGGCGCTCCAGTACAGGTGCGCTCTTAGTAAGCAAACTGCTAGCATTGAGTCATGTCTCCACGAAGCAACACCGGAAGTGTAAGTGACCTCCAACTGAACCTTGCACGCAAGATTATCCACCTGATTGGGGAGCAATCCTTGGAAGCCGGTACCTTTCTGCGGGAGGAAGAGCTGGCCAGACGATTTAAGGTATCGCGCTCGCCAGTGCGTAGTACATTGAAGTTTTTGTACGACCTTGATGTGTTGGATCAGCAAGCGAACCGCGGTTATTTCCTTAAGAAAGATGGAGCCGAACTGGCTGCATCAACTTTGGATCTGCCGCAAACCGGTGATAAGAAGATCTGTGAAAGAATCGGGCGCGACTGGTTCGAGGGGAAAATCCCAAGAGAATTGTCTGAAACGGAAGTGCGCCGTAAATACAAGCTAGGCCGGAGCACAGCCGCAAGAATATTGCAGAAACTTTCGGATGAAGGAGTGATTTCTCGACTACCGGGGTATGGCTGGCAGTTTGAACCGACGCTCGATACGCTTTCCGCGCACGATGAGAGCTACGAGTTCAGAATCATCAATGAACCTGCAGCAATTCTCCTGCCCAACTTTAAGCTCAATAAGGCACAGGCTCAACTCATCCGAAGTCGGCACAACTCAGTTTTGGCGAATAAGCA
The DNA here is from genome assembly GCA_965204985.1 of Hyphomicrobiales bacterium. Classification (GTDB taxonomy): domain Bacteria; phylum Pseudomonadota; class Alphaproteobacteria; order Rhizobiales; family CAJQND01; genus JAAEUE01. The sequence goes on along the minus strand of CBDBFP010000003.1, from coordinate 2,705,595 downwards.
GACTGATGAGGACATATCGCTGCTGTTTGACATCGATGTCCAGTTTCATGAGTTCGTGTCTGGGTGCTCTGGCAACCGCTTCCTGCTGGCCACAATCGTTCGTCAAAATAGATTGCGGCGCCTGGTCGAATATGCGTCGCTGATCGATACAGGTCGTCTCCAAGGATCTTGCAAAGAGCATTTGGCCATTCTTGACGCTCTAGAAGCAGACGAAATGAAACTTGCATCTCGGCTTATGGCGGAGCATCTGCAGAAAGCTCAGGCGTTCGGACCATCTTATGGCGAGGAGAAGTCCGGAACTGGCGACTGAGTGAGGTCTTGTTCAAACACCCCAGTGGTAGACGCACCTGCCGGTAGAACCTGCCGCCAAAATTTTTCGTCAACGGTCCTCAGTTCGCGGCACGGGTGACAATTCGAACCAACTGCTCCCTGTCAATTGCTCGGCAGATTTTGCCGCCAGGTTTGAGAGTTGTCATGTCTTCGGCCGCAACCATCGCATTGACAACTGCTTCTTCTATGGATTGAACCGCTGCCAGATAGGCTGTGTCTAGATGCTCATCGTTCACGTAGTCGAGACTTTGCCGGGCAGCTGAAACCTGCGGTAGGTCCAGCTCGTTGGCGATGCTGAACGCGAGAAAAATATCGCCGGAGTTGTTGCCGCTTGGTGAGCCGCCCCGGCCGATCCCGATCGATCCACGTTTCGCCAATCGCGTGAGTTGATCTGGCCGAAGAGGTAGATCAGTACCTAGAACGACGATGATCGACCCGGTTTCCTGATTTAACAGTCTGTCGTGTTGCATCTGCTTTCCGACCGGCACTCCAAGCACCGTCAACCAATCTCGAATACCGTGGTTGACCTGTACAAGCGTGGCCAAAGTGTATGGCAGCGCGTCGATTTCGATCACACGAGAGGATGTCCCGGTACCGCCCTTGAACTCATAGCAAATCATTCCGGTACCACCGCCCGTATTGCCTTCGGCCACTGGACCACCGGTTGCACTGCTTAGAGCGCTGAGTATATGCTCCTCCGTCACATGCTGCCCATTGATGTCGTTGAGAACACCATCGTACGTTTCAGCTATAACGGGCATTGCCCACAAATGATGCTCGCGATAGTGCGACGCGTACGTATTTACCATCCAGCGTACAGCGGCATGATGAGCGATGCCAACACTGTGCGTGTTTGTTATGCAGATTGGGTCATGGAAATATCCTGCGTCCCGTATCCAATGGCTGCCTGTCATCTCGCCATTTCCGTTTAGCGAAAACTGACCCGCCCACACTGGCTTAGGCTTGGCGTCATGCCCGCGCGGCAGAATCGCGGTCACGCCTGTGCGCACCGGGCCTTTTCCCGGGAACAGCGGGCCTTCGCCACCGGCGATAATCGTGGTTTCACCAACACACACGCCATTGACGTCCGTCAGTGCATTTTGCGGACCCGTGTTTCCTTCGAATCTCAGACCCAATTCTCGTGCGCGTTTTTTCGCCATAGCTCTACGTTCCTTCACATCCACAGTTTGACATATTGTATTTTATGTGTTTATAAATACAAAATTCATTTTTGTCTGCTCTACGAATTTGAGAGGGATAGTGAGCGATTTTCTGACCATTGAAAATGCGTGCAAATCCTACGCAACGCCTGAGGGCAGTGTCGTCAATGCCCTTGATGATGTTTCACTTCGCGTGCGGAGCAATGAATTTCTAACGCTTCTCGGACCGTCGGGTTGCGGCAAGACCACGCTATTGAAGTGCATTGCGGGTTTCGAAGATATCGATCAGGGGCAGATCACGTTCACAGGTGAAAGTCTGCGCAGCACCCCAGCGCATCGCCGACCCTTCAATACGGTTTTTCAAAGCTACGCGCTGTTTCCTCACCTCAGCGTGGCGGATAACATAGGTTATGGGCTCGATGTCGCAGGAACGGAGCGTGCGGAGCGCAACAAAAGAGTCGAAGAGGCGCTCGAACTCGTGGGCCTTTCAGGATTCGGGAAGCGAGAACCACAGCAGCTGTCGGGGGACAGCAACAACGGGTTGCATTGGCGCGTGCTCTGATTTTGCGACCGAAAGTCTTGCTGCTGGATGAGCCTTTATCAGCGCTCGACCGCAAGATGCGGGAATCCATGCAAATTGAACTCAAAAATCTTCAGCATTCAGTCGGTATCACATTCATTTTCGTAACGCGTGATCAAGAAGAGGCGCTCGCGATGTCGGATCGCATCGCGATTATCAATCACGGTCGACTTCAGCAAGTCGGTTCGCCCTCTTCAGTCTATGACACACCGCAAAATGCTTTCGTTGCGGGATTTGTTGGCACCAGCAATATTTTTTCCGGCCGTATCGACAAGGTGCTCAAGGATGGCGTGCAGATCAAGACGGACTCCGGTCTGGATCTTCACGCTAGTGAACATGGTTTTGTCGTTGGCGATCAGGTCTCTCTGGTCCTGCGCCCCAGAGCATTTCCGGCTCTCTAGGTCGAAGGGATCTCGGACTGTTCCTTTGATCGCCGGAACATTGAAGCAAAGCGTTTTTGTTGGCTCCGACTTGCACCTTCATTTGGAACTCCAAGATGGCAGCACATTTGTCATGTATCATCGCCATGCGCGTGAGGAAGCGGACACGACTTTCGCGCCTGGTCAAGAAATCGACCTGTATTATCCGACCTCTGCGGGGCACCTGCAAAACTTGGGCCGAAAAAGACCATTGAGCTGGCAACCGCTCTAAAAGAGAACGAGTGGTCACTCGTCTGCTTGAGCTATGACAGCCAGACCGGCTGCGCCACTCTTAGCTCGATGAACTTGGACGGCGATCATGCACTTAACGCTCCGTCGTCCGCTTCTATTCAAGTGAATGGGTGGACCGCCGCTGCAACGAAGGAATGCGTGCTGGAGGCTAGTCGAAAGGATGACAGCACTTTCGACCAATTCTTCAACGGAAAAATTGACCGGCCTGCGATTCTGGACCGGGCGATAGAACCAGAATCATTGGTCGGCCTTCTTTCAGATTTTTCCAGGCTCGAGCGCTGCGCGGCGCTTGTCGCAGCTTGGGATTTCTCGCTCAGGACGAAGTCACGCTACATCTGCGATTTATCTGCGTACCACCTCGATGGTGAAACGATTAATGCTCCGGCACGCGCCATGACCGGGGGGCTGTGGCAGGGACAATCACTATCCTGGCAGGAGCGCCCGGACCTGTATACCGCGATCCATTTCCACTCTAGCGATCTTTATGATGCAGGATGGGATGTGGACTTTTCTGTCACCATTCCTGATGATCTGCGCAGCGGTATCTATGCATTTCGTCTTGTACCTGACCTCGATGAAGATGCAGCGTACTACTGTGTATTCGCCATCCGGCCACCGCGCGCAACACCGACCGGCAATACTGTTGCGTTCTTGCTTCCCACTGCGAGCTACCTGGCCTACGCCAACCATCGGCTGGGTTTGGATGTCCCCGGAACAGAAGTCGGCATGGATCGTGTCGTAGAAATCGATCGGCATCACGCGTTTCTTCAGAACCACCCCGAAGTCGGCTACTCATTTTATGAGGTGCACGATGATGAAAGTGGCGTCTTCCATTCCTCACGGCTGCGGCCCATCGTCGACATGCAGCCTAAAGTTAAAGGGTTTCTTGGCGGACTTGGATCGAACCTCTGGCAGTTCAATGCCGACACCCACATTACCGGCTGGCTGGATGAGATAGGCTGCGAGTTTGACGTCATCACCGATGAGGACTTGCATCATGATGGCCTATCACTCCTTGGACGCTACAACGTCGTTATCACTGGAAGCCACCCAGAATACTACTCCAAACCCATGATGGACGCGCTGCAGGGATTTACCAAACGCGGCGGACGGCTGATGTATCTCGGTGGAAACGGATTCTATTGGGTTATTAGTTTCAATGAGGACATGCCGGGTATAATCGAATGCCGCAGATCGGAGGCAGGCATTCGTCCTTGGGAACCGGGACGCGGTCAGTTCTATCATGCCTTCACAGGTGAATATGGAGGTCTGTGGCGCCGGAATGGGCGAGCGCCAAATGTACTATGCGGTGTGGGTATGACATCCCAAGGCTTTGACATTTCGGAGCCTTACCGTTCGCAGTGCCGCTAGCGACGACCCACGCGCTGCCTTCATTTTTGAAGGTATCAAGAACCGCACGATTGGGGCTTTCGGGCTATCGGGGGGCGGTGCCGCGAGCCTAGAGGTAGATAGGGCAGATGCTTCACAGGGAACTCCAGACCATGCTTTGGTGCTCGCATCGTCAACACGGCATACCGATATCTATCTAATGACGCCCGAAGATCTGCTCGATCCGACACCAGATTGGAATGGAACCCAAGCCGAAATCATCCGGGCTGACTTGACCTTTTCCGAGACACTTAGTCGGGGCGCTGTGTTCTCCACAGGGTCAATTGCGCGGGCAGGCGCTATGGCTTGGAACGGATACGACAACGAAATTGCCCAGTTGACAAAGAACGTCCTGGATCGGTTTGACGACAAGAAACCCTTCGTCCACCCCACCAGCAAGTGAACGGCAATTTGTGTAACTATTTTCCCGCTTGTACTCCCGGCGTTGATCCATCTTGCCCTCCTAAATGCTAGCGCGCGGTCGCCCAGCGGTTTGTTAATATCCGCGCCAAGAGCTCGGACCATAGAAAGTCCTGGGGGGTGTGATTGGAGCTATTTTTTTGTTATACCATCGCTCACTGCTCCCACCCGATGGGCCCATTCGCGCCCTCCGATTGAGATGACGCGCCCTGGTTGATGCATGAGGGTGTTCCAGGCTTGGCAGCAGTGATCTGCGATGTGGTCGCAGGTCTTGAAAACGAGGGTCGAAAGCCAGGTGTCCCGGATGAACGGCCAGACGTTCTCGACCGGGTTCACCTCTGGTGCCCTTGGCGGCCGTGGGACGAGGGTGATGTTGTCGGGGACAGCCCATTTGGGTGAGCTCTGCCCTCCCGCCCGATCAAGGATCAGGAGGGCGTGTGCCCCGGCCTCGACCTGTTGACCGATGAGCTTGAGAGGCTCAGCCATGGCGTAAGTGTCGCACCAGGGCATGCCCCGCCCGTCGCCTTGGCCCTGGCAGGGCAGAGGGCGCCGAAGAGACAGGCCCCTTCGGTCCGCTGATCGTGCGGCGCGCGGGGCCGCGTCCCCCGCCGCGCCCAGCGTCGCGTGCGTTTGTTCTTCTGACCCATCCGGGCGTCGTCCTGAACCCGGAGCTCTATCGGCTTGCCGCCCCATTGGCTGCGGATGTGGTCGACGACGTCGCAGACGTTTTGTTGAACGCCTCGATGGCCTCGTCGTGCTGTGCGTCGTGCGGCGGGCGGGCGACCCCCATGGCGACCTCGATGACGCGAAGGTCCCGTCCCGGCGTCTGACGACTGACCGGGACGCCCGGTTCCTCCTGCGCCCCCTGCGCCAGATCGACCCGCCGCCCGCGCCGATGCCGTCCATATCGGGCTTTGGTCCCGCCTCAACAGTCGCTGCCAGCGCCGTGCGGTGTTCGTCTGTCAGGATCGGCGTCTTTGCGGGCGCCTTGCGGGTCACCAAGGTCTCCGCGCCGCCGGCCTTGAAGCGCAACACCCCGTCCCGGATCACCTGCAGGCCCCCGCCGCCGGTGCGCGCGGCCTCGCGGCGAGACCCACCGTCGAGGATCACCGCCAGGGCAAGAAGCTGCCGCATCTGATCCGCCTCTTCGCTCTTGCGCGCTGTGCGAGGCAGGTCATCGCCCAGAAAGTCCGCTCTCAGTTGAACAGCTGCTGCCATGGAAAACCTCCCTTGTTTTCCATGCTGAAGCATGCCGAACATCGATTGGGAACCCCCCTCGGAGAGCCTGAGCCAGTAAGCCGCAGTATTACTTTTTTCGCAGCCTCTGGAAAGATCCACATCGCAATCACTGCGAAGATGCCCGTTGACCTGCTCCCCGTTATGTTCACGTTTATAAGTTAGTTCTGTTCATGTTGTGGCCCGTCCTGGACCGGGTTGCAAATACCATCGGTGCGCGCCCGTTGAGGCTCGAATGAGGCCTTTCAGTATTGTCGTCTCGGCGCCATGCGTTGATCACCTTGCGGGCATGGGCATAGCTGGTGAACAGATGTTCGTTCAGACATTCGTCGCGTAGGCGGCCATTGAAGCTTTCCACCAAACCGTTCTGCATCGGCTTGCCGGGCGCGATGTAGTGCCAACCGACCTTTCGGTCTTCCTGCCATTTGAGGAGAGCGTTCAATGTCAATTCTGTTCCGTTGTCGCTGACCGCCATGTAAGGGTAGTCGCGATACTCAGCTATACGGTCGAGCTCGCGGGCAACCCGAATGCCAGAGATCGAGTTATCAACCACAGTGGCCAAGCATTCCCTGGTGAAGTCATCGATGATACACAAAATGCCGAACCGCCAGCTGTCCAGCAACGCATCAGATACGAAGTCCAGGCTCCAGCGCTGATTGGCGCCTTTTGGCGCCTTGCGGGATTGTCATCGGTGATCTGGAGCCCAAAGCGCGCTTGCAGCCGCCCCGCTTGCGCACAATGAGCCGCTCCTCCCGGTATATCCGATAGAGCTTCTTCCAGTTGACATCGAAGCCTTCACGCTTGAGCAGGATAGGCAGGCGACGATAACCGAACCGGCGACACTCCGATGCCAGCTCGCGCAAGCGGTCACGGATGACTTTAATCGTCTGGCCGCATTGAACGGTAGCGAGAGACCCGCAGGTCAATCCCTGCCAGATTACAGGCACGGCGCTGTGACAGTCCCTTATTCTTCATGGCCCGGTCCACGGCATCTCTCCTTGCACCAGGCGTCAGACGTTTTTTCCGGGCATTTCCTTCAACGTCGAGTTGTCGGGCCTCTGCCCGGCCAACAGTTTCTTCAGCTTGCGGTTCTCATCTTCAAGTGATTTGAGCTTCCTGGCATCGGACACTTCCATGCCACCCTGCTTGGAACGCCACTTGTAAAAGGTGGCATCGCTGATGCCGTGCCTGCGGCATGGCTCTGCGGCCGAAAGCCCTGCCTGATGCTCTTTCAGCATCCCTATGATCTGTTCTTCACTAAACCTTGATCGCTTCATCCTCCGTCGCCTCTCTCAAGAGAACAGACTAACCTCAAACCGAGGACTATTCAGGGGAGCAGGTCAGACACAGTGAAGTGGGATTGCAGAACAAGTTTCGGGTCTCATCGTTCCTCGGTGTGACGAACGCGCTCCACTCATAAACCTGCCATAGGGACGCGACAGCAAACTGGTTCGAAAGAACGTTGCGGTCGCGTGGTCACCTATGGCCCTCAACCAATACTCCTTTCAACACCTTAACCCGGCAGGCGCGAAGAACGGAGTTCGTCGACATGACGAAGCTTTTGAGACCAAACGACCGGCAGAATCCGTTGCCACTGCCTGCAGAACAGATTGCGGGTCCGGTTACGTATCCAAACATTGTCATGATGAGCGTTGCGGTCCTGAACCTGGGCAACCGCAGGCTGAGGCGTCGCAATGCCAAGGCCCTGCGTAAGCTCCGCGCATCAATCCAGTGGTTCAGGATCGTCCGGCCAATCTTGATCGATCAGGGCAACAACATCATTGATGGGTACGGCATCGTAGATGCGGCCAAGAAGCTTGGGTTCCATGAAGTACCTACGCTGATGATCGAGCATCTCAGCGCAGCGGAGATCAAGGCTCTACGGATTGCCTTGAACCGCCTTCAGGAAGAAGGTGAGTGGGATCGCGAAGTCCTCCGGGATGAGTTGATCCAGATCGTTGAACTCGATGAAGACTTTGACCTGGGCGTGGTTGGCTTCGAACCCGCTGAGCTTGACGTCATTCTTGAAGATGGACGTCCCACGGACCCGCATCAGCCAGATCCGGCCGATGATATCTCGTCTCATGCGGACGGGCAGGCTGTTTCGGTGCGGGGTGATCTGTTTGTTCTCGGTGATCACAGATTGCTGTGCGGGGATGCGTGCGAGCTTGATGATGTCCTTAAGGCTCTGGGCGGCCTGACGGCCGATCTGGTCTTCACCGATCACCCTTACAATCTGCCATCGCGCACGATCAGCGGCCTGGGATCCACCAAGCATGCAGACTTCGTGATGGCCGCCGGTGAAATGTCGCCCCAACAGTTTGATGAGTTCTTGTCGGTCACACTCCAGCATTTGAAAGCGGCAACGAAGGAAGGTGCGGTCATCTTCTGCTATATCGACTGGCGGTCTGTGCAGGATATGTTGCGTACAAGCCGTGAGCTTGGGCTGACCTTGCTCAATATCTACGTATGGACGAAGCAAAACGGCGGAATGGGATCATTCTACAGGTCCAAGAACGAACTGGTTGTTGTCTTCAGGAATGGAGATAAGGCCCACATGAACAATATTGAACTCGGCCGGCATGGCCGGTATCGGACCAATCATTGGGAGTATCCCGGCTTCAATACGTTCTCCCCTGAGCGTGAGTCCATGCTTGCGGCCCATCCAACAATCAAGCCTTTCGCATTGGTTGCCGATGCGATCCAGGATGCCTCAAGGCGAGGCGAGGTTGTCCTGGATGTCTTCGCCGGATCCGGGACGACGATGATCGCAGCTGAAGGCACTGGCCGGAGGGCTTGCTGTGTAGAGCTTGATCCGAGCTATGTTGATACCGCCATCAGGCGCTTTGAGGATCAGATTGGCATTGCGGCGATCCATGAGCCGACCGGCTTCACCTTCGACCAGCTTGCAGAGCAGCGAAGGCAGCAAGACCAACGGCCGCGTCCGCAGACGGAAGAACCTCAGTGCCAACGCTCAAGCCGATGGAGGCCTGTCATGACCGCGTCGTGCGAGCCTCGAAAGCCGGTATCGGGGCGCATCAGACGCCGTCCGCAACACCAACATGCACCCTCAGCAGCAGGTGCCCCGCCCGCCTCGGATGCAAGTACAGCAGATGAGGAAGGGGATCTCGTCACTGTGACGACAATCCCAGAGGCGCAACAGGGCCGCATCCGAACGGGGCGGCGAAGGCTGAAGGAGAGTTCAAACTCTGCCAATGCCGATGAGGTCTCGCGCCCTCTCAAAGTCAGTGAGCGAAAGGCCTTGTCCGGCTTGCGAGGCAAACCGAGGCCTGGCCGACAATATCGCCCCAAGCTCTATGCCAAGAATGGCGCAGATCTGAACAATCTTCCCTATGAGACCGGCTATGGCGCTCCACCGGAGAGTAGCAAGTTCGCACCGGGGGTATGCGGCAACCCGAAGGGGAGGCCGAGGAAGCAGAAACGGGCAAATCTGGAGGCTGCCGTGGAGAAGGATCTGTTGAAGGCTGTGCCGGTTCAGATCAACGGGGAACGGACTTCCATGTCCAAGCTGGAAGCCTGTGCCTCCTCACTTTCCAATCAGGCCATCAAGGGCAATGTGTCAGCCGGGCGGCAGCTGCTGAGAGTTCTGGAGCGTTTGCAGAAGCAGGATGAGCATGCAGTTCCACTTACACCTGAGGAAGAGGCGCTGTTGGAGAGGATGCTTGGCGATGAGTAGTCAGAATGTCCTCACAGCCTATGCAAGGCAATCACTGTATGGATTTACAGCCCAAGCCTGCACTATCTTGGACCAAGATGCAGAGTTCATCCCTCATTGGCTCAATCGAGCTGTCCACCTTCGGCTCAAACGTGTGGAAGTGGGGATCAATACCCGGCTTTTGCTGGATGTTCCCTACAGCCACCACAACTGCCTGCTGGCAGGCATCGGGAGGATGGCCTGGTCCATCGGGCAGACTCCCGCCCGCCGGATGTTGGTTGTTCTGCACAACGTAGACTGCGCAGAAGACTTCATGGAAGAACTTGCGCGCTTGCTCGCATCACCGTGGTATTGGCGTGTCTTTCCTGGTGTTCAAGTCTTTCAGTATGGAGAGCGTGAGCTTCGCACCTCAGCCAATAGCAGATTGGTCATCACCTATGTGCATGGGGAGCTTCCTCGGGGCACCGTAGACCAGATCACTTTGTTTAAGGCGGTAAGGTTCTACGGCTCCGTGTTGGAAGAGGTCGAATGCGAAGCTGGGGACTGGTGTCTGCAAAGTGTTCTACCCTTGCTGAACTCGGATCCGGCTTCATCTGTGATCGTCTACAACCAGCGGTTCGGGCTTAATGACCTCAATATCCGTTTACTTTGCGACGGCCAGAAGAACTGGGAACATCTGCGGATCACTGCGATCTCATACCAGGATCAGAATATTCAGATCGGGGAACGCGGTGGTGGTATTTGGCATCACTATCGCGACGGGGACGATGTTGGGCGCGATCCTAACGGTGAAGATGGCTCAATCGATCTGAACTGCCTGATCAGCAACGTTCTGTACGCTGACTTGGAAGGAGGGCCAGAGGCTTAATCCGAGCTTCATCCAGCTTGTCATCAAGTAGTAGCCAGTCGGTCGAATGTGACTGGACTTGTCTGGCAAACCAAGCGTTGTGCCTTCCGAAGGAGGCACAAAGCCCATGGATGATATGCACCGTGAACAGACAAGCCGCCTCATGGCGGAGATATCGGCACTGCTGGAAGACACCCAAGAGCTTGCCATCACAGGTCAATCGTCAGTCCTGTCGGAGAATGAGATTAAGGACCTCGCGGCCGCGATTGCAAATAAGGTGCGGCAGGTTGAGGGGCTGGCTGACAAGATCCTGGCATTCCCCAATCTTTTTCAATGAGCTGACGTTCTGACGACCAATAAGAGCTGGACTGGTCCGCCAAAGGAAGCATTCATCGGTCGCACGAACACCGAGTTCTCCACCGCATCTCCACGCCCAGCAAAGACACACCGGGCTCTGCTCAGTAGCAGCCCCAGAATGGTTCTGGGCCGCTCAATCGCAGAGGAGGTGCAGATGACCAAACGCACCAAAAACAGCAAGACAACGCCCAAACAGCAGCCCTCAAAAACCGCCGGCACCCAAGCTCCATCCAAAAAGGACACGATGCTGAAGCTGCTCGCTCGCCCCCAAGGGGTAACCTTGAAAGAGCTTCTGAAAGCCTCAGGCTGGCAGGCCCACAGCATACGGGGATTCTTGTCGGGCACAGTCCGAAGGAAGCTGGGCCTCAAACTGGTCAGTAAGAGCAACGACAAAGGCCAACGCCACTATCGCATCATGGAAGATGATGGAGCCGCCTGATGGCCAGCAACCCACAGACGATGGCGATTGCCAACAGCATTGAAGAACTTCTTAACCTGACAAGAGATGAACTCGCCGCACGATGGGGTTGCATCTTTGGCCATTCACCGCCAAAAGGCGTGAAGAGACGCTTCCTCGAACGTGGTCTTGCCTATTGTGCCCAGTGCAGGTTGCTTGGCGGGCTGAAGCGGAAGACCAAACGCCAACTCGAAAGCTGCTTGCTCTCCGACGCCCCACCAAAACCTTCAAAACAATCTGACCAACCTGCACTGGGCACAAGATTTGTCCGCGAATGGAGGGGGAAGAGCTACACAGTTGATGTTTTGGAGAAAGGGTTCTGCTTCAACGGAAACACCTATAGATCCCTCTCAGCCATCGCACGAGAGATTACTGGTACCAGATGGTCGGGGCCGAGGTTCTTTGGTCTATGATCAGGAAGCGCTGCGCGATCTATACGCGCAAGTCCAGCGACGAAGGGCTTGAACAGGAGTTCAATTCCCTGGATGCACAAAGAGAAGCCTGCGAGGCCTTTGTTACCTCGCAGGTCTCGCTTGGCTGGAAGGTGCTGAGAAGCCAGTACGATGACGGTGGCTTCAGCGGCGGGACGATGCGGCGGCCAGTGCTCCAGAAACTCCTCAAGGATATCAAGCAGAACAGGATCGATGTGGTTCTGGTCTACAAGATCGACCGGCTAACGCGCTCACTTACCGACTTCTCCAGGATGGTAGCAACGTTCGACGAGCACGAGGTATCATTCGTCTCCGTGACGCAGCAGTTCAACACGACCTCCTCAATGGGGCGACTTACCCTCAACGTGCTGCTGTCGTTTGCCCAATTCGAACGTGAAGTCACCGCTGAACGGATCAGAGACAAGATTGCAGCGTCCAAGAAGAAGGGCATCTGGATGGGTGGTCCGGTACCGTTGGGGTACGATTCCATCCAGAAGCGCCTTGTCGCTAATCCTACCGAAGCAGTGACCGTTCGCTGGCTGTTCGAACGATACCTGGAGCTAGGCTCAGTCGCCGATCTGAAACGGGAAGCTGATCAAGGAGGAATTCGATTCAAAGTGAGATGGAAAGGTGATGGCACTTCATCGGGTGGCAAACTGATCTCCCGCGGAAACTACTACCTGCTGCTCCGTAATCCGATCTATGCTGGATTGATCCCCCATGACGGCGAGCTTTATCCCGACCAACATGAAGCCATTCTCAAACCTGAAACCTGGGGCGACGTTCAACAACTCCTTCAGAATAACGGATACGATCGATCCGGATGCGGATCCACCCCTCAGAACAGGCTGCTCACAGGTCTGCTGTACGACGAGTCGGGAGATCGGCTTGTTCCCGTGAAAGCAACCAAGAAAGAAAAGTCCTACAGCTACTACGTCTCAAGCCAACTTTGTCGGGGGAAGCGATCAGACCGATCCGGGCTTCGTTTACGAGCAGCAAAGATTGAAGACATGGTGGGCCCCGCCTTGGCAAATTGGCTCGCAGACAGCAAACAAGTCTCAGAGTTCTGATTTGCAACTGGTTGAGTGAATTCAGCCGGTTGTGGTTCTGTTCGCTTGTGAAACTGAATGGAGATCACGATGGCCTGGACCGACCTCACTCGCCGCCAACATGCCCGAACGGGCGGCAGGTATGCAAGCGACCTGCCCGCCGCGGAAGGGGCGATCAGTGAACCTTTGATGCTGTCGCACACGTCCACCGGCAGGCCGCGCAAGACCGACCTTGCGCCCTGTGTTCGATGCGCTCCTTTACATTGCGACAACCGGTTGCCAGTGGCGGCTGTTGCCGAACGCCTTTCCACCGGTTTCGACGGTGCGGGGGTATTTTCAGGGCTGGCGCACTGACGGACGACTGGACGAGATGACCCGCGCGCTTGTCGGGATGGCGCGTCTGGCCGAGGGTCGCAAGGCCCGCCCGCCCGCCGGTATCCTCGACAGCCAGAGCGTGAAAGCCAGGGAAAGGGGCGGGGTTACCGGCTATGACGTGGGCAAGCGGATCAAGGGTCGCAAGCGCCCTATCGTCACCGACACGCTTGGCTTGCTGGTCGGATGGGTGGGGCACAGTGCCGGGATCCGGGACCGGGACGGTGCGCCGGATGTGCTGAAAGCCGTGGCCGTGCGGTTTGCCATGTTGCGCCCTATTTTTGCCGATGGCGGCCAGGCCGGGCCAAAGCTGCGCGACGCCTTGAAAGCCATCGGGCGCTGGACCGTTGAGATCGTCAAACGCTCCCACATAGCCGGGGGCTTCAAGGGTCTCCCCCGCCGTTGGGTCGTCGCACGCACCCTTGCCTGGCTCGGACGATGCCGCCGTCTGTCAAAAGACCGGGAAAAATCCATCGCAAGCGCGGCGGCCCGGATCACCATCGCACACATCCGACGCGTCACCAGACATCTCGCAAGGGCAGGAAAACCCTGAAATAATTTTGAAGCAGACTCTAAGACAACACAGTCCGGCCCTCGGCTTTGGCGCGGGCGACGTAATCCTTCAACTGGTCGTCGATGGCTGCATTGAGTGGCGGCGGCTCGTAGTCGCTCAAGAGTTGTTTCCAGATTTGATTGGCGCGAACTTCGGCTGTCTCACCGCCCTGCCCTTTCCAAGTTTCGTAATTGTCCCAATTGGAAATCAGAGGCGCATTGAACGCTGTCTGGTAACGGTCCATCGTGTGCTGCGTGCCGAAGAAGTGCCCGGCAGGACCAACATCCTGCACGGCCTCCAGCGCCAGGGATGCATCATCCACAGCAAATGGCTCGGTCCAAGCAGCCATCATTTGCAGCATTTCAGCGTCGATAATTAGCTTTTCGAAGGAAGCAACCAGCCCCCCTCCGAGCCAGCCCGCCGCGTGATTGATCATGTGCGCTTGACCGGTCATGGCACCCCACAGTGACATCATGCTTTCATAAGCCGCCTGGGCGTCGTTGGCATTGGCTGAATTGACGTTGGATGAACGGAACGGAATGTCAATATGCCGGGCGAGCTGCCCCGAAGCCTGAGCCGCCTGGGTATATTCGGGCGTACCGAAGGCCGGTGATCCGGTCTTCATATCGACGTTTGATGTGAAGCCGCCATACATGACAGGGGTGCCCGGCCGAACGCATTGGGTCAGCGCAATGCCTGCCATTGCTTCGGCGTGCTGTTGCGCCAGTGCCCCGGCAATCGTCACAGGGGACATGGCTCCTGCCAGCGTGAAGGGCGTGACGACCGCAGCTTGCCCGTGCTCGGCCATTGTGATCAGACCTTCTGCCATGGGCACATCGAGTTGCAGAGGGGAATTCGTATTGATGATACCAGCAAACACAGGTGTTTCGATCAGGTCTTCCACACGTTTGCCAAGACTGATTGCTGCCATGTTCAAGGCATCAGTTGTCTGAGAGCGCCCCATGCACCAAGGTTGCCAGTTTTTATCAGTCAAAGTGATTTCAGCATAGAAGAGATCGAGATGGCGTGTCTCTGCCGGCAAATCCAGCGCCTCAAATCCGCCGCCACCTTCCTGGTGGATGATATTCAGGCTCTGGACGAGTTTGAGGAAATCACAGACTTCAGCGTAGGTTCCATCGCGCCGGCCTCTATCGAGATCGCTTACATAGGCCGGGCCGCCGACACTTGTGAAAACGCCATGCGGTCCGCCAAACTTTACGCTGTGCACCGGGTTGCGCGCCGTAAGTTCAAATTCGCTTGGTGCCTTTGCAACGAGCTCTTCCAGCCCATGGAAGTCAAACTTCACAATCTCAGTGGAGTGATCAACACTGAAGCCAGCTTCGACATAAATCTCACGGGCCGACTCAGCCAGAACCTTCATTCCAACTTCTTCAAGAATGCGCAGCGCCGTCTCATGAATATGACCAATGTGATCGGCGCTTATGATTTCCTGAGGTTGATAGCCGTAGGTAATCTGTTTGAACGGCTTTTGCGAAATTCCGGCACTTTTCCGGTTTTCGCGATCCGCTGATCGACGGCCGCGGCGGGATGATCTCTCAGTCATGATGCAATTCCCTAATCTAGATCGGGCGTCGGACGCTCCCGCCTGACACTCAGTTCATCCGGTTTCATTTCAAGCTCGCGTGCATACCGATGGCCTCGATGAACCGCGTCAGCAATCGTAGAGGGAACAAGACAATCTCCAATTCGGGTTACCGTCTTGATACCACTTTCGGCCCATTTGGTTTCCCGCGCTTTCAATTCATCAAACAGACCGCGTCTCGGAAGCCGGCCGGTGACCAGAACGAGGGCATCGGCTTCGCTTTCGCTCTTGGCGTCCGAGTATGTGGACTGCCACGTCACTTTACCGCCAGTCACGTTGCACAGGCTGTTTGAGAAAGAGAATTCGACACCAAGCTGGGCCAGCCGTTCCTGGATGTGAATTTGTTCATTGGTCATCTCAGTCCAGGCGGAAACCATTGTGTGTGGTGTGACCAGTTTGACCACATGACCCACCAGAGCAAATCTTTCGGCCAAAGCGCCGCCCATAAAATAATGTTCATCATCGTAGATTGTGACCGGTCCGAAGACTTCCGCGCCGGCAAACACATCGTCAGGTGTCATGGCAGCTGACTCAATGTCGATGAAGGCCGGCTGGGACGAAAAAGTCCCTGCCCCGTCTCTGCGCCACGAGCTTCCGGTCGCAACAACGACATGCTCAACGCCGAGTTCGCTTTCCCGGAAAATTTCAACGTTACTCAGCTTATCGAGCATGTGTACCCGATGATCGCGCACGCGCATCCAGTTGCCCAGACCGGGCAATGCCGCTTCGTGCACCAGGCGTCCGCCAAGATCGCGTTTCGCCTCTGCCAAGAGCACATCGTAGCCCCGGCGTCCGAGGGCAAGACTGGTCTCCAGACCGGACGGCCCGGCACCTACAACGAGAACGCGGGTATCAGTGCTTTTTGGTGAAATGATCTCGGGATGCCAGCCGCGCCGCCATTCTTCTCCCATCGTTGGGTTTTGTGTGCAGCGCAAGGGAACGCCCTCGTTGTTTGACGCTCTGCAAATATTGCAGCCGATGCATTCGCGAATTTCATCCTCGCGTCCTTCCGAGATTTTCCGTGGCAAGAAAGGATCGGCAATGGACGGGCGGGCTGCGCCTACAAAATCCTGAATGCCGCGTTTGATCTGAGAGACCATTGTGTCCGGTGATGTGAACCGCCCAACACTGACCACCGGCTTGCTGGTCAGCGGCTTCACAAAGGAAATGTACTCTTCCTGATGACCCTCTGAGGAAAAACGCGAGCTACGGGAGTCGTACCCAATGTCGCCAGCCAGATTCACATCCCAGAGATCCGGCAACTCTGCCAACATTTCAATGACTTCGCGGCCCTCACCCTTCTGATGTGATCCCGGAGCTCCCGGCCATTTCATCAACCGCGAGGCGAACGGCCACGGCGCAAGTGTCTCCCACAGCTGCTTTTGTTTCTTCAATCATCTCGCGCAACAAACGGACACGGTTTTTCAATGAGCCCCCATATTCATCGCTCCGATGATTGGTCAGCGGCGAGAGAAACTGAAACGGCAAATAACCATGCCCTGCGTATACATAGACGATGTCAAAACCTGCTCGCTGCGCACGGCGCGCAGCGGCCACCTGCCATCGGCGGAGATCCCGGATATCATCCAGGTCCATGGCCCGCACCTGTTTGTGGTTGCACAAAGTCACTGGAGTGCTCACTCGGTCCCAACGCAGGCTCTCTCATCAGCTTGTTGAGACTGTGCAGGCCACCGTGCCAGAGTTCTACGCCTGCAAGACTCCCATGTTCGTGACTGGCCTCCACCGTAACGGCCAGAGCTCTGACATCATCCTCGTCCCAAAGCGTCAGATAGGCGTAGGGCGAATCCTCCGATGACGGGTGGATAGAACAGTATTCAGTGCAGACCACTCCCCAGCCGCCTTCTGCTTTTATGCCGCGCAAAGTGGCAGAGGCTTTTGGCTTCGCATGGGGGGTCTGATAGAATCGGTTTGGCGCTTTAACCGGACCAATGCTTATCGGTTCAAAAAGCACGTCGTAGCGAGGATTGCACTGGGTCATGTCAAAACTGTTATTGAACGATTGTTCAACAACGAATATATCAATTCTCCGGAAATTGCAATCTGAAGAAATGGCCCAAGGTCCCTTTTCGGAACCGGCTTAGCAGTCTAAAAGAACCGCCTGAAGAATCTGAGACAGGCGGGTATTGCATGGCTACTGCGGCAACTGAGTTTGTTAAAACAGAAACACATGGCCGTATTCGGGTCATCACTTTCGACAACCCGCCCGTAAACGCCATGAGCATCGGGGTGCCGCGGGGCGGCATTGATGCACTGGCGGAAGCTAATGCCGATGACGCCATTGATGCAGTGATACTCGCTGGTGGCGGCCGGGGCATCTTTGGCGGTGCGGACATTCGGATCCAGGGGCAACCCTGGCCGGAGAACGAGCCCAACCTGCGCGACCTGATTGCCGAACTGACTAGAAATCCCAAACCGGTCATCGCGCTCTTGCGCTCGCATGCGCTGGGTGGTGGGCTGGAATTGGCTTTGGGCTGCAACTACCGGGTGAGTACAGCTGATTGCCTTATGGGGCAGACAGAAGTGAACCTCGGCATTCCACCGGGCGCCGGGGGAACCCAGCGATTGCCAAGGGTCATCGATCTTGCCGAAGCTGCAGAGATGATCGTTTCAGGCAAACCTGTGAGAGGTGATCATGCCGTCACCACAGGTCTTGTCGACCGGATTGTCGGAGAAGACTTCATTGCAGATGCCCTCGCGTTTGCCACTGAAATCAGCGCCAGGTCAGAACATCCGTCAGCAGATGCAAACTCTGTTGTCCTGCCCTCGCCGGACTTTTTCGAAAAGCTTCGTAAAAACTGGAAACGAAAGAGCCGGGGAGCAGCTGCGCCTCAGGCCTGCATCGATTGTCTCGAAGCTGCGATAAATCTTCCAATCGAAGACGGAATCATGCGCGAACGGGAAATCTTCCAGAAATGTGTGACGTCCGACGAAGCCGCCGCCATGCGGTACATCTTCTTTGCCGAACGCCAATCTGCTCGCGTGAAGGGCGAAGCCGGCAAAGCGTCCCCCCGGACCGTCGAAACTGCTGGCGTACTGGGGTCCGGCACTATGGGAACGGGCATTACGATCGCGTTTCTTGATGGTGGCATCCCGGTGACACTTGTGGACACAAATTCAGACGCACTGGAAAGAGCCTCTGCCCGGATCGCCAAGACATATGAGGGCTCGGTTGCCAAAGGACGCATCACAGAAGCGCAAAAAGAAAGGCGGCTTGACGCATTGTCCACATCCACTTCGCTTGCCGACACGGCCAATGCCGACCTGATCGTCGAAGCGGTCTTCGAGGAAATGGATGTAAAGAAACCGATTTTTGCTGAACTCGGCAAGCTCACATCGCCTGGAACGCTCCTTGCCACCAACACATCCTATCTCGACATCAACGAGATTGCATCGATGGTTCCGAGCCGAGAAGGTGACGTGCTGGGCATGCATTTCTTCAGCCCCGCGAATATCATGAAACTTCTGGAGGTTGTCCGCGCAGAGAAGACGGATCCTGAAGTACTACAGACGGCCCTGACGGTGGGCAAGAAACTTGGCAAAACAAGTGTCGTTGCTGGCGTGTGCCATGGCTTCATCGCCAACCGAACGCTGGAAGGTTACCTGCGCGAAGCTCAATTCCTGCTTGAGGAAGGCGCCTCGCCTACGCAGATCGACACCGCATTGACCAATTTCGGCATGGCCATGGGCCCCTTGTCGGTTGCCGACCTCGCCGGGCTTGATATTGGCTGGGCCATGCGTAAGGCCAATGCGGCAACCCGTGATCCTTCTCTGCGCTACGGCACTGTCTCCGATCGTATTTGCGAAAAAAGCTGGTTTGGCCAGAAGACGGACAAGGGCTATTATCTTTACGATCCTGAGACCCGCGGGAAGAGCCCCAATCCGGATGTGGATCTGATTATCGAAGAAGCGGCAAAGGATGCCGGCATCCAGCGCCGGGAAATTACGGACGAAGAGATTATCCAGCGCTGCTTCTATACCGTGGTGAATGAGGGCGCGCGCGTCCTTGAAGAACAAATTGCCCAGCGCGCCAGTGATATCGACGTGGCTTGGGTCAATGGCTATGGACACCCGCGGCATCGAGGCGGCCCCATGCACTGGGCAGATTCACTTGGCCTGCAAAACGTGCTGTCCACAGTCGAAGAGTTTCACAGCCAGCACGACTACTGGGAGCCGGCACCACTCTTGCGCCAGCTTGCCCAGGACAAGAAGACATTCGCCAGCCACTCTGAAGGCTGACCCACTCATTCATTGGAGATAACGCCCATGCGCGAAGTTGTAATCGTATCCACCGCCAGAACACCGATCGCCAAAGCCTTTCGGGGGGCCTTCAACAACACACACGCTGCAACTCTTGGCGCGCACGCAGCCAAGCACGCCATTGAACGGGCTGGCATTGAAGCTGGAGAGATCGATGATGCGATCTACGGCTGCGGCCTGCATGAGGGGCAGACGGGCTCCAACATCGCCCGGGCTTCGGCCATCAAGGCCGGTGTACCGGTGACGGCAGGCGGGTTTGTGGTCTCGCGCTACTGTGCGTCCGGACTTCAGGCGATTGCATCGGCGGCACACTACATCATGGTGGACGGCGCAAGCGTCTGTCTTGCCGGTGGCATTGAGCATGTGACGGCCACCCAGCCGAACCGCAATGTGGAATTCCAGGAAGAGTGGATCACGGAAAACAAGCCGGAACTCTATCTGCCCATGATCGCCACCGCCGACATCGTCGCCAAGCGGTACAACATCTCGCGCGAGGCTCAGGATGAGTATGGCCTGCAAAGCCAGCAGCGTTGTGCTGCCGCACAGGACCGGAACCTGTTCGAGGATGAGATCGTGCCGCTTTCTACGGTCAAGAAAGTGGAGAACCTTGAAACCAGGGACATACTGCTCGAAGACGTCACACTCGCCAAAGATGAAGGCAACCGGCCCGAGACCAATATTGAAGGGCTCAGCAACCTGAAACCTGTGCAGGGGCCAGAGCACTATGTCACTGCCGGAAACGCTTCCCAGCTCTCCGACGGAGCGTCGGCTTGTGTGGTCATGGACGTCCAAGTGGCTGAACAGAAAGGGCTGGAGCCGCTCGGGATTTTCCGGGGCTTTGCCGTTGCAGGCTGCGAGCCGGACGAGATGGGAATCGGGCCCGTGTTCGCCGTTCCCAAGTTGTTGAAACAACATGGGCTCAGCATTGATGACATCGATATTTGGGAACTGAACGAGGCGTTTGCCGTGCAGGTGCTGTACTGCCGCGACAAACTGGGAATTCCCAACGACAAACTCAATGTGAACGGCGGTTCCATCGCAATTGGCCACCCCTACGGCATGACCGGTGCGCGGCTCACAGGACATGCGCTTCTGGAAGGCAAGCGGCGCGGCGCAAAACGCGCTGTGGTCACCATGTGCATCGGCGGCGGCCAGGGTGCGGCAGGCTTGTTTGAAATCTGCTGATTTTTCCTTGTCTGGCTAAAATCTAACGCTATTCAGCTTGATCGAAATCTCAACAGCGCCCACGCGTTGAGTGGCTGAGCCGCGTTGACTCATCGCACCCTAAGTTCTGATTGGCAGCGAAATGTCGCTGTCAGACTTGCGCCTTGCGCGGAAATTCGGGGAGCTTCATTCCCAATCTGCATCTGAGCAAGGTATGGGTCTGAAAACCCACGAACTTACGACATATTTGAGGCGCAAGTCGTATGAACATCCAGGAAGCCACCGATATTAATGACACAGTCCGCGTCAGCTCGCGGGTCTTTGAACAATCGCCATATCTTACCTGTTATGACAGTCCGGAAATGGTGCGCGGCATCTATGCCGGCCGCTTCTTCCCGATCTATATGGGTGAGGATCCGGTCCAGAAACACCGGACGCTCCGGAAAATGGCACTGATCTACTCCGGGGCGGAAATCCTTGCAGGTAACCCGTTTGGCTGCGCATAACATTCAAAGAATCTGACCGCATCTTTCCGGCGGCAAGCGCCGTTACCTGATCGAGGAAAAACAGTTCAGTGTAGCTGTTCGCCGACATGATCTCCCGCTGCCGGTCCTTGAATTCGAGCACGCAGCAGATCCAGGCCCTGCTGGCCCAACGGCGGTTGCCGAGGCGTTTTTCAGTCGTGTGAATGCGCCCTCCGCGGTTTCCGAAGAACAAGCCTCTGGCCGGATCAGCGACGATCTCTCCCCACGGCGTGACTCGGTTCTGGAACGGCATCTTACTTTTTTCTGGAACGCTGGGTCCGATGCAGGATGATGACGTGCAAGCGGCGCGGCCCGTGGGCGCCGAGTTCAATCTTCTGTTCGATATCGCCTGTGCGGGACGGGCCGGAAATCAGGTTCACCGTGCGCGGCATCTCGCCCTCGCCATGAACGGTGCGCACAACATCCCACACGTCTTCATACGACCCGGCAATGCGGCCCGCCTCGATGATCACGATGTGGTTCTCAGGCATGAAGTTCAGCGTAGTCGGATTATCTGCACCCGAGGTCATCACAAGCGTGCCTGTCTCGGCAACGGCGCCAAACGCGTGCGAGACCGAAACCTCATCGGTTTTTCTGGCAACGCCGGTACCAACCTGAAGCGTCGGGGCCTTGCCCCAGGGTAAGCTTTCAAGCGCCGGGTCCGCCCCGCGCCGGATTTTTTGCGGCAGGTTATAATTGCGCAGGTAGTCTACAACAGTTGCGGGAATATCCGTTGGAGATTTCAGCTCTTCAACCGTGCCGTCCACCGCTTCCATCATCTGGCGAAAGCGCTTCACATTCTGTGCTGCCGTTCCCTTGGCGCGTTCAGGGATTATGTTGCGACTGTGGCCTTTCAGCTGGTCAGCCACAGTCTCAATACGTTCTATCGCTTCTGGATCGATCCTGAGCGAATGCCGGACTCGGGCAAGGATCTCTTCACGGGCACTGGTGTATTCAGCCATTTTGTCTCTCTTTCCACATGTCCTGGAAGGTCTTGCCTTGTGGCGCGGGCATGTCGCGATACTTCACCCAGCCCCCGGCCAGCGGCACCTTGGCCAACCGCCCTTTGCCCTTGGCCATCTTTGAAAGTGTCTTTGCGGCAAGCCGCGTCACACGCCGGTAAAGGTTCGGCCGTTTGGCGAACCAGGCCCAGATGCCGAGCCCCTTCCGGAAAGTGAAAGGGCTGAGATGCTGCTCAAATTCCCGTTCGCGCCAGTTCCGCATCATGCGCGGCAGCGGAATGCGCATAGGGCAGACTTCTTCGCACCGACCACAGAAGGTTGACGCATTGGGCAAGTGCCCGGCTTCATCAACACCTATGAGATTGGGAGTCAGCACCGATCCCATCGGACCGGAATAGACCCAGCCATAGGCGTGCCCACCCACAGCCTGATACACCGGACAGTGATTGAGACAGGCGCCGCAACGGATACAGCGCAGTATGTCCTGGAACTCGGTTCCCAGCATGCTGGAGCGACCATTGTCCAGCAGCACCACGTGGTACTCGTGCGGTCCGTCAGGATCACCGATCCGGCGGCCACCGGTGGAAAATGTGGTGTAGTTGGAAATTTCCTGTCCTGTTGCCGAACGCGCCAGCAGGCGCACAAGGGTGCTGGCATCTTCGAGGGTGGGGACAATTTTCTCGATCGATGCGATGACGATATGTGTCTTGGGCAAGATCTGGGTGAGATCGCCATTGCCCTCGTTGGTCACGATGACAGATGTGCCAGTCTCGGCAATCAGGAAGTTTGCACCGGTGATGCCCACATCGGCATCGATGTATTTCTGCCTCAGGATCTGCCGGGCCTCATACACCAGCGATGCAGGCTCCTCAAGATTTCGGCCCGGCGGCAAGTCCACGTGATGACGGCGGAAATCGGCTTCGACCTGGTCCTTGTTCACATGGACCGCAGGCGCGATAAGGTGGCTCGGAGTCTCGCCACGCAGTTGGATGATATATTCGCCAAGATCGGTCTCGACCGGCCGGATCCCTGCCTCTTCCAGACCTGCGTTCAATCCGATTTCCTCGGAGATCATCGATTTGCTTTTGGTGATAGATTTGGCGCCCCGGGTGGAACACAAATCAACGATGATTTCGCGGGCCTCATCGGCAGTCGCGGCCCAGTGCACCACGCCGCCGCTTTCAAGCACCTTGCTCTCATAAGCCTCGAGATAAAGATCCAGGTGATCGAGCACATGGTTCTTGATATCCCGTCCCTGATCACGGAGAGCCTCGAACTCCGGGAGGGCGGCAGCAGCGTCGGTACGCTTCTGCACAAAGCCGCGCGGCACGTGAGCCATGGCGCGTTGCAACTGTGGATTTTTCAGCGCAGCGGCAGCGTTGTTCTTGAAGTCGTGGGCCGTGGATTTCATCAGCTGTCCCCTTCCCCGATCGGTGCTTGCATGGTTTCACCAGCAAGAACCTCGGCCACATGGCGCACTTCAATATTCGATCCGCCGCGCTTGAGCTTGCCGGCCATGTTCATTAGGCAGCCCAAATCACCAGCCAGCAGGACATCTGCTCCGCTGGCCTCTATGTTGGACAGTTTCTTTTTGAGCATGTCGTTGGAGATATCCGGATACTTCACACAAAATGTGCCGCCGAAACCGCAGCACACATTTGAGTCCGACATCTCGCGAAGTTCCAGACCATCCACGCTATTCAACAAGGCTCTGGGTTGCCCCTTGATGCCGAGCTCGCGAAGCCCCGAGCAGGAGTCATGATAAGTTACACTGCGGCCAAATTCGGCGCTTACATGTTTCACGCCTTTGACGTCGGTCAGGAACGAGACGAGCTCGTAGGTTTTGTCCGAGAGCGCCTGCGCCCTGGAACGTACGCCTGTGCCTTGGCCGAACAATTCGGGAAAGTGCTTTTTCAGCATGCCTGCACAACTGCCTGACGGCACCACCACATATTCATACGGCTCGAACGCCCGGATCAGTTTTTCCGCGATGGCCTTCGTGGTCTTGCGATCACCGGAATTGAAGGCGGGTTGGCCGCAACATGTTTGAACTTCGGGCACTTCCACGGTGCAGCCGGCATCTTCCAGCAATTTGACCGTTGAAAAGCCCACTGAGGGGCGAAAGATGTCCACCAGGCAGGTCACAAACAGACCGACCTTTGTTTTATTCTCGCTCATATTGTCTCCTGGTCTGGCAGCCGTGCCTTCGTTCGGGGCCCGCGACTACGCTGCATTTGTTCAAGACGCCGCGCCGAGGTTTCCTGACGGGACTGTGCTGTCTCCGCTTTCTCTCGCGCAACGGTCATATAAGAAATATGAAACTCGGCAGCTGTCCGGGCGGCATCCGGGTTGCCTTCGACAACGCTTGCAAAAATCGCTCGGTGCTGATCGAGCAGACGGTCCCGCGCGCCCGGGCTCTCATACAGAATCTGCCGATTGTGAAAGACTCCAGCTTTCAGCAGGGCATAGATACTACGAAGTGTCTGGATGAGGACGATGTTGTGACTGGCGTCCACAATCGCGCTGTGAAACTCCACATCCAGCTGAGATTCCTTTTCCGCATCCTTCGCCCGGTGCGCATCTTCCATCTGGATAAAAATTTTCCCCAGAATTTCCCGGTCAGCCGCAGTTGCCCGTTGAGCCGCAAAGCTTGCCGCTATGCCTTCCACTTCCTGGCGGAACTCCAGATAATCTGTCGTGGCTTTTTCATGCTTGCCAAACAGCGGGATGATTGGCTCAGCGAAAACAGATCCCATCACATCGGCAACGAAGGTACCGCCACCCTGGCGTGCTACGAGCAAGCTACGGCTTTCCAGCTCCAGCAACGCGTCGCGCAGGCTGGGCCGGGAGACTTCAAGTGTTTTGGCAAGTTCGCGTTCGGGTGGCAGCTGATCGCCTGACCTCAGCACGCCTTCCAGGATCAATGCTTCGATCTGCCGTGCAACGGCATCGGAAACCTTGACCTGTTCTATGCGCTGAAACATCGCCGCCATCGCCTAACCGGAATGAGCCCCCACACCTACGGAGGCTCATTTGATCAGCGTAATATGACGATCAGAAAAATTGGTCAAGTTGTACGACCAATTTGATCCAAATCGGTTTGTCGCGGAAAATCTTATTCCGACGGAGCCGGAACGCTCTTGAGGTAAGCAATCAAATTAATGCGCTGCTTTTCCTTGCTGAGGCCGGCAAACGCCATTTTGGTGCCTTTGAGGAATTTCTTTGGTTTCTTCAGGAACGCATCCAGGTTTTCCTCGGTCCAGACAAGCGGCGGATCTCCAGCAGCTTTGTCCTTGATGGCCTTGGAGTATTTGAAACCTTCAATACTCGCGGCCGGGCGACCGATGATCCCCACCAAGTGCGGACCAATCTTTTTCTTTTTTTTCTTAACCGTGTGGCAGGCCTTGCACTTGTTGAAGACCTTTTTACCCTTTTTCAGATTCGGTTCTTCCGCGTGCGCGCCCAACGAGAAGGTGGCAGCAGCCAGCGTTGCCAGAATAAGTCTTGCTTTCATTTGGATCGTTCCCTTAGCCTTGGACAAAAGTTCGGCGCGATTGTCGCGTTTCAGCGGTCATTCACAACATGACAAATGTTCACATCTGTGTGGGGATTGACAGCGCACCACAAATGGTAAAAAAAACAAACCAAATCTAACATCGACTGAGAGAAGTTTATGTCGAACCTCAAAATGCCTGACGTTGATCAGGAGACGCTTGCAAGGCGAAAAATGATCACTGACGACCTGCGCCGCATCGTTCCAGGTGAGGGGGTAATCGACGAAGCTGACGAGATGCGGGCCTATGAGAGCGACGGCCTCACTGCCTACAAGCAGATCCCGCTGCTCGTCGTTCTGCCAGAGACCGTGGACCAGGTATCCCAGGTTCTGAAATACGCCCAAGAAAAGGAAATCAAGGTGGTGCCGCGCGGCGCCGGGACCTCCTTGTCGGGCGGTGCACTGCCTTTGGCCGACGGCATTCTGCTGGGCCTCGGCAAGTTCAACAAGGTTCTGGAGATTGACTACGAAAACCGCTGTGCAGTGGTGCAACCGGGTGTGACTAATCTCTCCATCACACAAGCCGTGCAGCATGAAGGGTTTTATTATGCACCCGACCCATCTTCTCAGATCGCCTGCACGATTGGCGGCAACATCGCGGAGAATTCCGGCGGTGTACATTGTCTGAAATATGGATTGACTACAAATAACTTACTTGGTCTGGAAGTTGTGCTCATTACAGGTGAAGTAGTCCGGATCGGCGGCAAGCATCTGGACAGCGGGGGATATGACCTGCTCGGGCTGATGGTGGGATCAGAGGGCCTGCTTGGCGTGGTCACGGAAGTGACGGTGCGCATCCTGAAATCTCCTGAGACGGCCCGCGCCGTTCTGGTCGGCTTCCCCTCAAGTGAAGATGCCGGGCAATGTGTTGCTGACGTTATCTCTACCGGCATTATTGCTGGCGGCATGGAGATGATGGACAAACCTGCCATCCATGCGGCCGAAGAGTTTGTGCAAGCCGGTTATCCCCTGGACGTGGAAGCTCTTTTGATCGTTGAGCTCGATGGCCCTGGGGCAGAAGTGGATCTGCTGATCGAGCGGGTTTCGAAGATCGCCAAGAAGAACAAAGCCGTATCGATACGGGTCTCAAACTCTGAAGAGGAACGGGCCGCGTTCTGGGCCGGGCGCAAGGCAGCGTTTCCGGCGGTTGGCCGCATTTCGCCTGACTATTACTGCATGGACGGCACCATTCCCCGGCACCAACTGCCTAAGGTCCTGTCCCGGATGAATGAGCTTTCCGAACAGTATGGTTTGCGCGTCGCGAACGTGTTTCATGCGGGCGACGGCAATTTGCATCCGCTCATTCTTTACGATGCGAATGTTCCAGGCGAACTGGAAAAGGTGGAAGATTTCGGCAGCGATATTCTAACACTCTGTGTCGAGGTGGGCGGCGTGCTCACCGGGGAACATGGCGTTGGCGTGGAAAAACGGGACCTGATGCCATCCATGTTTACCGAGACAGATCTCAACCATCAGCAACGCGTTAAATGCGTGTTCGATCCTGATGGCCTGCTGAACCCGGGCAAAGTCTTCCCGGAACTGCATCGCTGCGCTGAACTCGGCCGCATGCACATCAGCAAGGGCAAGGTGCCCTTCCCGGACATCCCAAGGTTTTAGCCGGCGTCATGTCATCAATAGTGAGGCCAGAGACGCAGGAACAGCTGCGCGAGACCGTGCAGTGGGCCGTCTCGGAAGAAAAACCGCTGGAAGTTGTGGGGACTGGCAGCAAGCAGGCGCTTGGCAGACCGGCCCAGCAGGAACTGACGCTCGATATGTCTGCCTTCAAGGGCGTGACGCTGTATGAACCGGAAGAGCTTGTTCTGTCTGCGCGGGTCGCTACACCGCGCGCTGCAGTGGAAAAGAAGCTCAAGGCAAAGGGTCAGGAATTTGCTTTCGACCCGCCGGATCTTTCCAAGCTGCTGGGGGCGAAGAATTCCGGCACGCTTGGCGGCATGATCGCGACCAATTTTGCCGGACCGCGGCGCATCAAGGCGGGAGCCGTACGCGACCACTTCCTCGGTTTCACGGCTGTATCCGGGCGCGGCGAGATCTTCAAATCGGGCGGACGTGTTGTCAAAAACGTCACCGGCTATGATCTCTCCAAAGTGATGGCCGGTTCCTGGGGCACACTCGCCGTGATGTCGGACGTGACCTTGAAAGTTCTCCCCGCAGCTGAAACAGAAGCAACATTTACGCTCGAAGACTTGTCTGACGAGAATGCCTCAAAGGCCATGTCGGCCGCGCTGCAATCGAGCTGCGAAGTCTCCAGCGCGGCCCATTTGCCGGAAGACATCAAAGGGGCCGCCACGACGGCCTTGCGGCTGGAAGGCATTGATGCTTCCGTTGAGTACCGGTTTGGAAAATTGGCCGAACTGCTGGCCCCGTTCGGCAAGGCCGGCCTGCTCAAGGAAAAAACTTCCCGGAAATTCTGGGCAGAGGTGCGGGATGTGGCCTCGTTTGCTGGAAAGTCAGAACGCCCGGTCTGGCGCATATCAGTGCCGCCCATGGACGGGCACAAAGTGATCAAATCCATCAGTGCGGTTTGTGAGGCGCGATACTATTTTGATTGGGGTGGCGGACTGATCTGGTGCGAAGTGCCCGAAGACAACAATGCCAGCGTCCATTATATGCGCGGGGCCTTGGTGGACACCACAGGTCACGCTACACTGATCCGTGCGCCCCAACAGACCCGGGCCGCTGTTGACGTGTTCCAGCGTCCCTCGCCTGGCCTCGCAATTCTCTCAACCCGGATGAAGGAGGCGTTCGATCCGCAACGCATTCTCAACCCCGGCCGCATGTATCCGGAAGCCTGAGCGGACGCACCATGCAGACAAGTTTTTCCATCAAGCAATTGGCCGATCCGGATTTTGCCTATTCAGAATCCATCCTGCGCAATTGCGTGCATTGCGGCTTCTGCACGGCCACCTGCCCCACTTATGTGGAACTGGGCGATGAACTCGACAGCCCCCGCGGCCGCATCTACCTGCTGAAAGAAATGCTGGAGAGCGGCAAGGCTCCGACCGCCGGCGTGGTCAAACATATCGACCGCTGCCTCTCATGCCTGTCGTGTATGACCACCTGTCCTGCCAGTGTAAATTACATGCATCTGGCCGATCACGGCCGAGCCTATATCGGTAAGCATTATGAGCGGCCCCTTTTGGACAAACTGATCCGCAAGGTTCTTCAGATCGTTCTGCCAAACCCGAAACTCCTCCGCACATCGCTCAGTCTCGCGCGGCTGGCGCGCCCTCTCGCAGGGCTGTTCAAAGGCAGTTCTGCACTCAAACCGTTGGGGGCGATGATTGAACTCGCACCCAAATCTACACCTGCCGCAACCCCCACATGCACACCTGGCGCGTTTGCGCCGAAAGGGGAAAAGGCGGGCCGTGTTGCGCTGCTCACAGGTTGCGCGCAGCCCGTGCTCAACCCGGGAATCAATGAAGCAACCGTTCGCTTGCTCAACCGGCTTGGGGTCGAGGTCGTTGTTCCGGCAGCCATGGGCTGTTGCGGAGCACTCACACACCATATGGGCAAGGTGGCCGATAGCCACGAGAAGGCTAAAGCGAACGTGGATGCCTGGATTGCGGAGATGGATGGCGTAGGCCTTGATGCCATCATCATCAACACCTCCGGCTGCGGCACGACGGTGAAGGACTATGGCCACATGCTAAGCCAGGATCCCAAGTATGCGGATAAGGCGAAACGTGTTTCTGCGATTACCAAAGATATCTCGGAATATTTGACCGAACACGGATTGGGAGACGTAAAGGTTCCTGAGCAACTGCGGATCGCCTATCATTCCGCCTGTTCCCTGCAGCATGGCCAGCAGGTGAAGAGCGAACCAAAGGCTCTGCTGCAAGCGGCAGGGTTTGAAGTTGCCGATCCTGCCGAAGGGCACCTGTGTTGCGGATCGGCTGGCACCTACAACATCCTTCAGCCTGAGATCGCCGGCCGCCTGAAGGCGCGCAAGGTGCATAATATAGAGAATACAAAACCCGATGTGATCGCCGCTGGCAACATTGGCTGCATGACGCAAATTGCGTCGGGCACGGGGATCCCCGTTGTTCACACGGTCGAGCTACTGGACTGGGCAACCGGCGGACCGAAGCCGGCGAACCTGAATTAGGGTTCAGACAAGCGGCGTCGGCCAGTCCGAAGTCTCGGTTTGAGACCGGTTTCGAGGCGTTATTGATCGGCTTCACGACAGGCATCCGCCAAAGAAGATTGTTATGGACATGGATCAAGCATCAGCCCAACCTGCGAAGAACAGGAGGCCGCGCCTATTGGTCGACAAGGCCCCACTAATACTGCGGCTCACTGACTCGGACTCTCCGAGGGGGGTTCCCAATCGATGTTCGGCATGCTTCAGCATGGAAAACAAGGGAGGTTTTCCATGGCAGCAGCTGGTCAACTGATTCTGTGGAAGAACACAGTGTTGCGGGTGCGGAAAGTGGTTTTGGAATGAGTGCGCGAGCGCCTTTCTGATCAGGCTTTTTGCGTTTGCTGCGGTGCAGGAAAGCCCTTTGCTGATTTGCGGAGGTTTTGGGCGGTTGCGGCGGGGGCCTGCAGGTGATCCGGGACGGGACCTTCGCGCCTTGGGGGTCGCGATGGGGGTCGCCAAGCGCGCCGCCCGCCCGCAGCACGACGAGGCCATCGAGGCGTTCAACAAAACGTCTGCGACGTCGTCGACCGCATCCGCACCCAATGTGGCGGCAAGCCGATAGAGCTCCGGGTTCAGGACGACGCCCGGATGGGTCAGAAGAACAAACGCACGCGACGCTGGGCGCGGCGGGGGACGCGGCCCCGCGCGCCGCACGATCAGCGGACCGAATGGGCATATCTCTTCGGCGCCATCTGCCCTGCCAAGGGCGACGGGCGGGTCATGCCCTGGTGCGACACTCACCCCATGGCTGAGCCTCTCAAGCTCATCAGTCAACAGGTCGAGGCCGGGGCACACGCCCTCCTGATCCTTGATCGGGCGGGAGGGCAGAGCTCACCCAAATGGGCTGTCCCCGACAACATCACCCCCGTCCCACGGCCGCCAAGGTCACCAGAGGTGAACCCGGTCGAGAACGTCTGGCCGTTCATCGGGGACACCTGGCTTTCGAACCTCGTTTTCAAGACCTGCGACCACATCGCAGATCACTGCTGCCAAGCCTGGAACACCCTCATGCATCAACCAGGGCGCGTCCTCTCAATCGGAGGGCGCGAAGGGGACCATCGGGTGGGAGCATTGAGCGATGGTATGAGTCAACAAGGTTGGCGATTGAGGCTGAAGAGACCAGGGTCCTATCAATCGCGATTAAAACAAATCCAGAACCGTCAATATTTGTCCAGGTGCCTAGTTTTGATGCAGATCAAACATTTTCGCCACCCCGGCAGATACTGTTGCTGTGGAAACGGAGGTATCTGTCATGTTCGAAAAGCTTCTTCCCAATTGCCGGACCTGCACGCAAATTGGCCAGAAGATCCAAGCCGACTTGAGCGAGGAGCAATGCCGTGCATTACACGGGTGCGAAAATGCACTCTGCCCGTTGAAATCGGAATTCGGTCCCGATCAACTTGACTATCTCGTCGCTGTGAAGTCGGCCTGAGCAACCGCCCGTGACACAAACTCTGTATGGAGAGGCACCCGCTGTGCCAAAGCTTCCGTTGACCGGGCATTTAGCTGCTTCTGTGCCGCGGTATACGAGCTATCCGACGGCGCCCCATTTCCATGACGGTGTAGGCGAGACCGCGTATAGAAGCTGGCTTGAACAGATATCCGGAACGGAACCACTCTCCGTATATGCTCACATCCCGTTTTGTTACCGATTGTGCTGATTCTGCGGCTGTACCACCAAGCAGATCAATCGCTACGACCCCATTCCGGGTCTACTTGAAAGGCTTGCACAAAGAGATCGCTCTTGTGTGGGACGCAATCGGCACAACGCCCAGAATCGGCCGCCTACATCTGGGTGGAGGGTTCCCCAGCCTCCTTCGCGCCGATGATCTGTTCCGGTTGCGCGAGGTGCTGGACCGGCATTTTTAAATAACCGCCGAGACAGAGATCAGCCTGGAAATCGATCCATCCAACATGCGGTCTGACGGTTTCGCCGCGTTCCGGGAATTCGGCATGACGCGCGCCTGCATTGGTGTTCAGGACTTCAACGCACAAGTCCAACGCGCAATCAACCGGCCACAGTCCTTTGAGCAGACCGCCTCGGCGGTGGGCGCCTTGCGGCACGAAGGAATGCCTTCCCTGAACATTGACTTACTTTATGGCTTGCCCTTTCAAACCGTGGATTCGGTTGTCAGCAGCATCAAGCAAGTGGCCTCTCTGGCCCTGGACCGGATTGCCCTGTTCGGTTACGCACACGTGCCCTGGATAAAGAAGCATCAGAAAATGATCCGGGACGACACGTTACCTGCCCGGGAAGCGCGGATGCGGCAGGCAGAAGCCGCAGAGACCGTTCTCCTGGACATAGGGCATGTCAAAATCGGCATTGATCACTTTGCGCTGCCAGACGACAGCCTGGCTCTGGCCCTGGCAAGAGGAACGCTGCGTCGGAATTTTCAGGGCTATACAACGGACGATTACCAAACCCTCACTGGGCTTGGCACATCATCAATAGGCAAACTGCAACAGGGCTACGTTCAGAACGAAACATCGACCGGCGGGTATCTTCGCAAGATCTCATCCGGATCGCTTCCCGTTGCCCTTGGTTTTGCGCTGACAGCCGATGAGCATGTACGCTGATGTCATCGAACAGCTGATGTGCCGCTTCGGCTTCAGCCTCAAGGCCCTTGAAAACAACCATGGCCAAAAGGTGAGTTCCGTTGCGCGGCGCATCACAAATCTGCTGAAGGCGGACGAGACGTACCTGACCTCGTTTGACGGTGACAATTTCAGAATCAATCCTGAGGCCCGCATTTACACCCGAGTTATCGCGTCATGGTTTGATGCCCGGCTGCAGGAAACGAAAACCAGATATTCCCTCGCGGTATAATCTCCACATCCCGGAATTCGGCAAACGCTGGTTTCGCCAACACCTTTTGGGTTTATGTTGAGCGTCCTTTGCCAACGGGTGCCTCAGCATATGAAAACAGTTCTCCTCACTGAACCGATCCATAACAACGGCGTCGCCCTGCTTGAAACCCGGGCTGACGTGAACCTGGTCAAGGCACCTGATATCCAGCCAGAGACTTTGGCTCAATTGATGCCCGGAACACATGCCGTGCTGGTGCGGCTAGCGCAATTTCCATCAGAGTTGCTAGAGCTTTCCAACGATCTTGAAGTGGTTTCACGCCACGGCGTCGGCTGCAACGCCATCGATGTGGCGCATCTCACAAACCGGGGTATTCCCATGGCGATCGCCGCTGGAGCCAACAGCACGTCTGTCACCGAGCATACATTCGGTCTCTTGCTCAGTCTGGCCCGTCGGCAACGGGAGCAGGACGCAGCCGTGCGCGATGGCCGTTTTGGAGATCGCAACAAGCTCATCGCCACAGATCTGGAAGGTGCGCGTTTGCTCGTCATCGGCTTTGGCCGCGTCGGGCGCAAGGTCGCAAGAGTTGCGAGAGCCTTCGGGACGGAAGTAACCGTCGCCGACATCGCTCTTGACCGGTCACTTGCCACCGATCTGGGCTGCAAGGCTGTCGCGGATTTCCGCCCGGAATTAGCGGAGGTGGATATGGTCACTGTCCATGTGCCGCTGGATGAAAGCACGCATCACTTGCTTGGAGCGCGGGAGTTTGCAGCCATGAAACCGGGGGCGATCCTGATCAACTGCGCGCGCGGCAGTGTCGTGGACGAAGCAGCATTGCTGGATGCACTGGAGGCGGGGCATTTTGCCGGGGCCGGGCTGGATGTATTCTCCGTTGAACCACCGCCCCTTGATGACAACGTACTCGCAAAACTTCTGGCCCGGCAGGACGTCCTTGCTGCCCCGCACACAGGAGCCGCCTCACATGGTGCCATGCGCATGATGGCTGTACAAAACATTCTGGATGCATTCGATGGAAAGCTGACCGCTGAGCGGCTGTTCAATCCGGAGATTCTGGAACGCTAGGTTCCTTCGTATGTCCGTGCGCCATGGGCTCTATGCCAAGTGCGGAAGAGGTGACGCTTGAGGGCCGGGTCAGGATTGTCCTGAAATTCCGAACGGTAGTGCCCAAGCGTTTGGTTGTTGAGATACTGCATCTGACCCCGCTCGATTGGCGCGCCGTACCACAGGTCTTCTGAACGGGATGTGGTTTCAACGGCCTGCAGCGCCTCTGCAAGGATTGGCTCCATCTCCCGCCCGGCCACTTCGTAGCCCTTGCGCACGAGCTGCACATTGGCGCGGGACCGGATTTCCTTGCCATTCCAGGCGAAAAAGGGCGCCCAGCTGGTTTTCGGCGCATCCGGCAAATGCTCGGCCTGACGGTCATAGAACATGGGCTCATAAAGCCGCTTCAGGAGCTCAGGGTGGGCGTCCAACAGCCTGTTGTGCAGCGTGTAGAGGCTGCAAAATCGGCTTAATCCACCTTCCAGAGCCGGATATTTGCAAAGCAGGCCTACATAATCCGGCAGCACAGAGCCGAAGGCGTTGTCCACATGGAACACCAGCTCCACATTGGTTGCAGAGCCGCGCACCCCATAGCCCCACTTCTTGCCCGTGTCGGTGACATCATAAAGCATGGTGCCATCCCACTTCTGGGCAACTTCACGGCCGAGCCGCTGGCCCAGCACCCAGAAGCAGGTCAGCATCGTGTCGATGGGGAAGCTATCCATCGGCAGGCGGTCAATCACCGTGAAGCCGCAACCACTGTCCATGATGGTCCGGGCCTTATCGAGTGCCTCAAGCAGGTGAGGAATTTCGAACTCGTCAAGAGAGCGCAGGACCGTTGGCAAGGGCTGTTCTTCAATTCGGGCCGCCATGGCCTGAATTTCTCTCAGAGCAGGTGCTTCGAGCTTAACCAGCCAGTCATCTTCTGAGATATCGGCGGCAAGCCAGGCTTTGCCTTCACCGATCAGTTGTCCGGTGTAGGTCGTGGCTTCCCGGCTGAGATCAAGTGCTGCCATGCCCATGGATTTGCAATCCTTGCTGAATTCTACCAGCAGCGATTTTAGCGTGGCGAATTCAGGGCTTCAAGTCTCAGAGTCTGGTTCAAAATTATTTCAGGGTTTTCCTGCCCTTGCGAGATGTCTGGTGATGCGTCGGATGTGTGCGATGGTGATCCGGGCCGCCGCGCTTGCGATGGATTTTTCCCGGTCTTTTGACAGACGGCGGCATCGTCCGAGCCAGGCAAGGGTGCGTTCGACGACCCAACGGCAGGGGAGACCCTTGAAGCCCCCGGCGATGTGGGAGCGTTTGACGATCTCAACGGTCCAGCGCCCGACGGCTTTCAAGGCGTCGCGCAGCTTTGGCCCGGCCTGGCCGCCATCGGCAAAAATAGGGCGCAACATGGCAAACCGCACGGCCACGGCTTTCAGCACATCCGGCGCACCGTCCCGGTCCCGGATCCCGGCACTGTGCCCCACCCATCCGACCAGCAAGCCAAGCGTGTCGGTGACGACAGGGCGCTTGCGACCCTTGATCCGCTTGCCCACGTCATAGCCGGTAACCCCGCCCCTTTCCCTGGCTTTCACGCTCTGGCTGTCGAGGATACCGGCGGGCGGGCGGGCCTTGCGACCCTCGGCCAGACGCGCCATCCCGACAAGCGCGCGGGTCATCTCGTCCAGTCGTCCGTCAGTGCGCCAGCCCTGAAAATACCCCCGCACCGTCGAAACCGGTGGAAAGGCGTTCGGCAACAGCCGCCACTGGCAACCGGTTGTCGCAATGTAAAGGAGCGCATCGAACACAGGGCGCAAGGTCGGTCTTGCGCGGCCGGCCGGTGGACGTGTGCGACAGCATCAAAGGTTCACTGATCGCCCCTTCCGCGGCGGGCAGGTCGCTTGCATACCTGCCGCCCGTTCGGGCATGTTGGCGGCGAGTGAGGTCGGTCCAGGCCATCGTGATCTCCATTCAGTTTCACAAGCGAACAGAACCACAACCGGCTGAATTCACTCAACCAGTTGCAAATCAGAACTCTGAGACTTTCAGCAGAAGTCTGCCTGATGATTGTCGGCTCTCAAGTTTGGTATGGGCTTGAGCCGCCTCGGCGAGTGGGAGCACCTCTCCGATATTTACCGTCAACTTATCCTATTGATATAATTCAAAAAAATCTGATGTTTGCCAATGGCGATCTTCCGCCGTGGCAATGTAGTCTGCAAGGTGAGGCCGAGTGAAAAAGAGCGAACCGGCTTCCGCCAGATCAAGAGAATCTGCCGCCAAAAAGACCACGCCAAAGGACTCTACGGCGTTGTTTTGACGCTGCTGTGTTATACAGTATCGTTTCTGAAACCAGTGATCTAACGGAGAGAGATATGCTTTTGGGACGCCTTGTCGGTTGGATAGTTACCTTACTAGGTTTCGTTATCCTCGTTGAATGGTTTTTCGTTCCTCTGCCTATGATTGTGAAGAGTTCATTTATCCTTGAAGGCGTAGTAATGATCATTGGGGGTGCAATTCTTGTCTACCTATTTAGAAATAGAAAGAAATCCATTGAGTAAGAGGCGCGGAGACAGGCAGAAATCGAAAAAAGAAAACGGGAATTTCTTGACGAAGAGAAATAGTGGGAATTCCCCAGTATTATTTCTGGGGGTTTGTTAAACCTAAATCGTGTTTGTCATGGC
The DNA here is from genome assembly GCA_965204985.1 of Hyphomicrobiales bacterium. Lineage (GTDB taxonomy): Bacteria > Pseudomonadota > Alphaproteobacteria > Rhizobiales > CAJQND01 > JAAEUE01. The sequence continues at coordinate 2,669,284 of CBDBFP010000003.1, read as the reverse complement.
ATGGTGTGAAGATCGGTTGCCATTCTATGAGTGAAGTCGTCAATCCTGATGAATGAAATGCCCTACATCAGGAGACAGCATGAACGTTCGGATGAATATCAGACGGGTCACGTCCGTCAATGTGGTGTAAATTGGATGGCCTGAGGTCATGACCAAGCGGCAGGCTTTGAACATAGGTGTCCGAACGCTTGTAGAGCCCGTTCCGCATATAAACATCGATGAAATTGACGCCGGCATATTCCAGTCGCACGAGCACTTCAGCGGGTCCCGCCTGAGGCTCCGGAACATCAGCCAAGATCATCCGGTCTGGGCCGCCATACTCAGAAATCATGATGGCTTTCATTGGATTAGCCTCGCTGCCTTCGATTGAGAGAACGGGCTAACCGCCACAGCCAAGCTGGTCAAGCCTTGGCTTCTTCCGTGCCGTCGGGCTGCAATTGGTTCAGCTTCTCCCGTGCCTGCTCGCGGTGTTCGGGCTTCAGATGCATCTGGATCTTGCCCAGGGCGATTGCGATGACGGCTGCATCATCTGTAAATCCGAGAAAAGGAAGCAGATCCGGAATACCGTCAAACGGCAATATGAAATAGGCGAGCGCTGCCAGCAGGATACCCTTCACATGCATGGGCGTGTTGGGGTCGCGGACGCAGAGGTAACTGGCAACAGCGTCTTCCGCGAACGGAATGTGGGTGGCCATCCGGGAGAGCTTCTTCCAGAATTTTTCGTCCACTGTCTTCTGGTTTTGCGCAATCGTCAGTGGTTTAACCGACTCATCGTCCTTAGGCGCGTACGCTGGTTCCTTTTCTGCTGCCATATCCTTCCGTTCCCCTGCGTTCATCCTGTACTTGCTTAGATGGAGTGCCGTGATCTACATAGTTGTTCAATACATGGGGTCTTCGGACCCCCACTGCAAGTTTACCATCGTTTTGCGCGGTTTTTCCGATCATGAGGGTTAAATGAAAATTGATGGGTCAATCAGTGCGATTGTGACCGGTAGTGCTTCGGGTCTTGGCGAAGCAACAGCGCGGCACTTGGCGGAACTGGGCGCAAAAGTTACTATTTTTGACATGAACGCCGAGCGCGGCGAGAAGGTTGCCGATGAAATTGGCGGGACTTTTTGCGCTGTGGATGTAACGGATGAGGCAAGCGTCGATGCAAGCCTGGAAAAGGCCCGCGCGGCCCATGGCCAAGAGCGCATCCTTGTGAATTGCGCAGGGATTGCAATTGGGCAGAAGACAGCTTCCCGTGACCGGAAATCAGGCGAGATCAGACCACATGATCTGGCTGCCTTTACCAAAGTCATCCAGATCAATCTCATTGGCACCTTCCACATGACCGCCAAATGCGCAGCTGGCATGCTGACGGCTGATCCGGTGACCGATGATGGCGGGCGCGGCGTGATCGTCAACACATCTTCTATCGCCGGCCACGAAGGTCAGATTGGCCAGGTCGCCTATTCCGCCTCAAAGGGAGGTGTTGCCGGAATGACCCTGCCGGTGGCGCGTGATCTGTCGCGCGACGGCATCCGCTGCATGGCCATCATGCCAGGCCTGTTCCACACGCCCATGTTCGACACTCTGCCCCCCGAAGCCCGGGACGCGCTGGCGGCATCCGTGCCGTTCCCCTCAAGATTGGGCGACCCGGCTGAATATGCGGCCACGGTGCAACACATCGTCGAAAACGAAATGCTCAACGGCTCAATCATCCGCCTCGACGGTGCGATCCGGCTTGAACCACGGTAATCACCCCACACATCGGAGGTCATAAATGTCTGATTCTGAAATCAAAAAAGTCGTCCTTGCCTATTCTGGAGGCTTGGATACTTCCATAATTCTCAAATGGTTGAAAGAAACCTACAACTGCGAGGTCGTCACCTTTACGGCCGATCTCGGGCAGGGCGAGGAGCTTGAACCAGCGCGCAAGAAGGCCGAAATGCTTGGCATCAAGGAGATCTACATTGAAGATCTTCGTGAAGAGTTCTGCCGGGATTTTGTCTTTCCCATGTTCCGGACCAATGCCCTTTATGAAGGGGTATACCTGCTAGGTACCTCCATCGCCCGGCCGCTCATTTCCAAGCGCCTGGTTGAGATTGCCCGGGAGACCGGTGCCGACACCATCTCGCACGGCGCCACCGGCAAGGGCAACGATCAGGTTCGCTTTGAACTGGCGGCCTATGCGCTGGAGCCGAATATCAAGGTGATTGCACCTTGGCGGGAATGGGACCTGAAAAGTCGAACCGAACTCATCGAGTTTGCCGAGAAACACCAGATTCCCGTACCCAAGGACAAGCGTGGCGAAGCCCCCTTCTCCGTGGACGCCAACATGCTCCACTCCTCATCTGAGGGTAAGGTGCTCGAAGATCCGGCTCTTGAAGCTGAGCCTTATGTCTTTCAGCGGACGATTGATCCTGAGGACGCACCGGACACACCGACCTACATTACGGTCGGCTTTAAACAAGGTGATGCGGTTTCCATTGATGGAAAACCACACTCACCTGCCGAACTCCTCACTGCTCTGAATGTGCTCGGCCATGACAATGGCATTGGCCGGATTGACTTGGTGGAAAACCGGTTTGTGGGCATGAAATCGCGTGGAATCTATGAAACGCCGGGCGGGACGATTCTTCTGGCTGCACACCGGGCTATGGAATCCATCACCCTTGACCGGGGTGCGGGTCATCTGAAGGATGAACTCATGCCGCGTTATGCCGAGCTGATCTATAACGGCTTCTGGTTCTCACCGGAACGCGAAATGCTGCAGGCAGCAATCGACAAGTCGCAAGAGCACGTGGAAGGCACAGTCCGTCTCAAGCTTTACAAGGGCAACGTAATCGTGGTCGGCCGCGAGAGCGAAAAATCCCTCTACGATGACGCGCTCGTAACCTTCGAAGATGACGAAGGCGCCTATGATCAGCGGGATGCCAAAGGCTTCATCCGTTTGAACGCCCTGCGCCTGCGAACGCTGGCTATGCGGGATCGCAGCTAAAGTAACTCGGGGATAACATCTGACTCCTTCTAGCTTCGGTGGAAGGTATTTGGCGATGATTTTGACGTCGTGCAGCCCGATTGGGCCTGCACATGCTCGGCAAAAGGCGTTGTTTAGCTAGAAGCTATCCCTCAAGCAGGCAGGCCCTGTTCCAAAAGTGGATCCATTATTGCCGCAAGATCATTGGTGTTGCGGTATGGAAATGCCTTCGATCATCTTTGAACTGAAAATTAAGGGTTTTGTCCTAAAATGGCTGCACAAATTGCCTTGGCTTCTGGCTCATGATTTTGACGGGAAAGAGATGCGGCCAGTATGGTCTGTGCTGATAACCACTTGGGAAATTCGCCCAGCACAAGTTCAGACACCTGGCACGCTTGATCATATTCAGCCAAATGAAAATGGGCTCGGGCCAGCCCGATGATCGAAGCATTCAGGTCAATAGGGCTTAAACGGCTGTATTCCAGTTCGCAGTCTTTCCCCGGTTGGATATTACCTGCAAAAATGTGAGTCATTGCAGACATGTGAAATGCATTTGCTTTATTGGGGTTTAACCTGACAGCTGCTCTCAGCAGCTTCAGTGGCTCGGTCATGCATGCGTAACTAATAATGTTGTGAATTTCACCATATCCCGGATTGATCTCCACGGCTTGATCTGCAAGTGCCAACGCAGCCTCAAAATCTTCATTTCGATCTGAAATCCAGCCAAATCTGGCTTGATCGGTCAACGTATAACCTGACATCACCGTTGCCGGCGTAAACGTCGAATTGGACGCCAATGCTTCCTCAAATTCAGCACGAGCCCGACCATGATTTGCCTTGAAAACTTCGCATAAGGAGCTCGCCCGCGAATGAATTTCTCATACACCAAAGGGCTTCCAGACCACTGCCGATCCCAGTCTTTTTGGACAGTTTGCGCTCGGTTTTCCCTTCTTTTAACAAGCAGTAGAGACCGCTATGCAAACCGTCTGCCAGAGAATCGCCAATTACCACAATATCTTTGAAGACTTTGACGGAGACGTTGGCTTGTGCCCGTTCAGCTGAACAGAATGCGATAACAAAGGCGGCAACTAGAGAAAGCGACCGCCCACAGACGTGCAAATAGCTTGATTGCATCTTATTGACCTCTAAACCCGGTTAAAAAGTCCGGCCACGCCGCTATGCGTTGGCATTGAACAAATGGTAGAAGTTAGCAGATAACCGGTAAAGCGAATTATCTGCCCTGCGCGGGGAAAGTTCGGGACTGTGGACTGACGGCCACACTTTTCGCCACATCAATTGAAAGAGGCGCGGTAAATATGAGCGAGCCCTACCAACCTCTCAATGGCATTCGGGTTATTGAGCTCAGCCACATGGTAATGGGGCCCTCTTGCGGCATGTTCCTGGCGTTCCTTGGAGCCGAAGTCATCAAGGTTGAACCACCGGGAGGAGACAAAACCCGTCAGCTCACTGGTATGGGTTCAGGGTTCTTTCCAATGTTCAACCGAGGCAAGCGTTCGGTGTGCCTCGACCTGAAAACTCCAGAAGGCAGGTCAGAGCTGGACAAATTGCTCGCGGACGCAGATGTGTTCGTAGAGAATTTCAAGGACTCGTCCCTGGCCCAAATGGAGCTGGATCCTGAAAGCTTGCGCAAACGCTACCCGGATCTGATTATCACTTCGAACAAGGGTTTTCTCCGGGGGCCCTACGAGAATCGCACTGCGATGGACGAGGTGGTGCAGATGATGACAGGACTTGCGTACATGACTGGCCCCACTGGACAGCCCTTGCGCATTGGTTCTTCTGCAAATGATATCATGGCCGGATTGTTCGGCGCCTTGGCGGTCGTCGGCGCATTGCTTGAGCGTCAACAAAACCCAGAAGCAAAGGCCCGGAAAATTCGGGTTGGCTTGTTTGAGAACTGTCTTCTGCTGGTGGGACAGCACATGGTCCAATATGAAATCGAGGGAACGGAATCACCGCCAATGCCGGAACGTTCTTTTTCCTGGCCGGTGTATGACATCTTCGATACCGCTGATGGCCGACAGTTGTTTATCGGCGCAATTTCATCAGGCCACTGGATGTCGCTCTGCAACATCCTCGACTTACCTGAAATACGGGATGATCCGGCCTTAACGAGCGCGATGGACAAGATAAATGCCCGGACACGCACCTTGCCGGTTTTCGCTGCAGCGATCGCAAAGAGAAACGCCGCTGACCTCGCCGCGGCGTTCACGTCGAAGGACATCCCGTTTTCGCCGATCATGCGCCCGGTTGAAATGTATGATGATCGCCACGTAAATCGCCCAGGAGGTCTGGTCACCACGTACCGGGCAGACGGCAACACCTACCGCGCGCCAGGGCTACCCTTCGAGGTGGACGGCGCGCCTGTGAAAATGGAGAACCGATTACAGGAAGCTGGAGAAGACACAGAGGCGGTCCTTGGCAGCTTGCGAAAGTGACACCTGGCCAAGTTCCCTCTCGTAAATTGGTACCGTTGCAGCCTCCTGCGGATTTGTTAAGGTGAGAACCAAGGTTTTAAGAGAAGCACGACGATAAGATTTCAAGCAACCTACGGGAGAAAACACATGAACATCGACAAGCGACAGTTTCTTGCAGGTTCCGCGGCCTTGGCCGGGTCGACGATGACCTGGTCAGTTACCGCACTGGCAGATGGCGCAGAACTGAAAGCATCCCACTCCGTCAACACAACCATTTATGCCCCGCATATGGTGGCCAAGGCCAAGGGTTTTGCAGCTGAGGAAGGTCTTGACCTCCAGCTGACCGAAGCACTGGGCGGCTCAAAAGTCCGTAAACTGATCGCGGCCGAGCAGGTTGGCTATGCGCTTGGTGACTCCAGCCATCCGCTCCAACTGACCAATCGCGGCAAGCCGGCGAAAATTCTCCTCGCATCAGACAATCGCTGTTCCTACGCCAACATCGTTGTGCGCAAAGATCTGGCTGATAAGGGCATCAACACCGTTGAGAAACTTGCCGAATACAAACGTGGCGATGGAAGCAAGCCGGTAATTGCTGCGACCGGAATTGGATCGGGGACATGGGTCTACGGCACCTATGTCCTGGAATCCTTTGGCGTGAACGACAAGTTCAACTGGGTGGCCGGCGGTGGGTCCAAAACCATCCTCGGTGGCCTGAAGGCGGAAAAATTCGATGCCATCATGGCAGTACCAGCCTGGCAATTCCGCGCTGTTGATGATGGCTACGGAGCACCTCTGTATGACATCTCAAACAAGGAAAACTGGGACAAGGTCTTCGGCGGCAAGATTCCGGCATCTGTTGTTTACGTTCTGGAGGAGACCATCAAAGATAACCCGGAACTGGCCCAGAAATATGTAAACGCGATGTACAAGGCCATGCAATGGCTCGGAAACAGCTCTGGTGATGAGATCTACAAAGTGGTTGGCCCGCTGATGCCACGCTTCGGCGAAGAACTCGTGAAGCGCGAAATCACCTACTACAAGAAGATCTGGCAGTATGACGCCAGTTTCCCTAAGGAAGATTTCAGCAACGGTGCAAAGGTCTGGTTCCGCCCGAAAACCAAAATCAAACCCTTGAAGTATGAAGATGTTGCTGACATGAGCTTCCTGGAGAAGGCCCAGAAAGCCTGATGCAAGCAAACGGAGACGATACGCACGCGCGGATCGTTCTCAAGGACTTAACGAAGGTCTATGGCGCCAGCGGCAGCGGACAGAATGTCCCTGCCGTCGACGCGGTAAGCTTTGATGTCCGTGAGGGTGAGTTCGTCGCACTCATAGGCCCATCCGGGTGCGGCAAAAGCACAATTCTCAACATGATGGCAGGCCTTATTCCGATTTCCGGCGGTGAGATCCTCATTGACGAACAGCCGGTGGTGACAGGAACGCCAACACCCAAGGTCGGCTACGTCTTTCAGCGCGATACGGTTTATCCCTGGCGGACGGTCCGCCGAAACATTGGTCTAGGTCTGGAACTCAATGGCGTGCCCAAGTCAGAACGGGAAGAGCAGGTTGCCGAGTTTGTTCAACGCGCTGGTCTGGACGGCTTTGAAGATGCATTTCCGATCACTCTGTCCGGCGGCATGCGCCAGCGGGTCTCGTTAATGCGCACCCTGATCATGCGGCCAGATATTCTGTTGATGGATGAGCCATTCGGCGCACTGGACACGCACACCAAACTGGAAATGCACAAACTGCTTCTGGAAATCTGGAACAGAGACAAGCAGACCGTTGTTTTCGTAACCCATGATCTGGGCGAAGCACTGACCCTCTCAGACAAGATCATTGTCCTCTCCGCCCGCCCCGGTCGGTTGAAGGAAATTTTCGACGTTCCTTTTGAACGCCCACGTGACGCGGTTTCCTTGCGCGAAACCCCCGAGTTCAGCAAACTCTTTTCTGAAATCTGGCATTCCCTCGGCGAAGAATTCCGCCGCACGAGCGCAGAGGGGTGATGGGGATGGAGACGTCAAACTTTTGGGTGAACTTCTGGCGCCTGTTCCTCCTGATCCTGATCCTCGTGGTCTGGCAATGGGGATCTGAGTTCAACACTTGGCTGGTTTCGGATCTTGAAAAAAGCTGGCGCAAGGCGCTGACAATCCAGATCCTCGAGCCGTTTTTCATCTCGAAACCGAATCTGATCTGGGCCCGCTTCCTTGAACTCGGTTGCTTCACCGACGCAAGCGGCAACTGGATTGTTGGTCAGCAGAAAGGTTTTTCGGTTTGTGTTGAAAGCAACTCCAACAATCTTTGGTACGCAACACTCGCTACGCTGAGAAATACCTTCTGGGGATTTCTCGTAGGGGTCGGCAGCGGCGTGATTGTTGGATTGATTCTCGGGCGTTCCGATTTTCTCGCCAAGGTCTTTGAACCCTTCATTGTGGCGTTCAATTCATTGCCACGGATCGCGCTCGTCCCTCTCATCGTTCTGATGTTCGGGTTGGGAGACGCTTCCAAGATCATGACCGCCTGGGTCATCGTCTTCTTCATCGTTTTCTTCAGTACGTTCGAAGGCGCCCGCGCAGTGGATCGCGATCACATCAATGTGGCCCGCCTGATGGGCGCGAGCGATTGGCAGGTGACCTGGACTGTCGTGATTCCATCTGCCATGGCCTGGGTCTTCGCAGTGCTCACCCCTGCCCTGTCCTTCTCCCTGATCGGTGTAATCATCGGTGAATTCATCGGGGCACAGGTTGGCCTCGGCAAGATCATCATTGAAGCCGAGGCAACTCTTGAGACCGCCGACATGATGGTTGCCCTGTTTGTGCTCATGATTGTGGGCGTGGCACTTGCCTTGCTGATCCGGCGCGTGCAGGCTTACCTGCTGCGCTGGCAGTCCCAATTCAGCAGTCAGGCATAGCGAGCCTCAAGATCCAAAGCAGTAGAATACGCCTGTTGCGGTCCCGACCCAGATACAGTTATCAACGACACAGGGGCTGGAGATGATCCGGCCATCAACTCTATGCTTCCAGATCAGCTTTCCACTCACCGCGTCCACCATATAGAGATGGGCATCGCGCGAACCGAAAATGACCTTGCCGTCAACTACTGCAGGTGAATTCCAGACCGCACCGCGCGTCTTGTATTTCCAGATGCCTTTGCCGATCTTTTCATCCACGCAATGAAGGGCATTGTCATCACTGCCCACATATATGCGCCCGTCAGCTATTGCGGGTGTCGACCAATAGCCACGCTTGTTTTCGGAATAGCACCAGATCTCTTTGCCCTTCTCGCGCTCAAAACAGTAGAGATGAGAAGCCTTGTCTTCTGCGGCTGTATAGACAAAATTGCCTGACACGACAGATGAAGCGTCCTTGTCATCATAGATCTTGGCTTTCCATTTTATACCAATGGCGTGCTTGATTGTCTCTCAGGCCTTTTCAACCCGGCGGCTCTCTGGATCCATGCAGACAAAGCAGGATTTCCGATGTCTGCAGTTGCTGGCGTTCGTGATGACTATGATGCTTTGACCCTTCGCGGCCTTGTCAGGACGAGCGAAGATCTCCGTCAGGCCCGGCGTTTGCTTTCGCTTGCTTGTGTTCATGACGGGATGAGCCGGGCGGATGCGGCGAAGGGGGGTGGGGTGGCCCGGCAGAGCCTGAGGGACCGGGGGCACCGGTTCAACGAAGCCGGGCCCGAAGGGCTGTTCGATCGCTGAGGTCCCGCGGCCCCCAGATGCGGATGCGGCCCCGATGGCTGAACTTGCTGAGATCATCGAACCCGGCCCCTGCCTTGAGCCTGATGCTTGAGCATGACGGGGGGGGGGGGCGCTGGAGACGACTTGACCTTCAACGGGGGAGCGAAGACCGGTTCGGTGTTGTCTCTCACGAGAGGACCCTCTCCAGGCTGCTTGCAGCGTCCGGCTTTTCCCGCCTCACCGGGCGCCCGCAACACCCGGGCCAGGATCCAAGCCAAGACCCGGGCCTCATGGAGGCTTTCAAAAAAAACGTCCCCCAAAGCCTTGCCTCCCCTTTGAACCACGGTCCGGCAGACAAGCCGATCGAGGTCTGGGTTCAGGACGAGGCCCGCCTCGGCCAGAAGACCGGTCGCATCCGCATCCGGGCGCGCAAGAGGACGAGACCGCGATGGCCGGCCGATCAGCGTTACAAACCGGCCTGCCTGTTCGGCGCGGTTTGCGCAGACAGGGAGACTGGCGCGGCTCTGATGCTGCCATAGTGCTATGGGCGGACATTGAAACAAGGAACCTGCCCCTCAAGGAGATCAGCCGGACCGTTGCAAAAGGTGCTCAGGCCACCGTCCTGATGGCCCGCGCGCCGGGGCACACATCCGGCGAGGTGAAGGGGCCGGAGACCCTGACCCTGATCTTCCTGCCCGCCAGATCACCGGAGCTCAATCGGATCGAGAATGTCTGGCAATCTCTTCGGGAGAACGGGCTCTCCAACCGCCTCCTTGAAAATCAGGCAGGCCTTATTGCCGCCGGATGTGATGCCTGGACCCGGCTCATGAAAGAACCAACGGCAATCAAATCAAGCGCATCTCGCGAGTGGACCCAAAACGGCCAAACCTGAGGCCCGTTAATATTACCTTGCCGCGCTTGACTATCCAGACAAAGCAGATCACCATCGTACGTGGCCGCATAGTAGTCACCATCCGCGATGACGGGTGACGTCTCCGCACCGTTTGATCCACCCTTGGTGCCGGGGCCAATGCCGCCCAGGAAGGTCTTCCAGATCTGCTTACCGGTTTGCGGGTTGATATAGCGCGCATAGCCATTTTCACCAGCAATATAGAAGCGTCCGTCAACAACGCACGGGCTGGAATCTAGATCCCGGCCCGTATTGAATTTCCAGATTGTCCACCCGGTTCCAGTCCAAGTAACCGGCATATCGCGCAAAGCTAACTTTAACGCAGCCATTCTGGAGGCATCAATGCAATCAGGGTTTATCCGGCACCGGACCAGTGCCGTAGAAAGTGTGTTCAGGGTTGCCTCTGAACATGAGCACCGTGTCATCCGCGAAACTGCCTTTACCATATTTCCAGGTTGGCAACTTGAGAGGTGCCCTGGCCAAAGCCGGTTCAGGGGACAAAAGGGGTATGCTCGGAACCGCTGCGGCTCCTCCTGCGGCGGCGACCTTCAGAATGTCACGTCTTGAAAAGTCCATGTGTTCTGCTCCTGCGTTTAAGACAAACTGTCCGTTCGGTGCGATTCTAGCAACCAAACCCGTCAATCTTTGTTGCATTGCAGCAAAATGAAGAGTACATGGGCTTCCAAACATGACCGCCTGCGTTCCGGCGCAGCCAATGGATATTCTCATGTCTCTCAGAAATATTGCCATCATTGCCCATGTGGACCATGGGAAAACAACGCTTATCGACCGGCTTCTGGCCGAGAGCGGAACCGTGCGCGCCAATCAGCAGATGGCCGAGCGCGCCATGGACTCTAATGACCTGGAGCGCGAACGCGGCATTACGATCCTGGCGAAGGTGACCTCCATCCAGTGGCAGGACACCCGCATCAATATCGTGGACACGCCCGGCCACGCCGATTTTGGCGGCGAAGTTGAGCGCATTCTGAACATGGTGGACAGCGCAGTGCTGCTGGTAGATGCCTCTGAAGGGCCAATGCCGCAAACCAAGTTTGTGCTCGCCAAAGCTCTCAAACTTGGCTTCCGCCCAATCGTTGTGATCAACAAGATCGACAAGCCCGATGAGCGCCATGAGGAAGTGGTGAATGAGATCTTCGATCTCTTCGCCGCTCTGAATGCAACCGACGAACAGTTGGATTTCCCGATCCTCTACGGCTCCGCCAAGAACGGCTGGATCGCAACCGAACCGGATGGCCCGCAGGAAAACATGACGGCCCTGTTCGAGCTGGTCGAAAAGCATGTGCCGGAACCCGAAACGGAAACCGGCCCCTTCCGCCTGCTTGCAACGACAGTTGAATCCGATCCCTTCCTTGGCCGCATTCTTATAGGCCGCATCAGATCAGGCAGCATTTTACCCAACCAGGCCATCAAGGCACTATCCCGCGATGGCAAGGTGATTGAAACCGGGCTCGTCTCCAAAGTGTTGGCCTTCCGTGGACTTGAACGCCAACCCGTCGACAAGGCCGAAGCTGGCGACATTGTTGCGTTGGCAGGCCTTAGCAAGGCGACGGTTGCGGACACGCTTTGCGATCCCTCAGTAAGCGAGCCGATGATGGCCGACCCGGTCGATCCGCCAACACTGACCATGACCTTCCGGATCAATGACGGCCCGCTTGCCGGCCAGGAAGGCTCCAAGGTTCAGATCCGCGTGATCCGCGACCGCCTGATGCGTGAAGCGGAAAGCAACGTGGCCTTGCGGGTTACAAGCACACAAGATTCTGATGCTTACGAGGTGGCAAGCCGCGGCGAACTGCAGCTTTCCGTGCTGATCGAAACCATGCGCCGGGAAGGCTTTGAACTTTGCGTTGGCCGCCCACGCGTTGTGATGCGCGAAGGCGACAATGGACAGCGGCTTGAACCAGTGGAAGAAGTCACGATTGACGTGGACGATGAATACACTGGCGCCGTCATCCAGAAGCTGTCCGAGCGAAAAGCGAAATTGAACGACATGCGGCCCTCCGGTGTTGGCCGCCAGAGGGTGATGTTCAGTGCCCCAATCCGCGGCCTCATCGGTTATCAAGGCGAGCTGATGACCGATACCCGTGGGACGGCCATCATGAACAGAGTGTTCGAAGGCTATGAATCGTATATGGGTCCGATCGCATCGCGGCACACAGGCGTGTTGATCTCCAACGGCGAAGGCAGCGCCGTGGCGTTTGCCCTTTGGAACCTGGAAGATCGCGGGCCGATGTTCATTTCCCCGGGCACCAAGGTCTACCACGGCATGATCTGCGGAGAGCACACCCGCGGCAACGATCTCGAAGTGAATGTGCTCAAGGGCAAACAGCTCACAAACATGCGTGCCTCCGGCAAGGACGATGCGGTTCAGCTGACAACTCCGATCACACTGACCCTGGAGAAGGCACTGGCCTTCATCAAGGACGAGGAGTTGGTTGAGGTGACGCCGGAAAACATCCGTCTACGCAAGGCGATCCTTGATCCGCATGAGCGCAAGCGGGTTGAACGGGCAAAGACGGCGGAAGTCGCCTAAAGGTAGTGCGCAGTTACTGAATGCCAGGCGCCAGACCTGTCAGTGGTGTACCCAATTTCAGTCGTCTTCCTGAATTCTTTGCGTGCAGCAGGTATTCAGGATGACCAAGTGCCTTAATGGTCATTTTCGTGTACCATTGATCGGAACCGGGCGGTACTTCCTGAGCAAGCGAGGCAGATATGGTCAGACGGTTGATGGCGATCCTGGTTGCGGACGCGGTAGGTTTCGCACACCATATGGAGCATGATGAAGAAGGGACGCTCAGGCAGATGAAGGATCTTAAGGCTGCCGTGTTTGATCCATCCTTCGCACGCCATAATGGCAATGTGTTCAAAACCACAGGCGATGGACTGCTGACTGCGTTTGACAGCACGGTTAATGCGGTGAAGTGCGCCATCGATATTCAAACTGACCTCGGAGGTCTGGCAGAGGGCGATCCCAGCGCACGACCGTTGGAGTTCCGGATCGGCATAAATGCTGATGATGTGATCGCGGACGGCAACGACGTCTTCGGCAAAGGGATCAATGTTGCCGCCCAGTTGGAACCGCTCGCGGATGCCGGAGGGGTTTGTGTTTCAGGATCTGTCTACGAGCAGGTTCGAAACAAAATCGATACAGAATTTGATGATCTCGGACATTACAGACTGAAGAACGTGGGAGGCACCGTGCATGTATTCCGCGTTCAGTTTGCCCACACCGGACCGGCCCTGCAGAAGGCCTGGGCGTCAGTCGGGATTACCGATCCTGCGGACTAGAAACCGAAATAGGTCGATTATCCGCCAGCTCAGGCTTCGTGTGTCCGGCTCTTGTCCGTATCATAGATCGGCATCGCCACGACCGTTGCAGTCGTACTGATATCACCTCCCGCGAGATCCAGCTTCGTTCTAGGTGCCGCTGCTGAAGAGGTCACGTGGGAGAGGGCAAGCGACTTGCCGAGACGGTGTGAGTAGCAGGGGCTGTTAACGACGCCCACCTCTTCGCCATTCAGGAACAACACTTCTTCCCCGTTGACCATGTCGCTATGGTCGATGTCCAGGCAGACATTGTTGATCTTCTCGTTGCCCTTCGCGGCTGCCAATGCGTCGTGACCACGGAAGCCGGTTTTGGTCTTGCTCACGGTGAAACCGAGACCGACTTCGTAAGGTGTATGATCCGTGGTCATGTCATAGCCATAGAACAGGAGGCCTGCCTCAATGCGCACCTTGTCCAGCGCTGTGAAAGAACACGGCATAACGCCTGCTTCCACCAACTGGTCCCAGATGTCACCGATGACCGATGCATCGGCGAAGATTTCGTAGCCGCGTTCACCCGAATAGCCCGTGCGCGACAAATGGCAAGCGTGACCGAACAAGTTCGCTTCGGCATGTTGGAAATAGGCGAGACTGGCCAGATCGATATCACAATTGGCATCAAGAATTTCGAGTGACTTCGGACCTTGCACAGAAAGGTCATGGAGTTCATCGGTGAATTCCACCTTGGCCATATTGCCCTGAGCGGAGGCCTCCAACAGAGCCATAGTGTCGCCGGATCCGTGCACAACCATCCATTCGTCGTTGCCATTGTTGTAGACAATGGCATCGTCGGCCATCGTGCCTTCATCCGTCAGAACAGAGAGGTAGGCCGCCTCGCCGGGTCCGACCCGGCTCAGGTCGCGAGTGGTGAGATGATCCAGAATCGCCTGAGCCTCGCTACCTGACACGATGACTTTTTTCAGCGGTGACATGTCGAACATCCCCGCAGCATCCCGGACCGCATCGTGCTCATCATTCGGATCTGAGTTGTATGTCCAGGCGGTGCCCATGCCGTTCCAGTCTTCCAAGCCTGACCCCAGAGCGGTATGGCGTGAGGCGAGGGCCGATGTGCGGCTCAGTTCTTCAGTCATGTGAATTCTCCCTTTGAAACTTGACTGTTCTCAGTGCCATTGATCGGGCACTGCGGATTTCTTCTTCGCGATAAATTCTTGCAAGGCTTCATCGACACCCGGATCGATTGCCGGAGCCTCATAATCGTTCAGCATCTGCTTCCAGCTCGAGCTGGCGCGCGACTGTGCGTCCTGGCTTCCCGTTTCAGTCCATTGTTCGAAGGAGGAAGTGTCCGCCATGTCGGACTCGTAATTGGCGGTTTCAAAATGCTGCAGGGTGTGGGCGGTGCTGAGGAAATTCAGGCCTGGTCCAGCCTCAAAATATGAGTCACCCGCGAGCTGCTCATCATCAATAGTCAAGCCGCCCATCATGCGCAACATCATGCCGCAGTGATCGAGATCCATGACGAACTTTTCGTAGCCCATGGTCAACCCACCTTCGAGCCAACCAGCAGCATGGAAAACAAAATTGCTACCAGCCATGATTCCGGACATCATGCTGGCAGCTGATTCCTGCATGGCCTGACCATCCGCCACCTTGGACGCGGTCAGCTGGCCGCCGCAACGCAAGGGCAAGCCCAGGCGTCGGCAAAGCTGGGCAATGGCGAAGGTGGAAAGGTTAGCCTCCGGCGTTCCAAACGTAGGGGCTCCAGTCTTGAGGTTCATGGTGGTAAGGAAGTTACCGTAGACCATGGGCGAGCCCGGCCGGACGAGTTGGCTGAGTGCAATCCCTGCCATGGCTTCTGCATGAGCCTGAGCCAGGAGCGCCGGCTGCGTAACCGGGCCCATGGCGCCGCCGAGAATGAACGGAGAGATGACACAGCTCTGGTTTGCCCGTGCATAGGCTTTCAGCGCGCCGGTCATGATGTGGTCATAGACTAGAGGTGAATTTACGTTAATATTGCCCTGGATGACGCAAGTGTTGTCCAGAGCGGTTTCGCCAAAGGCAATCTTCGCCATGGCAATTGAGTCTTCCGCCCGCTCTGGCGCAGTCACCGATCCCATGAACGGTTTGGTCGAATAGTGCAGATGGGCATAGACCATGTCCAGATGACGCTTGTTCACAGGGATGTCGACCGGCTCGCATACGGTGCCACCGGAATGGTTGAGCCAAGGGCTGGCATAGGCCAGCTTCACGAAATTGCGGAAATCCTCAATCGTTGCATAGCGCCGGCCCGCCTCCAGATCTGTGACAAATGGTGGCCCATAGGCGGGCATGAACACGGTGTGGTTCCCGCCCAAGGTGATTGAGGATACCGGGTCGCCTCCCTGCATCCGGAAACTCCTGGGCGCAGTTGCGCACAGCGCCTTCGCATGACCAGAATCAAAACGGACGCGGTCGCCTTCCACACTGGCACCGGCATTCTTGAATAAAACCAAGGCTTCCGGATCGCCACGAAACTCAAGACCTATCTCCTTGAGGATCCAGTCCGCGTGGGATTCGAGCCTCATAATCTCTTCTTCATCCAGAAGATCGTAGACTGGAATTTTGCGAACAAATGTTGTCGGCGCATAGAGACGGGCAGGCGCTGCGCGCTTTGCCTTTCTCGCGGCACGGCCTCCACATCTTCTTTGGAGAGGGGCTTTAGTTTTTTCAGCAGTTGCAAGCATTTGAAGTGCTGTGTTTAGAGTTTCTGATTGACCTTCTAGGGAATACGCAGGATATCGTCGTGACAATCGAATTTGTTTGCACACTATGTTCAAAGATTTTAGACACAAAAATGCAATTTCGATCATTTGATCATCTGCGGATTTTCAATGCCGCCGCCCGCCATCTCAGCTTCACAGCAGCAGCTGACGAATTGAATCTGACCAAAGGCGCTGTGAGCTACCAGATCGGAAGGCTGGAGGACGATTTGGGTTTTGCGGTGTTTGATCGAAGCAATCGAGGCATCGCCTTAACAACCAGGGGTGAACAATTGTGGGCCTCGTCCCGGCCCGCCTATGAGGCCCTTGAGCAGGAAATAGACCGGCTTCGCCAGGACCAGAGCCAGCATATCAATATTGGGCTGTCGACCTACTTTGCTTCGAGATGGCTTTCTCCGCGTCTGATGTCATTCATCACCGTACATCCGGAGATCAGCCTGCGCCTACAGCCTCTGGTGGACTTGATCGACCTCCGCGGCAGCGGCATCGATATGGCGATCCGCTGGGGACGAGGCGATTGGAAAGATCTGGAGATCGAACCCCTGTTTCGCTGCCCCGCCTTCCTGACTGCTGCACCGGATCTTGCGCGGCAGGCTTTCGAAACCCTCCGTCTGTTACAGGACAGAGATGGTAGCTCTGCCTGGCAGGATTGGCATGAGGCCGCCAACTTGCCCTACACGCCTCGCGATGATGAGCTTGTTATTCCAGATCCCAATGTACGTGTTCAGGCTGTCATCGATGGTCAGGGCGTGGCACTTAACGATGCTCTGATCCAGGATGAAATTTCATCGGGTAAGTTGATCAAGGCATCCAAAGTAGAGCTAAGTAATTATGGGTATTTTCTCGCCTACCGGCCCAGCGCCATGAATGCACCGGCTCTGAAAACCTTCAGGGACTGGATCGTGGCGGCTGCGGCTGAGGGTTAGATTTCCGCAAAAAACAGCTTTTGGAAAACAAACCAAAGCACTAGCGGAACGAGCATGACAGTCAGCAAGGTCACCGTCGGATTGCCTCCACCAAGGTACCCCGCCGTGGCATAGGCAAAACCAAGAGGTGTTGAACCGCAAATCAGTGCCAGAAGGAATTTCGGAAACGGCATCCGCGTGAGCCCGGCCAGAAAAGCGACAGTCTCGGGCAGAACGGGCAGCCAACGCGATGCGACCACCAGCCATCCGCCCCATCGCTCAAATAGGCCCTCGGCCTGCCGCATGCCCCTTTCGCCAGTCAGTTTGGTTGCCAGGTCAGTCCCCAGAAAACGACAGAGGCCATAGCCTAAAATGCCAGCAAGAATTGATCCTGCTGCTGCGACCAGTCCTCCGATGAAAGGCCCGTACACCATGCCCATGGCTGCCATGACGACGGATCCGGGAATTGGCAGAAACACATCTCCGATCATCAAGCCGATACCGACGGCCCAGGTCCACCCTCCAAAACCGCGGAACCATTCCTCCGAACGATCGGCAGAGAGGGACATCTCGATCTGATCGCTCCAAATGACAGAGGGCAGAACAACCACCAACGCCAGAAAGAGGACCAGGAGCAGGACGCGAAACATCGCCAGCTTACTCGATAATCATGCTGGACGACCGCCGCTCACCCGGCGCTTCAATACGCGGTTCTCGGCCGCCACGCAAAATGGAGTTGTCTTCATAGACCGTGCGCTGATCAATCGGCGGCGGGTTCAGCCAGTCTTCTTCAGCTATCTGTCCGCTTTGTCCGTAAGCTGCTAAGGCATTTTCATAACAGACCTTGGCAACGGTTGCTTCGGGTATCCCCCGATCCAAGGTGAGTTTGGCCGTTTTGGGAACACCAAGACAATCGGAGATACCCCAATCACAAGCCGAGTCAACAATGATGCGCTCACCGCCATATTGCTGCAGGATTTCCACCATGCGCTCATTGCCCATCTTGGTGGAGGGATAAATCGAAAATCCGGCCCAGAAGCCGCGTTGCAGGGTTCCGGCCACCGTCTCCTCATTATTATGGTCGATCACGACCTTGGACGGATCCATGCCATGTTCATCGCACACATCCATGGACCGGGAGGTGCCGCGTTTCTTGTCCCGATGCGGGGTGTGGATCATCACGGGCAGATCCAACTCCTTGGCCAGTTCCAGCTGAAGGCGGAAATATTTGTCTTCGAGAGCGGTCTGTTCGTCATATCCGATTTCGCCAATCGCAACGACGCCCTCTTTGAGGGCAAATCGGGGCAGCCATTCCATAACACCTTCGGCCAGTTCCTCGTTGTTGGCCTCCTTGGAATTGAGACCAACGGTGCAATAGTGACGAATGCCGAACTGTCCGGCCCGGAAACGCTCCCAGCCGACAATAGTGCTGAGATAGTCCACATAGGTTCCCACAAAGGTTCGAGGTTGCCCGACCCAGAAGGCCGGCTCGATCAGTGCCACGATGCCGGCTGCGGCCATAGCTTCATAGTCGTCTGTGGTGCGCGAAATCATGTGCGCATGAGGATCGATGAACATCATGAGTTGGCCCCCTGTTTCAGGACATTGCTCCAGCTGAGACTTCCGTCCGCAATTGCCTGCTTGAGTTCCGGTATAGTGTTGAGGAGCAGAGCCGCCTCAGGCGCAGGGCTTGCCGAAAGCGCAAGCGCGGCACCAGCCTGTTCAGTCGCCGTGCCGGCTAGGGCGCGTTTCAGATCGGCAATCGCCTCGTCATCCGCCGCATAAGATCCGACGCATCGCCAAAGCTCTGGTGAGACCGGCCGGTCCGCTGCCCAGCGTTCGTGCGCATAGTCGCGAAGGATATGCGCAAGGTCCGCGTTCGCCCGCTCATCAATCCCGATAATCGGGGCCAACTCGCTCTCCACAAACAATGCTTTCAGCACCATATGATTCCAGCGGTGTTCATCAAAATGATCACGCGGGTAAGGGTTGTTATGAGCTATTGCCTCGAAAACAGCGCGCATATGAGATCTCAAGCCTTCACCGCACTCAAAACCCAGCGTTTCAGGCTCCGGGTAAAGCGGCAAACCCCGATAAAGCGCAATCAATTCTCCCACATCAGCGGTTCGGCGCAGATCCTTGAAGCGTTCGGCAAACGGCCGCTGTGCACCATGACAGAGCAAAGCCGCAACCCGGGCTGTGCCATCAATTGTCCAATCGGAAGGGTTCCAGCCACTATGGGCAGCCTCCGCGTCTGCAAGGTCCTGTTCGCTCAGTTCCAGATCAGCACGGCCCAGCTTACGCGGTGCGAGCCCAAGCACGATATGCAGGTCGCGTTCTGGTGCGCCTGCCTTCAGCTGGTCTATGGATTTGGCGAACCAATCGGTCTCATCGCCGGCCTGTCTGGACACCCAGGAACATAAAAGACCCAACGGCGAACTCATATCTGACCCCTTCCGCAACTCACATTACTGAAATCCTAAACAAAAACACCAGCTTGCTCCATATCTTTTCGCTTTTTCACTTGAGGGTTTCCCGCATAGCGGTCATTGTCGTCATTAATGAAGAAAACACTGGTCATACTTGTTGTCGGCCTGGCCCCACATCTTGTTGGTCCCCACACCCCAAATCTTGCGAAACTTGCCAAGCGTGGCGGATTGCGGCCCCTCAGCACAGTTACACCGGCGGTAACCTGCACGGCCCAATCCACACTGGTGACCGGTCTGCCTCCGTCAGAACACGGTATTGTCGCCAATGGCTGGTACTTCAAGGATCTCTGCGAAGTGCTTTTGTGGCGGCAGCCGAACGGGCTGGTGTATGGCGAAAAGATCTGGGATGCGGGCAAGAAACGCGATCCCGGCTTCACCTGCGCAAAGATGTTCTGGTGGTACAACATGTACGCCACCGCCGACTGGAGCGCGACGCCCCGGCCCATGTATCCCGCCGATGGCCGCAAAATTCCGGATCATTACGCCTATCCGCCGGAACTGCATGATGAGCTGGACGAAAAGTTTGGACAATTTCCACTGTTCAAGTTCTGGGGGCCGCTGGCGGACATCACATCCAGTAAGTGGATCACCGGCGCAACCAAACATGTGATGGAAACCCGCGATCCCACGCTGACTCTCAGTTACCTGCCGCATCTCGATTACAACTTGCAGCGCCTGGGACCGGATCTTGATCACCCCGATATTCAGAAGGATCTGCGCGATGTGGATGCTTTATGCGGTGAGTTGATCGACCATGCCGATAGCCAGGACATGCGCATCATGATCGTGTCCGAGTACGGCATCACGCCTGCAACCGACGCGATCCACATCAACCGGGCGCTGCGAGAAGCCAGCTTCATTGCTGTCCGTAATGAGCAGGGTGAGGAAAAACTGGATGCCCAGGCGTCTGTGGCCTTCGCCCTCTCCGATCATCAGATTGCGCATATCTATGTGCGTGACAAGGACCGCATCGGTGAAGTGAGGAAACTTGTTGAAGAGCTGGATGGGGTCGAGTCAGTCTGGGGCGAAGACGGAAAGAAGGCCAACGGCCTTGATCACGAACGCTCCGGTGACCTGGTTGCGATAAGCGACGCGGACCGCTGGTTCAGCTACTATTACTGGTTGGACGACAACCATGCACCGGACTATGCCCGCATGGTCGATATCCACCGCAAGCCGGGTTACGACCCGGTCGAGCTGTTCTTCGATTCGGCTCTGAAATTTCCAAAAATCTCCGCCGGTTGGCGCCTCGCGCTTCGCAAGCTGGGCTTCCGGCAACTACTGAACGTAACTTCGCTCAATGACACTCAATTGGTCAAAGGCACCCATGGCCGCCCCACGGACAATCCTGACGAGGGTCCGTTGGTGATTTCCTCAGAGGCGGGCCTCTTACCTGAGGGCGCGGTAGAAGCAACCGACTTCAAGCAACTCGTGCTGGATCACGTTTTCGATTGATATTTGAAAATATAGTCCTCGGGCTTGACCCGAGGGCTGCAGTTGCGGGGCGACAAATCTATGTCCCCGGCGCCACGCGTTGCAATACGAGCGTGGCCACAAAACCTGCAGCGGCCAACAGGGCTAAACTAACCGCGCCCGCCGACGCGATGAGCGTTGCGTCATAGAGGCAAATGCCCGCGATCAGGCTAACGACGGCACGAGGCACATCGCCGGGTTGGCGGCGGAACAGGAGATAGAGCGCCCAGATCGTCCAAGCCACGAAGGTTGCGAACAGAAACAGGGCGGGCGCAGAACCCACAGCTTCGCTGCCTGCGTAAAGGATCGGGACGGCCAGCACACCCAGTGGCCAAACCCGATCGATGCGGTCATAGGCTTCCTGTTTGGCCGCGTAAGTCAGTCCGATAATGTAGAACCACATGCCCACTGCGCAGAGCAGAACTTTGCCGGCGAACACGCCAACCGCAAGAGCGGCGACGGCGTAGGAGAAGAAACGACAGGCGCCCATGATGACCGGACTGAGGGCCGTCTTCTTGTGCAGCCAGTCATAGAGCAATATCGAGATGGCCAGCGCCAACCCGGCTAGACCAGCGTTCGTTCCAAGCGTGAAAGCCAGAAGTACACCGAGCGTCAGCAGAAGATTACCGGCCAGATAGACAGTGCCGCGCTTCACCTGGCCAGAGGGGATTGGCCGGTTCGAACGCTTAGCAGAATCGATCTCCGCATCGAACGCATCATTCAGGAACATGCCTCCCATGTAGAACAGCGTGAGTGCCACGGCAGTCCAGACGTAGGTCGCACCCAGCATAATGCCAGCCAGTACGATGCCCGCCAGTGCATTGGTCCAAACCGTGGGCAGGTTGGAAACACGGCCCAGAACAAGCCACATCCTTAAAGCGTTCATTGCAACTGCTCCATCACCCAAGTCAATTCACGAGCGACGGCCTCTTCCATGGAAATAGCGCGTAATTCGGCAGGCAAAACATCCCAGGTATAGGTCTCGACCTCCAGATGATTTGAGATCGGATTTGTCTTATGCAGCATGAGGATTTCTCGCAGAAAATCTTGCGTTGTGCCCAATCGTTCTATTTCCGAAACGAAAATGGGGACATGGAAATGAATGCGCCACTCTTCCCCATCAGCAGCGTTGCCTCGTGCAAGGGCCTCCGGAAGATCAGGGGCATAATGAAGGCCTGCCGATGAGCGGCTGATCACTTGGTGCAGGTAAGTTGGTTCATTGAAAACCTGCAAGGCTTCCCGGGCTTCCGATGTGACTTCAGCAACGCGCAAGGCTGCGCTGAGCTGTATCTTGTGGACCGGGATGCCTGCAGCGCGGAGATCGGCAATGCTCTGGGCCGGATCTTCAAACTCGACGGCCGCATGGCACACATCGTAACACAGTCCCATATGACGGGGCATGGCTTCTGCGGCTTGTGCTCTGTCCAAGCCGGTGAGTCCCGACAGCTTTGCAAGGGCCGCTTCGCTGAACAAGTATTGCTCGAAAAATGCAACTGTTTCTTCGATGGTTTCCAGGAAACAATAGGGTTCTGGTTCGATCGCCAACGCAACTGTCTTTCCCGTCTCTTCGCGCAACCGAATGCATTCCGCCACACATTCGATCATGTTGGACGCCATGAGATATTCGGATTCAACACCAAGCGGCTTGAACGTCCCCGGCACGGTGCTGAGGCTGACAGTTTCGCCTTCGCCTGCCAATTCAACCATGATGGCACTCAAGGCATTGGTGTAGTCCACGCGCTCGCGTGTCTTCCAATCTGGTTGGTAGACGTCAGCCTTGACTATTTGCCCGTGAAAGGGGCCATAAGGGAAACCGTTCATGGTGAGTGCACGGAAATCGTTGATCCTGTAGATCTCTGTAAGCTCGTCCCGGCATTCCTGATCCTGTAACGTATCCGTGGTCTGCCCTGACAGACGCAAGCCCACATCGAACGGGGCGTTCGGTGAGACCTTGTCCTTTACCGCCCGAACCGGTCCACGCAAGGCCGCCTGTACCTCGTCCCATGTTTGTGCGGGATGGATGTTCAGGCAATAGGTCAGATGGCCGAGGTCGCCGACGAGTTTCATCAGGCGCCCTCGCGCGTTCTGAGCCAGGATGCCGCCTCCTGCATGAGGGCATGATCGATTTCATGCACCTCTACGCCAACGCCAATCTCGTTCAGGAACGTGATGGTCAACTCTCCGCCGAGGTGCTCCTGGAACTCTTTCAAGCCGGTCATGATCGCAGGAGATCCGCTCGCGTCTTTGTTCTGCAACGCAGGATGCCAGACGCGGAAACTCAAATTTTCCAGCAAAGTCACGATCCGGATATCTTCACCTTCCGGCAGCAGGCCTTTCAGGACGGAGTAGCGGGAATCCAAAGCTATGCCGATCGCTACCGCCTCACCGTGACGCACGTGATGGCGTGTCAGAGCCTCGAGCTTGTGCGCAGACCAGTGCCCGAAATCGAGTGGACGGGCCGAACCCATTTCGAACGGATCGCCGCCCCTTGCGATCTGTTTCATATGCAGTTCGGCGCAACGCTTGATCATGTACTGCCCGGCAACCGGCTTGAATGTTGCCAGATCATCCACGTTCGCTTCAAGCCATTCAAAAAAAGTCCGATCACGGATCAATGCGACTTTGACGGCCTCCGCTATTCCTGAGATACGCTCCCGCGGCGGCAAGGCCTCGAGAAAATCAAAGTCATTCAGGACAGCCCAAGGCGGCGCAAAAGTGCCAATGAAATTCTTGATGCCCTTCAGGTTGACCGCGTTCTTGACACCAACACCAGAGTCATTTTGCGACAACACCGTTGTGGGTACACGAATGTGCCGAACACCCCTGTGGCACGTGGCAGCTGCCAGACCGATCGCATCCAGAACGGCCCCGCCGCCAATCGCGATGACATAGGAATGCCGGTCGATGCCATGATCATGGATCGCATCCTGCGCGGCCTCGATATAAGTAAGTTCAGATTTGATCTTTTCACCGCCGACAACAGAAAGCGGATCGGTCACCAGCTCGATGGATTCGGCATGGCGAGCAACATAGGTCTTTATTTTCGTCGCCAGTTCCGGATCAGCTTTCAGCACGCCTTCATCGATGAAAAACAGACAGCGATGGCACTTTTCAGGCTCTCTTGAGCTCAATGTTTCGACGAAAAGCCGATTCTCAGAGGCAAATAATCCATGCGTAAAGGCAACCGTGTAAGTAAAAGGAACCGCGAACGATTGCTCATAGACCACGGCTTGCCCGTCGCCGATTTCCTGTTGCCGGTTTTGTATCTCTACGCCGCCCATCCGGACCCCGGTTTACCAATTACCAGTTTGGATTTATGATACGGCCAGCCGGGATCGAGTCAACCGGCAGCCTGACCTGGAGAACCCGAATGCGGATTTTGAATGGTGTTTTGTGTGCCCTGATGTTGCTGTTTATGGCAGTTCAATATAACGACCCTGATGGCCCGTTTTGGGCAATGATTTACGGTGTGGGCGCCATATGGGCTGGGCTGGTGTGCTTCAGACCGGGACTCTTCAACTCCATCGCAACCCGAGGTTTGTTGTTCTTGTCACTCGCCTTTGCGGCAGCCGGAACCGCTTGGTTTTGGCCGAAAACGTCGGGTTGGTGGCGGCAGGATGTGTGGTGGACCGTGGAAACGGCCCGGGAAGGCATGGGGATGATGGTGCTGCTGGTCGTGCTTACTGTGGTACTAATTTCAACAATAAGGCTGAGGCGCACAAAGGTAGCCTGAAGCGCAATATCAATCCAGAAAAATCGCCACTTCAGAATGCAACAGCGGGCTATATCCTCCTTTAGGCCCAATTGAAGATTATTTTCCACTATACGGGTTGCCCCTACCGAAATGGGCGCGCTACGATTTAGTCGTAAAAATCATAAAATTTGTAGCGGGGATCAAAACCGCGGAGGAGGAAACCCATGAAAATTGCGAAATATGCAGTTGCGGCCGCGCTCGGCATGAGCGTGTTTGCGATATCCGGTGCGGCAAATGCAGAGATGAAGCTTAAGCTGGAGCCTTACATGACGGGTGTTAACGCGCCATTGGCCATGGTCCAGCCGGCTGGTGATGACAGGAAATTCGTCATTGAGCAGTTTGGCCGGATCAAGATCATCGACAAAGATGGCAATCTCGGCGGCACACCTTTCCTCGATATTCGCAACCTCATTGTGAATCAGCACGCTGATTTTGATGAGCGCGGTCTTCTCGGGCTCGCTTTTCATCCGGACTTCAAGAACAACGGTAAATTCTATGTGGCCTATTCGGCTCATTTGGATTTCCAGGGCGATCTCGCCAAGAAATTCTGGTGGAGTCACACAAATGTGGTCGCCGAGTACACCGTGTCCAAAGATGACCCTGACACAGCGGACCCCAATTCCGGCCGCATCATCCATTCACTCGACTGGCCCCAATTCAATCATAACGGACACTGGATTGGTTTCGGTGCCGATGGCATGCTTTACATTTCCACCGGTGACGGTGGTTATGCGAACGACTGGGGCATTGGTCACAATGTGACCGAAGGCAATGGCCAGGATCTCACGACAAAACTCGGCAAAATCCTGCGCATCGATGTAAACAAATCAGAAAACGGCAACAACTATGCCATCCCTGCAGACAACCCGTTTGTGGGCAACAATGATGCCGCTGGCGAAGTCTGGGCCTATGGCCTTCGCAACCCTTGGCGTTGTTCTTTCGATACGGGCAGCGGCGATCTGATTTGCGCCGACGTGCAACAGAACTCCTATGAGGAAGTGGACATCATCACCAAGGGCGCGAACTATGGCTGGCGTAAGATGGAAGCGAACCATTGCTTCGATTACACCAAGCCCGATGATCACCCCAAATCCTGTGACACTTCAGGGCTGACAATGCCAATCCTTGAGTACCAGAACTGCACGGCCAAGCCCAAGGGTTGCCTCGGCATTTCCGTAACTGGCGGCTACGTCTATCAGGGCGGTGCAGCGAGCCTGAAAGGCAAATACATTTTCGGCGACTGGAGCAAGAGCTTCGGCGCCATGGATGGCCAGATCTTTGTTGGCTCTAAGGGCGACGACGGCAAATGGTCTATGGAAGTTGCAAAGATCGACGGCATGAAAGGCAACACACCCTATATTCTGGCATTTGCTCAGGACAATGCCGGTGAGGTCTATGCTTTGACTTCCATCACCACAGGTCCGGTTGGCTCTCTGGACACGATTTACAAGGTCGCACCTGCCAACTGATATCAACTCAACGCGAACCGCCGGCCTTCAACCGCCGGCGGTTCCGCACGTTTCACCACGGGAAGTTTGGGTGCTTCATGAAAAAGTTCAGCGTATGCATTCTGGGTCTGGCCGCGATGTCCGCATTTGCTATCGCCAGTGAGAAAGAACCGTCACCGGAATTTACGCAAGCGTATCTGGACGACCCAGCTAATCACGCAACGGGCAAGGAAATCTGGGAAGATCAGTGCCGCCATTGCCACGGTGCCAAGGCCTACCCCGGCAAGGCCCCGAAGCTGAAACCCCGCCGCTACAAACCCGGTTTCGTTTTCGACCGGCTCAGCAACGGCTTCCGCAAAATGCCGGCCTGGAAAGACGTGTACTCAACCGAAGAACGCAAGGCGCTCGTTGCTTACATCCTGAGCCGGAAGTTCTCGCCCTAAAACTGAAGCTTAAACAGCCCACGGTATTAAACCGGATTGAAACGAGTGCGGGACGTCGGCGGCGGGTCCCCTGCCGCTGTCTTCTGCAACCGATCTCTGATATTTTCGTCCAATACAGAAGTGGGAGTCGACAGTAGCGGAGGGACATCCGTAACAGCTAGCCGGGCACTAGATACCCTCGTCAGCCACACCGTCGCTGTTGTAGGTAAAAAAAAACCTTCGTCACATCTCCAGTACGTCCCAGATCACACGGTTGCCCTTGCGGGTGAAGAAGCTGTCGCCGGGGCCGAAGAAATGTTCGGTTCCCTCCGCGTCCACAAAACGGAGGCGGCTGGAGACGATGGTTTGCAATTTGTCGCCCAATTCATTGCACTCAACGGCCCCTTCCGTGCAGCGCCAGATGCCGGCACGGTGGACACTGTCGGCCTTGCCAATATCCAGACGCCCGGAAACTTTGGGATTGCCTCTCAGGCTCTTGTAGTCCGATGCCTCGCCCACAAATGGCCAGTGCTCAAGTTCGTCAGGAATTTCAGAAACACGGTAGGTCAGCATAAATGCCTCTTTGTCTTAAGGGGTGGTGATCGCCGGGGGCTTGCGTCTTAGCCCCGAAAGGGCATTGCCCGCAATGGCAGCCAACAGCACTGCGCCACCAATCAGTGTATATAGGCCGGCTTTTTCACCGATAAAGAGCCAGATCCACAACGGGGCCAACAGAACTTCCGCCAGCGACAACAATGTGAGTTCGGCCGCCGGGATCGATTTGAATTCCAGAGTATACAAAACCAGCCCCGCTCCCACTTGGAAGACCCCCATGGTCAGCGCAATCGAAGCGTCATTCACACTCAAGACCACCGGCAGCCCCTTAACGAGACACACGGCACCGGTGATGAAGATCGCAAAGACACCAGAGAGGAAAACCGCCGGCATCATGTCCGCCGTCTTCCGCCAGCGCAGCGCCACTGTGAAAGCGGCAAAACCGATGGCAGATCCAAGCGCGCAGAGATTTCCAAACATGGCCCCGCCAGAGACATCTCCCGCAACCATGATTCCGATCCCCACAACCGCCACCAGAATTGCAGCATAAGTCGCCCGCCGCACCGGCTCTCCCAACACAACCCAGCCCAGTAGCGCAGCAAAGAATGGCGCAGAGGCAAACAACAGCATGGCGTTCGCAACCGTTGTGGATTGCAGCGCAATGATACCGCCAGCATATGCCGCTACCAGACATAACCCGCCGATTACAGCAGGTATGCCGGACTTGCGGATCTTCTCGAACGGTCGCCCATCTGACCGAAACCAGAGTACCAGAAACGGCACCAGACTGGCCGAACGATAAAGCAGGATCTGCCAGACTTCGGCGTTCTCAATCAGCCGGATACCAAGGCCAACTGTGGACCAAAGCGCGCCGGCAGCAAGCACACAGAGCACGCCGCGCCGGTAAGTGTTTTCCGGCGCTGCCGCCAGACTGGTGTCCGTTATTTCCGCTGAGCCTCAATTGTCTACACAGGGGCTATAGGCGGCTGGAAGCCAATAAGAGAATGAATAATTCTCACCCCGACAAATGAAACTATCGCCGCACACCTCGCCGGAACAATCCGGATTCGCGGTGGATGATGTAGAGGCCGCTGGCGACGATGATCAGGGCACCGGAAATCACGAAGCCATCCGGGATATCCTACCAGATCAAATAGCCGAAGATCGGTGCCCAAATGAGCCCGGTATATTCGATGGACCCAATGATCAAGCGTTCAGCGATCGAGTAGGCCCGGATCAGGCAGAACTGGGCGGAGACTCCAACCATGGCGGTAAAGACAATAAGAGCGAGATCAGGCAACTCCATCGGCTGTCAGATCCAGTACTGCGGGATGGCCGCCACGATCGTGAAACCAACCAGGGCATAGAACACCATGGTCGAAGAACTCTCCGTCTGCCCAAGCTTGAGGGTCAGCGCAGCCACCAGCGCCCAGGCGAAGGCCGCCCAGAAAATAAGCAGCATGGCCCAATCCAGCTCGGCACCTGGTCTCATGATTAACAATACACCGCAAAAACCTGCAATCACCGCCTCCCAACGCCGCAGCCCGACCCGTTCTCCAAGCAATAGCCCCGAAAGCGTGGTCAGGAACAGCGGAAAAGTGAAAAACAGGACATCAACTGTCGTAATCGGCAGATATTTCAGACCGGAGAAAAAACAGTACCGGCCCACAACCCCGGCAAGCGTCCGGGCCAGCATGAGCCAGGGCCGTTTCGGTCGAAAAGATAATCTGCACCCTGTGATCAACGCGCCGGATGACAGCAGGATCAATCCAGCCAGATTTCGGATAAAAAGGACCTGCAGCACAGCGAGGCCCGCAGAGAGTTATTTTACGGCACTGTCCTGAACGACAAACAGGAATGATCCGGCCAGGGCCAGACCAATGGCAAGGACCGTCGCGTCACGTGTCTGGTTGGCGTTCAAGCTCCGTCCACCAGTTCGTAGACGATTGCACGGATGGGCGTCGGTCCCGATCCGGTGGCGGCATTGAGCGCTTTCGGACAATTGGAGAGAACGGCCAGAACATCCATGTCCGCACGAAGATCCACATAATCGCCAGCGCTGGACTGGCTGTCCACGATGGTCGCGCTGCCATCTTCGTTCACGGGTACATTCATGAATAAATTGACGTTCGGGACGATGTGTTCTGGCCCAATACCGTTGAGCGCCAGCTTCCGTTCAAAGTTGCGCTGACAGCATTCGGGGTTCACAGTTCCATAGCGCTGCTGATCAACTTCGAACGAACAGCACCCGAAGATGGTGTCATGGCCCCCGCAGCTGTCTTCAACAATGGTCATCATGGGTCGGGCAAGGCTTGAGCGCAGGATTGATCCTTTGCCCAAATAGATCTGGCAAGGGATTTTGATGGTATTGGCTATGTGATAGCGTTCAGCTGGATCGTCAGCATTGTAACAGAGAAAATCGATCGCCTGCTGACCTTCCAGATCTATCAGACGCAAATGATTGCCTTGCGCAATGCGCGCGCGCTACAGGGTGCCTGTGCGGGAACCACCGTGTCCTCAGTGACTTTGGCACCGTCGGGCAATTTCTCAGCGGACATGATCAGTCTTCGTCCTCTTCGCTTTTCAGCAGCTCAACATAGCGCCCAATTGCATCGGACGTCCTCGTTTTCAACTGGCGCCAAAAGAGCAATGTGATCACAAACAATGTGGCCGCAATGCGCGGTATCGGTCCTGCAAAAAGAAACAAGGCTACAACTGCAAAATAACATCCACGGATGCCGGAGTTGAAACTTTTGACCGCTTCCGTCAGCACAATTGCGGTTGTTTCCACCAAGCCATCGCGGCGTGCGCCCTTGGGCGGATTGATCGGTAGCCCGCCTAGCATGGCTGACGTATAAATCAGTTTGCGCAATGCGTAGGTGAAAAAGAAAAACGATATTGCAAGCACTACAGCAACCATTGCCAAGTTGAGCGAAAAGAGCCCCAGAGACATTTCTTCCAGAAAGGGCAGCTCCGCGACTACGCCATGAAGTTGTGTCAGGTTCGCCGCAGCCCTGATCAGACCAGCTAGGACAATGAGGGTAGCGGACCCGAAAACGCGACCGAATTGATCATGTGCCCAAGGATCATCGCGTCCGGTATGCGGAGTTCGCGGCTTATTGATGTGGCCATCCATCGCCGGCGCACCGTGCTGAGTTGCGCGTTGAGCGATCCCTTGCCGAATACCGAGAGAAACTTGGAATATCCCGACCACGTGAGCGCAACCAGTCCGACCGCAATCAGGTACAGCACTGTAATGTCGGCAGGTGGGGCCATTCAGTCTCAGTCATCTGCTCCAGAGTCTCTGGATCGTTGGGGTTTCCTTGCTGCGATTGCGTTTGGCAAACATGGCACGATTGATCTCACCTCCGAACTGGAAGATCGCAGCCGAGATGTAAAGAAAAGTCAGAGTTGCAACACACCACCCAATCCGGTATAGAGGCTGGCGAAATAAGCAAACTATCGCAAGATAGATGGAATACCCGATCGCGGCGGCCAGCCACATGATCATTGTGACCAGTATGCCCGGCCACAGGGCCTTCAACGGCAGCGGCCGTGCCGGCAGAAACATGTGCCCGCCAATCAGCGCAATCGTGAGCAGACTTAATACCCACGAGATAACGTAGCAATTCGAGCTGCAGCGTAAACACATTCAAAGCCGGGAAAAAACTGACAGTCACCGCCCAGATGGCTGGCGCAAATACCAGGGTCAGCGCAAGAACGAGCACAATCACCGCTCCGCCCAAAACCAGCAACAGGTCCTGCAGCACGCACCACCAGAATGGCCTGATTTCCGTCAATCGGTAAGCCCGGTTCAACCCATTACGCAGGGACTTAATTCCCCGGAATGCTGTCCAGAGCGTGATGAATCCGCTCACGGTGAGCAGATCATGACGGGGCCCGGCAAGAAGCGTTCTAATTTCGCCTTCAAGCGGCTCAACGATTTTCGCTGGGATAATGTCGAGCAGATTGTCAATCACCCGCTGCGCCAGCGCATCATCGATAAAGAAGCCGGTCAAGGCAAACAGGAAGATCAAAAACGGAAATATTACGAGGATGATGCAATAGGCGATGTTGCCGGAGTTGGGAAACCATCATCTTCATGAAAGCGCCCATAAGCGTCCTTAAGCACCTCCCAGATGGTCTGTAACATACGGGCTAGTCTCTCTTTCTGTTGTTAGAGTTAGGAATGAGCCGGAATTCTCACAAGCTTCGGGAGTTGACTCTGTACCGGTAAGGTAAATTCGCCTATGAGAGCGTTCCTCTCACTTCAGCCTTCTTTGCTGGCAATGGCAGAACATCCGAATACCGATGACGCACCCAAGTGGCTGGCCGCTGCGCCGGTTGTTTTCGTCCTTCTATGGGCCACGGGCTTTATCGGCGCTGGGCTCTCAATGCCCTACACGAAACCGTTCACCTTTCTCGCTCTGAGGTTTGCAGCCGTCGTGCCACTCATGGCAGGTATAGCACTGATCTTGCGGTCACCTTGGCCGGCCGGTGGCGACATCCTCAACGCGATGCTCATCGGTGCGGTGATCCATGGTGTTTATCTGAGTTCTGTGTTTTGGGTCGTGCACAAGGGCATGCCGGCAGGCGTGTCGGCGCTCATTGTGGGCTTGCAGCCTCTGCTCACTGCCGTGCTTGCAGGACTGTTACTTGGCGATCAGGTCAGGCTGCGGCACTGGCTGGCCCTCGGGCTAGGCCTGATCGGCGTCGTGCTCGTGCTTTGGCCGAAATTGAACCTCCAAGACAGCGGCATAAATACCGTCACAATCACGGCAGGTTTTGTCGGCGTATTTGCCATAACATTTGGCACGGTTTATCAAAAACGTGTGGCCACCGGCCTCAATCTGGTCACCGGCGGTGTCTGGCAATATGTGGGCGCTACTCTCGCTACTGGTCTGGCGGCCCTCATGTTTGAAGACCTTCAGATCACATGGGACCGCGATGTTCTTGTTGCCTTCCTCTGGCTGACTTTTGTGCTCTCCATTGGCGCCGTGAGCCTCTATATGGTGATGATCCGCCATGGCCAGGTGTCCAAAGTGTCCGCTGTCTTCTATCTGGTTCCTGCCGTAGCAGCGCTGATTGCGTGGGTGATGTTTGGAGAAACCCTTACGCTTCTGCAGATTTTTGGCATGGCTGTCTGTGCGTTTGCCGTGGCCATTGTTGCCTGTGAGAGCTGAACCCCAATCAACTGGGCGGCATTATGTCGTTCAATTGGCCTATATTGCACTGCACAAGAACCCGCTATAACGCGTCCAGCATTTTGATGGGACCGATGAAATGAGCGCGGTAGAAGATATGGCTCCGGCAGGGCCAGTACTCGAAGGATTAATCGACCTGACAGCGGAAGCTGTCGAAGCTGTCCAGGAGGTCTATGGCCTCGCCCGTCAGCGCGTCGAAATATTTGTGACCGGTGTTGACGGCAATATTTCGCCTGAGTTGCTGGAACGCGATCAGCATTCCACCCATGGTCTCGCCTGGCTGGCCACGTACACGCAGGCCCTCGAACAAATGGCTGGCTATGCCGCGCGCATGAACCAGGAAGGCCGCTTTGGAGAGCTGGAAGCTTTGTTGGTACAGGCTTGCTTCGGCGAATATCTGAACCAGATCAATGGTGGCATCCCCATGAGCCAGGTGGAGATGATCCGTCCCTCCGATCTCGGCCTCACATGGGAAGAGATGGCACCCATGCGGACCGGTGCTGCCGCAGACCTGCGCGCTCACGGGAACACATCGACAGTTCGCAAACGCATCACTGAATTGATGCTGACGTCTGATGGCGCGTCCACATTTGGTGATGCCGGCCTGGATGAAACCCTGGAACAAATGCGAGAGGAGATGCGCCGCTTCGTTGCAAGCGACGTGGCTCCGCATGCGCACCAGTGGCATCTCAAAAACGATTACATCCCGATGGAAGTGGTCAACAAGGTCGCCGAGCTCGGTGTTTTTTCGCTCACCCTGCCGGAAGAACATGGCGGCCTCGGCATGGGCAAGGAAAGCATGTGCGTGGTCTCCGAGGAGTTGTCTCGCGGCTGGATTGCTGTTGGCTCGCTCGGAACCCGCGCGGAAATTGCCGCCGAATTGATCATTGGCGGAGGTACCGAAGAGCAAAAGGAAAGATGGTTGCCTCTCATTGCCTCCGGTGAAATTCTGCCCACGGCAGTCTTTACCGAACCAAACACCGGTTCCGATCTAGGGTCACTCAGAACCCGCGCCGTCAGGGACGGTGATGTCTACAAGGTCACCGGCAACAAGACTTGGATCACACATCCTGTGCGTGCCGATGTGATGACGCTGCTTGCCCGGACCAATCCGGATGAGAAGGGCTACCGTGGCCTCTCCATGTTCTTGGCCGAAAAGCCACGCGGCACGGATAAAAATCCGTTCCCGGCTGAAGGCATGACGGGGGGAGAAATCGAGGTCCTCGGCTACCGCGGCATGAAGGAATTCGAGATTGGCTTTGACGGCTTTGAAGTGAAAGCTGAGAACCTGCTTGGCGGTGAAGAAGGCCAAGGCTTCAAGCAGCTCATGCAGACCTTCGAATCCGCGCGCATCCAGACAGCAGCCCGCGCCATTGGCGTCTGCCAGAGCGCCCTGGATTTAGGCTTGCGCTATGCACAGGATCGCAACCAGTTCGGCAAACCGATCGCATCGTTCCCCCGCATTTCCAACAAGCTCGCCATGATCGCCGTGGAAGCCATGGCCGCCCGGCAACTGACATACTATTCGGCACGTCAGAAAGACGGCGGCAAGCGCTGCGATATCGAGGCTGGCATGGCCAAACTGCTGGCAGCCCGCGCCGCCTGGTCCGCTGCTGACAACGCGCTGCAAATTCACGGCGGCAATGGCTTTGCGCTGGAATACGAAATCTCTCGTGTGCTCTGCGATGCCCGCATCCTGAACATCTTCGAAGGGGCCGGCGAGATTCAAGCACAAGTGATTGCCCGCCGGTTGTTTGACGGGGCAAACTGATCTCCATGCGCTGTGCAAGCGTAGGGAGGCTATTGCCGTGACAGCAGAAGTGGAGAAATCCATCCTGATCACCGGATGTTCGACAGGGATCGGATACTACTGTGCGCTCAAGTTGAAGAAGCTGGGTTGGCGGGTATTTGTCACGGCCCGCAAGCCTGAAGACCTTGAGCGCTTGCAGGCAGAGGGCTTGGAAACCATCTATCTCGACTACACCGATCAAGCATCAATCGAAGCTTGCGCCAATCACGTGCTTGAGGCAACCGGCGGTAAGCTGTTCGCGCTGTTCAATAATGGAGCTTACGGCCAGGCGGGCGCTGTCGAAGATGTGCCAACAGAAGCGCTTCGCGTGCAGTTGGAAACAAACGTTCTGGGGTGGCACGAGTTAACCTGCCACCTTATTCCGGCCATGCGGGTAAATGGTCGGGGGCGCATCATTCAGAACTCATCTGTTCTGGGATTGGTTGCAATGAAATGGCGGGGGGCTTACAGCGCCTCCAAGTTTGCCATTGAGGCGCTGTCAGACACCATGCGGCTGGAGCTGCAAGGCACAGGAATTCACGTGGTACTGATTGAACCCGGTCCGATCACAAGTGAATTCGCCAAAACCGCCGCGTCGACTCTGAAGCGTCATATTGATTATGAAAACTCGCACCACAGCAAGTCCTACGCAAAGCACCTGCGCATGCTCGAACGCGGCGGCACAAAATCACGCGTCAAACTCGGCCCTGACGCAGTCTGCGACAAACTGATCAAAGCGCTTGAAAGCCCTCAGCCCAAGGCACATTACTATGTGACGATGCCCACATATGTGATGGCCGCCTGCAGACGTCTTCTCCCGCAGCGGATATTCGACCGCTTCCTGATCTTCGCGGCCGGCAAGGAATAGGCATTCCAATGAATTTCCTCGATTATCTCGTCCCCATTACCATCGGTGCCGTATTCATTGTGCTGCTGATGGGCCTTTGGAACATGATGCGCGGCGGCAGCCCGAACCGTTCCCAAACCCTGATGCGCTGGCGTGTTATCCTGCAGTTTGTCGCAGTGATCGTTATTATGGGTTTGATCTGGTATTCACAAAGCTAGGAGAAGCCAATGGCCTGGAAGGACGATAAGAAGCACGCATCCGTGCGCGGTTTGAACATGGCCTGGAAGGAGTTGGGAGCTGGCCCAACGCTTCTTTTCCTGCACGGCAACCCTACGTCATCCTACCTTTGGCGGGATATAATGGAACCGCTCTCGGCTGACTATCATTGCATTGCCACCGATCTTATTGGCATGGGAGATTCCGATAAACTCCCCAATCCGGGCGCGGACAGCTACCGGTTTGTGGAGCACCGGGAATACCTAGATGATTTGCTCGAGCAGATTCTGCTCGATGGACAGGTTACTCTTGTCATTCACGATTGGGGATCGGCGCTAGGTTTCGATTGGGCTAAACGAAATCCCGGGCGCATCGCAGGCATTGCCTACATGGAGGGCATCGTGAAACCGATGACCTGGGACGAATTCAACCAGCAGGCCCGGCCCGTCTTTGAAGGTTTTCGTTCACCGGCCGGTGAGGCGATGGTGTTGGAGAAAAATGTGTTCGTTGAGAAAGTCCTCACAGGTTCAATCCTCCGGGATCTGACTGATGAAGAAATGACCGAATACCGCCGTCCCTTCACCGAACCGGGAGAAGATCGCCGCCCGACGCTCACTTGGCCTCGTCAGATCCCGTTGGGCGGGGAGCCGGAGGACGTGGTTAAGATTGTCACTGAATATGGAGAATGGTTGAGCAGCAGTGATCTTCCCAAGCTCTTCATCAATGCAGAACCCGGTGCCGTCCTGATTGGCAAGCAGCGTGAGTTCTGCCGGTCCTGGCCAAACCAACATGAAGTCACGGTAAGGGGTGCCCATTTTATCCAGGAAGACAGCGCTGCTGAAATCGCTTCCGCCATTTCGGACTGGAGAAAGTCATTCTAGCGGTCTAAGAACCTTTCGGGCAAAGGGCTTTGAGGGAACGCGCGGCAATGACAACTTGGATTCGGTTCGAACATAACGACGAGACCGCTTTTGGCACCCTGGAAGGGGGAACCGCCACCATTTACGAAGGTGATCTATTCGGTCAGCAAACGACGACCAGCTCGACTGTCCATCTTTCAGATGTCACGTTGATGACGCCATGTGTGCCCACAAAGATTCTGGGCTCTGGAACAATTTCCACGCCACCGCAGAAAAGACCGGGCTGCCAAATCCGAACATCCCTGGTATTTCGTAATGACGCCCAATACCTATGCGGCGCCCAACACGACCATCCACAAGCCGGCATCATGCACTGGCAAGATCCTGTTCGAAGGCGAACTTGGAATCGTTATTGGCAAGACGTGCAAGGAAGTTTCGCTTGAAGAGGTGCCAGAACACATTCTGGGCTTCACATGTGTGAACGATGTCACTGCACTCGAGTACCTCTTTGCAGAAGAAAAATTCGTGCACTGGACCCGCGCCAAATGCATGGATGGCTTTGCCCCCTTCGGCCCCGGGATAACGACCTACGGTGATCCAGGCGATCTGGCGATCAAAACGTTTCTTGAAGGTGATGACCAGGTTCAGGAGCGCCAGAACTATCCTGTCTCCGACATGATCTACAGCCCTTATGAAATGGTTTCCCGCATTTCTCACGACATGACGCTGAACCCGGGCAATATCATTGCCTGCGGCACATCCGTTGGCGCTGGTGCCATGAAGGATGACTGGACCGTCAAGGTGAACATTGAAGGCATTGGCGAGCTGGTAAACGTCTATTCGGACAGTTGATCAACTACAGCTCTCCGATCCCCACGAGCCGGTCGATCGGGGCATAATCATCTGTCAACAACACGGCGCCGGTTGCGGCCGCACGGTCCTTCAGTCGGCTTGGATTTAGCGCAACAAACGAACGTTCTTCGTCAAGAGGGTCATTGAGGCGGCGAAGACCGCTTGGCTTTCGTGATCCAAACAACACGAATGTGGTGCGCCCACCTGAAGCAAGGTCTTCCTCTTCAGCAAACACCTCGACCGCCTCAAAAACTTCACTCATGGTCCTGAACACAGCCAGAAGAGCGCGAAGACTGCCGGCATGGTCGACCACGTTCATTGCATAAATGCCATCAGGTTCCAGCCTTGACCTTACGAGCTTGAAAAATTCCAGTGTGACCAGGTGCGGCGGCACCGCAATGTCTGTAAACGCATCACCGACAATGACTTCATATCTGACGTCTCTTGCGCGGAGCACAGCGCGCGCATCTTCATGAAAGATCGTTATCCCGCTTTCGGGCAACCACATTAATTCCCGCGCCAATGTGGTCACATCTGGATCAACCTCGGCGACAGTTACGTTTGGCGCGGAGGGATCGGACAACCAGGCGCGTGGCAAGGTGTAAGCGCCCCCTCCAATAAAATAGGACGATCTTGGGCGTCTCCCCAGCCGTTTGGTCAGCACTGTGTCCAGGGTGGCAACGTATGGCGTCAACAAGCGCTGGGGATCATCAGCCACATTGATCCCGTGGCCCAGATGATCCAGCACCATCAGTTTGGCGTCTGCACCGGCTTGTCTGCTGAAATCGATGATCCGGATGCAATAGTACTGACTTTCCTTCGTGCATACAGAAGTGCGGCTCTGGTTGATCACACAAAGTCCGGCTGCAACCAGGCACGAGAGGATCGATCCCCAACGGTACCGGTCCGGGCCGGAGGCAAATGACAACACCAGAGCCAAACCGGCATAGATCGCGCATACCATGGCGATGGTCAGGCTGGTGCCCAACCATGCAATGAATAAAAAACCTGTTGCAAGTGTTCCGAAGATCGCTCCGATCGAACCGGCAGCAAATATAGCTCCCAGCGCCCGACCTTCTTCGCCCTCACGCAAGCCAACGGCAACTCGCGCCAATACTGGTGACGGCACACCAGCAAAGAAGGAGGGTAGGAAAACCACGATTGCCGTCAACAAAAGTATGGCAAAGCCGGCGTTGGGTGAATTCCCGACCACCTTGGCTGCGGTCATGCGCAGGAATACGAGTGTCAGAGCCGTTGTTAGCGCGGCCAGCGCCATACAGAGGCCTGTCAGGACCAGCGCCTCATCGCGGGGCTTTTGTGCAAAAATTCCGCCGAGCCAATGTCCCGCCGAAAAGCCCGCAAGGACCACGGCAATCACGGCTGTCCAGGTGTAGAGGGACATACCCACATAGGGCGCCAGCATGCGGCCTGCGAGGATCTCGACGATCAAACCGGCCGCGGCCACGAGAACCTGGATCAAGACGAGCCAGGTCAGTGAGTGCAAACGCCCGCTCAAAGTTTCGGTCTGGTTCTCATCTGTCATGCGTTGATCTGATCTCATCTGCGTCCAGCTTTCAACCGTCTCCGGAAGTTTTGCCAAGGCCAATCCTCCGCTTCCCCCTTGCCATCCACCCTGCTGGCCCGATAATGGTTCGCCATCGAAAACGCAGGCGGAAATTATGACACGAAACATCCTGATCGATCAGGAGCTGGAGAAGGGCTATAATGTCCGTCTTCTTCGCGATGACTTTGAAGGCCTTGTAAAGGCTTGGCTCGCGAGAAGCGCCGAATTCCGCCAAGGGGTCGATACATCGCTCGATCTCGCCTATGACTCAGGCCCGAAAGACAAACTCGACATCTTCCGCTACGGCGAGCGCAACGCGCCCCTGTTCATCTTCATTTACGGCGGTTACTGGCAGCGCAGCGACAAGTCGATATATAGTTTCGTTGCAGAAAGTTTCCTCAAAACCGGCGCGGATGTAGCCCTGATCGGTTATCAGCTTTGTCCCGATGCCACGATGACCTCCATGACCGGGCAAATACGCAAGGCACTGGCCTGGTTATGGCGGAATGCGTCCGAACACCAGATTTCAGCTGACCGGATAAACGTTTCAGGGCACTCCGCCAGCGGACATCTGACCGGCATGATGTTGTCAACACATTGGTCAGAGGTTGGAGACGATTTGCCGGCCGATCTCATCAAGTCAGGTATCCCCATCAGCGGACTCTATCAGCTGGAACCTTTGCGCAAGACAACAATCAGCGATGCACTGCATCTGGATGGTGCCGAAACACGCGCACTCAGCCCGCACCTGAGGATGCCGGCAACCAAGGTACCGATCCTTGTGACACTTGGCGGCGGCGAGACAGCCCAGTTCCATTGGCAGACTGAAGAGTTCGTGAGGAAATGGTCAAAGCACGACATTGAGATCGCCCATCATGCCGAGCCAACCGTGGATCATTTTGACGTGGTGAACCGATTGGCCAGCACCGGCAGCGAAATATTCGGCAAAACCCGCAAGTGGCTCAAATAGGTATAGACCTGAGCCACACTTTCATACGAACGGAAACTTCCAGATGAGCAAACCTATCCTCGTCATCAACGGGCCCAACCTCAACATGCTCGGGAAAAGACAGCCTGAAATCTATGGCGCGACCACCCTCGCCG
Source organism: Hyphomicrobiales bacterium (assembly GCA_965204985.1). GTDB lineage: Bacteria > Pseudomonadota > Alphaproteobacteria > Rhizobiales > CAJQND01 > JAAEUE01. The sequence goes on along the minus strand of CBDBFP010000003.1, from coordinate 2,629,745 downwards.
AGATCGAAGATATGTGCAGGGCACGCGCGACCGAGCGCGGTCACCAGCTCTCTTTTTACCAGTCCAACAGCGAAGCTGAGATTGTGGAATGGATCCAGGGCGCCATGGAAGGTGCTTCAGGAGTCATTATAAACTCCGCTGCCTTCACCCACACATCTGTGGCCATTCTTGATGCTCTCAATCTGCTGAGTTGCCCGATTATCGAACTGCACATTTCCAACATCCATAAGCGCGAGCCGTTCCGGCACCACTCCTACGTGACACAGGCTGCCACCGGCATGATCTGTGGGCTCGGTGTGCGGGGTTATGTGTATGCGGTCGACGCGATGGCAGACCTTCTGGCAGACGCCGCATGAGCACGACAACCCATGCGGCATGCGTGATCGGTTACCCGATCAAACATTCCCGGTCGCCAAAACTGCACGGCTACTGGCTGCAACATTATAAGATCGACGGGGAATACTGCGCCGAAGAGATAACTCCTGAGGATTTCCCGGAGTTCGTCAGAAACCTGGGCCAAAATGGCTATGCCGGCGCAAATGTGACAATGCCTCATAAGGATGCGGCTCTGGAACTTTCGATGCCCGACAAAAGGGCGGTCGCAGTCGGCGCGGCCAACACTTTGTGGCTGGACAATGGATATCTGAGATCGACGAACACAGATGTGGAAGGTTTTCAGGGCTCCCTTGATGCAGCTGCGCCGGGCTGGGACAAACGTTTTGACAGCGCCATTGTCCTGGGGACCGGTGGCGCCGGGCGTGCTGTTGTCTACGGCCTGCTTGAACGGGGTGCGAAAACCATCCACGTGGTCAACCGGACCTATGAGAAAGCAACAGCACTACGGGACCGCTTCGGGTCGGCAATCCATCCGGCTCAGAACAGTGATCTGCCTGGTCTTTTGAACGGTGCTGGCCTTCTGGTCAATTCAACGTCCCTCGGCATGCATGGGCAACCGGAATTGGAAATCGATATTAGCAAAATGGCAAAGGACGCCGTCGTTGTGGATATCGTCTACGTGCCGCTGAAAACACAATTGCTGAGGGACGCAGAAGCTCGCGGGTTTGCCACAGCAAACGGCCTCGACATGCTGCTCTATCAGGCCGTGCGTGGCTTTGAGTTGTGGTTTGGCGTTCGGCCTGAAGTCACCGCTGAACAATACGATCTGCTTGCAGCTGACATCGAAGGATCATAAGCCGGTATGAGTAAAGTCCGGTTGGCAATCATCGGCGCTGGTGTTATTGGCGGACGTCATGCTGCTGCGATCGTGGAAGGTTCTTCAGCAAAGTTCGTGGCCATCGCCGATCCTGCACCATCCGGTGCTGCAGCCGCTCAAGATTTTGATGTCCCTCTCTACGCAGACGTCGATGCCATGTTCGCCAAGGAACAGATTGACGGCGTTATTGTCTCTACGCCAACCGAGGTTCACTTCGCTCCAACGATGGCATCGCTTGATGCAGGCGCCCATGTGTTGGTCGAGAAGCCCATCATGCCCACCCTGGCCGAAGCCGAAAAGGTCATTTCCAGATCCTCCGAAACCGGGCGGCACGTGCTTGTTGGTCATCATCGGCGATATTATCCGCAGGTTCACAAGGCACGGGAAATTGTGCAGTCCGACCGTCTTGGGCAGCTTGTCGCCGTAACCGGCCAATGGAACGTGCGGAAAAACGACGACTATTATTCTCCGGACTGGCGAAAGAAAAAGGAAGCCGGCCCAATCCTGACCAACCTGATCCATGAAATGGACTACCTGCGCTACATCTGCGGGGAGATCGAAAGCCTGTCTGCAGAGATTTCCAATGCGGTTATGGGTGTGGAGAAAGAGGACGCCGCTGCGATGGTTCTGCGCTTTGAAAGCGGGGTTATCGGCACCTTCATACTCTCTGACCAGACGACCTCGCCCTGGTCCTGGGAGTTTGCCATTGGCGAGACCCCGGCATTCCCGAAGTCAGGACAAAACGCCATCCGTTTCATGGGCACAAAAGCAGCGCTCGATTTTCCGAACCTTGCACTCTGGCACCATGGCGACGAAGCACCGGACTGGAACAATGTAATCCAGAGAGAAGACTATCCGCAAGCCCTAACGAACGCATACGCCCGCCAGATCACTCATTTCTGTGATGTTATCAGAGGGGACGCAGCACCGCTGATTTCGGCAAGCGATGCCAAAAAGAGTCTGGCGGCGACTTTGGCCGTGTTCGATGCCGCGGCCTCAGGACGGCGAATTATTCTCTGAACGAACTTTCCCAAGCAGGTGTGATAGGATCGGCTTGCAAATGTGAAAGGTTCACATGTTTTATTGCAGCAATGTCGAGCTGGATCTGAAAAAACACTTTGAAGAGACCTATGCAAGATCCGGGCATTGGGTCATGCAGGCGATTGAACGCCAGGTCTGCAGCTGCGACTTCGGCGGCAGTAGCTGGAACAGGCAGACGACCAAATCCGCTTGCTCGGACTCGGCAGTCAGTCCACGCTCATTGACTTCGGCTCTGGAACCGGTTGGTTGGGCCTTTACATGGCAAAGCAATCAGGATGTCAGGTTACACTCGTAGACTTGCCGGAGAATGCGCTGGAATTGGCTCAGCAACGCGCCGCCGAAGAGGGTCTGTCCGTTCAAACATTCACTCAAGTAGCAGATACCGCCGATCTGCCCTGGCCGGTCGAAAATTTCGATGCTGTTAGCCACAGCGACTTGTTGTGCTGCCTTGTCCATAAACGTGAGGTTCTCCAACAGTGCCGACGGATCATTCGACCAAAAGGTCGAATGGTATTCACCGTTATTTCCATCTCACCAGGCCTCTCCCTGGTGGTCTATGCGAGGGTGCTTTCGAACGCGCCCGAATTTACGGAAACCGAGAAAGACTATCCACAATTGTTGTCCGAAACCGGTTGGCTGATCGAAGATCGGTTAGACCCGACAGAGGCATACGAGAACAGTTGCATCAGGCAGCTCGAAATAGATATTTCACTCAAATCTGAGCTGAGTGATCTGATTGGCACCAAAGAAGCAACCGAGCGAATATCCGGCTGGTACTCAAAACTTGAGGCCATTCGTGACGGCCTGTTCCTCCGCGAAATATACCTGTGCCTGCCGGAACCGGTCTAGGGTTCCAATTCGCTGTCCCAATAAAGATAGTCCATCCAGCTTTCGTGGAGGTAATTGGGCGGGAACGAGCGCCCATTGGCATGCAGCTGGTACACCGTCGGCTGAACCGGCTTCTGACGCGGCCACATCTGGGCATCATCCGGCAGTTTTCCGCCTTTGCGCAAATTGCAGGGCGAGCAGGCCGCCACCACATTGTTCCACAAAGTCGTTCCGCCTTTTGATCGCGGGATCACGTGATCGAAGGTCAGATCTTCGGAAACCCCGCAGTACTGGCACTGAAATTTATCGCGCAAAAATACGTTGAACCGGGTGAAGGCGGGATATTTCGCCGGCTTCACGTGGATTTTCAGCGAAACCACACTGGGCAATTTGAAATCAAGGCTAGGGCTATGCACCACCTTTTCATACTGGGAGACTATGTTCACTCGATCAAGAAACACCGCCTTGATCGCATCCCGCCAGTTCCAGAGTGAGAGCGGATAATAGCTAAGAGGCCGGAAATCGGCGTTAAGGACAAGCGCCGGACAAGATTCCGGCGACACCTGCTGGGGGTCGGGCATATCCCTTAAAACGATACTCACTGCTCTCACATGCCCAGGATTTCTAAAGGGCAATCCCTGTTAAACACTCCACGATTTCACAACCTCACCATCACCTGATCCTTTTAAAGCTCAAGTCCGGCGACTGCACCCGAACGCCACTACTATATCTAGTGTGACATTTCGTTGAAAGGATCTTATTGTGAGGGACAAGAAAGGTTGCACTCCTCTGTGCACGTCCTTATTTTGGCCATTAGTTAACAGCAATCTTGCCAAATGGGTGGCTGATGCGGTTGCTTTGTACTCAAGTGGGAGCCGAACGAGAGGGGAAACTCATGCCGGTTTTTTCACGGTTCACAGGGATTGCTCTGGCAATTGCGGTCTGGGTGGCAGCACCGGTCAATCCTGCACAAGCGCATGATGATCATACCATCGTGCGTATTCAGAAAGCCGTGCAGGATGTTTTTTCCGGAAAGATTTTCAAAGACGCCTACCAGAAGGCCAAGGAAGCGCAGCGCCGCCACGCCTTGAAGCGTGCCGGATATTCCGACCAGAAACTGCCGTTTTACGTTCCAGACAAGAAGGCGAAGCCCACACCCAAGGCAAAGTCGGTCGCAAAGAAAAGGCTTGTGAAGCGCAAAGCCGTCGCGAAGGTGAAAAAACCCAAGCCGGTCCTGTCGAGCCCCAGAGTCAGGTCTGCACAGGTGGCCTTGAACACCCTTGGGTTCGAAGCAGGCAAAGCTGACGGCATCTTTGGTCAAAAGACGGCCATGGCAGTTGAACGTTATCAGGATTTGCTGGACCGGTCAGTCACAGGAAAACTGACCCCTGAAGAGCGTAAGATGCTTTTGGCCGCGGCCAAATGGAAACGTCAAATGGCAGCGATTGAGCCATCCCAACCGATCAGGAGATCTCAATCCTATACAGTGATCAAGAAGCGCCCATCGAAATTGCATGTATCCCAATCCGGCCTCACGGTCGGCGCACCGAAAACCGCGCCGGTCAGCACCTTGAAGAAACAGCCGACCATCGATTCGCAATCAGATGAAGCAAAAGCCGTATTGCCTGATGCGGACGCTGCAGAGAGTTTCGATGCGGACGACCCGGAAGACGAGATCTTTCCGGCAAACTAAGATCGTCAGAGTCCTTGGTCCTGGCGTTTAAGCGCAAGAGCATAATAAGCCCACAAGAGGCGCGCAGCGATACTGCGCCAGGGACGCCATGTTTCCGCCATTGCCGCCATGGCCTTTGGATTGGGCCGGTCATTCAGGCGAAAAGCATCTTGGGTGGCAATCTGCAATGCCAGATCCCCGTTGGGCCATGCGTCGCGGCGGCCCAGACAAGAGAGTAGGTAGACCTCTGCAGACCACGGGCCGATACCTTTGACGCCCACTAAAGCATCAATCACGTCATTATCGTTGAACTGCTCGAGCCGTGAAAAATCAAGATCACCACCAGAGACCGCCGAGGTTAGCGAATTGACGGCGCGAATTTTCGGCCCGGAAAGCCCAGCTTCCCGAAATTTGTCCTCAGTCAACGTCTCCAGGTGACCAGGTTCCAATGGAGACAAAACATACTGCATGCGTTGCCAGATGGCTGCTGCGCTTGCCTTTGAGACCTGTTGACCGGCAATGATGCGCAAGACGCCGGAAAATCCTGCTTCGGACCGACGCAGAGAGGGCATTCCGGTCTTTTCAAATATGGTCGCAAACCGGTCATCCGCCTCAATCAGGGCCTCGATACCCTGTGTCAGATCCTGTTCGGTTTTGATCGTGTTCATCGTTGGATTGACCTTCTGCGAGACCTGACGGATATATCATTGGAAATGAAGTCGCCTGAACCCTGCCCCGTATTCCGCTTTGCGCCAAGCCCCAATGGCCAGCTGCATCTGGGGCACGCTTACTCGGCCTTGTTCAGTGCCGACCAGGCAAAAAGAGCTGGTGGGCGATTTCTTTTGCGAATTGAGGATATCGATCTGTTGCGCTGCAGGTCTGAATTCGTAGACCGCATATTGGAAGACCTGAGATGGCTTGGCTTGAGTTGGGAGGAACCAGTCAGGCGTCAATCTGAATATTTTCACAAATATAAAAGGGTCATAGAAAAATTGGATGACTTAGGTGTCCTCTATCCCTGTTACGCCACAAGATCTGAAATAAAACAAGCCGTTAGCGAAAACAGTGAGCACCCGCGCGATCCTGATGGCAGCCCGATTTATCCGGGCATCTACCACGACGAGCAAAGGATTCCGGATGATGCTCGGCCATACGCATTGCGTATGAACCATGCTTTGGCCCTGAAACTGGCAACAGAAAAATCAGGTGAAAGCCCCGCGTTCCGGGAGAACGGATCCGGCCCAAACGACGAAACGGGCACATTGCCGGTCACTCCGGAGATCTGGGGAGATGTTGTCCTTGGCCGAAAAGATATCGGGGTCAGCTATCACATTGCGGTCGTGGCAGACGATGCCTTGCAAGGCGTGACACACATCACACGGGGCCAGGACCTGTTTGCGGCGACCCACATCCACCGGATTTTGCAGGTACTGCTCGATTTGCCTGAGCCCATCTATATTCACCACCCGCTGATCAATGATGATACGGGCCGTAAGCTCTCCAAAAGTGCCGAGGATGAGAGTCTGAAATCCCTGAGAGACACAGGTGTGACGCCTGAGGAGATCCGGGCAGAATTGGGGTTTGCAACCCCTTGAAAGCCATTCGGTCAACCCACCTGTGGTTTGACATGAACTGTAGTCGTCCCCATGTCATCAGAGTACTCTCTGTATAAATGATTCGAGGGAGCATCCGGCCATGTTCAAAGCTCTGCGGTTTGCATTCATTCTTGCTTTCACAGGTTTCTTTTTGGCCGGTTGCGGCGTCAACAACATCCCCACATTCGAGGAAAAGGCCAAAAGCGCCTGGAGCCAGGTGCTCAATCAATACAAGCGGTGCGCTGATCTGATCCCGAACCTGGTGGAGACCGTGAAAGGCTTTGCAGCGCATGAAAAGGATGTGTTGACCTCAGTTGTGGAAGCACGGGCGAAAACGACACAGACCACAATTCCTGTCGATATCCTGAACAATCCGGCCGCCATGCAGGCGTTCCAGCAGAACCAGGGCGCTCTGTCATCGGCCCTGTCACGCCTTCTGGTTACGATCGAGCGCTATCCTGATCTGAAAACCAGTCAAAACTTCGTGGCCCTGCAATCTCAGCTCAAGGGGTCCGAAAACCGGATTTCTGTGGTGCACCGCGACTATATTGAAGTGGTACGGATCTACAATACGGAGCTGAAAACAATTCCAGGTCGCTGGTGGGCGCAATTCCTCTACCCGCAGAACAAACCCATGGCGAACTTCACGGTTGAAGCAAAGGACACAGAGGTTCCCAAAGTCGATTTCAATAATTCATCCGGCAGCAATTGAGACGGGCAGTGAAACAGCTGTGGCGCATCACCAGAACGGCGGGCCTAGTGCTGGCCCTTTGGATTACGGCTGTTCTCGCCGCACCTGTCTTTCCCAAGCTGACAGGGCGTGTCGTTGACAACGCAAATCTGCTCAGTGCACAGACCGAGAGGTCGCTAACGGATAAACTCAAAGCACTGGAAGACCAGACGACAGATCAGGTGGTGATCACGTTGCCGAACCTGCAGGGTGAAACCATAGAGCAGTTCGATTACCAGCTCGGCCGGTATTGGGGGATTGGCCAGAAAGATCAAAACAACGGTGCTCTGCTGATCGTCGCGGTAAAAGAACGCAAGGTCCGTATCGAAGTCGGTTATGGCCTGGAAGGCACGTTGACTGACGCATTGACCAAAGTGATCATCGACACCGCCATCGTGCTCCGCTTCAAGGCTGGTGATTTTCAAGCGGGTATCAGAGCCAGCGTCAGTGACATCGTCGCTGCACTTCGCCCCGACACGGATGGGGTGCAGAAAATCATGCAACGCCGGGAGGGTGGAAGAGTAGGCCTGACACTCAACCGGGGAACCATCTGGGCCATCATCCTTTTGCTGTACTTCATTTATGTCGTGATCCAGATCTTTCGCGGCAAACCCGTCCTTTTGGGCAACGGCAACAGAGCAGGCAGTTGGACCTCCAGCGGCGGTGGCTGGTCTGACGGCGGCTCCTCGGGAGGATGGTAAGATGAAGTGGGCGGATGAACAGGTGCGCACGCGCATCGCCGAGGCCATCAATGAGGCCGAGCAGCGCACAAGCGGCGAAATTGTTTGTGTGGTGGCTCCGTCCAGCGACAGCTACGAGCTGGTACCCGTGTTATGGGCGGCCCTCATAGCACACTTACCCTGCCTCTGGTACTGTATCTGTTGTCTGAGTTTGACGGCTTCACAATTTATACAATTCAACTGCTGGTTTTCATTACAATCGCACTGGTGCTCCGGCATAAAGCGACCCGATACCGGGTTGTACCGAGAAGCCTTGCCTATCGCTGTTGCCACCGGCATGCCGTTGATTAGTTCCTGAGCCAGGATTTGCACACCACAAAGAACCGCACTGGGGTTCTGATTTTTATATCGGTGGCGGAACGATATGGAGAAACCATAGCTGACGACGGCATATACAGCAAAATCAGTCCAACAAATTGGGACACAGCCCTTGACGCTCTGCTTGGGCATCTGAAAGCCGGCCACATCGAAGATGGCTTCGTGAGCGCAATTAAATTGTCGGCTGACGCCCTGAGCGAATATTTCCCTATAAGTGACGATCATGAGGACGAACTGCCCAATCATCTGATTATTCTCGAAGGAGACGATTTGTGAAATCTTCCAGAACGCTCAATGTGGTGAGCGCCCATGCTGAAGGCGAGGTCGGCCGCGTGATTACCGGCGGTGTGCTGCCGCCTCCTGGTGACAGCCTTTATAAGCAATCCATACATCTCTGGCGCAATGACGACTGGATGCGCAAGTTCCTCCTCTACGAACCGCGTGGCGGATCCTTTTGCCATGCTAACCTGATCGTGCCGCCAAAGTCACCGGACGCCGACGCTGGTTTCATCATCATGGAACCGGAGGACTATCCGGCCATGTCCGGCTCCAATTGCATGTGCGTAACCACGGTCCTTTTGGAAACTGGCATGATCCCCATGATCGAGCCGCAAACACATCTCACGCTCGAAACCCCGGGGGGGCTTGTGCCTGTAGTCGCTGACTGCAAAGATGGCAGATGCGAACGCGTTCGGCTCACCAATGTGCCCTGCTATGCAGCCTTGCTAGATGCTGAAGTGGATGTCCCGGGCCATGGCAAGATCAAAGTGGATATCGGATATGGTGGCGCGTTTTTCATCATCACTGATGCGACACTATTCGGTTTCAAGATCGTCAAAGACGAAGCCCGCCAACTCGTCGAAATGGGTGAACGGATCAAGGCAGCCGCCCGCGAACAGTTGAAGGTACAGCACCCGGACATGCCCGATCTCGAATTCAATCATCTCGGATTCACGGAGTTCACCTTACCGGTGGAGACAATTGACGGCGTGAAGACCGGCCGCAACACGGTCGTTATTTCTCCCGGGAAACTCGACCGTTCACCTTGCGGGACAGGAACAGCCGCCCGGCTTGCCGTGCTCCATGCCAAAGGAGAAATCGTGGAGGAAGAGGATTATATCTCCCATTCCGTGATCGGATCACGCTTCGATGCACACATTGAAAGCCAAGTCAAACTGTCTGATGGAACGCCCGCCATTCATCCGTCCATCGCCGGCCGGGCCTGGATCACGGGCTTCCACAATTATGTGCTCGATCCTAGCGATCCGTTCCCGGAGGGCTATACGATCAGCGACACCTGGTTCCGTGCTCTGGACTAATCTCTACCGCACCATGCCGTGATATTCATCGTTGGGCCGCATGTCGGTGGCAATCGACATGCGGTTCGACATATTGAAAAAGCTGGCCACGGCAGCCAGATCCCAGATGTGCCGGTCTGAAAGCCCGGCATCGCGCAAGGCCTGACGGTCCGCCTCCACGATCTTGTCAGGCGCCTCCGTCATCTTCACCGCGAAATCGCACATCGCGGTTTGCCGCTCATCCAAACCAGCACTCCGGTAGTTGGCGACAAGCTCGTCTCCCAATGCCGGATTACCGGAAAGTTTCCGGACAGCCGCGCCATGGGAGGCCAGGCAATAGAAGCAGTGATTGGCCGAAGATACAACGACGGCAATCACCTCACGCTCCAGCTTGCTAAGACCCGAATCCGCCAACATCAACTCGTTGTACATGCCGGCAAAACCATCGAACTTGGCTGCATCGAAGCTGTAGGCAGTGAGAATGTTCGGCACGAACCCGAGCTTTTCTTCACACACCGCAAAATACTTTTCCTGCCCTTCCGTCAGTTGGCTCTCCGGCAGCTCCAGTGCCACAACATCAGATGGCCGTTTCTGCTCTTGTTTGCCCATTCAATTCTCCTTCCGCCGACACAGATTGGATCGTTTGCCTTAATCCTTGGCGATATGACAATCCCGGCATATGATACCAGTCTTGATGCACCGCTATTGCCTTTCAGGAGGTCATATGCCGGACGACAAAAAGCTGAAAGCTTTTCTTTCCCAGATCACTCGCAATCTTGGCGCCAACACGAGGGCGCTCTTGAAGGCCTTCGCCAACACAATGTACGGCGGAGCCCATCTGGCTGATCTCAAAGCCTACGATGCTGCGGCATTGGCCAGACTGGCGGGGGATAGTCTCAAGTTCTTCAACGCACACCGCCCCGGACGGGTAGGTATCCGAATTTTGAATCCAGGAATTCCGGGGTTGGAAGATCAGACCGTCATCGAGATCAGCAATGATGACATGCCATTCTTGCTCGACTCAATTCTAGGCGTCGTCAATGAGCAAGGTCATGAGATTCAGCTGGTGCTGCATCCGATTGTGGCCAGCCGCCGAGGTGCCGGTGGCGCTGTATCTGAATTTGTGTCCCCTGAACTTGGCAAAGATGAGCCCGGTGTCGTCCGTGAGAGTTTCATCCACATCCACATTCAACGCATCGATTCTCAGGAAGAGCGAAACATACTGGAAGCGTTGCTGATTGATGTGCTTGATCAGGTCCGTGTTGTTGTCACCGACTGGAATCCAATGCAGGCGACGTTGCGCTCCCTGATCCAGGATTATCAGAATATGCCGCCGCCGGTGGCCGTTGAAGAATTGGCCGAGGCGCTGGAATTCCTGCAGTGGCTGCTGGACAACAATTTCACCTTCATGGGTGTGCGGATCTTCGACTTCAGCGGAACTGTCGGGAAATCCAGTTTCAAGCCGGTGCCGAGGGACGGTTTGGGTATGCTCCGCAATCCTGACATGCTTGTTCTCCGCCGAGGCCGGCATATGGTGTCCTACACACCCGAACTCATCGAGTTCATGGGGCAGACTGCACCCATAATCATAACGAAGGCCAACATGCGAGCGACCGTGCACCGCCGCGCTTATCTGGATTATATCGGAGTCAAACGTTATGACGACGACGGCCGGTTGATTGGCGAATTGCGCATCGTTGGCCTCTTCACATCTACCGCCTACACCCGCAGCCCGCGTTTCATTCCCATGCTGAGGCGCAAGCTCAAGCAGGTCATGAAGCGTTCGCGGTTCAGCCCGGACAGCCATTCCGGCAAGGCATTGATGAACTTGCTGGAAACCTATCCGCGCGACGAACTCTTCCAGATTGAGCCCGATCTTCTCGGCGATATCGCAGACGGGATCATACAGCTGGACAAGCGTCCACGCCCGCGCGTCTTTGTTCGCGTAGACAAATTTGACCGATTTGCCTCTGTCCTCGCCTTCTTCCCGAGAGACCGGTACACCTCCGACGTGCGCGCTGCCGTGGGCGCCATGCTGGCCAATGCCTACGAAGGTGTGGTTTCAGCGTTCTATCCTTCATTCCCGGAAGGCACACTGGTACGGGTGCACTACATTATTGGTCACCGCGTGGGCGAAATGCCCAAGCCATCCACGGAAGCGCTTGAACAGCGTATGGTTGAGATTGTCCGCACCTGGGACGACCGCCTGACCGACGCCATGCACACCGCGCTTTCGCCGGCGGATGCAGCTGCCCATGTGGGCAAGTTCACCGGCGCGTTTTCGGTATCGTACCAGGCCGCATACGAGCCCGATCAGGCCGTGCTGGACGTCTCGCGCATCGAAACGCTGGATGACAGCAGCGATATAGCGCTTGTCTTCTATCGGCCGACAGGCGCGCCGGACGATCAGGGCAATCTGAAGCTTTATGGCCGCGGCGACCCGATTCGGTTGAGTGATCGTCTTCCTATCCTTGAAGAAATGGGTCTGAAGGCCATCGATGAGCGAACCTTTACCATCCGGCCTGAAGGCTCATCTTACGTCTTGCACGACATTTCCCTGCAAACCGCTGATGGCGAGGCCCTTGATCTCAAACGGTTGGGGTCATTGCTTGAGGACACCTTTCAGGCCGTGTGGCGCGGGGATGCGGAGAACGATGGCTACAACAACCTTGTTCTACAGGCCGGTTTGAGCTGGCGTCAGGCCGCTTTGTTGCGGGCGCTTGGCCGCTATTTGCACCAGGCTGGAATTCCGTTCAGCGACCACTATCTGTGGCAGGCTCTTGTGCGGCACACCGACATTGCAGTTGACTTGTGGTCCCTCTTCGAAGCACGTTTTGGCACGGAAGATGAATCCAAATCTCGTGAGAACGCCCAGACCAGGTTTGCAAAACGTATCGACAAGTCTCTGGCAGAGGTGCCGAGTCTGGACGATGACCGGATTTTGCGGCGATTTCTGAATCTCATCCAATCTTCCTTGCGGACGAATTTCTATCAAAGCGATGCAGATGGCAACGCGCGCCCGACCATCGCCTTCAAGATTGACAGCAGCCAGATTGAAGAACTGCCCAATCCCCGACCCTATCGCGAAATCTTCGTCTACTCGCCAGATGTTGAGGGCATACATTTACGGTTCGGGCCTGTGGCCCGTGGGGGTCTGCGCTGGTCGGATCGAGCCGAAGATTTCCGCACGGAAGTTTTGGGATTGGTCAAGGCGCAACAGGTGAAGAACGCCGTCATCGTTCCCGTTGGCTCCAAGGGTGGATTTGTACCGAAGAAGCTGGACAGCTCTTTTTCGCGGCAAGAGTTCCTGGCTGAAGGTGTGCGTTGCTACAAACTGTTCATTTCAAGCCTTGTCCAGATCACCGACAACCTGAAGGATGACAAGGTGGTGCCGCCCAAATATGTGGTACGCCATGACGGAGATGACCCGTATCTGGTTGTTGCCGCCGACAAAGGCACGACCACCTTCTCCGATATCGCCAATGGCATTTCCGAAGATCACAATTTCTGGCTTGGGGATGCCTTTGCCTCTGGTGGTTCGGCCGGATACGATCACAAGAAGATGGGCATTACGGCGCGTGGCGGCTGGGAAGCGGTCAAACGGCATTTCCGTGAGCTGGACCGGGATATACAAACCGAACCCTTCACGACCATTGGTTGCGGGGACATGTCCGGCGACGTCTACGGCAACGGCATGCTGCTCTCAAAGGCCACCAAAGTGATCGCAGCGTTCGATCATCGTGACATCTTCATCGACCCGGATCCCGATCCTGCCAAAAGTTACGCCGAACGAAAACGCCTCTTCGATCTCCCACGCTCCAGCTGGCAGGACTACAATGCAAAGCTGATCACCAAGGGCGGCGGGGTGTTTCCACGGTCCTTAAAGACGATTCCGCTTTCCGCCGAAATGCGGTCTATGACCGGGCTGAGTCCAAAATCTTGCACTCCGAACGAGCTCATCCGTGCCCTGCTGAAATCGCCATGCGATATGCTCTGGTTTGGCGGCATTGGCACTTATGTCCGGGCAACCTCTGAAACGGATGCCGATGCAGGCGATCGTGCAAACGATCCCTTGCGCATCACCGCACCTGAAGTTGGTGCAAAGGCGGTTGGGGAAGGGGCGAACCTTGGCTTCACCCAGCTCGCTAGGATCGAGTACGACTTGCATGGCGGTCTGATCAACTCCGACGCCATCGATAACTCAGCCGGCGTCAACTCGTCTGACCTTGAGGTCAATATCAAGATTGCCCTTGGCGCTGCCGAGCAGGCCGGCAAGCTTTCGCGCAAATCCCGTAATCAGTTCCTCGAGAAGATGACGGATGAGGTCGCCGATCTCGTCCTGCGCAACAACTATCTGCAGACCCTGGCGATTACCATGGCTGAGCGTGGCGGCCAGAAAGAGTATGGCTACTTGGTTCGTCTCATGCAGACGCTGGAAGCGGACGGTCACCTGGACCGGGCCGTGGAAGACCTGCCCGACAATGTGGTGGTGGAGGAGCGCCTAGTGGCTGGCCAAGTTTTGACCCGGCCGGAAATTGCCGTGCTCATGGCCTATGCAAAACTAGCTCTGTTCGATCAGTTAATCGAAAGCGATGTTGCCGCTGAGTCCTATTTTGGCCAGGAGCTTACGGGCTATTTCCCCGCACAGATGCAGAAGCGTTACGCAAACGAAATCAAAAACCACAAATTGGGCGCGGAGATTATTTCCACGGTTCTGGCCAACGGAATGGTCAACTTCGCCGGCCCAGCCTTCACCACCCGGTTGATGCAGGAGACCGGTTCCAACGCCGCCGATCTCGCACGCGCTTTTGCAGCTGCAAATGACGTACTTGGCCTGTCTGAAATCTGTGCCCAGGTTGATGCTCTGGACAACAAGATTCCGTCCGAAGTCCAGCTAAAACTCTATGACGAGTTGCAAACAGCACTGCGCCGGCAGATGACCTGGTTTGCCCGCAATGGGGATTGGAGCAAGGGCCTGCAGCCGGTTGTCTCCCACTATGGCAAAGCACTTGCGGGCATCGCCCTGTTGTTTGGCAAGGTGTTGCCGGAAACGCAAAGGCAAAGAGTCAGCGAGTTCGCCAACGAACTCAAGGCCGAAGGCGTGCCATCCGGATTGGCATCTCAGGCGGCCAACCTGATATTCCTCTCGCGCAGCTCTGATGTGGTGCTGGTGGCAACCCGGACAAAAAAGCCGGTGAAGGATGTGGGACAAGCCATGTTCGCAATGGCACATGAACTTGGAGTTGATCAGATCGTCGCCCGGGCCGGGCAGATGTCGGCCAAAGACTATTACGAGCGGATCGCCATCAACCGGGCTGTCGACAGTGTCTTCCTCTCGTTGCGCAGCATCGTTTCGCAAAACTTCTCGGGCACCAAAAAGGCCGCAAGCGAGGCGCAGGAACATGCATTGGCAACGGCTCACAAAACGGTCGAGGATATGGTGTCCGGCAGCGAGTTCACTCTGGCGCGTTTAACGCTTGCAGCGAACGCCCTGAGCGAGCTGGCAGCTGACTGACTATTCCAGCGTGACGGCGGTGTCGGCGGCGGAGACCATAAGCATTGAGCTTTTGTCGCCAACGGTCTCGTAATCGATGTCAACGCCGATAATGGCGTTGGCACCCAGTGCCGCGGCTTCAACGCTCATTTCCTCAATCGCGATCGAACGCGCCTTGGACAGTTCCTTCTCATAGGAAACCGACCTGCCATCTACGATATCGCGGATTGAAGCGAAGAGGTCACGGAAGATGTTCGCGCCCATAACCGCTTCACCTGCAACAATGCCTCTGTAGGCGGCGATGCGGCGGCCTTCGATGGAATGGTGGAGACAATCATCGGGTTGATCCTTTCCTAATGTCTGAAATGGCGCATGCCGGTAAACACCATGGCCAGGTCGGCTTCATCCGCGGCCGCGATGACCTCATCATCCCGCATGGATCCGCTCGGCTGGATAACGGCCGTTGCTCCGGCTTCGACTGCCTGCAACAATCCATCGGCAAAGGGAAAGAATGCGTCCGATGCCACAACAGAACCCTTCGCAAGGGGTTCGCTCAGGCCTGCCGCTTCGGCTGCATCGCCGGACTTTCTCGCCGCAATACGCGCAGAATCCACCCGGCTCATCTGCCCAGCCCCGATGCCAACGGTGGCGCTATCCTTCACATAGATGATCGCGTTCGACTTCACATGTTTGGCCACTTTGAAGGCAAACAACAGATCGGCCATTTCCTGATCGCTCGGTGCTCGTTTGGTCACCGTCTGCAAATCTTCCAAAGCCACATGACCAACATCCCGTGACTGCACAAGCATGCCGCCAGACACGGATTTGTACGCCATGCCCGCCTGCCTTGGGTCCGGCATTCCATCGGTGAGGAGCAGACGCAGATTTTTCTTCGCTTCAATGATCTGAATCGCAGCCTCGTCGGCGCCCGGGGCAATAATCACTTCGGTAAACACCTTCACGATAGCTTCCGCCGACCGGGCATCCAGTGCCTGGTTGAGCGCCACGATGCCGCCAAAGGCACTCACCGGATCACAGCACAAGGCCTTTTCATAGGCCTCGATCACATTGCCGCCGGCGGCAACACCGCAAGGGTTTGCATGTTTGATGATAGCCACGGCCGGCTGATCAGCCGGAAACTCGGCAACGCATTCAAAAGCAGCATCCGTGTCGTTGATGTTGTTGTAGGACAGCTCCTTGCCCTGAACCTGCCGTGCAGTGGTAACCCCGGGCCGTAAATCACCACTGGCATAGAACGCAGCCTTCTGATGCGGATTTTCACCATACCGTAGCGATTGCACTAACTTGCCGCCAAAGGCCCGGAAATCTGGCGCCTCGATCTCCAGCTCTTGCGCGAACCAGTTGGAAATGGCCGCATCATAGGCCCCGGTGCGGGCATAGGCTTTTGCCGCCAGGCACTGCCTGGTCGCCAACGACGTGGCCCCATTGTTCGAACTCATCTCATCCAGCACGGCACTGTAATCGGACGGATCAACAACAGTCGTCACGGACGCGTGGTTCTTTGCAGCCGCGCGGATCATCGCCGGCCCGCCAATATCGATATTTTCCACAAATTCGTCATAACCGGCGCCGCGAGCCACGGTCTCTTCAAACGGGTAGAGATTGACCACCACAAGATCGATATTGCCGATCCCGTGCGCCTTCTGCGCTTGCTCATGTTCCGCATTTCCCCGCACGGCCAGGATGCCGCCATGCACAGTCGGGTGCAGGGTCTTCACCCGGCCATCCATCATTTCCGGAAAGCCTGTCAGATCAGCAACATCCTTGACCGTAATACCGGCATCAGCAATTGCCCACGCTGTACCGCCGGTGGAGACCAGCTCAACATTTGCGCCTGAAAGAGATTTGGCAAATTCAATCAGGCCCGTTTTGTCCGATACGGATAGAAGGGCCCGGCGTATGGGAAGATCTTTTGTGCTCATGATGAGGCCGCATAGCATACCGGTCCCGGCGATTGAACCGCCAGAGCCGTCTCATGCACGGCCAAAGTGCCGCAAACCTAAAGTCTACTGGCTTTGCTCAGTCTTTGGCTGAGAGTCGTCATTCTGGTCTTCGCGGCCATCATTTTCATCATGACCGCCATAGCTGCCGCGGCGATGTTTGCGGTGATGACCCCATTTGCGATCTTCACGGCTTAGAGCTCCATCGCCATTGCGGTCACGGCGCTCAACGATCCTGGATAGAGGTTCAGTGTACTCTTCAACTGTCATGCCACCATCACCATCGACGTCAAACCGTTGATAGGCCCGGACAATCTTACGGCGGAAAGCTTCAAGCCACAGGCCCTGAAACTCTTCGATGGAGAGCTTACTGTCTCCATTTGTGTCATATTTGGCATGGCGGGCCTTTCGGTTGGTGTCGATTTCTTCCTGTGTAACCGCACCGTCCTTGTTCGCGTCATAGCGCTTCATGAACCATTTGCCCATTTTGCGCCGATGGTGATAACCGCCACCACCGTGTCCACCGCCGTGCCAACCACCGCCAGCATTCGCAGGTCCTGGCGGAATAGCCAGAACAAAGGCACCCGCGCCAAGCGCCAGAATCGTAAGTGTTTTGATTTTTGATGTCATGCTGAGCCTCTTATAATTGAGTTTGTGTTCAATTCATAAGACGGAATAATAGCAGAAATTCTGTCGCTCAGAAAAGTTTGAAATTTTCCCGGTAAACAAATTGTATATGCAATCAACGACAACTTAAAGAAGAAGTTCGGGTAAATCCGGCGTCGTGGTGGACTCACGGACCTGTTTTTCAAGTTTCTTAAAGGCCCAATTGACCTTGTGTCCGCGTGCGGCAAAACCGGAAAGAACAATCTGAAGCGTCCGCTGAGGCGAGGGGCGGTCGACCAGATAAACGCTGTCTTCCAGTGAAAGCCTCGCACCTTTTGCGCTGAAATGCCAACCAGAGCGGTCTGGAAGCAGGAGCATGGCCGTTGTCTGGTCCTGTGATAAAGTCGCCTTGACCGAGGGGTGCAAATGAAACCGGATTGCAAAATTCGCATCCGCAGAATGTTTTGAACGCACGTCGGGTGCCAGAAAGCTGTCTTCCCCTCTCAGGTTGCAACCATCGCTGTTCAAAAACAGTGTTCGCTCGTGCACCAGTCCAAGACTGCGCGCGTATCCAGTATGGCGGGCACAGAGGATCGAGCCGGTCTCATGCCGGTCAAGTTCACATTCGACACTTTGCAGACCCCAGTGAACCGGGCCACCCAGAAGCCGGGTAAGATATTCATGATCAAAGGATTTTGCGGATGGACGGTCAGACAGAATTGCCGTGGAATGGGCCGCGGTTGTCCTTACCATTTGGGCCCAGCCACTCATGGCAACGGGCGGCTCTCCGCAATTGATAATTATCCGTTGCGGGCCTTCAGACAGTTCGAATGCGAGCGCGCTGACATGTGCTCTTGTTGCAAAGGCGGCCGCTGGCGGCACACCGCAATCTACCAGGGCGTTTGTCTTCCGGTGGTTCAGACGGGCATAACCGGTGTGCTTGGCGTAGCTGACGGGCTTTCCACCCACTTCGTCACGGTCAAGTATCGCGCGCACGCCGCCGCGCATAGCACTTCCCACACCATTGAATGCAGCCAAACCACCGTCCCCGTGACACAACATGCGCACCGTGGGTATGGCTCTGTCAATTGCTGAGTATAATTTGGCAGGAGGCTCTATCCTCTGCCGCTCAATGAGTTCGGTAAGCGGCAGCAGATCCAGAAGAATTTCCACAAGTGTTTGGCCGTTGCGGGAAACGTGTCCTCCATCTGGGAGCAATTGCAGCTCTACTTCCTTGCAGAGATTCTGAAACACCGCATCGCGAAACCGGACACCATTGTCCAGGCAGACAGCTGCATAGGCCAGGGCGATCATGCCATCCAGTTTTGCTCGGCTGGACATGGCGAAGGGCAACCTTTTCTGCAGCCAACGGATATGCCGCCCAAGAGAGACGAAATACTGCCGTTCAAATTCTTCCCCTGCCCGCTCCAGCAGAAATCTTGAATTGACGATAAGGTTCAGCAAGCGGCGTGCAGTTGTGCCAAGGTCCCTGGCAACCGGGTGATGGGTCTCGCGGTTGTCAATCCAATCGCCCAAAAGGGCACGGCCTTGCGCGCGCTGCAATTCACTGCCGGCAGCAGAGAGGTCAGCCAACCACGAAAAGGAATGCAGTTCTGCATTCCAGGCACGTGAGGCATCACATAAGAAGGGCAGCTTTGCACCGGTGTTTATGGTCTCGCCTGCCAGCTGAAACCGGCCTCGATAGATCTCAAAACCTTTGTCAGGATTGCCTGTCCTCGGCGAAACAGGCGTTGCGATCACAGAACGTGGTGCTGACATCCTGTGTTGAGGCACCACCATACTGAGGCGCCACAGGACGCCCTGTGCAATGCTCTTGATGGCCTGATTGGTAAGTTTGCCAAGATTTGAAAAACTGCCTTGCGCGGAAGAGGCTGTCATTTCCAGCCCCCCTGACAATTCAGATACCGATTGGATTGATGTAACTCAGCTACCTCTGCGCATACGGGCGATGTTGGAGGCATATTGCGCCTCTCCACCTCTGAATGTCGCCGTACCTGCAACAAGAACATCAGCACCTGCTTCAATCGCTTTCGGGGCGGTTTCGATGTCGATTCCGCCATCAACTTCCAGATCGATGTCGCGTCCGCTGTCATCAATCATCCTGCGCAGGGTTGAAACTTTCTCCCCGACGCTTTCGATGTATGACTGCCCGCCGAAGCCTGGATTGACCGTCATGGCGAGGACCAGATCAAGGTCTTCGAGTAACGGTGCCACCACCTCTGCCAAGGTGCCGGGATTGAGCGCCATTCCAACTTTGCACCCGGCAGCCTTGATGGCCTGCATTGTGCGGTGGGCCTGGGCTCCGGCCTCCCAGTGGAAGGTGATGATCTGGGCTCCTGCATCGGTAAACGCCTCAATGTAAGGGTCTACTGGCGCGATCATCAAATGCACGTCGAATACCTTATCGGTACACTTCCTTAACGATTTGATAACACTTGGCCCAAAACTGATATTGGGCACAAAATGTCCGTCCATAACGTCGAGATGGATGTAATCTGCACCGGCTTTGTCGATCGCCGAGGTCTCCTCGGCGAGGCGTGAAAAGTCTGAGGCGAGAATTGACGGAGCGATTCGGATGGGCTTTTGCATGGTCCGCTAGTTACCAGCCTGCCAAGGCAGCAGCAAGGTTCTGCCGCATCAGTCAACAGGTTGCCACAACATCCTTCAGGCGCTGCAGCAAATTGCCCACCGCTACTGACCGCGATGCCTGCAAGCGGTGACGTTTCGGGATGATCCCGGTGAATTTGCCATCTTTCATTTCTGCAACGTTGAACGAGAAAATGAAATTGGGAGAGAAACCGATGCGCATGTCTCTCTGAATAAGTTTCTGACCGGACACTTGGTATTCATAAAAGCCGTTGGTGAACCACTCCAGCCGCGCTGTGGAGGGAGAGAGACCCGCTACCGCTGGCGGCGATGCTATGCGGGCGCCGCGCCTGACCGGGACGAGATCGCATCCCGGAGCAATGCCGGTGAGCGCGGCGATGAATTCCTTATTGTCAACGCCCAGCACCTGCCAACCCAATATGTTGAAGGGGGCCGGTTGCACGTGGATGGATTTTCCTTTGAACAACGGATCCGCTTCCGCTCGTGCTTGAACGAGCATGTGACCGGTCATACCGATGCACAGATAGAGAGTGCTGACGGTCAATGTGGTCGCCATAACTCTGAAGGCACGGCGCCACCAGAACGCGATGACACCAAAAAGCAGCGGTAAGGTATAGGTCGGGTCAATAATGAACACAGAAGAAAAGGCCACAGGGGGCGCTGTGCCAAACGGCCAGAAGAGCTGGGTTCCGTATGTGGTCAGGGAATCCAGCAATGGATGGGTGACGAGACACAGCCAGACAGCCAGCAGCGTCAGCCACCACTGATCTCTAAGCTTTGCAATCTTCCTAGTCAGGGCAAACGCGATTGCCGGGGAAATTGCCGTCAGCACAAACAGCGAATGACTGAAGCCCCGGTGGTATGTCATATCATCAATGGCATTGTCCATGGGGATCAGGGAATCCAGATCCGGTAATGTGCCGAGCAGGCCACCAACAAGCAGTGCACGCGGACCGAGGGTCTTGCCCAAGGTTACGCCCACAACGCTTGCACCTAGAAGAAACTGAGTTGCTGAATCCATATTCCGGCGCAGATGATCCTGTTTAAGGCAGACAGCCCTTGTATGGGCACGATCTATAGACGGATCATCTTTACCTTATCCGTCGCGCTTCGCCAGTCCGGAAATCAATGACCACATGAAAACGAAACAAGCGACGAGAAAAAGCAGGCTGCCAGCGATTGCCGCCACATCACCGGACTTCATTCTGGAGAGCGTAAAGAAGGCTGCTGACAGGGTGAACAGGATCCAGCCGGCAAATTCGAACCTGGCTTTTGCGAGGACTGTCATGTCGACTACTCCAACTCTGCGCCAAGCGCCTTCACGACCAGACTCTGGAAGTGATGCACAGCGTGCTCTGAAAGTTCTGACCATTCCTTGTCGATGACAAAATGGCCCTGGTTGTAACCTTTCGATTTGAGACCCTTCTGAACCCGGATGCACAGAGCCACATCTTCCGGCTGCAGCACGTCCTTCTGGTAATCCATGGCGTCCTGCAACTGCTTGCTGGCCTTGCCGCCGGGCACATACCAGTCCTGATACTCAATGCAGCGGTCAACGCCAGCCGGAAGCATTTGCAAGGTCGAAATGTTGGGCTCGCCCGGGTAGCACCAGATCGTCAAGTTGGGCCAGAGGAACCAGCCGGCATAGCCGAAGTCCACCTCGCCCTTCTCAAAGTGGTAGGCATTGTTCGTGGTTGATTTCGGCGCATCCGACAGCTGGCTGGAATGGATGCCATGCACCTTGGTGCGATAGCTGTCCATGTCCACCAGATCCACAAAGTCCTTATGGGCGGTGTGACAGTGGTAACATTCCAGGAAATTGTCGACCATGACCTTCCAGTTACACGGCACGTCATAGGTGTCACGCTGTGCAAATTCCAGCGTATCGATCTGCGGGCAATAATACCGCATTTCATCTTCAAGCTCGCCGGTCTGCTCCTTCAACGGAATAGCATCGGGATCGAGGTTCACGAACACAAAACCGCAGAACACTTCAACGCGCACAGGCTTCAGGCTGAAATCGCATTTGTTGAAATTGTCCATGCTCTCCGTATTCCGGGCCGCTTTCAGACTGCCGTCCAGATCGAAAGACCAGGCATGATAGGGGCAGACGATCAGGTTCGTGTGGCCCGATCCATCCAGCAGTTCATGGCCCCGGTGGGCACACACATTGTAGAACGCCTTGAGCTCACCTGCGCGGTCGCGGATCACGAACACATTCTGCTCATGAAGCTGGGCTGTCAGGTATTTGCCGGTCTCGCTGACCTGGCTCTTGTGACCCATGCACCACCAGTTCTTGTAAAAGATCGCTTCTTTCTCCATCTCGAAGATATCGGGGTGGATATAGAAGCGCGCCGGCATGGTGAAGGACTCTGCCGGGTTCATCGAAAACCTGGCATCGCCTTCGCGGAGTTTGAGAATGGGGAGGGTCATGGAGTACCTGCGCTGTCGTCTAAATTGAGTTTTCTAAATTAGTATATGTAATCTAAAATCAGCTCAAACAATCGTTTCTTGCGCTTTTGAGTAAATTAAACTTATGCAAAATTTCCGAAATTCCCTGCCTCCACTTGATCTTCTGGTTACCTTCGAGGCCGCCGCACGGCTTGGCAGCTTTACCCGGGCAGCGAATGAGCTCAACGTCACACAATCGGCAGTCAGCCAGCAGATCAGGACGCTGGAAGAGCAAATGAATCTCGCCCTGTTTGAGCGCACCCACCGGGCGGTGCGACTGACACCCGAAGGCCGCACCTTCCAGAACAGCGTCTCAGTTGCGCTCAACCACCTGCTGAGCGCCAACAATTCCCTGCGCGGCCTGCAGAACGGGGAAGGTGTCCGTCTGCATGTGGCGACTGACGATTCCATCGCGGCTCTGTGGCTCGCCCCAAGGCTGCACAAGTTTCAGGAACGCTATCCCGACATCAATGTCCGCCTTACCTCATCAGACGATCCGGAGAAATGTTTTGCCGAGTCCAACGAGCTGGCAATCGTACATGGAGACGGGAGCTGGCCAGGTTATGAATGTGAACTGTTCGTAGAGGAAGAAGTTTTCCCGGTCTGCGCGCCAGCCTATTTGGCGCAGCATGGCGAGATCAAAGACGTCGCCGATCTTGCGCACGCGCAGCTGCTCGATCTGGAATATGAGCGCTGGAGCTGGATGAACTGGAGCATCTGGTTGACAGAGAACGGTGTCCGCCTGACCAGCGAGCAACACAAACTACAATGCAATTCTTACCCGGTCCTCATCAAGGCCGCCCGAAACGGCCAGGGCATTGCTCTGGGCTGGCAGCCAGGCAGGAGAGCCTAAACCGTTGGGATCGACCGGGTGAACCGCCGCCAGTTCCGCCGGACGTATCCGGTTGCACATGATCTGAATTTTGAAGCTGATTTCATTCTCTGTCCGCGGAGGCTGCTGCCGCTTTGTGTCTTCCTTGCCGCTGCCGCAGGAATGCTGAACGCGGCTGTACCATTTGGAGAGGAATCTCCAGAGGCGCTGCGGGTTGGTCTTATAGAGCTTGACCAAACGGCCGCGTGCGCCAGGTGTGCTGGCCAGCTTGCTTTCAACCAGTTGTTGAACAATGGCAGCGTTCGGGTTGGCCTGAACTGGCGTAAGCACGAGTAGGGATAACGCGACGGCCACGGCCATTGCTGCAAGTGTCGTTTTCATTGGGAGTGGTAACTCCGGTTCATCCGCAAGACGCGGCAGTAAATGGCAAACTAATACCAATGGCGTGCTTGATTGTCTCTCAGGCCTTTTCAACCCGGCGGCTCTCTGGATCCATGCAGACAAAGCAGGAGTTCCGATGTCTGCAGCTGTTGGCGGTCGTGATGACTATGATGCTTTGATCCTTCACAGCCTTTCCAGGGCGAGCGAAGATCTCCGTCAGGACCGGCGTTTGCTTTCGCTTGTTTGTGTTCATGACGGGATGAGCCGGGCGGATGCGGCGAAGGGGGGTGGAAGGGCCCGGCAGAGCCTGAGGGACCGGGTGCACCGGTTCAACGAAGCCGGACCCGAAGGGCTGTTCGACCGCCGGGTCCTGCGGCCCCAGATGCGGATGCGGCCCAGATGGCTGAACTTGCTGAGATCATCGAACCCGGCCCCTGCCTTGAGCATGACGGGGGGAGGTCCTCTGGAGACGACTTGACCTTCAACGGGGGAGCGAAGACCGGTTCGGTGTTGTCTCTCACGAGAGGACCCTCTCCAGGCTGCCTGCAGCGCCCGGCTTTTCCCGCCTCACCGGGCGCCCGCAACACCCGGGCCTCATGGAGGCTTTCAAAAAAACGTCCCCCAAAGCCTTGCCTCCCCTTTGAACCACGGTCCGGCAGACAAGCCGGTCGAGGTCTGGGTTCAGGACGAGGCCCGCATCGGCCAGAAGACCGGCCGCGTCCGCATCCGGGCGCGCAAGGGGACGAGACCGCGATGGCCGGCCGATCAGCGTTACAAACCGGCCTGTCTGTTCGGCGCGGTGTGCGCAGACAGGGAGACCGGCGCGGCTCTGATGCTGCCATGGTGCCATGGGGGCGGACACTGGAACAAGGAACCTGCCTCTCAAGGAGATCAGCCGGACCGTTGCAAAAGGCGCTCAGGCGGCCGTCCTGATGGACCGCGCGCCGGGGCACACATCCGGCGAGGTGAAGGGACCGGAGACCCTGACCCTGATCTTCCTGCCCGCCAGATCACCGGAGCTCAATCGGGTCGAGAAGGTCTGGCAATCTCTTCAGGAGAACGGGCTCTCCAACCGCCTCCTTGAAGATCAGGCAGACCTTCCTGCCGCCGGATGTGATGCCTGGACCCGGCTCATGAAAGAACCAACGGCAATCAAATCAGGCGCATCTCGCGATTGGACCCAAAACGGCCAAACCTGAGGCCCGTTAATATAAGAAGGCTGTTGAATCTTTGGGGGGCAAAATGCACGGTTATTATGGCATCTTTGGTGACCCCGATAGATTTCATGTGATGCTAATTGCGGAGATGCTTGGCAATGCGCAGTATCTCGCAACCATGGCTACAGCGTTGATGGCCGGAGTCTTCGTAAAAGTCAGAACAAATGTCCTCTATACGGCCGACGATGTAGTCGGTGCATCTGAGTTGGTGAACACCTCAAAAGTGAACTACCAGCCGCCCGCTGGCTAATCAAGTCCTCTTGCTTTGCTTGAAAATGGGCCGGGCTCCCTAATGAGCACAGCGTAAAATATCGTTCAAGGAATGGCGCCCGGCCTGTCTTCCATCGTACTCAGCTCAGAAAACACCTCGTTCTGGTAGCAAAACCTCGTCCATCAAGCCCCGAACAGCCCGATCACAATCCGATCACCATCACCCCCAGCCAATGGGCGCCGTCGATCAGGGTTAGGGACCAAGGGACGCTTTGGAAGCGGTGGTTGACGATCAGGGTGGTGGCCACGAAACTCAGCCAAAGAAATGCCGCCGTGATGATACCGCCCATCACGGATACTTGGGAGATGTGCCTCATGACGCCCGCCAGCATCCAGGCAATCATCAGCTGACACACGAAGGCCATCGCAAAAATCCTCGGATCAGACTTCGGCTCCTCCGTCAGACCCACAGCTGCCATCCATTGTTTGCCCAACGCGCTATACCATCCGGCGCCAAACATGAAGGCTGCAACAGCGGCAGCCAGAACGGCCCAATAATTGATCCCTGCAAATTCCATCGTGCTGTCCTCTCAAACAAAACTGTTTGGTAAAGTTAACACGAAATAGTTGATCCGTCACTCACAGGTTGGTGGATTGTCCAGTTCAGCCATACGGCAGACTTCCAGCCATTCATCCTCGGTGACCGGTTGTACTGAAAGGCGCATAGAAGTGACGAGTGACATATTCGCAAGCTTTGGATTGGCTTTCACATCTGCCAGGGTCACCGGTTTCGGCAGATCGCAGACGGCCTTCACGTCCACGCAATCCCAACGCTCATCGTCCGTCGTCGAGTCGGGATGGGACAAGGCGCAAACTTCAACGATGCCGACGGCGTCCTTACCAATATTGGAGTGGTAGAAGAACCCGAGATCACCAATCTTCATGTTCCGCATATTGTTGCGGGCTTGGTAATTGCGGATACCATCCCACTCTTCGCCCACATCCCCCTTGGTCTTCTGCTCGTCCCAGGACCATTTGTCGGGTTCAGATTTAAACAGCCAGTACGCCATGCCTTATCCTTCCGGGTTTTTCAGGATCCAGTTCCAGGCCCGGATTTCAACTGATTTAAAAAGCCCCGCCTTTGCATAGGGATCGTCGGCCGCAATGGCTTCCGCCTCCGATTTGCTGTCTGCCTCAATCACCACAAGGCTGCCATTGGGCTGACCGTTTTCATCCAGAAACGGACCGCTGGCTTTCAAGCGGTCGCCGAGGCTCTGCAGGAAGGCAAGATGGTCGGGCCGGACGCTCATTCTGAGATCAACGGACTTCGGTTTGTCCGTGCAGATCAACGCATACAACATTGGTGATTCTCCGTAAGGGTTCAGATCTCGGCTCGTATGGGCCGGGTCAAAAGATGTTCGATTGTATCATCGACCGAGACTGCACCGGAGACAATGTCGTGGACAGCCGCAGAAATTGGCAGATCTATCCCCAGCTTTTCCGCTATCTGGATAACAACACCTGCGGTGTGCACACCTTCCGCAACCGAATTCCGTTCAGCCAGAATGTCTTTCATCGTTCGCCCCCGGCCCAGTTCCATGCCAAGGGACATGTTGCGCGACAGCTCGCTGTTGCAGGTCAGAATAAGATCGCCCAGCCCTGCCAGGCCGCCCAGGGTTTCAGGTTTTGCGCCCCGGGCAACCCCAAAGCGCTGAAGTTCAACAAAGGCCCGTGCCGTAAGAGCAGCCCGCGCGCTGGCTCCAAATCCCTTTCCTTCAACGACACCGCAAGCAATCGCCAAAACATTTTTGAGTGAACCGCCAACCTGCGCTCCAATGATGTCGCCGGAGAGGTAAGGCCGGAAAGACGGTAACGCCAGCGCATCCGCCAGCGGCCGGGTACGCCCTTCGGTGGGTCCCGCCAAAGTAACCGCGGTGGGCAAGCCTCTTGCCACATCGGCAGCAAAACTCGGCCCCGACAGAACCAGTGTTTGAGCCTGGGGAAGTGATACGGACAGCACCTCGCTCAACAGTGCGCCGGTATTCTGTTCGATGCCCTTGGCACAAATCGCAACGGGTGTACCCTCTTTCAGATGCGGCTTCAGGTTGCCCGCAACGGCACGCGTTGCTTGTGCGGGCGAGACCAGAAGAATGGCATTTGCGTCGGCCAAATTGGCAAAATCCGCTGTCGCTACAATGCCCGGATCGAGTTTGACACCGGGAAGAAACATGGTGTTTTCGTGGGTCTCGTTGATGCCGGCAACAACTTCACTCTCGCGTGCCCAGATGATGACCTCGCGGCTTGCCCGGCGGGCGACTGTCGCCAGCGCTGTTCCCCAGGCGCCGCCACCAACGACGCCGATTTTCCCTATCTTGCCTGCCATGCCTAAACTTTCGTGCCCGCCTTGCCGGACCCTAACACGGGTTCTGCTTTTTCATCGAGTGGCCATCTGGCGCGCGCGGACATGTCAAGCCCGTCGGTATGTCCAAGAGCCAAACGTTCCGCACCCGCCCAGGCAATCATTGCTGCGTTGTCCGTACAAAGCCATTGGGGCGGCACACACAATGCAAAATCGTGTTCGCCTGCCAAGCGGCTGAGTTCTCTTGCGAGTTCCTTGTTCGCGGCAACCCCACCCGCCACGACGAGCGTTGGGCTGATGGTTTGGTTCGTCGCCGAAAATTGCTGCATGGCCCGGGAAAGCCGGTCCGAAATCGTCGCCATGACGGCCGCCTGAAAGCTGGCGCATATATCGGCCACTTGTGGGCCACTCACCGGTTCCAGGGATTGGGCCGTCCGGCGCACGGCGGTCTTGAGACCGGAAAACGAAAAATTGCAATGGTCTGTTCCGATCAAAGGTCTTGGAAGTGGAAACTTTTCAGGATTCCCTTTGAGCGCCGCACGTTCCACATGAGGTCCGCCCGGCTGGCCAAGCGACAACAGTTTGGCGACCTTGTCGAACGCTTCGCCCAGGGCATCATCAATTGTTGTGCCCATCCGGTCATAATTGCCCGGCCCACGGACGCAAAGGATTTGCGTGTGGCCACCAGACACGAGGAGGAGCAGGTAAGGAAAGTCTATGCCATCAGTGAGGCGAGGCGTTAGGGCATGCCCCTCCAGATGATTGACGGCCAGCAATGGCAATCCGTGCTTCCAGGCGAGCGCCTTGCAGGTGGTCAGGCCAACGAGCAAACCACCGATCAGGCCTGGGCCAGCTGTTGCCGCAACACCATCCAGATCGGGAAACTCCAGCTCTGCTTTTTCCAGCGCTTGCTCGATCAACCGGTCGAGATGCGCCACATGCGCGCGCGCCGCGATCTCGGGAACGACACCGCCATAAGGTGCGTGCTCCTCCGTTTGGCTCAGAACAACGTTGGACAAAATTGTACCTGCGCCGCTCACCGGACGGCGCACCACAGCCGCAGCGGTCTCGTCGCACGACGTCTCTATGCCGAGGATTGTCAATTCCAGGTCCACTTTACCTCGCCTTTGGTTTTGGAACCCGTTATACCGCGCAAGTAATTGAAGTCTCTTAAAAGCAGAAAGGCTGCCATTGTGCAATCAGCCCCACTCAGAATCGGAACCAGGAGGTCACCCCTCGCCCTTGCACAAGCTGAGGAAGTCAGGGACCGCCTGATTTCAGCACATAATCTCTCAACCGATAACATCGAGATTGTGGTGATCAAGACCACCGGTGACAAGGTCCAGGACCGCCCCCTGGCAGAGATCGGTGGCAAGGGACTTTTCACCAAAGAGATTGAGGACGGCCTTTACGACGGCAGTTTGAGTATGGCGGTGCATTCCATGAAGGACATGCCCGCGGAATTGCCCGAAGGATTGATCATTGACTGTTTGCTTCCCCGCGAAGATGTGCGCGACGGCTTCATGAGCAATCAATTCAAGTCGGTCTCAGACTTGCCCTCGGGCGCTGTCGTAGGAACCTCCTCGGTTCGGCGTCAGGCGCAGCTGAGACGGCTGCGGCCCGATGTGGAGATCGTTCAATTCCGCGGTAATGTTCAGACGCGTCTGCGAAAGTTGGAAGAAGGTGTCGCGATGGCAACGTTTCTTGCTTGCGCCGGTCTGAACAGGCTTGGCCAGAGCAAATTGATCACCTCACCGGTTTCACCGGATGAGATGCTCCCGGCAGCGGCACAAGGAGCCATCGGTGTTGAAGTCTGGGAAGATGATACAAGGATGCGGGAGCTGTTGGCGCCATTGAACGATCAGGCAACGCAAACGACCGTCGATTGTGAGCGCGCGTTCCTGGGTGTGCTGGACGGGTCGTGCCGGACGCCCATCGCCGGCCTTGCCGAAATATCCGGCGACACACTTCATCTGAGGGCAGAGGTGCTTTCGATGGATGGATCGAAATACTTTGCAACAACCAGGTCAGGATCGCTTAGCGAAGGTGTGGCCATGGGGCTCGATGCCGGGGAAGAATTGAAACGGGCCGCTGGTCCAGACATCTTCGCCGTTTGACCAGATGCGTCTGATCGTCACCCGGCCGGAACAGGACGCAGCAAGCCTCGTTGCAAAGTTGCGTGCAGCCAGTCATGACGGCATAGCGGTGCCGCTCATTCAGATCGAATATCTGCATGGCGCGGAGATCGAAGAGCGCGATTGGCAGGCCATCCTGATCACCAGTGCAAACAGCATAAGGGCCCTTGTCGAACTGAAGTTGGCAAGCGCATTGTTGCAGATTCCGGTCCTGACTGTCGGCCCCGCTTCAACGGCCGCCGCATCAGATGCCGGCTTCGCCTCCGTGACCAGTGCCGATGGCGATTTGCCGACCCTGGTCTCTCTGGCGCTGGAGCTGCTTGATGCCGATAAGGGCCCGCTTCTCTATCCTTCGGGCGTGACAATTTCCGGTGACCTGAAAGGCTTGCTGGAAGACAAAGGGTTCGCCTGTGCTCGCACGGTGCTATATGACGCTGTCAGAGCCAAAATACTCCCGTCTGCGGCCTCTGAGGGACTTTTACGGAAAGAAGTGGATGGAGTTGTACTCTATTCGCCAAGAACTGCAAAAATTTGGACGAATTGCGTAAAAAACGAGACTCTTCTGGACACTGCACGACAGCTTTCACACTGGTGCCTGTCCAACGCAGTGGCGACCGCTCTGCGCGAGAACTGGCCCAGCGGCACGCCTCCGGCCCGGGTGCAGGTCGCATCTGAGCCCAATGAAGCCAGTCTGCTTGAGGCAATTTGCGCAAGCAATGGTCGCTAGAGCTCTTTCTGTTTCCACTTTTCAGCCTATATAGTGCGAATAATCGGGATAGCATCGCGTGCTGGGGACACTTCTTGTGCGCATCTTATCGCTATAAGGACAATGAGCCGACATGGCAGCACAAAAGAGCAGAGGCGGGAACCGTCGCCGACGCGCCGCAAAGGCACCGGTTCTGGAGCTTGATGCGACTGAAATCGTTGAAGAAACTGCAGATCCAGCACCCGAAGAGCAAGCAGCTTCCGAACCCAAAAAGCCCTTGGCAGAAGATAAAACCGAAGAGCCAGATGAGCGTTCCGCGGAGGCCAATGAGCCTGACAAACCAGACCAACCAAAGCGGGGTCGCGGGAAACTGATTGCAACAGGAATTGCAGGATTGCTTCTGACCGGCGCTGGAGGTGGCGCATGGCTCTACAAGGATATCTGGCCCAAATATTTTCCATCGGCAACACAAGAAGGACAGGCTAACCGCATAGCCGCTCTCGAAAGCACCATCGCCGAACTGAAATCATCTTCAGCCAAAATGTCTGATTCTCTGACCAAGCTTACTGCTGAATTGGAGGAATTGAGGAAGACCAATTCCGGCTCTGCGAACGAGGCGGAAAACATAGCAAAAGAGGCAAAAAAGCAGGCAGTTGAAGCACTTAGCGCCATTGCAAAAGTCCAGAAAGTGGCGAAAAGCGGCTCCACTGCAGCTGCAGCAGCTGACAAGAATGCAAGCAATGCCCTAGCTGGCATAGATCGGAACAAACAGGATTTGCTGAAGATTTTTGGCAACATCAAGGAACTAAAGTCCGCAATTGATGCCGCCGCTGCCTCAGTTCCAACTGAAATTGCCGAAGCCGGAGACGCCATGAAGGCGGCACAAGCACAGATTTCTTCACTTGCGCTAAAAGTTGCCGAACTGGAAAACCGCGCCTCTGATCCCGAAGTTGGCAGTCGGCTGGATCAGTTGGATACGGCACTATCATCTCTGCAGATTAAGTTCTCAGAGCCATCGCACCCCGATCCTCAGCTCTCAAAGAAAGTGGATGCACTATCTGAAGCACTGAAAGCCGCTCGCGCGGACATGGATGCTGCACTCAAAGCTCAAAAGGCCGAAATCCAGGCAGCAGCCAAGCGAGCCGGCACACAATCGGCAAACCAGCAGGCACTGACCTCTAGCCTGACGCAACTCCGTGCCGCAGCACAGTCGGGTAAGGGGTTTCAGGGTCCTCTTGCAGCCCTCCAGTCCCAACTCAAAACCGACCCGCTGCTCCAAGCCCTTACTCCATATGCAGCCAAAGGAACGCCAACAGCAGCAGCCCTTATCTCCCGGTTCGCAAAGATTGCCCCGGCGCTGGAGTCCAGCCTCGTAACGGCAGAACCGGCTAAGACGGCCAACGCAGCCCCTTCTTTCATGGTAACCTTGCAAAACCGGTTAGGAGTCTTCGTTAAAGTCAGGCCTTCCGGCGCAGAGGATTGGGGTAAAATTGCCAGGCGAATGTCCCGGCACGGAGAATCGGGAAATCTGGAAGGTATGATAAATCTTGCCGGCAGCGCCAAAGAAGCACCGCCGGATGTCCTGGCTCCCTGGCTCAAGGAAGCAAGAGCACGAATTGAACTGGACAAGGCAATTGACGACCTTTCTGTCCGGGTTATGTCTGAACTGACCAAACCAACCGGAACGGGAGGCTAATCTGATGTGGAACATGCTTATCCGTTTTGGATTGATTGCCCTCTTAGCAGCTGGCGCCGTCTGGCTCGTCGAACGGCCTGGTACACTGACCTTCGACTGGCTCGGCTACACCACTGAAATCTCCATAATGGTCGCTCTGGTCGGCATCTTGTTTCTGCTCTTCCTGGTCATTCTGTTGTGGGGCCTGATACGGCGGGTCTTTCATATTCCTGAAGCCCTTGCTGGCTTTTTGACGAGGCGCAAACAGGAGAACATTCATGAAGCTTTGACAAAGGGCATTATTGCCGTCGGCGCCGGTGATGCATCGGAAGCTTCCAAATATGCGCGCAAAGTCAGCAATATTGCCGGGAACGACCCTCTGGCCCAGCTGTTGCGCGCGCAAGCTGCACAATTGCGCGGAGATCAGGGCACCGTCAAGCGCGTCTTCGAAGCCATGGTTCAAGCCAAAGACACAGAGGTTCTTGGCCTTCGGGGATTGTTCAATCAGGCCCGGCAGGACGGGGACATGGAAAAGGCAAGAGCACTGGCCGAACGTGCGCTTGAACTCACGCCCGGCCTCGCCTGGGCCTCAAAAGCCTTGCTTGCGTTCCAGTCCGCCGGTGGAGAATGGGCCGCAGTGGGGCAAACGCTCGACAGTCAGCGTGCCAATGGCATTCTGACCAAGGATCGCGAAAACCGTCTGCAGGCCGTGGTGCAAACGGCCCGGGCTATCGAGCTGGAAGAAACCAATCCGGAAGAGGCCTTGTCCTTCGCCGAACGTGCACTCAAGGCAGCACCGGGTCTCGTGCCTGCAGCTGTCGTCGCTGGACGCATCCTGTCAGCTGAGCAAAGCATCAGAAAGGCAGCTCGGCTTCTGGAAAGCACCTGGAAAACATCCCCGCATCCGGATATTGCAGAAGTTTATGCTTATTTGCGCGCCGGAGACTCGCCACAGGATCGTCAGGAGCGCACTAAGACCTTGATCGCCAAACACGATGGAGGTGCGGAAGGAGCAATCGCCTTGGCCGTTGCCTGCATTGACGCTCAGGATTGGAAAGATGCTCGCGCAACACTCCAGCAGCAGGTGGATGACCAGCCATCAGTGCGGGTGTGCGAACTCATGGCCGAGATTGAGCAAGGCGAGTTTGGCGACAAGGGGCGGGCGCGTGAATGGTTATCTCGGGCTGTTCGTGCGCCGCGTGATCCGGTCTGGATCGCAGACGCCCATGTCTCGCCGGTGTGGTTACCGGTGTCGCCTGTGACAGGTGAACTTGATGTGTATGAGTGGAAAGCCCCGCCATCAGGTCCTGCCCGTGTGAGCGAAGCCTCGCCATTTCAAGCCGTGGAGCTTGATTCCGCCCAAGAGACCGCTCCTGATTTGCCAATATTGGAAACCCCGGCAGAAGATCCCGAAATGATCGAAGATGTCGTCGAAGTTGCAACCGAACCGGAAACCAGCGACGACAAACCCGTTGATGAAGCACCCGCGTCCGCCGCAAACGGGGCCGAAAGAGCTCCGGCAGGCTCTGAGCAGAATGAGGCACAGGAGGACGGACCCGAATTGCATCACCCCGGCGATCCGGGGCCACGCTCCCCGAAAGACGGCAAAAAGGCACAAGGCAAAGCGTGGTATCAAACCATGTTCTCACGCTGAACAGCAATCTTACCGGTTCTGCTTGCGACCGGCAAAATTTGGGAGTATGAGATCGCCCGTCCGAACCGAGCATAGCTGCCGCATTAGCTCAGTTGGTAGAGCACATCATTCGTAATGATGGGGTCGGGTGTTCGAGTCACCCATGCGGCACCATAACACTATTTAATACAAAAGGGTCATGCTTGGCTGAGGGGATTTTGTCTGAGGTCAGTTAGCCGTAATTTGTATCTGTTGGAATGCCTGTTATTGTCTCTCCATTCAGTTTCTTGCAACGGCAGATGAACGGTGTGGTCTGGCACACCTTTGACCTTTGACAGACCCCCCTTTGCCACCCCCCAAAAACCTTCCAGGCCCTTGCCCCTTTGCCACCCCCCAAAAACCTTCCAGGCCCTTGATATGAACACCGCCTCTGGCGAATGCGTCCTTGGAACGATCGACCCTGTAATGCCCATAGCCAGGATCAACAAGGCCATTGTCCCCTCGCCAGCCATCGCAGGTGAGGACCCAAGCCGGATCGACCTTCCCTCCAATATCGGCCTTCCCTCCAATACTGCCTTGTAAAGTGGCTTTTTTGCAACCTGGAACGACTTCCGTGTAAACCTGACCCTCACGCGCGAAGAGGCCGGAGACGGTTGTCTTGCCGCCTGCGCCCCTTCCTCGCTTTGCTTTCCCCCGCCTGGCTCCAGACAAGCTTTCATCCCCTTCAACAACACCGAACATCGGGCGCTGCGCCTGGCAAGCTGTATGGAGGCGCTTGCGCAATGCCCGATAGACCCTGTTGGCAGTATTGCGATCAAGGCCGCTGGGTTCGGCTGTCTGTAGAGCGGTCAGGCCGGCGGCGAAGTCGCGAACACGCGCGCGGATTTTCTTCTCTGAAATGCGGGACCCTTTGCAATAGTGATTGTTCATTTCATACCATGGCTTCATGAGAAAAATCCCCTCAGCCAGGCATGACCCCTCTTTTTTGAAGGCTTTTGGAACGTTCAGATGCAGCACATTTGACGGATCGCAATCGCGGGACATCATTTCGCCTTCTCTCCATGCGTAGCCTCAAAGAAATCGGCAGCTTCTTGCAGTGACTTACCTTTGTAATGACAGGCGACCCAAGCTGGCACGGCTGGCAAAAAGTTGACAACCCTTTGGTAATCTCCAGGAGACAACTCGCGGAGCGGGGTGTCGCCCCCCATTAGCTCCTCCATTGCTCTTGCAGGAATTTCGTACTGGTCCAGCCTTGATTGAGAGACCTGGTCACTCTTGGAAGCAACGAACGCTGAAATCAGTTCAGACACGGTCGTCGGTGCCAGCTGTGCCAGTTCATCAGGCGCACTCATACTCAGCAGGGAAGCAGTATCGGCTTCAGCCAGCCTTGTGTTGAACACAGGATCAGAAACAAATGCGGAGGCGCCATCCGTTAAAGAGTGTAAGCGGTCATTGGCTAATTCTAACTCGGCGCGATCAATGTAGCAACAGAGCAGGTCAAACATGGGATCGCCCGCCAGATGCCTAGCAATTTCGACCTTTCCTGTTCGATTATCCGGCAACCGCGCAAGAACGCCTGAACTCGACAGTACGGCGAGCACATCTAGCCGATCCTCCCAGTCTCAGATCATTCAAACGCCTCTCTGCATCTCTAACGTCTGCACCTGCCCCTAACATAGTTTCATGATAGTCAGATGGAGAACATCGATCTGGTAGCGGAAGCTTGATCTGCGGCCTTCCCGCTCCAGATGGAAGAAGCGCACGGCGATTTGCCGAATGTCCCTCTCGGTTAGAGGCAGGGGCAAGGTTGGCAAATTCGAGTAGTTGTTTGCGCTGCCCGTGAGTTTACGTTCAAGTTCCTCAATCTCTGCGTCGGTTTCGACTGCAAACAGATGCGCACGTTTCTTTAGGGCACCACCTGACAATCCGGGCACCCTTCAACCCATGCAGTCTTGTTCGCTATTGCCTGCAGTCGCTTAGGCACATTGCGCTTGAGTTTCTGATCAGTGCCTCTGCCAACAATGTAGCGAAGTTTGCTCACGTCTTTCATGCTCCAAAAGGTACCGTTCAAAAGGAGATAGACGTTCAAAAACAACGTTTTAGAGGGAAACCAAGCAGAGGAGGGACTCGAATTAAGATATTGAAATTATTGATTTAATTAAATTAATCTCAATTTGGTATTTGCCAATGCCCCCAATAAGGCCCCGTTAAATCTAGCCTGAAAAAGCGCTCGAACCGAGTATCCTTTGGTTCGTGGCATACGTTGCAGTTCTCGTTGACTGCGAGAGGCCAGCGAATCCAGTAGCACCAACAACACAGTTTAGCCAAGACGCCACTATGGCAACTTTACCGCCTTCTGCCGCTGGCGAAGATTCTTGGCCCATGTATCCAGCGCATTGATCTCATCAGCAATGACTTCCGGCCTTGTAAGCGGGCGGTTCAACGACGGTGCTGGGCTGTGTAGCAGCTCGGAACACCGTCCAAAGCCGTCGCGCACCACTTCGCAATCGGCAACGGTGATTGCCGTCAACTTGACCAGACCCTGCGTCTTAATCTTATTCGACAATCGTTCTAGGACGCAACCTACAACTTCTTCGACCGCGATTTCCCATGTATCGCGAAGCGTGGTCGCGATTAATTTCACGGTATCTCGCCATGCGTCCTGATCGCCCTGATCGAAATGGTAGCGTTTATTGTCGAGCTGTCTGGTCAGGCTGGCTGTAATTTTATCAACGGACTGCGCTTTGACGGGTGGCCCGCACTGGCAGAAACCAGCCTTGGCGGTTCCTCGACTGATAGAGTTAATATGTACTTCGGGCTTTGGCTGGGCCGCCTTTGCGGCGCGCTCTAGCTCAAACAGGAAGGCTAGGTCATGCGTAAACACGATAACCTGACGGACTGAAGCCTCCGAAATAAGCCGTTTGGCAACAGCCTCT
This sequence comes from Hyphomicrobiales bacterium, assembly GCA_965204985.1. Classification (GTDB taxonomy): domain Bacteria; phylum Pseudomonadota; class Alphaproteobacteria; order Rhizobiales; family CAJQND01; genus JAAEUE01. The sequence goes on along the minus strand of CBDBFP010000003.1, from coordinate 2,593,086 downwards.
CGGTGCATATGGTCTAGTGAAGATACGGGATCGTCAAAGACAATGCCTGAACGGTTCTCGGTTGTGGCGAGTTCAGCCATAAAGGCGGCCAATGCGACGCAACGATGCTCACCTTCACTCAATACCTGACCGACCGAAGCAGCAGGCTTGCAGGTCAGTGCGACCTTGAAGCGCGGCACGCCCTGCACACTTTTTTGCTGGCGTAACTCGACGGCAAGCTTCGCGCTCTCGAAGCTCTCAACCTCACGAGCAAACTGTGTGCAAAGAGCGTCCGTCACCAAAGCCTGCGCAATCTCCGTGCTTTTGCCAGTAATGCGATTGGTGACAGTCTCCCGTTGCGCTGTTTCCAGTGCCTTCACCTGCTTCAAACGCCCAATTTGCGCCAGCACGTCGGCCTTTATGCCATTAAGCCATTGGCGGTCGGCCAGTTCTTCGTGCTCGGCAATCAATGCCGTGCGTGCCGGAGAATCTGCCTCGGCCACAAGCGCGCTCGCGCGCGCCGTTACATCTGCCACTTGATCGGCAAGCGCCTGAATTGGCAAGGCCACAACTGCTATGTCGATGACAGCCGTTGCGTCCGTATGGCGACGGATAATCTGGCGATGACGCCACATAGCCGTTAGTGCTGCTCGTCGCACATCTGACGCAAGTGCGTCCTGAAGCAAATCATCCCGGATGGTCCTAACGATGCCGCCAAGTTCGCCCAACGTTAGGTCGTTTTGCCGGAAAGCCACTAGGGCAGAGTCATATGCTGCACGGGCGTTGTCGGCGCGCTGCTGGCTGTCGTCTCGCACAAAGGCCTCGAAGCGATTGAGGCGATCAGCGGCTTGTGGTGACAAATCCTGCTGGCACAAAATGCAAACGCTACCGGGTTCGGTGACAGGAAATTCGCGCTCTGGATAGGCTTCACTCACAGAATAGGCGCGAGCGCTCTCCCAAAGTGATTGCCAAACTTCCGAGCCGATGTGTTGTAGCGGCTCATCCCCGAACAATGCGCCAGAAGCAGCCCCTGCTGCTTGCCGCGCCCCTTCGCTTTCCAATGCCAACCGGCGCAGTTCGGCGGCACTGCCATTACTAATGGCGACGAAAAGCCGGTCCAGTTGTGCGATTTGCCCTTGGAGTTTGGTCTTTAGGGCGTCAAGCTGGCGACCTGTGCGCGCAGGGTCACCAAGATCGTCGGTAAGTTGCGCAAGCCGGTCCAATTCGGCCTGCGTGAGCGTGGCCAATGCCTCAACCGTGGCTGGCGGGGTGCTGGCCGCAAGGCGCGCAAAAAGCTGGCCGACCGAACTCGTAGGACTGCATGCTGGATTTTTTATGCTCTGTGGAGTCTGCGCTTGAAGTTGAGTGATTTCTGCAGCGAGCTTGTCTTTGACCGGCTTGCAAAGCTGAGCCAGCGTGCCGAGCAATTTAAGCGGATACGGGGTGTAAGCCACATCATTTGTTTCATCGACGTGGATATTTGCGGTGCGGGAATCAAAGACGCTGACGGCAGATAGCGCCGTGTCGGCTGGCTGGTCGAGCTGCCAAACACAAGTTCGATTCTGGCCACTGACGGCGTATTCGATGGTCGCGCTCGGCGTGCCGGGTTGCGCCTCGTAGATGTCGGGGATGATTTCCTCCCCACGGGTTGCCATTCGGGCGCGGCACGCTCTTTTTAGGATGCGCGCATAGCCTGATTTTCCCGAACCGTTGTCGCCATAAATGATTGTCAGCCCAACGCGACGCAGGGTCAGTAGCTGGTCGGGGGCCAAGGCATTAACATGGCTTACGCCATGAACCTGTCGCAGATAGACTTCTCCTTGATCGCGGTTGGGATCGCGCAAGTTTGCAGCGCCTAGCGGCACTGCCGGGCTGTCACCTTTGCAGATTGCCACAAGTTCGTCGATTTCGGCACCGTCAATATCGCCTTGTGTCGCGACCCTGCGCATCGCATCGCGCTGCCAACCCGGACAATCAGCGGACCATGCTAGGATATTGGCGAGCGCCTCGGCTTCAGTTGTCATGCTGCCCCTCAACCATTTCAGTCCTTCGCCATACAGAAAATTGGTAGCGGAGGAGGGACTTGAACCCCCGACACGCGGATTATGATTCCGCTGCTCTAACCAGCTGAGCTACTCCGCCAACCAATTCGCCGCAACCCTGATGGGCGTTGCAGCGTGCGGAGCGCATATAGGGTTTAGGTTGCGCAAAAAGTCAAGCCAATGGAGCAGTTGTTTCTGAGCTCTTTTTGACCACCGCCGAAGAGGGCTCACAAGTCCGATCAATCCAGCCGCCGCCGAGCACCTGAGCGCCTGCACCTTCGCCGGAGTAAAGCACGCACGCCTGGCCCGGCGAGATACCGTGGTCACCTTCCTGCAGTGAGACGGTTACGCCTTCCGAAGTTGTCCGGAATTGTGCAGGAACAGCCGGTTTTGTAGACCTCACTTTCACAAAAACGTCCTGATTTGTCCCGGTTTGTGCAAGTTCTGTCCGCCCCAGCCAGTTTATGTCCCGCAACCCAATGTCCCGCGTCATCAACGCCTCGCGCGGGCCAACAATCACCTGCTTGGCCGGTGCGTCAATCGAGATCACATACAGCGGATCGCCTGTTGCCACTCCAAGGCCCCGGCGCTGACCGGTCGTAAAGTTGATGATCCCGTCGTGCTGGCCCAATGTCCGGCCATCAATATGTACGATGTTCCCGGGATCATGCGCTTCGGGGCGCAATTTTGTAATGATCGAAGCATAATCCCCGTTGGGGACGAAGCAGATGTCCTGGCTATCCGGTTTCGCCGCAACGGCAAGACCATAACGGGCCGCAAGCTCCCGCACCTCATCCTTCTTCATATGGCCCAACGGAAAGCGCAAATAGTCCAGCTGCTCCTGTGTCGTGGCAAACAGGAAATAGCTTTGGTCGCGAGCAATGTCCGATGGCACATGCATCGTGCGGTTAGGTGATCCGGCTGTGCCCGCACGGCTTTCTATATAATGTCCTGTCGCAAGTGCATCCGCTCCAAGATCACGCGCCATCGACAGGAGGTCCTGAAACTTCACGCCCTGGTTACACCGCACACACGGGATCGGGGTTTCGCCATGCAGGTAACTGTCCGCAAAATCGTCTATAACGGACTGGAGGAACTTGCTTTCATAATCGAGCACATAATGCGGGATGCCAAGATCGCCTGTGACCCGCCGCGCGTCATGAATGTCCTGTCCGGCACAGCATGAGCGGGCCTTTGCCACGGCCTGACCATGGTCATAGAGCTGCAGCGTGACACCAATAACGTCATAACCCTGCTCCTTCAGCAGGGCAGCCACAACGGAAGAATCCACGCCACCCGACATGGCAACGACAACCCGGGTTTCAGAAGGTTCACCGGGAAAATCCAGACTGTTCAGCTTTTCAGACATGGTTCCGCCGCTCTTTTGAGCAAAAGGCAAAGATTTCTGCGGCTCATATAGGCGCGTGACCTCCAAATGGCAATCGGCAGACCATCAGCATCCTAACGTTTGTTCACACACTCGGAACGATCAGGCAGACCGGTGTTCGAATTTGGAACACAAATTGCTCCCGCGTTTGCCAATTGTTGGCATCTCCTTAGACCTCTCTTAACCGGACCGCCCTAGGTTTGAATGGTTAGTTAGTTTGTATGCGTATCAGGTTTTGAGTACATCATGAGTCACGTTCATACACGGGTGAATTATGTCATCGGTCCAGACGGCACTCCGCTTACGGTTGCCGATCTGCCGCCCACGAGCACTAGGCGCTGGGTTATCCGGCGCAAAGCGGAGGTGGTAGCAGCAGTTCGCGGAGGGTTGTTAAGCCTCGAAGAGGCTTGCGGCCGATACAAGTTGACCACAGAAGAGTATCTGAGTTGGCAGCGATCTATTGATCGTCACGGTCTTCCTGGGTTGCGCGCCACACGCGTGCAGCAATACCGCCCGGGCTAAACCAAAAAACAGCTCAACGAAAGTTCCCGGCTCGCCAGATCTTGACTGCCCCGGCGGGTCGGTTTTCGTTACCGACCCTCTCTTGGATCTAGAATCAGCGCTCAGTGTCTGCAGGTATCATATGGGATGATATCCCAAGGCAGCACGCACGCGGTTCTTGATATAGGTCCCATCGCGCGGTGGCAGCACCCGTTCAACCTCAGCAGTGTCTATCGAAATGGCCGCAAGTCCAAGCGCATTCCTCACATGTATCCGTTGCCGCAAATCTTCCACGTCGGCCATATCCGCAATACGCGAGGTCCAGCCGAACTTCATGCTTGCTGCAACCTGCTCCAGCTCAATACCCAGGCCCGAATGGCTTTGCTGCTGACCTGTTTCGCCATATTGACCATTGTCCAACACAGCAATCGTCAGATTTGACGGCGCCTGCACTGCAATGGTTGCCAATGCTCCGATCCCCATGAGCATTTCCCCATCTCCCGTGATCACAAGCACACTGGTCCCCGGCTCAGCCATGGCAAGGCCCAATCCGATGGTTGCGGCACTGCCCATGGCGGCCCAGAGATAATGGTTCCGGTCATGATCGCCCGCTGCCATCACATCATAGGATGGAGACCCAAGCCCGGATACCACCAGCAGATCCCCCCGGTCTTTGAGCAGCGCGGCAACAACTTCTCTGCGATTTAGTCCGTGTGCCATAGTTATATCGTCCATATTTTTTTGCCGATGAGCTGTTGGCTCAAAAGAACCGCACACATCTGATCGCTCTCAAACGCCATGGTCGCTGCGCCCCGGAGCAAGCCCTCAACATCTTCGGCTTTTTCCGCCCGCCAGGTCAGAACACCCATCAGATTAAGCGCTGATTCGGTGGCCTGGCCCATCGGATTTTGCCAGGGATTAAACTCCGCCCACTCCCCGCGCATGGTGACAATCATCAGCAGTGGAAACTGGGCGCAAGCCGGCAACGCCAATGTGTTGATACAGTTTCCAACACCGCTCGACTGAAGCAGCATGACTCCGCGCTCTCCGCCAAGCCAGGTACCCACCAGATAACCGATACCTTCTTCTTCCGTGGTCAGAACAACCGATGTGACATCGTCATCTGAATTGAACTTTTCGATCGCCGTGGAGTGAGCCGCATCCGGCACATAAACCATGTGCTTCACGCCAAACTCCTTCAGCACAGAATAGACCTGTGATCGCCAATCAATCATCTCATCGCTCTGCGCATCTCTCCACAGCCTCTTGTGTTTGTCTGTTCAGGATCGGGCCACTCAAACCAGAAGGCTATCTATGCTGGAATATGGATAAACATCCAAGGAGTATTGGCGCATCAGCCTGATGTTTAGACCCCAGTGCAATCTGGAACTCGGTGCATTTGACTTGGGAGCGAATCAGCGGACAGTTAGTTTGGGTTCATGGCAATCCTACAACTGGCTCAGCGATGAAAGTTCTCGTGCTTGCAGCGCACCCCGCTCTGGAAGCGTCTGTAGTGACCCGCAAGCTTCTGGCGGGAGTCCGGCGGGAGGCAGGGATCACTGTTGTGGACCTCTATGATCGCTACCCCGATTTCAATATTGATGTGGCGCATGAGCAGAAGCGGCTGGAGGCAGCCGAAGTCATCATCTTCCAGCATCCCTTCTACTGGTATTCCACACCCGCAATCTTGAAAGAATGGACCGACCTCGTCCTTGAGCATGGGTGGGCCTACGGCCGCACAGGCAAAGCACTCGAAGGGAAATTCATGATGAACGCGCTGAGCACAGGCGGCAGTGCTGATGCATACGGAGAGACCGGCAAGAACCGCTTTACCGTGCCGGAATTTCTCGCCCCGTTAGCACAAACAGCCTCCTTGTGCCGCATGACCTATTTGCCACCGTTTGTTGTTTTTGAAGGTCGGCGGATTAGCCGGGCCGAGTTGGCAGAAACAGCAGTACTCTACAAGGATCTCCTGACCGGACTGCGGGATGATCGCATCGATCCAAAGGCCCTGGCGCGTTACAGGTTGGCCAATAACGCGAAGGGCAAGCTTTACGGCCTGAAGGATCCGAAGCAATGACGCTGCATGAGTTCCTTTTTGGTGCGTTCGTTTATTTGACGGCCGCAGTTATTGCCGTTCCGATCGCAAAACGCATCGGACTGGGCTCAGTCCTTGGTTATCTGATCGCCGGCATCATAATTGGCCCGTTTGTATTGGGGCTGACGGGCGGCGAAGATGTTCTGCATTTTGCCGAGTTCGGCGTCGTTATGATGCTTTTCATCATTGGTCTGGAACTGCGCCCGAGCCTCCTATGGACAATGCGCAAGGCCATTGGTGGATTGGGCGGACTGCAGGTCCTTTTAACGGCCTTTTTTATTCTTGCAGCATGTCTTGGCTTGTTTGACCTCAATTGGCGTGAATCGATTGCCATCGGCTTGATCCTGTCCCTTTCGTCAACAGCGATTGTCTTGCAGACCTTGCAGGAACGCCGGATGCAAAAGAGCGAGGCCGGACAGAACGGATTTGCGGTCCTCCTCTTTCAGGACATCAGCGTCATCCCCATGCTCGCCGTCATCCCTCTGCTGACGGTCCCGGATTTCTGGATGGGGATCGACATCAACGAGGTCACCACCAGTCATAGTATGATCTCGCACCTGCCGGCCTCGCAACGTGCGCCGTTGGTTCTGGGTGCACTGGTCGCAATTATTGTGGCCGGTCGATATGTGTTGCGCCCGGTGTTCCGCTACATCGCCGAGAGCCGGATCCGGGAGGCGTTTACCGCGGTAGCCTTGCTCATCGTGATTGCGATTGCCTTGCTCATGGAGACGGTCGGTCTTTCACCCGCTCTCGGCACATTTGTCGCCGGGGTGATGCTGGCAGACAGCGAATACCGCGCTGAACTCGAAATGGACATCGAACCGTTCAAGGGTTTGCTCCTTGGATTGTTCTTCATGTCAGTGGGCGCAAGCGTCAATTTTGCATTGATCGCATCTGAGCCATTGTCCATTGCCGGCTTGGTGGTAGGGCTGATTGCCATCAAGCTTTTTGCGCTCTACCTGCTCGCGCGTCTGTTCGGCAAAATGCAATTCAACAGCGCGGTCTTTTTCGCCTGTTGCCTCGCACAAGGCAGTGAGTTTGCATTCGTTCTCTTTTCCTTCGCCACCCAGAACGTCGTACTTTCCCAGGAACTGTCAAACAAACTGATTTCTGTGGTGACCGTCAGCATGGCTCTCACGCCTCTGCTCCTCATCGTCTACGACCGGTTCATTTCCCAGCAGATACAGGCCGAGCCGGAAGAGCCGGAATACGAGAAAATCGAAACCACAGGTACTGCTGCAATCATTGTGGGGTACGGCCGCTTTGGAATGACCGTCGGACGTCTGCTGGCGGCAAACCGGATCGGCTTTACGGTCCTGGAGAACGACCCGTCGCAGATCGAATTGCTACGCAAATTCGGCTGGTCTGTGTTCTATGGAGATGCTTCGCGCCCGGACCTGCTTCACGCAGCTGGCGCTGAAGACGCCAAGATTCTGGTGATTGCGCTGGATGACAGGGACCTGATCGCCAACGTGGCAGAAGCGGCCCAAAAACACTATCCGCATCTGAAGATATTTGCCCGGGCCTACGACCGGCGCCACGCCTACGAACTGATGGATGCAGGCGTTGAAAACGTTTACCGCGAAACCTTCGGCTCATCGCTCGACATGAGCAAGGACGCGTTGCAATCACTCGGCTTCCGGGCTTATCAGGCCCACCGTCTGATCCTCAAATTTCGAAGTCATGATGAGCAGAATCTGCGCGATACCGCAAAATTCATGCATGATGAAGAAGCCCTCATCACAGAGAGCCACAAGGCCCATGAGCTGACAGAACGGCTGATGCGCGAGGACCGGCAAACCGCTCCCGATATGGATGACAACGACTGGAAAGCGCCGCCGCCAGAACTGCGCGAGCGCGGCTAGACCGGCTCTAAAGCTGCCTCATTTCGGAAGCGATTTCAAACACAGCCGCAATTTCCGGGTTCGTCTTTTGTGATTCCAAGCACACCATATATTCCGTCAGATTCAGTTTTGCCTTGCGGATCGTCAGTGTGTGCAACCGGTCATCACGGCCAACTTCGCTGGCATTGACAATGCCGACCCCAAGGCCGGCTGCAACCGCTTCCCTGATGGCTTCACGACTACCAAGCTCCATCGTCTCTTTCAAGGTCAATCCCGCCTCCTCGATAGTGCGTTCGAACAAGGCTCGTGTCGTGGATCCGCGTTCGCGCAATAGAATTGTCTCTTCCACAAGCTCAGAGAGCCGGATGCGTTTTTGTTGCGCCAGCGGATGGCTGTTCGAAACCATCGTCACCAAACGGTCACGATAAAAGGGCATCGCATGAATACGCGGATCCGGCTCAATCTCGGGCAAGAACGCGATATCGCAATTGCCTGCAAGGAGATCCCTCAGCACCTTTTCGCTGTTACCGAAGGTCAGGGCCTGATGAACGGCAGGATAGCGCCTGGAGAAAGCAGACAAGACAGGGATCACATAGAACGGAGAATCCGCAGCGACGCGCAATCGCCCCTTAAGCAGATCTTTGGCCCGCGCAAGCAGGGTTTCAGCTTCCCTTTCGGTGGCGAAATAACGGGTTGTTATCTCTTTGAGCGACCGTCCGAATTCCGTGAGATGGATGGAGCGTCCGCGACGTTCAAACAGCTCAATGCCATATCCTTCCTCAAGCAGACGGACATGCGCTGATAGAGTCGGCTGGGAGACTCTGAGCATATTGGCAGCCCCGGTAAAACTTCCCTCGGTGGCCACTGCATGAAAGGCCCGAAGCTGCGAATGATTCATAGAAGAAGCCGATGTGAAAGTTAGAATTTATGTATTTGAACTATGGTAACCCTTAAGCGTAAAAGAGGCAAATCCGATGCTTACATACCGGAACCACCCATGACCGACGCACCTTCTTTGACGCCGACAGGTGATCCATGGCTGCTCACGCCTGGACCTCTGACCACATCGCCAACCGTCAAGGCTGCCATGCAGCACGACTTCGGCTCCCGTGACGATAATTTCATCCACATCAACCGCCGCATGCGCGAGCGCCTCGCAGCCCTTGTGAACGGCGGCGGCGACTACACATGTGTGCCCATGCAAGGCAGCGGCACCTTCGCTGTGGAAGCCATGATGGGCACGCTTGTGCCGCGCGATGGCAAAGTGCTGGTGTTGATCAACGGCGCCTATGGGGACCGGATCGCCAAGATTTGCGATTACCATGGCCGCGCTACGATTATCCAGAAGTGCCTGGAGAACCAGCCGGTCGATACAGCCGCGTTGGACGCAAACCTGGGCAACGACAGTGCGATCACACATGTGGTCGCCGTCCATTGCGAAACGACCACAGGGATCCTCAACCCGTTGAAAGAGATTTCCGAAGTCGTGGCCCGTCACGGACGCAAGCTCCTTATTGATGCCATGAGCGCTTTTGGCGCGGTGCCGCTGGAAGCAACTGACGTGACGTTCGATGCTGTTGCCGCCTCGTCTAACAAATGCATCGAAGGCACACCTGGCATGGGCTTTTGCATCATCCACAAAAATGTTCTGGAAAACTGCGCCGGCAACTGTCCATCCCTCAGCCTCGATCTTTATGAACAATGGGTGGCGATGGAAAAGAATGCCCAGTGGCGCTTCACACCTCCGGTCCAGGTGATCGCGGCATTCGACCAGGCGCTGACGGAGTTTGAAGACGAAGGCGGCGTCGCAGGGCGCGGTGGGCGCTATGCCGGCAATTGCAAGATCCTGCTTGAAGGCATGGCTGCCCTCGGCTTCGAGGTGCTCTTGCCTGCCGAACTTCAGGCGCCGATTATTGTCACCTTCCTGATGCCATCGGATCCACGCTTCGTTTTCGATCAATTCTATGATCGCCTGAAGGACAAGGGATATGTGGTTTACCCTGGCAAACTGACGGTTGCGGAAACCTTCCGGATTGGCTGCATTGGCCACATGGGACCGGAGCAGATGCACGGTGCACTGGACGCAATCAAGGAAACATTGGCGGAGATGGGTGTCGACAATTGCGCGCCCGCAGCCGCAGCTTAAGATTCAAAAAGGGAATTGAACCGAAATGACCGAAAAAGCCCCTATTAGCGTAAATGGCCGCGATTATGCCTGGCCGTCTGCACCCCTTGTCGTGATCTGCTCCGATGGCAGCGAGCCGGACTATATGGAAGTGGCCATGGCCGGCGGCCTTATGCCCAATCTGGAACACATTCTGGGCAAGGGTGAAAACCTGCTCGGCAAGTCCGTTGTTCCAAGCTTCACCAACCCCAACAACCTCTCCATCGTCACAGGCCGCCCGCCGGAAGTGCACGGCATCTGCGGCAACTACCTCATTGACCCAGACACGGGCAAAGAGGTGATGATGAATGATCCCAAATTCCTGCGCGCACCAACCATCTTTGATGGGTTCCAGAAGGCCGGAGCGAAAGTTGTCGTGGTCACCGCCAAGGACAAGCTTCGTCTCTTGCTCGGCAAGGGCCTTGAGTTTGGAGCGGACGGCGCGGTCTCCTTCTCGTCGGAAAAGGCAGACACCTGCACCCTGGAAGATCATGGCATCGAGAACGTATGCGAGATGGTCGGCATGGATGTGCCGGAAGTCTATTCAGCCGAGTTGTCTGAATTCGTCTTCGCTGCCGGCGTCAAGCTGCTGGCCTCGCACAAGCCGGACCTGATGTACCTGTCCACTACGGACTACGTGCAGCACAAATATGCACCGGGTTCCGATGAAGCGAATGCCTTCTACAAGATGATGGACGGCTATCTCGGATCATTGGATGAGGCAGGGGCAATCATTGTACTCACCGCCGACCACGGCATGAAGGACAAGCACCTGGCTAATTTGTCGCCGGATGTGCTCTACCTTCAGGATGTGCTGGACGAATGGCTGGGCGAAGGGGAAAGCACCGTCATCCTCCCAATCACCGATCCCTACGTTGTGCACCACGGCGCGCTCGGTTCCTTCGCAACAGTCTATCTCAACGACACATCCCGGGTGGACGAGATCGTGGGCCGGATTGCGGAGCTGGAAGGCATTCACGAAACCCACAACAAGGCTGATGGCTGTGCCAGATACGAATTGCCAACAGACCGCATGGGCGATCTGATCGTCGTGTCCCGCGACACCAAGGTGCTCGGAACAACCGCAGCCAAACATGATCTTTCTGGTCTGAAGGAACCCTTACGTTCCCACGGCGGGATCACGGAACAAACCATCCCGATTATCACCAACCGCAAGTTGGTCAATTTGCATGACAACTTGCGTAACTTCGATTCGTTCTTCATTGGTTGCAACAATGTTGCCGGTGCCAACGTCGCAACAGAAGCTGCAGAGTAGGATTTGAACTGATGAATGAAATGGTCAAGGCACGCCCCGTCATCGCGGAGTCGATGCGTATTGGCGGCAAGAAGGTTGACGCAGATGGCGTTGTGAACGTCTACTACCCCTACACCAATGAAGTGATAGGGACCGTACCTGCCGGGAACGCCAGCCACGCAAAACAGGCGTTTGAAATCGCCAACAACTATCAATCAAAGCTGAGCCGTTACGAACGCCAGCAGATCCTGTTCCGTGCAGGCGAGCTGCTGCGTGACCGCCGGGATGCATTGGCCGAAGTGCTGACCCTGGAGCTTGGCATCTCAACCAAGGATGCCCAGTATGAAGTGGGCCGGGCCTACGATGTGTTCACGCTGTCCGGTCAGCTCTGCATCCGCGATGATGGCGAAATTTTCTCCTGCGATCTCACACCTCATGGCAAATCGCGCCGGATCTACACCGTGCGTGAGCCACTGAAGACGATTTCTGCGATCACACCGTTCAACCATCCCATGAACATGGTGGCCCACAAGATCGCCCCGTCGATTGCCACTAACAACTGCCTGGTTTGCAAGCCAACTGAACTGACGCCTCTCTCGGCAATCGCGTTGGCCGATATCCTCTATGAAGCCGGTCTTCCGCCGGAAATGTTCCAGATCGTCACTGGCATGCCGGACGATATTGGCGATGAAATGGTGATCAACGAGCACATCGAGCTGATCACTTTCACTGGCGGCGTGAAGGTCGGCAAACTCATCGCCAACAAGGCAGGCTACCGCCGCGCCGCTCTTGAACTGGGCGGCAATGATCCGCTGATCATCATGAACGATCTGAGCGATGAAGATCTGGACAAGGCTGCAGATCTGGCTGTTGCGGGCGCCACAAAGAACTCCGGCCAGCGCTGCACAGCCGTAAAACGCATCCTTGCACAGGAAAGCATCGCCGACCGCTTGAGCGAGCTGGTTCTGGAGAAGGCTAAAAAGATCAAGTTCGGCGATCCCATGGATCCGGAAACGGATCTCGGTACGGTTGTACATGAAGAAGCAGCCAAAATCTTCGAAGCACGTGTCTGCGATGCTGAAGAGCGCGGTGCCAATATTCTCTACAACCCGGGCCGGAAAGGCGCTGTCCTCCCACCGATCGTGGTTGACCATGTGCCGCACGACAGTGAACTCGTGTTCGAAGAGACTTTCGGCCCGGTCGTTCCGATCGTCCGCGTTCCTGACGATGAAGACGAGGTCATCAAGATCTCCAACTCCACACCGTTCGGACTTTCCTCCGGTGTTTGCACGAACCGGCTGGAGCGCATCACCAAGTTTGTCAGCAACCTGAATGTCGGCACGGTGAATATCTGGGAAGTGCCCGGCTATCGCATCGAGATGTCTCCGTTTGGCGGCATCAAGGATTCCGGTAACGGCGTGAAGGAAGGCGCCCAGGAAGCCATGAAGTGCTTCACCAATGTGAAGACCTACTCCCTGCCCTGGCCTGCCTAGGAGCCGTTCCGGCTTCGTAGTGTATGGAAATCACGGGCACAGAGTTACTGATCAAGATTGCGGGTGCGGCAGCTCTGTTGCTGTGGGGCGCCCGCATGATGCGGACCGGCATGATCCGCGCGTTTGGCGCCGGCATGCGGAACTTTATTGCATCCGGCACCCGCAATCGGGTCAAGGCTGCGTTCATTGGAGTCTTCGCGGCTGTCGTTCTTCAAAGCTCAACCGCCGTCGCGTTGATCGCTGCATCATTTGCCAACGTCAGCGTACTCACTGTTGCGGCAGGTCTTACCATTCTCCTCGGGGCGGATCTCGGCAGTGCACTGGCCGCGCAGCTCCTCGCACTCAATATCCGTGAAGTCTGGCCTTTGCTGATGCTTGGCGGTTACGTGCTGCACGCCACATCCGAATCAAAGCGGCCGCACGCCAAACAGATTGGCCGGGTTGCCATGGGGCTGGGCATGATTTTTCTGGCCCTCAGTCTGCTTTCAACGACTGCCGCAGTAATGAAGGAGAGCGACATTGTCCACCAATTGCTTGCAGCTCTCGGCGATGAACCTGTTCTTGCAATTCTGATCGGCGCGCTGCTGACGTGGCTCGCCCATTCAAGCGTCGTTGTCTTGTTGCTGGTGGCCGGGTTGGCGACGGCCGGGGTACTCAATCACGATCAACTTGCCTATTCGCTTATGCTTGGCATCAACGCCGGCGCGGCACTGCCCGCCTACGCCATGACTTTTTCTGATCGTCATGAAGCCCGGCAGATCACTCTAGGGAATTTGTTGTTCCGGGTTACCGGCGTGATCATTGCTGCTGCGACAATGCCAAAATGGATCCCCTATCTCACGCAGACCGGTTTCTCGGTCGGCGAGTTGATTATCTTGTCCCACATCGGTTTCAATACAGTACTGGTTATCGGCTTCATTTTCTTCACAGGGCTGATGGCCAGGTTCCTTCCAAAACTGGTAACGGAGTCCGCATCCGTTCCCGATGATGCCGCGCCAATTCATCTCGACGCATCCGCCACAAATATCCCTTCCGTGGCTCTCTCACTCGCATGCCGGGAAACCCTCCGCATGGCTGACATTCTCGGCGAAATGCTAGACCAATCGATTTCCGCCCTTGAAAAAGGCGATGCAAAACTCTGCCGGGACACGGCTAAATTCGATGACAGGGTCGACAGTCTCTACGAAGCTATAAAACTCTATGTCACCGATCTGACACGCTCCGAACTGGAAGAAGATGAAAGCCGCCGTGCGCTCGAAATTATTTCTTTCACCACGCATATCGAGAGCGCTGGTGATGTGATTGATCGAAACCTGCTCAACACCATCCAGCAAAAGATCGACAGCGGCGCCCAGTTCTCCAGGCAGGGCGCCTCTGAGATTTCAGATATCTACACATATGTACGCGAAACGATGCTTCTGGCTTCACACGTCTTCATTGAACCCTCGGCTTCCAATGCGCGCAAGCTCCTGGACCGCAAAACCGAAATGCGGGAGATGGAACAGCAGAGCATCGATTCACACTTGGCGCGGCTGACCAAGCGCAAACGGAAAACCGTTGAAACCAGCTCGTTTCATATCGATGTGATGCGTGACTTAAAGCGTGTGAATTCTCACTTCGTTTCGGTTGCGTATCCAATTCTGGATCAAGCCGGACACTTAAGGGAATCCCGGGTTAAATAGACTTATTCGTCCGCCCAGGGGCCATGGGACCGGCCTTCCTTGTCAATGCGTTCATAACCATGCCGGCCAAAACGGTCGCGCTGCCCCTGGATGAGGGCAGTCGAGAGCCCCGGCCTGCGGACGGCATCAAACCAGGCAAGACATGAGGTCATGACCGGCGCAGGGATAGTGTTCATCGACGCAAGCCCGATCACCTTGCGCCAGTTTTCAACCGGCTTGGCGATCATTCCAGCGATGGCCGGGGAGCCGATCAGGGTTGCCGGAGTGGCTTGAGTTCGTCCAACTGATCGTCAACAGGTTTCCTCGGTTTGATCATCATCAGGATGACACGGGGCGTCGGTAAAGATTCAACCAAAGCTGCTGCGCTCTCAACAACGCTGACACCATCGGCCTGCCAAGCCCGCGCGGACTCCCAAGCGTCGGTCGCGGCTACGTCGTAACCGGAGTCCCGCATGTTAAGCGCAAGGTTGCGCCCCATCACACCAAGACCAATGGCCAATCTTCATGGGAGAATGTCCGTCCTGGATTATTTGGCAGGATTCTGAGCCGCAAACCGCTCCACCAGCCGCTGCCAGCTACCCATGGATATCAGCTGACAATAGATCGGCGGCAGAGCACCTGATTTACGGATCGCGAGGAAAGCCTCATTAGACAATTCGTTGAATTTCTTTTCGTCAATTGTGAGGAAATCTGTGATTGATAGCGAACGTCCGTCAGGCAGGTTGAACCGTCCCTGGTTGGCGATCAAAAGATCGTGCTCCTTGAGCACCGAAACAACCTGTTCTGTCGCGATGTGCTGTTGCTGAAACGCTTTGCAGAATTCGAGCGCACTCTTGGTCAACTCGCCCATCTCGGCACCATCGAATAACGGGGTCTTTTTGCCCTTCACGAGTTGCTTGCAATTACGGTCGACACAGAGCGCATATTGATCGCCATCCTCGCTGCGCAGGAAGATGAACGGATAGCGGCGAACATATGCTGGAATGTAGGTACCGGCAGCCCAAACGCCCTTCTTGTCAGTCATCAGGTTTTTATCTTTCCGCAGACCGACAATCGCAACAACACCGGGATTATCACCTGTGGTGAAAACAATCGGATAGTCTCTCGCAATAGCCGGGAATTCGGTTGCGGTGACAGGAATAGCATTAACGTTTTGGGCGAATTCATAAGAGGTGACTGGCTTCAGTTCGAGGCCTTTGTGGCGCTCGGAATCCAGAACTTCCGGTTGACTGTAGAAAATCGGCATTCCCGGCTGTTGCGCCGCAGCTTCACCCGAAGAACTTCCGTTCGATTTAGTTTCTTCTTTTGCCGATGCCGGCTTTGCAGCCGGTTTTTTGCGCGCTGCTGTGCCTTTTGCCACGTCTTTAGCCATATCTAGCCCCCTGTAAGATCGCCGGATTTGTCCGGATGTTTACGCTGTTACCATCTGTTTCACGAAACAATTTGTTTACTTTGCGTTAACATCAAATCCCGCGCCAGACCGGTTTACGTTTTGCAAGAAACGCTTCAAGGCCCTCTTTGAAATCCCCACTCATGTAACACATTTCAACCAGATCATTATCGTCCACGTCCGACGTGTTCTTCCGGAGCCTGGCCAACGCCTCGCGTGTAGCCCTGAGCGTCAAAGGCGCCTGGTTGGCCAGCAAGCCTGCCAGTTCGTTTGCACGAGACATCACCTGGGCCTGATTATCCAAAATTTCAGAAACAAGACCTATGGCTTGCGCTTCTTCAGCATGGATCAACCGGCTTGTAAAAAGCAGCTCCTTGGTCCGTCCGGCACCGATCAGTTGCACAATCCTGGACAGCGATGAAGCGGATAGACAGTTCCCAAGAGTTCGCGCGATCGGAAAACCAATTTTCATATCCGACGCCGCAATCCTGATATCACACGCTGTTGCGATTGCCGCACCGCCACCCGTGCACGCCCCATGAACCGCGGCAACGGTGGAAACAGCGCAGGTTTCCACAATGTTTAACACACGGTCCACTGCTGCTTCATAAGCAAATGCGTCTTCCGGCTTCGAGAAACTGCGGAACTGGGAAATGTCCGTACCGGCGGCAAAGGCGTGCTCTCCATTTCCACAAATGATCAGCGCCTTGACACCATCGTCTCTTCCAATCCGCTCACAAATCCTCGCAAGATCAGCATACATCTCAAACGTCAGGGCGTTGCGGGCCTTCGGGCGATTGAACGATATGGTCGCAATGTCGCCAACGGTCGCGAAAAGCAGCTCATCCGATCCACTCATTATTTCTGCCCCTACTGCCAGGCTTGCGCGATGAAATGCGGATTATCGAAGCCCCGTTCTTTTTTGCCGTATGTCAACGGATCACCATCGGTTGTGATCACGCTCCCACCGGCTGCGGCCAGGATCGCATGGCCGGCAGCCGTGTCCCATTCCATTGTGCGTCCCATTCGCGGATAGAGATCAGCCTGTCCAGAAGCTAGAAGGCAAAATTTTAAAGAGGAACCTGCGGAAATTGTCTCGGCGACTCCATGCTCCGTAAGGAACTCATCCGTCTTTTCATCCCTGTGGGACCTGCTCGCAACCGCAACCATCGAGGATCTTTCCGCCGTACGAACCAAAATGTTCTCCCAGTTGGCTGAGACCGGATTGTCCGAAATATTGAGATCGCACATGGCCGCCCCCTGTCCAACCTGACCACGGAACAGTCTTGAGCGGGCCGGCGTATAAATGATCCCTGCCACCGGCGCGCCATTGGAAATCAGCCCGATATTTACTGTGAATTCGCCATTCCGCGACAGAAACTCTCGCGTGCCATCGAGCGGATCAACCAGGAAAAAGAGTTCGGAGACTTCCGGGATCTTGCCGTCTGCAGCCGCTTCCTCCGAAACCACCGGAATATCCGGACAAATGCGGGCCAATTCGCCGAGGATGTAAGTTTCTGCGGCCACATCCGCTTCCGTGACCGGAGACTTGTCTTCCTTGAGTTTCGCCTCGGGATTTCGGTCATAAATCTCCATGATAATACGGCCCGCTGCATGAGCGACGGCCGTTAACTCTTCAAATTGTTTAGCAATGATGTGCGTCACGAATGGCTCCTGAATGTTTTGGCGCGCCTGGAAGGCCGGATCGCCGAGTGGAATGAAAGCCATCACGCATATTGCGCTTGGAAACAAGAGATTATTATCACCGTATTGGCATGAATCATTTCTATCTATATGGAGATTCCAGGCTGACTTTCGATCAAGGATTTGCAATCATCATGGCTGACATTGAATCGCTTTCCGACATTGACCTGGCAGCGCTGCTCTGCAGCCGCGTGTGCCACGACGTAATCTCACCAGTGGGTGCCATTGCCAACGGACTGGAAGTCCTTGACGATGAAGACGACGACGCCATGCGCGATATCGCCATGGACCTTATACGTAAGTCCGCACGTCAGGCTTCGGTCAAATTGCAATTTTGCCGTATCGCATTTGGTGCCGCTGGTTCTGCCGGTTCCCATCTTGATCTTGGAGAGTCCGGCGAAGTAGCCAAGGCCTTTTTCGGCGACGAAAAAACAACGTTCGAATGGAATGTGCCGCCCGAAACCCGCGAGAAAACGCAAGTCAAACTCCTTCTAAATCTCGCGATGATGGCAGCGTCGTCCTTGCCCCGTGGTGGCAAGATCGCTGTCAGCGTCGCAGGCGATGCCTTCTCTGTACGCTGTTCGGGCGATACGGTGAAAGTGCCAGAAAAGACATTGAACTTCATGACGGACCCGTCCAATACGAGTGATATGGATTCGCGCCTTGTTCAGGTCTACTACGCCATGCGTCTTGCTCAGACTGGCGGCTACAACCTGGTGATCGCCCAGGACGGCCCTGATATAATTATCAAAGCTGATCCGGCTGCGCGTGCAGCCGCTTAAAGAGCATCAAGATTAAGCCTTGATTTCAGAGCCATTCGGCCCAAACTTACGAGTATGGCGGATATTCTGCGTTACATCTATCTGGACAGCCCGGTGGGCGATCTTCTGATCACAGGAGATGAGTGCGGTATCCGGCATATCAGCTTTCCAAGAGAGCAGCTTCCAAGCGCTCCCGATGAAAAATGGCAAATGGCCGATCCGCAAGAATTCTCGGAGGCGGCCAACCAATTGGCCAGCTATTTTTCCGGTGAACTCACCGAGTTTGACCTTTCTCTAAATCCAAAAGGCACACCCTTTCAAATGAGCGTTTGGGAGGCCCTGCAAACCATTCCATATGGGGAAACAATTTCCTATGGCGATCAAGCCAGGCGCATTGGCAACCCGAATGCCAGTCGCGCTGTGGGCGCTGCCAACGGCGCCAATCCGATCGCTATTGTCATTCCGTGTCACCGGGTCATCGGTGCCAACAACTCGCTCACAGGCTTCACCGGCGGGTTGGACAAGAAACAGTTCCTGCTGGCGCACGAACAGGCCGTAAAGCCGCCTCTGGAAGATCAGATGAGGTTGCTTTAAGCCGTCAGCTTAAGAATTTCCCGAACCTCGGCCGCCGTCCTGATGGCCCGCGCGCCGGGGCACACATCCGGCGAGGTGAAGGGGCCGGAGACCCTGCCCCTGATCTTCCTGCGAGCCAGATCACCGGGCCTCAATCGGGTCGGGAAGGTCTGGCAATCTCTTCGGGAGAACGGGCTCTCCAACCGCCTCCTTGAAGATCAGGCAGACCTTCTTGCCGCCGGATGTGATGTCTGGACCCGGCTCATGAAAGAACCGACGGCAATCAAATCAGGCGCATCTCGCGATCGGACCCAAAACAGCCAAACCTGGGGGCCGTTAGTATCACATTCTATAGTCAGCCAAATATGATTTGCAACGGTAGTTAATATCGACTAGCTTTATAAAGAGAGAGTTCCTGATGAGCAATCCTGCTCACATGACTGCGCGTCAAGTCAGGCAAGGTTCCAGGCGGTTTGATCGGACGGGTCCGCATGTAGGAAACTGACATCCCAAAATGCACTTGTTGTTAATATCAAATCAACGCTCGGGGAATAACGCTGTAAGAAGTATACTCACCCGGTCTATCGCTGAACTGCAATTTGGGGGCGACATTCTTACGCTAGGACCTCGTGTTTATAAGGCAGCTGGAGCTGGGTATTTCGAATACCTGAGTAAAATTCATACATCACCTAGTCTCGACAATTTTATTGACGATTTTATTGGAGACGGCACTATTGACCAAGCGTATAAGCGTGCTCTTAAATATATACAATATTTAGATGACCTGGAAGACTCGTATATATTTGAAGTTAAATACGATAGTTTCAAGGTTTTTGATTTCATATATTCCTACCCGACAGCGCTACCGGTTTTTCTAGCTGCATGGATGCAACAAAAAAAACCAATAATTCACCTAATCCGCAGTAATATTTTCTCAATTCAGGTTTCGCGGGAATTCAAAAGCGCAACTAACATACCACATTATCGCTCATATACAAAAATAGATACCGCTAACATTCCCGCGATCAGGATCGATCCAGAAAAAGCTGCTCTCCACATGAGATTAATCAGAGATTCGCAAATCTTATTTTCTGATTATTTAAGAGAATACGAAAACAAAGTTAAAATCATTTACGAGAACGATTTGGTCGACTCTCAGCTTCAGAAAGCCGTTTGGAGCAAAATTGAAGAAACGTTCAAATTGAAGGCAGATTTATACGCCAAATCTCAGTTAATCAAGACACCCATTGAGTATCACGAGAAAATTGTAAATCAGGAAGAGATTTTGGAATACTTCAATGGTAGTTATTTTGAAGATCAAGTTGCTGAATTTTTCGCGAAAAAATAAGTCGGTCATTCCGGCTTATTTTCACGGCTTCTGAGGAAGATCCGGTGGTGAATTTGGTCCGGTTCGTCGCTACGCGGGCGCGCCTCAGACATTGAGCCAGACGGGGCGCTTCATGTTGCAGACCAGGTTGGCCATGTCGGTCCTGGTTCCGGCGCGCTCGTCCCGGATGCCGTGAAACTAGAGAAAGCCAGCGACTTCGCACTCCTCATCAAGGACATACTCGATCAATGCGGAACGTTACAGGATCGCATGGCGATATTGGATGTCTATGGCGCGGACAAGCTCGATCAGACGTCAGCAACATTCATAGCAGATCGCAACCACGTCATCGCAGGTTTCAGACAATCCGTTGGTCAGGTAGGTAGCGCCGGGAACACTGAACTACGGTGCAGCATACTATCCTTTTCTAAAGGCCGATTTATCGGGAATGCCGTGCCCCCCATGGGTCCTGTGTTCATAGGGGGGCCTGTTTCCTCATACATCATCTGGTTGCTGTTATCGAGCGCGCGGGGAGTGGAGTATCCCATAGCTCCTCACGCAAGCGCCCGTTGAAACTTTCCACAAAACCGGTCTGCATTGGCTTTCCCGGCTCAATGCAAGGCCAGCCCACACCGCTCTCATTCTGCCATTCCAGGAGGGCTCTGGAGGTGTGTTCGGTGCCGTTGTCGCTCACGACTGTGTCCGGCTTGCCATAGAGCCTGATCAGGCGGTCCGGTTCCCGGGCCACGCGTTCGCCTGACAAGGACCTATCGGCCACCAGACACAGGCCTTCGCGGGTATAGTCATCGATCACCGCCAGTATGCGCAAACGGCGGCTCTCGGCGAACACATCCGACACAAAGTCCAGGGACCAGCGTTCTGAAGGCCGTGACGGTACAGTCAGCGGTGCTCTGCTGCCTGTGTGGCCCGTTTGCGCCCCTTTCTCGGCGCTTCACAGCAAGCCCTTTCTCCCGCCAGAGCCGGTACAGCTTCTTGTGGTTCATGTGTATCCCTTCGTGCTCCAGCATCAGACCGGTCCTGCGATAGCCAAAGCGCTGCCGGTTTGCCGCGATCTGGCCCATGCGCTGTCTGATCTTCTCATCTGTCTTCTTCTCCTTGCGCCGCACCGTCTTCGGATCGCCCCCGATCAGGCTGCAGACCCGGTCCTGCGAGACCTCATGGCGATCCAGCACGTCCAGAGCTGCGGCCCGGTGTTCAGCCGGACGACCCGTCAGCCGTTTCCCAACAGGTCCTTCAGGATGGAATTATCGAGCATCTGGTTGACCAGAAGGCGCTTCAGCCTGGCGTTCTCCTGCTCAAGCACCTTGAGCCGACGGGCCTCGGAAACGCCCATGCCGCCATATTTGGCCTTCCATTTATAGAACGTGCCAGGGCTGACCCCATGCTGGCGGCAAACCTCCGCCGTCGGGCTGCCCCGTTCCTGCCCGTCAAAATCGCAATGATCTGGTTTTCTGAAAACCTGCTCTTACGCATCATCCGTCTCCTGCCCAGTGACAGACCCTCCTGACAAACAAGGCAGATCTTGGGGAGCAGGTCAATTGTATTGTACTTTTGAGCAAGACGCTAAGCACTCAACTCTGTTGTTCCTTGGCCAGGGCAGCCTGTTGAGCGATGAGTTTCTTTTGGTAGCGACCTTGTACCAGGTCGACAACCACCAACACGAAGATCACGAAGTAGAACGTGCTCTTGGCCATTGGTTCAACCGGATAGCCGGAGAATGCCAAGTGCGCCAGATGACCGCCTTCCGACAGCAGCAGGATGCCCACAATGAAAAGAACGAAGAGCCCGAGCACCTCATACATGCGGTTCTTGGTCAGGAACTCTGCAACATGATCCGCGAGCCAGATCATCATGAGACCGCTAATGATAATGGCGGTTGCCATAACCCAAAAGACTTCCGTCAGAGCCATGGCGCCGAGAATTGAATCGAATGAGAATACAAGGTTCATTACAACGATCCAGAATACCGCGCTGGCGACCGTTCTCTTGTCGCCATCGTCGTGCTCAAGATCAGATATTGAGAGCATATGAAAGATCTCTTTGACGGCCGTGTAGATGATGAACGCGCCGCCAATGAGGACGATCAGGCTATGCACGTTGAAAACCGCTTTCACGAGGCCCGGAATATCAAGCCTGAGAATTGGATCCTGAAAATACTGGATCGCTTGTACAAGCACGAACAAGAGGACGATACGCAAGGCGATTGCAAGCCCAATGCCCAGCTTACGCACCATCGCCTGTTTTTCCGGAACAACCCTCTTTGACTCAATCGATATGTAAAGAAGGTTGTCAAAACCCAAAACTGCCTGCAGCAGGATCAGCATAGCGAGGGTGAAAATGTTCTCCATGGAGAAAATTGCAGCGTCGATGTTTTAGTTCTATCTCAGCAATCCGGTTCGCTTGGCTAGCCGGCTCCAAATATCACGTTGCTTGTGTTCATTCGGGCGCGCCGCCGGTGGTGGTAAACCTGCATTAGCCCTTGAAGGGACGACTGCACCAAGGCCAGTTTCCTTCATGGGAATTTTTGCACCCGGCGGCGGGATTATCTTGCTCGCATTTTCCTTGGTCTTGCCCAATGGTTTATTACGACCGAGCCCACCGACCGGAAACAACGTTCGAAACCAGTCTTTTGAGTCATCTTCATTCTTTGGGCTGGCCGTGCTGTACTCGCCGAGATAGGAGGGAGTTTTGCCTTTGATAACTTCCTTATAACACTCAATACCTTGGTTTATGTCAGGAAAATAGTAGAGCATGCCCTTGTTCAGGAACAATGCGCTGTCACATTCATTTTTTAATTCCTGAAGATTGTGGGAGACTTTGATGAAGCAGGCTTCGTTCCGTTTGTCTCTGAAAACCTTGGCACTCTTTGTCCGAAAATTCTGATCGCCCACGGCTGTCAGCTCATCGACTACATAACAGTCAAACTTGAACCCCATTGAGATAGCAAATTGCAAACGCGATCTCATACCTGACGAGTAGTTCTTGACCGGGAGATCGAAGTCATTCCCGATCTCGGCAAAATCCTGAATATATTGCAGTTTTTCTGCGATTGTATCTTCGGACTCGCCTAGGATTCGACAGACGAATCTCGCGTTCTCGCGACCACTCATGGTGCCCTGTAAGCCACCAGCCAAACCCATCGGCCACGAGAGAAAGTAAGTTGTTTCAATACGCCCGGAATTCGGGATATCGACGCCACAAATGAGACGCATCAACGTCGTCTTGCCGGCACCGTTCGGCCCAACGACACCGATATTTTCCCCGGTCTTTAGCGCAAAGGATACATCCCGCAAAATGTACTTGCGGCCGTTCTTGGTTGGGAAAAATTTTGTGACGTTCTTGAATACGATCATGGAAACATCAATAGCGGAAATTTCATATCAAACTCCAAGCTCACCTTTCCCGCCTCCTTATAACGATCCTGAGGCCGCCTGGTGAAGCGCTAAGTGCCACCAATTGTGCCTTGAATATCGATTTGACCGCCATGATCAGCCAAACAGCCGGAATTTATTGAATCCTGACTTGGAGTGCAGCGCTTGAAACCTTGACCTGAGACTAAGCGGGCCGGCCGTTATAGAAAAAAAGTCAAAGATCGTACGTTTCTCATACGCCATCAGATACTGGAAATGAATGCGCAACCAACGGAATCGAAGTTTGGTGCGAAATGTCTCTTCGCTGAAGAGGTTCGAAATTGGGACGGAGAGCAACTTGGGCTTGAGTTCCTCCTCGCCCGGGCGCCGTTCTTCGGGGGCGCGAACCGGGTCTGCCAGAGCAAAACAAGCGCTGTCTCGGGGGGCAGTTATGTCCACCCAATTCAATTGCGCGTTGTTGGCGAGTTGGTACAGGTCATCGCGTAATTTTCCTGCACTTGGCAGATAACTGCAGAGCGGTATGCTTTGGCCAAGCGTCAAGAATGAAATCTCCGGTCCATGTTTGCCGAGTGCTGGATCTTGCCTGAAACCTTCAGCCATGGCTGAGACCGCGAGCACGGTTCCGTTGCTATGGGATACAACAAGAACCTCATCATCATTGGATAAACAGACATATTCAACGATCCGCTCTGCAAAAGAGCTCACTCGGTCGGAGACATTTTCTGTCCGACCCCGCATGTGATCAGCGGCGAAGTTATAGACGTGCAATGGCCAGAGAAACGGAAATCGATGTTCCAATTTCAGACAGAGCTGGAACGTAAAAATCATGACGACCACACACACCAGCAGGTTGAAGGTCGTGATAACTGTTGGATTTCCGCCTAACTCCGGGATCAGATGGTTGAGCAGGAAAAACGTCCCTGCTGCGGCAAGAATGGCCACAAGCGCGAAAATGGCTACGAAGATGATGGGATAGAGCCCTGCAAGGAATGTGGGATAGGACGTCTTCAGGATTTTCCAGAGCGCACCTGTGTGAATAAACAGCCAATAAGTAAGAAAGACTTGCCAGGTAAATCTCCAGCCCTTAACTTTCATCCGCTCCCGCATAAGATCATCCCAGCGGAGAAACTCGTAATCGGTATGAGTCTCATGCCCGTCTGTGACGGACCTGATTTGCCACCAGGTTGCGGAGCGCCCTTGACGCCGCGGCTCGCTTACCTCAATAGTCGAACCCTCCAGCGCAGGCTGTTTCTTTGCCTCCTCGCAATAGAGCGCATGGTAGTGAGCCGGCCCCTTTGGATCGAAACCGCTGATGTAAAAGATTTTGCGACTGCGGACCAATTTGTCGTCGGCTTCTGCTTTGCTATCCATGTTCCCGGATTATCGCCACGATTAACGACATGATCACATAGATCATAAAGCAAATCAGGATTGCTGTGATGATGATATACTCGCGTCGTGGATACTCTGACTCCTGGGCCAAACTTGGCAAGGTCACGACGATCAAAAACTTAAGCTTGCGGGAGGCTTCAACGCGGATCTGTTCCAGGGTGGTTAGCGTGGTTTTATAGGCAGTTGTCGCAAGTTCGAGCTCTAACCGAAGTTCTACAAGTTCGGCCTGAAGCTTACTGATGTCAGTTCCTTCGCTGCCGGCAAGTCGTTCTTTTTCCGCCGCAATTTGTCTCCTCAATGATGCGATTTGACCTTTTAACTCTTGCAACTGGGCTGAGTTCTTTGAAAGGATTTTTGCCTTGCTGTCCAACTCTGAGGTTTTCTGCGCGACGAGCGTTTCAAGCATGCCGACCGTTGCAAAAATTGTTTTCGCTTCTGCCTCCGTGCTCAGAATCTTATTTTTCTGTTGAAATGCAAGAAGGTTGCCTTCGGCCTCGCGAAGCGCCTGCTCTCGGTTGACTACTTCTATCTCGAAGAATCGAATTTGCTCCCGGCTCACCTTGTTGTTTAAAGCATCAATGAATTCGTCGGCGCGCCTTAGAATGAGTCGCAACACATTTTGCGCATATTCAGGGTCGAATGCCTGGACCGAGAAGGTTAACAGTTTGGTTTCGATGTTGTAATCAACCTCAATGTAGTCGCGGTAGAGTTTATGGAATTCCTCTTCAGTAGCATCAACTGCCGCCCGTGCGAAGTAATCGATATTTGGGTCGGAATAATGCTCTCTGAGCTTCAACTGACGATCCAGATAGCTCATCATGTCACGCGACAAAATGAATTCACTTACCACGTGAGCGTCACGGTCGGACCCGAATGAAGGTAAACCTAACAGGCTTAAATCGAACGATGTAGATGCTGGTTTCTGCTCAGTAATCACAGTTGCTGCAACGCTCTGAAAACGATCAACTGAGATCAAAAGTTGATAGCCAACTACACCTGCCACCGGAAACACGAAGAAGAGCAGTGTCACAATCAACGAGGAAGCGTTTGAAAATTTATTCATTCGGATTCTGCCATGTGAAGTTTACCTGGCCAATAATTTGAAACGGTTTGCGTAGTAAGAGACATAACCTAGGAATAATGAGCAAATTGCGAAGCAGAACAGATAGGACAAGCTAACGTCTGGTGGTTGAAATGTGCCAAACGCAGATGCGCGAATCAGCTCATTCGTTTGGACGATCGGATTCCAGCTCAATATATATTGTATTTTGAGCGGGAGTATTGAAAGAGGATAGAACACGGCAGAAATAAAAATCATTGGCGATGTTACCAATGGTAGGGCCCTGTGTAAAGATTCGAATTTTGTCCTGTAGACGGCCAAAATTAGGGCAGTGCCAAGGCAACACATGAAAAATAATAACAGAGTTACAAAGAAAGTCAAATAATCCTTCAAAGTCATTGAGATATCTGCGAACCAATACAGCCCCCAGAAAAGTAAAGCACCGGCGAAAATTGTCAGCAATGTCTCAAAAATGAAGCGGGCGTAGACGGTGTCTATTGGCTTTACATTGGGATAATCGAGCAGATTGAGATTCTGACGGATACCGAGAGGCACTGCGTTCATGTTCGACTGGAACAGCTTCAGGGGGAGGAATCCGGAAGCTAAAAACAAAGTGACTTGGATACCGTTTATTTCGGCTCGTCCAACGAAACTCCACAACACCGAAAGCATCAAAACCAAGGCAGTAGGCTCCGCCAGAGTCCAGAACAAACCAAGCCTGCTGCCAGCGAGTTTGGTTTTGTATTCCTTCATAAAAAGCGCAAAAATAACGAAACGTTGAACCTGCAAACCGCGCCAGAACTGGTTTGTATTGTATAAGGTTCTCATTTCCGATTGCGCCGATTTTTACCAATGTAGCTTTGCAAGGTGCAAACGATCCTTTCGATGAGAGCAACAGGTGCTATCCAGCATATTCGCTCTTGCTCGTCTACCTTTCATCTGTTCCAAAAGCGCCTTCGCAGCTTTCTGGCATTTCCCAAGATCATCCTCGCTCTAACCAGCGCTGGCATGGGGCCGGAATTCTGCCGGATCTGATCAATTCGTTTCATGACGATCTCGGGTGTGCAAGGCAGATTTGACACTGGGTCAATGTAACTAGGGTAAAGAATCAGACTGCCTGCGATCAGTTCTTCCAGGTTGAGGCGACGAGCGCGCCTGTCACACGCAATCTTGTCGATGGTTAATCCCCAGCCAGCATAAAATGGAAGCCCGTAGCACGTCACAGGCTTATTTCTGATAAGCGCCTCGAACCCAGAGAGCGATGTGAGGGTATGGATTTCGTCGCAAGCGGAAATTACGTCGAGGATGGAAACATTTTCTGCAAACGAGTCGATCAGGCCTGGCTCCACATTTGCCGTCAACAAACCCTTCCTTTGCCCGGAAACGGCATCAGGATGGGGTTTAAAAACAATATGGGCGTCGGGACAAGCTGTTCGCACGGCCTTAAGCAATTGCACGGATGTCCGAATGGTGCTCCCTGAATGCAAAACTGAAGCATCATCCTCAACTTGACCAGGGACCAGGATTTTTGTTTGGTCAGGGGGCAATTCAGAAATCATGTTGCCCGGTTGCAGATTATATTTGCTGATGTTGCTCTCTCGCAGCCAGGCGATGATCGCAGCGGCCCGCTCAAGCACGGCCGCGTCAAATTCATGAGAGTTCAGCAGGGTTTCGAGATCGCTCGGCTTGCTGGAATCGTAGTAAATTCCGGTACGATCTAATACCAGAGACATTGGTTGATGAAAATTTGCCCCTAATCCGACGGACCGCACGAACCCGTCCTCAATTCTGTGGATTGGCACATTCGCCTCGGCGCAACTTGTCTCTGTGTTCTGCTTAAGCCGGGACGACCAGGCCGCGATGGCGTGATTCTTGGCTCGAGCAAGTTTGATAGCCTTGGTCCCGCTGTTCGAAAAGCAATTGTGCTGCCGGTAAAGCTGAAACATCGCGCGGACCGACTTTCTAGTCCATGGATAAATGCCCAGGATTGGTCCGATATCGCTAGTCTGCTCGGCCGTCCGGCTTAGTCGTTTGAGAGTGCGGGCTGTCTCGGTAAACCCAGTTAGCGAATTCTCGAATGGGTCCAGATAGCGGCAATATTTGTGATATGCAGCGCAAGCAACTTGTTCTACGGTTGGATTAAAGCCTGTCCGCCGAGGACTTTGCTTCTCATCCTGCGTCAAACCCCAACCTGCATAGAACGGCATCCCGAAACACCGCACCTGTTTTCCGGCTAAAAGAGCATCGAAGCCTAACTGGCTGGAGACGACGTAAACCTGTGAGACTCTGGACAATAGTTTCCAAGGATTAACCTGTGCCGTAATCAATTGGCACCGGCTGCTATCTCCTTCATTGGAGAGATATCCCTTGCGTTTTCCAGCGCTTGTTTCCGGATGTGATTTCATGAAGATTTTTGAATTTGGATTCTCGTCGAGGGCTGCCTCCAGCATCGACGAGAATTCCTTTGCGCTAGCCCCAGCTCCAGCAACCGACAGGTCTCCTGCCGTCTGGTCTATGACAAGGACATGATCGTCTTCTCCTTGCAGTGAGGAAAGGGTGGAATGATCAGCTACGAAGTTGTTGTATTTGCACAGCTGTTTTTGCCTGAGTGTTGCCAGGATTGTGGTGCCGTCTCGATGTGTCTGGGAGGGGTTTTCACAAGCCTCCTTGATGTGCTGTTCCAGCTGTGAGGGAGTGGTGGAATCGTAGTAAATTCCAACCTCGTCGGTCACAATGCTGAGCGCTTGTGATGGCACGATGCTGGCCGGAAACACTGAACGCAAATAACCATCCTCAAGCAATAGAAATGGCCGATTGTTTGTCTCAGCAAGACGCACCGCCGTTTCACCGCTGGGCTTGCGGCCCCAGCCGACAAAAACGTCGAATTCCTTGCTATTTGCGGAGAAAGCGTAACCAAAACTGGCGTCGAGCAACCCTAGAAACGCCGGCAGGGCTCCAAATTTCATTAACCTACGCGAGCAAAGACCGACGCGCAGCCCACGACCGCCAGTATCCAGAAATTGGGACCCGTTCATGCTTGCACTATATCAGACGCTCATCATCGCGAAGCGTAAATGAGTTTGGCAAGTTTGGCCCAATCTTACGGATTTTCCCGTTAGTCCGCGAATGTGATTCCGGCTCGTGCGAGGAACACAGCCTTGCTTGCCACTGTTAGAACCTTGTTCCACTGATGCAGCGGTGCATTCGTAACCAGAATCGTATCACGATCTTGCATCTGGAATGCCTTGGCAAGGAACAGGGATTTCGGGTCAAGCAGATTGAGTTGGTAGACGACCGGCACTTTGGTTGAGCTTGTCTCCGGTTGACCATTCAGTTCGCGCAGCGCGTTTGCAACACTGCGATGTTCAAATCTAAATACGAAGACACCGGTTCTGTCCGCGCGGGCATCGTTCAGGCCACCTGCAATTGCCAGAGCGTCTACAAGCTTGAAATTCCACTTAGAAAATTCGTGTTCTGAGGCTCTGTTGACCGCCCCAAGGATTGAAAATGTCCTGTCTTCATCGTCGACGATAACCTTGTCGCCTGGCTGCAGATTGATGTCATAACGTGGGTGGGAGTGGAGGCGACCAAGGTTGATTGAACCCTGCCTTTTCCCGCGAACCACCTTTACACTTGTTCGGAATGGCTTGCCCGTGGAACCACCTGCGTTCGCGATTGTTTCAATAAGCTTGCCGGATCCATCAGCAAGGTTCAGCGGATACAGGCCTGGTTTGCCGACGAGGCCTGTCACGGCGACCCTGTGACGTTTATCGGAAACCAACCGGACTTCGACCTGCGGCTTGAGGGTTTCGCGCGAAAGGTGTGACTGAATCAGGCGCCGAGCCCCTTCAACGGATTTACCGCCCAAACGAAGACGTCCCGCATAGGGTATGAATGTCATCCCGTGCCGGTCTATCAGAATGTTAGCCAGGGATGCGTTGCGACCTCCTTGGATGCCGCCGGCAAAAAGGCCGCCATCAACGGACTCCCAGACGGTGACGGAGATCACATCGCCCGGGCCGAGCACCGGCGCCACAGAACGGTGGTTTCCGCCCAGATTCCTTAGAAGGTCCGGCTGATGCTGATGGGCTACAATAGACGTAACAGTCTGATCAATCGAATAAACTTCCAGATCAGAGCCAGATCCACCAACGGCAAATGCTGCAGTGTCGGGCCCATCTGCAGGGACAACTGTGCACGCACTGAGAACGGCAGCAAGAAATGCTACAGCCAAAACTGATCGTAAAATCCGGAAACAATTGTGCACAAACACCATACTTAACAAGCCGATACTTCCACCGTCTGCACGGCGCCTATGTTTGTTGATCAAAACAGCCACCGTGCCCGCTCCCAAATCTTCCCTAAATCCCGGTGATTGAATTATCACAACCACGCAAGAACTTAACGCAAACTCTATACGTTTCTATGCATTAATCCATGTCGACTCTCAAGCTAAAATAACTCTTTGTCCAAAATAGTTAATGTGACAACCAAGCCGGCTTATTCGAAAATCTAGGAAGGTGACACTGGCGCAACACAATGGCATCGAAACAGAGGTGATAAGCGGCTGTTTACGTGTTATTGGTTGGAAATTCTTCTGATTCGCCCATTCTACCCGCAGAGACAGGATGCCAGCTGGAAAGTACGCCTCTTGCGCTGGCGCGGCGGTCCAGCCAGCGCCAAAGCGCTTTGGCGGCCTTGTATTCGACCTTGCTGGCCAGTTTGGAACCGAAACCGGGCAACGGATTGAACGGATTGGTTCGGCTGTACGACCAGATTTCAAGGCGATTCATGCCTGCACGAGCGTTACCCCGGCAATGGAAGCCGCAGGTGTTTGCAATCACGAGGGTATTCCTTTTGACGGTCATTGCAACCGGGTCGGGCAATTCGAGCTCGCGAAGCTCATCTGCATCGACGCGCAGTGAACCGCGTTCCGAATAGCCATCTGGAGAGTTGCGTGCAGTCAGACTTCGCCGGTACTCCCAGGCCAGCCGTTTGCCAGTAAGCCGATGCGATCTTGGAACGAAAATAAAAGGCCCCCGGTCCGACTCAACATCATCGAGAAAGAACCAGGATTTCATCGTTGGGTGAAAGGTATCTGAATGGAGGACCTTCTGAGGATCTGCAGCGCCATCATTTTTGGCGCCATTCTTGATGGCTTGCACATAATGCAACGGCCTTTTCCGGTTTGCGCCGCAATAAGTCAAAAGAGGTTCAAACAACGGATGGGCCAGAAGATTGTCGACCGCCGGTAGTTCGGTTCGAGCCTCATCGTCCAGCAGAATCCTGTGCGTGAGTGTATCCCCTTGAATACATTCGCGGATTTCGCAATTGGTTTTGGAACGGGCCTGCTTGTTCAGCTCCTCAAACTCAGCTTCGCTCAAAAAATCCGGCAGGACCAGAAAGCCTTGTGCCCGAAAGGTTGCACGGTGTTCGCGCAGAACTTGCCAAGACAAGAGGAACCAGCGGAAATTTGTGATCGAGTGTGCCGCAAAAACGCGCGCTGCGTGCAGACCCAATTTGTTGAGCACAGGGCTGCCTAACACAGGATTACCTGCGAAGGACTTGGACATCCCAAACACCTGCAGGCACCACACAGGCCACATGATCACGTTCTTCAAGGTGTTTTTCATCCCTGATTTCCCGGCTGTTTCAGCCTGTTTCGAATCAAAAAGTGGTTCAATTTGCCGATTTAGGTACCAAAAGCGGCAGATTTGATCTCAACTATAGCAGGATTGAGCACACGGATGAAAGGATCTGTCGGATCCTGTTTAGCCATCATTTTCGCAACGAGCGGTTTGATGGCCTGCCTGATGCCTTCGTCGGAGTAAAAACTGCCATTGATCTGCACCGTGAGAAGCAGGAAGCGGTGAAACAGTTCATATGCTTCAACGTCTGGAGTTTCCGGGTTTGTGAAAAACTCTTTCAGAGATCCGCCAGCAGCCAAAGGACGATGGTTGTAGATTGCGCGCCCCAGCACCTTGGTCGGAATGCCCCGACGGAGGGAAACCTGACAGGCAGTGGAATTGATGGATACAACCCCGCGCGCGTTGTTTGTCAAGTAGGCGAGCTTTCCACCATCGATCAGTTCGCATTGTTCGTCCACATCATAGCGGCTGGCAATTCTCTCGATTTCCCTCTTTAAATTCAGAGTGCTCGAGTCGAGCGGGTGGCTCTTGAATACGAGTCGTTCACTTGGTGAAGCAGCAGCGGAGAAGGCGCGAATGCACATCTCGATAAATTCGGAAATTGACTGGAAACCACCGTGCTCGCGCATCTGGAAGTCGCCGGGTAATTGCAGCAAAACGAGAAAATAGGGATTTGTCCCCCTGGTAAGCCTGGCGCCACGAAACTTTGCGTCGAGTTTCGCCTGTGGCAAAAGTGGGATACGCTTCAGCCATATCCATGCTTCTTCCAGGATACCTTGGGGGCGGTGATTGCGATAAAAAGGAAAAGCTGGCCGGGCCCAATAGGTTGCACCATAGTAGAAAATCCCAGCGAAAATGTAGGGCCATATGGTATCTTTAATATTTTGGCCAGCATTTGTGGTGGTTTCAAGGACTTTTTTCTTGTCGATATCAGCAAGGGACATATCCGCAAGCCGCGAATACCCGTTCACGCCGTTACGTTCGTAGGTAATCCAGGCTGGCCGCATATATCCTTCTTCGAGAACATGAATTATTACACCCATGGGCCGCAACATGCTGATTGCGACTTTGTGGTACTCGCGGCAATCCCCATAGAGGACCAGGTCAGTAACTTTGTTTGCGCGTGTGAATTCGCGCACCCAACTTGGCCATTCGCTCGAAGAACCCCGAAAATTAACGGTTCTCATTCCTAGGGAGTAAAGCCAGTCACCAGCATTTAAATTCACCTTGATCGCATGCCCCCCGCAAGCTTCGATCTCGCGAGCCATCTTTTTGTAAAATGAGCTGGGCGGACCTTGGAGCATCAAAAACGTGCGTTTTGATTCGATCTCTGGCTCTGGAACAGAAGAAATTACGCCAGTTTCTTTTCGGTTCGCTAACACCATACCAAGCTTAACTTAAACTTTTACCCCAAAAATACTCAAACACACATTTACCCGAGAATGGCTGCCACATATAAGGTCATTCTAAAATGACGTACAAGCGGATTCTAGTTTGAAGTGTGCTTTTTAAGCAGGATTGAGACTCATATCAATGGCGTGAGTGATTGTCTCTCAGGCCTTTTCAACCCGGCTGTTCTCTGGATCCATGCAGACAAAGGAGGATTTCCGATGTCTGCAACTGTTGGCGGTCGTGATGACTATGATGCCTTGACCCTTCGCGGCCTTGCCAGGACGAGCGAAGATCTCCGTCAAGCCCGGCGTCTGCTTTCGCTTGCTTGTGTTCATGACGGGATGAGCCGGGCGGATGCGGCGAAGATGGGTGGGATGGCCCGGCAGAGCCCGAGGGACCGGGGGCACCGGTTCAACGAAGCCGGGCCCGAGGGGGCGGTTTGACCGCCGGGTCCCGCGGCCCAGATGGCTGAACTTGCTGAGATCATCGAACCCGGCCCCTGCCTTGAGCATGACGGGGGGTCCGCTGGAGACGACTTGACCTTCAACGGGGGAGCGAAGACCGGTTCGGTGTTGTCTCTCACGAGAGGACCCTCTCCAGGCTGCCTGCAGCGCCCGGCTTTTCCCGCCTCACCGGGCGCCCGCAACACCCGGCCCAGGACCCGACCCAAGACCTGGGCCTCATGGAGGCTTTCAAAAAAACGTCCCCCAAAGCCTTGCCTCCCCTTTGAACCACGGTCCGGCAGATAGGCCGATCAAGGTCCGGGTTCAGGACGAGGCCCGCATCGGCCAGAAGACCGGCCGCGTCCGGGCGCGCATGAGACCGCGATGGCCGGCCGGTCAGCGTTACAAATCGGCCTGCCTGTTCGGCGCGGTGTGCGCAGACAGGGAGACCGGCGCGGCCCTGATGCTGCCATAGGGGCGGACACTGGAACAAGGAACCTGCCCCTCAAGGAGATCAGAGATCAGCCGGCCCGTTGCAAAAGATGCTCAGGCCGTTGTCCTGATGGCCCGCGCGCCAAGGGCACACATCCGGCGAGGTGAAGGGGCCGGAGACTCTGACCCTGATCTTCCTGCCCGCCAGATCACCGGGGCTCAATCGGGTCGGGAAGGTTTGGCAATCTCTTCTGGAGAACGGGCTCTCCAACCGCCTCTTTGAAGATCATGCAGACGGTCTTGCCGCCGGATGTGATGCCTGGACCCGGCTCATGAAAGAACCAAGGGCAATCAAATCAGGCACATCTCGCGATTGAACCCAAAACGGGCAAACCTGAGGGCCGTTAGTATAAAATGAAACAATTCATGCTCCATTAAGGTAAACGATTTGCCAATCAACAAAATCATGTGCTGCTTCAGCAATCGCTTTGTAACGCTGGGCTGCTGTTTTCCGCATGTTCTGTTTGATCGCCTTGGTGAGAGGAAACAGGTGCTTCTCGAGAAACGCTCTTTGCGCACTTCTAAGGGTTTCGACGGAATCACGATGACTTTCCATTACATGTTCCCGATATGCCAAAAAATGCATGAACTCCAACTCAATTGAGATGTGGTCTGGCAATTCCGCCCTTGTCTTTCTTTGAAGGCCGAAATGGTCGTACCAGCGCACTAACTCTTCATACAGTGCCATTTGTTCCCGTTCTGAATGTGCGCTCTCGTACAAAGAGCACCCGGATTTTGACACCGATGGATCGAATGCCCCGAGGAATTCAGCTGAAGCATCTTTGGAAGGAAGTGGAATGAGGGTTTCGTCGAAAATGTCGGCGCCCCCGCCAGGGCTTCTGAACGCTTCGGCAAAACCGCGGTAACAAACACTGCGCTCAAGCGCGCTCATAGCTTCGCCAAACATCACAAGAGCTAGCCTTTTTTCATTTCAGCAACATCAACTGGCGTCATGAGGGTGATTTGGATACGCGTGTCCCGGTCAAAACAGCCGGGCTGTCCTTCCAGCATGCCGACTTTCAGATGCGCGTGATCTCCAGCGAGTTCGACCGGATTGATGGGGGACGGGGACACACTGCGCGCATCACCCTTGCCGGCAAACTGATAGTTTTCCCAGGAATGGTACATGATTGTCTGACCAGGCCGGACGCCTGTTATGACCTTGGCCCGCACATGGAACTCTCCCAGATCGTTAAAGCAGCGCACCCAGTCACCGTCGGCAATCTGACGGTCTGCAGCATCTTTTTGCCCCATCACTATATAAGGCTGGCCGCGGTTGAGGCGCTGCATCAGAGCATTGTCACGCCAGACGCTGTGCACGGACCACCTCGTATGCCCGCCAGTCATCGTCAACGGATATTCGCCGCCCATCTTGGGCGGGGCCTTGAAGCGCGGCAGATGTTCGTCATGGTCCAGATAGAGGTGGTGGTCCAGGTAAAACTGTATCCGGCGCGTCTGCGTTGGATAGGGCTGCTTGCCGTCTGTGTGGTGGGTGAGGGGAACAAACGGTTCGTCCTCTTTCAGATCACCCGCATTGCCGATCGAGAGCGGGCTGAGGCCGATATTGGCGTAGCGGGCAAAGCCCTTTTCCTTTTGCTCTTCCCAACTCACATGCGAAAGATTGCTGGATTGTTCCAGGATTGCACCGGCCGCCGCATCTGTATCATCCTCGCCAAAACGGCCATCCATAGTCATGTCGGCGTACATATTGTCGAGAACAATCTCTTTTCCGAGATGGCTTTTGAGTGTTGTCAGCCCTCTGGCCTTGGCCCGCTTTTCAATGTGTTTGGCCAGCATTGTAAAGATCCAGAAATCCGGTTTGCTTTCGCCGAGCGGCTCCACGGCCTTGTTCGTTATGTGGTTGTAGGGGACCAGCGGTGTCACCCATTTATGGTCGGTCACTTCGTACCAGGCCGCTGCCGGCAGCACATAGTTTGCCTGTCGGGCGGTTGAGGACATCCGGAAATCGATCACCACGGAGAGCTTCAGTTTGGGCCAAAGTACTTCCGTCAGCTTGTGACTGCCGCGCACGCTACGCAAAGGGTTTGAGCAGTAGTGGAAGAGGATGCGCGGGTTCTTGCCCGGTGGCGGCTGCAGGGGCAGCCATTTCTGCTCGATGGATTCGTGCAAGGCTTCGCGCACGGGCTTCTTGAGGTTTGGCACCCATTCGTCGGCTTTTTCCGCCAGTTCGGCAATCCCGCCATGCACATGCCAGAACAGGGCACTGGACGTCCAGATTGGCAGATTGCCCTCAGGGTTTACGAACTGGCTGGTGGATAGCTTCTTGAAGAAGGCTTCCGAGGTTTCGCCCCTCGCCCAGTCCCACAACAAATCGAGTCCGATCTCTGTGCCGAACGCCATCCGGTCTTTGATACGCAAGCCTGAGACGTAATCTTCCCAACCATCATTTGCGAGGAACCCGAAGGCCGAATATCCCGAGCCCGGTTTGCCCATTTGGCCGAGCAGTACCCAAATGAGGATCATAGAACGTTCGGTCAGGTTGCCATGGAAATATTTGTTCATGCTGCTACCGGAGACATTCGACAGAGCCTTTGCGTTGATCACCATCTTGGTAAGGCGTTTGATGAGGCCGGGTGCAGTGCCACACATTTCAGACACAGCCTCTGGCGTGTAGGTCGCCAGCCTCTCCTTCAGCAGTGAGAAGACTGTGCGAACTTCAACCTCTTTGCCGTCTGCCAGCTTGACCGAGAGCTTTGCGCGCAAGTCCGGCTTCACCCCATCAAGATCCAGGGATTTGCGCGGTGCCGGGTTCAATGCGCCCAGACTGTCGGCAAAATAGAAAGTGCTCTCAAATCCGCTATCCACATCCTTCCCTGTGAGAAAGGAATTCGTGTCCGTGCGGACAAGCAACGGCAGATCGCTCTGTTCGGCCACAAACGTCT
Organism: Hyphomicrobiales bacterium; assembly: GCA_965204985.1. GTDB lineage: Bacteria > Pseudomonadota > Alphaproteobacteria > Rhizobiales > CAJQND01 > JAAEUE01. Next base: position 2,556,164 of record CBDBFP010000003.1, on the reverse strand, counting down.
CATTTACATGGCCGCCCTGAATGATCTCATTACATATCGCCAGCGCCAGCGCCGCGTCGGTTCCCGGTTTGAGCGGCACCCACAAATCAGCTTTCGAAGCCGATGCGCTGTAGTCCGGGGAAATGCAGACAATGTCAGTCCCATTATACCGGGCCTCGGTGAAGAAGTGTGCATTGGGGATCGAGGTGAAAACCGGGTTCGCGCCCCAGATAATGATCAAGTCGGAGTAGAAATAGTCTTCCAGCGATCGCTCCATATAAACGTTGCCGAAGGTCTCAAAGGCCCCGCGATGCCCGTCGCCATTGCTGGAGTTCGAGTCCAGACATATGGAATGCGTCAACTGCGCGAGGCGCGCCTGCGCAGCATTTGCAGCCCCGATATTGATGTCCGGGCCAAGGTCCCAGATCACCCGGTCGGTGCCTTCTTCGATCATGGTGTCTATGAGCTTGTCGGCAATGTCGTCCAGCGCCTCATCCCACGAGACCTGTTCCCATTTGCCTTCGCCTCGCTTGCCTTTGCACCGCATTGGAAACTTGATCCGGTTCGGCTCGTACATGCGGTGCGAGAAGCTGCAGCCTTTCTGGCAACCGCGCGGATTAAGGTCTGGGACATCCGGGTTCAACTGCTTGTATTCCGCCGCCTGTTCCTCGCGGAAGACGATGCCGTCCTTTACATAGATATCGAAAGCGCAGTGGGCCTGATACCAGCAATTGATCATATGGGTGCCGCGAACGGTTTTGTCCCAGGTCCAATGCTTGCGATAAACGTCGAGTGAAGAGTTGAAGTCAGGCGGCGTCTCAGCCGCGAGCGCCTTCAGCGAGCCGCCGTCCCGCGCCAGAAAATTTGGCATGGCGAGCGTTGCCGCAGCCGCGGCCCCGGCTTTGAGAAATCCTCTGCGTGTGACTTTGGCGCTCATACTCAGCCCTGACGGTTGGCCACGCGCTCTTCGAGCGTCTTGGCCACATCTTTCGGGTTGGTCGTAAAGGGGCCAAACAGATCCAGCCAGTTGCGGGCAATCAGCGTATCCATCAGATCAGACTGGCCGCCGGCCTTCTTTTTCGCCTTTTCAGCCTTCAACAGTTCCAGCGCTGGTCCGACTTCCTTACCAAACAGGGATTCCAGATAATCCATCGGGATACGGTCTTCGTCGATGAGATTGCCTTCCTCATCAAAGGACGGAGGAGCCATCGGTGGAATATAGAACACGTTGGGTTGCGTTTCGTATTCCGGGTGCAGCTCGAGTGCCACCTTGTACTTGTAGACCAGTTTGTGGATGGGCCCGTCTTCATCATCGAGGAACCCGAGAAAACGGACGCGACCCGGACATTGCCGCGAACAGGCGGTTGGCACACCTTCTTCCAGGCGCGGTGCGCACATGATGCACTTCTGCGAGGTGCCCGTAACCGTGTTGTAGTAGATCTCCTTGTACGGGCAGGCTTCCTGGCAAAACCGGAACCCCCGGCAATGATCTTCATTGATCACCACGATGCCGTCTTCCTCGCGCTTGAAGATGGCGCCGCGCGGGCAGGCCTCAAGGCAGGCCGGCTTTGTGCAATGATTACAGATGCGCGGGATATAGAACTGGAAGGAGTTCGGATATTCCCCGCCGCCCACGTCTTCATCCCAGTTGGTGCCCCAGTTCGGATCACCTCCGATAGGTCCCAGCGTATTGTGGGTATCGCCTTCAAACAGGGCAGCGTCTGTGTTGAAATTCCAGGCCTCACCAAAATCCATCTGTTTTGGCAGCTTTGCAGGCTGCGCCTTGCCTTTGCGGAAACCGCCGCCCATTTTCTCCCAGCCCTTGGGCGTGCCCTCGCCGGGAGACGTGCTGACCGTGTTCCACCACATGCCTTCCATGCCCTCGCGGCTGGTCCACTGGGTCTTGCAGGCAATGGTGCAGGTCTGGCACCCGATACATTTGTTGAGGTCGATGACCATGGCCACCTGGCGCTTGCTTGCCATCTTGTGTTCCCTAAGCCTCCAGACTTAATTTGGTCCAGTCGGTGGACACCGCTTTGATTCCGGCCCGTTCTTCGTTGCTGCCGTTCCAGACTGCAAATCCGATTTGCGTTTCCTTGCCAGCCACAAGGTTGGCACTCAGCCCTTCGCCGGCGAGGGCGCGCATAAACACGACAGACCATCTGCCACCTGTCCAGCTGCCTTGCACCTTTTCGCCCACTGGCTGGCCAGGAACAGAAGATCCGATACCTTTGGCCACTACGGAACGCGCTTCCTTCTTTGAGGCCTGCCACTGCACAAAATGCATAGGCGAATCTGCGGATCCCATTTGCATGAGGACCGGTTCACCGCGCACCGGGAAGGCAATGGCTGCACCGTCCGGAAACCCTTCACCTGCGCCAGTGCTGGGTTTTTCATCTGCCCAACTCATTTGCACGGCGATTGCGTCGCCATCATGGACAACTCGGGCGGATATGCTCTCGACTTCTCCATAGGGACGGTCTTCCCAGTTGACGCGGATGTGGTCAGTTGGCTGCAGACCTAGCGGTGCAGGCACCATTTCCACATCCTCAGGAGACACAACTTGCCAGCCCGTAAAGGCCGGATCGGCGTAATCTGGGACAGATGAAACTTTCACAGCGCGCATGCCGTTCCTTCAACGCAAACTTATCTCACGAGGCCGACACTCTTTGGCCCGTCCTGTCAAGCACCGCAAGCGGTCACTATGAAGCATCATGAAGAGTTGAACGGGGCGTTCGTTGATAACCGCCTGGATTGGGTGCCCGCCAGTTGATGCGGAAGGTTACCCCGATTGAAACATACAAATCGCCCGCTTTATCTCTGCTTCAGCCCCGGAACTTGCCAATAGATCATTGGCGGTGAAATGCCAAAATCAAGCTATTTAGGCCGAACTTGCAATTGTGGGTGTTTAATTCTCAACACTTGAGACCAATCGTAATTATGAGTCCACCTCAGATTGGGTAGGCAATTTGCCTTTCTCAACAAATGACACGAACAATGAAATCATTACGCAGGCCGTGAACAAGTACAAACCCCAGGCAACGCCTATTTGGCCGACGCCAATGCCTTTGGCGATAACTATGTACAAGGCCAATATGAAAATGTCGGCCATGGCCAGTTTGCCCATCAGCGCGATCATGGGCTGGGTTGAGGATGAGAGAAAATTGAAATGTATAATACTAACGGGCCTCAGGTTTGCCTGTTTTGGGTCCAATCTCGAGATGCGCCTGATTTGATTGCCGTTGGTTCTTTCATGAGCCGGGTCCAGGCATCACATCCGGCGGCAAGACCGTCTGCCTGATCTTCAATGAGGCGGTTGGAGAGCCCCTTCACCTCGCTGGATGTGTGCCCCGGCGCGCGGTCCATCAGGACGGCGGCCTGAGCGCCTTTTGCAACGGGCCGGCTGATCTCCTTGAGAGGCAGGTTCCTTGTTCCAGTGTCCGCCCCCATGACATCCTGCCACCATGGCAGCATCAGGGCTGCACCGGTCTCCCTGTCTGCGCACACCGCGCCGGACAGGCAGGCCGATTTGTAACGCTGATCGGCCGGCCATCGCGGTCTCGTCCCCTTGCGCGCCCGGATGCGGACGCGGCCGTTCTTCTGGTCGATGCGCGCCTCGTCCTGAACCCAGACCTCGATCGGCTTGTCTGCCGGACCGTGGTTCAAAGGGGAGGCAAGGCTTTGGGGAACGTTTTTTTGAAAGCCTCCATGAGGCCCAGGTCTTGGCCCGGGGCCTGGGGCTTGGGCCGGGTGTTGCGGGCGCCCGGTGAGGCGGGAAAAGCCGGGCGCTGCAGGCAGCCTGGAGAGGGTCCTCTCGTGAGAGACAACACCGAACCGGTCTTCGCTCCCCCGTTGAAGGTCAAGTCGTCTCCAGAGGACCTCCCCCCGTCATGCTCAAGGCAGGAGATAGCAAACAAACCAGAACAACGATCCAGTCAAATTTTGCGTTGCGAGCTCATACAACAAATAAGGAATGAACAGAAGCCAATGGACATACCCGACAGGACCCATCAACTTTGAAAAGGCGACCGCTTGTGAACTTGGCTTGCGACAATGCCAGATACAATCCGGCCCGCCAAAATTACAAACCCAGGCAGCGTCTCAACAAAAAATAGGCCGCCGAGTATTTGTGGTAGCGGATACAAACAAGCCCCCAATCTGATGGTCCAGGGCAACGTACCCATTGCATTGAACCAGACTATCGCATCCCTGAAGACGGTTATTTGCGTTTGTACCTCTCTGCCGGTCTGATGTGTTGGGCGGTAACACTCCATACTAGTGCTGACGTCAACCGATGTTTCCGATTTGATTCAGATTACGGTGGTACCCCCAGCCTGTTCGACACGGGAACTAATAGCGCATTTCTGTCATCTAACCACGAACATCATCGGTTGGAATATGCCATCAAGTTCAGCTGGTGCCGATCAAACGCAACACCTCAACCTTGCGGGCGCGCCCCTTTACGCTGAATTTCCCAAGCTTTTTCACCTCAAAGTCCTCACCCGCCGCATCAACCGTTTCGCGACTGGCCATGACCACTGCGCGGGCTCCGTCATCCACCTGCGAGCCGAGCGATTCGATGCGTGCGCAGGTGTTTACCGTGTCGCCGATGACCGTGAAATTGATACGCCCCGGCGCGCCGATATCGCCGACGAGCAGGGGACCAGTATGAATGGCAACTTTCAGACGGATGTCCGGGAAATTCGGATCGGTTTCACACGCCTTGGCAATTGCCAGCGCTGCCCGGCAGGCGCGGGCTGCGTGATCGTCCTGTGTTTCCGGCGCCCCCCAGAAAGCCATCACCGCATCGCCGATATATTTGTCTACGGTGCCGTCTTCTGCATTGATGCAGCGGTTCACAACGGTGAAATAGGCATTCAGCATTTTGGCGACGTCTTCCGGTGACATGGACTCGGTGCGCGCCGTAAACCCGATCACATCAATGAACATCACCGTCAGGGTTTCCAGGTGGGGCGGAGGTGCGGAGGCGTTGGGATCGCGCAGCAGGCGCTTGACGAGTTGTCTTGGAACATAGGTCTCAAACAGCTTAAGGGCGCCGGTCATCTTGTTGAAGGCAACGGCCTGCTTATGCAGTTCCTTGACGCGCGATTGTGTAAGTCTGGGTACCTGCGCGAGATCGAGAGCACTGACCTGTTGCGCGGCCCTGGAGATTTGCTCAATGGGTGCCGAGATCCTTCGCGCCATGAACCAGATCAGGAAAATAGACAGGGCAAGCAGCCCCAGACCGACCAGGATAGATTCCACCAACCGCTCAAACTGTTCGTCAAACCGCCCTTCTTTCAAATAGACCCCGATTGTCCAGGGCTTGTCGCTGAACCCCGTCAATTGCCGGGTCAGGAAGAAGTAGGTGTCATCCTCCAGGTCCAGTTGCCTTACTTTGAAGGTCGCTTGCGAAAACTCCTCATCAACAACAGATTTGTTGAATTTCGACAGGATTGGATCCGGGAAGTTCGCCAAAGGGATCAGGCCGGCGTCCTTTGTCTGTATGCCGGTTTGCTCATCTGATTCCGCGAATGAGGGATGGGCCAGAACCTGGTTGCCATCATAAAGGATAAACGGCGTCACATCGTACTTGTTGGTGTCCCGTTTCAGAAGCGCTGACATTTTGGAAATGGTGACGCCGCTGCCGGCCATGCCCGCGAATTTTCCCTTGTGGATCAACGGAGCCAGAATGTTGATGTAGGTGACACCTCTGGTCCGGAATGGTGCACCCCAGCGAGCCTTGCCCGCCAGAAAGATTTCGCGTGAGAGTTCGTGGATGGCTTCTGCATTTTCAACCGTACCGACCTTTAGGTTTATGGACCGCCGGTCGGTGCGCAAAACCTCAATCTCATTGAGATTTTTGTCCCAGACGAGCAGTCCGGCGATCTGTGGAGCCGAAGCAAAACCGCCGCTGGCAAACCGGGCAATGGCCTCGTCGTCCGACGGATCAAGCCGACCGCGTTCAACTCTGTTTGCCAATTGATCCACCAGCGCCGCAGCCGGGCTGAGATGAGCGCGGATATCGTGCTCTAGGCGTTCCATGGTCTGTTCAGAAACCGAGAACACAAGGTCGATGGTGTTCCGCAAGTTCGCATAGGCAGACAACAGCACCACCAGAGCCACAGTAATAGACACCAGAATACCAACGGCGCCGGCCAGCAAGGCCGACATGGAAATGCGTGTATGCGCGAACATCCTGCCAATGTGGCCAACAGCTTCCAGATTGCAAGCAACTTCTTCACAAATCCGAAGCCAAACCGCCACACGCCACCGTCTGAAAACGGTTTTAATCAATTGGTATGACTTAACTATTTGCTATTTGCCAATACTTTGATAACCCCCTTGCGGTTATCCTGTAGTCCGGGATGTGACTGAATTTAAGTCTGGTGATCCAATCCTGGAGCACCAGAAAATTGCGAACCCCGAGGTGGACTATGGCAGCGCCCAAACATCATACACCCGGATGCAGGAAATGGCCGATGCGGCTTCAATCGCAGCAGCTCGGGAACTGGTTCTCGCAAATGCGGATGATGATCAGATTGAAAACGTGGCCAAGTTGAATGTGGTGGCCAACCACGCCGAGAAGCCCATCCTGTTCTGACGTCATTGCCAACAAGTTCCTGCTCTACGCAGGGCCAAATCTGGTTCTCAATTCTGACTACGGTGCCACGGATGTGCCGGTGCCTGACGGCGTTCTCTCTCAGAATGCCACGCTCACGCTGGTTCAATAGAAACTGCCTTACTCCAGCAGTGAACCATCCCGCTTGGTAAATTCGCCGCCCTTTAGCCTGCTTCAGGGTCTGCATGTCGATATCCGAATAATGCCTGTCATCCTCATGGCTGTGCCAGTGCCGTTGCGAAGACCAGGCACCGGGCGGCAACTCAACCACATTCACGCCGAAATCAGTCAATCCAGAGAGGTCTCCCAACCTGCAGCGACGCTCCTTTGTAGGCTCATCATAGGGCGGCGGATATCCCGAGCCAGTCTGAACGTCTATGTCGGAAACCGTAATCGCTGTTGGGATTTTCTTGGTCATCTCCACCTCTGATGGCTTTGCGCAAACGAAAAAGTGCAGTGTCATCCCGGAAAATCGCGTGTGCGATTTATCCCGGATCTTCTCGTAATTTGATGAAATCCCTGATTGCTCAAAGATCCCGGATATTTTGCTGACGCAAAATTCCGAGATGACGATGTGAGTATCACAGGTCCCACTTTTAGCTCTGGGTTTGGGCCTGTGCTGTTGCGAAAATGGCCTCTTCATCTCTTTGAACACGTTTGAAAATATGCGTCATGTATGCAGTCGTGAAGAGTGGCATAATCAGGTTTCCGAGTGGGACAAACGCGAGAGCGGCCGGGATAAAGCCCGCTCCGAAAATCCGCCCGGCATTTCGCTTGCGCATGGCGCGCGCCTCCTTGGGCGGCAGGTGTCGCATGCCAATCATCTGGAAATATTCACGTCCAAGCAAATAGGCGTTGCCCAGAAACATGCCGAAGGCACCAAGGCCGAACAATAGCAGGGGAAGCATGCTCAAGTGCACAAGCAGGATAATCGCTGCAAACTGCAGCGCAGTGGTCAGACCCGCTATGACCGGCATGGGTGATCCAGGTCGGTCCCCCGGATAATGCTTCTCTTCCACCCGTTCAGCGACCGTGTCTAGAAACAAACCCGCGAACAGGGCGGTCACCGGACCAATGAGAAAGAAACCGGCCACGATCATGATGAAAACCGCACCAAGTCCTGCGAGCCAGCCGGCAGCGAAGTCAATCCATTCAACCGAGGAGAACGTGATCGCGGTCAGGCCAAGCTGGACCGCTATACCAAGACCAATAAACAAAAGGAATGTGAGGCCGAGTGACTTGAAGAGAACGGCGCGAAACGGAGCCGAAAACATTTGCTCCAACGCCTTGATCGCTGCTGAAATCATCAATGTCCTTTCCAGACCTCAAACATTTAATTCTCTTTCCAAATGGGGTGAAACTCGCCACAAAACAAGTCTGAAAGGTGGTTGACCCGCATCGCGCTGTGACTATAGTCCCGGGCCAAATCTTCAGCCTTTTCTTCCCGCCATTTAAGACAGGAATTTCCCCGTGAGTGAGCCCCGCCATGACGTGCTCGGCATCGGCAACGCGATTGTAGATGTCATATCCCGCACAACCGATGATTTTCTGGAAGCTCGCGGTATTGCGAAAGGCGGCATGCATCTGATCGACGAAGAACAGGCAGAAGCGCTCTATGCAGACACCGGCCCCGGCATCGAAATGTCCGGTGGTTCAGCGGGCAACACTATTGCAGGTGTGACCTCGTTCGGTGGCAATGGCGCATATATTGGCAAGGTGCGCGACGACCAACTGGGCAAGGTTTTCAGTCACGACATGAAGGCAACTGGCGTGAACTTCGAGACCCCATTGGCGTCTGAAGGCCCGTCAACTGCTCGCTGTCTGGTTCTGGTTTCACCGGATGGAGAGCGCACAATGAACACCTATCTCGGAGCGTGCGTGCATCTGAATCCGGGTGATCTGGATGAAGAGATGATCCGCGCCTCCAAAGTCACCTACATGGAAGGCTACCTCTGGGACCCGGAAGCCGCAAAGGAAGCTTTCCGCGAAGCGGCCAGGATTGCAGCGAGCGCCGGACGCAAGGTGTCGCTCACGCTTTCCGACCCCTTCTGTGTTGAACGCCACCGTGAAGGTTTCCTCGAACTGGTCAAGGGCAGCGTCGATATTCTCTTCGCCAACGAAGCGGAAATCATGAGCCTCTACCAGGTCGACAATTTCGATGAAGCCGCCGATACCGTGGCCGCCGATTGCGAATTGGCGGCCCTGACCCGGTCGGAAAAAGGCTGCGTTGTGGTGAAAGGCGATGACCGGATTGTGGTGCCGGCGGTGCCTGTGGAAAAGATCGTGGACACAACCGGGGCAGGGGATATGTTCGCTGCCGGCTTCCTTTATGGCTACACCGATGGCAGGGATCTGGAAACCTGCGGCAAACTTGGCGTGCTCGCTGCATCGGAAATTATCAGCCATGTGGGTGCAAGACCCGAGACGCCATTTGCCGAGCTGGCGGCGCAGCACGGGTTGGTCGGGTAGGGCGATTGTCCGACGACGGGTTTCAAGCTGACAATGCGGGGGGCAATCTCTGCGACTCGGCATCCATTGCGGCCACAAGGCGGGCTGCATCCACTTGTGAAAACACCAGCGGCGGCCTGATCTTGATGACGTTGTCGTGGATACCATTGACTGCCACCAGAACTCCCTGATGCCGCATGCCGTTTACGACCCGGTGCGCTTCCGGCCATGGTGTCTTTTTCGCGATATTGCGCACCAACTCCACTGCAACGAAAAACCCCTTGCCTCTGACATGTCCCATGGCCTCATGGCGTTCCGCCAGCGCGTGCAAACCTGATATCAGGATGTGGCCGGTTTGCTTTACATGGGAGAGAATCCCGTCTCGTTCAATGACATCCAGCACCGCATTGCCAACTGTCGCCGAAACCGGATTGCCGCCAAAGGTGTTGAAATAATGCTGCTTACCGGCGAACGCTTCCATCACTTCCCGTCTTCCGGCAACCACGGCCAAGGGATGCCCATGGTCACAAGATCCGGCACGATGCACGAATCCTCAAAACCCCAATAGTTTTGTCGCCGAGCCGGCAAAGGCCCGACTGCACTTCATCCACAACGACCAGTCCGCCTTCTGCGCGAACCTGATTGAACAATTCCGAAAGATAGCCGGGCGGGGCGGTAAAGATGCCCGGCGCATCGAAAATGGCGTCGATCATCAGCATCGCCAACCCGTGCCGGGATCGCGCAAGCTCCTCAATGGCCGGTGCAGCGCGCGCTGTCAGCTTCCTGCCCAACTCCGGATCGTCCTTGCCAAACGGCCCGCGATAGGCATCAGGCGCTTCAATTGCGGCCACGTGGTCCGGATCGTCCTGAATTTCCATCCCTTGGCGCCAAAGCGCACCGATTTCAATTGAGTTTCCGTGATAGGACCCGTCTGTGATAACAGCACCTGTCCGGCCCGTCACCGTCCGCGCGATATTGTAGGCAAGATTGTTTGCCTCAGTGCCGGTGCAAACGAACATGCAGGTATCGAGCTAAACCGGCAGCGTTGCGAGCAACCTTTCTGTATACCGGACCACTCTTCATTGAGATATCGGGTATGCGTGTTCAGGATCTTCGGCTGCCGTGCCAATGCGTCTGCCACATAGGCGTTGCCGTGTCCGACGGAAGGCACGTTGTTGTACGCGTCAATATACTCCCGGCCCTCGGAGTCGTAGAGCTTTGTGCCCTCTCCGCGCACGATGTGCAGTGGTTCGGAATAGTGCAGGAAGCAGGTCGGGCTCATCACCCGTTTCCGCCGCTCCAGCAATTCGGCTGTCCCCGATACAGCAGGACGATTGCTTCTGAGCGCTAGCAACATGTGCAGCGCGCGTTCAGCCGAAGCATGGGCTGCAGCCTGCGCCGCCGTCCTTGTTGTTTTAGCTGCCTTGTAGCCAACCAGTTACACGCACAGAAGCGCGCGCATCAGTGTGCCCTCCAGACAGGTGACCAGACGAACGAAGCCGCGCTGTCCGTTGTCAAATTGGTGCTCAAAATAGAGCTCGCCGTTCTGTGTGGGTATCCCCACCGGGGCCAAACCCCGGCAGCTTGACCGGGCAATATGGTTCAGTAACTGGGCCTGCAGATCGACCGCTTCCTGGCTCCCTGCCGCACCTGAGATCTTGAGAACCAGTTGACGGCCGCAACCGCTGTCCACATGGAAATTGCAATCGCGCTCGCCGCCCAGCCGTTCAAGTTTGCCACCGAGGCCATATCGCAAGTCCAGCAAGGACAGAGCTTCTTCTGCCGCGATATTGAACGGCGTAAATCCGGTCTGCAGTTCGATAAAATTCATGGATTGGCGGTGACTTTCCAGGTTCTGCAATTTGCGGGACGCATCCGCAAAATAATCATGCCAATTGCTTGCACCAGGTTTGTCAAACCGCTATTGTTATCGACTTGGTTTTGGAGGAAAACGCGAAAGGGCAGCCATGAGTGCGGACAAAGACGATGGTCTGAAAGGACTGATTACGGCCAACGCGTTCTCGGGTCTGCCGACGCTCTTCAGGCGTCATCACGGGCATGAATTCTCCAACGCGGATGTCGTCGTCTATGGATTGCCCTACGACCTTGGGGTCAGCAACAGGCCGGGCTCTCGCTTCGGACCGCGGGGAATTCGCGAAGCCTCACTGCAGCTCACCTGGGGTGAAGTATGGCCTTGGGGGTTTGATCCGTTTGACCGGCTCGCGGTGCTTGATGCCGGCGATATCGAATACACATACAGTCAGCAGCATGAATTCGCGCAAGCCGCATTTGAGCGCGCCAAAGAGGTGGTCAGTGTCGGAGCTGTGCCGTTCTCACTTGGTGGCGATCACAGCGTGACCTACAGCTCGCTCACCGGCGTCAACGAGGTCACCGGTCCGGTTGCTCTTCTCCATTTTGACGCTCATACTGACACGACCGTTGGCCCCGTGGTCCAGCACGGCACCATGTTCCGCCACGCGGCGGACTCCGGACATATTCTCGCGGACAAATCGCTCCAGATCGGCATTCGCACGCGTTATCTGAGAGATGATGCCTACGCGAGATTGCATGCACCCGAGGCCATGGCCATGGCGCCGGCAGATATCGCAAGGATGATCGCAGAGCGGATTGGCAGCGCGCCGTGCTATCTCACTTTCGATGTAGACTGTCTCGATCCAGCATTTGCGCCTGGAACCGGCACGCCGATCCCTGGCGGTCTCAGTACCTTGCATGTGCTGGAAATATTCCGTGCGCTCTCCGAGCTGGGCAAGGACGCCCGGCCAAACATAGTCGCCATCGATATCGTGGAAGTTGCGCCCTGCTACGACTACGCCCAGATGACCTCACTCGCCGCCGCCCAGGTCGCCCACGAACTGTTCTGCCTCCTGGCCATCATCAAGTCTGCATAGGTACATGATGCTCTGGAGATAACCCGGGCAGTTGTTCACCGCCCGGATTGTTTACAGTGTTCCCGTCGTCAGTCTAGTTACCGGTGCCCTCATCTTTCGAAAAGGGCAGCCGGCGCCAGCGCTCGCCGATGGCGGCATGGATGGCGTTGGAGACTGCCGGAGCAATGGGCGGCGTGCCCGGTTCGCCGACACCGGTTGGAGCCGCGGTGGACGGAAGGATGTGAGTTTCCACGTCCGGCATGTCCGTGATCCGCATGGGTTCGTAGGTGTCGAAGTTTGCCTGGTCGGGCTCGCCGTCCGTCAGAGTGATCTCATTGCGCATGGCATGGCCGAGGCCGTAGCCGAGTCCACCTTCCATTTGCGCGGCGATGTTGTCCGGGTTAACTGCGACGCCGCAGTCGACAGCGCAAACCACTTTCTCCACCTTGAAACCGTCCTCGCCGCGGGAAATCTCCGCGACCTGGGCGACAAAGGAGTTGAAGGACTCGTGCACGGCAATGCCGCGGCTGATTCCTTTGGTAGCCGGCTTGTCCCAGCCGGCCTTCTCCGCGGCCAGCTTCAGGACGCCCGCATGGCGCGGATGCTTCTTCAGCATGGAGAGGCGGAACTCGACCGGGTCGCGGCCTGCGGCCTTGGCGAGATCGTCCATCATGGTCTCCACCACGAAGGCTGTGTGGGTGTGACCCACCGAGCGCCACCAGAGCACCGGTACGCCGACTTTCACCGTATGCAAGTCGCCATAGATGTTAGGGATGGCATAGGGGAGGTTTGAGACGCCTTCCACTGACGAGTGGTCGATGCCGTCCTTCACGAAGGCCTGCTCGAACGGCGTACCTGTGAGGATGGACTGGCCGACAATGCGGTGGTGCCATGCGGTGATGTTGCCCTCCTTGTCGAGGCCGGCTTTCACCCTGTGCACATACATTGGCCGGTAGTAACCGCCCTTGATGTCGTCCTCGCGGGACCACTGAATCTTCAGCGGCTGCTTCTTGCCCCAGGCCTTGGCGAGTTGGGCGGCTTCCCCCACGATGTGCGAGTCGTAAATTGCGCGCCGGCCGAATGAGCCGCCTGCCCAGACCGTGTGGATGTTGACGTTCGGCAGCTCAATGCCAAGGATCCTGGAGGTGACGAACTGGTCAACTGTCTGGAGCTGGGAGCCGGTCCAGATGTCCGCCTTTTTGCCATCGAACTCGATGACCACATCGTGCGGTTCCATCGGGGCGTGGGCGAGATAGGGAAACTCGAACTCGCCTTCGATGACTTTGTCCGCCTTGGCGAGCGCGGCTTCGGCATCACCGTCCTTGCGGAACACCGTCCCTGGCTTGTTCGTCAGTTCCCGATACTCGGCAAAGAGTTCGCCAGACGAACGGGTCTCGGCAGCTGAGAAGTCCCACTCCACCTTGAGCGCTTCTCGGCCTTTCAAAGCCGGCCAGGTGCTCCTGGCGACGACGGCGATCCCGGCAGGAATTTGTATGACGTCAACGACACCGTTCACCTTCTTAGCCTCGGTGGCATCTAAGCTCTTCACCTTGCCTCCGAACTTCGGCGAGCGGGCGATGGTAGCCACAAGCATGTTGTCGCGTTTGACGTCCAGAGCAAAGATCGGTGCGCCGACCGTCTTGTTCTTCACGTCCAGACGTGGGAACGATTTGCCGATATAGGTGAACTGTTCCGGTGATTTCAGTGCAGGTTTTTCAGGCACGGGCATGGCGGAAGCCGCAGCTGCGAACTCACCGAAGGTTCCTGACTTGCCTGAACCGTGGCTGAGCTTGCCGGCTTCGACCTTGATCTCGGCGGCGGGAACACCCCAGGCTTTCGCGGCGGCTTCAACGAGCATAGTCTTTGCCGCAGCACCGGCGGAGCGGTACTGCGTGAAAGCATTGGAGATGGCGCTCGAGCCGCCCGTGCCCTGATAGGGGCCCCAGCTCAGGTTGTTATAGAGCCTGGCATTGGCCGGGGCGAACTCGACCCGGACCTGATCCCAGCTGGCATCCAGCTCGTCCGCCACGAGTGTTGCAAGACCTGTCGCAGCACCTTGGCCCTTGTCGAGATGCTTGGAAAGCACGGTGACAGTGCTGTCAGGCGCGATCATGACGAAGGGGTTCATAGTGCCAGAGGTTGATTCGGCGGCTGTGGTCTCTGAAGCAGGCAGTGCGGCACCGATGATAAGGCCTGCGGTTGCGCCGCCGGAGGCGATGAGGAACTGGCGGCGTGAGGGTTTTGAGATACTGTTTGGCAATTGCATGTTCATGTCTCTCAGGCCTCCATCAGTTCGGAAGCGCGGTGGATCGCTTTGCGGATCCGGTGGTAACTGGCACAGCGGCAGACATTGCCGGACATGGCATCGTCAATATCGCTGTCAGAAGGCTTGGCGTTTTCCGAGAGCAGCGCCGAAGCGGCCATGATCTGGCCCGACTGGCAGTAGCCGCATTGCGGCACATCCAGTTCCCGCCAGGCCGCCTGTACGGCCTCGGCAGAATTGCCGGAGAGGCCATCGATCGTCGTAACTTCGCTATTGCCCACATCCTCGATCGCCGTCTGGCAGGAGCGGGTCGGCTCACCATCCACATAGACCGTGCAGGAGCCGCAAGCTGCGATGCCGCAACCGAACTTGGTTCCCGTCAAATTCAATTCGTCCCGCAGTGCCCAGAGGAGGGGTGTGTCAGGGTCCACGTCAACGCTGCGCCTGGCGCCGTTGACTTTCAATTCAAATTGCATGAGCTGATCCTTCCCGTGTTGCGCCTTTCCAGGCGATAATGCCCTGTCTGCCGATTGCAGACCGGTTGACAGATAAACATTCTACTCCACCGCCCAGATCACAATAGTCTGCGCGACTTGCATGATATGGGGTGGAACCTGCCCGAGAGAACGCAGATTCTTCCAGAATGCTTGCCTAATCCTCCGGTGAAAGTCAGTTTTCGTTGATCTGGCAGGCCTTGCTCCCACATACTGCCACCATGAACGAACACCTCCAGGCTCCGACACACACAAGCAAACTGCTGGCTCAAATGCTGCTGAGGCACCTCCCGGAACCAGGCCTTGTGCAGTTGCCTGTGCCAGGATTGCAGGCCTTCCGCAGCGATGGGAAAGTGGGTCGCGCGCCTTGCGTCTATGAGCCTTGCATCGTGATGGTGCTGCAGGGGTCAAAGCGAGCTTATCTGGCGGATGAGATCTTCGACTATACGCCGGACAACTATGTGGTGTTCGCGCTGCCTATGCCAATGGAATCCGAGATCATTGGTGCAACGCCCGAGGAACCGTTCCTGGCACTTGCCCTGCAGATTGAACCGGCCGTGATTGCCGATCTGCAAACCCGGATCGAAGGCAACACAAGCCCTGAAGCAGATGAACATCGAAGCGTAATTCTCTCCAGGACAACAAGCGAAATGCAGGAGGCGCTTTATCGTCTCTTATCCTCACTCAATAGCAAAACCGATGCGCGTGTTCTTGGCCCCATGGTGCGCAACGAGATTTACTACCGGGTCTTGCAGGGCAATCAGGGCAGTATTTTGCGTGCAGTGCTGGAGCGGCACGGCCACTACAATCGGATCAGTCAGGTGCTACGCGCGATTCAATCGGACTGCAGCGCTCAAATGACAACTGCGGAAATGGCCCGCATGGCCAACATGAGCAAGACGCTCTTGCATGACAGTTTCAAGGCCATCACAACGCTAACGCCGCTGCAATATGTCAAGACGATCCGCTTGCACCGTGCCCGAACCCTGATGCTCAATGATGGAGCAAGCGCCCGGACAGCGGCCTATGCGGTCGGTTATGGCAGCGCCTCACAGTTCAGCCGAGAGTTCAAGCGCCTCTTTGGATATCCACCAAGCCTGGAAACGCAGAACGGAAGTTCGGTCAATTTGAGCTGACGGCGATCAGGAGGCCGGAGATTGACAGCCAGATGGCCATTTGTGTTGGTGTAAGGGAGATGAGCCCTGGTCGCGGGCCTCGGGATTACAAGCGTGGACGACGATAATCCATCAGAAGCGTGTCTCTGCCGGCAAGCTTGCAATCCTTGCACCGAAAACAGACGGCTTAACAGATTGCTGCTGTCACCCTGGGTCTATTTGTTGGGTAGGCCGGTCGAGAGCGTTCTGAGGAAAGCTTCGAGGTCTTTGCTCTCACGTTTCGATAGTTTAAGTGGCCTCAGAATCAGCGCACCATCGCTGTGAATGCGGTCGAGATTGATGTTTGAATAGTGGTCCACAACCTCCTGCAGAGTTTTTAATGAACCGTTGTGCATATAGGGCCCGGTTCGCGTGAGCTGCCTCAACGAGGGGACTTTGAACTGACCAAAAGTGCGATGAGTCTGCACGACCTGGCGGGTCGCCCAACCCGTTGATCGGTCGGACGCATCGTTGAACCGCCCGAGTTGATTGAACTTCGAAGACTTCAGCTTTCGAATGCCGCCGTGGCGTCCGTCATCTACCTGGCCGGGACCTGTGAAATACGGCACGCCGGCGTCGTCGAACTCATCGTTGGTGAAGCGTGGTCCGAGATGGCAGACATTGCAGTTTCCGCGGCCCATAAAGATTGCTGCGCCGCGTTGTGCGGCAACGGGATAGTTTTGTGCGGCCTTCAGATCCTTGCGCGCCAGAGCGTCGCGAAATTCATCGAATAACGTTCTTGCCGAAACAATCGTCTCCTGGAAAGCAGCCAAAGACTTGGCAATATCAACGACCACTTCCAAATCGGAGCGGCTCGCTGGCGAGGCGCCAAATGCCCTGGAATAGTGTGCGTTCAGCTTTTCATCTCGTCTGATGAGAGATGCAATTTCAACCGGCGAAAGACCCATTTCCCTGGGATCGATCAGCGGCCCGATACTGTGGCCCCAAAGGCTGTCATTGCGACCATCCCAGCCAAACCAGCGATTGCCTCCGACATTGAAAAGGGATTGAGTATTGCGATCAAGCCGGGCAAGGCCTCCGGCGCGGGCCTTGCCGTCCGTCCAGCCGAATTTGGGATCATGGCAACTGCCGCACGAAATTCGACCGTTGGCAGACAGTCGACTTTCAAAGAAAAGGATTTTGCCAAACGCAATCGCCGATCGATTGCCTGAGACCCGATTGCTGGGATCAGACGATTGCACAGGCGGCCATGGACCATGGCGAATGATCTGCGCGATCTCTTGATCGTTCAGGATAAGTTCGGTTGGCTTCGTCTCGACGGTTGCCGCCTGTCCGAACGCTGACATCAGGACGAACAACGCGGCAAATGTCGAAATGGGTGAAAATACCGGGCTCATTCAATCGTCACGTCATGGACATAGCGATGTGGTTTGCCATCAAGATATGCAGTAACTTCAAAGCGCCAGACGCCTGGCATATGAAACAGAAGGTCTTTGACCTCGTAGCGCCCATTCTCGGCGCGTAACACCCTGGGTTTGTAGTTCATGCCATGCTTGTGCGCGGGCATGGTGGCATCCACGGTTATGTGTGACGGAACCCCGGAATTTGCCGGGCATATTGAGATATCCGCCTGAAACCGCGCACTGGGTGGGACGCCTTTCGGGTCCAACGCGATCGCAACTTTCCATGGTGCGTCTGGTGGTCCCTGCATTGGCGCGCCTTCGCCGGTCGAACAAGCCGATAACGCAGCCGTTCCCTGGGCTAAGACAAGAGCGATAGCCGCCAAGCCAACTCGAACATACCTCATCATCTAGCGTTTCCAGCGGCGATAACGCGTGCGATCATTTCCTCCGCATTGCGATATGCGAGTTTTTCAATGAGGTCCTTCGGCAAACTGGAAATCCATTTTCGGCTGTATTCGGCGTGGCTCGATACGTAGTACCAGCGCTCAGGCGCGAAAGTATCCGTGCCAACCATGAACCGATCAGGGAACTCCTCAAAGACCGGCAACCAGTGTTCGGCAACCTTGCCGTTGCTCGAATGATCGTTTCGGAACGCGAGATCAGCCCACAGGTTCTTATGGCGCGCCAGAACTTCTCGAACGGCGTCCGGCCGCTCGAAACCGGAATGTGCCCAGAGCACAAGGGCATCGGGACAGGATTCAAAAATCAAGTCGATAGCCGCTGCATCCGAATGAGCGTGCAGGAGCAGCTTGTGCTCTTTGGCCAGCGCGATGATGCGTTGAATTACGTCTGTCTTTATGTCGTCTCCAAAGGCGTGAAACTCTCCGATAGCCCGATACTTGTGCTTGGCAAGTTGCGCCTCAACATGATCGATAACCGTCGGATCATGCATCCAGGTGGATATTTCCCCTCTTCGGCGATAGGGGCGCAGGGCAGGAACAATCAGATCGGGTGCCTCGGTTGCCAGCAATTGGGTGCCGTTGTCATCTGAACTGGAAACCAGAGCCTTTAGCACCCCAGCTTCCCGGAGTGCTGCAACAGCCTCTTTGGGCGGCACGAGTTTCACTGCATCGTGGCTGTAGTGAATGTGCGCATCGAAGATCGGCAAGCGCTCTGCGAGAGCCGGGCTTGAAACGCTTAGTGTCAGGATTAATGAGAGAATTTTTTGCATTTTGATGATTGACCGGGTTTGTTGGGTGGAACGGTACCAATGTTTGGGTCTGGAATGATTGAGAGACGACAGTAAGCCAGCCAACGCCTAGCGTAAGCCAAGGGGGCGCGGTCGCTGGCAATATTGCAGGTTGAGCAAGAGGCCCGCAACCACGTTATCTCGGTCGCTTTCAATCACAGGTTCGGTTGACCTGTTCATCCACAAGACCCAGGTAGCGCATCTTGTACTAACGGCCCTCAGGTCTGGCCGTTCTGGGTTCAATCGCGAGATGCGCCCGATTTGATTGCCCTCGGTTCTTTCATGAGCCGGGTCCAGGCATCACATCCGGCGGCAAGACCGTCTGCCTGATCTTCAAGGAGGCGGTTGGAGAGCCCGTTTTCCCGAAGAGATTGCCAGACCTTCCCGACCCGATTGAGCTCCGGTGATCTGGCGGGCAGGAAGATCAGGGTCAGGGTCTCCGGCCCCTTCACCTCGCCGGATGTGTGCCCCGGCGCGCGGTCGCTACCATGACGGCAGCCGTCATGCCGCCCAGCCGGTTCTTGAGAAAGTCTGCCTCATATCCTGCTCACAGGCGAATACAGATCGAAAAACCAGAGCCGCAAGGCCTTGTGATACGATCCTGCCCCCTGCCGGAATCGACCCCTGTCCGAGGCCTGCACACCCCTGTACGCCGGCGGCGCAGCTTCTGTGTGCGGAGGAATTTGCAAGCTCAGTCAAACCTTGACCTGCGGGTCCATGAGCGCCAGTATCCCCGCTCACATCAAACCCCGGCTGGCGGGCGGTTGAGAGAACGCTTCGGAGGCAAGTCATATGAAATGGATCAGGTGGGCCGTGATCGCCGGTGTCGTATCGCTTGGGCAGGCCGCTCTCGCCGCGGGGTGCAATGACTGGAACACCGGGGCCTTCTTCGAGAACGCGGATGGCGAACTGGTGCGCGAATGCCTCGCCGCCGGCGCCGATCCCGGCGCGCGGAACGAGGAGCGTGGCATAACCCCGCTGCACTATGCGGCCGGGAGAGACAACGCGGCGGCCATCGCGGCGCTTCTGGCCGCGGCATGCCGATCCCAACGCGCGGGACAAGCATGGCATAACCCCGCTGCACTGGGCGGCCTCTGGCGGCGTGGTCGCGGCGCTTCTGGCCGGCGGCGCCGATCCCAACGCGCGGGCCAAGGTGGCCGGACCCCGCTGCACTCGGCGGCCTCTGGCCACGCGGCGGTCGCGGCGCTTCTGGCCGGCGGCGCCGATCCCAAAGCGCGGGCCAAGTATGGCTGGACCCCGCTGCACTCGGCGGCCAGGGAACGGCCGCGCGGCGGCCATCGCGGCGCTTCTGGCCGGCGGCGCCGATCCCAACGCGCGGACGACCAAGTATGGCGAGACCCCGCTGCACTCGGCGGCCTCTGGCCACGCGGCGGCCGCGGCGCTTCTGGCCGGCGGCGCCGACCCTAACGCGCGGGCCAAGGATGGCCGGACCCCGCTGCACTATGCGGCCCAGAAAGGCTACGTAAAGGAGGTCGAGGCGCTTCTGGAAGGCGGCGCCGATCCCAAGGCGCAGGACACGGAGGGCAAGACCCCGCTGCACTATGCGGCCCGGAGCCGCCACGCGGCCATCAGGTCCGTCCATGCGGCGGCCATCGCGAAGCTTCTGGCCGGCGGCGCCGATCCCAAAGTGCGGGACAAGGAGGGCTATACCCCGCTGCACTATGCGGCCCGGAGCCGCCACGCGGCGGCCATCGATGCGCTTCTGGCCGGCGGCGCCGATCCCAACGCGCGGACCCAGGAAGGGCCAGACCCCGCTGCACTATGCGGCCAGGCTCGGCCACGCGGCGGCCATCGATGCGCTTCTGGCTGGCGGTGCCGATCCCAACGCGCGGACGACCAAGGGGCCAGACCCCGCTGCACTATGCGGCCAGGCTCGGCCACGCGGCGGCCATCGCGGCGCTCCTGGCCGGCGGCGCCGATCCCAAGGCGCGGACGACCAAGAAGGGCCTTCCCCGCTGCACGCGGCGGCCCAGAAAGGCCACGCGGCGGCCATCGCGGCGCTCCTGGCCGATTCCCGCACCGATCCCAACGCGCGGGACAAGCATGGCATAACCCCGCTGCACTGGGCGGCCGGGGGCGGCCGCCCGGAGGCCATCGCGGCACTTCTGGCCGGCGGCGCCGATCCCAATGCGCGGGCCAAGAATGGCTGGACCCCGCTGCACTGGCGGCCTATGCGGCCACGCGGCGGTTATCGCACTTCTGGCCGGTGGCGCCGATCACAACGCGCGGGCCAAGGAGGGTGGCATAACCCCGCTGCACTTGGCGGCCGCGTGGCCATGCGGCGGCCATCGATGCGCTTCTGGCCGGCGGCGCCGATCCCAACGCGCGGAACAAGGATGGCTGGACCCCGCTGCACGAGGCGGCCGAGAGAGGCCACGCGGCGGCCGTCGCAGCGCTTCTGGAAGGCGGCGCCGATCCCAACGCGCGGAACAAGGATGGCTGGACCCCGCTGCACTATGCGGCGGGTCCGAGGGCCGGGTCCGGCCGTGTGGAGGCCGTCGCGGCGCTTCTGGCCGACGGCGCCGATCCCCAACGCGCGGAACAAGTATGGCTGGACCCCGCTGCACTATGCGGCCTTTAGAGGCCACGCGGCGGCCATCGATGCGCTTCTGGTCGGCGGCGCCGATGCCAAAGCGCGGGCCAGGGATGGCCGGATCCCCTTCGATCTGATCTCCGACAACTCTCCGCTCGTCGGAACACCGGCTTACTGGCGTCTGCATGAGGCCCGGTGGGATTGAAGCCTTCCGCCCATATCGCGGAGGGTCCGGGGGGCGCGGCCCGGTGTGTTCCGGGTGCGATGCGGGCGGCGGGCCGGACGCCTCCGGCGGCGCAGATTCTGTGTGCGGAGGAATTTGCAAGCTCAGTCAAACCTTGACCTGCGGGCCCATGAGCGCCAGTATCCCCGCTCACATCAACCCCCGGCTGGCGGGCGGTTGAGAGAACGCTTCGGAGGCAAGTCATATGAAATGGATGAAATGGATCAGGTGGGCCGTGATCGCCGGTGTCGTATCGCTTGGGCAGGCCGCTCTCGCCGAACCGGGGTGCAAGGACTGGAATACAAGGCCCTTGGCCTTCTTCAGGGACGCGGATGGCGAACTGGTGCGCGAATGCCTTGCCGCCGGCGCCGATCCCAACGCGCGGAACGAGCGTGGCTGGACCCCGCTGCAATATGCGGCCTGGAAGGGCAATGCGGCGGCCATCAATGCACTTCTGGCCGGCGGCGCCGATCCCAACGCGCGGGACAAGGATGGCGATACCCCGCTGCACTATGCGGCCTGGAACGGCCACGCGGCGGCCGTCGATACGCTTCTGGACGGCGGCGCCGATCCCGGCGTGCAGGGCAAGTATGGCGCGACCCCCTTCGATCTGATCTTCAACAACTCTCCGCTCGTCGGAACACCGGCTTACAGGCGTCTGCGCAAGGCCCGGTGAGAGCGAAGTCTTCCGCCCATATCGCGGAGGGTCCGGGGGGCGCGGCCCGGTGTGTTCCGGGTGCGATGCGGGCGGCGGGCCGGACGCCTCCGGCGAAGCGGACTCCCCCCCTTTGGGCGGACATGCTGGCGCGGGAAGGCCATGTAGGCCAGAACGTCGTGCTCGCTTTCCTCCATGAGACCGGCGAGCCTGGGCCAGCGGGGCCGGAACTGATCCGCCACGCGCCGCCCTGTCTCGCCAGCGGACTTGAGATCAGGGTGATCGATGCAAGTGCCGGATGCGCTCTCCCGGAAAGCGGCGTTTGCAATTTCCCCGGTTGGGAGCGTTGAGGGCGATTTTCGAACCTGAAATATTCGAAAATCGATCCGGAGGCGGGCCGCCAGGCTTGAGCCTCGAAGAACAGAACGAGGCTTCCAATTTTGACGCCCTTTGCGGTGTGCTGGCCCGCCGCTGCCCGATGGCTGCCCATGGATGGTCCGATATGCGGCTGTATCGGGGCGTCGGCATGCCGGCGAAACAGGGACTGTACCGGGGCCTGCCTGACTGCGGGGGCGGGTGCCCCCGTGATTTCCGCGTTTTTTCGTTTTTGAAAATCGCGGTTTGGTTTACATCGGCCCGGCCAGGTGGTGGCTCAACCCGCGTTGCCTTCGGGATGATGCCTCTCAAGCCCTTGGCTGCTAATTCCTTTCACTCGCCTGGCTCCAAACAAGCTCTCATTCCCTTCAACAATACAGAACATCGGGCGCTGCGCCTGGCAAGCTGTATGGAGGCGCGCGCCCAACGCCCGATAGACCCTGTTGACAGTATTGCGATCAGGGCCGCTGGGTTCGGCTGTCTGTAAAGCGGTCAGGCCGGCGGCAAAGTCGCAAACACCCGCGCGGATTTTCTTCTCTGAAATGCGGGACCCTTTGCGATAGCGATTGTTCATTTCATACCATGGCTTCATGAGAAAAAATCCCCTCAGCCAGGTATGACCCTAAATTATCAGTACCCGGGCCGATACCTCCGCGCCCCGGCGGATACATTGACGAACCCGCACCCCCTGGTCCTCGTTCATTGTCTGCCCCATAACTCACTCACAGCAATTGCCGGAACGATCACCCGTTCCTTTATTCTGACGACCGCGCCTAATTTGTCAATTCGACCAGGAATCTTAGGCCATGGCGTCTCTTCCGCCTTGGCGCCGAAACTCAACGTTTGACCGATGTCGCCAAATAGCTGGTTTTAACCGTTTCAAGGCCTGCGCCAATCGCCAGACTCGGGCGCGCAGGTTTCAGAGCTTGCGCAGAAACACCTTCTCCACGCCGTGGTTCTTCCCCTTGTGAAGGATCAGGTCGGCGCGGTGTCTAGTTGGTTTTACGTTTTCGCGCAGGTTTACCAGGTTGATGGTTTCCCAGATGTTGTTGGCCGTTTTCTCGGCTTCCTGGTCAGAGAGCTTGGCGTAGCGGTGGAAATAAGCATCCGGGTCCTGAAAGGCCGTTTCGCGCAGGCGCATGAAGCGGGTCACGTACCAATTGCGCAGGACAGCCTCATCGGCATCAATGAAGAGTGAGAAATCAAAGAAGTCAGACACGAACGGCACAGCTTCGCCCTCGGCCGGTGGAGTGCCGGTTTGCAGCACGTTGATGCCTTCCACGATCAGAATGTCCGGCTGGTCGAAGCGCACCGTCTCGTTGGGCGAAACGTCATAGTCGAAGTGCGAATAGACCGGTGCTTCAATGTAGCGTTGCCCTGCCTTGATATCGGACAGCACCTGCAACAGCCGCGAGACGTTGTAGCTTTCCGGAAAGCCCTTGCGGTTCATGATCCCGCGTTCTTCCAGAACCGCATTCGGGTGCAGGAAGCCATCAGTCGTCAGCAGGTCCACTTTCGGGTGGTTCGGCCACCGGGTGAGCAGCTTGCGCAGAATACGGGCCGTTGTGCTCTTGCCAGCGGCGACCGATCCGCCCAAGCCGATGATGTAGGGCACCTTGCTGGTGATCTTGCCGAGGAATTTCTGGGTGTCCTGGAACAGGTCCTGTGTCGCCTCCACATAAAGGTGAAGCAAACGGGAGAGCGGCAGGTAGATTTCGGTGACTTCTTCCAGCGATACCTGCTCGCTGACACCCGAAAGGTCATCGACTTCTTCAGCTGTAAGTGTCATTGGCGTGTCAGCGCGCAAACGCGCCCAGTGCTCGCGGTCGAACCTTCTAAAGGGAGAAATGCCGGGTGTTTCGAATCTGCTCATGGTGTGACGCGATCAAGAACCGCGCGAAGCTTTTTCTGCGTGTCCGCTTGTGCCCTGGCGTTGTTTCAGGTTGGTCAGCACGGCATCAAGCGGCACATCGGATGCCTCCAGCAGAAGCAGAAGGTGGTAGAGAACATCAGCAGCTTCCGCCGCCGTGTGGTCCCTGTCGCCCGATGCCGCAGCAAGAACGACTTCAACAGCCTCCTCGCCGAACTTTTTTGCACATTTCTGGACACCGGCGGACAAAAGCGATGCTGTATAGGACTCTTCTGGAACAGAACCCTTCCGTGCTGCAATAGTCCGGGACAAATCCGCAAGGATCGAGAGGTCTTCGTCGCTGTTGAAGCCCATTACGCGGCCCCTTTTTGTTACGCCAGTACTCCTTACCAGAGCGCCCCAGATCCGCCAATTAATCCTTGGTCAAGTCAAGGCGGACCGGGATGCCTGCCTTTGCCATATGCGCCTTGGTTTCGGCGATTGTATAGGTGCCAAAATGGAAAATCGAAGCCGCCAGAACCGCCGTAGCTCCCCCATCCCGGATGCCCTCAACCATGTGATCCAGCGTTCCCACGCCCCCCGACGCGATGACAGGGACGTTTACAGCGTCGGAAATGGCCCGCGTCAGCGGGATGTTGAAACCATCTCCGGTTCCGTCTCTGTCCATGGACGTTAACAGGATTTCTCCTGCGCCCAGTGCCACAACTTTCTTGGCAAATTCAACGGCATCAATGCCGGTGGGCTCGCGCCCGCCATGGGTGAAGATCTCCCAGCGGAGGGGGTCTTCGGGGCCGGAAACCGTCTTGGCATCAATCGCCACAACGATGCATTGAGCTCCGAATTTCTCTGAAGCCTCGCGCACCAGTTCAGGGTTCTTTACCGCTGCTGTATTGATCGAAACCTTGTCGGCCCCGGCGAGCAAGAGCTTGCGGATGTCATCGGTTGACCGAACGCCGCCGCCAACGGTGAGCGGCATGAAACAATGCTCAGCTGTGTGCGTGACCACGTCAAAAATAACATCCCGGTCTTCGTGGCTCGCCGTGATGTCCAGAAAACAGAGCTCGTCTGCCCCGGCCGCATCATAAGCTTTTGCTGCATCCACCGGGTTCCCGGTATCGCGAAGATCGACGAAATTGACGCCTTTCACCACGCGGCCGTCTTTGACATCAAGACAAGGGATTATGCGGGCCTTGAGGGTCATCTGGCGGTCTTGCTCGACTTGATCAGGGCAATCGCTTCTGCAGCGTCCAGACGGCCGTCATAGAGCGCCCGGCCAGAAATCGCCCCCTCCAGCTTGGTGGCTTCCGGGCGCAAAAGCTGATGAATGTCGTCGATTGAGGCAAGCCCGCCCGAGGCGATCACCGGGGTTGAAATCGTATCGGCAAGCTCGAGAGTCGACTCCATGTTGAGCCCCTTGAGAATGCCGTCGCGGTCGATATCAGTGAAAATGATTGCAGCAACGCCTGCGTCTTCAAATTGCTTCGCCATATCAACCGCTGTGAGTTCAGAGGTTTCCGCCCAACCTTCTACAGCGACTTTGCCGCCTTTTGCATCGATCCCGACGGCCACCTGGTTCGGAAATTGTCGGCACGCTTCGCGCACCAGATGGGGGGCCCGGACAGCGATCGTGCCCAGAATGACCCGCCGGATACCCTTCTCCAGCCACATCGAAATGGTCGCCAGATCCCGGATGCCGCCGCCGAGCTGGGCTGGAATACTGATCGCACTGAGGATCGACTCGATCGCCGCCCCGTTCACCGGCTTGCCTTCAAACGCGCCGTTCAGGTCCACAATATGCAACCACTCGAAGCCGACAGTCTCGAATGCAGCTGCCTGGACCCCGGCGTCGTCGTTGAACACCGTGGCCTTGTCCATGTCGCCCAACTCCAGGCGCACGCACTGTCCGTCTTTCAGATCAATTGCCGGAAACAGGATCATTGCCGTTCACGGCCTCCATTTCAGAAAGTTGGTGATCAAAGCGAGGCCGAGGGCCTGGCTCTTCTCCGGATGAAATTGCGTTGCAACAATATTGTCCTTTGCCACCATGGCAGTAACGGGTCCGCCATAGTCAGCGTGCGCCACCACGTCTTCAGCATTTCGTGGCGCCAAATGATAGGAATGGACGAAGTATGCATGCAAGCCGTTCGGACCAGTCGGGATTCCGTCCAGAACCGGGTGGTCGCGCAGGCGATCAATTGTGTTCCAACCCATATGAGGAACTTTGCAGTCAGGATCGTCAGGTTCGATCATGCGGACGTCACCGCCGATCCAGCCGAATCCGGAAGTTTCACCAAACTCGAGACCGCGGTCTGCAAGAAGCTGCATGCCAACACAAATACCGAGGAAAGGTTTGCCGGCGGTTTGAAACTGGTCTTCAAGCGTCTCCCACATGCCAGCAACGGCCTTTAGTCCGTCCCGGCAATCTGCAAATGCGCCGACGCCGGGAAGCACGACGCGTTCTGCAGTTTGGACCGTGCCAGGATCGGGCGTGACAAGTATCTCCGCGCTAATTCCAGCTTCCCTTGCCGCACGCTCAAAGGCTTTTGAGGCCGAGTGCAAATTGCCCGAACCATAGTCAACGATTGCAACTTTCACCGTCCGCCTCCAGCAACCGGAAACAAGTCCCCATCACCTCCGGATTCCGCCAATTGAAAGCCGGACTTCACCGGGGCAATTCGTTGATTGGCGGTTTCGGTTTCTCGAACCAGGCGCTCAAAGAAAATCTGCTCACAATCAGCAAGATTGTTCGCGGATACAATTCCAATGAGCACATGACCCTTGCGCTCCAAAGTCCAGCGTCTGAGCTCGTTGCCTTCCAGTGCGATCAGAAAATTGATCAGGCTGGAAATTGTGAAGGTGACAAAGGCAGAAAGATGTAGCCATTGGGCGATCGTGCCAAAGGTCATGGCCGCGGCCAGTATCAGCACAGCAACAATCCACATCCGATGAAATAGCGCCCAGAAGAATGGAACAAACAAGGCAACCCAAGCCGCCCCTTCCTTCAGGAAGACGGCTTTTTCCGGGGCTTCGAGCACGCCAGCAGGCGTGTCGGAGGGATGATGCACTGTGAAGGTCTTCATGGACCTGCCTGAAATTCAGATGATGGACCGCATCTGGTGCCTTCTTTACAGCACACCCTTGGTTGAGGGAACAGCTTCTGCACTGCGAGGATCAATTTCGACGGCCTCACGCATCGCGCGCGCAAGTGCTTTGTAGCAAGTCTCCGCAATATGGTGATTGTTCTCGCCATGGAGACAATTCACATGAAGCGTCAGCCCAGCGTTCTGGGCAAATGCCTGAAACCACTCGCGAAACAGTTCAGTGTCCATTTCACCCAACTTTGGCCGGGAGAACTCCACATCCCAAACAAGGTATGGGCGTCCTGAGAAATCCAGAGCGACACGAGTGAGCGTTTCGTCCATGGGCAACAGCTGGCTTCCATATCTGCGGATACCTTTTTTGTCGCCCAACGCCTCGGCTATGGCCTGACCGATTGCAATACCGGAATCTTCGGTAATGTGATGCATATCGATGTGAAGATCACCCTCGGCCCGGACTTTCAGATCAACAAGCGAATGTCGGCTCAGCTGTTCCAGCATATGATCAAGGAAACCAATGCCGGTTTTAACATCGCAGGCACCGGATCCATCGAGGTTCACCTCAACAGAAATACTGGTTTCTTTCGTTTCACGCGTCAGCCTGGCCGTGCGCATAATGTATACTCCATTTCAGCTCGCGCGCCTTTTAACAGGCCTTCTGCGTGAGCGCCAGCGCTCCTGCAATCGGTGTTACACATTGCAATGTGCTCCAACTTGATTAAATGATTGTGATCAAATCAGACGAACAAGGATTCCTGAACGTGGGTTCTGAAAAAGTTTTTGATGCCAGCAACTGGCACGGCACAACCATCGTAACAGTTCGCAAGGGTGGCAAGGTGGTCGTGGCCGGAGACGGCCAGGTCAGTTTGGGCAATACGGTGATCAAGGCGAACGCGCGAAAGGTGCGTACCTTGGGGGATGGCAATGTCGTCGCTGGCTTTGCCGGTGCTACAGCGGACGCTTTCACGCTTCTTGAGCGGTTGGAATCGAAGCTTGAGCAATATCCGCAACAACTCACCCGAGCCTGTGTGGAGTTGGCGAAGGATTGGCGGACTGACCGGTATTTGCGCCGGCTGGAAGCCATGATGATTGTTGCGGACAAGAATGTGACGCTCGTGCTTACGGGGACCGGGGATGTGCTTGAGCCGGAGGGTGGATTGGCCGCGATTGGCTCGGGAGGCAATTTCGCATTCGCTGCCGCAAAGGCCCTGGTAGACACAGACGCCAGCGCTGAAGAGATTGCCCGGAAGTCAATGGCAATCGCGGCCGAGATCTGCGTCTTTACAAACGGCAGCCTGATCGTTGAGACCCTCGATGCAGCTTAACTGAACGTATCCAAGAAAGAATTGAAGACAGATGACTGACTTTTCTCCCCGGGAAATTGTCTCGGAACTCGATCGTTTCATCATTGGCCAGAAGGACGCCAAACGCGCGGTTGCAATCGCCTTGCGCAATCGCTGGCGCCGCAAGCAGCTGGACGATGGGTTGCGCGAAGAAGTTCTGCCCAAGAACATTCTGATGATCGGACCCACGGGTGTCGGCAAGACCGAAATTTCACGCCGTTTAGCCAGGCTGGCCAATGCGCCGTTCATCAAAGTCGAGGCGACGAAATTCACGGAAGTTGGATATGTGGGCCGCGACGTGGAACAGATGATCCGCGATCTCGTGGAAGCCGGTATTCTGCTGGTCAAAGCTGCCAAGCGGAACGAAGTGGAAGCCGGCGCTCATGTGAACGCGGAGGAACGCGTGCTGGATGCTCTTGTAGGATCCGGCGCAACTGACAAAACCAGGCAATCTTTTCGCAAGAAGTTGCGGGAAGGATCTCTCGACGACAAGGAAATCGAGATCGAGGTTGCCGACAACTCCGGCGGTATGGGCGAGTTCGAGATCCCGGGCATGCCCGGATCCTCGGTGGGAATGATCAATTTGAGTGATATGCTCGGCAAGGCAATGGGCGGACGCACCAAGACCCGCAAACTGACGGTAAAGGAATCCCATAATGTATTGCTTGCCGACGAATCGGACAAGCTTCTGGACGACGATCAGATTGTGCAGGAAGCCATAGATCTGGTTGAGAATAACGGTATCGTTTTCCTGGACGAGATCGACAAGATCTGCGCGCGCTCAGAACGCACTGGTGGGGATGTGAGCCGGGAAGGTGTCCAGCGCGACTTGCTGCCACTGATTGAAGGGACAGTCGTGAGCACGAAACATGGATCGGTCAACACAGACCACATCCTCTTCATCGCCTCTGGCGCATTCCATATTGCCAAGCCATCAGATCTGTTGCCTGAACTGCAAGGTCGTCTCCCTATTCGTGTGGAGTTGCGCGCCCTGACGAAAGAAGATTTCGTCCGCATTCTGACGGAACCTGAAGCCAGTCTCATCAAGCAGTATGTGGCGCTCATGGGCACAGAAGACGTGCATTTGGAGTTCATCGATGACGGCATTGATGCTCTTGCCACGATAGCGGCGGACATCAACAGCACTATTGAGAACATAGGCGCGCGCCGTTTGCAGACCGTGATGGAGCGTGTCCTGGACGATGTCTCATTCAATGCAACCGACCGCGGCGGCGAAAAGGTGAAGATTGATGCCGCCTACGTTGACGAGCATCTGGGCGATCTGGCCAAGAACGCAGATCTTTCAAAGTTCATACTTTGATGAAATAGCTCCAGGCTGTTTTCTGAGCGCGTGACGTTCCGTTGACGCTTGGTGTCCATTTGTCCAGGGCATCGGAGAGGTCGGGTTTGGATATCGGCTTCGTGAGAAAGTAATCCATGCCTGCTTCAAGGCAATGTTTTCTGTCGCCGGTCATTACGTTTCCGGTGAGAGCAATAATTGGAGTTGCGGGTAATCCCGGGTTTTCTCGTGGTTGTGAATCTGCCGTGCCGCCTCAAGACCGTCCATTTCAGGCATGGACCAGTCCATGAGGATCAGATCCGGTTGGCTTGCCTCGAAAAATTGTACGGCTTCCTGCCCGTCGCCAGCAAAACTAACTCGGCAATGTCTCGTTTCCAGCATTTTAGCGACAACCAACTGGTTCGTGCGATTGTCTTCTGCAACGAGGATGTCCTGATTTGGGCGGTGTCGGCGGAAGAAATCAGAATCATTTTCAGGTCGCATAATTCTTCCTGTTCCTTGATGGTTCTGGCACTTTCATCTCCATTCATGCCCGGCATCTGGAAATCGATGAGCGCAAGATCGTAGGTCAACCCTGTGAGTTGGTCGGTCAGCAATCGCTCCAGTCCGCGTTCGGCATCCTCGCAGCAAACACAAACCAGACCCCACCCGGACAGCCTTTGCGATCTTCCTGAGATTGCGGCGCTTCGTTTCTGCGCTTCCTTCTTCCGCACGCACTCGGTTCAGCTGTAGTTCGTTTCCAATATGAATGGATAGAAAATTCTGCAAACGATCTTTCATCTCACGCCAGTTTGCGATGGTCGACTTGAGTTTCCCTGACAAGATGTTGTTCGGAAGCTGATTGTCCGAGAGCAGATCGGAAAGACCAGAATACGATTGGTCGATTTGAAGAAGTTGACGTGTGGCTTCACGGTTTAGTTTCATTGCGTCTGGGTCACTTAATGATTTGATTCTGATTTTTTTAGATGCGCTTGCCCCATATTGCAGGGCACTGTCAGTGCCGTTAACCAGGCTCAAGGTTAGGTTGACCGCCAGACCCGGATTTGGACCCATGTGGCGATTGCACAGCCTTTGATCTGGAACAGTGCTGTGCTTGGAAAAAGCGATGAGGAGCTTTCCGGCTTTGGCCTGGACCCAAATTCTACTGAGGGCAGCGCACCGGTAACGATATGGTCTGTAAAATCTCGTTGCTCAGTATTCAAATCGATATTTGCTGTGACCATTGCGGAACAAAGCGCAATCGGTATGATCGCGATTGATCCAAGTGTTGTTAGATTCATGCGCTTCTTTCAGTTGTGCTAACAAAAAATACAACTAAAAGTATAGTTAAATACTCAACGAACGCTTAACTTGTGTTGGGTGGATCCTCTTTGGGACCAGCCGTGACAATTTTCCGGACGGTCCTGATTTGCTCGTCATCAAGATTGATGAAGTTCTTCGCCAGCAAATTTGCCAGTTCCGTGGCTTCTGCCGAAAGATCCGCGGTATCTATTGTAACCTTCGGGTGGGATAAATTCGCGAGGCGTTGAATTTCCTCAGCTTCATCCCAGATCAGATTGAAGTATTGCATGATACCCTGGACGTGATACCAGCTGGGTTGGCCTCGGCGACCGTGTTCCAACGCGGAAAGGTAAGCACTGGAGACATTCAACGATGCCGCCATGTGTTTTTGCGTGCGCCCGTGACGTTTTCTGAGTTCTCTTAGTTTTTCGCCAAACGGGGTCATTGAACCCAATTATCGTCTGAGGCGTACGTAAAAAGCCCCGCCTCCACCATGGCGCGGATGTGCCGGCTGAAAGCCGGAAACGTGGATGCGGAACATGCTTTCATTCAACCATTCAGGAACGAGGCGCCGCAACCGGCCCTGGCGCTCGGGTGTGTGGAAATGGTCCGAGCCATGCAATGTGTGTCGTGCGTAGGGCGAACACCCCTTGCCTGTGATCACAAGAACTGTTCGCAATCCCCTGGATTTTGCAACCGTCAGAAAACTCAGCAGCTCACCATAGGCCTGCGCAGCGGAATGGCCGTGCAGGTCCAGGCGGGCTTCAATGTCCACATTTCCACGCGTCAGTTTCTGGCGGGTTCGTCTGTCGAATTGACCTGGTGCCGGTGCTATTGGTTTTGCAGGAGTCTCTCGTGCACGATAAGGCGCAGCAGGGGCAGCTCTCTTTCTGGCCGCAAACTTATGATCTGCTGCAGGCTTTTCTGTTTGCTCGTTCACACACTGACTGGCAGCCGATAGGGCATCAGCGCGCGACGGAACCAGCGGTGTAACGCTTTCCGCGACTTTCAGCCAGAGCTCATGGTCGGGGACTCTGAAACTCTTCCCCTGAGCCGGCTTGTCTGATTTTCCTGAGCCAGATGCCATGGTGGTGTTTGTCATCGTGCAACCCGGTTTGCAAGAGCCTTTGGCAACAAAAGTACCAGCCGGCCAGGACTTTGCATCAGACCCGCAGCAAAACCCGCCTCTTCACCAGAGCCGAAAAAGATGTCGCCTCTGACCTGCCCCTTGATTGCACTGCCGGTATCCTGGGCCACCATCACGCGGGCAAAAGGTTGCAAATTGCCACTTGGTCCGGTGGGGGTTTTGGTCTCCAGCCATAAAGGCGTGCCGTAGGCTGTAAACCGGCGGTCGACGGCCAGACTGTGTCCTGGCGTTAGTTCCACACCCATCGCACCAGGCGGTCCTAAACGTGGGTCAATTATCTTTGCTTTTCGGAAAAAAATGAAAGATTGGTTCTTCCAGAACAGTTCCTGCGCTCTGTGACCATTCAAGGCGAGCCAGGCTCGAATCGCCTGCATCGACATCTTCTTGCGCTCAATAGCCCCCCAATCAATCAACACCTTTCCGATCGGCGTATAAGGATGCCCATTCTTTGCGGCAAAGCCCACACGCATCACACCGCCAGTGTCGAGCTTGATCCGTCCTGACCCTTGAATGTGTAAAAAGAAGGCGTCGGTGCGGTCTTTAAGCCAAACAAGCTCCAGATTTCTGCCCCGCAGCGCGCCTTGTTCGATCTGCTTGCGTGTGAAATACGGCGCAATTCCGTTTGCAGTTTTTCGCGCATATCCGGTTTTCGTTCTGACCTTCACCGCATCTGAAGGTTTGCGGTACAACGCAACCTCATAACCCGGCTTCCGGCGAAGTGCGCCTTCAATTTCCGGTTCGTAGTATCCGGTGAACAGGCTTGATGAGCCGCGGATTTCGACAGGCGAGAAGTGCCTTTCAAAGAAAGCGCGGCTTGTCTTTGCATTGACCCGAGTAGACAGTGCTGTTTTGCAGAGACGCTGCCAATCCTGCCATTTTCCACCATATTTCGACCTGGATGGCCAACGCGTCTTTCCCTTGAGCATGGCTGCGCAAGACCTGCGAAAGGAAGAAAACCCATCCGCGATGCCTGTGCCTGGCCAACCGCGAAGAGAAGAAAAGGAAACCTTCTTTACTGCCGCATTCGCCTGATTGACAGACGGCGCGATCGCAAGTGAGGGAAGGATAACAAGAGCCGCAAACAGCCGCCGGCTCAATCGCTTTGCAAAAGGAATGAGGTCTGTTCCTAGTTAGCTGCTTCAGTGGCTACGAGGCGCCAGTTCGGGTCTCGGGAAGAAACATCCCGCAGGAAAGTCCAAATGTCTGTCACTTCACGAATCTTCTTCGGATCGCCTTCCACAACTTCACCGTCTGACGAGAGTGTTGCGGAGATCATCTTGCTCGCGAATTTGATCGTAACATTTGCAGTCTTGCCGTTCATGGCAGCCTCAATGATTGAAGCTTTGTCGATGCCGATGAAACTGGACTGCTGTGAATAGCCTGCGCGTTCACGCTCTTTCAGTGCGTTGTTGAAACCTTCAAACACTTCTTTTGTGAGCAGATTTTTAAGCGTTTTGCTGTCACCTTCTGCGAATGCCGTAACAATCATCTCATAGGCAACACGAGCGCCATCAAGGAACGATTTGGGATGGAACTCCGGGTCTTCATCGTGAATGGCCTGCAGGGACTTGGCCAACGCGCTGCCTTTCTTAGCGTAACCTTCCCAGATTGGCGGGGCTTCATCATCTTCGAACCGGTCATCGCCAGTCGTCACTTGTTCTGTACCCGGCAAGGGCACAACATTGTCGTTGGATGAGGCATTTTCCTGATCACGCGGCAGACCAAATGCGTCAGAAGGCTTGCGTTCCTGGCCGGTCCGACGGCCCAGCACATTTCTCAGACGCAGAAAAATTACGACTGCGACGGCCAGAAGCAATATGTTAATTGGGTCAAAAGCGTTGTCCATATTGTTTCCCGGGTCCTTGCGAAATCGATGTCTTTGTTGTTTTCGGCATGCGCATTACGTGTTGCGCGGATTTTTAAGTTGTCATCTTCGTTTGCCGAAGCGGTCATGACCTACCATATATGAGTTGCGCGGTTTAGTCCAACAAGCGCGTGAGACAAAAAGTGTTTATTAGTGAATGGTCTGAACAGAGGAACTCCTGAGTGCGTTACATATTCCTTTTCATCTTTGTCCTTGTTCCGATAATAGAAATCGGCCTGTTCATACAGATTGGTTCGTTAATCGGCCTTTGGCCGACTCTGGCCACAGTGGTGCTGACTGCTGTCGTTGGCACATGGTTGCTGCGTCAACAGGGATTCGCAGCACTTGCCCAGGCACGGGAAGCAACACGGCAGCAGAGATTCCCGGTTGAACCGGTCATTCACGGAATTTTCCTGCTGATTGCAGGTTTATTGCTACTTACACCCGGATTTTTCACAGATGCGATCGGGTTTGTCCTGCTTGTTCCACCTCTGCGCCTGGCAATCGCTTATGGTGTTTGGCACCGGATCAAAGATCACGTTCAATATATCGATCCGATGGGGCAGGCGCGCAGGCAGCATCATCCTGGCGGGCAGGGAGGCGCTGGACCGGTCATCGATGGCGAGATCGTAAATGAAGATCCGCTGGATCCGGGCAAATCGCCGCCTGTTCCAAATTCACCTTGGAACAAACCATAAAATAACTGCAGTATTGCAGCCACCGCAGAGACGTGTTAGCCACTGCGCGAATTTCCTGAACCACCCAAACCGGTTGTAATTCCGCAATAATTCAAAGATGCGGTCGCCGCCTATAGGAAACCAATACAAAGATGGCACACGAACCAGAAGCAGCCGGTGGGGCCGGCGAAGTCGGTAACGGCGCAGCTCCTTCCATGAACATTCTCGCGCAGTACATGAAAGATATGTCGTTCGAGAACCCAAATGCGCCTCAATCGCTGAGCAGCCAGGAAACACAGCCGCAGATCGACATCTCGGTCAATGTGAATGCCAGAACTCTTGCGCCGACGGACTACGAAGTTGAGCTTCAGCTTGGTGTGAAAGCCATGGACGGGGAAACGGCAGTGTTCCAGGCAGAGCTTGAATATGCAGGCATCTTCCGGCTGGAAAACATCCCCGAAGAGCACATGCACGCGATCATTCTCATTGAGTGCCCGCGCATGCTGTTCCCGTTCGCCCGCCACATCCTGGCAGACGCTATTCGCAACGGCGGCTTCCCGCCTCTGATGCTCGATCCGATCGATTTTGCTGCCATGTACCAAGAGCGCATGCAGCAAGAGGGCGCTGAAGGTGCAAGC
Organism: Hyphomicrobiales bacterium; assembly: GCA_965204985.1. Classification (GTDB taxonomy): domain Bacteria; phylum Pseudomonadota; class Alphaproteobacteria; order Rhizobiales; family CAJQND01; genus JAAEUE01. The sequence continues at coordinate 2,520,678 of CBDBFP010000003.1, read as the reverse complement.
GGAAAAGGCATGGCCTGATGCACTGCGTAGCCGCCAACGGGGCAAACATTCCAGCACTTGGATTTGGCACCTGGACTCTTGAAGGGGATGAGTGCGCCAGTCTGGTGGAGCATGCTCTGACGTGCGGCTATCGCCACATCGATACGGCTGCCATGTATGGCAATGAGGAGGCCGTGGGCAAAGGCCTGCGTGCCTCCAGTCTTGGCCGTGACGATATTTTTGTGACTACAAAAATCTGGCACACGGATCTGGCTCACGGAACATTACAAGGGTCGCTTGAAGCGAGCCTGGGCAAACTGCAACTGGATCAGGTCGATCTTGCTCTGATCCACTGGCCTTCGTCGAATGGCGTGCCGGTCGAGGAAAGCATCAAGGCGCTCAATGAGTGCCATTCCCGAGGCATGGCGCGTCACATTGGGGTTTCCAACTTCCCCAGCAAGCTCTTGAACGAGGCGGTCGGGCTTTCTGCTGCGCCTCTGGTCTGCAACCAGGTTGAATATCACCCGATGCTGAACCAGGATGTTGTGCACGCAGCCTGCCAGAACCATGGCATGGCGATGGTATCCTATTGCCCATTGTTCCGGGGCGGCGATGCGTTTACTGCCGAACCAATCGCAGCCGCAGCGCAAGCACATGGCCGCACGCCTGCTCAGATCATCTTGCGCTGGCACGTGCAGCAGAAGGATGTGATAGCCATTCCCCGCAGCCGCACCCCCAGCCGCATTGCAGAAAATCTCAACATCTTCGATTTCGAATTGACGCCCTCAGAGATGGTTGCCATCAGCTCTTTGACAACAGCGAGCTCACGTATCTGCGACTTCGCTTTCTCGCCTCCCTGGGACTGATCAGATACGCTTGAGCCCTCCGGATTTAAGGGCCATGCAAGATGAAAACACACACAGACGTTGTAGTAATTGGGGGTGGCATTGGCGGCTGCTCTGCGCTTTATCACCTCACCCAGGAGGGCATCACGGATTGTGTGCTCGTCGAGCGCGATGAACTGACCTCCGGGACCACCTGGCACTCGGCTGCTCAGGTGACGAACTTTGGTCCCAACCAGACGATGATCGGCCTCAAAACCCACTCAATCAATCTCTACAAAGAGCTTTCCGAATATCCCGAAAATCCGATCAACTATCATCACGCGACAGGTGGATTGCGCTTTGCAACAACCCAAGATCACCTGGACGGGTACCATCACTTCGTCAGTATGGCGAAGGGTATGGGGGTTGAGTTTGAGGTCATCGACGCCGAAGAGAGCAAGACGCGGCACCCCTTGATCAGCACGGACAATCTGCTCGGGTCACTATGGGACCCGCTCGACGGGGACATCGATCCAGCCCAGCTTTGCCAGGCACTGACACGCCGCGCCCGGGCCGCAGGCGCAGAAGTGCAACGCTTCAATCCGGTTATGGATCTCACGCAAAAGCCTGATGGCACTTGGATCGTTCATACAAAAAATGGCGACATCCATGCAGAAAAGGTCGTCAATGCGGGTGGTTACCGGTGCAACGAAATCGCTGCGATGATGGATTGCGAATTGGCCGTAGCCTCAATGGAGCATCAATACCTGCTGACCGAGCCAATCCCGGAAATCGAAGCGCTTGATTTCCGTGTGCCCCTGATCCGTTGCCCCAGAGATGACTTTTACCAGCGTCAGGAAAAGAATGGCCTGCTCATCGGCTTCTACGAACAAGGCTGCAAGACCTGGGGCCTGGACGGCATTGATCCCGATTTCACCAATGCGCTTTGCCCTGATGATCTCGACCGTGTGGTTGACGTCATGGAAGGTGCCTTTGCACGTCTGCCATGCCTCACCGAAGCGGGCATCCACTCCATTATCAACGGTCCCATAACCTACACGCCGGATGGTTTGCCGCTCGTCGGCAAAATTCCAGGTAAGCGAAACGCCTACTGCATTACTGGCCTACGGGCCGGGCTAGGGGAGGGCGGCGGCCATGGCTGGCTGCTTGCGCAAATCGTTGCTCACGGCGAGGCCTGCTACGATACCTGGTGCTTGGACCCACGCCGCTTCACGCGTTACGCCAACGAGGAATTCACAGCACTTAAAGCGATTGAAGACTACCAGAACGAATTCCGCTTCCACATGCCCCATGAGCACAGGCCCGCAGGGCGGCCGGCCAAGACAACCCCGCTGACTGGCCGGCTGGCGGCAATGGATGCCGAATTCAGCACCGTAAATGGCTGGGAGAGAGCAGACTTCTTCAAGCCAACGGCAGACTTCGAAGAAGAACTCTCGTTCCGCTTCAACAATACGTTTGACGTGGTCGCGGCAGAGATCGATGCCGTCCAAAATCACGTGGGCATCATGGAAGTCTCCGGCTTCAACCGCTATGAGATTACCGGAGAGGGTGTGCACGACTGGCTGGACGGGCTCTCCTGCTCACATGTGACCCGCAAGGATGGCAAGATCGGCCTGATCTATCTGTTGAACAATCAGGGCAATCTGAAGGGTGAGGCCACCATCGCCAATCTGCCCAGAGGCAAAGTCTGGTATGGCTCTGCGGCGGCTGCAGAATATCACGATATGGACTGGCTTTCCGAATACCTGCCGGAAGATGGTTCAATCCGCATTGAAAGCCTCACCAACAGCCACACGACGCTGGTCATCGCTGGGCCGCGTTCGTGCGACGTGCTCAAAGCAGCCGCGCCACGCACAGATTGGTCAAAGGAGGCGTTCCCGTGGCTGACCGCCCGAACAGTGCGCATCGGTTCTGTTGAGGCTGTCGCCATGTCTGTATCTTTCTCCGGCGAATTGGCTTGGGAACTGCACATCTCCAACGCACAGCTCGCCCTGGCGTTTTCCCTGCTTTGGCAGGCTGGGCAGGAGTTCGGCATGAAACCTTTTGGCCTTCGCGCCACGGAGTCCATGCGGCTTGAAAAGGGCTACAAGCACTGGAAGGCTGATCTCATCACAGAGTACAATCCGCTCGAAACCGGGCTCGACTTTTTCGTGAAAATGGACAAAGACTTCATCGGCAAGGCGGCCCTGGCAGACATGCAGGCGGCAGGCCCTCGGCGCATTCTGGTTTCGATGATTGTCGACACTGACGAAGCTCCGGCCCACCCGGGCGATTCGGTCCTGCAGGATGGCGCCGTTGTTGGAACCCTCACTTCAGCGGCTTGGGGTCACCGTACAGGCGAGAATCTCGCCACAGCCTTTGTGACGCCGGAAGCTGCAACCGTTGGAACTCAGCTTGACGTGGAGATCGTTGGGAAGGTCTTCAAGGCCAGCGTCTGCGAGTCCTGCCGCTACGACCCGGAGAACGCTCGCGTACGCATGTAACAGCTAACGCTTCTGGCAAAGGTCCACACAAGGCCAACATGTAGTCGCCAAAATTACTGATGCGTCGGCGTCCACTTGTCCAACGCTTCCAGAAACTTTTCCTTCTCTTGCGCATGCATGGAAATGTTGGTTTCCGGATAGGGGAAGTTCTTTGCTGTCACTTCATCGTGGAATGCTTTCAGTGCCGACACGCGCTCCTCGTGGATCTGTTTATGCAGTCGTCCCACATTTCCGAAAGCATGGGCGTGTTTTGGCGGCTTTTCCTCCTCGCTGGCTTCGCCGCAGACGTCCGCCACGAAGGACATGATGACATCGCCGGCATTGCCTGAGCCAAGCGAGAACGTGACAATAAAAGTCTTCTCGTTGACCGCTTCCAGTACTTCTTCGGCGATGCATTCGGCTTCCACAGCGAAGACGCCGACGTCTTCCATGCGCTTCAGGGTGCGGTAAATGTCCATGGCTTCATCCGCTGTGCGCCCGAAACCGCGCAATCCCCCGCAATAGTGGCTGAAGGTGGGGATCAGTCCGATATGGCTCTGCACAGGGATGCCTTCCTTCGCCAACATCTCCATTACGTCGAAGGAGCGGAGCGTGTAGTACATATCGCCGCCTTTGCGCATCATGTCGAAGGCGTGATCCATGATCTCCTGCGCGCTGCCGAACTGGGCTGCTTCTGTGGAAGAACCCAGTGTTGCGGGTGCGGAAAGTGGTTTTGGAATGAGTGCGCGAGCGCCTTTCTGATCAGGCTTTTTGCGTTTGCTGCGGTGCAGGAAAGCTCTTTGCTGATTTGCGGAGGTTTTGGGCGGTTGCGGCGCGCAGGAATTCATCATTTGCGCCGCAGGGGCCGGGTAATCGCAATCTGCCGAGGCCGAGGAGGCGTTTGAGGTGGGCAAAGAGCCTCTCGACCTTCTTTCCGAGTTTCATCGAGATGTCGTATTGGCGGGTCTTGGCTATTTCGCGGGCGACTTGGCGAGCGACTTGGCGGGCCTCTTCATGTTCTTCACGGGTGATCTTGCGGGCCTCTGCTTTCGGGCAGCCTTTTATCTTTGATGGGCAGGCCTGACAGGTGTGCTTCAGCGCCTGATACTTTGCGACGCCCTTGCCCGTCGGACCGCGGTTCGGATCGGAACAGTTCCGGCGCAACTGCTTTAGCGCTTCGCCTTCCGGACAGAGCTATTGGTTGTTCTCAGCGTCCCATTCGAAATCAGCACAAGACCCTGTGCCATCCTTGCGACTAGCCTGGTCGAGCCCTGGGATGTGGGGTTTGATGTCGCGTCTCACCAGCCAATCCAGCCTTGGACCTGATCCACAGGCGGCCGTCCGCAATAAGCTGCTCAGGATGGAGATCAAATTTATCCTTGACCCGGTCTGACCTTGAGCGCACGCAGCCAACCTCAGCTTGTCGGATCGATCTGCTCGCCTCAACACCGACGATCACGCTGGGGTCAGTGTCAATCAGAGAGTTCGTGGAACAGGCAAAGATTGCAGGACCTTTACGGGCTGCTGTCCACTGACTGGACGGGTCGGAATGTGATGTGAACTCAGGCTCAACAGTCGTTGCTGCCCCAAAGGCGGCATCATCCAGGACTTCCAAATATGCCTTCACCGCGCGGGGCGCCTCTCCTGGATCAATGGCGCTGCGATCCCACTCTTCCCCGGGCCTGGAGTTCTGTTTGTTGGCGTCGGCTTCAATCAAACCGCCATCCGCCGCAAAACGCTGACCGCTTGACAGACCGGCAGAAATGCACCGCGCTACGGTCATCTCGAAGAGGGGCCGCAGCAAATCACTGTCGCGGAACCTGCCATGACGGTTCCTGGAAAAAGTGCAATGATCCGGCACAGCGTCTGTCAGATCGAGACGACAGAACCAACGATACGCCAAGTTCGGATGCACCTCTTCGCAAAGCCGCCGCTCTGACCGGACCCCCAGGCAATACCCGACCAGCAGCAGGCGGATCAGCACCTCGGGATCAAGTGAAGGACGACCAGTATGACTATAGAAATCCGCCAGATGCCCACGGAGGCTGCTGAGATCAACAAACCGATCTATTGAGCGCAGAAGGTGATCTTTCGGTACAGGATCCTCAAGCGAAAACTCATAAAACAGCGCAGCTTGTGCTTCTTTCTTCGGTCCTGACATCGCCATCAAACCCCTCCAGCAATACAAGAATTGAAGCAGCGATCAGCACACCAAGCAAGAAGAGTTTTTCAACAAAATTGGCCAAAGACACCGAACCCGGGCTCAAGCGCCTTGTGCCGATGCCCAAAAGGTAAGATCCGCAAAGGCATCGGTGCGTTCGCAAGACTCGCGCGTGTCCAAGTGGAACGGTCTACCGGAAAGGGCGCTGCAGGAAGATCATACGGGATTGCCGCGCGGTACGGTCTACCGCAAGGGACGTTGCCGTAAAATTTCGCGTAATACCATTGCTCAATGCTCCCACCCGATGGTCCCATTCGCGCCCTCCGATTGAGATGACGCGCCATGGTTGATGCATGAGGGTGTTCCAGGCTTGGCAGCAGTGATCTGCGATGTCGTCGCAGGTCTTGAAAACGAGGGTCGAAAGCCAGGTGTCCCGGATGAACGGCCAGACGTTCTCGACCGGGTTCACCTCTGGTGCCCCTGGCGGCCGTGGGACGAGGGTGATGTTGTCGGGGACAGCCCATTTGGGTGAGCTCTGCCCTCCCGCCCGATCAAGGATCAGGAGGGCGTGTGCCCCGGCCTCGACCTGTTGACCGATGAGCCTGAGAGGCTCAGCCATGGCGTGAATGTCGCACCAGGGCATGACCCGCCCGTCGCCGTTGGCCCTGGCAGGGCGGATGGCGCCGAAGAGACAGGCCCCTTCGGTCCGCTGATCGTGCGGCGCGCGGGGCCGCGTCCCCCGCCGCGCCCGGCGTCGCGTGCGTTTGTTCTTCTGACCCATCCGGGCGTCGTCCTGAACCCAGCTCTCTATCGGCTTGCCGCTACATTGGGTGCGGATGTGGTCGGCGACGTCGCAGACGTTTTGTTGAAAGCCTCTATGGCCTCGTCGTGCTGTGCGGAGTGCTGCGGGCGGGCGGAGAGCTTGGCCCCCATGGCGCGAAGGTCCCGTCCCGGCGTCTGACGACTGACCGGGACGCCCGGTTCCTCCTGCGCTCCCTGCGCCAGATCGACCCGCCGCCAGCGCCCGATGCCGTCCATATCGGGCTTTGGCCCCGCCTCAACAGTCGCTGCCAGCGCCGTGCGGTGTTCGTCTGTCAGGATCGGCGTCTTTGCGGGCGCCTTGCGGGTCACCAAGGCCGCCGCGCCGCCGGCCTTGAAGCGCAACACCCCGTCCCGGATCACCTGCAGGCCCCCGCCGCCGGTGCGCGCGGCCTCGCGGCGAGACCCACCGTCGAGGATCACCGCCAGGGCAAGAAGCTGCCGCGTCTGATCCGCCTCTTCGCTCTTGCGCGCTGTGCGAGGCAGGTCATCGCCCAGAAAGTCCGCTCTCGGTTGACCAGCTGCTGCCATGGAAAACCTCCCTTGTTTTCCATGCTGAAGCAGGCCGAACATCGATTGGGAACCCCCCTCGGAGAGCCTGAGTCAGTCAGCCGCAGTATGAGAACCCATTCGGGTAATTACGCCCTGCAACATGGTCAGGTGGGCGATGAGAATGCTCTCGCTTTGATCGTGTGAGTTAGCCATTTGCTACCTCGCGGCGACGGATGCGATATGTCCTGCAAATTCTGTAACAAACGTTTTCAATGATGTCAGCTCGCTTAGGTACCGATATCGTCCGTCAGCAGCGGCATCGCGCGGTGATGCCAGAAACGTGGCGCTGGAATACAGACCCTCCTGGACGAGGCGTTTACACAGAAGATCATAGCGCTGTGCATAGGAGGCGTGCTTGAAAGCAGGATCGACGTGGAAGTGTGGCTCTTTGTCGGTCACAGGTGTATTAGACTTTTTACAGTCTTCCAAAAGCATAACCCAACCGAGGAACGGGCGGGGCGAATCTTCGCCAAACGCACCTTCGCGGTAGGCCGTCCACAAATCGTGCGCGGTGCCGATGGTTCGACTTGGGCTGCCTCGGGCGTCGGTAGGCCGTCCACAAATCGTGCGCGGTGCCGATGGCTTCTTCGAACGGTTGTTGAAATTGTTACCAAAAGACGGGCCGACCTGGGATTTGAATTCAAGGGCGGCAATAAGCTGGCCGCGCCTCATCACGAGCATGTCCCACAGCTTCGTCGGTCTGAAGAAGCCTGGCAGTGTCAGTACACGCTGCTGGACACAAATATTTGCATCCGCGAGCCCATTTGCTTCAATAAGGGTTTGGGCGATGGCGAGAAAACCGTCCATGTTTTTGCCTGCGGTAACAGCTCCCCTCGCGCCTGAGTCTTGGGTGCCTGACTCGATTTGCCGTGCGAGCGCCGCCTCACGGTTGCCCCAAAATATTTTTACCGCTTCGCGCGCCAGGTTTTCATAGTTGGCAAGATCGAGACTCATGCTTCCCCATCCCTTTCAATCAGTTTCAACTCGGCAGGGCTGAGCCCGTAGAGCTCGGACACAATTTCATTTAGAGAATGTCTATCATCTGTTTCGGCATACTGCGCTAGCCTGTCGCGTAAATCTGCGTTTACGTTTGACCATTTTGGAAGCCTGATCTTGCGCAGGTATTGCGCCTGAAAGCGAAGATATCCGCCTCGCATGCGGGTGCAGTATAGCGCCACAAATAGGCGTGCGATCCCTGAACGCATGACAGCCTTGAGAGCGTGAACTTCCCATTCGTCCGATGTGATGAAATACAGGTTGTGGTGAGGGTACAGCTTGCCCTGTTCGTATACGATGGACGCATCACCCTTGATATCGGGGATTAGTAACTTCTCACAATAGGTCACTTCGGGATAAATACGGTCAATGGTGCGATACCAGGCGCTTGGATTTTTCTTCGCGACGTGACGGCCTGCGATCTGTTCCTTGCGTTCCTCCAGATAGGCGCGGAGTTTGGGGAAATCCGCGAGATCCACGAGCTTCCCATCGTCATTGAACGGATTGATGATGCCTTGGCCGCGCCAATCGACTTGACCTTCGAGGATATCGCGCGTCATCACGAGCGGCAGCTTGCGCGAAGGCTCAACATCCATAGTCTCGAAGTCACCTATGAAAGCTTTATCTGCACCTGTTGCAACCCCAATGCCGACCTTGCAGCCAACATCTTCAATGACCGGAAAATCGGCTTCAAGGTGCCGTACCAAACTCAGTTCGTCAAAAGAGTCGAGCACCCAAGGCTCACCGCCTGCAGTAACGTTCTCGACCTCACGAACTATGCTTTTTTTCGAAATATTGACGGAAGTCAGATCGGCGGCCAAGGACTTTAGAAATTTGGCATCGACGGGGGGACGGGCGAAAATTCGTGTCTTGTCGCCCTTGGCCTTCTGGATCACTGTAATTGCAGGATAAGCGCTCACTTCGGCATGAAACGCATCGACGCCGTACATATCTACGTACGTGGTAAGCACGTAACTCTTGCTGACAAGTTCGCGCAGCTTTTTCCCATACTTGTTTTTCATCCAGCGATCCGCGCAGATGAAGCCGAGCTTGCCGCTTTGCGAGAGTAGTGTGAGCGAGCGCTCAATAAAAGGCACATAAATATCTGCGCGATCATAGATGGTTTTGTACCGCATGCGATATTCCGCCATCAGGATGTCTGGAATTGATTCCTGCCGCACATACGGCGGATTGCCAACTACATGGGTGAAGGAGGGGTCGAATTCTGTCAGTAAGAAATCGCCCTGATGAAGCCAAGCGTTACATAGGCGTGCCGCGTCTTGACTCGAAAGCCCACCTTTGCGAAGTCGCTCAGCTACTAGCTTGCGTGTTTTCTCAAAGGTTGTGCGGTGTAGCTCAACCGCACGGATCGCGTGAGAAAGGTGCTGAAACGTGAGTTTTCGTTCGCGAATAGCAGCAGCCAAAAGGCGGTCAATAGCGGGCAGAAGGAAGTCACCATCACCGAAGGAGGGTTCGAGCAGGCGATACTCTGTGAGGGGCACGGACACGGTGTAACCCGTTAGATCGAGGATGAACTCAACTACTTCGCTCTTGGTGAAGATTGCGCCTCGCTCTTCGATATTGCCTTCAGTCGCCAACTTCTCCACGGCCTCTGTCAAAGGACAAAGGTCAGGAAACGCAGGTTGCAAGGCAAGCGATACGGTCACGGGCGATTCCTTGTCGAACATTAAAAGAACATTCTGCATTGGATAGCATTGATAGCGCAACTGGTTCCAGTGTTCACTACATATGGTGGGCATCCTTCCGACTTTATCCGCGCGGTGAGGTGGAGTTCCGGGCAGAATTAAGGCTTCTAAGCTATGGTCGGCGTACAAATGAGGGCCGCCAAAGCTCACGGACGCATAACGTCAAGAGAGCTGGCCAAGAAGCGTGAACGTTGGGGTCAAAGCCCAGCGCTGCGAGCAGCAATCCGAAAAACTCTTCATCGAGGCCGTCGCGCGCCTGCACGTCCTCCTGCTCCTTTACTGGTTTACTTACTGGTTCCCTTACAGGGTTACTGTCCGAATTTCGGACACGGGACAGGGTTATCCACGGGTTTATCCTCGAAATTCGATACGATTTCCGGACCTGCTGCTTCCTCCGCGCTGGCACCATCAATACCATGTCCGGTTTCCGGACACGGGGCCGCGCGATCTTGGGAGAAGCCCGGCTCAAAGGCCAAGATGTAGCGGGTCGGCATCTGCCGCTTGGTGCCTGGGTTCAGGCGCTGCACGCGCCGGATAAGCCCGGCGGTCTCCAAGAGCGTCAGATGGTCATTGAGCGTTGATCGGCTGATCTCGCAATCATGGGCAAGCTGCTCCTGGGACCCCAAACAGGAAATGGGCGAACAGGAGGATGGCGGGCTGCTTGTCACCTTCGAGGCAAGTAGTCTCGTCGAGATGACCTGGCATTTGGCAAAGTGGGGTGACGCAGTTGAGGTGATTGAGCCCGCTGCGTTGCGTGAGATGGTGGTGGGCTACAGGAATTCGTCAATCACCGTGCTGCCATGAAATAAAGAGCGGGAGATTGAACGAGGTAGAAAGCGCAGTGGAGGATCAGCGCCGCATGATGGCGGCGCGGCATTGCAGCCGCAGCGTTGGGTGAAAACTGCCATTGAGATATCCGATGCTCGAAACCGATCGAGAAAACCTTTTTGTTGCGGATCCGTAGACTTGGCTGTATTCTCGATTGATTGAGCCACCCACTTTTCAATCTGGAATTCATTGAGTGGAAGAACCGAAGATTATCATCCGCCGCGTTTCTGAGTTAAAGCAAGCCGGCGTGTGGAAAGACTTTTCTGATGCCCACGGCCTTCAGTTAGCACCTCGCACTTTGATCTATGGGTTCAATGGGTCAGGCAAAACAACCTTATCGAGGGTATTTTCTTCGATAGAAAGGGAGAGCCTGGAAGAGCGGTTGCCCGCGGAAACCATTTTCAAAATAAAAGCGTCAGATGATACGACCATCACGCAAGGCTCCATTATTAACCCTTTTGGGAATAATCTGCTGGTCTTCAATACTGACTTCGTGTCGAGAAACTTCGAGTGGGATGCCAGCAGCACGAAGGGGATTGCCTATCTGAGCGAAAAGAAGATCGGTGCCCGAAAAGAGTTTGACGAGATAGCCCCGAAACTTTCGGCTGCGAAGCAAAAGACCGAGACGAAAGAGAAAGCGAAGCGCAAGGCCGACAAAGACCTGTCGGACTTCAAGACAAGAGTGGCTCGCAATATCCGTGAAGTCGCCTCATCGAGCACTTACACGCAGTCCTATGATGCGCGGAAAATTCAAGGGCACTACTCGAACGCATCCTTCGGAACGGAGAAAAATCTGTCCGAGGATGACCTCAAGAAATACCAAGGAGTGCTTGCTCAGCGGGAACCACTACCAACCCTTGCGTTCTCCCCGAGCCTTCCGGACGGTTTGGTCGACTGGTTTAAGACCGGTCAATCCCTTCTAATCCAGAGTGTTTCCGGCATCGCTATGAAGGAGTTCGAAGCACATTCGGCTGCTCTTCGGTGGGTCGAGGAGGGGCTCCATTATCATGACGAGCACAACGTGACGGATTGCCTGCTTTGCGGCAATCCGTTCTCAGAAGGCCGCCGAGCACAGCTCCGAGTTTTGTTCGACAAGTCGTGGGCCGAAGCATTGAGGGCCCTGAAGGATGCATTTAAGCGCGGTCAGGAACACCAGCAAGCCCTAAGGGAGCTTTATCGCTCTATCCCGAAGGAAGCTGAAATTACAGCAGAAGAGAGGGAAACTTTCACCAAGAACCGAGCGTCTATGGAGGCCGCCATCAATCAGCTTGATGTGTGTGTCGGTGAGCTAATCAAAGGCCTTGAAGTAAGGGTGGCGAACCCCACCAAAGAAGTTGTTATCAATGGAGAACTGGCAGACTTTGACCTCGGAAAATGGCTTGCGGAGTATGCCGCTATCGAGGCCGCCTTGGCTGGGACTGTGAAGAAGCACAACGGTGCTTTTGCGAGCTTCGCCACAATGCAAGAGGACACCTTCACAAAAATCGAGGCACACGTCTTGGCGACCAACCAAGCCGAGTGGGATCGCCTTCGGAAGGACGTGCAAGACGCAGGGACGGAGCTGACAGCAGCACGAACAAACGAGAATGGTCTTGCGGACCGTCAGCTGGAACTTGGCAACGACCTACAAGACCACGGTGTAGGCGCAGACAAAATGAACGAGCTCATTTGGGTCTATCTCGGACACAAAGAGCTTCGCCTCGTTGCCGAAGATGGAGGATACAAAATCCTTCGCCCGAGCCGGAAACCTGCGACAGAGCTGAGTGAAGGGGAGCGCACGGCGGTTTCCTTCTGTTATTTCTTGACGCAACTGGCGGCGGAGGACCGCAAGGTTGAAGACCTAGTACTGGTCATCGACGACCCGATTTCGAGCCTCGATACGGCCGCTCGAACCCACGCTTATAGCTTGATGACACGCATGACCAAGAAGTGCGCTCAGGTCATCATACTCACACACAACACAAGCTTCATGAACATGGTGAAGCGCGAGTTTCAAAACCTCCAGAAACGGGAGCGGGATGCCACGAAGACGGTGACCGCGCTTCTATCGCTCGATTGTCGGAACTCTGGAAATGGAGACGAACGCGTGACCTCGCTAACCGCCATGCACACGCTGCTGGTGACCTATGACAGCGAGTATCACTATTTTTTCAGCCTGGTTCAACAGGCCGCCCAAAACAAGACGACTGACCATTTGTTTTTGCTTCCGATCGCGACCCGCAAGCTGCTGGAGATGTTCGCGACTTTCTGTTCCCCAGGGCAGCCAAATTTTGCGGGCGCACTTGGGGAACACCACGATACGGTGAAAGACAAGCTCGATGTTCGCGCACTCGAGCGGCTTGTTCAAATTGAGTCACACGGCACTATCGACGGTCTTGGTACTCTGCCAGACCTCACACTGGAGGAAGCTATCCGCGCGGCGGAAGCAGGCATCAACTTCATCCAAGAGGTCGGGAAAGATCACTTTAAGAAGATGTGCGCAACCTGCAAATGAGGCCAACCTGCAACCCCAATCGCCCTGAGGGTTGAGAGGATGATTGAGAATCGCGTCTGTTGAAGGCCAACCGGTTTGGCCTTTAGGTACGCCCCAACATTATGGAATTTGTTCTGTCCGCGTTGAAGTCCGGTTTGGTGAAGGGCCCCTGCCAGTAGGGCCTGATACCAGCGCTCACTGCTCCCACCCGATGGTCCCCTTCGCGCCCTCCGATTGAGAGGACGCGCCCTGGTTGATGCCTGAGGGTGTTCCAGGCTTGGCAGCAGTGATCTGTGATGTCGTCGTTCTTGAAAACGAGGGTCGAAAGCCAGGTGTCCCGGATGAACGGCCAGACGTTCTCGACCGGGTTCGCCTCTGGTGCCCCTGGCGGCCGTGGGACGAGGGTGATGTTGTCGGGGACAGCCCATTTGGCTGAGGTCTGCCCTCCCGCCCGATCAGGGATCGGGAGGGCGTGTGCCCCGGCATCGAGCTGTTGACCGATGAGCTTGAGAGGCTCAGCCATGGGGTGAGTGTCGCACCAGGGCATGACCCGCCCGTCGCCCTTGGCCCTGGCAGGGCAGAGGGCGCCGAAGAGACAGGTCCCTTCGGTCCGCTGATCGTGCGGCGCGCGGGGCCGCATCCCCCGCCGCGCCCGGCGTCGCGTGCGTTTGTTCTTCTGACCCATCCGGGCTTTGTCCTGAACCCGGAGCTCTATCGGCGTGCCGCCACATTGGCTGCGGATGTGGTCGACGACGTCGCAGACGTTTTGTTGAACGCCTCGCTGGCCTCGTCGTGCTGCGGGCGGGCGGAGCGCTTGGCGACCCCCCATGGCGACCCCGATGGCGCGAAGGTTCCGTCCCGGCGTCTGACGACTGACCGGGACGCCCGGTTCCTCCTGCGCCCCCTGCACCAGATCGACCCGCCGCCAGCGCCCGATGCCGTCCATATCGGGCTTTGGCCCCGCCTCAACAGTCGCTGCCAGCGCCGTGCGGTGTTCGTCTGTCAGGATCGGTGTCTTTCCGGGTGCCTTGCGGGTCACCAGGGCCTCCGCGCCGCCGGCCTTGAAGCGCAACACCCGGTCCCGGATCACCTGCAGGCCCCCGCCGCCGGTGCGCGCGGCCTCGCGGCGAGACCCACCGTCGAGGCTCACCGGCAAGGCAAGAGGCTGCCGCGTCTGATCCGCCTCTTCGCTCTTGCGCGCTGTGCGAGGCAGGTCATCGCCCAGAAAGTCCGCTCTCGGTTGACCAGCTGCTGCCATGGAAAACCTCCCTTGTTTTCCATGCTGAAGCAGGCCGAACATCGATTGGGAACTCCCCTCGGAAAGCCTGAGCCAGTCAGCCGCAGTACCAGATCGTCATTAACCAGGGGCTCAGGCAGTACAATCATATCCGCCCGCATCAGGCACTAAACCAACCTCCACCAAGCCCCCAGACCTTATCAGGAACGGGCACATGAAATCGGGGCTGGACATCCTGAGATGAACTGCTTGTTGCCGGGATTAAGCGGCAAACGCCAGAGTATGCTTATCCAGCACCTTCAGGAAACCACGCGGACCACCCCGATGCTGGATATATAGGGACGGCCATCCGAGCTGGCCGTTGCCAGATAAAACGAATCCCGTTGAGCCATAAATTTACCAAGTTCGTCGGTGATGCCTTTTCCCCATGGGCGCCACGCCAACACGCCTTCATTGTATTCGCGGACGCCGTACTTCTCCTGAACAGTCTTGATGGTGTCGGTGAAGGCGATTTCGGAGCCATGGACCATTGGGCGCATTTCTTCATTTTCAGATACATTTTTGTCGGTTACCCTGAACGCTTGGCAGGTGCGCAGCAAGTGGAATGATCGTGATGTATATTCTGTATGGAGGCAGGTTCACACGTGTGCTGATCACTGAAGCTGTGCTACTGGAAGCTCAGCTTTCTTACGAATTGCGCGAAGTCGACATTTTGAACGACGGCCACAAAACAGAAGAGTTCCTTTCGATCAATCCCTCTGGCTTTGTGCCGGTATTGATCACACCAGACGGTCACAACCTCTATGAGACCCCGGCTATCAATCTCTATCTCGCTGAATGTCATCCGGAGGCCGATCTCGCGCCGACAATTGGCCACCCCATGCGTGGAGAATTTCTGAGCGCATTGTTCTATGTGACAGGTGAGCTCGAACCCGCCATGAAACGCTACTTTTATCCGCACCGGTACGTGGCCAATCCCGACGATGTCGCTGTCATAAAGGCCAAGGCGATGGATGCTGCACGAGACCGATTGCAGTCGATTGAAAAACGTTTGACCGAGGCTGGGCCATACACAATGGGCGAACGGTTCAGTCTGGTCGATATAACCCTGTCCTTCTGGACGATGTATTTGGAAGAAATGGGTGGGCTTGATCAATTCCCCGCGGTCAAACGGTGCCAGGATCTGACGCGTGCCCGTCCCAGAATTCAGGAAAAGTTTGAATTTCAGAAAATGCAGAGCCGGGAATATGCTGAAATGCAGGCCCGGGACGAGGGCGTACAGTGAAAAAAGGGCCGCGTTAGTCGGATGTCGGAAACGATGAAGGATATGAAGCTCTACGATCAGGTGGAGCGCATTCTGAATGAACTCAATGAGTTGGGGATTGATGAAGACTCCCCACTCAGCGTGGAAGACCTGACCCCGTTTGATCAGTACCACTACCACGGTATCGCGGCTGTTGACGAAGCCGCCAAGTTGATAGATGCGGGAGAAAATTCCGAAATTTTAGAGATCGGTTCTGGCATTGGCGGGCCTGCGCGGCATATGGCCCAGAGCGTCGGTTGTTCGATTACGGCCTTGGAATTACAGCCGGATCTGAATGACCTGGCCGAGAACTTGACGGCCAAGTGCGGTCTTGCCGGTCGCGTAATTCATAAGTGCGCCAATTTTCTGGATGACCCATTGGCTGGGCGCTCATTCGATGCAATTATGTCCTTTCTGGTGTTCTTACACATTCCAGACCGTGCAAGATTGTTCTCGCTCTGTCACAGCGCACTGAAGCTAGGTGGCGCCATGGTCATCGAAGACTTCACCAGACTGCGCGACCTCACGCCTGAAGAAGAAGACGCGCTCAAGAACAAGGTTCAATGTCCGTATGTGCCCGATCCGGAAACGTACAAGGCAGATCTGCAGACCGCCGGTTTCTCAATTGTTGGATTTGAGGACATGTCTAGGTCCTGGACCGAGTTTACGGCAGAGAGGCTGGCTGCTTTTCGCGCCCGGCGAGAAACCAATGTGCGGATCAACGGGGAGGAACTGACAAACGGACTCGAAGATTTCTATGCCACCGCTGCCGGCCTTTACGGATCCGGAGCCATTGGCGGCGCCCGCATCCACGTGCGACGGGATTGAGCGATGCCCGGGTTTCAACGTCAGGACGAAGAGCTGGTTTACGACATTGCGGGCAATGGAGGGCTGTCGATCCTGTTCATTCATGGATATTCCTGCACCGCGCACGACTGGCGCTTTCAGATGGACAGCTTGTCGGCCAGGTACACTTGCATCGCACTTGATCAAAGAGGCCATGGCCGAAGTGTTGATTTCGATGGTGCGCTTATCATCGAGAACTTTGCAAAAGATGCGTTTGCGCTGCTTGACGAGTTGAAGATTGAGCAGGCTGTGCTCTGCGGCCATAGTATGGGAACCCGTATTGCGCTTGAGGCAGCGCTCCTTGCACCGGACCGTGTCAGCGGTCTGGTTCTCGTGGACGGGAGCAAGGTAGAAGCATCGCCGGCAGCCGTTCAGGCTAGCATTTTCGCAGCCTTTGAAGCAAGCAGCTTTGAAGCTTGGTCTGATGCGAACATGTCGGGGATGTTTTTGGATCGGCTCGCTTCAGATGATCGCGATGAGATTCTCCGGCGGGCCAGGGAGCTTGGGGCAGAGAATGGCTTCAACCCTACGACACAATGACACGATGGGATCAGAAGCGGTTTCCGCGCGCGCTGTCTGATGTGAAATGTCCCGTAACTATCCTCCAGAGCACCTCGATCTTGCCAGGCGGTGCGAGAGAGCGCTGCCTTGTGGATGAAGCGCCAAACTCCCCCTGGCTGGATGGTTGGCGTACAGTCAGTCACGCGAGCATTCAAACGGTGTCGAAAACGGGGCACTTCACCATGCTGGAAGAACCAGGCGTGGTGAATGACGCTCTAAAGGCGCTGTTGGACCGGATCTGATACCACCCGCTTGCTCGCTAAGATGATCCGCGTATACTGAGGTGGCAAACAAAGATCGGGTCAGACGATGCTAAGAACTGCCTGCCTGTTCACTGTGTTTCTCACTTTGGCGTTTGTGCTTGCAGCCGCCCCGGTCTTCGCTGCGGCGAACCGGTGCCTTGTGATCGCTGATGCCGGGCCGCCCGTTCACCTTGCCGCTCTGAAACAAAATGAGGTCAGCCTCACCTACGTTGGGCATTCAACGTTTTTGATTGAGAGCCCTGAAGGGATCAAAATTGCGACTGATTTTGCCGGCAACGCCGGACCTGCTGTCGTCCCAGACGTGGTCACCATGAACCATGCCCATGAAAGCCACTACACGGACTTCGTGGACCCAAGGATCAAGCATGTGCTGCGCGGCTGGAATGAGAAGGCAACCGGGAGTCCTGAAGATCCGCCGGCCCAACACAATTTCACCATCAAGGACGTGCACATACGCAACGTGCCGACAGATATCCGGCACTGGACTGGCGCGAAAGAAGTGCATGGCAATTCGATTTTCATTTTCGAAGTCGCAGGCCTTTGCATTGCTCATTTGGGGCACCTGCATCACCATCTGACCGCACAGCATCTGGGGTGGATAGGATATGTGGATGTTCTGCTGGTGCCTGTGGACGGGACCTTTACCTTGAATCATTCTTCCATGATCGGCGTGATCAAGGAGCTGCGTGCCAAGTTGGTGATCCCCATGCATTATTTCAGTTCAATCGGGCTCAAACTGTTCGTTGAAGCTTTGCAGGGAAGTTTTGAAGTCGACATCCATCACTCACCGCAGATCACATTGTCCGAGGCAAAACTGCCCCAGAATACGAAAATTCTAGTGCTGCCCGGTTTCTAAGCGGGCTTGCTTCTTCGAAAGCTCAGGAATGGCTCAAGTACTGCGGCCAGGGTTAAGAGCAATACTCCGGCTGTTTCTCGCAAGCCGAACGGTTCACCAGCAAATAAGGCAGCCGAGAGGGTGGCGACGCTCACCTCAGACATGAAAATCAGTCCAACGACACCGGGGTTGAGCACGGTGGGACCATATATCGTGGCGAATCCTGCCGGCAGGAAGAGGAGCAGGCCAGTGGGTATCAGCCACCACAGCAAGGCGGGTAAGGCTGCAAAGTCTGGCGCAGATATAGTCCCGTTCGCGGTCGCCACTAAAGAGAGCGCAACGGCTCCCAGAGTGCCCCAGACGAAGAACAGCGCGCCGTAATCAACCGAATCGCAATCAAGGTCTGTGAGCATCATGATGGCGCCGAGCGACCAGACGATACCTGAGCAGACGGCCATCCAGTCTCCTACATTCTGAGGCCACGGAATGCCATCATTCAGTCCGAAGATCACCAGCATGCCGGCGAAACCCAGCAGGATGGATATCCAGCGTATTGGCGTGATTGGGTCCTTCAGAATGATCCGCCCAAGAATGAAGCCCCAGATTGGCATCAAATAAAACAGGAGAATCGCACGCACCACACCGGTATAGAGAAAGGAGCTTCCATAGAGCGCCAGGGCCATGCCCGTGAGCAGGCCCGCCATATGGAACCGGGGGCTGCCAAAGACGAACGCACGCCACCGCCAGGCGAGAAGCGGCACGATGGCAAACAGACAAATGCTGTTCAGCAGCGCTGCAGCCCAGCTGCCCTGAAACCCTGCCTCGCCGAGTAATCGCACCGGAAACCAGTAAACGCCAAAAACAATGCCTGCATAAGCAGCGGCCAGTTTTGCCAAAGTCTCCATGCTCAAATTCATTGAGCGACGCTAGACGCAAGCCGCAATAAGTGCACGCGAAAATCGGTGCTCGTCAGCTTACGTCCACAAATATGTCGTCGCCGTCGATCTTGACCGGGTAGGTTTTGAGGTCAACACAGACTGGTGCGCTCAGGGCTTTTCCGCTGGGAATATCGAACTTGCCCTGGTGAAGGGGGCATTCGATGACTGTGCCAATCACAAACCCTTCCGCCAGACCCTGATCTTCGTGAGTGCACATTCCATCCGTCGCGAAGTAGCCTTTCCCCGTGTTGTAAATCGCAAAGGACCGGCCGCCATGTTCCCAACTGATCAAGTCTTCTTCGTCAATGTCGCCTGTCGCGCAGGCGCGCACCCAATTTCCAGCACTCATCGCATGTTCGCCTCGGCAAGTTTGGTGAATTTGCCTTCGCCCACCAGATGCGGGGCCTGGCGCAGAGTAGGCGCCTTGGTGTTTTTGCCCAGGGACCGTTTGATCGCCACAAGCACCACTTCGTAGTTGGTGCGCCAGAATCCAGGGTCAGGTTCCGGCAACTGGTCCCTCACGGCCTCTCTCAGACCTGGGAGCGAATAGAACGGGGTCTGGGGATATAGGTGATGCTCTACGTGATTGTTCATGTTCATGTAGAGAAAATCAGTCAGCCAGTTGCCCTGAAATGAGCGGGTGGATTCTAGAATGGAGGGTGAGTTCTCGCTCAGCTCAGTATGTTGCAGAATGGTAAAGGAGAGCATGATTGGCCCGCCTACAAGACGCGGTATGACAATGTAGATCAAGGGCCACATGTGCCCAGCTGCAATGAAACCGGCCAGCACTAGGTAAATCAGGAGGCAGCCGAGTGCGCCCCATTTCAATTTAGAAAGCTCGCCTTCGGGCGTGTACTGGCGAACCATCGGACTGAACTGTCCGAAAGCATGTTTGAAAAAGAGTTTCACTTCATACCAGTAATAGGTGACTCCGCTCATCTCCTTGACCCAGCCGCCGAAATCCATGGGAATATCGAACGGCATCTGACCGTCCTTGCCCACATGGTGCGTCCAGGTGTGGTGGCTCGTATGGGCGTAACGGCGGTGATAGGGCTCTTCAAAATAGATGACCGAGCTGATCCACAATATCAACTCGTTGAGCCAGCGCGTGCGAAAAGCAGTACCGTGTGCGGTTTCGTGGCTGACCGAATAAGCGGGTACCACCAGCACTGTGCTGTAGGCGATCATTGCCGGTACGATCCACCAGGTGCCAAGCGCCAGATTGACCAGATATCCGGTCACGGCAAGCGAACTTGCCCACTGCGCAAGCCAGATCAAACCTGGAAGATCGCGCCGTTTACCCAGTGCCTTTAGCGTCTTGCGCTCCAGAACCACCCCAGAAGAAGCGGCGTTGGTCGCAACAAATTTCTGTTCGCTCATGTGATTCTTTCTCTCTCGGGTAACAGGCCTTAACTCTGTCTCGTTTTTCAGAACCCCGCAAATGAGAAAAATATCAGCAAACCATAAGTTTAACTAATATCAAGCTTTTGAAGCATCGAAAACATCGTCGACCGGAATCTGCAAGCCGGTGACCAGCCCATTGGTCTGATTCGCCATTCCAACGACGGCTATTAACTCCTCATATTGGGCATCAGTCATACCTTTGGTGCGAGCTGAAGCCGTATGCGAATGAATGCAGTAGGTGCAGCCGTTGGCGATCGAAACCGCGATATAGATGAGTTCCTTCGTGAGTGGGTCCAGAGCCCCATCAGCCCGCATCACTTCCTTTAGCCTTGACCAAGTCGCCTCAAGCACATCAGGTTGATTGGCCAGACCGCGCCAGAAATTATTGATGAAATCAGTCTTTCGAACCGCCCTGATATCCTCGAATACCGCTCTAACGCGGGGGTCTGTCTCAACTTCTGCATCGTTAAGCAGTCTCACAGTGCTCATCGGAGTTTCCTCTCTTGCCTGCCCAAATTTAAACGACAAACTTGAAGCGAGAGGTGAAAATGGTCAACTGTTTCCGCCGGTCGCGGAATCAGACATAATTGTGCTGGTGAGAATAATCATGAGGACAGCCAGACCGGCCAGGAGCCAAAGCGCAAGCTGGAAGCCACCGGTGTAATCTCGTACCAGGCCAATCATCACCGGGCCGCCGACGCCGCCAATCTCTGCAACCGAAAAAAACATGCCCCCCGCAAGGCCGGCATTTTCCTGGCCGACGGAATTCTGCTCAATGAGGCTGAGGATGGTGATCGTCATGAGTGCGCCAGATGCAAGGCCAGTTAAGACAAGGCCGGTCAGAACGGCCTGTGTTTGAGCGGTAGATATCAAAAGACACCCGGTTCCCGCCAATGCGAACAGGGTCTTCATGATCAAAAGCCGTCTGGCCCTGATCGCCAAGCGTGGGAAGGTGAGCGCGCTCGCAATCCCGAAAACCACCGGGATCACGGCAAGGTTTCCTGCCGCTTCAACGCTCCATCCTGACGTACGCAGGATTTCAGGGATCCAGTTCCGCAAACCGTGATCGACGGTTAGAACACCGACACCGATCATCAAAAGCATGAGCACATTGCGCTGCCTTAGTAATCCGAGGACCAAACCGGGTTCTTGCCAATTGGGTGCTGATATCTTTGCAGGTCGCCCGACCTGCGCGCGAACGTTCGACGCGGCCACGGTGATGCCAAGCCACACGAGCGTTACCACAACGGCCGCCCAGGCCCAGATCTGCAGAACCAGTCGCCAATTGTGATCCAGCCATGGCATCAGGACGGATTGAGTTGATGCATAGGCAATGACGCCGGCGAGTGCGGGGCCTGTTATGTAAATGCCCATGGCAAATCCGCGCTCCTTGCCTTTAAACCAGAGGCTGATGGTTTGAGGTACGCCGGCAGAAATGATCGGCCCCCCAAATCCGAACAGCGCGACGGCGAAAAGCAGGACTTGATAGTCTTGTGCCGTTGACCGGAGAAACCCGGAGGCAGCAATCAGAATTCCGGCAAGCAGAAGCAGACGGGCGGGGCCAAACCGTTGCAAGGCGAGGCCAACCGGTATGGCCACAAAAATATAGATGAACTGCCAGGCTCCCAAAATTGTGCCCATGGCAGACGCCGACAACTGCAGATCGGACTGAATAGTGGAAACGAGGGGGGCAAGCCCCGCAATGCTCAGCCCGAACACGAAGTAGAGTGACCAGCAGCCTGAAAGGATGATCCACCGAAATGGATCGGTGCGCGGCCCAACGAGGCCGCCGCTCTGATTGTTCTTGGGCTCGGTCAAGAGGGCGGACCGTCATTGAACTCCAGGAGTTCGGCACCATCCGTCCCGTCCGCTTCCACAAACCAGTCCCCGATTTTGCTGGAAGTCATAAAAGCCGTATCTGAGCGGCTTGTCAGTATGTCGAGTGCCTTTTCAAAGTAGTAGGCTATGTGCGGTACACCAATAATATGCGGATGCAGCGCGATTGTAAGGATGCGCGGCTGTTTCTCGGTTTCACGCTCATAAATAGCCAATGTGGCCCCCAGACGCTTAAGCAACTCATCACAGGAACTGTTCTGGATACCGTAGATTGGCACATCGTTGAGCTGAAGCGTGTAGGGCAGGGCGACCATTGGACCATGAATTGTCCGCATCCAAACTGGCAAGTCATCAAGCACCCAGTCATGGAGGAAATCGATACCGTGTTTCTTTAACAGATCAGGAGTGTCATGACTTTCGCAAAGGCCCGGGCCAAGCCATGCCCGCGGCCGTGCGCCGGATACTGCGGCAAGCCGATCTTGAGTCTTGATGATTACCGCTTCTTCGTCGTCAGCCTGCTTTAAAGATTGCTGGAACCATCCATGCCCCACCAGCTCCCAGTCTGCTTCATGTATCACAGCCATTAGAGAGGGATATATATCGGCGACCTGAGCGTTCATTAGAGCTGACGCCCTGAGATCCCGATCCCCCAGCATTTTCATAAAGCGCGGCATCCCGGCGCGAAGGCCATATTCAACCCAGGTATAATTCGGCACATCCGGTGGTTCAGCTTTCGCACCATGTGGAGCTGGCAGGATGCCTCGCGGCATTGGGCGGTCGAAGGGCCAATATTCGATGTTCATCGCGAAGTTCACCATGATGGGCTTGCCGCCTGGAGGTTCAAGCCGCGGCCGGTCGGAGGGCATCTGGTAGGGAATACGCGGGTTCGGCCACATGGCGCTTATCCTGTGCTGAAGGAATTACGTTAAAGGCAGCTGATGTATGTTGTATCAAGCAACGAGACAATCCAACACTTCTGTAAGGTTGTCCTGATTTTCCAGACTATCGATCAGTTCAACGAGCCGTTCTGGTTTGGAATCCGGAAGCGGTTTGGCGCAGAGCTTGCAATTTGATCTGAACTTGGCCAGATGCCCGTCCCGGCTCATGGGTTTTGCCGGGGCACCATAAACAGCGTTTATCTCATGCTCGTACCGGGTTCCGTCTTTCAACTGGAGATCCAGATGAATGGGGAGCAGGGCACTTGGATTTTCGGCCTCAAAAGGAACGAGTTCAATCCGCCGGGCCAGATCCTGGCGCGACTGATCGCGATAGGCTTCGTCATTGAAATCTGAGATCGACAGACCCTGCCGGATTAGCGCACAGGCCGAAACATACTGGGCGCAAAGGCGGGCATAGTTGATGCTCATGGACTGTTCGACCGGGCGGCCAACAAGCTGGTGAACGAGAGCGGGGACCCGCGCCGTAATCTGTTCGATGTCACCAGCCTCAATGCCATGTGCCCGTTGGAGTTCAAGGCAACCATCAATGACACCATGTGTAGCGCGCCCGGATGGAAACGGTTTGTGCGCCACTTCTTCGATGCGCCAGATTTGGCCGAGTTCCCGCACCAGACGGTCGGTGTCTCCGCCATCCTCAAAAAGCGTGTACAGCCCAAATTCGCCGTCCAGGATGTTCTTCGGGCCCTCAAACCCTGCTGCCGCTAGATCACAGGCAACTACAGCGTTCCGCGCATTGAACCCGATCTGGGTAGCCAGCAGCATCGAACCCTCGGTGTGGGCCTGCATGGTGCCGCAGAGCTGGCCGTACGTCAGGGAAAGGGCATTGACGAGTTTGCCCCGGTTGAAACCCATAAGTTTGCCAAGCGCAGCAGCGCCGCCGAACGCGCCGGTGATGGCCGGACGGAAAAAGCGCAGTCCGGATTTTGATGCAACGCCGAGACCAGCGGCCACGTCGGCCCCCAACACAGCAGCCTCGATAATCCTCTTGCCTGAAACATTTCCCATCCGTTCGGCACCGGCTATGATCACCGGTAGGACGATGGCCATCACGTGAACGACCGCCTCTTCGTGGATGCAATCAAATTCCGAATTGTGGATCTGGTAGGCATTGCACATGGCCGCCGCCGAGGCGGGCAGGGCGGTTCCAAAGCCCCAGACGCGGGCATCATCTGCGCTACCTGATAACACTTGCGTTTGAACCAATTCGGCCGCCAACGGACCACTTGAGCCTGCCAATCCGACGCCGAAGCTGTCCAGAACAAAAGTCTTGGCCGCGTGTACTGCGCTGACTGGAAGGTTATCAAACTGCGTGCCGATCACATGGACAGCAATGTCAAAAATTGGGTCGGCCATACAAGTATTCCCTCTCTGCAATGGCAAGACCACTGATGTTTACTGTGTCGGCCGAGACAGGGCCAGCAGGAACTTGCTCCGGCGCTAGCTTCTTTGCCTTCAGTTTAGGATGGCAAACCGGCTCTCTGCAGTGCTGTGGAAAATCGGGAGGCTAGATCAGCATCGCTCAATGGACGTGTTTCCATGAAACGTCGAGCCGAAAACAGCGGATCTGCACGTAACAACCGCTCAACGGCATCCTCTGCTGCTTTCACATTGCCGTTTTCAGTATGCACCACCGCGAGCAACGCATAGGAGAGGCTGAAGTCCGGATCGATCTCGTTGGCACCGTGAAGTGCGGTGATCACGTCACCAAGATTGATGCCAATTCGAAACCGCAGGGTGGCCATTGGATCAGTTTGAGCTTGATGCTCGGCAACCTCGTTTTGCCAGGTCATGGCGCAGGCAATGGAATCAACAGCGCTCGTGAACTCCACCAGCAGCCCGTCGCCCATCAGACGTGTATGGCTGCCAACCTGCGTACCATTGAGATTCCTCTGCTCGAGGCAGGGTACCGTCTAACAGGCGGACAAGCTACCGGTGCCGAGCAGCAAAACCATTAATGATTTGGGAAAAATGGCGGGAGTGACGGGACTCGAACCCGCGACCTCCGGCGTGACAGGCCGGCACTCTAACCAACTGAGCTACACCCCCGCTGAGTGTACGGGAAACGCAATGTTTTCCCGAGAGGTGAGGGTCATTAGACCGCTCTTATTGGCAAGTCAAGCCAATCTGATCAGGTTATCGATAGATTTCGCAATTCCCGCCCGGTAGCGGCTTTACGTGCCCTCTTTGACCTGCTTCAGGCCCTTCCTGTACCGCCGCTGATTTTCCACATAATGTGGGCCTGCGTAGGCCATAGCTTCCGCTTCCTCATCACTCAAAGTGCGTACAATTTTGCCCGGAACGCCCATGACAAGGGCATTATCAGGGATCTCTTTGCCCTCTGCCACGAGGGCGCCAGCACCCACCACTGCATTCTTGCCAATGACGGCGCCATTCAAGACCGTCGCCCCCATGCCGATCAACGCATTTTCACCCACCGTGCAGCCGTGAAGCATTGCCCTGTGACCCACAGTCACATTCTTTTCCAGGGTCAGAGGGTAACCCGGATCAGTGTGCAAGACGCTGCAGTCCTGGACATTTGAGTCTTCACCAAGAGTGATCAGTTCGTTATCACCGCGAACAACTGCGCCGAACCAGACGCTCGCGCCGCTTTCCATCTTAACCTTGCCGATAACATCCGCGCTTGGGGCAATCCAGCAATCTCCGTCACTTACCATTTCGGGCGCATGTCCGTCCAGTATGTATTGAGCCATATCCGTCTTTCTTCCGTTTCAGGCGCTCAGGCCGTCTTGATCTTCCGTTCTTGCAATGCAATACCCCGAATGATGGCAATGTGCCGCAAAAATCTCTCAATCTAGGAGCTAAGTGCCAAAGTATGAAGCAGCGTGAGGATTTTAGCCTTCTCTATGCCCAATTGCGCAATACCCAGAAGGTGTCTTTGCGGCAAAGGTCAATTGGCATTGTGATGCTGTTGGCGCTCACGGGGTTTATTCTCTCTGCTGGCAGCATCATGGCCTACTATTTTCTGCCAAGTCAGGACCTTCTGACCGGTGAACGCAAGAGTGCCGGATCAATGAACAAGCTCATCCAAGTGGAATATGGAGGCGATGAATATCTGATACCCGAACCATTTGTGCGCAAGGTGGAACGTTCGGTGATCGGCGGGGTCGAACGGATCGAAGTCCGGCTCCCTTGGCCTTATTGGTCAGGGGATCGCGAGGAGATTTTTGCAGACTTTCTCAACAAGCTGACCAATTCTTTGTTCATCAGCTTTGAACCGCGCCCGGACAAGCTGACACCAGAACAAAGGTTCTCAAGGATCTATTACCGCTTGTTTGCCGGCCCGCGGGAAGCCGCAGAAGAACAGTTGCAACGCTACACCTTCTCGTCGACATCGCCCTACCCGCTGACTGAACTTTTCCTGGGAGCTCAAGAGGGGAGAAATGTGCTGATCCGCTGCGAACCGGTGACCGAACGCACAGGCCCATCATTGTGCGAAAGCGAAATTCCACTGAATGAGAAGATACAGGCCCGTTACCGTTTCCATCGCTCCCATTTGAAAGAATGGCGTGAGCTGGACAAGATAGCCCGGGAACTGATTTCAACGTTCCGGCAACCCATAGTCTCAGGATAGCAAGTTCATCGTTCAGCGAAATTGGCAAGCTCGCTTCGCCGCGTTCCACACGACTGAGAAATTGTTTGCGCTCCCCTGAAATATGTTTCAGCCTCAGGGAGGCTGTGTGGCAGGGTTGACCAATGACCGGCAAAATTATTGCGATTGCACAACAAAAGGGCGGGGCAGGAAAAACGACACTTGCGTCTCATCTGGCAGTCGCAGGGGCAACCAGAAAGAATCCGTTGTCAGTAGCCGTCCTCGACACGGACCCGCAAGGCAGTCTTGGCCAATGGTATTTGCGGCGCGTCGAACACATGGGCGAGGAGCACTGCGGATTGGAATTCAAAACCGCAAGTGCGTGGGGTGCCAAACTCGAAGCGGCCAACCTTGCAAAGTCACATGATCTCGTGATCATCGACACGCCACCAAAATCGGATTGGGACTGCCGCCCTGCCATGGACGCAGCCGATCTTGTCATCGTCCCCGTTTTGCCGTCACCAGTTGACCTTTGGGCGACAGAACCAACCATAACAACCGCCGGTAATCAGAAGACAGATGCACTAATAGTGTTGAACCGCGTGGTTGCTCAGGCGAAGCTGACAGGTGAAATCCAGGAAGCGGCCAGTAAGATCGGAGCGCCTGTTGCTGCTCATCAGCTGGGGAACCGGATAGCCTTCGCCAGCAGCATGGGTTCCGGGGCAACGGCAATCGAGACTTCCCGCTCAAGCAAGGCTTCAAAAGAGGCGCGGGCACTGGCTGACGAGGTGTTTGCGCGCTTGTTTGGTGGCTGATTTTCAACCAAAAAACAGACTGAGTGTCACATCTGGCCTATTTGAGGCCTAGCCCCAATCTGAACCTCATCACTATCATGGCCCTACGGTAGCGTGCTGGTTCAGGGCGGAATGGAAACATTCAAAATGCAGCCAGACGTCCGCCAATAAAATGATGGGGTGGCGTACTCGCCACTCAGGGACCAAAATCATGGGAGGAACGACATGAAGAAATGGTTCATTGCAGCCGCACTTGTCACGGCTACCGCATTTGCAAATATTGCGAATGCAGCGGAAAAGCTGAAAGTCGGCTTTTTGGCAACTCTCGAAGGCACCTATACGGTGCTCGGTGAAGACGGCCTGCGCGGCTTTCAGGTTGCATTGAAGAAATTCAGCAACAAGGCCGGTGAGCGCGACATCGAAGTAATTATCGCCCCGACGGATGCCAGCCCCGATTCAGCTGTTCGCGCCGCCCGCAAGGTTGTGGAGCAGGACAAGGTCGATATTGTAATTGGTCCGCTTTCCGGTTCGGAAGGTATCGCCGTCAAGAATTATGCAAAGACGCAACCGCAAGTTACCTTCATCAACGGTATTTCTGGAGCGCAGGGCACAACGTTCGATGAGCCGGCAGACAACTTCTTCCGCTTCAATATGGACGGTGCGCAGTGGATGGCTGGTCTTGGCAACTACGTGTACACCAAAAAGGGTTATAAATCCGTCGCGACGATTGGTGAAGATTATTCCTTCATCTACACACAAGTGTACGGTTTCGCGCTGGAATACTGTCAAGCTGGTGGTGAGATCACCGAGCGCTTCTGGGTGCCTCTCGGCACGAAGGACTTTGCGTCCATCATTGCTGCTCTGCCGGAAGACGTTGATGCGATCTATCTCGGCCTTGGCGGCGGCGACGCTGTGAACTTCCTGAACCAGTATCTTCAAGCTGGCGGTGACGCCAATCTGATCGGCAGCACCATCATGGTGGACGGCACGGTCCTGAACTCCAAGGGTAAGGCCAAGGAAGTTCTTACGGGCACACCGGCCGCTGGACCACAGGCTGACACTTGGGATAACCCAAAATGGCAGGCGTTTGTTAATTCGTATGTGGATGCATTCCCTCCAGAGAAACGCTTCCCCGGTCCGTCACTGCTCGCTACGGGTTATTATAACGCAGCAAGTGCGGCTTTCTCCGTGCTGAACGACATCGGCGGCGACCTCAGCGATGGGCACGCCAGGTTCCGCGCTGGTCTGAAAAACCTCGTTCTTGATGCGCCAAATGGCAAGATCAAGCTCGACGGAAACCGTCAGGCCATCGGCACCAACTTTGTCACTGAAGTGGTGAAGGACGACAAGGGCAATCTTGTGAACAAGCTCATCAAGATCGTCCCCAATGTGAACCAGACCATGGGCGTTGATCCGGCAGTGTTCAAGAAAATCGGTAAGCCGAGCCGTGAGGTCCCGGCGTGCCAGAAGAGTTATAACTAACTCCTCCCGAAGGGATTTTCTGGACTGAGACCGGCAAATCCCCTCCCTCCCTGGGCACCGGCGCCTGCCAGATGCGGCACAACGGGCGCACTGACAAACAGACTGACGAATGCGCATTTATGCGCAATCTTGCGTTTTTCCTCGGAGCATCGCAAACTAACAAGAAAATGCGAGCTGTTGGGGAGGAGCCGATGAGCGCTGCATTGTCAATTTATCACGGAAGTTTCGGTCGAGCCTGCCTTTACAAGATGAACCGGCCGATGGCGACGCATGCACACCGGGAAGGGCATCTTGCTTTTCTGGTGCAGGGTGCAACTGCACAGCAAAACATCTGCGACAGCGACTATGATATCTCTCCCGCTGGCGCAACGGCCATTAACCCTTGGGAATCTCACGATTTTCGCCCCACGGATCATGAAGACGGTTCGATTTTCTTGGTGCTTTACATCAAGCCCACTTGGTTTCTGGAAGTCAGCCGCAACGCGACGCCAGCCTTGCGGTTTGGGCGCACGCAACTGGAGATTACCCCTACGCTTAGACTATCCGTTCAGCGTGTCGCCAGTATGCTTTTGGCCAACGAAACCAGTGACATGTTTGACGGATACCTGTTCGAGTTGACACGGGAATGCTTTGAGCAGTCTTGGCAATGGCAGCCGGAACAGTCAGTTTTGCATTATTCCGCCCCTACATTTACGGATTTCAGGGTGCGCAAGTCAATTCAGATTATGACCGACAATCTCGGTTCGGAAATCGAGCTGGATGATATTGCCCGCGAGTCTGGCCTGTCGCGGCCCCATTTCTACAAACTTTTCCGCAAACAGACTGGCGTTACCCCGAACCTGTTCTTGAACACCTTGCGGATGGAAAAAGCGATTAACTACCTGACCGACAGCGATTTGTCGGTGACCGATATAAGTTTTGACCTCGGTTTCTCATCTCAGAGCGGGTTTACACGCTTTTTCTGCTCCAACGTGGGGATGGCGCCAACTGACTACCGCCGGGCCGCATATATGGTTCACGCTTGAGGCCTCTAGCGACTCTGTGCGGAATAAATAATACTCAGTGATATGCCTGACGTTCCGGCTGGGCGGTAAACTTCGCGCTCTAGATGCGTTGTGGAGGGAATGCGGCTGCGATGATGCGTGCGTTGATGCCAAGATTTAAAATCTTCGTCGGGTGTTCCGAATGGAAACCGTGGGCTGGAGGTTGGTCTTGAGCAGATTCATAGAACGTCATCCTACCTGGACTTTTGTCTTCTTTGTCCTCGCCATATTGCTCCTGTTGCTCGTCTTCGCGGTTTGGCCGCCTGGGCTCGTCGCGGTCATGGGGAAAAAGAAAGTCTTTGTGAACGCGCTGTTCAACGGGATAACCCTCGGTGCTCTGTACTTTCTGGTTGCCAGCGGCTTCACTCTGATTTTTGGCCTCATGCGAAATGTGAATCTTGCACACGGTTCTCTGTATTTGCTCGGTGGCTACATTGGTTATGAAACCGTTGAGTTGACCGGAGTCTGGATCCTCAGTTTCATCGTGGCCTTTATTATTGTGGCGATCATCGGGATTATTCTGCAGGTGGTTGTGTTCCGCCGTATGGAAGGTGAAGATCTTCGCCAAACACTTGTTACCATAGGAATTTCCATTGTTCTGGCAGACATCATGCTCTGGATCTGGGGTGGTGATTTTTATCAAATCCTCACACCTAACTGGCTTTCCGGCCCGGTCATTACACCCATTGTTTCGATCCTCAAGCGTAGCACCGGAGATCCGATCTACATCAAGTACCCAATGGTGCGTCTGGTGATCCTGGCAGCATCTATAGTGATTGGCATCGGGATGTGGCTCCTGCTCAACAAAACACGAATTGGCACCCTGATCAGGGCCGGGGTTGATGACCGGGACATGCTGTCTGCAACGGGCGTCAATGTTCAGTTGATTTTTGTCATAGTTTTTGCTTTCGGCGCAGGTCTGGCCGGTATTGCAGGGGTCGTAGGCGGGACGTTCCAGTCCATGGCACCCGGTGAGGATACACGTTTCCTTCTGGCGTCGCTCGTCGTGGTCATTGTTGGTGGGATGGGCTCAATACCTGGCGCTGCACTGGGGGCCGTGATTATTGGGCTCGCCGAGCAGTTTGGATCTGTTTACATGCCAACCTATGCCATCGTCGGCACCTTCCTCATCATGGTCCTCGTGCTGGCCTTCCGGCCGCAAGGTCTTATGAGTATGCGGTGATCCATGGCCCTGCTTGATGAAATCCAGCCAGAAGAAGGCCTCGCAGCGGAAAACCGGTCCCGTTTTGGTCAGTGGCTTGCGCAGATTCACCCCGGCGCGTGGCTTGTGGTTATCCTCTTGCTCACCCTGCCACTGTTCGCCAACTCCTTCATTCTGATCGATATCTTCGGCTGGGCCATGATTTTGGGGATGATTGCCCTCAGCCTGATGTTCCTCGCGGGCTATGGCGGAATGGTCTCGCTGGTGCAGATGACGGTGGCAGGTTGTGCAGGTTATATGGCCGCCATCTTCGGTGAAAGCGCGGTGACCAACATCAGCCTGGGCTGGTCCTGGTGGTTCTCTCTGCCCATGGCCGTCATCATCGCCGTGATCTTCGGTACAATCAGTGGTGCCTTGGCCGTTCGCACCGAGGGCATCTACACCATCATGATCACGCTGGCGATCGCAGCGGCCTTTTTCTACTTCACGCGCCAGAACTACACGATCTTCAACGGATTCAGCGGCTTTAACTCTCTGGCCCCGCCGAAGATATTCGGTGTCGACTGGCGGGCACACGTGCCGTTCTATTATGTCATCCTATTCTGGGCGACACTCAGTTTCCTCGTTGTTTCTTATGTCAGTCGCTCACCATTTGGTTTGGCTCTTCAGGGCATCCGGGACAACACACGTCGGATGGAAGCGCTTGGCTTCAATGTCACAGCCCACCGTATTGCGGCTTATACCTTCGCTGCAGTTATTGCCGCGGTTGCCGGAATTCTGCTGTCATGGTTCAGCAACCAAATTTCCCCTGGTACGGCCGGGATTGGACCAGTGATCGATATTCTCGTGATCGCAGTCGTTGGCGGCTTGGGCCGGCCAATCGGTCCATTTATAGGAGCACTTGTCTACGTTCTCCTGCGAACCTTTTCACTCGATGTGCTGGAAGCAGTTGGGCTTGATGGCAGCCGTTTCAAATTGATGATCGGGTTGGGCTTCCTGCTCATTGTGTTTTTCTCGCCCGATGGTCTGCTGGGGCTTTGGGACCGTTGGAAGGCCTACATGGCAAAATCCGGTACCGGATTTGACCCTCTTGGTGGAGGGCCACGCTGATGCAGTCCGCTGCTGAACGTCTTCAGGCCACCGGCACGGCCAATGCGCTAGAAGTGCGCGGCGTGTCCCGTTATTTCGGAGCGCTGGCAGCGCTCTTGGACATAAATATGAGCATCAAGCCGGGGGAACGCCGGGCGGTTCTCGGATCTAACGGCGCCGGCAAGACAACTTTGTTCAATGCCATCACCGGTGATTTTCCGCCTACGTCCGGGTCCATTCGGTTCTTCGGGGAAGATGTAACGGATTTCCCGCCCCATGAGCGGATCAGGCGCGGCTTGCGGCGGACTTACCAGATCTCTCTGTTGTTTGGTGCTTTGTCTGTTCTAGATAACGTTTATCTGGCCTGCCGTGGGGTGTCCCGCGGACGTTTCTCCCTTATCCGTCCGCGCCGGAACGATGCGCTGATGGAAAGCGCAATTGATCTCGTCAATGCAGTGCATTTGATAGATGTACGTGATCAGCCTGTATCTGAACTGAGTTATGGCCAGCAGCGGCAGCTCGAGATCGCACTTGCGCTCTCCGGTGCCCCCCGTTTTATCCTGTTTGATGAGCCCGCCGCAGGCCTGTCCCCGACGGAACGCTCTGAACTGATCGAGATACTCACATCGCTGCCAGAGCACATCGGGTACATCATCATCGAGCATGACATGGATGTGGCGCTGCGTGTCGTTGAAAGTGTCACCATGATGCACAACGGCCGTATCTTCAAGGAAGGCAAACCGGAAGAAATCGAATCCGACCGCGAGGTGCAGGAACTCTATTTGGGGGGCGGTCATGGCTGATTTTGGCTTCTCAGGCGGTGGCTCCATTGGCAAGCCACATTCCTCCCCGGGACCCGTCCTTCAGATTTCAGGCCTCAACGTCTTTTATGGCCACTCGCACGCGCTACAGGGTGTGGACCTGACACTCGAACAAGGTGTGCTCAGCGTCGTCGGCCGCAATGGAATGGGTAAAACAACGCTTTGCCAGGCCATTATGGGGCTAGTTCCGGCGGCAAGCGGCTCCATTCGCTTTATGGGGGACGAACTTACAGGCCAGACACCGTCTCAGATTGCGCAGCACGGCATCGGCTATGTGCCGCAAGGGCGCCGCCTATGGCCATCGCTCACCGTCGAGGAGCATTTGCGTCTGTCCCTTGGGCGCGAGCGCGGAGCCTGGAGCCTGGAGCGGATTTACGACACCTTCCCAAGGCTGGCGGAGCGCAAATCCAATACAGGCGCACAGCTCTCCGGCGGCGAACAGCAGATGTTGGCGATCTCGCGCGCGTTGCTCCTGAATCCCCGCCTTCTCGTGATGGACGAACCTACCGAAGGGCTCGCCCCGGTCATAGTCTCGCAAGTGGAAGATATGCTCAGCCATTTGCGCGAAGAATCCGGTATTTCTGTTCTGCTAATCGAACAGAACATCGGGGTTGCGACCGATGTATCGGAATCTGTGGCGATTATGGTCAATGGCCAGATCAACCGTATTTTGCCATCAGGCCAGCTGGCGGCAGACCGTGAGTTGCAGCAGCGCCTGCTTGGCGTTGGCCGTCACGGCGATGATGAGGTTGCGCCGGGCAGCGC
Source organism: Hyphomicrobiales bacterium (assembly GCA_965204985.1). Lineage (GTDB taxonomy): Bacteria > Pseudomonadota > Alphaproteobacteria > Rhizobiales > CAJQND01 > JAAEUE01. Next base: position 2,486,969 of record CBDBFP010000003.1, on the reverse strand, counting down.
TTCAGAAGAAGAAAAGGCGGAAATAACCGAAATCAGGCGCAAGGATTCCGTCCGCATCTATGTCTCAAACCCGGAGATCCCCACACGCTGGTCTAAACCCGTGCCGGTTGCCAGGATCGAAGCTGCTGCCCGAACGGAATCCAGCGTTGTCACGTCCCGCGAGATCGCGCATGTGCCATCGAGCGTGGAATTGCGGCCGCTTTCCAGCTCTGGAGAACCTGTGGTGCTGGTAGCCGGAACACTCGATACCAAGGGTGACGAACTCCGGTTCATGCGTGATCTCCTGAGGGAGGCAGGCGTGCGGACCCGGCTCGTGGATCTTTCAACGTCAGGCAAGGCATCCTCGGCTGAAATCCCGCTACAACAGATCGCGCTCTACCATCGGCGCGGACCGAATGCGGTCTTCAGCAATGATCGCGGTGAGGCCGTGGCCGCCATAACGGAAGCGTTCGAAAACTGGATTCGTCAGCAACATGGGGTAGGCGGTATCATATCTGCGGGCGGTTCCGGCGGAACGGCTATGGTGACACCGGCCATGCGGGCCTTGCCCGTTGGCATTCCCAAAGTCATGATTTCCACGGTCGCGTCAGGGAATGTCCGGCAATATGTGGGTCCCGCCGATATCATGATGATGTACTCGGTGGCAGATGTTCAGGGACTGAACTCGATCACCCGTGAAGTGCTGACCAATGGCGCCAATGCTATGACCGGCATGATCCGCCGCAAGCAGTTTCAGCAGACTGCTCCGGCACCTGCCTTGCCGGCGATCGGTCTCACCATGTTTGGGGTCACGACGCCGTGCGTGCAGCAGGTTACCGCTGAGCTTGAAGCGGATTACGATTGCCTGGTTTTCCACGCCACAGGGGTTGGCGGGCAATCGATGGAAAAGCTTGTTGAGTCCGGAATGTTTCGCGCAGTTCTCGACCTCACAACGACTGAGATCTGCGACATGCTGATGGGCGGGGCCTTCCCGGCAACCGAGGATCGGTTTGGCGCAATGATCAGATCGCGCATGCCGTATATCGGGTCCTGCGGTGCGTTGGACATGATCAACTTCAATGCGCCGGATACGGTACCCGAGCATTACCGTGGCAGGACACTCTACGAGCACAATCCGCAGATTACCTTGATGCGCACAACGCCTGAAGAAAACACACGCATGGGCCGCTGGATCGGTGAGCGGTTGAACCAGATGGATGCTCCGGTGCGCTTCTTCATTCCTGAAGGCGGCGTTTCCATGCTGGATGCGCCGGGCCAGGCATTCCATGATCCTGAAGCGGACAATGCCCTTTTCACGGCGCTGGAACAGACCGTGCACCAGACCAGCACGCGCCAACTCATCAGGCTGCCTTACAACATCAACGATCAGGAGTTTTCATCGGCTGTCGTCGACGTTTTCCGCCAATTGCATGGCGCTCCGCAACGAACAAGAAGAACAGGAAATTGACCATGCCCGTCTTTGAAAGATCAACGCTCCTTGAAAAATTCCGCGGGATGGTTGACCGCGGCGAACCCATCGTTGGTGGCGGGGCAGGGACCGGCCTGTCCGCCAAATGCGAAGAGGCTGGCGGCATCAATCTCATCGTCATCTACAATTCTGGCCGTTATCGCATGGCCGGGCGCGGGTCCCTTGCTGGGCTGATGCCGTATGGAGATGCCAATCAGATTGTTATGGAAATGGCATCAGAAGTGCTGCCCGTGGTCAAGAACACACCGGTGCTGGCGGGCGTGAACGGGACGGATCCTTTCCGGTTGATGGACAAGTTTCTTGATGAAGTCAAAGCTGCCGGTTTTGCAGGTGTCCAGAATTTTCCAACTGTTGGCCTGATCGATGGAGCCTTCAGGGCAAATCTGGAAGAGACCGGAATGTCGTTTTCTTTGGAAGTCGACATGATCGCCAAGGCACATGAAAAGGACATGTTCACAACACCTTACGTTTTCAGCGAAGACGATGCGACCGCCATGGCCCAGGCCGGGGCAGACATCATCGTCTGCCATCTCGGTTTGACCACAGGCGGTGCGATTGGCGCGGAAACCTCATTGCAGCTGAGCGATTGCCCGGCGATGGTCGATGCCTGGGCGGCTGCTGCGCTTAAGGTGAACAAAAACGCCATTGTGCTTGTTCACGGCGGCCCGGTGTCTTCGCCGGAAGATGCAGACTACGTTTTGAAGAACACGGAAAACTGCCACGGCTTTTACGGCGCGTCCTCGATGGAACGCCTGCCGACGGAAGTGGCGCTTACGGAACAGACGAAGAAATTCAAGCAAATTGGCCGCAGCTGAGTGCTCCTGAGGGGCAAAGGCCGGAACTTTGAAGAGGTGAGAGAATGTCGGGACAATTGATTGGCCAGCTGATTTTGTGGCTCATCCTGGCGGTAATCGTCATCGCAGTCATCTATTGGGTGATGCGATGGCTTTACAGACGTTCAACCAAGGAAGTCTCGTTCGTCAGAACCGGTTTCCTCGGCGAGAAGGTCGTGATCAATGGCGGTGCTTTTGTCTGGCCAATCATCCACGACATCACGCCGGTGAACATGAACGTCCTGCAGATGGAGGTGGTTCGTGAGAAGGACGACGCGCTGATCACCAAGGACCGGATGCGCGTTGATGTGGAAGCGGAATTTTACGTCCGTGTTGCCTCCACACGCGATGCTGTAGCGCTCGCAGCGGCAACCCTCGGCCGACGCACCATGGAACAGGAACGGTTGCACTCTCTTCTGGCAGGTAAGTTTATCTCGGCCTTGCGATCGGTGGCATCCGAAATGAATTTGGAAGAAATGCATGTGCATCGCGGCGACTATGTTGCCCGCGTACGTGAAGCGGCTATTGAGGGATTGGCACAGAATGGCCTTGAGTTGGAATCTGTTGCCATCACCGATATAGACCAGACTGATCTGGAATATTTCAATCCTTCCAACCAGTTTGACGCGGAAGGTTTGACCCGCTTGATTGGCGACATTGAGGCCAACAGAAAACAGCGCAATGACATCGAACAGGATTCGATGATCCAGATCCGCGCGCGCAACCTGGAAGCTGAAAAACAGGCGCTTGATATTGAACGCGAAAGCGAAACAGCCCGTCTTGAACAGGAACGCGACGTTGAAGTCCGCCGTGCAGCACAGCGTGCCGAACTGGCCCGGGAACGTGCCGAACGGGAGACGGAAGCCGAGCAAGCGCAGATTATTGCTCGTGAGGAAATTGAAAAGTCGCGCATCTCAAACGAACGCTCCATTTCAGAAACGCGCATAGCTTCGGAACAGGAAATCCGGCAGCGCGAAATCGAGCAGGCGCAAGCCGTGGAGGCAGCAGAAATTGCCTCCCGCGAACGCATCGAACGCGCCCGAATTGAACAGGAACGTCAGGTCACTGAAACCCGTATCGCCAACGAGCAGGAAACCCAGCAGCGCGAGATCGAACGCAAGCGCAAGGTAGAAGAAGCTGACATCGCGGCTCGCGAAGCTACTGAAAAGGCCCGTATCGAACAGGAACGTTCGGTGACTGAAGCCCGGATCAGCAATGAAGAAGAAACCCAGCGGCGCGAGATCGAACGCACGCGGCAGGTCGAGCAAGCTGAAATTGCGGCACGTGAGGAAACCGAAAAAGCCCGCATTGCACAGGAGAAAACACTAACTGAGGCGCGCATCGCACAGGAAGAAGAAACCCGCCGCCGCGAAATCGAAAGAAGCCTTGCGATAGATGAAGCGGAGATCGCTGCGCGGGAAGCGTCAGAAAAATTGAGGATCGCACAAGAATTGAAAGTGAGTGCCGAGCGCATCGAATCTGACAAGACCGTCCGCAATCTGGAAATAGAGCGTTCCAAGACACTTGAAGAAGCCGAGGTGGCAGCGAGGCTAGCAACCGAGGCCGCCCGTATCGCACAAGAGAAACAACTCAGCGCCGAGCGCATTGCATCCGATCAGGAGGTCAGGGCTCGCGAGATTGAGAAAAATCAGACCATCGAGGCGTCTGAGATCGAATCTCGCCGAAGCGTGGATCAGTTGCGCATCAAGAAAGAAAAAGAAACTTCTGCTGAACGCATCGCCCGCGACGAAGAAATCAGGCGCCTGGAAATCGAGCGCAACAAGATCATGGACGAGGCGCAGATTGCTGCAGATGAAGCAATCGAAAAGGCCCGCGTCGCCCAGAAGAAGATGGTCGATGCAGAACGCATTGCAGCCGAGCAGGAAACCCGGTCGGCCGAGATCACCCGCGAGGAGGCAATCGAGGCAGCCGATATCAAACGACGTGACGCCGTGGAGCGGCAACGCATTGCCGCTGAACTCAAATTGGAAATCGACCGGATCACGTCTGCGGGTAACAGAGAGACTGCAGATATCACTCGGAAGAAGAAGGTCGAAGAAGCCGAAGAAAAACGGGCGATTGAACTGGCAACGGTCAAGGCCGAAAGAGCCAGCGCTGATGCAATTGCCAAGCAAGCCGCCATCGCAGCAGAGCGCGACGTGGAACGCACCGAAGTCGAACGCGAACAGGTTCTGGACGCCGCCAGGCTGGAACGCAAACGTTCCATCGAGCAGCTGGAAATTGCACGTGTGCAGGCGCTGCGTGAAGCCGAGATCGGCTCGAAAGAGGAAATCGAGCGCACCGAGATCGCGTCCGAACGTGGGCTGGATGAAGCCCGTATTGGCCGCCAGAAGGATCTGCGCAAACTAGAGGTCGACCGCGAGCAGATCGTAGAGACGGCTATGATGGACAAGGCGATCGCGCTCTACAACAAGTCACTCGAAGAGTCCGCGGCCCAGGCCGAAGCCGAAGTCGCCCGGGCGAGGGCAGCGGAAGCCGAAGAGCAGGTCAAGACGGTGCGCGAAAGCGAAGAGGCCAAGCGGCGGCGCTCTGTCGATATCATTATCGCCGAGAAGGAAGCCGAAGCTCAGAAGATCATCGCAGACGCCGAGAAAGTGCGCGCTGCTGTGGAAGCCGAGGCCCAGAAACTGCTCAACGAAGCAGAGAACGTACTCACCGATGAAGCACGCTACTCCCTGTTCCGCCGCAAGGTTCTGGAGCATGTGGAAGGTATCGTCACGGCATCTGTCAAGCCAATGGAGAAGATCGATGGCATCAAGATCCTCCATGTGGACGGTCTTGGTGGAGATGGCGGAGGAGGCAGCCGCAAGAACACCACCGACGAGGTCATCGACTCCGCACTCCGCTACAGGATTCAGGCACCAATGGTGGACAGCATCCTGTCGGAGATTGGCATCGAAGGCGGCAATCTCAGCAAAATGGGCGGCCTGATCCGCGAGGCTCGCGATCTGGAATCGATCCGGAAGGCAACTGGCGGTGGGGGAGATGGCGGCAGCACACCGCCCAAACCTTCAGAGCCGAGCAAGTAAGAGGCGGATATGGCAAGAGTTTTCACCTCAAGCGTCATTGGTGCCCCGCCGGACCAGGTCTGGAAGCGCATCCGGGATTTCAACGGATTACCAACCTGGCATCCGGCCATTCGCGAGAGCCAGATCGAAGGCGGAGAGCCCTCGGACAAGATCGGTTGCGTGCGCGATTTCTACCTGCAGAATGGTGATCGCATCCGCGAAAAACTGCTTGGTCTCAGCGACTACGACATGTTCTGCACCTATTCGATCCTCGAAAGCCCCATGGCCCTGGAAAATTATGTAGCGACCATCCGGCTCACCCCGATCACGGATGGTGATCGCACGTTTGCTGAGTGGACCGCGGAGTTTGACTGCGCTGTAGAAAACGAAGCTGATCTGGTCGACGGCATCGGCTCCAATGTTTTCCAGGGCGGCTTCGATTCTCTCAAACGGCACTTCGGAGGCTGATGTCCGGATGGTCAAGGTTGTGAAAAGCACAATCATGAACGCACCATGCGAAGCAGTGTGGGATGTGCTGCGCGACTTTAACGGCCACGATGTCTGGCATCCTGCCATTGCGGACAGCGCAATTGAACGTGGCGCACCCTCGGACAAGGTCGGTTGCGTACGTCGGTTCCATCTTACCGATGGATCGGAATTGCGTGAACAATTACTGACACTCTCGGATCTGGAACAAACCTACAGCTATTGCCTGCTGGATACGCCCATTCCTCTGTTCAACTATGTCTCCCATGTGCGGCTGATCCCCGTGACAGATGGCGACCGGACATTCTGGGAATGGGAATCCCGGTTCGATACTCCGGCAGGGCGCGAGAAGGAACTGGAGGAACTGGTTGGCGAAGGCATTTATGCTGCAGGATTTGAAGTGATCAGAACACACATGGGAGTGGCGGAGTAATCCATGGTTGTAAGCGTAAAAACATTTGAGCACGTGGCCGATGCTTCAGCCGCCCTGTCAGCGGACCGGGAGGCTTGGTTTCTGGCCGGCGGCACCTTGTTGATGCGAGGCGTCAATGAAGGCTCGAGAAACTTCGCGAGCATGGTTCGGACAACTGATGGCGCGCTCAGTCAGATACGCTCATCGGGCTCACGCATTGAAATCGGTGCCGCCGCCACGATGGCTGACATTCTGAAATCCCGGGACCTCGCGTTTCTGCATCCCGCCGCGAAAGCGGTCGGCAGTCCGGCTGTCCGGAATATGGCAACAGCGGGCGGAAATCTTTATGCCCGTTCACCCTATGGTGATTTTGCCACCGCACTGCTGGTGTTGGAAGCAACGGTCAGTTTTGCAGGCAGCAGTGGCCCAAGCGAAATGCTGCTCGAGCAATTCCTGTTTGAAAGAGAAAAGCAGCCGCGCCGGCTGGTCTCCAGCCTTTCCATCGTCCGGCCAACAGCAACGGGAGCTTTCCGTTTCCTGAAGGTTTCGCGCATTCGTCCGGAGCGCTTGTCGATCATGTGCATGGCAGCGCACCTGCCGCAATCAGGCGGGCGTGTGCAAGGTGCCAGGGTGGCCTATGGAGCGATGGCGCCAACGCCAATCCGTATCGCCGCAGTTGAGCGTGCGCTTGAAGGTGCCACGCTTGACGAGTCAGGAATTGCCGGAGCGCTGGCGGCGGCCACTGAAGGCATATCGCCCGAAAGCGACCCGATCGCGAGCGAGTGGTACCGGCGCGAAGTGGCCCCGGTTCATCTGAAACGATTGCTGTTGGGGCAGGGCATATGAGGACCCAATCATGAGTAAGACTCCCGTTCAATTCCAGGTCAATGGTCAGGGCCGGGCCGTCTTCGTGGAAGACGCGCAGAACCTGCTGGACACGTTGCGGTGCGATGTTGGTGACATGTCGCCCAAATATGGGTGCGGGCAAGGCACTTGTGGCGCTTGCACCGTGTTGATCGATGGCGAACCGCACCTGTCCTGCTTGGTGCTGGCGCAAGGCTGTCATGGAAAAACAATAGAGACCACAGGCGGCTTGGCGGACGGTCCCAACCTGCATCCTCTGCAGGTGGCCTTTATGGAGAACTTCTCCGCCCAATGCGGCTATTGCACAGCGGGCATGTTGATGGCGGCCAAGGCTTTGCTCAACAAGAATCCGAACCCAACGCGCGAGGATGTGGTTGAAGCCATCTCCGGCAACATCTGCCGGTGCACCGGTTACGAGCCAATCATCAACGCGATTTTACAGGCCGCTTCAAACAGTGGTCAGCGCATCGCCGGAGGTGCTGTCTGATGCTTGAATTCCGCAAAGATCTGTTTGCCGATGAACGCGATGACGATCTCAACGAGATAGGCAAACCCACACAACGTCAGGACATGCTCGGTCATGTTACCGGCCGCACGAAATATTTTGATGATCATGCGTTTGACGGACTGCTGCATTTGAAGGTGTTGCGCAGCCCACACCATTCTGCGCGCATTCGCAGGTTAGACACATCCGGTGCACAGAATTCGCCCGGCGTTCGAAAAGTGATGACGGGTGCTGATGTGCCAGTCAATCTGAACACACTGTTGAGCCTGATCAACTTTGGCGAAGACGACGAACCTTCATTGGCAACCGATGTCGTGCGCTACAAAGGCGAACCCGTGGCCGCCGTTGTCGCCGAAAGTGAAGCCGAAGCTTATGACGCGCTGGCGAAAATCCGGGTCGATTATGACGAGCTCCCCGCTGTGTTTGACGTGGAGGAGGCCCTGGTACCCGGAGCGCCGCAGGTCAATGGCGTCTATCCAGGCAACTTTTTTCCCTATTACGACAAGTACTCTCACCAGAAATTGCGCTTCGGAGATGTTGAGAAGGCATTTGCTCAAGCTGATCACGTGCTTGAAGAACGCTACCAGATGTCCCCAATAGAGCATGCGCCTGTAGAGACAATGGGTTGTATCGCGGCGCCGGAAACGAACAATCGCATTGTGGTTCATACGGCAACACAGGGGCTTTTTTTCTCGCTCGGCGTCTCGGCAAAAATCCTCAACATCCCCTCCAACAGACTGCACTTCATTGGGGGCACCGTTGGAGGTGGGTTCGGCGGCAAGGTGGATTCAATTACCGAACCTCTGGCCATTCTCGCAGCCATGCTGACTGGATCGCCCGTACGCTTTGCCTTTGACCGACGTGAAGAAATGCAGTTTGGCCCGCCGCGGGGTGCTGAGCGTTGGTACATCAAGGATGGGGTTATGAACGACGGCCGCATCATTGCGCGCCAGATCCGGGGGTATTTCGACGCTGGCGCCTATACCCGGCTGTCCAGTTACGCTGTCGTCAAATGCACCGGTCACCTGCCGGGTCCGTATACGATTCCCAACGTCCACTCAGATGTTTACGCGGTCTACACGAACCGGACGCCCTCCACGGCCATGCGTGGCTTTGGGGTGACTGGCGTGGATTTCTCGCTTGAGGTTCACATGGACAAGATGGCCCATCTCGTGGGGATGAACCCCCTGGAGTTCCGCATTCTCAATTCCTATCGCGATGGAGATATGAAAGCCCACCGACGTGAAGCCAAGAACTGTGCGCTGATTGAATGCTGCCAGGTTGCCGCGGAGAAAGCAGGTTGGTCGATCCGGGATGAATTCCGCCGCATGTCTTCACTGGAAGGCGGGGGAGGGGACCGGGCAATCATTCCCCATACGGTGACGGATGAAAACGGCAAGATCGGTGATCCACCTGCGCGAGCTCCAGCGGCAAGGCCTGCACCCGTTCCGATGCAGCAACCCATGCCGACACCTGCAGCACCTGTGCCGCCAACGCCGTCTCCTGCTCCAGTTGCAGCCAGTGCTTCGCCGCCTGTCGCTCCACCACCCGCAGCCGCACCAAAAGCACACAACCGGACTGGCGGCATCCGGTTTTCCTCAATCTCCGGCACAAGGAGGCGTTGATCCATGGCTCTTCATCGCGGAAAAGGCGTTGCCTCCATCAACTATCCCATTGGCATGAACTTAGGCGGAGACCCGAGCCAGGCGCTGGTGCATTCGAGCCCGGATGGCAAGTTCACTGTAGCCCTGTCGTCGATCGACCTGGGGCAGGGCATGAAACAAGTCACCCGCCAGATTTGTGCTGAAACACTGGGCGTTCCGATCAGCGATGTTTATGTGGACACCGCCGATAGCGACACCGGTCCCCATTGTATGGGGAGCTTTGCCTCCCGCGGCACGCACCGTGTTGGCAACGCCGTCATTGCCGCTGCGAAGGAAGCGCGCGGGGTGATGATGGAGGCTGCCGCCGAGGAACTGGAGGTCAATCCGGAAGATCTGGAGACCGATGGTCAAGGCAATATCCATGTGCGCGGCGCGCCACAGCGCTCCATCTCAACCGCGGACGTGGCGATCGCTGCCCAGTTCCGGCAGGGGAAGACCATCTCCGGCAGGGGTATCTTCCTCATCCCGCTCTCTGAAGTGGATCCGGAAACAGGTGAAATGACCCCTGTCTCCTGCTTTGCTCACGCCTGTCTTGTGGCTGAAGTGGAAGTGGATGATGAGACTGGCGAGGTTGTCGTTGTGGAGATGAACAGCGCCTATGAGCTGGGCCGCGCCCTGAACCCGAAAATGGTTGAGCAGCAGCTCGTGGGTGGCGCCTGGATGGGCATGAGCCACGCGCTCTACGAGACTACCGAGCCGCATTATCCCAACCGGGATCACGCGCCGTCGGACTTCAACGAATATCAGATGCCGGGTCCTGGAGACGTTGCGCCCCACAACATTGCGGTGCTCGAACGGCCTGCATCGGATGGACCCTTTGGCGGCAAAGGACCTGGAGAAATGTGCGCAAATCCGGTTTTGCCTGCGGTCGCCAATGCCGTGTTCAATGCGGTCGGTGCGCGGATTGATGATTTACCGATCACGCCGGAGAAGGTCCTGCGCGCGCTGAAAGCTCAAGGCGGTGCGTGGCCCGGACCGCGCCATTAGAGGAGGTTTTAAGGCTTGCCAGTCAAACGCGAAATAGTTGGCATTGACAGCCCGGACGCGCTTGAGAGTGTGCTGCGTGCTGCCTTCTATCTCGCCGATGACGGTCTCGCGACAGCCGCGTATCTGGCCCTGGCATTGGGGAAACCTCTCTTGCTCGAAGGAGCGCCGGGCGTTGGCAAGACGGAGGCGGCCAAAGCCATCTCGGCTGTGCTCGGGCGCAACCTCATCCGCTTGCAGTGTTATGAAGGCATTGATGCCTCTAACGCCCTCTATGAGTGGAATTATCCTCGCCAGATGCTAGCGATCCGGCAGGCGGGTCGTGGTGGAGTGGACATCTACAGCGACGAATTCCTCGTGGAACGGCCCATGCTTGCCGCGCTTCGTAATCCCACACGCGCAACCCTTCTGATTGACGAAGTGGACCGTTCGGACCACGAGTTTGAAGCTTTTCTTCTGGAGTTCCTGTCCGACTTTCAGATTTCGATCCCTGAAAAGGGACCCATTCGAGCGCATGACCACCCTGTTGTTATCCTGACGTCCAATAGAACCCGCGAGCTCCACGAGGCCTTGCGCCGCCGTTGTGTTTATCACTGGATTGACTATCCCACCGCCGAGCGTGAAGCCCAGATTGTCATGATGCGGGCGAGCAGCGTGGCCGAGGAGACGGCGCATGCGGTGGTCGCGGCCGTCAATCGATTGCGCGAGGAACCACTTACAAAGGTTCCCGGCGTCGCGGAAACGGTGGAGTGGGCCGAGGCGGCGACTCTACTGCACAGTCAGGGCGCAGCCTGGCCCGTGGCGTTCAAGCGAGCGATCGGAGTGGTGGTCAAAGACGAGGAAGACCTGACCCATCTCACGCCAAGGCTTGATGAGATCATCGCCGGAGAAGCCGCATGACCGGGGTGTCTGAATTGGAACTGCCGCGAGCGGCGCGGCCATTTGTTGAGTTCCCGTCTCTTTTGCGAACCTGTGGATTTGCCGTGGCGCTTGAGCAAACCCAAACGTTCCTTAATGCCGTAAGTCTGCTTGGTCCAAAAGGCATGACCGATATCCGGCGTGCGGCCCATGCTACGCTGGCACCGCCAATCGAGCGGCGTGAAGATTTTGATGCCCTGTTCGGCTATTTCTTCGAGGGGCAAATCGTTGCCGCACCTGTGGCCGGCGATGAGGATGATGACGAATTGCGCGCGCAAGAGGACAGTGCGGGCACATTCGAGCAGCTCTTGTCGGAAGATGAAAACGAGGCGGGACAGGAAGCAAGCCAAGCGGAGGCTGCTCTGACCCAGCGGACATTTGAACCGCTGTCCGACGCGGAAGCGCTGACGCAATTTGCCCGCAATGCTTCCAGATCCATGCCAAAACGTCAGGTGCGCCGCCGCAAGCGGGCGAGCACTGGTAGCCAGTACGACTTGCGCCGCACCATGCGCGAAGCCGTGCGCACAGAAGGAGATGTGATGCGGTTGCCCCGATTGGCGCGCAAAACCCGGCAAAGACCAGTGCTTCTGCTCATTGATGTTTCCGGCTCGATGAAAGAGTATACGGACAGCTACCTGCGTTTCGCCCATACGCTTGCGCGCTCGGTTGAACGGATTGAAGCTTTCACGATCGGTACTCGCCTGACGCGGATCACCCGGGCACTGTCCCATCGCAACAGGGAACAAGCACTGGCACTGGCCAGTGACGTGGTGTCCGACTGGGATGGTGGCACACGGTTGGGCGATGCGCTGCAGGCCTTTCTGGCCATCCCGCGTTTTGCGGGCTTTGCCCGTGGTGCGCTCGTTCTGGTGTTGTCGGATGGTCTTGAGCGCGGCGAACACACGGCCATGGTGGATGCCGTAAACCGCTTGGCTCGCCGGGCGTGGCAGGTGCACTGGCTGAGCCCATTGGCGACCGGCCCCGGTTTTGCCCCGGAAACGGCAGCTCTTAAAACAGTCCTTCCGATGCTGGATGGATTGGCTGATGGCAGTTCGGTGGAGAAGATCTGCGATCATGTTCTGGGACTCGCACAGAGGCAGGCCGCATGATTGATGCCCATCATCATATCTGGCGTCAGGCAGATTTGCCGTGGCTGATGGGCCCCATGCAACCACGCATCTTTGGGCCATACGAGTCGATCCGGCGGGATTATCCGATAAGTGAATTCCTCAAAGATATTTCCGGAAGCGGGATTACCAAATCAGTTTACGTGCAGGCCAATTGGGCAACGGAACAGTTCGAGGATGAGGTAGCCTGGGTGCAGTCCGTTGCTGAAGAAACCGGCTGGCCGCATGCGATCGTCGGATACGCAGATTTCACTGTTGACGACGTGCGCCCGCAACTTAACCGTCTGGCGAAATATCCGTTGATGCGCGGTGTGCGGATGCAATTGCACTGGCATCACAATCCTATGTACCGGTTTGCGAGCAAGCCCGATCTGGCTGCCGATCCAATCCTGCAAAAGAACGTAGCCTGTCTGGCGGACTATAACTGGAGCTTCGATCTCCAGGTTTTTGCACCTCAAATGGCGGATGCTTCCGAACTGGCTAGCGCGTGCCCAGATGTGCCGTTCATTTTGCAACACGCCGGAATGCTGGAGGACCTAAGCGACGAGGGCCGTTCCGAATGGCGGGCAGGCATGGAATTGCTCGCGCTCAGGCCAAACGTCTATGCCAAGCTGTCCGGCCTCGGCACTTTCCTCCACCGAAATGATCCTGAACACATTGCTGACGTGGTGGCACAAACGGTTCGCATGTTTGGTGCAGATCGGTGTCTCTTTGGCTCCAACTATCCGATCGAAAAGATCTGGGTGCGTTACCCGGAACTCTTTGACGTATTCCGCAGCGCGTGCGGCGAATTTTCAGAAGCCGAACAAAACAGAATTTTCAACGACATAGCGGCGCGGGTCTACCGCATCGCCAACTAGTAGGGAGGTGCAACATGGCACTTGAAATCAAGATTCTGGACTATGGGGACATCGAGCTTGAAACCAGTTTCCTGGTCCTTGGTCACGAATGCGGCCGGGTGCGCCGCGTCCCGGTCTATGGATTTCTAATCCTGGGCGGGCAATACCCCATCGTCGTCGATACGGGCTATCGCGACAACGCCATCATGGAATCGCTTGGGATGCGCGGCTTGCAGTTCCATGAGAACATGATCGAAAACCAGTTGGCGAAATACGGCGTCAAGATGGGCGATGTGCGCTACGTGGTGCACACGCATCTTCACATCGATCATGCGGGCAAAGATGATCTCTTTCCCATGAACACCACGGTCGTGGTCAATCGACGCGAGCTCGAATGCTCGGTGTCAGGCCTCATGCATCCGCAATATCCCAAGCCCGATATCCAGCATTTGATCGAGCGGCTCCATACCCAGGATGCGCTCCGCTTCCTCGATCTGGAAATTACTGGTCATGAGGTGCTGATGCCCGGCGTTTGGTGCGAACCCGCCAATGCACACACGGAAGGTTCTGCAAACGTAATCGTGGAAACGGCTGAGGGCCGTGCCTGCATCTGCGGCGATGTGATCTACAACTTCAACGACCAGATCGTGAACCAGGTGCGTCAAACTCAGTTCATGGAACCACAGGTCACGGGCAACCATGCCGGCTCCAAGCGCTCAGAGAAAGGGGCGATCAAGAAGCTACTCAATGAGTTCGACTTCCTGCTGCCCGTGCATGACAAGCCAGCCAAGACCGAAAATTGCGTCATAACTGGTCGGCTTGAGCAGCAAGTGCCTGGTCCCATCGTTGAGAGTTTGCCGCGCTGGGACTGGTTCCCGGTTTAGGAACAAGATGATCTGAAGGAGTATGCAGATGAGCCACGAAGCCTTGCGGCCTGAGTTCAGCGACCTGATCGATACCTATGCGCCCGTCGCGCAGGTGGCGTCAGGGTTCGAGTTCACCGAGGGTCCGATCTGGCATCCCCGGGATCATTTCTTACTGTTCTCTGATATGCCCGGCGATGTGCGGCGACGGTGGGACAGCAGCGGCGTGCGCGAAGTTATGCAGCCGGCAAACAAATGCAACGGCATGACCTATGACGGCGATCTCAACCTGATCATTTGCGAACACTCCACCAGCTCACTGACGCGCGAACGGCCTGACGGGACTAGGGAGGTGCTCGCTTCCCATTTCGAGGGGCGGGAACTCAACAGCCCGAATGATGTGGTGGTGCGATCTGATGGCTCAATCTATTTCACCGATCCCTGGTACGGTCGTATGCCGGTGTTTGGGGTGGAACGGCCGCGAGAACTTGGCTTTCAGGGTGTGTACCGGATCTCTCCGGGCAGTACACTAGGGCGCGAGCCGGAACTGGTTGTTGGGCGCATGGAATTCGACATGCCAAATGGCCTGTGTTTCTCGCCCGATGAGAGCTTGCTCTACATCAACGACACCACACGTGCGCTGATCCGGGTTTACGAAGTTTCTGCAGATGGCTCCCTGCACAATGGTCGCTTGTTTGCCAGTGGTATCAAATCGGAGCTGAAGGCCGGTGTGCCCGATGGCATGAAATGCGATGCCTCCGGCAATATCTGGGTCACGGCCCCGGGCGGCGTATGGGTCTACAATCCGGCTGGTAGTTTGATTGGCAAAGTCAGTTGCCCGGAAATGGTGGCCAATCTTCATTGGGGCGGCGCTGATTGGCGAACCCTTTTCATGTGCGCCACACACTCAGTCTACAGCGTGACCACCAAAGTTGGTCCGCGTAACGAAGCGTTCATGCGAAACTCTGGAAGTTCGGCAGCCAATAGCCTGTCGACATCTAGTGCTGCCACAGCCGTACAAACCACCGCTGCGGCTGGTCTCAGTCTGGACCCGTCGCGCTGTGCGCTGATAATCCAGGACATGCAGAATGATGTGGTGATGGATGGGGGCGCATTTGCCGAGTCCGGCTCGCCGCAGCACTGCCGGGATCAGGATTGCATTCGCAATATCGCCCGCCTGGCAGAAGCGTGCAGGGCCAAGGGGGTTATGGTCATCCATGTGTGGTTCATTGTGGAGCCGGGCGCGCCGGGCGTGACCCTCAACGCCCCCTTGTTTGAGGGACTTGTAGAAGCCAAGGCCCTCGTGCGCGGCACCTGGGGAAGCCAGCCGGTGGCAGGACTAGAAGCACGACCCGGTGACTTCACGGTTGAAAAAATGCGCATGAGCGCCTGGGAAGGCTCATCGCTCGAAACCGTGCTGAAGAGCGGTGGACGCGATATCATCATTGACACAGGCGCCTGGACAAACATGTCCATTGAACACACCGCGCGCACAGGTGCGGACAAGGGGTATGTGGTTGTCGTGCCGGAAGATGCCTGTTCCACAATGAACGCAGATTGGCATAACGCCTCCATCAATTTTGCCATGCAGAATGTGGCTGCGGTCAGCAACACAGACGAAGTGATTGCGGCACTGGGCTGAAATACCTCGTTTCTGTGGCTCGCACAGTCTATGACATCGCTCAGAGCTGTTTGAATGGGCAAAGCAAATGACTGTCGACTCTGACAGAGCCACACACATTCTCGATGTTCTTGTCATCGGAGCCGGATTTGGCGGCCTTTGCATGGGCATTAAGGCGCTGGAGGCGGGGCTTGATTTTGTGATCCTGGAACGCGCCGGGGAAGTTGGCGGGAGCTGGAGGGAAAACACCTATCCCGGCGCTGCCTGTGACACCCAAAGCCATTAATACAGTTTTTCGTTTGCGCCCAATCCCAATTGGACGCTCAAATTTCCTGAGCAACCTGAAATTCTCGACTATCTGCAGGGCACCACAGATCGGTTTGGTTTGAGGCCTTATACTAACGGAACCCTCAGGTTTGATTGTTTTGGGTCCACTCGCGAGAGGCGCCTGATTTGATTGCCGTTGGTTCTTTCATGAGCCGGGTCCAGGCATCACATCCGGCGGCAAGACCGTTTGCCTGATCTTCAAGGAGGCGGTTGGAGAGCCCGTTTTCCCGAAGAGATTGCCAGACCTTCTCGACCCGATTGAGCCCCGGTGATCTGGCGGGCAGGAAGATCAGGGTCAGGGTCTCCGGCCCCTTCACCTCGCCGGATGTGTGCCCCCGGCGCGCGGTCCATCAGGACGGCGGCCTGAGCGCCTTTTGCAACGGTCCGGCCGATCTTCCTGAGAGGCAGGTTCCTTGTTCCAGTGTCCGCCCGGCTCATCCCGTCATAAACACAGGCAAGCGAAAGCAAACGCCGGACCTGACGGAGATCTTCGCTCGTCCTGGAAGGCCGCGAAGGGGAAAGCATCATAGTCATCATGACCGCCAACAGCTGCAGACATCGGAAATCCTCCTTTGTCTGCATGGATCCAGAGCGCAGCCGGGTTGAAAAGGCCTGAGAGACAATCAATCACACCATTGGTATAAGAGTTCAGTCGTATCCTCCAGTGTCTGTAAGATTGATAGTGCCAGATCGGGATTTGGTCCATCGGTACAGCGGTTTCGGGATCACAATGCGTGCTGGTCAGTTCGCTGGCGAGGGATTTGACGTTGGCCCGGGTTGGCCCGGACCGCCTAAACCAGTGCGTGTGCAAGATGTGTGCGTGGTAGTACCACTCACATCTTGGCAAGGGGGTCCGCTCCAGACTTTCAGTCTTGCGCGCCCCCGTTGCATCCCCCGGTCAGTGGCTCAGATCAGGGCAGCTAGCCCATCCCAGAGCTGTTAGAACGCATCCCCGTTCAATCAGTCGCAAGGAGACTTCGCTCTCCTTTGCATACCATCGAGACAAGGGGGCTTTCGCACCCCCTATCAACCCGCTCGTTGGACTTGGAGATGTGCCTCTCCACCAACACCGAACCATGCACAAGCGGATGCCCGTTTGATCGCCAATCAGGGGAGCGTTCCTGCTACCCCCGATACCCCCATGAGGACTTCATCCAGATCATTTCATGGAGACATCTTCGGCGAGACCAGAAAGGGAGCAGATCGACACTACCCTTGCCTTGGAACCATCCCATCGACAGAAAAGGCCTCCGCACAGGTTGATGCGCAAACCTATTCTGCGTCGAATCGGCTCTGAATTTCCGCACACAGCCTCTAATTTAGAGAATTTATGATCCATTAAAGCGCTCAGCCTTACCTTTGATAACTTCAATTCCGGCGCCTTTTTTGAGCAATAATACCACAGAAATAATGTGAATTTTTTCAGTGTGTTGATCACAATTCTCTCCAGGAAAAACCGCTCTATGGGCTGTAAATTATCGTCTAATTTACGCGCCATACCTTGACAGAGAGCCGCAGAATCCCCATCTCTAGGATGTCCCAGCCTGCATATGGAGCCGAAAATATGTCTGAACCTGCCCTCAAAGTCGCAACAAACAGCGCATCTCCCAAGCGCGAGAAGTTCATCAAGCTCGCAGAAAGTCGAACGGTGAGCGCAATAAAGGCCATCAGGATCATCGGAAAGCTAGGCAATCGGAATGCCTACGACTACGATGATGCGGATGTCCGTAAGATCGTGAAAGCGCTGAACGATGAAATTGAAGCCCTGAAAAACCGTATGAAGACCACCGAGTCTTCGGACGGCGTAGATTTCAAACTGTAAATTATTCCATAGACTGGATCATCCCATATGAGTGACAACAAAAAGCTTTGCACGGCCCTGCTGCATGCCGACGGCGAGGATGCTATCGTCGATTTACTCAAAAAGCACGGCTACTGGGACAAGCCAGCCCTATGGCGTAACTACGGGGATGTTGAAAATAATTGGGGCCAAAGCGCCAACCAGCAAAGCCAGGCCGAAGCGGCGCTGGCTGAGAAAGTCGTCAACTCGGTCGATGCACGGCTGATCAATGAATGCCGCAGTCGCGGCATTGATCCGGCTAGCGAAGAAGCGCCGCAGACAATCCGCGCCGCTGTGGCCCGCTTCTTTGAAAACAGCACAGGCGAGAAGATCGCAACAGGTGGCGATATTGAAGATTGGGGCGCACAGAAAACCCGTGAGATTGCCAATGGAATAACACTGACGGCAACGGGTACGCGCCCCAAAGGGCTCAACATCACCATCTCCGATTGCGGTGAAGGCCAGACTCCCGACCGCCTTCCAGAGACGATCCTGTCGCTTTCAAAGAACAATAAGCAGTACATTTCTTTCGTCCAGGGCCAGTTCAATCAGGGCGGCACTGGAGCGCTACGCTTTTGTGGGGAGAACCACCTTCAGCTTGTGATTTCCAAACGCAATCCGGCTTTCTTGGATGAAAGCGCAAGCCCGCGCGATCATGAATGGTGCTTTACCATCGTGCGTCGTAAGGCGCCGGGCGGTGAGTCGGGCGCACGTAAGAACTCTGTCCATATCTATTTGGCTCCGGTAGGTGTAGGCGAAAGCGCGCCAGATTGCGCTGGCGGTGTTCTTTCTTTTGCCGCTGAGAGCTTTGGCATCTATCCCGATGATGAAAGCCCGTATGGCAGGCAAGCGCCCTATGGCACGGCCATCAAAATGTTCGACTATAAGTTCCGTGGGGAGCGCTCGAACATCTTGCGCGGCCAGAGCCTTTTGGGGCGTCTTAACCTTCTTCTGCCGGAGATTGCCCTTCCGGTGCGCTTCTACGAATACCGTACCGACAAAAAAGGCAAGTATCTGGATGTCGGGGGCCGTCGAACAGTTGTTTCTGGCTTGCTGCGCCGGATCAAAGGCAGCGATAACGTGGAGGGCGGCTTTCCGGTGCAGATCCCTTTTCAGCTCGACGGTGAAAAGCTCACCGCCAATGTCTTTGCCTCCGTGCAAGCTGGCTCAACAAAAGAAACTGGCGATGAAGATGATGAGCCCGCGAGCGCCAAAAAACTCGGCGGTCTGCGCAGCTATTGCAAGCGCGAAGGCATCGTTTTCTTGCGCAACGGTCAGACCCAGGGAAGCTTGCCGAGAGATTTCTTCCGCCGTGACGCGGTGAAGATGAAGCTGCTCTGGCATGATCTTTTGGTCTTTGTCGAGTGTGATGAGTTATCGGACGTAAAACGCGAGGATTTGTTCATGCCGAGCCGTGACCGGCTCGCTGACAATGATTTAAGGGGTAAGCTGGTGGATTTACTCGAAAAGGTCATCTGTGACTGCCCAGAGCTCAAAGAGCTGCGCAACAAGCGCGAGCAGGAGCGTATGCAAGAGCGCCTTCAGGACGATCAGCCATTCACCGATGTGCTGCAATCGCTGATGAAAATCTCGCCCAACCTGACCACGCTTCTGGAACGGGGCCAGAGAATTTCTGCTCCGTTCAAGACTGCGGCTACGGGCAGCGATCCCAAAGAAACCTTCAAAGGTGAGGAGTATCCCACCTTCTTCAAGAATAAGGGCGTGGAGTACGGGCAGACTTTGAACAGATCGTGTCCGATCAATAACTGCATGCGCTTGACCTTCGAAACTGACGCGCGCAACGATTATTTCACCCGCGCAGCTTATCGTGGCGCCTTTGACCTGATTTGGAAGGGCAGCGACGGAGCTGAGTTTAAGGCAAGCTCGATTGGCCCTAACCTGAAAAACGGAATTGCGACCGTCAGGGCCGATCTTCCGAGCGGAGCCAGTGTTGGCGACGAGATCGAGTTCATTGCCCGCACGGATGGTGCCATCTACTCTTTTGAGAACCGCATCAAGGTGACGATCCAGCCCAAGGCCAAAAAACACACGGGCGGTGACGGGGACAGAAAGCCGCCGAAGGACAAAGACGGTGCGGAGCGTGAGCGGCCGAGTAAGCTTGACTCCCTCAAGGTCAGGCACGTTTATCGGAAGGATTGGGACGCTGAAGGTTTTGATGAGCACACGGCGATGAAGATAGAATTCCTCAGCTACTCGAAAGATGAAACCTCTGAGATCTATGAATTCAAGGTCAACATGGATAACATGCCTTTGGAGAGTGAAGCCAAGCAGAGGCAATTCTCCAAGGAGGACATCGCGCTGCTGCGTCAGGGGTTCGTGTACGCCAATGTCCTGATCGGATTATCGATGATCCTGGGAGACAAGGACACCAAGAAGGCTGAAAACGGGGATGGAGATGCACCAGTCGAGACCATTGAAGATCGGGTTGAGCACACATGCCGCGCTCTAGCACCGTTCATTCCCGCGCTGCTCTATCTGGGATTACCCGAGCTGGGCTCTCCGGGGTTATCCGCGCTGCGCTCTCCGGGGTTATCCGCGCTGCGCTCTCCGGGGTTATCCGCGCTGCGCTCTCCGGGGTTATCCGCGCTGCGCTCTCCGGGGTTATCCGCGCTGCGCTCTCCGGGGTTATCCGCGCTGCGCTCTCCGGGGTTATCCGCGCTGCGCTCTCCGGGGTTATCCGCGCTGCGCTCTCCGGGATCAAGAGATTCGGAAACTGATGATGCCGAAGGGCTTGAAGAGAGCGCTTAGTTTCGCACCTTCCGATGCACTAGGACACCGGGACTGGAAAAGGCTTCAATCGCCCCGCGCACAAAGCTTGGTGAAAACCGGGCGGGATAGCGGTAGAATTCGTGGGTAAGATCTTTGACGCGGGCTTGATCCCGCGCAGCTTCAATAAAGTGTTTTGAGAATCCGGATTTAAGGCCAAAATCGGGGCCAAGATCGTTCATATTGATTGCCCGTATCATGCAGGCAAACCCTGTCATTGCTTAAGTATATGAATCGAAATACAGAAATCAGCGCAAGGGTTTTGTCTAAGGTCCTGGAACTGCCTGGCTATTCCTGGCCGAGCGCGCAGCAGGCCTCAAATCGTCCCCCAAAATTGATTCGAAAACAATGAAAAGCGGCTGACCCAGACAGCCAGCCGCTGGTGCTAGAAGCCTGGGCCACCAGCGTTTAGTTCATGCTCAATTGCGTCCATGGAACTGAGAGCGTTCCTACGCTCTTCTGAGCTGCGCGAGGCAGCGCCCGGCTTTTCCCGCCTCACCGGGCGCCCGCAACACCCGGCCCAAGACCCGGGCCTCATGGAGGCTTTCAAAAAAACGTCCCCCAAAGCCGTGCCTCCCCTTTGAACCACGGTCCGGCAGACAAGCCGATCGAGGCCTGGGTTCAGGACGAGGCCCGCATCCGGGCGTGCAAGGGGACGAGGAACTGCTGGACGGATTCACAATCACCGATGATCCCGCATCCGGGCGTGCAAGGGGACGAGACCGCGATGGCCGGCCGGTCAGCGTTACAAATCGGCCTGCCTGTTCGGCGCGGTTTGCGCAGACAGGGAGACCGGCGCAGCCCTGATGCTGCCATGCTGCCATAGTGCTATGGGCGGACACTGGTACAAAGACGCAGAAGGCAAAGTGATCAATAGCCGGTCCACGACCACTTGGCGTTACTGGCTGAGAACAAGGCGGGCCCAAGCTGCGGGACTACGTGATCGATTCATGAGTTTGTGTTGAAGGCATAAGGGGCGGAGTTATGAACTCCGCCCCTTGTTTCTGTCTATTCCGTTGAAGCGGTGACTATTCCGCAGGGACAACTCCAACAGAGGTCACGCCTGCAAGCTCCCTTGAGCGTCTGAAACACAGACCCAGGAAGATGAAGGATATGGCCAGGATGATGCCAAACAGCAGAATCGAATAGCCATAAACCATCCAGCCTTCCGCATGCCAGTTGGCAAAGCGGCGGGGCATGCCGGCAGCACCTGCAGCAAGGCAGGACCAGGCCAGACCCATCGCACCGATGGTGTAGAAAGCGACGAACAGATTGCCCATCTTCTCATCGATCTGCCGCCCAGTCATGACCGGATAATGGTGGATCAAGACACCCAGCCACATCAGTGACATGGAAATCAGCACGGCCATCGTATGTCCGGCCTGCCACATGGTGCCATGCAGCTGGAACGACCAGGCAACATTGGATGTGATGATCGCGCTGACGCCATCCATGATGTAGAGCACAAAGCCCATGAGCACAGCCATCAGGCCAGGCTCAGGACGGATACCGTGTTTCCAGATGGTAGCGCTCACCGTGAAGATTGTGACCGCAGCACCGATGCCGGTTCCCCAGCTCATGATGTTGCCGTGATAGGACAGGGCGGCCGGCAGGGCCGGGAACATCGTGAAGAAGTGGTGGAAGAACGATGTGACCGAAGTCAGCAACAGGATCCACAAGGCAAGGTTCGCCAACTTGTCGCTGTAGAGCTTGCGGCTTCCGTCTGCCAGATAAAGCGGCAGCGTCGCATACACCGCACTGATGACCATGATCGCCATAGCTTCCATCAGGTTGTGCGCAAAGATGTAGAACACAAATTGGAAGATCAGCGGATCGGTGGCCCAGGTAATCCACGACATTGGCAGGATACTGTAAAGCGCCAGAAGCACGGCACTTGCCACTACGATCAGCGGTGTCCCCATGATCAGCAGCACGAAGGCGGCCATAGCCATGCCGAGCATGCCCGGGTCCCGCAACGTACGCGGCGAAAGCACCAGCTCTTCACGCTGCTTGTCGAAGAACAACATCTTCAGAACCTGGATCGGGTAAAGCAGGATCACGGCAATCAGGATGCCAGCAATGCCGGTAAATCCGACAATCACCTGCCACATGCTCCACTGGCCGTTTTCAACGCCAACCAGAGGCAGGGGATACATCACGGCATAGGAGATCTTGAGACCGCCCAGGACCGCAATGGCAAACAGGATACCACCCACATTCATGCACCAGAAGAACGCTGATGCGAAAAAGCCGTTGACCGGTGTGCCAAGACACCCGCCTGCGCGGTGCATGCCTACAGCAGCCATAAGCTGAAATGTAAACGGGAAGGCCATAACGGCACCGTGGGCCGTGATCGCCGTATAGAAGAAATTGGCGTCAATCTCGAAGATCTGGGACACCGGCATGGAAATGCCGAAGAGAACGGCAACTGCCAGCCAGACAAACGAGGCCATGATCATGAGAGCTGGCCAGGAATTGATCTCCGCCAGACCTGTGCTCTCATCGGGGAGCATCATACGCCCGAAGATGGGCGTCTTCTGAACAAGTGATGTTGCAAAATGCATGGTTGTTTCCTCCCTAGCTTTGGATCAGCTAGTACTTGGTTTGACGATGATTTCATCGCTCATATCGTGATGTGCGATGCCGCAATACTCCAGGCAGCGCACTTTGTAGGTTCCTGGTTCCTTGAATTTGTGGATCAGCGAAGACTCTCCAACGCCCGGAACCAGCATCATGGTGAAGACCACATTGCCTTTGGGGTCGTAGATTGCGAACCCATGCACCGTATCCAGCGCCTTGGCAGAGAACCGCACAGCCTGTCCGACGGTGAATTCCTGCTCGCTCATGTCATAAGACCAGGACTCGGCCTCGACTTTCACCTCAACGATATCTTTCTCGTTCGCCAGAGCATTGGCTGTAGAGACCGCAGGGATGTATTTGATGCTGGCAAGGTTTACCGCAAAGAAAAGCACAACGACGGCGGTCATCCAGGCCACTTTGGCCCTGGAAATTCCGGCTTCGGTGCTTTCTCCCGCTCCCTTGGAGCGTTTCATTACGATCAGCATGAAGCCGATCAAAAACGGCAGCTGGAAGAAGAGCAGCATGGTGAATGCTCCCCAGCCCGTTTGATACAAAAAGTCTAGCATTGGCGTGTTCCTCCTAAAGCCTGTGTAATTTTACCCGCTGCGCTCTTCTTTTGCCCCGGCGCTTGCAGGTATTAGTTGTTCTATGTCTCCAAGACTTTCCCAATCATGCCGGAAGTTCCGACATTCTGCGGTTCAGCGCTTCGACTGCTCTGCGCGTGCGGTCTTTCAAGCTCTCACCCACGGCTGCGAGGCCAAACTCGTGCATCTTTCGTGTTGCGGCGACGACGCCAACGCTGCACAAGACACCCGCTTTGCCCACAATTGCTGGCACTGCAACGCTGGTCACGCCCAGATCGATTTCCTCATCGCAAATTGCGTAGCCCCTGGCCCGTGTAAGCCTCAGCTCTTCGCGGATTGCCTCGGGGTCGACAATCGTCTTGTGGTTGTAGGCGGGAAAGTCGGAGCCCAGGATTGCGTCTGCTTCCTCTTCAGGCAGAAACGCCAGAATTGCCCGGCAAGAAGAGCATGAATGGTTCGGGCGCACATTCAGACCGGGATGAATATTCGGGCTGGCTTTGTCGCTTGGAGTAACCGCATGAACCAGTTCGACAAACGAGGTGTTCAAGCGTCCCAGGAAAGCCGTAGCACCCAACGTGTCTGCGGTAGCAGAAAGGAATTCGCGAAAACCTGTAACAATCTGTTCGTCACTGGCGCCGGACAGCATCGACCGCAGGAAATTGCCGCTGAATTCAAGTCTCTTCTTGTCAGGGGTCCGCTGAAGCACCTCTTCCTTTTCCAGCATGGTGACCAGCCGATAAGCCGTTGCGCGCGGCACACGCAGAAAATTCGAAGCTTCTGTAACCGTAACAGGCCCCTTGCTGTTAGCAACGAATTGCATAATTTGCAGTATGCGTTTTGCCGACATATTCTCAAATGTCAAAATGGTTTCTCAAAAAGTGATAATATGCCAAAATTCGAATGTCAAACTATGAATGTCGCCAATCCACATGACTGAAGATGGCTGCAAGCTGTGCGGACTGCCTGTTCCGGCAACCGGTGTAGAGAATGACGGACATGCGTTCTGTTGCATCGGATGCAGCGAGGTCTACAAGCATTTTGGCCCGGAAATCTTGCTTTCCCGCGAAGCTGAATCCGTTGCCGCGCCGATTGTCGAACCGGAAGGGGCCGAGGCTTACCTGCGCATTGAAGGCATGCATTGCTCATCCTGCGAGATTCTCATCGAGCGCCTTGGCCAGAAGATCGATGGAGTCCTTTCGGTCGCTTCCAGTTATGCGACCTCCACTGCGAAGGTGATTTACGACCCTGACCGGGTAGATGCGAGCCGCTTGCCGGGTCTAATGAGTTCATTCGGGTATACGGCCTGGCCGCGCAGCGAACATGTGAACGAAGATAATTATCGTTTGTCGCTCCTGCGGGCGATTGCGGCCACGTCCTTCGCTGGCGTCATCATGATGCTCTATCTGGCCTTCTATTACCCAACCCATCTGGGCCTGGTTGGATATGAAGATCTCGAACCGGTGAAGTTCATTGCGTTTGTTGCCGTGCCCCGTGTGCTGTTTGTGCTTACAACCATTTTGGTGATCTATGGGGGGATGCCAATTTTCCGAGGCGCATGGATTGGCCTCAGGGCGGGCATCCTCAACATGGATAACTTGCTCGCAATCGCCATATTGGCTGCATATTTCTACAGTGTTGCCCAGCTCTATCTCGGATCCCTTGAGCTCTATTTTGATGTGGCGGCCACCATCGTGACCGTCGTCACTCTGGGGCGGTTTTTTGAACGCAACGCGCGCGATGAAGCGACGGTGGAACTTACCAAATTGCTGGATGCTGCTACGCCTTTGGCCCGCATTCGCGTTGGCCGTGACTATAAGGAAGTGAGCCTTGAAAAATTGCAGGCAGGCGATCGTGTGGTGATCTGGCCAGGCGAAACCATCCCCGTCAACGGCACAATTGTGAAGGGGAATGTGGCCATCGATGAATCTCTCATGACTGGCGAGCCTTATCCCGCGAGGCGCAGCGCTGGCGAAGAGGTTGTTGGCGGAACTGTAGTCGTGGAAGGTGATCTTGAGATCAAGACAGGAGAGGTTGTTGAAAGCCAGATCGACACACTCGCGCGCGTTATATGGAATGTACAGAGCTCTCTTGCCGGAGTTCGGGGCTTCGCGGACCGGACCGCACGCTACTTCGTACCGGGCGTCCTGGCGCTCGCCCTGCTGATCACCGGATGGATGGTTCTGGTGCAACACTCCCCAATCAACCTGGCGCTGCTCACCGGGCTGGCCACATTGATCGTATCCTGTCCCTGCACTTTCGGTCTCGCCATTCCGCTGACTTCTGCGGCCGCAGTGAGCACCGCGTTGCGTCAGGGCATAATTTTTACCAGCGCGGATGTTTTCGAAAAGGCGCCCAAGATCGATATTGTTGCTCTCGACAAGACCGGCACGCTGAGTACCGGCAAGATGACAGTGATCAAAACCATTGGTGACGAAGAGGCGATTGCCTATGCCGCCGCGGTTGAACGCCGCTCGGCCCATCCGATTGCCCAGGCTATCGCCAAGCTGAATGATGAGCGTTATGCTAGCGGGCTGACCGTGCATCCGGGCCGAGGCGCGGTTGCGATCGTTGACGAGCGGGAAGTGGCCGTAGGCTCCCGTACGCTGTTTTCCACCCTGGAATGGAAGATTTCAGAGCATCTCCAGGCCGAGGCATCTGTGATCAGGCCAGGGGAAGGTGTGGTTTCTTTTGTCGGATGGGATGGCGAAGCCCATGCAGCCATTGTCACTTGTGATCAGTCCCGCCCGGAGTGGGAAGCAGTAGTGGACCGCTTGCGTGAACGTGTTCGCGTTGTGCTGCTCACGGGCGCAGAACACCCCAGTGGCTATGAAGACAAAGTCGACGAAATTCACGCTGGCGTGCCACCTGAAGCCAAGGCTGCTGTGATCCGCCGTCTGCGCCGGGAAGGAACCGTTGTCATGATCGGTGATGGCAGCAACGATGCTCCGGCGCTGGCAGCGGCTGATCTTGGGATCGCCTTTGGTGCGCCCACAGCGCTGGCATCCGAGGCGGCGGATGTCATCATCACAGGTGACCGACTGGACCGCGTATTCGACGCATTTGATCTGATCGATACCACCCGCCGCCGGGTTCGTCAGAACCTGGGTTGGGCCCTATGGTATAATGCGATTGCCATTCCGTTGGCATTCTCAGGCTATCTCAATCCGCTGTTTGCAGCCCTTGCCATGGGCTCGAGCAGTTTGCTGGTGGTGTGGAATTCGTCGCGTCCATTGGGCGTGCATGAGGCGCCAGGCATAGCAGGCGCGACACCAGACGCTGATATCCGCTCTTTGGCACGTGCTCAGTCTGGCCAGGTCTGATCGCGCCAGTTATGGAAGCTTTGATTATCACTGCATTTTTGATCGGCTTGCTCGGGTCGTCTCATTGCCTCGGGATGTGTGGCGGCATTGTTGGCACCCTCAACGCGAAGACAGCATCGCCAACATCGGGCGCAAAGTCCGCATTACTTCGCAACATCACCTACAATGGCGGCCGCATTACCAGTTACACAATTGCTGGTCTCTGGGCCGCGCTTCTTGGCAGTCTGTTATCACGTGCCGAATTGGCAACCGTCGTTCCTGTTGGCCGGATGCTGGCCGGGTTCATCATGGTCACCCTCGGGCTTTACGTGGCCGGCTGGCCGCAACTCATCGCGCCGTTGGAGAAAGCCGGTTATTTTCTTTGGCAAAAAATTGCGCCGGCGGGAAAAAGGTTCTTGCCAGCCGAAACGCCAGCTCATGCATTCGGTTTGGGGCTTGTCTGGGGTTGGTTACCGTGCGGACTGGTTTATTCGGCTCTCGCACTTGCCATGGCCGCTGCGCAGCCCCTCCACGGTGCTTTGATCATGTTGTGTTTTGGTCTTGGAACCCTACCCATGCTGCTTGTGATGGGAGGCGCAGCGGATTTTTACATGCGCCTGGCCAAGCGTCCCTTATTTCGGAAAGGAGCCGGACTGCTGATCATTTTGCTGGGCATCTTTACGATCATGACAGCAGCAGGCGGCCATCATCATGGCACCCACTAATGTCACGATGGGTCCGGAGGTCAGACAGTAGGCGTCTGCTGGGGTCGCGTCCTCCAGTTCTTAACAGGGACAACGCCGAATACAATGATCAGCCCAATCGCCATGCCGAACCAGGTCAGGGCGTAGCTGAGATGGTTGTTTGCCAGGCGCGGTGACACCTTCACGGCTTTTGGGAACTCGCCAGAATGATCTGCCGCTTCCAGTTGAACGACAAAAGGCAGGATTTTCATGAGGCTCGCGGCCTTGAGCAATTCAGGTTTATCCATCCAATACCAACGGTTCTCAGCTGGTATGTTGGTTCTGGTGAACCCGCTTTTTGGCGCGTATTCGGTGCGAACGGCGCCGATGATCTCCATTGCGCCATTTTCGAGGCCCGCCTGACGTGAGGCCTGATCTTTCTTCGGGATGGGAACAAATCCGCGATCGACCAGAACGATACCATGGTTGTCCGTCGAAAATGGTGTCACGACACGCCAACCGGGCACACCGTCAAGAAGCGTGTAGAAGTGCAATTCGGAACCGTGTCGGTATGATCCTGATAAGCGCACACGCCGGAACTTTATATCCTTGCCCTGCTTGGCCAAATCGAGCAACTGGTCGAGGCTGGTGGGCTCGGCTTTCGCCTGGCTGGTGATTTTGGCAATCAGATCATTCTTCCAGGCGAGCCTTTGCGTCTGCCAAATTCCGAGTCCCAGAAACAAAACCACTGCAGCCAGGCCGATGAGCCGGATGATCCAGAGACTGACGCGTTTGTTGGCGCAGGCGTTCGACATATAGATTTGCCTTTGTCGTCAAAAATTCAAAATGACATTGCCTCACATCTCGCCGCAATCAAAGTGCGGATCAGTTGCCGTGTGAAGACACTGCGTCGCCATTCGATCTGCATCTGCCGTTACTGGCCGCCTTGACCTGCCGATGGTTATGAAGCATGCACATGTGAGTTAGTTTTTTGCGGGAATGCTGGCCGCTGCTCCGGTGAAGGGAAGCACTTTCATGAATAAAACAAACAATTTTCCTCTGGCTGGAGTGCGGGTCCTGGAGTTTGGTCAGATCGCCGCCGGCCCCTTTGCCGGATCGCTCATGGCCGACCTTGGCGCCGATGTGGTCAAGGTGGAGCAGCGGCCTGACGGTGGAGACGGCATGCGAAGCTGGCCGCCGCTTTCTAGCCAGGAAGATGGAGCCCCGGTATTCAGCGAGAACTTCGCTTCTTTGAACCGGAACAAACGGAGCATCACCGTCGATTTGAAAGATTCAAAAAGCGTGACCCGCCTGAGGGAACTGATCGCAAATTGTGATGTGGTGGTTGAAAATTTTCGCCCAGGGGTGCTGGCGCGCCTTGGGCTTGGCTTTGAGACCTTGCGCGAAGCCAATCCGAGGCTCGTCTACTGCTCGATTTCTGGCTACGGCCAGACCGGGCCTTATGCCAAGAAGGGGGCCTTTGACGGCACGGTCCAGGCCATGAGCGGATTGATGAGTGTGACGGGGGAACCTGACGCAACGCCAGTAAAATGCGGGGTGCCGGTGGGGGACTTTTGTGCCGGGCTCTATGAGCTTACACGATCCTTGCGAGGCTCATGCAGGCGCATGAAACGGGGCAGGGCGGTTATATCGACTGTTCCATGCCGGGTTCATTGATCGGTGTCGCGGCGCTGCAGACCAGCGAGTTTTTTGGCACCGGCGATACGCCCCAACCACTTGGGTCGGCCCATCCGCGCAACGCGCCTTATCAGGCCTTCATGGCGGCTGTCGCCAAGGAAATCTCCCGTGCGCTTCATGATTTGAGGCTGAAAGGCCTCCAGTACGACAAGATTGCCGGGCAGCAATGGGAGATGAGCCGTATTGAGCAGGAGGCCGAGGAAGGGATCGTTCGGTATTTGAGTAATTTGTACGAGGTGCAGAACCGCGAAAAGGCGTTCTTTGACGCCATCGAGTATGACTCGGAAGTAGAACGGCAGTTTGCACAAGACCTCGACACGAATGATTTTGTGCGTTTATTCGTCAAGCTTCCGAGCTGGTTCAAAATTGACACACCGATCGGGCCGTACAATCCCGATTGGGCTTTCGTAACCGACAGGGATGAAAAGCTCTACTTTGTCCGCGAAACCAAAAGCTCACTGGATTCGGAAGACCGTCGCAACAAGGAAAACCAGAAGATTGCTTGCGGCAAGAAGCATTTCGAGACCATTGGCGTTGACTACGACGTAGTGACCTCATTGTCGGAGGTGGCTTTATGACGGGTCAAACCTCCACAATTCAGACTGAAGCGGATGCCCTTCGCGACATTCTCTCTTGGTCACAAGACCGACCCGCTTGGCAGCGAGACGCCTTACGACGGCTTGTTCTTGAGGGTGAATTGAGCAGTACGGATTTCGACGAGTTAACAGCTCTTTGCAAAGACAGCTCGCTCCCCGGAGAACCATTGGTCGAGGGACATATCAGTGCCCAGCAGACAGGCGCGCCGACGGTTTCGCTCAAGAATTTGCGCGGGGTCCAAAATGTGAATGCACTTGCCGATGGTCAGTCCTTAAACTTCATTCCTAAAGGTGTGACCATCATCTATGGCGATAATGGTACGGGTAAATCAGGTTATGTCCGCATATTGAAGCGGGCTTGTCGCGCCAGAACAGCGAAGGGCAAAGAAGAGCCAATTTTGCCCAATATCTACGATAATTCGACAGGCGTTCAACGAGCCGAACTGGAGTATCAGGCGGGTGCTCAATCCCAGAAGGCGGAATGGAAGAATGGCGAGAGCACAGACGATCTTCTTTCCGAAGTGAGTGTTTTTGATTCCCGTACCGCCAACGTACACGTCGAGGAGACCAACGACCTGGCTTATACGCCATTTCCGATGAAGCTGTTGGAAAGGCTGGTAAATGCTTGTAAGAACGTAAAGGAGCAGATCGACGGCGAAATAGCCACAATTAAGGCGCAGACACCCAAGAGTATCCTGAACCCGGCTTGTTCACCTGAAACAGGGGTGGGGAAGCTTCTCAATTCTTTAAATAAAGACACCAAACCCGAAGCAGTCACAGAAATTGCCGATTTGTCTGATGTCGAACAAGCTCGCCTTGCTGAACTCACGGCAGATTTTGCACAAGACCCGAAGGCAGCGGCGCGCAGACTTCGTGCTCAAAAGACCAGACTGGAGACTCTGCAATCCGCCTTGGAAGTATTGTCGGTTTCAATATCACCAGAAAACGTTGAGACGCTAAGAAATCTGGAAACCGATCTCAAGACGAAGTACGACGCAGCCAAATTAGCCTCTCAAGAGCTTTCTAAGGACGAACCACTTGAAGGCGTTGGCTCCGATGTTTGGCGAACTCTTTGGGAAGCGGCACGGACTTTTTCAACCAAGTATGCCTATACGTCTCAAGAGTTTCCTGTGGTTGACGACAACGCTAGATGCGTTCTTTGTCAGCAAGAGTTGGATCAAAACGCAGCCAAAAGGTTGGAGCGATTTGAGGCGTTCGTACAAGACCAAACGCAACGGGAAGCTGATGCTGCCTGCCGGAAATTAAACGACTTTAGAGACAGCCTCATCGATACAGCAATATCCCATGCTGATGACCTAAAGGAACGGCGTTTTCTGTCCGATGAATTGGGCAATGCAATGGTGGCTGCGGCATACCGAAAATTTGTTATTCTTGCAAAATGGCGTTTGCGCCAGATTTTGCTAGAGGGCACTGAAGTATCAACCGTCGCCCCTGAATTATCTGAAGTTGGGAGCAATGCGATAATCGATGGGCTAGAAACCCGTGCAAAGGCACTTTTAGCTGACGATGACAGTGATGAGCGAAAATTGTTGCGGGCAGAACTGGCAGAGTTGAAGGACAGGCAATGGCTCTCTGGAATTAAGGATGACATCCTTGCACAAATTATGCGGTTAAATTCAATCGCTGAACTTGAAACTGCGCAGAAGGATACAAGGACAAATACCATTACCTCCAAAAATACGGCCTTATCTGAAGCGCTTGTAACCGAGCGGTTGCGTGGCCAATTTGCGCAGGAAATTGATCACTTGAAGTTACCCGGCCTTGCTATTGAGCTTACTCAAGCAGGCTCGCAGCATGGGGTTTCTCGCTTCAAGGTCAGCTTGATGCAGAACAAATCAAAGAAGGCAGGCAAAATACTGAGTGAGGGCGAGTATCGATGCGTCGCTTTGGCAGGTTTTATGGCGGAACTTGCAACCAATGACAGTGACTCGGGCATAATCTTCGATGACCCTGTTTCTTCCCTCGACCATCTTCATAGAGAGGCGATAGCAAAACGTTTGGCGGCAGAGGGGCGTTCACGACAGGTTATTGTTTTCACCCACGATTTGCCTTTCTTCTTCTTGCTTAGAAACGCTTGTACGCGAGTTGATGATTCAGCCCACAAAACTGACATTGCGCTTCGTCATATCCAAAAAAGGCCTGATGGCCCAGGCTATTGCAGGAATGAAACACCGGACAAGGCGAAAAAGGTTTCTGAAAGCCTGAAAGCCATGAGGAAGCACCTATCAAATGTGCGCGTTCAGTATGACAACGACCCTGATAGCACCGATTGGCTGATTTCTTCGCGTGGGATTGTTAATAGCCTTCGCCAAACGTGGGAAGCCGCTGTCGAGAAGACTATTTCAGACGTATTGGAAAGGTTCTCTAGCAAGGTGAACACCAAAGGTTTCGCGAAACTATCAGCGATAACCGAAGCCGATGCAACGACCATGCGTCAGCACTACGGCCAGTGTTCGGTCTTGTTGCACAAAATTTCAGATGCGTTGAATCCTGTTGCTCCTACGCCGGAAGATATAGCGAATGAGTTGGAGGCTTTGGAGCAGTGGTTGAGTGCAGTACTTGATCGTCAGGGAAAGATACGGGCTGCATAGAAACAACTCCTGCCCGATAAACGCCGATTTGCATCGTTTGGAAAAAGCCCCGCCGGTTGGCTGGGGCTTTGTTGTCTCTATTCAGGCTGCCCGATCAGGTTTCGGGGCCATTCTTTGGCTTTCGAGCCATTTGTTAAACTCAGTTCGGTCGATGTAAACGCGACCGCTGATTTTGATGAGCGCAGGTTTCATACCATCGCTCAATCTCCCACCCGATGGGTCTATTCGCCCCCTCCGATTGAGATGACGCGCCCTGGTTGATGCCTGAGAGTGTTCCAGGCTTGGCAGCAGTGATCTGCGATGTCGTCGCAGGTCTTGAAAACGAGGGTCGAAAGCCAGGTGTCCCGGATGAACGGCCAGACGTTCTCGACCGGGTTCACCTCTGGTGACCCTGGCGGCCGTGGGACGAGGGTGATGTTGTCGGGGACAGCCCATTTGGGTGAGGTCTGCCCTGCCGCCCGATCAGGGATCAGGAGGACGTGTGCCCCGGCCTCGACCTGTTGACCGATGAGCTTGAGAGGCTCAGCCATGGGGTGAGTGTCGCACCAGGGCCTGACCCGCCCGTCGCCCTTGGCCCTGGCAGGGCAGAGGGCGCCGAAGAGACAGGCCCCTTCGGTCCGCTGATCGTGCGGCGCGCGGGGCCGCGTCCCCCGCCGCGCCCGGCGGCGCGTGCGTTTGTTCTTCTGACCCATCCGGGCGTCGTCCTGAACCCGGAACTCTATCGGCGTGCCGCCCCATTGGCTGCGGATGTGGTCGACGACGTCGCAGACGTTTTGTTGAACGCCTCGCTGGCCTCGTCGTGCTGCGGGCGGGCGGAGCGCCTGGCGACCCCCCATGGCGAACCTCATGGCGACCCCGATGGCGCGAAGGTCCCGTCCCGGCGTCTGACGACTGACCGGGACGCCTGGTTCCTCCTGCACCCTCTGCGCCAGATCGACCCGCCGCCAGCGCCCGATGCCGTCCATATCGGGCTTTGGCCCCGCCTCAACAGTCGCTGCCAGCGCCGTGCGGTGTTCGTCTGTCAGGATCGGCGTCTTTGCGGGCGCCTTGCGGGTCACCAGGGCCTCCGCGCCGCCGGTTCGCGCGGCCTCGCGGCGAGACCCACCGTCGAGGATCACCGTCAAGGCAAGAAGCTGCCGCGTCTGATCCGCCTCTTCGCTCTTGCGCGCTGTGCGAGGCAGGTCATCGCCCGGAAAGTCCGCTCTCAGTTGAACATCTGCTGCCATGGAAAACCTCCCTTGTTTTCCATGCTGAAGCAGGCCGAACATCCGATTGGGACCCCCCCTCGGAGAGTCCGAGTCAGTGAGCCGCAGTATTATTTCCTGACCGGACGGGTCCGGTCTTCTTTGGAAGGCGTCAAAGCAAGCCATCCCAATCCAAAGGAGAAATATCGTGGCCCGCAACCCAAAAAACACGTCCTCCGAGACCAGAGCCCCTGACTTCATTGCCTAGCACGTCATTCAGAAGGGCGACAAATCCTTCTGGAACAAGGTTGGCTCATCCTGGCATCACAAAGACCGAAAAGGCCTGACCCTTCAGCTTGAAGTCATCCCGATCAATGGCCGCATAGTCCTGCGTCAACCGCTAGACAATCCGCAGGAAAAACCGGATCAGAAGACATAAGCGCTCCAATCTTTCAGCGCGAAAAATGAGTGGATCGAACCGATCCGCTCATTTGCATTTTAGCTTACGAATGCGGCGCGCGCGTTGAATTCCACGATGATGTTTTCAAGACTGGCTAGAGCGCTTCGACGCTCGGCGTTGCCGACAGCGCTCCGAACAAGCACATTGAAGATGTTGCGGTAAACCCCTTGAAGTTCGCTTTCGCTGCCGGAGGCCGGTTCAAATCGTGTGACAAGTTTCATCGGTCTATCCTTTCGTTCGAGGCACCTCACCCACGCTGTGCGTTATGTATCGCTCAACCCGGTCCGGATGAAGCTGGTGGCTTGAGTAGGTAATTGACCCTCGTGGAGCGTACGGACCCATCTGGCTGGTGAAGATGCCGGGCAGTTCAGGGTCTCCCACGTTCTAGATCGTTATGGTGATTTTGCCACCTTCCTTGATAAGGCGGCGGACGCATCAGAAGCTGATCGTCTGCTGCGCCAGTCTGAAACCACCGGCCGGCCTCATGGCGACGAGGATTGGATCACCGCGCTGGAAGCCTCCACCGGACGTCGATCGCGCCCGCAAAAGCGGGGGCCGAAGCCTGTCGCTTCCCACCGTCAGGGCTAAGCGGGACTTTAATTTGCACAAAACCGGGCCTCCCGACACCCTGTCACGTAGACATGGCGAATCCCCCCAAGTCTGCTCCCGCCGCCGGTACCTCAGTTCAGGATGAATTCGCCTTCCGCGTTGCGCCATTCGCCGGGGCGGATGAGTTCGCGGTGGCAGTATTGGACGGACTGGATCGCGGCATCCAGTTTGGTATCCCAGAAGTTCAGGAACTTCTTCAGTTCGGGGAAATCCGGTGCAATATCATAGGCCTGCCAGGCATAGGTCTGGATGAGATGTTCAAAATCCGGCATGCGGTAGAATATCTGTGCAGTCATCAGACCATAACCGGAAAGGATGAGCTCCATTTCTTTGTTTGCCATTTCAGCACCTCCTAACCCCTCAAGACTGCCCCTATTGTGTTGCCTCTTTCTTAATTCTGCAAGAGGTCTGTTCGATAATTCTATTGAAATCAGTATGTTAACACCGACCCCTGCCGAGTGCTACCAGCCATGCAAAATGAGCAAGGTTAAAATCGCCAGCAACCGTTAACATTAGGTCTTGAACCGGCCAGCGTTCCCCGCCAGTTTGGTGCCCCGCCCCGACCATGGAGCTCCCGTGTCCGACATAGCTCTCTCATCCCGCGAAGGAACCATTCGCGGCATCGCCTGGATGTTGCTCACCGGCCTCATGTTCGTGGCCGTTACAGGCATCGTGCGTCATCTGGGCTCCGACATGCCTGCTATTGAGGCCGCGTTCATCCGCTATGCCATTGGTTTGGCTCTGGTTTCCCCGGTTCTGATCCGCATGCTGCGCCAGCCGCCAAAACCGGGGCATCTGAAGATTCATGCCGCCCGCGGCCTGGTTCACGGCACTGCAGTGATGCTGTGGTTTTTTGCCATGGCCCGGGTGCCGGTCGCCGAAGTGACCGCGATTGGCTACACTGCGCCAATCTTCGTGACGATTGGAGCCGCCTTTTTCCTCGGCGAACGCCTGCAAGCCCGCCGGATCGCCGCCGTTGCAATCGGTCTATTCGGGGTCTTCATTATCCTAAGACCGGGATTTCAGGAGATCGGCATCGGGCAGTTGGCCCAGTTTGCCGCCGCGCCGATGTTTGCAGCTTCGTTTATCTTCGCCAAGATTTTGACGGACAAGGAAGATCCTGCGATGATTGTTGGAATGTTATCAGTCGGTTGCACCCTGACCTTACTGCCTGGCGCGATCCTGCAATGGCGCACTCCAACAGCTGAAGAGCTCTTCTGGCTGACCTTGACAGCCATGTTCGCGACAGCCGGGCATTACACGCTGACCCGCGCTTTCAAGGCTGCCCCGATCACGGTTACTCAGCCGATCAGTTTCCTGCAGCTTGTTTGGGCTGCCTTGCTGGGAATTGTGATGTTCAACGAGCCAGTTGACCCATTTGTCCTGTTGGGCGGCGCTATAATCGTTGCGGCCGCAACGTATATCTCGCATCGGGAACTTGTTGCGGCGCGGGCGGAGGTAACACCGCCCGCAGTCGCCACAAAGGTTTAGGCTCAGACGCCGAGATAGTCGTACAGGGCCTTGATATTGCCGCACCCTTCTTGATGATGTCGGCAAAAATTGTCCGTATCAGCGGCGCAACCCAGATGTTTTGAACTTGCAAACCGACCACCTTGTAGTTGCCGCCAATCTTCTTCACTTTCCAGAGGATTGGCTGCGCGCGGCCAGTGCGCGGATCAGCCGGCTGTTGACTTTCGAGCCGGCGCATCAGCCAACCTCAACCTCATACTGCGGCTCATTGACTCGGACTCTCCGAGGGGGGTTTCCAATCGATGTTCGGCCTGCTTCAGCATGGAAAACAAGGGAGGTTTTCCATGGCAGCAGCTGGTCAACCGAGAGCGGACTTTCTGGGCGATGACCTGCCTCGCACAGCGCGCAAGAGCGAAGAGGCGGATCAGACGCGGCAGCTTCTTGCCTTGCCGGTGATCCTCGACGGTGGGTTTCGCCGCGAGGCCGCGCGCACCGGCGGCGGGGGCCTGCAGGTGATCCGGGACGGGGTGTTGCGCTTCAAGGCCGGCGGCGCGGCGGCCCTGGGGACCCGCAAGGCGCCCGCAAAGACGCCGATCCTGACAGACGAACACCGCGCGGCGCTGGCAGCGACTGTTGAGGTGGGGCCAAAGCCCGATATGGACGGCATCGGGCGCTGGCGGCGGGTCGATCTGGCGCAGGGGGCGCAGGGGGCGCAGGAGGAACCGGGCGTCCCGGTCAGTCGTCAGATGCCGGGACGGGACCTTCGCGCCATCGGGTTCGCCATGGGGGTTCGCTATGGGGGTCGCCAGGCGCTCCGCCCGCCCGCAGCACGACGCACAGCACGACGAGGCCAGCGAGGCGTTCAACAAAACGTCTGCGACGTCGTCGACGACATCCGCAGCCAATGGGGCGGCAAGCCGATAGAGCTCCGGGTTCAGGACGACGCCCGGATGGGTCAGAAGAACAAACGCACGCGACGCCGGGCGCGGCGGGGGACGCGGCCCCGCGCGCCGCACGATCAGCGGACCGAAGGGGCCTGTCTCTTCGGCGCCCTCTGCCCTGCCAGGGCCAACGGCGACGGGCGGGTCATGCCCTGGTGCGACACTCACCCCATGGCTGAGCCTCTCAGGCTCATCGGTCAACAGGTCGAGGCCGGGGCACACGCCCTCCTGATCCCTGATCGGGCGGGAGGGCAGAGCTCACCCAAATGGGCTGTCCCCGACACATCACCCTCGTCCCACGGCCGCCAGGGGCACCAGAGGTGAACCCGGTCGAGAACGTCTGGCCGTTCATCCGGGACACCTGGCTTTCGACCCTCGTTTTCAAGACCTGCGACGACATCACAGATCACTGCTGCCAAGCCTGGAACACCCTCATGCATCAACCAGGGCGCGCCCTCTCAATCGGAGGGCGCGAAGGGGACCATCGGGTGTGATCATTGAGCGATGGTATCAATGGCCCTGAATTTCTTGCCATATTCAGCCAGCGTCTTGGCCATAAACTCTGTCATGCCCTTTCGATAAGCCTTCTGATGCGAAGCTGACACAAGCTTGCAATGCTTGCCCAGCGCAAATGTTCCTATTGTCCCAACATCGGCATAGGTCTTGATGAGTGAATGGAACTGGTTGACAGAACCCGCCTGCGGCCTTCAACATCTTGTTGCTGACTTTGTGGATGAGAAACCTTTTGCAGCACAAGCGCTTGCTGCGCTGGAGGTGCCTATGGCCAGACCAGTGGTCAACATAAATGCTTGTACGCGTCCCCGGGCTATATCTGGAACATTCTCACTCCCTTGCGGCTAAAACTTCCGCTTTTTGCATGTCACGACGGCTACCGTGATGGCAGGCTGCAACGCATACGGAATTGTTATAGAAGACGAGTGGGGGAAATCACAAAAGGCTTAACGCCTGAGCACAACGATCAGTTTGTCGATATTGCCATTGTGCTTTTTCACATAGTTCACAAAGGCACTGCGGAGGAACGGGGTGAGCCAGAAACCTAATACGCGGGCATCCTGTATCTGGAACCCTTTCCGGGTGGGGCGCAATTTCCAAACCACATTGTATTTTGTGCCTGAGGACAGATGAATCTTGCTGTCGACGAGCACCGTGCGACCGCTCTTACGTGCTTTGGAGAGAATTTGGACTTTGCTCACATGATATTTGCGCGACTGGGCTGCAAAATAGCGAGAAACAAATCTGCGAACCCCTTCGTAGTAGGATTCCTTGCGCTTGTTTTTCAGGCCGGGCAGATAAATGCCCAGGGAATAGGTCCCGATATGCCGGGTATCAGCGTGCCGCAAAATGGACTTGTAAAACGCTGACCGGGAACTCAGCCGGCCTGCTTTTACAAGTTCAGTGGCAACCCGTTCCATGTACCTGACGGCCGGATCTTTCGCATTGGCATTTTCCGTAAACAGCGTCGTTGCGATACTCAGGCAGAACAAGAACGCGATGCACGAGGTTACGGAAAACAGATTGCGGGCAGAATGCTGGTTCATGGAAAATAGCTGTGCTGACGTTTCCCTGAAAACAGAATCACTTTGGTCGGAACGCTGCATAAAAAACCGCAAATCGGGGGTTGCGTTAACGCAATAGTTTCGGATTGGATTTCACTTTTTCATGTATTTTGGGCATTGGGCCAAGCATTACAGGAAAAACTGAGCTTCTTTTGTCACACCTGCCAATTATCGGCGCAAATGTGCAATCAAAGCAGCCACCTTGCCGTTATTTCTGGAGATGTGAGAGGTGAAGCTTGTCCGCAACGAAATGACCATGGAAATGCCTTTAACGGTCACATCAAAGATCTTGTAGCTGTTGCCACGCTTGATGATTCGCCAGTTCACCGGCACGGACACGCCGTTTGAATAGACGACTTTGCTTTTTACGATGACAGTGCTCTTGCCCTTGTTTCGCGAGCTGACGATCTGGAGCTTTGCGTTTTTGAAGCTCTTGGTGTTGGCGCGCAACAGTTTGGCAATGTGGCCTTTTGTAAGGCTGTAATATTCCTTTGCCTGGTTTGCGGCGAGGCCTTTGCGGTATTTGCCCAGTGAAAACCGGGCAATCGTCCGGACATCAGCATAACGGGAAACAAGACCGTTGAAGGCCACCGGGGAACCTCCCGCATTAATCGCGGATACGATTTTTCCAGCCACAGTCTGAACGTAGCCTTCCGGCGCGCTCAGCGCCGCGGCAGGCGCAACAAAGCCTGAAACAGGTGCAGCCGAAAAGAGGCTTCCGGCCAACAGGGTCATTGCAAGTTTACGGCGTGTGATCATCGGATTGCTTTCGTAAAGTTCGCGCGTTTGGTCAGGAAATGATCTTAACGGCTTAGTTCATTATCCTTGGTTGCTTCGTCAAGGCGGAAACTCACCTTCCTGATCTTGAAACCGGCCTGTTTCGTTTGTTGCTTGGCTTCAGGTTCTGCGCTTTCATTGCCATCCTTGATCGCAGCCTGCCGGTTCTGGGCATATGCGCTCTTGGCACTCGCATAAAAATCAGGGGAGTTTTCTTCCAGATTGTCTATGGCTTCTAGATTGGCATCTCGCTGCGTGACCAAAGTTGCCATCGTCGGAGACGAGGAGACAAGCAGGCTTGTGTCCCAAAGAAACCAACTCAAGGGATTGGTGAGATAATCAACAGTCCGGCCCACGAGATGGCGCGGTGTGGCAGGTCCGATGACCGGCACGACAACATATGGCCCGGGCGGAACACCGTTCATCGCCAACGTCTGGCCAAAGTCTTCATAATGCTGGGGCAGCCCGGCCATGGTAGCCACATCGAGCAGACCGCCAAATCCAAGGGTTGTATTGAGCAGAAAACGAACTGTGGTATCGCCAGCTTTTTGGTTATCGCCCTGCAAGGCGGCGTTCACGATAGTGATCGGCGCATAGGTGTTGTTGACCACATTCGCGATGCCGACCCTGATGGGTTCCGGTGTGATGAAACGATATGTCAAAACGACCGGTTTCAGAATCGCCTTGTCGATTATCTGGTTGAATCCGAATGTGAGCC
This sequence comes from Hyphomicrobiales bacterium, assembly GCA_965204985.1. Lineage (GTDB taxonomy): Bacteria > Pseudomonadota > Alphaproteobacteria > Rhizobiales > CAJQND01 > JAAEUE01. Next base: position 2,446,614 of record CBDBFP010000003.1, on the reverse strand, counting down.
GATTGGCCTCTTCAAAGGGATCGAGAACCTGAACTGTGGGATCCTGTTCGGCTTCATAGTCCTCTTCCAGCGAGTCCAGCAGCTCGTCATCGCTGCTCGAGTCGGCCTCGCTGACCTGCGCTGGCTGTTCTGTTGCGTGACTGATCCCGGGAGCCGCGAACGGGAGTGAAATCAGAGCGAGTACCACAAGGGTCTTCAAAGTACGGAGAAGCTTTGTTGAACTGGTAGATCCCCGACAAACAGACTCGATCATTTACTTCTCCCAAAACGCGGGCACTCATGGTTTTCAGGGCTAAATTTGCACCTGCGGAAATGTACAGCCCCACCAATCAAGAATCAAGCGTTGGGGAGGAAGCGACGGTTCAGAATTTACCCAGAAAGAGTTGTCAAAATGTTCCATTTCAGACTTTCTAGTGTGGTCCAGAAGTGTCCGGTGTTGAGTAGATAATACCATCGCTCAATGCTCCCACCCGATGGGCCCCTTCGCGCCCTCCGATTGAGAGGACGCGCCCTGGTTGATGCATGAGGGTGTTCCAGGCTTGGCAGCAGTGATCTGCGATGTGGTCGCAGGTCTTGAAAACGAGGGTCGAAAGCCAGGTGTCCCGGATGAACGGCCAGACGTTCTCGATCGGGTTCACCTCTGGTGCCCCTGGCGGCCGTGGGACGAGGGTGATGTTGTCGGGGACAGCCCCTTTGGGTGAGCTCTGCCCTCCCGCCCGATCAGGGATCAGGAGGGCGTGTGCCCCGGCCTCGACCTGTTGACCGATGAGCCTGAGAGGCTCAGCCATGGGGTGAGTGTCGCACCAGGGCATGGCCCGCCCGTCGCCCTTGGCCCTGGCAGGGCAGAGGGTGCCGAAGAGACAGGCCTCTTCGGTCCGCTGATCGTACGGCGCCCGGCGTCGCGGGCGTTTGTTCTTCTGACCCATCCGGGCGTCGTCCTGAACCCGGAGCTCTATCGGCTTGCCGCCACATTGGCTGCGGATGCGGTCGACGACGTCGCAGACGTTTTGTTGAACGCCTCGATGGCCTCGTCGTGCTGTGCGTCGTGCTGCGGGCGGGCGGAGAGCTTGGCGAACCCCATGGCGACCCCCATGGCGACCCCCATGGCGAACCCGATGGCGCGAAGGTCCCGTCCCGGCATCTGACGACTGACCGGGACGCCCGGTTCCTCCTGCGCCCCCTGCGCCAGATCGACCCGCCGCCAGCGCCCGATGCCGTCCATATCGGGCTTTGGCCCCGCCTCAACAGTCGCTGCCAGCGCCGCGCGGTGTTCGTCTGTCAGGATCGGGGCGTCTTTGCGGGCGCCTTGCGGGTCACCAGGGCCGCCGCGCCGCCGGCCTTGAAGCGCAACACCCCGTCCCGGATCACCGGCAAGGCAAGAAGCTGCCGCGTCTGAGCCGCCTCTTCGCTCTTGCGCGCTGTGCGAGGCAGGTCATCGCCCAGAAAGTCCGATCTCGGTTAATTTTGTTGAAAAACTCTTCTTGCTTGGTGTGCTGATCGCTGCTTCAATTCTTGTATTGCTGGAGGGGTTTGATGGCGATGTCAGGACCGAAGAAAGAAGCACAAGCTGCTTGGCTGCTGTTCCATGAGTTTTCGCTTGAGGATCCTGTACCGAAAGATCACCTTCTGCGCTCAATAGATCGGTTTGTTGATCTCAGCAGCCTCCGTGGGCATCTGGCGGATTTCTATAGTCATACTGGTCGTCCTTCACTTGATCCCGAGGTGCTGATCCGCCTGCTGCTGGTCGGGTATTGCCCGGGGGTCCGGTCAGAGCGGCGGCTTTGCGAAGAGGTGCATCCGAACTTGGCGTATCGTTGGTTCTGTCGTCTCGATCTGACAGACGCTGTGCCGGATCATTGCACTTTTTCCAGGAACCGTCATGGCAGGTTCCGCGACAGTGATTTGCTGCGGCCCCTCTTCGAGATGACCGTAGCGCGGTGCATTTCTGCCGGTCTGTCAAGCGGTCAGCGTTTTGCGGCGGATGGCGGTTTGATTGAAGCCGACGCCAACAAACAGAACTCCAGGCCCGGGGAAGAGTGGGATCGCAGCGCCATTGATCCAGGAGAGGCGCCCCGTGCGGTGAAGGCATATTTGGAAGTCCTGGATGATGCCGCCTTTGGGGCAGCAACGACTGTTGAGCCTGAGTTCACATCACATTCCGACCCGTCCAGTCACGTCCAGTCAGTGGACAGCAGCCCGTAAAGGTCCTGCAATCTTTGCCTGTTCCACGAACTCTCTGATTGACACTGACCCCGGCGTGATCGTCGGTGTTGAGGCGAGCAGATCGATCCGACAAGCTGAGGTTGGCTGCGTGCGCTCAATGTCAGTCCGGGTCAAGGATAAATTTGCTCTCCATCCTGAGCAGCTTATTGCGGACGGCCGCCTGTGGATCAGGTCCAAGGCTGGATTGGCTGGTGAGACGCGACATCAAACCCCACATCCCAGGGCTCGACCAGGCGAGTCGCAAGGATGGCACAGGGTCTTGTGCTGATTTCGAATGGGACGCTGAGAACAACCAATAGCTCTGTCCGGAAGGCGAAGCGCTAAAGCAGTTGCGCCGGAACTGTTCCGATCCGAACCGCGGTCCGACGGGCAAGGGCGTCGCGAAGTATCAGGCGCTGAAGCACACCTGTCAGGTCTGCCCATCAAAGATAAAAGGCTGCCCGAAAGCAGAGGCCCGCAAGATCACCCGTGAAGAACATGAAGAGGCCCGCCAAGTCGCTCGCCAAGTCGCCCGCGAAATAGCCAAGACCCGCCAATACGACATCTCGATGAAACTCGGAAAGAAGGTCGAGAGGCTCTTTGCCCACCTCAAACGCCTCCTCGGCCTCGGCAGATTGCGATTACCCGGCCCCTGCGGCGCAAATGATGAATTCCTGCGCGCCGCAACCGCCCAAAACCTCCGCAAATCAGCAAAGAGCTTTCCTGCACCGCAGCAAACGCAAAAAGCCTGATCAGAAAGGCGCTCGCGCACTCATTCCAAAACCACTTTCCGCACCCGCAACACTGTGTTCTTACACAGAATCGGCGAAGGGCTTGGACTTCTCGATTGGGCTAGCCCTGAGACAGCAGCGTTGCGCCTTGCTGCTTTGGCGGACCGTGTCGAGAAGCTTCAGTCTGGGGATATGACGACCTTTCGACGTCAATACAGTCGGGCTTGGAGAGACCTCGCCGAGAGCCAAGCCGCGTTGCCATCTGATCTCTCTCTTGCGGTTCATCGTTCTGGAAACTTGACCCGCATCGGGGTTGACGAAGCTGCGCAGACCACAGTGTTCCTTGTGGAAAACGCACAAAGCTTTGAAGTGCGAGCGCTTTCCGCAGCAGGTTTGGCGGTACTCGAGGTCGGTGAAGTGGACCTCGGGATAATCGAAGAAAGCCTCAAGCACATTGAGGTCTATTCCCCGAAGAAATTGGACCGCGACTCTGTTCGATTGCTGGTGGACGGTTCGATTTTCGTACCCACGGCCGACGATGAATATCTCCTGTCGCAGGGCCTTGATTGGCTCCCTGAAGTTGCAGCGATCGCCAACGAAGTGGAAGGTAAGAACCTTGAGCGAGGTATACTCCACACCACTCTCGACAAGCGGATTCGGTCGATCAGAGTTAGGAGGTGCAGGTCGATTTCCCTGACAGTGGTCGGCCAGGAAGTGGCGGGTGGCAGCCGCATGGAGTGCTACGCCTATCGAGACGAAGCCAGCCCGACACTCATTCTGACGGACGGTGTCACGATTGACTGGCCGCGACTCGCGAAGGGCCTTGCGGCCGAGCTCTCCAAGCTTATCGACACTCGACTGCGCTCCCTTGAGTTGGTCCTTCTTCGGCTGGCGGCTGGACGCCCCGATGGCTCTCCCGAACGCCCCACCGAGACCGAACTCGCTGCTGCGCTTGGGTGTGATGTTGGATTTGTCGAAGACATGCGGGCCGGGATGCGGACCGACCTAGCCCACGTCCTTCACCTTATCGTTCCAGTCGTCGCATACTTTGAAAATCTCGACCTGGCTCGAGACCTCGCTGATGCAGCCAAGGATCAAGGAGCCGAATTCGGCCTTCGGGTTTGGCTGGAGACGCATCTTTCGGCGAGCTCCCCTGCTGTCGGCGAGCTGCTCGCCGCATGTGAGGAAAGCCCTGATCGGCGTTCGATTGCGACGGCGCTGAACCTTCACTACGGACAGTTCAACCGAGTGCTCCAGTCGCTCGGGGAGGAAATCCTATCTAGCGAAGCGGAGTTGCAGGCCACTTTCAAGGCGTATCTGCGTGAGATGGCGCCCGAACTCAGAGACCGGCCAAGGCGCCTGCATCTAGAAGATTATCGGCTCGGAAACGACCTTTCGACTTACCTTTCAAGACGCGAACCGAGCTTCATCCCCTTCGACCCAGCCTGGGTCCTCGACTGCGAGACACTCGACCGACAGACGGTCGTCGAGCATGTTGAGACGTCCTTTGCCGAGGCGCTGGGAGAGGTGCCGGAAGCAGATCTTCCGCCCTTCGAGAAGATGATCAGCGAGAACCGCAAAGTGGTTCGCGCTTTCGCGAGCGAAGCGAAACCCTTACTGGGGGCGTGGTGCCGCAAGAGCCATGTAGATCTTCCGGAGGTGTGGGAGCGAGGAGAGGCGCAAGACGTCGTGCGCGTGGTCGAGAATGCGGGCTTGCTTGATTTCGATCTGATCAACTCGGACCGTATGCCAGCGCTCTGCGAACGCGCCGCCATCTGGCCTACGGATATGCCTGCACGGATTGATCCGGAAAGCCTCGGACTCGACGAAAGTGCTGCGCGCGAGGAGCAGGAGCGGAAGGTCAGAGAGCAGCAAGAACGAGATCGCCGAAAACGGATCATCCAGTTCGCCGGACAGGAGCTTGATCCTGGTGATCCATCCTTTGCCGCGACTATGCAAAATATAGCCGAGGCCTCGCTCGCATCCGACGATAGCTGGTTTGAGCGGAGTCGTCAGCGAACCAGGCTGGTGCCGGCTGATGGGTCGGGAAGATCTGACTCCGACGGCGGTAACGGCGGAGGTGGCAAGCGTGGGCAACGCATTGCGCAGCCGATGGAAACGCAGAAGGTCGCGATGGGCGTCGCGAGTGAGTGGTTGGCCTATCGGTACCTCAAACGACGGTTTCCCGAGTCCGTCGACGAGGATTCCTGGATATCGGAGAATAGAACGAAGCTCTTTGGCGGCGGCGAAGGTGACGATTCAGCCGGCTATGATTTTCTGGTGCAGACGCCAAAAGTCGACTGGATGTTCGAGGTCAAGTCTACCCTAGAGGATGGATGTGAGTTCGAACTGACGTCGAACGAACTTCGCGTCGCTGGTTCGGCTTCCCGCGCCGGCCGCAAACGGTATCGCATAATCTATGTCCCGTACGTTTTCTTGCCAGACAGGCGGTGTGTTTTCGTATTGCCCAATCCGATGGATAAGGAAACCCGGTCTCTGTTTTCCGAGGTCGGGCACGGCTCGCTGAGGTTGCGTTTCGAGCGCCGCGAGACTCGCTAGAAGTGGAGAAGGCTAGATGCCGGTCCCGTCCCCTCCGCCACTTGACCCTGCGAAAGCGTTCTCCCGATCCGGCTGCGGCCGGATTTTTCCGTTGTTTTCGAGGGTTATGCGGGTGGGACTGTTAACCGGCCTCTAGGCCGAGAGGGCCGAAAGCGTTCTCTCCAGGCCGATTTTCTCCGGACCTGTTAACCGCGCCCATTCCGGTTATCAGCCCTTATATCTTTGAAATTATGCATTAAACTCACATGCCTTGCGAAGACGCAAGTCAGATTTCCAACCGGACGTCAGACGAGACCCGCACCGAAACTGCGTCAAAGATCACCGACGGCGCGGTTATACTGTACGCGCTCTTGGTCATGGCGAACTTCGTTCATGAGAGCAAGGACGAAATTGTCGATTTGATCGTCCTCGAACACGCGATTTTCGAAAGGTACCTGCTGCAGAATCTCTATCGCATTCTCGTACGCCGGAATCAAAGGTTCATTCTGTGGGCGGCCGACGAGAAAATGCACCAGGACATCTTCATCTTCTTCAGTGACATCAACTTTCACAGCAGAAAGATGACCTAGCCAGCGGCGTGCCTTGTTCTTGATGTTGTCTGCGTCCGAGAGATCAAAGGATAGCGGCTCGTATACATGCCAGCGACCGTTCTTCCGCGCATGCTGGAAATCGACAGCGTCGGTGCTTCCGCTGACACGCCTAGACTCAAGAACAACCTGTACGCCTTGCTCCTTCAGCTTTGCCTCGACCGGTCGCCACACATCCTCGTCAGACCTGCGCCGTTGCGAGGGGCGATCATATCGAGTGATGAACCGGTGATAGAGTTGATCGAAGGTTTTTTGCGGATCGGATGTCAAGCCGGCCCCGACGGGTGACCATTGCAACGAACTGTCATCAAGCGGAAGGGCGATGCGCGCATAGTCGCCAGCTGTCTTGTCACCCTTGAACAGGCCTTCGGATTTCAGGCCGCGCTCAACGCTCTTCATGCCACGTTCAATGGCTTCGATGGCGCGCTTGTAAGCCTTGCTGTCGAGGTCTGGAAAGATATTCCTGATCCGCCCTAAGATCTTGCGAGCCTTCGTAAGGATAAGCGGCTGGCCCGGAACGACCACGACCAGGCCGACGTTCACGAACTCGCCGGTAAGAATATCGTGGACGTAGCGTAAGACGACGTAGCTGTACGGCTCCTTCGTGGTCATGTCAGTATCCTCCCTAGCTCCCTGATGCAGTCGTCGATGTTGTCCCGAGCATCAGCGATCAATTTCAACGCGGCATCCATGTCAGCGTGAGCGGTTGCCCACTCTGACGGGATGCTTCCTTCATACTCCTTAAGACGCGCATCCGACAAAGCGGTCCATCGCGATTTGATCGACGCGAAGTCGATTGGCTTGCCTTTCAACTCCTGGACGAATATATGCCTGCCAGGCGTTTCCAAATCCTTCATTCCGCCCAATATCCATGGCGCTTTCCACAACATAACCATTTTATGCATGAATGCGAGTTCGTGATCAATAATTCGAAGCTCATTGCCGCATATGAGGCAATTCGGGTTATCCGCCCTTCGGTCAGGGTTCTGAATGATGGCATCGAAAAGCAATATGCCGGACGCTGTTGGTCGCATGACCTCTGACAGCCGTTGGCCGGTCGCCCAGGCTGAGAAGCCTGCCGTTCGGGTTGACCCGAACGCGATGCGACTGCTGCAGCGCAGTTTCTCCGCGATCCGGTCATCCGCAACCACAGGAATGATTTCTGGCGGTATCTCGACAAGCCAGGGCTTGGGTACAGGCAGCTTGAGATCCGCTGCAAGGCAGGCCGCGATTGCTTCGCGTGCAAGGTTGATCTCGGCCTGTTCGCACCCGGCCGAAAGCTTGACGAACATCTCCACATCATCGCCATCCGCTGCTCCGCCGACGGCTTCGCAGGCGGCCAGTACAGGAGCTGTGCGGCCATTGGTGGCGGTTCTGTCAATCCGGATCAGAACAGCATGCGGAATCATGCGACGCTAGCTCCATGGCTGAAGGTTTCATGCAGAAGGGCCGGCATCAGGGCGTCTACGTCTTCCGCGGTTCGTTTCCTGATGCCTTGGATCTCCTGGGCCTTGGCTTGGAGCCGGTTGAACCAGAGCTGAGTTGCGAACTGCGGTGTCGGAACAGTAATCGCTTCGAGGCGTGATTGACCAAGCGTTCGATTTCGATCGGCACTACCGAGTGATGCCGCCTGCACTTTCTCCAAGCCCTCTCGGGTTTGCAGATAGAAATATAGAAAATGCGAACTCATAACCTCTGCCGCTGGCACGCACGTCAAGTAACGGTGTGAACCGACGCGCCCATGATCATTAGCTCCAGCGACGGCAAAAGCGCCTTCCCAAGCCTTGATATTGCTGAAAACCAAATCGCCTTCCTCGATACGAAAAAGCTTCTGCCATGTCAGTTCGGCCCCTTGAAGCGTTGGCTTGTGGAACAATCCGCGACCGAATGATCGTGCGCCGAGTTCAGGGTAAGCCTCCGCCGGATCGATTTCGACCGGTCGACGTACCAGCGGGGCGACTTCGGCCATGGGGCGAAGCGGGGCGCCGTCGATGGCGCGCTGGAAGGCCTTCAGCAGCAGGGCATGGGTTTCGCGTTCGGAAGCCTCGATCCCGCGCCGACGCTTGTCGACCAAGGTCGAAACATCGTCGAGCCTCCGGACGATGTCGCGCTGCTCATCAAGTGATAGCAAGGGGACGACCATATTCAAGAACTTGTCCTCTTTCATGCGAACCCGATTTGTCGAACCCTCGCTTGCCCGACGACAGAGATCGACGAATTCCGGGGTGCGCGAATACCATTCAAAAAAATGCGGCAGCACTTTTGATGAATCGATATCGAAACAGGGAAAGTCGTTGCTGACCAAAGCGCCGTCCAGATTGGCGGGAACGATGCCAAAGGCACCATGCCGTGCGTCAATTCTCGAGATCAGAAACTGTCCTGCTTTGGCTTTGTACTGCCTTGCCGCTGCAATTGCTGAACCTTGGACTTCGCCTCGCAGCGTCAATCCCTTGCCCCACAGGCGAGCAGTGATCTGTTTGTATCGTTGATCCGGCTGAACAAGCACCCAATCTTCAGACTTGGTCAGGAATTCATCAATGCTGATCGTCTTCGCCATCACAAGCGCTCCGCCAAGACGGACTTGATTTCGTCCATGATGCCGAGGATCCGCTTCTCCTGATCGATAATCGCGTCTACTATCTCACCTGGGGCGCGGTGGTCCTCAACTTCTCCGGAATGCGGGTTCTTGATGTCGAGATTGCAGGACGTCACGCGATCCTGCTCGTCACGCTGGATCAGGTCTGCGGCGGAAACCTTCCAGGCGCGCTCGTTTTCTTCGCGATTGTTCCACCATTCAAGGCAGCCGCCGAACTCCTCGCAAGCCATCGGCGCGGTTTTCGAATATTTCTTGCGGCCCTCCGGCAGCGGCAGTTCATGGTACCAGATGTCCTTCGTCGGTCCGCTGGTGTCGAAGAAGATCAGGTTTGCCGGGATGTCGGTGTAGGGCGCGAACACCCCCTCGCGCAGGCGCACGACTGTGTGCAGATTGAATCTCTCCAGCAAGTCGGCCTTGATCCGCGCCGAGATGCCGTCGCCGAACAATGTGCCATGCGGAACGACGACAGCCGCCCGCCCGCGCCCGGCACGTTTCAGACGTCGCATGATCAGCTGGAGGAACAGCAGCGCGGTTTCCGCCGTGCGCCGGTCCTCGGGGAAGTTGTTGAGGATGCCTGCCTCTTCCTCGCCGCCAAAGGGCGGGTTTGTCAGGATGACGTTGACGCGCTGATCCTCGCCGATTTCCGCCAGACGAAACCGCAGCGCGTTGCCGGGATCGATGCGCGGGGCGTGAAGGCCGTGCAGCAGCAGGTTGAGCTGGGACAGCAGGAACGGCAGCGATTTGGCTTCGCCACCGAAGAAGCTGTCTTCCTGCAGGGTGCGGCGCTTTTCGACCGTGTCGGCCTGCCGTTCGAGGTGCTGGTAGGACTCAGTCAGAAAGCCCCCCGTGCCGCAGGCCGGATCGAGGATGGTTTCACCGAGTTTCGGGTCCGTGACCTCGACCATGAAGCGCACCACCGGCCGGGGTGTGTAGAACTCGCCAGAGTCTCCAGCGGCGTCGCGCATCTCGCGCAGCAGCGTCTCGTAAAGGCGGCCAAGCGTATGGACCTCTTCGGACGAGTTGAAGTGGATGCCATCGATCAGGTTCACCACGTCGCGCAAAAGGTAACCGCTTTCCATTCGGTTGGCGAAACCCTGAAAAACGGTCGCAATCACGTCGCGCCGCTCGCGTCGGCCATTGTCACCGCGCAAGCCGCGCAGATAGGCGAACAGGCCGGGGCCACGGCTGCCGTCCGGTCGTTCAGCTTCGTCCGCGACCAGGAACGACAGGAGGTCCGGGCCTGTGATGCCGTCGGCGTCCGCCGCCCAGTCGCGCCAGCGATACGGCGCCTCGATGATTGAACGATAGTCCTTGCCCGCCAGATCCGCGCGCCCTTCCTCAATCCGCTCCATATCGTCCAGGAACTTCAGGAACATGATCCAGGTCAGCATCGGCAGGCGATCGAGATCGCCGTTCAGCCCCTTGTCCTTGCGCATGATCTTGCGTGCAGACCTGATGATGCTGTCGAGACGCTGGGCAGTTGTCAGTTGCTTAGGCGCTGCCTTCTTGCGGGCGGTTTTGGCCAATTTGGCACTCCTTCAATTCAAGCGGTGTAGAGCAGGCGCTGCAATTCGGTGACGGCGCTGCGCAGCTCCTTGCCCCCGCCGAAGCGGGCGGCAATTTCGATTACATTGCCCCATTCGTTGAAGGGGGGCACTTCCAGGATGTCAGGCAACTTGAACTGAGCGCTGCCGTGTTCGGCATATTTCTCGAGCACAGCGTCCAGAACTTCGCGGGCATCGGGCCCGAAGCGGGCCAGAAAGTCGTCCTGTTCCCGCAGCAGGCGGTCCGCGCGCTCCCGGCGGGTGCGCAACGGCGCATTGTAGGCGAGATGGCAAAGAAGGTCGAACGGGTCGGCCTCCGGCTTTCCGACCGCCTCGGCAAGGGAGTCGAGCTCGATACCTTTCTCCTCCAGCCGTTCGACGATCTCGGCCCGGCGCTCGGGGTCAAGCCAGTCTGTCCGAAGTTCCGAGGCGTTGGGATAGAGAGTGCGGACCTTGTCGCCGGTATAGTCGGTCAGCTGGCGGCAGGCGAGTTGCCGTCCATCGGAGTCGAGCTCGTAAACGAGGTGCCGGACAATCGAAACCTCACCGCCATCGACGTAGAATTTGCGGGGGCCGGCCTCTGGCTCGTCGTCGAGCTCGACCGGTCCATCCGGAACATCCGGGAAATCGTCGGGATCCAGCGCCGTCTCCTCGATCTCGCGCTCTTCAACGACATCACCGTCTGCATTGATCACCGCTTCATCCTCGCGGACAGGATCGCCGTCGAAAGCTGGATCAGCGAACATTCGTGTTGCAGTGCCGGTGTAGTCGATGATGTTGAAGGCGAGCTTCCCATAGTCGGCCCTGAGGCACGTGCCGCGTCCGATGATCTGCTTGAACTCCGGCATTGACCCCACGACCCGGGCAAGCACGACGTTCTTGCAGGTCGGGGCGTCGACACCGGTGGTCAAAAGCTGCGACGTGGTGAGGATGACCGGCGTCTGGGTTTCGACATCCTGGAACTTGGCCCGGTGCGCGCTGCCAACATCACCCTCGTCGGACGTGACGCGGCAAACATAGTCGGGGTGATCCTTAACCAGATCGGTGTTCAAGGCAGCGAGCACCTGCCGCATTTCGAGCGCGTGTTCTTGGTCGACGCAAAAGACGATGGTTTTAGCGAAGCGATCGGTCTCCGCCATGAAGCCCGCCAGGTGTTTCGCGATGGCCTGCGTCCTCGCACGAAGTGCCACGACCCGCTCAAAGTCTCGTGTGGAGTATTCGGTGTCAGGGATTTCGCGTCCATAGCGGTCAAGCTCACCCCGCGTCGGGCGCCATCCAGCGGCGTCGTAATCCGAGATGACACGGTGAACGCGGTACGGGGCGAGGAAACCGTCGGCGATGCCCTGCGCGAGACTATATTCGTAAAGCGGATCGCCGAAGTAGTTGTAGGTGTCGAGGTTTTCCCCGCGCCGCGGCGTCGCTGTCATGCCGATCTGGGTCGCTGGTGCGAACCATTCGAGAATCTCGCGCCAATTGCTATCGTCCCGCGCGCTGCCCCGGTGGCATTCATCAATAATGATCAGGTCGAAGAAGTCGCGTGCATATTCGCGATAGAGGCCGGGACGATTTTCGTCGCGCGCGATGGACTGGTAGATTGCGAAATACATATCGCGGCTTTTGACAGCGACGCCGCCTGCGATCTTGTGTCGGGCATCGCCGAATGGGCTGAAATCCTTCGCCATCGGATCATCGACCAGCACGTTGCGATCGGCGAGAAAGAGGATCTTCGGGTTGCGGTTGACACCCTTCGAATTCCATCGTGCCGACCAGAGCTTCCAGCAAATCTGGAAGGCGACGGCGGTCTTGCCCGCGCCCGTGCACAGGGTCAACAGTGACCGCTTCCTGCCTTGAAGTGCAGCCTGAACGGCGCGGTTGACGGCGATCTCCTGATAGTAGCGCAGGGGTTTCGCTCTGTCAGGAAACGTTGGAGTCAGCAGCCGTTCCGCCACCTCCTCATCGACGATACCCTCCGCACGACGCAGACGCGCCCAAAGATCAGCGGGCGCTGGAAATTCCCCGATCGTCCGCTCGATGCCGGTTGTATAGTCGAATTCGACGATTTCGATGCCATTGGTGGAGTAAGCAAACCGAAGGCCAAGAATTTCGGCATATTCCTTGGCTTGCTGAAGCCCCTCCGCTGCATGGCTGAAACGGGACTTGGCCTCTACGACCGCAATTGGGAAGTCGGGATTGTATCGAAGCAAGTAGTCCGAGCGCTTCTGCCTTCCACGGCGCGCCTTGCCGCCGATGAATACCACTTGGCCGTCAGTGAAAGTTCTCTGCTCGTTTATTGCGTGCGGGCGATCATCCCAGCCCGCTGCCTGCAGCTTGGGGACGACGAATTTCCTACAGGTATCGGCTTCATTCATACGTAATCTTCATAGCCCGGTTTCAACACGCCATCGCAAGGCTAATGGCCTGTCAAAGAAATGGGCTCAGATCAACGCGCAATTCTTTGGTTTTGAAGCTCTTTCGCCATACTTGGGTTGCCAGAACCTACAGCCTGCCTGATCTTCGCCGCAAGCCCTATTGCGTCTTGCCATTCAGCCACTCGCGCTGGCGGGCCCACTCATCCGGAAGCGGTCCCCGGAATGACTGAAGCGAAACACCCTCTGGCTACCGTCCGTCGAAGATCGCCTCGCCTGCATCAGGCGCAAGAAACGCGAGCCGAAACACTCGGGCAAGGTATGGAGCGGCGATGCCCTCGCGTTCGGCCAGATCGGAGATGGTTGCGAACTCACCCGACTCCAGCATCCGTTTCCAGCGAAAGGCGCGCGCCAGCGCCTTGACCAGTGTGCTGTCGGTCCTGCGCGGTGCCCTCCGGCAACTGCATCTCCTTGCGGCCGCCGCGCTTCACGAGGCGGAACGGGATGTGCACTGTTACCGTTTCCGGGACTGGCTTCGCGCGGGTCATGCCGCCGTTCCGCGATCAACCATCATTTCCATTTCCCGCGCCAGCCCGGCGGGAAAAGGTTCGTCCCGGAGCGGATCAGGACGGATCGGTGCGTCACGGGCGTCGGCCTCGGTGATCTCGTTATCCTGCGTGCGTGCGGCGTTCCATGTGCCCGCCACGATTTCGGGCTGGCGGAACTGGATCATCAAGCTGCCGCCCAACGTGGCGGAAGATAGCCGGACGATCGTCGTCAACCTCCTGCTCGATGCCCTCGATCGGTATCTGAACGGGCTTGTGGATGCCGAGATGAGCCCGGATGGTTCGCGGGGTCTTCGCATCCTGTGCATGATCGATGAGGCGCACCAGATCCCTGGCACCAGGCTGCCCTCGCTTTCTCGGCTGATCCGCATGAGCCCTTCAAAAGGCGGGGCGGTCATGCTGGTCTCGCAATCGCCGGATGACTTCTCCGGCGAAGATGATGAGTTCCTGGATAATACGGGGCCGGTCGCGGCCTTCAAGACGAACGCCAGGCCGGGCGCTGCTGCGCGTGTGCCCGGTAAAGAAGCGAAGCTCACCAATCTGCAACCGGGCCAATGCTTTGTACGGTTCGATGGAACCACCAGGAAGATCAAGGCATGGTGAAGGATCGCCCCGGTAGCCAGAATCGATCGGTAAAGGTTGGGAAACAACGTCATGGGGAGACGTTTCATGGTCAACGCGAACAGGAGCTTGTCGGACAATCAACCGACCCGCGATCTTGATCATGCAGCAGTGCATTCGCGCGGAAGGCCGCGCCGGCGCAATAGATCAGGTCTTGACGAGGAATTGCCCCTCCCGCATAGTCCATGCGATACTGGCACGGGTAAAACCGCCCTGCCATCGGGCCAACCGTTAATCCCATAGGTTTGCATCATGCGGTTTTTTGCCAGATCGCTCGCTATAGCCTGTCTCCTGGCGGGCTTCGCCATAGTGAATGCCGTGCCGGTCGCGGCCCAAACGTTGGGGTTTTCCAAGGCGTTCTCCCCGGCCACGATCGCACCGGGCGGGACCTCGATGCTGACCTACACGATTGCCGGCCCCGGCGGTGGCGATTTCTTCGATATCGCATTTACCGACAACCTTTCAGGCTTCCTGGGCAATGACATTTCGACCGTGACCGACCTGCCTCAATCGGGATTTTGCGGCTTTGGCTCATCGGCATCGGCATCCGTCTCGAACGGCGAGTTGATTTTGTCCGTAACAGGAGCAACGTTGACGGGCGACGACAGCAGGTGCGAACTTGTTGTCGCATTTACCGTCCCGGCTGACCTGCCCCTGGGCGATTACACGAGTAGGACGAGTGACCTGAGTGCGATGCAGGGGCTCATCGAGCCCCAGAGCGTCACTTCCGCCGCCGCCGAAGCCACGCTGACGGTCTCGCCGCCGGCGGCGGCGCCGGGCTTTGCCAAGGCGTTCTCCCCGGACAGGGTCGATCCGGGTGAGGTCTCGACGCTGACCTTCACCATCGACAACAGGGCGAACGCCATCGCCGTGGGCTCGCTCGCCTTCACCGACGCCTTCCCGGACGGCATGGTTGTGGCCGGGACCCCCGATGCGGTGACCACCTGCGGCGGCACGTTCAGCCCGGTTGCGGGCGACGCGACGCTTGACTTCTCCGGCGGCAGCGTCGCGGCAGGGGAAAGCTGTACGCTCTCCGTCGATGTGCAGGCGCTGCGGGCCGTGACGCTGGAGAACGTATCGGGCGGCCTGACTTCCGATCTGCCCGTTGCCGCGCCGGGCGCCTCGGCGATCCTGGAGGTGGACGAGGCACCGCTGTCGGTCTCGATGTCGTTCTCGCCCTCGACGATCGGTCAGCGCGATGTGTCGAGACTGACCTATGAGTTGCGCAACGGGGCGGCGGTCGCGGCGACGTTGATTTTGCTGTCCGACACGCTGCCCGACAATTTGGTGCTGGCGGATCCCTCCAATGCGCAGACGACCTGCACCGGCGGCACGCTGACGGCGGCGGCGGGAGGCAGTGAAGTCTCCTATTCGGACGACCGCGAGGTTGGCTCACTCCCCTCCAACTCCGCCTGTACGATCGCCGTGAACGTGACCTCCACGGTCGCGGGAAGCTATACCAACAACACGGAGAGCGTGATCTCGTCGCTGGGCACCAGCGCCGCCGCCGAAGCCACGCTGACGGTCTCGGTGCCGACCGCCGATCTCGCGGTGACCGTCACCGATGCGACCGACCCGATCCTCCCGGGCGCCCGTCAGGACTATACGGTTCAAGTCACCAATAACGGCCCACGGGACGCCCCCGACGTTGTCGGCACCTTCACGCTCCCCGCGGGGGCGACCTTCGTTTCGACTTCGGGCTGCGCCGGAGATCCGAACGGCCTGACCACCTGCGCGCTCGGAAGTATCGCCGCGTCGGACAGCGCCAGCTACACGGTCACGGCAACCATCGACGGTTCCACGGCCGGTACGATCACCGCGTCAGCCACGGCGGAGAGCACCGCGACGGGACCGGCCGTGGTCGATAACAACGCCGAAAACGATACCGGCTCGGAAGAGACCGTGGTCACGCCGACCGCCGATCTCGCGGTGACCGTCACCGATGCGACCGACCCGATCCTCCCGGGCGCCCGTCAGGACTATACGGTTCAAATCACCAATAACGGCCCACGGGACGCCCCCGACGTTGTCGGCACCTTCACGCTCCCCGCGGGGGCGACCTTCGTTTCGACTTCGGGCTGCGCCGGAGATCCGGACGGCCTGACCACCTGCGCGCTCGGAAGTATCGCCGCGTCGGACAGCGCCAGCTACACGGTCACGGCAACCATCGACGGTTCCACGGCCGGTACGATCACCGCGTCAGCCACGGCGGAGAGCACCGCGACGGGACCGGCCGTGGTCGATAACAACGCCGAAAACGATACCGGCTCGGAAGAGACCGTGGTCACGCCGACCGCCGATCTCGCGGTGACCGTCACCGATGCGACCGACCCGATCCTCCCGGGCGCCCGTCAGGACTATACGGTTCAAGTCACCAATAACGGCCCACGGGACGCCCCCGACGTTGTCGGCACCTTCACGCTCCCCGCGGGGGCGACCTTCGTTTCGACTTCGGGCTGCGCCGGAGATCCGGACGGCCTGACCACCTGCGCGCTCGGAAGTATCGCCGCGTCGGACAGCGCCAGCTACACGGTCACGGCAACCATCGACGGTTCCACGACCGGACTACGATCACCGCGTCAGCGCCGGAGATCCGGACGGCCTGACCAACCGTGGTCTGCCGACCGCCGATCTCGCGGTGACCGTCACCGATGCGACCGAAACGGGGCGACTATACGGTTCAAGTCACCAATAACGGCCCACGGGACGCCCCCGACGTTGTCGGCACCTTCACGCTCCCCGCGGGGGCGACCTTCGTTTACGCTCGGAAGTATCGCCGCGTCGGACAGCGCCAGCTACACGGTCACGGCAACCATCGACGGTTCCACGACCGGTACGATCACCGCGTCAGCCACGGCGGAGAGCACCGCGACGGGACCGGCCGTGGTCGATAACAACGCCGAAAACGATACCGGCTCGGAAGAGACCGTGGTCACGCCGACCGCCGATCTCGCGGTGACCGTCACCGATGCGACCGACCCGATCCTCCCGGGCGCCCGTCAGGACTATACGGTTCAAGTCACCAATAACGGCCCACGGGACGCCCCCGACGTTGTCGGCACCTTCACGCTCCCCGCGGGGGCGACCTTCGTTTCGACTTCGGGCTGCGCCGGAGATCCGGACGGCCTGACCACCTGCGCGCTCGGAAGTATCGCCGCGTCGGACAGCGCCAGCTACACGGTCACGGCAACCATCGACGGTTCCACGGCCGGTACGATCACCGCGTCAGCCACGGCGGAGAGCACCGCGACGGGACCGGCCGTGGTCGATAACAACGCCGAAAACGATACCGGCTCGGAAGAGACCGTGGTCACGCCGACCGCCGATCTCGCGGTGACCGTCACCGATGCGACCGACCCGATCCTCCCGGGCGCCCGTCAGGACTATACGGTTCAAATCACCAATAACGGCCCACGGGACGCCCCCGACGTTGTCGGCACCTTCACGCTCCCCGCGGGGGCGACCTTCGTTTCGACTTCGGGCTGCGCCGGAGATCCGGACGGCCTGACCACCTGCGCGCTCGGAAGTATCGCCGCGTCGGACAGCGCCAGCTACACGGTCACGGCAACCATCGACGGTTCCACGGCCGGTACGATCACCGCGTCAGCCACGGCGGAGAGCACCGCGACGGGACCGGCCGTGGTCGATGACAACGCCGAAAACGATACCGGCTCGGAAGAGACCGTGGTCACGCCGGTCGCCGACATATCGGTCACCAATGACGACGGCCTGACCAGCGTCGATGCCGGCGGCACGGTGACTTACCGTATCGTTGCAGCGAATAACGGCCCCTCTGCCGACCCGGACGTCAGCCTGACAGACAGGTTCCCGGACGGCCTGACGTGCAGCTACACATCCGTTGCCACGGGTGGCGCATCGGGCAACACCGCCGCCGGAGAGGGTGACGTGTCGGAGATGCTTTCGCTGCCCGTCGACGGCGAGGTGGTTTACACCGCGACCTGTACGGTCGACGGTTCCGCCGCCGGCACGCTGTCGAACACGGCAACCGTCGACGGCTCGTTGACCGATCCCGACAACAGCAACGACAGCGCGACCGATGGTGACACAGTGATCAATCCGGCGGCGGCGCCGGGCTTTGCCAAGGCGTTCTCCCCGGCCAGGGTTGATCCGGGCGGGGTCTCGACGCTGACCTTCACCATCGACAATGGGGCGAACCTGATCGATGTGGGCGGACTGGCCTTCACCGACGCCTTCCCGGACGGCATGGTTGTGGCCGGGCCCCCCAATGGGTCGACCACCTGCGGCGGGACCTTCGCCCCCGCCGCGTCGGCGACCTCGCTTGCCTTCTCCGGCGGCAGCGTCGCGGCAGGGCGAAGCTGTACGCTTTCCGTCGCTGTGCAGGCGCTGCGGGCCGGGACGCTGGAGAACGTATCGGGCGGCCTGACTTCCGATCTGCCCGTTGCCGCGCCGCCGCGCGCCTCGGCGACGCTGACGGTCAATCCGGCGGCGGCGCCGGGCTTTGCCAGGGTCTTTTCGCCGGACACCATCGGGCAGGGCAGGGAAACCGAGATCGTCTTCACGATCGACAATGAGGCGAACGCCATCGCGCTGACGGGGATGGGGTTTGACGATTCTCTGCCCTCGGGGGTTTCCGTCGCCGACACCCCCGCTGCCGACAACAGCTGCGGCGGTACGTTCAGCCCGGTTGCGGGCGACGCGACGCTCGCTTTCACGGGCGGCGGGCTCGACGCGGGCGCCACGTGCGAGCTCCGGGTGAGGGTGCGCGCCCTCGCGGCGGGAACGCTGACCGACCCGGCCGTCGCCCTGACGTCGAGCGTCGCCACGGCGACCGCCCCCTCGGCGACGCTGACGGTCAATCCGGCGGTGGCGCCGGGCTTTGCCAGGGTCTTTTCGCCGGACACCATCGGGCAGGGCAGGGAAACCGAGATCGTCTTCACGATCGACAATGAGGCGAACGCCATCGCGCTGACGGGGATGGGGTTTGACGATTCTCTGCCCTCGGGGGTTTCCGTCGCCGACACCCCCGCTGCCGACAACAGTTGCGGCGGTACGTTCAGCCCGGTTGCGGGCGACGCGACGCTCGCTTTCACGGGCGGCGGGCTCGACGCGGGCGCCACGTGCGAGCTCCGGGTGAGGGTGCGCGCCCTCGCGGCGGGAACGCTGACCGACCCGGCCGTCGCCCTGACGTCGAGCGTCGCCACGGCGACCGCCCCCTCGGCGACGCTGACGGTCAATCCGGCGGTGGCGCCGGGCTTTGCCAAGGCGTTCTCCCCGGCCACGGTCGATCCGGGCGGGGTCTCGACGCTGACCTTCACCATCGACAACAGTCAGGCGAACGCCATCGATGTGGGCTCGCTCGCCTTCACCGACGCCTTCCCCGACGGCATGGTTGTGGCCGGGCCCCCCAATGCGGTGACCACCTGCGGCGGGACCTTCGCCCCCGCCGCCTCGGCGACCTCGCTTGCCTTCTCCGGCGGCAGCGTCGCGGCAGGGCAAAGCTGTACGCTCTCCGTCGCTGTGCAGGCGCTGCGGGCCGGAACGCTGGAGAACGTATCGGACGAACTGACCTCCGAGCTGCCCGTTGCCGCGCCGGGCGCCTCGGCGACGCTGACGGTCGCTGCTGCGGCGGCGCCGGGCTTTGCCAAGGCGTTCTCCCCGGCCAGGGTCGATCCGGGCGGGGTCTCGACGCTGACCTTCACCATCGACAATGAGGCGAACGCCATCGCCGTGGGTTCGCTCGCCTTCACCGACGCCTTCCCCGACGGCATGGTTGTGGCCGGGCCCCCCAATGGGTCGACCACCTGCGGCGGGACCTTCGCCCCCGCCGCCTCGGCGACCTCGCTTGCCTTCTCCGGCGGCAGCGTCGCGGCAGGGCAAAGCTGTACGCTCTCCGTCGCTGTGCAGGCGCTGCGGGCCGGAACGCTGGAGAACGTATCGGACGAACTGACCTCCGAGCTGCCCGTTGCCGCGCCGGGCGCCTCGGCGACGCTGACGGTCGCTGCTGCGGCGGCGCCGGGCTTTGCCAAGGCGTTCTCCCCGGCCAGGGTCGATCCGGGCGGGGTCTCGACGCTGACCTTCACCATCGACAATGAGGCGAACGCCATCGCCGTGGGTTCGCTCGCCTTCACCGACGCCTTCCCGGAGGGCCTGGCCGTGGCCGGGCCCCCCAATGGGTCGACCACCTGCGGCGGGACCTTCGCGCCCGCCGCGTCGGCGACCTCGCTTGCCTTCTCCGGCGGCAGCGTCGCGGCAGGGCGAAGCTGTACGCTTTCCGTCGCTGTGCAGGCGCTGCGGGCCGGGACGCTGGAGAACGTATCGGGCGAACTGACCTCCGAGCTGCCCGTTGCCGCGCCGGGCGCCTCGGCGACGCTGACGGTCGCTGCTGCGGCGGCGCCGGGCTTTGCCAAGGCGTTCTCCCCGGCCAGGGTCGATCCGGGCGGGGTCTCGACGCTGACCTTCACCATCGACAATGGGGCGAACCTGATCGATGTGGGTGGACTGGCCTTCACCGACGCCTTCCCGGAGGGCCTGGCCGTGGCCGGGACCCCCAATGGGTCGACCACCTGCGGCGGGACCTTCGCGCCCGCCGCGTCGGCGACCTCGCTTGCCTTCTCCGGCGGCAGCGTCGCGGCCGCCGGCACCTGTACGCTCTCCGTCGACGTGCGGGCGCTTGTGGCCGGAACGCTGACCGGCACGTCGGGCGAACTGACCTCGGACCTGCCCGTTGCCGCGCCGGGCGCCTCGGCGACCCTGGAGGTGAACGAGGCGCCGCTGTCGGTCTCGCTGTCGTTCGAGCCGACGGAGATCGGGGCTGGCGGTGTGTCGAGACTGACCTATGGCCTGGACAACGGGGCGGCGGTCGAGGCGACGTCGGTTGCCCTGTCCGACAGGCTGCCCGACAATGTGGTGCTGGCGCCGGAGCTGAACGCGGACAACAGCTGCGGCGGCACGCTGACGGCGGCGGCGGGAGGCAGTGAAGTCTCCTGGTCCGGCGGCTCGCTTGCGGCGGGCGCCGACTGCACGATCGCCGTGGACGTGACCTCCACGGTCGCGGGAAGCTATACCAACGGCCCGGAGAGCGCGACCTCATCGCTGGGCACCAGCACCCCCGCCGAAGCCACGCTGACGGTCGAGGCGGCGGTGGCGCCGGGCTTTGCCAAGGCGTTCTCCCCGGCCACGGTCGATCCGGGCAGAGTTTCGACACTGACCTTCACCATCGACAATGAGGCGAACGCCATCGCCGTGGGTTCGCTCGCCTTCACCGACGCCTTCCCGGAGGGCCTGGCCGTGTCCGTGCTCCCCAATGGGTCGACCACCTGCGGCGGGACCTTCGCCCCCGCCGCGTCGGCGCCCGATCTCGCCTTCTCCGGCGGCAGCGTCGCGGCCGGGCAAAGCTGTACGCTCTCCGTCGACGTGCGGGCGCTTGTGGCCGGAACGCTGACCGGCACGTCGGGCGAACTGACCTCGGACCTGCCCGTTGCCGCGCCGGGCGCCTCGGCGACCCTGGAGGTGAACGAGGCGCCGCTGTCGGTCTCGATGTCGTTCGAGCCGACGGAGATCGGGGCTGGCGGTGTGTCGAGACTGACCTATGGCCTGGACAACGGGGCGGCGGTCGAGGCGACGTCGGTTGCCCTGTCCGACAGGCTGCCCGACAATGTGGTGCTGGCGCCGGAGCTGAACGCGGACAACAGCTGCGGCGGCACGCTGACGGCGGCGGCGGGAGGCAGTGAAGTCTCCTGGTCCGGCGGCTCGCTTGCGGCGGGCGCCGACTGCACGATCGCCGTGGACGTGACCTCCACGGTCGCGGGAAGCTATACCAACGGCCCGGAGAGCGCGACCTCGTCGCTGGGCACCAGCACCCCCGCCGAAGCCACGCTGACGGTCGAGGCGGCGGTGGCGCCGGGCTTTGCCAAGGCGTTCTCCCCGGCCACGGTCGATCCGGGCGGGGTCTCGACGCTGACCTTCACCATCGACAATGAGGCGAACGCCATCGCCGTGGGTTCGCTCGCCTTCACCGACGCCTTCCCGGAGGGCCTGGCCGTGTCCGTGCTCCCCAATGGGTCGACCACCTGCGGCGGCACCTTCGCGCCCGCCGCGTCGGCGCCCGAGCTCGCCTTCTCCGGCGGCAGCGTCGCGGCCGGGCAAAGCTGTACGCTCTCCGTCGACGTGCGGGCGCTTGTGGCCGGAACGCTGACCGGCACGTCGGGCGAACTGACCTCGGACCTGCCCGTTGCCGCGCCGGGCACCTCGGCGACCCTGGAGGTGAACGAGGCGCCGCTGTCGGTCTCGATGTCGTTCGAGCCGACGGAGATCGGGGCTGGCGGTGTGTCGAGACTGACCTATGGCCTGGACAACGGGGCGGCGGTCGAGGCGACGTCGGTTGCCCTGTCCGACAGGCTGCCCGACAATGTGGTGCTGGCGCCGGAGCTGAACGCGGACAACAGCTGCGGCGGCACGCTGACGGCGGCGGCGGGAGGCAGTGAAGTCTCCTGGTCCGGCGGCTCGCTTGCGGCGGGCGCCGACTGCACGATCGCCGTGGACGTGACCTCCACGGTCGCGGGAAGCTATACCAACGGCCCGGAGAGCGCGACCTCGTCGCTGGGCACCAGCACCCCCGCCGAAGCCACGCTGACGGTCGAGGCGGCGGTGGCGCCGGGCTTTGCCAAGGCGTTCTCCCCGGCCACGGTCGATCCGGGCGGGGTCTCGACGCTGACCTTCACCATCGACAATGGGGCGAACCTGATCGATGTGGGCGGACTGGCCTTCACCGACGCCTTCCCGGAGGGCCTGGCCGTGTCCGTGCTCCCCAATGGGTCGACCACCTGCGGCGGGACCTTCGCCCCCGCCGCGTCGGCGACCTCGCTTGACTTCTCCGGCGGCAGCGTCGCGGCCGCCGGCACCTGTACGCTCTCCGTCGACGTGCGGGCGCTTGTGGCCGGAACGCTGACCGGCACGTCGGGCGAACTGACCTCGGACCTGCCCGTTGCCGCGCCGGGCGCCTCGGCGACCCTGGAGGTGAACGAGGCGCCGCTGTCGGTCTCGATGTCGTTCGAGCCGACGGAGATCGGGGCTGGCGGTGTGTCGAGACTGACCTATGGCCTGGACAACGGGGCGGCGGTCGAGGCGACGTCGGTTGCCCTGTCCGACAGGCTGCCCGACAATGTGGTGCTGGCGCCGGAGCTGAACGCGGACAACAGCTGCGGCGGCACGCTGACGGCGGCGGCGGGAGGCAGTGAAGTCTCCTGGTCCGGCGGCTCGCTTGCGGCGGGCGCCGACTGCACGATCGCCGTGGACGTGACCTCCACGGTCGCGGGAAGCTATACCAACGGCCCGGAGAGCGCGACCTCGTCGCTGGGCACCAGCGCCGCCGCCGAAGCCACGCTGACGGTCGAGGCGGCGGTGGCGCCGGGCTTTGCCAAGGCGTTCTCCCCGGCCACGGTCGATCCGGGCAGAATTTCGACGCTGACCTTCACCATCGACAATGAGGCGAACGCCATCGCCGTGGGTTCGCTCGCCTTCACCGACGCCTTCCCGGAGGGCCTGGCCGTGTCCGTGCTCCCCAATGGGTCGACCACCTGCGGCGGCACCTTCGCTCCCGACGCGTCGGCGACCTCGCTTGACTTCTCCGGCGGCAGCGTCGCGGCCGGGCAAAGCTGTACGCTCTCCGTCGACGTGCGGGCGCTTGTGGCCGGAACGCTGACCGGCACGTCGGGCGAACTGACCTCGGACCTGCCCGTTGCCGCGCCGGGCGCCTCGGCGACCCTGGAGGTGAACGAGGTGCCGCTGTCGGTCTCGATGTCGTTCTCGCCCTCGACGATCGGTCAGGGCGGGGTCTCCAGGCTGACCTATGGCCTGGACAACGGGGCGGCGGTCGAGGCGACGTCGGTTGCCCTGTCCGACAGGCTGCCCGACAATGTGGTGCTGGCGGGCGTACCGAATGCGCAGACGACCTGCACCGGCGGCACGCTGACGGCGGCGGCGGGAGGCGGCCGCGTCTCCTGGTCCGGCGGCTCGCTTGCGGCGGGTGCCGCCTGCACGATCGCCGTCGACGTGACCTCCGCGGTCGCCGGAAGCTATCCCAACGGCACGGAAAGCGCGACCTCGTCGCTGGGCACCAGCGCCGCCGCCGAAGCCATGCTGACGGTCGATGCGGCCGGGGCGGGGACAGTCACCCTCGACGTGGAATCGGATACCGACGGCATCTTCAGCTTCTCGTCCGCCGAACCGGTTTTGACCCTCTCTCTTGAAGTCAAAGGCGGGGCCGGGTCCACGGGCGCGCTCGCGGTCGCAACGGGTAGCTATTCCGTCGCGGTGGCGGCGCCCACGGGTGTCGCGTTGACGGCAATCGCCTGCGATGACACGGACAGCACCGCCGATGTGTCCGCGGCGATGATCTCTGTGACGGTCGACGCCTCCGAAGCCGTCACCTGCACGCTCACGGCGCAATCCTCGGTTCAGCCGACGGTAGAGGCGATCAACAGCTTTCTGACCCGCCGGACAGACCTGATCCTGTCGAGCGAATCCGATCCAAGACGCAGATTCGAGCGCCTGAACCGCGGTTCGGGCCAGGCCAGCCCGGTGCGCTACTCGAAAGGGGACCTCAAGGCGCTCGTGCCGTTCACGGTGCAAGGCGGCATCTCGTTCACGGAGCGGCAAGACGGCAACGGTAGTTTCAAGGTCTCGACCAGCCTGCTGCAGGCGCGCCAGGCGGCTGCGAGCGCCGCGCTGGCCTCCGGACCGGCCGGGGACGTCGCTTACGTCGAAAACTACCGCTTCGGTGCCTGGCTCGAAGCGCAATACAAGCAATTCGGCGGCGATGCGGATAAGCATGGTGATTTTGCCATCGCCTATTTCGGGATGGATTACCTGGTGAAGCCGGACGTGCTGGTCGGCGCACTCGTATCCCTCGACACGATGGAAGAGGTGACCGATACCAGCAAGGTCAGTGGCTTCGGTTACATGTTCGGGCCCTATATGACGGCGCGGCTGACCTCAAATCTGTATTTCGACGGTCATGTCGCCATTGGCCGATCAGACAACCGGGTCAGCCCGTTCAACACCTATACCGACACCTTCCAGACCAGGCGCTGGCTTGCCAGGGCGAGCCTGACCGGCGAGGCCCGGCACGGCAACTGGACGATCCAGCCGCATGTGCGCCTGGCTTATTTCGAGGAAAGACAGCAGCGTTACGTCGACAGCGTCGGGGCAACGATCCCCCGCCAGACCGTGCGGCTTGGCCAACTCAAGATCGGCCCCACCTTCACCGGACGGTTCGAAGGTCCGGAAGGCTGGAGCTACGCGCCCTACCTGGGGGTCGAGGGCATATACAATATCGGCGATACGACGGGCGTGACGCTGACCGATACGAGCGGGCCCGAAGTCGAGGGGTGGCGCGCGCGCCTGAAGGCGGGTGTCGGCCTGACGGCCGAGCAGGGAACGCGGCTCTCGCTTGGAGCGAGCCATGACGGGCTCGGGCGGTCCGATTTCGAGAACTGGGGCCTGAATTTTGAACTCAGTATCCCCTTTGGCAAGCCGGCGCGTTAGATCGCGGATGGTCACGGCCGGCAGCGGTCGCAGCGACGAATACCATGCCTCGATCCAGCGTCAGCGCCCAATCGAGGCACTGGGCCAGAAATGCGGGATGGACCGGGAGGCCGCGATTGCCGTCGATCTGCGCGGTAATGTCATGACCTGCCGGAACACCGGAGCGAAAGGCACCCCTATCCGATGAGAGCGTCGCCGACGCTGCCGGGCGCGTGTCGGGATCGATTGACCGTCTGATCGGAGTGGGGCAGCGCATCGCGCGCGCAGGCACGGGCAAATCAGGCGGCTATCGCTCGATCCTGATTTTCCGGTCCGGCGAGAGAGTCGTATTCGTGTTTGCATTCGCCAAGAGCAACAAGGCGAACCTGAAGGCGGCGGACTTGAAGGTCTATTGCAAGGCCGCCAGCATCATGCTGGAGCTGACCGGGGAGCGGATTGCAACGGAAGTTGAAGCAGGCCGATGGGTGATGGGTCGAGGTGAAAAACGGTGAGCAAATCCAAAGCAAAGCCCTGCACGAGCGAGGCGATGGCCGCCGTCCACGAAATGAGGGAAAGCGTTCACGATGCAGGCAGCATCGACAGGCGCACCATGCGCGAGTTCGATGAGGCTTGTCTTGCGCCTGCGCCCGCTCTGGCAGCCGAAGAGATCAGGGCCATTCGTGAGAGGGAGCATGTCTCGCAGCCTGTCTTCGCGCGCTGTTTGAACGTATCGAGGAATCCTGTCTCTGACTGGGAGCGCGGCGCGAAGAAGCCAGGCGGTCCGGCGCTGCGGTTGCTGTCGGTCATTCAGCGAAACGGACTGGATGCGGTAGCATAAAACTGCATCAACAAAATTGATGCAATATATATTGACTTGACATTGTCGCCATATGGATTATTCATGCCGCGTGAAGCGTGAAGATGCACTCGATTTGACAGTTCTCGTTGAGATGGCCTCCATCTCGGCGGGCTATCCGTTTCGGGGCAGGATCGATCAACTTCCCAGGGGCGATGTCGCTGTCATTCAGATGCGCAATGCAGATCCCGGTACGGGGATCGACTGGGCAGACCTCTCGCGTGTCGAATTGCCACGAGCGTCGAAAAAGGCATTCCTGAGGCCCGGCGACATAATCCTGTCCACGCGGGGCGGTCGCAACTTCGCCTATTGCATCGACGCGAACCGGGGGCACGCGGTCTGCTCTCCCCATTTCTTCGTCATTCGCCTGACGCGGGGTTCGGTGCTTCCGGAGTTTCTCGCCTGGCAGATCAACCAGAAACCTGCACAGAACCACTTCGCGGCAGGTGCGACAGGCACCCATATCCTGAATCTCAGGCGCGCGGTGGTCGAGGAGCTTCGCGTAGCTGTCCCGTCCATTGCGCAGCAGCACCGCATTGTCGAACTGGACGAAGCGGCGCGGACCGAGCGTTCGGTCCTCAAGCGCCTTGTCGAAAACAGAACCAACGAGATGAGCGCCATCGCCAGAGAGCTTCTGGCGCCCGTCCCGGCAAATCCGCACCGGAGGGCACAATGAACGACCAGATCAGACAGGATGAAGTGAACAAGGCCGTCTGGGCCGCCTGCGACACCTTTCGCGGAACGGTCTCGGCAGATATCTACAAGGACTACGTCCTTACCCTGCTGTTCGTGAAATACCTTTCGGACGTGTGGCAGGACCACCATGACGGGTACAAGAAGCAGTATGGCGACACCCCGGACCTGATCGCGGAACTGATGAAGAACGAGCGCTTCGTCCTTCCCGAAAGCGCGAATTTCACCGCGCTCTACACGGCGCGGCACGAGCCGGGGAATGGCGAGCGGATCGACAAGGCGCTGCACGCCATCGAGGAGGCCAATGTCGGCAAGCTGCGCGACGTCTTCCAGGATATCAGCTTCAATTCCAACAAGCTGGGCGAGGAAAGGCAGAAGAACGACATCCTGCGCCATCTGCTGGAGGATTTCGCGCGGCCCGAACTGAACATGCGTCCCTCGCGCATCGGCAATCTCGACGCGATCGGCAACGCCTATGAATTCCTCATCAAGAATTTCGCCGCAGACGCCGGTCGCAAGGCGGGCGAGTTCTACACGCCTCCCGAAGTCTCGGAACTGATGGCCGAGATCATGGACATGGCCGAGGGCGAGGAAGCCTGCGATCCCGCCTGCGGTTCCGGCTCGCTCCTGATGAAGTGCGCTCGCCGCGTGCAGGCCAGGTTCGATGGCTCCAGGAAATACGCGCTCTACGGCCAGGAATCGATCGGCAGCACCTGGGCGCTCGCCAGGATGAACATGTTCCTCCACGGCGAGGACAATCACCGCATCGAGTGGGGCGACACCATCCGCAACCCCAAGCTGCTCGATGGCGAGGACCGTCTGAAGCACTTCGACGTGGTCGTCGCCAATCCGCCCTTCAGCCTCGACAAGTGGGGCGTCGACACGGCCCGGAATGACAGGTTCGGACGCTTCCGGCGCGGCGTGCCGCCCAGGACCAGGGGCGATTACGCCTTCATCCTCCACATGATCGAGACGATGAAGCCGAAGACAGGACGGATGGCCGTGGTCGCGCCGCATGGCGTGCTGTTCCGCGGATCGGGCGAGGGGAAGATCAGGCGGAAGCTGATCGGGGAGAACCTGCTCGAAGCGGTGATCGGCCTGCCGGAGAAGCTGTTCTACGGCACCGGCATTCCGGCCTGCATCCTGATCTTCCGCAAGACAAGGGCGGACGACAAGGTGCTGTTCATCGATGCGAGCCGCGAGTTCGTTGCGGGCAAGAACCAGAACCGGCTCGACGACGCGCATATCGCGAAGATCGTCGAGACGTATCGCGCGCGGAAAACCGTCGACAAATACGCCTGTCTCGCCACGCCGGGGGAACTGGCCGAAAACGACTGCAACCTCAACATCCCGCGTTATGTCGACACGTTCGAGGAAGAGGAGGAGATCGATCTGGTCGCTGTCCGTGCCGAACGGCTCAGGCTCAAGGAAGAGCTCGCCAGGCTTGAGGTCAGGATGGACGGCTATCTTCAGGAGCTTGGCTACTGATGGCGGGCGAACCCATCCTTTACACCAGCGAGGACGGCGATCTCGTTGTCCGCTTGCAGGAGCGGGACGGGAGCGTCTGGCTGAGCCAATTGCAGCTTGCCGAACTCTTTAAAACCACGGTTTCCAATATCAACAGGCATATCAGGGGGATATTGGACGATTACGAGCAGGAGGAGGCAACTGTTGAGGAATACTCAATAGTTCAAACAGAGGGCAAGCGCAGCGTCGAGCGATTCGAGGCGTTCGACGCCAACCGCCGTGCCGCCGAGGCGCTGGCCGCGGATGAAGCCGACATTGCCCAACTGGAGGAGATGGAGAAGGCCGCCAAGGGGCGGAAGAAAGAGGCTGGCGATGCGTAGTGGGTGGAAGCGCGTTGCTCTTGATGATGTCGCAGAGTTCCGCAACGGCCTGAATTTCAACCGTGGCGAGGAAGGGCACTCCGTCAAAGTGGTCGGCGTCGGCGATTTTCAGAGATATGAGATGCTCTCCGATTTCGGCGGCACCTCGGTGGTCACCGTGACCAATCAGCTTGCAGAGAATGACCTGCTCAAAGACGACGACCTGCTTTTTGTCCGGTCGAACGGCAACAAGGCACTCGTTGGCAGGTGTGTGCTGATTTCAGGCATTACCGAGCCAGTTACGTTCTCGGGGTTTACGATCCGCGCCCGTGTGAAATCCAAGAACGTCGATCACAGCTATCTTTCAAAGCTGGTTCGGTCTCCGCTGTTTCTTGCTCATCTGCATAAGTACGGGGGGCGGGGCTCCAGCATTAACAACCTGAGCCAGGACGCTCTCTCCGAGTTTACATTCGGACTCCCCCCGCTCCCCGAACAGCGCAAGATCGCCGGGATCCTGCGGACCTGGGACCGCGCCATCGAGACGGTCGAGGCGCTGACCGCCAACGCCCGCGCGCAGAAACAGGCGCTGATGCAGCAGCTGCTCCCGCAAGGCACCACCCCGCCCAGAAAGCGCCTCCCCGGCTTTTCGGGGGAGTGGCGGGAAATCCGTCTCGGCAATGCGTTCACCGAGCGGGTCGAACGAGGCGAAGGCGGGTTGGCCCTTTTGTCGGTTACACAAGCCAGCGGGGTCGTCCCTCAGGAAGAGGCTGGACGGCGCAACATTTCGAGCAACGACCAGTCGAACTACAAGACAGTCCGATCAGGTGACATCGCATACAATACAATGCGCATGTGGCAGGGGGCGTCTGCTCTAAGCAATCTGACCGGCAAGGTCAGTCCTGCCTATACAGTCGTTACCCCTCGCAAGGGTCACGACGCAGCATTTTATGCCTATTTCTTCAAACAGTCGAAGGCGATCCACGTTTTCGAGCGTCACTCTCAAGGCCTCGTGTCCGACACCTGGAGCCTGAAGTTCCCGTTTTTTGCGGAAATCCGCATCTGCGTTCCGAAGTTTGACGAACAGAAGGCAATCGCCTCCGCTTTCAAGAGCGCAGACGACTTGATGTTCTCCTACAAAACCCAACTCGCCGCGCTCCGCCGGGAAAAGGCCGCGCTGATGCAGCAACTGCTCACCGGCAAGCGGCGGGTCGCTGTTGCGGAGAATGCGGATGCTTAGTCGCTTTGCGAAGCTGATGTTCACCGGCACGGCCATCGCGCCCGTAGCGCTCGTATATGCCTGGCTGGCATTCGTTAACGGCGACACATATCTCATGGGGGCGCTTATCGCGGGCTGTGTGCTCCTGTTCGCAATCATGCACGGGCTCCTGTTCTACAGTCGCAAGCACCCGGAAAGGTCGTCGTTCAAGGCAAAATCGATTGAAACAGCCGATCACGAGAACATCGCTTTTCTGCTGCTTTATATCCTTCCCCTGTTTGCGAAGGATTTCTCGAGCCTCAATTGGCAAATCCTCGTTCCAATGTTGATCATTTTCTCGGTCGTGGTGAGCACCGGCTACGGATACCACTTCAATCCCTTGCTCGGACTGATCGGATGGCATTTCTACAAGGTCGGGACCGAGGAAGGCGTGACCTACGTCCTGATTACAAAGAAAGAACTGCGGTCGGCGAAGCAATGTCTGACCGTCGGTCAACTCACCGAATACATCGTAATCGATATTGACGAAGGAGGCGGTTCAGCATGAATCTCCTGGCACTTTGCCGCGATAAAAAAGACATCACGATCAAACGCATTCCGCTGGACGGTACATTGCAGGATCCAGTGATGCAGATATTCTCCGGCCAAGAGAAACAGTTTCGGGCCGGTCGCCCGAACGAAGTACCTTTCGACGGTGATTGGAACCCGGACGACGACGAGATTCTCATGCTGAATGCGACAGCAGAAGCCGATGAGATGGTGAAAGCTGCATCGGATAACGTATTGGCATTGCCGAAGATCGACGCCGCGAATTTCGACACCGAAAATATCAAGGCGCTTTTCGTGAGAGCAAATGCAGGCGGCAATCTCCGCTTGCTTGTTCAGCGTTTCACATCCGCGCAAATCTTGAGCCGCAGGTTCGCACTTCTGGCCCATAAAAATCAGTTCAACCGGATCACCGGTCCGGCGTTCAGTTTGGCGACGTCGCTGACCTGCATCGTTGAAAGCGGTCAAATCAAGTTCGAGAGCTATCACAATTTACGCGCCGTTCTTGATGTCACCGAGTTCTTTGCGGCAGCAACCGACAAGGACATCGACAAGTTCGCCGGTCACGCTTCGATTGCCATCGACGATGTAGCGGCGTTCAAAGAATTAGTTACGCAGACCGAGCGGAAGCTGATCCATAAACTTGCCAGCACCGGGGTACTGGATAAACACACTCCTCAAAAAATACAGGACAAAGCAAAGGCAACCGGATTGGCCGTAAGTCTTGCAAACGACCGGATTGTGTTTCCGACCGGCAAGCAGGAAATTCAAAGCCTTCTGCGGTTCTTGGACGATAGCCTGTATGAAGCACCGCTAAGCGGGCATCGATACGTCACCAATTCGAAGCGCGAGATTTAGGCCCTCACCGTGATCACCCCCAACACCGCCGAGCTCTACAGCTCCCACATCCCGGCGCTGGCGACGCTTGTCTCGCTCGGCTGGGACTATCTTTCGCCCGGGGACTGCCTCGCGGCGCGCGGCGGCAACCGGGGCGTGGTGCTGCGCGATGTGCTGGTCGGGCAGTTGCGGCGGCGAACCTTCGAGTACAAGGGGCGGACCTGTCCGCTCTCGACCAATGCGATCGACCAGATCGTCCGCGAACTGGCCTCGCCCGCGCTCAACGAAGGGCTGATCGCCGCCAACGAGAAGCTCTACAACGCCATCACGCTGGGCGTCACCGTCCCCGAATTCGTCGACGGCAAGAAGCACAGCGTCACCGTGCCGATTATCGACTGGGCGCGGCCGCTGGCCAACAGTTTCATCGTGAGCGAGGAAATGGAAGTGCTTGCCGTGCCCGGCACGCATACGCGGCGGCCCGACATCGTGGGCTTCGTCAACGGCATTCCCTTGCTGGCGATCGAGGCCAAGCGGCCCGACAGCAGCAATCCCGGCAAGTCGACGGTGGATGAAGGCATCAGCCAGACGCTCCGCAACCAGGGGCAGGAGGAAATCCCGCACCTGTTCGCCCATGCGCATCTGCTGCTGTCCATCGGCATGACCGACGGCCGTTACGGCACCACCGGGACCCCGCGCAAATTCTGGGCGCAATGGCGTGAGGAGGAATTTTCGGAAGACCATTTCCGCCGGATCAAGAACGCGGCGCTGGCAACCGATCCGCGCACGGCGATCCTCAGGAACCACTTCCACGAAGTCCGCGACCATTTCCGGCATCTGTGGAGCGACGAGCAGGCGGTGACCGCGCAGGATCGCCTGCTGATCGGCCTCTGCACGCCGCAACGGCTGCTGGAATTCGTGCGCTCCTACGTCCTGTTCGACCGCAAGGCGGACAAGATCGTCGCCCGCCATCAGCAATTCTTCGGCATCCGGGCGCTGCTCGGGCAAATCAGCCGGATCAGGCCGGACGGCGCGCGAGAAGGCGGGGTCATCTGGCACACGACCGGTTCGGGCAAGAGCTTCACCATGGTGATGCTGTGCAAGGCGCTCCTGCTGCACGAGAAGCTGAAGAATTGCCGCCTCGTGGTCGTCACCGACCGGCG
This sequence comes from Hyphomicrobiales bacterium, assembly GCA_965204985.1. Taxonomy (GTDB): domain Bacteria; phylum Pseudomonadota; class Alphaproteobacteria; order Rhizobiales; family CAJQND01; genus JAAEUE01. The sequence continues at coordinate 2,414,203 of CBDBFP010000003.1, read as the reverse complement.
CAATCTGGAAAAGCAGCTGGCCGGGAATTTTCTCACCGGCGGGGCGTTCGGTTCGGACATCGGCTCCAGGGATGCCGCAAAAGCCAGAACGCAATCGGGCCGCGATCTGGCCGGGCGGATCGGCGGGGGGGACGAGCGGATCGTCTTTACCATCATCAACAAATTCGCCAGCGCGGCGCGCTATCCCGAATGCCGCAATCGCAGCGCGGACATGATCGTGCTGGTCGACGAGGGCCACCGAAGTCAGGGCGGCGAGAACCACGAGCGGATGCGCAAGGCGCTGCCCAATGCCGCCTATGTCGCCTTCACGGGCACTCCGCTGCTGAAGGACGACAAGACCGCAAACAGGTTCGGCCGCATCGTCCATGCCTATACGATGCAGGATGCGGTTTCCGACGGGACGGTCACGCCGCTGCTTTATGAAGAGCGCAAGCCCGTTCTCGATGTCAACGAGCGGGCGATCGACAACTGGTTCGGGAAGGTCACGACCGGCCTCTCCGACGAACAGAAAGGCGACCTCAAGAAGACGTTCGGGACCAAGGGAGCGGTCTATGGTTCAGACGACCGGATTGCCCTCATCGCGCTCGATATCGCCACCCACTTCAAGGGGAATTTCAAGGAGCTCGAACCTGGCCTGAAGGGCCAGCTTGCAACCGACTCGAAACGCTCCGCCATCCGCTACAAGAAGGCGCTCGATGCGACCGGGCTGGTAAGCAGCGCCATCGTGATTTCGCCGCCCGATACGCGGGAAGGACATTCGGAGGTCGATGAGGCAGAACTTCCCGAAGTGCAGCAATGGTGGAAGGAGAACGTCAAGGGCGATGCGGAGGATTACGAGCGCCAGGTCATTGAGGACTTTTCAACCGGGGGGCGACCTGACATCCTGATTGTCGTCGACAAGTTGCTCACCGGATTCGATGAGCCGCGCAACGCCGTTTTCTACATCGACAAGAAGCTGGAACAGCACAACCTGATCCAGGCCATCGCTCGCGTGAACCGGCTTCACGAGCAGAAGAAATACGGCCTGTTGATCGACTATCGCGGCATCCTCAGAGCTCTGGATACCGCGCTGACCGAGTATCGAAATCTCGCGGAACGAACGCAGGGCGGCTTCGATATCGACGATATTGACGCGCTCTATGCCGACGTCAGCACGGAATATAAACGTCTGCCCAAACTGCACGGCGACCTTTGGTCGCTCTTCGAGCCGGTCAAGAACAAGGCCGATATCGAGCAGTATCGGCGGTTGCTGGTCCCGCGGACCCATGAAGCCGACGACGGAACCCTCATCGACCGGAACCAGAAGGCAAGGGAAGATTTCTACGAGGCGCTCACCGCCTACGGCATGTGCCTCAGGATTGCCCTGGGATCGCACTCCTTTTTCGAGGATGCATCGATCGCGGAGGCGCAGATCGCCAGATACAAAAGCGACCTCAGGTTCTTTACCGACTTGCGAAAGATCGTGAAACAGGATGCCCAGGAGACGATCGACTACAGTGCCTACGAAAATCAGATCGGGCGGCTGGTCGATCGCTATGTCGTTGGCGAGGATGTCGCGAACGTCGATGGCGTCCTGATCGTCAATGAGCTGGGGAATCAGGAGCCGGCCGAGTCCTGGTCGGCGGAAAAAACGCGCAACGAAACCGACATCATCCGGTCCCGTGTGCGCAAGACCATCGAGCAGGAACTGGCGGACGATCCCTATGCGCGGCTCTTCTTTTCCGACCTTCTTAAACAGGCAATCGCCGAGGCGTCCGCGCTTTTCGACCATCCTTACAAACAGTACGTGTTGTTCAGGGATCTCGATGAAAAACTTGCCGCCAAACAGATTGATGACATTCCGGTCGATCTTGCGGGACACCGTCACGCGAGCGCCTATTTTGGCATCGTCCGGCTGGAAATCGGGGAAGAGCTGACGAACGGAGAGAACCGCGACGAATACGTCAAGGCTGCACTGGACATGGAGAAAGGCGTCGAGAGTGCAATCGCTGAAAACTCCCTCAATCCGGCAAACATTGAAGCTGCAATTCGCAAGGCATTGCTGCCTCGCCTCTTCGGGTTGACAGGCCTGGACAAGGCTAAACTTATTACAGAACGGATCGTCGAGGTCACGCGTATCGGACTCGCGCGAGGCGGGGGCCAGACGCCATGATTGTGCAATACGGTAATGACGAAGTGCTTTGCCGTGTCCGGCGGAACCCGACTCTTGCGGGGCGTGTCCGCATTCACGTCTATCCCGGTGGCGAAGTGGAAATCGAAGCCCCGGAGGGCAAGACCGACGCGCAGGTAAGGCTTGCCGCCCAGCGACGGGCACGATGGATTTTCCGACATAGAAGCGCAGCTCTTGCCTCGCGGAAGAAAGCAACCCCCCGGGAATTCGTGAGCGGTGAAACGCATTTCTATCTTGGACGGCGGTATAAGCTCGTGGTCCGCGAAACCAGTGACAGGCCGTCTGGCGTCAAGCTCCTTGGAGGGCGACTTGACGTCACCTTGCCCGTGGCGGATCCCGCCGCCGTGAAGCGCCGACTGGGCGTTTGGTACTCAACCCGCGCTTCCGAATATCTTGCAGCAAGACATGAGGAGATTGCTGCCAGGATTCCCTGGATCGAAACACCGCCGCCACTCAGACTGATGCGCATGCGAACGCAGTGGGGAAGCTGCTCGCCAGAGGGGGTAGTCTATCTCAATCCGGCCCTCATCCGGGTGCCCCGGCATTGTATCGAATACGTCATCTGCCACGAACTTTGCCATCTGGAAGAACACAACCACAGCAGGCGCTTTTACGATTTGCTGGATCGAAATGTCTCTCGTTGGAGATCGACAAAGAATGAGTTGGATGATCTTGCGGAACTGGTCCTGGCGACTGAATTCTGACGTCATTTTGCCGTAAACCGATTGCTCCGGTCATGCCGCGCAGTCCGGCCTGACGAAATGGCTATGTGTTACCGGACGGGTCGGCAATGAGCACGGACCCGTGTGTTCCCACCTCTTCCCCTCAAGCCCGGTTCGGGCTGGAAATCCGCCTGAAACCGGCGCCTGGATCCTCATTGAGCGGGCAGGGCGGAGGTGGATCGGACCATGCACATATGGGGAACGGTTTCGTGCACAGCGAACGCAGTGTCCGTCTTTTGCGGGACAAGGTCATTCCCGGGGCAAACGCCCGCTTGCCGGCGGGACCAGCCGTCACGACGGCAACTGCAGCGGAGTGGATTACAAACGCCAACAGGCTTGATCTACCGGGGATATTTCCAACGCATGAACTGATGCGCGGCGCCTGCCAGAACCGCGGCAACCGACATAATCCAAATTGAGGCAAGTGGCATGGAACCTTGCATCCAACCGGCCAGTTGCGAACCGGACGCTCCAATTGCGATTTGGCTGAACCCGGAAAGACCAGCCGCTGTTCCTGTTGTTTGCGGGAGTACCGAAATGGCAGCCGCCGTCGCATTGGGAATGGTCAGCCCGTTCCCCAAGGTTACAATCAGCATTGGGCCAAAAAGGCTTAGCGGGGTGAGCGTGCCAAAGAGCGCAATAAACAACATGAGCAACGCTCCGCAGATCGCCAACATGTTTCCCATGGTGATCATCAAATCGATCCCGAGGCGTTGCGAGTAGCGACCGGACAGAAAGTTGCCAATCATATAACCAATCGAGATGAGCATGAACCACAAGCCATAATCGAGGGGCGCGCGGCCGAGCACCTTGACCATGATGTACGGTGCCCCGGCGATAAAGGTGAAGAATACGGCACTGGAGAACCCCAACGCCAGCGTATAACCGATAAAACGCGGCTGACGTGCCAGAGACGTCATCCCCGATGCAAGTCGCGCCGGCTCCGGTGAGTCCGCTCCTGCGCGGACATTCGTTTCCGGCAATCCCCAGGTCGCAAGAGCCAGCACGGCCAGACAGAAACCGCTGAGCAGATAAAACGAGCTGCGCCACGTGGAGATTTCTTCCATCACTCCGCCAAGGGCCGGCGCGAACATAGGCACCAGCACCCAGGCCATGGTGATGTAACCAAGTACACTCGCCGCAGCTTCGCGGCTGTGCAGATCCCGGACAATCGCCCGGGCGAGCACCATACCGGATGCGCCGCCCAGAGCCTGGGCGAAGCGCGCCGCCATCAAGGTTTCAATCGAAACGGCCAGCCCACACAGAAAACTCGCAACTATGTAAAGGAGCAATCCTGCCAACAGCACCGGTCGTCGTCCGAAACGGTCGGACAATGGCCCATAAACCAACTGGCTCACGGCAAGGCCCGAAAGATACACGGTCAACGTCAATTGAACGGTCCCCGACGTCGCAGAGAATTCTTCCATCAACCCCGGGATCGACGGCACAAAGATATTCATGGCCAAAGGGCCAATCATGCTGATAGCAATCAGAATTCCGTAAAGCAGGATTGATCCGGTCCCCTTGGAGGGCGGCTGAACACTCGACATTGGAGAGAGGCTTTCCAGGATGGTTCGCCCACGACTATAGGCTCAGAAATGGGCAAATGCCAGAGAGCGGGAAACGCCCTGAGCGCTCGGGGCAACATGACACTAATTCACAAGATGCCTGGCTTCTTCGCCAATGTGCTCAAGCCCTGCTTCCAGTTTTTCCGTTGCCACCGAGGGAAAACCGATCCGAAACGAATTCTTCGGGCTCCCGCTGTGATAAAAGATGTGGCCGGGCTCGATCAAAACACCGCGTGCCAGAAGACGGCTTGAGAGTTCACGTGCATCGAATTGCGGGGGACCGGTAAGCCAGAATGATGTTCCCCCTTTCGCATTGCCGACTGAAAACATCGGCAAATGCCTGTCGATCCCGTCACGCATGATGTGCCAGCGCTGAGAATAGATCTCCCTGAGCCTGTTCAGGTGGGCATCATGATATCCGTGCGCCAGGAAAAAGGCCGTTGTTTCCTGCACGATGCTGGGCGGATGACGAACGGTCAGGCTCCGGACGATCTTAGCGGCAGCGATAATGTCCTTGTGCGCGACAATCACCCCGATACGAATGCTCGGTGACAAGGTCTTTGAGAGGCTCCCCACGTATATGATGGAGCTGTTCTGATCTCGCGACTTGACTGCCGGTCTTGGTTTAACATGTCCGAGCAGGCCAACTTCATAGTCGTCTTCAATAATGAATGCGTTTGCCTCGCTTGCCCGTTGCAACATCTGTTCACGGCGTTCTTCGTCCATCGTCACCATCGAGGGAAACTGGCAACCAGGAGTGAGATAGGCCAGTTTGAACTCTTCCGGCAATTGCGCGGGATCAAGTCCATGCTGATCGATTGGAACCGGGGCAATCTTGTTTCCATAGAGATGAAACAAGTGCCGTGCCTCCTGATAGCCCGGATCCTCAAATGCAATAGGGCGCCTGTCCTGCGCAAAAAGAGTGCTGATTATACACAGTGCATGCTGGGCGCCCACCGTGACAAGAATCTCGTCCTCTGCAGCATTGATCCCCCGGTAATGAAGTAATCTCTGCCGAAACTGGAAAATCAGATCCGGGCAATCCACTTCCACCGCTTCACTTGTCCAGATTGGCAGTGCACTTCTTCCAAGGGCGAGCCGGGAACATTCCCGCCAGGCTTCAATTGGAAAAAGCTCGGAATCGATCTGATTGTAGACAAATGGAAACTCAAACCCGGTCCAGTTCCTGGGTTGCGTTGCACGCATGGATTTGTCGGGCAGGTTGTTGCCGAACTGCAGCTTCTCCATTGGTTCGGGAGTTATCGTCTGGCCAAGCTGCTCCTGAATGTTAACGTCAGGAATATCCAGATTTACTCTGAAGCCGGAACGATTGCTGGAGTCCAGAATTCCCAGACCGACAAGCCCTGAATAAGCTTCGAACGCGCTGTTCTTGGAGACCTGCAATTGCTGGGCAATATCCCGGCAGGACGGAATCTTGTCGCCCTTGCGGTAAACGCCTTCTATGATCCGCTGGCAAATCGCTCTGCGAACAAGATCCTTTTTGCCAACCTTTTGTAGGCCGCCTGTTTCTCTGACCGGGTTAATTGATGTCGTGTCCATTCCTGGACTCTTTTCATTCTCAGACGGATAATCCGGCGAAGCCTAGCACGCTGCGGATTTTCATGCGAATCGACCCGACAAGTCACCGTAAAACAGTTTACCAATCCAGATTGCGAACAAATTTCCGAATATCTTCGATCAACAGATCCGGTTCTTCCATCGCCGCGAAATGGCCGCCACGCGGCATTTCCGTCCATTGCGTGACGTTATAAATACGCTCTGCATAGCTGCGAGGCGGCCAGGCCAGAAGTTCAGCGGGGAACAGGGCACAGCTGGTCGGCACCTCCACCCGCTTTCCTGCCGGAGAGAGGATCCTCCCCCCTTCTTCGCGGCGCCCATAGTAAATCCAGGACGCAGTGTTGAAGGTTCGGGTCACGATGTAAACCATGATATTGGTGAGAAGCTGATCCTTTGTGTAGACGCTTTCCACATCATCACCCTCCGTGTCGGACCAGCCATTCATCTTTTCCAGTATCCAGGCCGCAACTCCGACGGGACTGTCCATCATCGCATAGCTCAGGGTTTGCGGTTTGGTCGCCTGCTGGGTGCGGTAACCATTCTGCATGATCTGATCTTTTTCGAATTGCCTGGCCCAGGCCACCTCCTCATCGCCTTGAGGCTCATCCTTGTGGCGCATTGTCAGGATGTTGATGTGGATGGCCTTGCAGGCCGATGAATGCTCATAACCCAGCCAGCTGGAAATCGCCCCGCCCCAATCTCCACCTTGCGCAATGTAGGTTTCATAGCCCAGGGTTTCGGTCATGAGAGTGTTGAAGATGGAGGCCATTTTTCTCGGCCCATAGGGGCGCGGCGGCCGGCCTGAGAACCCGAAGCCCGGCAAGGACGGCGCAACGACATCGAATGAATCCTCCTCGCTTCCACCGTGTTTTTCTGGATGGGCCAGCAGATCAATAAAATCCAGAAATTCGACAATCGTCCCCGGCCAACCATGACTGATTATGAGCGGTTTGGGGTTTGGACCACTGCCTTTCTCAAGAATGTAGTGAAGATCGATTCCGTCAACCGGTGCCTTGAAATGAGAATAGCTGTTGATCCTGACTTCCTGTCTTCGCCAATCGAATTCATTGACCCAGTAGTCACAGAATTCCTTCATGTAATCCAGGTTTGTGCCGTACTCCCACCCGCCATCATCAGGCATCTCGTGCCACGGGAAAGCCGCGACTCGCGCCTTGATGTTTTCGAGCGTCTCCTCTGGAACATCAATTTCAAACGGCACAATTGACGTCATATCGGTCCTTTTGACTTCTCTCTTTGCGGCTACCGGCTACACATCGCGTTCTGTTCGACATTTCACCAATTCGGTACCGGGCAACTCTACATATCCAAAAAAAAGGAATTCATGAAAGGAGCAGATTTTTGATTTCAAAGGGACAGAATATGTTCTGAAGAGCCTGCATTCCAAAAGGAGAAACGGCACACAAGATGAAAAATCTGCCTAACTCTTTGAGTTGAAACCATATGACCAATCTTCCAATTCCAGTTTTTCGGATAACTCGAACAGGAATGCCATTCATTTGTCCTTATTAATCGACTTTTCTGTCCCTTTTGTCTCCGCCGTAAAGCGTGAATGATGAGCTGAAAGTTTCGCGTCTTGAATTTCAGCCAGTGGGCTCGCAAGTAGGGAGAAAGTCGATGAAGAATTCAATTTGGAAGGTCGCGTTGGCCGCAGCGGCAATGTTTGTTGCTGCAGAAGCAGCCAGCGCCCAGAAGGTTCTGAAGCTTGGAACCGTTGGTTTCAAAGGCATGCCAATCGGTGATGCCATTGACCAGGCGCTCATTCCGACACTGAAAAAGGTGTCGGGTGGCAAGATGACAATCGAACCGCATTATCGCAAATCACTGTGCAGCGAACAAACCTGCGGTGAACAGGCAAACCAGGGGCTGCTCGCATTGTGGACAAGCTCCACCGCGAACTTTGGCAACTTCGGCACTGCGCTCGCAATTTTTGACCTGCCCTACATCTTCAAGAGCATTGAAGATGCAGATCGCATTTCTTCGAAATGGCTGGCCAGGAAACAGTGTGACATCGCCGCCGAAGAGGCTGGCCATGTGTGTCTCACCGTTTATTCCAGTGGCGGGTTCCGCCAGCTTGGCAATGCGCATGGCCCTGTTCATGTTCCGGTCGACATGAAAGGCGTGAAGTGGCGCGTTACCAAGAGCCCGATTGAATATACGCTGGTCAAGAACTGGGGCGCGGTTCCGGTTCCCTACGACTGGGCGCAACTTTACCAGGGCCTGCAGACCGGTGTTGTTTCCGGTCAGTATGTGGCAACGCCATGGCAGCATGTGGCCAAGCTGCACGAGGTCGCAAAGTACTTCACCGAGATCGGTGGATCCTGGTCCGGCAACCAGTTGTCCATGGACAAGCGGCAGTATGATGCCCTCAGCGATCAGGAAAAGGAATGGTTGCACACCGCGGCCAAGGCCTTCGGCGAACATGTACAGAAACTTGACCGCGCATGGGTGAAAGCCGGTGAAGATGCGATCAAGGCCGATATCAAGGAGTGGTATGTGCCGAATGACGAGGAAATGAAGAAGTGGCGAGCCGGTGCGATTGACGCCTGGCTCAATGCGAAAGGCTCTTTTGATCCTGCCACTGCCGAACGTGTCCTGAAGGAACAAGGCATGACGGACTTCATTGCCCAGTTGAAAAAAGCTGGCGCCCTGTAGAGCCGGTTGTAATCCCGATTCATGCAAGGTGGCGCGGAATCTTCCCGCGCCATCTCTGTTTCCACACATTGCAAAACAGTCTGGTTTGAGCCCTGATTGATTGTTCCGGGAACTGATTTCGGATGGAAAGCATCTTTCTCCTGCTCGTTCTTGTCGCGCTCATCCTGTTGGGCGCGCCGGTAGGGTTCACGTTGATTCTGATCCCGGTGGTCTATATTTCGATCACTGACGCGGCGCCCATGATTCTGATCCCCAGTCAGATGTTCAGCGCGATTGATGCCGTACCCCTGACCGCGATCCCGTTCTTCATGTTGACGGGCGAACTCATGACCAGCGCCACGATCACAGACAGGCTTGTGGAGTTAAGTCAACGGATGATCGGCCGGATGCGCGGGAGCATGGCGCAGGCTAACGTCCTGGTCTCAATGTTTTTCGCCGGAATGAACGGGTCTGTCGTAGCCGATACTGCCACGGTCGGTTCCCTGCTCGTGCCGGCGATGAAGAAAGCCGGTTACCCCTCCGCTTTCGCCGCTGCGATTACAGCGGTGAGTTCCACCATTGGCGGCATCATTCCACCATCGATCATGATGATAGTTCTCGCAAACGCAGGCGGCATTTCGGTTGGTGCCCTGTTTGCTGGTGGCATCGTGCCGGGCATTATGATCGGTATCCTGCTGATGATCATCAATTTCTTCATTGCCAGGAAGCACAACTTCGAACGCAGTGAAGACCCCTTTAGCTTCAAGGCTCTGGCTGTCTCTGGCTACAGGTCGTCCTTCGCTCTGCTCATACCCATCGTGCTGGTTGGATCGGTGGTATTCGGCATTGCCGGCGTTGTGGAAGCAGGCGCGCTCACGGCAACTATTGCCCTGTTTGTCGGCCTCTTCATTTACAGAACGATCACCTGGCACAATTGCAAGAATGCCTTTGTGCGGGCGTTTCGCAACTCGGCGATGGTCTTCATTATCATCGCAGCCTCGGGTCCGTTCAGTTGGCTTTTGACCTCCCTTGGAGCCATTAACGACCTGGAACAATGGCTGCTGGGTTACACTTACAATCCACTGTTGTTTGCGCTGGTCCTGGTTCTGTTCATCTGTTTGCTGGGGATGGTCATGGATTCGGCCGCAAACATTATTGTGGTCGGACCGGTTCTGGTGGATGTGATGGTCAAGGCTGGATACCCGGATGTCCAGGCCGCCCTGGTCGTGGTGGTCGGCTTCTTGATCGGGTCCGTCACACCACCTGTCGGGGTGGCGTTCTTTACGGCGGGGGCAATAGCGAATGTGCGGTTGGAAAAAGTCGCCGTAGCGATGTTACCCTACCTGGCCGCCCTCTTTGCCTTGTTGTTTGTGCTGATCGTTGTTCCGGATTTCACGATGTATTTGCCTCAAGTGCTGGGATTTGTGAAATGACCCTCTCGGAAAATTCAACATGGTAAATACCATCAGACGGCTGGATATTCTGGTCCGGAAAACTCTGACCTTGTTTTGCGGGGTCCTTCTGTTTCTGATGGTCGCGTTTGCCGTCTACAACGTGGTCATGCGTTACGTTTTTCTGGATCCGCCAGTCTGGGGGGACCTCCTGACGGTGCTCAGCAATATCTGGTTGGTTTTCTTTGCCCTTGCACTGACGGTCCGGGACAAGGACCACATTGCGCTTGACCTCATCTACTCCTGGCTTCCCGTGAAAACGGCATTCTTCATCCAGCAATTCTGGGCGCTGGTGATCTTTTGCCTCGGTATCGTCATGGTCATCCATGGCCTGGAGGCGGTCGCCACGATGGGCGGCAAGTATTGGGAGATGTGGTATTTTGCCTGGGAAGATGGGCAGTTCGTTTTCAAACCCAACTACATGCCCAAGAAGTACGCCATTGCCATCGTTCCAATATCCGGTTTCCTGGTCTGCGCAGCGGCGATTGCCTCAATGGTGGAAGACACGTTGAAAATGCGGGAAGGCATCTACAGGCAGACAAAAGATGTGGGTCTTGCTGCTGATAACGAGCAGGACTAGCCGGCTGTCTCTCAGTCGGTTGGCCCCGTCGAAACCCCACCGGCCGCGCCTTGCTGAAGCTTGGCTGAGCCTGGAACAAACCGGATTGATCCGGAGAAGTGGTGGAGCCAATCGGAATCGAACCGGCGACGCTCCGGTGCCAGCTCGCGCAAGCGGTCACGGATGACCTTATCGTCTGGCCGCATTGAACGGTAGCGAGAGACCCGCAGGTCAATCCCTGCCAGATCACAGGCACGGCGCCGTGACAGTCCCTTATTCTTCATGGCCCGGTCCACGGCATCTCTCCTTGCACCGGGCGTCAGACGTTTTTTCCGGGCATTTCCTTCAACGTCGAGCTGTCGGGCCTCTGCCCGGCCAACAGTTTCTTCAGCTTGCGGTTCTCATCTTCAGGCGATTTGAGCTTCCTGGCATCGGACACTTCCATGCCACCCTGCCTGGAACGCCACTTGTAAAAGGTGGCATCGCTGATGCCGTGCCTGCGGCATGGCCCTGCGGCCGAAAGCCCTGCCTCTGATGCTCCTTCAGCATCCCTGTGATCTGTTCTTCACTGAACCTTGATCGCTTCATCCTCCGTCGCCTCTCTCAAGAGAACAGACTAACCTCAAACCGGGGACCGTTCAGAAGAGCAGGTCAGCGGCAACAGCTATTGGCTTGCTTCGGCTTGTCCGTAGCTGCGCTTGTTCAGATCGCGGATGCACTGTCTTGCATCTATCGTCGACATCGGGCGACATCGGGCGACATCAAATTGTTGAAACCATTGAATTAACTCATGTTCTCAATATCGCTTTTGACCCTCCGAAGGCAGAGGTCACAGGTTCGAATCCTGTCGGGTGCACCAACAAGATCAAAGAGCTGGATAATTTATGGAAATAGCGTCGTTAAGAAAGTAACCACGGTGTTGTCGAATTTTCCCGGACTTGCGGCCTGAGCGTCAAATCGCTTAAGTTTTGGGCCGGTCAGATCGGAAGAAATCCGGAAAGGTTTAAGATGAGCAGAATTGCCCTCCCAGCGCTTGAAGAACTTCGCGAGAGGTTTAAAGCCACTTGCCCTGACTTCCGGAGCTTCGCCAAACCTGGCACCGGCTGGGCGCAACACGAAAAGGCCTACAAGGTCACCGCCATGGAACGGGTTCGCTCCGTGCTTGCAGAAGCTGCCGACGACCAAGTTCTCGGAAAGGACGTTTTCAAGGTGCTGAAGACGGCTGCTGAAGACGGCCCGTTCGTCAGATGGCAAACAGAAGATGCGATTGGCAAGAACGGAACGAAACAGCTGGGCGAGTTCCACGAAATCATCGGGCGCCTGGTCCGAGAGGCGGCAGAGAGCAGCGAGGCGGCAGAGAGCAGCGAGGCGGTGGAGAGCAGCCTCTCCAGGGCGTTCGAAGACTTCGCCAAGTTGCACGCGCAAGGCGCCACCTCGCTGACATACGGTGAGCAAATCAATATCCTGTATTCGGCACTGGCCATGGTGCGCCCGGAAGAGGCGGCGCCCCTGAAGATCACGCGGATCAACGAAGCCTGGCAACGCCTCACCGGCGAAAAATTGTTCGTCAAGGGCGAGGCCGAACCGGCATCGGATTATCGCCGCTTCTCGAAGGTCTTCACGGAACTCTTCAAGATCATGCGCGATGAGTGGGAATGGCAGCCGCAGGACTGGCTCGACATTCAAGGCTTCCTGTGGATCGCGCTCGACAAGACTGTCACCGCGCCGGAGGACACGAAAGCTTCCCCCAACAGGAGTGAACGCCCGGAAAGGTCCAGCCTCCCCGGCACCGGGTCCGGCGCCGAACCCGTGAACTTGATCCTCTACGGCCCGCCCGGCACCGGGAAGACCTATCGCCTGAAGAACGAGTATCTGCCGGACTACCAGGACGAGGCCGAAGATCGCTTCGAGTTCGTGACGTTCCATCAGAGCTACGCATACGAAGACTTCGTCGAGGGGATTCGCCCTGTCACGAAGAACGGCACCGTCACCTACGAGGTGCGGCCGGGGGTGCTGAAGCGGCTTTGCAATAGAGCCCGGTGCGCGCCGGACAAGCGGTTCGCCCTCTTCATCGACGAGATCAACCGGGCAAACATCTCCAGGGTCTTCGGCGAGCTGATCACGCTGGTCGAGGAGGACAAGCGGATCCGCACTGACGCCTCGGGAAACCGATTGGCGAACTGCAAGGGCCTGGAAGTGACGCTCCCTTATTCCGGTGATCCTTTTGGCGTGCCTACGAATGTGGACGTGATCGGAACCATGAACACAGCGGACCGTTCGATCGCTCTGCTCGACAGCGCCTTGCGGCGCCGTTTCCAGTTCGAAGAACTCACGCCGAACCCAGAACTGCTTGATAAACCGATCGACGACGGCGAGGGCGACACGATCGACCTGCATCAACTTCTGCAAGCCATGAATGCTCGTCTGTCCCGCCTGCTGCATCGCGACCAGACCCTCGGCCACAGCTACTTCTACCACGTGAAGTCGTTCGACGAGCTACGCCGTGTCTTTGCCAAGAAGATCCTGCCCTTCCTGCAAGAGGCGTTCTACGACGACTGGCGTCAGATCCGATACGTCCTCGCCGACCAGGCGGTCAAGGGGGAGTTGCAACTGGTCCGGGCGCAGACGCAGAGTGCCGATGTGCTCTTCCCGAAGGCGGCCGAAATAGAGGACGGCGAGGCGTTCGAAGTTGTTGGGGAAGCCGACATCACACCGGATGCGATCCGCAAGATCTACGAGCCACCCGAATGAGACAACTTACCTTCCGCGAGAGGGACCCCGTCAGAATTGGCCGGAAAGGCAAAATCAGCGAAGAGGAAGCTAAAGGTATCGAGGAACTTAAACTTATGCCTGACGGCGCGCTTGCATTGGGTCGCAGCACCCTGACGTTCGGACCGTTTTGCGGGGTGCTGCAGACCGAGCAGTTGTTGATCGAGATACTTCCCAAGATCGATTCTGGCACCGACAGCAGCGAAGACATGCGGGGCCTTCTGGTGGCCATGCTGGCGCGCGCGGGTGAACTCGGGTTCAAGCGGGTGGGCGAGGCCGGCCTTGGGCAACAGGACAACCACCTCCTGGATGTCTTCATAGAGGATTTCTGCAGCCAGGTGAAATCCGCGCTTCGAGGCGGGGCCATCGCCCGATACTCGGAGAGGACGGAGAATCTCAACGCCATCCGCGGACGGCTCGAGTTGACCGAGCACCTGCGCGCGAACGCATTCGACCGTTCCCGCCTGCTCTGTCGTTACGACGAGCGGAGCATCGACAACCCTTACAATCAAGCGCTGAAGGGCGTCCTTCGGATCCTGCTCGGGTTCGCGCTGAGCCCGGGGACACGGGCGATGGTGGCGGCGTTCCTCCATCGCTTCGACGAGGTGAGGGACCGGAGGATCACGACCCGCGAGGTCGACGCGCTCCAGTTTGACCGAACCATCCGGCACTGGGAGCCTGTTTTTAAGCGGGCTTACCGGCTATTGGCAGGTCTCTATCCGGATGTCCGTGCCGGCAACGCAACCGGCTCGGCGCTGCTGTTCAACATGGAGAAGCTCTTCGAGACGGTGCTCGGGCGGCGCATCCGGCACGCCTGTCAGATTCATGGGGGTGGCCGCCTTTCTGTCGGACTGCAGAGCCCGATGAGGAACCTCGCCACATCGGGCTTCCAGCTGTGGCCTGACATCACCATTCAGAGAGAAGACGCGCGCGTCATCGCCATCCTCGATGCAAAATGGAAGCGCCTCAATCTCGGCGAGCCCAACTCGGGCGTTTCGAGCGCCGACGCGTACCAGATGAATGCCTATGCCAGCTGTTACCGCTGCAAGCGACTCGCGCTCGTCTACCCCGCCTCTGGGGACTGCCAGCCAGGAAAGGTCACCAAGTTCAAGCTCATGACCGAAGAGCAGCCGATCCTGGAAGTCATAGCCGTTGATGTTCGCGAGCTCGCCTTTGGTGATGGTGACAAATTCCCGACTGGCATAGAGGAAATGATCCCGAGCGACTGGCACTTGAAGCACCGTTCATCACCGGCACCGATTTACGCAGCGATATGAAGGACTTCGGCCCCTCTTGCTTCCACAGTGCTTCCACGGCCGGCCCGAACGCAAACGCCACCCCGGTGGGCGGCGCTCAAGCGTTTGATAACGCGGAATAATTTGGTTGCGGGGGCAGGATTTGAACCTGCGCCCTTCAGGTTATGAGCCTACACAGGCAGAATTACGAAAACACAGAAGAATCAGTGCCTTATCTTACAACCCTTTGATTTCACGTATCAACCTCCCGAACAATCGGCAGCTTTCACGCTTTTTCGCGCGCAAAACCGTGCCCAAATGCACGTTCGCGCGTTGATGTGGCGTTGAGGTGAACTGGCGGATACGATCGACCAACGCAATCGCTATCGGGCCCAAACCAGCCATGCAGACCATTTGCGGCGCGGGTCGGTTGCTCAGCCCTTTGCTGCCGACGTGCGAGGCGCAGCATGCAATAGGCTTGAAGCAACTCGCGAAGAGTAGGAAAGCCTTAGCGCTACAACTTGGGAGTTGGGACATGTGTCCTGTCGATATGAACAATATCGCCACGTGGCCGAGGGAAGTGACGAAGTTCCTGACGACGCACTCCGAGGAACTGCGTATCGAGCGAAAGGCCGATCAAGATTATTGTCTGTCGTCGAGCGAATTCCGCATCATGAAAAACCCTCCACAGATGTCGCGGTGGAGGGAAGCGGAGATCTTGATCAAAAATATGATGGCTGATCGCGAACTGATCGCCTTCCATGCCACCCGACTAATCGATTTCGACGGCGTCCGTAAAAGTGGGCTTCTGACCCTCGACCTGACTCAACATGTCGTTCGCATAAAGAAGGCTCTCCAGAACGTAGCAGCAGCCGACGAACTGGCGGAAATCGATGCGGCTGTGACTAAGGTGCTCGAGGCCGACGATAACTTTATTAAGCGGGAATGTGCCGTATGGGCGACGCCTCACCGCGCATCACTTCACGACGGCGGCTGCGACGTATTTTTCGACTCATATGGGGGTTAGGCTATCGAGCGCATAGCAGGTCACGCTGGTGGCAAGCTGGGGCAGCGGCTTAAGCGGCTTGGTCATCCAGCTGTTGTGATCATCCGCTACCCAGCATACGGCTGGTGCAGTTTCACCAGTCACCGGCTACCGCAATCCATGATTGAGTTGCACCTGCAATATGAGGGTAACTGGGAGGCGATGGACTATGGCTGGGACATAAAGATCAATCGCAACGTGCCGGCCCAGAACATCGTCTCTGTGGTGCCGTTCGATGATCCCTCGGTTGCAGCGTGAGTCATAAGCGCATGAACTTCCTGTGCAGCATGGCCCAAACCGGACGTTGCCCGTGACCCACATTTACTGCAGCGCGGCCCGCTGAAGCGGAGGTTGAACTTCTAGGCCAGCCCCATTTTCGTAATGAAGCGAGATGGTTGCTGAGATCGCAGTGATCCCCAAGGCATCATTCGAAACTGCGGATATGAAACGAACAACCAGCGTCGGGCCCGTGTGACGGCCACAAATGCAGTATTTAGTTCTTCATCTACTTTCGAAGTCGTATTCGCGCGGTAGTCAGGAAATGTACCTTCGCAAAACCCCATCAAAAAAACTATATCCTTCTCGAGCCCTTTCATTGTGTGAACGGTGCTCAGTGTTAAACCGGTCTCCGACACGTCTGGGTTCAACTTGCCCAATGCAGTCGCATTTCTAAAGGCGCTGAGTGTGTTGCCAAGACCTAGTTTCCGGAATCTGGTCCATCGGTTGGAAAACTCCTGTAGTTCGACGAGGCTGCGATCAAATTCCAGCCTCTTCTCTTCGTCAGGCTCAGCGACGGCCAACTCGCGTAGCTTCTCTTCGAAGAGCTTCTCGAACTTCAAAATGTTTGGGTTCTCGAAATCCATCTTCTCCACTTCACTCAAAAGGCACCCGATCAAATCGACACCAGAACCTTTGGAATTCGAGTAGCTGTTCCGAAGCCGACTCAGAAGGTCCTCGCCCCCCCAACTCGATGGGGCCGGAATTCTGAGAAGTTGGCATAGCTTCTTTCCGTCCACCCAATCGTTTGGATTGAGCTTCACCCTAACAGCGGAGTCCAGCACTTTTCCAAATATTGACACTGGCAGCTTTTCTCGTTCGCCGATCTTTAAATTGTAATCGGTACCTTGTTTTTTGAGAGCGCTTTCAAACTTAGAAAACACAAACCGGTTACGAGCAATTACGACCATATTATCAAAGGAAATCTGCCCCTCAATTTCCGGATGGCTTTTCATTCCCACAAGGCTTTGAATTTTGGACAAAATCCAGTTTGCTTCTTCTTTCTCCGAAAGGAGAGCAGCAAGTTGGACAATACCTTCGAGAGCAAATTCAGTTTCTTCCTGCGCGTCGGGGCGAAGGCCGTTTGCTGCTCGAACCACAGCCTTCGAGCTGCGGTAGTTCTCGGTCAAACAAAAGATCTTTGGCGCATAGTCGGCAACAAAATTCCTACATAGATACTGGGACGAAGACCCGTTGAAGCCGTAAATCATCTGATCGGGATCCCCGACCATCATGATATTGTTATCTTTGAGGCTCGCCAATGTCTTCACGAACTCGTACTGAATCCGATTTAGGTCTTGAGCCTCATCCACAAAGATATGGCTGTATTTGGCTCTATAAATGTCGCCAATCCATGTTTGGGTGAGAAGAATTCGATGCGCGTATCGAAGAATGTCATCGTAGTCTATTCCTCGACTGTTCAGAAGCGCGTTCTGGTAGTCATTGTAGGCGCGCCAAACATCCGGGTTTTCAGAGAACCGTTCCGAAACGTCCTCTTCGGACAGCATCTCTCTCTTAATGGTGGAGAAACCGTCCATGTAATTTTGGAGATTGCGTTCTCTGGATTTCTTTTCCTTCGGATCATCCACATCAAGATAGTCGTCGATGTCCACGCCATCAGCTCTCAGTGCTTCAAGAAACACCTCCATGCGATCCTTGTCGCGCTCGAAAATTTGGACATTCGAGGGCAGACCAATAGTATGCCCATACTGTTCCAGGATGCGTTGAGCGACAGAGTGAATGGTACCTATCCATATCCGGTCCTCATGGTACCCGCTCGAAGTTAGCCGCGCTTTCATCTCAGAAGCGGCCTTGTTGGTGAATGTTAGAGCGATCACGCCATCCTTCTTCAAGTTGGAAAGAATGAACCGAATTCGCTCCGTCAAAACACGTGTCTTTCCAGAACCAGCCGACGCCAGTACCTGAATGGAACCTTGCAGAGGTTGCTCTACGATCTCGCGTTGTTTTTCGGACAGTTGTACGCTCACGTTAGCCATGCCTCCACCTTCGAAAACGCATTCTGAAATGCCTGAGGCACTAAGGCGTCACAGGACTTCCCGTAAGCGTTCTGTGAAAGAATGTCAGCTAGGAAGGCAGAATAACTGGTTTTATTACTGCGCATTTTTTCAATCAATTCATCGTCACTGAGATTTTCAAGTTTGTCTTGCTTTGTTTCGATATATGCAGGTTGTGAGTTGATTCCTTTAGCTTTCTCAACGAAAGCTGCGATAACTTCATCTCGTAGCCCACATGACTTGACAATCTCGGCTTCAAAGTCATTCGGGTCTGAAAGGTAATCCAAGTAAAAGCAATCCTCAGAAAAATCCAAATTATTCTCAGATTTGATTTTGTCTATTTGGCGGTCCACTATGGTCTTTGTGGAGTTTCCGCCGGCAGTATCGTTGTCACTAACAATTGCGACTGGAATTCCAAGACTCAGAGCAAGCTTGACGTATGGCCCATAATTGCGCCCGTTTACAGCGGCCAGCGTGACTCCCTTTGAAAACGCTGTCGCTTGGAACCATTGCTCAAAAAGTGCCGGAACTACTTGATCCTCCGTCTGCCCTTCAAAAAGAATAAGTGCCTTCGCGAACAGTATTTCGCCTTTGTTGCGCATGACGTCGCGGCGAAGGGATTTCAGTTCCTCGTCCGACATCCCATCGATTAAGCTATAGCATTGAGTATGCCCTCCTCGCGCCGACAAAGACCTTAGATTGGGGAGCGGGCACATCGCAGCCAGATATGGTGAATGAGTGCTGACGATGGCTTGTCCACCGGCGGAGAACAACTGGGAGAAGAGCGACCGCTGTGCATTGGGATGCAGATGTGCTTCGGGTTCCTCGGCGGCAATAATAGGATGATACGGTTCGGCCTCTTTTTCGTGCAGTTCTTTCATCATGTCAGTAAAGGCCTTCACTGCCAACATTGATGCCCAGCTTCGCGTACCCATGCCGTGGTATTCCATAGAAAACGAGCTGGCGTCAGAATTGCCGAAATGAACGCTGAAATTCTTCGATAAGTCTCGCAGCTTTTTGGGGAACGGCGTCACTTCAGCGCTCCCTTCTCCGCCGAATGACTCGTTAAGGGCATTCAAATGCTCTTTCAATCGCGCCAAAGGAGCACTTTTTGAAACTGCTTCTTTGTTGATGCTCGCGATCATATCTTCAAGAGCATCAACGTCTGCTTTGTTGTACTTCACCTGTGAAAGCACTCTTCCGACAAAAGACGATCGTTCATTCAGTTCATGGTGTATGTCCCGCTGGGCATCAATCGACACAAACGGCACGAACTCAGAGCGCCTCGATAACTTCTGGCTTTGCACAGTTACAACAGAAAGCCAATTCGCGTACTCAACCCATTCCCGCAGAGTGTATCGCTCAACTAGGAAACCTGTTCTCGCAATCTGCGGTTCGGCAGTAGTTCGGAACGCAAAGAACTGGTTGCCCTCCAGGTCTGCTTGAATTCTGTCTCCAAATTCGATGGCCCATTCCTTCGAAAAAATGTTACCACGGGCACCTTTGTCATCGGATGGAACAATCCGGATGTCTACGACAATCTTCTCTGTACGGACGTCGTTGCCGATATGGAAATCTTCATCTGATAAATACCGCCCATAGACACCCAAAGCGAGTTGCAGGGCTTTTAAGACAGATGTTTTCCCACAGTTGTTCGGCCCAATGAGAAGAGCGACCCGTGGCAATGACATTTCAAAATTTCGGATGCCCCTGAATCCAGAAATTCGAGCTTTATCTACTGTGATCGGCAACCGCTAACTTCCTTATCTGGCTGTGGCACCCTAGGCGCGCTTCTCCATCCTAGCCCAGTATTTGGGCAGCGTCCAAACAGATTGGCGAGAACAACGAATGTCGGCTTTTGCGTTCCGGGGTAAGGAGCTTGCAACCGCAGAGAACTTCCGCATTCCACCCAACTTACTATCAAGGCAGCACCTCAACCTCCCCCTGCCGCACCTGCTCCAGCATCTCCTTGAGCGCCAGCGGCTCGAGCACCTCAACCGCATTCCCCCACTGAACCAGATGCCATGCCATCTCAACCCAGCCACTCGCGGTGAATTCGGCCAGGAGGCTGCCGTCATCGAGGTCTGTCACCTGCTGAGTTGAGTGGAACACGAAATCCCGTGCAACGGGGGCCGCGCTGGGCGCAAACCGCCAACGGACGGAACCATGCTCCTCTTCTGAAAAGAACGCGTCGAAAGCCTGAGCACTGTACCGTTCGACATCAAAGTCAGGATCGCGCTCAAAAGGCTCCACGGTGCCTGAATGATTACTCCAACCAGGTTCATTGGGATCAGTTTGACCGCCATCCAGCGCTGAACTGGTTGCGCGGCCTGCTTGCAGAGTCGACACCGCGGCCCACTCACGCTCCCGAGCCGGCGGTCCCGGTAGCGCAAACCGCGGCGGCTACATTGCGGGTGCGTCTGGAAGGAGCTGGGCTAGTGGCCGTGTCTTCGCCAACTCTATGGGGGGCCGGACGTCATGCTGCTCTACCCGCACCATCGCAAATTGCCTCCCGGCCTGATACAGCCCGGCCTGATACAGCCCGGCCTGATACAGCGGTATTCAATCGCGGAAAAGCGCGCCCCCGAGCAGCTGATCGTGGCGACACTGGATCTCGCCGGTACACAGCGGGACCATAGGAAAGCCCTTGAAAAATTAGCCCTGAAGTGCTTGGGGTCCCCGGGGTCAGGACAGCAGACATCGAACGCGGATCGCCCCGGGAGAACGGATACTGCGAAAGCTTCAACGGGAGAATGAGAGACGAAGTGCTGAACGGCGGGATATTCTACTCTCTACGAGAAGCTCAAATCATCATCGAAAGCTGGAGGACCCATTACAACACCAACCGACCACACAGTGCATTGGCTTATCGCCCAGCTGCGCCAGAGGCCAGCGTTCCGATGGACCAGAGGCCAATCATGCACTAACTTTCAAGTTGGACCGCTCAAGTGGGGCTGCTCAACCCGGCCATCGGTTTTTCAGAATTCTCAGGCAAAAGTATCTTGCCTTCATTGACCAGGTTCAATCCAGCACCTGTAACATGTAACCCGGATCGGGTCAGCGCAGCGACATACATTTCGAGTTGTGGCCAGTATTGCCGAAACAGGTTCTCGTGGTCGCCCGATTGGTCGGTCTTGTGATCGATGATCCAAATACCATCAGGACATTCAGCGATGAGATCGATTAGTCCGGTGCAGGTGCTGCCATCAGGCAAGCTCACTGTGAACGGGACTTCACTGGTGAGCGCATTTGCCGAAAAATTTTCTTTCAGCCACTCCATTAGCGACTTGTGGGATTCGGCTATCAATGGAGCGTGCGTTTCCGGGATGGGGTGTCCCGTTGCATTCGATAAAGACGAGATCGCATCTGGTGAGGCTGTAAGGACCTCAAAGCACCTGTGAATTATGGATCCATACTCTGCGCCCGAAACGCTCATATCCGGCATGAGCGGTTTGCCGTAAGTCACCATTTTGAAGTGGGGGGTGGCAATCTTCTCGCTGGGCTCGCGTGAAGACGGCATCGTGAAGAGTTCCGATTTTGGCGCCGGCGCCGACGCGCTTCTGAGGGCGCGCCGTCCGAACACCGGGAGATTTTGTGGCGTACAGGTATCGCCTGGAAGCTCTGGCGGAAGGCCGTTAGTCCTGGTGACAACACACGGAAACTCAATGTCACCGATGCTGATGCCGCGATCGATAAGCTTTACGGCTGCCTGATTGACGAAGACCGAATGGTGCGTCGTCCTGGTGCTATTATCGAGATGGCTATGCCATTCAACGACGAGGCGCTCCTTGGCGCGGGTTAGAGCCACGTAGATAAGCCTTCTTGCTGATAGAAGCGCCCTGTCCAAAATGGGTCCGAGATAGCGGTCCTTCACGTCCGGGGCAGCGAATTTTGGGACAAATGAAATCCTGGCTTCATCCAGAACGGCATCGAGATCGTCAAAGTGCTCATACTCTACGGAGACTTCCGGAAGGCTTGGTCTGATTTCCGCCTCCCAGCCGCACACGAATACCACTGGCCACTCTCGACCTTTCGAACGGTGCCAGGTCACCGTTTCGACGGCATCTGTTGTCGATGCGTCCGGATCGGGGCGCTGTTCGGCATCACGATCATGCTGCACCTTGTCGTCTAGCCAAGCGACAAATGTCTTTGTGCCCGAGCCGAAAAACCCGCCACTCGCAAGCGTTTCAGGTTTTGCGTCGACGAAGCTCCGGGCCTCAGCCTCCAGCCGCAGCAGGTC
Source organism: Hyphomicrobiales bacterium (assembly GCA_965204985.1). Lineage (GTDB taxonomy): Bacteria > Pseudomonadota > Alphaproteobacteria > Rhizobiales > CAJQND01 > JAAEUE01. The sequence continues at coordinate 2,391,923 of CBDBFP010000003.1, read as the reverse complement.
TGCACGATGCTTTTCAGAATCTGGCCACTCGGCGATACGTCCGTAGAGATCGAGCGCGCAAATTACCTCGCTCAGCATATCAACGATAGTTGCGTGCTTGAGGTCACCATGAATGGTGCCCAGGGCGCTCAATACCGGATCGTCGATCTCATCGAGTTCCATGAATTCCGAGAGGGCAGATGATAAGTCTTTTTCTCCCAACTCGGTGCAGGAGAGGTATAGGCCGGCATGCCGATTGTTCGGATTTTCAGCGAATTCGACAGCGTGTAGTGCAAGTTGGACTGTGCGAGAATCAATCCACCCGTCCTCTGCCATCTTTGCCTTGACGCCAAAACTCCGAAGTGCATCTGCGTAGGTTTGGAGTTGCCCGTTTGTCGGACAGAGGATGGCGATGTCCTGCGCCTTCAGACGGCGCTTGAGGCCAGTGCCTTGATCGCGCACAAACTGGTCGGGATCATCCAGCAAGTCTCTCACTCGTGTAGCGACGTTCTGCGCTCTGACGGTCCTTTTAGCCGGCCCGCTCGGAGGCTTGGGTTGATCCAGCACTTCCAGTGGGGTCTGAAAGCCATCTTCGGTTTGAGGCGAGAGATCGACGTAATCGTCGCCAAACAATTCGTGGCCTGCGCAATTGATAAATGGCATCAGAGATGGTTGCGTGCGCCAGTTGTTGTCAAGTGTTTCGACCTTGGTGTCGGTATGCTTCAACAGCTTCTGCATCAAACGCGGGTCTGCGCCCTGAAACTCCATGATCGCCTGTTTCAGGTCGCCGACGATCAACGTTGGGATTCCCGCCTTGTAGAGCAACCACAAGAGGCTGAACTGCAGCGGATTGGTGTCTTGGAATTCGTCAATAACCAGGCAATCCACACGCTCGGATAGAGCGTCCAGCGTTCCGTTTTCAGATGCCAGAATAAGGTGGGCGGCGGCTAGCATATCTGCGTAGTCGACCAGGGAGGCCTGCCGTTTGTCGGCTGCATAGCCTTCGATTGCTTCAACAGCGGAGCCAATTAGAATTTCTGCGTGCTTGATCGCATCTGCAAGCGGCCCTGGATGAGCGGGAAGCTGCTCCGCTGCAGCGACGACATCATCAGCGCGTTCGTCATAGCCTTCAGGTGTAGGCGAACCCTTCTTTGACCGCCTCAGATTCCGAAGCGACTGCCACAAAGACCAGTCTATTGCGAGCCTCCCTTTGTCGCGTGCTCCTGCAAGGTCGGTGTGGTTTTTCCTGAAGTCCTTCACCGCGCTGGCATTTCCTGCAAACCTGACGGAAAGGTCGGCGGGAAAATGATCTAGCAATTCAGTTACGGCCCCATGCAGGGCGTCCAATGCCGTTGAGCCATTGATCGTTGAGCCATTGATCGTTGAGCCATAGGTCCTTGTGAGATTCAGGCGAGCAAAATTTGTGAGCTTTTGCGTCTCGGTATTCTGGCCGACGGTTCTAAGGCGGCCAATGACTTTGCGAACCATATCCCGGAACTGATCTTCTCCAGATTTTTGCCTACCACCATCATAGGTATATCCGAACCGGGACAAGTCCCTTGTGAGAACATCCAGGCCGCCCGCCCTTGCGATGGCCTGTCTCAGCAGGTCGATTTCTTCGTTTTTCTCAAGCAGACGAGATCTGGGGGGCATTCCAGCTTCGAACGCGAATTCCGTCAGCAGCCGCAGACCAAACGAGTGAATTGTCGAAATGTAAGCTTGGTCGAGCATAAGCGCGTCTTCCGGGCGTCCCAGATCCAGAAGTTCTCTGCGAACCCGTTCTTTCAACTCCGACGCAGCCGCTTCGGTGAACGTAACGGCTACGATTCGATCCGGGGCAACCAAGCCTTCCTTTACCCAGATGCCGAGGTCTTGCTTGATCCTGAACGTTTTGCCGGAGCCAGCCCCTGCCGAGACAACAGTTAGTTTGGGTAGTCCCGACATCATGAGCCCTCGTCAGCAACTTGATGCGCAAACATCATGATGAGTGGGCTTCCCTGGAGCGCATAGCCCGGGAGAGATTTTTCTTTGTCGAGACGCCTGGCGTCATCTTCGCGGTTCATCTCGACCGTTCCAACGCTCAGTTTTTCAAGGCGCTCGGCGATTTCTTCGAGAGCGTGCTCGGAAACATCGTTCGAGACAACGGCCAAGCCGGGCAAGTCGGTTGGGAGCCCCGCCCTGTCATCAGCGAGGACAACCTGATCATTCAGAGTAAAATAGACAATGCCCGGCTCAGCGCCTGAAACATTCAAGCCCAGATCTTTTCCATTTTGCCGAAGCATCGACTCATAAAGACTAACTTGGCAGTCATACCCCTTGCTCATGCGGTCGCGACGCTTAGGCGATGTGGATTTCTTGAAATCCACAACCACCAGTTTCCCGCCAGGAAGCTCGAGCACCTCGTCGCAAAAGCCCCTGATCAGGGTAGCATCAAGGTGTCCGGTCAATCGCGCCTCAACCGCGACAACACGTGCATTCAGCGTCTTGAGAACATCTCGCCATCGCGAAGCGGCCTGAATGAGCGTTCCACGAAGATTGTGCCGCTCAACTTTCCATTGCGCCGTCGCCAGGAGTGGGGCCTGGTTTCGAATGGCATCTGCAAGCGCGGCATCAACAGCCTCTTCCACGGCATCTCGTTCGAGCAGGTTTGCATCGACAGCGAAGATCGACTCGAAGACCGCATGGGCGAGATTGCCCTGCAGAAGAGCATCCATGGTGTCTGGTGCCCAAGGGTCGGGTTCCGCAGCAAGCCGCCCAAGCAGCCAGGCCAAGGGTGAGACCAGGAGGGTTTCCAAAGATGAAGGGGATTCTCTGCGTTCATTGCCGTTACTGATCAGGTTTCGGCCGAGATCAAGATCTCTTGGCTGTATTCGCCTTGGCGGTGTCGGAGCGCTTTCGGCAGCCCGGGGCAGCAACCCATGCTCTTTTTCAACAGGCACGAAGAGCTCCTCGACCTCCTTCCCAAACAGCCCCGCCATAAACGTTGCTGTTTCGGCCGGCTGGATCGGGCTGCCATCGATGTTTCTGGCGGAGGCGAAAAACGTGATGGTTTCTTTAGCTGAGGCAAGCTGGCGTTGGAACTTTTCGCGCCGCATTGCCAAGAGCGACTGCGCCGTTTGCAGACTCCAGCCCAGGTGCTCATTGATCGCTTGTTTTTCAGCTTCGTGCAGCACCGGGGAGAAAGCCGGGCTTGCCGGGTACCGCCCCGAGTTGAACCCAAGTACGATTAGATGCTCAACGGTGGTCCATGGCTCGTGCGTCTCATCCAGGATCACAACGCCATTTGCCGGATACAAAGCTGCAGCCTCAATGACGATCTGAGCCTGGCCAACCTGCGAAAACAATGCGTCATAATCAATTTGCGCTTGGCCCTCGCTGTGGTTGGTGATCATCGCTGTGAGCGATTGAAGTCGCGCGAGTTGGTCCGCATCGTCAGTGGCGTGTGTGAACACGTCGATCGCATCAAGGATAGAAGCGTGCCCACCCTTCAATCGTCTGATGACCGACAGTCGACTCTCGTGCTCCTTTCTCATCCCCTTTGGAGCCCGAAGATCAAAGCGGCCCGCCATGACATCCGATGCCAGCTCGGCGCCAACGTCATTAGGCCAAGGTGCGAGCGGCGAGGCGAGCAAAGATGCAAGAGCCATCTTTGGAGCCGGCCCCCTCGCCAGGAGGAGCAAGGATCGCACCACTTCACCTGCAAGATCCCGCTGGACAGTCCTTGAAGGAAGCCCCGATGTCAGATTGCCACTTTTGGACAAGGTCTGCTGAACGTACCGGAGGTAATAGGGATCGTCTGGCACCAGAAACCCGATCTCATGCGATTGGGCACCACGGTCCAACAGCACCTGAGCCAGGCCTACGGCACACTCGACTTCTTGCAGGGGATCGCGCGCAACAAGGAACTTCGTTGGCGCGTTCGGTTCGAAAACCTCGTGTCTCCCAGAGAAACAAAGGCTGGCCAATCTTCGCGTAGCGGATATGTCCTCTGAATCGACTGGCAAAGACGCCACTTCCTCAAGAATCTCAAAAAATATCGGATTCAGCTCACCTGCTGCCTCGTTGAGGGAGTTCACGAGTCCAGCTTGCCATGTGTCCAAACGTGGCCAACCATCGGTCCGGTAGACGGCTATCCGGCTGATTGCCCTTCCGGGAGACGCTCTTATTTCCCTGATCAGGTTCAGTTCTGGAGGAAGGACTTCACCGGTCAGGCTCCAGAATTTCCGAAGGTCTGCCAAGATCCTGGACGCACGGCGGGGTAAAGCTTCGTGTAACCAGGGATCGTGAGTTTCGCCGGAACGTATGATCTCTTCCAAAGCACCGGCGATTTCTGACGCCGTCCCTACCGGGTCGACTCGATAACTGTGTTGCCAGAAACCATCATCACCTTGTTCGATGGCACGCCTGACGATCTCGTACCAATCGTCATTCAGCGGAGGAATCACAAATGCAAGCCGGGCTGCTTCCACGAGCTCCAAACATGTGCCAACCTTGACTCCAAATCCCAAATTTCGCGTGGCAACTGCCTTTCGAACCCGCCGCCCCGAAGGGGCGTCTGGCACCAACAAGAAATCGATATGATCAGGTTTCAGCATTGGTTCAGGTTCTTGCCAGTTTTTGCCATCAATTAGCCGGGCGTCACACCTGCTGCGCTACTAAGCAGTTTAGCGTACTCTATTTGCAAGCTCCTGGGGGCGAGTACTTCCACCTCGGTTCCCCAGGTAAACAGATGCCAACACATTTCCAAAGTGCTGCAAGCTGTAAACCTCACGATTAGTGACCCGTCATCCTGTTCCTCCATTCGTTGAGAAGGATGAAAGATGAACTCCCTAGCATCTGAAGCGGCATTCGGCGAAAACCGCCAGACGACATCAACCGTATCATCGTCAAACCACGAGCCAAATGAACGACTGGCAAACGCCCTAAGGTCAAACTCCGGGTCCGCTTCAAAGCTTTTTTCTTGAATGTCGACCTGTCGGATATTCGACAGAATGTACGTTCTCACCTCACGAACTTTGGGGTGCAGGCCGTAAGCCACCAGGTACTGACGACGGCCAAGCAAAAATCCATAAGGACACAAGAGGGGCTTGGAGAGCGTCTGCGTGCCGCGCCGCATATAGTGAATGATCACTCGCCGTCGCTGTAATATCGCCTGACGCAGCGCGAGCAGTATCTTGGGCTCCGCTTGTCTACGTGGACCTTGGTGAGTCACCAGACCGTCTGCTTCGAGGATGGCTTCGATATCCGGATCAAGCCTGAGCCGATCGGACGGCGCCATCGCCGCCGCAATCTTGCGGTAAAGGCTTTCGAGTTGGTCTGCCTCCAACACATTCCCATTTTCCCGATAGAGCGTCACTGCTGAATTGAGCTGTGCCAGCTCATCCGAGCTGGGGGAGAGCTTCGCAAGAAATCGGTTTGCTGACAGTTTCCACGTTTTCATTCCATCATATCGGAGTTCAGATCTCAGACCTGGAAACAACTGTAAGAGTTCATCCCGGTATCTTTCTGCTGTGCGTCGGCTCCCATTGATGAATTGCGCGATCTCCTCGATCGTCATTCCTTCCGAGCGTGATTGAAGCTCCAACGCAAGGTCCAGAAGGACCGCCGCTTTGCCCGTTTTCATCGAGGTGTTGACCATAGTCTTCTCGGCTCCCAGGGATCGCAGAATTACAATGACGTCAGCGTACGACAAATATTGACGCATGTATATGCTACCAAAAGATCATCGCAACAATATTTAATCTAAAGGAGATTCGCATTGAAAAACGCTCTCGGCATCAGTGGCTGGGCTGGCAACTACGCCTGTCATATCGATGAACTTGTTCCCGGGTTTTTGGGAAGGCTGCAGAGATCAGACGCAGGGCGCCGGCAGATCATATTCGCGGCCTTTTCGAAAATGCCAATAGACTCAGTTCTTAAAGCTCAAGAGAAGATTCCCGAAATTGCAGACCGGCTCATATATGCGAAGGGCCGAGAAGTTATTGAAAAGGCATTTCGGAATGATCCTCCGGGATTTCGCAAAGCACTGACCCGTTGCGGGATGGCACCTAGACCCAAGAACTTGTACTCGCAACTTCATGCTGCGTTCTCCAAACCAGAGTTTGAATCGCTCGCGAAAGTGCTTCAGTTCCGCAAGAAGATCAGCCCTAGAGACATTAAAAAATTGCGGGCGCTCGATCCGCGTGCCCGAGACGCAGTCATTCTCGATGCCATCGACACGGTAGAAGAGGCTGAGAAACTGACACTTCAACTTCGTCTAATTGAACAGGTATGTTCAGAGGCAGATGACCGCTCCTTGAAACATTCATTGATCGCTCACGCCAAGAACGATGAAATTCATTACTTTCTCGAAAAGTGGCTCATACGCGCAGATCAATTTCCTGATCCTCCTGTCCCAGCAACTGAAAACCTTGTTCCACTGCAGTCTGGCTCTCAGATGAGCTCAGCATCCAACCGGTTTCGCAATTGTCTCCAAGGGCTCGTTTGCTACGTCATCGCGGGGCACAGCTACTTCTACGAATGGCAGGGACGTCAAAGAGCCATTGTCGAATTAAGAAACGACAAACCGATGGGTTGGAGGGTTTCCGAAGTGTACGGGATCAAAAATAGCAATGTGTCCTCCAGGACCCTCAAGGAGATTAAACAGACTCTCACCAAGGCTGACATTCGAAAACGGCAAAGCTGGGTTGACTCACATATGCTTCGTTGGTGTGACTAGAGATTGTCGGTAACAAGTTGTTGGCTATCGTCAGCAAATTTCGGAGGAAAACTTGATGAACGATAACCAACTTCCGGGATTCACTCTTGTCAAGAAACGTTGTGAAGAGCTTGACCTGACACCAAAACCACTAATCAATCGCTGCGGGTACAAAAACACAGCCAAAGGATTGCGCCGCCTCGAGCACCTGCTTCAAGGAGAATTTTCTGGCTGCGCGATGCTCATCGAAGCACTTCCGTGTGCGCTGGAAATCCCAATTCAGGCTGTTTTGGATGCACTCGGAAATACAACGCAACAGCTGCGTGATGCTGAGGAAGAAGCCTGGAGGGCAGCGTTTAAAGCGCATGCTGTGATCCTTACCGAACGAAAAAACCTCATCCGATGCACATCGCATTTTTCATCGGCATCGAAAACTTGCTACTCGTTGAACTTGATCTTGAGAGAGGCGCCTTGAGTTTTGTTGAACAGGCTCTAAACGAGATCAATAACAAACTTGAAAGATGGAAATCTGAAGGGATACCCACTTTTGGACGACCGACCGGTTTCGTAGTGAATTACTCTCCAAACCAAGCAATCCGGTTTGATCTAAACGGGAAACCTGTTGAGACTTGGGACCGAGCGCAGCGCCTCGGCAAGCTTGAGTTTGCAATTGGCAAGCGACCGGTTTCTTCGAGCCAGATTCACGCAGTCTTTGACGGCAGATTGGGTGAAGTCCACGCGGATTGACTTTCACATGATAGGAGAAGAATGGACCACCAGGAAATATTCAAAGACAGGTCCATTGAAGAGGATACTCTTCTCCTGGGGGAGTCTTATACTCACTACAATACGATAATGTTCCGGTCCTGGTCGAAAACTGGTGGTGGGATGGCGTTGCCGGGAGCTCGCGCATCGTGCCCCTTAGAAGCCTGGAGGCATCAGGCATGAGTGGGGATGACTTTTTCGACCTATTGAAAGACAAGCTTCGAATTGAAGGGTCAACGATTGAAAAGGAGAGTAAAGGCTTCTTGTTTCTGAACTTCAATTTACGCACTGCAGATAGAGCTGCCGTGGAAGGTAAGTGTTACCTGCTAGAAGATGATGATGACGACGAGCAGGAGTTTGGCGGGAATTCCGATTCACTCTGATGCTTCCATAATATTTTTCTTGGCGATGTTAAGCCATTTTCGACCAGCTGGTGCCAGACGGCCTCTTTCATTCAGAGCCTTGAGATTGTCAACCGAGGTGCCCAAGAAGATCTCGCCGCGCTCTTCCTGCGCAATGAAGTTCGTACCTACATACGCACGACATCAAATGACAGAACAATCGCAGCATATCTGCGGTCCTGAACGCAACTAAACGATTCGTTACCCGAACGTTACCCCGACCCAAAATACCGCCGAAACTTGGCGACATCTCTTCTCATAACCTATTGAAAAGTTTGGTGGAGCCAATCGGAATCGAACCGACGACCTCTTGAATGCCATTCAAGCGCTCTCCCAACTGAGCTATGGCCCCATCCAGCGCTCCAATTGTGGGAGCTATGTTTTCTCCGAGCCAGCTTATCGGAAACGAAACCTGATTAAGCTGAAAGGCGGGCGGAACCTAGGCTCAAGTTCCGCCAAGTTCAAGTCAAAAAGTAGTCGCTTGGCGGTGTTTGTTGCGCCTCAAATGAGCGATTAAGTGTCCGTGGGCGTTGTCGGTTTCACACCGCCAATGAAACCGGTGACATCACCAGACTCTTCATCGCCGCCCTCAAGGAACTCGTCGCTGTCTTCCTCGCCAGTATCATCGTCATCAATTTTCACAGCTGCTGCCACATCGTCAGCACCAGTATCGTCGCCTTCGTCGACATCTTCGAGGCTCACCACTTCCACATCGGCTTCCGTGTCCGCTGCCTCCTCTTCTTCTGCAGCGGCTTTTTCCGGCTCAGGCGGAGGTGGCGCATCGTTCTTCGACGGGAGGACTGGTTCGGCCACAAAGGTTGCGCCACAACCTGGACATTCAATCGGATTTTTCAGCAGATCATAGAATCTGATTGCGCAGCTTGGGCAGACGCGCTTAGTACCAAGTTCCGGTTTTACCACGGTACTCTTCCTTCAATTGCAAATGGTGCATGGATTTCGCCTCCCATGCCACGGCGTTCGGGCTCTGTCAAAGGTAAAGTTGCCGCGCTTCGGACGATGCACGCGACGTGTTTGGATGACGCGCGTGAATTCTTATGCTACGGTGGCGCGGTAAGCTCTCCCGTTCTTCAAAAAGATCCAGATCCAGTGTCACATTCTCCCGCTAAACCCCTCTGTTCGTCTCGCTCAATCGGACTCCAAGGCACGGTTCAAGTACCGGGTGACAAGTCCATATCTCATCGATCTCTGATGTTGGGCGCAGCAGCGGTCGGGCAAACCGAAATCACTGGCCTTCTGGAATCAGCAGACGTGCATGCAACAGCCAGAGCGATGGCCGCATTCGGCGCCAAGGTGGAACGTCACCAGGACGACCGCTGGACCGTGAGCGGGATGGGAGCCGGCGGCTTCATTTCACCAAAACAGCCCATAGATTTTGGCAATGCCGGAACCGGTGTCCGTCTCGCCATTGGATTGGCGTCAACAAATCCCATCATAGCCGAATTCACGGGCGACGCCTCGCTTTGCAAGCGGCCGATGGGACGGGTAACAAGACCCCTTGCGGAATTTGGCGCACGCTTTGAAAGCGCTGATGGGGAGAGACTGCCTCTTAAACTTACAGGAGCTGCGACCCCGATCCCGCTCCGTTACGAGCTTCCCGTTGCATCTGCGCAGGTCAAATCCGCAATTCTCCTTGGTGCCCTGAATGTTCCGGGCCGAACGACCGTAATTGAACCAGTTGCAACGCGAGATCATACGGAGCGTATGCTGCAAGCTTTTGGCGCAGAACTCGACATAGCCGAATCCGGGCAGGGCCGGGAGATCAGCCTGAACGGGCCGGCCGAACTGGTGAGGCAGTCAATCACGGTACCAGCCGACCCGTCTTCTGCTGCCTTCCCGATAGTTGCTGCATTGATCACCGAGGGCTCAGACGTCACGTTGCCCAATGTGATGATGAACCCGACTAGAACCGGCCTTCTCGGTGTACTGAAGGCCATGGGCGGTGAAATCGAGATCGTCTCGAGCCGGGAAACCGGCGGTGATACCCTGGCAGATCTCCGGGTCCGGTACAGCCGCTTGAAAGGAATCGTGGTTGATCCCGATATCGCGCCTTCAATGATTGATGAGTACCCAGTGCTGGCCGTTGCAGCTGCATGTGCAGATGGCCAAACCGAAATGCGCGGTCTTGAAGAGTTACGGGTCAAGGAAAGTGACCGGCTCGCGGCAGTCGTCGCTGGTCTCGAAGCGAATGGGGTCGAAGTCTCCTACGGCGAAGACTGGCTGATTGTCACCGGCGCTGGTGCAAAGGCCCCAGAAGGTGGTGGAACTGTCAAAACCCATATGGATCATCGGATCGCCATGGCGTTCCTGATGCTCGGACTGGTGAGCGAGCAGCCGGTAACGGTCGATGACGGCGAAATGATTGGCACGAGTTTTCCGGACTTCGTAGGATTGATGAATAAATCAGGGGCGCAAATTCAAGAGCCGGAATTCTCTGAATGATTATTGCGATTGACGGTCCCGCTGCATCTGGCAAGGGGACATTAGCCAGAAAATTGGCTGCGCACTTTCAAATACCCTATCTCGACACTGGCTCACTTTACCGGGCGGTCGCCTTGGGAACCCTGACGACAGGAGGAGATCCCGCCGACAAAGATGCAGCCTTAAAAGCAGCGCGTGAGCTTGACCTGTCAAAGATTGACGATCAGTCTCTCAGGACTGCCCGAGCTGCGGAGGGCGCCTCGGTCGTTGCAGCAATCCCGGAAGTCCGCAGCGAAATGCTGGAATTTCAGCGCCGCTTTGCTGCCCAACCTGGTGGTGCGGTTCTCGATGGCCGCGATATCGGGACAGTTGTCTGCCCTGACGCCGATGTAAAGCTATTTGTCTCGGCATCCGCAGAGGTGCGGGCGCGGCGGCGCTTTGCTGAACTTTCATCGAGCAACCCAAGTCTGAAATATGAAGATGTCCTCGCAGATCTGAGACAACGCGACAGCAGAGATGCGCAACGTGCCGCAGCACCGATGAAGCCTGCAGACTATGCGCACTTGCTCGACACCAGCGATTTGGATATAGAAGTGTCGTTCGAAACGGCTGTAAATCTTATCGAAAGCCATTTCGGCGAATAAGCCACAGAAATGGGCTGTCTTGTCATGAGGGCAAGGCAGGGATCATTTCTGAAATCTCAAACCCGGCGCTCAAGACAAACTGCCTCTCAATCCAACAGGTCAAGAAGACCATGAGACCGCAGTTCAGGGCACCGGCCATGATGTTGGTTCGCCCACACGCGAACGCTACCAGGAAAACCTGAAAAGCTAACGTTTTCAAAGTTTGATGTGGGATGTCCTGCGATCATGGTCGTGGGCCAACTTCTGTTTGTTATTTGAATTAAAACGAGGACTGAATGTCAGCTGACACCCAATCTATGAATCCGACCCGCGATGATTTCGCTGCAATGCTCGACGAGGCATTTGGCGGCGGCGATCTGGGCGAAGGCAGCGTAGTGAAAGGCACCGTCATTTCCATCGAGAATGACCTTGCCGTAATCGACGTGGGTCTGAAAACAGAAGGCCGAGTGCCTTTGAAAGAATTTGCACTTCCCGGTCAGAAATCTGATCTGGGCGTTGGTGATGAAGTGGAAGTATTCCTTGAGCGTATCGAAAACGCCATGGGTGAAGCGGTTCTTTCGCGCGACAAAGCCAAGCGCGAAGAAGCATGGGTCAAGCTGGAAGCATCATTCAAAGCCAACGAGCGTGTTGAAGGCTACATTTTCGGCCGCGTGAAAGGTGGCTTCACCGTGGATCTTGGCGGCGCCGTGGCCTTCTTGCCAGGCAGCCAGGTCGACGTTCGGCCAATCCGCGACGTCACCCCACTGATGAATATTCCCCAGCCGTTCCAAGTTCTGAAAATGGACAAGCGCCGTGGCAACATCGTTGTTTCACGCCGCGCCGTGCTCGAAGAAACCAGATCCGAACAGCGTGCTGAATTGGTGCAGAACCTGGCTGAAGGTCAGGTCGTTGAGGGTATGGTCAAGAACATCACCGATTACGGTGCGTTTGTTGACCTGGGCGGCATTGATGGCCTCCTGCATGTCACAGACATCGCCTGGAAACGCGTCAACCATCCTTCCGATGTTCTTTCAATCGGCCAGTCGGTAAACGTTCAGATCATCAAGATCAATCCAGAAACCCAACGCATCTCGCTCGGCATGAAGCAGCTGGAGAGTGATCCTTGGGATGGCGTTGCCGCGAAATACACGATCGACACATTGGTCAAGGGTGTGGTTACCAACATCGCTGATTACGGTGCATTCGTTGAACTGGAAGATGGCATCGAAGGCCTCGTCCACATCTCTGAAATGAGCTGGACAAAGAAGAACGTACACCCAGGCAAGATCGTCTCTACTTCGGAAAAAGTGGAAGTCAAGGTCCTGGAAGTCGATCCGGCCAAGCGCCGTATCTCGCTTGGTCTCAAGCAGACAATCGACAATCCATGGTTGAGCTTTGCAGACAAGTTCCCTGTCAACACTGAAGTTGAAGGCGAAATCAAAAACATCACCGAGTTCGGTTTGTTCATTGGTCTCGACAACGATGTGGACGGCATGGTGCATCTGTCAGATCTCGATTGGAACCGTTCCGGTGAAAACGCCATTGCGGATTACCAGAAAGGCCAGATGGTCAAAGCGGTTGTTCTGGATGTGGACACCGAGAAGGAACGCATCTCGCTTGGCATCAAACAGATGGGCGCAGATCCGATGAAAGCCGTTACTGGCATGAAGAAAGGCGCTGTAATGACATGCGAAGTTGTCGGCGTTCAGGACGGCGGCATCAAGGTCAAGCTGGCCGATTCAGACTTCACAGCCTTCATCCGCCGCTTGGATCTGTCCCGCGATCACTCAGAGCAGCGGCCGGAGCGGTTCGCTGTTGGTGACAAGGTGGATGCTCGCATCACCCAGGTCGATACGAAGGCCCGCAAGGTTAGCCTCTCGATCAAGGCGCACGAAATAGCTGAAGAAAAAGAAGCCGTCAAACAGTACGGTTCTTCCGACAGCGGTGCTTCCCTGGGTGACATCCTCGGTGCTGCCATGGCTGCCAAGGGTGCGGCAAGCGAGGAAGACGACGCGGAAGAGAGCAAAGAAGACTAATCTTCTTTGCCATTTCAACTAAAGGCGGCCCTGCGTCTAAAATCGACGCAGGGCCGCAGTTTTTGTGCCTTATCATTTCCCGCTGTGATAAAGTGAATTCATGAGTTTTACTGCCGAAGCGATAGTAGACCGGCGCAGGCTCAAACGCCGCGTCACCAAATGGAGAGTGATCGCGGTCGCTGCTGTCATTGTGGCCATATTGGCAATTGGATTTTCAGTATTTTCCAAAGACGGGGTCCCGGCATTTTCAGATCATGCGGCACGCATTCAAATCAGCGGTCTCATAACCGGGGACAAGAAACAAATTGGCTTGATCAAGAAACTTGCAAAGGCCGAGCGGGTCCGTGCGGTATTGGTCAGTATTGACAGCCCCGGCGGTACAACGGCGGGCTCTGAAGCTGTCTATGAAGAGATTCGCAAGCTGGCAGCGACAAAACCTGTCGTGTCTGTCATGGGCTCTCAGGCAACCTCCGGCGGCTATATTACTGCGCTTGCGGGCGACTATATCATTGCACGAGGAAACACTTTGACGGGTTCCATCGGCGTCATTTTTCAATGGCCTCAAGTGCAAGACCTCATGGAAAAACTGGGCGTCAAGATGCGCGAGGTCAAAAGCGACCCGCTCAAGGCAACGCCTTCACCCTTTGTAGAACCCGAGGAAGAAGCAATTGGCGTGATGCAAGAGCTGATCGCTGACTCTCATGAGTGGTTTCTGGGTCTGGTTGCAGAGCGCCGGAAGCTGGATGCCGCTGTCACCAGGAAGCTTGGTGACGGACGAGTCTATAGCGGACGTCAGGCTTTGAAAGAGAAACTGATCGACAAGATCGGCGGCGAAGACGAAGCCATGAGCTGGCTGAAGGAAACCAAAAAAATCTCAGGTGAGCTGAAAATAGTCGATTGGAAGCCCAGAGTAGCGGACGAACTGTCCTTACCAGGCGTGCTAGCCCGGACTTTAGGACGCGCGTTCGGTCTCTCATTTGCCGAGGGCGTGTTTGAAGCTGCAGAAAAAACACTGTCGCCAGAACGACTTAAGCTTGACGGCATGCTATTCATTTGGCAGCCTACAACCTGAGATCATAACTAGAGTGCGAAACAACGCACCGCTTTGCGGTATCGAGAGAGGGAACGGGAAGCGGCGAGATGATCAAATCTGAGCTGATTCAAAAGATTGCGCAGGAAAATCCACATCTCTATCACAGAGATGTTGAGCGCATCATCAACACTATATTCGGAGAAATCACTTCCGCGCTTTCACGTGGTGACAGGGTTGAGTTACGCGGCTTCGGCGCGTTTTCCGTCAAACATCGCGATGCACGAACGGGCAGAAATCCCCGAACAGGTGAATCCGTGGAAGTTGAATCCAAACGCGTGCCTTTCTTCAAAACGGGCAAGGAATTGCGCGAACAGCTGAACAATGGCGAGGGCGGAGAGTAGACAAGCGATCTACTCCTTCAGCACTGGGATTAAAAAGGAGCCGGTAAGACGTGGCCAAGTTCTTGTCGTGGATACTCGGATTACCTGCCGCGATTGTTATCGTCATGCTGGCAATCGCCAACCGGGAATCAGTCAGATTTTCACTGGACCCGACGAGCACAGCCACCCCCTTGATTTCATTGGAAATTCCGCTCTATCTCTTGCTGCTCGCAGCTGTCGTGCTCGGTATCTTGATCGGAGGGGCCAGTTCCTGGATCAACCAGTCCAAGTGGCGGCGAGCCGCAAAAGATGCACGTCACGAAGTCAGCGAAATCCGCTCGGAAACTGCTGCGCTGAAACGCAAGAGCGACGGCGCACTTGTATCCCTAAACAGTTGATCAGATGTTCTTCCCACGCATCGGACAGGTGATTGCCTTTGCGTTGAGCTTCTATGGGTTTGCCACCGCCGCGTCTCTTGCCGAAAACGCCCCGACGATGTCGGTGGTTGGCGTTACGCCCGAAGGCAACACGTGTGTTATTGGCGGAAGCATGCGCGGGATTATTGCGGATGCGCCTTCACTGATCAGCGAACTGAAACACAAGGATGTCTATACGCTCGTCAGAATGGACGAGACTCGCGGCGAAGTCTGGAGCATCGGCAAGCCGGAGCCGATGGACGATGGGGGCGATTGCGAGTCCAGCTACATTCAGGATTTGACATTCAAGAATGACCAACTGGGATTGTTCCAAGTTGCCTTGAAAGGCAAGCCAGAGGACGTTCGTGCCCGCTTGCCAAAAAACTTTGTCCGGTTGCCCGTCAACGATGATGATCACGAGAAGGTGGTTGAGAAGTTTCTGACCGACGAGGGGCTCACAAATCCTACGGTAAAAATCAAGCAGCTCATCGCCACTGATCTGGACGGAGACGGGCGACAGGAGGTCATCATCAACGGCTTGAATACAGCACGGGGTGATACGAAGCGAGGCGAGTATTCAGTTGTGCTCCTGCAAAGGGAAACAGCCAACAAATTTGAAATCGTTGAGCTCGCCAAGTCGATCTCCCTGAAGGATGAAAATGTCCCCTCGCTGCTCGTAGAACACACTGTGGTTAGTGTGTTGGATCTGGACAATGACGGAAACGCCGAACTGATCATGTATGGAGCATTTATCTTCGGCGAAGGCTGGGAAGTTCTGAAGATCAAAGGCAAGAAAACCGAGCAGGTTCTGTTCTGCTGCTGTGGTTAACGGGCACAGCAAAAAACAAAAGCATATCAGAATTTGATCTGATATAAGCCCGGCAATCTCCGGAGCTCTTAACTATGGCGACTTTTGCGAACCCGATTTTCTGCGCGCTCGACACCACGGATGTGGATCAGGCGGTCGCTTGGGCAACGCAGGTCAAGGATCATGTGGGCGGGGTCAAAGTGGGGCTGGAATTCTTCTATGCCCATGGACGTGCCGGCTACCAGGCGATTGCCGAGATCGGAGCACCGGTCTTTCTGGATCTGAAACTCCATGACATCCCCAATACGGTGGCCGGCGGCCTGCGGGCGCTCATGACACTTGATCCGCTTCCTGTGCTTATAAACGTTCATGTGGCCGGCGGTCCGGATATGATGCGCGCCGCTGCCGAAGCCGTAGATGGGTGGACCAAACTCATTGGCGTCACGATCATGACAAGCCTTAGCAATACCAACATTGCCGACGTGGGTTACGATAAAGGCAAGGACACGCTTGGGCACGCCATTTCAATGAGCAAACTTGCACAATCTTGCGGCTTGGATGGAATCGTATGCAGCGCACTCGACATTGAAGCCATCAAGACAGCAACCTCAGCAGAATTTCTGACGATTATCCCGGGTATCCGGCCAGCCGGAGCAGAAACTGGTGACCAGAAACGAATGGCTACACCAGGTTCGGCAACCAAAGCCGGCGGTGACGTTCTGGTTGTTGGCAGGCCCATTACGCAGAGTCCCGATCCCGCAGCAGCGGCCCGTGCCATTTCCGCAGAGGTGGAGTCTTCCCGTGACTGAGGTAAAAATCTGCGGATTATCAAATATTGAAACCCTGAACGCTGCGCTCGACGCAGACGCTGATTTTGTGGGGTTTGTCTTCTATGACCCAAGCCCACGGAATATCGATCTGGCGACAGCATGGACACTTGCAAAAACGACCGGATCCCGCGCCAAGAAAGTCGCGCTTACGGTAGATGCCGACGATGGCAAAATTGCCGGGATATGCGATGCACTGGAACCAGATTACATCCAAGCGCACGGGTCGGAAACGCCGGAGCGCATTGCAGAGATCAGGAACCAAACCGGTTTGCCCGTCATCAAGGCCATCAAGGTGAAGGACGTCACAGACATCGCGGCTGCTTCTGACTACAAGAATGCTGCGCACATGATTCTGTTTGATGCCAAAGCCCCGGAAAGTCTGGACGGCGCATTGCCAGGTGGAAATGGTATTTCATTTGACTGGGCATTAATGGATGCGCAGGAAACCGAACCGACATTTATGTTGTCAGGTGGACTTGATGCTGCCAATCTGCGAGAAGCAGTAAGAATAACCAAAGCACCAATTGTCGACGTTTCCTCCGGCGTGGAAAGCAGTCCTGGTGCCAAGGATGTTGATTTAATCAAAACGTTCGTGTCTGCTGCTAAACAACTCTGACCGGCAAACGACACCCGTTCTTTAGGAGCAATACAGCTGTGAATGTAAGCGTACCAAATACCTATCGATCCGGCCCGGACGAGCGCGGTCATTTCGGCATTCATGGGGGCCGTTTTGTAGCCGAAACCCTGATGCCGCTTATTTTGGAGCTCGAAGAGGCCTATAACGAGGCCAAGGAAGACCCGGAATTTCACGCTGAACTGGCCGCCCTCAATACCCATTATACAGGCCGGCCGAGCCCGCTCTATTTTGCCGAGCGGCTGACTGAGTATTTTGGTAGGGCAAAGATCTATTTCAAACGCGATGAACTGAATCACACCGGCTCGCACAAGATCAACAATTGCCTCGGCCAGATGCAATTGGCCCGGCGCATGAAAAAAACGCGCATCATTGCAGAAACAGGTGCAGGTCAGCATGGTGTTGCGGTGGCTACCGTGTGCGCCCGTTTTGGATTGCCCTGCGTTGTTTACATGGGCGCAACTGACATTGAACGGCAGAAGCCGAATGTGTTCCGCATGCGGCTACTTGGTGCCGAAATTGTCCCGGTGACATCAGGGACTGGTACTCTCAAGGATGCCATGAATGATGCCTTGCGCGATTGGGTCGCCAATGTGGAGAACACGTTCTACATCATCGGCACCGCGGCCGGACCGCATCCCTATCCCGAGATGGTTCGCAATTTTCAGTCAGTGATTGGCAATGAAACCCGGGAGCAAATGATGGCCGCCGAAGGCCGCGTGCCAGACGCTCTGGTGGCATGCATCGGTGGCGGTTCAAATGCCATAGGGCTGTTTCATCCTTTCCTTGACGACAAGGACGTTGAAATATTTGGCGTCGAGGCTGGCGGGCATGGTGTCGACACCGAAATGCACGCAGCATCGCTGAACGGCGGCGAGCCGGGAGTGCTTCACGGCAATCGCACCTATTTGCTCCAGGACGACGATGGACAAATTACTGATGCGCATTCCATCTCAGCTGGCCTTGATTACCCGGGGATTGGACCCGAACACTCCTGGCTCCGGGATTCAGGCCGCGTGAACTATGTTTCAATAACAGACCAGGAAGCCCTTGATGCTTTCCAGCTGTGCACACAGCAGGAGGGGATTATTCCCGCTCTGGAACCAAGCCACGCCTTGGCGCACGTGGCCAAAATGGCGCCTGAAATGCCGAAGGACAAAATCATCGTCATGAACATGTGTGGACGTGGCGACAAGGATGTATTTGCCGTTGCCGAGCATCTTGGTGTGGAGATGTAAGACTATGACAACCAGAATTGATAATCGCTTTGCCGCCTTGAAAGCTGAAGGACGTCCTGCGCTGGTTACGTTTGTGACCGCAGGGGATCCAGATCTTGAGACATCGAAAAAGATTCTCGAGGGTCTGCCTGCCGCAGGAGCAGATATTATTGAGCTGGGAATGCCTTTCTCTGATCCAATGGCAGACGGCCCGTCCGTGCAGGCCTCTTCGCAACGGGCACTGGTTGCCGGGCAGAATATGGTCAAGACGCTGGCCATGGTAAAGGAGTTCAGATCCAGGGACGATAACTCCCCGATCGTGCTCATGGGCTATTACAATCCCATTTACATTTATGGGGTTGAACGGTTTCTGGAAGACGCAAAGGATGCCGGCGTAGATGGCTTGATCGTTGTGGATCTGCCACCTGAATGCGATGACGAGTTGTGTATTCCTGCGTTTGACGCCGGTTTGAACTTCATTCGGCTTGCTACTCCCACGACAGACGACAAACGTCTGCCAGCTGTACTCGCGAATACATCCGGTTTTGTGTATTATGTGTCAATTACAGGCATTACAGGCACGGCTGCGCCCGATCAGAACAATGTCCGTACTCATGTGGCACGGATCAAGGCACAGACCGATCTGCCTGTGGCGGTCGGATTTGGTGTGAAAACCCCGGAACAGGCGAAAGTCATCGGGGAATGCGGGGATGGTGTTGTTGTTGGATCTGTCTTTGTCGATGCGGTCAAATCCACTCTGGACGATGATGGCAAGGCAACTGACAAGACAGTGTCTGCAGTTCTGGACCTGGTCTCATCCCTTGCAGAAGGGGTTCGCAACACCAATGTAGAAGCAGCAGAATAAGTGCTGTGCGGTTGGAACGAACCGGAAAGGAAGACATAGCGTGAACTGGATTACCAACGTCGTCCGCCCGAAAATTAACAGTATTCTCCGCCGGGAGATGCCAGACAATAAATGGGTCAAGGATCCGGAGTCCGGTCAGATGGTTTATCATCGTGACCTGGAAGCCAATCAATTTGTCATGCCTGGGTCCGGCTACCATATGCACATTGGTGGCGAGGCACGGTTGAAAAACTTCTTTGATTCTGGCGAATACAAAGAGATCGAGATGCCTTCTGTGGCGGTCGATCCACTCCAGTTCCGTGACGAGAAGAAGTATTCTGACAAACTCAAACAGGCTCGGATGAAAACCGGTCGGGATGATGCAATTCTGGCTGGCGAAGGTACGCTTGACGGCCTGGATGTTGTTGCAGCCGTGCAGGACTTTGAGTTCATGGGCGGATCGCTTGGTATGGCCGCAGGTGACGCCATTATTTCGGCCATGCGCCGGGCTGTGGAGCTGAAAACACCGTTTATCTTCTTTATTGCCTCCGGCGGCGCCCGTATGCAGGAAGGTGTGCTTTCCCTGATGCAATTGCCGCGAACCACAGTTGCAGTGCAGGAACTGCGCGAAGCGCGATTGCCCTACATCGTGGTTTTGACCAATCCCACAACGGGTGGTGTCACAGCCTCTTATGCTATGTTGGGAGACGTGCATATTGCGGAGCCAGGCGCATTGATCGGGTTTGCTGGGCAGCGCGTGATCGAGCAAACCATCCGTGAGAAGTTGCCGGAGGGGTTTCAGAAATCTGAGTATCTGCTTGAGCATGGAATGATCGATATGGTGGTGCACCGTCACGATCTCCGTAAGACGATTAGCCAGATCACGCATCTTTTGATGAGAGCCCCTGTGGCGGAAACGATCAGCGCGGAAGCTCCAAGCGAAGACGGTGCGCTGGTTACAGCTGAGGTCGTCGAAGGCAAATTCGGCGAAGCAGAAGAAAGGACTCTCGAAGGTGAGATCATTGAATCTGTTCCCAATCATGGCGGGGAGCTGAAAGCAGCTGAAATGACCGCAGCTGAAGAGCCTCAGAAAAAAAAGAAGCGTTCGGGAAAGAAGGCGGCCAAGACCGCCACTGCGATGGCAGGTGAATGGGCGGAAGAGTTGCTCTGCAAGCCGGACGCAGAGCCCTCAGCGACGTAGCTCCTCGAACTTAAAGATTGGTCACCGGCATGGCTCGTAGTGACTCCATATTGAAGCGCCTGCTTCAATTGCACCCAAAACTAATGGATCTTTCCCTTGGCCGGATGTGGAAGCTCCTGGAGGCGCTGGGCAATCCTCAAGAGTCGTTGCCACCCGTCGTCCATATTGCCGGCACAAACGGCAAAGGCTCCACGGTTTCACACATGCGCGCCGGGCTGGAGGGTGGCGGTCACAAAGTACACGCCTATACTTCTCCTCATCTGGTGCGGTTTCATGAGCGGATTTATATTGGTGACGCGCCGATCAGTGAAGCCGCACTGACTGAGTTATTGGCCGAATGCGAAGAGGCAAACGGCGGCACGCCAGTCACGTTTTTTGAGATCACGACAGCAGCGGCTTTTTTGGCTTTTTCCCGGACACCTGCAGACATCTGCCTGTTGGAAACCGGGCTTGGCGGCCGTCTTGATGCAACAAACGTCGTCGAGAAACCAGAGCTGACTGTCATAACGCCAGTCGATATTGATCATCAGCAGTTCCTCGGTGAAACGATCGAGGAAATCGCGGGCGAAAAGGCAGGAATCATGAAGCGCGGTGTGCCGTGCATTGTGGGCCCGCAAAGCGATGCAGTTCGCGGTGTGCTGGAAACTCATGCGCGGACGCTGGATGTTCCACTTGTTATCGCCAATCAGGAATTTCAGGCCTACGAAGAAAACGGGCGTTTGGTTTATCAGGATACCTCCGGTCTGCTTGACCTTCCGCTTCCCAGACTGGTGGGCCGATTCCAGATTGAGAATGCAGGAACCTCCATCGCGGCGCTGAGGGCTTTGGAGAGCGTCAAGATGAGCGCTGGCGATGCGGAGCGCGCATTGCTTGATGCAGCATGGCCTGCACGCATGCAATTGCTCGATCAGGGGCCATTGCTTGAATTCCTGCCGGAGGGCTCTGACATCTGGGTTGATGGCGGGCACAATGCATCTGCGGGCCGGGTCATTGCGGCAAGTCTGGCGGAACTTGAAGAATGCCTGCCACGGCCGACAGTCGTCATTTGCGGCATGCTGAACACTAAGACGCCCCAAGATTATCTTATGCCCTTTGAGGGTCTTGCCTCGAAATTCATCACTGTCTCGATCCCAGGTGAGGAAAATTCCATTCGAGCCGACGACCTGGCAAACGTGGCAACGCTGGTCGGTTTTCAGGCTGAAGCTGCAAAGAGCATTGAAGATGCCTTGAGCCAGGCCGGAGCATCAAGCGAACCGGTTCGGGTTCTGATCTGCGGGTCCCTTTATCTGGCCGGCCACGTGCTGGCCATGAACTCGGGCGAGAAGAAGATCGGCCCCTCAGGCGCGTCTTCTAAGCCAGGGCGCTGATCGTCGCCAACAGCCTCTCAATCTCCTGGTCAGAGGACAATCTGTGATCGCCGCCCTTGATCAGGGTGAATGTGATGTCGCTGCCCTCCAATTGACGGTAGAGCTTATGACCGTGCTGCCACGGCACGTCGGGGTCTTCTTCCCCGTGCAGGATGCGAACCGGGCAGGCGACGGATGTAATCTCATTGAGGATCAGATGATTGCGCCCGTCCTCGATCAGGCCTTTGGTGATCGCATAATCTCCGTCACCATAGGCGGACGGGCGATGCCAGATCCCGGTGTCCATAATTTGCTGACGCACATCCTCGGGGAACTCCTCCCATATGCGAACGGTCATGTCAGCGGCAGGCGCGATCAACACGAGTGCATGCACTCTCGCACTTTCAATACGTCGCGACAGTTCCCTGTACAGTAACATGGCAAGCCAGCCACCCATGGACGAACCGATAACAATTTGGGACCCGGTGGTATGTTCCTCAAAGACGCCGAGACTTTCTTCCAACCAGGCCGAGATTGTCCCTTCCTCAAATTCACCTCCGGAAACACCATGGCCGGAATAATCGAAGCGGGTGCACACGCGCCGATTTTCCTCCGACCAGTTGGCGAGGGCCGTGGCTTTGGTGCCATCCATCGAAGATTTGAATCCACCCATCCAGAACAAGCCAGGATCTTGCGCTAACGTGGACGATCCCGGATTTTTCCGGGCTGCAATGGAATTTCCGGTTCCGTAAGTGGAAAATTCTGGATCTTTTTCGGACATTCTCATACCGCGCAGGTATATTTTGCTAAGGAATTGTGCGGTCTTTGCTTGACTCAACGCACCAGTTGAGGCGTGTATAGCCCGCTGATGCCAATTTGGCATCGTTAGATATGACAACCAAGGAGTTTTGAGATAGGCCGCAGACCGTACAGGGCAGCGCCGGCTAGAGATATAGGCCCGCGCGCCAACGAAACGATCACCGCCGAAGAGGTTCTGGTGATTGATGCAGAGGGTGAAATGCAAGGGGTGATGAGCCCCGCAGATGGAATGGAAATCGCTTTGGAGGCTGGACTCGATCTTGTCGAAGTTTCGCCAAATGCCAAGCCGCCTGTCTGCAAAGTCCTTGATCTTGGCAAGTACAAATACGAGGCCCAGAAAAAGGCCAACGAAGCCAAGAAGAAACAGAAAGTCATCGAGGTCAAAGAGATCAAGATGCGCCCCAACATCGACACGCACGACTACAACGTCAAGCTGCGGGCGATGCAGAAATTCTTCGACAATGGCGACAAGGTGAAAGTCACCTTGCGATTCCGTGGCCGCGAAATGGCGCATCAGCAGCTTGGTCGGGATCTTCTTCTGAGGGTCAAGGGCGACTCCGAGGAATTTGCAAAAGTCGAGTCGGATCCAAAGATGGAGGGCCGGCAGATGATTATGGTGCTTGGTCCGAAGTGACCAGCCCGGGATTTTGATTCCAGAGGCGATCAGGCAACCGGTCGCCTTTTTTCGTTTAGCCTTCGACAATACCATCCCTGCGCAGGTTTCTCATACCGTAGAGATACCAACCCAGCGCCAGCAACTGCAGGACAAAAAATATTCCAAATCCGGTTTGGTAGGCCTCCGGGGCATATCCGCCATCAGCCGATTTCGGGTAGAGATCTATGACTTCTCCGATGAGATACTGAATCACAAAGGCACAGCCGAAGATGAACAGATTCATCGCTGTGTTGGCCCGGCCCGACAAGGCTGTGCCATAGTGTGAGCTGAGCCAGGGATAGGCGAGTATGGCGACCTGTCCCAACATGCCGAAAACCGCCCAGTAGAACCACATGCCGGGCAGCCAATGCGAAACGATCCCGGCTTGCGAGGCGATGAACAGCAACGCAAAGCCCAGCATGACGTTCAGAATGCTGACACCGCGGCGGCCCAGCCAGTCCGTTACCGCGCCGGTGAACAGGATCCCCACAAAAAATGCCGCTGCCGTCATGAAGAGATATCCAGCGACACCAGTCCGGTCCATCCCGCCCACGTCACGGAACCACGGTCCGGCCCACAACGTCTGAATAGCGATATGAATGCCTGCGGAGGTTCCAAGCAAAGGAGCCAGAACCCAGAAAACACGTGACCTGAGGATCGACCCGAGGGACGCCACCGATTGGGAAAAACTTTCTCCAGCGCCAACCGGTCCATCTTTAGTTTTCGGGACGACCAGCAGGATCAGGGCGGCCACCACCGCTGTAATCCCTGCAAGCCACCAGAAGACCTGGCGCCATCCGACCGCCTGCACCGCAAACTCCATGGGAACTGTTGCAACGAGCAGGCCGAGTGCTCCGAGGGACATGACGCAAGCATTCGCCAGGGCACGGCGTTCCTCAGGCACCCACAGGACAACAGCCTTGAATCCGCTCATGAGCCCTCCCGCGAAACCCATTCCGATGATGGCCCGGGCAAGCGTGAGAGTGAAAACACTTTCGCCAACCGCAAACAAAACAGATCCGAGCGCCGCGCAGGCAACCAGCGCAGCTTGCACGCGGCGCGGACCATACCGGTCCAGCAACAATCCGAGGGGCAACTGGAACAGCGCAAACGCCAAGAGATAGGCAGCGGTTAACAGCCCCAGACCTGCGGCGTCCAGACCAATATCCTGCACCAGGTCCGGCGCAACGACGGCGTTCACAGCTCTATAGAGGTAGGACAGAAAATAACCGAAAGCAAATGGGGTGAGCGCCAGCACCGCTATTTTGGCGGTCAAGCCAATCGCCTGCTGTTGGGCGGGAGTGTCCGTCATGAGGTCACAGATACCACTCGATTTCGCGGGGCATGATTTCCGACAAAAAGTCCTCAAGCTCCGCGCGCTTTACAGCGGCATAAGCTCGAAGAAACTCATCTCCCATATAGGCTTTCAGCACGTCTGTTTGCTCCAGCTTGTCGAGGGCAGTCCATGGCCTCAGAGGCAGGTCTTCGTCCACAGATGCACCCGCATTTCCACTTGCGATTTCTGTGGGTTCGAGACCGTTTGCAAGGCCATGGTAGGCGCCAGCCAATACGGCTGCCAACGCCAGGTACGGGTTGGCCTCGGCGCCGGAAACACGGTGCTCAATCCGCTTGTTCTTTCCATCCGAAGCCAGCATGCGGAACGCCATGGAGCGGTTATTGTCGCCCCAGTCTTTCGTCACTGGCGTAAATTGATTCGGCTCAAAACGCCGGAAGGCATTGAGATTGGGCACAAAGATCCCCATCGCTTCAGGCATAACAGCCTGGAAGCCCGCGCCCACATTCTTCAATTTCTGTTCCCCATCCGCGCGCGCCGCGTCAAAAATATTCGCTCCAGTTTCATCCATGATGCTGAGGTGGATGTGCATGCCTGATCCTGCCAAATCCGGATAAGGCTTGGAAAGGAAAGTAGCATCAAATCCCGTATTCCGGGCGGCCATCATTACAGCGCGCCGCAACAGGGCTGCATGATCTGCTGCATCTAGTGGATCGTCCACGTGTTCCAAGTTGATCTCAAATTGACCGGCTCCATATTCGCTGATCGCGGTGGATGCGGGAATGTTCTGAACTTGGCAGATTTCAGAGATCTTGGTCAGAAACCCGGCATAGTCTTCCAGTTCATCGAAACTGAACACATTGCCGGACCAACTTCGACGTCCGCCTCTTGGGTTTACCGGCGGCTGGGGTTTTCCGTCCTCATCCCTTTGGGGATCCAAAAGATAAAACTCCAACTCAATGGCTACGACAGGCCGGAGCTTCAATTCTGCGAACTGGGTGACCACTTTCTGAAGCACGATCCGAGGCTCGAACCAGACCGGTGTGTCAGTGCCGTTGTCCTTCAAGGTCATCAGGCATTGTGCACCCTTGCCTTCGCCCCATGGTGCTGCACACAAGGTGCCTGGCACGGGAAAGGAGTCGGCATCGGGATCACCGTCGGAAAATCCATAGCCAAGTGGATCCGAACTATTGCCATTCACATCGAGCAGTGATGTTGAGGCGCAAAGTTGGGAGCCGTTTTTGAACAGCTTCTCGATCTGATCCAGAGGGTAACGCTTTCCGGCTGCACGGCCGCAGAGATCAATGATGAACGCATCAAGATATTCAACCTGAGGATTGGCGTTGAGAAAGGCCCGCGCTTCGTCTTCCAAGGATGTCATGAGGTGAAACCTGTTCGCTCGTTTCTTTCCAGCAACCTGCCAGATTTTGCATCGAAAGACACGAAGGAAGTTTGCTTTCCGCAAGCACTCAGGAAAACCGAGATCGCCCGGTCAAGCTCCATCACTCTCCGGTTTCCTCAGATCAAACACACGCGATGTGTGGTCGGTAAGGGAACCGAGGCTCTCTCGGAGCCGAGGCAAGGGCGATCACCCGCGGGGCGAAAGCCCGCGCCCACGCGAGGCGTATTCGCGCCAGCGAATACTGCCGTGAGTGAAGTAAACAATCTCACTTCGCGAGATTGGGGTGCGGACGCCGTCCAGTCGCATCGCACTTTTGAGTATTAGGCAACCTTCCGGCGCCCGCATGTGGCATCTTCGCGGGGAGCTTTCGCATCCGCCTGCACACCGCACTTCCCGCTTCGTGACGAGGGAGCACCGTCCCGGCCCAAGGCACGCAAGGGCGGGGGAAAGCCGGGCCGCCTGGTTAGGGCGAGACCAGCGTTCGCTGGCAAGGACTCCGGCCACTTGTGGTCTGCGAATGGGGTTCAGTCCAGGTCAGGAACGATCAAGTCCCCGGCACGATCAAAACTCACACCACAAACCATGGCTGATCACCAGAGCACCAGCTCACGCCATACCCCTTTCAGGTACCGCGCCTTTTCCCACTCTGGATAAGTCACGCCCAAGGTACCCGTTGCGGAAAAGGCGGGAAGATGAATATCACAAAGATTACTTTGATTACTTTTTGTCAAGAACAAAAATAGAATAAATAGATTTGCCTAGCGCGGCTGGGCGCCTGACAGGGTGCCGATCGCTCCATAGAGTTCCGGTCGGCGATCACGGAACAGACCCCATCCAATACGCTCATGGCGCACGTGGCCTAGATCGAACGTGTGTGTCAGGACGGCTTCGTTCTCGCGCCCTGCTTCGACGACCTTCTTGCCGGTCCAGTCACTGATGAACGACGAACCATAGAAAGACATTTCCTTGCCGCCTTCGGGGTACTCAGAACCAATCCGATTGGCGGCAGCCAACGGAACCATGTTCGCCGCAGCATGGCCACACATGGCATTTTGCCAGTGGTCCTTGGAGTCGTAATCGGGATTTTCCGGCTCATTACCAATCGCCGTGGGATAGAGCAGCATTTCCGCGCCCTGCAGCACCATGCAACGGGCTGTTTCCGGGAACCACTGGTCCCAGCAAATGCCCACGCCGACTTTGCCGTAAGCCGTGTGCCAAACCTTGAAGCCTGTGTCGCCGGGATTGAAATAGAATTTCTCTTCGTAACCGGGACCGTCTGGAATGTGAGACTTGCGGTAGACGCCAAGCACGGACCCATCCGCATCGACCATCGCAATCGAGTTGTAATGCGCATTATTCTGGCGTTCGAAAAAACTTACAGGCATCGCAATGCCGAGCTCCTTGGCAACGCTTGAAAACCTCTCAATTGCAGGGTGCCCTTCGGCTTCATGGGCAAGTCCAAACAGTTCCGGACGTTCCTGTTGGCAGAAATAGAAACCTTCAAACAGTTCCTGGACCAGGACTACATTGGCTCCGGCGGCAGCCGCTTTGCGCACCAGCTCTTCAGCCTTGCCGTGGTTCTGTGCCCTGTCGTTCGAACAGGTCATTTGCGTTACGCCAATTGTGACTTCAGCCATCAGGTAATTCCTTCTTGTCCAGCGCCCACGATTATAAGTGACGCGCTCATCAATCCAACTGCTATCCATAACAACGGGCCATGTTGCTCTGAAAAAATGAGAATGCCCCAGCCAATGCCGGAGAATAACGAAATGAGGCTGCCAAAGGAAACCAGAACGGCGCCGGCATGCCGGATGAGATAAAAGAACAGCAGCACTTCGAAGAAACCGCAGAAGGTGAACCAGAAAACTGCCTTGTGGCCAGTTGTCCACGGTCTGGTGAATGACACCGGTTCTCCGGCCAGAAGATAGAATGGCAGTAGCATCACCGCGGCAACGGCAGCTTCACCTGCGACGACCTGAATGGCACCCAGCTCTGGCGGCCAGAATGCGCCAATGTAAATTCCGTCAAGCGCGTAGGAGAACGGGATGATGAGACAGAGCATAATCCAGCCCAAGAGGCGGCTCTCGGCTGAAAAGAATTCCGGCCAGAAAATGAGCAGGGCTGCAGCCGTTCCCAGCAGCATGGCAAAGACCCGCTTAAGCGAGATCTGTTCGGTGCGAAGCGCCGCTGCAATAGCAATCGCCATTAACGGTACGAGCGAGCCGGTGAGCGCGATTAGACCTGCTGTCAGATGCCGGCTTACATAAATCGCCAACCCGAGCGGCAGAATATAGCCAAGAAAACTACCAACACTAAAATAGACCAGATGCCCGGACTTTGACCTGAACAATTCGCGGCGAAAAGCAATTGTGGCCAGGAAAACCACGGCCAAAACCGCAAGCGAGATGGTGAGAATTTCGATTTCGCCGAAGCCGTCAGCTGCAGCCAATTTGAGCATGGCAAACTGCAGGCCCCACATAAGCCCCATCACAATAAGCAAAAGAAGGTGAACCGGTGCCGTGCGGGCGTTGGTCAGCCCCTTCATTCGGCGGCTAGGCCGACAACTTCACGGCGGAAGGGCAGTTGGCCGGACTTGAGTTCAGGCTCGTCCAGTTCACGAGCAAAGCGGTGACCGGCATAGGTGGCCCAGGCGATCGGCGCCGGGGCCTCGGCGTCGCCGAACACCTTGACCGATTTGATCCCTGCATCCGCCCAGGCGCTCGCGCCGGATTTGAGGATCTGCCAAATCTCATCGTTTGGCGCGCGGGAGGTCACATAGACAAGGGCATTGGCCAGCAGCTCCGACTTTGCACCTGAATAGATGCACTCGATTTCCACATGAGTCTCGTGAACGGCACTGAGCGCCCGGGTGGTAACGATCTTGACGCCCATCTCCAGCAGCCGGGCCTGAATGAAATGCTGTTCCAGCGTGTTGATGGTCCATTCGGAGACCTGCACCGAAGGCGTCACCAGTGTGACCGAAGCACCCTTTTGCACCAGAAGCTCGGCGAGGACGCCGCCCATATAAAAGTGATCGTCATCGTAGAGCACGACCTCTCCGCCGGGCGCGTTTCCGGCCATCAGATCATCCGGCGTGTAGCTCGGCATCGCTTCCGACGTGGGGATAGATCTCAGATGGAAACGGGCAATGGCGTCGTTCCGCCAAGTTGCCCCGGTGGCGAGACCCACATGCTCAAAGCCGAATTCGAGCACCTCATCAGCACTGAGTTTGCTGTCGAAATAAGTCTGTACGTTCGCCATCTGGGAGATCTGGTATTCCCGGTAATCGCGCACTCGGCCCCAGGCGGACAATCCCGGCAGGGCACTTTCCGCATTCACACGGCCGCCAAGTTCCGTGCCGGCTTCCGCCAATGCGACCTCATAGCCGCGCGATCCGAGCGCCCGGGCGGCTTCCAGACCTGAAGGACCTGCACCGACAATCAACACTCTCTCGCTCGGCCCCTTTTCCTGCATGATTTCGGGATGCCAGCCCTTGCGCCATTCTTCCATGAAGGTGGGGTTCTGGGTGCACCGGCTGATGCCGCCGGTCATGTCGCCGGTCACGCAGATATTGCAGCCAATGCACTCGCGGACATCCTCAATGCGCCCTTCCTCGATCTTTTTCGGGATGAAGGGATCGGCAATCGACGGGCGCGCCGCACCAATGAAATCGAGAATGCCGGATTTGATCTGCCGGACCATGGTATCGGCGGAGGTAAACCGGCCTACGCCAACCACGGGCTTCGTGGTGAGCTGCTTGAACCCGCGCACAATCTCTTCTTGCGCGGCCTCGTCCTTGAAGCGGGAGGTGCCGGAATCTTCCGGCCAATTGCCGTGGGTGAAATCCCAGAGGTCCGGCAACTCGGCGAGCATGCCGACCACATCGTACATCTCGTCCCGGGTCACGCTTTCATCGCCGCGCCTCTCATCGATCAGCACACGCACCGGCACGGCGCAACTGTCTCCAACGGCCTCCTTGGTGTCCTCGATCAGCTCCTTCAAAAGCCGCGCGCGGTTCTCCAGATTGCCGCCATAATCATCAATGCGCTGGTTGGACCGGCGAGACAGGAAATGCTGCACGGCCCCGAATTCGTGGGCGCCATAAACATAGACCAGATCAAAGCCGCATTGTTTGGCGCGCACGGCAGCTTCCCGGTGCCAGCGTCGCAGGTTGCGGATGTCTTCTTTATCCATGGCCCGGGCCTGCACCGGATCATAGGTGAAAGTGGCCACTGGCATGTTGATGGGTGCGAGTGGCACTTCGCGAGAGTAGAGATTCGGGCCGTTCATGCCGTTGTAACACAGCTCGATCCCGGCCAGCGCCCCGTGCTCGTGGATCTTGTCCGTGATGCGCTGCAGGGCCGGCATGTCCTGCTCGTCCCAGATGCGCAGTTCGATGAACGGGGTGATCTCGGAGGTATGATGGATCTCCGCCTGCTCGGTATTGATCACCGCCCAGCCACCTTGCGCCTTGATGCCGCGCATCTCCGCCACGGCGGACGGATCGCGATACCCACCGCCGTTGCAATGGGGCACCTGGTAGAACCGGTTCTTTGCGGTCAACGGACCGATCTTGACCTGCTCAAAAAGAATGTCGTAGCGGGGATCGCGGGCCATGATCTTAAGCTCCCAGATATCCTTGCAGGACGTTGACGGTGTTGATCCCGATTTCCTCCACCGCATATCCGCCTTCCATGACGAAGTGCGTAGGCAGGCCCAACGAGGCAATGCGGCCGCCGTAGTCGATGAAATCATCGGACTTGAGTTTAAAGAAACTGATGGGGTCGTTCTCGAACGTATCCACGCCAAGCGAGATGATCAGAACATCCGGTGAATAGTTTCGGACCCGGTTTAACCCTTGGTTCAGTGTGTCTCCCCACACAGTATAGGGCGTCCCCGGCGGCATGGGGAAGTTCAAGTTGAACCCTTCACCTTTCCCTGATCCAGTCTCATCCGCATACCCCAGAAAATGCGGAAAGGCATCTTCCGGGTCCCCATGCAAGGAGACGAACAAGACGTCGTCGCGCTCGTAGAAGATGTCTTGAGTCCCGTTGCCATGATGGAAATCAGGGTCGAGGATCGCAACCCTTTCTGCGCCCGCATCCAGATAACCCTGTGCCGCGATGGCCGCGTTGTTGAGGAAACAATAACCGCCATAAAGATCTTTGGCCGCGTGATGGCCGGGCGGGCGGCAGAGACTGAACACCTCCTTTGCGCCATCTGAAACCTGCTTCTGGCCCGTCTGCGCGATGGCAGCACTTGCCTGCGCAGCTTCCCAGGTTCCGGCTGTAATCGCCGTTTCAATGGCCATGCTGTAGTAACCAAGCTTGCCATCAATATGTTCAGGCTCGCGCTGTTGCATGCGCCGGGCTGGAAAGACGATGGGCAAAGCTTCGCCGTTGAAGCCTTCAGCCTGCCACATGGCCCAGGCCTTTTCAAGGAACTCTAGATAGGGTCCAGTGTGAATTTTGCGAACCGGCGACATGTCCAACGAGCCCGGCGCAGCAAAATCGTCAAAACCACACGCCTTCAAACGATTGACAATGTGCTCCCAGCGCTCCGGGCATTCGAACGGGCGCACAAGTTCGCCGCCATAGAGTTCGCCCCTGGGAAAGTGCTTCCGGTGGTCTTCGCTATAGATGATCCGCATTTGTCAAATCTCACAAGTCAGGAGCCTGAAACCCGAATGCCGGTTCCAGGGCTGCCGCCACGTTGAACATTGCAGGCTCGTCGTAGGCCTTGCCGACGATCTGCACACCCGTTGGAACCCCATTCGACGCCTTGCCGGAGGGGATCGAAATAACCGGGCAACGGCTGAGCATGTTGAAGGGATGGGTCATGACCCAGCCGTACTCCCCGTCGACCACCACATCGTTGATCCGGAAGTCCTTGTCCCAGGAATCATGGTCAGCCGCGACGGCAGGGACGGCATTGGTTGGACAGATGAAGGCGTCAAAGCCGGTCATGGTGTCGGCGAATTTCGCGTAGACTTCATAGGTTTTTTCCAGCGATTGCACGAAGTCTTCCATACTGAAGCGTTCGGCATCTTTCACGGTGTTCAAAGCATAGTCTGTCATCTTGTCGCCGTGCTCAGGCACGAGGCGCTTGATGTGCTGGCCCCAGAGAAGCGCGAGATAACATTGCACGGCGCGCTGACAACTTTCGTCCCAGGGAAAGGCGATCTGCTCGATCTCTGCACCCAGAGCCTTCAATTGTTCAACAATTGCAAAACAGTTTGATCTGACATCGTCGGTGACCTGGAAATAGTCCAGATCGGGGGACCAGGCGATGCGTTTACTCCGCACATCGCCAGTAATAGAGTCAATGCTCATGTGACCGGGAAGAGACGCGATGTCCCTCTCGCTCTGGCCATTGCACACGTTGAACATCAGCTCGCAATCCTTGACCGTGCGCGTCATCGGGCCGGAGTGGGAATAGAAGTCCAGGTTCATCACCGGCGTTTCCGGGATCCGGCCATAAGCCGCTTTCAGTCCGACAATGCCGCAACAGCCTGCTGGGATCCTGACAGAGCCGCCAATATCGGTTCCCGTGCCAAGGGTAGAAGTTCCGGTCGCCAGAGATGCGCCGGTTCCGCCCGACGAGCCACCCGGCGTGCAGTCCAGATTGTGCGGGTTGCGTGTGACGCCCCAAAGATCAGAGTGGCAGGTGCCCAGAAGGCAGAATTCGGGTGTAGTGGTCCGTGCATGCACGATGACGCCAGCATCCAACAAGCGCTGGGCAAACACGTCAGTCTGATCGTCCACGTGATCCTTGAAGATCTTGGAGCCGTTGGTGGTCACGCGACCTTCGAGCTTAATCTCGTCCTTGATACAGCAGGTCAGCCCGTCCAGAGGAGCCGAAGGGCCCGAGGTGGACATGTAACGGGCTTCTGAAGCCTCAGCTTGCTTCAGCGCTTCATCATAGTAGGTGTCGCAAAACGCGTTGATTTGCGGCTCTACGCTTTCGGCGCGCGCAATTTGCGCTTTCAGAATTTCGACCGGGGATAGCTTACGCGCACGGAACAACTCCAGCGCCAGACTGGCTGGCATGTAACCAAGTTCGTTGTCGGACATTACGTTCAGCCGCCCCTAAACGGAATCCGGGCGCACCCTTGTCAGATGCGCCTGGTTTTTGATCAAACTACTGGAGCAGTTTTGTCCAGATCTTGTCGATAGCCTTCACGTACTTCGGTCCACAGTTCTTGCCGAACTTGACCGGCACAGAGGGAACGCTCACTTCCGGCGAATTCGCCATGTCAGCGCCCATATGTTTGTCCGAGCCTTCAATCGCGTTTGCATATTTCGCAAAGTCAGACAGCATGGCCATGTTTTCCGGCTTCATAAGCCAGTTCATGAACGTCTTGGCGTTCTCGATGTTCTTCGCGCCTTTTGGGATCACAAGACTGTCAAACCAGCCCACAACACCTTCCTTCGGGAAGCAATACTTGATCTTGCCGCCGGCCAGACGCTGTTTCATGGCATCGCCATTCCAGGCGTTGGAAACTTTCGTTACGCCAGAACCAAGACGGTCCATGGTGCCTTCGGAAGAGAACACCTTCACATGCTCTTTCTGCTTTTGGAGAAGGGCCTGCACAGCTTTCAGGTCTTCCGTTTTTTCTGTGCAGAAATCCTGGCCGAGGTAGATGTGCGCCAGATTGGCCACTTCTTCCGGGGTCTTGAACACACCAACGGCGCCAGAGGCGTTTTCATTTGGCTCAAAGAACTCCTTCAGACTTGAGCAATCGCCAACACCAGCTTCAGTGCCGATGGCATAAGAAGTGGTGCCCATCTGGTATGGCGAAGAATATTGTTGCTTCGGATCCCAGGTTGGGTTCTTGAATGCCTTCGCCACATATTTGTAGTTTTCCATCGCAGACACGTCGACCTTCTCCAGAAGATTTTCTGCAACCATGATGGTTACGAAGTTCTGGCTGGGAACAGCAAGGTCATAGCCTGTTGCACCGGACTTCAATTTAGCCAGAAGAGTTTCGTTGGAATCATAGGTGTCGATGGTCACCTTGATGCCAGTTTCCTTTTCGAACTTCTCGATCATCTTCGGATCGGTGTAGTCCGTCCAGTTGTAGAAAAACAGCTCTCCAGCTGCCTGTGCCTGGCTTGCAACCAAGCCAAAAGCACCAGCGAGTGCCAATCCCAAAAGCTTCTTCATCACTCTCTTCTCCCTATATTAACCGGAACCTCCCGGGTTCCGCATAGTCACACCCCAACCCTCAAAATGCGGCGGTGCGAATTCAACCGGGTGAGATTACTGCATCGCAACTTGGAGGGCCAGTGATAATGCTCGCCAAGACCCTCCAGGGCGAATCGGGTTTTCAAAACCAGTGTTTGGAAATCTATTCCAACCTGTTCCATTCCAAGATCAGAATCTGCGTTTTCACGGCTATTTCACACGGTAATACTTTAGATTTCGCATGAAATTTTCATACCTCACCCAAATTGGTTATATTTTGAGAAGTACTTCACATACATTTATCGACCCATGAGTTATTTTCAAATCATCAATAATCAAATTTTCGAGAAATCAGAAAAAATAAAATTGATTACAAATAAAATTTAGAAAAAAATGATCTATATATAAGAAACAATATATTCATAATATTTCATTATATAAAAATCATATAAGAGATGAAAATCTGAAAAATATTCAAAAATACAACAAATAGAAGATAGATTTATTGAACATAATGATTTAATTATTCGCATGGACGCGAACAGCAGCGCGATGCATCCTAGCGTCTTGTATCAACATGTCGTGGAATGGGTCCATCAAATCTGCGCGCTGGCGATAGAAGCCGAGAATAAGGGAATGGGGAAACAGGAAATCCGGAGTTTGCTTTACAGCTCGCGCGAAATCCACGGAATATCTGAATGGATCCGGCGCCTCCAAACCTGGCCTCGTGGCTATCCGGGCGATTTTGAGACCATCGAAATTCTGATGAGGGGCATCAACAAATTTGACCTTTCGACTGTCGCCGGATGTTGCGAGTTCTACGCTTTGAATTGTCCTGCCTCACAACAGCACCGAAACAAAATTCAAATTCAATCAGAATTGATCCGTTCTCATATCGAAAATGATGATATCTTTTCCATTGCCTGTGGTGGATGCATCGATATCAAGAATGCACTGAGCGGCCACAAAGGCCGTAAAGAAAGCGTCTACATAAATGATCTGGACCGAGATGCTCTGGAGTTTGCGACAGACCATCTTGCCTCTGCAGAAATCTCCCACCAGATCATAGAGGGTAACATCGTCAGAGCACTGGGCAACAAATCGCTCAATAATATCAGTCTGATCATTGCAGGTGGCCCGTTCGATTAACTCAATGACAAAAACATCGGGATGATCATCCACAAGTGCTTCTTCAACATTCTGCAAAGTGGCGGCGAGTTCGTCTTCACCAATATCAACAAGATAAACCCCTCCGGGTGTGGATAGAATATCTTGCAAATTGGGAACTGATCGAATGTTCCGCAGCTGACATTCATTCGATTGTAAAAGGCGCCGGAATTCCTGAAAATTCCATCAGGCACGAAACGGACCAAACAGGGATGGCGCTGGTTTTCACTTTGTCCAAATCCTAGGCTTCCTCCCAGCACCGTCATATGGACGGATGCAACCGGCAACTGGCCCCGGTGGATTTCTCCTCGCCGCCGGGGTAATTTCACCCCCTGATGTTTGGTCTTGGATTGGTGCCCGCCAGCTCTGCAGTCTCAGATCTCGAGTAACCCAGCTCACCCAGTATTTCCGAAGTATGCTGCCCCAGTTCAGGGGCAGCGGTTTCAGTTGCGTCGCGGTCCGCAATCGGATTGCGGGCGAACCTCATCCTGCCGCCGCTCTTGAGTTCGACCTCGGAGAACGCGGCATATTCATCGCTGATCGGGTTTGCGGCGATGCTTTCCACATTTTCGATCGCCGAGCAGGGAATGCCGTTGGCGACCAAAAGCTGCAACCAGTACTTCGACGATTTGGTGCGCAGATGGGCTCCGAGGATCTCATCAAGCGTGTCCCGGTTTGCCAGGCGGGCCTCGTCGCCGGCAAAACGCTCATCGTCAATCAGATCGGGACGTCTGATCGTGTCACAAAAATTCGGCCAGTCCTTTGCGCTGCCCAAGCCGATCACTATGTCCTTGTCGGCTGTGGGGTACGGCTCAAACGGCGTCATGGAGGGATGGCGAGAGCCGATCGGTCCGGGAACGATGCCTGCATTCAGGTAGCGCGCAGAGGCGTTTTCCAGACAGGCCCACTGGCAGGCCAGCATGGAGACATCCAGATGGTCAGCCGGATCAGCACCCTTCGCATCACGCTCATAAAGCTGCTGCTGGATCCCGATAACTGTAAAGAGCGCCGTTGAAATGTCATCGACCGAAAAGCCAACCCGTTTGGCTTCGCCGCCAAGCGGTCCATTGATGCTCATCATACCGCTCATGGCCTGCACGACGATGTCGTAGGCCGTGCGGCCCGCCAGCGATCCGGCTTGCCCAAAACAGCTGATCAATGCGGCGATCAGGCGGGAATTGATCCGCTTTAACTCGGCTTCGCCGCACCCAAGCCGGTCCCGGACACCTGGCCGCATATTCTCCACGAACACATCAGCTGTTTTCAGGAGCTTGTGCAGAGCCTCCTTGCCCTCTGAAGACTTCAGATCAAATACAACGGAGCGCTTTCCGCGATTGACGGACGCAAAGTACAAACTCATCTTCTCTTCAAACGGAGGTGTGGTTCTCGCAATGTCTCCGGACGGGTTTTCGACCTTGATCACATCTGCGCCGAGAGATGCCAGCAGCCAGGTACAGAACGGCCGCGACAAAACGCTGGTCATACTGCGGCTTACTGGCTCAGGCTCTCCGAGGGGGGCAATCGATGTTCGGCATGCTTCAGCATGGAAAACAAGGGAGGTTTTCCATGGCAGCGGCTGTTCAACCGAGAGCGGACTTTCTGGGCGATGAACTGCCTCGCACAGCGCGCAAGAGCGAAGAGGCGGATCAGACGCGGCAGCTTCTTGCCTTGCCGGTGAGCCTCGACGGTGGGTCTCGCCGCGAGGCCGCGCGCACCGGCGGCGGCGGGGGCCTGCAGGTGATCCGGGACGGGGTGTTGCGCTTCAAGGCCGGCGGCGCGGAGGCCTTGGTGACCCGCAAGGCGCCCGCCAAGCTCTCCGCCCGCCCGCAGCACGACGCACAGGACGACGAGGCCAGCGAGGCGTTCAACAAAACAGCTGCGACGTCGTCGACCACATCCGCAGCCAATGGGGCGGCAAGCCGATAGAGCTCCGGGTTCAGGACGACGCCCGGATGGGTCAGAAGAACAAACGCACGCGACGCCGGGCGCGGCGGGGGACACGACCCCGCGCGCCGCACGATCAGCGGACCGAAGGGGCCTGTCTCTTCGGCGCCCTCTGCCCTGCCAGGGCCAACGGCGACGGGCGGGTCATGCCCTGGTGCGACACTCACCCCATGGCTGAGCCTCTCAAGCTCATCGGTCAACAGGTCGATGCCGGGGCACACGCCCTCCTGATCCCTGATCGGGCGGGAGGGCAGAGCTCACCCAAATGGGCTGTCCCCGACAACATCACCCTCGTCCCACGGCCGCCAAGGTCACCAGAGGTGAACCCGGTCGAGAACGTCTGGCCGTTCATCCGGGACACCTGGCTTTCGACCCTCGTTTTCAAGACCTGCGACGACATCGCAGATCACTGCTGCCAAGCCTGGAACACCCTCATGCATCAACCAGGGCGCGCCATCTCAATCGGAGGGCGCGAATGGGATCATCGGGTAGGATCATTGAGCGATGGTATTACCCGTTACGCAACATGGGTCGGCCTTCCTTTTTGATGCCCACCATCATACTTCCAGATATCTAATAAACCGCTAATCAGCTTTCCCACCGAAAGCGCAGTGGCGCATTCACCACTGTATTGTGGAAGTATAGAGGCGGGTCCGTGACCTAATTGCGGTCTCAAACAAGGTGGTTTAGGTTGGTTAACAAGAGGTAAACCTGAAGGCCTGTTTTGATGCTTTTGCCGGACAGTACAGACTACGAGACGCTTCGAAGAGAATTCCGGTGGAATATCCCACAGCAATTCAACATTGCCGATCAGGTCTGCGATCAGTGGGCTGCCCGGGCGCCGGATCAGGTCGCCATGCTGCACAAACGCAACGACGGCGTAACAGACGAAATCACCTATCTGCAGCTGCAAAGATCGGCCAACAAGTTCGCCAATCTGCTCACCGCAAGCGGGATAGAGCCAGGTGACCGGGTGGCAATCCTGTTGCCACAAGCTCCTGAGACAGCCATTGCGCACATCGCCATCTACAAACTCGGCGCTGTGGCCCTACCCATGGCGGACCTGTTTGGTGTGGAAGCGCTGGAGTATCGCTTCAACAATTCCGGCGCGAAAGCCTTGATAACCTCTAAGGCGTCGCTGGCGAAGATCGCCGAGATCCGGGACGCAATACCCGGCTTGCAACACGTATGGTCAATTGACGAGCAGGGCGAAGGAGCTGAGGGTTTTCATGAAGTGATCGCCGCGGCTCGGGACGAGTTTGAGACAATCGCCTCCGGCCCAGACGATCCGGCCTTGATGATCTACACCTCTGGGACCACTGGCCCGCCCAAGGGCGCTTTGCACGGGCACCGGGTACTGGCTGGCCATCTGCCCGGTATCCAGTTCGGACATGACTTCCTGCCCCAGCCTGGCGACAAGATCTGGACCCCTGCCGATTGGGCCTGGGCGGGAGGCCTGCTGAACATCTTGCTTCCCGGTCTCTATTTCGGCATCCCCGTGGTCGGTCACCGCTTTGAAAAGTTCGATCCAGACCGGGCATTTGCATTGATGGAAGAGCAGCAAATCCGCAACACCTTTGTGCCGCCGACAGCCCTGAAGATGATGCGGGCCGTCCCCTCTCCGACGGCCAAATACGACCTCAACATCCGTACCTTCTTCTCTGGCGGCGAGGCCGTGGGGCGCGAGTTGCAAGATTGGACAAAGGAAGAATTCGGCCTCTCTATCAACGAAATCTATGGCCAGACGGAATGCAACCTCGTTCTGGAAACCTGCGGAGCCGCTGGCGTCTACCGACGCGGCGCCATCGGCAAACCGGTTCCCGGTCATGAGGTCGCGATAGTCGATAAGGATGGAGAGATTTTGCCGCCCGGTGAGACGGGTGCTATTGCGGTCAAACGGCCGGATCCGGTCATGTTTCTGGAATATTGGGACAAGCCAGAGGCAACTTGCGACAAATACATCGGCGATTGGCTGATTACCGGTGACCAGAGCATGACCGATGATGAGGGCTATTTCTATTTTGTCGGCCGAGACGATGATGTCATCACCTCATCGGGGTACCGCATCGGACCGGGAGAGATCGAGGACTGTCTGATTGGGCACCCCGCCGTAAAGCTGGCCGCAGCGGTCGGTAAGCCTGATGAGATCCGCACGGAGATCGTCAAAGCCTTCATCGTCCTCAACGACGACTTCGCGCAGTCGGATGCGTTGGCTTCAGAAATCCAAGTCTATGTGAAAGAACACCTCGCCGCCCATGAATATCCGCGCGAGATTGCCTTCGAGAACGACTTACCACTGACCACCACCGGTAAGATTATCCGGCGTCTGCTGCGCGAGAAGGCCTAGAAAACAGGACGAACGGCGAGATCCCCAGGCGGCTATAGGCCAGCCAGGCCAGCGCGCTGCTTCCCAGGAACATGCAGAGCATGGTGTCCAAAGCAGTCCCGGTCAGACCGAACAACGGGATCAGCATAACGTTGAGCGCCACGTTCGCAGCAAGCGTAATGAGCAGAGTGACAGCACACTGCTTCTGCCAACCGCACATCGACAAGACGACTTGCATGGGCCCGAGGGCAGCCCGCGTGAGCAACCCGGTCGCGATCAGGAACATCAGGCTGTAACCTGCCATGATCTCGGCACCGAACAGCCAGAGTATGGGTTTGCCAAGCACAAGCACGCCTGTCGCCAGCAGGAGAGAGGGCCAGAACGTGTGTATTGCCTGGCGATAGAAACCTTGCAGGGCAGCTTTGTCGCCTGTCGCGTGAGCGCCTGAGAACTTCGCACCGAAGGCCGCCGCGATCTCAAAGTAGACAAAGCCGATGAGAGAAATCGTGCGTACGGCGGCGTAGTAGATAGAGATCTGACCCGGCGTCACGAAGAACTTCAGGACCAGCACATCGGTTTCATAGCCAAGCAGTTTGGCAAACCCAAGGAAGGCAAGAATGAGGATAGGACGGAAGATGAAAGCGGGCGCCAGCGAAAGGCCTATCCAGCCTTGCGACTTGCCAACCCCTTCGTAGAATTCGTTGAAGGTCTGAATTGGCAGGCTGGCCAGCACGATAATGAGCGGCAAAACAAGTGCATCGGAAATCCGGTCGCCCACCAGATTGATAACACCAAGAGCGATCACCAAGCACAAGGCGCCGGTCCAAACAGAAGTGACCCGTGCGCTCGCCAGGAACCTCCGAAATTTGGCCCAGTTCTCCGCTGCCACGTATTCGGAAAGAAACTTCACCGTCGCCCAGAGCAGTCCTCCGGACGACACAACGCCCAGCACGCTCATCAGCATGACGCAGTAAGTGAAGATGCCGAACTCGTGGATGCCCATCCAGCGTGCAAGCAGAATCTGCGAGCCAAACAGGAGCGCCGCGCTACCGACCCTGATCGCAAAAGCAAACAGAGCGCTGCGCGTTCCCACTCTCACTTTTCCGATCCATGAGGCCGGAGAAGATTGATCCCACCAGATTTGTGAGCGCCGCTGTCTGCATGAAGTCCAAATCCCACCGGAGCACCCGATTGTGCACCGAAACTGCCAGGGAGATTAGGAATTAAGTGATAATATTTCCTTATGACGCGAGCGTCAGCCCGCAAAGCCGCCTTCGTCGAGGAAGGCCTGTTCCTCTGCGGTTGTCTCGCGTCCAAGCACTGCGTTGCGGTGCGGGAAGCGGCCGTAACGGGCCACAATGTCCCGGTGATCAATGGCGAAGGGAACATTGTCAGACAGCGCTGGATCGACCTCGAACAACTTCACACAAAGTTCCTGATCCTCTAGGTTCTCCTGATGCATCAAAGGCATGTAGATAAAAGCGCGCGCGGCAGCTGGTGTTTCTCCATCAAATTTGCGCTCGACTGCACGTTTCGTGAGGTCCGCAGCCTTTTCGTCAGCCGCAAACATCTCAAGGGTGCCGCGGTACATGTTGCGCGGGAACTGATCCAGCAGGATGATGAGCGCCAGCATGCCTTCGGCTGTGTCCGCCCAACCATCCATCTCCCCGGCCTTGGCAGCCTGATGGGCTTCATGAAACCGTTCGGTGATTTCAGCATCGAACTCATCACTCTTGGCGAACCATTTTTCTTTGCCGGCGGCAAACCAGAAATCGAGGACATCGCGGGGTTCAATCGGGTGTGTCATAGGTTCACCTCTCAACTACCAAATCCAAATTCGGTAAAGGGGATGAAACCGAGCGCATCGCCTTCGTTCACCGCCGTTGCCTCTTCCGGCACTTCAATAATACCCTGTGCGGCCGTCAGGCCTGAGATCAGGCCGGAGCCATCACGGGCGAACTTGTGCGCCTTACCATCGGCAACCCAGCCCCGCCAGAACTCACGACGGTCCGGTTTCTTCTTGCCGATGGAAAATGCCACCGGCATCGGGAAGCGCCGTGGAGGCGTCCAGTTGGCGCCCTGAAGCAGGGCGAACATGGGCTGGGCATAAAACAGAAAACAGACAAAGGCCGCAACCGGATTGCCGGGGAGACCAAGGAATACCGTATCGCCGATCTGCCCGAAAGCCAGTGGGCGCCCCGGTTTCACCGCCAGCTGCCAGGCATACAGACTGCCTTCGGACGCGATCACATTCACGATGTGATCTTCCTCGCCCCGGCTTGCGCCGCCTGTGGTGAGGATAACATCATGGTTCTCTGCCGCTTTCAAAACGGTGCGCCGCACCTCGTCCTCATCATCTGAAAGAATGCCAAAATCCGTGATCTGTACATTCACTGTGTCCAGCAGAGCACGCAACAGGAAACGATTGGAATCGTAGACTTGGCCCGTAAGGAATTCATCGCCGGGTTGCAGGACCTCATCGCCGGTCGACATGAGGGCAACCGATAGCGGCGCATAACATTTGACTTCCGGCATTCCGGTCGCGGCAATCGCAGCCAGATCCTGTGGGCGCAGGCGATGGCCAGCCGCAGCAACAACCGAACCTTCAACAAAATCTTCACCGGCGGCGCGCACATTCGCTCCTGATTTCGCGCCTACCGGGATCGAAACCCTGTCCCCGTCGGCTTCACAGTCTTCCTGCATTATGACGGTTTCAGCAACTTCCGGCATCCGGGCACCGGTAAAGATGCGTGCTGCGGTTCCACGCTCCAGCTGATGGGTTGCTGTGTCGCCTGCCGGCACGCGCAAAGAGACCGGCAGCACAGATTCTCCGTCAGCCTGAAGATCGCCATGATACACCGCATAGCCGTCCACAGCAGCGTTGGGGTGTGCCGGAATATTGCGTGGTGCGACTACGTCCTTAGCAAGCACCAATCGGTGCGCGTCTTCGAGCTTGACCGTCTGCACAGATGCTATTGGCGCCAACCGTTCTTCCAGCAGCGCGATAACCTCGTCATGGCGCAGACGATCCTTGTCGTGCAGAAAACAGTCATCAAGAAGTTGGCATTGACCTGTCATTTTCCAAGTCCAGTTACCTCTGCAACCAGATCGGCGATGGCCAAGATATTGTTCCGGTCAAAGGTCGGAACAGGCTCTCCATCCAGAGGCCCGTTGGTTGCCACAGCAATGATATTCTCATCATTTCCGGCCAGGCGCGGATGGTCAAGTTCGGTGTTCAGCGTTTCGATCTTTGGGATAGGTCCGTGCCGGTAACCTTCGATGACCACAAGATCGCATGGTTCGAGCTTGCCCAGCATCTCGTCCATATCCGGTTCTTCTTCGGTCCGCAGTTCATGCAGCAGGGCCCAACGGTGCCTGGTGACAATGGCAACTTCATGCGCACCGGCTTCCCGGTGACGATAGCTGTCGCGGCCAAGGTGATCGATGTCGAAATTGTGGTGTGCGTGTTTCACGGTCGAGACTTTGAAGCCGCGGCTGATGAACTCCTTGACCAGATTGATGGTCAGGGTCGTCTTGCCCGCATTCTTGTAGCCGGCGATCCCGATCACCCTCTGCTTCACGCTGAGATCTCCTTCAAGAGCCGTTCCGCTTCAGCCAGATCGTCTGGCCGGTTAGCGTTGAAGAAGGCGTCATAGGGGGTCGCGCTGAATTCGGCAACCGCAAGCTTGTGGTGTGCTGTCCAGATGTCGACTTTGCGGATTTCCTCGTCAACAAGCGCGGATCTCAAATCCTCCCGCAGACGAACCGGCCAGAGACCAAACACAGGATGATGCCGACCGCCGGACGCAGCGCAAACCAGATCGGCCTGATCTTTATCAGCCTGCGCCAGCAGTCTGTCGGTCAGATCATGTGGAAAGAATGGGGTATCGCAGGCAATGCTTACCACCCATTCGGCGTCCGGAACATGCTCTGCAGCCCAATCGAGCCCCGCAAGGATGCCAGCCAAAGGCCCTGCAAAGCCCTTGATCGTGTCCGCAGCCACGGGCAAGCCAAAGGCCTCAAAGCGTGCCGGATCGCCGTTAGCATTGATCACAATTTGGCGCACCTGCGTGCGCAGGCGGCTGATCACATGAGACAGAATCGGACGCCCCTCAAGCTCCAGCAGCGCTTTATCGTTTTTGCCCAGTTCACCCATCCGGCGGGCAAGACCCCCGGCAAGAATGACGCCTGCAATATTCTGGTGTTTTGTCATGTGTTTCCGTCAGGCGTCTGCCGCTGCTTTGCGGCGGTGTTTGCTGTCTTCGTCGCCAACTTTGCTCAGATCCGCATCGAAGACGATCCGGTTTTCACCGGCCAATGCCATGAAGCGTTTGCCGCGGGCACGACCGATCAGCGTGAGCCCGGCTTCGCGCGCAAGATCGACCCCCCAAGCTGTGAAGCCTGAGCGCGAGATGAGGATCGGGATGCCCATGGCCACGCACTTGATCACCATCTCTGAAGTCAAACGGCCCGTTGTGTAGAAAATCTTGTCGTCCGGCGAGACCTTGTTGAG
Organism: Hyphomicrobiales bacterium; assembly: GCA_965204985.1. GTDB lineage: Bacteria > Pseudomonadota > Alphaproteobacteria > Rhizobiales > CAJQND01 > JAAEUE01. The sequence continues at coordinate 2,347,967 of CBDBFP010000003.1, read as the reverse complement.
ATGCATGTAACCGGCGATCTTGTCCACCGCATTGTGGCGACCCACATCTTCCATATAGACGAGGGGTGAGCCTTCCTTGCAGAGCACGCAGCCATGAATGGCCCCGGCATGGAGGTAGAGCGACGGAGCCGTATTGATCTTCTTGGTAAGTTCGTGAAGCCAGGATGTCTTCAGTTTGGCATCCGGATTGAGCGACGTCGTCTCGAAGCTCTCCATCATGTCGCCAAAGACCGTGCCTTGCGCGCAGCCTGATGTCCGGACCTTCTTCTTCAGCTTCTCTTCGTAGTTGGTCTCGCGCGCCGTGCGCACGACTACAACCTTGAGCTCCTCGTCATAGTCGATGGCCGTGATCTCATCGTCCGCGTGCAGCATGTTCTGGTTGAGCAGATAGCCCACAGCCAGCACATCGGGATGATCGCCGATCGTCATCATGGTGACGATCTCCTGACCATTCAGGAACAAGGTCAACGCCCGTTCATGCACCACCGGGATTTCTATCGGATTTCCATTCTGGTCGATCCCGACCACACCGCTCGACAGGCGGGAATCCTCCGGATCGGGGGCTACAGCAAACTCACGCAATTCGGGCGGGCTCATTCAATACTCCAAGTTCATAGATGCGCTGAGGCGGAATATGGAGGGCAACGCTGTCACCAACGTATATGGTTCCTTCTCGTTCAACCTAGGCGGTGACGCCGCGGCGATTGCGGGCGTTGGGCACAAAATATTTGCCGTAACCTGGATGGCTTTTCTCTATCTGCTTGCCTGGCCAGGCACAGGGTTCGTTCTCCATATCGATCATGAGACTGGTGCCGCCGGAGAAGATCAGCCGGGAAGATGGGGGGATCAGCGTAAAGTCGGGGATATCGGAAACGCACATGGTTGCGCCCAACGATTCCGGCTTGATTTCAGGCAGACCCATATCAGCTGCAATCTGATTCAGCTCTTCCCGGGAGACGATGGAAACCTGACGCACATTCCGGATGTTGGTGCCTTCAGGATATTGCTGTTTGGTCCGCACGCAGGCTTCCCTCGTCAGGCTGGTGTGAACGTCCCCGGCAAAACCTTCAAAGCTGGCCTCAATCTGATCGACGGCCTCACTCGCAATGGATTTGGCCTCAACGGGCACGAGGAAAAGTCCGTCAACCCGGCCGGTGATGTTCGTCGTCTGCAATATCGCCATGGCTTGTCTCTCCAATGCTGACAGACTGATGACAGAGGGGTGTCAGCAGCTTTGACTTATAAACCGGACCACCATGACAACGATAGCACAATCAACCGCTGCAAGAGCACGAACAGGTGTACTGCTGGTCGCCGGCTCAGCCCTCGCCTGGAGCCTTGCGGCCTAGTTCACGTGCACGGTGGAGGCAGACATCTGGGCCGTCCAGTTCTGGCGCGCTCTTTGGTCCGGCCTGTTTATTCTGACCTATGTGACGGTGCGCGAAGTGGATGGCCGGCTGGCTGGCATACAAAACCTTGGTTGGCCTGGTTGGGCAGTAACCATCGTGGGTGCTGCGGCCACGCTATGTTTCCTCGCAGCCTTCAGACTGACCGTGGCCGCGAACGTCGGGCTGATTGTACGCCACCGCGCCCTTCGTTGCAGCAGGTCTCGGCTGGCTGCTGATGCGCGAAGCACCGGGCAAATCGACCCTGATTGCAGCCGCGGCTGCGCTGGCGGGCGCGGCGATCATGGTCGGTGCATCTGTTGGCGGTGGTGGCCTCCAGGGCGATATTCTTGCCATGGGCATGACATTGGGCATGGCCCTGATGACCGTCATCATTCGCAAATACAGCGCCCTGCCCATGGTGATCGCAGGCGTATTCTCGTCCTGGCTCATCCTGCCCGCGGCTTTCCCCATTGACTGATGTGATGGATGTTTCTGCGCGCGACTTCTGGTTTCTGCTAGCATTTGGCGCGGTTCAGGCCATCGGCATAACCCTGATGACCGAAGGCGCGCGCCTGATCCCGGCGACCCAGGTGCCACTGATCGGAGCCCTGGAGATTCCGTTTGCGATCTTCTGGAGCTGGCTGGCCTTTGCAGAGGTGCCGCCAACTGCCACTTTCCTAGGCGGCACAATCATCGTTGCCGCCATTTTCTGGCATCTCAGGGCTGAAAAAGATCTCTGACTGAGATTAATTGATCCACATCCCAGAGCTTGGCGAGCAGATCTTCCGACCAGATTTCATCCGCACCGATAAATTCGCAGCAAGTCAGGAACTTCTTGCCCAGATGCTGGTCACTCATCGGATTACCGAGCATCCCCATCGGCTCCAACAATAGTCCCGAGGCCGTCCGCCCGTCGAGAGCCTTGATCGTCACCCGCGCACCTTCCGGTGTGTCAGGATTTACCGCAAGACTGTCATCGCGCCGCATCTCGACCTTTCCCATCAGCGCACGAAGCTCAGGCGCATTCAGCACGTCTTCATGCAGGTGCTTGGGTTCAATGGCACCGTTCAACAGAATGCAGGCCACAGCGAAGGGCATGGAGAATTGCGACTGCTGGGGTGTTGCCGGCTCGTTATAGACCAGGCTGATTTCAACAACCTCCGGCACTTCGCAAATCACTGATTTGATATCGGCAGGTTTAATGTCGCTTTGCCGGGCAAGCGTATGCGCCATTTCAGCACCGGCATGGGCGGCAGAGCAGATCGGGAATTGCTTGAACAGAATGCCCGGATCCTTGAGCCGCCAGGTTTTGCCCAGCTTGTCCAGTTCGGAGAGGTCGGCATGGCCATGGTTGATCAGGTTCAGGTAGCCCCGGCTCTCCTCAAAGGCCACATGTGGACCGGACAGGCCATGGCTGATCGCCGCCGCGCTTTCAACACATACCGCCGCTGATCGGCCGGCCAGATAGGGCTTGCCGTCAGTCCCGAACATGGACTTCATGCCGGTAGCCTGCACGGTGGCGATGCCAATGGCCTGGCTCATTTGGTCTTCGGACAGCCCGTATGCGCGTCCCGCCGCAGCGGTGGCTCCAGGCAGACCAAACGTGCCGGAGGTCCACCAGCCATCATAATATTGCCGCGTCGTACACATCATGGCGATGGCATAGGTGGCTTCAACCGCAATGATGAAATCGCGCAGGATATCTGCACCGGAACGATCAAACCTCTGCGCCAGGCCCAGAACAACGGGCAGAGAGACCGCAGAACCGTGCATGATGCCGGTGTAACTCGTGTCGTCGAAATCGAGTGCGTGAGCTGCAGTGCCGGAGGCAAGCGCAGCGCCAGCCGGCGAAAGAGACACATCAGCACCCGGCACCTGACAAGCCCCCTCGCCGCACAAATCCTGGGCGGTGGCAAGCGTACTGCGGCCGGGCCCGATCTTCGTCCCGGCCATGATCACGCCGGTCGTGTCGATGATGCAGCGCTTGGCAATATGCTGCACGTCAGCCGGCACGTCCTCCAGACGCAAACCTGAGGACCAGGCCGCGAGCTGTTGGGAGATCGTCAAGTAGAGGCCTCGGCGACCGTGTAACCGAATTGCGCCGCTGTCTCTTCCAGCCACTCATAAATGACCACTGCAAAGTTGCGCAGCACGATCAGATCGAACTGATCCCGGCCGGAGCGATGGCACAGCATGGAAACCCCGTGGATGCCGCTCTGCGCGAAGGCACCGGGAGCAAACACGCCCGGCTCCAAATCGATCGGCAGGCCGCGCGCCAAAACCTCGCGTGCGGACTCTCCGCTCACACGCAGGATCGTGCGACTGTGGCCCAGCTCGGTGACGACGGCCTGTTCAGTCCTGAACACCTTGCTGAGCGCCTCGCCCATCTTGGTCCGCAACGGGCAGACAATGAGGAATTTCTCAGGCGTGATCCTGAAGACCGACGTCTTGCCCTTGCTGGCTGCCATAGTCGCGTCTGACGGCAGAGCATGACCGACGGTTTTTGCAGCCTTCTTTGCCGCAGCTGTCACCGTGTCCTGCCAGGCGGCGAACTGCACGATATCGCGGCCAATAATTTCCGTGATGGTCACGGCATCGCCGGATCCTTCGCCGCGTGTTCCCGGTTGATAAACGCTGGCAAGTGCGGATTGGATGTCAGCCATTTTGCTTCTCCCCTGCCGGATCATACATATGCGGTGAAACAACCTTGCAGGTGACCACCCAGCCTTTCAGCGGGTAGCAGGCATCCACCAGCTGACCTTCATATTTTGTCAGACCGCCCTCAACGAAGCCAAGTCCGACATAGCGGCCCAGCGCCGGGCTGTAAGTCGTGGAACTCACATGGCCAAGGCCGTGACCATAATGATTTCCGCCATGCTCGTGGATCAGCGCACCGCCCTGCAGGCGCTCTTCCGGATTGACCGGCTCCAGCCCCACAAACCGTGGCCGGTTTTCATCCATGATGCCTTCACGCTGACGCATAACAGAACCAACGAACTGCTTCTTCGTGCTGGTCATGCGGCCAAGACCGAGATCTTCAACCGAAGTGCGACCATCAATCTCGTTGCCCGCAAAGTGCCCTTTTTCTATACGCAGGGCGCCGAGCGCTTCCGTGCCGTAGAGACAGAGGCCATGCGCCGGACCGGCATCGTAAATGGCCTGCCAGATCGCCTCACCAAAGCCTGAGGGTGTTGCCACTTCATAGGCCAGCTCACCAGAGAAGGAGATACGGAACACGCGCACCGGCATGCCTTTGTAGACAGTCTCACGAACGCCCATGAACGGAAACGCTTCGTTGGAGAAGTCGATGTCCTTGAACACCTCCTGAAGCAGCGCCCGGGAATTCGGTCCAGCCACCGCGATACCCGCATATTGGTCGGTGATCGTTGTCACATGGACCTTCAAGTCCGTCCAGGCGGTCTGCAACAACCACTCGAGTTGAGCCAGGACCGGACCCGCTTCGGCAGTCGTTGTGGTCATGAAGTAGTGGTTTTCACCGAGACAGGACGTGGTGCCGTCATCAAAGACCAGACCGTCATCACGCAGCATCAGACCATAGCGGGCCTTGCCGGGCTGCAGGGTCTTCCAGCCATTGATGTAGACACGGTTGAGGAACTCAGCCGCATCCGGGCCCTGAACCTCGATCTTGCCGAGTGTGGTGACGTCGACCATGCCGCAGGTTTTGCGGATCTGATCGGTCTCGCGAATATACGCCGCGTTCACGTCCTCGCCTGATTCCGGGTAGTACCAGGCGCGCTGCCAGGCCCCCACGTTGATCATCTCGGCACCGTTTTTCAGGTTCCAGTCATGCAGAGGTGTGCGACGCAAAGGCCGGAAATGCTGGCCAACCTCCTGACCCGAAATCGCACCGAATGACACCGCATTGTACGGCGGACGAAAGGTTGTCGTGCCCGTTTCCGGAATGGAGCGTCCGGTCAGCTCCGCCATCAGGGCTAAGCCTGTGATGTTGGACGTCTTGCCCTGGTCAGCCGCCATACCGAGCGTGGTGTACCGCTTCAGATGCTCAACCGACACATAACCTTCAGTATGGGCGAGTTCCACATCGGACACACCCACATCATGCTGAAAGTCGACAAAGCGCTTGCGCTTCTTTGTCTGGCTGCCTGGCTTGATGTCCCAAACCAGTTGGAGTGGTTGCTCCCAACCGGAAGCCGAGAGTCCTTTGGTTGACAGTTTGCCGGATGACTTTTTGCCGCCAGCCTGGTCAGCTGCAACGGCACCCGCTTCAAAACCGCTTGTCGCAGCTGCTTCGTCTGTGAAAGCTGCAACCATGGCACCGGCATGGTGCTGGTTATCGGGCGGATCACCAGGAACAAAGGAAGCGATCGTGTCATCAAATTTTGGCTTCTGACCTCGCTGCGATGACATGTGCACAACCGGGTTCCAGCCGCCAGAGACGCAAACCAGATCGCAATCCAGGCGGCGGGTCACATCACCAGCAGACCCTGCCCCGGCATCAAACAGCGAAATATCAACCGACTTGACCCGCATCCGCCCGTTGGTGCCTATCACAGCGTGCCCGCTGATGATTTCAATGGAGTTGGCCTTGCATTCGGCGGCCAAGCTCTCAGGAGCAGCCGCGCGCGTATCAACGATCGTCACGCCAATACCCGCAGCTTTCATGTCGAGAGCCGCCTGATAGGCGCTGTCGTTGTTTGTGAAGACAACGGCCTTCTTGCCAGGCAGCACGCCATAGCGATTCACGTAGGTCCGCACGGCGCTCGCCAGCATGATCCCGGGCCGGTCATTGTTACCAAACGGGATGGGCCGTTCCAGAGAACCTGTCGCCAGCACCACCCGCTTTGTCTGCAAAACGATGCTGCGCTGGCGCACTTCATGTTCGTCTGGTTGTGCCTTGTGGTCTGCAACCTTTTCAACCAGCGTGTAGGTGCCATGATCATACGCACCCCAAGCGAATGTGCGCCGCATGATCGTGACGTTCTTCAGCTTCTCAAGCTCAGCAACGGTTGAGGACAACCAGGCATCCGACGGAGAACCTGCTGGAGCGGACAGAAGAGAGCCACCCAGTTCCGGCTCCTGCTCCACGAGCAACACCCGCACACCACTGCGGCCTGCTGCAAGCGCCGCAGATAAGCCGGCCGGGCCGGATCCAACGACCAGCACATCGCAGAACTTGAACATCTTCTCATAGTGATCCGGGTCCGGTTCCGTGGTGGCTTCGCCCATCCCCGCAGCCTTGCGGATGATGTGCTCATAGAACATCCACGACTTCTCGAACGGGCCGATGAAAGTCTTGTAATAGAATCCGGCGCTGAAGAAGCGCATGAAGAGGTTATTCACCTCACTGACATCGAACTTTAGCGAAGGCCAGTTATTCTGGCTCTTTGCGGTTAGGCCATCAAAAAGCTCTACCGTGGTGGCGAGCGTGTTTGGTTCGGCACGATTGCCTTCCCTCAACCTTATCAGCGAATTCGGGTCCTCTGAACCAGCCGCATAGATGCCGCGCGGGCGGTGATATTTGAACGAACGGCCAATCAAGTGCGCGCCGTTGGCGAGCATGGCGGAGGCCAGCGTGTCGCCTTCATATCCCTGATAGCTGGTGCCATCGAACTTGAAAGAAACCGGCTTGTCGCGTTTGATGCGGCCGCCTTTGGTTGTGCGGAAAGACTGTGCCATCACTTCTTCCCTCCGCTTTGCTTGGGCGGTTCTGGCAAGGTCACGGTGTCGCGCGCCAAGGACACACCATAGACTTCATGTGTGACCGTATCGCGGTCGACCACCAGCCATTGCCGGCAGCCTTGGATATGGTGCCAGTATTCCTGGTGCCGGCCTTTAGGGTTTGGGCGGATGAAGACGTACTCGTACCAAGTCTCAAAATCCGTATCGTCGTGATGTGGGCGCTGGCGTGAAGCATCGCCATAAATGTTGAACTCGCCATAGTCGCGCTCGCCGCAGCAGGGGCAGGTTACTCTCATTGCTCTTTTCCTTCCCTAATCCGCTAGTGATAGCCAGGCATCGGGCCTGCACCCTTCTCATCAATGGCATAGCCACGATAGAAGCGGTCGAGGGTGAGTTTGGAATTGAATTCGTGCGGCTTGTCCTTGGCAATGGTGTGCGCAAAACACCAGCCGGATCCTGGCGTTGCCTTGAAGCCGCCATAGCACCAGCCGCCATTGATATAGAGGCCATCAACCGGCGACTTGCAGATGATGGGCGAGCCATCCATGCTCATGTCCATGATGCCGCCCCAGGTCCGCTGGAAACGCAGCCGGGAGAGACAGGGGATCATGGCCTTGCCTTCCGGCAACAGGTGATCGATCAGATGGAAATTGCCGCGCTGGGCAAACGAGTTGTATCCATCCAGATCGCCGCCGAAAACGAGGCCGCCCTTGTCGGACTGGGAGATATAGAAGTGGCCGGCACCGAACGTGATCACCGTATCGATGAGTGGTTTGTAGGGCTCGGAGACAAAGGCCTGCAGAAGATGGCTGTCAATCGGCAGGTTGAGGCCGGCCATCTCGGCCAGCTGGCTCGTGTGCCCGGCCACGGCAATACCGACCTTCTTGGCCTTGATGTCACCACGCGTTGATTGAACACCGACCACCGCGCCTGAGGCATCACGCAAGTAACCAGTTACTTCGCAGTTCTGGATCAGGTCCACACCGCGCATGTCTGCCGCACGGGCATAGCCCCAGGCCACAGCATCGTGACGGGCAGTGCCGGCTCTCGGCTGGCAAGCAGCACCATAAACGGGGAAACGCGCATTGGGCGAATAATCCAGATAAGGCAGGATTTTCTTCATCTCTTCGCGGTTGTAGATCTCACCGTCGATGCCGCACGAGCGCATGATGTTGTAACGCTTAGCGAAGGCTTCCATTTGCGAGGGCGAGTGGAACAGGTTGTAGATCTTCCGGTGGGAAACCATCGCGTTGTAGTTCAGGTCCCGGGAGAGGCCTTCCCAGAGCTGCAGCGACTTTTCATAGAAATGGGTGTTGCCGTCGATCATGTAGTTTGAACGGATGATCGTGGTGTTACGGCCTGTATTGCCGCCGCCAAGCCAGCCTTTTTCCAGCACGGCCACATTGGTGATACCGTGCTCCTTGGCCAGATAATACGCTGTGGCAAGACCGTGCCCGCCGCCACCGACGATGATCACGTCATACTCGGACTTAGGCTCCGGGTCGCGCCAGGCGCGGTCCCAACCCTTGTCTCCGCCAAGCGCTTTCGCAACGACACTGAACCAGGAATAGTGTGTCATGGAAACCTCAAACTCTCTTCATGATCAGGTTCCGTTTAACCGGAACACAAACTTCTAGCCTATTTGAAGCAATTGTTCTACAAAATTGAAACATGAACCAAATGTTTCACAAGCATCTGAGCGACTGATGCACGATCTTCTCAACACCCTGTCGAACAGCTACGCTGATTTGAGCCCACAATTGCGACTGGCCGCCAAGCATATTCTGGACCGGCCGGAGGATGTGGCCATCAAGTCCATGCGCGCCGTTGCAGCGGATGCAGGCGTGGCGCCGTCCACAATGGTCCGGCTGGCCCAGGCCACAGGTCACAAGAGCTACGAGGCGTTTCGCGAGCCCTTCCAGAACAACGTGCGCAAAGGCGGGGCGAGCTTTGCCTCGCGGACCGAGTGGCTCGTTGAGCTTGCCGCCGAAGGAGACAGCGGCAAACTCACCGGTTCGATGGCGGAAGCGGTTATCTCCAATGTGGAAAGTGCATTCCGCGGCATTGAAACCGAAACCCTGGAAGCTGCGGCAGACATGCTGCGCTCGGCAAACCGCGTCTATGTAGCCGGGTTCGGCGGCATGAATGCGGTGGCAAGCTACTTCTATTTCGTCGCGCACATGGTGCTGCCGAATTTCGTGCTTGTGGGTGCATCCGGCGGCACATCCATTGATGATCTCGCCCACATTGGCGAAGGCGACGTGTTGGCAACCTTTTCCGTGGAACCCTACAGCCGGGAGACGATCCGCGCGGTGGCTTTTGCAAAGAAGCGCGGCGCCAAGGCTTTCACGATCACCGACAGCAGGGCCTCGCCCTCTGGTGCTGCAGCCGACGTCGCCCTTTTCGCCTCCACGACCAGCCCGCAGTTCTTCCCGTCCCAGGCCGCCGTTATTGCGCTCATCGAAACCCTGCTCGCACTGATCGTGGCGCATGGGGACGACAGGATCGTCGAGTGGATGGAAGATCTGGAACGTGTCCGCGCGGACGAGGGTCTAATCCTCAAGTCTGGGGAGGGTTAACAGGTTGCGCAGTCTCCAAGAAATGTCGCATGCGCCCGATCGCATCATTGATCTCATCAAGCGACGCCGCATAGGACACGCGCAGATATCCGTGTCCGTTGTCCCCAAAGCTTCCACCATGGAGCAAGGCGACACCCGCCTCCTCCAGAAGCCGGGTTGCCAGTTCCGTGCTGTGCCAGCCAGTGCCGGTCACGTTCGGGAAGGCATAAAACGCCCCGCCCGGATTGCGGCAGGTCACGCCCGGCAGGTTGTTGAGACCTTCAACCACGACCTCACGACGTTTCATGAACGTGTCCCGGTTGGCGTGGATTTCGTCAAATGGCCCGGTGATCGCCGCGAGGGCCGCCATTTGGGCAGGCCCGTTGACACAGGAGTGGTTGATCGTAATCAGCTTGCGCACATGGTCGATCAAGCCGTCAGGCCAGACGCCGTAGCCGAGCCGCCAGCCGGTCATGGCAAAGGTTTTCGACCAGCCATCGAGCAGCACCACACGATCCCGCAATTCGGGCACTTGCAACAGGCTGGCAGGCCCACCGTCATGGATCTGATGGGAATAGATTTCATCCGACAGGATGGCCACGTCAGGATGAGCAAGCAGCCCTTCCGCCAACTTGTCCAGCTCAGCCTTGGGCACAACACCGCCAGTAGGGTTGGCCGGGGAGTTGATGATGATCAGCCGGGTTTGTGGGGTGATAAGAGACAAGACTTCCTCCGCATCAAAGGCAAAGTCGTGCTCCTCGCGGATTGGATAGCCGACAGCCTTGGCGCCCGTGAAGCGAACCGCTTCCCGGTATGGCGGAAAGCCGGGGTCCGGGTAGAGGATCTCCGTACCCGGCCCGCCAAACATGGCGCAAGCAAAAAAGATCGTCACCTTACCACCCGGCACAATGATGACCTGATGGGGATCGGTTTCAACCCCAATGCGCCCTTGCACGTGAGAGGCAACGGCCTCGCGCAATTCCGGCATCCCTACGGGCGACGTATAACCATGCGGTCCTTCGCGCGCCGCCTTTTCGGCAGCTTCCAACACATGGGCAGGCGGCTGAAAGTCCGGCTGTCCAATGCCGAGGTTTACAATCGACATTCCCTCACGGACCAGAGCGGCCGCCCGGTCGGAGACGGCAAACGCGCCTTCTTCTTCAAGGATCGTCGCATTGGGGTTCAGAGCAACCATTTTTCCTGTTCACCTGCACTGTCAAATTGAAAGGCCTTTTACCACGCATACGCAGCGCGGCGAGAGGGCAATTTCCACTATCTGGCGAGGACACCATAATGAGACTTGAGGGCAAAGTGGCCATCGTGACCGGCGGCGCGTCCGGCTTCGGACTTGGCATCTCAACGTGTTTTGTCAACGAGGGCGCCAAAGTCCTGATAGCTGATCTTGATGGCGCCAAGGCGGGTGAAGCCGCAGAACAGCTCGGTGGCAATGCACGCGCCCACGCGGTCGATGTGACGGATGGGGCTGCCGTAAAGGATATGATCGACGTGGCGGCCGGCGCGTTTGGCGGTCTGGATATCATGGCCGCGAATGCGGGGCTCGGCCAGCGACCAACGCCATTGGATGAGACACCCGACGACGAGTTCGACCGTCAGTTCGATGTGAACGTGAGGGGCACGCATTTCTGCTGCAAACACGCTGTCGCCCATTTCAAGCAACAGGGGCATGGCAATATCGTGATCACAGCTTCAGGGATCGCGCTCATGCCCCGGCCAAATCTGGTCGCTTATGGGGCGGCAAAAGGCGCGGCAGTTGCCTATGCAAAAGGGCTGGCCATGGAACTGGCGCCCCTTGGCATCAGGGTCAACGCCCTTTGCCCGGCAGCCGGCGACACACCTATGCTGGCAGAGTTCATGGGTGGAACTGAAACCGCTGAAATGAAGGAAACCTTCCGCTCCGCTTTGCCGATAGGAAAACTGATTTCGCCGGAAGACGTAGGGCAGGCGGCGGTTTATCTGGTATCAGACAAGGAAGCCGGAGCTATCACGGGCACAGCGCTCGCCGTTGACGGCGGACGTACGATTTAACTTTTAGGATTGAACCAAAGATGAGCGAACCAGCCAGAAAATCCCGGCGCGCCGGTGGCAGAGCTGGACGGCATGAGGCACGGGCATCCGCACTGCCGGAGGATATCAAACCGGTCAAACCCGGTTTCTCGGGCGGCCAATACAAACCGTTGAGCGATGAGGAAGTTCAAAAAATCCACCGCGCCGCACTGGACGTGCTCGCCAATATCGGCATTGGCGAGGTGCCCCGGGTCGTGATCGACAAGGCCACCGAACTTGGCTGCACCTATGATGACCGGGGCCGGTTGCTCTACAGCCATGCATTCGTTGAAGATATCCTCGCGGGGGCCGCTCGTGACATCACATTTCACGGCCGCGATCCAAAACACGATATCGAGATAACCGGCAAACGGGTCTATTATGGCACGGGCGGCGCGGCCGTGCGGACGCTGGACTACGAGGCAAACTCCTACCGCCCCTCCACACTCGCGGACCTTTATGATTTCGCCCGGCTTGCGGACAATCTTGAGAACATCTCCTGGTTCACCCGCAACGTTGTGGCAACGGATGTGGAAGACATCCTCGATCTCGACGTGAACACGGCCTATGCTATCGCATCCGCCACGACCAAGCCAATCGGCACCAGCTTCTTCACCGGCGAATATGTTTACCCCGTGGTCGAGATGTTCGACATGATGCTGGGCGGAGAAGGCAAATTCCGGGAACGGCCGTTCTGTAAGGCTCATATTTCTCCGATTGTCTCGCCATTACGCTACGGTGAGGATGCTGTGAGCGTGGCGCTAGCGGCAATCGAGCTGGGGATGCCCATCAACGAAATCATCGCCGCGCAATCCGGCGCTACAGGGCCTGCGCCACTCGCAGCCATGCTGGTGCAGTCACTGGCCGAAACACTCGCAGGTCTGATCATGGTCAACATCTTCAAGCCTAGTCATCCGACGATCTTTTCCAACTGGCCCTTCGTGATTGATCTTCGCACAGGTGCATTCGCCGGTTCCGGCGGAGAAATCTCCGTACTTAACGCAGCCGCTGCGCAGATGTCAGGCTTTTATGGCTTGCCGAGTGGAGTGTCGGCGTCAATGGCAGACGCAAAGAGACCGGACGCGCAATCCGGCTATGAGAAGGCAATTTCGTCACTGGCAACCGGCTTGGCCGGCGGCAACATGATTTATGAATCCGCCGGTATGTTCGGCAGCCTGCTCGGGGCTTCGTTTGAGGGCATGGTCATCGACAATGAGATGTTGGGGATGGTGCACCGGGTTATCCGGGGCATCGAAGTGAACGATGAAACCATCGGGCTCTATGCCATTGAGGATGTTGTTTTTGGCGCCGGCCATTTCCTCGGACATGACCAGACCATCGCCTCCATGCAGCGGGACTATCTCTACCCGGATCTCGCGGGCCGGGAGGGCCTGGATGCCTGGGAGGAAATCGGCAACGAAGACATGAGCGACCGGGCACATACCCGTGTTGCCGAAATTCTGGCAGTACCTTTTCCCGGTTATGTGGATCAGGCAATCGACGCCACCATTCGCGACAAGTTCAATATTTTGCTGCCAAGGGACCGCATGTAGTGCGGCGCGAACGCTTGCTGAAGGCTATTCTGGAAGCCGGAATAGAGGGCCCAGAGGTCGGCCCGGATGATATTGGTCAATTACCTGGTATGGCAGGCGCCTATGTTCTGCTGATCCACCGCAAATCGCAGACAGAAGTACGCATAACCAGCCTGCCCCACTCCACTTTGGCACATGGTTGGTATGTATATCTGGGAAGCGCGCGGGGTCCGGGCGGCATCCGTTCACGGCTGCAGCGTCATTTCAGGCAGGACAAACCTGTACATTGGCACATTGACCGATTGACTGTCGGTGCAAACAATCTGGCTGCCATTGCAGTCGACAAAGGCCAGGAATGCGATCTCGTGCGCAAGCTCGCAACGAACTCGGGATTCACATTCCCCATCAGCAGATTTGGCAGCTCAGATTGCCGGCTCTGTGAAAGCCACCTGCTGCAAGCAGATCTTGCTTAGGCGTCAAAAAACACGGTCTCCGCCTCACCCTGAAGCCGGATGTCAAAGCGGAAATGGGTTCCGTCCGGCTCGGCGAGCAAAGTTGATCTCCGTTCCGCCGGAACAGTTTGCAGCACGGCGTCCAGCTCGTTTGCCTCAGTCTCATCGGAAAAATAGATGCGCGTGAAGGCGTGGTTTAGCATGCCGCGGGCAAACACGGCGACGGTTATGTGCGGAGCCTGCAAACTGTTTCCGCGGCCGGCAACCTGTCCCGGCTTGATGGTCTTGAAAGTGAATGAACCATCCGGACCGGAGGCCGAGCGGCCAAAGCCGCGGAAAGTATCGCTGTCATACCGTCCCTCGCTATCCGCCTGCCAAATCTCAACCACCGCATCGGAAACGCCGTTGCCTTCCCCGTCCAGCACTTTGCCGGCGATCTCGATGTGGTCGCCGCCTGCAACACCAGCCGTCAGGTCCGGGCCGGCGACACTATTATGACCGTAATCTTCCGGCGTCAGGCAATAGGCGAAAAACGGGCCAATTGTCTGGGATGGGGTTTGACCGGACATGGCTCAGCTCTCCATCGGCGTGGCATTGGCACCACGTAGCACAATGTCAAACTCATACCCGAGCGCCCATTCCGGCTCGGTGATGTCGAGAGAAAAATCCGCAATCAGCCTGTCCCGCGCACCCTCAGGCACACCGTTGAAGATCGGATCAAACTCAAACAAGGGATCACCAGGAAAGTACATCTGCGTGACAAGCCGCTGCACAAAACTGGTCCCGAAAACCGAAAAATGAATATGCGCCGGCCGCCAGGCATTGTGATGATTGCCCCAGGGATAAGCCCCCGGCTTCACTGTGACGAAACGGTAGTTGCCTTCCTCATCGGTAATGCAGCGGCCGCCGCCCAGGAAATTCGGATCTATGGGTGCGGGGTGCTGATCATTCACGTGGATATAGCGGCCGCACGAGTTGGCCTGCCAGATTTCCACCAATGAGTTACGTACTGGCCGGCCAGCTTCATCAAGGACCCGACCTGTCACGATGATGTATTCACCCACAGGTTCCCCATCCTTGCGCCCGTTCATGGTGAGGTCATGATCCATGGCACCAATGACAGTCTGCCCGAAGGCCGGTGCACACAATTCAGAAAGAGTTGTCGGTAGCGGGAGCAGTGGCTGTTGTGGGCTGCGCAAAGCGGTCGACTTGTACGGCGCGTGCCGGTAGGGCGGATGAGAAGACCAGTCGCGCGATGCCAAGTCGGTGTCATCGGCCATTGGCACTACTTGCCTCCCACTTTCTTGGTGAAAGCCTTGAAGAATTGATCAGTTGTTTTCTTGGCAGAAGAGTTGACCAGTCGGCTGCCGAGCTGGGCGATCTTGCCGCCGACTTGAGCATTGGCCTCGTAGGTCAGGATGGTTGCATCTCCATCTTCCGCAAGCTTCACATTCGCACCGCCCTTGGCAAAGCCCGCAATGCCGCCTTCGCCCTGCCCTTCAATGCGGTAGCTTTCAGGCACCTTGATATCCTTCAATGTGACCGCGCCTTTGAACTTGGCTTTCACCGGACCGATCTTGCTGGTCACCTTCGCCTTGAACTCGGTGTCTGACACCTTTTCGAATTCATCACACCCGGGGATGCACGCCTTGAGAATTGCTTTGTCGTTCAGTGCGGCCCAGACCTTCTTGCGGGAGGCCGGGATCTTGTATTCGCCTGTCATGTCCATTTCGTAGTCTCCCAATCAGCGCCCGCCAGAAACATCAACATATGTGCCTGTCACGTAGGAGGCACTGTCCGACAAGAGCCACATCACCGCCTCGGCAACCTCCGCAGCCGAACCCGCGCGCTTCATGGGCACGGTCGGGCCGAGTTTACCCACACGATCATTATCGCCGGAATCGCCATGAATATCAGTATCAATGATGCCGGGACGCACCGCATTGACCCGGATGCCTTCGCCTCCGACCTCTTCGGCCAATCCCTTGGTGAACGTATCGATCGCTCCTTTGGAGGCAGCATAATGCACAAACACGTTGGCTCCGCCCATCCTGGCTGCCGCAGACGACATGTTCACAATGTTGCCGCCCTTTCCCCCGTGTTTGGTGGACATCCGCAGAACAGCCTCGCGGGCACACAGAAACGGCTCAACCACATTAACCCGCATCATGCGCTCAATGCTGGCATCCGTCATGCCGCCCACGCGGGTGGTGAGATCGATCACGCCGGCATTGTTGAAGAAGGCGTCGAGCGTGCCGAGCTCCTCGTCAACCGTCTTGAACAGGCGCAAGACATCAGCCTCGTTGGACGCATTAGCCTGGACGGCAATGGCCCGTTGCCCCTGACTGCGCACATAGTCGGCCACGTCATTGGCCGCAGCTTCGCTGCGGATGTAGTTGACGCACACATCATAGCCCTGTTCGGCGGCCAGTTTGGCCGTTGCCGCGCCGATGCCGCGGCTGGCGCCGGTAATGAGAAGAACTTTGCTCAAAGGCTTATCTCCGGTTAGGCTCGGATTTCACAAATTCACCTTTTACAAGTTTCACACCTACGGTTCATCCGAATAATGACAACATCGACTAAAGACCTGCCCATCCTGATTGCAGGCGGCGGCATTGGCGGCTTTGCAGCGGCTCTGGCTTTAGCGCGACAAGGCCGATCCGTGCACATTGTCGAGCAATCCAGCGAGCTTGGCGAGGTCGGTGCAGGTATTCAGCTTGGCCCCAACGTTTTCCGGATGTTTGATACGCTCGGGATTACAGACGCGATCAGCGATGTGGCCTTCTTCCCCGAAACTCTCGTCATGATGGACGCGCTGAGCGGGACCGAAGTGACCAAAATCCCGCTCAATACAGACGTCTTCAAACAACCCTTTGAATATCCCTACGCGGTGATCCACAGGCCAGATCTGCACCAAGTTCTGGTCGACGCGTGTGCAAAGGAGCCGCTGGTCGTTGTCTCGTTGGGGAAGAAGATCACCGGATATGCCGATCACGGAGCCCACGTTGAGTTGCAACTTGAAGGCACGGAGAGTTTGGAAGGCTGCGGGCTCGTGGGAGCAGACGGGCTCTGGTCTACAATCCGGGATCAGATGCGCGATGACGGTCCTCCTGTCGTTTCCGGCCATATTGCCTACCGGGCCGTACTGCCGATTTCCGAGGTGCCTGAAAATCCTTTGAACAACTCAGTGGTGCTGTGGGCCGGCCCGAAGACGCATCTGGTTCACTATCCGCTACATCGCGGGGACATCTTCAATCTGGTTTCTGTCTTTCATTCAGACCGTTACGAGGAGGGCTGGGATGTCTTTGGAGACTCGGAAGAACTGCAACTGAAATTCCAGAACCAGCATCCCACGGTTCACGGTCTGCTCGACAAAATCGAATCCTGGCGGATGTGGGTCTTGTGTGATCGTGAACCCGTGAAAAACTGGAGCAAGGGGTGCGTGACTCTGCTCGGGGATGCAGCACATCCCATGCTGCAATATCTCGCCCAGGGCGCCTGTATGGCGACAGAGGATGCTGTTTGCTTAGCCCATAAGGTTGATCAGTTTGGTGATGATCTCGTCCGGGCATTTCAAGCCTATCAGCTCAGCAGATATTTGCGGACCGGCCGGGTGCAGCTGACCGCCCGCTTCTATGGCGATATCTACCATGCTCAAGGGGTCACGGCAGAATTGAGGACCATGATGCTGGCCGGACGCTCAACGGAACAGGCCTATCAGGACGTGAAATGGCTCTATGATGGCGTGGACCAAAACGGCTGCCAGATTGTCTGACCAATTCCAATCTGGTCCCAACGATTCCCGTTAATTCCGGCTTCCTGGAATAGACCTTTCCGGCATTTTCTGGTTTTGTGGAGAAAATTTTAAGCGAGGACGAAAAGAGGTAACAATGAGCCGGACCGTATATCTGAACGGAGACTATCTCCCCGAAGGCGATGCCAAGGTCTCTATTTTTGACCGGGGCTATCTCTTCGGCGATGGCATCTACGAAGTGGTCCCGGTGATCGATAGTATGATCCTGGACAAGGCCCCGTTCCTCGAGCGCTTCGGCCGGTCACTTCGTGAACTGGAGATCGCCTGGCCATGCACCGAAGTCGAACTTTGCGAGATGTTGGACACCTTGGCCGCAAAGAACGACCTCATCGAAGGCATCATCTACATGCAGATTACCCGCGGCGTCGCGGATCGCGATTTCCACTATCCGAAGGACATACCCACAACCTTGATGGCGTTCACTCAGGTCAAGAAGTTGTTGGACAATCCCAGCGCCGAAAGCGGCGTGAAAGTGGTCACCGTGGATGACATCCGCTGGAAGCGCCGGGACATCAAATCCATCGCATTGCTGGCCCAGTGCATCGCCAAGCAGGCCGCCGTTGAACAAGGCGCATCAGAAGGCTGGATGGTTGAAGACGGCCACGTCACGGAAGGCACTTCGTCCTCAGCCTATATCGTCAAGGACGGCGTGATTATCACACGCCCCCTGACCAATGACATTCTGCCGGGCATTCGCCGGAAGGTGTTGCTCAAACTGGCCGAGAAGTATCAGATCCGAGTCGTTGAGCGCTTGTTTACAGTGGAAGAAGCAAAGGGCGCCGACGAAGCGTTCTTGTCATCAGCTTCAACATTCGTGATCCCGATCGTGGACATCGACGGACAGCAGATCGGCGACGGAAAGCCTGGCCCAATTGCCTGCAAAATGCGTAAGATCTACCTGGACACCGCCATTGCCATAGCCCGCGAGGAGACGGACTGCTTGATGTGAAGCGGGCCGATCTCGAACAAGCCGGCAAGAGCAATATTTTTGGCGATGAGGATACCATCTTATTCCTCAATACAGTCTGTCAAGATAAACTCCTGAACGACGATCTCATCATGCACAGGCTCACATGCGGCGGCACCACCGTCACCCTGGCATTCTCCATCTTTTGGCAGGGCCGCCTGACATATTACATGGCGTCCTACGAACGAGGGCAGCTTTCACAATGCTCGCCAGGTCTGCTTGCGTTGTGCAGAATTTTCGAATGGTGTATCGCTGAAAGGCATCAGCAGTTCGATTTCATGATCGGTGACGAGCGCTACAAGCTTGAATCGAGTGATCAGAAAGCCCGCCTGTACTGCGGAACGTTCGCGGTTACAGCAAAAGGGCATATCGGTGAACGGTTCGAAGCAGCGAAGTTCTCCCTGAAGCATACCATCAAAAGCTCTCTTGCAATGTATTCCGTTGCGTCGAAGTTGCTTTTCCACATGCACAGGCCGGACTGATCCCGGCTTAGGGCGCGGACCATAATGCGGCCTATTCATCAACAGGAAAAACTTGCCTGCGCGCGCTCTTGGCACTAAAACACTCCCTGAATTGGCTATCGCGTTTGCTATTGTAGCCTGCGCCTGAAATAAAGGGCGTTATGTGAGGTGTCATGGGATCAGAATGAGGCTAGAGATCCCAACTGAGCAATAATTGAAATCGTCAACCAGGGAGGTAAGACCATATGTTCCTAAAATCACTCACCAAAGTAGCTGTCGCAACTGTTGCGATTGCAGGCCTTTCGGCCTCCGCGTCCGCCATGGATTGCGGCGAGATTCATCTGGGATCTGCCATTTCGCTGACCGGCAAATACGCCACCAACGGCATCCATGCCAAGAACGGCTATGAATTTGCCATCACAAAAATCAAGGAAAATGGCGGCATCAAGGTTGGCGACAAGTGTTACAACTTCCGCGTCACCTACTACGATGACGAGTCCAAGGGCGACCGTGGCGCAACGCTTGCCGAGCGTCTCATCAACCAGGACAAAGTCCAATATATGCTTGGCCCATACAGCTCTGGTCTGACAAAGGCGATTGCGCCGGTGACCGAGAAGTACAAGATCCCGATGGTTGAAGCTGAAGGCGCCTCGCGCTCGCTCTTTAACAAGGGTTACAAGTACCTCTTTGCAGTGTTGTCGACGTCTGAGCAGTATCTGGCCTCCGCCATTGCGCTGGCCGCTGAAGTTGCCGAGAAAAACGGTGGCAAGGCATCCGACGTGACAGTGGCCGTGGCCGTCGAGAACGATCCGTTCTCTCTCGATATCCGCGCCGGTGTTCTGGACGATGCCAAGAAGTATGGCATGAAAATCGTCGTTGACGAGAAGTTGCCCCGCGACCTTTCCGACATGACCGCCATCCTGACCAAAGTGAAGTTGGTGAAGCCTGACGTATTGATCGTTTCCGGTCACTCCAAGGGTGCAGCAACCGCTGTCCGTCAGATTGGTGAAATGAAGGTCAACGTGCCAATGACGGCTGTCACGCACTGCGAAGCTGCCGACGTAACCGGCAAGTTTGGCGCTGTTGCCAACGACATTCTCTGCTCCACCCAGTGGGCTGAGACGCTGACCTATGAAGACCCGATCTTCGGTACAGCCGCGAACTATGAGAAAGAGTTCAAGGGCGCATATCCTGAATACAAAGACCGGTTGGTCCCTTATCAGACTGCGCAGGCTTCTGCTGCTGTATATGTCTTCAAGGACGCCTTCGAACGTGCAGGTTCGCTGGACAAGGAGAAAGTCCGTGACGCCATCGCTGCAACGGACATGAAAACCTTCTACGGCAACATCAAGTTCTCTGAGAACGGCAATAACATCGCGAAACCGATGGTGCTGCGTCAGATTCAAGACGGAAAGTACAACGTGGTTGCTCCGTCCGAATTCGCGTCTCACAAGCTGAACTGGCCGCGCAAGGCGCAATAAGGCTATACCGCTTACAGTCTTAGAGAGCCGGGCGCCACTGAGAGTGGAGCCCGGCTTCTTACCAACTGGATGCTAAAACCTCGTGCTGGGGGCTCTCGAAGAGGGTATCCCGAAGCATGTGGAAAGGCTTTATGGCACTTCCATTCTACGGCAAGCAGGCATAAGTGGCCGCTTCTCAGAGTGTGGTCCAGATAAGCAACAGGGTGGGCCCTCAAAAATGGATCAGATCATAGGGAACATCTCCCTGCTGTTTGAATATCCCGTCGCCAACGTCAAAATCCTGGTCGACGGCCTGATGATCGGCGCATTGTTTGCCGTTGCCGCTTACGGCCTTGCCCTGGTCTGGGGCGTGATGAACGTCAAGAACCTGGCGCAGGGCGACCTCGTGATTGCCGGCGGTTATATCGCCTGGTGGCTGGCGCAGCAGGGACTGTCGCCGCTCCTGGGCGTTCCCATTGCTTTCATCTTCATGTGGGGTGTGGGCTGGATCCTCTACAAGCTGGTGATCAGCCGCGTCATTGGACGAGACCTCTTCACCTCATTGCTTGCGACGTTCGGCATTGCCATCATGATTGCCCAGATTCTGAACCTGCTGTTCGGTTCCGATACCCAGTCGATCAAACTGCCCTACGACACGCTTTATTTCTTCGACGGCTTTGTCGATGTACCGATTGCCAAGCTGATCGGCGTTATCATGGCAGCGTTTCTGGCGGCCGGTGTTGTTACTTTCATGAAGTTCAGCCGCATGGGCCAAGCCATTCGGGCCACAGCTCAGGATGCACGCGCCGCCCGCGTCATGGGCATCGACACTGAAAAGGTCTATGCATTTACGTTCTCGCTCAATTCGGCAATTTGTGGAGCCGCCGGAGCCATCATCGTAATGGTATGGCTGATCCAACCGTTCTACGGCATCACATATTCCATCCGCTCCTTCGTCATAGTGACGGCCGCTGGCCTGGGCAATCTGCCCGGTGTGATTGCCGCTGGCCTCGGCATCGGTGCCCTGGAGCAATACGGTTCGCACATCTTCGGCATCGGTTACCAGCAGGCCATCGCGGTGCTGCTGCTGCTGCTTGTGCTTCTGGTCCGGCTGGCGCAACAGCGCCGCCAGCGCCAGGTCCTGCAATAGGAGGCAGGGGTACTTATGACCATGAACAAGACTCTGCTCTACGGCGTTCTGATCGCCTTCACGATCCTCGCGCCATTCATCCTGCCGGATTACCGCACTCAGCTCGCGACCATGTGGCTGATGATTATCGTGGCGCTCACCTGGGACATGACTGGCGGACAGCTGGGGTACAACTCCCTCGGCAACATCTTCTTCTACGGAACGGGGATGTATGTCGCAGCTGTGATTACCATCGCGCTGGCCTACGATGTGGGCGAATACACATCAGCTGCTGGAGGCGGCATCACCAAATTCACAGACACCCAATACTTTACCGGAATGCTCCTGGGTTCCATTGGTGCCGGGCTGTTCTGTGCGGCCTGTGCCATTGTCGTTGGTTACCTGACATTCGGCCTCAGAGGGCCCTATTTCGCCATCGGTACGCTCGGCGTTGCCATTGCCGCGGGCGAAATGGTCAGCAACTGGGACTGGGTCGGCGGTGGCCAGGGCATTTCGATGCCCAACTACCCCTATGACAATTTCGACGACTTCAAGACCCTCATCTATTATCTCTTCGCCGCGTGCGGTGTCGCAGTTTTCATGTTTTGCCGCTGGCTCTATTCAACCCGCTTCGGCGCGGCCATGAATGCCATTCGTGATGATGAGGAAAAAGCCGAAGGCATGGGCATCCACACCCTTCGCTACAAGCTCATCGCCTGGGCCATGGCGGCCTTCTTTGTCGGCATCGCTGGCGCTATCTCCGCCTTCCAGCTCATTCACTTCGAGCCACTGGAGACCGCCTACCAGACAATCAACCTGGGGATCTTCATGGTGGTTTGTGTCCTGCTCGGTGGCAAGGGCACCCTCTGGGGTCCGGTTATCGGAGCTGTCATGTTCCACCTCTTCAAAGAGGTAACCTGGAATTACTTCCTGGGGTGGCAATGGGTGGCCCTTGGCGCCGTTATCGTTGTCACGGTGGTCTATTTCCAGGACGGCGTAATGGGTTGGTTGATGCATAAGCGGCCCGAACTGTTCGGCATGAAGGTCGAACAAAAAACCGCCGAGGCGGAGGCAGCGAAATGAGTAAGATCATCGAAGTTTCCGGTGTCTCGAAATCCTATGGCGGCGTGGTCGCCAACAAGGATATCTCGATAACAGTGGAGGAAGGTGGCATCACTGGCCTGATTGGCCCGAACGGCTCCGGCAAGACCACCCTGTTCAACTCCATCGTGGGCTATCATCCCATCGATGGAGGGTCGATCAAGTTTCAGGGCCAGGAGATCTCCAAGCTCCAGGTTCAGGACATTGCCCGCCTCGGCCTGCTCCGTACGTTCCAGCAAACCCGCATTTACGGGGCCATGGACTGCGTGCAGAACATGCTGATCTCCCTGCCACACCGCAAGATGTCGTTCGGCGACATGTTCAGCCGCAACTCCAAGGCGGACTATGAGAAAGCGGCCCACTTATTGGAGTTTGTTGGCCTGTACGAAAAACGCTTCCTGCGTTCCGGCTCGCTCTCCTTCGGCCAGCAGAAGTTGCTGGAGTTTGCCATGGCTCTGATGAATGAGCCTACCGTCCTTATGCTGGACGAGCCGACAGCCGGGATCAACCCGACCCTGATCAACGGTCTGATCGACCGTTTGCGCCGGGCCAACACGGAATTCGACATCACACTCTTCATCATCGAGCACAATATGCGGGTGATCATGAACATGTCGGACCGGATGTACTGCCTCGCCCACGGAGAACTGCTGGCAGAAGGCACCCCGGATGAAATCCAGAATGATCAGCGCGTCATCGACGCCTACCTGGGAGCGCACTGATGGCTGAAGCGAAAAAAGGCGCAAGCGCCAAGGACAAATCCGCCAGCGGATATGGCAACGGCGGTGTTGATACGGTCATTTCCGTTGAGGAGGTCACCAAACAAGCCAAGGCCATGGCCGAGGAAATTCCGGCTTCCATGCTGGAAGATCTCTCCGGCAATGATCCTTACCTGTCCATCGAAAATCTGGATGCCGGCTACGGGCGCATGCAGATTCTCCATAATCTGAACCTGCACGTGGCCCGCAAGCAATCCTTGTGCCTGATTGGCCCGAACGGGGCCGGCAAGTCGACGATCCTGCACGCCATCTTCGGCTTTAACAATATCTTCTCCGGTTCCATCAAGGTCGGCGACGGACCCAACAAGAAGGACGTTACAAAGCTCTCTTCGAATCAGAAGCTGGCCGAAGCAGGCATCGCCTACATCCTGCAGGACAAATCTGTCTTCCCGGCTATGACCGTTGAGGAAAACCTCTGGATGGGCGGCTTCCTGATGGACAAACCGGCCGAGGCGAAAATCGCCGCTGAGAAGGTTTTTGACAAATACCCGCGCCTGGCAGCCCGGCGCAAACACCAGGCCAAGGTGCTTTCAGGCGGCGAGCGTCGTTTGCTGGAAATCTCCCGTGCCCTGGTGATGGATCCGGAAATCCTGCTGGTGGACGAGCCGTCCATTGGCCTGGAGCCCCGCTTCATCGACATGGTCTTCGAGATTCTGCACGATCTGCAGCACGGCGAAGGCAAGACCATCATCATGGTGGAACAGAACGCCAAGAAAGGACTGGAGTTTGCCGATATCGGCTACGTCCTCGTTTCTGGCGAGCTGGCGAAAGCCGGTCCAGGCGATGATCTGCTGAAAGACCCTGATGTGGGACGCCTGTTCCTGGGCGGGTAACGGAACACAGGCGCCTGCACCCATTCAGCGTTCACTGAATGCTGATGCATTGTGACTGGCAGGCCGGAAGTTTTGCGCTGCATTGTCTCTTAACGCTCCGTACGCGGCGGATAGCGCATGCGAACGCATAGGCCGCTTGCGCGACGGAGATGAATTAGGAACGTGAAAGGCCTCTTCTATGGCACCGGCTCTCAGCACTCAATCCCGCATCTTAATGTTCGCCACGCTGGTCGCGCTATCGCTGTGCTGGTCCAATGCCCTGCAGGCCGAGGAAACAGCCCCTCTGCCGGATTATGTCGTCAAACAATTTGGCAAGCCGCCCGCAATCCCGGATGGCCCATTGTCAAAGGACCTGCAATCCGCTGTGCAGGTTGCCTTTATCGACAGCATGAAGCAATCGACCTGGCAGGCCGAGCAGATGGCGGCTCTCAAGACAATCGCAGCCTCGAAAGACCCCCGCCTCGCCTGGATCATTGCCGACTTGATGCGCTTCGTTATCCAACCCGGATTCCACACGGACCTGTCCAAAGCAGCCTTCAGGCTGTTGGGTAAAAGTTCACCCACAAAAAATCATTGGGGGGTCGTCACGGATCATCTCATTGCCTGGGACATTCCAGCACCTCCTGATTATCTGCGGGCAAAGCGCACCATTTTTACCAGCATCGTGCCCGGCTGGGAGAAGATTTTCGTTGAAGGCACAATCGACTGGAGACACGTTTCCTGGGGCGGCGTGCTGATCGACGACCGCAAGTACGACACGACAAATGAGGGCTGCAACTGTATTCCCGCCGCGGACAACCCAGAAGTCAGCAGTGCGAAAGACGCCACATGGCTCAAGGACGAGGAGATTGTTTTCGACATTGAAGTGAACGGAGAGTACCGGGCCTATCCGCGGCAGATCATGGAAGTGCGCGAGATGGTGAACGACACCCTGGGCGGCAGGCATCTTGGCATCCCCTATTGCACCTTGTGTGGCGCAGCCCAGGCCTATTTCACAGATCAGCTGCCTGAGGGCATCGAACGGCCCGTGCTGCGCACATCAGGATTCCTCATCCACTCCAACAAGGTGATGTATGACATCACGACACATTCCGTGTTCGATACGTTCCTGGGACACGCGGTAACAGGGCCACTCGCCGAGAAGAAGATCCAACTGAAACAAGCCAGTGTCGTAACCACGGACTGGGGAACCTGGAAGAAGGCGCATCCTGAGACAACAGTGCTGCTTGAACGCTACGCCCTTGGCCGAAATTTTGATTTCCGCAATGGCCGCGATGCCAAGGGCCCCATCTTCCCGGTTGGTGATGTGGACCCGCGCCTGCCAGTTCACGAAGACATCATCGGCGTCATCACAGCCTCGGGCAAGCCGGTGGCGTTTCAGAGAACCAAGGCATTTGTCAGCCTGAAAAAGGATGATGAGATTGCCTTTGAGAATGTTCGTCTTCAGCTTGACGCAGGAGGCATCAAGGCCGTTGATACAGACGGTTCAGATATCGGCAGTCATCAGGCGTTCTGGTTCGCCTGGTCGTAGTTCCATCCTCAAACAGCGCTTTGGCCGAATTAGAGAGGCCTTCGCAGCCGCCTCAAACCACGCGAACGGTAATCGATCCCAAGCCTTCGATCGCCGCTTCCATCTCGTCGCCCTTTGCCACCGGGCCAACACCGGCAGGCGTTCCGGACAGGATGACGTCACCAGCGGCGAGGTCGTAATACTCAGACAGGTGCGAGATCATTTCCGGCACCTTCCAGATCATATGGTTGAGATCGCCTTCCTGCTTCACCTCGCCATTGACCTTAAGCTCAATGCGGCCGTTTTCAGGATGACCAATCTCGGAAGCGGGCCTCAGGGTCCCGGCCGGAGCTGAACGCTCAAAGGCTTTGCCGATTTCCCATGGCCGGCCCGTCTTTTTGGCAATGCCCTGCAGGTCGCGGCGGGTCATGTCGATAGAGACACCATAGCCGTAAACATGATCCAGTGCTCCGCTGAGCGGGATGTTTTTGCCGCCAGAGTAAAGGGCCACCGCCATCTCCACTTCGTGGTGCACGTCGGACGAATGCGGCGGATAGGGAAACTCACCGGACGTATCCAGGTTGTCGGCATTCTTCTGGAAAAAGAACGGCTCCTCACGGTCAGGGTCCCCGCCCATTTCCACTGTATGCGCCGCATAGTTTCGGCCAATGCAGTAGATCCGGCGAACCGGGAATACGGCACCGGTACCCTCCACGGGCAATGAGGCGGTTTCTGGTTGTTTGATCACGAATTCAGTCATGGGAGCCTCCGGGGCATTGTCAGATTTTCCATTGTTCTAACGGCAAACCAATTTCAGATCAATTCCAACCAATTTTATCAACAAGGCACAAATTTGATTGAATTCTCTGATTTATAGCGATAATCTTGAACCAATCATCACATTGCTCAACCAATTGTGAGTCACGACAATGCTAACGCGGCCCGACACTTCAGAGCGCGAAGAGGCAATCGCCCAGATTACTGAACTGATCTCAGCGGGCAACTACGCCCCGGGCGACCGCCTGCCGCCGGAACGCAAACTCATCGAACAACTGGGCATGAGCCGCACCATGCTCCGCCGCGCGTTGGAGGCCCTTGAGCGCGAAGGCGCAATCTGGCGCCATGTGGGCAAAGGCACGTTCGTTGCCAGTCATGGCGCACCGGGCGCAGCGGGGAGTCTTGCAGAGTTCATCCGTCAGCTCACACCTGTGCGCATGATGCAGGCGCGTATGTGCATAGAGCCGGCCATTGCCCGAGAGGCGGCCATCAACGCTTCCGGCGAGGCGATCACCCGCATTAAGCTTGCAAAAGACAAAGCCGCCGCCGCGCCCAACTGGACCGATTACGAAACCCACGATGACCTGTTTCACCGCTCTATCGCAGAGGCCGCCGACAACATCCTACTGCTCGCCCTGTTCGACCAGCTGAACCAGGTACGTCGCGCAGTGGCCTGGGGGAATGTTGAGCGGAAGACAGAGCGCCCGCCGCGCGAGCACACCAGCTTTGCCGAACATGACAAAATTACAGACGCCATCAAGAAACGCGACGCCAATGCCGCACAAGAAGCCATGCGCCGCCATCTCGGTTCGGTCTCTGCAAGACTGTACGAGGAGACTTAGATAATCCGGAGGACGCGGAAAAGCGCCTCCAACCCAAGCCCAACTGTTCTCTGGGAGGAGAAAAAATGAAACAGATCTTACAAAGAATTACGACGCTGATAGCGGCCGTGCTGCTGTTTGGAGGATTGGCAATTTCCGGCACCCAAGCCGCCAAGATCAAGATTGCCCTGGCCGAAACCCCTTCTGATGAACTGGCTGCTTTCTTCGTGGCTCTGGACCGCGCCAAAGCAAACGGCCTCAACTATGAGTGGACAGCCTTCTCCGACGAAGAATTGGCCATTCAGGCCGTCCTCAGCGGCCAGATGGATATCGGCTTCGGCACCCCCTACGCGGCCATGCAGAAATCCAAGGCCCCGATCCGCATCATCTTCCAACTCTCCAAGCTGAAATTCTTCCCCGTAACCTCGAAGAAATACAGCAAGCTTGAAGACCTGAATGGCGAGCCAATTTTGCTACATTCGCGCGGCGGCGGCACGGATTCCATCGCCAATGTGATTGAGGACAAACTCAATATCAGGTTTGGCAAGCGCTCCTACGTGCCAGGCTCCGCCAACCGGATCGTTGCTCTGATCGCCGGTCAGACTGACGCAACCATTGTTGACCTTTCCAACAAGAACAAACTGGTCAAAAACCAGGGCGACAAGTTCAAAGTGCTACCCATGTTTGAAGTGGATGCCAGCGACGAAGCGCTGTTTGCCAATCTGGATTGGATCAAGGCCAACGAGAAAGACGTGAGCATCTTCGTCAAGGCACTGCTCAGCGTCTATCGCGACATGGCCAAGGACCCGACCATCATCCGCAAGGAAACTGATCCGAATGGCCCCATTGGCCAGCTGCCAAAGGAAATCCTGGGCAACCTGGACGTCTTCTACAAGGACGCAGTAGCGGGCGGGCTCTATGACGCCAATGGCGGCGGCCGGAAAGCTGCCAAGGCGGATATGGAATGGTATTCCGCGGCCGGTCAGCTGACAGGTGATTTGTCTTCCTTGAAGATCGAAGACTTCTGGTATCTCAAGCCTCTTGATAGCGCTCAATAGTCGAGAAGCATGCGCCACCCGTTTCCCCCCTTGCGGGTGGCGCTCTCAACCGGACAATCCAAACCCGATGATTAAGCGCTCCCTGTTCCTCAAACTGCTATCCGCACTTGTCGTCTTTGGCGCCTGGGAAATCGCGGGCCGCGTTCCTGTGAGCCACGCTTTCCCCACTTTCATCGAAGCCATGGTGGCGCTGTTTGATCTCACAGTGAAGGGCACGATCTTCACGGCCTACGCGGAAACCCTGAAACCTCTCATCGTCGGCGTGCTTATCTCAGCCGTGCTCGGCATCGGACTGGGTCTGTGGATCGGGCTCAGTGAAAAGTTCGATTGGTTGTTTTCACCGATTTTCATTGTGATGCAGTCCGCCCCGCTGGCGGCCCTCATCCCCCTGCTGGTCATGGCCTACGGTATTGGCCTCACTTCGAAGGTCTTCGTGGTCTGCATCATGGCCATGCCGGTCATTGTGCTGAACACCAGCGGCGCAGTCCGCAACACGCCGACCGCCTACAAGGAAATGACGCGCTCCTTTCTCGGGACCGAGCGCGATGTCATCCTGAAAGTCATCATCCCCGCCGCTTCACCCGTCATCTTTTCGGGTCTGCGCCTCGGCATTTCTGCCGGCTTCATCGGCGCAATCCTCTCTGAACTGAAAATCACCCCCACGGGCGTCGGCGACATCATCACCTACAGCCGGTCCATTGCGGACTATCCCAGCATGTATGCTGCGATCTTTTCGATCATCCTTCTCGCTGTTCTGTTTCTGAACCTGCTGGAGAAGCTAGAAAACCACCTGTTTGAAGGAAACAACCGTGGCTACGCCTCAGATTAAGATCGTCTCAGATACTGGCACGGCAGTGGACAACGCTGTTTCCGTCCGCAATGTTTCCAAAACCTATGGCGACGTGGAAGCCCTGCGGGACCTCTCGCTTGATTTTCCGCGTGGGCAGCTCACGTCCCTGCTCGGGCCATCCGGCTGCGGAAAAACCACCCTTCTCAAAATCATCGCCGGTTTGCTCGAACCGAACTCCGGCAAGATCGAAGTAAATGGTCAGGCGGTCACCGGCCCCGGCCCAGCCCGCGCCTTTGTCTTCCAAGATTTCGCCCTGCTCCCCTGGGCCAGCGTCATGCGCAACGTGGCATTTGGCCTGGAACTCCGCGGCGTGGCGAAATCGAAACGCGAGGACATCGCCCAGAAATACATCAGCGATGTGGGGCTCGGCGGCTTTGAAAATGCATACCCGCACGAACTCTCCGGCGGCATGCGCCAGCGCGTCGGCCTCGCCCGCGCCCTGTCTGTGGATGCCCAAGTTCTCTTGATGGATGAACCCTTCTCGGCCGTGGATGAACAAACCCGCCGCAAGTTTCAGGAAGACCTGCTCTCCCTCGTCCAGAACGAAAACAAGACCTTCCTGTTTGTAACTCACTCCATCGAAGAGGCTGTTTACGTCTCAGATCAGATTGCCATCCTTCTGCCGCGTCCCAGCCGCGTTTCCGAAATCATCAAGCCCAGCGGCTTTCGCAACAAGGGTGTCGACAACATCCGCCGCGACCCGGAATATCTCGACATTGTCGACCGCATCTGGGCCTCCTTGCGCAGTTATGTGGAGTAATCATTGAAATGATCATCAATGGTTACAGATTGCCGGCCATGTCCTCCCTGATCCTTTGGGGTCTGCTCTGGGAAATCGTCGGCCGCCTAGACGTAACCTTCTTCGTTCCACCCCTGTCGGAAGTACTCACAACACTCTTCTCTGTCATCGGCACGCCGGCTTTCGTCAAGGCCCTGTCCGAGACGGCATATGCATTTTGTATGGGCGTCTTGTTCGCTGTGATGCTTGGTGTGCCCACAGGCATCCTGATGGGCAAGAACCGCCTGCTGGACGAGCTATTGTTGCCCTGGGTCAATATCTTCCTCAGCGCGCCGTTGACCGCCCTGGTGCCGGTACTGATGGTCCTGTTCGGCTTCGGCATGGAATCGATCATCATCACCACCACTCTGTTCGCCATCTGGATCATTATCCTGAACTCGCGCGCCGGCGTCATGCAGATCAACCGCTCCTTGGTTGATATGGCCCGTTCCTTCGGCGCATCGCCCATGGACGCCTTTGTGAAAATCTATTTCTGGGCCGCCCTGCCTGAGATCCTGGGCGGCATCCGCATCGGCATCATCCGCGCCGTCAAAGGCGTCATCATTGGCCAACTCCTGATTTCGATCGTCGGCTTCGGCGCCCTTTTTGAGCTCTACTCCAACAATTTCCTGATGAAGCACTTCTGGGCCGTGCTGATCGTCTTGTTTGCCATGGCCTTCACGATCTCCGAGCTCCTCGCCTATCTGGAACGCCGCGTCGCCTACTATGCCGCGAAACGTTAGGCCGCAGACAGCCTGCTTTACTTGCCTCCTCACCTCGCGCAAAATCCAGCATCAAGTCAGTGAGCATACCCCACCCAGATGGACGACATAACCCTGTCTCACACACAAAATGTCGACGATGAAACAATGAACCAGCTCGTCGACACAGTCCGCCGCTTCGTCCGCGAGGAACTCGCTCCCCTGGAGGCACAGGTCGACGAAGAGGACCGGGTGCCGGACCACATCATACAAGCCATGCGCGATCTCGGGCTGTTCGGGATTTCCATCCCGCCTGCTTATGGCGGGCTCGGCCTGACCACGGCCCAGGAAACTGCACTAGCACAGGAACTGGGCTGGACCTCTCCGGCCTTTCGCTCGGTGGTGGGTACAAATGTGGGCATTGGTTCGCAAGGCATTCTCATGGATGGCACCGAGCAGCAGAAGCAGGACTGGCTGCCGCGCCTGGCCTCAGGTGAAATCACCGGCTCCTTCTGCCTGACCGAGCCGGAAGCCGGCTCAGATGCTGCCTCCGTCAAAACATCCGCCCGGCGCGACGGCGATGACTACATCCTGAGCGGCACCAAACGCTTCATTACCAACGCCCCGCGTGCCGACGTCCTCACCGTTATGGCCCACAGCGAACCTGACGTGAAAGGTGCACGCGGCATCTCCTCTTTTATCGTTGATGTCAAAACGCCCGGTGTCTCAATGGGCAAGCCCAACAAAAAGATGGGTCAGCGAGGCGCACAAATCTGCGATGTAATTTTCGAAGATGCCCGCGTCCCGGCTGAAAACATAATTGGCGGCGAGCCTGGCAAGGGTTTCATCACGGCCATGAAAGTGCTGGACCGGGGCCGGCTCCATATCTCTGCGGTCTGCATTGGCGCGGCGCAACGCTTGATCCACGAGGCCCTCACCTACTCCAGCGAACGCAAGCAATTCGGCAAACCCATTGCCGATTTCCAACTGATCCAGGCCATGATCGCCGACAGCTATACAGAGTGTTACGCAGCTGAAGGCATGGTCACCGACGGAACCACAAAGTTTGACCGGGGTGACAACATCACTTTGGAAGCTGCCTGTTGCAAAATGTATGCGTCTGAAATGGTCGGACGCGTTGCTGATCGTGTTGTTCAGATTTTTGGCGGTTCCGGATACATTGCCGATTATGGTATAGAGCGCTTCTACCGGGATGTACGGTTGTTTCGGCTTTACGAAGGAACCACACAGATCCAGCAACTGATCATCGCGCGGGAGTTGCGCCGCAATCATCAGAACATTTGAGCGGATCTGCCTTCCACGAGCCAGTTTGGAGGAAAACTGGATGGTACGCCACCTCCTGTCTCTCAGTTACACATTTGTTATGGAAAAGGAACAAGCCCTGCGAAAATCAGAGACAGATTCCTCGGAGACCTATCCTCGATCGGTCTTTTCAGTAGTCGGGAAAAGCAGGGTTATGCCATATCGGTCGGACTGGTCGGCGAAACCTTCTATGCATATGTGCTCGCCCCAATCGTCGATGAGACCAACATCAACTATGAAGAAGCAGAAGCGGCGCTTGCACCTTGAAAGACTGCAAAGCGTTTTATTTGATGAAACAAAGAATGAGGCAAAGGAGTCGAAAAATGGTTAGAATGTTGGGATTGAGTTGCATGGTTTTAATGATACTGGCCTCCGGTGCTACGTTGAGCACGCCGGTTGAAGCCAAGCCAGGTCAAGGCTCCGTACTTTACACCAAGTTTTAGAACCGGTTTGACAGGGGTACTCAACACCTTTGTAACCATCCGGTGTGACCGCATTGCGGGGATTGCGCTCAGTTTTGAGCGCCGCACCGGACGGTTACACACTTTTCAAAGAGCGGAGCAGAACGGCAGCGGGAGTTTGTCGCGGTAAAAAGGCCCGAGGCCTCAAGAGGGTGGTGCTCTGGGCGCCACCCGAACATGTAGGGGACGAAGTCCGTCTCCGTGTCGTGGGAAAACTGGAACGGCGCACCGGGCGCGCCAAGGTGTATGTTCTCGCCACATCTTCCAAAACATGCCACTCTGTGGCAGGCGGATGAACGAAAGCTGCGAAGGCAAGGCATATGAAATGGATAAAGTGGGCTGTGAACGCCGATGTCGTATCGCTTGGGCAGCCCGCTCTCGCCGAACCGGGGTGCGATGCCTGGAATACCTGGGACTTCTTCGAGGACGCGGATGACGAATTGGTGCGCAAATGCTTCGCCGTCGGCGCTGATCCCGGCGCGCGGGACAAGGAGGGCCGGATCCTGGCCGATAGCGGCTATGCGGAGGCCATCGCGGCGCTGCTGGCCGCTCGCGCCGAACAAGGAGGGCCGGACCCTGATGCACAGGGTCTGGGCGGCCATTTTCGTTGAGGACAGATGAAGTGCCGACGCTCGGCGATGGATCTTTCGTACCTCTGAAGAACGAAACCCACCGGCTTCCGCGATTTCACGGATGCTCGCGGCTGTTAATGCGCACTTGTCATGAACGCCCATGTCCAGACGAATGATGAACTGCTCACGAAGGCGCAGCGAGGAAATCACCGCCTCCAGTAGCGGTTGGTTTCATCTTCCGTGCTCTCGGTGGAGTTGTCCGACCCATCTGCAAGGTCATGCGTCAGATCATCCATTGCTTCAAAAAGCTCGTGTTCCCGTGCGGTTTGTTGGATTTCTCCGCCGATGGCGCCGCTGCGAGCATCTGCGCCAGGGCGGCCTACCACGCAAAGTAGCCAGTCGCCGAGGTCCTCAACACCGCTTTCACGGCTGAACCGGAACGGTACTTGCTTGCCGATAAATTGATGGTAAAGATAAATCGTGCCTTTCTCCAGAGTTCTCGACACAACTTCATCCGGATCGAAATTCGAGCCATATGATACCATCGCTCAATTATCCCACCCGATGGTCCCATTCGCGCCCTCCGATTGAGATGGCGTGCCCTGGTTGATGCCTGAGGGTGTTCCAGGCTTGGCAGCAGTGATCTGCGATGTCGTCGCAGGTCTTGAAAACGAGGTTCGAAAGCCAGGTGTCCCGGATGAACGGCCAGACGTTCTCGACCGGGTTCACCTCTGGTGCCCTTGGCGGCCGTGGGACGAGGGTGATATTGTCGGGGACAGCCCATTTGGGTGAGCTCTGCCCTCCCGCCCGATCAAGGATCAGGAGGGCGTGTGCCCCGGCCTCGACCTGTTGACCGATGAGCTTGAGAGGCTCAGCCATGGGGTGAGTGTCGCACCAGGGCATGCCCCGCCCGGCGCCCTTGGCAGGGCAGAGGGCCTCGAAGAGACAGGCCCCTTCGGTCCGCTGATCGTGCGGCGCGCGGGGCCGTGTCCCCCGCCGCCGGTGCGCGCAGCCTCGCGGCGAGACCCACCGTCGAGGATCACCGCCAAGGCAAGAAGCTGCCGCGTCTGATCCACCTCTTCGCTCTTGCGCGCTGTGCGCCGCAGGTCATCGCCCAGAAAGTCCGCTCTCAGTTGACCAGCTGCTGCCATGGAAAACCTCCCTTGTTTTCCATGCTGAAGCAGGCCGAACATCGATTGGGAACCCCCTTGGAGAGCCTGAGCCAGTGAGCCGCAGTATAAGTCTCGCCGTCGCGAACAGGCCGGTCTGGAAAAGATCAAGGAGATCTGTGAGACGCGAGTGCGTTATGGCTATCGCCGTGTTCACGTGCTTCTGATGCTTTGGGCGGCATCCTTCACCAGTCAGCGAATCTGGATAGGATTTGCTGGCTGTCCACCCCGATTTCATGTGCCCATTGTTCCTGATAAGGTCTGGGGGCTTGGTGGAGGTTGGTTTAGTGCCTGATGCGGGCGGATATGATTGTACTGCCTGAGCCCCTGATTGATGACAATCTGAGCCTGCCTGGTAGTGTTGACCCCCTCCGCGTTGAAACCTTCCCGGCGTAGTCTGCCGTTGAAGCGTTCGTTGTCTCCGTTTTCCCATGGTGAACCTGGGGTGATCCGGATGGGTTTGATGCCGGTCTTGATCAGCCCTTGTGCAGCGAAGCTGCCCTCCCTCTTCGCGCCAGAGACGCCCGACTTTCTTATGGTTCACCTGCCAGCCTTCACCCCGCAGACGCCCTGAGATCTGACGGTATCCCTATCGACCGGACCGCTTGGCCAGCCGAACCAGCGCCAGACGCAGAGCGGTCTCTTCATCTTTGGGAGCGGCCTTGTCGTGCCCCGTGCTGCGCGCAACGCCCGACATCCTGCAGGTCCGGCGCTCAGATGTCCCGGGCTTCTGGCGCGTGTGGATGACGGCGCCGCGAAGGTCATCGGTGGTCAGGCCCTGGGGTTCAAAAGATCCAGGCTCTCCTTGAGGATCAATTTGTCCAGCTCAAGGGGGGTCACGCTCTTCTTCAACCGCTCATTCTCCTTCTCAAGAGCCTTCAGCTCCGAAGGCTGTGATGTGCCCATTCCCCCAAACCTTCTGCGCCAGTTGTCGTAAGGTGCATCGCTCACGCCAGAAGAGCGACACGCTGTGGCAACGGCGTTACCAGAGGCCAGGCTCAACTCAATCTCGCGCCAGAGACGCAAAACATCCTCATCTGGATACCCCTTCCGGGCCATGATCACCTCCTCCTGAGCCAAACAAACAGTGGACCAGTTCTAGGGGGGAAGGACAAGCTCGGGTCACGATATACATGCTTTTGCAACACGGCATTCGCGGTTCCCGATGCTGCCAATCAAAGACAATTGTTTAGAGCTGGTTATGGCTTTTTGGTGTTTTCGCACTTCAAAACCCTTGACGAGACAAATCTTATAGAACTCGGGCGTGTCTTGAAACCGGCCAGGCTTTGGATCAGTACTGCGAAAGTCGACAAAACCTAGGACCAGAAATAACCCAACAGGCCTGCCTACAACAGGTTGGCAAATCGTCAGGACTTTGCCGAAAGCAGTTGCGGCAAAGTCCTTTTATAATCGATAAAGGCTGTACGCCGCAACAATTTTGGCTGTTATGCTCATATGTTTACGTGAGAAAGGATTATGTGTACACAAGGCGGAAGCCTGTTTTAGGCAACTCAGGAATTCTTCCTTACCTACGCACTATAAAACTGGTGTAACATTCGGATCGTATGGGAATACTATTTTTGAGAAATTTACCTGCCGTGCTCTGTTCCTCGTAATTTTTTGCGTATGCAGTAGACACTGGCTAACGTGACAACCAAACTCTCCAGCTGTTAAAGTCGGCTTGCCACGGAGCAGTGGAATGGTTCATAAGCAAGCATCATTAGTGCTAAGTGTCACGGCACAATTCTGGTTTGGCGATAAAACACTATGAAGGCCGGAGTTGCACGGTAGTGATTGATATGAGGCTGGTTCTCGTGACGCGACTATCCGGCAACCCAAGAGGAAAGAAGTTAGATTAAAGATGCAGAACAAAATCCTCGTAACAGGGGCTGCTGGATTTTTGGGCTCGCACTTGTGTGGCAAGTTGCTTAACGAGGGTCATTGCGTTGTTGGTCTGGATACACTCCAAACAGGACGTGAGCAAAACCTGCAACCCTATGCAAAATCGGAAGGCTTTACTTTCTTAAGGCAGGACTTGAGGGAAGAACTGCCTGAAGAAAATTTCAGTGAGATATGGAATCTGGCCTGCCCCGCCTCTCCTCCGCGCTACCAAAAAGACCCAGTGGATACGATGCTGGTTAACGTGCTGGGGATGAAAAATGTTCTCGATCTCGCCCACCGCTGCAAGGCCCGTGTATTTCAGGCTTCGACCAGCGAAGTATACGGTGATCCCGACGTGCATCCCCAGCCAGAGAGTTATCGAGGGGCAGTCAATCCCATTGGACCCCGTGCATGTTACGATGAGGGCAAACGTGCCGCAGAAACCCTTTGCTTCGATTACCAGCGGACATGTGGTGTGGAAATCAAGGTCGTCCGAATTTTCAACACCTACGGCCCCAACATGGATCCAGGAGACGGAAGGGTTGTTTCAAACTTCATAGTTAACGCCCTGAAAGGCGATCCGCTTGAGATTTATGGCGGGGGAACACAGACCCGTTCCTTCTGCTATGTGGACGATCTCCTCGCCGGCTTTTTTCATCTCATGCGATCTCCGGCAGATATAACTGGACCGGTAAATATCGGGAACCCCGTAGAGTTCACGATTCGCGAACTTGCTGAAAAGGTTCTGAAGAAAATCGGTAGTCAGTCTGAACTGGTGGACAAGCCCCTGCCGACAGACGACCCCTTGCAGCGCCGCCCGGATATATCGAAAGCAATAGAATTGTTTGGATGGGAACCCCAGGTTTCCCTTGATGAGGGTTTGGATCGCACGATCGATTATTTCAGCAGGGTTTGAGAGCCACAAATTTACGTCTGCAAAAATTCTGGAAAATCACACAAAAAAAGTCGGATTGAGAAATGGCCGTTGTCTTGATTGTAGGTGGAGCCGGTTATATCGGCAGCCACGCATGTAAAGCTCTCGCGCAGCAAGGGCACACACCCGTCGTTTATGACAATCTGGTTTATGGCCACGAAGATTCCGTGAAGTGGGGCAAATTCGAAAAGGGCGATATTCTCGATTCCGGACGATTGGACGAGGTGTTTCAAAAACATAACCCGTCTCATGTGATGCACTTCGCAGCCTACACATATGTAGGCGAGTCCGTTACGGATCCTGCAAAGTATTACAAAAACAATGTGATGGGATCCATCAATCTGCTGGAGGCAATGCGGCGAAATTCCATCAAGAACATAATTTTTTCGTCTACCTGCGCAACTTATGGCGACGTCGACACTTTGCCTATCACCGAAGAGACCCCTCAAGCCCCCATCAATCCCTACGGCCACACGAAACTGATGGTTGAGCAGGCGTTGAAGGATTACTCCCGGGCTTATGGCCTCAAATGGGTGGTCTTCCGCTATTTCAATGCTGCAGGATGCGATCCTGACGGAGAATTGGGCGAGCGTCACGACCCTGAGACGCACGTTATTCCACTGGCAATCGAAGCTGCAATCGATCAGGGTTCATTTAAAATTTTTGGCACGGACTATGACACACCGGATGGAACGGCAATCAGGGATTATATCCATGTGAGCGATTTGGCGGAGGCCCATTGTCTCGGTGTTGATTTTTTGGACAGAACCCAGGGAAACGAAGCCTTCAATCTGGCCACCGGCAACGGCGTATCTGTATTGGAAATCGTATCAGCCGTTAACATGGCAGTGGGAACAGATGTGCCGGTTGAACTCGCGACTCGGCGCGCCGGCGATCCGCCCGTCCTTTATTCTGTGGCACACAAGGCAAAGAACATGCTCTGCTGGACCCCTCGCTTTGTCAACATTCGGGAAACGGTGGAGACGGCAGCCAGGTGGTTCAAGGAACAATGAAAAGATCGCTGGGCTTTTGGCTTCCAAGCTTCCATTCCCGTAGTTTAATTTGGCAAATGGTCTTACGTTAGACAACTGACCCGTTTAATCAGGCCCCGTGAAAAACGAAGGACAATTTGTCAAGGTATTGTCGACAGTTTCATTGCCACCTACATCGACGAACCTTTTTGCGGGTTTGTGTTTTCTGATGCATCTTCGATGTGTTTAGATTGGTATAGATTTTGTAAGAGGTGTTGGAACTCAGCAGGTCGGATTCGGATGAAAAGCAAACTTAAATCTGTGCTCAAACAATTTTCCAGTTTTCGGAATTCTTCTCGGCAGGTTGACTCAAAACACGCTGCCGAATTTTTCGATGCTGCCTACTACAAGAGAATGTATCCGGACGTCGCGAATGCTGGCGTGGATCTGCTTGGTCACTACCTCAAATTTGGATGGAAAGAAGGTCGTGACCCGAATGCCTGGTTTTCAACAAAGGACTACATTTTGAACAACCAGTCGGAGATGGAAAACGGTGTTGACCCATTAACCCACTATGCCCTGCGTGGAGACGGGGCCCAGGTAGGGAAGACCAAAGTGGCAAAAAGCAGTGAAACCGCAACAGGAATGAGCATTCGAAATATCTTCATGAACCTGCCTGCCGAGAGAGACGAAAAGCTCGTGAAACTGCATATGGATGAAGAGTTCTACCTTGCACAGGCTCCAGAACTTGAAAAAACTGGCGTGTCGGCCTCCTCGCATTATCTTGCAAGGGGATGGATTGAAGGCTTGGACCCCTCCCCGGATTTTTCGACCCGTTACTATTTGAAGCACAATGCAGCTGTGCGGGAGGGTGCCATGAATCCATTTGTCCACTTTCTCAAGCACGGAATTAAGGAGAACTGGCGCAAGAAGGCGGATGTTAAGTCCGCTGAAATTTTGAACCGGTTCGAGGAGGGGCCCCTGGCGGAAGCCGTGAACGAGGCCATAGAGCTTGATCCCATGGTTGCACTGCCGCTAGGTGTACGCAAGTTAACATCGCCGATCTTGAACAATGAAAAGAAACTTGCAGCAGCAACGGACCTGCGTGAGTTGTTTGCGAACAAATCATATGAACATGTGGTGCTTATTCCTCATGTTCGGATGTCTGGCGCTACGCGCATTGGCGGCCGCTTAACGACCGCCGTGGCGGAACGCTTCGGCACCGGCAACGTGTTGGTGTTGCGAACGGACGCCTCGATGCTGGAATTCCCGGAATGGTTCCCGGACTATGTTGAGCTATTTGACTTATCTCAATGTCTTGAGGACATCAAAAATCCGGGCGAACGATCAGATCTGCTGTTGGATCTGTTGCTCGGAGTCGGTTGCATAGCTATATACAACGTCAACAGCCTTCTTTGCTGGAACGCCTTGCAAACCTATGGGCGTCAGATGGCCCAGGAGTTCAATGTATCGAGTTACTTATTCTGCTGGGAAGAAACCAATAGCGGAGCGCAGGTTGGATATCCAATTCAATGGCTTCGGGACACGATCGACTACCATCACCAGCTTCTCACTGACTCACAATTTCTCGCAGATAACATTTCGCGCCGGTTCGGGTTGGACAAAAACAGCACACCTTCTGTCGCCGCTCTGCAAACACCTTATGTTCAAGATGAGCATCATGAACCGTTGCTCGGCATTGGCAAAAAACTGGCCCGGAAGCAAAACAGGTTGCGGCCGAATGCGCTCTGGGCAGGTCGATTTGACCGGCAAAAAAGGCTTGATGTTCTGGTAAGAATCGCCGAAGCCAATTCGCACATTGATTTCTGGGTGTTTGGCAAACCTGTGCTCGACAACAAGGGCCTGAAAGAATTTAATCCACCACGGAACATCCACGAACAGCCACCGTTTGAGCATTTCGACGATATACTTGATCTGCGCGTGGACTTCTTCCTGTACACGGCTCAATGGGATGGGCTGCCTACGATTTTGCTGGATGCTGCAATGGCAGAAATGCCAATCGTCGCGCCTGGTGTTGGCGGCATCGCTGAACTCGTAAACAATGAAACGGGATGGTTAATATCCGATCTTGAGGATGAGGAAGAGTACTCGGCCGCCATTCAAAATATCCTGGCGGACAAAGCTGAAGCCCAGCGCCGGACTGCTGCCATGAAGAAAAAGGTGGCAACTGAGCGAACAAGGGAAGCCTTTATGGCAACCGTCTCTGAAATATTTGATAGTTAGGTATGGATGTCTCGGCAATCGTCACTGGCCATGCCGAAGGCCGATTGAGCGTCGCAACGCTGCGGTCGATGAGCATTGCTATCGAGGCTGCCAGAGCGGATGGACTGAAAGTGCAGCCAATTTTTGTCCTAGACCGCGCAGACGAACTTACAACCAATTTGTTCCGCAATGCCTGTGACAAATCGGGCCTTGTGATTGAAACGGACTTTGGCGATCAAGGGGCCGCTCGGAATGAGGCAGTAAAGAATTCGAAGGGCAAGAAAATTGCGTTTCTTGACGGAGATGATCTTTGGTGCCGGACCTGGTTGCGAGATGCTTACAGGTTTATTCGGGAACAGGGCGATGATGTGATCGCGCATCCTGAATTCAACTACTTCTTCGAAGGTCAGGCGACGATCTTCCAACATATCGACCAAGACGATAATGAATTTAGACCTGATATATTGCGTTTGCATAACTATTGGGACGCATTGGGGATGTGCGATGCAAAGATACACGAAAAATTTCCTTACACCGAGAGGGATATTGCCAACGGCTGGGCCTACGAAGACTGGCAATGGAACTGCGAAACATACGCAGCTGGTTTCCGGCATAAAGTAGTGCACGATTCTGTTTTGTTTAAGCGGCGTCAAAAACAGTCGCAAAATATCCGGGCCGGAGCCAACAAATCACGTATTCGACGCAATACGCTGTCACACTATGGACATAAGGCGTTCACAGCTGAAGTATAGGGTAAAAGATGAAAATTATTGTCATTGGTGGTGACGGATTTTGCGGATGGCCAACTGCCCTGCATCTTTCAAACCACGCTCACGATGTCACCATTGTTGATAATATTTCCCGCCGGGAGATTGATCTGGAGCTGGAGGTTACCTCTCTGACACCGATACGGCCGCTGGGCGAAAGAATCCGGGCCTGGGAAGAAGTGTCGAATCACAAAATCCGCACCGAGAACATTACGGTCGGGAAGGAGTACGAAAGATTTCTGGCACTGGTCAATGAAATCCAGCCCGATGCTATCGTGCATTTCGGCGAACAGCGCGCGGCACCGTACTCCATGAAATCAGCTAGGCATAAACGCTATACGGTCGACAATAATCTGAATGCGACGAATGATGTGCTGGCAGCAATCGTGGAGTCCAAGAAAAACATTCACCTGGTGCACCTAGGTACCATGGGTGTCTACGGTTACGGTACCGTTGGCATGAAAATCCCCGAAGGCTATCTTAAGGTGAAGGTGGAAACTGCAGAAGGGCTGTATGAGCAGGAAATCCTTTACCCGGCCAATCCGGGGTCAATTTACCATATGACCAAGACCCAGGATGCGTTGTTCTTCCATTTTTACAACAAGAACGACCAGATACGGATTACCGACCTGCATCAGGGTATCGTTTGGGGGACGCAAACCGAGGAAACCCGGAAAGACGAGCGTTTAATCAACCGTTTCGATTATGATGGCGACTACGGCACCGTACTGAACCGGTTCCTGATGCAGGCAGCCGTGAATTATCCGCTATCTGTATATGGGACTGGTGGGCAAACACGCGCGTTCATTCACATTCAGGACACCTGCAGATGCGTGGAACTTGTGCTGCTAAACCCACCAAAGAAAGGTGACAGGGTTCAGATTCTGAATCAGATGACAGAAACCCATCGTGTCCGCGATCTTGCCCAAATGATTTCTGACAAGACCGGCGCCGAAATCGCGCACCTGGAAAACCCGCGAAACGAGGCGGATGAGAACGATCTGCACGTTGCCAATGACCAATTGCTTGATCTGGGTCTTGAGCCGATCAAACTGGAACATGGCGTTATGGAAGAAGTGACAGAAATCGCTTCAAAATATGCTGACCGATGTGACCTCAGCAAAATACTGTGCGTGTCGCTTTGGCGTTAGGCTCATAAGGTCTACCGGCAGACCGCACCTGCCGTCCGTCCGGCAACTCATCCTGATAATCGGCGCAGGTTTTCCCGTTGAGTCTGCTACGGGCCGCACTCAATTGGCTGCGGATTTTTTCCCAAGGCCAATATAACGCGTCATGCCTGCGGCGCGTGCCGTCTCATCGTGGTACAGATTGCGGAGATCCAGCAGCGTCTTGTTCTTCATCCGCATTGCAGCATCTTCAAGATTGTAGGACTTGAACTCACGCCAATCGGTAAGAACGACAAGAATATCAGCTTGCTCACAGGCGCTGACCGGGTCGGACGCAACTTCGACTTGCGGAAGCAGTTCGTCCAATGCGTCAGGAGACGAAGGATCGTAAGCGATCACGTGGGCGCCCTGCTTGACCAGTTCGGGCAAGATCACCAGGCTGGTACTTTCGCGCATATCATCAGTCTGACCTTTAAAAGTGAGCCCCCACACGGCAACCCGCTTGCCCGCAACGGTGCCATCGCAAGCTTCGATCACCTTCTGGATCATGTCGGCCTTTCGCTGATTATTTACGTCGACAGCGGCTTTCACGATTTGTGAAGACACATCGAACTCGCTCGCAGTTGCCAATAATGCACGGGTGTCTTTCGGAAAACAGGAACCACCCCAACCAGGACCCGTATTCAGAAATGTGGGGCTTATGCGTTTGTCAAGGCCAATTCCGGCTGCAACCTCTTCCACGTCAGCGTCCACCGCTTCGCACAGATTCGCAATTTCATTGATAAAACTGATCTTGACCGCAAGAAATGCGTTGGCGGCATATTT
Source organism: Hyphomicrobiales bacterium (assembly GCA_965204985.1). Classification (GTDB taxonomy): domain Bacteria; phylum Pseudomonadota; class Alphaproteobacteria; order Rhizobiales; family CAJQND01; genus JAAEUE01. The sequence goes on along the minus strand of CBDBFP010000003.1, from coordinate 2,305,020 downwards.
AATCAGCTCCGCAGTCTGAATCCCGGTCAGCAGTAACGGAGTATCCGATGCGATCAGCGGTTCATAAATGCTCCGTATGATCGTTTCCGCCCGCTCATCGTCACAACCGACCACGATCCGGTCAGGTTCCATGAAATCGTTGATAGCAGCCCCTTCGCGGAGGAACTCAGGGTTCGACGCTACAGCGATCTGCGATCCGGACCTGATGTGTTGTTGAGCAATTTTCAAGACCTGATTGTTGGTTCCGACCGGGATGGTCGATTTCGTAATTATGACGGTGAAACCGTCCACCGCCGATGCCAATTCTTCCGTGGCAGCCCAGACATACTTCAGGTCAGCACGATCCATCCCTGGCAGAGGGGGCGTTCCAACCGAAATGAAGACAGCGTCGCGGTCCTTTACAGATTCTGCCAGGTCAAGGCTAAACCGGAGCCGGCCGGACGCCGTGCATTTTTCAAGGAGCGCTTCGAGACCAGGTTCATAGATCGGCACCTTCCCCTCGTTGAGCATGTCGATCTTCCGCTTGTCCTTGTCGACGCATATCACGTCGTGACCGAGTTCGGCGAAGCAGGCGCCACTTACAAGGCCGACATAACCCGTTCCAATCATTGTAATTTTCACACTCATTCCCTCAACTCCCTGTGATTTAAAATTGCTCAAATCACATATATTCGCTCTAGAGCATTATCTTCAAACAAAATGGAAATGATCGGCCGCAGGACTGCCCAGTGTCATCGTTGTTGAACTGGTTTCAGACGCTTAAACCGACTCGTTTTCAAGATAAAAACTTCAGTGAACTACTAATGAGATCGGGGCGTCTGTCAATGTGGAACGTGAGCGTTACAGGACGGCGATTTATAGGTCGTTTAATTCCTGAAGTAAAAGCCAACCACGGTTAATCGACAAAACTTGTGAGTGTCTTTCCCCCTAAAACTGAGCCTTAAAGCGTGTCTGATTTTATCCGGTTCAGGATTCCCAAATCGTCATTGTTCTGATTCTGTTTTGGTTTTGAAGGAGGATCACCATGGGAAAGCCACATCCGGTTGAGTTGCGAGAACGGGTTGCAGATTTTGTCGAAGAAGGTCACACGCACCGTGCGACGGCGGCTCATTTCCGCGGTTCCATGCGGTTCGTGGACGACATGGTGATCCTGAAGCGTGAGACCGGCTCGCTTGCGCCCAAGCGCCAGGGGTATGGCGACCCGAACTCCAAACTGAAACTGCGCGCGCGTGAGGACTGGGTCTGGCCGCGGCTCGAGGAGAACGGTCATCTGACGCTTGATGAACAGGTCTGCGAACTGGCCGGACGCGGTGTGGAGATCCATCGCTCTTCGGTCGGGCGTTTCGTGCACCAGCTTGATCTCAGCTATAAAAAATCCTGCAGGCCAGCGAATGTGGGCGCATTGACATTGTCCGCAAACGCCATCTGTGGATTACCCGGCGCAAGCTGTTCTTCAAGGCCTTGGCCCGTCTGGTGTTACTGGATGAAACCTCCACCAGCACCAAGCTGGTCAAGCGTACGGGTTGGGTGCCGCTCGGGGGCGTTATCGGGCGAGATCACCCTTTGGCGACTGGAAGCCCCAAACCTCCATCGCCGTCCTACTCACCTGATCTGAACCCTATAGAACTGGCCTATTCAAAACTCAAAACCTGCTCATACTAACGGGCCTTAGATTTGGCCGTTTTGGGTCCAATCGCGAGATGCGCCTGATTTGATTGCCGTTGGTTCTTTCATGAGCCGGGTCCAGGCATCACATCCGGCGGCAAGACCGTCTGCCTGATCTTCAAAGAGGCGGTTGGAGAGCCCGTTTTCCCGAAGAGATTGCCAGACATTCTCGACCCGATTGAGCTCCGGTGATCTTGCCGTCAGCGAAGCCGCAGACGTCGAGAGAAGATCTATCTTGCTTCGAGCTCGCCTCGGCGGCCTGTGTCAGTATCCTCTCGCCGATCAGGAATTACGACACAGAAATGTGCGCCTTCTTCGATTTCCTGGAGTCCCACTTTGCCGCCATGTGCGCGTGCAAGTTCGGAGGCGATTGCCAGCCCAAGACCGACGCCGCCAGCTTTGACTGAACCTTGGAAGGCCTCAAAAAGATGCGCACGGGCTTTCTCGGGAACGCCAGGTCCGTTGTCGGCCACGTCAATGTAAACAACATCGTCATCCCGCCATGCCGTCAATCGAACCGCACCTTCCTCCTCAATGCTTGCAAAGTGCTCCGCCAGTGCTTCTGCCGAATTCCGTATCAGATTTGTGAGTATGCGGAAAATGTGCTCGCGGTCTGCATCGATTTTCACGTCCCGGGGAACGTCGTTGTAAAAGACAATTTTCTGGGAGGTTTGCGGGGCCGTGGCATTGATCGCATCATCCACAATCATGCGCAGGAAAAATTTATCCCGGCGAGGCGGGGCTTCTTGTGCGCGGCCATATTTCAGAGTTTGCATGCAAAAATCAATGGCCCGATCCAGTGACATAATGAGTTTGGGTGCAAACTTTTTCACTGTGGGGTCATCTATCAGAATGAGACGGTCGGAGATAAGCTGGGCCGAGGCGAGCATGTTGCGCAGATCATGACTGACCTTGCTGACGGCGAGACCCAGTGCAGCAAGGCGTGTCTTCTGATGAAGCATCTGCACCATCTCGTTTTGCATGTGTTGCAATTCATGCTCGGCTGTGCCAATCTCGTCTTTCCTGCCAGACGGGCTGATGACCCGGCTCGCATCTTCCGGATCTTCGGAAAATTGCAGCATGTTGTGTGAAATTCGGCGCATGGGCCTAACCATCACCCAGTTGAGCGCAAGGAAGACCGATGTCGCAACGAGCAGGGACAGGACAATCGATAGGGCCAGAATGTTGGAACCGAAGCCGATCATAGCTTTGCGCAATGGCGTTTCATCAATGACAATCTCCGTGAACACGTTGTTGGCTCGAACATCATTGTCAATGACACGAATGATTCGGCCGTTGCCTGCGAGCAAGGCGTCGAACGCATCCATGATGGCTGGCATGCCTTTACTTTCGCGCAGGTCAAAATGTTCCTGAACGGCGAGATCGGTATTCGGTTTAAGCCAAAGTGAGCGCCTTTCGCCACGTTTCACTGCAATTGCCATGGCTCCCGCGCTTTCCAGAATCTCCTGGCGCAGCGTTTCTGGAACCATGCCATCAGGGGCCGCGTTCAGAACAAGGGATGCCGTGCGGGCACTGGAAAGGCGGTCTTGCAGCCAATCGATCCGGAACTTGGCGATGGACGGCACAAAAATAAGCACTTCACCAAGCATAACAAACAGGATCGTTAGTCCGAGCAGTTTGATGGACAAGCCGCGCAAATAGCTCGGGCGCGGCGGAGAATTTTGCTCTTTGCCGGCGACTATTGCTCTTTCAGCGTGCTGATCCAAAACGTTTTAATACCTGCATTGCAATTTCGTTGAGTTAGCCAAACCAGCGCCGTACTGCCATGGTCATCTGAATCCATTTGTTCGAGGCCAGTCCGGAGAAGTGCGTGATGGCTGCCCTTTTGCTGACCTCGCCCAAAGTCGGGTAGGGAACAACATAACCGGTGAATGCCTTGATATTAAGTGCAGAGGAGATCGCAAGCGACCAGACGTGGATCAATTCTCCAGCATTGGTGCCCACAATTGCAGCGCCAAGAATTTTGCCTTTAGGTGTTACAATAACCTTGATCAGGCCTTCCGCTTTCCGTTCAGCCTGTGCCCGATCATTCTCCGCATAGGGCCAGCGCAAAATTTGAATCTTGCCGTGTTGCTCCCGGGCCTGTTCTTCACTGAGCCCCACATTCGCAAGTTCCGGTTCCGTATAAGTTACCCAGGGAATGTGACCGGTGCTTTCCTTTACCGGCAATCCGAACAGCGCGTTCCGCACCACCAGGCCAGCGTGGTAGTTGGCCATGTGAGTGAATTGCAAGCCTCCAGAAACATCGCCTATGGCGTACACACGTTTGTTGCTGGTACGCATCCTTTTGTTGACTTTGATGCCCCGCTTGGAGAATTCAATATTCGCGCGTTCGAGGTCAAGGCCGCCGATGTTCGGCGTCCGCCCCGCTGCCACCAAAAGGTCACTTCCTTTGATGAGTTGTCGCTTGCCGCGATACTCGCAATCAAGTTCAAAGCCTTTATTGGAATGAGACACATTGTTGATTTTGATGCCCGGCAAAACTCGAACGCCATCTTCAATAACGCGGCTGAGCACAAATTTTGTGAGTTCGGGATCGTCCTTGCCGAGCGGTGTGAAGGCCTCCAGTAAAGTGACATTTGACCCTAGTCGTGCGTGGGCTTGTGCCAACTCCATGCCAATGGGGCCACCGCCAATGACGATCAAGTCTTTCGGCAGCTTCTTGTTGTCGAAAATGGTTTCATTGGTCAGATATGGGACCCGGTCAAGACCCGGGATGGGTGGAGCGCCGGGCGATGAACCAGTTGCAACCACAAATTTTCGGGCCTTGATCTGTTCGTCGCCCACAAGAATTGTATCGCCATCAATAAAGCGGCCGGCCTCCCGGATGACCCGGACGCCCAGCCCTTCAAATCGTTCCTGAGAATCAAGTGGTTCGATCGAGGCAATGACTCCGTGAATGTGACGATGCACCTGTTCAAAATCCACCTTGGGTTTGACGGGTGTCACTCCATACTTTGCGGAATGTGTTTGAGCATAGGCAGCTTTCCCGGCCGAAATCAGGGCCTTGGATGGAATACAACCGTAGTTCAGGCAGTCGCCTCCCATTTTGCCATTTTCCAGCAGGACGACAGAAGCCCCGAGTTGCGCAGAGGCAGCCGCAACTGACAATCCACCAGACCCTCCGCCGATCACGCACAGATCGTAGTCATATTTCGAAGCCATAAATTGTCCTTGAGTTGGGGTCTTATCAGGCCGCCTTGCGGTTGCGCAATTTCTGAATGATAACAGGCAAGATTGCAACTACACCCAGAGCTGCAAATGCCAGCAGCAGTTCTTTTGTCACCAGGGAGCTAGGATCGATGGAAAACGGGCAGGCCTCTGCGCCTTTATCCGCAACACAGGCGTCGTTGGCCTTCTTTTGTGCATCAATGACACTGCCCAGGCCGGATCCCAGAAATGCAAATGCAAATGTACCCGGAATAATGCCGACAAGCGTGCCCAGAATGTAGGTGCGCAGTGGTATCCCAAGGAAAGCAGGTGCAAGGTTAACAAGCCAGAATGGAAAAACCGGAACCAGACGCAAAAACAAAAGATAACTCAATGCATTCTCCTTGAAACCGTCGGCAAGCTTCTGAACTGTTGCGCCGGCTTTTGCGCGCAGGGCTTCTCCAAGCGAAGTCCGGGCCGCGAGAAACAACAACGTGGCTCCGACGGTGGCGGCGAACACGGTGACGAAACCGCCAACCAGCCAACCAAACAGGAATCCGCCGGTTATGGTTGCTGCGGCACCTCCGGGCAAAGAAAAGGCAACAACTGCAATGTACACCGCGGCATAAGTGAGAATGGCAAGCAAGAGGTTGGATTCCACGAAATTCTGCAGATATTCGCGGTTTTCCGCCACCTTGGGCAGGCTGAGATACTCGTGCCAGCCATTAAGATAAACAACGATCGCGGTCACCACAATCGCGATGATTGGCCCCCAGCGCTTTAGAAAACCTGGTTGCTTTCCTTGGGTATCAGCGGAACTTGCCTCTGTACCGTGTTCCATAATCTGCGTTCTCCGCCGCCCCCGCAGTCATCAAAATATTCCGGACCGAGCCCGGCGGTTATCTTACCCAAAATACACATAGATCGCACACGGAAAATACCTTCTCAACTGGAAGTGATGATACGTCAGCAAAATTGAGAACGCCATCGGACTGCACGCTGAGGTATGCGGCTGTATTTTGGGGGCGAAAGTGCGCAGAACATTTGACTTGTTGCCCCGATCTCCCTATAAGCCCGCACGATCTGGATTATCTGCCGTGATTTGGGCTTGCCGGGCGCTTTTTGAGCGTGATCGGGAACTTGGGTTTCAGGCTTGGCGGTGGCAAAAGCCAATACTGCCGTTTTTTCGTGGAGACGACCCGTGAAGAGAACTTTTCAACCGAGCCGACTGGTTCGTACGCGCCGCCATGGTTTTATGGCACGTAAAGCAACGAGAGGTGGCCGCAAGGTGCTGGCCCGCAGGCGGTCAAGAGGCCGGAAACGTCTCTCGGCATAAGAAAGCTGGCGGACTGCGGCGGTGATGTTGATCGCCCCAATTGGAGCTTGCTCTCCAGATGCCCAACCTAACAACCATCAAGAAACGCGCTGATTTTCTTCGCGCTGCCCGGGCCGAATTAAAACCGGCTCGCGGTCTGGTATTGCAGGCACGTAAGCGGGCAGATAGCTCAGGTTTCCGCGTTGGTTTTACGGTTACCAAAAAGGTGGGTAATTCGGTGGTGCGGAACAGGGTGCGACGGCGGCTACGAGAGGCAGCCCGCCTTGAGATGCCAGCAATCGCCCGTGCTGAATTTGACTATGTCTTGATTGGCCGCAAAGCCACGATTGACCGGGATTTTAAATCTTTGTGCGGCGACCTTGCCTATGTGCTCGGCAAGGTCCACATGAGCCACGACCGCGCTGAAGCGGCAGGCAAGGGCGAAAGCAGGCGGCAGGATGGATAAGGAAACCAACAAAAACTTGATATTGGCGCTTGTTTTGTCGCTGGTCGTGTTGATTGCCTGGGAGCTGTTCTATGGCCTTCCCAAAATGCGTGAGCAACAAGCCCAGAGAGAGGCTCAACAAGCGCAGCAAACTCAATCCGAAACAGCATCCCCAACGGCTCCGGCAGCCACACCAGGCGCAGGATCTGTCCCCGGTGCATTGCCACAACCCGGAGCAGCTGCAGTGCCGGGTGTCAGTGCAAAACCAGTGAATAGCAAGGCAGCAGGCCGCGTTGAGATTGTCACGGATAATTTGAGCGGCTCAATCGACCTGCAAGGGGCCCGCATTGATGACCTGCGATTGATCAAATACCGCAAGAAAGTCGACCCCGACAGCCCTGTTATCACCCTGTTGGGGCCCGAGAACTCTGCAAGTCCGTTCTATGTTGACGTTGGCTGGATCCCGGCTGGTGGTCAGACGGTTAAAGTTCCGGACGCAACCTCGGTCTGGACCGCCTCAGCAGGTGCAAAATTGACACCGGATTCTCCTGTGACATTGACTTGGGACAACGGTGAGGGTCTGACTTTCCGGCGCACGATCAGCATCGATGACGGGTATATGTTCGGCATCAAGCGGGAAGTGCAGAACAACTCTGGAGCTGCCGCAACCTTATACCCTTATGCCCAGATTACGCGGCACAACACTCCGACGATTGAAGGCTTCTTCATTTTGCATGAAGGTCTCGTTGGTGTCCTCGGTGACGACCTGAAAGAGATTGATTACTCCGACCTTCAGGAAAGCAAAAAGCCGGAGCAATACGATTCCGATGGTGGTTGGATGGGGATCACCGACAAATACTGGTCAGTCGTGCTGGTTCCGGATCAATCCAAGAAGCTTAAGGCCCGTTTCGGGGACTACCCTATTGCTGGCAAGGACATCTACCGGGTTGATTATCTCTCGAGCGAGGGCCTGACCATATCACCGGGTACAACCGCATCATCGCAGGGGCATCTGTTCGCTGGCGCAAAGGTCGTTGATCTGGTGGACGGCTATGCTGAAAAGTTCAATGTCAAAAACTTCGACCTGCTGATTGACTGGGGCTGGTTCTATTTCATCACCAAGCCCATGTTCTTCCTGCTTCAGTTTTTCCATGGACTGGTTGGCAACTTTGGTGTCGCGATCTTGCTGGCAACAGTGGTGATCAAGCTCGTGTTTTTCCCGCTTGCCAACAAATCCTATGTCTCAATGAGTAAGATGAAAAAGCTTCAGCCGGAAATGCAGAAGATGAAAGAGCGTTTCGGCGACGACAAACAACGCCTGCAACAGGCGATGATGGAGCTTTACAAGAAGGAAAAGGTCAATCCGGTCTCTGGTTGCTTGCCGGTCCTGATTCAGATTCCGGTCTTCTTTGCACTCTACAAGGTGTTGTTTGGAACCATCGACATGCGCCATGCGCCGTTCGTTGGCTGGATTCAGGACTTGTCCGCCAAAGATCCCACGACCTTGTTCAATCTGTTCGGACTGTTGCCGTTTGGTGTGCCGGACTTCATGATCATTGGGGTCTGGCCCCTGATCATGGGTGTGACCATGTTCATTCAGATGAAACTGAATCCGGCTCCGCCAGATCCAATTCAGGCACAAATTTTCACCTGGATGCCCGTCTTTTTCACATTCCTGCTAGCCAGTTTCCCGGCCGGGTTGGTGATCTATTGGGCCTGGAACAATACTCTTTCGGTCACTCAGCAATACGTCATTATGCGGCGACAGGGTGTGGAAGTGGAACTCTGGAAGAATTTGAAAGAGACTTTCAGTTTCCTTCAGAAAAAAGACACCAACGAAGCCAAGTAACACCCGGCATCCGTCCGGTTCGGACCAAGTATCATGAGCACGGACAACGAATTCACCGAGGCTGAACTGAAGGCTGGTCGCCTGTTGTTTGCCGGTGGTAGTGAATTCGTTATGGGAGCGGCAAAGCTCGAACAGCTGCCCAGAGCGCTTGACTGTGAAGTGGCATTTGCCGGGCGTTCAAACGTCGGGAAATCCTCACTGCTGAATGCACTGACCGGGCGCAAGGCTTTAGCTCGCACGTCCAACACGCCGGGCCGCACCCGGGAACTCAACTATTTCAGAACCGGTCCGGATCTGCACATTGTCGATATGCCAGGCTACGGCTACGCCCGTGCAGAGAAGAAACTTATTTCCGCCTGGCAGGCGTTGATAAAGTCTTATCTGAGAGGCAGGCCCAATCTGCGCCGTGTTTTTGTTCTGGTAGATTCTCGTCATGGCGTGAAGCCCAACGACGTGGAAATCATGGATTTGCTTGATGAATCCGCAGTTGTCTATCAGATCGTTCTGACCAAAGCGGAAAAGCGCAATTCAGAGCCCCTGAAGAATATTATCGAGAAAACCAGGCCGTTTCTGGTTAAGCGACCGGCCGCGCATCCTGAGCTACACATCACATCCGCCGCAAAAGATGTCGGTATTTCTGAACTACGGGCTGAAATCGCTCGTTTGATTTCCTCTTAGCGCGATTTGCAAAAGACCGGGTTCCCAGCGCCGCCCTTTAGGTTATAAGCACGGGCTGAAGTTCAACATTCTCACCGCGCCGGATCGCTTCCATGGCAAAAGAAGACGACAACGAAACAGACAACAGTCTGCCTGAATACATCACAAGGGAAGACCAGGCACGGATTCTGTCCGGAGCCTTGCCGTTCATGCAAGACTATGATGGCGAAACTGTTGTTGTGAAGTATGGCGGTCACACCATGGGTAGCGCGGAACTCTCGCGGAAATTTGCACGTGACATCGTTCAATTAAAGCTCAGTGGTGTGCATCCGATTGTTGTGCATGGCGGAGGCCCTCAAATTGGCCGTATGCTTCAACGACTGAACATAAAATCGGATTTTGAGGACGGCCTTCGTGTGACTGATCGTGAAACGGTTGAAGTCGTCGAAATGGTTCTCGCCGGCTCTATCAACAAGCAAGTGGTTGCGGATATTCAGCGCGAAGGCGGACATGCAATCGGTATCTCCGGCAAGGATGGCAACCTCATGCGAGCCCGAAAACTGCGGCGCACCAGGAAAGACCCTGAATCCAATATCGAGCGTATCCTTGATCTTGGTTTTGTCGGCGAACCAGCAGAAGTCAACGCAACTGTTCTGGAAACAATCCTTTACAGCGATGCAATTCCCGTAATCGCGCCGCTAGGTGTCTCCAAGGAAGGCGACACCTACAATATCAATGCCGATACATTTGCAGGTGCAATCGCGATTGCCGCGAATGCCAAACGCCTTTTGCTTCTAACCGATGTTGAAGGTGTCCTGGACAGTGAAGGCGAATTGGTACGCGAGCTGACACCGCAAGGCGCCAAGGATCTAATTCAAAACGGGACCATTAAAGGTGGCATGATTCCGAAAATCGAGACTTGCATGTCCGTTGTAGACACCGGCGTTGACTGTGTGGTCATTCTTGATGGCCGTGTGCCGCACATCGTGCTTCTGGAACTCTTCACAGAGCATGGCGTGGGAACATGTCTCAGCAACCTGGGAGCCACTTGAGATGAGCGCCAAAATTCAGGCCGGTTTTGCCCATGTGGACACGTGGGTCTTTGATCTCGACAACACGCTTTATCCGGCGCGCTCCCGCCTGTTCGATCAGATTGACCTGAAGATGGGCGTCTTCATTTCAGAGCGATTGAGTGTAGATCGCGTGGAAGCGAGAAAGATTCAAAAAAAGTTCTTTTTTGAACATGGCACCACATTGCGCGGATTGATGCTTGAGCACGACATCACACCTGACGATTTTCTGGGTTACGTGCACGATATTGACCACAGCGTGCTTGATGCCAATCCTTCATTGGATGCAGTGCTCGGCCGCCTACCAGGGCGCAAATTGATCTTCACCAGCGGCACTGTTGCGCATGCGGAGAGCGTCATGGATGTGATTGGGATCAAGCATCACTTTGAAGATATCTTCGACATCAAGTCTGCCGACTATCTACCCAAACCCCATCACCCAACCTATGACAAGTTTGTTGAGCATGCGGGCGTGGCGCCAGGCCGGGCTGCAATGTTCGAAGACATCATCCGCAATCTGGAAGCCCCACACAAGCTTGGCATGGTCACCGTCTTCGTTCACGACAATGACAATGAGGACGGCGCCATGATCAACAAGCTGAACGACGACACCGGAGAAGCGGAGCACGTTCATCACGTAACGGACGATATTGCCGCATTTTTGTCGGTGATTGCGCCGGCTTAGGCAGAGTCCCGATCAAGTGCTTGGCACAGGCAGTGGACACCGCCGCCTCCGAGCGTAAACATGGACATGTCCGGGTCATAGACCTCGTAGCCCTGATCGCGCAGCATTTGGTTGAGGCCGTCCGAGCTCTTCATCGACAGGATCTTGTTATTGCCGAGCGGCACTAGATTGACGCCAAGACTTTTGGCTTCCTTGAAGCTTACGTCAATAAAGTCGTAGCCGCGCGCCTTGAGCCAATCTACCACCCACGGCTCAAGTGCATCCAGGCATGTGACAACCAGATTCTCTTCGATCGGTACCAGGAGGCCGTCGAGATGCACGAACATTGTTGGGATTGGCACCACTTCCACATCCCAATCCTTTTCGGCGATCCATCCAGCAACCTGTTCTGAGCCTTCCTTTTCTGAACGTTCTCCACAATAGCCAATCAGCGCGTGGCCAGGTTTGAGAATGACGCAGTCGCCCCCTTCAAAGTGCCCGGCGGTGACCATCTTCCAGATCGGGATGTTGTTGGATTGATAGAATTCGATGGCTGTGACGTAGTCTGCCCGCCTGGTTTTTAATTGCATGTGGCAGATAAGAGCGCCCCACGGCGTCATGCAGCTGGAATCACGCGCAAAGAAGTTGCGGTGCAACACTTCATCGGGGCGAAGGTAATGGCACTCCACCCCTGCTTCCTCATAAATGCGTACCATCTCGGTATGCTGGGCCATTGCCTTCTGCAGGTCGAACTTGACGCCGGTTTTGTGTGCATTTGCAAACGTGCGCTGTGTCAGCTGCCCGGCATCGGTCCAGCGATAGTAATCCGGGTTGCCAAGCAGCACGTGCCGCAGCGTTGCATAGTCGTTATCAATGCCCCAATTTGCTTCGTCCATTTCATTCATCTCCACGTCGCGGCAGTGCCGAAATTTTACCGGTTGGCACGTAAAGCAGATTGCTGCTCAGCCGGGCAGGGCGATACATTGTCTCAGGGGCGTCGGAGCCAATGATCACGACAATTTCGCGATAGAGTTTCCTCCGAATGGCCTGTTCGAAATCTTCAAAATCAGCAGCCTCCATAACAAAGGCGCCAGGTCCGGAAATCACATTCTCCCTGTAATAATCATCAAGTTTCGTAAAGTCGCTGCGGATGGCGAGGCCATTTATCGTTACGCCGACGGCCCGTGCCATCAGTTTTGCCTGCGGCATCTCCACGGCATCGCCGAACCATGGCGGCGTTTCGATCCCATCGCCGGACACATCAACGGTCCGACGGGTACCTTCGAGGCCATTCTGCGCGATCATATCAAGAGCAAAGGCAACCCCTGCACCAATGCCGGTGCCGCCGCCGCCTTGACCCCGGGTGATGCCTTTTCTGGGGTTGAAGTTCTCAACAGTGCGAGCGAACGCTTCGGCACTTTGCGGAGAACCAACCACATGCCATTGGGTTGGGAATTTGGTGAAGGCCGCATCTGACCAGATGACAAGCGCCACCGCAATCTTTTGCAAGGGGCCTTGCCTAATCGCGCTTTGTATCCGTTCGCTACGGAACGCCGAAGCGATGCCGTCCAGCTGTAATTTGAACTCCTTTTCGCTGACGCTGCCGGAGCCATCGACTGCCAGGACAAGTTCAAGATCGACATCCTGGGCAAAAGCGTTAGGCAGCAGCATAAGCCAAATTGTGATTCCAAGCGTAACGGCTTTCCCGATTTGTGTCATCGGTGGTGCATCATGCGCCCAATTGTGTTCATGAGGATCTGGGCTGCGAGTATGGATGTGGTGCCGGTTAGATCGTAATCGGGCGCGACCTCAACAAGATCGAGGCCTACAATGTTACCGCGTTTGCAGAGGCCATCCAGCAACTCAAGAACCTCATAGTAGAGGAATCCGCCATGGCTGGGTGTACCAGTGCCTGGTGCGATTGAGGGGTCAAAACTGTCAATATCGACGGTCACGTAATAGCGGACACCTTCTGGAATGCGCGTCAAAACCTGCTCAACGCCCATTTTGCGGAACTGGCGCACCGACAGGATGTCCGAGCCCATTGAGCGGGCGTCGTTGTAGCCTTCCTTGGCTGTGGAAGAGACATTGCGAATGCCTATTTGCGAAAGGCCTGTCACATAATCTTTTTCAGCTGCCCGCCGCATCGGATTGCCATGCCCGTAGCGAACCCCATGTCGCTCATCCACAAAATCGAGATGTGCATCGATTTGGACAAGATGAACCGGTTCCTGACCTTCGAATGCGTTGATGCACGGGATGTTGACTGAATGGTCTCCACCCAAAACGATCGGAATCGCGCTTGCCTTCAGGATCTGCCGAACTCCATGTTCAATGTTGGCATGACTCTTCATGGTATCGGTATGAACGATGTCGGCGTCTCCTATGTCGACGATCTTGACTTGGCCGGCAGGAAGATAGGTGATGTCGTCTTCATGATCGTAGGCGCCACTGTGCCCGAATGAAAACAATGTGGAGGCCTCCCGGATCCCGCGCGGTCCGCCACGGGCACCAGCGCGCCATTGCGTTCCGAAATCGAAGGGCGCGCCCATAACAGCAACATCGGCATCAATGGCGTCCCAGTCCTCCACATAGGGAAGTTTCCCAAATGTGCAGATGCCGACAAACGGCAGGTTTAGGCGCCCTGCTTCATACCCGTGTGTGCTCATTAAATGTCTCCCAAATGGTTCGACCTGCCTGTCACACCTGCTTAGACTCATGACCCATTCACAGGTGGGAGCGGTAAAAATTTCACCCAATCCCTTTTTCCAACTGACGATCATGCCACTGCCTCTCTCCGCACTCTTCAGGCGCTCTGGAGTGACTTCCCCATAGAGTGCAACGGCCTTCCACGCGGCGCCAGCATCACCGATGTAGAGCGTTTCGCTCCAGACCCCGTGGTTTGCCTCAACATTTGTGCCGAGACCAAGACCGGGAATTTGGATATCGTCTGTTGCACCGTCATGACCGGTTGGAAAGGGCAGGCCGTCGCGGATGACATAGTCGTGCCCATCGACCTCATATCCGAAGATGCGAGCTGCGTCGCCCAGAACATCTCCATACCCAAGATGACTTTCCTCAAACGCCCAGTGGTTCCGGTTTGTAGACAGTAAAGCCGCCTGGGCCGTGGCCAACACAATTCCCGAGATTAGCGTAGACGCCTTGCAGACCATTCACTCCAAACGTTAGCGCTCCGGGTCGGTCGATTTCGGGGACTTCCCAGATTCCAGGTTTTGCGGTTGTGCTGACCCGCAGTCTCACCTGATCGCCGGGCGCATAACTGAACTGATCCGTATAGGCCCAAATTTCCAGCACACTTCGGTCACGCGCGGGACCGATGTAATAGTTATCTAAAATATGCCGTGCCCTGGCACGGGTTCTCGGCGTGGGTGCGGAAACAGGTTGGGCCTCTAGATTGACGTCAGACTTTTCAGTCATGGCGTTTGGTCGGCGTTTAAAAATCATACCGTTCTTTGATGATTTTCCATCCGTCCTCAGCCGTCTCAACGAACTGGAAGAGATCCAGATCTTCCGGCGAAATCGTACCCTCATCTGCGAGGGCTTCGAAGTTAATGATCCGGCGCCAGAATTTTTCATTGAACAGGATGATCGGCATCGGGTCGACGCGTTCTGTTTGAATAAGAGTGAGAACTTCGAACATTTCGTCCATCGTTCCGAAGCCGCCGGGGAAGACGGCTACGGCTTTGGCGCGCAGCAGGAAGTGCATTTTGCGGATCGCAAAATAATGGAAGTTGAAGCAGAGCTCAGGTGACACATAGTGGTTGGGCGTCTGCTCGCCGGGAAGAACGATGTTGAGCCCGATTGAAAGTGCACCTGCATCGTGTGCGCCCCGGTTGGCCGCTTCCATGACACCCGGCCCACCGCCTGACACGACCACATATTCCTTCTGATGCCGTCTTAGTGATTCTTCAGATGAGATCTGGGCAAATTTCCGGGCTTCTTCGTAATAATGTGCGTTGGCTGCCAGATTCTTCTTTGCGATCTCGGTTTTGCCCCTTGGGTCTTCGCCGGGAGCCGGAATGCGGGCGCCGCCAAACAAGACCACCGTCGATGTGATCTCGTGTTCCTGTAAGATCAACTCAGGCTTGAGCAACTCGAGTTGCAGACGAACCGGCCTCAAATTCTCGCGGCACAGGAAATCCGGATCGTCGAAGGCGAGCTTGTAAGCCGGCGCCTGCGTCTGGGGTGTATGCGGGATCAGGCTGGACGCGATGATGTCCATTTCGGAGGTTGGAAACGCGGATTTTTTCTCGCGTTTGAGTTTTGGGCTGTCAGACATGAAAATTCATTCCCTCAAGGCCGATTCGGCTGGTTGCACTCTAGCGCAAGTCATCGCATAACGTCCGCGCCCTTCCTATGGGCCATGACAGTATTTTGATCCGGAGAGACGAAGTCTATGAGCACCCAGAGCCTTCAGGCCACAATCGAGGCCGCATTCGACAACAGAGACGCGGTTAATCTGGAAACCAAGGGCGAGATCCGCGATGCGGTGAACGAAGCCCTGAACTTGATGGACAAGGGTGAGGCCCGGGTTGCCGAAAAGGGAACCACTGGCTGGACCGTGAACCAATGGCTGAAGAAAGCAGTGCTTCTGTCCTTCCGGTTGAACGACATGACAACGATTCCAGGTGGTCCAGGCACGGCTCACTGGTGGGACAAGGTGCCTTCGAAGTTTGAAGGCTGGGGTGAGAGCGAGTTCCGGGAAGCCGGTTTTCGGGCTGTCCCCAACTGTGTCGTGCGCCATTCCGCTCACATTGCTCCGAATGTCATCCTGATGCCGTCATTCGTGAACCTTGGCGCTTATGTGGATACCGGCACCATGGTGGACACCTGGGTAACCGTGGGATCCTGCGCCCAGATCGGCAAGAATGTGCATCTCTCTGGCGGCGTCGGCATTGGTGGGGTTTTGGAACCGCTTCAAGCCGGTCCGGTGATCATTGAGGACAACTGCTTCATTGGCGCCCGGTCTGAAGTGGTTGAAGGCGTTGTTGTCGGTGAGGGCGCGGTGCTTTCCATGGGTGTTTACATCGGCGCCTCCACCAAGATCATCGATCGGGCGACCGGTGAGGTTCATATTGGGAAAGTACCGCCATATTCGGTTGTGGTCTCGGGGAACACGCCGGGTAAACCGTACCCGGACGGCAGCATGGGCCCATCGCTCTATTGCGCTGTGATTGTCAAAACA
Source organism: Hyphomicrobiales bacterium (assembly GCA_965204985.1). Taxonomy (GTDB): domain Bacteria; phylum Pseudomonadota; class Alphaproteobacteria; order Rhizobiales; family CAJQND01; genus JAAEUE01. The sequence goes on along the minus strand of CBDBFP010000003.1, from coordinate 2,288,978 downwards.
GTGGATGAGCAGACGCACTCCAAGACATCAATCAACGATCTGTTGCGTGACTGATTTGACCAGAGGTCCAATAGATCCGGTTGAGGCGTCTCAGGCCCTCATCCGCTGCCCTTCCGTGACGCCGGAGGAAGGCGGAGCCTTGACCTGGCTGCAGGAGCAGCTCGAAGCTTTGGGGTTCTCCTGTTGGCGCTTGCCATTCTCGGATGAAAACACCCCTGATGTGGACAATCTGTTTGCGCGAATTGGTGATGATTCTCCCCACATCTGTTTTGCAGGCCATACGGATGTGGTGCCGACAGGGGATGAAGCTCTCTGGACTCATCCGCCCTTTGCCGGGGTGATTGATGACGGTGTGCTGCATGGCCGTGGTGCAGTGGATATGAAAGGAAACGTCGCGTGCTGGCTTTCAGCAGCGGCGAGCTACCTGGCTGCCCATAAAGACGAGTTGCCCGGTTCAATATCGCTTCTGATCACTGGAGATGAGGAAGGTCCTTCAATCAACGGCGTCAGGAAAGTGCTGCAATGGATGGAGGAAAATGATCAGGTTCCTGATTTCTGCATCGTGGGCGAACCATCTTGCACTGAGCAGATTGGTGACGTTGTAAAAAACGGCCGGCGAGGAAGTTTGAATGGCGTCTTGACGGTAAGGGGAATTCAGGGACATTCTGCTTATCCGAAGAAAGCAAACAATCCAATCCTCGTATTAGCGCGCATTGTGGACGCGATCATGTCGGATCCCCTGGATCACGGAACATCTCACTTTCAGCCTTCTACACTGCAGGTAACAAGTTTCGATGTTGGCAATCCAGCCACGAATGTGATTCCAGCCGAAGCCGTGGCGCGGTTCAATGTCCGGTACAACACAGAGCACACAGCACGATCAATCGAACAATTCGTTCGTGAACGTTGTGGTGACGCGGACTACAGTCTCGACATCTTCGTGAGTGGCGAAAGTTTCGTCACGCAGCCCGGACCGGAGCTTGATGTGATTATCTCGGGCATCAAACAGGCCACCAATATTGACCCGGAACTTTCAACTGGCGGCGGCACATCCGACGCCCGGTTTATCAAGAACTACTGCCCGGTCGTTGAATTTGGCTTAGTGAACAAAACCATCCATGCGGTTGACGAACGGGTCGAACTAGCCGACCTTCACACGCTGACACGCGTCTACCGTGCGATTCTGAATCGTTATTTCGGTCAACCATCGGAAAGCTGAAAATGGCCCCTCCAGGCCTCAAAGAGGTTTTGTCGTCACTTCGCGGCACAGTTCGGCTGTTTCGCCGGGACGCAGGTGGATTCTCGGACTTCAATCTCACGGAAGAAGGCTTCTGGCATTCTTTTTTTGCGATCGTGTTGGTTTTGCCCATGGTTGCGTTCGCGGTTTACACTCTGGTACCGGCAACGGTGATCGAACCTGCCGCCATTGTGGGCCGGAAGAGTTCGCTGCTGATTTTGCAATGGGCCGTTTTCGCAACGTTGATGCTTGCCTTCACAGACGCAATGAATTTGCAGAGCCGCTACATGACCCTTGTGATCAGCTACAATTGGTGCTCGGTGCTTGGCGTCGCGATACAAATGGTGCCAGTCCTTCTGTGCGCCATGGGAGTATTTGATAAGGGATTGGCCCAATTTATCCTTTTCATGGTATTTTTGAGCTTGTTGCCGTTTTTCTGGTTCGCTTCCCGGGAAGCACTTGCAACAAACGGCGGAATAGCGGCTGGCATTGTAGCTGTAGACCAGTTCCTGCAATTTGGTCTCGAGTATACGTTTGGACTTAGATAGACCGCCCTATATGTAGTCCACTCTTGCGAAATAGAGTCCGTCGGGCGGGGCCACCGGCCCGCACCTGCTGCGGTCGCAGGCGTCAAGAACAGCTTTGAAATCTGCAATGGACCATTTTCCTTCACCAACCATTTTCAGGCTACCGGCGATGGAGCGAACCTGATTGTGCAGGAACGAGCGTGCGCTGATGTCAATCGAGATGCAATCTGCAATGCGGGTGACACTGACGGTGTCAATGGACTTGACCGGTAATTTTGATTGGCAATGCACGGAACGAAATGTGGTGAAGTCATGCCTGCCAATCAATTCCTGGCCAGCCTGATTCATTGAATCCGCGTCGAGTTTCGTGTTCACCCGCCACGCAAGCTTGCGGTCGAGAGTTAGGGGAGGGTGCCGGCAAATGATCCGGTAGGTATAGTGCCTCTGGAGAGCTGAAAACCGCGCATGGAATTTATCGTCGGTCTCCGAGGCTTCAAGAATGGCCACTGGATTGGGTTTTAAATGAAAGTTGAGGCCATCACGGATCTTGTCAGGGTTCCATGGCTTTGACAGGTCGAAATGGGCCACTTGTCCCAGGGCATGCACGCCGGCATCGGTGCGGCCGGCGCCCATGACCTGTGCATCCTCGCCCGATAGAGCCTTCAATGCTTCTGTCAAAGCACCTTGCACGGAAGGGCCATTGTTTTGCATCTGCCAGCCACAGAATGGACTGCCATCATATTCAATAGTGACACGGTATCTCGGCATGAGTTCAGGACAGATCGGTCCCTGCCGGCACTGAATTGCCGCGCAGAAATTCGGGAACGTCCATTACACTCTTTCCCGAGCGCTGGACTGTGAGCAATTTTATTGCTCCGTTTCCGCATGCAATGGTCAACTGATTGTCGATTGTTGTGCCTGGTTGGCCGTGCCCGGAGGCAAGTTCGCTGTTAAGCACTTTAATTCGCAATTTCTGCTTACCAGACAATTCGAACCATGCACCGGGAAATGGAGACAAACCCCGAATGTGATTGTGGATACTCTCGGAACTTTGTGAAAAATCGATCCGGGATTCTGACTTCTCGATTTTCGCTGCGTAGGTGACGCCTTGCATAGCTTGGTCGTCGCATCGCAACGCCCCCGAATCCAATTGTTGCAGGGCCTCTGTCATGGCGGTGGCTCCGAGTTCTGACAAGGCGTCATGCAAATCGGAGGCGATCATATTGGCGCCAATCGGCAATTTTCTCTCAAGACAAACGGCTCCGGTATCAAGCCCTTCGTCCATTTGCATGATGCAGACACCTGATTCCTGGTCTCCCGCCATAATTGCCCGTTGTATTGGTGCTGCGCCGCGCCAGCGCGGCAACAAGGAGGCATGAACATTGAAACAGCCATACCGGGGCGCCTCAAGGATGGCGCTGGGTAAAATCAACCCATATGCCACGACGACAGCAGCGTCTGCATTCAAAGCAGCGAAACGATCTTGCTCGTCTTCTGTCTTCAACGAAACGGGCGTCCGGACTTCAATGCCGTATTCCTCAGACAGGAGATGAACTGGTGATTTCCGTTCAGCCATGCCTCTGCCGGAAGGCCTCGGTGGCTGACTGTAAACACATACCACCTCGTGCCCGGCATCAATCAGTGCACTCAAGACAGGCACAGAAAAATCCGGCGTGCCCATGAAGACAAGGCGCAAGGCGTTCATGTTCGAGTTCAACCCGCTTCGGCCAGGCGTTTGGCCTTCGTAAACTTGCGGGTGATCCGCTCGCGCTTAAGCCGCGAAATGTGGTCGATGAACAGTACGCCGTTGAGATGGTCGATCTCGTGTTGCATGCATGTGGCAAGGATGCCGTTGCAGACCATCTCCTGCTTGGCCCCATCCCGATCCAGAAAACGCACCGCAACCTCTGCTGGACGGGTCACATTCTCAAAGAACTCGGGGATAGACAAACAGCCTTCCTCATACTCAGATGTCTCCTCCGAAGCCCAGACTATCTCCGGATTGGCAATATATATGGGATTTGGCGGAACCTCGGGCTCATCCTCAGTCGCTTCCCGCTTCGCACAATCCATAACGATAACGCGCTTGAGAACGCCAATTTGCGGCGCTGCCAAACCAATGCCCGGCGCATGGTACATTGTTTCCAGCATGTCATCCATCAAACGGCGCACGTGGTCGTCCACCTGTTGCACAGGTTCTGCAACCGTTTTCAGAACGGGGTCAGGAATCCTTATTATAGGTCTGATGACCATGGCTGTCAGATAGGCGAAGCCCGAGGCTTGGTCAACGTCTCTGCGCTGCCGATTGGACTTAAAAGTGTCAGCCGGTGCAGGAACCGCCGCCAAGCACACAAAAGCGAGCACAGTGCGGGTGGTTCAGTTTGACCTTGCCGTCCTCGAACATGCCTTGGTTGGTCTTTGCCGAAGCGGTCAGCGTTGGGCCCATGTCAAAGGCGTCGTCATACACGAGCAGTGTGCAGGGCAGGATCGAAGGCGCCAAGGCCCCCTTGTGTTTCACAGCCATGCGGCTTGTGGCGCACATCATGTCTTTTGGCTTCATATCAAGAATATCCCAACAATCCGTTGTGATCTCTGGCACATCCAGTGTTTCGTCCATCTCGGGAAACAGGACCAGTTGCATGTGATTGCTCGAATCAATCGGCCAGTTCCGGTCTGAGATCAGTTTTGCGTAGCCTTGTCGGGCGTCATCTTCGCTTTCGTTCCAGCAGGTGCGTCCCGCAATCGCTATCTGAAAATCGTTTTGTGCGAGCCAGTCCAGTCCCTCGAGTGCCTTGTCCCAGGATTTGGGCCCGCGTTCGATTTCATGCAAAGTCTGGGTGTAGTGATCCAGTGAAATGCGAAGCGAGAGTTTGGTTGAATATTTTTCTCTGAGTGCCAGCAAACCTTCACGCACTCGGGGGCGAAACATGGGTTGCATGGCATTAGTCAGAATGAGAACCTCAAACCCGCGTTTTAGAGCCGCCTCCACCATTGGCAGAATATCGCGGTTCATGAACGGCTCGCCGCCGGTAAACCCGATTTCGCGTGTGCCAAGCCCGCGGACTTCTATTTCATCGAAAAGCGCTAATGCGTCTGCCAGTGTAAAATAAACCAGACGGTCGTTTGTGGGGCTCGATTCGATATAGCAGTTAATGCATTCGATGTTGCACAGTGTGCCGGTGTTGATCCAAAGCGTATCGAGGCGCTCCAGTTCAACTTCCGCACGTTTCTCACCCTTAGCTGTCACGCAAGGATCCGAAAACTTCTCCGGATCTATATGCGGCGGCAAAGGGCGCGTATCTAAGACTTGCTCACTCATGGCGGCGGACCCTACTGGCAAAGCGGCACTGAGCAAAGCGCAAAATCGCCCCGCTCACATCTTTGTCAGTGGGCTTGCTCCATAAGGCAACTTTTTGCGATCCGAATGTGCGATGCGTCCGTGAACGGAAATTCAGTACAGTGCGGATTATCCGAAAAAAGGGCCCTGGATTTTGCCCTTAACCTTTGACTTCAAACGTAATTTTCATCGTTACGCGGTAACTTTGGACTTCGTCACCTTTTACAACGCAACTTTGATCCTGAACCCAGGCCGAGCGGATGTTTTTCACTGTTTGCGCGGCTTGTTTGATGCCGTTTGCAGCCGCATCGTCCCATGATCTGTCAGAATCGGCCATAATTTCGATCACTTTCATTATCGCCATCAATTGATTCTCCTCCGTAGTTAGTTTTTGGGACTCAACATAAACCAGTCAATCAGCTGTTTCCAGCTTGCCTTTTTTGAGCGAACCAGCGATTCTGGATGTCAGTTATGCGGGCGTAGCTCAGTGGTAGAGCGTCAGCTTCCCAAGCTGAATGTCGTGGGTTCGATCCCCATCGCCCGCTCCAATACACTTCAAGTGTTTGAAATTCCAGGAAACTGTTGAAATTCAGGGACTTTTTCCCACAAAACTGCTACACAGAAATGGTGATGCAGGACATGGGTAAGAAGCCAGATGGCTTCGTACGCAGAGGCAATGTTTTTCAAGTTCGCATTCGCGTGGACAAGGACATCCAACCGATTATCGGGAAGTCCGGGTTCACCAAAAGCCTCAAGACGCGCAACTGCGATAAAGCCCTTGAGCGGTTCTGGCCGATCAAGGCTGCGTTCGAAAAGGAATGCGCCGGCGCAAGGCGACAATTGGCCCCCGCCGAACCGATGCACCTGTCCGAGGGTATGGCTGAGCATTTTGCGTTGGCGTGGTGCCACGAGACGTTGAACCGGGTGCAGCAGGAAGCGATCACAAGTCTAGGCAATGATCATCTCGCTCAACGGTTGGCCGATTTGAACATCAAAGAGGCACATCTGATTTCGGGCCGCGAAAACGATTTGCTTCCCGGATTGCAATCGCTTGCTGACAAGATACTCATAAACAACTCATTTCCAGTGACGACGATGCAAACCGGAAATGGCAGGCGTAGGAGGCACATTGCAGAAGCCAATGTTGACAAACAGTCGCCCGGTTACTGGAAGATGGTCGAGTTGCTCAAGCGCGGACAACTGGAAGCCATTCGGAGGGAGAGGCAAGATCTTCGTGGCCAGCCAATAGAGGTCATTGACCCAATATTCACGCCGGTATTGGTCCAACAGCAATCTGTATCTGGCAGCAAGGGAGAGATGCGGCTTTTCGAGTTGATCGAATTGTCCCTATCTGAGGAGGGTAAGAGCGAACGAACAGAACTTGATCACCGTGCTGCTTTTCGACCGATGACCGAATTGGTTGGCGGGGAAACTTCAATTGGTGAATTGATGCCCGGGCACTTGCCGCTCACGACCGTGTCCGGCTTGCCATAGAGCCTGATCAGGCGGTCCGGTTCCCGGGCCACACGTTCGCCTGACAAGGACCTATCGGCCACCAGACACAGGCCTTCGCGGGTATAGTCATCAATCACCGCCAGTATGCGCAAACGGCGGCTCTCAACGAACATATCCGACACAAAGTCCAGGGACCAGCGTTCTGAAGGCCGTGACGGTACAGTCAGCGGTGCTCTGCTGCCTGTGGCCCGTTTGCGCCCCTTTCCCGGCGCTTCACAGCAAGCCCTTCCTCCCGCTAGAGCCGGTACAGCTTCTTGTGGTTCATGTGTATCCCTTCGCGCTCCAGCATCAGACCGAACCTGCGATAGCCAAAGCGCCGCCGGTTTGCCGCGATCTGGCCCATCATGCGCTGTCTGATCTTCTCATCTGTCTTCTTCTCCTTGCGCTGCACCGTCTTCGGATTCGCCCCCGATCAGGTGGCAGACCCGGGCCTGCGAGACCTCATGGCGATCCAGCACGTTCAGAGCTGCGGCCCGGCGTTCAGCCGGACCCGTCAGCCGTTTCCCAACAGGTCCTTCAGGATGGAATTATCGAGCATCTGGTCGGCCAGAAGGCGCTTCAGCCTGGCGTTCTCCTGCTCAAGCACCTTGAGCCGACGGGCCTCGGAAACGCCCATGCCGCCATATTTGGCCTTCCATTTGCAGAACGGGCCAGGGTTGATCCCATGCCGGCGGCAAACCTCCGCCGTCGGGCTGCCCCGTTCCTGCTCCGTCAAAATCGCAATGATCTGGTCTTCTGAAAACCTGCTCTTACGCATCATCCGTCTCCTGCCCAGTGACGGACCCTCCTGACAAACAAGGCAGGTCCTGGAGGGCAGGTCACCGCGAGCGCATGGGGGCGACGGCTGAGGCATATGGATTGGAGGCCAGCGATTTGAATGAGGAGCGGTGGTGGGCTCTGGATATGGCACGGACTTGCGCCCATTGTACTGAGGTTGCGAACTGTCGGCAGTGGCAGAATGAAGCGTCTCGCAGTATCGCCGATGCCGGGTTTGTCCAAATGCAGCACAATTCAGGGAAATGGCCGGGCTGGCGCCAAGTACGGACAAAAAATCTCTTCTGAACGGGTCAAAAGTCCCTCACCATTATCTCTAGCGCTGCGCAAGTCTTAATGGCTAGTGCCTTCTGAGAAGCTGATCTTGTTCCAGACATTGTACTTGCCTGACGGCTTCGACATGGCCAAACGTTTGACTTCCTGAAGGGTCTTTGCATGGTAGATTACGATTGCACCATCCCTGTCCCAAACAGAAACGATGGCGTGGCGGCCATGCCTGTCGAATTCCACATGGGCTGCCGTTTTGCCAGGGGCAGGTCTCAGAGTTTTCACGATTTGCATTGTTTGCTTGTCGATCACATGCATCACTTCCCGGTTGGGGCCGAAGAAGACGTCGGTCCAGGCGTATGGAGAGTTTTCGTGGCTGCGTATGAAGAAGCCAGGACCATTGGTCTCGATGCTCTTGAGGATCGACCAGTCCTGCAAATCTATGACGCTTACGCGGCCTGTCCTGATATGGGGCGTAGCCATAACCGGACGTCCGCGATAGGTCCAGGAAATACCTGAACCCAGATGCGGCAAGCCTGGAAGCTTGATGCGCGCGATATCGCGGCCGACATTCAGGTTCACAACGATCGCTTCTTTTCCGCCCCGTGCCGAACCAATCAGATTGCGGTATCCAGGATCGAAGAAAAAATCGTCCATGGGCACCGGCGTTTCGATCCGGCGCAAAGCAAAGAGACCTGAAGAGGAAGCCAAGCCCTCAACGAAGCCTTTTTCATGCGAATGCACCAGGCCTTCAAAGACTGGTGGCGCGTTCGGATCAGTTGAGATCTCCCAGATCTCAGGCACGTCTTTTAATGCCGCGATGAACGAGTTCCGTTGGGGAGCCTGATAAACTGCCGAGACACGGGACGGTTCGCCATTGCGGTGGCGGACATCGAAAATCCGATGGATCGATAGATCTGCTGTGGAGAGGATCACAAGCGTCTTGGGGAGATAGTTGGCGACGGCGAGATACTTGCCATCGCGAGAAATGGCGATGTTGCGGGAGTTGATGCCTGCACGGATTTCGCCGAGCATTGTGAAGGTCCAGAGGTCATACTTCATTACCCAACCATCCCGTGACATGAAGAAGACATAGCGGCCATCAGGGGTAAACTTCGGCCCTCCATGCAAAGCAAATCGCGTCGGAAATCTCGTCAGTGGTTCGAAGCGATCACCGTCCAGGATCGTGGCATGATGATCGCCGGTTTCAACCACGACGAAGAGATTGAGTGGATCAGCGTTATGTTGGGGTTGCGTTGCTGCAGGCGGGTTCTTCGTCAAGCTGCGGCTGCGAGTAATGTCGGCTTCGGTCCAGCGCGGGGCAATCTCCGGCGGGGTATAGATATAGGCGGCCAGGGTAGTAATCTCGTTTACCTCAAGCGTCCCGCCGAAACCTGGCATTTGAGTAGACGGCCGGCCCTTCGAGATGACTTTGAGAGCCTTTTTCCTGCTTAGTCTGCCCAGATTACTGGGAAGGAGGGCCGGGCCGGTTCCTCCGAGCCGGTTCACGCCATGGCACGAAGAACAATGTTCCTTGTAAAGGCCTGGCCCATTGGGCTCTGCAGCGACCGAAGGGGCTACAAACAGGAGCCCCGCGGCAGCTATTCTACTCAGTTGCCGCCGCATGGCGCTCTCCTCGGAACGGGGTGACTTCAAGACGGTCAACAGAACCGCTGCGGCCGATCTCCATATCCGTCAGATAACAGGCTGGGTCTTCCGCCCATGGATTTCCTGTGAGCTGCATGGCACGCACGCGTGTGTTGCCGCCGCAGATGTCGAAATATTCACATTCGCCACAGCGCCCACCAATTTGCCTCGGGCGTTGTTTGAGTCGGGCCATAACCGGGTCGCTTGTGTCTTTCCAGATCTCTCCGAAAGGCCTATCCTTGGCATTGCCCAGAGTATAATGCCACCAAAACGTGTCGGGATGGACATTGCCCAGATTGTCAATGTTGGCCACGTTCACGCCGGATGAGTTTCCGCCCCATTGGGCAAGTTTTGCCCGGACATGATCTTCCAGATGAGGGATGTTCCTGCGCACCCAGAAGAGCAAGTACACACCATCCGCATCGTTGTTGCCGGTGACGAACTCACGGGTTCCGCCAGCCCGGGCATCTGCCCAGGCCCGTTCAAACATGATATCCATGACCTCCCGTGTCAGCTCTCGCTTGGCATCGTCGCCGCGGTTCTTGTTGCCGCGCCCCGCATAAACCAGGTGGGAAAGATAAAACTTATCGACACCCTCAGCCTCTGCCAAATCGAGCAGGCTTGGCAGTTCGTGTGCATTGTCGAGTGTAACCGTGAAACGCATGCCGGCCTTGATGCCATGATCCAGACAGAGCCGTATGCCGCTCATCGCCTCATCGAAACCGCCTTGGCGGCGGCGGAACATATCGTGGGTCTCGCGCAGACCGTCTATGCTGATGCCTACATAGTCATATCCGACGGCGGCGATCTGCTTGATATTGTCATTGTTTATGAGAGTGCCGTTGGACGACAGGCCCGTGTAGAACCCCATCTTCTTTGCGCGATGAGATATCTCGAAGATGTCCGTGCGCAGCAAAGGCTCACCGCCAGACAAGATGAGGACTGGCACCCGGAAAGCCTTGAGGTCGTCCATGACCTTAAAGACCTGCTCAATTGAGAGTTCACCTGGAAAATCAACATCGCCTGAGATCGCATAACAATGTTTGCACTTCAGATTGCAGCGCCGGATCAGGTTCCAGATCACAACCGGCCCGGGCGGTTGTCTTGCCGGGCCAATTGGCTGGGGATTGGCAATTTCGTGCATGAATTGGCTCAAGCGAAACATGATTGTCAGTTCTCCTTTTTTCCGGCGATGCGGAGACCGGTTTTCTTGAGTATGCGAGTTGAGAAGAGGACGTCGTGGCCGCGCGAGGCGCAGCCGAGCTCAGCAGCGATTTCTGCAACTTTGCGCTCAACTTCGTCCTTGCTTTTCCCGTGAACCATCGCAAAGAGGTTGTATGGCCAGAGTGGCAAATGCCGGGGCCGACAGTAACAATGGCTGACAAACCCAAGTGCACCAATCTTGTTTCCGAGCTCTTCGACCTGACCGTTTTCTACATCCCAAACGCTCATTCCATTTGCGCGGACACCGAGAGCATAGTGGTTCGGCACAGCGCCCATCCGCCGGATGGCCCCCGAAGCGAGCATCTGCGCCATTCGTTCTCGAACCGCCGCACCAGTGAGGCCGGTCTGCGCGCCAACTTCGCCGAAGGGATCTGCTGACAGGGGCAGACCATCCTGGGTCGCAGCAATGATGGCTTGATCGTGTTCGTCGAGCTGTAGGGGCCAGCTCGTCATGCCACCACCTTCAGACCGACAAAGAACTCGCACGATTTCGGGAAATCGTAAACCTTCAGTCCGGTTTCACGTTCAATTTCAGCAATAACGCCGGCGATTTGCACGGGTCCCTCCGTAGCAATTACAAACCACATGTTGAGACGGTGATCACGAGCATAATTATGTGCAACTTCGCGGTGATTGTTCACCAGTTCAGTTACCGCATCAAAGCGTTCGTCCGGAACTTCCAGCGCACAAAGAGTAACCGCACCACCCAATTCTTCAGCGTTGTACATCGGTCCGAAGCGGGAAAGGACACCAACATCAAGCATCCGCTTCAGCCGGGCGAGAAGATCCTGCTCGTCCAGGTCCAACTCAGCAGCTGCATCAGCATATGGCCTTGCGGATAAAGGAAAACCGCCTTGGAGGCTGTTGATGATTTTGCGATCGATTTCATCAAGGGCCGGTTTATTCATGTGGCACCCCTGAGGCCCAGCCCATAGCGAGCACCGCATTGTTTGAAACAGCGTGTGCTGAAAAGTATGTCCCCCGCACATACATAGAGCCCAGTGGCAAGCTCGGCAGCCCCAATCTGCGAACGGACCACATCGCGCTCCTTGCCGTGGATCATGGCAAAAAGATTGTAAGGCCAGGACGGCCGGCTGCGCTTGCGCCGATAACACAAGGTCACCGCATCGACCTTTGCGAGGCGCGCCGCCATACGATCCACATCGTGATCCGGCACATCCCAAACAGCCATGGCATTTGCCTTGAAGCCCAAGCGGCGGTGCCGGAAGATACATCCGAAGCGGGAAATTATACCGGCCTGAAGCAGAGCACTAAGTTTCGAAGTGACATCGGCTTCGCTGCACCCCATCCGCCGCGCAAGTTCAAGATAAGGACGCGGCACGAGTGGCAAGCCTTCCGTTAATTCGACGATCAAGGCGTGATCCGCCGCGCTGGGTTCATAATAAACATCTGTCGATGAATCAGGCATCCCCGCTCTGCGTTTGGGTCCACTCAGGCGAAAGCCGAGATCGATGTGGTAGGCACGCTCGAGTGGCAGGTTTAGCACCGGACAACCGGTCGTCCGGGAAATTCTGTCGAGCGTTCTGCCCAGTTCAGCCCGGTCAATGGCTTGGGCGACAAACCAGAGATTATATGCGTGTTCCCGCTGGTAATTGTGATTTACACATGGCTCGGCACTCACCTGAGCGGCGACGCTGTCGAGGCGGTTCGTGGGTGAGGCCAATGCCGCCAGAGTGCTTGCCCCCACGGTATTGGGCCGGACAGCAGCGCCGATCCTGCCAAGAATGCCTTCTGCCTGAAGCTCCTGTAGAAACGACAATGTTTCCATTTCTGTCAGGTCGTCATATCGCCCGAGTTCTGCAAAAGGCCTTGGGGTGAGAGGGAAATCTCTTTGCCATGCCTCTGCGAGTCGAAGCGCAGGGTTTTGAACGTGAACGTTCACAGGCCGATCCTCCCGGCACGCGCGCTAAAGAATATTCCGCTGGGCTTGCGGACCTCTAACTCTCCGACTTTGCGAAAAGTCCGGGTGTCGTAGATCTGGACCCGATCTGTATCCCGGACCGAAAGCCACACTTCGTGACCACGCGGCGTGAATTCCATGTGGAGGGCCGCTGGACCCGGCTTGAACGCGTGCACAACCTTAAGACGCGGCACGTCGACAACCTGAATTGTGTCATTGTGCGGATGGGCGAAATTTACCCAGACCTGCCGGCCATCCGGCCGCGCAACCGCAAACACTGGCTGGCTGTGAACGTCTACCGCGCCGGTTTGTTTGAACGTGCGTGAGTCTACCGCGAACAACTGGTGCTGACCCACTGCGGGAAAAATGAACTGTCCGCCTGCCTGCGCCCAGCCCTCCAAGTGGGGCATCTTGTAAACCGGGAGTTTTTGTTTGCTTCTGCCGTAATCCTTGAGAATTGTCTGGATACGTGGGGTTGGCGCCCAAAGGTCGATGTGGGCCAGACCATCTTCTCCATACAGACCGGCAATGTAGTGACGGCCGTCGCCAGTGATCAGCGCGTCATACGGTAACTTGCCTGCATTCGTATATTTGGTGATGAGCGGTTCAGACCCTGCGGAAAAATCCGCCAGCCATATCTCGCCTGCATCATAGAGTGTGAAGAGAAAGCGGCGCCCGGGCGCGTCTACCAATCCGACAACCTTTGAACGCTCGAGGGCCAATCCATATGTGGCCGGGATCTCGGCCAGGGGTTCCAGCGTTTTTGCCTCGAAAATTTTCACACCACCTGGCTTGTAGTTCGACACAGCGACCATAGTGCCATCATCAGAGATCGCACCGCCAATTGAATTGCCTGCCTGCACGGTTCGACGAACTATCTCCCCCTTCAACAGGTCAACCTTGGTCAAGCCTCCATCGCGGCCGAAGACAAAGGCATAGCGTTGATCTCTGGAAAAGACCGCAGAAGCGTGAGACAGGTCACCCAAGCCTTCAACCCGGGAAAGGATCGTGCGTTCTGTGGTGTCGACCACAACCAGAGAACCGCTTGCCCGTTCTATGATTATGCCAAGATCGCCGGTTCCGCGCAGTTGTTTCGCTTGCAGAAATGCTGGCCAAAGGCTAATCAAGAGCACTATAATGGTACGGAGTAGTTTCATTTTATCAGACCTTTCTTCAGAGCCTGGACAATCCAGACTGCGTCTTCTTCCTTGAGCAGTCCGCGCCACGGCGGCATAGGTTTGCCGGGCACGCCATCGAGAATGATTGCGGCCAGCGCATCACTGTCTTCGTCAGAAAGCCTTTCTTTTGTCAGAGCTGATCCTAGACCGCCTTTGAGCGTCATCCCGTGGCAGGACCCGCAATCCTGCCGAACAAGATAGGTGAGCTCAGCCTTCCGCACTGCGCTCGGTTCGCCTGCGGTTGCGGCAACGGGCAAAAGCGCCAAAAAAATGATGCTAACCAGCCGCCGCACCTGTGGTCTCCCTATGATTGGGTCCCTCTGCACCCTGCATTCCGGCAAGTGAAACCACCTTGCCGATGAAGAATAGCACTGGTCCATCGAAGTCGATTTGCCCGCACTCATGAGGCAGCTGGGTCAAGGTTGTGATGATTTCCCCCTGGCAAGCCGTTGTTCCGTTCCAGATCGCCATTACCGGCGTGTCGTCTGCGAGTCCGTGTTCAATGAGTTTCGCCGTAATCTCTTCGATGTTTGTCCGGCCCATGTATATTGCGAGGGTGGTTTGAGGGTCGGCCAGCCCGCTCCAGTCGAAGTTGAGCACGTGGCCTGCCCGGCAATGGTCCGTGATGTAGCGCACGCCTGTCGTGAGCCCTCGGTGTGTCAATGGAACACCGCAAGCTGCGGCGCACCCTTGTGCAGCTGTAATGCCCGGCACAACCTCAACAGGAACACCAGCGGCAGCCAGCTCCGCAGTCTCTTCGCTGCCGCGCCCGAAGATGAAGGGATCGCCGCCCTTGAGCCGGACAATGGTCCTGCCGCTGCGGGCCAGACGGACAAGCAGCTGATTGATCTCAGCCTGGGGCACAGGATGATGCGATGGCGCCTTGCCGACCGAAACCATGGTTGCGCCTCTTGGCACTAGCGCCAGAATTTCCTGAGAAATCAGGCGGTCATAGACCACAACATCGGTCCCTTCGAGACAACGAATTGCCTTGACCGTCAATAATTCGGAATCACCGGGACCTGCGCCCACGAGATAGACCGGGCCAGACTGCTTCATGGGATCCTCCTGTAAAAAAACCGGAAGGCCGAGAGGGAGAGCTTGCGCAAAACCCTTGCGGCTGCCCTTACTCAGTAAACGTCGTTACGGGTGTTGAAGACGTTGAACTTGCCCGTGGGCGTGACCAAACGCTTGTCCTTGATCACCTTCTTCAGTTTCAACGTCTTGTCATCAACCACGACGATGGCGGACTCTTGGTCTTTGCCGTTCCACACAGAGAACCAGATCTCATCACCCGCCTGGTTGAACTCACCTTGCACGACGCGTTTGACGCCCTCCGAGATCCCTGACCATTCGCCGATTGGGAGGACGCTATATTCCGGTTCTTCTTTGGTTAGGTCAGAGACCTTGAAGACGGCCACCGATGATGCAATCTCGGCTTCAGGGTTAAGCGGGGTGTCAATATAGAGGTGCCCCGAGTTTGGGTGAGACTTCACGAACAACGATCCGCCGCCCTGCCCTTCTAGGGTTTGAACCACCTTCCAGGCTTGATCCGGGTGCTTTTCGGGATCCGTGCCAATCAGCGAGATGGTTTCATCGCCCAAGTGACTCGTTACCCATACCGGTCCGAATGTCGGATGGTTCAGGTTGGCGCCTCGTCCAGGATGCGGCTTCACCCCACCCGACTCGATGACGCTGACCAGTTTGCCTTCCTTGGTGTCGACAATGGCCAGCTTGTCACGTGCGTTGGCAGCAACCAGGAAGTAACGCCCGCTGGAGTCAAACCCGCCATCGTGAAGGAAACGCTCGGCCTCGATCGTCGTGACCTTCAGATTCTTGATGTCGGAATAATCGACCATCAGGATGTGACCGGTCTCTTTCACATTGACGATGAATTCGGGCCGATAATGAGAGGCCACAATCGCTGCCACGCGCGGCTCCGGGTGGAATTCCTGGGTGTCGTACACCATGCCGCGGGTCGACACGATTTTCCGGGGCTCAAGCGTGGCGCCATCCATGATGACGTACTGCGGCGGCCAGTACGCGCCACCGATAGCGTATTTGTCCTCCCAGCCTTTCATCTTGGAGGTTTCAACCGAGCGGGCCTCAGAACCGATCTTGATTTCTGCGACTTTCGTCGGTGGATCCATCCAAAGATCGATCAGATCGATTTTGGCGTCTCGCCCGATTGCAAAGAGATAGCGGCCGGATGCGGAGATGCGCGATATGTGCACGGCGTAACCGGTCTTGATGATCTGGACGATCTTCTTTGTGTCACCGCTGATCAGGGCAATTTCACCTGTGTCGCGCAAAGTGACGGAGAATATGTTGTCCAGATTAAGCTTGTTCATCTGCTTATCGGGACGCTGGTCAACCGGGACATGCACTTTCCAGGTCGCCCGCATTTCCTTCATACCGAATTCCGGCGGTTGAGCCGGCTCGTTCAGCAGATACTTGGCCATCAGGTCGATCTGATCTCTGGTCATATCGCCGGATGTGCCCCAATTCGGCATACCGCCCGGTGAGCCGTAATTGATGAAATCACGCAGATATTCAAATCCAGCTTTGGCGGTTACATCTGTTGTTAGTGCCTTACCTGTTGCACCCTTGCGCAGAACGCCATGGCACCCGGCACAACGTTGGAAGTAAATCTTGTTCGCTTCCTCGAACTGCGCTTTTGTGAGCGTTGGCGCGCCTGCCTTGGTACCGGGTTGTTCGACTGGCGTGTCTTTCAGAACGTCAAGACTGGGTTCGTACTTGCCGCCAGGTGTGCTCTGATGGTCCTTGAGTTTAGGTTGGGCCAAAGCGTCAGTTGACAAGCCGATAGGATCCCCCGCCAAAGCGAACATTGTGGCTAACCCAACCAGAACAGTTGTAGTTCGTAGTATACTCGCAACGTTCATCTTGGTTCTCCGAGCTATGAATAGAAATTGACTCGGATGAAACCCTCGCACTCCTCCTCCAAGGAACTCCTTGACTTTCGTCAAGCGATTGAAGCCGGTCTCAAACATTGACGAAAGTCAAGGAAGGTCATTTGCCCGGCCTACAATTTGTGTCCATGGTAATCTCCTTCAAACCGGCAACACTTTGGGTGTTTGTAATGCTGCTTGCGGCGTTCAGCCTTGGAGCACCAACCGTGGCCTTGGCGAATGAGGCCGTCGAGCAGCTGGCCGGGCGTCTGTTCAGCCAGTCCGCTGAAGCTATCCAGGTCGGCAGCCTGAGGCCTGCGCGCCCTTGGCGGAGAGTGAACAAGAATGGTCGGGCCATTGGCTTTCTGGCCTCCACCTGGGCGGTGACCGGGACGGTCGGATACTCAGGCAAACCGGTCGATATACTTCTTGCCATCGGAGTTGACGGGAAAATCAAGGGCGCTGAACTGCTGAACCAAAGCGAACCGATCCTGACGATTGGCATATCGGAAGCCGACATTGCTCGCTTCGTTGATAAATTCGCTGGATTTTCTGTTCAGGAAAATGCGGGCATTGCAGATCCTACAACGATTGCCGGTGCGACGGTTTCGAGCGGTGTTATTCGGGATGGAATTGTCCGTACGTTGCGCGCTGTGACTTTGATGGAAGGGCTCATTGGCGGATCGACCGTTCGGCAAATCGACAGATCGACTTATGAAGCTGCCAACTGGGACGCTCTTGTGAAGTTGGGTGGGCTTAGCACCCGCAAGATTCTTGTGGGCGAGGCACGCGAGGCCCTCGGTCAGGATCTCCTTAAAGTGAGTGATGTCAAGGACGAGGCCCTCTTTTCCCAGATTTGGGTCAGCCTGTTATCACCGCCGCTGATTGGTCAAAACCTGCTTGGTCAACAGCTGTTCACTACACTGACCGCGCGGGCTGGCGCGGAAGACGCCCTCATATTTGTGGCCGGCATCGGTTTACATTCGTTCAAGGGAACAGGCTGGCGACGCAGCGGACGTTTCGAACGTTTGGAGATCCGTCAGGGCAGCCTCACCATTCAGCCAACACGAGCCATGTACTCGAACGTAGAAAAGCTTGCTGCAAAAGGTGCACCTGAATTCCGGGAAATGGGGGTGTTTACGGTACAGGCAAACTCTGGATTCAACTCGGCCATACCCTTCCGGATTTCGGTTCTAGCCACCCACGAAACCGCCGCAGGAGCTGCGCACCTAGCCAATTTTGAAGTGGCCTACCGATTGCCTGAAAAACTAATTCTGGGAGCTGCGGAAGCGGGCAAACTTGAAAGCGGACCTGCTCCTCTATGGAAGGCCAACTGGCGAGCGCGAGCGCCTTCGATTGCGATTGTCTGCATCATACTGGCGGCCCTGACCGTCATTCTGGTCTTTCAGGATGCGCTTGCCAGACGCTACGTGCTGTATCGCAGAGTTCGTATTGGTTTTCTCGCCGTCACATTCACGATTCTCGGGCTGGCTCTCGGTGCCCAACTGTCCGTTGTCCATGTGCTCACATTTGCTCAGGCGATCCGAACGGGTTTTCGTTGGGAGACGTTTCTGCTTGACCCGCTCGTGTTCATCCTCTGGAGCTTTGTTGCAGCGGCATTGTTGTTCTGGGGCCGCGGTGTATTTTGCGGCTGGTTATGCCCATTCGGCGCGCTCCAGGAACTGATCAACGAAGCTGCACAAAAGCTGCGTATAAAACAGATCAATGTACCGTTCGCCCTGCATGAGCGCATGTGGCCTATCAAGTATGTGATATTTCTGGCGCTGTTTGCTCTTTCCCTCGGCTCGATCACACAAGCCTTTGCGCTGGCAGAGATCGAGCCTTTCAAGACAGCAATCACGCTGAAGTTCATACGTGCATGGCCGTTCGTCTTGTTCGTGTTTCTACTGCTGACAGCCGGCCTCTTCATCGAACGTTTTTATTGCCGCTATCTGTGCCCCTTGGGGGCGGCCCTTGCCATTCCAGCACGGCTACGCATGTTCGAGTGGCTGAAGCGGCGACATCAGTGCGGCAAGGAATGCCGGATCTGCGCAACGCGCTGCACGGTTCAGGCGATCCATCCTGACGGTCGCATCAACCCCAACGAGTGCATTCACTGTCTGAACTGTCAGACGCTCTATTTCGACCAGACGACCTGCCCGCCACTCAAAGCCCGGGCACGGCGCAGGGCGGCGGCAGCCGCGAAGCGGAAATCGGCATGAGCATCAAACCCATGACCCGGAGAACTGCCCTCGTCATTACGGCATCCGCCGCTTGCCAGGCATTATTGGCTCCGAAATTTGCAAGTGCCACCTACACACAAAAGGGATTTGCTCTGGGATCAGAAGCGCAGATTACATTGCATGGCTTCTCTCGCCAAACGGCAATACATCTGAGCAAACTGGCCATGGTCGAGGTAGCGCGACTTGAAAATGTCTTCTCACTTTATCGTCGAGACTCCGAACTCTCGTGTTTGAATCGAACCGGCGAGCTCGCGGCACCATCTCACGATTTTCGCACCTTGCTTCATCGCAGCCTTGGCTTGTGGAAGCAAACAGAGGGAGCGTTCAACCCTGCGATCCAACCGCTCTGGCGTCATCTTGCTGAACATTTCGAACACTCGCCGCAGCAACAACCAGACCAGAGCAGACTTCTCACCCTTGCCGAACTCTGTCAACCACGGAAAATTAGAGAGGACGGTACGGGTATCAAACTCGCACCTGGAATGGCATTGAGTTTCAATGGTATTGCCCAAGGTTACATCACCGATCAGGTTACCAGCATTCTGAGGCGCGAGAGAGTGAGAAATATACTTCTGCAACTGGGCGAAACAAAGGCATTGCCCGGCCGTGCGTGGCGCATAGGTATTCCAAATAGTCAGCAACCGATAAAGCTCGCCAATTCGGCAATTGCGACCTCGGTTCCGGCAGCAACACGATTTGATTCCGAGGGTGAATGGAATCATCTGATTGATCCAAAGACCGGCCGCTCAGCAAACAATATGCGATCGATAAGCGTCATCGCACCCGATGCCACGACGGCTGATGCGCTCTCTACCGCTCTTGCGGTGTGTCCTGATGGTCGCCGGAAAGCAATTGTTTCGCGTTTCGCGACTGTAAGTGTGTTCGGAGTACTGGCTAATGGCCGTAAGATCAAAATCTGAACCTGAGAGCACAGGGTTTTGGAGCTATGGGTTCCGCCCCTTCTTCTTGTTTGCGGGTGCTTATGCCGTCCTTGCGATCCTTGCTTGGCTGGTTTGGCTCGCCCTGCATGCCAATGGTGCCGTCGTCATCAAACCGACAATCTCTGCTGCGCCCCATTCATGGCACGGCCATGAAATGTTGTTTGGCTATTCTGCTGCGGTTCTCACCGGCTTCATGCTCACGGCTTTGCCCAACTGGACGGGAACGGAGCGGCTCCGTGGCGCGCCGCTTATCGTCCTTGCTAGCACCTGGCTTGCCGGGCGGCTTGCGGTCTGGTTTTCTTCATTCATTCCGGCCGCGCTTGTGGCCGTGGCCGATCTTGTGCACCTGATTCTACTTTTGGGTTTTGTCACATACGCGTTGATGCGGAAGCCGGCACCGCGAAACATGATATTCATCGTCCTGCTTACGGTTCTGATCCTCGCCAATGCGTCGATCCATGCCGATTGGATTGGCTGGGCGAACGACAGCGCCAGCTGGGGGCTGACACTTGCGGTCTATTCATTTGCGATGATGATTGTCGTCATTGGCGGGCGAATTGTGCCGACCTTCACACGAAATGCCTGTCGATCCTGCGACCCCGATGCCCCGGTTCCCCACTCGTTTATACCGCTTGAAGTGATCTCGATGATGTCCGCAGCAGCACTCATCGCATGTCATTTCTTCGCCGCCTCGCAACAAATCGTCACCATGGCGGCTATGTTTGCTGCTGTTTCCAATGGCATCAGGCTCGGGTTTTGGCGAGGTTTTGCCAACCTTCGCCAGCCACTTGTCTGGAGTTTGCATTTGGGATACGGGTTTCTGGTTTTGGGATTCACTGCAATAGCTCTGGCGGGATTTGGCATGCTTGGGGCATCGGCAGCACAGCATGTTCTGGCAGTAGGTGCTGTGGGTTGCATGACGATGGCTGTTATGACCAGGGCAACGCTTGGTCACACCGGACGGCCGCTTGTCGCGGCAGCTGGAACGGCTGTCGCCTACCTGGCGATCGCAGTCGCGGCACTCATCAGAGGTTTCGGGCTGCTAGTGTTTCCAGATGGCTACTTCCTGATCATGTATGCAAGTTCGGTTTTCTGGATGGGTGGATTCACACTTTTCAGTTTTCTCTACGGTCCGATGTTGATCAGCCGGTCGGTTTCCGGCAGCGGGACCGGTTGATTATTGTCAAGGCAGCACATTCTGACTTTCGCCAAAATCTACTCAACACCGAGGATTAGATGAGTGCAGCCATGTTTTATGAACGGATTTTTGAGAACGCAGTTGCAAAAGTCAGAGAGGAAGGGCGCTATCGGGTGTTTGCCGACCTTGAACGCATCGCCGGAGAGTTCCCTTTCGCCCGCAATCACGGGCCTGGCCGGGAACGCGTAACGGTCTGGTGCTCAAACGATTACCTCGGACAAGGACAAAATCCGGATGTTATCGCCGCTGGCAAGCGCGCGCTTGAAACAATGGGAGCCGGGGCTGGCGGCACGCGCAACATTTCAGGCACTCATCATCTGCTTGTAGAGCTGGAAAGCGAACTTGCGGAACTGCACGGAAAAGAAGCCGCGCTCGTTTTCACATCCGGATATGTTTCAAACTCCGCAACCCTTTCCACACTCGCCAGGTTCCTGCCCGGTGCCATCATCTTTTCGGATGAACTCAACCATGCCTCAATGATCGACGGTATCCGGCAATCCGGCGCAGAGAAAAAGATCTTCCGTCACAACGATCTTGCCAGTCTGGAGAAGCACCTAAAACAGGCACTATCCGATCAAGCCAAGATCATCGCGTTCGAATCCGTCTATTCCATGGACGGTGACGTCGCCCCGATCGCTGCAATTTGCGATTTGGCGGACCAGTACGGGGCTATGACCTATCTCGATGAAGTCCATGCGGTCGGCCTCTATGGAGAACGTGGTGGAGGCATATCAGAGCGGGACCGGGTTGCCCATCGTCTGACTGTTATCGAAGGCACTCTGGCAAAGGCGTTCGGTTGCTTGGGCGGTTACATTGCCGGTTCTGCCAATCTGACAGATGCGATCCGATCCCATGCACCCGGTTTCATATTCACGACCTCCCTGCCGCCAGTTGTGGCTGGTGCGGCTCTGGAGAGCGTGCGACATCTCAAACGGCACAATGACCTGAGGCTCCGTCATCAGGAGCGCGCTCAGCGCTTGAAATCGCTACTCCGGAGGTCTGGCCTGCCCGTGATGCCTTCAGAAACCCATATAGTTCCGGTGCGGGTCGGCTGTTCCAGGAGGGCGAAGAAGATTACCGACTACCTGATGACGGAAAGAGGCATTTACGTTCAACCCATCAACTTCCCAACGGTGCCTCGGGGCACAGAACGGCTCCGCCTGACGCCCACTCCCTTCCACACAGACGAGCTGATGGAAGAACTGGCAAGCGCTCTCAAGAGTGCATTCCTCAGATTCCCGCATGAAGAAAATCGCCGGGCTGCCTAAGGCCGGGTTCCACGCAATTGACAATAGTCAAGGCATGAACCGGCCGGTTTTGTGAGCGTTAGCGGGCAATTTCGCCTTATCGCCGGAGACGACAACATGAGATTTCAGAATGCGCTATCAGTTTTGGCAATCATTACGGTTGCCGGTCTCACCTCCACCTCGGCCCTTCCTGCAAACGTGAAGAAAGGCAAGAAGGTCTTCAAGAAATGCAAGACTTGCCACGTGGTGGACAAAGAGAAGAACAAGGTCGGGCCCCATCTGGTTGGTTTGTTCGGCCGCAAGGCCGGTGCGGTGGACGGCTTCAAATATTCCAAAGCCATGAAGCACGCAGATATTGTGTGGAACGCTGAAACGATCGCCAAGTATGTTCGCAAACCAAAGAAATTCATTCCCGGGAACAAGATGGTGTTCCGAGGACTGAAGAAGGAGAAACAGATCACCAATCTGATTGCCTATCTTGAAGAGGCGACGAAGAAACCAGAGTAAGCCCTAGGCTGCATTTGCATTTTCAATTCCAAGCCCCGGCTCCGGGGCTTTCCTTTTCCAACGCTTGACTTTCGTCAAGGAGCCGCATTCGTGCCCGTGCGTAGCCTGCTTCCAAGCCTAAATGGAGGACGCTATGGTAACGTCAGAAACAAAGACCGACCATGTTTCGGAGCGCATCCCCCCGATGCAGCGCCTGCTGGATAATCCCTTCCTGCTTTTGTTCATCGGCGTAGTGATGCCGACAGTGTTCTACATCCTTTGGGGTGTCATGGAACTCACCCAAATTCCAATCGCCGAATAAGAGAGACGAGATGGCTTTATCCCCTCCTGAATCCCGAATCTGGTGGAACGATCATGTTGAACGAGGCGAGCTGGTCTGGATCTTAATCGCTTTCCTCTGGGGCCTCGTAATGTTCTTCATGATGGTCTATTGGCACATTGAGGGCCAACAGAACCTTTCAAACGAGGTCTACCGCATTTCACCGGACAAGTTCGTTGAGAAAACCGAGGCCTTCGCGGAGAAATACAAAATCCGCGAGGAGGCCGATATTCCAGTGGCAAAGGCCCCGCCCGGCAGTGACATCTACATGCTGTCCCGTCTCTGGGAATGGTGGCCAATTCTCGAACTGCAGAAGGGTCAAACCTACCGGTTGCACTTGTCATCGGTGGACTGGCAACACGGATTCTCTCTTCAACCGGTCAATCTGAACATCCAGGTTCACCCTGGGCTGGAGCATGTGGTGACGCTGACCCCGACGCAAACGGGCGAATTCAGCGTGGTCTGCAATGAATTCTGCGGCGTCGGCCACCACACCATGGTGGGCCGCATCCACGTCGTGGACAAATAAACCTCGGAGGGCATGAAAATGGCTATGGCAGACGTTGAAACTGGCGTCATCGGCGGCATCGCAGCAAAGTTCAGAACGTGCCCAGCAACAGGACTCAAGATCGACCTTGCAGCTGAAAAACTTATCAAGGTGAACGCGGTCGCAGCGGTGGTTTTCCTTCTTGTCGGCGGGCTCTTCGGCCTGTTGGTGGCCTTGACCCGCTGGCCGGCAGTCCACCTGCTTTCAGCTGACATGTTCTACCTCGTGCTGACAGCACATGGGCTCGACGTATTGCTGTTGTGGATCATCTTTTTTGAGATGGCGGTGCTCTATTTCGCCTCGGCTGTCCTGCTGAACTGCCGGCTCGCGGCGCCGAAGTTCGCTTGGCTCGCCTTCATCCTCATGCTTGGCGGCGGCGCGCTGACCAACATTACCGTGTTGCAGGGCGAAGCCAGCGTCATGTTCACAAGCTACGTGCCCATGAAGGCGCCGCCCAATTTTTACCTCGGCCTCATTCTCTTTGCGGTCGGTGCGCTGATCGGCACATTCGTGTTCTTCGGCACCCTTGTCATCGCGAAAGAAGAGAAGACCTACGAGGGCTCAGTCCCGCTGGTGACATTCGGCGCGATCACAGCTGCGATTATCGCTGTCTTTACCATCGCATCAGGTGCCATAATCCTGGTGCCCACTTGGCTCTGGTCGCTTGACTACATCGCCCATATCGACACGTTGATGTACAAGCTTGTGTGGTGGGGCATGGGACATTCATCCCAACAGATCAACGTTTCTGCCCATGTGGCCGTCTGGTACATGATAGCGGCAATCACGGTGGGGGCAAAGCCTCTCTCAGAGAAGGTCTCCCGTACAGCCTTCCTGA
Source organism: Hyphomicrobiales bacterium (assembly GCA_965204985.1). Taxonomy (GTDB): domain Bacteria; phylum Pseudomonadota; class Alphaproteobacteria; order Rhizobiales; family CAJQND01; genus JAAEUE01. The sequence goes on along the minus strand of CBDBFP010000003.1, from coordinate 2,264,602 downwards.
TGTACATTTTCTTCCTGCAGCTCGCTTGCGCCCACCATCTTTTGGCAGAGCCTGGCCTCAGTGCAGAATGGAAGGTCTTTAACACCTCCTACGCAATGTATCTTGCCGTGCTCGGCAGCTTGATCCATGGCATGACGGTGCCAGGAGCAATCGAGGCGGCCCAGCGAAAGAACGGCTTCACCAACGGTGTGTTCGAGTGGCTGCGCAAGGCGCCATGGGGCAACCCGGCCTTTGCCGGCATGTTCCTGTCGCTGGTCCTGTTCGGCTTCCTCGGTGGAATCTCCGGCGTGGTGCTCGGCACAGAACAGATCAACCTGCTCATGCACAATACGCTCTATGTACCAGGTCACTTCCATGCGACCGTTGTCGCAGGCACCACACTGGCCTTCATGGCGGCCACCTATCTGGTGCTTCCGCTGATCTTCCAGCGTCAGGTGATTTGGCCGACGTTAGCAAAATGGCAGCCCTACCTCTTCGCCATCGGCGTTGCCGGCATCTCGCTCTTCATGATGGGAGCGGGCACGCTTGGTGTATCAAGGCGCCATTGGGACATGACGTTCTCGGATGCCGCGATCAGCTTTGACTATCCGGCAGCTGCCTTCCTGATGATGGGACTGAACGGCATGGCCGCCATCCTGGCGGCAATCGGAGGCGGCCTCTACATCCTGATTACCGTCGGTACGGTGTTGTGGGGCAAGAAAGTCGACGGATCGAACATCATCGAGTCCCTCGGGCCGATGCCGGAAAAACAGGTAAGCTCAGCTGCAGTGAAGGAATACGGCAATGCCGGCACCTTCCATCTGCCGGGCACCTACATCCTAGTCAGCGTCTTCTTCATTTCCTTCGTCCTCTACTACTTCGTCAACTGGAAGTATGTCTCTGAGCTTTGGCCCATGGGCTAGGCAAAAGGAAAGAGGAACCTGAAGAGACGGAACGACAATGACCGCCATCGCCCCCGCACATACCAGCGCATTCCGTGAAGCCATCATGGTGTTCAAGCCGCGCATCGCTCTGTTCATCACGCTGAGTGCGCTGGGCGGGCTGGCAGCTTCTCCGGGGGAATTGCCGGGCTTCTGGCAAGCTTCAGTTCTGATGCTGGCAGTCTTCCTGGCTGCCGGTGCTGCCGGTGCCTTTAATCAATGGGCCGAATGTGATCTCGATGCGCAGATGGAACGGACAGCACGGCGCCCGTTTGCAACAGGCCAGTTCGAAGCCGGAGCACTCTGGCTCTCAGCGATTACCGCACTGCTCGCGGTCTCCGTCGTAATAGCAGGACTGGCAACGAACTGGTGGGCCGCCCTCTATACGTTCCTCGGCGCGTTTACCTATGGCGTCGTCTACACGGTCTGGCTCAAGCGCCGCACATGGACCAACATCGTCATCGGCGGGCTGGCCGGGAGCTTCGCGGTCATGGCGGGCGCTGCCGGGGTGAATCCTGACCTTGGTCCGTCTGCACTTCTATTGACGCTCGTGTTGTTCCTGTGGACGCCGCCCCATTTCTGGTCGTTGGCGATGTTGGCCCGCGACGACTATGCCAGGGCGGGCGTACCGATGCTGCCAGTGATCGCAGGCGACAAGGTTTGCGCCTGGGTCATCCTCGGCCATACTATCACTCTGACTGTTGTTTCGATCCTGCCTTACTTCTACGGCATGGGACCTATCTATCTAGTCGGCGCAATGAGCGGTGGCGGATTATTCTGTGCAGCCAGCTTTAATCTGCTGCTGAGACGAACCCGCAAGAACGCGCTTGCCAACTTCTTTGCTTCCCTGCTGCACCTGACAGCCCTTCTGGGCGGCTTGTTCCTGGAGCGTATGATAGGGACCGTCGGATGAAATGGTGGCTTGTGCTGGCATGCTTGGTTTTCGCCGCCGCTCCTGCACCGGCCGCTAAACCAAATGCTGAAGAGGCCCTGAACGCTTCGCAAGGAAAACTCGGCGCGAGCCTGCCCGACCTGCGTTTTACCACCTCCTCAGGCGAATCGCTTACTATGAGTGATCTGAGGGGCAAGCCAGTGATCCTGAGCCTGATCTACACCGGTTGCACAACCGCTTGTCCGGCCATAATTGAAAATCTCTATCCGGCAGTACAACTCGCCCAGCAGACACTTGGCAGAGATCGCTTCACGACCCTAACTGTAGGCTTCGACAGCAAGTACGACACACCGGACCGGATGCGCTCTTTTGCCCGAACACGCGGTGTGGAGCTGCCGAACTGGAAGTTTCTCTCCGGCAACAGAAGGACGATCAACGCCTTAAGCAAGGCCATCGGCTTTGAAATCATTCCGTCTGCCGGCGGCTTCGATCATATGGCACAGATCACCATAGCGGACGCCGAGGGCAAGATTTACCGGCATATCTACGGGGGTGCGTTTTCCAGCCAGGCAATTGTGGAACCGCTGATGGATATCGTTTACGGCCGGAATAGTCCGGTCACCTCCCTGGAGCGGCTGGTTGAGCGGGTGAAACTCTTCTGTACGGTCTACAACCCGAACTCTGGCAGATATTATTTTAACTATTCGATATTCATCAGCATCGTGATCGGGTTGACCTGCCTGATGTTGGTGTTCGCCTGGCTGGTGCGGGAGTTCCGCAGGTCCGGTCCGCCTCCTGGGCGGGGAGTGTGATCTGGATGCTAACCGGGGCAGTGCGCTGGCCGTTCGAGATTGCCGAACGAGCCCTCGGAACCATCTTCCCCGCGCACTGGAACCCTCTCCTGAACCTTGGGGCGCTCGGCTTCTTCTTCTGCTGGATCATCACCGCCAGCGGCATATATGTTTATATATTCTTCGATACGGGCGTTACCCAAGCCTATGCTTCGCTCGAATATATGAGCCGCGATCAGTGGTACGCGGCAGGTGTCATGCGCTCACTGCACCGTTACGCCTCGGATGCTCTCATCATTGTCATGCTGTTGCATCTCCTTCGGGAATTCGGCATGGGCCGGTTCCGGGGGGCTCGATGGTTTTCTTGGGTCACCGGTGTAATCGTGATCGTGTTGGTCTACGTGTCCGGGATCTCCGGCTACTGGCTCGTGTGGGACAAGCTCGCTCAGTATGTCGCTATTGTCTCCACAGAGTGGCTCGATTGGTTGCCGATTTTCGGAGAGCCAGTGGCCCGCAATTTTCTTTCTCCCGATATGCTCGATAACCGCTTTTTTACTCTGATGATCTTCATGCACATTGCGGTGCCACTTATTGGGCTCGTTGTGTTGTGGATGCATTTACAGCGTGTGGGCAAACCGAGAATCAATCCTCCACGCGGGCTTGCCGTCGGAACCTTTGCATCCATGCTCGCCCTTAGCTTGTTCTATCCCGCTGTCAGCCAGGCTCCTGCTGATCTGGCAAAGGTACCGGGCGACGTCGGTCTCGATTGGTTTTACCTGCCCCTCTATCCGCTTCTTGAAACCTGGCACGGTGCGGCCACCTGGATAGGCGGTGCCTGTCTGCTCTTCATCCTTCTGGCCGTGCCCTTTATGCCGGTCATGAAACGAGCGCCTGCTGCAGTCGTCGATCTTGCCAACTGCAACGGCTGCCGCCGGTGCTTCGACGATTGTCCCTATGAAGCAATCTCCATGGTCGCACGAACAGATGGTCGACCGTTCGAGGCCGAGCCGCAGGTCGATCCATCGCTGTGTGTCTCCTGTGGCCTCTGCGCAGGGTCCTGCCCGACCTCCATGCCTTTTCGCCGGAAATCCGGACTGTCTCCCGGTATTGATCTGCTAGATTTTACCATGGCCATCTTGCGCGAGCGTCTGGAAACGGCCGCGGTCGGACTGGAAGGGCCGGCGAGGATTATAGTATTTACTTGCGACAATGGTTTGCGGGCTGAGCAAAACGATAGTGACAATGTGGCCTCGGTCTCGCTGCGCTGCATCGGACAGCTTCCGCCTGCCTTCATCGACTATGTGTTCAGCAAGAACCTAGCGGATGGTGTCATCCTTACCGGATGCCGCGAGAATGCCTGCTATGCGCGCTTCGGCATCGAATGGACGAAAGCTCGCGTCTCGCGCACAAGAGATCCACAACTTCGCCGCCGGGTTCCACGCGAACGCTTAAGGATGGTGTGGGTTGGCTCAATGGGCCGCTCAGACTCAGAGCTAATGAAGGAAATCCAGGACTTGACTCAAGCGCTTGTGGCAAATGCGGAACCAGACGACGCCAAAGCGGTCACAACGCAACCGGAGCCAGAACATGCCTAGCGTTCTCCAGCTTGCAGGACAGCTCCTTTTCTTCGCCGTCGCGGCGGCCTTCACGGGCTACTTCTCGACTTCGCCGGTCTATCGCCAGGTACCTCCTGGCCTCGCTCAAGTGAAGCTCAGTTTCGCCCACGGCGCGCGCAAAACGAAAGATTGCCGCCGTCTGACAACCAGGGAGATTGCCGCTCTTCCACCGAACGAGCGCCGACCGACCACCTGCGAGCGCGAGCGCAACCCAATCTTCGTCGAACTTTCCATTGATGGAGAGCTTATATACGCCGCCAAACTGGAACCTACAGGCCTTTCCCGCGACGGCCCGGCCCGAACATACAAGAAGTTTCTTGTACCTACGGGTGAGCACACGCTCATTGCCAGGCTACGAGATACGAAGCGGAAAAGTGGCTTCGATTATGAGACCGTACACGTGTCCGACCTTGTCCCTCATCAGAACCTCTCAATTGATTTCAAAGCCGACACCGGCGGCTTCATTTTCAGGTAGACGCCTAACCATGACATTGATCGCGTGGAAACCAGAATTCGAAACGGGCATCTCGGATGTTGACCATGAGCATCGCGAGTTGGTTGATCTTATCAACGGTTTGCATGCCAAGATTGAAGCTGATGCAGACGTCGAGGCGGTCTCTGATTTCCTTGGAGAAGTCTTTGCGCGCATCTCGGCCCACTTTGCGCTGGAAGAAACCCAAATGCGCAAACATGGCTACGATCAGTATGAAGACCACAAGGCCGATCACGAAGCACTACTCGACGATATCCGGGACATCATGGATGCGTATGATGCCGGTGAATACGCAGGTTATTCGGGTGCTTTGTCAGACGCAATCCATGATTGGTTTGTGAATCATTTCAATACGAAGGATGCGCGGCTGCACAAAATGCTGGGCATCTGAGTCAGACAGCTGCGCACTTGGCGGCCACCCGATTCTCATAACTCATCTGCAGATCATCAAACCATCGCAGTCCGCTCGCTGATCGCATAGTTATGCAACCTGTTAACATCCTCGATAGAAACCGAACTCTGTTCAACGCTAACACCCAAATCGCGCAAACGGGCAAAAGCGCGTGAGAGAGACTCAGGTTTCATGCCGAGGCGTCCGGCGATCAGTGCCTTGTCATAGGGCAATGCAATTGTGCAGTTGCCGCAGTCGCCCGGGCAAAGGGATACGAGAAATTCGGCCACCCTCTGCGCGCCTGTATGCGCTTTCAACTGTTCAATCTGCTGTACCAGACTGTAAAGGTGCATAGATGTGGAGGCCAACATTGAAAGACCAACTTCAGGGTTGGCGCGGATCTGGTTGAGCAGCACATTGGAAGGTATGCTCAACAGACGACCATCCGATACTGCCTCGCCGCTGACAGGGAACTCCTGACCGGTGAAGGCGGCGGCCTCCGCAAAAGTTTGCCCGCGCGTGAAGATAGCCACAACGGCTTCTTCGCCGCTTGGAGTCAGGCGGTAGATTTTGATCCAGCCTTCTAGCACGAGGAAGAAAGCACGAACCGGATCACCTTGAACGAACAGCATTTCTCCGTGACTGACTGTACGGACCGATGCCTTTTCAAGGAACGCGTCAAGAGTATCTTCATCAAGGCGAGCAAACAACGCTGTTTTTCTCACCAGCGCATAGTCCAGATCGGCGATGGAATGTTTCAAAGCAATGTTCCCTCCTTGTGGACATTACACCGCAAACCTGAGCGCGGCGCAATGTCCTCATTTGAGCGACCCTGCGTTCGGGCGTATCGATTTCAAACTCAAATAGAACTCTCGTTTTCAGGGAAAAGGCTTCAGTGGCCAGCAGCTCGGCCTCATGTGGTCCGGAGAAGGGTGCGCTGATCCATGCCTTGGTCTGGATCAAAGCCATCGGGCCTAGGCAGGTGAAGCGTCAGGTGTTGGTAGTCCTTGGCATGGCTCTTAATTCTCCTGGGGGAGCGAGGGGGGAGCAGGATTGCATGGTTTCCAATGGAACTGGTTGAAACGAAAAGTGCCTCAAAAGGTGGGCTTCAGCAAACACCTGCCTGCTCGGAAGGTTACTAGACGGTAAAGGGTGGTACAGATAGAGTGCGCTTGCCAAGGTTAGAGTCGTGAGTTCGAATGTCATCGTCCGCTCCTCTAATCCTACCCAATTTGAGCGAAATTGGGCGCAGCGGGCAAAGCACACTAGGAACGCAGTCAGAGGGTGGCCGGGAATGAGTTTGTCTGAAGGCACCCGGAAAGTCGGACGCCGCAAGCGCGGCGAATCGGGCGAACAGTCTACAAGTTCTGAAAAACCGATTGTTTGGGGAGGCTTGACTGGTGGGCTGTACAAGCCACTCAGTCAAATCGAGCTGGAGCGTATTCACGAGGCGGTGCTGGATGTCCTGGAGACCGTCGGCCTGGCGGATGCACCAGATTTTCTGGCAGATCGATTGGTTGAAAAAGGTGCTGCGATCTCAGGGGATGGGCGACTGATCTTCCCAAGAGCGCTCGTCGAGGATGCAATCACCGGGTTTCGCCGTGATATCGTGCTGCATGGGCAGGTGCCGGGACAGGAACTGGAGCTGGCCAAGGGACACGTTCACATGGGTAGTGGCGGTGCTGCTCCAAGTGTGATTGATCTTGAAACCGGCAAATATCGTCCATCGACCCTGAAAGATCTTTACGACGCGGCGCGACTGGTCGACGCGCTGGACAACGTGCATTTTTTCAGCCGGTCGGTCATTGCGCGCGACATGGAAACGGCCCGCGATCTTGATGTGAACACCGCCTATGCATGTCTTGCCGGAACGAAGAAACATGTGGCCGCCGCCGCAACTGAAGGTGAAAATGTCAGACTGATTGCGGAGATGTGTGCATGGATTGCCGGAAGCCCCGCAAAATTTGCTGACCAGCCTTTCCTGTCCCTCAATCTGAACCATGTGGTTCCGCCTCTCAGGTTCATCCCTGAGGCGTGCAAAGTCATTGAGCAGGCGGCGCTATACGACATCCCGTTTTATGTGAATTCGACAGGGCAGGCTGGCGCATCCAGTCCGGCATCGTTGGCCGGCGCGCTTGTGCAGTCGGTGGTTGAGACGCTCGCCGGGATGCTCTTTGCCTGGACAGTTAATCCGCGCGTCCAGGCGGTTTTTGGCCCGCGTCCATTGATCACGGACCTCCGGACCGGGGCCGTAACTGGCGGCTGCGGAGAGCAGGCAGTCGTGATGGCGGGAGCCGTCCAGATGGCAAACTTCTATGGCTTGCCAAACTCCTGCATTGCCGGCGCAACGGATGCGAAAGTCGCCGATGCCCAGAGCGGTCACGAGAAAGCTCTGACGGTCTCTCTGGCGGCTCATGCTGGATGCAATATGATAACCCAGGCATGCGGAATGCATGCAGCCCTGATGGGTTGTTCGTTCGAAAGCTATGTGGTGGACAACGATATGCTTGGCGGCATTCTGAGATCCTTGAGAGGGATCGAGGCGAACGAGGCCAATCTTGCAACGGACGTTATTGCAGAAGTTGTGCGGGGTGAGGGGCATTTTCTGGGCACGCCCGACACTTACAGCCGAATGAAGACCGACTACCTTTACCCGGAAATTTCGGATCGAAGATCACCTGATGAGTGGGAAGATGACGACCAACCCGGCAGCCGGGATCGGGGCCGGCAGAAGGCCAGGGAAATTCTGGGAACCCATTTCCCCGATCACATTGATGCTGCTACTGATGAAGTTCTGCGAGCTGATTTCGACATCAAATTGCCGGCCAACCAAATGCGGTCGAGCTGACCGTTATGAGATCACTCAATTTTATAGATATTTTTGAGTTTTGCCCGAAACTCGCTGATTTGCCGCTCAATTTCTGCCTTGTCCCATCCAGCGTGAATTGAAATGGCTTCGGCGGCCCGGCGAATGGTCTCATCATCAAGTTTGTCGTTATAGACAACACCCGTGCGGGCGATCAGGATATCCGATAGAGAGGCGCCGTGCTCTTCGTTTGCGGCGTGAGCTAAATCCGACAGCCGGACCCTGTCGGACCCGTGCATGAGCGTCGGAGAGTTCGGGTTTTCTGGAAATTTTCGCGCAGAATAATTCAACTCCTGCGCCGGGCCAGAAGAGGGCTGCACCTGTGAGACCGTTTCTGTGATTTCCCGCGCCGCAATCCGATAGGTCATGATCGGACCCCCGGTAAAGGCATAGGCACCGGGCAGTCCCTGATTTCCCAGATCGTGGACTTCTGCCACGCGCTTGCCTTTCGGATAGGCCGGATCGTTACCCAGGGGCCGTACACCTGCCCAGGTGGAAATGACATCTGCTTCACGAATGTTCAGGCCCGGCATGAGAGCGTTGGTTTCGTTGATGAGAAACGAGATTTCACTGTCAGTGACACTAATGTTGTCCAAATCGCCGTCATAGACGGTTTCAGTGGGGCCAATATGATGATGGCCGCCCTGACTCGGGACACAATAGTGGGGCTCTCCCAGACTGTTTACGGTCGCAAATCCGTAGTCGCTGAACTCGTCCGGCAGTTTTACAACTACGTGGGCGCCCTTGGTGCCGAAGATCAAGCGATCAGCTTCAGCACCGCCGGCCGAGTTGACTTGGTCAATCCAGATGCCCGCCATGTTGAGAAGAACCGGTGCATGCGCGATCGCAGATGGAGCACTTTCCAGTTCATCGTTCAACGTTACCGACCAGGCTCCATCGTGATGTTTCAAATTCAAGGCGCGAGTGTAACTACGGGCGACCGCCCCCATGCGCTCTGCGTCCAACACCGCGTCAATGCAAAAGCGTTCCGGCCAATCCAGCAGATATTCCGTGAAAGTGAAAACCGAGCTCAGTTGATCAAAACTCTCCAGCTGACCAATGAATGGAAGATGCCGCGCGTCTTCAGGTGAATAGCGTTTGTAGTGCAGCGGCACATCCGGAGGACCGTAGCGGCCAAGTATTTTGAAGGCGAGATCGGCCTGCCAGCCCTTGTACGGCCCGTTGCGTAGAAGCGGGAAAATCAGTGTGTAAGGACGAAGCCGGTCAGGATAATCCTTCACCAGCTCTCCGCGATTTTCCATCGCTGCCCGGGCCATCTTCAGCGACACGGCAAGTTTCCCCGGCGCGCGCATGAAATCCCAGATCGGATTTGGGGTTTCAAAGTATCGCAAGCCGCAATGAAGCAACCGCGTTGATCGGCTGGTGGAGCCTGAACCGAAATCTCCCTTGTCTACCAGAAGGACGGAATATCCTGCGGCGGACAGATGCTGCGCGCTGCTGGCGCCATTGATGCCACCGCCAATGACGATGACGTCGAACCGTGAGTCGTTTAAGTCTGACAGGTCCGATCTCACACGTGACGCCTCTCGATGTGGCGTGAAAGGGAAAATCCATCGTACCCTTCGGCGGCCACCTCGTCGCAGCGCGCGCGGTATTTGTGTGCTCCACCGGTGTAGGGCATGAAAACCTTCGGTTTGCCGGGAATATTGGCTCCCATATACCAGGACGGTGCGCCGCTGTAGAACGTTCCGGCAGCCACCTCCTGAACATGGGCCGTCCATTCCGACTCTGCGTCTTCGGATGGCTCGATGAGGTCGAGGTCATTCTCCTTCATGTGAACAAGGCAATCGGCAATCCAGTTCACATGCTGCTCGATGGCCATGATCACATGGGTCAGGACCGATGGACTTCCCGGTCCTGTAATTGAAAACATATTAGGGAACCCTGATGTGCAAAGACCAAGGTAGCTCGCCGGTCCGTCTTGCCATTTGTCTTTCAGGCTTTGCCCGCCGCGGCCGCGAATGTCCATCTTGAGCAGTGTGCCCGTCATGGCATCAAAGCCGGTGGCGAAAATGATCATGTCAAACGCGTGCTCGCGGCCTCCCTGCATCAGGCCGCTTTCGGTAATCCGTTCAATGGGTTCGGCTCTGATGTCCACCAGGCTCACATTGTCCCGGTTGAAGGTTTCGTAGTACTCGCTGTCCACGCACAGACGTTTGGAGCCCATTGGGTGCGTATTTGGACACAGCAGTTCAGCCGTTTCGGGGTCCTTCACAACGCTCCGGATTTTTTCGCACACGAATTCCGAAGCAACCTCATTTGCCTTCTCATCGACCATCAAATCGGAAAATACATTCCACATCAGAAGCCCGCCGCGGCGCCAGCTCTGTTCGAGCACCTCCTGTGCTTCTGCGTCAGTCAGTTTGGTTATGGATGGGTGGCCGCCCTCATTGTGAAAACCGGAATGAGTGGATCGCTCACGGTGCCGCCAGTGATCGTAATTTGCCTTCCAGTCCGCTCGTTCTTCCTCGGAGAGCTCCCGGTTCCAGGCAGGAATTGAAAAGTTTGCTGTCCGTTGGAACACTGTCAGCTGTGCTGCGTCCCGGGCGATGATGGGAGTGGCCTGCACGCCGGTCGCTCCGGTGCCAATCAAAGCAACGCGTTTCCCGGAAAAACTCGCAGGTTCGTGCGGCCAGGTTGCCGTGTGATAGCATTCGCCTTTGAACTTTTCGGTACCCTGAACTTCAGGGAGCTTGGGCGTCGACAGAGAGCCGGTGGCCATAATGCAGAACCGGGCAGTCAAATCCTTCCCGTTGTCCAGGCCAAGACGCCACAAGCAGGTGTCTTCATCAAAAAGGGCAGAGTTAACTCTCGTGTCGAAGACGATGTCACGGCGCAGGTCAAACCGGTTCGCTACATGATTTGCATAGTTCAGAATCTCCGGTTGTTCTGAATATCGTTTTGTCCAGTTCCATTCCTGCTGCAGTTCGTCGTCGAACGAATAGGAATAGGACATGCTTTCCACGTCGCAACGGGCGCCAGGATAGCGGTTCCAGTACCAGGTTCCGCCCACATCCGATCCGGCCTCAATGACACGGACGGAAAATCCCAAAGTACGAAACTTGTGCAGGGCATACATGCCGGCGAAACCGGCCCCGACCACCAGAATGTCAAAATCTGGTTTTGTGGATTTGGGGTTATCAAGCATCGCAAGGAGCTAATCCTTTTTTGTAAGATGGATCAATCCCGATATGCGGCAAGTGCACTTTGCCTTCTGGCTGCCATTGTGTGAAAATGGGCGCGAACAAAATTAACAGTTGTTGTATCTTGCAACCATGGCTGCCTCAACGGATCACGATTCATTTGACGCCTTGATTATTGGCGCAGGTTTTTCTGGCATGTACCAGCTGCACACCCTGCGCGACAAACTGGGTCTAAAAACCCTGGTATTCGAAACCGCTGATGATGTGGGAGGTACCTGGTACTGGAACCGCTATCCCGGTGCACGATGTGACTCAGAAAGCCACGCTTACGCATATTTCTTTTCAAAGGAACTGCATGAGAGTTGGGAATGGACAGAGCGTTATCCAGGCCACGCAGAAATCAGGCGCTATCTTGGTCACGTGGTCCAGCGGCTTGATCTAAAGAAAGACATTCGGTTTGGTACTACAGTGGTCTCCGCGCACCTCAACGAGCAGGAAAACCGCTGGACGGTGAACGCATCATCTGGAGAAACCTTCAAGACACGTTATCTGATTTCTGCGGTTGGGTGTTTGTCTTCGGCCAATATTCCGGACATTCCCGGTCTCAAGGATTTCGAAGGAGACTGGTATCACACCGGCCAATGGCCCCACGAAGATGTGAACCTCACCGGCAAACGTGTTGGTCAGATCGGAACAGGGTCGACGGGAATTCAGGCGGTTCCTGTCATCGCCGAGACTGCCAAACACCTCACTGTCTTCCAGCGCACACCCAACTTCAGTGTGCCCGCTCATAACCGTCCGCTGACGGATGAGTTCAAGGAGGAAGTGAAGCGGAGCTACAAAGAGATAAGAGACCTCACACGCTCAACCCGGAATGGGCATCCGTGGACGATTGCAGATCGAAAAGTCTTCGATGTGTCCGATGACGAACGCGAAAAGATCTATGAGAAATCGTGGGAGATCGGCGGACTGCGCTTCCGTTCCTGCTTCAATGATCTTCTGGTAGACAAGGCTGCCAACGACACATCCGCAGAATTCATCAAAAACAAGATACGGCAAATTGTGAAGGACCCCGATACAGCCGCAAAATTGTCGAATATTGATCACCCGTTTTCCACTAAGCGCCCACCGATCGATACGCATTACTTTGAGGCCTATAACCGGGAAAATGTTTCGCTAGTTGATGTTCGGACCAACCCGATCCAACGCATTACGGAAACAGGTGTCGAGACGACTGAAGGCAGTCATGATCTCGATATCATCGTTTTTGCAACCGGTTTCGATGCGATGACGGGTCAGCTTTTGAAAATGGATATTCGCGGCCGCGACGGCCTGACAATCCAAAAGGCATGGGAGGCGGGACCGCGCACCTATCTGGGGCTCACGGTTGATGGCTTCCCGAACATGTTTGTGATCACCGGACCCGGCAGCCCATCAGTATTGACCAATATGCCGGTGGCAATCGAACAGCATGTGGAATGGGTGACCGAATGCATTTCGCATATGGAAAAGAACAACATCGATACTATTGAGCCAACCGCGCAGGCGGCTGATGAATGGGTCGCACATGTGAATGACGCGGCCAATGCCACGTTGATGCCGCAGGCTGGCCATTCCTGGTATCTCGGCGCCAACATCCCTGGCAAGCCTCGGATGTTTATGCCTTATGCTGGTGGTATGGATCGCTATCGCGATATTTGTGACGAAGTCACAGCAGACGGATACCGCGGTTTTGCTGCTGCGAAAGCTTCCGGGCCCGGGACAAAAAGTGCCGCTGCGAGTTAGGGCAAGTTCCGCTCATACTGTGCCGTTTGACCGGCTTTTCGCGTCTGCATCAATCAGTGGCTCAGGCACTACAATCATATCCGCTCGCATCAGGCACTAAACCAACGTCCACCAATCCCCGGGATCTTATCGAGAACTGGCACATGAAATTGGGTTGGACACAAGCAGAGAGTCTTTATAGTACCTTGCATGATGAGCTTTGCTGAAGCAATTACCACTCAGTCATGGGCGTCAGTGAAAACAAGACCGAACTACAAGCAGATGGTACGATGGACTTTGTAATCACCGCGAACCAGAGAAGCGGAACAACTGCCTTTGGGCGTGCCCTTGGGCAGCTTCCCCGCTTCCTTTATCATGGTGAATGTTTCTCTCCCCTACGTAGCCACAAAACCAACTTCTTTCATTTTCTGAAGCGGGAGATAGCGCGGGACCCGGATGTGATCATACCTCAATATGGTAGTGTGCAACGGCTTTTCGATCGGTACCGCCTTGGTTTCGAGGAATACGCGAAAGAAGAGCTTGGAGTGGAAAAATATTACCACATAGTTTGTATAAAATACGATCAATACTATCTTGTCAGCCCTAGTTTTCAAGATTTGCATGCTCCACCTCGCCTAATGGATTACATTAAAAACAGATCGATACCAATACTACACATCGTTAGACACTCTTTACTCGAGCAAGTTGTTTCTAGGCTTTACGCACAGAAGCGAGGGCTCTATCATTCGCCTTGCGGAGATGTTTCGGTAGCGCCAACCTTTGCCCCTGATCCTCAAGACCTTCTTCATAGAATGCGGCGAGCAGCAAGACTGACAAATATAATGAGGTCTCTTCTCAAGGAATATCCGCGGGCTTGGGAGATCAGCTACGAGGATCTTTTTGAAAACAACGGGTTTTCGGACAAGGCACGGGCAGTTTCCGAGGAATGGTTGGGCATGGAGCTTGACGCACGCCCGCAGGTTACGTTTAGAAAAGTTACGCCACCATTGCGTCAAATCATTTCCAACGCAGATGCTGTCGTCGCGGAGCTTGCCGGAACAGAGTTTGAAGCTGAAGCACAAGCTTTGCTGTGACCGGTTTCGGGTGCTGTTTGCTGTACTGCCTTCTGGATCCCAGGATAAGCAACGTCGCCAGCCCGCCAATCTTGTCGGCAACCACGCCGGAAATGAGACGGCTGACAACGCCCAGAATCAGCATGATCGAGAGAAGCTCGGCACCGCGCGCTGCACCATGGCCGAGATCGATACAATAGGCGATCATGTGCACTTGCGGCATGGCCATGGTTACACAACAGGCCAGACCAGCGGTGATGAGCAGGACCTGCAGGACAGGCAAGGGAACCGGGCACGGGACCAGGTCTCGTGCAACCGGTGGCCGAACGGCTTTTGCCCCTTTAATGGGATGGCCGGTGACATCGGTCCCAAAATCGCCTATTCGCTGACGGCACAAAAGGGCCAATCGGAATTTATCTCAAGGGACCATTCATGTCGATTTCTTCCAGACTTTCCGGGTTTCATGCGCTTAATCGTGAAGAACGACTGGCGAGGATTGTCACTGCTACCGAGCTTTCGGAAGACATGGTTGCCGGTTTTGCATCTGCGAGTTCTGCTCTCGGTGAAACAGCCGATCATCTGTCCGAGAATGTCATCGGTACAATGAACATCCCGCTGGGCATTGCCACCAACATGGTTGTGGACGGCAAAGATGTGCTGGTTCCGATGGCGACAGAAGAGTCATCCGTTATCGCCGCCGTGTGCAATGGAGCACGCCAATGCCGCGGGGCCGGTGGCGTCACCACCAGCACCACCGGGCCGCTTATGATTGCGCAAATTCAGGTACTGGGTCTGAGCAACCCATTCGCTGCGCGTGCGTCATTGCTGGAGCGGAAAACTGAAATTGAGCAGCTTTGCAATGACACCGATCCTCTTTTGGTGAGGTTCGGTGGTGGCTTCCGGGATATTGATATCCGTATTCTCGATACCGATCCGCCGATGATGATTGTTCATCTGATTGTTGATACGCGCGACGCGATGGGCGCGAACGCGGTGAACACAATGGCTGAGGCCATTTCACCCAAGGTTGAGCATTGGACAGGGGGCACAGTACGCCTGCGCATTCTGTCGAATCTTGCTGATCGTCGGCTCGTTCGCGCACGTGCCAGATTCCCGGTTGAGGAAATTGGCGGATCTGATGTGCGAGATGGCATGATTGAGGCTGCAATCTTTGCCCAGGCAGACCCCTACCGTGCAGCCACCCACAACAAGGGCATTATGAACGGAATATCTGCTGTGATGCTTGCCACAGGCAACGACACCCGGGCTGTGGAAGCTGGTGCTCACGCTTACGCAGCAAGGTCGGGGCGGTATGCTGCTCTCAGCCGATGGGAAAGGACGGCAGGCGGTGCGCTGGAAGGCGTGCTGGAAATGCCACTGGCAGCTGGAATCATTGGTGGGGCAACGAAGGTTCATCCGACGGCCCAGCTGAGCCTTGAAGTTATGAAAATCGTGACTGCTGAAAGATTGGCAGCGATTGCCTGCTCAGTAGGTCTGGTTCAGAATTTCTCAGCGCTGAAAGCGCTTGCCACTGAAGGGATTCAACGTGGTCACATGGCGCTTCATGCCAAGAATGTGGCCATCTCAGCGGGGGCGGTTGGAGAAGAAATATCAGCGATAGCGGCTAAACTTATTGAAGCAGGACCCGTCAGGGAAGATTCCGCTCGGGAAATGCTGAAAAGTCTCAGGGAACCCTAGAGAGGACGCGACGGGTCCTGGTCATGGATAAATGCGCGAAAGGCCGCCCAGAACTGTTCCCTCAGCGGGTCGCGTTCCAGAAGCAATTCGTGCCGGGCTGCGTCCAGAACGACCGCTGATACATTCGGAATGCGATCGGCGAAATTTCGGGCGGCATCAGTGGAAACGACCCTGTCTCTGCCGGACGCAACGATCAAGACGGGTGCACGTAAAATGGTGTCTTTTTTAATCGCCGCCAAGCCGTCTATTGCTTCCAGCGCTGCATGAAGCCAGCCGAATGTAATCCCGCCAACGACCAGATCAGGCGCCGCCTCCATGATTCTCTTTGTCCGCTCAAAACGGGTCACATCACTGGTGAAGGGATTGTTCGGAAAATCCCAGTTGAGTATACCTGCAGCGGATGGACCTGGGATCTGAACCCGTGAAAAACCAAAGGTCTTTGCAACTGTCGCAATGACTCTGATCAGACCGCGTGGAACACTTTCATTCGCAATATCAATAAGCGGTGCTGTCACAACGATCTTTTCAAACCAGGTACGTTCCTGGGCGATTTTCAGCAAGACGTTCGCACCCATGGAGTGACCAAGCGCGAAATAGGGAGGTGGGCAGTCCGGTAAAACAGCCTGAACCACGAATGCCGCAAGATCTTCCTCATACTGCTTGAAGCTTTTGATGTGTCCCTTTTTCGTATCGGATGTAAGGCGCTGGGAGCCGCCCTGCCCGCGCCAATCCAGCGTGGCCACCGCATAATCCTGACTGAGGAGATCGGAAATTGTCTCAAAGTGTTTTTCAATAAACTCTGCACGCCCTTGCAACAGGCAAACGGTTCCCTTGGGGTTGCGCATTTCTTCGCCCCAAAGTGCATAACGCAAAGTGAATCCATCTCGCGTAATCACTGTTCCGGCGCGGCCTCCAGGCACGATTTCGTTTCCGGACACACCGACAAGTGAAGCGCGCAAGGGCGTTTCGTCGTTAGATTTGGATCTCGTCAACATGCCAATCTGGAGGGATTCTTTAGTATGTAGCCGCAAACTCAAAGGTGAACTTGGAGGGCCTTATAGCAACATTGGTCGATTTAGGCAGTCGTAATCCGCATTGATGGCATGATGATTGCGTGCTTCGCTTGAATGTCGGCGCTGACACGGTGAGCAGGCGGTAACCAAATATCAATCCTCTGCATTAAACCAAGGTCAATCGTTTGGTGTTACTTCCGTGAAAGGTTTCGGCAGGCATCTGTGTGGGGTGGTGCAGCCATATGTGTATTGCCGGTTAACTGGATGGGTATTGTAAGTAGTTTTTATAATGATTCCAGCGTGTTACGTGTCGAAACCCCCACTGCGAGCGGTCAGTCAGGGCTGTCGGTCGACCTTATCACAGATATTGAGGGTATCCGCGGTTTGGCGCCAGATTCTGGAGAGATCTTGAGTCGCGCGTTACAGAACGCTTCAATTATTTTCAGACTTACGAATGGTGCAAGGCCTGGTTTGAACGCTTCGGCGCTAGAAGCGCGGGAGACGACAAGCCGCAGGCGCGCATTTTTACGGTAAGCGCAGCCGGAAGGATTGTTCTGATCTGGCCCATGATGCTCTCAAAGAGTTCGATGGGTTTGAACGGGCTCACAAGCATGACCGAACCTCATGGTCAGTATTGCAATGTTATTGTGGAACCGGGCGAGCATTCATTTGACGCGATCCAGTACTGTTAGGACCGCATGCTGGTACTACCACGCGTCGACACGGTCGAGTTTTACAACATCCCGGTTGGCTCAGCCCTGGCTTCGGTCGTGTTCCAGAAAGAAGACCCTGCCGCATCACACGACGTGAGTTCCATCATGGACCTGACAAAGTTTGCGAACTGGGATGAGTACAACATGTCCCTCAGTGGCGCAAACCGCCGTTCCCGCAAAAGAAAGCGTAAAAAGCTGGAAGCCTTGGGCCCTCTTGGATTCGCGGTTCACACGTCAGGCACAAAAGATTTTGACCGGGTCGTTGCGACGGCGATGGAAATGAAAGCAGTTTGGCTCCAAGAGACTGGCAAGGCCAGCCGTGCTTTTGACCATGGACGGAAACGACGATTTTCTCGCCAATATTCCGGACAGTCCAGACGGTTCTTGCCGCGCTCTCGTGTGCGAGTTGACAGCCGGTGGCCGCATGGTGGCGGGCGAATTGGGATATGAGCGTAAGGGCCATTATATTGGTTATCTCGGCGCGTTCGACTGGGACCTTCGGCACCTTTCCCCGGGCAAACTCGAGATGGAGCAAATGCTCCGCTGGTGTCTGGAGAATGGTATGCAAGTGGTATGACCTGCTTGGAAATGCGGGGCACAACAAGGTTGATTGGTCAAACATGGATATTCCACTGGCCAATCATCATGTGGATCTTACTGTGCTCGGCCGCGCTCGCACGGAGGTGTGGCTGAAGCGTCTGCGTCCCGCGCTCAAGGACAAAATCTAGACCATGCCAGTGGAGTAGCGCAAGGTTTTGCTTTCGAAATTTGGCGGACGATATTACGCACCGAATTTTGGAAGTTGAGGCGTTGGATGCGCAACTTCCTTGCGAATAAACTGAAAGACCCCATGCTTAGAGACGCTGCGTTCCCCTTTGTAGTGCGTGTGGACAGTGCTGGCTTGGCCTATGGCATTCAGGTCTTTTTCGCCCAGCTCCAGGAATACGGAATTTATGCTGCCCTGTGGACCTGGACCATTGTGGCAGCCCACATGGCAGTGGGTGGATTTTCTGAATCCAGTTTGCGGTTCCTGCCGCGATACATGGCCCGCGATCGCGGAAATTATGCCCGCGGGTTCTGAGCACCGGATTTGCAATCGTTGCGATTGTATCTGTCTCGTTTGCGTGTTTGGGGTCCCTGGCAATTTGGTTGCTTTCACCCTTGATACCACCACCTTTTCTTGCAGGGTTGATCGTCGTCACACTGGGTCTGCCGTTGGCGGCCCTGGAACTGTACATGGAGGGCGTCTGCCGTAGCTTCGGCTGGTACGGGCTGGCAATCCTTCCCGGATATCTCGTGCGTCCGTTGCTGATCGGCTTGGGTGTAGCGATCTGGTTCTTTGCCGGGAACGCGCCGGATGCTGTGTTTGTCCTAACGCTCGCGCTTGGGATCACGGGCGCTCTCGCTCTGTTGCAGGCCTGCGTGATGTATGCCCGTCTTGCAAAATTGGTGGGCGTTGAGCGCGGAAAGCGGCGGACCGGGCTCTGGCTGCGGGCTTCACTGCCGCTTCTGCTGGTCAACGGCATTGAAGAAATATTCATCTCATCGGATGTGCTGCTTCTGGGCCTCATGGGCACGCCGGACCAGGTCGCGCTGTACTTTGCCACCGCACGATCCATGGCTCTGGTGAATTTTATCTACTACGCCTTCATGATTGTCGAGCCACGAAAATTCTCGCTGGACAATACAGGGCAGGATCGGAACAAATTGCAAACAGGGAATCACCGAAACAACATGGTGGACCTTCTGGCTCACGGTTCCCGCTGTTGCAGTAACCCTGCTGGCCGGCTACCCGCTGCTGCTGCTCTTTGGTCCAGACTTTGTCGCCGCATACCCGGTTTTGGTGATCATCGCGCTTGGATATATTGCGAGGGCCTCGGTCGGACCGACCACGGATCTTCTTGTGGTGCTGGGATATCAGCGGGCCAGCCTGCTGGTTAGTGCCGGTAGCCTGCTCGCAAACATTTGCCTGACCATCACATTCTTCCTGATTTTTGGCATCAATGGTGTCGCGCTGGCCACATCCTGCGTACTCATGATCAGGGCGGGGGCGCTTGCCTCTGTTGCCAAGCGGCATGCCGGGTTGAACGCCTTTGTCTGCGGTTTCTGGCTCCCCCGCCCCCAAGTGCCGGCCAGCGCAGCCTAAATCCCTGCAAAACAGGTCGGGCGGTAGCAGCGCCTGACCGTGGTATGTTACAATCACTAAAAAACCAATTTTCCGGAGATTGCAGCTTGTTTCGATTGTTTGCCTTGGCGCAGTGTTTACTCGCCATCTCTTTAGGTTCGGCCGCTGCCAATGGATTGCCTGGATCTGAATGGGCACGTGGCGCAGAACAGAACCCTTTTGTACAATTCAGGGCGAATGGGCGTGTCTTCGGCAATGCCTACTGCAATATCTTCCACGGCACATACGAAGTGAATGGCAACACGCTAAACGTTGGCCCTCTTCTCATGACCCGCAAGCATTGTGGTTCGGCAAAGGGCAAGGCCGAGCGTGCGTTTATAACTGCACTGAGGTCAGCAAGGACCTTCGAAGTCCAACATCCGGAGCTGAAACTTGTCGGCGAAACAGGACAGCTGCTGCTTAAACTGAAGCGCAGGGATTGGGACTAGATGACGTCCATAGTCTGGTTTCGCCAGGACTTGCGGCTAGCAGATAATCCCGCTTTGCATCATGCTGCTGGTCTGGGTCCTGTGCTGCCTGTTTATATCCTTGACGAGACTCATTCCCGAGCTTTGGGCGGAGCGAATAAATGGTGGTTGCATCATAGTCTGAAGGCGCTGCAACGAGAGCTTGGATATCTGATCGTCATGCGGGGCGATCCGCTCACCTGTCTCAGGACCTTGGTTGAGACCAGCGATTCGGAGGCCGTCGTCTGGAATCGGTGTTATGAGCCGCAAGCGATTGCCCGCGACAAGGTTCTGAAATCCGAATTCATCAATGATGGCCTGACAGTTGGGAGCTTCAATAGCGCTTTGCTCAACGAACCCTGGGAGGTGGCAACAGGCGCCGGCGGCCCTTACAAGGTCTATTCACCCTATTGGCGGGCGGTACAGCAGAGAGAAGTCGGCGCGCCACTACCTCTTCCGACGATTGAGCTGGGAGCGGTGCCGCGATGCGGCGAAATTCTCGATGATCTGGCATTGCTTCCGGCCACTCCCGAGTGGGCTGAGGGATGGGACCGGATCTGGACCCCGGGTGAAGCTGGTGCCAAAGCGCAATTCGATCAGTTCCTCGGAACTGGTCTGAGGGGGTATGGCACGTTGCGTGACCGCCCGGACAAGGACAATGTGTCCCGTCTGTCGGCGCATTTGCATTTTGGTGAAATCTCTCCGCGTCAGATTTGGGCAGCAACGCGCTTTGCGGCCGATGAAGACAATGCGCTGGAGAAAGATGCTGGCAAGTTCCTGAGTGAAATTGTCTGGCGCGAATTCGCATACCACCTCCTGTTTCACTTTCCATCTTTGCCGGAGGAAAACTGGAAGCCTGCCTTTGATGCCTACCCATGGCGGGAAGATCCGGAAAACCTCGAGGCCTGGCAACGCGGGCAGACCGGCTATCCGATCGTCGATGCCGGTATGCGGGAACTCTGGCAAACCGGAACCATGCACAACCGCGTGCGGATGATCGCGGCCAGTTTTCTGATCAAGCACCTACGTATCCATTGGCGCGAGGGTGAGGCCTGGTTCTGGGACACGCTGCTGGATGCTGACGCCGCCAACAATGCAGCCGGGTGGCAATGGGTTGCGGGAAGCGGTGCCGATGCGTCGCCGTATTTCCGGATTTTCAATCCCATGACACAAGGCCGCAAATTTGATCCTGACGGAACCTATGTCCGCCGCTGGTGTCCCGAACTGGATAAACTCGATAGATCTGTGATCCATGCTCCATTTGAAGCCAGCCCGGATCAGTTGCGCAGAGCAGGCGTGGTCCTGGGCAAAGACTATCCTCGTCCCATTGTCGACCATGCTGAAGCCCGCGCCGCAGCTTTGGCAGGCTACGCGGCTCTCAAGGCCGCCACATAATAAGCTCAGCGGACGCGAAAAGCCGGCTTCTGGTGGGCTAAATCAGCCCATCTTCCGCGTTGTGAAGCTTGCCCGATATCCCGCATCGCACTGCGCTCCGCGCCTTGCATATGGGCTGATTTGACTCCATCAAACGGTTCAGTATGAGCGGAATTTGCCCTAACAACTCGGTTTGTTCCAGTGACAGGCCCGCGTGGACTTTGCTAAGGATAAGCAAACTCGTTCTCCCCCAGCAAAGCGCGTCTGCCCCATGAAAATTACAAAAATCACCAGTCACGTTCTCTCTTATGACCTTGGCGAAGAGCTTGGCTATTCCCAGCAATATTACTCCAAACGCACGGCGCATCTGGTTGAGGTGGAGACCGATGAAGGCATTACTGGTTGGGGCGAGTGCTTTGGACCTGGCAACGTAGCGGTGGCCAACAAGGTGATTGTCGAAAAGGTCATCCAGCCGATGTTGCTCGGGGCATCTCCCCTGGATCGGGAGATGCTCTGGAACAAAGTCTACAATCTGCTGCGCGATCACGGCCAGAAGGGCATGCCAATGCAGGCTCTGTCTGGTGTGGACATTGCTCTCTGGGACATAGCGGGCAAAGTGGCCGGGCTGCCATTGTATCAATTGGTCGGCGGAAAGTGCCGGGACCGTTTGAATGTTTATGGCTACGGCATGATGCTGCGGAAGGTGGATGATCTCGCCGGGCAGTTTGAGGAGGAAGCCGCCGCTATCAAGGCAGCGGGCTTCAATGCCACCAAGATGAAGGTGGGGCTCGGCCCGAAAGAGGATGTCAAACTCACCGAAGCCGTGCGCCGTGGCGTAGGGGATGACTTCCGGTTCATGGTAGATGCCAACCATTGTTACACCATATCCGACGCCTTCTATGTAGGCAGGGCCATGGAAGACTTGGATGTGTACTGGTTCGAGGAACCCGTCGCTCCTGAAGATTACGTTGGTTACCGAGAGCTCCGGTCCGGCTTGAAAGTCAATATTTCCGGTGGCGAAGCTGAATTCACCCGCTGGGGCTGGAAGGGTTTGCTGGAAAACCGCTGTGTGGACATTGCACAGCCGGAGGTGTGTGCACTGGGCGGGATCACTGAATATCTGAAGGTGCTGGCCCTGTGCCACGCCCATTTCACACCGGTCGTCAACCATGTCTGGGGGTCGGCGGTCGCGGTTGCCACCAACACGCACTTGCTCACAGCCATGCCGGCTCTTCCGGGTGGATTGCACCCTTGGCAGCCCATGCTGGAGTTCGACACCACGCCAAACAAGTTCCGCGATGAGATATTGACCGAACCCCTGAATATTCAGGGCCAGGTTGCCGCCAACAATGGTACGATTGGCATTCCCGGTGGACCTGGACTGGGCATTGAGATTGACCGGAATTTTGTCCGCTCGTTCGAGATTGACTAGAGCCGAATGACTTCACACCCAATCCCGTTGCGCCTCAATGGTCAAGGTCTGACCTGTGAGATGCTGGAAGCTGCAGCGGTGGGTGCAGTGAAAATTTCTCTGTGTACGGATGGTCTGACCCGCATGGGCGCTTCCCGTATGTTTGTGGAAAAGGCAATTGCGGAAAAGACACCAGTCTATGGCGTGACCACTGGTCTTGGTGCCAAGGCGAGAGAGGCTCTCAGCGAAGATGAGCTTGTCCGCTTTTCACTGCAATCCATTCGTGGTCGCGCGCACGCGACTGGTCCTTTCTTCCCTGATGAGCTCGTGCGCGCGTCTTTACTGGTGCGATTGAACACGCTGATGATCGGCGCCTCGGGCGCGCGGCCGGAAATCGCTGAAGGTTTGAAAGCCTGGCTGGAAGCCGGCGCGACACCTGCCGTGCGCTCCCATGGGTCAATCGGGACCGGTGATCTTGTTTTGAACGCTTCTGCCGCTCTGGCTCTGGTTGGCGAAGGAGAGAAAACAGCTGGAAACGCGGCTCCCCTTACGGTTGCTGCACGAGATGGGCTTGCGCTCATAAATCACACCGGTTTTTCAGCCGGCCTTTCGGCACTAGCGGTCGCCGGCGCCGCGCGTTTGTTGGAGGCGGTCCAGACAGCGGCAGCAATGTCGATGGAAGGTTTTGGCGCAAATCTTTCAGTATTGGATGAACGCGCGCTCAGTATGCGCCCACAGCCTGGGCAAGAGCAGGCTGCAGCGGGATTGCGTTCAAGGTTGGAAGGCAGCCGATTGGAACAAGCAGACGCGGCGCGGCGATTGCAGGACCCGCTCTCAATCCGCAATGTACCGCAAGTCCATGGGGCAGTTTATGCTGCACTTGCATTTGCGCGTGAAGCCGCGGAGGTTGAAATAAACGGCGCCAGCGACAATCCGGCTGTTTTGATCGATGATGCGTTAATTGTATCGACCGGTGCTTACCTCACGCCGCACCTTACGAATGCCATCGAGACACTGAACCGATCAATCGTTCAGATGGTGACTGCGCAAGTTGCCCGATTGTCCAAATTGCTTTCGGCCCGCTTCACAGATTTGCCTTTGTTCCTGGCAGCTTCGGGATCGCATTCGAACGGTTTTGCCCCTTTAATGAAAACGGCGGAGTCCCTCTTGGCTGAACTGACCACGCAAGCGGCGCCCGCACCGGTCTGGCCGAGCGTCAACGCAGACGGTGTCGAGGATTTGGTTGCCCATACAGTTACGACAGCACAAGCGGCTATGAAGGTCGTCGACTTGGCGGCCCGGTTGACAGCCATCGAGTTCGTTGTCGGGGCACAGGCGATGGAACTGCGTCATCCTGACGGCGAATTTCCGCCTTCACTGAATTCAATGTTGCAAAATGTCCGCAGGCTGTCTTCAGCTTTGCTGGCGGACCGGCCACTTGGCGAGGACATCGAAGCACTTGCTATCGCAGTGAAAGAAGGCCAGTTTTCCTAGCCTGATCTTGCCAACCCCATGGATACCTCATGACACAAAGCAAGCGAAGATTATCCGACGAACGCGCACGGGAAGCGGCGTCGCTCATTTTGGCCGGACGACGCGCTGGCACTGTGATGGATGATCTTCCTGCCAGCTGCAAACCAGACACGCTTGCCGATGCGTTCGTTATCAGAGATTTGGTATTTGACGGATTTGATGATGAAGGCGTGGGTTGGTTCGTTGGGTGCTCAAATCCGATCATTCAGCGCCAACTCGGATTGGACGAGCCCTATTGTGCCCGGCTGGCGAAGTCGACCGTGCATGAGTCTCCGGCAACGCTGGACTCCAAATTGCTCCCCAGCATAACGTTGGAGGTGGAGTTCGCTTTCCGCCTCAAGCGTGCATTGCCACCACGGCCAACACCATATTCAAAGGCCGAAGTGGCAGATGCCATAGCTACTGTGCATCCGGCGATTGAAGTTGTGACGAGCCACTTCACCGATTGGACGCATCAGCCGATCTTCAACATCATTGCCGACAACGGAACGGATGGGGCTCTGGTTTGCGGTGAGGGTGTCGCCTTGGCAGAGGTTGGCCTGCTCGCGGATGTTGAGACACAATTGTTCCTGAACGGAGAGTCCGCTGCATCCGGCTCCGGCTTCGATGTGCTTGAAGATTCCTTGAACGCCATGGTTTGGCTTGCCAATCGGCAACGGGAAGATGGCATTGGTCTCAACGCAGGGGATATCAACAATACTGGCAGCACAACGCCTATGGTCCATGCAAAGCCGGGGGATGAATGCCGCGCGGTTTTCAAAGGAATTGGGGATGTGGAAATTGCCTTCTCCGGCGCCTAACCGGTGAGCCGTTCGGTCGTCGGGGTGATTTGGGCGATTGTGTTCGTCACTCTGGAATCCATCCAGTTTGTCTATTTTGGCGGGCTCTTCCAAAAGATGAGCTCATTTTTGTTCGGGTTTCTTGTCTTCGGTATCATCGCATCAACCGTTCTTGTCTGGGCGCTTTTCCAAGCGCGGGAACAGCTTGCAGCAGTTTTTGCGAAACCGGGCCCTTTGATCGGCGCGAATGTGTGCGCCGTGTTTGCCTGGGCTTGTTATCTTTCATCGGTGCAGCTGATTGAACCTGCCGTTGCCTATACGGTCTCGGCGGGCTTCATGCCGATTACCGCTTATCTCGCGTATCGTTTTGGGGTGCCCGAGGGTGATCCCATGCGTAACCGCACGGAGATATTTGGCAATCTTCTCTTGCTTGCCGGTGTTGTGTATTTTGCGATCATAACGGTATCCGGCCAATCCGGTTTTGTGCGCGGCGGTGGAAGCGTGGCGTTGATGGGTGTGCTGCTGGCAATCATTGACGGCGCCATGTTCACCTGGACGCTGATCTTCTGTCAGCGCATGGACCGTAACGGGGTCGGACCAGGGTTGGTGTTCGGCATTAGATTACCGCTCTATGTGGTTGTGGCTGGTTTCATGGCCACCATGGGCATTGATCACAAGGTCTCGTTGCCATGGTCGGAAATCGGGCTGATTGTCTTCATTGGGCTGGCCCTGACCATCCCCCCGCTCTACGCGCTGCAGCGGGCAGTGGCGACGATTTCCACATTGACCATTGGCGCGCTGACGGCGCTTGGACCCTTCCTGATTTTCGGTTTGCAGATGGTGGAGGACCGCGTTGAATATTCCAATGCGACGCTTGCCGGTTTGCTTCTTTATTTTTCTGGCGCTGTACTTGCCTCGCTCGGCGCGGTCAAAGCCTCGCCAAACAGCTCATGAGGCCGCAAACCCGAGCTGTTTGTTGATCAGGTTATTGAGCGGCTTGCCTGCCTTGTAGCGATCAAGGTTCTCCATGAATTGCGAAGCCATATCGGCCTGAAACTCCTGATAGTCCCCGGACATATGCGGAGAGATGACAAGATTGGGTGCGTCCCAGATCGGATCATCCCCCGGCAGCGGTTCGTTCTGGAAGACATCCAGCATAGCGCCGGCGATCTGCCCGCTTTGCAGGGCGGTGATGAGGGCGGCTTCGTCCACCGACTGACCGCGGCCAATATTGACGAACCGCGCCTCCGGTTTCATCGCCCCAAAGATCGAAGCGTTGAATATGCCGGTTGTCTCAGGTGTAAGCGGCATAACGCCGATAATCCAATCCGCGTTGGAAACGGCCACGGTAGCATCCGAGGCTGAATAGATCTCCCCAAAGTCTGGATCGCCGCTTCGCGCCGTGCGGCCGACGCCGCAAACCTCCACACCAACCAGTCCGAGGAGCCGGGCAACTTCGTGGCCGATGGAACCGGCACCGAACACGATTGCTTTGGTGCCGGCCACTTTGCGCGTCACGCTGTAGTTCCATTTTCGCTCCGCCTGGGCTTGGAGGTTTTGCCGGAACAGTTTCATTTCGGAGATCATGTAACCCAGAACATATTCAGCCATGGCCCGGTCAAATACGCCGCGAGCGTTGGTGAGGAGCACATCAGATGCAACCAGTGCCGGGAACATTACTGCATCAACGCCTGCCCCGCACCAATGGATCCATTTGAGCTTGTCCGCCCTGTGCCATTGCTCGGGCAGGTCGCGGCCCTTGAAGTTCCAGCCCAGCAAAATTTCCGCGTCAGGCAGTCCGGCACCTAATGCATCCACATCGGGCGCGAAGACCAGGTCCACATCGTTTGCAATTTGATCCAGCCCCGGGACGTCGGACAGTTCTGATGCACCATTGACCACGATTTTCATGTTTTCCTCACACCCGATTTGACCGTTGCGCCGATCGCCCGATCTCACGTTCCGGATCATTTTCAGCACGTCGTCTTGACCCTTGAATTGAATCCCTTGCGCTGTCAAACTCCGCGCAATCCAAAACCAAGAAATGAGCGGAGTTTATTTGGAAATGAAGACGCGTGCTGCCGTAGCCTTTGAGGCCGGAAAACCATTGGAAATTTGCGAGGTTGACCTCGAAGGCCCGAAAGCTGGCGAAGTACTGGTGGAGGTTAAGGCCACCGGAATTTGTCATACAGATGAGTTCACCCTGTCCGGTGCCGACCCGGAAGGGATATTCCCGGCAATTCTTGGTCATGAAGGTGCTGGCGTCGTTGTGGACACTGGTCCTGGCGTCACAAGCCTCAAAAAGGGTGATCACGTTATTCCGCTCTACACGCCCGAGTGCCGCGAATGCGAATACTGCCTTAGCCCCAAGACGAACCTGTGTCAGGCAATTCGTACGACACAAGGCCAAGGCTTATTGCCGGATGGCGGCACCCGGTTCTCCATCAATGGCAAACCTATCTATCACTACATGGGCACGTCAACCTTCGCCAACCACACCGTGGTGCCGGAGATCGCCCTGGCCAAGGTGCGGGAAGACGCGCCGTTCGACAAGATCTGCTACATCGGTTGCGGCGTGACCACCGGCATTGGCGCGGTAATCAATACGGCGAAAGTCGAGCCCGGCTCAAACTGTGTTGTCTTCGGCCTGGGTGGTATTGGCCTGAACGTCCTGCAGGGACTTCGCCTCGTGGGTGCTGACAAGATCGTGGGTGTTGATCTCAATCCTGCCCGCAAGGAAATGGGTGAGCGGTTCGGCATGACCCATTTTGTTAACCCTGACGAAGTCGAGGGTGATCTGGTCGCCCATCTCGTTGAGCTGACAGGCGGCGGTGCCGACTACTCATTCGAATGTATCGGCAACGTGAATGTTATGCGCGTGGCTCTGGAATGCGCCCATAAAGGCTGGGGTGAAAGCATCATCATTGGGGTTGCTGGCGCAGGTCAGGAAATTGCCACCCGGCCGTTTCAGCTGGTGACCGGCCGCTCCTGGCGCGGTACAGCGTTCGGCGGTGCCAGTGGCCGGACCGACGTACCAAGGATTGTTGATTGGTACATGGATGGCAAGATTGAGATCGACCCGATGATCACCCACATAATGCCACTGGAACAGATCAACGAAGCATTTGACCTAATGCACGCTGGTAAATCCATCAGAAGTGTGGTCACATACTGATGTGGGGCTGACGGGGGAGTTTTCAAACCATTACAGACCGGGCGAAGCGCACCGTCCGGTCTGGGCTAAATTGCGAAAGATTGCGGCCAATGAATGAGCAAAAAGGCAGGCTTGCGCAAGCCAGAAAAAATGCCGGTTATGCAACGGCGATTTCGGCAACAACACGTAACAACTGGAACTACAGCACTTATAGCCAGCATGAACGCGGCCAGCGCGGGATAACACGGAAAGCTGCCAAGAAATATGCAGAAGCCTATAATGTTTCCGCGGGCTGGTTACTGACCGGCGAAGCCGGATTAGCGGGCGAACTAACTGGCGGTAGCGACGAAGCGCTGATGGCAAAAGTGATTATCGGGGTTGAGCGCGCAGGGACACAAGAGGGTGCCAAGCTGACGCCAGAGGCTAAAGCACGCATAATCATTCAGACTCTATGTAAAGATGGGAGCTTCGAGTTCTGAACCGCGTGCTCATCTTGTCGAAGCCATAAGAGATGAAGTGGAAGGCCAAGGGCTGGAAGACCTGTTTCAGCTATATCTCCGGCACAACCATGGCTGCACGGATTTGACAGAACTCAGCAATAATGCATTGCCGGAAGCGCTATCGGCCGTGACCTGTTGGGGGTTTGTGCTCGCAGGACAAACTCAGGCGAGCAAGTCAGCAACGGGCTGAAATCAACTGACCGTCAAATCAGCTTGCCGGTGCTTGGTCGCGTAGAACCCAGACCCATTAATTTCATCCATTCTGCGCAGTCAGATTTGCCATCTGAGAAGGCGGGCAAGCGCAGATATCCGCCCGGGTTTCCAGCTTGTCCAACGCGCCCAAAGGGCAAATCTGGCGCGCCCGCAGGGTTTGGCTAGGAGGGCCCGCCTGCAGGCAACCAATGCTCGGCAAGGCCGAAAGCCTGACCTTGCGCTTGTTTACCAGCATTCGAACCCTCCTGACCAAACGGAATTGCATGAAATTAATGGGTCTGGGTCCTGGAATTAACCATGTTGTTTTATGCCAATTAAAGGCTGTCACATCTAGAGTGCGCCTGTATTCAGGACACATGTCGCTGTGGTGGGGCCGCATCGACCCTGTATTGCGGTTGGGCGTAAACAGGATATTCGAAAAAATGGAAACGGCTTCTGGGCTTATCACCCCCGTGATCTTGTGTGGCGGTTCCAATTTTGGCGGTGCGAGCAATGATAAAGCGGAAAAGCCGCGGCCGTTTTGAACGGCAGTTGGCAACTTGAGCATGTTCCAGCAGACCTTGCTCAGGGTATCTGACCCAGGCCGCTTCAATGCCCCTATTATTGTTGGTTCCGGTCAACACGAGAGCTTTATCCAATCTGATGCCGAGACGGTTGGCGTCGAGCCCGCGGCAGTGGTCCTGGAACCTATTGGCCGGGGAACCGCACCAGCAATGGTCATGGCAGCTCTGGTTGCTGGCGCCATGAAGCTTGGCGATACGCTCATGGTTGTTCCATCGACACATCTTGTGAGAGATCCCGGGACACTCATTGGCGCAATTGATCAGGCGCATGTAGGCGCCCGCCACGGAGCATTGTTGGCGTTTGGCATTCGCCCGCCAAGCGCAGAAGTTGATTGTACTTATCTGAGGAAAGGGCCTCATCTCTTTGCCGATCAACATGATGAAGTTGGCGAAGCCGAATTACACCGGATCACAGAAGTACATGAAAGGCCAAGCCAGGAAGCTGCCGGAATGTTCCTCTCAAATGAGGAGTTCTATTGGAGTTCAGGCATGTTCCTGTTCCTGATTGCCGGTTTACTTGGCGAAGTTCGCGCTCACGCACCGGAGCTCTTGACAGATTGCCAGCAGGCCCTTTTGAAGGGAACTTCAAATGCGGCGAACATACATCCAGACACATAAAAGCACTGTCGGGATGCCCGGCCCTGTCGGTCGAAGCCGCCGTCATGTCGAAAACGAACAAGGGAGCGATTGTCCCGACCGGTTCGCTTTGGGCCGATATCGGCTCATGGAAGGTGCAGTGTTGCTTCCCGAAGCTGCCGATGAATTCGATGCCGGGACCCCGGATTTTGCCCGACAGAACTCTGTTTCAGAGGCCGCATAAGCTCCTATGTCTGGTGATTTGCGGTTCGGCAGGGGTATCGAATGGTCTTTTGCAGTTATGGTAAACCAGACGTTTATTTTTTCCCTCATGATCAGTGTTCGGATTGAAGTGGTCGCAATCGCATCGCAGTTTGTTTGTGAGTCTGAGTTTAGATGTCAGTTGCCCACCGGCATTTGCCTGTCGAAAGCCCTGTCGGGAACGATCATTGTGCAACCGTAGATGCTGGCTATATCGGAAGTTCCGCCGCCGCATGTCAGGTGCGAGAAACGATCCGGCAGATCGCAAAATCCAAAGCCACGGTTTTCATAACTGGTGAAAGCGGAACGGGAAAAGAAGTTTGCGCGGAAATAATCCATGCTGCTTCTGACCGAGCTTTTCACCCGTTCATTGCTGTCAATTGTGTTGCAATACCGGTTGATTTGATGGAGTCAGAGCTCTTCGGTCATCTCAAGGGATCCTTTGCCGGCACCTTGAGTGATCGGCAGAGCGCAGCACTCCTGGTTCACAGGGGCACGCTCTTTCTGGATGAGATTTGCGAAATGCAGTTGTCTTTACAGACGAAGCTTTTGCGTTTTCTGCAAACGGGACTTGTGCAAAGGGTTGGGTCTGGTCAGCAGGAACCGGTCGATATCCGTGTGGTTTGCGCCACGAACCGGAATCCCCAGAGTGCGGTGGCCGAAGGACGTTTCAGAAAAGATCTGCTTTATCGGCTGCTCGTCATCCCGCTTTACCTGCCGGTTCTGGCAGGCCGAGGGGATGATGTTAACCAGTTAGCTGAGCATTTTCTTGCGCTGTATTCGGCTGAAGAACAAAAGATCTATTCCGGATTCACGCCAATGGTTCAAGCCAGATTTAGGGGCTATTCCTGGTCCGGCAATGTGCGCGAGCTCCAAAATGTCATCCGGCGCATCGTGGTGCTGAATTCAGGACCAATGGTTGAAGAGGACATGTTGCCGGTGGAGATCCGATATCCGGCGTCTGCGCCTGGCGGAAATGGCCTGGAGCTGGCAAGTAATGTGGTTCCTTTCGGGGCGGCAATGTCAATTGCCACCGTGAAACAGGCTACAGATCGACCACGGGAACTCTGGCAAATAGAACGGGACGCAATTGAAAATGCAATTGTCCAGTGTGGCGGTTCAATCCCGCAGGCTGTCCGGCTACTGGGAGTCAGCCCCTTGACAATCTACCGCAAGAAAGAAAGCTGGTTGACACATGCCTGAAGGTGAATGCCACCAAAAAGGTGAAATTTTACCTAATGATGTTGAAGGTTGTCAACTATTTGCGTGCATACATTACGATGATTATTTTCCCGGTTCTCATCAGGGAACAGAAGGCATTTCGAACATGACGGCAATGCAGGCTTTGAGAGATTTATCGGCGCAGACAGGTAAATTCCGGCACGGAGAGTATCCCGATCTGATGGCGGATCGGTTGTCGATCTCAGTGGTCGGTCTTGGATATGTGGGTGCGGTCACACTTGGCTGTCTGGCCAACCTGGGGTTTCGCATGTCAGGGGCGGGCATTGTCGAGAAACGGGCGAACGCGATAAATGCCGACCGCTCCACAATAGAGGAGGAAGGTCTTTAGGATATCCTCAGAGAGTCCGTCGCTCGCGGCCTTGTTGCCGCTCAACCGATATCAAGGAAGCTGTGAAATCGACGGATATCACCTTCTTGTGCGTGGGAACGCCGAAAGCCGAAGAAGGGTCTGTCGATTTTGATGCCTTGCTGCTCGCTGCCCGGCAGGCGGGAGAAGTGCTGGCGGAGAAGGAAGGCTATCATGTTGTCGTGATGCGCAGCTCGGTTCCGCCGGGCACCACGATGAATGTTGTTGTCCCCGAACTTGAGGAAGCGCCTGGCAAGAAACTCGATACGGGTTTCGGCGTTTGTTACAATCCCCATTTCTTTCGTGAGGGTGTGGCTGTTGCAGATTTTTATGCGCCTGCAAAAACTGTAATTGGTGCCTCCGATCACAGGGCAGCTGCGATGCTTTCAAGCGTCTACCGTTTGGTCGATGATTGCATCTTGATGTGCAATCTTACGGCTGCAGAGATGGTCAAATATATCGACAATGTGTGGCACGCGACGAAGGTCACTTTTGCAAATGAAGTGGGCCGGCTTTACAAGGCTGTCGAGGTTGACAGCCACGAGGTGATGAACCTGTTTGCGCAGGATCAAAAGCTCAACCTTTCACCCTACTACCTAAAACCGGGATTTGCCTTTGGTGGTTCCTGCCTGCCGGAGGAAGTGCGGGCGATCGAGCATTTTGCGAGCGGATTCCGGATCCAGACGCCACTGTTTCACCCCATACTCAAGTCGAATGCGCAGCAAATCGAAGAAGGTTTGCGCATGATCCGGAAGTTTCCGGGCAAGCGTATCGGTTTCTCGGTGTGGCCTTCAAATGCAATTCAGATGATTTCCGGGACAACCCGGCGCTGGAACTCATGGCGGCGCTGATGAACGATGGCTCCAGCTTCTCCGCGTTTGACCCCAGCTGCGTATGTCGGAACTGACGAGAGGTCATTTTGATGAAGTCAGCAGAAGTCGGCCTCATTTGTCCGAACTGATAGAGGCGTTGCCCAAACTGCTGCGGCCCAATCTGGAAGAGGTGATCGCGGAGTCGGATGTTCTGGTGATCTCGCACAATAAGGATTACTACCGCCAGGGCTGTATTGCGCCGGTCCAAAGGCGCGCACGTGATCGATCTGGTGCGCCTGTTCAAGGATGTGCCGGACGATCCCACATATCACGGGATTTGCTGATAAATTTCAGGACACCATCGCGAAAAATCCGGGCAGAACCAGCAGACTTGTGGACACGCCTGTTCATCGGTTTACAACACCCGTCCCGCATTGCTAAAAACCGCCTTGTGCGGGGTCCAACCAAATCCTGACTAGGAAAAATTGGAGCAAATGGGGAAAAGGCAAGCAATATGAAGCTTGTAACTGGCAACAGCAATCGCGCGCTCGCCGACGCGCTCGTCGCCTACCTGAACTTACCACTCGGCAAATGCATGGTCCGGCGCTTCGCCGACATGGAAATTTTTGTCGAAATCCAGGAAAACGTCCGCGGCGAAGACGTCTTCGTGCTGCAGTCGACGTCTTTCCCGGCGAATGATCATTTGATGGAACTGCTTATCATGATCGACGCTCTGCGGCGGTCATCAGCGCGACGGATTACAGCGGTTGTTCCATATTTCGGGTATGCCCGGCAGGACCGCAAGCCAGGCCCCCGGACGCCGATCTCCGCGAAACTTGTTGCCAATCTCATCACTGAGGCAGGTGCAGACCGGGTGATGACGCTTGATCTGCATGCCGGTCAGATCCAAGGCTTCTTCGATATACCGACAGATAATCTGTTTGCGGCTCCGGCGATGGTGCGCGACATTGAAGAAAACTACAATGGCCAAAAGCTGATGGTCGTTTCTCCCGATGTTGGTGGTGTGGTTCGCGCGCGCGGTCTCGCCAAGCGGTTCAACGCGCCTCTCGCTATCGTTGACAAGCGCCGTGAACGGGTCGGCGAATCCGAAGTCATGAACATCATAGGTGATGTGGAGGGCCATGCCTGCATTCTGGTCGATGACATCGTTGATTCAGGGGGCACGCTCTGCAACGCAGCAGACGCACTGCTGGCTCAAGGGGCGACACAAGTTTCGGCCTACATCACCCATGGTGTGCTGTCCGGCGGGGCAGTGGCGCGTATAACGTCTTCCAAGCTCAAGGAGCTTGTCGTCACCGATTCAATCCAGGCGACAGAAGCTGTGAGAGTTTCCGACAATATCCGTATGCTCTCCATCGCTCCGCTCATTGGTGAGGCAATTGGCAGAACGGCTCGCGAAGAAAGCGTTTCCAGTCTCTTTCACTAATAGTTTCAGCTTTTGCCAGTCTCGACTGCACGATACACTATCGCGCAAAATCAATCGCTGGAGCGCAATAATGACCTACGGTTCAAACTCTATTGAAATCAGACCTATATCACCCGTTGTTGGTGCCGAGGTTCTTGGGGTGGATTTGGCCGGGCAGCTTGACGACGAAACTTTCAGTGTCATCAAGCAAGCATTTGTTGACCACGGCGTTATTTTTTTCGCGACCAGGATTTGACGCCGGAAGGGCATATTGCATTTGCAGAGCGCTGGGCTTCTATCAACATCAACAGATTTTTTCGGCCTGTTGAGGGGTATCCGATGATCGCAGAAGTGCGCAAGGAACCCGAAGACAAGAAAAACATCGGCAGCAGCTGGCACACCGATCATTCCTACGACCAGATCCCAGCGATGGGGTCGGTTCTTCGCGCATTGGAAACGCCGCCCTGCGGAGGTGATAGATACCCTCTTTGCAAGCATGTACCTTGCGTATGAGGCTTTATCTGATGGTCTCAAGGAGATGCTTGAAGGCCTTCGTGCCAATCACTCTAGCCGGCATGCCTTCGGAATGACGAGGGCTGATGAAACGACCCAAACAGGACGTATCGGTAATGCCGCCCTCGCGACACAAGATGCGGTTCATCCAGTTATTATTACGCATCCCTTGAGCGGCCGCAAAGCGCTTTACGTCAATTCGGATTTCACATTGAATTTTGTAGGTTGGTCAAGGGAAGAATCGCAACCTTTGCTCGACTACCTCTACGCACATGCGAGTAAGCCGGAGTTTACCTGCCGTTTCAAATGGGAGAAGGGATCGATTGCCATGTGGGACAACAGGGCAACGTGGCATCGTGCGTTGAACGACTACCATGGGCATCGCCGGCTTATGCACCGGATCACGCTTGAAGGTGTGGCCTTGTCTTAAAGCCTCTATCTGCGACGGAAATTCTTGCGCTGCTGTGCGCGTGTAGATGGCGCGCGTTCGTCCTTGTGGCGATAAATGATCCGCCCTTTGTCGAGATCGTAAGGGGTCATCTCGATCGTAACGCGGTCACCAACCAGTGTACGAATGCGGTTTTTCTTCATGCGGCCTGCGAGATAGGCGACGATTTCGTGCTCATTTTCCAGTATCACGCGAAAGCGGGAATCCGGGAGCACGTCCGTTACCGTGCCTTCAAACTCAAGCAGTTCTTCTTTTGACATGTCTTCGTATCTTGGTCCTTTTTGGGCTTTAGCGGCCAGTTCTTAAGGCCACGCCAAGGCCTTATGCCGCTCTTGCACTCAATAATCAAGCTCTCCATGAGGTCTGGCCAGGTCGCCATGCGACAAAAAGGGGAACCTTTACCAGGTAAGATACAATTGTTGGAACGGCGCGTGAACCAGCGGTTGAAGTACCGTCCGACTACTGATGAATTCATGTGATTGAATTTTGGGACACAGCTTTAATCCCGTCTTTACGTTTTGCACCGATGATCACAATTGCACGCGGGGAGGAACCTCTTGAGGGTTTGCGCAGCACAGAACAGTCATTGTGAGTTGCGGGTAATGAACCAGTACGTTCTTATTGTTGAAGATGATCCAGCGCAACGGCGCATTCTTGAAGAAATGGTCAAGCGTCTCGGTTTTGAGGCGATTATAGCTGATGGTGGGTTTCGCGCACTCGAAGTTCTTGATGGTCCAAATGCCGAGAAAATCAGTGTGATGCTGCTCGATCTTGTCATGCCCGAATGCGACGGCATGGATGTCTTGTCCCACATGGAACGCAAAGGTCTTTCGCTACCGGTCATCGTTCAGACGGCACAGGGGTCTATCGAGACCGTTGTCAAGGCGATGCGCGCCGGTGCAGACGATTTCGTTGTGAAACCAGTCAGCCCGGAGCGGTTAAAGGTCTCATTGCAGAATCTCTTGAAGGTCAACGCTCTGGCAACCGAAGTTAAGCGCCTACAAAAGAAAGTTGATGGTGCACTGACATTTGATGACCTGATTGCGTCATCACCATCCATGGGCAACGTGAAGCGTCTGGGACGCCGTGCTGCCCATTCCAACATTCCAATTCTCATCGAAGGTGAATCGGGTGTCGGCAAGGAAGTCATTGCTCGAGCAATTCAGGGGGTAAGCGATCGAAAGGGCCGACCGCTCGTCACGGTCAACTGCGGAGCAATCCCGGAAAACCTGGTTGAATCCATTTTGTTCGGTCATGAAAAAGGTAGCTTCACAGGAGCGACATCCAAACATATCGGCAAGTTCCAGGAAGCCAGCAGCGGTACGCTTTTCCTCGATGAAGTGGGTGAGTTGCCGCTTGATATGCAGGTCAAACTGCTGCGGGCCATCCAGGAAGGTGAAATTGACCCGGTAGGATCAAAACGCCCCGTACAGGTGGACATCCGGCTCATTTCTGCGACGAACCGGAACATGATCGACATGGTCAAGGAAGGATCATTCCGCGAGGACCTCTATTATCGTTTGAATGTATTTCCGATCATGGTGCCGCCGCTCCGTGAGCGCCCGGAAGATATTGCCGGCCTGGTTGAGCATTTTATTGTTCGATTTGCGGCCGAGGAAGGCCGCAAGATCAGAGGCGTTCAAGAACACGCAGCTGAAATGCTGAAACTCTATGAGTGGCCTGGCAATGTGCGCCAACTCGAGAATACTGTCTTTCGTGCAGTGGTTTTGTGCGAGGGTGATGTACTCACGGTCGCGGACTTCCCTCAAATCGCATCTCTTGTCGAAGGATTTGAAGCAGAAGTGCCGGCGGTGCCGGCAGCTCCTGCGGTCGTTGAAATGACCGGATCTGCCATGATTGGCGGCGAAGTACCCCAAACTAGCGCCGCGCCGGGTATGGTTTCGGACGGTATTGGTTTTGGCATCCCTGCTGTAACTGAAGGTGGACACATCCGTAAACTTGAGGATGTCGAAGGTGATATGATCAGGTTGGCGCTGGATCGCTATCGCGGCCATATGTCTGAAGTTGCACGTAAACTTGGCATCGGCCGCTCAACCTTGTATCGCAAGGTTCGTGATCTCGGTCTCGAAGAGATGGAATCCGAAGCGCGCGCTCTCAATGGATGAGCGATTCCAAAAATCCCTCATCACAAACATTTTTTGATGCTTCGGTTGTCCTGACTGGAAATCGCCGCTAATTATCCACAATTGTCACACAAGACAATGTGAAGTGGGCGAGGTTAGCTCTTAAGTGGAGAGTTTGCGGTGCAAAAATTTAAACTTTTTCTTGGAGCCGCCCTGGTGGCAACCAGCTGGTCAGCGTCTACTGTTGCAAGCTCTGCAACAACGCTCGAACGCGGCAATTTTTCGGCATACAAGGTAAAACGCAAATGGGAACGCAATGAGCTGCGAGACGGTCACACGCGGCAGCGCGTTCGTGAAAATGGGAATGGTTTTTTTGATTCACTCTTCAGATTTCAGCGCCGGCGCTGGTTCGACGATGGCAGCGTCCTGCCTGTTCAGAGCAATCCCAAGCCAGAATTTTACACTTACAAGCCCGAGCCAGAAGTCGCTTTGAAGAGCGCTTCCCTGAAGGGCGAAGTGTCCGAAATGCCTTATGCGCGCTGGGTATTTGATACTTTGCGGGAAGGTTCAGAGCCCACTTTGCGGACACAGCCTGCAGAAAAGAAGGCCATTATGGCGTTCTACAAGGAACGCAAGTTCGAGCCGTTATGGGTTGGCGAATATGGACTGAACCTCAGATCAAAGCGTCTCATCGATGCGCTTTCAAAAGCTGCTGATGACGGTCTGATGGTGTCGAACTACCTTCCACCGGTTCTTGTGTCTTTCAATGATATTTCAGAGGATTTGTTTGAGGACCCAGAAGCCGTGGCTGATCTGGAGTTGGGCCTCACCACGATGGCCCTCAAGTTTGCCCGGCACGCATCGGGTGGTCAGGTGCAGCCAAACAAAATCGGCCGAAGTTTTGACCTGAAACCGCCGACGGAAAGCCCTTCGGTAATACTGGCTGAGTTGTCCGGAACCTTGCATCCGGAAGAGTATCTGGACAATCTGCACCCGACACATCCTCTGTATGTGAAGATGAAAGAAATGCTCGCAAAAGAGCGCGACACTGACGATGGGACGCGGCCGGAACCTATTCCTCGCGGGGGCATTATCCGCCTGGGCTCGATCAACCACAGGGTGCCAATGATCCGTACCAGAATGAAGAAAATGGGCTTCTATTATGACGCAGGCGATGCGGACGCCGATCCCTATGTTTTCGATGAAGCAATGATGGATGCCGTTAAAGAATTTCAAGCGGCAAAGGGTGTGAAACGCGACGGCATCGTGGGCAATCGTACGATTGCCCGGCTTAATGGCAATAGGCCAGTGAAACTCGCCGAAAAACTCCAGTTGAATATGGAGCGCATGCGCTGGTTCATCCGTTCGTTCGGCGAGCGGCACGTTATTGTGAACCAAGCGGCTTATCAGGCGCAAATTATTGATAACGATGAGAAAATTCACCAGATGCGGGTGATTATAGGGAAGCCCGAGCATCCTACCCCATTGTTCTCGGACGAGATGGAAACTGTGGTTTTTAACCCCTACTGGAATGTGCCGAGATCCATTATGACGAACGAATACCTGCCCAGACTGATCAACGATCCGGGCTATCTCGATCGCAAGGGCTTCGAAGTTCGCAATGCCCGTGGCCAGCAGGTGAGTTCTTACTTGATCGACTGGTGGAATCTCGCAGGCCGGAATATCCCTTACGACGTGCGCCAGCCACCAGGCAGGGGCAATGCGTTGGGTGAAATCAAGTTCCTGTTCCCGAACAAGCATGCGGTTTATATGCACGACACGCCAAAACGCGGCCTGTTTGCCAACAGCGCCCGGGCGTACAGCCACGGCTGTGTTCGTGTACAGAATCCCAGAAAGTTCGCTCAAGTGATTCTGGGTTGGAGTGCCGGTAAGGTCTCAGGCGCAGTGGAAACGGGTGAAAACCGACCGGTAACGCTCAAACAAAAGATCCCTGTTCATATGACATACTTCACTCTCTGGCCGGATGACTCGGGCCGTCTGATTTCCCGGAGCGATGTCTACAAGCGCGATTCGGCGCTGAAAAAGGCCCTGAAAATTACTCAAGCTGCGCTGAATTACCAAGTGCGTTTCAATCTGGCTAATCATCATAATTAAGCCTCGATTAAGCTTAACCAAGTAACTTGAAATCTACGCGGTAGGGTTGGCCCATGGGGATCAGCCTTGTATACCCGAAACCTGATGTGAGTTGCGTAAGTGACCGGCAGTAAAAGGTTTTGGAAAACAATAATCTGGCCAACTCAAGAGATGGCGTAAAGGCCGGTGTGGGTTATGAAGTTTGGTGGCAGTGTCAATCCCTTGAGCGAGCAAACTAAAAATATGCTGGATGGTAAAGCGTGGCTTGCGGCCTGTATAGGCCTGTTTATGGCTTTCCAGGCTGCAGATCCTGCAGCTGCTGCTACCGAACGCCGGTTGGCGTTCCACATGGTGCACACCAAGGAAAAAATTGACATTGTTTACAAGCGGAACGGAGAATTCGTCCCGTCTGCGATCAAGAAACTCAACTGGTTTATGCGTGATCGGCGCCGCGATGCACCAACAAAAATGGACCCGAATGTCTATGATTTGGTTTGGGAACTCCGCAGCGAGTTGGGTTCCAAGGTCCCTGCGCACGTCATCAGTGGTTACCGTTCCCTGAAAACCAACAATATGCTTCGCCGTATTGGCCGACGGGTTGCGCGCCGTTCGCAGCATACGGCTGGCCGTGCAATCGATTTGGTTTTCCCGGACGTCCCTTTGGTGAAACTCAGGAACAATGCTCTGGTAAAGAAGCGTGGCGGTGTCGGATACTATCCTCGCTCGGGCACCATGGGGTTTGTTCACGTGGACACAGGTCGCGTCCGTCACTGGCCGCGCATGAGCAGTCGCAAACTGGCTTCAATCTTCCGGCAGCATAAGGGCAAAGGCAAAGCAAAAGCCTTGTTGCGTAACGCCGTCGCGCGGAAAATCACGCGCCCGACCACCAAGCCAAAAATTGCCGCTTCGGCATCTGTGCAAATTGCAAGCCTGAGCGCTGGCGCGCAATCTGCGCTAACGAACAAGATTGCTGGGGTCACTGCGCCGAAGCCACTGGTCAAACCAAAAGCTGTTATTGCGGCCTATCGCACAGCACAGCTTCAAGCTGCAGCGAAGCGTGAACAAGAACGTCTCGAGCTGTTGAACAGTCAGGATCTCCAAATTCAGCCTGCTTCGACTCATCCGCAATTTGCTAACTTTGCAACCAAGAGCAATTCCCAATTGGGCCTTCAAGCTGGCTGGCTTGAGGACAAACCGTTGGTGATCACGCCACCCAGAGCATCAATTACGACAGCAGGTGTTGCACCTCGTGAGGAAGAACGTGGCATCTGGGGAATGGCCAAGAGTTTCAATTTCTTCCCGCTTTCCCTGTTCCGCCGCGATGGGCAACCACAACGCTTCCAGGTTGGTGCCCCTAACCCAGGTCGACCTGCAACGGGCGATGCTGATGTTGATGGCGGTACTTTTGCTGGTGTAGCTCCGGCTGCAGTGGAACCACTTGCTCCGGCCAAACGGGAAACGGTTCCTTTGCGCAAGAGACTTTCACCTGAACAACTTGCACGGGTCGCAAATCAGATCGTCAATCGAAACGGCAAGACAGGTCTGATCAGAACTCGTGCCGTGGAGATGATCCGGCCCTTAAGGCGGATAGGTTCTCAGGACGTAACGGCGCGTCTGTTGTTGGAAAAGGCTGCCGAGGCCCAACCTTTGAGCTTCGAATAGACCCTATCATTCATCTGATACTGCGGCTGACTGGCTCAGGCTCTCCGAGGGGGGTTCCCAATCGATGTTCGGCATGCTTCAGCATGGAAAACAAGGGAGGTTTTCCATGGCAGCAGCTGTTCAACTGAGATCGGACTTTCTGGGCGATGACCTGCCTCGCACAGCGCGCAAGAGCGAAGAGGCGGATCAGACGCGGCAGCTTCTTGCCTTGCAGGTGATCCGGGACGGGGTGTTGCGCTTCAAGGCCGGCGGCGCGGAGGCCTTGGTGACCCGCAAGGCGCCCGCAAAGACACCGATCCTGACAGACGAACACCGCACGGCGCTGGCAGCGACTGTTGAGGCGGGGCCAAAGCCCGATATGGACGGCATCGGGCGCTGGCGGCGGGTCGATCTGGCGCAGGGGGCGCAGGAGGAACCGGGCGTCCCGGTCAGTCGTCAGACGCCGGGACGGGACCTTCGCGCCATCGGGGTCGCCTTGGGGGTCGCCAAGCTCTCCGCCCGCCCGCAGCACGACGCACAGGCCGATGAGGCCATCGAGGCGTTCAACAAAACGTCTGCGACGTCGTCGACCGCATCCGCAGCCAATGTGGCGGCAAGCCGATAGGAGCTCTGGGTTCAGGACGACGCCCGGATGGGTCAGAAGAACAAACGCACGCGACGCCGGGCGCGGCGGGGGACGCGGCCCCGCGCGCCGCACGATCAGCGGACCGAAGGGGCCTGTCTCTTCGGCGCCCTCTGCCCTGCCAGGGCCAAGGGCGACGGGCGGGGCATGCCCTGGTGCGACACTCACCCCATGGCTGAGCCTCTCAAGCTCATCGGTCAACAGGTCGAGGCCGGGGCACACGCCCTCCTGATCCTTGATCGGGCGGGAGGGCAGAGCTCACCCAAATGGGCTGTCCCCGACACCATCACCCTCGTCCCACGGCCGCCAAGGTCACCAGAGGTGAACCCGGTCGAGAACGTCTGGCCGTTCATCCGGGACACCTGGCTTTCGACCCTCGTTTTCAAGACCTGCGACGACATCGCAGATCACTGCTGCCAAACCTGGAACACCCTCATGCATCAACCAGGGCGCGTCATCTCAATTGGAGGGCGCGAATGGGCCCATCGGGGGGGATCAGTGAGCGATAGTATGAATTTCAAAAGGCCGATCCTGATTGATCGGCCTTTGTTTATTTATTGATCAACAATGCGGACGCAGCCGAAGGGCATTGCTACTCTACGGCGTCAGCTTCCGGCAGCATTCCCAGCGCGTTGAGATACAGATCAATCATCGCCTGCTCTTCTTCTCGCTCTTCAGTATCCTTCTTGCGCAAGGTGACAACTTTGCGCAGAATTTTCGTGTCAAAGCCGTTCGCTTTGGCTTCAGCATAAACTTCCTTGATATCGTCCGCTAGAGCCTTCTTTTCTTCTTCCAGACGTTCGATCCGTTCGATTATGCTGCGCAGCTGACCCTGTGCGACCATGGTTTGAACATTTGTATCAGACATGCTCAGAATTCCTTTAAAGTGTCTATTGGCTTAGTGGCCTTCGTGAGTTTCGGCGTATTTTGCGGCCTGTTCGGGTGTTGCTTCGGTCTGATGTTTGGCCTTCCACTCGTCATAAGGCATGCCGTACACGATCTCTCTGGCGCTGGCCTTGTCGAGATCCAGACCCTTTTCATTTGCCGCATCCTGATACCAGTTTGACAGGCAATTACGGCAGAATCCGGCGAGGTTCATCAGATCGATATTTTGAACATCGGTGCGTTCGCGCAAGTGCGATACCATCCGGCGGAATGCAGCAGCTTCCAGTTCTGTTTGGGTTTTAGCGTCAATTTCATCGGACATGTTCGTCTCCGGTTTCGCTAGCTGTGTTTCATTAACGGGTTAAATTCAAAAAGCGGGCTCATTTTGAAGATTGGTGGCAGGATGCGCGCCAATCTCTCCGCCCATGCTTCTGCCCCGGCTTCGTCCGCTATAAGGTCTTGCCGGATTTCCAGCAAAGCATGGGCAAGGCCCTGCTTTGTGCCATGGCAATTCATCGTGTCGTTTTCCAACTCGCCCGTATAGGGTTCATTATCCCCGACAACCAGATCTCCTTCGGCACGCAAGGCGTCTATAAAAGGTGCCGGGAACCTGTCATCCTTGTCCCACAGGACAGCCGCATGCCAGGGCCTGTCCGTGCCACGCCAGTTCGGAGTAAAGCTGTGAATGGACAAGATGGTGGGAACGGTCCCCGCCTCGATGGACCCGTCCAGTGCACTCGAAATAGCCTGATGATAAGGCTGGTAGTAGGCTGTCTTCCGGTGCTCAACTTCTGCTTCGTCAATATAAGCGTTACCGGGTACAACCGCACCGTCAGATAAACGCATGACAAGGGTCGGATCGTCCGGCCCCCGGTTGGGATCAATCAGAAGCCGGGAAAAGCAACTCAGAACCGCCGGTGCGTCCAGTTTCTTTGCAAGAGATCGGGTCACAGCTGCAGCACCAATGTCATACCCGATATGCCGCTCGAGTTGGCTCTGAGATAATCCTAGGGTGCCATAATCGGGAGGTAATTCGTTGCGCGCGTGGTCGCAAAGCAAAAGCAGGCCCTTTGAGTGATCGCCATCGATCGTCTCATAGGGCTGAAACGAACTCGTTGCTGCTTTGCTTGCCGCCTCGTTGGACGCGGTTATGTTGCTGGTATTCTCAAGCATGCGCGGACTATAATTGCCTCAGGCCTGAAGGGCCACCTCTAGAGATGCCATACACACAGTTTGTGAGCCGAACTTTGCCCTAACAATTTCGAGAACTGCAAAGGTAACTTGATTCTTCCGGGGCAGTTGCGTTCCAAGAAAAGCCCTTTTGATTGTGAATAT
This sequence comes from Hyphomicrobiales bacterium, assembly GCA_965204985.1. GTDB lineage: Bacteria > Pseudomonadota > Alphaproteobacteria > Rhizobiales > CAJQND01 > JAAEUE01. The sequence goes on along the minus strand of CBDBFP010000003.1, from coordinate 2,220,744 downwards.
TGCGATAACCAGTTTTGTAGTAATATGACGAAGGCGAATCGGGTGCCCGATTCGGGGACAGCTGTGGGATGTCGGCAAGTATGGCATTTGGGATTTTGACAAGACGTTTGGGATTGGCAGCTGCAATTGCGGCTGGTCTGGTTTCATTCGGTACACCAGCGGTCGCAGATTTGAAACTTTGCAACAACACAAGCAGCCGGGTCGCCGTGGCTTTGGGTTATCGCGACCTGAAAGGATGGGCAAGCGAGGGCTGGTGGAATGTTGATCCCCACTCCTGTGAAACCCTGCTCAAAGGTGACCTCACAGCCCGCTACTATTACATTTACGCCATCGATTATGATAAGGGCGGAACCTGGGGCGGCCCTGCAAAACTGTGCAGCAACCACAACAAGCTTTTCACCATTCGGGGCATTGAAGCGTGCACGGAGCGTGGTTTCCAGCAGACTGGTTTCTTTGAAGTTGATACAAAAGAGGAACCGGGCTGGACAGTCTCGCTGCCTGGATCGCCCACAAAACCGCAAAGCGGAGGCTAAAACTTCCCGTGAAAAGAGATCGCAGGGTCAAAGTGATAGCAACGCTCGGCCCGGCATCAGACTCGGCTGAAGTGATTGCCAAATTATTTGAATGTGGAGCTGACGTGTTCCGCATTAACATGAGCCACACCCCGCATGATGAGTTGAAACGCCTCCACGGCGTGATCCGTGGCGTTGAAGCCGAGGTCGGGCGGCCGATCTGCATCTTGGTCGATCTGCAGGGACCAAAGCTGCGGATCGGCGAATTTGCGAATGGAAAGATCGAGTTGGCCCGGGGCGCCGAATTCAGTCTGGACCGGGATGAAACCCCTGGAAATCAGTCGCGGGTTTACTTGCCACATCCTGAAATATTCCAATCCGTTGCGCCCGGTGACCGCCTGCTGCTGAATGATGGCCGCCAGGAGCTGCATGTTCTGGAAGCCAGTAGTGCACGGATCCGCACCGGGGTGGTGCACGGCGGGGAACTTTCAGACCGCAAGGGTGTCAGTCTGCCGGACACTGTGTTGCCGGTTGGCCCGCTGACGCCAAAAGACAGGGCGGATCTGGATTATGCCCTGGGTCTTGATATTGACTGGATTGCGCTCTCTTTCATCCAGCGCGCCGACGACATTGCTGAATGCCGCAAGATTACGGCTGGCCGTGCAGCAATCATGTCAAAGATCGAGAAGCCGGCCGCGCTCAAGAACCTTGGCGATATTATCGACCAATCCGATGGCATCATGGTTGCGCGGGGGGATCTGGGCGTAGAGCTACCGTTGGAACAGGTGCCGGGGTGGCAAAAGCGGATGACACGCGCAGCACGGCGCACTGGCACACCTGTTGTCGTTGCCACGCAAATGCTGGAATCCATGATTGAGGCTCCCGTACCCACCAGGGCCGAAGTTTCCGATGTCTCAACGGCGGTTTTTGAAGGTGCCGACGCGATCATGCTTTCTGCAGAGTCGGCCATGGGTACCTATCCGGATCGCGCCGTTGCCATGATGGACAAGATTGCGCGGGAAGTGGAAACCGATCCGATCTATGCGCAAATCATTCATTCCCAGCGGACGGAGCCTGAACCAACCACTGCGGATGCAATTTCCGCTGCTGCGAGAGCCGCTGCTGAAACCTTGAATCTTGCTGCGATCGTTTGTTACACCTCTTCAGGATCAACCGGCCTTCGAGCGGCCCGCGAGCGACCGGAAACGCCTATAATCGCACTGACACCGATCACGGCCACAGGCCGGAAACTCGCGCTTGTCTGGGGCGTGCATTGCGTTTTGACGGCAGATGCCAAGGATCAGGATGATATGGTGGACCGGGCTGCCCGGATCGCGCTCGAAGAAGAAATAGCCGATGCAGATCAGCGCATAGCTATCATGGCGGGTTTGCCATTGGGAACGCCAGGCGCAACAAACATGCTCCGTATTGCCCACGTGCTCAGACCGTCCAAAAAGTAGAGCAGGCCCCTAAATCCGCTTGCCTTCGACTTTTTTCTTGAGACCTTTGACAGCAGATTTTGCTCCATCCAGGAACGGGTGAATTTCCAGCGCTTCGCGGAATGTTTCAAGTGCTTCTTTCTTTTTGTTGAGTTGGCGCTGGACCAATCCCCTCCCGGTAAGAGCACCGAAGTGCCTGGGCTCTATTTCCAGAACACGTTCAATATCAGCGAGTGAACGTTCATAGTCACGCTCGTGGAAATGCACAGTGGCGCGCTGATTCCAGCCTTCCGCATAATCGGGCGCAAGTTCGATAACTGTATCGAGCAACGAAAGGGCGGGCGCATATTGTTTGTCCTTCATGGCCCGCATGGCCTGCTTCATCAGCACTTCAACTGAGGGGCTATAAACCCGCAGCCACAATTGCCAAATCGTTTGTTCTATGGCTTTCGCCTGGGTTTCGCTTGTGGAACGGTTCAACCGGGCCATGAGATTGTCGAGCAAGCGTGCATCGACCCGCTTGCGCTCTTCAATCGAAATTTTGCCCTTGGCAATTGTCTGCTCGGTTACTTTTTGCTGCGCCCACGACGGGGTCAGCGTCATCAAGATCAGGCCTGAGCAGAGGAGAACAAATTTGCGCATGACCCATCGTACGACCGATTGAGGGTGGCCGTCTAGGGTAAACATGTTCAAATAGAAATGAAGACGCCGCGGTCATGATCGACTGCGGCGTCAGAATTTTCTTTCCGGCAGATTTGCCGAAAGACGATGTGTGATTAGCCTTGGCGTGCCTTGAAGCGGCGCTGGGTCTTGTTGATCACGTAAAGGCGGCCCTTGCGGCGCACAACGCGGTTGTCGCGGTGCCGCTTTGCCAGCGACTTGAGCGAATTACGAACTTTCATGATATCACCTGACTGCAGCCGGTTCAGACCTGTTACTGGAATTCGGGGCGGAAAATAGGGCGACCATGCTGTGAAGTCAACCTTTCAAAGCGCGGCAATTGGCATCTATATAGACATTCAGTAATTGAGGCGTAAAACAGGCGCCAAATTTTGGACGGAACATGGAACTTTTCATCACCATCGCGGCAGCGGTTGCCGCATTTTGCGGGGCAGGCTGGGCTTTGTGGCGCGAAAAGCAACCCATCGACCCCTTGAAGACCAGCATGATTCCGACGACCCCGGTCCTGTTCATTTGCCTCGTCATCGTCATTTTCGCCGCCGCCCACATGATCACGCTCATCACCGGCAAACCGCATGTGGGCCGGTTTGGCGTATAGAGACAGCTTGGCTTGGAATCTGGTCAATGCTTTTGCCTGCCCCGACCGCAAGAAGAGTGCAGCTTTTGAATGGCCCCAGCGGGGCAGAGATTTCGGAGTTCTACCTTGTTAAGTGACGATCTCATCACGATCCTCGGCGGACTATCAGCGGCTGTTGTGCTCGTATCCGCCGAGCGCCGAATTGTTTTCGCCAACCATGTGGCCAGAGAGAGATTCGGCAGGGACATCGAAGGCAGGGATATTGTACGGGCAGTGCGGCACCCTGACTGTCTAAAGGCATTGGAAAACATATTGAACGGCGCTTTACAGGCCAATGCGGTGATGGTGGTCGAGGCGCCCGTCCGCGTAACGTTGCAGATCAGTGTTACAGGTTTCCATGAAAACAAGCCAGCCGGTGCGAGCGCTGCCGTTTGCTTTGAGGATATTTCCCACGTGCTTGAGGCTGAACAAATGCGCAGCGACTTTGTTGCGAATGTCAGCCATGAGTTGCGTTCCCCGCTGACATCTCTTGCCGGGTTCATCGAAACACTACAGGGCTCCGCCCGTGATGACGAGGCGGCCAGGGTGCGCTTTCTTGATCTCATGGAAAGTGAGGCGCAGCGGATGAGCCGGTTGATCAGCGATTTGCTGTCCCTGTCCAAGGTTGAGGCGAATGAACGCGTCAGACCTCTTGGACAGGTTGATGTCACTGCGCTGGTGCAGGGGGTGGTCGACATTCTTCAACCCCAGGCACAAAAAGAAACAAAGGCAATCGAATTCCAGTTCCCGACAGCAACGCCGCAGATTCTGGGTGATAGAGACGAACTCGTGCAGGTTTTCCAGAATCTGATCGAAAATGCCCTCAAATATGGCGCCGCCGGCTCGGAGGTAAATGTGAATATTCAGAAGTTGGAATCGGCCCCGGGATTCTCTGGTGCAGCTCTTTCGGTTTCTGTCCAGGATCAGGGAGAAGGTATCGCTGCGCATCACATCCCGAGACTGACTGAACGCTTTTACAGGGTCGATACCAGCAGATCCCGGGACATGGGCGGCACCGGGTTGGGTCTTGCAATCGTGAAACACATCATCAATCGGCACCGGGGAAGGCTGCAGATAAAGAGCGGCGTTGGAACCGGCAGCACATTTTCAGTGCTCCTGCCAATTGCCGATCCCATCGCGTAACCCCGGCAAACGCCAACTGTCATATAACTGTTACACAACTGTCATAGATCCGTGAGCAAGCGCAGCTATCGAAGTCGCGTCAAACGACGAGACAAGAAATTGAAAGCTAGCAACGGAGAATGTTGGGCATGTTGAAACTGAATTCTGCTGTAAAAACCCTGCTGATTGGCGCGAGCGCACTGGCAATGGCAAATGGCGCGGCTGTGGCGCGCGATCAGATTACCATCGTGGGCTCATCCACGGTCTTCCCCTTTTCCACGACCGTGGTAGAGCGCTTTGGCAAGAACACCGAATTCAAAACCCCGATTGTCGAAAGCACAGGCTCAGGTGGCGGTTTGAATCTGTTTTGTGGCGGTGTGGGTGAAAAGCACCCAGACATCACGAATGCCTCCCGGCTCATCAAATCTTCTGAAGTTGAAAAATGCGCAAAGAACGGGGTTAAGGAAATCGTTGAAGTGAAGGTGGGATATGACGGCATCGTTCTTGCCAACTCGCGCAAGGGCGCTCCTATATCTCTGACCTTGAAGGATGTCTTCCTGGCATTGGCGAAAGATGTGCCCACCGAAGATGGCAAGATAAAAGCCAATTCTAACAAGACCTGGAAAGACGTTAATCCGGAACTGCCGGCGACCAAAATAGAAGTGCTTGGCCCGCCCCCGACGTCCGGTACCCGCGATGCTTTCGTTGAACTTGCCATGGAAGGCGGATGCAAGAAGATCGACTGGGTCAAGGTTTTGAAGAAAACCGACAAGCCGGCCTACAAATCTCTTTGTCACACCATCCGCACCGATGGCGCTTACGTGGAAGCTGGCGAGAATGATAACCTGATCGTCCAGAAACTGCAGGCAAACCCGAACGCCTTTGGCATTTTCGGCTTCAGTTTCCTCGACCAAAACTCCGACACAATGCAAGGCAGCAAAGTGAACGGCCAGCTCCCCACCTTCGACAATATCGCTGAGGGCAGCTATCCGGTTTCACGGTCTCTCTACTTCTACGTCAAGAAAGCACACATCGGTAAGATATCCGGTATTGAAGAGTTCCTCGCAGAATTCTCAAGCGAAGACGCCTGGGGTGAAGATGGTTATCTGACGGACAAGGGGTTGATTCCAATGTCCGAGGAAGAAAGAGAAGACTGGGCCAACAAAATCAAAGCCCTGCAGAACCTCCCAATGTAGTCAGGCGCGTACTGCAAATGACGAACGGGCACATGCAACACGCACTGTGCCCGTTCGTTTGGTTTTGGACAGCACATACATGAACAAGATGAGCAGTGTAGAAAACTCCACGATCAATTTTTGCACAAAGCGTCAATCCCGGACTTTTGAATGGGTCGTCACTGTTGTGTTGATCGCCTGTTCGCTTGTGGCGCTGGCGGTGACGATCGGCATCGTATTGTCGCTCGTATTTGAAGCTTACCGTTTTTTTGAAAGGGTGAGCCTCTTTGAGTTTCTCTTCGGAATCGAATGGAATCCGCAAACTGCCATCCGGACCGACCAAGTGGCATCGGAAGGGAAATTTGGGGCAATACCGCTGATCACCGGCACCTTGCTGATCAGTGCAATAGCAATGGCGGTGGCAACTCCGCTCGGTCTGGCGTCGGCGATCTATCTTGCAGAATATGCAGATCGCTCAACCCGCAATCTGATCAAGCCTCTGCTTGAGCTGCTCGCTGGCGTGCCAACGGTCGTCTACGGTTTCTTTGCGGCCCTGACTGTGGCCCCTTTCATCCGCATGACCGGCAGCTCCATGGGGCTTGAGGTTGCATCGGAAAGTGCGCTCGCAGCGGGCTTGGTCGTCGGCATCATGATTGTGCCGTTGATTTCTTCCCTGTCCGACGACGTGATCAATGCGGTTCCACAGGCTTTGCGGGATGCTTCCTTGGGGCTCGGAGCGACCCATGCAGAAACGGTCAAGAATGTTGTGATCCCCGCTGCAATCCCCGGCATCGCAGGCAGTTTGCTGCTGGCGGTTTCGAGAGCCATTGGTGAGACCATGATCGTTGTTATGGCAGCCGGTTTGGCCGCCAATCTAACGGCAAACCCGCTTCACGCTGTGACGACGATCACAGCGCAAATCGTAGCTCTGCTGACAGGCGACCAGGAATTTGACAGCGCCAAGACCCTATCGGCATTCGCTCTGGGGCTTCTGCTGTTTATCTGCACATTGGCGTTCAATGTCCTCGCACTGAGGATCGTCAAACATTATCGGGAACAATATGATTGACGCGCTCACAAAGGTCACGCCGCAACTCCAGCGGCGCCACAATTTTGAGAAACGCTTTCGGTGGGCGGGCCGATTGGCCATCGTCGTGTCTCTTGGCTTTCTCGCCTTGATGGCGCTTTTGATCGCGTGGCAAGGCGCAGGTGCGCTTACGCAAACTTATATTGCCGTTGAAGTCGACCTTTTGCCGGAGGCAATTGATCCCCAAAAGGTTGCGAAAACGCGCTTCGGAAAATTCGTAAAGAAGGCCCTGCGTGCCCGCTTTCCTGATGTCAAAAAACGTTCGGACAAGCGCAAACTCTATAGTCTGGTGAGCTCGGATGCCGGTCTTGAACTCAAGCAACAGATTTTGTCCAATCCTGCATTGCTTGGTTCCAAGGTAAAAGTCTGGCTGCTCGCATCAGACGACATTGATCTCCTGAACAGCGGTCAGGTAGACATCTCATCCGATGAAACAACCCGTCGTGTTTCCGACAAGGAAATTTCCTGGTTCACGAGCTTGCAACAGGCTGGCGACGTGGAGGTTCGTTTCAACAGTGGTTTCTTCACCAGCGGAGACTCCCGAGAGCCGGAGCTTGCAGGCATTCTGAGCGCTCTGATGGGGTCGATCCTCAGCCTGACTGTATGTTTTGTTCTCTCGTTTCCCATTGGCGTTCTGGCGGCAATTTACCTGGAAGAATTTGCGCCCAAAGGCCGGTTCAGCGATCTGATCGAGATCAACATCAATAACCTGGCGGCCGTCCCGTCCATTGTCTTTGGGCTGTTGGGATTGGCGATTTTCCTCAATGCGTTCAGTTTGCCGCGTTCGACGCCATTGGTCGGCGGGATGGTTCTATCGCTCATGACATTGCCAACCATCATCATCGCGTCGAGAGTATCCTTGCGCGCAGTCCCGCCCTCAATCCGGGAAGCTGCTTTGGGCATGGGCGCCAGCCTTATCCAGACAACTTTCCATCACGTTGCCCCTTTGGCGCTTCCAGGAATGTTCACCGGTGCGATTGTGGGCATGGCGCGCGCGCTGGGGGATACCGCACCATTGTTGATGATCGGGATGGTGGCCTTCATCGTTGATGTGCCAAAGAGTGTTCTGGATCCGGCAACGGCTCTTCCCGTTCAAATCTTCCTTTGGGCCGATAGCCCGGAGCGCGCTTTCCTGGAAAAAACCTCAGCAGCAATCATTGTTTTGCTCATCTTTCTGGTGGTCATGAATCTGGCCGCGGTGATCTTGCGCAAATGCTACGAACAAAGATTTTAAGAGTGGCTGAAATGGCAGCTTATGCACTCAAAAATGATGAATCAGCCGGAGCCGATCTGGCGGCAACCGCCGAGCCCTATATCACTGCCAGGGATGTGGATGTTTTCTACGCTGACAAACAGGCGCTAAGTGACATTTCTCTGAACATCCAGGCAAACCAGGTCACATCGCTGATTGGTCCCTCCGGCTGTGGCAAAACCACATTCCTGAGGTGCCTTAACCGAATGAATGATCTCATTCCGATTTGCCGCGTTGAAGGAGACATCCGTGTTGAAGGTCAGGACATCTACGATCCGGCCGTTGATGTGGTGGCGCTTCGCGCCCACGTGGGCATGGTGTTCCAAAAGCCAAACCCGTTTCCAAAGTCGATTTTCGACAATGTGGCCTACGGTCCAAAAATTCACGGTATTGCCAGTTCAAAGAGCGAACTTTCGGAAATTGTGGAGACCAGCCTCAAGAGAGCTGGGCTCTGGGAAGAAGTCCATGACCGATTGAATGAACCGGGTACGAGTCTTTCCGGCGGACAACAACAAAGGCTTTGCATTGCGCGGGCGATTGCGGTGCAGCCAAAGATCATTTTGATGGATGAACCATGCTCGGCGCTTGATCCAATTGCCACGTCCCGGATCGAAGAGCTCATTGACGAGCTGCGCGAGAATTTCACAATCATCATTGTCACGCACTCCATGCAGCAGGCAGCCCGGGTTTCGCAAAGCACAGCTTTCTTTCATATGGGAGAGCTGGTGGAGAGCGGGGCGACAGGGCAGATCTTTACAGCGCCCAAGGATGAGCGCGCACAAAACTACATTACCGGCCGGATAGGCTGATCTGGAGAACACTATGGACCAGACACACATCGTCAGCGCGTTTGACCAGGAACTTGGTCAGATCGAGACCTTGCTCTTGGAAATGGGGGGAATCGTGGAAACGCAAATCAGCGAATCCGCGGAGGCGCTTGTCAAAAGAGATACGGAGCTGGGCGAACGGGTGCGCGCAAGCGACAAGCGGGTTGATGCTCTGGAAACCAAGATCGATGAACTCGCCGTCCGTCTCCTGGCGTTGCGTCAGCCAATGGCAGAAGATTTGCGCAGTGTTGTTTCGACTTTGAAGGTCTCCGCAAATCTGGAGCGCATTGGGGATTACGCTAAGAATGTCGCCAAGCGCACCACGGTTTTGGCCAAAGAGCAGCCTGTTGGATCCGCAGCAGCAACCATTAAGCGCATGAGTAAACTGACCCAGGGCATGCTCCGGGATGTGCTGGACGCCTATGTTGCGCGCGATATTACCTCCGCGGAGGATGTCAGACGCCGCGATACGGAAGTGGACGAGATGCACAATACGTTGTTTCGGGAACTCCTGACCTACATGATGGAAGATCCGCGCAACATCACGTCCTGCATGCACCTGTTGTTTATTGCCAAGAATGTGGAGCGGATTGGCGATCACATTACAGGCGTGGCAGAGCAGGTTCATTATCTGATTAGCGGTGAGTTGCCCCAGGACGAGCGTCCGAAAAGCGATGTTACCAGCTATATATCGCTTGATACGGAAAACTGACAGAGGATCCTGTTATCGTATGGCTTCCCCGGTCAAACCATCGGTCCTCGTTGTTGAAGACGAGCCCCCTCAAATGGAACTGCTTGCCTATAACCTGCAAAATGAAGGGTTTGAGGTGATGCGGGCTGAAGACGGGGAGGTGGCCTTGCTTGCGGTGGCAGAGGATCCCCCGGATCTGATTGTTCTGGACTGGATGTTGCCAAATGTCTCCGGAATAGAAGTTTGCCGGCAAATTAAAGCGCGGGAAGAGACACGGTCCATTCCAGTAATCATGCTCACAGCACGCGGCGAGGAATCCGATAGAATTCGTGGGCTTGATACGGGCGCAGACGATTATGTTGTGAAGCCCTATTCAGTTCGCGAGCTTGTCGCGCGGGTTCGGGCTGGCTTGCGGCGCGCCAAGCCCTCACAAAGCGGGCAGAAACTGTCATATGGCGATATTTCTCTGGACGCAGAGCAGCATCGGGTTTATCGGGCGGGCACACGTGTCCATCTTGGTCCCATTGAATATCGTTTGTTGTGTACCTTGATCGAACGCCCCGGACGCGTCTGGAGCCGCGATCAACTTCTGGACCTGGTGTGGGGCCGAGACAGCGATGTGGATCATCGCACGGTCGATGTGCATGTGGGACGCCTGCGCAAAGCGCTTCGTCTCCCCGGCCTGCAAGAACCCATACGAACAGTCCGCGGTGCAGGTTATTCTCTGGATCAGAGCGACTAAGTTTGCTCCAAAGCCGGTCAGACCTGCGATAATACCATCGCTCACTGCTCCCACCCGATGGGCCCCTTCGCGCCCTCCGATTGAGATGACGCGCCCTGGTTGATGCCTGAGGGTGTTCCAGGCTTGGCAGCAGTGATCTGCGATGTCGTCGCAGGTCTTGAAAACGAGGGTCGAAAGCCAGGTGTCCCGGATGAACGGCCAGACGTTCTCGACCGGGTTCACCTCTGGTGCCCCTGGCGGCCGTGGGACGAGGGTGATGTTGTCGGGGGCAACCAATTTGGGTGAGGTCTGCCCTCCCACCCGATCAAGGATCGGGAGGGCGTGTGCCCCGGCCTCGACCTGTTGACCGATGAGCTTGAGAGGCTCAGCCATGGGGTGAGTGTCGCACCAGGGCATGACCCGCCCGTCGCCCTTGGCCCTGGCAGGGCAGAGGGCGCCGAAGAGACAGGCCTCTTCGGTCCGCTGATCGTGCGGCGCGCAGGGCCGCGTCCCCCGCCGCGCCCAGCGTCGCGTGCGTTTGTTCTTCTGACCCATCCGGGCATCGTCCTGAACCCAGAGCTCTATCGGCGTGCCGCCACATTGGCTGCGGATGTGGTCGACGACGTCGCAGACGTTTTGTTGAACGCCTCGCTGGCCTCGTCGTGCTGTGCGTCGTGCTGCGGGCGGGCGGAGCGCCTGGCGAACCCCATGGCGACCCCCATGGCGCGAAGGTCCCGTCCCGGCGTCTGACGACTGACCGGGACGCCCGGTTCCTCCTGCGCCCCCTGCGCCAGATCGACCCGCCGCCAGCGCACGATGCCGTCCATATCGGGCTTTGGCCCCGCCTCAACAGTCGCTGCCAGCGCCGCGCGGTGTTCGTCTGTCAGGATCGGGGCGTCTTTGCGGGCGCCTTGCGGGTCCCCAAGGCCGCCGCGCCGCCGGCCTTGAAGCGCAACACCCCGTCCCGGATCACCTGCAGGCCCCCGCCGCCGGTGCGCGCGGCCTCGCGGCGAAACCCACCGTCGAGGATCACCGTCAAGGCAAGAAGCTGCCGCGTCTGATCCGCCTCTTCGCTCTTGCGCGCTGTGCGAGGCAGGTCATCGCCCAGAAAGTCCGCTCTCGGTTGACCAGCTGCTGCCATGGAAAATCTCCCTTGTTTTCCATGCTGAAGCAGGCCGAACATCGACTGGAAACCCCCCTCGGAGAGTCCGAGTCAGTAAGCCGCAGTATAAGTTGAAGGTTGCCTTGATCTGGCGCAATTGCTGCGTCTTTTTCCAACGTTAGTTTCTTGCAAGAAAAGGAGCGTCGGCAAGGTACCGTTCTGTCTTTGGCGAGGGAACAAAATATATGATGACGCAGCAGGAATATCGGCCCCCACCCCGTCCGGTCATAAACCTCATTGAAATTCGCGATGTATGGGGTGCATTGCGCAAGGGACTATCGGACTATCGGCGTGCGCCTTCTATAGGTTTGTTTTTTGGCGGATTTTATACGGTCGCAGGTTTGTTGATACTGGCTTTTCTGACCAAGCTGGAAACGCCGTGGATGATCATTCCTATCGCAATTGGCTTTCCTCTTGTGGGGCCCTTCGTGGCTGTAGGATTGTACGAAACCAGCAGGAGGCTCGCGGTCGATGACCCCCTGATCTGGCGGGAAATCCTGACGGTCGTGATGCAACAGCGAAAGCGTGAACTGGGCTGGATGGCCTTCGTCGTGCTCTTTATTTTCTGGATCTGGATTTATCAGATCAGGCTTCTGCTTGCCTTGTTCTTTGGCCTGAAGACGTTCAGCAGTGTCGACGGTCTTTTTGACGCCATTTTGACCACATCTCAAGGCATGGCCTTTTTGGTGACTGGGACAGCGGTTGGCGGCTTTCTGGCATTCATTCTTTTCGCTTCAACGGTGATTGCGATGCCGCTTCTGCTGGAACAGGAAGTGGACTTCATCACTGCGATAATCACCAGTTTTCAAACGGTGTTTAAATCGCCGTTTCCAATGCTGGTTTGGGGAGCGATTGTGACAGGTTTGGCGATTCTTGCTCTTTTGCCTGCGTTTGTGGGATTAATTGTAGTGTTGCCAGTGCTCGGCCACGCAACCTGGCATTTATACAAGAGGGCAATCGAGCCGGCAGAATAACTGTTTTAGGTCTGGACCCTAGTTACGCTCTTCCGGCAACAAAGGGAGAGGTTGCACCTCAATGCCCTCATCTTTCAAATCTTGTGCGTCCTGCAGCGTGGCTTCGCCGTAGATTCCACGGGGCTCGGTCTCTTCATGATGAATTTTCCGTGCTTCATCGGCAAACCGCGGACCCACATATTCAGAATTTTGTTCCACATGATCCCGCAATTTCCGGATCATTTGCACCATCTCCGTTGCAGGACTTTGAGGTGCGTTCTGCATCACAGGCTGAAGGTCTTTTTTAGAGTTGGACTTTGCTGGAATTCCGGGCGCCATGAGTGCCTTGCTTACCTCAGTCGATCCGCAATTCGGGCACTCAACGATTCCCACCTTCAACTGCTTGTCAAAGCACTCAGAATTGCTGAACCAGCCATCAAATTCGTGGCCTTCTGCGCAAATCAGATCGTAATGGATCATGACACAGCCTTTAGTTCACTTGCATTGCCGCCCGATTGTACAGGAGGGTCGTAATACTGTTCAAGTTGCACCGATGGTACACGCTCGCGTGCGGCTTGTACCGCACCAGGGTCAATCTCTGCAACCACAATACCCGAGCCATCCGTAGCCTCGGCAAGCACTGCGCCCCAGGGGGAAATGATAAGACTATGCCCATATGTTTTGCGGCCACATTCGTGCTCGCCGTGTTGGGCGGCCGCAAAGACATAGCAGCCCGTTTCAATGGCCCGGGTTCGGAGTAGCGTGTGCCAATGAGCTTTGCCAGTTGGAACCGTGAAGGCAGATGGTATTGTCAAAAAGTCCGCACCAGCCTGTGCCAGGTCCCGGTAGAGATTCGGGAACCTCATGTCGTAACAGATGGTCATGCCGAGACGGCCCCACGGCAGGTCGGTCACAACGGCGCGATTGCCAGGCCTGTAGCGTTTTGATTCCTGATAATGTTCACCGCCATCAAGTCGAACGTTGAACATGTGGATCTTGTCGTAAGTCTCCACCAGAGCACCGTCCGGTCCGAACAGGAAAGACCGGTTTGCATAACGCCCGTCGCCCAGCGATATGGCCAGGGAGCCAATGTTGAGCCAAATCTTCAAGTCAACAGCCAGAGAGGAAAATGCGGCGACACCTTCATCTTTTTCCTGCGAGACGGCAGTTGCCTGTAACTTTTCTCCGGAAGTTTCCAGCAGATGGGTCATTTCGGGCGTTGAAACAAATGAAGCACCTGCTGCAGCTGCTTGTCTGATGAGTCCCGTAACCTCATCAATGTTCCGATGGATATCGCGCCCAGCACACTGCTGAACCAGAGCAGCATGAAATATTGAGCCGGGTTTTTCTGTCATGTGTGATTAGTAAGCGAGCAAAGGATCTAGCTCACCATCGGCATTGAGCTCGCTAAGATCGTCAAACCCGCCAATGTGTTTGTCATCGATCCAGATTTGGGGAACAGACGTACGCCCACCTGACAATTCAGTCATACGCGCGCGTTCTGACGGGTTGAAAGTGACGTCAATCTCTTCAAACTCAGCTCCTTTTTTCTTGAGCAAAGTTTTTGCTGCTGAACAGTACGGGCAGAGCATCGTGGAATAGATTTTTATCTTGGGCATTTTGCACGCAAATTTAGTCGTTGAACTTCGCTCATATATGCAATCCGGATGGATTGAGTACAAGAGCAAACACGATCACGTCTACGCGCGCGGCACCGGCGCCAAGCAAGGTTTTACTGCAAGATTCGACCGTTGCCCCGGTTGTCATGACGTCGTCCAAAAGCAAAACGCGTTTACCCAACAATTCGGGCCGCAATTCATCGTGCACCGAGAAAGCGTTGCGCACGTTTTTTCGCCGTGTGGCATGGTCGAGCCCCACTTGTGACCGGGTCGGCCGGTCCCGGCGCAAAATGTCTGTCCGTAAAGCAACGCCTGAACACGCATTGATATGTTCGCCGAGAAGAGCTGCCTGGTTGAAGCGTCTCTTCCAGAGGCGGAATCTGTAAAGCGGCACAGGGATCAGGAAATCAGCATCCTCCAGCAGCTCAGCGCCTGCCCGAAACATCAATCTTGCCAACAATGGCGCTGTTTCGTGCCTGTCTCTGTACTTCAGCGCATGGACGAGCTTTCGGGAATGTTGATCAAACTCCACCGCACCGCGGGCCCGGTTCCATTGCGGAGGCCGTGCAAGGGCCCTGGCACTGACAACACCATCCCCGGGATCGTAGGCAAATGGTGCACCAAGCCGGTCACAAAGCGGAGATTCGATAAAACTGAGATCTTGCCAGCATTCCGGACAGATGCCGCCATGATCACCCATGTGGCCCTTACACATTGGGCAGATGGGCGGAAGGAGTGTATCCAGGCAAAACTTTGCAAATGAACCAGCAGACGCACACCAGTCCGCTTCCGCTCTATGCGCAGTTTTGCCGATCCCCGGGTTTGTCATGGACACAACTTGTCGCCTTTTTGGATGAACAGCAAGCAATTCTGTTGACCTCTCCGTTCCGCTCTGCCCATGGTTTTTCATGAACTCAGGCGAACAGATTGAAGAGATTTTCGACCGGGCATTGCTACGTGAACGCCGGACCCGCTTCGGTGCGCAGGCGCCGTCCTTCCTGATGGACTTCGCGCTGGAAGAACTAACTGACCGTTTTGCAACAATTCGCCATGACTTTGAGACGATCTGTGCGTTGAACGCTGCGCCCAGCCTGGAAGAAACAATCAGGCGTGCGAACCCGAATGGTCTGTTTGTTCAGATGGATTGGGTGCCCGCGCTGCTCGGCAAAGGCTCGCCTTTTCAATTTGTTGCTGACGAAGAAATGTTGCCGCTGGCAGCGGGAAAACTCGCGTGTGTTGTTTCCATTCTCGGTCTTCAACTGGTCAATGATTTACCTGGATCGCTTGTGCAAGTCAGACGCTCACTGAAGCCTGACGGCTTGTTTCTGGGAGCAACGTTGGGTTCAGACTCGTTTCATGAACTGCGCCAAGTCCTGTTGCAGGCAGAGAGTGAACTGGCGCAGGGGGTATCGCCGCGAGTGGCGCCGTTTCCGGAGATACGGGAACTGGGATCGCTGTTGCAGCGGGCTGGCTTTGCGTTACCCGTCGTGGATTCCGACACCATAACGGTGCGCTATGGCGATATCCTAACTTTGATGCGAGATCTCAGGCACATGGGATGGGCGAACGCATTAAAGCAGAGAGCAGGAAACTTCTTGCGGCGGGATGTTCTGATACGAGCTGGTGAATTATACCAGGAACAATTCTCAGACCCGGACGGCCGATTGAGAATGACGGTACAGATGGTCTGGCTTACAGGCTGGGCACCGCACGATAGCCAACCTAAACCGCTCAAACCTGGCAGTGCAAAAATGCGCCTGTCTGATGCTTTGGGAACGGTCGAACAGGGCTTGTCGCCCGGCAATGACCGAAAGAAATGAGAGTCTTAGTTCGAAACGGCGTTTTGAACCCGCAGGAACAGATTGTTCAATACTACATTGCCGACGTTATAAACCGTCGCTGAAACCGCCAAGCCGACGCCTGCTGCGATAAACGTATATTCAATTGCGATTGCACCGCGTTCGCAGGCGCAAAAGTCGCTCAGGAGTGACGTCGCACTTCTTATTTTTTGTTCATTTCCGCCTCCGGTGCTCTCGCAAACTCTTTCATTCAAATCAGGTCAATCAAATGTCCTATCAACGGTTCGTCCGCTGGCGGCATTGGATAGTCCCTCAAGCGAGCAGGTTTTACCCATTTTAGCTGCTGACCTTCCTTGCCTTGCGCCATTCCGGACCATTTCCGGCACACATAAAGCGGCATCAGAAGATGAAACGCTTCATAAGTGTGACTGGCGAAAGTCAATGGGGCCAGACAGGATGCAGTTACATTGATCCCGAGTTCCTCGTGGAGCTCACGGATAAGGGCAACTTCTGGAAGCTCGCCGGGATGGACTTTACCACCCGGAAATTCCCAGAGACCGGCCATCGCTTTGCCTTCGGGACGCTGTGCCAACAGGACGCGTCCATCAAGATCGACGAGAGCACAAGCCACAACCAGCAAGACGGACTTTCCGCTTCGTTCGTGAGACATAGTCCACCGAATAGGTTAATACCCAACTAGGAGATTGGTCTTTTTGGGCGATTTCATTAGAAAGGTTAGGTAGCAGTTAAGTTTTCGCAAAATGTTTGTTTCAGCACATTAACTACGATATTCAGCGTTGATATCAATGTAGCGATGCGTAAGGTCGCAAGTCCAAACCGTTGCTGTTCCTTTGCCAACGCCGACGTCGACTTTTAGGTTAATTTCTTGCTCAGCCATGTGTCCTGTGACCATTTCTTCACGGTAGTCAGGGTCACATTGTCCGCGGATTGCGACGCGGACACCGCCAATCCAGATCTTTAACTTGTCTCTAAAAGCGAGTTCGCCAGATTTACCCACGGCCATAACAATGCGGCCCCAGTTGGCATCTTCGCCGGCGATCGCAGTTTTTACGAGCGGCGAATTCGCGATAGCCAAACCGATCCGCCGTGCGGCACCATTGTCCTCAGCGCCGCGTACCTCGATGGAAATGAATTTTTCTGCACCCTCGCCATCCTTGACCACCAAGTGAGCCAATTCGAGCAGCAACTGGTCGAGGGCCTTCCGGAATGCCTTTAAGCGTGGATCATGGGCATCGGTGATATCGGCACCTGCGCCGGATTGGCCGGTTCCAAAAAGCAGCACAGTGTCGGACGTAGACGTATCGCTGTCGACAGTAATTGAGTTGAAGCTGCGACCGCATCCCGCACTCATAAGCTCCTGCAGGACGGAAGCAGGAAGAGCGGCATCCGTGAAAACGAACCCAAGCATTGTCGCCATGTCGGGGGCGATCATGCCTGAACCCTTGACGATACCATTCAAGGTAATGGTCTTCCCATCCAGCTTCACTTTCGCAGTCGCAGCTTTGGGAAACGTGTCGGTCGTCATGATGGCCTGAGCTGCTTCCGGCCAATGTTCATCCGAAAGGTTGGCTCTCGCATCCTCGAGCACGTTGGTGATCAGGCCAGGTTCGAGTGGTTCACCGATAACCCCAGTGGATGCGATGAATACCTCGTCAGGCCGGCAACCAACCAGTTTCGCGACTTTAGAGACAGTTTGCTTTACGCTGGACGTGCCAAGCCGACCCGTGAAAGCGTTCGCATTGCCGGAATTCACGATCAGGGCGCGTGCGCTGCCTTGGCCGAGGCTGGCTCGGCACCAGTCAACCGGCGCAGAGCAAGTGCGTGACTTGGTCAACACGCCTGCGACTTGTGTGCCCGGCTCCATTACACACAAAAGTACGTCCGTGCGGCCTTCGTACTTGATGCCGCCCGCAGCTGTCGCAAGCCGTACCCCGGCGATTGCCGGCAATTCAGGAAATTCTGCCGGAGCAAGCGGCGAAACCATCAGCCATTTCCCATAACACTCGATCCGGCCTAAGCGTGCGAAGCTGCCAGTTCCGTTACTGGCTCTTCTTTTCTTCCTGTTCCTGGAGCTTCCTTTGCTCATCGATCCGTTTTTGGAGCTGGTCGCGAAGTTTTATCAGGTCCGGATCCAGGTACTCAATCTTCGAAATTTTCTTGAGCCTGGCAATCTCATCCTGAACCTTCTGTCGGAGCAAAATAGCTGTGAGACCTTCCTCCACATCTTCGAAACGTTTTGGACCGACGGTCTGCTTGTCCATCAATTTGACCACATGCCAGCCCCATTTCGTTTTGACTGGGCCACCCAGTTGACCAGGTTTCAAATTGAAGACCACATCGGAGAATTCAGGGACCATTTCCTCTGCAAAGAAATATCCGAGGTCACCCCCTTGAGCAGCAGCTTCATCAGTGGAGTGTTCCTTTGCCATCTGAGCAAAGTTTTCACCCTTGCTGGCCCTGGCAAAGAGCTCATCTGCTTGTTTCTGGGTTGCCACGACAATATGGCGCGCCCTGGCACGATCTCTGGACTTTGCTGTTGTCTTTTCGCGCTCGTATGTTTCTTTGACTTTCTGCTTGCTGACAAGCGGTCTGATATGCTCAGCGAAATAAGCTTCCCGAAGCGCCTTCACTTGATAATAACGCAACCGTTTGCGGTAAGCGTCAGACTTGTTGACCTTTGCGCTGACCGCGGCTTGCGCCATCAAATGACGCTCAATGAGGTAATCTACAATGAACGGGTATCTTGCCTTGGCAGGCAGTCCACCCAGGTGAGGTAGTACTTCGTCTCTCGCAAAAGCGATCTCTGACGCGCGGACTTCCTGTCCATTGACCTTGAAGACTACCATATCTTTCTCTTGAGCCACTGTGGGCTGAGAATCGTTCAGGGTGACGGCGAAGCCTGCAACGGCCATCGCGATCGCAAATCCAGTATTGATAAATTTCATCCGTCCAACATTCGCTTGTTAATGTCTGGCCGCATCAGGCCATATCACGGTTCCTCAGCCGCGGGTTATGCAGCATGATCGCGTGAAGTACAATGCCCGAAGGGACATCGCCCGAATATGGCCCATTGATCGTGAGATTTACGTCGCAATCGGGTGTTCAGCGCCCGTTAATGTAAATTCGGTTACTGCCTCAGATTGACATGAGACCAAGCGGAACCTATGTCGGCGCAAAGTCTGTTTGCACCGGCATTGCACCTGCTTGCGTGCTCTATTAGAACCTCCCCGGGCTACAGCGAAAGCTGCACCTTTCGGCCCAGCAGGAATTCGAGAAAAGGAAATCTCCTTATGGTCAGCCTAGGAGCGCTCGCGAAAAAAATATTCGGCTCTGCAAATGACCGCAGGCTTAAGATTTATGATGATAAGGTTGCTGCCATCAATGCGATGGAAAGCGAGCTGGAAGGCTTGAGTGACACGGACTTGCGGGTGCGCACCGATACGTTCCGCCAGCAGGTCGCAGATGGCACGAGTCTCGATGATCTGCTGATACCTGCATTTGCCACAGTTCGCGAAGCTGCCAAGCGCACCTTGGGCCAACGTCATTTCGATGTGCAGCTGATAGGCGGCATGGTTCTCCATGACGGCAACATTGCTGAAATGAAGACCGGTGAGGGTAAGACTCTTGTTGCAACTCTGGCGGTGTATCTAAACGCGCTAGCCGGGAAGGGTGTCCACGTGGTGACGGTCAACGACTATCTCGCCGCACGCGATGCCCAGTGGATGGGTCAGGTATACGGATTTCTTGGCCTCAAAACCGGTTGTATTGTGCATGGCCTCGAAGATGAGGAACGGCTCGAACAATACGCCTGTGACGTGACCTACGCCACAAACAATGAGCTGGGCTTCGATTACTTGCGTGACAACATGAAGTACCAGCTCAACGAGATGGTGCAACGCGGCCATTTTTTTGCAATCGTCGACGAAGTAGACTCGATCCTGGTGGACGAAGCGCGCACCCCTCTAATCATTTCCGGCGCAGTGGAGGACAAGACCGAGCTTTATGTCACTGTTGACAAGCTTGTCCCGAACCTGGTCCCGGAAGATTATGAAATCGACGAAAAGACCAAGAGCGTTTCTCTGACCGAGCAGGGCAATGAGCACGCCGAAGGGCTGCTGAAAGAAGCCGGCCTTATGCAAGGCGAGTCGCTTTACGACGTCGAAAACGTGACTATCGTTCATCACATTAATCAGGCTCTCAAGGCTCATACGCTCTTCCAACGTGACAAGGACTACATTGTAAAGAACCGGCAGGTCGTCATTATTGATGAATTCACCGGCCGCATGATGGAAGGTCGACGTTTTTCAGAAGGTCTGCATCAGGCTCTGGAAGCCAAGGAAGGTGCGGAAATTCAACCCGAGAACCAGACGCTCGCGCAGGTTACGTTCCAGAACTACTTCCGCCTCTATGGTAAATTGGCTGGCATGACCGGGACGGCTTCGACGGAAGCCGAAGAGTTTGCCGACATCTACAAACTGGAAGTTCTGGAGATCCCGACGAACGTCATGATTTCGCGACTTGATGATGACGATGAGGTTTACCGCACTGAACGCGAAAAATATGATGCGATCATCGAGGAAGTTAAGGATTGCCGTGAGAGAGGACAGCCTGTGTTGGTCGGTACGACTTCGATCGAGAAGTCCGAAACTCTCTCCGAAATGCTCAACAACTTGAAGATCGAGCACAACGTGCTGAACGCCCGGTATCACGAGCAGGAAGCTCAGATTATCGCCCAGGCCGGCAAATGTGCGGCCGTCACCATCGCCACCAACATGGCGGGCCGCGGAACGGATATTCAGCTTGGCGGTAACGCGGATATGCGCATTGAGACTGAACTCGGCGATAATCCGGATGAAGCCAAGGCTGAAAAGATCCGTGAGGAAATTGCAGAGGCGCGAGAAAAAGTTCTGCAAACCGGTGGCCTTTATGTGATCGGCACTGAACGCCACGAAAGCCGCCGTATCGATAATCAGCTGCGTGGCCGGTCGGGCCGTCAGGGTGATCCCGGCCATTCGCGTTTTTATCTTTCACTCGAAGACGACCTCATGCGGATCTTCGGTTCTGAGCGCATGGACGGGATGCTGACCAAATTTGGTCTGGAAGAAGGCGAAGCCATTACTCACCCCTGGATCAATAAAGCTCTCGAAAAAGCCCAGCAAAAGGTTGAGGCGCGGAACTTCGACATTCGTAAGGAACTGCTCAAATACGATGACGTGATGAATGATCAACGGAAGGTCATCTTCGAACAACGCATCGAGATCATGGGTGATGAGGATGTAAGTGATGCCATCACCGATATGCGCCACGATGTCATCGAACATGCAGTTGCCGCTCACATCCCGCCCAAGGCCTATGCCGAGGAATGGGACACCAAAGGTCTCAGGAAAAAGCTACAGGAAGTGCTGGACAATGATCTTTCTGTAGACGACTGGGCAGAAGAGGAAGGTATTGCGGACGAAGAAATCCGCGAGCGCCTCATCAAGGCGAGTGATGAATATTATGCACAACGGCGCGAAGCCATGTCAGAATTCGCCCCTCAAGTTGAAAAAGCTGTTTTATTGCAAACACTTGATCACCTGTGGCGAGAGCACCTCATCACGCTCGAGCATCTGAGACAGGTCGTTGGGTTGCGCGGTTATGGCCAGCGTGATCCATTGAATGAGTACAAGACTGAAGGGTTCACCTTGTTTGAAAGTATGCTCGTTCGCTTGCGTGAACTCACGACAGGCCATCTGATGCGCGTTGAACTTTCCGATGGCGGTCCAGATGACATGTTCGACGAAGAACTGCCGGAAATGGAAGGCCATCATATCGACCCGTTCACCGGTGAAGATGATATGGTTCAGGCTGGCCTTGCATTCGGAACTCCGTTGCTGGATGCAGATGCTTCTGGATCTGGGGAAATGGATCCGGAAAACCCGGCAACATGGGGCAAGGTCGGACGCAATCAGGCGTGCCCATGCGGTTCGGGCAAGAAATACAAACATTGTCACGGATCTTTGGTTTAGCTGACCTTGTTCCTCAGTATGGCGCACGATAGGCTCGGCGCGAGAGTTACAAGGATAATAGGGCCGGACGAAATGAAGGATGCGGGTTTCTCTTGGTCGAACCTGACGCGGTTGAGAGCCGGGCTTGGCTTCGCGCTTTTGTTTGTTGCTACTTTTGGACTGCCGGGTTCAGCGCACGCGGCTCAAAGTGATCTCACCGTCACGATAAAGAACATCAAAAACAGTAATGGGCAGCTTCCGGCCTGTGGTGACGAAGGCGGGGCCTTCAAACGGTTTGGCACCAAGGCGCATCAGGGTTCAATCACCTTCACGCTCAAACAGATTTCGACGGCGCACGATCAAAATAGTGACAACAAGATCGAACGGCACTTTCCGTTTGGCTATTCGACCGAAGGCGCTGGAACGTCCAACTATGCAAAACCGCCCCGTTCAAAACCTGAGTTCAACAAAGCGCGATTCCAGCTGGGCGGCGGCAGGGGCGTTGTTGAAATCATTATGCACTATCCTTAAATCAGTTTAGCCGGCGGCGTTCTGTCCTTCGACGATTGAAATCATGCATAGGAGATGTGCACTCCAATGACGAAAGTGTTTATGGACATCGCCGCTGCGATTGCGCTGACGGCGTTTGTCATGGTGGGTTGGATCCTTGTGGAACGCATGACGGAGGTGAAAACGATCTCCGGTGAAGGTGTGATTGCTGTGCCGGCCAAAACTGGCGGTCCATTTGAATTGATTTCCCACAAGGGGAAACCTGCAACGCAGGCCGACTTTAAGGGTAAGTATACACTCGTCTATTTCGGCTACAGCTTCTGCCCTGATGTTTGCCCGTTCGGTTTGCAGAATGTTGCAGCAGGCGTAGGCAAACTGGGCGACAAGGCTGACAAGGTCGTGCCGATATTCGTGTCCGTTGATCCGGAACGCGATACGCCTGATCAGCTGTCTCAATATGTTGAGCTTTTTCACCCTAATATGGTGGGTCTCACCGGGACCGAAGCGCAAATCAAGGACATTGCCAAGAAATTCCGAGTTTACTACGCCATTCGGAAAGACCTGGGAAAAGAGGATTATCCAGTCGATCACTCTTCTTTCACGTACCTGATGGATCCGGACTGGAAGCTAATTGCGGTGTTCAGGCACGATGTAACACCTGATAATATCGCGAATGCGCTGAAGCAGATTCTCTGAAACAAAGAAATTTCTTGCAGGCGGAACGCCTTCACCCATATAGATGTATGATGCAACTATATGGGTGTTCTCTACATGCGTGCGGTTTCTCAAGACCTTGTCGATGACATCCGGAAAAGTGCTCGCGAGTTGGTTCGCGAACTTGGATTTCTCAGGCCAACCATAGTCGGAACAGATATGTCGGCTTCAGCCGTTCATGCGATTCTGGAGATTGGTGCTGCTGGTGCGCTGTCAGCAAAAGCTCTTTCCGAATTGCTTCTGCTGGAAAAGTCGACGGTCAGCCGTCTGTTAAGGGGCCTGATCGAAAAGGGCGAACTCATTGAAACACGTTCGCTGAGCGATGCCAGAGCCAAGGACCTGCAATTATCGGAAAAAGGAAGACAGACATTTGACGAAATCGCTGAGAGGGCAAGCGAACAGGTAAAAACTGCAGTAAGTTTGCTACCTGAACTGGACCAGCAATCAGTTAGAAATGGGCTTGCCGCCTATGCAGCATCTCTTGAGGCCGCGCGTTGCGGAACCCGCGAGATTTTCGATCAAATTACAGCAGAAATCAAAACGGGTTATGTCCCGGGGCTAATTGCAAGCATCACCCGGCTGCACGTAGACTTTTACAGTCAGCACTTTGGATTTGGCGCGAAATTCGAGGCGGCTGTTGCTGGTGGTATGGCTGATTTTGTTCCGCGGCTAGACCAGGCCCAAAACCAAATTTGGCATGTACGGCTGGATAATCGAATTGCCGGATCGATCGCCATAGATGGAGAAGACCTGGGTGACGGCATCGCCCATCTCCGCTGGTTCTTTCTTTCCGAAGAACTAAGGGGCACAGGAACCGGAAGAGCACTCTTGGAGGCTGCACTGGAGTTCTGCGCCGCACAAAAGTTTCAGGAGATTCATCTCTGGACGTTCAAGGGGCTTGATGCGGCCCGCCGTCTTTATGAGAAAAAAGGTTTCAAACTGACCGAAGAATATACGGGAGACCAATGGAGCAACGACCTGACGGAGCAAAAATTTACCCGGCCGGTCCCATAGCCCGCAACCTCAACATCGCCACAATCCCGAAGGCCGGTCCCAGCGCCAATCCACCCAGGACTAACGGCCAGCCAAATTCCATTGCTATGACCGGTGCGATCTGCACCGTAACGAATGTGAGCGCGAAGCCCAGCGCTGTCTGAAATGTCATCAGGCTGCCTGAATGTTCTGGCGGTGAAGCGTCAGCAACGAGCGCGGAAAACTGGGCTGAATCCGGGATCACGGATATGCCCCAGACAAGAACAATCAGAAATGTGAGCCATACTGGACCGCCAAATGATGCAGCTGTCCCCAGAGCGGCGAGGCCGCTGAATGTCATCGCTATGATGGTAATCTCGACCTTCCCGATTTTGTCGGCAAACCGGCCCGCGAGCGCACAGGTCAAACCGCCTGCGCTTATCGCCGTGAATGCAGTAATCTTCGCAAACCGCTCGGCTTCAAGGATGGGCAATGATGTGCTGTAAGACGCAGCCGTGGCTGCAGCGATCCAGGCCCACATCACATAGAGTTCCCACATGTGGCCAAGATAGCCCGCGTAAGCCAGGCGGATGCGCCGGTTGGTCCATGCGACGGCTATGGCTCGAGGGTCGAATCTTGCGGCCTTGGCGTGGTACGGCCCAAGTCCAATCAGCAGGCACAACGCACCAGCACTGGCTGAAACCAGGGATGTTGCTGTTATCGTAAATCGCCAGTCTGCTCCACCGCCCAAGGCAATGAGATGAGGTGCTGCCGAGCCGAGCGTCAACGCACCCACAAGCGTCCCGACCAGAAACCCACGGTCTTTCTCACCCCAACCGGCAGCGATTTTCATACCGACCGGATAGACGCCGGCCATGAGTGCACCGGTGATCACACGGGCAGAAATTGCGAGAGCGCTTCCAGGTTCCGTGATCAATTGTACTGCATTGATCAGCCCGGCTGTGATGGCGCAGACCGCGAAAACCCTGCGCGGGTCGAACCGGTCGGGCAGGCCAAGTATGGCCGAAGTGAGCGCTCCCACAACAAAGCCGGCCGGGACCCCGCTGGTCAAGGCAGCCTGTCGCATTGGCGACAGATCAACTTCGCGCAGCATTTCCGGCAGAACAGCTGCAGAAACGAACCACATGGACAATGCTGCCACTTCGGCAATCATCAACAAAACAATGGAACGGAACTTCATGGAGCGCTGGAGCTTTCTGCCGGCATCCGGCGCAAGGAAGAATTTAAAGTGACCTGCACCAGGCAACCATGATCACAGCGGTATCGTTCAGTCCGCCAAAGGCTTCATTCACCAATGACTTAAAGGTTGGCGATGCAAAATAAACGACCGCAAAAACAAGCGCAAAGCAGAAAAAGAACAACAGCGACGCGTGATGCAACCGCCTTGCAATATCCCTGTCCGCAGCTTTTTCCATATTCCAAATTCAATCCGCGATCTTGCGATAGCTGGACTATAAGTGACATGCTGATCCGGCTCAATTCTCAATGGAGTGAACAGAATGTCCGTGAACCAGGATGCGAACTATATCTACAACATGACGGTCAAGATTTTTGGATCTGTACCTGAACCGGCATTCGAAACGCAAGGTGAACTGGAACGCGTCTGGGGCAGGGGCCTAGGGTGTTGACAACGAAGTCGGCAAAATTTGCGCAATCCTGATGCACCGACTGGGCAAAGAACTGGACTGGGTCGATCCGAGCAAGCGCATCGAAGAGATTGGCGCCTTTGGCAATCTGGAAGAAGGTTGGTACTGGCAGAGCGACACGATCCCGCCTGCCGCGGACATGCAGAAGCAGTATGATGCGCTGGTTGAGGCCTTGGAAGCTGAAGGGGTTGAGGTTCATTTCATTAAGGACGAGGTCGAAGGCAGGTTCAAGTCCTGCTACACGCGCGATCCCCTCATCATGGTGAAGGGCGGAGCCATCGTCTGCCGCATGGCGCCAAGATCGCATCGCGGCGAAGAACTGCCAATTACCCGGACACTCGCGGAATTGGGCGTTCCAATTCTGAAGACGTTGCACGGCACCGGCATGGCCGAAGGGGGAAGTTTCGCCTGGATCAATGAGAGAACTGCCGTTCTCGGACGTTCCATTCGTGTCAACAATTCCGGTGCCTAACAGATTGCTGAGGTGTTGCGCTGGCAAGGTGTTGAGCTGCTTTGTGTAGATCTTTGCGGATATCGCATTCACATCGATGGAGCCTTCGTGATGATCGACAGAGATCTGGCAATTGTTGATCCGTCCCAACTGCCATTCTGGTTTCTGGAGAAGCTGAAAGAGTTAAGGGTTCACACCATAGAGGTGACGCCATCAGACAACCGCTGGATCATAAACGCTTGCCGTTGCGCCAGGCCGGCTACTCATGCCGGAAGGAGCTTCAAACCGCACCCTCGATGAATTGGCATCTCACGGTGTGGAGATGGTTACTGTTCCTACGACAAGATGCAGCTGAACGGAGGCGGAATACATTGCTCAACCTGTCCCTTGATTCGTGATCCGTTGTGACGGGCCGCTTGGCAAACAGGCGGCAAACCCGCTAGAAGAGCGCGACTTTTCATTCCGATAGAAGAAACAAACTCCTGACATGCTGAACGCTGAAAAATTGAACCGTGTGGTGGATCGTTTCGATGCCATCCAGCAGGAACTCGCGTCCGGCAGTGTGGAAGGTGATGATTTTGTAGCTCTGTCGAAGGAATATGCTGATCTTTCTTCTGTGGCGGAGAAAATACAACTGCTGCGGGACACACAGGCGGAAGTGAACGGCCTGGACGAACTGCTCGCCGACCCGGACTCAGACGCTGAAATGACAGAGATGGCCGAGCTTGAAAAAGCTGACCTGACTGAGCAGCTCCAAAAAGTCGAACGGGAAGTGGAAGTGCTGCTTCTCCCAAAGGATGCTGCAGATGAAAAGAATGCCATTCTTGAAGTTCGCGCCGGTACAGGCGGCGATGAGGCGGCGATTTTTGCGGGTGACTTGTTTCGTATGTACCAGCGTTACTCAGAGAGCATCGGATGGAAGTTCGAACCAGCTGAGGTAACCGAAGGCGATCATGGCGGCTACAAGGAGGCGGTGGCAAACATTTCCGGCAAAGGGGTATTTGCCAGGCTGAAATTTGAATCAGGCGTGCACCGGGTGCAGCGTGTGCCCGAGACCGAGAGCCAGGGCCGTATCCACACCTCAGCAGCAACCGTGGCGGTTCTGCCGGAAGCTGAAGAAGTCGACATCGAGATCAAGCAGGAAGACATCCGCATTCATACGATGCGGGCGTCCGGTGCGGGCGGGCAGCACGTGAACACAACAGACAGTGCCGTGCGCTTGACGCATATACCAACGGGCATCGTTGTGGTGCGCAGTGAGAAATCCCAGCATCAGAATCGAGCTCAGGTCATGAAGGAACTTCGGGCTCGGCTCTATGAAATGGAGCGCGAGAAAGCAGACAGCGCGCGCGCAGAAGACCGCAAGGGCCAGGTGGGTTCCGGCGACAGATCAGAACGCATCCGCACCTACAATTACCCTCAAGGCCGGGTGACAGATCACCGGATAAATTTGACGCTCTATAAGCTTCCCCAAATCATGGCAGGAGATGGCCTCGATGAAATTGTTCAGGCGCTGATCACAGAACATCAGGCGACCCTGCTTGCAGCGGATGAAGGTATTGTTTGATCCCACCGTGTCAGGAGGGATGCCGGCCGGCTTGTGGCTCCGCACAGCGTGCGACCGGCTCATGGCCGCAGGCATCGAAACTGCTGCTTTGGATGCCAGAATGCTCTTGCTGGATGGGCTCGGAATTCCCCACAGCGTATTCATTGCAGATCCAAACTTGACCCTGCAGGAAGATGAAGCTGCCCGGCTTGAGGCCATGCTGGCTCGCCGGGAAGGCAGGGAACCGGTTTCCCGAATCTTGGGTTGGCGGGAATTCTATGGGCGCCAATTCGAGATTAATGAGCACGTGCTCGATCCCAGACCCGACACGGAAACGTTGGTAAAAACTGCACTGGACGCAGCAGCACAGCGATTTGGAGCTAAAGAACCCTGCCGGCTGCTCGACATTGGAACAGGGTCAGGGTGCATCGCCATATCTCTGCTGGCAGAGCGTTCAAATTGGTCCGGTACGGCGTCGGATGTAAGCGCCGAGGCATTGAAAGTAGCGGCCATGAACGCAGATCAAAATGGGGTCGCAAATCAGTTGACGCTGGTTGAGACGAATTGCGCCGAAGGCATTGACGGCAAGTTTGATCTCGTTGTTTCCAATCCGCCGTACATCGCGGACTTAGAGACTTCCGAGTTGATGCCCGAAGTGAAGAACCATGATCCCGCTGAGGCGCTCTTTGCTGGTCCAAAAGGTCTCGATACCTACGAGGCTATCCTAGCTAGCACTGGTCCTTTGCTGTCCGAGAAGAGCTTGATATTGTTTGAAGCTGGCGCGACGCAGGCCGATGAAATTCGTGAACTGGCACTAGGATATGGTTTTGGAGTGCCGAACGGAGTCGAAGTCAATTGCTACGACCTTGGTGGGCATGAACGGGTTGTCCTACTCGCGCTGAGAAAGAATTAACGGACAAATCAACAATGTCGACAAACAAAAAAACCTCTTGGAAAATCTCTGACAAAAGGGTAGTTTGCTTTATCGATATTGATCGCTCGGTGGTTGGGGCGCAGTCCCGGATGGCTTGGAAGCGACAACGAAAGATCCGAAGAACCGATCCTAATGAGAATGAACCGGTAATGCTGTGTGAGCATTTGGCATTGTCTGAGGTGGATAGGTTCGGGGCACTGGCGAGGCTAAGAAGTACGCGCGAGACTTTAATTGTGACCATCGGCCCAATGGGGCCTGGTGATGGTTGTGGGGAATGTCTTCTTTTTTGGCTGCAGGCAAAGGTTTGAATCTCAAAAGCGGCGTTCAACCGTCTTTTGAATTCGGTATTGGTTAATTCAACGAAACTGGATGCATAGGATTATGAGACAGGGTCAGAAGAACAACAACAGATCACGCGGTCGTGGCGGCGGTAACCGCAGGCCTCAGAATCCGGTCAATCGGATATTCGAAAGCAACGGACCGGATGTGAAGATTCGCGGGAACGCCGCACACGTCGCCGAAAAGTATCAGACTCTTGCACGGGATGCTTTGGTCTCAGGAAATACCGTTACAGCTGAAAACTATTTCCAGCATGCAGAACATTATCAGCGCATTCTGGTGGCAGCGCAGGCCTATAACCAGCAGCAACGGCAAGAGCGTGCCGCTGCAGCCGCAAATGAAGATGGCGGAGACCGGGATAACTCTGAGGGCCACGGCAACCAGAATCGTGTCGGTAATCGCGGACGGCGCGATCATCGTCATGACAACAGGCATCAAAATCAGGAAGTCAAGGCCGAGGCGAGCGAAACTGGCGAACAGCCTGTAATCGTTGAGACACCTGCGGAACCTCAGGCACCGGCCACCGTAGAAGCTGAGGCGGCAAAACCAATGGAAGCTGCAAAAGAAGTTTCTGCAGAAGGTGCTGAACAACCTGAAGTGGCTGAAGCCAAGCTGGCCCGGAAGCCGCGCAAGCCCAAGGAAGAAGTTGCAGCGGAAGCTGAATCTGAAAAAGCTGCATCTGCGAACGAGAGTGACGGCGAAGAGCTTGCGGCAACAGCCTGAAGGCCCCCTTTTAATCCAGAACTTCGACGAGATCCCCTTCTGTGATTACAGCATCTGCTGAAACACGTGCATAGATCCCGCAGTCTTCATGACCGAACCCGGCATCAAGTGTGCGGGGCAGGCTCATATCCCGCGATCCGGTTTCAGGATCTACATTGATCGCGGCGCATCGTTTTTTCCGTTCCATCACGTCGAGCACGGGATGGCCGCCAATCGAGATGGTCTTGTCTAGCCAGTTGAACTCTTCCCACGGCTCTAACACCAATGGCGTGATTGATTGTTTCTCAGGCCTTTTCAACCCGGCTGCTCTCTGGATCCATGCAGACAAAGGAGGATTTCCGATGTCTGCAGCTGTTGGCGGTCGTGATGACTATGATGCTTTGACCCTTCGCGGCCTTGCCAGGACGAGCGAAGATCTCCGTCAGGCCCGGCGTCTGCTTTCGCTTGCTTGTGTTTATGACGGGATGAGCCGGGCGGATGCGGCGAGGGGGGGGTCCGCTGGAGACGACTTGACCTTCAACGGGGGAGCGAAGATCGGTTCGGTGTTGTCTCTCACGAGAGGACCCCTCTCCAGGCTGCTTGCAACGCCCGGCTTTTCCCACCTCACCGGGCGCCCGCAACACCCGGCCAGGACCCGGGCCTCATGGAGGCTTTCAAAAAAACGTCCCCCAAAGCCTTGCCTCCCCTTTGAACCACGGTCCGGCAGACAAGCCGATCGGGGCCTGGTTCAGGACGAGGCCCGCATCGGCCAGAAGACCGGCCGCGTCCGCATCCGGGCGCGCAAGGGGACGAGACCGCGATGACCGGCCGATCAGCGTTACAAATCGGCCTGCCTGTTCGGCGCGGGTTGCGCAGACAGGGAGACCGGCGCGGCCCTGATGTGCCATGGGGGCGGACACTGGAACAAGGAACCGGCCTCTCAAGGAGATCCGCCGGACCGTTGCAAAAGGCGCTCAGGCCGCCGTCCTGATCTTCCTGCCCGCCAGATCACCGGGGCTCAATCGGGTCGAGAATGTCTGGCAATCTCTTCGGGAGAACGGGCTCTCCAACCGCCTCTTTGAAGATCAGACAGACGGTCTTGCCGCCGGATGTGATGTCTGGACCCGGCTCATGAAAGAACCAAGGGCGATCCAATCAGGCGCATCTCGCGATTGGACCCAAAACAGGCAAACCTGAGGGCCGTTAGTATAAGCCGTCCAGGTAAATGTTCCCACGAAAACGCATGGGGTGCACGGGCTTGCGGACGATACGCTCAATGTCCCGGACCGATGCGAGGTTGATCAGGGAAATCCATTTGCTGGTACGTCGCTGAAAGAATGTCCTGCTGCGGCAACAATACGCGGAGCACCGCCGCGTAGGCAGCAAAAAATTGTTCCAGTAACTGGCGGCCCAATTTCTCACCAAGATTTCCACGGGCGACCTGCTTTCCGCCCCGAAAAACAGTTAGGGTGTGAGTCTCTTCGTCGAACAGGATTTCGAGCGCGGCCAGCTTCTCGTCGCGCATCAACATGATGAAATTCGCTTTCAGAAAATAGGCCGGGTTTTCAGGGTCAAATTTGCGGTTGCCGGCTTCAATTGCCCATGCCCTATCGAAAGGAAAACAATTTCCTTCGAGCAACTGCACACTATTCAATCTTTCGTCGGTAAGGCCTTTGACAGGATACCGATAGAGTTCTGCGACTGTAGCTTTTGACACGGTAGAGTTCTCCGTTCGGGACTTGAGATTAACATTTGCAATCACCATATCCTGATTGTGCCTGAACAACACCGGGACAGGATGCCTCTTTTAGGGTCCAGACAGCGGGACGGTCCAGGTCAATTAAACTTCGTAAGATGCCAAAGTCAGCGATGCCGCTTACGGGTCGGGGCAAAGGCGTGCCAGGAGAGTAAAAACTATGGATTTTGAGAAATACACCGAGCGTGCCTGCGGGTTTATTCAATCGAGCCAGTCGTTGGCTCTGCGTGAAGGGCACCAGCAGTTCACCCCAAACCACATTTTGAAAGTGCTCCTTGATGATGAGGAAGGTCTCGCCGCTGGCTTGATCCAGTCCGCTGGTGGCGATGCAAAGATGGCGCTTGGGCTTGTCGAAGCCGACCTGGGCAAAATGCCGAAAGTTGAAGGCAGCAGTGGCCAATTGTACATGGCGCCGGAGACCGCTCGGGTGTTTGATACAGCGCAGAAAGTTGGCGACAAGGCTGGCGATAGCTATGTGACCGCCGAACGTTTGCTGCAGGCACTGGCAATCGAAAAGTCTGATGCCGCATCCGCGCTCAAATCTGCAGGCGTCACACCAACCGGATTGAACCAGGCCATCAACAATCTGCGCAAAGGCCGCACAGCCGACAATGCATCGGCCGAAAATACCTATGATGTGCTCAAGAAATATGCCCGGGATCTCACTGAAGCGGCCCGAGAAGGCAAACTTGATCCTGTCATCGGACGGGATGAGGAAATTCGCCGCTGTATTCAGGTTCTGTCCCGGCGTACCAAGAACAACCCCGTGCTCATCGGTGAGCCGGGCGTTGGTAAGACAGCCATTGCGGAAGGCCTTAGCTTGCGTATTGTCAATGGCGATGTGCCGGAGAGCCTCAATGACAAATCGTTGCTTTCCCTGGATATGGGCGCATTGATCGCCGGCGCGAAGTACCGCGGCGAATTCGAAGAGCGGTTGAAGGCCGTTCTCTCTGAAGTCGAAGCGGCTGCCGGGCAATATATCCTGTTCATCGATGAAATGCACACGCTTGTTGGTGCAGGCAAGACCGATGGTGCCATGGATGCCTCCAACCTGTTGAAGCCAGCATTGGCGCGTGGTGAGCTGCACTGTGTTGGCGCAACCACGCTTGATGAATATCGCAAGCACGTGGAAAAAGACGCTGCGCTCGCACGCCGATTCCAACCTGTGTTCATCGCAGAGCCAACGGTGGAAGACACGGTCTCGATCCTGCGTGGTCTTAAAGAAAAGTATGAACTCCATCACGGGGTCCGTATCACCGACAGCGCGCTGGTTTCTGCAGCGCATCTTTCCAACCGGTATATTTCCGATCGTTTCCTGCCGGACAAGGCAATTGATCTGATGGACGAGGCTTCGTCCAGGCTGCGGATGCAAGTGGATTCCAAACCTGAAGAGCTGGATGAGTTAGACCGCCGCATCCTGCAATTGCAGATCGAGCGAGAGGCTCTGAAAAAGGAAACCGATAAAGCTTCCAAGGATCGTCTGAAGGTTTTGGAAAAAGATCTCTCTGATTTAGAAGAAAAGTCTTCTGCCCTCGGCGCCCGCTGGACTGCGGAAAAGGAGAAGCTCAATTCTGCTCAGAAGGTGAAGGAAGAGTTGGATGCTGCCCGTTCTGAACTGGAAGCAGCGCAGCGCACCGGCGACCTTGGCAAAGCTGGTGAGCTCGCTTACGGTAAAATTCCCGAGCTCGAAAAGAAGCTCCAGGAAACTGAAGCTGCGTGCAAGCCCGCCAACGTTCTGATGGAAGAGGAAGTGACCACAAATCATGTGGCACAGATCGTCTCCCGCTGGACTGGTGTGCCTGTCGACAAGATGCTCGAAGGCGAGCGTGACAAGCTGCTGCGCATGGAAGAAGCACTCGGTAAGCGGGTCATCGGTCAGAAAGATGCGCTCCATGCAGTCTCAAACGCTGTTCGCAGATCGCGGGCGGGGTTGCAGGATCCGGCGCGGCCCATTGGCTCGTTCCTGTTCCTCGGTCCAACGGGTGTTGGCAAGACAGAACTCGTGAAGGCGCTGGCGGACTTCCTGTTCGATGATGATCAAGCCGTTCTTCGGCTGGATATGTCCGAGTACATGGAAAAACACTCCGTGGCCCGTCTGATTGGTGCCCCTCCCGGTTATGTTGGCTATGAAGAAGGCGGTGCGTTGTCTGAAGCTGTCCGCCGCCGGCCCTATCAGGTGATTCTGTTCGACGAAGTGGAAAAAGCACACGGCGATGTGTTCAACATCCTTCTGCAGGTCCTTGACGACGGGCGTTTGACGGACGGGCAGGGGCGTACAGTCGACTTCCGCAACACGTTGATTATTCTGACCTCAAACCTGGGCTCGGAGATTTTGGTGAACCTGTCCGATGGCACGCCAGTCGAAACGGCGCGCGACAGTGTGATGGAAATTGTCCGGAGCGCCTTCCGGCCTGAGTTCCTGAACCGCCTGGATGAAATCCAGCTGTTCCAGCGTCTGCAACCTGAACACCTCGGCGCCATTGTAGACATCCAGATCGCCTGGCTCCAGAAGCTGCTTGATGATCGCAAGATCACCCTCAAGCTTGAGGACAGGGCTCGCGATTGGCTCGCGAAGAAAGGGTACGATCCAGCTTATGGAGCGCGCCCGCTGAAACGGGTGATTCAGAAGTCTTTGCAGGACCGGTTGGCCGAACTTCTGCTTGGCGATGACATCGCAGACGGCGATGAAGTGATCGTGGAAGAAAAGGACGATGTCCTGGTGATCAATGGACACTCCGCAGATAAAAGCATTGCCGCACAGGCAATGCCATTCGGCAGTTCAGACACAGAACAGCCATCAATGGTACACTAAACAAACAATTCGTTCCGGCCTTCTGGGGTTTCCTCAGGAGGCCGGAAAATGTTTCAGCAAGTCCCGCAAGTGGGATTCATAGTGCTTCCACTTACCGATTGATGATTTGTAGATTGGCTGCCGCGCTTCCCAGATGCTTGGACTGTGGATTTCCTTTGAGCCGAACCGGAAATCTTCTGGCGCCTTTGCTGGGTCAAGTCCAACGAAGTTGAGCAGCACCGCGCGAGTACCCTCTGGATCAGCGATCATCTCTTCATACCTGACAGCGTGTATTGGTATTGGCAAGACAGCGCGGAAATGGGCAGCGGTCTTCTCAAACGCTTTGTAGGCGTTGGCGATAGCATCCAGGTCTGATGAATAAGGCGCAATACCCGCTCCAAAATTCTGCTGAAAGATTGACCAGCACGTATCGATGGGGTCACGTTCGCAAAGGACAATTCTGGCATTTGGAAATGCCGCGGCGATCAATCCAAGAGCGAGCAGATTGGCTGGAGTCTTTTCAACCATCTTCTCTACAGGGCCAGCGACCGCAACGACTGGCGCGAGATAATTCTGGGCCATTTCTTCAACTTGTTTTCGGGTGTAGCCCTTTACCCGTTCACACAGATCAACAAGCTTCAGCGCACCATCGCGTCTTGAAATCGCTTCGAACGGGCCGCGTTCGCCAGTGCCAATCGCTTCGGGGTGGCTGGCAATCATTTGCTCGACCAATGTCGTGCCTGTGCGCGGCATGCCGACCACAAACACTGGCTGACTGGTTTCGTTGCCCCAACCCACGCGTTCCTCGAAGAACGATTTGGAGAACGTCACTTCAACTTTGTTCGCAGCGGCTTCAAGCTCAACATGGTTTGAAGACTCAATCGACGCGCGGATTTCATTGGCTGCCTTATAAGCGCCAATGGCCTCATCGTATTGTCCGGCGCTATCAAGCAGTTTGGCGGCCGAATATTGCACATCAGATACATCGGCCGGTTTCAGCTTCCCGGTCTTCAAATGTGCATAGAATGCATCCAGTGATCGATCCTCATCAACCTTGCTGCGTTTTCCGACCGCAGCAAGGCGGTGGAGATTCAGATCGTTGTGGGATTTGTCCAAAGCCGGGCCGATAATGGCTTGTGCCTCGTCAAACTTTCCAGCCAACTGTAGGTTCCTCGCAAGGATTATGACGATCCCCAAGTCTTTGGGCTGCATCTTGTGAAGCTTGTGAAACGCCGAAATCAAAGCGTCGGTATCGCCCTTCTTCTTTGCCAATTCCCCAATCAGCAACTGCAGGGAAGGTTCTTTCTCGTTGAGCTGCTGAGCTTTCAAAGCCATCTCGAACGCTTCGTTGATTTGTCCAGTGAAATTGAGAGCGCGGGCCAGATTGACAAGGGCGGGGAAACTATCTGCCTTGAGTTCGACGGCCTGACGCAGCGTCTCCACAGCCTCTTCGGACCTCCCGGCAGATTGCAAAAGCGCACCCGCATTACTAAGGGCAAGAAGGTGCCTTGGCGAAACCGCCACTGTATCCTGATAGCCTTTGAGCGCAGCTTGCAGATCGCCTGCCTTTTGGCAGATCATGGCATGTGCAAACAGCACCCGGTTATCTTTGGGGTGGTCTTCTACAAGCTTGCTGGAACGTTTGCGCGCTTCATCAAGTTTGCCCTGCTGAAACAGAGCAGTAATAGCGTTCATCTTTCGTTGCATGCGCGAACTCATAGCGCAACCGCCCCGATATGGAAGCGAAATCTTGAGCTTGTGGTCGGGGAAATTCAGGTGGCTATTGATCTTTCCACTTGTAACGGAAGTCGCAGTGGCTTGCGCCCTGCATGATCGTTTGCGTTCGCTCCAATTCGATGCGTTCATTGAAGCCGGTGCAGAATGTTCCATCGCGCCCACACGATAGCAAATGCCCGATTTCAGAGAGCCCCATTTCCCGGTACATTTCGGCGTACCGGCAGCGGGTCACATTGTAGTTCACCTCGGTTTCGCTTTCTGCAAGGATCTCGGTCTCCAGCGCTCCATTTGCTTTCCATTGCGGCAGTAGAGAATGGAAGGCCAGGAGGTCTGTTTCGCCATCGTGCGCCTTGGCGTAGGCTTTGCCTTGCGAAATTGAGTCTTTTGTTATTGCGTTACCGATGATTTCTTTTGCCCGCTCCGCGCCCAATTCAAGCACCAACTCCTCGTAAATTGGCTTGATAATGTTCGCTTCTATGCGGCGCTGTTCGAGTATCGGCAGATCAGTTTTGCTCATGGTAATATTCCAGGGCCTCTCTTCTTTAGTATTTGCATCTGGAGTATCCTTACCCAAAGCGGTGCTGGAACAAACATAAAATGGGTCATGCTTGGCTGAAGGGATTTTGTCTGAGGTCAGTTAGCCGTAATTTGTATCTGTTGGAATGCCTGTTGTTGTCTCTCCATTCAGTTTCTTCCAACGGCAGATGAACGGTGTGGTCTGGCACACCTTTGACCTTTGACAGACCCCCCTTTGCCACCCCCCAAAAGCCTTCCAGGCCCTTGATATGAACACCGCCTCTGGCGAATGCGTCCCTGGAACGATCGACCCTGTAATGCCCATAGCCAGGATCAACAAGGCCATTGTCCCCTCGCCAGCCATCGCAGGTGAGGACCCAAGCCGGATCAACCTTCCCTCCAATACCGCCTTGTAGAGTGGCTTTTTTGCAACCTGGAACGACTTCCGCGTAAACCTGACCCTCACGCTCGAAGAGGCCGGAGACGGTTGTCTTGCCGACTGCGCCCCTTCCTCGCTTTCCTTTCCTCCGCCTGGCTCCAGACAAGCTTTCATCCCCTTCAACAACACCGAACATCGGGCGCTGCGCCTGGCAAGCTGTATGGAGGCGCTTGCGCAATGCCCGATAGACCCTGTTGACAGTATTGCGATCAAGGCCGCTGGGTTCGGCTGTCTGTAGAGCGGTCAGGCTGTCGGCGAAGTCGCGAACACGCGCGCAGATTTTCTTCTCTGAAATGCGGGACCCTTTGCACTATCGATTGTTCATTTCATACCATAGCTTTATGAGAAAAAATCCCCTCAGCCAGGCATGACCCCATAAAATTTTCTCAGGCTGAGGCATATGAATGCAAGTAAGATCCGATGGTTAGGCCGCATCGCCCTGTGCAGGACTGCCGGCGATAATCTATCTGACCGTGATTTCGATCTTTCCTGCGGGTGACAGAGAACTGGAAACAGTTGCGACGTCGCTAAGGTCAACGCCAGAGGTGTTCCTGACATTCTCAAGCGCCAAACTCGGTGTGCTGGCCTTCAGCTTTGGAACTTTCGCCTTTGGGCCTGTGGTGCTTTCGGGTCTCGTTTCCCTGTATTTCTTGGCGGTCACCAAAAAATATTCTGAGAACCCGGGCGGGATATTACCTGTCGAACTGGTCACGCTTGGAACGTTTGCCGCGCTGGCCAGCTTGCTGCTGATCGAGGCAACATTCAACTGGACCGGGTTGTTTGCCGGTTTCGGCGGCATGGTCATAGACCCGTTCTTGTTGTTCTACAAAACTCTGGGGTTCTCCGACGAATTCAAAAACTTTGATGGCGGAGCAGTGACCTTCCTGTCATTGGCTGTGCTTGTGCCGACCATGTTTGACACCATTTGCGTGGTTTTTGCCTCTGGAGCTTTTCATCTTGTGATTTTGCAACGTGTGCGGCCCGGAAACGAGGGTTGGGAGGAAAGCTTCAAGAAATGTACAGCATGGTCAAACCGCATCTCACGATCCTGAGTTTGCTGCTGATTTCTTCCACCCTTACAGCCCGCTACTATTTCCATATGGTGCCAGAGCTATTGTAGAAGGAGGCTGTAGCGGCAAAGCAGGTTTATCTGGATTTGGCCAGTGCTCTGTCGAGCGGGGCAGGATTGTTGTTCACGCTGACCCTGATCGCAACGTTTGTGCCAAGTATAACGATCCTGTTGTCGGATATTTTTGGATTTAAGTTTGAATGCGAAGAAAACAGCCTTCCTGCCCTGTTGGAAAAAATCAATCTGAGCGACTGGAGCACCAAGTTGAGCACGGTCTTGCGGGGGTTGATCACAATTGCTGCACCAGTGTTGACAGGACTATTTATGGATGCAGTCTCTGCCTTCTTGAAGTGATTTACCGGCTGATGGACAACTGGCGACTGGGCGCATAATATTCGCCAGTCTAGCAATAGAGAGAGAGAACATAGATGCCCCTTTCATCCCAGGAAGTCGCTGAGTTTGAAGAGAATGGTTACATCTTTTTGCCCTCTTGTTTTTCCGAGGAGGAAATTGAGGTTCTGAGGCTTGAGGCTCAGGAAATCTACAAATCTGATCGTGAAGAAGTTTGGCGCGAAGAAACCGGTGCACCGCGTACGGCTTTTGCCGCCCATAAATATAACGAAGCATTCGGTTTACTTGGTGCCGATCCCCGGCTGATTGAGCCGGTCAGTCAGATCTTCGGAGAGCAACTTTATATGCATCAGTACAAGGTGAATGCGAAGGCCGCCTTCCAGGGTGCTGTCTGGCAATGGCATCAGGATTACGGCGTCTGGTCCCGAGATGACGGCATGCCCGAGCCGCGCGCCATGAATATTGCTGTGTTCCTAGATGAAGTCATGGCCATCAATGGCCCTTTGATGTTTATCCCGAAGAGCCATAAGGGCGGCACGCTTGACGCGCACCACGATACCAGCACCACGTCCTATCCGCTCTGGACACTGGATGACGAGACCGTCACAAAATTGGCCGATGAAGGTGGCATTATTGCGCCGACGGGTCCTCCGGGATCGGTCATGATGTTCCACGGCAATCTTGTACACGCGAGCCCGCCCAATATTACGCCTTATCCTCGGACGATTGTTTATCTGACGCTTTGCGCCGTCTCGAACCATATTACCAAGTTCAATCGTCCGGAATGGATTGCTCATCGGGATTTCATACCGATTGAAGCGGTGTCTGAGACGGCTTTGCTGGACTACGCAAGGGCGTACAAAAAGGCTGCCTAGCGCCACAATTTATTGGATGGATTGACAACCCGTGATACTTGAGCTTAAACTTAATCAATAAATTAAGGGTCATGCTTGGCTGAAGGGATTTTCCTCGTAAAGCTATGGTATGAAATGAAAAATCGATAGTGCAAAGGGTCCCGCATTCCAGAGAAGAAAATCCGCGCGCGTGTTCGCGACTTCGCTGCCAGTCTGACCGCTCTACAGACAGCCGAACCCAGCGGCCTTGATCGCAATACTGTCAACAGGGTCTATCGGGCGTTGCGCAAGCGCCTCCATACAGCTTGCCAGGCGCAGCGCCCGATGTTCGGTGTTGTTGAAGGGGATGAAAGCTTGCTTGGAGCCAGGCGGGGGAAAGGAAAGCGAGGAAGGGGCGCAATCGGCAAGACAACCGTCTTCGAGCGTGGGGGGGCAGGTTTACACGGAAATCGTTCCAGACGGCAAAAAAGCCACTCTAGCAAGGCATGACCCTAAGTTAATTAATCTCAACTGCTCAAGAGGATTAAATGCCCAAATTTTTGTTTGTCTACCACGGCGGCAACATGCCGGAAACCAAGGAAGAAGGCGAAGCCATCATGGCCAAATGGGGAGCATGGATGCAAGACATCGGTGCTGATCTGGCGGATGGCGGAAACCCTGTCGGGATGTCCAAGACCGTATTTGCGGACCGGGTCGAGGACAATGGCGGCGCCAACCCCACTTCTGGATACACGCTTGTGAACGCCGCAGATATATGCAGCAATTGCGCACGCGAAAGGCTGTCCGATCCTTGAAGGCGGCGGCAGTGTTGAGGTGGCCGAAGCAATCGATATGTGACTGGCGGCAGGTTCGGAAGATTTGGCTTCGTGTGTCCGTTTCAATTTGAGGTTGGCAGACGGCTGATAAGCGAATTCTCACATCTGTGTTTGACTGCGCAAAAACCACTTTCCCCGAAGCGCATTCGGTCCTAATATATGGGCTAATTCCCAACATGGATGAGGTGCCACCCGGCACCGAAGAGCAGAGCCCACTGTTCAGGCTCTGAAGGAGAAAACGCATGGCCACATCACCTCTTATGCC
Organism: Hyphomicrobiales bacterium; assembly: GCA_965204985.1. Taxonomy (GTDB): domain Bacteria; phylum Pseudomonadota; class Alphaproteobacteria; order Rhizobiales; family CAJQND01; genus JAAEUE01. The sequence continues at coordinate 2,180,652 of CBDBFP010000003.1, read as the reverse complement.
CAAAGCGACCGCCGTTTGGCTGGTCGACAATACGGCGCTTACTTTTCGTCAAATCGCAGATTTCTGCCAGCTTCATGAGCTGGAAGTGAAAGGTATTGCTGACGGCGATGTTGCGATGGGTATCAAGGGAATGGATCCCATCACGAGCGGTCAGCTGACCCGCGATGAGCTGGAAAAAGCCCAGAAAGATCCCGACCATCGTTTGGTGGTTGCGGAATTCAAGGTTGAAATTCCAGTCGTGAAGTCGAAAAAAGGACCGCGCTACACACCGGTATCGCGGCGCCAGGACCGCCCAGATGCCATTGACTGGCTGTTGCGCAAGCATCCTGAACTGACCGATGCTCAAGTGATCAAACTGGTTGGCACCACCAAACCGACCATCGCTGCGGTCCGGGAACATACGCACTGGAATTCGCCAAACATTCAGCCACGTGATCCGGTGACCCTGGGCCTGTGTTCACAGATTGATCTGGATGGTGCAGTCCGCAAAGCCGCAGAGCGTCTTGAGAAGGAGCAGATCAAGGCAGAAAAAGAAGGCATCAAGCTCGGAACTCTTGAGCCGGCGGATGAAACAACTGGTGCTACGGAGACAACAGCTTCGGCAGAGGAAATTGGTGCTGCAATGGCAGCCGCAGTCAGCATGAGCCCTGCTGCCGAGGATGAGCCCGAAGTTGCCGTTGAACCTGCCCGCGACGAGATGATTACCGCCGAAGATGTATTTGGCGCGACACCGGCGAAGGAAGAGGAGCCGGAGGAAGACGCTCTCGACCCAGATTCAGTTTTCGCTAAACTGGCGGCGTTGAAAAAAGATATGGAAGGTGGCGAATAGACTGCCCCCCTCTAGCCTTTCACGAAGAGCTCACGTGGAGTGTTGCAGAGACACTCGACGCCGCTGTCCGTAATCAGGATTGGTTCGGTAATTTCCAATCCGCCATCATCAAGCCATAGCGCGGGCATGAAGTGGAAAGTCATGCCTGGTCTCAGAACGGTCTTGTCACCATGCCGGAAAGACATGGTGCGTTCGCCCCAATCCGGGGGATAGGACAGGCCGATTGCGTAGCCGGCGCGGCTGTCTTTCTCAAATCCGAGTTTGTTGAGCGTCGAATTGAAGGCGATGGCGATATCTTCACACGTGTTTCCAGGTTTTGCCTGCTCAAGTCCGGCATCGACAGCTTCGAGTACAGCTTTTTCCGCATCAAGATATTTTTGTGGGGGGTTTCCCAAGAATACACTCCGCGACTGCGGGCATTGATAGCGCCGATAGGCGCCGCCGATTTCAAAGAATGTGCATTCACCGTTCACGAATGGCCGATCGTCCCAGGTGAGGTGAGGTGCGGTCGCATCCATGCCCGACGGCAGCATTGGTACAAATGCAGAGTAGTCCCCCCAGTGACCATCGGCACCCCGGACGGATGTTGCATAAATTTCTGCGACCAGTTTGTTCTTTGGCAGACCTGGTTCCACACGCTCGACGATTTCCCGATGCATTTCTTCAACAATGCGGGCGGCGCGGCGCATAAAGAGAATCTCGCGTTCAGATTTAACGGCGCGCTGCCAGTTCACCAATCCTGTTGCATCGTGAATGGCTTTGTCGGGGAAGCTTTCCTGCAGTGATTTGAAAGCGGCTGCTGAGAAGTAATAGTTGTCCATCTCAACCGCCATTGTGAGCTGTGCCCAACCCCGTTCGCGGATAAGGTCGGCCAGAGTAAGCATCGGGTGCCGTTCCGGATTCTGGATGTAGATATCTTCATATCCAACGATATTGTCTTTCTCCATGAACACGGTGCGTTCGGCCCCGCGTGCATCCATGCCCCGGCCCCACCACACCGGTTCTCCGTCCATGGTCAGCAAGACCGCTTGGTGGGTGTAGAACGACCAGCCATCATAGCCCGTCAACCAGGCCATATTGGATGGATCTGAAGCGATGAGCAGCTCAACACCAGCGTCTGCCATGGCCTTCCGGGTGCAGGTAATCCGCATGTCGTATTCGCTGCGCTCAAAGTGGAGTGTTGCGCTCATTTTGGGTAAATCCTTCGACTTCAATTCGCTCGGGAGAGTGCCCGTTTCTTTGTGAGCGTGCAAACAATTCGGCGCTGGATTTAACAGCTCTGTTGCGCTAGGTGCGAGACATGGAAACTGCATTTGATGTCATGATTATCGGGGCCGGTATAGCGGGCACCAGTGTCGCCGCTGAACTGGTGGCAGATTGCTCTGTACTGGTGTTGGAAGCTGAAGATCAGCCGGGATATCACTCGACCGGTCGCTCTGCTGCGATGTGGGTGCCGTCTTACGGGCCACCCTCAATTCGCAGATTGGCGCAGGCTGCAGGGCCATTTTTGCAAAACCCTCCAGAGGGATTCACCAGCACAAATCTGGTGACGCCAAAGGGCGAATTGATGGTTGGCTTCAAAGGTGAAGAGGCTTGTCTTGCCGATTTCCAAATCGAAGCTCCGTACATGAAGAGCTTAAGTAGCTCTGAAGCAAAAGACATTGTGCCATTGCTCAGAGCGGATGCGCTTTGCGGCGCCCTTTACGATGAAACTGCCCAGGACCTGGACGTGGATGCGCTGCATCAGGGCTATATGCGATTGTTTAGGGAGCGGGGAGGCAAGCTGGTTTGCTCTGCGCGTGTAAATGCTTTGCGTCGTGCTGGGGACACCTGGTCGGCAACTGCAGGAGAAACGGAGTTCTCCGCGCCTAAGGTGATAAATGCAGCTGGTGCCTGGTGTGATGAGATTGCAAAGCTGGCCGGGCTGAAGCCTGTAGGCCTCATCCCTAAGCGCAGGTCCGCTGCTCTCGTGGATGCCCCGGCCGGGTATGAGATTGACCCCTGGCCGCTGGTGTTCGGTGCTGAAGAGAGCTTTTATTTCCGACCAATGAGCGGGCAGCTCATGGTTTCGCCGGCAGACGCGACTCCGGTTGAGCCTCATGATGCCTGGGCAGAAGACATGGCGCTGGCAGAAGGCATCGACAAGTTCCAGCAAGCAACCACCTACGAGGTTGCGAAACTCAACTATACCTGGGGCGGTCTCCGCACGTTTGCACCTGACGGGGAATTTGTCGTCGGCTTCGATCCCACGGAAAATGGTTTTTTCTGGCTGGCCGGGCAGGGCGGGTACGGCATAGAGACATCTCCCGCCATGAGCCGCCTCGCAGCTGCTTTGCTGTTGGAGAAAGGGCCGCCTAAAGATATTGCCGATTGCGGCGTTGATGCAGAATCGCTTTCGCCAAAACGGTTCTTCAACTGATTCAGGATTGAAACAAGATGACCGATGCAAAGGCCTGTGCTGTAATTTTCGATGTGGACGGTGTCATTCTTCACCTCACACCACCGGAAGAGGCTGTTTTCTTCAGCGCATTGGAAGCCGTATTCGGCATTGCCAATGCATCTTCAGATTGGGACAGCTATCGCGTCCGCAACGACGTGGCAATTGTCGAAGAGCTGGTTGAGACACATCTGGATCGGGAGGCAACGGGAGACGACATCAATCGTTTCACAGATAAGTACATCTCGCTTCTCGATATCGGCATCAAATCTGGTGAAATCGAGGTCAGGCAAATAGACGGCATCCGCTCGGTGCTCATGGCACTGACACGGTTGAGCGACATTACCATGGGGCTGGCCACGGCCAATTTAATGACCGCAGCCAAATTGCGTTTGCGCGATGCGGGTCTGAACGACTTTTTCACGGTTGGCGGTTTTGCGGAGGCGCGAGGACCCAAGCGGGAAATACTCCGTTCAACCCTGGATGGTCTGAAGGACGAAAATGGAGCACCGCTGGCGAAAGAGCGGATTGTTTATCTCGGGGACAATCTGGTCGACGTCGATGCCGGCCTGGCGAATGGATGTGGACTGATCGCTTTCAACGTCAATCAGGAGAAACATCCGATCCTGCGGGAAGCCGGCGCCGAGAACGTTCTATCAGGCCACCGGGATACATTTGGTGAGATCTGCCGATTGCTGGGCGAAGAGCCTTCCTAATCTCGCTCTTCGACACACTTTTCTCCCTTAAAACGCCGAACCGGATTTCCTCGCTCCAGCTGGTGGTGCAGCAGGCTCTCTCCGCGCTTTGTTTTTTGCGTCGTCTTGGGCTTTTCTGGGAGCCAGCTTTTCCCTCAATCGATCTAATGCAGCCTGCTTGTTGCGATGTTGCGAGCGTTAGTTGCGAGCAACATCGCTTAGACCAGTCGGCAGGTGAGTTGCGCGGACGGCACTGTCGGTTGTGTTTTGGTGTTGTCCACCCGGTCCGCCGGCTCTCAGCGTTTCGTATCTGACCTCATCAGGTCGCAGTTGCACATCTGCTTCGCTTGGCGCTTCAAGATGGAAGACGCTCACAAACCAATTCCACCGCCGATGATTGGGCCTGATTTTGCTCTGGGCCGTCCATTGCACAGTACCAATCCAGGTTTCGGCGACGGTTTGCGCTCCCTTGCCATCAAGAGTGATAACCACAGAGGCAGGACCATGTTTCGAAGCTGCGTCCGATATCAAAATATCGGCATCAAGCCTGATCGCTTCGGCTTCCACGGACAATTTGCTCACCACATAACGGACCGCGACGCGGCACTCCGAAGAGCCATTGCCACTGGTTACAAGCAAGTGAACAGTTTCGTCAGAATCTCGCATCAGCGCTCGCCTCTTCCAGTTTTATGTGTCTTTTTGAAAGTGACGACAGGTTGGAATGCCGCGATTGGCGTGGCCAGCCTGTGCAAGGCCAAATCTTCCAAAACCCGTTCAACGTTCTTGTAGGCAGTAGGCGCTTCTTCGACGATCAATTGAGCGTCTTCGCAAACAACATGGCCGCCAAATGACGTGCGAGTGAGTTTCTGCCGGCTGGTGCGTTTGCTGGAGACGCGTCCGTGCATTGAGCTGCGGTCATATTTGCGCCCCGCACCATGGGCCAGAGAGTTTAGCGAACGACGCAGATCATCGTCAGGTTTAAGCAAATAGCTCACTGAATCCCGTGATCCTGCCAGAGGAGCAGTGGCGATATCCGCTTTCGCAGCCCCTTTTCTGTGGAGCCAGCGATCTCCATGTCTTTGAATCGTGTTATGCGGTGAGTTGGAGATCAAACGATAATCAGCCCGCAAGCACGCGCTGCGCGCCGGGCGATCAGCTCACGATTCAGCGTTGTCCATCGGACAGCCTGAGCGTATCCGGACAGGTACTCATCAGCGATGCCCGAAGCAGGATCAATGCCATCTTGCGGATGGTTATGGACCGGCGCGAAGACAGATGTGCCCAGAGACCACGAGCCGGAATGCACGAGCAAAAACGTGCCTCCTTCACTTGCCGCGTCAGGATCATTCAACTCGCGAATAATCTGCAATTCGCAAAAATGATTACCTCTGCCAATTGTGCCGAGGGTATCAGAATGAAGGTCAATAGGCAGGCCTGCGTCGGACAGCATGTCCGGCGCCTTATTATCGGTTATCTCGTCGAGCACGTGCAGACGTTTTGCCGCTTTCTCCGCCCGGACTTTTCTGGTGGGCAAATCAAGAGTGAACAGCGACATCCCGCAACCGATGTCGTTGCCGACCAGTTGTGGATAGAGACGGTCGGCGAGGATGGCAGATCCAACCGGGCCGAATTTGCCGGGATGCAGATCAGGAAAGGCTGCGACCTCTGTTACGTCTCGTGATGCTGCAACTGACTTGACCTGCTCGACGGCCTTGCCCTCGATCTAGGCCGACGGTGAATAGAATGATGAGATGCTGGCCGTGCTTGTTTGAACAGCGCCAGCGTTTTCAATGAGAGCATTGCCCATTTTGAAGAGTACCTTAGAAAACGAACCTGGGAAAAGGCAGGTAAGTCCTGCCAATTGTAAGCTTGGTCTGGCCGTGTCTCAGCTTAACTCAGGGTGTTTGCCCGATTGGGCAAGAGGAGATGTGCACGCATAAACTTGCTCCACGATTCGTGCTCAGAAGGCATCAACAGACGCATCTAAGCCTTGGGGGTGTTACAAAAATACAACTGTCTAAAGGCGCTAAGAGCGCAAATTACCGACTGTTTGACGCCAGCCGGGTTGTCGTGGGCGCTTTAGCCCGCAACGAATCAATTTTCGCAACCATCCGTTTGAATTTCTTTAGCATTTTGCCTTTGAGACGGCGCCCACCTGCAATGCGAACGCGCAGAGGATTTATCCTGCGATCCCCACGTAACACCTCATAGTGGAGGTGCGGACCGGTGGATCGACCAGTAGAACCAACGTAGCCGATAATCTGGCCCTGTCTGACTTTTCGCCCCGCCTTCACGCTTTTGGCATAGCGTGAGAGATGAGCGTAAGCGGTCTTGTAGCCGTTTGAATGCTTGATCCGGATATACTTGCCATAAGCCCCAACGCGTCTGGCCACCTCGACTTTACCTGAACCGGCTGCTTTCACTGGTGTACCGTAAGCAGCGCCGAAGTCGATGCCAGCATGCATCTTGGAATAACCAAGAATTGGATGTCTGCGCATACCAAATCGGGAGGTAATCCTAGCGCCGGAAATTGGCGTGCGCATCAGCGATTTTGCTGCGGAGCGGCCTTTAAGATCATAATATGATGTAATTCCATCGTCCGGCGTCGTGAAGCGGTAATAGCCCTTTGATTTCCGGCCCTTCAGGTCAAGATGGCTATAGAGCAGGACTGGCCGCTTGGTTTTTTTCCCGCCAATAGGATCACCGAAATAAGCTTCAAAAGAATCACCTGACCTGATCTGGCGTTGGAAGTCCACATCATACGAGTGCACACGCATGACGTTTGCAATAATATGTTCAGGTACCCCGTGCTTGCGGGCCGACATATAGAGATTCTTCCGGATTTTAGCCTTCGTACGGATTCTGCCGGCTGTTTCCGCAACTTGAACTTTGGGTTTGTAGCGAGGCTTGACCTTCTTCGGCTGATCAAACCCTTCTTTGAAAGCAACATACTTTCCTGTTGGGCTTAGTTCTGCCACTGCCCGGGCCTTAGGACCCTTGATGACAGCAAGTTTTAGGGGAACAACTTCAGTTTCACCATAGAAGTTCCGCCGTTTGATAAGCGTAAACTGAACTTTCTGGTTCCGGATTTTTTTAACCGGATAAACCGGGTTCATCGCCCGGACAACGGTACTTACAACGGACTCGTTGACACCCAGTTGGACGAGCACCCCAGTTAGTGTTTCACTGGCTCCCACGTCCACAGTTTTTGTGTATGGGACTGGTGCAGCTGATTTTTCAACAGTTGTTGTGTTTGTTTCACTGGAGGAAACGCTCGCGGTGCCATCGTCCTTGTAAGATAAGGAAACTTCGTCCGGGTCAGGGTAGATTGGCGCAAGTGCTCCAACCAGAGTCTTGGTTTGAAGATGACTGCGGTTGTTTGGTTCGTCTTCGCCGCCTGAAGCTGGCGCGAAAGAGCCTGAGATCCTTCTTTTGTAACTGGCATCAACCGATGATGGAGCCGAAGTAATGCTGCCGGTAATCGTAATTGGTGAGCTGTTGGTGAGTTTGGCCAAATCGCCTTTTCCAACCGTATCTGACTCTTGCAAGATCGTGTGGTTCTTGGACGTCGTGGCGGTTTGGAATTGATTGCCACTCGTAACCAAGCCGAAGACAGCCGTGCCAATGACCAAAGTGCAGGCCACTCCGGCGACACTTCCTGTCACAAACCAACGATTTAATTTTGGTGCTTCCGGATTGAAGGGATCTTCATTTCCCAAGCTCACGCCATATCCGGGGCGGTGATCAAACGTAATCTGCCGTAACGACCAAACAGAATCCTGAACTATCGGTGCGATTCGATTCACGCTTCTTTGGAGATTCGTCGTGTGGCAACGGGGTTGTTCGGCTGGAAATTCTGTCTTGCCCCCGACGACGCGAACGCGGCTCATCAAACCGGCCGAACGAATCTTTTGTATGCTCATTCTTACCCACCAAAAAATCCCTTGCCTTCACGACGCGCTACATCCCACCCGCAGGTCGCAAAGTCCGCAAACCAAAAGTCTGAAAACATTGCCTTTTTGCAGTTTTCCCTAGCGATGTTATTGTACCGGAAATTAGGCATTCCCAGATACTAACTTCCCCAAATTCTGCCGCAACATGCCCTCTGAGATTGGCAAAGTCAACCGATCCAACCGGCGCCGTGGTGATAAAATTCCGGCAATGGATTCACGCTAGAACACTTGCCTTTCG
>CBDBFP010000003.1:0-2167500 GCA_965204985.1 Hyphomicrobiales bacterium | reverse complement strand
TGACTGCGAGACTGACAAGTCGAGCAGAGACGAAAGTCGGTCATAGTGATCCGGTGGTCCCGCGTGGAAGGGCCATCGCTCAACGGATAAAAGGTACGCCGGGGATAACAGGCTGATGACGCCCAAGAGTCCATATCGACGGCGTTGTTTGGCACCTCGATGTCGGCTCATCGCATCCTGGGGCTGGAGCAGGTCCCAAGGGTTTGGCTGTTCGCCAATTAAAGCGGTACGTGAGCTGGGTTTAGAACGTCGTGAGACAGTTCGGTCCCTATCTGCCGTGGGTGTAAGAGAATTGAGAGGAGCTGCCCCTAGTACGAGAGGACCGGGGTGGACGTACCTCTGGTGGACCTGTTGTCGCGCCAGCGGCATAGCAGGGTAGCTATGTACGGAAGGGATAACCGCTGAAAGCATCTAAGCGGGAAGCCCCCCTCGAAACTAGTTCTCCCTTGAGAGCCGTGGAAGATCACCACGTTGATAGGCTGGGTGTGGAAGTGCAGCAATGTATGAAGCTTACCAGTACTAATAGCTCGATTGAACTTCATCGCTCTTGTTTTCAGTGCGCATCCGGAGTGACCTCATCAGATCACATTAAATCGGATTGTGCCGTTAGAATTCAGATCAAATCCAGTTTGCAATTCACCCTCGCCAGAGGGTGCCCATGTGTTTTGCTTGTCTGGTGGTTATAGCGGAGTGTCCAAACCCGATCCCATTCCGAACTCGGCCGTTAAACGCTCCAGCGCCGATGGTACTTTGTCTTAAGGCACGGAAGAGTAGGTCGCTGCCAGGCATGCCAAGCACATGGAAATAGAATGTTCCCTTCTTTACACCTTTTCAAGAAACCGCCGTTCCTCATTGGGAGCGGCGTTTTTTTCGTTTGGACAATTGATTTCGAGGCCGGGATGAAAGGCTACGTGATTTTCATGAAGGACGTCCATGATACAGAGGAGTTTGAGCGCTACAAGTCCATGTCCCCTCTGTCCATTAAGCAGTACGGCGGCGAATTCCTTGTGTGAGGTGGTCCACTGGAAACTCTCGAAGGCCAATTTGATTCGGAGCGGGTTGTGGTGCTCCAGTTTCCGACAATGGAAGCCGCAAAGGCTTGGTATCAATCAGATGAATATGCCGATGCAAAGCAGTTGCGGATGAAAATTTATATCGGTACTGCTGTGCCCGTCTCGGGTACGTAGCACGGAAAAAGTCTAGAACCGCAACATGCGGATCCACCTGGATATGTTCAAAAGATCCATCAAAGCCGCAGCTACGTAAGTCAGTGCGGCAGCTTTGAGAATTTGCCGGGCGGCCGGCAAATCAGCTTTCGGAATGAAATTGCCCTTTTCAAGGATGGGCAAGGCCCGTTTGAAGCTGGCATCGAATTCCACAGGCAATGTTACGGCATGGGCAAATGCGCTGGTTCCAATAAGCGCGAGGCCAGCAAGGAGTTCCAGCAAGATGATCGACGGCGCCCGCGTCAAAATTCCGATCAGCGGGGTTGCCATAAGAACGAAACTGCCGATTTGCTGGATCGAATTGACGTAACCCGCAAGCTCTGTCCTCAGCCTTAAAGGCTTATAGCCTTGTGAGTCCTGTAGCGCATGGGACACCTCGTGCGTCGCAATCGCGACTGCCGTGAGCGAACGGCCATCGTGATTGCCAAGTGTCAGACGAACGGCTTTGTCTTTGGGGTCGTAGTGGTCGCCATCTTGGGTGATTTCGACCCGGACATCATCCAACCCGGATTCCTTCAAAAGGTGGGTAGCCAATTCCCCGCCAGTTCCTGGAAAATCCGGACGATCAATACTGTGGCGCCTCAAGACATACTTGATCCAAAAGCTTGGCAGGAAAACAAGTGCGAGTAGCGTCAGGAAGGCAAGAGCATAAACCATCCCTCACATGTGGGTATCTGGAAAGCTCTCCGCAATTGCCTGGACCGGCAGGGATTAAACTAATATCCGCTGATGATCGCATTCTTGAAGGCACATTGCCTAAGATTGGAGGAAACTTCTCCGCGGATGATAAAACTCGGCATTGCATCCTTGCCTATATTGCCATGCCTATTCAGACCGGTATCGCAGAGTTTTGTTGGTAAAACTGAGCCGCTGTGCGTGTTGTGCTTCTAGGCCAGTCTGCAATTTTCCACTAATTCGTGGGCTTCAACCACGTCGCCCGGACGATATTCGAAGATTTTCGGTCTTGCGCCGGTTGTACTTCCAGCACGCTTCGGCAACATAAAGCGGCATGTGGCGGGTGCTGTAGTGGTGGTGTGAGCCGTACCAGGCCCGCTTGAGCAGCGACCAGAAGCCTTCAATCGTATTGGTGTGGTTCTCGCCGGAAACATATTCGCCCCGGCTGTGATTGACCGTAGCGTGAACGAAAACAGAACGAACGGCATTATAGGCTCTGTATTCGTCCGTGACCAACAGCGACACGTCAGGGTCAACGCTGTCTTCGATGAATTGAAGAACCCCCTTGCCGGAAAGGTCGCTGGCGACACGGGCAATGACCTTTCCCCCGCGCTCTACGGCACCGATGACCGGTGTTTTTCGTGTTCCGCGCCCTCGCGGATTATGCGGGGGTGGGGGTAAGTTATTGTTATTGTCAGGTTTATTGCGCTTGCGTGGCTTTCCGCCAATATAGGTTTCGTCCGCTTCAACGATGCCTTGCAACAGAATCTGCCCCTGCCTGCCAGCCATTTCCGCACGGATGCGCTTCAGCATGAACCAGGCTGATCTTTGATTCATATCCAGATCGCGGGCAAGCTGGCAGCTTGACAGGCTCTTTTTGGCGTTGGGAATGAGAGAAATTCCAGGAAACCACTTTTGAAGAGGTATTTTGGTCTTTTCAAAGAGTGTCCCGGCCAGGACATTGAAGCTGGATTTGCAACCATGACAATTCCACCGGCCAACGCGGCTTTTTTCCTTTTTACGACGCACTTTTGTCGCCCCGCAATACGGACAGCAAGGATCATCGCCCCAGCGAATTTCTTCCAGGTGCGCAATGCAGGCTTCCGATCCGGGAATTTGTAAAAGATGGTAGCGATGTTCATGACTTCCTCCGTCTTGTGTTACATATGAACATCGAAGCCTTCCGGCCGTTAAGCCCTTAATTGCTAATTATGTAAATTTGCTTCCGAAATTTGGAACTGGTGCCGAGCCATCCAGTTGGCTGCAACCCGCGCAATAAGTGTCCAGCGGGACTCATTTGGATTTATCTAGCCAGAAGGAAGCGTAGAGACTTGGCTTCCCCCGATCACCATCAAGGTGTCCAGCCCCAATTTCATGTGCCAGTTCTTGATAAGGTTTCGGGGATTGGTGGACGTTGGTTTAGTGCCTGATGCGCCTGATTTGATTGCCGTTGGTTCTTTCATGAGCCGGGTCCAGGCATCACATCCGGCGGCAAGACCGTCTGCCTGATCTTCAAGGAGGCGGTTGGAGAGCCCGTTCTCCCGAAGGAATTGCCAGACCTTCCCGACCCGATCGAGCCCCGGTGATCTGGCGGGCAGGAAGATCAGGGTCAGGGTCTCCGGCCCCTTCACCTCGCCGGATGTGTGCCCCGGCGCGCGGGCCATCAGGACGGCCGCCTGAGCGCCTTTTGCAACGGTCCGGCTGATCTCCTTGAGAGGCACAGGTTCCTTGTTTCGGTGTCCGCCCCCATAGCACCCTGCCACCATGGCAGCATCAGGGCCGCGCCGGTCTCCCTGTCTGCGCAACCCGCGCCGAACAGGCAGGCCGATTTGTAACGCTGATCGGCCGGTCATCGCGGTCTCGTCCCCTTGCGCGCCCGGATGCGGACGCGGCCGGTCTTCTGGCCGATGCGGGCCTCGTCCTGAACCCAGACCTCGATCGGCCTGTCTGCCGGACCGTGGTTCAAAGGGGAGGCAAGGCTTTGGGGGACGTTTTTTTGAAAACCTCCATGAGGCCTGGGTTCGATGATCTCAGCAAGTTCAGCCATCAGGGCCGCGGGACCCGGCGGTCGAACAACCCTTCGGGCCCGGCTTCGTTGAACCGGGGCACCCGGTCCTCAGGCTCTGCCGGCCCATCCCACCCCCTTCGCCGCATCCGCCCGACTCATCCCGTCATAAACACAAGCAAGCGAAAGCAAACGCCGGGCCTGACGGAGATCTTCGCTCGTCCTGGAAAGGCTGTGAAGGGGTGAAGCATCATAGTCATCACGACCGCCAACAGTTGCAGACATCGGAAATCCTCCTTTGTCTGCATGGATCCAGAGAGCAGCCGGGTTGAAAAGGCCTGAGAGACAATCAATCAAGCCATTGGTATTAGCTTTTGCGCTGAACCATGCAGAAACTGCCAAGTATCCATCTGCGCACTTGATTTCACTGACGCCGTCAGCCTTCAAGCTGAATGTTGAAAAAAGAGCAAATATTGCAACTCATGGCAATAAATGCGGATACGCTTGTTCTTTGCGACATGATCCCAACTCCCCTAGCCCAATATTCCGCATCTAATACAAAAAATTATACCTCAATTTTTCAGGATCACAATAAAATATAGACAAAATGGATTTAGAGAGCAGGGTTTGATATTATTTTGTAATATTGTCCTCAAGGAAGTTATTCATTGCACCCCAACTCTCTGGTGTAAGAGGTGACACGTGGCCCAGCCCTGGTAAACGGAGAAACTGTTTTGGTGCCTTGATTGCTGCAAACAACTCCTGGCCAAACTCGAAGGGTACGACAGCATCATCATCCCCATGGAAAATGAATGTTGGCGAAACGATCTTGGCGGCGACGGTCAAGCTGTCGAATTTGTCTTTCATCAAATACTTGGTCGGAAAGTACCAGTAGGCATGTTGCCCCACGTCGGCAGCGGAGGTGAAAGGTGAATCCAATACAAGGGCAGCGGGGGGATGTTTTACGGCAAGCGGTACGGTAACGCCGGATCCAAGTGATTCACCAAAGTAGATAATATCCTTCGGCTGAAGCCCTTTTACTTCCAGGAAACGCAGCGCGCCCTTTGCATCCAGATGAAGACCTGTTTCTGTTGGCGTCCCGGTGCTTCCAGCAAAGCCGCGGTAGCTGATAATGAGAATGCCGTATCCATTTTCGGTAAACAGCTTTACCCGTTCCCAGCGATGCTGGATAGCTTCAGCGTTTCCGTGAAAATACAGGAATGTCGGGCGATCGCCTTGTGCCTTGGCAAACCAGGCACGGATCCGTTCCCCGTCTTCCGTATCGAACGCAACCTCCTCAACCTCTTTTAGGCCATACTCGGACGGGGCTACACGCTCTGCATGGGGGTGGTATTGCAGCTTGCGCTGGAACGCGTACAGCGTCAGCAGGAAGCCGAGGTAAACAATACTAACGGTATAGAGGGTTTTCATCATGGCGAGCGCGATTCTAAAGTAATCACACCCGCCGTCCAGTCAGAACGCAGATGCGTTCGATCAGGTGATCATGAATACTGCAATAATCGAGAATACAATCCACAAAATGAGCGATGTCAGGTAGTTCGATCCCGCCTTTGCTTCGACCGCGATCACGCCCATTCCAAAGAACATCCCACCCATACCGACGATGAGGTTAGTGATCCAGTGCGTGTGCGCCAGCCCGCAAATCACGAGGCAGGTAAGGATGAAGAAACACACCAGAACCGTCGCGATGCAGCCGGAAATGAAGTTGTCGTAGGTCTCTTTGTGATCGTCGTAGTTTTGTACTTCGGAGACATTGTCAACCATGGCCGAACCCCTCTTAAAAATCTCAGATGAGAATTAAAGGTGAGGCAGCGTGGTGGCAAGCACGAAGCCGCAAATTCAACACGGATGCGGCATTAGGTTACAGAATTCTTCTAGGGTCATGCCTAGTTGAGGGGATTTTTTCTCATAAAGCTATGGTATGCAATGAGCAATCGATAGTGCAAAGGGTCCCGCATTTCAGAGAAGAAAATCCGTGCGCGTGTTCGCGACTTCGCCGACAGCCTGACCGCTCTACAGACAGCCGAACCCAGCGGCCTTGATCGCAATACTGTCAACAGGGTCTATCGGGCATTGCGCAAGCGCCTCCATACAGCTTGCCAGGCGCAGCGCCCGATGTTCGGTGTTGTTGAAGGGGATGAAAGCTTGTCTGGAGCCAGGCGGAGGAAAGGAAAGCGAGGAAGGGGCGCAGTCGGCAAGACAACCGTCTCCGGCCTCTTCGAGCGTGAGGGTCAGGTTTACGCGGAAGTCGTTCCAGACGGCAAAAAAGCCACTCTACAAGGCAGTATACTAACGGGCCTCAGGTTTGCCTGTTTTGGGTCCAATCGCGAGATGCGCCTGATTTGATTGCCGTTGGTTCTTTCATGAGCCGGGTCCAGGCATCACATCCGGCGGCAAGACGGTCTGCCTGATCTTCAAGGAGGCGGTTGGAGAGCCCGTTCTCCCGAAGAGATTGCCAGACCTTCCCGACCCGATTGAGCTCCGGTGATCTGGCGGGCAGGAAGATCAGGGTCTTCAGCCCCTTCACCTCGCCGGATGTGTGCCCCGGCGCGCGGTCCATCAGGACGGCCGCCTGAGTGCCTTTTGCAACGGTCCGGCTGATCTCCTTGAGAGGCAGGTTCCTTGTTTCAGTGTCCGGCCCCCATGACACCATGGCACCCTGGCAGCATCAGAGCCGCGCCGGTCTCCCTGTCTGCGCACACCGCGCCGGAGACAGGGAGACCGATTTGTAACGCTGATCGGCCGGCCATCGCGGTCCCGTCCCATTTCCGCCAACTGCTACGACTGATCCCAAGAAATTGGCACAATCCTTTGATTGTTGGAGCCCGGCGTTGCTCGGTGATCAGCTGTTTTTTTCCTCCCGTTGAGCTCAACTTTAACGTCTCTGTAGGGATTCAGGGCGAGCCATTCAAAATATTCTTCGCACGCATCGAACAACTCATCAGCTGTGTCGAACAGGCGTAGACAGCCGCTCCGGCGATTCCGGGTGCTGAAATCGGGAGGGCACCTGGTTGCCTTTTCCGGAACCAGGACCTGCCACCGCATGGCCTGCGCCATTGAGGATTCCGGGTTTGAGATCCGCGGGAATTATATACGATAGTACCAGAATTCGTCGCAGCCGCTTGACAATCAGTTGCCGGATGCGCAACTGTCCCCTCGCAAACATTTGATAGCCCGCTCAGTCGGGTCACCTGCTGAATAAGCCTGATCCGGCATTGGGTCGCTCCTGATGCTCTGGTGAATAGGTAGGGACTTCATCTTCTATTGAATGTTTGCAATGGCCCGGCACCCGCCGGGACGGTAAACAATGGAGAGAAAAAAATGCACTTGAAGCCTGCACAGGCCTTGTTGGGCGGGGTGGTCATGTTTTGTATGGGGGTATCCGCGGCAATGGCGGAACCCAGATACAGCCTTGGAGTAACCGGAGGCGTGGCGGAACTGAACGCCGAATTCAGCGTAATCCAGCTTGACGACATCCTGTATTCGGGGGGGGGGTCGCTGCCAGGATTGACGTGCCGATAGGATCTGACAGTTTCCTGGGTCTCCACACAGAATTCAGGGCCGAAACCGGCGAAATAAAGGAACGGTTCAGGTTCGACGGGGGTGAGCTGGCCTTGGCGTTCAATAAGAAATGGAGCGCCGACATATTGGGTCGCCTAGGTCACAGGTTCGGCTCGTTCGCGCCGTACGTCGCCGCCGGTGTGTCGATTATGCAGGTAAAAGCAAAAGAGCGCGTGATATACTGGCCAGGTATTTTGTCAGACTCGGAGACCAAGGTTCACATCGGCGGCAAATTCGCCTTGGGGGCAGATTTCGAAATCACTGAGAACGTGGTCACGTTCACTCAGGCCGAATATACCATATATAATTCCCGAAAGTATGGCGCGGTCAAAATAGAATACGACGAAACGGCAGCCCGGGTCGGCGTAATGTATAAATTCTGATGTCATGGCGGCGGGGGACCGGAGCCCCCGGTCCCTCAGGCTCTCTCTGCCGGTCCCTCCCATCCCCCTTCGCCGCATCCGCCCGGCTCATCCCGTCATAAACACAAGCAAGCGAAAGCAAACGCCGGACCTGACGGAGATCTTCGCTCGCCCTGGAAAGGCCGCGAAGGGGCAAAGCATCATAGTCATCACGACCGCCAACAGCTGCAGACATCGGAAATCCTCCTTTGTCTGCATGGATCCAGAGAGCAGCCGGGTTGAAAAGGCCTGAGAGACAATCAATCAAGCCATTGGTATTATTCGAGGGAAGGTCGATCCGGCTTGGGTCCTCACCTGCGATGGCTGGCGAGAGGACAATGGCCTTGTTGATCCCGGCTATGGGCATTACAGGGTCGATCATTCCAAAGACGAATTCGCCAGAGGCGGTGTCCATATCAAGGGCCTGGAAGGCTTTTGGGGGGTGGTAAAGGGGCGTTTGTCAAAGGTCAAAGGTGTGCCAGAACACACCGTTCATCTGCCGTTGAAAGAAACTGAATGGAGAGACAACAACAGACATTCCAACAGATACAAATTACGGCTAACTGACCTCAGACAAAATGCCCTCAGCTAGGCATGACCCTTCTTCTTTTCCCGAGTGAGATAGAGCGAGGTCACCAGCAAAAGACCTGCAAGCCAGAGGACGGGCATAAACGGTTCTCCGAAAATGACCATGCCCCAGATGACGCCGGCGACAACTGCCACGTAATTTGCCTGCGAGACAGTTACGGGGCCTGCGAGCCTGACAATCTCAAAGTAGAGATAGATCTCCACCAAACCGAAGAGCACCATGAAAGGGATCGTCCAGGTACCCTCGTCCCAATGTAGATAATTGGCAATATTCTCCCTCGAAAGCACGAACAACGGCAACAACATCACTGTGCCGGCCAGAGCCTCGCCTGTTGCAACTTGCCAGCTGTTGTGATCGTCAGGCCATTTGGCGGCGACGAAGTTGTGGTAAGCCGCGTAACACCAAGGCACGGAGAATGCTGCGAGCACCCAAATGACAGGAGCTGAGGAGATACCCGTCAGGCCCGGTGCCAGAAGCAGCACCGCTGCTGCCAGCCCCAGCAATATGCCGACGATGTGCCTCGGTTCGATCCTGGCGAACTTTCCCAAGAAGGCAATGCAGACGGTCCAGAGCGTTGCGGTGGAGACGATGAGGGTTAGAAGACCGGCTGACAAATGTTTGGCAACGGTCAACTCAATCAGCAATGGCAGCACCCAACCAAGCAGGGCACAAACGAAAAAGAAATACATGCCGCCTTTGGACAGTTTTGGCCATTTTCGCCTGGCCGCGGAAATTGCCGCAAGGCAAAGCAATACCCCGCCTGTTGTAAAGGCGGCGATACCTTCGGCCCCAAGACCAGATTCAGAAGCGATTTTGATGATGGAAAAATGCAGTCCCCACGTGGATCCGAGGATGACGAGCAGAAATGTGGTCCAGGCGACTATTGTCCAGCCCTCGACAAACCAACGTTCTTAAGAGCGGCCAATTGCCGACCGCCAACGTCTTCAAGATTGAAGCTTTCAATCGCCTCGTTGAACAGGCGATAGTAGTTCAATTCCGACCTCAAGTGGATGAACACGGCACCAAGTCCGATTGCGGCGCGATCCATGAAAACGAACTCTCTTGGGATCGTTATGGGCCCCTTTTCTTTCAAAGCCTTATGTAGCGTGAACGCTTGCTTGCGCCCGTACTCTGCTGCGGGAACTCCGTCAGCCAACTTGCGGATCCGGTCTTCCATCAGCGGACCATAAATGAACCGGGCCCAGATATTCAGGATCTCAACCAGTTCTTTTGTTAATCCCTTAAAGCCCCAGGTTTCGTAAGCATGGACCACACGCTCATCGTCGTCCTCCCTTAGGCCGTGATAGAGATCAACAACCCCTTGCACAAAGCGGGTCGGAAATATCCGAATACAACCGTAGTCCAGAAGGTTCAGACCGACCGGGCCGCCACTTTCATTGAGGGCAGCAGAATAGTTGCCGAGATGGGGATCGCCATGGATCACACCATGCCGGCAAAAGGGCAACCACCATGCGTTGAACATATGGGTTGCCAGCAAATTGCGGTCGTCGAGTGGACTGTCCTTGAACTCAAGCAATGGCTTGCCGTCCAGCCAGTTCATTGTCAGCAATCTCTGGGTGGACAGGTTGTCCTGAATCTGCGGAATGTAGATCGTGTCCTGATCAGACAGCATATCAGCATAGAGCTTTGCGTGCCGGGCTTCACGATCATAGTCCAGCTCTTCACGCAGGCGGGCACCGATTTCTTCTGCCATCTCGCTAGTATCTACGGCAGAGTCCATGCGCCGGTGAATGCCGAAAAGAACTTTCAATTGGCTAAGGTCAGCCTCTACAGCTGACTGCATGTCCGGATATTGCAACTTGCAAGCCAAAGGCTGGCCATCAAGTGCGGTTGCGCGATGTACCTGACCGAGCGACGCCGCTGCAGCAGCCTGCCGCTCGAAACTTGAAAACTTTTTCTGCCAGTCCGCCCCCAGCTCCGCAGCCATCCTGCGGCGGACAAAGGGCCAGCCTATGGCTGGTGCTTGTGACTGAAGTTGCTTGAGTTCAGCTGCATATTCTGGCGGTAGGGCATCAGGGATAGTGGCCATCAGCTGGGCCACTTTCATGAGCGGTCCCTTTAATCCGCCCAAGGCGTCCTTGAGAGCTTTTGCATTTGCAGCTTGATCCTTGCCTCCAAAGACGCGTTGTCCTGCTAGCCGTGCTGCAACCCCGCCCACATCAGTTCCGACTTTCGCATACCGCTTGACCCGTCCGGAGAGCCGGTTGCGTTCAGGGTCACTTTTATCAGAGGGCGGCTGGTCCATGCGTTGTTTGGTTACGCGTTTGCCTTGAGCTTTTGTTCAAGTGTGAAGATGTCACCCAACACCCAGATGTCCGAGATCCGGCCATCGCGAAATGTAAAGTGCGTGCTGCCTTCCCACATCAGCCCTTTGCTGGTTGGCGCGTATCCGAGGAAGTCGCCTGCATGTGTGGCCGTGAAACGGAGTTTTGCCGCGATCCGGTCATCTTCTTCGATCAGGTCAAGGATTTCAGCCTGGAAGTTGGCAAAAGGTCCGGACACTCTATCCATGTAGCTGGCATAGTCGTCGCGCCCGCTGACCACGTCACCAACCAGTGTCCGGTAAGTGACATCCTCCAGCATCAGTTCTGGCACAAGCAACTTGTCCAGTTCGTTCCACATCTTCTCATAGAAGTTGCGGATCATATCTTTTTGCGTGCTCATGCCTCTTCCAGTTCTTCCAGCTCGTCGATAAAGCGTTCAATCATGCCAAGCCCCGCATTCCAGAACTGTGGGTCCGCTGCATTTAGACCGAACGGTGCAAGCAATTCGGTATGATGTTTGGAACCGCCGGCGCGCAGCATATCGAAGTACTTCTCCGCAAACTCGTCATCTGCATTTTCGTAAACCGCATAAAGTGAGTTCACCAGGCAATCGCCAAACGCGTAGGCATAAACGTAGAATGGTGAATGGATAAAGTGCGGGATATAAGCCCAGAAACTCTCATAGTCCTCATCAAAGGTGATGGCTGGACCAAGACTGTCCCCCTGAACACTCATCCAGATCTCGGCAAGCTTTTCGGCGGTCAGTTCTCCGTTGCGCCGCTCCGTGTGAACTTTGCGCTCGAAGGAGTAGAACGCAATCTGGCGCACCACGGTGTTGAGCATGTCCTCGACTTTCGAGGCAATCATCTCGCGCCTTCTGTCCTTGTCGGTCACTTCGGACAGCAATGAGCGGAAGGTCAGCATTTCCCCGAACACACTGGCTGTTTCCGCCAAGGTCAGGGGTGTCTGGGCCATGAGCAGACCCTGGTCTGCAGCCAGGACCTGATGCACACCATGACCCAGTTCATGGGCGAGGGTCATCACATCGCGCGTTTTGCCTTGATAGTTCAGCATTACATAAGGGTGAGCGGATGGCACGGTCGGGTGGGAAAAGGCACCAGACATCTTGCCCTCGCGCACCGGCGCATCGATCCAGTTCTTGTCGAAAAAATCTCGTGCAATATCCGCTATCTCCGGTGCAAAGCCACCATAGGCGTTGAGTACGATCTCTTGTGCACGCGGCCATTCGATCACTGACGTGTCTGAGTCCGGCAAAGGTGCATTACGGTCCCAATAAGGCATGGTCTCGGCGCCAAGCCATTTGGCTTTGAGCGCATAGTATCGATGCGACAGTTTCGGATGCGCCTTCTGGACGGAGTCGATCAGCGCATCAACGACTTCACGTTCCATCCGGTTTGCCAGATGGCGGCTGTCGGCAATATCTTCAAAACCGCGCCAGCGATCGGAAATTTCTTTGTCTTTGGCGAGCGTGTTGGTGATGAGTGTAAAGATGTGGATATTGTCTTTCAGCGTTTTGGCAACCGCTTTGGCGCCTTTCTTGCGCTTTTCTCCGTCAGGCGAAACCATCAGGTTCAATGCGGGCTCAAGCGTCAGTTCTTCACCGTCCACATCAAAGCGCAATGAAGACATGGTTTCATCGAACAAGCGATTCCACGAGCCCGAACCCGTTACCGATTTCTCGTGGAACAGTTGCTCAAGCTTGTCGTCGAGCTGGTAGGGGCGCTCCAGCCGCAATTCCTCAAGCCAGGGTTTGTAATGCGCCAGCTCATCGTTTTTCAGTGCTTCGTTGAGGATATCATCCTCAATCCGGTTTATCTCAAGCCCATAGAACAACAGCTCTGTGGAGATCCGCGTCAGCGCATCACGTGTGTCGCCAAAGAATTTGGCGCGTTCTGCATTGGCGCTGTTCCCGGCATAGTGCAGCATGGCGAAGGCACCGAGGCGTCCGAGCATGTCCTGCATTGTCTCGAACCGCTTGATCGTTCCCGCCAGGGCCGCTGGGTTATTTTCTGCGAGTTCAGCCAGTTTGCCGTGGAACTCGGCCGCAAAGGCTTTTGCGTCGCTTTCCACCTTTGCCAGATCGCGGGCAAATTCTGCGCTATCCGGTGCGGGATAGAGGTCATCCAGATTCCATTCCGGCAAGTCGCCAAGCTTTTCATCAGAATTTGCAGCTTCGGCAGTAGCCAAAACAGGTTTCATCATCTCAAAGAAAAACATCGCGGGTTCGGTATCCTGTGCTCATTTTTCAGCAAATAAAATTTCTGCCCCTTACATGGACAGAGCAGGGGGTTCACGCAAGTCTCTTTGGCTCAAAGATCATATGAAATTAAAGTAACCTTGCCGCGATCTTAGCGTCTTAATTGGCCGGAAAATGTTGCGCAGCAGCATAACTCTCTATATAAGCCCGCTGTCTGGCGGGTTGTTCCCCCTGGAGGAGGCGCCGGATTTATTCTTTATACCCAAGGAGCAGGTAAAATGGCAGACAACGTTACGTTGGTGGCTGAACCGCGCGACCGGATAGGCAAGGGGGCCTCCCGGGCAGTTCGTAAAGCAGGCTGCATTCCCGCCGTCATCTACGGCGACAAGCAAGATCCCATCGCAGTATCTCTCACCTACAAGGAAGTCCTTGCCCAGGTGAACACAGGTACATTCCTTTCTCAATTGGTTGATGTGGAAGTTGGCGGTGATAAATTCCGCACCATTCCCCGCGACATCCAGTTCGATCCGGTGCGTGACTTCATCATGCACATCGACTTCCTGCGTTTGGGCAAAGGTGCGCGGATCGCGGTGGAGGTTCAGGTGAACTTCCTCAACGAAGAAGAGTGTCCTGGTCTGAAAGCCGGCGGCGTTCTTAACGTTGTGCGCTACACTGTCGAGTTGTCCTGCCCTGCAGACGCTATTCCAGAAGCAATCGATCTGGATCTGGCCGAAGCAGAAATGGGCAGCAGTCTGCACATTTCGGACGTCAAATTGCCTGAGGGTGTGACACCGACAATTACGGACCGCGACTTTACCATCGCTACCATCGCAGCTCCGGCATCTGAGATCATTGAAACCGATGATGAAGAAGAAGAGTTCGAGGGTGTTGAAGCTGCCGAAGGCGAAGAAGAAGGCGGCAGCGAGGAATAATCCTCCCGCCTTCCCAGCTCTCAGGAGCGCAGCATGATCATCTTTGCAGGCCTAGGAAATCCGGGCAGCAAATATGCGCGCAACCGGCACAATATCGGATTCATGGCGGTGGAAGAAATTGCCCACCGCCATGGATTTTCCCCTTGGTGCAAACGCTTTAGAGGAGAAATTTCCGAGGGCCGTTTGGGCACCGAAAAGGTGCTGCTTCTGAAACCGCAGACCTACATGAACGAATCCGGACGCTCGGTGGGCGAAGCTGCGAACTTCTACAAGCTCGATCTGGAAGACGTGTACGTTTTCCACGACGAACTGGATCTGGCTGCCGGAAAGCTCCGGTGCAAACTCGGAGGCGGCGTAGCCGGTCACAACGGGTTGCGCTCAATTGCTTCCCAACTGAGCAAGGACTTCCACCGCGTCCGAATGGGCATCGGCCATCCCGGCAACAAGGGAAAAGTGCTCAGCCATGTGCTGAAGGATTTTTCCAAGGAGGACGCTGACTGGCTGGATCTGATGCTTGAAGGCGTTGGTGCCCACGCAGCCTTGCTCGCGGAAGGCAATGCGTCGAGCTTCCAGAACAAGGTCCACTTGACGATCAATCCTGAGCCGCTTCAGGAAAAGAAGAAGCAGGTCAAAGCTGACACCAAGGCGTCCGATCAGCCCAAAGCTGAGCCTGAAAAATCCGGCCCGATGGCCACAGCATTGAAAAAGCTGTTCAACAGTTAGAGACAAAAGAAATGGGATTTAAGTGCGGAATTGTTGGTCTGCCGAATGTCGGTAAATCGACATTGTTCAATGCCCTTACACGGACCGTTGCAGCACAGGCAGCGAATTATCCTTTCTGCACAATCGAGCCGAACGTGGGTGAGGTTCCGGTGCCGGACGAGCGTTTGCAAAGCATTTGCGGCATTGCAAAGTCCAAGGAGGCCATCGCCACCCGCCTGACTTTTGTCGATATCGCAGGTCTTGTCAGGGGCGCATCAAAGGGGGAAGGCCTCGGCAACCAGTTCCTGGCCAACATCCGTGAAGTGGATGCTATAGCACACGTGCTGCGCTGCTTCGAGGACGACGATATCACCCACGTCGAAGGGGCCATAGATCCGGTTCGCGATGCGGATGTGGTCGAAACCGAACTAATGCTGGCTGACCTGGAAAGCCTGGAAAAGCGCGCCAAGCCTTTGGAGAAAAAGGCCCGCAGTGGTGACAAGGAGGCAAAACAGACCCTTGTCCTGATCGAACGGGCTTTGGATCTCTTGCGCAACGGAAAGCCAGCCTGTCTCGCAGAAATCGAGGACGATGAAAAGTCGGCCTGGCGCGCATTGAACCTGCTGACGACCAAACCTGTTCTTTATGTTTGCAATGTTTCTGAAAGTGAGAGCGCAACAGGAAATGCGCACACTGAAGCCCTTGCTGCCAAAGCTGCAGCCGACGGCGCGGGTGTCGTGATCATTTCGGCAGCCATTGAAGCGGAACTTTCACAGCTGGACGAAGAAGACCAGAGCGAGTATCTTGCCGATCTCGGGCTTGAGGAGCTTGGCCTGAACCGCCTCATTCAGGCTGGCTACAACCTGCTTGGCCTGATCACCTATTTCACGGCCGGCCCAAATGAGACGCGGGCCTGGACCATCAAGGAAGGCATACGTGCACCCAAGGCTGCTGGCGTCATTCATACGGATTTTGAGCGCGGTTTCATCCGGGCTCAGACTATCGCCTATAATGATTATGTGGGCCTCGGGGGAGAAAACGCGGCGAAAGAGGTTGGTAAGGCGCGCGATGAAGGCAAGGAATATGTCGTCAAGGATGGCGACGTTCTGCTCTTCAAGTTCAATGTGTGATCCGGCATGACTGGCGCTGATCCAGACCTGCTCTATTTCGAGGATTTCCCTGTTGGCGAAACGATTGAACTCGGCGGCTATGAAGTGACCGCTGAGGAGATTAAGGCGTTCGCAACCGAATACGATCCATTGCCATTTCATGTGGATGAAGAACTGGCAGCGGACACCATGATGGGCGAACTGATCGCCTCTGGCTGGCACGTACTCTCCATGCAAATGCGTTTGATTTACGACGGCATCCTGCACAAGACAGCTTCGATGGGGTCATTTGGGCTTGAAGAAGTCAATTGGCTGGCGCCTGTCCGGCCAGGTGATGTTCTGAGCCTGAAGCGCACCACATTGGAGAAACGCGTTTCAAAGAGCCGCCCGGAAATGGGGATTATCCAGTTCAAATGGGAAATCTTCGACCAGACAGGTGAACTCAAGAGCATGACGGTGGGGCCAAATCTCGTACAGACACGGGCATCGGTTGAGGGGAGCTGATTATGTCGGTTCTGGCAAAGTTCTATCAGGACATCGAAGTGGGTGCCCACTACGACTTTGGTTCGCGGGTATTCAAAGCTGAGCACATCAAAAAATTTGCTGCCAGCTATGACCCGCAAGCGTTTCATATGGACGAGGAAGCTGCCAAAGACAGCCATTTTGGTGCGCTATGTGCAAGCGGCTGGCAGACAGCGTCAACCTGGATGCGCTTCTACGCTGACCACAATATGGCCCTGCGCAAGGAAACCGAGGATCGGGGTGAACCATTGCCTGTATTGGGTGTTTCACCGGGTATCGAAAAGATCAAGTGGTCCAAACCGGTCTATGTGGGGGACGAGATCACTTACTCCCAGACAATTACGACCAAGCGGGAACTGAAGTCGCGTCCAGGCTGGGGCATGGTGATTTCACTTAGCGAAGGGCGCAATCAGGACGGTGAAATCGTTTTGTCCTTTGTCAGCAAGAACCTCGTGCAAGTGCGTGGTAGCGAAAGCTAGCACAGGCTAATCGCTGTCCTCCGAGATACCTCCAGCGCGAATATATCCGGCCAACTTTTCAGGATCGACATTATCACCAGCGGACATTGCCGCGATGCGGGATAGCTGCCGGTATGAGCGACCCGTTTCTACATGCCATGCATTGAAGACGCTCTGAATTGCTCTCAGATCCCGTTTCGAAGTTGGTTGTTCAGGCACATCAAGCCCGGCGATGCGCACAGCACGGACCACATCTCGGCTGGGCAGGAACACGTCCTTGCCGACGAAACGCAGGAAATAGCGGCCGGTATTTCCACCCAGGCGGTTGCCCCGTTTCGCCAGAAAATCCCAGAGGCCGACCTGATCGTCGTCAGGCCATTCAGCCGAACAGAGCGGATCTTGGCACCATGCCGGACAATCGCCTTGTTGCTCGTGAGATCATCCCAGAATTCATCTGGTTGAAAGTGTAACCATCCAGGCTCGAAACCAAGGAATGCGTCTTCGAAACCAGGCCACTTGGCTTCAATAACCTTCCAGTTGAAGCCCGCCCTGAAAACGCACTTTGCCATTTCTGCCAACACGCGATCATCCGATGCCTTCGCCAGTGCATCCGGTTCGGGCGCAGGGGCAATGAGTGATTTAACAACCTTTTCGCCGCCCTTTCGATTGCAGGCCCGCTCGTACATTTCCGCAAACGCTGTCTTTTTGATATTCACGTCCAACGCCACACTCCTGTCACGGCTTCGCCATCTTTAACTGTTAGTTAACCATGTTTTTTAAATTCCGGGCAATGTTCGCACGGGGTTAACGAAGTGTCTCCATAGTCCGATCTGCTCAATTGGTCGTGAAGCATTGGAGGGTCATCGTGAAAGTTCTGAGTATCGCGATATTTCTGCTGACTATCCAGCCTTGGATTGATGGTGTCTGCCGCTACCACCGATAAGCAGTCCGCCGACATGGCTGCTCCAGCAAAGAATGGTTGCTTCGTAACAAGCTTTGCGACCGTCATCGCCGGCAGCGCAATTGATCGCCAATGCAAATTTTTCAACAGCTGGCGACGCAAGTTGCTCAAGGGGCATACCAAAGCGCTCGAGCCACTCATGGCTCAACGCCTGTCACGGCCGCAATGAACCAAGGTTACCCAGCTTTCAAACAAGATGACACTGGACAATCTGGATTGCGGAGACACGGCGCTGCCCATCGCAGACCAAAGTTTGTTTGTTGCGCACAGTTTGCTGAATGCCCGTCCCATCGGCTTGGACGAGAACAACCTTAGCGATGAAATGAGAGAGTTTGTCGGCTGGGCTGAATCCGAAATTGAAGGCCACAAGCGCCGAATTGCTGAGAGACAACGCGAAGAACGTGAACACGCTGAGCAAACCAGCCATTTCACGCAAGCAACTGAAGCCTATTACCTGGCACGACTTTGCCAGCACCTGAACGGCATGGATGCTAGGATCTTCTGGCAGATCACTTGCCAAGGCTCACAAAAAGGCCGTGGCACAGCATGGGGTTAAAGAGGTCTGTGCTATTCAGGCCAAGGCGGGAGAGTTGGCAAAAGAACGCTCCCGCAAATGCGGTAGGGAGACAAAGCAAATCGTCATGACCGGTTTTGCTCTGGCGCGAAAAGGCGTCGAAGTTGCGGCGTTAGATCTTAATTAACTGTGACCCCAAGAAGTCCTTCGTGTTTTCTCCTGCGTTAATAGCTGCTGGGTCATGTCTAGCTGAGGGGATTTTGTTTTAGAGTTCTGATTTGCAACTGGTTGAGTGAATTCAGCCGGTTGTGGTTCTGTTCGCTTGTGAAACTGAATGGAGATCACGATGGCCTGGACCGACCTCACTCGCCGCCAACATGCCCGAACGGGCGGCAGGTATGCAAGCGACCTGCCCGCCGCGGAAGGGGCGATCAGTGAACCTTTGAGGCCGTCGCACACGTCCACCGGCCGGCCGCGCAAGACCGACCTTGCGCCCTGTGTTCGATGCGCTCCTTTACATTGCGACAACCGGTTGCCAGTGGCGGCTGTTGCCGAACGCCTTTCCACCGGTTTCGACGGTGCGGGGGTATTTTCAGGGCTGGCGCACTGACGGACGACTGGACGAGATGACCCGCGCGCTTGTCGGGATGGCGCGTCTGGCCGAGGGTCGCAAGGCCCGCCCGCCCGCCGGTATCCTCGACAGCCAGAGCGTGAAAGCCAGGGAAAGGGGCGGGGTTACCGGCTATGACGTGGGCAAGCGGATCAAGGGTCGCAAGCGCCCTGTCGTCACCGACACGCTTGGCTTGCTGGTCGGATGGGTGGGGCACAGTGCCGGGTTCCGGGACCGGGACGGTGCGCCGGATGTGCTGAAAGCCGTGGCCGTGCGGTTTGCCATGTTGCGCCCTATTTTTGCCGATGGCGGCCAGGCCGGGCCAAAGCTGCGCGACGCCTTGAAAGCCATCGGGCGCTGGACCGTTGAGATCGTCAAACGCTCCCACATAGCCGGGGGCTTCAAGGGTCTCCCCCGCCGTTGGGTCGTCGAACGCACCCTTGCCTGGCTCGGACGATGCAGCCGTCTGTCAAAAGACCGGGAAAAATCCATCGCAAGCGCGGCCGCCCGGATCACCATCGCACACATCCGACGCGTCACCAGACATCTCGCAAGGGCAGGAAAACCCTGAAATAGTTTTGAATCAAACTCTAAGACCTGGGCCAAGACCCGGGCCTCATGGAGGCTTTCAAAAAGACGTCCCCCAAAGCCTTGCCTCCCCTTTGAACCACGGTCCGGCAGACAAGCCGATCGAGCTCTGGGTTCAGGACGAGGCCCGCATCCGGGAGCGCAAGAGGACGAGACCGCGATGGCAGGCCAATCAGCGTTACAGATCGGCCTGCCTGTCCGGCGCGGTTTGCGCAGACAGGGAGACCGGCGCGGCCCTGATGCTGCCATAGTGCCATGGGGGCGGACACTGGAACAAGGAACCTGCCTCTCAAGGAGATTCAGCCGGCCCGTTGCAAAAGGCGCTCAGGCCGCCGTCCTGATGGCCCGCGCGCCGGGGCACACATCCGGCGAGGTGAAGGGGCCGGAGACCCTGACCCTGATCTTCCTGCCCGCCAGATCACCGGAGCTCGATCAGGTCGGGAAGGTCTGGCAATCTCTTCGGGAGAACGGGCTCTCCAACCGCCTCCTTGAAGATCAGGCAGACGGTCTTGCCGCCGGATGTGATGCCTGGACCCGGCTCATGAAAGAACCAACGGCAATCAAATCAGGCGCATCTCGCGATCGGACCCAGAACGGGCAAACCTGAGGCCCGTTGGTATTAATCATTGGAAATCTGAAGGCCAGCCCCCTTTATCGACTGCGCATTGAAGACAAGAAGCTTATTGAACAGGAGAAGCTGATCACCGATTTCGGGCGCATTCGCGATGTTGCAATGGGGGATGACGGCTTTGTCTACATCGTTCTGCAGCACAATGAGACCGGCTCGCTCTGGCGCATGGTCCCGGGATGAATTGCACCATCTGTTGTGCGCCGAAATCATCTGATCTCGATGGCCGAAGTTTGGATGTTCAGTCGAAAACTCCTCTTTGATCGTCAGTTCTCCGACTGAATTGATCTCACAAGTGATCTGGGAGGGTTTCGGCGAAGATGTGGAGCTTCTTGTTCGCTAGTATCCCAGCTCAGGCCGCACCGGATTGAGCAATTCCTTACCGTCCAGAAAACGTTCTAGGTTCCGGAAAAACAAGCCGAGTGTCAAAGGCACATAGCTGTCGCCGTCATCGGCTGAGATGTGCGGTGTAACCACGAGGTTTGGCGTGTCCCACAGCGGGGAGTTCTCTGCGATGGGCTCGGGCGAGAACACATCCAGCACCGCTCCAGCAAGCGTACCGGCTTCCAATTTTTCGCGGAGCACGTCGTAGTCCATGACCGGTTCCCGGCCCACATTGACGATGCCGCAGGACGGTTTGAGCATGTCGAGTCGGTCGCGGTTCATCAGGCCTGTGGTCTCGGGTGTGTCCGGGACGGCGAGGTAAAGATAGTCCGCCTTGGGTAGGACAGACTCCAGCTTCGCGACCTTCACAACTTTCGTACATCCCTCAACCATCTGGCCGTGTCGGTTTACGCCGATGATGTGCGGTCCAAGCGGGGCAAGCTTTTTGATTGCGGCACCGCCCAGGCTGCCTGTGCCCACAACCACGATTATCTTCCCGGCAATCGGTGTGGAGTAGAGCGATTCAAACACATGCTTTTTCTGGTTCGTCATGATGGCCGGCATATTGTTGTGCAGCATGAGCACGGCCATAAGGCCGAATTCTCCGGCCTTGTCCACGTGCACGCCCTTGTTGTTTGTCAGCGCCACACCGTCCGGCAGCCAGGTCATGGGCAGCATGTGCTCAACGCCGGCACCGATGCAGTGAATCCATTTCAATTGTGGTGAGACCTTGCCAAGCCGCTCCATCGGCAAGTCCCAGGTGAGCAGCACATCCGCATCCGCCATAAAGCTGTCGAAATTATCTTCGTCCCAATCGATCACCGTCATGATGCGATTCTTCAGTGAAGGGAAAGCGTTGAGCGCCGCATAGAACCGTTCCTGGGTAATCGTGAAGACCTCTTCCCCTTCCGGCGTGTTGGGGAAGGAGCCTTCAGCCCAGCGATTGTTCTTGATGTGGATTTTTGTTTTTGCAGTGCTCATACGAAGCCTTCTGCCTCCATCTCTTTCAGACGGGCAATGATATGTGCGTCGCGATCATTCAAGTCCATGGCCTCTGCATCGAATTGCATCTGCATCACCGCCTTGCTGACCCGTTTCAAATATTTCCGATCCTCTTCTGAATTGCGCACGGGCAGTTTCAGGACCGAATCCTGTCCGTATGTACGCACTGGAGCGCCTTCGACCTGCTGCGGTTGCGGCGGGGCCTTACCGTCCTGGAGGTCGCGGATGAGTCGGCGGATCTTCCGGCGGTAGACCGCAACACCCCGGTCGGTTGGCATCAGATTTTCGGCCTTGTGCTGGCTGATCGGCCCCATGCCCTCCACGGCCTCTGCGTCCGCAGGATTGCGCTGGCGCTCTTCCCAGGGCCGGTCCACAAGCTCGCCCTGTTCGATCAGCTCACAGCCTTCCTGATTGTTGTACTCGTGCGGATCGCCGCGTTCACCGAAATTCGCCCATGCGAGACTCATACAGCTCACATCATCAATCGGCACAACCCAGCGGGTGAAGGAGGAACGGCCAAAGTAGTGAGACTTCGTGCCATCGGCCTGAAAGGCGGAACCGGCTTGCGTGAAGTTCGGCAGAACCACTTCGTTCACCCGCACCCAGACGTGGTCATCAACGCGCCGGGTGTTGGATCCCAGGAACTGGATGCCGCGCTCAAAAATGTCCAGCTCACCAATCTCCACCATGCCTTCTGAAAACTGAGCGCCGGAGATGGAGCTGTGCAGGAACGAGGTGTGGATCGGATCCATGATCGCATCGAGCACCTGAAGCCAGTTGCAGGAATAGTTGATCTGGTAATTGCGCGTTATCAGATCCGGCACATAAGTCGCGTCATATTCTGGGAACGGCGGCATTTCATCCGGCGGACCCATGTAAGTGAAAATCAGGCCGCCATATTCGTGCAATGGATAGGCCCCAAGGCGCGTACGTGCCCGCACATCAATGGCTGGCTGGGCGTCCGGTGCTTCACCAGGCGTCTCCAGGATTTCACCATCGGTGGCAAACAGCCAGCCGTGATAGGCACAACGGATACCGCGATCTTCGCACTTGCCGAACTCCAAGGATGCGCGCCGGTGCGGACATTGTCGATGCACCAGCCCGTATTCACCCTTGGACGTTTTGAAGATGACCAGATCCTCGCCAAGGACACGGATACCTTTCGGTAGCTCTCCAATATCGTCAGCAACCGCAACCGGCTGCCAGTAGCGGCGGAACATTTCTCCGCACGGTGTGCTGGGTCCCACATGGACCAGTTCTTCGTCATATCCCGGCGATTGCGATTGCGATTGCACATATCCGGTGAATTTTTGAGCAGCTTCCATCTCGCCCAACTCCTCAATCTTTAGCTAAGACGATTAGAATATTGACGTATCCGCAAGTCAAGCATAATATGCTGCGAATTACGTAGTTAAAATTACTTATTTTTCGATATTCGTAGCGTGAGGGCAAAAAATGATGGCAAGGCCAGGCAGAGTGGTGCGGGAGGTCACAAATATCGATTCCCGCAAGCTGTCCGAGCGGCCTTCACGCCTGTCCGATATCGCTTCGCCACATGACACCCTGAACCGCTCCATAGTCGCCATGCTGCAGCAAGACGGCCGCATGCCCTTCGCGGAAATCGCTGCTGAGCTGAAAGTGTCGGAAGGCACGATCCGCAACCGGGTCAACGGTATGAAACAGACCGGCATGTTGCGCATCGTCGCCATCGCCGACCCTGTGGCCGTGGAGTACCAGACCGACGCCATGATGGGGCTGAAGATCGCCCCCGGCCACACGCCGCAGCAAGTGGCCGAACGCCTCGCCCGGATGCCTGATGTGGTCTACATCCTTTGGGTGTCGGGCCGTTATGATCTACTTGTGGAAGTGGTCAGCAACGACCGGGACGGATTGCTCGATTTTCTCGACAGCGAAATTCACGGCAGCCCAGACATCGCATCCGTGGAAACCATGACCGGTCTGAAGAATTACAAGAATCAGTTCTTGCTCAAGAGCGATTGGGGAGAACAAAAAGGCAGCTAAACGCCAGGAGGAAAGGCAATGAGCAAAATCTACTATGAAAGCATGGATGAAGCTATTGAGCGCAATCGCGGTCAGATGGCGGAAGTCAAAAAGCGGCTGGAGGATGCGGGCGTAAAATACCTGCTGTGCAGCTGGATCGATCTTCTGGGCGTCCCCAAGACCAAGCCGGTCCCCATGTGGGATTTCGAGGCGCTGTGCCTGGGCAAGGGGCCGCAGTTCGCGGTGCACTCTATTTCGTTTGTTCCGGAGCTTGGCCCGGCTGACTCCGATCAAATCACCATCCCCGATCTGGATGCAGTGTACATCTGCCCCTGGGACAGAACGCAAGCCATGATCTTCGCCGATCTTTATTGGGAAGGTGGGCCGTACAACATCTGCCCCCGTCTCGCCCTGAAGCGCGAAGTCGCCACTGCTGCAGAAGCCGGCTACCACCCCATGGCCGGGGTCGAGCCTGAGTTCATGGTCATGAAGTATGATGAGAACGGTGCACCGGTCAAAGCCTTCGACAACGACCCTGTTATGCCAAATGGTAAGAAACCCCGCCGTCAGGCTTGGGGCTATGATGTGGAAGCGTCCGTCGACAGCATGGGTTTCCTCGGCGAACTGATCGACATTCTCGGTGAACTCGACTGGGATTTGCATGACGTGGTCGCCGAAGGCGCCTACTCACAGTTCGAATTGGATTTCGGTTATACGCATCTCGTCGAGATGGCCGACCGGTTGACCTTCCTGCGTGTCCTGTTGAAGGAAGTTGCCAAGAAGCGCGGCATGTTCGTCACCTATATGCCCAAGCCGACCCTCGGCGACTGGCGGTCCGGCGCCCACATCAACTTCTCAATGCAGGACATCAAGACCGGCGAGAATATTTTTGGCAACTCCAAAGACGGCTGGGACGACCGCGTCTACCACGCCGTGGGCGGCCTGCTGCGTCACGGTGGTGGACTGTCCGCGATCACCTGTTCAACCGTAAACTCCTACAAGGGTCTGGTCGCCAAGGTGCCGGGCTTTGAAGGCGGCGTTTACACCTGGGCCCCGACCCATGTGACCTATGGCCCGAACAACCGTTCGGCCATGCTGCGCCTTCCACAGAACCGCTACTGCATCGAGAACCGGGCAACCGACATGTGCATGAACGCCTACCTCGCGCTCGCGGCCACATCGGCAGCGACTCGGACGGGCTTGACAGAAAAGATCGACCCCGGCGCACCCCTCGGCAAGGATCTCTATGTGATGACAGAGGCCGAGTTCGACGAAGCCGGCATCCAGCGCCTGCCGCGCAACCTGGAGCAGGCAACTGATCTTCTGGAGGCAGATGCCCTCATGAAGACAACTCTGGGAGATCAGATGCACAACTCCTTCTGCGCCTACAAGCGCGATGAATGGGAACGTTATGCGGTAAGCATCTCCGAATGGGAAATCGAGGAGTACCTTCGGTACTTCTAAAACAAAACGACGGGAAGTGCTGCTAGGAGCATTCCTCGTCTCCAAATTCTGCATGGGCGTTTGGATCGTTACCGGTCCGGATGAGGGACTAAATCATGGCCACAGATTATGAAACATTCAGTCCCGGCAGAGTGAGCTGCCAGAAGGGTGGAGAGTTGCCTGACGCCAAACTGGTCTACAAGACTTATGGCGAGCTCAGTCCGTCGGGCGACAACGTGGTTGTGCTGCCGACCTTCTACACGGGCTCTCATATGCGAAACGAGGGATTCTTCGGCCGGGGGCGTGGAATTGATCCGGCGCGCCACTTCATCGTTTCTGTAAATCTGTTCGGGAACGGTCTTTCCTCGTCACCCAGCAACACACCTGCGCCGTATGGCGGTTCGAAATTCCCTGATGTGACCCTCTGGGACAATATCGCCTGCCAGCACAGGCTCCTCACTGAAGAATTGGGTGTTGATAAAATTGCTCTGGTTGCCGGCTGGTCAATGGCCGGATGCCAATCCTATCAATGGGCAGCGCAATACCCGGATATGGTTGGCGCTATCCTTCCCTTCTGTGCGTCTGCGAAGACTTCACCGCACAACAAGGTGTTTCTTGAAGGCGTCAAAGCCGCGCTCTGTGCAGACGGAAACTGGAACGGCGGCGACTACACCTCTCCACCTGTTCGGGGCTTGAGGGCCTTTGGTCGAGTATATGCCGGTTGGGCCTTTTCACAGACCTGGTATCGCGAAGAATTGCACAACACCATCGGCTTTGAGCGTTATGAAGACCTGCTCGAAGATTGGGCAACCGATCATGCCGAGAACTGGGATGCGAACAATCTGTTGATAAAATTGAAGACCTGGCAGATGGGAGATATCAGCGACAACTCTCTCTATGGCGGAGATTTCAGGAAGGCACTAGGGGCGATCAAAGCCAAGGCCATTTTGCTTCCGTGTACGGATGATCTTTATTTTCCGCCGGAAGACAATGAGATTGAAGCGCGCTACATGCCCAACGCAGACTGCCGGCCCTTTGCTTCGCCGTGGGGCCATTGTGTTGCAAGTCCGGGTAACGTACCCGAATTTGCGGACTACCTTGACGCCTGTGTTCGCGAGTTAATTGGCTAAGCTGTCGACCCTGATCCAGCCCTGTTGCACCACGACGGCAGCAAGCGCCACCGTGTTTGCAACGCCAAGAATATTGCGTCCGCGTTGTAAGTGCTGTTTCACGGTTTCCGAGCTGATCCCAAGCTCGTGAGCAATCTTGACCTGCCGCACGCCTTGGCTAACCATATCTAGCGTGCGGGCCTGAGTCCGGAGACCCAATCTCGAAAATGCCTGTTTGCCTTCTTCTGTAATCATGCGATTGTAACCAGCTATCAGCACTTGCCGAGGCAAGTGTGACAAACGATTCCCTTGTTTGCCTTTTGCCCAGTTCAACCCAGTCGCGCCCCTATTTTAGCACATTTTTCAGGAATTTGCCAAAGTAATCGACGTAGCGGCAACGATTTCGTCTACGCTTGCCCCCCGGGAGAGATCGCAGACCGGTTTTGCAAAGCCTTGGAGGTGTGGCCCGATCGCCTGTGCACCGGCTATATATTGGGTCAGCTTATACCCAATGTTGCCGGAGTTCAGATCCGGAAAAATCAGCACATTTGCCTGGCCCGCCACGTCACTCGGATCCTTGATTTTGGTTGCCGCAACTCTAGGCACGAGGGCCGTATCAAGCTGAAACTCACCGTCAATTGTTAACTCGGGCGCGCGTTCACGGATGATCTCGAGCGCTGCAGTCACCTTGTCCACATGGGGGTGCGAAGCACTGCCCTTGGACGAAAAGGAAAGCATCGCAATGCGCGGTGCCTCGTCCAAAAGTTTTGCAGCGCTCGCAGCTGAGGCAATCGCAATATCCGCCAGATCATCCGAGTCCGGATCAATATTGACAGCACAGTCGGCGAAGATAAAACTCTTCGGACCGTCACCCAGAAAATCCGGCACCTGCATGAGAAAATAACTCGACATGCGGCGAATGCCTAACGCCAACCCCACCGTCTGCAGTCCGGCGCGCAACACATCTGCCGTGGGTGCGGCTGCCCCGGCAATCAACGCACCAGCTGATCCATCCTTGACCATCATCCCGGCGAAATAAAGAGGACCGCCAAGGAGCTCGAAAGCAGAGGCCTCATCCAGTTTACTGCTTGAGGCCGCCAGCGCTGTTGCGTATGCGCGGCGCCGTTCGTCACTCGCGGGATCGCAGATTTCGGCACCATCAATCTGCTCGTTGCAGCCTGACAAAATTGGTACTGCCAGATCCTCGGCGATGAGTTGTCTTGCAGCATCCTGAATCCGGGCATCGTGTCCTTCGGGCAGAGCAATCTTTTTGCCCTGACCTTTGATCTGCTGTTTCGAACGTTCGAGAATGTCCATTGAGGCTCCTGAGGGTTTTAGACTGGTTCCACTCCTTAGAAAAAGCCACAGCGCGGACTTGAAAACCAGAAAAAACAGTTCGATAGATAGTCCAGAATCCTGCCATCTTAGAGTCCACGATTTTCTTCCATGCCCTTTGCCCCCCTGCCAGACGGCGATAAAATCTACTACGAAACCCACGGTGATGGTCCGCCGCTGCTCATCGTGACCGGTCTTGGCGGCCGCGCAGGCTTTTGGCACCCGCATCTGGATGCGTTCACACCACACTTCAATGTCATCCTCCATGACCATCGGGGCTGCGGACAATCGAGTCTGACCCACATGGAATACTCGGTCGAACAAATGGCCGGTGATGTGGTCGTGCTACTGGATCATCTGGAGATATCTACCGCCGTCTTTATCGGTCATTCCACTGGCGGGGCGATTGGCCAAGCCCTCGCTATCGATCATCCCGGCAGGATTTCACGACTCATGCTCGCCTCAAGCTGGCCGGGGCACGATCCGTTTTTCGAGGAATTGTTCCGCTCACGCCGGCGCATGATCACTGAACTGGGGGCAGATGAATATGTGCGCAGTCTCTCGATTATTGGTTACCCGCCGGACTGGTTGCGGGAAAATCCGCAGCTGACCCAGGAGCCAGATCCAAAGGACGTGGCTCTGGCGGTTCCCGATGTTGAGTGTTTCGCCGCACGTATGGATGCGATCAGAAATTTTGACCGTCGGGCCGACTTACACAAGATTTATATCCCAACTCTCGTCACCTGCGCCGAGGATGATATGGTCACGCCGAAACATCTCTCGGTAGAGCTGGGTCGTTCGATTCCAGGGGCGCAGTTGGATCTCATGCCCACTGGCGGACACTTCTATCCGATAACTCGGAAGGAAGCCTTCCAGAGGCAGGTCGTCAGTTTTCTTTCACCTCAATAACTTCAGGAGCAATCCCAATGGCCAAACGTGCCGCCGACCTCATCGTTGAAGCTCTTGATGCTTATGGTATCCAACGCACCTGGTGTGTTCCCGGCGAGAGCTATCTGACTCTTCTGGACGCATTGAGAGACACCAGCAATATCAAGGTTATCCCGTGCCGGCACGAATCCGGCGCAGGGTTCATGGCTGTGGCAGAAGCAAAGCTGACGGGCAAGCCAGCCGTCTTCATGGTCAGCCGCGGGCCGGGCGCAACCAATGGGTCAATCGCTCTCCATGTGGCAGAACAGGACGCAGCTCCGGTTGTTTGCCTGATCGGACAAGTCTCTCGGAAAGAACGCCACAAGGGCGCGTTCCAGGAAATGGATTACGAGAAGTTCTTTGGCTCCGTGGCCAAGGGCGTCTGGGAAGTCGACAATGTGCAGGACGTCGTGCCTGTGATGGCGGAAGCATTTGAACGGGCAATGGACGGCACCCCCGGACCCGTGGTCATCTCTCTCCCGGAAGACATGCTTAAAGATGCAGCAGATGGTGCGCCCCGGTCTCTCCAAAAATTCATCCCTGCGAAACCTGATCCGGCGCAGATTGCTGAAGTGACCGAACTGATCAGTAAAGCCAGCCGCCCTGTGATCATGGCTGGAGGATCTTTGCGCGCAGCCGGAGGGACTCGGGCTCTTTTGGACACAGCTGAAAAACACCAGACCCCAGTTGCAGCCGTCTGGAAACATCAGGACATATTTGACAACATTTCGCCACTCTACGCGGGGCATCTTGGTTTTGGATCACCGGCCAATCATATGGCTTTACTCGCGCAATCTGACCTCATCTTGGCGGTCGGAACCCGACTCGGGGATGTAGGCACGCAAAACTACACCCTGCCTAAATCGCCTGAACCTGAGCAGACTCTCGTACATGTACATCAGGATGAGGCCGTTATTGGCAAAAACTTCCGCACTGATGTAGCTGCTTGCTGCGATGCGGTTGCGTTTCTCGAAGGACTGGCAGCAGCAGCCGCGGATATACCCGTTGACCGTCAGGCGTGGCTGGATGAGATCCAGACTTTTACCAATGAATTCATGGCGCTCACGCCGCGAGAGACGAATGACGGGGTGGATTTTGGCCGCGTGGTCGACGCCTTTGCCCGGCATGCAGGCTCCGACGCGATTGTGCTGACAGATGCAGGCAATTTCTCCAGTTGGGTTCACCGCCATTGGAAATTGACACCGGAAAACACCATGATTGGTGCCGTTGCGGGCGCGATGGGAATTGGCGTACCGGCTGCCACGGCTGCGAGTTATCTTCACCCCGATCGCGAGACGATTGTCGTTGTCGGCGATGGCGGCATGCTGATGACTGGCCAAGAAATCGCCACTGCCATGCACATTGGCGCTAAACCCAAAATCGTGATTTCCAACAATTCGATCTACGGCACAATCCGCCTGCATCAGGAAAAGCATTTCCCTAAACGAACGTCCGGAACCGATTTGACCAATCCTGATTTCTGCAAATGGGCAGAAAGTTTTGGCGCGAAAGCGTTTAAAATCGAAACCGATGGAGAAGTAGAAAGCCAAGTGCAAGCCGCGCTTGCCTACAACGATGGTCCTGTAGTCGTGGAAGTCATCTCCAGCAAAGAATCGCTCAACGCATTCACGACCTTGTCAAAACTGAGTGGATAGCAAAGTGATTGCCTCATAGAACGTAGAAAAATCTTAAATCCATATTCGCCCTGATGCTGATGGTCTCGTGCGATCGTCAATGATCGCAAGGCCGCTCAAGATCTGAGTATGCATTTCGCTCTGCGCACAAATTTGCACGCGCGGTCAGCATTGCTACGGCATCGGAGAAACTCATCTAAAAAGTTGAAATTAAACAGTAGTTTGCGGATCTATGTCCGTGCCTCGACCGTGTGCAATTAGCACTAACTTAACCATAAATCGCGAAACTGCATCTGGTTGAGAAAGATGGCGAAAGTTTCGCCGAAGCGCCCCTGATAAGGCATGAACTTGCCACGGAACTCTGAAAGAGATTGATGCTCAAGACAGCAACACCGATATTGTTATTTGGGCTGTTGTTGTCCTGTTGTGTAATCCGGTCGACACCACTCGATCCGCAAACAGTTTCGAGCATCGCTGCTTTCAATGTTGCTCGTCTCGGCGTTGGCCCGTGCTCTTAAGTACAACCTGGACTACAAGGTCGAACTTCTCGAAAAGTCCCCACGCATCCGTCAGTTGGATCTCAGTCATCATTCCTTGCTGCCAAAGCTCGTCGCCAGCTCAGGCTTCGCGGGCCGCAACAAATATAGTGGCGGCCGCAACCGCGAAATCCTCACGAGCACCACGCTTGGCGCCCAATCTCTCCAATCCTCTACGTCTCAGGAACGGGACGCAACCACCTCTGATCTTACCTTGAGCTGGGATATTCTCGACTTTGACCTGTCCTAATTCACGCCAAGCAAACTGCAGAAGAGGTTCAAATCGCAAATGAGCTCAAACGCAAAGTGATCAACCGGGTAGTCGAGGACGTGCGCACAACTTTCTGGCGCGCCCTCAGTAGCCAAAAGTTGATTGGTAAATTGCGACGGCTTGAAAAACGGGTGCCCCGCGCGCTGGCATCCTCCCGAGTTGTTTTATCGGCAATGGAATCTCGCCTGTCTCCGCTCTGACATATGAGCGGGAACCCGTGGAGATCAAGCGGGAATTGCAATGGCTCCAGGGTAATACCAATGGCGTGATTGATTGTCTCTCAGGCCTTTTCAACCCGGCTGCTCTCTGGATCCATGCAGACAAAGGAGGATTTCCGATGTCTGCAACTGCTGGCGTTCGTGATGACTATGATGCTTTGCCCCTTCACAGCCTTGCCAGGACGAGCGAAGATCTCCGTCATACCATCGCTCAATGATCACACCCGATGGTCCCCTTCGCGCCCTCCGATTGAGATGGCGCGCCATGGTTGATGCATGAGGGTGTTCCAGGCTTGGCAGCAGTGATCTGCGATGTCGTCGCAGGTCTTGAAAACGAGGGTCGAAAGCCAGGTGTCCCGGATGAACGGCCAGACGTTCTCGACCGGGTTCACCTCTGGTGACCCTGGCGGCCGTGGGACGAGGGTGATGTTGTCGGGGACAACCAATTTGGGTGAGGTCTGCCCTCCCGCCCGATCAGGGATCAGGAGGGCGTGTGCCCCGGCATCGACCTGTTGACTGATGAGCATGAGAGGTTCAGCCATGGGGTGAGTGTCGCACCAGGGCCTGACCCGCCCTTGGCCCTGGCAGGGCAGAGGGCGCCGAAGAGACAGGCCCCTTTGGTCCGCTGAGCGTGCGGCGCGCGGGGCCGCGTCCCCCGCCGCGCCCGGCGCCGCGTGCGTTTGTTCTTCTGACCCATCCGGGCGTCGTCCTGAACCCGGAGCTCTATCGGCGTGCCGCCACATTGGCTGCGGATGTGGTCGACGACGTCGCAGACGTTTTGTTGAACGCCTCGATGGTCTCGTCGTGCTGTGCGTCGTGCTGCGGGCGGGCGGAGAGCTTGGCGACCTCGATGGCGCGAAGGTCCCGTCCCGGCGTCTGACGACTGACCGGGACGCCCGGTTCCTCCTGCGCTCCCTGCGCCGGATCGACCCGCCGCCAGCGCCCGATGCCGTCCATATCGGGCTTTGGCCCCGCCTCAACAGTCGCTGCCAGCGCCGTGCGGTGTTCGTCTGTCAGGATCGGCGTCTTTGCGGGCGCCTTGCGGGTCACCAAGGCCTCCGCGCCGCCGGCCTTGAAGCGCAACACCCGGTCCCGGATCACCTGCAGGCCCCCGCCGCCGGTGCGCGCGGCCTCGCGGCGAGACCCACCGTCGAGGCTCACCGCCAAGGCAAGAAGCTGCCGCGTCTGATCCGCCTCTTCGCTCTTGCGCACTGTACGCCGCAGGTCATCGCCCAGAAAGTCCGCTCTCAGCTGCTTCTGTGGAAGAACACAGTGTTGCGGGTGCGGAAAGTGGTTTTGGAATGAGTGCGCGAGCGCCTTTCTGATCAGGCTTTTTGCGTTTGCTGCGGTGCAGGAAAGCTCTTTGCTGATTTGCGGAGGTTTTGGGCGGTTGCGGCGCGCAGGAATTCATCATTTGCGCCGCAGGGGCCGGGTAATCGCAATCTGCCGAGGCCGAGGAGGCGTTTGAGGTGGGCAAAGAGCCTCTCGACCTTCTTTCCGAGTTTCATCGAGATGTCGTATTGGCGGGTCTTGGCTATTTCGCGGGCGACTTGGCGGCGACTTGGCGGGCCTCTTCATGTTCTTCACGGGTGATCTTGCGGGCCTCTGCTTTCGGGCAGCCTTTTATCTTTGATGGGCAGGCCTGACAGGTGTGCTTCAGCGCCTGATACTTCGCGACGCCCTTGCCCGTCGGACCGCGGTTCGGATCGGAACAGTTCCGGCGCAACTGCTTTAGCGCTTCGCCTTCCGGACAGAGCTATTGGTTGTTCTCAGCGTCCCATTCGAAATCAGCACAAGACCCTGTGCCATCCTTGCGACTAGCCTGGTCGAGCCCTGGGATGTGGGGTTTGATGTCGCGTCTCACCAGCCAATCCAGCCTTGGACCTGATCCACAGGCGGCCGTCCGCAATAAGCTGCTCAGGATGGAGATCAAATTTATCCTTGACCCGGTCTGACCTTGAGCGCACGCAGCCAACCTCAGCTTGTCGGATCGATCTGCTCGCCTCAACACCGACGATCACGCTGGGGTCAGTGTCAATCAGAGAGTTCGTGGAACAGGCAAAGATTGCAGGACCTTTACGGGCTGCTGTCCACTGACTGGACGGGTCGGAATGTGATGTGAACTCAGGCTCAACAGTCGTTGCTGCCCCAAAGGCGGCATCATCCAGGACTTCCAAATATGCCTTCACCGCACGGGGCGCCTCTCCTGGATCAATGGCGCTGCGATCCCACTCTTCCCCGGGCCTGGAGTTCTGTTTGTTGGCGTCGGCTTCAATCAAACCGCCATCCGCCGCAAAACGCTGACCGCTTGACAGACCGGCAGAAATGCACCGCGCTACGGTCATCTCGAAGAGGGGCCGCAGCAAATCACTGTCGCGGAACCTGCCATGACGGTTCCTGGAAAAAGTGCAATGATCCGGCACAGCGTCTGTCAGATCGAGACGACAGAACCAACGATACGCCAAGTTCGGATGCACCTCTTCACAAAGCCGCCGCTCTGACCGGACCCCCAGGCAATACCCGACCAGCAGCAGGCGGATCAGCACCTCGGGATCAAGTGAAGGACGACCAGTATGACTATAGAAATCCGCCAGATGCCCACGGAGGCTGCTGAGATCAACAAACCGATCTATTGAGCGCAGAAGGTGATCTTTCGGTACAGGATCCTCAAGCGAAAACTCATGGAACAGCGCAGCTTGTGCTTCTTTCTTCGGTCCTGACATCGCCATCAAACCCCTCCAGCAATACAAGAATTGAAGCAGCGATCAGCACACCAAGCAAGAAGAGTTTTTCAACAAAATTGGCCAAAGACACCGAACCCGGGCTCAAGCGCCTTGCGCCGATGCCCAAAAGGTAAGATCCGCAAAGGCATCGGTGCGTTCGCAAGACTCGCGCGTGTCCAAGTGGAACGGTCTACCGGAAAGGGCGCTGCAGGAAGATCATACGGGATTGCCGCGCGGTACGGTCTACCGCAAGGGACGTTGCCGTAAAATTTCGCGTAATACCATCGCTCACTGCTCCCACCCGATGGGCCCATTCGCGCCCTGGTTGATGCCTGAGGGTGTTCCAGGCTTGGCAGCCGTGAGCTGCGATGTCGTCGCAGGTCTTGAAAACGAGGGTCGAAAGCCAGGTGTCCCGGATGAACGGCCAGACGTTCTCGACCGGGTTCACCTCTGGTGCCCCTGGCGGCCGTGGGACGAGGGTGATGTTGTCGGGGACAGCCCATTTGGGTGAGCTCTGCCCTCCCGCCCGATCAAGGATCAGGAGGGCGTGTGCCCCGGCATCGACCTGTTGACCGATGAGCTTGAGAGGCTCAGCCATGGGGTGAGTGTCGCACCAGGGCATGACCCGCCCGTCGCCGTTGGCCCTGGCAGGGCAGAGGGCGCCGAAGAGACAGGCCCCTTCGGTCCGCTGATCGTGCGGCGCGCGGGGCCGCGTCCCCCGCCGCGCCCGGCGTCGCGTGCGTTTGTTCTTCTGACCCATCCGGGCGTCGTCCTGAACCCGGAGCTCTATCGGCTTGCCGCCCCATTGGCTGCGGATGTGGTCGACGACGTCGCAGACGTTTTGTTGAACGCCTCGCTGGCCTCGTCGTGCTGTGCGTCGTGCTGCGAGAGCTTGGCGACCCCCACCATGGCGAACCCCAGGGCGCGAAGGTCCCGTCCCGGCGTCTGACGACTGACCGGGACGCCCGGTTCCTCCTGCACCCCCTGCGCCAGATCGACCCGCCGCCAGCGCACGATGCCGTCCATATCGGGCTTTGGCCCCGCCTCAACAGTCGCTGCCAGCGCCGTGCGGTGTTCGTCTGTCAGGATCGGCGTCTTTGCGGGCGCCTTGCGGGTCACCAGGGCCACCGCGCCGCCGGCCTTGAAGCGCAACACCCAGTCCCGGATCACCTGCAGGCCCACGCCGCCGATGCGCGCGGCCTCGCGGCGAAACCCACCGTCGAGGATCACCGCCAAGGCAAGAAGCTGCCGCGTCTGATCCGCCTCTTCGCTCTTGCGCGCTGTGCGAGGCAGGTCATCGCCCAGAAAGTCCGCTCTCGGTTGAACAGCTGCTGCCATGGAAAACCTCCCTTGTTTTCCATGCTGAAGCATGCCGAACATCGATTGCCCCCCTCGGAGAGCCTGAGCCAGTGAGCAGCAGTATTACGGCTTGTCGCCGCCAATCTTGTTTGCGATTGAGGCTTTATTTCATTACTGATTACAATCGTACTTCGCTTGCCATATTCAAAAAGCACAAAATTCAATTAGTTGCTACTGCCCATCTTCTCCGCCCTCATCTTTTCCAACGTCTCAGCATCGACTAAGCTTTGAGACAATCGGATGAAGTCGTAAGTTACCGCCCTTAACGACCTGGCGGAAGTTGGCGGTAGTTTTCTGGTCGGGGACAATGATGTCGAGGAGCCAGTTGATATCGCCGGAGGTCCAATCCTCCGCCGTCGGGAAGGTGCTTGCCACGGTCTGATTCCAGTAGCGCGGCAAGATCATCATGGCCATAGCCACATTGCCAAAGCTTTCACGCACCTACGCCCGCACAGCCGCTATTTTCTCTGCAACATCTTGATTTAGCTCAGGCTTCGCTGCCAATTTCTCGCTGAACGAGTCGCTCCAGATTGCGGTTTTGTCTTTACCTTCTCCCATCGCCCGGTCCCTTGGCCTGAGCTCAACATACAAATACACTCAAAATGCACACCATTCAACAAAGACATCAATCAACGAAACACCAGGCGTCCAGATTCGTCTCATGAGACTCTCAATCATGCAATACGCTCACAAAAACACCCAATACACTCCCCAATACTGCCCCG
Source organism: Hyphomicrobiales bacterium (assembly GCA_965204985.1). GTDB lineage: Bacteria > Pseudomonadota > Alphaproteobacteria > Rhizobiales > CAJQND01 > JAAEUE01. The sequence goes on along the minus strand of CBDBFP010000003.1, from coordinate 2,131,828 downwards.
TTCTTGCAGTTTAAATACTCGTGAAAGGGCTGCGCTCAAGGTCACGCACAAGCAAAGCCGACAATCTTAAGGAAACTGGATAGATGAAACTGGGTCGCGTAGCCGGGTATGTGCTGTTGGCCGGTGGGCTCAACGAACACTATGCCGACAAAATCATCAAACTCGGCGCAGATGTCGGATTCACCGGCGACGGAAATCTGATCTGGGCGGTCTTTGCACCGTCACATGACGTCGATTATGGCGCGCTCAGCGGCACGTATTTTGGTGCATCAGCCGGCCATTGGTCTTGGTGCCAACATTCTGATTGGCGACTGGCAAAGATCCGTGAACCTACAACCCGTCAGCGGCCTCGGAGCAATCGTCCTCACCGGCATCGGCAAATAAAACCCACGCTCTGGTCAACCGCCCTTTTTCAGATGATAGGACTTGGGCCGTGTCAGGTTGTGATATCCGATAACGGATAACGCGCCGCCGCGGCCTGTGTCCTTGCAACCGGTCCAGCACAGACCGGGGTCAAGATAATCACAGCGGTTCATGAAAACCGTCCCCGTTTCGATTTGCGCGCCTAGCCGCGCGGCCCGGTCTGAATCTCCAGTCCAAAGCGACGCAGTCAGACCAAATGGGCTGTCATTCATGAGAGAAACAGCTTCTTCGTCGCTTTCGACTTTCATGATTCCCACGACAGATCCAAAGCTCTCGTCCCGCATAACCCGCATAGTGTGGCCGACATTGGTCAGAATCTGCGGCGCAAGATAAGTTCCGCCGTCATCTTCCGGGAAGAGGGCCGGATCAATCATAGCTTTGGCGCCGGCAGCCAGTGCCATGCCGGTAAAATTTCCGGCAGCGGCATGTTCGAGCCTGCGTCCAGCACCAACGGAACCCGTAAAATTGATGAAGTCGAAATGGCCGCCACCGATCAATTCCTCAGTGGTTTGATGATCCGGAAAGAGGTTTGCAAACAAGCTTTCCGGTAAGCCTGCCTCTTCGAATGCCCGAACCATGCGCTCCCCCAAGAGCAGGGTTTGTGTGGCATGTTTCAAAACCACCGCATTACCTGCGATAAATCCAGGTGCCACGGAATTGATCGCCATCATGTAGGGATAATCCACGGAGCGATAACAAACACGACGCCATGGGGTTCGTGCACAATTCACCGTTCAAAGGCGCCACTGTTCTCCATGACAATTGGTTTCAGGGTCTCTTCAGCGATATCCGCCATGTAGGAAGCCCGCTCATCTGTCCCGCCGAACTCGCCGCCATATCGCACTGGTCGTCCCATCATCCAGGCAAACTCCGGCACCATCTCGGCCGACATTTCACCGAGCCTCGCAACGCACGCACGGTCGCGGCGCGTTCTTTCAGGGAAACCGCAGCCCAGCTCTTTTGTGCTGCTCGTGCTTTTGTACGACCGATTGAGCCTCCTCTACAGAGGCAACAGGTCGCTCAGCATAGACCGAGCCATCAATCGGAGAGATGCATTTCAGCGTTTCACCCATGAGATCAGGCCCTTTCAAATCCGCGGTTCGCTTCCCAGTCCGTGACGCGGCGGTCACATTCTTCCTGCTCCCATTCAGCAGCGCGAACGTAGTGATCAATGACCTCGTCTCCAAAGGCGGAGCGCAGCATTTCCGATTTTTTCATGGCCTGGGCAGCATCGCGTAATGTCTCAGGAATCCCGCGGGCGCGCCGCGCACCGTACGCGTCGCCGGTAAAGGCATCTTCAAGTTCCCTCTCGTTCTCAACGCCGTCCCGTCCAGCCACGGCACCAAGCGCAAGGTATCAAGGTCCGGCTTCATGGTATAATCCCCGTAACCAGCTGCCCAGCTGGTCGAAGCGTAACCTTCAACTTATGTCCATCTCGATATCAGTGGCCTGCAAATAATTGCAGGAATGGGTTTCCTATCAGGCACTCTCAACAAAGAACTCGGCCTGGAAACGTTTGCCCATCGACTGTCCTTGCATATCGACCTTGGCGGCCACAACCGTGTCGATCGTCCCGTTTGAGACCAGTTGCTTCAATTCGTCAAGTGTCAGCTTGCCTGCCATCTTCTTGTCCCGTCCTGAATGTTCTTCTCAAAAGTACCGAGGCCCCCGCTTCTGGTCCGGGAGTCTCAGTGTTACTCGTCGGAGGTAGCCGATTGATCGCCCAATGGAAATCGCCTGGAACCCGTAGTTTGTTTGCTAGGCGGCTTCCGCTGCCTTTGCTGCTTCCACAATTTGATCGGCTTCGCGGCCGGTCAACTCAGACATGTGATCGTGCTCATAAGTGTAAGTGCCGACACCAGCCGTTGCCGATCTCAATTCAATAATGAGGTTTTGCACTTCAGCTTCGGGCATGTGCGCCTGAACCGTATCCCATCCAGGCCAATCCTCGCGACCATCATAACCAAGCAATTGACCGCGGCGTTGCGAAACAATCTGATTGATTTTCGAAGTGGCATCCGATGGCACATGGATTTGAATGCGAACTATCGGCTCCAACAGAACGGGTGCCGCATTGGGCATCGCAGCCTGCATGCCAATTCGCCCGGCCGTCTTGAAGGCCTGCTCGGAACTGTCGACCGCATGGTATGAGCCATCGGTCAGCGTGACGGACACATCAACAACCGGAAAGCCCAAGGGTCCCTGTTTGAGGTACTCCTCAATCCCGGTTTTCACTGCGGGGATATATTGTTTGGGAACAACACCTCCGGTGATTGTGTCGTCGAACATGAAGCCGGTGCTGCGGGGAATTGGTTTTACGTCGATCACAACATCCCCGAATTGACCATGCCCACCGGATTGTTTCTTGTGGCGGCCACGCTCAGTCACAGGTCTTCGAATGGTCTCTTTGTAAGCTACCTTTCTCGGCCGGGTTTGGGCAGCAATGCCATACTTTCCTTCGAGCCGTTCCAGTCCCACGCGCAGATGCATTTCACCCTGGCCCCACAAGACCATTTCGTGGGTTTCAGCATTGTGCTCAAGGATCAGAGAAGGGTCTTCTTCCAATACCTTTTGCAGGCTGGTGGTCAACTTGACCTCGTCTTTCCGGTCAGCTGCCATGATTGCAAGTCCATAGACCGGCGGCGAGATCTTCAGTGGAGCGACCTGGGTCGCTTCGCCTTTCTCCGACGACAAGGTCTGCCCGGTTGCCGCCTCGTCCAGCCGGCCAAGACCAATGGTATCGCCGGCAGTCGCCGAACCAATCTTGGAGGGCTCCTGCCCCATGACCTGGAAAATGCCCGACACACGAGCTGAGTTGCCGGCGCCATCATAAAGCGTCGCCCCATCGCTCAGATCCCCGGAGAGCACGCGCCCAATCGACAACTTTCCACCATGACTTGTGTGGAATGTCTTCAAAATTTGAACAGTGATTTCATCACCTCCGGCGCCCAGTCTTTCCGCCGTTCGGTTGATGGTCGGAGCTTCGTGCCTCAGTGCTTTCAAGAGCCGCAAAATGCCGTTGCCGTTTTCAGCAGACCCCAATAGGACCGGAACAATAAGCCCTTCGGAAAGCTCACGAGACAAATCACCAAACACCTGATCACGCGGAGGATCCATATCCTCCAGCAAGGCTTCCATCAGTTCGTCATCATAGTCGGCAAGCTTTTCGAGCATGGAAAAGCGAGCTTCGTCTTTACGATCACTCAACGAAGAAGGAACATCAACAACTTCACTTTCCGCGTGCTCGCGATAAAGATAGCCCCGCTCCAAAGCGAGATCGATGAAACCTGTTGCAATGCCATTTTCCCAGATAGGAACCTGGCGCAGCACCAAGGGATGCGCGCTTGCAGGTTGCAACATATCCAGCACATCGCGAATGCGGCCTTCCGCTTTGTCAATCTTGTTGAGAAACAAGAAACGCGGCACTTCATATTCGTCCAGGGTTTTGAGAATGAGCTGCAAAGCTGGAACCTTCTTCTCATCGGGTTCGCAGACCACGATTGCTGCGTCACATGCAGCCAGGACAGCTTGCTGATCTTGAGAAAACTCGATCGACCCGGGGCAATCGATAAACGTGTAGGTATCACCCAAGAAATCAGTGTGGGCACAGTTTAGTTCGACGCTCATGCCGTGGGCACGGGCTTCCGGAGCAGCGTCTCCAACGGTATTGCCATCTGAGACCTTTCCCTGCCGGTTGATCGCGCCAGTGCGAAACAATATGGTTTCAAGTAGAGTTGTCTTGCCGCTCAAATACGGTCCGACGATTGCGATTGATCTTGGCCCGGAAGCGGGCCCTGATCCAGTGCTTTGGTTGGTGTCTCCCATGATATTTACCTTCCCTAAATTGCGTTCGTGCCGGAGCGGTCTCGCCGGCACCCTCACAACGCCGGGCGGATCGTTCACTCGTCTTTGACGCGGGCTTGAGAGAGGATGGTCGCGCGGATAGCGCTTAGATGCAAGGGGGTAGTTACATAAATCAATATGGTTGGAGAGTCGATATCAACGATGCAGCAAATAGCTGGTCCGGGTTGACCAAAGCAAGTTAAGCCGGATTGTCCGCCGAAACCTCATCAGCCACGCCAACCTCGACGGCAAACTCTTCGAGCACATCCCTGATTGAGATAACACCGATGACTTTTCCTGATTCCAGAACCGGCAGATGCCGAAAACTTCTGCCGCGCATTGTGTAGAATGCATCTTCCAAAGTGGCGTTCGGTCCCATGAAAGTTACGGACTTGGTCAACATGTCGGCCACCGTGAGATCAACCACTCCGGCGCCCAGCTCGGCAAAGCGATTGGTCAGGTCTCGCTCGGATATCATACCGATCATCTTGCCGTTCGCTGACAATACCGGCATGGCCCCAATGCCAGCGTCTGTGAGAATTCTGGCTACGGTTTGCGCTGAATCTTCGACCTTGCAGCTTACGACCTTTTGCCCAACTGTCTTGAGATAGTCGCCAATTTTCATAATGCCCTCCAAGACAGACCGGATGCAGATGCGTTTTTGACTCACGTTCGTTCTGGTTGTTTTGTATGCTCCATCATGTGCCGCTACAAGGCCTGATTGTACAATTGATTTTGGACCAGAATTTTTTTGCATTCCGGCACCACACTCGTGCGAAAATATGCCTGGAGGTCCTAAACCTCCGAGAAAACGGGAAAATTCAGAAATGTTTGGATCGGGAACGTGAAGCAATCGATAGAACCGCTAACCGGGTCAATTGACGCTGAAATCCGGGGCCTCAGTTTGAGAGACGAACTTTCAATTGAGGTCTCGACCGAGCTTGTGTCTCTCTTGGCCAGGTTCCAAATCTTGTTTTTCAGAGATCAACACTTGGACCTGTCTCAACAGAAGTTCCTGACTCGCGCATTCGGCCCCCTGATGAAAAAGATGGCGCGCGGCGATCCCGCAGTAGACAGAGAAACAAGTCATCCATCTGTCTTGAAACATCCGGAAACAGGGGAATTTATGCTGTTCCTCAACCCCATCTGCGTTATGCACCCGGACGGCATGACAGAAGAGCAGAGCAGACCCATTTTGTCCGCAATTCAGAACCACGCAATCCGGCTCGGGTTCAGCTGCCGCTTCCGTTGGTCACCCGGTACGATTGCCATCTGGGGTAACCTGGCAACCCAGCACTACGCAGTGAACGATTATAATGGGCACGAACGGCTTATGTACCGCACCACCTTTGCAGGCTCTTCTCCGGGAGAACTGCGTGCGCCCGGTTGACACCGCACATCATCTGCCGGACAAGGCGTCAAATGGAGACATAATGGAGGCATTCCCATGGAGGATGCTGAAAAGCTGGCACGGCTCAAGGAAATCGTGCGCGAGCGGTCCTTTTCTGAAGGGGAAACGAAGACGCTGGCGTCAGGCCGGTCCAGCAATTTCTATTTTAATATGAAAATGACGATGTCCCAGCCGGAAGCCCTCAACCTCATCGCGGATTTGATGCTTGAGGAATTGGCCAATGGCGCGTGTGACGTGGTTAGTGGCCTCGCCATGGGCGCGGTTCCAATAGTCAATGCAATTTCAATGCGCAGCCATCAGACCGGTAATCCGATCCCCTTGATCTGGATCCGGAAAGAAGCAAAGGAACACGGCACTCAGGCCACGATCGAGGGGGAAGAGATCGCAAACCTGACCGGCAAAACGGCCGTCATGGTCGAGGATGTCACCACAACGGGTGGGTCTGTCATGAAAGCGATTGAGGCCGTGCGTGCAAATGGCGTTACAGTCAACCGTGTCATAACGATTGTCGATCGCCAGGAGGGGGCAGAAGATGCCCTGCACCAAGCGGGGCTGGAATTGTCTTGTTTGTTAAAGGCTGAGGATTTCAAGTCTTGAACGCGTCAATTTTTGCACCGCAAATATTTTGTGATACGAGACACCGCAGGGTTTTAGTATTGCAAAGTGAGCAGGGCTGAGTCATGGGCACATCAAAGCAGGCATTTCATGTCTTTCTGCTGAAACCCTCTCATTACGACAGCAGAGGTTATCCTATTGTCTGGGTGAGCTCGACTGTCCCTTCGAATTCGTTGACTTGTCTTTACGGGGCGACACTGGGCTGCGCGAATCGCAAAAATCCCGGGTGAAGACGTCGAGTTCAAGATCTCGGCACAGGATGAAGCCAATTGCCGGATGCGGCCCGACAAGCTGATCGCGATGGCAACGAAAGATGGCGGAAAGGCGATCTGCTGCCTCGTCGGTGTCCAGAGTAACCAGTTCCCCCGGTCAGTCAATATTGCGCAGCCTTTCCTCAAGGCGGGCATACCCGTCTGTGTCAGCGGCTTTCATGTTTCCGGATGTGCCTCAATGTTGAAGGAAATGCCAGACGATATAAAACAGGCGCAGGACATGGGCATAAGCCTGTATCTTGGGGAAACCGGGGAAGGCCGTCTGGACGACGTTTTGAAAGATGCGTGGGCGGGTGAGCTGAAACCGTCTTACGGCGATATGATTAACTTGCCGGATATGCAGGGAGTTCCAATACCATGCTTGCCCAAAGATATTATCGACCGGTCGTTCAACTCCAGGGCCAGTTTGACATGGGCCGTGGGGGCCCGTTCCAGTGTTCCTTCTGCAGCATAATCAACGTCCAGGAGCGCAAGAGTCGTTACCGCACCAGCAGTGATCTGGAGGAAATTGTCCGGGTAAACTGGCAACAGGGGCACAAATATTTCTTCATTACTGATGATAGCCTGGCCCGCAACCGGAATTGGGAAGACATTTTCGACGCTCTGATCAGACTGCGGGAAGACGAAGGCATCAAGGTCGGTCTGGCAATTCAGGTGGACATGCTATGTCACCGGATATCGGGCTTTATCGAAAAGGCGGTCAAGGCAGGTGTCAATGAAGTTTTCGTCGGGTTGGAAAACATCAATCCTGCCAATCTTGCAGCGACTAAAAAACGGCAAAACCGGACGGGCGAATTTCGCCAGATGTTTCCGGAATGGAAGAAACATCCTGTTTACATCACTTGCGGTTACATTGTGGGCCTCCCGTTTGACACCAAAGAATCCGTTTGATTCCATCTACTTTAGCCATCTGACGCCGTTGCCGGGCAGCGAGGGTCATAAGAATATGGTAGAGGCCGGCGAATGGATGGATCCGGACATGAACAAATATGACCTCACAAAACGGGTATGCAAACACCCGGTGAGGTCTGATGAAGAATGGGACGATGCAGTCGATAGCGCCCACCGGGCCTACTATACCGCCAATCACATGGTCACGATTCTGCAGCGCATGTATGGGGTCGGCAGCAATCAAAAGCTTCATACAGTCAGCAGACTCGCCCAGCACACGTTGTATTCACGAGGACCATTCCGGAAATACAAGCTGGAAGGAGGTATTATACCGCTCAAATACCGTAAGGACCGCCGCCCGAGTTTGCCGTTGGAAAGCCCGTTTGTATTCTATTCTCGACACGCCTTTGAACGCCTTTGGGGCGCTGTCGGTCTTATCGGCATCTGGCTTTGGCTCTATTACCAGGTCAAAAGACTGGGCCGCGATCCGAAGAAACACGAATATCGTAACATTGCGTTGTCGCCGGCGGGTGAACTGGACGACTCAGAACCGGGGCTGATGACCAAAACCACCGGAGCTCTGGATGAAGCTGCCAGAGGAAAACGCCAAAGCGAGATTATCGCCAAGGCGAAAAAGCGGGCCGAAACCAGCGAACCCGCCAGCTGCGGCCACCTAATTCCGATTGGTATGCTATAGCCGGACAATGCAGTCTGATCTCAAACATGCAATCATCGCGCGCGCGCGGGCGGAAGGTTTCTCTACAGCAGGCATTTGTGCCGCACGGTTCGATGGCGCTGAAGCCGGCAACCTGGCTCGATACATACAGAATGGGTTCCATGGCGATATGTCATGGATGGCAGAGACGGAGGCCAGGAGAAAGTCGCCCGATATCATGTGGCCTGAAGCAAAATCTGCGATCATCCTCGCACTCAACTATGGGCCCGGGCTGGATCCTCTGGAGAGACTGCGAGCGAGCACAAACGGGGTGATCTCCGTTTACGCGCTTGGACATGACTATCACGATCTCATCAAGAAGAAACTGAAACGGATTGCCCGCTGGCTGGCTGAGAGCCAGAAATGTCAGGTCAAAGTATTCGTCGACACGGCACCGCTGATGGAAAAACCCCTGGCTCAGGCGGCTGGCCTTGGTTGGCAGGGCAAACATACCAATCTGGTTTCGCAGAACCTGGGCTCCTGGTTTTTTCTGGGGACCATTTTGACAGACCTGGAGCTTGAACCGGATCGTTCTGAGTCTGATCATTGCGGCACGTGTTCAGCCTGCCTTGACGTTTGCCCAACCAACGCCTTTCCGGCGCCACACCAGATCGATGCACGGCGTTGCATCTCCTATCTGACGATTGAACACAAAGATCACATACCCCGGGAATTTCGCCAGCCAATGGGGAACCGGATCTATGGCTGTGATGATTGCCTTGCCGTATGTCCATGGAACAAGTTTGCCCAGCTGGGGCAAGAGGCAAAGCTTGCAGCTCGAGAAGAACTCAAGGAACCTCCACTCTCAGATCTTGTAAAATTGAAAGATATGGAATTTCGTGAACTGTTTCGGGCAAGCCCTGTCAAACGTATTGGCAGGAACAGGTTCATCCGTAACGTCCTCATTGCTATCGGCAATTCAGAGGATAATTCACTTGTGCCCAGCGTCCGTTCTCTGCTTCGAGATGACTCGCCTCTTGTTCGTGCAATGGCGATATGGGCGTTAGTGCAGCTTTTGGAGTCCGGTGAATTCACCGAGCTTCGAGAGGCTCACAAACAAAAGGAAGAAGAAGCGGCGGTTCGGGCCGAGTGGGAAGCTGTTTGATGTCACACCTGTTTTGTTTTGGTTTGGGATATTCCGCGCGCCGGTTGGGCCGCCGGCTGTTGCGTGATGGCTGGCAGGTGTCAGGAACGTCGCGAACTCAGGTCGGTTGTGACCGCCTGGTAACAGAAGGCTTCGACGCCGTCCTTTTCGATGGTTCCAGTCCTGTTGCAGATTTTGAAAAGCTGACAGAAGGTGTATCGCACTTTCTGTTTTCAATTCCACCAGGCGAGCACGGCGACCCTGTGCTCGCTCAACACAGCAAAGACCTGACGAATCGTGCTTCGGACCTGGAGTGGGCGGCATATCTCTCAACAGTTGGGGTTTACGGCGACCGACAGGGTGACTGGGTTGATGAAACATCTGAACTGCGTCCGTCAACCGAACGCGGCAGGCGCCGGGTTGAGGCCGAAGCTGCCTGGAACGAACTTCACACATCAGCCGGTCTGCCATTGCACACTTTCAGGCTCGCCGGCATCTACGGACCGGGAAGCAATCAGCTGGTATCTCTAAAGAACGGCAAATCGCGACGGATCATAAAATCCGGACAGGTGTTCAGCCGGATTCATGTGGACGACATCGCAAAAATTCTCCTGGCCAGCATACGCAAGCCCAATTCTGGAATAATCTACAACGTGTGCGATGACGAAGCTGCCCCTCCTCAGGATGTAGTTGCCTACGCCGCCGGTCTGCTCAACATGCCGGCCCCTCCGGAGGTGTCATTCGAAGATGCGCAAATGTCACCGATGGGCAGAAGTTTCTACGCAGAGTCAAAGCGTGTCCGCAATCAGCGCATTAAGGAAGATCTTGGCGTTGAATTGACTTACCCAACCTACAGGGAAGGTCTGTCGGTTTTGCTGGAGGCGGTCTGAAACCAGGCCGAACTTTCAATCGGATGCTATACCAATGGCGGGTATTGCCGGGCTGTTTTTGCGGTTTCGGGTGGCTACGGTTTCGGGATGAAGAGACTCGTTTCAATGCCGCGCCTGCAAGGCTTTCGTTTCCCGCGCGAGATCGTCGCCTGTGCTGTTCGGGCCTGTCATCGGTTTGCCCCGGGCACTGCCGATGCGGAAGACCTGCTCGCCGGGCGCGGCGTCCCTGTCAGTCGGGAAAGCGTTCGACACCGGGTCAACCGATCTGGCCCGCCCCTTGCCGACTGCATCAGGCGGGATCGCCCGCCGCCGCGCGACAAATGGCATCCGGACGAGGCGGTCATCCTGATCGGCGGCAGCAAACACTGGCTCTGGCGGGCGGTCGACGCGGCAGGACCGGAAGATATCAAGCCGGTCAGATATCGAACAGCGTGACATCCACATCGACGAGGAATGACCACGTTCCATCGTCAGCCGCGAATCTCAAGTAGTCATTTCTGTCGATGTAGATATTATCCCCTTGCGTAAAGTCGTCCCTGTCGAAGCGCAGCGTGTCCACACCACGGCCCTCGATCCGGACCGGCGTCTCGCCATTGCCCGCAAAGACAAACGCGTCCGGGATGGTCAGTTCAGTGCCGGCCCCGCCCAGCCGGACCAGTTCAAGCCCGGCGTGGTTCGGGAAATCCCCGCTGTAAGCAAGGCCGCGGCCTTCATACTCAACCAGGTCCAGATCGCCGTCCCCGTCGGTGTCGAAGTCGGTCCGGCTCAGGGTGCCGTCCGCATTATACTCGTAGGCCTCGCTCCGGTCGATGGTACCGTCATTGTCGGTGTCGAAGTCGGTCCGGCTCAGGATGCCGTCCGGATTATACCTGTAGGCCTCGCTCCGGTCGATGGTACCGTCATTGTCGGTGTCGACGTCGGTCCGGCTCAGGATGCCGTCCTCATTATACCTATACGTGTAGGCCTCGGTTCGGTCGATGGTTCCGTCATTGTCGGTGTCGACGTCGGTCCGGCTCAGGGTGCCGTCCTCATTATACGTGTAGGTCTCGCTCGCGTCGATGGTGCGACCATAACCCCCGTCCCCGTAGTCGAAATCGAAATCGAAATCGGTCCGGATCCGGTTGCCGTCCCCGTCATAGCTATAATACTCAGCCCGAAGGGGCTGAAAGCTCCAGTCGATGTATCTTTCGCCCCAAAAATAGCTCCGGTCGATGTTTCCGTCGAAATCAGAGTCATAATCGTTCCGGATCCGGTAGCCAGCCTCATCATAATGGCGGTGAATGATCCGGTCGGTGGTGCCGTCCGCACCCCGGTCAATATAGGTCCGGATCAGGTTGCCGCCCCCGTCATAGCTGTAGGTCTCTCTCCAGTCGATGGCGCCGTCCGCACCCCGATCGACGTCGGTCCGGATCCGGATGCCGTCCCCGTCATAGCTGTAGGTCTCGATCCGGTAGAGGATGCCGCTAAAAAAGTATTTCTCGGTCCGGTCGATGGTGCCATCATTGCCGTTGTCGAAGTCGATCTGGAGCAGGTGGCCGCTCCCGCTATAGCTGGAGTACTCGTTCCGGTCGATGGTTCCGTCATTGTCGTCGTCGAAGTTGGTCCGGCTCCAGCTCAGGGCCACGGTGCCGTTCTGTCTATAGCTGTAGGTCTCGATCCGGTCGATGGTTCCGTCATTGTCGTCGTCGAAGTTGGTCCGGGTCTCGAGCAGGCGGTTGGTGCCGGTGACGCTCGAATAAGCATAAGACGTGTAGGTCTCCTCGGTCCGGTCGATCGTGCCATCGGCGTCATAGTAGAGGGAGAGGGTCCGGTCGATGGTTCCGTTATTGCCGTTGTCGACGTCGGTCCGGCTCAGGGTGCCGTCCGGATTGTACGTATACGTGTAGGTGTTCCTCCGGTCGATGGTTCCGTCATTGTCGGTGTCGACGTCGGTCCGGGTCCGGCTCACGGTGCCGTCCGGATTGTACGTATACGTGTAGGTCTCGCTCCGGTCGATGGCGCCATCGGCGTCATGGTAGAGGGCCCGGTCGATGGCGCCGTCATTGTCGGTGTCGACGTCGGTCCGGCTCACGGTGCCGTCCGGGTTATACCTGTAGGTCTCGCTCCGGTCGATGGCGCCGTCATTGTCGGTGTCGACGTCGGTCCGGCTCAGGGTGCCGTCCGGGTTATACCTGTAGGTCTCGCTCCGGTCGATGGCGCCGTCATTGTCGGTGTCGAATTCGGTCCGGCTCAGGGTGCCGGCCGGATTATACCTGTAGGCCTCGCTCCGGTCGATGGTGCCGTCATTGCCGTCGTCGAATTCGGTCCGGCTCAGGGTGCCGTCCGGATTATACCTGTAGGCCTCGCTCCGGTCGATCGTGCCATCGGCGTCATGGTGGAGGGTCCGGTCGATGGTGCCGTCATTGTCGGTGTCGACGTCGGTCCGGCTCAGGGTGCCGTCCGCATTATACGTGTACGTGTAGGCCTCGCTCCGGTCGATGGTGCCGTCATTGTCGGTGTCGACGTCGGTCCGGCTCAGGGTGCCGTCCGCATTATACGTGTACGTGTAGGCCTCGCTCCGGTCGATCGTGCCATCGGCGTCATAGTGGAGGATCCGGTCGATGGTGCCATCCCCGTCCCTGTCGATCCGGGTCCGGATCAGGCTGCCATTGACGTCATGGACATAATCCTGGGTCCGGTCGATGGTGCCATCGTCATCCCTGTCCCATACCCGCCGGGTCACATTGCCATCGGCGTCATAGTGGAGGGTCCAGTCGGCATGGCCGTCCCCGTCCCTGTCGATCCGGGTCTCGATCAGGTTGCCATTGACGTCATGGACATAATCCTGGGTCCGGTCGATGGTGCCATCGTCATCCCTGTCCCATGCCCGCCGGGTCACATTGCCATCGGCGTCATAGTGGAGGGTCCAGTCGGCATGGCCGTCCCCGTCCCTGTCGATCCGGGTCTCGATCAGGGTGCCATTGACGTCATGGACATAATCCTGGGTCCGGTCGATGGTGCCATCGTCATCCCTGTCCCATGCCCGCCGGGCCACATTGCCGTTGGCGTCATAGTGGGAAGCCTGGTCGATGGTGCCATCACCATCCATGTCCCATGCCCGCCGGGTCACATTGCCATCGGCGTCATAGTGGAGGGTCCAGTCGGTGGTGCCGTCCCCGTCCCTGTCGGTCCGGGTCTCGATCAGGGTGCCATTGACGTCATGGACATGATCCTGGGTCCAGTCGATGGTGCCATCGTCATCCCTGTCCCATGCCCGCCGGGTCACATTGCCATCGGCGTCATAGTGGAGGGTCCAGTCGGCATGGCCGTCCCCGTCCCTGTCGGTCCGGGTCTCGATCAGGTTGCCATTGACGTCATGGACATAATCCTGGGTCCGGTCGATGGTGCCATCGTCATCCCTGTCCCATGCCCGCCGGGTCACATTGCCATCGGCGTCATAGTGGAGGGTCCGGTCGATGGTGCCGTCCCCGTCCCTGTCGATCCGGGTCTCGATCCGGTTGCCATTGACGTCATGGACATAATCCAGGGTCCGGTCGATGGTGCCGTCATTGCCGTCATCGAAGTTGATCCGGCTCACGGTGCCGTCCGCATTGTACGTGTAGGCCTCGCTCCGGTCGATGGTGCCGTCCTCATCCCTGTCCCGTTCCATCCGCTCCCAGCGACCGTCCGCATTCAGGTAGACCCTCCGGTCGATGGTGCCGTCAGCATCGTCGTCAAATTCGATCCGATCGATGGTGCCGTCATTGTCGTCGTCGAACCTGGTCCGGCTCAGGGTACCGTCCGGATTATACGTGTAGGCCTCGCTCCGGTCGATGGTGCCGTCCCCGTCCCTGTCGATCCGGGTCTCGATCCGGTTGCCATTGACGTCATGGACATAATCCAGGGTCCGGTCGATGGTGCCGTCATTGCCGTCATCGAAGTTGATCCGGCTCACGGTGCCGTCCGCATTGTACGTGTAGGCCTCGCTCCGGTCGATGGTGCCGTCCTCATCCCTGTCCCGTTCCATCCGCTCCCAGCGACCGTCCGCATTCAGGTAGACCCTCCGGTCGATGGTGCCGTCAGCATCGTCGTCAAATTCGATCCGATCGATGGTGCCGTCATTGTCGTCGTCGAACCTGGTCCGGCTCAGGGCGCCGTCCGGATTGTACGTGTAGGCCTCGGTCCGGTCGATGGTGCCGTCATTGCCGTCGTCGACATCGGTCCGGATCCGGGTGCCGTCCGCATTATACGTATAGGCCTTGGTCGCGTCGATGGTGCCGTCCGCACCATCGTCAACATAGGCCCGGCTCAGGGTGCCGTCCCCGTCATAGCTGTAGGTCTCTCTCCGGTCGATGGTGCCGTCCCCGTTATCGTCGAAGGCGGTCCGGTCGATGGTGCCGTCTGCATTATACGTGTAGGCCTCTGTCCGGTCGATGGTGCCGTCCCCGTTATCGTCGAAGGCGGTCCAGCTCAGGGTGCCGTCTGCATTATACGTGTAGGCCTCTGTCCGGTCGATGGTGCCGTCATAGCCGTAGTCGAATTCGACCCGGAGCAGGGTGCCATGCCCGTCGTAAAAGTGGCTCTCGCTATAGGTGCCTCTGGTGGGTGGGGTCATGGTTCTATGTCCTCCTCTTAATCAGGGCCTGGCTGAGTGGTGAGACTGTCAGCCTGCTGCCATGCGGTGTCCCATGGTCGATGGTTCCGTCATTGTCGTCATGGAATGCGGTCCGGATTTCCTGCGCCATTGTCTGTCCCCGTCTTTATGTCGGAGCTCGAAACCATATTACTCGGTTCACACTTGCGAGGTGAGCTGATCAAGATAATTTGGTATTGTCAAGTTTTTTTGCGGTTTCGGGATGAAGGGACTCGTTTCAATGCCGCGCCTGAAAGGCTTTCGTTTCCCGCGCGAGATCGTCGCCTGTGCTGTTCGGGCCTGTCGCCGGTTTGCCCCGGGCACTGCCGATGCGGAGGACCTGCTCGCCGGGCGCGGCGTCCCTGTCAGTCGGGAAAGCGTTCGACACCGGGTCAACCGATCTGGCCCGCCCCTTGCCGACTGCATCAGGCGGGATCGCCCGCCGCCGCGCGACAAATGGCATCCGGACGAGGCGGTCATCCTGATCGGCGGCAGGAGATGTCCTCGACATTCCGGTGCAGGCGCACCGGAATGCGAAGGCGGCAAAGCGGTTCCTGCGCAAGCTGACGGGCCCGGTTCGGCGACCCGCGTGTCGTCGTCACCGACACGCTGCACAGCGACATGAAGCCAATTCGCAATCCTGTGCCCGGGGCAAACCACCGGGCGCCCAAGGGCCTGAACAACAGAGCCGGGGTCTCTCACCGTCCAACGCGACGACGGGAGAAAATCATGGGGCGGTTCAAGTCACCCCGGCAGGCGCAGGGCTTTCTTTCCGCGCACGACCGGATCAACAACCCTCTTCCAGCCCCGCCGTTACAGACTCTCTTCAATGTCCTGCCGCCACGCCCGCTCCGACGCATTCCGGTTGTGGAATGACCACACCCTCGAAACGACCGCAGGACCACACCAGGCCAGAACCCCCTCACCCGTCACAAGACAACCTGGCAATACCAGTGAGCCTGCCCCGATGAGTGAGTCAAACCGCCACATAGCCCGGGGAGTCACTGGCCTGTTAACCTTAAATTAACCAGTGGAGCAGCTTGCAGCCGACGCACTGCAAGCCCGCTAAGCTGGGGAAAAGCGCAAGAATGCTGTGGACGGTTTGTTGCGATTTTTGAGGCCCATATAGTATTGTCATAGTCAGAAACATACAATATGTAGCGTTCTCAGTAATAACAGGTTTTTTCCGTCTCTGGATGAGGGCTCTCTGGGGATCGGGGAAGGAGTCGCAATCCGGGGCATTTTGCCAACGGGTGAAATGTGAGGAACATTATGGCTTGGACAGATGAACGTATAGAAGTTTTGAAGAAACTCTGGGCTGAAGGGCTCAGCGCCAGCCAGATTGCGGCCCGGCTGGGTGGTGTCACCCGAAACGCGGTGATTGGTAAGGTGCACCGGTTGGGATTATCGGGACGCGCTACCCCTTCGCGCGCGCCAAGGCCGAAACCGAGGCGGATACGTGAACCCAGCCATCCAGGAAAGATAAGCCAGTTCTGTTCTGCGGGGACGGCTGCTCTGAAGGCCGACACGGACCTGGATGCCGAGCCGATAATTGAGGTCGAGCCTTCCCCAATTCGTGAAGTCTCCCTTCCGCCGTCCGGGGAGCGCTGCAATATCCTTCAACTATCCGACAAGACATGTCGTTGGCCAATTGGCGACCCTGGAACCGAAGATTTTTGCTTTTGCGGATCGACACCGAAAGCAGGGCAGCCCTATTGCGAGCATCATGTGCAACTCGCCTACCAACCGGCTCAGGATCGCCGGCGGAGAGCAGCAGGGGGTCGCCGGTAATACTTACTCCCGCGGCAATTCGATTGGGGCGCCTGCGGGCCAAAGCCAGAGATCTCTGTTGCATCGACACGGTGCCACCGGCTGATTTCGCCGGTTCCAAGCAGAAAATGGATTGACGTTCCCTCTGGTCACTTGCCATTCTTCTCTGCCTTCTCTGCGCACGCTAGGTTTCCCGGTAATGCCCGCCCTCAGGATGCGGTTGCAGGCCGGGATGTTCCATGATCTCTTCGGCGGTGATCAGAAATTATCCTTGGCTGTCCTGACTTCTGCAAAACGCGCCGCGCTGTCCGCACGGATAAACGGGTTGGTTTCCAGTTCTACTGCGATTGTGGTCGGAACCGTGGCTTTGCCCTCAGCCCGCAATACGTCAATCTCTTTGGCTCGCTCGGCCAGAGCCTGGTTTTCGGGTTCAGCGGTAACGGCGAAGCTGGCGTTGGCTTGTGTGTACTCATGCGCAGAGTAGACGACTGTTTCAGGAGGCAGTGCCGCCATTTTCTGCATTGAAGAAAACATCTGTTCCATAGTGCCTTCAAATACGCGTCCGCAGCCCAGAGGGAAAAGCGTGTCGCCGGCAAAACAGATATTGTCATCGGCAAAATGATACACGATGTGACCGAGTGTGTGCCCGGGCGTTTCGAAAACGCGGGCCATATGACCACTGAAGTCAAATGTTTCGCCTTCGCCGACTGCCAGATCAATCGCAGGAATTTTGGCCGCTTCAGGCTTTGGTCCCACAATCATGCAACCGGTTGCAGCCTTCAACGGCGCGTTGGCCTGGGTGTGGTCAGCATGATGGTGGGTGTTCAGGATATGCGTGAGATTCCAGCCCGTGTCTGCGAGTGCCTGCAGGATTGGCGCTTCTTCAGGGGCGTCTATGCTGGCCGTCATACCCGTGTCGGCATCGTGAATAAGGAATCCGTAATTGTCCCCGAGTGCGGAAAACATGTGAACTTGCAATTCGGCCATCTTTTGCTCCGTCGGCTTTATCTGGACTGAGTGATGACATAAGCGGCTAGGCGAGGTCCAGCCCCAACAGTGTCATTGTGATATGCTAAGGGAATTGCCATGGAAATAACGGTGCAAACACCTTAAGTTGTGCGTTCGTCAGTCTTGAAGGGATGTGGTTCGAATCATGACGCTTGCCAGGGTTTTGCCTATTTCCCTTTTTCTCGGGTTTTCGCTTGTTGGTCTTTCAGCGTGCGAGGAGGAGAAAAAGGTCGTTGAAAAGCCAATCCGGTCGATCAAGACCATGGTGGTGAAGAAGCGTGCGGGGGACCAGGTGCGCCGGATTGCCGGTCTCACGGAGTCTTCGATTGTCACCGATCTCGCATTCCAGGTGGGTGGCCGGATCACGACGATGAACAGTGAGGTTGGCGAGCGTGTGGAAAAAGGCGCCGTCATAGCGGTTCTGGATGCTGAGCCGTTTCAGCTTCGGATCAGAACCGCGCAGGGTAAAGTGTCGGATGCCGAAGCCAAACTCAAAGACACAGAAGCCAAGTTCAAGCAACAGTCCACTTTGTACAAGCAGGGGTTTGCGACTAAAACGGCCTATGACACTGCGCTCTCCAGCTTCAAGAGTGCAAAGAGCTCCGTCGACGTGGCCAAAGCCGAAATAGAACTTGCCGAGCGCGACATGCGACAGACGACATTGACATCTCCACTCGCGGGCAGCGTCACCGAAAAGTATGTGGAACGGTTCTCGGAAATTTCGACGGGTCAAAAGATAGTACAGATAAGCGCGGATGGTGACCTCAAGGTAAAGGCAAGTGTGCCGGAAGGCCTCGTCCGCCGGCTGTCGGTTGGCGCTCCCGTAAAAGTGTCTTTCCCGACCCTTCAAGGGCGTCTTGAGCCCGGCAAGATCACAGAGGTAGGCACAAGAGCGGGATCGACCAACTCTTTCCCGGTTACCGTGGTGCTCGATAATCCGGTGACAGATTTGCAACCAGGTCTTACCGCAGAGATCGGCTTCAAATACAAGACGCAAGCCACTGGTACCGCATTTTTGCTGCCGGTTACCGCCGTGCTGGCGACAACACCGAAGGTTGGCGGCACGATCTTCGTTTTCGACAAAAGCGCCAGCACAGTGAAGCAGAAGAAAGTCCAGGTGGTGAATGTCCACAACAATGAGCTGGAAGTGGCTGGCGACGTCAAGGAGGGTGATATCGTTGCAGTTGCAGGGGTCTCGTTCCTGGTGGACGGCATGAAAGTCAAACTGCTTGAACCCAAGCAGGCGGAGTAGGCCTCATGTTTACCCGCTGGGCTCTGAACAACTCCATGCTGGTGTTGATCCTGGTTGTGATGATTATCGCAGCCGGACCGCTCAGTTTTCTCAGTCATCCGTCACGGGAGGATCCGGAAATCACAATCCGGACGGCGCTTGTAACGGCCTCGTTCGCTGGCATGTCTCCCCGCCGGATCGAAGACCTGATCACCAAGACGCTTGAAGAAAAAGTCCGGGAAATGCCGGAGGTAAAGCGTATTACCACCACGTCCAGATCGGGTCAGACAACTGTTCGTGTGGAACTACATGACCGGATAAAGAAATTGGAGCCGGTCTGGCAGGATCTTCGCAATAAAATGGACGACGTGAAATCATCGCTTCCAAGTGGCACTTCCGGCCCGTTTGTGAACGACAACTATGGCGACGTGGCCATGGCGACGATTGCCCTCACCGCTGAAGGTTTTACTCTGGCGGAGATGAGGGAATCTGCAAGGAACGTCCGCGACAAACTCTATTCAGTGTCCGGCATCAGCAAGGTTGAATTGTTTGGTGTGGAGCCGGAACGGATCTTTGTTGAAGTCAATAACGTCCGCTTGTCGCAACTCGGAATCTCACCGCAAGCGCTGATTGATACAGTCAACAAGACCAACATCGTTTCTCCTGGTGGGCGGATTGAAGCAGGCATCTCAAGTTTTGCAATCGAGCCCACCGGCAACTTTGACAGTCTGGACGATATTGGTCAGGTCACGGTCGAGATCCCTGACAGGCCGGGTCAGGTTATCTATCTGCGCGATTTTGCGACGATCAGACGAGACTACGTTGATCCACCAAAGAACCCTGCCTTTTACAATGGCAAACCTGCCATCGTTATCGGCGTTCAAATGGTCGACAAATTCGATTCGAAAAAGTTCGCAAAAGGATTGCAGGACCGGGTGCAGGTGCTCAAGAACGGTTTGCCGATTGGCTATCAGCTGCGATTTATCACGTTTCAGCCGGATGACATCCGCAAGGCCG
This sequence comes from Hyphomicrobiales bacterium, assembly GCA_965204985.1. Lineage (GTDB taxonomy): Bacteria > Pseudomonadota > Alphaproteobacteria > Rhizobiales > CAJQND01 > JAAEUE01. The sequence goes on along the minus strand of CBDBFP010000003.1, from coordinate 2,112,046 downwards.
TCGATGGTGTCGCGGGCAATCTGTATCAGACCATTGGAATTGTGCTGCTGGTCGTCATGCTGTTTCTGGGCTGGCGAACCGGGTTGATCGTTGGTGCGATGGTTCCGATCACCATGCTGCTGACAATACTGATCATGCGGTATGTGGGTATTGAGCTGGAACGCATGTCTCTCGCCGCCCTGATTATTTCGCTTGGTCTGCTTGTCGACAATGGGATTGTGATGGCCGAGGAAATCGGCAGGCGGCTGGCAATTGGCGAAGAACGCAAATCGGCAGCGATAGAAACGGGCAAAGCAATGGCGTTGCCTCTGCTTTCCTCCAGCATGACAACCATTCTGGCGTTTATGCCTCTGATGCTGGCGGAAAACAGCGCTGGCGAATATTTGCGCTCGTTGTCGCTCGTCATCGCGATTGCCCTTCTGGCATCCTGGGCATTGGCGATGACGGTTACACCTTTGTTGTGCGTCTGGGGTTTGAAAACACCAAAGCCTGTAGATGAAGACGCGGCTTACAACACCGCCTTCTACAGGGCGTATAAGGCGTTTCTGGATCGAGTGCTGCGCTGGCGATACCCGTTCCTGGTGGCGGTCGTTGCTTCTCTGTTTGTAGCTGTCTGGGGTTTGAAATTTGTCCCGAAGATCTTTTTCCCGACCTCCGACCGCGTGCAACTGCAAGTGTATGTGGACCTGCCGGTGGGCTCCAACACTTATGGCAGCAAGGCTGCGACTCTGAAGCTGGCGGCGTTCCTTAGTGACAAGAAAGCCAATCCTGAAATCACAAACAATGTCGCTTATGTAGCGAGCGGCGGGCCGCGTTTTCATCTGGGTTTGAACCCCATCGATCCGGATCCGCACCGCTCATTCCTGATTGTGAATGTCCAGGACTCCTCGCAAATTCAGCCCATGCGGGTCAGGATTGAAAAACATGCTGCCGCAACCTTGCCGGAGGCACGGGTCATCGTGAAACCGATGTCACTGGGTGGGAATGAAGTCGGATTGGTGGAGTACCGGATTGTCGGCGATGATCCGAATGAGTTGAGCCGGATCTCCGGGAAGCTCAAATCCATCATGCGCAATGTGAATGGAACAACGAACATCAAGGATGACTGGGAAAACCGTCTTGTCAAAATTATCGTTGATGTGAACCAGGCCCGTGCCCGGCGCGCAGGTGTGACTTCTCAATCAGTTGCAGACACTCTGGACGCGCTTCTGGCGGGCATCGCAGTGACGGACTACCGCGACGGCGACACTGTCATTCCTGTCTATTTGAGAGCAGAAGGTGCGCAAAGAACCAATATCGACCGGTTGAGAACTTTGAACATCACCCGTGCCGGCGGGCAGGCCGTGCCTTTGATGCAGGTTGCGAACTTTGAAGGCTATGCAGAGTTTTCGATGATCCAGCGCCGGGACCTGGAACGCGTGATTACGGTATCGGGCAAAAGCCTCATCATGCCGGCTGCCGGCCTCGACGCGGTTATCACGCCCGAGTTGGACAAACTGAAATTGCCGCCGGGATATCGCATTGAACGAGGAGGTGAAATCGAGGGTTCTTCTGAAGCCCGGTCTTCACTGTTTGCGAACATGCCATTGGCATTTGCCTTGATCGTTCTGATCCTGGTCGGTCAGTTCAACAGTTTGCGCAAGCCTTTGGTCATTGTGGCTGTCATCCCGTTGGTGATGATTGGGGTCAGCCCGGCCCTGATCGCAATGCCGGGCGCGAATTTCAGCTTTATCGCCACGTTGGGTCTGCTTTCTCTTGCAGGTATCATCATCAACAACGCGATCGTTCTAATCGATCGTATCGATACCGAGCAGGCTGCTGGTCTGAATGTTCACGATGCAATCATAACCGCATCGGTCAAACGTTTGAGACCGATCCTCATGACAACGATTACAACCGTTCTCGGTCTTTTCCCGCTGATCCTCTGGAGGGATATCCTGTTCTACGATCTCGCGGTGGTCGTGTCCGGCGGCTTGGCGGTCGGCACGGTTCTGACGCTTGGTGTTGTGCCGGTTCTTTACCACATCATGTTCCGGGATGAGGCCGGGTCTACATCCCCCGGCCAGGCAACAGAAGCGACAGGGCAAGCAGCTTAGGACTTGTCACAATCCGGCAGCGTCGGCTTCTTCCGGTGAGAAGTCGACGTGGATGTGATTGCCGTCAATATCGTTGAGATTGATTTGAAGGATGCCAAATCCCGGCACCCGGCGGGCACTGTAGTCCGTTCCGGTTTCTTTCAACTTTGCGAGAAACACATCCAGTCCGGTTGCCGATAATGCGAAATGCTCCAGCTTTGGCTCGATGCCGCGCTGTTCCTGTTCGACGCCAACAAGATGAATCGCTGCGTCCTCACCTGCATAGAGCCAGGCGCCCGGAAAGGAAAACGGAGGGCGTGGGCCGGTGTGCATGCCAAGCACGCTGGCGTACCAGCTGACCATGGCGTCCAGGTTCGCCGTCCGAATGTTCACATGATCAAGCCGGGTAATGCCCATCGTGTCCTCGCCTTCATACGAATCCCCCCTACCCTTAATTGTGCCACGGCTGGAAATCAGGCTCAATTGGTCCTATATTATGACCAGGCGGTGACAATTTGCGCTTGGAACCAACTTATTCCCGGCGGCATGAGTCCTGCCACAATTCGCCCCAGATTGACCCCTAACGCCTTTTGGAGGAACAATAACAGAGATGGGGAAACGAATGGCTACAATTGCCCTCGTGGATGACGACCGGCACATCCTCACATCGGTTTCCATGGCCCTTGAAGCGGAAGGTTATGGACTGCAGACATATTCAGATGGCGCGACGGCCCTACAAGGGCTTTCGGACAATCCTCCTGATATGGCAATTTTCGATATCAAGATGCCGAGAATGGACGGCATGGAACTCTTGAGGCGGGTGCGGCAGAGTTCAGATATGCCGGTAATCTTTTTGACTTCCAAAGATGATGAGATTGACGAGCTCTTCGGTCTGAAGATGGGGGCTGACGATTTTATCCGCAAACCGTTTTCTCAGCGCCTGCTGGTTGAGCGCGTGAAGGCGGTGCTGCGGCGTGCATCTCCAAAGGAAGCCGGGCCTGCCGATGTTCCGAGTTCCGCAGTCATTGAGCGCAGCAAGCTGAATATGGATCCCGATCGCCACTTGTGCACCTGGGCCGGGAAGCCCGTAACACTAACAGTAACTGAGTTCCTGATTCTCAAATCTCTGGCCCAGCGCCCGGGCATTGTGAAGAGCCGGGATGCGCTGATGGATGCTGCTTACGATGATCAGGTTTATGTCGATGATCGGACGATCGACAGCCACATCAAACGGCTGCGCAAGAAGTTCAAGGTTGTCGATGATAATTTCGATGGCATCGAGACGCTCTATGGAGTGGGTTACCGCTTCAAGGAGGACTGAAACTCCAATGTCGGAAGCGCAGTGATCCCCGTTCTGCGCTTCGGACAATTGGCCCCTTTGAAGCAAGTCTGGGGCGGGAATGGTTGCTGACGCTGAACATGAAAGGCCTGCTGCGAAAGGCGATTTGACAGAGCTGGGTTCCTCTGTTGGAGCTGCTGGCACAAAGGCAGCGTCGCGCTTGGGCAACACATTGGCCCGGTTCGCGCCCGGGACGCTGACGGCGCGAATTGTCCTTATCAATGTCATTGGCCTGATCATCATGGCTTCTGGCATCTTTTACCTGAACCAGTTCCGGCAGGGTCTGATCGACGCACGTGTGGAAGCCATGATGAGCCAGGCGCAAATTATCGCAGGTGCCCTGGCCTCTTCCGCCACCGTTAATACGGACCGGGTTGTGATTGATCACGAACGGTTGCTGCAGATGCATCAGGAGGATGCACTGCCCTCGGCCGAGGACGAATTCGGCCATCTTGATTTTCCGATTAATCCAGAACACGCAGGTCCGGTCCTGAGAAAACTTGTGTCACGCACAAAGACCATCGCGCGCCTGTTTGATCAGGAAGGGGTTTTGTTGGCGGATTCGAATTTCCTTTATGCCTCGGGGGCTGTATTGAAATTTGAATTGCCGCCGCTTGTAGAAGAAAAAGAGAGCTTCATTTCGGTCTGGCTCAACAAGGCCAAGGACTGGTTTTCGGCCACCAATTACCCGTTACAAAGGGAATATGGTGCTGAGAACGGGAAGGAGTTTCCGGAGGTCATCGCTGCCCTGAATGGTGCGTCCGTCAGTGTTGTCCGGGTCAATGACAAGCGCGAAATTCTGGTTTCTGTTGCCGTACCCGTGCAGAGGTTTCGTGCTGTGCAAGGCGCATTGATTTTGACGACACGGGACGGTGAGATTGACGAAACCCTTGCAGGCGAACGCTGGCACATCATCAAAATGTTCCTGGTGGCCGCAATGGTCGCAGTTCTATTGTCGCTCGTGTTGGCGGGAACGATTGCGGGACCTATGCGCCGGCTCTCCCGTTCTGCCGAACGCGTACGAAAAGGCGTTGGACGCCGCGTTGAGATTCCCGATTTCAGCAACCGGCGAGACGAGATTGGTGATTTGTCGGTGGCATTCCGGGACATGACGAATGCGCTCTACAACCGGATTGATGCAATTGAAGGTTTTGCCGCTGACGTTGCGCACGAGCTGAAGAATCCGCTGACATCCATGCGCAGCGCAGTCGAAACGCTCGATTATGCCAGGGACGATGAACAGCGCCGCAGGCTGATCGAAATTGTCAAAGATGACGTGAAGCGGCTCGACCGGCTGATTTCGGACATATCCGATGCCTCCCGCCTCGACGCCGAGATGGCTCGCAATGAGGCGGAACTGGTGGACCTTCGCGATCTGCTTGAAACATTTGCGCATATGGCGAACGAAAACTCTGACGGTCGTGGCTCACGTGTCAGTTTGCAGATTGAACCGGTTCCCCTGCAACTCACGCAAAGGTCTTCCGGCTCTCGCTCGGCAATCGTACCATTCCATGCGATGGGACATGACAGCCGGCTGGGACAGGTCGTGCGCAATCTTCTGGACAATGCCCGTTCTTTCTCGGCTCCGGATGCAGTAGTGAAAATTACACTCCGGCAAAGGCCAGGGCAGGTGGAGTTTCGCATAGAAGACAGCGGTCCCGGCATTCCTGAGGAGAATCGGGAACGCATATTCAATCGCTTCTACACGGATCGGCCGGAAGCTGCGTTCGGTGAGAACTCCGGCCTGGGATTATCGATTTCAAAACAGATTGTTGAAGCTCACCGCGGCCAGATCTGGGCAGAAAACTGGTATAAACCCGACAGCGCCGATGGCGGGCAGGAGGTTGCAGGAGCACGATTCACGGTCCGGCTTCCGGTGCCCGACAATTCCTCCAAGAAGCTGCCACGTTCGCAAGAATAGATTTGTGTGCATCGAAGAGATCTTACATGCGCCTTGAGGTGAGGAGTGTAGGAATCGTCAATGCCCATATGTGGAGCAGACGCGTGTGGAGCCGGTGTTGCGTCTGACCGGCGGTGAAGGAATTTAACGGATGCCGCATCTTCCCGAACGCACAACCCAAATCCTGGGGGTTTCGGTACCGGAACTGGATTTTGATCCGTTCGTTGCCCCGGCTCCAGCCAAACTGCGCGTGATGGTTTCGAACCTTGGCAAACTGTTTTACCCATGAATCGAAGGAATGCGCTTGCGAACATGGCGACATGATCGCATGATACCAATCAATGTTTTCGCACACGTGGCGGGATGAAAAGGTACAGAGGCTACAGAGGCTTATGATCGGACTGGTTCTGGTCACTCACGGAATGCTCGCGGCCGAGTTTCGGGCCGCCCTTGAGCACGTGGTTGGGCCGCAGGACAATATGGAGACAATATCCATTGGTCCAGACGACGATATGGAGCTGCGGCGCTCCGAAATACTGGATGCCGTTTCGCGGGCAGATGACGGGGATGGTGTCATTCTAATGACGGATATGTTCGGTGGTACGCCTTCCAATCTTGCAATTTCTGTGATGGACAATGTCAACGTCGAAGTGCTGGCTGGAGTGAACCTGCCAATGCTCATCAAGCTTGCCAGCATCCGGTCCGGCAATTCGTTGAGCGCGGCCGTTGATGAGGCACAGCGGGCTGGCCGCAAGTACATCAATATTGCAAGCCGCATTCTCACAGGTGAGAACAGCTAAACCTCATGATTTCTAGGACTCTGACGATCTGCAACACCAAAGGCCTGCACGCGCGCGCTTCTGCAAAGTTCGTGAAATGCGCCGAGGCGTTTGACGCTGATATCAGTGTTTCACGGGATGGTATGACTGTGCATGGTACATCCATAATGGGATTAATGATGTTGACAGCGGCACGTGGCTGCGATGTGCTGGTTGAAGCAACCGGGCCGGAAGCCGGGAAGGCTGTTGAGGCGCTCAGTGACCTTGTGGGACGCATGTTCGACGAAGGGAAGTAAGCGTACATAAAGATTTATTTATGTGATTCTTGCTTTTGACGCCAAAGGCTGGTAGGAACGCCTCGAAATCACCAGAGGTGCAATTGCGCACCTAATTCAAACTCCGGGAAATCAGAAATGGCTGACGCTAAAGACTACGTTGTGGCGGATATTGGTCTTGCCGAATTTGGACGCACTGAAATCGCTATGGCCGAGCATGAAATGCCGGGCCTGATGTCGGTTCGCAAGGAATATGAAGGTTCAAAGCCCCTGAAAGGGGCTCGCATTGCAGGTTCTCTGCACATGACGATCCAGACCGCTGTTTTGATCGAGACGCTTGTGGCGCTCGGCGCCGATGTGCGGTGGGCGTCCTGCAACATCTTCTCCACACAAGATCATGCCGCTGCCGCTATTGCTGCTGCGGGTATCCCGGTATTCGCGACCAAAGGCGAAACGCTGGAAGAATATTGGGACTATGCTGACCGCATTCTCGATTGGGGCAACGGCGAAACAGCCAACATGATCCTCGATGATGGCGGGGATGCCACCATGCTTGTGCTGCTTGGCGCAAAAGCAGAAGCGGATCCTTCGGTTCTGGAGACCCCGCAGTCAGAAGAAGAAGAATATTTCTTCGCCCAGGTCAAGAAGCGCCTGGCCGCCAAACCGGGTTGGTTCTCCAAGGTCCGTGACGCCATTAACGGCGTATCTGAGGAAACCACAACCGGTGTCATGCGGTTGCACCAACTGCAGGAAAAGGGCAACCTTCCCTTCCCGGCGATTGATGTGAACAACAGCGTGACGAAGTCGAAATTCGACAACAAATATGGCTGCCGCGAGTCGCTCGTAGATGCCATTCGCCGGGGCACCGACATCATGATGGCAGGTAAAGTCGCGATCGTTTGCGGCTACGGTGATGTGGGTAAAGGTTCCGCGCAGTCTCTGGCTGGCGCCGGTGCGCGCGTGCTGGTAACTGAAGTGGACCCAATTTGTGCTTTGCAGGCTTCAATGGATGGCTTTGAGGTGGTGACCTTGGAAGATGCCGCACCACGTGCGGATATCGTTGTGACCGCAACAGGCAACAAAGATATCGTCACCGTCGACAACATGCGCCAATTCAAGGATATGGCGATAGTTTGCAATATCGGGCACTTCGATAACGAGATTCAGGTTGCCGGTTTGAAGAACTTCAGATGGATCAATGTGAAGGACCAGGTTGATCTGATCGAATTCCCGGACGGAAAGCGCATGGTTCTTCTTTCAGAAGGCCGCCTCGTGAACCTGGGCAACGCAACAGGTCACCCGAGCTTCGTGATGTCGGCATCTTTTGCAAACCAGACGCTCGCGCAAATCGAATTGTGGAACAAGGGCGAGAACTACGAGAACAAGGTCTACGTTCTGCCCAAGCATCTTGATGAAAAGGTTGCTGCGCTTCACCTTGAAAAGGTCGGCGCCAAGCTCACCCAGCTGACGCCCGAGCAAGCTGCCTATATTGGCGTGGAGCAGTCCGGCCCATACAAGCCGGCAGAATACCGGTACTAAGATGCAACCGGCCTGGCGGCGGAAGGTTCCGCGGCCAGGCCGGTTCTGTTCTGTTTGAAAGACAATGTCAGTTGATGACAACCTGCATTGCTTTACTGCGCGGTACCAATGTGGGTGGCTGGAACAAGTTGCCGATGGCAGATTTGCGCCGGATTTTGTTTACCCTCGGCGCCAGCGAGGTCAGATCCTATCTGCAAAGTGGGAATGCTGTCTTCAAAATCGCATCGTCCGGCATTGAAGAGATGGAATCAAAGATCCGTGTGGCCCCATAGACGCGGAATTTTCTTTTGAACCTGATCTGGTATTGCCAGGTTGTCTTGTGACGGGTGAGGGGGTTCTGGCCTGGTGTGGTCCTGCGGTCGTTTCGAGGGTGTGGTCATTCCACAACCGGAATGCGTCGGAGCGGGCGTGGCGGCAGGACATTGAAGAGAGTCTGTAACGGCGGGGCTGGAAGAGGGTGTCGATCCGGTCATGCGCGGAAAGAAAGCCCTGCGCCTGCCGGGGTGACTTGAACCGCCCCATGATTTTCTCCCGTCGTCGCGTTGGACGGTGAGAGACCCCGGTTCTGTTGTTCAGGCCCTTGGGCGCCCGGTGGTTTGCCCCGGGCACAGGATTGCGAATTGGCTTCATGTCGCTGCGCAGCGTGTCGGTGACGACGACACGCGGGTCGCCGAACCGGGCCGTCAGCTTGCGCAGGAACCGCTTTGCCGCCTTCGCATTCCGGTGCGCCTGCACCGGAATGTCGAGGACATCTCCTGCCGCCGATCAGGATGACCGCCTTGTCCGGATGCCATTTGTCGCGCGGCGGCGGGCGATCCCGCCTGATGCAGTCGGCAAGGGGCGGGCCAGATCGGTTGACCCGGTGTCGAACGCTTTCCCGACTGACAGGGACGCCGCGCCCGGCGAGCAGGTCCTCCGCATCGGCAGTGCCCGGGGCAAACCGGCGACAGGCCCGAACAGCACAGGCGACGATCTCGCGCGGGAAACGAAAGCCTTTCAGGCGCGGCATTGAAACGAGTCTCTTCATCCCGAAACCGCAAAAACAACTTGGCAATACCTCAGGGAGGATTACAATGAAGAATGGCTGATCCAGCGCCACGAACACCGCTCACCAAACCAGTACAGACGCGACGCAATGGACAAGATCCCAACCGCCGCTTAAGCTTCACAACTGTCTCAATAACCCTAGGGCGCTACAGCAATTACTGATCTCATGGACATCATCCGTCGTTGGCCGGGGAAAAAAAGTGCGACCTTTGAAGGCGGGCTTATGCACTCTGCAGTTTATCATATGCTTGATGTGGCGGCGGTTGCGGAATGTTTGATTGATCAGTTACCACATCGCGAAGATGAGCGAGATGCGATTGTTGTACTAGCCGCGCTTCATGATCTGGGGAAGGTCAATGCGGCCTTTGAAGATATGCTTATGCGCCAGAAGACCCAAGCAGCAGGACGTCATTGGGAAGTAACTGAGCTTTTGCTGAACGAGCATCAAGACCACTTCTCATTCGTTGCGGATGACCCGTATGATCGTAAATTGATTTATGCGGCGGTCGCGGGTCATCACGGGCAGCCGCCCACAAAAGAAGGTGACGGTTGGCAGCGAATGCGCGCGGCCGCTGGGTGCGAAGCCATCGCGGATGCTGGTGCGGTGATAGAGGCGTTGAAAACGCTTTGGCCCAAAGCCAGGCTCTCGCACTTGGATGAGGATCAACTCTGTGCATTTGCCTGGTGGTTACCAGGTTTCATCACGACGGCGGATTGGATCGGATCCAACCCGAACTGGTTTCCTGCGGTGGCGCCAGAGGTTGATATCGACACCTATCTGAAAGGGGCCCGGGACCGTGCGGCCATGGCCATGGAGGCGGCGGGGCAGATTACAGCGCTCCCAACTGCAGACCTTCGTCTGCCTTCGAGGCCAAGGCCGATGCAGCTCGCTATGGAATCCGTTGCGCTGCCAAGTGGTCCGACATTGGCGATCGTGGAGGACGGCACTGGGTCGGGTAAAACAGATGCTGCCTTGCTTTTGGCGCACCGCATGATGATCGCGGAGAAGGGGAAAGGTATCTACTTTGCCTTGCCGACAATGGCAACGTCAGATGCAATGTTCGCCCGCGTTCGCGACCAGATACCACATATGTTTGAAACAGCGCCGACACTGACACTCGCCCATGGTCGCGCAGCGCTCTCGCAAGACTACAGGGCCTTGCATCCTGGGGAAGATCACACAGAGGATGAAGCAGGCCCGACGGAGTGGTTGTTGGACAGTCGGCGCCGGGCGCTCTTGGCTCAGGTTGGGGTCGGGACCATTGATCAGGTTCTATTGGCAGTTTTGAAAGCCAAACACTTTCCGCTCCGGCTCTTTGCATTGTCATCCAAGATCCTGATCGTCGACGAAGTGCACGAGGCTGGTGATCCGTATATGCTAGAGATCCTTGGAACTTTGCTACGTGCACATCGCCAAAACGGCGGATCGGCGATATTGCTGACGGCGACCCTGCCGATAGCGCAGCGTAACGCTTTGCTGACCGCTTGGGGCGAAAAACCTTATGAAACCGCATCTTATCCCTATCCCTCACTGACCGTCTCCGGTGCACCGCCCATCAGTATTGCTCCAGTGCCGGATCTGCGCGGGCCTATTCTGGTGAAGCGGTGCGGAAACACGGCGGATGCCATCGCGATCTTGGCGGAGGGTGCAAAATCGGGAGCCGCCTGTGTTTGGATTCGCAATGCGGTCGATGATGCGATTGATGCGGTCAAAGCCCTTCGTGACGCGGGTGTTGAAGCCGATTTGCTGCATGCGCGTTTTGCTTTGACCGATCGGATCGCCCACCAGACCAAAGCTCTCCGCCACTTTGACAAGGACGGGGTAGGCCGGAGCGGCAAGGTTCTGGTCGCCACGCAAATTGTTGAGGCGTCCCTTGATCTCGATTTCGATGTTATGGTGTCAGATATTGCGCCGATATCGTCTTTGATCCAGCGGGCAGGTCGGTTGTGGCGACATATGGACGTGCGCCCTCAAAATCAGCGCCCATATGCGAATCCTGTGTTGCAGGTGCTGTCGCCGGATCCGGAGATGGTAACGTCGGTGCACTGGTTGTCTGATGCTCTGGATCGCGGAGCTTATACATATCCTGTGGATGTACAATGGCGCACGGCGAAGGCGCTGTTTGAACAAGGTCAAATTACCACGCCGGAGGGGCTACGACCTTTGATCGAAGCGGTAGAGGGCGAAGTTGCGCCGGATGTGCCGGATGCCATCGCAGAGGCCGAGGCGATCCGTCAGGGCGAAGGCTATGCGGCGCAAAACCTTGCTCAGCGGAATTGCATTCAGCTTGAAGAAGGGTATCGAAGTGCAGGAAGCCCAGGCAATGATCAGCATTACCCCACACGACTTGGGGAACCGCAAACCATTCTTGCATTGGCGCGCATGTCGGCACAGGGGCTTGTACCCTACGCGCAAGATCCGGATCGGTCCGAGGCTGAGCTATGGATGCTTTCAGAAGTCTCTATTTCTACTCGAAAGCTCCGCGATTTGACGTTGCCCGATCAAGACGAGGCGGACGTGATTGGCGCGACTGCGTTGTGGCCGGACTGGAAGAAAGCGTCCGTGACCGTATGCGCGGTGTCCGAGGGTGGCGAAATTGCGCCAAGCTTGCAATATTATGCGGAATGGGGTTTAATCAAAATTATTTCTTAGATGTTGGAGAGAAGTTCTGTCTCGTGGAATTATTGTACCTTGCCCCTTAACCTCCTTTCAGCCCCTTGGATCCCTGTTCTTGCCAAAGATGGAACACGTCAGTCTATCGCCCCGTGGCAAATGGCAGACACAAATATCGACCGATTGGATTGGCCGCGACCTGATCTAAATATTGCATGTCTTGAGATGTTGATCGGCCTTGTTTTTCTGGCTGATCCGCCTTCGGGGAACAAGGAATGGCGGACGCGGAAGGCGCCAGAGCCTGATCGGTTACGGGAAAAGTTGACCCCATACATTCCTGCTTTCAATGTGACGGGTGAGGGCCCCTTGTTTCTTCAAGATTTTGAGCAATTGCAGGGGGCGCCTGGCCCGGTTGATATGCTGTACATTGATAGTGCGGGGACCAACACGGCCAAGAAAAATGCCGATCTCATGGTCCATCGGGGCCGATACAATACCCTTGATCCGGGCCACGCGGCCATGGCTCTTTATACGTTGCAGGCCCATGCCCCGTCTGGTGGGCAAGGAAATAGAACATCAATGCGCGGCGGTGGGCCAATGGTGACGTTGATTGATCCTGGCGAGGGTCTTTGGTCGCTCATTTGGGCGAATGTTCCGAATGGGACAGCGGGCGACATGGCCGCGCTGCCCTGGATGAAACCGACACAGATTTCTAAAGAAAAGGGCAGCGAACGCTATTGTCAGCAGGGGATCAAGGCGGAAGCGTTTTTTGGGATGCCTCGGCGTCTGCGACTGGTTGTCGAGGACGACCGTGTGACAGGCGTCATCCAGCGGCCTCATGGTGCAAATTATGCCGGGTGGCAGCATCCTTTGACGCCCTATTACCGGATAAAAGAAGGTACGGAATTGCTTCCGAAGCATCCCAAGCCGGGTGCGTTTGGGTACCGAAACTGGCTAGGTGTTGTCATGTCTGATAAAAGTGACGCACTGACCGAACGCGCAGAGGTGTTAAGGCTGTGGACAGATAGAACAGACTCTCAACAAGCGCACCTGATCGTTGCTGGTTGGGCCATGAACAAGATGACTCCGGTCGATTTCATCTGGTCCGAACCGCCTGTTTTAAGGTTAGAAGATGACGGCCTTTTTCTGCGTGGTCTGATCCATGCCGCAGATAAGTTTCGCGAATCACTACGCAGCGCACTTGGCCCTGTGCTTGGAAAAAAAGGCCATGCGAGGGATACAGCCCTTGAGGCCTTTTCTAAAGACACTGAAGTTTCGTTTGAGACACATATCGCGCAACTGGCGGGGCCTAGTGGCTTTACAGCCAAGCATGACATTGCAACCGCTTGGGTGAAGGACATGCGCGGCGTGGCGCTATCAATCTTTGACAGAGCTGCGGTGCCGGGCTTGCCCAATCGGCTGCCTAAAACGCAAAAGAAAATTGTTGAGGCGCGGTTGCAATTGCTCGCGGCCTTCCAGGGTCGAAAAGGTTTAGGGGCGCAGGCGTTCAGTTCGTTGGAATTAGAGCCTATCCCGGCCAAGAAAGCGGGGCTTGCAGAATGAGTCTGAAAACGAAGATCGTGTCGGATTGGTGGTGGACGGCCTTGGGCAATCGGGACACAGCAAATGCGCGAGCGCGTGCTGCGCGATTAAAAAGAGCCGATGGCGTATCCGTTTTATGTGACCCTGAAGTCCATGTTTTGGCGCGGAACCTTGACATCAACATTTACAATGCCGAGAGCCTTATTCGCATGGTGCAAACACTCGCGCATGTACGCGAGCGCGGAAAGAGTCTGCCGAGCGCAATGGGTGGATCTGACCCAAAACTGTCGAGTTTGCGTTTCGAACGTCTCATTCGTTGCTCTGAGACTGAGATTGGCAGTGCAGTGCGCAGGGCCTTGCCCTTGGTGACTTACACCTGTGATCCAGGGCAATTGGGGATGGATTTGCTCTATTGGAACGACCAAACCCGCACGCGCTGGACATTCAACTACTACGGTGCAACTGCGCCGATGGCAGACAAAGACTCTGTAATAGAAACGAAAGAGGGACAGGCTCCATGACGACATTTGTTCAATTTCACGTTCTTACGACCTATCCAATTTCGAACCCAAACCGGGATGATATGGGTCGACCGAAGCAAATTACTTTGGGCGGTGCGCCGCGTCTTCGGTTGTCGTCGCAATCTTTGAAGCGTGCGTACCGCGAAAGTGAGTTTTTCGAGCAGGGGTTACAGGGGCACCTTGGAACGCGCACCAAGCGATTGGCCGAAGAATTGGCGCAGGAGCTGATTGCAGGTGGTGCAGACGAAACGAAGGCACGAGGAATCGCAGTAAAAATTGGCGGAGTTTTTTCAAGTATGGAAGCGGGCAAGAAAGGCGAAGCGCCGCCGCTCAAAGCCACGACGCTCGCCTTCATTTCCCCGCAGGAATGGGACTTGGCGCGTGAAATGGCGCAAAAAGAGTTGGCCGGAGAGGATCTGAAAGATCTCAAAAACCAGATTCTTCGCACAGCTGATGGCGCGGTGGATATCGCCATGTTTGGCCGCATGCTGGCGTCCGATCCAAGCTTTAATCGAGACGCGGCCGTGCAGGTTGCACATGCATTCACGACGCATCGCGCTCAGGCCGAAGAAGATTGGTTCGCGGCCGTCGACGATTTGAACAAGCGCGAAGATACCGGTGCCGGACATCTGGGCGAGCATGGGATGGGATCTGGCGTTTACTACCTTTATGTGTGTCTGGACGCGGATTTGTTGATCGAAAATTTGAATGGGGACAAAGCACTCGCCGCCAGAGGAGGCGAGGCGATGGTACATGCCTTGGCCAAAGCCACGCCAAAGGGCATGCAGAACAGCTATGCCCATCATCCGCGCGCCAATTATATGCGAGCGGAACGGGGGGCAGGGCAGCCGCGTGATTTGTCTGGCGCGTTCTTTCAGCCTGTTGCGGCTGATTTTGAAACAGACTCTATTCGCAAGCTCGAAGCTTTGGCGGAAGGTATAGACAACGCTTTCGGACCGTCGGTCGACGCTGACTGCGTGATGAACGTGAAAACGGGCCAAGGTCGTTTGGACGACATCGTGCAGTTCACGTCACAAGCGATCCGCGATGCCTGATCATTTGATCTTTACCCTCACGGCCAGCCTGGCGGCCATGGGTGGCCCTGCCGGGCATGAGCGGCGTGGTACGGATCTTTGGCCCGGTCGGTCTGCGATTATTGGGCTTTTGGCGGCTGCCTTAGGTATCCGCCGCGACGGAGATTTTACCCGTTTAGACGCCCTTGAGATCGCGGTTGCTGTCTTTGACCAAGGTGAAGCTTTAGGGGATTTCCATACAGCACAGACAATCCCAGCCGCCGCTTCCAAGCACCCGCAAACGCGGGCTCAGGCTTTGCGTGAAGCCGGACCAAAATCCAATACTGTGTTAAGTTATCGAGAATACAGGTCCTCCACGCTTTACGGTGTTGCGGTATCAGGCGAGGGTCTGGAAGACTTGCGCGACGCGCTGCTGAAACCGGTCTTTACGCTTTATTTGGGTCGGAAATCCTGTCCCTTAAGTAGCCCACTTTCCCCACGTATCGTTCAAGCGGATCAAGTGGACGACGCTTTTAGCGAGCTTGTCTTGCCGTCATGGCAGGACGAGGCGAGGGCGAACTTGGTTATAACCGACGATACCGGCGGAAACGAAGGTCGGACCATGGTTCGGCATGACGTTGCGACTGACCGCACCGCTTGGAATTTTTCGCCTCGTCGTGAGAGGATCCGTGCCGTCAATATCGCACCGGGAAAATCAGTATGACAGTATATCTATCACGCTTGCGTCTGTCGCGTGACCCCTCTGTCCAGGCCGTCCAGGCTCTGCTGTCTCCTCAGGCCGAGGGGGATACGCTGGACGCTCAGCACCGTCTTGTCTGGTCCGCTTTTGCCACTGACCCGGATCACCCTCGTGACTTTCTATGGCGAGACGAAGGAAAAGACGTAACAACCGTATTATCACATCGTCGCCCAGAGCCTTCGCCCTTCTTTGAGCCTGCGGAGGTCAAGCCTTTCGCGCCGGACCTGCGCCCTGGGGACCGGTTGCGGTTCACCCTCCGGGCTAATGCCACGCGGACCATCAAAAGCGATGCGCTTGCACCGAACGGAAAGCGGAAACGTAAGCACATTGATCTTGTCATGGACGCTTTGCCTAAGGAAAATCGCGCGGACTTTCGTCTGGAAACAGCATCTAAAGTCGCACAAATCTGGATGAGTGGGCAGGGTGCCTTGTCCGGATTTGACCTACTGGAGTGCGGAGTCGAACACTATGCCGTCCGGGCATTGCCCGGCTACAAAGGAAAGCGCAAAGGGCAACCACAATTTGGTATCCTTGATTTGAGTGGCGCTATCGCTTTGACAAATCCTGAGGCCTTCATCCAAAAAATGTCAGGAGGGTTTGGGCGCGCTCGGGCCTTTGGCTGTGGTTTGATGCTGGTGCGACGGATGTAGCCTTGCGCGGATTGCCTCCACCCAAGCCGATCCCTTTGAAGGATCGGGCTCAACTGGTCTTTGTTGAACGGGCACGGCTCGACATTGAAGACGGTTCCTTTGTTGCGGTGAATGCTGATGGAACCCGGACGCAAATCCCGATTGGTGGGCTGGCTGGTTTGATGTTGGAACCCGGCGTGCGGATCAGTCACAGCGCGGTCGCACTTGCGGCGCGTACCGGCACGCTTCTGACTTGGGTCGGGGAAGGAGGTGTTCGCCTTTATTCAGCGGGCCAGCCAGGCGGAGCGCGGTCCGACAAGCTTTTGTGGCAAGCACGCATCTCTCTCGATGATGCCGCTCGCCTGCGCGTTGTGCGCGCAATGTTCGCGTTCCGGTTCAATGAGGCCGCGCCCGAACGCAGATCCATCGATCAGTTGCGTGGGATTGAAGGTGTGCGTGTGCGAAAGTCCTACGCGCTGTTTGCACAACAATACGGTGTGGATTGGAAACGTAGAGCCTACGATCCTGGCGATTGGGAGGCCGCTGATGTTCCTAACCGTTGCTTGTCTGCGGCCACAGCGTGTTTGTACGGCTTAACTGAAGCGGCAATTCTTGCGGCTGGTTATGCACCTGCAATTGGCTTTTTGCATACCGGCAAGCCACGGTCCTTTGTCTACGACATTGCGGATCTCTACAAACTTGACACCGTCGTACCAGAGGCGTTTCGCATTGCCGGAGAACATAAGAAGGGTCGCCTGACCATGGCTCCGGACCGCGCCGTCCGGCTCGCTTGCAGAGACAGGTTTCGGGCCTCTGGTCTGCTGTCCAAAATCATTCCGACCATTGAAGAGATCTTGAAAGCGGGCGAGGTCGCGCGACCAGAAGCGCCTTCCTATGCAATAGGTCCCGCATTTCAGGACGAAAAGGAGGCGGGCGATGATGGTCATCGCGGTTAACAACGCACCACCCCGCTTGCGGGGCCGTTTGGCGGCCTGGTTGGTCGAAGTCAGGGCAGGCATTTATGTCGGGAATTATTCAGTACGCACCCGAGGCCGGATCTGGGAGCAGGTCAGCGCTTACATTGAGGATGGCGACGCGGTTTTGGTCTGGCAAGCAAACACTGATCAGGGTTATGATTTTAAGTCAGTCGGTAAAAATCGCCGGATGCCGGTCGATTTTGACGGTCTCAAGTTGGTTTCGATGCATGCAACGAAAGACCAGCTTCCCGATTGAGGACGATTGGTACGTTCTTTGACAACAGAATAACGTTGGTAGATCAATGATCTACAGCAACACTGTTCCCCGCACCCGCGGGGATGAACCGGAGCGTTGGGTGCTGAAGCGGCATTTGGTCGGCTGTTCCCCGCACCCGCGGGGATGAACCGACTGGCGAAGAATACAAGTCTGTCCTTGAACGCTGTTCCCCGCACCCGCGGGGATGAACCGCAGAACGCTAGCCGCACAATGCACGGTAACATCTGTTCCCCGCACCCGCGGGGATGAACCGACATCGGTCACGCCGGCAACCCGCAATTTGTTCTGTTCCCCGCACCCGCGGGGATGAACCGGTTCAATTGCCCGGTGCAGATCTGCGGGGCATCTGTTCCCCGCACCCGCGGGGATGAACCGGCCTCGGCCATCGCTATGGCGATGAAATTGTCCTGTTCCCCGCACCCGCGGGGATGAACCGCCGATATTTCCGGGGCCTCGTTTTTCAGAGCGCTGTTCCCCGCACCCGCGGGGATGAACCGTATTGCGTTTTTCAGAATCCTGATAAATCGCTCTGTTCCCCGCACCCGCGGGGATGAACCGCAGCTCAACGCTGGGCCGGGGTTCCTCGGTATCTGTTCCCCGCACCCGCGGGGATGAACCGGACTACGGCCACGTAACCGAAAAACAACTGGCCCTGTTCCCCGCACCCGCGGGGATGAACCACATCCCCGGAGGAACGTGACCACTGGCACATCCTGTTCCCCGCACCCGCGGGGATGAACCGGTGATTTTGATCGGGACGCTTGCACCGGCGCGCTGTTCCCCGCACCCGCGGGGATGAACCGCCTCATCCAGACTGAGAACCACCGTGGTTCCCCTGTTCCCCGCACCCGCGGGGATGAACCGATGCCGCGATGCAGATTCAGGGAGCAGTTATCCTGTTCCCCGCACCCGCGGGGATGAACCGTTGCATGGCAGCAAGTTTCGCATCTTGCGTAACTGTTCCCCGCACCCGCGGGGATGAACCTATTCGCATTCGGCTCGGGGTCCGGGTTCAGCGCCTGTTCCCCGCACCCGCGGGGATGAACCACATATGGTCCCCGCGGGGATGAACGGGGTTCAACGGGCACGGCCCTGTTCCCCGCACCCGCGGGGATGAACCATCGAGTGCGATTGTGGAATACACGCGAAACGGCTGTTCCCCGCACCCGCGGGGATGAACCGGGGAATTGATTCCTCGCAGTTTCAGGTTTTGACTGTTCCCCGCACCCGCGGGGATGAACCGCACCAAGAACCAAGGAGGATCGCGCGCAAGCTCTGTTCCCCGCACCCGCGGGGATGAACCGATCAGCCAATCGGTGTTATCGTGATCGCGCTGCTGTTCCCCGCACCCGCGGGGATGAACCATTGTAGATCACGAACGGCAGGGCAAACAGAGGCTGTTCCCCGCACCCGCGGGGATGAACCGTCTGTGTTTGTTGGAGAGGATCGCCTCCTCATCTGTTCCCCGCACCCGCGGGGATGAACCTGGCACGGCCTCGGCCATATGGTCTCGGCCAGCCTGTTCCCCGCACCCGCGGGGATGAACCTTTGTTCGAGCCGCGACGGCAAACCGCGTCGGCCGATGGCTGTTCCCCGCACGTATCCCACTGTTCCCCGCACCCGCGGGGATGAACCTGGAACGGGCCCGTGAACTGATGCGCGTTGTCGGCTGTTCCCCGCACCCGCGGGGATGAACCCATATCGACGGAAATGTGGTCAACAGCAAAGCCCTGTTCCCCGCACCCGCGGGGATGAACCAAATCGGGGTGGGTGGATACCGTGGCGAAAAACCTGTTCCCCGCACCCGCGGGGATGAACCTTGACAAAGCTGGACATGTCGTACTTTTCATTCCTGTTCCCCGCACCCGCGGGGATGAACCGTTTTTTCCCCTTGGCTGTGGTGGCCGTTTTTTCTGTTCCCGTCGTTGAAACGATCTTTGGCCGCGCCGCTCTGATGCAGATCCTCCGGAATATTCTTAAGGTTCGAAACAGGTCTGCTGTCTCGGAATTCTATACGAACCTGCTGGGGATGAGCGAGTTCGGTTCGGTGGCCAATCCGTGCCTCGGATACGCGCCGTCACAAGCATTGCTGGAGTTTCAGGAGGGCGAGTTTGCGCCCTATGACCCAGAACCGCTGGATCTTTATTGGAAGATCGGCATCACAGTCAAAAATCTTGATTTTGCGTACGCGTATCTGCGCACTCAGGGCTGGCCGGTTTCCGAACCGCGGCAGTTTCGCGATATCGGTTATTTGTGCCATGTCAGAGATCCGGAAAGATTTTCGGTCGAGCTCCTGCAGCAAGGTTTTGAAGGAAACGATCAGCCAGCGGGCGAGGGTCACCCCGTTGGCGGGCAAGCAACACTTGCTCATTTGACATTACGGGTTTCCGATATCTCAGCGGCAAATGCATTCTTTGGACAAAAGCTGGGAATGCGTTTGATGTCCATTCAACCTGTGCCGGAACGAAATTTCTGCCTCTATTTTTACAGCTGGAAGGATGAGCCTCTCCCAAAGCCGGATCTCGAATCAGTTGAAAACAGGGAATGGCTATGGAGGCGGCCTTGCACGCTCATTGAATTGCAGCACCTCGAAGACGCCGCACAAATCACTGCCCCGCACTTGAGTGAAGCCGGTTTTGCTGCGTTCACGTATGGAACCGGTGATGAGGAAACTGTAATCGATGCAGCGGTGTTGCGGTTTTGACAGGATCAGGCTAACGCTGCGTTGAATTGCTCAATACCTCTATCCCAAACCGGCACGATATCCATCAGGCCGTCCCAGAATTTCTGATCCCGCCGCCGATCGAAATCCTCGACAGAAACGCCCTGTTGCTCAACCCATGTATAATAGCCAAGGTTGAAGACCCTTTCCCGGTCGCGCTGGCTTAACTCCAGCATATTGTCGGTTGTCGTTGCGGCCAGATACTGGCCGAAAGTCTCTGCTGCGGCCAGTTCATCAAAACTTCCCGCGAAGGAATGTGCTGTGGCTTTTTCCAGCTCGGTGCCATACATCTCGGCACCATCGGTCGCCACCGTGAGAATGGCGTCGTCAGGTCCAAGGTTCATATATTTTGCAAGTTTGATCGCCGCGAGAATATTGGCAATTGACGACAGACCGAGATCCGCAAGTTCGGAAATGCTGTCTTGCCCGAGACCCTTTCTGTTTGAGAGGAAGGATCGGCCAACGCCGGTGTTGAACAGAAGGTTCAGTGCGTCCGACGCGCGATCCGAGACGCCAATGACATAGTCCGTGTTTTGTGCGTTGTGGATTAGAGGCAAATGTTTGTCGCCAATTCCCTGAATATTGTGTTCGCCATACCCGTTGTATAGCAGGGTTGGACATTCCAGTGCCTCAACAGCGGCAATTGAAGCGCCCTGCTGTTCCTTCAGATAGTCGCCGGCCGCCAGTGTTCCTGCTGAACCCGAAGCGCATACATAGGCGCGTGCGCGCAGTGGGCCATCGCCTTTCACGGCTTTGAACGTCCGCTCCAGGGCAGGTCCGGTGACAGCACGATGGATGACGTAGTTTCCAAACTCGTTGAACTGGTTGAGAATGACGTTTTGCGGATCCTTTGAGAGTTCGTGGCAGGCATCGTAGATTTCCTTGATGTTGCTCTCGGTTCCAGGTGTGCGAACGATATCGGCGGGATCTGTGACCCAGTTCTCAAGCCATTCGAACCGCTCGCGGCTCATGCCTTCGGGCAACACCGCCACGCTGTGGCAACCAAGAATGCGCGAAATTGCAACACCGCCACGGCAATAGTTGCCGGTCGAGGGCCAGACCGCCCGATGTTGTGCGGGGTCAAACTGCCCGGTGATCAGTCTTGGTGCGAGACAGCCGTAGGCGGCAAGCACCTTATGGGCCCGAACCATCGGAAACCGGCTGCCGATGGCAACGATGATTTTCGTTTCAATCCCTGCAAGTTCAGGAGGAACCACGAGATGCGCCGGTACATCGCTCAAGGATTTCCTGTCAGGTGCGTTGTGCCAGTGGACACGGAACAGATTCTGCGCATCTGGCGTATCCGGATTGGTGTCTTCCAATCCGGGCGCAATTTCTGCGTCCATGGTCATCGGAGCTGCCAATTGAGATATTTTGGGCAGGCGAATTCCGGATTGACCGAGCTTTTGCGTGGCACTTTCGTACACACCCTGATTGACTACTTCGCCCTCGAATCCAACTAGCATCTTGCGTTCCTGTTGTTTGAATTTTGCGGCAACAAATAGGAGCTGTGCAGTCTTGTAAAGAGCTCAATTCCCAACCGGGATGGAAACCTTCCCCCCGAGGAAATTGGAAGTAGCCGGCCGTAGGCTTGTGACTTCGCAGAATCCTTGTTGTATACGGGGGTGTGGGGATTGCTCAGGTGATTCGTTTCTGAGCTTTCCAGGGGCATCCCAGTAAGTAAACGGCGTCAGGGGAGAGTGTACACCGGGCGGGTGGCGCTGCTTTTCGGCAAGGTAAATTGCAACAAGGAATGGCCGGTCCACAATGTCGGGCGGATCGAGACGGGCAAACAAGAGGGCACATCGGGCAGGGTCAGCGGGCTTGGCCTGTGTACTGCTTGCCGTCTCTGCAGGTCCGGCAAATGCCGCCATTATCGAACTGCCATTTTTGAATTCTCTGCCAATCGGGCCTTTAAGTACCGTGGTTGCCGTCTTGGCCCTGGCAGTTTTTGTCAGCGCGCTGATCAGTTCGCAACGTTCACGCCAACAGGTTGCCTCGGCCAGAGAACGTGTCGGAGAGCTGGAGGCTCGCCTCAATGATGCCGAGCTGTTGCTCAATGCGGAACCGCATCTTCTCTATATTTGGCATGGTCGGCAGTCACAGCCTGATCGGGTGTCCGGCGATATGCGAGGAGCTTGCAAGCTTTCCAAAGACAAGAGCCGATTGTCCGATTTCGCTTTCTGGCTTGAACCACAGTCTGCGACGGAGTTGCAGGAGCGTTTGAGAATTATGAGAGCAAGTGGAGCGCCATTCAATTTCGGCATCCACACGAGGGACGGTGAGTTCATTGAAGCCGATGGCCGGACAGCAGGTGGGATGGCCATGCTGCGTTTGCGGCCGCTCACTGGAGAACGGGAAGACAATACGAAACTTTCCGGACAAGTCGATCGTCTGAAAAAGCAAGTCAGCCAGCTTTCGACGATTCTTGATACCGCCCCGATGCCTATTTGGCTCAGGAATGCCCAGAAACGCATTGTCTGGTCCAACGATGCATACGTTAAAGCTGTCGAGGCCGAGAATGTAACGCAGATTGTCCAGGAAGGCCGGGAGATCGTTTCGCAACAGGATGTGGCAACCGGTGAGTCTGTGCAGGAAGGCGGGTACTCGCGGGCCAACACGGTAATCGATGGTGAGAAGCGCGCACTTGATGTTCTCGAGGTGTCCGTCGAACATGGGTATGCGGGCTTTGCGATTGACGTATCGGAGTTGGAATCTGCTGAAAAAGAACTCAAGCGCCATATCGAAGCCCACTCTCGTACTTTGGACAATTTGAAAACGGCAGTTGCTATTTTTGGCCCGGATCAACGATTGCGGTTCTTCAACGTTCCCTACGCTGAGCTTTGGCAACTGGAACCGGCGTGGCTGGAAACACAACCGTCAAATGGCGAAATACTCGACAAATTGCGCGGCGAACGGCGGCTGCCAGAGCAAGCCAACTATCGCGACTGGCGCGCCAAGCAGCTGTCCGCCTACATACAGGTTCAGTCAGAAGAGGACTGGTGGTATCTGCCGGACGGGCAGACAATTCACGTTATTGCGGAACAACATCCCTTTGGCGGGGTTACGTTTCTGTTTGAGAACGTGACCGAGCGGCTGGCGCTGGAAAGCAAATATAATGAACTGACGTCGGTTCAAGGGGAAACCCTGGACAATCTTAACGAAGGGTTGGCCTTGTTTGGCTCTGATGGCCGGTTGAAGCTGTTCAACCCGCCCTTCGCGAATTTCTGGAACATCGATGCGGCGGAGCTCAAGCGAGAGCCACATGTGGATGATGTCATTAGCTGGTGCCGGAGGCTGCTTCCTGTGGACGGGGTTTGGGACAAGCTCAAGTTTGCGATCACCTCGATCGGACGTGAAAGAACAGCGTCCAAGGATCAGATTACTCTGGCTGACGGCCGGGTGTTCAACTCTGCAATTGTGCCCTTGCCCGACGGCAATACCCTGATCACTTATGTGGACGTCACGGACTCGGCCCGAATCGAAAAAGCGCTTCGCGAACGGGCAGAAGCGCTGGAGGCTGCCGACAAGTTGAAGACCGATTTCCTGTCGAATGTTTCCTATGAGTTGCGGACGCCCCTGACCAGCATCAATGGTTTTTCTGAAGCGCTTGAAATGGGGATTGCCGGTGATCTGACGACGCGCCAAAAGGCGTATCTACACGATATTCAAAGCTCTTCCAGCCAACTTCTCTCGGTGATCGATTCCATTCTGGACCTTGCATCGATTGACGCCGGGGCCATGGAACTGGATCTTGCGAAGTTCGATGTTACCAAACTTCTGACCGAAGCGTCCGTTCTGGTCCGGGACCGGATCAAGAAACAAGGTCTGACGCTTGAGGTCATAATTCCTGATATTTCTGAAATGATGATTGGTGACGAACAGCGCTTGAAGCAGGTGCTGTTCAACATCCTGACCAATGCAATCGGTTTCAGTTCAGAGGGTGAAACGGTACGTCTGGGCTGCCGGCGGGACGGGGACAATATCCGCATATGGGTCAGCGACAACGGCCGGGGTATGAACGACGAAACCAAACAAAATGCATTTGACAGATTTGCCGCAAAACCGGCCCGCTCCGGTCATCGGGGTGCCGGGCTTGGCCTCGCAATCGTCAAAAGCTTTGTTGAGCTCCATGATGGTTCCATCAAACTGGAATCGGAAGAGGGTGCGGGGACAACCGTTACATTTGAACTTCCTCGGGTTGGTCCGATCGATGGGAACGGGCAGTATAAGCCCCTTTCTGGTCAGTTTGCGGAAAGCCCGAGATTGATAGCGGGTTAGTCGGTTGGCAGAACTTGACCCTGAAAGATCTGGAGGCGGCGGTTATCGCCAGGAATTGACTTTGACCGGCGAGGAGGCAACCATTGAGTTCGCCAGGCAGTTGTCGGTGTTCATCCGAAGCGGGGATGTCATTACCCTTGAAGGGGAGCTGGGAACGGGAAAGACAACATTTGCGCGTGCTTTCATCAGGGCTCTGGTACCAGTTGGTGACGAGATTGATGTGCCGAGCCCCACATTCACGATTGTTCAGCATTACGACCTTACGCGCGTGCCAGTGGCGCATTTTGATTTTTACCGCGTGAAAGGTCCTGAGGAAGCTGTTGAACTGGGGTTTCCGGACCTTCGAGAAGAATGCGCTTTGATCATTGAGTGGCCGCAGCGTGTCGAGGAGTATCTCCCGTCAGACCGGCTTGAGATCGAAATCGCAGATGGAAAAGATGAGACTACCCGTGAAGTCACATTGTCCGCATGCGGGGACTGGGCGGATCGGTTGCGCAGAATGGATGACATTTCCACATTTCTGACGCGACATGGATATGGTGGTTATGACCGTGTCTTTCTTCAGGGCGATGCGTCAACCAGACGGTACGAGCGCCTTATCCCGCCACAAGAGGATGCTGCCCTGCTCATCTTTATGGATAGCCCGCCGGCGCCCGATGGATCGCCAGTGCGTGATGGCCTGCCCTACAGCAGAATTGCTCATATTGCGGAGAATGTCTCTGCCTTTGCGGCAGTATGCAGGCAACTTCGTCAGATCGGATTGGCCACGCCAGAGATTTTTGCAGCCGACCGGGATGCCGGTTACCTGGTGATCGAAGACCTGGGCGGCGAAGTTTACCAGGATCTTGTCCGGGCCGGGGATGCAGACATGACGGCCCCCTATGAGTTGGCCCTCGAAGTGCTTTCCGAAATCGCGGACGCGGCACTGCCCTCACAGGTCGAGCTTGACGAGGGCGGGTTTCATATCGTTCCGCCATATGATCGGGCTGCGTTGGAAATTGAGGTCGAACTCCTCCTGGACTGGTATTGGCCGGAGGTGCAGGGTAGCCCTGCGTCATCCTCTGAGCGGGAGAAGTTCCTTTCCATTTGGCGGTCTCTTTGGCCACGCCTGGAAGTTGAAACACCTGTGTGGTGTTTGAGGGATTATCATTCTCCGAATCTGATCTGGCGGAGCGATCGTGAAGGGTTGGATCGGGTAGGCATCCTTGACTTTCAGGACGCTGTTCGGGGGCATCCTGCTTACGATGTCGCGTCGCTGTTGCAGGATGCCAGAGTCGATGTGAGTCCTGAGACCGAGCGCGTTATGCTGAAGCATTATTTCCAATTGCGTGAGCGCTCTGATGCTTCTTTTGACAGGAAAGACTTTGCCGCCTGCTACGCTATTCTTGCAGCCCAGCGTGCAACCAGGATTCTGGGCATTTTCATGCGGCTGAACAGGCGGGACGGGAAGCCCGGATACCTGCAGCACGTTCCGCGTCTATGGCGGTACCTGGAGCGCACGCTGGAGGCGGAGGTGCTCAAGGATCTCAGGGAATGGTATGAAACAGCGTTTCCCCAACCGACACGCAGGCTAAAACCGCAGGATCTATCTTGAAAATGAGCAACGCCGAAAGTATCGGAAAACCCGGCCGAGCGATGTTGCTTGCTGCTGGTCTTGGAACAAGAATGCGTCCACTCACCAACGAGCGGCCAAAGCCATTGGTGGAAGTGAATGGGTCTCCGCTGATCGATCATGCCCTGCAACGCCTGCGCGCCGCAGGTGTCAATACGGTTGTGGTCAATGTGCACTACAAGGCGGATATGCTTGAAGAGCACCTGAGCAAAGTGCCGGATCTGAATATCATTGTTTCCGATGAGCGGGCTGAATTGCTGGAGACTGGCGGCGGGTTGGCAGAAGCCTTGCCGAGTCTTGGAGACGATCCATTTTATGTGGTGAACACGGACTCGCTCTGGATAGAAGAAGCTGAACCCGCGCTGGACCGCCTGCACGTGGCGTGGGACGATGATGGCACGGACATGCTGTTGTTGCTTTCAGCGACGGAAGCGAGCCTGGGGTATGATGGGACTGGAGATTTTCATTGCGCTTCAGACGGCACGCTGTCCCGGAAGGTTGGTGGAGAAAGCGCCCCTTTTGTGTTTACGGGGGCCTACCTCGTTCACCCCAGGATCTTTGCTGGTGCGCCTTCCGGCAAGTTCTCAATGAATGTGCTGTTCGACAAGGCGATAAAAAATGGCCGGTTGAAGGGTTTGAAACACGAAGGTGTGTGGATGGAAATCAACACGCCTGAAGCAATAACAGTCGCCGAAGATGCCTTATACCAACGGGCCTCAGGTTTGCCCGTTCTGGGTCCGATCGCGAGATGCGCCTGATTTGATTGCCGTCGGTGCTTTCATGAGCCGGGTCCAGGCATCACATCCGGCGGCAAGAAGGCCTGCCTGATCTTCAAGGAGGCGGTTGGAGAGCCCGTTCTCCCGAAGGAATTGCCAGACCTTCCCGACCCGATCGAGCCCCGGTGATCTGGCGGGCAGGAAGATCAGAGGCAAGGTCTCCGGCCCCTTCACCTCGCCGGATGTGTGCCCCGGTGCGCGGGCCATCAGGACGGCGGCCTGAGCGCCTTTTGCAACGGGCCGGCTGATCTCTTGAGAGGCAGGTTCCCTGTTCCAGTGTCCGCCCCCATGGCATTATGGCAGCATCAGGGCCGCACCGGTCTCCCTGTCTGCGCACACCGCGCCGGACAGGCAGGCCGATCTGTAACGCTGATCGGCCTGCCATCGCGGTCTCGTCCCCTTGCGCGCCCGGCCGCGGCCGCGGCCGGTCTTCTGGCCGATGCGGGCCTCGTCCTGAACCAGACCTCGATCGGCCTGTCTGCCGGACCGTGGTTCAAAGGGGAGGCAAGGCTTTGGGGGACGTCTTTTTGAAAGCCTCCATGAGGTCCGGCTTCGTTGAACCGGTGCACCCGGTCCCCCAGGCTCTGCCGGGCCACCCCACCCCCCTTCGCCGCATCCGCCTGGCTCATCCCGTCATGAACACAAGCAAGCGAAAGCAAACGCCGGGCCTGACGGAGATCTTCGCTCGTCCTGGCAAGGCCGCGAGGGGGCGAAGCATCATCGTCATCACGACCGCCAACAGTTGCAGACATCGGAAATCCTCCCTTGTCTGCATGGATCCAGAGTGCAGCCGGGTTGAAAAGGCCTGAGAGACAATCAATCTTGATGGATTCGGTTAAAAAGTCGGAAGTAAATAGGCTGCCCCGGCTTGCGATCTCACTGCTCAAATCGAGATTTCCTTATTGTTTTGGCATCCTGCCAGCGGCTTGGATACGTTGCACTCGCAAAACACGCCAAGCGTGAGCTATCCACACGCAAGAAAGCATGCTTGCATGCAAAGCGCTTTGAATGAACTGCTACGCGTGAAGCCCGTTATCAGGGGTTAGTGAAAAGGACACGCCCTCGCGCTGCTTCAGGCGGGCTACCATGGCAAGCAAGTTGTCGGCACGCGGATTTCCCTTGGCACTGAGCATGCGCATCAAGCTCTTGGGGTCTTTGTCCATATCCTCGGCAAGGGTTTCGAACCCCACTGTGGCGTTCACGTAGTCACGCAGCAGCACTTTGCCCGTTTCGAGATCATCATTAAGCATCGCCTCGATCGCTTCACGGAACAAGCCGACACGAAATTCAGGATCGCGCTCGGCGCGTGCCTTGATGGTGTCTTTGAAATCTTTGGTTAATGGCATATGTCAGTCTCCTTTCTGTTTTGTAGTCGTCCCAAAATGCCTTAGCCGGCTCAATGTCCTTGGACTGGCGTTTTTTCGTGCCGCCACATGGCAGGATCACAAGCGTGTCCCCGTCTTGGCCGAAATAGACGCGATAGCCTGGGCCGAAGGTGATGCGCCGTTCGGATACACCCTGCCCTACTGGCTTTACGTCACCCAGGTTGCCCGTCCCGGTCCGCGCAAGCGCGGTTCTAACTTTCAGGGCTGCGGCCGTGTCGAGCTTGTTAAACCAATCGTCGAACGGCGCTTTTCCCTCTTCAGCGACATAGACAACGAGATCAACCATAGAAAGATATGGTAACACAGACGTTATCAACTGTCAATTTTTCTTTCCGGGTAAAGAAGTTATCCCCTGTATTGCCTTACACCCCATTGGGGTCGAAGCGCCGTCCTGTCGGTTTTGTGCGCTGCCCTATCCGCCAGGAACCTCGGCGGAAGTGAAAGTTGATCTGCTTTCGGAGCCGTCCCTTGCTTGAGCCTGAAAAAAGAACAGCGCGGTTCACGCTGCAAGGGCGCGAAGCGGGAGCGGAGCCACGCGGAAGATGCGAAGCATCCGAGCATGGTGAGCACCCACCCCTTGCAGCGGGGTTCGTGATGGTCTTGGGGCTTCATGAAAGCAAGGACGTCTCTTCGATTTGCGCATCTGCTTTTGGTGAGTCTTGAAGCGTTTTTTGTGTTGGCGCGCGCGGGTTCGCCCCTCTGGGGCGAAGGGGCGCATATGGTTTATCGGCCGACCAGGCCGATGCCTTTGCAGAAGCAGGTCAAGGAGCTGTGAGGGCGTTATGCAGCGTGTCGGTGACGACGACACGCGGGTCGCCGAACCGGGCCGTCAGCTTGCGCAGGAACCGCTTTGCTGCCTTCGCATTCCGGTGCGCCTGCACCGGAATGTCGAGGACATCTCCTGCCGCGTCGACCGTCCGCCAGAGCCAGTGTTTGCTGCCGCCGATCAGGATGACCGCCTCGTCCGGATGCCATTTGCCGCGCGGCGGCGGGCGATCCCGCCTGATGCAGTCGGCAAGGGGCGGGCCAGATCGGTTGACCCGGTGTCGAACGCTTTCCCGACTGACAGGGACGCCGCGCCCGGCGAGCAGGTCCTCCGCATCGGCAGTGCCCGGGGCAAACCGGCGACAGGCCCGAACAGCACAGGCGACGATCTCGCGAGGGAATGGACATAATCCCGGGTCCGGTCGATGGTGCCGTCATTGCCGTCCTTGACAATACCAGCTCGCCTTGACCAGCCCACCCTGGAGGTGTAAACTGAGTAATATAATTTCGAGCTCCGACATGAAGATGGGGACAGACAATGGCGCAGGAGATCCGGACCGCATTCGATGACGGCACCATCGATCGGATCGAATTTGACGACGATGCTGACGGCACCATCGACCGGAGGGTCTACCTGAATGCGGACGGTCGCTGGGAGCGGATGGAACGGGACAGGGATGAGGACGGCACCATCGACGCGACCGAGGCCTACACGTACAATGCGGACGGCACCCTGAGCCGGACCGACGTCGACGACGGCAATGACGGCACCATCGACCGGACCCGGGATTATGTCCATGACGTCAATGGCAACCGGATCGAGACCCGGTTCGACAGGGACGGGGACGGCACCATCGACCGGACCCTCCACTATGACGCCGATGGCAATGTGACCCGGCGGGCATGGGACAGGGATGACGATGGCACCATCGACCGGACCCGGGATTATGTCCATGACGTCAATGGCAACCTGATCGAGACCCGGACCGACAGGGACGGGGACGGCCATGCCGACTGGACCCTCCACCATGACGCCGATGGCAATGTGACCCGGCGGGCATGGGACAGGGATGACGATGGCACCATCGACTGGACCCAGGATCATGTCCATGACGTCAATGGCACCCTGATCGAGACCCGGACCGACAGGGACGGGGACGGCACCACCGACTGGACCCTCCACTATGACGCCGATGGCAATGTGACCCGGCGGGCATGGGACAAGGATGGCGATGGCACCATCGACCAGGCTTCCCACTATGACGCCGATGGCAATATGGCCCGGCAGGCATGGGACAGGGATGACGATGGCACCATCGACCGGACCCAGGATTATGTCCATGACGTCAATGGCAACCTGATCGAGACCCGGATCGACAGGGACGGGGACGGCCATGCCGACTGGACCCTCCACTATGACGCCGATGGCAATGTGACCCGGCGGGCATGGGACAGGGATGACGATGGCACCATCGACCGGACCCAGGATTATGTCCATGACGTCAATGGCAACCTGATCGAGACCCGGATCGACAGGGACGGGGACGGCCATGCCGACTGGACCCTCCACTATGACGCCGATGGCAATGTGACCCGGCGGGTATGGGACAGGGATGACGATGGCACCATCGACCGGACCCAGGATTATGTCCATGACGTCAATGGCAGCCTGATCGAGACCCGGATCGACAGGGACGGGGACGGTCATGCCGACTGGACCCTCCACTATGACGCCGATGGCAATGTGACCCGGCGGGTATGGGACAGGGATGACGATGGCACCATCGACCGGACCCAGGATTATGTCCATGACGTCAATGGCACCCTGATCGAGACCCGGATCGACAGGGACGGGGACGGCACCATCGACCGGACCCTCCACTATGACGCCGATGGCACGATCGACCGGAGCGAGGCCTACAGGTATAATCCGGACGGCACCCTGAGCCGGACCGACTTCGACACCGACGGCGACGGCACCTTCGACGTGTTCGAGACCTACGAGTATTTCGAGACCTACGAGTATGATGACGACGACAACCGGAGCCTGACCCGGAGGGATTTCGACACCGACGGCGACGGCACCATCGACCGGAGCGAGGCCTACGTCTATGACAGGTCCGGCACCCTGACCCGGACCGACGTCGACACCGACAATGACGGCACCATCGACCGGAGCGAGGCCTACGCGTATAATTCAGACGGCACCCTGACCCGGACCGACGTCGACACCGACAATGACGGCACCATCGACCGGACTCTCTACCATGACGCCGATGGCATGATCGACCGGAGCGAGACCTACACGTATAACCCGAACGGCACCCTGAGCCGGACTGACGTCGACACCGACGGCGACGGCACCTTCGACGTGTTCGAGGCCTACGAGTATGATGACGACGACAACCGGAGCCTGACCCGGAGGGATTTCGACACCGACGGCGACGGCACCTTCGACGTGTTCGAGGCCTACGAGTATGATGACGACGACAACCGGAGCCTGACCCGGAGGGATTTCGACACCGACGGCGACGGCACCATCGACCGAACCCAGGATTATGTCCATGACGTCAATGGCAACCTGATCGAGACCCGGATCGACAGGGACGGGGACGGCCATGCCGACTGGACCCTCCACTATGACGCCGATGGCAATGTGACCCGGCGGGTATGGGACAGGGATGACGATGGCACCATCGACCGGACCCAGGATTATGTCCATGACGTCAATGGCAGCCTGATCCGGACCCGGATCGACAGGGACGGGGATGGCACCATCGACCGGACCCTCCACTATGACGCCGATGGCACCATCGACCGGAGCGCGGCCTACAGATATAATCCGGACGGCACCCTGAGCCGGACCGACGTCGACACCGACAATGACGGCACCATCGACCGGAGAGAGGCCTACAGGTATAATCCGGACGGCACCCTGAGCCGGACCGACGTCGACACCGACGGCGACGGCACCTTCGACGTGTTCGAGACCTACGAGTATTTCGAGACCTACGAGTATGATGACGACGACAACCGGAGCCTGACCCGGAGGGATTTCGACACCGACGGGGACGGCACCATCGACCGGAGCGAGGCCTACGTCTATGACAGGTCCGGCACCCTGAGCCGGACCGACGTCGACACCGACAATAACGGCACCATCGACCGGAGCGAGGCCTACGCGTATAATTCAGACGGCACCCGGACCCGGACCGACGTCGACACCGACGGCGACGGCACCTTCGACCGGACCCTCTACCATGACGCCGATGGCACCATCGACCGGAGCGCGGCCTACGTCCATGACAGGGGCGGCACCCGGACCCGGACCGACTTCGACACCGACGGCGACGGCACCTTCGACGTGTTCGAGACCTACGAGTATGATGACGACGACAACCGGAGCCTGACCCGGAGGGATTTCGACGACGACGGGGACGGCACCATCGACCGGAGCGAGGCCTACGTCTATGACAGGGCCGGCACCCTGAGCCGGACCGACGTCGACACCGACAATGACGGCACCATCGACCGGAGCGAGGCCTACGCGTATAATTCAGACGGCACCCTGACCCGGACCGACGTCGACACCGACAATGACGGCACCATCGACCGCACCCTCTACCATGACGCCGATGGCATGATCGACCGGAGCGAGACCTACACGTATAACCCGGACGGCACCCTGAGCCGGACCGACGTCGACACCGACAATGACGGCACCATCGACGTGTTCGAGACCTACGAGTATTTCGAGACCTACGAGTATGATGACGACGACAACCGGAGCCTGACCCGGAGGGATTTCGACACCGACGGGAACGGCACCATCGACCGGAGCGAGGCCTACGTCTATGACAGGTCCGGCACCCTGAGCCGGACCGACTTCGACACCGACAATGACGGCACCATCGACCGGAGCGAGGCCTACGCGTATAATTCAGACGGCACCCTGACCCGGACCGACTTCGACACCGACGGGGACGGCGATCTGGACCTGGTTGAGTATGAAGGCGACGTTGCTTACAGCGGGGATTTCCCGAACCATGCCGGGCTTGAACTGGTCCGGCTGGGCGAGGCCGGCACTGAACTGACCATCCCGGACGCGTTTGTCTTTGCGGGCAATGGCGAGACGCCGGTCCGGATCGAGGGCGGTGGTGTGGACACGCTGCGCTTCGACAGGGACGACTTTACGCAAGGGGATAATATCTACACCGACGGAAATGACTACCTGAGTT
Source organism: Hyphomicrobiales bacterium (assembly GCA_965204985.1). GTDB lineage: Bacteria > Pseudomonadota > Alphaproteobacteria > Rhizobiales > CAJQND01 > JAAEUE01. The sequence goes on along the minus strand of CBDBFP010000003.1, from coordinate 2,078,980 downwards.
TCGCGGCTGACGATGGAACGTGGTCATTTCTCGTCGATGTGGATGTCACGCTGTTCGATATCTGACCCGCTTGCTATGTTCCGATATAAAACACCGCATGGCAGAGAGCTGACAGTTTGCCACTCAATCAGGCCTTGATAAAAGTTGGCTGCCTATAGGATATACGTCAGAAGTAGCAGTAGTTCGGTCATAGCCCGACCATATTTACCCCTGCCGCGCCCGGACCTCGCCAATGAAATCACCAACTGACCAAAGCCAGCCGCGCTGTGCATCAGTATAGCTGCCATGAACAGGGGAGGGGACCACGAGCTGAAGGCTGGACGCCTCCATCTGGTCAGTCTGGGGCTCCGAAATCCCCGGCTCCAGCGTCAGAAGGTGCTTGCGGCTGATCTTCTCGGCTTCCGCCAGAACCTGTCGCCAGCGGTCCTTGCAGGTGGATTTGGCACCCAGCATCGTCAGGCGAGGATCGCCCTCAGCGGGTGCGGCCTGATATGTCTCCAGATCGGGAAACAGGAAATCCGGCTTGTGCTTATGTTCTGTGACAGCACCCCGGACGTGCCGGATGTCATGCGCCCTTAGAATAGCGGCCAGATGGTTTTCCAGCGAATGCCCCATGCGCGACTTACGCCGGTTCTGCACACTCAGGGAAAAACTGATGAAGCCGTCAAAGTCGGTGCCAGTGTCATTCACAAAACCGGCCTCGATCCGCGACGACACCACTTTGCGTTCCAGCCGCCGGAACAAGGCCTTCTCGTGGTCCAGCCATGCGATAAGTGCTGCGTCCGGGTCATCCTCGGCACGCACTTCGGGCAGGGTGAGGCGGGCCAGATCGGAAAACTCTGCCGTCTTCGGGAATGTGGTGCCGAGCTTCTCGATGATGCTGTCCAGCTTGTCGGCTTCGGGTTCCTCAAACTCGACGCCAATCTCGTCCAGAATAAAGCGCGCTGCAAAGTCCAGCTCCGGCTCCTCGTCGGAAAACTCCCGCGACACGAAAGATTTGCCTTCGGGACGCAGGCCAAACAGCCAAAAAAGCTGCTGCTCGCTGGTGGACCCCTCGGGGGCCACAATAAACCACAGGACTCCGCCCTGGTCTTGGCTAGGAACAAGGTGTTTCCGGCCTTCATGGCCTTTGTGACGGGGTTTGAGGGGTAGTGCAGATGCAGCGGACCAGCCGCCCGAAACGCGTGACGATATAATCTTGTCGAGGTGGTTTGGGGGAGAAGCTCCCGATCCCGGTGCTGATGAAGCTTGGGATCGCCTGGCCAGTGGCAAGTCGAACGGCATTAGAGCCGTTCCCTGGGAAGGCGACACGGATCTCCAAACAAAGCTTCTCGCCGAGATCAAGGCGGCAACCCAGGCCATTTCTCGCAAGCAGGGCTTCGGCGACCAGCCCTACGAAGCCGCCTTCGAAATCAGCCTGGGCGGTCGTCCGTTTAAATCGAAGGTCTATTTCCGCATGCCGTGTCCGAAAAAGGACGCCAACGGGGTGGAAGAAAGCCGCAGCGGTGGTGGCGCTGACGTTGAAGCGTGGCAGATATTGTCACCTGTGCGCGCAGGCGAAACCGGTGTGGACGGCTTGAATCGATGGCTTCAGAAATCATTCCGGCGGCAAGCACGTGCTTGGGCAGAGCCCGATAAACATCGGGAGCGAAAAACCTGTGAGCCATTAGGTTCACAGGGCCTCTTGTACGGCGACAAAGTGATCAATGTCAAAAATTCCGGACGGTACGACGTCTATCCAGAAATGGACAAGGCCTATCTCGCCAATGGAGAGATAGGGTTGGTTGTAGGTCAGTACAAAGGGAGCAAGTGGAAGCCAAAGAGTCTACCATGGAAGATTGAGGTCGAGTTCTCTTCGCAGTTGGGGGTCAAGTTCGGTTTTGGAGGGAGCGATTTCCGCGATGAAGGCGAACCTCGTTTAGAACTGGCCTATGCTTTGACCATCCATAAGGCCCAAGGCAGCGAATTCGGAATGACTTTCATTGTGATCCCAAATCCTTGCCGACTTCTGTCGCGTGAATTGCTATACACTGCATTAACCCGCCAACGCGAACAAGTGGTCCTATTTCACGAGGGCGACCTTCGGTCTCTGCTCAAGTTGTCTTTGTCCGAGCATTCCGAAACCGCCTGCAGGCTGACAAATCTGTTCTTCAATCCCAAGCCTGTCCAGCATGTAAGCACATTCCTCGAAGAAGGACTTATTCATCGCACCACCCGTGGCGAGCTGGTTCGCTCAAAATCGGAGGTCATCATTGCCAACCTACTTCACGCCTTGGGCATCACATATGCCTATGAACAACCCTTCACGGGGAAGGACGGCAGCGTTCGATATCCTGACTTCACAATTGAAGATGCCGAAACTGGTCGGCGCGTCTTCCTGGAACATCTGGGGCTGCTGTCTGAACCCGCCTATCGGCGCCGGTGGCTAGCGAAGCTAGATTGGTACCGCTCTCAGGGAGTAGTGCCTGAAGATGAGGGAGAAGGCGACGAGGGAACCCTGGTAACGACCACTGAAGAAAAGGGCATCGATTCTGCTGGAATTGAGTTGAAACTGCGCACGCTGTTGGGGCTATGGGGCAACTAGTTCATTGGTCGCAAAACAGAGCCTGCTCTCGCATCACCGCATAGTCACTCATCATCTCGATGACGGCTGAATCCGTCCGGCAGCAGCGCCAATTCCTCCGCCGCTCGAGCTTGAAACTCCCGGCTGTATTCCACCACCGGCGCACATGCGGCCAAACCGCCTGCTTCAAAACCCGCCGTCGCGCAGCCGGTCAACCAGCTCGTCGCGATCACGGCTCAATACATTGAACCGCATCCATTGACCAGAAGACCGAAAAACGTGTAAATTCCAGGCGCACGTGCCGCCTAATCGGGCGGCATTTTCTTTTGCAAACCCAAAACAGTTCCAGAAGGAGCCCAGACAATGACCAGCGCGATTTTGCCCACCTATGCACGGACGGAATTTGCTTTTGAGCGCGGTGAAGGTGTCCGGCTGTTTACGGAAACGGGTCAAGAGTATCTGGATTTCGGCTCAGGCATCGCTGTCAACAGTCTGGGCCACTGCCATCCGCGGCTGGTCAAAGTCTTGAAGGACCAAGCCGAAAAAGTCTGGCACACCTCAAATCTGTACCAGATTCCGGCCCAGGAGCGGCTCGCAAAGAAATTAACGGACGCGACATTTGCCGATCTGGTCTTCTTTGGAAACTCTGGCGCGGAAGCGATGGAATGCTGCATCAAGACCGCTCGGAAGTACCAGTCTGAGAACGGCAATCCAGAGCGCTACCGCATCGTTACATTCGAGGGAGCCTTTCACGGACGTACACTGGCAACGATCGCAGCCGGTGGCCAGGAGAAACACCTTGCGGGCTTCGGACCGGTTGTTGATGGCTTTGACCAGGTCCCGTTCGCGGACGAAGAGACCACCCGTAATGCCATTGGTGACAAAACCGCTGCGATCATGATTGAACCCGTGCAGGGCGAAGGTGGTCTTCGGCTGGTTCCGGTGGAATTTCTCAAGTTCCTGCGCAACCTGTGTGATGACAACGGACTGCTTCTGATTTTCGACGAAGTCCAGTGCGGGATGGGCCGCACAGGCCGCTTGTTCGCTCATGAATGGGCAAATGTGACACCGGACATCATGGGCGTGGCCAAGGCAATCGGCGGGGGATTTCCGCTCGGAGCCTGTCTGGCAACGAAGGAGGCGGCATCGGGCATGAAAGCTGGCTCGCACGGCTCGACCTATGGCGGAAACCCGATGGGCTGCGCAATCGGCAACGAAGTCGTTGATATCATGCTGGAAGATGGATTTCTCGAAACCGTGCGTGAACGGGCCCGCACCTTGAATCAGAAGATTTCCCGGCTGCTGGACGCCCACCCGGACGTGTTTGAATCGATCCGCGGTGAAGGTCTGCTTTTGGGCATCAAATGCAAGGTTCCTGTGGGCGACGTTGTGAGCGCGTCTTATGAGCAAAATCTGCTGACAGTGCCTGCTGGTGACAATGTTTTGCGGGTCATCCCTCCTCTTGTTGTGACCGATGAAGAGATCGAAGAGGCCGTCAGCAAACTGGACGCTGCCGCTTCTGCTGTTTCAGCTACAGCAAACGGGTAATGCCATGGCACCTCCTCGTCATTTTCTGGATCTGTCGACAATTGAACCGGCAGCTCTTCGTCAAATTATGGATATCTCCCAGAGTTTGAAAACAGCTCGCCAGGGTCTGCCCAAGGGTGTCCGGGATAAAGGTTCCCCACTATCCGGGCGTATTCTTGTTCTGATCTTTGAGAAACCGTCTACACGCACCCGCGTCTCTTTCGATGTGGCCATGCGCCAGCTCGGCGGCGATGTCCTGATGCTATTAGCCGCTGATCTGCAGCTGGGACGCGGAGAAACAATTGCTGATACCGCACAAGTACTGTCCCGCTACGCCGATGCGATCATGATCAGGTCGACGAATCACAGCAATCTGCTCGAACTGGCTGAACATGCAACTGTTCCGGTCATCAATGGGCTGACAAATCTCTCGCATCCCTGTCAGATCATGGCTGACCTTCTGACCTTGCAGGAGCACAAAGGTGGCCTGAAAGGCCTCAAAATCACCTGGTTGGGAGACGGAAACAACGTTGCTTCCTCCTGGATACATGCCGCTGGGCATTATGATTTCGATCTGCACCTGGCTTGCCCTGGCGAGCTGCTTCCCAGCACTGAAGCGATGGATTGGGCGCGCGAACAGGGTGCTCGCATTACTGTAACAACCGACCCGTATTCGGCAGCTGCCAATGCTGATGTCATCGTGACTGACGTGTGGACCTCGATGGGGGACAGTGAACTGGAATCACGCCACAATCTTTTGCGCCCATATCAGGTGGACAGCACATTGATGGCCGAAGCCAAAGAGGACGCCATTTTCATGCATTGCCTTCCAGCCCATCGCGGGGAGGAAGTGACGGCTGAGGTTATCGATGGGCCACAGTCGGTTGTGTTCGATGAGGCCGAGAACCGTCTTCATGCTCAGAAAGGCGTCCTGGCCTGGTGCCTCGGGGCCCGTTTGGACGATTGAGCTCAATGTCAGATCCGGAAATCACCAACTTGAGTGCATTTGCCACTGGCCTGACTGCGGACGACATCGTTACCCCATTCGAGGTCAAACCACTTGGTGTTCGCGGCCATGTTGTCCGGCTTGGCCCCACGATAAGCGCCCAACTCCAGCAACACGGCTATCCGGATGCTGTATTGGCAGTTCTGGCAGAGGCCATTGCCTTGACCGCATTGCTTGGAACATCTCTCAAGTTTGATGGGCGCTTCATACTTCAAACACAGACTGACGGTGCAATCGACATGGTTGTGGTGGATTTCAGTACACTGGGCCGGGTGCGCGCCTATGCACGTTTTGATGAAGGCAAGGTGCTCGCAATTGCGGCACAAGGCCCGGCTGACGCTACGATGTATCTCGGCAAAGGTCACCTCGCCATGACCGTCGATCGGGGGGCCGACATGGAACGTTATCAGGGCATTGTCGCTCTTGGCGAAAGCACACTTTCCGACGCTGCGCATGCTTATTTTGAGCAATCCGAGCAAATCCCAACAACCGTGCGTCTGGCGGCGGGACCTGTGCTGACGCCCGGTAAGACGGAGTGGCGCGCTGGCGGGATTATGGTGCAGCATCTGCCTTCAAACAAACCCCCCAGCCCTTTGGCTGAATCGTCCGGCGACGTCCCCGACGGCTTCGAAGTCTCCGGGCAAGCAGAAGACGATGATTGGACCCGGGCCAGGGTTCTTATGGAAACGACGGAAGATCACGAACTGATCGATCCACAGCTCACAACAGACAGACTCCTGTACCGGCTATACCATGAAGATGGCGCGACGGCGTACGAACCGATCCCGGTGTCTTGCAGTTGTCATTGCACAGGGGATCGGATTTTGCAGATGTTAAAAGGCTTTGATCGGGCCGGGCTGGAAGAGACTGTCCAGAATGGAAAAATCACGGTGAATTGTGAGTTTTGTTCCAAATCCTACGTGTTCGAGCCGACAGATTTCTCATGAACCCGCCGCTTTCGCGGCCACGAACTGTTCCATAGAACCATATCGGGCTTCGACCGCCTCCAGGTCCTCTCTTGTGTGAACATCAATGTAGTTGGCGCGAATGACAGCCATATGGGCACTTAAGAACGTATTGTAGAGGCAATGGGTTCTGAGCACCCGGATGGCGCCATTCATGGCTTCATTCACGTCGATGGAGAAAACTTCCCAGCTTCCAAGTTCCCTCAGCCGCTTGATCGCCCGATCAAGGTCGTTTGCACGCATTTCGGGAGAGTTAGCCTGAACTGAAACCATGATTTCGGGCTCAAAGCTGCGGTTATCTCTAAGCCACTGATGTGCATGGCGAATTGCTTCGATTTTCGGGGTCAGATCATCCGCCAAAGCCGGTGGGCGCTCAATGATTCCAGCCCCATGTTCGGTAGCCAGATCAAGGATTTCACTATCATCAGAGGTAACATAGACAGCGTCAATTTCCATTGCCTCAAGGCAGGCTTCAATGGACCAGACAATCAAAGGCCTCCCGAAAAGCGGCTGAACGTTTTTGCGCGGCAGACGTTTCGAGCCGCCACGTGCCGGGATTATGGCCGCGACTTCCGTCATCAGCCACGGACCCGGTTCAAGATGTCTTCAGCAACAATCCGCGCGCCGTCTGCGCGAATTTCGTGCTCGTTCATATGACGCTTTACGGGTTTATATTCTCCCTCAATGAAATCCATCAATCCACGTTCGAAATTGCGGGAGAGTTTATCAAGCGATGCAAAGCTGGCCAATCCAAGCTGCTTCATCAGCAACATGTTCGACTCCATTTCCGGATTGTGTGCTTCTCCAAGCAACAACAGAGGAATGCGATAGGCAATGCACTCGGAAATTGTATTGAAGCCGGCCCGGCAAATCACGAGGTCCATGGCGGGCATGTAATCCATCAGAACTTCATCGTTCCCAATGAGTGTTACATTGTCCGCTTCCACGCCAAAGTATTCCGGCAGGAAAAAATGAATGCCGGTCAGGCGGTCAAGGTTCTTTAGGGCAGGCCTGATCTGGTCGGAAAGCAACCGGGAGCCGCTGTCAAGAATCAAAACCTTGAACTCCTCTTTCGTCTCAACCCCAACAGTTTCGTCACGTTTCCGGACAATCAAGGGGACTTCCACACAATTCTCTCTATAGGCGCTCAGTATATCTGGCGGCGTCAGAGGCGGGAAATACAAGCGGTCGGCAAAGCTTGCCTGCTTGAAAAGCCTTTCCAATACAGTGGTTCGCACAGGGAGCGGATATAGCTTGGAAAAGAACCAATCCCAGGTGTGGTGGGCCACTCCAAATACCGGCAAGTTTTGCCTTCCGGCTATTTCGAACGCTTCATAGACAAAATCCGTCACGACAAAATCATTATGAGCAGCAGAGATATCTGATGAAATGTGATCATCCGATCTCTCGGCATAGTCAGTGTAGAATTCCTTGATCGCGGACAGATCCGGTGCACCTGCCTCTGTCTTTGCCCAACTGATGTTGTTGTATTTCTCCTCAAATATCACATCGCCAAAAATCAGTTTGGCCGCGCGCATATAGATCTTGGTCTGCAGAGTTGTCTGCAACTCAGGACACAAAATCCGTAATTGATCATTGATCGCCCGCTGGCGGACAAGATGACCAAATCCTTCGTCTGAAGCATATATCTTATAGCGCATGCAAAACCTTCACCGTCCCGGTTCGAATATTTTCGCCGGCTCAGGACAGGCCCAGTATCATCTTGTGGCCTGGTGAAAGGTGTTGCGTAATACCGTCTTCAAGGCCCGATGCCCAGTCTGGCATGCTGGCCTTTGGTGCGAGAAAACGGGTGAACTGGATCATCAGGATCAGACGGTCCTTGCTGTTGCCCCGGCTGCCATAGTGCAAGCAACGGGAAGTATCGACCGCACCAACTGTCCCGGACGGACCCAATAATTGAATCGCTGCGTCCTCTCCCACAATTGTCTCCACGGCTTCATCATCCAGACGCTGGGAATGACGGCGGCTGGAGGCTATCTTTGCTGAGGACTTGGCGTCGATAAAGGTAAAGGGTCCGGTCCGTTCATCAACATCACAGATATTCAAAATGAGTTTTAACTGTGATTTATCTTCCCCATCGTAGTGGTAAAGCTGGCTTTCAGATTTCGTGTCGTTTTCAGGGGACCACCAAAAATCTACGCGCGACAGAATAGGTACTTGTTCAAAATAATGACTGGCGAGCGAGATGATCTCCTCGGAAAGAACATAGTTCCTCGCAGCCTCTATAGCCAAAACCTCTTCATCACCTGAAAGCCGGACGAGAAACTCTGCCTTGCGATAGCCAGCAGGCTTCTTTACACGGCCGGCAGCCTTCAATTCTTCATAGAAATTCTGCATTGCCCGGGCAGCGGGCATGGCTTCCGGCAAGGCGTTCAGATCCAGCACACCTGAGCCTTTTTCCTGGAATTCTGCAATTTTTGTACAGTTCGGAACCGGCAATTCGGAGACTTTTTGCTTGCGGGCCTCCACTTCACCCGGTGCAAGCAGGGTCTTTGTGCCAACCACAATACGGTCCCGCAGGGATCTTGGGATTCCGATCTTTTGCAGGGATTTCTGCATACGGACGGGATCAGTATAAGGCTTTTGCAACAGAGCTCTTGTGTTCAGTGCCATCCAGGTTTGTCCCGATCTTTCCAGTTTTTTCCAGCTGGAGTTCCATCACGTCCGGAGAATTCTCTCCATGTCTGAAGTAATCCGCTTGATTGCACGCAAGTCCTCCAGGGTCATGGAACCAAGGTGCGCCTTCTCGTTGGACCGCTGCCAAGCATAATTGATTGTGTAGTGCTTCTCCAGATACTTCGCGCCGCGGGCTGCTGCGATCAATGGCGCGGCAATGCCAATGGAATGGTCGCTGATGCCTTCAAAGATCGTGTCATCGAACGTGGGGACCGTCACATCCTCAAGCAATGTGGGATACTGCACAATGCAGTAGAGATAGATGCAGCCCGGGCGGAGCTCGACGCTCGACAGATTATAATCATGAGGAATGGAGACGAACACCTTCTTGCCCATGGACGTGATCTTGTCCACCAGATCAGGGTTCTCCTTGTGCTGGCGCGCGGCGATCTTGTAGTAGGCCTGGTCAACCTCAAGACACCATCCCAGCCTCTCTTCGTCAAAGGCCGTAGCAAACACCGGCAGACCGACCTTGTCCCCGTAATCTTTCAGACGCTTGAAGCCGTCGAACGAAAGCTCGCGGGACTTCACATAAGGATCGACAAGTTCCGGTGAGAACATTTCAGCGGGATAAAGCTGGAGCTTAGCCGCGTTGGCGCCGCCCATCTTCGACTCCAGAATCATCTGTTCAGCCACATCCAGATCATTGCCGAACTGGGGTGAAATTTCTGAAACGATAAACATTGGAACTCAGCCCTTCTCCAAAAGAAATACGTTGTCACGGACCGGTGAAACATTCACCCCGTCAAACCGGTCAAGCAATTTCTGGAACCGGCCCACGCCTTCGCGCACCTGATCCGCGCTCATCAACGGAAACCGGTGCAGATCGAACTCCCGGCTGCTCTTGTGGTTCGGGTTCATCCAGTCCACCCGTTTCTTGGCGGCCCGAACCTTTGCCTTGACCCAGCCAGAAAGTTTGCCGGACAGGGCTGCATGTCCATTCGCCTGCCTGCCGGTAAAATGCTCATCAATCAAATCGGCAATCTGGTCGCTGGCCAACCGGTCCGGAGCATCGCAAATAATCGGATCAACAAGAGCATCGCGGTCAGGTGATTGCCCTGCCTTCAGTTCTCCCGCCAGGTACTGGCGTGCGGCTGATATCAATGCATCATAGTTGTAGACACGGTGGCTCAGCTGATTTGGCAGGTTCTGCTTCGCTTGTTCCGACGTCACAGGTTGATAGGACAACACAGGTTTTTCCAACATATAGCCTTCCAGGCCCGTGGTGCACCCGGAATGGATCATCACGTCACTCGCCATCAGCCAGGGATAGACGTGCCCTTCATAGAGTACTTCAACATTGTCATAACCTTTGGCTGCATCTTTCCAAGATTGATGACTTTCGGACGGATGCGGACGCACAATGATCTTCAGATCCGGAAATTCCGCAGCCAGCTGCGGGAGCATCTCGATGAAATGATGATAGAGCTGGAGCTTGAGCTCACCTTTCTTCTCAAACTTAGGCGAGTTCGGCTGGCCGCGCATTGCATCATCAACATCGCCCGGCCGGACCACCTCTACCTTGAGGTAATGGTTCAATTTTCCAAAGTTCGAGTTGATCAGAATGAAGCGGCCATAACGCTGTTTCAGCGCCTCCACATCCTTGGCAAAATAATCCCGGATTTCCCGGCGCAACATATCCCTCCTTGGATTGCCCGTAAGGTGGATCGGACCCGGCAGAGGATACGGCGCGACTTCAAGCGTTTCCTTATTCACCGGGCCCCAGGCAAAAAAAGCAGTGACCTGACTGAAGGCTTTGGGTGAGATGCGGATCGTATGATATTCGTCCGCATCAAATGGCAAAGTGGCTTCCTCGTCCCAAGCCATAATGGTGTGGCCCAGCTTCTTCAAAATATCGAACATGGTATCGCTGCTGACACGGAAGTCTTTGGCCACGTACAATCCAGAAGGAAAATCCGTTATGTTGAGATGCATCGTATTCTTGCAGCCCACATAAACAGGGTAACCTTTTTCCACCAGGCAACAGGCAAGCAGAAGCTTGGCGTCGAACTCGCGCGCCCAGATCTCGCTTGGCAGAATAATCGGTGTTTTTTCGGTCATACTCGTTCGGCACAGAAGGCCGCGATGCGCGGCGCGCGTGGTTCTTAACAGAACAGTTCTTTAAGCGCCAGCCTATGCGTAAGGCCGGTTAACCCGGCGGGAATATATAGCCTACGCCCCTGACTGTCTTGATGATCTGGGGGCTTGGTTGGTTCACTTTCAATCTTCTTTTGCGGTCGTGAAATGCGAATATTGATATTGCTGTAATGGCGATTTCGGCACCATCCGCACCGAACAGTTTGTTTCAATTGTTTCAGCCCGCACGCACGATCAAACTGGAGTGCCTCTTCATTTGCTGGGCAGCGCAGACCGCCCTTCAGCATTTTTATCGCATCCCGAAGTGTGCTCTGCAGCGGAAGGCCTTCGGCGTGTTTGAGCAGCAACTGCTCAAGTTCGGATCGCCGTCGCTGGAAGGGATGGGAGCGCAGTTTCTCCTTCTGAATCCAGATTGGCGTTTGGTTCATCCAGCACCACCACCTTTGGATCGCCATATAGCGCACGCGCCAAGCCAACGCGCTGGCGCTGACCAGCAGACAGAGCTGATCCACCTGCTCCTATGCGGGTGCTGTAGCCTTCCGGCAGCCGAAGGATCATCTCGTGCATATCAGCCAGGCGCGCTGCCTTCACCACCTTTTCCGGATCGGGATCTTCTGCAAATATGGAGATATTCTCCGCAACAGTTCCACATCCTGCGGCAGATAACCAAGGGCGCGGCCCAGTTGGCCGGATTCCAGTTCTCGAGCGTTGCACTGTCCAGACGGATTTGCCCTTGATCAACGGCCAAACGCCCACAAGAGTGCGGGCCAATGTGGATTTCCCGGTACCGGATGGTCCGAGCACACTCACAGCTTCTCCCGGGTTCAAGGCAAAATTGATGCCCTGCAACAGCGGGGTGCCCAAACCAGGTGCCGTCGCTAAAATATTCTCCGCGCAAAATGCCCTTCGGGTTCCGGCAGTTCCATTGGCGGCTCACTTTCAGGTGCTGCGGCCAAAATCGCCTTGATTCTTTCATGAGCCTTCCGCGCATTCACGAAACCGCACCATTGGGTGATTGCCTGTTCAATCGGGTTCAGCGCCCGTGACAGAATGATCGAAGCGGCAATCATGGTGCCAGATGTGATCTCCTGCAACACGGCGAGATAGGCACTAAACCGAGGATACCGGATTGCAGCATCAATCTGGCTGCTTTCGACATTGCGGTTATGGTGCCGGTCCGGGCGCTTGCGTGGGTGTTGTCATCAAGCGACGCGTTGTGTTGCGACAACCAGCGTTTCCGCATGGCCTCAATCATGCCCATGGCACCGATCGATTCTGCATTGCGGCGGCTTTCTTCCGTCATTGTGTGCGCAGCAATCGCAGACTGGTTCGCGCGCGTGGTTGGGCCTCGCGTCAGAAACTCGTTGAGCAATGCGAAGATGAGCAGAATCACGCCACCAATCACTGCGAAAATACCCAGCCAGGTATGCAGAAGGAAAATCACGCCAATATAGACAGGCGTCCAGGATGCATCAAAAAAGGCAAACGGCCCGGGCCCGGTCACAAATTGCCTCAGGGTGTCCAGGTCTCGAACCGGCTGAGATCCCACATGCGGTGTACGGCGCAATGTCTGGGTAATAATGGAATCAAAAACCCTTCCGCTCAGTTGCTCGTCAAGCCTGCGGCCGACCCGTACAAGTACATGCGCGCGGACGAATTCGAGTATGGCCATGAAAACGTACAGACCAATGACGAGTAGTGTCAGCGCAATAAGTGTTGGCACTGAACGGCTCGTGAGCACACGGTCATAAACCTGCAGCATAAACAGAGGTCCGGTGAGCATGAAAAGGTTTATGAAAAAGCTGAACAGGTCAGTAAACGCAAACGCCGAACGGCACGCCCTGAATGCTTTTGAAGTTTCGCTGCGTTTATCTGTCATGAAAGGCCTTGGTCTTCGGGGGCATATATTATTCAATTGCCGACGGTCTGCGTGTCGCCTAACAGTCCGCGCAAAAATATCCAATTAACGTAAACAGACTATTATGCCGCTCTGCGGCGATAGCATCAAATACCGGAAAAACAACCCAAAATGACGATTGAGGCACAAAAAAATAATATTCACAACAGCCCACAGGCATGGTTGACACCGCCGCCTGCCGGCACTAGGTTCCGCCCGCTTCTGGCGAATTGGTTCGCAGAGAAGCAGCTGCGCTCTGACATCGAAGCTCGTGATAAGCTCATCAGACCTGCGGTTTTGTGTTATTCTTTGCCTGGCAAGGTGACCAGGCTTAAAGGTTCAACCTAGGTACATAAGAAGGTCTGTCCGGGTGTAGAGCCTAGGACAGGGTTGTTTGCTCATGCAAATACAGATTACCGGCAAGAATATCAATGTTGGCGATGCCTTGAGAGGGTACGTGGAACAGAGACTTGAAGGGGATGTCGCGAAATATTTCGATGGCATTGTAGACGCCCATGTGACAGTTCTAAAGGAGGCATCTGCCTTTCGTTGCGAATGCAACCTGCATTTGTCCACAGGTTTGTCCCTGCAAAGTGAAAGCAAATCCGAAGACGCACATGCCGCGTTTGACAAGGCGGCTGATCGGTTAGAGAAGCGTCTGAGACGCTACAAGCGGCGCCTGAAGGATCATCACGCCCGCGGTTCGGCCAAGGGCGTTGCAGCATTCGATGCCCAAGCTTATATTCTGGCCCAAGAGCCCGAAACTGAAGATGAACCGGCAGATTTGAACCCGCCGATCATTGCGGAAAGCATGGAACGCATTCCGGACATCACCGTAGGGGAGGCGGTTATGCAATTGGATATTTCGGATGCCCCTGTCGTCGTATTCAAAAATGCCGCCCACGGCGGGATCAACGTGATTTACCGCCGCGGTGACGGCAATATCGGCTGGATTGACCCCAATCCGGCAAACAACAAAGAATCAGTGTAAACTAACCATCCAGCAAGTGGTGCGCATCGTCTGCTGCACCGCTCTTTGAGAGGACTAGACCATGCAGCTCTCTGATCTTCTTGTGAGCGACGCTGTTTTGCCAGCTTTAAAGGCGTCCAGTAAAAAACAAGCCTTGCAAGAACTTTCCCAGACTGCCAGCAAACTTACTGGCCTGCCTGCACGAGATATTTTTGAGGTTCTTCTCCAGCGCGAGCGCCTCGGCTCAACCGGCTTGGGTCAGGGAATTGCCATTCCGCACGGCAAAATGAGCAAACTTGAGGGCTTGCACGGGATTTTTGCGCGTCTTAGCCAGCCAATCGACTTTGATGCAGTCGACGGACAGCCGGTGGATCTGATCCTTTTGCTACTTGCGCCGGAAAGCGCCGGAGCCGACCATTTAAAGGCCCTCGCCCGGGTGTCACGGCTGTTTCGTGAAACTGACACAGTTTCCAAGTTGCGCGGCTCGAAAACCGGCGCGGCGCTCTATTCCATTCTTACTGAACCTGCGGCGTCCCACGCCGCATAAGATCGCTGCCCTAGGCGTCAGTTTACCGGAACCATATGCAGGTCCTGCTGGATGGCGTTCGCCAGTGCGCCTTCGCGGCTGTCAGCAATTGCGATTGGCGTTCCATCGGCAGCGTGGAGTGCATAGAGCCGGACTGATGAAGGAATTCCGGAAATCCCGGCTGCTGCCGGATTGCCGTCTTCATCCATAGAGTTCCTCAACATCCGTTTGGCCATACGGGGTGAAATTTCCCGGAGATAGGCAACTTCCCCACCGCCCAGAACAGCGAGATCATGGTCACTCATAGGCTTGAGTCCAGGTGATACAGTCATGTCAACTCTCCTATATTTCAAAGCTTGCGCCTGAAATCTTCAATTTTCATTAATCTTTTGAATTCAGCCGGCCTGCTTTATGAGGACTGGCTTGAAATCTTGATTTTGCGGACAATTTGCTCAGGGACCTTTCTGTACAGATCCACAGATAGCAGCCCGTTCTCAAGATTCGCACCTGTTACCTCTACACCATCGGCCAGCACAAAATTGCGCTGGAACTGGCGTGCGGCGATTCCACGGTGGAGATACTGACCATCATTTCCCTCGTCAGTTTGCTTGCCACGGATATCGAGCTGGTTGTCTTCGACAGAAATGTCGAGATCCTGTTCGGAAAACCCAGCGATAGCCAGCGTTATGCGCAAGTGTTCTGCACCGTCATCAGACACGATTCGCTCAATATTGTAGGGGGGGTAACCATCACCAGCGGACTTGGTGGCCCGATCAAGCAATCTCTCAAGTTCGTCAAAGCCCAGCAAAAAGGGGCTGGAAAAAATTGATACGCGAGAAGACATGGACGTTACCTCGTATAAAGCCCTTCCAATGAAGCGGCATCACGTGCAGCCCCTGATGGGCACTGCGTTCCCCCTCTATTTGGGAGTAGTAAAGTCAGGTTTCAACCGGTAGACACTAACCTCGCATGCGTTTTGCATCAGAGTCAAATAGTGGCGTCGTGACCAGAGTCGCGGGCCGCATCTCACCGAGAATCTCAATTTCTACCTTCAATCCATCCCGAAACATGTGAACCGGCAGAAAACCCAGAGCGACGGATTTATCTGAGTAGTGGGCATATCCACCCGATGTGACAAATCCCTTGACCTCTCCATTGATCCAGATTGGCTCATCCGCGTTCACATCAGCATCACTGGCATCAACGACAAAGGCATACACGCGTTTTTCCGGTCCGTGGGCTTTTTCTTCAAGGGCTGCTGCCTTTCCGATGAAATCAGCGGGTTTGTTATAGGCTACAAAATGATCAAGCCCGGCTTCAGCTGGCATGAAATCGGGGCGGAATTCCCGGCCCCAGGCACCGAAAAACTTCTCCAGTCTCAGGCTCATCATTGCCCGCATGCCGAACGGTTTCAGACCCAGATCCGCACCAGCAGCCACGAGCACCTCATACAGGGCGACCTGATCTTCAGACGGCACAAAGATCTCAAACCCGAGATCACCAGTAAATGAAACGCGTTGGACCAAGGCCCGGCAAATCCCGATATCTAGCTACCTGGTTGCCATAAACGGCAACGCTTCATTGGATACATCCGCTGATGTCACCCTGGAAAGGAGTTCTCTGGCCTTGGGGTCGGCAATCTGAAAGCTGATCTGTGAATTCAACACATTCCGCAGCGCCCTGCTTAGGTGGCTTTGATCTGGTCGAACTGCCCGTGGGCCCGATAGCGGCCGAGGTAATCCGGCACAATGACTTCGATGCCTTCCGGCTCAATTCCAAGGCCCTCAAGCGTGCGGCCTTCCGATACAGCGGCTTCGCTCACCACATTGTCGTGTTCCAGCAGCCGCACCTGATCCAGGGTGATTGGTGCGAAAGGGAGCAGCTGCAGGAACATGGCCTTCATCTTGGCGATGGCAAACGGAATCGGGATCAGCAACCGGTTGCGATGTGTTGTTTCCAGCACGAACTCCATCAGCTCTTTAAATGTGCGCACAGCCGGGCCACCGAGTTCATAGGTTGCCCCTTCGGAGCCTACGCCTGCCAGGGTCGAGGTAACGGCTTTGGCCACGTCACCCGCAAACACAGGCTGGAACTTCGTGTGCCCTCCGCCAATCAGCGGCAACGCTGGGGAAATCCTGGCCATGCCGGCAAATTTGTTGAAGAAACCGTCCTCCGGGCCAAATATGATCGAAGGCCTCAGAATGTTGGCATTCGGATATAGCGCGCGTACTGCGTCCTCGCCTTCAGCTTTTGTACGGGCATAATTGGCTTCCGAATTATCGTCGGCACCAATCGCGGACATTTGGATGAAGATTTCCACCCCAGCTGCCTTGGCTGCGCGGGCGCAGGCTTCGGCGCCAGCCACATGACAGGCTTCAAATGTCTGTTTGCCGGAATTGGCGAGCAGGCCAACCAGATTGATCACAGCATCTGCATCTCTGCAGGTTGCTTTCAAGGAGTCCGGATAGCGCACATTGGCCTGCACCGTCTGGATCTGTCCGAGATTGCCGAGTGGCTGCAAATGAACGGCGAGATCCGGCCGGCGGCAACCCACCCTGACCCGGTAGCCCTCTTTGGCCAGAGCACGTACTATGTGGCGCCCCACAAATCCCGAGCCCCCGATGACTGTGATCAGTTTTTCTGAATTGGAAGTGACCGCCATGCGCATCGTCCCTGATAATTTCAGCCTGTTTTGGCCGCAAATGCCTTGGCGATGGTTTTACAGGTTCCACCTCGGCTTTCAACGATGTTTTGCATATGTCGAAGTCTGCTTGACAACCTGCCCCTCTAAACCCTATGAGCTGCACCGCATGCCCAGGTGGCGGAATTGGTAGACGCGCTAGCTTCAGGTGCTAGTTTCCGAATGGAAGTGGAAGTTCGAGTCTTCTCCTGGGCACCATGTTTTCCGGCAAGAAGCCGATGGATTGAGAGGCGTAGATGGCCATCACGGTTCACAAAGGCGATCTTCCGGCAGATCTGGATTTTGGCACATCGGTTGCCGTGGATTCAGAGACCCTCGGCCTCAACACTTTTCGTGACAAACTCTGTGTCATTCAGCTGTCATCTGGCGATGGCAACGCGCATCTGGTTCAGATGGACCGGGCAAGTTATGACGCGCCCAATCTGAAGGCCTTGATGGTTAATCCGGACGTCCTGAAGATTTTTCACTTCGCCAGATTTGATGTTGCCGCATTTCAGCATTATCTCGGCGTGGCGACAGCACCTGTCTATTGCACCAAGATCGCTTCCAAATTGTGCCGCACCTATACGGACAGGCACGGTCTGAAAGATTTGTGCTATGAGCTGCTGGACATTGATATGTCGAAACAGCAGCAAAGCTCGGACTGGGGTGCGGACATTTTGTCGGACGAGCAAAAGCTGTATGCAGCCTCGGATGTCCTGTACTTGCACCAGCTGAAGACAAAGCTGGATATGATATTGGCGCGGGAAGGGCGCTCGGAATTGGCGCAAAGTTGTTTTGACTTTTTGCCGACCCGGGTCTCTCTGGACCTGGCAGGCTGGTCCGAGGACGATATCTTCGCCCACTGACGGCCCGTCACTGCGGGTTTGAAACCAATTTGTTAGGCGCACTGGATTTCAATGGACGTTGCCAGAAGAACTCCTTCGTTGAGAATTCCGGCCCCACAAGGGAACCAGGGCGACTATTTTGCGCATTATGACGATCATAAACCACTGCCAACCAGACGCAGGAACAACCGGCGCTACGTGACTCTCATTGTCAGCGGGGCCTGTTTCCTGTTTGTGGTCGGGATGGTTGGCTGGTTTCTCATTCAGGCCGGCATGTTCGAAGAAACAGCCAAACCTGTAACGGCCGCAAAATCAGCCAGACAGGTGTCCTCAAAAGAGAGTGTGCTGATCGGACCGGTCTTCACCGGGTTCGACAAGCACAAGCAGCCCTATTCCGTCGGCGCCAAATCCGCCCGCCGTGATGAGGATAATCCCTCGGCGGTGTTTCTCAACGAAGTCCGCGGCGAACTGAAATTGCGCCGTTCCGGCAACCGGATCCTGATGATGGCTGCAGAAGGATTGTACAACTCCGATGCCAAGCTGCTGGATTTGTCCGGTAACGTAAGAATGATCTCGACCGACAAATATTCTGCAAAAACCAACGCGGCAAAGGTCAACATGCCTGAAAAACACCTTCGTTCGGTTACACCAGTCAATGTGGTGTTCTCGTCGGGCACCATTGATGCCAATGGCGTCGAATTGTGGGATGCCGGGGAACGGATTTTGTTCTTTAATGGCGTCAAACTCCATATTGGCCCTCAAGACAAGGAAGGCTCGAACTAAAGATGAAAAACCACCGAATCCGGTTCGGCATTGCTGCGCTTTTTGCCGCAGGCTTCCTGGCAGTCAGCCCAGACACCCAATTTGCCTATGGGCAATCCTCTGGCGGCGGCATTGGGTCTAAACTGACAGACGCGAGTTCGAAATCCAAAGCAGCGGTCGATATTTCTGCTGATTCGATGGAATTGCGGGAGAAGGAAAAGAAAGCGGTGTTCACCGGCAACGTGGACGCCAAGCGCGGGAAGGTGAAACTCCGCTCCAACAAACTTGTCGTTGAGTATGTGGAAGTCGCACGAAAGAACGGATCGAAGAAAACCGAGGTGCGTTTTTTGACAGCAACCGGAAACGTCACAATTGTCTCCGGTGGGCAGACAATCAAATCCAGGCGCGCCCGTATGGATGTGAAAGCCAACAAGGCTGTCATCACCGGAAATGTCCTGGTCCTGCAGGGCAAGACACGGCTGAACGGCAACAAACTGTTTCTGGACCTTGCGACCGGAAAGAGTCGCATGGAAAGCGGCGGATCGGGCGGCCGGGTGAAAGCTCAGTTCCTGCCACAAGATTGATTTGACGCCATGGTGTGAAGCAACTAGCTGTGGCATGCTTCACAAAAATTTAACTAAAATCTACGGTAATACAGTGGAACGGAGTGACCAAAGGGAAATGGCTTCCTATTGGCGAGGTCGGCCAGACGCCGAGTCCGCTAAAGGGCCAGAAAGACGGAGCAAACCGCTTCCGCCGCCTGGTCCCAAGCGCCAAGTTCCGATTGAGGACGGTCTTGTCGCGCGGCAGCTCACCAAGAGCTACAAACGCCGGCCGGTTGTCCGAGGTGCAAGTCTTTCTGTTCGTAGGGGTGAAGCCGTAGGTCTACTTGGTCCCAACGGTGCCGGCAAAACAACGGTGTTCTACATGATCACCGGGTTGGTAGCTGCCGATACCGGGTCCATAGAGTTCGACGGGCAGGACATTACTCACCTGCCAATATACAAACGGGCACGTCTCGGCATTGGCTACCTGCCCCAGGAACCCTCGATCTTTCGCGGCCTCACTGTGGAGGAAAACATTCGCGCTGTGCTCGAGGTGGTTGAACCTGACCGGGACAGACGCGACAGTCAGTTGCGTGGTTTATTAGATGAGTTTAGCGTTACGCATCTCCGGCGTTCGCCGGCTGTGGCACTTTCTGGTGGAGAACGAAGGCGGGTGGAAATCGCCCGCGCGTTGGCAGCCCGACCTCAATTCATGCTCCTCGATGAACCCTTCGCAGGGATTGATCCCATTGCGATCGGTGATATCCGCGAATTGGTGCACCACCTCACCTCTCGGGGAATCGGGGTGCTTATTACGGATCACAACGTCCGCGAAACCCTAGAGCTCATCGACCGGGCCCTCATCATTCATGAAGGTCAGGTTTTGATGGAAGGCTCTCCAGAGGAAATCGTTGATAATCCAGAAGTCCGCCGGCTTTATCTCGGCGATGAATTTTCGTTGTAGGAATTCTGTTCATCCGTAACAGGTTCTTAGGACAGGGCGCGTAGAACTATGGCCATGATGCCAAGATTTGAATTGAGGCAGGGTCAAACCCAGTCCCTCGTCATGACCCCCCAGCTGCAGCAGGCGATCAAGCTGTTGCAGATGTCGAATATGGAATTGACGGAATATGTAGAGGCGGAACTGGAGCGCAATCCGCTGCTCGAAAAATCAGAACTCATGGTAGACAAGCGTGCGTCAGATACGGTCGCATCTGATCGTGAACCATCGGAGAATACGCCCACAGCCGGGGCCGCCGATGGACCAGACCTTGCCGCCAGTCTTACCGAGACCTCCAACGGATCCGAAAGCGTCAACCAGCTCGATACCGGACTGGAGAATGTTTATGCGGATGAATCCCGGGCGGACCTGGCAACCCGGGAAGCCGCCAGTGTAGCTGATTCAGGTTGGTCTTCGATGGGGCAAGGCAGCTCGGCCCTGCTGGGCGAGGACCTGAACTTTGAAGCCACGCTCAGCAGTGAGAAAACGCTCGCTGAATACCTTACCGAGCAATTAAACATTGCAAACACAGACCCAGTGGGCCGGATGATTGGTGTTCACATGATCGGTGCGCTGAACGAAACCGGCTATCTCTCGTCTGACCTCGACCAAATTGCTGACACCCTTGGCACCGACGTGGAA
This sequence comes from Hyphomicrobiales bacterium, assembly GCA_965204985.1. Classification (GTDB taxonomy): domain Bacteria; phylum Pseudomonadota; class Alphaproteobacteria; order Rhizobiales; family CAJQND01; genus JAAEUE01. The sequence goes on along the minus strand of CBDBFP010000003.1, from coordinate 2,058,255 downwards.
AGCGTTGCAGGCGTTCTGCAGACCGTGCAGACCTTTGATCCGCCAGGCATATTTGCGCGCAATCTGGGCGAATGCCTGGCCATACAACTCAAGGAGAAGGATCGGCTTGATCCGGTGATGCGGACTCTCCTGGATAACCTTGAATTGCTGGCCAAACACGATTTCGCCGCGTTGATGAAACTTTGCAATGCGGATCGTGAAGACCTCACGCAAATGATTGAGGATATTCGTGACTGCAATCCGCGCCCAGGCTCGGCTTACGGCAATGAAATTGTCCAGCCCGTTGTGCCGGATGTCTATGTGCGTGAGGCCAATGACGGTTCCTGGCATGTGGAACTGAACAGCGATACGCTGCCAAAAGTTCTGGTGAACAACCAATATTACGCAAATGTCGCCAAAGGTACGACCCGGGAAGAAGACAAGACTTACCTGACTGAGTGCCTCACAGATGCCAACTGGCTGGTAAAGAGCCTTGATCAGCGTGCGCGGACAATCCTGAAAGTTTCGCGTGAAATCGTACGGCAACAGGATGCGTTTTTTGTGCATGGGGTCCAGCACCTGCGGCCGCTTAACCTGAAGACGATTGCCGAGGCGATTGACATGCACGAATCGACCGTGAGCCGGGTGACTTCGAACAAATACATGTACACTCCGCGCGGTATTTTCGAACTGAAGTATTTTTTCACGGCGGCCATTGCCTCAACCGGAGATGGTGAGGCGCATTCCGCCGAGGCCGTACGCCAACGCATCCGGGAAATGATCAATAATGAGGACGCAAAGAAAATCCTCTCCGATGACCGGATCGTCGAATTGCTGAACGAAATTGGCATCGACATCGCCCGCCGCACCGTTGCGAAATACCGCGAAGCTCTTGGCATCCCGTCATCCGTCCAGCGCCGCCGTCAAAAGCGCGCATTTGGCTAAGGCCCAAAATCTAATCGGGTATAGGCAGACCTCCGTCACGTTTGATGCTGTTGAGCACGATGTTTGATCGCACCTGCTGAACAGCAGGATGCGGCAAAAGCACGTCGTTGATGAAAGTCGACAAAGCACCCAGATTCGCCACTGTCACCTTGATTATGTAATCGAAGTCACCCGTCATGGCGAAAGCTTTCTGAACCTCCTGCAACCGGTCCACCAGCGCGTGGAATTGTTCCGAATTGCTCTTTGTGTGGTGTGCGAGAGAAACACCGATGAAGGCGGTCACATCCAGACCAAGGCGGGCAGGATTCAATCTGGCCCTGTACCCCTCAATATGCCCATTGGCCTCAAGCTGGATTCTCCGTCGTGAACATTGAGAGGCGGAAAGCCCGACATTCTCCGCCAACTCCTGGTTGCTCGCAGTTCCATTGGATTGAAGAACCGAGAGGATCTTTTTATCAAAATTGTCCATGCGCATGAAATACGCACATTCTCTTCAATATTGCAATAATCGCGCATGATCAGTCAAATATGCGCACTCTTTGCGAACTCTTTGCATACCGTTTGCGTTAAAATCTGCCTACCAGTGCAAAGGAGGTATGACCGATGGGACCCTTTCCCCACGATAGTTCACCAGCTCAGATTGACGATCAAAATCCGGCTGGAACGGACGGGTTCGAGTTTGTGGAATTCGCCCATCCGGAGCCACGCATTCTCATGAATCTGTTTGAACAGATGGGTTTCAAGGCAGTGGCACGTCATCGTTCAAAAGGCGTGACTCTCTTCCGACAGGGCGATGTGAATTATATCGTAAATGCTGAACCGGGCTCTTTTGCCCAGCAATTTTCGGCAAAACACGGACCTTGCGCCTGTGCAATGGCCTGGCGCTTGGTTGACGCTCAGCATGCTTATGAGCGTGCTCTGGCGCTTGGCGCAAAGCCTGCAAAAACCACCATCGGTCCGATGGAGCTGGACATCCCTGCCATAGAAGGCATCGGTGGCAGCCACATTTATTTTGTCGATCGCTATGGGGACAAGGATTCAATCTATGATGTGGATTTCGAATGGCTTGACGCCCCTGATCCAAAACCTGCCGGGGCTGGTCTCTATTACATTGATCACCTGACCCACAACGTGCACCGTGGCCAAATGGATCACTGGACCAACTTCTATAGCCAGTTGTTCAATTTCAAAGAGATCCGCTTTTTTGACATCGAAGGAAAAATGACTGGCCTGTTCTCGCGGGCGCTCACCAGTCCTTGCGGCAAGATCCGGATCCCAATCAACGAATCAGCCGGTGAACACAGCCAGATCGAGGAATATCTCGATGCATATAATGGTGAAGGCATACAGCATATCGCCTGCGGCGCTCACGATATTTACCAGACCATTGAGCGCCTGCGCCATGATGGGCTGGAGTTCATGCCGTCACCACCTGAGGCCTACTATGAAAAGATTGATGCACGCCTGCCTGGACATGGAGAGCCGTTGGACAGGATGCAGGCCAATGGCATCCTAGTCGATGGCGAGGGTGTCGTCGACGGCGGGCATACCAAGATACTGCTACAGATCTTCTCAAAAACGGTTATCGGTCCGATCTTCTTTGAGTTCATTCAGCGCAAGGGAGATGACGGCTTTGGAGAAGGCAACTTCCGCGCCTTGTTTGAAAGCATTGAAGAAGATCAGATCAGACGCGGTGTTCTCGCCAAATCGGCTCAAAAGTCCAAATCCGCATAAGCACGCGGCGGTGGCATACCTCTGATGTGATCGGCCAGAAGCGGCCGGAAGGACGGCCGCGATTTCAGCCGTACATACCAGTCCTTGGCTGCCGAACTCTCACTCCAGGACACGTCACCCAGATAGTCAATACAGGACAAGTGCGCGGCTGCGCCCAAGTCAGCGAGGCTCAGTTCTTCACCAGCCAGCCAGTTTCTGGTTTCCAGCAACGCGCCAATCAAGGAGAGATAAGGCCGGATATTCTGCAGACCGGCGCGGACGGCTGCCATATTGGGCGCGCCGCCTCCATCTTCAGGTTTGGCGAAACGGCGCTGGATTTTTTCGATCAGAATGGGCCGTCCGACCTCCCGGTAAAAACGCCCATCAAAAAGGGACACGAGCCGGCGGATTTCCGCCCTCTGCACCGGATCCGCTCCCAGAAGGCCGCCTTGCGATTGATCGGGCGCACGTGTTTCTTCAATGTATTCGCTGACAGCCTCTACACCAATAATTGTTTCACCATTATTTTCAACTAATACTGGTAGAATCCCTGATGGACTGATATCCATGAAAGGGCGGCGCAGCGCCCAGGGTTGTTCTTCGGCCAACTTGGCCTGCACATCGTGCTCGCTCAAAGACAGCCGGATGCGCCGTGAAAAAGGATCAAGTGGAAAGTGATACAAAGTGACCATACTCGGCAATCTTATGGAAAATTTCTTCAGGCGGTTTCGATCTGGACTCTAGGGGCCGGAAGGTGGAAACGGCCTTCAGCGGAAATTTGCTCAGAATCACTGAGCGGATATAGAAGCGCTGGCATAAAGAAAACAAGCCAAATCTCTCATCTGGTCTCCTGCTGAAAGTCTGCCTCCTTGTCCATTGAGCAAATTATCGTCCTGGCCATAGTTCAAGGCATCACTGAATTTTTGCCGATTTCCTCGTCCGGCCATCTGATCCTGCTCCCCATCCTCACGGGCTGGAAGGATCAAGGCCTGATCACGGATGTTATGGTTCACATGGGCTCGTTCGTTGCTGTGCTTGTGTACTTCTGGCGGGACGTGATCGATCTGATTCGGGGCTTCTTTGATCTTTTGAAGCGAAACAAGACGGTCAATGCGAGGAAGGCGCTGTTCATTATTCTGGCGACGATCCCGGCTGTGCTGTTCGGCCTGTTTATAAAACTGACAGGGATCATTGATGCGGCTCGCGGCGCAGAAATTGTCGCCTGGAATGCCATCATTTTCGGCGTTTTCATGTATCTGGCTGACCGGTATGGTCCCCGGCTCTACACAATGGAAGAAATCAGTTTGCGAACAGCCATGTTGATCGGCGTTGCTCAGGCCGTCGCCCTCATCCCGGGCACCAGCCGTTCGGGCATAACCATGACAGCCGGCCGGGCGCTTGGCATGACACGCCCGGAAGCGGCCCGCTTTTCTTTCCTTCTGGGATTGCCTGCCATTGGGGCGGCTGGCGTTCTGGTGCTGTCTGAAGCTGTCGCGGCAGGGCAGACCATTTCTTCAGACGCCTTGTTGGCAGCGGTGTTGACGTTCTTCGCAGCCATCGCCGCCATTGCTTTCCTTATGGCAATGGTCAAACGGATGAGCCTTGTTCCGTTCGTCTTGTACCGTATCGCGCTTGGCATTCTGCTGCTCTGGCTCACTTATTCAGGCGTGCGTGCCTGAGAATTCTTGAGCTGTTTTTTGTGTGCGGCAATCTGAGCCTTTAACCCCTCAATTGATTCCGCTTGCCGCTTGACGTGCTGGCTCAACATGTTGACCAGGAGTGGCCAAGCTTCCATCAACGCATCGTAACGCAGCGGTTTTCCCGCTCCAACCGCGTCTCTCTGTAACTCAACCGGACGGGATTGAATTTCTCGTACCCCTCCCGCCGGCACAGCAAATTGAAACAAAAATCAAAGTATTCGTTTGAATAACAGAGTACGTCGACCTCCATGAGCCCCTCGCTGTCGCGATATTTCCGGGAAAGCCGTTTATTGAAGAAGCCGAAGTCTCTTCGTTTCAGACCAATCAGATAACGCTTGTAGTCAGCAGAATCGTTCATGCGATCTTCGCGCACGATTTCATTGGCAACGAACGCCTTGAAGTTTGAAAGGAACTTGAAGTGCACGAGATTGCCGGTCACATCGGCTAAGCGGATCGGGCTGCAGGAATGAGTAGAATGATTGTAGCGGAAGCCCCTGCGCCAATAGACCAGGGGCAGCTTCTTCATTGCCGGGCCCCGTTTGGAAACCCAGAATTTACGGGACCTTGGACCCCCATTGACCTGAATGTGCGGGAAAAGTTTTGTCGGGTTCACCCGGTAGCTGGACGGCGTGTCAAAGTGATCGCAAACATCAAAAATGGAGACACCTTCCTTGTATTCGGCCGCTTCCAGCGGACCGGCATTGTAATAGTCATGCATCAGGCAAAAGAGGCCCTCGAACTGCCGGTGCTCCAGATATTCGCACAGCAATGGCAGTTTGATATATTCCGAGTACAGATAAATCAGGAACTCATCGGTATCGATGGTCAGGCACCAACTGTCGACCCCGAAAACATTGCACAGGTTTGACGTCCAGATCCGGCCGGCATAACTCTCACGATAGGATCGTGTCGTGTGGAACAAGTGTACATCGTTCTGTTCCAGGAGAAACTCCGCGCTACCATTATTACTGTTGTTATCCACGGCATAGAATTCGGTTACCCCGGGCTTGCGGTAATAGGTAATCAGCTCCTCAAGCCAGACACTTTCGTTGTAAAGGCAGAAAACGCCTTAACGCCCTTTTGGTTCTTCGGCCGCTCCGAGACTTCCGCCAGCTGCGGGAGTAACTTGTCTGATTTTTCCATCTCGTGCCCCCAACACATAAACAGGGCACGCACGTTAAAGCATGCTGGAAGTCCCCGGTTCCAATGAACGTATCCTGTCGGAAACGGCAGGCCGCATCAAGATCCAACAAAGTTATCTCAAGAGTTGAGATTTTCCAGGTTGCCGCGAGCTCGAAGCCCGCATACCGTCCATTTGAACTTTCTGAATCCTGGACACCGAAATTGACCGACCAAACCACCACTGCCAGCAAGGGCATCTTTGCGGGAACAACTGAAGATCGCCCTGCCATGGCTTCGATGCTCATGGTCGGCTCGCTGTTCATGCTGGCCTTTCAGGATTCGCTGGTGAAATACGCCAGTGAAAGCATTTCACTTTGGCAGTTTCAGTTTCTGCGCTCGGTGATGAACCTCTCAATGCTCCTGGTTCTGACCAGAATCATTTGGGGAGCAGGGGCCTGGCCGAATCCCGTGCGCCTCTGGGCCGTTATCCTGCGCAGCTTCATGCTGGTTCTTGCAATGATTTTCTTCTTCGGCGGTGTAGCAACGCTAAACTTGGCTAATATCGCTGCCGGTCTCTACACATTCCCACTATTTGTCGCTGTTCTCTCGGTTGCTTTCCTCGGGGAGAAGATCGGGATCCAGCGCAGCCTGGCTATCGTTGCTGGCTTCGCGGGGACCCTATTGATCCTAAAGCCCGGGACAGAAGGCTTCACATTAATGGGGCTGATGCCCGTGGGAGCAGGCCTGTGTTACGCCTGTACAGTCCTGATCACACGCCGCTTTTGCCGGGAGGAGTCACCCGTGACTCTGGCCTATGGCACAGCGGTGGTTTTCATCCTTGTGGGCAGTATCGGCGTGTCCATTTTTTCCATTGAACCGTTCCCGAAACTGGCAACCGACTGGCCCTATCTGTTCACGGGATGGCGGCCTTTTGGACTGGCTGTGCTGGGTGTGATTGCCATTTGCTCGTTCCTCAATCTGGTCTCGAACATCTGCCTTGCAAAAGCCTATCAGTCTGCCGAGGTCAGCTGGCTTGCACCCTTCGATTACACCTATCTGATATTTGCGAGTTTTTGGGGATACATCGTGTGGAACCAGATACCGGATGTCTACACCGTCCTTGGAATGTCACTCATCGCATCATCAGGCGTTTTCGTGGCCTGGCGGGAAAAGCAGCTGAAGGGCGCCAAAGCAGGCCGCTTCAAGCAACGTTGGCGCACCCTCGCGCGGGTCCTGTTTGATCCGATCTAGGGCAAGTTATCCTGCAAGTGCGCGGCGGACCCAGTCCAGGCGGTCCTGACCAAAGTGCATCTCTCCATTTACAAACATGGTTGGAACCCCAAACAAACCGCGGGAAACGGCCTCATCTGTTGCCTCGATCAATTTTCCCTTGATCCCTGGTCGCTGGATGGCTTCCACAAGCTCTGCCGGATCAAAACCGCCTGAATGCAATACTTCGCCGATCACTTCCGGGTTATTCATGTCCTTCTGGTGCATCCAGATCGCTTCGAACATGACTTTGTCATAGTCCTCAAGCCGGCCTGCCTCAGCCGCCCACATGGCCCCGCGCTTCAAAGGCAGCGTGTTGATAATGAAATAGGGATTTCGCTCAAAGGCGACGCCGTAGTGAGCAGCGTAACGGGTGATGTCATCGAACAGCCATTCGCCTTTTGGTTTGATCGTGACCGGCGACTGGTTTCCCGTCGCCTTGAACAAGCCGCCCAGCAGGATGGGCTTGCGCACAAGTTCGGCACCGTGCCCAGCGCACATTTCCGGCAATTGGGTCCATGCCAGATAGGCCGTCGGGCTACCATAATCATAATAAAATTCAACTGTTCCACTCATGCGGTGCGCTCCTTGCAAAACCGATTACCAGAGTTCAACGTATGACCGGACATCTGTCTCAAAGGACCACACGCCGCGCGGCGGCTGGTGCAAATTCCAATAGATCTCCGCCAAATCGTCAGGTTTCATAATGCCGTCTTCCGGTCTTGATTCAAACCAGTCCGGGAACAGCTCGCGCGCCATTGGATTGGGCGAGCGCTCTTTTGGCTTGCATTCCGCCTGAGAAGGCTTAAAAGCCCGACAGGCCTCTCAAGCTGGCGGAGGCTATTGTATTGTTCCATTGCCGCGTGCACGCATCCTTTTGGAAACCTCTCTGCCTATCAAGAAGGCCGAGAGCGCACACATTTCCCAGACTTTGCGAAAAACACGTGCTGTGGTCTCACCAACCGGAAAGCGCACATTGGCGCCAATGGTATGGACGCAAACCTCAATTGGCCCGATCTCGCGCTCTATCCTGTCTACAAGCTCAGCCACTTGCTGTTCATCTTTCGCGTCAGAATGAAAAGCGGTAGCCTGGCCACCATCGGCCTGAATTTCAGTGACGAGTTTCACTGAGAGAGCCGCGCCGGCGCGTGCAGACCGAATAGAAACCTTTATGGAAGAAGCGCTTGGGGATCGCTCCTCCCAAAAAATAGCCGGCGCCGACAATAAGCGCAACCTTATTGCCGGAGCCGTTATCCATTTTCCCGAACAGATTCTAGCGGCACTTGTACTTTCTCAGGCAACGGGCGCGCCGACTTGGGCGATTGCGCCATCTTCTGTTGCAATGCCTGCGAATTTTCCGGGTGCAGCGGCGGTTGGCGCGGCGGCTGCGTTTTCTCGAGTGGCGAGGACGGATTATCACCGTACCGCCGTCATCGTAACCTAGATCATCATAGCCGTCGTCATAGGGATCGTAACCGCAAGCATAGCGATGACGGTGCCAGCTCCATCGCCCAAGCCTTGAACCGCAGTGCCAGCCATGGATATTCATTAAGTCCCGGTCATCCCCAACGAACCGGTCCAAGCTGGCCAACGGCGCAACCGGGGTTGCCACTGAAGCCCCTTGAGAGCCAATTAAAGCGAGCAAACCAAAGGCTATGGCTGCCAGATATGTGAAGACTTTCGCCATAAATTTTTCCTCCACGCATTTCATTCGAAAATGATCTACTTGCCCAGCCTCCGCAACGCACAATCAACAAATCCCGGTTCTCCGTCAACCAGAACGAACAAAATTGATTACCGGCCCAACAAAAATGTTAACGGCTAGGGGTTGACCTTTTTTGCCAGTGGGGGCATGGAACGAGCAGGCATGACGCCATTGCGGGAGAGATCAGGCGTTGACAACGGTCAACACTGACGCCGAAGGAGCAACCGCCCCGGAAACTCTCAGGCAAACGGACCGCAATTGGGCTAGCCGCTCTGGAGAGTAATGGTGCCAGAAAGGCATTGTTCACCGAAGGGGGTAAGCCGCATCTGTCCGAACGAAACGTTCCGAGGATGTTGGTCAAATCTCTCAGGTTCTCTGACAGATGGGGTGATGTAGGCGCTTGCGCTTTGCATCGGTTCGAACTCTGTTGATGCGACCCTGGAGATAAGCCATGGCTGACGCTGCTGATCTGAAGAAGACTCCTCTGCATTCCCGCCACATTGCTCTTGGCGCAAAGATGGTGCCGTTCGCCGGTTATGACATGCCGGTGCAGTACCCAAGCGGCATCATGACCGAGCACAAGCACACAAGGGAAGCCTCTGGCTTGTTTGACGTGTCTCACATGGGCCAGTGTTTCCTGAAGGGTCCTGAACACAAAACCACTGCTGCTGCGCTCGAGACCCTGACCCCCGGAGACTTTATCAGTCTGGAACCCGGGCAACAGCGCTACACACAGTTTACCAACGAGGATGGCGGCATCCTGGACGATCTCATGGTAACGCGTCCAGCCGGCGAAGGCTCAGATGGTAACCTTTTTCTCGTGGTCAACGCCGCATGCAAGGATCAGGATTTTGCCCGGCTTAAAGCCAACATGCCTGAAAACGTATCCGTGGAAGTTCTGGAAGACCGGGCACTGCTCGCGCTACAGGGACCGGGAACTCATACGGTGATGGAGCGTCTTTCGCCAGAAGCGGCGGAAATGACATTCATGACGGCCAAAGTATGCGTTGTGGCCGGTATCTCCTGCCACGCCTCCAGATCCGGCTACACCGGAGAAGACGGCTTTGAGATAGCCGTTACAAACGAAGATGCCGGCGCATTGATGGATGCATTGCTGGAACAACCCGAAGTGGAAACAATTGGTCTGGGTGCCCGGGATTCTCTCCGGCTGGAAGCTGGCCTCTGTCTTTATGGTCACGACATTGACGAAACAACGAGCCCCATTGAAGGCGGCTTGATCTGGTCCGTGGGCAAAAGGCGCAGAGCAGAAGGCGGTTTCCCCGGCGCTGAGCGAATTCAGAAAGAGATTGCGGGCGACCGGAAGCGCATTCGGGTCGGCATCAATCCGGAAGGCCGAGCACCTGCCCGTGAAGGGACCGTCATCATGAAAGACGGTCAGGAGATTGGCGTCGTGACATCCGGTGGCTTTGGACCGACAGTCGGCGGGCCAGTGGCCATGGGCTACGTGCCATTTGAAATGCGCGAATCCGGCACCGGGATTGAACTCCTCGTGCGCGGCAAGACTCTGCCAGCCACGATTGCCAAAATGCCATTTGCGCCGCACCGCTATCGGCGCTGAAATCATCAACATTGCAAAGGGAAGGAAATACAGCAATGACACTGAAATATACAGAAGACCACGAATGGATCAGCGTTGACGGCAATATCGCCACTGTTGGCATTACTGAACATGCACAAGAGCAACTGGGCGATGTTGTCTTTGTGGACCTGCCCGAAGTTGGCACTGCCGTTGAAAAAGGCGGAGATGCAGCCGTTGTCGAATCCGTCAAGGCGGCAAGCGATGTCTATGCACCAATTGATGGCGAAGTGACCGAAATCAACTCAAGCCTTGAGGATGAGCCTGCCCTCGTCAACTCAGATGCTCAAGGCAAGGGCTGGTTCATGAAAATCAAGATTTCAGACGCCAGTCAGCTTGACGGCCTGATGGATGAAGAGGCCTACAAGACCCATACCGCCGAATAATCCGCTTTACCAACACAACGTTCAGGAGAGACCCCATGAGCGACAAATGCCTGCGCCTGACGGACCTGCAGTCCGGAGCCAACTTCATTCCGCGCCATATCGGACCGCGGGAAAAGGAAATTTCCAGCATGCTGGAAGCTGTCGGGGCGAGCTCGCTCGATGATCTTCTGGACAAGGTGGTCCCTGCCAAAATCCGGACCAAAAACCCGCCAAACCTGCCTGAGGCCTTGAGTGAGCGGAACACGCTCTCCGACTTGCGGCGCATGGCAGGACGGAACCAGATTTTCACGTCGATGATCGGTATGGGCTATTATGGCTCCACGACACCGAAAGTAGTTCTCCGAAGACTGCTGGAAAGCCCGGGCTGGTACACGGCCTACACGCCGTATCAGGCAGAAGTCAGCCAGGGCCGTCTCGAAGCCTTGCTGAATTATCAGCAGATGGTTTCCGATCTGACCGGTCTTGAGATGGCGAATTCATCGCTGCTCGACGAGGGCACAGCCGCAGCAGAAGCTATGGCCATGGTCCAGCGGATGTCGGAGAAAAAGACAACCGCTTTCTTTGTCGATATCGACACACATCCGCAAACAATATCGGTTCTTCAAACGAGAGCAAAGGCTTTTGGTTTTGAAATTGTCATCGGCGATCCGACGACTGATCTGAACGCCGATGCAATCTTTGGTGCTCTGCTGTCCTATCCTGGTTCCAGCGGCCAGGTTCGCGATTACAGCAAGATCAACAAGGCGCTGCATGACGCCAGCGCCTACTCGATCATGGCGACTGACCTTTTGGCTTGCGCGCTGTTGACGCCTCCCGGCGAGTTGGGCGCGGATGTGGCTGTGGGGTCCAGTCAGCGTTTCGGCGTGCCCATGGGTTACGGTGGACCGCACGCTGCTTTCTTTGCCTGCCATGAGGCGTTCAAACGCTCGCTCCCGGGCCGCATTATCGGTGTGTCCGTGGATTCTGCGGGCAAACCAGCCCTTCGCATGGCCCTGCAAACCCGCGAGCAGCATATCCGCCGCGAAAAGGCTACAAGCAATATCTGCACTGCCCAAGTGCTGTTGGCGGTGATTGCCGGATGTTATGCGGTGTATCTTGGTCCGAACGGCATCAAGAAGGCGGCCATGCGGGCGCACCGTTATGCGCAAATCTGCGCCGCCGCAATTTCCAGCTACGGCTATGAAGTGGTGACGGATACCTATTTTGACACCATCACCGTGAAGGTTCCGGGCCGCGCGCCTTCAATTCTTGCCAAGGCCCGTGAGAAACGGATCAACCTGAGATTTGTTGATGCAAATCATCTGGGCATCGCTTTCGACAGCACTACTCGGCGCTCTGAAGTTGAAAGGCTGCTTTCCTGTTTCCGCACCTCCGCGATGAAAGGGGTCACGCTTGATGATCTTGACGAAAACACAGAGGAATGCATTCCGGCTAACCTGCAGCGCAAGAGCGATTTCCTGACCCATCCGGTCTTCTTGATATATCAGAGCGAAACCGAAATGTTGCGGTATCTGCGCCGGTTGCAGGACAAGGACGTAGCCTTGGATCGTTCGATGATCCCGCTGGGGTCGTGCACTATGAAGTTGAACGGCACCACGGAGATGATTCCGATCACCTTCAAGGAATTTGCCATGATGCACCCGTTTGCACCGCTTGAGCAGGCGCAAGGGTATCAGCAATTGTTTGAAGAGTTGGAATATATGCTCTGCGAGATCACTGGCTTTGACGCGGTTTCCCTACAGCCGAATGCCGGCAGCCAGGGTGAGTATGCGGGCCTCCTCACGATCGCCAAATATCATCAATCCAATGGTGAGGGTCACAGGAACATCTGCCTGATTCCGGTTTCCGCTCACGGCACAAACCCAGCCTCTGCCATCATGGCCGGCATGAAAGTGGTCGTGGTCAAATGCGATGAGCATGGTAACGTCGATGTAGAAGATCTGAAAGCCAAGGCGGAACAGCATAAGGAAAATCTTGCCGCACTGATGATCACCTACCCCTCAACGCATGGGGTATTTGAGGAAGCCATTGTCGAGATTACCGATACAGTCCACACTAACGGTGGGCAGGTCTATCTGGACGGGGCAAATCTCAATGCCATGGTTGGGGTGGTGAAGCCGGCAGAAATTGGCGGCGACGTCTGTCACATGAACCTGCACAAGACATTCTGCATCCCCCATGGCGGCGGAGGCCCCGGTGTCGGCCCGATTGGCGTGAAAGCGCACCTCGCACCCTTCCTGCCGGACCACGATGTGGTCGATGGCGTAAACCCGGCGTCTGCTGGTGGAGAAACCATCGGGCAAGTCGCCGCTGCCCCATGGGGTTCAGCGTCAATCCTGCCGATCTCCTGGGCTTACATCGCTATGATGGGAACGAAAGGGCTCACGCGCGCAACGGCCGTGGCCATCCTCAATGCCAACTATATTGCGAAGCGGCTGAACGACCACTTCCCTGTGGTTTACACAAGCGTGGATGGATATGTGGCCCACGAATGCATCATCGACATGCGTGGTCTGAAAGAAAGCTGTGGGATTACGGTCGAAGATGTGGCCAAGCGCCTGGTCGATTATGGCTTCCATGCACCAACCATGTCCTGGCCTGTTGTCGAGACGATGATGGTGGAGCCGACGGAATCGGAATCCCAGACTGAAATTGACCGGTTCTGTGACGCCATGATCCAGATCCGCAAGGAGATCGCAGAAGTAGAATCCGGTGACGCCGACCGGGCGAACAATGTTCTGAAGAATGCACCACACACACAGAATCTGTTGGTGGAAGACTGGGACCGGCCCTATTCCAAGAAACAGGCCTTTTTCCCGTTACCCTTCGTTCAGGCGGACAAATACTGGCCACCCGTTGGCCGCATCGACAATGTGGCCGGCGACCGCAATCTTGTGTGCAGTTGCCCGCCACTGGAGGACTATCTGGAAGCTGCGGAGTAGCTACTTCGGCCTCAGCAGCTTTACTGTTGAAGTTGCTGTGGTCACCAGACGGCCTTCCTGACGAAGTTCGCTTGAGAGGATATACCCATATACACAACGCTCCCGGTCCCGTTTAAGGGGCCGGGACGTCCGGGTGTCATGAAGTTAACCTTGATTTCGAGGGTTGCAACCATCGGTCATCCTTCCGGCAAGCCGATGACAACGTAGGCCATCAGCGCATCCAGCATGGCCTTGATGTATCCGCCCTGTATCACATCCCCGGAATGGCAGAACATCGGCACGGCCTCAAAAACCATCTCAAGCTGGCGAGCAGTTTTATCGAATCCGGTCGCCTGCCCGTTTACTGTCGTCACAGACGGCGGCCATTGTCCATTCAGGTAGGGGATCCAGCCAACGTCCTGATCATGGCAAAGTGGGACAAGCTGGCGCTCGTCCTCCCTGAATATCAGATTGTAATGGTTCTGCATGGAGACAAAGCGCGACCGGGATTTGAGATCGACGGTGTAAAGCGACTTTGAGAATTGCCAGGCCAGCATATCGGTAGCACCTGCATGCAGGATCTTTCCCTCTGTAATGAGGTCATCCAGGGCAATCACCAATTCTTCGATGTTCGCGCTGCGATCCCAAATGTGGGTCTGATACAAGTCGATATAGTCGGTCTGAATACCAATGGCGTGCTTGATTGTCTCTCAGGCCTTTTCAACCCGGCTGCTCTCTGGATCCATGCAGACAAAGGAGGATTTCCGATGTCTGCAGCTGTTGGCGGTCGTGATGACTATGATGCTTCGCCCCTTCGCGGCCTTTCCAGGACGAGCGAAGATCTCCGTCAGGCCCGGCGTCTGCTTTCGCTTGCTTGTGTTCATGACGGGATGAGCCGGGCGGATGCGGCAAAGGGGGGTGGTGTGGCCCGGCAGAGCCTGAGGGACCGGGGGCACCGGTTCAACGAAGCCGGGCCCGAAGGGGCTGTTCGACCGCCGGGTCCCGCGGCCCCGATGGCTGAACTTGCTGAGATCATCGAACCCGGCCCCTGCCTTGAGCATGACGGGGGGAGGTCCTCTGGAGACGACTTGACCTTCAACGGGGGAGCGAAGACCGGTTCGGTGTTGTCTCTCACGAGAGGATCCTCTCCAGGCTGCCTGCAGCGCCCGGCTTTTCCCGCCTCACCGGGCGCCCGCAACACCCGGGCCTCATGGAGGCTTTCAAAAAAACGTCCCCCAAAGCCTTGCCTCCCCTTTGAACCACGGTCCGGCAGACAAGCCGGTCTGGGTTCAGGACGAGGCCCGCATCGGCCAGAAGACCGGCCGCGTCCGCATCCGGGCGCGCAAGGGGACGAGACCGCGAGGGCCGGCCGATCAGCGTTACAAATCGGCCTGCCTGTCCGGCGCGGTGTGCGCAGACAGGGAGACCGGTGCGGTCCTGATGGTGCCAGGGTGCTATGGGCGGACACTGGAACAAGGAACCTGCCTCTCAAGGAGATCAGCCGACCCGTTGCAAAAGGCGCTCAGGCGGCCGTCCTGATGGACCGCGCGCCGGGGCACACATCCGGCGAGGTGAAGGGACCGGAGACCCTGACCCTGATCTTCCTGCCCGCCAGACACCGGGGCTCGATCGGGTCGAGAATGTCTGGCAATCTCTTCGGGAAAACGGGCTCTCCAACCGCCTCCTTGAAGATCATGCAGACGGTCTTGCCGCCGGATGTGATGCCTGGACCCGGCTCATGAAAGACCCAAGGGCAATCAAATCGGGCGCATCTCGCGATTGGACCCAAAACAGGCAAACCTGAGGCCCGTTAGTATTATCTGTTGACGGAATCGGCAGAGACTTATTTTCAGCAACGCGGGTTCGAAATTGTTGATCGCAACGAGGCGCCTGAACATATCCAGGCTGCTCCACAATTCGCGGATATTTGCCTTGACACGGCAATGCGAATGCAATTATGAAATGCGAGGTCTCCGGGCAATCGGGGTGATTCTCAGTTTTGTGAGCTGATTCCTCTCCCGTTCAACCACTTCGAACGTGAAGCCATAGAAGGTGAAGACCTGTTTCACTTCAGGAATGACCTGGGCTTCATGGATCACAAGACCTGCGACTGTGGTGACCTCTTCATCCGGCAGTTCCCAATCGAACGTCCGGTTGAGATCGCGAATCGGGACGGTTCCATCCACCAGGAATGCTCCGTTCGCCTCGCGGCGGACACCGAGGGCATCCTCGACATCATGCTCGTCAGCAATATCGCCAACAATTTCTTCCAGGATATCTTCCATGGTCACGAGACCCTGCACTTCGCCATACTCATCAACCACAAGTGCGAAGTGGCTTTTCTGCCGCCGGAAGGCCTTCAGCTGATCGCCGACAGAGTTGGTCTCCGGCACGAACCAGGGCGCTGCGCAAAGTGAAGCAATCTTGACCTTGCTCGCATCGCCTTTGCTTTTGGACACAGCCCCGAGAATATCGCGTGCGTGGAGGATGCCGATAATGTTGTCCTGATCATCTTTCCAGGCCGGGACACGCGTATACCCGCTTTCAAGCACCACCTTGATGATCTGGTCGACCGGATCATCAATGTTGATGGTGAACATGTTGGTGCGATGTACCATCACGTCCGAGACCTCCAGATCCTTGAGGTCAAGGATCCCGCCAATCATGTCGCGGTCATCCTTGATGAACGCGCCCTCCTGGTGCTGAAGATCGATCGTGCCACGCACCTCGTCATAGGCGGTAAGCTCTTCATCCCCTTCAGGTTTGACGCCGAACAAACTCAGGGTATGCCGCACAACGAGTTCAACTGCCCGCACCAACGGCGTAAAAACCGTCACGACAACACGGATCACAGGGGCAACTGCGAGCGCCATCCGGTCGGGGTTGGAGAGCGCGTAGGTCTTTGGCAGGACCTCGGCAAAAATCAGCACCAGGGCCGTCATGATTATGGTTGCGTAGACGACGCCGGCGTCCCCGAACAACTTTACGAACAGGGCGGTGGCGAGCGCCGATGCCAGGATATTGACCAGGTTGTTGCCCAGAAGGATTGCACCAATCAGGCGTTCACGGGACTGGATCAACAGTTTGACGATGGAGGCCCGCCTGAAACCCTTGCGCTCGAGTTCGTGCATCCGGGCCCGGGACGTGGCCGTCAGGGCGGTTTCTGAACCGGAGAAGAACGCTGAGAGAATAATGAGCGCGAGGACAGCACCGGCAAAAATAGCGATTGTTAAGGTCATGTTCGTCAGGCCGCAGCCAATTCATCCTTCAGGAATGCGAGGACATCATCCGGGGAAATATCCTTTGCAACGTAAGTATCGCCAATGTCTCGT
Source organism: Hyphomicrobiales bacterium (assembly GCA_965204985.1). Taxonomy (GTDB): domain Bacteria; phylum Pseudomonadota; class Alphaproteobacteria; order Rhizobiales; family CAJQND01; genus JAAEUE01. Next base: position 2,041,586 of record CBDBFP010000003.1, on the reverse strand, counting down.
GCAAGGATGAATACAAGTTTACCGCCGCTGGCCTTTTTGTCCTGATACATGGTTTCCAGGAGTTTCTCTGCATCGAGTGCCGGGTCCGGAATGTCACGAACGTGGGTTGGCATATCCAGTCCAGATAAATGCCGGACAACGCGATCTGATCGTCCTAACTCACATATCCCCAGGCGCTCGGAAAACCGGAACGCCATGCATGTGCCAATCGCCACACCTTCTCCGTGTAACAAGCGGCTCGAATAATCTGTCGCGGCTTCAAGCGAATGCCCAAACGTGTGCCCCAGATTGAGCAGAGCACGAACAGAGCCTTCTTTTTCATCTCTCTCAACGATTGATGCTTTGGCCTGACAGCTGGTCTCGATTGCCCGCATGCGTGCCTGCATATCTCCGGCAAACAGGGACGGTGCATTCTGCTCCAGCCAAGAGAAAAATTTAGCATCGCCCAGCAACCCATACTTGGCAACCTCCGCGTAACCTGCCTTGAGTTCCCGCTCTGGCAATGTGTCCAACAACGCCGTGTCTGCGAGCACGAGAAGTGGTTGATGGAAAGCGCCAATGAGGTTCTTGCCTGCGCTTGCATTTATTCCCGTCTTGCCCCCGACAGATGAATCAACCTGGGCCAGCAGACTGGTAGGGATCTGAATGAAGTCGATACCACGGCGCAAGATTGCGGCTGCGAAGCCGACAAGATCGCCGATAACGCCACCGCCAAATGCGATTATTATGTCATTCCTCTCAATTCCGGCGCTGAGCAGAAAATCTGTGACTTCGAAGAGGTGCTGTTGGCTCTTCGTGCTTTCGCCAGCAGGAAGAACCAGAGTGTCAATTTCAATCCCGGAAGCTCTCAGGACGTCTTCGAGGCCTGCGAGATGTGCAGCCGCCACATTTTCGTCGGTTACGATGGCAGCCTTGTTTCGGTTGAGATAGGGCAAAATGTGAGACGCGGCATCTTTAAGCACGCTTGGGCCAATCTTGATGTCATAGGAGCGATCGCCGAGATCGACTGGCACGTTCAGCGACTCCAAAGGTTCCTGCGGTGTAGTGCTCACGCCATTGGTTCCGTCGATGACAATTTGGCCTTCAGTTCCTGGATGATGGTGCTCACGATTTTCTGGTGCGGTACGTCCCGGCTGGCCACTTCCACATCCGCTTGTGCATAGACCGGGTATCTGACGTCAATGAGCTTCTGCAAAGTCTCTTTCACATCACCCTGTGCAAGAAGTGGTCTGTTGGAGCGCTTCTTCACACGCTTATATAAAAGATCCAGATCAGCACTTAGCCACAGTGAGATGCCTTGGGTCTTGATGTTGTTGCGGGTTTCTTCGTCCATAAAGGCGCCGCCGCCGGTTGCCAGAATCTGCGGGCCCTCTTCCAAAAGGCGGGCGATGACCCGTTTCTCACCACTGCGGAATTCTTCCTCGCCGTGATCAGCAAAAATCTCGGGTATTGTTTTTCCCGCCGCACGCTCGATTTCTGAGTCTGCATCAGCGAAAGGCAAATCAAGGCGTTGCGCCAGACAGCGGCCAACAGAAGTCTTGCCAGCACCCATCAAACCGACCAGTACAATTGACCGGCCATCCAGGGCGCTGACCATGTCAGCTATCATGCTCAGTTTTCTGCTTGCGGGCATGTTCGATCCTACAAAGGGCGCACCGTTCTATAGTGATAGACGATGGAATACCATGGCTGGAAAAGAAATTCGGTTACCCTGTTTGCTTGGTACCATATTTCCATGCAAATATAGGTGTCAGCAGCAGGCCTGAGGGCATATGCCTTCTGACTTGTTTGTTGACATGAATGGGTATCCCAAATGTCTGACAGCATTCGCTTTCTGTTAATCTTGGCGTGTTTGGCTGGGGCCGTATATGGCGGAATGTTCTACCTTTCGGAGTTCCCGCCGGAAACCCAAGAAGTCGTCAAACAGGTTCCAAATGGCAGGTTCAGCAGCAAGTAGTGCGCATAGCGGTAGGCAAAGCAGCAAATCTGCGTATCTGATCGAAAATTTTCTGGAAATGTTAAGCGTCGAGCGGGGCGCTGCACGAAACACGCTCGAAGCATATTCCCGCGATCTCTGCGAATATAGTGATTTTCTCGGTAGAACAAACCAATCACCGGACACCGCGCAACCGGATGATGTGCGTGCGTACCTAACCAGTTTGTCCGATGCCGGTTTGGCGGCGTCAACTGCAGCGCGACGGTTGAGCGCGGTCAAACAGTTTCACAAATTCCTGTTTTCAGAAGGTTTGGCTTCCGGCAATCCAACCACGATTATTGATGCGCCGCGCCAGTCTCGCAGCCTGCCCAAGGTGCTATCGGAAGCTGAAGTTACAATGTTACTGGATCTGGCTCAGGCTGAAGCTGAACAGAGCAGCGGTGCGGCGGCGGCCCGAACGCTCCGGATGCTCTGCTTGCTCGAATTGCTTTACGCAACCGGATTGCGCGTGTCTGAACTGGTTTCTCTCACGCGCAGAGCGGTTCAATCCGGCGAACCAGTGCTCACAATTCGCGGTAAAGGCGGCCGGGAGCGCCTTGTGCCTTTGAGTGGTGCTGCATTGCGAGCGATAGCGGCCTATCTGGAGACCGTTGATGACAAATCCAAGTGGCTCTTTCCGAGCCAGAGCAAGGAAGGTCATTTGACACGTCAGATGTTTGCGATCGAACTCAAGCAATTGGCTGCACGGGCCGGGGTGGGTGCGGACAAAGTTTCGCCTCACGTGCTGAGGCACGCTTTTGCAAGCCATCTTCTGGCGAACGGTGCGGATCTGCGGGCGGTGCAGCAGATGCTCGGTCATGCCGACATTTCGACCACGCAGATCTATACCCACGTGCTGGCTGAACGCCTGAAAAAAGTCGTAAACGAGCATCATCCTCTTGCCAACGCCCCGTCCGCCGCCTAGATCAGGGTCATTCCGACAACTTATTCAGACATTTGACATTTTCATGCGCACATATCTAGATTTTGAGAAGCCCGTTGCTGAAATTGAAGGCAAGATTGCAGATATTCGTGATGTTGCCGAAGGCGGCGAAACGGAGGGGCTCAAGACCGAAATCGAGGTGTTGGAAAGCAAGGCCCGGTCCAGTCTGGAAGATATCTACAAAAAGCTGACACCTTGGCAGAAAACGCAAGTGGCCCGTCATGGTGATCGGCCGCACTGTTCCGATTATATCAGTCATTTGATCCCGAAATTTTCACCGCTGGCAGGGGACAGAGCCTATTCGGATGATGCGGCGATTATGGGTGGACCCGGACGATTCCGAAGTGAGCCGGTTATGGTGATTGGCCATGAAAAGGGGGCTGATACGGACAGCCGTCTGAAACACAATTTTGGCATGGCGCGACCTGAAGGCTATCGCAAAGCCGTCCGGCTCATGGAGATGGCGGACAAGTTTGGCCTTCCCATTCTTTCGTTTGTTGATACTCCGGGCGCTTATCCCGGCGTGGGCGCTGAAGAGCGGGGCCAGGCGGAAGCCATCGCGCGTGCAACGGATTGTTGTTTAAATCTTGGTGTGCCGATCATCACGACAATTACCGGCGAAGGCGGTTCAGGGGGTGCGATCGCAATTGCGACTGCCAATACGGCAATCATGATGGAGCATTCCATCTACAGCGTCATTTCACCTGAGGGCGCCGCCTCGATCCTTTGGCGCGATTCTTCCAGAGCAGAAGATGCGGCAACCGCCATGAAAATTACCGCGCAGGATTTGAAGAGGCTGGGTATCATCGACGTGATCGTCGAAGAACCCGTCGGCGGTGCTCATCGTGATCGCGATACTGCCATTGAGGCCGTGGGCGATGCAATCGCGGATGCGCTTGACGGATTGTCGGAACTCAAACCGACGGAAGTCCGCAAGGCCCGGCACGACAAGTTCATCGCGATCGGTCAATCACTCTGATTTAGAAAATCAAAACCTGTCCGCCATCAAAGATCTTGGACGGGACAAAGAATATGGTTAATGATTTCGCAACGTCCGGAGCCGATTGTTCCTGTGATGAAGCCAAGAACCAGCATATTCGCCCCTGAGCGCGCAATGTTACGCGTTCTGCTTGCGCTATTGTGTATGGCTTTTCTGACGGCTTGTTTACCGAAACCGAAGCATCTCAAACCCTTGTCATCGGAAGCCATGGCGCTGCTCAAAGCGAAGGGCATAAAGTTTGGCGCCCCGATGTATGTCCGAATTTATAAGAAAAACTCGGAACTTGAGGTGTGGCTGCAAAATCAGTGGGGTAGCTACTCAAAATTCAAAACCTATCACGTGTGCCGCTGGTCAGGTGTGCTTGGTCCCAAAACCTTTGAGGGAGACAAACAGGCCCCTGAAGGCTTTTATATCGTCACGCCTCAGCAGATGAATCCCAAGAGCGAATATCATCTGGCTTTCAATATCGGATATCCCAACGTTTATGATCGTGCCTACGGTTACACCGGGAAGCATCTGATGGTGCATGGCGGTTGTGAGTCTGCCGGATGTTACGCGATTACAGACAAGGCTGTGCAGGAACTCTACGCGATTGCCCGCGAGGCGTTTGTAGGCGGACAGCGGAAATTTCCTGTGCACGCATTTCCATTCAAGATGACCGAGCAAAATATGCTGGCCCATTCTGGGCATAGATGGTTCAATTTCTGGCTGAACCTGAAAAAAGGGCACGATATGTTTGAGCGAACCGGTCATCCGCCTACCGTTGGTGTCAAAGACGGGCGCTATGTGTTTTTTACCTCGCCCGCTCACGTGCCTCAGGAATTCAGGGTTGCTGCTGCATCAGCTGATCCGGGCGCGCTGCGCTTGGTCAACGGTTGGAAATAGGCGGCCGAAAATGTCCCAGGAGTTTGCTGAAATCAGCGCAGAAGCCAAAGCCTTTTTGGTTGCCGCAGAGCCTCTGCCCCCGGCGCCGTCAGCACTTGATGAATTGAAAGTCATGCGAGACTTGACCTTGGACGGGTTTCGCGCGGCGGCAGAACAGGTTCGGGAGGAATGTGTCGAGGACATTGCAGAAGTTGAACTTGGCGGTGTCCGGACATGGCATCTGACACCACGGGACTTGCCGAGTGAAGGCGCCAACTTCACCATCCTCTATTTCTATGGCGGAGGGTTTGTGCAGGGCAGTCCATTTGAGGACCTGCCGGTAATGGCAAGAGTTGCTCACCTGACAGGGGCAGAAGTTTTTGCGCCGTGGTACCGTTTGTCGCCTGAATTTCCTTATCCTGCGGCACACAAAGATGCACTTGGCGTTTACAGGGAGCTGGTTGCGCAAATGGGTGCCGATAGTCTCGTGATTATGGGGGAATCAGCCGGCGGCAACCTGGCTTTGTCTACCTTGCTGAATGCAAAGTCAGAAGGCTTGCCCTTGCCGACCGCAACAGCACTCCTGTCTCCCTGGAGTGATCTGACGACGGCACCTGACAGCCTTTCGTCAAATGACGGATCTGACTGCACCATCAACAATTCCTATACGGAGTTCGCAGCTAATGCGTATCGGGGTGATGCTGCGCGCGGGGATCCCGGAGTATCTCCGATATACGGGTCTTACGATAAGGCTTTTCCCCCAACCATTATCACCACAGGGACACGTGACCTGCTTTTGAGCCACAGTATCAGGCAGGCTGCAGTGATGGAACGTGCCGGTATCGAAGTGTCTTTGAGGGTTTGGGAAGGCATGTGGCACGTGTTCGAATTCTACCCCGAACTGCCAGAGGCGATTGCGTCCTTATCGGAAGTGTCCGGATTTTTGTCGGAGAAAATCTCTGCCCGGCACCAAGTTAGTTAGCGCCAAGCAGTATATGGGTCAGCCAGCGGCTGCTAGTGGAGAGCCAGGCTGGGCAAGCCCTGCTCTTCTTCTTCAACAACTTTGGCGGCCAGCGCGCGCCGCTCATTCACTTCATTGATCAACTCAGCCCCATCGGCCGCCAGATCGTCGAAAAACGGATCTCCGGCCATGTTGTGATAAAGCTGATACGTGGATTCCAAGATTTCGAACACAGTGGGCTCGTCAGCGGCCGTATCTTCGTCTTCGATTAGCTCATGTGCTAAGTGAGGCATATCCATCTGCTCCTTAACTAGCCTGAGTTTTTTGGGCCTCAGGCGTGGCGTCCTCCTTGCCTTTATGTAACTTGCCATGCACGAACGAAAACGAACGTGAGAAATCTCACACAAAGTGGCGAAAATTTTCGCGTAGTGATTTTTGTACTTTTGAAGTCGATTTAAAGGTGGCGTTGAATGTCAAAACAGTTTGAGCTTGCGGTGGTCATGTTGATGATTGCCACTGGATGCTGAAAAGAGAAGCGAAGATGATGTCTTATGAATCTGCTTATGACCGGCTGAAATCTGGCGAGAGCCTGATCCTGGATGGTGCAAACGGAAGCGAATTGGAGCGCCGGAGCGTGGCCATGAGTCCCAAGACATGGTGTGGGATGGCTGCAACTGAAAACTTCGACGAGTTCGTCACATTGCACCAGAGATTACATCAATGCCGGTGCTGACATTGTGACAACCAATACCTTTGTCACGTCAAGGGTTTTGCTAGAAGCGGCGGGTATCGGAAGTCAAACCAGAGAAATCAACTTGCGCACCATCGAGACCGCACTCGAAGCGCGCCGCAGGAGTGGCCGGACCGATGTCCTGATTGCTGGTTCCATCTCCCACATGATCCCGATGAACAAAGGAGATACATCGCCTGACCTGTCGTTGTTCCCGCGTGCCGACGGACTGAAACACGCGTATGGCGAGTTGGCAGAAATTCACAAAAAGGCTGGCGTAGATTTTCTGTTGCTTGAGATGATGTGCGCACCGGATCATGCACCCATGGTCATTGAAATGGCTCTGGCGACTGGCCTACCGGTTTGGTGCGGGTTTACGGCCAAACGAAACAGCTCCGGTGATATTTGTTCGCTTTACCAGTTTGAAGAAATTTTGTTTGACGATCAGGTCACTGGCCTTTGCGACGACTGCCTCCATATGGCCGGCGCCATGCATACGTCGTCAGATCTGATTCAGGACGCGAACGATATTGTGCCGCGCCATCATTTTGGGCCAATCATGGCCTATCCGGATTCAGGCCATTTCAAAATGCCTGGCTGGGTGTTTGAAGACATCATCACTCCGGAAGATTTTGCCTCTTACGCGAAAGAATGGGCCGACAACGAAACACAGGTTATTGGAGCCTGCTGCGGCACGGGACTGGATCATATCAGGAAACTGTCTTTTCTCCGCGAATTAGCTTCGTGAGAACTTTTTCGGAATTGAGACCTCCAGGCCAAGCAGCAGAAATGACAAGGATTTTCCGTGGCCGTCCAAGCCGAGCGATTGATTGACGCCACCCTCAAGTGCACCCTCAATAACAAAGTTGAGGGCGGGGAGGCCCGGCACCTCGTAGCGCTTGACTCTGCCTATTGGACGATGGCTGAACAGCTCGCGTACGCGCGTTTCTGTCACTTGCTCCAACAAATACGGATAGGCTCCAGCCTCATACGGGATCACACTCACGTTCGCTGTGTTGCCTTTGTCTTCTGCCCGGGCATGGGCAGAGGAATAGAGCGTGTTGGTTCTTTCGTCTGGATTCATGGCTACACAAGGCTCGACCGGACTTGAGGGATGTCGCGGTCAACAAGGATCGATGCTGTTTTGACCTGTGAGGTGATCGACTTTCTGAAGCCTGCACCACCCGCCGGGCCTGTGACCCAGAGGCTGTAAACTTCCTTCGAAATCCTATCCAATTCTGATCCATCCATAGACCGTGCAGCCACGCGGATGCGGTAGTCACCGTCAGTTGGCTGGTTGGATGTGGCTCGGCGGGAGCCGGTGTTGTCATCAAAAATGCTTGTTGTGCCAAGGATGTCAAAACGAACATCGCAGCTGATTGCCAAGCGCTGGAAGCGTTGGCGCAAGACCTGAATCGCCAGTTCAGCGCGGGCAAAAGCATTCAAGCCGGCGTATGACACTTCGGCTTCTCCCAGAAATCCACCGTCCATGGAGATCGTAGCTTTCAAGGTTTGCGGCGGTGGTTTACCTCGCGCCCCATCCAAGCGGACCCGGTTCGGCGATACTTCGGACACATTTACATCGGTAATATCCAGTGTCAGATAGTTAGCCGGGTCATGTATTTCGTAGAGTAATTGTTCTTTGACGGTCGCTTCGCTCACAAGGCCGCCTGTTCCCTCCGGTTTGGAAATCACGACAGTCCCATCCTGGTCTATCTCGCCAATCGGATAGCCGACATTTGAAAGGCCCGGGACCGCCTTTATCGGTGGGTCTGCAAAGTAGGCGCCAGTGACTTGTGGGCCGCATTCAAGCAGGTGACCAGCCATGGCTCCTGCCGCGAGGAGATCATGATCGTGTTCGCTTAGGCCAAACTCATATTTGACCGGTCCCAGGGTGAGCGTGGCATCTGTGCATCTGCCGATAATGACGACATCCGCACCAAGTGCGATGGCGTCAGCGATTGGCTGAGCGCCGAGGTAGACATTTGCGCCAATGACATCCTGATCAATTGTTGTGCCTTCAATCGCCGGCGTGGCAGCAATCTCCTCTTTCGACATCTCCGTCAAAAGATTATCGCCTTCCACGATCGCAATCTTGAGATTATGCAGACCGAGGACTGTTGCTAATTCTCTTACGCGGGTCCCCGCTCCTCTGACATTGGCAGCGCCCAGGTTGGTGACAATTTTGATGCCATTCTTCAGGCATGGCTTCAAAACAGACTTGAGAAACTCGTCAAGTGACTCAGAAAAACCCTCGCCAGCGCCTTGAAGTCTCTGATTTTGGGCGATGGCCAATGTGCGCTCAGCCAGTGCTTCAAAAATGAGATAGCGGGGGCCATCGCACGTCTTCAAAGTTTCTATGAGTGGGCCAGAAGCGTCGAACCTGTCTCCACCAAACCCGGCGCCGCAAGCTACAAAGATCTTGAAACTATCCACGGGGTCAAGGTGCGTAAGGTTTCAATTGAATGCCCGCAAACCTAGCGATGCTTTTGTCCAGCTCTGCAGGTAAAACAGGCCATGTTGTGGGGTCATTGACACTGAAGTTGCTGCCACGCCATTGCTGGAAGATCTTGGCGTAAGTGTTTTCAAGGCGCCCCATCCACATAAGTGTGATCTCGCCAACTCCATCACCATAGCCAAATTTGGCGGGACCTCGGGGAGTGTTGAAACAATAAATGGCAACGAGACGGGCCGCATCTTTCTTAAGAATCTTGCGCAGTTTCACGTTTTCGCGGCCACAGGCTTTTACGAGAACCGCAATCGACCCGTTCATGAATTTGCGTAGACTAATGTTTTCATTCCAATAGCCCAACAGAGTGTATTGCTGGGTCCATTTGTTGAAGGTTTCCGACTTCGGCACCATGGTCAAAGTGAACGTTTGAGCCTCCTGATGTCTGGAGAGTCTGGATTCTGAGAGTGCATTGTCACTCTTTTGCCAGCTGGGAAATGGAAAGATCGCCCAAGCCTCGAATAATCTTATCTGCGAGCCGCCTGGTGGGCCGGAAGGAGACATCTTCTGGGCATGCGACGGCCAACTCACAACAATTGCCAACATGCACGCAGACATAATGAGCAGAACATTTTTCATCCAAGCACTACCTTACCCGTTACAAAACGGGGTCCCATTAACATCCCTGAACACGAACCTCAGCTCACATTGGTGTCATGGCGCCAATGATTGCTCCTGTGAACAACGTCGCCAAAGTGCCAGAGGCAATTGACCTTGGACCAAGAGACAGGATGTCCTCTCGCCGTTCCGGCGCCATTGCAATCAACCCGCCAGCCATGATGCCCAGGCTGCCAAAATTTGCAAATCCGCAAAGCGCGTACGTCAGAATCAGGCGGCTGCGCTCTGAGATTTCAGCGGCGGGTGTTTTGGAGAGCTCAAGATACGCTACAAATTTATTGAGCACGGTCTTGATCCCGATCAGTTCGGCAGCCTTGCCTGCTTCGTTCCACGGAATGCCAATCAGCCAGGCCAGGGGCTTGAGTAGGAAACCAAGAATCCCCTGAACCGTCAGCGCTGTTACTGTTAAAGGTGTGAGCAGCCCTAGAATGCTATTGCTCAGAGCAATCAAGGCGATCATCACAATCAACATGGCTACAATGTAAGCCAGAAGCTTCAGGCCATCCAAAGTTCCTGTGGTCACAGCGTCCATTGTAGAAGATGTCTCAACCTCCTGGGTTATTCCACCTTCATCTTCGTCTGTCTCGTCATCCGGTACCATCAGACGTGCAATCATGATGGCTGCTGGCGCGCTGATGATTGAAGCCGCCAGAATGTGGCCAGCTGCCCCTGGAAGGGTTGGAGCTAGAATAAGTGCATAAAGGGCCATGACCGTTCCGGCCACGGTTGCCATGCCGGCTGTCATGGCGGCGAACAAGGCGCCGCGGCTCATCGAGGCAATGTAGGGTCGAACCAGCAGGGGCGCTTCCACCATGCCAACAAATATGTTCGCAGCGGCAACAGTGCCGAGGGGGCTGCTGATGCCCATTGCTCTGCGCAAGGCCAACGCAAAAGCGGCAACCACGCGTTGCAGAATACCCCAATGGTAGAGTAATTTGGACAGCACGCTGATCAACAGGATCAAGGGCAGGGCCTAGATTGCCATAATAAATCCGTTTGCCGGATTCTTAACTTCGAAGGGAGCCGGCGCGCCTCCAAGGTAGCCAAAGACAACCTTTGTGCCTTCGGTGGTGGCGGCCTGAAGGGCGGTCACACCCCGGCCGATGAGCTCAAATATCGAACCAGCCTGAGGTACGAACACCAAGAGCGCAGCAATTACAATCTGAATTGCCAGGCCACCCATGACAATCCGGGCCAGTTTCTTCGGCTCAGTTAAACTGCGGCGTTCTGATAGCACCCAGGCAATCAGTGGGATCGCTAAAATGCCTAAAATGCTTCTGTAGGCTCGCGCTCATGACTATTATGAAACTTCGTCACTCGTTTGGGTCACAGACCTAGCGATGTTGCGAGGAAAAGGGAAGCGGCCGCGCCAAACGAGGTGCTCAATACGCCCCTTGGATAAGTGGGACGCTGATCCTAAATAACGCAGATATTTGTGTTTTTTGCTGTGAAATGGTCTTGGGAGGACGATGGTATGGCGCGCATAACAATCAATGGCGAGGCGCGCGAGCTGGATGTGGAAGGTGAAATCCCTCTACTCTGGGTCTTGCGCGATGAACTCAATCTGACCGGGACGAAGTTCAGCTGCGGCGCCGGATTGTGCGGCGCCTGTACTGTCAGTGTAAATGGCGAAGCAACGCGCTCCTGCATTACTTCCATTGACAGGGTAGAGGGTGCGGACATTAGAACCATTGATCAGCTAGCAGATGGAAACACTCTGAACGCGGTGCAACAGGCATGGGTTGAATTACAGGTGCCGCAATGTGGCTATTGCCAGCCGGGCTTCATCATGGCCGCGACAGCTTTGCTTGATCAGACGGCCGATCCAAGTGATGAAGAAATTGACGAAGTGCTGACCAATATCTGCCGCTGCGGGACCTATGACCGGATCCGGGCCGCAGTACATCATGCAGCCGAACTTAAAGTCAGCGGGAATGCATCATGAAAAAGAAACGCTCTCTGACGCGGCGCGTCTTCATGATCGGAGCGGGCACTCTGGGCGGTGCCGCTCTGGCAGGTTTTGGAATTGGAACGGGTTATCTTGCGTCGCTCGACATTGACGGTCTGACACCGTCTGCGAACGACGACAAGTCGGTCGATCTCACGGCGTGGATTAATATCACGCCGGACAATGAGGTGACCATCTACGTGCCGTTTCTCGAGATGGGCCAGGGAACGCAAACCGGGCTTGGGCAGATTGTGGCTGAGGAGCTGAGCATAGATCTGACCGCTGAGAACGTCAAAATTGTTCATCCCTCTCAGGAATTGAGTGCATACGCGAACTGGACGATGTTTCTCAATCAACGGCCCGAGGATCAGAACGGAACAATTGCCTGGTTCGGTAAGAGATCAATTGGTGCCATGCGCATGGTTGCCACCGGCGGCTCAAGCGCAATTGTTGGCAACTGGACCGCCATGCGGCGCGCCGGTGCGACAGCTCGTGAAATGCTCAAAGCCGCTGCAAGTGAGAAGCTCGGGATTGTGGAGAGTGAACTCAAACAGGATCACACGTCTTTTGTGAGTGCCGATGGCAGCAAGCGGGCAAGTTTTGGCGAACTTGCGGCATTGGCAGCAGAAGGGACGCCTCCTGAAAACGTAAAGCTGAAGAGCCCGGATGAATTTCGTGTGGTCGGCAAGGATCAGCCTCGGGTCGATATTCCAGAAAAGGTGCGTGGGGCCGCGCAATACGGGATCGATGTGCGGATTCCTGATATGGTCTTCGCGGCCATTCGGCAGGCTCCTGTTTTTGGGGCGAAGGTCAAGAAAATTACTGAAGGCAATGTCAGGAAGCGGCGCGGTGTCATCGAGGTGCTGAACCTTGATACTGCTGTTGCCGTGGTTGCTGATAATACATGGCGCGCCAAAGAGGCGGTCGAAGCGCTGGACATTACCTATGAGTGGCCGGAAGCATATGAAGACAGCCGCAAGATCAAGGACGGACTGAGGAAAAGTCTGGAAACTGGTGACTATACCAGGACAGAAAGCTGTCGTGATGTGCCGGTGTATTTCGAGCATGCCGACAAGAAAGTCGAAGCCGTTTACGAAACTCCCTATCTCGCCCACGCGACGATGGAGCCGATGAACACAACAGTGTGGTGGAAGAACAATGATACGGTGGAGATCTGGTCTCCGACCCAGTCGCCAACCGCCACACGCTGGGCTGCGGAAGCTATTGGCGGAGCCAAAGAAGTTGTCGTTCATGTGACGTTCGCGGGCGGGGGATTTGGCCGCCGTGCGGAAACCGACTTTGCGGCATACGCAGCACGTGTTGGTCATTTGATGAAAGGACGGCCGGTCCAATCCATCTGGTCACGTGAAGAAGACATGCAGCATGATGACTATCGCCCAGGTGCGGTCGCGAACATGTTAGCCGGACTGGATAAGTCCGGCAAATTATCAGTCCTTAAGGCGACGGTTGGCTCGCAATCTGTCTTTGCGTCCTACCTGCCCCGTAATCTGGGCATGCCCGCGAGCCCGTCAAGCGACGAGGCCACCCTGGAAGGTGTGCTCCATTCTCCCTACCTGCCGGAAGCATGGGAAGTTTCCGCGGTTGATATTGATAGCGCGATACCTGCAGGCTTTTGGCGTTCGGTTGGCCATTCCAACAACAGCTTTTTCATTGAGTGCTTTCTCGATGAGTGCGCGGCAGGAACTGGTGCAGATCCTGCCGAATTCAAGCTTGCTCATCTGCCGGCTGATAGCCGTGAGGCAAAAGTGCTGAAGTTGCTTATGAAAAAGGCGAACTGGATCGGAAAAGGTGGAAATGGTAGAGGCCGCGGCATCGCGGTTCACAAATCTTTCCGCTCAGTTGTTGGAACCGTGCTTGATGTAACGATAGACGAAGACAAAACCGTCAAACTCGAAAAGGCCGTCATGGTTTGCGATTGCGGAACCGTCATCAACCCGAAGCTTGTGGAAGCCCAGATGCAAGGTGGCCTTGTTTTTGGTCTCACAGCCGCTGCGTTTGGCGAAATTACTGTGGAACAGGGCAAAGTTCAGCAAGGAAACTTTGACGAGTACGAAATGTTGAAGCTTGCGTCGGCACCGCAAATTGAGGTGCATCTGATGCCAAGCAGTGATCTGCCAGGTGGCGTCGGCGAACCGGGCACACCGCCCGCTGCGCCAGCACTGGCCAACGCGATCTTTGATGCAACTGGAGAGCGGGTCCGAACTCTGCCCATCGTAAAAGCTGGTTTCTCAATCGCCGGTGCCTAAGCTCAAACCCAACTCTGCGATGTGTTCGGGGCCGGCACCGCAGCAACCGCCCACAAAAGACATATCGCATTGAAGCCAGTCCTGGCAGGCATTTGCAAATTCCGACGGCGAACCGCCAACGCCAATGTCCCATCCTCCGAGTGGTAAGAACCTGCCGATATTGGGATAAGCGGCGATATTGCCGTCCCAATTCTGCCGAACCACCTCAAGGGCCGGTCCGGTGTGTTCAATTTCTGAATGTATCACAGTCACGGTTAGATTATCAGTGGTCTCGACAGCGTCCAGTATGTTCTTAAGGGCGTCAGCCAAGTCTTTATCAGGTACATCTTTCCGGACATGACGGCTGCCTTCCAGCACGATCTGACCTTTGGCGTTTTGTGAGCAGACCAATCCTAAGGACACAGGTAATCTGCAAGGCAGTGCGCCTTTGAGCATGGGTATTGAATTCTCCACATCAAAAAGCATTTCCAGGCAGATCAGATCGCATCCGGCATCTTTGAGGATCTCTGTCTGTTCACGAACATTTTGCTCCAGCACCTTGGCATCAGGTAGATTGTTGCGGTCATGATCTTTGGCAAATGTGGAGATCGATCCTGCGATCCATTGATTATGGGTGGCAACGGTTGCAATCGCGTGGCGGCAAAGTTCAACTGCCTTTTGATTCAATACTTCGAAATGGTCTTCCAGCCCGACGTCCTGTAGAACATGCTGTCCGGCTGCGAAGGAGTTCACGATATGGGGGGCTCTGCACCGACCGCAGCATAACTCGCGTGAATACCTGCTATGACAACTGGATGGGTTAGGTTCGCCATGATCCACTCTTCGGTATTGAACAGGAATCCTTGTCCCGTCAGTTTGGTCCCCAATGCGCCATCCATCAGCACTGGATCTGAATGTGCCAGCCGTTCTTCTAAACTCTTGGTTGTATTCATTTGCTTGTTGGTTCCTCCGCCGCGTTAATCTAATCCGATTTATAAGTATTGCTATTGGTTTAGCCATGGTGGAAGGTTTTTTTTATGACTCATAAACTGAGCAATCGAGGACCAACACTTGAGAATATGGATGCTGATAGACAAAAGGGGCATGCCTGGCTGAGGGGATTTTGTCTGAGGTCAGTTAGCCGTAATTTGTATCTGTTGGAATGCCTGTTGTTGTCTCTCCATTCAGTTTCTTCCAACAGCAGATGAACGGTGTGGTCTGGCACACCTTTGACCTTTGACAGACCCCCCTTTGCCACCCCCCAAAAGCCTTCCAGGCCCTTGATATGAACATCGCCTCTGGCGAATGCGCCCTTGGAATGATCGACCCTGTAATGCCCATAGCCAGGATCAACAAGGCCATTGTCCCCTCGCCAGCCATCGCAGGTGAGGACCCAAGCCGGATCGACCTTCCCTCCAATACTGCCTTGCTAGAGTGGCTTTTTTGCAACCTGGAACGACTTCCGCGTAAACCTGACCCTCACGCGCGAAGAGGCCGGAGAAGGTTGTCTTGCCAACTGCGCCCCTTCCTCGCTTTCCTTCCCCCGCCTGGCTCCAGACAAGCTTTCATCCCCTTCAACAACACCGAACATCGGGCGCTGCGCCTGGCAAGCTGTATGGAGGCGCTTGCGCAATGCCCGATAGACCCTGTTGACAGTATTGCGATCAAGGCCGCTGGGTTCGGCTGTCTGTAGAGCGGTCAGGCCGTCGGCGAAGTCGCGAACACCCGCGCGGATTTTCTTCTCTGAAATGCGGGCCCCTTTGCACTATCGATTGTTCATTTCATACCATAGCTTTATGAGAAAAAATCCCCTCATCCAGGCATCACCCTAACAAAAATAAGCAAGCTTCCGGGGCGTATACATTCTAGAATAACTTTAACGGTCCTGTTGGCAGCGACGCTTAGTCGGGGTGCTTGGCGTGAATGCAAGAGCAGGCAGATTATGAGCTGAGGCAATGTCTGGACTCGTGTCGGGAACGTCAAATACGTGACGCATCCTCCTGTGTGCAGCGCGTGATCGAAGAGCACTACTGCCGCATACCGGCAGCGGGAGAACCTTCAACCTGGTTCTGCGGCAACGCTTGGCGCGAATGCCACGACCATGCGTGGTATTACATGAAGGCGTGTGAGCGGCGTTGTTGAGCCGTGTTGTCGCACCTGCTTTTCCTGTTTAACCGAAAGGCGAGAAAAGAGAGGGCCTGTGATTTCACGCACCAGCTTTTTGCGAATGGCTTCGCGGAAGTCTTCAAAGTCCTTTGCAATCATCAGAAATGATCCAATACCTCCGACCACGTGAATTCGGTAGTGATCGACAAGATTGATCTTCGCCAGTTCACCCAGGTCATATTCTTCGTTGTGTATCACAAGGCCATTGACTGTGACCCCTGCTTCGATCGCCTGATCCCTGGCGATTTGCGCGTTTGGCCCATTACCGCTTCCATCTCCTGAAACGTCAATGACCTGCCGCAGCCCGGTAAAACGATTCTGCGCGATGCTCCGGTGAGAGAACCTGATCGCACCGGCAATGTCAGTGAAGCCTGTCAGGAGCCGGGGAGCTTTTCCCACTTCGGTGGCGAAGTTTTCGATGCTGCGTCTATTGTGCAAGCGTCGCCGGGGCACAGATGTCCTTTGTTGGCCGGGGCCAGACCACTGCACGAGGGAAACGGCGATGCCTTGCGGGTCTGTATTCTCAATTGCGTGTCTTACCGTCGGGTGCCTGAATGCGGCGGCCAATCCTTGCTGTTGGAGTGCGAATTCTGCTGAGTCCACACTCGTTGAAATGTCGACGGCCAGCACCAGTTCCAGAGAGACTTGCGTAAGGTCCTGGCCGTAGCTTGCGGTCCAATTGCCCGAAATGGGCAGAACCAGAAAAAGACAAAGAAGGATCGGAAGATTGCGCATAGCCAATAGTATTGCGTCAGAACGCTATCCGTCGAGTGACCAGAGGAATGTTGCACCGCACAAATGTTGCATTGACCTTGCACGCCAAATTGGCGATTGGGCGAACTCCAGACTGAAAATCCAGCCCAGTAATCCGATTTCCCGTTGACGTTGCACCTGATGACAGATGCGGCGCCGCGGCCAGGTCTCTTTGGTCCGATCAGAGCATTATGCAGATTTACCTTCCCATAGCCGAGCAATCGATGAACATGTTTCTTGTTCTCGGTATGGGCGGAATTGTCGGTTTCCTGTCCGAGATGTTTGGCGTTGGGGGCGGCTTCCTGATGACGCCACTGCTGATCTTTACGGGTATCCCGCCAGCGGTAACTGTTGCGACCGAGGCCAACCAGATTGTTGCTTCTTCCGTTTCAGGTTCGATTGCTCAATGGCGCCGTCGGAATGTGGACGTGAAGATGGGACTGGTGCTGCTCGCGGGCGGCGTTGTTGGCTCGGTTATCGGTGTGGAGCTGGTTAAAGTCCTTCGGCAAAGTGGCCAGGTCGATCTTGTAATCTCTCTGAGTTACGTCTTTTTCCTGGATATGATCGGTACGCTGATGCTGATCGAAGCCGTTCAGACTTATTTCAAATCCAAGGCTGGCGGACCGCCGCCAGGTCGCCGGCGCGGTCAGCATAACTGGATTCACAAGCTTCCCTTCAAGATGCGCTTCAAGCGTTCCAAGCTCTACATCAGTGCGATACCGCCCGTTCTTGTTGGTATGCTTGCTGCCGGACTGGTATGCTTGCTGCGATTATGGGCGTTGGCGGTGGTTTCATCATGATTCCCGCCATGATCTATCTATTACGCATGCCTACCAGTGTGGTTGTCGGCACCTCCCTGTTCCAGATTGTTTTTGTCACAGCGCTGGTGACCGTTCTGCACTCGGTTCAAAACCAGACTGTGGATGTGGTGCTGGCGTTGATACTCATGGCCGGAGGTGTCATCGGTGCACAGATTGGTGCAATTGCCGGACAGAAGCTTAAAGGTAAGCAATTGCCAGCACTGCTCTCGCTCATGGTGCTCGGCATGTGTATCAAGCTTGGGCTTGATCTGGTGATTGAACCGTCCGAACTCTATTCAATTGCAACTGCGGTTGGAGGTCACTGATGAAAAACCTCCTGTTCAGTATGATCTTTGCTTTGGCGATCCTATTGCAAATCAGCCCCGCAGATTCAGAAGGCGTAGAGGCGGATCTTTCGATCCATCATGTGGCCGTGAAGACGGATTTCGCAGGCGTGAAGGTTCAGTTGTTTGGTGCAATTGTGAACCCGGGAAACATCAAGAATCTCGCCCTGCTTGACATGATCATTGTGGTGCGTGGCCCGAAACGCGAAATGCATATCCGCAAGGAAGAGCGGGTGGCAGATCTTTGGATCAACCGGCAAAGTGCTACATTCGAGGATGTGCCTGGCTGCTATGCGGTGATCTCGAGCCGTCCTGTCTCTGAAATTGCAGAGACTTACACGTTGCTGGAAAACAGCATCATTTCAGTGATCCTCGCCCTTGCCGTGGGCATGGGAGCTGCGTCATTGTTCCGTAAAGCATAAGGTTCTGATTATGGCAGAGCGCAAAATTCGCAAAGGCAAGGAAGAAGGGCACCGGCGCAAGTTCATGGTGGTGGTGGATGAGTCGCTGGAATGTGAATCCGCTGTCTATTTCTCCGCATGCCGGGCCCACAACACAGGCAGCGATTTGCACATGCTGTTCGTCGTGGAGAGTGAAGTTTTTCAGTACTGGCTGAGTGTGGAGGCCATCCACCAGCAGGAAGGGGAACGGAAAGCTGTTGCCGTGTTCCGTTTGTATCAGTGGAAGCTGAACAATTGGGGATTTGATGACGTGAACCTGCACAAGAGCGTGCAGCACGGTACCAAACCGGAAGCCATTCTTCAGACCATCGAGGACGATGGGGATATCAGTTTCCTGGTGCTTGGGGCGTCCACTTCTGCGGAAGGCCCTGAAACTCTGGTGTCCAAATTGGCGGGAAAACAGGCAGGTACTTTCCCGGTTCCTATCATGATTATTCCAGGTTCGCTGGAGCTGCACGAAATCGACGCATTGGCCTAGACCGCTCCTCCCAATCTCTTCGTACGAATGAACGAGGTTTCATCGTCTGGTCATTCGTACCCCATCCCCCTATGCTGCCGTTGCGGCAATCATGCCCTACCCACAAAAAAACCAACCTCGGGAGGATGGAATGAAAAAATTCGTCAAATCCACACTGGCTGTGCTGATGGCAAGCGGCTTTGCGCTTGCGGCTACAGCCGCTTCTGCGATGGACTGTAAGCCTTCGAAATATGGCAAGGATGATGAAATCGGTGCGGCTAACCTGGTGACGCCCCAATCGGTTCTGGCGGCTGCAAAGCTGATCCAGAAAGGGGAAACACACCCGTTGGGCATTGTCGTTGATCCGAACATGCCTGCGTTCCCGCCGCGCAAGATGATGATGCAGATCGTACAGCCGAACCAGCAGTATGGCCGCAAGATGGACAAGGATTTTGGCTGGGACATCGTCTACAACGACGACGTGACCCAGCTCTGGTGGGGCACTGGCCCTCAGCTCGACGGCCTTGGCCATCTCGGTGAAAGCCAGATATACTACAACTGCAATAACGGCAAGGACTTCGCAACCCTTACTGGTCTCAAAAAGCTTGGCATCCATGGTATTCCGCCGATGGTTTCCCGCGGGGTGATGATCAATATGGCCAAGCATTTCGGTGTTGACGTCATGAAAGCCGGGCAGAGCTTTGGCTCCAAGGACATCATTGCAGCTGCAAAGGCGCAAGGCGTTGAGATCCGCAAAGGTGATGTGGTCCTGTTTCACACCGGCTGGACAGACGGCATGCTGACAAGCAAACCAAAGGACTGGGTCTCTGGTGAACCTGGCCTCACAAATGAAGGCGCTATCTACTTGGCAACAAAGGATGTGATGGCTGTTGGTGCAGACACCTGGGGCGTTGAAGCCGTGCCGCCTGCCAAAGGCGACAAGGTCTTTTATGGCCACGTAACCTTGCTGGCCCACAATGGCATCTACATTCTGGAAACGATGAACACGGGCCGCCTCGCCAAGGAGAACGTGCACGAGTTCATGTTTGTGCTGGGTCAAGCCCGCCTGAAAGGCGCGGTACAGATGATCATCAATCCGGTTGCCATGTGGTAGTGCCAATCATCTTGAATTACAGAGGGAGCTGTTCACCGCTCCCTTTTTGTTTGCCGGCTATTTCACAATCCAGATTTCACTGGGATGTTTTGCCCGGTAGAGCATCGCGGGTCGATGGGCACCTAGTGCGGATTTCTTTCCCGTCTTTTCCAAAGCGCCAAGGGCCAGAACCCATTTGCGGAAGTTTCTCTTATCAAGTTCTTTGCCGAGAATTACCTCTTGCACGGACTGCAATTGGGAGAGCGTGAATTCGCGTGGCAAGAGCTGCAATGCAATAGTTGAATATTCGGTCTTGGCGCGCAGTCGCGCGATCACTTTTTTCGCAATCTGATTATGGTCAAAGGCGAATGTGGGTAGTTCGTTTGCGTCCTGCCAGCGGGCCGCAGCCGCATCGCTTCCGGCTTCGATTTCCTGATTGTTATCTGGCATGAGTGCGAAATAGGTCACGGAAACCACGTGGCGGCGGGGGACGCGGCCCCACGCGCCGCACGATCAGCGGACCGAAGAGGCCATCTCTTCGGCGCCCTCTGCCCAGCCAGGGCCAAGGGCGACGGGCGGGCCATGCCCTGGTGCGACACTCACCCCATGGCTGAACCTCTCAAGCTCATCGGTCAACAGGTCGAGGCCGGGGCACACGCCCTCCTGATCCTTGATCGGGCGGGAGGGCAGACCTCACCCAAATGGGCTGTCCCCGACAACATCACCCTCGTCCCACGGCCGCCAGGGGCACCAGAGGTGAACCCGGTCGAGAACGTCTGGCCGTTCATCCGGGACACCTGGCTTTCGAACCTCGTTTTCAAGACCTGCGACGACATCGCAGCTCACGGCTGCCAAGCCTGGAACACCCTCATGCATCAACCAGGGCGCGTCATCTCAATCGGAGGGCGTGAATGGGCCCATCGGGTGTGAGCATTGAGCGCTGGTATTATCCCATTGCTTTGTGAACCGCTTCAGAAATGATGATCAAGGGTTTGACCATGAAGAACGCAGGGTTTTCTACTGCCACACGCTTGGCCACGTACGGAACGCTCGCCCTCGACCGGGTCAATTATGATCAACTCTCAGGCCTTGAGGGGAATTGGCGGACCGGCACAGTTAGGGGCAAATTGCTGGATACGGGGTGGGGCGTGGAACAGGGCTTTCCCGGCTTGATTCTGGATCCATCAGGTCAGGAAGTGGAGGTTCGCATATTTGAGTCCTTGGAGCTCGCCGATCAATGGCTGTGGCTTGATGCGTTTGAGGGCGATGGCTATCGCCGCGTGGCGGCTATGGCGCGTTCACTCGGTGAAGATCTGGATGTTTCAATCTACGGGCTCAATGTCTAGGTTGGCATTAACTTGGGTTTGCCCCCGAGTGCCGGATCGTTGCGTCAGAATAAAAGATCACAGGGAGACAAGCCAATGACCTCTAACCCCAAACAAATGATCGTTGCCGCTCAGCCCGAGGCTGCCGAGGCGGGGGCCCGGGTGCTGATGCGCGGCGGGAATGCTGTCGATGCGGCCATGGCGGCGGCGCTGGTGCAAGGGGTTGTTGATCCGCAGATGTGCGGTATTGCCGGCTTTGGGACCTGTCTGGTTTATAACCCCAAGACAGGCGTGCATGAGTGCACTGATTTTCACGGCAAGACGCCGCTCGGCGCAAAGCCTTACATGTGGCTGGACCGGCTTGAGGGTGAAACCCGGGACGGTTTCGGGTTCATCCTGAAGGATAATGTCAATGATCTGGGTTACGGGTCGATTACCACGCCGGGTTCGCTGCTGGCCTACCATACCGTTGCGAACGATTATGGCAGTTGGGACTGGGCCGACATTTGTGCGCCGGCAGTGGCGCAGGCTGAAGCAGGGTTCTTTGTCCGGCCCCACGTGTACTACTGGTGGACCCATGGTGCAGACCATGGCCGGGTTCAGATCACAGATCGCATGGCTTTCTCAAAAACCGGCGCCGAAATTTATTTCGGGGCAGACGGCTTGCCGAAAAAGATCGGACAACACGTGCACAATCCGGATATGGCACGTACCCTCAGTCTCATTGCCAAAGAGGGCGCGAGCACCTTCTATCGCGGGGAAATCGCGGATCGTATCGATGCCGATATGAAAGCCAATGGCGGCCTCATCCGAAAAGAGGACTTGGAAAAGTACGAGCTGGTCCGCAATGAGCCCCTTCGTGGATCGTATCGGGATTACGAGATCGCAACCTGCCATCCGCCCGGCGGCGGGATCATGCTTGTGGAGATGCTCAACATTCTGGAGCAGTTCGATTTGGCGGGCATGGGGCACAACTCCACCGAATATATCCGCACAGTCTGCGAAACCATGAAGGCCGCCACAGCAGATAAGGATGCTTATGTGGGAGATCCGGCTTTTGTCGATATTCCTGCGCATCTCACAGACAAGGACTATGCTGCCAAGCTTGCCGGGCGCATCAAGGGCGGCGAGCGCATGAGCGTGACGCGCCTCGGGCAACCGGAGCCGAAAGACACCACCCACGTGGCGGTGGTCGACAAGGACGGGATGTGCGTGACCATGACCCATTCGCTCGGGATGCCGTCTGGCGTCATCACCGACGGTCTCGGGTTTATGTATAACGGCTGCATGGCCGTGTTCGACCCACGCCCGGGCAATACCGGTTCCATCGCACCGGGCAAGAGCCGGTTCAGTTCGGTCTGTCCGACGATTGCCTTCAAGGACGGTCAGGCACGCTATGTGGTCGGTGCCCCAGGCGGCACGCAGATCGCCATGGGCGTGTTGCAGGCCCTGCTTAATGTGATGGACTTCGATTTATCCGCCACGGATGCTGTCTCCGCCCCACGCTTCTCTTCGACCTCCAATGCCATAGACATCATGAACCGGATCCCGGGATATGTGGTCGAGCCTTTACAGGCAGATGGTTACGAAGTCATCCGCTCCGCCCTTGGCTTCGGCATAGCTGCCGTACACGGCATCCGGATTGATGATGGCACGCTGACAGGCGGCGCGGACCCCGGCCATGACGGGGTCGCGCTTGGTGTATGACGCTGGGCGCCAGGCAACTGAATATCGACCGGGACGGCGCGGAATATGTGGCATGGTGCGAGTCCAATGGTGAAGGCCAGAACATGCGGAAGGCAAATCCTGCAGACCTTGTGGCTCAGGTTGCTGCCGGAAATACACCGTCATGGCTCATCCCGATGACAGACGGTAGGGAGACCGCGCTCCGTATCTTCAGGATCAAGCCGTAGGGACCAATCCTAAAAACCATTTGAATTCAATTGCTTATTCAGCCGCGTCTACAAGACCAACCGGGCAGCTCACCCCGGTTCCACTGAGACCGCAATAACCCGATGGATTCTTGGCCAGATATTGCTGATGGTAATCCTCAGCGTGGTAGAATTCAGGTGCCGGCAAGATCTCAGTTGTGATTTTTCCCAACCCACGGGCGTTTAATGCCATTTGGTAGCTATTCAGTGAGGCTTCGGCTGCCTTCATTTGCTCCGGCGAGTAGGTGTAGATCCCGGATCGATATTGTGTGCCAGTGTCATTTCCTTGTCGCATGCCTTGCGTGGGGTCGTGACTTTCCCAAAATATCTTGAGCAAGGAGTCAAAGCTGGTCTTTGCGGGGTCGTATACAACCAGCACAACTTCATTGTGACCTGTCTGCCCGGAGCATACTTCTTCGTATGTGGCATTTGGTGTCAGCCCTGCCGCATAACCAACTGCGGTGACCCATACACCACCTGCCTCCCAGAATTTCCGCTCGGCGCCCCAGAAACATCCAAGACCAAACAAGACCTGCTCGCTGTTCGCAGGGTAAGGACCCTTCAGCGGCTGACCATTTACATAGTGATTTTTGGATGTTGGGATAGGTTCATCCCGGCCGGCCAGCGCTTCCTCTTTGACCAGCATGCGGATCTTTTTTGGATTAAACAAAAACATTTTGTTCATCTTTCCCGATTTGAGCAGGTTTGACACCTTAACATAGATGGCATCTGAGGCGTTAATTTACCAGTCCTGTCGATGATCATCATTTTGTGTATTCTGCTGCTTGCGCCCAGCGTGGGGATGAGTATAGTCCGCGCGCACTGAATGCGGAGAGGTGGCCGAGTGGTCGAAGGCGCACGCTTGGAAAGCGTGTAGGCGGGAAACCGTCTCGAGGGTTCGAATCCCTCTCTCTCCGCCATTGTCCCCATTGCGAACCAATGACACCGCCCTGATGGGCACGGATTTTTCCGTGTTATCAAAGGGATTTGCGTGAGCCGACCGAACCTCATAGACGCAGCACCAGGCCGGGCTCAGGCTCAGAATGGCCCTCAGTCTCAGTTTGGGCGAACCTCGCCTATTCCAGTTCGGTCCCATTTTCCCGTTACCTTTCAATGCCCTGCCGCCAAGCCCCGCCAAAACCCAAACGCGCGTCCCAAACGATATCCATGCAAACAGAGATCAAACACGCGGTAGGCGCATTGCTCAGGATGGCAGCGAAAACCCAGGTGGCGTTTGGGGTGTTTATGGATGAGGAATAGGATTGAGTGCCAGTCTGACCGTGAAGCGCTCATTCAGCCGGTCATTGATTTCGCCGATTGCGTGAGTGTCATCTTCTTGCAGCGAAATCACCGCACGAACTTGGGTCTCGACGTCTTTCGCCAGCCGATCAAGTGGCTTCAAGATGGGATTGTCGGGTCCAGTTGATCGAGCGCCAGCAACGGCAATCTGCGCCGCATACCTCGCGAAGGCGCAGTATTCCAATACGCGGTGGTGTTCGCTTTCGTCCTCTTCGACGTCGAGGGCATGAAGAGCACGCATAACCTTGAAATGCTGGATTAGCAGACGCCCAACCAAACGCGGCCAGTCGCCGTTTTTTTCCACTGATTGGCAGGACGTGAAGATCGCTGTCGCCGCCTCCTACAGGCTGAGCATATGCCAGAATGATCTGCAGCAAGGTTCTCAACCGCACAAGCTCTGTGGTGGTGATGCGTTGTCCGGCCAAGTCTTTGCTACGTAACTCAAAGGCTTCTACAGCTTCCTCGATCTTTTTTGCTGTCGCCTTCACGCGCGGTCTTGCTGCCTTTTCTTCGGCGACCTTTGCAAGCTCAGCAATATCGGGTTCGTCGTCCCCTTCGGACGAAGGCTCGGTATTTCGGAGATCGATTTCTGACTGTCGCCTAAGATCATCCTCATTCTCGCTCGACAAGTCACTCGCCATGAGACCGATTAGTCTGTTCAGGCACATGCTGACGAGATCGGCGGCTCCATCCTGTCGCTTTGTCAAAAAGAGCGCATGGCGGCTGTCCTCGGCCTTCGCTCGGCTACGAGCCCGGACAAATGCCTCATAGGACAGCACCCGGAGCTCGGGTTGCTCATCGCCACCGCTCGCATCGACCGCTGCTTTGCCAACCCGCTCCGCAGATGCCGGTTGTTCGCCAATATCAAGCCTTTCTAACTCGCTGATGGCCTCGAGCAGGAACAGGTCCTCGTCGGTCGTCTCTGAAAGCAAATCTGCGATCTTACGCTTCGTGCCCTGGTGCGGAGGAAGGGTTCGGATCAGAAGCGCGTCGAGATCGACAATGATGGTCGGTACCGAAAGTCCGCTCTCAAATCGCACCCTTGCCGTTCGAGGGCGCAGGTCTGGATTGGGAAGGTTCCACGCAAGCCGAGATAACACGTCTATCTGGATTGGGTCACCTATCTCCACGCCGTCCCGATCGTAAAGCTGCAGTGACAAGGCGCGATCCGAGGCTGGCGCAGGCGGCATCCAGTTCAGTCGATGTCCCTGCAAGGTGAACGCGCCACCATCGCGTGCCTGTGAGCCATGATTGATGTTCGTCGCGATTTGCCGCGGGAGGATTTCGTCCTGATCCAATGGGGTCTGCCGATACCCGTCAATTTTCAAAGCGCGAAGGGCCATTCCGCGTCTTACGCGTTTGTAGAGGCCCAATTCGGCGTTTCCCCTTGGGATGGTTGGTCCCAGAAGAGCCGGAAGAGAGCAGTTCATACTGCCTGAAATCACGTGGTCCCATTCTTTGCCGCAGCAGATGAAGGCCTTGGCATGGACGAACCGAGAGGACCGTTCTTGTCTCAGATCAAAGAGTTCCACTGCAGCGCTGTCCAGTACGGACACGGGAAACTGCTCGGCCAGCGTGTCGATCAATATGTCCGTGGGCGGCATTTCAAGGACGTCACGCAAGCGCGTAAGGCCTTCGAGCTTAGCATCCCAATAAGGCGATAGCACAACCAGCCGTTCAATTTCGTCACCGGCCACGGCAGCCTCGATCTGGTCGAGGAACGTCTGGTCGGATTTGTCGGCGAGAAGGCGGATATCCGGTTGATCGCCGGAGGCCTCGATTTCTGCAGCCTCCCGGAGCCATGGCGAATACCGAAAGGCGCGTTTCAGAGCGTCCCCAAACCAGGGATCCTCCGTTGGGATGTGGCGTCGAAGGTAGTTTAGCGCCTCGCCGAAGAGAGCCGCATTGTCCGTGTCAGTAGCTGTATACCTGACATCTGCGACCAGCTCTTTGTTTCCTGCCAGTCCGAGAGCAGTCAGGTTTGCTGATCCAATCAGCAGCCGTCCTTTCTCAGGACCGACCAACAGGGTCATTTTGGGATGAAAAGCGCCACCCACAGACACCTTGGCGAGATGATACAGCGCTCCGGCGAATCTCGGCGCTCCATACTCGGCGAAGCTCATATTCAGCATCGCTTTGTCCGCCAAGATAGCGATGTTCCGACAGCCAGCGCCTCTAAGTTTCGGGAAAGGCACATCCTCGAAAGATTGCGCGGAAAACGCAAAGGTTGTCATGAACGCCGAATGGAAGCCCGCCTCGCCAAAGACATCGTAATACTTCATCCGCGCTCAAGCTCCTTGAGGCCAAACGGAGTCACACCGTGTTCGTCAAGAAATTTGACATCGCAGAGGAACTGTACAGCCTGGTCGATCCGAGGACTGCTTGGTGAGACCTTAAAAAAGTCACGGAAACGAAGCGCACCGTCGTCCGGCTCAAAGAGAAACGTATAGGCCTTCTGGTTGCGAAATTTTTGAGAAGCGACCCAAAGATGTCGGCGAAAAATACGTTCCCTCAGCAGTTCGGCGAGAGCTGTCTGGACGGGCAATTCATGCCGCCGACTTTATGAATTTCATTTCGCTTTCCAGCGACTGGAAATGCTCGGCACTTTTTAGCCACTTCAGAACGGAAAAGTCGAGCCGTGTACCTTTCAAGGACAGTGCCGCGATCAGCGACCATGCCGACTTCACTGCTTGCTCATGCTCTGCGGCGGTCAGCGCTTCCTGCATCGCGCGTGCCACGGTTTTCGCGTGATTTTCAAGGTCGGAAACATCGATCTCCTCAAGAATCCAATCCTGCAAAGAAACGTTGCCCGGCAAGCCAGCCATATCCATCACGCCTGCAATCATGCCGTCCAGGGACATGCTGTTGGGCGGGGCATTTTTCAGGATTTGTAGACCCGCGAAAAGCAACGTTTCGTACGCCAGTCGGAAAAGGTCACTGGCCTGGTAGAGCGCCCAGACGGGTTGAAGTTCAGATGAATCCATCCCCTCGTTTACTCCAGCAGTAGCACCAAACCATTCCCACTTTGACTCCTCGGATTTTGGGCGCCGTCCACGCCGGGCGGCTAGGCGTAGCAACATCTTGAGGGTTTGACTTCTTGTCTGGTCGCTTTCTGCCGCTGATGCATGCCGCCCCAAGATGATAGCTGCGAGTTCACCCTATTCCGGGCTTCCGGGATTGATCTTGGACGGCTTGATTGGTGCGAGAAGGTCGAGCGTGGCGAGCGTTACCTCACCGGCCGCAACCGTTGCCAGAAATACGTGGGCCAGATCTCCAATCTCTTGTTGGAAAGCCTTCACCAGAGGCAGAGCCGCATCCTTGCAGAACGGAACAGGCAAGTTGGGATCATCCAGCTTTACCAGCCCCATCTCACGCATCTGGCTGGCGTAGATGCCGCCAAAAGCGCCGCGCTTGTCGCGAAGATAGCGAACGTCCGATTCTGGCTAATTTTGTTGAAAAACTCTTCTTGCTTGGTGTGCTGATCGCTGCTTCAATTCTTGTATTGCTGGAGGGGTTTGATGGCGATGTCAGGACCGAAGAAAGAAGCACAAGCTGCGCTGTTTTATGAGTTTTCGCTTGAGGATCCTGTACCGAAAGATCACCTTCTGCGCTCAATAGATCGGTTTGTTGATCTCAGCAGCCTCCGTGGGCATCTGGCGGATTTCTATAGTCATACTGGTCGTCCTTCACTTGATCCCGAGGTGCTGATCCGCCTGCTGCTGGTCGGGTATTGCCTGGGGGTCCGGTCAGAGCGGCGGCTTTGCGAAGAGGTGCATCCGAACTTGGCGTATCGTTGGTTCTGTCGTCTCGATCTGACAGACGCTGTGCCGGATCATTGCACTTTTTCCAGGAACCGTCATGGCAGGTTCCGCGACAGTGATTTGCTGCGGCCCCTCTTCGAGATGACCGTAGCGCGGTGCATTTCTGCCGGTCTGTCAAGCGGTCAGCGTTTTGCGGCGGATGGCGGTTTGATTGAAGCCGACGCCAACAAACAGAACTCCAGGCCCGGGGAAGAGTGGGATCGCAGCGCCATTGATCCAGGAGAGGCGCCCCGCGCGGTGAAGGCATATTTGGAAGTCCTGGATGATGCCGCCTTTGGGGCAGCAACGACTGTTGAGCCTGAGTTCACATCACATTCCGACCCGTCCAGTCAGTGGACAGCAGCCCGTAAAGGTCCTGCAATCTTTGCCTGTTCCACGAACTCTCTGATTGACACTGACCCCGGCGTGATCGTCGGTGTTGAGGCGAGCAGATCGATCCGACAAGCTGAGGTTGGCTGCGTGCGCTCAATGTCAGACCGGGTCAAGGATAAATTTGATCTCCATCCTGAGCAGCTTATTGCGGACGGCCGCCCAAGGATCAGGTCCAAGGCTGGATTGGCTGGTGAGACGCGACATCAAACCCCACATCCCAGGGCTCGACCAGGCTAGTCGCAAGGATGGCACAGGGTCTTGTGCTGATTTCGAATGGGACGCTGAGAACAACCAATAGCTCTGTCCGGAAGGCGAAGCGCTAAAGCAGTTGCGCCGGAACTGTTCCGATCCGAACCGCGGTCCGACGGGCAAGGGCGTCGCGAAGTATCAGGCGCTGAAGCACACCTGTCAGGCCTGCCCATCAAAGATAAAAGGCTGCCCGAAAGCAGAGGCCCGCAAGATCACCCGTGAAGAACATGAAGAGGCCCGCCAAGTCGCTCGCCAAGTCGCCCGCGAAATAGCCAAGACCCGCCAATACGACATCTCGATGAAACTCGGAAAGAAGGTCGAGAGGCTCTTTGCCCACCTCAAACGCCTCCTCGGCCTCGGCAGATTGCGATTACCCGGCCCCTGCGGCGCAAATGATGAATTCCTGCGCGCCGCAACCGCAACACTGGGTTCTTCCACAGAATCAGCCGTTTTCAATCCGCCAGCCTGGCCAGACGGTCGGAAAAGAACGGCGGAAACAACTGATCGGGATTCTTGAACCCCGCCGGCCTGATTTTCGACGCAAACGACGGGCACTTGTGGGTGCGCGCAAGACCCATGCCGAGGCATTGGCCCAGGATCCATATGATTCTGCCATGGTTGAGGCGGCGCTGAACGATATGAGGCCAGCGCCGACCTCCAGCAAACGACCCGAGGGTATCATGCTGGAAATCACCGCTGCCCTGACGGCTGAAGAACGAACGAACTTGTCGGAGGTGATGAAGAAAGGCCGCAGATTTCGGCGCCAGGACAAGGAGCGGAACCGGAATTAGCCACTTTCGATAGCCTGGGCCTCGGCGTTTCTCCGATCTCGTTCGCGCCGCACTTCGCTGCGTTTGGTTGCAAGGGAAACGCCGATGACAGCGGTTGCCACCAGGCCGATCAGGATGGTTGACACCGCGTTGATCTCCGGCGTGACGCCCAAACGGACCTGGTTGTAGATTTTCATCGGCAATGTGGTTGCCCCCGGTCCGGTGGTGAAGCTGGCGATCACCAGATCATCCAGTGACAAGGTAAAGGCCAACAGCCAACCGGCGACCACCGCCGGCATGATCAATGGCAGGGTAACCAGAACAAATGCCTTTGCCGGCGGGCAGCCGAGATCCATTGCCGCCTCTTCCATCGACATATCAAAACCGACGAGCCGCGATTGCACCACCACGGCCGCGTAACACATGGAAAAAGTAATGTGCGCGATCGAGACTGTCCAGAACCCCCGATCGAAATCGATGGCGACAAACAGCAACAGCAAGGACAGGCCGGTAATCACCTCGGGCATCACCGGCGGCGCGTTTCCAGACCATGCCGGGCTGGAGGTGGTTCAGCTGGGCGGGGACGGCTCCGGGGACGGCGGTACGGATCTGACCATACCGGACAACTTTGTCTTTGCGGGCAATGGCGCTCCGGCGACGCCGGTTCGGATCGAGGGCGGTAGTCAGGACACGCTGCGCTTCGACATGGACGACTTTACCGAAGGGGACCGTGCCAATGTCGGCGGAGAGGAGTACCGGAGTTTCGCGGCTGACGACGGAACGTGGTCATTCCTCATCGATACGGATGTCATGCTGTTCGATCTCTGACCCGGTGAGCCGATGAAGCGCGACAAGGGGCGATCCAGGAGCCGAACTGAACCACTACAGATAAGGTGTAGCGGTTCGGATGCGATCTGACAGTTGGCCGTTTTTCTGACGGCGTCTGTCAGGTCAGGTTCAGTTCACGAACTTTTCCTGCCGGATTTCTTTCCCGTCGATCAGAGTTTCGATGGGTGTTCTGCCGCACCGCATCTTGCCCTGACGAGGGCGTTCGGTATTGTCGCGATGCAGCCAGTCATCCAGATCGGCTTGCAGCGCGTCAATGCTTTCGCAGAGCTTCTTGCGGAACGCGATCTGATGGAACTCCTGCAAAATCGTCTCTTAAGCCCTTCAAGGAAAACTCTCCGGCCGACTCAGCTTCGATCTGGTCTTCCACCGCAGTACAGGCATTGAGATTTGATTTGTGGCAAGACCAAACATGCCTCCTCGCCAGATCCCCAAAACTGAACCACCTTCCGCCTCTAATGTCTCCTGAACAGCCGCCGGCTCCGGCTGGCGCTTGTAGTCCAGATTTTCCATGTCAATGTTCTGATTGTCATCAGCAGTCAGGGCCAATTCAGGACGTTCAAATACCGCGTAGAAATACAACATCGGAACCAGCTAAGCTGTTCCATGCATGCGCCGGCGGCGCTCCCGAACCATTTCAGTAGCTGCCGGAGAGCCATCGTGGAAGGTGCCGAACCATTTGTCCCAGGGCATTGGCTGATTGCCGTAGTTGCATTCAAAATAGCGATGATGGAGCTGATGGTGGAACGCACCGAGGTTGACCCAATTCTTGTCCTTGATCAGCATGCCTTCATATCCGGTGTGCGTTGTCGCCGCTCCCAATGTGTTCCAGTACATATGGAAGAACACGTGAATTGGATGGGAGGCCAACACGAAATGCACCAGAACCGAGGACAGGTAGAGCACGTGTTCGATCGGATGCATGGAGAGCCCTGACCAGGGACCGATGTTCGCATTGCGATGATGCAGCGCATGAGCAACGCGATAGAGCGGGGGCCAGTGCAGGAACCTGTGCACCCAGTAGAAATGCATCGATGTAAAAATGGGGACGAAGAGAAACCAGCCCAGGAAAAGTATCGGACTGTCTTCCCAGTTCAGCATCGGCGCATAGCCGTTAGCGAACCCCCACAGGAGGAGGCACTCATAAAGCGTCCATTGGGACACTCCGCTTGCAATGGTCCAGAACATATTGTCCAGTAACTGGCTGTTGAAGGTGAAGGCGCGGCCCTTCCCAGCCAGCTCTCTGGGGTCGTATTTAAGTGCCTTGCCTTGCTTGCGCCAGGTGTAAAAATAAAGGTGAAGCCCGCCGGCGATCGCACACATCATCACCAGGTTACGGACGTAAACCTGAGCAACCCAGCCCAGGCTGAACTCCTTGCAAATCTCCAGGGACGGTTGAAGATAAAGCCAAACAAGCACCGCCAATAGGGCAAAGATCAGTTGTTCAGATATTCTGATCCAGGAGCGGGTAACCCATTTGACGGCGGCAAATGGCCGGGGAGGCCACGCAAAAACCGGTGAGTTTTCAAGCGGTAGGGCAGGGTGATGGTTCCATTCCCGGCTTTTTGGTTTTGGGGATGTGTCAGGTTCTACAGCAGACATGGCAAGCTCCGGCAATTGCCGCAACTTGGCGTCTACAGCTAATGCCCGTCAAGCTGGAAGCAACGCTGGAACGTGACGAAAATTCACCCAGCCTCTTTCGGTGCAATTGACCTGGCGCCGCCGGAACATGGTGCGTTTGGCTTGAACACGGAACCAGAGCTGGATCGCCGTGGCCGACATGTCGGCGATGGATATCATCACCGCGGCAACCAAAGCGCTGCAGGCCGATATAAGACTGATCGCCAAATGAACGGCGCCACGACCACAGCCATCACACTTATGACAGCTTCAATCTTGCCGCGGAGAATTGCGCCCGGTGCAACAGGAGCTGTGGCGACGAGATCGTGTGCGTCTTCTCCGGAAATCGCGAGCCAGGCGAGGTCACCTGCCAACTGCCCTGAAGTCATTACAAGCACCGGAATAATCACGACCGCCAACAGTTGCAGACATCGGAAGTCCTCCTTTGTCTGCATGGATCCAGAGTGCAACCGGGTTGAAAAGGCCTGAGAGACAATCAATCACGCCATTGGTATAACTCCTCATTCCATGGGCGCTGGCGACAACATCTGGTGATTGGAAAATTGTCAGACGTGAAATGCTGCCATAATAAAAGATTGCTACCGCCTGGATGCCAACGATGAAATCGGCACCGACAATTGCCGCAACACTCTGAGAAATCAGGTGCGTGCGTTTCGGACCGACCAGATAGAAAAGAGCAAGCACGAGTATGACTGCAATGCTGGTTGCGACCGCCGCAAAACAACCCATCACGGCATAGGCTGACAACCAATGGCGCCCGTCATGGTACATCAGCATGTTGATGAATGATCCTGCGATCAGCGCTGACAGTGTGAGGATGGAAACGGCGATCGCACCTGTACGGATAGCGAAGAGACGCCTTGCGGATGCCGGGGACGACAGAATTAGGTCCAGGTCCGAACGGGCGTAATAGGCTCTCGTTACAGATTCCATGACCTGTGAAAACATGAGGGTGAAGAAAAGGAGTCCCGCACCGCTCACCAGGACCATGTTGGATTTCGTCATCTCAGTCCCGTTGGGAACCCGGGTGCGGATGATCGAGCCCGCAATGAGATGTGCAATGACGGCAATGGGCAAAGAGGACTCCGGCAAGGATGAACTGTTTACCGGATTTGCCGGCTGTCATCATGGAGAACCAATCTCGCCAGG
Source organism: Hyphomicrobiales bacterium (assembly GCA_965204985.1). Taxonomy (GTDB): domain Bacteria; phylum Pseudomonadota; class Alphaproteobacteria; order Rhizobiales; family CAJQND01; genus JAAEUE01. Next base: position 2,008,315 of record CBDBFP010000003.1, on the reverse strand, counting down.
CGAGGCCAAGCTCGTGACGGACAAACCAGGTCAATGAGGTTGGATGAGCCATCACGCTGCCTCTCGATGTTCGGCAACGAGGTTGAGAAACACATCTTCCAAGTTTGAACCATCCTTACCAGTTTGGGCGCGAAGCTCATCAAAGATGCCCTCGGCAATCAGGCGGCCGGAAGCAATGATCCCGATCCGTTCAGCCATGTGTTCAGCGACTTCGAGAATGTGCGTCGTCACAATGACTGTGACGCCGTCACGCACCCGGTTGAGGAGTACATCCTTGACCAGGCGTGCCGAGCCGGCGTCGAGCCCGGTGAGTGGCTCGTCCATGATGATCAATTGCGGGTTGTGGACCCAGCGTTCCGGCCAGAGCAACTTTCTGGCGCATGCCTTTGGAAAACCCGCCACAACGCTCATTCGCATGAGGGCCAAGTTCCAGCCACTCCAACAACTCATTGGCGCGTGACTCCGCCTCGGCTGCATTGATCTCCCAAAGACCGGCAGCAAACTCCAGATATTCGTATAGGGTCAACTTGTCGTAAATCATAGGCTTGTCAGAAACCCAGGCCATAATCCGGTTGGCTTCCACCGGTTGGCGCTTCACATCGATCCCAAAGACGGAAATTGAACCTTCTTCCGGCTGCAGGAGCCCGGCCACCATGCGCAAGGTTGTCGTCCTCCCGGCGCCATTTGGTCCGAGCAGGGCATGGGATTCGCCACCTCTCACGGTCAAATCGAGATTGTCCATTGCCGGACGATCGAAGGATTTTTTCAGGCCAGATATTTCCAGCGCGTTGACGGATTTTGACATTTGACCCAACTCCCACATACTTACCAGTTTGCGGGCGCGAGGCTAGATCAGCCCTGTTGAGGAAAGTGAACTGCTTCGGGAGAATGACAACACGCTTAAAGCAGGGTTAATCTTCCAGTTTCGCGGCGCGCGCTATGTCAATCACCTTGCTTTCGTCAACGTCCACGAGACCTTGATCACACATCTTCCGCTCCGTCAGCGGCCTCGGCGGGGATGGCCGCAACTCTTGCGCCTCGTTTTGCCAATTCCGTTGTTTATCTGCGGACCGGTTGTAGACGGCCACGTCGAAACCGGCATCCAGCAAGCGCATGGCCATGCCGATTCCCATGCGGCCGAGTCCGGCAAATGCCATAGGTCGGGGCTTTGTCATCTTGTGGTTCCGGGTCAATTGGGTTGTTCCAACACACTGTAGCTGGACCTGCTGCGTTCGACCATTTAAGAGTTAGCAGTTCCATATCAATGAGGCGATGTATGTCAAATCCACTCAACACACTCTGCGCAGGTCAGATTGCGCAGATGATCCGGGATGGCGAGACGACGGCCGCCGCAGTTATGGCTGCCTGTCTGGAACATATTACTCAACGGGAATCCGATGTTGGCGCGTTTATTCATCTGGATGCTGAGCGTGCGATGGAACGGGCAAAAGCAGCGGACAAAAGCCCTTCGGATGGCTTGCTGCATGGTGTGCCGTTTGGCATCAAGGACATTATCGATACTGCGGATTATCCAACCGGATGGGGCAGCCAAATTTATCACGAACACAGGCCGCCGAGGAATGCCAGCTGTGTTGAGCACTTTGTGCGAGCAGGTGCCATACCGGTCGGCAAGACAGTTTCAACAGAATTTGCCTACTTCCAGCCAGGCAAGACTGCAAACCCACACAATCTGGGGCATACGCCCGGTGGATCTTCGAGCGGGTCCGCGGCGGCTGTGGGTGATAATATGTTGCCACTTGCATTTGGATCGCAAACTGCAGGCTCGGTAGTGAGGCCTGCTGCTTTTTGCGGGGTGCTCGGTTACAAGCCGACAATCGGCGACTTCGACTTACAAGGTGTCATGGGGTTGGCGCCAAACCTCGACACGCTGGGCGTTATGGCCCGCGAAGTTGAGGATATTGCCCTGGCCAGGTCAGTCCTGTGCGGCACTGATCCGGGTTTGCAAGGCGACTTCGCTGACCGGCCGCCGCGGATCGGATTTTTTCTTGGTCCGCATTGGGCAGATGGTTCCAACGATATGCGTGCAAACTGCCTGAAGGCTTTGGATTTGCTGAAAAGTTGCGGAGCCGAATCGATTGAACTGCGATCTTTGCAAAGTTTCGAGGATCTTTCGGATCATCAAAACACCGTAATGGCGTATGAAACTTCACGAGCCCGAATATTCGAGTATTCGCAGCATCGCACGCAGATCAGCGATCATTTTGTGGAACTGACCGAGAGGGGGTTGGCTACACCGCGACAGGAGTATCTGTCAGCCCTTGGCGCACGAGATGTTGCGGCCCGCGAATTCCAAGCCTGTTTTGATGATGTGGATGTGGTTCTGACGCCGGCTTCGCCCGGTGAAGCCCCGGAAGGCTTGCATGCCACCGGTGATCCCATGTTCAATCGGGCCTGGACCCTGCTTGGGGTTCCGTGCATGGCCGTGCCATTTGGCAAAACCTCACGAGGCTTGCCGTTGTCAATTCAGCTGGTTGGGGCGAGTGGAGACGATGACCGGTTACTGGCGGCTGCCAAGTGGGTGCATCGTTGTTTGAGCAAATCCTGAGAAATTGGAGCCTGTGGCGTTCGTAAGAAACACATGGTATTGGCGGGCTGGAGCTCTGATTTCGAAAAGAGTCTGAAGGCTATCCGTGTCCTCGGTGATGCTATCGTCGTCTATCGCAAAACCGATGGTACGCCTGTAGCGCTTGAAGATGCCTGTCTGCACCGAAAGTTGCCTTTGTCCGGAGGGAACCTGCCGGGCGACGTTGTCGGGTGCGGGTATCGCGGGCTGACCTTCGATTGTGCAGGCAACTGCGTTCGTTCCCCCACTCAAGAGGATATGGTGCCGAAGAATGCGCGCGTGCCCAGCTATCCTTTGGCAGACAAATAGGGCCTGCTGTGGATCTGGATGGAGGATCCGGCCGAGTCCAATCCGGACGACATCTTCGAAATCCCGAATTTTGACAACCCTGCCTGGGGCCGGACTCCCGGTGGTTCGATGGATATTGCCTGCAAGCCGCCACCCTATCACGAGAAACTTGTGCCGTTCGAAGGAAACTCGGACCGTCTGCAGCACTACGAATGTCAGCTGCCTTCGATTGCGATCAATAAATCCGTTTATGCGCAGGCGGGCACAGGCGGTCCCGGAGCAGAATTGCCGGACGATGCTTTCATCGATATTTCCTACAATTTCATGACCCCGGTGGATGAGGGCGACAGCCTTTATTACTGGTTCCAGCACCGCGATACGGATCCGGACAACGAGGAGATTTCGGCGCAAATGTTCGCTGGAGCCAAGATGGCGTTCGAAGAAGACCGGGAAGTTCTGACCTACGTCCAGAAGGGTATGAAAGAACCCAAAACTTCATTCATCAACCTGGGACTGGATGCAGGTGCAACCCGTTTCCGCAAGATGGTGAGCCGCAGGATCAAGACAAAGGCAAAAGGTGAGGCTTAACTCACATGAGCTTAACTCACTGCATGAGGTGGGGGAGCCGTTCGTTCAATCCTGCTGCTTCGCGCATAAAGAATTTCTTCAGAGGCGCGAGCGAATTTACCGCTGTTATGCCGAGATCGCGTGCAACCCGTAGCGCCTGATTATCATTGGAAAACAGTCGGTTGAGACCATCGGAGAGCAATGCAACTTTCAGATTGTCAAAACGGCGCCAACTTTCGTATTCGGCCAATACGTTTTCAGAACCGATGTCGAGGCCGAGTCTTGCCCGGCTGTTCAACACATCGGTTAGCGCAGCGATGTCCCTTAACGCCAGATTGAAGCCGAGACCGGCAATCGGGTGAATCCCGTGTGCCGCATCTCCGAGCAGCGCAAGGCGCGGCGCGATATAGGTGCGGGCGACGTGCATGGCCAATGGGTAACTGAATCGCGGACCGACCGGTTTGACCTCTCCCAGATGAGAACCGAAGCGCCGGACAAGCTCTTTTTCGAAGGCTTCATCCTCAAGGCTCATGATTGTTTCGGCAATCGTTTCTTCTTCGGTCCAGACGAGGGATGAGCGGCTGCCCTTGAGCGGCAAGATTGCGAAGGGGCCTGAAGGGAGGAAGTTTTCTTCTGCTGTGCCCTGATGTGGCCGTTCGTGCTCAACCGTGGCGACGATGCCGCGTTGGGCGTACGACCAGTTTATCGTTTCGATTCCGGCAAAATTCCGAAGAGGCGAACTGCGCCCGTCCGCGGCAATCATAAGTGAGGCTGAATGGCTCGTTCCGTCTTCAAGCTCTACCGTTGCCGAAGCTGGTTCGAACGAAAAAGATGTAGCCTGCCGACCGGTTAACAGCTCAACATTTCGCATGTTGGAAACCTGTTCGTACAAGGCGCCGAAGAGGTGACGGTTCTCAAGCATCCAGGCAGAGGGTTCGCCGGGCAGATCCGCTTCGCCAAATTGCAACAGCGCAGGGCGGGTCTTTGCGTCAAGGCGGGAGTCCGTGACGATGATTTTTTCCATTGGCTGTGCGTTTGCAGCAAGTGCGGGCCATACTCCTAAGGCCTTGAACATACGGCGGGACGTAGCCGTTATGGCGCTTGCCCTACCGTCAAACCCGGCGTTGGCACTCGATGCTGGATCTCCTGCATCAACAAGTAGGATATTGAATGGGTCTGAGCTGGTCGATACGCCGAGCGCTGCGGCGGCGGCGAGGCCAGCCAATCCTCCACCGACAATGATGATATCCGTCTTGCTCATGAGTGTTCTTTAGCATAGCCGGGACGGCCCGAACCACTGACAGGCTGAAGCAGCAATTTCTATTGCGCCTTTGTTTTCGCCGTGTAGATTGCAGCCACATGAATCATCCCGGCAAACTGGAGGGAAGCGGTGGGAACTCCGTTCCGAGAATCCATTGTTGCGGCCTCAAATGGCCGCTTCTTTTATGGTTGGGTTATCGTCGCTATTGGCAGCCTGGGGCTGCTCGCCAGCGGGCCTGGCCAGTCTCATACTTTTAGCGTGTTCCTTGATCCAATCGGCAAGGATCTTGGTATTTCGAACGCATCTTTGGCTTCTGCTTATGGAATTGCAACCCTGGCGGCAGCATTCCTGTTGCCCCATATGGGTAGGCTCATCGACAAAATGGGCGCACGCAAGGCTCTGGTTCTGATTGTTATCGCACTTGGGCTTGCCTGCTTGTTCTTTGGTGCTGCTGCAAACTTTCTCTGGCTGGCCGGAGGTTTTGCGCTGCTCCGGTTCTTTGGCCAGGGCTCACTGATGATGGGATGCGCCAATCTTGTATCCCAGTGGTTTTCAAAGAGTCGCGGGCTTGCCATGAGCTTGATGGCGCTTGGTTTTGGCGCATCGATGGCGATCCACCCGCCTCTTGCGCAATATCTGGTCAACGAGATGGGCTGGCGCAACGCCTGGTTCATCATGGGGATTATAACCTGGATGTTTATGTTGCCACCGCTCCTGCTTCTTGCCTTCGACAAGCCTGAAGACGTCAAATTGCGCCCGGATGGCGAGGTGCCTTTGCAGGATGAAAATCAAGAGGGCGAAGAGCCTGTTATTACAGGTCTTACACTCAGCGAGGCTTTGAAGACTTCGACGTTCTATCTTCTGGCGATCAGCTGGTTCGCGGTCGGCATGCTGATCACGACCCTGCATTTTTATCAGGTCAAGGTAATGACTGATCAGGGCTTGAGTCAGGAAGCGGCAGCCAGCCTGTTTGCGATTTCTGCGTTCACAATGGTGGGCATGATGCCGGTGGTCGGGCGCATGTTCGATAAAATGCGTACCCGATATGTGATTGCTTTGGCTCTGTTTGTGACGGGTGTAAATCTGATCGGGATCACATTTGTCACCTCATTTTCGACTGGTGTCATCTATGCTTTGCTGTTTGGTCTCAACAATGCACTCAGCATGACCATGTTCGGTTATGTCTGGCCTCGTTATTTTGGCCGTAAACATCTGGGGAGCATTCAAGGTACAGGACAAATGGTTGGTGTGTTTGGTGCCTCATTGGGACCGCTGCCTGTGGGACTGGCATATGACTATCTGGGTGACCCGACGCTGACGTTTCAACTTTTGGCCCTCTATCCGTTTGTGGCCGCGTTTCTTGCAATAGCATTCCTGCGAGCCCCAAAGACGCTTACCGAAAACGCGCATCTTGAATGATTTGAACGATGAGCCTGGGTCAGCCAAACATTCTGTTTATTCAAACTGATCAGCTTGCTGCCAATGTGCTCCGGGCCTATGGCGATCAGGTTTGCCAGGCACCCCACATTGACAAACTTGCGTCTGAAGGGGTTGTCTTTGACTCCGCCTATTGCAATTTTCCGCTGTGTGCCCCCTCCAGATTTTCCATGGCGACGGGGCTTCTGGCGTCGAAGATTGGCGCCTACGACAATGCCGCCGAGATGCCGGCCTCCATCCCCACTTATGCCCATTACATGCGGAACCTTGGTTACCAGACGTGTCTATCCGGAAAGATGCACTTCATCGGACCGGACCAATTGCATGGATTTGAAAAGCGGCTGACCGGGGACATTTATCCAGCGGACTTTGAATGGGCCGCAGATTGGGAAGCGACCGCGTACGGTGGCGCAACGGACATACGCATGCTGACGCAATCGGGCATTTGTGCCCGTTCGGTCCAAATCGATTATGACGATGAAATTACCCATCGGGCAGTTCGCGAACTCTTCGATATTGCAAGATCAGATGACGAGCGGCCTTTCTTCTTTCAGGTTTCATATACCCATCCCCACGATCCCTATCTCTGTCTGCGTGAGCACTGGGACCGTTATGATGATGTGTACATCCCGCCGCCAAGAATAGGTGAGGTTCCGGAGAATGAAGCTGATTCACACAGCCTGAGAGCGCGGAAGTTGCATGGCCTGGACGAAGCAGCCGTTACCGATGAGATAGTCGCGCGGGCACGCCGGGCCTACTATGGATCCGTCAGCTATATTGATGACCAGGTTGGAAAGCTGCTGGCTGCCTTGCACCAGTCCGGCCAGGCGGAGAATACGATTATTGTATTTACATCCGATCATGGTGAGATGCTGGGAGAACGTGGCCTCTGGCTAAAAAAATCCTTTTTTGAACAAGCCTTACAGGTGCCCCTGATTGTCCATGCACCAGGACGCTTCAGGCCGGGGAGGGTGCGGGATGTGTGCTCGCTTGTTGATCTCTTGCCCACTTTCGTTGGCCTGGCATCGGACGGAGGTTGGAATGAGAGTATTGAGCTGCTTGACGGTACCGATCTCACACCTCTGATTCTGAGTTTGCGCGAGATGCCGGAACGGCCACTCTATGCCGAGCTTCTGTGCGAAGGTGTACTGGCGCCAATCTTCACGATCCGCCGTGGCAGGTACAAGTTCATTACAAGCAAAGGCGATCCGGATCAGCTTTATGATCTGGAAGCGGATCCTGCTGAATTGTCGAATCTTGCAGGCCAACCTTCGCTGAAGGATGTGGTTCGGGCGCTCCAGTTAGAGGCCGATGACTTGTGGGACAGTGAGTCGCTCAGCAAACAAATTCGCCTGAGCCAAAAGCGGCGTCATTTCATCCACCGTGCCCATTCACAGGGAACGGCGGCGTCCTGGGACTTCTTGCCTGGAGGGAGCGATGATCCCAATTGGTATCGCGGCGGTCAAAACTACAATGACTGGGCATTTTCCTGCTTGCCCGAACAAAAGGATCAATGACCTGCGATGCCTGAGATCAGGCTTTGCACAAGCGGATAAACCTTTCACTGGCCTCCATCGCGCGTGCGTTGATTTCCGCGTCATCAGGAATTTCCACACTGCCTAGCAGGCGCCTGATCTGAAGGTCACCAATCAGGAGGCCCAAGAAATCCTCGCCAGCCCGTGACTGGTCCTTTATCGCCAATGTTCCATTGGCCTGATGTTGTGCCAGATGGCGTTTGAGAATGGAAAGCGTGGCAGATCGGCCGTGTTCAACTAAAATCTCAGACAAGGACGGATCGGATTGCACTTCCGAAATGGACGCGCGGTTTATTGCGATGGCGCTCTCATTCAGCAGAATAGTCAACAAGGACTTTCCAAACGCCTCCAGCGTGCCCCAATGTTATCTGCGGTTTCCGGACAATTGTCGAAAGACGCCTGAACCGTCTTGGCGTTGCGTCTTGTCAGCTCAACAAACAATCCTTTTTTGTCCCCAAACCAGGAATAGAGCGTTTCCTTTGAGGCAGAAGCTTGTCTTGCGATCCCCGGCATACCGGTGTCGCGATACCCTTTTTTTGCAAGAAGCCGGACGGCCACATTGAGGATTTCTTCTCGCCATTTTTCGCTTCTGGAGCTATGGTCTTGCCCTGTTGTTTGCGGTCACAGCGCTAGTTTCCTTTGGCCCGGAAAAATATTTCGATCCGGCATTTTCGCGAATCTGGCCGGCCGTAATCACAGCCCAGATTGCTGTGATCGTCGTGTTTGCGCAAAGCTGCCGCGCCTTCGAGGTGCGGCAAGCCTGGCTTGGCTTCAGGTGACCAGTACGATTTTGCCAATATGGGTCGAACTTTCCATCATTTCATGGGCTTTTTCTGCTTCAGACAACGGGAACTCTGCGTGAATAACAGGTTTGATCTTTCCGGCTTCTATCAAAGGCCAGACTTTTTCCTGTAACGCAGCCGCGATCTTGCCTTTTTCCGCCACGTTGCGGGGGCGCAAGGTAGAAGCTGTCATGGTCAGATGTTTGACAAGCATCGGCAGGAAATTGACTTCAGCAGTCGGGCCGTTCAGGAACGCGATATTTACGATGCGTCCACCATGCGCTGCGACCTTGAGATTGCGCTCGATATAGTCTCCGCCAACCATGTCTAAGATAACATTGGCTCCCTTTTTCTCCGTGGCTTCCTTGATGACAGCCACATAGTCCTCTTCAAGATAATTTATTCCGCGTTCGGCCCCGAGATCCTCACAGGCCTTGCATTTTTCTGCCGAACCAGCCGTGGCAAAGACCCGGGCACCCATGTTGGACGCGATCATGATGGCCGTTGTGCCGATGCCGCTGGAGCCGCCGTGGACCAGGAGAGTTTCGCCTGGTTGCAAGGCGCCGCGCTCAAATACGTTCGTCCAGACCGTGAAGAACGTTTCCGGCAGCCCGGCTGCCTCCTGCATGGGCAGGCCTTTCGGCACAGGCAGACAGGTTTCTTCTGCAACGGTCGCATATTCTGCATAGCCGCCGCCATGAACCAGTGCGCAAACGGCATCGCCTTCTTTGAAGCGGCTGGTTCCCCGGCCAGCGACGGCAACTGTGCCGGCGACTTCGAGGCCGGGCAATTCAGATGCGCCCGGCGGTGGCGGATAGAGCCCCTTGCGTTGCATCACGTCTGGCCGGTTCACCCCTGCAGCTGCAACTTTGATCAGGATTTCACCTTCGCCGGGATAGGGCGTGCGAACTAAAGCAGGTTTCAATGCATCGGGTCCGCCGGCAAAGGCGATCTCGATGGCGTTCATCTTTTCGGGAAGGTCCATGTGCGCTAGACTTGTCTGTTAGTGAGAAGGAACCAAGAGTTTTGATATGGTCTAGCGGCAGTGACACCGCTTGTCCAATCTGGCTCCCGCTCCTGCGGCAATTTTGATGGAGGTCGTCGATGTTTGACGATGATGGCGCACCGAAACCACGTCCTGAATTGGTGATTGGAGAGGATCTGTCTTCCATTTCAGTAGAAGAATTGGAAGAACGAATCACTACGCTCGAAGCTGAAATTTCGCGTCTGCGCGAAGAAATTGTCTCAAAACGGTCCTCGTTGGCTTCAGCAGAGAGTTTTTTCAAGAGCTGAACGATTGGCGAAATTGGGGCAGAAATGCTTTATATTTCAATATTTTAACAGAGATTGAACGATCAAAACAATTATAAGTTGAGCCTTCAGTTTAATATAATTTTTACGCGTTAACCTTTTGGTAACCGTTAATGCTATAGATTCGTTAATGTAATCCAGTTTTCTGGATCCTCTGAGTGGCTCCTGTCCACTCTGTTTGACGCCTCCCTGTTAAACCTAGAGCCGCATCTGCGGCTCTTTTTTTCGTTTGAGGCGCCAGAATGTTACCCGGCATCCTTTTTGCCTAGGCGTTTTTGTGGTTCCTGGGCCGTTAACGAAGGTTTGCGGCCTGTATTGACCCACTGTGCCCGTTGGCACATGTTAACAAACAGCCTGAACAAGACGTTAATGCTCTTTAGGCGGGGTCGGAGTGAGTATGAGAGACAAGAGCAATAATCAGCCGGATTTGAGTGTGCCGGTAGATTTTGGGGTCCGTTTTGCAGGCTCCAAACTTTTTACCCAGATTTTTCAGGATGGTATGAGTCTCGTTGAGGAAACGGCGGCCTATCTGGACGGTCAGGGCCGCGCGGACGCCAAGGAACTCAATCGGCATGCCGCAATTGCCTATGCAACCGAAAGCATGCGGTTGACCACGCGCCTCATGCAGCTTGCCTCGTGGCTTTTGCTACAACGTGCTGTTGGTGAAGGCGAGATGACTCCGGAAGAAGCCCTCAAAGAAAAGCACCGCGCCAATCTGGGTGACGTTAGTCACACCATTACGGACAAGGCCAGGTCCGTATTGCCGGAGCCGTTGATGGAACTGATCAATCGTTCGATCCGGCTCTACGATCGCATCATCAAGCTTGATGAAATGCTGCACGACCCAGCAGCGAAACAGGGTCAGGTGCAAAATCCGCTGAGCGATCAGATGAACCGTCTGCATGCAGCCTTTCAGGGCGGTCCGAATTCCTGAACCAGGTTCTGTCAGTAGCAAGCTGATACTGTCGAACGGACAGTGGCCTGGAGATTGCTGCCCGGTGTAGCCTTGCACGGTAAATTGGCCCGCAAGGCACAGGACAGGTTCAATGATAACAGTTTCCGGATTGAGCCTGTAATTGGTGCAGGCGGGATTCTTGTGCCGCCGGAATGCTTTATGGACGGATTGAGAAAGGCTGCCGATGACCGGGGCATGATGCTGATCTTTGATGAGGCACAAACCGCATTCGGACGCATTGGCACGAAAACCGCCGCAGATCATTTTGGCGTCACGCCCGACTTCCTCGCAACATCGAAAACTCCTGGTGGGGGATTGCCCCTCGCTGCCGTCAGCACGACGCAAGACATTGAACAGTCGGTGCACGAAAAAGGATTTACCTGTTACACCAGCCATGGGGCTGACCCGTTACCCGCACACGTGGGTCTTGCCGTGCTGAACACGATACAAAACGAAAAACTGATCGAAGCGGCTCAGCGAAAAGGTGCTTATTTGCGTGCTGCACTCGAAGACCTCATGCAACGCCACGAACATATCGGCGATGTGCGCGGCCTTGGTTTGCTGCTTGGGATCGAACTTGTCAAGGACCGGCAAAGCAAGGAACCGCATCATGAACTGGGTGCTTTGTCGACAGAGCGCTGTTTTGAACTCGGATTGTCGATGAATATCCGGCGCCGCAAGGAACGCGGCGCCGTTTGGCGAATTGCACCGCCACTGACCGTCTCTTACGATGAGATGGACAGGGCAGTTACGATACTGGACCAGGCCTTGACCGAGAGTGTCGAAGCGCTTGCGTCCTAGAGGTCCGGCGCCGCGACGCCTTCCTGCGCACAGGCGGCCAGTACCGTGCTCCGCAGCAAGCAGGCAATGGTCATGGGTCCGACACCTCCCGGCACCGGCGTAATGGAACCAGCCACCTGTTTGGCTTCGCCAAAGTCCACATCGCCGACAAGGCGGGTTTTGCCTTCGTCTGTTTCGATGCGGTTGATGCCCACATCGATGACACAAGCGCCGGGTTTTACCCAGTCGCCCTTAATCATCTCAGGGCGGCCCACAGCCGCAATCAGGAGATCGGCACCACGGCAGACACCTGGCAGCTCCTTTGTGCGTGAGTGGGCAATCGTAACTGTGCAGTTTTCCTGGAGGAGAAGTTGTGCCACTGGTTTGCCGACGATGTTGGAACGGCCGACAACGACTGCATTCACTCCGTTAAGGTCGCCCATGGCATGCTTCGCCAACAACACACAGCCAACCGGTGTGCAGGCCACAAGCGCGTCCTGGCCCGTGGCAAGGCGGCCGGCGTTGATGACATGAAAGCCGTCCACATCTTTTGCCGGGCTGATGGCGTTGATCACCTTTTCTGAGTCGATGTGATCGGGCAGTGGCAGCTGAACCAGAATTCCATGGACCTGGGGATCATTATTAAGCTGTTCAACCAGCGCCAGGACATCCGCTTCGGATGTGGACGCATCCAAACGATGCTCAAAAGACTGCATGCCAGCTTCCAACGTTTGCTTGTGTTTGTTCCGCACATAGACCTGGCTGGCTGGATCTTCGCCCACGAGCACGACCGCAAGGCCGGGCTGCAGATTGTTTTCAGCCTTAAGCCTGGTGACGGCGCCTGCGACGCGCTCACGCAGTCCAGCAGCGTATGCCTTGCCGTCGATCAATTTTGCCTCTGTGCTCATGCTCTTAGTCCCATCTACTGTTCCAGGATTCGTGCACCCGGATGAGCGCTCGCAAGGAAGTCTTGACAGCTTCAGGATCACCCGTGAGGCGCACCGTCTTATGCCGGGATGCGGTGCCCGACAAGATGATGATATCTATTTTTGCCAAACCCAGGTTTTGGGCCAGGGTCTGGATAACGGCCTTGTTGGCCTTACCCTTATCCGGTTGCGCCGTGACACGAACTCGAAGCGACACCGGTGCGCCGGGATCGTGATATGGACCATCAATGGCGTTTCCCGAAGCTTCGGGCGTTACCCGGACATTGAGCAAAAGCCGTCTTTCGAGGGGCGCAAAAGACCTTCTGGCGGTTCGTGCATACAGGACTAACCGGCAAGCAGTCTTGGTGCGATATCGCGGGCAATCAGGGTTTGCAGGAAATAGACGGCAAGAAGTAGAATGATCGGAGACAGGTCGATCCCGCCAAAACCCGGGATAAATTGCCGGATCCGGCTGAGCAGAGGCTCAGTCGACTGGTTCAGCACGCGCCAGACCTGGGCCACGAACTGGTTGTGCAGGTTTACAACTTTAAAGGCAATGAGCCAGCTCATAATCACCGTGGCGAAAATCACCAGGGTGTAGAGCCAGAGAACGTTGTCAATTAATCTGAAAATCGCATGCATTGTAAGCTCCAACCGCTTTGTCGCACATGTAACCACAGGCCAGCCAGTTCGCAAGTAGTGACGCAGAATAGTGTTTAACCGGATCTCTTATCGCTGACAGACCGGGAAGAATCGTTCATGGTCGTGGGATGAGCCAGGATGAAATCAGGGTATGGTCCATTTCTTCAGGAACACCGTTCCTGCGGACGTTGGCGGAAGCGATTTTGGCTGGCGGATTTCCCACGGCCGATCTTCCGCCACCTGGCCCGGCCGACCTCCCCGGCTATACAATTTTGGTGCCGACGCGGCGTGCGGCCGGTGAACTCGCAGATGCCTTTTTGCAGGTAAGTGGAGGCGAAGCGTTGATGCTGCCGCGCATTCGTCCGCTAGGCGATGTGGATGAGGATGAGCTTCTGCTCGCCCCCGGTGAGTTTGATGCAGGTTTGCAACTGGATATCCCGCCGGCAATTTCACCTCTTCGACGCCAGCTTCTTCTGGCCGGTCTGTTGATGGAGTGGGCGCGAAACAACCCGCATGTGCAATTTTCCAGGGCTTTGCTGCCAGGTCCGTCGCAGGCGATCGACGTTGCGGCAGGATTGGGACGCATGATCGATCAGCTCGAAACCGAGCAGGTCGGCATGGATCGGTTCGAAGCGCTGGTGACCGATAATTTTGCTGCTTATTGGCAGGATGTGCTCAATGTCCTCGAAATAGTCCGCAAACGGTTGCCGATTGAGCTGGAGAGGTTGGGCAAGATTGGTCCGGCTGAACGGCGTAGCCGGCTGATGATGGCGGAGGCTGAACGCCTGGCCGTGCTTAAGCCTGAAGCACCGTTTATTGCCGCTGGTTCCACAGGTTCAATCCCCGCTACGGCCAATCTGTTGCGCACCGTATCCGGGCTGCCCAATGGCGCAGTCATATTGCCTGGCCTGGACACAAATCTCGATGATGCCAGTTGGGATGTTCTGGATGCGCAGCATCCTCAATACGGTCTGCGCGAGTTGCTCCGTGAGCTCAAGGTTTTACGTAATGACGTAAGACCACTTGGGCCGGGACAACCGGTAAGCCATGCGCGCACCGCTCTCTTCAGCGAAGTTATGCGGCCTTCGGAAACGACGGAACTTTGGCAGCACCGGCTCCCGAAGCTTGTTGATGATGCGGGCGTCTCGCTGGAGAATTTTTCGATTGCACGGGCTCCGGCGCGCCGTGAGGAGGCCCTGGCGATCGCACTGGAGATGCGGCGCACGCTGGAAGTGCCGGGACAGACGGCCGCCCTGATCACCCATGACCGGGACCTGGGCCGTCAGGTTTCCGCCCAACTGAAACGCTGGCAATTGAATGTGGATGACAGCGCCGGTGTCCCTCTGTCGCGTACTGTGCCAGGCATTCTCATTCACCTCATCCTTGATGCAGTGGAGACAGGATTCTCCCCGGCAAGTCTTGCGGCGCTCTTCGCCCATCCCCTTGTGCTTTTTGGACTTCCCGCGGGAGAAGCGTCCCGCGCCGGTCGCAAGTTGGAGCTGGCGGTGCTGCGGGGTATTGCTCCATCCGCCGGACTGGATAACCTCTGTGCGGCCTTGGAGCACCGAAAAGCTGAGGTTCTGCAAAAGCCTCACAGGCATCCGCATTTGGCCCACTGGAAACGGAGTGACTGGGAACTCGCTGAGCAGGCTGCAGGGCTGGTTGGTCCTGCATTTGAGCATCTTGTTTCCATTGATGTCGCTGCATGGCCAATGCGGCTCGATGTGGCTGTTGAAACGCTGATCCGCGTGGCAGAGGCCCTGGCCAGCGACAAAACCGGGAACGCAGAAGGCCTTTGGTCCGGTAATGCAGGGGAGCAGCTTTCTCAATTCTTCGCGAGCCTGATGGAAACCGCCGCCGAAAGCCCTCCACTGGCCCCGGCAGACTTTGGCCGCGTGGTGATGTCGCTCATGGCGCAACCTGTCGTTCGGCCTCGCTTTGGAACACATCCGCGTCTCAGCATTCTTGGTTTGCTGGAAGCGCGATTGACAGCGCATGATGTGGTCATCCTCGGTGGACTGAATGAAAAGCGATGGCCAGCCCAGACCGAAACCGATCCCTGGTTGAACAGGCCGATGCGGGTAATGTTGGGATTACCCAGCCCAGAACGCCGAATGGGACTGAGTGCCCATGACTTTGTCCAGGCTGTTTGTGCGGCGGGACGCGTTGTCATCACATTTGCGGAAAAGGTGGACAATGCACCGGCCGTCCCGTCCCGATGGCTGTTGAGGTTGACGGCTGTGCTCCAGGCACTGGGCGCACAGGATCCCGAGACCCCGGGCCGTGAACTTGTCGGACAGGCGATCGGTCTTGATTTGGGCATTGGTGTGTCGCCCTCAGTCCGCCCTGCACCCGCCCCGGCGCTTCATTTGCGGCCCACCCGGCTGAGCGTCACCGAAATTGAAACGTGGCTGCGGGATCCCTATGCAATTTATGCCAGGCACATTCTGAAATTAAAACCGCTTGAAGATCCCGGTCTTGCACCCGGTCCGCGTGAGCGCGGAAACTTGTTCCATGAGATTTTCGAACGCTTCTCAAGGCAGTTCCTGTCCAAACTGCCTGACGATGTTCCAGAAGCCCTGATCGCGATCGGAGAAGAGGAATTTGCCATTTGGCGGGATTACCCGGAAGTTGCTGCGTTCTGGTGGCCGCGTTTTGTGAGAGTTGCCGATGCCGCTGCTGAAATCGAAAACGGCTTCAGGGAAAATGCCGAAAGTATTCACGTGGAAGACCACGGCAAATTGACCATTCCGATTGCGGGCACGGAAGGATTCCAGCTCACCGGACGGGCCGACCGGATTGATATTCTCAGAGATGGATCGGCGCGCATTATTGATTACAAAACAGGGGCTCCGCCCGGGCTCATCGAAGTCTTTTCCGGCAAGTCACCACAATTGCTGCTTGAGGCGATTATCCTTCTGAAAGAAGGCTTCAAGGGATTGAACGCTGACGGCATAAGCGATCTTTCCTATGTGCAGTTGACAGGAGGTGAGCCTCCAATTGCGATCCGCAAGCTCGACCCCGGCACCGCGAGGCCAAAGATTGACGCCACGGCTGAAGATATATGTTGGAAAAATTTCCACAGGCTTGAGCGTTTCATAGTGCGCTTTTTGACTGATCCAACCCACACTTATCTGCCTCGGGTGCTGGCGAAGTATGAAGACAGACCTATGGCCTATGATCACCTGAGCCGGTACCGGGAATGGGCCAGCCAGCAATCTGGTACTAAGCCGTCATGAATGTTGTTTCCACACAGGCAAGCTTGAGCCAGGCACGCGCTTCGCGGCCTGATGTGTCAGCCTGGGTGTCAGCGAATGCTGGCTCGGGCAAGACCTACGTCTTGGTCAATCGGATCATCCGTCTGTTGCTGTCCGGCGCTCCTCCTGCACGTATCATGTGTCTCACGTTTACCCGTGCGGCGGCCGCGGAAATGGAAGCGCGCCTGTTTCGGCGGCTGTCCGCCTGGATCCTTCTGAATGACGTAGAATTGCGCGAAGCGCTTGGCAAGCTGGATGGTGCTGACGGCTGGTCCGGCAATCTTGACGTGGCAAGGCGATTGTTCACCCGCGCCCTGGAAACACCGGGCGGCCTCAAAATTCAGACGCTTCACGGCTTCTGCGAAAGTGTGCTGCAAAGATTTCCGGTGGAGGCTGGTCTTGCTCCGGGGTTCACAATCATCGACGAACGCGGCTCAAGCGGGTTGATGCGTGAAGCGCGCGAGGACGTCCTTGGTTTAGCGGCACTTGATGCGCCAATTTCCGATGATGCCAAGGCCCTGAAAGAAATCGTGGTGCACACGCAGGCCGCTGGTTTTGACGATGTATTAGGCGTGTTGCTTGATGAGCGTTCTCCGTGGGTCGTCAGTTGGGCGCCGGGGAAAGCAGGGGATGATCTGCGCAGGGTCCTCTATGGTGAACTCGGCCTGCAAATGGGCGATACTCCTGAGAGCGTCGTCGGGTTGGCCTGCGAGGAAATCAGCCGGGACGATGTTGAAGCTGCGTACTCCGCGTTCCTGACCGGCAAAAGCAAAACCGACCAGGAACGTGCAGAAACGTCAGGAGAACTGCTGAAGCAGCCGGATTGGGAAGCATATTGCGGCCTGTTTCTCACAGCAAAAGGTGAGGCCAGGTCTGAGCGCAGCCTTGCCACCAAGGCCATAAAGGACAACTTTCCAATTGTTTGGGATTGGCTGCAAAGGGAACAGAACCGTGTTCTGGCCGCGGAAGACCGGCGCAAGGCTGCGCTCACAGCGAAAGCCAGCAATGCCCTGTTCACGCTTGCGAGCATTATCTTGCGGCGTTTTCAAACGGAAAAGGAGCGGCGCGGCCTGCTCGATTACGATGACCTGGTGTTGTACACGAAAAATCTCCTGACCCGGCTGGATTCAAATTGGGTGCTGTGGCGACTCGATGGCGGGATCGACCATGTTCTCATCGATGAGGCGCAGGACACCAGTCCGGATCAATGGGCAATCGTCAACCAGCTGACCAGCGAATTCTATTCCGGCGAGGGCGCGCGTGACATCCTGCGGACACTGTTTGTCGTCGGGGACCACAAGCAATCGATTTTTTCGTTCCAGGGAGCCGAACCGGCCAGGTTCATCGAGGAAAAGGCCAATTTGGCCAAACGTGTGACTGCCGCAAAGCAGACGTTCGAGGATGTGCGTATCAACATCTCCTTCCGTTCGACCCAGAGGGTGCTTGATCTCGTTGACAATGTATTCCGGGATCCACTGGCGCAAAAAGGCATGGCCGATGACGAGATTGATCATCAGGTGAATCGGCTGGGCCAGGCAGGACTCGTGGAAATGTGGCCGCTTTCCGAGAAGGAAGCGGAAGAAGAGCGGGACCCTTACGATCCGGTCGATAGGCCTGGCATATCAGATCCCCGCTTGCGATTAGCCAGCCATATTGCCGAAACCGTCAAAGGCTGGCTCGATACAGGAGAACGGCTGACCCCACGCGATCGTGCCGTTGTGCCTGGCGATATCCTTGTCCTCGTGCGCAACCGAACGGTACTTGCCGATGCCCTCGTTCGGGCGTTACGCGAAAGGGATGTGCCCGTCGCCGGCGCGGACCGTCTCAAGATCAACAGCCATATTGCGATCATGGACCTGGTTGCCCTCGCCCGTGCGATGCACTTGCCGCAGGATGACTATTCCCTTGCATGCATTTTGAAGAGTCCATTGGTTTGCCGGGAAGATGGGCTCTCGCTTGATGATGATGATCTGATTGAATTGGCGGCGTCTAGAACGGGCACACTTTGGCAGGCGTTGGCCGGTTCTGAAAAGTTCAGTCACATCGCAGAGCAGTTGGGAACCTGGCGGCGGCAGGCGAGACATTCAAGACCGTTGGAGTTCTTCATGTCCGTGCTGGAGACGTGCGGTGCACGTAAACGATTTGCTGGCCGGATGGGCTCCGAAGTTCACGACCCTCTGGACGAATTTCTGGCGCTGGCTGCGGATTATGAGCGCTTGCACGCACCGGTTCTTCATGGCTTCATCGGTTGGCTCACAGATGCGGATTCCCAGATCAAACGGGACATGGATCACGGCCGCAATGAAGTTCGCGTCATGACTGTGCACGGAGCGAAAGGACTGGAATCGAACATCGTCATTCTGCCCGACACAACCCGGCTGCCGGATGCACGGAAAGTGTCCCGGATCCTGACATTTGAAAGCGGCTTGCCAGTCTGGAAACTGGCCGCTGCCAGTCTGCCTGCGGCGGTCTCCGCTCTGGTTGCCGAGGATATTGCAAAGCAGAACGAGGAGGAGAACAGGTTGCTCTACGTGGCGCTGACGCGTGCCCGCGACCGGCTCTATGTGTGCGGGGCAGAAGGGCGGCGTGGCGAACTGCCACCGCAGTGCTGGTACGAGCTGATACGTCGGGCACTGGAGCCTGTTGCCAGTGACGCAGGCGATGGAATCCTGCGATGGGATGCTGAACAAACTGCGGAGCCTCTGGACGATGAAGAGAGTACGGCTGAGGCTGCCAGACCTGTTGAGCCGGAAAGCTGGATGCTGCAACCGGCACCGGCTGAACCGCTTGAACCCAAGCCATTGGCACCTTCGCGACTGGACCTGATTGAGACAGCGGAAGGCAAGGCGGCCCAACTGCAGGAACAGGCTGCGGCATCTCCTGTTGCCGAACCCGGCCAGAACAGATTTCTGCGTGGCCAACTCATTCACAGATTATTGCAGAGTCTGCCAGCTTTGAGTGAGCAGGATCGGCCAGAAGCCGCCCGCCGGTTCCTGGCGGCTTATGCTGAAGAGCCGGGTGCGGAAAATCTGCCGTCTGTTGCGCAAGACGTGTTCAATTTGCTGGAAGCGACCGATCCTGCTCTTAAAACCCTCTTCGGCCCGGCAGGACTGGCTGAGGTGCCAATAACCGGCAAACTCGATCTCGTGCACGAATCCGGAGCGCCGGTGGTCATCTCAGGCAATATCGACAGATTGGCTGTTACCGACAGGGAAGTGCTGATTGCCGATTTCAAGACCAACAGACCGCCACCTGACAAGGTGGCTGACGTTGCCCATGTGTACATCCGGCAACTCTCGGCCTATGCGCGTGTTCTTCAGACAGTCTGTCCGGGAAAACCGGTCCGCGCGTGGCTGGTCTGGACCCACACTGGCCGTGCCATGGAAGTTCCTGAGGAGATGTTGGCTGACGCGTTCACATGAGTGTGGGGGCCGGATCATGTAATCTTGACCTTGGGCTTTCGGCTGCCTACGTTCCAGTGGAGTGCGATTGCCGCGATTCCCCCGCCAGCGGCCTTTTTTACGAGGAATTTCAATGTCGACGACACACGCAACTACCGATTCTGATTTTGACGCCACCGTTCTTGAATCCGACCAACCTGTTGTGGTCGACTTTTGGGCGGAATGGTGTGGTCCCTGCAAGCAGATTGGCCCGTCACTCGAAGAGCTGGCTGCCGATTTGGACGGCAAGGTCAAGATCGTCAAACTCAACATTGATGAAAACCCGGATGTGCCGGTGAAATATGGCATCAGGTCCATTCCCACTCTCATGATGTTCAAGAATGGTGAAGTCGCTGACACAAAAATCGGCGCAGCTTCCAAGAGCCAACTGGCTGACTGGATTGAATCCGGCATCTAGCCGATGCCGGTTTGCTGTCGCGGGAGGCGGCCCGTTTATGCGGGCCACCTTTTGTATACCGGACGCATGACAGCCGATCCCTTCCAGGTTGATTTTTTGCTCATCGGTGATTTTTCGATGATTTCATTTGCTTCGGCGGTTGCCCCCTTTCCGATTGCCGGCAAACTGCTGGACGCGGAACGTTTTGCATATCGTTGTGTTTCCATTGATGGCAAGGCCGGTCGCGGCAAGCAATGGATTGACCTGCCCCGCAGGATCTGCCTCGTTTGTCAGGAGGGTCCGTCGCTGGGCAGGAGACGGATGAGGCATAAGAGCAGGTTTTCAGAAAACCACATCATTGCGATTTTGACGGAACAGGAACGGGGCAGGAACGGGGCAGCCCGGCGGCGGCGGTCTGCCGCCGGCATGGGATCAGCCCTGGCCCGTTCTGCAAATGGAAGGCCAGATATGGCGGCATGGGCGTTTTGGGCGTTTCCGAGATCCGTCGGCTTCAAGGTGCCTGAGCAGGAGAACGCCAGGCTGAAGCGGCTTCTGGCCGACCAGATGCCCGGTAATTCCATCCTGAAGGACCTGTCGGGAAACGGCTGACGGGTCCGGCTGAACGCCGGGCCGCAGCTCTGGACGTGCTGGATCGCCATGAGGTCTCGCAGGCCCGGGTCTGCCATCTGATCGGGCTCTATGGCAAACCGGACACGGGTCGTGAGCGACAACGGCAGCGAACTCATCTCCAGGGCCCTCCCTGGAATGGCAGAATGAGACCGGTGTCGGCCGGCCTTGCATCGGGCCGGGACAACCAAGGCAGAACGGTTTTATCCTTTCGGTCCCGCGCGCCGGCCTCGCAAGCAGGGGTCCGGGAAGACCGGGACCGGAGAGCGGTGCGTCCTGTACGAGGCATTTACTCTATGCTGAAAAAAGAGGGTTTTTATAGATCCTAATTATTAGAAGATGATACAAGAAGGTCACGAATAGGGTAAAGTATTTCCTTAACTTCTTTAAATATAGAGTTATAAGTATCAATAACTTTCAATTCTGCCTCATCAATTTCAGGACAATAGGCAGAAACTGTTTCATCGGATCCTATATCCTTACACCTGTCCTGATTTGAAATAAGCTGTCTTTTCACATAAGCTTCTTTTAAAAGCCTGGCTTTCTCCTCATACATAGCACAAACCTTTATGTAATAAGAAGCAGAAGACTTATCAAAATGTCTCTTGAAGAGGAAGATTTTTACAATTCCCCGCATGCTCTATCATTAAATCAATATAACCCATAATATTATCTCTGTATTCAGGATAAGTTTTTAAGTCACGATCTCCTTTATAACTGGGAGAGTTAAGCAACCTAACATGGTAGTCACCAGCAACCCCGTTATAAAACATTTCTAAATAAGCAAGAGGTAATTTATAATAAGCTATCATCTCTATATTATCAGTTTCCTCCCATATACTGTAAATAAGAGGAGGGTAGCTATTATAAGTCTTGATGATAGCCAGTGTTCTTGAATAATACATGGCGGCCAAATCCAAATTCTTGTCAGCTACACTTGTGTTGAAACTCCCTCCTGAAAGATGGTATTCTGCTATCCAATAATTAGCTACAATATTGCTGTGTTGATCAGCCAAACCATGTAAAATCAACATCCCCTTGGACACATCATCCTGATTTTTAGTCACCTCACCCTTTGCTAAAAGACAAAGAGCATAAACCAGGGTCACACTCACATAAGGATCAGGATCATGGAGTTGTTCCATATAAGCTTTTTCTTCTTCCTCAAAATTACCGCATCCTAACTTACCAGTTCTATATATTGTCCCAAAACTGGAACCTGTCCCAAGACTGGAAAAGACAATCAGACTCACGCCCAATAGCGCTATGATTTTTTTAGCAACTGTTCTCATGGCATTTTCCATATCCTGCTTCCCGGTTTCATAGCCCTCTGGAGCTGTAATACAGGCTGGGACAAAAAGCCCTGAAAATCAAGAGGGCAGGTCAAGAGGCCGGGGCCGTTCAGGGGGCCGGTCCCTTGAGCAGGGCGCTGGAGGTCCGACGGGAGGACAACAGAAGCCGGATCTTACGATCCCGCCCCCCATCGTGGCTGCCCTGGCGGCGGCGCCCGCCTCCGACGATACCCACCTGCGCATGTGTGGGCTGTTTGTCTGGGCATGGCAGTTGCTCCCGGGTGCGGTTCTTATCCGGCAGCCTGTTGGGCAAAGAACGAGGTGTCCTTGGGTTTCTCCGGCAACAGCATGTCGAAGGAGGAGCAGCGGACCCGGCCGGAGGCTTCGCCGCGGACAACTTCATGGGTGTGCCGGCTTGGCAGATGATTTTCGCTCAGCTCGATCGCATCTTCAGCATAGTAAGTGGCGATGTAGAGGGTGCGCGGCTTATCCGACAGGTTTGGCGCCGAACCGTGCAGCAAGCTGGAATGCATCAGGCAAACTGAACCGGCCTTGCCCGTGCATTTCACGATCTTGTCCTTGTGCTCTTCATAGACCTCATCGGCAACCGTTCCGGTGAATACACCGTCATGCCAATGGGGGTAAAGCGGTCCCTTGTGGGTTCCGGGGACCACTTCAAGGGGACCGTTTTCCAGCGTCACGTCATCCACGAACAGCAATGCGGTGATCAAGTCATCGTTGGTCATGGGCTGGAAGGGAAAGTCCTGATGGAACTTCACCTTGGTCGCCGCGCCGGGCAACTTGGAGTTTACCTTGCCATGATGAAACCGGATGGACGGCCCGACAAGCTCCGCACAGATATCTACGGTGCGCGCATTGCGCATCACGTCCTCATAGACCCCGGAAACCTCTTCGGGCGACTGGACCCGGCGCAAGGCCGGGCTTTCTGCGGAGTGCCCCGGCTCCAGATCAAAGCGGGCGCGACCGTCCAGGGTTTCGCCATAGTCATTTTCGTGCTGGCGGCTTTCTTCCACCCACCCGGCAAAAACCCTGCGAAGAGCGGCCAGTTCATTCGGCGTAACAGCCTCTTCAACAACAAGAACACCGTCGCGCCAGAACCGATCTTTCTGGTCCTGTTTCAGTGCACCCATGCTTCGTCCTCCTGATTGAAACATTCTGGTATATACCGATAAATCTGGTATATACCAGAATTCATGTCAAGCAACAGGAAAACGCGGAACACTCATTTCATGGCACAGGCTTCACCCAATACCGGCTTTGCCGATCCGGTCTCCCCTGTCCCGCGTTTCAGGCAAATTGTCGATCATCTCAGAAGAGAAATCATCGGGCGCCGATTGCCGGAACATGCGGCACTTCCCTCAGAACGGGCTGTTGCTGAAATTCACAATGTCAGCCGCATGACGGCGCGGCGCGCCCTGGAAGCCATCGAGGTGGAGGGCCTCGCCTATAGCGAAAAACGCCGTGGCCGTTTCGTCTCGCCCCGGCGTCTCGATTACAACGTCAACAGCATGGCAAATTTCATGACCGACGCGGCGGCTGACGGGATCGAGCTGGAAGTCGAGATTATCGAACGCATGCAGTCGCCTGCGGACAAAAGGCTGACGGAGATGTTGTCGATCCCTGCCGGTGAAATGCCCGTTGCAACCACACGGCGTTTTCTTGACAAGGGACACGCAATCTTCCTGGAGACCGAATACATAACCGCCGCCGAAAGAGACAGGTTGCTGGGACCGCAAGAGACGGCATCTCCCGAGCCCCCCGATCAACGCATCAGCCCTTTGGGCCACAGCGCTGACATTGTCGTCCGCATGTGCGCAGTCCAGCCCGGTGAGGCGGCATTGCTGGGGCTTGCACCTCATCAGGCAGGCATTGAACAGGAACAGGTGATCCGTGACGAAAACGGCACGGCCTTCTGCTTTAGCCGCCAGATCTGGCGGGGTGAATTGGCTCAGTTCTCCGCACAGGCAATCGTCAACCGCTGACCGCCAAATCCCCAACGACCCCCATGTCCCGGCTTGTTTTGCGGGCACGCGGATTGTTGCCGTGGCCAGAGATCATGATCAATCGCATGGAACTTTTGAAACGCAGCGTCGCCCATCCGGTTCTCTCATTTCCCGCACAGGCTCATTTTTCAACCCGGCCTGGTCCCGGGCCTGGAAACAGGCGCAAAATCGCCGTGATGTTTATTTGCTTGAAGAGAAGCTGCTCCCTAAGCTCTCAGACGTTCATTCTCCGGGTCAAACGGGCTCTCCCCGATTACGGTCGCAGCGTGGAGGTCGCCCAAGAGCCTGATCTGCAGCTTGGTGCCAACATCCCCGAATTCCGGTTTGACCATGGCGAGCGCGAGGGACTTGCCAAGGCGCCAGCCGTAGCCGCCCGATGTGGCGCGGCCAGCCAGTTCACCGTCAGGGGCGATGATGGCCTCAGATCCGCGCGCATCCACATCGGTGACGTTGTGGACTTCGAGAGTCACATATTTCCAGGCATTGCCTGCACCGTGGCGCTCGACAAGCCGGTCACGACCGATGAACTGGCCCTTGTCGGGATGCACGAAACGGTCAAGACCGGACTCGTAGGCCGAATATTCAATCGAGAGCTCCCGGCCGATCAGGCGGTATGACTTCTCAATGGCCATAAGGGTCATGGCACGAATACCGAACGGCTTCAGCCCGTGCTCTGCGCCGGCTTCCATCACCAGATCGAAGATCCTGTTCTGCATCTCAACTGGATGATGAAGTTCCCAGCCAAGCTCGCCAACAAAGTTGACGCGCAACGCATGTGCCTGGGCAATGCCCACATTGATGAACTTGCCGGTCAGCCATTTGAAACTGTCATTGGACAGATCGGCGTCAGTCAATTTCTGCAGGATATCGCGCGATTTCGGTCCGGCCAGCACCAGCACACCGTACTGCGAGGTGATCAGCTGAAGCTGTACACCGCCCTCTTCCGGCAGAAGCTTGTTGAGCATATCCCAGTCATGACGCTCAAACGCGCCAGGGCCCACAAGGTAATAGTCGCCATCGCCAAGCTTGCAGACCGTGAACTCCGATCGCACGCCGCCTTCGGTTGTCAGCAGGTGACAGAGACCGACACGGCCAACACCTTTCGGGATCCGGTTCGCGAGAATGCCATCGAGCCACTCCTCGGCCCTTGGCCCCTTCACGGAGTATTTCGCGAAAGCGGACATATCCAGCAGGCCGGCATTCCCGGTGACATTCTTCACCTCGTTGCCCACATGCTCAAAATAGTCAGAGCGGCGGAACGACCAGAGTTCCTTGACCTTTTCACCTTCGGCAACCGGAGCATGGTTCTCTTTGGTGATCACGTCAGGGCGCTCGATCCCGGAAGGATCAAAACCATAGCCTTCCGGTGCAAACCAGTTCGGCCGTTCCCAGCCATAGACCTGACCGAAGACGGCACCCAGATCCTTCATGCGATCATAACAAGGGGAGGTCTTCAGCGGACGGGCATCGAAGCGTTCCTCGTCCGGATAGTGCGGAGTGAAAACGTTGCGGTAGGCTTCCTCGTTTTTGCACTTGAGATAGCCGCGCGATGCGTAGGGGCCGAAACGGCGCGGATCGACACCGATCATGTCGATGGTCGGTTCACCTTCCACGATCCACTCAGCCAGCTGCCAGCCGGCACCACCAGCCGCGGTCACGCCGAAGGAGTGGCCTTCATTGAACCAGAGGTTTTTCCTGCTCCAGGCCGGGCCGATGATCGGCGAGCCGTCCGGTGTGTAGCAAATCGCACCGTTATAGACCTGCTTGATGCCCACTTCGCCAAAGGCAGGCACGCGGTCAATGCAACTCTCGATGTGCGGGGCAATGCGGTCCAGATCTTCCTGGAACAGTTCATATTCCGCATCTGCGGCAGGGCCGTCCACATAGCAGCAGGGCGCGCCGGGCTCGTACGGACCCAGGATCAGGCCATCGGCCTCCTCGCGCATGTACCAGGCGCTGTCAGCATCGCGAAGCACACCCATTTCCGGCAGGCCCTGTTCGTGGCGTGCCTTGATCTCCGGATGAGCTTCGGTGACGATGTACTGGTGCTCAACCGGGATGACCGGGATATCGAGGCCCAACATCTCACCGGTCTGGCGCACAAAGTTGCCTGTCGCGGTCACCAGATGTTCACAAGTGATATCGCCCTTATCCGTTTTGACGATCCACTCATCATTGGCCTTCTGCTCAAAGCCGGTGACCCGCGTCTTGCGGTAGATTTCAGCACCGCCGTCGCGGGCGCCCCTCGCCATGGCCTGTGTCAGGTCAGCCGGCTGTACATAGCCATCTTCCGGATGCTGGATCGCGCCAAGCAGGCCGGCCGTGTTGCAAAGTGGCCAGATCTCTTTCACATCAGCAGGGGTCAGGACGTTCACATCCACGCCAATGGTTTCAGCAACACCAGCATAGTACAGGAATTCGTCCATCCGGTCCTTGGTCTGGGCAAGACGAATGTTGGAGACCTGACGAAGGCCCACATGCTGGCCTGTTTCTTCTTCCAGGCTGGCATAGAGATCCACCGACCTCTGGTGGATCTTGCCAACGGAGTAGCTCATGTTGAAGAGTGGCAGCAGGCCGGCCGCGTGCCACGTCGACCCGGACGTTAGCTCGTTACGCTCAAGCAGGACGACATCGGTCCACCCCTTCTTGATCAGCGCGTAAAGCGTTCCAACACCAACAACACCGCCACCGACGATGACAACACGAGCATGAGATTTCATGAGCCTGAATTCCTTGGCCTGCCAAAAGGCAAAAGTTGCGAAATTTGGCGTCACAATATCTGCACAAATCAACCGGTCACCAGAATTAGCGACCGGACGCGTTTGATTACCGACACTCCGGACCATGGTTGAGCAAAACTCAGGCAAGATGAGCTGTTATCACCGGATGGCCCCCGATCCGGATTCAGTCGAGATCGCTTTCCGCCGCCGGCTCCGGCAGCTCCAAACCATCGCGGCCATGACGAAATTCAGAGAGTTCCCGGTAAACCACTTGCCTTGCCCGATTGAGGCCGCCAGCCGGCTTGTGTGCCTCAAGCGCATTGGCTGGAGAAAACGAAAACCGCTCCGCCAGCTCAAAGCGTTTTGGGGTCCTGATTTCCTAATGGGAATGGTCAACCTCGCCACCTTCAAAAACGGACTGTCAGCTTCGCGCCAATGTTCCCGGTCAACAGAAACCGCAGCACCATGGCGAGCGGACCATATTTTGAAGCTGTAACCGTTGCAGTGTGAAACAGTTTGACGGTTCCAAGCGGCATGGTCGGGATGGACATGAACAGGAAATCCTGCGTCTGCCGTTCGGTACACGGCACACGTTCCCCGGAAACCCCCATGAGTTTGACGGCCAGTCCGCGCAAATCCTTTTCGCTGTCCAGCGCAACCGTCCCGCGCGCGCTGGATATTGCAAGACCATTTCAGGACGCGGACATATCGGCTTGCATTGGCGGATATCATGTATCCGGCTGCATTTCGATGTTGAAGGAAATGCCGGAAGATCTAAAGCGGCCCAAGCTGACGGCATCAGCTTCTTCCCGGGCGAAGCGGAAGGCGGCAGGTTGGACAAGGTTCTGCAGGACGCTTTCGCAGGTGATCCGAAGCCCATATACGATCGTCTCGCCGACCTGCCGGGAATGGAAAGCACACCAATCCCGTATGTTCCCAAAGATATTGCCCAGCGCGCAATCATTGATATTTCAAGCTTTGATCCGGCCCGTGGTTGCCCCTTTCAATGTTCGCTCTGTTCAATCGTCAATGTACACGACCGCAAAAGCCGTTTTCGTACCGCTGATGACCTGCGCGCGAAACGTCCCCATAATGGCCTAAAAAAGGGCAAGTTCAACGTCTCCGCCCCCTGCCAACATTCGCAATCCGCCTTCTTCCAGAAGGTAAGTTCCGCCCTGAATCACGCCCAGTTCTTCTTCCGGCAACTCAAGGCACGAGTGCAACACGAACACCATGCCTGGCTGTAGGCGTTCACTGAAACCACGGGCAATCTGCAACGGTTCAAGCCAGATTGGCGGATAGGCAACCCCGATTCCATAGCCAAAACGCATTTGCGCCGCATGTTCCAGGCCTGCCATCCTCAAAGGCGTCAGCGATGCTTCTTCCACCTCTGCAACAGGAACCCCCGGGCGGATTATCGCGATTCCGGCTTTCAACGACTGCAAGGCAAGTTCATAAAGTTCCGCGCCACGCGGCTTTTGCACACCACAACCGACCGTTTGGATGGCCGTTGCATGATAACGCTGGCAGACGCCGGCAAATTCAGCATGCACAAGATCACCCGGTTCCAGCCGTTTTTCTCGTGGTGTGGCGTGCCCGCCGGCAGAGCGCTGACCTGAGCTCAGTTCAGTCGGAATGGCAGGATAATCGCTGCCGGCCCTGCGCATAGCCACTTCCATTTCGGCTGCCAGCGCAATTTCGCTGATGCCAGGGCGTATCACCTCGTACATCGCCTTCAGACCGTGATTGGCGTAGGCCGCCGCCTGTTCGAGATAGTGCAGCTCGGTTTGCGATTTCATAAGACGCAGAAGGCCAAGTTCCCGCGTTGTATCTGCCATCTCGCACGATGCCAGCGCATCCGATAACGCGGCGCCCAATGCGTGGGGCAGCGCGCAGGATTGAAATTCCATGCCAACATTGCCACCCCGGATGCCTTTTTCCCGAAGGATATCGGCGACCTTTGAGGAAAAATCCTCAAGCACAAGATTGTAGGTCCGGATGTCCTTAACCCAGGTGGTTTCCAGAGCCAGCGCCAGATCCACATCCCGCATAAGAAGTGTTGGCGCATCCTCACCAGCCGTAAAAATCAGAGCCTGCGGGCTGTTCACACCAACCCAGCTGTCATATCCGCCAAAATAATACAGATGTTCCGGTGCCACCATCAAACAGGCCGCCAGGTCCTGATCCCTCAGAACCTGACGCGCTCTGGCAAAACGTGCCTTGAATTCATTTGCCGGAAAAGCGGCATAGCGAGCTTTCATCAAAGAGCCTGGGAGTTAGCTCATTTCGCCTTTCAGGTCCTCGTACGTGGACTCCAGCGCACGGCGCGCCCGATCAGCGAAATCGTCAATCTCTTCTTTGGTGATGACGAACGGAGGTGACATCACCATCGTGTCCCGGCAGGCCCGCATGATCAGATCGTTCGCCATGCAATGGTCGCGGCAGATACCGCCAGCCCGGCCCACATCATTGAACCGTTCGCGGGTCTGTTTGTTCTTGACGATTTCGATGGCCCCCAGCAGACCCACAGTGCGCACTTCACCAACGATTGGGAGGTCCGCCAACGCACCGATCTTCTCGGCAAAATATGGAGCAAGCCCGGCAACACGGGCCACCATGCCCTCGTCTTCGAGGATACGGATATTCTCCAGTGCAACCGCGCACGCCACGGGGTGTCCGGAATAGGTGTAGCCGTGGGCGAATTCGTCCCCGCTGGCGTCGATAACTTCCATCACGCGATCGGCCACCGCAACGGCACCAATCGGTGCGTAGCCAGAGGACAAGCCCTTCGCCATCGGCACGATGTCCGGATCAATGCCTGTGGTCTCAAAGCCGAACCAGTTGCCGGTGCGCCCGAATCCGCAGATCACCTCATCGGCAATCAGCAGCACACCGTATTTCTGGCAAATCCGCTGCACTTCAGGCCAGTAGGTTTCCGGCGGCACGATAACGCCGCCAGCACCCTGAATGGGCTCCCCGATAAAGGCTGCAACCTTGTCTGCGCCAAGTTTCAAAATTTCGGCTTCAACGGCCTGGGCCGCCCTGAGGCCAAATTCAGCCGGGTTCATATCGCCACCTTCGCCAAACCAGTAGGGCTGCTGCACATGGCAGATGCCCGCCAGCGGCAGACCGCCCTGAGCGTGCATGTGCTGCATGCCGCCCAGCGACGCTGAAGCCATTGTCGAGCCGTGATAGGCGTTGTCACGTGAAATGATCACATTGCGCTCAGGCTGGCCGCGCAGTTCCCAGTAGTGCCGGACCAGACGCACAATGGTGTCATTGGCCTCAGAGCCCGAATTCACAAAGAAAATCTTGTTGAAGCGCTCCGGCAGGAGGCTCGCCACTTTTTCGGCCAGCTGCACCGCTGGCACGGTCGTGGTTTTAAAGAACGTGTTGTAGTAGGGCAGATCCAGCATTTGCCGGTGCGCAGCATCCGCCAGAGATTTGCGGCCATAGCCGATATTCACGCACCAGAGCCCGGCCATTCCGTCAAGGATCTTGTGACCGGCAGCATCCCAGAGCCACGCTTTGTCCGCGTGGGTGATGATGCGCGCGCCACCTTCCTTGGCCAGCGCGGCGTGATCAGTGAACGGATGGAAGTGGTGAGCCGTGTCGAGAGCTACGAGCTCTTCAACGTTGAGATTCTGGTTCTGGATGTTCATGAGGTCACTCCGATAGAAAGAGAAAATCGCGCAAATGCAGCGCGCCGGGTTCGGGCAGGGAGGAGCAGCGAGGGCCTAGGGATTATAACCGATGCGGGCACACAGGATCATCAGTTCAGCATACTGCGTCCTGCGGATGGCCCGGCGAAGCCGGCCAGATCTGGTGATATTGCCTAGCATGCGGGGCAGAATGCCACGGATTTCAGAAATTGGCAATCGCCCTTCAGAACGCTCAAAAGATGGATGTATCGAGCTCCATCATCTGTCCCATCCAGATGGCGTGCTCGATGTGGTCCTTCAACACATCTCCAGTTTCCGGGTGCAGAAACACCACTAGACCGTCACGGTTCAGGGTCAACCAGGGGACAAAATCTGCAAACTGATCAGGCTTGAAGGCCAACTGGCAACTCCGGCAGGGATGCGGGCCAACGGGTTTTTCGTGCACCCTGCCCATTTCTACTTCAAACCTGTCACGCGCCGCCTCGCACAGTGCGCGAGCCTGCTCTTTTGTCTCCGCATCAAAATAGATGTGTGCGTGATACCCGGAAATCTCAGCCATTCATTGCACTCCTGATATTGGAAACCCGACATGGTGGGCAAATTCGAGCTATGCAACATCCAGATCCAGGATCAGTGGAACATGATCGCTGAGTTTTGACCCGCACCAGTCTTCAAATGTCCCGACTGTGAAATTTGAGACCTGCGGGATCCAGGTCGTTGGAACGAATACGAAGTCGATATGATAGGTCGGACCGTCTTTGGCGCGATCCCGCCAATAGTGGGTGGGCTGGGTTTCTGCGCCGTTCAGTTCACCAGTCAGCTCATGGTAGACGCTGACCAGTCCCATCTTTTCCAGTATCGCAACCTTGGTCATGTGGTTGATGCGCCAGCCCGGTTTATCCCAGATCGCATTGTTGTTGAGGTCGCCCGCCACAACAACATCTCCATTAAGGAAACCGTCCCGGTATTTCGTCAGAGCCCGACTGAGCGGGTCAGGTTGATTCTTACGGATGCTAACATTCTGCGCCCACACAGCCAGCATATTGAAATTGATCGGTCCGTTGATGTGAACCGGCGCAATGTACTTGAGCGTCGGAAAATATGGCTCACTCAAGCTGGATGAGTAGCCGTTGAAGGTAAAGACACCCAACCCCTTGTTCGGATTATCGCCAATCCAGACCGGATCAGCTTCAATCCAGTCCGTTGACCCGCGCATCGCAAGAATATCCGGCTTGGCGCATTCGCTGATCGCAGCCACATCGGGCTTGAGACGCAGCAGTGCCTCGGCTTTTCGAGGCAAAGCCATGTTACAGTTCCAGGCAACCAGTCTCATCCCGCACGTTCCTGTTCAGCAAAGGCTTACAAGACATGTTATCATCAGAACTGTCATGATTTTGTCAGCAGCATGCAACGGATCTCCCAAGCGCACGTCCTGTTTGACGGCTGCATTCGTGCTGTCTGGCGCGATAACCTCCGCACACGCGGACCAGATTGACGGGCAGTGGTGCTCGCCATCCGGTCAGATCATGTCGATCAACGGCTCGAATGTTGTCACGCCAGCGGGAAACAAGGTCACTGCTGAATATTCCCGCCATCGGATCAACTACAAGATCCCTGATGGAGAACCCAATGCAGGCGGGAAGATCTACGCTGACCAGATCGACGATGGCCACATCCGCGTAACTGTCATCAAAAAGGTGCAGATTGAACCCGGCGCACATGACACCTGGACCCGTTGCGAAATTGTCAGTTGAACCCGGCAGCCTTGTGCTCGATCCCTGTCACACCTGTCTCTTTCTGTAAGTCAAAATCAGAACGGCAAGGTGTGTTGGGTGGAAATTTCGCGCAACGGCGGTCAGGTTCAGGTGCGCCGCTGCACCACCTCCAAACAAGCTGATCAATACACGTTGGTCCTGACCGCCATGGGCATGAACACCGTCATCGCGCCGACTGCGAACTCGACGCGTACGACCGCGAAAACAGGGGACGTCCAGAACCCATAAGGCCAATCCGGCGCGCATGCCCGGTCTGGAAGGCCCCCTCGTCTATTGGGCCGTCCTGCTGTTCTTTTTCGCAGCGGTCCGCCAGGATGCATTCGATCCGGATTGGGTGAGACAGAGCGCAGCCCGGGCCGGTCTGATGCTGGAGGGCTAATGGTGGCGCGCTGTGACTGCACTCACTTTGCATGTGGAGGGCGCTCACATACTCGGCAACTTCATCTTCGGAACGGTGTTTCTGATGTTGCTTTGCCAGGCGACCGGGTTCGGCGTCGCCTGGTCATCGGCCGTGCTGGCCGAAACGTTGGGAAATGTCATAAACGCAATTGCCCACACGCCGGCTCACACATTCATTGGCACCTCGATCGCCCTTTTTGCTGCGATAGGATTATTGGCAGCGCTCCGCCAGGCAGGTCAGGAAAAACACAGTTTCTTCTCCCTGAGAAACTGGGTCCGCTGGCCGGTGGCGTAACGCTACTGGTCTTCCCGGGCTTCAGCGAAGGCCGGACAGATATCATGGCTCACATCCGGGGTTTTGCAGCTGGTATAGGCGGCGGATGGGCTCTTGTGACTTAGGCGAGTTACAGCTGTTCGACTCAGACTTCGTACTCACGGCTATGTTTCGCCCACAAGGCCGGAATTTCGCCCCAGTCCGGCACACGGTCCGTCTCAAAGCCAAATGTCTTTCCGGTCGCGATATCCGGGAAAGCTTTGATCGCGTTCTTATGAGCGCCCTGATAGAGGAAGCGGCGCATTGCCCTTTCCGATTCCCAAGCCGTCAGTGTGTGCTGGACACCGTCAATCGCTTTGACCCCAGCAGAGATATTACCCTCGCTCGCTTTCACTTGTCGAAACGATCTGAAAGCGTGCCGGTAGAACCGAAATGTTTTCGATCAGCCCTTCAGCTCAAGTCCGGCAATCGAGAC
This sequence comes from Hyphomicrobiales bacterium, assembly GCA_965204985.1. GTDB lineage: Bacteria > Pseudomonadota > Alphaproteobacteria > Rhizobiales > CAJQND01 > JAAEUE01. The sequence goes on along the minus strand of CBDBFP010000003.1, from coordinate 1,974,905 downwards.
ATAGACTGTCTTGGCCGTCACACTTGGATCCTCAATAAACGGCGGAAAAATCAGTCTGCATCAAGGACAATCCGGCCCGTCACCTTGCCGTCATGCAGGTCCTGCAGGGATTGTGCAACAGCAGACAATGGACGGGACTCAACAGGGATCTCTTTGACCTTCCCCGTTTTCACCAGATCAATCAGCTCTCGCAACTCCGCGCTGTTTCCCACGTGGCAGCCCCGCACAGTCAGCGCCTTTTGCGGCAACCAAGGCAACGGCATTTTGAAATCACCGCCGTGCAAGCCAACAACCACATACCGCCCGGTTTTCACCAGCGCACGAACAGCCAGATGAGAGGTGGCCGGGATACCGACGGTATCGAGTACGGCGTGTAGATCACCGCCGACCAGCGCCTGAAGCCGCGCGAGCGCGTCATCTCCGGAACTGTCAAACACCTCGGTTGCGCCCATCTCCTTTGCCGCTTCGAGTTTGAACGCATTCACATCGATGGCGAGAATTTTCTCGTGCCCCATGGCCCTGGCGATGGCGATCGCATTCAGACCCAGCCCACCGGAGCCCATGACTGCCATCCATTCGCCATCGCGCACCGGCCCCATCTTCTTCAGAGCGTTGTAAACGGTAAGACCTGAGCAAGCGTGCGGGGTCACCGTGTCCAGATCCATACCTTTCACGTCGACCAGGAAACGCGGATGATCGACCAACACGTGGGTTGCATACCCACCATCGCGCACGAGACCAATCGTGCGCATTTTCATGCAGTCGTTTTCCCGGTCTTCATCACAGGCCCGGCATTGGCCGCAGCCGATCCACGGGAAAACCAGCATTGTCTGGCCTTCTTTGATTCCTTCGGCATCAGGTCCTGCTGCAACCACATCGCCGCTGATTTCGTGTCCCAGAGCCAAGGGCAGTTTCATGCCCCGGTCGGCCATATTGAGTTTGCCTTCTTCGCCGAGATCGAAGAAGCCCTCGGCTATGTGAAGATCCGAATGACAGACCCCGGAGCGGCGCACGCGCAACAGGACTTCAGAGCCTTTCGGAACCGGCATTTCACGCTCCCGTGCCTCAACAGGTTTGCCGAACTCCACCAGATCGTAACTCGTGTACGTGGTCATGTGATTTTTCCTCGTCCTTATGCCGCCATTCTAAAAGTCTTGGCCGGTTTCGCTTTGCCCAGGCGCCCTTCCACGCGTTCGCCCGGCAACCATTCATCAAGCCGCTCGCGAACTTTCAGCAGGGCCGGAATATCGATACCGGTATGGAAACCGATACTCTCCAGCAAATAGATGCAGTCCTCGGTGGCGATGTTGCCTGTTGCCCCCGGCGCAAAGGGGCATCCACCGAGACCACCCAATGAGGTGTCGAATTTGCGAACACCTGCTTCTGCAGCAGCCACCACGTTCGCCAATCCCATACCGCGCGTGTCATGGAAGTGCGCTGCGACTGGAACCCCTCCGATGTGTTTCTGCACATCGGTGAAAATCCGTTTCACCTGCATCGGATTGGCATAGCCCACGGTGTCCGCGATGTTGATCTCGTCGGCGCCGATCTCCGAGAGCTCGGCCGCAATTTCATAAACCCGGGCCTCCGGCACATCGCCCTGAATGCTGCACCCGAACGAGGTCGCAATGGCACCTCCAAGCTTACATTTACCCTGCAAACCCAGCCGGTTCCGCTCTTCCATAAGCGCCCTGAATTCGGCCAGGGCCTCCTCGGTTGTTTTGCGCACATTGGAGCGACTGTGTTCCTCACTTGCCGAAATAACGAACGTCACCTTTTCCGCGCCACGCTCAAAGGCAATCTGACCACCCTTCAGATTTGGCACCAGAACCGTTGAAAGCAGCCCTTCAATCTCCTTTGCACCGGCCAACACCTCAGCAGAATCGGCAAATTGCGGGATGATTTTCGGCGGCACGACGGAGGTCACCTCTATCTCCTTAAAACCGGTCGCAGCCTGCAAACAGATCCATTTCAGCTTGGTTTCCGTGGGCATGAACGCCTGCACCAGCTGCAGACCGTCCCTCAAACCAACTTCACGCACCTCAGCTCGTTCTGAAATAGACATCTCTAGCGTCCCTTGAATTCCGGTTTGCGTTTTTCGTTGAAGGCAAGCACACCTTCCCGGCGGTCTTCCGTTGGCACTGTACGATTATAGACCTCGATTTCAAAGGTCAGCCCGTCGCGCAGAGACATCTGCAAGCCCCGATGGATCGCCTGTTTGGCCTGCCGAACTGCAATTGGCGCGTTGCCTGCAATTATTTCTGCAATCTTCAAAGCCTCTGCCATCAGCTGATCTTGCGGAAACACCGCATTCACAAGCCCCCAGGCATGTGCTTCGGCCGCACTGAATGGCTTGCTCGACAGGATCATTTCCTTGGCACGCCGCTCGCCAATGGCACGGGCAAGGGTCTGGGTTCCGCCAGCACCGGGAATGATCCCGATTTGCGTTTCCGTCTGGGCGAAACGGGCATTGTCGGATGCGTAGATGAAGTCCGCCGTACAGGCCATTTCGCAGCCGCCTGCATAAGCAGCGCCGTTCACAGCGGCGATAATTGGCACCGGGCAATCCAGCAGCGCACGAACTTTGCGTTCATAAACCACATGCTGCTTGCCCCACGCTTCATCGGTCATGCCCTTGCGTTCTTTCAGATCGCCCCCGGCACAAAAGGCCCGCTCACCGGCCCCTGTTATGATCACGCAGCGCACGTCGCCAGCCTCCAGCGCCAAGCCTTCGAATAGTCGGATCACTTCCCGCCCCATGGCGGTATTGAAGGCATTGGAGACTTCGGGCCGGTTTAGCGTCACCAGAAGCACGTGGGGCGCCGGGGTTTCCAGCTTCAGGAACTCGTAGGATTCATCATTCATGTCGCAGGACACCTCGCCTGAGCTGCCCACTTAACGCCAATAGAATAGTGCGAGGTCAGCCATGCCAAAATTTGATCGAGTTTTACTCACCGGCAACTGGCGTTACAAGTGAATCACACAGCGGCCCGTTTCAGAGCGGCCCTTGCCAGCAACCGGGTTGAATCAAGGACGGGCAGGGGGGAGTTGTTATCGTCGATGATCAAGGGAATTTCCGTGCAACCCAGAATGACGGCATCACAACCAGCTCCCGCCAGATCTTCAATGACGGATTGTAAATGGGCGACAGACTCGTGCTCAAACACACCGTTCACAAGCTCATCCATAATAATGCGGTTCGTTTCGATCCGCTGTTCCAGCGTCGGCTTCACACACTCCAACCCACAAGAATCCAGTGCCTTAGTATAGACGTCGCTTTCGACCAGCCATTTGGTCCCCGTCAGCCCGAGCCTGGAGAAACCGTGCGCAACTGCTTCTTCCGCCACCACCTCAGCGATATGCAACCACGGGAGTGGAGAACGATCCAATATGTAAGGCAGGGCCTCATGGATCGTGTTGTCAGGACAAATCAGAAAATCCGCGCTGATCGCTGCCAGCTTCTCCGCTGAGACCATCATCAATGCGCCAACACCCTCAAGATCGCCAGCCTCAAGGCACCTTACATAGTTCTGTAGCGGTGGCGTATGTACTGAAACTTCCGGATGGCCATGCGGCCCAAAGTATTCAGCCCCCTCAACACATATCGTCCTGTAACAGAGCGCCGCGCCTTCAGATGAGCAGGCGACAATCCCGATATGTTGCGCGTCCTCTAAGGTTTTCATCATGCCGCTCCATTCATCAATTCGTGCAGGTCAGTATCTGGCGTTGCCACCCATTCACCTTCCCTGATCATCAGGGCGATTTCGTCCTTCAAAATCCCGATCACTGCATCGGTCGCCCGGGTGTTGCTGCGGTCAGACGGCATCCCCAATATGAGCTGCCGCGTTGCTGGCGCTGGCGCCGTCTTCCTCACTTCCAACAATCCAGCCGCCAGATCCGCTGTTACGGAGGACAGTGGCATAAAGGAGTGGCAGACACCTGATTTGACGAGTGACTTAATCACCCAGAACGAATCCACATCGTAGGTCGGCTCAATCGCAACGCCAGTCCTCTTGGAAATCGCGTCGACGGCAAGGCGAACGCCATAGGGCCGGCTTGGCAACACAAGCTCCAGGCCCGCAACCTCTTCAATGCTAATTTCCGGGCCGGTATCGGGCAAGGATCCGGACGGGCTGATTAGAATCACATCCTCGTGCAGCAGCTCTTGAGTCCGCAGGTGGAAATCACCGGAGGGGCCATAAAGAAAAGTCAGATCGATATCTCCGCGCTGCAGCCACTCGATCAGGTGCACGGAATAGCCCTCTACCAGACGCAATGACACCTGCGGCAGGTCACGCGCCACACGCTCAACCAGCCTCACCGCCAGCACCGTTGTGACCGTAGGCATCAGGCCGAGCGCAACATTGCCGGAAACTTCCGTGTGGATTGAACGAATGTCATAAACGGACTGCTCAAGCTGCCGGATGAGCCCCGAAACCCGGGAAAGCAATTGTTTGCCCTCTTCGGTCAGATCCATTCCACGTGCATGACGGGCAAACAATGTCACGCCGATTTCGCTTTCCAACAGCTTTATGTGCCGCGACAACGCAGGTTGGGCGATACGCAGACGGTCCGACGCGCGGCTGAGCGAGCCTGCTTCAGCAAGGTATATGAAGGTTTTCAGTTGCTTGAGATCCATCGAGCCATCTATCACGAATTGTTATTGCTCTTATCAAGACATTATAGTTTCAGCATTGCTGTCAACACCCGAAACTAAAAGCCTTAGATAACCCCCATTTCGGCTTGCACGGAGAGCACAAGATGGTGTTGTTCACCTCGGGGTTGGCGAGAAGACCGGAGCAGAATTGATAGCATGGGACTAAACCGGGAATTGGAAGGCATCCTTGTCGTCTCGCTCGAACAGGCGGTGGCCGCGCCCTATTGCGGTCTGTTGTTGGCCGATGCGGGCGCACGGGTTATCAAGGTGGAACGCCCTGAGGGGGATTTTGCCCGCGGTTATGACAAGGGCGCAGGCGGCCAGAGTTCGTTTTTTGCCTGGCTCAACAGGGGCAAAGAATCCATCTGCCTGGATCTGAACCTGGAGCAAGATCAGGCCGTGTTCCGCAACCTGCTCAAAGAAGCGGATGTGTTCATCGGCAACCTTGCGCCCGGAGCGCTGGAAAAACGCGGCTTTGGGTATGTAGCTCTGACTGAAGCAAATCCTGGCCTGATTGGGTGTGAGCTTACGGGCTATGGTCATAGTGAGGCGGCCGGCGGCAAGAAGGCGTATGATTTCCTCGTCCAGGGCGAAGCTGGAATCTGCGCTGTCACCGGTACGGAAGATCAACCCGTGCGTGTCGGCGTCTCCATTACAGACATTTCCACCGGATTAACGGCATTTTCAGCCATCCTGCGGGCGCTCATTCAGCGGGGCAAGACGGGCAAAGGTGTCGAAATCTCGCTCTCCATGTTCGACGTGGTGTCCGAATGGATGAACATGCCCTTGTTGAGCTACCGCTATTCCGGGAATGCGCAAACGCGCATGGCGTTGACCCATCCTCATATTTCCCCTTACGGCGCGTTCAACACCCAAGACGGCAGCCAGGTCTTGATTTCCGTGCAGAACGACCGCGAATGGGCGAACTTGTGCGAAAAAGTGCTGACACGGCCGGAACTCAGGACCGACCCGCGTTTCATCCACAATCCGGACCGCATCAAACACCGCGAACAGGTTGAAGAGGCCATCAATGCTGTCTTCTGCCAGAAGGAGCGCAGCGCCCTGATGCAGGAACTGAATGAAGCGCGCATTGCCTGCTCGCAATTGAGCACGGTTGAGGATCTCTCATCGCATCCCCTGCTGCGTAACCTGCCTATCCACTATGGGGAAACGGAACTTGCTGTGGTTGACTTGCCGGTTCAGATAGAGGGTGAACGTCAGACCCAGGTGCCGCTCTTGAACCAGCACGGTGATCAGATCCGCGAAGAATTCGGCGCATAACAGCGCCTCGAGGAGGAAATAATGCAAAAATATTGTCACTACATAAATGGAGATTGGACCGACCCCTCATCCGGCGAATGGTTCGATTCAGAAAACCCATATACCGGTGAAGTCTGGGCCCAGATGGCCAAAGGTAACGCCAAGGATGTCGATGCGGCAGTGGCAGCCGCCAAGGCTGCCTTTGAAGGCGGCTGGGGAGATATGAAGCCGACGGCACGTGGCAAACTCCTCGTCAAACTTGCAGAACTCATCGAAGACGATGCCGCCCGCCTTGGTGAAACCGAGGTACGGGACAATGGCAAACTGATCGCGGAAATGGGTGCTCAAACCAGATACATGGCCGAATGGTACAGGTATTATGGGGGCTTAGCCGACAAGATCGAAGGTGCCGTTATCCCGTCCGACAAGGATGGAGTGTTCAATTTCACCCGTTATGAGCCCCTTGGCGTTGTCGGCATGATCACGCCCTGGAACTCTCCGCTTCTGCTGCTCGCGTGGAAGCTTTCCGCCGCGCTCGCCGCAGGCAACACAGTTGTGGTCAAGCCATCCGAGTTCACATCTGCATCCACCCTCGAATTCATGAAGTTGATCGAGGCTGCAGGCTTTCCGCCCGGGGTCGTTAATGTAGTTACAGGATTTGGCATCAATGCCGGCGTGCCGATTGTCGAACATCCCGATGTGGCGAAGATCGCCTTCACCGGCTCAGATGTTTCCGGCCAGAAGATTTACGAGTCCGCTGCCCGCCAGATCAAGCCGGTTACACTGGAACTGGGAGGCAAATCTCCGAACATCGTGTTCGAAGATGCCGATCAGGAAGCCGCAGTGATGGGCGCCATCTCCGGCATCTTCGCGGCCACTGGCCAAACCTGCATCGCCGGATCCCGGCTGCTGCTGCAAAAGTCCATCCACAATGAGTTCGTGGACCGCCTCGTGGAGGTGGCCAAGAGCGCCACGATTGGCGACCCCATGTCCACGGACACTCACGTGGGGCCTGTGACCACGCCCCCGCAATATCAGAAGATTCTGGATTACATCGACGTCGCCAAGCAGGACGGCGCCAAATGCATCCTGGGCGGCAACCCTTACGATGGCCCGGGCTCCAAAGGCAGTCAATTCGTGGAACCCACCATTTTCACTGGCGTCGACAACACCATGCGGATCGCTCAGGAGGAAGTTTTCGGCCCCGTGCTCGGCATTATCCCCTTCGATACGGAAGAAGACGCGATCCGTATTGGCAATGACATCAATTTCGGCCTCGCTGCTGGTGTCTGGACCACAAACATTGGCCGCGCCATTCGCATGTCAGAGAAACTGCGGGCAGGCACCGTCTGGGTGAACACCTATCGCGCGGTTAGCTACATGTCCCCCTTCGGCGGGTACAAGCGCTCCGGGCTCGGACGCGAAAGCGGCATGGAAGCCATAAAGCAGTACATGCAGGTCAAATCCGTCTGGATCGCCCAGGAAACCAGCGTCGCAAATCCCTTCATCATGCGCTAGGCAAGGCATCATATGAACTATGAACTGGACCATCAGGAGATCCGGGAAAGTGTGGCACATCTTTGCGCCGACTTTCCTGGGGAGTATTGGCGGAAATGCGACAGGGAACAGGCTTACCCTGGCGAATTAGTCAAGGCGCTGACAGACGCCGGATTTCTTGGTGCATTGATCCCGGAAGAGTATGGCGGTTCCGGCCTGCCGATCTCGGCAGCAGCTGCCATTCTCGAAGAAGTCCACCGCTCGGGTGGAAATGCGGGCGCCTGCCACGCCCAGATGTACACCATGGGCACAGTGCTGCGGCATGGCTCGGAAAAGCAGAAGCAGAAATACCTGCCTGGAATCGCGGACGGGAGTCTCCGACTTCAGGCGTTTGGCGTCACCGAACCCACAAGTGGAACTGACACAACGGCGCTTCGCACAACCGCCAGGTTGGAAGGCGACAATTATATCGTCAACGGACAGAAAATCTGGACGTCTCGCGCCGAGCATTCTGATCTGATGCTCCTCCTGGCGCGGACCGCACCTCGTGATCAGGTGCAAAAAAAGACCGATGGCCTCTCTGTATTCCTCGTAGATATGCGGGAAGTGAAGGGCAAATCACTCACCATCAGTTCTATCCGCACCATGATGAACCACTCCACCACAGAGGTGTTTTTCGATAATATGGAGGTGCCTGCGGCGAACATGATTGGCGAGGAAGGCAAGGGCTTCCGCTACATCCTTTCAGGCATGAACGCCGAGCGCATCCTCATTTCGGCAGAATGCATTGGTGATGCAAAATGGTTCATCAAGAAGACCACCGATTATGCCAAGGAACGCAATGTGTTTGGTCGGCCCATTGGTCAGAACCAGGGCATCCAGTTCCCCATTGCCAAGGCGTATGCGGAAATGCGCGCCGCCGAATTGATGTTGCGAGAGGCAATTCGGCTCTACGAAGACGGGGAAAACCCGGGTGAAGAGGCGAACATGTCGAAAATGCTTTGCGCCGATGCCGCCTGGGCAGCTGCCGAACAGGCTGTGCAAACACATGGCGGCTTTGGATTCGCCGAGGAATACGACATTGAGCGCAAGTTCCGTGAATGCCGCCTTTACCAGGTCGCGCCCATTTCCACCAACCTCGTGCTGAGCTATGTTGCCGAACACGTGCTGGGAATGCCCCGCTCCTACTAGGGATTTGGCTGCCATGAACGTTTGCGAACCGGACATAAGCACACAAGCGCAAAATGTAACTACAAAAATAATTGCAGACTTTGCATCTGGCGCTTTGGATGAATACACATCGGCGGCGGCCAGGTATGTTTTGCGGCTATCGCTCCTGGACTGGATCGCGGTTGCGGTTTCAGGTCAGGACGAACCCGTCAGCAAGATTGTCCGCGACATGTCTTGCGCCGAGGCTGGCGTCCCGGAAGCTTGTATTATCGGTAGTGACAAAAAATATCCTGTTCGTACTGCTGCTTTATCGAACGGAGCCACGTCTCACGCGCTCGACTACGACGACACGCATTTCATTTATCTCGGCCACCCCAGTGTAGCGGTGCTGCCGGCCACCTTCGCCATTGCCGAGAAGACGGGCGCAAATGGACGCGATTTCCTGGACGCTTCTCTAATTGGAGTGGAAATTGCCTGCCGCGTGGGCGACTGGATGGGACGCAATCACTACCAAACCGGATTCCACCAGACAGCCACATCAGGGACAATCGGTGCCGCAGCCGCCGCAGCACGCCTACTTGGCCTTGATGAAGAACGCATCAGCCATGCCATAGGGATCGCAACCACAAGGGCGTCGGGGCTGAAATCCCAGTTCGGCACCATGGGAAAACCCTATCACGCAGGCCTTGCGGCTTCAAACGGCGTCGAATCCGCCCTATTGGCCGCTGCCGGTTTCGTATCCAATCCCGAAAGCTTGGAGTGCGACCAGGGCTTCGCGGCAACCCACGCTGGGGAATTCAACGACACAGCGTTGGACGGTATTGGAGAAAAATTCGTCTTCGAAAATGTACAACACAAATTCCACGCCTGCTGCCATGGAACCCATGCAACGCTTGAAGCCCTGATTGAGGCGCGCGACCAACACAAACTGGTTCCGGCCGACATAGCATCAGTTGAGACTCGAGTGCATCCCAGGTATCTCAAGGTATGTAACTGCAAAAAACCAACGACGGGCCTGGAAGCCAAGTTCAGTTTCCGACTCACCGCAGCAATGGCTTTGCATGGTCATGACACCAGCGCCCTCTCAAGCTTCAACGATGATGTTTGCAAATTGCCTGAATTGGTCGCTCTCCGCGACAGTGTTTTTGTAACTACAGATTCGAATCTTTCCGAATCTGAAGCCCATGTATCCATCACAGGATCTTCGGGGGAGAAAGTACAAACCTATCACGATGTATGCGCCGCCCTGCCTATCGAAACCAGGGAAGCAAAGGTTCGCAAGAAGGCAACCGCTTTGCTGGGCGGGCAGCACGTGGACGCCAGCTGGAGCGCAATTGCCAGTCTGGACTTGCCTGGCGCCCCCGTTTCTCTGAAATCACTCGTTCAACACTAAGACCACACATGGCAGATATCGAAGACCTTCCGCTCACCAGCACTCATTGGGGAACCTACCGCGCCCGCGTCAGCAATGGCCGCGTGCGGGAACTCATTGGATTTGAGCATGACAACGATCCCTCTCCCATTGGCCCGGGCATCGTCGACGTTCAGGACGGTCCCACGCGTGTTGCAGCCCCGATGGTCCGCAAGAGCTGGCTGGACAACGGTCCGGGCTCCAACACCGGGAACCGGGGCGCAGAGCCCTTTGTCGAGGTTTCGTGGGAAAAAGCAGAGAAGCTGGTTGCCGCAGAACTCAACCGCGTCCGCCACGAATTCGGCAACAATGCCATCTTCGCCGGCTCATATGGTTGGGCCAGTGCAGGTCGTTTCCATCACGCCCAAAGCCAGATGCGCCGCTTCCTCAACTGCATCGGCGGCTTTACCAGCTCTCTGTACACCTACAGTTTCGCTGCCGCCGAAGCGATGGTGCCCCACATTCTCGGCAGTTACCGCGCCTATCTGGAAACCTGCACCAGCTGGGAATCCATCATTGATCAAACCAAGCTGTTTGTGGCCTTTGGCGGTGTACCCCTGAAGAATGGCCAGATAGGACAGGGTGGCTTGGGCCATCATTATCAGCAGGAAAATCTGATCGCAGCAGCAGAAGCCGGCGTCGAATTTGTCAACATTAGTCCCTTGCGTTCGGATATGCTGGATCAGGTTAGCGCGGAATGGATCGCCGCTCGACCCAATACGGATACCGCTATCCTTCTCGGCATAGCTCACACGCTTTTCACCGAAGGTCTGCACGACAAGGCATTTCTCGACCGCTACACGCACGGATTTGAAAAGTTTTTGCCCTATCTGCTCGGCGATACAGACGGCATTCCAAAGACTGTCGAATGGGCTGCAGAAATCAGCGAGATCCCGGCAGAAACACTCCGTGCTCTGGCCCGCAAGATGGCAGCCAATCGCACAATGATCTCTGTCAGCTGGTCCCTGACCCGTCAGGATCATGGCGAACAGGCCTTTTGGGCCGCCATCACCATAGCCTCCATGCTGGGGCAGATCGGCCTGCCCGGTGGCGGCTTTGGGTTCGGCTATAGCGCAATCAACAGCATTGGCGGAAAATTCTCCCGTTTGCCCGGCGCCGCAGTACCCCAGGGTGAGAATCCCGTCGCCGATATCATACCGGTCGCGCGGATCTCCGACCTTCTCTTGCACCCCGGTGAAGAGTTCGAGTTTGACGGCGTGACATACACATACCCTGATACGAAAATCGTCTACTGGGCTGGCGGAAACCCGTTCCACCATCATCAGGACCTGAATCGCATGTTGAAGGCCTGGCGCAAGCCGGACACGATCATCGTGAACGAGTGGTGCTGGAATTCCTTCGCCAAGCACGCCGACATTGTGCTGCCCTGCACCACGCCGCTTGAACGCAAGGACATCGCGATGACACCACGCGATCCCTTCACCGTGTCCATGAGCAAACTGGTGGAGCCCTTTGCCGCCAGCCGCAATGACTATGAGATCTTTGCCGGACTGGCACGTGAAATGGGCGTTGAAGAGGCGTTCACAGAAGGGCGAGACACCGAAGCCTGGTTGGAGTGGATTTACGAGGAGACTCGCAAGCGAGCGGCGGCCAAGGATATTGAAATTCCTGACTACAAGGACTTTCAGCGCGATCATTGGTTCAAACTTGCCCCGCCCGAAGACCCAATCATCATGCTGAAAGACTTTCGTGACGATCCAGTCAAGAATGCCCTAACCAGCCCGAGCGGTAAGATACAGATCTTCTCTGAGGTCGTGGACAGCTTCGGCTATGATGACTGTCCGGGCCACACAGTCTGGCGCGAGCCCTGCGAATGGCTTGGCGCAACGGACAAGCCCTTTCCTTTGCACATGATTTCCAATCAGCCAAAAAGCAAGCTGCATTCCCAGCTTGACCACGGCGGAGCAAGCGCAGCCGGCAAAATCAAGGGGCGTGAGCCGGTCATGCTGCACCCGGACGACGCAGCTGCAAGGAATTTGAAAGACGAAGACATCGTTCGCGTCTTCAACAATCGCGGCGCATGCCTTGGGGCGGTCATCGTCTCAGATGAAGTGCGGTCCGGCGTGATCCAGATGAGCACGGGTTCCTGGTATGACCCGTTCGAACCTGGCAAGCCAGGATCCCTCTGCAAGCACGGGAACCCCAATATGCTGACGCCTGACAAAGGCACATCTCGCTTGGGCCAGGGTCCGATCGCCCACTCGTGCCTGGTGGAGGTGGAATTGTTCGAAGGCCCGCCGCCGCCGATAACTGCTTTCGACCCACCAGAAATTCTGCTGGACTACTAATACACACCAGCGATTGCCTATTCAGGCAGCATATCAGGCGTTTGCCTGACAAACGGAGAATACACAGGGGCCTCCGGAACCAGTCGTTTGGTTTCATCAAATTCATCGTCCCGGTTAAAGGGCACAAAAGGCCTCGAAGACCGGCTTTCAAGAGCTTGCACCCATCGACTCGTATAGGCTTCGAGAGCGCTTGTGCTGCCTGCCTCATTCTCGATAAAGGCAACCCCTCCAACACCGTGGAACGCTTCGGGTTCAAACACATCAAAACCCAGATATCTAAACGGAAAGAGGATGGGCCAGAGGTGCAGTTTTGTGTCGCCTTCTCTGCCATTGTAAGCACAAGAGTCCGCGCTCGCACCTGTGGTCACACAGGCAATCATTTTCTTGCCGGCACATATTCCGGCATCATAACGCATGGCGCTCCGGTACATGCGCCCATACACAAAAACACGATCCATCCAGCCCTTCAAGATTGCCGGCATACCAAACCACCAGAGCGGAAAGTGGACGACGAGCAGGTCGCACTCCAGCAGCTTCTGGGTTTCCTCCTCTATGACCGCTGGCAGAGTATCGTTGTCTGCGCTGTGGCGTTGCTCGGTCTGTGCGTGGAAAACATTGGCCTCCTTGCGTGTTTCAAAATGGCGACCATCTTCTCGTGGATCGAAGTCCATGGAATAAAGGTCCGACAAGGTGGTCTGCCACCCTTTCCCGGACAGCACTTTCTCAGATGTGCGTGAAAGAAGTCCGTTAAAGGAGTTGGCTTCGGGATGTGCGAGAACGATGTGTGCTTTCATGGGGAGAGGACTCAAGGCAAAGTTCTTTCAACGTCTGACGACCGTCCCACGCAAGAATCCTCTTGTCAAACCTGATTGCTCCTGCAGCAGCGGTCGTCGCGCGTTTGGTGGTTTCTGAGTTCCCCCATCGTATTTGCACCGTCCGCGCTTACAGTAGCATCAGGGTCGCCGGTGTGCCCGTAGCTCGACCACGCCGAGTAGCCGAGACGCCTCAACCGCTCAGCCGAACAGCGTTCGAAAACCTCCGGTCTCAGGCCACGCGAATAGTTTTCCAACGGACGGAATTGCGGGCACACCATTTCCGAGGTGATCCCGTAACGCGATGCATCGGTTTGGTTCGCTCCTGCGCCATGCCATATACGAGCATCGAAAACGAAGGCCGTTCCCGCCGGACCGGTCGCAGGAACAGTTGGCACCTTGTGAGGCACAGAAGCATCAGGTTGCTGCCCGGTCAGGTGACTTCCGGGTACGATCCGGGTCGCACCGTTTTCCTCAGTGAACCCGGTGATCATCCACATGGCATTTATTGCCACGGCAGGGGCGATTGAGTGCCCGGCTGGCGAAGGATCAAGGCAAGCACCTTCGCCCCGCTGAACAGACGACGCTTGTGGATTGCGACAGCCAGGACCAACGGGCTGCGGCATCCACCATTGATCCGTATGCAATGGCATCACGCCAGCACCGGGATGCTGGATTTGGGAATCGACACAAGACACCAGCCAATCCGGTCCCAACAGGTGATCTGCCAAAGCACAGAACAGCTCGTGCTCGATCAAGTCGAAAAAAACTTCTCCCTTGTTCAAGAGCATGCCCACCCATTGGTTGGCCGGACCCGTGTTTGCCGGATTCTTCATCCCGTGCTGCTCACGTTCAACTGCTGCTTGTTCAAACAGCCTATCCTGAACCGTTTCTAGCCGATCATCATTTAAAGCTCGATCGATCAGGCAATAGCCAAATTGCTCGAGATTGGCTTTGAGCGTACTTGGATCACGCGCTGGCTCAGGCAACGTTATCCATACGTCGCGGCTTAAATCTCTCTGCTCTAATCCAGTCATTCGAGACCTCTCAATCCGCTTCGGCGCGGTGTGCGCAGACAGGGAGACCGGCGCGGTCCTGATGCTGCCATGCTGCCATAGTGCCATGGGGGCGGACACTGAAACAAGGAACCTGCCCCTCAAGGGATCAGCCGGACCGTCTTGCCGCCGGATGCGATGCCTGGACCCGGCTCATGAAAGAACCGACGGCAATCAAATCGAGCGCCTCTCGCGATTGGACCCAGAACGGCCAAACCTGAGGGCCGTTAGTATAACGCCCCGGCCGGGGGCCAAAGCGGTGCCGCAGAAAACAACCTGAGCTCTTTCTGCGGCACCAAAAATTAACAGTACGCTTCAAATTTCCGAATGGATTCCGATTTTATTCAGGCGTCCAGACTTCCGATCCAATTTCGGCCCCGCCGCCATACGTCCAGAGCCCCCTTCCGCTGACCATTGCTCTGCTGGACATAAAAGGCGAGACCAAAGTTGCGATCCGAAATATAGGACACCGCAATTGCGGTGTCGTTAGAGCTGGCAGGTCCCATAGTAGGCAACCCCTTCAACATCGGCGGCACCTAAGCCGGTACCCACAATTTCGGCCCCGCCCACATTCCAGACAACCGTGCAAGTCGGTCCGTTGCGTTCAACAGCGACCAATCTGATGTATTCACTTCCGGAACCCAGACCGGTGCCTTGAACCCGGCAAACGCCTTCAGGGCCCGCAATTGCGTAACCTGGCAGGGGCCAATACCAGCAGCAATGCTGTAAATATCATTGAATGAAACATTTTGTTTTCCTTTCGTAATTGCCCCCGTCGTTCAACCCTGAGCAATGCCCCAGATCTCCACCGTGTTCTCCTTCGTGTGCATCATCGTCTTCGGCACCAATGTTAGAGGCGGCAAGGCACCCCCGACGCACTGGGCGAGCAAATCGATCATTTCAAGCGAAGCATCTGCAGAACCATCAGAAGTAAAGTAACAGATCATCAGCTTGAGATCGGCAGGCCTGCAGCCGAAACCGCGCAAGAGATCCTCAATGTAGGACATGGTCATCCGGGTCTGACCAGGCAGATTGCCGGGCATCATCCTTTGACCAGTGTTGGCATATGGTTGCGATGGAACCTGGCCCCCCAGCCAGATCATGTCTCTCAAGCGGATTACCTGCCGGTAAGGCAAGTTGAGCGGCCAATCCCAAACCCTGTCAGGCCAGTAATCTTCGCGCGGGATGTACTTGTCATAGCTGTTTCGCTTCTCGCGCATCGCCAGCACATCAATCTTTGTGACCGCACCTTCCGGGTTCAACCGCTGACATGGCACCACGGTCGCAGGTGGTCCCGGCTCTGCAAAGTGGCTGGCCCGCGCCTTGGCCAATGGCGCCCAGTCCTCGCGTGTTGTGCCAAAAAAATGACCTTCCATCTTCACGCAGTCCTGCATGCCAGCACCCAGCTCAGCGAGCGTTGCTTCATGTGTGGACATGATCGCGTGACTCTGTGCCACCGCGTCACCCGCCTCTGCAGCGGTGCGGTTAGAAACCGTGATAAATTCTCCCGCCCGCAAACCGGCGGTGACAGGCCGGCCATTGAATTCGGAATACCAATCTTCCGGAACCGGCCGTGCCGCTACGCGCACGTCAGAGCCGTTTCGCCATCCTCGTTGTGCGATGACCTGCAATTGAACAAGCTGCCCATCAAAGGGTGCCAGAGGCTCAGGCACTGTGCTGATCGCCGGCATCGGATCATCCGGCAGAAGCGCGGCAATGCGGGCGATCACATGCCAGTCATCTACTTCAGCGGAGTAGTAAGCCTTCACCCGGACAATATCGGCGAGCGAGCAACTTTCAGCCTCCAACGCATCAGACACATTCTGCATCGCACCGGCGATCTGGGCATCCAGTTCACCGGGCATCCGGATTTTGCCGTCTTCGTCAAAATCGCCCGCACCACCCACAAACGTTAGGGTTCCGGCAGATCCGGAAACATGATGCAACCTGGATGACGGCCAACTCCACATGTGGCTCATATCTCAATCCTCCGTCAAAAATTCAGATAGCAACGAAGCAACCTGCTCAGGCGCTTCAAGCAGGATCGAATGTCTTAACCCTCCCAATATCTCCAACCGGCTTCCAGGAATCGTCTCTGCCATGAAGCCCGCCATCCGGGGGTTAGAGCCAATGTCACCCTCGCCTGTAGCAACAAGCGTTCTCGCCGATATCCCGGCGAGTTGCTCACCAAAGTCCGTCATGGCAAGCGCATAATAGGCAGCAGCGTAAGCGGCACCGTCCATACTCGAGACAGTTTGCTTCCGCCCCTGAATCACATCCGGATTTGCTTTCTGAAATGCTTCTGTGAACCAGCGGCCAACCGACTGATCGAAGTAATCCGCCGGATGGGAATTCTTGATGAAATCCAGCCGACCCACCACGCGGTCGCGCTCTTCCTTGATGCGCCCTGCGACGGTAGACAACAAGGCAAGCCGGTCAACGCGGTCGGGATGAGAAAGGGCAATCGACTGGGCGATCAATCCACCAAGGGAGAAGCCCGCAATGTGTGGTCGTTCAACGTTCAAATGATCGAGTAACGCAATCAGGTCATCCGCAAAGTCCTCAATCACATAAGGACCGGGCGGCGCACCGGATGTCCCGTGCCCGCGCAGATCATAACGCAGTATCCGGAATGTCTGCTGCAAAATTTGCGAGACGGAATCCCAATCCGCTGCCCGGGACCCGACGCCATGGATGAGAACGAGATCAGGTCCTTCTCCCTCCTGAATGTAATTCAGCTGCGGATTGGTCGGTGAAAATGGCATGCGCAATTCCATAAAGCTGCTTGCAACTCTTGTCCGTCACGCTACCGTTAGGAAAGCCAACAGGGAAGAGCGGAAATGACTGAAGCCTTGCACAAATATGAAATGTTCATCGCCGGCAACTGGTGCGAAGCCGAAGGCGGAGCGAGTTTCACGTCCTCTAATCCGGCAACCGAGGAAGATTGGTCCGACATTCCGGCAGCGAGCGCCAAAGATGTGGACAGGGCTGTGGAGACCGCACGGACAGCATTCGAAGATGGACCCTGGCCGCGCACAAGCCCCGGTGAACGCGGCAAACTGCTTCGCAAATTATCCGAACTGATAAAGCCTCACGCGGAAAAGCTGGGACGAACAGAAACCATCGACACCGGAAAACTGTTCCGTGAAACCCTATGGCAGGCCAATAATGTGGCCAACATGTACGAATTCTACGGAGGCCTGGCCGATAAGGTAAACGGGTATGTGCCGCCCGTCGCTCCCCACGAGAATCTTATCTATGTCACTCATGAGCCAGTCGGAGTTGTCGCCGCAATCGTGCCATGGAACACGCAGATCCAGCTTGCTGCAAACAAGGTTGGACCTGCTCTCGCGGCAGGCAACTGTGTTGTGGTGAAGGCCTCCGAGCACGCTTCGGCTGCCATGCTTGAATTCGCGGCAATCGTTGCAGAACTGGATCTGCCGCCAGGTGTGTTCAACGTTGTTACAGGTCACGGCCAGCCCTGTGGACAGACGCTGACAAGTCATCCCCATGTCAACCGCATCAGCTTCACCGGAGACATCGACACTGCACGCCGGATCATTCCGAACACAGCAAACAATATCGCCAAGCTCAGTCTGGAACTTGGCGGCAAGTCACCGGTAATCGTTTTCGACGATGCGGATATCGACAGCGCTGTAAACGGTGTGTTGGCGGGAATTTTCGGGGCGAGCGGTCAGAGTTGCGCTGCCGGATCCAGGTTGCTTTTGCAGGAAGGTGCGTATGACGAAATGCTCTCTCGTCTGAAAGAACGCGCCGAATATATCATCATTGGGGACCCTCTGGACGAAACAACACAAATGGGTCCGCTCGCCACCCGGACACAGCGGGATCGCGCGGAGCGCTTGATCGAGCAATCGGTTGATCAAGGCGCAAAACTGGTAACGGGCGGTGGCCGGCCGTCAGGCTTCACCAGGGGATGGTATTTCGAGCCTACAATCATCGCCTGCGAGCATCAGGATTTGCCGTGCGTACAGAACGAATTCTTCGCCCCGGTCCTGAGTGTTGTGCGTTTCAAAGAAGAGGAAGAAGCGGTGCGTTTGGCAAATGCGACAGAGTTTGCGTTCGCAGGCGGGGTGTTCACACGGGATTCCGCCCGGGGCATTCGCGTTGCGCGCGGCATCCGGGCTGGACGCATCTGGGTCAACACCTATCGCCGTTCAACCGTCCTGACGCCCTTTGGCGGCTTCAAGAACAGCGGCTACGGCCGCGAAGCGGGTATCGATGCAATTAAAGATTTCACGGAAACCAAAGGGATGATGATCGAGGTCAGCGGTAAACCCATGGCCGACCCGTTCATCATGGGCTGATGAGCAAAAAAGCACCGCCCCCGAACGAACGGAGGCGATGCAAATTTTACTCCACAGGCAACGTATCGAAGCTAGAAGCTCCGGCGTTTTGCCTTGATCTGGCGCGCATACCGCCTAGCTTTCCAAGGCAGACGCTTGGCGTAAATGCCGGAATTGTAATACCCGACACTGCCCCGATCGAGCGCCTTCTTCAAGTAACGCATGCCGAATTTCAGGTTGGTGTTCACGTCATAGAGACCAGCGCACGAACCGTAATAACCAGCCGAACGGGCGGTCTCGCATTTAATCTGCATCAAGCCGATTTCACCCACAGCACCTGTTGCTTTCGGATTGAACGCACTTTCCTGCCGAACAACGGCAAGTCCAACATCTTGCGGAACCCCGGCGCGAGAGGCATGCGACCGGACAGCCGTCATAATCTCTGCCTTCCGTTTGCTGGAAACACGGTCCCGGCTGCTCTTCTGCCGCTTTCTTTTCCGAACAACCTTTCGGTTGGAATTGAACCAGCCAGACTTACGTTCAAAGGAGCCAAATCCGGTTTGCCCGGGATCAGAGGCAGAACGAGAGAGGCTTGATCCAGACGAATCTGGCGAAAGACCGCCAGCCACGCTTAAGCCATGTGTTGAAGTACCAAGGGGTTTCGAGCAACCGCCAAGCACCAGAACGGTTGCGGCAGCGAGAAAGAATTCACGCATACAAACGTCTCCAGGTGCCTGGCTGATCCCCACATTCAACACCGGAACCAGTCTTATGGTTACACAGGCGCATCCAATCCCTAATGTGCACCGGAATGAGTTTTCAATTTGCCGATCTTAAGAATTTGCAACCACAGTGTCCAGCCCGGATTTCATGTGCCCGTTCCTGATAAGGTCCGGGGGCTTGGTGGAGGTTGGTTTAGTGCCTGATGCGGGCGGATACGATTGTACTGCCTGAGCCCCTGATTGATGACAATCTGAGCCTGCCTGGTAGTGTTGACCCCCTCCGCGTTGAGACCTTCCCGGCATGGTCTGCCGTTGAAGCGTTCATTGTCTCCGTTTTCCCATGGTGAACCTGGGGTGATCCGGATGGGTTTGATGCCGGTCCTGATCAGCCCCTTGTGCAGCGAAGCTGCGATAAGGTCCGGACCGTTGTCAGACCGGATGTCTTCAGGTTTGCCGTGTTTCAGCAGCAACCGACAGAGCCCAGAACTTGCAGATCCCCTCTTGACGCTCACGGTCACACACAAGGCCTGGCGGGTCTATTCGTCCAGCACGGTGCCTCTTGTCGCTTCGGCCAGCTCAGCTTGTCGTGGACGGCGTCGACGCTCCAGATGTGGCGGGGACCCGGGGCCTCAGACGAATGAGTGAGCTGTCCTTGTGATAGAGACGCTTGCGCGTCTTGTGGCGCAGGGGAAGCTGCCCTCCCTCTTCGCGCCAGAGACGCCCGACTTTCTTATGGTTCACCTGCCAGCCTTCACCCCGCAGACGCCCTGAGATCTGACGGTATCCCTATCGACCGGACCGCTTGGCCTGCCGAACCAGCGCCAGACGCAGAGCGGTCTCTTCATCTTTGGGAGCGGCCTTGTCGTGCCCCGTGCTGCGCGCAACGCCCGACATCCTGCAGGTCCGGCGCTCAGATGTCCCGGGCTTCTGGCGCGTGTGGATGACGGCGCCGCGAAGGTCATCGGTGGTCAGGCCCCGGGGTTCAAAAGATCCAGGCTCTCCTTGAGGATCAATTTGTCCAGCTCAAGGGGGGCACGCTCTTCTTCAACCGCTCATTCTCCTTCTCAAGAGCCTTCAGCTCCGAAGGCTGTGATGTGCCCATTCCCCCGAACCTTCTGCGCCAGTTGTCGTAAGGTGCATCGCTCACGCCAGAAGAGCGACACGCTGTGGCAACGGCGTTACCAGAGGCCAGGCTCAACTCAATCTCGCGCAAAAGGCGCAAAACATCCTCATCTGGATACCCCTTCCCGGTCATGATCACCTCCTCCTGAGCCAAACAAACAGTGGACCAGTTCTAGAGGGGAAGGACATCCCCGTTCATTGTTGCTGGCAACTTATCGGGAAAGTGAAGCCCCCGATCAGCTGACTTGTCCAATCTTTTCAGGATCAAGCGGGTGGCCAACCAGGATTTCACCTTGAACACCGATTTGGCCCTTCTTTCGGCCGTCGAGCCGGTATGATAGAGCGCCACCGTCACGTGCTATCAGAACCAAACCTTTCCGGTTGGGAACCTTGAATACATCGCCGGACAGCAGTGTCTGATTGAAAACAACATTCCCGCTATTGTCTTCGATCCGCACCCAGACCCGGGCCTGAGCTTCAATCTGAAGCCGCGAGTTCTTGTTTTCGGCACCGTAGAGCCGGCCGCCTGTTTCCTTGGCCGTTGTGATCTTACGATCAACACGCTCCACCTTTGGCGAAGTCTTGACAGTCTTCTTTTCAGGGGCCGTTTTCGCTTTGACCTGCGTCTGCTTATCAACATCAGGCACAGTCTTCGCGATGAGCTCCGTCAATCCGCTGAGTGATTGCTCCGGTTCCGCACTGCCGTTCATGGCAACAGAGCTTGAATTCTTCGACCCGGCGTCCGGAAGACCTCTGACGGTGCCTGTGATAAGATCAGCTTCATCGAGCGCTTCGGTCATCATCGGATTGCCTTCAGTGCTCTCACTGCCCGGCAACAACATGAAGAAAAATGCACCGAACGCCATAAAGCAGGCGAATGCGGCACCAATCATCGGGCCGTTTGCAATTTTCGGGAAGGCAAACCTTGCCATCATCCCTGCCGTGTTGAATTTCGAGATCTGCGGAACTTCAAGCTGCTTGGGCGCACTGCGCGGAAGCAAGCGGCCAAAATGAACACAAAGCGGACCGGGTTCGAGCTTCAAATAGTCCGCATAGGCCCAAATCATGTCCAGTGCCCGGCCACGTTCCGGCAATTGGTCAAGCTGTCCGGTTTCGATTGCGTTGAGGTGCGCCACGTCAACACGCGTTGCAAGCGAGACCTCCGCGATGGACGCTTCGCGGTCGATCCGCTCATTGTGCAACCACCAACCGGCGACAACCGCGGGGTGCTCATTTTCGGATGGCTTCGCCAGCCTGGCTCCTTGAACCTGCATATTTAATTGCTGCGTTGAACCACCTGCCTCGGCCACTACTGTATTCATAATCTCACTCGCACTTGCTGTGTCGCACTTCAGCCCCAGGCAAAAGTGTTTGACGTCCAAACATGATAAAACAATCGTCGAAAATGGTAAGCAGAGAATGAACGCGGTGTTCAATTCATGAGAATGACGGAAAATTAGCCGTGCAATTGAATGCCGCTGGCTTGAGAAAACTCTTCGATTTTCACACGAAGAGAATGATCCGGCTTACTCAGAAGCGGAATAATCGCTTCTCGGGTAGCCTTCAGGTCAGCCGAACGCAGCATTGTCTTGACCGGTCCGATCGCAGCCGGGACCATTGAAACCGACCTGACACCCATTGCCATGAGCGCGAGGGATTCCAGAGGCATTCCGGCAATCTCGCCGCAAACCGTCAACGGAACATTGTGCGCATCTGCCTGACCTGCGATTTGGCGGATCAGAGACAGGAATGTCGGGGACAAGGCATCGTACCTCGTTGCCAATTGAGGATTGCCGCGATCATAGGCGAAGAGAAACTGCAACAGATCATTTGTGCCTACGGAGACAAAGTCCGTAAGGGGCAGCAATGCGGGCAGCTGCCAGACGAGGGCGGGCACTTCTATCATTGCCCCAACCTTCAACTCCGTCGGCACTTCGTGACCATGGCGTGTCAGGTTGGTAAATTCCTGATCAAGCAGCCTCCGCGCCCGGCGGAATTCGTCGGCTTCTGCAACCATCGGAAACATAACCCGAAGCTTGCGTCCGCCTGCAGCCTTCAGAAATGCGCGCAGTTGAAGTTTCAGCAGTGCAGGTCTGTCCAGTGCCATCCGGATCGCCCGCCAGCCGAGTGCGGGATTTTCCTCTTGATTGTGCCTCAGATACGGCAGCGTCTTGTCCGCTCCAATATCGAGGGTGCGAAAGACAACCGGACGGTCGCCCGCTGCATCCAGAACTGCACGATAGTAGGAAACCTGCTCATCCATCCGGGGAAATGCGGATGCAATCATGAACTGCAATTCGGTACGGAACAGCCCAATACCTTCCGCACCGGCCTTCTCAAGGTGCGGCAGATCCATCAGCAAACCGGCATTGATGTTCAAACTGATATGAGTGCCATCCCGCGTAACCGCCGGCTCATTGCGGAGCTGAACATATTGTGCCTGGCGCTTCGCATAGAGAGATACTTTTTCCCCGTAGGCCTCATCAATGGATTGAAGCGGGCGGACATAGATATCGCCGCTCTCACCGTCAACAATGATCGGGTCACCCGTATCTGCATGATCGAGAACGCCGGCCACCTGGCCGACCAGGGGAATTCCAAGAGCCTTGGCCACGATCGTGGCATGGCTGTTGCCGCCGCCTTCCTGAAGAACCACGCCGCGAACCCGGTCCCGGTCATAGTCCAAAAGCTCAGCAGCCCCCATTGAGCGCGCAACAATGATCGCATCCTCAGGCAGATCACCGCCGGCGGCAGTGCCAGTCGCCCCGGTTAGAATGCGCAGAAGACGATTCGCCAGATCATCCAGATCATGCAGACGTTCCTGCAGAAAGGGATCGCGCGAGCGCATCATCCAGGCCCGCGTTTCCGATTGTTCGCGCTCGACCGCAGCTTCCGCCGTAAGGCCTGTGTCCACCGCCTCGGCCAATCGCCGCACCCATCCACGATCATGAGCGAACATCCTGTAGGCTTCCAGAACATCGCGATGCTCGCCGCTCCGCGCAAGATCCGGAGCGGTAATCATGGTATCGACACTTTCCCTCAAGCGCTCGATACCTTTTGTCAGACGCTCCTTTTCAACCCGGACATCTTCTGCAATCAGGTTCGTTATGTGAATGCGTGGGCGATGCAGGACAACATGCCCAAGAGCGATACCGGGAGAGAATGACGTGCCCTTAATCTGATGCGAGTGCACATGACCAAGATCGATTTCTTCAGCTTCGCCAACTTCATCCAGCACGCCCGATGCCACAACTTCGGCAAGCACCATTGCCGTCGTCTGCATCGCTTCGACTTCTTCTTCTGAATAGTGCCGTTGGGTTCTGTTCCGAACATTCAACACGCCAAGAATCAGTCCGCTTCGCAATACGGGCACACCTAGGAAAGAATGATAAATTTCTTCGCCTGTTTCCGGCAGGTACTTAAAGGCCGGATGGCTCTGCGCGTCGGGAAGATTCAGATGCGACGCGTTGGCTGCAATCACGCCGACCAGGCCTTCACCCACACGCAATTTCGTCTGGCCAACAGCGTCAGGATTAAGACCTTCCGTAGCATAGAGTTCAAGATACCCGCCCGGTCTCATCACATAGACTGAGCAGACCTCCGCCACCATGTTGGAAGCTATGAGTGTTACAATTTTGTTCAGACGCGCCTGGGTGGCCTCCGGCTCGGCCATGACCTCGCGGAGCCGCCGAAGCAGGACACGTGGGCCAACATGAGCTGGTACCATAGCAGCGTGTCCTCTTCCTTTCTGCGCCCTATACCCCTGTCCAGAGCAGGTTCAAGACCTCAAGCTTCCGCGTCTAGTCCGTAAGCACTATGCAAGGATCTCAATGCCAGTTCCGTATAGGCTGAGTCGATCAAAACGGAAATCTTGATCTCCGAGGTCGCAATCGCCTGAATATTGATGTTGCGATCTGCCAGTGTCTGGAACATTTTTGCCGCCACACCTGCATGGGACCGCATGCCAATTCCGATGACGGAGACCTTCACTACGTCCGTCGAACCACGAAGGTCTTCGTATTCGATATCATCCCTGGCCTCTTCGATAACCTTCAAAGCCCGTTCAAGATCATTGTCCGACACAGTGAATGTCAGATCGGTATATTTGCCGTCGGCCGATACGTTTTGCACGATCATGTCCACGTTGATCTCGTTCTCGGACAACGGACCGAATATCCGGGCAGAAACACCTGGTTTATCCCGCACACTCGCAAGCGTGACTTTTGCTTCATTACGGGAATAGGCAATCCCGCTGACAATTTCCTGTTCCACGATCTCTTCCTCATCGCACACCAGAGTACCTGGGATATTATTGCCTGTAACCTCAACTTCGTCCGGGACATCAAAGCTTGAACGCACTCTCAATGGCACGCGGTGCACCATCGCCATCTCGACCGAGCGGGTCTGCAATACTTTCGCGCCAAGCGAAGCCATCTCCAGCATCTCTTCATAGGAAATACGTTCAAGCTTCTGGGCTTTTGTCACGATCCTCGGATCAGTCGTGTAGACACCATCGACATCTGTATAAATGTGACAACGGGCGTTCAATGCAGCCGCAAGAGCCACTGCACTGGTGTCCGATCCGCCGCGCCCAAGAGTCGCGATACGGTTGTCCGGACCAAGCCCCTGAAAACCGGCAATGATTGCAACCTGGTCGGCATCCATGGCCTTGCCAATCACTTTGCCTTCAATTTCCCGGATACGCGCAGCACCATGAACCCCATCTGTCCGGATTGGGATCTGCCAACCCTGCCAGGATCGCGCGGAGATCCCCATGTTTTGCAGTACAAGCGCCAGCAAACCGGAGGTCACTTGCTCACCGGTTGCCACAACTGCATCATATTCCCGCCGGTCTGCGGCTGAACCGGCCTCCTTGGTCCAGGCCACCAGCTGATCTGTCTGGCCCGCCATCGCCGACACCACAACGGCAACATGATTGCCCGCCTTAACTTCCCGCTGCACGTGACGTGCGACGTTACGAATGCGGTCGAGATCGGCCACAGACGTTCCGCCAAATTTCATGACCAGTCGGCTCATCGGCGCTTCAGTCTTCAAAAGGTTCACAATTCCAAAAAGGAAAAGTGTGAACGGCGGTTTAATGCCTCACGCGCGCGATACTCATACTCGCCGCGCGCAGACTATGCAATATTGTCAGTGCTCGGTTTCTGATCAGGATCAAATTGAATGAATGCCGAATTTACAGCGCTGCAAACCACTGTCGACCCCTCAGAAGTCGACAAATTCTCTGCCATGGCCGCCGAGTGGTGGAATCCGAAGGGCAAATTCGGCGTGCTGCACAAGTTTAACCCGGTTCGTCTGGAATTTATCCGGGAACATGTTGTCCGGCATTTTTCTCTCAACGACAATTCCCGCCAGCCGTTTAAGGATCTGAAGCTACTTGATATCGGATGCGGTGGCGGTCTGCTCTGTGAGCCCATGTCCCGGCTCGGCGCAGCTGTAACCGGCGTTGACCCTTCCGAAAAAAACATCAAGACCGCATCAGTTCACGCAGCAGAGCAAGAGTTGCCAATAAATTATCTGACCATGACAGCAGAAGATCTGGTCGAAACAGGCGAACAGTTCGACATCGTCCTGAACATGGAAGTGGTCGAACATGTGGCAGATGTGGAGCTGTTCATGACCACAGCCGCCGGTCTGGTTAAGCCTGGCGGACTGATGTTCGCGGCCACCATCAACCGGACCCTTAAATCTTTTGGTTTCGCAATTATAGGGGCAGAATACGTGTTGGGCTGGCTCCCACGCGGCACCCATCAGTGGGAAAAGTTCATCACACCACAGGAACTCGATAACTCGATCAGGGCAGGCGGCATGCGTGTCAAAGACAAATCGGGGGTCCTCTTCAACCCTCTGGCAGGCACGTGGCGCCGCTCAGCAGATACGGACGTGAACTACATGATGCTCGCTGAAAAGCCTATTCATTAGGCAGCGACTGCTCGATGGCTGCCCACACCGCTGACGCAACGGTTCCATCCAGCCCACGCACCGGCCGATTATTCAGTCTGCCGAGCCACAATCCGCTCACATGACGCGGTGTATATCCAACAAACCAGCTATCTCGATTTCCATCCGTGGTACCGGTTTTGCCCGCAGCTCCATTGATATGACGGGCTGGGCGACCTGTGCCATGGGTGACCACGCGCCGGAGCATGGACTGCATCGATTGCGCACGTTTTCTTTTCATCACGCGGTGACGTCCAGGCGAGCGGCGCCAATAAAGAACCCGGCCATTGTGCACCAGTCCTCGAAACCCATAGGGCTCAGCCGCCCGGTACCCACCGGAGGCGAAGGCTGCATAGGCTCGTGTCAATTCCAGCAGATTAACTTCGCTCGCCCCCAGAGCAATGTTGTGTTTGGCATTGAGTTTTGACTGGATGCCAAGTTTTCGGGCGGTCCTAATAATGTGCCCTGTCCCCGTTCTCGCCGCCAATTTGACCGGGATCGTATTGTCTGAACGCGCCAAAGCTTTTGTCAGGTGCAAGCTGGGTTTCGCCGTCCCCCTCTGGAACGCTGTCAGGTAAACAAATGGCTTGAATGTGGATGCAGGTTGCCGTTTTGCCGCCGTCGCTGTGTTGAACTGATTTTTGCTGAAGTTTCGGCCGCCGATCATCAAGACAACGCGCCCATCCTTTGCCATTGTCACAAAACCGGCATCGACTTTGCCAAGCCTGCGCCGCCGCAATGATCGAGCCAAACTCCTTTCAGCCTTGAACTGAGATTCGACTTCCAGCGTTATGGGAATTCGCAGACCCGGTTCAATTTTGACCTTCGGGAACCGTCGCCGAACCTCTGAGACAACCCAGCCTGTAAAACTTCGAGTCTCCGGCCAAAGAGGCTTGAACTTTCCTTTTCGCGGCTTTTTGCGCAACGCAGCAGCCCGTTGTTGGGGTGTAATCATTTTGTAGTCGACCATCTTCTTCAGAACGAGACGGGCGCGTTTGCGCGCTGCCTCGGGATGGTTCAGAGGATTGTAGGTCGTCGGCGCCTTCAACAAGCCAGCGAGTTCCGCCGCCTGATATAGAGTCAGGTTGCGCGCACGGCGCCCATAAAAATGCCGAGCCGCCTGCTCCACCCCAAGAATTGGACGGCCCTTGTAGTGCCCGAAGACCGTCTGATTGAGATACGTTGTGAGGATCTGAACTTTACTCATCTTGGTCTCGAGGGTCAGGGCTAGATTGGCCTCATCAAACTTTCGCGCGAGCACGCGGCCGCGGTGAAGAACCGTATTCTTGATCATCTGCTGTGTAAGGGTGCTGCCTCCTTCCCTGCGCTGAAACTTTGAGACAAGCCAGCGCCCGATTCCTCTTGCAATACCAAACGGATCGACCCCTTTGTGAACGAAGAACCGCCGGTCCTCGATCGCGACGACGGCTCGTTTGAGGTGCCTGGAAACCTGATGCAAATAGACTTTTGGTCCGCAGCGGCAAACAGCTTCAATCTTTCCGCCCGATCGCCTGAATGTAATTTGGTTCGAACGGACCAAACGATGGAGTTGTTCATAATTGAGAAGCTGCGCCGGTTTCCTTTCATCAGCAGCTTGCACTGGCGTTGCTGCCAGTTGAACTGGGGCCCAGACGATCAATCCGCCGAACAGAATGCGCCGGTATCCCGTCAATTTGGACCGCAATGCCGGTTCACCTGGATCCATATGGCTCAGGCCGAATTGGCTCAACCAGTGGTGTTTCAGCATCCAACTCTTCCCTGCGACGTTGTTCCGCTTTCAACTGTTCCACCCAGAGCTGTTCTGCTTGCCTGGCTTCTGCCACTTTGGCCGCTTCCTCTGCTTTCGCAATGCGTTGTCGTGCCATACGGCCCGCAACGAGAATACCGATCATGAACAAAGCCAACTTGATCAGAACTGAAACCTGAAAAAAGTCTTCCACAAAAAACAGCACCGCTTCAACCTTATAGAACACCGAAAAAATGAAGATCGACAGCACAATAATAACAAGCAATATCAGCACTTTGGTCAATCCGGTCCATCTGGACCAACGAGCTTTCATCCAGGAGGCAAAGAAGCCGAGCAAAACACAGAGGATGTATTCGATGTAATCCAGCAATAGGGCCGCTCCCTCCAGCATTTGATATTATCCGTACAAACTCACTCAAACAGCACTTATGGTTGGTTTTAGACTGAATCAATGCAACTGCAAATGCCTATTGGTTTCCTAGCCAAAAGGCTGGACCGACAACAATCTGCAAAATTTACCGGGGCATAGACACAGCTATGTGGGAAAGCGCACTTCACAGCGGGCGCTGGCGGGGCTAGATAAGCATCGGGGCACAAGGCAGGGTGGCCTGAATGGCATTTACAATCGGTAAGTCCGTACCTGATTTCCAGGTAGAGTATTGGCAACGCGGCGCAGCAGGCGCCAAAGAACTTTCCTTATCAGACTATAGCGGACAATGGCTGGTCCTGTTCTTCTATATCCGTGATTTTTCCTACATCTGCCCGACGGAGCTTCAGGCCTTTGCCAATTTGAGCGAAGATTTTGCCCGTAAAGATGCGGCCGTGATCGCCGCCAGCACAGACAGCTAATTCAGTCATGAAGCCTGGTTCAGTCAGGATGAACAACTGGCTGATGTAACGTTCCCGGTTATTGCCGATACGTCTCACAAACTGAGCCAGGAATTCGGCGTCCTGGTGGAAGAAGGTTCAGCCCTCCGAGGCACCTACATCATCGATCCAAACGGCATCGTTCGCCACATCACTGTCAATGATATCGATATTGGCCGGAATGTGGAAGAAACGCTCCGGGTCCTTCGCGCCCTGTAAAGCGGCGAACTTTGCCCGGTTGGCTGGAGCCCGGGTCAAGGCACATGGCGCTATAATGACTGGCTCCCAAAGATTTTCCCGCGTGTGAAAACTGCATCCCTCGCCGACGCCACCAAGCAATTGAACACCCTGCTCTACGATGCAGGCGATGTGATCATCCAGCAGGGTGGAATCTCTGATCAGTTCTATATTCTGGTGAGTGGCGAAGTCAGCGTCATACACCCGCCGGGACCCAAGCGATGAAGTTGAGCTGGCGAAGCTGGGTGAAGGGGACGTCTTCGGAGAAGTGGGCATTCTGATGGAAACGAGACGAACAGCCGATGTCCGGGCAAATACGCCTGTCTCGGTTCTTGCCTTGGGTTTTGAGGACTTCTGCGCTCTGATTGATCAATCAGACCCCACGTCCAGAGATTTTATACAGATCGTCGAACAGCGCCGCGCAACCGTTCCAATTGATATCAGATCTTCTTCTTGTCCATCTGCGACAACTTTTTCCAGGGATCGGGCTGGGATAGCATCTGGCGAAGATAGGCAATGTTATGCTCCACCTGCTGTGGAGGAAGGTCTGCCTGTACGATAGTCTTTGCCTCATCAAACCGCCCTTGCAGTCCGACGACGAGCGCAAGGTTTTGACGAAGCCGGGAGTGTTGCTGGCCAGCAGGGGTCACATATGCTGTCCGCAATGTTTTTCGGCAATGGTCAGATCTCCACTCTGAGCCTGAGACAAACCAAAATTGTTCAGCGCTGTCATCTGACCAGGTGATTTCTGCAAAGCGACCTTGTAGGCCGCCTGGGCATCGGAATGCCGGCCTAACCGGTCAAGCACGACACCTTTTGCTGAGTGAATTTGCCAGCTCGAATCCGGAACCGCCGCTGTCCGTTGCAACACAACCGACGCCTGTTGAAACTTTCCCGCATTGGCAAGTTCTTTTCCGTACTCGCCCTGCAGTACAATATGTCTCTGATTATGTTTCAAAGAATCTTCGAGAACGGTCATGGTGCGGGAGGACGAACCAAGCGCGCGCAACCTCGCCACATATTCCAGAGCGGTCGGCACATCTTTTGGATTCTTCTCCCAAAGCTTGGCCCATTTTGCAGTCTCACCAGCGGACGCATTATGCACCTTGGGGGCCGCGTAACTCTTCGAGTTGTCATTGAGCAGGGAACTGCCGGAAGATCCGGTGGTCTTGCACCCAGTTGCCGCAATGGCCATCAACGGCAGCAGCACAATCAACTTTGCACTAGATTCTTTCGAAATTTCACGCAGAACACTCATAAGCTAAACCCGACCCGCAGCACAACTCTTGAGCCAATTGAATACAGAATTGGCCACACTTTGATCGAAGCATCGCACACAGGGGTCAACAACGTTTAACCGATGGGACGGTTTCGGCACACATCACGTAGCGGCAAGCTCAACCATTGCCGCAAACAATTGAGAGGTTTAGACTCTCAGGCCTCACCGACTCAGTAACCGTCCAAGGAATCAAACGTGACCGAACTTCTCCTCAATCGCACACGCCGCAAGGCGATCCCAATCCAACTGGTCACCAAACAGCAATTGCCAGCACTCTTGAAATCCTTGGAAAAAAACCAATCAATCTGGGTCAAATCTCAAGGGTTCAGCGCAGCAACCGGGTCAAGTGTCAGAATCCCGGGAACAACAGGCAATATCGAACAGGTCTGGTTTGGAATGGGTCAGGCTGAAGACAAGCATGATCCATTCTTGCCTGCAAAGTTGGCAAGTTCGCTGCCGGAAGGCACCTATGCCTTCAAAGAACCGGTCAAGAACGGTCAACTGCTGGCGACTGGCTGGCTCATGGAAGCCTACAGTTTTGATCAGTACACGTCGGGACCTGCACGCGCGGCCAGACTTATGGCCCTGTCAGGTGTTGATGCCGAAGCCGTCAGAAGTGCTGCAAGAGCCGTCATACTGACACGTGACCTGATCAACACGCCCGCCAACGACATGGGACCTAACGCCTTGGAGTCTGCGGTCCGCAGCCTCGCCAAATCCCACAAGGCTGATGTGACCTCAATCGTGGGCGAGCAGCTGCTGAAAAGAAATTTCCCCATGATCCACGCGGTGGGCCGGGCGTCCGATATCTCCCCGCGGCTCGTCGACATGCAATGGGGTCCGAAGAATGCACCCAAAGTAACGTTGGTGGGCAAGGGTGTCTGTTTCGATACAGGCGGCCTGAATATCAAGCCGGGCAACTCCATGGCGCTGATGAAAAAAGACATGGGCGGGGCCGCAAACGTGCTCGGGCTTGCCAGCATGATCATGGACGCAAAATTGCGCATCCGCCTGAGGGTTCTCATCCCGGCAGTTGAAAACAGTATCTCGGCAGGTGCATTCAGGCCTGGCGACATCTTGCAAAGCAGAAAAGGCCTGACCGTTGAAATCGGCAACACGGATGCGGAAGGCCGACTGGTTCTCGGCGACGCCCTCCACTTGGCTGATGAAGAAAAGCCGGACCTCCTCATCGACATGGCAACTTTGACCGGCGCCGCCCGGGTCGCCGTTGGACCTGACCTTGCGCCGTTCTACACAGACGACGAGGACCTGGCCGCAGCAATCAGCGCATCGGCAACAAGAACCAACGACCCGGCCTGGCGAATGCCGTTCTGGCAACCATATGACAATTGGCTCTCCAGCAGTGTTGCGGATGTCAATCACATCGCGTCTGGCGGTTTCGCAGGATCGATCACAGCAGGTCTGTTCCTGAAACGGTTCGTAGAACACGCAAAGTCCTATGTGCATCTGGATATTTATGGTTGGACGCCAAAAGCGAAACCGGGCCGACCAGTTGGCGGTGAGGCCTGCGCAATCCGGGCATTATTTGATGTAATCCAACGCCGCTATGGCCGGAAATACAGGCGCCGCTAGACCACTTGCCAGATGTTTAGCAATCAGTAGAATAAACCGGATCCGTAACGACTGTGAATTCTTGCGGACGTTGACCGGATTTGGAAAGGTTATGAGATGGCGGCTGACCTTGGAACAGCTGAAGCTCTCAAGCTCTGGCATGATACCAACTTGAAGCTGGTTCATGATTCCGGGCCTGATCTTTCGGCCAGACAAATAACGATCCTGCTCACGATCTATCTGGAACCGCCACCACACACTGTTCGCGGGCTTGCAGAAAAGCTGAAAGTCACCAAGCCGGTCATCACGCGCGCGCTAAACACAATGGGGCAGATGGACTTGCTCAATCGACGCAGGGACCAAAACGACCGGCGCAACGTGTTTGTGCAGCGTACCGTCACTGGTGCCCTGTTCGTCGAAAAACTTGCCGATACAATCAGCCAGACGGCCGAAACGTTGTAGGGCCGATTGATGGATCCCAGGATCACGCCCTACAGAAAAGACCTCGCCGCAGATTTTCTGGAGGGGCAGGTTGATGCAGCCCGCTTTGTACCGGGAACCAGAATTCAAGTCTGCGAGCCCGTCGCTGACATCAGGAGGGCTCCTGTTCCCGACGCTGCTCTGGATTCCCAGGCTCTCCTTGGAGAATATTTTAAAGCCTACGAAATCTCCGGCGAGGGATGGGCGTGGGGCCAGCTGGAAACCGAGGGTTACGTTGGCTACGTGCCAACATCCGCGTTGACAAACAATATCAAGGAACCAACTCATAAGATCTGTGCGCGCACCTCGTTCACATATCCCATTCCGGGCATAAAGAGCCAGCCGGTACAACACATCCCGTTCGGTGCTGCTGTTGTCGTTGAACAATCCGAAGGAGAATTCAGCAGGCTCACAGATGGCCGGTTCATCTGGAACCGGCATATCTGCGATATCGGAACTTACGACACAGATTTTGTAGCTGTCTGCGAGGCAATGACCGGCACCCCCTATCTCTGGGGCGGCACATCAGCATGGGGGTTTGATTGTTCAGGACTGATATACACCGGCCTCAAAGCGGCCGGCATAAAAGCACCTCGGGATTCCGACATGCTCGAAGCGGGCTTCGGAGAAGATCTCGGCGCCTTCGGCAATCAGACATTCCAGCGGGGTGATCTCATTTTCTGGAAGGGGCATATTGGCGTGATGACCGATGAAGAGACTTTGCTCCATGCCAATGGCTATCACATGAGCGTTGTTTCAGAGCCCCTCTCCGAAGCAGTAACGCGGATCGCATATCTCTATGCGATGCCAACCAGTTGCCGCCGGCCTCACACCCTCTCAAGGTGCATCTAATACCAATGGCGTGCTTGATTGTCTCTCAGGCCTTTTCAACCCGGCGGCTCTCTGGATCCATGCAGACAAAGCAGGAGTTCCGATGTCTGTAGCTGTTGGCGGTCGTGATGACTATGATGCTTTGACCCTTCGTGGCCTTGCCAGGACGAGCGAAGATCTCCGTCAGGTCCGGCGTTTGCTTTCGCTTGCTTGTGTTCATGACGGGATGAGCCGGGCGGATGCGGCGAAGGGGGGTGGGGTGGCCCGGCAGAGCCTGAGGGACCGGGGGCACCGGTTCAACGAAGCCGGGCCCGAAGGGCTGTTCGACCGCCGGGTCCCGCGGTCCCGATGGCTGAACTTGCTGAGATCATCGAACCCGGCCCCTGCCTTGAGCCTGACGCTTGAGCATGACGGGGGGTCCGCTGGAGACGACCCGACCTGCAACGGGGGAGTCAAGACCGGTTCGGTGTTGTTTCTCACGAGAGGGCCCTCTCCAGGCTGCTTGCAGCGCCCGGCTTTTCCCGCCTCACCGGGCGCCCGCAACACCCGGTCCAGGCCTGGTTCAGGACGAGGCCCGCATGGAGGCTTTCAAAAAGACGTCCCCCAAAGCCTTGCCTCCCCTTTGAACCATGGCCGGCAGACAAGCCGATCGAGGTCCGGGTTCAGGACGAGGCCCGCATCGGCCAGAAGAACGGCCGCGTCCGCATCCGGGCGCGCAAGGGGACGAGACCGCGATGGCCGGCCGATCAGCGTTACAAATCGGCCTGCCTGTTCGGCGCGGTGTGCGCAGACAGGGAGACCGGCGCGGCCCTGATGCTGCCATGGTGCTATGGTGCTATGGGGCGGACACTGGAACAAGGAACCTGCCTCTCAAGGAGATCAGCCGGGCCGTTGCAAAAGGCGCTCAGGCGGCCGTCCTGATGGACCGCGCGCCGGGGCACACATCCGGCGAGGTGAAGGGGCCGGAGACCCTGCCCCTGATCTTCCTGCCCGCCAGATCACCGGGGCTCAATCGGGTCGGGAAGGTCTGGCAATCTCTTCGGGAGAACGGGCTCTCCAACCGCCTCCTTGAAGATCAGGCAGACTTTCTTGCCGCCGGATGTGATGCCTGGACCCGGCTCATGAAAGAACCGACGGCAATCAAATCAGGCGCATCTCGCGATCGGACCCAAAACAGTCAAATCTGAGGGCCGTTAGTATAATCCAGATCTGACGTTGCGCGGACCGCACAAATCCGTTGAACAATTGCGGGACGCGGATGATCGATCTGTCCATGCTCGTACGCCACAACGTGCAGTTGGCCGTGCACCATTTCCAGCAATTCACCAGGCTTCAGAAGAAAATCCGGATTTGACGGCTTGCCGAACTTTTCGTTTCCCAACGCAAACGTCTCATAAATCAAAACCCCACTCTCATCGAGAGCCTCGAGAATGTTGGGAAACAGCGGACGATAAAGGTAACTTGCCACGACGATGCCGCCGAACTTGCACCCTGGCAGAGGCCAGCCAGCCGGCCTCTCCAGATCCGCCTGTATTATTTCCACGCCGAGTAGCCTGGCCGTCTTCGCCAGCTTCGAGATGTCCCGGTCGACTGCGGTAACCGGGTGACCAGCAGCAGCAAACAACCATGTATGGCGACCGGATCCGCAAGCCAGATCAAGAACCGGGGAAGCTGCGGGCACAATAGCAGAGAATCGCGTCACCCATTCTGATGCCGACTTTGTGTCCATCAATGTCTCGACACTCATTTACCTCGAACAAAGCAATAGCTTCACGCCATCCCAACAGGAAGAAAAAAGACGCCGGCCTCTCAGTTCTCAGTTGAACCTTTCAGGCCAAACCTCAATAAACAGGATATGATTGCGTTCGCTCTAGCACTTTTCTTTCTGATCATTACGCCCGGTCCCGGCGTTCTCACCACAGCCGGAATCGGCTCCGGCTTTGGATATGGCCCGGGCTTAAGGTTTCTGATTGGCTTGTGCATCGGCACCAATCTTGTGGCCCTTGCTGTCGTGACCGGCGTTGCAGCTGCTTTGTTCTCGGTGCCGTTCTTGCGTACTGTGCTGCTCTTCGCATCTGCGGGCTATCTGGTCTACCTGGCTTTGAAAATTGCCTTCTCCGGAAACAAGATTGGCTTCATCCGCTCAGACACGGCACCGGGTATCTGGGGCGGCATCACCTTGCAGGTCATCAACCCGAAAGCCTATGCCGTGAACACAGCACTGTTCTCCGGATTCGCATTCTGGCCAAACAATCTGCCGGCTGAGACCGGCATGAAATTCCTCATCATGAACCTGGTTTGGGTGCCGGTTCATCTGTTGTGGCTGGCGGCCGGTGTTTCGTTGCGTCGCCTGGATTTACCCGACCGGGCTCAGTTCGCAATCAACCTCCTCATGGCGCTTGCTATGCTGCTGGTCGTGGGTTTGGCCGCATACAGTCATTTCTAACCTTTGCAACTTTTGGTGAGTTTTGCTTTGCTTGGGTCTTTGTGGTTGGTATCGTGCGATTCTCTGGGAAGGGCCGTTATCATTTTGGATTTACGGGACCAAATATGATCCGGATTTTGATTGCAGCAATTTTGTTCCCAGTATCCCACTCTATAACTGCCATTGCGGCCGACAGAGTCGGCTCAGCCACAAAAATAATCCGGTCTGTAACCGGCCGTCTGGCTGGTCGTACCACTCAGTTCAACAGAGGTGATTCCATCTTTCGAAAACAGAGGGTACGTGCGGCGTCGGCAAGCTTTGGTCAGTTCAGATTGAACGATAATTCAAACCTTGCCGTCAATGCCAATTCATCCATAGTCTTAGATCGGTTCGTTTTTGCTGGAGGTGATTCAACTGCAAAGCTGGTTTTGAAAGCAGCAAGAGGCGCGTTCCGTTTCGCCACCGACAGCATGCCGTCCAAAGCGTATAAGATCAAAACGCCGTCCTCCACGATCAGTGTGCGCGGTACCATGTTTGACGTGTTTGTCGGCAACTGGGGTCAAACCATTGTCACAGTGCTCCATGATGTTGTGAAAGCCTGCAATTTGCGTGGGCGTTGCCAAACACTAAGACGGCGGTGCGAGTCTCTGCGGATAGAACGGAACGGCCGTTTCATCCACGACAACAGGCAAAGTCCAAGAGTCCTGGGGAGCACATCCACACAGCGCGCGATTCCTTTCCTGGTGTCGCAACGACGGCTCGGCGCAAGCATGAGAATTCCCTCTTACGCGGCGTCCCGCTGCGCGACGGCATCGACCCGTGCGCACGAAGACGAGGATACACTCGAAGGTCAGGGAGGCCGAGGTTCAGACATCCGGCTGAAGAAGGACATCCAATTCCTCGAACAGCTGCCAAATGGTCCGAAGCTCTACCGCTTCAAATACAACTGGGACGACACGGAACTCGTTGGTGTGATGGCACAGGACATTCTGAAAGATTATCCTGAAACCGTCAGCGTTGGACATCATGGCTATTACCTCGTGGATTACGAAATGCCCGGGCTAGAAATGGTGACCTACAAGGTCTGGCGTCAGCAAAACTCGATCAAAAACGCTCGATTTGAATAACAAGACCATCAGCATTCTGACCTAAAGTGTACTAACCGCGCCTGGGAACAGCCACAAATCTGCCGGAGTGTCTGGTTCTATTCCGCATCGACGGAAACGCGAGCGCTGGTCCGTCTCATGCCAAAGGGCGGCAAAACACAAGGCGCGTAAATTACGCAGAAACAACAAACAAAGACTACAGAAACGGAAACTTCAGCGACGGGCACAGCTCAGGAAACGGGCAACACAAAAGCGCCGGCAATGGAGACAGAAGCGGAGGGCACGTGGCCGGGCCCGCCGCAAAAAACTAATTTCATAGAGACACGGCAGTCTTATACCAATGGCGTGATTGATTGTCTCTCAGGCCTTTTCAACCCGGCTGCTCTCTGGATCCATGCAGACAAGGGAGGATTTCCGATGTCTGCAGCTGCTGGCGGTCGTGACGACTATGATGCTTTGCCCCTCCACAGCCTTTCCAGGACGAGCGAAGATCTCCGTCAGGCTTGGCGTTTGCTTTCGCTTGCCTGTGTTCATGACGGGATGAGCCGGGCGGATGCGGCGAAGGGGGGTGGAAGGGTCCGGCAGAGCCTGAGGGACCGGGGGCACCGGTTCAACGAAGCCGGACCCGAAGGGCTGTTCGACCGCCGGGTCCCGCGACCCCGATGGTTGGATGCGGTCCCGATGGCTGAACTTGCTGAGATTATCGAACCCGGCCCCTGCCTTGAGCATGACGCTTGAGCATGACGGGGGGGATCCGCTGGAGACGACTTGACCTTCAACGGGGGAGCGAAGACCGGTTCGGTGTTGTCTCTCACGAGAGGACCCTCTCCAGGCTGCTTGCAGCGCCCGGCTTTTCCCGCCTCACCGGGCGCCCGCAACACCAGGACCAGAACCCGGCCTAAGACCTGGGCCAAGACCCGGGCCTCATGGAGGCTTTCAAAAAAACGTCCCCCAAAGCCTTGCCTCCCCTTTGAACCACGGTCCGGCAGACAAGCCGGTCGAGGTCTGGGTTCAGGACGAGACCCGCATCGGCCAGAAGAACGGTCGCGGCCGCATCCGGGCGCGCAAGGGGACGAGACCGCGCTGACCGGCCGATCAGTGTTACAAATCGGCCTGCCTGTTCGGCGCGGTGTGCGCAGACAGGGAGACCGGCGCGGCCCTGATGCTGCCATGCTGCCATGGGGGCGGACACTGAAACAAAGAACCTGCCTCACCGTCGCAAAAGGCGCTCAGGCGGCCGTCCTGATGGACCGCGCGCCGGGGCACACATCCGGCGAGGTGAAGGGGCCGGAGACCCTGCCCCTGATCTTCCTGCCCGCCAGATCACCGGGCCTCAATCGGGTCGGGAAGGTCTGGCAATCTCTTCGGGAGAACGGGCTCTCCAACCGCCTCCTTGAAGATCAGGCAGACGGTCTTGCCGCCGGATGTGATGCCTGGACCCGGCTCATGAAAGAACCAACGGCGATCCAATCAGGCGCATCTCGCGATTGAACCCAAAACGGCCAAACCTGAGGCCCGTTAGTATTACTATTCAATCGTAGATCACTCAGGCAGATGTTTAGACCTGATTGGACGTTTAGTCCAATTTCTTCTACATGCACGCCGGAAATCCTGCTGAACAGAAAAGGGCCAGCTTTGAGCCGACCCTTTTTGGTGGTCATTATTTCTGCCGAGACTAGACCTCACCGAGATAACTCTCCAGGCTGTCATCAAGTGCATCTTTCCATGGTGTATGGTGTGGCGGCGCGACAGTTCCTGTCATCGGCGACTTGTAGCCATTGTTGCGGAAGGTCATGATGTCTTTCTTCTTGTGTTTCTTCCACTGATAGAAGGCTTCGTTCGACGTCTTGATATCGAAACTTGGATAATCAGTCTCGTTGATCAGTTCTTCTGTGTACGCACCTTGATAATTGATGCAGGCGTAATCGTCTTCAAGCTCGCCTTCGGCTTTCATACGTGCATCAATATCTGCTTGCATTTCATCTTTGCCGGGAATTTCGATGCGCCCCATGATGACATCACGTGCCCACCAAGCCTGAGCATCAAACATGTTGAAGGTATACCACTGGTCCTGCATGCCAAGGTAGAAGAGCTTTGGGTTGTCTATAAAGGCAACGCCTTTGTAGAGCATTGGCGTCGCCAGCACGTTTGGACATTCCAGACGCAGCTCTTTTGGCATGAACGGGAAGTGGTGCTTGTAACCGGTGCACAAAATTACAGCGTCCACGTCTTTGGTGGTGCCATCCTTGAAGGTAGCAGTGTTGCCTTCGACCTTCACCAGAGCCGGAACTTCCTGCCAATTGTCGGGCCAATCGTAACCCATAGGCGCCGTGCGGTGGGCGACGGTCACAGACTTGCAGCCATATTTCCAGCATTGAGAACCAATGTCTTCAGCAGAGTAGGACGTGCCAAGAATCAATATATCCTTGTCCTTGAACTCCATGGCATCGCGGAAATCGTGTGCGTGCAATACGCGGCCCTTGAACGTATCAAAACCCAGATAATACGGCACGTTTGGTGTCGAGAAGTGACCGCTGGCCACGACTACGTGGTCGAAATCTTCAGAGTACGTGTTGGAATTTGCGAGGTCTTCCACCGTTACCTTGAAAGTATCATCTGCGTTTTCCACTACCGAGCGACAGACTGTTGCGAAGCGAATTTTGTCGCGGACGTTGGCCTTGTTCACGCGGCCTTCAATGTAGTCGAAGAGGACGGCCCGCGGTGGATAGCTCGCGATTGGTCGACCGAAATGCTCGTCAAATGTGTAGTCAGCGAATTCGAGACCTTCCTTTGGACCGTTGGACCAGAGGTATCGATACATCGAGCCGTGGCAGGGTTCCCCATATTTGTCCAAACCGGTCCGCCATGTGTAGTTCCAAAGACCACCCCAGTTATCCTGCTTTTCAAAGCAGACCACTTCAGGCACTTCTACGCCTTTGTCTGCCGCCGACTGAAAAGCCCGGAGCTGAGCAAGCCCGGAGGGGCCAGCGCCAATAATGGCCACACGTTTTGTCATTTCGTACCTCCAAAAGATTTGAACTCTGGCGTTCTTATAGTTGATCCAATTCGAACCAATTGCATACCAATTCGTCGTATGTCAGCTTAATGCGTCTCTACCAAAGATCAACAAAAAGGAGCCCGCCAGTATTGGCCAGCAGGCCCCTTCATTCGATTTTTTGCCTTAGATAGCTGATCAGTATCTGTCTATCGCGTCCCTGGCTTTGTCCACTTCGGCGGCTTCCATGCACATTTGCACGACGTGCCAACCAATCCAGAAAGCAACCCCAATGATCACCATCAAGACCTCCGTCCCCTGGAAGGGATAGATGGCTCCGACGTCATTGAAGTCGACGGCCCAGCTTGTCATACCGTTTGTAGATATTTTGCTTTCTCCCGTTCCAGTTGCCTATTTGACCATGGCTTTTTCAGCATCGCGAACCTCGTCAATGGCCGCCTTGTAGGTTTCGTTTGCATCGAAATCGAGAGCTTCCAGTTCAACCTTTGCGGGGATACGTATATTCAGGCTGCGGCCATGATCTTCGAGACAATGTAAGCCGGCAGGAAGCTGAGCACGAAGAACTGACCCCATGGGCTGATCGTTGCATAGCCTTCAAACGGCGAGGACGGTTGTCCCCATAGCACGAATCATGCATAATCATGTACGGCAACAGCGCCGATGGCATCGTCGACCTTGTATTTCCGCTCCACATAGTAGTGTAGTTTGTAAGCACAGTACGTACCACCCGCCTGTGATCAGTATGGCTTGGATGGGGTGGTAGAAATCATTGCCAGCCGAAGCCGTGATTATGCCCGCAAGACCGCCTGAATAGGTCCAGAACGGATCACCCTTGGAGACAATGTAGGCTACCATCAAGCCACCTGAAAGCGACATCAGGAAGTTGAAGGCGATCGCACTCAGCGAGGTTGGTGCCAGGTAGATATTGGTGGCTGTCTAGGTTTCTCCAGTGATCTGTCCGCCAATTCCAGCAGGCGAAATTGCCGGAACGTTGCATGCAGTATAGAAGCCCCAGAACTCGGTATAGATAAGGAAGAGACCAAAGGTCATCATCCACGGGTTGTGCGGTGGAAGATCCCGCGGTGTGCCGTCAGCATGGAACTTGTCGAGGCGAGGCCCAAGTACAACGAGGACACCGAGGGCGTATCCGCCAGCGATGGCGTGGATCACGCCTGATGCGTAGACATCGTGATAGCCGAGCAATTTGACCATCCAGCCTCCGGCGTGCCAATCCCAAGCCGCATCAATGATCCAGAACACCGAACCGATCAATACAAGCATGTATCCAGAAGGCACCGGACTTGATGCGTTCGATCACCGAGCCGGAAACAATCGAAGCCGCAGTCCACGAGAATAACAGGAACGCAGCCCAGAAGACGCCGGTGATGCAGTCCCCGAGGTTAGTTCCCATGGTTGGTGACCATGGCGTGTTGGCTGCGGCCGCCCCGTCAATGCCGCCCGTGATGAACAGCCCGTTGGGGAAGGCCCAGTAGATCCACCAGCCGAAGAAGAAGAAGGTAATGGTCACCAGCGGAATGAGCATGGTGTTCTTCATCAGGGTGTGAAGGTGGTTGCGCCGGCGGCTTGTACCGACTTCATAGAGGCAGAAGCCTACGTGAATCAAGAACATGAAGACGACAGTCACCCAATAATAGAACTCGGTAAAAACTGTCGTCAGAGCGTCAAGGTTGTTACCCATTTAGCGTCCCTCTCTGACAATGTTGAGCGCGCTGAACAACAGGATCATTGCCTCGTCCAGCTGCATTTGCCCTGCCGCACAAACCTGTTGTTGGGCGACATCACGCCGGAGAGGAACATTTTGCCTCATGTGGTTCCATATGGCGTTTAGATAGACTTCCACCTCGCCGCTGACCGAAAGTTAACAAGAGTTGGTATGGGGTAATACCATCGCTCAATGATCCCACCCGATGGTCCCTTCGCGCCCTCCGATTGAGATGGCGCGCCCTGGTTGATGCCTGAGGGTGTTCCAGGCTTGGCAGCCGTGATCTGCGATGTCGTCGCAGGTCTTGAAAACGAGGGTCGAAAGCCAGGTGTCCCGGATGAACGGCCAGACGTTCTCGACCGGGTTCACCTCTGGTGACCTTGGCGGCCGTGGGACGAGGGTGATGTTGTCGGGGACAGCCCATTTGGGTGAGCTCTGTCCTCCCGCCCGATCAAGGATCAGGAGGGCGTGTGCCCCGGTCTCGACCTGTTGACCGATGAGCTTGAGAGGCTCAGCCATGGGGTGAGTGTCGCACCAGGGCATGACCCGCCCGTCGCCCTTGGCACTGGCAGAGCAGATGGCGCCGAAGAGACAGGCCCCTTCGGTCCGCTGATCGTGCGGCGCGCGGGGCCGCGTCCCCCGCCGCGCCCGGCGTCGCGTGCGTTTGTTCTTCTGACCCATCCGGGCTTTGTCCTGAACCCGGAGCTCTATCGGCTTGCCGCCCCATTGGGTGCGGATGTGGTCGACGACGTCGCAGACGTTTTGTTGAACGCCTCGATGGCCTCGTCGTGCTCGTCGTGCTGCGGGCGGGCGGAGAGCTTGGCGACCCCCACCATGGCGAACCCCAGGGCGCGAAGGTCCCGTCCCGGCGTCTGACGACTGACCGGGACGCCCGGTTCCTCCTGCGCCCCCTGCGCCAGATCGACCCGCCGCCACGCCCGATGGTCCATATCGGGCTTTGGCCCCGCCTCAACAGTCGCTGCCAGCGCCGTGCGGTGTTCGTCTGTCAGGATCGGCGTCTTTGCGGGCGCCTTGCGGGTCACCAAGGCCTCCGCGCCGCCGGCCTTGAAGCGCAACACCCCGTCCCGGATCACCGCCAAGGCAAGAAGCTGCCGCGTCTGATCCGCCTCTTCGCTCTTGCGCGCTGTGCGAGGCAGGTCATCGCCCAGAAAGTCCGCTCTCGGTTGACCAGCTGCTGCCATGGAAAACCTCCCTTGTTTTCCATGC
This sequence comes from Hyphomicrobiales bacterium, assembly GCA_965204985.1. Taxonomy (GTDB): domain Bacteria; phylum Pseudomonadota; class Alphaproteobacteria; order Rhizobiales; family CAJQND01; genus JAAEUE01. The sequence continues at coordinate 1,932,112 of CBDBFP010000003.1, read as the reverse complement.
TGAAGCAGGCCGAACATCGATTGGGAACCCCCCTCGGAGAGCCTGAGCCAGTCAGCCGCAGTATAATACATTCAGGAAGAACAGGCCAGCAATGACCCTAAATTCACTTAATGACCGATTGGGCAAGATCGCTTGAGCACGATCACGCCTGGCCACCGTCTTCAGCAATCAGTTTCTCGATTTCAGCGAAGCCGGCCGCATCTGCGGAGAAGCCAAATGTCCCGCCACTCGCCATCTCTTGCCCCGCCCTGATCAATGAACCATACGCCAGTCTCGCAAGTGCGGAACCGACACTGATCCGCTTTGCACCGGCTTCCGCCAGATCCTGCAAAGTAAATGTCACACCGGGCAATCCCATAACGATGTTCACCGGTTTGGACACCTCGGCACATACGGTGCGGATGGATTGGAGATCGCGCAAGCCGGGCGCATAGAGCACGTCAGCGCCGGCCTCTTCAAAAGCTTGCAGGCGGGCGATAATTTCTCCCAGATCCTTGCCGCCCCACAGGAAACCTTCCGCCCGCGCCGTCAGAACAAAGTCGTGAGACAATGCACGGCATGCTTCAACTGCGGCCTCGATCCGCTCGATGGTCAGGCTGAATTCATAAATGGGAGACTCCGAATCGCCGGTGTGATCCTCGATGGAACATCCGGCAAGGCCGGTTTGGGCAGCCACCATAATGGTTTCGCGAACACTTTCCGGACTGTCGCCAAAACCCTTTTCAAGGTCAGCAGACACAGGCAGCGGAGTTGCTGAAACTAGCTCCCAGCAATGGGCAAGGACCGCATCCTGCGGGATCTTGCCTTCGGACTTGCCAAGGGCGAAGGCAAGACCGGCGCTGGTTGAGGCCAACGCCTTGAACCCCATCGCGGCGAGCATCCTGGCTGAGCCGACATCCCACGGGTTGGGGATTATGAATGCGCCGGGAGCGTCGTGCAGCTCGCGAAAAATCTTGGCAGGGTGGGTCATCTTTTGCTCCTGATCCTATGTGTCCGGGTGACGCAGGATGGCCGCCATTCCGGATTATTCAAGCATAGTCCTTATGACAACGGACTGCCAGCAGAATGACAGGAGTGCAATAAAAAGGGGCGGCGCTTTTCAGCACCGCCCTTCCAGCCAAAATTGTGGGATATGGCTTAATCTGTCAGACCGGATTAAGCGGCCTTTTGTTCAAGCACTTTCTGCTTTTTCTTCGCAGGGGTTGAACCGATCTTGATCGTCCGCGGTTTCATGGCCTCCGGAATCTCTCGTTTGAGCGTGATGTGCAGAAGACCATTTTCGAGGTCAGCGCCCGTTACTTCCACATGGTCAGCGACCTGGAAGCGGCGTTCAAAGCTGCGGGTTGCGATGCCGCGATGCAGAACCTGCACTTTTTCATCAGCTTCTTCGGTTTCCTTCTTGCCGGAAACCGTAAGCGTGTTTTCCTTGATTTCGATGTTAAGATCGCTTTCGCCAAAGCCGGCGACGGCCATGGTGATACGATATTCATCTTCGGAGGTGCGCTCAATATTGTAGGGCGGATAGCCTGTGTTGGCTTCAACGCCAGCGGCCTGGTCAAGCATATTGGCCAGACGGTCAAATCCTACGGTTGAGCGATAAAGGGGGGCAAAATCAAACATGTCGGTGTCCTTCTCTCATGAGCAAGGTTGCGTTAGGCCCGCTCGCAGTGAGCCGGACCGGTTTAAGGCACGGACCCATCATTGGCATCCGTGCGCCATAGAGGTAGGAAGCCGTTTTTCCGGATTCAAGGGTAACCTTCCGAAATTGCCAAGGTTGCCGCAAAAACGGGCCCCTGATAAAACGGGGCATGAAAAAAGCAGCAATTCAAACAATTGTACTCGCAGCCGGGTTGGCCGTTGGCCTGTCCGCCACCGCGAATGCCGGCAACAAGTTCGAGATTGGCACCGGAATTCCGGGCGGCTCATTTGATGCCAGTCATGACCGGTATGGTACGAGCGGCGGCTCGTCAGCGATACCGGGCAGTTCTCTGCCTGTAACGTCCCCGCGCCGGCGTGCCTGCAGGCGCGCGTTTCTTGCCGTCAAAGATCGGGGATACGAAAACATCACGACGCTTGAATGCAAAGGCAAACACTACAGCTTCAGTGGCCTTCGCAACGGCAAATGGTGGAAAATCAAGGTCCGCGCCAGTAGCGGCAAGGTCAGAAATGCCTACCCCCTTTAGGTGGAGTATTGTCCTTTGCTTCTAAGATCACTTGTCCTGACCATCACTGTCCTTTTTGCTGTTGCCTTTGCCGGGTCCCAACTGACCTTGGCGTCAGGACAGGCCCATAAACTTCCGGCCTGGTTGCAAGCTCATGTGGGCACAGGTGACGGCAAGATTGCCTTGATCGTTCTGAAAAGAGCACGTGGGTTGCACCAGAGAAAAGTGAGCGAAGGTAAGTCAAAAACCCCTGCTACATGGCCATGGATGCAACGCGCCCCAGCACGTCAAAGGGAGGTGCACTGGGGCGCCGATTTTACATCATTTGCGAGGCGAAAGAATCATTCCGTGCGATTTATTCGGGCTACGGCAACGGATGAAAACTAAAGCGCGCGAATTTTTCAAACGGCCGGCAATGCGCGAAGAATTTCAGCAATGCCGAAGGGTCCAAACTGACCATTGGCGGTTCCTATGTGACCGCTGAGGAGAGAATATCGTTCAAGGGATATCACCTCGTCGGAGGCAAAAAGAAGCCGCTATTGCGCACCTTTCTGTCGTTTGACGGGGAAGGAGATACTGCAAATGCCAGAGAACGGGACATTGGCGGACATGGAGCGTTTTTCTTAAGGTGGCAGTGCCGATACAAGGACGGGTTCGTTCCCTACGGCAGGTTTATGAATTACGCCGGCGGCTGCAGCAATGGCTGCACAACCTGGTCACGGCCAGAAACCAGCAAAATTATCGCGATGGTGAAAGACAATCCGACCACCCTCTACATCTATCCTGAATCAAGCGATATCAATGCCGTGGCAAAAGCCGTCAAGGCGCGAAAGTCCCTAGCGAGCGCGGGCCTCTACTGGAACAAGACCTGTCTTCGCGCAGTCAAGTCGCCAAAGTTCTGGCCTCTGAAGACGCTTCAACCGATCATTGATGAATGGAGGGCATCTCTTCCCAAAGGGCCCTGGCGGCCATTGCCGATTTGCAAGCGGTGATATCTGCCGGCCACAGGCGATGAACTCTCCTGGTTCACGCGCCGGGGATCGATCCACCGCTAATCCTCCGCTTTACATTTTTTCAGGCTTTCGCTCAGGAACTGCATGACCTCAGCTGCAAAGCGCTTGTGGAATTTCTTGCGATTGAACCCAGCAGCATCCTTGGTCAGTTCCAGTGGTAACACCGGCGCAATAGCGGCGGGAAATCAGATCTCCCGCCGGGTCACACATGTATATAGGTTCCTAAGGAAACAGGACTCCCTTTATGAACACGGGACCCATAGGGGCAGGTCATGGAGAAAGCCCTTCTTGAGCAAAAAGAGGGTAAATGCAGGCCGAATTTCTTGAGAACCGCTTAGAACAGGCTAAAAAGCGGAAAGAGAAGGGACTTCAAGTGAAGAAGGCTTTTGAGGAAGCCCAACCTACCGACAAAGAGCGCGAACGTATGGAGCAGTCACACCGCAACCGTGCCGAACGTGAGAGCGGTAGCCTTTCCCTTGGTGAGTGAAGCGCGCCCTCTTCCCTTCGTCTGTAAATTATGTTCTTGCTTGTTTTCATGACAAAAAAATATCGCAGTCCTATTTTTACAAGCGAACCCGCATGTTTGAAACAAATACCTATGACGACCCCAACGTATTGCCAGAAGTCGCCCGTTCGCATTGGGGTTTTATGGAGACGAACTCCGCTTCAGCGGTCATGAAGGCTGTATGTCCCGATGAATGGGACGACATTATCAGCGTGCTATCAACCTATCGCCTAGACCCGCAATATTGGTTGCGAGCAGGTGGGAACAGGGGCGATATAGCAGAGCAGATCGACAACGCATTTCACGAAAAAGGATGGCGTGAGACTCGGCTCGACTTATCTACTAGAGGGTTCCTTTTTCAAAGGACAGAGAAAAAACTGGTGAACTTCCAGAGGTTTATCAGGAAGGCTACCTCGTGGACAATTTCAAGAACAGAGTTGTTCTTGATGTTGAATGGAATGCCAAGGACGGCAACCTTGATCGAGATCTAGCTTCGTATCGGTCTTGGTACGAGGCAGGCGTTATTTCTGCGGGGGTTATCATCACGAAAGATCGTCACGCCTTGTTGAAGCTTGCGCGCAAGCTTTGGGAGGACTACCAAGAAACGCTTCCAGAGGACGAACGCGTCAAGAAACTACCGATCGACTTGACTTCATCGACTGTCACCGCTTTCGACAAGGCGCAAATGAGGATTCGTCGTGGTGTTATGGGGTCATGTCCAGTCCTGATAGTTGCCGCCAACAAAAGTACGTGGGACGGCAACCCGTACACGACTCCCTAAGATTTCTCGATTGCAGGTCTGACCCGTTGGATGGAATATCCAGTGTCTTCCGCTAGGTTTCGAATGCTTTCCCCGTCTTCATACCGCCCTCTGACCTCTTGGCTCATTTCGAGGACGACAGCTTCGGGAACCGTCTCGTTAAAATGCAAGGGCGGAAAAATCCCCCCCCCTCCATATCCCTTGTGCACTTTGCCCCTTGGCGCGACGCCCTCCGAAGCTTCGTCGCCCCAAACTGTCCAGCCATCTTGAAGGTGACGGGCGAACATTTCCAGGTACGGTCCGGGCGAGCAGGTCGTGATCAGGTCATATTGCTCATCGGGCTTGCGTGAATGTTCGCGCTTGCGGGTCTCAATCATGTTGACCTGCGAGCGCGCAGGAGAAAGCGTTCGCATCGATCCTTTCACGCCGAATAACAAAATCTCGGTGACGTTCCTGAAATAGAATCCAACCCCTCGACCGTCGGGGCCGCCATCCTTCCGGCGCTTCGCCCAAATGATGTTAGAAACGTATCGGAAGCCCCAGGAGTCCATCACAGCGAGGCCGTCAGGCAAGAGCGCATTCGGAACCCACAAATAAAGGTGAGCCTTCTTCGCACACGCCTCCTTGACGGGCAGGGCTTTAATGGCTTCAAGCGTCATCGTGGAATAGCGATCAAGCCTGCGGTGTTCCGGGGCAACCTTGCCGGTGCGGTTGGTGAAGCGCCAAGGCGGATCAGCCAGTACAGTGGAGAACCCACCCGCTACACAGGGGAGCTCTGGAGCGGGTTTTTCGGCGCGGAGAGATTCAGCTTTCTTCTGTGTCATGCTCTGATGCATATAATAGATCTTTTTTAGATCTTTAACGGCAAGAGAATTTGTTTGCTACCCCTAAAATTTTCAACCAGAGTTCCCCCTTTGCGCTGCTCTGTTTTCTACTATCCTGATCCACACAGGGTCAAGAAACACCAACAGACTCCTCCGTTCGGAACAGCAAAAAACACCTGAAAACAACGCGCAAGAGGTCGTTGAGGGCGCGTTCGGCGCTGACGTGGATTATGGTATGCTGGTGAAACTGTACGGCGACCAAACGGGGGGTCAGGGCCATGAGCGTAAATACAACCCTTCCGAGTGCGCCGGCGCACGCAAGGGCGTTGTCGAGGGCAATCCGGACAAGGCAGCAATCAGTACGTCGCACGTTGAGCGTCACAACCTGACCATGCGTATGGGTATGCGCCGGTTCATCCGGCTGACCAACGCTTTCAGTAAAAAGCTGGAAAACCACCTGCACATGCTGAGCCTGTACTTTGTGCACTATAACTTTTGCCGTCAGCACAAGAGCCTGGGCGGAGTGTCGCCTGCAAGGGCCGCCGACGTTGCGGGATTTTGCCTGGATTTGCAACCTGATCGACGCCCGCACACCAAAGCCAAACCGCCCGAAGACTTACAGGAAAAAAGAAAATTCAAACTGATCCACTACCGGAAAATTAGACCGGTTGCAAGATGATCGGACAATGAAGTATTCTTCCCCTTTTTGCGTAGTGCTTCCCTTTACAAATTGCAGTAAAGAAATGCCGAAGGTGGCGCTGGCGCAGCTTGCAGTGAACCACAATCCAACCAGTGCTCGGCGCATCAACAGGCTTTACAATGGTTTGGTGCGTGACTGGAGACGGGTATGCAGAGACATTTCTAATGTCAGGAGATTTTTGAGGGCCCAGACTGCTCTTGCGCGTAACTGGATCCTACCTCTGCGGGCTGCTGTGGCAGACGAGCTGAAACGCAACCGCTAATTTGAGCTATCCCCACTGATTAAAATCAGTGGGGATATTTTTTTGGGTCATGCCTGATTGAGGGGATTTTTCTCATGAAGCCATGGTATGAAATGAACAATCGATAGTGCAAAGGGTCCCGCATCTCAAAGAAGAAAATCCGCGCGCGTGTTCGCGACTTCGCCGCCGGTCTGACCGCTCTACAGACAGCCGAACCCAGCGGCCCTGATCGCAATACTGTCAACAGGGTCTATCGGGCATTGCGCAAGCGCCTCCATACAGCTTGCCAGGCGCAGCGCCCGATGTTCGGTGTTGTTGAAGGGAATGAAAGCTTGTCTGGAGCCAGGCGGGGGAAGGAAAGCGAGGAAGGGGCGCAGTTGGCAAGACAACCGTCTCCGGCCTCTTCGCGCATGAGGGTCAGGTTTACACGGAAGTCGTTCCGGGTTGCAAAAAAGCTACTCTACAAGGCAGTATTGGAGGGAAGGTCGATCCGGCTTGGGTCCTCACCTGCGATGGCTGGCGAGGGGACAATGGCCTTGTTGATCCTGGCTATGGGCATTACAGGGTCGATCCTTCCAGGGACGCATTCGCCAGAGGCGGTGTTCATATCAAGGGCCTGGAAGGCTTTTGGGGGGTGGCAAAGGGGGTCTGTCAAAGGTCAAAGGTGTGCCAGACCACACCGTTCATCTGCCGTTGAAAGAAACTGAATGGAGAGACAACAACAGGCATTCCAGCAGATACAAATTACGGCTGACTGACCTCAAACAAAATCCCCTCAGCCAGGCGTGACTCCGCCAAAATAGTTGCCGTTATACGTTGCTGTGCCTGCAGGAAGGTTAGCTGGATCTGTGTTATTGCCGTTCATAAAGTAGGCGACATCCGGACCGCCCGCACCGCGTTTGTCCGTATGCACGTATCTCTAGGAGGTTACATTTGCCGTTTGTCCGGCGGCGACCTGGAGAAGCGTATCGGTTTCCTCGTTGATTGCCCAATATTCGGTCCCGGAGCCATCATGGTCGCAAAGCCTGTAGGGAGCAGGGACCGAGCTGCCATCGAGGAGTTCGCCTGTGACGGTCACTTCGACCCAGTTTACCGGCCCTTCGTCGACACCGATATGGACACCATTTTCGGTAAAAAAGTTGGGGATGACAACAACGCCTGGCGCATCGGTCGGCAGAGCTTCGGAAGAATTTTCGATGTAGTTTGAGGTTGAATCCGGGCCAGTAGCAAAACTGTTCGCGGCTGCTGTAATAGTCGTTGCGCCCGTCGTGCTGTTGGTGCTCGGTGTGGTGGTTCCGGATGTGGTTGCCAGCTTACAACCTATCACGGTCAAAAGTGCAAGAGCCGGCACAATATATTTCAACTCACCCAACATGGAACAAACGCCCTATACAAATTGACTGAGCGCGATCATGTTCGGTTAACCTTAAATTTGGGTAAATCCCCGTCTCAGAGTCTGCTTCAAAACTATTTCAGGGTTTTCCTGCCCTTGCGAGATGTCTGGTGACGCGTCGGATGTGTGCGATGGTGATCCGGGCCGCCGCGCTTGCGATGGATTTTTTCCGGTCTTTTGACAGACGGCGGCATCGTCCGAGCCAGGCAAGGGTGCGTTCGACGACCCAACGGCGGGGGAGACCCTTGAAGCCCCCGGCTATGTGGGAGCGTTTGACGATCTCAACGGTCCAGCGCCCGATGGCTTTCAAGGCGTCGCGCAGCTTTGGCCCGGCCTGGCCGCCATCGGCAAAAATAGGGCGCAACATGGCAAACCGCACGGCCACGGCTTTCAGCACATCCGGCGCACCGTCCCGGTCCCGGAACCCGGCACTGTGCCCCACCCATCCGACCAGCAAGCCAAGCGTGTCGGTGACGATAGGGGCGCTTGCAACCCTTGATCCGCTTGCCCACGTCATAGCTGGTAACCCCGCCCCTTTCCGTGGCTTTCACGCTCTGGCTGTCGAGGATACCGGCGGGCGGCCGGGCCTTGCGACCCTCGGCCAGACGCGCCATCCCGACAAGCGCGCGGGTCATCTCGTCCAGTCGTCCGTCAGTGCGCCAGCCCTGAAAATACCCCCGCACCGTCGAAACCGGTGGAAAGGCGGTTGGCAACAGTCGCCACTGGCAACCGGTTGTCGCAATGTAAAGGAGCGCATCGAACACAGGGCGCAAGGTCGGTCTTGCGCGGCCTGCCGGTGGACGTGTGCGACGGCCTCAAAGGTTCAATGATCGCCCATCCCGCGGCGGGCAGGTCGCTTGCATACCTGCCGCCCGTTCGGGCATGTTGGCGGCGAGTGAGGTCGGTCCAGGCCCTCGTGATCTCCATTCAGTTTCACAAGCGAACAGAACCACAACCGGCTGAATTCACTCAACCAGTTCCAAATCAGAACTCTAAGAAAGAGACATCAAAATTCTCCATTTAGAGAAGTGCCGTCCCGCAACATGTCAGCATTGTTGAAACTGCCAAATGCCCATCGCGTCGTATTGGCGATTGCGCTACCAATCATGGCCGCCAACATTTCCGAACCCCTGATCGGTCTTGTGGATACGTGGGTTATCGGCCGTTTGCCGGAGGCTTACTACATTGGCGCTATCGCGCTGGGCGCCACCATATTTTCATTCATCTTTTGGGGTTTCGGTTTCCTGCGTATGGGAACCGGAGGACTCACGGCCCAGGCCGAAGGCGCGCGCGACGGCGCTGAGCTGAGAGCGGTGCTGGGCCGGACTCTGGTCATTGCTGTCGTTGCCGGCCTGGGTTTGATCATTCTGTCGCCGCTTATCGAAAGTTTCGCGTTCTGGCTCTTGAGAGGGTCCAGCGATGTGGAGCAGCATGCCCGCACCTATTTTCAAATCCGGGTCCTCTCCGCTCCATTCGCGCTTGCCAACTATGTATTCCTTGGCTGGTTCATCGGCCTCGGCAATGCACGTATGGCCCTGTTCCTTCAGCTGATACTCAACCTTGGCAACATGGTGTTCGATCTCTATTTTGTGCTCGGCTTGGGCATGACGTCTGATGGCGTTGCGCTTGGCACACTGGTTGCCTCCGTTATTGCAGCAGGCGCTGGACTGGCGGCGGCCCTGGCCGAACTCAAGAAAAGGGGCGGGGCCTGGGATCTCGATCACATCCTCAACCCCGAAAAGCTGAAACGCACGGCAGCTGTAAATTTCGACATCATGGTGCGGTCCGTTGCCGTGGTGTTTGCCTTTTCTCTGTTTACAGCAAAGAGCGCCGAAGTCAGTGACATCGTGCTCGCCGCCAATTCCGTATTGATGAACATTGTTGTGTTTGGCAGTTTTCTGATCGACGGCTTTGCCCATTCAGCCGAGACGTTGGCGGGGCAAGCCGTGGGTGCGAGAGACCGGGCTCGTTTCCGGCGCTACGCTGTCTTGTCCAGTCAATGGGCGCTCATCATTGCCTTCCTTTTCGCACTGATCACCTGGGTTGCCGGGTCCTTTGTCATTGATGCGCTTACAGTAAACCTTGAAGTCCGGGATACAGCCCGGTCCTTCCTGCTTTGGACTGTCGCGGCACCAATCACCGGCGTGGCCTGTTATCAGCTCGACGGGATATTTATCGGTGCAACGCAAACACGCGACTTGCGCAACATGATGCTGCTCAGCGTCGCACTGTACTTGCCGGCCTGGTACTATTTCGTCCTGATTTTCGGCAACCACGGCCTATGGGCCAGCCTTATGCTGTTCCTAGCCTTGCGCGGCCTGACTTTGTGGTTCCGATATCCGGCGCTGGTTCGCGAGAAATTTGCCATCGCGGCCTAGAGAATGTTGATCACATCCTCCGGCGGCTGGGCAACAATTGCCTTGCCGTTTGCAAATACAATCGCCCGCTCAATCAGGATCGGGTTACTGGACATGGCAGCAAAGAGGGTCTTGTCGTCGCTTCCCTTGAGCTCCAGCTCCTTATAGGTTTTCTCGCCTTTGCGGATGAAGGCGTCCGGGCCCGTGCCCAAGAGTTCAGCCAGATCCTTGAGTTCTGTAACCGCCGGTGGATTTTTCAGATATTCCACAACCTCTGGCTCAATGCCCTGTTCCTTGATAACCGACAAAGCCCTGCGAGACTTTGAACACCTCGGATTATACCAAATGGTAACACTCATAACTCTGCCCATTCCTTTGCGCCGGTTCCGGTCACGTCGCGAATATGCGTCAAACCCTCACGGCGAACACGTTGACTAAGATATCGGTTGATTTTTGTGGCCAAGCCGGGGCCTTCATAAACCATGCCGCTGTAAATTTGAACCAGCGAAGCCCCCGCTCTTAGTTTTTCCCAGGCATGTCCACCTGACATGATACCGCCGGCACCAACGAGGGGCACTTTCCCATCGGTTGCGAGAGAAAATTTCGCCAGGATTTGTGTCGACAATTCAAACAACGGTGCACCTGATAATCCGCCCTGCTCGTTGCGCTCAGACGATTTAAGCGGTAGCCGGCTGATTGTCGTATTGGAGACAATGATGCAATCAACTGAATTTTGCATCACAACCTCTGCGATGTCCGAGATGGCATCGTCGTCGAGGTCCGGCGCCACCTTCAAAAGAACCGGCGTGCTTTCCCAAACCTCCGATACCCGGCCAAGCAATTCTTCGAGAGCCGTGCGGTCTTGCAGGCCTCGCAAACCTGGCGTATTTGGTGATGAGACGTTGATCGTCAGATAGGATGCCAGCCCTTGGAACATTTTCACGCCCAACACATAATCGGCAATCTTGTCCGCGCTGTCCTTGTTTGCACCGATATTCACTCCGACAATGCCCTGCCGTTCACGCCCTGCCAAGCGTTCCAGTGCTGCAGCATGTCCCTTGTTGTTAAATCCGAGTCGGTTGATCACACCCTTGTCGGCTGACAGGCGAAACATGCGTGGTTGAGGATTGCCGGATTGTGGCAAGGGCGTGACGGTTCCAACTTCTGTAAAACCGAATCCAAGCCCCAATATTGCATCGGGAACCTGAGCGTCCTTGTCGAAGCCGGCGGCAAGGCCAACCGGATTGGGAAAATTCAACCCAAACATCTGGGTTGCCAAGGCATCATCTTCCCTTGGTTGACGAACACGGACAAGGCCGGTTTCAAGCGCTCTGATTGCAAGATCATGCGCTTGCTCGGCACCAAGCATGCGCAGCAACGGCATTCCCAATGTATTCAGCACGCTCATTCCTGGTCCAGTTCCGGCAGTTGGTATATTCCGTCTGCAAGCGGCAGTGGGCGGCTCCAGACCACATGCCGCATATCAAGGGCTTCATAAAGGTGGGGAAACAGCACGCCGCCGCGTGACGGCTCCCATCTCAGGGCCTCACCCAGTTCTGAGCAATCAATTGCAGCAAGAATGATGTTGTCCTTCCTGGCAAAATGCTTGGCGGCGGTTTCGGCCAATTGTTCTGCAGTGGAGCAATGGATGAAACCATCCTGCAAATCAACTGGCGCGCCCTCATAAGCGCCCGAACACTGCGCTGCCGCCCATTCGTCTGCATCACAAACTTTAAAGATGTACTTGTTCATATTTTATACCCATGTACCGTGTTTGTTTCCTATATACACTTGATACTGTTCAGGGGAACGAATCAGGAGGCCAACAATGTTTACGCACCGGCAGATATGGGACGCAATCGATCAGATTGCCGAAGACCATGGTATGACGGCCTCCGGTTTGGCGAAACGAGCGGGACTTGACTCCACAACCTTCAATAAATCCAAGCGAGTCTCCTTGGAAGGCCGTGAGCGCTGGCCGTCAACAGAGAGCGTTTCCAAGATCCTTCGGGTGACCGGGGAACCCATCGACCAGTTCGCCGCCCTTGTAGATAAGTCTTCCACTGTGAAGGCACGGCGCTTGAAGACTGTTCCGCTCATCGGCTTGGCGCAAGCCGGATGTGGCGGACTGTTCGACGATGGCGGTTTTCCCGCCGGTGGCAGCTGGGAACAGATTCTGTTCCCGAACATCACCGATGAAAATGCCTATGCCCTTCAAATTAGCGGCGACAGCATGGAGCCCACATATCGATCCGGTGATACGATCATTGTCTCGCCAAATGTGTCGGTGCGGGTTGGTGACCGGGTTGTGGTCAAGACCGTGCACGGCGAAGTCATGGCGAAGGTTCTGAAAAATCAGGATGCCCGCCAGATTGAACTGGAATCGCTCAATCCGGAACACGGGATGCGGGCAATCGACAATGACGATGTCATCTGGATGTCCCGCATCATCTGGGCCAGCCAGTAAGGCACAAGTCGCCTTATAATTTACCAGCCAGACCGTCCGCGATCAGGGCACGGGTTTCCTTGACACCATAAAGTGCAGCAAAGTTTCCAAAACGCGGACCTTGCGACTGCCCGAGCAGGACTTCGTAGAGGGCCTTGAACCAGTTGCGCAAGGGATCGAATTCGTGCGTCTTGCCAACTTCATACACCAGCGTCTGGATATCTTCTCCCGAAGCGCCGTCGGCCATGTCCACCAGTCCTGCGTTGAGCGCCTCGAGCGCAGCACGCTCCTTGTCGTCAGGTGCCCGGTATGTCTTGTTCGGCCGGACGAAATCCTCAAAATAGGTGATGGCATAGCCGACCAGCCCATCAAGCTTCGGATTGGCTTCCGGCGAGGAACCCGGCGTATAGCGTTGGATAAAGCCCCACAGAGTTTCCTTGTCCTGTGAGTTGGAGGCACTTACCAGGTTCAGGAGCAACGCGAAGCTGACGGGAACATCCACTTGTGATGGCTCTCCAGCATGAATATGCCACACCGGATTGCCCAATTGTTCCTTCGTTTCCTGTCCTTCGTATTTTCCAAGGAACGTCAGATATTCATCCACATGCTTCGGGATAACATCAAAGAACAGCCGCTTTGCCTTGCGTGGGCTCTGATACATATAAAGCTGCAGGCTTTCCGGGCTGGCATAACGCAACCAATCGTCAATGGTCAGGCCGTTGCCGCGGGACTTGGAAATCTTTTCGCCGTTCTGATCCAGGAATAGTTCGTAGTTGAACCCTTCCGGTGGCTCTGAACCCATGGCCTTGCAGATGCGGCTGGAGAGCTTGACAGAGTCGATCAGATCCTTGCCCGCCATCTCGTAGTCGATGCCTAGAGCTGCCCAGCGCATGGCCCAGTCGGCTTTCCATTGGCACTTGACGGAACCGCCGGTCACAGGCACTTCGACCTTCTCATCCGTCTCAGGATCCACATAAACAACAGTTCCTTTCGACGGATTGGTTTCCACCATGGGGACCTGAAGCACGTTACCGGTTCGCGGGCAGATCGGCAGGAACGGCGAATAAGTGGCCCGTCGCTCCGGCCCGAGGGATGGCAGCATGATGTCCATGACCCTGTTATAGACTTCAAGCATCTTGAGCAACGCTTCATCGAAGTAGCCGGATGTGTAGTACTCAGACGAGCTTGCGAACTCATATTCAAAGCCGAACTGGTCCAGAAACGTACGCAACCGCGCATTGTTGTGATGCGCGAAACTTTCATATTCATTGCTGAACGGATCAGGCACGCGGGTCAGCGGTTTGCCGATATAGTTGGCCATCGTATCCTGGTTCGGCACATTGTTCGGAACCTTGCGCAACGCGTCCATGTCGTCCGAGAAGCAGATCAGCCGTGTCGGTATATCCGAGATGATTGAAAAGGCATGCCGGACCATCGAGGTGCGGGCAACCTCACCGAATGTGCCGATGTGCGGAAGACCGGACGGGCCGTAACCCGTTTCGAACAGGATCTCGCCGGGCGAAGTTTTGCCTTTTTCAATCCGGTCCAAGAGCTTACGGGCTTCCTCGAAGGGCCAGGCCTTGGAGGCCATTGCTTCTTCATTCAAAACGGCATCGGTTGCGGTCATTTTCAAATACCTGGTCAGAATTACAGACGATCGCAAGATCCAGGGTGTCGAATACCCCGACGGATCGGGTAGGATGCGCATCGATTCATGATTTTCGCGATGAGCAGATACATCAGTTGGACGACCGCGGCAAAGACAATCTGGCCTTGAATACTGGTATGCTCGACCGGATGCCTGTTGCCGTGCAATCAGGCATCTCGGCGTGGTTTGCGGAAACGGGCGGCGAACCCGAGCTACTGGATGCAAAAAAGGCCCTGAAACGGTTGGCAGAACGTCCGCATCTCGTGTGTCATTCGGCGTTTCTTGTGCGCCGCCTTGCCTTTGTATGTGAGGTGGGTGCGGCCGAGCAGCGGGCCTGCCTGGATCAGCGGCATCTCGACCTCACCGAGCTCTTTGCCTTCGTTTTGCCGGCCCACTTTGCGCTGCCAACGGCTGAGGGCATGGCCCGGGCTCTCGGTTTCCCGGCTTGCGAAGTTCAAATGGAACCAACGCGGCTGTTGCGTCGCTGCGCACGAGCCTTGTTGAACCAGCGAATCAGTTCCAATTACCCACACATCAGAGAAACGGCTCAGCTTGCCTCCTTCCTGGAGCGTGCAAACTGGCCCTGGGCTACCTTTGTGCTCGCGGCGCTGGAGGCGACAGGCACGAAAATCGATCCTTCGACCTTTGGCACCGGGCTCAATGTTTGGGATCGGCTGAACGATTGGGAAGAAGGAGGGCCGCGGCCCGAACCCGGTAATCTCCCGGTCTCGGGCGAGGAAGCGATTGACGTGCTCAAGCGAATATTGGGACCGGAATCAGAAATCCGCCTGGAACAACAGGAATATTCGGCGCAAGTCGCTCAGACCTTCGCGCCTCTGGATGTGCCCAAAGAAGGCCGGGTCATTCTGTCTGAAGCAGGTACAGGATTGGGTAAGACGCTCGGATATCTTGCACCTGCCAGCCTCTGGGCCAGCAAAAATTCGGGCACAGCCTGGATTTCCACCTACACCAAGAACCTGCAAAGGCAGTTGGAACAGGAAACCGCGCGCCTGTTCCCGGATCCGGCCATGCGCAAGCACAAGGTGGTTATCCGCAAGGGCCGGGAAAACTATGTCTGCCTGCTCAATTTACAGGAGCGATTTGGCCGCCTGAACACCGGCAACCCGAAGTGTGTATTACTGGCAGCGCTGATTGCCCGTTGGGCGAGATACAGCAAGGATGGCGATATGGTGGGCGGCGATTTTCCAGCATGGCTGCTCACCCTGTTCAGTGAGCTCGCGCCAAGCGGACGGAGTGATGGCCAGCTCTCCCCTCAAAGCCTTGGTCTCACCGACAGGCGCGGCGAGTGCATTTATTCGGCCTGCCCCCATTACCGCAAATGCTTCGTTGAAAAAGCAGGCCGCACCTCCCGCAAAGCCGACATTGTCATTGCCAACCATGCCCTTGTCATGGTGCAGGCGGCGCTGGACAGCGCTCTGGGTTTGCCGGAAGCCGAAGAAGAGCAGAACGCATCGGGTGGCATACGCAGACTGGTGCTTGATGAGGGACATCACTTGTTCGATGCGGCCGACAGTGTTTTCGCCAGACATCTGACAGCGTTGGAAGGTTCTGAACTACGGCGCTGGCTGAAAGGCCCGGAAACCCGGGGACGGCGTGGTCGCTCGTTAAAGGACCGGCTTGGGGATCTGGCCGATGATACCCACGAAAATGAAACAGAACTGGTTTTTGAGATTGCCAACCGCGCCAGCGAACTGCCTGGTCCGGGATGGCAGAATCGTATTGCGGCCGGCACTCCTGACAGAAGTGCCGAGGCTTTCTTCGCACTTGTTCGCAGTCAGGTTCAGACCAGAACAAAGGAAGGGGCCTATAATCTGGAAACAGATTGCCGCCAGCCAATTCCCGATTTGCTGGAGGCGGCAAGCGAGTTGAAGACCGCTTTGGTCCGACTGATTCAGCCCATGAAAGCGTTGGCGGGGTCATTGACAGCCCGTTTGTCCGACGAGGCGGCCGGGCTCGACACGTCAGACCGGGCGAGGATTGATTCCATTTCCCGCAGCCTACGCCGCCGGGCCGAATTGACACTCACAGCCTGGATCAACATGCTCGATCAGCTGGAGCTGGAAACGGCAGAGGGTTTTGTGGACTGGTTTGCCATCGAATCCGCCTGGGGCCGGGAAATTGATGTGGGCATGCATTCCCACTGGGTCGATCCAACGATTCCGTTCTCGCAAACGGTGCTCGAACAAACAGACGGTGTGCTCGTTACATCTGCCACATTGAAGGATCGGCCACCTGATCTGCCCAATGACTGGCGTAACGCGGAAATGCGAACCGGTGCCGCACATCTTCCCATGCCCGTGAGCCGGTATGCTTATGAATCGCCATTCGATTATCCGTCAAAGGCGCGGATCATTGTCGTCAACGACGTCAACCGTGAGAACGTTGAACAGGTGGCATCGGCCTATCGTGAATTATTTCTCGCGGCAGACGGAAGCGCCCTGGGGCTCTTCACGGCAATATTCCGTCTGCGTGAAACCTATATGCGGCTCGCCGCACCGCTTGCTTCAAACGGAATCAGCCTGTTTGCCCAGCATGTGGATCCGGTCGATACGGGAACCCTAGTCGATTTGTTTCGGGCAGAACGCAACTCCTGTCTTTTGGGAACTGATGCGGTGAGAGACGGGGTCGATGTGCCAGGCCAAGCTTTGCGGCTCATCGTTCTGGATCGCGTGCCGTGGCCGCAACCGAACATCCTGCAACGGGAGAGAAAGAAAGCATTTGGCGGCGACATGTGGACGGATATGCAGGTCCGGCTCAAACTTCGTCAGGCGTTTGGCCGGTTGATTCGGAAGCGGGACGATAAAGGTGTCTTCGTCATACTGGATTCGCGCTTGGCGACGAGGTTTACAACAGCTTTTCCAGAAGGCGTCGAAATCGAGCGCATGGGACTTGTGGAGGCGATCGATACCACTTCGGAATTTCTCTCCAATGACCTTGCAGGCGCTGATGCGAGCAACTAGGTTCCCGGCAACATGATTTCCCTTCAGGAGCGGCAGATATGAGCAAGACCATTGGTCACCACCAGGCGCTGATCTACACCATGGTCACAATGGCAGGGGTTGATCGCGCAATTCGTGATTCTGAATTGCAGCGCATTGGACGGATTGTGCAAACTTTGCCTGTCTTTCAGGATTTCGACCCCGAACGTCTGGTTCACGTCGCCCAGGAATGTGCCGCGATCGTCGGTGCCGAAGGCGGCTTGGATGCGATCCTTGGCTTGATTAAGCAAGACCTGCCCATAACGCTCTATGAGTGCGCCTATGCTCTGGCGGTTGAGGTGGCGGTCGTTGACTATCACGTAGAGCGAACGGAAATCCGGTTTCTGGCCATGTTGCGCGACTCGCTGGGGCTGGACAAGCTGACAACGGCGGCAATTGAGCGGGGCGCCCAGGCACGTCTGGCGAAACTCTAAGCGGTCTGAGTCTTCATAAATCGGCAGGCCGCATTGATGGCCTGCTCTAGATTCTACTCGTGTGTGCGACCTGAAGGCTTGCGGGGCTTGAAGCCATGATCCCCATCTTCAAGCCACTCGATCTCGATAGTTTCAGAGAATGAATAACCGACCACCCATTGATTTGACCCCCAGGAACAAGGAACTGGAGCTTTCAAAATTTGCAATGATCTCAGCGAACTCGGCTTCCAGAATGGGGGTGCTGGGCGGGGGCCGTTTTAAGCCGCCGTCGCGTCTTGCCGCGAGATAAGCAAACTCGAAGCGCGCAACCCTGACCCCTTGTTCTGACAGGCCATTGGAGAATGCTGTCTGGAATGGGCTGTCGACCTGTTCACTGGCGCCATGTGTGAGCAGCAATGTGGCCCACGCATTTGTGGGCCCAGTTTCAAAGAAGCGGGTCACGACAGGCTTACTCCACGAGGATCGGGAAGTATTTCCGGTAGATCTGGTCATACAGACCGGATTCCTTGATCCGGTCCATGCCGTAGTGAAGAATCCGCTTCAAAGGCCTGTTGCCCCGCTTTACGGCAAAGCTGGAGCCGTTCCCGAAATAGTAGCTTTCCCAATAGGCGCCTTTTGCCAAGCGGCAGCAGGCGCGCGAGGTGGCACCTGTTGTCCAGTACATGAGCGAAACAGAAGCAGCAAAAAGCGCATCAACGTTCCCCACCCGCAAGGCCTCCGTGGCCTGGCGGATATTATCATACGGTCTGATCGAAGAGCGAGTGAAATAGGTTTTCAGAAACTGTTCGTGCCCGGTCCCTTTCAGAACACTCAGGCGGCGTCCGGCCAGGGTCTTTGGAATGGCCTCCCCAATCGAATTTTGCAGGCGCACTGTAAAGACAGCGGGCGAGCGGAAATAGGGCTTTGTCAAATCCACGCGTCTCAAATTTGTTGCCGACCGGGCAACGGACGCGACTGCGATATCCACCAGATTTTCTTCCAGCGCCTGCAAAATATTATCAAACGGTCCTGTAGAAATTTCGCAATTCAGGCGAAGCGTGCTGCAAATTCCCCGAATGAGTTCCACATCGAAACCGGTCAGTTGGCCTCCTGCATTTCGAAAGTGAAATGGGGGATAATCTTCCCCGGTAATCACCCTCAGCTTCGGAAACAAGCTCAGATTCGGGGCGGGATCAGGTTTTCCAAGACGCCAGAAAAGCGGCACCGGATTCGGTGCAGGTTCTGAAGAATCCTGCGCGCGCGTCTGAGGCACCCCATCAAAGGTCCCTAACACCAGCACGACCACTGCTGCGAGCAGGTATTTCAACACGCTTGATCTCATTGCCACATCAAATTCTTTGGCGCTGTTTTCTCACAAACCGGTTTGTACCGCCACCCCGGAAGCGCTACAACTTAAAGTATAGTTGTGTAGGTCAATGTTGAGCTAACTGGAGGCTCGATATGGAACCATTTGGCAACCGGACGTCTCGCAAGACTGATCCTCTTGCTGCAGCGATATCCGGCGAACAAGTTGGAAACGATACCGTTGGCACTGAGCTGTCCGGCAGCTTTGAGGAATCTAACGCTAAATTTATCCATAATCGGGACCGGCAATTCGCCCTTGAGGAGCGGAACCGGGTCCGGACTGATGTCGCCAGCAATCTGATCTCATACGGCGTCGCAACGGCGGGGGATTACGCTGACTTTGAGCTGGCGATCATCGCTCCCGCATGTAGGGCCGAACCAGATGCAACACGCTGCTGCCGTTTGCGATCCCGAGATCATTCCGCAGATCATGCGCTCCGGGCGACTTCCGGTCAGCTGGAACCTGAGTGAAACCGGATATGCTGCAATGTTGCCCCTTGATCGCAGGCAAGGCAATGATTCTCATACTCAGCAAAGAATTTGCGCGTTTACGACGCGCCAGACTGTTGGTGATGCCCTAAGAGCGCAGCACAAGACGCAACTCATAACAGGCGCATCACATGCTTGGCCAGGATTTTTCGACAAAAAAGACGGCTCACAGCTGGGCAATCGATGGCCATGATCTCAATCCTGCTTAGTGCTTTTGGCCTTTTGATTGTGAGGCCCGCGTTTGCTCGCGTCGTTGCTTCTTTTGATTGTCACGGTTTACTTTCCTTCGGTGGTGGTTCTGCGGGCAATTGCGCTGTGGCCGCCTGACGCCGAGGACAGCATCAATCTGGAGCCGGCACGGCTCCGGGATGCAGAACTTCCATCCTACACGATCATGGTTCCATTGTTCCGTGAGACCAATATGGTGCCGCAACTGTTGGATGCCTTGTGTTCGCTCGACTAGCCGGCAGCGCTGCTCGATATAAAGCTGATTTTGGAAGAAGTGAATCGGGAGACAATTGATGCTGTGCTGGCACATGAGTTGCCGGGTTGTTTCGAAATTGTACTTGTCCCGAGGAGGCAGCCGCAAACCAAACCACGGACCTTGAACTATGCGCTGCCCTTTGCGATTGGCGATTTGCTGGCCATTTATGATGCAGAGGACATCCCGGAACCAGATCAGTAGCGCAAGTCTGTCGAGAAGTTTGCAGGAGCCTCCCCGCAGCTTGTCTGTTTGCAGGCCAGTCTCGCATTCTACAATCCCGCGCAAAACTGGCTGACCAAACAATTTGCCCTAGAATACGCTTCGCTGTTCGATATCCTATTACCGATGCTTTCTGCTTATGGCCAGCCCTTGCCTTTGGGTGGAACGTCCAATCACTTTCGCACGTCTGTCCTCCGCGCAGTCGGTGGATGGGACGCGTATAATGTGAGTGAGGATGCAGATCTGAGTATCAGGCTGGATCGCCTGGCTACATGGTCAACATCTTGTCTTCCACCACATTCGAAGAAGCTGTTGCGGCACCGGGAACTTGGATTCGTCAACGCTCGCGCTGGCTCAAGGGATGGATGCAGACCTGGCTCGTGCACATGCGCAATCCAATTCGAACCTTTCGCGAAATGGGAATGGCCGGATTCACTGTGTTTCAGGTCCTGATGGGCGGTATCGTCATATCAGCCCTCGTTCACCCGTTTTTTCTGGTAGCAATCGGATATGGTTTGGTGTCCAGGTACAATCTGGCCCACATCCGGAAATACGTTATCGATCATCGTTTTTTCGGTTCAACTCATCGTATTGCTCATGGGATACGGGGTAGCTATGGCGATGACCAGACAAGCTGCAAAGTTGCGGGGTATCAAGGGCTTTGAAGTGCAGATTTGGACAATGCCACTTTACCGGCTGCTGGTGTCAATTGCAGGCTGGTACGCGCTTTGGCAGCTGATCACCGCGCCGTTCTACTGAGAGAAAACTGCACATGGTCAACCCCGTGCAAAGCGCCACCGTTCAACGTGAACCGGGATCAAAAGCCTTGAAGTGCTTGGAGAGTTTCAAGCCCTGACGCTGATAGTTGGAGCCAATACCCTGTCCATAAACCTGCTCAGGTGCAGAGGATAGCCGCTCATAAATCAGGCGTCCGATGATCTGGCCATCTTCCAGAATGAAGGGCACCTCATGGCTCCGCACTTCCAAAACCGCTCGTGCGCCTTCACCGCCACCTGAAGCATGACCGAATCCCGGGTCGAAGAACCCAGCATAGTGTACCCGGAACTCTCCGACCAGCGGATTGAAGGGCACCATCTCGGCTGCGAAATCCGGAGGGACCCGCACCGCTTCCTTCGAAGCCAGAATGTAGAACTGGTCCGGATCAAGCACGAGCTCGTTTTCACCCCAGATGGGTTCCCAGTAATCGAGAACCGGGCAGGCATCCTTCTTGTCCACATCAACCAGGCCCGCATGCCGCTTGGCCCGAAAGCCGATCGGCAAGTCCGGTTGTTGCCGGCGCAGATCGACGGTCAGGGCTAGGCCATTGTCAATATTGACCTTGTCGGATGTAATGAGCGGTTCGGAAGCGTGAAGTCGCCGGATCAGATCGTCACTGGCTTCCACATCGCCGCTGCGGAACCGGATCTGTGATAGACGCGAACCCGTGCGCGCGAGAATGGAAAATGTTCTGGGTGAAATCTCTGCATAAAGTGGGCCCTTATACCCGGCCGGAACTTTGTCGAACTCTTGCGCATTGTCGGCAATCACCCGCGTGAACACGTCCAACCGACCTGTTGAGCTCTTGGGATTTGCGGCTGCTGAGATATGGTCGGGCAGGTCAAGTGCTTCCATGAGCTGCACGATATAGACGCAGCCGGTTTCAAGCACGGCACCGTCGCCCGGTTCAAACTGATGGAGTGACAGCTGATCAAGTCGCTTTGAAACCGGTGTATCTGAGCCGGGCAGGAAGCTCGCGCGGACCCGATAAGCCATTTTGCCGAGCCGCAAGTCAAGACTTGCCGGCTGAATCTGGTTCTCGTCAAAAGGCGCATCCGGTAGTATATGACCTGCCGCAGCGAGGGCGTGGACAGAAGATGCTGGCAAGATACCGGTTTCAATGTCGACCTGATTTTGGGAGACTGCTTGCGAGCTCATGGATTCCGGGCGCAAAAGAGATGAAATTTTGCGCACTATCTCTATGCAAGGCACCCGGATCAATCGAAATCAGGCCCCCGGTGGATAACTGGGTAGATGCAACCGCCTGTGATAGGGTAATTTGCGACAAAGACCCAAGCCTGCACAGAAAGCGAGCCAGGAAAAGATGATGTATGACCGGACAACAAGGTCCATCCAGGTAACCGCAAAGCCATTTTATCTGGACGGGGAATCCGACCCTGAAGCGGGCCGGTTTTTTTGGGCCTATACAATCGCAATTATCAACCATGGCGAAGAAACCGTACAGCTCCTGACCCGTCACTGGAAAATTACTGATGCACAAGGACAAACCGAGGAAGTCAGGGGTGATGGTGTCGTTGGTGAGCAACCTGTTTTGCGACCCGGTGAGAGCTTCGAGTACACCTCCGGCTGCCCGTTGACCACGCCAAGCGGATTTATGGTCGGGTCCTACAACATGAGATCAGAGGACGGGAAGCGTTTTGACATTGAGATCCCGGCGTTCTCGCTGGACAGTCCGCACATGGGCGGGGTTGTCCATTAACCACCTCCACGCAAGAACCCTGTTAGACGGCGTCTCCGGTGTTTGATATTCGCCCTGTTGTGCTCGTCGTCGGAATTTTCCTGACGGCCCTTGGCTGCGCCATGTTGCTTCCGGCCATTCTGGATTTGTTATTGTCTGATCGCGACTGGCTGGCATTCGTTTTTTCCGCCGGCGTCACTTTTTTCAGCGGCATTGTCCTGGTCCTGGCCACTTGGGGCAAATCAGAGTCCTTGAATGTCAAACAAGCTTTTATCCTTACCGTCGCCTCCTGGCTGGCACTGGTGACATTCGCGGCGCTACCGTTCTGGCTGGGCGAGCTGCGCATGTCTTTTACCGATGCGTTTTTCGAGAGCATGTCCGGTCTCACAACGACCGGCGCCACTGTGATCACCGGTCTGGATACTGCGCCGCCCGGTCTGCTGCTTTGGCGGGGTATGCTGCAATGGATCGGTGGGATCGGGATCATCGTGATGTCGATCGCGGTTCTACCAATGCTTCAGATCGGCGGAATGCAATTGTTCCGCATGGAATCATCAGATACATCGGAGAAAATATTGCCGAGAGCGACCCAGATTGCCGGCTCTCTGGCACTGCTCTATGCGTCCCTGAGTGCAATTTGCGCCGTGGCTTACTTTTTCGCCGGCATGCGCATGTTTGATGCAGTTGTGCATTCCATGACAACCATCGCGACAGGTGGATTTTCCACACACGATCTATCTATCGGACACTATCAATCTGTTGCGATTGACAGTGTCGCGTCAATTTTCATGATCCTGGGAAGCTTGCCTTTTGCGCTCTATCTCATCGCAATCCGGGGCAACGCCCGTCCGCTGCTCCGCGATTCCCAGGTGCGTTTCTTTCTGATCCTTTTGGTCGTGCTGATTGCAATCGCCTGGATCTACCAGATCACAGTTGATGCCAACAGCACAGGCACTGCCCTGCGGCATTCTGTGTTCAATGTGATTTCGATTGTGACGGGCACCGGATATGCCACGACCGATTTTGGCAATTGGGGCGATTTTGCCCTCGTTTTCTTTTTCTGCATCATGTTTCTTGGCGGATGTGCCGGATCCACCTCGTGTGGTTTGAAAATTTTCAGAGTGCAGGTGATCATCGAAACCGTGCGGGTCAGTATCAATCGGATGTTCTATCCGAGCGGCGTTTTTCCGGCCCGATACAATCATGAACGCCTGCCTGACAATGTCATTGCCGCTGTCATGACATTCATCTTTCTGTTTTTTGTCTGCTTTGGCGTGCTTGCCCTGGGGCTGAATCTGATCGGCCTGGATCATCTGACCTCCATGTCCGCCGCCGCGAGCGCCATTTCGAATGTTGGACCCGGTTTGGGTCCGGTCGTGGGCCCGGCGGTAACCTATGGAACCTTGCCGGACACCGCCAAATGGCTCCTCAGTTTCGGGATGCTTTTAGGGCGCCTTGAACTTCTTACCGTACTGGTGTTGTTCTCACCCATGTTTTGGCGCATATAGGTTGGAGTCCGATATGTATCTCGCCAAAATTTCTCCAATCACAGAGATAGTTTCAGGAATTCCGAATGCCAGGTAATACCTACAGTCCTCGCGAACTCATCGATATTCTCATCAGCTACGATACGACCAGCCGGGAATCGAACCTGGACTTGATCAGCTTCGTTCAGAATTATCTAAAGGGTTGGGGCATCGATAGCATCCTGATCCCCAACGAAGATGGGTCCAAGGCCAACCTCTATGCAACGGTTGGGCCGCAAGATCGGGGCGGTATTGTTCTCTCGGGCCACACAGATGTGGTGCCGGTAGATGGGCAGAACTGGTCCACTGACCCTTTCAAAATGGCGGAGCGTGACGGAAAACTCTTCGGCCGCGGCACCTGCGATATGAAAGCCTTCATCGCAATTGGGCTGGCCAAGGTGCCCGAACTCGTAAAACGCCCCATCTCAACACCCATCCATTTTGCCTTGTCCTATGACGAAGAGGTGGGATGCCTGGGCGTGGTACCCATGATCGAGCATGTCAAGAAACACCTGCCGCGCCCGGCAATTGTCATCGTGGGTGAACCCACTGACATGACCGTTGTGAACGCCCACAAAAGCGGTCACAGGTTCAGGACAGAGGTGCGGGGACTGGAGGGGCATTCCTCCATGACCCAACTTGGTGTGAACGCGATCATGTACGCTGGCGAAATGCTCGCCGAGGTCAATCGCATCACCGAAGAGATGAAAACATCAAGAGGGCATGATCATCGGTTCACACCGCCCTACACAACAGTACATGTGGGCCTGATCGAAGGCGGGACAGCCCTGAACATCATCCCCAAGGATTGCTGGTTCGAGTGGGAAGCGCGCGGTTTGCCCGGGTTTGATGCCAACGAGTTGGCGGACCGTATGAACGCGTTTGCAGAAGAGCATCTGCATCCGAAAATGCATGCGGTGAGCAAGGAGACGGGCATCATCACGCGCTATCTTGATGAAATCCCTGCGCTCATGCCAGAGGACGGATCGCCTGCCGAAACCCTAGTGATGGCACTGGCCCGCCAGAACGAAACCTATGCCGTTTCCTATCAGACAGAGGCCGGCTACTTCCAGGAAATCGACATTCCAACCGTGATTTGCGGGCCGGGCAGTATCACTCAGGCGCACAAGCCTGACGAGTTTGTCAGCCTGACCCAGGTTGGAAGTTGTACCAGTTTCATGGACCGTCTGGTTCAGCACGTGCACCAGTAAGACCTTGGGGAGAAAACAGTCATGAAGATTACCGGAGTTTCTGGAAGTCTGCGCAAAGCGTCATACAATACAGGTTTGTTGCGTGCAGCATCGACCTGCGCCTTGGATGGAATCCGCATCCTGGATTATGGCGACATTGCCCTCTACAACGGCGATGATGAGACGGCAAATGGCATCCCGGAGCGGGTGCAGGAAATCGCGGGGATGATTGAGGAAGCCGATGGATTGCTGTTCGCAACGCCGGAATACAATTTTTCCATCCCCGCTGCGCTCAAGAATCTCATCGACTGGGTAAGCCGGGTAAAACCATTGCCTCTTAGCGGCAAGCCGATGGCGGTCATGGGTGCTGCGGCGGGTCCGATTGGCACGGGCCGGGTACAATATGATTTGCGCAAAGTGCTCAACGCACTGAACGGCGACATCGTCAACAAACCGGAAGTTTTGTTGGCCTGGCCGGTTCCAAGTTTGATGGAAACGGGGATCTGACCGACAACACTACCTGTGCATTCGTGGGCAAGCTTGTTGCCGCGCTTGAACTGAAGATCCGCAGTTGAGGTCTAGCCGGATCCTATGATCATCCGGCTGACCCAATGTGTCTTTGGTGCATTCTGCAAGATCGCACCGGGTGCGGCGGCAAAGACGGGTCATTGGCTCTTTCGCCCTCCCTCCGCCTTCAATTTCAAAACGCCAGAAGAAAAATTGCTGCTGGAAAGGGCGGCTCCCATCCGCGCGCGGAAGAAGTGCTGACGGCGACGCCATCGATTCCTGCCCGTCTATATGCGGCTCCCATCCGCGCGCGGAAGAAGTTTTCTTCTTCGCCGGCTCTCACAGGATCCATCTGTTGCGGTGGCCCGGTGGCAAAGACGATCCTCGCCCCGCGATCCTGATACTCCACAGTTGGGGCGGCGCAGGCGAGCTCATGCTTCAGTTCGTCCAACCACTTCTGGAGTTGGGTTACCGGGTACTCGTGCCGGACCTGCCCGGTCATGGCCAATCAGGAGGCAAGATTGTCGACACGCGACTGTCTGCTGAAGTGATCGTCGCGCCCGCCGGAAAATTTGGACCACTGAAAGTCATAATTGGCCATTCTCTCGGCGCATTGCTGGCCTGCCCGGCAACAGCCGGACACAAAAACTTTGGCGGACGGGTGGAAGCGAAAAAGCTTGTGATGATCAACGGGTCAAAGAGTGTGACGTCGGTTATTGAGGGCTTGGGTGGAGCCGTTGGCTTGGCGCCTGCGATCATCTATGCTGTGATAAGCAAAGCGGAAGCAGATTTTGGCGCGCTTTTAGAGTTCGCCGAAGCTCAATCACTCTTGGAGATGATCAATCTGCCGGTTCTGGCGTTTCATGATCGCAATAATTCGTTCGTAAAGCATGCAAAATCGCTTGCGAATCTGACCACGCATCCAAAATTGCAGGCTGTGCACACGAATGGTACCGGTCACATCAGCATCTTGGAAGACGCTGATGTAATCAAACAGGTTACAGGTTTTATTGGCCCTGCAATCTAGCGCAGCGGCTCCAGAATGCTAACATAGTTAGCCACAGCCGCGCCGCCCATATTGAAAATACCAGCGAGTTTCGCATCCTTCACCTGCATGTCTCCGGCATTGCCAGTGACCTGCATGGCGGCGAGGGCGTGCATGGAGACGCCGGTGGCGCCAATCGGGTGGCCCTTGGCCTTCAGGCCGCCGGAGGGGTTGATGGGCAATCTGCCATCTTTTTCTGTCCAGCCCTCATCGATGGCCCTGTGGCCTTCGCCGCGTGCTGTCAGGCCCATGGCCTCATATTCAATTAGTTCTGCAATTGTAAAACAATCGTGGGTTTCGACCATACTCAAATCATCAAGTTCAAGTCGAGATTGACCTAGTGCGCGGCTCCAGCCTTCGGCGCATCCTTCAAATTTTGTTACGTCCCGGCGCACAATCGGCAGAAAGTCGTTGACTTGGACGGCGGAACGGAAGGCTACAGCCTTTTTCATGCAGAGGGCTGTTTCCACATCTGTAAGAACCAGTGCAGCGGCACCGTCCGAGACGAGAGAGCAGTCTGTACGGCGCAACGGACCGGCCACATAAGGATTCTTGTCGGAAATTTCATTGCAGAACTCGAACCCCAGATCCTTGCGCATCTGGGCATAGGGGTTGCCTACACCATTTTTGTGGTTCTTGGCGGCAATGCGCGCAAGCGCTTCGGATTGGTCACCAAACTGCTGGAAATAACTTTGTGTGATTTTGGCGAAAATCCCGGCAAAGCCGCCTTCAACGTCTTCCTCTTCCTTACGGTAACAAGCGTTCAGCAGGATGTCGCCAACCAGCGCGCCGGGCGTCGCAGTCATCTTTTCGGCGCCAACCACCAGAGCAAATCTGCTCTTTTTGGCTGCAATCTTGTCGAGCGCAGCATGCACGGCCGCTGAGCCGGTGGCGCAGGCATTTTCAACACGGGTCGCCGGTTTGAACCTCAGGGCATCATCTGCCTGCAAGACCAGGGAGGCAGGAAAGTCCTGCTTTTGAAAGCCGCCGTTAAAGAGGCCAACATGAATAGAATCGATATCCTCAGCTCCAACGCCGGCGTCGGACATCGCATCGCTGACAACGCCGCGAATCAGGCTTTCTACATCCGGTTCTTCGCGTCTTCCAAAGGGCAGGTGTGCCCAGCCAACGATACATGCGGTCATGATGATCTCCAGAAACCATATTGGCAAAATCTCCCGTTTACATAAGTCAGGTCGCTGGCGACGCAAAGGAGTAATTGGTATGAGGTGTCGCAGCTTTGCCTGATCGCCCTCTTTATGTCACATTCTTAGTGACCTGATACCTATTGAATGCGTGCCAGGTCTCATTGCCTGGCGATGCCAAAACATGACAGGAGACAACGAAATGAAAAAATCTCTGCTTGCGGGCTTTGCGGTCCTTACCCTTCTTGCAGCACCCCAAGCCGCTAGCTCCCAGAATGCCGTCGAAGTCGGCCTGCTGAGTTGTACTGTCGACGGCGGGATTGGCTTCATCATCGGTTCCTCTAAAGGCATGCTCTGCAAGTTCGAGCAAGTCGGCAATGTCGAGCGTTACTCGGGAAATATCAGGAAATTCGGCCTCGATATCGGCGTAACCGGGAAGTCCTACATTGCTTGGGCTGTATTTGCCCCACGCACCAACCTTCAGCCAGGCGTACTTGCAGGCAGTTATGGTGGAGCTTCAGCAGAAGCGACGGCTGGGGTCGGGGTCGGTGCCAATGCTTTGGTCGGCGCCAACAATTCAATCACTTTGCAGCCGGTTAGTGTTCAGGCGCAGACGGGACTCAATGTTGCTGCTGGCATCGCGTCGATGACGCTTCGGTTCCGCTAATCCAGTTTTTCATAATTGGAAGAATGGCAGTGTCTGTTTCAGGCGTTGCCTTTTTTGTGGCAATTCACAGATTGTATACAATTGCGCACAAAGATGGATTCCCCTAGTCTGCAAACAAATCGGACAAGGAAGCGGCTTTGCCCAGAATAGTGATCATTGGTGGCGGTAACGCTGCTTTTTGTGCGGCACTTTCTGCAGAAGAAAACGGCGCGGACGTCATTATGCTCGAAAGAGCACCCGAAGATGAGGCCGGCGGAAATAGTCGCTTCACGGCCGGCGCAATCCGCTGCGTTTATGACGGGATCGATGATCTCAGGGCCTTGATGCCGGACCTGACCGATGAAGAGGTCGCCAAAACAGACTTTGGAACCTATACCGAAGAGCAGTTTTTTGACGATATGGGCCGGGTGACTGAATATCGCTGCGATCCAGATCTGGTTGAACAGCTGGTCAAACGCTCTAGGGAAACCGTGCGATGGATGCGCGAAAAAGGCATCCGCTTCCAGCCGATCTGGGGGCGCCAAGCGTTTCAGATCGATGGGAAATTCAGATTCTGGGGCGGCTTAACCGTGGAGAGCTGGGGCGGTGGGCCCGGCATGGTCGATGCACTGACCGAATCGGCAAAAAGCCGGGGCATCGAAATCTGCTACAGAGCCAAGGCGCTCAATCTTATTGCCGACGAAAACGGGGTGCACGGGGTCCGCGTTAAACAAGCCGGCAGGGTTTACGACCTCGACGCCGACGCCGTAGTTGTCGCCACGGGCGGCTTCCAGGCCAACCATGAATGGCGCACGCGCTATCTTGGTCCGGGGTGGGATCTGGCAAAGGTGCGCGGCAGCCGGTTCAACACTGGCGATGGCATCAAGATGGCCCTCGATATTGGCGCGGCTCCCTATGGGCACTGGTCAGGCTGTCATGCAGTGGGCTGGGACCGCAATGCGCCGGAGTTCGGCGATCTTGCCGTTGGCGATAACTTTCAGAAACACTCCTACCCCTTCGGCATCATGATCAATGGGGAAGGCAAGAGGTTCGTCGATGAAGGGGCCGATTTCCGGAACTATACTTATGCCAAATATGGCGGTGTGATTCTCAGTCAGCCCGGCCAGTTTGCCTGGCAGATATTCGATCAGAAGGTCACCCACCTCCTGCGCGACGAATACCGTATCCGGCAGGTCACCAAGGTCAGCGCGAACACCCTCGAAGAGCTGGTGGAAAAGATGGATGGGGTCGATGCGCAGAACGCGCTGGAAACCATTGCCGAGTTCAACGGCTCGGTGGATGAAAGCAAAGCGTTCAACCCGAACCTCAAGGACGCCCGGGCCGGCCGTTCAAACGGTGTCAGAAAATCCAACTGGGCGAACAAGCTTGATGCAGGTCCGTTTGAGGCGTACGCCGTCACCTGCGGTATAACCTTCACCTTCGGCGGCCTGAGAGCCAACACAGACGCCAATGTGCTCGACACGGATCTTGAGCCAATTGATGGACTGTTCGCGGCCGGGGAGCTCCTCGCTGGCATCTTCTACTTCAACTACCCCGGCGGCACGGGCCTTATGTCCGGAGCTGTTTTCGGGAAAATTGCCGGTGCATCAGCCGCTAAAGCTGCTGCTGCGCGCCAGAACGATTAATGTCTGTAAAGATTGTCCATCTGGAACAGCCGAGGCCTCGCGAACCAGGCAATTCCCGAGCTGATTACGTTGGCGAAATGATCCGTGAGGCCATCAGGGATGGCCATTACAAACCAGGCGAGCATATCCCGGAAACCGACGTTGCGAGCTGGCTTGCCGTCTCACGGACGCCGGTGCGCGAAGCCCTGAGGCGGCTAGAAGCTGAAGGTCTGTTGACCTTCGCCTCTTGGCGCGGGGCAGTGGTCGCAGAGCTCGACCGCCAGCAGGTCAGTGAGCTCTATGCCATGCGCGAAGTTCTGGAGGCTGCAGCAGCACGTCTGGCCGCACAGCAAATCGGAAACGTGGAGCTTGACATTCTGGGAGATCTCCATGCAAAATCGACAAGCGCCCTTGCCGATCCAAAAAACCTGGCCGCGCTCAATCGGCAGTTCCACAGCACAATCTACAACGCCGCCCATAATCGCTATCTGGTTGAAACGCTCTCCAGTTTGCGCAACTCTCTGGCGTTGCTGCGCGGCACCACTTTGTCTGACCGGGCAAGGGCCGAACGGGCGCTAGAGGAACATGGCGAGATTTATGCGGCCATCCGGGCGCGCAACGCGGATGCCGCCGAGGAGGAGGCCCGGCGGCATATAAGGGGCGCCCATATGGCCAGGGTACAAATGATGCTTCAGGCATCGGACAAGAGAGGAAACTGACATGAGCCCGAGATTGGCCGAAGTCGAAGAGGTCACCGGCAAGCTGCCCTCGAAAATGTATGTGGCAGGTGAGCTGATTGATGCCCAGAGCGGAGAGCGATTTGAGACAGTGGATCCCGGCATGGGTGGACCCATCGCCAGCATGCCTGCCGGCGACACTGCTGATATCGACGCGGCTGTTCAGGATTCCAAGCAGGCGCTGAAGGGTCCTTGGGCCGAAATGGCCCCATGGGCGCGAGGCAAGTTGCTTTGGAAGATTGGTGAAGCCATCCGTGCGCAAGCAGAAAAGTTCGCGTTGATCGAAACCCTCGACCAGGGCAAACCGTTCAGGGAAGCTCGTGCCACCATAGAGCGAACGGCAGATTATTTCTGCTACTACGCCGGCATGACCGACAAATTGCAAGGCGAGACGGTCCCGCTCGGCAACGGCAAGACCTGTTTCACCCTGCTTGAACCCATTGGCGTAACGGGCCACATCGTGCCCTGGAACGTTCCGGTTTCCATGGTGGCGCGCGGCGTTGCGCCGGCCTTGGCTTGCGGGAACGTGGCCGTGGTGAAGCCGGCTGAAGATACGCCGCTGACCGCAGTCATGTTGGCCGAATTGATGGTCGAGCAAGGTTTGCCGCCCGGCGTATGTAACGTGGTGACCGGTTACGGGGAAACTGCTGGTGCGGCCCTCGCCGCCCATCCGGATGTGGGCCATGTAACGTTCACAGGCTCGGTCAAGACCGGCAAGAGCGTTATGACGGCTGCGGCCACCCATCTGGCCTCTGTTACACTCGAACTTGGCGGCAAGTCGCCACATCTGATCCTTGGCGATGCAGATCTCGATAAGGTCGTGCCGGATGCTCTGGCAGGCGTTTACCGCAACGCAGGGCAAATCTGTTCGGCAGGCACGCGGCTTTTAGTCGAAAAGCCGGTTTGTGAAGAAATGACCGAACGCCTGGTGGAGGGTGCCGCCAGGATGAAACTTGGCCACGGGCTGGATAATCCGGATATGGGGCCATTGATCTCCAACCGGCAAATGCAAACGGTCACCGGTTATACGCAGCGGGCCCGGGAACGCGGCATTGAATTCCGGATTGGCGGCGAGCCCGCCAACGTTGAGGGCTGTGAGGGTGGTTTCTTCTTCGAGCCGACGATCGCGGCCAACGTTTCAACGGACGACGAACTGGCTCAGGAAGAAGTATTCGGTCCTGTTCTTTCGGTAATCAGCGTCGACTCCGTGGACGAGGCGATCGAGATCGCAAATGGCACTGCCTATGGTCTCGCGGCTGGCATCCACACCCAGAACATCTCTGCCGCTATGAAATACGCCCGAGCCGTCGAGGCCGGGCAGGTCTTTATCAACGGCTACCATGGCGCCGGCGACACCGTTCCTTTTGGAGGGTTCAAGCAGAGCGGTATTGGCCGCGAAAAAGGCCTCGCGGCATTGGCGAATTATTGTGAGACAAAAGCTGTGACGATTACGGGCTAGCAGCAGTGTCCGGCGGCAGCTTCCCCAATCTGTTCTCGCCCATCCGGCTGGGGTCACGGCGCGTCAAGAACCGCATGTTCGTTACAGGCCACATGACCATGATGGTCGAGCAGGGCGTGCCGACCGATCAAATGGTTGCCTATCACGAAGCACGGGCCCGTGGCGGTGTGGGCATGATCGTTATGGAAAGCGCGGCGGTCCACGAGACCGGAGTGCGTGGCAGCAATGTTCTGGATACATCGACTGACCGTTGCATTGCTGGATATGCCAGAATTGCCGAGACGTGCGCCAAACACGGTTGCCCTGTGCTGGGGCAGCTCTTTCATCCAGGCCGTGAAATGTTCTTTCAGCCCGATGGCAGCCGGTCGGTAGCCTATGCGCCGTCTGCCCTGCCGAATGAGCGTCACAAGGTCATGCCCAGAGCACTTGGAACTGATGTGATCAGAGAGATCGTCAAAGGCCATGGCGACGCGGCAAAACGATTTCAGACAGCCGGATTGGCAGGGTCGGAAATTCTCGCCAATATGGGATATTTGCACGCACAATTCCTGAATCCGGAAACCAACATTCGAATCGACGCCTATGGGGGAAGTTTTGAGAACCGGCTTCGATTCATCACCGAACCGGTTATGACCCACGTGAGGCTGTTTGGCGCCGACACGGATACGGCCTGCTTCCAGCACACGGTGACAGGAAAGCCCGTTGTGATCGATAGTATTGACACTGTGGTGCGATCCATGGGTCACATGTCGGAAACGGCATTGGAAACTGAAGTGACGGGCTGGGGCGGTGAAGTCCATGTGGTTGGTGATGCCCTGGCCGCCGCGGACGGCCGAAGAAGCGGTGCTGGAAGGGATGAAAGCGGCTTGGGTGATATGACGACGCTCTTTTACGGGAAAGGAGAGGGCAATGGGGTTGATTGAAACGCTGCCATCTGAAGTTTATCTCGATCACATGACATTTGAATCCGAACAGGAGCAGATATTCGGCTCCACTTGGCAATATGCAGGCATATCGAAAAAGTCAGAAACTCTGGCGATTATTTCGTCTGCGATATTATCGGGGAAAGCCTCATCGTCATGCGTGGTGAAGATGGCTTGCTGCGGGCCTTCTTCAATGTTTGCGCCCACCGGGCCAGCAGCCGGCTGGTTTCTGAAGATGGCTGCAAGCAGCGCCTCTCATGCCCCTATCACGCCTGGGCATATGACACTTCCGGCCAGCTCGTCCGTGCCCCAAATTCGCAACATGTCGCCGGATTTGATATGGAAAATTATCAGTTGAATCAGTCCCGCGTTGAAGAACTGCACGGGCTGATATTCGTCAATCTTGATCCGAATGCAGCAACTCTGCGAGACCAGGTGCCGGGTTTGTGTGAGGAACTGCAGGAATATGCACCGCAATTGCCGTCCATGACCTTCGCGCATCGCACCAGCGCAGATTTCAAGGCGAATTGGAAAGTGGCCGTCGAAAATTATTCCGAATGCTATCACTGCACGCTGGTGCACAAGGATTTCGTCAATGGGGTCGTTGATCCCGCGTCATATCGGGTGAGCGTCCGAGGTCTTTGGCAAAAGCATCTGAGCAAGGCGCGTAAAGGTGCAGACCGCGCCTATGAATATCAAGGTGAGGGCAAACATGTCGGCGAGTTCGGCGCCTGGTGGCTTTGGCCCAATTTTGCCTTCCAGACCTATCCCGGAGACATGGCACAAACCTGGAAATGGATCTCCATCAGCGAAACGGAAACTCGTGTGCATGTAGACTGGTATTTATTGTCGAGCGAGCTGGAAGACTGGCAGCGCGAGGCGATTGATCATCATGCCCGGACGACGTTCGCCGAGGACATTTCGATTGTTGAATCTCTGCAGCAGGGCCTCGCCAGCCGGAGTTATGATACCGGGCCGCTCATGGTTGATCCGGACGGCTCATTGATGAGTGAACATGGTGTCCAAAAGATTCAGTCCCTCTGGCGTGATGCCATGGGTGCGAAGTAGACTTGAGCGATCGACCTCACGCCCAGGAATGCCAGATCATGATGAGTGCCAGTACACCGACCCCCCAGGAGTGGCTTAACAAGATTGTTGAAGATGGATTGTGCATTGGTTGTGGTCTGTGTCAGGCAATCGCCGGGCCGGACAAGGTGCAGGCTGTAAAGGTCACCTCCGGGCACATTCGTCCGGTTGCTTCCGCTGCGCTCGATCATGAAGCTGTCGACAAGGTCTATGATGTTTGCCCCGGCACTCGCGTTGACGGCATGCCAGAAGAGCAGATTGCAGCCAATACGCAGATCGATCACGTGTGGGGCGCCCATCGCCGCATCGTTCTGGCCCACGCGGGCGACCCGGAGGTACGGTTTGAGGGCTCCACCGGCGGCGTGCTGACTGCGATCGGCAACTATCTTTTGGAGACAGGCCGTGTCGATTTCATTTTCCACACCAAATCCTCCGCCACCGAGCCCACATTTGGTGAAAGCACGCTCAGTTTCACAAAGGCGGACGTTTGGGACGCTGCCGGCTCGCGCTATGGACCAACGGCGACGCTTATCGACATCAAGGAAGTGCTTGATCGCGGGCAACCCTTCGCCTTTATCGGCAAGCCCTGCGATATCGGTGCGTTGAGGAACTATGCCCGCCACGATGAGCGGGTTGGTCAGCTGGTGAAATACTGGCTCACACTCGTCTGCGGCGGATATATGCCGCCGCCGGCCATGAACAATTTTCTGACCGAGGCTGGCGTGAGCCCAGAAGATGTCACCAAGTTCCGTTACCGCGGCCGGGGCTGCCCTGGGCCCACGCGGTTTGAGACCAGACAAGGTGTGGTCAAGGAATTGAGATATACGGATTTCTGGGGCGAGGATGAAAGTGGCTGGTCCTTGCCCTTCCGCTGCAAGGTCTGCCCGGACGGCATTGGTGAGAGTGCGGACATTGCCGTGTCCGATACCTGGCCCGGCGGTACACCTGATCCGAAAACCGAAGATCAGGACAAAGGCGCTAATGCCATGATCGCGCGCACGGTTGCCGGACAGGAGCTCCTGGAAGCCGCGATCAAAGACGGCGCACTGGGCGTCATCGGGAATGATCTTGGCCCCGATGACATGACCAACTACCAACCCCATCAGATGAAAAAGAAATATGCCGTCTGGGCCAGATTCCAGGGGCTGAAGGCCGAGGGGTCGGTTTATCCTGAAACCAGCCGTTTGCGGCTCAAGGCGCTTGCAGATGAAATGGACCCTGACTTCAACGCCAGCCAGACGGCTGGCACGCGCCAGCGCGTGCGTGACGGTAAAACATCTGAACCCACCCCAGT
Source organism: Hyphomicrobiales bacterium (assembly GCA_965204985.1). Classification (GTDB taxonomy): domain Bacteria; phylum Pseudomonadota; class Alphaproteobacteria; order Rhizobiales; family CAJQND01; genus JAAEUE01. Next base: position 1,896,435 of record CBDBFP010000003.1, on the reverse strand, counting down.
TGCTGCGGAGTAGACGCGATGCACCCAGACGTAGAGTTTACATATCTCTCCGGAGCCGACATTGACGAGCTGGAATTTTCCGATCAGGAGATTCTCGACGCGATCAATGCGCAGATCATCAAGCAGGGTCAGGGCAAGACGGTGATCAAGCCGCGCATGCACTTGCGCCCCAAGGATGTGAGCGGGCACTTCAATGTGTTGCGCGGGGCGATTGGCCAATATGCCGGTGTGAAGATCGTCGGCGACTATGTGAACAATTACAAGCTGGGCCTGCCTTCGGAAATGGCCTTCGTGCTGTTGTTCGACCCGGCAACCGGAATGCCGAAGGCCATCCTGGATGGCACCATGATCACCGACATGCGCACAGGCGCGCTGACGGCGCTTGGCGGGAAGTACCTTGCCCGCAAGGATTCGAAAGTTATGGGCAATATTGGCGCCCGCGGGTCCTCCTACTGGAATGTGCGATTGCTCAATCATATTTTTGATTTCGATGAAATCCGGGTCCATTCGCGCCGGCCTGAGAGCCGGGATTCTTTCGGAGAACGGCTCAGCAACGATCTTGAAAAGGAGATCATCGTCACCGACAACTGGAAGGATTGCCTTGCCGGCGCGGACATCATGGTGGAAGCCAGCCGCTTGATCGAACCGGAGCCGCTCTTCAAGACCGAATGGATCAAGCCAGGGGCATTGGTCGTTCCCTATGGTACGATTAGCACGGTCGAATATGACATCACCGACATCATGGACAAGATCGTCATGGATGACTGGGGCCAGGCCTCGGCAGGCCCGTTCGGATGTCTTCGCCATCATGTGGATGATGGCAAACTGACGGCCGAGACACTGCATGCTGAAATAGGCCAAATCGCTGCCGGATTGAAGCCTGGCCGGGAGTCTGATGAGGAAACGATCCTCTTCTGGCACCGCGGCCTTTCCCTGTCCGACATTGCACTTGGCGCGGCAATGCTGGAAAAAGCAAAGACGAAAAACATCGGGCGGCAACTCCCGCTCTAACCGGGGTTTCGCAATCAAATGACACGAATTTCTCTTCTTCCTGAAACACCGGATAATCCGGAAGTAAAAGAAATGTTCGATGAAGTGCTTACGAGATGGCCGCATGTGCCGAATCTCTATCGCATGCTCGGACACTCGCCCGAGATGTTCAAGGCCTGGTTAAATGTGGCCTGGCCCCTGCGCATGGACGCGAAAACACCGCGTCGTACCCGTGAGTTGATGATCCTGCACGGCGCACGCATCTCGGAAACAGCTTACGAATGGGCACATCATGTACCGCTCGCCCTGCAGGCAGGCGTGACCCAGGCCGAGATTGACGCTATCTTCGATGGTGAATTTGCAGACAGTATTTCTGAAGCAGAGAGAGTCGCCCTTCAATTGGCCGACGAAATCACCCGTGGCCCTGCCGCGTCAGAGGCGTGTATTGCCGCCGTTTGCGAGCATTATTCTGAGTCCGAAACGATCGAACTGACGCTGACGGCTAGCTTCTATGTGTGTGTTGGACGGATGCTGAAGTCGTTGGCGGTGCCATTGGAAAAAAAATTCCTCGAGCCTGGTAGGCCGGGCTCACATGCCTGGGGTGCGGGGTGTCTTTGGAACCGTGGGGTCCACCTTCAATCTTGCCTCTCTGCGGACGATATAGACATTTGAGGCGAAGATGATGCCGCCGCCGACCCAGGTCCAGCCGTCAATAATTTCCCCAAAAGCGAGATAACCATAAAGCACCGCAAACGGCAGCCGGGCAAAATCAACACCCATAACAATCGAGGCTTCCGTTGCCACAAAGGCACGGGCCATGGTCACATGGCCGATCACGGCAACGGGCCCGAACAGGGCGAGGAACGGCCAGAGGTCGGGTCGGGGCCATTCCCAGACATGGAGTGCCGGAAGGAGAGTTAGCGGGGTCATCATTACGGTGGTGATGAACACAACCTTGTCCGGATCATCGCTGTTGGTCAGCCGCTTGATGAAGGTGGTCGAGAGGCCCATGACGATTGCCGAAAAAATGATGATCCAGACGCCGAGAGACACATCGACGATGCCCGGCCTCAAGATGACCAACGCGCCACCAAACCCTATCAGTGTCGCCATCCAGCGCCGGATGCGCACCACCTCTCCGAGCAGCAACGCGGCAAAGATTGTTGCAAAGAGCGGCACCAGGAAGCTTATGGCCGTTACCTCGCCGACCGGAACCATGGACAGGCCAATGAACCAGGTGGACATGGCGGTGAGCCCGATGAGGACGCGGACCGTATAAAGTCCCCACTTGTCTGTCCTGATGAGTTCTGTTCCACGCCACAGCAACAAAGGCAGCATTGTGATCAGAGCGAAAATGACCCTGAGAAAAACCACCTGCATGGGCGGCACACCGTTTGTGGTCACATAACGCCCAAGCGCGGCAACGCCGGCGATCAGAGCGCACGACAGGATCATCCAGAGCACACCGGCCAAGGGATCATTGCGGCGGGGTGTCTCATTTGTACTCATTCTCCCGCCGTCCCCTACATGGACCCGGAAATGGCCGTGGCGGTTTCCATCGCCAGGAGCACAATTTTCTTGCGGACTTCATCAACTGTCCATTCCGGTTTGTAAACCGGGATTTGCACGGCAGCCACCACCTTGCCCTCGTTGTTGAAGACCGGCGCCGCCGTACTGATCTCACCGACCACAGACTGGCTGACACCCACATCATGGATGTTCTGTCGCACGGTTTCTATGCGGGCGCGCACGGCATCAATTTCACAAATCGTGTGCGGCGTTATTGGTCTGAGATCGGAGTCGGAGAGAATTTGCTCACAGCTGTCTGCCGGCATGCGGCTAAGGATGATTACGCACCCGCCAGCCGTGCAAAAGGCGGGAACGCGCCGTCCCGGAATGGTAACTTCAAAGCGCGCTTTCTCATGCGGCAGGCGGACAGCGGGCCGGTAGCGGCGGGTCGTGGGATCCTTGTTCAGATACCCCAGACGCACAAGCGTGTTCGTGAAGCGCTGGGTTGCGCTCTTATCCATTCCATGCCCGCAAGTCTGGAGATTTCCGACAAGCTCAAATCGCGTGGGCCCAGCCCGGATTGCCCGCGCCGGATGGCATCCGGCACCTCAAGACCCTTCTCAACCGAGCTCACGTAAAGTGTGCCGGATTCGCTCTGGGCAGATTCGGGCTTCGCCATATTCATGACTTATCGGCTTGACCTGACCTGACCTTGATCGCTAGTCTATTACTTAATAACATCATGTATTAAAAATAATACAATTGAAATTCCGCATTTCTGCGGTTGGTACGGTGGACAGGAAGCGCTTCGATCGGCTCTCAACGAGCGCAAAAAATAACAGTGGAGGAAATAGCCCAAATGAAATTCTCAAACCTCATGATGAGCGCCGCGGTTGGCGCCATGCTTGCCTTCGGCGCAGCTGACGCCATGGCTGGTAAAGCGGATGACACCCTGAATTGGGCAACGACCCGCGAAATTGCGGTGATTGATCCTTACTACAACAACACACGTGAGCTCGTGGTTATGGGTCACATGGGCTGGGACGGTCTGGTCTTCCGCGATATCGACACTGGTGAATTCAAGCCGCTGCTGGCCAAGAGCTGGAACTGGGCCAACGACACCACGCTGGATCTGGACTTGCGGGACGATGTGAAGTTCCAGGACGGCTCTGCCTTTGATGCAGACGATGTGGTCTATACGCTCAATCATGTGTCCAACAAGGACAATGGCGTGCTCACATACCGCAATGTGAGCTGGATCAAGAACGCTGAGAAGCTTGGCGACCACAAGGTGCGCATTAACCTGCACAAGCCTTTCCCGCCGGCTTTGGCTTACCTTTCGAACGCTGTCTTCATTATGCCGTCAGGCCATTATGACAGCGCACCGACAAAGGCTGATGGCAAGAAGGACTTCGGTGCGGTCAAGATGGTCGGAACCGGGCCTTATATGGCAACTGATCACAAGGCCGGTGAATTTGTGCTTATGGCGAGGAACCCGAATTACATGTCGGGCAGCCCGAAGGGCGCTCCGCAAATCGGCAAGATGCGCTTTCGCACCATCGCTGAACGCAACACGCAGATTGCAGAGCTGTTGACTGGCGGCCTGGACTGGATCTGGGATGTGCCGAAAGATCAGGCTGAGCGCATGGGCGGCAACCCGGCTGTGACCATCGAAAACGCCAAGACCTTCCGTATTTCCTACATGGCCTTTGATGTGGACGGGGACTCCGGAACCGATGTCTTCACCAAAAAGAAGGTGCGTCAGGCCGTGGCTCATGCGATCAACCGCAAAGCCATTGCCGAAAACCTTGTGGGCCCGGCCTCAGAGGTCATCCACTCGGCTTGCCATCCCGACCAGTTCGGCTGCACCCAGGATGTGCCCAGGTACGATTATGATCCGGCCAAGGCGAAAGCCCTGTTGGCAGAAGCCGGTTATCCCAATGGTTTCGAATTCGACATCTATGGTTATCGTCAAAGAGAATTCACCGAAGCTGTGATCGGCGATCTGGCAAAGGTCGGTGTCAAGGCAAAGTTGAACTGGTTGCAATACCGTGCCTTGCGTGACATCGTGCGCAAAGGTGAAACCCCGATCAACCACATGACCTGGGGGTCCTATTCGATCCCGGACGTGTCGGCGATCGTCAGCCACTTCTTCAAGCACGGCCCAGATGATCCGGCGAAAGACGATGCCACCAAGGCCATGCTGGATGTCGCCGACAACAACATCGATCCTGAAGTGCGCAAGGCGAAGTACAAGGAAGCCTTCTCCCGGATTTCCGGTGAGGTCTATTGGCTGCCCATGTTCACCTACGCAAAATATTACGCCTACTCCAAGGACCTCGATTTCAAGGCAACGCCCGACGAGATCCCGCGCTTCTACACTGCGAAGTGGAAGTAGGTTCTTGGAACCTGTCTAAGGTCAATACGCCTCCTCAGCTGCTCATGCTGAGGAGGCGCAAAGCGCCGTCTCGAAGCGTGGCCGCAAAGTTTGAAGATGCGGGCATCCTTCGAGACGGGGACTTGGCACTGGCGTCCGTCCCTCCTCTGGATGAGGTTATGAAAAGTCCATGCTGATTTATGCAGTGAAACGGTTCGGCATTGCCATTCTGGTGGCACTGACGGTTTCGGTTCTTACCTTTTCGATGATATACCTCTCCGGCGATCCGGCCATCGCGCTGGCCGGGGAAGGGTCGACCCAGGAAGACATTGAAAACGTCCGCCGGGTCTATGGGTTCGACCGGCCTATCGTCGTGCAATATGGCGACTGGTTGCTGAATGCCCTGCAGGGCAACCTGGGCCACTCCAACTATTTGAAATCGGATGTGGCAACGGTCATTTTTGAGCGATTGCCTACAACCATGCTGCTGGGGGCCTGCGCTTTGGGATTTGCCCTGATTTTGTCGATCCCGCTCGGCGTTCTTGCCGCAATCCGGCCGAACAGCCTGATCGACCGGTTCGCCCTGACCATCGCTGTGATCGGTCAGGCCATGCCGAGCTTCTGGTTCGCCTTGACCATGATTCTTTGGTTTTCCATCAATTGGCAATTGCTTCCTATAACCGGAACGGCAAGCTGGCTCAACTTCATCATGCCATCAATCGCCCTTGGCTATTACGTGACCCCGGCTGTGATGCGGCTGACGCGGGCCGGAATGCTGGAGGTGCTGACATCAGACTATATACGCACCGCGCGAGCCAAGGGGCTTCGCCCCATGACGGTCCTGTTCAAGCACGCATTGCGCAACGCCATCATTCCTGTTGTGTCGCTGGCTGCCGTGCAGTTTGGCTTCATGCTCGGCGGTTCCATCGTTATTGAGGCGATCTTTGCCATCAACGGCCTCGGCTCCCTGGCCTGGGTATCCATCCAGCGGGCCGATTTGCCGATGATGCAGGCCATCGTTCTGGTGCTGAGCGTGTTCTACATTTTCCTGACCTTCTTCGCCGACATGCTGAACGCATTCCTCGATCCACGGATAAGGGTGTCCTGACATGACAGATGTAACTGCAGGCCGCCAGGCTCCCTCCGCAGAAGAGGTTATGGACCCCACCCCCGGCGCCCTGATGCGCGGACGTATCTTTGGGCATGCTGGTTTCATGATCGGCGCGACGGTCCTCGGAATTATTTTTTTCATGGCCATATTCGCGCCACTGATTTCGCCTGCTGATCCGTACGATCAGGACTTGGCCCGCAAGCTGATCCCGCCGATCTGGCATGAAAGTACAAAGGCAACCTGGGAACATCCACTGGGGACAGATTTGCTAGGCCGCGATTACATGTCCCGCCTGTTTTACGGGGCCCGTATCTCGCTTCTGATTGGCTTTGCTGCGATGTTGATTTCCGGCGTTATTGGCACAACGCTGGGTGTCCTGGCGGGTTATTTCGGGGGCCGGGTCGATATGGTGGTAAACTTTATCATCACCACGCGGCTGTCCATGCCTGTCGTGCTTGTCGCGCTGGCTGTGGTGAGCCTTGTGGGCTCATCGCTGACCATGGTGATTTGGGTGCTTGGACTTTTAATCTGGGACCGTTTTGCTGTCGTGATGCGCAGCGCGACCATGCAAGTACGAAATCTGGATTTTGTGACTTCTGCGCAAGCGCTGGGCTGTTCGACTCCGCGTATCCTCTTCACCGAGATCATGCCCAACATCGCCAATTCGCTTATCGTGATTGCCACCATCGAAATGGCCCACGCAATCCTGCTGGAGGCCGCGCTTTCGTTCTTGGGCCTTGGCGTGCAGCCGCCTGAACCCAGCTGGGGCCTGATGGTTGCGGAAGGCAAAGGCATGATGTTCTTCGATGCCTGGCTCATCGTGATACCTGGCGCAGGGCTCTTTGCGCTCGTGCTCGCCATCAATCTGCTTGGCGATGGCATCCGCGATGTCACGGCTCCTGAAAACCGGAATTGAGGCGCGATAGTGCATGAGTGACCGTATTCTTGAAGTCGACAAACTCGCAGTGTCCATTCCGGTTCCATCCGGAATGCTCCACCCGGTGCAGGGCATTTCCTTGCATGTGGATCGCGGGGAGACCCTGTGTATTGTCGGCGAATCCGGTTGCGGAAAGTCGCTGACATCGCTCGCGATCATGGATCTGCTGCCATCGAAGGCCAAGCGGGTCGCAGACAAGATTTCCCTTGCAGGCGATGATCTGAAGGCAGCGAGCGAACGAGAGATGTCTGATGTGCGCGGCAATCGCCTGAGCATGATCTTCCAGGAGCCAATGACATCGCTCAATCCTGCCTACACTATTGGCAATCAACTTACCGAGGCCATGAAGCGGCACAAGGCCGTCTCCGACGCTGAAGCACGCGAGCGTGCCGTTTACCTGCTGGAGAAAGTGGGTATCACTGCGGCCGCCAGCCGACTTGGCCAATATCCGCACCAACTTTCAGGTGGCCTGCGCCAGCGCGTGATGATCGCCATGGCGCTGATGTGTGGTCCTGACCTGATCATTGCCGACGAACCCACTACAGCGCTTGATGTGACCATTCAGGCCCAAATTCTTCACCTGCTCGCCGAACTGCAGGACGAATTCGATATGGGCCTCATTTTGATCACCCATGACCTTGGCGTGGTCGCCCGCATCGCTGATCGGGTCGCGGTGATGTATGCCGGGCAGATCGTGGAAAACGGCACGGCTGAACAGGTTTTCAACACTCCTGCCCACCCCTACACACGCGGCCTGCTCGATTGTATTCCAATTCCAGGAAAGACTCAGCGCGGCGAGCCTCTGGGCGCGATTCCAGGTATCGTGCCCTCGCTGGTTGGCGAGATGCAGGGGTGTCATTTCACCTCCCGATGTCCGTTGGCAGCAGGTGCTTGCAGCACTACGCAGGTTCAGATGCGCGAGGGCTCAGGAGAGGGTCACGAATTCCGCTGCCTGCTTTCCACAGATGAAACCGCACCTGTTTCCTACAGAGGTGCCGCATGACCGATCGCGTCCTTGAAGCGACCGATGTGCGCCGCACGTTCATGGTGTCGTCCGGGTTTATGAAACCCAAACGCCCGCTTCATGCGGTGAACGGCGTCAACCTCACCCTGGAACGAGGCGAAGTGCTGGCGCTGGTAGGCGAATCCGGTTGCGGCAAGACCACCCTGGCAAGAATGTTACTGGGCTTGCTGCCGCCATCGTCCGGCAGCCTCAAGATCGATGGGCAGACTGTGGAAACTATGGACCGGTTGACGATTGCCAAAACCGTTCAACCGATCTTCCAGGATCCCTATTCCTCGCTCAATCCACGCAAGTCCATTGGCAGCATAATAATGTTGCCGTTGAAAGTTCAGGGCGATCCGAACCCGGAGACCTGGCAGAAACGCGCCGGGGAGATGATGGAGCTGGTGGGTCTGCCGCAGCGCGTCTTCAACAACTATCCAAGCCAGCTTTCCGGCGGTCAGCGGCAACGTGTTGCCATTGCCCGGGCACTCATCAACCGTCCGCGCGTGGTGATCTCCGATGAACCGACCTCTGCGCTGGATGTGTCCGTGCAATCACAGATTCTGAACCTGTTGCAGGATCTTCGTGCCGAGCTTGGGCTGACCTATCTGATCATTAGTCACAACCTGGCTGTTGTGGAACACATGGCAACGCGTTTGGCCGTGATGTATCTGGGACGCATCGTCGAACAAGGCGATGCCGAAAGCGTCTTCAGCAATCCGAAACACCCCTATACGACGGCATTGCTTGAATCGGTTTTGACCCCTGATCCAAGTCTTGGTGTGCCGGACACCCATCTTGGCGCGGCCTACCCGAACCCGCTCGATATGCCGACAGGCTGCACATTCCATCCGCGTTGCATCAAGGCCATGCCGCACTGCTCCAGCGCTGTGCCGGTGCCAATCAAACAGCCGGACGGGCACGTGGAATGCCACCTCTATGATGAAACCGAAGGGAAAATGGCCTCATGAGAAATGACGGCGACCGGGACGCGGCCATCACCCGATCCTTGGATTATTTCGACAATGGAACATTCGAAAAAGAGCTGTCGGCAAGGGTGACCTACCGCACCGAAAGTCAAAAACCCGACAGCACGCCGGAACTGCACCGCTATCTCGATGAAGATATCATTCCCGCCTTTGAGGCCATGGGGTTCACCTGCAAGAAATATGATAATCCGCGCGGCTCCGGTGGTCCTTTCCTGCTCGCCGAGCTAATTGAAGACAAGAACCTGCCGACCATCCTCGGGTACGGCCACGGCGATGTGATCCACGGTCTGGAAGACCAATGGACCAAGGGTGAAGGCGCCTGGGCGACGGCTCGCGACGGTGACCGGCTCTACGGCCGAGGCACGGCCGACAATAAGGGCCAGCATACCATTAACATGGCAGCCACACGCTGTGTGCTCGAGGAGCGCGGCGCGCTTGGCTATAACGCCAAATTTCTCATCGAGATGGGTGAAGAGAACGGCTCCCTGGGTTTGCGGGAGGTTCTGGAACAGAACAGGAAAGACTTCGAAGCCGATGTGTTTATCGGTTCAGACGGACCGCGCATGAGTCCGGACAAACCCACCCTGACCCTCGGTGCCCGTGGAGCTGAGAACTTTGATCTCATCGTGGACTTGCGTGAAGGCGGACACCATTCCGGCAATTGGGGTGGATTGATCGCTGACCCGGCAACGATTCTGGCCCACGCGATCGCCAGCATTGTCGGCCCCACCGGCCAGATCAGGATCAAGGATTGGCTCCCACCACCCACGCCACAATCTGTCAAGGATGCGGTGAAGGGTCTGGTGATCGAAGGCGGTCCCGGCGCGCCCGAGATCGACCCGGACTGGGGCGAGCCTGGCATGACGCCAGCGGAGAAGGTCTATAGTTGGAACAGTTTTGCCGTGCTGGCTATGAAATCCGGCAACCCCGAAAGCCCGGTGAACGCAATATCTCCCTGGGCCAAGGCGCACTGCCAACTGCGCTATTTCGCCGGCACGGATGCGGAAAACATCTTGTCCGCCCTGCGCAAACATTTGGATGAAAATGGATTTGAGATGGTCGAGGTCGGGAAGCCGCCTCCTGAAAACGCCGCTGGATTTTCTGCCTCCCGGACGGAGCCGGACCATCCCTGGGTCAGCTTCGTGCGCGAGTCCATGGAACGCACCCTCGGTGAAGCCCCGGCCGTGATCCCAAGCATGGGCGGCTCCATTTGCAATGATCTTTTCACTGATCTGCTTGACCTGCCGGCACTGTGGATCCCCCATTCCTATGCAGCCTGTTCGCAACACGCGCCGGACGAGCACATCCTCATGTCGGTGACACGCACGGCGCTGCCCATCATGACGGGACTCTATTGGGACATCGGTTCCGGCAACACGCCAAAGGACGCAGTGTCATGAGCGAGGCGTGCGATCTGACAGCCGTCGAAGCCCGGCGGCGCATTGGGGAACGCCAGCTCTCTCCGGTGGAACTGCTCGACAGTTGTCTTGCCCGCATCGAAAAGGTCGACGGCGCCCTGAACGCGGTCGTGGCGATGGATGCGGAAAAGGCGCGTGAGCAGGCCAGGTTTGATGAGGCGGCTGTGATGGTCGGCGAGGAAGTGGGTCTGCTCCATGGCCTTCCCGTTGGCATCAAGGACCTGAATCCGGTCAAGGATATGCGCACCACATTTGGTTCTCTGATTTACGAGCATCATGTTCCAGATGCCGACGACAGCATGGTCGCCAGCGTGCGCGCCACGGGGGCGAATATTTTCTGCAAGACAAATACGCCGGAGTTCGGCGCCGGGGCCAACACCAAAAACAAGGTCTATGGCGCCACGGGCAATCCGTTCGACCCGACCAAAACGTGCGGAGGATCTTCCGGCGGCGCCGGCGTGGCACTTGCGGCGGGCATGATGCCTCTGGCAACGGGCTCCGATTATGGCGGCAGCCTGCGCACGCCTGCCAGTTTCTGCGGCGTGGCCGGGTTCCGTCCCTCGCCTGGCCTTGTGCCTGCCACCGGGCGCCCGGTCAGTCTCAACCCCTTCTCGGTTGTTGGCCCCATGGGCCGGACGGTGGCCGACACACATCTCCTTTTGCGCGCGCAAATCGGCCGCAACAGGCACGACCCGTTCTCCAGCGCAGATGCCGACGCAATCCCCGAAAAACTGGAGACAGTGGATCTGGACCGGATGCGCATGGCCTGGTCGGTTGATCTTGGATGTTCGCCTGTCGCGAAAAACATCCGGGAAACTTTTGCCGCACGCCTGCCGTCCATTTCCTCTTCTTTCCGCGACAGCTTTGAGCGCGATCCGATGATGGATAACGTGCATGAGTGTTTTGAGATTATCCGCGGCGTCAATTTTGTCGGGGCGCACCAGGAGCGTCTTGAGAACCATCGTGATCTGCTGGGACCCAACGTGATCGACAATACGGAACGGGGCATGGCCTATTCTCTGCCGGATGTTTCCTGGGCCCACAATGTGCAGACAAAGATCTATGATGCCTTCATCGACTTTTTCCGCGACGCCGATGTGCTGATCTGCCCGGCCGCATCCGTTTCACCGTTTCCGCATGACCAGCTCTCGGTGGGCGAGATCGATGGAGAGCCCATGCCCACCTACATGCGCTGGCTCTCCCTGACCTACGCCCTCAGCATGGCCCTGCCGGCAGCTTGCGTCATCCCTTGCGGACTGGATGATCAAGGCTTGCCCTTTGGTATTCAGGTGGTGGACCCGAAAGGGTCGGATGCAAAGGTTCTGCAGATCGCACACAGTCTGGAGCAGGTTTTGAGAAACGATCCTGTTACGGCACGGCCAAAACCCGACTTGGAGAAACTGTCATGAGCGATCAGATTACAAGTTGGCTGGCGGAGCGCGAGAGCCACATGGTCGCCCTTTTGGAAAAACTCGTGAACACAGATGGAGGCAGCTACGACAAGGCAGGTGTCGATGCCGCTGGCGATGTGATCAAGGAGTTTCTTGAGGGTGAAGGCATTCCGGTTGAGACTATTCCCATCGAAACACACGGCGATGCCATTCGGGCGACCGTATCCGGTTCAGACCAGTCGGGTAACCGGCACATCCTTCTCATGGGCCACCGCGACACGGTCTTCCCAAAGGGCGAACCCGAACGGCGGCCCTTCACCATCAAGGAAGGCATCGCTTATGGACCGGGGGTTGCCGACATGAAGGCCGGTCTGGTCATGAACGCGTTTCTGCTGGCGGCATTTTCCAAATTCGGAGGTGCCCCTGCCCCATTGGTTGGTCTGTTCACGGGCGATGAAGAAATCGGCTCACCCACCTCCCGGCCTCATATCGAGGCGGAAGCCCGCAATGCCTGCGCGGTGCTCAATTCAGAACCCGGCCGCCCCACGGGAAACATCGTGACGGGCCGCAAGGGCGGTGTGTTCTTCCGCTGCACGGTCGAGGGAAAGGCGGCCCATTCCGGCGCGAACTTTCAGGATGGTGTCAGCGCGATTGAAGAGCTGGCCCGCAAGATCCAGGCTTGGCATTTGCTCACCGATTTTGACAAAGGCCAGACCCTGAACGTGGGGCTGATATCCGGTGGCCAGTCGGTGAACACGGTGGCCCCGTCAGCCACCTGCGATATTGACCTACGATACGTGGAGCCGGATGACCGCGATGAGATCGTCGGCAAAATCACGACCATTGCAGAGAACTGCAGTGTGGAGGGCGCGGGCGCCAGTATCGAGATCCTGGGTGAGTTCCGGCCCATGAAACAATCCCCGGCGGGCAAATCTCTATTCGATCAGTACGTGGCAAATGCAAGTGAAGCGGGGCTTGCAGTCAAAGGCGAATTCTCAGGCGGCTGCGCCGACTCCGGCTTCGCTGCCGCCATGGGCGCCCCCACCATCTGCGGTGTCGGCCCCTGCGGCGGCCTCGTTCACAGCCCGGACGAGTATCTTGAACTCAACACAATCGTCCCCCGCGCCCAGGCCGCGGCCCTGACGATCATGCGGCTGGAGATGGCGGACTGATGCCAAGGTTCATTCCGATAGAATTGCCGGGTTCGATCCAATGGCAATAGACCCTGACGAAGCCAGAGAATTGTCGGACATCGAAGAATTTGGGTGTCGCATTCTTCACGTTATGGAGGACGAAGAGGGCCCTTGCTTCACGTATTCAATCGGCATTGAGAAGACGTCCAACCAACCGGAACTCATTGTGACCGATCTCCAACGGGAAACAGCGATGTGGCTCATTAACGAGTACAATCGGCATGAGGGTGAGACCTTCGAAGTAGACAAACTGTATGCCGACTTCCTGGAAGGTTTTCACGTGATGTTCAGGCCTGTGATGTAAACAAATTATGCAGATTATTTGGGTTGGGCGCGGTGGCTGCAATTTTCGAGCCTATCAAATGATTTGGCCTAGCATCGCAGGAGCTTGGCCCTGGGAGGACAATGCCCCCGAAGAGTACACGCATCTTATACTGCGGCTGACTGGGCTCAGGCTCTCCGAGGGGGGTCCCAATCGATGTTCGGCCTGCTTCAGCATGGAAAACAAGGGAGGTTTTCCATGGCAGCAGCTGGTCAATCGAGAGCGGACTTTCTGGGCGATGACCTGCCTCGCACAGCGCGCAAGAGCGAAGAGGCGGATCAGACGCGGCAGCTTCTTGCCTTGACGGTGATCCGGGACGGGGTGTTGCGCTTCAAGGCCGGCGGCGCGGAGGCCCTGGTGACCCGCAAGGCGCCCGCAAAGACGCCGATCCTGACAGACGAACACCGCACGGCGCTGGCAGCGACTGTTGAGGCGGGGCCAAAGCCCGATATGGACGGCATCGGGCGCTGGCGGCGGGTCGATCTGGCGCAGGGGGCGCAGGAGGAACCGGGCGTCCCGGTCAGTCGTCAGACGCCGGGACGGAACCTTCGCGCCATGGGGTTCGCCCTGGGGTTCGCCAAGCTCTCCGCCCGCCCGCAACGACGCACAGCACGACGAGGCCAGCGAGGCGTTCAACAAAACGTCTGCGACGTCGACGACCACATCCGCAGCCAATGGGGCGGCAAGCCGATAGAGCTCCGGGTTCAGGACGACGCCCGGATGGGTCAGAAGAACAAACGCACGCGACGCCGGGCGCGGCGGGGGACGCGGCCCCGCGCGCCGCACGATCAGCGGACCGAAGGGGCCTGTCTCTTCGGCGCCCTCTGCCCGGCCAAGGGCGCCGGGCGGGTCATGCCCTGGTGCGACACTCGCCCCATGGCTGAGCCTCTCAAGCTCATCGGTCAACAGGGCGAGGCCGGGGCACACGCCCTCCTGATCCTTGATCGGGCGGGAGGGCAGCCCTCACCCAAATGGGCTGTCCCCGACAACATCACCCTCGTCCCACGGCCGCCAAGGGCAGCAGAGGTGAACCCGGTCGAGAACGTCTGGCCGTTCATCCGGGACACCTGGCTTTCGACCCTTGTTTTCAAGACCTGCGACGACATTGCAGCTCACGGCTGCCAAGCCTGGAACACCCTCAGGCATCAACCAGGGCGCGTCATCTCAATCGGAGGGCGCGAAGGGGACCATCGGGTGTGCTCATTGAGCGATGGTATAAGAAGTGTATTTGCGGCGAATCGGTTCTTGAACCTGGTAATGTCCCCCCAGGCAAGGTCGTCGCAAGATTTCCAGCTTTTCATCAATGGGTTACACCGGAACTGGATGGCAAGATCAGCGCGGTTTCGCCTTCAAGTGTTGTGGACGAAAAGACCGGGGCGGCATTCTACCGGGTCAAGTTGGAGATCAGTGATGGAGAATTGGCGCGTTTGAAGGACAAATCACTTGTTCCGGGTATGCCGGTTGAAGCCTTTTCCAACGATTGAAAGAACGGTTCTGAGTTACCTTGTGAAGGCCCTCAGTGACCATCTCAGACACGCCCTCCGTGAGGAGTGAATCGCGCTACGATCGCGGTTTGAGTTTTTCCGGATCATAGTGCGGGAAACGGACTGTCTTGGCCGGTATGCGTTTCATGTGACCATCGAGTTTGCCAATTTCCACTTCCGTGCCAATTTCTGCATGGGCCACGTCAATACGGGCCAATGCAATGTTTTTCTTCAACAGGGGGGACCGCATTGCACTCGTAATTTCTCCGATTTGCGGTCGGCCAATGTGAATGCAATCGCCATTGCCCACATCTACATTTGCCTCGATATCAAGGCCGACAAGCTTTCGTGACGGATGCTCCTTGCGCCGCAGCAAGGCTTCGCGGCCGACAAAATCTTCGTCCTTGGTTTTGAGCGGTACGGTAAATCCAATACCGGCTTCGAATGGATCTGTCTGATCAGAGAATTCGTAACCTGCGAAGATAAGGCCGGCTTCCACGCGCACCATATCAAGTGCCTCCAGCCCAAGTGGGCTCAGGTCATATTCCTGGCCTGCTTCCCAGACCGCATCAAACACGGTGACAGCATCTCTTGGGTGGCAGAAAACTTCGTAGCCAAGCTCGCCGCTGTAGCCGGTGCGTGATACCACGACCGGCACCCCGTGGAAGTCGCCGATCCTGCCGACTGTGAAGCGGAACCATTCCAGGTCCTCAAGTGGCGTTCGGTTCGGTGATGTCCAGACGATCTTTTTCAATATGTCCCGTGAATGAGGACCTTGAACCGCAATGTTGTGCATTTGATCTGTTGAAGACCTGACCCAGCATTTCAGTCCCAGTTCCTCGGCCTGTTCACGCAGCCACAGGCCGGAGACATCATTGCCTCCAATCCAACGAAAATTGTCTTGGTCGAGGCGGTAAACTGTTCCGTCATCGATCATGCCGCCATGCTCATAGCACATCGCGGTGTAGACAACCTGACCGGGCGAGAGCTTACGGATGTTCCGCGTCATGCAATATTGCAGAAGGTTTTCCGCATCCGGTCCGGTGATCTCGAATTTTCGCAACGGCGAAAGATCCATGACGACCGCTTTCTCGCGGCAGGCCCAATATTCCTCGATTGGTCCATCATTGTTGAACCGGTTTGGCAGCCAGTAGCCGTTATACTCGGTGAAATCTGAGGTGAAGTGCGAGAAGCAGGAATGGAAGCCTGTTTCCTTGGTCATTTGAGGATCAGCGTCAGGGGTCATGCGGAAAGCCACTGCTTTTGAGAAGAGTTCATTTTCAGAGTAGGTGCGAACGTGAATGTCGGTTGGATCCCAGCCGTTCGCCGCATCGATGTCGCACGGGCAGGCTGATGAAACACAGACGAGATCTGTCATGGCTCGGAGCAAGACATAGTCGCCCGGGCGAGACCAGGGTTCATCGAAATAGATCTGATTCAGATCATCGACCCGCGTGTTGTAGAAATAGTTTAGCGCCTCCCAGCCGCGGCGCTCCCCAATGCCGTGCGGGGAAAGCACTTTGTTGAAATTGTCCGTACAATTGACGTGACCGGGATAGCCCATATCGTCGTAGTAGCGGGAATTGCAGGCTGTCAGGAACGCATCATGGCGGCCGCAGGTATCCTGAATTGTCTCCACGAGCGGGTCCATTTCCAGATCGAATGCTTTCGCTGGAATGCCCGGGATCGGATTTGCCAAACCTAGAAGGGCGCGGGTGATTGTGGCATCCAGCGGCATTTCGCGACCAGCTTCGAGTTTGGGAATGGAGAACGCTTGGAAGTCAGTGCATTGGCGGCCGGACACGTCGATGATCTGGATGTATTCGCCAGCTTTCACTGTGTAAGCTTCTGCCGTGCTTGCTCCGACGCGGATGTCCTGCAGAGGATCGGCCAGCGTATCCGGCAATTGTGCTTCAGTGGTCAGTTTCAACACAGCGCGCTTAATGAACAGGACAATTGGCGTAACCGTATTCTGGGCGTCAAAGTCCATGGCCCCGCCCGGTGCGCAAACAATCAGTGTGCCGTCTTCTGCCGCCTTGAACTCTGCCTTTTCTCCGGGGCATGAGGTGGCGCTAAACACCCGGATGGCTTTTGCCTTACCGAGATCAATGTTTCGGTGCTTCATGGCGGCCTGGGTTCGCGTTGCTGATCCAATGCCGTTGGCAAGTATTGCTTTGACACCGTCCGCGTTGCTATCTGCTGCGTGGCCGAGTATGGCTGCGGTTTCAATTTTACCGGTCGTATTGGCTGCCAGGAGTTCGCAGGGCTGTCCACCTTCCAGATCGACAACCGAAACTTCGTCTCCGGTCCGTAGCACTACAGTAACAGTGCCGCCTCCTTCAACGAGGTAACGCTCGACGCCTTCGGGCAATGCCCGTATTCCGGGCCACGTAATACGGCTGGGGGTCGGAGGGCCAGCCTTTACGGAGACGGCTTGAGCTAGGTCGGGCATAATGGTCGTTCCCTGAAACAAAAGCTTATCCTAGCTCACAGCCCACCTGCGATCAAGAAATTGGTATGAAATTGGTATGAAATTGGTATGCGACACAACGACCAATCACCATTTACCTTGTGCGCGGAATGCAAATGCTATCAATTAGCGCCTCACGTATAACAAAAATTCCGATGCTGTTGGGATTAATGGCATTGAACCGTCTGGGAGGAGTGAATTATGCGAATTGATCGCCGTCAGGTGTTGAAAACAGGTGCAGCCGGATTTGCGGCTACTTCCACGTTCTCATTGAGCATTGTGTTGGCTGCGGATGATAGCACCGTTACCATTGCCTATAATGTGAATCTGCCGTCTTGGGACCCGACGGTTGGTCTTTCAGCCGTAAATCCAACAATCCAATCGATCTATCGCAGCGTCTTTGACCAATTCATTGGCCAGGAGCCCAGTCTCGACTTCAAGCCCGGTTTGTTGACGAGTTGGGGCTGGAGCGATGACCGCAAGAAGGTCTGGATGGATGTCCGTGAAGGTGTGAAGTGGCATGATGGTTCTGCCTTCACCCCGGAAGATATCGTCTGGTCGCTGGAGCGGGCAGGCAACAAGGATACTGGCAATCCCATTCAGTTTGTCTGGTCGAAAATTGGCAATTTCAAAATTGAGAGCAACAGGGTCACAGCTGATGTGCTGGCATTCGAACCGACTCTGTTCAAGTGGATGGCGTTCCTGACCGCTTACGTGATGCCAAAGGCGTACTATGAAAAGGTTGGCGCAAAGGGCTTTGAAGAAAAACCAATCGGGACCGGCCCCTACATGGTCGACAAGTTCGAGCGAAATGCCTTTGTTCGGCTCAAGGCCAATCCCAATTATTGGGGTGGCAAGCCCGCGTTTGATACGGTGATCTACAAGTTTGTGCCAGATGCAACCAGCCGTGTGGCCGAAGTTGAAAGTGGGTCTTCGGACATTACACTCGATGTTCCGTACGAAGAGTTCGATCGACTCAAGGCAAAAGACAATTTGAGTGGTGTTACGACACCGATTTCTGACATTGGCATGATCTTTCTGAATGATGTTGGGCCAATGGAAGACAAGAATGTACGCATGGCAGCAGCAATGTCGATCAACAAGAAAGCGATTGTTGATCGCCTTCTGCGTGGATACGGTGTGCCAATCGATACCCTTGAAGCGCCTCAATACGCTGCATTCGATGACTCGATCAAAGTTGAGTACAATCCTGAGAAGGCGAAAGAGCTTTTGAAAGCAAGTGGCTACTCGAAGGACAACCCGGTCAAGTTCGCTATTCAAACAACACGTGGGTTGAAGCCAAAGGATTATGAAATGATCCAGGCGATTGTCGGAATGTGGCGCAAGGTTGGGATTGATGCGGCGATTGAAGTCTACGAGATCGCCAAGCACTATGAGCTTCGCGCGACGGACAAACTCGCTCCCGCTGCATTCTACAACTGGGGCAATGCGATTGGCGATCCGACGACTTCAACAGGCTTTGCCATGTTTGGTCCGTCACCACATTCGGTTTGGGACACAGATGATCTCGATGGCATGATTGGGCCGCTTTGGGGTGAATCTGACGAGGCCAAGCGCATTGCCGGCTGGAAGAAGGTCGACAAATACATAGCAGAAAATGCGTATGTGATTCCGTTGCTTCAATATGTGCAACCGATCGTGTACTCCAACCGGGTCAAGATTGTTCCCAATGTCGCCGGTGCTCCTGAACCGGTGCACATGACCAAGGGTTAAACCTCCAGGATGCGGTAAAATCCAAGAGCGGAGCAGCGAGGCCAGAACTTGCTCCGCTTACGTGAGTTGCGTTTTATAGAGTATGTGGATCCGCATCCTCATTAACAAGTTGATCCTGGCTGCGGTGACGCTAGCGGGCGTTGCCGTGATCGTGTTTGTGCTTGTGCGCGTTGTGCCTGGCAACCCTGTGGCGATGATGATTGCGCCCGGTGCCAGTGACGCTGATATTCAAGCCCTTCGCGCACGCTATGGTCTCGATCTGCCGATCTTCCAACAGTTTCTGGTCTGGTGCAAAGGCATCCTGGTCGGGGATTTCGGGACATCATTCAGTTTGCGCCAGGACGTTGTGGGACTCGTTTTGGGCCGGATCCCCGCCACGCTTGAGCTTGCTGGGTTTGCTCTGTTGATTGCAGTGATACTGGGTACCGAAATTGCTGTCATCGCGACGTTGTCAAAGGGGACCTGGTTAGAAACCTTGCTCGACAACATCAATGGGCTTGCTCTGGCGGTGCCGGATTTTATCTGGGCACTGCTTTTCGTTCTCGTGTTGGGTGTGATTTGGCCGGTTCTTCCCATCTCTGGCCGTGTGGACCCGCGACTCGATCTGGGGCTGAATAGCAATTTTTATCTCATGGAGAGTTTGCTTGCCGGGCGGTTTAAGCTTGCCGGGCACATTCTGCTTCATATGCTGATGCCCGCATTGGCGCTTGCATTGCCATTGTCAGCAATCATTACACGCGTGATGAAGGGCGCCCTGCAAGAAGCCATGTTGCAGGACTACGTCTTGCTGGCGCGCATCAAAGGGTTTTCAAGATTGAGGATCGTTCTGCAGGAAGCAATGCGGAATGCGATTGTGCCTGTGCTCGCACTGACGGGTGTACAGTTTACATTTCTGGTCGGTGGTACTGTTATTGTCGAGCGTATTTTTTCGTATCCCGGCATCGGCAACATGGCGATCGACGCCGTGATCAATCGGGATCTACCGCTCATTCAAGGGCTTGTGCTCGCGTTCGGGGTCATATTCATTCTTATCAATCTTGCGGTGGACATGCTCACCACAACTCTGAATCCGAGATTGCGGCATGGTTGAGATCGCCGAGATGATCAGCACGGCAAGACCGAGTGGATCATTTCGGCGCTTTGTCCGCGAGCCGAAGGCGGTGGTGGCTGGAGCCTTCATTCTCTTTGTCATTTGCTGCGCGATTGTTGCGCCGGTTGTTGCCCCTCATGATCCTCTGGAACAGGATCTGCTTTTGGAAAAAATACCCCCGATCTGGCAATCCGGGAGTGACCCTGGCTATTTGCTCGGCACGGACAGTCTGGGTAGGGATTTGTTGTCCCGGGTGATCTACGCGGCACGCATCTCCATGGTTGTTGCGTTTGTAGCAGGGAGCCTCGCTTGCCTGTTAGGCACAATTCTCGGTTTGCTTGCGGGATATTTCGGAGGCTGGGTGGATGTGGTTATCTCCCGCCTCGTTGATATGTGGATGTCTTTCCCGCCCGTATTGTTGTCGATTCTGTTGGTTGCGGTTCTGGGCAGCGGTTTGCATTCGGTCATCATTGCAATTGTCGTGATCGACTGGACACGTTTCTGCCGTGTGGTCCGTGCCGAAACGATGCAGCAGGTGAAACTGGAGTATGTGGACAGTGCCGTCATGTTGGGAATGACGCGGGGCCGGATTCTGATTCGGGAGATTCTCCCTAATGTATTCCCGGTCATCCTCGTTCTTCTTAGTTTGGAAATGGGTATTGCCGTAATTGTTGAAGCAATTCTCTCGTTTGTCGGTTTGTCTGTCTCGACAGATACCTCGACTTGGGGCGGGATGATTGCGGAAGGGCGTCAGGTCATACACCATGCCTGGTGGGTCCTTGTGTTTCCGCTTGTTGCGCTGTTCTTGACGGTCCTTGCGTTCAATCAATTGGGGGACGGGCTGCGCACTGCGCTGGATCCGGCGTTGAGACGATGAAGCGTCCTATCCTCGACATTGAAGGGCTTTGCGCGGAGGTCATTGGTAACGAGCCTGTTTTGCGCAATGTTTCCCTTATGGTTGCACCGGGCGAAGTGCATGGACTTGTGGGTGAGAGTGGGGCTGGCAAAACCAGTATCGCCAAGGCGGTGCTGGGTGTCTTGCCAGGCACGATCAAATTGACCAGCGGTTCAATCAGGTTTGATGGCACCGAGCTGATCGACGCGCCGTTTGGAACGCTGGAAAAATTGCTGGGAACTGATATCGCGCTGATCCCGCAGGATCCGCTAACGGCGCTGAATCCATCGCGCCGCATTGGTGCTCAACTCACAGATGGGTTCCGGTTGAAAAAAGGTTATTCGAACGCAAAGGCAATGCGACTTGCCAGACAATTGCTTGAGGATGTGCATTTGCCAGATACAGCGCGAATCTTACGCGCATATCCGCACGAGTTATCTGGTGGTATGCGCCAACGGGTCCTGATTGCGTCGGCTTTTGCCCTTAAACCAAGACTCATTATTGCAGACGAACCGACCAGTGCACTCGATGTAACAGTTCAAAAACAAATTCTGCGCCTGATCCGGAGGCTGCAGCAAGAAACCGATACGGCAGTTCTGTTTGTGACCCATGATCTCGGTGTCGTGGCAAAGATCTGCGATGATGTTACAGTGCTTTATGGAGGGGCGGTTGTGGAACAGACAACCGTTCGGCGGCTTTTTCAATATTCGACACATGCCTACACTCGCGCCTTGATTGCGTCCAACCCGAGATATGATCAGCCTGACGCTAGCCTCAAGCCAGTTCCGTCCGAAGTGATCGATGAGATGGCAAAATTGATACAAGCGGAAGGGACGTCAAAATGACCGGACCTTTGCTTGAAACCAAAGCTCTCGGGCTAGAGTTGCCTGATATGACACAACCGAGGTTGTTGTTTGCGCGGCCCCTTGTGCAAATCCTGCTGGGCATCGACTTTGAAATTGGCCGCGGTGAAACTGTTGGCATTGTCGGCGAATCCGGATCGGGCAAGACTTCACTTGGTCGGTGTCTAGTTCGCCTTCACAAACCTACCACGGGCCGCCTGATGTTTGACGGTAAGGACATTACTCAGTCTGACGCCCGGAAGTTACGTCCTCTTCGCAGCCGGCTGCAGATGATCTTCCAGGACCCTCAATCGTCCTTGAATCCCAGACAGACGGTGGAAATAATTCTTGCTGCACCCTTTTTGCTTCAGGACAGGTTTCAAAGGGCCGCGCAGACAAAACGAAACATTGCAGAGGTATTGGATCAGGTTGGGCTCGGGCCCGAGTTTGCCAATCGATATCCGCATGAGCTCTCTGGCGGCCAGCGCCAGCGTGTCGGTATCGCCCGCGCAATTGCGCTTAAACCTGACTTTGTTCTTGCAGATGAAATTGTCTCCGGTCTGGACGTCTCGACGCAAACGCAAATTCTTGCTCTTCTGAAAGACCTCAAAGATCAACTCGGCCTGTCTCTTGCATTCATCAGCCATGATCTTTCCGTCATCCGGCACATTTGTGACCGGGTGTATGTTATGAAGGAGGGCAAGATCGTGGAACATGGTGAGAGCGCCCGCATCTTTGATGCGCCGGCCAGCGAATACACTGAAGCTCTGATAGACGCGATTCCGTTGCCCGAGCCTGATGCGAACTGGCTGGATTGGCCGGAAGCCGAGCAACAACAGACTTCTGACGGATCCGATGATGACCGTCCCGATGAGACACAAAATTTACAGCAAAAGGAGATCCCCGGCATGAAACTCAAGGGAGCAACAGTATTGGTGACCGGCGCAAACCGGGGAATCGGCAAAGCGTTCGTGGCGGAGCTCGCGTCGCGTGGCGTGAAGAAAATATATACAGCAGTCCGTGACCTGGACACGCTGAAGAGCATGCCTGAGTCTCAGGGGGTCAGTATAGTTCCTCTAACCATCGATGTGACCGAGCCGAGCCATATCAAGGCTGCTGCTAAGGCTGCTGATGACGTGACACTGCTTATCAATAATGCTGGCGTCAATTGCATGGACCGGTTGCTGCAGGCAAACGACAAAGATGCTGCCCGGACCGAGATGGATACAAACTATCATGGCATGGTTGATATGTGCCGAGCGTTTGGGCCAGTGATTTCAGGAAACGGCGGCGGAGGTGTGGTGAACATGCTGTCAATTCTCGGTCAGGTGAATCTGCCTGTGATGGGTTCGTTATCCGCATCAAAAGCCGCGGCTTACAGCGCGACGCAAGCCATCCGCGCCGAGTTGTCGGATGACAGCGTCGACGTAGTTGCGGTCATGCCGGGCGCCGTCGATACGGATATGAGCAGGGATTTTCCCGGTGAGAAAATGGCACCCGAGGATGTGGTGACAGAAGCGTTTGACGGATTGGAAAAAGGCGAATGGGAAGTCTTCCCCGGTGAGATGGCTAAAGGTCTTAAGGCGGGCCTGAGCGACAATCCGATCGAGATACAAAAGCAGATGATGATGAGTCTGGCAGGCGCTAATGCTGCCAAGGAAAAATCCCGTAAAGCCAAGTACATTTCGATCAAGGCATCTGACGGGGGTGAGTTCCAGGCCTATGTGGCACGCCCGGCGAAGGGATCCGGGCCGGCACTGATCCTTTTGCAGGAGATATTCGGTATAAATGACTACATGAAGGACATGGCGCATCACTTTGCAGAGGAAGGTTACGTTGCCATTGTGCCTGACTTGTTCTGGAGACAGGAACCTGGTGTTGATCTCGGGTATTCTGAAAAGGATTTCCAGAAGGCATTCGGGTTCTACCAAGCCTTTGATGTGGACCAGGCGATCAAGGATGTTCAGGACACAATCACCGAGGCGCGCGGCAAGAAATATGTGAAGGGCAAAGTTGGAACAATCGGCTATTGCCTTGGCGGTTTGCTCGCCTATCTAACCGCCACTCGGACCAATGCCGATGTGGCTGTCGGTTACTACGCGGTTGGTGTGCAGGAGTACCTCAAGGAAGCGAAGAAGATTGCATGC
This sequence comes from Hyphomicrobiales bacterium, assembly GCA_965204985.1. GTDB lineage: Bacteria > Pseudomonadota > Alphaproteobacteria > Rhizobiales > CAJQND01 > JAAEUE01. The sequence continues at coordinate 1,872,530 of CBDBFP010000003.1, read as the reverse complement.
CCACTTACCCTGCATTTTGCGGGTGAAGATCAATTCTGTCCGCCCGAAACGCGTGAAGCGATTTACAAAAAGCTCGAAGATCGAAAAGGCGTGTCACTTTATCTCTATGAAGGGCAGGATCATGCGTTTGCAACACCAGGCCGGGAGCATTTCGACAAGCCATCAACGATGATGGCCTATTCCCGATCGCTGGCAACTCTGCGAAACGTCCTCGGGCCGATTTATGATCTTGAACAACTTTGGGACATGCATTGCTATCACGAGTTTGCCACCCGTGATGTTGATGCGACCATGGCAACAATGGTTGCCGAGCCATATGTCAATCACATTCCAACCATGACCGGTGGCGTGGGGCACGACCACCTGAAACGGTTCTACAAATATCATTTCGTGGATTCCAACCCGGAGGATACCAAGCTCATCCCGATTTCACGCACCATCGGCGCAGATCGCTTGGTCGATGAAATGATTTTCTGTTTCACGCATACGCGGGAGATTGACTGGATGCTGCCGGGAATCGAGCCGACGGGCAAATATGTGGAGGTTCCGTTGGTGGCGATTGTCAACTTCCGGGGTGACAAGCTCTATCATGAGCACATCTATTGGGATCAGGCTTCGGTGCTCGTCCAGATTGGCAAAATCGATGGGGACAGTCTTCCTGTCGCGGGTGCGGACACCGCCAAAAAACTCCTGGATGAGACGCGTCCATCGAATGAACTGATGGCAAAGTCTTGGAAAACGAGCGAAGGCAAGCCGATCTAGGCGACCGATACCGTCGTTAGTATTGCAAGCACAATACTCCTCGATCGCAGCGAGGCTGCACCTGGGCCTGGTGCGGCCTTCGCGCGTTATATGGCTGTTTTCTGTAAGTTTTCCGCATCCAGGATGCAAAGCTGGTTGCATCAAGACCCAGAAAGTGTCAAAACATATTGCAATGTGCGAATGTGTTCATGTTGACGTAGTTGCTGTGATTGGCAAGTGCGATAGTTTTGCTGAACGCTGACGCAGGTGAGGGTTGGCGAGAGTGCTGGGCTAGCGGTGTTGCACAAATGGGCGCTAAGGCCGCAGGCCTGCGTCAGGCGACCGCTGGACGTATAAGTAGGTTTGGTATAACGCTACATAGATTCCGCTAAATTGCATTTATGGATCCGCGGCTGTTATGGGAGGCAGTCCAGCGTCGCGGGTGGCGGCGATTTGGCAACTGGTCACGAGAGGAGACTACTTACATGTTCGCGAGCAATCCATTCGCTGAGCTTTCGGCGACGATTTCGCCTGACATAATGCAGTGGTATGTCATTGCCATGATCGCTGCTGTCGTGCTCGGCACGCTGTTCGATGTTGTTCACAAGAGAAGTGCAAAGTACTTCTTTGACAATGCCAAGAAAGCCAGTGAGGCTGGAAGCAGGCAAGTCGGTGGCGGTGAAAAAGTCGGAATTGCGGTGAAGACCGTTGCTGAAGATGTTCTTACTTCTGCAGAGTTTTGTAATCCAAAGCGCCGGATTGCCCACTTGCTTGGCATGTACGGCTTCGTGGCGTTCGTTGTCGCGACTATCGTGCTGGTGTTCGGTTATCCAACGTCTGCGGAAGCTGGGTCTGGGTTCTGGGGGCTTCTCTGGCACATTGGTGCCGCGATGGTTTGTGTTGGTGGTTTCTGGTTCTGGTTCTTCATCCGTGTTGATGTTGCATCGGAAGGAAATCCGTGGCACCGGATTGTCCGGGCTGATCTGTTCATCCTGTCGCTTCTTGCGATGACGACATTCGGATTGATCTGGTCCGTGCTTCAGTCGTCCGGTGGTGGATTTTTGTGCTCTTTGTTCCTGGGGCTGTTTATCATTGCGAGCACGGTTTTGTTTTGCGGTGTCATTTGGTCGAAATTTGCGCACATGTTCTTCAAGCCAGCAGCTGCTTTCCAAAAGCGTGTTGCCGTTGCGGATGGTTCGCTTGATAACCTGCCGAAGCCGGCTGACAGAACCGACCCTGCCGACCGCGACCGTCATTCCATGGAGTTGCTGAAAGATGCGCCCCTCAATATGGGTCTTGGTATCAAACGCGAGCAGCCGCACCACTACTAAGTGACGATCAGCTAAAATTACTGAATAAGAAGGACTAGGTTATGCCAACCTTTGTTTATATGACGAGATGCGACGGCTGTGGCCACTGTGTGGATATTTGCCCGTCCGACATCATGCACATCGACCCAACATATCGACGGGCCTACAATATCGAGCCTGATATGTGCTGGGAATGCTATTCCTGTGTGAAGGCCTGCCCGCAAAACGCGATCGACGCGCGCGGTTATGCCGACTTCGCACCGCTTGGACATAGCGTCCGGGTTCGCCGCGAAGAGGAAAAAGGTACGATTGCCTGGAGGATCAAGTTCCGGGACGGCACCGAGAAAAACTTCCTTTCGCCGATCACGACGAAACCTTGGGGTTCGGGCACACCCGATCTGAAGAAAGTTGAAGGCCCAAACGCCGAAATGCGTGACAGTCAGCACTTGTTTAGCGAACCAAAATATATCCGCATGGACGATGGTGATGTGCACACCCTGGAATCCAACGGGCTGAAGATGAAGCAGGGAGTGTACTACTGATGGCTTATAAAACCATCGTCGAGGACAATATCGACATTCTCGTTGCCGGTGCCGGCCTCGGGGGCACGGGCGCTGCTTGGGAATCAAGATTCTGGGGACAGAACAAGAAAATCGTGATTGCCGAAAAGGCGAACATTGATCGTTCTGGCGCGGTTGCTCAGGGTCTTTACGCCATCAACTGCTATATGGGTACACGATGGGGTGAAAATAATCCGGAAGACCATGTGCGTTATGCCCGTATCGACCTTATGGGTATGGTCCGTGAAGACTTGCTATTCGACATGGCGCGCCACGTTGACAGCACGGTTCACCAGTTTGAAGACTGGGGCCTGCCGATCATGAAGACCCCCGAAACGGGGCGCTACCTGCGCGAAGGCCGGTGGCAGATCATGATCCACGGTGAGTCCTACAAGCCGATCGTGGCCGAAGCTGCGAAGAAATCGGCCGACAAGGTTTACAACCGTATTTGTGTCACGCATCTCTTGATGGACGACGCAAAAGAAAACCGGATTGCAGGTGCCGTCGGTTTTAACGTTCGTACCGGCAACTATCACGTCTTCAAGTCGAAGACTGTGATTTGTGGTGCTGGTGGTGCGTCGAACATCTTCAAGCCACGTTCCGTGGGTGAAGGTGCTGGCCGCGTTTGGTATGCGCCTTGGTCGTCAGGTTCAGCATATGGTCTGATGATCAACGCAGGCGCAAAGATGACCCAGATGGAAAATCGCATCGTTCTGGCGCGCTTTAAGGATGGTTATGGCCCGGTTGGCGCTTACTTCCTGCATTTGAAAACCTACACCCAAAACGGTGTCGGCGAAGAATATGAGTCTAAATGGTTCCCGTCCCTCCAGAAAATGGTCGGCAAGGAATATCTGGATCCGGATGTTTCCCATAGAACGCACCGGCCTATTCCAACCTGCCTGCGCAACCATGCAATGATCAGCGAGATGAATGCCGGTCGCGGGCCCATTCACATGGTAACCATGAAGGCCTTCCAGGATCCTCATCTGGAAGAGGTTGGCTGGGAAAACTTCCTGGGTATGACCATCGGACAGGCTGTTCTTTGGGCCGCCACGGATGTTGACCCGAAGAATGAAAATCCGGAACTGACCACGTCAGAACCTTACGTCATGGGTTCCCATGCTACGGGTGCTGGTGGTTGGGCCAGTGGTCCTGAGGATATATCTCCGCCAGAATACTTCTGGGGTTACAACCGCATGATGACCATTGAAGGCCTGTTTGGTGCTGGTGACGCCGTCGGGGGTACACCGCACGCGTTCTCTTCGGGGTCATTCACCGAAGGCCGTCTGGCCGCGAAAGCTGCCTGCAAGTACATCGACAATGGCAAGGCTGAAGGCATCAAGGTTTCTGAAAAGCAGATCGAAGATCGCAAGAATGAGATTTATGCTCCGCTTGAGCGCTACAAGACTTATCGCAACGAGATCGTGGCCGGCACTGTGAGCCCGAGCTATATCCATCCGAAGCAAGGTCTCGACCGTTTGCAGAAGCTTATGGACGAGTATTGCGGTGGCGTGACCGTCAGTTACATGACGAACGACAAGCTCCTGAACATTGGTCTGAAGAAGCTGAAGATCATGGAAGAGGACCTTGATTGTCTTGCTGCCAAAGATTTGCATGAATTGCTTCGTGCCTGGGAGTTGAAGCATCGTCATCGTACGGCTGAGTGTGTCACGCAACATACGTTGTTCCGTAAGGAGACGCGCTGGCCCGGTTACTACTACCGTGGTGATGCCATGAAACTGGACGATGAGAACTGGCATGTTCTAACCGTCTCCCGCCGCGACCCCAAAACCGGCGAATACACCATGGAGAAAGCCCCATGTTATCACTTGGTTGGTGCGGAAGAAGAGAAGGCCAAAGGTAAAGGCAAAGTCAAAAGCAAGGTTAAAGCCTGACCCACGGCGTACGAAACAAATGGTGCAAGGTCCTTCGCCGGACTTCGCATTCTAAAGTCAATACTCAAAGATCAGCAGTCTGACTGCTGGTCTTTGATTTGCGTTTAGCGTTACGGATCTGACTATGAACATCATTGAAAAGAGCGACGAAGAGTTGTTGGCCGTTGCAAATCCAATGTGGACCAATCTCATCGAACACTCCAATCAGGGCAACTACGGCGAATTCGTAAAAGGTTTTTCCGCGTCTTTGTCTCTTGCCCTGAATGAAGTTGAGGCGGGCAGGCAATTCGCCTCGAGCGAATTGACCAGAAGCCTTTCGGAAGATTTCGACTTTCTCGGGACAATTCGCCGCGGCGAGCATGTAACCGTCCTGTTTCGGCAACGGAGCACCAAAAGGGAAGGCGAATGGCTCGGGCGTCTGGTTCTTGGTTACGAGGGCGGTGAGATCAAAATATTTGGTGCATCAATTTTCTGATCAATACGATTGATTTTCGAGTATTATGAGCGAGCTAATCCAGGAAAACAAGTTTGTTGAACTCACCTACAAGGTGTTGGACAAAAAGTCTGGCCAGGTTCTCACTGGCGTTGAGTTTCCCCTTGGTTATGTTCACGGGTACAACGAAGTGTTGGCACCTCAGGTTCTGAGGGAACTCGAAGGCAAATCTGCAGGCGATATCATTGAAGTTGAAATCGATTGCAGGGAAATTTTTGGCACCCGGGATGAGTCGCTGGTTTTTACTGACCGATTAGAGAACGTCCCTGAAGAGTATCGGGAAGTCGGCACCACAATCACGATGGAAAATGAAAAGGGCGGAACCCGGACGTTCATTGTGACCAGGGTCGACGAGACGACACTTACCGTCGATGGCAACAATCCGCTTTGTGGCCGTGAAGTGATTTTTGCACTTGAAGTGTTGACGGTGCGCGATGCCACAATCCCGGAGATCGCAGTTGGTGGAACGATTGAAAAAGGCAGCGATGTCAATGAGGCGCTGAAGGTGCCGATTTGAACCTATCGCGCCGCAACAAATTCAAGCCTCTGATTTCTGAGAAAAGAAAAGAGGCGCTTTGCCAAAAATTATTGGGCCATACTGCCGTTCCGCAATATGGCTCTCAAAATCAAAACCGTGTCGCCGATTTCTTATGGAGTTTTCGGTGTCTCGTATTCGGCTACTTTATGAAATGGCTCCCAGACGGTTTCAAAACCTACAAAACCCTTTTCATTGGGTTCCATCTGGCGGGTTTTATAGAAACGTGCCTGGCCTTCAGGAACTTTGGTATCGGATTTTTGCTCAGCCATAATTCACCTGATTGTTCGTTGCTAAACCTGTGGCCAAAACCGCCAGTTGCGAACGCAAGCCGGGCACCGTCATTTTCGGCCATTTCTCGCGCGAATATACAGTCTATGCCTTGCAGAAGAAAGGCTTTCTTGCCGCTTACATTCTGCAAAACGACCGTTTTTTTTGCAGATACACATTGCCTCATGGTTCGATGAGTTGAGCCTAGGAAACAAGATAACGAATTAGGATTGGGAGAGGCAGATCAAATGGCAAAACTTATTGCACCCCACGGGGCCGATGCGCTCAAACCACTGTACATCGAAGATGATGCGGATCGGGCCATCCTTGCCAAAGAAGCGGCAGGATTGAAATCGATTCTTGTTTCTTCCGCGACCGCCGCCAATGCCGTCATGCTTGGAGGAGGTTACTTCACACCGTTGGGCGGCTACATGAATCGCGCTGATGCAATGTCCGTAGCCATGGATATGAAGACAACAGATGGCTTGTTCTGGCCTACACCAGTTCTGAATCTCATCGAAAATGCAGATGGTATTTCGGTGGGCGACCGGGTCGCCTTAAAGGATCCCAATGTTGACGGCAATCCGGCGCTCGCCGTTATGACGATCGAGGCTATCGAAACGTTGTCTGCTGACGATATGCAAATAATGACGCAAAAGGTTTTCAGAACGGAGGACGAGGCCCATCCAGGGGTAGCCGCGTTCAATTCGCAGGGCCGTGTGGCTTTTTCCGGTCCCATCCAGGTTCTCAACTACTCATATTTTGAAACAGATTTTCCCGGCACCTTCCGCACAACCGTGCAAATTCGCGAAGAGATTGCGGCCAATGACTGGCAGAAGGTAGTAGCGTTTCAAACACGTAATCCCATGCATAGGGCGCATGAAGAACTCTGCCGCATGGCAATGGACCGTCTTGAGGCCGACGGGTTGGTCATCCATATGCTCCTGGGCAAATTGAAGGCTGGCGACATTCCTGCAGATGTGCGTGATGCCTCAATCCGCAAAATGGTAGAGATATATTTTCCGCCGAACTCTGCGATTATTTCCGGTTATGGATTTGATATGCTTTACGCCGGGCCGCGAGAGGCGTTGCTCCATGCGGTCTTCCGCCAGAACATGGGCGCAACCCATTTGATTGTGGGTCGCGATCATGCAGGCGTTGGTGACTATTATGGTCCCTTTGATGCTCAGACTGTATTCGATGAAATTCCTGAAGGCGCGCTTGAGCTGGAGATTTTCCGGGCCGATCACACGGCCTGGTCCAAAAAGTTGAACCGCGTCACCATGATGAATGAGGCGCCGGATCACACTCCTGAAGACTTCATTCTGCTTTCTGGTACGGCGGTGCGGGAAATGCTCGGCAACGGCGAAGCGCCGCCGCCAGAGTTTTCAAGGCCGGAAGTGGCAGAAATCCTGATCAACCATTATCAGAGCCCGGATTCATAGAAGCCAGATAGAGCAATTCCAAGCTGGTGGGAACTATGGCCGCTTGGGTTTGCTGGGCCCGGTTCCTCCGCCACCACCACCGCCGGGAATAGGAATGCGGATTCGTATACAGACCTTGCCAACCCGGATTGTACCCCAAGGGCAGCGGATCTTCGGCAGCTTAATCCGCACGCACCTCTTGCCGCGCCGGAATGTGCCGGGAGGACACTTATACCATCGCTCAATGATCACACCCGATGGTCCCATTCGCGCCCTCCGATTGAGATGGCGCGCCCTGGTTGATGCATGAGGGTGTTCCAGGCTTGGCAGCAGTGATCTGCGATGTCGTCGCAGGTCTTGAAAACGAGGGTCGAAAGCCAGGTGTCCCGGATGAACGGCCAGACGTTCTCGACCGGGTTCACCTCTGCTGCCCTTGGCGGCCGTGGGACGAGGATGATGTTGTCGGGGACAGCCCATTTGGGTGAGCTCTGCCCTCCCGCCCGATCAGGGATCAGGAGGGCGTGTGCCCCGGCCTCGACCTGTTGACCGATGAGCCTGAGAGGCTCAGCCATGGGGTGAGTGTCGCACCAGGGCCTGACCCGCCCTTGGCCCTGGCAGGGCAGATGGCCTCGAAGAGACAGGCCCCTTCGGTCCGCTGATCGTGCGGCGCGCGGGGCCGCGTCCCCCGCCGCGCCCGGCGTCGCGTGCGTTTGTTCTTCTGACCCATCCGGGCGTCGTCCTGAACCCGGAGCTCTATCGGCTTGCCGCCCCATTGGCTGCGGATGTGGTCGACGACGTCGCAGACGTTTTGTTGAACGCCTCGATGGCCTCGTCGTCCTGTGCGTCGTGCTGCGGGCGGGCGGAGCGCTTGGCCAACCCCATGGCGCGAGGGTCCCGTCCCGGCGTCTGACCGGGACGCCCGGTTCCTCCTGCGCCCCCTGCGCCAGATCGACCCGCCGCCAGCGCCCGATACCGTCCATATCCGGCTTTGGCCCCGCCTCAACAGTCGCTGCCAGCACCGTGCGGTGTTCGTCTGTCAGGATCGGCGTCTTTCCGGGCGCCTTGCGGGTCACCAAGGCTTCCGCGCCGCCGGCCTTGAAGCGCAACACCCCGTCCCGGATCACCTGCAGGCCCCCGCCGCCGGTGCGCGCGGCCTCGCGGCGAGACCCACCGTCGAGGATCACCGGCAAGGCAAGAAGCTGCCGCATCTGATCCGCCTCTTCGCTCTTGCGCGTTGTGCGAGGCAGGTCATCGCCCAAAAGGTCCGCTCTCGGTTGAACAGCTGCTGCCATGGAAAACCTCCCTTGTTTTCCATGCTGAAGCATGCCGAACATCGATTGGGGCCCCCCTCCCCCTCGGAGAGCCTGAGCCAGTAAGCCGCAGTATCAATACGGAGGTAGAACTGGAAACCCGGCGCAAGGACCTGGTTGACTTGCAGGTGCGCAACAAACTTCGAGAAGCCGAAGCCGAAGGAACGGCAGAAAAGTTGAAACTCGCCCCATACAAGGAGCTGCCGCCTGCCGCCTCAGGTCCTGATCGGCCAGACCTTGAAGGAATGGGCAGGTCAGGCCGGCACCATTGGCAACCTGACCATCACACCGGACATGCTGGCTGGATTGGCCGGCTGGATGACGAGTTCCAGCAAGCGGCCCAATGCCAGTTGACACCTTCGAGAGACTGGTCCTGATAACCCGGAAGACCGAACTGGAGGAGCTTGTTGCCCGCTTCAGCACGGTCAACCAGGCCAGGTTTTTTTCTAGAGCAGGGCGAACGTGAGGAACGCCAGTCTTCAAGCGGGATCAACAGGTTGGCTGAAGTCCGTCTATGCGGGAGCCGCCGAAATTGTAGAGGCTCTGGGCGGCCGAGTGGAGATGCCAGAGAACGGGGGCCGATTGCCGTACGACTGCCCGCATCTTGTGTACGCGGTGCGGGAACCATTCGCGAGTGCCGTGACGGAAACGTCAATGGTGTTCGGAAGAGTCGGTGAGGCCAATCCGCTTGTGATGACTTCATCCATGGCCAATGGCAGTGTGGTTTTCTCTGACGGAATGGACGAGGATTTTCTGGAGTTCAATACCGGTACAACTGTAACGATCGCGCCAGCCGACAAGCACGCCTATCTCGTTCGCGCGGACTGATCTTGCTGTCAAATTGGAATGCTCTAGCTGGTTATTAGCCAAAATAATGTTTCTGGTTGGTGTCTGCAGGAGCGTGTGCCATATGCAGGCTATGATGAGGCACAGAGCGCTTGCCCCGGTGTTTGCCGGTGATCTCCAAAAGACAGACAATTGAACAAGATGAGCAATCAGAATCCTTCAAGTGATGATCACACAGCCGATGGCCCGGACCACTTCATACGGGAGATTATCAAATGGAATCTGGCTGAAGGTCTCAACGACCGTGTGGTGACCCGGTTTCCTCCGGAACCAAATGGTTACCTTCATATCGGGCACGCAAAATCCATTTCGCTCAATTTCGGAATGGCTGCCGAGTTTAGCGGGCACTGCAATTTGCGGTTCGACGATACCAATCCGGTCAAGGAAGAGCATGAGTATATTGATGCGATCCAGAAGGATGTGCGCTGGCTCAGTTCCGAATGGGACGGAAATGCTGTCTATGCATCCGACTATTTCGATCAGCTTTACGCCTGGGCTGAGCACCTGATCGAAACCGGTAAGGCATATGTGGATGATCTGGATGCAGAACAGATGCGCGAGTACCGGGGCACACTCACCGATCCTGGACGCGACAGCCCGTACAGAGACCGGTCAATCGAGGAGAATCTCGATCTGTTCCGGCGCATGCGGACAGGCGAGTTTCCGAACGGTACCAAGACCCTGCGGGCCAAGATTGATATGGCCTCCGGCAATATCAATATGCGCGATCCCGTCATCTACCGGATCCTTCACGAAAGCCATCCACGGACAGGGGACGCATGGTGCATCTATCCGACCTATGACTTTGCGCATGGTCAGTCCGATGCGATTGAAGGGGTGACACATTCCCTGTGCACCCTGGAATTTGCTGATCACCGTCCGCTCTATGATTGGCTGATTGAAAATTTGCCCACCGATTGTACGCCCCGGCAGACAGAATTTGCCCGATTGAACCTGACCTACACGGTTCTGTCCAAGCGCAAACTGATGCAACTCGTAAAAGAAGGTCTGGTCGATGGGTGGGATGACCCCCGGATGCCAACACTCCAGGGTTTGCGCCGCCGCGGTTTCCCGGCCGAGGCGGTTCGCGATTTTGCGCGCGGCATTGGTGTCGCGAGAGCTGACAGTATAGTCGACTATGGATTCCTGGAATACTGCACCCGGGAAGTGCTGAACCAGAAGGCATTGCGCCGGATGGCCGTGCTTAATCCATTGAAGGTGGTGATAGAAAACTATCCGGATGGCGAGAGCGAAGTGCTTGAGGCTACGAACAATCCCAACGACGAGACAGCAGGCACGCGCCAGGTTACCTTCTCGAAGGAGCTTTACATCGAACGTGACGACTTCATGGAGGACCCGCCGAAAAAGTTCTTCCGTCTCGGCCCGGGCCGTGAAGTGCGTTTGCGCTCGGCCTATTTCATCACATGTACGGATGTGATCAAGGATGACAACGGAGAAGTCGTGGAGCTACGCTGCACCTACGATCCAGCATCCCGTGGTGGACAGTCGCCTGACGGCCGGAAGGTGAAAGGCACAATTCATTGGGTCTCTGCCGAAGATGCCGCAAGCGCTGAAGTGCGCCGTTTCGAACACCTGTTTACGAGTGAAAATCCAGGCACCGAAGAAGATTTCCTCAGCGTAATCAATCCGAATTCGAAGACGATGATTGATGATGCTAAAGTGGAAGCGGTGTTGGCGGAACAGCCCGTGGGATCCCAGGTTCAGTTCGAGCGGCTCGGCTACTTCGCCGTTGATCCGGACGCAACACCTGAGCGTCCGGTGTTCAATGAAATCGTTCCGCTGAGAGACACCTGGAAGAAGGTCCAGAAATCCTGAACTAGAGGAGCCGCCTGATGACCGGTCAAGATTTTCAGGAGGTGATCCGCAAACGCCGCAGCGTTCGCAAGTTCGAAGCCAGACGCTCGGTCGACCGGGCGGTGCTTGAGCGCATCGTGGATTGCGGGCGCTGGGCGCCGTCTGGTGCGAACGCCCAGGTGGTGGACTTCATCGTGGTGGAAGAGCCGGATATGCGTGACAAGGTCACGGAGGTTTTTCTGCGCCAGGCTGGCCGCTTGGTTGACCACGCCAAGGGGTTCCCGGCTGTTCAGAAAAGTTACCTGGCAAACACGGTCGCGATCATCATTGTGCTTGGCGATCCACGCTGGAAGGTCTGCTTTCCGCATGCAAGCTCTGAAGAGTGGGAAGATGAATATCAGGCCAATAATGAGGCGATTTTCCTGTGTTCGATCGGCGCGGCCATACAGAATATCCAGCTGGGTGTTGCGGCTGAAGGGTTGACCTCAGCGTGGTTGTCCGGTGGCGGCGAAGATACCGCGAATGCAGAACTGTCCGAGCTACTCGGGTATCCGGACTGGATGAAGGCTTACGGTACGATCCCTGTCGGCTATCCGGCGGCGGCACAGAACCGGCGTTATCGCCGGCCTCTCGATCAAGCTCTGCACTGGAACAGATACCAACCCGGTCAATACCGCACCCATGCCCAAGTGGACTTTTACGAGAGCACGTTACGGCCATTCGCAATGTACCGCGACGAAGAGAGCATGGAGACCTGGCCCGATCGCGCCGCCAAGCTCGGCGACTGGGGCGACGCGTTCACAACCGCTACGGCAAATCCATCTGGTGACCTGGAAGCGGAAGCCGATTTCTCCAAGCCGCGAACCATCGGTCAGGCAACGAAACGGCGGAGGTGAAAAGCTGCACCGATCACTCTGCCGGTGCGATTTGTGCGCTCGGTTGTTGCAGTTTTGCCTGGCGGCGGGTTTCAAGCGGGCCGACGAAGATGGCGAGCATGGGTGGGATCACCACCAGCGTGAACAGGGCCGAGAGGGACAAACCTCCGACAACAACTGAACCGAGTCCGCGATAGAGTTCTGAACCGGCTCCGGGCAGGAACACGAGGGGCAACATCCCGAAGATTGACGTCAGAGTTGACATGAAGATCGGCCGGATGCGGTTTCGCGTTGCCTCAATTATCGCATCACCGGGCGACTGTCCGTCAGACCGGATATGATAGAGCGTCTGATGGATCAGCAGGATGGCATTGTTCACAACAATTCCGATCAGAATGATGAAGCCGAGCATGGTCAGCATGTCGAGCTTCTGGAAGACCTGCAGGTTGAGCACCGCGAGGCCGCCGACGCCGCCTGCTGCAGCGAGAGGTACGGACAGAAGAATGATCAACGGATAAATGAAGCTCTCAAACAGCACCGCCATGACAAGATAGACAATCACGAGAGCGACCAATAACTGACCTTGCATGGAATTCCATGTCACCGCCAGCTTGTCTGCGCTGCCGGACAGTCTGAGATTGACCCCGGGCGGCAGACCGTCGTTCTGCATGGTGTCCATGACCTGCGTGCGCACACGATTCAGCGCCGTCTCCAGTGGTATCTTGTTGTTCGGTGTGATCTGCAGGGTGACAGTCCTCAACCGCTCCTTATGCCGGATCTGGGTAGGGCCGGCAGTCAGAACCACCTCGGCAAGCGAGGACACGGGCACAATTTGCCCTTGACGCGTGACGACCGGAAGCGCCCCAATGCCTTGGGTTTGCGTAACCTGATTTGCCCGTCCCTTCAGCATCAGATCAATGCGGCTGTTGCCGACGGTCACCTCCGTGACGCGCAAACCATCGTTGAACGCATCAATCGACTGGCCGAGCTCAATTGTTGAGACGCCGGCATCTGCCAGCAACGATCGATTGGGTGTGACTCGCAATTCCGGTTCTCCGAGAGATAGAGCCGGTTGGGGTCTTAACCGGTTACCTTCAGCGCGGGGAAACGCCCCGAACACGCGGCCTGCTGCCTGGGCCGCAACGTCATAGATTTCAGACAGATTGGGACCGGTGATGTCGAGATCAATGCGCCTGCTGCCGCCGAACCCGCGGCCAAAGAGCGAGTACTGTCCGACACCCCCTAGCATGTCAGGGTCCTGAGCAACAATCCGGTTCAAGGGTCCAACCAGTTCGCTGGCTCTCTGTGGGTCTTGTGCCGATGCGCCGACTAGGGTGCCGCCGGCAAATGCGACAAAGAAGAACCTTTCCATCTTTGGCGGTTCTCCAGGCTTGGAGTCGGGGCCGGTTGTCGTAGCCCATAGAGGCTTGGTTGCCTGCTCGAAGCGACCGGCGATGTTGGTCATGGTTTCCAGATTGTAGCCTGGAGGCGGGACCAGCCAGCCGAACAGGAGATTGCGGTTTCCTGTTGGAAGGTATTCAAGTTTGGGCAGCCATTGATAGGCCGTCACGCTGGTTCCCACAGACACCATGACAACAACGGCCAAGGCAACAAATTTGCTCTTCAACATCAGCCGTGCGTAGCCAACAACCAATGCAACAAACCCGTTGGCAAAATGATTGATGATTGGCAGGAAGAAACGCTTATGGCTCCCATCCGGGTTTGATTTTCTACCCGACAATAAACCATTAGCCAGCGCAGGCAGGACTGTCACGGCAACCAGAAGGGACAGCATCACCGATACCGAAATCGCAACGGCGATGTCCCTGAACAGCTGCCCTACCTCCAGATCCAGAACAAGGATCGGAATAAACACCATTACCGTTGTGAGTGCTGAAACGAAAACTGCGCCCCAGACCTGCCGGGCGCCGTCGTAAGCTGCACGGGCCGCGGACACTCCTCGTTCGCGGTGCCGGTAAATATTCTCCAGCACAACGATTGCTGCATCGACAACCATGCCTACGGCAAAAGCCAGCCCGGCCAGAGAGATAACATTTATGGAGCGGCCAAGCGCAGCCATGGCCACAAACGAGCCGACAACGGATACTGGAATTGCGATTGAGACAATCAGGGTTGCGCGCCATGATCGCAAAAAGATCAACAGGATGATTGCGGCCAGAGAACCGCCATACCAGATATTTTGACGGACGAGGTTTACGGCCGAGGAAATGTAATCGGTTTCGTCATAGACCTGCCTCATCTTGAGACCAGCACGCGGAACAGCGGATTCATTGAGTTCACGAACTGCTTGTCGGATCCCCTCCATGGTTTCGATAACATTGGCACCAGTTTCACGTTTCGCATTGAACGCAATGGCGGATTCACCGAGCTGACGGATTAGGGATGTTGGGTCCTTGTAGGCAAATTTGACTTCGGCCACATCTCCGACAGTAACCCGGCCCACCCGGCCTGTCGTCTGGTTCCGTTCGGTGCGCAGAACCACGGCCTTGATGGCATCGACCGAGTTCAGCTCGGCTTCCGTGCGCACCACATACCGGCGCTTGCCTTCGTCAACGTCTCCGGCGCTCAGGGCGGCGTTGGCCCTGCGCAGGGTTTGCACCATTTCGGTTACGGTGAGCTGGTAGCTCGCCAATTTTGCGGGCTCGACGATAATTTGCAGTTCGGGGTCGGCGCCTCCGTAGGCGGTAACTTCGGAGACGCCAGGCACGCGTTCTATTCGCTCCTGAACCACATCCTTGAGGAACTGCCCATACTCGTGGATGGGCCGGTCATTACCCTCCTGGCGCGTGATGTAAAACCAGGCAATGGCGTTGTCCTCAGCACCGGCAAGCGACAAGGTGGGCTCGTCGGCTTCTTCGGGGTACCCGGCAACCCGGTCCAGGCGATTGGCCACGAGCAGCAACGCACGGTCCATGTTCGTGCCGACTTCAAACTCAAGTGTGACGCGTGCAGAGTTGCGCCGCGAAGAGCTCACAATGCTGGCAAGGCCATTGATGCCCTTGAGCACTTCCTCCTGGCGATTGGTGATTTCCCGCTCGACTTCCGCCGGAGCTGCACCAGGCCAGAGCGTGTTGATGGTAATCACCGGCCGGTTCACGTCTGGAGTGAGCTGTATCGGTATCGTCTGCAGCGCCAGCCAGCCGAGCAGCACAGTCATGAGCACGGCTGCAATGACAGCGATTGGCCGCTCGATCGACGTCTGGATAATGTTCATTCAGACCACCCAGTCCCGGGACTATTGATTATGATCCTTAACGGATATTCACCTGTGCACCTGGCCGCAAGCGTTCGTTACCGCGGATGATGACGAGATCACCTTCGTTGAGTCCTGAGGTCACTTCGATTCTTGGTCCTGCGGATTCGCCAAGATTGACCCGGCGCGCCTCGGCAACCTCATTGGCCACAACGTAAACAAGGCTCTTGCCGCCACGCTTGACGATTGCGTCCTTATGAACGGTGAGGATGTCCTTGCGCGCACCGAGAGGGATATTCACCGTTACGGTCTGCGAGTCTGCAAGGCCAGCGACCGGTGTGTCGAATTGCGGTGTAAAACGAACTGGCCGTGTCCGCGTCATTGGGTTTTCGGTGGGCAGGAGTGCCCGGACCCTGGCCAAGAAGGTTCGTCCGTCAGTCAAAGACCAGCGAACGGTTTCACCGGGAACAAGGCCTGTTATGCGCGCTGACGGGATGTCTGCCTCAATTTCTAGATTGACGTCCGAGACCAGCGTGACGATCGCGTCTCCAGCTCGAACATACGCACCGACCTCAGTCGACTTTTCAGAAACGACGCTGGCGTAGGGTGCGCGGATGGTCGACTTCTTGAGATTGATTTCTGTCAGGCGTTTCATCGATTTGCGCGTTTCGATGACGGCCATCGCTTTCAGGATCCGTGCTTTGGCCCTGGCGACATTTTGTATCGCGTCATCATGTTTGGCGCGCGAGAAGGCCCCACTCTTCTTCAGATCAACCTGACGGGTCAAGTCCTGCTCCGCCAGGGAGAGTTCAGCTTTCAAGGCGCCGAGGTCTGCCCGTCCTTCATCGATCTGGAATTGTTGTACTTCGACCTGTGCCCTGATGGCTTCAGAATCGAGGACTGCGATCAGATCGCCGGCTTCTACGTGATCGCCAATTGTAACTTTGAGCTTGCGCACGGCGCCGTCGATCTCTGCTGAGACTTCCCCGGACTGAACGGAGACAAATCTGCCGAGAATCGGGACGGTTTGGGACAAAGGCTCAATGCGAACGGGATCAACGCCGACGATGGAAGGCCGGCCACCACGCTTTTTGGCTTTCGACGGTTTCTTCTTTTCGGACTGTTTGGCTGGAGACGTGGCTGCCTCAGCTGCGCGTGAGTCATTGCCTGCTGCAGGTGCCAGCAAAAGCACTGCAAACAATGACGCAAAACAGAATGCCGAGAACTTTCTCATGAGCTCCAACTCAAATTGCCCGGTCAGGGCATGGGAATTTCAAGACCTGACGTCGGGACATTATAACCTTTTTGTACGACCGGGCGTTCAGCAATTTGAACATACCAGCGTTTCACATTTTCGAACGCATTCATGTCAATTTTCTGCCATTCGAACCGTGAGATCCAGGGCCAAATTGCAACGTCAGCCACTGAATAGTCGCCGGCAACAAATTCTCTGTCTGCCAGTTGTTTGTCGAGCACGCCATAGAGCCGCTTGGCTTCCTTTGCGTAGCGCTCGCGAGCATACTCAGATGCATCTGGATTGAAATGCACGAAATGATGAGCCTGGCCAAGCATGGGCCCGGCGCCGCCCATCTGCCACATCAGCCACTCCATAACGCGCCAATTGTCTTCGCCGCCTGCCGGCATCAGCTTGCCGGTTTTGCGTGCCAGATAGAGGAGGATTGCTCCGGATTCCATCAGGCTCTGTCCATTATTTGAATCGACGATTGCCGGGATCTTGTTGTTGGGAGCAATGGCCAGAAATTCTGGCGCAAACTGTTCGTCCTTCATGATGTTGATGGGATGAACAGTGTAGGGAAGACTGACCTCTTCCAGCATGATGGAGACCTTGCGGCCATTAGGAGTTCCCCAAGTGTAAAGATCGATCATAAGATTTCCCGTTTCCTGTCTGTTGAACCTGATTATCTAGGAGACTGACCCGGTCAGAACAAGCCCAACATCTGCATTGCTGTTGCTTCGTTCGCCCGGACTCCACTCGCAAGTGGCGCGTTTCGACCGATTATTAATAAAACCTTCCCCGTAAACCTTTGACTTGCTTTTTAGGTGTAATTTTTGGAGAAGTTTTCAGTTGGGTTTTGAAGGTTAGGTTTGGAACGATGCATCAGGTCTTCGTCAGCGAGAGTGGTCGTTTTGATATCCAGGTTAAGGAGCAGTTCCTTACCTTACAGGCACAATGCCACAAAGCCCGCTATGGTTCGGATGGAAAGAGAAGCCAAAGCTGCTGCGCCAAATCTTGTGCGCCGTGCAATGCTGTTCAGAGTTGGAGAGATTCCGTCTGTAAACATCGCCAGGCCGCAGGCCGTAAAAAAAGCTGGAAATGCGCCAGGCATGAAAAACCGAAGCTGCTGAACCATGCGCGGCGTGGCAAGCCGGACGACCTGAAGCTGATCTCCGGACTCGGTCCCGTACTGGGGCAGACACTAAATGAGCTCGGGGTCTATCACTTTGACCAGATTGCAAACTGGGATGCCGCACATCTTTCCTGGATCGAGGAACACTGGGGATGCGGCGCGAAAGTCAAGCGTGACAACTGGGTTGCACAGGCCAAAAAACTGGCAAAGTAGTTACGAAACGAGCTGGACCTATAGACCAGCCCAATTTCCCGCCCCGTCGTAACGATCTCACTCTAGGTCGAAAATGCACTTGCATAGCGACGGCCAGATCTATTCCATCGCCACCACTGAACATTAAGTGGGACCCGCCACTGTTCTTTGGGCGGGCGATGGAGATTTCTCATGAAAACGAGCGCTCAGGTTGTCGTCATTGGCGGCGGCGTTGTTGGAACCAGTGTCCTGTATCATCTCACGAAGCGGGGATGGAAAGATGTCGTCCTGGTTGAGCGCAACGAGCTGACATCCGGTTCCACCTGGCATGCTGCCGGTGGTTTCCACACTCTGAATGGCGACCCGAACGTCGCGAAGCTTCAAGAATACACCATCGAACTCTACAAGGAAATCGAGGAGATCTCCGAGCAATCCACGGGGATCCATGTGACCGGTGGCATCATGATGGTGTCCAACCAAGACCGCTGGGACTGGCTCAAAGCGGCCAACGCCAAGAACCGATACCTTGGTGTGCAGACTGAACTGATCTCGGTCGAAAAGGCTCATGAGATGTTTCCGCTCATGGATCCTTCGAAGTTCATCGGCGCCATGTGGCACCCTCTGGAAGGCCATCTCGACCCGTCTGGGACCACACATGCCTATGCCCGTGCTGCCCGTAAACAAGGCGCTGCAATATATCGCCAGAAGCGTGTGACCGATCTCAAACAGCGCCCGGACGGCACTTGGGACGTGATCACCGAGCAGGGCAACATTCACGCCGAGCACATCGTCAACGCCGGCGGCCTCTGGGGCCGCGAGGTTGGCCGAATGGTTGGTCTTGAGTTGCCGCTTCTTGCCATGGCGCACCAGTATATCATCACTGAGGAGATGGAAGAGGTCGTCCAGTTCAACAAGGACACCGGCAAGGAAGTCTATCACGTCATCGATTTCGACGGCGAAATCTATATGCGCCAAGAACGTTCCGGCATGCTCATGGGGACTTACGAAAAGAACGGTATTCCCTGGCATGAGATCGAAGCGCCCTGGGATTTCTCCATGGAATTGCTGCCGCCGGATCTGGACCAGATCGCAGACAATCTGGAGCGTGGGTTTGATCGGTATCCGGCCTTTCAGAATGCCGGTATCAAGAACATCATCAACGGCCCTTTCACTTTCGCTCCTGACGGTAACCCGGTTATCGGTCCGGTGCGGGGCCTGCAAAACCATTGGCTTGCAACAGGCGTCATGGCTGGCTTCAGCCAGGGCGGCGGCGTCGGCCTGGCGCTTGCGAACTGGATCGTCGACGGCGATCCGGGTTTTGATGTCTGGGCTATGGATGTGGCTCGCTATGGCTCATGGGCAAACCTTGCCTACACCAACGCAAAGGTGCGCGAAAACTATGGTCGCCGTTTCTCCATCACCTTCCCGAATGAAGAGCTGGAAGCTGCGAGGCAGCTGCGCACAACTCCAATCTATGACAAGCTAAAAGAAAAGAACGCGGTCTTTGGTTCTGCGGCAGGCCTGGAGAACGCCCTGTGGTATCAGGAAGAAGGCAAGGATCTGATTGACAAATTCTCCTTCCACCGTTCCAATTCCCATCCGATGGTGGCGGAAGAAGTGGCAGCAGTCCGAGGCGGTGTTGGGCTTATGGAAATCTCGACATTTGCCAAATATGAGATTACTGGCGATGGCGCAGAAACCTGGCTCAGCCACATGCTGGCCAACAAGATCCCCGCCAAGGGCCGGATGAACCTCTCGCCCATGCTGAACCCGAACGGCAAGCTGATTGGTGACTTCACCCTCGCCAAGCTTGAGGGCGAGCGCTTCTTCATCTTCGGTTCTGGTGCAGCGCAGGAATATCACATGCGCTGGTTCGAGCAGCATCTCCCAGAAAGCGGTGTCAACATTCGCTGCTACGATCTCGATATGGTGGGTCTGTCTGTTGCCGGTCCAAAGTCGCGGGATGTCCTGCAGAAGCTGACCCGGCACGATATGAGCCACGACAACTTCAAGTTCATGGCTATTCGTGAGATCGATCTGGGACTCGTCCCAGCTCTTGTTGGCCGCGTGACGTTCACGGGTGATCTGGGCTACGAGACCTGGATCAAGCCGGAGTACCAGCGTCTTCTGTTCGATAACATCATGGAAGCTGGTGAAGAGTTCGGTATCCGCCTTTTTGGCGGGCGTGCACTGAACTCCTTGCGGGTCGAAAAGAGCTTCGGTTCCTGGGCAACCGAGTATCGCCCGATCTATGGTCCGGTAGAAGCTGGCATGGACCGCTTTGTTTCATACACAAAGAATGACTTCATCGGACGCGATGCGGCCATGAAAGAAAAGGAAGATGGACCTGAGCGCCGCCTGGTGACGTTTACGGTGGAAGCCACCGACGCTGATGTGATCGGCGATGAACCGGTCTGGCACAATGGCGAGGTGGTCGGCTGGGTCACGTCCGGCGGATACGCCCATAACTGCCAGAAATCGGTAGCTATCGGCTATATTCCTACAAGCGTTTTGGAAAACGGTGGGGACGGCAAGTTCGAAATTGAGGTCCTCGGCGAAATGCGTCCGGCTGCCTTGCAGCTGGAACCGCTGTTTGACCCGGAAGCCAAGTGCATGCGGACGTAAGTTCGCAAAATTTTTTAGGGTCATGCCTAGCTGAGAGGATTTTTCCTCATAAAGCTATGGTATGATCCAAAACCAAATATGCAAAAACCTCTCTTATTCACGTCGATTGATCTCAAGGGCGTTCAGCTCCGGAACCGCACTGTCATTGCGCCTATGTGTCAATATTTGGCCCGTGACGGAATGCCAGACGATTGGCATTTTGCGCATTTGGCAAAATTTGCGATGGGGGGGAGCAGGTCTTGTCTTTACCGAAGCTTGCGCAGTTCAGCCCGAAGGCCGCATCACACATGGCGATACAGGCATCTGGACCGGCCAGCAGGCTGAAGCCTGGGCGCGCATTGTGAGCTTCATGCACAAACAAGGGGCAAAGGCAGCCATTCAGATTGGACACGCGGGCCGCAAGGCGAGCATGCAGCGCCCCTGGCACGGCAATGGAGCTCCTGATGAGACAGATCGCGCAAGGGGAGAAATCCCTTGGCGCATTGTTTCCGCGTCTGCAGAGCCGGTGACGGACGGCTGGTTGATGCCCGAGGAGTTGGGGACAGACGAAATATCAGGGATAACCCAGGCCTTTGCAAAGGCAGCGGGCAGGGCGAATGATGCCGGGTTTGACGTGGTCGAGATCCATGGTGCTCACGGTTATCTCCTGCATCAGTTTTTGTCGCCGCTGTCCAACAAGCGATCAGATCATTATGGCGGGCCTCTTGAAAACAGGATGCGTTTCGCCCTCGAAACTGCAGCTGCAGTCCGGGCAGCTTGGCCGGAAAACAAACCACTGTTCTTCCGCGTGTCGAGCGTGGACGGCATAGATGGTGGATGGGAGATCGAGGACACGATTCAACTGGCCAAGGCGCTCAGGGATATCGGCGTGGACGTGTTGGATTGCTCGTCGGGTGGTCATAGTCCCAAAGGTGCAACAAACTCGAACATTTCGCGAGGACTTGGGTTTCAGGTTGAATATGCACGTGCCGTTCGCGAGCAGGCCGGAATGACGACACAGGCTGTAGGTCTGATCCTTGACGGGCATCAAGCCGAAGAGGTCCTGGTATCAGGCGCAGCCGATCTGATTGCCATTGGCCGGGAAGCCTTGCAGAACCCGTTTTGGCCTTTGCATGCTCAACAATCACTAGAGGCAGATGAGGACTATGCTGATTGGCCTGTGCAATACCAATGGTGGTTGCAACGCCGTGCTCACGGTCTGAGGCAGTTGAAACTGTGATCAGAGGCGGAATTTTTGCGCTGTTTGCTACCGTTCTTGGAGCGGGACCCGCCTTAGCCACATTCGCCGCCGATGATCTCACTTGCACGACCTATATTCCAAAGAAAACAGGCCTCCTGGCGCGTTGCGACGGGCCGTTCTCCGGCCCTGGAGATGATATAACCATCGAATTGCATGGCCGGTCGCCAAATCTGGTTTCCCGCGTGGTTCTGAAAAATGGTGAGAAACCAGCGCATTTGCAAACCCTTCGCCTCAAGATTGAGCCGATCATAGATCTGGAAACTGTCGGGGTGTTGTTCACAGATTTCAATTTCGATGGATTCGAAAACCTGGCCCTGATGAAATTTCTGCCAGCTGGGCCTAACGTTCCCTATGTGTATTATCTCTACGATCAGGGAAAACAAAAATTCAAGCGTTTTGAAGCACTTGAAGACTTGACTTCTCCTGACGTTAAACCTGCTGAAAAGAGGATCCATTCTTACTGGCGGAACAGTGCCGCCGAGTCCGGGTACGACATCTATAAATGGAAGGGGCGAAACCTGATGCTTGAGCGCAGGGTTGAAGATAACTATGCCTCCGGGACATGTGTTCGGAGGATCCTGGACCCCGTCGGAGACGGCTTTGTGTTGAAATCAGAAGGAGCATGTGAATGAACGAACTTTCTGATCCCGGGATGAGGGCCTTCATTGAAGAAACCGCAAAATTCTATCCTGCCGATGCGATCGAGCACTCAGTGGCAGAGCAACGTGCATGTTATGACAAGCTGTGCGCGCACTTTATGAAGCCGTACCCTTCAGGCATAACTTCAACCGATTTCGAAATTTCCTCAGTACCCGTCCGCCACTACAAGCCATCATCGCCAAGCGCAGATACAGCGATTGTCTACGCCCACGGAGGCGGTTTCGTTGTTGGCGGCCTTCACAGCCACGATGATATCTGTGCTGAAATTGCAGACTACGCCAACGCCGAACTGATAGCGGTGGATTACCGTCTGGCTCCCGAGCACATCTTCCCAGCGGCCTTCGACGACTGCTGGACCGTGCTGGAATGGGCAGCTGAAAAATTTGACCGGTTTGTTGTGGCAGGAGACAGTGCGGGGGCGAAACTATCGGCCAGTTTGGTGTTGAAAGCCCGTGATTTGGGGCTGAAACAGATTGCCGGTCAGGCGCTTGTCTATGGGGGATTTGGCGGCGAACCTGAAGGCGGCTCGTACGTAACCAATGCTGAAGCGCCGGGCCTTGCGACGCAAGATGTGAAGTTTTACGGCGAGGTGTATTTCGGCAAACCGCCAAATCCAAACTGGAACAACAAGTTCGCTCGTCCACGGCTTGAAACAGATTACTCCGGTCTTCCGCCTGCATTTATCGTTGCGGCCGGTATCGACCCGCTGCTGGATGAATCAACCGCATATGCTGAAGCGCTTCGGCAAGCGGGTGTTGACGTCGATTTGCGCATAGAGCCGGACCTCATCCATGGATATTTGCGCGCGCGTCACATGAGCGACCCGGCAGGCAAGAGCTTTGAGGCCATTTGCCATGCGATAAAGGAATTCTGCCATGGGGGTCGTTAGAAACTTTCCACGCTCGGTTACAGAAACAGAAAACCTCTGGATTAAACTCTCCGATGGCTGCCGGCTCGCAGCGCGCGTATGGATGCCGGATGGAGCCGAGGCCGAACCGGTCCCGGCCATTCTTGAGTTTCTGCCCTATCGCAAACGCGATGGCACTGCGGTCCGCGATCAACTGACCCATCCCTATTTTGCCGGCTATGGATACGCCTGCTTTCGTGTGGATATGCGGGGGTGCGGCGAGTCTGAGGGAACTCTGGATGATGAATATTCGGCGCAGGAACAAGCAGACTGTCTCGAAGTCATAGACTGGATTGCCAGTCAGCCCAAGTGCACCGGAAAGCTCGGCATGATTGGGATTTCTTGGGGCGGATTCAATGGCTTGCAGCTTGCTTGGCATCAGCCCGAGGCCCTCAAAGCCGTAATTACACTTTGCTCCACAGATGATCGCTACGCCGATGACATTCATTATAAAGGCGGCTGCGTCCTCAACGAGAACCTAGGGTGGGCGGCGACAATGTTGTCCTACTCGTCCAGACCTCCGGACCCGGCCATTGTCGGTGACAGCTGGCGTGAGACCTGGCTCTCACGCCTGGAGGCAAATCCACTGCTCTCGGCGCGTTGGTTAAATCATCCGTATAGGGATGATTATTGGAAGCATGGTTCGATTTGCGAAGACTTTTCCCGGATTGATGCAGCGGTGCTCGCCGTCGGCGGCTGGAACGATGCATACTCGAATGCCGTACCAAGACTGGTCGGTGGAATCGGTGGACCGTCTCGCGGCATTATTGGTCCATGGGCGCACAAATATCCGCATTTTGCAATTCCCGATCCGAAGATCGGTTTTCTGCAGGAGGCATTGCGCTGGTGGGATCGTTGGCTGAAGGGCGAGGAGACAGGTGTTGAAGACGACCCCATCATGCGCACCTATGTTCAGGACAGCGTGTCGCCCCGAACCATGTATACAGAAAGACCCGGACGCTGGGTGGCCGACGACGGATTGCCGGGCAGCAACGCCGAACTTCACACTTATAAGCTCGGCAATGGAACGCTCTCCACCTCAAAAGGCGCTGATGCACAATTGCCGATCTGCTCCCCGGTCAACACTGGCGTAGACAGTGGCGAATTTTGCGTGATCTGGCTGGGGCCGGAATTCCCTGGCGATCAACAGCGCGATGATGAAGGTTCACTCTGTTTCGAAACCGAAACATTCGCTGAAGATGCTGATATTTTTGGCGCGCCAATAGCTAAATTGTCGATTTCCTCAGACACGGAACTCGGCCAGATCATTGCGCGGCTGAACGACATTGCACCTGATGGCAGCGCCACACGGATAACCTACGGGGCGCTCAATCTCTGTCATCGCAACGGACATGAGGCACCTGAACCCCTCAAGCCTGGCGCGTTTTACGAGGTCCGTCTGCAGCTTGATGACATAGCCTGGCGTCTACCAGCTGGACACAAATTGCGACTGTCGTTGTCCACTTGCTACTGGCCACTGATCTGGCCTTCTCCGGAGCGAACAACCTTAACGGTGAACACTGCTGACAGCACGTTCGAGCTGCCGGTGCGCATCGGCGGGGACGGAGAAATGACACCCTTTCAGGCGGCGGAAAGTGCTGAACCCCTCAAGCTGGATGAGCTCCGCGCACCACAGAACAAGCGGGATTACGCCCACGAAAATAATATCTCTACACTGACGATCTTTGATGATTTTGGAGAGTACTGGGACACCACACACGGGCTGATCCACGGCGAAATCGGCCGTGAAACCTACACGATCGAAGACGGAAAGCCGCTGTCCGCGCGCGCCCGTACCCACTGGACTCAAACTTTTTCACGCGATGATGGCTGGTCAATCCGCACGGAAACCTTCCAGGAAATGTGGGCCGACAAAACCCATTTCCACATCACGGCGCGCATGGAAGCCTATGAAGGAGACGATTTGATTTACGAGAAAGACTGGATCGACGAAACGATTGAACGCAAACTGGTTTGACCCGATTTGTCCCGCTCATGTCCGGTTTCGTCCAGCTTTGTCCTGTGAGAGTCCGGTTCTTTCCGGGTTTGTTCAAGTTAAGCCCAATTTTGCCCACCTGACGGTTTCCCATCCATGATCCCTTATTCGCTCCTTGATCTTGCGCCTGTTCCGGAAGGTCACTCGATTGCAGATGCGCGCGCCAATACGCTGGGTCTTGCCCAGCATGCCGAGCCGTTGGGCTATACCCGCTATTGGCTGGCCGAGCATCACAACATGCCGGGTATCTCCAGTGCCGCCACTTCGGTGCTTCTTGGGCAGGTCGCTGTGCGCATCTCGACAATCAGGGTCGGTTCCGGTGGGGTGATGTTGCCGAACCATGCGCCACTGGTCATTGCCGAACAGTTCGGGACACTGGCGACGCTCTATCCCGGCCGAATTGATCTTGGCGTTGGCCGCGCACCGGGTACCGATATGGCAACGGCCCTCCGCCGATCGCTCGATCGGAGCAACGGCTTTCCGCAGGATGTGATGGAACTGATGGGTTATTTTGAGGAACCGGCTCCCGGCGCGCCTGTTCGCGCTGTGCCCGGCGCAGGCACCAGAGTGCCGGTCTGGATCCTGGGCTCCAGCCTCTACGGCACCGGCCTCGCGGCCCACCTTGGTTTGCCCTATGCCTTCGCTGCTGATAGCGAAGAAGAAGCCGCATTTGTCAGAACATCGGCGCAGCAAGATTTTGCCAACTTGCGAAGCGGGCGCCCCGGTTTGCTGCCCAGGCCTGTCAATCCGGAGGACATGAACATCGCGCCGCCTCTTCTTGATCCTGTGAATGAGGCACAAGCGATCTCGGCAACCGGCGCGCCGGAAACGGTCAAACGGCAGTTGCTGAATTTGATCGACTGCTACCAACCGGACGAAATCATTCTGGCGGGCCAGATCCACGATCACACCGCGCGCAAACGATCATTTGAAATCGCCGCCAACACGCTGTCATGATTGAGAGCCTCTTTCCGCCTGGTATCGAGCCTTTCTGGGCGCTGTTCCTGGTTGCCTTCAGTGCGGTCACATCGTTCACCACCGCCGCCGCGGGAATCGGTGGCGGGACCATCCTTGTTGCAGTGATAGCGGTGATCGTTCCGGTCTCCGCGCTCATCCCGGTTCACGGTGCCGTACAGGTTGGCTCGAACGCAGGCCGCACGGCGATCCTGCTCCCTCATGTGGACCGGTCGGTCCTGCTCCCATTTCTGGGAGGCAGCCTGGTCGGCGCGCTCGTGGGAGGCTTCACGGTGGTTCAGCTGCCTGAAGCTATCCTGAAGATCGGTCTCGGTCTTTTCATCCTCTGGACGGCCTGGGGACCGACACTCGGTCTGAAAGGCAACCTGGTCATTGTGGGCACAGGTGTGGTGTCCAGCTTCCTCACCATGTTCTTTGGCGCCACCGCCAGCTTCATCGCGGCCATGCTGAAGACGCTCAAGCTAGGCCGCATGGAACACGTGGCCACACAAGGCGCCTGCATGGTGGCCCAACACGTGATCAAGGTCATCGTCTTCGGCTTCCTAGGCTTCGAGTTCACCCCGTATCTCGGCCTGATCCTCGCCATGATCGCCAGCGGTTTCATCGGTACACTGATTGGCAAACACGTGCTGCTGAAATCAAACGATACCAGGTTCCACCGGATCCTCTCCGTCGTTCTGACTTTGCTTGCCTTGCGTCTGCTCTATGATGGACTGATGAAGCTCTAGCATCCAGAAATTAGGTCAATCTGGTTTTGGTTGTTACATCTAATAGAGCCGACAGACGCTTTATTGTAGAGGGTTGCCGTGTCCAAGCTGACCACCCCGCTGTGCCAAAAACCGGGTATCGAACATCCGGTCATTGGTGCGCCCATTTCGGCAGAACCGGAGTTTGTTGCCGCTGTTTCAAACTCTGGTGGCTTGGGCATCATCCAGGCAAGCTGGCATGAAGCCGAGGAATTGCTTGATACAATTTCGCAGGTGCGTCGTCTGACGGACCGGCCATTTGGTGCAAACTTCGTCCTTCCCCTGATTGAAGATCAAGGTTTCGCCAATCTCATTGCAGCGTTGGAAGCCAAAGTGCCGGTGATTTCCACGTTCTGGGGAGACCCGGCGCCCGTTGTCGAACGCATCCGCGATGCAGACGCATTATCTCTGCCCACCGTCGGTTCTGCTGAAGAGGCGCGCCGGGTTGTTGACGTTGTGATGGCCCAGGGCGTTGAAGCAGGAGACCATGTCTGGGGACAAGTCGGAACCATTGCACTGACCCCAGCGGTTGTTGATGCCATTCCGGATGCCCATACAATTGCCGCGGGCGGCATTGCGGATGGCAGAGGTCTTGCGGCTGTTCTGGCGCTTGGTCCCGGGGCCGCCTGGATCGGAACCAGATTGCTCCTGGCAACCGAATGTCAGAATCATCGCGTCTATCGGGACAAGCTCAAATCGGCGGTCGAAACTGATACTGTTCGGACAAAGATTTTCGATGGCACATCGGCCCGCAGCAAGTCAGCGGAAATTGGCCGGCAGTTTTCCCTGGGTGTTGCCAGAGCAAATGCGGTGATTGACCGTTCACTGGATTCCGTCCGCATCCGTGCCGCCCTGGAGCGGCTGGAGAAGATCGCCCTGCAAAAAGGGGTTGCGATTGCCGTTGGAACCGGGCTACCGGAGACCATCACCGAGGTCAGCCAGTGGGCAAACACACTTGCCGACAAGAACATCGTCTTGATCCCGGTCAGCGCGGTTTATGCGAGATAGGTTTTATGGCCAAAGTCAGCCGGGAAGATCTGCCTTACCGGGCATGTGTTGGTGTCATGCTGATCAATGCCGAGGGCAAGGTCTGGATCGGCCGCCGCATACCCAAATGGTCCGGCGATAAATCCGGCCTGCTCTGGCAAATGCCGCAAGGGGGCATCGACAAGGGCGAGGAACCGGAACAGGCTGCCTTGCGCGAGCTGGAAGAAGAAACCGGCGCCACCAGGGGCAGCATCATCGGCCGCACTGAAGAATGGCTCTATTACGATTTACCCGATGAAGCGATCGGATCGGCGCTGAAAGGCAAGTTCCGAGGCCAGAAGCAGCACTGGTTCGCCATCCGCTACGAAGGGTCGGATGCCGACTTCAACATCACGCCGACGGATCACGAGCCGGAATTTGACGACTGGAAATGGGAAGATCTGGAAAATCTCCCCAACCTGGTGATCCCGTTCAAACGCGACGTCTACGAACAAGTGGTGAAACTTTTTGCGCCGCTTGCGCGCACGTAAGTAAGAGGAAACTGGCTTGATGACTGCAGCCGTAAAATCCATCATCTCTTCTACAGACACGGCGCTCACTCCGGCAGGCCAACGGGCCGGCGCCGATCAGGGCGACCCGCAGATCTCCGTGCAGGAAATTTTGAACGATGGAACCACCCAAACCGGCGTCTGGGAATGCACCCCCGGCGGCTGGCCCGTGACCGACCGCCCGGACACCGAAATCGCCACAATCCTCAGCGGTTCCGGCGTCATCACCGATGCTGATGGAACAACAAACAACATGTGCCGGCAGCATCGTCACTCTCCCCAAGGGCTGGACAGGCCTCTGGGACATCACCGAAACAGTCCGCAAGGTCTATGTGATCGTGAAGTGACGGCAGCACCTCATCGCCACTTCTCTCCACCTCCAGCCTCATTCGCAGAGCGCGAGTGAAAGCGGGCGCCGCCCAGCACCTGGTGGATGGGCAGGATCTCCATGTGCGAGATGTTCACATACGGCGGTGCACTGATCATATAGAGGACCGCATCGGCGAAATCTTCCGGCAACAGGCACTCATAATCGCTGTAGACCAGCGCATCTGACCGGACATGGTCGCCAAACAGCATCTCCGCATGCATGCCGGTTTTGACACGGCCGGGCAGGATTTCTGACACGCGGATGTCCGTGCCGAACAGGTCCATGCGAGGCCGTTCAGTGCCGCCTGTACCAAGTTGAAGCATGCCGGCAAACATGTGCGATTGGCGAATGCTCACTTCCTGACAGCCATCCGAACCTCATCTCTCTTTTCAAGAACAAAGGCATGAGATCTGTTCTTGAAGCTGGCTAGCGAAGATTCTCCTGCTTTGATCTGGGATACTGCCTCCATAGATGTCCTTCGAAAGAATATCTTCCGGAAACCTCATCTGTAGCCCCCACAAGGGAGATCACCACCGTGCAGTGAATTGGCGCTCCTGAAAGGCGCTCAGGGTTCAGTACGGCAAATTCGCGTTGAAAATCGGATAGCGGCATTTCAAGGCCTCGCCGCTCCTTAACTCTTAGGTAAAGTCATTCAAGCTTGTCTTCAGTCATCTTGGTGGTGAAATTATTGCGGCAGAATTTGTTTATCTCCTTGGATACACCTGACCGGAACTCTGCGGCGGCACCCCTTAATTGTGACCGCGTCAGTTTACCGAAATCCTCTGTTTCCGGCTTCAGGAACTCCGCCCAAGACCGCAGCTCCCCGAGCATCAGGCAGCCAATGGACGCCGCACGTTGTGTCCTGCGCAGGTTCTCAATTTTGTGATCACGACCGCCGAGTTTCGGCATTACTCAAAGTCCTGGTTGCCTACGGCCAGACTAACCGCCGGGTTCCGATCTTTGCAATTAGATTCCTGGCGCAGGCAGGCGCTGTGCTGTTCGAACAAAACGACGAACGGCAGACCGCCAGCCGCTACATGATGGTCGAAGCGTTTGCCCGGATCGACAACGAGGAGACAGACCCCATTCTCATCATCAAAGCCGCCTGATCATGACCTCAGGACACCCGACAAATTACACCACATTGACAGACGGGACCCGAAGCGAGTAGACTTGAATAGACAAATCAATGAAGGTGGGAAATGCTTTTTGGTCTTATCATTATCATTCTGCTCGTAATAGCCGTTATAATATTGGGTAATATACGACGAGAAGAAAAGGAAAAATTCCAGCTAACAGCTGAATATCAACGCCTCCAACGTGAAAATCCAGAACACGATGAAGCGAAAATGGGGTTGGAAGAGTTCATTCTCTCGCGTTTTAGTGAGCTTCGAAGAAGTGAAAAAAGAAACATGTGGGCGAGGATTCGGTTCTCAGCAATTGGCGGAATTACAGGTGCTATCTTAACTTTCATTGTCGTTAAAATCATGCCCTATGATTGGTCCCTAATAACAACGGAGATAGTCATCCTCAGTTTCGTCCTCGGAGCTTACCTCGGCATTTGTGTTGGTCTTGTCACCACATTCATAAAACACGGACGGCCAAGATTACGGGTAAAAACTGAATCATAGTTGGAAGGCGAAAAGCCCTTAATCATCATCAAACAAGTCCAAATGCAGGCCAAAAGCCCGTCCGCGCTCGTGCTTCTTGCTACGTTCGCGTTTGCGTTCTTCAGATCGTCGGTTGCTTTTCGGTAGAGCCCAAACGCTGAAATACAGGCTGGGGCCCACCACACGTTGCCGATGGCGACAAGGATGACCGCCCCTGCGCCAGCGCGTTTGACCTGCCTCCCGGAGTCTGCCTCGTTTGTCAGGAGGGTCCGTCACTGAGCAGGAGACGGATGCTAGACCAGTGGGGCGTCTGTCACAAGGCTATTGTTCTGTTGAATTGGGTTGCCGCTCTGTGAGATTGTCGCCCCTGAATTTACGACCTTGAGGGAGGGAGCGCATGAAGTTTCCGCGCGAGTACAATGCGGTTACAGATTTTGTCGACCGCAATGTGGACGAGGGTCGGGCTGACAAGGCCGCCTTCATTGACCCGGAGCGCAAACTGACCTATGGCGAGCTCCAGACGGCCTCCAATCAAATGGCAAATCTTTTGGCCGGGCTCGGTGTTGGACGGGAGTCGCGCATGGCCATGATCATGCTCGACACAGTCAACTTCCCCATCACGTTCTGGGGGGCGATCCGGGCAGGGATTTTGCCAGTTCCGCTTAATACGCTGCTGACAGGCGCCCAGTACGAATACATGCTGAAGGATTCCCGCGCCGGAGTGCTGTTCGTTTCATCAGCCCTTTTGGCGACAGTAGAGCCGGTGCTGGCCGGAATTCCAAGTCTCAGGCACGTGATCGTTGCAGATGGAGATTCCGGCACACGGCCGTCCTTAGAGACGGAACTGGATAAACAGAGCAAGACATTCCAAACCGTTGAAACCCTCGGCGACGAGGTCGCCTTCTGGCTCTACTCATCCGGCTCAACTGGCAATCCCAAAGGTGTCCAGCACGTACAGACCTCAATGATGTACACCGCCCGGAACTATGCCGAGACCGCGTTGGGCATGACGGAAGATGATGTGGTGTACTCGGCAGCCAAGCTGTTCTTTGCCTATGGTTTGGGCAATGCAATGACCTTCACCATGGCGCTGGGGGCAACGGCCACGCTGTTGCCAGGGCGCCCCACATCTCAATCGGTTTTTCAGATGCTGAAGAAACATCAGCCCAGCCTCTTCTTTGGGGTGCCAACTCTTTATGCCGCGATGTTGGCGGACCCGGAGTGCTCTCCGGAAAATGGATCGCAGGTCCTGCGTCAGTGTGTGTCTGCCGGCGAAGCGCTGCCGGAAGATGTGAGTGTGGCCTGGAAAAAGAAATTTGGCGTGGAGATACTGGACGGTATCGGTTCCACCGAACTGTTGCACATCTTCCTCGCCAACCGGCCTGGCGATTTCCGCTATGGCACGACCGGCAAGGCGGTTCCCGGCTATGAGCTGAAGCTGCTGGATGAAGATGGCAGCGAACTGGGCGCAGATGAAATTGGTGAGCTGGTTGTCAGAGGCGACTCCGCCGCAAACGGATACTGGAACCAGCGTGCCAAATCCCGCACCACTTTCGAAGGCCAATGGACGCGCACCGGTGACAAATATTACCGTGATGCTGACGGCTTCTATCATTATTGCGGCCGCACCGACGACATGTTCAAGGTCTCCGGCATCTGGGTGGCGCCCTTTGAGGTGGAAAGCGCCTTGGTGTCTCACGAGGCGGTTCTGCAAGCCGCTGTGGTGGCCAAGGAAGATGATAAAGGCCTGCTGAAACCAAAGGCATTTGTGGTGCTCAATCAGGGTCATTCGGGCGAAGGTCTGTTCGATGCGCTCAAAGATCATGTGAAAGCCGAAGTGGGCGCCTGGAAATATCCACGTTGGATCGATTTTGTTGAAGATCTGCCGAAAACGGCAACCGGTAAAATCCAAAGGTTCAAATTGCGCGAATGATTGCCGATGACGCAGGGCTGATCGATCTGCGGGGCGGCCAGGTCGAGTACAAGCGCTTTGGCTTGCCGCCTGCCGATTGCCCGACGATTGTGTTGTTGCATGACGGTTTGGGCTGTGTGGATCTGTGGAAGGATTTTCCACTAAGGCTTGCCAAGGCAACGGGGCACAGCGTCTTTGTGTATTCCCGTTATGGATACGGGCGTTCATCGGCTTGCGACTTGCCGCGGCCGCTGACCTACATGCATGAAGAAGGTCAGATCGTTTTGCCTGAACTGCTGCAGGCCATTGGCTTTCGGGACGGCATTCTGATGGGGCACAGCGACGGGGCATCGATCGCCGCAATTTATGCCGGTCGCACTCAGGACTCCCTGATCAACGGGCTTGTGCTGATGTCACCACACTTTTTCAACGAGGATATCTGTGTGACCGCAATCAAGCGGGCCAAGAAGGCGTATGAGGAAGGGGGTCTGAAGCCGGGTCTGGAAAAGTATCACAACACAAACACAGATTGTGCGTTTTACGGTTGGAATGGCACCTGGCTTGATCCGGGGTTTCTGGAGTGGAACATTGAGGAATTCCTGCCGGGGATCCAGGTTCCAACAATGATCATCCAGGGGGTGGATGATGAATATGGCACCCTTGCCCAAGTCGAATCAGCCCGCGATAAATGTGGCGGAGTAACCGACATCATGGTCCTGCAGGACTGCGGACATTCTCCCCATCGTGATCAGCTGGAACTGGTGTTGGCGAGTGTCTCAAGCTTCCTGGCAGACTAACGCGATCCCCTAAAAGAATGATGGCGGTCCTTTTGGAACCGCCATCTGATCAAGCCGCTGGGAGTGGGGAGGGGGGTACTACGGCTTGTTTCTCTGAGTTTTCTGTCTTGCGGGACTATCAAACTCTTCACTTTTGCAATTGCGATGCAGGACCCAACTTAAGGGTTAACGCCGGTTAAAGATGTGAGGATTGTCACAATCGGTAAATTAAATTGCAAAAAATCAGATTTTTTCGCTGCACACCGAGAACAAGGTGTCGGCCGTTTCATGAAAACGTTGTCCGGAGGTATCCAACGTCAAATCTGCACTGCTGTAAGCCCCGTTGCGGGCTGCCAGCAAGGCTCTGAGATCATCCATAGCCTTTGGTCTGCCAGCCATCGGGCGCAGATCATTCTGCGCCACAACCCGCTGCATATGCTCTTCTGGATCCGTTTTAATCCAGACCGTGTGAAAGTGATCCAACACAAGATTGTAGGATTCTGGCGACGCAACAATGCCGCCGCTGGTTTCGAGCACAACCTTTGAACCGTCAGCGACAAGAGCTTCCAGGGCTTCACGTTCAAGCCAGCGGAACGCTTCAAGCCCGGCCAATTCGACCAGTTCCTGGGTCGTCATCCCTGCAAGATCGTTCACCAATTGGCTCAATTGCACAAAATCTACGCCCAGGCGCCCTGCTAGGTCTTGCCCCAATGTTGTCTTGCCAGCACCCCTCAGGCCAACAAGGGCAATACCGCATTTGGCTTTGCCTTTCTGTGAGAAATGATGCGACAGGACTTCATGTGCTTCAGCTTGTTGATGAGGATTGAGCGCGGATATCAGGCCTGACAGCTGCCGGTTTCCGCCCGATATCAAGCTGATAATATCCGTATCCAGGGCTGTGGCAACTTTGTGCAGGACATTCAGCGTGACATTGGCGCGTCCAGTCTCCAGCTGGCCGATATAACGCTCTGAGATAGCCGTCAGCTCTGCCAGCGCGCGGCGCGGCATGCCCAGTGCCTTGCGCGCGGCCCGCACATTTTCGCCAACCCGTTTGCCGAGTTCGCTATCTGCCTCGTTTGTGACTTGCATGTCCATTATATTTCCTATAATATCGCACTTCTGAAAAAACAAGAATTATATTTCCTTTTCTTGGAATCTCCATCATGCTGATTGATTTTCAAACTGACCCAAGCCGCTATCGCCATTGGAAGATCGAGGCAGAAGGCAAAGTCGCCACGCTCTGGCTTGATGTGGACGAAAATGGCGGCTTGTTCGATGGGTACGAGTTGAAACTCAATTCCTATGATCTTGGCGTAGACATCGAATTGAATGACGCGATCCAGAGGCTGCGCTTTGAACACCCTGAGGTGAAGACGGTCGTGCTGAAATCTGCCAAGGACCGTGTCTTCTGTGCCGGGGCAAACATTCGCATGCTGGCCGGGGCCACACACGCGCACAAGGTCAACTTCTGCAAGTTCACCAACGAGACGCGGAACTCGATCGAAGACGCCAGTGAGAATTCCGGTCAGCGTTATATTTGTGTTGTGAACGGAACTGCTGCGGGTGGCGGATATGAGATGGCGCTTGCGGCTGATCACATCATTCTGGTGGATGATGGTTCCGCTTCGGTCGCCCTGCCCGAGGTGCCTCTCCTTGCCGTGCTTCCCGGTACAGGTGGCCTGACCCGGGTGACCGACAAGCGCAAGGTGCGCCGTGACCGGGCTGACGTATTCTGCACGATTGAGGAAGGAATCAAAGGGAAACGGGCACTTGACTGGCGTCTGGTTGACGATGTCGTCGCTAATTCGAAACTTGAAGAATTATTGAAAGATCGAATTGCTGAGTCCACTGAGCGTTCTGACCGCCCATCAGGTGAACCAGGAATTGCTTTAACGTCGCTGGAACGGGAGTTCGGCGATGACCACGTTCGGTACTCAACTGTGTCCATCGAAATTGACCGCAGCGAGCGTGTGGCTACGGTTTCAATTGCCGGTCCAACCGAACAACCACCAGCGACCCTGGACGCGTTGAAGAGCCAGGGTGCTGCGTTTTGGCCACTCCGTCTGGCGCGCGAACTGGAGGACGCGATCCTCCATCTCAGGACCAACGAGCCTGAAATTGCGTTGATCCAGTTCAAGAGCCATGGGGATGCCGACCTGGTGCTGGCCTACGACGCGTCGCTCGAGGCACACAAAGATGACTGGCTGATCTGCGAAATCCGGCTCTACTGGACACGGGTGTTGAAACGGGTTGATCTTACTTCCCGGTCGCTCGTGACCTTGATCGAGCCGGGCAGTTGCTTTGCCGGCACCCTGGCCGAACTGGTGTTCGCTGCAGACCGCTCGTACATGGCTATCGGCCAGTTCGAGGGCGACAATCGGGCAGAAGCCGCGATGCATCTCAACTCAATGAATTTCGGCGCATACCCCATGCCAAACGGCATTTCCCGGCTCGAAACCCGCTTTCTGGGCGAGCCGGAGGCGGTCGACGCTGCCCAAGAAAATGCGGGCGCTCCGATTGACGCTGAGCAAGCCGAGGAACTGGGGCTGGTTACGTTCGCATATGACGATATCGACTATGAAGACGAAGTCCGCCTATTTGTGGAGGAACGGGCCAGCTTCTCACCTGATGGACTTACAGGCATGGAAGCAAATTTGCGCTTTGCTGGTCCGGAGACCATGGAAACGAAGATTTTTGGCCGCCTCACCGCCTGGCAGAACTGGATATTCCAGCGCAGCAACGCGGTAGGTGCAGACGGCGCGCTTCAGCGTTATGGCACGGGCCAACGCCCTGATTACGATTTCACACGAGTATAGAGGAACAGCAGATGGCTGCATCACTCAGCGTAGATTACGGAACCACCATTCCCAACAATATTGGTCTGGTCGACGACCGCCGTGTCCTGAAGGCGCTGGAGAAATGGCATCCCGGTTATCTGAACTGGTGGAATGGCATGGGGCCGGAAGGTTTTCAGGAAAAACTGGTCTATCTGCGCACGGCTGTCAGTGTCGATCTGGACGACTGGGCCAAGTTCGGCTTTGTGCGTATGCCTGATTATCGCTGGGGCATTTTGCTGGCCCCTCAGAAAGAAGGCCGCACCATTCCCTGCGGCGAGCAGGCCGGTGAGCCGGTCTGGCATGATGTGCCTGGTGAACATCGGGCCATGCTGCGCCGCTTGATCGTGATTCAGGGTGATACGGAACCTGCTTCCGTCGAGCAGCAGCGCCATCTCGGCAAGACGGCGCCGTCCCTCTACGACATGCGCAACCTCTTTCAGGTGAACGTGGAAGAAGGCCGCCACCTATGGGCCATGGTTTACCTGCTGCAGAAACACTTCGGCCGGGATGGCCGTGAGGAGGCAGAAGAATTGCTCCGCCGCCAATCCGGTCATGAGGATCATCCGCGCATGCTGGGGGCCTTCAACGAGGCGACGCCGGACTGGCTTTCCTTCTTCATGTTCACCACATTCACTGACCGTGATGGCAAGATGCAGCTGGAAGCCTTGGCCCAATCCGGGTTCGATCCGCTGTCACGCACCTGCCGCTTCATGTTGACGGAAGAAGCGCACCACATGTTCGTAGGTGCCACCGGCGTGCAGCGGGTGATCAAGTGCACCTGCGATGCCATGAAGGAAGCAGGAATCGATGATCCCTATGATATCGAGGCTGTGCGCAAGCTAGGCGTGATTGATCTGCCGACAATCCAGAAGAAGTGCAATCTACACTTCACCCTGTCGCTGGATCTGTTCGGCTCAGAGGTGTCCACCAATGCTGCGAACGCATTCAACGCCGGGATCAAGGGGCGCTACAAGGAAACGCGGATCAATGATGACCACAAACTGATCAGCGACACCTACCCAGTCATGCGGCTGGTGAACAGCGAGATCAAGCTTGTCAACGAGCCCGCACTGTCTGCCCTTAACGCCCGTTTGCGGGACGATTATGTGGTGGACTGCAACAAGGGCATCACCTTGTGGAACAACACGATCAACAAGGCCGGCATAAACTTTGCCATCACGTTGCCGCACGTGGGCTTCCATCGCCAGATCGGTGAGTTTGCCAATGCAAAGGTAGATCCAACCGGTAAGGTTTTGACAGATGCGGAATGGGAAACCGGCAAGGACCAATGGCTCCCCTCGAAAGCCGACGGCGACTACATCGCCTCACTTATGAAACCCTGCTGGGAACCCGGAAAGTTCGCCAACTGGATCTCACCGCCAAAAGTCGGCATCAACCACCAGCCCGGCGACTTTGAGTATGTGAAAATCGACGGTTAAACCGGTTATGAATCCGTGCCAATTGTCGGCGACAAAGGCTTGGGAAGCAAGATTCGAGACGCTCAAGTTGATGTCCGGGAAGCGGACAAGGCCAACTTCGGTTGGCCCCGGGCCAACGAGGACGACGCCGAACGGGCGGTCCGCACCGGACTCGACCTCATCGCGGCTGTTGAAAGTTCGGCGGAACCCGATGGTGTCGCCCTCGTCTTCCGTGTCGGGATCGCAACAGGCGTGGTGATTGTTGGCGACCTGATCGGCAACGGGGCCACACAGGAGGCAGCAGTTGTCGGCGAGACGCCGAACCTAGCCGCCCGTCAGCAGGGACTTGCCGTGCCGAACCAGATTGTTCTCCCACAACAGACGCTCAGTCTGCTCGGCAATGTCTTCGTGTTGGAACCTTTGGGTACGCATAGCCTGAAGGGGATTGCGGAGCCTGTAGATGCCTATGCGGTGATTGGTGAAGCCGCAGGTGAAAGCCGATTCGAGACACGTCAGAGCGGAACGCTCACACCCCTTGTCGGACGGCAGCAAGAGCCAGGGCTGATGCGTGAATGCCGGACCAGGGCAAAGGCCGATGCCGATCGGATGATCGTGGTCAGCGGTGAGGCAGGGATCGGCAAGTCATGGACTACCCGGGCGCTGATCGACGAGATTGCTACCGACAACCCTGTCCGCATGACCTGCCAGTGCTCACCCTACCATACTGAAAGCGCTTTCTACCCGGTCATTCAGCAATTGACTTTTGCGTCGGGGATCGAGCCCGCAGATGGCCATGGGGAACGCCTGGACAAGCTGGAGAGCTTGTCGGACCGAACCCACAGGACGCTGCCCTGCTGGCAACATTGCTCAATATA
Organism: Hyphomicrobiales bacterium; assembly: GCA_965204985.1. Lineage (GTDB taxonomy): Bacteria > Pseudomonadota > Alphaproteobacteria > Rhizobiales > CAJQND01 > JAAEUE01. Next base: position 1,834,199 of record CBDBFP010000003.1, on the reverse strand, counting down.
GATGCCGTCGGACGCCTTGAGTCGTTGGATCTGTCGCCAGCTCAACTTAGAGCGCAAACGATGCAGGCCCTGATCAATCAATTGATCCTGCAGACTAAGGACAAGCCCTTGCTGGCAATGTTCGAAGACCTGCATTGGGTTGATTCCACAACGCTCGAACTTCTGGACGTCACACTTGATGTGATAGCCGATAAGGAAATCTTGATTCTGGCTACGGCCCGTCCGACATTTGAGCACGGTTTTGGTGGTCATCCTATCGTAACACGGTTTGTGCTCAACCGGCTGGGCAGCGAGCAAATACAGTCAATCGTGAACAAGCTGACCGCCGGCACCGGTTCAACGAAGCCGGGCCCGAAGGGCTGTTCGACCGCCGGGTCCCGCGGCCCCGATGGCTGAACTTGCTGAGATCATCGAAACCGGCCCCTGCCTTGAGCATGACGCTTGAGCCTGACGGTGGGGGGGGGGGGGGGTCCGCTGGAGACGACTTGACCTTCAACGGGGGATCGAAGACCGGTGCGGTGTTGTCTCTCACGAGAGGACTCTCTCCAGGCTGCCTGCAGCGCCCGGCTTTTCTCGCCTCACCGGACGCCCGCAATACCCGGCCCAAGCCCCAGGCCCCGGGCCAAGACCCGGGCCTCATGGAGGCTTTCAAAAAAACGTCCCCCAAAGCCTTGCCTCCCCTTTGAACCACGGTCCGGCAGACAGGCCGATCGAGGTCCGGGTTCAGGACGAGGCCCGCATCGGCCAGAAGACCGGCCGCGTCCGCATCCGGGCGCGCAAGGGGACGAGACCGCGAGGGCAGGCCGATCAGCGTTACAAATCGGCCTGCCTGTTCGGCGCGGTGTGCGCAGACAGGGAGACCGGCGCGGCCCTGATGCTGCCATGCTGCCATAGTGCTATGGGCGGACACTGGAACAAGGAACCTGCCTCTCAAGGAGATCCCCCGGACCGTTGCAAAAGGCGCTCAGGCCGCCGTCCTGATGGCCCGCGCGCCGGGGCACACATCCGGCGAGGTGAAGGGGCCGGAGACCCTGCCCCTGATCTTCCTGCCCGCCAGATCACCGGAGCTCAATCGGGGTGAGAAGGTCTGGCAATCTCTTCGGGAGAACGGGCTCTCCAACCGCCTCCTTGAAGATCAGGCAGACTTTCTTGCCGCCGGATGTGATGCCTGGACCCGGCTCATGAAAGAACCAACGGCAATCCAATCAGGCGTATCTCGCGATTGGACCCAAAACGGCCAAACCTGAGGGCCGTTAGTATTAAGCCATGCTCAAGTCAATGGAAGACCGTCAATAATCGATTTCGATTTGAAAAAACGCATCCCTTGACGACAAAAATGCTCATGTCCGATTGGGGGCTCAAAGCAGTCATTGTGGCCTGCTGGAATCTAGAGACCAAGCCCGATGTAAACGACATACAACACACCCAGCGTGACGGTGCACAAGAGCGTATAGAGACCGTTCCATTTCCACGTGAGCGTGGTGGTGGGATAGCCCGACGCACGTGACAGCATGAGTACGCCGGAGGCAAATGGGGCGCCGAGGGAAGAGATTGCGGTTCCGGCCGCAATGGCCAGAGCGCATAAGGTGATATCCGCCGGCGCAGATGGCATCTGGGAGACGACGGTGCCCAGGAACACGGCCATTGTTATGGGGCTGAAAGCCAGGTGACCGGCGATCAGGACGCATACGGAAAGCGCCAGCAGGAAGAGCCAGCCCGGCACCTGCCAATCCACAACAAATTGCGCAAGCTGATCTGACGGCACCAGGAAGGCTGCCGTGGTTCCGATGAAACCGGCGCACGAGATGAACACCAATTCACGCAACAGGCCAGGCATGGAGATAAAGATGATCTCACGATATCGCCTGGAAACGCGTTCCGAACGCTCGGTTATTGGATAGTCCCAGTTCTGTGCCCAGACCCATCCGGCAACGACCAACGGCGCGGCGAGCATGATGCCTGAGACGATGTTGACGTGGCCGAAGAACGTGGCCGCGAGCGTCAGGCCAAACAACACGCCGAACACCAACCCCACATTGCGGCTCGCCACTGCCGGAAATTCCATATGTTCACCAGTTGCGACCTGCCCGCTCTCTCGCAGGCGCTGGCCGGTTTGCGCCCAGCGAATCGTGTCTTCGACCCAGCCCACAGCGAGCATGACCAGCGCCATGATAATGCCGAGAAAGATCAGGCGGCCCGTATTGATGCCTGTGAGCAGTCCTGGCAATATAGCTTGAGTCACGGCGGTTGGTGCCCAGACGAGAAACCAGCAGAACCCGCGGTGAACAGCAGCCAGCTGTCTGCGCTCGCGGATCTGTTGTACATCGTCGAGCGGCTTGTCGAAATCATTGTCGCTGCGCACGCCACGCTGAATGAATGGCGTCAACAAGCTGACCGATCCCAGATTAATCAAAACCGAAAAAAAATGGCTTCCGGTGAAGAGTGCAAGGAATCTGCGTTTGGGCGGTTGCACTGTGAGATACGTGCCGAACGTCTTGACCGATGGCGATTTCAATGCACCCTCCCGGAGCAGCGCCATGAGCATCATAAAGCTGACAAGATAGGCGGAACGCTCAAGCCCGGTCAGAAAGATCTGCCAGTTGTCACCCGGCGTCGACCAGACGAGCACCGCCAGAATGAGCGACAATCCTAGAAGGTAATATTCCCGCACACGCAGGATCTTCAGCGCCATCAGCGGCAGGCCGGGAACCATGAGACGCGTAATCGTCGCGAACTCCGGGTTGCCGGAATACAGATAGACCAGGGTCAAAAGGATGAACACCGCCAGGTAAATCCCCGCAAAGGTTTTCTCGGGCTGATTGGCGGTTTCGGTCACTTGAGGAAACAGGCTTCGTCGTGGTGGAGGGTCGCGAGCACCCAGTCTTACTGACAGCGGCAATTGCTGTCATTGACAATCTGCACGTAAGCAGATGACAAGGGCGCCAAATTGGCTGCAGGGATGGCGATATGCAAAACAGTGATTATGGCTCGAAGGTTTTTGGCGGTTGGTGCGATGCCGCAAAGAGCGACTGGGAAGATTATGTCGGACATGCTTTCGTCCAGCAACTTGGCGACGGGACACTGCCCCGCAAATGCTTCCTGCATTATCTGGTCCAGGATTATGTTTTCCTCATCCATTTCAGCCGCGCCTGGGCCCTCGCCGTGGTGAAATCAGAGAGCCTTGAAGAGATGAAGACGGCCGCCGGGACCGTTGATGGCCTCGTTAATCATGAGATGCAGCTGCACGTGCAAATCTGCAAGGAGGCCGGCATTTCCGAGGAAGAACTCTATTCCGCTGAAGAGGCCTTCGAGAATCTTGCCTACACCCGCTATGTGATGGATGCCGGATTATCCGGCGACTTTCTCGACATGATGGCCGCATTAGCACCCTGTGTTTTTGGCTACGGCGAAATTGGGAACCGGCTCAAGACATCAGCAGTGAACGGCACGCCCTATCAGGACTGGATCGATGCCTATGCTGGCGAGGAGTATCAGGGAGTCTGCACGAGTGTTGGCGCAATGATCGACGGCGCTGTCGCAGCACGTCTTGGCGATGATTCTCAAAACAACCCGCGATGGTCCAAACTCTGCGACCGCTTCCGCATCGCAACCCAGCTCGAAGTGGGCTTCTGGGGTATGGGTTTGCGGGGCGAATAAGCAAACGGAAAATAAGCAGAAGTGGTTGGACTTGACTCCAGGCCCCTTTACGCCGATTTATGCCGCTCCCCGGGGTGCCGGAAGGCTGAGATACACCCGTAGAACCTGATCTGGTTAGAACCAGCGTAGGAAGTGACAGATGCAACTGGCGCGATTATATCCCCTTGTGAAACCGCAGGCACGGGCTTGGCCGTTTTCAATCTCTCATGGCTTGCCGGTTCCAACGCAGAGATTTGCGTTGGGGCAAGTCACGTGACCGCGCCAAACGCAATTTCACTGGACATCACCGCAACTGGCGAAAGCTTCCCGGCGAACTTGTTTGCGCCTTCCAGACTGATGCTCGAGACAGGGAAAACGACCGTGCTCGTCGGCGCCAGCGGGACGGGCAAAAGTACCTTGCTGCGCTTTCTTGCTGGATTGGAGCAACTACCTGACAGCATCTCGATCACAAGAATGCCAGGCGACTGCAAACGGGCCTACATGACCCAGAATGTCAGGCTTCTGCCCTGGTTCACGGTGGAAGCGAATGTGGGCATCGCCAAGCGTTTGCGCGGGTTGAAAGCAGATGGTGCAGCAGTTTCGCGTGTGCTGATGCAGCTTGATCTGGCATCCGATGCACAGAAACATCCTGTGCAGATCTCCGGCGGTATGGCACAGCGCACCGCGCTCGCGCGGACACTGCTGGAAGATGCGGATCTCAATCTGCTGGATGAACCCTTCGCCGCGCTTGATGCGATCACCCGGCGCAAAATGCAGGATCTGGTTAAGGCGCACTTCACGGGCAAAACCGTTGTCATGGTGACACATGACCCTGCCGAAGCGGTGCGATTGGCAGACAGCATTTTCATGCTGAGCCGTCCGCACAAATCGGCTCCCGCGGCGATTGTCCCGTTCAAGCCGGGCGGTGGTGATGCGGCCGAGCAACTCTTTGAGAGGCTGGATGAAGGATGATTGTCCGGGCACTCATAACATTCGCCGGGCTACTGGCGATCTGGCAAGCCATTGTGACCGGCTTTCAGATGCCACCTTACATCCTGCCAGGTCCGGGTGCGGTGTTTGAAGCCCTCGTGCAATCACCGGAAAAGTTCGTGCGACACAGCTTAACGACAGCCACGGAAATCGTGCTGGCGCTCATCATTGGCTTGTTTGCCGGGTTCTGTACTGGCGTCCTGATCTGGCGCTCTGCGCGTGCTGAACGCTGGATCTGGCCCTTGCTGCTGGCCAGCCAGGCAATTCCGGTTTTTGCAATCGCACCTTTGCTCGTGATCTGGCTAGGCTATGGTCTGGCCTCCAAGATCACAATGGCCGTGCTGATTGTCTTTTTCCCAGTGACCGTTTCGGTTGTTGAAGGGCTGCGGCGTATCGGCAATTACTGGCCCGAACAGGCCCAGCTCATGGGCGCAAAGCCCTGGCCGTTCTTTTGGCTCGTCCAGCTGCCGTCCAGTCTCGGCACCATCGGGGTCGGCGCGCGGATCGCAGCGGCAACTGCGCCCATTGGTGCTGTTGTGGGCGAATGGGTCGGTGCAAGCGGCGGACTAGGTTTCCTCATGCTCCATGCCAATGCCCGCATGCAGATTTCGACCGTTTTTGCAGCCTTGTTCTGTCTCCTCGTTTTCACGCTCAGCCTTTATGGGCTGGTGAATTTTCTAACCAAAAAACTCCTCTTCTGGACTGATGAAAGGTAATCCCTCCATGATGAAAACACTCTCTGCCAGCCTTTTGGCGCTGGCGATCAGCCTGACTGCGGCAATGCAGGCACAGGCAGCTGAAAAACTCAAAGTAGCACTGGACTGGTTTGTGAACCCCGACCACGCAACTCTCGTGCTGGCAAAGGAGCTTGGTTTTTTCCAAAAGGCCGGGCTGGATGTAGAGCTGATTGCTCCGGCGGACCCGAACGATCCGCCGAAACTCGTCGCTGCGGGCAAGATGGACATCGCCGTCTCCTATCAACCGCAACTTCATCTCCAGGTGGCTGAAGGCCTGCCGCTGCGCCGTATCGGCACAATCGTGGCGACGCCTTTGAACACAATGGTTGTTCTGAAGGATGGTCCGATCAAATCCCTGAAGGATCTGAAGGGTCAAAAGGTTGGCTTTTCCGTTGGCGGCTTTGAGGATGCGATCCTGAGCATCATGCTGGAAGGCGTTGGTCTGTCGATCAAGGATGTGGAGCTCATCAATGTGAACTTCTCCCTGTCCCCCTCCATCATCAGCGGTCAGGTGGCCGGTGTGATTGGTGCCTTCCGCAACTTTGAACTCAACCAGATGGACATTGTCGGCAAACCGGGTCGGGCGTTCTATCCCGAAGAGCATGGAGTTCCTGCCTATGACGAGCTTATCCTGATCGCCAATGCGGCCAAACTTGATGATGCACGCTTTCCCAAGTTCATGGATGCACTCGAGCAGGCGACTGTCTATCTGATGAACCATCCGCAGGAAGGCTGGGAGCTGTTCATCAAGGCCTTTCCGGATCTCAACGATGAGCTCAACAAGCGTGCCTGGCGCGACACGCTGCGCAGGTTCGCCAAGCGGCCCCGGGCTCTGGATGAGGCGCGCTACGACCGCTTTGCGGCCTTTCTGAAAGATCGTGGTTTGATGAAAACTGCTGGTCCTGCCTCAGACTACGCCACAGTAATCGGCGCTAAATAAGTACGGCGGGCGCTTATGCGCCCTTGATCTGAGTCAAAGTAACTGCGTCGGTTTCTCCTGTAGTACAGGCTGGCGCATATCTGCTAGTATGTACACAACAGATGCGGTTTGCGGACCACCAAAGGGGATCCGCAAACCGCAACCATTTAGCTCTCGGAGTACACAGTGAGCACTGGGTTGCGGATTCAAGCTAAATGAGAAATGGAATCACCCACGGCCAAAAAGGGAAAGGGAAAATTGGCCAGAATAGCAAGCTGCTTAACATGGGAAATGCTCCTAAAGTTAGAGGTTTCTTTATGAGAAGCACGGTTACATCGCGTGCTTCTGGGGCTTGCATACAATATGCTGTTGAGCGGCCCTGACCAATGGCGCAGTGTTTGGCAAGTTGCTTTCCAAGCACCATGTTACAAACTCTCATCAACCGCGAGCAGGTCGCGTCAATGACGCGGATTTGGCCAACGACAAGATAAGGGAGCTACTTTTATGAGTGCAATGCAGATCAAGATCGCACTTCTTTTCAGCCATTTTGGTTGCTACATTAAAATCGCCGATCTATGTGAAGGGCAGATCAGCGCAGCAAAACTCAGGCGATATCACAATGGTGAAAGAGCACCCTGGTTTCCTACCATCGACAAACTGTGTTTGGAGGAATGCGAAGTTGAGTTCGTCCCAGAGTGGTTGTTGAACGCAAGGTCGCAATTTTCGTATCTCTCAGAAAAGGGTGACTCCATTGCGCTCGATCTGCATTCACGCACGATGAGAGACATTATCCCCATTGATACTGAACAAGAAGAGACTTATCTTGATGAAAGGGACGAGTTGAGGGTCGTTCCGTTCAAAAATTTCATTCTCGGCTATTCAGCCTACTTTCTGAAAGATTACATCAGCGCTACAAAATTTTTCGAAAGGGCCTCTGATGGCTTCCGTCATCTTGCGCCAGATCAAGCTGATATTTCAGACTGGGAAATCATTCACATTTCTCTCGCTCAACAGATGATGCTAGTTTCTGCATGGGATGCTCGCCAGAAAAATGGCGATGATTCGGCAAAAATTGCCGAAATGGGCAGCAAGCTTCTGAAGCAGGAGGCCTTCGAGTACCTGAGGCACTCTTTGAAAATCGCACCTCATTGGGAATTCGCGTTCAACAATGCAAATCTGTTTGCCGTATCAGATGTTCCACTCAACGACAAAGTAAAAGCGCTGGCACTCGCGATCTTCATGAACCCGCAACTGTCAGACTTCAACTCCCTCATTGGAGGCATGACCGAGACGATCAGTGAGTGCCGTTTTCTAGGCGCGGTTGCCCAAGAGCTCGAGGCCCAAATGCCACCTTTCCTCGAAGCAGCGCGTGAAGAGGTCCGCTGGGCACTTGCAAAAGGATCGCCAAACAGAGCTCAATTATCAACCCGCGAATTGCCGTCTGTGCGGCGCAGATTCAATTCGCACTTTGAACAGGATGAAGTCCTGGGAAGGTTTCAGTGATGAGAATTTCAGGCATTGCCATTTGCGCCTTGGCCATCAGTTTTACAAGCACTATTATTATCGCATCCGATGCAGATGCTAAGCCGATTATCGTGATATCTTTAAAGCAGCCTTGACCCGAAGCGTGAAACGCGCAGTGGGCCATTATCGAACCCTTGACTTATCTTGACGGACGCGGCCCTCGTCTGTTTTTGGAGGCGGTTCTCCAGGTCGTGCGCACCGGGGCGCAATGGCGAGAGTTACCTGATGAGTCTGGCAAATGGAATAGCGTGTTCAAGCGGTTCCGCAGATGGGTCAAAGCGGATATTTTCCATCATATGTTCATGGCTTTCTGACCTGGAGTACGCCATGATCGACGGCACCATCGAAGCACCGCTCGAGCCAAGGTAAAAGGGGGACTTTGTGCCAGGCCATTGGACGTTCTCGCGGAGGGCGACCAAAATCTCGTGCTCACAGATGCGCTCGGTAACCTCGTCGACTTCTGCCTGATGCCTGGTCAGGCCCATGACCTGCGTGAGACCGCAAGTCTGCTTCATGATGTGTCCGCTGGGTACCTGTTGGTCACGCAATGATTTGCTGGATCGCGACATTGCTCCAATCATACCACCCAAATCCAATCGCAGGTTCCCGGCAGAGTTCGACAACGAACAAATATCTTGAAGCGTCAACTCGACGCTAATGCGCCCCGCTTTGCCGAAAATCAATCCCCACAAAGCATAAAGGTCAAGATCAGCATGGACGGCAAGGGGCGCTGGATCGACAATCGTATGATCGAGCGCCTGTGGCGGTCTCTGAAATATGAATGCGTGTACCTGCACGCCTTCGAGAGAGGCTCCGAGGCGAAGGCCGGGGGATCGGAGCCCCCCGGCTGTTCATTCTCTAGTATGCCGAAAGAGAAAATCAAGGTAAAAAGTCCTAGCAAAAAGCCCATTTTCGAACTCCTTATTGATTTCTGATTGAATTTGAGCTATAGGAGGAGCAGCGGAATTATCGGCCAAGGCAAAGGCCACAAAGGCCAGAGTAACAGGGGTGCTCATGGGAAATCTTCCTTTCAATTTGGAGGTTTCGTCTCAAGAAGCACGGTTACATCGCCGTGTTTCCGGGCCTATATAACAGTACGCGTTAAGCGACCCTGACCAATGGTGCGGTGTTTGGGCAAATTGATCCATTCAGTTTTCACCCGGTTGAAAAATGGTCAAAGTTAATTCTGAATTGCCAAATCCGCTTGATTTGACAATTTGCTTTCCAAGCACTATGTTACAAATTTGGCCGTGAAGATCTAAGATACTCGTTTGGCCTCTTCATCAACCGCGAGCAGGTCGCGTCAATGATGCGGATTTGGCCAACGGACAAATTAAGGAAGCTACTATGAGTTCATCCGTCCAAATCAAAATCGCCCTTCTTTACGATGCCTATGAATCCTACCAAGAAATTTCCAGACGATGTGGAGGTCAGATCAGTCCAACGCAACTCAGGCGAATTCACAATGGTGAAATTGGAAATTTACACTTGTATGATAGCCTCAACGACCTGTGTTTGGAGGAATGTGAAGTCGAGCACGTCCCACATCGTTGGCTTTTAACTATGAGATCACTGTTGTGTTACCTCCTAGAAAAGGGTGACTTCACTGCACTCAAGCAGCATGCAATTTTGATCAAAGCAATTATTTCCATTGATACTGAACAAGAGACCTACATTGATCAAAAGGATGAGTTGAGGTTGTGCCATTCAAAAAATTTCTCCTCGGTTATTCAGCCTACCTTCTCAAAGATTACATCAGCGCTATAAAATCTTTTGAAGAAGCTTCTGAGGGCTTTCGTCATCTCGCGCCAGATGAAGCTGATATTTCAAAGTGGGAAATTATTCATATTTCTCTCTCTCAGCAAATGGCATTGCTCTCTGCATGGGATGCTCGCCAGAAAAATGGCGATTCGGCAAAAATTGCCGAAATGGGCAGCAAGCTTCTGAAGCAGGAGGCCTTCGAGTACCTGAGGCACTCTTTGAAAATCGCACCGAACTGGCAATTCGCGTTCAACAATGCAAATCTGTTTTCCATTTCAGATGTTCCAGTCAAAGACAAAATAAAAGCGTTGGCGCTCGCGATCTTCATGAACCCGCAACTGTCAGACTTTAACACACTCATTGGAGGCATGACTGAAACGATCAGTGAGTGCCATTTTCTAGGCCCAGTTGCAAAAGAGCTAGAGGCTCAAATGCCCTCTTTCCTTGAAGCAGCTCGTGAAGAGGTCCGCCGAGCATTTGAAAAAAGTTCATCGAAGAGAACTCAATTATCAACCCGCGAATTGCCGTCCGTGAGGCGTAGAGTCAATTTGCAGTTCGAACAGGATAAAGTCCTGGAAGGATTACAACAATGAAAAGGTTTTTAGGTGCCGCCATTTGCGCTTTGGCCATCAGTTTTGCAAGCACTATTATTATCGCATCCGATGCAGATGCTAAGCCAATTATCGTGATATCTTTAAAGCAGCCTTGACCCGAAGCGTCCTGACCAACGCGCAGTGGGCCATTATCGAACCGTATTGTCTTGGGAAATCCACCGACCCCGGGCAAACCGGACGTGGCCCTCGTCTGTTTTTGGAGGCGGTTCTCCAGGTCGTGCGCACCGGGGCGCAATGGCGAGAGTTACCTGATGAGTTTGGCAAATGGAATAGCGTGTTCAAGCGGTTCCGCAGGGATAGCGCATCATGGCATTCCATGAAATCCGCTAGTATGAGGTCCGGGCTGGCAAGATGGACGCATGGCTGCAGCTGATGCAAGAGGAGATCATCACCGGCAGCTTCCGGGGCGAAACGGATAACAGCGTCTATATCTGGATGCGCCGCTTCGAAACCGAGGCTGAACGTGAACAGCAATATAAGGCCGTGTACGAAAGTGACCGCTGGAAGAATGAACTGACTGATCGTGTTGGAGAACTGATCAATCGCGAAACCCGACATATGCAGCGGATCGTGCCGACAAAACTCTCTATTCTGAAGTAAATGCTCTCGTTCAGAGTTGCTGTCCTCTGTAATAATCGAGCAGGGCTTTGAGCTCCAAATCTGTAAAGGGATTTGAGAAACCCGTTATCCTGTCACCCCTTATGCCGATGACCAGCCGCGCATAAAACTCAGCTGCCGGTAAATTCCTGGCCTGGGTGAACAGATTATAGGCCGGGCGCTCAATATCCAGGTCCGGCTCATCGTGGCAGACGGCACAGAACTCTGAGTGGATGGATTTTGCGCGGAGCAGGCCGGCTGACAATTTGGGAATAACAATTGGATAGCTGATCGCCAGGTTATTGGTTGCCCTTGCAAGATTCTGCCAGTTGTTACTTTCAAACATGTTCACCAGCGCGCCTGTTTCACGGCGTTCTTTACCGACCTTGCCGGTCTCCTGATCAGCCAGGCGCAGCAACAAGTTCAAACTTGAGAGACTGCCTTTGATCCTGTCACGTAACCCTCTTGTGTGTGTGTCTGGGCGCTCAGCATCGGAAGCCAGCAGGCGGGCATCGCCTGCTATCAGACGTAACTCGGCGGCAGCGCGCCGGTTATGCTCGCCCTGAGCGGCCAGGTCCGATGTCTGGAAAACGATCAGGAGCGTGGCGGCAGCGAGAGCCCGTTTCATTCGTTACACGACGATGGTTTTTTTTGAAGCCAATATCTTATCCACCAGATCGTCCCAATCCGCAGGTGTCATCGCAGAAGGTTTGACCTCGGTCGAGCTGCATGATGGTAACCGCGAAATCGCGTTCCGCAGGGTTTCGGAATCACTGAACAGGTTCGCCTCAAGAACCAGTATTTCCTGTGCGCTCATATGTTGATCACCTCGTCGCATTCCGTCATGGCGATTGCCAGTGCTTCGGGAGCAAGGAGATTAAGCATTTCGGCCATTTCGGAATTGGTCGTTTCCGGCTCGATTTCACAGAGCTCAAGCAACTCGGCATTTTCGTGTTCCATAACCTCTTCACTGAGCGCCGGGCCCATGAAAATCAGCCGGACCCCGTGACCGAAAATGGTCAACCCTGCCGCAACTCGCATGGCTTCAACCGGATCGCGCCGGGAGAGAACGAGTATGTTTTTTTCCGAACCACTCATCTGTGTTGCCTCAAAGACTGATGACGTGCGCCGCATTGGCGACAGCAAGCGAATTGTTGGTCTGGCTGCCTAACTCGATCGGACAGGGCTGACCGTTCATGTAATGGTCCCATGAGTCCTGGCAGGCCACTGCGGTTTCGGCTAACGTCCCGGCAAATTCTTCATTGCCAAGAGCTTTCACCCCATCATTTGTGAAAAACGCTCCCCATTGCAAATCTTTCCGGATTGCGGCTGCCGCCAGACCGAGCGCGATCTGCTCTGAGGCAGGGTTGGAAACGATCAACAGCATGTCCATGAGCTATGCCTTTTTTCTGGATTTCAGGAAACTTGCATAAAAACCGGCCGCAAACGCTCCAAGTGCGATGACAAACCCCGCGATCAAGAAGCCGGCTAAATTTGATTTGACAGCTGACTTCACTACTTTGGGTTTTCGTTGCCCTTTTACAGGGTCTGCAAACGTGGTGGAGTCAACTGGAAGCGCGCCATCGGCAGCCCAACCGGCCCAACCTTCCATCAGAACTCTGGCGTTAATCCCGCTCGCAACAAGATTGGTCAGGCCTGCTAACCCTTCATATGTGCGATGCCCGTAGACAACCAGGGGGCTGGCGTCCAGTTTGATTTCTTTTGTGCCGGCGAGAATAGCTCCTGGGATATGCCCGCCTCTTGGTGTTCGCAGAACCTGACCCCAGTATTCTGCTTCCGTCCTCAGGTCGACAATGGTCCCTGCATCATTCGTAGTTATCAGGCGGCTCAATTCGGAGCGAAGAATTATGTTATCGCTGCGCATTGGTGTCTGGAACACCTGCTCTCGGGTCTTTGAACGTGAAGTCCCGGGCTCCCGGCGTCCCGGTTTGAAGTCGCTGAATCGCGGCTCAAGGATCGAGATTCTTTTTTGTCCCGCAATGAAGAGCAGCCCCGCGGCAAAAGCCTTTTTTCGAGAATTGTCTCCGACGAGCAGGATGTGTTCGTTTCCTGTCAGGCCGATGGTGCCGAGCAGCCAGAGCAATCCACTGATATTCGGGAGACGTTTGTTCGGGGCCAGAATATCCCTGACCGGGAGGCAGCGCGCACCAGGCAGGCTGGCCTTTTCACACGCTTCAGCTTGCCGAATGTCGAGAACATATTTTCCGTTTGTTTCAGCCGTTTTCACAAAACCGATGGCGGGATCGTTAGCTTGGGCAGGAGTTGCCTGAAGAAGAGAAATGAACAAGGCGGCGCTCAGCGCTTTAGCAGCCTTCAAAGCGCACCTTTTTCGTCACACCAGCTTTCACCACTGGCGGGTTCTCCATGTAGTAGGTGGCCATGTCGAGCACTGTCACCTCGCCGAAATCCCCCAGATCTACTGCGCCCATTTCTTCTGCAGGCATGACGGATTTTGCCTTGGCCAGCTGTGCATCAGATATTGACGCAAGCGGCACGAACCTTGCTGAAAGAAGGAGACAGACAGCGAGTGAACCGGCACAGAAAATGAGACTGGATTTTTCCATCATGTTTTCCCTTCCGAGGTCACATCGAGTCTTTAAGGAACCCGATATACATGCCGCCAAAGGCAACAACAAACAGTAATAGCTGCAAACCGGTTTCCAGATCGATCATATTGGCTTCACTCTTCCGTCAATCGCCTCGATAGTGGCGGACAAGTTCATTCAATGTCAAGGGCTCGCCGGTTTCCGGATGGGCCACTTTCGGCGAGAAATGGGCCACTCCTTCGCGTGAAGCGAACATGCTCTGCGGAGGGAAGGCATAGACATAGACCAGCCCCGCCAAACTCAAAATGGAGACGGCGAACATGTAGGCTTGTGTGACGCGGGTGACAAGCATCTCGGGGTCTCTAGTTCTTCTGCACGTAGACTTGCCAGCAGCGATCGGCCTTCACAGTCTCCAGATGCGTTGCATTCAGTTCCGGCATCATGGGTGGGATCGCTTCCATTGAAGATGGATTGTCGATCAGGACAGCGAAGACCTCTCCCGGCTGAGCGCTCGAAAGCGCCTTCTTTGTCATCAATTGTGGACGCGGGCAGGAATCTCCAAGGCAATCGATTCTGCCCTTGAGCTTGATCTCGCCAGCGGAGCTGAGTGATACTGATCCGATTGGGGCAGCAGGAGTTTCCGGTTCACTTTTCTTTTTGCTGAAAAAACCCATTCTATTCGTTCCTTATTCGGCCGGTGCCGTTTTGGCAGCTGTGCTTTCTGAAGACGAGGTGGCTTGTGGCTTTGGTGCCTCACGGCGAACGATGGCGCGGTATATCGCGTAGAGCACTCCCGCCTGAACAATACCGAATACGATTGCGGGTACCTTGAATTTTTCCTGCAAGGTCGTTGCATTGGCGAAACCGAACTGCAGGGCCTCAAAGTTTGGCTCTCCGGTCATGCTGGCAGGCGCCGGCGGCCAGTAGTTTACTGACCAAACCAGTGAAAACAGAAACATGCCAATGAACGTGAACAGCAGGGCCCAGGCCGCGCCCACATTTCCTTCACCAGCTTTTACCCAGGTGGACACGGTGCAGGCACCAGCCAGAACCATGCCGATGCCGAAGATGAAAAGGCCGATCATCTGGTTCAGGCCCACGTCAAAGCGCATGGGATGCCCTTGACCAATGGATATGAATGCTGTGAAGCCGATGGTGAGCACCATCATGGCGATAAGCAGGGCTTTGGTGTTGCGGTAGCTCTTGAAAAGGATCGCGTCCCGCAACGCGGCCGCATTACAGAAACGCGAGCGCTGCACAAGCACACCGACGCAAGAGCCAAAAATGAAAGCAACGAGGCATTCGCCGAGAACAGACATGATCTACATCTCCAACAAACGCTTATAGATCAGCGAGCCGACCCAAGCTCCTCCGATAATGCCCGTGATGGCAAGATAGCCGCCCATGTTCAGTTGTGGTGTGAGGCCAAAGAAAGTGGAAACATTGCAGACGAATGCGAGCCTGATGCCAATCCCCATGAGCAACCCGCCAATGGTGATCATCACCCATTCGGAGAGACGCTTGGGAACGCGAATGTAGAATTCCTTGGCAATCACCGCGCTGATGAAGGCACCGAAGATCATGCCGAAACTGATATGGATCTTCCAGTATTCCCAGGTTGGTGGGAAGACCAGATGCCAGAACGGGATCTTTTCGATGTCGTTCCCGAGGGCGGCTTGTGCTGCAAGACCCGTCATCATTGTCTCACCACCGCCAACGGTCCAGGCGCCGACAATAACGAAGAGAAAGATATCGAGAACGGCAATCGATACCAGTGCGATAACCGGATCAAGTGTCTTGCCGAAAAATTCCATAGCCGGATTTCCAGGTCGTTCGCTGTCAGAAAAACGACCCGGGAGCGGAGCTATCCCGGCTCCCGGAGCAGATTTCGCTAGTTGATTTTTACACGTTGCTCCATGGGCAATGATTTGTCAGCCGCCCATTCGATCATGGAGCCGTCATACATCTTGGATTCTTTGTTGCCCATGAGTTCATGGGAAACAAACCAGCCTAGGCTCGCCCAGTGGCCCGTATTGCAGAAGTTGATCTGCCGGGCCTTCGGATCAGAGCCAACTGCTGAATAGAGTTTCGCGAGCTCGGCCGGGCGCCGGAATGTGCCGCCTCCACCTTTTGTGATCCAGTTCTCAGGCAGATTCGTTGCCCCGGGAATGGTACCATAACGCTTGGCCAGTCTGTGCCGGTTAACCCCGACGAACTGATTGTTTGGCCGGTGGTCCAGCAATGTAACTTTCTCATCCATGGCCATTTTTACATCGGCCTTGGTAATGATCATGTCCTTGCGCAAGCTGGCCGTAAAAGTCTTGGCGGTAGCCTTCACAACACCTTTTTCAAGAGGATTGACCGGTTTCTTCTTGTCATCCACCTGCTTGGTGTAGGCAACCATGCCGCCGTTGAGAATCGATACATTATCGTGTCCCAACACCTTGAACGTCCAGTAGATGCGCGTAGCTGTCCCCATGTCGAGTGCCTTGCCGCCCTGGGGGACGATCACAACATGCGTTGAGTTATCAATACCCAGGCTGCCAATGAGTTTTTCGAGTTTCGGTGTCGGAGACAGCTGACCGGCTGTTCCGCCCTTGTCCTTGGAACGCCAGCCATCCTTGAGATAGTTCGTCCATACTGCTCCGGGAATGTGACCGCGAATATAGTCGGCCTTGGATTTGCCGGCCAGTTTGCCACGGACGTCCAGGAAGACAACTCCGGGCTTGCCGATATTCGCCTTGACCCAGGCCGCGTCGACCAGCGGGTCCGCCGCGAATACATTGGTGCTAAGGGTTCCAGCGAGGATGCCGGCGGCCAAAAGATATTTCTTCATCACAATCTCCCTAGTTTTTGCAACCAAACGGGTGTCAGTCTTCGAGTTGGCATTTTGAAGTGATCCGCATCCTATCAGGTCTCAACGCGCAGACGGATTCACCGATTGGTGATCGAGCTGCAACCGGTTGCGCGAACCGCTTTGGAAACACCTGTTCAGCCTATCTATTAGAGAAGGCTAACAACGTTGGCGGGTGGGCTGGTAGTATTCTTTGGCAGCAAGCTTGCATTGACACTCGATCCGGCAGAGTCATATAATTTTGCCTGAAAGGCAGTGAGTGCGTGTCGATCTATGTAGAATCCAACGATGTCCTGGAGCACATGTTTAATGCGTGCTCGACGGATCAAATTCGCGATTTTATGCCCGAACGGCGGAGTTTCCGTATTCATGGCCATTCGACGTCACTGCGTCTGGAGCGGGTGTTCTGGACGGTGCTGGAAACTATGGCCGATGAACTGCAGATTACCTTGCCGGAACTCGTCGTCCGTATTCACGAACAATGCATGGTCGCCAATGACAAGAACCTAGCTTCCTGCCTACGCGTGATCTGCATGAAATACATCAACGTGTATAGCTAGCAACCACTTCGAGGAATGGTTCTGCCAGATCACGTAACTTGGCCGCGCCAACACCGTTGACCCTGGCAAATTCAGATTTGTTCATCGGTGCCTTGATCGCCATGTCGATCAGAGTTTTGTCCGGAAAAATTACATATGCGGGGACTTGCCGTGCCTTGGCCAGGGACAGACGCAGTTCCTTCAGTCTTGCAAGCAGTTCAGCCTGTTCCGGCGCCAGTTCCGCCGCTTGAGTTTGTGTTTTGGTTTTTCGTGCGGCTCTGGCTGGCCGACGCAAAGTACCGATCCGGTAGGAAAAAGTTGCTTCTCCTTTCAAAAGATCTGCGCCCAATTCGGTCAGCGCAAGGCCGCCATAGCCTTCCATGTCAAGCTTCAGAAATCTCGCAGCCACAAGCTGGCGGATGACCGATTGCCATTCACCCTTCTTGCGATCAGCACCAACACCAAAAGTCGGCAGTTTTTCGTGACCCGCAGTTCTGACCTTCTTGGTATCGGACCCGCAGAGGATATCGATGATGTGCGCGGCCCCGAAACGCTGGCCGGTTCTGTAGACTGCCGACAGTGCCATTTGCGCCTCTCTCGTGCCGTCCGCCATCTCCACCGGGTTCAGGCAAATGTCGCAATTGTCGCAAGGTTCTGTTTCCTCGCCGAAATAGGCCAACAATCCGATGCGCCGGCAAACGGGGCTTTCGCAATAACCGATCAGGGTGTCGAGGCGTTTGTGTTCCCGGCGCTTGAATTCGGCGTTCGTATCGGCGTCCTCAATGAAGCGGCGGCGGGAGGCAATATCCCCAAGACCATAAAGCATATGCGCAACAGCTGGCGCTCCATCGCGGCCTGCTCGGCCGAATTCCTGATAGTAGGCTTCTACGCTCGCTGGCAAGTCCGTGTGCACCACGTAGCGGACGTCAGCCTTGTCGATCCCCATTCCGAACGCAATGGTTGCTGCAATCACAAGTCCCGGCTCTGTCATGAACCGGTTCTGGTTTTCCTCGCGCACCGATTTTTCCATACCAGCGTGATAGGGCAGTGCGGTGACGCCGTGTTCGTGGAGCAAGCCTGCAGCCTCTTCAGTTTTCTTGCGTGACAGGCAATAGACAATGCCGCTTTCGCCGGGATGGTTTGATACGAAATCGACAAGCTGCTTCTTCCAGCTCGTTTTCATCTCAACGCCGAGTTTGATGTTGGGCCGGTCAAATCCCAGAACGAAACTCTGGGCATCGTTATCAAACAGGCGTTGGACGATATCTGCCCGGGTGATTTCGTCTGCAGTAGCTGTGAGAGCCACAATGGGAACGCCAGGAAACGCTTCTGGCAGGCGGCTGAGTAATCCGTACTCAGGTCTGAATGCCGGGCCCCACTGGGAGATGCAGTGCGCTTCATCAATGGCAATAAGGTGCACGTTCTGCATGCCCAGTGCTGTAAGCATCCGGTCGGTCATCAAACGTTCAGGGGAGAGGTAGAGAAGCTGCACGTCGCCTGCTTCCACCCGGCGCCAGATCTCTATGTTCTCGGCACGGTCTTTACTGGAATTGATAGTTTCGGCCTTGACGCCCGCGAGTTGCAGAGCCGCCACCTGATCCTGCATCAAGGCCACTAGTGGAGAGACAACAATTGTTAGTCCGCCAAGAACCAGAGCGGGGACCTGAAAGCAAAGGGATTTGCCGGCACCCGTTGGCATCACCGTCAGCACATTCTTGCCGCCCAGCAGGGCATCCACCACGGCTTCCTGCCCGTTCCTGAAGGCTTCGAAGCCGAAGACATTCTTCAGGACCTGATATTTTGGGGTGGACATGTCACGTATAGGCCCCGGTTGCGGAAGCAACCTTGTGACAAACTTGACCAGGTGACGCAACCACTCGATCAGGCATTGATCTTGAACGGCGATTGATTGAGAAAGAGGTCATGGACCTACTCAAAAGACTTCCCGGACTTGCCCGGCATTCCCGCGTAACGCTTGGCCATCATCCAACACCAATTGATCAGTTGCCTTCGCTGGGCAAAGAACTGGGAATTGAACTCGCTGCCAAGCGCGATGATTGCAACGGGCTTGCTTTCGGTGGCAACAAGGTGCGCCAGCTCGAATACTATCTCGGCCCTGCAGCCGATGCCGGTGCTGATACCATGTTGATCACTGGCGCCCTGCAATCCAACTTTGTCCGTACGGCAGTCGCGGCCGCCAACAAACTTGGCATGAACTCCGAGGTTCAACTGGAAGAGCGTGTGCCGGATACGGACCCGCTCTACCGTGGGTCCGGCAACATTCTTTTGGACCAGCTTCTTGGTGCGACGATCCACTATATCCCAGAAGGGGAAAACGAAGCGGCGGCCGACAAGGCGTTGGACGACAGGGCAGACCGGTTGCGTGATGCCGGGCGAAATCCGCATGTTATTCACTTAGGCGTTGAATATCCTCCGATTGGTGGTCTCGGCTATGCGGCGGCAGCGGCAGAATGTCTGATCCAGATCGAGGCTGGCGCAAGCGCTATGCCTGACGTCATTGTCATTCCGTCTGGCAGCGCGGTGACCCATTCGGGAATTCTTGCCGGAACCCGTGCCATTGGTTGGGATGTGAAGATCATCGGCATCTGCGTGCGGCGGGATGTGAGCCAACAGCAGGGCCGGGTTGAACGGCGTACACAGGAAGTTCTGGACATGCTTGGGAGCGATGTTGAATTGAAAGCAGACGATGTCATCGTCCGTGATGAAGTTCTCGTACCGGGCTATGGCCGGATGAATCCGGAAGTCGCAGAAGCGATTCAGCTTGCTGCGCGAAAAGAGGCATTGATGCTCGACCCGGTCTATACGGGCCGCTGCATGGCAGGGCTGATCCATTGCGCCCGATCGGGTGAAATTCCTTCAGGTGCAAAAGTACTTTTCATTCACACGGGTGGTGGCCCGGCGCTGTTTGCTTACCAGAACAAAATGGCAGCTGCGCTGGATGGGGTGGAAGAGCTATAATTCGAATATTCCAGAAATATAGTTGACATGCTGCTGGCAAGGAGCTATTTTGCTGACATGAACACAATCGAAGCAGCAAAGAGTCTCGAAAAACTTGGCCACCCAAACCGATTGGAAATCGTCAAGCTGTTGGTGCAGGCTGGGCAAGATGGATTGCCGGTCGGCGCATTGCAGGATCATCTTGGTATACCGGCATCAACCCTGTCGCATCATGTGTCTCAGCTCGTTGCGGGTGGGTTGATTGAGCAGACACGTGAAGGCCGGGTGTTGACCTGCACAGCGAATTTCCCCCGGGTCGATGCTCTGGTGCGTGTGTTGACTGAGAATTGTTGCACAGGTGTGGAACTCATAACAAAGGACACCGCCGCTTGAAATTTTTTTGGCGGTATAATTCGATTATTCTAGGAACGTAGAGATGAATGAGCTTGTAAGAACATTGAACAGATCTTCTGTCGGGGAAATGATTTCTGCGGTTCTGACCGACAAAGTCGTGCTGGCGCTCATCCTGATAATCGCTGTGCTTGGCGTCTATGATCCTCCTCAGGCTTTAAAGTCACTTGACTTTACGCTCGATAGCATCATCTACATTGCGCCGTTCTTTCTCCTCGCTCTTGCCTTTGCGGGCTACGCCAAAGCGAGCGGACTGGATGGCGTCATAGCGAAAGCATTTTCCGGTAATATTGTTGCGTCAGTTGCGGCGGCGGCTCTCATGGGCGCGCTTTCGCCATTCTGTTCGTGCGGCGTGATCCCGCTGATTGCAGCGCTGCTTGCAGCAGGTGTGCCGTTGCCGGCCATTATGGCGTTCTGGATCGCGTCACCAATAATGGATCCGGAGATGTTTGTGCTGACGGCAGCAGGCATTGGTTTCAACTTTGCAGTGGCCAAAACGGCTGCGGCCATCTTTCTTGGACTGTTTGCCGGTTTCGCCACCTTGGGCCTCGAGCGCACGGGTTATTTGCAGAACCCGCTGCTGCAACACACATCATGCGGCAGCTGCTCGCCATCATTATCGGATGAGCCTGTATCCTGGTCCTTCTGGAGCGATCCGGCACGCCTCAAGGTCTTCCTGGCGGAAGTTAAATCAACCGGATGGTTTCTTGGAAAATGGCTCACCCTGGCCTTTTTCCTTGAAAGCCTGATGGTTGCCTATGTTCCATCAGACTGGATCGCTTCAGCGGTGGGTTCTGGCAATGCATTTGCAATTCCGATTGCGGCGGTTATTGGAATGCCGTCCTACCTTAACGGTTATGCGGCCATCCCTCTTGTCGCAGGCCTGTTGAAGCTTGGCATGACACCGGCTGCAGGGCTTGCCTTCATGACAGCTGGCGCCGTGTCGTCAATTCCTGCTGCAATAGCGGTTTATGCTCTTGTCCGCAGACCAATCTTCATGCTCTACATCCTGCTCGGGTTCACCGGTTCAGTGATTGCGTCCTATGCATATCTGTACACTTTACCAATGCTCTGGGATTCATGAGTTCAACGCCAGACGAATTAATCCGTGATCGCTTTCTCGCCTGGCAATGCCGCATCAGACAGATTGCCACGCGTCAGGATGGCGGGCGCCCATCTCAGGGTATGCGGCCTGAGGTCTTGCTGAAAGGCGGCGAGGTTCTCAGTCCTGGGATCGTTATGCTGATTATCCCTAAAG
This sequence comes from Hyphomicrobiales bacterium, assembly GCA_965204985.1. Taxonomy (GTDB): domain Bacteria; phylum Pseudomonadota; class Alphaproteobacteria; order Rhizobiales; family CAJQND01; genus JAAEUE01. The sequence goes on along the minus strand of CBDBFP010000003.1, from coordinate 1,812,834 downwards.
AGCCTGACGAAAGTACCGACTTTTTCCGGTTTCAGGTTCAAAAGAACAATGATCCCGCCGAGGTCTATCAGAAAGGCCTTCAGTTCTTGCAGGGGATTCATTTCCAGGCATCGAAAACCTATAGCGATGAAATGACGGCCCTGTTCCCGATGAACTCTGAAATGGCGGAGAAATTGGTGGAAGAGGGCGAATGCCTGTTGGCCTTTGAACAGTACAGTCAGAGATACCACATGTTCTGTCGTGTGCGGGAATTTGAGACCAGTGAGTCCAGTTGGCAGGCGACTTTCTGGCACAACCATTTGTTCAATTCTGCACTGCCACCAAATGCCAGAATTTTGGGTTTTAAACCGGACTGGAGTTCGGCTCAAGCGGATCCAGCGTCCTAAAACATCAGGAAATCAGCCAAAAATACGGAACTGCATTTTCGCAAATGACGTCGGCAAAAACGCCGCTTGCCTTGCTGTGCTATCGGGCTAAAAGTGGCAGTACTCCGGTAATACTGCGGCTGACTGGCTCAGGCTCTCCGAGGGGGGTTCCAATCGATGTTCGGCCTGCTTCAGCATGGAAAACAAGGGAGGTTTTCCATGGCAGCAGCTGGTCAACCGAGAGCGGACTTTCTGGGCGATGACCTGCCTCGCACAGCGCGCAAGAGCGAAGAGGCGGATCAGACGCGGCAGCTTCTTGCCCTGGCGGTGATCCTCGACGGTGGGTCTCGCCGCGAGGCCGCGCGCACCGGCGGCGGGGGCCTGCAGGTGATCCGGGACCGGGTGTTGCGCTTCAAGGCCGGCGGCGCGGCGGCCCTGGTGACCCGCAAGGCGCCCGCAAAGACGCCGATCCTGACAGACGAACACCGCACGGCGCTGGCAGCGACTGTTGAGGCGGGGCCAAAGCCCGATATGGACGGCATCGTGCACTGGCGGCGGGTCGATCTGGCGCAGGGGGCGCAGGAGGAACCGGGCGTCCCGGTCAGTCGTCAGACGCCGGGACGGGACCTTCGCGCCATCGGGGTCGCCATGGGGTTGGCCAAGCTCTCCGCCCGCCCGCAGCACGACGCACAGGACGACGAGGCCATCGAGGCGTTCAACAAAACGTCTGCGACGTCGTCGACCACATCCGCAGCCAATGGGGCGGCAAGCCGATAGAGCTCCGGGTTCAGGACGACGCCCGGATGGGTCAGAAGAACAAACGCCCGCGACGCCGGGCGTGGCGGGGGACGCGGCCCTGCGCGCCGCACGATCAGCGGACCGAAGGGGCCTGTCTCTTCGGCGCCCTCTGCCCTGCCAGGGCCAAGGGCGGGTCATGCCCTGGTGCGACACTCACCCCATGGCTGAGCCTCTCAAGCTCATCGGTCAACAGGTCGAGACCGGGGCACACGTCCTCCTGATCCCTGATCGGGCGGCAGGGCAGAGCTCACCCAAATGGGCTGTCCCCGACAACATCACCCTCGTCCCACGGCCGCCAGGGGCACCAGAGGTGAACCCGGTCGAGAACGTCTGGCCGTTCATCCGGGACACCTGGCTTTCGACCCTCGTTTTCAAGACCTGCGACGACATCGCAGCTCACTGCTGCCAAGCCTGGAACACCCTCAGGCATCAACCAGGGCGCGTCATCTCAATCGGAGGGCGCGAAGGGGACCATCGGGTGGGAGCAGTGAGCGATGGTATTAGACATTCAGAATTCGAGTTCAAGCCGCAACTAAATGATGTGGGGACGGTGAACGGAGTGGGCTGGAGAGAAAATGACTTTGGATATAACGAAGAGCAATATGAGCAATAGTGGAAGGCATTGAAACAAGATATTATAAAATATAAACAATAGATAAAAAAATATATGATACAAAAGATGAAAAAATATACGCAATACTTGCAGTATGAATAATAGAGATATTTCTGCATTTGTAGCGCTTTTTTGGTGTACAAAAAAATAATAACGAAAATGTGCTGGCTGATTTTAGTGATTCTGATTTGAAATTCTTTTTTTCTTTGAATGATGAGAGTTCAAAGGTATATGCTGATTATGGAAATAGTCCTAATGACGGTGGAGGAATCGGAGGAGGAGGTGCAGACGCTAATGGCGATCGGTGATTTGCGAAGAGTTTTTATTTTATTGTAGAGAAAAGGTGATAAAGACAGTGTCTTTATCACCTTTTTATTTATGAACCCAATCGCCACAAGGACAGATAGGATTTCCACGCGCTTTTGCTGTTGGATACGAATTTTTTCTCACTTCCATCGTATCCACGAGAGCACATATTGTTGACGCTCGCTTTGATACTCTGCGCTTTTTTCTTTGCGCTAGTAGCACTCCAAGGCTTGTTCTCAGCGATAACCCTTGCGGTTATTTGAGCAACACGCTCCATATTCCTAACTCCTTTACGACAAAGGAAAGCATGCCATATCCTTGCTTCTTCAGTATCTGACCATCGCCTTGGATTCTCAACCCAATACCTCCGATTTTGAGCTGCACTGCGCGCAGTATATTCGCGTGTTCTCAGCCAGGAACGAGCCTGCTTTTTTGTTTTGACCGAAGGTAGTTCGTTGCACAACCAGACTCACTTTGCTTCATATCTTTTCAACTGGCTGATCTTTTTCTGGTGTCCAGAAGAGAAGTGTTTTGAAATCTCGTCAGAAAAGGTGGGCGAAGCACGATTCCATGCTTTGCATGAAATACCTGACCGAATCCGAAACTCTCTTCCGATCCTGGAATCCGCCCAGTTGCTTGCGACCAAAAGCACTTCACTTTCGATTGAAATTGCCTTGCTTGGTGTTGTGCGCTGGATTGTCGCGGCTGTTGCTTGGTACGCTACAAGAACGAGACCAAACACGATAGCAATTAATGCCATCACTTTATTCATTTTTACCCTCCTTATATTGGAAAACGGAAAAGGAACTGTTCATTTTCTCTATGTGTATTATAGTATAAACCAATATATACTATCTATTTCCTCATCCGAGGTCAAGCCGCAACTGATTACAGGCGCCAAACGGTCGGCATACTTCTTAAGCCATTCAGAATTCCAGGACCAGCAGTTATCGAGGTTATGGCCGTCAGGAGCTAGCCCTTCGCCAACTCTGAAATTGTTTCGTAAAGCGCTTTAGAGATCTCGACGCCTTCTTCTGGTGTGCGGAGCCTTGCGGCAAGCCGGCGATCACCCGGTAACCTGACACCGTCTTGAGCATACATTTCCGCGAACAGTTGTTCTGCATGATCAAGATAACTTTCGCTTGCACCAAAACGGGCCGGGTCGAAGATCAGGATCAGTTCGCCGCCAGTGGCTGCACCTCCGTCGCCATTGTCGGCCCGTCCGGCTTCGGCGCTGTACACTTCGCCGATGAGCGGACCTGCCAGCAGATCAATCATGAGCGCAATAGCAGAGCCCTTGTAGCCGCCAAAGGCCAGCTGGGCTCCTGACAGGATCTGGCCCGGATCATTCGTCGGGTTGCCATCAGAATCGAGGCCAACGCCATCGGGGACATCGTGCCCATCCCGTGCGTGGATCATAACCTCGCCGCGGGCCATGGCCGAAGACGCCTGATCAAAGACCATGGGCGGACCATCCTTGCGCGGCCAGGCAAAAGACATGGGGTTGGTGCCAAAGAACGGGGTTTTGCCGCCAGCCGCAGACACATAGGGCGGTGAGGATGTGACGGCCAGAGCAACCAGACCTTCTTCTGCAATTGAAGAGGTTTCAGGCCAAAGCGCCGCGAAGTGGTGCGTGCGGACAATGGCCAGAGCGGCCATGCCGTTCTCGCGGGCGGCCTCGATCAGGGGCTCGCGGCCAATCTTGAAGGCGTAAGGCGTGTAACCGCGGTCGCCATGAACTTTCACAACGCCGGGGCTAAGCCGCTCCACCGTCGGTTTGGATTTTCCGTTCGCCTTGCCGTTCTTGAGGCTGGTTACATAACCAGGCAGGCGGAATACGCCGTGGGATTTTGCGTGATTTGCCTCCGCCGAAGTCATGTTGTCTGCAATGGCCAAGGCATTCGGTTCATCACACCCGTGTTTTTGGAGGACGGTCATGATGGTGTCATGAATCTCTTCCAGTGACATGCGAACGGTTTCCACGGGTTTGCCTCCAACAAAGGTTTGTTTTCATGACCTTAACGCGCCCTTGGGCCGTGTTGCAATTATGAATGCCAGCCAGGCAAGCCTGTGTTAGTAAGGGATGTCTTTTTTCTGCCTGGACATCCAATGAAAAATTGGCTTGCGGCAGCCGGCAACAATGCGGCTTTTCTTCTTGTGTTTATCACCCTTGCGTGGGGTGGAATGCGGTGGCGGGCAAGCTGGCAGTCGGTCATGTGTCACCGTTGCTGCTGATCGAATTCCGCTGGGTGATTGCCGGGCTTTATTGCTGCTGTTCGGCAGAGGTTACCTGGAACAGGATTGGCCGGTCATTCGGCAAAACTGGGCGCGCCTTGCCATGATGGGGGCCACCGGTTTTGCGATTTTCAACTTCTTTCTCTATTCGGCTCTCGTGCACACGACGGCGATCAATGTGACCATCATTCAGGCGGGGATGCCCATGTTCATCTTCCCGTCCAGCGTCCGTGTCTGGCTCGTGGTGCTTTTTACGGCGATCTTTCCGGCGCTGCTGGCGCAGGGGTTCTATATCCGTGCGGTTGGCCTGATCGGTCCCAACCCGGCAACCCTGTTCCTTATACCAATGGCGTGATTGATTGTCTCTCAGGCCTTTTCAACCCGGCTGCACTCTGGATCCATGCAGACAAAGAAGGAGTTCCGATGTCTGCAGCTGTTGGCGGTCGTGATGACTATGATGCTTCGCCCCTTCGCGGCCTTTCCAGGACGAGCGAAGATCTCCGTCAGGCCCGGCGTTTGCTTTCGCTTGCTTGTGTTCATGACGGGATGAGCCAGGCGGATGCGGTGAAGGGGGTTGGAAGGTCCCGGCAGAGCCCGAGGGACCGGGGGCACCGGTTCAACGAAGCCGGACCCGAAGGGCTGTTTGACCGCCGGGTCCCGCGGCCCCGATGGCTGAACTTGCTGAGATCATCGAACCCGGCCCCTGCCTTGAGCATGACGCTTGAGCCTGACGGGGGGTTCGCTGGAGACGACTTGACCTGCAACGGGGGAGCGAAGACCGGTTCGGTGTTGTCTCTCACGATAGGCCTCTCTCCAGGCTGCTTGCAGCGCCCGGCTTTGCCCGCCTCGCCGGGCGCCCGCAACACCCGGCCCAGAACCCGGGCCTCATGGAGGCTTTCAAACAAAACGTCCCCCAAAGCCTTGCCTCCCCTTTGACCCACGGTCCGGCAGACAAGCCGATCGAGGTCCGGGTTCAGGACTAGGCCCGCATCGGCCAGAAGACCGGCGCGGTCCTGATGCTGCCATAGTGCCATGGGGGCGGACACTGGAACAAGGAACCTGCCTCTCAAGGAGATCCGCCGGACCGTTGCAAAAGGCGCTCAGGCCGCCGTCCTGATGGACCGCGCGCCGGGGCACACATCCGGCGAGGTGAAGGGGCCGGAGACCCTGACCCTGATCTTCCTGCCCGCCAGGATCACCGGGGCTCAATCGGGGTGAGAAGGTCTGGCAATCTCTTCGGGAGAACGGGCTCTCCAACCGCCTCCTTGAAGATCAGGCAGGCCTTCTTGCCGCCGGATGTGATGCCTGGACCCGGCTCATGAAAGAACCAGCGGCAATCCAATCAGGCGTATCTCGCGAGTGGACCCAAAACAGGCAAACCTGAGGCCCGTTAATATAACCAGCCTGAATTGTATAGGGAAGTCGAAAAAGAAGCCGCAGACACTTCGAATGGCGAGGCCCTCTTGTGGCGCGTCGAAGATCGTGACGGCAAGTCAATGTCCTACTTGCTCGGCACCTTTCATCTGGCCATCCGCGCATCGCGAAACTCGACGAGACATTGAAAGACATCATCGCGAAAGTAGACATAATCGCCCTCGAAATCACAGGCATTGGCGACAAGGCCGCAGTGCAAAAGGAACTGGCCGCCCACCCCGAACTCATTGTGATGCCAGGCAGCAAGGACGCTTGGAGCACGCTTCCTCCAGCAGACAAGCAAATGATATCCGATGCAGTCACGAGTGTTGGTCTACCTGCGGAACATGCCAGCAGAATGCAACCCTGGCTCCCGGCTATGATGCTGGCAGTTTTGAAATGCTTCACAACTCTCGGAGCTCAGGGAAACCAGGATTCGATCAGGTTCTGGAGGATTATGGCGTTGAAGAAGGCAAAACTGTTACAGGCCTTGAAACACCTGCTGAGCAATTCAGGGCCATGAGTTCGATTCCGATCGAAAGCCAATTGCAATTCTTGAAAGATTCAGCATTCCAGAGAAGCAAGATCGATGACCTGCACGAGACACTTGTTCAAATGTTTCTGAGTAGGCGCATTGCCTGGGCGTTGCTGTTTTCCAAAACGGCAACCGTGGGCAAGCAGACTTCCAAAAACAAGCAGGCTGAGGCCGATTTCATCAGGTCTCTTGTCACCGACCGAAATATCAAGATGGCCGATCGATCCATCGCACTTCTCAAAGCCGGACCCTTGCTCATAGCTGTGGAAGCACTGCATCTGCCGGGGCAAACCGGACTGGTTGCACTTCTCCGCGAGCGCGGATTTCAGGTAAACCCGATTGATTGGTGAGATCTTCATCCACCCAGCCGCGCCGATAGATCAGAAGTTGCAGATGCAAGCTCTGGGCCAAAGCCCAGCAACGCCTCGGCAGATTGCCGGTCGACCGTGTTCCAGATGCTGATAGCGCCAACCATTTCTCCCTGATGCCCGATGATCGGCGCGGCAATTCCCGAAATCTGCAGGAACTCCTCGCGATCACAAACTGCATACCCAGTGGCCCTTGTGTTTTCCAGTTCGGCTTCAAAGGCTCTGGCATCAGAAATTGTATGTTCAGTAAACCGCTCCAGAACGAGATCATCCAGGATCAATTGCCGCTTCTGCAATGGCAGGTTGGCGAGCAACACTTTGCCTGCAGCAGACACATGCAGTGGAGAACGCTCCCCGACCTTTGGGGCCAGCCGGTACGGCTCCACCGGATCAACAGTCTTCAGATAAAGAACAGACGAACCATCCAGAATGGATAAAGCCACATGCGCCCCTGTGACGACATTCAAATGTTCCATTGCCCCGGCGCACAAATCAGGCAGGTCATTTACCCTCAACGCGCCTGTGGCCCAGGCCAGCATCCGTCCACCCGGCTGATAGGTCTGCCGGACGCCATCAAAGGCAACAAGCCGTTCTTCCACCAGGATAGAGAGAATGCGGTGGGCTGAACTCTTTGGCAGACCTGATTGTTTGACGACGTTTGAAAAGGACAGTGGAGCGTTGCTGGCGCAGACCAGATCCAACACAGCAGATGCGCGCGACACAATTGAACTGAAGGTCATGGCAAGACCCAAAGATTTTCTAGTTGACTCCCGGTCATATTTCCTCTGTTGTTCTATATATTCGAATTAAAGTTCTATAATATGGCACCTTCATTAAAAATGCAAACCGTACGCTCAGGAGGCCGCAGGGCACGGGTCAGATCTCGTCAGCAATCCAGGGAAAGTATCGGGTTCAGTCGCGGCACCGACATATCCGCCCCATACCGTCCGCTAAGCCTGCAGGACGTGCAGCGGATTCATACGGCGGCCCTCGGTCTTCTCGAAAACCTTGGAATGGGTTCACCAACAGACCAGGTTCGCGACCTGGCACTTGCTGCCGGTTGTAAACTATCGGATGATGGCCGTCTGCTTTTCCCTCGCGCATTGGTGGAGGATACCATTGCCAAAGCAGCAAAGAGTTTCACTGTCCATGGCCGGAGTCCTGAGTTCGACTTTGAAGCGCGAAACGGTAAGGTGAATTTCTGCACCGGAGGCGCAGCAGTAAAGATGCTGGACATCGATACGCGCACATATCGATCAAGCACATTGCGCGACCTCTATGATCTCGCCCGATTGTGCGATCGCCTGGAAAATATTCAGTGGTTCACCCGCCCGATCGTGAACACAGATATTGAAGACAATTTCGAACTGGACGCCAATTCCATCTATGCCAGCGCGGCAGGCACACAGAAACACATCGCCACGAGCATCACCCAAGGCAATCACGTGCACCGTCTTGTCGCTATGCTCGACGCGCTTGCAGGTGGCAAGGGCAAATTCACCAGGCGGCCTTTTTGCACGGTGCATGCGACAACGGTCGTCTCTCCAATGACATTCGCGAGTGACAGTCTCGATGTTGCCTGCGCAGCTGTGGAGATTGGCATGCCGATCCATTGTCAAACCGGACCGCAAGCCGGCGCCACGGCTCCGGCCGCGCTTGCGGGCACCCTGGCACAGGTTTGCGCAGAAGGTCTTGCTTCGCTCACCATCATAAATCTGCTCAAACCTGGATACCCGGTCGTGCTCGGCAACTGGGCATTCACATCTGATTTGCGCACCGGGGCGTTCAGTGGCGGCGGCGGCGAAGCCGCATTGCTCGGAGCCGCGTCCGGTCAGATGTCCACATTCTATGGCGTGCCTGGCGGCATGGGGGCCGGCATGACAGACAGCAAGCTGCCCGACAACCAGGCGGGCTACGAAAAGGCGCTCACTCTTTCCCTTGCAGCGTTGTCAGGCTCAGGTTTTGTCTACGAATCCGCCGGAATGCTCGCAAGCTTGCTAGGCTGCTCCCATGAAGCGATGGTCATCGATGATGACATGCTGTCAACCATCCACCGGATTGCCAGAGGTATCGAGGTAACAGATGAAACACTCTCTGTTGACGTTATTGCCGAGGCCGCAAAAGGCCCGGGACACTTTCTCGGCTCCTCACAAACCATGGAATTGATGGAAACCGAATTCGTCTATCCGCGCCATGCCGACCGCTCAAGCCCGGACGATTGGCAAGAAACTGGCAGCACAGATATGTGGCAACGTGCAGCCACACGCGCCAAGGAAATCCTGGACAACCATTACCCCAATCAGATCCCGGCGGACGTGGATGAAAGAATCCGCAGCAGCTACAACATCCATCTGCCTGCACTTTGGCAAAAGGAAGATCATCCATGACCGAACCCGTTCAGGTCGCAATTATCGGCGGCGGAATTGTCGGGTGCAGCATGCTTTACTGGCTGGCCAAGCACGGGTGGACCGACACGGTCCTGCTGGAAAAACGCGAGCTCACCTCCGGCTCCACATGGCATGCAGCAGGCAATGTCACCTATTTTGGGCACTACGCCTCGATAACCAAACTCTACGTGAATTCCATCAAAACGTATCTGGCCACAGAAGAGGAAAGCGGTCAGTCGGTCGGTTTCAAGCCAGCTGGCAGCCTGAGATTGGCAACTTCTGAAGCAGAGTTGGACGCCTACGGCACCCTGGAACCGATGTATGAAGAACCGGGTGCCAGGATAAAACGGCAATGTCCTGTGCAGCACATCGAGCAGAAAGGCACGAGCTGGATCCTGCAAACTCCGGATGGCCAGATTGAAGCTTAACATGTGGTAGTGGCTTCAAGTTTCTGGGCCCGGAAAATGGTGGCACCGCTCGGCCTCAATTTGCCGCTCTATCCGGTGGAGCATCACGAAGTGATCACCGATACGGTCCCTGAACTGGAGGCGCTCGATTTTGAAGTGCCGACCGTTCGCGACCCTTGGACACCCTCCAATACACGGCAGGAAGGCTACGGATATCTCTGCGGTATCTACGAGGCCAATCCGAAATTCTGGGCAACGGACGGAATTCCACCAGATTTCGCTGAAGAACTGCTTCCTCCGGACACAGAACGATTGGAACCTCACCTGCTATGGATCATGAAGCGTCTGCCCTCGTTCGGTTCAGCGGGCATCAAGGCGATTAATAACGGTCCGATCTGCTATGCTCCGGATGGCTGCCCGTTGCTCGGCCCGGTCGAAAGTCACCCCGGCCTGTGGCTGGCCACTGGATTTGCAATCGGGATTGGCACGGGCGGCGGGTCAGGCGAGTATCTTGCGAACTGGATGGTCAATGGCGAGCCTGAGTATGACCTGCCGATCATCTATCCTTCGCGCTTCTCCAATGACATCGCGAAGGAACGTTGCTTGCAGATGATACACGAGACCTATGCCCGCGGTTACGTGGCCGCTGCAACATAGACTCACCAAACGCAAAAGGCGCGGGCCGCATAAACGCAATCCGCGCCGCAATTCGTTTGAGAAAATGATCGTTAGACCACTTCCACTTTGGCCCCAACCCTGACTCGGTTGTAGAGATCAATGACCTCTTCATTGAGCATTCGGATGCAGCCGCTGGAGACGGCCTGGCCAATTGTGTGCGGCTTGTTGGTGCCGTGGATGCGATACAGCGTGTCACGTTTGCCCTGGAAAAGGTAGAGAGCGCGCGCGCCAAGCGGATTTTGCGGTCCACCTTCCATCCGGTTCGGCAATCGGCGCCCATACTGTTTCAGTTCACGCGCAATCATCTCTTTTGGCGGATGCCACGCCGGCCATTCGGCTTTGCGGGCCACATGTGCTTTTCCGCTCCAGCCAAAGCCCTGCCGGCCAACTCCAACACCATACTCAATGGCTTTGCCGCCTGGCAGAACGAAATAGAGTTTCTTCCGCCGTGCATAGATGACGATGGAACCCGGCGATCTGCCCGTCGGATCACTTACGAACTTTTTCTCTCTGTAGCGGTTCCAGTCATCACCGCCACCCGAGCTGAAATTATAACGGGTTGTGGCGAGGGCCGAGACTGAACCGGTCGCCACGGCGGCTGCGCCGCCAATAATAGATTGTGCAAGACGCGTCAGTGCGTCCCTGCGTGTGAGGCTCATTGCCTTGTCTCCTTCCACTAATGAAGTGTCCGTCGTCATATAAAATGGAACATCAGAGCGGTTTGAGTTTTGGAGGCTCTGGTTCGTTTGTGTGATTGATTATGCAGCTTGCTTTTGATGTTGCAAGCGGCGTTGCTGGATTGTGAGTTTCTTGATTTTGTCCCTTTCTCGCAGGATGGCTTTGTCCCGTCCGAAGTAGACATCGGCGGGCGTTACGTTGTTCAGGCTCTCGTGATAGCGCTGGTTGTTGTAATAGTTGACGAAGGCGCCGATCTGACGTTCAGGATCGCCGGGCAGGTAATAGTTCTCCAGCAGCACGCGGTTCTTCATGGTTTGATGCCTGCGTTCGATCTTGCCTTGGGTTTGAGGATGGAATGGCGCGCCACGAACGTGGTCCATCTTCTGATCCTCCAGCCATTCGGCTAAATCGCCAGAGATGTAGCACGACCCGTTGTCGCTGAGCAGGCGCGGCTTGTGTCGAACGACAGCCCGGTCGCAGCCAGACGCCGTAAGAGCCAGCTCAATGGTGTCTGTTCTGTCACGTCCTCGGCCCGCATGATCGCGCAGAGCTTCCAGGCGATGATATAATGGCTATGATCGTCCAGGATCGTGCTGAGGTAATACCAGCCCCAGCCGATGATCTTGAAACAGGTGAAGTCTGTCTGCCACATCTGATTGATCGCCGCGGTTTTGTCGTGGAACTCATTGACCGCCTTGATCACAACATAATCGGGCGCAGTGATCAGATCAGCAGCTTTCAAAATGCGGTAAGCTGATGATTCAGAGACAAAATACCGTTTCTCATCGGTGTATTTGACCGCCAGTTCCCGCGTTGTCAGAGCCTCATGTTCCAGCGCGAACTCGATCAGGTCATCCCGCCTGACCTGAGGAATGCGGTTCCAGACAGACTTTGGGCAAGGTGAGCGATCCACCAGAGCATCAAGGCCGCCTTCGACATAACGATCATACCACCGGTAGAATGTCGTGCGGGGGATGCCCAACAAATCGAGGGTCTGCCTTGTGGGCAGATGTGAGCCTTCAACGGTGCGGATGATCTCCAGCTTCTCTGAAGCGGCGTATCTCATTCCTCGAACTCCCCATCCCCGATCATGCTTTTTTTGAGCAGGCGGTTTTCCAGGGTCAGGTCGGCGACACACTCCTTCAAAGCCAAGGCCTCAGACCGCAGATCCTTCACCTCAGGCGATGTCGCCTGGCCGGGCCGTATCGCCGGACAGACGGCGTTTCCCGGCTTCGAGGAACTCCTTGGACCAGCTGTAATACAGGCCCTCAGCGGTTGCCGACCGCCGAGACGTAAGTTTGAATACTGTCAAGACACAGCTCAAGGTCATTTCTCGAAAGCTGTGCTGCTCAACGCAGAGCGACATCATCCGCGTGGCCGCTGCAACCCGTGTTCCTATCAAGAAAAAATTGTCTTGGGAAATCCACCGACCCCGGGCAAACCGGACGCGACCCTCGTCTGTTTTTGGAGGCGGTTCTGTGGATCGTCCGCACCGGGGTGCAATGGCGAGAGTTACCCAATGAGTCTGGCAAATGGAATAGCGTGTTCAAGCGGTTCCGCAGATGGGTCAAAGCGGATATTTTCCATCATATGTTCAAGGCATTGGCCTTGGATGCCGACCTGGAGTACGCCATGATCGACGGCACCATCGTAAAGGTTCACCGCTCGGGCCAAGGCGCAAAAGGGGGACTCTGTGCCAGGCCATTGGGCGTTCTCGCGGAGGGATAACGACCAAAATACTCGCGCTCACAGATGCGCTCGGTAACCTCGTCGATTTCTGCTTGATGCCTGGTCAGGCCCATGACCTGCGTGAGACCGCAAGTCTGCTTCATGATGTGTCCGCCGGGCACCTGTTGGCAGACCGAGCCTTTGGCGCTGATTGGTTACGCAATGACTTGCTGGATCGCGACATTACTCCAATCATACCACCCAAATCCAACCGCACATTCCCGGCAGAGTTCGACAACGAAACCTACAAATGGCGGCACCTGATCGAAAATTACTTTGGTAAACTGAAGGAAAACAGAGCAATAGCGATGCGCTCATGCAAAACAGACCAGAGCTTCAAAGCTTTCATCTCGATTGCCGCTACCATCATTCACACAAGGTGAACGTCAACAGACCCTAGTTGACCGCTTTCAGTTTACGTTTTTCACACGGGCAGAAGCGGCCCTTTTTCCCAGTGGCACAAATGCCATGCCAAAACTGCTTTTGAGCGAGAAGTGTGTGGCAAAAAGGGACCGTGTTGCATGGATCAGGATTGAGGCGGATTGGCCCCATACCCCATCACTTTAGAACACGCGCTCATACGCCGCACGACCGAGACTTGTCATGCGGTTGAGCGATTTTGATGCAATTTTCGCTTCAGTTATCTGGTTGTCAAAATCACGCGCCCGCAAGCGATTGCCGATAACCTTTTTCCATCTGCCGGAAACCGGCTCACATCGACGTCAATGTCAGTCAGCAAATCTGGCAGCGCCGTTTCATCGCCCACATGTTCAGTGGTCAACTCCGCCGCAGCGATATCGCTGAAGTTTTTTCCGTGTCGCGCCCAACCGTGTATCGTACCCTACAACGGCACCAGACCTGACCTTCGCCGCAATACCCATAAACTGGGAATATGCGGACAAAACCGCCGTTTGCTTGATGGTTATGTTTGACCCTGCACCCGTAGTTGGTTTGCGCGCAGCCGAATTGGATTCGGAAGACATGTTTGTTCTCCTTTGAGCATAGTAACAGATTCAGATTTTGCTCAATTGAACTTCATGTACCCGGTAATCCAATTCTGTTTTCAGATGCTGAATTGCTACCATTTACCATGAAAAATTGCAATTTGGCTTGGTAAATATGGGCTCTGGCGTTGAAGCCGCCGCGCTTAGCGCAAACGGCTGCTTAGCCGAAAAAACGCTTAAAGGGGGATTTAGCACTCTCCCACACTCGACCCCAAAGTTGAAACAGATCCTCACGCGAACTGACCAAACACGGTGACAACTCACGAGGAATTGAACGCAACTTTGGAGATCGGGCTCAAGAGCGGAGTTTCGCCGCTGTCCCACGACGAGATCATCGCCGAAGCCAAGCGCGAACTCGGCGTTGAGTAGGATTGTCTATTCCAAGCAGGCCGCAACGGACCTGAAGGAAATCTTCAAATATAACTTTGAAATGTTCGGTCTTACGCAAGCCGAACGATACGACGTTGGACTTAAGTCATCTGTCGAAATCGCAGCAAGTTTTCCATCGAGTGTACGCACCTATGAGACTGCGGCAGGTGGCGCGTTTAGGTGCTACAGCTCGGGTCGCCATGTGATCTTCTATCGGATAGAAGAAGAGCGAATCCTCGTGGTTAGGATTCTCCACGTCAGCATGGACTTTGACCGTCATCTCAACGGATTCTGGGCGCGAAGCCATCCTTCGAGACGCGGACGTTTTTGCGTCCGCTCCTCAGGATGAGGTGCAAAAAACAGTTATCGGAGCTTGTAGTCGGCGCATGCAGAATGCCGCCCTCGAGCTGGATCCGAGGATCCAGGACAGGATGCTCAGAGCCCTGCGGCCCTGGGCCCTCAGGCCAGGGCCGCAGGGCGACAATTGATGGTTGGCTCCGGACCTGAAGGGGACAGTGTGAGCGAAGCCACAGACCTCAGTTGTCCAAGGACAACCGCTGCCCCCTCAGCCTCCGTCACCAGTCAGCCAAACAGGTGCCCGTGCGGCACGTACCCTAGCCGCAGTTTTGGCGGTTCTCGATCAGGTCATCCACAACCGCCGGTTCGGCTAGGGTCGAGGTGTCCCCGAGGTTCGAGAAATCGTCTTCCGCGATCTTGCGCAGGATGCGCCGCATGATCTTGCCGCTTCGGGTTTTCGGTAGGCCCGGTGCGAATTGGATCTTGTCAGGTGAGGCGATCGGACCGATCTCCTTACGGACCCAGCCGACCAGTTCCTTGCGCAGGTCATCATCCCCGCTTTCGCCAGCCATCAGGCTCACGTAGCAATAGATGCCCTGCCCCTTGATGTCGTGTGGATAGCCGACCACGGCGGCCTCGGAAACCTTCTCGTGCGCCACAAGTGCTGACTCCACTTCCGCCGTGCCCATACGGTGGCCGGACACATTGATCACATCATCCACGCGGCCGGTGATCCAGTAATAGCCATCTTCATCGCGTTTGCAGCCGTCGCCGGTGAAGTATTTGCCCTTGTAGGTGGCAAAATAGGTCTGGATGAACCGGTCATGGTCGCCATAAACCGTGCGCATCTGGCCAGGCCAGGAGTCCGCGATGCAAAGGTTGCCGTCAGACGCCCCTTCCAGGACCTTTCCATCCGCGTCCACCAGTTCCGGTTTCACACCAAAGAACGGCAGGGTTGCCGAGCCCGGCTTCTGGCCGATGGCACCCGGCAGTGGCGTGATCATGTGGCCGCCGGTTTCCGTCTGCCACCATGTATCAATAATCGGGCAGCGCTGATCGCCAACCACGTTGTAGTACCATTCCCAGGCTTCCGGGTTGATCGGCTCACCCACCGTGCCCAGAACCTTCAATGTGGAGCGGTCGGTCTTTTTGACAAAATGCTCGCCGGCGCCCATGAGCGCACGGACCGCCGTTGGCGCGGTGTATAAGATATTGACCTTGTGCTTGTCGCATACCTGCCAGAAGCGAGATGCATCCGGGTAGTTCGGCACGCCCTCGAACATGAGGGTGACCGCACCGTTCGCCAGTGGGCCATAGACAATGTAGCTGTGTCCTGTCACCCAGCCCACATCCGCTGTGCACCAGTAGATATCGCCATCATGATAGTCGAACACATATTCATGGGTTATCGAGGCCCAGACGAGATATCCGCCCGTGGTGTGGAGCACGCCCTTCGGCTTGCCGGTGGATCCTGAGGTGTAAAGGATGAAAAGCGGATCTTCCGCGTTCATCTCTTCCGCGGGACAATCCGCCGAGGCCGCGTCTACAACGTCATGATACCAGACATCGCGGCCATCCTTCATGGCAATGTTGCCGCCGGTCCGTTCCACGATCAGGACCGTATCAACCGTCGCGCCCGCCTTCTCGGCGATCTCAATGGCTTTGTCTGTATTGTCTTTCAGAGGGATAAGGCGGCCACCGCGAATGCCCTCATCTGAGGTGATGACGAAAGTGGACTCGCAATCCTCGATACGGCCGGCCAGAGCATCCGGCGAGAAGCCGCCAAAGACGATGGAATGCACCGCGCCGATTCGGGCGCAGGCGAGCATGGCATAGGCCGCTTCCGGGATCATCGGCATGTAGATCGTCACCCGATCACCCTTTTTGCACCCGCGGGCTTTCATGGCGTTCGCCAGTTTGCAGACCTCTTCATGCAATTCGTTGAACGTGATGTGCGCGTCATCGGTTGGCTCATCGCCTTCCCAGATAATCGCGGTCTGGTCACCTCTGGTTGCCAGGTGCCGGTCCACGCAGTTGGTGCAGACGTTAAGTGTTCCGTCCTCGAACCATTTGATGGACACGTTGTCATAGTCGTAGGTTGTGTTCTTCACCTTCGTGAAGGGTTTCATCCAGTCAACGCGCTTGCCGTGCTCACCCCAGAAGCCATCAGGATCATTAATGCTCTGCTGATACATTTCCTTGTATTTTGCACTGTCAATGTGCGCGCGTTCCGCCCATTCGTCACTGACGGGATAGATGTGTGCCTCGGACATAAATGGCTCCCAATATTCCTGAAGTTGGAGTGATGATCGTATTGCCGTCTATTATGCGCAACGGCGCTGTTGAGGGCAACTGCGGAACGCTCGCGCTTTCGTCGCTGGAGAAAAGTCTAACACTCTGTTGGCGAGATCTGTTCCCGGCTTGCACTTTGCCACAAATTGGGGTGCGATAAGACGCTTTCAGAAGGGGGAGTGCAATGACCAATTGGACGGTTGACCGGGTGTCTGTCGAACTGCTTGAGGACGACGATGCAAAGTTTTTCGGCATCAATCAGACTCAAATGATTGACGACAACACGATTGCGCCGGGCTCCTTTTTTGCAGAGCTCTGGACCGAGGATAAATCCGAGAAGATCACAAGCGATCAGGATCAGGGCCTGCCCCCAATTGGCAGCTACGAACCTCATCTGGTGTAAGCACGGAAATGCCTAATGAAAACGTTCAACTGAACTGTTTCAGCACACCGCCCGACAGCGATGAACGTGGATCCGACTTCTGGCAGACGCTCGCCGTTCCGGAGACCGGTTGGGCTAGCCGGATGGCTCATACTGCGGCTCACTGACTCAGGCTCTCCGAGGGAGGTTCCAATCGATGTTCGGCATGCTTCAGCATGGAAAACAAGGGAGGTTTTCCATGGCAGCAGCTGGTCAACCGAGAGCGGACTTTCTGGGCGATGACCTGCCTCGCACAGCGCGCAAGAGCGAAGAGGCGGATCAGACGCGGCAGCTTCTTGCCTTGCCGGTGATCCTCGACGGTGGGTCTCGCCGCGAGGCCGCGCGCACCGGCGGCGGGGGCCTGCAGGTGATCCGGGACGGGGTGTTGCGCTTCAAGGCCGGCGGCGCGGCGGCCCTGGTGACCCGCAAGGCGCCCGGAAAGACGCCGATCCTGACAGACGAACACCGCACGGCGCTGGCAGCGACTGTTGAGGCGGGGCCAAAGCCGGATATGGACGGCATCGTGCGCTGGCGGCGGGTCGATCTGGCCCAAGGGGCGCAGGAGGAACCGGGCGTCCCGGTCAGACGCCGGGACGGGACCTTCGCGCCATCGGGGTCGCCATGGGGGGTCGCCATGGGGGTCACCAAGCTCTCCGCCCGCCCGCAGCACGACGCACAGCACGACGAGGCCATCGAGGCGTTCAACAAAACGTCTGCGACGTCGTCGACCACATCCGCAGCCAATGGGGCGGCAAGCCGATAGAGCTCCGGGTTCAGGACGACGCCCGGATGGGTCAGAAGAACAAACGCCCGCGACGCCGGGCGCGGCGGGGGACGCGGCCCCGCGCGCCGCACGATCAGCGGACCGAAGGGGCCTGTCTCTTCGGCGCCCTCTGCCCTGCCAGGGCCAAGGGCGACAGGCGGGTCATGCCCTGGTGCGACACTCACCCCATGGCTGAGCCTCTCAAGCTCATCGGTCAACAGGTCGAGGCCGGGGCACACGCCCTCCTGATCCCTGATCGGGCGGGAGGGCAGACCTCACCCAAATGGGCTGTCCCCGACAACATCACCCTCGTCCCACGGCCGCCAAGGGCACCAGAGGTGAACCCGGTCGAGAACGTCTGGCCGTTCATCCGGGACACCTGGCTTTCGACCCTCGTTTTCAAGACCTGCGACGACATCGCAGCTCACTGCTGCCAAGCCTGGAACACCCTCAGGCATCAACCAGGGCGCGTCATCTCAATCGGAGGGCGCGAATGGGCCCATCGGGTGTGATCATTGAACGATGGTATTACAGGGTCGAGATGTGGCCGAAGGCAGCGAGATCGTGATGGGAGAGGGCGGGCTGGAAACTGGGGAGTTTCTGGAAACGGGTGCCTTCGAACCTGTTATGGCGCTCACTTCGCTGGCCGGGAGACAAATGCTCGACTACACAACCGGAAACGACCCGGATCCTCCTGCCACCCTGGATCAGCGTGCAAACGACCGTGAAGTCATTGCCCGGGGCCTGGAACATTGTGCAGCGACCGGCATCACCAGCATCCATAACATGAACGGCAATTTCTATCAACTGGAGCTGTTGGACGATCTGCACAAGGAAGACCGCCTTCTGTGCCGAACAGAGATTCCACTGCACCTGAAAAATTACGACCCCCTGTCGAGGCTTGATGAAGCTGAAGAAATGCGTCGGCGTTATGCCTCGGACATGCTCTGGTCCCGCCGCGTAAAACTGTTCATGCCACCGGCGATGCCGGTGTAAGGCGCACCTTTGATGGCTATGAGGCAGCCCGCAACGCAGTTGGCCCGCGCGACAGCCGCCACCGGATCGAACATATCGAAGTAATTCACCTTGATGACATCCCGCGGTTTGCGGAGCTGGGCGTCATTGCCTCCATGCAACCGCTGCATTTACCGCAAGGACATTTCTTTGAGCCCTGGGAACCCAACACCGTCCTGTACGACCACCAACTGCCCTATTCCTGCCCCTGGCAGACCTACGGGACGCCGGCGCCCGGCTTATCTTTTCCTCTGACTGGCCCGTTGAGCCGATGTTGGGTTTGCATGCAGCAGTGGATACACTTCTGCTGCCGGCCCCTTGGGTCAATCAACGTCAGAGCCTTTACGATACGCTCGCCTCCTACACCCGCGCGACGGGGCTTACGCGGAGTTTAACGAAGGTCGTAAGGCAAACTGAAAGCGGGGATGATGGCAGATATTGTGGTCATGTCAGACGATCTGGAAGCCATGCCACCTGCAGAGTTGACGAGCGCAAAACCGGTTCTGACCATTTGCGGTGGCAGAGTCACGTTCCGATCTTAAACGGAAATTATCCCGCTTCAGCCGCTTGCCGACGGGCTTGGGCTTTGTCGAACTGCTTGCGAAGATAGCTCATCTGCTTGGTGATCGCCGCTTCGGTTTTCTTCACATCACCTTTTTCTATCGCGCGCAAAATCTTTTTGTGCTGGCCGATAATTTTCTCCCGGTCCCGAAAGCGGAAGATAATCATGTTTTCCACCGGCTGCAACGCCTCAATCACGGTCGACATGACAAACTGCAAGACCGGGTTTCCGGTCGCATCCACCAGCGCCCGGTGAAAACGCACATCCGATGCACAAAAATCCTCATCGCTGAGATCTTTGGTTTTCTGCAACGTGATCTCTTGCGCCATGGCATCGATATGTTTCTGGGACCGCCGCTCTGCTGCGAGCCGCCCACACATAAGTTCCAGTTCGTGCCGGGCCTCGGCGATGTCCGAAAGATCAAACTCGCCGAACGAGACCAGCAATGTGGCCGCCGTCGTCAGGTTGGCCCGCACTTCCTTTTCAGTGGGTGCACGCACAAAAGTGCCGCCACTAGGACCGCGCCGGGATTGGATCAGATTCTGTGCCGCCAGCCGCTTCAATGCTTCGCGGATGGTCGGGCGCGAAACGCTGAATTGCTCTGCCAATTCATGCTCCGTCGGCAACCGGTCATCAGCCTTCAAGCGTCCATCGATAATCGATTGCCGGATTTGTTCTGCAATCTGGCGTGTGACACTAGTTGTGACAACGGGCTCGTAGGTGATTGACATGCAATAGAATCGTTTTTGCTAATTTGCTTGACAAATATAGGAATACTCTTATTGAAGCAAGCCGCAAAGGACGCTCAGCGCCGTTTAATCCGATAAATTCACACAACCACAAGCTTAATCAGGAGTTTAAAACATGGCAGATCGCCCTGAAATTGTTGCCCTTGGGGAGAAGCCCGAACTGGGCGTCGTGCCTGAGAAGATGCACGCCTTTCTGGTCCGGCAGGACCGCTTTGGCGCCCCGAAGGACGCTTGGCAACGCGAAATCATTCCGGTGCCGGAATTGGGCCCGCTGGACGTACTGGTTTACGTCATGGCATCGGGCATCAACTACAACAATGTCTGGGCCGCACTTGGGTATCCTGTCGATGTGATTGCCGACCGCCAGAAGAAGGGTGAGCCGGAAGATTTCCACGCCGGTGGCTCTGATGCTTCCGGTATCGTCTGGGCCGTTGGCTCCGCGGTCGACGATATAAAGATCGGCAACGAAGTGGTTATACACTCCGGCTGGTGGGAGCCCGACGATCCGTGGGTCCTCGCTGGAAAAGATCCCATGCTGGCCTTGTCAACCCGCATCTGGGGCTACCAGACCAACTACGGCTCCTACTGCCAGTTTGCAAAAGCCCAGTCGCACCAGATCCAGGAGAAACCTAAGCATCTGACCTGGGAAGAGGCCGGTTGCTACATGCTCTGCGCTTCAACGGCCTACCGCCAGCTCATGGGCTGGGCGCCGCACACGGTTGAAGAAGGTGATGCGGTTCTCGTCTGGGGCGCCGCTGGTGGCCTTGGCTCCATGGCTTTGCAGATCACCGCAGCCCTTGGCGGCAAGCCGATTGCCGTGATCTCCGATGAAGACAAGCGTGAGTTCTGCATGGAGAAAGGCGCTGTTGGTTGCATCAACCGCAACGACTTCAACCATTGGGGCCCGATGCCCGACACCACCTCTCCGGAATGGAAAGAATGGATGGGCGGTGCACGCGCCTTCGGTAAGGCGATCTGGGATTGTCTGGGCGAGCGCAAGAGCCCGAAGATTGTCTTCGAACATCCAGGTGAAGCTACACTGCCGACGTCCGCATTCGTCTGCGATCTGGGCGGCATGACCGTGATCTGCGCCGGCACCACCGGCTACAACGTCACCATGGACCTGCGTTATCACTGGATGATGCAAAAGCGCTTTCAGGGCTCGCACCTTGCCAATGATGAACAGGCAACTGCGGTGAACGAACTGATCATCGCAAAGAAGGTCGACCCATGCCTCAGCGGCACCTACACCTTCGACGAAATCGGCCACGCCCACCAGCTGATGCATGATAACAAGCACCCCTACGGCAACATGGCGTGCCTGGTAAATGCAACAGAGACAGACCAGGGCGCTTCCTGACGGTCTCCAGAGATGAAATTTGACCTCACGATGGGCGCCAGCATCCACTGGCGTCCATTTTTGTGAACGCCGCAGAAGTTAGAGCAAACAATTCTACAATTGTTTAAATTTTGAATCGAACCAGAGCAATCCGTTGAACGCCTCACTGAGGTCAGATCGCCTGAACAACAGAGGCTCAGCCTCACCGAGAACCAATTTTTCCAACTTTTCTGCGAAAATCAGGACAACCCGTTCATCCGCGAGCCAGTTCGCCAGGCATGTGTTCAACGCGTGATCGCCGAACGAATTGAGGAGCTCCTCCCGCTCGGTTGGCAACCAGTCCTGAGCGTCATAGTACCTGAAACTCTTCAAAGTCAGCCCGGCGCCTTGGGGCAAAATTCGAATTGTGAGACCAGGTCCAGAAGGTGTGAAAGGAAATGCTTGAATTCGCGCAAATCAGGCCGGTCGGACTTCGCAGCATCGTTCCAGACGCCCAAGGTTTCAGATAAAATTTCGCGGAGCCGCCGGTTCAACAGCGCCTTCATCTCCCCCGGGCTGACTCAACAAGCCGTACACACATCAAGAGAGTTGCTTACAGAGTAACGGCCAAAGAGGTCATAAGACTCGTCGACAATTTCCTGAAGATCCCTGATCATGGCTCCAGAACTGTACACAAATAGCAGATAAGTTCGAGGTCAAAACCTATCGAATTCAGTACCCGTCTTACATTTGACTAACTGGCAGCAGCACCGAGGTCACGCATCCTGTTCAGCCATTTCGACCGCTTGGCAGGAGAGGCATTTCCAATCATACCAAAAAGGGTGTTGCGCACCTTCTTAATGCCGATCAGCTTGAGGATGTTTCGCTCAAGACTCCGCAAACTATGAGCAAAAAAGTACAAGCGATAGGCGAGCGTCGGCATCCCCATTGTAATCACGATTCTCGCAGTTTTTCCCTTGAATAATGCCCGCGGAAAACCTTTGTCGTAACTCAAGGCAACACCTGGCCTAAACAGCTACTCCAGTAGCCCTTTCAGTTTGGCCGGCATGGTGCCAAGCCAAAGCGGATAAATCAGCGCAAGATGGTCCGCTTCAACAAGCGGGGATTATGCAGGTTTCAGGATGTCTGGCGTTCCATCGGACCCCTCATGCCATTCAGACATCGTTTGAAGGAGCGGAAGGTCCAGGGCCGCGATATCAATCACATTGGCCTCGTGACCGGCAGCCGTGGCACCTTTCACATAGGCCATTGCCAATGCCCGACAAAGTCTCTCATTCGATGGGTCTGGATGGCCCAGAATCACTGCAATCTTCACAATAGCCGACCACCTGTCTGGTTCTGCGTACTTTTGGCATATCGGAAGCGTCGCTTGCGTTGACTCAGGTCAACAAACAACAAATCTCACAGAATCATCTGAAGATGACGAGACCAATGGGCAAGTGTTTCAGAGCCAAAGCGGTTTGCAGTCACAGCTGGTTTGCAGTCGTGAACCAGCTTAATGCCAAACCGCTTCGCGGTGAGGCGTTTGCCGTAGCAGATCAGGTGGTCCACCGAAATCATCAGGAACAACAGGAGCGGCGCAATTTCCTTGAAGGCGTGCTCGGCCTCTTCGAATTTTTCTGCGCGATAAAGATCGTAGACATGCACCTGAACATCGACGACATCCGGCGTCGGGATAACACCTGAAAATCCGGCGCGCAGAGTATCGACCAGATCGATGCCGTTGCGACCATTGAAAAGGTCAAAGGCACCATTTGCATCCTCGGCCAGGACATGACTGTACATGGCATCTCCTTCTGCCTTGAGGATGGAAACATTCGGATGGCGTCGGTTAAGTTCGAGAAATGCGCTGTTGCTAAGGCCAATACCGATAAACTGCGGGGCATTCTGGATGCTGATCAGGATGGATGAGGCGTCCGCTACAGCTCCGAAAAACCTGATCAGGTCGTCCTCGCTAATGTCCTGAACCGGCGGAGGCTGCAGCGCGGCCCAACTCGCCCCCATACCTACAGCTTCTTTCACAAGCGCAGTCTGTTCGTCCTCAGTGGCGCCGGTAACCGTAACCATGACGGGCACGCGACCAGCAGCATCGATCAAGACCCAGTCGAAAAGCTGACGTTTTTCATCTGCAGACAGCTTGTTGCACTCACTCGCGAGCCCACCAATAGCTAGGCCATGAGCCCCGGCGGCGATGCACCCTTCCACCTGCAATCTCATAGCCTCCCGGTCAAGGTCGCCCTTTGCATCGAAGAACACATAGAGCATCGGGTATATCCCGTGGAACTGTTGTTCAGGCATCTCAGTCCTCCGGCATGAAAGGTAGGTCGGTGTCATCAAGCTTCTGACCGAGAGCCGTCAGCGCGCCATTCACTTGGCCGCGGTGATGGGTCTGGTGATTGAAGAAATGCGTGACCAACAGGCTGTAGGGTTTGGAAACATCCCTGCCCACGGCTCCGGAATACCAGCTCAGCTCCCCTTGTAGAAAGGCTTCATCGACTTCCCCGGACCAAGGCATAATTTCAGCATCCAGGGCGGCGCGTGCCTGGACCATTTCATCCCAGGTATCATACTCGTTGACAAAATCTGGAATTCCCGCAGCCTTACCCGGCATACACCCGGCGAATCGGTGAAGCTAGGTTCTGTCCCCCCAGAGAAGATGGCTCAGGGTTGCCTGGATGGAGCCGAAGAACAAACCACGATCTTCCCGCCGCTGGGCATCGGTCAAATTTGTAACGGCATTGTAAATACTGGCATTCTGCCAACGGTTATGCCGCGCCATGGTCTTCACATAATCCGTGATGATCATCTCATATCTTTCACTTCACATAGGGTTCGCCAATGGCGGCAGGCGGCGTCGCACGTCCGATGAAACCGGCGAGGAGCAGAACCGTCACGATATAAGGCAGAGCCAGCATAAGCTGTGCAGGCGCCTCACCGATGAAGGGTATCTCAACCCCCTGCAG
Source organism: Hyphomicrobiales bacterium (assembly GCA_965204985.1). Lineage (GTDB taxonomy): Bacteria > Pseudomonadota > Alphaproteobacteria > Rhizobiales > CAJQND01 > JAAEUE01. The sequence goes on along the minus strand of CBDBFP010000003.1, from coordinate 1,788,550 downwards.
ACGCGCAGCTGCGGTTTCCAGAAATCCGAACATCAGGCAGGCGCCAAGGGCTGGGACCGGCCGCCATTTGCCGAAGATTACCGCTGCAAGGGCAATATAGCCCTTACCCGCTGACATTTCGCGCACGAAACCTGCTCCCTGCGCCGTAGAAAGGTAGGCCCCCGCAAGCCCGCAGAAGACGCCGGCAAGAATAACCGCCCGATAACGCAGCCAGATGACCGAGACACCGGCGCTGTCCACCGCCTCAGGCACCTCGCCCACAGCCCGCAGGCGCAAACCGAAACGGGTCTTGTAGAGCAGCCACGCTGTCAACGGCACCATCACCAGAGCCAGGTAGACCAGCGCGTTGTGACCGCTGATCAGCTCACGATATATCGTCCCTATCACCGGAACCTGGTTCAACCAGTCCACAAACCACCAAGTCACCGGCCTGAACCGGTCGCCAGAGGTCAGCGGCGGTGTCTGCCCGCCCTGTCTGAAAAGGGCAATACCGATAGTTACGGTCAGGCCAGATGCTAGAATATTGATTGCCAGCCCACTGACCACCTGATTGCCCCGATGAGTGATGCAGGCAAACCCGTGCACCAGCGCCAGAAAAATTGAGACAAAGACCGCTGCCAGAACGCCCAGCCAAGGCGATCCGGCAAGATGAGCTACGGCTGCCGCTACAAATGCAGCCGCCAGCATTTTACCCTCAAGCGAAATATCGATCACTCCAGAGCGCTCTGAGAAGATACCCGCCATCGCGCATAGAATTAGCGGAGTCGCGAGCCGAAGCGTGGCGTCAAAGGTCAGCAGGAGCTGGAGCGCGAAATCAGACATGCGCCGGCTCCTTCGTCTTCAAAATGCGTACAAGAAGACGCGCCAATGGCGGGTTGAACATATACGCCAGTGCCCCGGAAAACAGGATGATCATGCCCTGGATGAGCAGAACCATCTCGCGCGTTATGGATTGGAACTCGAAATCCAGTTCCGCACCGCCCTGATAAAGCACGCCGAACAGGAGGCTGGCCAGGAAGATGCCGATGGGATGATTGCGCCCCATCAGGGCAACGGCTATGCCCGTGAACCCATAGCCAGCGGTAAAATTGAGAATTACACGATGCTGAACACCAAGCACCTCATTCGTGGCCATCAAACCGGCCAGTCCACCTGAAATGGCCAGCGTAATGATGACGACCTTCGGCACATTGATGCCCGCGTAGCGGGCCGCATCCGGGTTTTGCCCAACTGTGCGGATTTCATAACCAAGCCGGGTCTGCCAGATCAGCACCCAGAAGCCGAACAAAGCGGCAAGCGCAATGAGGAAGGAAAGATTCAGCGGTGAGTTTGCAATCTTGAAACCCAGAAACCCTAACAGTGATTGCATCGACGGCAATTGACCGGCCGGATCGAATTTTGGGGTTTGCGGCGACATCTGACCGGGTTCAACCAGCGGCCCTGCCAGCAACCAGACCATCAAAGAAGCCGCAATGAAGTTGAACATGATCGTGGTGATCACGATGTGGCTGCCGCGTTTGGCCTGAAGATAGCCCGGAATTATCCCCCAAATCGCGCCAAACAGCGCGGCACCCAACACCGCAAGCGGCAGCACGATAATCGCCGGAAAGGCTTGCACCAACCAGAGGCTGACCAGCCCGGCGCCAAGCCCGCCCAGATAGGCCTGGCCTTCACCCCCTATATTGAACATCATCGCATGGAACGCGACTGCAACCGCTAGACCGGTGAAGATGAAATTCGTCGTGTAATAGATCGTATATCCTAGGCTTCCGGGATAAACGAAGGCACCCTTGATCATGATTCCCAGCGCAGTGATGGGATTTTCGCCGATAGCGAGTACAATGAGACCGCAGACGAACAAGGCTGCCATCAGGTTGATCAGCGGAAGCAGAAACAGATCGGCCCAGCGTGGGAGGGAAGGTGGCACCTTCATACCGCCTTGTCCGATGCGATTCCGGCCATCATCAGGCCAAGGGTTTGCTCATCTGCATTGGCCCGGTCGACGACCCTCACTCGCCGGCCATTGTTCATGACCATGATCCGGTCCGACAGCCCCAGAACCTCGTCCAATTCAACAGAAACCAGAAGAATCGCGCAGCCTTCATCGCGTAACCTGATCAGTTGCTTGTGAATGAATTCGATTGCACCGATATCAACCCCGCGCGTTGGCTGACCGACGATCAGCACTTTGGGATCCGCATTGAGTTCCCGGGCAATCACCAGCTTCTGCTGATTCCCGCCCGAAAAGCTCTTGGCCTGCAGATGCGGGTTGGCGGGCCCGACGTTGTGAGCCTCCATCAAATGCTTGCAATGCAACGCAATTGCCGGATGATCCAACACCCGGTCCGTGCCACCTAGCAACCTGCAATGATAGCCAAGAATCGCATTTTCGCGCGCCTCAAAACCAAGCACCAGACCATGTTTATGACGGTCTTCGGGTATATGGGCCAACCCGGCTTCTCTCATCTGCTTAGGGTCGGTGTGATCATCGGCGTGGATTTTCCGTCCCAGAATTTCGATCTGCCCGCCTGTGGGTGGTCTCATCCCGGCAAGGACTTCCAGCAGTTCGCTCTGGCCGTTACCGGCGATCCCGGCAACTCCGAGAATTTCGCCAGCGCGGACTTCGAACGATATTTGCTCAAGCAGGACCGAGCCTTCCGCAGAAATACAATCAAGATTGTCTACGCTCAGGCACATTTCTCCAGGAGCAGAGGTTCCCCGATCCACCTGCAACAGAACCTTGCGGCCCACCATCAGCTCGGCAAGCTCTTCCGGGCTGGTTTCTGCGGTTTTCCGGTGCCCCACCATCTCGCCCTGCCTCATGATAGAGACATTATCCGTCACGGCCATGATCTCTTCGAGCTTATGAGTGATCAGCAGGATCGTCACCCCGACACTCTTCAATGTTTCTAAAATTTCAAAAAGATTTGAAGCTTCCTGCGGGGTGAGCACGCCGGTTGGCTCGTCCATAATCAGGATCCTGGCACCGCCTTTGAGAGCTTTAATGATTTCAACCCGTTGCTGGAGACCGACCGGGAGATCTCCCGCCAGGGCCTGCGGATCGACGGTCATGCCGTAATCCTCAGCCAGTTTCTTCAGCGTTGCGAGCGTCTCAGTTTGGCCTTCCGCCAACAGCATTCCGCCTTCGCTGCCCAGCATCACATTGTCGAGGACGCTGAAATTCGGAACCAGCATGAAATGCTGATGCACCATGCCGATGCCATGTCTGATCGCATCGGCACTGGTTTGTATGGGAGCAGTCGACCCATTGATGAGAATTTCCCCGCTATCAGCCTGTTGCAGACCATAGAGGATGTTCATCAGAGTCGATTTACCAGCACCATTTTCTCCAATGATGCCGTGGATGGTCCCGACCGGGACGGTCAGGTCCACATCCCTGTTGGCAATCGCCACGCCATAGGACTTGGTGATCGCCCTCAGCTCAATGGCTGGAAGCGCCACTGCGCTAATACCGTCCCCAGCCATCCAATTGTCAGCACGTATGCTCTAGAACGGGCACTTTTTATCTTTCTGATAATCGTGCACCACGACCTTGCCTGACTTGATATCTTCGCCAGCAGCATCAATCTTGGCTTTCATATCAGCACTGATCAACTTGGCATTGTTATCGTCCAGTGCCCAGCCAACGCCGTCTTCAGCCAGCCCGAGTATCTTCACGCCGGTCTCAAATTTTCCGGACATGGCGTCTTTCATGGTCTGATAGGCAGCCACATCAACGCGCTTCAGCATGGAAGTAAGGACTGACCCCGGTGCCAGGTAGTTCTGGTTGGAGTCGACACCGATCGCCAGTTTGCCAGCATCGGCTGCGGCCCGGATCACACCAATGCCGGTGCCACCAGCGGCATGGTAGATAACGTCTGCACCGCGGTCGATCTGGCTTTGCGCCAGTTCTGAACCCTTGGCGGGGTCGTTCCAGGCCGATGGTGTTGTGCCAGTCATGTTCTGGTAGACTTTGGTATCTGCATTGACCGATTTCACACCTTGCACATACCCGCAAGCGAACTTGCGAATGAGCCCGATATCCATTCCACCTACAAAGCCGACTTTGCCAGTTTTGGATGCCAGAGCCGCGGCAACGCCAACGAGGTAGCTGCCTTCTTGTTCCTTGAAGGCATATTGACGCAAGTTCGGCTGTTCGAGCCAGCTCACGTCAATGATTGCGAATTTTTTATCCGGGTTTGCAGCCGCCACCTTGTTGATCGCATCGGCTTGCGCGAAGCCCACACCAAGAATAATGGTGGCGCCGCGCTGTGCCATGCGCGTCATGGCCTGCTCACGCTGCGTTTCGTTGGTGACTTCAAACTCCATAACCTTGACGCCGGTTTCCTCCTGGAAGCGCTTGATGCCGTTATAGACACCCTCATTGAAGGATTTGTCGAACTTGCCGCCCATGTCGTAAATCACGGCCGGTTTGAAGTCCGCCGCCTGGGCTACAGTCGCAAAAATTGCAAGCGCCACAGATGCCAACAGTATCCCTAGATAATTCCTCATCTCTTAATCTCCCTGTTAACCGGCTAGCCGGCTATTTCAATCCGATCTCTTTCAGCCGTTCATCCAGATACTCACCTGCCGTCTGATTCTCATCCAGCTGCACCTCGGGCCTTGGATGCACAAACAGCGGCATGGAATAGCGCGACCTGTTCTCTTTCCGGGGCGGATTGACTACCCGGTGTGAGGTGGAAGGATAATAGCCCCGCGAAGCTTTGGCCAGCATGTCGCCGGAGTTAATCGTGATCATGCCGGGTTCGCACGGCACGTCATGCCAGTTGCCATGTTTGTCCTGCGCCTGCAGGCCCGGCTCGCTGCCCGTCACCAGCAAGGTGATCAGATTGATATCCTCATGCGCTGCAGCACGCGTTTCGCCCGGCTCAACATCATCGCCGAGCGGCGGATAATGCAGCACGCGCAGCAGGTTCTGCTCGCTGCCCTCAATCATATTCGTTAGCGGTTCTGAGAATTTTGCTCGTACATCTGCTGGGCTGTACTCATCAAGCCAGCTGAGGAGACAGCCGCCGACCTCAAGAAGATTGGAATGAAAATCTCGGGTTTGAGATTCAACAGCATCTGGTACCGGGGCGTTCTGGTAGACGTGATAGAACTCCTTCAGGTCCTTGTGTGGGCTGTCCTTGGCGTTTTCAGATTTGAAGCCATAATAGCCATGCATCTCGCTCGGCCGGGCCGCATGTTGAAACCGGCCGTCACCGGCAAAGAAATCACCCCACGCGGCATACATCTCTGAAATCGCATTTGCTCCAATGGGATGGCCGTGCAGCACGGCAAAACCGGTCTCGTGCAACGACATCACAAACTGCGCAGGTGCATCAGGCGAATTCAGATCTATCGCCAAAATATTAAACTCAACCATCAAGCTCTCACGTTGTCGCTGCGATGGTTGAAAGGAAGACCTCCCGCACTGTCGCTCCATCAACCCCCAAACACACATTCACCTTTAGCCGCTCGGGATCGTCCGAAACGACAGTCTCCCCGGCCCGTTCCCCCTCAAGCACCACTGTAACCGGCAAGACCCTAGTGGTGAACAGCTCAGGGTGAATAATTGAAATGACAGCGCTCGGATCATGCATGTAGCAGCCCAAAAAACCATCATTTGTATCGTGAAACCGGAAATAGAACTGGCTGATCCGGTCCAGAAATCCGCCAATGCGCGGAGCAGCCCGGGCGAGGTCTGCAAACTCCTTCTGGCTGCAGATCACCTTATGCGTCACGTCTAACCCCACGAGTGTCATATCCCAAGGCGCGGCGAAAACGATCTCCGCCGCATGTGCATCTTGCCAGATATTGGCTTCTGCATAGGGCGTCGCGTTGCCGCCCGCCCAGACGCTGCCGCCCATCACAGTAATTGATTTGACCTTGTCCGCGATGGAGGGATCAAGCTCAAGCGCCAGCGCAATGTTCGTGAGCGGACCCACCGGGCAAAGCACCACTTCACCAGGATAGGCATGGACCTGCTCGCAAATAAATTCCGCTGCCGTTTGCTCGACGGGCGCTCCTTCAGGAGTAATGGCCGGCGCATCGCCAAACCCGTCCGCCCCATGCACCTCTGACGCCACTGGTCGCGGTTCCTGCACCAAAGGCCCGGCGGCACCGCGGGCAACCGGAACGGACATGCCAGCCAGCTCAGCAAGCACCAGACAATTGCGTGTCGCAACATCAATCGTCACATTGCCAAATATGCTTGTTAGGCCGAGCAAATCGATCCCATCATGCACGCAGGCAAACAGATTTGCCATGGCATCATCCACCCCCGGATCCGTATCGATGATTATTTTCTGCGCGCCCATAACTACCCTTGTGCCTTCAGGAAAACGTCTACGTCTACTTTATCCGGGATCGCCGAAGCTGCCCCGGGCCGGGTGATCTGCAGTGCGCTGGCAGCCGAGGCAAACCGCAAAGCTTCTGGCACGTCTGCCCCAGCGCAATAATTGGCCAGGAACGCGCCCAAAATGGTGTCCCCCGCACCGGTGGTATCAACAGGTGACACGTTGAACGCAGCCTGTTCCACCTGCCCGTCAGCTGAAGTGAACACGGCCCCCTTGGCGCCGCGTGTAATGATCATCTCCGGAACTGGAATTTGAGCCACGCTCGTTCCGCAAGCAGCCGCAAGCGCTTCGGCCTCCAACTCATTCACAACCAGCAGATCTGTAGAGCTCAGCAGTGGCAATGTCTGTTCCGCAACAAAAGGAGCCGCGCTGTAGACAACCCGCAAACCCCACCGTTTCGCGCATTGGACAATCTCGGGCATGAGGTTGGTTTCGTTCTGCAGGAGCACCCAATCGTCAGCCGGATCGGCCTGGTCAAGTTCGCGCTCAATCTGCTCCATGGAAAGCGCGGCATTGGCACCGGAACAAATCAGAATCTGATTCTCCCCGGTCTCATCGACCATAATTATGGCATGCCCGGTCGGTGCATCAACCGAGGCAATTGCCTGCAAATCCAGACCCGCCAGCCGGAGTTGCTCCAGCACCCATTCCCCATCAGGCCCGGTGGCGCCCACGTGGCGCACGGATCCGCCGGATTTGGCAATCGCAATCGATTGATTAACCCCCTTGCCACCGAGAAATTTGTCATACGAAAGCACGGCCAGCGTTTCGCCCGGTGCCGGCATATGCGGCACCCGATAGACATGGTCGATATTTATCGATCCGAAATTGATGATCATCCGGCAAGGATAAAGCACAAATTGAATGTTTGCACTTTGGAACACGGTCCTGTCCGCGATATCCATAGGCATTCACGTTTACTGTACCTTCGCAGTAACATAAAGGTTGGCAATGATTTTCGATCCCACACTTCTGACGGCTTATCTGGTCGTGACATTCGCTGTCGCCATTTCACCGGGTCCGGACTTTCTGTTTGTGATCGCAAGTGGCATACGCCACCGAGCCAAGGGCGCCGTCGCCTCGGCACTCGGCATCGTTTCAGGATCGTTGGTTCACGCGTTGCTGGCCGCCGCAGGGGTTTCAGCACTGATCGCTGCCTCGCCCGTGGCCTTCCAGGCACTTCGATATATCAGCACGCTCTACTTGGCTTGGTTGGGATTTCAGACACTGCAGGTCTTTTTATAGAAATCAGTATGATCCGGGCACGACAGACATTGAGGTCCCGCCCGCACATGTATTCCGGCAGGCCCTCATAACCAATCTGCTTAATCCCAAGGCAATCATCTTCTATCTCGCGCTGCTAGCGCAATTTGTCAGCGTTGAACTGGGCCGGGTCGGATTCTCCGCCAGTCCGGCTCTGGTAGGAAAGACCTCCGCACCGGCTGGCGCCAAGGTTTATTTTGTCAACCTGAAAGACGGCGACACGGTAAAGGGTCCGGTTAAGGTCATTTTCGGTTTATCCGGCATGGGTGTTGCACCCGCTGGTACGGACAAGGCCGGAACAGGACATCACCACATTTTCATTGATCACCCGGTTCTTGGTAAAGGCGAAGATGGCGCCGACGAGTGAGATACGAACATTTCCTCTGACGAAAATCACAAACATTTTGGCAAAGGACAAACCGAGACCACACTGGAACTCGCTCCGGACAAACATACTCTGCAGTTGGTTTTGGGAGACAAGGATCACATTCCGCACCACTCACCCGTCATCTCAGGGCAGATCACAATCACCGTTCAGTAATCGAATTTTCCCGAAATCGGGGAAACTCTGCGACAGACCGGGTAAAGACCGGCGTCCGGTCTGTCGCTATTATGAGATCAACGTTTCAACTGGATACCCAGTTCTCAAGCCCACAGGAAGAACTGCATGTTCCATCTGTCGGAAGATGGGGGATGCAATTTCGGCGAGTTACCCTATAGAGTGCAGTGCAAACAAATTATACTGCACTGCAAACTCGGAGCCTCGACATGCCTCAAACCGCTGTGGACAAGATGATTGAAACGCTCGATCTGGAAGAGCTTGAGGTCAACCTCTTCAGAGGCCGCAGCCCGCAAGTGGGCTGGCAGCGTGTTTTCGGCGGCCAGGTGATTGGACAGGCTTTGGTGGCCGCGATTCGCACGGTTGAAGAGGACCGCCCTGTCCATTCCCTGCATGGCTATTTCATGCGACCAGGTGACCCATCGGTACCGATCATTTACGAAGCCGAACGCGACCGGGATGGCAAAAGTTTCACAACACGCCGCGTAATCGCTATTCAGCACGGCAAACCAATCTTCACGCTGTCAACTTCGTTCCATCGGCGTGAAGAAGGCGGTCTGGACCACCAGTTCGACATGCCCGATGTGCCTTTGCCGGAAGATCTCCCAAGCGAAAAGGAGTTGTTGACACAGTTTGAGCACCTGATGCCCGACAACATGAAACGCTACTTTTCACAGGATCGCGCAATTGAGATCCGCCGGGCATCTCATCGGGATTTTCTTAATCCCAAGATCAGTGCACCTGAGCAGCACGTGTGGATTAGGCCCACCGGCAAGATTCCGTCCGAACCGGCGGTTCACCAAGCCGTTCTGGCTTATGCCTCTGACATGACTCTGCTTGATACCGCGCTGGTGCCCCATGCAACTCATATGTTCGACGAGACCCTGCAAATGGCAAGCCTCGACCATGCAATGTGGTTCCACAGAGATATCAAGGCCGACGACTGGTTGCTCTATTCTCAGGATGCGCCCACAAGCGGCGGATCGCGCGGTTTTGCGCGAGGTTCGATCTACAATCGCGAGGGAGTTTTGATTGCATCAGCGGTACAGGAAGGTCTGATGCGCAAACGTACAAAGTGACGAATTTATATGCAAAATCTGCGATTTGCCTAATTTTTATGCATCTATTGTGCACACGGGAAACCTCAGAATCCATTTTTATGTATAAAAATCAATAAATTACAGAACTCCGCCCGCTTGGTATGCAGTTTGCAATACTCCTCATGGGAAAAATAAGTAGACCTGTGCATCACAAGGTCTGTCTCGCGTGATGGGAAACAGCATGACTCAATCTTTGACCGGCGGCGACGTCTTTTTCGTACTGCTTGGCGCCATACTCGTATTCACTATGCATGGCGGTTTTGCCTTTCTGGAAGTCGGCACAGTCCGATCAAAGAACCAGGTGAATGCGCTTGTCAAAATCATGGTCGATTTCGCATTGTCGACCCTCGCCTACTTCTTTGTGGGCTATACACTCGCCTACGGATTGAATTTCTTCGGATCGGCCGGTGTGATTTCCGGCAATATCGCGGTAGAAGGGGACCCTTACGGCAAACAGGGCCTAACCTTGGTTAGCTTCTTCTTCCTTGCGACTTTTGCGGCAGCCATCCCCGCCATCATATCTGGCGGCATCGCAGAGCGGGCAAAATTCTGGCCCCAATGCATCGCATCGTTGTGCCTGGTCGCGGTAATATACCCCCTTTTCGAAGGCATCGTGTGGAATGGAAACTACGGAATCCAAGCTTGGTTCAAGTCCGCTTTTGGTGCCGAATTCCATGACTTCGCTGGCTCGATCGTCGTCCATGCTGTTGGTGGTTGGCTGGCCCTCGCTGCGGTTCTTTTGCTTGGCAACCGCAAGGGCCGCTATGACCGGAACGGCAGACTAATCGACATTCCGCCTTCTTCGATCCCCTGGTTGGCCCTGGGGTCCTGGCTTCTGTGCGTCGGCTGGTTCGGCTTCAATGTGATGACCGCTGGTTCGCTCAGCGCTGTATCTGGATTGATTGCCATCAACTCACTGATGGCCATGATCGGCGGTATCCTGACCGCGCTCCTGGTGGGCCGGAATGACCCTGGCTTCATCCATAACGGCGCTCTGGCAGGTCTCGTCGCTGTTTGCGCGGGCTCCGACATCATGCACCCCATTGGTTCGCTTATCGTCGGCAGCGTGGCCGGAGCCGTGTTCGTCTACATGTTCAACATATGCCTGAACAAACTCAGGATCGATGACGTACTTGGCGTTTGGCCGCTGCATGGTCTTTGCGGTGTCTGGGGTGGTGTAGCAGCCGGAATATTCGGCCTGGAGGCGCTTGGAGGCCTCGGAGGCGTAACTTTTGCGGCACAACTTCTCGGCAGCCTTTTGGGTGCCGGATATGCACTGGCCGCCGGATTTGTCGTCTACAGCGTCCTGAAGCAAACAATGGGTATTCGTCTAACAGAAGAAGAAGAACTCATGGGTACAGATCTTGCGACCCATAGGATCGCGCCAGGACACCAAATGACCCGGCATAAAAACTGACTACCCGCGACCAGGCACTTGGCTGGCATAAGACATCCTCATGCCGACTTTCTTTTGGCCCACAAGCCAGGGGAAAAGGGCGAGATTTAACTCGCCCTTAACCATGCGCCGGGTAGCTTGCCAACTTGTTGATTTCTTGAGCTTTTCCACCGCCAGCTGGCTTCGGGACCAGCGTCTGACATAGCGGGTTTTACAAAAGCTCCAACGAGTACAGGTATTTATGGCCAAGTCTGCACCCCTCGAAACCGACGAATCCGCAATCCCCGCCGTGCTCAGCCGGTTCATCCGAAACCGTTTTAGTGAACTGATGGGCTTGGGCTTGCTCGCCGCAATTGCTGCCGTGGCGGTTAGCCTGGCCACCTGGAACATTCAGGATCCAAGCCTGTCCTACGCAATCGACAAACCAACGCAAAACGCTTTGGGATATCCAAGCGCGATCATAGCAGACATACTGATGCAAGGGGTTGGTCTTGCAGTTGTTGCTGTTCTCGCTCCCTTACTGACCTGGTCTCTGCGGCTACTAGCGCATGGAGACATCCAGAAACCAATTCGCCGGATACTCATGTGGGTTCTCGGGATTGTGATTCTGGCCGGTGCTGTCAGCTGCTTGCCTGTTCCACAGAGCTGGGCCCTGCGGACAGGCCTCGGCGGCGCAATCGGAGACATCGCGATCATTCCCGTAGCAGGTCTCTTGACCCTGCTCGTGGGCAGCACAGTGGCTCATCTCGTTACCGGCCTTGTCTTCTTCGTCCTCGGCATCACCTGCGTGATCGCCGCCTGTAATTTCCGCCCGAGTGAACTCGCTGCTATTGGCAACATCTTTGGCAACGCCGGTATCGAGATTGGATCACGGATCACCGGGTCGCTCACCCATTGTGTGCTGTATATTGCTGGCCGGATCAGCCAGCGAAAGGCAGAAAAGCGGTCTCGGGTAGTACGTGCAGAGGAACCATTGGCTGAGCCCACGGCGCCAAAAATATCGCTGCTCAAAAAGAGCCGGCAAATTATCGATGGCCTTGTAAACGACACATCCGAGCAGACAGAAGAATCCACACAACCTAGGGCGGAACGGAGCGAGCCTGTGCTTGATATGCCGAACGTGGCACGAACCACAGTAGCCCAACCACAGCAGCCGTCGCACGATGCTCTCGTCGATGAAAGCGATCTCCCGCACGCTGAAGGGCCAAACCGCATTGCTCCGACAGCAAAACCACCCAAACCCGGGGTTCGTGCCAAGAAAGAAGCTCAACCTTCGCTCTTCAGAGTCGGCGGCGAGTTTGAGCTGCCTCCCCTCTGCCTTCTGTCAGAACCACCCCGCATGAGCAAATCTTCCGAGCTCTCAGAAGAGGCTCTTGAACAGAACGCCCGCATGCTGGAAGGGGTCCTTGAAGACTTTGGCGTTCGCGGTGAAATCATCAATGTCCGCCCCGGACCGGTGGTCACGCTCTACGAGCTTGAACCGGCACCGGGCATTAAATCGTCCCGCGTCATTGGCCTTGCCGACGATATTGCCCGGTCAATGAGCGCCATATCTGCTCGTGTGGCCGTTGTACCGGGCCGCAACGCCATTGGCATCGAGTTACCAAACAGCGCGCGTGAAACCGTCTATTTCCGCGAGCTCCTGGCGTCCCAATCCTACGAAAAGTCGAAACACAACCTGTGCTTCGCACTTGGCAAAAATATTGGCGGTGAGCCGATTTTTGCCGATCTCGCCCGCATGCCGCATCTGTTGATCGCTGGCACAACCGGCTCGGGTAAGTCGGTTGGGATCAACACCATGATCCTGTCCCTGCTGTACAAAATGACGCCGGATCGATGCAAACTGATCATGATCGATCCAAAAATGCTGGAACTGTCGGTTTATGAAGGCATCCCGCATCTGCTTTCGCCAGTTGTGACTGACCCGAAGAAGGCCGTTGTGGCCCTGAAATGGGCCGTGCGCGAAATGGAAGAGCGCTATCGCAACATGTCCAAGATGGGCGTCCGGAACATCGACGGCTTCAATGAGCGAATCGCGCAGGCCCAGAAGAAGGGCGAGGTTCTGAGCCGAACGATTCAGACCGGGTATGATCCGGAAACCGGCGAGCCCATCTATGAGCAGGAGGAAATGAACCTCCAGTTCATGCCCTACATTGTCGTCATCATTGATGAGATGGCCGACCTGATGATGGTCGCCGGTAAGGATATCGAAGGCGCCGTTCAGCGACTGGCGCAGATGGCCCGAGCTGCCGGCATCCATGTGGTCATGGCCACCCAGCGTCCAAGTGTCGATGTCATCACCGGCACCATCAAGGCCAATTTCCCGACCCGGATTTCATTCCAGGTCACTTCCAAGATCGATAGCCGCACCATTCTCGGCGAAATGGGCGCAGAGCAACTTCTTGGACAAGGCGATATGCTCTACATGGCCGGTGGCGGCCGAATTTCGCGCCTGCACGGCGCCTTCGTTAAAGATGAGGAAGTCGAAGAAATTGTCCGCCATCTCAAGGCGCAAGGGGCACCACAGTACGTGGAAGCCGTGACTGAAGATGCGGGCGAAGAGGAAGGAGGCGCCTCCGGTGCTGAAATTGAAAGCGCTGGCAATGATCTTTACGACCGTGCAGTTACCATCGTCATCCAAGACGGAAAGGCCTCGACCAGCTACGTCCAGCGCCGATTGCAGATCGGTTACAACCGCGCTGCGACATTAATTGAAAAGATGGAACAAGAAGGCGTGATCAGTGCGGCCAATCACGCTGGAAAACGTGAGGTTCTGGTTGGCGGAGCGGATGAAACATTGCCGCCCCTGCCGTAATTTGTATAGCCAGTTTCGCACTTCTGCCGTATTTGACGCGGAATGAGTTTTGTAAGTTGTGAGTGCGGTCGTAACTTGTATCATTAACCACCTATTGGGGCAGACAGCATGCAGATATCAATCTTGAGCAAATTAAAGAAGTTGGCCGCAAAAGCCATATGGGTCGGCGCCGTTGGCTTAACCGCATTTGTGCAACCTTCGCTTTTTGCTCCAACCGCCGAAGCGGCGAAAGATGCTGAACTCACCCCGGAAGATCTCGCCCAGGTCAACAAGGTTTCAGGCTTCTTCAATGGCTTCCAGACACTGACTGGCCAGTTTGCCCAGGTGGGACCACGCGGTAACGTTTCAAATGGCGTCTTCTATATATCCAAACCGGGAAAGATGCGCTTTGAATACAATCCCCCAAGCCCCTATCTGATCGTCTCTGATGGAACTTGGGTTGTCATCAAGAACAAGAAGAACCAGCGCACAGATCATTATCCGTTGTCAGCAACGCCGCTGAAGCTCGTTTTGTCCAATCAGGTTGATCTGGCAAAGCAAGCGAGAATTCTCAACGTCAGAGTCGAAGGCGGTTCAATCGTCCTGACGCTTGCGGACAAGAACCGGGCCGTTCCTGGTCAACTGGCGCTGATTTACAGTGAGGAAAAGGCTGCAATCGAGCAGTGGACAGTGATTGACGGCGAGGGGCGGCGAACGACGATCTCCCTGACCGGAATTTCCGCCGGCGCACAGCATGATGCGTCCCTTTTCAAGGTCAAACGCCCAAGAAAAAGCAAGGCGAACGACGACAATCGTTAACCAGTGCTGAATATTTTGCGATCCTCACAAAAATGTGCCCCTCTGTGTATTGATTTTCGTTAACACCAACCATATCTTTGCAACACGAAGGGCTGGTCACCTAAGGTCAAGACTGCCCCCCGCTCATTGTCGGCCTGATCAGTCCGGAGGCGTCGAAATCCCCTCTCGACGTTGCAAGCGCATTACAGCGCTGGCCGCCCAGTTCCCCCGCTGGGCGGCCGTTTTCTTTTGAGCAAAACCGTAAGCGTCGCGCTAAAATTTCAAACCTTCTGTGTATTAAAATTTATACATTCAGATACTCAATTCTTTTCAAGTGATGCAGCTTGGAAAGTGAAGAATATGAATGTTTGAATTCTTTATGTAGTTTTGATTACACTTTCATTGAGTACCTTGTCATTGCCCGTAAACAGCGCAGACAAAAGCACTACATCCGAAACAGCCGAAAATACAGGGGGTGGTAAGGACGCTAAACTCAAATCCATGTGCAAGCTCCTGACCAAGGGCACAAAGTATGTCGTTAAGGCAAAGAACTTTGCGCGAAACAAGGCTGAGTTGGAAAAGCTAAAGCTGCTTGCTGCGAGCGTCCACAAGGCTCAGCTTGAAAGCAAGGTTTCACTCAATGACGTTGCTCCTGAAGATCTGGTCGCGGTTTATTCTGTCTGGCGATCCCAGAAGGCGGTCGTCAGGTCTCTCCAGGAACAGCAAACTGCAAAACAAAAACAGGAAGAAGAAGACGGCTGGTCTTCTGTCGATATCGCCCGCACGGCCTCAAGCGTGGCGGCAATTGCAGATCCAACTGGAGCAATCGGTGTTGTTGCTACATACACCTATCCACAATGCGGAACGGAGGAAGCCAGAAAGGGCAATGGCGGTTTCTGCTGGAAAAACTCTACGGCCGCGGCGTGGGCGTCTTAACCTCTCACGGGGGCCGGGTGGCGGATTACACGATCGTTTTCAAGACTTTTCGTTGCAGGCCAGGTTACACCGACATGGGTTGTCATTGTCAGCGCTGGGCGGTGGGTTTAGGCACAGACAGAATAAGGCGTCCTGCCGGATACTTTCTGAACAAGTCGCTGGGCCATTATTACAAGAGATGCAGATCCGGCCACACCAACACTGGCGAGTCCTGCCCTCTCCCGCTCCACGTGACCGGCGTCGATACAATGACGTGCAAGTCCAATGAATTTAAGTGGGGCGCAAGATGCTATCCAAAGGGCCGCACCTGCAGCACAGACAAGCCTTCCTATGATGCCGGCTTTGCTACGACGATTGCAAGAAGGGCTTCTACGGTGCCGGTCCGGTATGTTGGAGCAAGTGCGAAGGCAAACTCAATGTGGCTTGCGCTGCCGGATGTGCGCAGAGCGCCGCTGATTGCGGGCTCGTAACGACCGATATGGTGGCCGCACCCATCGAAATTGTGGCAAGTACCGCCACATTGGGCACATATTCCACAGTTGCGGTCGGGACGAAGGCTACAAAAGCGACGGCGAATACCGCTACCGATGAAATCGAGGATACCATACTGGAAGCTCTGAAACTGAGTTACCAGCGCACGAAGGCGCTTGTAAGTCACATGAAGAAATTCCCCGGCGGACCTGGTAGGGGAACTCAAGATCAAGGTTTTCGAAAAGGTTAAGGCAAGGACAAGGTCCTGTATAGCGAGCGTGTCTTGAACACCAAGGTTGGCCGGGCCGCAATAGAGCTTGATATCGCTGCACCTTCCCTTGAGAAAATCACGGACACCATGCGCGACCTGCGCAAGCAAATCGGTAAGAACAAGCTTGTGCGGGCAGAGCGGCTCGCAAAGACCTGCTCCAAGGCAGGATTCACGATCGCCAAAGCTGCTCTGGACCGACACTCCCACACGGCTGACGAACAGCCAATATTCGCTTGAACTGGCACCCATTTGCCCTTATAAGCTGTCGATCCTTGAGACAGTTCTGTCTTTGGGCTCGCTTGCATATGGAAGTTTTCCGGGAGGCAAGGGAGTTAACCCCCGCCAGCGAGTATCGCCCGCGGGTGCGTTTTGCGTTGGGCTATTGGAACCTGATTTAGTTGGCTGAAGCTGATTGATGTTTGAGACCCTTTCAGACCGCCTTGGCGGGATATTTGACAAGCTGACACGGCGCGGTGCGCTGTCGGAAGCTGATGTCGATGCCGCCATGCGCGAGGTGCGCCGGGCTCTGATTGAGGCCGATGTGACGCTGGAAGTTGTTCGCGGCTTCATTGATCGGGTGAAGTCCGAAGCGGTTGGCCAGGAAGTGGTGAAATCCGTCACGCCCGGTCAAATGGTCGTCAAGATCGTCAATGATGCGCTTGTGGATGTGCTTGGCTCAAACGCTGATCCTATAAATCTTTCCGCTGCCCCGCCTGTAACCATCATGATGGTGGGCCTGCAGGGATCGGGTAAAACCACCAGTTCTGCCAAGATTTCCTTGCGTCTGAAGGACCGGGAAAAGAAAAAGGTCCTGATGGCGTCTCTGGACGTGCGCCGTCCGGCTGCTCAGGAACAGCTTGAGATTCTTGGCAAGCAAATTGGCGTTGATACGCTTGAAATCATTGCCGGGCAGGATCCTTACCAGATCACCGAACGGGCTCAGAAAGCCGCACGTACTGGCGGCTATGATGTTCTGATCCTCGACACTGCCGGCCGTCTCCACATCGATGAAGAATTGATGCTGGAGAATGAAAAAGTCGCAAAGATCGCAAATCCGCATGAGGTTTTGCTGGTTGCCGACGCATTGACCGGTCAGGACGCTGTTAACATGGCGCGGGCGTTCGATGAGCGTTTTGCTGTAACCGGCATGGTTCTCACCCGGGTCGACGGTGATGGCCGAGGCGGCGCAGCGCTCTCCATGCGGGCCGTCACCGGCAAGCCCATCAAGCTGATCGGTACCGGCGAAAAGATAACGGAACTGGAAGAATTCCACCCCGAACGCATTGCCAACCGTATCCTTGGCATGGGCGATGTGGTCTCCCTGGTGGAAAAAGCCGCTGAGACCATCGACGCGGCTGAAGCGGAGAAAATCGCCTGCAAGATGAAAAAAGGGACGTTCGATCTGGACGACCTTTCCGCTCAACTCCAGCAAATGCAGAAAATCGGGGGGATGTCCGGTGTTCTTGGCACGCTGCCCGGGGTTGGCAAGATCAAGAAACAACTCAGCAACCTGGACGATGTGATCGTCAAGCGCCAGCTCGCCATCATCTCGTCCATGACGAAAAAAGAGCGGACCCATCCCAAGGTGATGAATGCCTCGCGCCGCAAACGCGTTGCGGCCGGATCCGGAACCGAAGTTCAGGACGTGAATCGTCTGCTCAAGATGCATCGCCAGATGACGGACATGATGAAAAAGATGGGCAAGCAGAAGGGCGGTATGTTCGGAAACATGTTTGGCGGCGGCGGGATGCCTGATGCAGCCAAGCTGGAAAAGATGCAAGCCGAAATCGGGGCTGAGGTGAGGCCAGGCGCCCTGCCACCCGATCTCAAGGATCTGGCCGGCGGTGCTTTGCCCAAGAAACTACCCAGTTTGCCGGGCCTTGGAGGCGGCGACTTACCCGGACTTGGCGTTGGAATACCGCGTGGTCTACCGGGCTTCGGCAAAAAAGGCCGGAAGTGATCAATCAGATAATTTTGGAATTCTTGAACAATCAAACTCAACTTGTGGAGACCATTTAGATGGCATTGAAACTTAGATTGTCTCGGCACGGGGCCAAAAAGCGTCCGTTCTACCGGGTTGTTGTGGCTGACAGCCGCGCACCCCGTGACGGCCGTCACATTGAAATCCTCGGAACTTTCAATCCGCTTTTGCCGAAGGATTCCGAAGAGCGTGTGAAGCTGAACGAAGAACGCGTAAAGCATTGGCTGGGTGTTGGCGCAAAACCGTCTGATCGCGTTCACCGCTTTCTCGACGCAGCCGGCCTGTTGAAACGTGAAGCACGCAACAACCCGAAGAAGGCTCTGCCAGGCAAGAAGCGCATGGAACGTGAAGAAGAAGCCCCTCAGGCTGCTGAAGATGCTGCCGCAGCTGCCGCTGAAGCAGAAGCCGCACCGGCTGAAGAGGCCGCTGCCGAGTAAGGCAGATGTCCGGCGACTTGCTTTGTCTGGGCGTCATCACAGGGGCTCACGGTATCCGCGGCGAGGTCAGGATCAAGACCTTCACCGAGACCCCGGAGGCCATAGCAAGCTACGGAGCGCTTCGGACAAAGTCCGGCGATGCATCGTACAAGGTCAAACGGCACCGGATTGCCGGGGGCCTCGTGATTGCAGCCCTCAAAGGGGTCAACAATCGCAACGCCGCCGAGGCGCTCAAGGGGACCGAACTCTACGTCCGGCGGGACAGCCTGCCGGAACTCGAAGACGAAGATGAGTTCTACCATTCGGACTTGATCGGTCTGGAGGCGGAGCTGGGCGACGGAACGCTGTTCGGGATGGTCGTGAAACTGGAGAATTTCGGAGGCGGAACGGTCGTTGAAATCAGGCAGGAAGGCGGTGACCAGATGGTATATGTGCCCTTCACCCGTGAAGCGGTGCCGAAAATTGAGATAGAGCAGGGCCGCATCTTTGTGGCCCCGCCGGAAGAGATAGAGTAACCGCATGACCGGGAGCTGGGCTGCAACAATATTGACGCTCTACCCGGACATGTTTCCCGGACCGTTGGGTCACTCGCTCGCAGGCCGGGCACTGGAAAAGGAGATTTGGACACTTAACACGGTCAACATCCGTGACTTCGCCAAGGACCGGCATTCATCCGTGGATGACACACCGGCAGGCGGCGGTGCAGGAATGGTGCTGAGGCCCGACGTGTTGGCAAGCACGATTGATTCTGTAACGGAAATGCAACCGGACCAACCCAGATTGCTGATGAGCCCCAGAGGAAAGTCTCTGACACAGAAAAAGGTTGCCGAACTGGCAGCTGGATCGGGCGCCCTGATCGTTTGCGGCCGTTTTGAAGGTGTCGATGAACGTGTGATTGAAGCAAGAGGGCTCCAGGAAGTGAACATAGGGGACTATGTCCTCTCCGGCGGTGAACCGGCAGCCCTAGTGCTTTTGGATGCTGTTGTCCGGTTGTTACCCGAAGTGATGGGCAACGCAAAATCGGGCGGAGATGAGAGTTTTACGAACGGACTTCTGGAATATCCGCACTACACCAGACCAAGATCCTGGGAAGACAGGGATATTCCAGAGGTTCTCCTCAGCGGAGACCATGGGTGGATTGAGAAATGGCGCCGGTTGGAAGCTGAGAAGTTGACCAAAACACGCCGCCCGGACCTCTGGGCTGAATATGAGAACGAAATCAAGTAACCTCCAACGCGTTGGTGGTTGAATTTTAACGAGAAGGCGGGTATAGGCCCGCCAACTGTAAAGAAGGAATGTCCCGATGAATGTCATCGAGCAACTGGAAGCTGAACAGGCTGCAAAAATCGACGCCAAACGGCCGACCCTGGAATTTGGCCCAGGTGACACCATTCGTGTAAACGTGCGCGTTGTCGAAGGTACACGTGAGCGTGTCCAGGCTTATGAAGGTGTCTGCATCAGCCGTCAGGGTGGTGGATTGAATGAGAGCTTCACCGTCCGCAAGATCTCGTACGGTGAAGGCGTGGAGCGTGTGTTCCCGATCTACTCTCCGCTGATCGACAGCATTAACGTTGTCCGCCGCGGTAAGGTCCGGCGCGCAAAGCTTTACTATCTGCGTGGCCGTCGCGGTAAATCTGCCCGTATCTTCGAAGCCACAAACGTGCGCACCCGCAAGCTCAACGACGCCGACAAGGCCGTTGCAGCAGAAGCGCGCAAGAAAAAGGCAAAAGACAAGCAACCTGCCGCTGCCAGCGCCGAATAGACCCTGTCGCGACGTGAACTTCAAAATGCGCGGGTTCGAAAGACCTCGCGCATTTTGCATTTAGGGGTACTGACTTTTTGCCTGTGCTCCATTAGTTTCCAGTCGAATTGAACGACACCAGCCTGAGGAACCGAACCCATGGCCAAAACTCTTTATGACAAAATCTGGAATGACCATGTTGTCCACGAAGCCGAAGATGGCACCTGCCTACTTTATATTGACCGGCATCTCGTTCATGAAGTGACCAGCCCGCAGGCCTTCGAAGGGTTACGCATGGCCGACCGCAAGGTCCGCGCTCCGGAAAAGACCCTTGCTGTTGTCGACCACAACGTCCCGACCACGGACCGTTCCAAGGGC
The DNA here is from genome assembly GCA_965204985.1 of Hyphomicrobiales bacterium. Classification (GTDB taxonomy): domain Bacteria; phylum Pseudomonadota; class Alphaproteobacteria; order Rhizobiales; family CAJQND01; genus JAAEUE01. The sequence goes on along the minus strand of CBDBFP010000003.1, from coordinate 1,768,066 downwards.
ATCAATGATCCTGAATCGAAACTGCAGGTGGAAACGCTGGCAAAAAACGCCGCTGAATTCGGCGTGGATTATTTCGATGAAAACGATGAACGCCAAGGCATCGTGCACATTATCGGTCCGGAGCAGGGTTTCACACTTCCCGGCACCACGATCGTCTGCGGCGATAGTCACACATCAACGCACGGCGCCTTTGGTGCATTGGCACACGGCATCGGCACATCCGAAGTGGAGCACGTGCTGGCCACCCAAACGTTGATCCAGAAAAAAGCCAAGAACATGCAGGTTACCGTCAACGGCGTTCTGCCTGAAGGTGTTGGCGCCAAGGACATCATTCTCGCGATCATTGGCGAAATCGGCACAGCAGGTGGCACAGGCCATGTGATCGAGTTTGCAGGGGAAGCGATCCGTTCCCTCTCCATGGAAGGCCGTATGACGGTTTGCAACATGACGATCGAGGGCGGCGCTCGTGCCGGTATGATTGCACCTGACGAGAAGACCTTCGCCTATCTGAAAGACACCCCGCGCGCGCCAAAGGGTGCAGACTGGGATGCGGCGGTAGAGTTCTGGAAGACCTTGTACTCTGACGATGATGCGAAGTTCGACGTCGAGATTGAGCTGGACGCGGCAAACCTGCCTCCAACGGTCACTTGGGGCACTAGCCCTGAGGATGTCCTGCCAATTACAGGCGTTGTCCCCGATCCGGCAGCTATCGACGATGCTGGGCGCAAACAGGCCATTGAACGATCTCTCAAATATATGGGCCTGACGCCCGGTACAAAAATCTCGGACGTGTCGATCGACCGGGTGTTTATTGGCTCATGCACCAACGGGCGGATCGAGGATCTACGGCAGGTCGCGGAAGTCGCCAAAGGCCGCAAGGTTGCCGACACTGTCAATGCGATGGTGGTGCCAGGCTCAGGGCTGGTGAAAGCACAGGCGGAAGCAGAAGGTATCGACAAGGTGCTCACCGAAGCCGGCTTTGAATGGCGGGAGCCAGGCTGCTCCATGTGCCTTGCCATGAACGCTGACAAACTCGAGCCAGAAGAGCGCTGCGCGTCCACATCGAACCGCAACTTCGAAGGCCGTCAGGGTCGCGGTGGCCGGACACATCTCGTGTCTCCTTCCATGGCTGCCGCAGCTGCTATTGCCGGTCATTTTGTTGATGTGAGAGAAATTCAACTAGAAAGACGGAGGCTTAATGGCAACGTCCCTGAAAGACCGCGAAGAGGAAGCCGCCCGCGCACAGCGTGATCTGGTCCGTATGAACGAGCAGTCTGAAAAGCTGCTCGGGCCGGAGCATAATAACGCAGAACAGGAAGAAGACTTCGCGGAAATCTGGGGCCGGAGGATCGGGCGAGGTCTCGGTATTTGCTTCGCGCTCTTCCTTCTAGTCTATCTGCTTAACGAATATGTATTTTGAACCTGGAGTGTTTTGAAATGGACAAGTTCACCACCCTCACCGGCGTTGGCGCGCCATTGCCCATGATCAATATCGACACCGACATGATCATCCCAAAGCAGTTCCTCAAAACGATCCAGCGCACCGGCCTTGGCAAACATCTGTTTGATGAAATGCGCTTCAACCAAGACGGTTCGGAGAAAGAGAACTTCGTGCTGAATCAACCTGCGTATCGCAACGCCGAAATTCTGGTTGCCGGTGAAAATTTCGGCTGTGGCTCAAGCCGTGAACATGCGCCATGGGCCTTGAAGGACTTCGGCATTAAATCCGTAATCGCTCCGAGCTTTGCCGACATTTTCTACAACAACTGCTTCAAAAACGGCATCCTGCCGATTGCTTTGCCGCAGGAAGATGTCGACAAACTGATGGAAGACGCAGAGCGTGGCTCCAACGCAACCATCACCGTGGATCTGGAAAATATGACCATCAGCGGCCCGGATGGTGGAACCATCAGCTTCGAGCTTGATCCGCACAAGCGCCATTGCCTTCTTGAGGGTCTCGACGATATTGGCGAATCCTTGCAAAAGGAATCCAACATTGATGCATACGAAGCAAAAAAAAGCGAAGAGCGCCCCTGGATGTAAGGCAACACCTTATTACCAATGGCGTGATTGATTGTCTCTCAGGCCTTTTCAACCCGGCTGCTCTCTGGATCCATGCAGACAAGGGAGGAGTTCCGATGTCTGCAGCTGTTGGCGGTCGTGATGACTATGATGCTTCACCCCTTCACAGCCTTTCCAGGACAAGCGAAGATCTCCGTCAGGCCCGGCGTTTGTTTTCGCTTGCTTGTGTTTATGACGGGATGAGCCGGATGGATGCGGCGAAGGGGGTGGGATGGGCCGGCAGAGCCTGAGGGACCGGGTGCACCGGTTAACGAAGCCGGGCCCGATGGGTTGTTCGACCGCCGGGTCCCGCGGCCCTGATGGCTGAACTTGCTGAGATCATCGAACCCGGGCCTCATGGAGGCTTTCAAAAAAACGTCCCCCAAAGCCTTGCCTCCCCTTTGAACCACGGTCCGGCAGACAAGCCGGTCGAGGTCCGGGTTCAGGACGAGGCCCGCATCGGCCAGAAGACCGGCCGCATCCGGGCGCGCAAAAGGATGAGACCGCGATGGCCGGCCGGTCAAGCGTTACAAATCGGCCTGCCTGTCCGGCGCGGTCCTGATGCTGCCATGGGGGCGGACACTGGAACAAGGAACCTGCCTTCTCAAGGAGATCAGCCGGACCGTTGCAAAAGGCGCTCAGGCCGCCGTCCTGATGGACCGCGCGCCGGGGCACACATCCGGTGAGGTGAAGGGGCCGGAGACTCTGGCCCTGATCTTCCTGCCCGCCAGATCACCGGGGCTCGATCGGGTCGAGAAGGTCTGGCAATCTCTTCGGGAGAACGGGCTCTCCAACCGCCTCCTTGAAGATCAGGCAGACGGTCTTGCCAAGTTGTTTTTGCGGTTTCGGGTGGCTCCGGTGGCAGACTGTCAGCTCGCTGTCATACGGTGTTTTATATCGGAACATAGCAAGCGGGTCAGATATCGAACAGCGTGACATCCACATCGACGAGAAATGACCACGTTCCATCGTCAGCCGCGAAACTCAGGTATTCATTTCCGTCGGTGTAGATATTATCCCCTTGCGTAAAGTCGTCCCTGTCGAAGCGCAGCGTGTCCACACCACCGCCCTCGATCCGGACCGGCGTCTCGCCATTGCCCGCAAAGACAAACGCGTCCGGGATGGTCAGTTCAGTGCCGGCCTCGCCCAGCCGGACCAGTTCAAGCCCGGCATGGTTCGGGAAATCCCCGCTGTAAGCAAGGCCTTCGTAACCAATGCCGCGGTCTTCATACTCAACCAGGTCCAGATCGCCGTCCCCGTCGGTGTCGACGTCGGTCCGGAGCCGGCTGCCGTCCAAATCCAAGTAGTCGACACGGGTCTTGATCCGGTTGCCGTCCTCGTCATAGCTATAACGCTCAACCCAAAGGGTAAAGCTCCAGCCGTCGTTGTTTTCGCCAAAAAAATAGCTCCGGTCGATGGTGCCGTCCAAATCAGTGTCATAATCGTTCCGGATCCGGTAGCCAGCCTCATTATAATGGTGGTGAATGATCTCGTCGGTGGTGCCGTCCGCACCATCGTCAACATAGGTCCGGATCCGGTTGCCGTCCCCGTCATGGCTGTAGGTATGTCTCACGTTGATGGTGCCGTCCCCGTCGGTGTCGAAATCGATCCGGATCCGGTTGCCGTCCCCGTCATAGCTGTAGGCCTCGGTCCTGTAGATGCGGTTCGAAGAGTATAGCTCTGTCCGGTCGATGGTGCCGTCATTGCCGTCGTCGAAGTCGGTCCGGATCAGGGTGCCGGCCGTATTATACGTGTAGGTCTCTTTCCGGTCGATGGTGCCGTTCCCGTTATCGTCGAAGGCGGTCTGTCGCAGGGTCAGGGTGCCGTCCCGGTAGCCATAGCTGTAGACCTCGCTCCGGTCGATCGTGCCATCGGCGTCATGGTAGAGGATCCGGTCGATCCTGCCGTCATTGCCGTCGTCGAATTCGGTCCGTCTCAGGGTGCCGTCCGAACTATACTTGTAGTCCTCTTTCCGGTCGATGGTGCCGTCATTGTCGTCGTCGAACCTGGTCCGGAACAGGGTGCCGAGGGTGCCGGGCCGGTAGCCATAGCTGTAGATCTCGCTCCGGTCGATGGTGCCGTCATTGCCGTCGTCGAAGTCGGTCCGGATCGGGGTGCCGTTCGAACTATACCTGTAGGTCTCGCTCCGGTCGATGGTGCCGTCATTGCCGTCGTCGAAGTCGGTCCGGAGCAGGGTGCCGTCCGAACTATACGTGTAGGTCTCGCTCCGGTCGATCGTGCCATCGGCGTCATGGTAGAGGGTCCGGTCGATCGTGCCGTCATTGTCGGTGTCGACGTCGGTCCGGCTCAGGGTGCCGGCCGGGTTATACCTGTAGCCCTCTATCCGGTCGATGGTGCCGTCATTGTCGGTGTCGACGTCGGTCCGGCTCAGGGCGCCGTCCGGATTATACCAGTAGGTCTCTCTCCGGTCGATGGTGCCGTCATTGTCGGTGTCGACGTCGGTCCGGCTCAGGGTGCCGTCCGGGTTATACGTGTACGTGTAGGCCTCGGTCCGGTCGATGGTGCCGTCATTGTCGGTGTCGACGTCGGTCCGGCTCAGGGCGCCGTCCGGATTATACCTGTAGGTCTCTCTCCGGTCGATCGTGCCATCGGCGTCATGGTAGAGGGTCCGGTCGGTGGTGCCGTCATTGTCGGTGTCGACGTCGGTCCGGCTCAGGGTGCCGGCCGGATTATACCAGTAGGCCTCGCTCCGGTCGATGGTTCCGTCATTGCCGTCGTCGACGTCGGTCCGGCTCAGGGCGCCGTCCGGATCATACGTGTAGGCCTCGGTCCGGTCGATGGTGCCGTCCGCACCCCGGTCGAAATCGGTCCGGCTCAGGGTGCCGTCCGGATTATACCTGTAGGCCTCGCTCCGGTCGATCGTGCCATCGGCGTCATAGTGGAGGGTCCGGTCGATGGTGCCATCCCCGTCCCTGTCGATCCGGGTCTCGATCAGGCTGCCATTGACGTCATGGACATAATCCTGGGTCCGGTCGATGGTGCCATCGTCATCCCTGTCCCATACCCGCCGGGTCACATTGCCATCGGCGTCATAGTGGAGGGTCCAGTCGGCATGGCCGTCCCCGTCCCTGTCGATCCGGGTCTCGATCAGGTTGCCATTGACGTCATGGACATAGTCCTGGGTCCGGTCGATGGTGCCATCGTCATCCCTGTCCCATGCCCGCCGGGTCACATTGCCATCGGCGTCATAGTGGAGGGTCCAGTCGGCATGGCCGTCCCCGTCCCTGTCGATCCGGGTCTCGATCAGGGTGCCATTGACGTCATGGACATAATCCTGGGTCCGGTCGATGGTGCCATCGTCATCCCTGTCCCATGCCCGCCGGGCCACATTGCCGTTGGCGTCATAGTGGGAAGCCTGGTCGATGGTGCCATCGCCATCCATGTCCCATGCCCGCCGGGTCACATTGCCATCGGCGTCATAGTGGAGGGTCCAGTCGGTGGTGCCGTCCCCGTCCCTGTCGGTCCGGGTCTCGATCAGGTTGCCATTGACGTCATGGACATGATCCTGGGTCCAGTCGATGGTGCCATCGTCATCCCTGTCCCATGCCCGCCGGGTCACATTGCCATCGGCGTCATGGTGGAGGGTCCAGTCGGCATGGCCGTCCCCGTCCCTGTCGATCCGGGTCTCGATCAGGTTGCCATTGACGTCATGGACATGATCCTGGGTCCGGTCGATGGTGCCATCGTCATCCCTGTCCCATGCCCGCCGGGTCACATTGCCATCGGCGTCATAGTGGAGGGTCCGGTCGATGGTGCCGTCCCCGTCCCTGTCGAACCGGGTCTCGATCCGGTTGCCATTGACGTCATGGACATAATCCAGGGTCCGGTCGATGGTGCCGTCATTGCCGTCATCGAAGTTGATCCGGCTCACGGTGCCGTCCGCATTGTACGTGTAGGCCTCGCTCCGGTCGATGGTGCCGTCCTCATCCCTGTCCCGTTCCATCCGCTCCCAGCGACCGTCCGCATTCAGGTAGACCCTCCGGTCGATGGTGCCGTCAGCATCGTCGTCAAGCTCGATCCGATCGATGGTGCCGTCATTGTCGTCGTCGAACCTGGTCCGGCTCAGGGTGCCGTCCGGATTGTACGTGTAGGCCTCGGTCCGGTCGATGGTGCCGTCATTGCCGTCGTCGACGTCGGTCCGGCTCATGGTGCCGTCCGCATTATACGTGTAGGCCTCGGTCGCGTCGATGGTGCCGTCCGCACCATCGTCAACATAGGTCCGGCTCAGGGTGCCGTCCCCGTCATAGCTGTAGGTCTCTCTCCGGTCGATGGTGCCGTCCCCGTTATCGTCGAAGGCGGTCCGGTCGATGGTGCCGTCCCCGTCGGTATCGAACTTTCTCCGGTCGATGGTGCCGTCTGCATTATACGTGTAGGCCTCTGTCCGGTCGATGGTGCCGTCCCCGTTATCGTCGAAGGCGGTCCGGTCGATGGTGCCGTCCGCACCCCGGTCGAAATCGGTCCGGGTCAGGGTGCCGTCTGCATTATATGTGTAGGCCTCTGTCCGGTCGATGGTGCCGTCCCCGTTATCGTCGAAGGCGGTCCGGTCGATGGTGCCGTCATAGCCGTAGTCGACATCGGTCCGGATCCGGTTGCCGTCCCCGTCATAGCTGTAGGTCTCGATCCGGTCGATCATGCCGTCCCCGTCATCGTCGAAGGCGTTCAGGAGCACGGTGCCTCTGGTGGGTGGGGTCATGGTTCTATGTCCTCCTCTTAAATCAGGGCCTGGCTGAGTGGCGAGACTGTCAGCCTGCTGCCATGCGGTGTCCCATGATCGATGGTTCCGTCATTGCCGTCATCGAATGCGGTCCGGATTTCCTGCGCCATTGTCTGTCCCCACCTTTATGTCGGAGCTCGAAACCATATTACTCGGTTCACACTTGCGAGGTGAGCTGATCAAGATAATTTGGTATTGTCAAGTTTTTTTGCGGTTTCGGGATGAAGGGACTCGTTTCAATGCCGCGCCTGAAAGGCTTTCGTTTCCCGCGCGAGATCGTCGCCTGTGCTGTTCGGGCCTGTCATCGGTTTGCCCCGGGCACTGCCGATGCGGAGGACCTGCTCGCCGGGCGCGGCGTCCCTGTCAGTCGGGAAAGCGTTCGACACCGACACGCTGCGCAGCGACATGAAGCCAATTCGCAATCCTGTGCCCGGGGCAAACCACCGGGCGCCCAAGGGCCTGAACAACAGAGCCGGGGTCTCTCACCGTCCAACGCGACGACGGGAGAAAATCATGGGGCGGTTCAAGTCACCCCGGCAGGCGCAGGGCTTTCTTTCCGCGCACGACCGGATCGACACCCTCTTCCAGCCCCGCCGTTACAGACTCTCTTCAATGTCCTGCCGCCACGCCCGCTCCGACGCATTCCGGTTGTGGAATGACCACACCCTCGAAACGACCGCAGGACCACACCAGCCCAGAACCCCCTCACCCGTCACAAAGAAACTTGGCAATATCCCAGATCACCCTTTTGCAGATTGATCAACCAACCATAGGCAATCAGCAAAGGCAAATTTGAAGCAATGGATTCTTTGTCTGGAAGCTGTTGCATGATTGAGCCTAGTGAAACGCGCCCAGGGGCAAACCCGGAGGACAGAATTTGGCCTCTCCGGCAGCGCAACTGAGCCAGTGTTACCTCGTCCCGCAAACCGACGGATTAACCCAAATTGCAGACCCCCGTCTGCAGCCGATCCAGTCAATGGATCCGTCCTGATTTTGTCCCGGTAAACGGTCAAATGCAGGTGGGGGAATTGCGCCAGCCCGGAATAGCCAACCAGCCCCAGGGGCGTGCCCCGTTCAACCATATCGCCAGCTTTGACGCGAAGTGAACCTCGGCGGAGGTGGCAATATTGGGTCTGCCATCCATCCCCATGATCGATGATCAACCCGTTTCCGCAGAAGACATTCTGGAACGCGTCCCGATCCGATTGTGTCGCCACGATTCTGTCTGGCGCAGCGTCTCGCGTCCGCAGCACTTTCCCCGGAGCGGCAGCCAGAACCTCCACACCCCGCCTGGCGTCTTCCAATGTACGCAAGCGAATGTCGGTTCCTGAATGTTTGTTGTAGACCGCGTTGCCACAGCGGTAATCCTGCGCCTTCGAACCAGGATCCACATCCATATATTGCTGAATAAAGCAGGTCTCACCAATATGGCATTTGATCGGCAATGAGAGTTTGAGATCTTCTGCAAACACCCCGGCGGACCAAAATCCTGCAGCCACAATCAGGCTGGTTATTGTTTTTTCATATCCCTGCTCAAACCGATCCCGCCTTTCGAAACTCCATAGCATGAAAGCTTGTCAAATTCGTGCCAAGGGTTTAGCAATCCCCGGTCAATTTAACCTGAAAATTTCAAGAGGGCACGCGCGATGGCGAACCACACACTTTTCCTGCTTCCTGGCGACGGTATCGGACCGGAAGTTTTTGCTCAGGTACGCCGGGTGCTTGACTGGTTTGGTGAAAACGGCATCGCCCGTTTTGATGTGGAAAAAGGCCTGGTTGGCGGTTCAGCCTACGACGCTCACGGCGAGTCCATCTCTGATGCTGATATGGAAAAGGCCATGGCGGTCGATGCTGTGCTCTTTGGAGCGGTTGGTGGTCCCAAGTGGGATGACGTCCCTTACGAACAGCGCCCGGAAGCCGGCCTGCTGCGTCTGCGCAAGGACATGAAGCTGTTCGCCAACTTGCGCCCGGCCATTGTCTATCCAGCTCTGGCCGATGCCTCTTCGCTCAAGAAGGAACTGGTTGAAGGTCTGGATCTGCTGATCATCCGCGAGCTCACGGGTGGCGTTTATTTTGGTGAACCCAAAACCATCACCGATATTGGCAATGGCCAGAAGCGCGCCATCGATACCCAAGTCTACGACACCTATGAGATTGAGCGCATCACACGCGTGGCCTTTGACCTGGCACGGACCCGCAACAACCGGGTCGCCTCTGCAGAAAAGCGTAACGTGATGAAGTCAGGTGTGCTCTGGAATGAAGTCACGACTCGAGTTCACAAGGAAGAGTATCCGGACGTGGAACTGGAACATGTACTTGCCGACAACTGCGCCATGCAGCTGGTTCGTCAGCCCAAGCAGTATGATATTCTGGTCACCGACAATCTCTTCGGCGATGTGCTCTCTGACATTGCTGCCATGCTCACCGGGTCGCTCGGCATGCTGCCATCAGCCTCCCTTGGTACCCCGGATGAAAAAACCGGTGTGCGTAAGGCCATGTACGAGCCCGTACATGGATCGGCTCCAGATATTGCCGGACAAGGCCTTGCCAACCCGATCGCCATGATCGCGTCGTTCGGCATGTGCCTGCGGTATTCCTTCAACATGGGCGAGGCGGCGGACATGGTCGACCAATCCATTGCCAACGTTCTGGCCAACGACCTGCGCACCGGCGATATCATGCAGGACGGCATGAAACAGGTTGGCACCGAGGAAATGGGCACCGCCATCATTGAGGAACTGACAGCGCTCAACAGCGCGTCCTGATCAGCCCGGGAAAAACACCGGCCACAGGGAAACCACCAAAAGCCCGGCCATAACCAGGTTGAATGCGCGCAATCCTGCCGGGTTGGTGAGAATGCGCCGCATTTGCTGGCTCAGGATCGTTCAAGACCCGACCGACGGCAGGTTGATCGCACCGAAGACGAGACCAACAAAGGCGATAGCGACCAGGCTTTGTGTTGGCGCATAAACTGTCACGGCAGTGAGGGCCATGGCCCATGCCTTGGGGTTGACCCACTGAAAGAGTGCGGTCTGCAGAAAGGCCATGGGCCGGGCATCGGAGCTGCCGTCTGATGGAGGCGGGGCGGACGCGATTTTCCGGGCAAGATAGATAAGGTAGGCAACGCTCAACATCTTGAGGATGGTGTAGCTGACGGGATAGGTCTCAAAAACGCCCACAAGCATCAACATCAACACAAATCCCAATGCCACGCCCAACATGTGCGGGACCGTGCGCCGGAAACCGAAGTTGGCTCCGGCGTGATCGAGATGACGAGGGCGAAGGCAGCAAGCGCTGTAAGAAGGTCATAGGTTATGCGCACAACGATTGCGCAAATTTGGCTGAATTAAATTGCTTTCTCGCAAAAAAATTGGCTAAATTTGCAACTTATAACGAAATCTGACCCCATTACTGATAAAATATTGCATGAATTGACGAGAGACAGTCGCATCAGCAATATCGAGCCCGCCGAGCAGGTAGGTCTTTCACCGTCCGCCTGCCTCAGGCGTGTACAGGAGCTCACCCGGATCGGGGCGATCAAGGGCTACCCGGGCTGTCCTTGATTGCGCGGCAGTCGGAAAAGGCTTTGTCGCTTATATTACTGTTGGTCTTTCAGATCATTCGAAGGTGTCACAGGAGACCTTCGAGCGCTCGATGTCCCGCGCCCCGGAAGTTCGCAAATGCCATAACATCACCGGCACAATGGAATACCTACTGTGTGTCGAGGTTGTCGATCTTCCGGCCTATAAACATTCCACACGGAAGTCTTGGGCACACAACCACAAGTCACCTCGATCACGTCCTGCATCGTAATGGGCTCACCCAAGGACGAGCGAGCCTGAACAACTGGCAATCAGGTTTTTTTCTTCTTGTTATGCCCGGCCAGCAGGTTGAGAACTTCGACACCTAGAGAGAAGGCAATCGCAAAATATATGAAACCGCGTGGAATATGGAAGTGCAACCCTTCGGCCATCAACGCAGCGCCAATCAGGATCAGGAACGACAGCGCCAGCATTTTGGTTGTCGGATGTTCCTCGATAAAGTGTCCGACTGGCTTGGCCGCAAACATCATGACGGCAATCGCAATGCTAACTGCTGCAACCATCACCCAGAGCACATCGGTCAAACCGATTGCGGTGATGATAGAGTCCAGCGAGAACACCAGGTCAAGCACCATGATTTGTACGATTACGGCACCGACACTTGTGGCAGCCCGGGCAGCTGCGCCCTCATGGCCCCCTTCAACCTCCTGATGGATCTCCTGTGTGCCCTTCCAGAGCAGGAACAACCCACCGCTCATCAGAATAAGATCGCGCCAGGACACCACATGATCGCCAATCGAAAACACAGGCATGGTCAGCTTGGTGATCCACACCACCGCCGACAGGAACGCAATACGCATCATCAGCGCGGCCACGAGGCCCAAACGCTGAACCGGTAGGCGCTTTTCTTCAGGAAGGCCGCTTGCCGCAACCGTGAGAAACACAAGATTGTCGATGCCAAGCACAATCTCCATCACCGTCAGGGTGAGGAGACTTGCCCAGATTTCGATGTTAAAGATCCATTCCATGGCCGGGCAAAATGCAGCGGAATATTCATCACTTCAAGAGATAGTTGCCGCCGCAGCGCAAAACGCGGATTGACTCTTGGCGAGTTCTGTATAGATAAGGCGCACAAATTCAAACGGAACGAACTGATGACCTTCGGTTTCTACAAGGCAATCAAAACTGGCACCACGGCGACCGCCGCTGCCAAACCGTTCTGCGCGCTCAAACGCACAAACAAAACCACCACCAAAACTTAAAGCTCCTCCCCGTTCATCTCTCCCAGCGGGGAGAGGCGGATCACCAACCTGGCGGGCCAAGGGGCTCATTTGGGAGAAAGCAAAAAGGAGAAAAGCGATGGGCTACAAAGTCGCTATCGTAGGCGCCACAGGCAATGTGGGCCGTGAAATGCTGTCCATTCTGGCAGAACGTGATTTCCCCACGGACGATGTGATTCCCCTGGCATCCCGGCGGTCTCAGGGAACAGAAGTCAGCTATGGCGACAAGACGCTCACCTGCAAAACCCTGGATACTTACGATTTTAACGGAACCGACTTTTGCCTCATGTCGGCAGGCTCCGGGATATCAAAGGAATGGTCGCCAAGAATCGGAGCCACCGGCTGTATCGTAATCGATAACTCTTCCTGCTGGCGTTACGATCAGGATGTGCCGCTCGTGGTGCCAGAAGTGAATGCGCGTGTTCTTGACGAGTACATGGCAAAGAACAACCGCAAGAACATCATCGCCAACCCAAATTGCTCAACCATCCAGATGGTCGTTGCGCTGAAGCCCCTGCACGATCAGTTCGGCATCAAGCGAGTTGTGGCCACCACATACCAGTCCGTATCAGGCGCCGGCAAAGAAGCCATGGAGGAGCTCTGGCACCAAACCAAGGGCATCTTCGTGACCGATGCGCCGGAGCCGGAAAAGTTCACCAAGCAGATCGCCTTCAACGTCATTCCCCACATCGATGTCTTCATGGAAGACGGTTACACCAAGGAAGAGTGGAAGATGATGGCGGAAACCAAGAAGATCATGGATCCCAAGATCAAGCTCACCGCCACCTGCGCGCGCGTGCCTGTCTTTGTGGGCCACTCCGAAGCCCTCAACATCGAATTTGACCAGCCGGTGACTGCAGACGAGGCCCGCGCCGTGCTGCGCGACGCGCCGGGATGCCTGGTGGTCGACAGGCAGGAAGACGGTGGTTACGTGACCCCGGTTGAGTGTGTCGGCGAGTTTGCCACGTTCATCAGCCGTATTCGTGAAGACATCACGATTGAGAACGGCCTCAACATGTGGGTTGTTTCTGACAACCTGCGCAAGGGCGCTGCTCTCAACACGGTCCAGATCGCCGAGGCCCTGGTCGACGGCGGCCTGATGACCCAGAAAGCAGCTTAGCGGACAAATTCACAAGTTGTTGCCCTCGGGTCAAGTCCGAGGACGTCTCCTTTCATCTCTGCAGCTCCTAAACGGCCGGTTCGTAAACATCCAGTTTCTTGGGTACACCCCGTAAAGAATGCGCGCCCGCCGGAATGAAATCCACCAGATTGTGGGTCCGGTCACGGAATGCACCGGACACGAGCAAGCTGCGTTCCACCTGACCACAAAGGGTCGTCAACCTGCTCGCCACATTCACATCGCGACCGATGACGGTGAAGTCCAGGCGCTGCCCGGAGCCTATATTGCCATAGGCGACCCGGCCAAAATGCAAAGCGATCTTCACACTGAATCTCGGCCCCTCTCCACCATTACGCTCCCTGTTGACCGCATCCAGCACATCCTGAGCAGCGGCCAGTGCTTGCTGACATGCGTGCGCGGCACCTTTCCCGCCAGTGCGGAAGACCGCCAGAACACCATCACCAACAAACTTCAGAACCTCGCCACCGCAGGCTTCGATCGATGGCACCAGGCAATCATAGTATCGGTTCAGAAAGCCAGCCAACTCCTGCGCATTCATGTTCATGGAGATCTTCGTAAAGTTCCGCATGTCGATGAACATGACAGCAGATCGAATTCGCACCACTTCGCCAAGATGAATGTCGCCGGCCAGAATTCGCTTCTGCGGCTCCTCACCCACATAGGTGCGCAACACAGTTTCGATCCGCCGGTTCAGAGCCATAACTTCCGCCACCAGCTTGAAGGCCGACAATACGGTCTTGAAGAACTGTACTTGATCTTCAGTAAAACCGCCAGCCTCGCCGGTCGCCAGAGTCATGCCGTTCTTCTTGGTGGCCTCGAATGGCAGCGGCAGGCAGATATAATCCAACAGGCCGGACTCTTTCAGTTCCGGCACTATGCCGAATGCATCATCCGAAGTCTCCGGCAGATTCAGCCGTAACCAATCGCTGGTCTCGTGGACTTTTGCGAACGGGCTGCGTTGATAGACTTCATCGCGTGTTGCGTCGTAAGGAAACGCCTTCAGATCGGCAACCATTCCCGGCTCCCAGAACCAGCCAAGTCCGGCCTGTTCACTATGACGGGTTTCGACAGCAAGCAATGCACGGTCCAGCAGGATACCGGCCTCACGCACCTTTTCGCAGAAGTGGCTGAACATCTCCGTTGGCCCGGACATGGATATGGCTTCAGTTAACAGCCACGCAGTTGTTTCAGCGGCCGATTTAGCTAGCTCCGTCGTTTCAGCGGGAACCTGCCCACGCCGGATTGGAATATCAAGTGTTTGAAGATCAAGCATCGGTTCGCCCCGTCACTATTTCTTTAGATTACGCAATATGGTGATGATCGGATCGCTTTCGATCCGTCGATCCAACACGTTCATGTGATAAAGAGATCGCCGTGCTTAGAAATCGCTGGCAATGCCTTTGACTTCCCAATCTGTGTAACGGATAGGATCAAGCCTGCCTCGTACGTTTTTTCAGGCGGCGTATTCTCTGCATCAGCTTCGGCTTCCAAACGGCGTTCTGCCGCCTCAGCAAGCACCCGTTCCGCGGCGGGCGTTAGCTTTTTATTGGTCTTCTCAGCCGATGAATTCAGTCATAGAGCCCTCATGTCTTGCGAAACCTGCAAGCAGACACCATCATATATGGGTGTGTATTCAGAAAAGGATCAAGAAAGGCTATTCGACAAATGAACGTTATGCGTACAGGAATTTTGCTGGCCGGAATGACCGCCCTGTTTATGGGCGTCGGGTTCATGATTGGCGGTCAGACAGGCATGTTGATTGCCCTTGCCGTGGCGGTGGCAATGAACGCGTTTTCGTTCTGGAATTCCGACAAGATGGTCTTGCGCATGCATGGCGCTCGCGAAGTCGATGCCACATCGGCTCCGGCCTACTACAACATGGTGGCGGACCTTGCGCGCAACGCCGAATTGCCCACGCCGAAAGTCTACATCATGGACAATCCGCAGCCCAACGCGTTCGCCACAGGCCGCAATCCGGAAAACGCGGCTGTTGCAGCCACCACCGGCCTCATGCAGATGCTCAACAAGGATGAAATCGCAGGCGTAATGGCTCACGAGCTGGCGCACATCAAAAATCGCGACACCCTGATTATGACCATCACCGCCACGCTGGCTGGTGCCATTTCCATGCTTGCACAGTTTGGCATGTTTTTTGGGGGCAACAGCAGAAACAATCCGCTTGGCATGATCGGCACACTCGCCATGGTCATCCTTGCGCCCATGGCAGCCATGGTGGTGCAGATGGCGATTTCCAGAACACGCGAATATTCCGCCGACAAGCTAGGCGCCATGATTTGCGGTGATCCCAACGCGCTCGCCAGTGCCCTGCGCAAGATCTCTGGCATGGCGCACCAGATCGAAAATCAGGCTGCTGAAAACAATCCGGCAACTGCGCACATGTTCATCATCAATCCTCTGTCCGGTAAGCGGATGGACAACCTGTTTTCCACTCACCCCAATGCGGAGAACCGGATTGCGGAACTCTCCAGCTATGCTAAGGAGTGGGGACAACCCAACCGTCGCCGCCAGGCTTTTGCGCATGAGATCAACCGCCCTTCCTATGACGAACCTGCCCGGTCCGGTCATCAGGGTCGATCTGCCCATCAGGGCCCATGGGGATCTCGATCAAGTTCGCCGGAGGATGATCGCGGGCCATGGGGTTAGCTCAAAGCCATTCCTGCGTGACCAAATCAGACAATCGGGAGACGACCCGGCACAAACATCAGGTGGGCCTGCCTGCCCGCCGGGCTGCAATTGAAATTCTGCGCCGCGTTCTGACTGAACGCTGTCCGCTTGATATGACCCTGGCACAATCTGCCGAGAGCGGGTTAATGACCGGACTGACCCAGAAAGATCGTGCTCTGTCCCGGGCGGTGGTCGCCACTGCCTTGCGCCGCAAAGGTCAGATCGACGACCTGATCGACAAGTTCACCGACACGCCCCTTAACCGCAAGAAGACCGGCATCGCCTATGAGGCCCTTCTAATTGGCGCCGCTCAGATCCTGTTTCTGCGTGTGCCTTCTCACGTTGCAATCGACCTCTCAGTCCGGGCCGTCGCTGGTGATGCAAGAGGTGGACGGAAACTTTCCGGCTTCATCACTGCGGTCCTTCACACAATCGCGCGCGAAGGCGAGGCGGTGGTCAAGGATCAGGATGTGGTCCGGCTCAACACACCAAGCGGGCTCTACGAAAGCTGGACAAAGGCCTATGGTGGCCCCGGCGCAAGAGCAATTGCAGAAGCACATATGGAAGAGCCGCCGATCGACCTGACCGTCAAATCTGATCGCGACAGCTGGGCAGAACGCTTGTCTGCCGTGCCTGTTGGTCCAGGCAGCATCCGCCTGGCGCCGTCCGGCCGGATCAGAAATCTGGAAGGCTATGAGGACAGGGATTGGTGGGTCCAGGATGTAGCCGCCACTTTGCCGGGTTCCGCGCGCGCCGGGAGGAAAGACCCTGCAGTTGGCTGCTGTCGGCGCAAATGTGGTCTCTGTCGATGTATCAGAGACACGTTTGGAACGATTGCGGAAAAACCTGGAAAAAACTGGACTGAGCGGGAAAGTTCTGCACTGCGACGTACTTGAGCTGGACGAAACTGCACAGGCTGATGCGATTCTGCTCGATGCTCCCTGCAGCGCCACAGGCACCATCCGCCGCCACCCCGATATCCTGCATCTGAAGACCAAGAGCGACATCAAGGCGCTCATAAAGATCCAGACGCAATTGCTTCAGAAGGCGGTCCGACTTCTGAAACCAGACGGACTCCTGGTCTACTGCACCTGTTCCCTGCAGCCCGATGAGGGCGAGAAGCAGATTGAAAAGCTGTTGCCCTATAATACTGAAATTGAGCGTTTTCCGATTGCGCCAGATGAACTTGGCACGCTTACCGATGCGGCTACGGCGGCAGGAAATCTGCGCACCAGACCATCAATGACTCCCGGCAGTGGCATGGACGGCTTCTACGCCGCCCGCCTCCGCAAGTCTGAATCGCCTTAAGGTTTGATAATCACCTTGCCCATGATCTTGCGTTCAGCCAACGCTGTTAACGCAGCGGGCGTTTCGGCAAGCGAATAGGTCTTGTCAATGTGAGGCTTGATCTTGCCGTCCTCGACCCAGTTTAGGATGGCCGCCATATTGGTCGCGTGATGCTCCGGAGTTCGTTGAAGGAATGAACCCCAAAACACACCAACCAGCGAACAGCCTTTCAAAAGCGCCAGATTCAAGGGGATTTTAGGGATTGTTCCGCTTGCGAAACCAATGACAAGAAACCGCCCGTTCCAAGCGGTGCCACGAACGGCTTCTTCTGCCAGATCACCGCCAACCGGATCGTAAATGACATCCGCACCCTGGCCATCGGTGAGCGCCTTGAGCTGATCCTTAAGGTTCGTTTCGCTGTAGTTAATTGTCTCGTCCGCGCCGAGTTGACGGCAAAAATCCAGCTTGTCTTCAGACGAAGCGCAGGCAATTACCCGTGCGCCCATCGCCTTGCCGATTTCAACAGCAGCTTGTCCAACCCCGCCTGCAGCGCCAAGTACGGCCAGGGTCTCTCCAGGCTTCATGTTCGCCCGGTCACGCAGCCCGTGGATCGTCGTACCATAGGTGACCGTCAAACCTGCAGCCGCATCAAAGCTGATATCGGCAGGCAAGGGAATCACCCGGTTGGCTTCAACAGCTATCTTCTCCCGGCAGGCGTTCCATCCGGAATATGCCATCACCTGGTCACCGGGCTCAAACCCGGTGATCCCTGGGCCAACAGATTCAATCACACCTGCAAATTCTGCCCCAGGCGAAAACGGACGATCTGGTTTGTATTGATATTTGTCCTCAATGATCAACGTATCGAAGAAGTTCAGCGCAGCTGATTCAATATCGATAACAACCTCTCCGGTGCTTGCAACCGGATCGTCGACGTCCTCCAACACCAGGGTTTCAGGAGGTCCGGGTTGTTTGCTCACAATCGCTTTCATTCTGCTGCTGTCCCTCATGATTCAAACTTTCGGCTCATGGCGTACTCCAGTTGGCGCCATGGTGCAATGCTAGGAACTTGATCCACAAAGCCGAACAAAGCTATGAGCATTTGAACCTAACATAGGAAGCAGGAAACTGAATGCACGGCTATTTTGGCATTGGCGTTGAAGGCATATCAAAGTCCATGAACGTGGGTAATCTCATCCACTCTGCCCATGCCTTTGGAGCGAGTTTTGTCTTCACGGTTGACGCCCATCCAAAGGCGTGCACCGTCTGATACATCAAAATCCCATATGCAGTTGCCATTTTACCAATGGCCGTCAATCAGCAAAATGGAGTTGCCTTCTGACTGTGTGCTCGTTGGTGTGGAGCTTCTCGATGAAGCGATAGACCTGTCGAGCTTCCGTCACCCGCTCCGCGCCGCCTATGTGTTTGGGTCTGAACGTGGTTCCTTGTCGCCTGAAATGCTCGCGCTATGCGCTCAGACGGTCAAGATCCCAACCTCGTTCTGCATCAACGTGGCCACGGCAGGTTCGATCATCATGGGACGTTTTGCCGATCGACCGATAATGGCAGGTCAGAGTCCTGAGCCAAGAGAGCCGCATGTAAGCGGTGGACCGGTGCTTCGAACCAAACGTGAAAGATAAGCCATTTCTTGAGAGAATCAGAGTTCAAATTAACCAACTGTTGACTATAATTGATCACAACATTAAGGACATGCCTAAATTTGACCCAGAAGCAGCGACAGGAAAAGACAGAATCTGGAACCAGTGGCAAAACCGAGAGAGATGGCAGCCCGATCTCCCATATGGCGGGTCAATTGGGGGGCATGTCGGTCAAAGCTCGCAGCGAGCAGGTAAACGCAGCTTTACGATCTATAAATGAGAAACCGGTACTCTATGAAACAGACAACATTTGCAGGCCTTGCACTATTTGGCCTTCTCATCACTTCAGCACACGCACAAGAGCTCCAACCTCTTGGTACATTCGGAAAATGGACCGCCTATGTCCTGAAAGGCGCGAAAGGCTCGGAATGTCATATCGCATCCAAACCCATCACCACTTCGCCGAAGAATGTGAAGCGTGATCCCGTTCATTTCTTGATCACGCATCGCAGCATGGTGAACACTATCATCGGCTACAATTTCAAAAAAGGCAGCACTGCAGGCTTGACGATCGACTCTACGAAATTTGAGATGATCACAGACAAGGACGGCGCTTGGCTGGATACCAGCGAAAAGGACCGCCAAGCTGTTGTTGCAATGAAAAAGGGTAACAAGATGATTGTCCGCGGCACATCCTGGCGCGGCACGGAAACAGTGGACATCTATTCACTCGATGGCGTAACTGCGGCCTTGAAAAAGATATCGGGCACCTGCAAATAAGGCGCAATCCGTAGATTTGCAGTTGCCTTGCCGGTCTGGGATAATTACAGTTTCAAACTTCCGGATCCTGAGAGATGGCAACCAGCCTTGATATTTCGCGCGCAAACCCGAATGCGTCATCGATTGTTTCTGCCGGGCCGCAGATCGATCTAAAGCCATCACTTGTCGGAATGACACGTCAAGAGCTCTCGGGTGTCTTCGAAGAGCTGGGGATTCCGCAAAAGCAGATCAGAATGCGCGTCAGCCAGATCTGGCGGTGGATCTATAACCGGGGTGTGACCAGTTTTTCTGACATGACAAACATGTCGAAGGATTTGCGTGAAAGGCTTGCAAATCAATTCAGTCTCGAACGTCCGGAAATTGTTACCGAGCAGATCTCGGTAGATGGAACCCGGAAATGGCTGATCCGTCTCACCCCCGATCAATGGGGGGCAGGCCACGAGATCGAAACTGTATATATCCCAGAAGAAAATCGCGGAACATTATGCGTTTCAAGCCAGGTCGGCTGCACATTGACCTGCTCATTCTGTCATACAGGCACGCAAACCTTGGTCCGGAATCTGACCGCAGCGGAAATTGTTTTGCAATTGATTATTGCGCGCGATCGCCTCGGCGAGTGGCCAGACGAAATTGCAGCCAAATCTGATGCACCAGAAAGCGGGTGTTATGTCACCAACATGGTGCTCATGGGTATGGGCGAGCCGCTCTACAACTTTGACAACGTCAAAGATGCCATGGCGATTGTGAGCGATGACGAAGGCTTACCTCTGTCTCGTCGCCGTATCACATTGTCGACGTCCGGCGTCGTTCCCATGATTGAGCGGTGTGGCGAAGAAATCGGTGTCATGCTGGCAATTTCACTGCACGCCACTCAGGATGAAATTCGAAATCATCTGGTTCCGATCAACAAGAAATATCCGATCAAGGAATTGCTAGATGCTTGCCGGGCCTACCCGGGGCTCTCTAACGCCCGCCGGATCACCTTTGAATATGTGATGCTGAAAGATGTGAATGATCGCCCCACCCATGCCAAACAGCTTGTCAAATTACTGCGAGGCATCCCAGCCAAGGTGAACCTGATTCCGTACAACCCCTGGCCTGGTTCACCGCATGAATGTTCAGATTGGGAAACCATCGAAGCATTTGCCGAAATCATCAATCGGGCGGGATATTCAAGCCCGGTACGAACCCCACGAGGGCGTGATATCATGGCCGCTTGCGGGCAACTCAAATCAGATTCTGAGCGATTACGCGCCAAAGCCCGGGAAAAGCTGCACGCCGCAAACTAACGAAGATGAAGCTCATTCTTGCAAGATTGGGCAGAATTCTGTTGGCCTATGTTGTAGCGGCCTTCGCAAGTGGAGCTTGCGTTCTGGGCGGGGCCACGATGCTGTCTTTTATCCAGAATACGATGAACGGGGCGGAGAAATCACGCCCGTTTCCCACTCCATCATGGCACTCATATTCCTTAGTGTACTGCTCACGGCGCTGGGTCTGTTGCCGACAATTGCCATGGGTCTGGTCGCGGAATTCCTGAAGCTCCGTCATTGGAGCTACTACGTAATGAGCGGTTGCCTGATCTGCTTTGTCATGTGGCGCGGCTTGCCATTTCAGGCAACAGGCGATTTCCAGTTCTTCTTGCTGGCAGGGGCCCTGGGCGGCGGTATGTATTGGCGAATTGCCGACCGCCATGCTGACAAATGGAACACTGAGCCCGATCTAGAGATTGAAACTTCAGATACTCCACTCAGGTTTCAGGAAGACGAACCTTCCAGACAACCTCAGAATCCTTACGTCGATTGAGACCAGGTCAAGAAATTTGGATTCTCATTAGGAAGAACCTGATTTTTTCTTGCTGCTGCTTTTTTTCTTTGCTTTGGCTTTCTTTTTGGCATCGGTCTTCTTTTTCGCAGCCGCTTGCTTTTTGATCAGCTTCTTCGTGCCAGATTTTTTGGTCGAAGCCTTCTTGGTGGTCGATTTTTTTGGTTTTCGATTTTTTCGCTGAAGAGCCGTTCCCGCCTTTGTTCCGGCAGTAGGAATCGACTTTCACACCATCGGAACGTTTATAACTGCCAACATTAAACACAGCTGTTGTCTCTTGTGCAGGCAGACTTTGTCTTGCCTTTACTTACATTCTGCCGCGTAGGCTGGGCCAGCTTGCAAGGCGAGCACCATGAATGCAGACAATGAGAAAGCCAAAAGTAAAAGCGGAAATTTGGCGAAGCATAATCGTCTCCCTGCTGCCGATATAAGATCTTGACCTTGGATATTACAGGCTATCAAACAATCGGTGGCGAAAATCACGCCATGCGATCCATAGCTTTGGCGAGCTTCAGGTCCAGTTCGCTGAGACCACCTGCACTATGCGTGCTTAACGTCACATCTACCGTTCGATAGACATTAAACCACTCGGGATGATGATCCATCTTCTCAGCGATCATGGCAACTCTGCACATCCACCCAAACGCCTCGTTAAAGTTCTTGAACTCAAAGCGTTTCTGGATTGCATCCCGGCCTTCAATTTCG
Source organism: Hyphomicrobiales bacterium (assembly GCA_965204985.1). GTDB lineage: Bacteria > Pseudomonadota > Alphaproteobacteria > Rhizobiales > CAJQND01 > JAAEUE01. Next base: position 1,746,431 of record CBDBFP010000003.1, on the reverse strand, counting down.
CTCCAACCTTCAAGATCGTTTATCGCTGCGGCTCTTTGATCCACCGTGAATTTTTCTGCCATTGACTGTTTCCTCCAGGTTGCTCCCAAGCTAGACCAACAACGGGAACTTCGCCACCTGCGCGAAAAAGGACATGCCAAATGCGTATTCTTTTTGTTTGTTTGGAAAACATTTGCCGTTCACCAATGGCTAAAAGGATTTTCAGACAGATTGCCGACGCCCGGAGTTTGAACGTGCGTGTTGACTCTGCTGGAACGGGCGGGCAGGAAAAGTTGCGGTCCGAGGGCATCTATATTTCTGCGCAACGGATGCGGCAGATTGATATTCGCGATTTTGGAAAATTTGATTTGATCCTCGCAATGGACAAACAGAACTGCGCAAACCTGCGGCGCATGGCGGGAAGAAAGGGCATCGACAAAATCAAGCTGTTTGCGAGTTTTGCGGCTCTATCTAGCGTTGAGGAGGTGGCAGATCCTTACTGTGGGGGTGATAAGGGTTTTGACCATGTCTATAACTTGATCACCGATGCCAGCAACGGTCTGGCAGACTTCATTCAGGTCAGGGGATAACTCTGCTCAATCAAGTAGGGGCCACCGCCCGTCGAAGGCTTTGCAGAGAACAGAACGACATCCGCAACATGAAACGGTCTGCTGCGAAAGTTTGCATGTTGCGCCACAAAATTCTCGACTTCGAGCATGGAAGTCCGGCCCCTGAGCCTTGCCAAGGTCACATGCGGCGTAAATTTCCGCCGCTCCGGGGCCAAACCGGCCAATTGACAGAGGCGTTCCTGTTTTGCCTGTAAGGCCATCAATCGCTCTGATAGCTTGACGCCTGCCCATACTGCTTTGGGCTGGCCGCTGGCAAAATAACCCACCGCCTCCAGTTCCAGGTTTAAACAAGGCCCAAGATCTGAGTTCAAATTTTCAGCCAGCTCTTCGGCCTGATTATTATCAATATCGCCGATAAATCTGAGTGTAATGTGGTAATTTTCCTGATCGATCCACTTTGCGTTGCGAATTCCACCCTGCAGAAATGAAAGCTCCAGGGCGATATCCGCCGGAATTGCCAATCCGGTAAACAAGCGGGGCATCTTCACTTCCTCCTGCAATCGTCAACAGGGAAGAAAGCAGATCAATTGCCGATTCGCTTTGAAATCAGAGCGGCGATGGCAGGCAAAATATTGCCTACGATGACGTCCACGCCGCGTTCATTCGGATGAATGCCATCCGACAGATTTAGTGCCGGTTTTACGGCAACACCTTTCAGGAAGAAGGGGTAAAGCGATACATCATGTTTGGCCGCGAGCTCGGGGAAAATTGCATTGAACTTCGCGCCATATTCAGTTCCCAGATTGGCAGGTGCCATCATTCCTGTGAGTAAAGCTTCAGCGCCAAGCGATTTAATTTTGCTCAGGATTGAATCCAGGGAACCGCGCATTTACAACGTCTGAATTCCGCGCAAGGTATCGTTGGCGCCCAGCTCAACAATCACAATGTCAGTTCCGGGCGGAACCGCCCAGTCAAAACGAGATAACCCGCTTGTTGACGTATCACCAGAAACACCTGCGTTCATAACTTCAACATCGTGTCCAGCCACCTTCAGGGCTTTCGAGAGCCGGGTAGGAAAAGAAGCTTCGGGTACCGCTGGCACGGGCTCTTGCGGCGGGCGCGAGCTTGATTCTGGCAGACGAACCCACCGGAAATCTAGACCAGGGCATCGGCAGCCGCATTATTGAGTTGTTGTTCGCCACCCAGCGCGAAAACCGGAGCCACTCTCGTCTGGTGACGCACGATCCTTCGCTGGCCGCTCACTGCGATCATATCGCAAACATCGCCAATGGAAAAATCAGTTCAATCGAAGCAGCCGCAACCAAAGAACTTGAAACTGCATGAGTGTAACGGAAGCAGGTCGGATCGAAATGGCAGCGCCCGGATCGCGCTTCTCCTTGAGCCCGCTCGCCCAGTTAAAGTTGAGCTGGCGGATCGCCCTGCGGGAACTGCGGTCTGGTTTGCAGGGTTTCTACATTTTCGTCTGCTGTATCGCTCTTGGCGTCGCAGCGATTGCAGCAATAGGCCTATTCCGTTGCAAAACTGATTGCTGAATTGGTTTGAAGGTGCTCTGGAATTTGAGATTTCCTTGGCCTTCTTTGTGATCAGGCTGTTGGACTGGCTTGCGGGATTATTTTTACAAGTTTTCTGAGGTTCTGGGCGGTTGCAGCGAGGTGGAATTCGTCTTTTGCGCCGCAGGGGCCACGCAATCGGAGCCGATCGCGTTTCAGGATGCGTTTGAGATGAGCGAACAACATCTCCACCTTTTTGCGCAGTTTGCATGATATAGCATAATCGATGGTCTTGGTGATGTTACGTGCTCTATCACGGGAGGCTTCATGGATGGATCTTGTAACCTTGCGTTGCGGCTCTTTTGGACAGCATCGTTGCTTTAGTGAGCAGGCCTCACAATCGGCCTTGCGAGCGCGATAACGAAGCCCTCCCTATTTGGCAGGCTTCGGTGTTCCTGGTGCTTTGCAGGCGCGGCGATACTGTTTGAGCTCTTTGCCACCGGGGCAGACGTAGGCGTCGTTATCTGCATCATAGGTAAAGTCAGATCTCTGGAATGTTCCGTCCGTTCGCCCGGATTTGTCGACCACTGGAATGTGAGGAGCGCTGCCGCGCTCTTGAAGCCGCCATTCAAGCAATGGGCCTGTACCCTAAGCGGTGTCTGCGATCATGCGTTCTGGATGAATGTCGCAAGTCTCATTGGTCCTATCGAGCATGGTTTGCATGGCACCCAGCTCGGCCTGTCTAACGGATCGCGTGGCCTCAACGTCCAAAATCACTGCGTTATCGGTATCGATCATATAATTGGCCGAATAGGCAAAATATGCAGGCCCCTTGCGAGCCGCCGTCCATTGAGACGCGGGATCGGAATGGGAAGTGAACTTGGGTTGCACAGGTGTGGCGGCACCAAAGGCCGCTTCCTCTAATGTCTCCAGATATTCAAGCACCGCACGAGGCGTTGTCTGGGGATCAGTCATGTCGGGTGTCCAATCCGACAAAGGGGACGAATTCTGCCGGTTGGTGTCGGCTTCGATCAGACTGGCATCGACGGCCAGCCGTTGGCCGCCGACCAACCCTTCTTCAAGGCATCTGGCGACTGCCAGCTCAAACACACGGCGCAACAGGTCACTTTCACGAAAGCGGCCATGCCGGTTTTTGGAGAAAGTAGAATGATCGGGAACGGCGCCTGTCAGATCGAGCCGACAGAACCAGCGGGAGGCCACGTTCAGATGAACCTCATCACAAAGCCGACGCTCCGACCGAATGCCCATGATGTAACCGACTAACAACATGCGGAGCATCAACTCGGGCTCTATCGATGGTCTTCCAGTTAAGCTGTAATACGGCGCCAAATGTTTGCGGATACTACCCAGATCAACAAATCGATCAAGGCAACGCAACAGATGATCTGCAGGAACGTGATCTTCAAGGCTGAAATCATAAAACAGGCCGGCTTCAGCTTCTTTTCCTGGACCCATCATCGCATTCAGTCTCCCAAATCACTCGGAAAACTGAATCACCCAAAATGGCCATCAATCCGGCGACTTTTTCAACGGAATAAGCTCTTTCTCGGCATCCATTGAACTCGGTCTAAGTCAGCAAGGCCGTGCGATACTGGGCGGCGATTTGGAATTGAGACTGGCTCACAGAAAGATCCGGAATGATCGTCTGAGTTGGCTTAGCGATCGTGCGGCCGTGAGCGAAGTCATCACCTTGCGCGCGATGGTGAGCAGAGAAAGCAACAATTCCCGCGCTTTGGTCGAACTGAAGGCACCGAACAACGCCTATCCGCTGTATGGCAAGCTTGAACTGAACGGAGGAGGAGACTATCGCCCTGCGCTTGAAAAAGAGAACGGACAATGGGGTTTGATCGCCGATCCGGCATTGGCTGACCGCCTGGATGCGAAAATCGGTGATACGATAAGACTCGGGAAGCTGAGTTTCGAATTGCGCAGTCTGATTAAAAAGGAACCTGATCGTGTTTCTGGCGGTTTCTTTTTTGGTCCGCGCATAATGGTGTCCCAGCAAACACTTTCAAAAACAGGGCTAATACAGCCAGGCTCGCTGGCATATTGGCACTACAAGCTCAAACTCGGTAACAATGTCAGCCTCGGTTATATTGAAAGATTCCAGGATCTGCTCAAGAAAACATACCTTCAAGAGGGCTGGCGGATCCGTTCACGGGACAATGCAGCTCCAGGTACAAAACGCTTCATCGACCGGCTAACATTGTTCTTGTCGCTCGTCGGACTAACCGCATTGATCGTGGGGGGACTTGGGATCGGTAATGCGGTTAACAACTTCCTCAAGGCCAGACGCCGAAACATCGCCATGCTCAAGTGTCTTGGAGCACCGGCGTCCTCAATCTTTCAAATTTACTTTATTCAGGTTCTGCTGCTGGCATCAATCGGCATCACAGCCGGGTTGGCGGCTGGGGCTCTTCTTCCCTTGGCGCTTGGAAGCATTCTTAAGAATGTCCTGCCTATCGCGCTAGCAAATGAACTGCACGCCTTCCCGCTCTTTGCCGCTGTCGCATTCGGCATATTGATCACTATTGCGTTCGCCATCTGGCCGCTGGGACTTGCGCGTGAATTCCCTGCAACAGCACTATTTCGGTCGAATATCCAGCCTTCGGCATTTCAACTACGGCTGCAATACACAGCAGGTTTGATTTTGTCATTCCTCCTGATCGGAGCTCTTGCATTCACCTCGTTTCCAGACCCCCTGATCACGTTCTATTATTTTGGCGGAGTCCTCGCCAGCTTTGCAATTCTCTTCGTTCTCGCAAAGCTGCTCATTATTGTCGCCAGACGTGTTCCCAAATCAAAGTTTACATCGCTACGCCTTGCAGTGGCGAATTTGCATCGGCCTGAAGCCCAACGGTCAGCGTCGTACTCTCTCTGGGTATTGGGTTGGTTTTGTTCGTCACGCTTGCACAACTTGACAGCAATCTGAGCCGCGAGTTGCGCCAGAATCTCCCGCAAAAGGCACTGGCATTCTTCTTCATGGACATCCAACCGGATGCGCTCGATCCTTTCCGCACCACAGCGAAATCAGTCCCAAGTGTGGAAACGATCGAAACCGTCCCGATGCTCCGCGGTAGAATTGTGAAAGTGAAAGCCATCACCGCCAAGGACGTGACGCCAGCTCCAAGGACGGGCTGGTCTCTGCGGGGTGACCGCGGCCTGACCTATTCTGAAAAACTGCCACGCGGATCGAAAATTATAGCCGGGGAATGGTGGTCCGCCGACTATTCCGGTCCGCCTCTGGTATCGTTTACCCCAGACATTGCGGACGGGCTTGAACTGAAGATTGGAAACGATGTTGTCGTGAATGTTCTTGGCCGCGACATCACCGCAAAGATCTCATCTTTACGAGCAGTTGATTGGGAATCTCTTGGGATCAACTTTGTAATGGTTTTCTCACCCGGCGCGCTCAGAGCAGCCCCACATACCCACCTCGCAACAATCGTCATGGCCCAGAAAAATGAAGCGACTCTTGTTGGCCAAAGTCACTAAACAGTTTCCAACGATTACCGCGGTGAGGTTCGGGACGCGCTCGATGCAATCAGTGACCTTCTGGGGAAGCTCCTGTTGGCTGTGAGAGGGTTCAACGTTATCACGCTTTTTGTAGGTGTTTTAGTCCTCGCCGGCGCGATGACGACCGGACTGAAGAACAGGATTTATGACGCGGTAATTCTCAAAACTCTGGGAGCAACACGGGCACAGCGTTTAGGTGCGCATGCTCTCGAACATGCCCTTTTAGGGACTCTAACATCTGTTTTTGCTGTTGCCGCAGGCGCAGCAGCGTCATGGGCCATAATCAGGTTCGTCATGGCATTCGAATGGACCTTTGAACCGCTGCCCGCTCTGGCAACCGTGTTTTTCGCAGCAATGGTCACGATAATCGCCGGTTTTGCTGCAACCTGAAGAGCACTTACCGCAAAAGTTGCCCCGGTTTTGCGTGTTGATTGATCAGTCTCACAAATTTACTTTGCCAGCTTCAAAGCCTTGCAAAAGACACCATAAATCTCCATATTCCACACCAAATCACATTACATCCGGAGGAAGGTAAACCAGATGGCAGAATATGATCATTACAGTCAGGTGCAAACTGGCTCACGCACAGGTGCAGCTGAACTAGACGAAGGCCTGCGCTCATACATGCTGAGCGTCTACAATTTGATGTCGCTGGGTGTGGCCTTCACGGCCATCCTTGCGCTTTTCATGGTAAGCCAGCCAGAATTGCTGCAGGCTGTTGCTCTTGGACCCATGAAATGGGTTCTCTTTTTAGGCATCCTGGGCCTTGGTTTCTTCGGCCATAAACTGATTTTCTCCGGCAGCCGCGTAAAGGCGCACATAGCGTTCTGGGCTTATGCGGGTCTATGGGGACTACTGATTTCCCCGGCGATCTATCTGTATATGGCGAAGGATCCTTCGATTGTTGTTCAGGCGCTGCTGATCACATCAGTTACCTTCGGTGCAACAAGCTTGTTCGGTTACACCACCAAGAAAGACCTGTCGGCGTTCGGCACGTTCTTTGTGATGGCTTCCATCGGCTTGCTAATTGCAATCGTCATTAACCTCTTCCTGCAGAGCGAACTGTTCAGCTTGCTGACATCGTGCGCTGTGGTTCTGGTCTTCTCAGGCATCACCGCCTGGGAAACCCAATCCATCAAGGAAATGTACTACGCAGGTGACGACGAAGCGACTGCACGGTCAAAGGGTATCTTCGGCGCTTTCATTCTGTATGGCAGCTTCGTGACCCTGTTCATTCACATCCTGAATATTCTCGGGATCATGAGCAACGACTAGTCACAAAGATTGACAAAACAAAACCCCGGACGCGGAATAGCCTGTCCGGGGTTTTTTGTTGCCAGATGTTCTCATAATAACGGTCCTCAGGTTTGGCAGGTTTGGGTCCAATCGCGAGATGCGCCTGATTTGATTGCCGTTGGTTCTTTCATGAGCCGGGTCCAGGCATCACATCCGGCAGCAAGAAGGTCTGCCTGATCTTCAAGCCCGTTCTCCCGAAGAGATTGCCAGACCTTCTCGACCCGATTGAGCCCCGGTGATCTGATTGGCAGGAAGATCAGGGTCAGGGTCTTCGGACCCTTCACCTCGCCGGATGTGTGCCCCGGCGCGCGGGCCATCAGGACGGCGGCATGAGCGCCTTTTGCAACGGGCCGGCTGATCTCCTTGAGAGGCAGGTTCCTTGTTCCAGTGTCCGCCCATAGCACTATGGCACCATGGCAGCATCAGGGCCGCGCCGGTCTGCCTGTCTGCGCACACCGCGCCGGACAGGCAGGCCGGTTTGTAACGCTGATCGGCCGGCCCTCGCGGTCTCGTCCCCTTGCGCGCCCGGATGCGGAGGCGGCCCCTTGATCGTCCTCTACAGCCACGATCCTCGTCCCCTTGCGCGCCCGGATGCGGACGCGGCCGGTCTTCTGGCCGATGCGGGCCTCGTCCTGAACCCAGACCTCGATTGGCTTGTCTGCCGGACCGTGGTTCAAAGGGGAGGCAAGGCTTTGGGGGACGTCTTTTTGAAAGCCTCCATGAGGGTCGGGTGTTGCGGGCGCCCGGTGAGGCGGGAAAAGCCGGGCGCTGCAAGCAGCCTGGAGAGGGTCCTCTCGTGAGAGACAACACCGAACCGGTCTTCGCTCCCCCGTTGAAGGTCAAGTCGTCTCCAGCGGACCCCCCGTCATGCTCAAGGCAGGGGCCGGGCTCGATGATCTCAGCAAGTTCAGCCATCTGGGCCATGGAACCCGGCGGCCGAACAGCCCTTCGGGCCCGGCTTCGTTGAACCGGTGCCCCCGGTCCCCCAAGGCTCTGCCGATCTCTCCCACCCCCCCCCCTTCGCCGCATCCGCCCGACTCATCCCGTCATAAACACAAGCAAGCGAAAGCAGACGCCGGGTCTGACGGAGATATTCGCTCGTCCTGAAAAGGCCTGAGAGACAATCAATCACGCCATTGGTATTAGCTAAATTGAAACCAACTTTAGCTTGCGGTCAATTACCCGCAGCACCTGCTTCAAATCGTGCCCCCTGCGAAGGATCATCCCACCTGCAGCAACAACACTGTAGACACCTTGCTTCTTGGAAAGGGCTGGCCGTTTCTCGACCGTATATAACGGCATTTCGCTCGTTCTTCTGAAAACCGAGAATATGGCGCAATCGCTGCCATGATAAATGGCATAATCCCGCCATTCTCCCGCACCCACTTGCCGTCCATAGACCGACAGGATCGAATTCAACTCCTGCCTGTTGAACGCCACCTTGACGTGAGATACATCCGACTTGTTTTGATTCGAACTGGGATGATTGGCGTTGAACGAGTGCCATTGACTTTTCCGGGGCGAACGCGGCACTGCCTCCACCCCGAACAGTGCTATTGGTTCGGTATCGCTCATGCGCCTCCCTCTTCACAACTCAATAAACGTCCCAACATTATCAGCATCATGACCAAGCTGGCGGCCTTTGGCAAGCCCGTTCATTGTCTTTGATTTGAGGGCACAAACCCGGAAAAAATCAGCAAACGGGTCAAAAAATGAACTCGAGACTGTCCCCAAAGCACCAAAGTTCTGCCTTTTTTCAACCAAAATACGAGGACATCTTACCATCGTTGCCTTTAGAGGCCCTTCGGAAAGACATTGGAATTCTCAGCCCCCAATGCTTTACATAGCGAACCGGGCCATTTTTCTGACAACCTGATCCCACACAAACCCTTGAATCCTACGTCAGATTGCACGATATCTGCCGCGGAATTTAATCATGTCGAGAAACATGCGAGGCTCACAAATGGCAACCACAAACGAAACTGAAGAAAAACATGAATTTCAGGCCGAGGTCGTAAAACTTCTGCACCTCATGGTGCATTCGGTTTACTCAGAACGTGAAGTTTTCTTGCGCGAATTGATTTCAAATGCATCCGATGCTTGCGATAAACTGCGGTATGAGGCCATCGCCAAGCCAGACCTGTTGTCAGGTGAATCGGAATTGGCGATCACGCTCACTCTCGACAAAAAGGCAAAAACGCTGACCGTTGAAGACAATGGCATCGGCATGAGCCGTGATGAATTGATCGAAAATCTTGGCACGATTGCCCGGTCCGGAACAAAAGCGTTCATGGATGCAGCGTCCGAAAACAAGGACAAGAAGAACAATGTAAATCTGATTGGCCAATTCGGCGTGGGTTTCTACTCTACCTTCATGGTCGCTGATACGGTTGAAGTCAGATCGCGCCGTGCAGGAGAAAAGTCAGGCTGGCTCTGGACATCCGATGGATCCGGCTCATTCTCGATCGCTGAAGATGACGGAGCACCCGCGTGCGGCACACAGATCGTACTCAATATCAAGAAAGATGCCAAAGAATTTCTCGATTCGTTCAAGCTTGAAAAAATCGTACGCGACTACTCCGATCACGTGGCCATTCCCATCAACCTGGCCGAAATTGAGAAAGACAAGGCTTCCGAGCCACGTCAGGTCAACGAAGCCAGCGCCCTTTGGACCAGACCGAAGAAAAACATCTCAAAAGAGCAATACAAGGAATTCTTCGGGCACGCCTCCGGCCTCTACAGTGAGCCGGCAATTACAATTCATTACCGGGCCGAAGGCCGTCACGAATACCAGGTCTTGCTGTTTGTGCCGTCTGAGCAACCGTATGATCTCTATGATCCGGAACGCCGTGGTAAACAAAAGCTTTACGTGCGCAAGGTCTTCATCACCGAAGACGCCGAGATCCTCCCACCATGGCTCCGGTTTGTGCGCGGCGTTATCGACTCAGAAGACATGCCCTTGAATATTTCCCGCGAAATGTTGCAGAACAATCCGATTGTTACGCAGATCCGCAAGGCTGTGACCAAGCGTGTCGTCACCGAATTGAAAAAATTTGCGAAGAAAGACGCAGAAGGTTACGCCGGTGTGTGGAAGTCCGTCGGCCCTGTTCTCAAGGAAGGTATCTATGAGGATATGGAGCGGCGGGACGACCTCTTCGAGCTCGCACGCTTCAACACGACAAACAGCACTGAAGATCGACCCCTTCGAACTCTTGCAGAATACGTGGAAGGGATGAAGGAAAACCAGACTGCGATTTACTATATCACCGGTGAAGATGCAGATGCAGTTGCAGCCAGCCCGCACCTGGAAGGTTTCAAGGCAAGAGGTGTCGAAGTGCTCTTGCTGGCAGATCCGGTCGACAGCTTCTGGACGACAACAGCACTTGGCTTTGAGGGCAAACCATTCCGCTCAATCACGCAAGGCATTGCTGATCTCGATACCATCGAACCGGAAAAAGAGGATGACAAAAAGGATAAATCAGACGACGAAGCAACTGCCGCGCTGATCACGTCCATGAAATCAGCTCTTGGTGAAAGCGTCTCCGATGTAAGAGAATCAAAGCGCCTGACTGACAGTCCCGTATGCCTCATCGCCGGAGAAGGCGGGTTAGACCGAAATCTGGAAAAACTTCTTTCCAGACAACAAGCCGGTGGGATGCCAAAAACGGCACCGATCCTCGAAATCAATGCAGATCATGAGATGGTGAAGCTGCTCGCGAACCAGGCCAAGAAAGGGTCCAACCCGGCACTTGTGGATGACGCCGCCCATCTGTTGCTCGACCAGGCGTTCATCCTGGATGGAGAAAGCATCGCTAATCCAATGGGCTTTGCCAAACGCATGACAACAGTCATGCAGCAGGCTTTACAGGGATAGTCTGAAAATTTGGGGTCAGTTCGTGAGCGCGCTCAACCGGCTGGCCCCGATAATCGGACCCGTGCCGTCGACCTGAAGCACGGCAACGCAATCCTCAACCCCATTGGCCATCAAGCCTGACTTTGGCAGGCTGATCTTCATGGTTTTTCCGTGCCACATCCCAGCCGGAAGCATCTTGCGGACCACATTGTGATAAACAATTTTGCGTCCACGATTCTCACCGCGCTTGATCTTCTGCTCGACCTTGCGACTCACCAGAAGCAACCAGATCGTCGCATCCTTCGCCGAAACAGCGGCACCGGCATCGCCCACCTCAATGGTAACTTCTTGTTCACTAGGCATAACGGTCACAGGCACGAACGCGCTCTCCGGTTTGGCCAAAATCGAACGGATCTCGTTCCTGACCCGGCCGCCATAACTGCCAACCACGTGGTTACCACCGGCAATCACCATTTGTGGCGTATAAACCCGGCCATCGCCACGCCTGATTGCATAGTTACGCTGCCGGCTCGAATGTTCAGGCGAACCAAGCGTATCTTTCCAGCCGAGATAGTCCCAGTAGTCCACATTCATCGAAAGAGCCAGAACGTTCGGGTCGTTGGAAATTTCACCCAGAATCTTGTCTGCGGGCGGGCAGGAGCTGCATCCTTGACTGGTGAACAATTCTACAACGGCAACACGAGCACTGTCCGCAGCCAGCACCGGCTCAGACTTTGCAACCCACAACAAGGTGGCCACCGCAAACGCGGCAGCTACCTTCGATATCTCAGCTATAGTCTTCATAAGGCTTTAAATAGTCGCCAATTCGGTCACTGGCGAGTAACGATGGAGTGAGACACCAGTCTCACCCCAATTGGTTTACGCTGCCTTAGCAAGATTTCTGAGTACGTAATGCAGGATTCCGCCGTTCTTGTAGTATTCAAGTTCGTCCAGCGTATCGATCCGGCAAAGCAATTTCAGCTTCTTGGTCTTGCCGTCTGCGTAAGTGATGACCGCGTCGACTTCCATACCCGGCTCCATGCCCGATTCCAAACCGGAGAGAGAAACCTGCTCATCGCCTTTCAGTTTGAGCTTGGTCCAAGATTGTCCATCCTGAAATTGCAACGGCAACACACCCATCCCGATGAGGTTGGAACGGTGGATACGCTCGAATGATTCTGTGATTACAGCACGTACGCCAAGCAAGCGCGTGCCCTTCGCTGCCCAGTCGCGTGATGAGCCCGTGCCATACTCCTTGCCGCCAAAGACAACGAGCGGAACGCCATCTTCTTTATAACGCATGGCAGCATCGTAAATGGACATCTGCTCGCCGGAGGGATGATGAATCGTAACACCGCCTTCCACACCTGGAACCATCTGGTTCTTGATCCGGATATTGGCGAATGTACCGCGCATCATCGCTTCATGGTTACCGCGCCGGGAACCATAGGAATTAAACTCAACCGGACGGACCTGGTAATCGCGCAGATAGCTGCCCGCAGGCCCTTCCTGCTTGATCGTACCGGCCGGTGAAATGTGGTCAGTGGTGATTGAATCTCCTAACAACGCAAGAACCCTGGCATCCTTCACATCTGTGATTGGATCCGGATCCATCGTCATGTCATCAAAATATGGAGGGTTCCTCACGTAGGTTGAGACCGACTGCCAATCATATGTGAGGCCACCCGTAACTTTGATTTTGCGCCATGCTGCATCGCCCTTGAACACATCAGCATAACGTTCCTTGAACATTTTACGCATTACACTCTTACGGACGACATCTGCAACCTCCTGATTGGTCGGCCAAATGTCTTTCAGATAAACCGGATTACCCTTTTTATCTTCACCCAAAGGCTCAGTGGTAATATCGATATTGAGGTTGCCGGCCAGTGCATAGGCAACGACCAACGGAGGCGAAGCAAGATAGTTCGCTTTCACATCCGGATTGACCCGGCCCTCGAAGTTGCGATTTCCCGAAAGCACAGAGCAGGCAACAATATCGTTTTTGGCGATCACCTCTGAAATTGGTTCCGCAAGTGGCCCCGAGTTACCGATACAACTGGTGCAGCCATAGCCAACCAGATCAAAACCGAGACGGTTGAGTGGTTTTTGCAATCCAGCCTTGATGAGGTAGTCCGTTACGACCTGCGAACCTGGCGCCAAAGATGTTTTGACCCAAGGTTTCACTTTCAGGCCTTTTTCCAACGCGTTCCGCGCAACCAGTCCAGCCCCAAGCATGACTGACGGATTGGAGGTGTTTGTGCACGATGTGATGGCAGCAATCACAACATCCCCATGCCCAAGATCGTAGTTTGCCCCTTCGACATTGAAGCGCTTGCCGGCTTCTTCAGCCTTCTTGAATTCGGTGTCCATGACACCCGCGAAAGAGGATGCTACCGAATCCAGCGCCACACGGTCCTGCGGGCGTTTTGGCCCGGCAAGGGATGGAACAACATCAGCAAGATTCAGGTTGAGTTTGTCTGTATAGACAGGCTCAGGAGTTGACCTCGTCCGGAACATGCCTTGCGACTTGGCGTATTTCTCCACCAGCGCAACCTGCGAAGGCGACCGTCCGGTCGCTGTCATGTAGGACAGGGTGTCCTTGTCTACCGGGAAGAACCCACATGTGGCACCATATTCCGGTGCCATGTTGGCAATTGTCGCCTGATCTTCCAACGACAGCTGATCCAGTCCAGGACCGAAAAATTCAACGAATTTGCCGACCACACCGCGTCCGCGCAGCATTTCAACAACAACCAGAACCAAGTCTGTTGCCGTTACACCTTCGCGCAATTTCCCTTCGAGCCGGAAGCCGATAACTTCCGGAATGAGCATGGAAATCGGCTGGCCAAGCATCGCAGCTTCCGCCTCAATTCCGCCGACGCCCCAACCTAGGACAGAAAGCCCATTGACCATGGTTGTATGACTGTCGGTACCAACGAGCGTGTCGGGATAAGCAACCTCAACAGATTTGCCATTGCGTTTTTCCTTTTTGGTCCAAACCGTTTTGGCGAGATATTCCAAGTTAACCTGATGACAAATGCCGGTTCCAGGCGGCACAACACGGAAGTTATCAAACGCATCCTGGCCCCATTTCAGAAATGTATATCGCTCACCGTTGCGTTCGTACTCCCGGGCAACGTTCTGTTTGAAGGCTCCCGCTGTGCCGAAAAAGTCGACCATCACAGAATGATCAATTACCAAATCCACCGGGGCTAGTGGATTGATCTTCTTTGGGTCACCGCCAAGCGTTGCCATGGCATCGCGCATCGCTGCCAGATCGACAACTGCGGGCACACCTGTAAAATCCTGCATCAGGACCCGGGCTGGCCGGTAAACAATCTCGTGATCGCTGGTCTTCTTCCACACCCAGCTGGCAATCGCTTTGATGTCTTTCTTTGTTACCGTCCGCCCGTCTTCATGACGCAACAAATTTTCCAGAAGGACGCGGAGCGAAAACGGCAACTTTGAAACATTTTTCAAACCGTTTTTTTCCGCAGCCTTAAGGCTGAAATATTCATAGGTTTTCTTACCGACAATCATCTTGCGGCGGCAATTGAAACTGTCCAGTGATGTGGTCGTGCTCATGTGTTTGAAATTCCCTAAAACCGATAGAGAGGCCCGGAGTTGGGCGGAGGTAATTCGGGCTCTATATAACCCTGAACTGCTGCGCTGACCAGCAAGACAAAAGACAGACTCTTGAATGCCGCCTCAGCCGGGATTGTCAGCTCATAGGTCGCCAAAAATTGAAACCAAATCCTTTGATCGGCCAAATCAAAAAATTACAAATCGCCGTGCCTCGGCTATTGGTTACTTCACTGTTTTTTTGACTTCTGCTGTAACTCTCGTGGCGATGGAACTGAAAGCCAAAAACCTGGAATGCCACCGCGGCGGCCGCATGGTCTTCGCGGGCCTCTCATTCGAGTTGCAGCCTGGGCAAGGCATGCTGTTGAAAGGGCCCAATGGGATTGGCAAAACCAGCTTACTGCGCATACTCGCCGGGTTAGGAGAACTTGCCAGCGGCAGCCTCGAAACAAGCGAAACGGATGACGAGTTTACGCTTCCGCAACTCACACATTATGTAAGCCACCAAAATGCACTCAAACCTGCATTGAGCGTGGAAGAAAATTTGGCATTCTGGGCCCGCTTCATGGGTAAGGACTGTTCTTTTTCTGAAATCCATGACCGGTTGGCCGGGTTTGAACTCGAACGGCTTGCATCCTATTCCGCTGCATTATTGTCAGCTGGTCAGAAGCGGCGCCTGGCCCTCGCCCGCCTGGAACTCGTCCACAGGCCCTTATGGCTTCTGGATGAACCCTCTGTTGGCCTGGACGTTGCATCTTGCAAGCTGCTCGCCGATGCCATGGAACGACATCTCAGCACAGAGGGCATACTCATCGCTTCCACCCATACGGATCTTGGCGTGAGATTTACCCGCGAACTCGACATGTCAGACTATAGCGGAAAGACAGAATGACGGCCTTTTTCAGTCTTCTCCGAAGGGATCTGGTTCTGACGCTGCGCCAAGGCGGCGGCGCAGGAATGGCGTTAGGTTTTTTTCTGACCGTTCTGGTGCTTCTGCCCCTTGGCATTGGGCCCGATCTCAAATTCCTCCAGCGTCTGGCGCCAGGAGCACTCTGGATTACACTCTTGTTGTCAGTGCTTCTTTCCACGGACCGGATCTTCCAGCCGGACTATGAGGACGGCTCCCTTGAGCTCATGACAATGGGGCCCTTGCCACTGGAGTTGGTCGCCGTTGCCAAAGCCCTATCCCATTGGATTGGAACCGGATTGCCGTTGGCAGTTCTAGCGCCCGGTCTCGGTGTCCTTTTAAATCTGGATTCGATTCTCTTTGTGCCTTTGCTGATTGCCATGACAATCGGGTCCTTGGCATTGTCCTTGCTGGCCAGTCTCGGGGCTGCAATCACCGTTGGAATCAGACGAGGCGGGATGATCGTCTCACTTCTGATCTTGCCTCTATATGTACCGGTGCTGATTTTTGGTGTGGCTTCCACGTCAGGAACAATCGGTGTACCCGGAGCATTCGGTCCATCCCTTCTGATCCTCGCTGCCATCTCACTCATGTCGCTCGTGATCGCGCCACTTGCCTCCGCCGCAGCGATCCGTTCACACATGACTTAAAGGAGTACGCAAATCTGTGAACGCCCATCAATTGAAATGAATCCGATTCAGAGCTAGATCATCGTCATGCAAGCCTATGCAAATCCAACCCGCTTCAATGCCTTTGCAGAAGCTGTCTTGCCCTGGTGCGCCGGCATCACATTGTTGCTGTTTGGTGCCGGGCTTTATCTCGGCCTCGTCAAGGCCCCACCGGATTATCAGCAAGGCGAAACAGTCAGGATCATGTTCGTCCATGTTCCGGCAGCCTGGATGGCCATGGGTAGCTATACTCTGCTTGCCATTGCCAGCGCCGTGGCAATCATCTGGCACCATCCTCTTGCTGACGTTGCCGCCAAAACAGCAGCACCCATCGGAGCCTGCTTTACATTTCTGGCACTTGTAACCGGCTCGCTCTGGGGCAAGCCAATGTGGGGTACCTGGTGGGTGTGGGATGCCCGATTGACTTCGGTTTTTGTGCTGTTCCTTCTCTACC
The DNA here is from genome assembly GCA_965204985.1 of Hyphomicrobiales bacterium. GTDB lineage: Bacteria > Pseudomonadota > Alphaproteobacteria > Rhizobiales > CAJQND01 > JAAEUE01. The sequence goes on along the minus strand of CBDBFP010000003.1, from coordinate 1,730,072 downwards.
TTGGTTACATCGCTATTTGGCAGGCCATTGAGGAACCAACGCGCGCAGCAAGAATTGCCGCAATTGTTGCCCTGGTCGGCTTTGTGAACATTCCAATCATCAAATTTTCAGTGGATTGGTGGAACTCACTACATCAGCCAGCAAGCGTGTTGCGAGCCGATGGACCAGCAATTCACAGCTCCATACTCATGCCTCTGTTGATCATGGGGTTAGCCCACACAACCTTGTTTTTGACCCTTCACCTCATATCCATGCGCACGGAAATCAAGAAGCGGCGAATACTCAACATGGAACGCAGGGAGGTTCAGGGCTAATGTCATTCACCGCACCCCATATCGGCTTTGTTTTGGTATCGTATGGATTTTCTGCGCTCGTCTTGGGCGGACTGATCCTCTCTATCCTCTGGCAGTGGAAGCAGACCAGCAGCAGGCTTTCAGAGCTTGAGGCACGAAGCGCCGCCCAGAGTAAATCCAATGACCAGGTATCTGACGAATGAGTGAAGAAGCCGCCGCACAACCAACAGCCAGGCATCGCCTGCTAGTCGCATTGCCACTGATTTTGTTCGGAACGCTTGTAATAATTTTTCTAGTGCGTCTCTTGTCTGCTGGCGATCCATCCAAACTGCCGAGCGCATTGATCGGCAAAGCTGTGCCCCACTTCAAGCTTGAAGCGTTGAGTAGATTGAAGCGAGACGGTCAGCCAGTCAAAGGATTTTCAGCTGGTACCCTTTATGGAAACAAGGTTTCCTTGGTCAATGTCTGGGCATCCTGGTGTGCCCCGTGCCGAGCCGAACACCCGTTTCTTATGGAGCTCTCAAAACGAAACGACATCCAGGTACTGGGATTGAATTACAAGGATAAAGAAGACAATGCGCGCAGATTCCTAGGCGCGCACGGCAACCCATATGCACGAGTTGGCGTGGACAAGAAAGGGCGCACCGCAATCAATTGGGGTGTCTACGGTGTGCCCGAAACTTTCGTTGTCGATAAAAAGGGCGTCATACGTTTCAAGTATGTGGGCCCGATTACTCAAGATGTCCTAAAACACCTGCTGCCCGCTATTGCTGCCGCAAAACTCGATCTCGTCGATCTCGTGAAATAAGCCAAGGCCTAGGATTTTTGCTTTCGCCTGGCGGTCTGGGCAATTTTCGTTTCCTGCTCCGAAAGAACTTGGTTCAATTCCGCCAGGGCATCAATAAATGCACGGCGGCGGCCTGTGTTCATTGCCCGCAATAAACGCTTGTCGGCCGAATGAGCGCCTGGCTGCGCAGCTGACAAGGTCCGCCTGCCGGCAGCAGAAAGTTTTACAGTGTTGGTACGGGCATCGGATTTAGTTCGCTTGCGCTGCAGGAGACCATTTGTCTTCATCCGTCCTATCAAGTCCGCGAGGGTCGAACGGTCTATTCCGGTAATCCGGACCAGGTCGGTTTGACTGGCGCCTTCATTCTGATCAACTGCAAGCAACACGGTAAACTGGCGGTGCGTCAGTTTCTTGGGGGCCACTTCCTCTGCATACAGATCTGATGCAAATTGCGCCGCACGGCGCAACAGGTGGTGCGGAGATTTATTGAGGTCTCTAATTTCACTAGCCGAAGCCATATTCAAACCCTCAGATTTTTTGTGACATAGTCAGCCCTGATCATTTTTCAACGGGTGACACGCTCATCGCCGGAAAATTGATCTGCAAACTGTGCAATAAATGTAGTGGGGATTGGTCAATTCGCAAAGATACGGGCCGGTAGAAGCTCATCACTTTCGCGTGCTTACCTCGTGACAAGTTGCCATGATATCTGCATAGAATATCCGAATCGTGACCACCCCTGATGAACTCAAGAATTTCTCCAAACGAATCCCCGAGAGCGTTAACCTCGTTCGCGATGTCTGCGATACCTGCGGCTTCATCGGGTTTCAGAATTCAAAGCTCGTCGTTGGCGCCGTTGTCACGGCAGACGACGGCCGGTTTCTTTTGTGCAAGCGGGCAATCGAGCCGAGAGCCGGGTTTTGGACAATCCCTACCGGTTATCAGGAGCTCAATGAAACGCCGGAAGACGGCGCAATTCGCAAAACCATGGAAAAAGCCAACGCCAAAATCCTGATTGACCGGGTTTTGGCAATTTATTCAATCACACGATTGAGCCAGATTCAGATCATTTATCGGGTGAAACTCAAAGGCAACAGTTATTCGGCGGAGTCTGAAAGCACCGAAGTTGATCTTTATCATTGAGCTGATATTCCGTGGGAAGATATTGCGTTCCCATCCGTTCATTGGGCACTACAGCAATTCAATTCCTTGATCGGCAATGACAGCTTTGCACCGTTTGGTAATCCGTGAACGGCGTCAGTTGTCCGTTCCCTGAGAATCGTCCTCAAATTGCATGTGGTTTTGCAACAGGAAAACTTGCGAGGCCGCAAACACAAGCGTCAAAGGCATAATTCCAAACACCTTGAAATTGACCCATGCATCGGTGCTGAAATTTCGCCAAACCACCTCATTCAAGAGTGCGAGCACAAAAAAGAATGCGCCCCACCGCCAAGTCATCTTCACCCAGCCTTCATCGTCGAGTGGGAAAGCATCGCCCAGAAGTGGTTTGAGCAGCGGTTGCTTGAACAACAGACCGCCAAACAGAATACCGCCGAAAATACAGTTCACGATCGTGGGCTTCAGCTTGATGAACGTTTCATCCTCCAGATACAGCGTCAAACCGCCGAATATGAGGACAAACACAGCTGTCACGAGCGGCATGACAGCAATCTTTCCCATCAGGATCTTTGACAGGATCAGGGAAACAACTGTCACCGCCATAAAGGCACCCGTAGCTGCAAAGATGCCGAACCTGTAATTGACGAAAAAGAACACTGCGAGAGGCCCAAGTTCCAGCGCCATTTTCAGGGCCGGATTGACCTGCTCCGTTTCCTTTGTGCCAACATTTTCCATCAATTCAGTTCCATTTCACCAAGCTATTGATCTTCTGAGTCCAAGCCCGCGATCGCCGCAGCAAACTCTTCGGCATTAAACGGTTGAAGGTCTTCGATTTGTTCACCAACACCAATCGCATGGACAGGTAAACCAAACTTTTCTGCAATCGCGACGAGGATGCCGCCGCGCGCGGTCCCATCCAGTTTCGTCATGATCAGACCTGTGACACCCGCTGTCTTTTTGAACATCTCGGTCTGGGAAATAGCATTCTGACCAACCGTCGCATCGAGCACCAGCAACACACTGTGCGGGGCTGTTTCATCCTGTTTCTTGATAACGCGTGCGACTTTTTTCAGTTCCGCCATCAGGTCAGTCTTGTTCTGAAGACGGCCAGCTGTATCGACAATCAGAATGTCGTTGCCATTTTCCTTCGCCTGCTTCATCGCATCGAACGCAAGGCCGGATGCATCGCTTCCTGTAGGAGCGGTGATCACATCGCAGCCCGTTCGCTCACCCCAGATCTTGAGTTGTTCGACTGCCGCCGCGCGGAATGTATCGCATGCAGCCAACGCAACTGAATAGCCTTCAGACGTTGCGATCGCCGTCAGCTTGCCGATTGTTGTCGTCTTTCCTGAACCATTCACGCCAACAACCAGGATGACAAACGGCTTGTGATCCTCCTTGAACTCAAAGGGCACGGCGACCGGCTCGATAACTTTCAGTACTTCCTCAGCAAGTATGCGTTTGACTTCTTCAGGCTCGATTTCTTTATCGTAGCGGCCCTTGGCAACGGCATCCGAAATTCGCATCGACATATCGACGCCCAAATCAGCCTGAATCAACGTATCTTCCAGATCCTGCAGCGTTTCTGCATCAAGTTTCCGCTTGGTGAAGATATCAGTGATGCTGGTCGACAGCTTGGTGGTTGACTTGGACAATCCGGCCTTGAGCCTCGAGAACCATCCGCCACGGGGTTCCGGTTCAGGTTCCGAAGGAACAGTTTCTATTGTTGGCTTCTCGTCAACCGTCACGTCGGAATCAACTTCAACTTTGATCGCGTGAACACGTTCTGGCTCTTCTGCAGGGGCGTCAACCGATAATTGCTCAAGCTCGGTTTCGGCCGGGGCTGATGCGCCGGTCAATTTGTCTTTCAGACGGCCAAACAGACCTTTCCTGGGCGCCTCTGCTTCTGGCGCAATCTCAGGCGTTTCCACTTCAGGCTTGGGTTCTGGCGAAACATCCTGCCCAGAGGCATCTACCCGTTTGAACATACGGTGGAAGAAACCGCCTTTCTTTTCATTGCTCATGCCGCGCGCTGTCCAAACAAAAGGCCAGCCGACTGGTGGGTAATGCCAACATCAATTATTTTGCCTGTGTGCTTGGGCGCGTCCACTGAAACACGGGCGTGCTGAGGCGTCCGGCCGGTTTCCTTTGTTTCCATCAGAACCTTTGCGGACCTGCTTATCTGGCTTTCAAGCCAAGACAAATGCCTGGTCTCACCTGCGTTTCGCAATCGTGCGGCACGCTCTTTCCTCACTTTTTCACCCACTTGCGGCATCCGGGCGGCGGGCGTGCCGGGACGCGGAGAGAAAGGAAAGACATGAAGCTGGGTAATGTCACATTCCTCAACGAGCTTGAGCGAGTTTTGAAACATCTCTTCGGTCTCGGTCGGAAACCCGGCAATCAGATCGGCACCAAAAACAAGATCCGGTCTCAACTCGCGTGCCTCCTGGCAGAATGCAATCGCATCCTCTCTCGAATGGCGCCTTTTCATCCGCTTGAGAATCATGTTGTCGCCTGCTTGCAGGGACAGATGCAAATGCGGCATCAGACGCTCTTCTTCGGTTAGCGCGATCATCAGATCCTGATCGGCTTCAATTGAATCGATCGAAGACAAACGCAGTCGCTGCAGTTTGGGAATCTCCGCAAGAATCTTCCGAACCAGTCGGCCAAGACTGAATTCCGGGTCCAGGTCAGGACCATATGAGGTTAGGTCAACACCAGTTAGAATGGCTTCCGCATATCCGTTTTCGACCAGAGCGCGAATTTGCTGCACCACCGAGACCGGCTGAACCGAGCGCGAATTCCCTCTGCCGTATGGAATAATGCAGAACGTGCACCGATGGTCACAGCCATTTTGCACCTGAACAAATGCACGCGTGCGCTCGGCAAAACCATTCACGACATCCGGTTTAAGCGACTGCACGCTCATGATATCGCCAACGCTTGTCTTTGCCTTGGGTTGTTGGTTCGAATAACTTTCAGTTTGAAGCTTCTCCTCGTTGCCAAGAACCAGATCGACTTCAGGCATTTCTGCGAATGCGCTGGAGTCAATCTGCGCGGCACACCCCGTCACAATAATTTTTGAAGTCTCGTTCTCACGCCGTGCACGCCGAATTGATTGCTTCGCCTGGCGGACGGCCTCTGCCGTCACTGCACAGGTGTTGAAGATAATCGCATCTTCCTCACCAGCCTCATTCGCCCGCGCACGGATCTGCTCTGACTCAAATGAATTGAGCCGGCATCCGAAGGTCACAAGTTCTGGTCCGGTCATTCTTTCAATCTTCATGCAAACGGGCTGGCGCACATATATTACGCCCGGGAAGAAAGCCCAAGCTTTTGCTTCAATCCTGAGATCAGCTCATCAAACCGTTAGGCAGTGTACCATCCGAAGCGTAGCTGAAGGGACCGGTCATGATGATGTGGTCATCCTCTTCCCTCCACTCAATCTGCAAATCACCGCCAGGAAGGGTAACCGTGACGTTTCTGCCTGCGATGCCTTTTCGGGCTGCAGCAGCACCAACAGCACAAGCAGCTGTTCCGCAAGCCCGCGTTAAACCCGCGCCGCGTTCCCAAACCTTGAGCACGATATGTTTTTCATCAACGACCTGGGCCAGGGAAATATTTGCCCGTTCTGGAAAAATGGGATGGTTTTCCAACAACGGGCCGACTTTGGCTAGATCATAGGCTTCCGGATCATCAATCCAGAAAACGGCGTGGGGATTTCCTACATTAACGACACTCGGCGCCTGCAGGATAGGATCATCAATTGGCCCGATCTGCAACTCGATTTGAGTCGTATCGAAAAACTCTTCCGCGAGAGGGATTTGTGTCCAGTGAAAACTGGGTTCGCCCATGTCGACAGAAATCAACCCGGAGTCTGCGCGCTTGCACGATAGCATTCCGCCGAGGGTTTCGATTGAAACCGTATCTGCCTGGCCTTCGCTCAGGAGAACGTCCGCAACACAACGTGCAGCGTTTCCGCAGGATTCAACCTCCCCGCCCTCGTTGTTCCAGATCCGCATGCGCGCATCGGCAAATACAGACTTGCCAATGACAATCAGCTGATCGCAACCAATACCTGTGTCGCGGTCGGCTATCGCCTTTGCATCTATTTCAGTGATTTCAATCTTGTTCGACCGGGCATCAATCACGACAAAATCATTGCCAAGACCATTCATTTTGCGAAACGGAATATTGCTGTTTGACATCAATCCATGCCTTATAGAGTACGCTGCACTCGTTGATTCTGACCCGTAATCCAATCCCAGTTAAAACGCCGGACTATTTCATGACATTTAAGATCATAACCTGGAACATCAACTCTGTCCGGCTGCGGATTGAACTCGTTAAGCGTTTACTCGACGAATATCAACCAGATTTGCTCTGTCTCCAGGAGATCAAATGCCAGAACGACCAATTTCCGGTTAACGACATTAATAACGCCGGATATGCGCATATCCACATCCGAGGGCAAAAATCGTATCATGGGGTGGCGACCATTTCGCGCCATCCGATCCTGGAAGCGTCGCACCGGGCTTTTTGTGGCAAGGATGATGCGCGCCATTCCGAGATTATCATTGAGCGGCCAGACGGACCGCTATCGGTACACAATTTCTATATTCCCGCGGGCGGAGACGAACCTGATCGGAAAATCAACGAAAAATTCGATCACAAACTGAACTTTCTAAGCGAAATGTCTGAATGGTTCGGTTCCATGCCAGACGATCGACAGTCTGTGCTTGTGGGTGATTTGAATATTGCACCGTTGGAGCACGATGTCTGGTCGCATAAGCAGTTGTTGAAAGTGGTGAGCCACACCCCGATCGAGGCTGACCATCTTGACAAGGTTGCAAGGGCCGGCGGTTGGCATGATGTCATGCGCGAACACATTTCTCCGGAAGAAAAGTTGTACACTTGGTGGAGTTACAGAGCACGGGATTGGTCCGCCGCCAACAAGGGCCGACGCTTGGATCATGTTTGGGTTTCACCCGCACTTAAAGGGAAATGCAAATCAATGCAGGTTCTGAGAGACGCGCGGGGCTGGGATCCCAAACCGTCCGATCACGCACCAGTGTTGGCGGTCCTGGACGTATAACGGCTTACCCGCCCCAGGATCTGGCGGCCTGCAGAGTCCTTTGGACTTCACCCAACTCATCCAGATTACCGTCAAGACGAGAGCTTACAGCTTTTGTGAGCTTGAAGGCAAAGTCAGGAAACTCCTCGGCGATCTGAAACAACAGTTTTCTGGGAATGCGAAGAACAATTGTGTCGGACACAGCCAGCGCGCTCATACCAAACGGCGTTCCGGCAAGCATGGATGTCTCGCCGATCAAAGCTCCAGATGTGGCTTCAGCAATGACCGTCTGCGCATCGTCTGTGCCGCGCAGTATGTTGACTTTGCCTTCCAGAATCACGAAGGCCGACGTAGCATCTTTACCCTGACGGAAAACAAAATTGTCTTTCTTGATTTTGCGGCGGCCCGCGGAAAAGGCAAGCACCTGCAGATGCGCAGGATCAATCTCGGCAAAAAGGGGTATTTGCCGCAGGTATTCTACGTCTGATTTTACCCTCATCCGCACCCCCCTAGCGGCGGCGAATGTATGCAAATATCGAGAATAACGTTGCCCTCAATCTTTGTGCTTACATGCAGCGAATCATTCGATATCGCAACACATAGCACAAAGAATGCCAGTCAAGCTGATTTTGAGGGAATTCGGTCCACCGTCGTTAACAACAAATCGGCAGAATTCTAGGGCACAAGCTTGTATCCACCTGTTTCCGTAACAAGAATTTCGGCATTGGACGGGTCAGCTTCAATTTTCTGACGTAACCTGTAGATGTGGGTTTCCAGTGTATGAGTGGTAACACCAGCATTGTATCCCCAGACTTCATGCAAAAGCACATCACGGCCAACAACCTGTTCTCCGGCCCTGTAGAGAAACTTCAGGATCGACGTTTCTTTTTCCGTGAGCCTGATTTTCGATTGATCATCGCGCAGAAGTAACTTTGCACTCGGCCGGAATGTATATGGACCAATCGAGAAAACCGCATCTTCTGATTGTTCGTGCTGGCGCAGATGCGCGCGTACCCTAGCCAGGAGAACGCCAAACCTGAATGGTTTCGTCACATAGTCGTTTGCCCCCGAATCAAGACCCAGAATTGTGTCAGCATCTGAATCTTCTGCCGTGAGCATAATGATCGGGCACTTAAGGCCGTTTCGCCTCATAAGCTTGCAAGCTTCTCGGCCATCCATATCTGGAAGATTGATATCAAGCAGCACGAGATCACAGTGCTCGGTTTTCGATGTTTTCATTGCGTCTGTTGCGTTGGGAGCCTCCAGAACTGAAAACTCCTCGTGCAACGCAAACTGCTCGCAAAGCGTTTCGCGCAACGTGTCATCATCATCACAAATAAGTATTTTTTTTGCTGTGCTCATTGTCCATAGTCCATTGGTAGGCGACGGTGGCCACAAGTTAGTGATCGGAATGTCACTGAGCAAGGAGCCAGCTTGATCGCGACGCTTCAACATATCGTGCACGGAACGTTATTGCTCAGTGATCCCCATAGCATATTGAAGGAGATTCTCGGACCTCAATCGTCCGAGCCAGGAGTTTTATGAAGATTAGCAAAAACATCCTTGCTCTCGTAGCTAAGCCTAGTGACACAAAAGGGCAACTGGAATTCGGTGCGTTGAAATTTCCTTGCGCATTTGGCCAAGGCGGTTTGACGCAATCCAAGCTGGAGGGAGACGGCGGGACACCAATTGGAACGTGGCCTCTGCGCAAGCTCTATTATCGCGCCGACAGAATGAGCGTCCCCGAAACCGGTCTAGAATGTATCGCTATTGATTTGAATGACGGCTGGTGTGACGATCCGGCTGCTGCAGAATACAACAAGCACGTCGTCCTGCCCTTCAAGCCATCACATGAGAAGCTTTGGCGAGACGATCATCTATACGATCTGATGATACCGATGGGCTATAATGATCAACCCATAGTTCCAAGTATGGGCAGCGCAATATTTTTCCATTTAGCAAAACCTGATTACCAGCCCACCGAGGGATGCATTGCGATATCTCTTGATCACATGCTCGAGCTGTTGCCGTCTCTCGGTCCGGATGCGTCAGTCGAAGTCAGATTTGCATCGTAGTCAATTCAACCTGCGGGGTAGCTTCGCGCACCGAAGATCGCAGAACCGACGCGCACATGCGTTGCACCGAAGGCAATCGCGGTCTCAAAATCACCGCTCATTCCCATAGACACGACACGCAATCCGTTTCGATCAGCAATTTTTTTAAGCAAAGCAAAATGCAGGGACGATTCTTCATCAAACGGGGGAATACACATCAAACCGACCGGATTAAGCCCATATTCTTCCCGACAAGCCCACAGAAATTCGTCTGTCTCTGCTGGTGTAACCCCCGCCTTTTGAGGTTCCTCACCAGTGTTTACCTGGATCAGCAATTCAGGAAACTTGTTCTGAAATTTCATCTCTTTCGCCAGCACCTTTGCAAGTTTTGGCCTGTCCAGTGTCTGGATACAATCGAACAAGGCAACAGCCTCTTTCGCCTTGTTTGTTTGCAACGGTCCGATCAAGTGAAGCTCAACACCGTCAAATTCTTCACGCAACTGAGGCCATTTGCCTTGTGATTCCTGAACCTTGTTCTCGCCAAAAATCCGTTGGCCCGCCGCAAGGACCGGGCGGATGTGCTCGGCATCAAAAGTCTTTGATACAGCCACCAGCTTGGCAGCATCTGCCTCTCTTCCGGCTGACACCAACGCTGCAGATACTCGTTCAGTCACATCGCGGAGTCGCGTTTGGGCTTCTTCTGTCATCGCTTTGACTTTCAGACAAATTGGATAATTCCGTGTGCCGGGGAGCACGCAATCAAATCATAGCTTTACCGGCCTTGTGGACGGATGCAAGTGGGTGTAAATCCTGCACCCTGCTGTAACAATATTTATTGCGAAAGACACGGTCCAAGATGGAACGATACAATCACCGCAACTCCGAAAGACGCTGGCAAAAGGTGTGGGACGCGAAGGGATGCTTTGCCGCGAAGAGAGATGAAACGCGTGACAAGTACTATGTTCTGGAGATGTTCCCGTATCCGTCGGGCAGAATCCATATTGGTCACGTGCGCAATTATACTCTCGGAGACGTGATCGCCCGTTACAAGCGGGCGAGAGGATTTAATGTCCTGCACCCCATGGGCTGGGACGCTTTTGGGATGCCAGCGGAAAATGCTGCAATGGAACGCAAGATCCATCCGGCAAATTGGACATACGAAAATATTGCGGCAATGCGTGCCCAGTTACAATCGATGGGGTTTTCGCTCGACTGGTCACGAGAATTTGCCACTTGCGATCCCACCTATTACCGACACCAGCAGGAGATGTTCATCGATCTCCTTGAAGTTGGTCTGGTTGAACGCAGGCTTTCAAAGGTTAATTGGGACCCGATCGATCAAACAGTTCTTGCCAACGAACAGGTGATCGAAGGCCGCGGCTGGCGTTCAGGTGCGCTGGTGGAGCAACGGGAGCTCACTCAATGGTTCTTCAAGATAACGGACTATGCGCAGGATTTGTTGGACGCGATTGATGAGCTCGACAGATGGCCTGACAAAGTCCGGCTGATGCAGCAGAACTGGATCGGTCGATCTGAAGGCTTGCACATGATCTGGGAATTGACCAATGTGCCGGACGGCATCACCCAAAATGTAATCGAGCTTTATACGACACGGCACGATACGATTTTTGGTGCAAGCTTCTGTGCAATGGCGGCTGACCACCCCCTAGCAAAACAGTTGGCTGAAAACGATCCAAAACTTGCCGAGTTCATCGCGGAATGCCAGAGGACCGGCACCAGTGAAGAAGCAATCGAGCGCGCCGAAAAACTTGGATACGATACCGAGATCAGGGTCAAACATCCATTTGATGACGATTGGATGGTCCCGCTCTATGTGGCCAATTTTGTTTTGATGGATTACGGCACAGGCGCAATTTTCGGTTGTCCGGCGCACGACCAGCGTGACCTTGACTTTGCCCGCAAATACGGGCTTTCCGTAACCCCGGTTGTTATCCCCGAAAGCGAAACGGCTGCCGGGTTTTATGTTTCGGACGAAGCTTACGTGGGATCCGGCTCACTCGGCAACTCACAGTTTCTGGACGGACTCAGCATAGAAAACGCCAAAAACGCAGTTGCAGAACGGCTTGAGGCCCGGGAAGTCAGCGGCAAGAAGCAAGGAGAGCGGACCGTCAATTTCCGCTTGCGCGATTGGGGTATATCGCGGCAGCGCTATTGGGGCTGCCCGATCCCGGTGATCCATTGTGAAAAATGCGGAACGATCCCGGTTCAGAAGTCGGATCTTCCGATCAAACTTCCAGACGATGTCACCTTCGACAAGCCGGGCAATCCCCTGGACAGGCATGACCGGTGGCGGTCTGTAACCTGCCACAAGTGCGGCGGTTCGGCCAAGCGTGAGACCGACACCATGGACACGTTTGTTGATTCGTCCTGGTACTTCCTGAGATTTTGCTCAACGGATGAAGACAGCCGGCCCACCGATATTGCCGATGTCAAATACTGGATGGGGGTCGACCAGTATATTGGCGGCATCGAGCATGCCATTCTCCACCTCCTCTATTCGCGCTTCTTTACGCGCGCCATGCGCAAGACCGGACACGCCACATCTGATGAACCGTTTGAAGGACTGTTTACGCAAGGGATGGTCACCCACGAAACCTATCACTTTGACGGCAGTTGGTTGAGCCCGGCCGAGGTGAAGGTCTCGGTGGTTGATGACAAGCGCACAGCACAAAAAATCGACACTGGCGAACCCGTGAAGATTGGTTCGGTGGAGAAAATGTCAAAGTCAAAACGGAACACGATTGATCCGGATGACATTATCTACCTTTACGGTGCGGACACCACGCGTCTGTTTATGATTTCAGACTCACCCCCGGAACGCGACATCATCTGGACAGAATCAGGCATCGAAGGAGCGCATCGTTTCGTTCAACGAATCTGGCGGCTAATAAACGAAGCAGCGGCAACGGTGGAGTCAACCGAAGCTGAGCTTTCTGCTGCCCCGGGTGAAGCAGCTCTCAATCTGCGCCGCGCAGCACACAAGATGTTGGCCGGGGTCAGCAATGGCATTGAGAGTTTGCGTTACAACACGGCGGTCGCTCAAATTTACGAGTTCTCAAATACACTGGCGACCGCGCTGCGGGACAACAAGGAAACCGAGGATCCGGATTTGATCTTTGCGATCCGCGACGGCGTTGAGTTTTTGATCCAGGCGATCGGACCCATGATGCCTCATCTTGCGGAAGAATGCTGGACTGTCTTTGGCCATGGCACCATCCTTGCAGACACATCCTGGCCGGAAATCGATCCCGCACTTCTGGTTGAAGACCAGATCGTCATCCCGGTTCAGGTCAATGGCAAACGCCGTGATGAAATCAGGATTGCAAAAGGGTCGTCAAAAGCGGATATTGAGGCAGCAGCGTTGGAAACCGAAAACATAAAACGTGCAATCGGTGACAGTGCAGTTCGGAAAATAATTGTCGTTCCCGACCGCATAGTAAATATGGTAATCGGGTAGACGGTTGGTTGACCGAGAGACGGGCGTAGAATGCTGACAGTTTGGGAAATGAGCGCTTTGGCCGCCGTGGCATTGGTTGGACTGCAGGGCTGCAACAACGTTCGCCCGCTTTACGGAACAAACGGTGCTGAAGAGAGTGCCGTGGTCACCGAGCTTTCAAATATCGATATTCCTTTGCCGAAGTCGCGCGTTCAGCAACTCATCAGGAACAACCTGATATCGACCATCTCGCCTCCCGGACAGAAGGGGAACGGAAAGTACCAACTCGTGATTTCACCGGCCTCCAATGAGTTTGATGTCACGATCGAACGCAACACGGACGTTTCAAGACGGTCCTACCGACTGAATGTCTCGTTCGTTTTGAGAAGTGGGAGATCCGGGCAAAGGCTCTTTTCCGGCAAGACATTCTCAGAGGTGTCCTACGACAAGGTCACATCCGAATTTGCCAACCTGCAGGCCAAGACCAACGCGAAAAAACGTGCTGCAAAGGAAGTCAGCCGGGACATCCGCACGCGACTTGCAGCCTATTTCGCTTCGCGTCAGTAATTCCATTACGGCGGCGAATCGATGGCAAGCCTCAGACCGGGCGACGTCAATCAGCTAGTCAAGTCGCCCAACCCCTTGCTGAAGGCCATCCTGATACACGGAAACGACGTTGGCCGCGTTCGGGAAATCGCAGCCGATCTGGTTCGCGTGCATGCCGGTTCCCTTGATGACCCCTTCAATGTGGTCCGGCTGGAAGACCCCGCTCTGAAGGAAGATCCCGCGCGGTTGGCCGATGAAGCCCAAGCCATTTCCCTGATGGGCGGAAAACGGGCAATCTGGGTACGGTCAGCAGGCTCCGCATTCACCGCAGCCATAAAGACATATCTTGAACATGCAACTGGCGACGCGCTGATCGTCGCAGAATCCGGAGCCTTGCGCAAAGGCCAGGCTCTTCGGGAATTGTTTGAAAAGGCAACTAACGCCGGGGCCCTGGCCTGTTACGAGGACACCAGCCGTGACATCGCCTCGATCATCACCGAGGATGTAAAGAAATACGGGTTGTCGATCAGTAACGAAGCCCGATCTTACCTGAGCCAGATATTGGGCGCTGACCGGGCGTTGAGCCGGTCTGAGCTCGAAAAACTCACGCTGTATTGCAAGAACAAGAATCGCATCGAACTGGAAGATGTGGAAGCGGTCTGCGGGGATGCATCAGCACTCACACTGGATGATACGATCGACGCCATCTTTGAAGGAGACATCGCCAAAGCTGATCGGCGCATCAACCGGCTCATCGCCGGCGGCACGCAGACTCAAAACCTAGTTACCGCAGTAACCCAGCACACGCTCAAACTCCAACTGTTCGCGCTTGAAGTCCAATCAGGCCCGTCTGCCAAACAGGTGGTCGATGCGGCCCGGCCACCCGTGTTCTGGAAGCGTAAAGACTCGATGATCCGCCAGCTCAATGGATGGGAACCGGAAAGTTTGGACGGCGCCCTGGGTCAGCTCCGTGAGGCTGAACTGACCATGCGAAACCTCCCTGCGCTAACAGACGCCATTGCAAGCCGCACACTTTTGAGCCTGGCAAGCCGGGCCCGGCGCGCGCGCCGGCAAGCCTATTAGAAACGTTTGATTTTCGTCTCGGTTGTCTTTTTCGCAGACGTGGATTTTTTGGCAGGTGACGAGACCCATCTGGCCGGCACCAACGACAACCGCGTGCAGATATCGTCCAGCTGTTCAAGCGTCGTGTAGTTTATTCTCAGCTGACCACGCTCACCCTTGGCGTCGATCTCAATCTTCAGGCCAAGGATTTCTTCGAGATCATTTTCCAACCCGATCACATTGGTGCTCTTTGATTTCGCCTTCGGTTTAGATTTTGGTTTTGCTGTGCTCTCACGAGCAATCTTTTCCGCATCACGGACATTAAGGTCAAAATCGATTATTCGCTTCGCAAGAGTTTCTGGATCTTTCGACGCAATCAAAGTCCGCGCGTGGCCAGCTGTCAGGGCACCCATACGGACGGACTCCATAACGGACTCTGGCAATTTCAACAGGCGCAGGGTATTCGCGATATGGCTTCGGCTCTTGCCGAGCGCATCTGCCATACGCTCCTGAGTGTATTGAAACTGATCCATGAGCTGGCGGTAACCGAGCGCCTCTTCAACCGGATTAAGATCACTCCGTTGGACGTTTTCGATAATTGCAAATTCAAGCGACTCGCTATCAGTCAAGTCCCGGATCAGCACAGGCACATCATGAACGCCGGCTTTCTGCGCAGCCCGCCAGCGGCGTTCACCCGCAACGATTTCGTAGGAGCCAGGCTCTCCCGGGGCTGGCCGAACCATAATCGGTTGTAGCAAACCTTTCTCGCGAATCGACTTGGTAAGATCTTCCAGATCGGCTTCCACAAACGATTTGCGCGGGTTCGCCGGATTTCGCTTGAGGAATTCAATGGGCAAATGCCGCACCGTCTTCATATCTTCGATGACACCCTCTTCTGAATAGTCATCGCCGATCAGGGCAGCCAGTCCACGGCCAAGTCGTCTGTTAGGTTGCATTTTGGTTCTCAGCTCCGCCTAGATAAGATCAAAATAAATTTTATGATCTATGTGTGATTCGTTTCGCATATGTATTGATATCAGAAAATATCCAACAAACGCTACGCTGCCTTCAATTTTTTTTCTCGTTTTATTATTTCGGAGGCGAGTCGAATATAGGCCTCGCTGCCAGCACAATTCCTGTCATAGAGCAGAACAGGCTTGCCATGAGACGGGGCTTCCGACACGCGCACATTCCTTGGAATAACTGTTTTGTAGACTTTATCACCCAGAACCGATTTCACATCACTCGCCACCTGTTCGGACAAACTGTTCCGCCTGTCGTACATTGTCAAGATGACGCCCTGGATTTCCAATCTCTCGTTCAGATTGGATTTAACACGTTCAACTGTTTTCAAGAGCTGACTGAGCCCCTCCATCGCAAAAAACTCGCATTGCAGAGGAACGAGAATTCCACTTGCTGCAGCCAATGCATTTATGGCGAGCAGATTCAAGGAAGGAGGACAATCGAGCAAGACATATGTGTAGCGCTTATCATGTGTCAGCTTTCTAAAGAGATCATCAAGAGAATCCCGCAAGCGGAAATTTCGACGATCCATATCAGCCAACTCGAGTTCCGCACCAAGCAAATCAAGAGAGGACGGAGCACAATCCAGATTAGGCACTACGGATTCTTTGATAATGCGATCTAGCGTCAAATCACCCACCAACACATGATAGGTGGATCCACTGTGCGCGGTACGTTCAATTCCAAGTCCGGTGCTTGCATTTCCCTGCGGGTCAAGATCAATAAGCAGAACTCGTTCACCAACCGCAGCCAAGGCAGTGCCCAGGTTTATTGCGGTCGTCGTTTTACCCACTCCACCCTTCTGGTTGGCCAGTGTCAAAACTCTTGGACGATTGTTCTCTATTATGCTCATCTCAATCCAGATTTCCGGACTTTGCAGTAACCTTCACAATGGAACCATCTCCATCAGCGCCAAACTGCACTACCTTATAGCGCAACCAATCCCGATGGGCAGTTTCCTTGAGTTCCTTATCCACATGCCTTCCCTTCTGGAACAGCCCAACCGCTCCATTCCGTAGCCATGTTTCAGTAAGCTCACACAGTTTTTCCAAAGACGCCAACGCCCGGGAAACAACGACCGTCGGCTTTACCAGAATGCCCGATTTTTCAAGATCCTCTACCCGGCAATGATGAACATATGCCGGTAATCCGGTCGTTCTGATAGCCTCTCGCAAGAACGCTGCTTTTTTGATGTTGCTGTCAATCAGATGAAGTTTTGGCGCTGCTTCCTGACCAAGCAATAACCCCAGGGGAATTCCGGGCAATCCGGCCCCTGTACCAATATCAGCAATACATAACGGCTTTCCGCCCGCGGTTTCCAAAACCAGGGAAGCAACAGCCAAACTGTCTGCAATATGGCGATGCCAAACATCTTCAACAGTGGCAGGACCAATCAAGTTTATGCGCGACTGCCATCTCAAAAGCAGTGAGGCGTAATCTTCCAGAGTTTCTTTTGTTTCACGTGAAACACTATACTCTTTTGCCAATTCCGGCGGCAAAAGAGCGCTCTCACTCTCCCCTGGCCTACCCAAAGGATTCAACCTGGCTGGTCGCGTTCAAATGGCCTTTACAGGGGATCCGCTTCACTGCAACCAAAAGTAAAGTCAGAGCGGCTGGTGTGATGCCATTAATCCTGGCTGCCTGCCCGAGTGTGGTCGGTCTGTGAGCCTCCAGCTTTTCGCGAACCTCATTGGACAACCCAGCAAGGTCTGAGTAATCAAAATCAACTGGAATATGCAGAGCTTCATCCCGCCGGTACGCTTCTACGTCAGCCGCTTGCCTTTCCAGATAGACAGCATACCGAGCATCGTTACTCAATTGTTCGGCCGAAACCGAATCGATTTGACCGAGCTCTGGCCAGATCACTGCAAGTTGTGAAAACTCAATATCAGAGAACGCAAGCAAATCAAGCGCGGTTCGCCGTACTCCATCGAGATTTAAGCCAAGGCCTGACTCTCTCGCTTCATTCGGAGTCAGGTTCAATCGGGACAATGTTTCACGTGAATCATTGAGTCTTTTGATCTTAGATCCAAAAGCCATCGAACGTTCCTGGCCAACGATCCCCCAATCAACACCCAGAGGCGTCAGGCGTTGGTCCGCATTGTCGGCACGAAGGCGCAACCGGTATTCCGCACGCGATGTAAACATACGATAGGGCTCTGTCACGCCTCGGGTCACGAGATCGTCAATCATGACCCCGATATAGGCGTCGGCACGATCAAGCTGTACCGGATCCGAATCGAACGCCCGCCGCGCGGCGTTCAAACCTGCCATCAAACCTTGAGCACCAGCTTCCTCATACCCGGTCGTACCATTTATCTGACCAGCCAAGAACAACCCGGACAGTTTCTTGCACTCAAGACTTGGAAACAACTCGCGGGGATCCACATAGTCATATTCGATGGCATATCCATACTGAAGGATTGATACATTCTCCAAACCGGGGATCGTCCTGACATACTGATCCTGAATGTCTTCGGGCAGCGATGTCGAGATTCCGTTCGGATAGATCGTATGATCATCCAAGCCCTCCGGTTCGAGAAAGACCTGATGAGACTGCCGGTCCCGGAACTTGACCACCTTATCTTCAATCGAAGGACAGTATCGGGGGCCAACCCCCTCGATATTGCCGGAATACATGGCAGAACTATCAAGATTCTGCTCAATCACCCGGTGGGTCTCAGCCGTCGTGTCTGTCAGGAAACACTCAATTTGAGGCATAGAAATCTGATTTGTCAGAAAAGAAAACGGTGTTGGAGGCTCGTCACCCGGCTGGTTCTTTAGGTTGGAAAAGTCAATTGTCCGCGCATCCAGCCTCGGTGGGGTGCCTGTCTTCAACCGCCCCATCGACAAACCGGCTGAATACAGCGTGTCTGAAATACCCAACGATGGCGCATCGCCCAGACGGCCGGCTGGAATTCTTCGATCGCCAATATGAACCAGTCCGCGCAAAAACGTACCCGTCGTCAGAACAACACAACTCGAGCCAATTTCCCTCCCATCGTCCAACCGGACACCTGTGATGGTTCCGTTTTCCATCAGGAAATCGGTCACACCGCCTGCGAAAACCGTAAGCCCTGTCTGGTCATCTATTTCACGCTGCATGATTGAACGATAAAGTTTTCGGTCAGCTTGCGCTCGAGGACCCCGCACCGCAGGTCCTTTCCTGCGGTTCAGCAGCCGGAATTGGATGCCCGCCCTGTCGATCACACGACCCATGAGACCGTCGAGAGCATCGATCTCCCTAACGAGATGGCCTTTCCCCAACCCACCAATCGCCGGATTGCAGGACATTTCACCGATTTTTTCTGGATTGTGTGTGACCAACACCGTGCTGGCACCCGCGCGCGCAGCAGCTGCTGCTGCTTCACAGCCAGCATGACCGCCGCCTACTACGATGACATCGAAACACATTTTCTCAATAATCCATGGATTCTCGGGTGAAGATTACATAGGAGGAGGGTGCCTAAACGTCAATTCAATGCTTCCGCAAGCGCAATGTTTCACGTGAAACATTCAGCAAGATGGTTACTTACCAACGCAAAATTCACCAAAAACCACATCCAGCAAATCTTCCACATCAACGCGGCCGGCAATCCGACCCAAACTCTTCACCGCCTGCCGGACCTCTTCACCGACCAGTTCCTCTTCAAAGTTCTGCCGACCCAGCATCGAAATTGCCGTCTGCAAATGCACCAAGACATTTCGTAAGCATTCCAGATGTCTCAGTCTCAACACAGTTACATTGGCATCACCGGCAAACCGTTCCGTCACCATTTCCTCAATGGATTTCAAAAGTGCCGAGATTCCAACTTCACTGACAGTTGATATATCCAGCACACCGTGAAGCCTATCACTATCTGACTCCAGAAGATCGCTCTTATTGCGTACCCATAACGTATCCGAATCGAATGACTGTCCGGACGCCATAGGCCAATCCCTCAGATGATCCCGGATCCAGACAATAAGATCCGCAGCCTTCAAAGTATTTTCTGACCGTTCGACCCCCATTTTCTCAATCACATCATCGGTATCCCTCAAGCCTGCCGTATCCATTATCAACACCGGGAAGCCACCAATATCCATGAAGACCTCATTGACATCTCTCGTCGTGCCTGCAATATCAGAGACAATGGCCACATCCCGACGTGCCAGACAGTTCAGAAGACTGGACTTTCCGACGTTCGGCGCCCCCCCAATCACCACACGATATCCGTTCCGCAGGATCTCACCTCTCTGCGGATCTTGCAAATGGCCCTCGATTCCCTGCACCAAGCATCGCAATCTGTCTGAAGTTCTCAATATCAGATCGTCAGGAACATCGTCTTCCTCCACAAAATCGATCTTCGCCTCCACATAAGCGAGAAAACCGATCAACTCGGCACGCCAGGAGCCATACAGCTCCACAAGTTCAGAACCTGTGCCTGTCAGTGCCTGACGACGCTGGGCCTCCGTTTCCGCATTGATAAGATCTGACAGAGCCTCTACCTGGGAAAGATCGAGTTTCCCGTTCCAAAACGCCCGTTTGGAAAACTCGCCAGCTTCCGCCAATCGGCATCCTTCAACACATCCGATTGCCTCGATTACGGACTGCACCACAGCACGGCCGCCATGCACGTGAAACTCGACAACATCCTCACCGGTAAAGCTCAAGGGATGGGGAAACCAGAGAACCAAACCCCGATCGAGAACTTCTCCGGAGATCGGATGCTTCAAAGCCCGCAAATGCGCAACCCTTGGCCCCACATTACCACCGGCGATTGACGAAACCACATCAGCAGTTGCGGGGCCGGACACACGAATGACGCTGACGCCCGACTTCTGGCTACCGCTTGACGGTGCATAAATTGTTTGATCCATCGTACAAATCCGTCAACACACACATTTCAAACAGTTTCAGATCCGACTCGATCAATTGAACACGAAACAGGAATGTACCAATCACACCAAAGACCATAGAATGGCGCAAAAATCACAGATTGGCCCACTTTCATGACCCGCAACCGCCTCGCTAACGAACCAAGCCCTTACCTCGTGCAACATAAGGACAATCCTGTCCATTGGTACCCGTGGGGCGACGAACCCTTTGAGATCGCAAAGCAGACAAAAAAACCCGTCCTGCTATCCATTGGCTACGCGGCCTGTCACTGGTGCCACGTCATGGCACATGAAAGTTTCGAGGATCAGGAAACCGCGGACCTGATGAACCAGCTTTTCGTCAATATCAAGCTTGATCGTGAAGAAAGGCCTGACATCGATAAAATCTACATGGAAGCACTGCATCATCTGGGTGAGCAAGGCGGCTGGCCCCTGAACGTATTTCTGAATGCCGATCGCAAGCCTTTTTGGGGCGGAACCTATTTCCCCAAGACACCGCAATATGGCAGACCCTCATTCAAACAGGTTCTCCAACAAATTTCGGATATCTATCAGAACGCCCCGGAAAAGGTAAAAACCAATTGCGACGCATTGCAAAAAGCACTCAACCGACGTTCCAGGACTGCACCAGCGTTCAGTATGGATATGCCCATGACCTTGATCGACAAGGTCGCTGAACAGATACAAACCATCGTGGACCCCGTTCATGGCGGCCTTCAGGGCGCACCCAAATTTCCCCAGGTGCCGATATTCCAACTCCTGTGGAGACATCATATTCGCACAGGCGATGAAAAATCCTACCAGCTTGTCATGACCACACTGATCAACATCTGCCAAGGCGGCATTTACGATCACCTCATAGGCGGCTTTGCCCGGTATTCTGTCGACGATCGTTGGCTGGTACCCCACTTCGAAAAAATGCTCTATGACAACGCCCAGCTGATCGACATTCTCACCTTAGCCTGGCAGCAGACAGATAGTGATTTATTTCGAGACCGAATTGAAGGAACAATTTCCTGGGCAACCGCTGAGATGATTGTCGAACACAATGCATTCGCTTCAAGCCTCGACGCGGATTCCGAAGGGGTGGAAGGCAAGTTCTATGTTTGGCAGCAACATGAGATAGAAAACCTTCTGGGAGATCCGGCGAAAACCTTCTGCGAAATTTACGATGTGTCCAGCCATGGCAACTGGGAACACACAAACATTCTCAACCGCCTCTTTCATCCAGAAGTCAAATCTGAGCAAATCGAACAAAGCCTCAAAGAATCACGAGCCATCCTTTTGAAAGAACGCGCGCGCAGGATTCGCCCCGGTATAGACGACAAGATCCTGACAGACTGGAACGGTCTGATGATTGCGGCCATCGCGAACGCCGGTTTTGTATTCGACCGAAACGACTGGACCGACGTTGCCAAAGCCGCATACGCAGGGGTCCGCTCAGCCCTTTGGGATGGTCACAGACTGCAGCAATCGCACCGCAACGGAGAAACCCGATATCACGCCACTGCAGATGGATACGCGAACATGATCCGGGCAGCGCTAGTCCTTCATGAAACAACCCAGGACCCAAACTATCTTGAAGATGCACAAACCTGGACGGATTGCCTCAATGAAGATTTCAACAACTCAGATGAAGGCGGTTTCTTTTTCACCAGTGCGTCTGCGACCGATCTGATCAGACGAACCCTGACAGCTGCAGACGACGCAACACCCAACGCCAACGCAACAATGCTGGCAAACCTGTCCCGCCTTTACGGCCTATCCGGCAACAATACCTACAAAGATCTTGTGGACAGCACGCTGCGGGCATTCACCGCCAAAGTACAAGCATCCAGCATTGCCCACGCCGGCTTTCTCAACGGATTTGAGGACTTCCTCGCTCTCACACAAATCGTTCTGGTGGGAGATCAAAACAGTGAAGAAGCAAGCAAACTCTTATCGGCCATTCGCAAACAACCCATTGCCTCAAGACAGCTACAGATCATAGAAGATCCGTCTACGCTTTCAGACGAGCATCCGGCAAAAAACAAACCAGCAACCGGACCAGCCACACTTTACATCTGCAAGGGGCAAACCTGCTCGCTTCCAATCACTGAACCAGAAAAGGTTGAAACCGCGCTGCGGCTTCTGTTTTAGGACAAATTAAGGGCCAAGTTATGTGTTCATCGAGTCGAAGAACTCGTCGTTGCTCTTCGTCTGTTTCAGCTTTTCAAGCAGGAATTCGATACCATCTACGGTTCCCATGGGATTGAGAATTCGGCGCAACACGTACATCTTTGTCAACGTCGTAGCATCAATAAGCAGTTCTTCCTTACGCGTACCCGACCTAATGATGTCGATGGACGGGAACACGCGCTTATCTGCGACCTTACGATCCAAAATCAGTTCAGAGTTACCGGTTCCCTTGAATTCTTCAAAGATCACTTCATCCATCCGGCTGCCGGTATCAATCAGAGCGGTTGCGATAATGGTCAGTGAGCCACCTTCTTCAATGTTTCTGGCAGCACCAAAGAACCGTTTTGGCCGCTGAAGTGCGTTTGCATCCACACCGCCCGTCAGCACCTTGCCCGAGGAAGGAACAACCGTATTGTATGCCCGGCCTAATCTGGTGATCGAATCCAGCAGGATCACAACGTCGCGACTGTGTTCAACCAACCTTTTCGCTTTCTCTATCACCATCTCCGCAACTTGCACATGGCGCGTGGCAGGTTCATCGAATGTGGAACTGATCACCTCGCCCTGGACCGATCTCTGCATATCGGTCACTTCTTCAGGCCGTTCGTCGATCAACAACACAATCAGATAACATTCCGGATGATTGGCTGCGATCGAGTGCGCAATGTTTTGCAGCAGCACGGTTTTACCGGTGCGCGGAGGGGCCACAATCAAGCCACGTTGACCCTTGCCCGTTGGAGCAACAAGATCGATCACACGGGCACTCTTGTCCTTCACCGTCGGATCACTAATCTCCATTTCCAATCGTTCATCCGGATACAACGGAGTCAGATTATCGAAATGAACTTTATGGCGGGTCTTCACCGGGTCTTCGAAATTAATCGTGTTGACCTTCAGAAGCGCAAAGTACCGCTCGCCATCCTTCGGGCTCCGGATCTCTCCTTCTACCGTATCCCCAGTGCGCAAACTGAATCGGCGGATTTGACTTGCGCTCACATATATATCATCCGGGCCCGGGAGATAATTCGCATCAGGTGAACGCAAGAACCCGAAGCCATCCTGCAACACTTCAACAACGCCCTCGCCGATGATCTCCACATCCTGCTCGGCATAATTCTTGAGAATCGCAAACATTAGCTCCTGCTTACGCATGATGCTTGCGTTCTCCACCTCAAGGGCTTCAGCCAGGACCAACAAATCTGTCGGACCTTTGCTTTTCAAGTCATGAAGGCGAATTTGCTGAGTATCGGAAATTTCCTTTAGCCTCTCGGCTGTAATTTCAAACTCACGTTCGGCATCTTCCGGATGTTCCTCAGCCGGGGCAATTTGTTTTTTTGCAGGATGCCGCTCAAAAATTTTCATGTGCTTTGGATCGAAGTCACTTTCATTAATTATGATGAAATCGCCATGGCCATCATCGATTCTGATTGTCTTCACAAGCGGCATGTCGTTACTCCTGTAAGTTGAGACCCTTCCGACCAGCCGCCCCCCGATCACCCATATAGGGAGCAATTGAGACCGATTGACGTTTATAGATTCGCGTTCTTGGAGGACGAATGGACCCATTTTTGGGGTAGAAGGCACCCCGAAGCGATTGGAAAACCCGTCTGCAGATTAGGAAGTCCGACTCTAATATACCAAAAATCACAAAACGAAAATACCCTGATGTCGCACCAATCAGAACTCTGGTTAAAACGGCTTAAACACCACGAAGAAAACAACGGCCAACATGATCAGAGTGGGGACCTCGTTGATCAACCGGAAATAGCGCACACTATGGTCATTTTGATCTACCGCAAAGCCTTTGACAGTTTTTCCGAGATACCCGTGAAATAGCATCAATCCGAGAAGCAGAGCAAGTTTCAGCAGGAGCCAAGTCTCATCACCCCACTCTGTGCCGCGCACCCAAATCAGACCCAATCCGAATATCCAACTGGCAATCATTGCCGGCGTCATGATCCCCTTATAGAGACGTCGCTCCATCACTTTGAAAGTCTTCGCCTGTTCGGAAACCAGTCCACATTCAACGTGATAAACGAACAGGCGTGGCAAATATAACAGCCCGACCATCCAGGAAATCACCGAAACAATATGCAGCCACTTCAGCCAGAGATAAGGATCCGACACTGCTCTACACGCTTTCTTTCTCAGTAGCTCGTAGCGTATTCAACATCAGTTCAACATGTTCAATGGGCGTTTCAGGAAGGATCCCATGACCAAGATTGAAAATGTGACGGCCAAGCTGTGATCGCTGAACAACGTTACGAACTTCCTTCTCCAGAGTAACTCCACCACGAAGCAAACACAAAGGATCAAGGTTCCCTTGCAGTACCTGCTGTTTGCCCATCAGCGAATCAATCAACTCCAGGTCCATTCCCCAATCACATCCCAACCCGTCGGGACGCACCACCTGACAAAATTCTTTGACGAACTGACTGCCGCCACGGGGAAATCCGATTATCGGAATATCCGGGTACACCTGCCGGACACCCTCAACAATACGCGCAATCGGCTTAATGCAAAATTCTTCAAACAGACGAGCCGGCAAATCTGCCGCCCAGGTTTCAAAAATCTGTAAAACCTCCGCACCCGCCTTCACTTGATGAATTAGATAATCACTGGAACTCTCAACCAGCAGATCCATCAACCGATGGAACCAATGATCTGGATCATCAATCGCATCCCAAGCCGCAACTCTTGCAATTTTCCTGTCCCTAGATGTACCCCCTTCGATCATATAGGTCGCCACCGTCCAGGGCGCACCGCAGAAGCCAATCAAAGTCACATCTGCGGGCAAGCTTGAGGATGATCTGTCGATCGTTTCGAAAACCGGCGACAGATGATCCCGAACCCCTGTCAGAGATAATTTTGCACATGTTTGATCGTCTCTAACCGGGTCCAGAACGGGCCCTTCTCCTTCACGAAACGAAACGTCTTGTCCAAGCCCGTGCGGAATCAATAATATGTCTGCAAATAAAATCGCTGCATCAAAATCAAACCGCCTCAAGGGTTGAAGCATCACCTCCTCCGCCAGAGCTGGCGAATAACACAGATCAAGGAATGAACCTGCCTTCTGTCTCGTTTGTTTATACTCGGGCAGATAGCGTCCGGCCTGTCGCATCATCCAAGCGGGTCTCCTGTCAGACTGCTGATTCAGGAGAGTTCCAATCAAACGTTTCGTCATGTCCTTGGTGTTCCTGTGCAGAGAGTTCGATCAGCATTCAACTTTTCAAACATATAAAAATCTATAACTATTGTTGTTGTTGGGCCGTGGATCATGTGGATTAAAGGTTACCCATTGTTTATAGACAGGATTCAATTTTGCTGCCATATCAGCGGAACCACATATTCTGATCAATAGTGATCAAAATTCAGATTTAAAAACAAAGATTTGAACTTCAGATTCCAACTTTATCAAATCCAACCAATAGATATTCCACTGGCTCTCCACCGCTCGTACCGCTCATATGCCAAACTCAGTCCATACCAAATCAACTCTGAATAACTTTCAGATGCTTTCCTCTAGGCCGGAATATCGCTGTGCCGGACAAACTTATCAAAAAACTTTCAACAGGACGTCAGCTGTCACCGATGAATAGCGGGAAAAAAAAATTTTTTCATTTGCATCTCGTATCTGATGCAACGGGCGAAACTCTCAACACCGTCGCGCGCGCTGCAACCTCACATTATTCCGATTTTCAACCGATTGAACACGTTTATGCGCTGGTACGCTCACAGCGGCAACAACAACGTGTTCTGCGCAACATCGAAGCCAATCCTGGGATCGTTCTCTTTACAATCGTCAATCCCGAGTTACGCAGACAGTTGGAAGAGAGTTGTCTTGCTCTGGATGTTCCCGCGATCTCAATTCTCGATCCCATTATAACCAGCTTGGCATCCTATCTGAATGCCGAGTCGCGTCCCAAAACCGGCGCTCAACATAAAATGAACGCAGAGTACTTCCGTCGGATCGAGGCCATGAATTTCACCATCATCCACGATGATGGCCAACATACCGAAGATCTTGAAAATGCGGACGTGGTTCTGATCGGTATCAGCCGAACATCTAAAACTCCAACCAGTATCTATCTCGCCAATAGAGGTATCAAAACCGCGAACGTGCCGTTGGTTCCACAAATCCCCCTGTCGAAACACTTGGAGACCTTAAAGACCCCGGTCGTTGTCGGGTTGGTTGCAACACCAGAACGCATCTCTCAAATCCGAAAAAACCGTCTTATCACTCTCAACGAAGAACGCGAAACATCTTATGTGGATAAATCCACCATTACCGAAGAAATTGCGTTCGCCCGAAAACTCTGTAACCGTCATCAATGGCCGATCATTGATGTGACACGACGATCAATTGAAGAAACAGCGGCCGCCATTCTCAATATTTACCATCAGCGCCAGGAAGACCGTCAGGCAGCATCATGATTCAGCACGAACCCATCATTCTCGCATCGGGGAGTAAAATCCGAAAAACACTGCTCGAAAATGCAGGGCTGAAAATTGACATCAAACCTGCGAATATCGACGAGGATGCGATCAAGACCACCTTCACTCAAAATAATTCCCAGTTGACGCCGGCTGATCTGGCCCAGCTTCTGGCACAGACCAAAGCCAAATATGTTTCTGAACAGAACCCGGGGATACTGACGATCGGGGCCGACCAGATTCTGCTTCATGACGGTAACATTGGCAGCAAACCGGTTTCAGTCGACCAAGCCCGGGATCAACTCATCGAAATGCGCGGTAAGACGCACGAGCTCATATCTACCGTCGCAGTCACGGTTGATGATGCTATTCTTTGGTCTTGCGAGGACACAGTCCGGCTTACCATGAGATCATTCAGCAATGAATTTATTGGCACCTACCTCGCAACAACCGGAAATAGTGTGAGAGAAACTGTCGGCGGCTATAAACTCGAAACGCTGGGTGTAAACCTGTTCGAAAAAATCGAGGGCGACTATTTCTCCATATTGGGTTTGCCGATGTTGCCCCTACTCGGCTATCTCAGGCAGCGCAATCCGGGGCTGGAGTGATTCAGCCGGCAACCTAAAGTCACTAACTCGTCTCAGTCTACGAAAGCGAAAACGTGTTTACAGTTGGTCTCACAGGCTCAATCGCCATGGGCAAGTCCGAAACAGCCCGAATGTTCCGGGAAAACGGGGTACCTGTTTTCGATGCCGATGAAACCGTTCATTCTCTATATGCACCTGGTGGCGCGGCTGTCCCGCTTGTGGGTGAACTCTTTCCAGATGCGATTTCGAAGAACAAGGTAGATCGGAATGCTCTGGCAAAACTGGTCCTAGATGATAAGTCCGCACTCAAGCGGCTTGAAGCTGCTGTCCATCCTCTCGTGCAAGATGCCCGGCAGAAATTTCTCGCCACCGCCAAGGAAAATTGTGAACCAATCGCAGTTCTCGACATCCCCCTTCTGTTTGAAACGGACGGGGCCGATCTGGTTGATATTATCGTAGTGGTTAGCGCTCCCACCGACGTGCAGAGAAAGAGAGCACTGGAAAGATCTAGAATGACCGAGGAAAAATTCAAACAAATTCTGATAAAACAGGTTCCTGACCGGATAAAACAGGAAAAAGCCGATTACATTGTGGACAGCTCCAAAGGTCTTGAAGCGGCTAACGACCAAGTGCGCAATATAATTGCCGAGATTCGCTCAAAACCATCAAAGGCCTGAATCATGCGGGAAATTGTGCTGGATACTGAAACCACCGGCCTTAACCCACATGAGGGCGACCGGATTGTCGAGATTGGTGCTGTCGAACTGATCAATCAGGTTCCTACCGGCGAGGTCTATCACCAATATATAAATCCTGAGCGTGATATGCCGGCAGAAGCGTTCAACGTGCATGGTTTGTCCGAAGAGTTTTTGAGAAAATATCCTGTATTCAACGACATAGCGACCGAGTTTTGTGAGTTTGTCGCAGATGGTGTGCTGGTCATACATAACGCATCGTTTGATATGGCGTTCATCAATGCAGAACTCAATTGGATCGATCGGCCGGCAATTCCGGATGAACAGGTGCTCGATACGTTGGCAATGGCCCGTAAAAAGCATCCAATGGGCCCAAACAGTCTGGATGCCCTGTGCCGCAGATACAGTATCGACAATTCAATCCGGACAAAACACGGCGCATTGCTGGATGCCGAGCTGCTCGCCGCGGTTTACCTGGAGTTGACCGGTGGCCGCCAAAAGAACCTGGAGATAACCCAGGATCTGAAAACGCCCGAAAAACAGATCGATCAGCAAAAAACGCTTGCTTCTCCGCGAACTACACCGTTGCCTTCAAGGTTGACAGAAAAAGAAAAAGCAGCCCACGAGGAGCTGCTTTCGTCTCTTGGTAATGATGCGATCTGGGCAAAATTCGCCAATCGTTAAAGGGTGAAAACAGATAGCTCCATTACGTACACAACTATCGATTCAAGGGTTTACCCAACAACCGACAGGTTTTCGGCCGACGATTTTCCATTCCGGCCAACTTCCAGCTCGAAAGACACTTTCTGGCCTTCGTTCAGTGTGCTGAGACCAGCGCGTTCAACGGCTGAGATATGGACAAAAGCGTCTTTGGACCCATCTTCAGGTTCGATAAATCCATAGCCCTTGGTGGTGTTAAAAAATTTTACTGTTCCTACAGGCATTACATGTTCTCCAATTAAAGCCTCGTATCCGCAATCCACACCGCGTGGAAATGCGATGATTCTAACGATCACATTGTCAGGGGATATCCAGGCCAAAAAGATTGGAGGCCGCAAAGGTAGCACAAATCAAATGTATCACGTGTGCCGAACCTGTATCGCATATTTGTGATTTTGCATAGGGCAGAAGAAAAATGGCGGATCAAATGAGTCACGCAACCAACTCTCTGCGTTTTGCCGCTCCCGAGATAATGCTCGACCACACCCTCCTGAGCTTCCTCAAAAGCATCCGACAGCCCGTTTGAGAAAGAGCATGCCGAAGATGTAATCCTTGAACTCCGAGGCATCCATGTTTCCATGGAGAATGCCGGCTGTTTCCCAGAGGAACGATTCCAGCTGTTGGAGAGAGAGTTTGTCAGCACTGGCCATAAATGCGGTTTGTCCCGTTGGAGGAGGCGAATTGCCGTTAGACTAACATCAAGTGACCGTCATGTCGCGGACACGGAGACGCCATGAAAGTGGTGATGACCGGTTCGGCCTCCGATCCGCCCGATTCAAGCCGCGCCGCGAGGCTCTGGCGCCGCGCTTGCGCGGGCCAGGCAGTCCGCGACCATGTCGCCAAAGCTCCGCTCGACGGCGAATTCGAACCCGCCATCGCAGCGCTGGATCAGGGCCTTGAGGCCGAAGGCTTCGGTATAAGTCACGGTATCGTCGGCAAATTGCCGTGGATGCAGGTCGAGCGGCGTGGCAATCGCCATCACGTCCGCCATCTGGGGGCCTGTAACCGAGAAAAAGGTCAGCGTATCGGAAACCCGGACGATACTGATATCGGGCGGGCAGTTTTCCGGTTTCAGCGCTTCGTTCAACACTGCTTCCTTTTCGATCGGGGCCCGCAGAATCCAGTGATCGCGCCCGATAAAAAAAAGTTCGAAACCGCCCTTCACGGTTCGGCTGTTGGGCCGCCCCGGCTGCGTGGGCAGCGTATCACCGGCCCATTCCCAGACCTTGCCGGCTGCGCCCTTCAGATCAAACAGCGCCCACGGCCCGTGGCGCCTGATATTCACATCGTAACTCATATCAGGACCTCGGCAATTTTCCGCCCGGGTCATGAAAGACCGGGGCGGTCACCGTCACCGTCACCGCCTCGTCCCCGAGCCGCACATGGGCGGTTTCCCCATGCCGCGCATGGCCGTTTTCCAGCAGCGCCAGCCCGACCCAGCGGGTATTGACCACGCTCCAGACACAGGCCGTCGTCAGGCCCTCCGTGGCCTCCTTGCGACCGCCCGGAGTCAATGGGGCGCCTTCGGGGATCTGGCGGTCGGGATCCTGCGGCAGGATGCCGACCAGTTCGCGCCGCGTGCCGCCGCGTGCCCGGCGCAGTTCCACCGAGCGTTTGCCCAGATAATCGGCCTTTTTCCTGGACATCACCCAGCCCATGCCCAGGTCATGGGCGTCAACGGTGCCGTCCACCTCGTGGCCAATCGACAGGAACCCCTTTTCCACTCGCAGAACATGGCTGGCCTCCGAGCCAACCGGCTCGATGCCAAAGGGTTTGCCGGCCTCCATGACCTTGTCCCACAGTTCCCGCATATGCCGGGGCGCGACATTGACCTCATAGGACAGCTCACCGGTGAAACTGACCCGCACAACGCAGGCGGGCAGCTCTGCGACCGCGCCCTCGCGGAAGGACATGAAGGCGAACGCCTCGGGCGAGAGATCGATATCGGTACCAAGCGCCAGCATCACCTCGCGCGCATTCGGGCCGCATATCGTGGCGTTGTTCCACTGGCTGGTGATCGTCGTGATCATTGCCTGCCAATTGGGGAACTCGGTCTGCAGGAGCTTTTCCATATGCTGGTTGACCGCATCTGCATGGCCGGTCGAGGTCGACATCAGCCAGCGGTGGTCGTCCAGGCGGAAGGTCACGCCGTCATCCAGGATCAGGCCGTCATCGGACAGCATCAGGCCATAGCGGCCATCCCCCGGTTTCAGGGTCGACATCACGTTTGTATAGAGGAAGTCGAGGAATTTTCCGGCATCTCTGCCCTTCAGTTCGAAGGTGCCGAGCGGCGAGCCATCATAGACCCCGACCCGTTCGCGCACGGCACGGCATTCGCGGTTGACGGTCTCTTGGAAGCTCTCGCCCTCCTGCGGGAAATAGCCCGGCCGGCGCCAGCGCGCCCCCGCCTCATACATGAAGGCGCCCCTGGCATGGTTCCATTCGGTGACCGGCGTATGCCGGTAGGGGAACAGAACCGTTTCTTCGCGAATGCCCCCGATCGCGCCAAAGGAGACCGGCGTGTAAGGTGAGCGGAAAGTGGTTGTCCCCACCTCCTGAAGCGGCAGGCCCTTCTGCAAGGCCACGGTGCCGATGATATTTATGTTGCCGGTCTTGCCCTGGTCGATGCCCATCCCGCCGGTGGTATGACGTTTGACATGCTCGATGTTGTCATAGCCTTCGCGCAAGGCCAAATGTACATCATCGACCGAAACGTCATTCAGGATGTCCAGGAACGCCATGCCCCTGGAGCCCGGCGTTTCCACCCGCCAGAGCGGCTCGATGACATAAGTCAGGTCATCTCCCGCCCGCGCCTCGGCCGGCGCCGCTTCAAACCCTGAGCGCCGTGCCGCCGCCTGTCCTGCCGCTGCGCCGCTGTTCAACGCTTCCTGCAAGGTCAGCTTCCCATCTGCGGCCCCGGCGCTCAGGGTTTGCTGCGCCTCGGCATCCGGCACGAAACAGGCAGCGGCCTCGTCAAATTTCAGCGTTCCGCGTGACTGGGAAAACAGATGGACCGCCGGGTTCCAGCCGCCCGACTGGGCCACCAGGTCACAGGCTATCGTTCTGGACGCCCCGCCTGGTTTCGGAGCCACCACCACCGAACGCACCCGTTTGTGACCGTTTACGGTGGTCACAACATGACCTTCGAGAACGTCTATCCCGGTAACCTGGGCCAGGGCCTCCCGCGGTACCGATTTGCGGCTGTCGATGATGGCCGCAATCTCTGCGCCAGCCGATTGCAGGTCCGCCGCGGCAGCATAGGCGCTGTTGTTGTTGGTGAAGAACACCGCCCTTGCCCCCGGCAGTACCGCGTAGCGGTTGACATAGGCCTGTACCGAAGAGGCCATCATCACGCCTGGCCGGTCGTTATTGCCAAAAACCAGTGCCCGCTCAATGGCGCCCGTCGCGCAGATCACCTGCCTGGCCCGCACCCGCCAGCTGCGTTCGATGACCGACGGGTTTTCCGGCACCCTTTCATTCACGATCATCAGGTTGTGCTCGCGATAGGCCCAGACGGTGGCATTCTGCAGATGGGTGACATTGTCCATGTCCCGCAACTCCGCCACGGTCGCTGCCGCCCATTGCAGGGCCGGTTCGCCGCCCACGGTCAGGTTGCGGTTCAGCAGGCTGCCGCCGGCCTCGGACCCCTCGTCGGCAAGAAACACCCGCGCACCCGAACGCCCGGCTGCCAGGGCCGCTGTCAGCCCGGCAGGACCGGAGCCGGCAATCAGAACATCGGCATGGGCGTGCCGTGCTTCAAAATGACCCGATGCGGGTGGTTCCGCCGGCGCCGCGGCCAATCCCACAGCCTTGCGGATCGACGGTTCGAACAGGTGCCAGTTGGGCCATTTGAAGGTCTTGTAGTAGAACCCGGCAGGGATGAGCCCGGCAAACAGCTGGTTGATGCCGTTGAGATCGAACTCCGGAGATGGCCAGCAATTCACGGACCGCGCACCCAATCCTTCGCGGATCTGGACCGTTGTGACCGGGTTGTTGCCGGAGGCGTCGGCCCCGTCAAGCTCCACCAGCGTGGCCGGCTCTTCAACCCCGTGCCCGATAATGCCGCGCGGGCGGTGATACTTGAAACTGCGCGCCGTGACCGATACCCCGTTTGCAATCAGCGCCGAGGCCAGCGTGTCCCCTTTGTAGCCTGCATAGGATTTGCCGTTGAACCGAAACCGGACTGTTCGGTTGCGGTTGATGCGCCCGCCGGACGCCAAACGCCTGTTACACGCCATCGGGGCCCTTCACGATGTCATGAGTACGGGTATCGCGCCAGATCTCGAACCATTCCCCACAGCCGCATGCGTGCCACCATCTTTCCTGCACCGGCCCCAAAGGGTTCGGCACGATTGTCAGATAATCGACCCATTCGCCGTCACTTGTTGCATTCGGATCGGGGCGGTCGCCGCCTACCGGACCGCCATGGATGAATTCGCTTTCATTGCGTTCGCCGCAGAATGGGCAGGGAATTTTCAGCATGAACCCGTCCCCTGTCTCAGCGTGCCGTCGTGGTCCCGGATTCCATCACAAAATCCAGGTGCCGGAACCGGTCGAGGGTGAAGGGCGCCATCAATTCGTGTGGCTGTCCCTTGGCGATCAAATGTGCCAGCGTCAGGCCGCCGGCGGGGATCGCCTTGTAGCCACCCCACCAGCCTGCGGTGACGAACAGCCCCTCGACATCTGTCTTTGACATGATGGGGGAGGCATCATGCGCGATATCTAGGTGCCCGCCCCATTGCCTCATCAGCTTCAGCTTCCTGAAAGACGGGAACAGGGACAGCATCGCCGTCACCGTATCCTCGAACACGTGCTGCTTGATATCGCGCCGGAAGCTCTGTCCCATATCGGGCGCGCCGCCGATCACCATTTCGCCCTTGTCCGACTGACTGAAATAGAAACCGCTGTCCGGGCAGTTGACGATCACATCGACTAGCGGCCTGACGGGCTCGGAGACAAAAGCGGTCAGGTTCATCGTGCGTAGCGGCAGTTTCAGACCCGCCGTTTCCGTAAGCGTCGTCGTGTGTCCGGAGACCGCCACTGCGACCTTTTTTGCGCGCACGATGCCGCGGTTGGTCCTGACCCCCCCAATCGCGCCATCCGCACCGCGGACAAGGGATTCCACCGCGGTCTGCTGGTGAATCCTGACCCCCAGCGCATCGGCGCCGCGAGCGTAGCCCCAGGCCACCGCGTCATGACGATTCACCCCGGCATCGGTATGCACCATCCCGCCGATCAACGGCAGGCGTGCATCCGGTCCGCCCCCGGTCAAGGCGGGAATGCGGCGGCGCAGTTCTTCGGTCGAAATCCGCTCATAGGTCGATCCGTAGATATCCATCGTCAGCTGGCGCCGGCGCAGCTCGCGCATCCTGGGATAGGTCTGCACCACATCCACCATGGTGCGTTTCGAATGCATCATGTTGAAGTTCAACTCCTTGGTCAGGGCCTCATACATGGCGACTGACTTCACATAGAACGGGATGGATTCATCGCGCATGTAGTTGGAGCGGATGGTAACGGTATTGCGGGCAATGTTGCCGCCCCCCAGCCAGCCACGTTCAAGCACCGCCACGTTCGTGATGCCGAATTCCCTGGCCAGGTAGTAGGCCGTGGCCAGACCGTGACCGCCTGCCCCGATAACGATGACGTCATAGGACGGCTTCAGCGGAGGGCTTCGCCATGCCCGCTGCCAGTTCTTGTGGCCCGCAAGTGCGTTTCGGGCCAGGGAAAGGATGGAGTATCTTTGCACAATGGTAATATTATTTGCTTTTGGTTATTTTAGTCAAGAAATATCTTGGTGCTGATCAAGCGAAGAAATTTATGCAACCCATTGAAATTACGTTATCTTGCGCTCAATCGCTTTGTGAACCCGGGCTCTTCCGATTGATGCAAAAGCAAACTATTGTGAGCGCATGACAGATTTCGACGAGATCTCGGTTGATCGTCCCTTGCTTAACGCGGTTGTCGGAGCGGCGGTGAAGGCGGACAGGAGGCTGGCAGGGCTGACATTGGCGGAGCTGTCGAAGCGGTCTTCGGTCTCAACGGCGATGATCTCCAAGATTGAAAGGGGCCAGGTTTCGGCCTCGCTAACCACGCTCGGGGCACTGGCCGAGGCCATCGGCGTGCCGCTGATCAACTTCTTTGCCGGCACCGTCGAAAAAACCGACGTGTCTTTCGTGCCGGCTGGCGAAGGGGTGCAGATGCAACGCCAGGGCAGCGCCTTCGGATACAGCTACAAGCTGATCGGCAAGGCCGAGGCCAATCACGTCAGCTTCGAGAGCTTCACCGTAACACTGGAGCAGCCGCTGGGCAACCGTCCGCTCTACCAGCATCGCGGCATCGAGTTCATTCATGTGATCGAGGGCGGGATGGTTTATCGCTGCGGCGATGCCTCTTTCGAGATGGGACCGGGCGACAGCTTGTCCTTCGCTTCCGGCGCCACGCATGGGCCGCTGCAATTGAAGACTCACAAGGTGACCTTCGTCACCGTGCTCTCCAAGGCCGAGAACTGAGCCCCGGGCAGCGCTTTTTACAAAATGCCCAACCCGGTTTGCACGCCCGACCAACCGTCTCTGTCCGGATTGCAGTATGTCTTGCCAGTCAAGAAATTTCTTGATAAGAAATTTTTCAACTGACGGTCAATTGTGTGCATTTCGCGAGATAGCCGCGAATGCCCTGGTCTCGGAGGTTTGAATGCAAAACGATCTGATCGGCGGCGGCAGCTTCATCCGTAATTGCTGGTATGTCGCCGGACGCAGCTCGGATTTCGGCCGCAACCTGACGGCTGCAAGGCTGCTGGGCGAAGATATCGTGATTTTCCGAGGCGAACGGGACGAGCCCATCGCGCTTGAGGATGCTTGCCCGCACCGCAAGCTGCCGCTGTCATGCGGACAATTGCACGGCAGCACCGTGGTCTGCGGCTATCACGGGCTGACCTTCGATTGCACCGGCGCCTGCGTGGCAGCCCCCACCCAGCCGGAGTCCATCCCCAAACGCGCCACGGTGCGCTCCTACCCGATCGAAGACCGCTGGGGTTTCCTGTGGATCTGGATGGGCGATGCTGCCGGGGCAGACGCCGGTGCCATCATCGATATTCCCAATTTCGACAACCCCCAGTGGGGACGCACCCCGCTGGGCGCCATGCCGATGGCCTGCAACTATCTCTACATCACCGATAATCTTCTGGATCCTAGCCATGTTGCCTGGGTGCATCTGACCTCCTTCGCCGGCGCGGGTACCGACAACCGGCCGCTAGAGTTGGAAGAAAGCGACGATCACGTCACCATCTCCCGCTGGATCCCGGATGAGCCGCCGGCGCCCTATTACGCGCCCCTGCTGAGCTTCGGCCCCAATTGCGACCGCAAGCAGCATTATGAATGCCGGATCCCGTCGACAGCGATCAACATGTCGGTCTATGCCCCAGTAGGTACGGGTGGTCAGGATCGGGATTTGCCAGAGGAGACCTTCATCAATATCTCCTACAATTTCATCACCCCGATAGATGAGGAAAACTCGCTGTATTTCTGGTTCCAGCACTGCAATCAGCATGCCGGCGACAGAAGCATCGACATGCATATGTTTGAAGGCGCCACCATGGCCTTCACCGAGGACAAAAAAGTGCTGGAGAAGGTACAGACCGGTATGACCGGGCGCCGGGGCCCCTATCTCAATCTGGGGCTTGATGCCGGCGCCATACGTTTCCGTCAGAAAGTCGCCTGCCGCGTCAAAACCGAAGGCGCCACGCTGGAAGGCGCGGCGTAGAGCCCAGCTCACCTGCGCCCGGATCAGGCCGAGAGCTGCCCGTCAGCACCCAGCCCCACATCGCGCGCCGGGTTCCGGAACAGCTCCGCCAGGCAGGGATAGCGCTCCAGGATCTCCTGTCCGCCGGCCAGGCGCGTCGGCGCCAGCACCCCGTTTCCCCACACTGCCGTGCTGTCGATGCGGACCGTCGGATCCAGTACGTTCCACGAGATTTCGCCCGGCGCATAGGTGCCGCAGGTGTGGAAATGCAGCAAGCGCGGATTACCAAAGGCGCTGCCGCCCCAGCGTTCGAAATTCGCCGCCGCCGGTTGCGTGTAGCGGCACCCCGGATGAATGCCCGCATGCCAGGAATGCACCCGTAGGGTTCAATCCCGTAGAGCTGGCCCACATATTCGTAATGCGCCTGTGCCGACCGCACATCCGCTTCGCGGCCGGTTGCGCCGGTGATCTGGTTGTCCGAGAAATGGAAGGTTACCGGCACCTCGAGGCCGCAGGCATAGGGCGCGTAGAAATTGGCGCCGGGGCCGACTAGGAAGCCCTGCTGTACCACCTTGCCGCTGAAATTCCCGGTTGGCACCAGCGTGAATACTGACAGGGGAAAGCGCACCACGGTTGTGTCGGCCGTAGTTTCGGGGAACGCGGCCGGCCCGCCGCGGAAATCGGTGCCCAGCGGGCAGGTCACATGGATCTCGCGCGCCTGCGTCAAAGCCGCATTGACCGCTTGTGTCAGGGCCATCAGACCCCTGTGATCGGCGCAGCCGAACCCCGGGCCAGCATCCCGCCATCCAGCGTGTAGCTCATGATCGGATGACAGCATGGCTTTCCCTCGAACCCCGAGTTTTGGAATCGATCGCAAAATAGAAGATTTTCAAGGATAAACACCAGAAATTTTCTTGTGAAGAAAATTTTTTACTAAAAAAACCCGGCGAAGCAGGTAAATTGCCTGCTAGGATTGTAATAATGACAAGGAGATCGGCACATCATGAGCGCATGGATCGAAATGATCGGGGATGATGCGGCAGAGGGACGGTTGAAGGAATTGCTGGATAAGGTCCGTACCCCGCACGGCACCGTTGACACGGTAATGCGGTTGCATTCGGTGCGCCCCGAAACCATGAACGGACATGTCACGCTCTATCGCTCGGTGCTGCATTCGAAAGACAATGCATTACCCTTCTGGTTTCTCGAAGTGGTCGCCAGCTACACCTCGATATTGAATGACTGCACCTATTCGCTGACGCACCACTTCATGAATGTGCGCAACCTGCTCAAGGACCAACTCCGCTCCGATCGGATTTTCCTGGCGCTGAAGGCGCATCGCCCCGAGGATGAATTCGGTGGCAAGGAACTGGCGCTCCTGCGCTATGCAGCAAAATTGACGATCGATGTGGGAAAAATGGTCAGATCCGATTTTGAAGCCCTGAAAATCGCTGACTGCGACGATGGAGAAATCTTCGAAATCAACCAGGTCTGCGCCTATTTCAACTACTCCAACCGCCTGCTCAACGGTCTCGGTGCAACAACTGAAAACGATGTCATCGGATATTACAAGGCAGGGGAGGGTTGATTCCCGCCGGCCATTCTTGAAGCCGGAAATTGGACCGCTCTAAAATGGGCGTACCGGAACAAAAGCAAGACCTAGGGGCAGAGAACATGGCAGGCGGATCGGAGATCGACGCGGAAGTCGGGCGCACGTTGAACCGGTTGCGGCAGGAAAGGTTCCTGACCGTCACTCGGCTGGCAGCCAAGGCAAACCTGTCCGGCTCGATGATTTCACGTATAGAGAACGGTCATGTTTCGCCTTCGCTGGCCACGCTGCAAGCGCTCGCCGACGCCTTGTCGGTTTCGCTGATGGCCTTGTTTTCGCACAGCGAAAACGCAGCGGATGTGCATCATGTGAAGGCCGGTGAGGGTTTGCTTTCGCGCCGGCTGACACTCGATCACACGCATGATTACCTGCTGCTCGGCAAACATAGCGGGCCCAGCGGCAGTTTCCAGTCCTCTCGCATCCGGATCTTGCGGAAAAACTCGGGTACTCTGCCGAGTTATCAGCACGAGGGGTATGTCTTCATCTACATGATCAAGGGCGAAGCGGCCTATGGCTGCGGCGGGGAAATCTTCGAGATGTCGGCCGGAGATACATTGAGCTTTGATGCCAAACTGCCGCATGGCTTCAAGGAAATCCGGTCCGGCACAATCGAATTCATCACCACGTCGACCAAGCCCGGATAATCTGGGCTTGCCTTCGGGTGGAACCGTACCGTCCCCCCGGGCTTTTCCGGCATCAATGACCGAGAAGCTGGCTGAGGAACAGTTGCGCCCGGTCGCTTTGCGGATTGTTGAAGAAATCCTCGGGATGGGCGACCTCGATGATTTCCCCTTCGTCCATGAATACGACCCGGTCTGCTACCTTGCGCGCAAAGCCCATTTCGTGCGTCACGCAGATCATCGTCATGCCCTCTTCGGCAAGCTCGATCATCACGTCAAGCACTCCGGCAATCATCTCCGGGTCGAGCGCCGAGGTCGGTTCGTCGAACAGCATTACCTTGGGCTTCATGCACAGGGCCCGTGCAATCGCCACCCGTTGCTGCTGGCCACCGGACAATTGCGGCGGGTATTTTTCGGCCTGCTCGGCAATGTGAACCCGCTCTAGGTAGCGCATCGCCAGGTCGGTCGCCTCCTTCTTGGAGACCCCCCGGTTGCGCATCGGGCCGAGGATCAGGTTGTCGAGGATCGTCATGTGCGGAAACAGGTTGAAGCTTTGGAACACCATGCCAACCTCACGCCGGATCTGCTCAATGTTCTGCATGTCCGGCTTCACCTCGGCGCCATCGACCAGGATCGCACCTTTCTGATGTGCTTCGAGCTGGTTGATGCAGCGGATCATCGTCGATTTTCCGGATCCGGACGGTCCACACACGACAACTTTTTCCCCTTCACTCACCGAAAGGTTGATGTCATGCAAAGCACTGAATTCGCCGAACCATTTGCACATGCCAGTGATCTCGATCAGCGGTTTGGCTTTTGGATTGTCCAGCATCTGTGGATCCTATCGGCGGCTGCGGGCGGCCCGGCGTTCGAGCCAGGCAAACAGAACCGCAAAACTGTAGCAGAGAGCGAAATACATGCTGCCGACAAGGATCCAGGTTTCGAAAACCTTGGTCGTGGTGGCGGCAACTTCGGTGGCGAGGAAAGTCAGCTCCTGGATCGAGATCAGCGACACGATCGCCGAATCCTTGATCAAGGTGATGAATTGGCCTGCCAGCGGCGGCAGGATCTTGCGCAGCGCCTGCGGCAGGATCACATCGCGCAGTACATTCGTACGTGAAAGACCGATAGCGCGTGCCGCTTCCCATTGCCCCTTGGGCACCGACTGGATGCCGGCGCGGACGATCTCGGTCACGTAGGCCCCTTCGAACATTGCCAAGCACAACAGACCGGCGAGGAAATTGGACAGCAGGCGAGGATCACCGAAAAGGAACCGGAACACCGGATTGTCCGCTAGGATTCCTTCGGGGTCGATATCGTCCAGCCCCATCGCCGGAAAAATCTGGCTGGAGATGAAGAAGAAGAAGATGAAAATGAAAACGACCGGGGGAATGTTACGGATCAGCTCGACATAGCACCGGCTGATGATCCGCAAAGTCAGGTTATCACAGGTCCGCCAATAGCCCATGACGATCCCGATGACGGTCGCCAACAGCGTCGCCCAGACGGCAAGGCGCAGGGTGGTGAACAACCCCGTCAGCAGAAGATTTCCGACCCAGCTGCCGGTTTCTTCGTCAAACCGCACAAGGAAACTCAGAACACGGCCCCAGTCCCAGTTGTAGATCAAAACGTCGTTGACCCGGTATCCGGCGTAAAGAATCAGTGCGGCGACGGATCCGAACAGCAGGAAATCCAGCAGCGTCAGACGCTTCCTGGAAGGTGCGGGTGGCGGGGAATTGCGGTCCATGGAACAAGTTTGCGCGAGCCTACTTCGTCGCAACCATATCCTTCCAGGCCGACTGGTCCTTGAACCAGTAGTCATGGGTCTGCCGCAACCATCCGTTCGAGGTGTTCACCAGGATCCAGTTGGAGAAAAAGTTGATTGCATCCGCATCCCCCTTGCGAAGGGCAAAGGCCTCATCGCCGCGGCTCAGGTTTTCACCCTCATTGGCCACGAACACCTTATCGGGGTGCGCTTCCGACCAGAAGCGCGGTTTGGGAGCCGAAGAGATCATTGCATGCGCGTTGCCGTTTACCACTTCCTGAAAGGCCTGAGCGTCGTCGTCAAAGCGTCGGAGCGACGCCTTGGGGAAGCGTTTCCGGGCGATATTGCAGGGGGTGGCGCCGCGGCGGCAGGCGATGGTCACACCGGGATCGTTATAATCGTCAAGCGAAGTGAAACCGCCCGCAAGCTGGGTGCTTGCCGCCATCTGCTGGCCCGAATGGGCGTAGGGGATGGTAAAGTTGACGGTCAGGTTGCGTTGGGGGGTGATCGACATGCCGCCGATAATGACATCGAATTTCTTGGCGATCAGCGCCGGAATGATGCCGCTCCAGGCGGTGGGCACGAATTCGATTTCGACCCCCATATCCTTGGCCACCTTGTTGGCCACGTCGATCTCGAACCCGATCAGGTTGCCTTCCTTGTCGCGCATCGCCCAAGGCACGAAGGTGGCCATGCCGACCCGCAGTTTGCCGCGCTTCTGGATCTCGATCACAACACTTTTCGTTTCCGCGGCGACCGGAGCGGAAAAGCCGGCAAAGCTTGTCATGGCAATTGCGGCTGCCACGGCCAGGCTCTTGATTGATTTCAGGAATTTCATTTTCTTACCTCCTAGTTGGTTTTGTGCCCTGTTTGCAGGGCTTATTGTTTATCCTTGTTCAGGGATCTTTCGAAAAGGCTGACTCCGATTGAAAGCGTCACGGTCACCGCCAGATAGATGCCGGCGACCAGGAACCAGACCTCGAATGCCATGAACGTATCCGCAATCAGGTTCAGACCGGCGGTGGTCAGTTCGGTGACCGCGATGACGCTGACGATGGCCGAATGCTTTATCAATGAGATGATCAGCCCTGTGAGCGGCGGAAGGATCAGCGGCATTGATTGCGGAATGACGATGAAACGATATTTATCGACGGTGTTCAGCCCGATGGCGTCGGCGCTCTCGTACTGGCCCTTGTCGACCCCGATAATGCCGCCCCGGATGATTTCGGCGGCAAAAGAGCCTTCGAAAAACGCCAAGCACAGCACACCGGCCCAGAACCGGTCAACGCCAAAGATCGGCGCCAGCACGAAATAGAACAGGAACAGTTGTACCAGCAGCGGCGTGTTGCGGATCGCTTCGAGATAAGTGGTGGCAATGACCCGGCCGGAAATCGAATCCGACAGCCGTGCAAAAGCGGTGGCGAAACCGATCAGAACCGCGACCACCCCGGCGATCGAAGCCAGCTTGAGGGTCTGGATCAAACCGCGGGTCAGTGGCCCCCAGATAATTTCGCCGTCGATGACGCGGTAAAAGAACGGCTCGATACGGTACCACTGCCAATTGTACTCCATCGCCAGCGCCCCTCGTCGAATGAGGAAGCCGATGACGGCAAAGACAAGAACGGCCTGAGCGACCTGCCACAAGGTTCTGGAAAGCCCGGCCAGGTCGAATCCCTTGTGTTCCCGCCTGCGCAGTGCAAACGGCAGCGGTGCCGAAACACGTCCCTGCATTTCTTATCCCTAGTGTCCACGCTTGAACATACCTCCGGAGTATCCGTTTCGATATATAGCCTTGTCAACAAAAATTGGCGCCTTTCTTGCGAAATTGCTATAATTCAAGAAACTATTGCGTATTCCGCAGGCGTTAGCGAAACAACTTTCATGAAAATTACATTCAGACAGGTTGACGCTTTCAGAACCGTAGTTTCAACCGGCACTGTGAC
This sequence comes from Hyphomicrobiales bacterium, assembly GCA_965204985.1. Taxonomy (GTDB): domain Bacteria; phylum Pseudomonadota; class Alphaproteobacteria; order Rhizobiales; family CAJQND01; genus JAAEUE01. Next base: position 1,687,488 of record CBDBFP010000003.1, on the reverse strand, counting down.
TGAAGCCGCAGCAATGCTCGGGGTCTCTCAACCTGCTGTCAGCCGTTTGATTTCGGATCTGGAAACCGAGGTTGGTTTTCCGCTGTTCCAGCGCTCGGGCCGGGTGCTAATTCCGACCAAAGAGGCGCGATTGCTGGTCGAGGAAGTGCGTCAGGCTGTCAGCGGCATGGAGCACATCAAGGAGGCCGCCGTCGCCATTGGCAAGTTCGGCCATGCAAGGCTGAGCCTTGTGGTAACGCCTGGCGTATCCTTGCAGCTCGCCCCCGATCTGATCGGCAAATTCGCTGCCGCGCGCCCCGAGGCGATGGCCCGGATGGAGATCGCCTCCAGTGATGATGCCGTGGAATGGATGGTGTCGCAGAATTACGATTTCGGCATCACCACCATGGAACCGGCAAACCCGTCCTTTGAAAGCATGGTGATCAAGCACAACGATGTCTATTGCGTGGTGCCCACCGGTCACCGGCTGGCGCAAAGGACGATTGTCCACGCCCGTGATCTGGCCGGAGAGAGCTTCATCTCCTACATGCCCTCCTCGCGGTTCCGGTTCGAGATCGACCGGTGCTTCAAGGTCAGGCAGATCGAGCGGCGCATGCAATATGAGACCCGCACAACCGATGTGATCTGCCGCTTGGTCGCACGGGGGCTGGGCGTGTCCGTAGTCGGTTCCAGCGCCGATTACCTGCGTACATTTTCCGATTGCGTGGCGCTGCCCTTTGCGGCGCCACTGAGTTTCCGCGCAGTCCTGTTCTGGTCCAGGAACAAACCGGTTTCCGTTGTCGGCGAAACCTTTCTGGAAATTGCCCGCGCCGGAATCAGCGGCGATTGAGGGCTTTCCAGAAGCTTTCACGCGCTCCGGCACTGTGGATATAGGCATAATCGCGCGGATAGGGGTCACCTGGTACGATTTCCAGCGCAGTGAATTGCGGCCCCGGTTCCGCCAGGATCTCGGGCAGCGCTGCCTTGATTCGGTCCAGGGCCGCAACGCTGCGCGATCCCCTATAGCCCGCGGCCCGTGCCATGGCTTCGAAATCGACCTTTTCGCCCCCCGGTAGCGGATGCGACCCGTTCACTTCGTAAACCCGGTTAGCGGACAGGAAGTGATACAGGTTCGCTACCCCCGCATTGGCGATGGTGACCAGCGACCCGAGGTTCATCAGCAGGCTGCCATCCCCGTCCAGCACGATCACTCGGCGGCCGGGATTGGCCAGCGCCAGCCCCAGCCCGTGGGACGACGCCTGCCCCATCGCGCCTACCGCCACATAGTTCAGTTCGCGCGGGTTAAGCGCCAGCCAGTCAAAACAGCTCTGATAAACGGCGACCACGATGTCGTCATCGCGCACATGCGGTATCAGGGCTTTCAAGGCATCATCTCGGCGTAGGGTCATGCTGCCTCCAGGGAGCGGCCGATCAGGAAGATATGCGGGCGCGATGCAGCATAGGCGGCGTCAATCGCCTGTGGGATATGAGCGATGTCTTCGGGCGCTTCGATCAAGGAGTGCGATATTTCCATCGCGTCCAGAACCGGGCGGATGATCCGCACGCCATACGAGGCTGAATTGTCAGGATGCAGATGCGGTTCCTTACCCTGCAAGCCGACGATCATGACGACCGGTAACTCATACTCCACGCCGATGGCGCGGATTGCGTTGAGTGAATCCATCAGCCCTGTTTGCTGCATCATCAGCACCGCGCGGGTGCCATTGTAGGACATGGCGCCACAGATGCTGACCCCTTCGTCCTCTTTGCAGATTCGCGTCAGACGGAATTCCGGATCCCCGGAAATCGGCCAGAGCAGACCGTCGCTGGTCATGATGTCAGGTAGCGCCACAATTTCCCGCACGCCTGTCTCCTTGATCTTCGCGATGATCTCGGCGCCAGAAGGATGCGCCACCTTGGGGGCATCCGTTGCAACCACCGCACCGGCAACCATCAGCCTTCTCCTTTCAGAAACGTTTCGATCGCATCGCGCGAAGCCTTGATCTCGTGGCTGTGGCCGATGGTGATGCGGATATAATCCATAAAGGCCGGCGAAGCGAAGCGCCGGATCGCAATCCCGCGTTGGCGCAAAGCCCTATCGCAGGCTTCGGCCGAACGGGTCGCGTCAGGGAAATGCACAAGGATGAAATTGGCCTGGCTCGGGATAACCCTCAGGCCAAGTGCCTCCAGTTCCGAAGTCAGCCAGTTCCGCCCCTTGCGGTTGACCTCATAGACGAATTTCGTGTATTCCCGATCCTCAATTGCGGTAATCGCAGCGGCTACCGACGGAGATGCAACCGGGAATGTTAGTGCGATCCGTCGCACCGAGTCGATGACATCGTCAGGGCCATAGAGCCAGCCAACCCGCGCTCCCGCCAGACCGAAAATCTTGGAAAACGTCCGGCACATGACGACATTGCCGGCGTTTTCGACCAGCTTGTGGGCGGGTTCATAATCCTCCGCGTCCACATATTCCTCATATGCGCAATCAATCACCAGCAAGGCACTGTCAGGGATTGCCGCATGCAGGCGGCGAACCTCCGCCCCATTCAGATAGGTGCCTGCCGGGTTTTCCGGATTTGCGAGATAGACGATGCGCGTGCGTTCAGTGATCGCGCCGATCATTGCATCCACCGATGGTTTGAAACTGCCATCTGGCACAGAAATGACCTCGGCATCGTTGGCGTAGGCATAGTTGGGAACCTTGAGGTAACCGTTCGCGCTGCGGACCAGTTCGGTATCTGGCCCCAAATAGGCTCGCGCCATGCGTGCCAGCAGGTCGTCAGACCCTTGTCCGGTAGTAATTCTCGCTGCGTTCAGGCCAAAATGTCCGGCGATGGCCGGAGCCAGAACACTGTCCGGATTCTCCGGATAGCGCTCGAACCCGGCCACCGCCGCACGGGCTGCATCACGCGCCGCCGGGCTGGGCCCAAACACGCTTTCATTTGAGTTAAGCAGCACAGAAGCCGGCGCCACCCCCTCAACCTGCCCGCCAATCATATGAGGTCTGATGCGCCCAATACCTGCTTTGGCGCGAGCGACTACCATGGTCTTCTCCAGTTTGGCACCTTCAGATACATCACACATCATATCAAATTAGGCAATTCACTTTCAGAAAAATTATGATACAAGGAGTCATGAATTCAAAACTGCCACCTGAAGGATTCAAATGACCGTCACTGCGAACGGGAGGCTGAAATCCACCATCGATCTGGACGCTGAAGGCTGTCACGTGGGCGATGTGATGCTGCGGTGGTCGGACAATACGAACCCGCTCGGCTATCACCCGGTACCGATTCTCAGCTTCAGGAACGGTTCCGGGCCGACCGTTCTGATTGCGGGCGGGACTCACGGCGATGAGTTCGAGGGTCCTGTTGCGATCATGCGGCTGGCAACCCTGCTTCGCTCCGAAAAGATCAATGGCCAGGTCTTGCTGATGCCCGCGCTGAACGCACCTGCCGTCGCTGCGTCGTCGCGCGTGTCATCGCTCGATGGCGCCAACCTGAACCGGATCTTTCCCGGCGATACAGATGGCGGGCCGACCGCGATGCTGGCCGATTTCGTCGAGCGGGTCCTGCTGTCCCGCTGCGATGCGGTCATAGACCTGCATTCAGGCGGCAAGGCGTCGGTTTTTGCTCCCTGTTCGCTGACAACCGAATTGCCGGACCCGGTACTGGCCAAAAGCAACAAAGCGCTTGCCCGCGCTTTTGGACTGCCCCTCAACTGGGTGTTGGGCGAGCACAATGACAACCGGTCGCTCAACGCGGCAGCGGCCCGCGCCGGTGTCCCGATGATTGCCGCGGAACTGGGCGGCGGCGGAGGGGTAGATCCCGTGCTCACCGTTCAGGCCGAAGCAGGCCTGCGTAATTGCCTTGTTCATTTGGGAATTCTGCCTGGCACCTTTCAGGGTGCGGGGCAGATGCGGCGGGTTCGCATCGTGTCGCCGCTGCAGTCCGTTTTTGCCCCCTCCGGCGGATTGTTCGACCGCCAGGCCGAAGCCGGGCAAGACGTCGAAGCAGGCAGACCGGCCGGTATGCTGCATTTCCCCCTGGAGCCTGGGCGGCGGTCGCTGACTCTGACTTTTCCCGAAACCGGATTTGTTCTGGCCCATGGCCATCGCGGCATGGTGCGCCGCGGCGAATTGTTGGCGCTGGTGGTCCAGAACCTTCCCGAAAATTCGACCTCTCCAGGAGCCTGAATGCGCGACTATACACCTTTAATTTCCGGTGAAGAGCTATCTTGGACAGGCTCCTGGATTGAAAGCGCCGACCCCGCAACCGGCAAGATCTGGAGCCGTATTGCCCGCTGCGGCGTTACCGAGGCAGATAAGGCAATACAATCGGCAGACCGTGCCTTTCGCACCGGCGCCTGGGCCGAAGCGAATGCAAATGCCCGCGCGGACATGCTGGACCGACTGGCAGATGTGCTGGAGGCACGGTGGGAAGAACTGGTTGAGCCCGCTATCCGTGACAACGGCAAGCGCATAGCCGAGGTGCGGGGGCAGTTTGCCTGTCTTCATACATTGTACCGCTATTTTGCCGCCGAGGCCCGCAAACTGGTGCCGGAACCGCAGGCAAACAGCGTTCTCGGCGTCGAAAGCACCGGATATCATCTGCCTTATGGGGTGGTGATAGCGATCACGCCATGGAATTCACTCAGATCGGCCAGGTCGTCCAAGGGCGGCCTGCGGTGGTGATAGCGATCACGCCATGGAATTCACCGTTGATGATCCTGGCCTGGAAACTGGCCCCGGCGCTGGCTGCGGGCAATACGGTCGTGGTGAAGCCTTCTGAGATGGCTTCGGCCTCGACGGTGGAATTTGCGCGGCTGGCGCATCAGGCAGGGCTTCCCGCGGGCGTGCTGAATGTGGTGACCGGGCTGGGGTACGAGGCTGGCGAGGCGCTTGTCCGTCATCCGCTGACCCGCAAGGTGACTTTTACTGGTTCTGACAGGAGCGGGCGCAAGGTGGCTGGGGCCGCCGCTGCCAGAGTGGTGCCCGCAACGCTGGAACTGGGCGATAAATCTCCCCAGGTCGTGTTTGCCGATACTAATCTGGAAAACGCGGTGAACGGGGTACTTTCGGGGATCTTCCTGTCGAACGGTCAGACCTGCGTCGCCGGATCGTGGCTGATACTTGAGACACCGGTTGCCGAAGCCTTCACCGCGCGGCTGCTGGAGCGCGCGCGCACACTGAAACTGGGCGACCCGACGGATCCGGCAACTCAGGTGGCGCCGCTGGCCAATGAACCACATCTGCGCAAGGTACGCGCGATGATCGTGCAGGCCAAGGATGACGGCGCGGCTTGCCTGCTGGACGGGCTTGAAACAGCGGCAGGGCAGAGCAGCTTCCATGTCGGCCCCACGATCTTTGCAGATATCAGACCGGACATGCCGTTGTGGCGCGAAGAAGTATTCGGCCCGGTGCTGGCAATCACCACCTTCTCCAGCGAGGCAGAGGCCATTCACCTCGCCAATGACAGCGATTATGGCCCAGCCGCCGGCATCTGGACCAGCGATCCGGTCAGGCGCGCGCGGGTGGCCGCCGCCATCAACGCGGGTACCGTCTATATCAACCATTACCGCAGCGTCGATCCCTCCAGTCCCGTCGGCGGCATCAAGCTGTCCGGTTACGGGCGCGAGCTGGACCCCGGCGCGATAAAGGATTCCTGCAGGTCAAGTCAGTCTGGACTGGCACCGCGCCGGTACCGGACCCGTTCCCAGCCTGACCCGGTAACAATGACGCGTGAGATGAACGCAAGTGCAAGGACGAACAGGAAGATATGATGAACAAGCAACCCCTTGACAGCGATCCCTTTGCCACCCCAGAGGGCAATTTCCGCGGCCATGACCAGCAATCGGTCTGGAGCGAGGCACATGATCGGGAACTGACCGAGGTCGGACCCGGCACCCCCTGCGGCGAATATCTGCGCCGGTTCTGGATGCCGGTTGCGATGACCGACCAGATCGGCGATCTGCCCTGCCGCCTCCGCATTCTGGGCGAGGATCTGGTACTGTTCCGGGAGAAGAAGGACGGCAAGCTGGGCTGCACCCATCTGCACTGCCGCCACCGTAACATGAGTCTGGAATTTGGCCTCGTCGAAGACGGCGGCATCCGCTGTTCCTATCACGGCTGGAAATACGGGCTGGACGGCACCATTCTGGAAACCCCCTGCGAACCGCTCGCCTCTCAGGTCAGGAAAAAGACCTGCCTTGGTGCCTATCCGGTCATCGAATACAAGGGCCTGGCGTTTCTCTACATGGGCCCCAAAGGGGAAATGCCGCCTTTCCCCGTCATGGACACCTTCGATGATGAAGGCGACGAGCTGGTACCCTACCTGATCAGGTCACCCTGCAACTGGCTGCAGGTGATGGAAAATGCCTGGGATCCGTTCCATGTGGTCTATCTGCATACCAGGGCCGTGCGCGTGCAGTTCCACAAGGCTTTTGCCCACATGCCGATAATCGAGTTCCACGACAGCCAGACTGGCGATTTCTATACCAATGTGCGGCGTGACGGCGATTTCATCTGGGTGCGCGTGCATGACCACATGCTGCCGTCGTTTACCCAGAATGGTGGCCATTTTCCGATCCCGGACCAATCGCGTTATTTTGGCCGCGGCGGGCTGACCCGCTGGATAACCCCCGTCGACGACACCAACACGATGGTGATCGCCTGGCGGCATTTCCGCGACCCCTCTTTCAACGACGATCCGCGCGGCATGACCAACCGTGACGAGGTGGGATACGGCAAGACCGACTTTTACGGCCAGGGGCCGGACCGGCCTTACGAAATGCGCCAACGCGACCCGGGCGACTACGACGCATGGGTCAGCCAGGGGTCGATCAACGTACATGCGCGCGAAAACCTCTCCTTTACTGATCGCGGCGTCGCCAAAGCCCGGCGCATGGTCCGCAACGCCATCCGTGCGCTGCAGAACGGCGAGCGTCCGGTACAACCGACGGGCAATTTCCCCGGCGGTGTGATCCCGACCTATGCGGGTGACACGGTGTTGCGCATTCCGGTGCAGGACGGGCGCGACGACGGGGCGCTGCAAAAAGAGGTGAGTTTCAAAGTAGCGGGGATCCTGAAATCCGGCGACCACTTGCAGGGTGAAGAACGCCGCGAGTTCATCCGCAACGCTTTGAAGGAATACGAGGCAGGTTGGTCATGAGTGTACGCATTCCCCACAACCCCGGCCGGGTCGACTGGTCGGGGGAAAATCCCGGGATCTACCTCAAACAGGATCCGGGGCAGGTGCATTACGACACGCTGGCGTTGTTTTTCCGGGTGATGCTTTCACCCCGGGGCCGGGGTCATGCGGCCATTGTGCTGGGTGCGCCGGACCAGGCACGCGGCTGGCCGGAGGTGCCCAACCTGATCATGACCGATAATCAGTGTATGATGCGCTGGATCGTCGATGGCTGGATTATCAGGATGCCCACTTTTGCGGGCAAACCGGGGCTGGACGCGATGACCTGGCTGGACTGCGACAGCGTGGAGAAGCGACCGGGTGATCTGAAATCGCGTTACTCTGAAACCCTGCGCGGCTCCGGCGTCACGGTCGAGATGATCTGGCAGGAGATGGGACCGCCGCTGCCGGTGGAAGTGACCAGGGAGAACTCGGCTACTAGGGCGCATGAGATGTACTCGGTGTTTCTTGAGGCAAAAGCGGCGCAGGTGAAGATCAACGGCACCGCACTGCCCGGCCAGGTGGCCGACCGGCAGTTCTTTGGCCGCACCATGTCGACCGCCTTTCTGGCTTTTTCGGAAACCTGGGTCACACTGAAGGAGGACAGTTGATGCCGCTTGATAAACCCGTTACTCCCGGCGTGGTGGATTGGACCGGTGAAAATCCGGGCATTCTGCTCAAGGACGGAAATGGCGATTTCAGCGCCATGGCGCTGTTTTTCCGTGTGGCTTGGTCTCCCATGGGCCAGGGGCAAGTGCTGCTTTTATATGGCGCCCCCGGCAAAGTGGAGGGCACGGCGGAGGCTCCCAACGTGATCCTGTCCGACAACCCGGCCCTGACCGCTTTTCTGAAAGAGAGTTTCATCGGCAAACTGGCTGCCTTTGCGGCTGCCCCGGCCTTCGCCACTCTGCCTGAGCTGGGCGTGCAGGCGGTGCGTAGTTCGGGCGATCCGATGGGGCATCGCTATACCGAGACCATTGCGGGCGAAGGGCTGACGGTGGAACTGGTCTGGGAACACCTGCAACCGCCGCGAATGCTGGAACTGACGCCAGATCAGGTTGGCACACACGAGCATACCATGTTCACCCTGCTGGTGCCGGCGCATGAAGCGCAGATCATTGTTAATGGCCGGTTCCTGCCCGGCAAGCTGGGGACACGGGTGCAGGCCGGATACAAAACCACCACTGCTTTTCTTTATTTCTCGGAAACCTGGGTCATCCCGCCGAAGGCCGCATGAGCTTGCATCCCGCTGATCAACTGGCCTTTGACAGGGCCGTAGCAGCCCAGCCGGTCTGGAACCGGTTCAACACCGCCGCGGAGGCCCTGGGACTGCCTGAAAACGTACTGCTGCATGCCGGGCCTGCCTTTGCCCGGGTGGATCACATTACCCTGCCGATTCTGAACTCGGCCTGTGTGGCTGCCGTATATGAAGGGCTGACCCGCGACTTCGATCAGGCCGAGGCGATGATCCGTGCGGGTGAAATCCTGCTGAAACCGGCACAGGATCACGATGTGGTCACGCCGCTGGCGGCGGCGGTCAGCGCGTCAATGCCATTGCATGCCATATATGACGCCTGGCGCGGGCAGCAGTGCATCTTTACCCCGATTAATGGCGGGTCGCGCCCGGCACTGCGCCTTGGCCTCAGATCGCAGGCGGTACTGGATCACATCCGCTGGCTCAACACCCGCTTTCTCGACGTGCTGGAAAACGGTCTGGCTGAGGGTATGGCGCTGGTTCCCCTGGCGGTTGTCGGGCTTGCGGGCGGCGGCGATTGCCACGGCCGCACCCCGGTGGCAGGCGCAGCGCGGGCAGCGGAGCTGATCGACCGCACCGCAGACGGACTGACAGATGAGGATGCGCTGGAATTTCTGAACAGCTCTCCCTCGCTGTTCCTCAATCTGTGGATGGCCGCAACCAAGAACATGATGAAACTGGCCGAAGGCATCGAACGGTCGAGTTTCATCACCGCCGCAGGCGGCAACGGGCGTGAGATCGGCATTCAGATCTCGGGCCTCCCGGGACAGTGGTTCACAACACCGTCCAGTCCGCCGCGCGGCAAGTTCGATGTGGACTTGCCGGAAACCCGCGCGCTGGGGGCCATCGGCGACAGCGCCGTGGTCGAGGCCTTCGGACTGGGGGCAATGGCGGTTGAACTCAGCCTTGGGCAGAAAAAGGCGCTAGGCACTTACCTGCCCGAGAATGTGCCGGCACGCATTTCGGGCCTGTCGGTGGGCGCACATCCTTGTTTCCGCGATCTCGACATCCGGCTGGGCGCGACCGCGCGTGGCGCGGTCGCACATGGGGCAGGGCCGATAATCTCCCTTGGCATCCTCGACCGCGAGGGCACTGCCGGGCGGTTGGGCGGTGGCATCTATGACATGCCGGTAACGCCTTTTGCGGCCGCGATGAATGCGCTTGGCGCATGAGGAGGCGATTTTCTCCCGGCGCATGAAATCGTCCGCCTCATCCATGCGGCACCCTGAGGGTCGAGATTTTCCGGCATCTCGACGCGCGGTGCTACCGTTTACTCGGTGGCGTCTGCGTATTCCGACATCGGCGGGCAGGTGCAGATCAGGTTGCGGTTGCCATAGGCATTAATCCTGCCGTCGATAATGTCCTGCGCTTCCTGGCGGAGAGAGAGGGATTCGAACCCTCGGAACGCTTGCGCGCTCAACGGTTTTCGAGACCGCCCCGTTCAACCACTCCGGCACCTCTCCTCACAAAACGCGGCTTGTGCGCTCAGCCGGTATCTTCGCTAACAGAGCTGTCCATCTTTTTCAATGTATTGTGTATGTCTGTGAGACGATTGTGGATACGGAAGAACACAAGCACCATCCTGAGCACCATTTCAAACAGCACGCGCAGGCCAATGAGTCCGCCTGCCAGCGCAATCCAGGCGCCGGGGTGGCCTTGGTCGACCATCCTGAGGGCCGTCACCGCAATAATGGCCGCACAAACCCAAAAAGGATCTGCAACACGAGGGGCCCCATCATCCGTTTGAATGTGAGAAATTCCCATATGGATCTAAATAAACCCATTTTGATTGTGCCTTCCGCTGGCCAGGTTTCCTAGTTTATCCTGCAGACAGGGCCGATTCAAGCCTGAGCGATAATTCGTGGCATATAGCATTAACGCCGCTGGCCGATTTATTTGCAGGCACGCCGTTCTATTTCTTGACATCTTGTGCCCGGGGCGTCTATATCGCCGCCGACCGTGCGGGTGGCCAGATTCGGCTGCCCGCGCCCAATACGCTGCCCGGGGCCCGGCTTTAAACGCTTAACCAAAAGTCCGCGAATTCCGCGGCGCCGCAGGGCGCGGAACGAGCAAAGGACGTTGTTAAGTCATGTACGCCGTGATCCGTACTGGTGGCAAACAGTATAAAGTTGCCGAAGATCAAATCGTTTACATCGAAAAGCTTGCTGGCGAGAAAGGCGATGCCGTTCAGTTCAGCGATGTGCTGATGGTTGGTGGGACCGATACGCCGAAAATCGGCACGCCGTTTGTTGACGGTGCAGTTGTTGCCGGCGAAGTCATTGAACAGACCCGTGGCGACAAGGTTGTCGTTTTCAAGAAAAAGCGCCGTCAGGGCTACAGGCGTAAGAAAGGCCACCGCCAGCTTCTGACCTGCGTCAGGATTCTCGGCATCGGCCTGGATGGCAAGGCTCCGTCCAGGAAGGACGAGGACGCAAAGCCTGATGCTCCGGCCGAAGCAATGACCGCAGCGGCCATTCCGGACGAAGCGCCAACTGCCACGAAGACGGATGACAGCGGCAAAAAGGGTGACAGCAGCAAAGATGACGACCTGTCCCTGATCAGCGGTGTTGGTCCGGTGATTGTCAAAAAGCTGGCAGCCCTCGGATATACGACTTTCAGGCAGATTGCTGAAATGACGCCGGAACAAATCGAGGAAGTCGGCGAAAAGCTGAATTTCAAAGGCCGGATCGAGCGCGAAGAATGGATTGCACAGGCCAAAGAACTGATGGCCGGAAAAAAACCCCGCGCAAAGGTTGACCAGGAAGCCGCCGATAAGGCAAAAGACTAACCACACGTTTCAAGAGAGCCAGAATTAGCTATGGCACATAAGAAAGCAGGCGGTTCATCCCGCAACGGTCGCGATACGGCAGGACGCCGTCTTGGCATCAAAAAATATGGCGGTGAAACTGTACTCGCCGGCAACATTATTGCGCGCCAACGCGGCACCAAGTGGCACCCGGGCCTCAACGCCGGCCTTGGTAAAGATCACACCATTTTTGCCACCTGTGCCGGTACCGTCGAGTTTAAACACTCGCGCGCCAACCGCACATACATCAACGTAGTACCGATGATGGCAGTGGAAAGTTAGCGGCAGCCAGGAAATTCCCAGTCTGCTGGCGTTTCATCAAACCGGCAGAACCAAGGAACAAAGGAAAAGCCGGGAGATGGAACGCCATCTCCCGGTTTTTTGTGTCTTGGAGGAGTTTCGTCATGAATGCAATATGCAGCGAAAGCCAGATCGTCCCCGAGCGGACAGTTTCGGCACCTGTTCATGAAATCCACACCGGCCGTCTTGTTCTGAAGGCGCCTGTGCAAGAGGATGTGAAACGACTCGCGGTCCTGGCGAACAACAAGGCAATTGCGGAAAACCTCGCGACGATGCCCTATCCCTATTCAGAGAAAGATGTGCGGGAATGGCTGGCCCTGAAAACCGAACCAGGGACTGGAGCCATGTTTTTCAGCATTCATCTGGATATCCCGGATGACAGCTTTATCGGGACTATCGGTTATGGCCCGCTGGAGATTGGTGGACATTCGGAAATCGGGTACTGGATCGGCGAGCCGTACGGGGGTTTTGGTTATGCCTCGGAGGCAGTCAGGGCGATCATCGATTTTGCCTTCGAAGAAGACAATATCAATGTGCTTGAAGGTGGTGCCCGCATTACCAATGCCGGTTCACGACGTGTGCTTGAAAAGTGCGGTTTCGAATATCAGGGTTTCGGCAAGACCTATAGCCGTGCTCTGGATGAGGAAGTCCTGGTTGACCGGTTTGCGCTTAGCCGGCCGCGTTATCAGGGTATCAAATGGAGACGTCGCGCGCGCGTTTAATGCACGCGCGGCCCTTGCTCTTGGTCTGGAAACGGATAAAAGCCACCCATGAAGTTTTTAGATCAGGCCCGTGTCTATATCCGCTCCGGCGACGGCGGCGGCGGCTCGGTATCGTTCCGGCGCGAAAAATACATTGAGTTCGGCGGCCCTGACGGTGGGGACGGCGGCAATGGCGGTGATGTCTGGGCAGAGTGCGTGGACGGTCTCAACACGCTCATCGACTATCGCTACAAGCAGCACTTCAAAGCAAAGACCGGCATGCATGGCATGGGCCGCAACCGCACCGGGGCAAAAGGCGATGATGTAATCCTCAAGGTGCCGGTGGGAACACAGGTGTTTGAAGAGGACAATGAAACCCTGATTGCCGATCTGACCGAGGTTGGTCAACGGGTGAGGTTGGCCAAAGGGGGCAATGGCGGCTTTGGCAACACACGTTTCAAGTCCTCAACCAACCGGGCCCCGCACAATGCTAATCCCGGGGAAGAAGGTCAGGAGGGCCGGGTCTTGTTGCGGTTGAAACTGATGACCGATGTCGGTCTTGTGGGTTTGCCCAATGCCGGCAAGTCAACGATGCTGGCTGCCGTTTCGGCCGCAAAACCGAAGATCGCAGACTATCCGTTCACCACACTCAATCCTGGCCTCGGTGTTGTGAAGGTCGAGACCTCCTCCTTTGTGCTGGCAGACATTCCAGGCCTCATTGAGGGCGCGCATGAAGGAGCGGGCATAGGCGACCGGTTCCTTGGCCATATTGAGCGTTGCGCTGTGTTGCTACATCTCGTGGATGCAACAGAAGAAGATCCGGCAGCGTCCTACCGCACGATCAGGACGGAGCTGGAAGCCTATGGTCATGGAATTGAAAAGAAGGAAGAACGGGTCGCCCTTACAAAAATCGACGCATTGCCGGGCGAAGAAGTTGCAGCAAAGGCCAAGGCCTTAAAGGAAGAATGCAGATCAGAACCGCTGCTCATTTCCACGGTGGCCCAAAAGGGTGTCACAGAAGCGATGGGGCGGCTCGTTCAGATTATCGAAAAGGCCCGCGCTGCGCCTGAAGAGGAAAAGCGGGCGGCTGAGATTGCCGAGACAGGCTGGCGGCCCTGAGCAATGAGCAGTGATCTCAAGTTGCAGAACGCCAGGCGCGTGATCATCAAGATCGGATCTTCCCTGCTGGTGGACATGAAGTCCGGGCGGCTGAGAGAAGACTGGCTCAATTCTCTTGCGGAAGATGCCACCAGGCTCAAAGCAAATGGGGTCGACATTCTGATTGTTTCTTCAGGCGCAATTGCGCTCGGCCGCCGCGTCCTGGGATTCAAACAAACCAGGTTGAAGCTGGAGGAAAGTCAGGCGGCAGCGGCAGTGGGACAAGTGGCCCTGGCCCGGGCCTGGCAGAATGCTCTCGCTGCCCACGGCATGATTACCGCCCAGGTGCTCCTCACTTTGAACGACACAGAAGAGCGCCGGCGGTATCTCAACGCCCGAAGCACGATCTCCGCGCTTCTGGATCGGGGTGCTGTCCCTGTCATCAATGAAAACGACACCGTCGCAACGTCAGAAATCAGATATGGCGACAATGACCGGCTTGCAGCACGGGTTGCCAGCATGATTTCCGCTGACTGCCTTGTGGTTCTTTCGGATGTGGATGGTCTCTATACCGCATCGCCGGAAAAGGCGGGTGCCGAACACATTGCACAGGTTGGCGAGATCACTTCGGAGATCGAAGGAATGGCTGGCCAATCCATAACGGATGTGGGCTCCGGCGGGATGGAAACAAAGGTCAAGGCAGCACGAATTGCCATGGATGCTGGCACTGCAATGGTGATTGCAATGGGGCGTGTGGATCATCCGATCAGGCGGATCATGGACGGCGCACGTTGCACCTGGTTTCAGCCAAAAGCCACACCCGCTGCGGCCCGCAAACGCTGGATCGCCGGAACACTTGACCCGCAAGGTCAGTTGGAAGTCGATGATGGCGCGAGCCGCGCACTGGCCTCAGGCCGGAGCCTGTTACCAGCCGGGGTCGTGAGTGTCGAAGGACGATTTGCAAAAGGTGACGCGGTATCGATAATCAATGGAAATGGTTCTGAAATCGCACGTGGACTCGTGGCCTATGACATGGATGAAGCGCGCAAGATTGCGGGGCGAAAGAGTGCTGAAATCGAAGCCCTTCTGGGCTACCGTGGAGGCGATGAGCTGATCCACCGTGATGACCTGGTTTTGAAGGGAATTAGAAATGAGCACTGCTTATGATGTGGAAACCGATCTTCGGGCGGAAATGTCTGCGCTGGGAGAAGCTGCACGGATCGCAGCGAAGGCTTTGGCTGTTGCAAATACTGAAACGAAGAACGCGGTCCTGAATGCAATGGCCGCGTCAATCAGAGCAAACGCGGGATCGATACTCGATGCCAACGCAAAGGATCTGAAAGCTGCCGAGGGTTCAGATTCGAGAGCGTCCTTCATTGATCGTCTCACCCTTACGCCTGATCGCATTAAGGCCATGGCGAAGGGGCTGGATGATATAGCAGAGCTGCCGGATCCGGTTGACGAGACGATCAGCCAGTGGGATCGTCCGAACGGGTTGAAGATTTCCCGGGTGCGCATCCCAATCGGCGTTATCGGCATCATCTATGAGAGCCGCCCGAATGTGACGGCTGATGCAGGCGCGCTTTGCATGAAAGCAGGTAATGCCGCAATCCTCAGGGGAGGTTCGAACAGTTATCACTCGAGCGGCGCCATTTTGAAGTGCCTGCAGGAAGGATTGCGATCGCAGGGTCTTCCGGAGACTGTGATTCAAGTTGTCCCCACGACAGACCGTTCGGCAGTTGGCATGATGCTGACAGGTCTGAACGGAACCGTGGACCTGATTGTTCCGCGCGGCGGCAAGAGTCTTGTGGGCCGCGTGGAAGCCGAAGCCCGCATTCCTGTTTTCAGTCATCTTGAGGGCATTTGTCATGTGTATGTGGACAAAGCCGCCGATACGGAAATGGCAAGGAACATTGTTGTAAACGCCAAAATGCGGCGCACAGGAATCTGTGGGGCCGCCGAAACCATTCTGGTTGATCGCAAGGGATCCAAGCAGAACCTGAAGCCGATTATTGATGGGCTCATCGAGGCAGGTTGCCGGATCAGGGGCGATGATGCCGTTCAGGCCAGCGACTCTCGTGTAGAAGCTGCCACGGAAGAAGATTGGTCGACAGAGTACCTGGACAGCGTGGTTTCAATGGCGATTGTCGACGGTGTTGACTCTGCGATGGACCACATTCGAACTTACGGTTCCAATCATACCGAGTCCATTGTGACAGGAGATGAGGAAACAGCTGAACGGTTCTTGCGGGAACTCGACAGCGCAATTGTCCTGCACAATGCTTCTACCCAGTTTGCCGACGGTGGAGAGTTCGGGATGGGCGCTGAAATTGGCATTGCCACCGGGAAAATGCATGCCCGTGGTCCGATCGGCCTGGAACAATTGACCAGCTTCAAGTACGCAGTACGCGGCAACGGTCAGACCCGCCCGGTTTGAGCAACCCGGCGTGCTGCGCTATCCCTCATTCTCTTGCGGCCAGCGAATAGGTCTGTATGGCGGTTCGTTTAACCCGCCACACGTCGGTCATCTCGCGGTTGCAAAGGCCGCGATCAGACGGCTGAAGCTGAACAAGGTCTGGTGGCTCGTCTCGCCGCAAAATCCGCTTAAGCCAGCGGATGCGACAGCTGATTATGCAAAGCGCCTGGCGGAGACCCGGGCATTGGCCAGGCATCCGAAGATGAACGTGACCGATCTGGAATTGCAGGCAGATGCCAGTTGCACGGCTGATATTCTGGAGGTCATGGCTCCGGCGCTAGCGCAAGGCCGGTTTGTCTGGATCATGGGGGCAGACTCATTTGCCGAGTTGCACCTCTGGCGACGCTGGCAGACAATTCCCGAAACCATACCCTTATGCGTTTTTGATCGTCCGTCATTTGGCCTAGAGGCCAGAGCGTGTTTGGCAGCGAGGCGCTATGCCCATGCACAAACAGATACAAGAAACGCCGCTACGCTGCCTGATCTCCGCGCCCCGGCCTGGTCTTTCATCCCATGGCCCCTCAGGTCTGAAAGTTCGACAGAGATCAGGACCGGACGTAACCGAAAGGAAATCTGATGCTCAAGTTCCTCCGGATTTGCCTGCGCAATTCCGCTCTGGTTGCAATTTTTATCTTCTACCTAGTGTCCGGCGTGCAGGCTCAGGAAAATGAAATACTGACCAGCTATGCCACAAAGAAAGGGCCGTGCGGTTCTGGTGAGAGAGCGGGTTGAAATCTCTGACGGCCGTATTGCGGGGCCTGATTTTGACTGTTCGATCTCGAACGGCAGGCCCGCTGGGACCGGTCTGGTTGCGTATAACGCCGTTTGCATGATTGATGGCAAGAAGATTCCGGGAGGCTTGGCGCTGGTTCTCGGCAACTTCCAGGATCATTTCAAATTGCCGGTTCCAGAGCGCGAAACCTGGATTTCTCTTTACCCGTGTACGCCAGTGCCAGGCTTGAATTGAAGAGCGGACTTGATAGCCGATGCCGGACTGTTGGTGTTGAAACCGTCATACGTTCCGATGTACCCTCCGAGTCGCGAGAGGGCTATGATAGCACAAGATGTATCTTGTAATGTCAAAGTCCTGTACAATATGTGGAGCGGCCGGGCGATAAGCGCTTGGTTGTATTATTGAAAAAGGAACTCAGACCCTGACTGAGACGAAAAAGCGGGGCGGCCAGCGCAAGGCGGCCGCTCGGGCGGACAAAACTGCGGAGAACCGCAAAGCGTCCAAAAAGCTGCTAAAGACAGTGCTCAATTGCCTTGAAGATGCAAAGGCAGAAGAAGTCACCTCCATTGATGTTGCCAGGAAAACGTCTGTCGCCGATCACATGGTGATTGCTAGCGGGCGCTCTCAAATGCATGTCCGTGCAATCTCCGACCGCTTGAGACGGACCCTTAAGGCTGCCGGTATCAAAGGGACCAAACCGGAAGGGCTGCCGCATTGCGACTGGGTGTTGCTTGACGCTGGAGATGTGGTGGTTCACCTGTTCCGGCCCGAAGTGCGCAGTTTCTATAATCTGGAGAAACTTTGGTCACCGAACGCTCCGGAAGAACAGATCGCTGTCTGATCTGACGCACAATCGAGTGCGCTAGAAATGCGGATCACGGTTGCTGCGGCCGGGCGCCTCAAACGCGCGCCTGGGAAGAACCTGTGTGACTATTATCTGAAACGCACGGGAAAACCGGAGCGGCAGGCCGGTATAAGCGGCTTGAATCCTGTTGAAGTTTCCGAATCGGAAGCCGGAAACACGGCGGGGCGCAAGTCGCAAGAAGCTGACGCTTTGCTGTCAAAGCTGGCTGCAAACACAGTCCTGGTTTGTCTCAACGGGAACGGCGAAGCGCTGGACTCAGAAGGTTTCTCCGGATTCGTCCAGAAACAGGCCGACCAGGGGATCGCAGACCTTTGTTTTCTGATTGGCGGTCCTGATGGTCTGGATGCGGCTCTTTTGTCTTCTGCCACAAGAAGACCTTGTTCTGGCCGTATGATCTGGCCGCATCGGCTGGTCCGCGTGATGTTGGCTGAACAAATTTACCGGACCGTTACCATGTATGGTGAATCATCCCTATCATCGCGTATGAAGGCCTTGCATGAGATACGTCAGAGCCTGGAAAAGTGGACTTCGGTGTTGCGGATTTGCCGCCGCGTTGACGGTTGCCTCATGCCTGTCTGCCAGCGCGCAAAAGTTTGATGAGCAAGCTGAAGAAGGAGCGCTCAAGGCGGGTGCCGGTGAGCTGAAAGGCCTTGAGAATCAACTAAAGGCTGCCAAAGAACGAGAAAAGTCTCTCAGTGCAGAAATCAGGGCACTTCGCAAAGAAACCAAAGCTCTTTCAGAACGCTTGATTTCAATGGCAGCGCGTGTGCAGGCCCGGGAAGCGAAGATCACTGGCGGCGAAGAACGTCTGGCACAGCTTGATCTTGAGGAAAAGGCCGCAAAAGACCAGTTGCGCCGCCGCCGCAAGACCCTGGCAGAATTGCTGGTAGGGTTGCAGCGCCTTGAGCAGAACCCGCCGCCAGCCTTGATTGTGAAGCCAAACGACGCCCTAGCCGCCTTGCGCAGTGCCATGCTCTTGGGCGCAATCGTGCCCGAACTGAAGACAGAAGCAACAGCAATTTCGCACAATTTGAACCGGTTGGTGGAATTGCGCGCGTCCATCAAACGGGAGCGTAAAGGCCTTGCTGACAATGTTGCCCGATTGCAACGGGAACGCGAAGAAATAGAAGCGCTCCTGGCGCAGAAACAGACTCTGGTTTCCCGAACCAGGGACGAACTGGAAGATTACAAAAAGCTGACACGTAAACTTGCTGGCCAGGCGAAGACCCTGCGCGGCCTCATTGCCGCGTTGGAGAAAAAACGGAAAGAACGTGCGAAGGCAGAGCGCCTGCGTGAAGCAAAGCTTGCCCGGGAGAAACCCCAGGAAGGAGAGCGCAGAAAACTTGAGGAAAAACGCAGACTTGCAATCCTGAACACTCCGCGCATCCGGTTTTCGGCAGCGAAAGGCCAGATCAGTTACCCCGCTCAAGGCGAACGGCTCTACACCTTTTTTGACAAAATGCCCGATGGCACACGCGCCAAAGGTGTTGCACTGGCAACACGCGCTCACGCACAGGTGACTGCACCAGCCGATGGCACAGTGGTATATGCAGATGAGTTCCGGAGCTACGGCACGCTATTGATCATCAATGCCGGAGAAGGATATCATTTGCTGCTGGCCGGATTAGGGAATATTACAGTGGCTGCTGGCCAGTTTGTTCGCGCTGGAGAGCCTGTCGGAGCGATGGGCGAAAGAGCTGCAGACGGAGTGGCTGGTACGGAGACAGGGATTGAACGCCCTGTTCTGTATGTCGAATTTCGCAGGAACGGTAACTCAATCGATTCAAGGCTCTGGTGGGCCGGATCCAGTTCTTAAGGTACGCAACATGATGCGCAAATATCTGCTTTCAAATGTCGGTTATATGGCGGCCGGTGCAATCGCGGCAACGGTCGGCTGGCACATTATAGGACCGATGGATGCATCAGGCGATTCGACCGCCGAGACCTATCGCCAGCTCAACCTGTTTGGCGATGTGTTTGACCGGATCAGGTCAGATTACGTTGAGGTGCCGGACGACGAAAAGCTCGTCGACGCCGCGATCAGCGGAATGCTGACATCCCTCGACCCGCATTCCAGCTATATGAATTCGAAACGCTTCCGCGACATGCAGGTTCAGACGCGTGGTGAATTTGGTGGCCTAGGCATTGAAGTTACCATGGAGAATGGTGCCATCAAGATAGTGGCACCAATTGACGAAACGCCAGCAGCGAAAGCCGGTGTCCTGGCGGGCGATCTGGTCACCCATCTGGATGGCGAGCAGATTCACGGACTGACCCTCTCTCAGGCCGTCGACAAGATGCGGGGCAAGGTCAATACCCCGATCGTGCTGACAATCGTCCGCAAAGGAGCCAACGAGCCTCTGGAAATCCGGATTGTGCGCGACATCATCCGGATTCGTTCGGTGCGGTCCAATGTAGAAGACGATATCGGTTATGTGCGTATCACCACGTTCAACGAACAGACCGGGTCCGGGTTGAATAAGGCGATTACAAAACTGGATGAAAAGATCGGGGACAAACTGAAAGGCTTTGTTATTGATCTGAGGAACAATCCGGGTGGTCTTCTCGATCAGGCGGTCTCCGTTTCCGACAGTTTCCTTGATCGCGGTGAAATCGTCTCCACGCGGGGCCGGAACACCGAAGAGACGCAGCGTTTCAATGCGCAGATAGGCGACCTTGCCAAGGGCAAGCCGGTGGTGGTTCTGATCAATGGCGGCTCGGCTTCTGCTTCAGAGATTGTTGCCGGTGCTCTTCAGGATCACCAACGGGCCACAATCCTCGGAACGCGTTCCTTCGGTAAAGGATCGGTACAAACGATCATTCCGCTTGGTTCGTTCGGAGCCATGCGCCTGACCACAGCCCGCTATTATACGCCTGCGGGAACTTCAATTCAGGCTAAGGGAATCACGCCTGATGTCCGGGTTGAGCAAGAGTTACCGGAGGAGCTCAAAGGTAAAGCACCCAAGCCAAGGGGCGAAGCCAACCTGCGTGGTCACCTTAAGAACGAAAAGGCCAAGGACAAGAAGAAAGAAGAGTCTGGTTCCTCGGCTTACGTTCCTGCTGACAAGACAAAAGACAAGCAATTGCAATATGCATTCAATTTGCTACGCGGGATAAAGGTCAACGAAAACAAGACCGAAGCGGCTCCCTCTGCTGTCGAAAAAAAGGATGAGAAAGCCACCTCAAACTAGGGGCCAGTTTATCCGGTCGAATAAAACGCTTCCATCAAATGATGGCAGCGTTTTTGGTTGGGGTCACGTTCGTTAAACACTGCTACGCGGAAAGATGTGCCGCGTAACGGCTTTTCCTGACCAACCGGTTATCCCTGCAAGGCTTCCCACATTTCCAGATCCCGTTTGTCGGTCCAGATCTTCGGTGTATCGATGCCGCGGGCTTCGTCGTAGGCACGGGAGATGTTGAAGGGTTGGCAATGCTCGAAAATCGGCCAGTCACCATATTTCGGACGCATCACATCATTCGCCTTGTCGAAGCAATCCTTCAGACTTGCACCACGCGCAACCTCACGTGCCACTGTGAAGTAAATGTCGTTCAGAAACTGTTGGGTGAGTTCAATAGCTTCCTCAACCGTATCCGGTGAGCTGAGCGCATCGCCGCGGCCTGGCATCAGGGCTTCAGCCCCGAAGGACGCGACGTTTTCCAGGGTCTCCGGCCAATCACCGAAATGACCATCGCCGCAATAACAGGCCGACTTGTATTCTACGATGTCGCCGGAGAACATGACCCGCTCATCAGGCACCCAGGTCACAATATCGCCGGCCGTGTGAGCGCGGCCCAGTGACATGAGATCGACTCTGCGGTTTCCGAGGTAGAGCGTCATGCTGTCGGAAAACGTCATGGTTGGCCAGGTGAGGCCGGGGATGGATTCAGCATCCTGGAAGAGGCGCGGGAAGCGGCCATATTCAGAATCCCAGTCTTCCTGTCCACGTTCACAGATCATCGCGCGGCAATCATCAGATGCAACGATTTCACTGGCGCCATAGGCCGACGCACCCAGGACACGCACAGCGTGATAATGAGAAAGCACCACGTATTTGACCGGTTTGTCCGTAACGCCACGCACGCGCTCGATGACCAGATTGGCCATCGCAGGTGTGGCTTGCGTGTCGATCACCATGCAGCTGTCATCACCGATGATTACGCCGGTGTTGGGATCTCCTTCAGCCGTAAAGGCGTAGAGATCGCGGCCGATCTCCGAGAAGGTGATCGTCTTGTCTTCCATGTCTCCTGTGGAGGCGAAACCTTTGGCCATATCTTATTGTCCCTCATACTTTTGCACGTCCTGATCGATCGCTCCGAAGATCGACTGGCGGTCATTGTCTAACATTTCGATTTTGATACGATCACCGAACTTCATGAAGGAAGTGGAGGGCTTCCCATCGTTGATTGTCTCTATCATGCGGATTTCTGCGATGCAGGAATAACCGAGACCGCCTTCGCCTACGGGTTTCCCGAGCGAACCATCGGCACCCTTGTTGGAGACGGTTCCCGAGCCAATTATGCTGCCGGCGCTGAGCGGGCGGGTCTTGGCTGCATGGGCGACCAACTGCGGAAAATTGAAGGTCATGTCTTCGCCGGCTTCCGGCTTGCCGAAGATCTCGCCGTTGAATGTGGACTGCAGAGGCAGGTTGACCTTGGCGCCATCCCAGGCATCTCCGAGTTCGTCCGGTGTAATTGCCACAGGTGAAAAGGCCGAAGAGGGTTTAGCCTGGAAGAAACCAAAGCCCTTGCCGAGTTCAGCTGGAATGAGCCCGCGCAGGGAAACGTCATTAACGAGCATCAGCAGCTTGATATGGCTACCAGCAGTATCCGCGCTTGCGCCCATGGGTACATCGTCGGTTATCACTGCGACCTCTGCCTCAAAATCAATGCCCCAAGCTTCATCTCCAAGATAGATTGTATCGCACGGTCCGATGAAGGCATCCGAGCCTCCTTGATACATGAGCGGATCCGTCCAGAAACTTTCCGGCATCTCCGCGCCTCTTGCTTTGCGAACCAATTCCACGTGGTTCACGTAGGCTGAGCCATCTGCCCACTGATAAGAACGGCGCAGCGGCGAGCAGCATCGGGTCTGATCAAAGATCTCACCCTTGATCTGCCCAAGGTTCAGGCGTTTGGAAATATCCTGAAGACCCGGCTCCTTTTCCGTCCACTCATCAAGAGCTCTCTGCAGCGTGCCGGCCACCGCGCCGGCGGGTGTATAGCGTTCAAGGTCTTTTGAGACGACCACCAGCTGTCCGTCCCGGCTGCCGTCTTTCAATGTTGCAAGCTTCATCTGCTGAATTGATCCTTATGGGGCGCCGTCGAACTTGCGTTCCAAACCAGTCCAGCACTCCATGTAGTTGTCCTGGAGGGTTTTTAGCTCGGCGGCGAATTTGGTGAGGTGTTGAGGGAAGCGTGTTTCAAACATGAAAGCCATGGTGTTGACAAGCTTCACCGGTTTCAGGTCGGCATTGCTTGCCCCTTCAAATGCTTCAGCATCGGGCCCGTGCGGGAGCATGCAATTGTGCAGGCTCATGCCGCCTTTTACAAAGCCTTCTGGCTTGGCGTCATAGACACCATAAATGAGACCCATGAATTCGGACATGATGTTCATGTGATACCAGGGCGGCCGGAACGAGTGCTCAGCCACCATCCAGCGGTCCGGGAAGATGACGAAGTCGATATTCGCGGTGCCCTCGGTTTCAGAAGGAGCGGTCATGACGGTGAAGATGGATGGATCGGGGTGATCGAATAAAATGGCTCCCACCGGTGAGAACGTTCTGAGGTCATATTTGAGCGGCGCATAGTTGCCGTGCCATGCCACGACGTCTAACGGCGAGTGGCCAAGCCCGGTTTCATAAAACTTGCCGCACCATTTGACGGTGAGCGTCGTCGCGCTTTCCTTGTCCTCATATGCAGCTACTGGTGTTTTGAAGTCTCTTGGGTTGGCGAGGCAGTTCGCACCGATCGGGCCACGGCCAGGCAGCGTGAACTTGGCACCATAGTTTTCGCAGAGATACCCGCGGGCAGGACCATCAACCAATTCCACCTTGAACTTCATGCCGCGCGGAACGATTGCGACTTCGCCTGGATTGACCTCCATCTTGCCAAGTTCAGTGAAAAGGATGATTCTTCCCAGCTCAGGAACGAACAGCAGTTCACCATCAGCGTTGTAAAAATACTGATCCGCCATGGACCTGGTGATCAAATACACATTGGTTGACATACCGGCTTGTGTGTTCACATCACCGGCGGTGGTCATCGTGCGCACACCATCAATGAAACTGATTTCATCATCTGGCACCGGGACCGGTCCCCAACGCAGTTGAGCTATAGGAAGATCGTGTTCATCAAGACATGGAGCCGTCTTCCACAAGGGGACATTTCGGGCCCGAAACCGGCCAGAATGTTTTACTGAAGGCCGGATGCGATAGAGCCAGGACCGTTCATTCTCGCCGCGCGGTGCTGTAAATGGTGAGCCGGAAAGCTGTTCGGCATAAAGGCCGTACGCGCATTTCTGCGGCGAATTCTGACCTTGCGGCAGAGCCCCGGGCAGAGATTCAGTTTCGAAGTCATTGCCAAAGCCGGGCATATAGGAAAGCGTCATGGCTCCATCCTCGCGCATCTCATGAAGTAGCATTCTGGCTTGAAAGCAGGTGTTCATATTAGTTACAGTCGCAACTAATGATCGTCAAGAGCCCAAACCCCGATGACCTGCACATTGAGCTGGAAAGCTTCCTGCCCTACCGCCTGAATGTGGTTGCGGAGGGTGTCAGCCGTGCCTTGTCGAAGCTCTACGAGGAACGTCACGGCATATCGATAGCCGAATGGCGGGTGATTGCCACGCTCGGACAATATAAGCGCATGGCTGCCAAGGACATTGGCCTGCACAGCCGGATGCACAAGACGAAGGTGTCGCGGGCGGTGGCACGCCTGATCGAAAGAGCCTGCATCGCCCGTAGCTCCAATGAAAACGATTTGCGCGAGGCATTCCTGGAACTCACGCCTGAAGGATTGGCCATCTATAACGATCTTGTGCCCCGGGCCCTTGCGTTTGAAGCAGGATTGTCGGAGGCTCTCAGCAAGAGCGAACGCACAGCGCTGGATCAGATCTTGAGCAAACTTGAAGCGCTGTCACTTGATGCAGGGAAAGAGGGAAACACATGAAGTTATACGGGTATTTTCGCTCTTCTGCTGCGTATCGGGTCCGAATTGTTCTGAACCTGAAGGGCATTGATGCCCAACATGAATATGTCCATCTTGTTCGTGATGGGGGAGAACACAAGAAGCCCGGATTTCTCGCGGTAAATCCTCAAGGCCTGTTGCCGGCTTTGGAGACGGACTCCGGCGGTATCCTGCTTCAGTCCCTGGCGATCCTCGACTATCTGGAAGAGACACATCCCGAGCCTCCGCTCCTGCCGTCCTACCCGTTTGACCGTGCGCAAGTGCGTGCCCTTTGCCAGATGGTGGCGTGCGAAATTCACCCGCTCAACAATCTCCGCGTCATGCAATATCTGAAGAACGAGCTAAGTCACGAACAGGAAGTGGTTGATGTCTGGTACCGCCATTGGGTGACCAGCGGTTTCCAGGCGATCGAGCAAGTCATCGGTGATGATGGCTATTGTACCGGCGGCGGCGTAACGCTTGCTGATGCCTGTCTCTTGCCTCAGATATATAATGCGCGCCGTTTCAATACCGACCTATCGGCGTTTCCGCGAATTCTCAAGGTCGAAGAAACTTGCGGCAGCTTACCCGCCTTTGAACAAGCCCACCCCGGTAATCAGCCTGACACAGAATAGGTTACAAGCATGAGCGACATTTTGCCCCTTGGGTACAAGTGCTAAAGCTTGAAGCAATTGATATCAGCGCCGAGCACGCAGTGCTTTCGTTGCCCTATAATGATGATCTGTGCAGGGTCGGGGAGATGATATGCGGTCAGGCCCTGATCTCAGCAGCTGACACGGCCATGGGTGAATTCAAACCGTTCGGGATTGTGGATCCCACATCGAACTTTATGCGCCCGGTTTCCGGCGAAGGCATAATCCTCACCGCGCGCATCATGCGTATGGGGCGGAGCATGGCATTCTGCAATACCGAGATCGCTGGCGCCAAATCCAGCAAGGCTTCTGCCTTTGCCACAGGGACCTACGCGATCCCGCAATAGCTTATTCGTCAATCATCCGTTCCGGCACCTCAATGTGCACCACGAGCAGGCAGCCGTTCGGAGAATAAGAAGAATGCTGTGTGCCCTCATCAAGGCAGACCAGATCACCTTCCCTATAGACGGTCCCATCATTGTCGATGAGCTCACCCTCGACGACGTAGAATTGTTCAAGGCCCAGATGCTCGTGCGTCCCGCTCTTTGAACCCGGTTCCATCTTGTACAGATGAAAACTCGCAGCCCGCGGCTTGCCGGGATCGAGTTGCAGTACACTGGTTCTGCTGTCGCTGCCATCGGAGTTTAGGAAGGGTTCAAAAGTCCCATCAGCCACGTTCACCACGTGGCGTTCACTTGGGTCGATTGGTTTCATGGACCGGACCTTTCGAATTATACCATCGCTCGATGATCCCACCCGATGGGCCCCTTCGCGCCCTGGTTGATGCATGAGGGTGTTCCAGGCTTGGCAGCAGTGATCTGCGATGTCATCGCAGGTCTTGAAAACGAGGGTCGAAAGCCAGGTGTCCCGGATGAACGGCCAGACGTTCTCGACCGGGTTCACCTCTGGTGACCTTGGCGGCCGTGGGACGAGGATGATGTTGTCGGGGACAGCCCATTTGGGTGAGGTCTGCCCTCCCGCCCGATCAGGGATCAGGAGGGCGTGTGCCCCGGCCTCGACCTGTTGACCGATGAGCTTGAGAGGCTCAGCCATGGGGTGAGTGTCGCACCAGGGCATGACCCGCCCGTCGCCCTTGCCCTTGGCAGGGCAGATGGCGCCGAAGAGATAGGCCCCTTCGGTCCGCTGATCGTGCGGCGCGCGGGGCCGCGTCCCCCGCCGCGCCCGGCGTCGCGTGCGTTTGTTCTTCTGACCCATCCGGGCGTCGTCCTGAACCCGGAGCTCTATCGGCTTGCCGCCCCATTGGCTGCGGATGTGGTCGACGACGTCGCAGACGTTTTGTTGAACGCCTCGATGGCCTCGTCGTGCTGTGCGTCGTGCTGCGGGCGGGCGGAGAGCTTGGCGACCCCCAAGGCGAACCCCGATGGCGCGAAGGTCCCGTCCCGGCGTCTGACCGGGACGCCCGGTTCCTCCTGCGCCCCCTGCGCCAGATCGACCCGCCGCCAGCGCCCGATGCCGTCCATATCGGGCTTTGGCCCCGCCTCAACAGTCGCTGCCAGCGCCGTGCGGTGTTCGTCTGTCAGGATCGGCGTCTTTGCGGGCGCCTTGCGGGTCACCAAGGCCTCCGCGCCGCCGGCCTTGAAGCGCAACACCCCGTCCCGGATCACCGTCAAGGCAAGAAGCTGCCGCGTCTGATCCGCCTCTTCGCTCTTGCGCGCTGTGCGAGGCAGGTCATCGCCCAGAAAGTCCGCTCTCGGTTGACCAGCTGCTGCCATGGAAAACCTCCCTTGTTTTCCATGCTGAAGCAGGCCGAACATCGATTGGGACCCCCCCTCGGAGAGCCTGAGCCAGTCAGCCGCAGTATAAGATGCCGGCCTGTTCGAGTGCTTTGGTGTTTGCCCTCGCTATATTTGGAATGGAAACTTTTACCGTCCACAATAACCGCTGGGTGCAGGGTACATTCTTTCAGGGCGCCCCCTGGCTGAGGAGCTGAATGCGGGGACCGCGGAAGATTGGCCGTATCCTGCGTTCCCCGAAAATCTCTTACGCCTTTAGGGCTCTGGTTTGCCGCAAAGACCTATGACTTATCCACGGCGCCGCCAGCATTGGTCCAGCTTTCCAGCCCGCCCATGTTTCGAACGTCCGGGTAGCCGAGATCAACAAGTACCTTGCCGGCCAGTGCTGCACGGCCACCGGAGGCGCAGAATATGACGATGGTCTTGTCTTTGCTTAGGCCTTTGTGATGAGTCGGCATCGCCTCGTCGGCGCGGAACTCCAGCATGCCGCGTGAAATGTGAATTGCATCTTTCACCGTTCCGAACTTGGCGACTTCTGGCGCATCTCGCACATCGAGAAACACGACATTTCCCTGATCCGCGAGGGACATCGCACTTTCTGCACTGATGGAAGGCACAACAGCCTTTGCTTCACCGACCATTTCCATAGCGGTCTTTGCCATATTTTATCTCCTGGATTTGCAGGCCAAACCGCCATGCATGTTTAAATCATTCAAACTCCATCGACCGGAAGATACGTCCCGCATTCTGTCGTGCAAGAAATTCTTACGTATTGAGGTGCTCATACGTTGATTGATCGATCTTGTAGGCATCCTGCAGATCGCTGCCATTGTCGAGCAATTCGGTTACTCTTTCCCGCATAAAGGAAAGGTAGCCTTTTGTATACTTTGTGACCGGTTTCATATCGGTGGGTCCACCGTGGCCAAGGATGACATATTTGGCTTTCAGAGCGGCGAACTTTTCCCAGGTTTCCAGCCAACCGGCTGTGTCAGTGTGTTCGAACACGGGCAGCATCCGTTCATGAAAGGCCATATCGCCGGGGCTATGTGCGGCATCTTCATGAGCTATGACTTTCGCACCTTGCTCTTTCCAGTCATTTGAGCCGAGCGCTGCATGTCCCTGCCCATTTTCCAGGACAACATATCTGACGGGCTGGTCTGTAAGCTTTTTGATTTCTTCGTGAAGGGACTTCGCCAAGAGATAGTTGCCGCCAGCATTCACCATCAGGACTCCATCATTTGTGATGATGAATGACAGGTTGTTGTTATGTCCTGAGTTCTCATAAGTCGAAGGTGCAGTTGCACCTATCGCAGACCAGACCCCGTCAACGACTTTTTGAGACTTTGAATACAGGAAGGACGAAGGTGTCTTGTCCGCAACTTCAATCGGCAGGTCAGCCTTTTTCCAGGCCGGAAATCCGTCGACATGGTTTTTGACGTTCGTGCACCCGAGGCGCTGCAGTGTATCGGCAGCCAGAGGACTGCGCCTGTCGGTTCCGCAGCAAACGACGATTGGAGTAGATTTGTCAGGAACAGAATCCGTAATTCGAAACTCCAGGCTAGCCTCGCGGAATCACGAAATGGCGTGTCGCGCGGATGGTGCCGCCTGTAAGATTGCCCTCCCGGACCGTGCGCACGTCTATGAGAACCGTATTCGGATCGGCCTTCAAAACAGACTGGAGTCCGGCCGTATCAATGTTGGTAATGCGGGCTTTTATCTGGCTCCAGGTCTCCCCACCTGCTGTGGGTACGGCGTCTTGAGCGAGCGCGGCTGTTCCAAGGCTTGCCGGCAAATACAAACAGCGCCAACGCGCGTGCGGCGATCACAATTCCCACCGCCAGGTCATGGGGACCCAACGATAAACTGACCCGATCCTTGCTATATGGCCAACGCCAGGGAAGGGAATATGATAGGCTGCAACCAGCATCTTGTCTTTTGCAGCCATGTCCAGGAGGGATTTTCGGGTCTTGACACCCAGTTTCTTGTCCATATCCATTTGCGGCTGCCATTCCGGATGTTCCAGGGAGATGAAAGGATGTGTAATTGCATCTCCGGCTACGAGAAGTTGCTCGCCCTCTGATTCAACCACAACCGACATATGTCCCAGAGTGTGTCCAGGCGTCGGAACGGTGTGAATGCCCGGGGTAATTTCTGCGCCTGGTTTGATACGTATGGTGAGTTCACCGACGGGCTTCAGGTTGCGATGGGCACCCGTTGCGAAGAATTTCAGACCCTCGGGCATCCTGGATTCAAGATCATCTGCCGTCCAGTAATCCCATTCCAGGGCATTAATGTGATACTTGGCATTCGGGAACCGGGGTTCCTCCGCGAAATCATCGATAATCCCCCAGATATGATCAGGATGGCCATGAGTGAGAATGATCTGATCCACGTCCTCTGCTGCATAGCCAGCGGCTTCCATACTTGTGGTCAGCTTGCCGGCTGTTTCGCGGAAATTGTCGCCGG
This sequence comes from Hyphomicrobiales bacterium, assembly GCA_965204985.1. Lineage (GTDB taxonomy): Bacteria > Pseudomonadota > Alphaproteobacteria > Rhizobiales > CAJQND01 > JAAEUE01. The sequence goes on along the minus strand of CBDBFP010000003.1, from coordinate 1,658,048 downwards.
AGCCCGTATCAACCAGAACCACTTGCTTGCCGGTATTGATCAGGCAGACATTCAGGTGCGATTGCCGGGAATCGGTCGGCATATGGTGTTGCTTCAGGAACGCCTTGAGCTCTTCTTCGGGGATATTGGATGCTGAAAACCGCAAAGGCGTGGTGTTCATGCCATCCGTCAACATGTTGACTTCGAATGCGCCAAACTTGAAACGAAAGAAACCGGGAGCCTGGTCGTTCTTGAAATCAGCGGCAGCGAGGGCACTACCGGTTTTGAGGATTGCGGCACCAAAGGTCATTGCGCCTGCACTTTTGGTGAGGAATTTCCGGCGGGTGTGAAGCGTTCTCATGTGCAGATGCCTTTCTTTCTGAAATCGATGGGACAACAAACGCTCCATCCTATTCGAATTTGTTCCTGCAGTTGAAGGTAAAAATCGTATTGTGCCGCACAATAAAAACCGGCGGATGATGTCTCATCCGCCGGTCGCCATTCTCAATATGAAGGAGAGGTCTGGTCCTCTTCGTCTTTCTTGATTTCTTCGCCGGTTTCCTGGTCAACCATTTTCATGGACAGGCGTATCTTCCCGCGATTGTCGAAGCCGAGAAGCTTGACCTTCACCTCGTCGCCTTCATTGACGATGTCGGACACTTTCTCCACCCGGTGCGGAGCCAGTTCGGAGATGTGGACCAGACCGTCTTTCGGACCGAAGAAATTCACGAAGGCGCCGAAATCCATGACCTTGACCACTGTGCCGGTGTAGATCACACCGACTTCCGGTTCGGAAGTCAGAGACTTGATCCATGTGAGGGCTGCTTCGATGGATGCGCCATCGCTCGAAGCCACCTTTACCGTGCCATCGTCTTCGACGTTGATCTTGGCGCCAGTCTCTTCGACGATCTGCCGGATAACCTTGCCACCAGTGCCGATCACATCACGGATCTTGTCCACAGGGATCTTGATCTGCTCAATCCGTGGTGCATAGGCGCCCATCTCGGTACGAGCTTCGGTCAGAGCCTTCGCCATTTCACCCAGAATGTGATCGCGGCCGCCTTTGGCCTGATCCAGGGCGATTTTCATGATATCTTCGGTGATGCCAGTGATCTTGATGTCCATCTGCAAGGACGTGATGCCCTCTTCGGAACCAGCGACCTTGAAGTCCATGTCGCCAAGATGGTCTTCATCGCCAAGAATGTCAGAGAGAACTGCGAAGTCGTCTCCTTCCTTGATCAGACCCATTGCAATGCCGGACACGGGACGTGCCAAAGGCACTGCAGCGTCCATCATTGCCAAAGAGGAACCACAAACCGAAGCCATGGAAGACGAGCCATTGGATTCGGTGATTTCCGAGACGATACGGATCGTGTAAGGGAACTCGTTCTTGGACGGCATCACGGGGTGCACCGCGCGCCAGGCCAGCTTGCCATGGCCCACTTCCCGCCGACCGGTGAACCCGGTCCGGCCCGTTTCCCCAACAGAGAAGGGTGGGAAGTTATAGTGCAGCATGAAGTTTTCGCGATAGGTGCCTTCAAGCGCGTCGACGAACTGTTCGTCTTCGCCTGTGCCAAGCGTGACGACAACAAGTGCCTGTGTTTCACCACGAGTGAACAGAGCACTGCCATGTGCCCGGGGAAGGATGCCCACTTCCGACACGATCGGTCGAACCTGATCGAGAGTACGGCCATCAATGCGCTTCTTGGTTTCGATGATCGAGCCACGCACGATGCTTTTTTCCAGTGACTTGAAGCATGCACCCACATCCTGAGGCGTATTTTCACCATCTTCTGGAGCCAATTCTGCCAAGGTCTTGTCGCGGGCTTCCGCAACCTTTTCCTGACGGGTCATCTTGTCGGCTTCCTTGTAGGCATTGCGGAGATCGTCCGCTGCAATCGCATCGACCTTTGCCTGAAGCTCGGAAAGATCAACTTCCGGAACTTCGCGCGGTTCTTTCGCGCAACGCTCGGCCAAATCGATGATCGCATCCATGACGGCCTGCATTTCCTTGTGACCGTACATTACAGCACCAAGCATCATGTCTTCTGACAACTCTTTGGCTTCCGATTCAACCATCAGAACCGCGTCCTGGGTTCCGGCAACCACAAGGTCCAGATCGCTATCTGGCATCTGGTCGATTGTCGGGTTCAAAACATACTCACCGTCAATGACACCTACGCGCGCCGCACCAATCGGTCCCATAAAGGGGATGCCAGAAATAGTTAAGGCCGCCGAAGTGGCGACCATGGCAACGATGTCGGAGTCATTTTCCAGATCGTGCGACAGAACCGTCGCAATAATCTGGGTTTCATTCTTGAAGCCTTTTGCGAAGAGCGGGCGAATTGGGCGGTCAATCAGACGGCACACCAATGTTTCTTTTTCAGATGGCCGGCCTTCGCGCTTGAAGTAACCTCCCGGTACCTTGCCGGCGGCGTAAGCTTTTTCCTGATAGTTCACGGTAAGCGGGAAAAAGTCGAGACCGGGCTTGGGTGCACGTTCTGCTACGGCAGTGGCGAGCACAGTGGTTTCGCCATATGTCACTATTACGGCGCCATCAGCTTGGCGGGCTACTTTGCCCGTTTCAATTTTGAGCGGCCTTCCGCCCCATTCGATTTCTACAGTTTGAACATCAAACATTCTAATTTCCTTTTGCGTGCCCTGCGCTGCTCAAATTATTCATCATGCAGCATCCCTGTCGGGCACAATGGACAGGCGGCCCCATTGCCGCCGCCCGGGGATAACGTCATGCACAGACATCCGTGCAGAACGGTTTGCTCACTCTACATACGTGGACTGAACATGACCCGACCAGAGCCGGGTTCATTTTGTTGTGTCTGAGAAGTCTTATTGTCTTTGCTCAGCGGCGGATGCCAAGTCTCTTGATGAGATCCCGATACCGCTCTTCCTGCTTGCTTCTGACATAGTCCAGAAGCTTACGGCGCTGCGAGACCATCTTGAGAAGTCCGCGGCGGGAATGGTTGTCTTTCTTGTGGTCCTGGAAATGTCCGGTCAGGTTTTTGATGCGTTCCGTCAGGATTGCGACCTGTACTTCCGGCGAACCTGTGTCGCCTTCTCCGGTTCCAAATTCCTTGATGAGCTCTTGCTTACGCTCAAGTGTAATCGACATCGGGTACTCCGTTCTATTTGAGGGAATCAGCAAAAGCCAATTCAGGTTAGGTTGAACACACGCTTCGGCTGCAATGCCCCTTGTTCCATTTCAGTCAAGGCCACAGGGTTACCCCGGTGCTCTGTTAAAATGGTTCCTTGGAGGATAGGTGCATCGCGTCCCCGCACGATTACGGCTTGCCCATTTCTGAGCCTTGCCGCATCTTCTCCGCTCACGGCTAGCGCCGGGATGTCGTCCAGCGCAGTCTCAAGCGGCAGGAGATACTGTTGCATGGCCTCCTGGCCGGCGCCCTTATGGCGCAATTCATCCAATTGATCCAGTAAAATCATGTCATCTTCGTTAAACGGCCCCACTTGCGTACGGCGCAACTCGGTGACATGTCCAAAACAACCGAGGAGCCGGCCCATGTCGCGGGCCAGCGCACGCACATATGTGCCTTTGCCGCAGACGGTTTCAAAAACGGCATGATCCGAATCGGGCAGATCCACAAGATCGAATTGATTGATCATGATTTCCCGCGCTTCAAGCTCAACCGTTTTGCCATCGCGGGCCAGGTCATACGCACAGTTTCCATCAACCTTTAGAGCTGAAAATTGCGGCGGAACCTGACTAATCAGACCTGTAAACTCAGGCAGGATTGCGCCTATTTGCTCTCTGTTTGGCCGTGCGTCAGAAGTCTCCACAACGTCGCCTTCTGCGTCGTCGGTCGTGGTTTCAGTTCCCCAGTTGACGGTAAACCGGTAACTCTTTTTCCCATTCATGATGAATGGCACGGTCTTCGTGGCTTCGCCCAGTGCAATGGGAAGGAGACCGGTTGCCAAGGGATCAAGCGTGCCGCCATGACCGGCCTTCTGAGCGTTGAACAGGCGCCGAACCGCCCCAACCGCTTGCGTAGACGTCATTTCCAGGCGTTTGTCGAGAATGACCCAGCCGTGAACCGGATCGCCTTTCTTCCAGCGTGCCATTAGACTTTTACTCGCCGTCCGCTTCCAGATCCTGCCGGACCTTCGGATCTGACAACAACTGATCAATGCTGCCGGCATAATCCAGCGTCGTGTCGAGTTTGAAGCGCAGTTCGGGCATGTATTTCAACGCAAGCTGCTTTGAAATCTGGCCGCGGATGAATTTCTTGTGCTTCCAAAGCGCGGCAAGCGCTTCCTCGCGCCGTTCTCCCGCGAAAGGCAGTACATAGATCGTGGCAATTTTAAGATCAGGACTCATGGATACTTCGAGTACCGTCATGCCGGCTTCGAGCACGCCTTCGGAAACCCCGCCGCGATTAAACAAATCGGCGAGAGCATGCCGCACCAATTCGCCCACGCGCAGCTGCCGCTGGCTGGGGCCATTGCCTGTATCAAATCTGCTCATAACGAGTCTTTGCGTCCGCCGGCTAATTCCGGCGATGAATTCGCCCCTAGGGGAAAGAGGCGCGGACTAATCAAGTGTCCGCGCAATTTCTTCTACCCTGAAGCATTCGATTACGTCACCAGCGCGGATGTCCTCGTATTTCTCGAAGGCCATGCCACATTCCTGACCGCTGTTGACTTCCTTGACTTCGTCCTTGAAGCGCTTGAGGGTCGACAATGTGCCCTCATGGATCACGATGTTATCACGGATCAGGCGGATTTTGGCGCCGCGCTCCACATTGCCTTCGGTAACCCCGCAGCCGGCAACCTTGCCAACCTTTGAAATATTGAAGACTTCGAGGATTTCGGCATTGCCCAGGAATGTTTCACGCATTTCCGGAGATAGCATTCCGGACAGCGCTGCTTTGACGTCATCGACCAGATCGTAAATCACGTTGTAATAGCGGATCTCAATGCCAGCCTGTTCAGCAGCGCTGCGGGCCTGGTTGTTTGCTCGGACATTGAAACCCATAACGATCGCGCCAGAGGCCGTTGCAAGTGTGATATCGGATTCCGATATCCCGCCGACGCCTTGATGGACGACGCGCGCGGCAACTTCATCGGTGCTCAGTTTCTCAATGGCTTGAGAAATGGCTTCGCCTGAACCCTGAACGTCACTTTTCACAAGAATGGGCATCTCGGAAAGGTCGTTTTCCTTGAGCTTGCTCATCATTTGTTCAAGCGACATCGCGGCACCTGAGGGTGCGCCCTTCATCTCCCGGCGCTTCCGTTCACGATAATCCGTGATCTCGCGGGCCCGTGCATCTGATTCAACAACAACGAACTGATCGCCGGCTTCTGGAGCCGAGTTAAGGCCAAGAACCTCAACAGGCACCGACGGACCCGCCTCGTTCACATTGTCACCCTTGTCGTTCACAAGAGCACGCACACGGCCGGACGAAGACCCGGCAACAAAAATATCGCCGAGGCGCAATGTGCCGCGTTGAACGAGAACGGTAGCTACCGGCCCGCGTCCTTTATCGAGCTTGGCTTCGATGACAACGCCGTCGGCTGAGCGGTCAGGGTTGGCCTTAAGCTCAAGAATTTCGGCCTGCAGCAGAATTGCGTCGAGAAGCGTGTCCAGCCCTTGGTGCTTCAGCGCAGAGACTTCCACTTCCTGAACTTCACCGCCCAGGCTTTCAACGACAATCTCGTGTTGAAGCAATTCGTTCCGAACCCGTGTAGGGTCTGACTCAGGCTTGTCCATCTTGTTGATGGCGATAATCATCGGAACTTCAGCCGCTTTCGCGTGGTTCAGAGCTTCAATCGTCTGTGGCATGACACCATCGTCAGCCGCGACCACAAGGATGACGATGTCGGTCACCTTTGCGCCGCGGGCACGCATTGCTGTAAAGGCGGCATGGCCCGGTGTGTCCACAAAGCTTACAATGCCGCCGGGAGTTTCAACCTGACAGGCGCCAATGTGCTGTGTGATCCCACCTGCTTCGCCGGACACAACGTTTTCGTTGCGCAAAGCATCAAGCAGCGATGTCTTACCATGGTCAACATGGCCCATCACCGTCACAACAGGCGCGCGCGGTGCAGTATCGCCTTGGTCATCGTCCTCGCCCATCAGGCCAAGTTCAACATCGGATTCAGAAACACGCTTTGACGTGTGTCCGAATTCTTCGACGATCAGTTCCGCTGTGTCGGCGTCAATCACGTCGGTAATCTTATGCATCTCGCCCTGCTTCATAAGAGACTTGATGATGTCGACACCGCGTTCGGCCATGCGGTTGGCAAGTTCCTGAATCGTGATTGCTTCAGGGATCGTGACTTCGCGGGAGATTTTTTCCCGCGTTTCGCCAATGCCATGGCTCTTTTGTTTTTGCCGTTCCTGACGGCGTTTCATCGCCGCGAGCGAGCGCTGACGAACATTGTCATCCAGTGCATTCGAAATCGTTAGTTTGCCGCGCCGGCGCTCATTTCCACCCTTGCGGGCAGCATTTGCATCAGGTTTTTCTTCGCGCTTGCTGCGCTCCTTACGAGTTTCCGGTGCCGATTTAACCGGAGCTTCCTTTGTGGGTTTGTCCTTTGGTTCCGCAGACGCGGCTGCAGCGGCTTGTGCTGCTTCAGCTTCAAGCCTGGCTTTTTCTTCTGCAGCTTTCCGTTCAGCTTCTTCGCGCTCTTTTCGACGTTTCGCATCAATCTCTGCGAACCGTTCAGCTTCTTTGCGTGCAGCTTCCACGTCGCCCGCTTCGCGTGCGCGAGCACCCGCAAGCGCTTTTGCACGTGCTTTCTGTTCGCTCGCAGAAAGGTTGCTGACGAGTGCAGCATGCTTCGGCGCTTCTGCTGGTTGTTTTGCAGCAGGTTTTGCCGGTGCCGTCACCGACTTTGGCATGACCTTCGATTCGATCGGCGCAGCAGGTTTTGCACCCGGCGCTGAAACAGTGCGGCGTCGTTTCGTCTCCACAACAACTGTCTTTGAGCGACCATGGCTGAAGTTCTGGTTTACCCGGCCCTGCTCGACACCTCGGCGCAAGCTTAAAGTCTTGCCGCCCAAACGGTCGCCTGTATCGTTAGTTTCGCTCATACCAATCCGTTCTGTTCCGCGGCCGTTTCATCGTTCTGACCGCCTGGTGATCCGTTGAATTTCTCGTAACGTCTCGTAGCCTGAACGAAGCGATCAGCCAGATCCCCTTTTTCTACCGCTGCATGTACCACATTTGTCTGCCCTAATGCCAAGCTCAATTCGTCCCGATTGAAGATTGAGACGGATTCTGGCCTGATTTTCGGCTGTCTTGCCTTTGCATTCAGCTTTCGCACACCATCATCACTTGCATCTGATGCATTCACAATCGTGACGACCGGCTTTTTTTGTAAAGCCGCCGCCACTTTTTCATATCCAGTGACAATGAGCCCTGCGCGGTTGCAAAGACTTATCAGATCCAGAGCTTCCTTGTGTAACAATCGCCTGACAAGATCAGGCAACGAGGAATCGCATTGCACTTTTTGCCTAAAGCCGCGCGCAAATCCGCCTTTCAACGTTGCCTGTTCAATCAGCGTTCTGTCTGAGGTGACCCAAACGCCCCGTCCCGGTAACTTTCGTTTCAGATCGGGAGTAACATGTTCGTCCGGCGAGAGGACAAAGCGCACAAGTTCCTCCGGCGGCTTGACCGCACGTGTAACAATGCACATCCTTTCGACCATACACATTCGCCTGTCTCTTGGAGCGTTAAGATGCCGGTGCCTCAAACATCGTCTCAGCGGCTTCGTGTGCGCTCATAGGAGTTTCTTGAGTTTCTTCTTCAGAAGCTTCGTTTTCTTTCGTTTCTGCTGGCTCTTGGCTAGCGGCCAGATCTTCTTCTGAAATGATCCCGGCCATGACCCTGGCGCGCATAATCATGGCTTCAGCTTCCGCAGCGCTGACATCCATACCGGTCAGGATGCCGTCAAACCGGGTCGATTCACCATCTTTCCGTTCTGTCCAGCCTGTAAGGTCGTCTGTTGCACAATACGCCAGATCTTCAACTGTCTTGACGTCATTCTCGCCAAACCTGACCATCATGGCCATCGTAACGCCTTCAACTTCCGCAAGTGCGTCCCCGACGCCGAGTTCCTTACGTTTGCTATCCAGTTCGCGATGAAGCTTTTCAAGATGCTCTCGCGCACGTGTCTGCAGCTCGTTGGCCATCTCTTCTCCAAAATCCTCAATGTCGGCGATTTCTTCCACCGGTACATAGGCAACTTCCTCAAGTGAGGTGAAGCCTTCAGACGCCAGCAATTGAGCGATCAGTTCATCTGCATCCAGAGCTTTCATGAACATATCTGAGTGTTCCTGGAACTCTTTCTGGCGGCGCTCTGACTCTTCCTGTTCAGTAAGAATATCGATGTCCCACCCCGTAAGCATTGAGGCCAAGCGCACATTCTGTCCGCGACGGCCAATCGCAAGCGAGAGTTGTTCATCCGGGACTACCACTTCAATGCGCTCGGCGTCTTCGTCAAGCACGACTTTGGCAACCTCGGCAGGTGCCAGGGCGTTCACGATGAAAGTGGCAGCATCCGGATTCCATTGGATGATATCAATCTTTTCGCCTTGCAGTTCGTTTACAACCGCCTGGACGCGGCTGCCCCGCATACCAACGCAAGCCCCAACCGGGTCAATTGAACTGTCCTTGGAGAGCACCGCGATCTTGGCGCGGGAACCCGGGTCCCGGGCAACCGACACGATCTCGATGATGTTGTCGTAAATTTCGGGGACTTCCTGGCCAAACAGTTTTGACATGAATTCCGGCCGGGTCCGTGACAAGAAAATTTGTGGACCACGTTGTTCGCGCCGCACATCAAAAATATAGGCCCGGATCCGATCACCATTTCGAAAGCTCTCGCGCGGCAAGGCCTCATCGCGCCGTACGACGCCTTCAGCGCGGACAAGATCGACAACAATGTTACCGTACTCTACGCGCTTTACGAGGCCGTGAATGATTTCGCCTGCACGGTCCTTGAACTCTTCATACTGACGATCGCGTTCAGCATCACAGACCTTCTGCACGATCACCTGCTTGGCATTTTGTGCGGCAATGCGGCCGAAGTCGATTGGAGGAAGCTCTTCTGCAATCAGATCTCCAATTCCGGCATCGGACTTTTTGTGTTTGGCATCAGCGAGAAGGATTTCCGTCGAATCATTTTCAACATGCTCAACAACCGTGAGAAGCCTTTGCAGTCGGATATCTCCGGTACTGGGGTTGATTTCGGCCCGGATTTCATTCTCTTGCCCATAACGGAGTTTGGCGGCGCGCTGAATTGCATCTTCCATCGCGTCGATAACAAGTGCCTTTTCAATGGACTTTTCCCGGGCAACCGCATCTGCAATTTGCAGCAGTTCCAACCGGTTGGCGCTGACAGCTTCGACCATCATGATTCTCCGCTCTAGTTTTGCCCCATGGGCAATTTTTGTGCTCGTTCAGTTTAGTGCGCCGTCGCCGACGCCTTTAAGAGTTCATCCGTCATTACAAGCTTGGCACTTGCAACGGCGTCAAATGGCAGCCCGATGACCACCGGATCATCCGTGCTGCTTTCGGCAAACCAAAGTCTGATTTCATCTTCGGCAAAGCCTTCCAGGCGGCCCCGGAAGCGTTTCCGCCCGGCCATTATCTGGGTCAGCTCAATCTTCACCTCAAAGCCAGCCCAACGTTCAAAGTCGATCGGTCTGACAAGTGGGCGATCAATGCCCGGAGACGAAACCTCCAGCGTGTAGGTGCCGGCAATCGGATCCTCCACATCCAGCAAGGGAGAAATCGTTCGGCTGATTAATTCGCAAGCTTCCACATTCATTGTGCCGTCGTCGCGTTCGGCCATTACTTGCAGCGTTTGACCAGAATCTCCCGTTAACCGGACGCGGACCAATCGGAAGTCCAGAGCTTCGATCGAAGGTTCAATTATCTCGGCAACGCGCAGCGCAAGACCACGTTCTGAAGTCAGCCTTTGATGTTTGTTCTCCGCAGTCATCACCACCCACGTCTCACAGCCGTTAGATCAAATTTGGCATTAAAAAAAGCGGGCTCCGGCGGAACCCACTCTCTATAAACTTGCTCTTGGTGCTCTATGGCAGCCTCAAGCTATATGAGAATGACCTAAAAGGTAGGCCTCATATAGACGTATTATTGCGTCGCTTCAAGTGTTGCGTTTCACAATTTACGGAACCGGAGATAATGACCGGTTCGCCCTTCGCGAAAGGCTTTTGCCTCGTACCGTGTGCTTGGCCACTCCACTGGAAGGGTCCGCCAATCCGTTGCTGATTCTGCGGTCCATTCAAAGCCGCCGTGTTGTTGTATGTGGGCGAGTGTCCAGCGGACATAATCGGTAATGTCACTTGCAAAAAAGAATTCTCCGCGCGGTTGGAGGATTCTGTGAAGTTGTTGCAGGTTATCCTGGTTCACAAAACGCCGTTTATTGTGACGCTTTTTTGACCATGGATCGGGGTACAGTAGAAAGGCGCTGGCAATCGAGTCGTCGCCCAGTTGTTCGATGATATCTCGTGCGTCGCCCAGATATGGGCGAACGTTGTTGATCGACTGACTTTCAATTTGGCTGAGAAGTTTGGCCATTCCATTAATGAAAGGCTCAGCGCCAACGTAGCCGTATTCCGGATGTTTACAAGCCTGATGTGCAAGATGCTCGCCGCCTCCAAAGCCTACTTCTAAAAAAATCTTTTCCGGGCGATGACTGAACAGTTCAATCGGATTTGACAGCTGAGGATTGTCGGGCCGCACCTGGATTTCCGGCAATAGCGATTCCAGCAACCGTTGCTGACCCTCCCGCAACTTATGGCCCTGGGTTCTCCCGTACAACAATCGTTTGCGTTGAGGCGCACTTGTCTCGTTCATTCAAACGTCTCGCCTTAAGAGCGCGTGACAATCTTCAGACCAGAAATACGGGCGCGAGTCTCGATACTAAGTAAGCGCAGACTGTATCGCGTCTACAAGATCAGTCTTTTCCCAGGAGAAGCCGCCATCTTCATCCGGTGCCCGCCCGAAGTGCCCGTAAGCAGCGCTGCGCTCATAAATCGGTCGCGATAAACCGAGATGTTCCCGAATCCCGCGAGGTGACAGGTCCATTGCTTCGGTTAATGCACCTTCGAGCTTTGCTTCTTCCACGGAACCAGTGCCAGCGAGATCCACATAAACCGACAAGGGCTTGGAGACGCCAATCGCGTAGGCAACCTGGATCGTGCACTTTTTCGCAATATCTGCCGCAACAACATTTTTTGCAAGGTAGCGGCAAGCATAGGCCGCTGAGCGGTCGACCTTTGTCGGGTCTTTACCGGAGAACGCACCGCCACCGTGAGGCGCCGCGCCGCCATAAGTGTCAACAATGATCTTGCGTCCAGTCAAACCGGCGTCCCCGTCCGGGCCACCAATCACAAAATTTCCGGTTGGATTAACGTAAAATTCTTTTTCCGGGCACATCCAGCCAAAGGGCAAAACGCTTTCAACAAAAGGCCGGACCAGCTCACGTACTTCGTCCTGGCTGAGACCTTCGTCGTGTTGGGTGGAAACGACGACCGACGTTGCCTTGATTGGTTTGCCGTTCTCGTATTGCAAAGTCACCTGGCTTTTCGAATCCGGCCCAAATCCCTTTACGGCACCAGAGTGACGCGCATCGGCCATTTCCTTAAGGATCCGGTGGGACAGATGAATCGGGGCAGGCATGAGAGCGTCAGTTTCTTTGCAGGCGTAGCCAAACATGATGCCCTGATCACCAGCGCCTTCGTCATTGTTTCCGGATGCATCGACACCTTGTGCAATGTCAGAGGATTGCTGGTGGATATAAACGGAAATATCGGAGTTTTTCCAATGGAAACCTTCCTGTTCATAGCCAATATCTTTTACAGCCCTACGCGCAACGTCTTCCAGCAGATCGTTCGTTATGCTGTCCGGACCACGAACTTCACCTGCAAGCACGATGCGGTTGGTTGTAGTCAGCGTTTCACAGGCAACGCGCGAAAGCGGATCAGCAGCAAGAAACGTATCGACAACCGCATCTGAGATGCGGTCACAAATTTTGTCCGGATGGCCTTCTGAAACGGATTCACTTGTAAACAGAAAATTATCGCATGCCATGACCGTGCTCCTCTTATCGCCCAGTTTCTGGCGATGCTTTGTCTCAACGCAAAGAATGCGAAGCGGACCACACGGCCCAACCCGCGGGGTTAATGGCAAGGATTGCAGGTTCGGTCAAGAGTTTCAGCGCCATTGGGAAACTCTGGCCAAGGATTAGTCGTCCAAAGGTTAATCTTCAGCAAGCGCCTTTGCCAACTCCACTAATTTTCGCCGCACATTTGGATCTTCTATTTGTGAAAACGCCCGATTTAACTGGAAACCCTCCGTTGAACTCAAGAAGTCCATCAGAGCGCCTTCGCCGGCACTCTCTTCGAAGTCCAACTGTTGAGCACCATCTTCGTTGCCTTCAGGCAAATCATCGAAAAAGAATGCAACCGGCACGCCCAGAATTTTTGCCATTTGCCAAAGCCGACTGGCACTGATTCTGTTCGACCCTTTTTCGTATTTTTGAACTTGCTGAAATGTCAGCCCTAACTGTTCGCCCAATTTCTCCTGACTCAAGTCAGTCAGAATTCGCCGCATCCGCACACGGCCCCCCACGTGTACGTCTACCGGATTCGGGTTCTTTTTCACCATTTTATGAGCCTCAGACCACCCCCCCCCGATCCAGTTATTATTCAACTCAAGGTTGCCTCACCTTAAAGCCCTTATTCTTACCGTCAGGGTACAGAAGACTATTTTGCGTCCTATCTGCAAGACTATCTCACCTTCTGGTCATAGACAATTGAAATTGAGGCCGGGATGAATCTAATGCGTCCATTCAGCAGATCTGGCCTTTAGCTGATTGTATGAGTCCTTGCAAGTGGACGCCTCTGGTTGAATTTTGACAACATTGCACCACCTAGTCCTAACAGCACGATCAACAACACGGTAAGGTCTCCGTACCGCGCATAAAATGTTGCCGGGATGGCATGCGGCAATCGGCTGTCGAGAACGCCGCGGACGCCGATAGGTAGTTTTTGGAGAATTCGTCCGTACGGCCCGACCACTGCTGAGATTCCAGTGTTGGCTGCCCTGATGAGTGGTAATCCTTCCTCGATTGCCCGCATGCGGGACTGGGCAAAATGTTGCCGCGGCCCAATGGATTGGCCGAACCAGGCATCATTGGTTACATTGAGTAGCCATTGTGGCCGTACCGGCGGACCCGTCACGGCGCCTGGAAATATGACCTCGTAACAAATCAAAACACTAACAGGTGGGATGGAAGGCAAATTTAACGTTCGTACACCAGGTCCAGCCACAATCCCCCCCGGAAGCGTAACCATTTTACGCAATCCAAAGGGTTCAAGGAGAGACGCGAAGGGCAAATACTCACCAAAGGGAACCAAATGCGATTTGTCATAAGCTGCGATTGTTTTACCATCTGCATCCAGAACCATAACAGAATTGACGGCCGCATTTGGCTGCTTACCCGCAAGAACGGCAGGCGCGCGTCGCAAGGCGCCTGTCATCAGGATTGATTGATGTTGCAGCAGGTCTGCAATTTGTGCATGAGCCGCAGGGTTTCCCTCCAAAAGAAACGGGATCGCGCTTTCTGGCCATATCAGAATGGAGACATCTCGCGCGCCATCAATCCTAGGCGAAGATGCCGAATCTGAAAGCTCCAGTAGCGTAGAAAAATTGCGGGCACGAAAGCGTGGATCCCACTTCTGATGCTGGGGGATGTTAGGTTGAACAATGCGGATTTGGGCAGTTTGATCATAAGTAAGAACACCGCTGTTTAATCTGTAGTTTCCGAATGCCCAGAGGCCCATTGCGAGTCCTGCAACACAGATCAGGCCAAGCGGTCGAATGTTCTTACTACTCGTGGTCTCATCGGATGCACCAGCAAGGACCGCTGGCGCCGAGAATACGAAACAAATGAGGAATGTCAGTCCATACACACTACAGAAGGCGGCGAGTTGTTCCAGACCCTCAAGTGCGCCGGCTGCATAACCCAGGTTCGCCCAAGGAAAACCGGTGAAGATGTGCCCACGAAGCCATTCCATTGCAGTCAGGCTCGAAGCGAGCGCAGCAATCCGGCCAAGCCCGGGAGCCCAGAACACAGATGCAAGCATGCAGGCCAGACCGTAAAAAATTCCCAAGCCCAGAGGAAACAGAATGACCACAAAAGGAATCATCCAGGCAAAGACATCTGCATCGACGAGAAAGGCTTCGCTCACCCAGTAGAGATTTGGTCCAAAATAACCAAAGCCAAAGGCCGAGCCAGTCAAAAATGCTGCCGATGTGCATTCTCTAACAGAGGAGCCTTGCGCCTGAATTCCATCGAGTAACCAGATAAACACTGGCAAGCCGAATAGCGCCGCAGGCAAAAGGTAAATGGGCGGGGCAGCCAAGGACGTTACGATCCCCGCCAGAACCGTTACGAAGAACCTGCGCCAACCCCAAAGCACAGTGAATTTCAGTGCAAATCCGCTCATCTCTAACTGAATCGGCTCGTAATAGGGCCGCCACCAATCATCCCAAGCACCCGTGTTGTCGATCTAGTACATCTCACGTTCAAATGATTTTCAGGCGATCAAATTCCTCATGTGGCATCTTCAGCGCTAGCGTTGCGTGGCAATTGGGGTCCCGTTTTGCTTCCACTACCATCCTGACCACTCGGATGAATTTTGATCTTTTTCAGGCGCCTCGGATCGCCCTCCAGAATTTCGAAGGTTAAACCAGAGGTGTGACGAACCAATTCCCCTCTGGCCGGCACCCTTCCCACAAGTGTGAACATGAGCCCGCCAAGAGTATCTGCATCGTCCTCATCCTCATCAGGCATCATGTCGACGCCCAGCAGTTGTTCCAGGTCCTCGATGGAAGCCCTTGCGTCCGCGATCAGAATGCCGTTCTTTTGCGATTGAATCATCGGACCGTCAGCTGCGTCATGCTCATCCACGATCTCACCAACAATCTCTTCAACTAGGTCCTCAATGGAGACGAGGCCATCGGTGCCGCCATACTCGTCGACAACCAGAGCGAGGTGGATATGTGTCGATTGCATTTTTACAAGGAGGTCGACCGCGGGCATCGATGGGGGGACAAACAGAACATCCCGCATGATACCAGCAGAGGCGACAGCCTTATCGAGCTTGATACCGGACAAGCTGAACGGCTTGCCGCCATTCTCTCCGTTCTTGCCGTTGCCCGTTTTCGCCGGCTTTGACCTTTCTCCCGCCTTCGCAATCCAATTGACCATGTCCTTGATGTGAACCATGCCAAAAGGTTCATCCAGCGTGTTCCGGTAAACCGGTAACCTTGAATGATTGGCTTGAATAAACATGGTAAAAAGGTCAGCGAGACTAGTTTGTGCTTCGACCGCAATAATGTCCGCTCTCGGCACCATCACATCGTCAACTCGCTGTTGACCGAATTCCAGGATGTTCAACAACATGAAGCGCTCTTCAGCAGACATATCGCCTTGAGCGTTTTCGTTGTGTTGGCCGATTACGTCTTCCAAACTTGCGCGAAGGGTCGGCCCGGATTCGTTGCCGATCTTGCCGTGCAGAAATGACCACACGGAGCCCGGTAAGCGGGATGATTTTGGTTGAGTTGCGCCCGTGCCCTCATCTCTTCGCGATGAGGCGGCGCTGCTACTGTCAGATTGTATTGGGTCGTTCATCTCTGTTTCTGAACTGGAGACATATACGTCTCACCTAATCGTAAGGATTGGCAATTCCAAGGCCGGACAGGACTTCTATCTCAAGTCCTTCCATTTCTTCTGCTGCATTATCTTCTTCATGGTCATACCCTGCCAGATGTAGCACACCATGTACAACAAGATGTGAAACATGGTCTTCGAATGAACGGCTAGCGTTTGACGCCTCGCTAACTATAGTTTCGCGGGCCAGAACAATATCTCCCAGGGGCTTGGGTTCATCTTCCGGCCATCCCGATTCCGGGAATTCCGACTCAAAGGACAGGACGTTGGTTGGTTTGTCCTTGTTACGATAGTCGCGGTTCAAGATTCGGACTTCGGCATCATTCGTCAATCTGATCGCCACAATTCTGTTGCTTGCATCAATTGAAAGGGCACCAGCCGCTGCGATGGCTGCTGCGGATATTCGGCGTTCGAGGCCGTCGAACGCTTCCCAGGCAGGATCGCCAAAGTCTATGTCGACGTGCATCGGAGTTAAGCAGTCTAGGGCGGAAGATAGCCAGTGTCAGCTGCTTCGTAAGCTTCAACGATCTTTGTTATCAGCGGATGCCTCACGATAGCAGACGCGTCGAACGTGATGATATAGATGCCTTCGACCTTCTTGAGCAATTTGACAGCTTCAGCGAGACCCGAAGCCTGACCGCGCGGCAGATCGACCTGGGTAGGGTCACCGGTGACAACCATGCGCGAACCTTCGCCAAGGCGTGTAATAAACATTTTCATTTGCTGCGTTGTGCAGTTCTGCGCTTCATCGAGAATGATCGCTGCCCGCGTCAACGTGCGGCCGCGCATGAAAGCGAGTGGCGCGATTTCGATAGTCTCATCCTCAAGGCCTCGCTGCACCTGATTAGCAGGCATCGTGTCGTAGAGCGCGTCATAGAGCGGGCGGAGATATGGATCGACTTTCTCTTTCATGTCACCGGGCAGGAAGCCGAGGCGCTCTCCAGCCTCCACAGCCGGGCGAGAAAGAATAATCTTGTCGACTTCCCCGTTCATTAGAGCGGCAGCTGCACAAGCTACCGCGAGATAGGTTTTTCCTGTGCCTGCCGGGCCGATTCCGAACACCAGTTCCCGATTCTGCAACGAGGTGATGTAGTGCCCTTGCTGTTTTGAGCGCGCGGTTATTGTTTTGCGGCGGGTTTTGATCTGTACATCCGCTGGCGCTTTTTGTTGCGTTCTTCGGCTGTCATTTGCTGGTTCTGCAGTAATTGCCGGTGCCGTGTGAATCCTGATTGCGCCATCCACATCAGCGGGCGTCACATCCAGTTCGTTCTTCAGGCGCTCGTACAGATTATTCAGAATATGCGTGGCGTTGTTTTGGGCATCTTGCGGTCCCACGATCGCCACGTGGTTCCCGCGCGAAATCACTTCGACTCCAAGCCGATCTTCGATCAATGCCAAGTGTTGGTCGTGTTCGCCGAATAGTTGGGGAAGGAGTTTGTTGTCGTCAAACTTAACAATCAAGCTGCCATCGCCCTGGCTGGAACCGGATTCGTCCTCAGATATATCGGTTTCTTTCATCTCTAATTGCGTCGGGCTCAAGCAGTTTGTTCCTTATCGTAGGTCGTCAAGTGACAGGATTATTGCACAATGTGCGCAGAAAGACTGTTGGAGGTTACGGAGTCAATGCGGACAGGCACGATATTTCCAATCTGTGACGCAGAAGCCTCAACATGCACTGGCTGCAAATAGGGAGATCGGCCAACAAGTTGACCTGGATGCCGCCCAGGCTTTTCAAGCAATATGTCGAACGTCCGACCTCCACAGGCTGCGTTAAAAGCGGTCTGTTGCTCAGTTAACAAGGATTGCAGTCGAGCAAGCCGCTCTGACTTCACGTCTTCAGGCACTTGATCCGCGAGGTCAGCGCCCGGTGTACCGGATCTCGGAGAATATTTGAATGAAAAGGCCTGCGCATATTCCACGTCCCGGACAATCTTCATTGTATCTTCGAAATCCGCGTCTGTTTCCCCTGGGAACCCGACGATAAAATCGGATGACACTGCCAAATCGGGTCTGGCCTTACGTATACGGGCGATTATCTCATGATATTCTGCGGCGGTATGCTTGCGGTTCATCGCCTTCAGAATTCGGTCAGATCCGGACTGAACGGGCAGATGCAGATAGGGCATGAGTTTGGGACAATCGCGGTGAACCGAAATAAGTTCATCGTCCATGTCGCGCGGATGGCTTGTGGTATATCGCAATCGCTTGATGTCATCTATTTCAGCAAGTTGTCTGATCAGGTCTGCCAGGCCAGCCGTCGAACCATTTGCAGTTTCTCCATGATACGCATTCACATTTTGCCCGAGAAGTGTGATTTCCCTGACACCGGCGTCTACCAGACGCTGTGCTTCGGTTTCAATTTGCGAGACCGGTCTGGAGAACTCTGCTCCGCGTGTATAGGGCACGACGCAGAAAGTGCAGAATTTGTCACAGCCCTCCTGCACCGTGAGAAAGGCAGCCACGCCTCGGGAGCGGGCTTTCTGCATTGCCGGACTGGCTAGATTTTCAAACTTGTCTTCAGTCGGAAACTCGGTCTCAACAATACTTTTGCCGGTTTCCTTTGCGCGTGCCAGCATGTCGGGAAGCTTGTGATAAGTCTGCGGGCCGAACACCATGTCGACCACTGGCGCGCGTCTGATGATTTCTTCGCCTTCTGCCTGGGCAACGCAACCAGCAACCGCGATCATCAGGTCTTGCCCTTCGGTGCCGCGAGCACTCTTGAGTTTCCGCATGCGGCCCAGTTCCGAATAGACTTTTTCAGCCGCCTTTTCGCGGATGTGGCAGGTGTTTAGGATAATGAAGTCAGCATCTTCCGGCTTATCTGTTTCCGCATAACCAGAGGGAGCCAGCATGTCGCTCATCCGGGCGGAATCGTAGACATTCATCTGGCAGCCATAGGATTTGATAAACACTTTGCGGGTTTCGGCGCTCATGGGTTCTTCTGATTGTTGGAAATTTGGCTGAGTTCTTTAGCCTCTTTCCGGACCATTGCAAGCTTTTCGCGGATCAATTGCTCACAGCTCATGGCCAAATCCTTTCTGCTGGCGTATGCACCCGGTGATTCTTGCGGTAAAAAATCAAGACGGATCGTGAAATCGCCACTTTTGAAGATCTGCCATATATGCGTCAGCAAGGTCATATCAGCGAACCAGCCATAGAACGTGTGATCGCGTGGACTATTGCGGTAGTAGCTGATGACAAGAGGATAAAGCTCGACACTGTCCTGCCCCGGATTTGGGAATAGGGCGCTCTTGAACGGCAAGACGTTTCCTCCGTCAGTGCTGGTGCCTTCAGGAAACAACACGAGAGTAACACCTTGAGCAAAATTATTTTCCATCAGCGAGCGGAATGGAGCAGTTACGGTTCGGCGCTCCCGATCCAGAAAGAGCACACCGGTGAGTTTTGCCAACTGTCCGAACACAGGCCACCGTGCAACATCACTTTTGGCGATGAAATGACAAGGCACGAGCGATCCGATTGCGATGATATCAATCCAGGAAATGTGATTTGCCACGATTAGACCCGGGCCCTGAGATGGTCGAGCACCGTGTACGTCGAGTCTAAGCCCGATAATTTTCGTTGCCGCTCCGAATACCAGATTCGGTAGCCAGAACCGCCAGCGGGGACACACGACAAGTATAATCAATTGAAGTGGAACCGAAAACAGCAACAGAGTCACAAGGCCCGTGGCAACGGCAGTTGCCCGAAATGCCGCCATGACCCGCCTCAATTATCATCCTTGGCGTCAATGGCGACGCCGTACAATTCAAGCCGGTGATCGACCAGTTTGTAGCCAAGCTCACGCGCCACAATTTCCTGCAGGCGTTCGATCTCTTCGTTCTTGAATTCAATGACCTTGCCTGATTGAAGATCGATCAGATGGTCGTGATGCTCATCAGGTGCCGGTTCATACCGTGCACGGCCGTCGCCAAAATCATGGCGTTCCAAGATGCCTGCATCTTCGAACAACCGAACAGTCCGGTAAACGGTCGCAATAGAGATCCGGTTGTCGATCCCCGAGGCACGCCTGTAAATCTCTTCCACCTCCGGGTGGTCTTCTGCGTCAGAAAGCACTCCAGCGATCACCTTGCGCTGTTCAGTCATACGCATCCCTTTCTGGATGCAGATTTGCTTAAGTGTAGTCATTGTTTCCCGGGTGCTTTGACGGTGCGGAATTTGGAGGCTGGTATATGTCGGCGACGTACGTCGTGCAACTCTGACTTTGCCGGGCGTTGATCAGGTGATGTCCCGGCGCATGGCAATCGCGTCCGATCTGGTTCCATCAGGATGCCGATAGTACGCCTTCGTGATCCCGATCTCGGAAAAGCCGAAGTTCCTGTAAAACGCGATTGCTCCCGTGTTCAACGTATCAACTTCGATGAAGAATGCCCGAACGCACGGTAGCGTGCTCACAACACCATCGAGTAGGCTTGTTGCGATCCCGGAACGCCTGCTCTCCAGCGCAACGGCAATAGTCAGGATCTCTGCCTCGTCAACCGCCTGCTGGACCAGCACAAAACCTGGGGTTCACTTAACTTTGGTCGCAACAAGCGCCATCGCCGCTGGTGAGCTCAGCAAATCCGAAAAAGCCGCAATCGACCAAGGTTGTTCAAAACTCAATGCGTGAAGCGCTGCAAGAACATCAGGAAAGGAGCACTGTTCGATAGCGATCATGAGGAAAGGCGTTGCACTCGGGACTTTTCTGAGGGCGATTTTGCGTCCGGTGCACGAAGATATGTCGGTACAGGCGCATCCAATGGGGTTCTGTTGGTCACTTGCTGTCCCCACACAGAAGCGTCTGGAAGTTCGTCAGACTCTGCTGCCATAAACCGTGAACTTTGCGCCATTGCGAGTGCGGCACCGGAACCTGCTACAATCAGAGTTTCATCTGGGAGGTGATTACTGAGATATGTCGCAGGAAAGATGCGTGCTTGCACCTGTATCTCGCCAGAGGGCCCGAATATGGCGCCGTAAACTTCACCGCGTCTGGCATCAATCAGCGCCGCAACCGGGTGAACAGCCAGCGCAGGAGAGATGGCACAAAGCCGAATGGCCTCCAGACTTGTAATGCCAATCACTGGCAGATCGGATTTTACCGCCAGCCCTCTCGCGGCAGACAAGCCGATCCGGATACCTGTAAACGTGCCGGGCCCAACCGTGACCGCAATTTGTGTTAGATCTCCGGACGCTTTGCCAGCCTCAGAAAAGACATCCTCAATTAGGGGAAACAGCGCTTCCGCATGTCCGCGAGACATGGGCACATGCCTGGCGGCAAGCACGCCGCCGCGCTCACTGTCTATCAGCGCAACCGAACAGACATCCAGACAGGTGTCTAGCGCAAGGGTGGTCAAACCGGCCGAACTTCTGTCACTTCAGGCACAAAGTGACGAAGCAGGTTTTCAATACCATGCTTCAGTGTTGCTGTGGAGGATGGGCAACCTGCACAGGCGCCTTGCATACGCAAGTGGACAATTCCATCACGAAAGCCATGGAATGTAATGTCGCCCCCGTCCTGTGCAACAGCGGGGCGCACGCGGGTGTCGAGCAAATCCTTGATGGTTTCGACGATTTCAACATCGGCCTCATCAAAGTCTTCTGCCGCGCTGGCTGCAGTTGCGGCACCATCGCCAACGACCGGCGCGCCTGACAGATAGTGCTCCATGATCACGCCGAGAATGGCCGGCTTTAAGTGCTGCCAATCGGTTTCGTCTTTTGTGATGGTGACAAAGTCAGATCCGAAGAACACGCTCTTGACACCTGAGACCTGGAACAGGCGGCTGCCGAGAGGAGATTCTTCTGCGCTGGCGGCATCCAGATACTCCCGAGTGTCGCTGGGCAGCACCGGCTTGCCGGGGATAAATTTCAGGGTGGCCGGATTCGGCGTCGCTTCAGTCTGGATGAACATTTAATTGCTCCGATTGGCTTGATGCGATCATACATCGGTGGTCAAAATGTGACTTAGTTATCTTAGAGTAATTCTAAACTGGGAGTTTGTCCACTCTTTTACAACCCAAGACGAAATTCTTATCGAACAAAACCGACAATCTTCTTGATCTCAGACATTATCGGTTCAGCCAAATTTGCAGCACGCTCGCCCCCGTCCTTTAGAACAGAATCGATGCGACCAGGGTCGGCGATCAGCTTCTGCATTTCAGTCGTAACTGGTCTCATTTTCTCAACAGCGAGATTTGCAAGGTCCTGCTTGAACGAAGAAAACTGTGACCCGCCGTAAGATTGCAGGGTTTCCGCGAGTGGCTCTTCCTTTAGCGCGGAAAAGATCCCGAGAAGGTTCGCGGCTTCCGGCCGTCCGTCCAGTCCTCCCGGTTCGGACGGCAAGGCCTCAGGATCGGTCTTGGCCTTGCGGATTTTCTTGGCAATTGTATCCGCATCATCCGTCAGATTGATTCGGGAGAAATCTGACGGATCCGATTTTGACATTTTTTTCGTACCGTCGCGCAAGCTCATCACGCGAGCCGCGGGTCCCGTGATCAACGGTTCGGTAAGCGGGAAAAAGCCATCTGCATAGCCAATTTCCTTCAGCCGGCTTTCAAAGTCGCTGTTGAACTTCTGGGCAATCTCCCGGCACAGTTCAAGGTGCTGTTTCTGATCCTCGCCCACAGGAACGTGCGTTGCGCGGTAGATGAGAATATCGGCGGCCATCAAGCTTGGATAGGCATAGAGGCCCAAAGAGGCGTTTTCCCGGCTCTTACCGGCTTTTTCCTTGAACTGCGTCATCCGGTTTAACCATCCGAGCCGGGCAACGCAATTGAATATCCAGGCCAGCTCTGCGTGCTGAGGCACCCGGCTCTGGTTGAAGACGATGTGTTTTGCAGGGTCGATGCCGGACGCAATGAATGCCGCTGTAACGCTACGGATGCTGTCCGTCAGCTCTTTCGGATCCTGCCAGGTCGTAATCGCGTGCAGATCGACAACGCAATAGATGCAGTCATGTGTGTCCTGCAGTTTCACGAAGTTCTTGATGGCACCGAGATAGTTGCCGAGTGTGAGGTTTCCGGTTGGCTGTACGCCTGAAAAGACGCGTTCTTTGAGTTCGATCATGGCTGGGCTCCGTTGCAGCCCGCGCTATATGGCCGATTGGCAGCGGGTTGCCAAGACTTCAAGCACGTCTAAAGCTGGCTTTTAACTCATTGAGACGGGCGGCACCTGTGACATGACAGAGTCCGAAGAAAATGATTGCTCCGAGTGCGATCAATCCTGCAAGGGCAGGAATCCTGATGAGGAGTGACCATCCATCCGTAAACATCGGTTCCGCCCGCATCATTGCGGCGATCAACGCACATCCCATCAACAGGGCTGACAAAAATATGAGCGGCAGATTCCTCAGCAGTTTTGCATCAGACTTGTAATGACCGCGCATGGCGAGTGTGACTGCAAGCAATCCCGCATTGACCCAGCCGGCCGCCGATGTGGCGACTGCGATACCGACTTGAGCATAGGCGGGAAACAGGAGAAGGCTGCCCGCAACATTCACAACAACACTTATGCTTGCGAAAATCATCGGCGTCTTCGTATCTTCCCTTGCAAAGAAGCCGGGAGAGAAAACCTTGATCATAACAAAGGAGGGCAGGCCAACTGCAAACGCGATCAAAACTGCAGCCGTCGCGCTGGTGTCGGCGCTGGTGAACTGGCCCCGTTCAAACAGTACTTGAACCACCGGAAAGGGCAGAGCCATCAGTCCAATCGCTGCGGGAACGGTCAGAAGCATCGAAAGCTCGAGTGCCCGGTTCTGACTTTCATCTACACCTGACAGATCTGCAGCTTTCAGTTTGCGGGAAATATTGGGAAGCAAAGCAACACTGATCGCAATCCCTACGACTCCAAGAGGCAGCTGATAGATACGATCAGCATATTGCAGTATGGCAATGGCGCCGGCCTTTTGGCTAGCGATAATCTGGCCAATCAACAGATTGATTTGGGTGATCCCACCAGCAATGGCTGCGGGCACGGCCAAAATAAGCAGGCGTTTCACATTTGGTGTCAATCTCGGGCGCACCAAACCAAGTGTGAAGCCTGCCTTCCCTAACGCGAAAAACAGCAAGGCCAGTTGTAAAAAACCGGAAGCACACACAGCCCAGCTCATCCACATCCCGATAGTCTTTTGTGCAACGAAGCCCAGCAACCAGGCGGCCGTTAGCGTCGAAATAACAACGATATTCAGGATCACAGGAGCGAACGCGGCAGCTGCGAACCGGCCAAACGAATTGAGGACCCCGGACAACATTGCAACCAGCGACATACATAGGAGATATGGGAACATCATTCGGGTCAGGAGAACGGTCGTGTCAAACTTTTCAGGATCATCGGCAAAGCCCGGAGCAATGATCCAGCGAACCAGCACAGGCATGAAGATTTCAGCCAGAGCGGTCAGGACCAACAAAGTGACGAGCAGGGCCGCCAGAACCTGGTTGGCAAAAGTTCTCGCCTGGTCTTTGCCGCCTCCCTCAAGTTCTTTTGCAAACAGCGGCACAAAGGCCGCGTTGAAGACGCCTTCTGCGAACAGGCGCCGGAAAAGGTTTGGGAACCGGAACGCCGCGAAAAAGGCATCCGCAACTGGCCCTGTGCCGAGAAAAGCGGCGATCAGCAACTCTCTGACAAATCCGAGAACACGGCTCATCATTGTATAACCACCAACTGTGGCTGCTGAACGAAGCAGGTTCATGAGCGCAATCTCATCTAGAATCTATTGCTTTGGGAACAAAGCGCTACAGCCTCTTAAGGTTTCGTTAACCCAAGCCTCAAGAGGCTGCTTTGAGCTTTTCGTTGCTGGTAGCTTGTGGCGAAAGCACGGCGAGCAGATGGCGCGTGATGGCTGCACGCCGGTTTGCGTTTGTAATTTTCTGATTGGTCAGATCAGTGACGTAGAATACGTCGACCGCTTTTTCACCAAAGGTCGTGATATGGGCGGAACCAATGTTGAGGTTGAGCTGGAACAGCGCTTCTGTCAGCTCAAAGAGCAGACCGGTCCTGTCCAGTCCGTTGACCTCTATCATTGTAAAAACGTTGGAAGAATCATTGTCGATCAGCACTTGCGGTTCGACAGTGAAAGCCTTCGCGCGAACAGTGGGTTTGGACCTCGACTTAACAAGGTCTTTCAATCGGACCGCGCCGGTCAATGCTTTGGTGATTAACTCCGCGACTCGCTCTGCGCGGCGGATTTCATCGGCCGTGTCCGGCAACTCACGTTGTATCAGCAAGGTATCAAGCGCAAACCCGTCTGCTGTCGTATAAATCTGCGCACCGGCAATATTTGTTCCGGCCGCCGCGCAGGCGCCTGTCATGAGCGCAAGCAATCGCGGATGGTCCGGCGCGTAAACCGTCAGCTCGGTAATCGCAGTGAAGTCATCACTTTGTACTTCTATGGTAACATTGTTTTCAGCGCGGTCTATGAGCTTTGCATGCCTGATCTGGTGCGCCAGCTCAACGTTTAGCCAGTAAGGATCGTAGTGCTGCTTGAGGTATTTTTTGGTCTTTTGTTGTGGCCAGTCTGACATTTCCTCGCGGAAGGCTTCATGGGTAATTTCGACGCGCTCGACCCGGGAGACGCGTGTGTGTCCGCCAGACAGATGAGGTTCTGCTTCAAAGTACAGCGTGCGGAGTAATTGGCCTTTCCAGCCGTTCCAGACGCCAGGCCCAACAGCCTTGATGTCAGCGACAGACATGATCATCAAAAGTTTCAGCCGCTTCGGGCTTTGCACAATTGCTGCGAAATCCGCTATCGTCTTGAAATCATTCAGATCCCGCATTTGCGCAGTCTCGCTCATCAGGAGATGATATCGCACGAGCCATGAAACCGTTTCGGTTTCTGCCGGGCTGAGGCCAAGCCGGGGACAAAGCTCAGTGGCGACCCGCGCGCCGGCGATTGAATGATCCTCGTCCCGCCCCTTTGCGATGTCGTGCAGGAAGATGGCCACAAACAGAGCGCGCCGGCTCTTAAGCTGATGAATGATTTCATGGGAAACTGGGTGCTCTTCGGCCAGTTCTCCGCGTTCGATTTCAGACAAAACACCGACGGCGCGCAGTAAATGTTCATCTACGGTATAGTGATGGTACATGTTGAACTGCATATGGGCAATGATGCGGCCGAAATCGGGAATAAACTGCCCCAGAACACCTGCTTCGTTCATCCGACGCAGTATGATTTCGGGGTCCCGTTTCGATGTGAGAATGTCCAGAAACAGTGCGTTGGCGTCCGGATTATTCCGCAATTTTGTCCCGATCAGTCTCAAAGATCGCGTGACAAGTTGCAAAGTGTCCGGATGAATCCCGCAATTGTAACGGTCAACAAGCCAGAACAGCCGAATGAGGTTCACAGGATCATCCTTGAACACGCTCGGCTGTGAAACGTTGAGACGGCCAGCGTCAAATCTGAAATCGGAAGATTCCTTTACCGCGCCACCGCGCCCGAACCCGAGTGGCATGCGACGGAAGAACTCCGTCATTTTTGGCGCGCGCTTGAGTTGTTGCTCCTCGAGCACAGCGCAGAAGATCCGGGTGAGATCGCCCACCTGTTTGGCGATCAGGAAATAGTGGCGCATGAACTGCTCCACATGCCGGTTGCCCCCCTCATCGGCATGCCCCATGTGCACAGCCATTTCGGCCTGCTTGTCAAAGGTCAGTTTGTCGTCGCCGCGCCTGGTGAGAAAATGCAGGTGACAGCGCACCGCCCAGAGAAAATCCTCGCACTCTGCAAACTGCTTCTGCTCGTCTTTGGTGAAGACACCGGCCTTGATGAAATCCACTTCACCGTCACCGCCGTAAACGAATCTGGCGATCCAGAACAGGGTGTGTAGATCACGCATTCCGCCTTTGCCGTTCTTCACGTCGGGTTCCACCAGATAGCGCGATTCCCCGGACCTGCGATGCCGCTCGTCGCGCTCTTCCAGCTTGGTTGCAATGAAGGCTTTCGCTGCACCACGTGCGCCGGCGAGATCCTTCCAGTAGCGCTGCATGAGGTCATTGTAGAGGGCTTGATCGCCCCAGAGATATCGCGCTTCCAGCATCGCAGTGAGGATGGTGGAATCGGTCGATGACAGCCGGATGCATTCATCAATGGAACGCGTGGCGTGCCCTACCTTGAAGCCAAGATCCCATAGCATGTAGAGCATGTACTCCACAACGCTTTCGCCCCAGGCGGTTTGCTTGTGAGGCAACAGGAATAACAGATCAATGTCCGACCCCGGCGCAAGCGAACCGCGGCCATACCCGCCAATGGCCACCACGCCGATTCGCTCCGCGTCCGTCGGATTGCGCGACCGGTACACGTGCGTCGTCGTAAAATCATAAATGACACGGATGAGTTCGTCCTGCAGGTACGATAAGGCGGCAGCACAGGCTGTACCGTCGCAATCTGCTTCAAAACGATTCTGGATCTGCTTCCGACCTTCAGTCGACCAGTCGCCCAAAATCTGCAGGGCCTGTGATCTAAGTTTGCTTTCATTATGTCCGATGTCTTGCCAGGCAGCGGTGAGAGCTGCGCGGACAGTTTCTCCATCGGTGGTTGGATCAGGAAGCTGATTGGGAACATCATTTGAGGTCATGTATGCACTCATACATCCTGAAGCCAAGATTGTCAGGTGCTGCCGGGTCACAGGTCGTGGTGTTCCTGGATCACGTTTTTGCCCGGATTGCTCAATAAGCTATGCAAATCTGGACAGGCCCCATCACCCGTGTAAGTTTTCGATTCATGGCCAAATATATTGATCAGATGTCCCGGCGCGCGTTTCTGGTGGCCAGCGGAGCCTCCGTTGGCGTCTCCGCGATGCATTTGAGCGTCGCAGAGGCTTTGGCCTTGCGCAAGCGAGAAGGCTTGCGTGTTGCCTAGGCCGCATTGGTTGGTGCCAAAATAACCGGGGCTCAGTTCGCCGATGTTCGGGTTCAGCTGCGGCGAGACCGGACCGTCTCCACCAGGGAAGAGCGGGCCCAGAATATTGATGTGCGGGTCTCGCTTGGTTTCAACGTCCGCGTTCTTGCCGATGGGACATGGGGGTTCGCGGCCTCCGACAGCATGACAGAGCAAGAGGCAAAGCGCGTGGGCCGCAAGGCCGTGGCCATGGCCAGGGCTTCTGCTCCGTTCAAGGAGAGAGCCGTCGAGCTGGCTACTGAACCTGCCGTCAAAAAATACTGGAAAACAGGCATCAAGGTTGACCCGTTCAACGTTCCCACCGAGACCATCGTCGCGAAACTGCTGGATGCCAACAAACGGGCCATGAGCACCAAGGGCATCCGGTTTGCGGGGTCCTCGGTCCATTTCATTCATGAAAACAAACTGTTTCTGAGCAGCGAAGGCGCAGAGATTGAGCAAGATCACTTCCGGCTCAATCCGGACCTATACGCGACTGCCATCGGCAGCAAAGGGGACTTCCGCCGGCGCTCCGCCGATCTGCCGACCCTAGCGGCGGGATATGAACTGGTCGAGGAAATCGATTGGGACGAGCGCACAGATTATGCAAGCGAAGAGGCGGTTGCATACCTGAGTGCCAAGCCTGCCAGCCCCGGCGTCAAAGACCTCATTTTGGCGCCGAGCAATCTCTGGCTCACATTGCATGAGACCGTTGGCCATCCGAAAGAGCTTGATCGTGCGTTGGGTTTTGAAGCCAATTACGCAGGCACCAGTTTTGCCACCGTCGACAAACTGAACAAGCTCCAGTACGGCGCAGACGAAGTGAATCTCGTGGCTGATCGCAATTATGACCGTGGCCTCGCGACAGTCGGTTACGATGATTAAGGTGTTGCCGCGCAAAGTTGGCACATCGTCAAAGACGGGCGGTTCGTTGGCTATCAGACAACCCGTGAGCAGGCCGGATGGATAGGCGAGACGCGTTCGCGCGGGTGTTCTTACACGCAAGGTGGGGATCGCATTCCGTTTCAGCGCATCCCAAACCTTCACCTCGAACCGAGCAAATACAGCACCACGCAGGATGACTTGGTCAGCGACACCAAAGACGGCGTGCTTATTGTGGGCCGCAGCTCTTTCAGTATCGACCACCAGCGCTACAATTTTCAGTTCACCGGTGGCAGCTTCTTTGAAATCAAGAATGGCCGCATCACCACCAGATTGCGGGACCTGGCATACCAATCCAACAGCCTCGACTTCTGGCGCGGATGTGACGGCATTGGCGGAAAAGACGGTTGGGAAATGCACGGTACTTTTTTACGATGGAAAAGGCGAGCCAGCGCAGTCCAACGCCTGCTCCCACGGCTGCACACCGGCACGCTTTCGCGGCGTGAACATCATCAATACCGGGGGAGCGGCAAATCATGAGTGGATCACTCACATCCGAGCAGGTCCGCGAGTTGCTGCAAGTGGCGATCAAGGCTTTGAAGAAGGCCGGAGCAGACGACGGACGTGCAAACCTGAATGGCGGGAAAAAGCGTGAAATCCTATTTGCACGCAATGGTATCACGACGAACGGCAGTGTCCGACAGATGAAGCTGACCCTGAAAGCGTCGGTGGGCAAACGTACGGCGACTGTTGCCAGCAACAGAATTGATCCTGAGTCCATCGCGCGACTGGCGGAAGAAGCAGTCGCAAACGCGAAAGTGCTTCCGGAGAACCGCGAGCACATGCCCTCCGTTGGACCACAGACCTATGACAAAGTTCAGACCTGGTTCCCGGACACGGCAGAAATGGAGCCGGCCGAGCTGGCTGGTGTTGCCGGCAACGTGATCAAGTCGACACGCTACAAGAATGTAATGGCGGCAGGCTTTGTTGCTGTCGGAGACTGGATGGATTCTCTCGCCACATTCAACGGTGCTGAAGCAATGCAGAGCTATTCCAGAGCAAAACTTGCTTCTACCGTGCGAACACCCGATGGGACCGGCAGCGAATGGACGAACAGCTTTGTGCGCCGGTTGGCTCAGTTCAAAGTGGATGAAGTTGTAGAAGGTGCGATTGACCGCGCCTTGCGATCCCGGAACCCGGAAGCGCTGGAACCGGGAATTTACCCGGTCATTCTGGAACCTCAGGCGGTTGCCAACATCGTGGGAACGCTGCGTTGGGGTATGGGCGCCCGTTCGGCGGATGAGGGCCGCAGTTTCTTTTCTGCTCCCGGCGGGAAAAACAAGATCGGCTCCCGCATCTGGGACACGCCAATCAGTTTCCGTACGGACCCGTCTGACTCGCGACCCCTTTATTCCACGTTCGACGGAGGTGGTTTACCCCGACGGCGCGTGAACTGGGTTGAAGACGGAGTGCTGCGCGAGCTGCCCTACTCACGATATTGGGCTCAGAAAACCAGGCGCGAACCTGTGCCCTGGCCGAATTCCTGGTTGCTTGAAGGCAGTGGTCCCACAACCTCGTTACAGGACATGATCGCAGGCGCGGAACGGGCCATTCTCATCATACGTCTTTGGTATATCCGCATGGTGGACCGTCGTCAGTTGCTGGTGACTGGATTAACGCGAGACGGGACATTCCTTGTCGAGAACGGCAAGAAAACCAAACCGCTGAAGAACTTCCGCTTCAACGAAAGCGCTGCAAACGTGCTTCAGCACGCAACCCAATTCAGCGAACCAGAGATCGTTGGCTCCGACACTGCTGTGCCTGCATTGAGCGTAAGCAATTTCCGCTTCACGTCGGTATCCGAGGCCGTGTGATTTCCTTGGAACATACTGCGATTAATCGCAATATGTTCCTCATCCTGAGGACGCGCGAAGCGCTGTCTCGAAGGATGCTCGCACGCTTGGAGTTTATCGCCATGCTTCGAGACGCAGCTTTGCGGCTCCTCAGCATGGGGTTTGATAACGAATCAGATCAAGTGCGACACCCCCTAACTGCTTTCAGCAGCCTTTGACTTCAGAGCATAGATCAGGTCTAGGGCCTCACGGGGCGAAAGCTCGTCCGGCAGAATTTCGGTGATCATCTGCTCAACCTCTGAAGGTCCGTGTTTGGGCGCGGTTGATTGTGGTCGCGGCGCTGAGAACAGAGGCAGGTCCGCGGCGAGATCTGCGTTGGGCGATTGCTGGTTGCTGGACTCAAGCAGGGCCAGAACTTCGGTTGCCCGTTCGACCACGGGGCCGGGGAACCCGGCGAGCTTGGCGACCTGAATGCCATATGAACGGTCGGCTGCCCCTAGACCCACTTCGTGCAGAAACACCACGTCGCCCTTGAACTCACGCACTTTCATGGTGGCATTGCTGAGCGACGACAGGCGCTCTGATAGAACGGTAAGTTCATGGAAGTGCGTGGCGAACAGAGCGCGGCAGGTATTCACCTCATGCAGATGCTCGACGGAAGCCCACGCAATCGAGAGGCCATCAAATGTTGCTGTGCCACGGCCGATTTCATCGAGGATAACGAGCGAATTGGCTGTCGCCTGATTGAGGATGGTTGCGGTCTCCACCATCTCCACCATGAAGGTGGACCGGCCCCGTGCCAGATCGTCGGTTGCGCCCACGCGGGAGAAAAGACGGTCAACCACCCCAATATGCGTGCTGGCAGCCGGCACGAATGAGCCGATCTGGGCAAGGATCGCGATAAGTGCATTCTGGCGCAGGAAGGTTGATTTGCCGGCCATGTTCGGTCCGGTGAGTAGCCAGATCCGGCTGCCATCGTCATCGCTGGAAAGATTGCAATCGTTCGGCACGAACGGCGCATCACCGGCTTTGGAAAGCGCGTGCTCGACCACCGGGTGTCGGCCCTGTTTGATGTCAAAGGCGAGACTGTCATCAACGGTTGGCCGCGTGTACTTATTCTCCCTGGCCAGCTCCGCCAGTGATGCAAACACATCCAGGCGCGCCAAGGTTTGCGCTAGCCGGGTGATCAGCTCGGCTTTCACCACCACGCTGGCAACAAGCTGGTCGAACAGTTCCATCTCCAGCCGCAATGCCTTGTCGCCAGCGGCGGAAATCTTGGATTCCAGCTCTGCCAGTTCCGTGGTTGTGAAGCGCATGGCGTTGGCCATGGTCTGGCGATGAATAAAGCGCGCATTGTGCGGCTCAGCCATCATGGTGGACCCGTGCTGGGCCGGGACCTCAATGAAATAACCCAGCACATTGTTGTGCTTGATTTTCAGGGACTTGATCTCAGTATCTTGCGAATACCCGGCCTGCAGCCCGGCGATAATCTTGCGGCTTTCGTCACGAAGCGCGTGTGTCTCGTCGAGTTCGGCGTTACACCCTGGTTTAACAAAGCCACCATCGCGGGCCAGCATGGGCAGGCTCTCGCCAAGAACGGCATCAAGTTCGCCGTGCAGTCCTTGATCATCCGTCGTCAATGATGCGGAGATTGCTTGCACCGGCTCTGGTGGTCCGCCCAGATCCGTCTGGCCCTTTAGGAATGTGGCGAGTTCTCGGGCTGCAGCCAGGCCGTCCCGGGTCCCTGCCAAGTCTCTCGGGCCACCGCGTCCGAGGGTCAGGCGGGAAAGGGCGCGCGCCAGATCAGGGCAGGCCTTCAAGCGGTTTCTCAACTCTCTCCGCAATATGGATTGGTCCAGAAGGTAGCCGACGGCTTCCTGCCGTGCGCCAATCTGCGCAGGGTCCTGAAGCGGAGCCGACAGCCACTCTCCAAGCAGCCGGCCACCGGCGCCGGTAATGGTGCGGTCGATTACTGACAAGAGGCTGCCACGCCGGTCACCGGAGAGTGTGCGGACCAGTTCGAGGTTTGTCCGTGTCGCCGCATCAATCAGCATCACGGTGTTCTGCTGACCAAGTGTGGGAGGCCGGATTGCAGGGACTTTGCCCACCTGCGTCAGCGTGATGTATTCAATGAGCGCGCCGCAGGCCGCGATTTCTGCGCGCCCGAACTCTCCAAAACTCTCCAGCGCCGCCACACCAAAGAAGTCTTTCAGCCGGCGCTCGCAGGATGTGCTGTCGAAGCGGTTGGCCGGCATGGGTGTCAAAGCGGCCCCTGATTCGTTCAGGATCTGATTGAGCTCCGTATCGCCCAGGGCGGAATCAGGCACAATGACTTCGGAGGGTTCCACGCGGGAAAGGTCCGCTGCCAATTGCCCGGTGCTCGTGCCGGTTAAGGAAAACTCACCGGTGGAAATATCAATCCACGCCAGCGCCAGCGCACCATCCCCTTTGTGCCGGGCAAGGCTTGCCAGAAAATTGTTGCGTTTGGCATCAAGCAGACTGTCTTCAGTAAGAGTGCCGGGGGTCACGAGCCGCACCACTTCGCGGCGGACGACGGCCTTGTAACCGCGCTTCTTGGCTTCGGCAGGATCTTCGGTCTGTTCGCAGACGGCGACTTTGTGGTCCAGCCGGATCAGGCGCTGGAGATATTCGTCGGCGGCATGCACCGGCACGCCGCACATGGGGATATCCTCGCCGCTGTGCTTGCCGCGTTTTGTCAGGGTGATGCCGAGGGCGCGGGATGCTGTCTCCGCATCCTCAAAAAACAGCTCGTAGAAATCTCCCATCCGGTAGAACAGGAGACAATCCGGATTGGCTGTTTTGATCTCCAGATACTGCGCCATCATCGGCGTGACCGCGGTCGCCGGTTTCGTACTTTTGCCCGTGTCCGTATCAGTGGCTTCCGCCGATGCCATTCGTCCCGCCCTTTCCTGCAGAGCGCTCTGTTTACCAGATGGGCGACACACTGTCTTTATCGCTGATATGGATGTTCACAAGCGATCAATCTGGCGATATGGTGCAGCGGAGAATTTGGGAGGACGGCCCGGCTTGAGCCGGGTTTTTTAGTCTTTGATGGAGTGAGCGAGAGTTATGGCGAGAAGCCCAGGGCCATCACGGCCAACATTTACCGATCAGGAAGCATTGAGATTTCATCAGCGCGGTAAGCCCGGCAAGCTGGAAGTCAACGCAACAAAGCCCATGGCAACCCAGCGCGACCTGTCGCTGGCCTACTCGCCAGGTGTGGCTGTGCCCGTGCTCAAGATCGCCGAAGATCAGGAAGCTGCATACGATTATACCGCCAAGGGCAACATGGTTGGGGTCATCTCCAACGGCACCGCCATTCTCGGCCTTGGAGACCGGGGACCGCTTGCCGCAAAGCCGGTGATGGAGGGCAAGGCTATTCTCTTCAAGCGTTTTGCGGATGTGGACAGTTTCGATATTGAAGTCGACACCAAGGATGTGGATGAGTTCGTCAACTGCGTGCGCTACCTGAGTCCGGCCTTTGGCGGCATTAACCTGGAAGACATCAAGGCGCCGGATTGCTTCATTATCGAGCAGCGTCTGCGCGAACTGATGGACATTCCGGTCTTCCATGATGATCAACACGGCACCGCAATCATCATCATTGCCGGCCTCATCAATGCATTGGGCCTGACTGGCCGCGATCTGAAAGACGTGAAGATCGTTGTCAACGGCGCTGGTGCAGCATCGATCGCATGTGTGGAACTGCTCAAGGAAATGGGTATGCCGCACAACAATGCGGTCCTGTGCGATTCCAAGGGTGTGATTTACGCAGGCCGCACCTTTGGCATGAACCAGTGGAAATCAGCCCACGCGGTTGAAACAGAAGCCCGCTCGCTGGACGATGTGATGAAGGGCGCAGACGTTGTGCTCGGCCTTTCGGTCAAGGACGCCTTCACGGTTGGCATGATTAAATCGATGGCGGACAAACCGATCATCTTTGCGATGGCGAACCCGGATCCGGAAATTACCCCGGAAGAAGTCGCCGAAATTCGAGATGACGCGATCATGGCCACGGGACGCTCCGACTATCCAAACCAGATCAACAATGTGCTTGGCTTCCCGTATATTTTCCGTGGAGCGCTGGACGTCCGTGCAACCACGATCAACAGCGCCATGAAGGCAGCAGCTGCTGAAGCTCTCGCTGAGCTTGCACGCGAAGATGTTCCCGATGAGGTGGCCGCAGCCTATCACGGCAAACGGCCGATCTATGGTCCGAATTATCTGATCCCCGTACCGTTCGACCCGCGCCTGATCAGTCGCGTGCCCAAAGCGGTGGCCAAAGCGGCCATAGACTCAGGTGTTGCCAAGAAGCACATCGCGGATCTAGAGGCTTATGAAATCGAACTTTCCGCGCGCCTCGATCCGATCACGGGAACCATGCAGGGGATCTTCGACAAGGTCCGCGACAATCCTCGCCGCGTCGTTTTCGCAGAAGGCGAAGAGGACCGGATGATTCGTGCCGCCAACTCGTTCGCAACTGCCGGGCTCGGAGAAGCCATCCTTATTGGCCGCGAAGAACAGATTCAGCGCACGGTCCAACAAAGTGGCAGCGAATTGCATCCGTCTGTGACCCTGCTGAATGCACGTCTGTCTGATCGCAATGCAGACTATGCAAACTACTTGTACGAGCGCATGAGTCGCCGTGGTTTCCTGTTGCGCGATTGCCAGAGGCTGGTGAACAACGACCGCAACATCTTTGCGGGCGCCATGGTCGCATTGGGCGATGCGGACGCGATGGTCACGGGCATTACGCGAAATTACACCGTTGCGCTTGAGAACGTAAAGTGCGTGATTTCACCAAAGCCGAATCATCGTCCGATTGGAGTTTCGATGGCTTTGTGCAAGGGCCGGACGGTATTTATTGCCGATACAACTGTTCACGAAATGCCGGATGCCGAAGAGCTGGCAGATATTGCTCTGGAAGCTGCAGGTGTTGTGCGCCGGTTCGGTTATGAGCCACGGGTTGCATTTCTGTCTTACTCAACCTTTGGCCATCCAAGGGGCGAGCGCTCCGATGTTGTGCGCCAGGCGGTTGAGGTTCTGGACAAACGCGGGACGGCTGATTTTGAGTATGAAGGAGATATGGCCGCGGATGTGGCGCTGTCGATGGATGCCATGGCACTGTATCCGTTCTGCCGCCTAATGGCTCCGGCAAATGTCCTTGTGATGCCCGCCGCACACTCTGCCAGCATCACAACCAAGATGCTGCAGCAGCTTGGCGGTGCCACGATCATTGGCCCGTTCTTGGTGGGTTACGAGAAATCCGTGCAGATTGCTCACCTCTCGGCCACGGCGGCCGAACTGGTCAATATGGCTGCGATCGCCGCCTATGACATCAATCGTTAACGAGACGGGTTCGGCGCGCCGAACCTGGCGAAATAGCGCGGGTTGATCGCTGAGACAGGCAGGATGATCAGTACATCCGTGGTGTTGAATTGTTCATCGATCACCGCGCCATCGCCCACATATCCGCCGAGGCGCAGATAGCCTTTCAGCAGAGGGGGTATCGCTTTCAGGACTTTCCTTGGCTTGATCTGGTCTTTGTTGCACATGTCCATGGGAACGTAATGGACGTCGTGCGCCCTGACAGCCCATTCCGCTGGCGCGCCATGAAAATGGTGCAGATATGCGAGTTGCTGTCTGAGCTCTGAGACGGCTGTTCCGTTCAAACTCGCACATCCCAACATGACGTCTAGGTGATGAGCCCGGACATAGTCCCAGATTGCTTGCCATAGCATCTCGATCACCCGTTTCGTCCTGTATTTGGTGAGCACGCAAGAACGTCCGAGCTCTAGGAATCGCACATCTTTTTTTCGCTCAAGGAGGGATGCCAGATCAAATTCCGATTGTGAGTAAAGCGACCAGCCTGGCGGCAGTTTTTCTTGTCTGAGAAGCCGGTAGGTGCCGACGGTTACGCCATTGTCGATCACCATAAGGTGGTCGCAAATCTCATCATATACATCAGCATCAAGTTTTCGCGTCAGACTGTCAGCATTTCGCCGGGCGCCGCCATCTTCGTAGAATACTTTGAAACGCAGCGCCTGGCAGGCTTCAACGTCTGCTGCCGAATCAGCAAGCTTGAGGCGAATGCCATCCTGCCTGGTCAGATCAAGCGCCTTTGGAGTGGCGGTAGTAAAACCCTGTGACACCTGAGAACTGACCACATCTTTGATTCCCTTGCGGCTGCAATGTGGAATCTCAATGCGAGCGGGTCAATTCTCAGCGACAAGACGATCAAGGACATCGGCCAGATCAGCTGCGTCAAATGGCTTTGCCAGATAATCGTCCATTCCGGCGCGCATGCAGGCCTCCCGATCTTCTGTCATCGCATTGGCCGTGAGGGCAATGATCGGAACGCGCTGACCTTCATGCTTGACTTCAAGCTTTCTGATTTGCTCCGTTGCGGTCAGACCGTCCAGAACAGGCATCTGTACGTCCATCAAAATCGCGTCTGGAAGCGCAGTTTCGTCGTCCTTCAGACAGTTCTCTATAAACACAACCGCTTCTTGTCCGTTAGTCAATCTGCTGGTCTGGTGCCCGGTTTTTTCGAGCACTTTCAGGGCCAGCATGACATTCAGCGGATTGTCTTCCACCAGGAGCACATTCAGCTGTCTTCTGGCCGGCAGGATGCCCTTCTTTGTCTGCGGTGAGCCAACCCGGGTTTCACGTTCTACCTCGGGCAACAGTTCGCGCAGAAGGGTGCTTCTCCTCAATGGGGTAATCAGATATCCGGTGAAGCCGGTTTGCAGGAAATCATCAATCTGTCCGCGGTCTGATGGTGTGAGAACCACAAGGCTAACCGGGGGAACCTTTGACATGCGGCTCAGGCAGCGCGCCATGTCCGGTGAGCAAAGCAGGCCATCAGGTTCACTCATGTGCACAAACCCGTTTGAATCGTCTGGAATCGCGACAGTTCCACCCCAGCTTTCGATGTAGCACCGAATGAAGTCCGTCGTCCTGTTATCGATGCCTGCAAGAATGAAGGTCTTTCCGCTTAGGGAGACAGGTGTTTCGTTTTGAGCTGCCAATTCAGCTTCAAGATCCAGGTCGAACGTGAACGTTGACCCTTCATCGATTCCGGACCGCACGGCAATGAGACCGCCCATGAGACCGACCAGTTTTTGCGATATGGTCAGGCCGAGACCCGTGCCACCATAATTCCGGTCGTGTCCGCTGTCAGCTTGTGTGAAAGCTTCGAAAATTTTGTTTGCCTGCGCCTCCGACATTCCTATACCGGTGTCCGATACTTCGAAGACAACACGGTTGGAACCCGGTTTCAATCTTGCGCTGATGGAGACAGAACCTTTGTTGGTGAACTTTACGGCATTGCCAGCCAGGTTGAGCAGGACCTGGCGAATCCTGGATGGATCACCCTTCGCCGGACCTATGATTGCCGGGTCAACGAGACAGCTGATCTCCAGTCCTTTTTTGTGTGCTTTCGGGGCAAGCAATTCGCATACCCCTTCCACAACGTCAGGCAAATTGAAGGGCCGGACAGTGACATCCATCTTGCCGGCTTCAATCTTGGAAAGATCGAGAATATCGTCGATCAGCCGGAGAAGCGCTTGCCCGGATTGTTGGATTGCCTGCGTATAAGAGCTCTGTTCCGCGGTCAGCTCTGTGTCTCGCAGCAATCCTGCCATGCCGATCACGCCGTTCATCGGGGTGCGGATTTCATGGCTCATGGTTGCCAGGAAGCCGGATTTTGATCTGTTTGCGGCCTCGGCAGCATCTTTCGATGCGGCTAGTTCCAGCATGGTAGATTTCAGTTCGGTGATATCGCGTCCGGAACTCTGCACCTCCAGCAGTTTTCCGGTCTCCGGATCAATCAGGCCAAAATCTTCCCAAAGGATCCAGCGATCTCCACTCTTCAGGCGAACATGTTGCTTGTACTGAATGCGATGGGGTGCTTGATAGAGGTCTTCTTCGAATGGAATTGCGTCGCTGTCCATCACACGAATTCCGAGCCGCCGGCCACGAAGGTCATCGGGTGCCTTGTTCAGCGCCGCCGCCAGGTTGTTGTTCGCGAACGTCACGATGCCATCCGGCCGCCTGCGCACAATAAAATCACCTTGTGCTTCCACGAGCCCCTGATAGCGCGCCTTTGCGGCTTCAATGACTGCGGTTCGATTATTCAGGCCCTGCATGCGGGCCTGTGCGATACACCAAACACAGGCCATGCTGATGGCTGATGTGAGCATGAACGCGAGGCTCAAGCTGAGGGCGTTGGCGTTGACATCTTGCGCAAAAAAGAAGGACAGCAAAAAAACAATTGCCGGGATCATTCCGAATGCAAGGCCGCCCACCAGACCCAGATCGAGCCAGTGCTGATCTGCACCGCGCCTGCCAAGTTTCAGCAAACGGCAATGCAAACTCCGCCGATCCTCCATAGGTGCTGCAGTCACTTTTTCCAGTGCAAATTCGGTATTGGTCATGGGGGCCTGCGGAGTTACTCAGCATTTACAAGCTGGCAATCTCTCACATCGGGCTTGATATTCCCTGAAAACCGCGTGCCAAATCTGGACGAAACGAGGCTTTTTTTGCCTATTTCGTTTCCATTGTGAAGACGCCGTCCCAATTTTCAGGCGGTGGCGACTTCTTGAACATGACAATACGTTCTTCATACAAATCGTAGAGGACCGGACAGGGCAAATGGCTCACAGCTCTCGCGGCAGGTCTTCAGAAGCTTTGTGGCCTTGCTCCAATCCGTCTCGCGGTAAGCCTGCAGCAGCTCAGTATTATTGGCCTGGTGGGTGACGAAATCCGGGTCGGTGATCTTATCTTGTGCACCGATGATCGAATAAATCATCTCCGGTTCAGTCTTGCCCTTCACGCGAATGGAATCCAGTTCGAGCATTGCGAATTTGCCCTGCACCCTCTCAGCGGTGATTGCCCCGATAATCGTGTCGACCCCATAGGTCTTGCTTTGACCTTCAAGCCGGGCTGCCAGATTGACCGCATCGAATGGACTTGAACAGGTAGTCCAAAACGGTTTTTCCGTCCGTCTGAATGTCCACCGTTGCTACCATTCCGGGTATAATTGGCAAATCGCCTTTTGAGCTTTTCAGGTGATTGCGATTTGTGCGCACAATCACCCGGTAGAAGCGCTCGCCGCACTCATCAGTGATTGTGTCGGCACCGATTCTTTCGATCTTGTCTTCCAAGGCACCATAGATGAGATAATTATAGGTCGTAAGCTTGACACTCGCCTTTTCGTCCGGCCGGATAAACGTGACATCCTGAGGCCGGACCTGCGCTTCGATTAGGAGCGTATCATCCAGAGGAACTATCTCGATAATATCTTTGCCGGGCTGCACGACAGCGCCGATTGTCGTGACGTTGAGCTTGTTGATGATGCCGCGAACCGGCGCTTTGAGCGCTGTGCGGGTAACCCGGTCCCGTGCCGCCTTGATCGTTTCTTCGACAATCGCCAATTCTGGCTGGATTTTTGCCAGCCTTTCGCGCGCTTGGAGCTGAAACGAGTGAGTGGCCGATTTCAATCGGTTCGTGGCCTCCTGTATCGCGGCTTGAGCGCGCGGGAGAGCTGCTGCGGTCACGACTTTGAATTCCCCTTCCACGTCAGCCATCTGCCGCTGCAGACGCAACAATTCGACTTCGGGAACAACACCGCGCTTGTGCAGTTTTTCAGTGAGCTCGACCTCGCGCAGCAAGGGTTTTCTCGATGCGACCAGTTTATCGCGTTTGGCTTCAAACTTCTGAAACTCTTTTTTTTGAGTGAGTTGTTGTTCGAGGATCGAGATGTTGTCCTGCAGTTTGGCGCGCCTTGAGCGAAAACCTGCTCTTTCGGACGCAAGTGCCTGAGACGCCAGCTTTTGCAGATCCGGTTTTGCTGAAATCTCTGTCGCGCCGCTGCTTTCCGCATTCAATCGTGCAATTTCTGCCTGCAGTGCCCAGCGTTTTTGTTTGATTTCGCCAAGCCGAGAGGCAAAGCTCGTATCGTCGATTTGCATCAGGGCCTAGCCTTTCTCAACCAAGTCCCCTTCTTTTACGTTGATCGAGCGCACCAAGCCGCCCTCAAGTGTTTGAACCACCTGGACCTGCCGGCTTGGAATCACCCGGCCGGAACCGGGTGTGACCTCTTCCAGCTGTGCCTGACTGGCCTACAGCACCAGCCCGCTGAATGCGAGAGAGATCACTAAAATTAATATCCAGGCTGTGCGTGGGACCTGTTCGTCAAGCGCTGCCTTCACATCGTTGGCAAATTCGTAGTCGCTGCGGCCAATCATAATCTTGCCCGGCGTTGTTTCGTTTTGCCTGCCTTTTGGGGGCTTGCTGGCCCTGCAGTCGTGCCAGAACTTCCTCGGACAATCTGTCCGCAACGATCTTGCCCGCATCAATGACGATCAACCGGTCAACCAGTTTCAGCATCGAATGCCGGTGGGTGCAAACTATCAATGTTTGAGTGCCCTTCCGCAGATCCAGCAGGCGTTTGATCAACAAGGCCTCAGTCGTTGTGTCCATGGCATTGGAAGGTTCGTCGAGAAACAGGACGCGTGGTTTTCTGATGAGCAACCTGGCCAGAGCTATTGCTTGACGCTGTCCGCTGGAAAGGGCCCGGCCGCGCTCGCCAACTTCGCGGGAGAGACCTTGCGGGTCTGCCGAAGTAAATGTGTCGACACCTGTAAGCCGGACAACTTCGGACAGTTCCTGCTCGCTTACGCCGGGACGGCCCAGGATTATGTTGTCTCGAATGAAGCCAGCGAACAATTCGGGGTATTGTGAAAGATAGCCAACGCCCGTGCGCAGATCTGCCGGGTGGTAACGCCGGATTTCAACGCCGTCGACCAGCAAGCTGCCTTCATCTGGCTGGTAGAATTCTGCGAGCATTTTACCCGTCGTAGTTTTACCTGACCCGACCTTGCCGATAATACCAACTCACTCGCCAGGGGAAATCTTGATGGTGACATTGTCGAGCGCTTTCTCACCGGCTTTGGGATAGCTGAAACTCACATTTCGGAATTCGACCTTGCCACGCCGCACCTGTTCACCACCCTGAAGGACATCGTTTCGTTCGGCAGGCAGATCCATAAAGGCATTGAGGCCGCGCATTGCACCAAAGGCCTGTTGGGCCCGCACCAGAGTTTGCGAGATATTGCCTAGAGGTGCCAGAACCCGTCCGGCGAGGATGTTTGCGGCGATAAGGCCACCGATCATGATGTCCCCTGTGGCCACCAGATAAACGCTCCAAACAATGATAACGACACTCACGCCTTGCTGGACTGTGGCTGTGAAATATATGGCCAGAGACAACCAGACCCGGGTCCACGAGCTTGCGCGCGCGGATGCTGCGACTGCGCCTTCCCAGCGTCTTTGCATGACACCTTTGCCGCCAACCGCCTTGATGGCTTCAATTTCAACCAGGCCCTCAATCAAGATTGAATGCCGTTTGGCCAATTCAGCCTAGCTGTTTCTGACCAGACGGCCAAGAGGCATCTGTATCAGCAAGGTGGCGATAATGACTAGCGGAACAGCGCCAAGCGCAACGTAGGCAATTGGTCCGATAATCATCCAAAGTACAAAAATGAAAACACCTATGAACAGCAGGTCTGTAATCGCGACAAAACTGGAGGACGTATAAAAATCTCGGACCGTCTCGAATTCCCGGATCTGGGTTTGCCACATACCCGGCAGAACTGCGCCTGGGGCTCATCTTTAGATCCATCGCGTGTTCGAACAGGGTTGATGCCACCCGCATGTCGGCCCGGTGCCCTATCTGATCGAGCACGAGCGCGCGCGATTGTTTCAGGAGAAAATCAACCAGCAATGCAATGACAACGCCGGTGGCGAGCGCCCACAGAGTGGGGATCGCAAGATTGGGAATGACGCGATCATAAACATTCATCACGAACAACGGGAGAGCCTGCCCGAGTACGTTTATCGCCAATGCAGCAAGGGTAATCTGGAACCAGGACGGCCAGAATTGACGGGTTGAAGACCAGAACCAGTGTCCCTTTTTGACTTTGTTTTTTGGCTGACCGATCTTGTCGCCGGGCTCTTCATCTGCAGGCGCGACAAAGAACACATAACCCGATGCGTCCTTCTGCAGGTCAGAGGTTTTGATGGTTTTGACTATCGGCGATATGGCGGGGAATACGACTTTTAGCTTGCGGCCGCGGGAGTATTTGCGCTGGACAATGCAGGCTGTGCCATCGTCAAGCAAAACAACAAACGGGACGACAAGCGCTGGCACACGGATGATCTTGCGTTTCAGCAATCGGCTTTCAGACCAAGCTGTTCCGCTGCCCTAGTCATAGGGTCCGCAGAGAGTTGATCGTCACGCAACGGCAACCCGTTT
Source organism: Hyphomicrobiales bacterium (assembly GCA_965204985.1). Classification (GTDB taxonomy): domain Bacteria; phylum Pseudomonadota; class Alphaproteobacteria; order Rhizobiales; family CAJQND01; genus JAAEUE01. The sequence continues at coordinate 1,615,390 of CBDBFP010000003.1, read as the reverse complement.
ACGGCAGCAGTTGCCGAAAATGGTTTTCCGTAATGACCTGCCAGAAACTCCAGGCAGGACAACAGGAAGTCGCCTTTATCACCATGCGCCGCCGCCGGTGCCGGTATAATCTTGCCGCTTTCTGGCATCGCTTCTAGTTCTTTTTGAGCGAATTTGGTTGCCATCGGATCACTCAACTCAGAACGTCCCTGCCGTTGCAACAAAAAATTTACTTTGACGTTAACGCCTATTGTCGAAGCGGTTCGATCTCGATATTGAAGATGCCGAGAGGTCTTTGGCTTTGTTCACGGTGGTCCGCGCGCACTTCCGGCGGTGCGGAAATTCTGAGCGCCGGTAGCAACCGTCCCATGCTTGCCATCAATTGATAAGAGGCAAACTTGTAAACAGCATTGACGCTTGCGAGTTGAAAACGGCTGTTAAACAACGCGCTTTCCGCATCCAGCAGATCGAGCAGGCTGCGCTTTGAGAGCTCATACTTCCTGATAGGATCTGACGATGCCCTTGTTGGACGCTACTTGCTGGCGGATGACCGAGAGCCTCTTGCGCCCTCGGACAAGGCCGGCCCAGGCGCGCTCAACGGCTGCGCGGGCCGTGCGGACCTGAGCATCGCGCTGATGGCGCGCCGCGTTAATTCGCGCGTCCATTTCATTGAGCCGGTTTCGGCGCTGCAATCTGCTGAACTGGTTCCAAGAGAAGACCACACCACTTTTCACATCCGTGCCTCGGCCCGGGGTGCCGCCAATCTTGCGGCCGTATGTTGCACAGCATTCTGCAAATATTTGAGACGCATAGGCACCTCCCGCTCTTTCGCGTTCAAACTTGGCGGCATCTATGCTCGTATTCGCAGCCCTGACCGCGGGACTGTTGTTTACGGCAATGCTCACTGCGGTCCGCCTGGTTCTCGGTAACCCGCGCGGCCGCTTAACCGCTCTGATGCCCTTTGCTCTGAGACCAACTACCTCGTGAAATTTGGCGTAAGCTTCGTCGAGCGCCCACTTCACATCCTCAGAGACTGACCGTGCCGCCAGCAAACGTTCCCGAGCCTGGTCCACATCACTGGCAAGTGCCTTCCCCCCATCGGCACGAGCTTGGATCAGGGACAGCACGTGAGCGTGTCTGCTCACATTCATTGTGCCAGGCGATACTCCGCAGAACCAGATGACGGCGCACATCAATGTAAGCCTCGACGGCGAGTAGGTCGACGCTTTCTGATCGTTCGAGCAGATTGAGCGCAGTGGCGTCCAATCGCGCTGCGTCCCGATAAATCTGGTTGGCACGTTCAAAGCCATCAAACATCACTTGGCGAATCACACCGCCGCCAGTCATTTTCGATAACCGCCAGGCCTTTCGGTTTGTCCACCCGTTGGACGAGCAGATCGCCACTCAAATCAATTGCTGGCGAGATGCGTCCCTGCGATTGCCGCAGGGCATATCCGTTGGCTATCCTGTTGGATTTTGAAGCCACAATGTTTGGATTGGTCTTGATCGTATGCCGCACAGCATCCCGGAGGGACATGGCGGATGCCGTTGAGATCAAGGCAGTCAGACTTATTACTACGCTGATGGTAAACAGAACGCGCCCCATCAAACCCACTTTCAATCACTAACGGAAAAGGCCACTCCCCTTAAAGTCTGGTTCAAAACTATTTCAGGGTTTTCCTGCCCTTGCGAGATGTCTGGTGACGCGTCGGATGTGTGCGATGGTGATCCGGGCGGCCGCGCTTGCGATGGATTTTTTCCGGTCTTTTGACAGACGGCGGCATCGTCCGAGCCAGGCAAGGGTGCGTTCGACGACCCAACGGCGGGGGAGACCCTTGAAGCCCCCGGCTATGTGGGAGCGTTTGACGATCTCAACGGTCCAGCGCCCGATGGCTTTCAAGGCGTCGCGCAGCTTTGGCCCGGCCTGGCCGCCATCGGCAAAAATAGGGCGCAACATGGCAAACCGCACGGCCACGGCTTTCAGCACATCCGGCGCACCGTCCCGGTCCCGGAACCCGGCACTGTGCCCCACCCATCCGACCAGCAAGCCAAGCGTGTCGGTGACGACAGGGCGCTTGCGACCCTTGATCCGCTTGCCCACGTCATAGCCGGTAACCCCGCCCCTTTCCCTGGCTTTCACGCTCTGGCTGTCGAGGATACCGGCGGGCGGGCGGGCCTTGCGACCCTCGGCCAGACGCGCCATCCCGACAAGCGCGCGGGTCATCTCGTCCAGTCGTCCGTCAGTGCGCCAGCCCTGAAAATACCCCCGCACCGTCGAAACCGGTGGAAAGGCGTTCGGCAACAGCCGCCACTGGCAACCGGTTGTCGCAATGTAAAGGAGCGCATCGAACACAGGGCGCAAGGTCGGTCTTGCGCGGCCGGCCGGTGGACGTGTGCGACAGCATCAAAGGTTCACTGATCGCCCCTTCCGCGGCGGGCAGGTCGCTTGCCTACCTGCCGCCCGTTCGGGCATGTTGGCGGCGAGTGAGGTCGGTCCAGGCCATCGTGATCTCCATTCAGTTTCACAAGCGAACAGAACCACAACCGGCTGAATTCACTCAACCAGTTGCAAATCAGAACTCTGAGAGGAAACATAGGCCAGAAGCCCAATTCCGGCAAAATAGCTTCCTCTGCGGCACCGCAATATTGTTAACGGCGTAGTATAAATACAACGGACGACTGCACAAGAAGGTGTGTCAGGCCGAAAACTAGCCAGTATTGAAGAGTATTTGGAGAATCACGCAGCCAAACCAACTTGTGGAATTCTTTGCCGGTAACCCAGCGCTTCCGCGATGTGGACACGGCCGACAGATGCTTCTGCCTCCAGATCAGCAAGTGTCCGGGCAACACGCAACACCCGATGGTAGCCCCGCGCAGAAAGCCCCATTATTTCAGCGGCATCCTGCAAAAGGGTCAACCCGGCACGGTTTGGCAGTGCCATGGCTTCCAGAACCTCGCCCTCTGCGTCAATGTTCAATCTCAAATTCCGTAAGCCCATTGTTGCGAAACGGTCTTTCTGGATAGACCGTGCGCGCGCCACCCTCACGGCAATTTCGGTGCTGCCTTCTTTCGCAGGCGGCAGGCCGAGGTCCAGTGCCCGTACGGCGGGGATATCGATTTGCAAATCGATGCGGTCGAGCAACGGCCCGGACAGGCGTCCCTGATAATCGGCAGCGCAACGCGGTCCCCTACGGCAAGTGTGGCCGGGTGTGCCTGCCATCCCGCACTTGCATGGGTTCATCGCACCGACAAACTGAAACCTGGCGGGGTAACTCACATGATGGTTCGCACGGGCAATCACGGTCTCAAATGTTTCCATTGGCTGGCGCAGGGAATCCAGCACCTTTGGTTGAAACTCAGGCAATTCGTCCAGGAAAAGTACACCATTATGGGCTAGTGACATTTCCCCCGGCGATGCCCGGTGGCCGCCTCCGACCATGGCCGCCTGGCTGGCAGAATGATGCGGATTCCGGAATGGCCTGAGTTGCGAAATGGCACCGCCGGCAAGTTCCCCTGCAACCGATGCGATCATGGATACTTCCAGCATCTCCATCGGATCCATTGGCGGCAGGATCGTCGGTAATCGTTGTGCCAGCATCGATTTGCCGGACCCCGGCGGACCAACCATAAGAAGGTTGTGTCCGCCCGCAGCGGCCACTTCAAGCGCCCGTTTGGCAACCTCTTGCCCTTTGATATCCTTCATATCCCAGGCTGACTGCACCTCGTCCTTCTTGCCGGGTTCAGGACGCCCCAGCACCTGGGTCCCTTTGAAATGATTGACCAATTGAACAAGATTGGCCGGCGCCAGAATATCAACACCGTTTCCGGCCCAGGCAGCTTCAGGTCCGCAGACCTTTGGGCAAATCAACCCGTGGCCCCTGCTATTGGCGCCTACCGCGGCTGGCAATGAACCGGCGACCGCTGTTATGGATCCGTCCAGAGAAAGTTCTCCGAGGATCGTGTACCGTTCCAAGAACTCGGATGGAATGATACCCAGCGCCGTCATCAGACCAACGGCCACTGGCAAATCATAGTGACTGCCTTCCTTGGGCAGGTCAGCGGGGGCCAGGTTGATCGTAATGCGCTTGGCTGGAAGGGACAGGCCTATGGCGGTGAGAGCAGCTCGGACCCGTTCCTTGCTCTCGGCAACCGCCTTGTCCGGCAGGCCTACGAGATTGAAGGCCGGTAAGCCAGAAGAGATCTGAACCTGAACATCCACGGGAATAGCATCGATCCCGCGAAACGCAACTGTGGCCACATGTGACGTCATCATTCTTCCCCGGTTTTCTGGAGAGAAATCTATCACATACACGCCATGTGTACAAGAACATTTAAAGAACAAAACTGGTGATGGAAACTAATACCAATGGCTTGATTGATTGTCTCTCAGGCCTTTTCAACCCGGCTGCTCTCTGGATCCATGCAGACAAAGGAGGGTTTCCGATGTCTGCAGCTGCTGGCGGTCGTGATGACTATGATGCTTTGACCCTTCGCGGCCTTGCCAGGACGAGCGAAGATCTCCGTCAGGCCCGGCGTCTGCTTTCGCTTGCTTGTGTTTATGACGGGATGAGTCGGGCGGATGCGGCGAAGGGGAGTGGTCCGCTGGAGACGACTTGACCTTCAACGGGGGAGCGAAGACCGGTTCGGTGTTGTCTCTCACGAGAGGACCCCTCTCCAGGCTGCTTGCAACGCCCGGCTTTTCCCGCCTCACCGGGCGCCCGCAACACCCGGCTCAAGACTTGGGCCAAGACCCGGGCCTCATGGAGGCTTTCAAAAAAACGTCCCCCAAAGCCTTGCCTCCCCTTTGAACCACGGTCCGGCAGACAAGCCGGTCGAGGTCCGGGTTCAGGATGAGGCCCGCATCGGCCAGAAGACCGGCCGCGTCCGCATCCGGGCGCGCAAGGGGACGAGACCGCGATGGCCGGCCGATCAGCGTTACAAACCGGCCTGCCTGTCCGGCGCGATTTGTGCAGACAGGGAGACCGGCGCGGCCCTGATGCTGCCATGGTGCCATGGGGGCGGACACTGGAACAAGGAACCTGCCTCTCAAGGAGATCAGCCGGACCGTTGCAAAAGGCGTTCAGGCCGCCGTCCTGATGGCCCGCGCGCCGGGGCACACATCCGGCGAGGTGAAGGGGCCGAAGACCCTGACCCTGATCTTCCTGCCCGCCAGATCACCGGAGCTCAATCGGGTCGAGAAGGTCTGGCAATCTCTTCGGGAGAACGGGCACTCCAACCGCTTCCTTGAAGATCAGGCAGACGGTCTTGCCGCCGAATGTGATGTCTGGACCCGGCTCATGAAAGAACCAACGGCAATCAAATCAGGCGTATCTCGCGATTGGACCCAAAACAGTCAAACCTGAGGCCCGTTAGTATTAAGTTCGCATTTGAGGAAACCACGCTACATGAAATCGTCGGCGTCACTGATCTTGAAAACGCAGCGTCCATGAACATTTTGCGCAAATGCGGACTGAAATATGCAAAGGATTGCCCCAGTTTTCGCATCACGCGGGAAGAATGGCTCGCGCGATCCTGAATCATCTTTGGTTTCTAAGTCAATTTCGCCGTTTCTTTTTGCGGCGCGAGACGGTCCCTGACGATGATGCAGCAGCCTAGGCCATGTTTTCTGCATTCCTTCAGGGCACCACTCACAGCTCTCCACATGGATTTCTGACTCAGGACCAGCCGCAACTGCTGCCATGGGAGGTCATCGCAAAAGCGCGATAGGCATCGAGCCGCTTCCATCTGGCAAAGGCGCGTTTGCAACGATCCCCAATCAGGCGCCTCGCTCGTTTACGGGTGGATGTCCGGATTACCCGGCAACCGCGATGCCGCCTCAGTCGGCACTGTCTTAGAGTTTGATTCAAAACTATTTCAGGGTTTTCCTGCCCTTGCGAGATGTCTGGTGACGCGTCGGATGTGTGCGATGGTGATCCGGGCGGCCGCGCTTGCGATGGATTTTTCCCGGTCTTTTGACAGACGGCGGCATCGTCCGAGCCAGGCAAGGGTGCGTTCGACGACCCAACGGCGGGGGAGACCCTTGAAGCCCCCGGCTATGTGGGAGCGTTTGACGATCTCAACGGTCCAGCGCCCGATGGCTTTCAAGGCGTCGCGCAGCTTTGGCCCGGCCTGGCCGCCATCGGCAAAAATAGGGCGCAACATGGCAAACCGCACGGCCACGGCTTTCAGCACATCCGGCGCACCGTCCCGGTCCCGGAACCCGGCACTGTGCCCCACCCATCCGACCAGCAAGCCAAGCGTGTCGGTGACGACAGGGCGCTTGCGACCCTTGATCCGCTTGCCCACGTCATAGCCGGTAACCCCGCCCCTTTCCCTGGCTTTCACGCTCTGGCTATCGAGGATACCGGCGGGCGGGCGGGCCTTGCGACCCTCGGCCAGACGCGCCATCCCGACAAGCGCGCGGGTCATCTCGTCCAGTCGTCCGTCAGTGCGCCAGCCCTGAAAATACCCCCGCACCGTCGAAACCGGTGGAAAGGCGTTCGGCAACAGCCGCCACTGGCAACCGGTTGTCGCAATGTAAAGGAGCGCATCGAACACAGGGCGCAAGGTCGGTCTTGCGCGGCCTGCCGGTGGACGTGTGCGACAGCATCAAAGGTTCACTGATCGCCCCTTCCGCGGCGGGCAGGTCGCTTGCATACCTGCCGCCCGTTCGGGCATGTTGGCGGCGAGTGAGGTCGGTCCAGGCCATCGTGATCTCCATTCAGTTTCACAAGCGAACAGAACCACAACCGGCTGAATTCACTCAACCAGTTGCAAATCAGAACTCTAAGGGCTTCTCTGCGTGCCTTTTTGGTCGAAAAACGCTAGGCCATTCCGCACGCCAGTCCATCGCGGGAAATAGCAAAGGCAGCAAACCGGTCTTTCTTGCGAAACTTCCGCAAGTTGGTGCGGCATTCACGGGATTTTACCGCCGCTGCTACACTTTCAGACGAATTGGCAACCAGAAAGAAGCCGGAAAACAAAAAGACAATTGCAGCGGTTAGGCCAAAGGCAAGCAATTTATACACGATCAGCGTCCCGGGGATCCATAATGTGTGCTCAGCGCACAGATTATTGGATCGCTGGAGGATGTCTAGTAAAATTAAGCGCCTCGGCAGCGGTGGTGGTGCGTTTGGCGTACATAATATCGGAACGCAGCACGTATTTCCGCCCCTCAGTGACAGGGTCTCCACGGTAAATAATCAGGTGATGGAACAAAAGAGCCATGCCCGTTTCCGGCGTTATGTGCAGACCGTTGTATTTGGGGATGAATGCCGAATCATCGCGAAACGACGTCGCTCCACCTTTAAATCCGTCGTTCAGGTAAACCATGAACGTGAAGAAGCTACGCTCGCCAGACTCTCTTTCGAAATAACCGTCCTGGTGCCAATCGAATTGCTGTCCGACATCGTACCGATAGAGTCGCAATCGCTCGTTGACCCCAACAGGAAACCATTCCATTTTGAAGCGAGATGGGACAAATGGACAAATGCGCTCGTACAAAGAAGCAGCACGCATCTCATCATCGAACATCATTCAATCATTGTTCCGCACGCCCTTCATAAGCATCATACCTGTCTCGGTGCTCACGGGAGCGTCCCTAAAGCCCTTGTTTTCGCTTAGAGTGATGTAATCTAGGCACTCCTGCTCTGACAGTAAGTTTTTGACGACATCTATGTCTTTCGCCACCCACTTAATTCGGGCCATTGGTTCAGTTCCGGGTTCCATTGTCTGCTGCCGAAAAATCGGACGCAAATCGATCAGGTCTTGCGGGAATTGCTCCCGCCAACCGTTCCTGGAGGCCGTTTGCGATCTAAATGTGGCAACAAACGTCTATGCAGCCCGCTCATCCGTGCGCCGATCTACGAGATTGACAACATCCCCGATGATGCCGGTGATTTCATAGTCCTTCGGCCGGTAGATGGCTGCCACGCCAACCTGTTTCAGGATCGCCTCGTCCTCTGCAGGAATGATGCCGCCGACGACTACGGGCACATCGCCTTTCCCCTTTTCGCGCAATTCGTTCATCACGTCGCGAACCAGGGGTACGTGGCTGCCGCTCAGGATGGAGAGACCAATGACGTGGACGCCTTCATTGATGGCGGCTTCCACGATCTCTGCAGGCGTTGAGCGAATGCCTTCGTAGATGACTTCCAGATTGCAATCGCCAGCCCGAACGGCGATCTGTTCTGCACCGTTGGAGTGGCCGTCAAGGCCCGGTTTGCCCACGAGAAAGCGAGGGGTAGCACCCAACTTTGTGGCCAGCCTTGCAACGGCTTCGCGAACCTGATCGATATCAGCACCATCGCTCGTGATGTCGATTGTGTTGACGCCGGTCGGCGCGCGATATTCGCCAAAAACATCCCGCAAAGCCTGACCCCATTCGCCTGTCGTAACACCTGCTTTAGCGCATTCTACGGACGGCTCCATAATATTCCGCCCGTCCTGCGCCGCAGCCTTCAATTCGGCGAGTGCAGCGTCTACGCGGATCGCTTCGCGGCCCTTGCGCCAGGCTTTGAGGCGGTCGATCTGTTCGTATTCCACATTGTCGGAGACCGTAACGATGGATTCTTCGCCAGCGCTCAATGGTGACTCTTCGCTTTCGGTGTAGGCATTGACTCCTATCACCATCTGTTCACCAGCCTCGATGGCTTTGACGCGCGCGGTGTTCGACTGCACCAGCCGCTCCTTCATATAACCGGTCTCAACCGCCGCCGCCGCCCCGCCCATCTCGTCAATGCGAGCGAGTTCAGCGCGAGCTTCTTTCTTGAGCGCTTCGACCTTAGCATCGATAACAGCCGAGCCATCAAAGATATCGCCATATTCCAGAAGGTCAGTCTCAAACGCCAGCACCTGTTGCATGCGTAGGGACCATTGCTGATCCCAGGGCTGCGGCAGGCCCAAGGCCTCGTTCCACGCCGGCAGTTGCACCGCACGTGCGCGTGCCTTCTTGGAAAGAGTCACGGCCAGCGTTTCGAGCAAAATGCGGTAGACATTGTTTTCCGGCTGTTGCTCGGTTAGCCCGAGGCTGTTCACTTGAACGCCATAACGGAAGCGGCGATAGCGTTCTTCCTCAACGCCATAGCGTTCGCGGCAGATTTCGTCCCACACGTCAGTGAAGGCCCGCATCTTGCAGAGCTCGGTGACAAACCGGATACCGGCATTAACGAAGAACGAGATGCGGCCAACGGCCTTCGGAAAGTCGTCTTCAAAAATTGAACCGGAAGCTTTCACCCGGTCGAGAACCTCACAGGCAATCGCCAGTGCAAAGCTCAATTCCTGAACCGGCGTCGCCCCGGCTTCCTGCAAATGATAGGAACAGATATTCGTCGGATTCCATTTCGGCATCTCCTTATAGGTCCAGGAGATGATGTCCGTGATCAGTCTCAAGGACTGGTCAGGCGGAAAGATATAAGTGCCGCGTGAGAGATATTCCTTAATCAGATCATTCTGAACGGTGCCTGTGAGCTTGGATCTATCCGCGCCCTGCTCATCTGCCACAACTGCATAAAGCGCCAGGAGCCACGGCGCGGTGGCATTGATTGTCATGGAGGTGTTCATTCCCTCCAAAGGAATCTGATCGAACAAGGCGCGCATGTCCCCGATATGCGAAATCGGTACACCGACCTTGCCCACCTCACCGCGCGCCAGCACATGGTCGCTGTCATAACCTGTCTGGGTTGGCAAATCGAAGGCAACGGAAAGACCGGTTTGGCCTTTGGCGAGGTTGCCACGATAGAGTTCGTTCGAAGCCTTGGCCGTGGAATGTCCGGCGTAAGTACGGAAAATCCAGGGGCGGTCGCGTGTCGTGGTATCAGTCATGGTGCCAGTCGTTCTATTCGCAGGTGCAACAAAGATGCCCCAAGGGGCACAACAGCGCAAGTATCCATTGGTTTCAGGCCAAAAGGCACCCAATCACGAGAAAACAATGAGTTCAGAACCAATACCGAAGGTACGTTTGTTGCACTGCAAAATTTCTGCTATAAGCTGCACCGAATTGAGCAAACTCAAGGGTGATGGCTATGAGTGCACGAGCAGAAGTTGTTGCAAAACCACCGGCGAACGAGGGGGCGCCAATGAAAGATCTTTATGAAATCGGCGAGATTCCGCCACTGGGCCATGTGCCAAAGCAGATGTACGCCTGGTCCGTGCGCAAGGAACGCCATGGGGAACCGGACACAGCCATGCAGGTTGAAGTCCTTCCAACCTGGGAGATCGATTCTGACGAAGTGCTCGTGCTCGTGATGGCAGCTGGTGTGAACTATAATGGCGTCTGGGCATCCCTGGGTGTGCCGCTTTCTCCCATCGACGTGCACAAAAGCGAATACCACATTGGCGGTTCCGACGCGTCCGGTATCGTCTGGGCCGTGGGCCGGAAGGTCACTAAATGGAAAGTTGGCGACGAAGTCGTGATTCACTGTAATCAGGACGACGGCGACGACGAGGAATGCAATGGCGGCGATCCGATGAACTCGCCATCCCAGCGCATCTGGGGTTATGAAACGCCGGACGGCTCTTTCGCCCAATTCTGCCGCATACAGTCGCGCCAGCTCATGACGCGTCCGCAGCATCTGACCTGGGAAGAAAGCGCCTGTTACACGCTGACTCTGGCCACTGCGTACCGGATGCTTTTCGGCCATCGGCCGCATACCCTGAAGCCTGGCCAGAATGTGTTGGTCTGGGGTGCATCCGGCGGCCTGGGCTCCTACGCTGTGCAGCTCTGTGCAGTCTCCGGCGCGAACGCAATTGGGGTGATCTCCGAAGAAGACAAGCGTGACTTCGTTATGTCGCTCGGCGCCAAAGGCGTGATCAACCGCAAGAACTTCAAGTGCTGGGGCCAGATGCCTCCAGTTGGCGGGGATGAGTACAAGGAATGGTTTGCCGGCGCCCGCGACTTCGGCAAGGCAATCTGGGACATCACCGGCAAGGGCGTTAATGTGGATATGGTGTTTGAGCATCCCGGGGAGGCTACATTCCCGGTTTCTTGCTTCGTGGTAAAACGCGGCGGCATGGTTGTGTTCTGTGCAGGGACCACTGGTTATAATCTCACAATGGACGCCCGATATGTGTGGATGCACCAGAAGCGCGTTCAAGGTTCCCACTTTGCAAACCTCATGCAGGCAGCCAACGCCAACCGGCTGATGGTCAACCGCCGATTGGACCCGGTCATGTCGGAAGTTTTCAGCTGGGAGCAAATCCCCAAAGCCCACATGCGCATGATGAAGAACGAACACAAGCCGGGCAACATGTCGGTGCTGGTCTCCGCGCCGAGCACGGGTTTGCGCACTTTCGAGGATGTGCTGGAAGCGTCTGCCAGCTAGCCGTCTAGCTCACCTTCGATCCTCGCATTTGACTTATTGCGGCGCGGACCTTTTTCCAGTCTGAAGCATCAGCCGGGTTTCCGGCTTGCTCAGACTGGAGAGCTTTCTGCGCCGCTTCTGCTTCAGCCTTGTCGCCATGGGCGGCAAGCAATTCTTCTGCGATGGCCGCAATAGAAGTGGTTTTCATCAATTTTTCCTCCTCCTTGAGACTGTTGAGGATAGAAGTTGAGCATGCACACTCATTTTCCGGAATGATCCATGTCAATCGCATAGGCTCCCGGACTTGCAGATATTCTTTCAGAATTTGAATTGAAATCCAGCTCAATGGTGGCCGGGTGCCGAACCCTATTTCACGAGCGACGTTTAGATTTCAGTTGCTAACTTGTTCTAATCTTAAATTCAGTCGATTCGCACATTTTGTTAACGACGAATCAGTTATAGCTTGCATTATGAACATTGCTCATATAAATTATCAACACATTCGCTGAGGAGACTAGACCATGTCCGCTGGAAACCAGTTCGCACTTTTGAAAGAAAAACGCTTTGCACCTTTGTTCATCACACAGGCGCTGGGCGCCTTTAATGACAATGCGTTCAAACAGGCGATGGTCATTCTCATCACCTTCTCGCTTGCCAGCGCGCAAGGCTTAAATGCCAGTGTCTATAACAACTTGGCAGCTGGAATCTTCATCCTGCCGTTCTTTATGTTCTCTGCCCTGGCTGGTCAAATTGCAGACAAGTTCGACAAAGCAACGCTCTCGCGCCGGATCAAGCTGATCGAAATTGGCATCATGGGACTGGCAGGCATCGGCTTCTTTTTGCAGAGCCCGACCTGGCTTCTGGGTGTACTGTTCCTCATGGGCACCCAATCCACCTTCTTCGGCCCCATAAAGTACGGCATCCTCCCGCAACACCTTAAAGACGATGAACTCGTTTCAGGTAACGCCCTTATTGAAAGCGGAACGCTCATTGCGATCCTGCTGGGCACGTTGTTCGGCGGTTTGCTGATTACAGGCGTAGCGGGACCCACAATCGTATCTGTTGCCGTTGTCGGGCTTGCCGTCGCAGGTTGGTTGGCCAGCCGGGCAATCCCGACGGCACCTGCACCTGCGCCAGATCTGAGGATCAACCGCAACATATTCAGTACGACCTACGACATGATCTCCAGCGCCGCCTCGAACAGAAACCTGTTTCTGAGCATCCTTGGCCTGTCCTGGTTCTGGTTGATTGGCGCGGTTTTCCTGGCGCAGTTGCCAGTCTACACCAAAAACTATCTAGGCGCGGACGAAACCGTCTCCAACCTGTTCATTGCAGTCTTCACTATTGGCGTTGCAGCAGGAGCCCTGCTCAACAATCGCCTACTACGCGGAGAAGTGGCCGCCCGTTATGTACCCCTAGCCGGTCTGGGTATCTCGATCTTCGGGATCGATTTTGCCCTGGCAAATGGATTTGAGGCTGCCCAGGCAACCGACAATCTGATCGGCATCGGCACGTTCCTTGGAGAATTTAACAGCTGGCGCGTCATCTTTGATCTCTTTGCGCTTGCGGTCTGCGGCGGTCTGTTTTCCGTGCCTTTGTATGCATTGATCCAGCACCTGTCCGACCCCAAGGAAGTCTCACGCAACATCGCTGCCAATAATATTCTGAATGCCGCTTTCATGGCAGTGTCAGCTTTGGTCGTTGCATGGTTGCTGGGCAACGGCTGGACGATCCCAGCCATCCTGTTGACCGTCGCCATCGTGAATTTCTTTGTTGCCCTCTACATCTGCAAACTGCTACCACGCGACGTCGTGTGCATCCTGTTCCGCGCCTATTTCCGTCTGTTCTACCGGGTCGAAGTGGAAGGTTGGGAAAACTACAAGGCTGTTGGCGACAAAGCTGTGATCGTGGCCAACCATACGTCGTTTCTTGATGGCCCACTGCTGGCGGCTTTCCTGCCGGATCAACTCAGCTTTGCAATCAATACATTCACGGCAAAGTGGAGCTGGGTCAAACCATTCATCTCCCTGTTCAAATTGTTACCCATTGATCCGCGCAACCCCATGGCCATGAAAACCCTGGTGCGTGAAGTTCAGGAAGGCCGCAAGGTAATGATATTCCCGGAGGGGCGCCTGACGGTGACCGGAGCCTTGATGAAGGTCTATGACGGTCCGGCGACGATCGCCAACATGGCCGAAGCACCGCTCTTGCCGATCCGCATTTCCGGCGCAGAATACACCTTCTTCTCGCGCCTCAAGGGTGTCGTCCGCTTGCGCTGGTTTCCCAAGATCAAGATCTCGATCTTGGAACCACAGGAGGTCAAAGCGCCCGAAGATGTGCGCGGAGCCGCATTGCGCGCCAAGCTGAGTTCACAGCTCTACGATGTCATGACCGACATGATGTTCGAGACATCCAACGAAAAACAAACCCTGTTTTCTGCACTGCTGGATTCTCGCGCCATTCACGGCGGCAAGACGGAGGTGCTTGAAGACATCAAGTTTGAACCCATGAGCTATAACCGGCTGATCACAGGAAGCTTTGTTCTGGGCTGCAAGCTTGCCACCGCAACGCCGGGTGAGAAGAACATCGGCGTCCTGTTACCAAACGCGGCGGCGGCAATTGCAGCATTCTTCGGACTGCAGGCCTATGCCCGCGTCCCGGCAATGTTGAGCTTTTCTGCCGACGCCAAAAACATGCTGGCAGCCTGCACAGCAGCTGAGATCAAGACCGTGATCACCTCCAAGGCTTTCATCGAAGCCGGCAGTTTGGAAGAGGATTTGGCCACGCTTTCGGAAAAGGTGAAGATTATCTATCTGGAAGATCTGCGCGATCAGATCGGCTCAGGTGAAAAATTGCTGGGCTTGTTGAAGAGCAAGTTTGCAAGCCTGGCGTATTCCATGAGCTGCCGCGGCGCCGATAGCACAGATCCTGCTGTTATCCTGTTCACCTCCGGTTCTGAAGGTGTGCCCAAGGGCGTCGTGCTGAGCCATGACAATATCAATTCCAACCGGCATCAGATTTCCGCACGAATTGATTTCTCGCCAAACGACACCGTGTTCAACGCGATGCCCGTGTTCCACTCATTCGGTCTCATGGGCGGGTTGATCCTGCCGTTGTTGGCTGGTGTGAAGGTCTTCCTCTATCCTTCGCCGCTGCATTACAAAGTGGTGCCGGAACTGATTTACGACACCAACACGACGATCATGTTTGGCACGGATACGTTCCTGTCCGACTATGCCCGATCGGCCAACCCTTATGACTTCTACTCCATGCGTTATGTGGTCGCCGGCGCCGAAAAAGTGAAGGACGAAACCCGCAAAGTCTGGATGGAAAAATTCGGCCTGCGCATTCTGGAAGGCTACGGCGCGACCGAAACTTCACCTGTGCTGTCACTCAACACGCCAATGCACAACAAGGCCGGAACGGTTGGCCGCCTGATGCCCGACATCAAATACAAGCTGGAGAAAATTGAAGGCATCAAGGAAGGCGGACGTCTGATGGTCAGCGGTCCGAATGTGATGAGCGGTTACCTCAGGGTCGAAAACCCTGGCCAGTTCGAAACCGTGGAAGATGGCTGGTACGACACTGGTGACATTGTCGATATCGACGAACATGGTTTCATCACCATCCTCGGCCGGGCCAAACGTTTTGCGAAAATTGCCGGCGAGATGGTTTCTCTGCCAGCCGTCGAAGCTGAAATCAGCAAATCCTGGCCGGACAATGCCCACGCCGTGGTGTCGATACCCGATGCCAAGAAAGGCGAAGCGCTCATTTTGCTGACAGATCATGCGGATGTGGATCGCAAGAAACTCCAGGCCATGGCCAAAGATGCTGGTATGGTCGCCCTTTGGGTCCCAAGCCAAGTAATGAACGTAAACAAGGTTCCACTATTGGGCACTGGCAAAACCGACTACATGACCGCAAAAGAGCTGGCTTTGGAGAAGTTTGGCTAAGACAAAACCACTACCTTTGCTTTCCCGCGCGTGGATGCCTTTAAATCAGAATCTATCAAGAATTTGAGGGCATCCGCATGACCATATCGATGCCGGAAACAGGCCGCGCCTGGGACGAGATCAAACACGACATGATCAAGCGGGATGCCAACGATGCCAATTGGCGTGACGGCCGGACAGCGGTTTTTGTCTTCAATGCAGGTGAAGATGTGGCACGGGTGCAAAAGGAAGCCTATGCATTCTAATGTCGGAAAACGACCTGGCTCCGCTGGCCTTCCCAGCCTGCATCAAATGGAAAACGAAGTCATTGGCATGACTCTCGGTTTGTTGAATGCACTCGAAGTGCGCGATCAGTTCAGGCAGAAGTGAATCCATTTTCCTTGCAATGAAAACAGCGCGCGATCACGCCCGCTCAAACGGCCGTATCAAGGAGGGTGCACAGCCTCAAATCATCATTCCCTGGTCAGATCACCCGGCATTCGACAAGGCCGCACGGATACTGGGTTTGGAAATCATCCGTGTTCCCACGGGCGAATATCATTTGGCCGACGTTCCAGCCATGGAAGAGGCAATCAACGAAAACACAATCGCGCTTGTGGGGTTCGCTCCTTCATTTCCGTTTGGAACGATCGATCCAATTCAGGAGATCGCAAAGCTCGCAGAGAAACATGATCTGTGGCGTCCATGTGGACGCATGTGTGGGCGGCTTCCTGGCACCGTTCGTACGAATGAACGGCGGCGACATTGGACCATTTGATTTTGAGATCCCCCAAGTCAAACCCATGTCGGCAGATCTTCATAAATACGGCTATTGCGCCAAGGGGGCATCGACCGTTCTGTTTCGGAATGAAGAATTGAAGAAGCACATAGTCTTCCAGGTCGATGAATGGCCCTGCGGCACGATGATAACCCCAACATTGACCGGGACCCGGCCCGGAGGCGCGATTGCGGCAGCCTATGCTGTAATGAATTATCTGGGCATCGACGGGTATCGCGAAAAACAGAAGGCCGTGACAGACACGCGAGATAAATTGGAAAAAGCCATCATGGCTCTCGGTTTTCAAATTCTCGGTCAGCCAAAAATGGGTTTGTTTGCATATGCAAGTGACGAACTTGATATCGCTGCAGTTTGGCAAAATATGTATGACCGAGGCTGGTGCACGGCCTTGAATATTACGCCACCATCAATCCACCTCATGCTAAGCCCTTATCACGCTGAGGTCTGGCACCAGTACGTTGATGACCTGAAACTGGCACGCGACGAAGTCGCGGCAAGCGGCAACAACAACGTGACAATCCAGAGCCGGTATAATTGATCGCCTATTCCAGCGCAGCACAGGCCTGCCGGATCAGGTCACAACCACGCTCCAGCTCTGCATCGGCAACCGCAATTGAAATCCTGAAGCCGCCCTCGGCTTCAAACGCTGATCCGGGCACCGTCGCCACATTCCAGTCCTCCAGCAGATAACGGCAAAAATCAATGGAGCCGGAAATAGTCTCAGCAAATGGCGTCTTTCGGCCAGACAGCTTGCTGCAGTCCGGGAACAAATAAAAGGCACCTTCAGGCATGGAGCACATGAGTCCTTTCTACTTGATTGAGGATAGTCAGTGCTGTGTCACGCCTGTGCTCAAATGCATGGGCTCGGGCATGGAGAAAGCCTTATGGCCCTTCCAAAGCGGCAATAGCCGCCGCCTGACTGATCGAACCAGGATTTCCGGTCGCTTGCGACGTAAGTTTCATCAGCCCGACCATAAACGGCTTTGGCATACCGGCGTACCCAATGCGCCATCCCGTCATGGCATAAGCTTTTGGCAACCCGTTTACTGTCAAAGTTCGCTCAAACAATGGCGGCGCAACAGATGCGATCGTTGCAAAGGGAAATTCATCAAACACCACGTGCTCGTAAAGATCATCACTCACGATCCAGATGTCCGGGTGCTTAAGCAAAACCTCTGCAAAGAGTTCCAGCTCATCTGCCCCATAATTCGACGGCGAGCACAAAACGAAACAGCGTGTCTGCGGGGTAACGCGGCTTCAAGCTGTTCGTGAGTTATCCGGTAGCCGGACAAAACATCCGCATGCACGAACACTGACACGCCGCCGGCAGCCAAAATCGCTCCTGGATGCGAAGGCCAGCACGGTGCAGGTACGATGACTTCATCGCCCGGATTGAGCATTGTCCTGAAAATATCTGCCAGGAGAGGTTTTGCGCCGGAATGCACAAAAATCTGACCGGGCTCATAGTTCAGTTTGTTGTCGCGTTCGAACTTGGCCTGTATCGCGGATTTGAGGGCCGAAGTGCCATCGACCGCTGTATACTTTGTGTCTCTCCGATCAACCGCCTCCTTGGCGGCAATCTTGATATGATCGGGCGTATCGAAATCCGCTTCGCCAGTTGAAAAATCCGCAATCTGGCACCCTTCTTCTTTTAGTCTGACGGCCAAATTGAAGATTTGTGAAATGGCGGATGGCTGAAAGCGGTCGAGGGTTTGGCTTAAGGGCAGCATGGCATTTTTGACCTGATCGAAAGAGACGGTTACCACCGGACGGTGCCTCGATTGCAAAGTGATTGCCAGCCGGAAAACGACAAATCTATACTCTATGAACAAGACGCATTCGGGACGGCGCGCCGTTTGGTATTGCACCGCCCGTCCTGCGTCGTGTGTTGTAATCAGAACTCTAGTTGTACTGTCCCGATGTCCGGAAGCCGTCTCCACGGAAACCGAAGCTACTATAACGATCAGTAGAACGCCGTGCCTTCTTGCGGCGCTTCTTGCTTCCAACCCGCAATTTGGTAACCCCCCACGTGTCGGCATGAGCGGCGGTTTCCTCGGTCAACCGATACGGCAGAATGACTAACAACAGGGCTGGAGTTTGCGGCAGACGTGAAGATCGCGACCGCTCCAAGCGCGATGAAAGCGGCGGGCAAAACCTTGAGGAAAGTGGGCAAAGACATAATGGTTCTCCAGTTCAGATGGGCGTCACATGCGGTGACCTGACCCTTTGGTTCCTGGCACGCTGATGAATGTTGTGCGCCGTTTCTGAAACTGAATGTGGCAGTGTTTGCTTCACCAATCCAATTAACAGACATGAGATAGTTGCCATGCAAAGTGATCAGATCTGGGGGCCTCTGTTCAGATCACATTTCATCTTGCTTCACCATTGCGGGTCCGCACTGCACTGGTTAGATTTCCAGTATTGTCGGCCCGGCAGCCTGAAGGAGCGCACGTCATTTCACAGCCCAATATTCTCTTCCTCCAGGTTGATCAGATGTTTGCCACAGCTCTTTCAGCCTACGGCAATCCGTTCAGCATCACGCCTAATCTCGACAATCTGTTTGCGTCCGGAACAACCTTCGAAAACACCTATTGCAGTTATCCCATTTGCGCCCCATCCCGGTTCTCAACCATGACCGGGCAACTGGCATCGCGTGTGGGTGCTTTTGACAATGCAGCAGAAATGGTGGCGGGCATCCCCACTTTTGCTCACTACCTGCGTGGCCTAGGCTATCAGACAAGCCTGGTTGGCAAAATGCACTTTGTTGGACCCGATCAATTGCATGGCTTTGAAGAACGGCTCACGGCAGAACTTTACCCAACAGATTTTGCTTGGAACAAGGTCGGCAACAACTACTCACCGGACCAGGTCGGAGACGCACGCAGCGTCAACCATGCCGGCGTCACGCGCAACACCGTCCAAATCGAGCATGACGAACTCGTTGCATTTACAACCCGGCGTAAGATTTACGATCTGGCACGGAAACATGATGACCGCCCGTTCCTGCTCTGCGCCTCCTTCACTCATCCCCATGAGCCGTTTCTCTGCCGCCAGGCCTATTGGGATCTGTATGAGAGAATCGATATCCCGCCTCCGGACGTACCGCGCATCCCGGAAGCAGAGATGGATCCGCTCAGCCTGCGTGTAGGGGAAATGTGGAGCTTGCTACAGGATTTTGACCCTGAAACCATCGCCACCGCCCGCAGGGCCTATTATGGCAGTGTGAGTTTCATCGACAAATTAATCGGTGACGTTATGGACGCACTCGAAGAATGTGCATTCGATCAGGACACAGTTGTGATCTTTACGTCCGATCACGGAGAAATGCTGGGCGAACGCGGACTCTGGCACAAAAAGGTGTTTTACGAAGCGTCCGTCCGGGTCCCGCTGGTCATCAGATTGCCAAGCCAGAATACTCCTGGACGTGTCGACAATCCGGCATCACTCATGGACCTCGCACCAACTGTCATTGAAATCGCCGATGCTGGCGCAGATACGGTTTTGGTCGAACCTCTCGACGGGACAAGTCTGCTCCCTTGCCTACGTGGCAAAACACCAACCGACAGAGATATTGTAGCTGAACTCATGAGCGAGGGGTTGACAGACCCGGTTGTCATGATCCGCCGGGAACAACTTAAGTTCATTGGAGGTCCGGCGCATCCAAGCCAACTCTTTGATCTCAATTGCGATCCACATGAACTTTGTGATTTGGCCGGAGATCCGAAGTACCAGCCGACACTGAGTGCACTCGAAGCAGCGATGAATTATCAATGGGATTTCCAAGCGCTCAAGGCTGAAATACTCCTTAGCCAGAAACGCCGCGCAATCATTCAGCACGCTCACAATCAGGGCAAGCCGCCAATCTGGGATCACGTCCCTTCAAGCGATGAACCAACGAGGTGGTTACGCAGCGGCGACTATGGCGACTGGGCGTTCAACGACCTGCCGCCGCTCGAATCCTGATTGCTTCGATTTCGACTAGTGCATTTTTGCAAGGCGCCAATCAAACCGTCTCGATCAGGCAAGAGATGCCTTGGCCCACACCAATGCACATGGTGGCAACCGCACGTTTGGCGTCGCGGTTCTTCAACTCCAGCGCCGCAGAACCTGTAATCCGCGCACCCGAAGCACCCAGCGGGTGACCCAATGCAATTGCACCGCCATTGGGATTGACGTTCTCGTCATCGTCCGCCACCCCAAGCTGGCGCAGAACGGCAAGTCCCTGCGAAGCAAAGGCCTCATTCAGCTCGATAACATCCACATCTGAAATCTTCAGACCCAACCGGTCCAAAAGCTTCTGCGTAGAGGGAGCAGGACCGATCCCCATGATCCGCGGCGGCACGCCTGCCACTGCTGAACTTACGACCCGTGCGATCGGGGTCAGACCATATTGCTCACAGGCCTTGGCGGACGCCAGCAACAGCGCGGCAGCACCGTCATTCACCCCCGATGCGTTACCAGCCGTAACGGTCCCGCCTTCACGGAACGGCGTGGGCAGTTTTGCCACCTGCTCATAAGACGTACCTGGACGCGGGTGCTCGTCCGTATCAACAATAATGGGATCACCCTTGCGTTGCGGGATCGTTACGGGAACGATCTCGGAAGCCAGGCGTCCATTTTCCATCGCCTTGCCAGCTTTCTGTTGTGAGCGTACAGCAAAATGATCCTGGTCTTCACGGGAGATTTGGAAGTCTTCGGCAACATTCTCCGCCGTTTCCGGCATCGGCTCCTGACCATATTCAGAGGTCAGCCACTTGTTGGGAAACCGGGTGCCAATGGTGGTGTCATAAATTTCGGCGTTGCGTGAAAACGCATTGTGCGCCTTCGGCATGACAAACGGCGCCCGCGACATGCTCTCAACACCGCCTGCAATCATGAGATCGGCCTCGCCCAACCGGATGACCCGGGCGGCACTGGCAACCGCATCCATCCCCGAACCGCACAACCGGTTGATCGTCACACCCGGCACGCCGACAGGCAACCCGGACAAAAGGGTCGCCATACGTGCCACATTGCGATTATCTTCACCGGCCTGATTGGTGCAGCCATAAATCACATCATCAATATTCGCCCAATCCACTTCTGCATTGCGCTCTTGCAGGGCGCGGATCGGTATTGCGCCGAGATCATCAGTGCGCACTTGCGACAAGGCTCCGCCAAAGCGGCCGATGGGCGTTCTCACATAGTCAACAATATAGGCGTCTTGCATGAAGTTGGTTTCCGGCTGTTCTCGGGTTGGTTCAGTGAGAGATGTAAGGCCTACGATCTGTCCGCGTCAAACGCTTGATCGAAACCTGCAAATTTGGGCAAACCATCGATGATCGAATAATAGCTTGCTTTCTCATCCACGAATATATGGCTTGCCAGTTTCAGATCTCCGTGTGTGTCCATACTGCCTGCACTGACGATTATCTTTCCCCCTCCATCGTCCCAAAACAACGTCGAGCCGCAATTGCCGCAAACCCTCGGCGAGCCAGGTCGGAAGAGCGGAACCATTTCAGACCCCGCTCATCAATCAGAGAAAAACACTCACGCTTCACATCAACGGAGACAGCGAAATGACCGCTCTGCCGCAAGCATTGTTTGCAATGGCCCGGCGGGTGCCGGGCCGGTAAAAAATGGAGAGATGAAAATGCACGTGAAGTCTGCACCGGCCCTGTTGGGAGGGGTGGTTATATTTTGTATGGGTGTATCCGCGGCAATGGCAGAACCCAGATACAGCTTCGGAGTAACCGGAGGATTGGCGGAACTGAACGCCAGAGCCGGCGAAGTCAAGCTTGACGACATCCTGTATTCAGGGAGGCTGCCAGGGTTGACATACCGATAGGGCCTGACAATTTCCTGGGGCTCCATGCAGGATTCAGGGCCGAAACCGGCAAAATAAAGGAACAGGTCAGGTATCGAGGTTTTGGGATCGGAACCCTGGCATTCAAAAAGAAATGGAGCGCCGACTCACGAAGGAGGACATGGTGATGACGTTTGCGTTGGCCTGTTTTGCAGAGGGTCAGGTTCAAAAGGCAAAGCGACTTTTGGATGAAGCGAACATCGAGCACGACGACCGCAAACTGCAATAACGACTGATTGGCAGGGCGAAATTGAGGGGTGCGATAATCACGAAGTGCGCACTTATACATTGCAAGCAATGTGTGCGATCAAGGAGAATTACATGGACAAGTTGAGTCTGTTTGACCTATTCGGAATAATCATTCGAGCTTGGACCAGAGCCGTGGAGCAGATTGCCGATATCTATCCAGCGATATTACGAGAAGCGAGATAGTGATTCGGACTTCAAAACCCACGCGACACGGCTCGAAGACTCTGACATGATGCTCTTCATCGGGTATGTCAGCCAAGGGGAAAAGCAGTCAAGGATGCAGTCGGATATCGTGAATGCGTTAGCCTCGAACCCAGAGAGCCGACAGGCGAAGCGACAGGAAATAAAACGCCGGGCTGATTCTGCAGAACTGTTCGGAATCATAGAACGGAAATATCTCAACGATGTCGCCGTTCAATTCACTCTGACTGATAGAGGGCGTGAGATGCTTGCGATGGCCGAAGCAGCTTACGCTCGTCAAGTAAAGAAACTCAAAGACGATGAGGATAATCAAAATGTTACATCATAAATTCTTGCCACCAGTTCTCGCGATCATACTCGTTTCTATGATCGTAGTATCCCCCGCTACAGCCGGTGATAGTGTTAGTGGTGCTGGTGACTTGCTCAAGAAAGTCAAGTTTGACTATGGCTATAATGGCAAGAACGTCATGGAACACATGCCGAACCGCCCTGAAATGCGGTATGATGGCCCGTTCCATCTTCGCCAACCCGGAGTGGTGGGCTGACAACGGCGACGAAGTCAACGAGCGCTTCAAAGCTTGGATGGCCAAGTAAGTAGCATTGCTGCACAAAGCTCTGGAAAGGCGGTTCTTCGGAACCGCCTTTTTTGGTTCAGGATTTTGGCAGGTGCTTGCCGTATTCGGCGAGCGAGTCTTCGAGGGTCCGGTTGGTGTCCATGGTTTCGCGGGTTTCAGCTGCAAACGGGGTCTTTTCCAGAACCCGGAAAACTTCAGCGGCACCCTCGTGAAAACCGGACGGCACATTAGCATCGGCAAACGTCGCTGCGATCTCTTCCATTTCCCCAACCCAGCGCCCTGAATCCGCTGGCAGTTTTGGCACCCGGGCCTCCATCGCCTGCAATGCTCCGGCCTGACTGAAGCGGAACTCGTCCAGCAGTTCCGGCAAGACCCCCAACTGTTGCGCCGCCATCAAGACGGCCGTATGCAATGTCCAGGTACCCTTCGTCAGCCCTGCATAAGTCATCTTGAGCGCTGAAGCGTGTCCCGGCTCATCGCCAACCGCAATCACGTTAAAACCTAAACCATCCAGGGACAGCATGGGCGCGGTATCTGAGCCTGAAACATAAAAGCGGGTGCCGCCGCCTTTTCCGGGCGCAAGGCCGATGATTCCACAATCAATGAAAGGGCCTCCAGCATCCTTGATGACTTTGGCCACGTCCAGAGCGGTGTTCGGTGAGACCGCATTGCAATCCACATAGACCGGCATTGATCCTGTGGCGGTCATGGCCGCAGCAACGGCCTCGGCCTGGGCCAGTGCCGAAGCAGGTGGCAGGATCGACAAGATCAAATCAGCAGCCTCGACAACTGAAGCGATTGAGCCGTCATCCTGCAGCCCTGCCGCTTGCGCCAGCCCTTTCGTGCGTTCGCTCCGGCCATCCAGCGCCGTGATGATGGTCTTTCCATGTTCAATCAGGGCGCGGCCCACGCCATGCCCCATATCGCCGGGCATTAGAATGCCGATGGTTTGCGGGCTCATGTTCTAATATCCGATCGCGCAGCCATCTTTGCGCGGGTCTGATCCACCGGTGAGCACACCTTCTTCCCAATCGATCCAGATCGCCTGGGACCCGCCAACGGGCTTACCTGGTTTAACAATGCGATGGCCGCGCGCCTTGAGTGCGTCACGGATATCGGCAGGCACCGTCTCTTCCATTTCCACTTCGCCATCGAAAGGGTCGACCATGAAGCGTGGACGATCCATCGCCTGCTGCACATCAAGACCGTAATCAAACAAGCCAGTGAGAAACTGCATGTGGCCGAAGGCCTGGTAATGACCGCCCATAACGCCAAACGGCATAACCACCTTGTCGCCCTTGGTGACCATTCCGGGGATAATCGTGTGCAGAGGACGCTTGCCGCCTTCAATGACATTCGGGCTTTCGGGATCAACGGAAAAGCCCATGCCGCGACAATGCAGAAGCACACCTGTGTGCGGATCCATCAATCCCGAGCCAAAGCCCATGAACAACGTATTGATCAGACTGCAGGCATTCCGGTCCTTGTCGACCACCGTCACATAAACTGTGTCCCTGTGCCGAGGCAGATCCACATCGACCGGTGGCTCGCCGGCTTTCACAGGATCAATCGCAGCCCGGATATTTGCAGCAAATTCCTCCGAAAGTACCTCTTCGACTGGCACCGCCGCATAGGCCGGATCAGCCAGATAAACATTCCTGGCCCGATAAGCCAGGCGGCAGGCCTCAAGTTCCGTATGGATCCGCTCAAGTGTAATCGGGCCATCCTCGCCCGGATCATAGCCACTCATTACGTTCAGCAGGAGCAGCGCAATCATGCCTTGACCGTTAGGCGGGCACTCCCAGACCTTGTGGCCACGGAACTCCGTTGAAACTGGGTCCACATAGTTGCCGCCCACAGCCGCGAAATCTGCCATCGTGTGGAGACCACCTTTGCTCTGCAGATAGTCAACAATGTGCTGCGCAATCTCGCCCTTGTAGAATGCATCGCGGCCCTCATCGGCAACGGTCTGCAGGGTCCTGGCAAGGGCGGGCAGTTTAAGCATCTGGCCAACCGCCGAGACCTTGCCGCCTGGCATGTAGGTGCCAGCGACAGACGCCTCCTTTGCAAGCAGATCAGCACAATCGGCGAAATCCGCATGCACGCGCGAAGAGATGGGATAACCATCCTTGGCATAACCGATGGCGGGCTGCAGGACTTCGCCAAGTTTCATCCGGCCATGATCGCGCACAAGCTGATCCCAGGCGTCCAGAGCAGAGGGAACTGTCACAGCCTGTGGCGTGTGTTGTTCAATCTCCGATAAACCCTGATCGACAAACCATTGCGCATTATATCCAGCGGCAGCTTTGGCCGACCCGTTGAACGCGACAATATCACCGGCGACCCCTTTGGGTGAGTAGAGACAGAAACAGTCCCCGCCAATCCCTGTGGATCCCGGCTCAACCACACCCTGCACGGCCACAGCCGCGACGGCAGCGTCAACCGCATTGCCCCCCGTTTTGAGCACGTCGATTGCCACCTGCGTTGCCAATGGCTGGGATGTGCAGGCCATCCCGTGAGGAGCGTGAACCGGGGAACGTCCGGGCAATTCTAGATCGCGCATAATTTTACTGTCTCCGCATTGATACTCGTTTTGAATATCCAATTCCCAAGACCAGTGCAACCCGCTGGGCGGGAAGAAGACCACGCGCCATTTGCAACAACAGAAGCCACAGGTATAGTCGACACCAATGTCATCTGGCCGCAAGAGCCGGAGGCACAATGAAATATCAAACGGCCCAATGGCCGAAACAATGGGAGACTGGTATGAAAAAACTTCTCACAACCACCTTTGCTGCCGCAGCCTTTGCTGCAATGAGCAGTGTGACGGCCAGCGCCGCTGATGTTCCCTGCAGCTCGGCCAAATTGATCGTGCCCTGGAAAGCCGGTGGCGGCACGCACGTCATCTTCTCCATCTTCGAAAAAACCATTCAGAGCATGGATGTGACGCCGAAAATCAAGGTCGTTACGGTACCGGGACAAGGCGGCAACAAGGGCGCAAAGGAAGCGGCCAAGGCAAAACCGGACGGTTGTACACTGTTCGCAATTCATCAGAGTGCGATTACCAGCTTTCTCAATGGCCGCATCAATTTCCAGTTCGACGGGTTCGACACAGTCGCCAATCTGACCTCGACACCTGACATTGTCGGCGCAGCCAAGGACACGCCGTTCAAGGATTTCGCCAGCTTCAAGGCTTACGCCAAAGCCAACCCCGGCAAAATCAAGGTGGGCGCCACCTTTGGCTCGACCTCACAGTTCATCTGGCTGCTGCTGGCTCAGAAGATGGGCGTCGAGTTCTCCTACGTGCCTTATGATGGCACCGCTGAGCGCATGACGGCTCTATTGTCGGGCGCCATCGACATGGGCGTTTTGAATGTCGCATCAGGCCGTAAGCACCTGGAAGGTGGCGCATTGCAGGGTTTTGCGATCGCAGCGAACGAGCGGTCCAAGCACCTGCCTGACATGCCGACCCTGAAAGAGCTGGGTGTCGACATGGAATTCGCGCTCAAGCGCGGGATCGTGGCGCCCAAGGGCACGCCTGCGGATGTAATTGAAATGTGGTCTCAGGTGTTCAAGAAAGCTGCAGAGAATCCCGATCTTTTGGCCCAATTGGGAGCCAAGGGCACGGGCGTGAAATGGGAAGGCTCTGCAGACTATCGCGTATGGGCTGATGGCCTGTTCAACGACTTCAAAAAGGTCGCAATCGCGATCGGAATGTACAAAGAGTGATTTCATTGATCCGGCCCGGCGGCCTCAGCTGCCGGGCCATTCTTCTTTCACACATGGATGAATCATGGCGCTGAACCGGGATACATTGGTTGCAGTCTTCCTTCTGCTGGTCTGCGGGGGGTTGGCTTGGGCATCACTGGATATCCGCGAACCGAATTACGGGGTGCTTTCACCGGCCACCTGGCCGCGCGGGATCGTCGGCGTCATAGCTTTTCTGAGCATCATCTATCTGGTTCAGTCGCTGCGACAAGGTCCGGACGAGCCGAACCCGGCCCCCCCCAAGGGCATGGTGGCATTTCTGTCCTATTGGCAGAACGTGATCTGGTGTTTCGTGCTGTTCACGATTTACCTGGTGTCAATACCCTACGTTGGGCTTCTGGTCGGCGGTGTGGCTTTCCTCTTTGCGCTGCTCACGGCGCTGGGCGGTTTGCGCAGTTGGCTGTTACATATCGCCATCGCGTTGATCACGGTAGGCGGCATGTGGCTCTTGTTCACCCAGGCGCTTCAGGTCTTCCTGCCGCGCGGCGAGTGGACAGGGTTCTGAGATGATCCTCGATAATGTCGCCCTCGCCTTCGCCGAGATCGGCCATTGGCAGACCATCCTTTTGATGATCACCGGCGTCGGGGTCGGCCTTTTGGCGGGATCAATACCCGGTTTCACAATCGCCATGGCAGTGGTGCTGACACTGCCCTTCACCTTTTCAATGCCACCTGCACAAGGTTTGGCAACGATGATTTCGGTCCTGGTCGGCGGTCTATCCGGCGGCCTGATGGCAGGAATATTGACCGGAATACCCGGCACGCCTTCCTCAGTGGCCACAACATTCGATGGTTTCCCGCTGGCCCGGAAGGGCGATCCGGGCTTTGCCCTTGGTCTGGGCGTTTGGTCTTCTTTCTTCGGAGGCATGATCTCCGCAGTCATGCTGGTGCTGTTTGCGCCCCAACTCGCGCGCATCGGCCTGGAGTTCCAGCCTTGGGATTTCTTCATGCTGGTCATTTTCGCGCTGACGGTTACAGCGTCCCTCGCTGGCGAGCACCTGATCAAGGGCCTGATCGCAGGCGCAATGGGCCTGCTGGTGCGCACGGTCGGGGAAGACGAAGCGGTTGGCGTCGGCCGGTTCGACTTTGGATCGGATTACCTTTTGTCAGGTTTCGATTTCATCGCGGTGTTGATTGGTCTATTTGCCTTTAGCCAGCTTCTGTCGGATGTGCGCGACCGGACCAAAGCCCGTCAGGCCCTGACCGATCAGGGCAATGTACAGATCCGGATAGAGCACCGCCGCGCGCTTAGAGAACTTTGGCGGCGCAAGGTTGTTGTGATTAGATCGGCCCTCATCGGTATGTTCACCGGCATTCTGCCGGGAGCCGGCGGCTCGATTGCCAACATCCTGGCCTATGATCAGGCCAAGAAAGCCTCGAAGGAACCAGAAACGTTCGGAACCGGAAACCCGGAAGGTGTCATTGCACCGGAGACCTCGAACAACGCGGTCGAAGGTGGTGCCCTGACCCCTCTGATCTCTCTGGGCATTCCCGGCGACGTCACTGCAGCGATCATGCTGGGAGCGCTGTTGATCCACGATATCGTGCCTGGCCCCACATTCATTCAGGAACAGCCGGTACTGGTCTATTCCATCTTCATCGCCTTCTTTGCCGCAAACTTCATTATGTTGGGCATGCAGTCCGGAATGCTGCGAATCTTCGTGCTGGTCACGAAAATCCGCATGTACATGCTGGCAGGTGTTATTCTAGGACTGGCGACAATCGGTGTTTTTGCGCTGAACAATTCGGCAGATGATCTCTGGACGCTATTCTGGTTTGGCCTGTTGGGCTTTGCCATGCGCCAGTTCGGTTTCCCGCTTGCACCAATGATCCTTGGCGTTGTGTTGGGCAATATAGCTGAGCTGAATCTCGCCCGCGCGCTGGCTATTTCAACAGACTACACCTTGTTCTTCACACGGCCCTGGGCTTTGTTCTTCAGCATCATCGCAGTGTTCTCAGCAGTGTTCCCCCTGTTCCAGAAAGCCCGCACCGAGGGCAAGAAATGGGTGGGATTCTATGCACCCCTGCTTCTGACAAGCATCTCGCTGCCGCTCTTCATGATGGGCGGGATGGTGCGGCCCGGACTTTCGCTGATCTGTCTTTGCCTCGCAGCCTATCTTGGGCTCAGAGCCTACAAAGGCGCTACGGACAACCCGGTCTAAGCAGCCTTGGAGAGCGCATGTGGACAATTGAAATCGTTGCCTTGGTAACCGTGACGTTCCTCGTTGGCGGTTTCATCAAGGGCACTACGGGACTCGGGCTTCCACCAGTGGCCCTTGCCTTCATGGCGGCACCTCTCGGTGTCAAGGCGGCCATGGGCATCATGCTGGGTCCCTGCGTGATCACCAATATCTGGCAGGCCCTTGCCGGTCCCTCTCTGGGTGAACTTGTCCGCCGGCTCTGGAACTACCTGCTGGCAGCCGTCGTTGGCATTTGGTTTGGCGTAAACATACTGGCCGCGTCCAGCGGCGACTTCCTGCTGGGTGTGCTTGGTCTCTTCCTCGCGCTCTATTCGATATTCAGCCTCAAGACGCCACAAATGCCCCCACCGGGCGATCACGAGAGAGTTTTCTCACCGCTGTTCGGCGGTCTGGGCGGCATTATGTTCGGCATGACTGGAACCTTCCTGGTCCCCGGTGTCCTCTATCTACAAACCCTTGGGCTCAAACGCGAGATGATGGTCCAGGCGCTGGGGCTCACTTTCGTAACCATATCCTCTGCTCTTGCGGTCTCTTTCGCCCGTCATAGCCTCGTGCCCTTGGATATGGCTCTAATCAGTCTCTATGCACTCCTGCCGACAGTTGTTGGCCTGATGGTAGGGACCCGCTACCGGCACCGCATATCAGAAGCCCAGTTCCGGCGCTTGTTTTTCATCGCGCTCCTGGCCATGGGAATCTATATGCTGGTGCAAGCAATTATCTAAACGAGGTGCAGATCCCATGAGCGCAAAAAACACCTACACACTGGCCGTAGCCGGTCTCGGAGCCATTGGTCTCAAAGTTGCCCGCGCTGTGGATCGGGGAGATGTGCCGGGCATTGAACTTATCGCCGTTTCAGCCCGTGATCATAATGGTGCGCGGACAAAGGTCGCTGATTTCAAGTCACCGCCAGATATCCTCACAGCAAGTGAGCTTGCAGCAAAGGCAGGCATCGTCATCGATTGCGCCCCGGCCTCGGTCTTTGCCGAAGTTGCCAAACCAGCCATATCACAAGGCCGCATCTTCATGCCTCTGTCTGTTGGCGCACTGTTGCGGCACATGGAGCTGGTTGACGAAGCAAAGGAGACAGGTGCACAGATCATCGTGCCCACCGGTGCAATAATTGGTCTCGACACGGTTCGGGCCATGGCGGTGGGCGAAATTCACAATGTCACGCTGACCACGCGCAAGCCGCCTGGCGGGCTAGCCGGTGCACCGCATCTGATTGAAAATAATATCGATGTGGAAAATCTCACCGAGGCCACTAGGGTCTTCAAGGGAACCGCGCGGGAAACCGCACTCGGGTTCCCGGCCAATGTGAATGTGGCAGCGGCCCTGGCGCTCGCAGGCATTGGCCCCGACAAGACGATGGTTGAAGTCTGGGCAGACCCGGAAATCAAACGCAACCGACAGTCCGTCTCCATCCAGTCCGACAGCGGCGAGGCAACAATGGAGATCAACAACATCCCGTCCGCAGAAAACCCAAAGACGGGCCGAATTGTCGCAAACAGCGTGGTCGCCTGCCTGCAGCGGCTAACCTCGCCACTGACCTCAGGAACCTAACATGCTGACTGTTCGTGATCTGATTGACGGGAAAGGCAAGGTCCAGCGGGCCTTTGTACAAATCACAACGGAAGATCAGGCCGCGGTTGCAGAAGCCGCCGGGATGGATATTATCGGCACAGCGCACAAGCCAAAGAATTTTCATCTGCCCGCCGCCGTTCCCAATACGCACTTTCAATTCGGCCTCCTCTTTGGCGCCCATGCCTCTGCTGAAGAAGCCTTCCGGTTTACCGCGAGACCAAGGACTTTGAGGCTGCCGGTGCCTATGCCGTTGAGATGGAGGTGGTCCCGCATCAGGTCACTGCAGCGATCACGAAAAACACATCACTACTGACCATCTCTCTTGGATCAGGAGGCATTTGCGATATTCAATATCTGTTTTCCGCTGATCTTCTTGGTGAAAACCGCGGACACATTCCTCGGCACGTAAAGAGCTATCGCAATCTCGCGGCAGAACTCGACAAGATTCAGGCCGAATACATCGCGGCCTATAAAGAACATGTCGCCGATATCAAAACCGGCGACTTTCCCGCCGCCGGGAATGTGGTTGAGTTGCCAGAAGTTGAACTGGATGGTTTGATCTCACGGATAGAGAACTTGAGGTCGTAAGCGGACTTTCAGAATCCGACCCCGAGATCCCTACGCATTTCGTAGATGCACTCCGCACCCGGAAATTCCGAGATCAATGCAGCATTTTCGGACCGTTTAAGCCAGACAAATTCACCATCTTTCCAAAAGTCGACACCATCAATGGTCACGGTTGGATCGAAGATCGACCAGGCAATTTCACCCGGTGCATAATCACCGCAGGTATGGAAATGCAGATATCGGGGGCTGGCAAACGAGATCGCGCCCCAGCGCCCCAAATCCTCATCAGCTGGTCGATCAGAGAACGTGTGTGGGTTCATACCCACATGCCACGAATGAACAAAGTCCCGATCTATGCCGAACTTCTGCGCGACCATCTCCCGATGGTCCTCAAGAGGTTTTACGGCTTCAGGATCGCCTTCCAGTTCACACAGCCTCCCCATTTCCACATGGGCCATCACAGGTTTTGAGATGGGCAAAAAGGCCGGCTCATAATTCGCTTTGCCGCCCGGGATCAGCCAATGGGCCAGCGCCACCTTGCCGGACATGGTTCCACACGGCACCGGTTTAAATGTCGTCACCGGGAAAAGCCCAAAGGTGAAATCTTCGTCCTCATCCCCGTTCCACTCGAAGGTTCCCTTGGCGTCTGAGCCAAGCGGGCAGGTAATCCGCCATTGCTTTGCCGCGTCAAGCTCCCTTTCTAGCCGCGTCAACAGGCTCATCATCAGTTTATGCGGCAAGGTCGCGAAGGCCGAACCAAGCAAGCCCTCATCCAACGCATAACAAATGGTTTTTGAACTCTTTCCGGGGATTTTGATGAACCTGGCATGATCGGCCATGCGGTTCAGAAAGACCGTATGTTCAGCCTGGCTCATCTGCAGAAGCAGTTCTTCAGGAAAAGCGCCGGGATTATCAATTACGGGCGTAGCCAAGCATTTCGGGCGGGCTCCCAGTTCCCTGGCAACCCTGTCCACATGGGCAGACATCTTCGAACAGTAATGCTGCTCGTGATCTTCTTCACAAACAATGAGAACCCGTTCGCCCGGCTGAACACCCACACAGCCAAGGAGCAGGTTGCGTGCACCTTCTTCCGGATTGGACTGGAGAGTTCCGTGAGACATAATTTGATTTCAGGTTTGCCAAGCGACCAGATTCTGGTGACGTTCGATCTTCGCGCCCTTGTGCAGCATGATTGCACCATCCAGTCTGACCATCTTCACAAGCGCATTCACAGCCGCATCTCCGCCTCAAGTCCGGTGCGGCCCCAGAACAATTGCCGCACTTCCGAACTGTTGGCCGCGCCTTCTTTCTCTGAAAAACAGAGTACCGGAACAAGCCGCTCGGTCGAACCCTCAACCTTAGTGACCCGGTGAATGGTCTGATTACCGCCAAAGATCAACAGGGTACCGGGCGTAAACGGTAACTCAACAACGCCGTCCCGGTCGCCATCAAGCACACGGTCAACGATCTCCGCCTCATCAGGCAGTCCGCGAATTTTCGGTACATATTCAAATGCCCCGCCCACTTCCGGCGGCTGCAGCATAAGGGTGACCGTAAATTCGGACTCATCAAAGTGCCAGCCATGTTCCCCCCCATCCTTGAACACATTAATAGAACAGGCACCCATCATATCTGCGAACCGATAGAGCTTCGGCTTGCCCAGCACTGCACCGATAAAATCGCGCAATGGCTCCCAAGTGTATAATCTCTTAAGTGCCGCATCGTCGGGAATCAGATCGTACGCAACGGAGCCCACGTAGGTCTCCTCCTGCCGGGCGCGCACATCGCCGCCATCAATCTCATCGCCCTCTTCAGTGAGATACGCATTGTGCGTGCTCTTACAGAAATAGGCCCGGTCAGACAGACTGCCTGCTTCTCGCGCTAGCATCGCGAGCATGTCCGGCTTGATGAATCCATGCAACATGCAAAGACCAGCCTCCATATATTGCTGGCGGCAAGTCATCGCAAACTCGGCACCTTCCGGACTGCTCAAGTCTGAAATCGGATATCGCTGCAGATCAACCATTTGATCAGCGGACAAATCGGTCCCTAGCATCACACTCCTCGCAAAACTTTTCTGATCGTATCACCAGTTTTTTTTGCGGGCAACACAGATTCGCAGAGAGACAAACAAAGCCGCGGGCCTGTTTCCAGATCCGCGGCGCAGTCAGATAACGATTATCCGAAGAGGTTTAGCTTCCAGCAGGAATCCACTTCTTCCAGATATCCTCGTTGCTCTTCATCCACTCCTTAACGACATCGTCGGCTTTTTTCTTGCCAACATCAATGGCCAGGATCATTTCGGCTTGCTGTGAATTGGTCAGGTTCATGTTGTTGATCAGCTTCGCAACACGAGGATGCTTCTTCGCAAGTTCAGGGCTGCCATAGTTGTAGGTAACGTCCTGCGGCCAGTCAGATACAGGCCAGGCTTCTTTTGAATGATCAGGAAGTTTCACTTCAACCAGATCAAGCGCGGCGTGGATCCAGTGTGGTTCCCATGCATAGGCAATGAAGGGCTCGCCGCGCTTATAGGCGGCTTGCATTTCAGCCCAGTGCGCTGTTTCTGATCCGAGCTCAAGCGGATGATATTCAAGTTTCAAACCAGCGATACGTTCAGCATCCTTACATTGCCAAGCCGCGACCGGGCATGCAATCAGACGACCCTTGTCGCCGGTTTCCAGCGTCGCAAAAACCTTTTTGTATTGGTTCATTTGTTCCCAAGATTTCAGGCCAGGCGCAGTCGCCTTGATACCGCGTTTTGCATCACCTTCGATAACATAGCGGGGAACATAGTAGCCACTTTGGCCAATCACGCCAACACCGCCCATGTAAGCAATGGAGCCATCACCACCCCATTTCTTGATGTATTTGTCTTTGGTGGTGCTGTAGGACGGCCAGCTCTCGCAACCGTAATCCATGTCACCCGCACGGATCGCTTCCATTACGGCCGGGCCGGATGGCATGGTCACACGCTTTACCTTGTAACCCCAATCCTTGATGATGAATTCGATCAGCCGGCAAGTCACAAGACCACCTGTCCAATCCGGATCAGCTGCCGTCAGGCGGGCTTTACCAGCTTCGGCCGGCGCGGACGCCATGCTGACCATAGCTGCTACCGCCCCCGCGATGGCGAATGTTTTAAGGTGTTTCAATAATTGCATACTCTTCCTCCCTAGAAGATTTAGGCACCAGACATTGGTACAAACTCGAAAGCTCCCGAGCTTGATAGAGAATTTACACGTGTTTGTTCGCCTGTCGACGGGCTTTGACGAATCTCTGGAACACGAATGCGGCAGAAATTTTTGCCAGTGGATCAGTCAAGTCCCAGTGCCTTGCGTTGGGTTTTGCTCCAAGCCTGTGAGAGCCGATCCAGGATGATAGCCAGCAGCACGATGCCGATACCGGCCAAAAGGCCCTTGCCTGTGTTGGCAATATTGAGCGCGTCGAACACCTGATGGCCTAGCCCGCGTCCACCAATCAAAGGCGTGATCACCTGCATGGCCAGCGCCATCATCACAACCTGATTGATGCCAAGCATGATCGACGGCGTCGCCATAGGCAATTTCACCTTCGCCAATGTTTGCACCTCTGACGATCCAAAAGATGTCGAGACTTCATCAATTTCCCCGGGCAATTGCTGCAATCCAAGCGTGGTCAGGCGGATAACCGGAGGCAGCGCATAGATCACAGTCGCAATTACGGCAGAAACGATATTACCGCCAAAGAACATCAAAACCGGGATCAAATAAACGAAGGTCGGCATCGTCTGCATGGCATCAAGGATTGGTCGCAGAAGTGTATCAAACAATTTGTTGTAAGCAGCCGCAATTCCGAGCGGCACACCGATAACGAGGCAAACCAGAACACAAACGATGATGGTTGCCAGCGTTTCCATAGCAAAGATCCATTGGCCACCCGCTGCAACGAAGAAAAGGCAAAGAACGGTTGCTGTCGCAAATTTCCAGCTGATCGAAATGTAGGACACCAGCCCGAAGATTGCGATCGTGTACCACCAGGGCAGGTAGGTCAGAAACTTAACCAACGGATTGAGCAGGTAAAGGTAAGTGAACGCCTTTATACCCTTGGTGAACGCCGTGAAGTAGGGATTGACCACGAGCCAGTCAACCGCCTCATCCACTGGGCCGCGCAATGTGAACTTCCAGGAATCCGGGTAATCACCCAACGCGAATAAATGCTCATCAACAAGAAGCAAAACATACAAAAGCGTTACGCCGGTGATGAGAAACGCGTGTCGCTTGATCCAGTCCAGAAGAGCCGATGCAAAATCAGCATGAAGCGGTTTTACCAGAGCAGACAAGATCAGGCCAACAAAATCAGCGAAGGCTTGGCCAGCGCGCGCAATCTCGTGCCAGATCGTATCAATGGCGGTTTCAATTGCATGAGTGGCTGAGTTTCCGTCCCAACTCTGTGGGAACAGCCGGAAACGCAAATCATTCGGACCAAGAGCTGGCGGTACATCTTTTCCGCTCATGGCGTAACTCAACCGGTCGAAAATAATCGCCATGAACACGATGCTCAAGCCGCCTTCGAGCGACCAGCCCACATTGAGCTGACGCAGTGCTTGCCATACCTGATCACCCAGTCCACCTGCGCCGATAAAAGTCGCCAGCACGACGAGTCCTAAAGCCATCATCACAGTCTGGTTGATACCGAGCATGATCGAAGGCAGAGCCAGCGGGATCTGCACCTTGAGCAGCGTCTGCATCCGGGTTGAACCGAACGAGCGCGCCGCCTCCATCGTGCCGGCCGGCACTTGACGTATGCCGAGGTTGGTCAGCCGAACAACAGGCGGCAGCGCATAAATCATTGTTGCCAGAATGGCTGGCGCGCCGCCAATTCCGAAAAAGAAAATAGCCGGAATGAGATACACAAAGGCTGGCATGGTCTGCATCGTATCCAGGATTGGTCGGACGATGGATTCCACAGTGTCATTCTGTGAGCAGGCAATACCCCACATGATGCCGAACACGACAGACAGCAAAACCGACATGCCCATGAGCGCCAAGGTCTGCATGGCGGAATCCCACATGCCCATTGAGCCCCAGAAGCACACACCGGCAACCGACAAGAGAGCAAGCCTCAGGCCACCATAGGCGAGAGATGACAGCACAAACCCCATCAGGATAAATAGCCAGGACTTGGAGGTGAGATATTCTTCCAGCCACTCCAGACCACCCTTGATGAAACTCGCAAGCTTACGGGTGACCTGCTGATAATTGTCCTTCAGCCATTGTTCCGCGTCGTTGAACCAGGTGATGAATTTAAAGTTGTCGGTAATCCATTCCGGCAACTTTGTTTGCTCTGGCATCAACTTGGCGACCACGATGGAAATAACGAGCACAGCAATGATCCCAGCCGGCATCACCCACTGCTGCTTCCACCATCCGGGGGCCTCGATACTCGTGTGGTCAACAGAACTCATTGCGCCCAATCCCTCACCGATCTCCCACAATCAAGCAAACAGCCTACTCAAAGCAGAAGCTGGACACAACGAGTTTGGCCAAACCCTTGCGCGCCGCACCGTTCCTGTGGCTAATTAGGCCGCAAGGGATGCACATCACTTTGCAACAACAAGCACAACAGATGGGTAAGGAAAATGAGTGGGAGGGCTGATGTCTGATTCAGCAAAAATCGTTTGTAACGATATCTGGAAAGTGTTTGGCTCCAATCCGGAACGCACCATGTACGAAATGGACCGGTCTCTTTCCCGGGCCGAAATTCAGGAGCAGACCGGCCATGTTGTGGCTGTGAAGGAGGTTTCCTTCAAAGTGCAGCAGGGGGAAACTTTTGTAGTTATGGGGCTCTCGGGCAGTGGTAAATCCACCCTTGTGCGCTGTTTGTCGCGCCTGATTGATCCGACCGAGGGCCAGGTGCTGATCGACGGTCAGGACATTACAAAGGTCGGTCACAACGAGCTGACCGACTTGCGCCGTAACAAGATGAGCATGGTCTTCCAGCACTTCGGTTTGTTCCCTCATCGAAAAGTCATCGACAACGTGGCCTACGGATTGGAGGTACGTGGTGAAGGGCGCGAGTCCCGGCACGCAAAAGCCAAGGAAGTGACGGAGCTTGTTGGCCTGGGCGGCTGGGAAGAACACTACCCACGCGAGCTCTCTGGCGGCATGCAGCAACGTGTAGGTCTTGCTCGCGCCATGGCCGTTGAGCCTGAGATCATGTTGTTCGATGAACCCTTCAGCGCGCTTGATCCACTAATCCGCCGCGAAATGCAGGACGAATTGCTCCAGCTCCAGGAACGGTTCCACAAAACAATGGTCTTCATCACCCATGACTTCTTGGAGGCCATCAAGATGGGCGACCACATCATGATTATGAAGGATGGGGCCATCTCGCAGATTGGGACGCCGGAGGAAATCGTCGCCAATCCGGGCGACAAGTATGTACGAGATTTCACAGAAGACGTTCCACGCTACAAGGTTTTGAGCGCTGGCAAGGTTATGCGGCCTGTCTCCAAGGGCAACAAAAAGAAAGATCCGGTGGAGCCGGTGAAACCGGACACCAAGATTGATCAGCTCATTGATCGTGCCGCTGAGACCGATGTTCCGATACCTGTCATGGATGCCAACAACAAGATTGTTGGAGAGGTTGACCGCTCAATCATCATGAAGGCAATGAACGCACGCTAACGCACTTTCAGATACTGAGGAGGGTTTAGATGCTTGACCAGGTGAAACCTCAAATGCCGGCACTGGATCTTCCGATTAATGAAGATCCGTTGCAGTCGTTCACCCTTTCATCGGCCTATTACACCGACCCAGACGTCTATGAGCGCGAGAAGCAGGCCATCTTTTCACGAACCTGGCAGTATGTGGCGCACCAATCGCATTTCGAAAAACCTGGTGACTATGCAACCTTGAGAATCTGTGACCAGAACGTGTTTGTCATGCTGGGAGACGATGGCGAGTATCGCGCGTTTTACAACGTCTGCCGTCACCGGGCTCATGAGCTACTGCCAGACGGCATGGGCAACGTGAAAAATACGATTGTCTGTCCTTATCACGCATGGGCTTATGAGAAGACCGGCGCGCTACGCGGTGCACCAAATAGCAAAAAACGTCCCGGATTCGACAAAGGGCAGTTCGGATTGAAACAGATCAGGCTGGAGGAATTTCTGGGCTGCCTGTTTGTCAATCTTGATGACAATACAGTCCCTCTCAATGAACAGGCGGGTGATCTTGCTGAGGACATAAGATCGCGAGTGCCCTTTCTTGACGACTTGAAAGCCCAGCGCAACGTTCAGGTGGGTGATACCGTCACACAAGCCGGCTGGAAAGTAGTCGTTGACAATTATGTGGAATGTTATCATTGCGGCCCGGCACATCCGGCCTTTTCCTCTATTATTTGCATGGACGCTTACCAGGTGGACACATTCGGTCTCTGGTCCCGCCAGCTCGGGGAAGAAATCCGCTTGAAAAATGACGCTTATCCGATTGACCCGAACTATGGCTTTCAGGGTTCGGCATTCTGGTATCTCTGGCCCAACATCACCTTCAACATCCTTCCAGGGGCCAACGAGTTGAGCGTATTCACGGTTCAGCCACTCAGCCCAACCACAAGCGACTTCACCGGACACATCCTGTCTTCAGACGGAAAGTACAACGAAGCAATCGCAGATTATTCTGCAAACGTGCTGGCGCCTGAAGACATCTATCTTTGTGAATCGGTTCAGCGTGGGCTGATGTCAAACGGGTACGATCAGGGTCCCATCATTGTGGACAATGAACTTGCAGGCATTGGCGAACAGGCCATCCACCATTTCCACCGCTTGGTCTATCAGGCACTGAATGGCTAAAGCGCCAACCTCGTTCGGACTTGATTATGATCGTCATCCCGGAATTTTGCAACGCAAAATATCCGGATCCCCTGGCTATCAACTCGGGGCGAGCTGAAAGAAGATCCCGGCCCTCGCTCCACTCGGCCGGGATCACGATTGTCGGATTCAGCCTCTGCCCGTATTTGCAATATAGGCTTCTGTTATCCGGTTTGGGTTTTCCAGAAGACGCTCTTTCCAGACGCCGAGATCGGTGCGGGACTGGATTAGGCCTCTAAGGATACCGATGTTTTCGGTTCTCCCAAGGGTGAGGGCGCCGACGAGTTTGTCGCCATCGAAGGCGAGCTGGATATAGCGGTAGCGGTCTGCATCCAGGGCTTCTGCGGTTTCGCCACTCTCTACGCCCTGCCATTCACCGAACGAAGACGAGACCAGCCCGGCAGTGTCCAGCACGTTCATGTTGAGACTGCCTTTGTACTCCGCATTCTGGCCCGCCATGTTAAGCGCAGCGATGCGCCCGTGCTCGGTAGCGGTGGGTTGGATGGCATGCACCGACCAGCCACCGGTGGAGAAGTCCGGACCCTCGGCACAATCGCCTGCCGCATAGATGCCAGCAACCGAGCTCTCGAGCCGGTCATTCACCTTGATGCCTTCATTCATCTCGATGCCGGAGCCTTCCAGGAAACCGGCATTAGACCTGACCCCCGTGGCCACCACGACCAGATCGGCAACCGTCTGCTGGCCATTGTCCATTTCGACGGTGAGCCGGCCATCCGCCTCGGAGAGTTTCGTGACCCGTGTGGAGGTGTGGACAGTCATGCCCTTTTCCTCGCACCATTTTTTGATCATGTTGCCCGCCGTGTCGTTCATCATGCGCGGGACCATGCGGTCTTCCGCCTCAACAACAGTCAGATTTACCCCGCGTGCCACCAGCGCTTCCAGAATGATGCAACCAATAAAGCCGGCCCCCATGAGGATCACATCGGCGCCTTCTTTGGCATGCTCCACAATGGATCTGGCATCCTCAAGGGTCCAGCAATGGTGCACACCGGGCAGGTCCAGTCCGTCAACCGGCGGCCGGATCGGCGATGCACCCGTGGCGACCAGCAACTTGCCATATCCGCAAGCGGTGCCGTCCTCTAGGTCTAGGGTTTTGGAATCTGCGTCCAACCCTGTGGCACGGCCGTGATGCACAGTAATCGCGTTGCTCTCATAATGGCCATCTGCCTTGCGCAGATAGGTGCCCGGTTCTTCAACCAGCCCGGTCAGCATGTAAGGGATCGCCATGCGCGAATAGGGCGGTTCGGGCTCTCCGGCCAGCAGCAGGATGGAGCCATCCGGATCCGAATCTCTCAAGGATTCCGCTGCGGCCACACCTGCAGGGCCGGCACCAAGGATGACATAATCTGCTTGCATGGATGTGTCTCGTCTCTGTGTGTCTGAAGAGGCTGCTGCGCCCTCCGCATCCTTGGGCGCTTCGCCCTTTGCCTGTTGACTGCCCCCGCCAAACAGCTTTTTCAAAAATTCAAACATAGCCCAGCTCCACCCTCTGCATAGATCGCGCTGGCCATCCTTGCCTACACGCAGATCCCGGACAAACTATGCAAATGGCAGGATTGGCTACCCGATATGAATGATCCCGCCGGCCCATCACATAGTTTTGTGGACCGCCGGTTTTTCAGTTAAAGCGCAAGACGCGAAAGCGTCTCGTTGGACGGAACGCCCTGATCAGTCCAGCCGCGCGCCTCGTAATATTCCGGCAGCATCTTGTCGAGACCGCTGGTCAGACCCTTGGCCGGGCCGGTCTTGGCCGCGTCCTTCAACAGGCGCTTGGGCAGGGTGTCGTCTTTGCCGGTGAAGCCTGCATCCATGTTGAACTTGCGCTCCATGTTCCAGATGCGCTCGCCAACCTCCAGCAAACGATCGACAGACCATTCACCTTCGCAGGCCGCATCAATCTGCGGAGCCACATCCTCCAACGTCCAGGCGAACGACGTGAACACACAGATGCCTGCACTGTCGAACACGGCCGTGGCGTCCTGGAAGGCCTTCACAAGACCCGCCTTGCCGTCGGTGACCAACGGGTCGGTCTTCTCCGGAATGCCAAGCACCTCGGAAGCCACCGTGTAGCCGCGCAAGTGGCAGGCCCCACGGTTGGACGTGGCATAGGCAAGACCCATGCCCTGAATGCCGCGGCCATCATAGGCCGGAAACTCCTGGCCCTTGACCGACATGGTCAGGTCCGGCTTGCCGTACTTCTCGCACAATAGTTTGGACCCCATCCCGATCTCGGCCCCAAAGCCTTCAGCCTTGCCCGTTAGCTCTGCAATGTCGGTCAACGCCTTTGCGTTACCGAATTTCAGCTCGATCCCGCCGGTGATCTCATCGTCAATCACGCCGGTCTCATAGAGCTCCATCGCAGCCCCAACCGTTGCACCGAACGAGATCGGATCATATCCCTGCTCGTTGCAGATGAAGTTGGCAAAGGTCAGCGCGTCAAGATCATCAACGCCCGTGGCCGCACCAAGCGCCCAGGCCGCTTCATATTCCAGACCACCGGACGCCTTCTGGTATTCCGGGCGATCCTTCACCGTATAGTGGGTACGGTCAATCGTGGACACACGCTGACAGGCGATCGTGCAGGCAAAGCATGCCGCATTCGACACCAGGTTCGGTTTACCATCGGATTTGCGCGGCTCAGCCATAGCTTCCGCCGAGATGCTGTTGGCGCCTTCAAACTGCACGTCACCATGGTTCCGGGTCGGCAGTGCGCCAACCTCGTTGATCACGTTCATTAGAACTTGCGTGCCATAGGCCGGGAGGCCCTGGCCGGTCACCGCATTCTCCGCAAGAACCACCTTGCCTGCCTTTACTGCATCGTCGAAGCGGCCCATGTCCTTCACCCCAACACCTTTGGTGCCGCGAATCGCAACAGCTTTCAGGTTCTTGGAGCCCATCACGGTGCCAACACCCGAACGGCCCGCCGCCCGGTCCATGTCGTTCACCACACAGGCATACTTCACGCCCTTCTCGCCGGACACGCCAATCGAAGCCACCCGGATGAACGGATCCCCGTGCTTGGCCTTGAGGCCTTCCTCGGTATCCCAGCACGATGTGCCCCAATAGTCCGACGCATCAATCAGTTGCGCATTATCGTTCTCAATCAGCAGGTAAACCGGATCCTTCGACTTGCCCTCGAAGATCACCATGTCCCAGCCGGCATTCTTCATCTCGTTGCCGAAGAAACCGCCCGAGTTCGAGCAGGCAATCGCGCCTGTTAGGGCACCTTTCGTCACCACCGAATAACGACCCGCCGTCGAGGCCGTCGTCCCGGTCAAGGGTCCGGTGGTCATGATCAGTTTGTTGTCCGGCGAAAGCGGATCAACCTTTGGGTCGATCTCCTCCACCAGATACTTGGTCGCAAGGCCGCGCTGGCCAAGATATTTTTGCGCCCAATCCATGTTGAGATCTTCTGCCTCGCATGTGCCCTTCGTGAGGTTCACACGCAGGAGTTTTCCAGCCCATGCC
This sequence comes from Hyphomicrobiales bacterium, assembly GCA_965204985.1. Lineage (GTDB taxonomy): Bacteria > Pseudomonadota > Alphaproteobacteria > Rhizobiales > CAJQND01 > JAAEUE01. Next base: position 1,573,055 of record CBDBFP010000003.1, on the reverse strand, counting down.
ATGATTTTTCTCCTTCCTGACCTTATGCCGATGCTTGCGTGCCGGCGTCCGTCTTGGCCGCCCAGTCGCGCATCTTGTCAAAACCGGTCGTGTCCGCGTTGATATAAGTGATTGCTTCGGTCGGGCATGCCTTCGTACATGCCGGATCACCTCCGCAAAGATCGCATTTGATCACTTTGCCGGTATCCGCCTGATAGTTCACCGTGCCGAACGGACACGCAATCGTGCAGACCTTGCAGCCAACACACAGCGCATTGTTGATCACCTTCGCCCCATTGGCATCAACCGAAATCGCATCCGTCGGACACGCCTTCTGGCACCACGCTTCATCGCACTGCGTGCAGGTGTAAGGAACAAACCGGCCCTCATCCTCAAACTTGAAAACCTGAATCCTGGACTTGATCGGATTGAAAATACCCTCATTTTCCCCGGAACAAGCCAATACACACTGATAACAACCAGTGCACTTGTCTGGATTTATATGTAATGATCGTTGCAACGTCTCATCCTCCCGTACACTTCCAAACCGGTCTTCAAAGCCAGCTTCCTGAAGCTCACACAATAGTCAGTTCTGCCAACTCGTACATTGTGCTTTCTGGCAAGAGCGGTCAATGGCCGATTGCCGCTAAGTTTATCTCTCAAAGGTGGCGATGAACTGGACAATCGGACAACACGCGTCTTATGTTCGCGCCGCTCTGGGATCCGAATTGAAACTGAATGGGTATTTTATGCCGCAAATCAACGTGAAATTGTTTGCTTCGCTCAGCACTTATATGCCGGAGGGCGCAAAAAACGGGCAGGCCTCCATGGATTGCACCAGCGACACAACAGTGGCCTCTGTTTTGTCGAGCCTTCACGTTCCTACGGAACATTGTCATCTTGTCTTTGTGAATGGCGTATTTGTGGCGCCTGAGTCCCGAGACGAGAAACACTTCGTAGATGGCGATACATTGGCTGTCTGGCCTCCCGTCGCAGGTGGCTGAACCGAAATGCGCCACGAGAAAGATCTTGCGACGTCCAGGCCGGAGTTCTACCGCAACCTGGGCATCGCCATGCGCGGAAAAGATTACACCGCGTCGGGTGATCGCATTACGGTGGGCGAAGAAGGTCACAAAGTGGAAATGCAATTATCATCGCTACCACCCCGGGTTTTGAGCGGCTTGTTAAGAGTCGAACGCTGGAAACTTGAAATGGAATTCACGGGTTATTCCCAGGACCAGTATGATGCGTTCCTGACTTCGTTTGATCAAGCCTTCAGACGCGGTGGCGGTTAATCTCAGCCAACACAAAAAGCCCGGTCAAAGCCGGGCTTGATGCAAAAGAGAAGCGAAAGTTGCAGCAAGCCGCTATTTCTTTCCGAGAAATCCGAACTTCTCGTTGAACTTCGAGACACGACCAGCGCGGTCAACCAGCTGCGTATTACCGCCGGTCCAGGCCGGATGCGTGTCAGGATCAATATCCAGTGTCAGCGTGTCGCCTTCAGAGCCGTATGTGGAACGGGTCTGAAAAGTTGAACCGTTGGTCATGGCGACCGTGATCGTATGGTAATCGGGATGTGTATCTTTTTTCATCGTGAATCTCGCGAAAATCTTGTAACTCCAGCGGAGCCGTTGGATCGGCATTAGCCGTTTGTCAAGTTGGCGGGCATATACAGGACCGGCAAGCGACTTGCAAGGCTCCACATGGCCGAAAGCAAATCTATAATCGCCATGAACTGAGGAAATGATTAAGACGTGTCTGAAGCCGGCAATACCGACCATTTGAGCCTGGAAGATCAAGCAAAACGCAGGCCAAAGGGTAAATCATTGAGGCCACTGGCCCGCCTCGCTCCGTTTGTGCTGAAATACAAACTCGCTATGTTTCTGGCATTTATTGCGCTCACGGCCGCAGCGGCCGTTACTCTGGCAGTTCCCGTTGCCATCAGACGGGTGATTGATCAGGGTTTTTCCAACGAAAACGCAGCAATGGTGGACAACTATTTCCTCGCCATGCTTGGCGTGGTCTTGGCCCTTGCTGTCGCCAGTTCTGCGCGGTTCTATCTTGTGACCTGGCTCGGGGAACGGGTTGTCGTCGACTTGCGGATTGCTGTCTTCAGTCATTTGACTGCATTGTCTCAATCCTTCTACGAAATTACCCGCACTGGCGAAGTGTTGTCGCGCCTGACCGCTGACACAACGCAAATAAAATCCACATTCGGCGTTTCTGCGTCGATTGCCCTGCGCAATCTCTTTCTCTTGACCGGTGCGGTGGTGATGATGGTGTATACCAGCATAGAACTGTCCGGTTTGGTCCTGCTTGCCATACCGGCTATTGTCTTACCCTTAATCATGTTTGGCAGATGGGTGCGCAGGCTTTCCCGCGATGCGCAGGACACCTTGGCTGGCACCGCCGCGATGGCGTCAGAGAATCTGATGTCCATATCGACCGTTCAGGCATTTACGGCGGAGAATTCTGCCCGGGATGAGTTCGACCAGATCAGCGAGTTGTCCTTTGTGGCGGCACGCAATCGTGCACTTGCACGTTCAGTTTTGACCGCAACCATTATCTTTGTGGCACTCGGCGCCATCGTCGGTGTGCTTTGGTACGGTGCACAGAACGTACTGACCGGTAATATGTCCGGCGGTACACTCACACAGTTTGTGCTGTACGCCACGTTCGCGGCGGGTTCCATGAGCGCGCTCTCGCAGGTCTGGGGTGAAGTGCAACTGGCTGCGGGCGCTGCGGAACGCCTGGCTGAACTGCTGGAAACCGAACCTCAAATTGCAGCACCCGAAAAACCTGTTGACCTGCCCCCACGGGCCAGCGGCGACATCGCATTTCAAGATGTAACCTTCAGGTACCCAACCCAGTCAGATGCGCTTGCTCTCGATGGCCTCACCCTCAAAGTAAAGCCGGGTGAGACAGTAGCAATTGTCGGTCCATCAGGCGCAGGCAAGAGCACCTTGTTCAATCTGTTGTTGCGTTTCTACGATCCGGGGTCGGGCAACATTCTGGTAGATGGCGTCGACGTAAAGTCCGCTGATCCCGTAGCTGTCCGCGCCCGCATGGCGCTTGTGCCGCAAGACACAGTGATTTTTTCATCACCGGTTGGCGAGAATATTGCATATGGCCGCCCTGACGCCACAATTCATGAGATCAAGCAGGCCGCAGAGGCTGCTCTTGCCCATGGGTTCATATCTGCAATGTCGGAGGGCTACGATACGCGTGTTGGTGAGCGGGGAATGACCCTGTCCGGCGGCCAGCGCCAGCGCATCGCGATAGCGCGTGCCATTTTGAGGGACGCACCCATCCTCCTTCTCGATGAAGCCACCAGCGCACTTGACGCTGAGGCTGAAACCAAGGTGCAAACGGCGCTCGAACATCTGATGGAAGGACGCACCACACTCGTTATCGCACACCGGCTATCCACTGTACGCAACGCCGACCGCATCCTCGTCCTAGATGGTGGCAAGGTCGTTGACGAGGGGACCCACGATGAGTTGATCAACAAGGGCGGTCTCTATGCAAGACTTGCCAGTCTGCAGCTCATGGCGGGTGAAGACGCCCCCACCAAAAAGCGTAGTCCAGGGCGCAACAAGACCCAACTTGCAGAGCAAAACACCGGATCATAAACCTGCAGTAACGCGAAGTTCGTCCACAAGAACGCGGTCCAGTTCGATTGATCCCGATTCCATTTTGGCTGCAACCCGGCTACGGCCCCGATCACCTGGCAACGTGATTTTGCCATCTGTGTCTTGCGGACGGCCTGACCTGATACGCTCAACCATCCGATCTGTTGCAGCTAGATAAGCTTCGCGGCCGATCATCGCCTCTGGATCAATGGCGATGAAAAACGCCCCGCGGTTGCTGCCTGAATCTTCATCACCCACAACACCCGCTCCGGTGAGCGAGGCCGTCATGATCTCGATCATCAGGGCGAGCCCGGCCGCCTTGTATCCATCAAATACACGCATGGCCCCGGCGAGTGCTTCGTTGGGATCGTTTGTCGGCTGGCCCTCCTTGTCGAACGCAGCCCCATCCGGGATCTGCCCACCTTGTTTGGCTGCATTGACGATGCCGAAAAACGTAACCGCCGAGGTTGCCATGTCCAGTACCACAGGTTCACTGGATGTTGGAGCGGCAATGGCAATCGGGTTGGTGCCAAACACCGGATCAATACCGCCTTCCATGGCCATGACCTTGGGCGAGCCGCACATCACGATGCCGATTAGGCCCTGGGCTGCCAGTTTTTCCGCATAACACCCAATAGCCCCGGTCGAGCTAGACACGTTCCAAGTGCCGGCCATGCCGATTCCGTTACTTTTTGCCAGGGCGGCAACTTCATCAACGGCGCGCATGGCGACAACCATCCCAATATTCTGATTGCCATTGATACGAACGGAGCTGGGCGCTTCGGCTTCAACAATGATGTCGCCTGAGCTTGGCACGGGTGCAACAACCCGTTCGACGATTTTCACCAGCCCTTGCGAATTGTCCCTCAATTCCGCGTAGAGCAGAACTTCTCGCACAAATTCCGCATCAGCAACGCTGACACCAAGACCTGTCAGGGCTGCAAGGGCAAGCTCTTCAAGCTCCTTTAGTGTAAGTGAAACCTTGGACGGTTCTGGGCTCATGACACTGTTTCCTTAATCGCCTGTGCATAGTGAGCGAACGCCCCCTTGTTCCGACCAAGCACATAATCTGCCGCCTCCACAGGCGGATAGTCCTGGCAATCCGTTGCACCGAGATCCCTAGGGTCCACGAGCGCCCGCGGACTGGGGTCGTAGAACATGGCGATTGAATAGCGCCCATCGCGCGACATGTTGCGCACCCGGTGGCGGGTGGACGGCAAGCGGTTGTTGGACCAGCGCTCCAGCAAATCACCAATATTAATCACCAGCGTTCCATCAATCGGTGGAGCTTCAACCCAATTGCCATCGCGCAACAGCACTTCCAGCCCGGCGGTTTCCTGCAACAGCAATGTGATGCAGCCAAAATCCGAATGGGGTGCAACGCCAAACTGATCCGCATCAGCGTCGTCCGGCAGGGGCGGATAATGGATCAACTGCCCGCGCAACATGGGCCGCTCATATCGAGGCAGAAAGAAATCCTCAGGGCCACCAAGACTGACCGCGAAAACCTGCAACAGCAGGTCCCCGGCGCCACGGACCACATCCGCATAAGCCAGGACATGTTCGCGGAAGTTTTCTGGTGCGTCCGGCCATTGGTTGGGTCCGCACAGGGGAATGCCTGCGAGGAGGTCCGGATCATCCCCAGGCAGGTCACGTCCCCAGAAGAAAACTTCCTTGAGATCGGTTTTTTTGGCCCCCGACATCCGCGCCTCGCCGGGCCCGAGATAACCCCGGTTGTGCTGGTTGATCGCCGTGGCGCGCTTTTGCGCCCCGGTCAATGCGAAGAATTTTCGCGACGTGGCCCGCAGATCTGAAATCACCTGATCCGGGATCCCGTGCCCTCGTACATAAAAGAAACCAGAGAGCGCACAGGCTTGCGAGATCTGATCGGCAACACGCGAAAGGTCAAAATCATCCCCACTCGCAAGTGCAGAAATGTCGATGACCGGAAGCCGTGATTTATCGCCTGAAGACATGGAGACTCTTCCTTCTCTCCGCTACTATGCCTCCAAATGCAGCAAGCTCAAACGGCCAATTGGTCAGAGGCATAACAGTGATCAGATTCTACGGACGCAAAAGCTCGGACAATGTCCAGAAGGCCTTGTGGATGCTGCTGGAGACAGGGCAACCTCACGAGTATATTGAACTTGGCGGTAAATTTGGTGATCTGGATGATCCAGAATTCAGAAAGATCAATCCGTTTGCAAAAGTGCCTGCACTGGTTGATGGACACACCAGGGTCTGGGAGAGCAGTGCCATCATCCGCTATCTCGCCGCGCAATATTGCGCCGGGAGCATTTGGCCCGAAGATCCACGCGAACGCGCCGAGGCCGATAAGTGGATGGAATTGAGCCCAGTCGAAGCTGTACCCGGAATCCAACCACCTGTTCTGGCGCTTGATCCGCACGCCGGAGGAGCAGCAGAACAAGGAAAAGATCGAAGCCATGAACGCCCTGCTCAACGAGTATCTGGGCGAAGTGGATAAACAACTTCAGGGCTGTGCCTTTCTCGCTTGTGGCAGGCTGACGATTGCCGACATCATCGTCGGAGCTCCGCTCTATCGCTACTACGCAATGCCCATATCGCGCCCGAACTTGCCAAACGTGGAGCGTTGGTATCAAACTCTCAGCGCCCACGTCGCCTATCAGCAGGCTATCATGGTGCCATTTGACGATTTACGCGGTCGGCTGGCCTATTGAGGATTTACTGCATAACCGAACATGCCGATTTCATCATCCGGAACGGGCGTTTAATCACCTTCGATACGGAAACACCTGTTGCCGATGCCATTGCTGTGAAAGACGGCAAAATCAGTGCGGTTGGGACAAGCATTGATGTGAATAATCTTGCAGAACCAGACACCGAAATTGCTGAAGCCAATGGTAAGACCGACCTTCCGGGCTTCATCAAAAGCCACCTGCATCTTTTCTCTGGCGCGGCCGATTTGGGCGGCCTCAATCTGACTGGTGTGGCTGGTGCAGACGCCTTGGCCGAGCGGGTTTTGACCTTCGCAAACGAACGCTCTGAATATCCGATCATTCCGGGCACATCTGCGAACTATGAATTGCTGGAAAAGGGTCACCCCATCAACAGACACGATCTTGATCAGATCTTGCCGGATTGCTCTTTCGCCTTGATGGCTCCCGACGCACATACGGTCTGGGCAAACACCAAAGCACTCGAACAGGCCGGCATCTTATACTGCGGCTGACTGGGCTCAGGCTCTCCGAGGGGGGGGGTCCCAATCGATGCTCGGCCTGCTTCAGCATGGAAAACAAGGGAGGTTTTCCATGGCAGCAGCTGTTCAACCGAGAGCGGACTTTCTGGGCAATGACCTGCCTCGCACAGCGCAAGAGCGAAGAGGCGGATCAGACGCGGCAGCTTCTTGCCTTGCCGGTGAGCCTCGACTGTGGGTCTCGCCGCGAGGCCGCGCGCACCGGCGGCGGGGGCCCGCAGGTGATCCGGGACGGGGTGTTGCGCTTCAAGGCCGGCGGCGCGGCGGCCTTGGTGACCCGCAAGGCGCCCGCAAAGACACCGATCCTGACAGACGAACACCGCACGGCGCTGGCAGCGACTGTTGAGGCGGGGCCAAAGCCCGACATGGACGGCATCGTGCGCTGGCGGCGGGTCGATCTGGCGCAGGGGGCGCAGGAGGAACCGGGCGTCCCGGTCAGTCGTCAGACGCCGGGACGGGACCTTCGCGTCATCGGGGTCGCCATGGGGGTCGCCAAGCTCTCCGCCCGCCCGCAGCACGACGCACAGGACGACGAGGCCATCGAGGCGTTCAACAAAACGTCTGCGACGTCGTCGACCACATCCGCACCCAATGTGGCGGCAAGCCGATAGAGCTCCGGGTTCAGGACGACGCCCGGATGGGTCAGAAGAACAAACGCCCGCGACGCTGGGCGCGGCCCCGCGCGCCGCACGATCAGCGGACCGAAGGGGCCTGTCTCTTCGGCGCCCTCTGCCCGGCCAGGGGCAAGGGCGACGGGCGGGTCATGCCCTGGTGCGACACTCACCCCATGGCTGAGCCTCTCAAGCTCATCGGTCAACAGGTCGAGGCCGGGGCACACGCCCTCCTGATCCCTGATCGGGCGGGAGGGCAGACCTCAACAAAATGGGCTGTCCCTGACAACATCACCCTCGTCCCACGGCCGCCAAGGCCACCAGAGGTGAACCCGGTCGAGAACGTCTGGCCGTTCATCCGGGACACTTGGCTTTCGACCCTCGTTTTCAAGACCTGCGACGACATCACAGATCACTGCTGCCAAGCCTGGAACACCCTCAGGCATCAACCAGGGCGCGTCATCTCAATCGGAGGGCGCGAAGGGGACCATCGGGTGTGAGCATTGAGCGATGGTATCAGGTGTGAAAATTCCAACGTGTCAGAGTTCTACCCTTATTCCCTCGGTGTGTAGTAGAGAGAATCCAATGTCTCATTCGGGCAAATCAACAAACAAGACTGACATGACAAACGAAGATTTGGAAAAGTGGATTACGGAGCGCGGGATCGAAGAGGTCGAGTGCCTGATTCCCGATATGAGTGGGGTGGCCCGCGGCAAGATAATCCCGGCCAAAAAATTCATCTCAGGGCTCGGCAACCAGAGCCTGCGCATGCCCGAAGAGATCTTCATTCTCACTGTAACCGGGCGATATGTGCAGGAAGCAAACGTCACGAGCCAGGCGGCGGTTGACATTTATTTGCGGCCTGACCCATCGTCCATTCGCATGGTGCCCTGGTACAGCGAACCAACAGCACAAGTCATCTGCGACTGCTATTACCTGAACAACGAGCCGGTCGATGTCTCACCGCGCTTTGTCCTTCAGCGGGTTCTGAAGCTTTATGAAGAAAAAGGCTGGAAACCGATTATTGCGCCCGAGCCGGAATTCTACCTAGTGGAAAAAAACACCTATCCAGATTACCCGCTGGAACCCCCGGTGGGCCGTTCAGGCCGCAAGGAATCCGGCGGACAAGCTTACGGCATCGACAGCGCCAACGAATTCGACCCCATTGTGGAGGATATCTACGACTATTGCGAACCGCACGGTATCGATATTGGCACACTCAGCCATGAAAGCGGCCCAGCCAAGCTTGAAATCAACTTTAATCATGGTGATCCATTGGATCTGGCTGACCAGGTCTTCCTGTTCAAACGCGCCGTGCGCCAGGCCGCCATCAAGCATGATGTCTATGCCACGTTTATAGCCAAGCCTCATGAGGATGAACCCGGCTCATCCATGCATATTCACCAATCCGTGGTGGAGACAAAGACCGGCAAAAACCTGTTTGCAACCAAGGCCGGTAAACAATTCCGGCTGTTGCTCAATCATATTGCCGGGTTACAGCGCTATCTCGGGGGTTGCATGCCGTCCTTCGGGCCAAGCGTGAATTCCTACCGCCGCCTTGTGCCTTATGCAGATGCGCCAACAAACACACATTGGGGCATCGACAACCGTACGGTCTCCTTGCGCGTACCGGCATCTGAGCCAGGGGCGATGCGTGTTGAGAATCGCATTCCCGGAGCTGACGCCAATCCCTACCTGGCGTTCGCCGCCTCGCTCGCCTGCGCGGTTATCTGGGCATGACTGAAAAACTGAAACCAACTTCCCCTGTGGAAGGCTCAGCCTACCGCTATGCCCACACCCTGCCGCTCAATCTTGAAGAGGCCATTAACAAGCTGAACCACACCAAACCGCTCAAGCAGGTGTTCGGCGAAAGGTTCATTCAGGTCTATCAGGAAGTGAAGGACTATGAGATGGAGCAATACCGCAAGGTGATCAGCTCCTGGGAACGGGAGTATCTGTTACTCAACGTCTAAGGACGGCATCCCGCCGCGCCCAGGACTTCACGAATTTCGCCTCCCAGAACCCGTGGTCCCGGACGATTGAAACTTTCAATTGCCGCCAATAGTGCGTCGGCGCCCCCGCGGACAGGTCGAGCAGAGAGGATCTGGAGATCAGGCCACAGTCGCGTTCCTTGCCTCGCATCAGGCAAACAGTTCCAAGCGGCGGCACAGCGATGTGGCGGAGCTTCACGGTTCTGTTGGCGAGGACAACCGTGCGGCCATCTTCGATACTGTAATCGCCTAGTCTGGCAGAGAGCTCCGCCGCAGACACCGAGCTGCAGAAGAATATCCCTGCGGCAAATGAAACAAATGCCTTCATAGGTCTTCCAAACAAAAAACCCGAACCGGCCTGATGACCGATCCGGGCTGATCTTTCATTCGCGCGGGAAGGCTACTTCCGCACTTCTTCTGGCTGGAACAGCATATAGTCGTTGTCCTCGCCGCTGACATGGCAGTCGTGACAGAACTTCAGTCCAGCAGAGTTCTTGCCCTTGGTCATACCGAAGAAGCTGCTTTGCAGGGATTGCAGCCTCCACATGGATTGCAGGCCTTACAGGCTGAACAACCGACACGGACGCGTTTTACAGCGAAACCGTTGCCTTGCTCAATTGAGCTGCTCTTGCAGGGGTTGCAAGTGCCACAAGGATTGCATTTCTTGGCTTTGCAGGGGTTGCACGCACCGCAGGCACCGCACTTGGCAGCCTTACACGGGTTGCAGCCTCCACATGGATTGCATTTCTTCGCTGCACAGGGGTTGCACGCACCGCAAGCTGCTTTGCAGGGATTGCAGGCCTTACAGGCTGAACAACCGACACGGACGCGTTTTACAGCGAAACCGTTGCCTTGCTCAATTGAGCTGCTCTTGCAGGGGTTGCAAGTGCCACAAGGATTGCATTTCTTGGCTTTGCAGGGGTTGCACGCACCGCAGGCACCGCACTTGGCAGCCTTACACGGGTTGCAGCCTCCACATGGATTGCATTTCTTCGCTGCACAGGGGTTGCACGCACCGCAAGCTGCTTTGCAGGGATTGCAGGCCTTACAGGCTGAACAACCGACACGGACGCGTTTTACAGCGAAACCGTTGCCTTGCTCAATTGAGCTGCTCTTGCAGGGGTTGCAAGTGCCACAAGGATTGCATTTCTTGGCTTTGCAGGGGTTGCACGCACCGCAGGCACCGCACTTGGCAGCCTTACACGGGTTGCAGCCTCCACATGGATTGCATTTCTTCGCTGCACAGGGGTTGCACGCACCGCAAGCTGCTTTGCAGGGATTGCAGGCCTTACAGGCTGAACAACCGACACGGACGCGTTTTACAGCGAAACCGTTACCCTGCTCAATTGAGCTGCTCTTGCAGGGGTTGCAAGCGCCACAAGGATTGCATTTCTTGGCTTTGCAGGGGTTGCACGCACCGCAGGCACCGCACTTGGCAGCCTTACACGGGTTGCAGCCTCCACATGGATTGCATTTCTTCGCTGCACAGGGGTTGCACGCACCGCAAGCTGCTTTGCAGGGATTGCAGGCCTTACAGGCTGAACAACCGACACGGACGCGTTTTACAGCGAAACCGTTGCCTTGCTCAATTGAGCTGCTCTTGCAGGGGTTGCAAGTGCCACAAGGATTGCATTTCTTGGCTTTGCAGGGGTTGCATGCACCGCAGGCACCGCACTTGGCAGCCTTACACGGGTTGCATTTCTTCGCTGCACAGGGGTTGCACGCACCGCAAGTTGCTTTGCAGGGATTGCAGGCCTTACAGGCTGAACAACCGACACGGACACGTTTTACAGCGAAACCGTTACCTTGCTCAATTGAGCTGCTCTTGCAGGGGTTGCAAGTGCCACAAGGATTGCATTTCTTGGCTTTGCAGGGGTTGCACGCACCGCAGGCACCGCACTTGGCAGCCTTACACGGGTTGCAGCCTCCACATGGATTGCATTTCTTCGCTGCACAGGGGTTGCAGGATGCAACGCGAATACGCTTTTGCGCCTTCGGATTGCCCTGTTCCGCACGCTTCTGGGCTACGGGATTTTCGTTTGATCTCTTGACGGCCGTTAGATTTGCCTTGCTGGCATCCGCTGGTCCAGAGACCCACGTCAAGCCAACCGCCAAACCAAACGCGACAGGGGCAATCGCCACCGTCGAGAGTAGTTCTTTCTTACTAATCATTGGGTTCCTCCCGAGAACGATCATATGGTCGATACAGTTTAATAACAAGTCGAAATTCAATCAGCATGCGGATAGTCCAGACACTGGATAACAGTGATATCCTTCCACCGCGGAACCTAGCAAAGCAATTCAGCACGCGTTTTCACATGAAATAGGCGTTGGTTCACTTAAGCGTGAGCTGGTCTTGGCACGGATTGTTGGTTATTCGAGCACCAGCCGGAAACCTACAAGGATGTGCTTGATCGCACGGGGACGGCCATGACGCGCGGCTGGCCGGCAGACACCACATCCGCTGTCGTCCCAGGATCCACCCTTGACCCGGAACCGACCCTTGCCCGAGGGAGTCGACGTCCATTCAAAGACCTGACCCGCCGCATCCAGCAGACCGAACGGACTGGCTCCTTCTGGAAATTTCCCCGCATCGACTGTATCAAACGGTCCTTTGTCGTGACTGTTGAGCCTAGTGGCATCATAGGTGTTACCCCAGGGAAAATATCGCCCATCTGTGCCACGTGCTGCCTTTTCCCATTCTTTTTCAGTTGGCAGACGCCAGACTGCAGCGGTTTCTTCAGACAGCCAGTTTGCGTAGGCCTGAACATCGTCATACGAAACCATCACCACTGGATGATCTCCACGACCTTTCGGATAAGTGCCCCGGGTCCAAGCATGCCGGCGCGTGCGTTTAAAAGGATGGATCAGTTTGTAGCCTTTCCAGACTCTCGGCTTGACGTTCGGAACCTTGTGGCCTGTCGCCTTGATGAAGGCCTGATACTGCCTGTTGGTAATGAGATTTTTTGAGATCCGAAAAGTCGGCAATGACAGCTTTCGGCGCTTGTCTTCAAAGTCGTACCAGCGATTTTTGCGCGTCACGGAATGGCCGTAAGCCTTTTCATCAAGCCTGTAGGCTGCTTCTCTTTCCTCTGCATCGGAGCCCGTAATGAACTCGCCAGCTGGTATCGTGATCGTTTCCGGGATCAGCTTCGCAGACAGTTCTTGAGCCTGAGCGAGGCTCTGCAGGCTGAGCCACAGTACTCCGAAATATACTGCACATTTTCCCACGGTATCATCCTCCCAACCAGAATCTGCTCACAGATTGTCAGCTTCAGAAGCTTCTGGCGAACACAAACTGGATCACATGGACGTGAAGAAATTCATCTCTCGCGATTAGGCAGCCCTGTTCTTGGCAATGATTGCCTGACTGACAGCGGACAACTGTTTGGGAACATCAATGTCCAGCTCAGAGGTGACTTCCAGATCCCGGTCTTCGTAGACATCGGTATCAGGATGATCCTCTTGCCACTTCGCAATCATCTGATCCCGCTCACACAGCAGGTGTTCAATCTGAGGCCGGAACAAAATCACCACAGCCGTCACCCATCGGTTTGTGGCCAGACATGGGTAGGTGTGATCGATCTTGAAACGGTCCAGAAGAGCTATCGTGTCTTCAGCCGTATAAAATGTTTCGTCCGTAACCCATCTGTTGGTGGTGAACAGGCCAATTGGCTTGCCGGGCGAGTCCATGGAAATGGCAACGAAATGGCCCAGCGCATCCTTGCCAAGAGGGCGCTCTCCGTCTCCATCGTACGGCGCCGGTTTGATACTCTTCGGCATCCCCTTTGCGCGAAGGAACGTATGGAAATGACCGTGCTCATCCTCCCGGTGCGAATGATAATAGTACTGCGAGGCAGTTTCATCATCATAGATGTCACCGGCAGGATAATGATCAAACTCATAGAACGTGCCTTGGTTGGCAAGACATTGACCGACGACATTTGCGTTGGTTTTTGCCAGGAGGCGATAGCACTCTTCGATTTCGGCGCCGGCGGCAGCCATTTTTTCGAGCTGTTCGCGAGTGAGTTCAGCAAGCAGTGATTTGATGTTCATGAGATGGTCGTAATTTCTGACTGAGCAATGTCCCTAATTTAACGTGCCGCATGCGGATGAAAACCCCTGCGTGGTCATTTGGCGCACACAGTTGCGTGAGCCAGTGGTTTCTCCTGGTTTCATTTTGCCGCTATTTAGTCGGGCCAGTAGCACAAGCCGCCACATCTATGGTTACCAATAGCTAAACGAATGTCCGGCATCAGGGTGACTCTGAGTCGAAGTCCAGGGAGAGTGTCTAAGCAATGTATATCAGCCAGCTGAAACTTTCGGCCAGATTTGGCATGACGGCAGCAGCTTTGTTTGTTGCGTTCTGGAACCTCACAGGAACCGCGCATGCAGCAAAAGGGGACAGCTTCTCAAACCGGACCGAAGTTACCAATCAGGTCGCAACAATCCTCAATGCCCAGGACCGATTGCCGTTACCCATCCAAAGAGTCCGAAAGGCCCTCACCAAACATTATATTGAAAACCAGGGCCGGCTGTTCTGGGTGGGCCCGCCCAGGATGGATCAACTCATCGCACATGTTGCAAACGCGGAACGTGACGGACTGTTTTCTCATGATTACCCCGTGGGCTATCTGAAGTCCCTGAAGGACAGTCTGACTGCTGGCGACTCGTTCACGGAAGCCTATGCGGAACTGGCCTATTCAGCTTTTTTTCCTCCGTTATGCTTCCGACCTCAAAGTTGGCAGATTTGTGCCGCGCAAGATCAATCCAGAATTATTTGTTTCGCGTAAAAAGATCGATTTTGCACCGGTGCTCGCCAAACTTGAAGCCTACCAATCGGTTGGCAAATTCTTTAAGGATTGGGAACCGTAAAACGCTGAGTACCGTACGCTGCGCACGGCTTTGCGGCGCTTTCAGAAGATCAAGGCTAACGGCGGATGGGATCCGATCGATATTGGCGATGTACTGAAGCTTGGAATGACTGATCCGCGGGTGGCCCAGGTGAGGGCCAGGTTCGCCGCCACAGGTGACTTTAGCGGCTTCGTCACCGATCCAGATCTGTATGATGACGGGCTCGAAATCGCTGTCAGGCAGTTCCAGACAGAGCATGGCCTTGAGTCTGATGGGGTGATTGGCAAACAAACGATTTTCGCCATGAATATTTCCGCACAGGAGCGTATTCGCCAGATCATAGTCAATCTGGAACGCTGGCGATGGCTGCCAGAGAACCTGGGTGACAGATACATTCTCGTGAATGTGGCCGGGTTCAAATTGCGCCGCATTGAGTATGGTTCGCTTCAGGAAGTCATGCGGGTAGTCGTAGGCAAACCGGCACACCGCACTCCAGTGTTTTCCAGCAAGATCAAATACCTCGAGATCAACCCGACTTGGACAATGCCCCATTTGATCGCCACACCGGAGATTCTACCCAAATTGCAATCCAATCCCAGCTATCTCGGCTCCAACTATGAGTTGCTGCAGGGCGAGCAATCCATTCCGATAAATTCGGTCTATTGGCAAGATTACTCAAAAAACAATTTCCCGTTCACGTTCCGCCAGAAACCCGGGCCAAAGAATGCGCTTGGCAGGGTCAAATTTATCTTCCCGAACAAACAGGCCATCTATCTGTATAACACCCCTGCACGCTCTCTGTTCAGCCGCACCACCCGGGCCTTCTCACATGGTTGCATCCGCATCGGCCGCTTAAGGAGACTGATCTGGACATTGCGACCGAGGTTTTCACCGATCCGGAGGTCGTAAAATACGTTTGCGATGTCTACAGCCCGGAAGAGATGGCAACCTCGATCAGACGCGGCGCTGGCGGACGTCTCGGCATCTGGTGTGTGGAACTCAAGTCAACAGGTGAGAAACTTGGTTCTTCAGTGTTGTTACCTTTGCCCATTGAGGAAGATGACACGGACTGGAGCCTTTTGAAGATGGACAGCTACCCCGATGCAGAGATCAAGGTGGGCTATCTCCTTAAACGGTCAGCCTGGGGCAAGGGTTACGCCACCGAAAGCTGCGTATCGCCATCTTATACCAATGGCGTGATTGATTGTCTCTCAGAGTCTGGTTCAAAACTATTTCAGGGTTTTCCTGCCCTTGCGAGATGTCTGGTGACGCGTCGGATGTGTGCGATGGTGATCCGGGCGGCCGCGCTTGCGATGGATTTTTCCCGGTCTTTTGACAGATGGCGGCATCGTCCGAGCCAGGCAAGGGTGCGTTCGACGACCCAACGGCGGGGGAGACCCTTGAAGCCCCCGGCTATGTGGGAGCGTTTGACGATCTCAACGGTCCAGCGCCCGATGGCTTTCAAGGCGTCGCGCAGCTTTGGCCCGGCCTGGCCGCCATCGGCAAAAATAGGGCGCAACATGGCAAACCGCACGGCCACGGCTTTCAGCACATCCGGCGCACCGTCCCGGTCCTGGAACCCGGCACTGTGCCCCACCCATCCGACCAGCAAGCCAAGCGTGTCGGTGACGATAGGGCGCTTGCGACCCTTGATCCGCTTGCCCACGTCATAGCCGGTAACCCCGCCCCTTTCCGTGGCTTTCACGCTCTGGCTGTCGAGGATACCGGCGGGCGGGCGGGCCTTGCGACCCTCGGCCAGACGCGCCATCCCGACAAGCGCGCGGGTCATCTCGTCCAGTCGTCCGTCAGTGCGCCAGCCCTGAAAATACCCCCGCACCGTCGAAACCGGTGGAAAGGCGTTCGGCAACAGCCGCCACTGGCAACCGGTTGTCGCAATGTAAAGGAGCGCATCGAACACAGGGCGCAAGGTCGGTCTTGCGCGGCCGGCCGGTGGACGTGTGCGACGGCCTCAAAGGTTCACTGATCGCCCCTTCCGCGGCGGGCAGGTCGCTTGCATACCTGCCGCCCGTTCGGGCATGTTGGCGGCGAGTGAGGTCGGTCCAGGCCATCGTGATCTCCATTCAGTTTCACAAGCGAACAGAACCACAACCGGCTGAATTCACTCAACCAGTTGCAAATCAGAACTCTGAGACCTTTTCAACCCGGCTGCTCTCTGGATCCATGCAGACAAGGGAGGATTTCCGATGTCTGCAGCTGTTGGCGATCGTGATGACTATGATGCTTTGACCCTTCGCGGCCTTGCCAGGACGAGCGAAGATCTCCGTCAGGCCCGGCGTTTGCTTTCGCTTGCTTGTGTTCATGACGGGATGAGCCGGGCGGATGCGGCGAAGGGGGGTGGGGTGGCCCGGCAGAGCCTGAGGGACCGGGGCACCGGTTCAACGAAGCCGGGCCCGAAGGGCTGTTCGACCGCCGGGTCCCGCGACCCCGATGGCTGAACTTGCTGAGATCATCGAACCCGGCCCCTGCCTTGAGCCTGACGCTTGAGCATGACGGGGGGTCCGCTGGAGACGACTTGACCTTCAACGGGAGAGCGAAGACCGGTTCGGTGTTGTCTCTCACGACAGGACCCTCTCCAGACTGCTTGCAGCGCCCGGCTTTCCCGCCTCACCGGGCGCCCGCAACACCCGGTCCAGGACCCGACCCAAGACCTGGGCCTCATGGAGGCTTTCAAAAAAACGTCCCCCAAAGCCTTGCCTCCCCTTTGAACCACGGTCCGGCAGATAGGCCGATCAAGGTCTGGGTTCAGGACGAGGCCCGCATCGGCCAGAAGACCGGCCGCGTCCGCATCCGGGCGCGCAAGGGGACGAGATAGGCGGGTCGGGAACAGGAAAGTCTGTCACCGCCGCATCCGGGCGCGCAAGGGGACGAGACCGCGATGGCCGGCCGATCAGCGTTACAAATCGGCCTGCCTGTCCGGCGCGGTGTGCGCAGACAGGGAGACCGGCGCGGCCCTGATGCTGCCAGGGTGCCATGGGGGCGGACACTGGAACAAGGAACCTGCCCCTCAAGGAGATCAGCCGGCCCGTTGCAAAAAGCGCTCAGGCCGCCGTCCTGATGGACCGTGCGCCGGGGCACACATCCGGCGAGGTGAAGGGGCCGGAGACCCTGACCCTGATCTTCCTGCGAGCCAGATCACCGGGGCTCGATCAGGTCGAGAAGGTCTGGCAATCCCTTCGGGAGAACGGGCTCTCCAACCGCCTCCTTGAAGATCAGGCAGACGGTCTTGCCGCCGGATGTGATGCCTGGACCCGGCTCATGAAAGACCCAACGGCAATCCAATCAGGCGTATCTCGCGATTGGACCTAAAACAGCCAAACCTGAGGGCCGTTAGTATAATTCGATGCGGTTTTGCAAAAATAGAGCGCGTCGAGTTCCTTTGTTGTGTCAGCTTCACAAAAATTTGCTGCCGTGGCGGAGAAGTTCCTGGCGAACATGTTGTGGATCATGTGCATTGAGACCGCGCAGGTCAAAACGGTACGCAACACACTCCCGACACGTGTGCCAGACGGCACAAAACGGTTGAGTTTGCGCGCTTTTTCCAATCGGTCCGGATCGAAAATCCCGATTGAGGCAGACGTCTCCCTGCTTAGGGCCATTTCGCTGTAACGGTTTTTGAGCAAGGTGTTGACCGTGCGAACCGGAGCCCAGAATACATGCTTGGCACCTCGGTGAATGTAATTGGGAAGGCGCTTCGACATGGCGTTGCGAAGCGGCAATTTACCTTCGCGCACGTTCATCAACGCGGATAGAGGAAGGGATAAAGCAAAGTCTGCCAGTTCGTTATCAAGGAACGGCACCCGGCCTTCAATCGAGTTGGCCATTTCCTGCCGGTCGCCAAGAAAATTCAAATCGTAGGCCGGCAGATCACATTTCAATGAAATGAATCGGCTGGCCGTCGGCGCTGGCATGCCCTGCAACGCACTTGCCGGAAGATTGTCCGCCAGCCTCTGGAGCACTTTCGGCAAGCTGAATGTGTCGGTAAACTCAGGAGAAAACACATGCTCCATCAAGCGCTCTGAGGTTATACCATCGCTCGATGATCCCACCCGATGGGTCCCTTCGCGCCCTCCGATTGAGATGGCGCGCCCTGGTTGATGCCTGAGGGTGTTCCAGGCTTGGCAGCAGTGATCTGCGATGTCGTCGCAGGTCTTGAAAACGAGGGTCGAAAGCCAGGTGTCCCGGATGAACGGCCAGACGTTCTCGACCGGGTTCACCTCTGGTGCCCCTGGCGGCCGTGGGACGAGGGTGACGTTGTCGGGGACAGCCCATTTGGGTGAGGTCTGCCCTCCCGCCCGATCAAGGATCAGGAGGGCGTGTGCCCCGGCCTCGACCTGTTGACCGATGAGCTTGAGAGGCTCAGCCATGGGGTGAGTGTCGCACCAGGGCATGACCCGCCCGTCGCCCTTGGCCCTGGCAGGGCAGAGGGCGCCGAAGAGACAGGCCCCTTCGGTCCGCTGATCGTGCGTCGCGCGCGGCCGCGTCCCCCGCCGCGCCCGGCGTCGCGGGCGTTTGTTCTTCTGACCCATCCGGGCGTCGTCCTGAACCCGGAGCTCTATCGGCGTGCCGCCCCATTGGCTGCGGATGTCATCGACGACGTCGCAGACGTTTTGTTGAACGCCTCGATGGCCTCGTCGTGCTGTGCGGAGTGCTGCGGGCGGGCGGAGAGCTTGGCGACCCCCAAGGCGAACCCCGATGGCGACCTCGATGGCGCGAAGGTCCCGTCCCGGCGTCTGACGACTGACCGGGACGCCCGGTTCCTCCTGCACCCCCTGCGCCGGATCGACCCAGCGCCCGATGCCGTCCATATCGGGCTTTGGCCCCGCCTCAACAGTCGCTGCCAGCGCCGTGCGGTGTTCGTCTGTCAGGATCGGCGTCTTTGCGGGCGCCTTGCGGGTCACCAGGGCCTCCGCGCCGCCGGCCTTGAAGCGCAACACCCCGTCCCGGATCACCTGCAGGCCCCCGCCGCCGGTGCGCGCGGCCTCGCGGCGAGACCCACCGTCGAGGCTCACCGGCAAGGCAAGAAGCTGCCGCATCTGATCCGCCTCTTCGCTCTTGCGCGCTGTGCGAGGCAGGTCATCGCCCAGAAAGTCCGCTCTCGGTTGACCAGCTGCTGCCATGGAAAACCTCCCTTGTTTTCCATGGCGAAGCATGCCGAACATCGATTGTCCCCCTCGGAGAGCCTGAGCCAGTAAGCCGCAGTATAACCGGCGAGAGTTTCGTCCGCACCTTCGCCGGTCAGTATCGCTTTCACATGTCCCTGGCAGGCGGCCGACAGCAGATACTTTGCTGTTCCGTGGGTGTTGAACACCGGAATCTCGCTGTGCCAGAGCGAAGCGCGAAAATTACCCGCCAACGCCTGATCGCTCACGTTGACAAGGCGATGTTCAATGCCGCAGAGGTTGGCTATCCTTGTGGCTTCAGGCGATTCATCAAGCTTCTTGTTATCGAAACGGATCGTAAAGGCTTTGACCTGACCAGTTGCCTGACGCGCCATGGAATCCACAATTGCGGACGAATCCACGCCAGATGAGAGATAGGCGCCAACGGATGCATCTCCATGCAATCTCAGCCGCACCGCCTCATCGAATAGGGCGCCGTACTTCGGCAATTTCGTCCGGATTCGTCTGGCGTTCTTCGGAATTTAACGAAAGTGTCCAGTAGGGTTGAACTGTGACGCCTCTTTCTGTGACTTTCACAAAATGGCCCGGTGGCACTTCCTTCACATTCTCCAGGAAGGTCTGGCTTGGAATGGTTATCCCGGCCATCAGGCTTCGCACATAACCCCTGCTGAATTGTGGGACAGTGTCAGGATGACTCAGGACGGCCTTGAGTTCGGAGCCGAATATAAATTGCCGGTCGACCTGAGCGTAGAACAGTGGCTTGATTCCGAACCGATCCCGGACAAGGTAGAGCGTATTTTCCTTTTGGTTGAAGAGTGCAAAGGCGAACTCGCCGCGCAATTTGGCGAAACAATCACTGCCAAGTTGTTCAAACAGGTGCGGTATGACCTCAGAATCGGACCGGCTGCGGAACGTGTGCCCCTTCGATTCCAGATCCCGCATGATATCCTGGTAAGCGTAGATCTCGCCATTGCAGACCAGTCTCAAGGTTCCATCTTCATTGGCAATGGGTTGACGTCCACCTTCCAGGTCTACGAGCGCAAGACGGGCATGCATCAGCATGGCCGTGTTGGAATCGTTCATCCAGTAGTCCATACCATCCGGGCCGCGATGGGCCAGGCTCCCAATCATAGGCAGGAATTCCCGAGGATCGAGCCAGCCCATTCTTGACGGGATTACGACACCGGCAATTCCGCATATTATGTTCAGACTTTTCCGATCAGACCGCGCTCTTCGAGCAATGCGCGCTCTTCGGGACTGGCGAAATTCTGATCCCAGTTCTGGATGTTTGGCGTCATGACCTTGCGCCATAAGGGGGGGATGAATGCAATCAACATCATGGTCATATAGCCGAAAGGCATAAGTGGAGTATCCCTTCGTGCTTCCAGCTGCCAATAAGCTTTTTGTGCGTCCAGATGATGGTCAGCGTGCCGGGTGAGGTTATAGAGCAAGGCACTGGATACCTGTTTGTAACAATCCCAGGAGTGCCGGGCAGCCACTTTGGTGCCGGGCACCCGCACAAGACCGTAATGCTCAATGTAGTTGATGGCTTCCAGATGTGTCTTGCCCAGCAGGGCAACCACAAGAAACGCGAGCACGCCGGCCCAACCCGCGGCATAGAAATAGCCGCCCAAAATGAAGAGCGACATGATCTGGCCCCGGGCAGCACGATTGTGCCAGCTCCAGACGGACTGGCCTCGATTTCTCAGCCGCCGCGCTTCGGTGATGAATGCACCCCTGATTTGACCAATGGTCGAGCGGATCAGGAAAGCAAAGAATGACTCACCTCTTCGCGCAGTCGCTGGATCACGGTCTGTGGCCACATGGCGGTGGTGGCCAAATACATGCTCGATGGCAAAGGTAGTGTCACAGGTGAAAGTCAGCAGCCAGCGGCTGATGGCAACATCGATTTTACTGTGTGTCCGGTGCATCAGTTCATGGGCAACATTAACGCCGGCCGATCCGCTAATGACACCAAGCGACAGTGCGCCGCCAATCAGGTGAAAGGTTGTGGTTGCGTCCCTGTTGGCGGCAAGGTCAATCCCAAAACCATTTGCCAGTGCAATTATTCCAAACGGATCAAACTCCGACAGATAGGTCGCGTAGATCAGCGTCAGCACCACCAGAAACGGAAGTGTGGCGTATAGCACGGCATTCATGAAAACCGGATTGAGGTTTTGGTAAACCAACCGGTTGCTGCAAAATATTTCATCAGTCAGGCTGACGAAAACCAGAGCCAGCACAAAGCCGGCCCAGAACCAGCCTTCGCCCATGATCAAGTATGCTGTGACGAACATCAGCACGATCGACATCAGACTGTAACGCGCATAACCCATCAAATATGTCCTGCTACAAGATCAGAGGAACCCTCAAAGGCGCGCTTCAATGGCGTCCCAGATCAATGCTGCAATATCGTTGCCACCGAATTTTTTGACTTCTCGGATACCGGTTGGTGAGGTGACATTGATTTCTGTGAGATAGTCACCAATCACATCAATTCCCACAAATATCAGCCCGCGGCGTTTTAACTCAGGCCCGAGGGCTTCGCAAATCTCATGCTCGCGTTTTGTCATGCCGATAGCCTCTGCGCGGCCACCCACATGCATGTTGGACCGGCTCTCGCCTTCGGCTGGGACCCGGTTGATCGCCCCGGCGGCAACACCATCAACAAGGATAATGCGTTTGTCCCCCTTGCGGACGTCCGGCAGATATTTTTGCGCGATGAACGGTTCACGGAATGCACTCTCGAACATTTCCAGAAGTGAATTCAGATTCTGATCCAGTTCCGGAAGACGGAACACGCCAGCCCCTCCATTTCCATAAAGAGGCTTCAGGATTATGTCGCCGTGCTCTGCCCGGAACGCTTTGATTTCGCCGAGATCCTTTGTGATCAGGGTTGGCGGCATGAACTCGGGAAAATCCAGAATGAAGATTTTTTCCGGCGCGTTTCGGACTTCCGAAGGATTGTTCACTACAAGGGTTTTGGGATGAATCTGCTCCAGCATGTGAGTTGCAGTGATGTAGTTCATGTCGAAAGGCGGGTCCTGCCGCATCAACAGAACATCACAGGCGCCCAAATCCATGCTTTGGTCCTCGCCGAGGGTAAAATGATCTCCGGCCACATCGCGCAATTCGAGAGAATTGCCGCGAGCGAAAAGAACACCATCTTTGATGGCCAGAGCATTGGGCTCGTAGTAGAAAATTTCATGCCCACGCGCTTGTGCTTCCAGCAACATGGCAAAACTGGAATCTCCGGCTATGTTGATCGAACCAATCGGATCCATCTGGATTGCAGTCTTTAGTGCCATATCTATGCCTTTTAAGTGTCGTCAGCTGAGAAAGCATTTTCTATGTGTTGGGGCAGGAGATAGGCGGAGAAGACAATCATGTCAAAGCGGCAATCTGTATTCAGCGGCAGTTCATTCTTGGAAAGCCAGTATTCGGCCGCTCTCACAATTCGTGTTTGCTGTCTGGGGTGCAATGAGTTGAGGCCTTCAGTCATGCTCTGCCGCTTTTTTACCTCCACGAACACGGTAGTGGTGCCGCTTTGCGCGATGAGATCGATTTCCCCAACTGGTGAGCGAAAGCGGTTTGCAAGCACCTTATAGCCTTTCAGTTTCAGGTAGATACCCGCGGCCCACTCTGCACGCAAACCTGTCCAGTGCGCTTGCTTCTGTTTTGTTGACCTGCCCCCGGTTTTGGTCATTCTAACCCGTGTTCTCACGCATTCTTACGGCGCGGCCATAGAGCGATTGTCGGCTTATTCCCAGTTGTTTGGCAACGCTTGAGGCTGCCTTTCCAACAGACATCGTCTCCAGGGCGATCATTAGTGCGTCATCAATTGCCGCGTCGTCCGGTTTGCCACCGGCAGTCGGCGGACCCACAAGCAGCGTTATTTCACCCTTCGGCTTCCCAATGGAATCTGCAAGCTCGCCGGGAGTTCCTCTTAACAACTCTTCGTAGAGTTTTGTGAGTTCCCTGGTGACGGCCACTTCGCGTGAACCGAGAGTATCCTGAATGTCATTCAGAGTGGCGGCAATCCTGTTGCCTGCCTCAAAAAAGACCAGCGTTGTACGAATTGCAGAAAGTTCTTCGAGTACCCTTCGGCGGGCAACCTGTTTTGGCGGCAGAAACCCTGCAAACAGAAAGCGGTCGCTGGGTAACCCGGATTTTGCAAGCGCTGCTATGGGAGCCGAAGCGCCTGGCAAGGTGGTAACCTTGAATTTCGCATCCAGTGCGTCCCTGACGAGTTTGAAACCCGGGTCGGATACAAGCGGCGTGCCCGCATCGCTGATCAGCGCAACGGATGCGCCGCTTTTGAGCCGTGAAAGGATTTGTGGGCGAACCTTGTCTCCATTGTGATCGTGATAAGCCTGCAAAACTGTCCTGATGTTATAACGCTGCAGGAGTCTGCGGCTGATCCGACTGTCTTCGCAGAAAATTACATCAACGCCCGCGAGTGTCGTCAGGGCTCTAATGGTGATGTCGGCCATATTGCCAATAGGCGTTGCGACAATATAAAGCCCGGGCTCTGCACCAGGTGCCTCGATTGCATGTCCTGCAATAGAAAGAGTGCGGCGAATGCCGTCACTTTCGTTTTTTGCAATCGAGTCCTGTTTTGACAATGAATTATCTCCCGCCACTATCCGTTGAATCTTAGTTAATGTATCATCATTATACAAAGTATCTGATGGGCGAGCAGGATGGGGCTCGTCTGGACGCTCCCGGAGTTGGCACTGGGAGGCCTGTTGTAGCCATCCGGACGCGAATTGGTCAGCTTCACGGTTTGGTCCAATTCCCCAAGTAAGCCAATCGAATGCCAAGACCTTTTAATTTCCTGAAATTCCTCATGATAGCCTTTATGGCCGCAACCTTAGCAAGTTGCGGTGGATTGGGCAGTGTTTCCATGGGCGATTTGTTTAGCACAGATAGCAATGAACCAGAGTCGCTGCAGCCGCAACAGGTTGGCCCGGGCGCAATCCCGAGCAGTGGTGGCCCAAAGGTTGCTTTTCTCCTGCCTCTTGGCATCAAGGGTGCAGCCTCGGAAGTTGCCCGGTCATTGAAAGAATCCGGTGAAATGGCACTGGTTGAAGCAGGGTCCCCCGGCATCACCTTGTTGACCAAGGACACATTGGGCACACCGGATGGCGCGCGCGCCGCCGCACAAGCAGCAATCAACGATGGTGCTGAACTTGTCATTGGGCCGCTTTTCCGAGCCAATGTGCAGGCTATCGCGCCAGTTGCTCAAGGCCGGGGTATTCCGGTGATGGCGTTCTCGACCGCCAGTTCGGTTGCCGGAAACGGCGTCTTTCTCATGAGTTTCCTGCCTGAGCAGGATGTGGCGAACATTGTGCGTTATGCCGTACAATCAGGGAAATCCCGGTTTGCGGCATTAATCCCGGAAACGGCCTATGGCGGTATCATTGAGAGGGCACTTCAAAACGAATTGCAAAGCCGCGGAGGTCAGCTCGTCCGGGTCCAGCGATACAGGCGGACCCAGCAAAGCGCAGCGCGGGCCGCGCAGCAGATGGTCAGCGCGCTGAATGATCCCTCCGGTGGGGCAGACACACTGTTGATAGCCGAAGGTGGTGATATGCTGCGCTCGCTGGGAACAGTGCTTAACAGCGAGGGCCTGAACACAAGCGCCGTGAAAATTGTCGGCACCAGTTTGTGGGATGATCCGGTCACGTCCTCGATCGATATCGCTGTGGGTGGCTGGTATCCCGGAGTGGCGCCGGAACTGACCGATACTTTCAACGCGCGGTTCCGCCAGACCTATGGCCGTGATCCGAAACGCATTGGAAGCCTTGCTTACGACGCTATCAGCCTAGCCGTCGCAATTTCCCGTCAAAATGCCCAGCGCGCGCCAGGTCAACGCTTTCCGATGCAGATCCTGTTGAATACGCAGGGATTCCAGGGGTCAAACGGTCTTTTTCGTTTCAAGAACAACGGACTGAACGAGCGCGGATTGGCGATTCTCGAAGTCACACCAACTGGTCCAAGGACAATTTCGCCTGCGCCTCCGTCTTTCTCTGCCAGCTTCTAGTCTGCTGTGAGGTAAGCAACTACCGCATTCAGAACGCGGCGGCCTGCCGGGGTCGCTGCCAGTTTTCTGGCATCATCATCCATCGTGACGAGATTTTCTTCCCTCAGGACGTTGAGGCGGGATGTCTCTAGCTGATGCCCTGCTAGGGATGCATAATGCGGCAAATCAATCCCATCGCTCAACCGCATGCCCATCAGCAGGTACTCGTTTGCCATTTCTTCAAGAGGCACAGTGGTTTTGCCGTTTATCCCTGCACCAAGTTGGTCGACCTCTTTTATCCAGACTTCCGGAGACTTGATCATATCGATGGCCAACGTGCTTCCATCGCTGTTTCTCAGACGTGAATGCGCGCCCGGCCCGACGCCAGCATATTCACCGTAGGTCCAGTAGAGAAGATTGTGTCGGCATTCGTGCCCGGGAAGGGCATGATTTGAAACTTCGTACGCAGAGAGGCCAGCTTTTGCCGTGAGTTCCTGCGTGACGTCATAGAGCTGCACCGCTTCTGTTTCGCCTGGAATTGTCAGCTTGCCTTCATCGAACAGATCTACAAATCGCGTCTCGGGTTCGATGGTGAGCTGGTAAAGAGACATGTGGCCTTCTTGTTGTTTCAGACCGGCCTCAAGCTCAACAGCCCAGTCTTCAGCCGTCTGCTTGGGGCGCGCGTAGATCATGTCGAAGGACACGCGATCGAACGTCTTTGCTGCAAGTCTGAAGGCGTCAAGGGCTTCTGCCGAAGTGTGCTGCCGGCCCAGCATCTTGAGCGCGCGGTCATCAAGTGCCTGGACGCCTACCGAAACCCGATTAACACCGGCCGTGCGATAACGGGAAAAATTTTCCGCTTCCACGCTTGTTGGATTGGCTTCAAGCGTGATTTCAACATTTGACTGAATGGACCACAAGTTGTGGATTGCCTCGAGAATTCCCGCAATGGTTTCAGGTTCCATCAGTGAAGGTGTGCCGCCCCCAAAGAAAATACTGGAGACACCCCGCCCGGGTGTCTGTTCAGCGAACCATTTGAGTTCTGCTGCAAATGCAGAAACAAACCGTTCCTGATCGACAGGCCGATGGCGCACATGGGAATTGAAGTCGCAATAGGGACATTTGGAGAGGCAGAAGGGCCAGTGCACATAGATCCCGAATGGTTTGGCAGGAGCCGTCATTGTTCAAGTTTCACGCGTCAAATACCGCGTCCATGAGTTGCCGGAATGCATCTGCTCGGTGCGAGATCGCATGCTTTGCATCCGGGTCCATCTCTCCAAATGTGATGTCATGACCATCAGGAACAAAAATGGGATCGTAGCCAAACCCTTTCGATCCGCGCATGGGCCACACAATCTGACCGAACACTTTGCCCTCGAATGTTTCCATGTGCCCATCAGGCCAGGCCAGACTGAGCGCGCAAACAAAATGGGCGCGTCTTGTTTCGGGCGTCATCGCGTTCGCATGTTTCAGCGCCTGGTTCACCATCGACATGGCGAGCTGGAAATCCTTGGCCGGCCCGGCCCAACGGGCCGAGTAAATGCCAGGATCGCCGTTCAGCGCATCGACGGCCAGCCCTGAGTCATCCGCCAGGGCGATTTCCCCGGATGATTTTGCAGCACTCCCTGCTTTAAGCTCGGCATTTTCGACAAAGGTTAGGCCGGTTTCCTCGGGTTCCGCCAGCCCCAGCTCGGCCGCAGATACCGGCTCAATGCCGAAGGGTTGAATCAGCGCGCCGATTTCGTGCACCTTGCCTTGGTTATGGCTGGCAACAACCAGTTTCTGGCCGTCAAACTTCCGATGTTGCCCTCCACCGCTCATATGGTTAAGCGACGGATGTTTTCTGAAGGCTAACGAGTTGGCCGATGCTCTGCTTTGCGAGCCGCATGAGCTCTGCGAATTCTTCTTCAGAGAACGGGTCTTTTTCCGCAGTGCCCTGAATTTCCACAATGCCGCCAGCTCCGGTCATGACAAAATTTGCATCAGTCTCGGCCTCGGAGTCCTCGTCATAATCCAGGTCACACACAGGCGTGCCACGGTAGATTCCGCATGACACCGCCGCAATGTGGTCCTGAAGCGGGTCTTCCTTGAACATGTTCTGGGCTTTCATCCATTGCAAGGCATCGTGCAGGGCAACCCATCCCCCGGTAATGGATGCTGTCCGGGTTCCGCCATCGGCCTGTATCACATCGCAGTCCATCGTGATTTGGCGTTCTCCGAGCTTCTTCATGTCGACAACGGCCCGCAGCGAGCGGCCGATCAGCCGTTGGATTTCCTGTGTCCTGCCTGATTGTTTGCCTGCAGTGGATTCGCGCCGCATCCGGGAACCGGTCGAGCGCGGTAGCATACCGTATTCCGCGGTGACCCAGCCACTGCCAGCTCCCCGCATCCAAGGCGGAACCCGGTCTTCAACACTTGCCGTGCAAAGCACTTTTGTTTCGCCGAAATGGATCAGGCACGACCCTTCCGCATGCCGGGAAACACCCCGCTCAAGGGTAATGGCTCGCAGTTCATCAGCTTCACGTTTAGAAGGTCGCATATTCAGGTTCCGGCTCAAGTTCAGGATTTGGCGATCTGTCTAGCCGTTAGCAGCGTTCAGGGCAAACAAAGATCTGTATTCTACCGGTTCACTTTGATTGACGAGAACCAGTGCGATGCCTAGATTCACCGCATCGTCCACAAGCGCTGGATAGAGATGGAACAGCGGTTTTCAAGTTTGGCAGAACTCGATAAACGGTCACGTGATATTTTCCGCACCCTTGTCGACAGTTACATCGAAACTGGCGGGCCGGTAGGCTCGCGGACACTTTCACGCGCATTGCCCATGAGCCTGTTGCTTGCGTCAGTCCGCAATGTGATGTCTGATCTTGAAGAGATTGGACTTATTGCTGCACCACATACGCGCGCAGGCCGGATTCCCCCCGAACAGGGATTGCGGATGTTCGTCGACGGGTTGCTGGAAGTCGGTACCCTGGCGTCCGGGGAGAGGGCGCACATTGACGCCTAGGTTGCCGTTTCGGGGGATTCAAGAAATGCCGAAGATATTCTGACCCAGGCCAGCAATCTGTTGTCCGGTCTCAGCCACTGCGCTGGGGTGGTGGTGACCCGGGAAGCGGGTGTTTGCGTTAAACATCTGGAATTTGTGCAGCTGGAGCCAAACAAGGCGCTCGCCATTATGGTGGGCGAGGGAGAGCAGGTAGAGAACCGTGTGATCAAATTGCCGTCAGGTTTGCCGGCTGCGGTATTGTCACGTGCCTCTAATTTCCTTAATGCGCATTTCCAGGGTAAGACAATTTCGGAAATTCAGGCGGCGGTTAATCAGGAGATTGCTCTTCGAGAGGCCGAACTCGACGAACTTACGGCGCGGGTTGTACAGGGAGGCATTGCCGTTTGGTCTGGAGATGCAATCAATGGCAACAACAAGGACCTGATTGTTCGCGACTGCGCGAATCTGATTGAGGATGAAACTGCTGCGGAAGACCTGGGGCGTGTTCGCCAGCTCTTCGATGATCTGGAATCAAAGAAGGATATGATCAGGCTCCTTGGCCTTGCTGAACAAGGCGAAGGTGTGCGTATTTTCATTGGATCCGAGAACCAGCTTTTTCCCTGTCTGGCTCGTCATTGATCGTCGCGCCCTATCATGATACCGAGCAGAAAGTTATCGGTGTATTGGGTGTAATCGGTCCCACGAGCCTCAATTATGGCCGAATCATTCCTATGGTGGACTGCACCGCGCGCCTTGTAGGTCGATTACTGACTTGATTTTTTCATCCGTCTTACAGATATCGGGACAAGAAATTGAAATTTACGGCCTGGCGCATGATTTCGCGGCCGCAGGGGCAAATGAGGTTTGATAATGAATGGTAAAGACGAAGCGGACCAGACAAACGCAGATGGTGTGCCGACACCAGAAGAGATTGCAGAAGCTTTGCAGCCCGGAAACGACAATGAGCCCGATTTGACGGAAACCGACATCGATACGCTTCTCTCTGCCATAGGCCAGTCCGTGGAAGAGTCGGAACCTGATCCGTTCGAGGTTCTCCAGAAGCTGCAGGCAGAGAATGCCGAATTGAATGATAAGCTCTTGCGCGCCGCTGCCGAGACGCAGAACATTCGCCGCCGGGCCGAGAGGGAAAAGCAGGAAGCCAGGCAATATGCGGCAACTTCCTTTGCCCGTGATATTATTTCGGTTGCCGACAACCTGACCCGGGCCCTTGAGACGGTAACCCCGGAAGCGCGCGAAGGATTGGATGGTTTGTCCGCAAACCTGATTACGGGCGTGGAGATGACCGGCCGGGAACTGTTGAATATTTTTCAGCGGCACGGAATTACCCGCATTGATCCAATGGGTGAAAAGTTCGATCCCAATCTGCATGAAGCCATGTTCGAGGCTCAGGATCCGAATGTGCCTGCGGGTACGGTTATGAGCGTCACACAGTGCGGCTACAAGATCGGAGACAGGGTGCTTCGACCCGCGATGGTGGGTGTAGCCAAAGGTGGTCCGAAAACGCCGCCAGCAGAAGATTCTGAAAGCTCAAATGATACGGATTCTGGAACGGCCGCCTAAACTCATCCGTTTGCTTTAGGTCGGAACATTTTTTGATTGAAATCTGTTTGTTTCTCGGAAAATGTGCCCCGGCATTACCGAGGGTTCAATCTTTTGGCCCGATTGAGCGGGTCTTGTGCTTCCATGAATGTGGTGCGGCGGCAGGTACCTGAGACAGAGTGGGTGAAACACAACATTGCCAATTGAAGGAAGGGACATTGCAATGGCTGGCGAAGACGACAAGTGGGAAATCTACCAGGACAAGCGTGAGGAATACAGGTGGCGCCGCAAAGCAAGCAACGGAAACATTGTGGGGTGTTCCTGCGAGGGCTACGCAAAGCGCGCAGACTGCAAAGCCAATGCACAGCGCCATGGCATGGATGGCAACCCCAAGGAACTTGGCGGCAAAGACAAGTGGGAAGTTTACGAAGACAAGCGCGGCGAATGGCGCTGGCGTCGTAAAGCGACGAACGGCGAAATCACAGGCGCCTCTTCTGAGAGCTACAAAGAAAAGCGCGACTGCCGCGCCAATGCAAAGCGCAACGGAATGGCCTAAGCGGGGGCGCAATCTCTGGATTGGTATTCGCCGGACCATGTGTCCGGCGTTTTACTTTTGTAGGTTTGGTTTGGTGACCCTGCGCAGGGTCAGGTTTAAACGGCCTCCTTCTTTTAGCAGGGGAGAGGTGCCGGGATAAATCCTGTCAACGCCGTGATGGTTCAAACGCGAGGCGCCACCCATCACGATAACATCACCGGAATTCAGCTTAACGGATTTTGTCGGTCCCTTTCGCTCAGGGCCGCCGAAGCGGAACAAGCCGGTGTCGCCGAGCGAGACGGAGACCACGGGCGCAGAATAGTCTTCTTCATTGTCGTCGCGATGCAGGCCCATCTTCGCACTAGGCGCGTAGAAATTAATCAGGCAGCATTCAGCAGGTTGGTCATGGCCGCTCAGATCCTTCCATATCTGCAGGATGGGTGGCGGTATTTTCGGCCAAGGTTTTCCTGTGATCGGGTGGGTCGGCTGATAGCGGTATCCGGCCTTGTCGGAGACCCAGCCAAGTGGGCCGCAATTGCTCATGCGCACACTGAACGGATGGCCCGATCTCGGCATGACCGGCGTGTAAAGCGGCGCCAGAGAAACGGTCTCACGAACGTCTTTCAGCACGGCCTGTTGTTGCTGCGGGTCCAGGTATCCTTCCGCGAGAAGCAAGCCACTTCCGATTTCATTTATCAGCATGAAAAAACCTGCGCCAATTTAGCGGTTTAAACCATCTAATTTCTGTTCTATCTGCGCTTGCAGCCGCAAAACACCGTCCCTATATAAACCTCGAATTCGATTGAAGCAGCCCACAGTGGGGGTTGGTGCGCTCCGGTTCACTAATTTGAGAACAGGACAGAGTGTTGGCGCTTTCATCAAGGCCATCTGACCGACCCGCTGAATAAAGAGGACTATAGAACTATGAGTAAGATCATCGGTATTGATCTTGGCACCACAAATTCCTGTGTTGCCGTTATGGATGGCTCTGACCCCAAGGTCATCGAAAATTCCGAAGGTGCACGCACCACCCCGTCAATGGTCGCGTTCACCGAGGACAAGGAAGTGCTTGTTGGTCAGCCGGCCAAGCGCCAGGCGGTCACCAATCCTGAAAACACTCTCTTCGCAATCAAGCGCCTGATTGGCCGCCGCTTCACCGACAAGGTCGTGAAAAAGGACAAGGATCTCGTCCCGTACCAGATCGTCAAAGCGGATAATGGCGACGCTTGGGTTTCAGCTCAGGGTGAAAAATATGCCCCCGCCCAAATCTCCGCCCACATTCTCACGAAGATGAAAGAGACAGCTGAGCGCTTCCTGGGCGAGACAGTTTCCAAGGCGGTGATCACAGTTCCAGCTTACTTCAATGACAGCCAGCGCCAGGCAACCAAGGATGCCGGCAAGATCGCAGGTCTTGAAGTTGAGCGCATCATCAACGAGCCGACAGCTGCTGCTCTTGCTTATGGCATGGACAAGGAAGAAGCCGGTACCATCGCCGTGTACGACCTTGGCGGCGGCACATTCGACGTCTCCATTCTGGAAATCGGCGACGGCGTTTTTGAAGTGAAATCCACCAACGGCGACACCTTCCTCGGTGGTGAAGACTTCGACATGCGCATTGTTGACTACCTCGCCGACGAGTTCAAAAAGGAACAGGGCGTCGACCTTCGCAAGGACAAGATGGCTTTGCAGCGCCTGAAGGAAGCTGCGGAAAAGTCCAAGATCGAGCTCTCCTCTGCGACGCAGACCGAAATCAACTTACCGTTCATCACCGCAGATGCATCCGGTCCAAAGCACCTGACCATGAAGATGACCCGCGCCAAGCTGGAAAGCCTGGTTGAGGATCTCATCAAGCGCACTGTTGATCCGTGCAAGGCAGCTCTGAAGGATGTCGGCCTCAGCGCAGGCGAAATCGACGAGGTGATCCTGGTTGGCGGCATGACCCGCATGCCCAAGGTCATTGAGACCGTGAAGAACTTCTTCGGCAAGGAACCCCACAAGGGCGTGAACCCTGACGAAGTCGTGGCCACCGGTGCCTCCATCCAGGGCGGCGTTCTGCAGGGTGACGTGAAAGACGTTCTGCTGCTCGACGTGACCCCGCTGTCTCTTGGCATCGAAACACTGGGTGGCGTCTTTACTCGCCTGATCGACCGTAACACCACAATCCCCACAAAGAAGTCCCAGACCTTCTCTACAGCGGACGACAATCAGTCCGCGGTGACGATCCGGGTCTCTCAAGGGGAACGTGAGATGGCGGCCGACAACAAATTGCTTGGCCAGTTCGATCTTGTTGGCATCCCGCCGGCCTCGCGCGGCATCCCGCAGATCGAGGTGACCTTCGACATCGACGCCAATGGCATCGTCAACGTGTCCGCCAAAGACAAGGCTACGGAGAAGGAACAACAGATTCGCATCCAGGCCTCTGGCGGTCTCTCCGACGACGAAGTCGACGGCATGGTCAAGGATGCTGAGGCGCACGCTGAAGAGGACAAGAAGCGCAAGGAAACCGTGGAGGCCAGAAACCACGCCGAAGCGCTCATCCACTCAACCGAACAGACTCTGTCTGAAAACGGCGACAAGATCTCCGAGTCTGACAAGTCGACCATCGAGACGGCTATCGCCGATCTCAAGTCTTCGCTTGAAGGCGAAGATGCCGATGCTGAAGAGATCACCGAGAAGACCCAAGCTCTGACCGAGGCGGCCATGAAGCTCGGCGAGGCCATGTATGCGGCCCAGCAGGCCGCCGCCGAAGCCGATGCGGCAGCGGATGCAGCCTCCGATGGAACCGAGCGCCCTGACGACGACGTGGTCGACGCGGACTTCGAAGAAGTCTCCGACGACGACACCAAGAAGTCTGCGTAAGGTTTATCGTTCCAATGATGTTGATCCGACCCGCCACGACGCATAAAGCCAAGGGCGGGCAGGGCGACACCGCGGGGCGGGACACAACATCATGAGCAAGCCGGATCTATACGACATCCTGGGCGTCCAGCGCGGTGTGGATGAAAAGGAGCTGAAAAGCGCCTATCGCAAGCTCGCGAAAAAATATCATCCCGACGCCAATTCAGGTGATGAAACAGCTGAACAGAAGTTCAAGGAAGTCAGCGCAGCCTACGATATTCTCAAAGACCCCCAGAGGCGCGCCGCCTATGACCAGTACGGCCACCAGGCCTTTGAAGGCGGTGGACCGGGAGGCGGCGGCTTTGGCCCCGACTTCTCTTCCTCCATGTCTGACATATTCGAAGACCTGTTCGGAGACTTCATGAGTGGCGGTGGTGGCCGCCAGCGTGGGGGCCGTGGTGGCTCCGGTACCCAGCGTGGTTCCGACTTGCGCTACAACATGGAGATCGAACTGACCGACGCGTTCGAGGGCAAGACAGCCCAGATCCGTGTGCCCACCAGTGTCAAATGCGATGTTTGCGATGGCTCCGGTGCCAAGCCAGGTACCAGCCCGTCCACTTGCTCTATGTGCGGTGGCCAGGGCCAGGTCCGCGCTCAACAGGGTTTCTTCACCATTCAGCGCACCTGCCCCACCTGTCAGGGCCGCGGCCAGATGATCACTGATCCGTGTGCAGATTGTTCAGGGCAGGGCCGCCAGACCAAAGACCGGACCTTGTCGGTTAACATCCCCGCTGGCGTCGAAGACGGCACCCGCATTCGCCTCTCAGGCGAAGGCGAAGCCGGGGTGCGTGGAGGTCCGTCCGGTGATCTCTATATATTCGTTTCCATCCGTCCACACGATTTCTTCCAGCGCGA
This sequence comes from Hyphomicrobiales bacterium, assembly GCA_965204985.1. GTDB lineage: Bacteria > Pseudomonadota > Alphaproteobacteria > Rhizobiales > CAJQND01 > JAAEUE01. The sequence goes on along the minus strand of CBDBFP010000003.1, from coordinate 1,538,753 downwards.
CGGCTCGGACCTCTACTGCCGCGTACCCATTGCCATGACCACGGCAGCCCTCGGCGGTGAAATCGAAGTGCCAACCATCGACGGCAAAAAGGTGCGCGTCAGCATCCCTGACGGTGCTCAGTCCGGCAAACAGTTCCGCCTGAAAACCAAAGGCATGCCGGTCCTGCGCTCCAGCCAGTGCGGCGACCTGCACATCCAGGTGAGCGTGGAAACCCCGGTCAACCTCTCAAAGCGGCAGAAAGAGCTCCTGCGCGAGTTCGAAGACGAAGCCCGCAACAACTCCCCGCAATCAGAGGGCTTCTTCTCCAAAGCCAAAGCTTTCTGGGAAGGCCTAAGCGACTAGGTGCCTGCGGCACGGGCTGGCGTTTTGCTGGCTTGTGGAGCGTGGGGGGGGGGGGTGATTGCCGACTGCTGGGGTAAGCCAAGGATTCGAAACGAAAATGAAAGAGCCTGGCTTCTTTCATCTATGTTGTTTCTGAAGCCAAATCCAGCGGATCACTCTTCGCTTGATTTTGACCATCGGTGAACGGCGTTTGCTGTAACGTATTGGCTGACTTTGTTGGTATCAAAACTGTTGTGCCACCAAAATCTCCAACATCTGCAAGCTGTAACGCAACGGCGCGTGTTGAGAAGATCCCGGGTCAAGTCCATGGTGACCCAGAAGTGAGATTCATGATAAAAAACACATAACATGCTTGCTAAAGTCACCCTCCATCGTAGAGGACGCGAACCTAGGTCGTTCCTGTTTTGCGGATGGAGGATGTGATGCCTTGCCCGGACGGTGAACGGCCCGAGGGCTCGGACCAGATCGAGTTCTGCCTGAGGAAGACACTTCGTGCCCGCTAACATGAAGACCGTCGACTTCAGGTCCGGCCATAGCGATGGGGGTAGCTCCCCGATGCAGACCACCGGCATGTATGCGTGAGGCCCTGGTTAAGTACTGAAGCCTGGTTAAAATATTGCGTGCGAGGCCGGATGGTCCGGCCACAAGGAGTTAAACCGGATACCCAAAACTGTCTTTTGATCACCTTCTGTAATCTGTGAGAACCCGCAGTTACCTCGTGGCCACGAGTGACGGCCAGACCATCTGCCTCGCACATTCCTCTTGATATCGCTCGCGCGAAAACACCTACGCGGGTGCGGGCTTTCGCCCGACGGCCGGTCGGTCTCGCCTTCGGTTCCGTATCCATACGACAACTTTCATTTGGCCCCGGCTTGACCCGAGGCCCCGGGGCAACATGCACCGCCGTATCCCTAAGAACACCGGATCTCCCTCACCCCGGCCTTCTGCCAGCGGGAAAGTGAGTTCGCGCGGGACGATCCTCACAGAGAATTTACATCCTGGGATTAATTCTCACCGGTTCAGAGGGTAAATCTCACTCTGGAGCTCAATCTATGTCTTCCAGATCAATACGCCATAGCCCCGGTCTGCCTTTCCTGACATAGTCCGAATCTGCCCCGTGTCAAGATGGCCATTCATGAAGCCTAATTTTCTTGTCCCATTTTCTATCGGTCATTGCGCCAATGATCTGGCGCCGATCGGGATGTATCTGATCATCCCGGCGTTCGGCACCGCCATGGGTTTGTCGCCGTCCGAGATCGGGTTGATCTTCATGATCCACTATCTCGGCTCTTCGCTTGCCTATTTCCCCGCCGGGCTGCTGGCCGACCATGTGGCCAATCGGGGTATCTTGCTGGCGTTCACGTTTTTTTGGGTCAGTGGTGGCTATTTCCTGGCTTCGTTCACCGACACATTCTGGGCCTTCACGCTGGTGATCGCCGTGGCCGGTATGGGCGATGCGGCCTGGCATCCGATTGCCACGGGCGTACTCACCCAGATGCACAAGGAGCGCCGGGCGTATGCCCTGGGCATGCACGCGATCGGCGGGCATATTTCCGAGGTCATCGCCCTGTTGTTCGTGGGCTTCATGCTCACGCTCTGGGACTGGCGTCTGGCGCTGCAGGTGCTGGTGATCCCCACCTTCCTCATGGGGTTCTATTTCCTCTATCTCGCCCCGAAGGTACCGCGTCATGTGAGCGCTCGGCCAACCTTGGCGGACTTCGTCGACATCTGGCGCATTTGGGCGAACCTGCCTGGTGCCCGTGTCATCGGGCTCTTCACCACCTACAATATGAGCCTCTACGCCATGGTCACCATGGTACCGCTATTCCTGAAGAACGATCATCAGTTCGGCTGGCAGACCACCTCACTGATCATGGCTGTGATGATGCTGTTCGGTGCGCTGGCCCAGCCCGGCATGGGCAAGATTTCCGACGCGATCGGCCGCAAACCAATCTCTGTTTATGGCAACGGCATCGCCGCAGCTGCCGCTTTCACAGCTTGGGCCTCACCCAACATCTGGCTCACCATCGCCGCCCTCGGCATCGCGCTTATCGTTCTGGTTGCGATACGTGCGGTCCTGCTAGCTGCGGCTGTGGATCACGCCGGCGGGCGCGAAGGCACTAGCCTGGGCCTTGCCTTCGCCTTCATGGACGGCTTCGCCGCCTCGGCTGCCCTGCTGGCGGGGCTGGTGGGTGAGGTCGATCTCGCCAACGCCTTCCTGCTGGCTGCAGGCTTTTCTATCATTGCGACACTTCTGGCGCTTGCTTTGCCGAGGAGGCGGACGGCTGAAATCGACGGCGAGACGGTCCCGTCGTAAAATGACCTTCGAGTACAAATGCCGTATCTGCGGTGAAATCCACAGAGGCGTCCCGAGCATCGGACCGGATGCACCTGCCTACTACGATGAGGTTCCCGAGGAAGAACGCGAGGATCGTTGCAGGCTCGGCGCGGATGATCGTGTGGTGGATGATAGGTTCTTCTTTGTCCGCGGCCGCCTTGAACTGCCAGTACATGGTCTACAGCAGCCGTTCACCTGGCTCGTCTGGTGTTCCCTCAGAGAAGGCAGATATACAAATTTTGTAGAGACCTATCACGACCCGGTACGCGCACATGTGGGGCTATTTTTTGGGTGGCTGGATTCGGCTCTTCCCTATGATGAGACCACAAGCAACCTGAAGACAAGCGTACATATTTGCGACGATGGTGCGCGGCCAATCATTGAGCTGGAGGCAACCGGATATTCTCTGGCTGTTGAACAACGGGAGGGCATTTCGCAGGCACGACTGACTGAGATCGTTGCGATAATCTCGGATCCATCGGATGAACTGGTCAGTGCCGGAACTGCTGGTTGGCAGGATCGGTTGCGGAAGTTTTTCAAGCGCGGCTGATTAACCCAGGTTGCCCGGGAAGCCGTCGCGTCGTAGCTTAGCCGGAACATCAGGAGCATGTCCATGGACCAGCATTTGCGCAACGACCAACTTGCCGAAGCCCTCGAACGGGCCGAAACTGACTTCATCGCCCGCACGCCCGAAAGCAAGGCCTGGGCGGAGCGTGCTGCTGGCGGCTTGCCCGGCGGTAACACCCGCACCGTGTTGCACTTCACGCCTTACCCTCTGCGCTTTGTGAAAGCGGAGAACCAATGGGTTACGGATGCAGACGGACACAGCTATCGCGACTATCTCGGCGAATATTCCGCCGGCCTCTACGGCCACACTCCTGCTCCCATTATGGCCGCCGCTCAGAAGGCTATCGGAGATGGCACAGTGCTGGGCGGGCCGAACGTCTACGAAGTGCAGCTCGCCGAGCTTATGTGTGAGCGGTTCCCGGCGCTTGAACTGGTGCGCTTCACCAACTCAGGAACCGAAGCCAACTTGATGGCGCTCGCTGCCGCCCGGGCGCACACCGGCCGGGACAAGGTGATAGTCTTCGCCGGCGGCTATCACGGCGGGGCACTGTCGATTGCCGACCATGCCGCCCGCACCAACGTTCCGTTTGATCTGGTCACTGGCATCTACAATGATCTGGAGGCAACCCTTGCCGCTGCCAAAGGCGTTGAGGACGAAATCGCCGCGATCCTGATTGAGCCCATGATGGGCGGGGGAGGGGCCATCGTGGCGGACACGGAATTCCTCGCCGGTCTGAAGACGTTCGCGGACAAGCACGGCGCCGTGCTGATCTTCGATGAAGTCATGACTTCACGCAACGGTCCGGCTGGCCACCAAGGTTCCACAGGCGTCACGCCTCACATGTCCACCTTCGGCAAGTACCTAGGGGGAGGCTTCTCGTTTGGCGCGTTCGGTGGCAAACGTGGGATCATGCGCCGCTTCGATCCCTACGATCCGAACCCGCTCCCCCACGCAGGGACCTTTAACAACAACGTCACATCAATGGCCGCAGGGCTGACAGGTCTGCGCGAGATCTACACCCCCGAGCGTGCCGCTGCCCATACCGAACGAGGCGATGCCTTACGGGCACGGCTCAATGACGTGATCGCCAGATACAAACTTCCCGCGCAAGTCACAGGCGCCGGCACAATCATGTGTTTCCATTTCCACGGCCAGCCCGTCCGCACTCCAAGCGACACCGCACTCACCCGGCCTGAGGGCTACGCCCTGTTCCACCTGGAAATGTTCAAACGCGGCCTCTACTTCGCCCGCCGTGGCTATATGAGCCTGTCTCTGGAACTCACAGAGGAGGACGATCAGGTCCTGTTGACGGCGTTTGATGAGGTGTTGGGGGAGTTTGGGGAAGTATTGTGTAGTTAGAGCAATTTCCACACTCACCCGGTCGAGTTCTTTTTGGCACTGCCCCTGACCGCAAGTGCAATCAGGGGGCTTTGGTGGAGGTCGGACGGGCAATGACTGGTTGTTAACTCCCAAGTCTGTTCACCTCTTCAACAGAGCTGTGATGGATGCCGGGCCAGTTTTTGACAGCTTTGGCAAGAATTCCCGCCTTGTCTTTCTTGTATGCTTGGAAAACCGCTGCGTTTAGGGAAATATAGAACTTGCCATCGACGATATCGGCGAAGCACGGGCTTTCCATCCAACGTCTTGCCAAGGGCGACGCCAAGCGCACAGAACTCGCCATATTGCGGCATGTATTTTTCGGGGTTTTCCGCAAACTGCTTCTTTGCCTCTTCGGAGGCAAATCGGAGGTAAAATAGTAGGCGACGCCGTCATTCACATGTGTGTGCTTAGCCTGGCACGACGCCCAGCCCGACGGCGCTCGCGACAAGATCGTTGCCGCGAAAGGCAACGCCTTCTCCACTGACCGTTGTTCCATTGGAAATATTGTACTCATCAATGACCATAGCAACCGGTGCAGCCGAGAACATGCCAATGAGCGTGTTGATAGATTTCATTTTGATATTCCTTCTTCAATTGTCGCTCTTTGTTTGAGCGGGGTGGGGTGAATTCCGCTGACCATCGGGCGAGCGGGTGGCGTGACCGGGGCAGGGTGCTTACGCGAGCTTCCCGTTAAACCCGGTGACCGCGTGCTCGATGTGGGCTGCGGGTTTGGCGATACGGCCATCAAACTTGCCAACATTGTGGGGCCAACCGACGAGGTCGTCGGTGTGGATTGCTGTGATGCCAAAATCGCTTTCCCTGCAGACGAATTCGATTTCGTCTTTGCCCGCTTCGGCACAATGTTCTTTGCAAACCCGGTGGCAAAATGGTCCATATTGTCTGGCGCCAGCGTTCGGACCTGGCCCGTTTTCCATGTCGAACGAAGAAAACGTTGGAATCATGATGAAAACGGCTGGCTATGGAATGTGGATTTCCGCCGTGTGGACGCCCTGGTGCTCATTGGCAATGATGTGTCAGATGCAATTGCCTTCCAGCTTGCCCTTGGGTCCGCCCTTGGGTCCGGCTGGCGAAGTCTTCCGCGAAGCCGGTGAGGAAGCTGAATACAAACGCCCGCAAATCGAAGCTGCGCTTGCCAAAGCCATCAATGCCCAGAAGCTCTCTGCGGACGGCATTGTGATGGACAGCTCGTCCTGGATGATCAGCGCAACCAACCCTGTCGTCTGATCGCCAGCCATGCGCTCGGCGCATGGCTGGCACGAATGTTCAGGGGTACTCACCGGCCATCGCAAAACTATATTGCAATGCAACATAGAACGGCAGGGCATGACATTTTGCCCGCCATTGCAGAAGGAACTGGCCGATGAAAACCGTAAAATCAAACACCCCGCTAGGTGAACTCAGCGCTGCTGAACTTGACCGGCTCATCCGGTATCACGAAGCGCGTGGCCGCATGCTTCGCTCCGATGCCATGAAACACGGAATGGGTGGATTTTTTACAAGCATTAACAGAGGCTTCAAGTCCATTGTCCAGCTCTTCTCAGGCGCACCTGCGATTACAACCCCACGCTCTGGCGCTGCCTGATCTCTCAAATTTCCAACTTGGACTCCCTTAAAGAAAATCCGATGTCTGTTCTCGCCGATACCCAATACATGCCATCGTATGTTGCGCCTCAAAAAGACACTGTCAGCCTGGTGCAAGCTTTCTTCCCCACACTGACCTCTTTCGGCCGCGCGCTGGAATTCTCCCGCCACTGTGAAGCAGAATACAACCGCACCGGCCGCGTCGACACGGACCGTATTCGCAACATGATGGCTGATCTCTGGAGGCCTTTGGCCTTCCTGATGCATCGGGCGGCGTACTGCGTGCGCCGCCCGAATTACGCGTTTGTTAGTAGAGCGCAACCGGATTGCCCGGCGAACCTGTGGCGCCCTTCATTTTGAGCGGCGCCCAGACGAACAGGAACTCATAGGCCTTGTCGGCAACAAGCTGGCTGAGATCCATATTCTCCAGGTTCCAGATCCCGTGCCGGGTTTGCATTTGCACATGGCACTCGAACGGCTTATCTGCATTCTCTCCCGGCACAGCTTCCACGGCCCAGGTATCGGCCCCGGTCAGGATGATCTTCTTGTCTGCCATATGGTTACAGGCGGAAATCCCGAATCCTGGTTCACCTGAATTGAACGCGGCAACGCGTTTGCTCTTTTCAGCCGCGTCAAACTTGTCCCAGTCCTTGGGGTGCCAGATATTGCCGTGGCCGGTGTGCAGGAACACACAATCGCCTTCACCGATCGGCGCGAGGCCCTGGGCCTTGATCATGGCCTCGATATCTTTGTCCGTGATGATACCGGGGTCGCCTTTGCCTTTAGGGATAGGCAGTTGCTTGCCGCGGTAAGCCACGGCGTCCAGCAGTACGCCCCGGCAGACAAACCCTTTATGGGCCACATGTTCCACACCAAGCGGTCCCATGCCGTAGGCCGAGGCTCCGCTACTTCCCAACATGCGGCCATTGTAGAAATACATGCCGCGCGAAGTCTGCACGCCAATGTGACCCGGACCATCAAACTGGGTGCCGATCTGGCCGATTTCCGTCGCGAGATAGTCATCATTGTAGATCAGCTTGTGCTTGCCGAACGGCCCGCCCGTTGGAAGGCCTGGGATCGTGAGCCGCCATCCGCGTGAACCGAAGGCCGGAGCATCGCCAGCGTAGATCTTTCCAAGGGTTGCTGTTTTCCCCTGTTTGACGAGACCTGCTGCCTTCAAGACCATTTCTGGTGTCGTCCGATTTACAGCGCCAGCCTTGTCATCAGCGCCCCAGGGACTTGGTGCCCAAGATTGTTTGAACGGATCATCATTTGCTTCCTGTGCCAGAAGTGGGGTGGTCAGGAAAACACCTGCAGCAACAATTGCCGCGAGGCCAACATGGTTAAAGAGCGTCATAGTCGTTCTCCTTGTGGTTAACGTCACGTGCTGACTATAGGAGTTTGCCGGCAATGGAGTCACGGTAATTTGCCGATTGCCGGACCACCTCAATCCAAATGTGCGATTATTGCGGACAATTCGAGCTGGAGCGAGCCATTTTCCGTTGGCGAGTGCTAAGGCTGTGTCATGTCCGGCACTTCCATCAACCGCCCTTTAGAATTCGCCCTCTTGGCGTTGCTCGCCCTGTTCTGGGGCTCGTCCTATCTGTTCATCAAGGTGGCGCTGGAAACCATCCCGCCCCTGACCCTGATAGCCGGGCGGGTATCGCTGGCGGCGGCGCTGCTCTATGCCGTGGCACGGTGGCAAGGCCATCGACTGCCCACAGATGTTGCAACCTGGAAGCAATTGTTTGTGCAATGCTTCTTTCTCTGCCTTGGCGGCTGGGCGGTGCTCGCCTGGGGGCAGCAGTTTATCGACAGCGGGCTGGCGGGGATTTTGAATTCAACCTCGCCAATCTTTGTATTTTTCATAATCTTGCTGTGGACCCGTCATGAATCGGTCAGCGGCCTCCGACTCGCTGGCGCCTTGCTGGGACTGGCCGGGGTTGTCCTCATCATCGGGGTTGACGCCCTGCGTGGGCTCGGCACCCAAGTCACCGGTCAACTCGCCGTGTTGCTGAGCGCGGTGCTCTATGCTGGGTCAGCGATTTATGGGAAGCGGTTCGCAAATCTGCCAAGCACGATCACGGCGTCAGGCACAATGATCTGCGCAAGCATCGTGCTGATCCCACTGAGCTTGATGGTCGACCAATCCTGGACGCTCGCACCCTCTGCCAAATCCCTCGCAGCGGCCCTTGCGCTCGCCTTCATCAGTTCCTGTCTCGCGTTGCTGCTCTATTTCCGCCTGATCAAAACCTTAGGATCCATGGGCATCGCCAGCCAGGCCTACCTCCGCGTGGGTGTCAGTGTGGTTTTGGGTGTGGTAGTGCTGGATGAGCAGGTAGGGTGGACTGTTGGTTTTGGCTTGGTTGCTGTGATTATGGGTGTGATCGCCATCAATGTGCAAAAGAATTGATGACCGACTTTCAAAATTTTTGAAGAGTCATGCCTGGCTGAGGGGATTCTTTCTCATGAAGCCATGGTATGAAATGAACAATCGATAGTGCAAAGGGTCCCGCATCTCAGAGAAGAAAATCCGCGCGCGTGTTCGCGACTTCGCCGCCGGCCTGACCGCTCTACAGACAGCCGAACCCAGCGGCCTTGATCGCAATACTGTCAACAGGGTCTATCGGGCGTTGCGCAAGCGCCTCCATACAGCTTGCCAGGCGCAGCGCCCGATGTTCGGTGTTGTTGAAGGGGATGAAAGCTTGTCTGGAGCCAGGCGGGGGAAGGAAAGCGAGGAAGGGGCGCAGTTGGCAAGACAACCGTCTCCGGCCTCTTCGCGCGTGAGGGTCAGGTTTACGCGGAAGTCGTTCCAGGTTGCAAAAAAAGCCACTCTACAAGGCAGTATTGGAGGGAAGGTTGATCCGGCTTGGGTCCTCACCTGCGATGGCTGGCGAGGGGACAATGGCCTTGTTGATCCTGGCTATGGGCATTACAGGGTCGATCCTTCCAGGGACGCATTCGCCAGAGGCGGTGTTCATATCAAGGGCCTGGAAGGCTTTTTGGGGGTGGCAAGGGGGGGTCTGTCAAAGCTCAAAGGTCTGCCAGACCGCACCGTTCATCTGCCGTTGAAAGAAACTGAATGGAGAGACAACAACAGGCATTCCAGCAGATACAAATTACGGCTGACTGACCTCAGACAAAATCCCCTCAGCCAGGCATGACCCTTTTGGAATTGCGCTTGTGCTCTTGGATTGCCTCATCTTCTCCCTTAACAATGCGGAAAAGCCTTGCCTTCCAGGAGTCTCCCCATGCCCTATTCTGAATACCGCCCCGAGTTGATGGGGTCGGCCACGCTTTCTCCGTCCGGTGAAGTCGAAGCGGGGTCCTGGCAGACCTTTGAGTTGGTCTACACGGCGGGTAAGTTCGGGATTGATGATACCGGATCGTTGAAGATCGCCATGCGCTTTGCTACGGATTTCGGCCCTGTGCAGTTCGCTGATCCGGCGGCGCCGGGCTATACAACGGCGGTTGCCTCCAACGGTGCGGTGCTGGATCTGCGCTGGGAATTCAAACGCAACATCCGCCCCTGGAGCCGGGTGCTCTACATTGGCATTCAAAAGCACTTCCTGGCAGAGGGCGACACGATTACAATCCGCTTCGGCGACCAGAGCGGCGGCTCAAAAGGGTGCCGCGTGCAGACCTATTGCGAACGGATTTTTGAGTTCAAGGTCTTCGTCGACGCAATCGCCACATACGATTATGTCACTCTACCGGAGAGCCCGCACATCAACATTGTGCCCGGTCTCCCAGTCACATGGCGTACGGTGCTGCCGACCCTGAAGAAGACAGGTGAACCGTTCCGCCTCTCGATCAAGGCTGAAGATGCCTGGGGCAACCCCAGCAATCAGGTGGATCAGGGTCTGAAGCTGGTGCCCTCGCTGCCTATTGAAGGCTTGCCGGAAACGGCGAAGTTCGAAGCTGGCGCTTTCTCCCTGGTTCTTGAGGATTTGCGTCTCAACGAGCCCGGCGACCTGACCATTGAAGTGAAAGCCGCAGACGGCAAATCCCTCTGCCGAACCAACACACTTCGTGTGCAGGATGAAGTGCAGCTCGGCCACTACTGGGGAGACCTGCACGGCCAGTCCAACGAGACCCTCGGCACCAACACCGCAGAAGAATACTTCCTGTTCGGCCGCGACCGCGCCTTCCTGGATTGTTGCGCCCATCAGGGCAACGATTTTCAGATGACACAGCCCTTCTGGAAGGACCTGAATGAACTCACCGCCCGGCTGAATGAATCCGGACGCTTCGTCACTTTCCCCGGCTATGAATGGAGTGCCAATACGGCCATTGGCGGAGATCGCAATGTCTTCTACCGCAATGAGGGCCGGCCCATGTATCGGTCCTCTCACGCCCAGATTCTCGATCTCTCGGATGAGGAAACAGACGGCCACAACGCGCACGATCTCTTCGAGAAACTGAAGGACGAAGATTGTGTCTGCTGGGCCCATTGCGGTGGCCGCTATGCCAACATTCTCTATGCGCACGATGGCAAGCTGGAAGCCTCGGTCGAGGTGCACTCGTCCTGGGGTACCTTCGAATGGCTGCTGCATGATGCTTTCACGAAGAACTACCGTGTTGGCGTCGTCTGTAACTCCGATGGCCACAAGGGCAGGGTAGGCGCCAGCTTCCCCGGCGCCAGCTTCTTTGGCTCCTGTGGAGGATTGACCTGTTACCTCGCCACCGAGCTCACCCGGGATGGCCTTTTCGAGGCCATGCGGTCGCGGCGGCATTATGGGACCACTGGCAATCGCATTTATCTGGATGTCCGCGCCCGGTCGGCGGGTGTTGCCGAGAGATTCCTCCAGGACCCGGCAGAATTCGAGATTGCTGAGAGTGAGCAAGTCGAAGAATTGCTGGTTGGCGACATCGCCCGTGTAAGCGACGATGAAGTCGAACTCTCCATCGAGGTCATCGGCTCTGCGCCCATCGAGCGGATCGACATTTTCGACGGCCTCGACCACGTTACCACCCATCGGACTTATGATCAGCAGCACCTGGGCTCGCGCGTCCGCTTGAGTTGGTCAGGAGCGGAATACCGCGGCCGCTCCAGAACCACGACGTGGGACGGCTCTCTCGAGGTGGAAGGCAACAGCATTGCCCGGGCTGATATGTTCAACAACTGGAACCTGGATCGTGGCATTCAGAAGCAGTCTGACAATTCACTCAACTGGAAAGCGGTAACATCAGGCAACTACGGCGGTATTGACCTTTGGCTCACGACGAAGAATGACGGATGCATCAGGATCGACACACCACACGCAAAAGCTGACCTTGCACTGAGTGACCTAGGGCTGGACGAAACCGTCATTGAAGCCGGTGGCCTGGACCGGCAACTCACTGTCCAGCGGCTGCCGGACGTGTTCGACAAAACCCGTGTAAAGCTGACCGTCGCTTGCCCCTTGCGAGAAGAAGGCGACACCCGCTTCTACGTGCGTGTTCAACAAGCTGACGGCCACCGCGCCTGGACCAGCCCGATCTATTTGTTTAAATGACATTTCCGACAGTATGATGTCAGGAGAGATCGATTAGATCTGTCGCCTGTATACAAAGGAGCGCATGATTGATGTTTATCATTCTGCTGAAATTCTCCGCCAACAAGAGCCAGGCGGGCCAGCTCATGGAGGGTCACAATGAATGGCTCGCGCGCGGGTTCGATGATGGTGTCTTCCTGATGACGGGGAGCCTGCAAGGCGGTCTCGGCGGTGGGATCGTGGCTCATGATACCACCATCGAAGAGCTTGAGAGCCGGGTGAACGAAGATCCCTTCGTGGCCAAGAACGTTGTGCAACCGGAAATTCTTGAGATCAACCCATCGAGGACCGACGAACGTCTGGAGTTCCTGGCATCATGACCGTTCGAGATGGACCAGACGGAAAACCCCGTTGCGGCTGGGCTTTGGGTGTGCCGGATTTCCCCGGCTACGCGCACTATCACGATGTCGAGTGGGGATTCCCTGTCAAAGATGACCGGGGCCTGTTTGAAAAGTTGTGCCTGGAGAGCTTTCAGTCCGGTCTCAGCTGGCGAACCATCCTCGCAAAGCGGGACGGGTTTCGCGCGGCCTTTTGCAATTTTGAGTTCGCGAAAGTGGCGGCATTTACCGAAGAGGATGTGGAACGCCTGCTTCAGGACGAGGGTATCGTCCGCCACCACGGCAAGATCGAAGCCACGATCAACAATGCGAAAAGGGCCTGCGAAATGGTCGAGCAGGAGGGCTCGTTGAGGGCCTGGTTTTGGCAATTTGAGCCTGCACCTGAAGACCTCGCCGAGCCGCAAACAGCCTCTGTCTCCGAAGAAGCGAAGGCTTTGTCGAAGAATCTCAAAAAGCTCGGTTGGAAGTTTCTGGGTCCAACTACGGTCTTCGCCTTCATGCAGGCAGCCGGCCTGATCAACGATCATGCCGAAGGATGCATGATCCGCAGAGAGGTTGAAGAAGCGCGGAACTTGTTCGATAAGCCGGGTTAATGCAGAGCGTTTGCCGTTCCAATGTCTGCAGGCGAAAATCACACTATCGGTGTGCGTTTAGCACTGGGAGCCGACGCACATGCGGATATTTCTCGAACGGCTGGCTGTTCTTGTGGTCCTGTCGATTGTCGCCGGGCTAGCGATCTATCGCGGAGGCCGGGGCGAGGTCTCGGCTTTGCATCCATCCCTGATGTCGCAAACCCTGGCGCCGCTCATTCCGGTGGGGGACTTCCTTGCCAACACCGATTCCAAGCGGGACTATCGCCCGTCGCCACAAGGCAAGTGGATGTCCTGGAAATCGATGGAATGGCTCGCGACGGTCATCAGGGTCAAGCCGCTGAATGCGGATGGCCCAGTATACACGTTCCTGCCGGAACAGGGGTTCAGGTGCTCATGGGATTTTGACGGTGAACATCTCCTGATCCAGCAAAGCCGGCACGGCTGGGACGGTCTCTGGAAAATCCGCGTTGATGCGCCAGACGCGAACCGGGAAGAGATCACCCCGCGGGGCTTCAACAATTGGCATATATTCACCGGGCACCGGAGAAAGGGGATCGTTGGCTCGTTTTATCTCGTGATCGCAATGCCAAGCTCGTTGACATTTATTCCATTGAACCAGGCGGTCTCGGGAAGCGGCTGGAATTCAAGAACCCGGGGACGTGGTCAACATAATGGCAGACAGTGCGGGTAATATCGCCTTGCGCTTTGTGACCGTAGAACCTGGTATTTTCCGTCTGGAACACAAACCATCTGACGGCCCGAACAAATGGAATGAGGTCCTCATACCAATGGCGTGCCTGATTGTCTCTCAGGCCTTTTCAACCCGGCTGCTCTCTGGATCCATGCAGACAAGGGAGGATTTCCGATGTCTGCAGCTGCTGGCGGTCGTGATGACGATGATGCTTCGCCCCTTCGCGGCCTTTCCAGGACGAGCGAAGATCCCCGTCAGGCCCGGCGTTTGCTTTCGCTTGCCTGTGTTCATGACGGGATGAGCCGGGCGGATGCGGCGAAGGGGGGTGGAAGGGACCGGCAGAGCCCGAGGGACCGGGGGCACCGGTTCAGCGAAGCCGGGCCCGAAGGGGCTGTTCGACCGCTGAGGTCCCGCGGCCCCGATGGCTGGATGCGGCCCCGGCATATTCCTGAAGCATGATGGTTTCATCCACCAGCAGAACGCCAATGACGAGAGCCGCCACAGGCGGAATATAGGCAACTGACGACGCAGCCACGGCGCCGAGCCGGTCGATGATTTAATGGTAGATAATGTAAGCCATCCCGGTGCCAACGATCCCAAGACCGAGCACCGATCCCGTGGCCACATAGGCATCGCTCCATATGGGGCATCGCTCCATATGGCGCCGATCCCCTGCAAATCGATGACCACCAGCAACACCAGGGCGCTCAATCCAAGCTGATAGGAAATCAGAGCGGCGACCGGGATCTTCTGCGGGATCAGATATTTCTTTGCATAGACAAATGATGCCCCGATGCTCACGGAGCCAGTAGCGTTGTGGAGAACACCCTCCAGGTATGCGGAGCCCATGCCAGTGGCGAACGGATTGGCGATCAGGAGCACACCGGGAAAACCAGTCGCGATTCCCGACGTCTTGAGTGCCGATGTCTTTTCTTCGCTCAGGATCATCGGTGCCAGGAGGTATGACAGGATCGGTGTCAGCCCGCTCAAGGCGCCCGCGATGCCCGACGGCAGGAGTGAGGAGCCTGTGGCGAAACCGTAATAATAGCCAATCGTTCCAACGACAGACATAACCGCAAAGTGCCTGAAGTGAGCGGCGTGCTCCCGCTTGAACTCGCCTTTTAGGGAATTATATACCTGACTATTCACCAATGGGCGCGACTTCTCGGCGGCAGGTCCGAGGAGAAAATCAGAAACGCCGTTCAGCGCGTGACATCATGCAGGAGCAGCGAGAGCGATCCCGAAAGCGACCGCGCAGGCCGAGGCGTTAGACGTTCCCGGTCAACTCCATCGAGATCGTGCGCATGATCCTGTCAGTCTCGGACAGGATTTTGAGGATGCGCTGATAGTGCTTCACATCCTCGAACGACAGGGCGCGGCCTTTGCGATCCTTGAGCCATTTCTGGGCGGGCTGATAGCCGCCAATGTAGAAATCCCATGACACGGCGGGCGCGTCGGCAAAATACCGGCTGTCATTGATCCAGACATGGCCATCCTCAAAGCGGGGTTTGCCTACCTCGTTGTCACCCTCGCCCGTGAACGGGTAAGGGGTCGTGCCGATTGCGACAGGCTCCATCAGGTGGAGCTTGCGCAACTCTGCGCCCTTGGCGGACACGTCCCGGAATTCGTCCGGGGTGTTCGGCCACGGGATGCGTGGGAAGTCGATCTTGAGGAACTCGGCGAAGGTTTCTCGATAGGCGGGACAATGCAGGACGCCGTAGATGTAGTCGAAGGTCGCCAGCTCGTCAGGCTCGCCGTGGGCTTTGTCCTTGGTCTTGGCGCGGAGCTTTTTTGAGAGTTTGGCGTCGAAGTTCACGCGGCGGGTCTTGTCGAGATCTTCTTGCGCATAGAGCGGGGCAAAGTTTGAACCGTCCTTGATTTCAACAAAGACGGCGGGCGTTGGAAATTTGGAAACCAGACCATGTTGCCATGATGGGGATTTGGTCTGGCGCATGAAATTCAGACCGAAGTTATCAGCTGACAGGGCGTTCTTGAGCAGGGACCATCGAGGATAATCCATCATGGTTTCGTCCAACATGCAGAACCGCCGATCAAACGGTCGATAATCACACGGCACGATCTTTTCATCTACTGTTCTGTCTGCCTTTGCTCGACTACGGGCGCTTGGGACTTGCCAATCTCTATTGTCGGATAGGTCATAGCGCTTCCGCAGGTCGTCGTCTGACAGCCTGTCATCAAGCATGTCATTCAGACGTTTTTCCATCACGGCCTTGTCCATAGCTACGGCAAAGCCGTCTCTGTGTGACTGGAACCCGATCTGGTTCATTGGCATGAACTGCGCCAGATCGAAGCCCGCGTCATAGGTTTCCAAGAGCTTCCGGTTGATCGGATAGAACATCTGATATTTCGGGTCAGGGTCGAGTTTGGTCCATGAGACGCTGTTCAGCTCGGCCTGTTGGAGGCGGTCGTATTTTTGCTTTCGCGCCCCCCAGAACTCCGCATGGAACACCTCTGCCGGGACGAATGCCTTGTTTGTGGCCCCTGTTTTCTTGGCGTGTTTGACCCCTATCAGGACAGCAACGCCCTGCATGATGTCGAATACGTTGACATCGTTTGACCCGTCCGGCGCGACCTCTTTTTTATTCGAGTTGCCATGCAGATCGAGGACATAGATTTTGTCGAAGTTCTGCATCATGTGCCAGCGCATCCCGCGAAATGTCGGGCTGTCGATGTAGCCATGATTGGTGATGAACCCCAGAACGCCCTCCCCCGTCTTGGAGATCATGTGTTCGGCGAACCGGATAAATTTGACGTAATCGTCGTTGATCCACTTGGAGTTACGCTCTTTGAGTTTCACCTTGCCGCCAGGTTCTTTCTTGTAGGGTGTAATCAGGTTTTTGGCCCATTCGCCATTGTTGGAGCTGACGCCGGAGTATGGCGGATTACCGATCACGCACATGATGGGCATGTCGCGCTTGATCGTGTTCGCACCCTTCGCCTCGCGGGATAGCCATTGCGTGAACGGAAAGGTCTGGTTGGCGGGTTCACCTTCCTCAAGGCTGTTGGTCAAATAGACGGACAGGCGGGGCGGCTCTTTGGTGGGGCTGTAGCCCATTTCGGTGAGGATCATATCGAGCTTCATGTGGCACATGGCATAGGACGCCATGAGAAGCTCGAAGCCGTGCAGGCGGGGGATCAGATCATCCTCGATGTATTGCGACCACATGGCAGGGGCGACGTCCTGGATTTTCGGTGCGATCTGTTTGATGACTTCCGCGAGGAAGGTGCCTGTGCCCGTGGCAGGATCGAGGATTTGGACGCGATGCACCTCTTTCTTGATGGTGTGCACCTTGCCCTTCCTGTCGGTTTGGCCTGTGTCCCAGTCGATGGTCACTTTCGACGTGTCGGCAAGGCCATCCGCGAGGCCGAATTCTGTCTGCAATACCTCGTCCACAGCGCGCACAATGAAATTCACAACAGGTTCGGGCGTGTACCAGACCCCGCGCGCCTTGCGCTTTGAGGGGTTATAGGCGGCAAGGAATGTTTCGTAGAAGTGCAGGAAGGGGTCGTTCTGGCCTGTCAGCTTGCCGAAGCCTTCCATGATCTTGCCAACATCGCAGGCACGGAACACCCGCGCCAGATCGTCAATGATCCACACGATGCGGTCGTCGAGGTCATAGCCAGCCACATAGGTGAACAGCGAGCGCAGGAAGGGGTTTGATTTGGGCAGAAGCTCCAGCGCCTCCTGGCGGCTGAACGTGTCCAGCGTGGTATCGTGCAGGCGGGCCGCAAACATACCATAAGCGATTGTTTCCGCGTAAATATCTGCGAAATCTTCGGCGGTGATGTCGTGGATCAGGTTTTCACGGAAGGCATGGAATTGGGAGGTCAGCCCGGATTGCAGGTCTTCATCATCGGTCAGGGTTTTGCCCAGAACATCCTTGATCAGATTGGCCTTGCCCGCCATCCGCTCGGCCAGCTCCTTGGGGCTTGCGATGGTTTGCGGACGTTGCGCAATGAAATCCCGCAGGAGATTTTCGAGGGAGGCGAACTGATCGGGTTTTGGCTGCACCCCCATGCTGAAATCGGCAATGCAGACAGAGGCGACCAGATCGCCATCGCGGTAGAAGTCCCAATCGAGACAGTTCGTGTAGATCAGGTTGGGCAGTGCGGCGCGGTATCGTTCTTGCTGGTTTTTATTGCTCCCCTTGAGACCACGTATTCCGATATCGATATCCTTTGCCTCGACATGGCCGATCACGATATCGCCTTGCGATACGATGAAATCAGGGGCACCGCATTTCACGCGCTTTGGCTCGTTCAGGGCGATGATATCGTCGCCTGTGGATGACAGGAGACTTTGCAAGGCGGCACGATAGGAGTGTTCTGTCGCGGCACCTGTTTGGTAGATGGCGGAAACGTCAGAGAGAAATTTTTGCAAGTTCATTGAAATAAAATCTTTTATCGTTGGTTCTTTGCCTTTTTGCAGTAATTCACGAACGCCGCGCCTGCGTTTTTAGGCGGGTTGCCGCAATGCTTGCGGGCTGTCTCGTATATCCGCCGCTCCAGTCGGCTTTGATCCTGGCGGCAGTCTCTTCGCGTGGTGTCGGTCGCTTTGCTTTCAATGCCATTTGCATGGTCAAGTATATAATTCCCGCCTTTTACATAAGCGTAAACGGCGATCGGGATCGGTCCGGACAAGACTCGGAACAGAACGATCTGCGAGGGCGGGATCAAGCCCGACGCCAGTTTCATGTAAATGAAACTGCTGCCCCGGATCAGGCCGGGCAGCCAGAACATTGCCAGCGGTAAGGCTTTCAAACAGTCGGCCCCCTTTAGATGGCGCCAGGTTCAGAAGGTTTCACGCTGAGGCGGTTTGGAGCAAACCTTGATCATATCGTCACGTCTGTCGGAGTCAATTCAGCGCGAGGCAGGCACGAGATGAGCCGGCTGGCTTTCGCAAAGGGATTTGATCCAGATCATGCCTCTGATGGTTCCCGCAAACCATGTACGTTGCCGAACGTGGAACAAAGGCGCACACCAGTTGCGCCGGAAAATGCCGGAAACTGACAAATGAGAACAGAGTTACCAGCTGTAGCTGCAACAATTGGCCATAACTCCGGGAACCCTACTGTGTCGATCGAGGCTCGTCTATTCAACATCCTCGCGCGTTTCGGCCCTGAAGATGTTTTATTTCATACACTTAGTTTTCAGGCCGGTTCGACTGTGAGAGATTTGATCCAGAAACCGGATCTACCGGTAAGCGAAATTTTCCTCGTTTTGCGCAACGGCCGCGATATCTCTTCCGGGATCGTCGGTGCGCCGCTTAATATTGAAGCGGTCCTGGATGATGGTGACGTGATCGCGTTCCCGGAACCTGTTCCTTACAGCTTTGGTTATGGAGCGCCGGTCGTCTAGCGCGGCCCGGAGCGACAGCCACCACGAAATGGGAATCTCTGTCTTCCTGTTCGATTTCCGCTGACTCAGCAAAATTTTCGGTTATTATGCACACTGTCCTGCGGCCGGTCGCACGACCGTGATTTGACCTTTCGTCTAAAAACATGTAAGCAATGCTTACCTGTTTGCTGAATTTGAGGAAAGTGGCTGCCCATGGCACTCCAGGATATCAAGCTCGACGACAAATACGATCTCAGCAAGACCCACGCCCTGGTGAGCGGTATTCAGGCCATCGTTCGCCTGACCATGATGCAGAAAGAGCGCGACCGGGCAGAGGGGCATAACACGGCAGGCTACGTCACGGGCTATCGCGGATCGCCTCTCAGCGGGGTGGATCAGCAGTTTCAGCGGGCAGCCAAACATATCACCGCGTATGATGTCACGTTCCAGTCCGGCCTGAACGAAGATCTTGCAGCCACAGCCATCTGGGGCGCGCAACAGGCCCAGATGCGTGGGGAGGGCGTCTACGATGGTGTCTACTCGGTCTGGTATGGCAAGGGGCCGGGTGTTGACCGCTGCGGCGATGTCTTCCGCCACGCCAATGCCGCGGGCACCTCGCCGCTTGGTGGTGTGCTGGTGATGATGGGCGATGACCATGCGGCGGAAAGCTCCACGATGCCGCATCAGAGCGAGTTCGCCCTGATGGATGCCATGATGCCGGTTCTCAATCCATCGGGTGTTCAGGAAATTATCGACTACGGTATTCTCGGTTTTGCCCTCTCGCGCTATTCTGGTTGCTGGGTCGGCATCAAATGCGTGCACGACAATGTGGAATCCACAGCCATCGTCGATGGCAGTGTCGATCGCATTAAGGTGAAGATTCCCACCGATTACAAAATGCCCGAAGGTGGCCTCAATATCCGGCCCTGGGATGACCGCCATGAACAGGAAGAGCGGACCCATACTCACAAACGGTTCGCCGCCACGGCATTTGCCCGCGCCAACAATCTCAACCAGATCGTTCTGAAGGGCGGCAAGGCACCGAAGATCGGCATTGCCACCACCGGCAAATCCTATCTGGATGTGCGCCAGGCGCTGGAAGAGCTCGGTATCAATGAGGTCGAGGCTTCAAAGCTCGGAATCCGGCTCCTGAAGATCGGCATGGTCTGGCCGCTCGAACCAGACATCATAGAGACCTTCGTCAAAGGACTCGATCTGATCATCGTTGTTGAGGAAAAGCGTTCACTGATCGAAACCCAGATCAAGGAACAGCTTTATGGCCGCCACCGCGTCCCGGTTTTGATTGGCAAGAAGGACGAAAAAGGCAAACCCCTGTTCCAGGCCCACTGGACACTCGATCCGAACCAGATCGCTGTTGTCATCGGTGAGCGTCTTGGCAAGATCAAGAAAAACGGAGACATTTCCAGAGAGGTGGCGCGCATCAAGACGGCCGAGCGGTCGCTCTCGAACCTCAGTGAAGCGGCAACCCGCATCCCCTATTTCTGCGCCGGTTGCCCGCATAACTCATCCACCACCGTTCCGGAAGGCGGGCGTGCCTACGCCGGCATTGGCTGTCACTGGATGGCGCAATATGTGCCTGAGCGAAACACAGAGGGCTCAACCCACATGGGCAGCGAGGGAGCCAACTGGATTGGCGAGAGCCTGTTCTCCAAGCGGAAGCACGTGTTCCAGAATATCGGGGACGGTACCTACAATCATTCCGGCCTCCTGGCCATCCGGGCAGCCGCGGCGGCCGGGGTTACCATGACCTACAAGATTCTCTACAATGACGCGGTTGCCATGACCGGCGGGCAGGCCCACGATGGCGGTCTGACCGTGCCTCAGATCGCCCAGCAAGTGGCGGCCGAGGGTGCGCGGCGTGTGGTCATCGTCACCGATGAGCCGGATAAGTACCCCGCCAGTACGGGCTTTTCGCCCTTTACCGCGATCCATCATCGCCGCGAGCTTGGCAAGGTCCAGCGTGAATTGATGGGCGAAGAAGGCCTCACGGTCCTCATCTACGATCAGACCTGTGCAGCGGAAAAACGCCGCCGCCGCAAACGTGGCACGTTCCCGGACCCGGCCAAGCGGGTAATGATCAACGAGCTGGTTTGTGAGGGCTGCGGCGATTGCGGGGTTAAATCCAACTGCGTCGCCATCCAGCCCGTGGAGACCGAGTTTGGCCGCAAGCGCAAGATCGACCAGTCCTCCTGCAACAAGGACTATTCCTGCCTCAACGGATTCTGCCCGAGCTTCGTTACCGTGGAAGGCGGCGAGCTGATCAAGGGTCAGGAGACGAAGGCCAAGACCATCGATGTGCCCGTGTTCGAGGCTCTGCCCGAGCCTGAGTTGCCGGCGTTGGAGAACCCGTGGTCCATCCTGGTCACCGGCATTGGCGGCACAGGTGTTGTCACCGTTGGTCAGATCATCGCCATGGCCGCCAATCTGGAAGGCAAGGGCGCCGGCATCATCGATATGGCCGGGCTTTCCCAGAAGAATGGCGCGGTTGTCTCACACCTCAAGATTGCGGCAAAGCAGGAAGACATCGCCACCATCCGGGTTTCCGCTGGTGGCGCTGATGTGCTGCTGGGATGCGATCTCGTCACCTCCGCTGCCACGCACAATTTGGCCGCCGCCGGGAAGGGACGCACGCGCGCCGTGGTCAATGATTTTGAGACCATGCCCGCCATGTTCACCAACGATGCGGACTACAAATTGCCCGGCGACGAGTTGCGGCTCGCTATTGAAGCGCGCATGGGCCGGGGCCGCACGGACCTCATCAACTCCACGAAGATTGCCACAGCCCTGATGGGTGACAGCATTGCCGCGAACCTCTTCACCCTCGGCTATACTTGGCAGAAGGGCCTCATTCCAGTTTCGGCAGATGCCATTGAGCGTGCCATCACGCTCAACAACGTGGCAGTTGAGATGAACCTCAAGGCCTTTGAATGGGGCCGCCGGGCGGCGCACAATCTGGGCGCGGTTGAAAAGATCATTGAGCGCGCGGATGTCTCTGATGACAACGCGATCGCAGCAACCCACAATGTCTCCCAGACCGTGGATGAGATGATCGCCCGCCGCATGGAGTTTCTCACAAGCTATCAGGACGCAGCCTACGCTGACCGTTATCGCAAGCTCGTGAACAAGGTGAGGGCCGCAGAAGAAAAAGTCAGCGCCAGTTCAAGTGTGCTGTCCACGGCGGTTGCCCGCTATGCCTTCAAACTCATGGCCTACAAGGATGAATACGAGGTGGCCCGGCTCTACACGGACGGTGGTTTTGCTGAGCAGGTGGCCAAACAGTTCAAGGGCGCCTACACCCTGAAATACCATCTAGCCCCGCCCATCTTCAGCCGCCGCGATCCGGAAACCGGACAGCTGATCAAGCAGGAATATGGACCCTGGATCCTGACGGCCTTCTCCTGGCTGGCCAAATTCAAGGGCTTGCGCGGCGGCGCGCTCGACATCTTCGGCTACAGCGCCGAACGCAAGATGGAGCGTCAGCTGATCAGGGACTACGAGGCGGGCGTTGAAAAACTGCTGGCCAAACTCACCGCGTCCAACATCGAACTCGCCGCCGAAATCGCCGCGATCCCCGAACACATCCGCGGCTACGGCCATGTAAAGGAACAGCACATCAAGGATGCCAAGTCCCGCGAGGCGGAACTCGTAGCCGCTTACGAGGCGGGCCGCACGACAGTGCCGGCGGCGATTGCGGCGGAATAGCCGGCATCTAAAACGCGCTTCCAATAACAGCACGATCAATGAGCGTACGGCCGCTGATTTTGAATGCTCTCTGAGGTGTTCGATGGGTGAACATGGAGAGACTGGTGGGAACAATCGGCATACTTGGCGGAATGTCAGCTGCATCGACACAGATATGTTATCGCGAGTTGCGTGATCTGATCCGCAGCAGGCTCGATGGTCTGCATTCCCCGGAACGGCTGATTCGCTCTCTTGATTTTGCACGCATCGAAGCACTGCAAATGAAAGGGGATTTGGGAGGCCGCCGGTGCCATTCTCAACGCAGAAGCCAATGCACTGCAGAATGGTGGAGCCAGCCTGATAATCCTCGCGACCGACACCATGCACAAACTTGCCGGGCAGATGATGCAGGGCGTTGACATTCCGTTGCTTCGCATCGCTGACGCAGATGCTGAAGCGATCAATCTGGCAGGACTAAAATCGCCCGGCCTCATGGCCACGGCTTTTAAAATGGAACAAACTTTTATATCGACAGGCCGATCGCGGCAGGACTGAATCCCTTGGTTCCAAATGATGACAACAGTGCCGAAACGCACAGGATCATTTATGAGGAACTTTGCAAAGATTTGACGACAAAGCAAAGCGAAGCGGCTTATGTCGGTATTGCCGGCCGTTTGGTGGAAGCCGGAGCCGACTGCCTCATCCTGGGGTGTACGGAGGTTGGAATGCTTCACAATCAGGGCAATGTGGATGTTCCCGTTTTTGACACAACATTGATCCACTGCGAGGTTGCCCTGCAAAAGACGCCCATGTGATCGGGACGAATATCTAAATGGCAAAGTGTGCTTGACCAATCCCGGAGCTGCAATGGCTGCAGGGTCTGTCCTCTGCTATTGTCATGCCGTGGACAACGAGGGGTCGGAAACAAGGATTCAATCAAATTAAAATGGTAGCAATAATCACCCCCTCAACACGAATTGGTGCGTGCGGCCAAAAAACCCTGTGCATTTGGGCCAAGGGTCGTTACAACGTCGCGGTCTCATCTAAAGACAGGGGATGAGATGCCTGTTTGGCGCGATACAAGCTTGTGCCAACAATAGAAAAAAACGTATCATGCGCGCGGAGATTGAGGTGAAGTGCCGCCCAGGTTGCAAGAACGCGGCCGGGCGACAACAGGAGGGACTGAGGAGTGAGCACAGGGGCTGAGGCCGCTAAGGCCGAAGATACGTTTCCAAAGCTGTTGTTGCGAAATGCTGTGAAGTTCGCCGACAAGCCCGCCATGCGCGAGAAGGATCTCGGCATCTGGCAGGCCTGGACCTGGTCAGAGGTTCTGGAGGAGGTGCGCGCATTTTCCATCGGATTGTCCGAACTGGGCATAGGCCCGGGCGACAAGGTTGCCATTGTAGGCGATAACCGCCCGCGCCTTTATTGGACAATGTGCGCCGCGCAAGCGCTTGGCGCCATACCGATCCCCGTTTACCAGGACTCTGTTGCAGACGAGATGATCTTTGCCCTCAAGCATGCAGGCGTCACCTGTGCGGTGGTGGAAAACCAGGAGCAGGTCGACAAGATCCTGGAGATCCGGGAAAAATACAAAGCCATCAAGGATGTTATCTATTGCGATCCGCGGGGCATGACCAACTACGCCGTGGACGGAGTGAAATATTTCGAGGAAGTCCAGGAGAGCGGCCGGGCCGCCATGAAAGCCAGCGGCGACGCTGAGAAGAAATGGCTGGAGCAAATTGCCAAGGCCGGGCCCGAGGACACGGCGATCATTCTCTACACCTCCGGCACCACCGGCAACCCGAAGGGCGTTGTGCTGACCATGGGCTCGGTCGTCTGGGCCGCGAAAGTTGCCAACGACTTTGACAAGCTGGATGTGAACGAAAGCGTCATCGCTTACCTGCCTATGGCCTGGGTCGGTGACCACGTGTTCTCCTATGCGCAGTCCTACGAATGCGGCTATTGCGTGAATTGTCCGGAAAGCCCTGAGACCGTCGTAGACGATCGCCGCGAGATCGGCACGACCTATGCGTTCGCGCCGCCGCGCGTCTATGAGAATGTGATCACGCTGACCATGGTGAACATGGAAGATGCGAGCAACTTCAAGAAGAAGATGTTCCATTATTTCCTGGGGGTCGCGCGCAAGGTTGGAGAGAAAATTCTCAATGGCGAGCAGGTGGCCCTCAGCGACCGGTTGCTTTACGCGCTTGGCGATTTTGTGGTCTATGCGCCGCTCAAGAACCATTACGGTCTCTCGACAGTTCGCGTGGCCTATACGGCTGGCGAAGCGATTGGCCCGGACATATTCCGCTTCTACCGCTCTTTGGGGATCAACTTGAAGCAGCTCTACGGTCAGACCGAGGCTGCGGTTTATGTCACCAACCAGCCGGATGGTGAGATTTACGACGACACGGTCGGCAAGACGCTGAACGACATCGAGATCAAGATCAATGATAACGGTGAAGTGCTGTACCGTTCGCCGGGTGTCTTCAAGGAGTATTACAAAAACCCCAGGGCCACCAAGAAAACCAAGACCAAGGACGGCTGGGTACATTCCGGCGATGCGGGCTTCATCGATGAGCGCGGTCACCTGAAAATCATCGATCGGGCCAAGGACGTGGGCAAGCTGAAAGACGGCACCCTGTTTCCACCGAAATATATCGAAAACAAGCTGAAATTCTTCCCCAACATCAAGGAAGTGGTCGCCTTCGGCCATGGCCGTGAGTATGTGGCAGCCTTCATCAATATCGACCTGACCGCAGTTGGCAGCTGGGCGGAACGCAACAACGTCTCCTACGCAAGTTATCAGGAACTGGCCGGACATCCCGATGTGTACGCCATGATCGAAAAGCATGTGGAAGAGGTGAACCGCGAGCTGGCCGGCGAAGAACGTGTGTCCGGCGCCCAGATCAAGCGCTTCCTGATCCTGCACAAGGAGCTGGACGCTGACGATGGCGAAATCACCCGGACAGCAAAAGTGCGCCGTTCGTTTGTGGCTGACCGTTACGCTCCGCTGGTGAAGGCGCTCTATGACAAGAAGAAGACCAATCAGCACATCAAGACTGAAATGACCTTTGAAGATGGCCGCAAGGGCCTCATTGAGGGCGATGTGCAAATTTGCGACATGGAAATCTATGCGCCCCAGACCATGAAGGAGGCGGCTGAATGAGTGCGGCAGCCGAAAGTCCGGACGCGGCGCCAGAGGTGCTGCTCGACATTGAGAATGTGAGCCTGTCGTTTGGCGGCGTGAAGGCCATCCGTGATGTGAGCTTCAATATCCACAAGGGCGAGATCCGGGCGATCATTGGCCCGAATGGCGCCGGCAAAACCTCGATGTTGAATGTCATCAACGGGTTCTACCATCCTCAGGAAGGTACGATCACATACAAGGGCGACAAGCGGCACGACATGAAACCTCACGTTGCGGCCACCCAGGGGATTTCGCGTACGTTCCAGAACGTGGCTCTGTTCCGTGGCATGTCCACCCTCGACAACATCATCACAGGCCGCACGCTTAAAATGAACAAGGGTTTATTCTGGCATCTGTTCCGTTTCGGCCCTGCTGAAAAGGAAGAGATTGAGCACCGCGAGTTTGTGGAACACATTATCGACTTCCTGGAAATTCAGGCGATCCGGCGCACACCTGTGGGGCGTCTGCCTTATGGTCTGCAGAAGCGGGTTGAGTTGGGGCGGGCCCTGGCGGCCGAGCCGGAACTCCTCCTGCTGGATGAGCCCATGGCCGGCATGAACCTGGAAGAAAAACAGGACATGTCCCGTTACATTCTGGAAGTGAACGATCAGTTCGGCACCACCATCGCCCTGATCGAACACGATATGGGCGTTGTGATGGATCTGTCAGACCGCGTTGTCGTTCTGGACCACGGGGAGAAGATCGCGGACGGCACACCCGATGAAGTGAAGTCCAATCAGGACGTTATCGATGCCTATCTCGGCGTTGCACACTAAGGAAAATCGAGATGGGTGATATTTTCTATAAGATCTTCATCAATCCGTTCGTGGAGATGGGGCAGCTTCCCGACCTGTTTGTGCAGGTGCTTTGGGAAGGGTTCGTGTCGGGCACGCTTTATGCGCTCATTGCGCTGGGTTTCGTGCTCATCTTCAAGGCGTCCGGCGTGTTCAACTTCGCACAGGGCATCATGGTGGTGTTCGGGGCGCTGTCGCTGGTTGGTCTGTATGCGCTGGGCGTTCCTGCCTGGCTGGCCATCGTATTGTGTATCGGTATCATGTTATTGTTGGCCATGACCGTCGAGCGCGTTGTGCTCCGGCCTCTGGTCAACCAGCCCGATATCATATTGTTTATGGCGACAATTGGGCTGACTCAGTTCCTGATCGGTTTTGGTGAGTTCGTCTTTGGCGGCGAGCCGAAATTGATGCCTGCCGCCGAATTGGGGCTACCAACCGGCTCGACGGAAATCGAGATGTTCGGTGGGCGTGTTATCCTGCAACACATTGATATTGCGGCGGCGGTAATCGCGGCACTCATGGTTGGTGCGTTGGCGGTCTTCTTCAACAAGACTCGCATTGGCCGTGCACTTCGAGCTGTGGCCGATGATCACCAGGCTGCAATGTCTGTGGGCATTACGCTCCAGCAGATCTGGGTCATCGTCTGGTTTGCAGCTGGAATTGTGGCGCTGACCACAGGCATCATGTGGGGGGCGCGGTCGGATGTGTCCTTCGCCCTTCAGATTGTGGCTTTGAAAGCCCTTCCAGTGCTGATCCTCGGTGGCTTCACGTCGATCCCGGGCGCCATTGTAGGCGGTCTGATCATCGGCATTTCTGAAAAGCTGGCGGAATTCTATTGGGGACCACTGGTTGGAGGATCCATCGAAAGTTGGGTCCCCTTCTTCATCGCGCTGATCTTCCTGTGGTTCAGACCGCAAGGGCTATTTGGCGAAAAAATCATCGAACGCGTGTAAGGGAACAGAAACATGCTTTACCGCGAAACCGGTCAATTCAAGACAAACTACTTAGACGACCAGTCGGTCTTCCCAATTCTGCAAGACAGGATTGGAATCTGGATTCTCCTGGCCTTTTTGTTCGTCGTCGTCCCGCTAACGTTCAACGACTTCTGGCTCGGCGGAATCATGATCCCGACGCTGGTTTTCGCTCTTGCGGCGGTCGGGCTTAACCTTCTTACCGGCTATGCTGGTCAGCTTTCACTCGGAACCGGCGGCTTCATGGGGGTAGGGGCTTATTCCTGCTACAAGCTGGCGACGATCTTCCCTGAAGTGAACATCATCTTCCATATACTGTTCAGCGGTGTGTTTGCCGCTGGGGTCGGGTTTATCTTTGGCCTACCCTCGCTGCGGATCAAGGGCTTCTACCTCGCGGTCGCGACACTCGCCTCCCAGTTCTTTCTCGAATGGGCGT
This sequence comes from Hyphomicrobiales bacterium, assembly GCA_965204985.1. Lineage (GTDB taxonomy): Bacteria > Pseudomonadota > Alphaproteobacteria > Rhizobiales > CAJQND01 > JAAEUE01. Next base: position 1,510,909 of record CBDBFP010000003.1, on the reverse strand, counting down.
TTGGTCGGGTGCCATGGCTCTATAATTACAATGACTCCGGCGCTATTGAAGTTCCGACCCGTTCACTGTTCGGCGTTCCGGTAACCGGGGCAACGGCAGCAGCGGAAACCCGCTATCTTGTGGTGCTGAGTATTGTGGTTGTGCTGACCTGGATTGCTTCAAACCTGGTCCGGGGCCGGTTCGGCCGCTCCTGGATGGCGATCCGGGACATGGATATTGCTGCCGAACTGATTGGTATCCGGCTACTGCCTGCAAAACTGACCGCATTCGCGCTCTCTTCGTTCTATTGCGGCGTAGCCGGTGCCTGCATGGTGTTCCTGTGGCTGGGTGCTGCGGAGGTTGAAAGCTTTGACATCAACCATTCCTTCCTGATCCTGTTCATGGTTATCATCGGCGGACTGGGCAGTCTTATTGGCTGCTTCCTCGGGGCGGCATTCTTGTGGAACTTGCCAATTCTGCTCAGGTCCATCTTTGGCGAAACGATGACAGCGTCCACCGTTGAGCACGTGGCTTTCATGGTGGTCGGGGCGATGATCATCTTCTTCCTGATCGTGGAGCCAGCCGGCCTTGCCAGACTGTGGCAGATCACAAAACAAAAATTACGGGTCTGGCCGTTCCCGTATTAGCAGATTGCGTGTTAGGCTTAGTCAAAAGAGGAGTTTCGCTATTTTATCAGGGAGTGTTAGGGTCAGGTCAGATCTCCGATGTGGGGTCCTGAAACTTAAGAATGAAATGGCGTTAGATCGTTCTGCCGGGACGGCAGAACACCAAAAGAGTGGAGGAGAATACCACATGAATTTCAAGAAACTTGCAATGGGTGCAGGCGCCGCTGCCATGCTGGCAACCGGGATTGCCGCCAGCTCGACAGCGATGGCTGAGGACGGGATTTATATCCCGCTGCTTACTTACAGGACTGGTCCGTTTGCCGGCTCTGGTACGCCGGTCGCCAACGGCCTGCATGACTATCTCACAATGCTCAACGAGCGCGACGGCGGCATTGGCGGCGTCAAGCTGATCGTTGAAGAATGTGAAACCGGTTACAACGCCCAGAAAGGTGTCGAGTGCTATGAAGGCACGAAGGGCAAGGGCGCTGTTGTCTACAATCCGTATTCCACCGGCATCACACTGCAGCTGATCCCAAAAGCTCCGGTCGACAAAATTCCGATTCTTTCTGCTGGCTATGGCCTTTCGGCTACTGCTGTTGGTGAGAAGTTCCCCTGGACCTTCAACGCACCGGCCACCTACTGGAGCCAGATGTCTGCCATCATCAAGTACATTGATGCCAATGGCGGCGTTAAAGGCAAGAAGATCGGCTTTACCTATCTTGACGTTGGTTACGGTCGTGAGCCGATCCCGCTTCTTGACGAGCTGTCCAAGGAAATGGGCTTCTCCGTTGTCAAGATCCCGGTTGGCGTGAAGGAAATGCAGAACCAGTCGTCTCACTGGCTGCAGGTCCGCAAAGAACGTCCGGACTGGATGATCATGTGGGGTTGGGGTGCTATGAACCCGACCGCCATTAAGGAAGCTGCCAAGATCAGGTACGACATGTCCAGGTTCATTGGCGTGTGGTGGTCAGGCGGTAACGTGGATGTGGTTCCTGCTGGCGCTGGCGCCAAGGGCTACAAGTCCGCAAACTTTCACGGTACAGGCACAAGCTATCCTGCAATTCAGGATATCATCAAGCACGTCATCAAAACTGGCAAGAGCCAGGCTAAAGAGTCAGAAGTTGGAAACAACTTCTACAATCGTGGCGTCTATAATGCCGTGATGGTTGCAGAAGCCATCCGCACCGCGCAGCAAATCACCGGTAAGAAAAAGATCAACGGTGAAGACATGCGTAAAGGTCTGGAGAACCTCAACATCACCGAGGCCCGCTTTAAAGAAATCGGCCTGGAAGGGCTCACAAACCCAATCAAGATCACCTGCAAAGACCATGCTGGTGCTCACCCGATCTACATCCAGCAGTGGGACGGCAAGGCCTGGAACAAGGTCTCCGACTGGATCACTCCAATGCGTGACAAGGTACGTCCGAAGCTGATTGCAGCTGCCGACAAGTATGTGGCTGACAAGCCTGACTGGCAGACGCAAGAGTGCAAATAAGTCTGAATTGAATGCCTGAACGAAAAGGGCCTGCTCCGAAACTGGGGCAGGCCCGATTTTTGACAAACGAATTTCTTTAGTAGAGGCACCCCCGTGAGCGCTCAAGCAGAACCCGTCGCAGCCGAAGATCCTGTCCTTTCGATCAATAATATCGAGGTCATTTACGATCACGTTATTCTCGTGTTGAAAGGCGTATCTCTTGAAGTGCCGCAAGGCGGTATCACTGCGCTTCTCGGTGCAAACGGCGCTGGCAAATCCACGACCCTCAAGGCGGTTTCGAACCTGCTTCGCTCCGAGCGTGGGGACGTGACCAAGGGCCAGATCATGTTCAAGGGCGAGCGTATCGACAAGCTCTCTCCGAATGAGCTTGTGAAGCGCGGCTGCATCCAGGTCATGGAAGGTCGCCATTGTTTTGAACATCTAACGGTTGAAGAAAACCTGCTCACCGGCGCCTTTACCCGCAAGGATGGTAAGGCTGCGATCGCTGACGATCTTGAGATGGTCTACAATTATTTCCCGCGCCTGCGTGAGCGCAGCACCAGTCTGGCCGGATACATTTCTGGCGGTGAGCAGCAGATGTGTGCGATTGGCCGCGCCCTCATGTCCCGTCCGACCACCATGTTGCTGGATGAGCCCTCCATGGGTCTGGCGCCGCAGCTTGTTGAGGAAATCTTTGAGATCATCAAGAAGCTGAACGAGCAGGAAGGTGTGAGCATGCTGCTTGCTGAGCAGAACACCAACATCGCCCTGAAATATGCCAAATACGGCTACATTCTCGAAAATGGCCGCGTGGTGATGGATGGTCTTGCGTCCGAATTGCGCGAAAATGAGGATGTGAAGGAATTCTATCTGGGTATTGCTGGCGACAGTGATGATCAGAAATCATTCCGTAACGTGAAAGCCTATAAACGCCGCAAGCGCTGGCTGGCATAGCCCACACTGTGGGCATTCCTGAGCTGATAACAAGAGGCCCAAATGTCCGAACATTATGATGACTTAGAAACCCGCTCAGCCGACGAGCGTGAAAACGATCTCTTTGACCGGCTACCTGGTGCTATTGCCCATGCCATGGAAAAGGCACCTGGGTGGGCAAAGCATCTGGACGGCGTTGACGCGTCAAGCATCACGTCCCGCGGGGCACTCGCCGCGCTCCCGGTTCTACGCAAGAGTGAATTAAAAGACGCACAAGCTGCAGAGCCTCCCTTCGGGGGATTTGTGGCGGCGGAACCTGGCAATCTTGGCCGCGTTTTCATGTCACCTGGACCGATCTTCGAACCGCAGGGCACCAGCTCTGATCCTTGGCGCGCGGCGCGGGCCTTTTACGCATCAGGCTTTCGGAGCGGTGATGTGGTGCACAATTCGTTTGCCTATCACCTGACGCCTGGCGGATTCATCATGGAATCAGGAGCACTCGCGCTCGGTTGCTCGGTGTTTCCGGCGGGCATTGGCAACACCGAGATGCAGATTAAAGCGATTGAGTTGCTCAAACCTGCCGGCTTTGCCGGCACGCCGGACTACCTGAAGGTAATCCTCGATAAGGCCGAGGAACTCGGCAAGGACATGTCCTCCATCAAGTGCGGTGCTGTTGGGGGAGGGGCCTTGTTCCCGGCCCTGCGTCAGGAATATGCCGACAGAGGGGTCGCAGTCTTGCAAAGCTATGCCACGGCTGACGTGGGGGTTATTGCCTATGAATCCTCTGCCATGGAAGGCATGATCATCGACGAGAGCTGCATCATTGAAATAGTCAAACCGGGCACGGGCGAGCCGGTTCCTGAAGGCGAGGTGGGTGAAGTGGTCGTGACCACGTTCAACGAGATCTATCCGATGATCCGTTTCGGTACCGGCGATCTTTCCGCAATTCTGCCGGGCACGAGCCCGTGTGGGCGCACGAACACCCGCATCAAGGGCTGGATGGGCCGCGCAGATCAGACGACCAAGGTCAAGGGTATGTTCGTGCATCCCAGCCAGCTTGCTGAAGTTGCCAAACGTCATAGTGAGCTTGGGCGCCTGCGCCTTGTCATCAGCCGCGACGGTGCACAGGATGCGATGGTGCTGCAGGCCGAGTGTGGAGGCAGCTCCGGCGATCTCGCATCCGCTGTTGCTGCATCCCTCAAGGATGTCACGAAGATCAGCGGCAAGGTCGAGTTTGCCGCCGAAGGCAGCCTTCCAAACGACGGAAAGGTCATTGATGACCAGCGGGACTACAACGCCTGAGGGCGCCGGTTCCACCTAAGAAAATTTCAGATGGCAGGCACTCAGCGCCGGCCGCCTGCTTCTTGACGTGCAACTTTGCACATTTCCCTGGCACAACCCGCCCGGATCGCATTCAATGGATGTTGAGCCGGGCTGACCTTGTTCCAGGGATTTGAGTGGATATGAAACAGCAACCATTTTGGTGGGAAGCAGCGCCGCTTCAGGAGTTGCCGGAAGAGGTTGTCAGCGCGACCTGCGATGTTGCGGTGATTGGCTCCGGCTATGCCGGGCTTCACGCCGCGATTGGACTGGCGCGTGCAGGCCGTTCGGTCCAGGTTTTTGAGAAAGAACGCCCGGGCTTTGGTGGATCCAGCCGCAATGGCGGCATCGTGAGCGGGACCACAAAATTTCGGCTGAGCGAAATGATCAGGACCCTGGGACTTGAGACATCCAAGGCATTGTTCCAAGAGGGCTTGGATGCCGAAAAATGGTTGAACGATTTCATCACAGGCGAGAAGCTCAACTGCGATTACGCTCGCCCCGGCCGGTTCAGAGGCGCCCATCGTACCCGCGATTATGAAGACCTTGCGCGGGATGCAGACGCCATCAACAAACATTTCAAGCGTGGAGTTTCTGTGATCCCCAGGGCGGAACAGCACACTGAGATCGGCACGGACGCATACTACGGTGGCATCGCAGATGATGATGTATGTTCCATCCATCCCGGGAAGTATCATGCCGAACTTCTGAGAACGGCGTTGGCTTCAGGCGTTACCGTGCACGCAAATTGTCCGATGCTCGGATTTCGCCGGGAAAACGATGGAATTGAAATCCGGACATCTCGTGGTTCGGTCCATGCCCGCGAACTCGTGATTGCGACAAACGCCTACACGGATGAAGCGCAACCCTGGTTACGCCGCCGCATCGTCCCTGCGCAAAGCCAGATCATAGCCACCGAGCCTTTGGCAAAAGATGTGATGGATCGCCTGATGCCGAAGAAGCGAATGCTGGTGGATACGCGGATCATGTTCCCCTACTACCGCCCATCGCCGGATCATACGCGCATCATATTTGGCGGCCGGGCAGGGGCCTGGTCCAGCAACCCGAATGTGAAAGCCAAGGCTTTGAAGAAAGTGATGGTTGGGATCTTCCCGGAATTGGCTGAAGTCAGCTTGTCCCATGTATGGTGGGGTTATGTGGGCTTTCCCTTCGACTTCCGGCCCAAGCTCGCCCACCTGGATGGCGTACACTACGCAACCGGGTTCTGTGGATCGGGCACCGTCTGGGCCAGCTGGTTCGGCCACCTCGCCGCACGCCGCATAATCGCTGAAGCTCCAGTGGAAACCGCCCTCGGCAGCGACTCTTTCGAAACCCGCCCGCTCTATTGGGGCTGGCCCTGGTTCCTGCCTTTCATAATCGGGTCGTATCGTCTACGTGACGCCCTCTAGAAACAAAAACGGCCCCGGCGTTTTCACACCGGGGCCGCAAATTGAGTCGGTTCTGGGACCTAGCTGTCGAGCCAGACGAATTCGGGGAATTCGCCGCCGCCGAAGGCTTCCAGAGGAAGCTTGCCGAGGCCTTTCACCTTGTCGGAAACGCCATCCACATAGTTGGTGTGGACCGGGATGCAGACACCGGAATTGTGCGCGATCAGGGTTTCCATCTCGCAATACATTTCCTTGCGTTTGGCAGGATCCGTTACGGAACGGGATTCCTTCAGCAATTTGCCAAGGCGCTCATCTTTCCAGTAGCTGTCGTTCCAGGGAGCGTCCGGAGCAAACGCGATACCGATCATCGTATTGGCGGTCGGGCGCATGTTCCAGGCGGTGGTGTGCATTGCCGTCTTCTGCCAGATCGCACCCCAATATCCGTCGGTCGGCACTTTCTTGACGTTGAGCGTCAGGCCGATTTTCGCCGCTTCACGCTGGAGGATAAGGCAAATATCGGTGATGCCGGCCGCGACCTCGGCAACTTCCATGGTCACTTGGGTGACCCCGGATTTCTTGAGGTGGAACTTGGCCTTGTCTGGATCGTAGGAGCGCTGTGCGAGGCTTTCGCAATGATCCGGGCCGTAGGCGGCGTTGACCGGCTGGTCGTTGCCCACCGTTCCCTGTCCCCGCAGGATGGTTTTGACGAAACGTTCGCGCCGCATGAGGTATTTGATCGCTTCACGGAAGTCAGGGTTGTTGCCCGGTTCCTTATCGGTCATCATGACAACGCCCGTGTAAGCGCCCGAGGGGACGGACCAGGCATGGCTACTTGTGCCTTCCAGCTGTCCGATGGCCTTGGGATCGAGGTTGTTGATGAGTTGCACGTCTCCCGCTTTCAGAGCGTTCACTCTGGAAACGGCATCGGTGATCGCAAAGATTTCCAGCTGCTCCAGATTTGCTGTCTCACGCCAGTAATCTTCGTTCCGAACGTGAACAGACCGCACACCTGGCTTGAACTCCTTCAAGCGATAGGGGCCGGTGCCCTGCGGATTCTGAAAGTTTGCTTCGCCGTCCTTGACCATGCGGAAATGGAAGGTGCCGAGAATTCGCGACAGGTCCGCATTTGGTGTCGACATGATGATTTTGACTGTGTGCGGGTCGACTTTCTTGACTTCCGATACGTTGGAAACCAGTGCCTTCACGACGGACTTGGTGTCCGGGCCAAGATGACGGTTCAAGGAGTAGACCACATCATCGGCAGTGAACTTGCTGCCATCATGCCACTTGACGTCCTTGCGCAGGGAGAATGTCCATTCGCTGGCATCCTTGTTGACTTCAAACTCCTGCGCAAGCTCTGCCCTGGGCGTGATGTCGTCGTTGAGCTGCACCAGATTGTTGTAATGCGACCGTGACCGCATGTAGTCCACAGTGCCCTCACTGCCCGCGGGATCAAGCGTATCTTTTGGTCCGTGCTGGGTTACTGCTGCCCTAAGGCTTCCACCTTTCTTGGGCGTCATAGCAATGGCGCGTTCGGCACCTGTGACCAGACTGCCTGCCGCTGCAATCGTGGCACCGCTGGCCATCAACCATCCCATGACTTCACGCCGGGTTGCGCCTTTGTTCAGAGCTTTGGTCAGGATTTCGCGTTCAGCGCCTGTCAGGTTGCCAAACGCCGCGTCGTTTGCATCAGAACTTTTGGAATCATTGAACTTCATTGCTTCCTCCCAGGAGCGATTTGTTATCGGTATCCAACAGAATTGCCAGAACCTGGCAGGAGTGTCCTACAAAGCAGCGTATGCGGTCAAGATGAGAGCAGGTCAACGGAGCGTTTGGCTCGTCGGCATCAAAAGAAGTCGAAAGAGCCGGAAGAAAGCGCTGCCGCCTGGGTGTTCTCAAGCGTTATGGAATTGCCGCTGCCCCGGCTGTGCGCACGCAATTTCGCTGGAATGTGGCACCGCCAATGACCAAGTCATCCTTGGTGACCGTGAGGGTGATTTGAAGCGCAGCAACTGAAGACGAGTTATGCGTGTTGTAGAGCGTCACTTTTTCGCCAACGGCAAACGGACCGGTCTTTGTGATATTGAACGTGAAATATCCGACGGGAGGATTGTTGCCCGTGCCTGTATGATCATAGGTGACATCCGAAAGCTGGTTGTGCCACCAGTCTGACTCGTGGAAGGCAACTCCCGGCGTCAAGTTCCCGCGCAATATGCAATGCGCTAGAAATGAACCTGCATAGATCGTTGGGACAGATTTAGGCAGACGCGGGTCACCTCTGAGTTCCATCCCAGCAACGTGTGTGGAGATTGCAAATGCTAGCGGTACTAGAACAAGAGTGCGCAAAGCCGCCCGTTTCAACATCAAGCATACCTCAAGATTTTTTTCGGATCGGTCACCAGTGTCACGAAAATTGATCTGTTTAGCGTTGATTTGAATCAAGCATTCCACTGGGATTGCAGAAAGTCTTGCTTTCCCAATGAATTGACCGCTACCATCTTTCACATGAAACCTGTTTGTTTGGTCATAGGTGCCGGTGCCGGAATTGGTGGCAACGTCGGGAGGCGTTTTGCCCGTGAGGGGTATCATGCTGTTCTCTGCCGCCGCAGTGACGAGGCGGGCTTGAATGCTCTTGTCGAAACGATCAAGAGCGATGGCAACCATGCCACCGGTTACATCCTTAATGCTGTCGAACCGGACAGCCTGGAGACGCGTATTGCACAAGTGGAAGCTGAGATAGGTGCAATAGATGTGGTTGTCTTCAATTTGGGGGCCCAGATTGGCGATCGGTCGCTGAAGGATACCAGTTACAAGGCGTTTGAGATGGGTTGGCGTCTGGCCACGTTCTCGCTTTTCCGGGTGGCATCTGCCATCTGCCCTCTGATGGAAGAGCGGGGCAGGGGGATGATCCTGGTCACATCGGCGACAGCGGCTATGCGCGGTAACGGAGGCCAGCATTCCCATGCCGCGGCCATGGGCGGGCGGCGCATGCTATGCCAGTCGCTCAATGCGGAGTTTGCGCCAAAAGGCATCCATGTGGCGCACATCCTTATTGATGGCATGGTCGATGCGCCGGACACGCTGGGCAAGATCCTGGGACCTGAACGCTTCCAGCAGTTGCGTGAAACCCGCGGGCTGGAACATGACGGCCTGTTGCTTCCTGAAGAAATTGCCGACACCTACTATCACCTGTCCCAGCAACACCGCTCAGCTTGGACACACGAAATCGACATGCGTACCTTCACCGACAAGCCCTGGTGGAACAGCTAGGGTAAGCGTCCTTAGTCTGCAAAGAATTTGCGCATGCGGCCTACCAGTTCGCGCGTAGCTTCGCCGAGGTGGTCGGTAAAGCCACGTTCGTCCGTCTCCCGCATCAGGCCTTTGTTCGCCAACTTTCGCTCTGCCATGATGGTTGCGAGTTGTTCTGCGAGCTCAGGGCAGGAGGCCAGAACCGGGGCCATGGCATTCAGTGGCCAGTGCAAACGACCATTGTGAAAGTAACGAAGCCAGTGTCTCCGCAAAGCATTTTCAATGCAGATTCAAGAATTTTTCAACCCAGCTCTAAACTTATTCAACCCGCCCCGATCAGGAAAATGCACTCTTGCCACATTTCTGGCAAGTGCGATTACTCACATCGCTTGAAGAAATTTTCGGGCATCCGCAGGCCGCGCAAAAACCTCAGACAGTGGCTGATGACGCCGGATCTTCCGGTCAGCAATCGCCCTTGATCAGGATTGCTCATGCGGTCGATGTCACAAACTCAAGATAGGCAGCTTGTGTCCAACGGCAGTCGATGGTGAGCTGTTCCTAGTTCCGTATCGAGAGCAGTGTCCAGAGGATGTCCGTGGCCTGTTTATTGGAATAGCTGACTGCCAGGGCACCATCACGTTCAAGGGCAGACACGGTAGCTTCACAGCCTTCGCGCATGTCCTGCATGCGTTAATCCCAGGCGCGCGCCGCAGCTTCGCCCGTGTCGCTCATGGCCAGAAAGGTCTTGGCCACGCCGTAGATCTCCGAAATCTAATTGCCCTAGGCCTCTATGTAGACATCCAGCTTTTCAGATCCGTTGGCGGCAGCCCGGCGCGCCTCGCTGCTCTTGAGTTCATCCAGGCAAAACGTGGTTGCAATCAGCAACTCAGCCCGCGTGCCTAAATGCAGATAGAGTGCTGTCGGCTGATCCCCGCCTTCGTGGCTACATCGGCCATCCGTACGCCTTTGCCCTGGCTTTCAATCATCAGCTGGGGCGGCATTTCAAAATGCGATTGCAGGTTCTCAATGTCAAATTATAAGAGGTTGAGAATGAAACTGGTTGTCTTTGGAGCGACAGGAAAAGTAGGTTGGCACGTGATTGAACAAGCGGTTTCCGCCGGCCACTAGGTGACTGCGCTTGTCCGCAAGCCGTGACCGGCGCGGATGTTGTCATTTGTGCCCTGGGCGCACCGCTAATGAAAAACGAGAAAATTCGATCAAAAGGAACGTTGAACATTATCGCCGCCATGTAGAAGACGGGTGTTCGACGTCTGATCTGCTTCTCGGGATTTGGGGCAGGGGAAAGCTAGGCCCAGTTGCCGCTGCATTACAAATATCTGATCTTTCCATTCATCCTGCGCCGGGCTTTTGCGGACCATGAACTCCAGGAAGCCCGTGTGAGGGCAAGCGGACTTGAAGGGATCATTGCCCGGCCCGGCAATCTGATTGAGGGACCGCGGACTGGACACTATCGGCACGGCTCTGGCGCAAAAGACGAAGCGCCCAGCCTCAAGATTTCCTTCGCTGACGTTGCGGATTTTCTCATCAGGCAGATCAAGCTCGACGACTACCGGCATCAGGCGCCCGCATTGTCTTACTGAAACTGAAATCGACCCTAACTCAGGATTGGATCCGGCCCATGTTCGATTGATACTTCATTGCTCTCCAGGCTGCAGCTGTCACGAGTGCGCTCGTCGCCGGTGCATTTCTCACATTCTCGGATTTCATCATGCGTGCGCTTTCAAAAACGCAAGGAACCGGTGGCTTGCAAGCCATGCAGCAAATTAACCGAGTAGTCTTCAGGTGACTTTTCATGGCTTTGCTTCTGGGTATGTCTGCCGGGTCTCTGGTTTTGGCCGGGCATGCCGCATATTTCGGCGCCGGCCTCGCGGGGAGTTTGGTTTCTGCTGGTGGCGGCGTCTTTTTCTTTGGCGTGTTCTGCGTGACAATGGTCTTCAATGTTCCAAGAAACAACCAACTCGAAAAGCTGAATGCGTCAGAGCCCTCTGCTTTTGGTCTTTGGCAGGCCTACGTTTCAGAGTGGACATTCTGGAACCACGTGCGAACCCTGAGTGCGTTTGTTGCGGCGGCTTGCTTTTCTCGTTGCGGGAAACTTTCACCTTCTGGCGGCCTAACAAACTTAGCGCTCCCGTTTCCTGTTTCAGTCGTGATATAGGCTGTCACCAAAGGGCGCGCAGGGGCAGCGTTCAGGAGCAGAAGTCTAGATGTTCGACATGGAAGAATGGTAGCAGCTTGCTGAGAGCTGGCTGGCCAAACTGTTAAACTGGTTCACCGACCCGGTGTTTTATGCGCAGATCGGTGCCATCATCGTGGCGATTTTTGTCGCTTATACCATCGCTCGATGATCCCACCCGATGGGCCCCTTCGCGCCCTCCGATTGAGATGGCGCGCCCTGGTTGATGCCTGAGGGTGTTCCAGGCTTGGCAGCAGTGAGCTGCGATGTCGTCGCAGGTCTTGAAAACGAGGGTCGAAAGCCAGGTGTCCCGGATGAACGGCCAGACGTTCTCGACCGGGTTCACCTCTGGTGCCCTTGGCGGCCGTGGGACGAGGGTGATGTTGTCGGGGACAGCCCATTTGGGTGAGGGTCTGCCCTCCCGCCCGATCAAGGATCAGGAGGGCGTGTGCCCCGGCATCGCCCTGTTGACCGATGAGCTTGAGAGGCTCAGCCATGGGGCGAGTGTCGCACCAGGGCATGACCCGCCCGGCGCCCTTGGCCGGGCAGAGGGCGCCGAAGAGATAGGCCCCTTCGGTCCGCTGATCGTGCGGCGCGCGGGGCCGCGTCCCCCGCCGCGCCCGGCGTCGCGTGCGTTTGTTCTTCTGACCCATCCGGGCGTCGCCCTGAACCCGGAGCTCTATCGGCTTGCCGCCACATTGGGTGCGGATGTGGTCGACGACGTCGCAGCTGTTTTGTTGAACGCCTCGATGGCCTCGTCGTGCTGTGCGTCGTGCTGCGGGCGGGCGGAGAGCTTGGCGAACCCCATGGCGAACCCCAGGGCGCGAAGGTCCCGTCCCGGCGTCTGACGACTGACGACTGACCGGGACGCCCGGTTCCTCCTGCGCCCCCTGCGCCGGATCGACCCGCCGCCAGCGCACGATGCCGTCCATATCGGGCTTTGGCCCCGCCTCAACAGTCGCTGCCAGCGCCGTGCGGTGTTCGTCTGTCAGGATCGGCGTCTTTGCGGGCGCCTTGCGGGTCACCAGGGCCTCCGCGCCGCCGGCCTTGAAGCGCAACACCCGGTCCCGGATTACCTGCAGGCCCCCGCCGCCGGTGCGCGCGGCCTCGCGGCGAGACCCACCGTCGAGGATCACCGTCAAGGCAAGAAGCTGCCGCGTCTGATCCGCCTCTTCGCTCTTGCGCGCTGTGCGCCGCAGGTCATCGCCCAGAAAGTCCGCTCTCGGTTGAACAGCTGCTGCCATGGAAAACCTCCCTTGTTTTCCATGCTGAAGCATGCCGAACATCGATTGGGACCCCCCTCGGAGAGCCTGAGCCAGTCAGCCGCAGTATTAATGTTTCGAACCCAATCAACCGCGCCGGCGAGTAGCATGCCCTTGCATTCTTGCCCGCACATCTGCAGTTGCTCGCGAAGCGCGAATCGTTCGCCTAGTGCTGGATTTCGACGCTGCGCGCGGTCAAATTCTGGTCAAGCTGAATGTTTCCGTTGGCGTGTTCGGCGAGAAGTAATTTGCTTTGGAGATTACCAAGCCCTGCCGGAATGAATGCCGCTCTAGCAACAAACACCGCACTGAGGATCACGCCCATCAACTTGGTTCTGTCCCACAGCAGGGGCAGTGGAATCAGGCAAAGCTGATAGAGCAGGAGCGTTGGAATGAACACAAGCGGCAAGGCAAGGCCAAACCTTAAGACAACAACGAGGATGGAAAATTCCGGAATGATCATCAGTACAGTGATCGTGCCCGTGATGGCCAATAGAATGAGAGAGGTGCGCACGGCCTTCCCCCAGCTATCTGAAACCGGAAAACAGGGTGCAGGGAATAGATCAAATTAAAGCGTGGGCTAACGGCTCAATCCTGCAACATGGTGCCTGTCAGTGGATTGTTCGGATTCCATGGCAGCTTCAGTTCGTAGAACGACGTAGCCAATCCATCGTACATGATCATGCGGCCGGCCAGACTTTGGCCAATACCAAGGATCTCCTTGATAACCTCGGTCGCCTGCAAGGTTCCAACAACACCTGCTGTGACCCCGAGCACACCGGCCTCTGCGCATGTGGGGACAGAGTCGGCAGGCGGCACTTGCGCGTGCAGGCAACGATAGGTGGGCCAGGGCCTGCCGTCCGGATCATTCTCATAGGGTTTAAACGTGCTCATCTGACCGTCAAACTGACCGAGCGCAGCGGAAACGAGCGGAACCTTGGCGTGGTAACAGGCATCTGAGACGATGAAACGCGTCTCGAAATTATCGCAACCGTCTGCCACGACGTCATAGCCGGAGATGATCTCAGCCACGTTGGCCTCATCAATCCGCAAAGTATGTTCCACGATTTCCACGTTCGGATTGATCCCCGCGACCATCTCTTTCGCGCTGGCTGTCTTGGCTTCTCCAATGCGGTCTGTGAGGTGGGCAATCTGGCGTTGCAAGTTGGAGAGCGAGACAACATCATCATCCACCATCCCGATGGTACCTACGCCGGCAGCAGCCAGATAGAGGATCACCGGAGAGCCCAGTCCGCCGGCCCCAATCACCAGAACCTTCGCTGCTTTCAGTTTCTGCTGCCCGCTGCCGCCAACCTGATGCAAGATGATGTGCCGGGCATAGCGCTCCAGTTCTTCATCGCTGAAAGCCATTCTACTTTGTCCCTGATGATCCAAATCCGCCGGCACCCCGTTCGGTGCTGTCGAGCTCATCAACTTCAACCCAAATTCCTTGGGTCACTGGCGCGATCACGAGCTGGCCAATGCGGTCGCCGCGGTTGATCTGAAAGGGTTCCGTTCCATGATTGATCAGGATCACGCCCACCTCTCCGCGGTAATCGGCATCTATGGTGCCGGGGGTATTCAGGCAGGTGATCCCTGATTTGAGCGCCAACCCCGACCGTGGTCGCACTTGCGCCTCATAGCCTGTGAGCAGCCCAATGCTGATGCCTGTCGGCACAAGAGCCCGTGTTCCGGGTTCCAGGATCATTGTCTCTTCGATGGCTACTCGGAGATCCATCCCGGCCGCGGCCGCACTTTCATATGCGGGCAAGGGCAGATCGGCCCCGTGGGGTAACCGTTTGATCTGGATTGACACATTGTTAGTCATCTAAGTCTACACCGAGTCGGAGTCTGAAGGTTCAATCGTACCGGCAATCCGTTCCATTAGACGCCGGGCAACTTCCGCCTTTTCCATCTGCGGCCAATCCTCAACGTCAAGCTCTGTCACAAGATGTACGGTATTGCGATCCCCTCCCATGACGCCGGTATCGGGGGATACATCATTTGCAACGATCCAGTCACATCCCTTGCGCTTCAGTTTGGCCTTGGCGTTTTCCACCACATTTTCGGTTTCGGCCGCAAAACCAACGACCAGGCTTGGGCGCCCCTGTTTCATTTTGGAGATGGTTGCCAGAATATCCGGGTTCTCTGTCAGTTCTAGCGCGGGAATATCACCGGATCCGTTCTTCTTGATTTTCTGATTCGCTTCGTTGGCCGTTCGCCAATCGACCACTGCCGCAGCGAAGATCGCAATATCGGCAAACAATTCGCTCTGGACGACGCTTAACATTTCTTCAGCAGATTCCACAGGGATCACTTCAGCCCCCGGCGGCGGCATCAAGCCGACCGGGCCTGAAACAACAATCGTTCGGGCCCCCATATCTGCAGCGGCTTGTGCAATTGCATAGCCTTGCTTGCCAGACGACCGGTTCGCAATATAGCGCACCGGGTCAATTGGCTCGTGTGTGGGGCCAGCGGTGATGAGGACTGTTTTGCCAGCTAGGGGTAGATCCCGAACATGATTGTACGTGCCGTCAAAATGATCATTCAGAGCATCAGTAATTTCAGACGGTTCGGCCATCCTGCCAGGCCCGTATTCTCCGCAGGCCATGTCGCCTTCATTGGGTCTGATACAACGGACACCATCGCCAATCAGGGTTCTCACGTTGCGTTGTGTCGCAGGATGCTTCCACATGCGAACGTTCATGGCCGGTGCCATCATCACTGGCTTGTCTGTGGCCAGCAGGCAGGTGGTGGCCAGATCGCTGCACTGTCCCGTAGCCATCTTGGCCATAAGGTCCGCAGTTGCAGGCGCCACCAGGAGCACATCAGCATCACGTGACAATTGTATGTGACCGATCTCCGTCTCATCGGTGAGATCGAATATATTGTCATGCACTTTCTCACCAGACAGGCTGGCGAGAGAAAGGGGCGTAACGAACTGTTTTGCAGCTTCGGTCATGATCACGCGTACGGTGGCTTCGCGTTCGCGCAGGCACCGGATCAACTCCAGGCACTTATAGGCGGCGATACCGCCGCCAATGATCAGCAAGATGCGCTTTCCAGCGAGCATATATCTGTTCTCCAAAACGCTATGCATCGACTATGGCACAAGCGCAATCACCAGACGAGACCAACCGCGATGACGGCCAATGCGATGGCGCCGACCCACATTGCTGCGCGTGTGGGCCAATTGTGCCGGGCCTGAGCTGCAGCCAGCGCCTCGGTGGTTTCCACATCCAGCCGCAGTCCACCTTGCGACGCCATTTCACCGAGCATATGGGCAGTGCGGCCTGCTTCCGCCAGTACTTCCGGCAGATCACCCATAACCTTGCCCAGAACGAGTGCGCCGTCTGCGGCTTCCTTCAAGCGGCCTTCGGCTCCGAGTTTTTGCTCAACCCATTGGCGCACCACAGGCTCAGCTGCCTCCCACATATTGAATTTCGGGTTCAGATTGCGGGCGACGCCCTCAACAACAACCATGGTCTTTTGTAGCAGCAGTAGTTGCGGCTGCATGATCATGTCGAACCGTTCCGTGACCTGGAACAGCTGACCCAGCAGCGTTCCCATCGATATTTTATCGGCATTCCGGTCCATCAGAGGTTCGCCGATTGAGCGCAGCGCTTGCGAGAACGTGGCTACATTCTGATGAGACGGCACATAGCCGGCATCAAAATGCACCTGCGCCACCCAGTCGTAATTGCGGGTGATGAAACCGTAGAGAATTTCAGCCAGAAACATGCGGTCCTTTTCGCTGAGCCGCCCCGTGATGCCGAAATCCACGGCCACCAGTGTGCCATCCGGCTCAACGAACAGATTTCCCTGATGCATATCGGCGTGAAACACACCGTCTCGGATGGCATGACGCAGGAAACTCTGGATAACTGTGTCTCCAAGCGCGACCAGGTCATGACCAGGATCTCGCACTGCACCAACATCCGAAAGCGGTATACCGTCCACCCATTCGAGTGTCAGGACTCTCCGGCCCGTGCGGCTCCAGTCGACAGAGGGTATGCGGAAGCCAGGATCTTCAGCCGTGTTTTGTGCCAGTTCGGAAAGAGCTGCACCTTCCATCCGAAGGTCCATTTCGATTTTCATCGAATCCGATAAGGTTCGCACAGCGGCAACCGGACGGAGCCGTCTGCCTTCAGCGCTCACCCATTCGATTAACCTGGCCGCAAAATCGAAGCTCTTTAGTTCGTCGGAAAACCGTTTTTCAATGTCCGGGCGCAGCACCTTGACTGCAACGTCTACACCCTCGGTCGTCTTGGCTCTGTGAACTTGAGCAATCGAAGCTGCTGCCACAGGCTTGCTGATCTCTTCGAACCTCGTTCGCCATGACGCACCAAGCGCGAGGTCAATTTCCCTTAGTGCCAGGGCGTGATCAAACGGCGCCATTTTGTCCTGCAACTCTGAAAGTTCGATCGCCCGGGCGGCGCCAACGAGATCAGCGCGTGTTGCAAGGAATTGCCCCAGCTTGATGTAAGTTGGCCCAAGCTCGGTCAGGGCATCCGCCAGTGGGCTACCGGTTGTCTCTGGCGCAGAACCCCAGCCAGCGATCTTGTAGGCCAGTCGTGCAGGTGCCGGGACTTCTATCAGATGTTCTTCGGGGATGATCTTGTGGCGGGCAATCACCCTGCCAGCCCGCGCGAGGCGGTAAATGTGAGTTAACGGCCCCAGCATGGCGGCTCTCTAGATTTTCCAGCCGGAATGGAGCGCCACGATACCCCCGGACATATTGCAATGTTTCACATTGCTGAAACCACCAGCCCGGATCAAGCCTTCAAAATTCTCCTGATCCGGAAATTTCCTGATGGATTCAACCAGGTACCGGTAAGGTTGACCATCGCCGGTAACAACCTTGCCAATTGCGGGAACAGCCGTGAATGAATAGGCATCGTAAAGTGCGTCCAGGCCCGGGATATCGACTTGGGAAAACTCCAAGCACAGAAACCTGCCGCCGGGTTTGAGAACCCGGAAGGCCTCGCTTAGTGCACGGTCGATGTGGGTAACGTTACGGATTCCAAAGGCGATAGTGTACGCATCAAATTCGTTATCTTCGAAAGGCAGAACTTCTGCATTGCCAACAGCGAAGCGGCATTTCTTGAGGTAGCCTTGCCGCCGCGCCCTCACGCGGCCTTCTGCAATCATGGTCGGGTTGATGTCGCAAAGCGTAACCTGGGTATTTGCACCACCGCTCTCAATAATGCGGAACGACACATCTCCCGTGCCCCCTGCCACATCCAGAACCCGGAACCGCCGATCACCCTTTGGCGGGTTCAGCCATGACACCATGTCATCCTTCCACAGCCGATGTAGACCGCCAGACATCAAATCGTTCATTTGATCGTATTTCGCCGCAACCTTCGCGAACACCTCATTGACGCGGCCTTGCTTTTCGGCTTCATCAATCTGCTGAAAACCAAAGTCGACAGTTGGACCCTTTGCAGAAGGTTCGGGCATTGGATTGGATCCTGACGTTGCTGCCATATTGCAGCGCATACTAACGGATGAAGGCGCATATGACCATGTTATGTTTGTCGCGTCGTTAAGGGATTAGGGAAGCGCAAATGCCTGAACTGCCAGAAGTGGAAACAGTTCGCCGCGGTCTGGAACCCGTGATGGTGGGACAGCGTTTTTCCAAGGTTACACTGCGCCGCGCAAATCTCAGATTCCCGTTCCCGCTCGGCATGGCACGTAAGCTGGAAGGCAAGCGCGTGGAGGCGTTGTCGCGGCGCGCGAAATACATCATCGGGCGCATTGAAGAGGGCGATCTTCTGCTTATGCACCTTGGCATGTCCGGTCGATTTACGATCCATTTGCCTAAAGATGGGGACAAACAAAGCCCCGGTCGCTTCCATCATCAGATCCCGGAAGTCAGTCCGGATGGTACTGGCCGGCACGACCATGTAGTCTTCGACATGGAGGACGGGAGCCGGATTGTTTACACTGATCACCGCCGGTTTGGCATTATGGATCTGTTTTCTGAAGACGATGCTGACGAGCACAAACTGTTGAAACAGATCGGTGTCGAGCCGCTGGGCAATGAACTGACGGGCGCTTACCTGAACGAAGTCCTCAGAAACCGGAAATCTCCGCTTAAGACGACCTTGCTCGATCAGAAGATCATAGCCGGACTTGGCAATATATATGCATGCGAGGTTCTGCACCGGGCGGGATTGTCGCCTTTGCGGCTTGCCCATACGATTTCGGCCAAACGCGGTCCCACCGACCGGATTGAGCGGCTTGTTCAGGAAGTCCGCGCCGTCTTGAGTGATGCAATTGATGCCGGTGGTTCCACACTGCGGGATTATGCCCACACTGACGGAGAACTGGGGTACTTCCAGCACACGTTCCGGGTCTATGATCAGGAAGGCGAAAATTGTCCAAAAGCCGGATGCCCAGGCCGGATTGAGCGTCTCGTCCAATCTGGCAGATCAACTTTTTATTGCCGGCGCTGCCAGAAATAGAAAGTCAATCAGCACTTGCGGACTTGGGGCAAAATGGGCTCTATGCGCCCCGAATTGATGACAATTGGAGGTGCGGTCCAATGGACTACGAGAACATCCTGGTCGATACCAAAGGCAGAGTCGGCGTAATCACCTTGAACCGGCCCAAGGCATTGAACGCCTTGAGCACAGATGTTTGCGTTGAGATCACCGAGGTTCTCGGCACATTTGAGGCAGACGACAAGATCGGATGTGTGGTCATCACGGGCAACGAAAAGGCATTTGCGGCCGGTGCGGACATCAAGGAAATGCAGCCCATGACTTACATGGATGCGTATTCCAACGATTTTGGGACTCCTTGGGAAATTGTAAGCCGTTTCAGAAAACCCGTCATCGCTGCGGTGGCTGGTTACGCGCTTGGGGGCGGCTGTGAGTTGTCGATGATGTGCGACATGATCATTGCCGCTGAGAGCGCCAAATTTGGGCAACCGGAGATCACGTTGGGTGTAATGCCCGGAATTGGTGGTACGCAGCGCCTGACACGCCTGGTTGGCAAATCAAAAGCGATGGATCTGTGCCTCACAGGACGAATGATGGATGCCGAAGAAGCCGAACGGGCTGGTCTGGTGGCTAGAGTCGTTCCGGCAGACAAACTGATGGATGTGGTAATGGAAGCGGCAGAAAAAGTCGCTTCATTCTCCCAACCGATCACCATGATGACCAAGGAATCTGTCAACCGTTCCTATGAGACCACTTTAACCGAGGGTATACGGTTTGAACGCCGGTTATTTCAGTCCATGTTCGCGACCGAAGACCAGTCTGAGGGAATGGCTGCGTTCGTTGAAAAGCGTCAACCCAATTTTAACAATAAATAGACATGTAATGCATTTGCGGATCATGTTGACGCTGGCCCCAGAGACCTTTATAAGCCCCGCCAAACCTTGAACTGTGGCACCATGCGATTGCCGCAGCGGCACTGCTTGTTCAATCTGAAATTCGGCTTCTGATGTTCAGAACGCCCAAGGAAACTCGAAAATATGGCCAATACTCGTTCTGCTAAGAAAGCAATTCGGAAAATCTCGCGCAAGACAGACGTTAACAAGGCGCGTCGCAGCCGCATGCGCACTTTTGTTCGCAAAGTTGAAGAGGCGATTGAGGCCGGCGACAAGTCAGTTGCAAATGAAGCACTGAAGGCCGCTCAGCCTGAACTGATGCGTTGTGCGAAGAATGGGGTGATGCACAAGAATACAGTATCCCGGAAAGTTTCACGGCTGTCCCATCGTATTGGGGCGATGTCGGCTTGATAAGCTGATAGCTAAAATCTTCAACTAAGGGCGCGTGTTGGTACGCGCCTTTTTTTGTTTACTCTGCATCTTTGGGATAATGCAAATTCAAGTTTTTGTTCTGTATATGGAATAACGTTTGATTTTTTCACGTTGAAACAATGCCTTAAAGCATGAGTGGATTTTGTCACTCTCACTGGTAGAAAACTCAATCCAATCAACCCCAAAAAATCCCGGTAAATCTTGGAAAATGTGACGGGTCGATTAATTTGCCACACTTCCGATTCAGTGAGCAGACTCAACGATTTGGCAACGAGTGTGCGAAGTGATTCGCTGAAAAAATCAAAAAAAATATACTTTTTATACGGAACAACTCGAGCTATATATTGCGCTCTGCAAACTCCGGATGTTACTGTCCTCTTCATCGGGTGGGAAGGCCAGCGGTAACGCCACTAGAGCTGGACTGGAGTGTTCTGGGTGTCACAAAACTTGGGATTGCCGTTCGATGGATATGCGTTTCGAGCACCAGATTATTGGAACGCGATGCTCTGGGTAGCAAGGGCTGGGTAAGAAATTAGTTGCGAACGCAAAGTCCCTAATTACGGGAGAGATGCGTGTTTGACGAGCGGAGTGCTCCGCTTAACGGTTTTCCGCGCGCGGTTTCCACTTGGTCACTGAAGCTTGGTTTGAGCGTCATAAGCGGAGGGTTCTGTCTGAGGGGGCAGGCTGAGGCGGATGGCGGTAAAAGTCTGATGTTGGCAGAAGGAGTTAGTAGAGCCCGTAGGAATTCAGTGCTGTTTATGGGACCATTTGTTAGTTCCGCAAGATGCGGTGCGGCATTTTCTCAAAACATTGAAGAACGGGCGAGAATGAAGGTGAATGTCGAGTTGGAGTGAGACCAACGATTAATTGACCTCCCGGAAGAGGGGCGATCTGGTTGTTGGTGGCGTGAGCGAGAGACTCGCCAAAACAAAAAATGAAAAAGACAAAAAATTCACTTATGCGGGCGAAAGACAATGGACGCGGATAATCAGGGCAATGGTGGGTATGAGGCAGCGAACGGGGCGCGCGCACTAACAAAAGACGGATTGCTTAAAAATTGGGAACGGATCAGCCAGCGCTTGCGGGCTGAGCTGGGCGAAGAGCTCTATGCGAGCTGGTTTGCTAGGATGGAACCCGAAGAGGTCGTGGGCTCCAAATTGGTGGTGTCACTGCCAACCAGGTTTCTTCAGAACTGGGTGCGGACGCACTACTACGACAAGCTTTTGAAGATTGTAGATAGCGAAATCGGCGACATTGAAGCCGTTACAGTGAAGGTACGGGCACGGGGCCTACCTGTACGCACGGCGACGACCCTGCCAGCAGATGAGACAATTGGTTTGGGAGCCGGAACGCCGGCCAAACCAGCTGGTTCTCCGGCATTCTACGCCTCCCCAAGGGATGGAAGTTCTGTTGATGAGCGTGGTTCGACACTCGATCACAATTTTACCTTCGAAACCTTTATATCCGGCCCATCGAACTCGCTTGCCTATTCTGCAGCCCGGCGGGTAGCAGATACGGCACCTGGATTGCCCGTCAGTTTCAACCCGCTTTATATCCATGCCAATGCTGGGCTTGGGAAAACTCACTTGCTGCACGCCATTTCTTGGCGCATTCGACAGATTCATCCCGCCCGCAAGGTTCTTTACCTCACGGCTGAGCGCTTTATGTACCACTTCCTTGGTGCTCTGAAAGCGCGCGATGTTCTGCCGTTCAAGGATTATTTCCAATCCGTGGATGTTCTGCTGATTGACGATTTTCAGTTTCTGCAGGGCAAGAGCATGCAGCAGGAATTCTGTCACACGTTCAATTCCCTCGTGGACATGAAGCGTCAGGTGATTGTCGCGGGTGATGTACCGCCAGCACAGTTGGACAGTATTGACGGGCGGATGCGCTCGCGGTTAGCCGGTGGTCTCGTTGTTGATATCCAGGCACCTGATCTTGATCTGCGCCAGCGAATTTTAAGGACACGTCTGGACGGCGCGTTGGTGAAGGATTCGTCGATTGCGATTTCTGATGAGATCCTCGGATTCATCGCCAATCGCATCACCGGTGGCGGCCGCGAGCTGGAAGGGGCCCTGAATCGTATCATTGCCAGTCAGATTCACGTTCGGGCACCGTTGACAGTTGATCAAGCAGCACTTGCGCTCCGTGATCTTGTGCAGACAAATGATGTGCAGCGGATTAAGATTGACGACATTCTCAAGGTTGTGGGCCGTCATTTCAACGTTCCAAAAGCCGACCTCCTTTCACCGCGTCGCGCGCGCTCCATCGTCCGGCCTCGGCAAATCGGGATGTATCTGGCCAAGATGTTGACCACCCGGTCCTTGCCGGAAATCGGGCGGCGGTTTGGTGGCAGGGACCACAGCACCGTGCTGCATGCCGTCCGCAAGATTGAAGAATTGATGCAGGCGGATGAGAAGATGTCCCGCGAAGTCGCGATGCTCGTGCGGATGCTGGAACAGCCTTAAAGCTGCTGATTGGGTGGTTATCCACAATAGGACCGGAACCTGAGGATCTCGGGACTGGTCACTTGCATCTAACCATGAGAAAAGCCACAGTATCCGACCCTTATTCATAGTTGATTGGGCTAGGCAGCCTTTCTCTGGAGCGGAACACCACATGAGAGTCACAATTGAGCGCCAGGTTCTGTTGAAATCCCTGACCCACGTGCAAAGCGTCGTGGAACGGAGAAACACGATTCCGATCCTGTTGAACCTTTTGCTGAAGGCTGACAGTTCAGGCATCCGGCTTTCTGCGACAGATCTCGACATTGAAGTTGTGGAGACATCGGCTGCTGAGGTCGCACAGCCGGGAGCAACCACCGTGCCAGCCCATATGATGTACGATATCGTCCGCAAACTGCCGGATGGCGCTCAGCTGGAAATCACACAAGGGCCCGAAAACAGGCTCGCCATCTTCGCGGGCCGCGCGCGGTTCTCCCTGGCAACGATACCTCCGGAGGATTTTCCCGATCTGGCCGCCGGAAACATGACACACACGTTTTCATTAGCAGCCGCTGACCTGAAAGACCTGATCGAAAAACCACGGTTTGCGATCTCCACTGAAGAGACCCGTTACTATCTCAATGGCGTCTATCTGCATGAGGTTGCCGCGGATGGCGGATCGATGCTGCGTGCGGTAGCTACGGATGGTCACCGCCTGGCCCAGGTCCAGGTGGCGCTGCCTGAAGGCGCAAACGGCATGCCCGGAATCATTGTGCCGCGCAAAACAGTTCTGGAAATTTCCAAACTCTTAGAGGACAGCGCAGGCGATGTCGAAATTGCGCTGTCGGTCTCGAAAATCCGATTCTCTATCGGCCAGGTTGTTCTGACCTCAAAGCTGATCGACGGCACATTCCCGGACTACGAGCGGGTGATTCCCAAAGACAATGACAAGACTTTGGCCGTTGACACCAGACTGTTCGCACAGGCGGTTGATCGTGTTTCGACAATCAGTGCCGAAAAAGGCCGTGCGATCAAACTCAACATTGAGTCCGACAAAATAGTCCTGATGGTGAACAACCCGGATTCCGGTTCAGCTGAGGAAGAAATCGCGGTGAGCTACTCTGCTGATCCGATGGAAATTGGCTTCAATTCGCGCTATCTTTTGGACATTGCAAACCAGTTTGACGGGGACAGTGCAACATTCGTTCTTGCTGATTCCGGATCCCCGACAATGGTGCATGACGGCAATGATGATGCGGCACTTTACGTGCTGATGCCCATGCGCGTTTGAGACCCGTGAAACCAGCGATTTTCCTTGCGATTCAGGCGCTCAACGCCCATATCTCAACTTGTGTCGAACTCATCAGTCCAACTGCTTTCGTGCGCCCATGACTTTGCCTCGTCCAAGGACGAAGACTGCTGTGCTTTGGTATTGCACAAGCTCACACTGACAACCTTCCGCAACTATGAAAGATTACGTCTTGAGCTGGATGAGCGACCAGTTGTGCTGACGGGTGCCAATGGTGCGGGAAAGACAAATCTTCTGGAAGCCATTTCAATGTTAGCGCCGGGCCGAGGCGTTCGTTCCGCGCCATTTGCCGAGCTGGTGAAGGCCAGTGGTGAACCTGTGCCCGATCAATGGTCCGTGGCGACCGAGCTCAACGGTCCGTCCGGTGAGACACGGGTTGGTACGAGCTGGACGGCACCAGACGATCCTTTCGGCAATGGTGGCAGCCGGTGTGTAATGATTGATGGACAATTGCAAAAGAGCTCCGGCGCTCTCGGTGACTATGTGCGCGTAACCTGGCTCACGCCGTCCATGGACAGATTGTTCGCCGGGCCCTCGGCTGATCGCAGACGTTTCCTTGACCGGCTTGTATTGTCTTTCGATTCCGACCACGGAACCCGGGTCCAAACCTTTGAAAAGGTCATGCGGGAGCGCAACAAACTTCTTGAGCAAGGTGGACGTGAAACGTCGTGGCTAGGAAGTCTGGAACAACAAATGGCCGAAGCTGCGGTGGCGATTGCGGCGGGACGGCGTGCGGCTGTTGATGAACTCTCGGCCTTGCTGGCCCGCACAGGCAGCGCTTCATCATCAGGTCATTTTCCATGGGTAGAGATTGCGATTGAAGGTGAGCTCGAAGCGAAGGTTTCTGAGCGGCCAGCGGTGGAAGTTGAAGAAGATTACCGGCAACTGTTGCAAGAGAATCGCAGGCAGGACGCCGCAGTTGGCAGAACGTTGAATGGTCCCCATCGAAGCGATCTTGAAGTCGTCCACGGACCAAAGGGCATTGCAGCACGCTATTGCTCAACCGGAGAACAAAAAGCGCTCCTGGTGGGCATCGTCCTCGCCCACGCGCGAGTGATACGGGCAGCATTTGAAGGCTATACACCGCTACTCTTGCTGGATGAGGTGACAGCCCATCTGGACGCAAGCCGGCGGGAAGGATTGTTTGATGAGTTGCTGGATCTGGGGGCTCAGGTCTGGATGACCGGAACTGACCCGGCTTTCTTTTCATCCCTTGCGACCAATGCCCAGCACTTGAGTGCGGACAACGGAATTTTAGAGCAGATTTAGAGGCTCCTCATGACTGACGAAAATAACAACCCGGCGCCCACCAATGAAAATGGTGAAGATTATGGGGCAGACAGCATCAAGGTGTTGAAAGGCCTTGATGCGGTTCGCAAACGCCCAGGCATGTATATCGGTGACACGGATGATGGTTCGGGCCTCCACCATATGGTCTATGAGGTGGTCGACAACGCAATTGACGAGGCCCTTGCCGGGCATTGTGATCTTGCCACCGTGACCATCAATGCGGATGGTTCCGTTACTGTGACGGACAATGGTCGCGGCATCCCCACGGATATTCACACTGAAGAGGGGATATCCGCGGCTGAAGTGATCATGACCCAGCTCCATGCGGGCGGAAAGTTCGACCAGAACTCCTACAAAGTATCCGGTGGTCTGCACGGCGTGGGCGTTTCGGTTGTGAACGCACTCTCGGTTAAGCTCAAGATGAAGATCATGCGCGACGGTAAAGTGCATGAAATGAGCTTTACTCACGGCGAAGCGGACGGTCCGCTTGAAGTCACCGGTGAAGCTGGCGATGAGACGGGTACGCACATCACTTTCTACCCAAGTGAAGAAACTTTCACTAACGTGGAGTTCGATTTCAAAACTCTGGAGCACCGCCTGCGAGAACTGGCCTTCCTGAATTCCGGTGTCCATATTCGCCTCGGCGATCATCGCGGGGTGGAGCCGGTCGAACTTGATCTTGTTTATGAAGGCGGATTGGAAGAATTTGTTCGCTATCTCGATCGCACAAAAGGGGCAGTGCTCGACAAGCCGATTATGATTGCAACAGAGCGGGATGGCATCACCGTTGAGGTCGCCCTGTGGTGGAATGACAGTTACCACGAAAATGTGCTGTGCTTCACCAACAACATTCCTCAAAGAGATGGCGGCACGCACCTCGCGGGCTTTCGGGCTGCTTTGACGAGGGTGATTAATGGTTACGCCAACAGTTCCGGCCTTGCAAAGAAGGAGAAAGTGACACTCTCCGGTGACGATGCCCGGGAAGGTTTGACCTGCGTGGTTTCCGTCAAAGTGCCAGATCCGAAATTCTCCTCCCAGACCAAGGACAAACTGGTGTCGTCAGAAGTCAGGCCCGTTGTCGAGAACTCGGTCAACACCGAACTCAGCGCCTGGTTTGAAGAACATCCCACAGAAGCAAAACAGATCGTCGGCAAGGTGATCGAAGCGGCTGCTGCCCGCGAGGCCGCCCGCAAGGCCCGGGACCTCACCCGCCGCAAAGGGGCGCTGGATATATCTTCCCTGCCGGGCAAACTGGCAGACTGCCAGGAGCGCGATCCGACCAAGTCCGAACTCTTCATTGTCGAGGGCGATTCCGCGGGCGGGTCGGCCAAGCAGGCGCGTAACCGGAAGAACCAGGCTGTGCTGCCCTTGCGCGGTAAAATCCTCAATGTGGAGCGGGCGCGCTTTGACAAGATGTTGTCCTCACAGGAAATCGGTACACTGATTACCGCCCTTGGCACAGGGATTGGCCGGGATGATTTCAACATTGAGAAACTGCGCTATCACAAGATCATCATCATGACGGATGCTGACGTGGACGGCGCTCATATCCGCACCTTGCTGCTCACCTTCTTCTACCGGCAAATGCCGGAAATCATCGAACGGGGCTATCTCTATATCGCCCAGCCACCGCTCTATAAGGTCAAACGTGGTCAGTCCGAGCAGTACCTCAAGGACGACGAAGAGCTGGAAGATTACCTGGTCAACCAAGGCCTGGATGATGCGAAGCTGGTGCTCGCCAATGGTGAGGAACGCGCCGGAGCGGACCTGCAGGAAATTGTCCATGAGGCGATTAGTGTGCGCTCGGCGCTGGACGCCTTGCATTCCCGCTATCCACGTCCGGTGATTGAGCAGACCGCAATAGCCGGCGCACTCAACCCGGAAATTGTTACTGATCCGGAGACTTCGCAGGCTGTTGCCGAATATTTGGCAACGCGCCTCAATGTAATCTCGGAAGAGACCGAACGCGGCTGGACCGGCGAGCCAACGGAAGATGGCGGGCTCAGGTTCTCACGTGAAGTGCGCGGCGTGCTGGAAAGCCACCTCATCGATGGCCGCCTCATTGCCTCTCAGGATGCTTTGCGGCTCGACCAGAAAGCTGCGCACCTGCAGGAGATCTACGCCAAGCCGGCAACTCTCTGGCGCAAGGATGTGTCCACGCCGGTTTATGGGCCCACAAGCCTGCTGGAATCCGTCTTCGCCGCCGGCCGCAAGGGCATCTCCATGCAGCGCTATAAGGGCCTTGGCGAGATGAACCCTGAGCAGCTCTGGGAGACCACCCTTGATGAGAACGTCCGCTCCCTCCTGAAAGTCCGCGAAGGTGAACGCGACAGCGCCGACGACCTCTTCAGCCGCCTCATGGGAGACGTGGTGGAACCCCGCCGCAACTTCATCGTGGAAAACGCGTTGTCCGTGGCGAACCTGGACGTGTAGGTCATGCCCGAAACCCAAGGCCTAAATCATCTCGGTCTCACTGTCTTCAATCTGGCTGACACGACGAACTTCTTTTGTGGAGCAGTTGGGTTGGGAGATGCTGGCCTTTGACGAAAGTTACCCGCGCTCGGGGGTAAGCGATGGGAAGTTGCGTCTGGCCCTCTGGCAGGCGGATCACGGGCCCCCGGTTGTGGAATTCGACCGCCATTCTAATATCGGACTGCATCACCTGGTCATCAAGGTTGAGAGCGAGGAGAAGCTCTACGAGATCTACAAGAAGATCTGTTATGCGCCGGGTGTGGAATTCGAGTTCAAGCTTGAGCCGCTGGCCCCCGCAAGCACATGATGTTTTATGAACCCAGCGGCATACGTCTGGAATTGTTCTGGCCGGGCACCTAATCAGGGCCGAGGGCCGTCAGGCTTTCATGCGAGCACCGCTCGGATCCCAGGCCGGCGAGACGCTGATGCGCCCGGCATAAAGGCTCCGGGCAATGTCGATCTTCACATCCATTCCGTCCGTCACCGGTGTTTCAACGTAGCCGAGCGCGACCGGCTTGCCTACACGATAGCCGAAGGCTGCGCTGGTGGTCTGGCCGATGATTTTGTCGCCGCAATAGATTGGCTCGTTGCCCAGCGGCACAGCCCTTGCATCATCAAGCACGATCGTCACCATGGCGATCAATGATCCTTCATCCCGCTTGCGCAACAGGGCGTCCCGGCCAATGAAATCCGTATCCCACGCAACGGCGAAATCGAGCCCCGCTTCCAGTGGCGACATGTCCGTGTCCAAATCATGCCCAAAGGAAAGGAATCGCTTTTCCACACGCATGGAGGTTTGCGCCAAGGTGCCCGATGGCCGGACCCCTGCTGCATGGAGCGCATCATAGATGGCTTCTGCGTCCGAGGCTGCACAAGTGAGTTCCCAGCCCGGCTCGCCCACATAGGAGAGGCGCACACCGCGGACGGGGTCGCCCGGCAATCTCTGCTTCGCCATGCCGGAAGTAACTGAGATCGTTCAGATCACCTGCGCCAAGTTCGCTCGCGACCCGGACCGTCTCCGGTCCCATCAGTCCGAGTACGGCAAACTCTTCCGTTTCATCCCGGAAAGTCACCCGCTCATCCGGCTTCAGATGCCGCTTGAGCCAGGCCAAATCCCTGCGGATTGCGGTGGTGCCCACATAGAGCCGATAGCTTTCCTCGCCAAGCCGCAGCGCTGTCAGATCGCTTTCGAACCCACCACGTTCGTTCAGTATCGCCGTGTAGATGGCCTGCCCCGGTGCGCGGGTCATATTGTTGGCGCAGAGCCGATTAAGGAAGGCCTCAGCATCCGATCCCTCAACCGCAATCTTGCCGAAGGTGGATTGATCGAAGATTGCGACCTGTTCATGAGCCTGTCGGACTTCCGCACCCACCTGCTCAAACCATGCGGGTTTGCCAAAGGTAAGCTCCGGCTCTTCGGTCTTGCCAAACCAGGCTGGCTGCTCCCAGCCGAAGACCTGCCCGAAGTCGGCCTTGGCCGCTTTCCATCTGGCGTGCAACGGCGTTGGCCTGAGATTCCGCGCAGATATGTAGGCGCGGCCGGGATAAGTGATCTCGTAGTGCTTGCCGAGCACTTCCGGCGCCCGGGCCGTGAGCGCTTCGACCGAGTTGTAGCAGTCCGGATACCGCTTCGGATCAGCTTCATGCAGATCGGTGGGCGTGTGGCCATGCTGGATGCAGTGAGCCAAGGCCATTCCCGCTCCGCCACCGGTGGCCACGCCCACAGAGTTCATACCACAGCCGAGGAAGACGCCTCTCGTCTCTGCCGTTTCACCAAGCATGAATGAGCTGTCCGGGGTAAAGCTCTCCGGCCCGTTGAGCAACATCTTCACCTCGGCCTTTTCCAGAACCGGCAGGCGGTGCAGTGCGTTCATCATCATGGGTTCAAAATGATCCCAATCCTCCGGCAGCAATTGAAAGGCAAAGTCTTCGCCGAGCGTTTCCGGGCTGATTGGTCTACCCATGGGTTCAAAACAGCCAATGAGCAAACCGCCGGAATCATCGCGGATATAGAGATGGGAGTCATGGTCCGACAAGGTTGGCATGTTGCCAGTGATGCCCTCCACCGGTTTGGTCAGGAGGTAGAAGTGCTCACACGGCCAGATCGGTGCAGTAGCGCCGGCCATGGCCGCCGTTTTCCGGCTCCAGAGACCGGTGCAGATGGCCACCGCGTCGCACATGATTGTGCCGCGCGATGTCTCAACACCGGCGATCTTTCCGCCCTCGGTCAGGATGCCGGTTACGCCGGTTTCCTCGAGTACTTTCGCGCCCCTTGATTTCACACCCTTCACCAGCGCAGCACAAAGATCCGATGGACTGACGCGGCCATCGTCCGGAGACCAGACGGCACCCAACACATCGTCCGCGTTCATCAGCGGCCAGCGTTCCTTGGCCTCGCCGGGAGAGACCCAATCTGCGTTGAGACCAAACAGATGCGCCAGCGCTTCCTGCCGGCGGGTGTGGATCACACGGTCTTCGTTGGTTGCGATGGACAGGGAACCCTTGTTAATCCAGCCGGTCGCCTGACCGGTCTCCTCTTCCAAACCAGAATAGAGCGAAACGGAATAACGGATGAGTTCGGTCAGGTTGCGTGTGGATCTGAGCGCACGCACCTGCGCGGCCGAATGCCATGTGGTGCCGGACGTCAACTTGTTTCGTTCAATCAGGATCGCATCGCTGACCCCATCCTTGGCCAGATGATACAACGTGGAGCATCCCATGACGCCACCGCCGATGACAACAACCGGGGCATGAGATGGCAGGGAACTTGTGTTCATTCGGATCTAGCGTCCCGCAAATTTTGGTTTTCGTTTTTCCATGAAGGCGCGCCGACCTTCCTTGTAGTCGTCACTTTCAAAGCACGCTTTCACCATGTTGGCCAGCGCAGCAAGATCACGGTCCTCCGACTCAGCTTCAATGGTCAGCTTTGCGGCTTTGATCGCAGCGATGGTCATGGGTGCGTTCTCGGAGATCCGCCTTGCGTAATCTTCCACAAATGCGTCCAGTTGATCGAGAGGAAGGACGCGATTAGCAAAGCCCATGTCATAAGCCTCTGCAGCTGAAAACTGCCGGGCAGTGAAAAAGATTTCAGCCGCCATGGACGGGCCGACAATGTCCGCAAGTTGCTTGATGCCATCATAGCCATAGCCAAGGCCGAGTTTTGCAGCAGGAACCGCAAAGCGGGAACCTTCCTCGCAGATACGTATGTCGCAGACCACGGCCAGGGCCAGCCCGCCGCCTATGCAGTAGCCGTTGATCTTGGCCAGAACGGGTTTGGGAAAATTGTAGATGGCATCATAGAACCGGCCTGTTGCTTTGCCGTAATATTCAACAGCCTCTGGCGTTGCCCGCTCGGTCTCAAACTTGGAAATATCCGCGCCGGCAGCAAACGCCTTACCGCCCCGACCTGAGACAATAAGAAGCCGGGCACCCGGATCTTGAGCCAATCTCTCCACAAGTTCGGCTCCGGCTTCCCACATGTCGAGGCTCAGGGCATTCAACCGGTCCGGGTTATTGATCACCAGATGACCAACCGAACCGTCTAGATCACCCAGGATCTTGCCGCCCGCAAATTCTTCTAATGCCATTGCGCAATCCCTTTAGATGACCGAATTGTCTTTGAAGTTCTGGATGTCTTCGGGACTGAAGCCAAACTCATCGAGAATTTCATCGGTGTGCTGACCAAGCCCTGGTGGAGGCATGACGATACTGGCCGACGAACCGCTCATCTTGATGGCCTGACCCACAAGCTGGCTCTTGCCTCTTTCCTGGCTGTTCACATCCCAAGCCAGACCCAGATGTTGGACCTGCGGGTTTTCGAACACTTGCTGGACATTGTTGATTTCCCCACAGGGCACACCAGCCTCATTCAGTGCTTTGACCCAGTGAACTGAACTATTTTGCCGCGTGTGTTCGTTGAGAATTGCGTTCAAAGCAACACGATGCTCACTTCGGCTTTCTCCAGTATCGAACTTGTCCGAGTTCAGCCGTTCGTCTGCGAGATGGTCCCGCAACCGCTTCCAGATTTCATCTCCCGCGCAAGCTATGTTGATGTGGCCATCGCTGGTTTCAAACACCCCCGTCGGGATCGAAGTCGGGTGATTGTTACCTGCCTGTCCAGGCACCTCGCCGTCCATCAGCCAACGGGCGGCCTGAAAATCGAGCATGAACGCCTGTGCCTGAAGCAGGGATGATTGCACCCACTGTCCTTCACCGGTGCGTTCGCGTTTGAGCAGCGCCAGCATGACCCCCTGGCTCGCCAGCAGACCAGCGCACAAGTCAGCAACCGGGATGCCAACCCGCATGGGGCCACGCCCAGGCTCGCCTGTAATTGACATGAGACCACCCATGCCCTGGAGGATCTGGTCGAAACCCGGCCGGTGGCTCAAGGGCCCGTCCTGCCCAAAGCCGGAGATTGAAGCATAGATCAATCCGGGATTGAGCGGTTTCAGCGTTTCATAATCAATCCGGAGCCGGTGCTTTACATCCGGGCGGTAGTTCTCGACCACGACGTCTGCCTTGGCCGCCAATGTTTTGAAAATTTCCACCCCGTCCGGATGCTTCAAATTAAGCGTCATTGCCCGTTTGTTGCGGTGCAGGTTCTGAAAATCTGAGCCGGCACGTGGTCCACCCATGCCGCCGGAACCTGCTGCATCGATAGAAGGCTGTTCGATCTTGATTACGTTGGCTCCCCAATCTGCAAGTTGACGGGCGCATGTGGGCCCGGCGCGGACGCGTGTCAGATCGAGCACCGTGTAGGGAGTCAGTATGTCGCTTGCGGGTTGGAAACTCATGAATTGGAAAACTTTCGAGTGGTTTCAAGTTACCTATTCCCAGACAAGGTTTGAACGATCCTGTCAAGCAGGTCGAGCGGGCTCCTCATGCAGCACGCTTAAGGCTTGCCAGTTCGTCTGTGATGGTCTGGTGGATGTGGACGAGATCTATAACCGTCACAGGCGCCCGGTTACGCGCCAGTTCTTGCGAGACAGCTCTTTCGGCAACAATCATGAATTGGGCTTCCGGCAACGTAGACCAGATCAGGATTGAGGTTCGGCCAAATGCGCTGCTGTCAGCAGACAAAGCCTCAAAGATACCAATCAGCTCTTCATCGTTGCCCGCATCGATAATTGTCTCTAATGCTATCCCGACGTTCAAAGCCAGTTTGGTGAGTTGCAACCTGCAAAGATCGCTGGTGGAATAGTTGCGCCATTTTCTATCCGTCGCCTGCGATCCATATTCCAGAAGTCCCTTTTTCAGCCAGTTGCGGATGGTCTCGTACCTTACGCCAATCAAGTCGGCGGCGTCGCTGGTTGTAAACATGTGGGATTTCCCGAGTGCTGGACTGAGAGCTGAGTGTGCTACAGGTTTCTTAAGAACCGGTTTTCAAAACCACCAAATGCTCAGAGTTGAGAGATTAGCTCAGATGTCCCCAGATTTACGCGTTCTTGCCGGACAAATCGCAATCCCAGAGATGAAAACCGCTCAAGACCGCGATGCCCATGTGAACTCGGTCGCAGGGCGTATCCGTGAACAGCTCAAATCCGGCTCTGCCGATCTGGTGGTCCTGCCGGAACTTTCCAGCATTGCCTATAGCCGGGCCGCTTTTGAGCAGCTTGATGTTCTGGCAGAACCAGTGGACGGAGCGACTTATCGAGTGTTTCGCGAACTGGCTGTCGAACAGAATTTGACCATCGTCTTTGGCATTGCACGCCGATCTTCAGATGCAGTGCATATATCCCACGTTGCCGTTGGCTCTGACGGCGAGATAATCGGGCATTTCGACAAGCTTCATGCGGCCCAATTCGGTTTTCCAGAAGAAAAAGAGTTCTTTTCCCCCGGCAACCATCTTTTCACATTCGAGTGCGGTGGCGTACAGATTGCGCCGATTATTTGTTACGACATCCGCTTCCCTGAACTGAGCCGTACGCTTGTGGTGAAACATGGTGTGCAACTGCTCCTGCATTGTGGAGCCTATGGTCGGGACGAATCCTTCGACAGCTGGCACGCGTTCGTTACCGCACGTGCGATCGAGAACCAGATCTATGTGCTCAGTCTCAATCGTGCTGGCGAGTTATTTGGGGATTCCGTCTTTTGTGGCCCGTGGGTTGATCGCGAGCATCCGCCTGTGAATTTTCCGGCCGCAGATGAAGCCTTTAAATTTTTCGATATCGATCTGCAGCACTTGGCTGAAATGCGCCAAAAATACACCTTTCTGGCAGACCGCTTTGCTGATTACGATGGCATGTCGCACCACAAAGGCTCTTGACAGCAAATTTGGGTTGTCGAAACCGGGTTTTAAAAACCCTATTCTTATAATCCTTTGATATTGCGCGATAGTCCTTCGCGGACGTGTGCGATCATGGCCGCTTGGGCTTCTTCAGGTGTGCCTATGCTGATCAATTCCAGCAACTGTTGATGCACAGCCAGATCCGGGGGTTCCTGGTTGGCGCGGGTCGCCGCAAACAGCCAGAGCGAGATCCCTTTACCCCAGATGCTGTCGAACATGTCGAGCAAGGCCTTGTTGTCGGTCTGGGCAACGATTGTGCGATGAATGTCCCGGTTGAGATGGAATTCAGCTTCGATGTCACGTACTTTCAGCGCGCGTTCAGCAGCTACTTTCTCCTCGATTACAGCCAATAGCTCCGGCGTCCGGTTTGCAGCCACCCACCAGGCCCCATAACCCTCAATGGCTTCCCGGGCACCGTAGAGGTCGCGAACCTCATTGATCGATATTTCACGTATTGCAAAACCTTTTCGCCCGAAAAGCTCAAGTATGCCTTCCTGTTCCAGCCGCAACAGAGCTTCGCGAACCGGGGTGCGGCTGATGTTGATTTCAGCTGCGATCTTTTCCTGAATAAGCCGGTCGCCGGGCGCAATTTCGCCGTTGACGATGGCAGACAGGATCTGCTCGTAGACATCATCGGCCAACCGGGGCTGCACATCGGGCCTGCGTTTGAACATACGTTTCCAACCCTTGTTGTCTAGTGTATACAGTATACATGGTTGTGATCACAGCGTCAGGTGGCGGCCGGTTTGAAAAAATCGGTGCCTATTCGCGGGCCAAGCGCGTTGGTTCGTTTGTCTATATTGCCGGGACGACAGCAGTCGAGCCGAGTGGCAAGCTCCACGCGCCCGGCGATGCCTATGCACAGACTCTTTACGTCTTCCAACGGATTGAGGAAGCACTGAAGGACGTCGGTGCTGAAATGCGCCATGTAGTGCGCACCCGTGTTTTCTTCTCTGACAATTCGGCTGGCGGCGGTTACATCAAGGCGCACGGGGAAGTCTTTGCGGGCATTGAACCGGTAACGAGTGGTGTTGTGGCCGGCCTAACAACGCCGGGCATGATGGTTGAGATCGAAGTGGACGCCGTGATCCACGATGAAAACGGGAATATCCCTTCCGGCTGAAATAGAGGACACCGGCAAACGTTTCCTGAAGGCTGAGCCTTCTCACCTCAACCCATATTCAACAAGGCATCCTTTGTGGCTTGATCAGCTGGAAACATCATTTCGTTTTCAATTCCGACAGGGCAATGTCTTCAGCCGAACCAAATTGCGCGAGTGTGGAGAAAAAGGAAAACACCATATCGCCAGCCCGGTAATGCGCAGGGATAACCGCCGGTAAGGACCCATCGATTGCAGCTGGTTCGGATGCCACTGTCGCTGCCAGTTTCTGTGCGGCATCGTCGAGACATTCGTCTCCGCCGAGAAAGGCGCTCTCCGTGCGCAGACGGACGACCATGTGCTGGGCGACTTCAACCCAGTTGTCCAGTACGTTGGCCATCATGTTCCCTTGCGTCATGGCCTCCAGGAAACTGTCGCCTTCGGCCAATCCAGCACCTGACAGCAGAAACGTGGCGGACTGATTTGCCTTCACTATGTCCAGGGCCGGTCCAGCGCCATGGCCGGGAAGGGATTGTGCCGCTGCAGCGTCCAGTTAACAGCCTCGCGGACGAAGGCCATATCGCTCTCGTTCAGATGCCGGCGTTTGTAGGCCAGCGCAAAGCCAGCCGCGTTGAGAATTGAATTCCGGGCTGCGCGCGGCACCTCAAGCGTTTCGCACAATTGCAGAACCATGGACCGGCTGGGCTTTGCGCGCCCGGTCTCAAGGTATGGGATATGCCGGGCGGATACATTCGAAGAGAGCCCCAGATCCAGTTGGTTTATGCGCCGTTAGCCGCGCCAATCCTTCAGTGTGGTTCCAAATTCAGTTTCCATTCCGCTGCTCATGCACTGACGATTTTCCTTGCGGCATAGATAGCGTGCCATGTTGCTAGGCACTTACCTCAAAGGTAATTATTTCCAGCAATGCCGTTTTGCATTTTGCCACCAGCTTGAACTCAATCGGAGTGCAGAACATGTCTGACCAACTCACAATCTCGATCCTCAAATGGGCTTCAATTTTCCTCGTTATCTTTGGGATCGCAATCGCGCTTGCCGCTGTCCCGTCGCTAGCCTGGCCGATGACCCAATTCATTGATCTGGCGTTTTGGCCGTTTGATAGAGCTCAGAGTCTGAGCGGGGCCGAAACCCGGTTTTGTGTGCCATTTGCGGTAGCGTGCTGACCGGTTGGGGCATTATGCTTTACCAGGTCACCATATGGATCCTGGTCAAGGAACCGGAACTGGCGAAATCAATCATCCTGTGGAGCGCAGGCAGCTGGTTGTTGTGGATTCTCTGGGATCAATTGCAGCCGACGCGCCAATCAACGCGCTTTATAATCTCGCGTTTCTCGCCTTGTTCGTTGTGCCGCTCATGAAGCGTCAGGCCTCCCGGACTGAGGCCGCATCCTGAATAGCTTGCCATACGCGCAAGGGCGTGGCCGGCATCTTGATGTCCTGAACCCCGTCGTCCCAAAGCGCATCAATGATGGCATTGATTAGGGCGGCGGGGGCGGCTCCAGCCTCGCCTGCGCCCTTTGCCCTCATAGGATTGGTGGTGCAGGGCACATTGTTGAAATGGC
Source organism: Hyphomicrobiales bacterium (assembly GCA_965204985.1). Lineage (GTDB taxonomy): Bacteria > Pseudomonadota > Alphaproteobacteria > Rhizobiales > CAJQND01 > JAAEUE01. The sequence goes on along the minus strand of CBDBFP010000003.1, from coordinate 1,474,231 downwards.
AATCAAACTCCGGAATGTCAGCCGCGCGCAGCATGGTGTAATCCATGAACGAGCCGGAGATCAATTGTCCGTAATCGTCGTAGACACACTCCTCCAGTAACGCCTGACCCAACCCCTGCGCCGTGCCACCATGGCTCTGCCCCAGAACAATAGCCGGATTGATGATGTTGCCCACATCATTGCAGGTCGTATAGCGCACGGTCTCCGTCCTTCCGGTTTCCGGATCCACTTCCATTTCTTCGGGCAATTGCGCCGGGTCGTGAGCGGCTGCAGCCACTTCAGCCAAAGTGATGGAGAGATCGGTGCCGTGGACAGTGAAGCGGCCCTCTTCGATTCCCAGATCTGAAGCTGATGCCTCGAGCAGGTGACCGTCAATCTGCCGGGCCTTGTCCAGGACCTTATCGGCATCATTCGACGACGCAGCCCCTCCTCAGGATCAGCGCGCGTGAGCCAACGGTACCATGTCCCCTTGTGACAGATTGAGTGTCCTCCTGAATCACGCGCACATCTTCAGGTGAAAAGTCGAACCGGATAGCGACGATTTGCGGGAATGTGGTCTCGTGGCCTTGTCCGTTCGATTGCGTGCCGACAAAGACCTGAAACTTGCCTTCAGCGTTGAGGCGTACGCGGGCTAGTTCTCCAAGTGAGCCCATGGTGTTCTCGAAATAACCGGTCACGCCATAGCGCCCCGGTGTTTGCCTGCCTTCAGAGACTTCTTCCGCCGGGCAGGAAACCCTGCCAGGTCAGCAGCATCTATTGTAACGGCAAGGCTCTCTTCGAACCGCCCGCTGTCGAGCGTGTATCCAAGCGCGCCGGTGTGAGGCAGTTCGTCTTCCGCAATCAAATTTCGGCGGCGCAGCTCTTCCGGAGGAAGACCGAGCTGGCGGGCCGCTTCGTCTATCAACCGTTCAGCCACAAAATTCGCTTCCGGTTTGCCGGCGCCGCGATAGGCATCCAAAGGCACAGTGTTGGTGAACAGGCAGCGGACGGCGCAATGAACATGCGGGAACCTGTAGAGCCCTGTGATGACCGTATTGCCGGATGTGGGGGTGAACGAGCCGGAGGCGGACATAGGGCCCCATGTTCGCATCTGTCGTGACGCGGAGCGCCAGGAAGTTTCCGCCCCTATCAAGCGCCAAAGCGACCTGATTGGTCTGTTCGCGAGCATGAACGTCTGATAGAAGGGATTCGGTCCGGGTAGCCACCCATTTCACAGGCCGTCCTGTAAATTTGGCCGCCCAGAGAATGGCGCCATACTCCGGATACAAGAAGACTTTACCGCCGAAGCCTCCGCCAACATCCGGCGTGATCACGCGCAATGAATCTGCTGGGATTTTCAAAACTTCCTTGGCCATCTGTTGTTGCAGATCATGTGGGCCCTGTGACGACACATGCAGCGTGTATGCCGCGTGACCTCGATCAAACTGCCCAATACACCCGCGCGGTTCCATTGGGGTTGGGGTCACCCGATTGCTGGCAAGGGCAAGCTCCACAATATGATCGGCATTCTCAAATGCCTGTGCCGTCCCTGGCTCATCACCGATTTCCCAGTCCAGACAGACATTGCCAAGAGCTTCGGACCAGATCTGCGTTGCATCCTGTGCTGCAGCAGCGGTCATGGTTGTGCAAGCATACAGTGGCTCGTAATCCACAAACACGGCTTCAGCAACCACCAGCGCCACCGCTTCCCCCGTGAACCGGGTACGGTCAGTAGCAAGGAGAGGGCGAGGTGGCTGGGCTTGAGGGTTGCTGTCCCAGTTGTTAAGCGACGCCACGATTTGGATTTTGCCCAGTCCAGCGGCCTCAATATCGGCCCCGGTGATCACTGCAAGCACATCAGCCGTGTCGATTGATTTGATATCGACGTGCGGATGCGGCGAACGCAAGGAAACGCCCGTGCAGCAGCGGGCAATCTGGACATCATCCAGATAGCAACCACGTCCGATCAGAAAACGTTTGTCTTCCAGACGGGGTAAGGACTCACCAAAGCTTGCGCGCATCAGATCATGGTTCCTGCTGATTAGGAGCTGAGAGAATAGACGGGAAGACTAATACCGGAAAAGCGCTCCAGTCGAGCAGCAATCAGCCATGAGCTGCATTGACTCCATCTGATGCGCATGGTTAATTTGAACCTTGGACTGTATACTGAATACAATAATTTCTGGGCGAATGTGCCGACGGTCCCAACAACGCAAGGAATGGGAGGTTCCATGAAACTCTATCAAATGATTGCGTCCACACTTGCCGCTGTCGCGGTGATGGTGGCATCCATAATCACAACGCCTGTGAAGGCCGCTGATGAAATTGTCGTTGGCTTTATTGGCTCTTTCGCATCTGACACGGGTAAGAGCACGTTACGCGGTGCTGAAATTGCGATTGAAGAGCTTAACGCAGCCGGCGGCGTGATGGGCAACCAGATCAAGCTTGTTAAAGCTGACACGCGCGAAGATGTCACCGAAGGCATCAAGGCCTATGAATATCTGGCAGAAACCGCCAAAGCCGACTTCATCATATCCGGCAGCATTGACGATGTGTCCCTCGGCTGGTTGCCGCGCATGGTCGAGTACAAGATCCCGACGCTGGACACCTGGACCTCCTACATCGGCATTATCGATAAGGTCGTGAAGGAATACGACAAGTACAAGATGTACTTCATGAACGTGGCCTCTGACGAAGCTCTAGCCACTCTGTACATCGACTTCGGCAAGGACGTTCTCGCCAAGGAAATGGGCTGGAAGAAGGTGGTCATCCTCCAGGAAGACACAGCCTTTGGCGGCGCCATTCACGGTCTGGTAAAAGATGCGCTGGCTCCTGCTGCCGGCATCGAAGTGGTCGACACCATTGTCTATGATGTGAACACGGTCGACTTTGCCCCAATCTTCTCCAAAGCGGAAAAGTCCGGTGCTGATTTCATCTACTCCATTTCGTCGGTTAAGGGTCAGGTTGTTGCATCACAATATGTGAAACTTCAGGTCCCCATGGCGATGACAGGTGTGAACGTCGGTACGCTCGGCCACGAGTACTGGGATGACACCGGCGGTGCCGGTGGCGGCGTCTCCTCGCTAAGCCCCGTTCCTTCGGTCGGTTTCGCGCTGGACGATACGTCCAAGGCCTTTGTTGGTAAATACAAGGCCAAGTATGGTTCCAGCCGTCCAACCTTCCCGCACTTCAACGGCTTCAACGCTTATCATGGTCTGAAGCAGGCCATGACTGCTGCAACAAAGGCCGGCGGTTTCAAGCCGCTCGATGGCTGGGTCAAGGCTATGGAAAACGAAGATGTCATCATCAAAAAAGATGGCAAGATGTGGCTGCGCTATGGCTTCTGGAAGCCAGGCGAAATCGAGCCACGCACCAAGCGGGAATACACCCACAATATCAAGTTTGACATCACGCCGCCGTTCGATGATGGCGCCCCGTCAATGGTTGTGATCCAGTGGTACGAAGACGGCACCAGTGCCGTGGTCTATCCGCCGAAATTTGCCACAGGCAAATTCACGGTTCCGAGCTGGGTCAAGAAATAGGTGCTCGCACCAAGGCGGTCCGGAAGAAACCCGGGCCGCCTATCTAACACGTCCAGTCCTCATGCTGAGGAAAGGCACGGGTGCCTCGTCTCGAAACATGGCGGCATTCCTTTCAATGAGCCAGATCATTATCCAGGGCTTACTCCTCAGCGGTCTTTACGCGTTGATCGCCGTTGGCTTCACCATGATCTTCTCTGTGGGCAGGGTGCTCAACCTGTCGTATGGCATCTACATCATGCTGGGCGGGTATACCTATTACCAAACCGTTCAGATCTGGCATCTGCCGAAGCCTGTTGGTTTCATCATGGCCGTGGCTGCCGGGGTGCTCTTCGCAGTCGCCACATATCAGTTTCTTGTCAAGCGACTGGAAAACAACCCGGTCGCTGTTGAAATCTCAACACTTATTCTCGCAGTCGTCATGCAGGCCCTGATCGTCATGATCTATGGCGCCGCATCGCGAACCATGTGGCCGCTGGTCAATGGTGTCTGGCGCATTGAAGGCGTGGCGATTACATATAATATCCTCATCGCCACCGTTGCCAGTTGGTTCATTCTCGGCGGGTTGATGTGGTTTGTGCACAAGACCCATTTGGGGCGCGCCATTCTGGCAGTCTCAATGGACCGAAAGGGCGCGATGGTGTCCGGCATCGACCCACGTCGGATTTCGATGATCACCTGGGCCCTTTCAGGTGGGCTTGGTGCTGTTGCCGGCGTGTTCTTTGCCACTTACACACAGATCGATCCTTCCATGTGGGTCGGCCCCTTAATCATTGCGGTGGCCGTGGTGGTGATTGGCGGCATCGGTTCAATCCTCGGCAGCCTTGTTGTCGCGCACATCATCGGCTTCATGGAGACCATCACAACCTCACTGCTGGCGGCGGAACTTCGCGGGGTCTTCACCATGGCCCTTATCATCATTGTGCTGATTTTCCTGCCGAGAGGCTTGTTCGGGAAGGAGGAGCTCTAGATGCTGAGTGACCCTCAAACCCGGAAGTTCCTGATCGGCTGGGCACTGTTCGCAGTCTTCCTTTTTGTGCTGCCGAATTTTGTGACGACCGGCACATTGCGCATCTTCATCTTTGCCAATTTCGTTGCTATGTTCGCCATGAGCTGGGACATGCTGTCGGGGCGCACAGGCTACATAAGCTTTGGCCATCCGTTCCTGATAGGCATTGCGGCCTATACATCGGCCATGCTCACCTATCATCTTGAGACGCCGCTCTATCTGAGCATCCCGGCTGGCATTCTCGCGACCATGGTTGGAGGTGCCCTTTTCTTCCTTCCCGCGCTAAGGATTCGCGGAACTTATTTCGCCCTCGTCACGCTCGCTTTCATGGAGCTGATGTACCAGCTTACCCAGGTTCTCCGTCCGGACATCACCGGCGGAACACGTGGGCTTTCTGGTCTGCCGACCGTTCTGACTGGCGCGCTGCCGAACTACTACCTTTCGTCAGCTGTCATGTTTGTGATCGCAATTTGCCTTTGGCTGCTGGTTCGGACCCGGCTTGGCACAGCGCTCAGCGCCATCGGTATGGACGAAGACGCGGTCAAGAGCTCGGGGCTCAACACAACCAAGTTGAAACTTTTCGCGTTCATGATCAGCGCGTTCGTCGCCGGGGTCGGAGGGACCTTGTATGTCCATTATCTCGGCTCCATCGCACCCCGAGCCATCTTCGACATCAATTTTCTCTTCACGATTCTGATTGCCGCCTTGCTCGGCGGCGCGTCGACCATCATCGGTCCGATCATGGGAGCCTTCTTCCTGACATTTCTTTTGGAATACCTGCGGCCCTGGATCCCGGGCTCTGAACGCTATTTCATCTATGGCATCATCGCGTTGGTGCTTTATGTGCTGGAGCCGAAAGGCATTTACCACATAATCGAACGGATCTACGGCGCTGTTGTGGGGATGAAGGAAGCATGAGCGCGCTTCTGGAACTCCGCAATGTCACCAAGAGCTTTGGCGGCCTCACGGCAGTGAACAACCTGTCCTACCATGTGGATGAGGGAGAATCGCTTGGACTGATCGGCCCGAACGGTGCCGGCAAGACTACCACCTTCAATCTCATCATGGCGGAGCTCAAACAGACCTCTGGTGACATCATCTATCGCGGCGAAAGCATCAAAGGCCTGCCAACGCACAAACGGGTGAAACAGGGAATCGTACGGACCTATCAGGTGCCGAAGCCGTTCCACGAGATGCCTGTGCAGGACAATATCCGGGTTGGCATGACTCCGGACAATCTGGGAGAGATAATCGTGCAGTCCGCTGATCCCGATGCAGAACTTGCGATCGCAGAATCCGTCGGTTTTGGAGAAGCTGAGTTTGCGAAATATCCGGATGAACTTTCGATGGGTGATCTGCGACGGCTGGAGCTGGCGCGGACACTGGCTGCCAAGCCAAAACTCCTGCTTCTGGATGAAATGTTCGCTGGACTGACCTTTGGCGAGATTGGACAGATCACCGAACTGCTGCTTGAGAAGCGGAAGGAAGGCTTGACCTACATCATCGTGAGCCATGACCTTCGTTCTCTTGCACCCCTAGTTGACCGGGTAGTGGCCATGTCATTCGGTGCGCTCTTGTCGGAAGGGACGTTCGATGAAGTGATCGGCGATGAAAAAGTTCAGGAAGCGTACCTCGGTACGTAGCGCGACATGGCCCTTCTGGAAGTTTCAAATCTCAAAACCTTTTACGGCAAGGCCCGCTCGCTGCATGGGGTGTCGTTGAACATCGAGCCCGGCAAGATCGTTGGCATCATTGGTCCGAATGGCGCTGGGAAGTCTACCCTGCTGGATTCGATCATGGGCATCACATCCACAACCGGCAAAGTGATGTTTGATGGCAAAGACATCAGCAACCAGACCCCGGCACAGAATGTAAATGCGGGCATTGGCTATGCGCCCGAGCGGGGCAACCTGTTCCCCTTCATGGGTGTGAAGGACAACCTGCTTGTTGGTGCCTACACGTCACGGGACAGGATCGATGAGAATCTGCGTTTGATCTTCGACCTGTTCCCCGTGCTGGAGCAACGTCAGTCCCAGGAGACAGCCACGCAGTCCGGCGGTGAACGCCAGATGGTATCACTGGGCCGTGCCCTGATGACCAGTCCAAAGCTGCTGCTCGTTGATGAACCAACCATCGGGCTTGCCCCAAAAGTCTGCCTCGATATCGCGGCGGCTCTGCGCAAGCTTAATGAAGAAACAGGGCTGACAATCATCATCACCGAGCAGAACATAAACTTCGCCATGAGCCTGGCGGAAGAAATCCATGTGTTGGAAACAGGAGAAATTCGGCTGAGTGGCTCTGCGAACGAATTGAAGAACGACGATAGCATCAAGCAGACCTATTTCGGCGCTTGAGCTTGAGATGGCCTGAGAGTAATGTGATATGATCTATTGTATACAGTATACAAAAGGAGCTGCATGAGCCGATGTGTGGCATAGCAGGACGAATTTTGAGCAGCACCGGGAACGTTGGTGCGGACCTCGTGGATCTTATGGAAGCCCAACGGCACCGTGGTGCCGATTCAACCGGATTTGCGGTTTACAGTCCCCCCGTTGATGAAGGTTTCATCGTGCGTGTCATGGGGGCGGACCGGGCGAACCTGTCGAAAGATCTGGAGAGTTTTCTAGAGATCCTGCGTGAACATGGATCGGATTTCCTAGCGGATCCGACCTACGATGATTCGGAAACAAAGCATGTGTCTGTTCGCATGACCATCAAGGACCCCAAGGACCTTGGGCGCTGGACCAAGCATACTGATACGATCTCGGAACATTTCGAGGTTCAATCTGTCGGGCGGTCCCTGGAAATCATCAAGGACCTTGGCGGCGCTGAAGACGTGGCGCAGAAGCACGGCGTTCGCAACATGATCGGCACCCATGGTCTGGGTCACGCCCGCCTGGCCACGGAGTCCGATGTCTCGCCAACCGCGAGCCACCCCTTCTGGGCCCGCCCGTTTGCGGATGTGGCCATCGTCCACAATGGCCAGATTACCGACTATTTCACCTGGCGCGACAAGCTGGAACGTGCCGGATACCGCTTCATGACAGGCAACGACTCCGAATTGATCGCGGTCTGGATCTCCGATCAGATGAGCAAGGGTCTCACCCAGGAACAGGCCTTGAAGAAGTCGATCACGTCCATCGACGGCGTTTTCACCTATCTGATCTCCAACACGGAAAGCATGGGCTTTGCCAAGGACAAGTTTGCCATGAAGCCTTTGGTCACCGTTGAGCAGGGTGGCGAATTGGCGGCTGCAACGGAAGAACAGGCCGTGCGCAAGATCTATCCGGGCGAAGTGGACATCATCAATTATGACGGCCCCAGCCTCATGAACAAATGGATGGTGGAAGAAGTGAGGGCGGCCGCATGAGCGATACCGTCATCACTGTTGGCGACCGGCACATTCGTGAGGTTCATCGCGAGATCCAGGCGGCTGCCGAAGCCGGAAGCCACATCGTGGTCAAGGACACCCGCTCAAAACACAATCTCGGTGTGGCCCTGCCGGCCAACTCGAGCATCCATTTTGAAGGCAGCGTTGGTTATTACTGTGGCGGCCTGAACAATGGTGCGACCATCACGGTGGAACGCAATGCTGGCTGGGGGGTCGGCGAAGCCATGGCCGAGGGCGACATTACGGTCGGTGGATATGCGGGCATGTCCTGTGGCGCCTCCATGCTTGGCGGCGTGGTGCATGTGAAGGGCGACTGCGGTCCGCGCTGCGGCGTTGCCATGAAAGGCGGAGACATCATCGTGGAAGGCAAGATCGGATACATGTCCGGCTTCATGGCTCATGCCGGGCGGATTATCTCGCTGGGCGGCGCGGACGATGCGGCAGCAGACAGCCTTTGGGGCGGTGAGGTCTGGGTGGCCGGAACGATCAAGTCTCTTGGCGTCGACAGCAAGGCCATCGAGCCGAAACCTGAAGAAGTTGCAGACATTGAAGAACTGCTCCGCGGCCGTGGTATCAACGATGCAGTGCGGGACTGGCAGAAAATCGTATCCGGCGAAAAGCTGTGGCACTTCGAAAGCAGGGATGCGAACGCATGGCTGATGATATAAATTCCGGCTACTCTTACCCCTTTGAAATGCCGACAGAGGAGGCGGTTGCCTTCAAGGATGGCGCCGTTGATGGCCAGCCTGCCGGTGTGCCTTCATCGTACGCGGAAGGCGGCTCGGTCCGCTGGACGCCCGAAGCGATTTCGGAAGTACATGCCTTGGCACAGCTCGGTCGCTATCAGGTGCGTGGCTACAATACCTTCAACAAGAGCATGCCCACGTTTGATGATCTGACCTTCGTACCGGCCACGATGACCAGATTGCCGCTCGAAGGTTATCGTGAGAGCTGTAGCAGCAAGACTGTGCTGGGCGGCGGCTCCGGCCTCGTGGAAAATCCGCTCGAACTCGACATCCCGATTTATATCGGTTCCATGTCCTTCGGCGCACTCTCGGCGAGTGCCAAAGCGGCACTGGGTTATGGTGCTTCCAAGGTTGGCTCCATGACCTGCACCGGTGAAGGCGGTATGCTGGAGGATGAGCGTGAGGCTTCGAACAAACTCGTCTATCAGATGACCCCATCCCGTTATATGTTGGATCTGGATCATTTGCGCCGGGCCGATGCGATCGAAATCGCCGTTGGCCAGGGCGCTAAACCGGGGACGGGCGGTTTGTTACTCGGCATGAAGGTCTCTGAGCGTGTCGCCAAGATGCGTTCCCTGCCTCTCGGTGTGGACCAGCGCTCAACGGTGCGTCATCCCGATTTCCTCGGTGCAGACGACATGCAGGTGAAGGTCGAGGAACTCCGGCTCGCAACAGATTACAAGGTGCCGATCATCGTCAAAATGGGGGCCACACGTCCGCGCTATGATGTGGCCATTGCTGCCAAGGCAGGGGCTGACATCGTGGTCGTGGATGGTGCCGAAGGCGGAACGGGTGCATCTCCCGAACTGCTGCTGAATCATACAGGCATCCCGACGATGTCTGCTATCCGTGCGGCGCGAGAGGCGCTCGACGAATGCGGAATGTCCGGCAAGGTTTCGCTGGTTGCAGCCGGTGGTATACGGTCCGGCGTTGACGCCGCCAAGTGCTTGGCGCTTGGCGCCGACGCCGTAATGATCGGCAATGCCGCCATGATGGCCCTGGGTTGTAACTCGCCGCGCTACCATGACGACTATGCTGCGCTTGGCACATCGCCCGGCGCCTGTCACCACTGTCACACCGGGCTGTGTCCGGTAGGCATCGCGACCCAGGACGAGAAGCTGGAAGAACGCATGGACGTGGCCGCGGGAGCTGAACGCGTGGCACGCTATCTCACGGCCATGACCATGGAAGTGACCCTGCTCGCCAAGTCCTGCGGCAAGTCTACCGTGCACAATCTTGAAGAGGAAGACCTCCGCGCCCTTTCTCTGGAAGCTTCCGCGTTTACAGGCGTGAAGCTCGCCGGAATTGACCGGGAATTTGACTGGTAGTTCTCCGCTAAATTGATGCCTTTGCCCCTAAGTTGAGTCCTTCTCAACTCAGGGGTTATTTTGCCTAAAAGCGACATGGTTAAAGTCGCAATCAAGACAGACGCAGCCCCCAAATCAAAACACGCTCACATCAAAAGCGAGTATGCTTTCATCGATGATTTGGAGATGGTCATGGCGAAGGGATCGAGCCCGGCTGTTTCTGTACCGGTGGCGGCGAGTGATACCGTAAAAGGCGTCACCTATTTGTGTGCCGGCCTGTTTGTGTTTTCGTTTCAGGACATCATCGTCAAACTCCTGAGCTCCACTTTCCCGGTCTATGAGCTGGTTTTTATCCGCGGTCTGATTGCAGCGCCGCTCATCTTTCTCTATGTACATTACGATTCCGGGTTCCGGACATTATCGGTGAAGCGCCCCTGGTTTCATTTCATTAGATCACTAGCCATGTTCATTTCCTACATGGCCTTCTATCTGTCACTGGCAGCGCTCCCGCTGACCATGGCTGTCGCCCTGTTCTTTACGGCCCCCCTCATCATCACAGCCTTGTCCATTCCTATGCTGGGTGAGCAGGTGGGCTGGCGCAGGTGGTTGGGAGTTCTGGCCGGATTCTGCGGTGTGTTGGTCATCCTCCGGCCTGGCGGTGGCGGCCTGGATGCAGCGGCGCTTTTGCCGATTATTGCGGCGCTGGGTTATGGTTTTGCGCAGTTGCTGGGCCGCTGCATGGGCGCAACGGACAGTGCCTCGGTCATGTCTTTCTATACCGGGATCGCGTTTGTTTACTTTGGCGGGGCGATGGCCTTGGTGCTGGGCGACGGTGCCATGTCGGACGGAAGTGGTGGTCCAATGGATTTTCTTCTCCGTGCCTGGTCGATGCCAAGCTGGCTTGAATTGGCGATGATGGTCACCACCGGGGTTATTGCCGCCATGGGGTTTGTGCTGCTTACCCAGGCTTACCGTGTCGCCGAAGCCAACAAGATCGCTCCGTTCGAATATACGGTCATGATCTGGGCCATTCTTCTGAGCCTGCTCTTCTTCGGAACGGTGCCTGACGTCTATACGTTGATCGGGGCAGCCATGATCGCGGCCAGCGGCATCTACGTCCTCTACAGGGAGCGCACCAACACGGACAGCGAACTGAAAGGCCGCGGCCCGTACCAGTCACGTTATGCCATGAAGTAGGTTCACTGCACCCTTCGCGTGGTGTAGATTGACGTATGGTTGATGCACCAACAATATCTGCTTTGGCGCCCCGAGTGAGTGCGCGTGAGCTTGTTACTGCTGAGCAACTGGAGATAATTCGCAGGCGCTCGGACTGGAAGGGCATCGCGCTGATCGTCTACGCCTGGGTCGTTATCACTGCGGCGATGGCTCTGTTCGTCTGGTGGCCGACTCCGCTGACCTTTCTTTTGGCAGCCGCGATAATCGGTGCGCGGCAACTTGGGTTGTCGATCCTAATGCACGATGGCGCGCATGATCTGCTCTTGAAAAACAAGAACTGGAATATGCATTTATCGCAATGGTTCTGCGCTTTCCCCACGTTCACGGATACAATTACCTATCGCAAATACCACCTGAAGCACCACACGCACGCCCAGCAACCAGATGATCCCGATCTTGTCCTGTCGGCGCCGTTTTCTGTGACGCGCAAAAGTTTCTATCGAAAAGTCCTGCGAGACCTATCGGGTCAGACGGGCTTCCAGCAGAGAATGGCGCAACTCCGAGGGAGTTGGGGCGATGCCAGCTTGTCATTCGTCAGTCATTTGAAACATTTCTGGAGCAAGCTAGGCGGCGCGGTCGTGACGAACTCCATTCTGTTTGCCATGCTGGCGCTGGTGGGCCATTGGTATCTTTATCCCGCACTGTGGCTGTTGCCCTTGCTGACGGTTTATCAGCTGGTTCTGCGAATCCGGAACATCGCCGAGCATGCGATGGTGCCCGACGACAATGATCCCTTCCGAAACGCTCGCACCACCATTGCCAATCCACTGGAGCGTGCATTTCTGGCACCCTATTGGGTGAACTATCACGTTGAGCACCATCTCCTGATGTGGGTGCCTTGTTACAATCTTCCAAAGTTCCACCGATTTTTGCAGAGTGGCCCGAATGCCGGAAGGCTTGAGTGTATGAAGGGCTATCTTTCCGTGTTGGCAATGGCCACATCGGCAAAAGATGATAGCGAGGGGGGCAGGCGTGTCCATACGGAAAAGCGCCGCTATGCTGGCCTGGTTATGGATGCCGGCTAAGGTGAAACGGCGCGCACTCCTTGCCTGCATCGTCCTTTCATGCCTTTCGATGCCGGCGAATGCACGAGAGGTCTCTTCTTTGCAAGCCATGGTTGGCGCCGAGTTTGTCCGTTTTGGTGTCAAATATTGTGGTTACGAGCGCTCCTATCTCGGCACAATTTTCTCCGTAAAGTGGGGCAGGGAAAAGGAATCTGCCCACACAGCAGACTGGGAGTTTGCAGAGATGTTGTGGAACGGAACGTTCAAATGCGATCCAGCTTACATAGGTGGCAGCTGCATGGCCGCACGCTGGACGCTCTGCGGCCGCGCTTTCGAAGAGTACGGACCGGACGGCATCGTTATCCGCGGACTCTTCAAACCAATCATCCACAAATAGGGACATCAGGCGTTTAACGCCCATTAAGCATATCCTGATATAGCCTGAACTCTGCCGCACTTTTGACATTTCGGAGGCCTACGCCCCGCAGGATGTGTGGAGTAATGAGGGACGTTTCGACATGAGATCATTGGCAATCACCGCAGCTGCAGCTCTGCTGCTTGGCGCGTGTTCGACCAGCCCGTTCACGGGCGAAGAGAAAATCAGCAACACTGCAATCGGTGCCGGCGCAGGGGCTATTGTTGGCGCTGCCGCGGGAGGCATCATCAACGGTAGCCGCAAAGCCGCTTTGATCGGTGCCGGAATCGGCGCGCTGGCCGGCGGCGGTGTTGGCCTCTATATGGACAAGCAGGAAACCGACCTGCGCAACCGCTTGCAGAATTCAGGCGTGAGCGTCACGCGCGTTGGCAATGACATCATACTGAACATGCCGAGCAACATCACATTCGATGTGAACAAGTTTGCAATCAAACCCCAGTTCCACGAAGTGCTCAACTCGGTTGCCATCGTTCTGAACGAATATAATCAGTCGATTGTCGATGTGATCGGCCATACGGATTCAGATGGTTCGGAAGACTACAACCTTCAACTGTCCCAGGCGCGTTCGGCGTCCGTCTCCCGTTATTTGACATCGCAACTGGTTGATGGCCGCAGGCTTGAATCTCATGGTGCAGGTGAAACACAGCCGATCGCGCCAAACTCCACAGCTGCCGGAAAAGCCCAAAACAGACGAGTGGAAATCAAGATCGTACCGCTGACAGCGTAGGCGCCACGAATGCTGAACACCAAACGTGTCGGTGTTGGGGTTCAGGATGGAGCAGAACTGGACAGACCAGGCCCAGACTTTTTTGAAACCGGTCTTGAATGCCAAAACGGCGGGAAACTGTGCTATTTTATCCGGAACAGTCCCGTTTGAAGCCAGATTCAGGCCAACCTGTCTGAATCTACGCAAAATTTGTTTCAATTCTTCCAGCTTCGGCTCATTTTGGGCAACGGGTTCGCGCGGTATCGGTGAATCCCGACCGAGACAAATTCACATGCGAAATAATTGGAAAGTCATGGGGGGGCCTTTTGTCCCCGGGCAGGACCGGACATTCCAATTCCTTTATGCGATAATAGTTTTCGCGCTCTGCGAAAGTGGCACCAATGGACGAAAATGCCCACTTATACTGCGGCTTACTGGCTCAGGCTCTCCGAGGGGGGTTCCCAATCGATGTTCGGCCTGCTCCCATGGAAAACAAGGGAGGTTTTCCATGGGAGCAGCTGTTCAACTGAGATCGGACTTTTTGGGCGATGACCTGCCTCGCACAGCGCGCAAGAGCGAAGAGGCGGCTCAGACGCGGCAGCTTCTTGCCTTGGCGGTGATCCGGGACGGGGTGTTGCGCTTCAAGGTCAGCGGCGCGGAGGCCTTGGTGACCCGCAAGGCGCCCGCAAAGACGCCGATCCTGACAGACGAACACCGCACGGCGCTGGCGGCGGGTCGATCTGGCGCAGGGGGCGCAGGAGGAACCGGGCGTCCCGGTCAGTCGTCAGACGCCGGGACGGGACCTTCGCGCCATGGGGGTCGCCCTGGGGGTCGCCAAGCTCTCCGCCTGCCCGCAGCACGCCGCACAGGACGACGAGGCCACGAGGCCATCGAGGCGTTCAACAAAACGTCTGTGACGTCGTCGACCACATCCGCACCCAATGGGGCGGCAAGCCGATAGAGAGCTGGGTTCAGGACGACGCCCGGATGGGTCAGAAGAACAAACGCACGCGACGCTGGGCGCGGCGGGGGACGCGGCCCCGCGCGCCGCACGATCAGCGGACCGAAGGGGCCTATCTCTTCGGCGCCCTCTGCCCTGCCAGGGCCAACGGCGACGGGCGGGGCATGCCCTGGTGCGACACTCACCCCATGGCTGAGCCTCTCAAGCTCATCGATCAACAGGTCGAGGCCGGGGCACACGCCCTCCTGATCCCTGATCGGGCGGGAGGGCAGACCTCACCCAAATGGGCTGTCCCCGACAATATCACCCTCGTCCCACGGCCGCCAAGGGCACCAGAGGTGAACCCGGTCGAGAACGTCTGGCCGTTCATCGGGGACACCTGGCTTTCGACCCTCGTTTTCAAGACCTGCGACGACATCGCAGATCACTGCTGCCAAGCCTGGAACCCCCTCATTCATCAACCAGGGCGCGCCATCTCAATCGGAGGGCGCGAAGGGGAACATCGGGTGTTCATTGAGCACTGGTATGAGGACCAAAATGACCCGGCCATCTGACTCGCTTTCCTATTATCGAGCCACGGCAAATTCCGCGCCTGAGCACCCAAAACTTGAAGGCGACCTCACTTGCGACGTGTGTGTTGTGGGCGCTGGTTGCACAGGATTGTCCGCGGCACTCGAACTGGCAGAGCGCGGATATGATGTCATCGTTCTGGAAGCAGAATCCGTCGGCTGGGGTGCATCTGGCCGCAACGGTGGACAGCTCTGCACGGGCGTGTCTTGCGGCATGGAGAAGATTGAAAAGGTTGCCGGGCGCAGCGAAGTCCAGAAAGTATATGACATATCCGACGAGGCCATTTCCCTGATTGCCGACCGAGTTGAAACCCATAAGATCGATTGTGACCTGAAGTGGGACTATCTGCACGCCGCACCCCGGGCTGGCGATCTTGAAGAAATGCGCGAAGAGAAAGAGTATCTGGAAGGATTTGGGGCCAGCGGTCTTGAGATTTTCGACAAAGCGGGTCTTGATGAGCGGTTGGACTCAAACAGCTATTTTGGTGGCCTACGCGAGGCGCGCGCCGGGTAACATGCACCCCTTGAACTATTACCTGGGTCTTGCCGCGGCAGCGATCAAGGCTGATGCACGGATCTTTGAACATTCTCTCGCTGTTGAAATGAACACGGGCGCAGCGCCTTCAGCGAAAACAGCATCAGGCAAAAAAGTTTCGGCAAAGTTCATGGTTGTGGCCGGCAACGCTTATCTGGGTAAGCTGGTTGGCCGTCTCTATAGCCGTCTCATGCCTTGCGGGTCATTCACTCTTGCACTCTTGCCACCGAACCGCTCGGCGAGAATCGCGCGCGCCCTGATTGCCGGAGATGAAGCGGTTTCGGACACCAACTTCATCGTGGATTACTACCGGCTATCAACCGACAACCGGATGCTGTTTGGCGGGCGCTGCAGCTATTCGACATTGGAACCGAAAGATCTCAAGGCATTTATGCGACCGCCCATGACGCGCGTGTTCCCTCAACTCTCGGACGTCAAGATCGACTATGCCTGGGGCGATATATTGGGATCACCATGAACCGGAGCCCCGACGTGGGATGCATCGGAAATTCTGTCTATTACGCGCAAGGATATTCCGGCTAGGGTGTTGTACTCTCGGGCATGTGTAGCAAGCTTCTGGCCGCAGTCATTGCCGGACAAGCTGAGCGATTTGATGTGATGGCCCTGTTCAAACATCAACCCTTCCCCGGCGGACCGCTGCGCACGCTGGCACTCGTTCTCGGTATGCTTTATTATCGCCTCAAAGACGCGCTTGCCTGATCAATAGGAGCTTGCCTCATGCTGCCCCGCAAACGGTTTCACCCTGCAGATCACCTTTCGATCGGTATCGATCTGAACCACAGCCATGGGCTGAGGTGCGGGGAAATGATCTTTATCGGCGGCCAGGCTGACATTGATGCCAATGCCAAAGTCACATGTCCCAACGATATCGTCACCCAGACGAGGATGGCGATGGAGGACCTGCTTGAGGTGCTTTGCGGCATGGATGCAGACGCTGGAGACCTCGTGAAGCTGACCGGGTTTTACATATTGGGCGAGAATCCTGACGAACAGATCATCCTTGAAACCATGGCTTCTGTTCTTGGGGAACAACCCCGGCCCGGCCCGGCCGTGACCCTTGTTCCAATCGAGACCAATTGTTTTGACGGGCTGACGATCGAGATCGAAGGCATAGCCATGCGCGATCAAAATGGCGAGAAACTCGGGCGCACCGCATCATGGATTCCGGACGGCTCCAAACTGCCCACTGCATTCAGCCAGGCCGTGCGCTGCGGGGAGATGATTTTCACCAGCGGTCAGACTGCAGAAGATATCAATGGCGCTGTCCAGATGACGGGTAGTCTGTCGAAGCAGAGCAGCACTGTCCTCGATAAGCTGAAGCGCCTGCTCCTTGGTCTGGGTGCCGATCTGCATGATGCCGTGAAGGCAAATGTGTTCAATGTAGAACCGGGTGATCAGGAAGAATGGAAAGAGTCTGCGCTCATCAGAGCAAACCATTTCAAGGAGCCCGGGCCCGCTGCAACAGGATTGTCGTTGACGCGGCTGCCGGACCCGGAGCTGATGGTGAGGTATGACATCATCGCCATGCGGGCTGTTGATGGATCGCGGCTCGTCCGCGAAGGCGTGTGGCCAACCGGACATTGGGACTGGCCGGTTCATTTGCCTTATCGCCACGGGCTCAAGGTCGGAGATCTGGTCTTCCTTGGAGGACAGGTTTCACTCACACCGGACGGTGTGGTGATCGATCCCAGCAATATTAAAGCCCAAACCCATACGGCCATGAAAAACATCCAAAAGGTGCTTCAGGAGTTTGGCCTCGACTTTGAGCATCTGGTGAAAATCAACACAGCTTATGTCGGTCAGAAGGGTCAGGAAGACCTGCTTAAGAATGTCAGCATTCGGGCTGGCTACTATCGTGATCCCGGTCCGGTTTCCACAGGCATCCCATTCGCGTACCTAGCCTACAAGGACATGCTGATCGAGATCGATTGTATCGCGATGATTTAACCATAGCAGCAACGGCGTTTCAAGCAACTTGACGAAAGTTGCATTTTATCATATATTTCAGTACAGACAGAAATAACTGAAATTAAAAATAGTGAAACTTACCTCAACCATGGAACGCTACATTCTCCATTGGGGCGAAATGGGCTCCAGATGGGGTGTCAATCGATCGGTCGCACAGGTTCACGCACTTCTCTATCTCTCTGAAAATCCTTTAACAGCAGATGAGATCGTTGAAACTCTCGGGGTCGCCAGATCCAACGTCTCTACAAGTCTGAAAGAATTGCTGAGCTGGGAGCTGATTGAACTCACCCATGTTATGGGCGAGCGCAGGGATCATTTCAGAGCCAAAACGGATTTATGGCAGGTGCTGCTCACCATTGTCGAAGGCCGAAAGCGCCGGGAGATCGACCCGACCCTCAGCATGATGCGACGCGTGGTAATTGAGGCCCGTGAAGAAGGTGAGATGCCCAAGAGTGTTCGCAAGAAGATGGAACGGATGCTCAATTTCATGGAGTCCCTGACGACCTGGTACGAGCAGGTGAGCCGTTTGCCGAAACCTGTTTTGGTGCGACTCATGAAGATGGGAGCGAAGATCGCCAAGTTCGCGAAGAAGTAAAATTTTTTGATCGATTATTTCAAAAATAATGAAAAGAAAGTATCGATGTGGGTAATTGAACGCTTTGAAACCCGGATGGTCATTCCGGCGAAACGGAAACGTTTGAGTCTGGATGCCATAGACAGGGTGCTGGAAGCGATGTCTTTCCGCCAACCTCCAAAAGAGCCAGCCGTCCTCCAGGGGATGGATTTGCGAAAACTTCTGGGCGAGCGTGATTGGTCCAATCTGGCAGCGGCAATCCGAACCCGTTTTGCTTCTGATCCTGTCCCTGGAGAGACCCGCCTCTATCGCGGAACCATGGACCTCGTTAATTGCACACCAGTGGGACGGGTGATGGCATATGCGAGCTGGTTGATTGGCTCGCCGATGGCGTGGCTCATTGGTATCAATGTGCCCTGTGATGTTCTCGTCTACCAGGATCCCGCAGGCGGTGTGGTTTGGGAGCGTCGATATGATTTTGGCATGGCGGGCCCGCAGGTGGCCCGAACTGTGAAGCATTGCGATGGCAAAAGGGTGCTTACTGGGGAATGCTTTGGTGCGGGCACTGGTATGACGCTCAGAGTCTTCGGACAGGACCATGCATTGCACTTCAGGTCGGAATATTTCTTTTTCACAATCGGTAAATGGAAGCTCAAACTCCCTAGCCTTCTGAGCCTAGGGACCTTGCACGTCACCCAGAAGGATGAAGACGCAGACAGGTTTCGGTTCACGATGCACGTAGCCCACCCGTTGTTCGGGCTGATTGCCGAGCAGGACGGCGTCTTCAAACAGGAGGAGAGCTGATATGGAATTGGTTCTGTGCCTGCTTGTTCTGCAGGGTGTCCTGGGCGCCTTCGACAATCTCTGGCATCACGAATTCACGGAGAATCTTCCCAAATACACCATCGGTGCGCACCGAAATTGCACTGCACTCTACGCGTGAACTCATCTACGGCGTGGTCTTTCTCATGCTTGGCTGGGCCACATGGCATGGCTGGTTTGCCGTTGCGTTGGCCGGACTGATCCTGATCAAGGTGTTCATCACTCTCTGGGACTTTCTGGAAGAGGACATGACCCGCAAATTACCGCCGCTGGAGCGGGTGCTGCACACCCTGTTGGCGATGAATTATGGGGCAGTGTTGCTGGTGCTTGCCCCGGTTCTCTGGACTTGGAGCCTTGGTGACACCTATGTTGCAACTGCCGGGTATGGCTGGCTAACCTGGATCATGACACTCTATGGTGTTGGGGTGATCGCCTGGGGCATCTGGGATCTGATTGCCGCCTTCAAACTCACCCGGCTGCGCGTTCCGGACTTGAAGCGCAATCCGATCTTGGTTCAGCGACGTGGAGCCGGACGCAACCTTCTGATCACCGGCGGCACCGGGTTCATTGGCCGTGAATTGTGCCGCACTCTGATTGCAAATGGTGACCGGCTGACAATCCTGACCCGGGATAAGAGCAAGGCCGAATATCTCTATGGCAACCATGTTTGAGCGATTGAAGATTTGGGGGAAACTGCTTCTGATGAAGCGGTCGACACGATCATCAATCTTGCAGGTGAACCGGTGTTTGGAATGCCCTGGACCAAAACGCAGCGGCGCAAGCTGCGTTCCAGCCGGATTGGGAGCACTGGCGAGCTGGTTCGCTTGATTGCCCGCCTTGAGCGCAAGCCGGAGAGTCTGATCAGCGCCTCGACGATTGGATATTACGGCACAGCAGAAGAGAAGCCCCGAAACGAGGGCTCATTGCCTACGGATGAATTCGTTTCCCGACTCTGCCAGGATTGGGAAGCCGAAGCCGCCAAGGCTAAAGCCTACAATGTTCGGGTGTGTCATCTCAGACTTGGGGTTGTCCTCGGGACGACCGGAGGTGTGCTTGCACAGTTCGCGTTGCCTATAAGTCTGTTTGCAGGCACGATCCTCGGCTCGGGCCGTCAATGGATGCTTTGGCTGCACATTGATGATGCCGTTGACTTGGTTAGACACGCCATGACGTCTCCGCAGGTGACTGGCCCCCTCAACGCTGCTGCGCCTGAGCATGCCACGCACAGAACCGTCATCAAAGCTATCGGCGAGGTGCTGAACCGGCCAGTCTGGCTCAGGGTTCCCGATCCTGTCCTGAGACTAGGGCTCGTGGAAATGTCGACCATCCTCATGAATGGGGTCCGTGTTGTCCCGGATAAAGCAATATCCAACCGGTTATTGCTTTGTGCATCCGAAGCTGAAAAATGCGCTCTGCGCCTTGCTCCGGCCCGACCAGCTGGCTGAAACTGTACCCATGTAAGCCGGTCATTCCACTCCGATGTCGATTTCAGCCACGAAAAAGTCGTGCTTGGTGCAATAATCGTAATCTCTTGCCGCTAATTTGCCGCAGCTTTAAGAAGTTAGCCTGGGCGGGCCAAAGTTTTGGGCAAGGAGTGGAGCGCCGCGATGAGCGAGGAAGACGATCTCGATCTGAATTCACTGGACGATGACGAACTCGTTCAACAAATGCATGACGACCTCTACGATGGCCTGAAAGAGGAAATCGAAGAGGGCGTGCATATTCTGCTGGGCCGGGAATGGACACCTTATGACGTCCTGACCAAAGCCCTGGTGGAAGGCATGCGCATCGTCGGCATCGACTTCCGTGATGGCATCCTGTTCGTGCCGGAAGTTCTGCTCGCCGCCAATGCCATGAAGGCCGGCATGTCTATCCTGCGGCCGCTGCTTGCTGAAACTGGTGCGCCGCGTGTGGGCAAGATGGTGATCGGCACCGTGAAGGGTGACATCCACGACATCGGGAAGAACCTAGTGGCCATGATGATGGAAGGCGCCGGCTTTGAGGTCATCAATATCGGCATCAACAACCCTGTTGAAAACTATCTCGAAGCCATCGAAGAACACCAGCCCGACATCCTCGGTATGTCGGCCCTGCTGACCACGACTATGCCCTACATGAAGGTTGTAATCGACACCCTGAAGGAAAAGGGCATGCGCGACGATTATGTGGTGCTTGTGGGCGGTGCACCGCTGAACGAGGAGTTCGCCGACGCTATTGGCGCGGACGCCTACTGCCGCGATGCTGCTGTTACCGTGGAAACTGCCAAGGAATTCATGGCCCGCAAACACAATCAGCTCGCTGCCGGATAACCGGAAGCTGAGCGATACGGCGGTGTGGGGCCGCCGATCCCTCGTGTGGGGAGGGAGACACGGGCGCCAACGGCATCCGTTTGTTTTGGTGCCTGCGGCACTGGTTGGCTGGTGGAGTTTGCGGATCGGGCAGCGATTGTCCGCTTGTTATGAGCGTCGGCTTTAGTCGAGTCTTCGGGTTACTTCAAACCGGCTTTCCTCAGGCCTTCGATATAGTGCTCGCGGGTGTCTTCGTCCTTGTCCGGGAGGATGGCGGCCCAGCGCTCCAGTGAGAAGTCGGGGTGGATTTCCATGAGCTTGGTTGTGTGGGCCCTGGCTTCGTCTGTGCGCCCCAGTTGCCCGTAGGACGCGCCGGCCCTCTGCCGGATTGTTCATCTTGTTGAGGGTTTCAATCGCCGCTTAATACTGGCGGGTCATGTAATAGCAACCCCCGAGATGCCAGAGATACTGATCCGGATAGAACGGGTTCAGCAGCATGGCCTGGTGCAGCAGCTCAATGCCTTTATCCGGGTTGCCGGTGTGGGCCATGTCGGACATGAGGTCCGCATCGTTGGGATTCAGCTTCAGGGCCTTTTCGTAGAGCTGGATGCTCTCATCGAATCCCTTGCGGTAGAGGTGGGCGAAGCCCAGTTCACCAAAGCCCCGGGCATCGTCGGAATCAAGCTCGATCGCCGTGCGCGCATTCCAGAGCCTGGTCCGGGTTCCTCGGCCCATCCGTAGCGCCAGTCAATATTGAGGGTGCGGGAATAGCCGGCATGGCACGGGCGAAATGCTCATCTGCGGCGATGGCTTGTGTATAAAGTTCGCCGGCCCGGCGAATGGTGCCGTGGGGGAGATAACGCACGCCGAGGCGGTCGGTGACGGTGCGTGGATCAGGCTGCTGCGCAATGCTGAAGGCGGAATTGCGGGCGATGACAAACAGGTTGCGGAAGTGCGAGAGCTCCACGATGAGATCGTCGGTGATGCCTTCGGCAAACCAGTCGCCGACCGGATCCGGGGTTAATTCACGAAAAGGCAGAATCAGGACGGAGGATTTGTTTGGTGGCTGGGTGCGTGGATGGTCCTGGAAATCGCGGGCGCTGGTCGCCATGCCAAGACCGGCAGGGTTGGCATGGACCAGGTACACATCTCAGGTGCTTCGGCGCCGGTCAGCGGCCGGGCGCTGCCAGCTCCGCTAGGTCCTGGTCCTGCGACACGGTCAGGGCCTGCCCCCGTCCTGTAGATTCAGCAAGGCTACGGATCCGACAGCGAAGCTGGAGGCAAGCGCGACTGCGCGTCGCCGCTTATGCGGCGCCCCCGCGGAGGGGAAACCTGAAATACGCCCCCGGGCGGGCGGCCACGCGCGCTTGGCGCTGGGGCGAGGTGCGTTTGCCGGGGACAGGAACAGGCACTTCACACCCCAGGTCATTATCGCGTCCATACGCACGTCCACACGAGAATGCATCACCCAGGCCGGTCCGCAAACGCAGGCAAACCCAGACGGCCAAAAGGCCCGTCCGGCGGCTAATTATCAGGGGGTTGGGATTGGTAGGCCAACTAGGAATGGAGCGCACCTCACCCACACGAACACGCCCAAGCCACTACTTTGGCGTCAGCCATGCGAATGCGCTCGCGCAATTTTTGTGGGTTGCTGGTTAGAAACTCAAGAGGCAATGGCGCGCGCCGTTGGTGCTGCTCTAGAGCGTGCGATTAAATTAGGAGGTGTTTGGGTAGTGGGGTCAGTTTGAATTTTTCTTGGCTTGCTTCTTACTAGGGGCCGCGTTTTTTCGGGGCCCGTTCAGCATCATCTACGAGTTTCACGATGTCTTCAACATCCCAAAGGCGATCAGTCAGACCGGCTTCGATTGCCGGATTGAGCTCCGGTGATCTGGCGGGCAGGAAGATCAGGGTCAGGGTCTTCGGCCCCTTCACCTCGCCGGATGTGTGCCCCGGCGCGCGGGCCATCAGGACTGCTGCCTGAGCGCCTTTTGCAACGGGCCGGCGGATCCCTCTTGAGAGGCAGGTTCCTTGTTCCAGTGTCCGCCCCCATGGCACCATGGCAGCATCAGGGCCGCGCCGGTCTCCCTGTCTGCGCACACCGCGCCGAACAGGCAGGCCGATTTGTAATGCTGACCGGCCGGCCCTCGCGGTCTCGTCCCCTTGCGCGCCCGGATGCGGACGCGGCCGGTCTTCTGGCCGATGCGGGCCTCGTCCTGAACCCAGACCTCAACCGGCCTGTCTGCCGGACCGTGGTTCAAAGGGGAGGCAAGGCTTTGGGGGGCGTTTTTTTGAAAGCCTCCATGAGGCCTGGGTTCGATGATCTCAGTAAGTTCAGCCATCGGGGCTGCGGGACCCGGCGGTCGAACAGCCCTTCGGGCCCGGCTTCGCTGAAACGGTGCCCCCGGTCCCTCAGGCTCTGCCGGGCCACTCCACCCCCTTCACCGCATCCGCCCGGTTCATCCCGTCATAAACACAAGCAAGCGAAAGCAAACGCCGGGCCTGACGGAGATCTTCGCTCGTCCTGGAAAGGCCGCAAAGGGGCGAAGCATCATAGTCATCACGACCGCCAACAGCTGCAGACATCGGAAATCCTGCTTTGTCTGCATGGATCCAGAGAGCAGCCGGGTTGAAAAGGCCTGAGAGACAATCAAGCACGCCATTGGTATAACTTGATCGTAAGGCTAGGAGGGTCGATACTGATCGTTGCGCCCAACACGTGGAGTTCAAAGCCCTCTTCCCAGGCAAGCGCTGCGCCGATCACGCCGCTCCAGGAAACCTGCCAGCCGCTCTTGCTCGGGGTAGTTGAGACCTGAAGGCCTTTGCCAAGATAATCCTTGCCCATTGCGTTGGCGGGCAGTTCGGCGCGCAATTCAGGGACCTGTCACACCATCGTCGCAACGAACGTGTTCGAGTTGGGTCCTGACCAAATGGTATAGCTGCCGCGCGCGCTGTGGGGGTAACGGGCAATTGCCCTCTTGATCTTCGGAATCGCCCGCGCCGCAGCTTTCCCGCGCAATTCATAGGTGATACCATCGCTCAATGATCACACCCGATGGTCCCCTTCGCGCCCTCCGATTGAGATGACGCGCCCTGGTTGATGCCTGAGGGTGTTCCAGGCTTGGCAGCCGTGAGCTGCGATGTCGTCGCAGGTCTTGAAAACGAGGGTCGAAAGCCAGGTGTCCCGGATGAACGGCCAGACGTTCTCGACCGGGTTCACCTCTGGTGCCCTTGGCGGCCGTGGGACGAGGGTGATGTTGTCGGGGACAGCCCATTTGGGTGAGGGCTGCCCTCCCGCCCGATCAAGGATCGGGAGGGCGTGTACCCCGGCCTCGACCTGTTGACCGATGGGCTTGAGAGGCTCAGCCATGGGGTGAGTGTCGCACCAGGGCATGACCCGCCCGTCGCCCTTGGCCGGGCAGAGGGCGTCGAAGAGACAGGCCCCTTCGGTCTGCTGATCGTGCGGCGCGCGGGGCCGCGGCGGCAACCGGTGCAGGTGCGAACGTCTCAGGTCTGCTGATCGTGCGGCGCGCGGGGCCGCGTCCCCCGCCGCGCCCGGCGTCGCGTGCGTTTGTTCTTCTGACCCATCCGGGCGTCGTCCTGAACCCGGAGCTCTATCGGCTTGCCGCCACATTGGGTGCGGATGTGGTCGACGACGTCGCAGACGTTTTGTTGAACGCCTCGATGGCCTCGTCGTCCTGTGCGTCGTGCTGTGGGCGGGCGGAGAGCTTGGCCAACCCCAGGGCGAACCCGATGGCGCGAAGGTCCCGTCCCGGCGTCTGACGACTGACCGGGACGCCCGGTTCCTCCTGCGCCCCTTGGGCCAGATCGACCCGCCGCCAGCGCACGATGCCGTCCATATCCGGCTTTGGCCCCGCCTCAACAGTCGCTGCCAGCGCCGTGCGGTGTTCGTCTGTCAGGATCGGCGTCTTTGCGGGCGCCTTGCGGGTCACCAGGGCCTCCGCGCCGCCGGCCTTGAAGCGCAACACCCCGTCCCGGATCACCTGCAGGCCCCCGCCGCCGGTGCGCGCGGCCTCGCGGCGAGACCCACCGTCGAGGATCACCGGCAAGGCAAGAAGCTGCCGCGTCTGATCCGCCTCTTCGCTCTTGCGCGCTGTGCGAGGCAGGTCATCGCCCAGAAAGTCCGCTCTCGGTTGAACAGCCGCTCTCATGGAAAACCTCCCTTGTTTTCCATGCTGAAGCAGGCCGAGCATCGATTGGAAACCCCCCTCGGAGAGTCTGAGTCAGTAAGCCGCAGTATCAGGCCCGGCGTTTGCTTTCGTTTGCTTGTGTTTATGACGGGATGAACCGGGCGGATGCGGCGAAGGGGTTGGGAGGGACCGGCAGAGCCTGGGGGACCGGGGCACCGGTTCAACGAAGCCAGGCCTCATGGAGGCTTTCAAAAAAACGTCCCCCAAAGCCTTGCCTCCCCTTTGAACCACGGTCCGGCAGACAAGCCGATCAAGGTCCGGGTTCAGGACGAGGCCCGCATCGGCCAGAAGACCGGCCGTGTCCGCATCCGGGCGCGCAAGGGGACGAGACCGCGATGGCCGGCCGATCAGCGTTACAAATCGGCCTGCCTGTTCGGCGCGGTGTGCGCAGACAGGGAGACCGGCGCGGCCCTGATGCTGCCAGGGTGCCATGGGGGCGGACACTGGAACAAGGAACCTGCCTCTCAAGGAGATCAGCCGGACCGTTGCAAAAGGCGCTCAGGCGGCCGTCCTGATGGCCCGCGCGCCGGGGCACACATCCGGCGAGGTGAAGGGGCCGAAGACCCTGACCCTGATCTTCCTGCCCGCCAGATTACCGGGGCTCAATCGGGTCGAGAATGTCTGGCAATCTCTTCGGGAGAACGGGCTCTCCAACCGCCTCTTTGAAGATCAGGCAGACGGTCTTGCCGCCGGATGTGATGCCTGGACCCGGCTCATGAAAGACCCAACGGCAATCCAATCAGGCGCCTCTCGCGAGTGGACCCAAACCGGCCAAACCTGAGGGCCGTTAGTATTATGACACGGACGAGTTTGTCTGCAGGTTTGAACAAAAAGATCGTATCAAACCCACTCGTTGCGTCCTCTCCTTCTGAAAAGGTCAGAATCTTTGAATAGGCCGCTGTCTTCGCGCTACCGATGAGCAGGAATGCCGAACTGCATACGACAAGTCCGGCAAGTTTGAACAGCGCACGCGTTCCCAGCGTTGTGCCTCGAATTAATTGAAGGCCCATTCCAACGGCTCCGGAAGCGCATTCGCCGAATAGTCAATTCGGATGGTTCGGCGAGCTGAATTGTTATTCGATGATTTCGAGCGATGCAAAGCAAGAGCACTCACGAACAAGACATCACCTCGGTTGGCCCGGCAAATTCCAATCTCACTTTGCTGTGCGGTTTGTTCGGCATCAGCTGCATTAATCCGCCCCAATTGATGTGTTCCGCAAGCAACTTCAAGGCAGCCATTTTCTTCATCGGCATCGTCCAAATGTGCCCGGGCAAAGATCATGGATCGCAAAAACGAAGTTGGCGGTTCAACGTGCCAGACTTCCTTCTTCTTGGACCAGTTTTTGAAACCTGCGACTTCATTTTTCGAGCGAACAGCAACTACTCTGTCCTGGTGCCAAGGGACGGACCAGTTCGCTGTTTCCATCTTATTGAATGCAATCACACGTACAGCCGTTGCTCCGGGCAGGTGCTGGTGAGCTAATATGGAGAGCTCTGCACCGGGTGCGAGTATGTCACGCAATTTCGGTGTCAAATTCAGTCTTTCGCCGGGCAAATTTTTCGATGGGCAAACGTGTTCAAAACACCTAAGAATGTCCTCGCTTAAGGCAGATTGATGCCAAAAATATCCGGCTTTTTCGAGTAGGCTGTTACAATCTGTTTGCTGCATTCAAGCCCGATCCACGAAGCTGTCCAGCACTCTCTTTCGCCCGGCCTTCTTGAAATCAATCGTCAGCTTGTTGCCTTCCACGTGCACGATCACGCCAAGGCCGAATTTGTCGTGGTGGATGAGTTCGCCTTCGGCGAAGCGTTCGGCTGTGGCGACGAGTTCGCCCTCTATGAGTGACGGGCCGGAGCGCATGGTCTGGCCTTGGGCGGCGCGGTTTTGGGCGCGCTGCCAGCCGGGGGTTGAATAGGTGTTGTTGAAGGGCTCGAACGCTTCGAACCGGCTCTCTCCGAACCCTCCGCCGTAGCTGCCTTGCATTTCGAAGACCTCCACATGGGGCTCGGGCAGTTCGTCGAGGAAGCGAGAGGGCCAGGCGTTCTGCCAGCGATTGTGGATGCGCCGGTTCTGCGCAAACGACAGGATTGCCTTCTTCTTGGCACGGGTGATGCCCACATAGGCGAGACGGCGTTCCTCCTCCAGGCCGGCTCGACCGCTCTCATCCAGCGAACGCTGGTGAGGGAACAGACCTTCTTCCCAACCCGGCAGGAAGACCGTGTCGAACTCCAAACCCTTGGCGGAATGGAGGGTCATGAGATTGACCTTTTCCTCGGATTCGCCCCGGTCCATATCCATGACCAATGAGATGTGTTCCAGGAAACCTGTCAGGTTCTCGAATTCATCCATGGACTGGACGAGTTCCTTCAGGTTGTCGAGCCGGCCTGGCGCTTGTGGGCTTTTGTCGTTCTGCCACATCTCGGTGTAACCGCTCTCATCGAGGATCATCTCGGCCAGTTCGGTGTGCGGGAGGCCGTCGATGAACGAGCGCCAACGGGAGAAGTCTGTGATCACTTGTTTCAGGGAGGCCCGAGGCTTGGGTCCCAACTCATCCGTTTCCACGATCATCTGGGCTGCGCGGAAGAGCGAAACCGTGTTTGCTGATGCCAGTTCACGTACCTTCTTGACGGTCACATTGCCCAGACCGCGCTTGGGGACATTGATGATGCGCTCCAGGGCGAGATCGTTGTCTGGTTGCGCTGTGATCTTCAGGTAGGCCAGCGCATCGCGGATTTCCGCGCGCTCATAGAAGCGCGGACCGCCAATGACACGGTAGGGCAGGCCGAGGATTATGAACCGGTCTTCCAGCGACCGCATCTGGAAGGAGGCCCGGACGAGAATTGCAATCTTGTCCAGATTGACCTGTTGCCGCTGGGCCTGCTCGATGTCTTCGCCAATGGTGCGGGCTTCTTCGTCATCATCCCAGTGACCGCGAACAACAACCTTTTCCCCATCTTCAAGGTCCGTGTGCAAGGTTTTGCCGAGGCGGCCTTCGTTATGGGCGATCAAGCCGGAAGCGGCGGCAAGGATATGCGGTGTCGAACGATAATTCCGCTCCAGCCGGATAACCTTGGCGCCGGGGAAGTCCTTCTCAAAGCGCAGAATGTTGTCCACCTCAGCGCCGCGCCAACCATAGATGGACTGGTCATCGTCGCCCACACAGCAGATGTTCTTGTGGCCGCCAGCCAGCAGGCGCAGCCAGAGATACTGCGCCACGTTGGTGTCCTGATACTCGTCCACCAGCATGTATTTGAACTTCTTGCGGTAGAGCTCCAGAACATCCGGATGCTCAAGGAACAGTCGCAGGCATTCCAGCAGGAGATCACCAAAGTCAGCCGCGTTCAGAACCTTCAACCGGGCCTGATACTCGGCATAAAACTGCGCGCCCTTGCCGTCCGCATAGGCATGGGCCTCGCCGCCGGGCACCTTGTCTGGTGTCAGACCCCTGTTTTTCCAGCCGTCAATGTGTGCTGCGAGTTGCCGGGCGGGCCAGCGTTTTTCATCGATCTCATGCGCCTGGATAATCTGCTTCAGCAAGCGGATCTGGTCGTCCTGATCGAGAATTGAGAAATCGGATTTCAACCCCACAGCCTCTGCGTGGCGGCGTAGAATTTTCACCCCGATTGAGTGGAACGTGCCCAGCCACTGCATGCCCTCAACCACACCGCCAATCAACGCGCCGATGCGGTCTTTCATTTCGCGGGCGGCTTTATTGGTGAAGGTTACGGCGAGGAGCTGACCTGGCCAGGCTCTGTTGGTGTTGAGCAGGTGGGCAAGGCGCGTGGTCAAGACGCGGGTTTTGCCCGTGCCTGCGCCAGCGAGAACAAGAACCGGCCCATCGAGACTTTCAACAGCATCGCGCTGCTCGGGGTTCAACGAGCGCAAGTATGGCACATCAGCAGCCATCCCGGCGCGGGCCGCGATTCCACCTTCCTTCGGCACATAGCCGAGATCATCGTCGCTGAAATCTTCCAGGGGATCGGAACTCATAATGACATCATATGCGATTCCACCGCAAAAAAGCCAACGACGATATGGTTCTCACCGGTGATTAATTGTGGCTGGAATGATCAGTTAAACGTCCAGACCGGCTTTGCGGAATCCCTCAAACCAATGCTCATCATCCTCGGTGAGCACACACATACGCCGATAAACATGTGCCAGCTCCGTCTTGCTCCAGTCCTCAGGCCATTTTGTTTGAAATTTTTGATACTCTGATCCGGCTTCCGCAATGCGTCCAAGTTGAGCCATGGCCGCTGCGTTGACCAAATACATGTGGATTGGAGGGTCAGGTCATCCAAGCATGGTCTCAACGGCCTTTTCGTACTGTCCTGCCAGGTAAAATACGTCGAAATAGGTCTCTCGCTGGGCGATGGCTGTGTAAGGATCGTTTTGCATGGATTTTTCCACCAATTCTACAGCCCTCCTATGATCGCCCAGATAACCGCGGACCAGCGCCCATGGGCTCTGACGTGAAAACTGTTTGGATGCGAAGCCAGCACCTGGTCCGTGTGGTGAGCGGCCAGCGCATGTTCCCCGGTAAGTATGTAAGCCTCCCCGATTGCAACTTGCACCTCAGCGTCACCATGCACATGCCGGGCTGCGGCTTCACAGTGCACCTTCGAACGGTTCGCCGCGGTGGAGTGATCGGTGCCCAGAATAAATGGGCTGTAGGCGTGATGATTAGCAAGAGTGGCGTGCGCGATCGCGTATTCTGGATCGATCTCGAGTGCTTTCTCAACCGGTTGCATGCCTTCAGCGGGCCTAAAGTTTTGATGAAACAACCAATCAGCCCTTAGTAACAAGTCATAGGCGTTGGCCTGGGTTGGGGACTTGCGTTCAGTGTCCACCCGGCGTGCGTTGTCAACATGACCCGGCACCACGGTCGCAACGCGAGATGCGACCTCGTCCTGAATTGCGAAAATGTCCTCGATTTTCCGGTCGTATCTATCCGCCTAGGGATGTTTTCCGGATTTGATTTCAATCAACTGAGCTGAGACACGGAGGCGCTTGCCCACCTTTCGCACACTGCCTTGCACGCAGAACTGCACACCCGGCTTGTCGCCGATTTCATCCAGCCGGGCTGCGTGTTCCCTAAAGGCAAAGGCCGAGTTGGGCGCGATCACGACCAGGGACTCAAAGCGGCCGGGCTCCGTGGCGATGTCTTAGGTGATTCCGTCCGAGAAATACTCCTGCTCCGGGTCTCCACTAAAATCAGCGAACGGGAGAACCGCAATCGATGGCTTGTCTAACGTCAATTCGGCATCGGACTCTACGGTCTGGAACAGTTTGTTCTCAACCCTTAGCCGTTCATCGCGCAGCCATTCCTCGAAAGCAGGATCGTTCAGGTGAAAGCCTGCAAGCAGTTCACCGCCAGCCTCTCCTTCGTCGACTGCGATGTGAGCAGTATTGAGGGAGACGGCATGGTCTGACACACGAACGGCATTCTGCGCTTCCTCACCCAGCATTTGCTTAAGCCCGAACAATACTTGGCGCAATGAGGCTCTGGCCTGGGTATCGCCCCGGTCTGACCAGAGCAGTGCCATGATTTCTTCCCGGCTGCGTTCCATGCCAGGCGAGAGAGCGAGATAGGCGAGCAGCGCCTTGGTCTTCTGTGAGTTAATGGGAATTTCAGAGCTGTTGGCCGCCAACAGCGAGAATTTTCCGAATACGGCCAATCGCAACATCAAGGAGTCCCAAAATTCCCAATTAACGCCCTTTCCGCCATTAACAAATAACGGTGGAATAACGCTTCTGCCAGACGCAGACATCCTTCGGATAACGGCAAGTCTAACAGCCAAATGACGGCCTGTATCTAAAATTCATCTCCATGAACTGCTCGCCGGAGAAGGAGAAGACAATGTCATTCATCGATCACACCTCTGCAGGAGCATTTGTTAAAGCGGTACAAATCGCATCGGAAAGCGACAGGCGGCACGCGCAAAGATACGGACAGCCTGTTGTGCACAAAGATGCAAGCAAGCGTGGAGCTTCCAGCTTCCGTCGGATTTTTTCGTAATGCGGTGAGCCATTGCGTCGGGGCGATTAGAGGGCTGTGCAACATACGGGTTTTGCGCAAATTGACATGACCGAAACCTGCGTGGCTTTGCATCGTTGCCCGGGTTTGCTGGCTGGTTGATCAGACAATTGTGTTCGCGTTTCACCAACGTTTGGCTCTATATGACGCCTCAATACAGCCATGGCAGAAGGGCCAGTGAATACTGTGAGCCAAAGCAAACAAGACCGCCTCATACAGATGGGTATGCGCACCATAACCGGCCAGGCGCGGGAGGGTTTTTTTATTCCCTACCGCTATGCCTCCGCGGTTCCGGAACGGGTTGGCAGATACGATACGCTTGCTGCACCGTTTGAGGGTGCGAAAGAGCGGTTTGGGCACGTTCTGTCCGCGATTGAGCAGTTTCGAGCAGATTTGATCAAAATCGATGGCAACGGCACCGAGCAGGCGCGGTGGGACCAGTATTGGTATCCGCGCCTCGATGCGGCCTCCGCTTACGCTATGGTCCGGTCCTGGAAGCCTGAACGCATCATTGAAGTCGGCTCAGGCCATTCCACCCGCTTCATGGCGCGCGCGGTTGCTGATGGTGATTTGACCTGCGCCATGACAGCCATTGACCCCGAACCGCGTACGACGATCTCAAATTTGCCGGTTTCTATTGAAAGGCGGGTGCTGCAGGATGTGGATCTCTCGCTGTTTACTCAAATTGAACCGGGAGATTTTGTCTGCATCGATTCCAGCCACATTCTGATGCCAGGAACTGATGTTGACATTGCGCTCAACCGGATTTTGCCTGCTCTGTCATCCGGGGCCATTGTGGCGTTTCATGATGTGTTTTTGCCGTATCCCTATCCGCCGGACTGGGACTGGCGGAACTATAATGAACAGATTGGGGTTGGCGCACTGCTGCAGGGCGGCTATGAGCTTGTTTTCGCGAGTCATTATGTGCTGCACGAGATGGCAGATGTTTGGGAGGACACTGTTATCGCTGATCTGCCCCTTCTCGACGGGGCGCATGAATGCGGCATCTGGCTGCGGAAATCATGACGTGATTGAGTGAGGCCGTTGAGCGAAAATGAACGAAGAAGAAAAAAACAAACTTGAAGAGTTCCGGCGCAGCATCGACAACCTGGATGCAGCGTTGATCTATCTTGTGGCGGAGCGTTTTCACCTTACGCAACAGGTGGGTGAGTACAAGAAAGCCAACGATATTCCTCCGGCTGATCCGTCTCGCGAAGCGCGCCAGATTGACCGTCTGCGCCAGTTGGCATCCGACAGCCAGCTGGATCCCGATTTTGCCGAACGCCTGATCCGTTTCATCATCGATGAAGTGATCCGCAATCACGAGCGCATCAGGGCGTCATAGGCGCTTGTCCGCTGTTTCGCGTGCCAATCCGGGATTCCCCGTAAAGGATAAATTGGCACGGCAATTGCCTCCAGATCAGCAAGCTGCGAATGCGGATTGCACCTGGCTTGGAGGCTAAAATGAAAAAGACAGTACTTATTCTCGGTTTGGCAGCCACGATGGCCGTGGCGGGTGCAACAGCCACTTCAGCTGGTCAAAAGCAGCCAGCGGGCAAATATGTAACGAAAGCGGATCTGAAACGTCTGTTTCCCGGGAAATTTGCAGCAAGATTCAAGAAATATAACCTGCGTTTCGTTGCATCCAGCAATGGGTCGATCACAGGCAGGTACAAGATTTTCAGCGACAAAGGCACTTGGCGTGTGCGCAATCGCAAGCTTTGCATCAAGCTCAACAGCTGGTTCAAAGGCAAACCCCAGTGCAGCCACGTGATTCAATATGGTTCAACCTACGTGGCCAAGAATGTGGTGTTCCGGAAGCTGTGAGCCAGCTTCGGAACGTGAATCCTCTCGACACTTTCTGTCTTGCTGACTAAGAGGTGCATGCTCTTCGGTAAACCCCCGGACCAACATGCACTCTTATCGTCCTGACATTGATGGCCTGCGCGCATTGGCGATTTTGCCGGTGCTGTTCTTTCACGCGGGCCTCGGTCTGTTTGAGGGCGGGTATGTTGGCGTTGATGTGTTTTTTGTCATTTCCGGCTTCCTGATTACCCGCATCATTTATGGCGAGATCGTTGCCGGGAACTTTTCGATTCTCAAGTTCTATGAACGCCGGGCGCGGCGGATTTTGCCGGCACTGTTTGCGGTCTGCCTGTTTTCATTTGTCATGACCTGGTGGCTGTTCGTGCCGCTGGATTTTAAAGACTTCTCACGCAGCTTGGCCGCCGCGATGCTGTTTGCATCCAACATCCTGTTTATGGATGAGACCGGTTATTTCGCTGCCCCATCTGAAGTGAAGCCCTTGCTTCACACCTGGTCGTTGGCAGTGGAGGAGCAATATTACATCGTCTTCCCGCTGTTGTTGGCCGTGGCTGCGCGGTTCTTCAAAGCACATATAGGGGTGTTTGTGGTCGTCCTCCTCGCGGCCTCGTTTGCGGCTTGTGTCTGGGCGACGGGCTGCCGTCCGGTCTATGCCTTCTTCCTGTCACCAACGAGGGCTTGGGAATTGTTGATCGGGTCTGTGCTGGCACTTGGGGTTCTGCCGGTGGTTGGTAACCGGCACTTGCTCAATGGATTGTCAATTCTTGGTCTCGGGCTCGTCCTGGGAAGCATTTTCATGTTTTCCGCCGACACAGATTTCCCCGGATGGCAAGCCGCGATCCCTTGCGTTGGGGCAGGGTTGCTGATCTATGCCAATGGTTCGGGGGAGACGGCGGGTGCCCGGATTCTCAGCTTCAGGCCGTTTGTCTGGATCGGGTTGATTTCCTATTCGCTCTACCTTTGGCACTGGCCGCTGATTGTCGTTGCGAAATACTATGCTGGCGGTGAACTGGCGGCGGGCGTGCTATGGGTTCTTGTTGGTCTTTCGGTTGTTGTGGCAGCGCTATCATGGAAGTTTTTCGAGCAGCCGTTCCGTCAGAAGACCGGACTGTTCAGCAATATCCGGGTGTTCGCACCGGCCTGTTTTGCAGGCGGCCTCTTGCTCACAGCGGGTGGTCTTTCGGGGCATTTTGCTGAAGGATTTCCAAGGCGCTGGTCGCCGGATGTGCTTCAGTTCGCAGCGGCCCGAGAACATGGCAATCCGGATTCCGAACGGTGCCATGCGCGTGATCCGGAAGAGTTGTTGAAGAACCTGCCTTGTCCGCTCGGACCTGCCGGCAAACTTCAATTTCTGCTGTGGGGTGACAGCCATGCCGATGCATTGATGCCTGCCTTTAAAGCGCTGGCTGAGAAACATCAGATCAGTGGCTGGTTTGCCAGCTATGGGGGCTGCCCGCCATTGCGTAGTGTCTACAGGCTGGACCAGCCGGCGCGTCACAAGTGTAAGGCATTCAATGATGCCGTGGCCAGGCTCATTGCGGAGAACAAGATCAAAACCGTATTTCTGGTCTCACGCTGGACCGTCTATTCAGATGGCCACAATGAAGATGGACCGCAGTCTGGTAAGCGGACCCTGATTGCCAGTTCAAATCACAAAGACTCAACACGTGCATCGAGCCGGCTCGCGTTTGCAGACGGTTTGAAGCAAACGTTGGATTTCCTGAAACAGAATGGGGTGAGGGTTATTCTGGTTGAGCAGATGCCCGAACACAAATCGGAGGTGCCGACGGTGTTGGCACGGGCCGTGGCCAAAGGAGTGGACCCAACTGATTTAGCCTTGCGCAAGAGGGAGCATCTGTCACGACAGTCCTATGTCGTCTCGCAGTTCGATGTTTTGGCGAAAGAGCCTGAAGTGGTGCGGCTGGACCCGGCGTCGCTTTTGTGCCCGGACGATCATTGTCTGATGGCTGATGGTAAAACGGTTCTCTACAACGACTATCAGCACGTGACGTCAGCGGGGGCGAATTGGCTGTCCAAGCTTTTTGAAACCGCGTTTGCACAAATGGCAGCAGAGAAAACCAACTAAGTCGGTCTCCGGTTTCTTCAGGCTCAGGGTTTGTATTTGATCCCCGAGGCCGTGCTTTTTTGTATTCATTCAGGACTTTCAATGCGAGTTTCTGCGCCAGGGCTCTGCTCTTTTGCTCTTGGGGTTTTCAAAGGCAGAACTGTTCAGGTCCCAGGAATGTGGCGATGCCCTTGTAGGCGAAATGATCTGTAGTATCGTCCCTATCCATCCTGAAGCTGCGCTCTTCCATATAGTTGCAAAAGAAGAGCGCGATTTGCAGTCTTTGCATTGTGCCCGCTCCAGGGTGTTCTCATCCCAAAAGGCACCAGGTCCGATTTCGATGGCATCTACGATGGAAAATCTTTCGCCGTTACATTCTGGACAGAGCAAACCCAAGCCTAGGACTCCTTCTTCTGAATTGGTTCATCGGGTACCTGGAAAATCTGACCCGCTTCAGAATCGAATTCATCCAGTCTTACTTGCCGGCCGTTGCTCCCCTTCACGAACCAGAGGAAGACGCCGCACCAATACTCGCCTTTTGCAGTTCCGGAGGTTTTGAACAGGACCTCTCCACTTTCGTTGTGGACTTCGAACCTGGCGCCGACGTCGAAATCGTAGGTGCCATAATATCCGCTTTTCTCAGAGGGTGGTTCATCCACCTTGAAGATGCGGCGATTGCTGGTGGCGTCGTGGTCTATTTCTTCCCATTGGGATACCATCGGTGCATTCTGATTTGTTGAATTGAAACGTTATGGCTGAGGTGTCTTTCAGGTCTGGTCCGCTACCCAGGACTGAGGGTCTCCCAACCTGAAGCGCCCTTCCATGTAACCGTCGATGATCTCATGCATGCGGCTGGAGCTCATGCTGTCATAATGTCCACCATGGACCACATCGATCGGGAATTCCTTCAGCCTCTGAAGGCTTTCACGATATACCGCTCGATCTGAATGATAGACGGTGTCGAACAAGTCATTGTTGTAGATCACATCGCCGGAAAAGGGTGTCTTTGTGCTCTTTTCGTGCAGTGCGATTGAGCCGGGGGAGTGACCCGGTAAGTGCAGGACCTTGAAGTGCCGGTCGCCAAGGTCGACCACATCCCCTTCGTCAAGGTAACCGGTGAGTGGTGCGGCTTTGACGTCATACGCCTCGGCCGTGAAACCTTCATAGGGAAGTGCGGAGAATGTTTCGGCCCTGACAAAAGCGTTCCAGCCCGCAGTGTTCTGCTCGTTTGGTGCATCGTAAATATGAGCTTCAGACTTGTGGCCCAGGCGGCAGTCAAATTCGTGTGCGCGTCCGATATGGTCGAAATGGGCATGGCTGGACACGGCGATGACCTGGCGCACGGTGAGTTGGGCGACCTCTTTCTTCAGAGGGCGCAGGCCCATGCCGCTGTCCACAAGCAGGTCTTTGTCGCGGCCACGGATGTGCCAGATGTTGCAGCGCAGCCAGTCGGTCACATGAGTTTCGCGGATCAGGCTGATGCCATCGCTGATGTGGTGGATCTCGTACCAGTCGCTTGCGACGTTCACCAGAATGCTCCTGCGCTCACCTGGATGTCTTCCATGGTGATACCCTTGGCTTCTTCGCGGCACAGGAACCCTGCCATGGCTGCGATCTCTTCCACTTGCACGATACGATTTTGCGGATTGGCCTGACGGGTCTCTTCCAGCAGATCTTCTTTCGTGCGGCCTTTGCCTTCGTCCCTTGCGAGTTGTGTCATGCTGCGGTGCATGAGTTTTGTTTCTACCCAGGTGGGGCTGATGGCAATGCAAGTCACCCCGTATTCTGCGCCCTCAAGGGCGGTTACGCGCGTTAGACCAAGCAAGCCGGATTTGGAGGCGCAATAGGCAGCACTGTCCACATGACCATTGCTGGCGGCGGTCGAGGCAATGTTGATGATGCGGCCCCACTTTCGCTTCACCATACCAGGCATGGCGGCCCGGGTCATGCGGAAGGCGCCGTTAAGATTTGTGTCGATCACATGTAGCCAGTGGGATTCTTCGTGTCCGATGATCGGCATCTGAATGCCGGTACCTGCGTTGTTGACGAGGATATCTATGGGACCATGAGTGTCCTCGGTTGCGGCCATGAAATTCTCCACAGAAGCTGTATCCGTGACATCCAATCTTGCTGCAAACACCCCGGGAGCTGAGACAATTGCCTCACCTGATGGCCCTGACCGGGATCCAATTGCAACCTTCGCACCTCGTCGCAAATACTCTTCTGCAATGGCCAGCCCAATGCCAGCCAGGCCACCGGTCACAAGCGCAACCCGGCCTTCAAGGAAGCGCTCTGTCATCTAAGGCCTGGTGCGCCTGATACATGGTGACGACGCAGGCGCCGCCAAGGCCCAGATTGTGCTGCAGGCCGATTCGGGCACCCTCAACCTGGCGGTTGTCCACACTGTCGCGCAGCTGGCTGACAAGCTCGTAGCACTGAGCGAGGCCGGTGGCGCCTAACGGATGACCCTTGGAGAGCAGGCCCCCGGACGGATTGGTGACGACCTTGCCGCCATAGGTATTGTCCTCATCAGAAATGAAGCCTTCCGCACCGCCCTCTGTCGTCAGACCGAGTGCTTCGTAGGTGATCAGTTCGTTGGTGGTGAAACAGTCGTGCAACTCAACAACGTCCACCTCCTGCGGCCCAATGCCGGCCTGTTCGTAGACCTGCGATGCGGCCTGTTTGGCCATGTCGTAGCCCACCACTTTCATCATGTCATTTTCTTCAAAGGTTGAGGGATAGTCAGTTGTCATGGATTGGCCAACGATCCTCACACTTGAATCGATCCCGTGTTCGCGCGCGAATTTTTCTGAGCATACAATAGCTGCGCCTGCGCCACAGGTGGGCGGGCAACATTGCAGGCGCGTCAGCACGCCGAAAATCGGTGGTGATTCCAGAACGTCCTCAACACTCAGCTCACTGCGGAATATGGCCTTGTCGTTATGAACCGCGTGACGGCTGGCCTTGGCGCGAACTTTAGCGAATGCCGACTGATTGGTGCCATATTTCTTCTGATGCTGGACGCCAGCGCCGCCGAAAACTTTCAAAGCAACGGGGATGTCGTTTTCGCCCATCATTTTGTCGACCAGCCCGATGAATTTTTCCAGCGGATTGACCCGGTCCGTGAATATTTCCCCGAGTGCTCCGGGCACCATCTGCTCGAAACCGAAGGCCAGAGCGCAATCTATCACACCAGCCTCAACGGTCTGGCGGGCCAGGAACAAGGCTGTAGAACCGGTCGAACAGTTATTGTTCACGTTGACGATGGGTATGCCGGTCATGCCCACATCGTAGAGCACCCGTTGGCCGGCGGTGCTGTCACCATAAACATAGCCGGCATAGGCCTGTTGCACCTGGTCATAGGGGATACCCGCATCCGAGAGCGCCATGCGGATCGCATCTGCCCCCATCTCCGGATAGGACTTGCTTTCTGTGGGTTTTACAAAGGGCGTCATGCCAACGCCTGCAACAACAACTTTGCCGCTCATCTGCCAATGCTCCTGGTTCGGGATTGGCTCATCATGACTGGAGAATGAAGAAATTGCAATTCGCGGTCCCCCTTCGGACCAGGCCGAAGCGTGAAAATTTGGCAAATATACTAACGTGCTCCGCCCTTAGATCATGGCCTTCCCGCGCCAGCATGTCCGCCCAAAGGGGGGGAGTCCGCTTCGCCGGAGGCGTCCGGGCCGCGCGCGCCGGACCCTCCGCGATATGGGCGGAGGGCTTCAATCCCACCGGGCCTCATGCAGACGCCTGTAAGCCGGTGTTCCGACGAGCCGAGAGCCGTCGGAGATCAGATCGAAGGGGATCCGGTCATGCTTGTCCCGCGCACCGGGATCTGAGCCGCCGTCCAGAAGCGCATTGATGGCCTCCGCGTGGCCGAACCTGGCCGCCAAGTGCAGCGGGGTGACACCCTCCTTGTCCCACGCGTTGGGATCGGCGCCGGCGGCGAGACCCGGCGCATCATTGTGCGTTCGTCTCATTCATCATATGCCATATACTTGGGCGCTGCCTTGCGATAATGTTTCGATGCTCTTCTTCCAGTTGAGCCCAGACCTCGCGCGCCAGGTCCAATTCATTCTTCTCAACAAGCGCTGTCACTTTGGACGATAGAACACGTTTCCTTGCTGTTGGTGCGACGACTGAACATCCATACTCAAAGGCTTCCTTGATCTCTTCAAGGCTGAACATATCCATCGAGTATTCTTGATTCAGCAAATCATCTGGAATTTCCTTCACAAATTCAAATAATTGCGACCCACGCAAGTCCCTATGTTCAATAGGTTCAAAATAGTTTTTCAGGCGAAACATTGTGAGATGAATCCAATGAGGTCCTGCCAAAACGAAATCTTGATGATGTACGACACTCAATCCTGGTACCAGGTACCGATAAAAATTACGAGTTATCGCGCTGCACAAATTCCAGTTTTTCATTGCGTCAACGAATAAATACTCGATGGGCTTTTGACTCTCCCATTTTTCGTGCAACAGGTCGGCTTTGGTTGTCTCGATGAATTTGTGCAAATCTCCCATCTGGTCCGCAAATTCTTGTTGAAACGACTGACCAACAGAAAACGTCCGAGCCAAACTGGACCCCACGACCTCACGCTCCATCCAAGCCTTCCACTCGAACAGGTCAAATGCGTGGATTCGTTTATTCTTGTCGTGTACAATTGGGATCATACCTAGTTGATTGGAGACTTTTCTCATAAAGCCATATGGTATGATCCTATGAGCTGTATGGTGTGACCTTACAATTGTATTGCTTTGCAGGCCCATCGCTTGCGCGTATGTGGAAGATCCTAAAAAACAACCCAGATCAACAATCTCACCCCGTCCAGTATAATTATTTTTCACGTAGTTATATATAAAATCACGTTCGATAGGTGCGAGGCATCCGGCTACTTTGCGCAATTCCTGAGACACCTCGAGCATGACTCTTTACTTCCCACATGACACATAATAAATGTACTGCTACGGGCCAGCCTTTGCAAGGGGAAGATGGAGCCGCCATGGACACAATCAGTCTGTTGTTTGATGCTGGGTCTCCGACGCGAACTACTTGGAAATCGGAGTCGCCTCAGGCGCTTCTGCACTGAGCGCCCGGCTTTTCCTGCCTCACCGGGCTCCCGCAACACCCGACCCAAGATCCGGCCCTCATGGAGGCTTTCAAAAAAACGTCCCCCAAAGCCTTGCCTCCCCTTTGAACCACGGTCCGGCAGACAGGCCGATCAAGGTTCGGGTTCAGGACGAGGCCCGCATCGGCCAGAAGACCGGCCGCGGCCGCATCCGGGCGCGCAAGGGAACGAGACCGCGATGGCCGGCCGATCAGCAGCGTTACAAATCGGCCTGCCTGTTCGGCGCGGTTTGGTTTGCGCAGACAGGGAGACCGGCGCGGCCCTGATGTGCCATGCTGCCATGGGCGGACACCGAAACAAGGAACCTGCCTCTCAAGGAGATCAGCCGGACCGTTGCAAAAGGCCGCTCAGGCCGCCGTCCTGATGGACCGCGCGCCGGGGCACACATCCGGCGAGGTGAAGGGGCCGAAGACCCTGACCCTGATCTTCCTGCCCGCCAGATCACCGGAGCTCAGTCCGGTCGAGAGTGTCTGGCAATCTCTTCGGGAGAACGGGCTCTCCAACCGCCTCCTTGAAGATCAGGCAGACGGTCTTGCTGCCGTATGTGATGCCTGGACCCGGCTCATGAAAGCACCGGCGGCAATCAAATCGGGTGCTTCTCGCGAGTGGACCCAGAACGGCCAAACCTGAGGACCGTCTGTATTACACATTTATGACGATTTGTCGAATTTGCCAGCTCAGGGGCTGCAAGATTGCGTTAACGAAAATTAACGATTTTGTGTGTCAGGCTTGCAATTACCCCACCTCCCGCGACAAGATGGGTCTCGCGGCAATGAATAGGAGAAGCCTAAATGTCAGACACGTCCGACAAAGGTGATCTGGACCCAACGGCCCAGCTCGACGAATTGAAGGCCCGTCATCAAGCTCTGCACGATGAGATTGATTCGCTGGAAGCGCTTGGGGCGCTTGGGGGCGACCAGTTGATCCTGCAAAGGTTGAAACGGGAAAAGCTTCAGCTCAAGGACCAAATCACCAACATTGAAGACAATATCCTGCCGGACATTATCGCCTGATAGACTGGTAGTCAGAGCAGCCTCAAAGGCACTTTCCGTCCGTGGAAATTCCACGGTAACACTGCGGTTTTACACCCAATTCCAACAATTTCCAGCCGTTCGCCGTCTGAACGATGCTTCCACGATAGTGCTCGCCGAAAACAGAATCATCCAGATACCCCTCCAGCTTCAAATCAACAATCAGTCGATCTTCATGTTTTCTGATCGAAAGGTCGAGGCTGGGCCGGCCTTCCAGACCTTCCGGATGGCCGGTCATAAAAGGCACTGGCAAATTTATGACGTTGTCACTTGTGGCCGACGCTGCGGCGATTTCAACTGGTTTAAAGCCTTTCATTGAAACCCCGGTGTCGTCTGCGACAGCGACGTGAGGTGTGCCGCATGCCAGGACCAAGGCGATGGCCGCAGCACCGAGGTGATGGCGGAATGGAGATTTGTTGTTCATCTGTTATTGCTCCGTTTTTGCAATTTTCATTCTGTACATTCGTTCATCCGCCCGTTTCATCATCGTAGAACCGGTCTCCGCTTCATGGCTCCCGCAAACACCATAAGATGTGGTGATCGAGATCGATTTGCCGTGTGCCTCGATCTGCTTGATTGATATTGTTTCAGACAGGAGTGCGGTTTTTTTCTGTCTCTCGATCTCGCTTGCGTGCATCATGATCAGCGCGAATTCATCGCCGCCCAAAAAACGGCCGACCGTATCGGAATCGCGGCTGTTGTGAACCAGCACCTCTGCAACGGCTTTCAGCGCCTTGTCGCCGATATCGTGTCCATACTGATCGTTCACGGCCTTCATCCCGTCCAGATCGAGGTAGATCAGTGCGATCTGGAATTCGTATCTTTCAGCGGACGACCAGATTCGGACCAGTTTGTGCTCGAAAGTGCGGCGGTTGAAGGTCGGCAGGAGCATGTCTTGATCAACAAGTGCATTGAGCCGCGGGATTTCCGCTTCGCTGGCGGTCAGTTCTGTGCGCAAATGCGTGATTTCCTTGAGGAGCCTGGCGCGATCATCCGCAGGTTCTTTGGGGCTCATTTTATTGGTCTCTTGCGCCGATTGCCTTCATCCCTATAATCCACGCCTTTCGCGGCGAAAAGTCAATTCTGCCGAAGCTTGGGGACTACCGACATCATGGCCAAGAGCAAGCCGGGATCAGCACCGCTGGTTGCCATCATCATGGGTTCCAATTCCGATTGGCCAACCATGCGGCATGCCGCAGATACATTGGAAAAGCTCGGCATTTCGAATGAAGCGCGGATTGTTTCGGCGCATCGCACACCGGACCGGATGTATGAATTCGCAAAAGGTGCGCGTGATGCGGGCTACAAGGTGATTATCGCCGGTGCGGGCGGTGCAGCTCATTTGCCCGGGATGGTGTCCTCGTTAACGGCGCTTCCGGTGTTTGGGGTTCCGATCGGATCGCATGCGTTGCGTGGCCGGGACAGTTTGCTGTCCATTGTCCAGATGCCTGCCGGCATACCCGTTGGAACATTGGCGATTGGCAAGGCGGGGGCGATCAACGCGGCCTTGCTGGCGGCCGAGGTCCTGGCGCTCTATGATGAGGATCTGGCAGACCGGGTTGACGAATTCCGTGCCAATCAGAGCGCAGGAATCGCCGAATTTCCCTCTGATGCGGAATAGATTGCGATGACGTCTTCGATGCCTCTCGCGCCTGGCTCAACCATTGGAATTCTCGGCGGTGGGCAGTTGGGACGGATGCTGGCTCTGGCCGCAGCTCGGCTGGGGCTGAAGTGCCACATCTTCTGCCCCGATCCGGCGAGCCCGGCATTCGACGTGGCCGCAGAAACGAGCTGCGCCAGTTATGAAGATATGGAAGCGCTGGCGGCGTTTGCCGATGCGGTAGATGTGGTCACATATGAATTTGAGAATGTGCCGGATTCCACAGCGGCCTTTCTATCTGCGGAAGTGCCGGTTTATCCCGACCCATCCATTCTTGCGATCACCCAGGACCGCGTGACGGAAAAACAGTTTCTCGAGAAGACCGGTCTGCAGGTTGCAGCCTGGGCGGAGGTGGATGATCTTGCCGGACTTGAGGCCGCTGCTCTCAAGGTCGAGCTGCCGGCTATCCTGAAGACAAGGCGATTCGGGTACGATGGCAAAGGGCAGGTAGCTATCCGCGAAGGCGATGATCTCAGCTCTGCCTACAGTGCGATTGGCGAAGCGCCGGCTGTGTTGGAAGCCATGGTGCCGTTGACATACGAAGTGTCCGTAATCGCCGCCCGGGCGATTTCCGGAGAGATATTGGCCTTCGATATCGCGGAGAATGTGCACGAAAACCATATCCTCGCCACCTCTGCCGTGCCGGCTTCCGTTCCGGAAAATTTGCAGGATGAGGCGCGGGAAATCGGGCGCAAGGTTGCCGATGCCTTCGGTTATGTTGGTGTCATGGGCGTGGAACTTTTCGTGACCGGGAAGGGCGATGAGGCCTGCCTTCTGGTGAACGAGATTGCACCGCGCGTGCACAATTCGGGGCATTGGACGCAAAATGCCTGCCCGACCTGTCAGTTTGAGCAGCATATCCGGGCCATTGCCGATTGGCCGCTCGGGGACACGCGTCGCCACAGTGATGCGGTGATGACCAATCTGATTGGCGGTGATGTCCAGGATTGGCGCAAATTGGCGGCTGAGCCTGCCACATCCGTGCATCTCTATGGCAAGGCAGAGGCGCGCCCGGGCCGCAAAATGGGCCACGTAAACCGGATTTTCCCACGCAGATAAAATGCGTGGGAATGTGCGGAAATGCTGGACTTGTGACTGTTGTTCTGGTACCTTCAGGCAAATTCTGCGCCAGGGTTTGGCGCGGGGCAGTTGATTTATGCCAAACTCGTAAATCTTACGCCACGATTTGAACGCTCGAAACAGGATCAATTCTGTGCAAGTCATCGTACGCGACAACAACGTAGATCAGGCGCTGAAGGTGCTAAAAAAGAAGATGCAGCGTGAAGGCGTCTTCCGTGAAATGAAGCTTCGCGGCCACTATGAAAAGCCGTCGGAAAAGAAAGTCCGCGAAAAGGCAGAAGCCGTTCGCCGCGCCCGCAAACTGCTTCGCAAGAAGTTGCAGCGCGAAGGCGTCATTCCGATGA
Organism: Hyphomicrobiales bacterium; assembly: GCA_965204985.1. Lineage (GTDB taxonomy): Bacteria > Pseudomonadota > Alphaproteobacteria > Rhizobiales > CAJQND01 > JAAEUE01. The sequence goes on along the minus strand of CBDBFP010000003.1, from coordinate 1,429,752 downwards.
AGTCACACCCGGCCCGTCCAGGCAGGTAAGACCTCCGGGGATTGCCACTCAGGCCATTGCGGCCTCTCTCGAAATTGTTGAAACGCCGGCCAGGTTCGAGTCGGCTTTCTGCGTGTGTGGGTTGTGTATTTAAGCACGTGACCCTGCGGTGCATTCTGCTGTCGTCGCCCGTGCAGGATGGTACCTGGTACCCTTGGGGAGTGGGTGATGCTGTCTCGGGTCGGGAGCAGCGGGTGAGCAAAACCAAATCTGAAAAAGAAGCGGAAGGCCCGGCTCAAGCGCTGATTGAAGCTGAAGCACGTGAAACCGCGCTGCGCGAAATCCTGCGTGTGATCAGCCAGTCGCGGACAGATGAACGGTCGGTTATCGATGCAGTGCTGGAGAGTGCTGCCCGCTTGTGCGGCTCGCCGGTTGCAGCGCCTCGACCCTCAAGGCGGCCGTGTGGTTTTTGTGGCCACTTGGGGCGAAATGCTGACGTCTTTCCAGGATGGAGACAGCTACAAATCCTGATCCCAATTTGGTCATTGTGCGAGCGATCAGCGAGGGCAAATCAGTGTAGATCGAAGATGCCGATGAGGATGATCCTTACCGGCAGGGCCAGCCAACGCGTGTGCAGATAGTGGACGAGGAAGGCATTCGGACACTGTTGGCGGTGCCTCTGATCATTGACGGCGAAGCTTACGGTGCGATCAGGTTCTACCGGCAGGAAGTCCCCCGTTTTCCCCTGGGGAGATCGCGCTGGTCGAAGCTTTCGCCGAGCAGACCGCCATCGCGATCAAAAATGTGCAGCAATACAAGGAGCTGGCAACGCATCCGGGGCGCGAGGTAGCGACGCGTGAAGTTCTCCAGGTCATCAGCCGGTCACGTGCCGATGACAAGCTGGTTTTCGATGTCATACTCTCGACGGCCACGCGGCTTTGTCATGCCCCTTTTGCGTGTTTGTTCCTCTGCAATGAGGAGCGGACCCATCTCTCTGTTGCAGCTTTTAATGGCTCGACATCAAAATCTGTCGATTTGATTGACAGCGATTCCTTGCCCATGGATCCCGAACAGTCCTTGATCGTTCAGCCCATCGTCGTCAAGTGCCCGCTTCAGATCGCGGATGCCCGCGAAGACCGGTCCAGCGTTCAGGTCAGGAGCACATCGGCTTGGTTGCGGGATCGGAATTTCCATGAGTTATGCAACGGTCGGCATGGTGGGGTCGGAAGAGCGTTATGGATATACCACCAACGGAACCGCCGTGAACCTGGCGGCCCGCCTGTGTGATCAGGCCGGGGATGGGAAAATCCTGCCCGGTCCGCGTGCCTGTACTGCGGTGGAAGACCAGATCGAAGCTGAGTCGGCCGGAGAGTTTTCCTTGAAGGGCTTAAGAGACGATTTTGCAGGAGTTCCATCAGATCGCGTTCCGCAAGAAGCTCTGCGAAAGCCTTGACGCGCTGCAAGCCGATCTGGATGACTGGCTGCATCGCGACAATACCGAACGCCCTCGTCAGGGCAAGATGCGGTGCGGCAGAACACCCATCGAAACCATGATCGACGGGAAAGAAATCCGGCAGGAAAAGTTCGTGAACTGAACCTGACCTGACAGACGCCGTCAGAAAAACGGCCAACTGTCAGATCGCATCCGAACCGCTACACCTTATCTGTAGTGGCTCAGTTCGGCTCCTGGATCGCCCCTTGTCGCGCTTCATCGGCTCACCGGGTCAGAGATCGAACAGCATGACATCCGTATCGATGAGGAATGACCACGTTTCGTCGTCAGCCGCGAAACTCCGGTACTCCTCTCCGCCGACATTGGCACGGTCCCCTTCGGTAAAGTCGTCCATGTCGAAGCGCAGCGTGTCCTGACTACCGCCCTCGATCCGGACCGGCGTCGCCGGAGCGCCATTGCCCGCAAAGACAAAACTGTCCGGGATGGTCAGATCCGTACCGCCGTCACCGGAGCCGTCCCCGCCCAGCTGAACCACCTCCAGCCCGGCATGGTCTGGAAACGCGCCGCTGAAATCGATCCCGCCGTCATACCGGACCTGGTCCAGATCGCCGTCATTGTCGGTGTCTGTATCCCACCGCACCACGCTGTCCCCGTCGTGGTGCGCGACCCGGTCGGTGTCGCCGTCACTGTCGTCGTCGAAATCGGTCCGGATCAGATTGAAGCTCGCATCGCGCGTGTAGATCTCTCTCCGGTCGGCCGTGCCGTCCGCATCGTCGTCGAAATCGGTCCCGATCCGTTCGCCTTCCCCATCGAATATCTCGATCTCAATCCGGTCGACAGTACCGTCCGCGTTGTCGTCGAAATCGGTCCGGATCAGATTGAAGCTCGCATCCAGCGTGTAGCTCTCTCTCCGGTCGGCCGTGCCGTCCGCATCGTCGTCGAAATCGGTCCCGATCCGTACGTCTTCCCCATCGAATATCTCGATCTCAATCCGGTCGACAGTACCGTCCGCGTCGTCGTCAAAGTCGGTCTGCTCCATTCTCTGGTTCGCACTGATGGTGCTGGCCTCGGTCCGGTCGACAGTGCCGTCACCATCGTCGTCGAACTCTCTCCGGTCGAACCTGCCGTCCCCGTTGGTGTCGAACAAGGTTCGGATCAGGTTGCCGCCCGAATTATAAAAGTAGACCTCGGTCCGGTCGATGGTGCCGTCATTATCGTCGTCGAACTCGGTCCGATTCACCCTGCCGCCCGAATCATACGTGTAGGTCTCGATCCGGTCGGTGTCGCCGTCATTGTCGTCATCCAGGTCGGTCCGGATCCGGTTGCCGCCCTCGTCGAGCGTGTAGGTCTCGATCCGGTCGGTGTTGCCGTCATTATCGTCGTCGAAATCGGTCCGACTCACCCTGCCGCCCGAATTATACGTGTAGGTCTCGATCCGGTCGGTGTCGCCGTCATTATCGTCGTCGAAATCGGCCCGGATCCGGTTGCGACTATCGTCATATGAGTAGGTCTCGATCCGGTCGAAATTGTAATCCCCGTCGGTGTCGAACCCGGCCCGGTCGATGGTGCCGTCATTGTCGTCATCCAGGTCGGTCCGGATCCGGTTGCCGCCCTCGTCGAGCGTGTAGATCTCGATCCGGTCGGTGTCGCCGTCATTATCGTCGTCGAAATCGGTCCGTATCCGGTTGCGACTATCGTCATATGAGTAGGTCTCGATCCGGTCGGCTGTGCCGTCCGCGTCGTCATCGAAACGGGTCCGGAACAGATTGCCTCGCATACCATACTGGTAGGCCTCGATCCGGTCGAAATTGTAATCCCCGTCGGTGTCGAACCCGGCCCGGTCGATGATGCCGTCATTGTCGTCATCCAGGTCGGTCCGGATCCGGGTGCCCGCCGCGTCGTAAATGTAGGTCTCGCGCCGGTCGATGCTGCCGTCCGCGTCGTCGTCGAACCCGCTCCGTTCGATCCTGCCGTCCCCGGTGTCGTCGAACCAGGTCCGTTCGATGACGCCGTCTCCGTCGGCGTCGAACCCGATCCGGTCGATGCTGCCGTCTCCGTCGTCGTCGAAATCGGTCCGGGTCCGGGTGCCCGTCGCATCGAGCGTGTACCTCTCGCTCCGGTCATAGGTGCCGTCATTGTCGTCGTCGAACCAGGTCCGCTCGATGACGCCGTCTCCGTCGTCGTCGAACCCGATCCGGTCAATGCCGCCGTCTCCGTCGTCGTCGAAATCGGTCCGGGTCCGGGTGCCGCCCCCGTCGAGCGTGTAAGCCTCACTCCGGTCGATGATGTCGTCCGCGTTGTCGTTGAATTGGGTCCGGATCACCCTGCCGTTCGCGTCATGAGAGTAGTACTCGCTCCGGTCGGGGATGAGGGCGCCGTCATCGTCGTCATCGAAATCGGTCTGGATCACCCTGCCGTCCCCGTTATATCGTGTAGAACTCGTTCCGGTCGATGGTGCCGTCCGCGTCATCGTCGAACTCGGTCCGGAACAGCCTGCCGACCGAGTTGTAAGAGTAGGCCTCGATCCGGTCGACGTTCCCGTCCGCGTCATCGTCGAAATCGGTCCGGGTGCCGTCCCCGTCGAGAGTGTAGGCCTCGATCCGGTCGACGTTCCCGTCCGCGTCATCGTCGAACACGATCCGGTCGGTGTCGCCGTCATTGTCGTCGTCGAACCGGGTTTCGATCCGGGTGCCGCCCTCGTCGAGCGTGTAACGCTCGCTCCGGTCAACGGTGCCGTCATTGTCATCGTCGAACCGGGTTTCGATCCGGGTGCCGCCCTCGTCGAGCGTGTAACGCTCGCTCCGGTCAACGGTGCCGTCATTGTCATCGTCGAACCGGGTGTCGATCCGGGTGCCGCCCTTGTCGAGCTTGTAGATCTCGCTCCGGTCATGGGTGCCGTCCGCGTCGTCGTCGAATTGGGTCCGGGACAGGTTGCCATTCACGTACGCGTAGTTCTCACTCCGGTCAACGGTGCCGTCTGCGTTGTCGTCGAAATCGATCCGGAAAAACCTCCCGCTATCATAATACTCATAGGCCTCGATCCGGTCGAAATTGTAATCCCCGTCGGTGTCGAACCCGGCCCGGTCGATGGTGCCGTCATTGTCGTCGTCCAGGTCGGTCCGTATCCGGGTGCCTGCCGCGTCATAAATGAAGGTCTCGGTCCGGTCGATGGCGCCGTCCGCGTCGTCGTCGAACCCGGCCCGTTCGATCCTGAAGTCCCCGTCGTCGTCGAACCAGATCAGCTCATTGATGCCGTCCCCGTCTTTGTCGAACCCGTACCGGTCGGTTGTGCCGTCCGCGTCGTCATCGAACTCGGTCCGGGACCGGGTGAAGCGCGAACCATATTCGTAGGTCTCGATCCGGTCGATGCTCCTGTCCGCGTTGTCGTCGAACTCGGTCCGGATCACCCTGCCGTGCGCATCGCGCGTGTAGTTCTCGCTCCGGTCGAGATTGAAATCCCCCGCGTCGTAGAAACGGGTCCGGATCACCTCGCCGTTTGCATCGCGCGTGTAGACCTCGGTGCGCTGATGGTTGCCGTTCGCGTCGTTGAAATCGGTCACGAGCAAGCGGCCCGACGAGCCGCCATACCCGTAGCCCTCGCTCCGGTCGGTTGTGCCGTCATTGTCGTCGTCGAAATTGGTCCGGACCAGCACGTCCTGGAAATTATACTCGAGTATCTCGGTGCGGTCGACGTTCCCGTCCGCGTCGTCGTCGACATCGGTCCGGGTCAGCTTGCTACTATCGTCATAGTTGTAGGTCTCGATCCGGTCGATGCTGCCGTCCGCGTCGTCGTCGAAACGGGTCCGGAACAGGTTGCCTCGCCCACCATACTCATAGGTCTCGATCCGCTCATTGGTGCCGTCCGCGTTGTCGTCGAAACGGGTCTGGTTGATGGTGCCGTTCGCGTTATACGTGTAAGTCTCGGTCCACTCGAAATTGTAATCCCCGTCGACGTCGAACCCGGCCCGGTCGATCCTGCCGTTATTGTTGTTGTCCAGATCGGTTCGGATCCGGGTGCCCGCCGCGTCATAAATGAAGGTCCTGGTCCGGTCAACGGTGCCGTCCCCATCGTCGTCGAACCCGGCCCGTTCGATCCTGAAGTCCCCGTCGTCGTCGAACCAGATCACCTCATTGATGCCGTCCCCGTCTTTGTCGAACCCGTACCGGTCGATGGTGCCGTCCGCGTCGTCGTCGAACCCGGTCCGGATCCGGTTGCCGCTCTCGTCGAGCGTGTAACGCTCGCTCCGGTCAACGGTGCCGTCATTGTCATCGTCGAACCCGGCCCGGTCGACGGTGCCGTCATTATCGTCGTCAAAGTCGGTCCGGATCAGCCTGTTGTTCCCGTCATAGCTGTAGGTCGCGCTCCGGTCGGTGTCGCCGTCATTATCGTCGTCGAAATCGGTCCGTATCCGGTTGCGACTATCGTCATATGAGTAGGTCTCGCTCCGGGTCAGCCTGTTGTTCCCGACATAGCTGTAGAACTCGCTTCGGTCGATGAAGCCGTCATTGTTGTCGTTGAATTGGATCCGGATCAGCCTGTTGTTCTCGTCATGGCTGTAGGTCTCGACCCGCTCAATGATGCCGTCCGCACCGTCGTCGAACTCGGCCCAGGCCAGCCTGCCGTTCGCATCATAGTAATAGAGTTCACTCCGCTCGGTGATGCCGTCATTGTCGTCGTCGAAATTGGTCCGGTTCCGGTAGCCGCTCGCATTGAACGTGTAACGCTCGATCCGGTCGGTGGTGCCGTCCCCGTCATCGTCGAAATCGGTCCGGGTCAGGTTGCCGTCGCCATTGAACGTGTAACGCTCGCTCCGGTCGGCGGTGCCGTCATTGTCGTCGTCGAACCCGGTCCGGGTCAGGTTGCCGGACTCATTATAAGAATAGGTTTCAGCCCGGTCGACCGTGCCGTCCCCGTCATCGTCGAAACGGGTCCGGAACAGGTTGCCCCGCGCACCATACTGATAGGTCTCGCTCCGGTCGATGGTACCGTCCCCATCGTCGTCGAACCCGGTCCGGTCGATCGTGCCGTCATTATCGTCGTCGAAATCGATTCGGGTCAGCCTGCCCTCATCATCAAATATGGCGTGCCCGATCCGGTCGATGGTGCCGTCATCGTTGTCGTCGAACCCGATCCGGTCGGCGGTGCCGTCATTATCGTCGTCAAGGTCGGTCCGGATCAGCCTGTTGTTCTCGTCATAGCTGTTGGTCTCGCTCCGGTCGGCGGTGCCGTCCGCGTCGTCATCGAAACGGGTCCGGAACAGATTGCCTCGCATACCATACTGGTAGGCCTCGATCCGGTCGGCGGTGCCGTCATTATCGTCGTCAAAGTCGGTCCGGATCAGCCTGTCGGTCTCGTCATAGCTGTTGGTCTCGCTCCGGTCGGCGGTGCCGTCCGCGTCGTCATCGAAACGGGTCCGGAACAGGTTGCCCCGCGCACCATACTGATAGGTCTCGATCCGGTCGAAATTGTAACCCCCGTTATCGTGGAACCCGGTCCGGTCGATGATGCCGTCATTGTCGTCATCCAGGTCGGTCCGGGTCCGGGTGCCCGCCGCGTCGTAAATGTAGGTCGCGGTCCGGTCGGTTGTGCCGTCATTGTCGTCGTCGAAGTCCCTCCGGGTCACGCGCCGGTTGCCGTCGCCATCGAACGTGTAGCGATCGATCCGGTCCACGGTACCGTCATCGTCCGCATCCAGTTCCACCCGCTCAATGCGACCGTCCGCATTCAGGTAGGCCGTCCGGTCGATGCTGCCGTCGCCGTCGGTGTCGAACTCTCTCCGGTCGATGCTGCCGTCGTCGTCGTCGTCGAAGTCCCTCCGGGTCACGCGCCGGTTGCCGTCGCCATCAGACGTGTAGTGATTGATCCGGTCCACGGTACCGTCATCGTCCGCATCCAGTTCCACCCGCTCCAGGCGACCGTCCGCATTCAGGTAGGCCCTCCGGTCGATGGTGCCGTCGCCGTCGGTGTCGAACTCTCTCCGGTCGATGGTGCCGTCGCCGTCGGTGTCGAACTCTCTCCGGTCGATGGTGCCGTCATCGTCGTCGTCGAAGTCCCTCCGGGTCAGGCGCCGGTTGCCGTCGCCATCGAACGTGTAGCGATCGATCCGGTTGATGGTGCCGTCATCGTCCCAATCCAGGTCCATCCGCTCAATGCGACCGTCCGCATTCAGGTAGACCCTCCGGTTGATGGTGCCGTCGCCGTCGGTGTCGAACTCTCTCCGGTCGATGGTGCCGTCATCGTCGTCGTCGAAGTCAATCCGGGTCAGGCGCCGGTTGCCGTCGCCATCATACGTGTAGCGATCGATCCGGTCCACGGTGCCGTCATCGTCCGCATCCAGGTCCACCCGCTCCCAGCGACCGTCCGCATTCAGGTAGACCCTCAAGTCGATGGTGCCATCCGCGTCGTCGTCGAAAGCGGTCCGGGTCCGGTTACCGGCATCGTCAAACGTGTAGTGGTTGATCCGGTCGATGCTGCCGTCGCCGTCGGTGTCGAACTCGCTCCGGTTGATGGTGCCGTCATCGTCGTCGTCGGAGTCCCTCCGGGTCAGGCGCCGGTTGCCGTCGCCATCGAACGTGTAGTGATCGATCCGGTTGATGGTACCGTCATCGTCCGCATCCAGGTCCATCCGCTCAATGCGACCGTCCGCATTCAGGTAGACCCTCCGGTTGATGGTGCCGTCGCCGTCGGTGTCGAACTCTCTCCGGTCGATGGTGCCGTCATCGTCGTCGTCGGAGTCCCTCCGGGTCAGGCGCCGGTTGCCGTCGCCATCGAACGTGTAGTGATCGATCCGGTTGATGGTGCCGTCATCGTCCCAATCCAGGTCCATCCGCTCAATGCGACCGTCCGCATTCAGGTAGACCCTCCGGTTTATGGTGCCGTCGCCGTCGGTGTCGAACTCTCTCCGGTCGATGCTGCCGTCATCGTCGTCGTCGAAGTCAATCCGGGTCAGGCGCCGGTTGCCGTCGCCATCGAACGTGTAGTGATTGATCCGGTCCACGGTCCCGTCATCGTCCGCATCCAGGTCCATCCGCTCAATGCGACCGTCCGCATTCAGGTAGACCCTCCGGTCGATGGTGCCGTCGCCGTCGGTGTCGATCTCTCTCCGGTCGATGGTGCCGTCATTGTCGTCGTCAAAGTCTCTCCGGGTTTCTGTTGCCATGATCTGTTCCTGAATTTTCCAAAGTGGGGCGTTATCTGACTGCGCCGGGAAATCACATGATTTTGGCTGGTGAGCAAGTTACTTTACCTTGAGCGCCTGAGTGCAGAGGGTAACATGAACGCAGGGTATTGTCACCCGATATTTTGCTCTTTGACGGACGCCCCACGGGCCGGGTCAATCGGTGCGCCCTCTTCTCCCGCAGGACGCCATTTGCGGGCCGCCGTATGGCGTGGAAACAGCCAGCCTCTTCGAGCCGCTCATGGAGGTGGAGGGCGGGGAGCGCATCGGCGGCATCCGCCCGGAAGAAGCGCATGAGGTCGCGCCTGGCAGACCGGGCGATCACCGGGTCGAGGACGTCGCGCCAGCCATCGGCACGGTGGACGTTGCCGTTGCGCAGGGCGCAGCGGTCCAGCAGGCCGAACCGGTTGAACAGGAAGTGCGGGTGAGAGCAGGTGCAGTCGAAATGCCCGTTCCATGCAGGACCCTTCCTGATCGCCATGGATGGGGCTGACGGAGCTGTCCATGTTCCGCACGATATGCTTGAGACCTTTGCGGTTGTGGAGCCGGTCGATCCATTGGCCGTTCAGGTCGGCCAGCGCGGCCCGGTTCTCCGGCGCGGCCAGCGTCCCGGCCTCGAACCGCCCCATCTGCGGGGCCGGGGCCGCTTGCGCGTCGACAGCGCGGCCCCACCCTCGATCTGACGCCTCACCGGATCGAGGGCCAATTGGTCAGCGTCGTTGACCTCCTCATAGCCAGCAAGACGCCCGCACACCGATTGCCGGAACAGCCCGCCGCGCCGATGGATCGTGTTCTTGCCCCGCCGGTTGTCGCGCCGCGCCGATGACGCCAGGCCCGAAAGTCCGAGCGCGTCATCAAGTTCGCGCATCATCAGGAGACCGCCATCCGAACTGATCTGCGCGCGGCGGAATTCCAGCCGCACCCGGCGATCGAAATCGACCCGGTCCCCCGGTCTGAACCCGCACCCTCCGGGTGATCCATGGGGTGATCCATGGGGTGATCCATGGGGTGATCCATGGGGTGATCCATGGGGTGATCCATGGGGTGATCCATGAAACACGCCTCTCAAAGCCATCAACACCATGCTTTATATGGAAAATATCAAGATCAGGACAGCGAAATCAGAGATTTACCTGGGGAAGGCGGCTCCAGATCATGTTGAGCGCCTTTCAGACAACCGCCATTGCCCACGCAGCCGGTCCAAACCGGAGTGGCAATGCGAGCGAAACCGTCATCACAACCGAAGCCCTCGCCAACGCACGGCAGGAAATCACGGCCTGGCAAGGCTATGTGCCCACACCACTGGTTTCTCTGAAAGGCCTGGCGTCAAAGCTCTCTGTGGAGACCGTTTTCTACAAGCACGAAGGCCCCCGTTTTGGATTGGGAAGCTTTAAAGCTCTTGATGGCGCTTGCGCCCAAAGTTGTCGCGGTGGCGCTGGATCTCTCTCCCTGCCTGATCGCAAGCGCCGGACGCGGCAAAGCAACCGCCGTTTCGATTGACGAAGAAACGTTGATGGCCGGACTGTCATGCAAGGAACCGTCTCAAATTGCCTGGGAGATTTTGGCGGAAGAGGCGTCGGACTTTCTCACCATCCCGGAAATCATGGTCGGACCCGCTGTGTGACTCATGGCGGGCGGTGTCGATGATGACATGCCGCTTCAGGTTGGTGAAAGCGCGATTGCCGGACTTGCGGGCTTCCTCTGTTCTGCCTCGCAGGACGAACCACGGGCACAAACTGGCCTCAACGAGAACTTGAGAATTTTGCTGATCGGTTCAGAAGGCGTAACGGATCGCGCCTGCTTCGAACAATTGATGGCAGCGGCATAGTGCGCTAGGCGCTCTATCAGTCTCCCACACAACGTCATCCCGGAAAATCGCGTCGGCGATTTATCTGGGATATTCTATCAGCACGGTCTGAGATCGCCGAAAGAAGCTCCCGGCTCAAGGCCGGGATGACGATGGGAACTTTGGGCCACAAATAAACTACAACAACCTCAATCCGGCTCGACAATTGCGAAGGCTTCGATCTCGATCATCATGTCCTGATAGGCAAGCTCGGGCATGGGGATGCCTGTCGTGGCCGGGCCGGGATCGGTGAAGTAGGACGAGCGGATCGGGAAGTTCGCGTGCAGTTCGTCCGCGCCGCAATTGCCATGGTAAAACGTGCAGATCTTGCAGACGTCGCTGTAATCTGCCCCGAGCGCGCCCAGGATGGTGCCGATGTGCTTCATCGCCTGGTGGGTTTGCGGAAAAATCTCGCCAGGGTTCACGGCCTCGCCTTGCGTGTTCAGCGACACCTGCCCGCCGAGGAAAATCATGTCGGCGCATTTGACGCCGTGCTTGTAGGGCAGGTGGATGGTCCAGTCCCATAAGCCGTCCGGCCATACATGCCGTTTCGGCAACGAGCTGCCGTCTTCTGCGAGCATGGCCACGCAGGAGAGTTTGACTTTTACATCGTCATTGGCATGGCGCGGCAGCGGAATTCCTGTCGCGGCGGGACCGGGTTCAGGATAGTGCGCCGCGCAGGCGAGGGCGGCCGGTTCGAAATCTTCCACGCCCGCAGTGCCTGAATACCACCTATTACTCTTCACCACATCACCGAAGCCAGCCCCGAGCTGCCCCAGCAGATTGCCGATTTGCGCCATCTCCACTTTCGTCTGAGCAACGATATCGCCAGGCGATGCGATCCCACCCTCAGTATCAAGAGGTGATTGGCCGGAGACGAAGATCATCTTTCCGCAGCGAAGAGCTTCGCAGAATTTTGCGGGCAACAGGCCTGGGTGTTCATGCGATGCCGTGGTGCGGCTCATGCGGTCGCCATTTGCCCGGTGCATGGCGATACCCTCGATCTCCACGATCATGCCTTCATAGGCGAGCGCTGGAACCGATACCGCCGTTACGGTCGTTTCGGTTCCGCCAGGAAGCGCTGCAGCGACCATCTCAAGGAAGCTGGTTTCATCGACCGTTCCGTCATTCACGTAGAAGCAAAGCAGATGCACCAGGTCTTGCAAGTCACAGTCCAGACCCTCCAGAACAGTCCCGATGCTTTGCATGACATTGGCGGTCTGGGTGTCTAGCTCGTTCGGGTTCAGAACGTTGCCCTTCGGATCAAGATCAACCTGGCCGCCGAACCAAATAATCTCGCCGCACCGCACGCCGTGCTTATGGGTAACGGTGATAGGCCAGTTCCAATGGCCATCTGGCCAGCAGTGTCGCTTTTCCATTTATATCAGGCCGAGTAAGCGGGTTCGGATCGCATTAGCAGCGGCCACGAGCTGTGCCTGTTCCGCCTCGCTCAGTGGAATATCTGCCACTTCAATCAGGCCGCTCGTGCCGAGCTGGCAGGGCACACCCAGAACAACATCCTCGATCCCGTATTCCCCGTCCATCATGACGGAGACCGGAACGATACCGGCGCGGGCGCCGCGCATGTGATCGATCATTTCGACGATGGCGTGAGCTGGCGCGAGTGCTGCTGATCCGGTCTTGCGTAAGGCGACGACCTGACCACCTCCGGTGATGGCGTCCTGCACACACTCCTGGATTGCGTCTTCTGAGAGGAAAACGCTGAGCGGCCGGCCACGAATGCGTGCACGCGAGACGATGGGCGCCATCTCATCCCCATGGCTCCCCAAGGTCATGGCGTCCACGTCGGAAGGCGCCACACCAGCTTTCGCGGCGAGCGAGCGGCGGAAGCGGCTTGAGTCGAGCGTGCCGGCCATGCCCAGCACCTGGCCTCTAGGGAACTGGGTGGCTCGAAGCATCTCCACCGTCATCTCATCCAGGGGATTGGTTACAACAATCACAACCGCATCTGGCGCGGATGTTTTCACCGCCTCGGCAACGGACTGGATGACCCGCTTGTTGATCGTCAGGAGGTCTGCACGGGACATCCCGGGCGTGCGCGGGCGGCCAGCCGTGACCACAACCACCTGCGCATCAGCCACAAGGTTCAAACTGGTTCCGCCTGTCACGTGCGACTTGGAACCGGTGATGCCGGAGGCGTGGTTCAAATCGAGTGCAATGGATTCTGCGAGACCTGGAACCACATCAATGAGCACGATTTCGTCGGCAATATTCTGGCTGGCCGCCAGATGGGCGACGGTTGCACCCACGCCGCCCGCACCCACGAGCGCCAGTCTCTTCAGGCGGGAAACGCTGCGCAATTTATGTGGCTGCGGGGAGATCCATTTTGGATTGCGCCGGTAAAGGGAGCGACGGGCCGCTGTTCCACCGTCTGTCTTGATGGCGGCAGGCTTTTCGATTGGACCCTCAACGAGGGCGATCTTCATCTGCTCGGCCGATTCCCGCGCCACCGCAGTGACAATGTCACCGGGCATCACCTCGATCATGCACCGGCCCTGGCGGACCGCGTCGGTCACATGCTCTGCGCCTATGACCCGGTTTGCCATCAGTCAGCTGCAACGCCCATGACGGCATCGATCGCCTCAACAGCGGCTTCCATGGCAGCTTCGACAGAGGCTTCCGAACCGGTCATGAAGAAGCGGCCAAAGCGGCCCAGCGCGCGGACTTCGACAATATCGATATCGGCGCGTTTTTCAGCTTCGTTTGCGGCGATGGAAATATAGGCAGCAGGTGCGCATTCCACGATGCCGAGCGTCTGGCCCGGCACGATAAGCGAGCCGGAGGCCCACTGGTTGAGCAATTGCGCCTGATAGGGCTCCACGGAATTGATCAGCTGGGTCGATTCCACCTGGGGCTTGACGCGGCTGTTCATGCCCATGCCAAGTTCGGACAAGATAGCCTCACGGGCTGCAGTGACTTCTGTGTTCACTGGCGAGCGCAGAATGAAGAAGCCGAACTCGCGCTCCACGATCTGGCTGGTGGCCTCGCAACGGCTCGCTTTGAGAGCCACGTCAATGAGAGAAAAAACCTCATTGCCCGGAGCCAGTTCCCCGACAAGGATGGAATCGCCAGCGAGCGGAATGGAACCACGAACGGTCGCCCCATTGTAAGCAGCAAACTTCGGTTGAAGGCTATCAATCTGCAACAAAGCGCGAATAGTCAGGTTGGAAGCCACGATCTAGTCTCCGAATAGGTCATAGAGGTCGCGCCAAGGCCGGGATTCATAAGCCACGCGCTTGATGTTGATGAGGTGCAGGGCGTTCACATTGTCAGAAACTATGGAGCCTGACGAGGTGCCGGTGCCCAACATGAAGCTGGGTTCAAGATCGGTCGAGAAACCCATGCCGCCGGCAATGGCCGGTGTGTTCACAAGCACGCGGCCTGTGGGGATCTTGCTGTATTCGGCAACCACGTCCGGATCATCACTGTGGACCACAGCCGTGTGTCCCCATCCGCCGAAGCGGGCAATCTCATTGGCTTTCGCGATGCCTTGTGCTGTGTCCGGTGCTTCGTACCAGGCGAGAACCGGATTGAGCTTTTCAGCGGACAGCGGTGCCTGCGGTCCAACTTCTGTCTCTTCGCAAATCAGCACGCGCGTGCGCGGCGGCAAATCGAAGCCTGCGGCTTCGGCGAGCGCCGTTGCGGACTGGCCTACAAAGTCGGGATGAATAAGCAGATTAGATGTGAAGAGCTTGGCGGTGAGCCGATCTGCTTCTGCTCGTGTACAGAAATAGGCGTCGCGCAATTTCATCTCATGGCGCAATTCCCGGGCGATCGAGCGATCTGCAATGACCGCCTGCTCGGACACGCAGGCCGTGCCATAGTCAAACGACTTGGACATCAGAATCTGGTCGGCAATGTCCGCAAGATCATTGGCTTTTGAGCCATGCACATAACAGGGCACATTGCCCGGCCCCACGGCCAAAGTGGGCTTGCCGCAGGAATAGGCCGCCTTCACCATAGCCGCGCCGCCCGTCGCCATGACCATGGATGTGCGGCGATGGCGCATGAGTTCGTCAGTACCGGCAATGGTCACTTCGTCAAGGCATTGAATGAGGCCTTTGGGTGCGCCGGCTTCTTCGGCTGCACGGGCCATGACTTTTGTTGTCTCCAGGCCGCATTTCAGGCCGCGCGGGTGCGGCGCGCAGACAATGGCGTTGCCGGCTTTGACCGCAGAGAGCACCTTGTACAGGATCGTCGACGTGGGATTGGTCACCGGGATCAGAGCTGCCACGACACCCATGGGCTCGCCAATGGCGGCGACTTTGGTCACGTCATCCTGCCAGAGGACACCGAGCGTCGTTATTGTGCGTAACCAGTCAGCGACAGAAACTGAGCAGAATAGATTCTTGTAGCGTTTGTCTTCGGCATTGCCGTAGCCGGTTTCTTCCGCCGCCATGGCGCCGAGGCGTCCGCATTCCGGTTCGGCAGCCCGGGCCATGGCCTGGACGATCTCGTCAACCAGCGCCGGATCGGCGCCGAGGAATTTATTGTAGGCGTCCCAGGCGGTGTCGGCAGCCTTGCGCGCGGCAGCAATTGAGCGAAGGTCAGCGTCCATCAGGCGTCTCCCTGCGCAATGGTTTCAAGGGCACGGCGGGCCTCCTCAAGGTTTCCGGCCGGTATCCCGATGGTGTCCAGCCGCCGCCCTGCATTCAACAAATCGCCGCCAAGAACTGCGCAGGCCGTTGAGATCATGCCCTGCGTCGTTGGCACTTCAACACCCGCAATATTGGCCGCCGAAATCAGCGGAACCAGTGAACCGATGACCGCGCAGCGCACAAGATGCACGGCGTGTTCGTGCGCAGGGACCGGGCGCGCGCCTGTGCCGCTCGCGGTCCCCACGTTCAAATCATAAAGTTCCTTGTTCTCCGGAATGCTGCGCACGCCCCAACGGGCCGCAACGGCTCGGCGTTCTGCAGACATGGCCCGCATCACTGCCCGGTGATTTTCACCAATCATGTTGCGGAAGGTTTTGTTTTCCGCCAGCGGCACCCCGCCAACCGGAAGATCGGACCCGCCAGGAGGCATGGCCGGACCGCCCATCATGAGAGCGGCCACTTCAATGAAACCGCTGGCGTCGCTGAAACCGGAATCAATTACATTCGGAGCCGCCACCATATTCGGCAGATATGGTTTCAGCGCAGCCAGCACACGCTGATTACTTGCCGGAATGACCCCGCATTTGGCCGGGCCAATAGCACTTAAATGGAGCGTGCTCCCTTTCTTGTTCACCCACCAGGGCAACTGGCCGGGCTCAACGATTGAGGCATTGGTCGTGTTGCCGCCAACGCGCAGGTTCCAGGCCATCTCAATGGCGCCAAGGCTGCGACCGGGGGCAATGACAATGATCTGACCTTCTTTCAGATGGCCGGCGAGCACCAGCGAGTAGGTGCGCTGTTTCAGCACCGGCCCGGTGACGAAGATGACATCCGCATGGTCAACCGCTGCGTCCAGCTCTGAGGTCAATTTGATTGTTGGCACGCCATCCTGGTCGATCTGGTAGTTGCCGACCGGCCCTTCGCCACGCACCGAGATTCCGCCCGAGGACCGGAGCGGTTCCAACTCGGCACGGTAGGCGGAAAACATGAGTACATCCGCCCCTTCAGAGAGGCAGAGACAGGCAAGTGCCTGCGCGTCGACACCGGCACCCAGCACCGTTACCTTCTGCACAGAAAGCAAATCGGAAATCGGGCCACGTTTGTCTCCTGACAGCGCGCTCGCCATTTTCTGAAAGTCAGCCGTACTCATTGGGCCAATCGACCTTTCACTCAACAGGTCAGGTCAGATCAATCCCCACCGCCGCCAAGTGCGTCGAGCATGTCGTTCACTTCGTCATGCGGACGCGGGATCACGTGGACGGCGACCACTTCGCCGATCTTGTTGGCGGCCACGGCGCCAGCGTCGGTTGCTGCTTTTACTGCACCAACTTCACCACGCACGATGGTTGAGACCAGGCCTCCACCGGCTTTTCTGTGGCCGACGATGGTGACATTGGCTGCCTTGACCATGGCATCGGCAGCTTCGATGGAAGCGACGAGCCCGCGGGTCTCGATCATGCCGAGGGCCGATTGACCCGGTGCAATTTTCTGCGCCATTTTGTTTAGTCCTCTCAAACGTTGCTATGGAGCGTTGTAGACAGAGGCTCCGTCTACGGAAATTTCGTCAATGATGGCAATCGCCGTTGCATCCGTGCCGATACCGCTGGTCTGGTTCGGCAGGCGGGCGGCAGAACCGGTCGTGACGACCACCCGGTCTCCGGGACCGGCGCTGCACACATCCAGCACAACCACGGAAGCTTCCTGAACATTGCCCTGCGCATCAAGGATGTCGACCAGCAGCATTTTCTGACCAGAAAAGGAGCTGTCCTTTGCTGTGCCGGCAACAGTACCTGTGACACGGGCGATCTTCATCAGAGATTGGTCAGGTAGCGTTCGGTTTCGACCGGCGTCAGGTTGTTCGCCATGTACTCATCAATGAGTGCCTGTTCGCGCTCGCCTTGCTGGATCAGGATGGTCAACCGGTCTTCGCCAACAACAGATTTCATGAAGTCCGACTCTCTGGCCAGATCCAGCGCCGTGTTCAGATCGCTTGGCAGCGGGGCGGAATCTTCGAGTTCATAGCCATTACCTTCGCACATGGGCGTAGGCTCGAGACTCTGCTCGATGCCGTCCAGCCCAGCCGCGATCTCGCACGCCAGGTGATAGTACGGGTTGCAGTCTGCCGAGCCGTCGCGCTTTTCAACGCGGGTTGAACTGTCGGAACCCTCGATGACCCGGAGGCCAACGGTGCGGTTATCGATGCCCCAGCAATTGTTGATCGGGCAGAAGGTATAGGGCTGGCGGCGGCGGTAGGCGTTCGGTGTTGTGGCCGACACCAGAGCTGTTTCGCACATGCGTTTCTGCATGCCGGCCAGGTAAGAAAGGCCCGTCTTGCTCAGCTTGCCGCCATCGGAGAAGGTGTTCTTGCCATCCTTCCAGAGCGAATGGTGTGTGTGGAAGCCATTGCCGGATTCAGCTGCAAACGGCTTGGACATGAAAGTGGCGATATAGTCGTGAGCCAGCGCCAGTTCCTTCACAAGATTGCGGAACATGATCAGCCGGTCGGCTGCGAGAAGTGCCTCATCATAGCGGATATTCACTTCCACCTGACCAGCGGCATATTCCGGATTGGACTGTTCGATCGGGATGCCCATCTCGTTGATCTGTGAGCGGATCGGACCGAGCACATGTTCCAGCTCTGCGGCACGGGAGAGGCTGTAGACCTGGATGCCCGCATCCCGCGGCAGTTTGGTTTCCGGGTCGAGCAGGTAAAATTCCAGCTCCGTCCCCACGTTCACAGTGTAACCAAGCGAGCTTGCGCGCTCCATCTGATCTACCAGTGCCCCGCGCGGATCAATCGGCACCGGCTTGTGATCCATTCCTTCCGTGCGGCCCATGGCGAAAGCAACGCCCGGCTCCCACGGCACAGCCACGGGCTGGGTGATCGGGAAGAGGTGCATGTCCGGATAGCCATTGTCGAAGTTCACATATGGCGTGTCCCAGACATCGCAGGTCATATCGATGGCGAAGGTGGCAGTCGACATGGCGTTGCCGTTTTCACAGATGGTCGGCCAATGGCTCGCAGGGATCCGTTTGCCCCGCATCACCCCATTCATATCGCCTGTACCCAGAGCGACCGTATGTGTCCCCTCAGGCAGTTTTGTAATGTCTGCAGCCATCAAATTCTTCCCAATCGTCAGCTCTGATCACGCCAAAAAGGCAGACCAGCTTGCCGCTTAACTTTTCTTTGTATACTGTATTCAAACAAATCCTGATGCAAGAGGTAGTTTGAAATGTCCATCAAATCCGAGGCCATTGTTGTGGGTGCTGGCGTTGCCGGTGTCATGACGGCGTTGAACCTCCTCAGGAAGGGCGCATCGGTCACCCTGATTGACCGCTGGGAACCGGGCCACCCCCGTGCATCATCGTCCGATTATAACCGCATTTTCCGCTCAATCCACGGCAAGGACGAGTTCTACACCCGCTGGGTGCGCGAGGCGCGTTTGCGCTGGATGGAATTGCAGGAGGAGATCGGCACGACACTCTATCATGAGTGCGGTGCGTTGGTTCTGGCAGGTGAAGGGCATACAGCTTGGGAAGATGCCACCATTGGCACGTTCGAAAAACTGGGCGTGCCGCATTTCAAGATCAGCGTGGACGAGATCAACGTGCGGTTTCCGCAGTTCGCCACAACCAAGGTGGCGTGGGGCTTGTATGAGCCCGAAGCAGGCATGGTCATGTCCCATGCCGCGGTTGTGGGCACGGCAAAGCTGTTCGAGCGTGAAGGCGGCAAGATCCGTCGCGGCCGGGTTATGTGCGATGAGGCAGAACGCTTGCATCTGGACGGCAAGCCGATTGAAGCGGACATTATCGTGGTCTGCACCGGCCCGTGGCTTGGAGAAATGTACCGCCGGACCATTCGTCCGATCTCCAAGATTGTGCGTCAGAACATCATTTATACATCCACACCGGATTCCGATCAGACCTATGATGCCTACAACATGCCCTGCTGGATTGACCATGGTTACGGCGCCTACGGCATCCCCTCGGTCAACGGGCACGGGGTCAAGGCCGCGATCGCCTGGACGGAAGCGATCATCGATCTGGACAATGATGAACGCGTGGTGGACGACGCCACATTCACCCGGACGCGGCAATATCTGAACCATCGGTTCCCGGGGCTGGTGGGTCAGCGAGCTGTGGACCAGAAGGCCTGCCAGATAGCCATGACGCCGGACACGCATTTCATTCTGGACTTCCATCCCGAACATGAAAATGTGCTGTTGTCGGGAGGTTGTTCAGGCCATCTGTTCAAGCACGGACCTGTTTACGGAGACTTTGCCGCTGGCGTTGCGCTCAAGGAATATGGCACCGCTGATCGTTTCAAGATCTCCGACCGCACTTCCCTCTCCACCGGCGATTCACCAAGTGGGCGTTGATCTGGATTAAGCGATGAGTGGACCGATCCTTGAGGCAGCCCAGCGCGGTTTTGACAAACAGGGCTTCATGCAGTTGATCGGCGCGAAGCTTACCCATGCGGCAGACGGTTATTGCGAAATCGAACTGCCGTTTAATCTGAAACTCACACAGCAGCACGGCGTCTATCATGGCGGGGCTGTCGCCACACTGGCGGACACCGCTGCTGGATTTGCGGCCTACAGCATCATGAAGGAGGGCAGACAACTGCTGACCATCGAGTTCAAGATCAACCTGCTTGCTGCCGCAAATGGCGGCGATCTCATCGCGTGGGCGGACGTGCTCCGCGCCGGGCGCAGCATCATCCATTTGCGTTCCGACGTCTTTGCGCGGCAGGATGGGGCAGAGCAACTCGTGGCAACGGCGCTAGTTCGATGAAATCCACAAAGGCCGTGGCGGAAAAATAGTCGGCTGCAGCGCGGGAGACATGACATGGACTTTTTCGGAAAACGCGTCATCGTCACAGGGGCGACGCGCGGCATCGGGTATGCAACCGCACAGGCCTTTCTCGAAGCGGGTGCCAAAGTGGCGATCACCGGGCGGACCGATGCATCCGTTGAAAGGGCGATGGCCAGCTTGTCCGGCGAAATGGTCGCTGCACCGGGGGATGTGTCGCGGGCCGATGTGTGCCAGTCCATGGTCGCCAGCGTTGTGGAGGTGCTTGGGGGGTTGGATGTTCTGGTGAACAACGCCGGCACATTCTTTCGCGGTACGATTGAGGAGACGGACGAGGCAGCGTGGGATTATGTGCTCGACGCCAACCTCAAGGGCCTGTTCTTCTGCAGCCGTGCCGCTTTACCTGCCTTGAAAGCCTCAAAGGGTAACATCGTGCACGTGGCCTCTGAGTCCGGACTCAACGGCTATGCGGAAACCACTGCCTATTGTGCCTCCAAGGGTGCGGTGGTGAATCTCACACGCTCCATGGCGGTTGAACTTGCACCGGATGTACGCGTCAACTGCGTCTGCCCGGGCGTGGTGGAAACGGACATGGCCCGCGCCGCATTCGCCATTGATGGCGATGAAGAAGCCGGTCTCAACCGCCAACGCTCCCAATACCCGGTCGGCCGCATCGGCACCCCGGAGGAAGTGGCCAAAGCCATACTCTACCTCGCATCAGACGACGCCGGCTTCATCAACGCGGCCGCATTGCCCATGGAGGGCGGGGCAACGGCTGGGGGGTGAGGCTTTTAAGATTCGATCAGGTGCCAAATTCGCAAGCGGCCAAGACGCAAATGATTGCCAAAAAACCGGGTTCAATGATGTATACAATCGGTGAAACTGATCGATTGATTGCAGATTTTGCAGCAATGAGCGATGAAGAGCTAGCTGCGTTTGAGGCCCAGCGTGCTCAAGAACTTGCGCCGCATGAGGTGTTGGTAGAAGCCCGCCGCACAGTAGCTGAGCGCTTTGAGCCTTATGGCTATCGGCATATCAAGTCCCAGCACTTGCTTAGAAAGCGGGTGAGAGAGATCTCTTTCAGAATCTACTTTTATTCAAGCCAACATAATCAAAAGGGCCTGTTTGCGTTTCTCTCGCCGACAGTAGGTGTCGGATCTCAAAGACTCAAAAGTTGGAGGGTGAAACAAAGATGGTCAGAGGTTGTCCTAGGTTTTCGACCAGTTTTCAGCCTTGCCAAGGTGGATCAGGATTTCAAATCAGGCTGCCATTTTCATGGGTTCGGTTTTGCTGGCATGGACCTCGTCGGGGGTCAAGATGCCGTGGACCGGATGCGGTCGCTCGACGTTGCAGTCGGTTAGCCATTTGCGGATACCGGCCTTCGCCTCTGAGCCAGTCTCAAAGGCATGCAGATAGAGGCCTTCATACTTCAGCGACCGCCACAGGCGCTCGATCATCCTGTTGTCAATCCAGCGCCCCTTGCCGTCCCTGCTGATCTTGACCTTCGCGTCGCTCAGCACATCAAGCCAGTCTGCGCTGGTGAATTGGCTCCCCTGATCGGTGTTGAATATCTCCGGCTTGCCCCGTGCTTGGCCAGCGCCTCTTTCAAAGCATCAACGCAGAGTTCGGCCTCCAGCGTGTTTGACAGCCGCCAGGCCAGTACCTTGCAGCTGTACCAATCCATGATGGCCACCAAATACAGGAACCCTCTGCGCAGGGGGATGTAGGTCATATCCGCACACCAGACCTGGTCAGACCGTTCAATCGCCACGGTCCTCAGCAGATACGGCCATATCCTATGTTGCGGATGTTTCTTGCTGGTGCTGGGGGCCTGGTAGATCGGAACCAGCCTCATGAGGCGCATCAACCTCCGGACCCGATGCCGCCCACACTTGTGGCCTTGACGCTGCAGGTACCGCGCCATCTGGCGTGATCCGTACCAGGGCGTTTCCAGGAACTGCTTATCGATGATTGCCATGAACCGCAGCTTCTCTGTGCTCTCGCCCTTCGGGGGATAGTCCAGGTTGGACCGCGTCAGCGTCAGCAACGCGCACTGACGGCGAAGGCTCAGCTTATGATCCTTGCTCACCATTTTTTGCCGCGCGTCCCGAGCAGTTGAAACGAGGCATCGGCCCAAAAATCCCGCTCGACGACAAGCTGACCGATCCTGGAATGCAATTTCTCGATCCCGGCCGTATCGACCGCAGCCGGATCGGCCCCCGCCGTGTAAACGCAGATGCCCTATTTTGGATCGCTGCCCGCTTCCACGTGCTGATCCGGGTCGCGTGCACACCGTACTTCTTCGACAGTTCTGCCAGCGTCATCTCTTCACGGATCGCCTCAAGCGCAACCTTGGCCTTGAACTCTGGCGAATGGTTCTTTCTCTTCGTCATCTTGGAGCGTCTCTCTCATTGGACGAGCCACCTTAACAACTCCGAAATCCCGAGACCACCTCTCAGGTTCAACCCAGGCAAACTTGTTGTCGCGAAATACGTCTCCAAATCGCCCTGACTGCATACCAACTGATCGGTTCCATGCTTCCAACAGCAATTCTTCATAACTGTGAAGTTGTAGTGATCCACCGCGTGTCAAACGGGCAATCGTGTATAGAGATTCAATCTGCCCGGTTAGCCACGTTTCCTCTTGCGTTCGGGCAGGGCGCGCTTGGCTAACCGGTTGCCCCACCCTGGCAGCATCAGAGCCGCGCCGGTCTCCCTGTCTGCGCAAACCGCGCCGAACAGGCAGGCCGATTTGTAACGCTGATCGGCCGGCCATCGCGGTCTCGTCCCCTTGCGCGCCCGGATGCGGCCGCGGCCGGTCTTCTGGCCGATGCGGGCCTCGTCCTGAACCCAGACCTTGATCGGCCTATCTGCCGGACCGTGGTTCAAAGGGGAGGCAAGGCTTTGGGGGACGTTTTTTTGAAAGCCTCCATGAGGCCCAGGTCTTGGGTCGGGTCCTGGACCGGGTGTTGCGGGCGCCCGGTGAGGCGGGAAAGCCGGGCGCTGCAAGCAGTCCGGAGAGGGTCCTGTCGTGAGAGACAACACCGAACCGGTCTTCGCTCTCCCGTTGAAGGTCAAGTCGTCTCCAGCGGACCCCCCGTCATGCTCAAGCGTCAGGCTCAAGGCAGGGGCCGGGTTCGATGATCTCAGCAAGTTCAGCCATCGGGGTCGCGGGACCCGGCGGTCGAACAGCCCTTCGGGCCCGGCTTCGTTGAACCGGTGCCCCGGTCCCTCAGGCTCTGCCGGGCCCTTCCACCCCCCCTTCGCCGCATCCGCCCGGCTCATCCCGTCATGAACACAAGCAAGCGAAAGCAAACGCCGGGCCTGACGGAGATCTTCGCTCGTCCTGGCAAGGCCGCGAAGGGTCAAAGCATCATAGTCATCACGATCGCCAACAGCTGCAGACATCGGAAATCCTCCCTTGTCTGCATGGATCCAGAGAGCAGCCGGGTTGAAAAGGTCTCAGAGTTCTGATTTGCAACTGGTTGGGTGAATTCAGCCGGTTGTGGTTCTGTTCGCTTGTGAAACTGAATGGAGATCACGATGGCCTGGACCGACCTCACTCGCCGCCAACATGCCCGAACGGGCGGCAGGTATGCAAGCGACCTGCCCGCCGCGGAAGGGCGATCAGTGAACCTTTGATGCTGTCGCACACGTCCACCGGCAGGCCGCGCAAGACCGACCTTGCGCCCTGTGTTCGATGCGCTCCTTTACATTGCGACAACCGGTTGCCAGTGGCAGCTGTTGCCGAACGCCTTTCCACCGGTTTCGACGGTGCGGGGGTATTTTCAGGGCTGGCGCACTGACGGACGACTGGACGAGATGACCCGCGCGCTTGTCGGGATGGCGCGTCTGGCCGAGGGTCGCAAGGCCCGCCCGCCCGCCGGTATCCTCGACAGCCAGAGCGTGAAAGCCAGGGAAAGGGGCGGGGTTACCGGCTATGACGTGGGCAAGCGGATCAAGGGTCGCAAGCGCCCTATCGTCACCGACACGCTTGGCTTGCTGGTCGGATGGGTGGGGCACAGTGCCGGGTTCCGGGACCGGGACGGTGCGCCGGATGTGCTGAAAGCCGTGGCCGTGCGGTTTGCCATGTTGCGCCCTATTTTTGCCGATGGCGGCCAGGCCGGGCCAAAGCTGCGCGACGCCTTGAAAGCCATCGGGCGCTGGACCGTTGAGATCGTCAAACGCTCCCACATAGCCGGGGGCTTCAAGGGTCTCCCCCGCCGTTGGGTCGTCGCACGCACCCTTGCCTGGCTCGGACGATGCCGCCGTCTGTCAAAAGACCGGGAAAAATCCATCGCAAGCGCGGCCGCCCGGATCACCATCGCACACATCCGACGCGTCACCAGACATCTCGCAAGGGCAGGAAAACCCTGAAATAGTTTTGAACCAGACTCTAAAGCCTCACGCAACAAAGGCAGGGCAGCCTCCAACTCGCCGTGTTCAAGCTGCAATGGGCCGAAATTGTGGAGGGCATCGGCAAGATCGGTGTCGCCCGGCGGCAGATGGATAAGGCCGTACGCCAGAGTACCACCGCTACGCCGGAGCGGTCGTCAGCCCGATGCAGCTCGGCTAGACTGTTGAGATCGTTCGCAAAGGCGCGGCTGCGGCGACCATGTATTGTGCGGTCCAGCGCCAGAACCAGATGATAACGCGACCGCGCCCGGGCAAGCAGATCCGCACGCACCGTACCTGTCTCTTGCCCAGCAAACTGAGTTATACCATCGGTTTTGAGCTTTAAACGATATGTGCCCATTGTCTTGTTCCGATTGATGTGATGGCTTCTGGTTCTGCGATGAGCCTGTTCCAGGCGTCGCAGCAGGCTTCAAGGATGGCGTCGTAGTATTGGAACACGCTGTTTGAGAGCCAGTTCTGCCGCAGGTATTCCCAAATGTTTTCAACCGGATTGAGTTCCGGCGAGCGCGATGGCAGCAAGATGATGGTGAGCTTCTTCGGAACCTTGAGCTTTGCGGTGGTGTGCCATCCGGCGCGGTCCATCAGCACCACGCCTTGTGCGCCTTTGGAGACGTTGCTGGCGATCTCGTCCAGATGCAGTTGCATGGCATGGTTATTGGCCCTGGGCATGACAATCGCCGCGCCCTTGGCTTTCGCCAGGCAGATTGCTCCAAACAGATAGGCATTGTGGTAAAGCTGATCGGCAGTCTGGCGGGGTTTTGTTCCCTTGCGGGCCCAGGCCGGGCCAGGCCGTTCTTCTGGCTAATGCGCACCTCACATCCTGCCACCAGATTTCCAAAGGCCGAAATCAATCACATCAATGGCATTGAGAACTTCTGGAACCAGTCAAGGTGCCAACTGCGCTGCCACAATGGGACCACTTTCATCTGTTTCTGAAAAAGTGCGAATGGAATTTCAACTACCGGCCTGTTGCAAATTTCACGAAAGCACTGGAAGTTTGGTAATTTAAGTAAAATTAAAATAATTATTTATATTAATTCTTTATTATGGTCAATTACAGAAAAATTCATTATTTTTATCTAGTTTTTAAGCCAATTTATCAATGTATTGGAAATTTTCTCTGGAGAAAATTCCAATGGAATAATAAGTTTTTGTTGATAATCAGATTGTTCCAGACGTTTCATCTGAGCTCCAAGATTAAATGCTGCAATTGGAAGACCTGTTTTCATTGCAATACTAAGTGTATAGCAATATGTTTCTGGAGATACAGAAGAAATAAATATCAAATCTAGTCCAATTTTATCAATAATTTCATGAACAACATCATTTTCATAAGATCCTGTTATTTTAATACCTGCTTGACTTGCTCTTTTGTCATCTTTAGTACAACCTACAACAATAAATTCCAAAGGTAATTTTTTTAATTTAGCGTGCTTCGCGCAATCAATTAGTACTTCAAGTCCTTTAATTTCAGATATTGTTCCAATCGTTCCAATACGATATATTTTTTTGTATTCTGATTCCTTACTAATTGATTTTCCAATTTTAACAATTTCATGTGGCCGAACTGAAATACTCAAATGCGGCCAGTACCTCAAAAGCCGTTCCGACACATCGTCATTTGGGACGATTATATTAGATGCGGCCTCCATAAGAGCCAAATGTGAATTGCGCCATTTAACTATGTCTCCAATGCCAAATTCGGAACCATTATTCTCCAAGCAATCGCGACAGGTTTTTACATCGGGTTCCTGACAATATTTACCACTGCTATCGATCAAATTGATACGGGGGCAAATTGTCAAATAATCATGTATAATTATGTTCCATGGCCTTCCGAACAACTTGAGCAGTCTTGTCAAATGAATTGAGCCTTCCGCGCCAAAGTCGGCAGTGTGATGAAGATGGATTTCCGTAATTCCAATTTCATGCCAGAAATCCAAAATTTCATCGGTTTCTGTGATCAGACTCATCGGTTTTAGATTTGGCACATCGGGAGCATCTATATGATTCAATAAGATATTGCTGCTCGCTCGGCCAGCCGCGTACATACGAAAAACTGAACAACCCTCTTTTTTAAGTCGGGATATTTCCTCAAGGACATGTTGCTCGGTACCTCCGCCCCGATTGTGGGAGATTACAAGAATTGACTTTCTTCTTTTGCAATGTTTCAGCCGCTCCGTATCGATTAGTGCCCGATATATTCGAAGTGGGTCGGTCAAAATAAACTCTTGCACATCCTTCGTGTAATCGGGATACCTTGCAGAAAGCACCTTGAGGGCATTTTGCGCACGTTCAGCTCTCTCCCCCCGAAAAGACAAGCTACCGACGTGACGTACAAATACGTTCGGCGAAATAACATTGCGCCACCCGGCCATTATCGCTCGTCGACAAAAATCATTCTCTTCGCCATAACCGGTTCCAAAAGAGATTTCATCAAAAAATCCAATGTGATCTAAAACTTCGCGTTTGATGTAAACGCAGAATCCAACAGCCGTCGGCGCAACGACTGGCTTGCATTCCTTTAAATTTGAAGCAATTTTGTCAATTAGATCATAA
Source organism: Hyphomicrobiales bacterium (assembly GCA_965204985.1). GTDB lineage: Bacteria > Pseudomonadota > Alphaproteobacteria > Rhizobiales > CAJQND01 > JAAEUE01. The sequence goes on along the minus strand of CBDBFP010000003.1, from coordinate 1,402,891 downwards.
GTAATTTCGAGCCTCATATTATTGTCACGGACAAAATGTGGATAACTGCATATTGTCCCATTGTTTGTTAAAGGAGTTACTGTGCCAAATGTTGCATCTGAGTACGCAGCATCGTGCAATCTATCAATCCAATTTCCATATACTTCTGTATCTGAATTTAGTATAATGATATCGTCCGATTCCGTAAATCCGATTCCAGTATTTATACTTTTTACAAATCCTTTGTTCTTTTTATTTTTGTGAAATAATATTCGATCATCTTCTTCCAATTTTTGCAAATTTTCTGTTAAATCCGACTCAGGCGAGCAATCATCAATGACAATAACCCTAAATTGGTTCTTATTTTTAGATTTCAGAACATGCCAGATACAAGACATCGTTTCGTCTTTTGCCCGATACACCGGTATAATGACACTAAGTCTGGCAGTGGAATTCTTTTGCCTTGGTAACGAAATAATTCTTTCAGCAAACTCTCCAGCTAGTGGCTCCTCACATCCATCTTCCAATCGTTCAAATTTCTGAAAACGGGTGGTAGCAATATTAAATACATCACCTGTGTATGAAAATTTATCGGGATTTTTTTCATAATATCCTATCAAATCAGCCTCAGAACAAGCCGAACGCCTTTCCTTCATCCCATACTTGATATAATGAAAAAAGGGCTCGATTCCTGCAGCAACCACATCAGGATTATGGCTTACGTAATGTTGAAAATCAAAAAACGGCAGTGGAGAATACCACTTTTTGATGCCAATTAAAATAAAATGTACGACTGGATCAATTTCACAGTCTTTTGGCTTCATCCACTTTTCGCGATAATATCCAGTATTGAAAGATGGCAAAGGAAAAAACTCTCTCGAACGCCCAACTCTAATGTAATTAACCCAAATATCCAAATCATTTTCTCCAGAAAATGAATTATCAAATATATATTTACCATATTTTTTCAAAATTAAAATCTCTGTATTAATAAATATATTTTTAAAAAATTTTATATTTTTCGGTATGCATATCAATGCAATATATATAAATTTTAATAAATTAAATGATATTGATTTACTAAAAAAATCCTCTATTATTTCGTAACGCATGATATTATACTTCATTGTATGATTACATCTTCAGAAAAATTATAAATTCTGAAAACAATGCGGATGAGCCAGGGAATGACGCCAGCATTACGGATGATTAGCCAGATTATTGAGCTAGACTCAAGATTGTACATAAATATATCAAAGCTCTCGTAACAAAAATGCTATATCTCACTAATGCGAGCAGACTATCAAATAGATCCAGTCTCCGTAGTGACACAATACCTAGACGCGGGTTGCCAAAAGTTGAGGCAAAATTCCCTTGCTGATCCAGGATCCAAAATAGCCGAGTTTTCTGGTAAATCCAGCAATCATAATAGGTTGGAAAATTTCTATCCAATAACGATGGCCAATTCAATAGATGACATGACATCGAGTGATATTTGAGGGTGTGCCAAAATGTTACGCTGAACAGCCGCACTTGATTGGTCTGGTTTGAATGTTAGGTCGTAAACTCATAAACAGCTGAGGGTTCACCGGCGTTGGCAAATCAGATTCAAAATGATGCCAAGAGGATTTTCCATGGCACGTCACGATCTGACTGATTTCGAATGGAGTGTTGTTGAACCGGTCTTGCCCCAGAACTGGCGCGGGATGCCACGGTCTGATGACCGGCGGGTGTTGAACGGTATCTTCTGAGTTTTATGGACCGGTGCGCCATGGGCAGACTTGCCGGAGCGTTATGGACCTTACACCACCTGCTACAACCGGTTCCGGCGGAGGACGAAGTCCGATGTGTGGGATCTGATTATGACGCAATCACAGAAGCTTACGATGGCAACTTGGGGATAATCAACGGCACCTGCAGGCGCGTCCATCACTCGGCGGCCACCTTAAAAAAGCCATCCAGATCGATGTCTTGGACGAAGCCGACCCCCCGGTCCCTCAGGCTCTGCCAGGCCATCCCATCCCCCTTCGCCGCATCCGCCCGGTTCATACCGTCATAAACACAAGCAAGCGAAAGCAAACGACGGGCCTGACGGAGATCTTCGCTCGTCCTGGAAAGGCTGCGAAGGGGCGCAGTCGGCAAGACAACCGTCTTCGGCCTCTTCGAGCGGAGGGTCAGGTTTACACGGAAGTCGTTCCAGACGGCAAAAAAAGCCACTCTACAAGACATTATTCGAGGGAAGGTCGATCCGGCTTCACCTCGGCAATCAAGGCCGCCATCATCTCACTCTCGCGGAAGATTTCCACATTGCTCAACTTATCGATCTGCCCCAGACACCAATCACGCACGCGCGCCCATTCGGCCAACCCAGGCAACCGGCTTTCCAGGCTGACCCGGCCGCCCAGTTCGCGGCCCGCTTCAGCCAGCATAACTTCGTGGCCCTGTTCGCCAAACACCCTGGCCGCTTCCAAACCGGCCGGCCCGGCGCCAACAACAAGCGTCCGTTCGCGTGATTTGACCAACGGCACCTTCTCCGGATGCCACCCTCGCCGCCACTCCTCGCCCATGGTCGGGTCTGGGTACAGCGAATGGAAACGCCGAGAGAATTGTGGGCATGACAAATATTGCAGCCGATGCATTCGCGAATGCCCTCAACACACCCTTCTTCAATTTTCTGAGGCAGGAACGGATCTGCAATGGAAGGTCTCGCAGCCCCGATCATATCCTGCGATTTGCGGCGGATTACGCCTGTCATGGTGTCAGGAGAAGTGAACCGGCCAACTGCTTTGAATAGGGTGCGTTCCACCAGAATTGGAGAGCGGACGGCTCATCAGACCTAAAGGCGGAATCCGGGTGTCAAGGTTTCCCACAGAGCTGCCGCCGATGAACCAGCTCCACACCGGCCAGGGCACCATGTTCATGGATCCTTTCCATCATCAGGGCATGAGCACGAATATCCTCCTCACCCCAAAGCCTCACAGGGGTAAGCCCCATCGTCCGTGGTTGGATCTATCTAAACAATATTCCGTATTGACCGCGCCCCAGCCGCCTTCCGCTTTGATCCCGCGCATGGCCGCCAGCGTGTTGGGCCGCGTCCAGCCCATGCCCGAGCAATGAGGCACCTGGTAGAAACAGTTCTTGGCCGTGACTGGGCCAAGCTTTATGGGTTCGAATAGAACGTCGTATCTTGGATCGCGCATGGGGACCTGCCAATTGGGGGACATCTGCGCAGCCAGACGATTCGCCCTGTGCATCCAGCTCAGCCAGTGTTAGGCTGGCCGCCGATTGATCCTGACACAATCGCGGGGATAGTCGATGTTTCCAAAACTGCGCTGTCTGGCCGCTCTGGCGGCCATGTTGACCACACCGTCCATCGCAGAGGAGACCAGCAAGTGCACAGATGATGCGATGCTGGTTTTCGATGCATCAGGGTCCATGGCCAGCATGGGTTACAACGCGATCTCGACCCCCCGCATTGTGGATGCGCGAAAAGCCCTGAGACAGTCCCTGCCGGACATCACGCCGTTCCGGCGTCTCGGGTTGGTAATCTATGGTCCCGGCCCGAAGGATGAATGCAGCAATATCGATGTGCGCTTTCCACCGCTGCCCAACACCGCCCGGCGCATCATTGGCGATGTGGACAGGATATCGCCCGACGGGAACACGCCGCTGACAGAAGCAGTCCGGATCGCTGCGGAGACATTGGATACGCGAAAAGAGCCCCGGCACTGTCGTGCTGATCACAGACGGACGCGAAACCTGCGGCGGCGCCACATGCAGACTGGCGGGCTCCCTAGCTGCCGACGGTCACCAGATCACAGTGCATGTGATCGGCTTCAAGGTTCGGGACCGGGCTTTTGGCCTTCAACCTGCCGATGCGATACCTGCAGGTAGCGGCCGCACTGCAGCCCGGTGTCTGTCTGACCAGACCGGTGGCAAATATGTTTCTACGGAAAGTACCGAAGAACTCGTCCGCGCCTTGCAGGACTTGCTGGGCTGCCCAATGCTAAGTAGCCTGAGAGTTTTTGGCCCCTCAGGATGAGACATCTCAAATCGGTAATATTCTGAAATCATTATATAATTTTCTTTTACCTACCTGGTTTTCGCAAGCGGAAATCATGCAGATATTCATAATGCTCCATGCAAATTCCGTAAATTTCTTTGACCCAGTCCGGTTCGTCCGAAATATCACCGGCCTTGCGGGGTTGTGGTTTCAGGCCATCAGAATTCTTCAGGTTCTCATGCCAGACGCCCTGCTTGTCGTACCACAGCACTTCCGACCGGGTGCCCGGTTCCCAGCTCAGCGCTTCAGGCTTGAAGTCGAAACCCATGGCGTTGCTGTAAGCTTCCACAATCCCGTGCGGGTCTTCCAGCAGATCGTCGCTGTCGATAACCGGCGGGGTAGCGCCAAGCTTGTCAGCCATCCGATCAAACAGCGTGCGCAACTCGATGAAGCCGATTTCCTTCATGACAAAAACCGGCCAGTTCTTGTGGACTGACGTAAGCACTTTGGCGGGATCGCGGATGAGGAAGCTGTGCTGAAACATGGCGAGAAACTCATCAGACCAGAGATGATCGGTGAATTGCGGCATGTCCTTTGAGAAGACCGAGCGCTTTTCCGCTGCCGTTTTCAGATCTGCCAGCACGCTTGCATAGGTCAGGCCGGGTTGCCGCTGACTGTCCGGCTCAAGACGCGGCCAGAGCGCGTCGTCTCCCTGATACCAGGCTTCACCAAACGGCTCGTGAAAGCACGCCATGTCGCCGCGCATCCGCATCATCCATTCGAATGCAGTGGATGTGGAACGGGGCGTGGCCCACAAAACATAAATCGGATGCATGGGCGCTCGCGTCTTCTATTTCAGGGTTGCCAGCAAGCGGCCGCGGTTCCCTACTGATGCCACGCCGAGCGTCTTGAAAATGTTCCAGTAGAGCGCGAAGTCGGACGAGACGATGGGCTTGCCGAGCTTCTCCTCCAGCGCTGGCGCATAGGCCAATGTGCGCTGGGGCAGGCCATCAGCGCGGCGGAAATTCGGCATGCCATTGACCACGATTGCATCTGCATCCGGCGCCTGTTCGGCCACATAAGTCATGGACTTTTCAACCAGCTCGCCGGGGAAAATCCAGGTGGCCTCGTTGACCTCTTCCTGAGTTTCATAGTGCCCCTGGTCAACGAAGTTGCCGTAGTAGACCACATCAAACCCGGCCTGTTTCAGAAAGCGCACGACGCCGTCGCGCCAGTCCGGCCAGAAATAGACGGAGTTCAGTGCAATCTTCTCAGCGCCCAGTTCGCGCAGGCCCTCCACCAGGCACATGCCTGCCATATGGAAGGGCGTTTGATATTTGTCCTCAAGCTTGTCACAGAACTCCCGGATATCGTCTGGCGAGGTGCCGTTGCAGTGCACCCAGTTGGTGCCCACCTGCCCAACCACATCGGCGCCGGCGTTCGACATGCAATGGACCACGTCTTCCAGCAGGTGAAAGTTCGCTGCCCGCTGCTTCAGCTCATGACCGTAGGTGTCGAGGTGCAAGAGCCGTCCATGCACACCAACCGTCTCAGGGGCAATGCGCATGAAATCTGTTGGGGCCGCGTCAAAGTCATGGGGCGGGGCCGTGAAGCCAACCTGGTGCGGGAAAAGTTTCTTGGCGGGATCAGACCAGCGTTCGGGCTTCATGAATTTATCCTTGTGTAAAGCAGTCCCTAAATCTTCTGCCAATATCGGTTCGCTGACGCAATCAAACTAATTTCACCATTGCCGGAACGGCGGCGGACCCTTCCTCAAATGCAACCAATTCAAAAATTTTGAGCGCTTTGAACCTTTTTCTCGCCGGCGGTGACTGATGGTCAGAATCTGCGCAATGAGCGCTGAACCAGAAAAACTCTAAGGAGACCAAGTTATGACTAAAGTTACATCTAAGTTTGCCTACGCCGTCCTGACTGCAATCGCGCTTTCCATCGTTACGCCGGGAACTGCCTCGGCTGAATATTACGATTGCGATCACTTGCACAAACAACTCCTCAGCGCTGATTGGGCCTTTGATCCAGCCAAACAGCTACTGCGGGATGTCAAAGCCCAGGTTAGGGCTGGCAAATTCGGCCGCGGTGAGCTCAAAGGCGCACGCCAGAATTATCGGGCTCGGAAAGCCCGCTTCCAAAAAGCGCAAACGGCCTATCAGGCCAAGAGATGCGGGTAGACCTTACTCACGACTGAATGCAACGGGCCTCGCCAAATCGGTGGGGCCTTGATCGCCTTGCAACAGCCATATCAAGAGTTCGGCCGTCCTCTTCATGCCGTACTGACACATGGCGCATCGGACCGAAACACGGCGGATTGGTGCCTTGCATTTTTCGAACGCGAAGCCGATCCTGTGGCTGGTGTTTTCGTACCGGCAAAAAGGACAAGGCCATGCTTCATCCTGACGGCACGCATCTGGCAGAAATCAATATTGCAAAGGCCATGGACGATCTGGACAGCGAGCGATTGACCGACTTCGTTGCGAACCTTGATCGGATCAACGAGCTAGCCGAACGCTCGCCGGACTTTTTCTGGCGCTTGAAGGATAAAACCGGCAACGCGACAGATATCCAGGTCGACTCAGATCCGCGCCTGATCCCATTCCTGAACCATCAGTTCGGCGTGACGCTGGAAGGCGAACCCAGCCTTGGTGAGTTCCGCACCCCGGCGCGACCGCACAAGGAGTTTCTGACCGAGTGTGTCCTCGAGAACATCAAGCCGTGTTGTCACGGTGGATTGGGTGACGTTCAGCTGCTCGGCGGCTTTGTTCAGGTTGCCGGTCTGCACGACCGACAGGAAAGTTTCCAAACTGGCAATGTTCATGGTGGTTACGTTAGTTTCAATTTATCGAATTATTAGCTCAGATAAATTCGTTTTCAAGATTTATATAATTCCACCATAATCGTCGCTATCGAACACACAATTCCAACTGGTTGGTGGTGCCATGGACTTCAGTATTCAACTCTCAGCCTACTATCCCGACAGATCCTATGGCGGCGACCGTCTCTATGCAGACATGCTGGAACAGGCCGTTCTCGCGGACAAGCTGGGCTATGAATCCGTGACGATTACCGAGCACCACGCCATCAACATCCTGCTGATGCCGGCCCCGCTGCAGTTCGCGGTGAAGATCGCGAGCATGACGCAGAACGTAAAGATCATGACCGCCGTTGTGGTGCTGCCGATCCATGACATGCGAACCTATGCTGGCGAGCTGGTGTGTGCGGACATCTTCACTGAAGGGCGGCTCATGCTCGGCGTCAGCCGCGGGGCCTGGAAGTTTGAGATGGATCGACTCGGGGTCCCGTTGGAGATCAGCCGCGAAAAATTCGATGAATCCCTTAACGTTCTGCAGACTCTGCTCAACGAGGAAGAGGTTTCCTGGGAAGGCAAGTATTACAAATTTGATGCCCTGACGATCATGCCCAGACCTGCGCGCGCTGGGGGTCCGCCCATGATGATTGGTGCTGTCCTGCCCGAACCAATCTATCACAGCGCAAAACGCGGCTTTCACATACAGACCACACCCCTATCAGGCGACCACCAGCGTATGCTGGACCAGGTTGATGCCTTCCACCGGGGCAAGGCAGACCAGGAAGGCGAGAAAAGAGACCTGACCCTTTCCATATCTCGGGTCGGATTTCTTGCCCGCGATGAAGCTCACAAGCAGGCGCTCATTCTCCAGGCCGACGACTATTACAGCCGCTTCGACAATCTCTATACTGGAGCTGGCATTGTGAAAAATGGCATGATCAAACCCATGCCCCGCAATCAGACCGCCGAAGAGCTGGGCGAGAGTCTGTTGATCTGCACAGCGCAGGAGATGGTCGACAAATTCGGCCCGTACTATGAAGCGGGCGTGGACCGGTTTGTCTTCAACATCAATTTCGGCGCCAGTCAGGAAGACACACTGGAATCCATGCACCGGATCGCCGAAGATGTGATGCCGCACTTCGCGAGTAAGGGCCACAAAGTGGCTGCGGAATAGATTTGAGGGAGCTGTCAAATGCCACTGATCAAAGCCGATATGTTCAAGGGGAAAACCCGGGAAGAGAAACGCGCCCTGGCTGAAGCACTAACAATGGCCATGGTCGATACTTGGGGCACGAACAAGGATGCCATTTGGATCGTCAGAACGATGTGAAGAAGGAAGACTGGGCGTTTGGCGGCGAGCTGGGCGTCGACAAATTCCCAGATTAGGGTGTCGGCATGAGCCAGACTATTGATTGCGAATATTCGGTCGAGGGTGACGGCCCTCCACTGTTTCTCATTCACGGCATTGGCGCAGCGCGGGATACCTGGCGGTTTCTGATCCCGGTCCTCAAAAAGCATTTCACCTGCATCAGCTATGACTTGCGCGGCCACGGCGCCTCCCCAAAGCCGGACGGTGAATTCGGGCTCAACGATCTGGTCAGTGATCTGGAGCGGCTGCGCGAGCGAACCGGCATTGAGAAAGCGCACTTTGCCGGTCATTCCCTAGGCGGCATGATTGGCCCGGCCTATGCGCGGGCTTATCCAGATCGAGCCCTGTCGCTGGGCTTGCTGTCAACAGCCGCGGGCCGCACAGATGATGACAGCTCCAAGGTTTGGGCTGTGGTCAAGGTGATGGAAGAAAAGGGCGTCGGCCAGATCCTGGATACGCTTATTGATCGCTGGTACACGGACGAGTTCATTGAAGCCCACCGGGATATTGTCGACCGCCGCCTCAAGCAGGTCGTGGGCACGAACGAGGAGATCTTCCTCAATGTGTTCCGGATTTACGCTGGAACTGAGATGATGCCGTGGCTTCACAAAGTTACGGCACCTTCGCTTGTGCTTACCGGTGAGTTCGATGGGGGCTGTAATCCGCGTCTCAATCAGGGGATTGTCGAGGCCATGCCAAATGCCGAACTGGTGGTCTTGCCGAGGTATAAGCACTCAATCTTGCTCGAGGCGGGAGAAGTAGTGGCAGACCATATAATCACATTTATAAAAGGTCTGCCGGCCGGTGGATGAAGACCTTAAAAGGGTTCACGAGGCGCGCATTAAAGCCCTGGTTGCCGGATATCTTGGGACGCTGGATCAGTACGTGGCCGATAACCTGACATACACCTCACCTCGGGTCCTTTCGAAGACGGACGTTTTTGAGAGCTTTCGTTCTGGAGCCATGACCATGCATCACATGACGATTGACGATTTGTAGGCTCGGCAGGTTGGCGATGCCGCAATCCTCACCTATCGTGCCCAGACCGGCTTTACGCATGACGGTGAGCTCATCGAAGGAACGGTTCGCTCAACAGCGGTTTATCTGAAGAGAGATGGCGCCTGTAAGCTGGCGGCTCAACAGCAGACTTTGATCGAATGAGCACACTGCCGGATTACGAAACTTTTTACAGCGCATTCTCCTGGGCTATCCCGGATACCTTTAACTTTGCCCTAGATGTGGTGGACTACTGGGCCGATGAGAGCGCAGATCTGGCACTGATTTGGGAGAACAAAGGCAGGCGATCAGGCCGAGTTTTCCTATGCTGATATGTCAAGGCTCACGAAACAATTTGCCAACGTGCTTTTGGGTCAGGGCGTGCACAAAGGGGACCGCATTCTGATCATGTTGCCCCGTATCCCAGAATGGCAGATTGCCCTGGTTGGCGCGCTCAGGATCGGCGCTGTTCCGATCCCCTGCATCGAAATGCTCACCACTGCGGCTCTGAAATACAGGCTTGAACACTCCGGAGCCACAGCGATCGTCTGCCGCGCCTCACAAGTTGAGAAGTTTGAGACCATTGCCAGTGATATAACCGCGCGAATTGCTCTTGGCGCCGTGCCGGACTGGGCTGACTGGGCCGGAGAAATGGAAGCGGCCTCGCAGGATGTGGTGTCCGCTGAGGTTGCCTCGGAAGATCCGGCGATCATGTATTATACCTCGGCTCAACCGACCATCCAAAAGGCGTGCTCCACGCCTCGCGCGCGCTCTACACCTGGCAGACCTCGGGGGATCTACTGACATGACCTGAAGCCTGGCGACCGGATCTGGTGCACTGCTGACACAGGCTGGAGCAAGGACGGCACCAGCATTCTGTTTGGGCATTAGTCGTGCGGGGCTTGCGCGTTCTTTTATGATGGAGGATTCGCCCCTTCCGAAAGATTGCGGCTTCTGGCGAACCACGGGATCAATGTCTAACTGCGCGCCCGTGACAGAATTGTGTCGTCTGGTCAACGAAGATATTGCGGCCTTTGACCTCTCAGCCCTGAGGTGGACAATCTCCGCGGGAGAAGCAATGAACCCGGTTGTTGCGGAACGTTGGCGCGAATTGACCGGGCTTACAGTTGGCGAAGGCTACGAACAAATTGAAGCTTTGATGCTGGTGTTAAACTACCCCACCATACCGGTGAAATTCGGATCCATGGGGCGCCCCTCTCCTGGTTGCGATGTGGATATTGTTGATGAAACCGGCAACCGGCGTGGCGACGATGAAGAAGGCGACATGGCCGTACTCATGCCAAACCCACAGATGATGCTGGGTTATTGGCAGGATGAGGTGCGCACCGAGGCGGGTTATCGCAACGGACCCGAAGGCTGCTGGTTTATCACAGGAGACCGGGGCAGACGTGATGCTGACGGGCACCTCTGGTACGGCGGCCGGGCGGATGATGTGATCAATTCTGCTGGCTACCGCATTGGTCCACTGGAAGTAGAGAATGTTTTGTTGCAGCACGAAGCCGTGCAGGAGTGCGCGGTTGTCGGCAGCCCGCATCCGGAACGTGGTGAGGTCGTAAAGGCCTTTGTGGTGTTGCGGGATGGAGTTGCGGGTTCGGATGAACTGTCAGCGGAGTTGCAGGAGCATGTGAACGCAATCACCGCACCTTTCAAATATCCTCGCGCAGTCGAGTTTCTGGATGCCCTGCCAAAAACGATCACCGGAAAATTCGCCGCAAGAATTTGCGCGATTGGGAATACAGTGCGGACACGTCCTGTTCACCATAGGTACTTGATTTATCATGTACAGATCTAATTTGCAAATATTTCAATTTTGACTGCAAAATCAAATTTTCAATACTTAATTAGATGGGTGAAATTATCCCGTTTATTTTGTTGATGAGTGTGAAAAGGGGGAATCATGCGAACAATGCTTTGTACATTTACAGATCTTATTTTGACCTGTGCAGTAGGGTTGGCACAAGCACAGGCCAATGCTTACAATGTAACCGTAAAAGAACTGAAACGCTGGTCTCACTCTGGAAAACTTCCGAAGAAAGCGCGCAGCTCGAAGCCTTGTGACTTCTACAAGTTCGCCTGGCAGGAATTCCTTGCCCTGATCAGCAAGGACAAGACGGACAATTTCACATTTGAAAATTTCGGCTCCTCTGCCGCGCTGTTTCCCGACCCCCCCCCCCCGGTGTCCCCGGCGAATTCCCAAGCAGCACATCAGGTATGGTAACGACCCAGGTTGGGAAAACCCCGCAAGTTGGCCAGGCCGCCTCGCTGGTGCCGGTTGTCGACCATGCATTTGGCAAAGACCAGGACGGATATCTGACGGGCCGTTGGATCTACTACAGTATCCTGACCAACAAGACGGAATGGGATTTTATCAAGGAACAAGGGTACTTCGACGTTGTTACCTTCACAACGCGCTGGCAGCACAGAAAACAGCGTCCTCAGCGCCGCAAATTGATATACTAATCGATTCGATTGAACTGAAGCTTTCCTGGAAAATTATGGAGACATGTCACTTGCCGGACTCACCGAAGACCGGCTGCATGGTGGAAGATAAGAACAGCTTCATCACCGTCAAAGGCGATGTTCCCCAATACGGACCCGGCGAGAACTATACCAAGACAATCAGCAACATGGCGCTCGGGTTGGTGGGCCTGCATATTATTCACAAGACAGACAGGCATCGGGATTCCGTTTGGGCAACTTTCGAACACCGCCGCAATGCGCCTGACTGCGACAAGCTTGATGAGCCGGGTCCGTGGACATTTTATGATCGCAAAGGCCCACAAACCCACATCAATAATTTCTGCACCTTGTGCCCGGTGACGCTGTCGCAGTTTTCCGTTGCGGGCAGGTTGACAGCCCTTGAGCAGGCGGTGCCGCTGTCTGCAAAATTTACCGGCAACAGGCTGGCCACGACCATCAACGGCAGCCAGGGACCGGCACTGCAATGCACCAGCAATCCGGGCAGTTTCAAATCAGAACGTGTACCCCTCTTCCACGGCACCGCCGATCAGCCCTATTGCCTGGAAGAGGCAAAGACCAGAGCATTGTCCACTCAAGTCTGTCGTGAAAAGACCAATCAAATCAAACCGGAAGTGACAGAACTGAATGACTTGATTGCCAGAAAATTGCCGAAAGGCTCAAAACTGGCGGCGAACTACCAACTGGTTGGCGTTCAATGGTTTGAACCACCATGCGTAAATCCAAAAACGAAAAAGTCAGAAGAATGCGGGCCAGTAAATGTCTTGCCGGACCCACATGCTGCATTGTCGAATGTGACGATTGAGACGTTCGAGCAGGGTGTCACCTGCGTCGTTTGTCATTCGGAGAGCGTCAACAACCCCCATGCCGGCGCCATCCTGCGAAAGGGTCTTCGCGGAAGGGCTCGCCGGCCGCTCATTCATCTACCAGCGCATCAAACAAGGGTTGATCCCCTGCAAATGGTCAACGCCTGAAGGCGGTTGAGTACAAAGCCCCGGGAAGTTATTTCGGCTTCTTAGGCCGGTCTCAATTCATGGTCATCATGCCTTATGCGCGTGGTGGCCGAAATATATGAACTCCTTGTCCATTTTCGCCACATCGGCAGAAGCTAGCGACAGGCTGGGACCATTCAGCGTCTTGTGGCTCTTCTGTGCCTTCACCCAGCCATCAACCGGCTGCAGAGTTGAAAGCGTGTAGGTGGTCGTTTCGCCCAGATAGTGTGTCGGGATCACGATCTTCGGTTTTATCCGCTCAACAATCGCATTGGCCTGATCATAGGACAGGATGTGTTGAGATCCATCAACCGGCATGGTCAGCACATCGATCCGGCCCAGTTGATCCCAGAAGGATTGCGGTGGGTTGTGCCGGTCGTCGCCTCAGATCCCATGGTGCGGATGCCGCCGGTTTCAACGACGTATGTGACCATGTCCATGTGACCTACATTGTCCGGTGGGCAGGCCTTTGCGCCGAACTCTTTCAAGGCGTTCGTCCAAGGATACCAGCCCGGTGCCATGCAAACGTGCTTGTCAGCAAAGCCGGAGATCTTCAGATCAGCAAATTCAAAATTGCCCACCATCCGGTCCAGCACCATGGTGGAATTCGGCCGATCAATCGCGTCATGGTCAAAATGTGTGTGGGTCGACATGATGATATCGACGGTCGTTTCGGGGAATTTGTATTTGTACCAGAGGCCCCACGCGCCTGAGGGATCATCGCGCCACGGGTCAAAGAGAACGCTCGTGCCATCTGGCGACGTCACCTTGAGTGCGCAGTGGCCATAGAAATCGAGTTTGACCTCCCCATCAGGGAAATTCGACATGGCCTGCAAATCGCGCACGTGATTGTTGTTGCCCGGTTGTGTCCAATCGGTCGATTGGGCCTGTGTGGGTGATGACCCGAGCGTGGTCGCGGCGGCAGTTACACCTGCAGCGCCTGCTGCAGCGAAGAATGAACGGCGCGACAGGCCAGGAGCCATTTCATCACGCGCGCCAATCAGTTTTGTCGGTTTGAGATCTTTCTTGTCCATCGTGATCCTCCCGGGACTGGTGAAACGGGCAACAGGACGCTGCCCTTGCACTGCCAGCTTACGTAAGGAGAGACACGTGCTGAATATGGGTAGAGTGATGGGGGAATATGGGGGAAACCCCATATCACTGCATGGACATAAGGTGACTGACTACGCAGATTGACGGCCCGGCTGGTCAGCCCGAGCTTTCTGCGGATATTGTTGCGATGGAAATCAATCGTGCTTTTGTCGCACGAGAGGGTGCGGGCGATGTCCTTTGTAGTCTGACCGTTCATGACCAATTGCGCGATTTCCACTTCCGTGGGCGTCAGAACTTCCAATGCCGATGCCAGGCGATTGGCAAAACTGGACGTGACCTGTTTCAGATTTTCGTCCGCAAGATCGAGCAAGGCGAGCTCGCTGTTTTGCCCAGCCAGCCTTAGTTTCAGTTTCGCCATGTGGGGCAGAACAAGCCCTGTAATCTGCCGCAGGATATCTTCTTCAAATTCCTGCCTGGAGGTTTCAAGTTTTCCTAGCAAGACACTGAGGGCTGCATTGGCGTCCTCAAGTTCCCTTATGCGCTCAGATACCCGGATCTCCAGATTTTCCAGATGATCCTGCAGCTCACTTTCCAGAACTTTGCGGCGGGCAATTTCCTCCAGCAGAGCCAGATCGTTTTCGATCAACTCACCGTGTTCCCGGATGAGCGACCGGTGTTTTGCGGCATAAGCATTGTCCTTTGCATCCAGAACACAGATCGTGCCGAACAGACGTCCATCCGGCCAGACCAAGGGATAGCCCATATAGAAGGACATGCCATGTTTCAGATCCTCATTGTCGCACCAGGCCGGATCGACATGCGCGTCGCGCACCACCAGCTCATCCTTGTTTGTCAGCACATTATGGCAATAGAGCTTCTTTCGGCCAGGGAGCTCGGTTGGGTTCGGCTCCTTGTTTGTCAGCACATTATGGCAATAGAGCTTCTCGTTAAGCTCAAACTGCTGACCAACGGTGTAGGGATTGCCCTCTGTGCGGCTGGACAAAAGAACGGCATGCTCGGGAAAGTCGGTCTTCATGATAAGACCGGAGGGCACCTGCACCATCTCCGCGGCAAGATCAATCACTCGCTGCCACTTGTCGAATATACGTTGTGGAATGTCAGGTCTGGACTGGGTCATGGGCCGCTTTCCCCGTTTCACACCTGACAATGCTAAGACCAGACCCGTTGAAAGGGTAAAGGGTGCGCCGCGATATTTGAACTGAGGGCCTGCGCTAATTCCCTTGACGGCTCCGTTTGCTCAGCAGACATTTCAACAAAGACATGGGCGAAAAAAAGGTTATCAGATGAGCTACAAACTCTATTACGCATTGGACAGCGCCGCGATGGGCGTACGGGTGATGTTGGAAGAAATCGGGGCGCCTTACGAGTTGATCCAGACCACAATCGATATGGACAAACCTCGTCCGCCCGAGCAACTGGCGCTCAATCCAAACGGCTGGATCCCGGTGCTCATTTGGGATGATCACTCAATGTATGAATGCGCCGCTATAACCGTGTTTCTCTCCGACCGCCATCCGGAGGCAGCTTTGGCGCCGGCCGGTGATGACCCGGATCGCGGGCTCTTCCTGCAAACGCTGGTCTATTTTTCAAACTCTGTGCAGAACGCCTTTCAGCTCAGTTACTATCCTGACCGTTTTGCCGACACGCCGGCAGACGAAGCCAACGCGCAGCGCCGGGGCATCCGCAGGTTGCGTGAAACCTGGAAAGTCATCGACGATCAGATTGGCGACAAACAATGGATCCTGGGAGACCGCTTCAGCGCAGCAGATATCTACCTGTTTATGCTCACCACCTGGATCAACACATCCCGCGGCCATCCGCCGGTTGACGAATTCCCAAACATCAAACGGATTGCAGACACCGTAATGACCCGGTCCAGCGTGCAGCTGGTTTACGAAAACTGGATTGCGGAGAACAGGCCCCAATCGTCTCAATCGTAGAGGACCATGCAGCGGACTTCGATGCTCCAGCTGTCCGGCACATCCTCCGGCGAAGCGAGATCTTCGAACGCGCTGTGGAAGCTAAATGTGCAGGGTGCATCAGGATGTACCGCGTCACCCTTTGTGCCGTCTAAGCAGGCCAGCGTGCCTCCGGAATCCCATTGTTTGATCAACAACGCTTCACTGCGTGTCATCGCCGGATAATAGAACCATTGCTGCCTTGCAGAATGCCGCGCAAAATAGTTCTCCCCGATCCGGTCCTCATAATGGATTTCAAAAACAACCAGATCCTCCGGATCTGACGCTCTGGCTGTAGCACAGGGCAAGGGGGCGCACGGCAACCGGCACCTCTGAAATATTCCGCCAGACATTGATGATGGCAAAACGACCGCCATCAAGAACACGCTCCGCATTTGCCGGGTCGATCAGAGATTGGTCCTGCTTCAGTATTGACGACAGAGTGTCATTCCGACTGGGCGGGCACGTGAGATCCCGGAGCCGTTGCGGTGCGCTGAACAAGGTGTAGTCACCGTGCACCAGATGCAGGGGATCCTGGACATCCTGACCGCCGGAAATTCTTGTCTTTGATTTCTTTCCCGTGGCTGACCGGATGTTGTGATCAAATGCGTATGCCCGTGCGCCGGTATGTTGCTCCACAAGCGTGGTGCACTGGCCGTAATATTTGTGGACGACTTCATTGTGATTGAAGAAATCCAGTGCATCGGCATCAAGCGAGGCGTCCAGCAGTTCAAATCCGTTGGCGTCGCACGTGAGCCGCTTGTCGCCTGTCAAATCTCTCGCGTTTGAGACCTGAAGCGTCATCTCCGACAAGGACAGTCCGATTGTGCCAAAATCGTTGCCATCCGGATCGCGCCGTGTCAGCACCTGACCGTTGCGATACAGGGACGGTTTGACGGCCTCCTCCAGAAAATTGAACAAGCCGGAAGTTTCTGACAGGCTTGGCATCTTCGATTGTTCCTTACTGCGCGGAGTTGGCTGCTTCGACCCTGACCGGTTCCAGGCCCGGTCCCACTCCTGTTCCAGGCAGTTTCGGCACTTGGCATCCCGTAACACAACAGCGGCCAGGTTGTTTGGAGAGCCGTTGGCCAACATCGGCCACGCCACGATCCAGAAGCGCCTCTACCAGTTCTGTTTTTTCACTGATCGGGTAGTTGCGCCAGATTTCCTTTTTCATGGCTTCCGGAGAACCCCCCGTGGAGGGACATGACGGAGTACCAGCCGGCCTGATCGGAGACCGCGAGGTCTTTCACAAAGCGCGCGACCTCCATGCGCTTGTTGTAAGGGATATCGGCCCGAGCGCCGAGGACGGCCGAAAGTGACGCTGTCGTTTCGGGATTATGATCCTCATCAGGCCCTGGAAGGGCCACGATGAGATCTCCGGAAACGTAGTGGGCGATCTTGTGCATATCGTAGATCTGCGTGGCGAGCAGCAACTTGCCGATGTTGGAGAAAACCGGATCGGGCATGGCTACGCCGGACGGGTCCTTCACGCTATAGACTGATAAAGCCACGCCGCAGGCAAAGAAGCCTTCCACGATCTTGATGAGCTTCACCATCTGCTCGCGGATATGGCTGTGCTTGTCGACGTCCAACCCGTTTGCCTCGTACATCAATGCGCCTGCTCCGATGAGGAGATCGCCGAAGCCTGCCCGCGCGCCAATGCAGGATTGCCGGTGATGGGTGGCGTAGGACGTGGTCAGGAAGCCGGCTTCCTCTGTTTCCCCCGCCATGAAGATCCGGTCCCAGGGCACGAACACGTTCTCAAACATCACCGCACCTGTGGCCTGGCCATATTTGGAGGAAAACTTTGCGTTGCTTTCCCCCGGACGGCCCGTCTTGCGGGAAATCACGGTTACTCCGTCAGCGTCAATCGGAACGGCACAGCAGACCGCGCAATCGGCGTCTTCAGGCATATGGATGCGGCAGGGCATGACCAGGAAGCCATGCATATAGGCAGCTCCGGTCACGATGGCTTTTGTGCCGGAGATCACGATGCCGTCCTTGCGGCGCTCGGTGATGTGGACATAGACATCCCTGTTGGTTTGCTCATGCGGCTTGAGTGAACGGTCGCCCTTGGCGTCTGTCATGACTACGCCCAGGGTCAGGTCCTGCTCCTGGGCTTCGTGCATGTAGTTTACGAACCGCTGGTGGTAATCCGTGCCGTGGCGCTCGTCGGCCAGCTTCGTTGCCTGGAAAATGCCGTTGAAGGCATCATGGGTCAGGTAACATTGCCCGCAACCTGCGATCTTGCAGATGAAACGCACCGCTTCCAGCTTGTAGAGCAGATCATCCCCGCTCTGATTGATGTGCAGCATCCGGTTGACGGTCTTGCCCGACGTGTGCTGCTCGGCTGTCATCAGGACGGAAAGGTCCTCCACCTTCGCAAGGTCATAGGAAACGCCAACCGCATTAACACCTGACGCCAGTTGCGGTGCATCGGCAACGCTTTCCACTTGCTCGCCATCCACAAATACGCGCGGTGTAAATTTGCGGAGGGAATCCCTGTATTCCACAGCGGACATCAACATGGTCAGAACCTCAAAAGATAAGCTTGTTAAAAAATAAACGCTGTTAGAATTATATTAAGCCGTTAAAAATTTGACACAGAGGACAAGCCCTTTGCCTCAGACAGCCACATCCAAACGCAAGGAAGCAATGAATTCCGCACGGCGCGAACTCATTCTGTCTGCTGCCAGGACGGTGTTTGAGCGGGACGGGCTGGACGGTGCCTCGTTGAGGCGAATTGCCGGGGAAGCGGGCTATACGCCCGCTGCTCTCTACTTTCACTTCGATTCAAAAGAAGCGCTCTATACTGAAATGTTGCGGCAATCTCTAGAAGCGCTAGTGGCATCCGTGGGCGCCGCAATTGCTCCTGAAACAGATCATGAGGACAGGTTCCGGTCTGCGGCCCTGGGCTTTTTCGACTTCTATCTGGACAATCCACGGGATCTGGATCTCGGCTTCTATCTCTTTCGCGGGGGCATGTCGCCAGACGGAGTGGGACCTGAGCGGGACGCCGTTCTTAACAGTTTGCTGCTGCAGGCGCTTGCGCCACTTGCCGCTGCCGCCGAAGGGTTGGGCACAACCGGGAGTGCAGCACGCCAGATCGCGGCAGCCTTTTTTGCACATGCCAGCGGTGTCTTGCTGCTCAACCATACAGGCCGCCTGTGCATGATGGAGGTGGATGCGCGTGAGATGATTATTCTCTACATTGAGGACCAGCTCACCATGCTGATGCCAATGCCATGAACAACCTGACCATCAGCCGCAACACCTGCACCCTTCTGGTCATCGACATACAAGGGCGCCTGATGCCAGCGATAAACGATGGTCAATCCGTCATCAAAAATGCGCAACGGCTTTTTGAGGTGCCGTTGCTCGTCACCGAACAAAATCCAGCCGGACTTGGGGCGACGACACCTGATTTAAAGACTGGCGCCGCCCCTGTGATCTCCAAAATGACTTTCGATGCCACATGCGCTCAGGGATTCCACGAGGCACTGGGGTCCCGCGATCCAGGCAACCGGACGGCTGCGATAGAACGCCTTCGCAATCACGGAGCGGAGATCGTGACCACCGAGATGGTGTTGTTCGAATGGACCGACAGCGCGGAGCATCCAAATTTCCGAGAACTGGTCGCACTCGTCAAATAAGGCGAATAGCGCAAGGGTGACAGATTTTTTGCGGCCAATTCCGTTACACTCTTAAGCGACCAGCTATTCAGCACCCCCGATAGGTTTGCCCTATGAAAGGAGCCTGCCATGTATCAGAAAGAACTCGTTTTCTCTTTTCTGTTCGCCCTTTCACTGGCTCTCGGCCCAGTTTTGGTGGCCAGTGCAAATGCGAGCACTGCTGCGGGTGCTTATGAGAATCAGATCCGGATGTGGAATAGGCCTGAGGAGGTGCATGCCTGGATTGCCCGGTGCTTCACGTACAACAAGAGCAGGGCGATAGCCCTGTCAGAAAAGCAAAGGGTCAAGGGCACACCCTTTCACATCTATAAGCCAGAGGAATTCTTTGAAAAGCCCGCAGGCATTTGTGTTGATGTCGCCAGGTTTGCCGTCGAAGCGTTGCGGGAAATCGCCCCCGATCTGGAACCCAAATATCTGCTGATCAAATTCGATCCGGTTCGCATCAAGGGAAACGTGTTAAGGATGCATTGGCTTGCAAACTTCCAGAAAGACGGAAAGCATTACTTCTTTGCCGATTCCTATTTCCCGGGGACGTTTTCAGGTCCATACGACAATGTTTCCGGCTTCATCGAGGCCTATCAGGATGCACGCGACCACAAGATTGTTTCATTTCGGCTGGTCGACACATTCCGCAAACAGCGGAAAAAACGGCGCCTGAAGAGAATGCGCCCACCCCGTAAGAAAGCCAACTAGCTAGATTGGCTCACGCAGCCATTTCGGAAGATATGGGGCGCCCGCCGGGCCTGGTTGGCGGTTCACGAAGATGATCCCGACAGACACCATCGCCAACGCCAGGATGATCCAGATTGAAATTTGTTCGCCCAGGATCAGCCAACCGAATAGCACGCCGAACAAAGGCGAAAGGAACGAATAGGACGCCACTGTGGAGGCCGGATATATCTTCAAGAGCCAGAACCACGCCAGAAAGCTTGTGCAGACGACAAGCAGCACCTGGACGGCGAAGATTCCCCACAAGACCATCGTCATATCGCGGAAGAGCGGACCGAAGAACGGCGCAACCGGCAGAACGAGAATTGCAGATACCCCTGTCATATAGAGCAGTTGCATTTCAGGAGTGGAGTTGGACAGTTTGGTGGTCCGCGACATCAGGGGAATCCCTCCCCACAGGAACGCACCTGCCAGGCACATCAGGTCGCCTTTCAAGACGTCACTCGTGACCTCTTCTGTGGGGTCATAGAAGGCCAGAACGATGCCCCCGATCGCCAAAATCAATCCAGCGATCTTGACCCGGTTCAATCGTTCACCCGGAATCAGGTAGTGAGCAGCAACGGCCAGCCAAAATGGCATCGTGTAAAACATGATGGATGCGCGGGCGACCGTGGTCAGTTCCAAGGCCTGAAACAACAGTATGAACTCGAGTCCAAAGAAGGTTCCGCACAATATTCCGGGCCACAGACTGCCGTCCGTTACCGAGAGCTTCCTGCGCATGATCAACGCAAAAACAAGCAGAGGAAAAATCGCACAGAGAGAACGAAGACCCACCTGAAAAACGGGTTGCAGCCCAGCATTGACCAACTTAATCAAGACCTGATTGAGACCGAGCAAAGTTGCCGATGCCACGAGGCACACACCTCCAAACAGATCAATGCGGTCCTTACGTTCCACTGCTGCAGGTCTCAGGTTCGATGCGGGGGCAAGATCAAACCATCAAGACTATCAGCTGATCCAGACGCAAGCTCCCGGCACAACAGCCTCTCCGGTTTGAACGGGCCCGGCATCAGCACTTTGCCTTCAACGCGTTTGAATCCGGCTCTTGCATAATAGGGTTCATCGCCAACAAGAATAACCAAATCATGCCCGGCTTTTTGTGCCGCCGCAACACCATGCTCGATCAAGAGCAGTCCAACACCGAAGCCTTGCATCAACGGCAAAACTGCAAGAGGCCCAAGCAGCAAGGCCTCTTTCTTGCCGCCCACAACGATAGGCCAGAATTTGATCGTACCAACCATGCGTCCGTCAAGTTCGGCCACAAACGCCAAGCCCTCAACTTCATTCGATCCTTCGCGCAATCGGTAAGAGCTTTTGGTGACCCGATCAGGTCCAAATGTCTTGCTTAGTATGTCATCAATGATTGCGGCATCATCAGGCTGCTCAGACCGGACATCAAAATAGGAACTTCTCATGGCTACTGCTCTATTGTCGGAGGCATCTAAGTCTCCGCCCAACAGGCTGGCTCTGCATAGTTAAAGAAGGCTAAAGAGCTGCGGCAGGACGGAATGTTTCAACAGGACGCGTGAGCAACACGTCCAGGTGAGCCTGAGCGTCGTCGCTGGAGGAATTTCCGTCTGTGTGCCATGTATCGTCTGTTGCATCTCAGAATTCAGGGGACGGCTCATAGCACGGCTTTTCCGAGGCGTCTATATTTTCAACGGGAGAAAAAATTCATGGGCTTATTGGTGGACGGCGTTTGGCAGGACGATTGGTACGACACAAAATCCAGCGGCGGCGTGTTCAAGCGCGCAGAGTCAGGTTTTCGCAACTGGGTCACAACTGATGGTTCCGCAGGACCAAGTGGATCTGATGGTTTTGCAGCCGAAAGCGGACGCTACCATCTGTACGTGGCCTGGGCCTGCCCTTGGGCGCACCGGACGTTGATCTTTCGCGCACTAAAGGGCCTGAAAGAGCATATTGGCCTGTCAATCGTCGGTCCACTGATGAGAGACAAGGGATGGGAATTCGATAATCGTGAGGAGTTTATCCCCGACACGGTGCTTGGAAAACAACTCTTGCACGAGGTCTACACGGCAGCAGAGGCCGACTTCACCGGCAGGGTAACCGTCCCTGCCCTATGGGACAAACAACGCGAGACAGTTTGTTCAAACGAATCCTCGGAAATCATTCGCATGTTCAATAGTTCGTTCAATGACATTACAGGGAACGAAGATGACTATTACCCCGAAGATCTGAGGTCCCGCATCAATGAGATCAATGACCGCGTCTACAACACGGTGAACAACGGCGTCTACAAATGCGGTTTTGCCACCACGCAGGAAGCTTACGATGCCGCCGTTGGGCCCTTGTTTGATACGCTGGATTGGCTCGAAGAGATTCTTTCGAACAACAGATACGTAGCAGGTGACCGGATAACTGAGGCAGACTGGCGTCTGTTTCCAACATTGCTGCGGTTTGATCCGGTGTACGTTGGACACTTCAAGTGCAACATCCGCCGACTCTGCGACTATCCCAATCTCTGGTCATACACGCGCGAGCTCTATCAATGGCCAGGCATCTCAGAAACGATAAATCTGCCTCAGACGAAAGAGCACTATTACGTCAGTCATGTAATGGTGGACCCCACCAGTATCATTCCTGCCGGACCTGAGATCGATCTCGACCAACCTCATGGCCGCGGGTAGATTTATGTGAGGAACGGGTTTGTCTGGCGTTCGTGCCCAAAGATTGATCCCGGGCCATGTCCGCACAAAAAGCCAATGTCATCACCGAGCGGGATCAGTTTCGTCTTGATCGAGGAAATGAGATCTTCGTGATTGCCGTGCGGAAGGTCTGTCCGGCCAATTGAGCCTGCGAACAGAACATCACCCACGATTGCGAAGCGCGTCTGATCGTTGAAGAACACAACCGACCCCGGGCTGTGGCCGGGGCAGTGGTAGATGTCCCAGCTCAAGCCCGCCATCTCCAGCGTCTCGCCTTCATCAAGCCAGCGGTCCGGCGTAACGTTCTTAGCGTCAGCAATGCCGTATGACACTCCGGTTTCTGCCAGAGTATCCAGGAGAAACCGGTCGTCTTTGTGCGGGCCAACAATGTCAACGCCAAGTGTATCCTTGAGATCCTTCGCGCCGCCTGCGTGGTCGATATGGCCGTGGGTCAGAACAATCTGCGTGGCCTTCATGCCCACTTCTTTTATCGCTGCTTCGATCCTTGACACATCACCGCCGGGATCTATCACGATGCCTTCCATCGTGGTTGTGTCCCAGATGAGGGTGCAGTTCTGTTGTAATGGCGTAACCAGGATGACTGCGGCCTGGATCGGCGCTTTACCTGACTCATTGCCCATTTCATCATCCCTTCTGGCTACCGTGAAAATGGAGCGCCTTGCCTATCCCAGACCTGGGGGAAAACACAAGCAATTCTGAATGCAGACGTGCCATTGGGGGCGCAGCCGCGCTATAACAGTGCGAAACAAGCCAGACATTCAGAAAGGTTGCAGCCATATGCCCACGAACCGAACAGCACGCCTTGTTGCCCGCCCGCACGGAATGGCAACGCCAGATCTCTTTGCCTTTGCCGATGAAGACATTCCTGAACCCGGTGAAGGAGAGTTCCTGATCAAGGTGGACATGCTGTCGATCGATCCAGCCATGCGCGGCTGGATCAATGAAGGTCGTTCCTACGTGCCACCTGTTGGCCTCGGCGAGATTATGCGGGCACTGGGCGGCGGGATTGTCGTGAAATCAAATCATCCCAAATTCAAGGAGGGTGATGCGGTCACAGGCTTGCTCGGCGTTCAGAGTTATGCGGTCTCAAATGGACAAACCATCGCCAAGGTAGATTTGAATGCAGCCTCAATGGACGACTGGCTGGGCGGGCTCGGCATGCCGGGGATTACCGCCTATTTTGGTCTGCTTGATATCGGGCAACCAAAGGAAGGTGAAACATGCGTTGTCTCAGCGGCGTCCGGTGCTGTCGGATCCATCGTAGGGCAGATCGCCAAGGAGAAAGGCTGCCGTGTTGTCGGCATTGCGGGCGGACCGGAGAAATGCGCTTATGTCACCGAAGAACTCGGATTTGATGCCTGTGTCGATTACAAGACGGATGGGCTCTACAAGGCTCTCAGAGCAGCGTGTCCGGATCGGATTGATATCTACTACGAAAACGTTGGCGGCGAAACTCTCGATACGGCCCTGGCGCAAATGAACACGTTTGGACGCATTCCGGTTTGCGGTTTCATTTCAGCTTACAACGCCACTGAAATGCCCTTGGGTCCGAAGAATTTCATAAGCATTTTGAGCAACCGCCTGACAGTGCGTGGCTTCATTGTGTTCGATTTCATCGAGCGCTACCCCGAAGCTATCAAGGCACTTGGTGAATGGAACAAAGCCGGCAGGCTGAAATTCCGTCAGGATGTTCGGGAAGGTGGCATTGACGCCTATCCGGACGTGCTGAACCTGCTGTTCAGCGGTGAAAACAACGGTAAGCTTGTATTGAAAGTTTAAGCCTTATGCGCTCAAACGCTTTTCGCCAAGGGAATTGACTTCGATCCAGCGATTGAAGAGACGCATTGCGTTGACTTCGGTTGCTGGCATCTTGTTTCTCGCGCTTTTGACCAGACGATCATAGCTACCCGGGCCAGATGCCCGGTGCAGCGCATCAAGGGTTACCTGGTCATCTTTCCACTTCTCAAGTGTATTGAGTGAGGATTCTGCATGGAACTGGATTGACACGATATCCGGTGCGAGGCCCATAGCCTGGATTGCACAATTTTCTGACGATGCAAAAATCTCGGCACCATCCGGCGCCTTTTTGACTTCAGCATGATGCCATTGCATCCAGTTGCCGTCATCAGCCATCGCTCCGAATACAAGATCAGCGCTGGCATGCGCATGCCGGTTCACCTGCATGATGCCGACTTCACTTGTTTCAGCCAGGCCCACTTCCCCGCCGAGTGAATCAGCGAGCAGCTGGTGACCGAAGCAAATCCCGAAAAAGGGCTTCCCTTCGGTGCGCACCCAATGCCGGATGGCAGCCTTTTCAGCAACGAGCCAGGGGTTTGCCTCTTCCTCCCAGACCTGTTGTGCGGCGCCCATGACAACCAGAACATCGTGATCAACCGGGTCTGGCGTTGGCACGCCATCGTAGAGATGGAATTCTTCAAGCGTGACACCAGCGTTTTCGAGCGCCTTGCCCAACAAACCTGAGCTGTCGCCCTCCAAATGCAAAAACACTGCTGCGCGCATGATCTGCTCCCAATTTCAATCGAGCTGACTTACGAATTTATTGAGCTGACTTCAAGCCTGCTAACGCACAGGCGGCATCACCAGGATCTCGGCCCGGCAACGCCTGCGTTCATTGCGACCGCACTTGCGGGGCTTAAGCACCCGGTCAAAACAGATGCGGAGCTCCGACAATCGCGCCCGGTCGCGGCGACGCCCGCATTGAACGGAGATGTTCTCAGGTTTGAGCCAGAGGTTTGTTGTCACCATATCGTGCACAAGCTCATCCGGAGTGGTCAGAATAGGGCGCGATGGGGCAACGTATCGCGCGGGCAAGAGGATATGATCGAAGAGCTGACTGGTGATTCGGAAGTACGTAGATTGCGTCAGACCTGTGCAGGTCCCGTGCTTCTTCCACTGGTGGATGACCAGGCGTTTCGAAGGCATGATCGGCAGCATCTTGCGAATCTGCCTAGCCGGTACATAGTGATTCCGGGTGCGGCAAAAATCCGGCCAGCCCCGATCATATTGCGGCCAGAGACCGTGTACCACGAAGGAATAGCGCCGCCCCCTTCCACATTGCTGCGGATTTCTGCGGCCGTTATCGCGCGTTCTGCAAAATGTAGGCGACCACGAGAGAGCCAAGACATAATAATCGAAATCGCCGGGAATATCGTCCGCCCGGGCCAATGTGTGCAATAATGAAAAGCTCACGAATATGACGAACGCCGCGAGTATTCGCGTAAATTGCAAAATCATTTCTGGAACCCCGGTTGCGTGACTTAGTTGACAGCCTTGCCGCTGATGATCACGCCCTGGCCGATGACCAGCGAACCGCCAGATTTCACAAGCACATCGGCACTGCTGGGCACAGATTGCTGCAAATTGGCCTGCGGGCAGCCGTCGCCCAACATTTTCCACGAGGTATTGTTGAGCGTCATCTCGCACTGTTTCAGCTTGCCAAGGATGCAGGCAACTTCGCCGATCTGATAGTTTGTGTTCTGAAAACGACAAGTGCACGTGGGACCCGCCGTTGCTGCCGAAACCATTCCAGCCAGAACGAGACCGGCAAGTGTCATTGATCTGATCATGAGCTAATCATATCATAGATTATTCCATCTTCAAAACGCACGGCGCGTCTGAGAACTAAACAGCAAGACCGGCAAAACAGATCGCAAGCATGCCTTCAGGACCAAAAATCAAAAGTTTGAGTGGAGCGCTCGGCGCCGAGATTTCCGGGCTGAACGCGGCTGATCTGTCCGACAGCGAATTTTTGAAGGTCTATGGCGCATTTCTCGAACATCAGTTCATCGTCCTGCACGAACAAGGCATGAAACCGGACGATCTGATCAGTTTCGCAAGGCGCTTTGGCGAGGTGTCCGATTATCCATTTGCAAAAGGGATGGATGGTTATCCGCAAATCACTGAAATCATCAAAGAGCCTGAGCAAACAAGCAATTTTGGCGGTATGTGGCACTCAGATACCACCTACTTGCCCGCCCCACCAAAATGCACTTTGCTCTATGCTGTTGAGACGCCACCGCGCGGCGGAGACACTCTGTTTGCCGAAATGTATGCCGCATTTGACCGCCTCTCGGACGGTCTCAAGGCTACATTGCGGACGCTGCGAGGTATCAGCAGTTCAAATCTCAATGCGGCGGCACTTCGCGGTGATCATCTGGCCACGGGTTCCATGGCGAAAACAGGGGTTCAGGCGGATATACTTCAGGCCTCACATCCAGTCGTACGGACACATCCGGAAACCGGCAAAGAAGCCTTGTTTGTCAATCCATCCCACACATTGTGCTTTGACGGGATGCTGCCGGCCGAAAGCAAGCCATTGCTCGAAACGCTGTTCGCACACGCAGTACGGCCAGAGTTTTCAACACGTCTAAGCTGGCGGCCGGGTACGCTAGTTGTCTGGGACAACCGATGCAGCCAGCATTGTGCGATCAATGACTATGACGGCCACAGACGGGTCATGCAGCGCATTACAATTGCAGGAGACGTTCCCCGGTAGGCAGCGTCAACCTTCGACGATCGCAAGGTTTACCGCCTGTGGGCCTCGGCCCCTTTGGTCGGGTTCGGTATCAAATGTCACTTTTGTGCCTTCATCAAGCGCAGGCAGACCTGACTTTTGCAAAGCTGTTATGTGAACAAAAACGTCATTGCCGCCATCATCGGGCGTTATGAATCCAAAGCCTTTGGCCTGATTGAAGAATTTGAGGGTGCCATTCTGGCTCATCGTGGAAAAACTCCTGTCGTCGTCAATTGCGGCGAACCGGGATCAGGCAAGAGTTTGTCTCGTCACGTCTTGAGTTCTTATCGTTGACCAGCCCGACCAGCCAGCGCATCGGCCGCATATTCCCCGACGTAAGGCTCAAGAGCAAGGAAAAAGTGCCACTGTTAGAGGCGATACATGGGCCTAGTTCGAACCGCGGTACGATGTAAAATGCTTTAAAACGTCATCCATTTCATGATCGGTGAGGATTTGTGGTGACCCGATTGACAGCACGTCAATAAACATCGCGGCCAGATTTTCCACTTCAGCCGCAAGTTCCAAAGCATCCGAAAGGGAAACGCCCCACGCCACCTGACCGTGATTGGCGAGCAAACATGCCTTGCGGTCCTGCAATGCGGATATCGTTGCTGAGGCGAGAGCCTCAGTGGCAGGCGTTTGACAATCTGCAACCGGAATATTGTGGCCGCCCGCAACCGCGACCAGGTAGTGGAAAGCCGGGATGGGCTGCCGGGCGCAGGCAAGCGCTGTTGCCTTGGGCGAATGACAATGAACCACTGCCTGAGCCTCATCAAATTGCTGATAAATCGCCTGATGAAACGGAGATTCCGTTGAAGGTTTGCGTTGGCTTGGAGTAATCTCTCCGCGTGCGGGAACATAGACAATATCGTAATATCGTCGGGCAGCAAATCATCATAATCCATGGCGGACGGCGT
This sequence comes from Hyphomicrobiales bacterium, assembly GCA_965204985.1. Lineage (GTDB taxonomy): Bacteria > Pseudomonadota > Alphaproteobacteria > Rhizobiales > CAJQND01 > JAAEUE01. Next base: position 1,374,635 of record CBDBFP010000003.1, on the reverse strand, counting down.
GATCAGCATCCCCTCTTCGAACCGTGCCGAGACATTACCTGACAAGCCGGGCGAAAGGTCGCGATGTCCAAGGGTTTGGGCCGTATCGATGATCTGCTGACGCAAAAAAAGCTTCTGTTTCAGGCACCATTTTCAGCTTGCCCGGGATAAAGCGTCAGCAATCCTTCGCGCGAAGCTTCACAGACGCCGCGCTCCGTGATCAACCCGGTCACCAGGCGTGCAGGTGTTACATCAAAGGCGTAATTCTCAGCCGGGCTGCCAGGAGACGAGAGCTGGACTGTCTGCACAGTGCCATCGGCAGTCAGTCCCTGGATGTGTGTGACTTCTTCTTCGTCGCGCTGTTCGATAGGAATATCCCGAACTCCATCCTCTATGGACCAATCGATGGTGGAATGGGGCCGCGCCACGTAGAATGGAACGCCATTGTCGTCCGCTGCCAATGCCTTGAGATAAGTGCCGATCTTGTTGCACACATCGGCGTTGGCCGCCGTGCGATCCGTCCCAACGATGCACATGTCCACAAGCCCGTGCTGCATCAGGTGACCGCCGGCATTGTCGGTGATAACCGCATGGGGCACACCGTGCTTTCCAAGTTCCCAGGCGGTCAAAGCTGCACCCTGATTGCGCGGACGGGTTTCGTCAACCGCACATGAACGTCTATTCCAGCATCATGAACCTGGAATATCGGTGAAAGTGCGGTGCCCCAATCGACTGTGGCCAACCAGCCCGCGTTGCAGTGGGTCAGCACATTCACAGGATTGCCCGGCTTGGTTTTAGCTGCCTCTTTGATCAACTCGGCGCCGTTTGCGCCAATACTGTGATTGGTCTCCACATCGGCATCACAGATTTCTGCCGCGCGCTTGTACGCTACGGCTACCCGATCTTCCTGCGGGCGATTGCGCACAGCCAACAGCATTTCTTCAATGGCCCAGTTCAGATTGATGGCAGTCGGACGTGTTTTTCGCAGCCGTTCAGCTGCTCTTTCAAGACTATCATCAGACGCATTTTCCCGAACGGCCAAGCAGAATCCATAGGACGCCGTCGCACCAATGAGCGGCGCCCCGCGCACCTGCATGATTTCTATGGCCCGGGCGGCGTCCTCGAGGTTTTCCAAACGAACGATTTTGAACCGGTGAGGCAACATCGTCTGATCGATAATTTCCGCTGCCCGGTCATCATCAGACAACCAGATTGAGCGGTATGGAGTGCCATCTACATTCATGCCTTGCTCGCTACCAGATGAATTCCCAAGCCCACCAGCACAGTTCCGCCAGTCCACTTTATAAGCTGTTCCACTGAGCTGCTTTGCTTCATGCGCTTCAAGATCTGATCGGTCGCCATAACAGTCACGATGTCCGCGGATGAAAATGTGACATTGACGATCGTTCCCAGGATAACGAATTGCACTCATACCGGAAAGGATGCGGCCGGATTCACAAATTGCGGCAGGAACGCCAGGCAGAATACCACCGTCTTCGGATTGAGGATTTCAACGAGCATGCTGTTCATGAAGGCCCGCCGCGCGGTACGCCTCGTTACTTCGGGCAGTTCAGCGGAGGTTGCTTTGCTCCGAATGATCGCGATGCCAAGCCAGATGAGATAGCAGGCGCCTGCGATTTTGATTGCCAGGAACAATGTCGGCACCAACTCGAGGATCACGGCAAGCCCCAAAGCGGCAGCAATCACGTGAATGTATCCTCCAGTATGGAGTCCCAATGCCGCCATGAGACCAGCCTGCCGACCGTTCGCCATAGTTTGCGCTGCAGTGTAAACAATCGCAGGCCCCGGCATGTAGCCAAAAATAATTGTGGCAATGGCAAAGCTGATAAGGAGGTCAGCGCCTGGCATTATTCGCCCTCGAACTCCACCAGCGTATGAATTTTCACCCTCATGTCCCGAATGATTTTAGCCCCACCGAGGTCGGGCAGATCGACGATGAAAGCCGGAACGACTTCAGCGCCCGTGTCCTGCACTAGCTCAATTGCGGCCGTGGCGGGGCCTCCAGTGGCGATGAGATCATTGATGATCAGCACCTGATCCCCCTTCTTCAGGGCATCGGCATGGACTTCGATCGTGTCTACGCCGCACTCAAGCTTGTAGTCACGGCCGGTTACATGATGCGGAAGTTTACCCTTCTTGCGTATGGGTATGAAACCTTTGCCGAGCTCGTGCGCCACGGCTCCGCCAAGGATAAACCCGCGTGCTTCAATGCCAACCACATAGTCGATTTTCAACTTGAGGAACGGCCACATCAATTCATCGACCGCTGTGCGAAAGCCGTGGGCATCTGCCAGCAATGTCGTGATATCCCGGAAGAGAATTCCTTCTTTTGGGTAGTCGGGAATCGTTCGGATGTAGCGCTTGATATCGAAGCCGTTACGCAAGTCCATAGTGCTTCTTCCTTACGCGGCAGCCGCGAATTTTTCGAAATTGTCCAAAGCTGCTCTCTTTTCGGCCTCGCTCAAAAATGAGCCTATATAGGAGTTCCGGCCCAGAGTCTTTATGTCGGCCAGTGAAAGATCGAGCGCCTGCTGAACCGCATGATAGTTCTCGCTCATGTAACCGCCAAAGTACGACGGATCGTCAGAATTGATTGTAACAAGCAGATTGGCATCAAGCATTTGACGAAGCGGGTGCTTTGTCATGTCGTTGACAACGCATAACCGCAAATTTGACAGCGGGCATACGGTCAAGGCGATCTGTTCTTTGGCAAGACGTTCGACGAGTGCAGCATCATCAAGCGACCTGTTGCCGTGGTCAATACGCGCCACTTTCAGAGCATCCAATGCGCCGTGCACATATTCGGCCGGCCCTTCTTCCCCGGCGTGGGCCACCGGTACGAAACCTTCTTGAACAGCAGCGGCAAAGACACGTTCAAACTTTTCTGGCGGGTGTCCCAGTTCTGAAGAATCGAGCCCGACGCCAAAAATCCGGTCGCGGTGCGGCAACGCCTGTTCCAATGTTGCAAACGCATCTTCTTCAGAAAGATGGCGCAGGAAGCACATAATTAACTTGTGCGTTATGCCAAATTCAGCCTCTGCCCGATCCAGCGCAGATGTGATCCCGTTCAAAACAGTTTCGAATTTTACTCCACGCGATGTATGTCCCTGAGGATCAAAAAACGGTTCAACGTGCGTAACGTTTTGTTCCTTGCACTTGAGCAAATAGGCCCAGGTCAGGTCGTGAAAATCCTGCTCGGTGATGAGCACGGACATGCCCTGATAATAGAGGTCCAGAAAATCCTGAAGCTGTGAAAAACTGTAAGCTGCTCTGATCTCTTCGACGGAGTCATAAGTCAGCACAACCCCATTTCTCTCTGCCAGCATCATCATCATTTCGGGCTCAAGTGTGCCTTCCAGATGCAAATGCAACTCGGCCTTGGGCATCCCATCAATATAACTGGTGATATCTGTCACTGGGCCTCCGTTGGAAATGAGAAACAGTTCTTCTCATTCTAACAAAAAACCCGCCCCGAGACACCCCCCGGAGCGGGTTGCGACAATCAATTCATTGCTTGTAGCTTATTTTGGAAGCTTGCCTTCAACACCTTCCACGTACCAGTTCATGCCGAGCAGGGTACCATCATCAATGGTTTCGCCTTCCTTGGCAGCAACGGTGCCGTCCTGCTTCTTGATGGGGCCTGCAAAGGGATGGAGTGTACCAGCTTTGATGCCGTCCACTGTGGCTTGCGCCTCCTTGCGTACGTTCTCCGGGATAGCTTCATTGAAGGCCGACATTTCAACCATGCCGGTTTTCAGACCGGTCCAGGTATCCCCGGACTTCCAGCTGCCGTCCATCACCGCTTTAACGCGATCTACATAGTAGCCGTTCCAGTTGTCGACGATGGCCGTCAGGTGAGCCTTTGGCGCGAACTGGGTCATGTCGGATGCCTGACCAATAGCCCACTTTCCGGCATCCTGAGCAACTTGCAGAGGAGCAGTCGAGTCGGTGTGCTGCAGGATCACATCGGCGCCCTGGTCCATCAGAACCTTGGCAGCTTCGGCTTCTTTTCCCGGATCATACCAGCTTGACACCCAGACCACTTTTACGGTCGCCTTCGGGTTCGCGCGGCGCAGGGCTATAGTGAACGCATTGATGCCACGCACAACTTCCGGGATCGGGAACGATGCAATGTAGCCAATGGTGTTTGACTTTGTCATGTGGCCGGCGATGACACCTGCAACTGTACGGCCCTCATAAAAGCGGCCGGAATAGGTCGAGACGTTTGCAGAGCGCTTGTAGCCCGTAGCGTGTTCAAACTTCACATTCGGGAACTGTTTGGCGACCTTGAGCGTTGGGTTCATGTAGCCGAACGATGTTGTGAAAATGATACCGTGCCCAGCTGCGGCAAGCTGGCGAATGACGCGTTCAGCATCAGCACCTTCTTTGACGCTTTCCACGTAGGTGGTTTTGACCTTGTCGCCGAATGCGGCTTCAACCGCCTTGCGGCCTTCATTGTGGCGGTAGGTCCAGCCATGGTCACCCACAGGACCCACGTAAACAAACCCCACTTTGAATGGTTCTGCATGTGCAGCGACCGCAGAAAAGGCCATCGCCAATACAGCTGTGATAGTTAGAAAAATGCGTTTCATGTTCTCACCTCCCCAGGGAATAAACGCGTGTTGGAATTCTTCAATTCTGAAAACACTCTATCTGAGTTAGCGCAAGAGTGAAGCGGCAACCGGCAGAAATCTTCAGGAAAGACTAAAAAAATTATCAAGCAATCAGCCTATAATCCGGCCGGCAACAGCATCCAGTTTGGCCACCAGTTGAGGGTCACGCGCCTCTGGCGGCGTAATGATTGCGTATTCAAGCGCTTTGTCCGAACCATCAGGGCAAGCGGGATGTTCTTTCGGAAAATCCCTGGCCAGCCGGGTGACCAGCCGTGCGGCGTTTTCCGTATTGGCCTTCATGACGGCCAAGATGGACGGAATATCAATCTCACCATGGTCAGGGTGCCAGGAATCATAATCCGTAACCATCGCGATTGTGGAATAGCAAATCTCCGCCTCGCGAGCCAGTTTAGCCTCCGGCATGTTTGTCATGCCAATCACATCACAATCCCAGGATCTGTAGAGCTTGCTTTCAGCCAAGGATGAAAACTGCGGTCCTTCCATGGCGAGGTAAGTTCCGCCGGCGTGATATTTGATGCTTTCACTCCCCGCCGCTTCAGCAACACGTCCAGCAAGGCCGGAACTAATGGGATGGGCAACCGAAACGTGAGCAACGCAGCCCTCTCCGAAGAAACTCTTCTCGCGCGCGAATGTGCGGTCAATGAACTGATCTACGATCACAAACGTGCCTGGACTGAGCTTTTCCTTGAATGATCCGACGGCAGAAACAGAAACCAGATCGGTAACGCCAGCCCGCTTCATGGCATCTATATTGGCGCGATAGTTGATTTGCGTGGGTCCCAACCGGCGACCCCGGCCATGCCTTGGCAGGAAAACAACTGGCAAACCGTTCAATTCACCAATGCGAAGCTCGTCTGATGGTTCCCCCCAGGGACCCGAAACCTTTTCCCAGCGAGCCGATTCAAGCTCAAGATCATAGAACCCCGATCCCCCAATGATGCCGAGTACGGATTTGGTCATTTCACGCAAACCTCTCTGATAAAACACATTCCGGCAGCGGCGAAATGTCCATTTTCTGACCATCGCTTGACAGCCAAATTCTGCGGGCCATTTATGGTGAGAGAACACGAGTTCGCAAGGGACCTGAGAGCCAGTATGAAAGAAATTGCACCGTTCGAATATGACATTGTGGCTAAGTCTCAGGAATTGCAGGGAGATGCGGTTTCGGCACTGGAAGATGGCTGTGTGGTTTTCCTTGAAGACCGGCCATTTGCTTTCACCGGGGTGGAGCAGGTTCTGTTCGATAGCTCGCTGGGGGACGGCGTCCAGAAAAACATCACGCTCGATCCGTTTCTTGGGAAGCTTTCGGGCGTTGGCGACGTCGACGTCTCGACCAGGGAGATGCTGTCAGGCATGCTGACACGCTACCGGGAAACGACACAGACCTGGCTGCGCAATGTGCTTGGCTCCTATGCCGACAACCTTGAACCGCAACGCACAACCTATCGTCCGGTGGAAATTGCAGGGCGCAAGAAGATCGGCAAGGTGGACGAAAGCAAGGCCTGCCGCTTTGATGACAGCCTGCTGCACCCCGACGCCTTCCAACGCCGCCCGATGAAGGGAAACCGGATCTTCCGGATTTTCACGAACGTGAATCCACATGGAAAACCAAGGGCATGGAAGGTTAGATCCGGTTTTGAAGCGTGTGCCTCCAAGCATCTGAACAGGATCCGCAATCCCCGTTTCGGCGAATTCGCCTTCCTCAACCTCACCCGGCAAACCCATTGGCCACGCACGCATTATGATCACATCATGCTGAACCTGCATGACGAGGTGAAGAAGGATAGCGACTTCCAGCAGAACGGTGACCACACGATCTTCAACTTCCCTGCTGGCGCCACCTGGTTCTGCTTCACAGACCAGGCGCTCCATGCGGCCCTTGAAGGAGCCTACTGCCTGGAGCAGACCTACGAGCTTAAGGTGGACAAGATGGCAGCGCAGGAAAAATCGCCCCTGAAGGTTCTGGAGCGATTGAAGGGTCAGTCGCTCATCTGATTTCCCAGCCAGAACTGATCTGGACAAAACGGGACAGAAACTTTTTCTCCTGATGTGTCCGCACAGGAGAACGCCGGAAAACCGTGCAATTTTGTCCCCTTCAGTGCCATGCGTGTCCCGCTCATTACTGAGTTTGTCCGGTTCGGTGCCGAAAAATGCCCAGCTTATTCCGGACCTTTCCTGCTTTGTCCAAATTCGCCAGCAAGCGCCATTGCTGAAATTAACTTCGAATCTGGTTGAACCTTTTACCCGCTCACCGCGAGGCACCCTTCAGATCAACCTCGACCGTCAGTTGGGCGATATCAGCAAGGGAGCTCACAGATGAGCAAGTTTACGACTCTCACTTCCAAACTGGCGCTGGCCATTTTCACCGGAGTCCTTCCGGCCGCCCTCACATCGCAAGCAAATTCAGATCTCACCTTCGCCAGTTGCCTACCGCGGCAGCCCGCGCCGCCTTCATCAAGACCCAACTGAACAAATTGCAGATGTCGAAATCCATCTCCAATCATGCAGCAGAACGCGGGCTGGCGAAAAAGTACTCCGGGAAACTGCCCAGCAGATCGCCTACGAGCTGGTCATTGGAACGGCAGAAAAGCTGTTTGAGTTCTACACCGAGCCAAAGAAGGGCTGGCAAAACAAATCTCGCTGAACTCAAGGCCACAACGACAAGCCTTCCGGGCGGACCTGCGCTGAAACCCAAACAGGGCACGTACCAGCCTGAAACCGGATGGCACCAGCCTGACCGTGGTTGAGTCGGATGCACTCTTCTCAATCAGCCAATACATTCCTGAGCTTGCCAAGGATCATTGGATCCGAGCTTTTCCGGCTCACGACCCTGGATCAGCGCAGAAACTATGTTCAAAAAAACATCCAACAGACTGGTTGAAGACTTTTCACAAGCACAAGCGCTTGGCGATCGGAAGAACGAAACGGATGCCCGGACAATGCAGGCAACCAATATCGCCATGGCGAATGCGATCTTGATGAATCTTCTGACAGGGCACTACGCAAAGCCCAGAAATGGAGAGCAGGCTGCAGATTTGTTTCTCTGGGAACATCTCAAGCAACAAGCCTTCCAAACAGCTGAAAGCAAACCCCGCAAGGCCTCAAAGGTTGCCAAGAAAACAACCAGGAAGAAGCGGAAGAAAGCCTCACATACAAAGCGTCGGAAGAAGACAACTGTCCAGTCAAAACGCAAACGGGTCAAACGCAAGCCTCGCCGCGCCAGTAGGCGGAAGACCAGGCGGAGACGCAGTCGCGAAGTTTCCTGCTTCACAGGTGCAACGCACCATCATCATGGCGGACGGTTCGCGCAAGCCAATCAGCGAGATTGTTGTCGGAGACCGGGTGCGCGGCATGAATGGTGCAGTCAATTCGGTCATTGGCATTGAGACCCCTGATCTCGGCTCCCGATTGCTCTATGGCTTCAACGGCGGCAAACCGTTCGTAACCGCGGAGCATCCGTTCATGACCAATTCCGGCTGGGAATCGATTGATCCGCATGCCACGTTTGAGGAGCAACCGGATCCTTCGGGAATCCTCAAGTTGTGTTTGAACTCCATAACGCCAACAAAAACTCCGGCAGAAACATGGGGTGACAACGGTCCAGTGCCCCACCTCTAATATCGGTGCATGTTGAACCGTTAATTGGAGGACCAATAAATGAAAGAAGAATCAACGCTTGTAAAAACCTATGCCGGCTTGGATGTCTCCGTGCTGGAAACTCATATTGTGTATTGGACGAAGATAGAAATCGGTTGTTTCGAGCTGCTGTTTTGTCAGAGCCAGATCCGATCGCCGAAGCAATTCGATGTCATGCGCCAAATTGCGAACGTGTGACTGTCGAAACAGGTGCAACAACACCATGGCTTTGGCGAAAACTGCGGCATCGGGAAATTCCAATAATTTGCATTGATGCTCGTCCCGCTAATAAGGCACTGTCGATGCGCTTCAACAAAACAGACCGCAATGACGCCGAAGGACTAGCCATGCTTATGCGGATCGGCTGGTTCAAAGAGGCCAATGTGAGAACGCTGGAAGCTCAATACATACGTTCAATGTTGTCAACGAGATACCAGCTGCGGCTCAATCGGCGCAATGTTATGAATCAGATGCTTGGGATCATGACTGTACCGGGCGTGAGTTACCTCGTTGCTCTTGGGTTTATGACAGCAATCGACGATCCGGCTCGGTTCTCCTGGTCAAACAAAGTTAGTCCATACCTTGGTTTAGCTCCTCGTGTCAGACGATCCGGTGAATCGGGTTGGTGCGCTGGCGTAGGCCATTCGCCCAGCCCTATGGTCAGGGCTTACCTGTACCAAGCTGCGGCCGTCATGCTGACAAAAACCAAGAGCTGGTCGAGATTGAAGGCTTGGGGATTGCGACTTGTAAAACGCATCGGTTTTAAACGAGCTGCAATTGCTGTTGCTCGTAAGATGGCCATTATCATGCATGCAATCTGGGTGGATGGCACGGAATTCGAGTATGGAGCAGCCAAAGCCGGCTGATATTTAACGCCAAAAGACAAGGAATTCCGCTCTGGCGGATAGTCCCTATCGGGACGAAGGGAAGCTGACCTCGTAAGGATCGTTGTGATGAAGTTCTATTAAAGCGGATTCTTCTACCACTTCAAGGCTTCAATTCAGGATTTTCAAGCAAGTGCGTCCTGTTGTATAATTCAATTCAGAACAAAGTCGGCCATTCCATCGCAACGGGAGGATTACAGGTGGCAAATTAGGCTTGTGTGGCAAAGCGTCAGAATTAATCGTTGTATTCTCTTTGAATATGACTTGGTATTTATTCACATTCAGGTTGTAGACGTGAGTAGCATTTTTCTGCTCGCGCGTAGCGCGATCTGCTTGTGCCATGGCACCTGCTACCGAATTTGTGAAACTCGCAGCAAGGCCTAGAAGCTGGGACAGCTCTTGTAGACCGCTTGCCTTTTCTGCCCGTGCAAGTGCCGCCTCTTTATCTGCTTGAGCGCGTCGGAAAAGAGTGTCGGCTCGACGCATTTTCTGACGAATACTAGTTAGTTCGGCCTCTATCCCTGCCTTGCGGAGTTCGCCACGCATACGCGTTTCCAGCTCATCAAAAAGTTCTTCCTGTTGTTTGAGCTTTTTCAAGGCGTCGCCTTTACTAGCAAGAATAGAAAGCGCCTGTTGCCGATAGATTGAACCAATTGCTTCCGCTTGCAGAGCGGCAGGATCCTTCACATGAAACACTTCGACACCATCCGCAGTGCGTGCCGCCCAGTAATATGACATACCTTTCCACTGCGTGCCTGCGGGAGGTTTAAGGGCAGATACGGCGTTTGCACCCATTTGCGCTGCAGCCTTGTTTGAAAAACCAAGGCTTACCAACGGAGCGGCTGGTTCTGTACCTTCGCCCAATGGAATTGGCCCATGTTCAAGAATCCGACCGTCAGGAGTACGGTACCGGACAAATCCGAACAGAGCACCTTGCCCGGCTGGCAGCGCTGTCAATCGCTGTTCAAAGTCTTTCGCAACAGCAGCCCTGTCGAGAGTCTCACCGATAAACTTAACACCACGATCGGCCACCGCTTCTAATACAGCAGTCAATACGTTTGCCCCAACACCTGTTGCGACACCAGAAATTACGGATACTTTATTCAAGGGTGTCATGAGAATATCATATTCAAAGAAGGCCACGCAGGATACGTTGCTGACGTGCATTGATGGTTTGAGCCAGAGCACAAACACCGTGTGCGTAGTGAACTTGATAGTAGCGAGCTACAGCGGCATTAACGTCACTTGCTGAACGTTCAAATGGCTTTAGACTGGACGCTAGTAGACTGGACGCTAGCACCAAGGGCGCGCCGCATTCAAGACTACTGATTTCAGGACTACTGATTTCATGAAGGTATGGATAGCCCAATCTATCGTGAACATCGGTAACAGTCTGTGGAATTGCAGTTCTCTTAACATTCAGCCGGCCATAGTAAGGACTATACACTTTGTATTGAGGCTCCAAAGGAGTATTAAGAAGACCAAGCTCACGCTCCGCATTTGCCTGATTATTTCTCTTTTCAAGATAATCTTGATAAGATATCGCTCTTGGCAATCTTAGTTGCCATGGAACCGTCTCATAATGGACACTGTGACCACATTTGTACATCGTATGCCCTTTTTCGAAAATATCTCGTGTTGTTGATATGGAACTTGTTGAGGGGCCAGTCTTCCACTTTTGACGTCCGAAAATTTCTCCTAGTCGCCTCTCAACATCTAGCGCTAGAGCGGCTTTCACAGCTGTCATTGAACCGGGTGTCTCTGGATCGACCGCTGCATCAAAGAACGAAGCGTAAGCTTCCAGTGCACCAAGTGTGCCTTTGATATCTTCCTCCAGACCCAGCGCGTACATTTCCGGGCGTTGCATCTCTGCTGCAAGGATCAGTTCCGCGTCCTGCGCGAGGGCCAACTGTAAAACCGCCTCAAAGGCTGGCGCACGCTCTTGCCGTGCAAGGTCCAAATAGCGAATCCGTGTCGTTCGCATCCGATCTCTGATTTTTGGGATTGCTCGCAGATATGCTTCTGAAGGAGATTCAGATTGTGTTTCTGGCTTTAGCTCAAGAAAAGCGGCGTAGGGTTCGCGCATGGCGATACCAAGACCGAGAAGCTGGTTCTCGTAAGGCAACTTTTCTACAAGTTGCCTTATCTTAAACAACTCTGCGAGCATCAGGTCGAGCGTATGGTCAATCGCATCGATCTTGATGTTGAGAGCGTCCACAGCTTTCCCCAATGAGATCAGCCAAGGGACGGTTGGGTTTGCATCCCTTGAAAGGAACCCGGCAATTCCAGAGGCCAGGTTGAAAGCAGCGGAAACAGTCGCAAGCGTAGCGGAAACAGTCGCAAGCGTAATTGGTTCCGCATTTGCTGCCTTTGGTGCGACAAGGACACCACTACCTGCCGCAACTGCTGCTGCTGCACTGCTACACATCAAAAATTCACGTCTATTCATAAGGCCCTCTCTATACTCGAAAAGACGGGGGAAAATACTGCGAAGAAACGCATGGCGAGACCTGCGTGCCCGTCCTCCTATTTCGCGAATGCGCCGCTTTGGCGCGAGACCGTGAAACCGACATTCCCCAAGTAGAATGCTCTCTTCCCCCAAGTAGAATGCTCTCTTCCCCCAAGTAGAATGCTCTCTTCCCCCAAGTAGAATGCTCTCTTCCCCCAAGTAGAATGCTCTCTTCAGCAGGCTACCACTGTTTAGGGCACCGATCAAGCCTTTTGGGTACCCCGTGCAGAGGTCTTGGCATCCGGCGCGCGAGTTGAGCTTGATGTCTGGTCCCGGTGGTGGGGAAAGCCCGGATTTTGGACCGAGCGGACCCCTGTTGGGCAGACCGGCCAAGCCGCTTTTCCTCGGGTTTCATTGCTGACGTCCTCACGCGGGAACCGGTGGTGAACGCAGGCGATGTATGGCTGCGATGACGCGAGTGAACAGATTGCCGCTGACAGCAACCTCGGCGAGTTGGAAGGTTATGGTGCGGGCGTGGCGGACACCCCGCGCACCGATTTCGATGAGCCGGGTTTGCAGGCTGGTCAGCGACCGGTCGGCCATCTCCTCTGGCAGGTCAGCGCCCTGCAGGAAGACACCGGGATTGTAGGCCAAGGCATGAAGCTGAAGCTGCACCTCGTTCTGGACCATGCCCCTGCATGACAGGCGCGTCCGGTTGATCGCCTGCTTGCCTTCCCTGATGTGCTGCCCGGCGGTGCCTCGCTGGTTGTAAAACCGGACGATCCAGTCTGGTTTCATTGGCAGGTTGGTGACGACGAAGCCGACGCGGGGGAACAATTCGCCGGGAGGCCACTCGACCTTGGCGACACCACGGCGGGGTTTGCCCCATGCCGCCGCCTGATACTCAAAGTCGCTGTAGAGACGCTTCACGCCTTTTGGCGGACGACCCGGAGCGCGCTTGAGCAGAGGCGCAATCCTGCCCTGAAGAACGCGATTGGCCCGGAGGCGGATGGCATAGAAATAGCTTCCCGCTTCCAGAGTATTGTATAGCTCCGGAAGGGCGAACGCAGCATCGCCCCGGAAGAACCGCATCAGGTGACGATCCGCATATCGCGCGATGACCGGCTTCAGAACCGCTTCCCCTCCGTCCGCGCTGTGCACATTGCCAGGGCGCAGGGCGCAGCGTTCGAGGTGACCGAACGGGTTGAACACGAACAGTGGGTGAGAGCACATGCAGCCGAAATGGCCGTTCCGGGCCGTGCCCTCCTGCGCGCCGTGGGTGGCGTGGGTGGGGCTGACTGAACTGTCCATGTCCAGCGCGATCCATTTGGGTGGCGTTGCCGAATGAACCCGGTCGATCCACTGCCCGGACAAATCAGCCAGCGCCGCACGATTGGCAGCCGTCGCCAGCACCTCGGTCTCGAACCGTCCCATCTGGCTCGCGGACGCAGCCCTGGCATCGACAGCCCGCCCCCCAACGACTTGCCGCATCACTGGATCAAGCGCCAGACGATCCGCGTCATTCACCTCATCATATCCGGCCAATCGCCCGAAGACCGACTGCCACAACAACCCAACAACTGTATGCAGCCGATTGTGTCCCGTCCGCGTGTCGCGCAAAACACCGCCCGCAATGTCATGCAGGCCCAGCACCTGGTCCAGTTCCCGGAACAAAAGCAGGCCGCCGTCTGAACTGATCTTCGCGCCATGGAGTTCCAGCCGCACCCGACGGTCAAAACCAAGCCGAACAGCGCCTGTTTCGCCTGCACCCTGAAGGTGAACCATGAAACGTCGCCTCCGACAGTGATAACATGCTGAAATATAACACGCTACTGGCTCTCAGAGGTTCGAATTCTTCAAGTTACTTGGGGAATGCGGGTTAAAGGAGGCAGCTCCCACCGAATCCCATGTTGGGGCGACAAATGTCGACCCCGTAAGGAACCATGTGCCCGGTGGAGATTTTACAATCTAATTGCGCCCAACAGGTGAATGATTACCTATGCCTTCTCGAAATCTGCCGTTCAGAAAAGTGAGCCGAATCCACACTTCGAGCCCTTTTGAGACCTCAAGGCCAGAGTCGTATATTGACCAGAATATTGTTGGGGATCGTTCTAGGCAGTTCCCCGGACCGGGCGATTGTTATCTATATTGAATTTCATGCCATCCAGAAGCTCTTCCAGATCGGGACGCGCGGAAGGACCGTTTGAGATGTCAACCAGCATGAGCGATCCGTCCGGACGTACAGCGAATGCGCCGGGCTCTGCAAACAAGTGCGTTGTTTCCGCATCAGAAAGAGGTTCGGACACGTAAAGCCCAAGTGACCGCATTTGTTCAACGGTGAGTCCGTATCCCAAATCGAAATCCCAACCAAACTCTTTCTGGTCCGCCGTCGCTTTTTCATAGCTGTCTGCGGATACGACCACGACATCCATAGCAGCTGCCCAATCAGCAAGGGTGTCGTTCAATTTGTTCAGGTACCGCTTACAGCGCGGGCAATGCCGTCCCTGCTGATCTTGACCTTCGCGTCGCTCAGCACATCAATCCAGTCTGCGCTGGTGAATTGGCTCCCCTGATCGGTGTTGAATATCTCCGGCTTGCCCCGTGCTTGGCCAGCGCCTCTTTCAAAGCATCAACGCAGAGTTCGGCCTCCAGCGTGTTTGACAGCCGCCAGGCCAGTACCTTGCAGCTGTACCAATCCATGATGGCCACCAAATACAGGAACCCTCTGCGCAGGGGGATGTAGGTCATATCCGCACACCAGACCTGGTCAGACCGTTCAATCACCACGGTCCTCAGCAGATACGGCCATATCCTATGTTGCGGATGTTTCTTGCTGGTGCTGGGGGCCTGGTAGATCGGAACCAGCCTCATGAGGCGCATCAACCTCCGGACCCGATGCCGCCCACACTTGTGGCCTTGACGCTGCAGGTACCGCGCCATCTGGCGTGATCCGTACCAGGGCGTTTCCAGGAACTGCTTATCGATGATTGCCATGAACCGCAGCTTCTCTGTGCTCTCGCCCTTCGGGGGATAGTCCAGGTTGGACCGCGTCAGCGTCAGCAACGCGCACTGACGGCGAAGGCTCAGCTTATGATCCTTGCTCACCATTTTTTGCCGCGCGTCCCGAGCAGTTGAAACGAGGCATCGGCCCAAAAATCCCGCTCGACGACAAGCTGACCGATCCTGGAATGCAATTTCTCGATCCCGGCCGTATCGACCGCAGCCGGATCGGCCCCCCGCCGTGTAAACGCAGATGCCCTATTTTGGATCGCTGCCCGCTTCCACGTGCCGATCCGGGTCGCGTGCACACCGTACTTCTTCGACAGTTCTGCCAGCGTCATCTCTTCACGGATCGCCTCAAGCGCAACCTTGACCTTGAACTCTGGCGAATGGTTCTTTCTCTTCGTCATCTTGGAGCGTCTCTCTCATTGGACGAGCCACCTTAACAACTCCGAAATCCCGAGACCACCTCTGTGCAAAAATCCCGACCCAATCAGACCGCCCAGGGCATCATGATCATTCTGGGTTCGGTGCTCATCATGGCGTTTGCAGATGCTGTGGTGAAGCTTGCCAGTGCCGATCTGACGGTCTGGCAGATTTTTGTGACACGGTCGCTGGTGGCGATTCCTATCATTTTTGTATTGATGCGGTTTGCACGGATTTCCGCCAAACCCCTTGATGCAAAATGGACTGTCATCAGGAGCACATTGCTCGTGCTGACCTGGCTGGTGTTTTACGCATCCTTTCCGGTGCTCAGCCTGTCCGTTGCCGCCGTTGCTGTTTACACCAACCCCATCATCACGTGCCTGCTGACGGCAGCCTTGATCGGCGAGAGGGTCACGGCCAGACAATGGGCCGGTGTCTGCCTGGGATTTTTTGGTGTGGTTGCAATCCTGAAGCCGGCACGGACGCCTTCTCCTGGTTCACACTGCTCCCGCTTCTGGCTGCTGTGCTCTATTCGCTGGGTATGGTCATGACCCGCGGCAAATGTCAGAATGAGGAGCCGCTCGTGCTCACCCTGTCTCTGCACCTGGCCTTTCTGGCTGTCGGCCTGGCTGTCACGGCTGCTCTTGCCGGGTTGGCTCTCAACGAACAGACAAAAACAACATTCCCCTTCCTGCTGGGCGACTGGGCATTGATGGGCACAAGGGAATGGAGCCTGATGGCACTTATCGGCGTGCTGTCTGCAATCTTTTTTGTTGGCGTCGCTCGTGCCTATCAAATCGCCCCGCCACCGATCATAGCAACCTTCGACTATGTTTACCTGGTGTCGGCAGCGTTTTGGGGGTTTGTGTTCTTTTCAGAACGGCCAGATGCTTTGACCATCATCGGCATGGTGCTGATCACGGTAGCCGGAGTGCTGGTGGCTGTCGGAAACACTCAATCAGATTGAGCGCGTCCTTACTCACACTTCCTGCATAATCCGCCATTCCATGTACTTGATGCCGGCATAGCCGCCAATCGCTATGAAGAGGAATGTGACGAAGGAGCCAATCGCCAGGGTGGATACGCCCGTCACGGCCTGGCCAATTGTGCAGCCCAGTCCGGCGACCCCGCCAATGCCCATGAGGGCCGCGCCGCCGAGATTGCGCATGGTGTCTTTTGTATCTGCAAAGCCGGCCAGCCGGAATCGACCGGTCATAATGGCGGCAAGGAAACTGCCGAGGATTGTGCCAAACAATGTGACCACACCAAAACCAGGCAGGCCAAGGGCTGTGAAGCGCGTGAGATAGTCAAGCGTGTCACCGCTTGGCCGTACAAAGCTCAAGGAAATGACGGGGACAGGTGTGTCCGCCAGATCATCAAACGCCAAGCCGGTAAGCGCCCAGCCTGCCATAACGCAGAGGCCAATCCCAACACCGGCAATTATGTGGGGCGGTGATGTTCGGAAATCCTTGTCCTTGAAGCAATAAATCAGGACAGCCGCCGCAATTGCGGCTGTGATCAGCAGATTGACAGTGCCGGCTGCGGCACCGGTCATGGCGGTCAGGATGGCGTCCAGACCCTGGATCTCAATACCAATGTCCTGTAAGCCTAGCGCCGTGCCTGCAACAGCCGCCTGCCGCACGGGACCGATGATCCCGCCAATTGTCATGTAGGCAAACAGACCGATGACAATTAGCACGACCAACGAGCCAATATTGCCGCCGCCAACCCTCACCAGATTGCGGCTGACGCATCCACCGGAAAGCACCATGCCAAAGCCAAACATCAGGCCGCCCACCACATGGCCAAGCCAGCCAAAGGACGGTTGCATGTAGAGTGAAGTGGACAGGTTGGTCACCTCATTCGCCTGCAGAAATTGTGCTCCGATCAGCGCGACAGCTGCTGCCAGAAGCCAGGCCCGCATGCGACGGTAATCCCCGAAGTTCACAATGTCGGATATGGAGCCCATGCTGCAGAAATTGGTGCGGTTCACGATAAAACCGAACACCAGACCAATAAGGAAGCCGCACCACATAATGTATGTGCCCGGGGTTTCGATTATGGTTTCCCGCAGTGCTTCAATCATTCATCCGGTCTCCGCAACAAGGTTCAACGGTGTTATTATTCCGTCATATTCGAATATTATAATAAATAGAGGTTTCCGATGGCACAAGGCGCAAAAAGTGAGCGCGGGTAAAACCAGTCACATCAAACTACGCGCGCGTCTTCTCCAGCGCACCTTCGCTGCAATAAAGCTCGTACAGCGTCGCCATGACGGCCCCGGCTTCTTCGCTTGCGAGCGAATAGTAGATTGATTGTGCTTCCCTGCGGGTCTTCACGAGCCGTTCGCGGCGCAAGATGGCCAGATGCTGGGACAGGGCGGATTGACTGAGGCCGATTACCTCTTCGAGCTGGTGAACGGAAAGTTCTGCCTGTGCCAGATTGCAAAGGACCAGCAGGCGCCACTGATTCGACATTGTACGCAGCAATGTGCTCGCCTTGTCGGCATTAACATAAAGCGCTTCCATGTCCATTTCGGGTTGCATGTGTGAGTCGGTCCAATGCCGCATAGAACAAATTCCAGTTCTTTCTTATATTAGAATATTATAAGATTTGCAACCACGCAGGGCGGAACCAATTCCCCGTTGCCATTCATATTAAACAATTCTAATATGCGTATCTGATCACATTCCAAGCGAGGTCCAACCAAACATGGCGGAGCATTTTCTCGACGCAAAGGGCATGAACTGCCCGATCCCTATCCTGAAAACCAAAAAAGCACTGAAAGATTTGCCAGCCGGCGATGTGCTGGAAATTCATGCGACCGATCCTGGTTCCGTGGCCGATATGGCTGCGTTCTGCAAGCAAACCGGAAACGAGCTTGTGGAGTCGGCTGAAGACGGTGATAGCTACCGCTTCCAGATCAAACGGGTGGCTTAGGGCTTGTCAAATCGCAAACAGGAGGCACCACACAAATGACTCGCGCTGTCACTTATTTGTGCCTCCTGTTTCTTTTTGTGCTGCCGCTCCAGGCTCAGGATCTTGCGCCGGGCAGCACATCGGCGAGTGACACCGCCGTCGGCCGAAGATTTGATGCTTCGGCAAATACATTACCGGTTTCAGACAAGTGGTGGTGGAGTGATGAGTGGTACGACAGCGGCCAGCGGCCCGTTCCCGCCAACCACAGGGTTGTCGAAAGCGCGCTCAGTTACATTAATCCCGAAGACGATACGGAAGTGCCTGCTGTTCTTTTCGTCCGGCCGGATCAGAAAAGTTTCCAGCCGTCCTGTTTCAGCACGGGCGCCGCGGGCTTGATGATATCGTCAAGCGCCTGGCCCGGCGCATGGGTGGCACGCGGTTTTGTTGTGCTCTCGCCCGATGTCTATTCTGCACGGTTCATCGAACAACGGCCAATCGAACATCTGCCGGAGACCGAAAGCGACGTGAATGCCGGGCTCGACTTTCTGCTGAAACGGACGGATATTTCCACGTCGCGAGCGTGCGTCTATTCACATACGCGTGGCGGTTATTGCACGTTGAAGGTTGCGGTAAAATTCGCACGACAGAACTCTGCGATTGCCTGCTATGTGTCCTTCTATCCGCATTGGCAGGATCCGGCTGCGCCTGAACTCATGCAGGTCTACAGGTATGCTGCTGAGATTGACAAACTGGAGCTGCCTGCCCTGGTCTTCATTGGTGAGTATGAGCAGTACCAGCGCCGCCGCTCCATTGAAACAGCCGTGCAATTCATGAAGCAAGCCGGCAAGGACGTGAAGTTGATCATTTATCCATGGATAAGGCGAGATTTTGATTTCTGGCCTCCGAACGTGCGCACCTTTGCCGATGACCTGGCAACAAAGGACTCCAACCAGCGTGCCGCCGCCTTCATCCGAAAACATCTGGAGAAATGGAAGAAAGAGTAATGCGCGCCTTGGCAACCATCTGGCTCGCAGTATTGCTGTGTGTCGCCAACACTTTGCAAAGTTCCGCAAAAATGGGCGCCGAATTGATCATGGTCGAACAGGCAGGTTGTGAATGGTGTGAAGTCTGGGACCGGGAGATTGCGCCGATCCTGCCAAAGACCCCGGAAGGCAAGTGTGCAAAGTTCCGCAGAGTGGACCTCCATGCTCCCAAGGATGATCTGCTGGAACGTATTAGACCAATTGTCTACACGCTCACATTCCTCGTGATGGAAGATGGAAAGGAGGTTGGCCGCCTTTTGGGATATGCCGGAGAGGACTTCTTCTGGTTTCTGCTTGGAAAACAGCTAAAAAAGCTGAAATCAGGGTGCAAACTATCGGAATAGGCAAAACCAAACGTCACATTCGGCATGTTTAACAAACACCTTGAGATATTCGATAAGTTGAATAAGATGCCGGAAAACAAGAACACAAGAAAGCTGGACAACCAGCTCTCACAAGAAGGGGACCGGGCACTGATCAGCGGCTAAGCTGGTGGGCAGCCTGCAAGGGAAAACGTGGGAAGGAAAACTATGAAAAGACGTTTTACTGCCGTGACGGCGTTGGCACTTGTTGGCGCAGTGTCTCTGGCTGCGGGTTCAGTGCTCGCTGACACTGCAAATTACAAAGTCGAGGACGAGGCGATTAACGCGTCACTCACCGGTAAGCCAGGCGATCCTGTGAACGGGAAAAAAGTATTCCTGAATCGCAAGAAAGGCAACTGCCTAGCCTGTCATGTTGTGTCCTCGTTGGCAGATCAACCGTTTCACGGCGAAGTTGGCCCTCCGCTTGATGGCACGGCCAGCAGATGGTCTGAAGGCGAACTGCGCCTCAGGATCGTCAATCCGAAAATCATAAACGAGGATACCATCATGCCCGCGTTTTACCGCGCGGACGGCTTCACCCGCGTTCTGAAAAAGTTCAAGGGGGAAACTGTGATTTCCGCGCAGGAAGTCGAGGATGTGCTCGCTTACGTCATGACCATGAAGGAAGAATAGGGCTTCGCGGTCTGTACACATTGAGTGATTCAACTGAGGAAATCGAGGAATGACAAAGACAAGTGACAAAAGTCTTATCAGCCGCCGCACGGCGCTTGAGCTTGCCAGTGGCGGTTTAATCGCCGTCTACATGGCAGGCCCGCTGATGAGCTCTGCCAATGCCGATGTGGCCATGATGGCCGAAGCAATCAAGAAGCTTGTTGGCGATGGCGCCATTAAGGAAGGCCGGATCAAGCTTGATCTGCCGGAGATCGCGGAGAACGGCAACACCGTGCCGATTTCGGTGTCGGCAGAAAGCCCCATGACGGACGCTGACCACGTGAAAGCAGTTCATCTGTTTGCAGAAAAGAACCCGCTTCCGAACGTGGCCACGATCAACTTCACCCCAATGTCAGGTGTTGCGGAAGCTTCATTGCGGATGCGCCTTGCAGGCACACAGAACGTGGTTGCGGTAGCAGAAATGTCCGACGGATCGCTCTACACCGTCAAACGGCAGGTGAAAGTGACAATCGGCGGCTGTGGCGGCTAACAGAGCAATTGAGGAGAATTAGATATGGCTTCAAAACCTCGCGTTCGCGCGCCGAAGAAAGCTAAAAAAGGCGATATTGTTAAAATCAAGACGCTGATTTCGCACAAGATGGAATCCGGCCAGAGAAAAGATAAAAAGACTGGCAAGAAAATCCCGCGAAACATCATCAACAAGTTCGTTTGCACCTTTAATGGCAAGACCGTTGTGTCCTCCGACTGGCACGGTGCAATCTCGGCTAACCCCTATATGGCCTTCAAGATGAGAGCCGTAGAAAGCGGTGAGTTCGAGTTCAAATGGACAGCCGATGATGGCAAGGAATACAGCAAAAAAGCCAAAATGACGGTCAGCTAAAGCTGGCTAATCGCTCTCAAAAAGAAGGGCAATGGGAAGGGAACTTCGAATGAAGGGAAGAATTGCAACGCTAGCGGGGATTGCTGCATTGGCAGTCTTCATGCCGGCAATGGTCTCATATGCGGATCAGGACTGGGGCAAGTACCAGGTGGAAGATTCCCGCAGTGGGTACACCTACGCGAAAGCTGAGACCCGGGCGATACAGGATGATGACTTTGAAAATCCTGGCATGCTTTGGGTCGAGCACGGCGAAGAGGTCTGGAATGAGGTTAACGGTGCCGCGGGCAAATCCTGCGCCACTTGTCACAACGATGCTTCTGAGAGCATGAAAGGCGTTGGGGCGACCTATCCAAAGATCGAAAAGGATACCGGCAAGCTTACCAACGTTGAGGATCGGGTAAATCGCTGTCTCACCGAAAATATGAAAGCCAAGAAGTGGAAATATGACTCCCGTAACATGCTTGGTGTGGTGTCCTACGTGAAGCGTCAGTCACATGGCGAGCCGGTCAATGTAAAGATCGACGGTGCCGCAGCGCCCTGGTTCGAAAAGGGCAAGGCATTCTATAGCCAGCGCCGCGGTCAGCTCGACATGGCCTGCTCAAACTGCCACGTGGACAATGCGGGCAAAATGATCAGGGCCAACACCTTGTCACAGGGCCAAGGTAACGGCTTCCCGACCTATCGTCTGAAATGGCAGAAGCCAGGCTCCCTGCACCGCCGCTTCCGTGGCTGCAACAAGCAGGTCAGGGCAAAGCCGTTCAAGACCGGGTCGGACGAATATCTGGCTCTGGAGCTCTATGTTATGCACCGGGCTCAGGGCTTGCCGGTCGAAACGCCTGCCGTGCGTAACTGACGGGCTGCAACAAAGCAGACAAATCTGGAGGGGCGCGGGTGATCGCGTCCCTCTTTTTGGTTCCGGATTATTGAGGCGGATGAAAACATAATGATCGACAGACGCGATTTTCTCACCGTAACGGCAGCAACGGCGATGGCGGCGGGGCTCGGCACGGGGTTTGGCCGGGCAGCGGCGGCCCAAAAGATCAGCCAGGATGATCTGCTGAAGTTCAATGCCAAGGGGCAGGTCACGCTGATGCACTACACGGACTGTCATGCCCAGATCAAGCCGCTCTATTTTCGCGAACCCTCGATAAATCTGGGTGTGGGAGAGGCCAAGGGCCAGCCACCACATCTGACTGATGAGGCCTTTCTGAAACGATTCGGCATTGAAGCCGGCAGCGCCGATGCCTATGCACTGACCTCAAAGGATTTTGCCGTGCTCGCAAAGAACTATGGCCGCGTCGGCGGTACGGACCGCATGTCTACATTGCTGAAGGCGATCCGCGCAGAACGCCCCGGCAAGACGATCTTCCTGGATGGTGGCGACACTTTGCATGGTTCCTACACCGCGCTGAAAAGCAAAGGCGCGGACATGGTCAGGATCATGAACGCCCTGAAATGCGAAGCCATGGTGGGCCATTGGGAGTTCACCCTGGGCGAAGAACGGGTGAAGGAATTCATCGAACAGATGGAATTCCCGTTCCTGGCCAGCAATGTCATCGACAATGAATGGGAAGAAGAAGTTTTCGAGCATACCAAGATGTTCGAACGTGGCGGCATCAAGGTCGCCGTGATCGGGCAGGCCTTCCCTTACACGCCTGTTGCCAATCCGCGCTGGATGATTCCAGCCTGGTCCTTCGGTATCCGCGATGATGTCATGCAGGGCCGTGTGACTGCTGCACGCGAAGCTGGAGCAGAATTAGTGGTCGTCCTCTCCCACAACGGCTTTGACGTGGACAAGAAGATGGCCTCAAAGGTTGAGGGCATTGATGTCATTCTGTGCGGTCACACCCACGATGCGGTGCCCCAGCCGATCCAGGTGGGCAAAACCATGCTTGTCTCTTCCGGCTCTCATGGCAAGTTCCTGTCGCGGGTCGACGTGGAGGTTAGCGGCGGGCGCATGGCCGGGCTGGAGCATCGCTTGATTCCGGTGCTGACGGATGCAATCACTCCGGATCGGGAAATCATCAAAATGGTGGACGAAATACGAGGTCCCCACGAGGAACATCTGAACACCGAACTCGGTCGCACGGAGACCTTGCTGTACCGACGTGGTAACTTCAACGGCACGTTTGATGACCTGCTTTGCGAGGCCATGCTTGAAGAGCGAGAGGCGGATCTTTCCTTCTCGCCCGGGACGCGCTGGGGCGCCAGCGTATTGCCCGGTCAGCCCATCACCTGGGAACACGTCTACAACATGACGGCTATCACCTACCCCAATTGCTACCGCATTGACATGACGGGTGAGTTCATCAAGACTGTTCTGGAGGATGTGGCGGACAATCTGTTCAATTCCGATCCCTATTTCCAGCAGGGTGGCGACATGGTGCGCGTCGGTGGGCTGGGCTACACAATCGATGTCAACAAACTGATCGGCAACCGCATCTCTAACATGACCATGCTCAAGACGGGCAAGCCGATTGATCCTTCCCGCACCTACAAGGTGGCCGGTTGGGCGTCGGTCAATGAAGGCACCGAAGGCCCGCCCATCTGGGACGTGGCCGCCAATTATATCAAGCGCAAGAAGGTCATTGATCTGAAGCCCAATCAATCGATCAAGGTCATCGGGGCCTAGGGACGCGAGCAAATGGAAGTTTCCTACTTTGCAGCGCTCACTGCGGGCATCCTGAGCTTCCTGTCTCCTTGCGTCCTGCCGCTGGTTCCGCCGTATATCTGCTTTATTGCAGGCACCAGTCTCGATCAGCTAACCGGCGATGACGATCTGGACCCCGGTGTTGGGCGCCGCATCTTTCTCTCCGCCATTGCCTTTGTGCTGGGGTTCTCGACGGTCTTCATACTCCTCGGCGCAACGGCCTCCTATCTGGGGCAACTGGTTGGCGCCAATCTCCACATCCTGAACAAGATTGCCGGCGCTGTCATCATCCTTTTGGGTTTGCATTTTCTCGGTCTTTTGAAAATTGGACTGTTCTACAAACAGGCAAAATTCGAAGGTCCCTCCAAGCCAATTGGATTGTTCGGCGCCTATGTGGTTGGTTTGGCCTTTGCGTTTGGCTGGACGCCTTGCGTTGGTCCTGTACTGGCGGCGGTACTCTTCTATGCCGCCCAGGAAAGTTCCATTTGGAAAGGCGTATCCCTGCTGGGTGTCTATGCGACCGGGCTTGGCATTCCGTTTCTCATCGCCGCGCTTGCCGGCAAGCTGTTCCTCAGGTTCATGCAGCGTTTTCGCAAACATCTCGGGCTGGTGGAAAAGATCATGGGCGCCTTGCTCGTGATCACGGGTATCTTGTTCCTCACCGGTTCGATGAATGTAATCGGGTTCTGGATGCTGGAGATGTTCCCGGCTCTGGGCAGGGTGGGTTAGCAAAAACCATCCCGCACGATATCCTGCTGAGGAAATGAGAAGTGCGCGCCAATTGATCCTCGGTCTGTTTGCCACGTTGTTCATCTCGATCAACGTAAGTGCTCAAGCTACAGCCTAGGTGAAACGGTCCAATTCGCCAGCGCAATTTATCCGCCAACCCCGTTTCAGCTCAAACAGGCAAAGAAGAATAGCAAAGCTTTAGCCATCGTGGAACCGTTGCGTCTGTCGGGGCACCCTGGCGAGACCGCGAGAGGCGGGGCCACATCCTGCCATCGTCCTGCTTCACGGTTGCGCCGGCATCAGTCGCTGGAACGAATTTTGGACAAAGAGGCTGGTCACACGCGGTTACGTAGTGCTGAACGTGGACAGCTTTCTCCTGCGTCGCCACACCTATGTTTGTGCCCGACCCTGGCAGGTCAGGCCCGTTGCATCGCACGCTGGATACCCATGGCACCAAGGTATTTCTGGAACGGCGCCATTCGTCGATTCAGCAAAATTGCGGTCATGGGCATATCCCACGGAGGCTGGCCGGCGCTTCAAGCCGCGAGGAGTGAAACAACAGCAAACTTGAAGACAAAATCCCCTCAGCTAGGTATGACCCTTTCCTTTTATCTCTGGTGCGATTATGCAGAGAAGTTTTCGGCACCAGTTCTGATTCTCATGGGCGAGCTGGACGACTGGTCACCGGTCAAACGATGCCGGGTCTTTGTCTCCAAGGTTCCCAATCCCTGTAATATCACGCTCCAGATTTATCCCGGTGCACATCATGTTTCGACCTAGACGGTATCGATATCAGCGTCGAGGGCCATGTTTGCGCCATCATCCCAAAGCAGCTGACGATGCGTTTCGCCGCGTGCTGGATTTTCTGAAGGTGGAATTATAAGAAATAAATTACAAATAAATTGACAATTATCCTAGAACATAATAGGAATATTTCACCTATCTCGAAGAGGACGCGAGCCTAGGTTGTTCCTGTTTTGCGGATGGAGGATGTGATGCCTTGCCTGTGAAGGAGTAACACCTTGGGGCGCGGACCAGATCGAGTTCTGCCTGTAGAAGACACTTCGTGCCCGTTAACATGAAGACTGTTGACTTCAGGTCCGGCCATAGCGATGGGGGTAGCAGCCCGGCGTCCACGTTGGACGTGTATGCATGAGGTCTTGGTTAAATACCGAAGCCTGGTTAAAACATTGCGTGCGAGGCCGGATGGTCCGGCCACAAGGAGTTAAACCGGATACCCAAAACTGTCTTTTGATCACCTTACTGTAATCTGTGAGAACCCACAGTTACCTCCTGACC
Organism: Hyphomicrobiales bacterium; assembly: GCA_965204985.1. Lineage (GTDB taxonomy): Bacteria > Pseudomonadota > Alphaproteobacteria > Rhizobiales > CAJQND01 > JAAEUE01. Next base: position 1,349,091 of record CBDBFP010000003.1, on the reverse strand, counting down.
AGGAGTGACGGCCAGACCATCTGCCTCGCCCGCGCCAATTTTGCCTTTGGCAAAATGGCTACGCGGGCACGGATAAGCTGATCGCTCTTAAAATGCGGCGGCGCGCAGTCGCGCTTGCCTCAGGCACGCGGTGCCTTCTGACCGTGTCCTTTCTCACATCGCAGTTCATTTCTTTCGCCCTGAGGGGGAGAGGGAGGGCCCCACCGCATCAGCGGTGGGAGGGTGAGGGGGCCCGGATGCTGATCGCGCCTACGTAATCTGCTGCAGTAACTGATCCAGAGACGCTTTTGCATCGCCGTAGAACATGCGGGTGTTCTCCTTGAAGAACAGCGGGTTCTCGATGCCGGAATAGCCGGTGCCTTGGCCGCGCTTGGAGACGAAGACCTGCTTGGCTTTCCAGACTTCCAGAACCGGCATGCCGGCAATGGGTGATCCCGGGTCGTCCTGTGCGGCCGGGTTGACGATGTCGTTGGAGCCGATGACGATCACCACATCTGTCTGCGGGAAATCATCATTGATCTCATCCATCTCCATGACAATGTCATAGGGCACTTTCGCCTCCGCCAGCAGCACGTTCATGTGGCCCGGCAGGCGGCCAGCAACCGGGTGGATGCCGAAACGGACTTCCTTGCCCTTTGCGTGCAGGCGCCGGGTGAGCTTGGCGACAGACTGCTGGGCCTGGGCAACAGCCATGCCGTAACCGGGAACGATGATCACGCTATCAGCGTCTTCCAGCGAGGACGCAACTCCGTCGGCATCGATCGCAATCTGCTCGCCTTCAATGGCCTGGGCCGAGCTTTGCTCGCCGCCCCATCCCCCAAGGATCACCGAGACAAACGACCGGTTCATGCCCTTGCACATGATGTAGGACAGGATCGCACCGGACGAGCCCACCAGCGCACCGACAACAATCAACAGATCATTGCCGAGCGTGAAGCCGATCGCAGCGGCAGCCCAGCCGGAATAGGAGTTCAGCATTGATACCACGACCGGCATGTCTGCCCCGCCGATGGCCATGATCAGATGACAGCCAATGACCCCGGAGATGACCGCGACAGCCAGCATGGTCCAGAGACCCGCGCCATTCAGATACATCCAGCCCAGCACGAAGCAGGCCAGAAACAACGCGATGTTGATCTGGTGCCGCATAGGCAATGTCAGCGCCGATGACGATAGTTTGCCCGCCAGTTTGCCATAAGCAACGATGGAACCGGTAAACGTGATGGCGCCAATCAGAATGCCCAGGAACAATTCGACCTTGAGGATGCTGAGTTCCACCGACGTCTTCTTGGCAATGGTCGCCGCGAAGCCAGCCAACTGGTCGACTGTGCCGGCCTGTTTGGTGGCCAGGGCAGCGGTCATTTCCAGATCCGCATTGATCCCGATAAACACAGCTGCCAATCCGACGAGGCTGTGAAAGCCGGCCACAAGTTCCGGCATCTGGGTCATCTGGACCCGGTTGGCCACAAACCAGCCGCCAACGCCGCCGACGGCAACCATGGCCAACAGGATGCCGAAATTGCCAACACCCTTCGCGCCGAGGGTTGCCCCTACGGCCAACGCCATACCGATGATGCCGTACCAGATGGCACGTTTGGCTTTCTCCTGGTTGGATAGGCCGCCCAGGGCCAGGATGAAGAGGATTGCCGCAACGACATAGGCGGCACTGATCAATCCGATGCTCATGTCCCCGTCTCCTTAGCTGCGCTCGAACATGGCGAGCATGCGGCGGGTTACGAGGAAGCCGCCGAATATATTAATTGAGGCCATGAAGATCGACACGGCCGCCAGGATCATGACGACCCCGGAACTCGATCCGATCTGTAACAGCGCCCCCACAATGATGATCGAAGAGATCGCATTGGTGATCGCCATGAGCGGCGTGTGCAGTGCGTGCACCACACCCCAGATCACGTAGAAGCCGACGAACACCGCCAATACGAACACTATGAAGTGCTGCATGAAACTTGTTGGCGCAACAAGGCCGACGGCGAGACAAAGAATGCCACCGGTCCCCAGCAGCCAAGCTGTGCGGTCGAGTGCTTTCTTCGCAGCGGCTTCTTCTTCGGCGCGAAGCTCTTCCGGCGTCTTCTCCGGTGCGGTCTTGGCAATCGCCTGAATCTTCGGTGGCGGTGGCGGGAAGGTGACTTCACCCTGGTGGGTTACTGTCGCGCCGCGAATCACGTCATCTTCCATGTTGTGGACGACGACGCCATCTTTCTCCGGTGTCAGATCCGTCATCATGTGCCGGATGTTGGTGGCGTAAAGCTCCGATGACTGCGCGGCCATCCGGCTCGGGAAATCCGTGTAGCCGATGATAGTGACGCCGTTGTCGCTTTCGATCTTCTTGTCGGCAACGGTCAGGTCACAGTTGCCGCCGCGCTCGGCCGCAAGGTCAACAACAACCGAGCCAGGCTTCATGGCTTCAACCATGTCTTTCAGCCAGAGCTTCGGCGCATCCCGGCCCGGGATGAGGGCAGTGGTGATAACGATGTCCACATCCGGTGCCTGCTCGCGAAAGCACTCCAGTTGCTTCTCACGGAACTCAGGAGACGAAGGTGCCGCGTAACCGCCATCGCCACCGCCATCTTCTTTGAAATCCAGGAACAGAAATTCAGCGCCCATGCTTTCAATCTGTTCGGCCACTTCCGGGCGCACATCAAAGGCACGCACAATGGCGCCCAGAGATTGAGCAGCGCCGATGGCGGCCAGTCCGGCAACGCCGGCACCGATAACCAGCACCTTGGCTGGCGGCACCTTGCCGGCAGCTGTAATCTGACCGGTGAAAAAGCGCCCGAAATTGTTGCCCGCTTCGATGACCGCTCGGTAACCGGCAATGTTAGCCATGGACGACAGGGCATCCATCTTCTGCGCGCGGCTGATGCGCGGCACCATGTCCATTGCTATGACGGTGGAGCCTTTATCGTTACAGGTCTTGAGCAGGTCCTCGCTCTGAGCGGGGTAGAAGAACGAGATCAGGGTCTGGTCCTTGCGCAGTTTCTTGACTTCCGCATCTTCGGGCAGGCGCACCTTGGTGATGAAGTCGACAGACTTGAACAGTTCTGCCGCGTTCTTGACGACCGTCACACCGGCCTTCTCATAATCCGCATCGGAAAACCGGGCCGCTTCGCCAGCGCCCTTTTCAACGAAACACTCGTGCCCAAGCTTCTGCAGTTGCAGGGCTGATGCAGGGGTCATCGCGACACGTGCTTCGCCTTTGGCGGTTTCTTTTGGTGTTCCAATTTTCATCGCGAATCTCTCCCGATTTTCGTTCTGCGGCTTTCGCCATATTCTGATGTTCGGATAAACAGCGGCCCCAATTGAGGGTTCCTAGCAGCAACCAGGTGGCACTTGTTCCGCAAAAGTGACGCTGCGTCGTTTTGCTGTTGGAAAAGTAACATCATGAGTCCCGCCATCCCAACTGGTCGGCGAGAGTGACGACAGTGCCTATAATGATGATCGCCGGTCCTTTGACGCTCTCTTCGGCAGCCTTTGTCTCGAGTGTCTCCAACGTGGCCACGACAGTGCGCTGGTTGGGCCGGGTGCCATTCTCAACAATGGCGGCCGGCAGCGTCGGGTCAGCGCCTTTCTCAATCATGGCGCTTGCCAATGTGCCGAGATGCGTGAGGCCCATGTAAATCGCCACCGTCTGCCGAGGACGCAACAGCCCGGCCCAGTCCAGTTCAAGCACACCGTCACGCCCATGGCCTGTCGCAAACACGCAAGTTTGCGCATGGTCACGGTGTGTCAGCGGGATGCCCGCATAGGAGGCGCAACCGGCTGCAGCCGTGATGCCTGGCACCACCCGGAACGGGATGCCGGCTTCGGCCAGCACTTCGATCTCTTCGCCGCCGCGCCCGAAGATGAAGGGATCGCCGCCTTTGAGCCGGAGCACGCGTTTGCCTTCCTTTGCGAGTTTGACCATCAACTGGCTGATGTCCGACTGCGGCAGGGTGTGGTCCTTGGGGAGCTTACCCACATAGATCCGGCCGGCGTCCCGGCGCACCAGGTTGAGGATACCTTTCCCCACGAGCCGGTCGTAAAGAACAACATCGGTTCGTTGCATCAGATGGAGGGCGGCAAAGGTGACAAGGTCAGGATCACCTGGCCCTGCGCCGACTAGGTACACCTCACCTTGTTGTTGCGATGCAACGCCGCCGCTTTCCAAAGCGTCTTCAAAGGCGGCCATGGCCTGCTTGTCCCGGCCCGCTATGACATTTTCAGCAACAGGTCCATCAAAGATGCCCTCCCAGAAACGAAGGCGCGATGGCCCCGGGGGGACTTTCTCCGCCACCCGGTTCCGAAGGCTGCCTGCGAAGGCCGCCAGCTGCCCATAGTTGCCGGGGAACATGGTTTCCAGTTGAGCTTTGATCTTCCGGCCAAGCAGTGGGGCTGCACCGGATGTGGAGATGGCAATCGTCAGCGGTGATCGATCCAAGATCGAGGGGATGATGAAGTCGCAAAGATCAGGCGTGTCCGTCACATTGATCGGCACGCGGTGCTGTTTGGCCAACGAGAGCAGATGCCCGTCTGCCGCCTTATCTTCCGAGGCTCCAAAGGCGAGTACGGCGTCTTCAACATCAGCGCTTTCCGGTTGGCGCTGCTCGTGGGTGAAGCGTTCGTGCTTCCTGATTTCTTGGAACTCACCGCTGAGTACATCCCAGAACACATGGGCATGCCCGCCGGCCTTCAGGATCATGTCCGAGCGGCGCGCAGCCGAAAGGCCTCCGCCGACGATGACGGCTTTCTTGCCTTTCACATCAAAGGAAATAGGCAGGTGGTCCATTAAGCTCTCCAGATGCGTTCTGAACGCATCGCATTAGGGGTGTTGGGTCAGGCTGTCACGAGTCCAATGGCTTGGACTTTTCAGACCACTTCAGCAGGGTCTCGCCCCATTGGGCGGCTGTGTCCGGATCGATATCGAGTTGCGTGATCCTGCGGCCCTCCCGGATTGTGACCCGAAGCAGTTGCATGCCGCTGTCGAACTTCACGTCATCAAACCAGACCTGGCGGTTATAGGGTGCCTCGATCTCTGCCAACCGTTCCTTGGTTTCATCCGGGCTCATTTGTTCATCCGGTCTATATGTTCGGCCCGGTAGAAGGCGGCTTCAAGCCGGGTGTTCCAGACACGTGGTGTGTCTGGATAGTCCGGTTTCAGGTCCATCTCCAGAAAGATCTCGCCGCTCTTGGCGACCTCAATCACGAGCCGCTCCAGAACTTCAAACGATTGAATTTCCGGATGACTGATCATCAAGTTGCTGAGAGTTGCCATTGTCTTCGTTCCAATTCAGCTGTTGATCACACGATCATAGGATCGCACGCGCAAAAATAGACGGCCCTCAATGCTGCCGTCTTCGAATTCAGTCCGGGCATGCAGAACATTATTGCATATCACGCCTTCACCCGGCTTCAATTTAATTTCAAAGGCATGTGGGTCATTGTCGAGAATGTCTTCCAGTGCCGCGACCGCTGAGCCCGTAAGAGCGTCATCGCGCCATTCCACATTGCGTTTCCGGCGGGTGTAGCGCATGGCCAGATTGCCGCTTGCAATATCCACGGCGAAGACCGGCCCGGCGTTGGCCGGCCGAGTGCTGCCATCCGGCTCCCGGTTGGCCGGGATGACCATGGCTTCGGGATGCATCAACGCCTCCGTGAAGGCCGGGTTCTGATCGTGCAGCCGGATGAACGCCAGTTCGTGGTCGAAGAAACGGTTTGATCCGCCAGACTGAGCATCCCGCACACAATAGAGCATCATGGAGCGGATCATCCGCTGCGGGCTTTCATAATTATAGTAGCCGTCCGTGTGCCAGTTGAGTTGGCGATTGCTGAACGGGATAAAGCCCTTCTGATCTGCTTTATTAGAGACCTCCAGTATCACGATCCCGCTCGCATTTGCAGACCGCTGCGTTTCCAGGTCTGTTAGTCCGAGTGCGGTACAGAAGGAACCAATAGAGTGTTCGAGTTCCAGCACCTCCGATGGCGCTCCCGAACATCGGAACAAGGCCAAATTCCAGCACCTATTCTCTTTTGAAATGGCATTGATCTCGGCAATGGAAGGCCTCCCCAAATCATCAATTTGTACGAAAGTAGGCGCCGATTGTCGCGCCACATCGGTGAGCTTGGCCGCCCGCCACTGGGTGTACGCATCTTCGGATCTGTGAGAAAAACCGCGCATTTGCTGCAGATTCCAAGCCTTTCGAGTGGACGATTTGGTGGGGCGATCCTCTAACACAAAAAGTGCACACATGCGAACATTAGATTATTTTAATATAGCATTCGAAAAACAACGATGATATGGTCCGGCCAGATGAAACAAGCCACTGTAAGTGGCAGGTCATCAAAATTAGGAGGAACACATGCTGGACGACGATAACTCCAACAGCAATGGCGACGAGTATACCGACAACGCTCCTGGCGCCAATAAACACGCAACGCCCCTTTTGGATCAGCTCGAAGATGGCCCCTGGCCAAGCTTCGTGACCGGCCTCAAGCGGCTTCGCGATTCTGAAGACAAGCAATACGCCCCCATGATGAACGATCTCATGGGCCAGCTGGAGCACTCCTACACGGAGAAGCTCGGGTTCTGGAAAGGCGGCGTGGTCAGCGTCTATGGTTATGGCGGCGGCATCATTCCGCGATTCTCGCAGGTTGCGGAGAAATTTCCAGAGTCAAAGGAATTCCACACACTGCGTGTCATGCCTCCGGCCGGGTTCCATTATGACACCAAGATCATGCGCCAGCTCTGCGATATCTGGGAAGAGCATGGCTCCGGCCTCATCGCCTTCCACGGCCAGACCGGCAACATCATGTTCCAGGGCGCAACAACCGAGAACACCCAGAAGGCATTCGATGCCCTGAACGAAATCGGGTTTGATCTGGGCGGTGCTGGTCCTTGCATGCGGACGGGCATGAGCTGCGTGGGCGCGGCCCGTTGCGAAATGTCTAACTTTGATGAGCAACGCGCCTTGCGGGATATCATCAACGAATATCTGGACGAGATGCATCGCCCGGCGATGCCCTACAAGTTCAAGTTCAAGTTCTCCGGCTGCGGTAACGACTGCACCAACGCCATAATGCGTGCGGATTTTGCCGTGATCGGCACTTGGCGTGACGACATGAAGGTCAACCAGGAAGAGTTCAAGAAGAAGGTTGATGAGTCGGGCCGCAAATACATCATTGATCATGTGATTGCGAACTGCCCCACCCGTGCCCTCAGCCTCAATGATGATGACACGCTGGAAGTGGACAATGACAGCTGTGTGCGCTGCATGCACTGCCTGAACGTGATGCCCAAGGCGCTCTCGCCGGGTGATGACAAGGGTGTCACGATCCTCATCGGCGGCAAGCGCGCCCTGAAGGTCGGCGACCTCATGGGCACGGTTATCGTTCCCTTCATGGAAATGAAGACGGACGAGGATTACGAGAAGCTCGTTGAATTTGCCGGCGAAGTCATGGAGTTCTTCGCAGACAACGCTCTGGAACATGAGCGTGTTGGTGAGACCATCGACCGGATCGGCCTTCCTGCCTTCCTTGAAGCACTCAATATCGATCCGGATCCCAACATGGTCCGCCACCCGCGCACATCCTGTTATGTGCGCACTGACGACTTCACCGAGGAAGCAGACAAGTACTTTGCGCGCAAGCGGGCAAAGGCCGAAGACATCGCTGCCCTGGACGCAGCCGAATAGAGCGGGAGAGAACCATGAGCCAGGCAGCAGTCAAAGAGAAACCAAGAACCCCGCTGGAAACCGGGGTGCCGGATCCCAAGCAGTACATGCATCCCACGATGATCCGGAATTATGGCAACTGGGATTGGCACGAGCGGCTTCGTCCGGGCGTGTTGTACCATGTGTCCAAGACCGGTGAGTCGATCTACACCGTGCGTGCAGGCACCCAGCGTCAGATGGATGTCTACACGATCCGCAAACTCTGCGACATTGCAGATCAGTTTGCAGACGGCCACTTTCGCTTCACCACGCGAAGCAATATCGAGTTCATGGTCGATGAGCTGGCCAAGGTCGATCCATTGATCGACAAGCTCCTGCTGGAAGGCTTCCCTGTAGGCGGCACCGGCAACTCGGTCTCCATGATCTCTCACACCCAAGGCTGGCTGCATTGCGATATCCCGGGCACCGACGCTTCGGGCGTTGTGAAAAGCCTGATGGACAAGCTTCACAAGGAGTTCATTGTTGAGGAGATGCCGAACCGGGTGCGCATCACCACCTCGTGCTGTCAGGTCAACTGCGGTGGCCAGGGCGATATTGCCATAAACGTGCAGTACACCAAGCCCCCAAAGATCAACCATGGGCTGATCGCCAATATGTGCGAGCGCCCGGCTGTTGTGGCCCGTTGCCCGGTGGCCGCGATCCGGCCGGCCATGGTCGACGGCAAGCCGTCGCTGGAAGTGGATGAGAAGAAGTGCATCTGCTGCGGTGCCTGTTATCCGCCGTGTCCGCCCATGCAGATCAATGGCGAAGAATCCACCAAGCTTGCGATCTGGGTTGGTGGCAAGCATTCCAATGCGCGCTCCAAGCCGACGTTCCACAAGCTGGTCGTGGCAAACCTTCCAAACAACCCGCCGCGTTGGCCTGAGGTTGAAGAGGTCGTGATGAAAATCCTCTACGCCTACAAGGAAAACGCACGTGACTGGGAGCGGATGGGTGAATGGATTGACCGTATTGGCTGGCCAAAATTCTTTGAAGTGACCGGCATGGCGTTCACCAAGCATCATCTGGATACCTGGACTGGCGCCCGCCACACCATGAACAGCTCTGCGCACGTTCACTTCTAAAAACGGGGTGAGATCGTGAAGTTCGGAATTCTGGTCACTGAAGGACCCTATCAGCATCAGGCCTCTGACAGCGCCTATCAGTTTACCAAGGCGGCGCTGGAGAAGGGGCACGAGATTATGCGTGTGTTCTTTTACAATGACGGCGTCAACAACGGCACGCGCCTGATGGTGCCGCCGCAAGATGACCGTAACCTGCAAAAGAACTGGTCTGAGTTAGCGCAGAAGCACGATCTGGATCTGGTTGTCTGCGTGGCAGCTGCCCAGCGGCGCGGCCTGCTTGATGAAACCGAAGCCAATCGCCACAGCAAGGATGCCAACAATATCGCAGAAGGCTTCCGGATTTCCGGCCTTGGTCAGTTGATTGAGATGGGCATCCAGGCTGATCGTGTCATTGAGTTCGGAGAATGATGTGATGTCCGACAACGGAGCCGGTGCCGTCAAGAATTTCATGTTCGTCAACCGTAAGGCCCCTCACGGGACGGTCTATGCGGTCGAATCTCTGGAGGTCGTGCTGATCGCCGCAGCGTTTGAGCAGAATGTCTGTCTTGCGTTTCTCGATGATGGCGTGTTCCAGATCGTGAATGGGCAGGACACCAAGGCCATCGGCACCAAGAATTTCTCGCTAGCGTACCCTGCTCTAGGCGACTACGAAGTGAGCCGTCTCTACGTTGAGAAGGAATCTCTTGAAGAACGCGGCCTGACACCCGACGATCTGATGGAGCTGACCTGGGAAGACGAGGATGACGACTACGAAGAAAAGCCGTCCATCAGGCTGGTCAGCCGCGTCGAACTCAGCACCATCATGGCTGAGCAAGACGTTCTGTTGAGCTTTTAGGCAGGGAGGTCAGGAACATGTCCACACTGCACACGGTCAACAACTCACCATTCGAAAGCACATCGCTGGAGAGTTGCCTGAACCATCTGAATGAAGGCGATGTGGTTTTGCTGATTGAAGATGGCGTTGTCGGCACCCGCTCGGCGTCCAAAGTCGCCAGCACGATTACAGCTGCAATGGCCAATTGCAAAGTCTATGCTTTGGCGCCAGACTTGTCGGCGCGTGGGATGAATGAAGATACCGTTCTGGACGGGATAGAGCTGGTGGATTACGGCGGGTTCGTTGATCTGGCCGCTGAGCACGAGCGCACGCAAGCTTGGCTATAGCGGCGCTCAAGGAAACTTTTGAGGGAACTCAGACAAGAGGAGAAGATCAAATGGCCTATGATTACAATGGCACACAGATCGAGCATGACGAAGAAGGTTACATCACCGACATTTCACTGTGGAGCAAAGAGCTCGCTGATATTATTGCGAAAGACGAAGATATCGACATGACTGACGAGCACTGGGAAGTGGTGAATTTCCTGCGTGATTACTATGAAGAGTATCAGATTGCTCCGGCGGTCCGCGTGCTGATCAAGGCGATCAAGAAGTCCATGGGTCCGGACAAGGGCAACAACAAATACATGTACGAGTTGTTCCCATATGGTCCCGCCAAGCAGGCTTGTAAGATCGCTGGATTGCCGAAGCCGACTGGCTGCGTCTGATCCTGATCCGGGAGATCTGGATCGCCGGATCTCTCCAAAACCAAAACTCAAGATTTGGAGTGCCTTGGCGTGCTAATGACGGCCTACACCCTGTTGTTTTACATAGCGACGTTGACACTGGTTGGCGGGTTAGCACATCGAATCTGGGTTTTTGCGAAGACACCGGCACCTCTGAAGATCCCGACTACTCCCGCCCCGGTCACGCAAGGCGGTGTTGCTCTGCGTATGGCCCGCGAAGTTGTGCTGTTTGAGAGTCTCTTCAAGGCGAACAAATGGATCTGGGTATTCGGCTGGATTTTCCACTTTGGTCTGCTGCTCGTATTGCTTCGCCATCTGCGGTACTTCACCGACCCTGTTTGGTCTCTGGTGGTATTGATCCAACCCTTCGGGATCTATGCCGGATTTGCCATGGTGATTGGCCTTGCGGGTCTCTGGGCACGCCGGTTTCTTGTGGATCGGATCCGTTATATCAGCGGACCCTCGGACCATCTGATGCTCGCACTGTTGATTGCTATCGGACTCACAGGTTTGGGCATGAAGTATGTCTATCCAACAGACATCATTGCGGTGAAGGCGTTCTTCCTTGGGTTGATGTACTTCGACTGGCAACCATTGCCGTCCGATCCCATTCTCCTGGCTCATCTCGGTCTGGTGGCACTTCTGATGATCGTTTTTCCGATCTCAAAACTGGTGCATGCGCCAGGTGTGTTCTTCTCGCCGGGCCGCAACCAGGTCGATAATTCCCGTGAGAGGCGACACGTCTCTGCCAACCTGGGAGGGGCGTGATCATGGTTGAACTGGCAATCAGGAATTCCAAAGCCGCAATTGAGTCCGCCGACCCGCTCGAGCGCCCCGCCCTGAAACCCGGCGTAATGGCCGACAGCAAGCCCTATCCGGCTTCGCCTGAACATCAGGAGAAGATTGGTTATCCTGGCGAGCTGGTGGAGGACTGGAAAGCGCGCGCGATTGGCAAGCTCGGTGAACTGGTAGACAACTCACGCGGTCTGAAAGTCTATCTCGACAGTTGCGTGAAGTGCGGCGCTTGCACCGATAAATGTCACTATTTCCTCGGCACTGGCGATCCAAACAATATGCCGGTTGCCCGCCAGGATCTGCTGCGCAGCGTCTATCGCCGGTACTACACATTCTCGGGCAAATATTTCCCCAAGCTCGTCGGTGCTCGGGACTTGACCGAAGACGTGCTTGATGAGTGGTACAGCTATTTCCACCAATGCTCCCAGTGCCGCCGCTGCTCGGTGTACTGTCCCTACGGGATCGACACCGCCGAAGTTTCGATGGCCGCACGCGAGATCATGGACTCCGTGGGCAAGGGGCAAAAATACTGCAACGAGATCATCGGCAAGGTCCACAATATCGGCAACAATCTGGGCCTTCAGGAAAAGGCTCTGCGGGCCACCCTTGAAGATCTGGAAGAAGATCTTGAGGATGAGACCGGACTGGAGATCAAGATTCCGGTTGATGTGAAGGGTGCAGACATCCTGCTGGTGACGCCTAGCGCCGACTTCTTCGCCGAGCCACACATTGACGGGCTCTTGGGATACGCCAAGGTCTTTCATCAGGCCAGCGCCAACTGGACCGTCAGCTCCTATGCATCGGAAGCCGCCAACTTCGGCATGTTCATCGGCTCTCAGGATAACATGCGCGAGCTGGCCTTGCGTATTCGAAAGGCGGCTGAGGAGCTTGGGGTCAAACGCATCATCTTTGGTGAATGCGGCCATGCCTGGCGCGCCGCCTATTCCTTCCTCAATACCCTGGCGGGGCCGTTCGACTTCCTCGACCAGAACTATCCGATCCCGCAGCACATCTGCGAATACACCTATGATCTGATCGAGAAGGGCGAACTGAAGTTCGACAAGTCCAAGAACGATGAATACCGCCTGACTTATCACGACAGCTGCAACGTCTCGCGCGGCTCGCGCATGGGCGATAAGGCCGGTGGCCAGTTCGAAATCCCGCGGGCAATCCTGCGTGCCGTCTGCAATCACTATTATGACATGGCCGAAGACACCATCAAGGAAGCTACGCTCTGTTGTGGCGGTGGCGGTGGTCTGTTGACCGACGAATTGATGGACATCCGCAAGGCCGGGGCCCAACCCCGCATGCGTGCACTCAAGCAGGTGGCTGACGATCACGGGGTGACACATATGGCGGCCATTTGCGCCATCTGCAAGACACAGTTTTCCAAGGTGCTGCCGGATTATGGATTTGAACGGGACTCGATCCTGAGCATCCATCAACTGGTCAGCAATGCAATCATTCTGGACGGCCAGATCGATCCGGATGCCGAAGACGAAGAAGAGGTGAGGGTAGAAGATGAGTGATGTTTCAGAAGCAGAAGTCAAGCATACTTTCACGCGCTTTGAGGCTGGAGAGACGGCGGCAGACTGGGATCTGGAAGAAAAGATATTCCAGGCTGACGCCTCCTACAAGTGCCCGACCTACATTCACAAGACTCCGCCCTGCCAGGGTTCTTGTCCGTCAGGCCACGAGATACGCGGCTGGCTCGCCATTGCCAGGGGCATGGACAAGCCGCCTGTCGAGGGCACAACCTGGCAGGAATATGCCTTCGAGCGTATGGTCGCGGCCAATCCGTTTCCATCGACCATGGGCCGGGTTTGCCCCGCTCCTTGTGAAGAAGGCTGCAACCGTAACGAAGTCGACGACTATGTTGGCATCAATGGTGTCGAGCAGTATGTGGGTGACTGGGCCAACGACAACAATCTGAAACTGTCGGCGGCGGGCGAAGACACAGGCAAGAGTGTCGCTGTTATCGGCGGCGGGCCAGCAGGCCTGACGGCAGCGTACTTCCTGCGCAAGAGCGGCCATGCGGTCACGCTCTTCGATGTCCACGAAAAGCTCGGCGGCATGATGCGCTATGGCATCCCTGGCTACCGCACACCGCGCACGATGCTGGACACAGAGATTGGCCGCATCACCGAACTCGGGGTCGAGGTTAAGTCGAACACCAAGGTTGGCGAGGACGTTACCATCGAACAGCTCGAAGCGGATTTCGATGCAATCTTCTGGGCCATCGGCGCCCAGTCGGGTCGCGGCCTTCCTGTACCTGGCTTTGAAGGTACTCCGAACTGCATCAATGGCATCGAGTTTCTCGATGCGTTCAACGAAGGTTGGGTCTATGGCACTGCGCCGCGTCTGGTCGTCGTTGGCGGCGGTGATACCTCCATTGACGTAGCTTCCGTTGCCCGGCGCCTCGGCCGGATCACCAAACCCTCCGAAAAGAGTCACACTAACGAGTCCGTTTTTGGCTACACGGCATCGGACATAGCAGAAAGCGTTAGCCGCGAAGGCATGTCGGCCACACTGACCTCGCTCTTTCCGATTGAGGGCATGACGGCCGCTGAGCGTGAACGCGAGGATGCCTTGCGCGAAGGTGTCGACATCAGAGGTGGCGTCATGCCGCTTGAAGTTATCCTTGATGACGATGGCAAAGCCACGGCCCTCAAACTGTGTGAATGCGATATGGAAGGTGGCCGGCCGGTTCCGCGCGAAGGCACGGAATTTGAGATCGAATGCGATATCATCATTTCTGCCATTGGTCAGATGGGCGACTTCAGTGGTATCGAAGAAATGGACGGAGGCAACAGCTTCATCGCTGCGGATGGTGTCTACAAGGTCAAAGATAAGGACAAGCATTTTGCCGGTGGCGACATCATTCGTCCGCACCTGCTCACCACGGCCATCGGTCACGGGCGCATCGCGGCAGAAAGCATTGACCATTTCCTATCAGGTGAACCAATGGCCAAGCGGCCCAAAGTGGATGTGCACCATTTCAACTTGATGGCTGAGCTGGAGCAACGCGCTCTTGCACCAGACCCGTACGATTACACAGAAACGAGAGGCACTTCCGAACAGAACTTTGCCGTGCACAATTTTGACGATCGCTCGGCCACCCAGATCATTCCACACACGGAACTGTTCAAAGGACACTTCGCCTACGAAGTGCGCGAGAAGCGTGACGAGGTTCATATTGAAGGCGAAGATGTGCTCGGGAATTTTGAAGAGCGCATTATTGGTTTTACCGAGGAGCAGGCCAAGAAAGAGGGCGAACGCTGCATGGGCTGTGGCTTCTGCCTGGAATGCAACAACTGCATCATCTTCTGTCCGCAGGATGCAGTCCACAAGGTCAAGAAGAGCGAAAAGGCGATCGGACGTTACGTCTACACGGACTATTCTGCTTGCATCGGCTGTCACATCTGCATGGACGTTTGCCCCTCCGGCTACATCAAGATGGGCTTGGGTGAGTAATTTTTTCGATGTCAAAATGGGCTTTCATACTGGCGCTTTTTGTGAGCCTTGGACTGTCAGGGCCCGCCCCGGCGGAAGAACCGAAGATCAGCCTCCAACTGGTCAAGCTTGAAATCCCCAAAGGCAAGGGCGATCGTTGCGTCGAGGACACGGACTTTATGCGCCGGAACCACATGCACCTGTTGGATCACCAACGTGACGACACGGTCCACGAAGGCGTCCGGACGAAGAGGCATAGCCTTAAAGGCTGTATTGATTGCCATGCAGTAAATGGGTCAGACGGCAAGCCTGTAACCGTGAAAGATCCAAAGCATTTTTGCCGAGGCTGCCACGATTACGTGGCGGTGAAAGTTGATTGCTTCCAATGCCATGCCTCGCGGCCTGACCCTGCCGAAACTGCAGGTCTCAACCCAAATCATGAAATGGCTGCCCTGCAGTCATACCTGCAACAGGTGAAGCCATGAGCACCCGCCGTGAGTTCTTGCGTAATACAGGTGCCTTCACCGCCACGCTCGCCAGCGGCGTAACGCTTGTTGCCTTTGCTGAGGCAAGAGCTCCTGAGGAAGCCGCGAGCGATGCAAAACGCTGGGGCATGTTGATCGATATTTCACAGTGCGCCGATGGTTGTACCGACTGTGTGAGTGCCTGTTCTAAGGAAAATGGCTGGGGCGACACGGGGAACCCACTCATCGACGCCCAATGGATCCGCAAGGTCACGGTCAAGAACCCGAAGAACGATGTGACGAAATCATTTCCGGTCATGTGCCAGCATTGCGCGAACCCGCCTTGCGTCGATGTCTGCCCGACGGGTGCTTCCTTCAAACGGGCCGACGGCATTGTGCTGGTGGACAAACACACCTGCATTGGCTGCCGCTATTGCATGATGGCCTGCCCGTACAGTGCGCGTTCGTTCATTCACGAGCCGCTTGAAGATCAAAAGCCCTATGCTCCGCGCGGCAAAGGCACGGTGGAAAGTTGCACTCTCTGTGTGCACAGGGTGGACGAAGGCGGCACACCTGCGTGTGTCGAAGCTTGCGGAAGCGCGGGGCACAAAGCCCTGCTGTTCGGTGATCTGAACGATCCCGAAAGTGAAATCTCAAAACGCATCGAATCCTTCCCAACCCGGAAAATTCGCGTTGATCTCGGCACCGATCCCGGCGTGCACTATCAGAACCTTTAGGCTGGCAGCAGCATGAAACGGACCATATATCGCGAACTCCAGATGAGCCCGGGCTATCTCAGTCTGCTGGGTGCTCTTGGTGTAGTGATTGCCGTTGCCCTGGCCGCTGCCTGGTACATGGAACATCATGGCCACATCGTGACTGGCATGACGAATCAGATTGTCTGGGGCTTGCCGCACGTGTTTGCGGTTTTCCTGATCGTCACAGCCAGTGGTGTGTTGAACGTCGCTTCCGTGGCCTCTGTGTTTAATCAAAGTGCCTACAAACCCATGGCGCGATTGTCGGGCCTGTTGGCGATTGCCATGCTGATTGGCGGATTGGCTGTCCTGGTTCTCGACCTTGGGCGCCCGGACCGCCTGATCGTCGCGATGACCCATTTCAATTTCCAGTCGATCTTTGCCTGGAACATCTTTCTTTACACCGGCTTCCTCGCCATCGTCGTGGCCTACCTTTATGTGCAGATGGAACGCGGCACCGAAAAGTACGTATGGTCAATCGGAACCTTTGCGTTCATCTGGCGGCTGGCGTTGACGACCGGCACCGGATCCATCTTCGGCTGGCTTGTTGCCCGCGAGACCTATGATGCAGCGGTTATGGCCCCCCTCTTCGTAGCAATGTCTCTCTCGTTCGGGCTGGCGGTGTTTTTGCTGTTCACTGTCGCAACATGCAAGCTGACTGGCCGCGAGTTCGGTCCCTTGCTGCTGGTGAGGCTTGCCCGTCTGCTGGGTATCTTTGCCGCCGCTGTTCTGTATTTCACAGCGGTACAGCACCTCACAGGTCTCTATGCAGCAGAGCATGGAGGCGTTGAGCGTTTCATTCTGTTTGAAGGTGGCAGCTACACGACCCTGTTCTGGCTTGGCCAGGTGGTGATCGGAGGTCTCGTGCCTGTAGCCCTGGTCTTTCTTCCCGCCACAACAGGATCAACCCAGGCCATCATTGCCGCCTGTCTATTTGTCGTGCTTGGTGGTTTCGCGCAACTCTATGGCATCATCATTGGTGGACAGGTCTATCCGATGGTGCTGTTCCCGGGTATGGAGGTCTCCAGCTCCCTGGGCGAAGGCAGCGTGGCAGCCTATCAGGCAAGCCTGCCGGAATTGCTGTTGGGGCTCGGCGGCATTGCCTTGGCCCTTGCCATTGCGCTAGTTGGTATGAAGGTCTTGCACTTCCTGCCAGCCAGCTTGGCTGACACCAAAGCGTAATTTTGTAACTGGTAATACGATGACAGAATTCCATCCCTTCGCAAAGTTCGTTGCGATCCTCGCCCGCGGCCAGACGCACATCCGTGCGCTCACCGTCGAGGAAGCCGAAGAAGCAATGATGATGATCCTGCGCGACGAGGTGGAACCCGAGCAGCTTGGTGCCTTCCTGATGATCCTCCGTCTCAAGGAAGAGGCGCCTGAAGAGATTGCCGGTTTTGTGCGCGGCGTGCGCAACACACTTCAGCTGTCCGGCAACATCCCTCAAGTTGATCTGGACTGGTCATCCTACGCCGGCAAAAGGCGGCAGCTCCCCTGGTTCCTATTGTCTGCTCTCCTTCTGGCGCGGAACGGGGAAAAGGTTTTCATGCACGGCACAGAAGGGCATACGCCCGGTCGTGTTTACACCCGGGATTGCCTGAACCAGTTGGGATTGCCTGTGGCGGCAAGTCTGGACGAGGCAGCAGCACAGATCACCCGGTCCAACTTTACCTATGTTCCGCTGGAATGCATTTCACCTTTGCTCAAGAAGCTCATCGAACTGCGTCCGCTCTTTGGATTGCGTTCGCCGGTTCATACTCTGTCGCGCATGATCAATCCGTTTGATGCCCGGTGCATGTACCAGGGCATTTTCCACCGGGGCTTTATGGAAACCCATCAGGGAGCTGCGCGGACCCTTGGGCAACCGCGCATGTCCGTCTTCCGCGGCGAAGGCGGAGAGATCGAACGGCGACCCGGCAAGACCTGCGAGGTCTGGTCTCTCTTTGACGATGAGGATGATGTGACACGCTGGCCTGCCATGCTGGACGACCCGAGGCAGCCTGAAGATTCCGACATGAACGTGGATTTGCTCTCAGCCGTTTGGCGCGGCGAGGCACAAGATGAATATGGTGAGGCCGCTGTCATCGGCACACTTGCCATTGCGCTGAAGCTTCTGGGGCGGGCGACGGGTGTCGAAGAGGCCGAAGCCCTTGCGATTGATATGTGGAAGACGCGCGACACTTCACAGCTTGCGCTTGTGTCCTGATTCTTCCCGCAGATGAGCCGCTTGTTTCTCTCTGCCGCCCACAAGTCATCAGGCAAAACATCCGTTACGGTCGGGCTCGCCTCAGCGTTGAAGGCGCGAGGTGAGAGTGTGCAAGCCTTCAAGAAGGGGCCGGACTATATCGATCCCATGTGGTTGAGTCGGGCGAGTGGCAGGCCCTGTTATAATCTTGATTTCAACACCCAGTCCCATGATGAAATTCAAAGCATGTTCGCAAGCAAGATGCCTGCAGGCGGATTGGGTTTGATCGAGGGCAACAAGGGTCTTTTTGACGGTCTGGATGTGGAAGGCTCAGACTGTTCAGCAGCACTTGCGAAATTGCTCAAGGCCCCGGTCATACTTGTGATCGATGTGGTCGGAATAACGCGCGGCATTGTTCCACTCATTATGGGCTATGAGACCTTTGACAGTGATGTGCAGCTTGCCGGCGTAATCCTCAACAGGGTCGCGTCACCCCGGCAGGAACATAAGTTGCGGCAGGCCCTGGAGCTTTATACCAGCATACCGGTCTTGGGTGCCATTGCCAGAGACAAATCTTTGGCTGTCACCGAACGGCATCTTGGGCTGACCACGCCGGATGAAATTGCTGCTGTCGATGTGAAGATTGAGAGGCTGCAACAGGCCGTCTCAAATGGTGTCGACCGTGATGCCGTGGTCGGTGCCGCCCGGACATCGGGGCCTCACTCTTTTAAGATCAGAGATACCGGCGCGGCACAAGCCCAAGACGTGGTCATCGCGGTTGCTCGCGATAGCGCCTTCAATTTCTATTATCCGGACGATCTTGAAACCCTACAGAAAACCGGTGCCAAGCTGGAATTTTTCAGTCCAATTAGTGATGGCACTTTACCCCAATGCGATGGGATATTGATTGGCGGCGGCTTTCCTGAAACCCATATGCGGGCGTTGGAAGCCAATGCAGAGATGCGTACCCAGGTCCGGGACGCTGTTTTGAGCGAGCGTCCCATCTATGCGGAATGCGGCGGCCTCATGTATCTCTCCCGGTCAATCGCCTGGAAGGGCAAGACTTGCGCGATGGCTGGGGTCATCCCGGGCCGGGTTGAAATGAACAGCAGACCACAAGGCCGGGGCCTGATGGTGTTGCAAGAGACTGGATCATGTGCCTGGTCCGCAACCGCTTCATGCTTCCCCGCCCACGAGTTCCACTACGCCAGTTTGGTTGATCTCGAACCCGGAACCCAATTCGCCTGGAACGTGAAGCGCGGCAATGGCATCAATGGCCAAAATGACGGAATCGTGCTCGGCAATGTAACCGCAGGCTTCTGTCATCAACGGAACACGTCGCGCAATCGCTGGGCAGAGCGCTTTGTTGGATTTGTCCGCGAACGAAAGAACGCTCTAGCCGGGGTCGGCTGACAGTCCAACAGTTTCAATGGCCGCGATGGCACAGGCCTCGTCGTTGTCGGAACTTCACCCGTAATGCCAACTGCCCCCACAATCTCTCCGGCATCGCGGATCAACACACCGCCTGGTACGGGCACGAGCAATCCGTTAGCCAGCTCATTCATTGCCTGGATGAAATAAGGTTGCTTCTGGGCACGATTGTAAAGAGCCCTCGAACCCAACCCCATTGCAATCGCACCGTTTGCCTTGCCTTGAGCGATCCCGGGCCGCAGTGTGCTGGTTTCCGTCTTCCCGGGCAAGCGCCTTGAGGTGGCCACCGTCATCCAGCACGGCGATTGTCAGCGGCTTCATGCCCAGTTCCAGCCGCTTCTCAAGTGCCAGCGCGACGATCTTTTGTGCTGTTTCCAGTGTCAGTTTCATCGGTAGAAATACTCAACCAGGAACATCGGGATGGACGGCACATAGGTGCAGATGAGCAGCACCGTCAGCAACACGGCAACAAAGTATACGTTGATCTTCGAGACCTCCCATATGTTTGCGCGCGCCACCGCGCACGAGGTTATGAGGACCGATGCGACCGGCGGCGTCTGCTGGCCAATCGCCAGATTGAGTGTAACCACCAAGCCGAAATGAACGGGGTCGATACCGGCAGCGGTGATGAGAGGTACAACGATGGGGACGACAAGGATGATCGCCGCAGCTGAATGCAGAAAGAACCCGATCACCAGGAAGAAGAAGTTGAGGATCAGCAGGATCTGCCATTTGTTCGATGTGATTTCGAGAATGCTCTGAGCCAACTGCTGGGGCATCTGAGCCCGGGTCAGAAACCCGCCCATGAGTACCGATGCAGCAACCAGCAGCATGACAACAGCTGTCTGCATACCGCCATCCAGCATGGCGCGCTTGAGATGCTTGAGATCAATCTGGCGATACCAGAAGCCCACAACAAGCGCTGCGATGACAGCCAATCCTGCGGCTTCCGTGGCTGTGACGAAGCCACCGAAAATACCACCCAGAATAATAATCGGTAGCGAAAACGCCGGCAGGGCATCCGTAAAGGTTTCGCGTAAACGGGCGGTGTTGAAGGCTTCTTCTACTGGGAGATCGTATTTGCGCGCAAACAGATAAGCCACGAACATCAATCCCGCCGCTCCCATCAAGCCAGGCACAACGCCGGCAATGAACAATTGCTCAACCGACGCATTGGCAGATGTCGCGTACAGTATCATGGGTATTGATGGCGGGATGATAATCGCTAGCGAAGCCGAAGACGATGTCACGGCTGCAGAAAAAGGTCCACCATAACCCCGCTTTTTCATTTGTGGGATCAGGATAGAGCCAAGCGCCGCCACATCTGCGACCGCGGAGCCTGATATCTCGGCAAAAAACAGTGATACCCCGATATTGACCATCGCGAGGCCGCCCCGCACAAAGCCGATCAAGGCGGACACAAAATTGATCAGCCGGTCCGTGATCCCGCCCGCGTTCATAATGGCGCCGGCAAGAACGAACATGGGGATTGCGATCAACGCAAACTTGGTTGAGCCATCGTACATATCCAGTGCGACGGTCACGAGGCTGTCGGTCCCTTCGGTCGCGAGAAGGCCGATAATTCCGGATACGGCCAGCGCGACGGCAATGGGAATGCTCAGGCAAATCATTACCACGAGGCAGATAAAGATACCGAGCATCAACATGACCTACGATGCCCCCGCCTTTTTCATTTCGGTCTCAACTTCCTCTTCAATCTCAGCGTGTTCAAGAGATTTGCCTGCAGCTGTCATTCTCCAATATCCAGGCAGGCTGAGAAGTTCGCACAGGATGAACAACGTGCCGCCGATCGGTATGACAGATTGGGTGAACTGCACTGGCACCCATGTGAGTGACACGAGCCGGTCGCCTTCAAGCACTTGGAGCACCTGCCAGCCTGTATATGCAAGAATAGCAAAGAAGCCGATTACGACGGTTTCAGACAACGCAACGGCGACCATACGCATCGGCATCGGGATTGAAAGAAGGACGCTGTCAAAGCCGATGTGTCGCCTTTTCAGTGCCGCTAAGGCTGCACCGTAATAGGTGATCCAGGAGAGCTGGATGGCTGCAACTTCATCGTACCACGAAAGTGAATCTCCGAGCAGCCGGTAGACGACGGCGACAATCACCACAACGGTTAGCAGAACCATCAGGATGATGACCGCCCATTCAAGAATCCATTCAAGAAAACTGCTAAGCCGCGCTGCCATGGTCTGCTTCAAAGCTCGTTGAAAGATCAAATGCCGGAGAGCGATGTGCTCTCCGGCATCGTCGTGAAATCAGGAACCAGCCGCGAGGCTTTGAACCTTCTTGATAAGCTCTGCGCCGCCTTTGACCGAGTTGGAAAACTCGTCATAGATCGGTTTGGAAGCGGCAATAAAAGCGACGTTGTCGGCATTGTTCACTGCAACGCCCGCGCTTTTGATCACGTCAAGCAGTTCAGTTTCAAGCTTGGCGGCTTTCTTATAGACGAAGTTCTGTGTATCGCCGCCGCACTTCTCCAGCGCAGCCTGAACGTCTGCAGGAAGCTTGGCATAGTGCTTGTCAGATACCAGCACATAGGCTGGTGTGTAGACGTGGCCAGTGATCGAAAGGTATTTCTGTACTTCCTGGAATTTAGCTGAGGCGATCTGCGCATACGGGTTTTCCTGCCCGTCGATCACCGACGTCTGCAACGCGGTGAACACTTCAGAAAATGCCATTGGTGTGGGGTTCGCACCGTAGAGTTTGAACATCTTCACGCGCCAGGCACCCTTTGGTGTCCGCAGTTTGATCCCGGCAAGATCTTCAGGTTTGTTGATCGCCCGCACATTGTTCGTGATGTGACGGAAGCCGTTTTCGAACAGACCGATGATGCGGTAACCTTTGGCTTTCACAGCCGCTTGGAAGGTGTCCATGAGTTCCGCCTGAACCCGGCGCATGTGGCCACGGTCCTTGATGATGTATGGCATTTCGAACACGCCGAACTCATCGGCAACCGAAGACATGACCGACGACGGCAGTGAGAATGTGATCTGGCCGAGCTTCAGTTTTTGAAGCAGTTCCTTGTCCTTGCCCAGCTGCGAGGAGCCAAAAGTCTGTACCTCAGCCTTGCTGCCAAGCGCATCGTTGGAGCATTTGGCAAAGGCGTTGACGCTGGCTTCAAACAAAGAGCCGGGTTTGCCCACGTGGCCGAACTTCAGTGTGAGATCAGCGGCCTGGGCCGTGGCCGCAAATGTAAGCGCAGCAGCTGCACCAAAGAGTATTGTTTTGAGTTTCATACTGTATTCTCCATGTTGAACGTCTTCTTGCTTTGTTATTCCACGGTCGTTTGCTGACCAGCGGTTTGATTAAGATAGTCCATGGCTGTCTGCGCACCGCCGGCGTCGTAGGGAACGCCAGATTTTGACAACCCCATTTCAACGCCGGACAAGGTTGCCATCAAGGTGAGGTCGTTGTTGTCTCCGAGATGGCCAATCCGAAATACCTTGTCGGCAACTTTCGAGAGCCCGTTGCCCAGCGATAGATCAAAATGTTGCAGTGTTGTCGCGCGGAATGCATCCGCACTGTGCCCCTCAGGCATAAGGACCGCGGTCAGCACGCCGCTTTCATGACCTTGTCGATTGCACAGGACCTCCAGGCCCCAGGCTCGAACCGCTTTGCGGGTTGCCTCACCATGACGGATATGCCGCGCGAAGACATTTCCCAAGCCTTCCTCGTGCAGCATGTCGATGGCTTCGTTGAGGCCATACAGCATGTTGGTGGCAGGGGTGTACGGGAAATAGCCGGTCTTGTTTGGACCCAGCATAGTGTCCCAGGACCAATAAGAATTCGGCAGGCCATCCTGCTTGCTCGCAGCCAGCGCCTTGTCGCTCAAGGCATTAAAGGACAATCCGGGCGGCAACATCAGGCCCTTTTGTGATCCGCCCACTGTCACGTCCACACCCCACTCATCGTGCCGGTAATCGACAGATGCCAGACTGGAGATGGTATCGACCATGAGGAGTGCGGGATGGTTCGCGGCATCAATCGCAGCGCGCACCGCAGCAACCGGTGTGACTGAACCGGTCGATGTTTCATTGTGAACAACACAAACGGCCTTGACCTCGTGGCCGCTGTCTTCGCGCAATCTTTGCTCGATCCGGTCTGCATCGGCGCCACTGCGCCAGTCGCTCTCCAGCAACTCGGGCTGTAGTCCAAGACGTTCTGCCAGCTCGCACCATAGCGTGGCGAAGTGGCCGGTTTCGAACATGAGTAGTTTATTGCCGGCAGTCATGGTGTTGATCAATGCCGCTTCCCAGGCACCGGTACCGGACGCAGGATAGATGATGACAGGGCTTTCGGTCTTGAAGATCGTCTTCATGCCCGAAAGAGCCCGCATGCCCACGTCCGCAAATGCGGGGCCGCGATGATCGATCGTCGGCATATCAATAGCACGAAGGATCCGGTCCGGCACCGTGCTCGGCCCCGGGATCTGCAAAAAGTGCCGCCCAGCGGTTCTCATTCGTGCTTGATCTCCTGTTTCAGACAGTTCTGACACATTTCACCCCACCATTCCAACACGATGTCAGATCGTGGGCTGGCGCACCAAATTGTGGCTAAAGCGAATGTGTTACTGTAGCTCACTTTCAAACAATTCCAGTGTCCGGTCCCACACCACTTTAGAAGCCTCGGGATCAAAGCTTGCCCGCGCATCGCAATGGAAGCCGTGTCCGGCTCCCTGGTAGAAGAAGATTTCGCAGTCAGGCCGCTTGCCCCGAACGCTCTCAACGTTCTCCATCGGGATACCGTGATCCTCCGACCCGTAATGCATCTGTGTGGCGCATTGCGGGGCCTCGTCTGCGAACGCATCGATCTTGCCACCGTAGAAGCACGAGGCTGCCGAGATGCCTGCCAGCCGGGTCGCGGCGAGGAAAGCGACGGTTCCGTCCATGCAAAAGCCGACAATGCCGACCTTGCCAACATCCGCCACAGCCGTGCGTGCGGCCTCGCTGTCGCGCACAAGAGGCTGATCAAGATCGGCATCAAACCCATCCGGATCACCCCAGGTTCACCATGGGAAAACGGAGACAACGAACGCTTCAACGGCAGACTACGCCGGGAAGGTCTCAACGCGGAGGGGGTCAACACTACCAGGCAGGCTCAGATTGTCATCAATCAGGGGCTCAGGCAGTACAATCATATCCGCCCGCATCAGGCACTAAACCAACCTCCACCAAGCCCCCGGACCTTATCAGGAACGGGCACATGAAATCCGGGCTGGACAGTTTCTCTTGCAAAGGCTGGCCTGTAGCAGATAAGATCTGTCTTTCGCCATGTGGGAGATAGAGAATATGCTCGAGGTGTCTCAGGAATTGCGCAAAATAGCCGGATACCTCTCACCTATCGAACGTGATTTTACATATCATTACGTGAAAAATAATTATACTGGGCGGGGTGAGATTGTTGATCTGGGTTGTTTTTTAGGATCTTCCACATACGCGCAAGCGATGGGCCTGCAAAGCAATACAATTGTATACGACAAGAGTAAACGAATCCACGCATTTGACCTGTTCGAGTGGCAGGCTTGGATGGTGAGTGATTTCACGGAGTACGGTTTGGGGTACGGTTTTGTTCGGACGTTTTCTGTTGGTCAGTCGTTTCAACAAGCATTTGCGGACCAGATGGGAGATTTGCACAAATTCATCGAGACAACCAAAGCCGACCTGTTGCACGAAAAATGGGAGAGTCAAAAACCCATCGAGTATTTATTCGTTGACGCAATGAAAAACTGGAATTTGTGCAGCGCGATAACTCGTAATTTTTATCGGTACCTGGTACCAGGATTGAGTGTCGTACATCATCAAGATTTCGCTTGGGCAGGGGTTCATTGGATTCATCTCACAATGTTTCGCCTGAAAAACTATTTTGAACCTATTGAACATGGGGACTTGGGTGCGTCACAATTATTTGAATTTGTGAAGGAAATTCCGGATGATTTGCTGAATCAAGAATACTCGATGGATATGTTCAGCCTTGAAGAGATCAAGGAAGCCTTTGAGTATGGATGTTCAGTCGTCGCACCAGCAGCAAGGAACCGTGTTCTATCGTCTAAAGTGACAGCGCTTGTTGAGAAGAATGAATTGGACCTGGCGCGCGAGGTTTCGGCTCAACTGGAAGAAGAGTATCGAAACATTATCGCAAGGCAGTGCCCAGGTTTGTGGCAGAGGATAAATGAGACGAACGCACAATGATGCGCCGGGTCTCGCCGGTCACCAGGTCTGCCCGAAGTAATTTTGCCTCCATGTGCTGAAGGGGTCTGATATTGTTGTCATCATATCTCCACAGTTCCAGGGCTCGCCGAGCGTCAGCGAGACCGACAAAGACCTCTTCGTTCAGTAGTTCATCACGCAAGCGCCCGTTGAAACTTTCCACAAACCCGGTCTGCATTGGCTTTCCCGGCTCAATGCAAGGCCAGCCCACACCGCTCTCATTCTGCCATTCCAGGAGGGCTCTGGAGGTGCGTTCGGTGCCGTTGTCGCTCACGACCGTGTCCGGCTTGCCATAGAGCCTGATCAGGCGGTCCGGTTCCCGGGCCACACGTTCGCCTGACAAGGACCTATCGGCCACCAGACACAGGCCTTCGCGGGTATAGTCATCGATCACCGCCAGTATGCGCAAACGGCGGCTCTCGGCGAACACATCCGACACAAAGTCCAGGGACCAGCGTTCTGAAGGCCGTGACGGTACAGTCAGCGGTGCTCTGCTGCCTGTGGCCCGTTTGCGCCCCTTTCCCGGCGCTTCACAGCAAGCCCTTCCTCCCGCCAGAGCCGGTACAGCTTCTTGTAGTTCATGTGTATCCCTTCGCGCTCCAGCATCAGACCGAACCTGCGATAGCCAAAGCGCCGCCGGTTTGTCGCGATCTGGCCCATCATGCGCTGTCTGATCTTCTCATCTGTCTTCTTCTCCTTGCGCCGCACCGTCTTCGGATTCGCCCCCGATCAGGCTGCAGACCCGGGCCTGCGAGACCTCATGGCGATCCAGCACGTTCAGAGCTGCGGCCCGGCGTTCAGCCGGACCCGTCAGCCGTTTCCCAACAGGTCCTTCAGGATGGAATTATCGAGCATCTGGTTGGCCAGAAGGCGCTTCAGCCTGGCGTTCTCCTGCTCAAGCACCTTGAGCCGACGGGCCTCGGAAACGCCCATGCCGCCATATTTGGCCTTCCATTTGCAGAACGTGCCGGGGCTGATCCCATGCCGGCGGCAAACCTCTGCCGTCGGGCTGCCCCGTTCCTGCTCCGTCAAACCGCCCTGAACGATTGGGGCAGCGTCATGAAAGACGTTTGCCGCTCGCTTCGTAAGCGGCTGGCGAACGAGGCTGTGGGGCTGGCCAGCTAGCTGTTTCACCGGCTTCAAATACCAAAACCAAGAATATCGTTTCCTTGAGCCGCAGGCAGGCGATCCGTCTGCAATGGACTGCAACGTGCCGTTTAGGGACGTCAGATTAACACTCGGAACGAGTCTCGAACAAAACATGCCCGAATCGCTGACTCGGACAGAATCATCATTTGTTCACCCCATATCTGGTGTTCTGGAATGCACCCATACCAAGCTTCTGCAAAATCGCTGTTTGAGTCACCCTTTCAGGGGGGGGTTGCGTTAACGAAATTGGCCCAAAAGTTAATCAAAACTTGCCTCGGGTGTGTTGAATTTCCCTTTGTTTGTTATGGCTTAGAACTCTTCTGAACATTGACCGAACGAATCGCTGACTCCAGCATTTTCACACTTTGCTCAAAGCCAAATGGCATGCTTTTGGGGATGTCCAAGACAGGATGACGTTCGGGTTCACGCGAATTGCGCAACTCAAACCGAAAGTTGTTAACCTTGTTGTTTCGAAATGAAACAGGGTTAGTTTTCTGTTTTTTGCACGCTCAGAGCACGAAGCGTATGGAAGGATTAAATCCGATAAATGGAGTTCGACCTGACGGATGATGGCGAATGAAATCTTTCATCCGTCAGCATGAAAACTTGCTTGTTAACTCTTGGAACGAAAGAGAACATCGAGTGATCGAATCACTGACTTGGCGCTTTTCGTATTTTGTTCACGCTCCATCCCGTAGGCAAATTGCTTCGGTCTACAAAATGTAGATACGGCGTTTTCGCTCCGTAGGTCTGGTCCAGTGAAAGCGTTAACGCACCGCATCAAACCGGGACTGGGTACCCGGCAATTCAGGATCGGTGAGGACATGCGACTTGGCGGTCAACGTGCCGCCATTCAATGGTCGTTAACACTTGGAACGTATGCGAACATAGGTGGTCCGAATCGCTTACACAGCGATCTTCGGCCTTTGTTCACGGCTCGAACTGGTGCGACCATCCCATCGACATACCATATCTGGATTCGATGGCTGACGGCTCAGATCGATTGGCTAACCATTGTGTTTCAATGAAAACACTTTTGGTTGATTTAGATTTGAACGCTAGTTCGTCGCCACGGAGCGGCTTGCAATGGAGCGGCCGGAAACCGTGCCTTTGCTCAATCGCATGGTGAAACTGCGGCCAGCCGACTTGCCGCTCGCTGCAATTGGTATCAGGAGTTTGCGTTTTTTCCCCGATACTGGTGCGTACCAGATGGTGAACACGGGTGATTAAGCCTTCTGTGCTTTTTGTTTTTTTATCGAAAGGCCTGCAATTGCCTTGTAATTCAGGCGGCATTTGATGGCTTTGCCACGATAGACACCACCGGTGTTTTGGGTGAATGTTGATATTCCCTTGTAGCTGTAACGGTATTCGCCAACCACCTGGCCGTCATAGACATATTCCAGACCTGTACAGGGCTTTTTGGCTGTTTGCAGCACTACTTTCATAATATGGCTGAGAGGATCATTCATCCCCGCGCGAACGGTGAGTTTCAGTTGGTTCGATTTGAACTTGCTCAGATTGTAGCTGCGTTTTGTGGTCGGATATCTTTTTGCGTTCCAGCTGAGCTGGATTTTACGTTTGCGGCCCTTTGACTTTGTGCGCAGCGAATAAGCTGCCGGAACCACTTTCCCGGCTTTGATCTTGCCCCTCGTGCTCATGCCGATTTTTGTTTTTGCGAACAGGCTGGCCAGCCCCTTGCTCTTGATGGAGGTGCTGGCAACGTAATCGGTGTCGTCCATAGACATATGGAGCGAAATCTTGAAGACGAGCAGGTTTGCCGAATAAACGTCAAATTTGAGACTGACCTCTTTCTTGGTTCCGGCTGCCAGCGCTGAATTTGCGGGCATTAGCGCGAAACCCAGAACTGGCAAAGCCGCATATTTGACCACTGTTTGGCGAACCGCGTTGATTGAAGATTGTG
Organism: Hyphomicrobiales bacterium; assembly: GCA_965204985.1. Lineage (GTDB taxonomy): Bacteria > Pseudomonadota > Alphaproteobacteria > Rhizobiales > CAJQND01 > JAAEUE01. The sequence continues at coordinate 1,320,352 of CBDBFP010000003.1, read as the reverse complement.
CACGCGAAGTCATATTGATTTCATTCCCAGTTGATGCTTCTGGCCTTGAGGAAACAGGCAAGTCAAATGCCACTTAAAACAAAGTTTAACGCGACTGTAACGAACAATGGGGCAAAAGTCCGGCTGTCATGTTCTGCCGAACTAATCTCGTCGGTTGAGGCTTGACGATTGCGACGGAAAGCCATATAGAACGCCGACTTTGGCAGAGCTTTGTGCTCTGCTTTTATCATATTGGCTGGCGCCTGACAAAAAATAAACTTGCCGCCCTTTGACAAACAACCTTGAGCACACTGGAGCTTTAGACCATGGCCCGTCGTTGCGAGCTGACCGGAAAAGACGTTCAATCCGGTAATAACGTGAGCCACGCTCACAACAAAACACGGCGCAGGTTTCTTCCGAACCTTTGCGACGTCCACCTGATGAGCGATACGCTCGGACAATCCTATTCCTTCAAAGTCAGCGCTTCTGCTTTGCGCACAGTTGAGCACCGCGGTGGCCTGGACGCGTTCCTGGCTAAGGCTAAGGCCGATGAGCTTTCATTGAAAGCGCAGCGGATCAAGCGCCAGATCGCAAAGAAACAGGAAGCTGCTGCCTAGGCATTTGCATTTCAGAGTTTCTAATAACCCGCTGGATTCAGAGGGCTTTTTTGTTGCGTCGATTTGGAAGTCATAGACAGACTTCAGTGGCTTGGCTTGCTGCTCGCGGGTAGGGGTGATATGTTCGCATTTTGCATATTTCGCACGCTTGGCCCCATGGACAGGGGGGAGAAGCAATGCATCCGGTATTGAGCAAACTTGTTCTGTCCATTCTTCTATTTGTTTTTTTGTTTTCGCTGATTCCAGCACGAGCCGGGCGTATGTGTTTGGCAAAGATGACAGGATCCCTCTTCCTGCAAAACTGGCTGATCTCAGATACAAAATTGGCTTCCTGCACGGTGGCATTTCCAAATACAGCTGCACTGCTTCCTGCGTTTCAAAGGATACCATTCTGTCCTTCCCCCCTAGAACTGGTCCACTGTTTGTTTGGCTCAGGAGGAGGTGATCATGGCCCGGAAGGGGTATCCAGATGAGGATGTTTTGCGTCTCTGGCGCGAGATTGAGTTGAGCCTGGCCTCTGGTAACGCCGTTGCCACAGCGTGTCGCTCTTCTGGTGAACGATGCACCTTACAACAACTGGCGCAGAAGGTTTGGGGGAATGGGCACATCACAGCTTTTGGAGCTGAAGGCTCTTGAGAAGGAGAATGAGCGGTTGAAGAAGAGCGTGCCCCCCTTGAGCTGGACAAATTGATCCTCAAGGAGAGCCTGGATCTTTTGAACCCCAGGGCCTGACCACCGATGACCTTCGCGGCTGCTCGATCACTTGGGCATCAAATGCCTCACCGAGCGGGGTCTGCCCCTTGGTTCCAGTAAAGTCCACCAAATCGCCCCTGAAGTCGAAAGCGAGCAGCGGGATCGGTGCTCGCTCGCGGATAGAGCGCAGCATGGCAGCCGCCATGACGGTCTTACCCGAACCGCTGCCACCCATGATGGCAGAGTGCGGCGATCCACCCTTGCCGTTTACGCTCCAGTAAACCTTCTCTTTTGTGGCGACATCTTCGCCGATCTCGTCCATGAACACGTCGATTTGGCCGCTGGAGAAAGCCGCTCCGCTCGAAGTGCTGCCAAGCTGCGGCAAGCCCTTGCCGAAGGTAGGCAGTTCAGCAACTTCGACCACTCGCTTGACGAATTCGGCAACGTCCTGACCTGCCTGTTCCCATTCCTTGTCCAGATGCACCAGACCACGCCGCCAATGCGCGCCGACCAGTGCGATCAGCTTGGGCACATCCATCCCGGGATTACCGGCCCGCTGGGCAATCAGCGCGATCCATACGGATAGCGCCGTCCCGGTGCCGAAGAGTGTGTCGCCCTTGATGGCCTTACCAGGCTTCAGATCGTCACCTGCAAATCCGGCGGGGCGCTGATGGTCAGAGAGTGCGCAATGGCAAGTCGCGCAGGCAGGTAGCACTTGCTGCGCATACCGAGCCTGCTCATAAACGCCGTGTTCAGCGTATCGCTCTGCTCATCGGTGCGGAAATTCGCGCCTGCAACTTTAACCAGCGGAAGACCCATCACTGCATCTCCGCTTCATCAAAATAGTCGTGCCGGGCAGTAGATTGACCGATCTCGCCGTTCACCCGCACCACCCCGCCCGCGGGCCACCGTTGTACTCCCTGCCGTGCCCGGCAGCGATCAGACTGTCCGATAACGAGCGACCGTCAATGATCACGTCGGCAACGACCCGCCCGGCCCATTTTCCCCAGGCAGGATCCCGGATGACAATTTTGGACGCGCCCGAAATCTCGGACCTCGTAAATTCGGTTGCAGCCTGCCCGGCCAGTCTCTCGTGTGTGCATTTTGCGTGGAACCCTTTCTCCGGCGTATCAACGCCGCGAAGCTGGACGCTCAGCCGGCTGAGCTCATCGGGAAAATCTGCCCGCGCATTGACCTTAACTGTGTCACCGTCGATCACCTTGACCACTGGCCACGTGTAATCTGCTGCTGCAACCGGATTTACGGATTGCGTTAATCCCAGAACAACAGCCAACGCGATAAAATTTCTGCACATTTGCATCTCCACTCAATCGGTCTCAGGGCGAGGCACACTTTCCCGGAGCAGCTCCCTGGTACGCCGCCGCTTTTTCGTCGGTCGACATTCCGGCGGCGGCTCCGGTAAATTTTTCCTCGAACATTACGGCATTTACATGCCGAATGACTGGGACAAGATCAAAGCGGAAATGAGCGGAATCATTTACATCTGCCCATTTCCGCCAGATGCTCCGGCTGCGCAAAAAGAAACGGCTGTACTTGTCAAAAGAGGAAAGGCGAAAGCGAATTCTCGACATCTACCGTGCCCGGATGGCGCATCTGGAGAAAGTCCTGCGCAATACCAAAACGATACCAAAACCGTGAACCTCCGGTTTTTTGGCCCTGTTGTTTGTCGGCAGGCCAGGCAAATTGCAGAAGCAAAGTCCGCTGTAGTGAGCGGTTGTAATTATCATCCGATATCAAGGTGAAGATCAGATCGCCATTTTTGGCGCGATGCGCGCTCAGCCCTTCCATATTGTCGACCAATTGTGCAGGAGCAATTGCTTCCACCAGTACTCGCCCATCCAGCACGGCTCCCTTCCTGATCGTCTCAGCCGGTATCAACCGCATTGCAACGCCGGGCAATTTGAAGAAGGCCAGCTGCCGTTCCAGCAGGACAATATCTCCGCCGTGTAAGATTGCGAGGCCTGTGATCGAATATTTTGCCGGCGCTTAACAGTGAATTTTTCGCGCGACTTGATGTTCTTCCAAGTCCAGCCCTTGATGCTACCGTGCTTGTCGAGGTTTGCCAACAAGGCCTTGTTTGCCGATTTTGTAATGCAGCATACGCGCACGACGCTCAAACCCGACAAGCGCACCCGATACTTCGTTTCCGCCGTAAAGAGCAATCGCTTCTGCGTCCTGTGACCGCTTCTTTTTCCAGCGCTTGCCCATCGGGCTGATGAGCGGCCCGAGGCGCGTGTCGGTCAGGCTGGTCAACTTTCCGTCTTCGTGCACAAGCTTGGCACTCAACCACCAGGCCTGATCGCTTATCGATAAAAGCTTGGAGCCATCTTGTGTGAGAACAAGACCGGAAAAACCGCCAAAGCGTAGATCGGGGCTGTCTAGCTGCAAACCACCCAGGTAAGTGAGTTCTCTAAAGGTGCGGTTTTTCGGGTCCAGTATCCCGAACTCGACCGGCCGTGAGACGATTCTGATGGGCTTTCCGGCCGCGAGAGTTATGTCACATTGCAGGGAAGCAACGATGAGCAGGAGAAACCCGAGAACCAGAACGCGGTCGCCCGGCACTTTCATATCAGTGCCTTGCGGAACGCCGCCCGGCCCCGCGCGTTGACATCTCGCCGTCGTCTTCGAACAACTCGGCAAGTTTTTCCGTCATGGCGCCGCCGAGTTCCTCTGCATCAACAATTGTCACGGCACGGCGATAATATCGCGTTACATCATGACCAATCCCGATAGCCAGAAGTTCGATCGGTGAACGGGTTTCGATTTCTTCAATGACCTGCCTGAGGTGCTTTTCCAGATAGTTTCCGGAGTTTATCGACAGGGTTGAATCGTCAACCGGCGCGCCATCCGAGATGACCATCATGATTCGCCGTTGTTCTGGCCTTGCCAGCAATCTCGCGTGTGCCCAGATCAGGGCTTCACCGTCGATGTTTTCCTTCAGCAGGCCCTCGCGCATCATCAGGCCGAGGTTCCGCCGGGCTCTCCGCCAGGGGGTGTCGGCGGCCTTGTAAATGATGTGGCGGAGGTCATTGAGGCGGCCCGGCGTTGCCGGCTTTCCGCTTGCCAGCCACTGCTCGCGGGCCTGTCCGCCTTTCCAGGCTCGTGTGGTGAAGCCCAGAATTTCCACTTTCACACCGCAGCGTTCCAGAGTACGTGCCAGGATATCAGCGCAGGTGGCTGCCACCGTTATTGGCCGGCCGCGCATGGAACCTGAATTGTCGAGCAGCAATGTTACCACTGTATCGCGGAAACTCGTGTCGTGCTCGACCTTGAAGGACAGGGCGTGCATCGGATCGGTCACGACACGCGATAGCCGGCCGGCATCCAGAATGCCTTCCTCCAGATCGAATTCCCAGGAGCGGTTCTGCTTGGCGAGCAAACGGCGCTGCAACCGGTTTGCCAGCCTGGCGACAACGCCTTGCAAGCTAGCGAGTTGCTTGTCGAGATAATTGCGAAGCCGTGTCAGCTCCTCGGCATCGCAAAGCTCTTCAGCCGTGATGATCTCATCAAAGCCGGGAGTGAAGACCTTGTAGGCATCCTTGTCCAGAATGTTGGAAAACGGTGTCTGCGGGCGAAATGGTTCCTGTCCATCCGGCGCGTCGTCGGAATCCATATCCTCAGGGATGTCATCCACATCAATCTCGACGGCATCCTGATCGGTAGCCTCGCTTTCGCCTTCGGCGCGCTCGGCATCTTCCGCCGATTGCGCTTCGGATTCTGCAGGATCGCCTTCTTCCTGTTCTTCGGATTGATCACCGTCGGAATCCTGATCATCCTCTGATTTATTTTCAGAATCATCCGGGTCATCACCGAGCTCATCACCCATATCGAGTGCAGAGATCAATTCGCGGGCAAGACGAGCAAATGCTGTCTGGTCATCGATTTGCTCTTCGAGCGCGTTGAGCTCTTCGTGCGCCTTTTCTTCGATCCAGGGGCGCCAGAGATCGACCAGCAGCTGCGCATTCTGCGGCGGCGCCTCGCCAGTCAGGCGTTCGCGGACAAGAAGGGACACGGCTTCTTCGAGTGGAGCTTCGTTCCGGTCTCTTGCCTGGTTCAGTGCTGATTTTTGATACTTGTCCTGAAGCATGGCGCCGAGATTGCCGGCCATACCGGGCATCTGGCGGGCGCCAATGGACTCGACCCGTGCTTGTTCCACGGCCTCAAAGATTGCGCGCGCATTATTGCCTTGCGGCTGCATCCGGGCGTGAACGCCATCATCATGGTTGGCGAGCTTAAGCGCAAAGGAGTCAGACAAACCTCGGGCCACGGCTACCGCCCCTTTCGGTAGCTCGTGATCGATCTGAGGCAATCGCGCGCGATTGCCGGCAAGAGATGCTTGCTCGGCGCCGAACGTTACTGTCATCTCCGGGTCTTGAGCGATTGTACGCATCGCTATGCCCAAAGATCTTTTGAACGCTCCTGATGGTCCTTCGAGTTCAGCCGCCATGGCGTGTCATCGCCAAATACTTAGGCCAAGGCCGCAGCGGCTGTGGATTCCGGCAGATCTTCGCCAAAGCAGCGTTGATAGAACTCAGCCACGAGGCCGCGTTCCAGCTCGTCGCACTTGTTGCTGAAGGTCAGGCGGAAAGCCAGGGCAACATCATCAAAGATCTCAGCATTCTCGGCCCATGTGAGAACTGTCCGTGGGCTCATTACCGTGGAGAGGTCGCCATTCATGAAAGCTTGCCGGGTAAGATCAGCCACGCGAACCATATTGTCGATGGTCTGCTTGCCTTCGTCTGACTGGTAGCTCTTGCACTTGGATTCAACGATTGCCGTTTCCTGATCGTGCGGCAGGTAGTTCAACGTAGTGACGATTGACCAACGGTCCATCTGACCCTGGTTGATTTGTTGCGTACCATGATAGAGGCCAGAGGTGTCACCCAGGCCGACTGTGTTTGCCGTCGCGAACAGGCGGAAGGACGGGTGGGGATGAATCACCTTGCTCTGGTCGAGCAGAGTTAGCTTGCCCTGAACTTCCAGAACACGCTGGATGACGAACATTACATCTGGCCGTCCTGCATCATATTCATCGAACACGATGGCAGTATTCGTCTGCAATGCCCAAGGCAAAATGCCTTCGCGGAATTCGGTAATCTGTTTGCCGTCACGGATTACGATCGCGTCCTTGCCGACGAGATCGATACGGGAAATGTGGCTATCGAGATTCACGCGGACACAGGGCCAGTTCAGCCGCGCGGCAACCTGCTCGATGTGCGTTGATTTACCCGTGCCGTGATAACCGGTTATCATCACGCGCCGGTTATGTGCAAAACCTGCCAGAATGGCGAGCGTGGTTTCGCGATCAAAGAGGTAATCTTCGTCGATCGCAGGCACATGCTCGGTTGGTTCCGTAAAGGCCGGAACTTCCAAATTGCTTTCAATACCAAAGATTTGAGAAACCGAAACCTTGGTGTCGGGTATGCCAGAGACACCACCATTGGCGTGAGCATCCATGAAATTGATCTCGCTATGATCATCCGGATCCAGCGCCGGATGGGATTTTCGGAAGACTATTTGGCACGGGATTACGCCCGTGCCAAGGGGGATAGAATGACGCGCGCTCTGCGTGTGATAAATTTACCGAAAGACTCAGACGTATTTTGATGATTTCAGGTAATCGTAAGCCTGCACGATCTCCCGGAATCGGTCCTCAGACGCTCTGCTTCCGCCATTGGCGTCGGGGTGATGTTTCTTCACAAGAGCCTTGTATTGTGACTTGACTTTGGCAGCTGTGGCATTGTCGTCCAGACCAAGCGCCGTCAGTGCCTTGTGCTCGGCATTGCGAACTGGTCTCTTGCGCTCCGCTTTCTCGGCTCCGGGACCTCCTTCACCGAAAAGCCCGAAGGGATCGCTGCGGCGCGTGGGTTCGGCTTGCGGCTTTGCTGTGGTCGTCTTTTTCCTTTTTATCTTGCTGGTTGCGGCAGCATTCTCGCCCATTTTCCAGGTCGGACGGTGGCCGTTGCACGCATCTTTCTGGAACGCAGCAACTTCTTCGTCCTGCATCCCTGTGAAGTAGTTATAGGACTTGTTGTACTGGCGCACATGATCAACGCAAAAGTTGTAATACTGACCTTCGCGTTCGTGGCCACACGGGGCCGGGTGCTTGCCTGGCAAGTCACAGTTCGGCCAGTCGCAAGAGACAACCCGCTTTTGCGCCAAGCGGTCTTCTTCCGGTTTGACACGGATGCGATCAAAATATTTTGAGTCAAGTTTCATGGGCCGGTAACAATAGACTGTTCGCGTCTGCTCCGCAAAGCGTCTATGAAGACAAGACGCACTTTTTTGACAAGAATATCCAGATCACAAGGGTCCAGAATATGAGCGATGCAGTAGAACAGAAGATTTATGATAAATTGACGGCAGTGCTCGCCCCATTGTCGCTTGAAGTCATCGATGAGTCCCATCTTCATGCAGGTCATGCGGGTGCCAGGTCTGGTGGAGAAAGCCATTTCCGGGTGAAAATCGTGTCTGAGATGTTCAGAGGCATTCCGCTCGTGAAGCGTCATCGTCTCGTCAATGAGGCTTTGGCTGAGGAATTGGCCGGTCCCATTCATGCGCTGGCGATCAAAGCGGCCCCGCCCGAAGATTGAGAATTTAGCAATGCTCTCTGCGAACAACCCTTCTGATCCTAGGCTAAGCACGCTGCTGAGTTCCTGTGGGTTGCCAACAGAGGATCTCGGCGCAGAAAACCAGTAGTTCTGGGGTTCGCTTGACCAAGGGGAAAGTTACTCGCTATTGGCGGGCTTGAGAGTTATTCCAGCGATGCGATCATGCGCGCCCTTGCCGTCGCCGCGCACCAGCGCAATGACGTGCGTGGGTTCAACGTTTGCGGCCGTTGTGGCAGTATACACACCAACAGCATCAGCAGTTCGAATGCTGCTAACACCTGCAACGATTATCCCAGCAACTAGGGCCACGATGAGCAAAATCCGTCGCTTTATCGCGGAGGTTGCAGGCTTGTCTGTGACCCGTCTTCGATGATGATTACGCATTACAGTCTCTGCTCCATTAGCCGCCTCTCGATGGCTTATAAATCAGCGGAACGCGACAGGAATTTTGCAGAAATGAGATGATTTGGTGGCCAATGGTTGCCAATTTGTGATGCCCGTCCCTTGCGCCATGTTTCGGGAACTGACAACATGAGAGTATGACCGTAAGAAATCTGCGAGGGTTGCAGAATGTTCAGCATTTGCCGTGAGATCATTGACCATCCGAGCGCCTTGATCGCACGTTTACGGCGCTTGGAATGTCCACCATCTCGAACGGACGCCCCAACGCCTCCACTATTCTTGATGCCACACGGCCATCCCGTGGATGTGCCTGCTTCCCGCCCCGGCCATTGAAATTGAGATCGAGTATCGAACGTTGACCCGCGTCGTTCTTCAGAAAGATAGGGCCGGAATCACGAGCCCACATATCATCGGTGACAATGTCGAGTGTCCCGACCTTCGGCCCGTTCCTGCTGTTAAAATTAGGCACTTATATATCTAATTGATCTTTCAAACTCTTATTTTTTCGCTTAAATTTCAAAATTTTCAGCTTACGCTCTTTCCTGCAACATCAACATAGGTACCCTTAGTCGGATTACCAATTGAATAAAATAACCATTTAATAATTCGGGTAGTTCCTGAATTGTGGTGAATAGATGGGATTCTCACTTAGAAATCTTAGGAATAATATTCTATAAAATAGTACTGAAGACAACACTTTAAAGCAATGAATTCTTGATATTGAATATATTTTCCACATTGACCAAGCAGCATCTTGAAACGATTTTCAGTATCGAAATTTCTTATATCATATCGAAACTCAAACTCCCCCAGATCCAGATGCTTCTCGGAGATTTTGTGATAGATTCCGATAATTCCACGCTTTAACAATGAAAACGCACCTTCAATTGTGATTTGAATAATTATCTGATTTTATAGCATAAGAGAGAAGATATGAAATAGTTGATTGAAATTGGCCATCAAAACTGAAATGTTGCGGTGCTTTGCAACGGTGGCAGAGTGCGGGAATCTGGCCGATGCTGCAGATAAACTCGGCCGCTCACAGTCTGCCGTCTTGATGATGGTCAAGCAGTTGGAGGATCATCTCGGATCCCCCTTGTTTGAGTCCGACAGGAAAAGCAGACTGACTGCCCTCGGTGCATTCACACTGGATCAGGCGTTGCTGGAACTTGACCATTTTGACCGGACAGCAATCTCAATCGAAAAATTTGCAGCCGCAAAGTCCGGTTTTGTCCGTGTTGCCGTTGTCCCCTCGGTTGCCGAGACAATTTTGCCGACAATTGTTCAAAGCTTTGTGCAGAATCATCCGGAGGTGCATTTTGACATATGTGACATGGATTCGGTCGCAGTTCTTCGGGAAATCAGACGCGAACGTGTGGATCTGGACATCACCACCGGTGCTGGGACCATTGAAGATATTGAATGTGAAAATCTGTTTTCCGATGAATTCGGCATCGTTTGCCGCGCAGACCATCCACTGACCAATGCCGAACGTCCTCTTGTCTGGGAAGATCTCGCCAACTGGCCCTTTCTGGCAAACGGGCTGTGCGATCAAATCGCCAATAACAATCTTCAGGAGGTCATCAAATCATCCCGTTCGATAGTGCGCAACACCACCTCGCTGCTGGCGCTTGTTCGTGTTGGTGTCGGCGTTACAGTACTCCCCCGGCTCGTTGTCGGCAGCGCGCAAAGCGAAATCAGATTCCTGCCGGCATCTGACGCAACGGCCCGTCGGCACATTGACATCCTGCGAAGGGCGCACTCCCGTTTGTCGCCTGCTGCGAGGAAGCTTGAGGACGTATTCGGCAAACGGCACCTGGCTTGGCCAGGAAAATTAGCCCACCGGAGCAAACGCAGTTTCCATCTCACGTCGGATCTTCACAGCCTCGGATGCTTCGTCTATCTCAACATCAGCCCAGGTCAACTGCTCGCCTTCACCGATGTCCCGCACCAAGTTCATGCCCTGCGCCAGACCGAGAGGCAAACCTCCGAGCTCCAAAGAAGCGACAGCCGGCATCTGTTTGCCCCAGACCATGTATCCGCCCTCACCGTCAAGCATTTCACCAGCTTTCAATGTCTTTTTGGCTGTCGCCACCACGTCCGAATTGAAACAGATCGGGGAGCCTGTCGGTTCCTGCCGCAAGGCTGCCGACGCAACCGACAGGCCCAACTCGAGCCCAATCATGTGTGTAGGCCGATAGAGCGTAGCGTACCGGCCGCTCTCGTCCTGCAACATGTGATACTGCTGGAAACATTCACGCGCATAATCCGTCTCGCCTTCAATCACCACATATGTGCCCATCGCCAGATGATGAGGCACATCGGTGCCGTCCCGGTAAAGGGACGACGTCACTTCAGTGGTTCCTTCGCAGCTTAAGGATCCGCCAGCGCTTGCAGACCTGCAAACTGTGGAAAGCTCAAACCGGCTGGCTGGCGGGAAAGCGAGGCCATCCACCTGCGGCATCAGACCCGTGGCATTGCACACCGCAGTCATTTCAATCCCGGATTTCGTGCCATCCAGAAACGAGTTGAACATTTTCGGGTTGATGTCACTGTTTTCATCCACCTTGAGATATTGCTTGAGCACATCCCAGACCGTATCCGGATTGAGCCCGTGATAACTGGGCAGATAGCGCGTACCCTTCCCGGCGCAGACAACCTTGAAGCCGCAAGCCCGGGCCCAATCCACATGTTCACAAATCAGGGCCGGTTGGTCACCCCACGCAAGCGAGTAGACCACGCCGGCTTCCGCCGCCTTGCGGGCCAGCAAAGGCCCGGCCACCACATCGGCTTCCACATTGACCATCACAATGTGCTTGCCGTTTTCTATGGCTTTCAGGCAGTGGGCAATGCCCGCATGCGGGTGGCCCGTGGCATCAATGATCACTTCCACTGCAGGGTTGGCGATCAACGCCTCCGCACTTTCTCCAATGATCGTCGCACCGGAGTTTTCAGTATCCCCAAGACTGCCAAAAGCCGTTTGCTCCTCCGGCCAGCCCGCCAAAGCACATGAGGCTTTCGCCCGTTCCACATCAAGATCAGCAATGCCGGAAATATGTAAGCCTGTGGTCAGGCGCGCCTGAGAGAGAAACATGGTGCCGAACTTGCCGGCCCCGATAAGCCCGGCACACACAGGGCGGCCCTCTTCGGCCCGGCGCATCAGCATTCGATGAAGATTCATGAACGGTCTCCTCAATCAATGTGGAGACGCTTTATAGAGCAAGTCTGCTTCAGGAGGGGTTGAAAGAATGCGTCGTGAAAGCCAAAAAGTCTCGCACCGGCAAAATTGACCCCAAGCGCAATCACAGAGGCAATCGTCACGGCAAGCAACGGGTTGATCCCGGCCACCGCAAGAATGAGCCCTGAATATATTGCAAAGTTCACAAATGCACCGAATGCGCTGGTGAGCTGGTAAAGCGCCCATTCACCAAGGCGGGATGAACCCAATGTCCAGAGCCGGTGTGCAGCCCAGATCACCTAGACCGCAAACGCAATAGACAACAGCCGGACCGAAAAGGGATCCGTGCCGGCATGCTTGACCAGCGCCAGAAGGGCGCTGGCATCAACAACAAGACCAAACGCACCAACGACGCAGAAGCGCAGGAAGCTTGAGCTTTCGCGGCGCAGGGTGTTCATCGGGGCAGACATATCAGATCAGCGCTCGTCGTTACCGCTAATAGACGGAACATCGAGAAACCGCATCCGCGGGGCTTCGCGCCGCGCCTTGCTTATGGAGTTGAGAATGATCCCGAGAAATACGGACAAAACACCGATCTGCATCAAGCCCATGCACAGGATGGCTGTTGGCAGTCGCGGCACAAGGCCTGTCTCCAGGAAGGTGGCCAGCAAGGGCAAACCCAACAACACAGACAAAGCTGCAAATACAAGACCAACTGTGCCGTAGAACCGAAGCGGGTTCAGCGACCGATAGAGATTCATGATGAGCCAGAGGATCCGGGCACCATCATGATAGGTGCGCAATTTGGATTCAGAGCCCTCCGGACGCGGCGCATATTGAAGGGGAACTTCCGCTGCAGGGATGCGCAGATCGAGTGCGTGTACAGACAGTTCAGTTTCGATCTCAAAGCCTGACGACAAGGCCGGGAACGATTTGGCAAAGCGCCTGGAGAACACCCGGTAACCGGAAAGGATGTCGGTGAAACCGGCGCCGAACAGATTCTCCACCAGTTTGTTGAAGGCCAAATTGCCGGTCTGATGGCCACGCCGGTAAGCTTCATCACCGCCGCCCTGCCGTGTGCCGACCACCATATCCAAATTCTCGTCAACCAGCTTGTTGATCAACGTATCCGCCATGGTCGGATCATAGGTCAGGTCGCCATCGGCCAGCACATAGATGTCCGCGTCGATGTCGCCCAGCATGCGGCGCACCACATTGCCCTTGCCCTGATAGGTTTCTGTGCGCACGACAGCTCCGGCTGCTTCGGCGACTTCACTGGTCCGGTCGGTTGAATTGTTGTCATAAACATAGACCTGCGCCATTGGCAGCGCTTCCTGGAAGCCCTTCACCGTGTCGCCAATGATCACTTCTTCACTGTAGCACGGCAAAAGCACTGCAACCGAGCGCGTCTTCGCCCAATGCCTGACACCGCGGCGTTCCTCGCGTTCTTCTGCCAAATCAACGACCGTTTGTTTCGTCTTTGCCGCAGCGAAAACTCCAATAAACCCAATCCGGACCCTTTTTGGAAAGGATACTATCCAAGGCGGCTTAAGGGGGATTATAATGTGAAGGGAGGATTTGGTGCAAAGGCGTGCAGCGCCAGAGGCAAGGAGGGTGCGATCAAGTCAAGCAACTGACTTCCAAGCCACCTCACCCAACTCTCTCCTCCACGGGGAGAAGGCTAATACTAACGGGCCTCAGGTTTGGCCGTTTTGGGTCCAATCGCGAGGTGATTTTCAAAGAGGCGGTTGGAGAGCCCGTTCCCCCGAAGAGATTGCCAGACATTCTCGACCCGATTGAGCCCCGGTGATCTGGCGGGCAGGAAGATCAGGGTCAGGATCTTCGGCCCCTTCACCTCGCCGGATGTGTGCCCCGGCGCGCGGGCCATCAGGACGGCCGCCTGAGCGCCTTTTGCAACGGTCCGGCTGATCTCCTTGAGAGGCAGGTTCCTTGTTCCAGTGTCCGCCCCCATGGCAGCATCAGAGCCGCGCCGGTCTCCCTGTCTGCGCACACCGCGCCGGACAGGCAGGCCGATTTGTAACGCTGACCGGCCGGCCAGCGCGGTCTCGTCCCCTTGCGCGCCCGGATGCGGAGGCGTGGGCGTTCCTCAGCTTTCTGCGATCCTGCTCGTCCCCTTGCGCGCCCGGATGCGGACGCGGCCGGTCTCCTGGCCGATGCGGGCCTCGTCCTGAACCCAGATCTTGATCCGGCCTGTCTGCCGGACCGTGGTTGAAAGGGGAGGCAAGGCTTTGGGGGACGTTTTGTTTGAAAGCCTCCATGAGGCCCGGGTCTTGGGCCGAGTCCTGGTCCTGGTGTTGCGGGCGCCCGGTGATGCGGGAAAAGCCGGGCGCTGCAAGCAGCCTGGAGAGGGTCCTCCCGTGAGAGACAACACCGAACCGGTCTTCGATCCCCCGTTGAAGGTCAAGTCGTCTCCAGCGGACCCCCTGTCAGGCTCAAGCGTCATGCTCAAGGCAGGGGCCGGGTTCGATGATCTCAGCAAGTTCAGCCATCGGGGCCGCGGGACCTCAGCGGTCGAACAGCCCTTCGGGTCCGGCTTCGTTGAACCGATGCCCCCGGTCCCTCAGGCTCTGCCGGGCCACCCCACCCCCCTTCGCCGCATCCGCCCGGCTCATCCCGTCATAAACACAAGCAAGCGAAAGCAAACGCCGGGCCTGACGGAGATCTTCGCTCGTCCTGGAAAGGCCGCGAAGGGGCGAAGCATCATAGTCATCACGACCGCCAACAGCTGCAGACATCGGAACTCCTCCCTTGTCTGCATGGATCCAGAGAGCAGCCGGGTTGAAAAGGCCTGAGAGACAATCAAGCACGCCATTGGTATAATGTTCTGCTTGATCGATTGCCACTCGAGCCCCTTCTCCTGGGGGAGAAGGCCGGTATGAGGGCGGTTCGGTGTTCATGAGGATACGGCGGTGCGTGCCGCTTGCCCTTCATCGATACGGACAAATGGATGGAATTATTTCGGTTGCGGACATCCGAATCCCCTCATCTTCCCACCGCTTCGCGGCGGGCTCCTCCCTTTCCCCCTCAAGGCGAGGGAAATGAATACTGAAGGCACTGTGTGCCTGAGGCAAGACCGACTGGCCGCCGGGCGAAAGCCCGCACCCGCGTAGCCATTTTGCCAAAGGCAAAATTGGCGCAAGCGAAATTGATTCCGAAGCAAAGCTGAGGAAATGTGCGAGGCAGATGGTCTGGCCGTCACTCGTGGCCACGAGGTAACTGCGGGTTCTCACAGATTACAGAAGGTGGTCAAAAGACAGTTTTGGGTATCCGGTTTAACTCCTTGTGGCCGGACCCCATCCGGCCTCGCACGCAATATTTTAACCAGGCTTCAGTACTTAACCAAGGTCTCACGCATACATGCCGGTGGTCTGGCATCGGGGAGCTACCTCCATCGCTATGGCCGGACCTGAAGTCGACGGTCTTCATGTTAGCTGGCACGAAGTGTCTTCCTCAGGCAGAACTCGATCTGGTCCGAGCCCTCGGGCCGTTCACCGTCCGGGCAAGGCATCACATCCTCCATCCGCAAAACAGGAACGACCTAGGTTCGCGGCCTCAGTGATGGAGAGTAAGAGCATAATGCATACAAAATACAATTTATTAAGATTTATTTCTTATTTCATTTGATTTAAGCGAGCTACAACGCGCACGCGAACGTGATCGATATGCCAATTTCCTTCACTGTCGCAGAGGATCGGCTCCAACAGGGCCAGAACCCGTTGCCGGGCGCGATCATTTCCCTCATTGTCAAACTGGCTGAAGAACGGCTTGAAAATGCTGCCGATCCAGTTCCACAATTCCGATGGCAGCCGGGTGTACCGGGGCGACGTCTCCGAACGTTCAATGGCAAATCCCGCCTGCGAGAGTGTCGTGCAGAATTCCGCTTCCGTGGGCGCGTAAAACGGAAAGGCAAGGTCCGGATTACCTCCCAGCTCATCGCTGACTGCACGCATGGCCACCAGAATGGCCGCGAGATTTCCCAGCCCCGCCACATCGGCAATCAGTCTGCCGCCCGGTTTGAGCGCACGCGCCAAGCCTGCAATGACAGGCCCAGGCTCCCTGATCCATTGCAGAACCGAGTTGGTGTAAACAGCATCAAACTGGCGCTCGAACGGCAAGCTCGCCCCATCCAGCTGGCTGGCCTCCAGGCCACGCTTCCGGGATGCAGCGACCATTCTGGGATCATGGTCGACCCCTTTCACAGACGCACCCGACGCTGCAATTTGTTCGGTTATAAAACCGTCGCCACAGCCAAAATCCAGAATGTATTCGCCAGGCCGAGGTGCTAGCCAGTCCAGCAACTCCAACCCGTATTGAGAGATGAAACGGCCATGGATATCATAGTGGTCAGGGTCCCAGGTGGGTGTGCTGGCACTGCGTTGCATGATGGTTCTTCCGTCTGATCTTTCCAAGAGCGCCCAATACGGTTACGAGGAAGCGGCAACACCGGCAATCAAAATCGAGGAGTATGGATCGTGCGCGCATGGCAGATTGTTTCAGATGGCGGAGTGGATAGTCTTGAATTGACGGATCGCACGCTTGGGGACCCGGGCCCCGGGGAAGTCAAGGTCAGAATGCGGGCCTCTGCGATCAACTTCCGGGATCTGTCGATCATCACTGATCCGGTCCCGCGTGGCATCAAGTTTCCCTGCATTCCGAATTCGGACGCTGCTGGAGAGGTCGTCGCTATTGGTGATGACGTAACCAGTGTGGCCGCGGGCGACCGGGTCGCCAGTTGTTTCTTTCAGGACTGGGCAGATGGACCCTGCTCGCCCGAAATTATGGCAACCGCCCTGGGCGGCGCTGTGGACGGAGTTTTGGCCGGGGACGTTATCTTGAAGGAAGGCGGCGTCATCCCGATCCCGGATCACCTCTCCTTTGAAGAAGCAGCCACCCTGCCCTGCGCGGCGCTGACCGCGTGGAATGCCGTTGTGGAAACCGGCAAGACCAAAGCAGGGGACACGGTGCTCCTTTTGGGTACAGGCGGCGTCTCCATCTATGCTCTGCAGTTCCTGAACATGCTGGGCGCCAGGGTCATCATAACGTCGTCAAGCGATGAGAAGCTTGCGCGCGCAAAGGAGATGGGTGCATGGGGTACGATCAATTACCGGAAGACACCGGACTGGGATGCTGAAGTTCTCAAACTCACAGATGGAAAGGGCGTGGATCTGACGGTCGAGGTGGGCGGTCCCGCCACCTTGCAAAAATCCATCGAAGCCACCCGCGTGGCTGGCACGGTCGGCCTGATCGGCATTCTTGCTGGTGGTGAAATCAATCCCATGCCCATCATGCGCAAATCCATGACGGTTCAGGGCATCTATGTGGGCTCCCGCCGCATGTTTTCTGATATGAACCGGGCCATTACCACCCACAAGATGCGGCCCATCGTGCATGAAACCTTTGAATTTGAGGACGCACCCTCTGCCTATCACGCCATGCAAGCGGCTGGTCACTTCGGTAAATTAGTCGTGAGAACCTAGTTTCAAAAACAAAACCGGAGGAAGTAACGGCTTCCTCCGGTCTGAAAATTGGCTGAGTACGCAGTACCTTATCCCAGCGCTGGGCACCTTTTTCGCAAGCCCTGTGCCAACTTGCCCAAATGGCAGAAATGCTGGATCTTTGGCCATTGCAAGGCCGTCGCCACTTTGCCATTTGCAAAGTGGCTGCGAAGATGTTTGCAACTTGCGAAAGGAACGGCAGGTTATTCTGCGGCCAGCGCGCGGCTTCTCGCGTCAGTTGCCAGCCAGAGATCAAGGAACCTACCCAGCCAGTCTTTCACCGCAGGGTCATGCACCCGGCGACCTTCAAAATGCTCGTGCGCCGGACGCGTGCCAGGCAATTGCAGACGCTCACGCCCCTTGGTCGTCCAACGGTGCATCATGGCAAGTGTCAGTTCAGCGTGGAACTGAACGCCAAAAGCAGACTGACCATAGCGGAAAGCCTGATTGCCGAACATTTCTGTTGTCACCAGGATTTCAGTATCCGAAGGCGCATGGAACCCATCCTTGTGCCACTGATAAACATGTTGAGGCCACGGCTCCATGAGCGCACGCCCAGCATCAGTAATATCGACTGCGTAATAGCCGATCTCCGCTTTTTCTTCCGGATGCCGCCAGACTTCCCCGCCAAGCTGCTTCGCCAGCATCTGGCAGCCGAGGCAGATGCCCAGGAACGGGGTTTCTTCGCGCAAGGGCACATCGAACCAGTCAAGCTCGGTGCGGATGAACGGGAACTCTTCCTCGTCGTTTGCCCCCATGGGGCCGCCAAACACAACCACACCGGCATAGGGCTCGGTTGTTTCCGGCAAGGGATGCCTGAGGCAGGGCCGCCGAATGTCCAACTCAAATCCACGGTCCTCAAGCGCCATACCAACACGGCCCGGTGTCGAGGTGGCTTGATGCACAACAATGAGGATTTTCTCGGACATGAGACCCCTTACTACATTGCGGAGATGCCGCCGTCGAGCTTGATTTCCGATCCGGTCATGAATCCGGACTCGTCCGATGCAAGATAGATGCAGGCATACCCCACATCATCAGGTGTCCCGATCTTCTTCATGGGCACCTGCCGGGATAGCTTGGCATGGATTTCTTCCTTGCTGGCGCCGGGGATTGCATTGTCAACCATGGCGGTGTCCACAAAAGCCGGATGGATCGAATTCACCCGCACATCGTAGGCCTGACGGCAGGCCTGCAGGGCCACAGATTTGGTGAGCATCCACACACCGGCCTTGGCCGTGTTGTAGGCCACAAAATGATGGCTGGCGATCAAACCGGAAATCGAGGAGATATTGATGATGGCCCCCGGCGCAGATTTCGCCAGCACCGGCAGCGCCACCCTGCAGCCATAGAACACGGCATTCAGGTCGATAGCCATCGTGCTCTCCCAATCGTCAAGAGAGATATTTTCGACAGTCCCGCCAATACAGATCCCTGCATTGTTCACCAGCACATTAAGCCCGCCCACTGCGGCATCGGCTTCGTTTACGGCACGCTCCCAATCTTCAAGGCTCGTGACATCGTGATCGAGGCCAATCACCTTGCGCCCGGTTTCCCCGGCAACCTCCGCTGCAACCGCGCGGGCGCCATCACCGTTGATATCGCTGAGCGCAACATCCGCCCCTTCGGCAGCCATCATGGCGCCTACTCTTGCGCCAATCCCTTGCGCGCCGCCTGTGATAAGCGCGCGCTTTCCCTCTAAACGTCGTGTCATGGTTTGTTTGCCTATCGATCCTTTGGAACCAAGAGCCTTTTCATGATGCTGTTCATCATGCCGCGCGGTGCAAACCGGGTCCCCTCCGCGAGCATAGTGTTGGTCGCACCAGGTATGACCACCTGCTTGTTGGCCTTGAACCCGGCCCAGGCAGCTTCCGCAATTTCTTCTGCAGTACTCACCGGCATCAGCTTGTTGGCCAGCGTGCTGGTCATTTCTGCCCGCGCCTGGAAGTGTGTGTCGGTTGGCCCCGGGCAACAGGCCGTCACCGTGACTCCGGTGCCATCCAGCTCAGCGCCCATGGCTTGCGAAAAGGAAAGCACAAACGCCTTCGTCGCATAATAGACCGCCATGTAGGGGCCCGGCATGAATGAAGCCAGCGAAGCAATATTCAGCACACCGCCGCGCCCCATGTTCTGCATGTAGGGCAGGAATCGGAGGGTAAGATCCGTAACAGCCCGGACGTTCAGATCAATCATCGCCGTCTGTTCATAGAGGTTCATTTCCAGCGCAGATCCGTTCATCCCGAAGCCGGCACAATTTACCAGCACGTCCGGATCAAGTTTGCGCTCTTTCAGTTCCTCTTCGATCATCTCGCCCGATTCCGGATCGCAAAGATCAGCCGGAATGGCGATCACCTTGGGGTTGAGCTTGGTGGTGAGAATGCCGGCAACCCGGTTCAGCTCCCCCTCCGTATCAGAGACAAGCACAAGAATGTGCTGATCAGCGGCAATCTCATAGGCCAACCGCTCGCCAATGCCGCTGGATGCGCCCGTGATCAGGGCCACCGCCTGCCCGTTTACGTCTGCCATCGTCTACTCTGCCCCGGTCTCAAGATCAGGCAATCTCGTTTCGACTGCTTTGCGCAAGGTCACGCGGTCCCGGGTCGTAACGCCGAGCAATTCGGCCACTCTCCACATGAAGTTGGATTCATAATCTGTCACGACGTCATCTGCCAGCACGATTTCCCAAAGCATACGGACTATATGCTTGCGCCCTTCCTGGTCGAAGGCCTTGGTAAGCACACTGGTGAAGCGATAGAGATCCACCGATTTTTCGTCGAGTCCGGCAGCCTTCTCGGTGAGTGTCGTCAGTTCAGCAGCCGAAAGCCCGAATTTTTCGGACAGGAGTTTGTCCCGGGCAGTCAGTTCACTTTCATCTTCAATGCCATCAATTTTAGAGGCGCGAATGAGCAGAACCGCAATGGCATCCCGGATATCGACCTCCGGCGTCTCAGGTGTGTTCGGCCCATCAAACAGGCTGGCAATCTTGTTCCACAACATTGTGTGCTTTTGGCTCTTCAGTGATGCGCGAGAAGTCGATTTGTCGCGCCTCAATAGCGCATTTTAGCCTCTTGGCAAAAGCCAAAGGCAGTTATAGCTTGCACCACCTTTCAGGCATTTGCAATTTTTGGGAAGAGGAAGTTCTGGCCATGGCCGGTGAGGCAGCAAAAACGAAGGTCAATTCCTGGAACGAATGGAATCCGCTCAAGCACGTCATCGTCGGCGTGGCCGATGGGTGCTGCATCCCGCCGCCCGAACCTGCCCTGGACGCCAAGGCCAGAAGATTCAGATATGCGCGGCATGTGGAGTCCCCGTCCGGAAGAAACCGTGATCAAGGCCAATGAGCAGCTTGACGGCTTTGCGAAGATCCTGGAAAGCCGGGGCGTCCGCGTTGACCGCCCGGCGCCGCTGGATTTTAACCGGAAAGTTTCTACGCCGGACTGGGAAACCGAAAGCATGTTCGGCTGCATGCCGCCGCGCGATGTGATCCTCACACTTGGCTCTGAAATGCTCAAGGCGACAGTGTCCTATCGCTGCCGCTGGCACGAGTATCTCTGCTACCGACCGTTGCTGCAGCAATATTATAATGAAGATCCGAAGATGCGGTATGAGTCGGCGCCTAAGCCACGCCTGACAGATGCCGATTACCGGCCGGACTATCTCTCCGACAAGATCGGCGTGGAAAAGCGGCTGGAATGGACGGCGGAAAATTCTTCGTAACAACAGATGAAGAGCCGTTGTTCGACGCTGCCTATATTTTGCGTTGGGTCATGCCTAGCTGAAGGCATTTCCCTGAGCACCGTGTGCACGCAGTGAACTTCCCGGGCGACCCTTACCCGATCCACATTGACGCCACGTTTACGCTGTTGCGGCCCGGTCTCATCATCAACAATCCCGAACGGCGTCTGCCGGACGATCAGCGCAAGATGTTTGAGAAAAACGACTGGTAGATCATTGATGCGGCCCGCCCGGCGCACAATTCACTGCTTCCGCTGTGCTATTCTTCCGTTTGGCTGTCCGTGAATGCTCTGATGATCGATGAGAAGACCGTTTGCGTTGAGGTATCGGTAGCCAATCAGATGGAGCAGTTCAACAAGCTTGGCCTGGAAGTCGTGCTGGTGCCATTCCGCGATGCCTACGCTTTTGGCGGCGCATTACATTGCGCAACAACCGATGTCTACCGCGAAGGCACCTGCCAGAACTACTTCCCGAACCAAAATTGGTAAGTTTGCGGCCTAGGAGAACGAAACCCAGAAGAGGACCAGTCAGGCGTCCGGTAGTCCTGCGCTTCAACCAGACCCGCGGGCATGTTACCATGCTTGGCGTATTCTCAGTTCTTCTGGCGCTGGCATTTCAGCAGTCTGTTTGAGAAAGTCATGCGCCTTACGGGGAAACGGTCCATGGGCTACAGGAAAAGAGGCCGGCTCGGCTCTGTCATTGTCACCTTGTGCATGATGTCTTTAGGAGGACCTAGCGCACGCGTCAGACAAGGACGTCCTGTTGCGATGCGCAATTGCCTCGCTGAAAGGATATTGCGTAGGCTATATAGGCGGTCTTTTGAGCCCCAATCCTACAAAGCTTAACTCTTCCGACAGAGTGATACTTGAAGAAAACCAAACCAGACTGAAGAGCGGCATTTCAAGTCGTGAGCAGGATGATTTCTCAATTTCAATTGATGTATCCCGGGAAGCCTGGATGAATGATTCACAAAGAAAACTCTTCGAATCCGGCCAAAAAGCCGCCTTCGATGAGTATAACAAATTATGCATTGACGGTGCCCGAGAGAGCGCAGGAGTAAAATCACAGTCTTTGAGCTTGCTTGCAACGCCTTGTATTAAAAAACCATGCCGATTGATGGAATTTTTTGGTGAAATCGATCCTTAAATTGCAATATTTCCAAATCTTATTGTTTCAAATTTTATTAAAAATTGACCCTTTCCATTTAACGAACGGTCAATCTCTTGACGTATTCTTCACGCACGTGCGCGAAGCGGCCTCAGCTGTTTCCATCAAACTGGAAGCAATGTCCGCACAACGGCGCGGTGTTTCTTGAACTGTCATACCGGCATGGGATAGTTTCGATGACAACAGCAAGTGGAATAGACAAGCGGCGCAGCCAGCGCTTTCGCAACGATCGCGGCGGTCAGATTAGAACTCGACCCAAGAACGCCGCCAATTGCCTGCATTGTGAAAGATATTTCGCAAACCGGTGCGCATCTGAACGTGCACAACGGAAACTGGATCCCGGACGTGTTTAAGCTGCATTTTGAAGGCGTTGCGCAACCGGTTGACTGCATGGTCGTCAGGCGTGCTCCTGAAGAGGTCGGCGTGATCTTCGAGGAACCGCCGCACTTGCGTTAGGGTCTGAGCCCTAGTGCATAAGCCCGGGCAGGAAGAGAACCAGTCCGGGCAGCAAAACCAATATCAGCAAGCGGATGATGTCCGCGATCCAGAAAGGCACCGTTCCGCGGAAAATGGTCGCCGTGGAAACGTCCCCCAGCACTCCTTTCAATACGAACACGTTGAGGCCAACCGGCGGCGTGATCAGACTGATTTCAGTCACCACCACAACAATGATGCCGAACCACACCGGATCAAATCCGAGGCTGATCACCAGCGGAAAGAAGATCGGCACTGTCAGCAACAGCATGGACAGGCTTTCGAAGACACAACCCAGCACGATATAGACGCACAGGATCATGAAGATCACCACCAGGGGGGAAACACCCCACTGGGTGACGAAGGCCAGCAATGCCGTTGGCAGTCCGGCCAGATTGATGAAATTCGAAAAGATCCAGGCCCCGATGAGTACAGCAAACAGGCTGGCTGTCGTGTGAGCCGTTTCGATTAATACTTCCTTCGTGCTGCCAAAATTCAGACTGCCTCTGAAAAGCGCGATCAGAAACGCTCCTGCCGCGCCCATGCCTGCAGCTTCGGTTGGAGAGAAAGTAAGGTTGAGCGGATAGAAGTTGAAGAGCCCGTACAGTCCGCCAATAACGAGAATGAAAAGCGCAACAACAAACCATATGTCTTTCAGCGCCATAAAGCGCGTCCTCCAATCCGCGCGCTGATCGGCGGGACCAGCCTTTGGATTACGGGCAACAGTATAGCGAACGGCGAACAAGTAGAACAAAATGCCCATCAGACCCGGCAGCACGCCCGCGATGAAGAGTTTGCCGATACTCGTTTCCGTCAGCAGGCCATAAATCACCAGAATAACACTTGGCGGGATGAGGATGCCGAGCGTCCCGCCAGCCGCAATCGAGGCGGTCGAAAGCTCATCCGAATATCCGAACTTCCGCATTTGCGGCATGGCGACTTTGGACATGGTGGCCGCTGTGGCCAGAGACGATCCGCAAATCGCCGAGAAGCCACCGCAGGCCACAATCGTGGCCATGGCAAGGCCGCCCCGGAAATGCCCCAGGAAGGCATGACTTGCGCGGTAGAGTTCTTTAGACAGGCCGCCCTTGTTGACAAACAGTCCCATGAGAATAAACAGTGGGACGATCGACAATCCATAATCCTGCGATGTGTCGATGATCAGCCGACCGGCCATAGAGATCGCTGCGCGGCGGCTGGTCTCGTAGGTGTACCCAACAATCCCCACGAGCCCCATGGCGATGGCGATCGGCATCCGCAAAAAAACCAGAACCAATACGGCAGCAAATCCGATGATTGATATGAACATGCCGGAGACCTATTCCAGGTCCTGGGCAATAGCCGGTTTCTTGTACACCAGATGAGGTGCAAACAGAAACGCCAGCCCGCGCGCCAGCAGAGCCAGTGCCGTAACGAAGGTCGAGAAGGCAATGAAATATGCGATATAGAATTGCGGGATATTCAGATACTCGGTTACATCCCCGTAATTCTTCGCCCGGTCTGCAAGGGCCCAGACGCGCCAGGCTGGCCAGAGCAAAAGAGCACTACAGGTCAGACTTATCAGTGCATCACGTAATCGTGCAGCCCAACCGCTAAAGAGCGGATCCAGCAGATCAACTGCAATGTGCTCGCCGCGCCAAGAGATGACCGGCAACGCGGAAAAAACCATGATGCCCATGAACAACCGTGTGAGTTCGGTGGCCGATTCGATCGGGTCGTTGGCAACCGAACGCAGGATCACATCAAAAAACGTCATGGTCATCAGGGCGAACAAAACCGCTGCCGCCAGCAAGGATGGCAGAAGGGCCAGCCAATGGCCGGCCCTTTGCAAAGCAGTTTGATCTTTACCGTCAGTCATGACGTTTCAATCGGTGGTATCATTTACCGTAGGAAGACATTTCCTTGGCAATGAAGGCCGTCGCCGCTTTGGCGTCTATGCCCTTGGCGGAAACTTCGCCCATGACCTTATCCTTGATGGGCCCCGCGATTTTCGCGTAGGCGGCCTGATCTGCATCGTTTGCGACGGTAATCGAATTGCCTTCGGTTGACTTGGTGGCTTCGGTACCGGAGACATCAATCTCGTCCCAGACGCCGCCGGATATTTTCGATGCAGCTTCACCAAATACGGTTTCAAGCGCGGCTTTGTCTTGGTCAGGCAGGGAGTCGAATTTTTCCTGGTTCATGATCAGCGCAAACGAACCGCGATAAAAGCCGCCAGGCATCTGATAGGTGTGCTGTGCCACCTCGGTCAGCTTGAAACCCTTCTTGCCTTCCATTGGCATCATCACGCCGTCAGCTGCTTTCGAAGCAAGCGTCTCATAGACTTTCGGAGCCGGAACGCGAATGCCCGTGGCGCCAAGAGCGGTGCCCACATCGCCGGACACGCCGCCGCCAAGACGGAGCTTCATGCCTTTGATGCCGTCGAGCGATGTCACCTGCTTGGCACTGTGCAACTGGCCGGGGCCATGCGTATGCATGGCGACAACTTTCACGCCCTTATGCTCATTGGCACCTTTCAGGAACTTGTCATAAGCGCGCCAGTAAGCAACCGATGCGGCTTCCGCACTGCCTTCATACCCAGGCAATTCGATCAACTTTGTGGCCACGAAGCGGCCCGGGCTGTAGCCGTGGAAGATCCAGCTGAGATCAGCTGCGCCATCCTGAATAAGGTCGAACTGAGCCGGCGGAGAGGCCAGCTTGTACTTGATTTCAGCGGTAACGCGACCGTCCGTTGCCTTTTCGATCATTTCGATGAAGCGGGGCCACAGCTTGGCATTGATCCCGTGTGCGGGCGGTGCCCAGCTGGAGATGATGAGTTTTTCGGCGGCCTGGGCTGATCCGAATGTGAAGCTTGCTGCGACGGCCGATGCGGCCAGAACAGTTGCAATTCTGCGAGTGACTTTCATGGTGGTTACTCCTTCCTTGAGTTTACACAATTGGCGGTAAAATTAGTTCCACTTGTAACTAATTGCAATCCCTCATCCCCACTATGGCGCGGAAAGGGCCAATCCCCAATGGTCATGTTTTACCGATCATTTCGCGCAACCGGTCATGCACCACCTTTCCCATCACATTGCGCGGCAATGCATCTGCAAAATGGATAATCTTAGGGTGCTTGAACCGGGCAAGTTCTGTGTCGAAGCGAGCTTTCAGAACTGCTGCCGTCAACTCATAACTGTTTCGAACCACGACAGCCGCCGGGACCTCGCCCCATTTCTCATCCGGAACGCCGCAAACTGCGCATTCCTGGCATCCCGGGGTAGCGGCAATCACCCGCTCGATTTCAGCGGGATAAATGTTTTCCCCGCCCGAAATGATCATGTGCTTGGAGCGCTCGCGGAAGTAGAGATTGCCCTCTTCATCCAGCGCGCCGATATCGCCGGTCCTGAACCAGTCTCCACGAAAGGCACCGGCAGTTTCGTCCGGCCGGTTCCAGTAGCCTTGCATCACATGCGCACCGCGCACCTCGATCTCGCCATCCTCCCCCGGCGGCATGGGATTGCCATCAGCATCCACGATGCGAAGCTCGGACTGGCATCCGGCACGTCCCGTTGAACGCGGATTGCTCTTGCCTTTCCCTGGCTCGGTGTAGGCGGCAACCGGACAGGTTTCCGTGGAGCCATAGACCTGCATCACCGAGACACCACGCGCTTCATAAGCTTCGATCAACGCAAGAGGCACGATCATGGAGCCAGTTGTCAGCATCCGCAGGCTGGAGAGATCAGCCTCGCCCCATCCCGGCATGCCCATGAGCGCTTGCAAGGTCGCCGGCACGAGCACGACAATTTGTGGCCCAATGTCTTGGAGCGCAGCAAGTGTCATCGCTGGATCAAACTTGGCATGCAGGTGCACCGTTGCTCCGCAAAAAAGCGCAGGCGTTAGAGCGATGTTCAGGCCGCCCACATGGAACAGGGGCAATACGACCAGCACACCATCGGACGGCTCCATCCGGTGCATGTGAATGCTGCCCAGCGCGTTGGCATGCAGCGCACGTTGAGTGAGAACCGCACCTTTAGGGCGGCCGGTGGTGCCGGAGGTATAGACAATCAACAGGGGATCGTCGATCTCGCCAGCCTGTTCAAACTCACTTTCCAACGCGTCGTCTTCTTCAAGGTCTGCCATGGGCACGCGCGGACAGGGGCACTGCTCTGCGGCCTCTTCGAATTCACCGGAGTAAAAAAGCACATTCGGCGCGCAGTCATCTGCAATACAGGATACCTCTGCGGGAGCCAAACGCCAGTTAATGGGCACGAGGATCGCACCAAGGCGCGCGCAGGCAAACAGCATCGCGATCGTGAACGGGTCATTGAATCCAAGAAAGGCCACCCGGTCGCCCCGCGTCACGCCATGTTGAGAAGCCAGCATTGCGATGATGCGAACTGACCAGCCATCCAGTTCAGCATAGCTCCAGCTGCGGCCATCTTCGAAGACGAGCGCCTTTTTGTCGGCAGGATGTGCCGACAGCCAGCGTCCGATATTCTGCTGATCAGTCATCAGTCTCGCCGCGCTCATAGAGCGCTTCGCGGCCAATCCGGTCCAGGCAAAGCTCTGCCGTCCAGGGTAGCATGAGCGAGCCGCAGCGGCTGTCGCGATAGAGCCGCTCCAGCGGCAGGGACTTCAGCATGGACTGCCCGCCACAGGTGCGGATGGCCAGCCGGCAAAGCTCGTTCGCGGTTTCCATGACGAGGTGATTGGTGGCGTAGGCCCGCAGAACCTGTTCTTTGTCCGGCGAGCAACAGGCTTCCGAGATCGCCTGGAACCATAGCGATTTTGCCGCTTCCAGTTTCACGCGCATTTCCGCAACCGCGATCTGCTTGGTGGGATACATGCGGCGCTTTATAGGCGGTGTGCCCGGTACCTCACCACGAAGATACGACACAGTGAAGTCATAGGCAGCCTGCGAGATACCGATATAGGTGGGTGAGAGCGTCAGGAACATGTGCGGCCAGTTGTTTGCCGCATGGAAGTAAACGCCTTGCGGCAGCAGCTCTTCGGTGGCATCCACATAAACATCCTCAAACAGCAACGTGCGTGAGACAGTCCCGCGCATGCCGAGCGGATCCCAATCCCCGACAACCTTCACACCTTCAGCATTAGCCGGCACCGCCAGATACAGAGTATCGCGCTGTGAGGGCTTGCGGCCTGCCACAATGTAGGTGCACAGCACGCCGTAATAGTCAGCGTGCCCAGCTAATGACGCAAAAATCTTTTTACCACTTACAATGTAACCGCCATCTTTGCTGCGTGCCTGTGCGGAGAATGGCTGAAAACCAGCAGCTGCCGCATTGCCTTCAGAGAAGGGTTGCGAATAGAGCGCGCCGTCCTTGATGATCCGGTCATAGTGCAGCGCGCGGCCTTCTTCATGCTGCTTGCGTTGTTCGGCTGTGAGCTCCAGATCGTTGGCCAGGGAACCGCAGAGCGTTGAGCAGATGTGCATATTCCAGGTGAGCGCGGTAGCCCCGCAATAGCGGCCAATCTCGGCGGCCGAAAGACAATAGGCCCGCAAGCCTGCGCCTTCGCCGCCCTGTTCCTTTGGAATGCAGATGCCGAGCAATCCAGCTTCATGCATGTCCTTGTAATTCTCCGTCGGGAAGATGGCTTCGCGATCCCACTTGTATGCCCGGGCAGCGAATTTCTCCTTGCCGAGGTTTCGCGCGCGCGCGGTGAGTTCAGCTTCCTGATCGGTCAGTCGCCAAGCTTTGGGGTCGAAGATCGGGGCGTCGTTTTGGGGCGTCATGCCTAAGCCTTTTCTAACTGGTGAAACATTCGACAAGCTCGTTGAACCTGTCCGGCTGTTCGATTGGCGCCAGATGACCGGCACCGTCCATAATCGTAAATTCTGCACCTGCAATGCGCTGCGCCATGCGCTCCATCATTGGGGCTGGTGCGATCTTGTCCTCCCCTCCTGCAATCAGCAGGGCAGGTGCTGATATCTCGCGAAGCGAGTTCCGCAGATCAAACGTGGTCAGAAGCGAGATGACCGCACGGTACGTGTCTCCAGGCACATTGCCCATGCAGCGCTTTGCCAGCTTGATGGCCTCAACGGGCGCTGACGTTCCCACCAGGCCGGGGGCGACTTTGGCGGCCACCTCAGCCATGGACTTGCCTTCATCGAGCGGTTTCGTGCGGGCTGCTACAAATTTCGTTTGAAAATCCCCATCCGGGTTGCCGAATGCGGCACTGGTGCCGGACAGGATGAGATGGCTGATCTTGTGCGGGAAATCTTTCGCCAATTGTTGCGCAACCATGCCCCCAAACGAATGTCCCACGATTGCAGCGGTATCCATTCCGCCTTCATCCATGTCAGCCGCAAGCTGCGCCGCCAGAGTCGCAAAACTCATTTCTGGCAGCATCTCTCTGCCGCCATAGCCCGGAGCATCCCAGGCAAGCGTTTTATGGGCGCCGTTGAAATAGTCCGTTTGTGGCTGCCAGATTTCTCCTGAACCACCGACTCCGTGCAGGAATACCAGATTTACGCTCATGCGGGCGCGCCCTTGACCAGATCCCCGTCCTGGACAACAGCCTGACCGTCCAGCTTGATGGTGCAACCACGTACCGGAATATCAAAATGGCCCTCTGTGAAGTGCCCGGCAAACTCGTTGGCACCGGTAGAAAACAGGAAGTTACCGGCATAGGCCCGCATCTCGGTGCCGTTGAAATCGCGTTGATCGTAAAAGGCCAACGCTTCGTAGCGGGCGGTCTCGTTCATACCCCACCCCACGTGGGAAACGGCGTAGGCATTGGGATCATCCCAGGCTGCCAGATAGCGCCGCATCAACTCGGCATCCGCCCCCTCGCCAGAAATCTCGGTGACGAAGTCGTTTTCGATCTTCAGGGAAACCGGACGTTCCAGATAACGCTTGAAGGTGAGGTTCACGTCGCCAGCATCCAGAACCAGCGTGCCATTGGTGCTGCCGGATTTTGGAAACGAGACAACCAGCCCCGCCGGCCAATGGGTGAGCGTTCCAGGCCTGTCCGTAAAACCCCAGACGCCAACTGTCTGCGCGCCCTCCATATTGACCGTCAGATCTGTCTCGGCCGCCGATGTTACGGTCATCCGCTTTGTACCCCGGCACATCTTGGCGGCGGCCAGAACAGATTTTTTGTCCTGTTCTGTTGGCACAAGGCGCTCTAGGGCATCCGGATGCTCATTGGATATGGTCACAACCCGTGCACCGGATTTCAGAATTTCCGGAAGCTCCGGCGCATGCATCAGGCCTTCAACAGTGACATCAACCACCACTGGGCACGCCTTCAAAGCAGCCAGAATACCGCCATGCCCCTTGATCGCCTGACAGGCGCCGGTTGAGCGGATCGGAACAGGTGCAGTTTGAGACGGTGTCATCGCGGTCACGTGCACCGGCTTTGCTCCGAGTTTCATCAACGCCAGTTCGGCAAGATGCACATTGAGTTCGCGCGATTGGGTTTCAGAGAGGATCGCAACCTCGTCTCCGTCCCCGATCGCGCTCATGGCAAGCGCGTTTGCAAAGGCCTTGATCCAGCGATGTTCAATCCGATCACCCAGCATTCCGCTTGCTCCCTCCACGACTCATCAAGCGCAGACTAATCTCACAGGACTGCTGCAAGTGCAAAGACCTTGCAACTTGAGAGAACACAAAACTTGCACAGGGTGGAAAATTCTTCAAGTCTAGAAATTTTATATTTAAAATAAATTTTCAGACTTGAGTGCTGGAACTGATGTCGGCCAGATGCAAATTGGTGACAGTAGAAAGACGAAGGTAACAGAGCCGCGCGAGATGACCGAAACCAGGAACAATAAATCGCTGCCGGCCCCGGCGCCCGATCCCGGTTGGTCTCCAAAAGAAGCAGCGGAAGTTGCCGCTACGTTTGATCCGCGGAATCTCGGACCGGATTTTTACGAAAACCCGTTCTCGATTTACAGCGCACTCCTGGAACACGACCCGGTTCACCTGTGCCCGGACGGAACCTGGTTTCTCACGCGGTACGATGATCTCAACCGCATTTATCGGGATGCAACCACGTTCAGCTCTGACAAGAAGATTGAGTTCAAACCAAAATACGGTGACAGCCCGCTGTTTGAGCATCACACAACAAGCCTCGTTTTCAGCGACCCACCCCTGCACACCAGGGTGCGCAAATTGATCGTTGGCGCCCTGTCTCCGCGGGCAATTGCACATATGGAGCCTGGGCTTGTAACACTCGTCAATCATCTCCTGGACAATCTGGAAGACAAAGGCAGCGTTGATCTCATAGAGGACTTTGCATCCGCGATCCCGATCGAGATCATCGGCAATCTGCTCGGCGTGCCCCGGGACGAGCGAGGTCCGCTGCGGGGGTGGTCATTGGATATACTGACCGCATTGGAACCCGTGCTCACCGATGAACAGGAAACGCATGGCAATCAGGCTGTGGAAGAGTTTGTGGCATATCTGGAAGGTTTGACGGCAGATCGCCGTAAGAAACCTGGCGATCCTGCCACTGATGTGCTCACACGGCTTATTGAAGGGAAGCAGGACGGGGAACACCTGAGCCAAGTCGAACTTCTACAGAACTGCATCTTCATTCTCAATGCGGGGCACGAGACCACGACAAACCTGATTGGCAATGGTTTGCATGCTTTGCTGGAGTGGCCCGGGGAACGCCAACGCCTCCTCGATACCCCGGAACTCATCGATACAGCTGTAGAAGAGTTCCTGCGCTATCAGAGTTCAAATCAACTCGGGAACCGGCGCGTTTTGCAACCAATCGAGATTGGCGGCATTGAAATGCCCGTGGGCGCTTTGATCACCCTATGCATTGGCGCAGCAAATCGGGACCCGGCACAGTTTCCAGACCCGCACAGGCTTGATGTTTCCCGGCAACCGAACAAGCACCTTGCCTTTGCGGGCGGACCTCACTTGTGTGCCGGTCTCTCTTTGGCCCGGCTGGAAGGAAAGATCGCCATCAGCCGCTTTCTCCAGCGTTTTCCGGACTATGGTTTGAACGGCGAACCGGTGCGTGGCGGGCGCGCGCGGTTTAGGGGGTTCCTGGAACTGCCTGTTTCTGTTCAATAATTGGCGTGTTCACGCCCGTTCACATTTTCATGAACGGCAGGTGTACTACTGGCCAATTTTGTTGAAAAACTCTTCTTGCTTGGTGTGCTGATCGCTGCTTCAATTCTTGTATTGCTGGAGGGGTTTGATGGCGATGTCAGGACCGAAGAAAGAAGCACAAGCTGCGCTGTTTTATGAGTTTTCGCTTGAGGATCCTGTACCGAAAGATCACCTTCTGCGCTCAATAGATCGGTTTGTTGATCTCAGCAGCCTCCGTGGGCATCTGGCGGATTTCTATAGTCATACTGGTCGTCCTTCACTTGATCCCGAGGTGCTGATCCGCCTGCTGCTGGTCGGGTATTGCCTGGGGGTCCGGTCAGAGCGGCGGCTTTGTGAAGAGGTGCATCCGAACTTGGCGTATCGTTGGTTCTGTCGTCTCGATCTGACAGACGCTGTGCCGGATCATTGCACTTTTTCCAGGAACCGTCATGGCAGGTTCCGCGACAGTGATTTGCTGCGGCCCCTCTTCGAGATGACCGTAGCGCGGTGCATTTCTGCCGGTCTGTCAAGCGGTCAGCGTTTTGCGGCGGATGGCGGTTTGATTGAAGCCGACGCCAACAAACAGAACTCCAGGCCCGGGGAAGAGTGGGATCGCAGCGCCATTGATCCAGGAGAGGCGCCCCGCGCGGTGAAGGCATATTTGGAAGTCCTGGATGATGCCGCCTTTGGGGCAGCAACGACTGTTGAGCCTGAGTTCACATCACATTCCGACCCGTCCAGTCAGTGGACAGCAGCCCGTAAAGGTCCTGCAATCTTTGCCTGTTCCACGAACTCTCTGATTGACACTGACCCCAGCGTGATCGTCGGTGTTGAGGCGAGCAGATCGATCCGACAAGCTGAGGTTGGCTGCGTGCGCTCAAGGTCAGACCGGGTCAAGGATAAATTTGATCTCCATCCTGAGCAGCTTATTGCGGACGGCCGCCCAGGGATCAGGTCCAAGGCTGGATTGGCTGGTGAGACGCGACATCAAACCCCACATCCCAGGGCTCGACCAGGCTAGTCGCAAGGATGGCACAGGGTCTTGTGCTGATTTCGAATGGGACGCTGAGAACAACCAATAGCTCTGTCCGGAAGGCGAAGCGCTAAAGCAGTTGCGCCGGAACTGTTCCGATCCGAACCGCGGTCCGACGGGCAAGGGCGTCGCGAAGTATCAGGCGCTGAAGCACACCTGTCAGGCCTGCCCATCAAAGATAAAAGGCTGCCCGAAAGCAGAGGCCCGCAAGATCACCCGTGAAGAACATGAAGAGGCCCGCCAAGTCGCTCGCCAAGTCGCCCGCGAAATAGCCAAGACCCGCCAATACGACATCTCGATGAAACTCGGAAAGAAGGTCGAGAGGCTCTTTGCCCACCTCAAACGCCTCCTCGGCCTCGGCAGATTGCGATTACCCGGCCCCTGCGGCGCAAATGATGAATTCCTGCGCGCCGCAACCGCCCAAAACCTCCGCAAATCAGCAAAGAGCTTTCCTGCACCGCAGCAAACGCAAAAAGCCTGATCAGAAAGGCGCTCGCGCACTCATTCCAAAACCACTTTCCGCACCCGCAACACTGTGTTCTTCCACAGAAGCAGCTGTAGTCCACCAATCGCCCATGTGGGCACCAAACAACCATCCTTCGCAACTGGCGCCTTGGCCAGACTGACATCACACAAGGGTCATGCCTGGCTGAGGGGATTCTTTCTCATGAAGCCATGGTATGAAATGAACAATCGATAGTGCAAAGGGGCCCGCATCTCAGAGAAGAAAATCCGCGCGCGTGTTCGCGACTTCGCCGCCGGCCTGACCGCTCTACAGACAGCCGAACCCAGCGGCCTTGATCGCAATACTGTCAACAGGGTCTATCGGGCATTGCGCAAGCGCCTCCATACAGCTTGCCAGGCGCAGCGCCCGATGTTCGGTGTTGTTGAAGGGGATGAAAGCTTGTCTGGAGCCAGGCGGGGGAAAGGAAAGTGAGGAAGGGGCGCAGTTGGCAAGACAACCGTCTTCGACCTCTTCGCGCGTGAGGGTCAGGTTTACGCGGAAGTCGTTCCAGGTTGCAAAAAAGCCACTCTACAAGGCAGTATTGGAGGGAAGGTCGATCCGGCTTGGGTCCTCACCTGCGATGGCTGGCGAGGGGACAATGGCCTTGTTGATCCTGGGGCTATGGGCATTACAGGGTCGATCGTTCCAAGGACGCATTCGCCAGAGGCGGTGTTCATATCAAGGGCCTGGAAGGCTTTTGGGGGGTGGCAAAGGGGGTCTGTCAAAGGTGTGCCAGACCACACCGTTCATCTGCCGTTGAAAGAAACTGAATGGAGAGACAACAACAGGCATTCCAGCAGATACAAGTTACGGCTAACTGGCCTCAGACAAAATCCCCTCAGCCAGGCATGTCCCTTAAGTAATTGCAATTTTTTGTGCGCGAAATCTGGCTCATCCTAAGCAGAGAGCAAATTCCAGCAAAAAAATGGCCGCCAGAACGAATCGCGCCGGCGGCCTTTTTGTGCAGGGCCGGTCAGTTTGACTAGCCTAAACGCAGAATTATTTTCCTGCTTTTTCGTATGCCTCTGTTTCGTGGCGATGCCCCATCCACAATGCGACGCAGCAAAGCGCGGCCGAGATGAAGAGCCAGAGGGCTTCGGTGCCGGCGGCGTTGTAGATAGCTTCCGTTACGCCGTTCCAGGTACCAGTGTCAAAAGGTGCACCCATTTGTGTTTTCCTTTCCTAATACAATTATTCGGCTGGTGCCGGTGAAGCCGGAATACCTTCCGGATAGGCCGAGCTTGGAACTTTAGTCGGGTCCAGGCCAGCCAGCTCTGCTGCTTCTGCAACGCGCAGGATGCCCATCGCCTTGAAGATCCAGGCAACCAGATATCCAGGCACAAAACCGATCAGAGCCATGATGATGGCGCCAACGAACTGGCCGAAGAAGCTGATCGTTGCGACACCAGCGTCGCCCGACAGTGCAGGATAGCCAGAAGCGAAGATGCCCAGCACGATGACACCGTAGATACCTAGAGTACCGTGAACGGTGACAGCACCAACCGCGTCATCAATGCCCCAGTTTTCGAGCATCTTGGCGGCGTATGGCATGATCATACAACCGATCATGGCAATCGCGAAAGCCATTGGAGGCCAATAGATATCAAGACCAGGTGCGCAGGTAATGATACCACCAAGTGCGCCTGACATCATCCAGAACGGATCGCGGGTTACCGCCCATGCGCCAATAATACCGCCAGCAAAGGCCATCAGGATATTGAAGGTCAACGATGACAGTGTTGTCGGTGTGCCGTAAATCGTGGTGAATTCCGTTGCCGACCAGGACCAGGACTCACCTGGAACGATCAGGCAGGCCATCAGGAAGCCCCAGAAGCCGACGATAATGGTCATCAGACCAATCAGCGTCAGCGGCATGCTGTGACCGGCAATGTGATTTGCCGAACCGTCAGCATTGTATTTGCCAATTCTTGGTCCGAGGTGGATCAGAATGCCCAGTGCGAAGAAACCAGCAACAGCGTGGACCAGGCCAGCAGCGCCAAAGTCGTGATAACCAAGTTTCTGAACCATCCAGCCATCTGCGTGCCAGCCCCATGCAGCTGCCACAACCCAGGCAAATGAGCCGAGGACGATCGCAAGAATGACAAATGGTACGATCCGGATGCGCTCAATAACAGCACCCGACATGATCGAAGCCGTCGTGGCTGCGAAGAGTGTGAACGCACCCCAGAAAACGCCTGTAGCGTTGTCAGCAAGGTTTGGACCCATCACCGCGCCGGCAGGATTGGCAACGCTTACGGCGTAAGCCCAGCCACTAATGCCGTTCGGGCCGGCACTGAAGTCGATGCCAGTGGGGAACGCCCAATAGACGAACCATCCGAAGTAGTAGAATGTTGGAACCATAAAAGCGAAAGCCAATATGTTCTTGATGCCGGATGCCAACACGTTTTTTGTCCGTGTTGCGCCCATCTCGTACCCGAGAAAGCCCACATGGATCAGCACCATGAGCGGGATTGTCAGGTAGTAGTACATCTCTGTGAATATCGTGTTGCCGGTCCCGTTCGCTGCTTTTAGCGCCGCGATATCGGCTGCCATTTTGGCAATTTGCTCTTCCATTAGGTCCTTCCCTCAGGTTTCCAAATTTAGTTTCCCCCCTGTTGCCACTCAGAAAGCGGACAAACAGCAGGCACACCAACCGTTAACACGGCCAGCGTTCCTTTGCGCAGGAGGATGCGTGAAATACTTTTTATCTTAGCCCCACCCCACCACAGATTGAAATTAACAAGACTCTTGCGGTGGGGGAAGACCTATTTGGGCCAATTATGACCAAATGCGACCAATTATGGGGCGTTTAACCTGATCTTATGCGATGCCAAGTTCTGCTTTGCGTTTGTCAGCCCATGCGCCAATCAGCCGGTCTGCGATGATGCCCATGGAGGCAATACCAAGACCTGCCATGACCCCACGGCCAGCATCACTGGTGGGCAGAGCGCGGTAAATTTCCTGGCCGAGGTCCTGACCGCCAATGAGGGCGGTGATGGCTGTCATGGCAAGGCCCATCATGATTGTCTGATTGACGCCGAGTATGATTTCAGGAACAGCAACCGGAAGTTCCACTTTCCAGAGTTTTTGCCATGGGGTGCAGCCGTTGGCCGTCGCTGCCTCGAGAGTCACTTGCGGGATCCGCTTAAGGCCAAGGTAAGTGTATCTGATGGCCGGGACTGTCGCATATGGCACGATAGCCGCGATAATCGCGAGCTCTCCGACGCGGAACAACATGATGGCCGGAAGAAGATAAATGAAAGACGGGAACGTCTGGAGGATATCGCAACCGGACATCACGACCTTGGCAACCCGGTCGGATCTGGCTGCCCAAACACCTAGTGGCCCTCCGATCAAAACGCAGATGATTAATGCGGTCGAAACAAAATAAAAGGTGGTGACTGCAAACTCCCAGTTGCCGACGGCGAGGATCACGAGCAACAGCAATGAACCGGTGAGACCGACCATCTTCCATCCGCCCATACGATAACTCACGACCCCGATGACACCGGCCGTAACGGTCCAGGGAATGAAGTGGTAAAAATCGCGCATGGGTATGAGCATGTAGACGGTTATGAAATCCCGTACTGGTCTGATGTAATCGATCAGGAAGAAGGTGACTTCCTTAATGATCTTGTCTAGTTCAAGCGCATCACGGCTTGAAACGAGCAGGTTTTTGCGTGACAGCATTGACAGGTCCTTGAACCAGAGGGACGCAGCAATGACGATTGTAAACATTGCAAAGAACGCGATCAGATGAGCATGCCGTTGCCAAAACGTCTTTGTCTCCAAGTGTACATAGTCTGCCGCGCGATTTGCGTAGGCTTGTGTAATGCGGTCCAACACGACCGCCATGAGCACGATGGCAATGCCTTGCATTGTGGCAAAGCCCAGCTTGAGTTGTTGCAATGAGAACAGGAGTTTGTGGCCGAGACCCTGTGCACCGACCAGTGAACAGATGACCACCATGGCCAGGGTCTGCATAATCACTTGGTTCAAGCCCAGCAATAGCGTGCGCTGGGAGGCAGGGAGCTGAACTTTCCATAGAAGCTGGCGCGGCGTGCAGCCGCTCATGCGGCCGGATTCTGTTATATCGCTTGGCACCGTCTGGATCGCCAGAATTGTGCAGCGTGCCATCGGTGGCATCGCAAAGATCACGGTTGCGATGAGGGCTGGCACCTGACCGGCGCCAAACATCACGACAACCGGTACGAGATAGGCCAGATGTGGTGTTGCCTGCATCAGGTCAAACACCGGTGTTATGATCTGGGCGGCTTTCTTTGAGCGGGTCACCCACACACCCAACCAAAGGCCGAGGAGCGCAGAAAAGGGCACTGCGACGACGACGAGCGAGAAGGTCTTCATCGACTCGCGCCACAGACCTGTTACGGCCAAGTACGCCATGCAAAGGACGACCGTTATCGCCAATCTCCATCCACCCACCCAATGGCTGAATATGCCAAATCCGAGGACAATAGCCACCCAGGGAATGTACTTGAGTTTTGACTTGGTCATGATGCTTTCCAGCAGGAAAGCAGGGATTTGCGAGATACCGACGAAAGCTTCTGCCTCCATCCAGGGCTTGACGCGAATGGCCTTCGCCAGGTTGGCGAGGATAATGGGCAGGGAGTCGATAACCGCAACCGCCATAATGGCAGCAACTACGATTCCGGCCATTTTCGCGCCCTTCATGCGGAAGGTAACGATGCCGGCTATTGTCGCAATCGCAATCCAGATTATGGGCAGGAGCTGAACGGGCTTTGCTCCGCGCCACAGCAGATATTCCGACCAGAGCAATGGTTGTTTAAGTCCCCACGAAATGGTCCGCGTAAATTGTTTGACCGTAAAAAGTCCGAGCGTTGCCTTCTTGTCGAGCCAGGCGAAAAAGTCGGAGATCCACACTTTAATCGGGATGACCCAATCCGAAGGCCAGGTCCGCGCCCAATCCAGAACCAGCGCCAGCACGACCGCGATGGCGATTGCAGCCAGGATTTGAAACAGTATTGATCCTGGATCTGTTAGTCGGTTGATGATGCTGTTCGTAGCCCGGGCAGGACCTGAGACGGCGTCTGTCATATGTCGCCTTTCCCGAACAGCGCGCGGGTAATGCGCTCTCGCGAAAGCTGACCTACCAGGTTACCCTCTTCGTCAACAATGGCGACGGGCTTGGTTGAATTGAGAACCTGCTCTGCAACGTCTCCAATTTTGGCCTTCGCCTTGATCGCACTTGTGGGCGCTTTGCCCTTTTTGGTGGGTGTGTCCATAATCGCGCCGACGGAAACGATCCGATCGCGCGGGGCGTTACGGGCGAACTCGGCAACGTAGTCATCAGCGGGATGCAAAACCATCTCTTCCGGTGTTGACAACTGCACTATACGGCCATCTTTCATGATGCCGATGCGGTCTGCTAGTTTCGTCGCCTCTTCAAAATCGTGGGTGATGAAAACGATCGTCTTTTTCAGCATTTGCTGCAAGCGAATGAATTCATCCTGCATTTCGGCACGGATCAGCGGATCCAGGGCAGAAAACGGTTCGTCCAGAAACCAGACGTCTGGTTCAACCGCAAGTGAGCGGGCGATGCCAACGCGTTGTTGCTGACCACCTGACAGTTCACGCGGGAAATAATTCTCGCGGCCGCCAAGGCCCACAAGGTCGACCATCTCTTGTGCTTTGGCGAGGCGCTCTGCAGGCTTGATACCTTGCACCTCAAGCGGAAAGGCCACGTTTGACAAAACGTCACGATGGGGCAGCAGGCCGAAATTCTGAAACACCATACCCATCTTGTGGCGACGGATTTCGATCATTTCCTTGTCATCGGCTGCCAACAGATCGCTGCCTTCAAACATGATCGAACCAGTGGTTGGATCGTTGAGGCGCGTAATGCAGCGGATGACGGTAGACTTACCCGAGCCTGACAGACCCATGATAATGAGAATTTCCCCGGCGTGAACGTCGAAGGAAACATCCTGAACGGCGCCAATATAGCCTTCTTCTTTCAGGGCTTCGGCAGAGGGATTGCCGGCATGCTTGGCCATAAACCCTTTAGGATCTTCACCGAACACTTTCCAAATGTTGCGGCAAGAAATTTGGACGTCGCCTGACATAGCCTCCCCTTCAACTCCCTAACTGTATTCCATTTGATGCGGAATTCTTCAGCCCTTCAAGATTGCATTGATCGAAGGGCAGGTAAACAAAAACCGGGCGCAACCCTAGAGGTTGCGCCCGGCTTTCTTCGACTCAAACTTCAGTCAAAATCGAATACTTATTTCTTCCAGCTCGCGATCAAGTCAGTGTTGTCAGCGATCCACTTATCGGCAGCTGCCTCTGTGGTCATGCCATCAACGTCGACCAATAGAGAGGCCGTAGCGATCTGAGCGTTGTTGAAGTTGATGTTCTGCAGAACCTTCCAAGCTGCGGGCCACGTTTCGGCAATGCCTTTCCAGGCAGCTTTCTTCAGCCAGCCAGAGCGAGGTGCGCCACAGTCGTTGACCATGTCCGGGTTGATACCCCAGGACGGATCCTTGGCACATTTGTCACCTTCCGGATCAGGGAAGTCGATGAACAGGCCTTTGTGCTTGGCTTCGATGAAGTTCGGTGTCCAGTTAAACAGAACAACCGGCTCTTTCTTTGCAACAGCGGCATCAAGCTCGGCCCAGAGGGTTGCAGCCTGACCAACATTGATTGCAACGAAGTCCATTTTCAGCGCTTTAACACGCTCAGCATAGTTCTTGCCCCAGTCAGCAGGCGGGCCAACAAAGCGGCCTTTTGGAGCCGTTTCAGCAACTGCGAAGATGCTGGCGCATTTATTTAGAGCTTTCCAGTCCGGCAGGCCTGGGCACTTTTCTGCTACATAAGCAGGAACCCACCATTCTTCGCGGGTTGCCGCATCATGTGTACCGGCATCGACCATTCCGTCTTCGTCGCGCGCTTTTTCAAAGGCGCCTTTCATGGAGCCTTCCCAAGCTTCAATCTGGAAGTGCATGTCGCCATCAGCGATGGCTTTGAACTGCAACTGGGAATCCGACGGGGCGTATTCCACGTTGTAACCCATACCTTCAAGTACTTTGCCAACCACCGTGGAAAGAACAAGCTGGCTGGTCCAGTTGTTTTGTACGATGATGATTGGATCTTCTGATTCAGGAATGTCGGCTAACGCTGGGCCGGATACGGCCATGCCGGCTGCAAAGACTGCAGCGGCGGTTGTCATCATGAATTTCTTGAGCATTCAGTTTCCTCCCTGTGCCCTCAAAATTTGGGCTGGTTCAGTGGTGCCGGAGACCGTAAAGTTGCCCTGAATGGGTTCTGGGCAGATCGGATCACCCGGCGCAGACGTTATTATTGGACAATAAGATGGTGAACTCAAGCCCAAAAACAAACCAATTTAGACCAATTGTGGACCAATGGTGAAAATTGGTTCAATAATGGTTGGGAATTTGGGGCGACAAAAGCGCTTTCTACACGAGTTAATGGCTGTGCTACATACTGAAGACCAGGAAGTCGATGGAGGCTCAAGCGAACGTATCCGGCGATACGGTTTCCTGATCGTGCCGAAATTTCCTTTGCTTGCCTTTTCTTCCGCGCTTGAGCCCCTTAGGGCTGCAAACCGATTGCGCGGCAAACAGCTCTACGAGTGGTTTATTTTCACACCTGAAAACAAGCCCGTGCAAGCAAGCAGCGGGATAGAAGTCAGACCGGATCTGGACATGGGGGAAGAACCCTCATTGGATGTCGTCTTCGTTTGCAGTGGGTCTGACTACTCATTGCAATGGGAAAAAAGTGCTCTGGCCTGGCTACGTGGTGTGGAGAGGAAAGGGGGCGCAATTGGTGCCATAAGTTCCGGTGCGTATAATCTGGCCGAAGCGGGCCTCATGGAAGGGTTCAGCTGTACCATTCACTATGAGATTGCCCCGGCGTTTTGCGAGAAATTTTCGCAAATCGAGCTCACCGAGAATATTTTTGAAATTGACCGGAACCGTTACACCTGTTCGGGCGGGACAGCCGCGTTGGACCTAGTCCTCAATCTCATTGCACGTGATCATGGGGCGGGACTCGCATTGGAAATTTCCCAGCAGTTTCAGCACGACCGAGTCCGGGATGGGTTTGATCGGCAGAAAATGACGATGAAACGGATTTTTGCGTCGAAGTCGCAATTGTTGCTTGCAGCGACGGAGACCATGGAACGGAATATTGAAACCCCGCTTCCCACGTCTGAACTCGCGTCAATGATTGGAATCTCAACGCGCCAGCTTGAGCGGAACTTTGAACGTAATGTGGGCATGCCGCCAAACCGGTATTACGCCGGATTGCGTCTGGAACGTGCGCGGTTGCTGCTCCTTCAGACGACTCTGCCTGTTGCTGACATTGCGGCTATGACAGGCTTTTCTTCTCCGTCGCATCTGACCAAACGGTACCGTGAGCGTTTCAACCGCAGCCCGACGCAGGAACGAGGCTCTGAACAGTAAGAATTGTTGCACACGCGACATTGATCTCCTGTGCTAGAGTGCCGGCATGGATGTTGTTGATCTCAAGGATTTTTATTCGCGCCCGCTTGGCCACATGGCCAGACGGCTGATCACGCACCGGATTCGCGCGCGGGTGAGCAAGCACAAGGGGCTCAATATTCTGGGGATCGGCTACGCTGTGCCCTATCTCGATGTGTGGCGGGAAGGCGCTGAGCGCATTGTTGGTTTTATGCCGGCGTGGCAGGGTGTGACGCACTGGCCGCCCTCAGATCGCAATGCCACTTGCTTGGCCGATGAAACCGAGCTTCCCGTTGAGGACAGCTCGATTGACCTGGCGCTGGTGGTTCACAGCCTGGAACTGACGGAAAGCAGACGGGCAATGTTGCGGGAGCTCTGGCGTGTCATGAGTCCGCAGGGTCATTGTATATTTGTGGTGCCCAACAGACGCGGGATGTGGGCAAGGCTGGATTCAACCCCCTTTGGTCATGGCCGGCCATTCTCGCGAAGCCAGCTAACTCAGCTTTTGCGTGATGCCATGTTTACGCCGGGGGGCTGGGCCCATGCTCTCTTCGTGCCGCCAATCGAACGTGGATTCATTATGAGGTCTGCAGCTGCCTGGGAGAGAATCGGCCTAGCTAGTGGCCTTATGATGTCCGGAGTCATCATTGTCGATGCCCAGAAACAGGTCTTTGCCGCCGTCAAAGACCGTCAACAAAGGCAGCTGGTTCCCGAACTGGCGCGTGCGCCGGGGGCCGCCAGATCGTCTATTTCGACAAAAGAAACATCGCCCGTTCTGCCCGCAGATTGGCCATGAAACCTGTGCCTGGCCCGCTTAACTGACGGCCAGTTCGATCGAAACCGATTTGCTTCTCAACTTTGGCACCGATTTCGGCCACCAGATTCTCAAAATCCTTGATCGAGCAAAAATGAATGTTTGGGGTTTCATACCAAGGTGCAGGTAGGTTCTCGCTGCGCGGCATGTGCCCTTTTACGCCAATCTGATAGCGCACGAGCCAATGCGCGAAATTTGGGAAGGAGACGATAACCTGTTTTCCGATGCGCAGCATTTCCTGCAGGACAACCTTTGGCCGGTCCGTCGCCTGAATCGTCTGGCTCATGATGACGTAGTCAAAACCATCATCAGGATAGGTTTCAAGATCAGTGTCCGCATCACCTTGAACAACCGACAAGCCCTTGGTCACACAGAGATTGACACCGGCCTGGCTGATCTCAATGCCGCGCGCGGCAACATTCTTTTGATCAGACAACAGCTTTAACAATTCACCATCGTTGCAGCCAACATCGAGCACTTTGGCACCGGGTTCGACCAGATCACAAATGAGGAGAAAATCGCTGCGGTCACGCGGTGGTTTCGGGGTGATTTCAGACAGATTGCTCATGATGCGTCAATCCTTCAAACCGCGTTGACCTGCGGCAGAATTCAGGAAGCCCGAGACCGCCTCGAACAACTCCGGCACGTCGAGCAGGAAACTGTCATGGCCTTTATCTGTTTCGATTTCCACGAAGCTGACGTCCGCTGCAACACCATTCAAAGCGCGGACAATTTGACGGTTTTCGGACGTTGGAAACAGCCAGTCAGAGGTGAAAGATACAATGCAATACCGGGTTTTTGTTCCCTTGAAAGCATTGGTTGTCGATCCTCCGAAATCGGCCGCCAGGTCAAAATAGTCCATAGCGC
Organism: Hyphomicrobiales bacterium; assembly: GCA_965204985.1. Classification (GTDB taxonomy): domain Bacteria; phylum Pseudomonadota; class Alphaproteobacteria; order Rhizobiales; family CAJQND01; genus JAAEUE01. The sequence goes on along the minus strand of CBDBFP010000003.1, from coordinate 1,277,207 downwards.
GGGTCAGATAGAGATAGCTGTTGGCATCAAACCGGTCGACGAATGTCGAGCCTTGGTATCGCAAATAACTTTCTACCTGGAAGTCCGCGTCGAAACCGAAAGTGACGGCATCCCGGTCCTGCAGATTGCGTCCGAATTTCCGGTGCAATGCAACCTCTGAGAGGTAAGTGATGTGTGCGGCCATCCGCGCAACTGCAAGGCCCTTGTGGGGGATGGTTTTGTGTTCCCCGTAATCACCACTATGCCAGTCCGGATCGGCGAGCACGGCCTGCCGGCCGACTTCATGGAAGGCGATGTTTTGCGCTGAATGCTTTGTGGCCGTGGCGATCGGAATCGCTGAAAAAACGCGATTTGTATGTTTTGTCGCCCAATCAAGAACCTGCATGCCACCCATGGAGCCGCCCATGACGCAGAAGAGATCCGGGATTTCCAGGTAGTCAAGCAACATCATCTGGGCCCGCACCATGTCCGCAATGGTTATGACGGGGAGGCTGTGTCCATAGGTTTTGCCTGTTGCCGGATCGATCGATGCAGGGCCTGTTGACCCCATGCAGCCTCCGATGACATTCGCGCAGATAATGAAGTACTTGTCGGTATCCACAGGCTTGCCAGGGCCGGTCAGCATCTCCCACCAGCCGGGCTTTCCCGTGATCGGATGTGTGCCGGCACAGAACTGATCGCCCGTTAGCGCGTGACAGACCATTATTGCGTTCGTCTTTTCGGCGTTGAGTTTGCCGTATGTTTGGTAGGCCACCGTGAACGGTGACAGTTCCATGCCACTGTCCAGTTTTAGCGGTTTGTCTTTGTTGAAGTGGGCATATTCGCACGGCAAATTATCCGCGTCCAACAGAGCGGGGCTTTTTTGGATTTTGGCTTTGCTTGGTGTTTTCGTCTTGGTCGCCATCTTGTGCGCTAACCGTTTATCAGACTGCGTTTAGTTTAATGCCGTCGGTGAAGGAACGCTAGCTAGATGGCGCTGTGTGGGAGTGTCAATGTTTTCTTTGCCAAGGGGATATTGCGGCGCTATGAAGAGTCCACCTTACTGGCCGTTGCTCAGCGAGGTTTCACATTCTTTGATGAGGTTCAAGATGGCCGAGGCAAGAGGCCCCAGGGCGCAACCCGGAATTGACTCCATTCATGCTTACGTTCTGGGGCGGAGCAAATCCTCCAGCGGCGGAAAAACCCACAAGCTGTCGTCAAACGAGACGCCGCTCGGGCCGAGCCTGCGTGCGATTGAGGCGTATCGCGCGGCGGGCACCAATCTTGAGCTTTACCCAGATGGCGGCGCCAATGATTTGCGCGACGCTGTGGCTGCCCATTACGGCTTGAATCCTGAGCGTATTGTCTGCGGCACCGGTTCGGATGAGCTTCTTTCCTTGCTTGCACAGGCTTATCTCGGCCCGGGAGATGAAGGGCTCTATTCCAAGCATGGGTTTCTCGTTTACGACATTGCCATTCGTGCGAATGGGGCAACGCCGGTAATCGCGGATGAGGTCGACTACACGGTCGATGTGGACGCGATGATTGCGGGTCTCAGCGACAAGACAAGGTTGGTGTTTCTGGCAAATCCCAACAATCCGACCGGAACCTATATTCCTTTCAGCGAAGTCAAGCGGTTGCACGCCGCGATGCCGGAAAACTGTTTGCTGGTTCTCGACGCGGCCTATGCGGAGTATGTGAGAAAGAACGATTACGAGTCTGGGATCGAACTCGTAGCCACGGCTGACAATGTGGTGATGACCCGCACGTTTTCGAAAATCTATGGGCTCGCAGGCCTGCGGCTCGGCTGGGCCTATTGTCCGCCGGGAGTGGCCGACACACTGAACCGGATCCGGGGTCCCTTTAATGTCAATGCACCTGCCATAGCGGCCGGTGCTGCGGCCATCCAGGACGTGGAGTTTACCGAAGCGGCAATTGATCACAATGACAAATGGTTGCCCTGGGTGAGCGATGAGCTCAGGGCTTTGGGGTTGGAGGTCACGCCTAGCGTGGGCAATTTCATTCTTATCCACTTTCTCGAGGTTGAGCATCTGAGTGCGGCCAATGCGGATGCATTCTTGCTGGATCGGGGAATCGTGATGCGGCAGGTTGGCAACTACAAGCTGCCGGACGCCATGCGCATGACGATTGGAAGTGAAGAAGCTTGCCGGGAGACGGTTGCCGCGCTTGGTGAGTTTCTCAAGACTGGGGCGTGACAGACGGCTGAGCGGATATTTGAGCTCAGCGTTGCCAAACCTGTGCCAGATCATATCGTGATTCTGGCATAGCTTATGGAAGAGACGGCTAGATCTGGGGCGAACCGGTTCTTAGTTGCCGACGAGTGGATCAAACTTCAGCAACTTGAACGGTCCGAAGTAGAGCTTGCTATTTTTCAGGAGAAAGTCGGTTTTGATCTCTCCGTTGGGGCTGTTGCCGGACAGGATCTTGAACATGCCTTTGGCAACCTTGGCGTCATTTGCGCTTAAGGTTCCCTTGTCTGCGAGCTGATCGAGAACATGGTCTAGGTTGAACACTTTGGCCTTGATCTTGCCATTTAGGATACCGAGCTTGTCCGAAGTGATTTTGCCGCTGGTTTGAGCCTCTACTTTCTCCTTGCGAACATCCAGCTGTCTGATCCTGACTGAACCGTTGTTGGCTGCCCATGCCCGCAAGATCTGTTTGAATCCTTTTGGCCACTTCACGGGCAAACCTTCAAATGTCCCGTTGAATGCCATCGCGTCGAGTTTGATGGGACCTGAGTCAATCGGGTCGCGAACCGTACCATCAAACTTGAAAGCTTCGGCCGTGGCGGCAATGCCAATCGCCGTTCGGCTTGGGGTGGATTGTTGTTCCTGTCTGCCGTGCACGTTCAGGCTCTTTGCGGTGAAGGTCCCAACAGGAAAACTTGCCGCGCCGGCTTGATGCTGAAGGCTTCCGGTCATGCCTTCAAGGAGGAGGGAAATTTCGGGGCGAAATTTCTCCCCAATGACGATGCTGGCGAGGCCCGGTGCGTGTTCCGCCTGGAGCCTGAGACTGTTTTTGTCTCCAGCGGGCAGCTGCAGATTGAGAGGTTGCTCAAACTCCAGAATGATGTGCCACGGTTTGTAGGCTTGCGCCACCAGATGGGCTTTGCCCAGAGATGCAGCGGTGACCTTGCCGCCGGATTTTCGGCTGACTTTCAAGCCATCGCAGGTCACCTCAATGCGGAACGGATAGCCGCCCCAATTCTCGTCGTCGCAGGTGATTGTAAGGCCTTTTTTTGCTGCCTTTTGCCGCCACTCGGTGGAGTAGGACTGCGCTGTCGTGAAGACAAAAAACCAGATTGCCGACCAGCTCGCAAACAGGAAAATGACCGTGAACAGGGGCGACAGCATACGCCATGGTTTTCTGGAGGAAGACATCGTTGTAAGTGAGACAAACCAATATTCAAATTCGCGAGTGATGATGACTGAGTTCTGGGTTTTTGGCTATGGCTCATTGATGTGGAAACCTGAGTTTTCCCATATTGATGCTTGCCCGGCGCGGCTGAACGGGGCGCACCGGCAGCTTTGTGTCTATTCCTATGTGCATAGAGGGACGGCTCAAGTGCCCGGTCTGGTTATGGGGTTGGGCAAGGGGGGCGCCTGCCGTGGAGCTGCCTATCGCGTTGTGCCTGAAAAATGGGACGAGACGGTCGATTATCTCCGTGCCCGTGAGCAGGTCACGATGGTTTATCGCGAAGCTTATGTGAAATTGCGCCTTCTAAAGCCGGAGCCGCGCGACGTACGGGCGCTTTGTTACATGGTGGATCGCAACCACGAGCAATATGCGGGAAACCTTTCGATCGAAGAGCAACTCAAATTCATTCGGCAGGGCGTGGGGCGGTCAGGTGCCAATCCGGAATATGTGCAGAAGACAGTTGCCCACATGCGTGAGGTTGGCATCCGGGATGCCAAACTGGAAGAACTGGTGAGGCGGCTGGACGCCTAGAGTTCTATCCCTAGGCCGCCTGTTCCAATCCTTCCAGCCCGAAGAGATTCTGTCTGGCGTTCCGAGAAGTCTCGATTTCGGTCAAGCGGGGCTTCAAAAGAGTTGTCTTCAACCGCCCGCAATCGGACCGCACCACCGAACGCTGGTTTCAGATCACAAACGATTTTCTCAGCCGACTGATTGTCGTCGGCGAGCAGATGTACATGCACTTCATCGCCACCGGAACTTTTGAGCAATTTTGCCGCTTGCCTGCTGGCGCTTTCCCAAAGGGCTGGAAAACGGCCAATTGCCAGAGGGAAGCGATTGCCATCAAGACCACGTTTGGCGATGACATAGACCGCGCCGGGCAGGGGCGGGCAGGTGCCTGCCTGATAAACAGAGAAGATGTAGCGCTTGCCACCGCGGCCGGTCCAGTAGTGGAATCTGCCGCCGAGCGTCAGCGCCTCGGAGGCAGAAGAAGGGGTGTTTGTCATGTTCTTAATCATGAGAACAAATATAGAACATTTAGCATTAATGGCAAGTTAATTTTGCAGTTCACTTCACCCGCATTTGGAATGTCCGCAAGACAGGCATGTCTCGCAGCCTTCCTGGAAGGTGAGAGCAGCGTCTCCGCAACACGGGCATTGGCGCAAGTTTGAGGCGGTGTCCGCGTTGACGACTTTGACCTGCTTGGCTGCTTCAGCGTTGCCGAGTTCTCCAGCATCCTGGTCCTGCAGGAAACCAGTGTCGATCATGTGCCGTTCAATAATGCCACCAATTGCCGCGAGCAGGCTGGGCACGTACCGGCCCTTTATCCATTGCCCACCGCGTGGATCAAAGACGGCCTTTAGCTCTTCAACCACAAAGGAAACATCACCGCCGCGGCGGAACACGGCGGAAATCATCCGCGTCAGTGCAACGGTCCAGGCATAGTGCTCCATGTTCTTGGAGTTGATGAAAATTTCAAACGGGCGGCGGCGGCCACTCTGCACGATGTCGTTCAGGGTGATGTAAATGGCGTGGTCCGAAGCAGGCCATTTCAATTTGTAGGTAAAGCCCGGGAGCACCTGTTCACGCTCAAGCAGCTGTTTCATGTAGACCACATCTGCATCGTCATGTTCGATGGGCGCTGGTGCTTCGAGTGGCAATGAAGATTGTGAGCCTTATGCTTCTTTCACCGGTTCGTCAGCGACGCTCAACACAGTTCCGGTGATGTCGTTTGGGCGGTAGGTGGTGCAGCCTTTCAAACCGCTCTCGTATCCAAGCGCATAAACTTCCTAGAAGGCCTCGAATGTAATGTCCTTCGGCACGTTGACGGTCTTGGAAATGGAACTATCCACATGAAGTTGAATGGCGGCCTGCATCCGGATGTGATCTCCAGGAGCAAGATCCTGCGCAGTCACAAAGTAAGATGGCAGATCGGCTTCTGCGCCAAACTTTTCCCTGAACAACTGAAACGAAAAATCAGACGCGGTCTCTTTCCGGCCGCTGCCATCGGGTTCCAGAACCTTTCGCTGATAGCTCCAGGCAAAGACCGGCTCGATCCCGGAAGAAACATTGCCCGCGAAAAGTGAAATGGTCCCAGTTGGCGCGATGGACGTGAGGAGAGCGTTGCGAATTCCGTTTGATTTGATGGCTTTGCGCACGTCGGCGTCGAGCCCCGCAATATGTTGGCCGGCGAGATAAGCTTCCTCGTCGTACAATGGGAACACGCCCTTTTCCTTCGCAAGATCAGCGCTTGCCAAGTAGGCCGCACGCTCAATGGATTTCATCCAGGCTTTCGCCTGCCGTGCTGCTTCGTCTGACCCGTATTTCAGGCCGCACATGATTAGCGCGTCGGCCAGACCGGTGAGGCCGAGACCAATGCGTCTTTTGGCTTCAGCCTCTTTGCGCTGTTCTTCCAATGGATAGCGAGAAATGCTGACTACATTGTCCATCATCCGCACTGCGGTGCTGACCAGGTCGGAAAGTTCCTGCTCATCAATTGCGGCGTTTTCCTCAAACGCGTTTTGTACCAACGCGGCGAGGTTTATGGACCCCAACAGGCAGGCGCCATAAGGGAGTAGGGGTTGCTCCCCGCATGGGTTGGTGCACTGGATGGTCTCGCAATAGGCAAGATTGTTGGATTTGTTGATGCGGTTGATGAATATGACGCCGGGCTCGGCATACTCGTAAGTCGCCCGCATGATCTTGTCCCACAATTTACGCGCGGGAACTGTTTTGAAGACCGTACCTTCAAATACGAGGGGCCAATCTGCACCTGCTTTTATGGCAGCCATGAAACTGTCTGTCACCAGAATGGACAGATTGAACATGGAAAGCCGGCTGGATTGTTGTTTGGCGGAGATGAATTCCTCAATATCAGGATGATCGCAGCGCATGGTCGCCATCATGGCCCCACGCCTGGAACCGGCTGACATGATGGTCCGACACATGGCATCCCAGACATCCATGAAGCTTAGAGGGCCTGACGCATCTGCGCCCACGCCACGCACAGGCGCTCCTTTGGGGCGTAGTGTGGAAAAATCATGCCCGATACCGCCGCCCTGCTGCATGGTCAGAGCTGCTTCTTTGAGGCCGGTGAAAATCCCCGACATGTCATCTTCGAGCGTGCCCATAACGAAGCAATTGAAGAGCGTGACTTTGCTTCGACCTGTTCCCGTACCGGCAAGAATGCGGCCAGCCGGGAGAAAACGATACCCGCTCAATGTCGTGTAAAACCTGTTTGTCCAATCGGCCCTTTGTGCTTCAGGTTCGGCCGCGGCCAGCGCGCGGGCCACCCTTTGCCAGCTCTGTTCAACAGTTTCATCGCCAGGCAATTCGCTTGAACCCTCAAAACGATATTTCATCTCCCAAATGTCATGGGAAATTGTGGGCAGGTCTTTAGGTTGATGATGGGTCGGGACATCTGATCTACACGCAGCACATGAAGGCAAGTTTATATCATAACAAATGTTCTCGTTTCAGTCCATAAAAGAACGAGGCAGACTAACTTATGGTAAACTCAGTTTAGTGCGAGGCCTCGCTTGGTGTTCAGGTCGTTCCGTTGGCATTGGCGAGCTGGCTTGCTGCCTCACCGGGAAAGACACCGATCCGGGCCCAGGCAAGAAGGTATTTGGAATATTCTAGGGTAAACAACCCAAACGTCTTGGGATTGCGCCACCATTGCTGGTCCGTTCGACGCACCACATGAGGAATCAACTTGGTTCCGGGCAACGCGTTGCCAAATTCAACCAGGCTTCGAGGCATGTGATAGGCGGAAGTGACCAAAATCAGGCTATCGAAGCCATGCTTGCTTGCCCAGCGGGCCGCTTCAAGAGCATTGCCTTCGGTGTTCTGAGCTGCGCGATCCAGGTCAACGCAGCAGGTAAACAACCGTTTCGGAGCTTTAGTAGCCTTTATAATCTGTTTGACTGTTGTGGCCGGGTTCACGCCGCTGATCAGCAATCGTTTGCCACGCTGTTTGGCGAGCAGCTGCAGTCCTGTTTCGACCCGTGCGGTCCCACCCGTAAGGACGACAATCGCGTCTGCTATGCGGTCGCCTGCCCCTTGAGCCCTGTCGAAAGCGTTGGCAAACCGGTAAAAGCCCACAACCAGGAACACGCACGCCACTGCAATTCCAACCACGGTCCATCGTGCGAAACTGGGTTTGTGTGGGCTCGTTCCACTGCTGGAAGTGGTTTCGTCCATCTCAGTCCGATCTTGCCGACAATAAACAAGGTTCTGCCCTGCTTCTATTGAGTACAAACGGCAGGAGTTTGTCCAGCGGCAATGGACATCAGGGCAAGCAATTTCCTACCGGGTGTGCCAGCAAGCTACAGCACCCTGCGCAGCATTGTGACGACTGCAAGTCTTGCCGTCATGACAGAGATAAGTGTGGCGACGATTGGCACAAGAACCAAAACGGCATAATTCTCTAATGTGAACGCCAATGGTCCGTAGAGCAATTGCCGCCCCGCTTGGACCAGCCCAGCGGTTTGATCGGCCTTGCTCGCGAAGGCCAGTGCAGCGAAGCTGGCGAGGCCCCCGATCATCCCGATAAGGCCTGCGCGTACCCCCATCTTTAGAAAGTGTCTTTGGACCTCGAAGGCGATGAAATTGTCCTCAGACCCCGCAAGATGAAGAACCTGGATAGTATCTCTGTTGGCTTCCATGGCAGCGCGGGTTGCAAACACGACCAGCGCAATTGCGGCAATTGAGACGAGCATGAGTATGCCGTAGGCCGCGAGTGTGAATGTTCCGGCAGTTCGTGTGATCTGGGCTTGCCATTGGCGGTGCGTATCGAGATTGCCTCCGGGCACTCCGGTCGAGATGTCGTTTGCCAATTCATCATAATCCGGCGGATTTTCGGCATCTATGCCCACCGAAATCAGTCTTGGGATTGGCAGTTCTTCCAGAACTTTGCCCTTGCCAAGCCAGGGTTCGAGCAGTTCTGTTGCATCTGATTTGTCGAGTACGGTTGTGGAGGTGACACCTGGCGTTGCTCTTAAGAGCTGCACAGCGGTTTCAATTGCAGTTTCGATCTTAATCCCATCTGCGGGTCTTATCTGCACTGTCACTTCACTGGCAATATTTGAAGACCACAGGTTTACCGATTTTGAGACAATGATAAGTGTGCCGAGCGCCAGACAGGCGAGATAGCACATGATACTCATGGAGGCGGTCAGCGCCCGGCCGGATAAACCCGTGTCCGGCAATATCTGATTGAAAATGCGCCCCTTGTATTTGGTTGAGGCGGTTTGTGGCGGGCGGGGGAGTTCCATCGTCTATTTGCCGCGCGTGACGGTAAGCTCTCCGCCTTCAATCTCGAGCCGTGGCGCCGTTGGATATTGTCCAAGAAGATGGCGGTCATGGGTCGCCAGGACGACAGTTGTTCCAATCTTGTTGAGCTCGACAAAGAGTTTGAGCAGTCGTTCCGCCAGGGTTGCGTCTACATTACCGGTTGGTTCGTCGGCAAGCAGAAGGTCGGGTTTGCTGATGACGGCACGTGCTATCGCGGCCCGCTGCTTCTCACCACCTGACAGTACAGGCGGATATGAATCAGCTCTTTCGCCTAGCCCGACCCACTCGATCAACTCCATGACATCATCGCGATAGACCGCTGGTCTTTTCTTCTGCACGCGTAAGGGCAGGGCCACGTTCTCAAAAGTCGTCAAATGATCAAGAAGACGGAAATCCTGAAAGACCACTCCAATTCTCCGCCGCATCTGGGGCATTTTGGAGCGCGCCAGCGCTGCCAGGTCCTGGCCGAAAATCTGGGCGCTGCCCCGGCTTGGCTTGAGGGACAGCAGCATCAGTCTCAGTAAGGAGGTCTTGCCCGCACCGGAAGGACCGGTCAGAAAGTGAAACGATCCGGGCTTGAGATGAAAGCTCATGTCCCGAAGAACCTCCGGTCCCAGCCCGTAGCGTAATCCTACATTTTCGAACCTGACCAACGGTCTCTCCTCAAGTTTGCAAAAATCGGCCACGTGCTATTTCCATACGCCGCCTTAACCGCGCCTTAACCCTGTTTCGCGCTAAGTGAAGTTCAGGTTCGACGGCGCGTTTTGGAATGGGCTGGCCGCATTTCGAATCACTTGTAAAGGCGTAGCGGATGATAATCACCTGTCCGGACTGTGCAACAACCTATGAACTGCCGCCAGGTACCATTGGCGCTGAAGGGCGTCTGGTGCAGTGCGCCAGCTGTGGCACGAGATGGCGGCTTTCATTCGGACTGTCCCTGATATCGGGGCGTTCAAGCCATCAGAAGATGTGTTTGATGTGTTTATTGAGGTAAGTTCGAAAACCGCCAGTGAGGAACCTGCAGTTGAATTCGAGGCATTAGTCGAACCAAAACCCATCCACGAACCAGCAATGGAGGCCGAGAGTGCGGTTCCGTTTGAAGAGCCGGTACTTGAGGATATTGACGTCAAGAATGAAGCGGCGCGGCTCGCACGCGCGTCCCAGAGTGCGCTAACCTGGCTTTTGAGCGCAATCGTGCAGAGCGATCAAAGACAATGAGAGGCTGGGCCATGCTGGCCGGGTGTCTTGCGCTGCTTGCTGCGCCGATGGTGGCCTTTCCGAACCAAGTTACATCTCTCTTTCCTGGTGCAGTAAAGTTCACCAGCAGACTGGCGTCGCCACCGAGCGATGCAAAAAACCTGCAAATTCGGTTTGCTCAGTCGAACGAATTTGCGGCTGCGGATTGACCTGAAATTACATCAAGCCGGGTGAATGCTGTGATCTACAGCTCGCCCGGGATGAACTTTTGATTCTCGAATGCGAGATCTGGTGCGCCTAACGCCCAATCATCACGGGTTCGATGATCATCGATTCCATGTCGGGCTTGCCCGCTGGTTTAATGCCCACATCCTTTTCGTGGAGCAGTTCCAGCTTGCGCAGCTCGGACTCTTCCTCTTTGGCCGCACCTTCTGCAATTGCCAACTGAACACGAAGCTCTTCGATCGATTTCAATAGATTTTCCCGGCGACCGCGTGAGGCCTTTGCCGTTGTGGGGTAACTGAAATGAGCGGGATCAGATACGCCGGAGCGCTCTTCTTCATGGGCGATCATTGCCATCAAATCAGATTCTTTTTTCGCAAAATCGGCGATCATGCTTTCAATGTCATGAACGTCGCGTTGCTTTTCTTCCACCTTGAACTGTTGGAGGCGGATAAGGGTATCGCGTGAACGCATAAATTTAGCCCCTGCTTACTCACTCAACTAACATTACTAACTTGTTGATCCGGCTAGATAGGGCGGATGCGCCTTCACACTCCCCTCCGAATCAACTACTTGGTGAAGGCGACTGCTTCACGATTGCGATAATGCGCATGAAGGCTTTAAGGGCTAGTAAACTGTGACAGAGTTTTCTGAAGCCGGGAGTGAATATGCAGGATTTCTGCGGGTTTAGGGGCTAATTTTTCCCCGGTTAGTTGTTCACGGTTGCTCAGCTTATCTCTTCAAAGTGGTTCAGAACTACATATTAACATTGAGAAAATTAGGTTTTGTTAACCAATTGCCACGTAAGTTAACCATCGGAATTAACCGTTGGCACACTAAATGGGCCGGATTGTGTTCCCGTCCGGCTTTCTAACGGCCTCCTAGGGGCTTGAGGTAGAGGGAAATACACATGAGAGTTCTTTTGATTGAGGACGATACCGCTACAGCTCAGAGTATTGAGTTGATGCTGAAGTCGGAAGGCTTTAATGTCTACACAACCGACTTGGGGGAGGAAGGTGTCGATCTCGGTAAGCTTTACGATTACGACATCATCCTGCTCGACATTAACCTTCCGGACATGAGCGGTTATGATGTGCTCAAGTCGTTGAGAGTGTCGAAGATTGGCACACCAATTCTGATTCTTTCAGGTCTGGCAGGCATTGAAGACAAGGTACGTGGCCTTGGCTTCGGAGCCGATGACTACATGACCAAGCCGTTCCACAAGGATGAGCTGGTCGCACGTATCCAGGCAGTGGTGCGCCGGTCCAAGGGGCACGCTCAGTCGGTCATCTCTACCGGCGATTTGAAGGTCAATCTCGACACCAAAACTGTTGAAGTCGATGGCCAGCGGGTACATCTTACCGGCAAGGAATACCAAATGCTCGAGTTGCTCTCCCTGCGTAAGGGAACGACGCTCACCAAGGAGATGTTTCTCAACCATCTCTATGGCGGCATGGATGAGCCGGAACTCAAGATTATCGACGTCTTTATCTGTAAGCTGCGCAAGAAACTGGCAGCTGCGACTGGCGGGAACCATCATATCGAAACCGTGTGGGGAAGGGGCTACGTCCTGCGCGATCCGTTTGAAGGGGCCGAGGACTTGAGAGAGTCCGCCTAAAGAGCTCAAACTCCAAAGCGGTGTTTCAAAGGGCTACAAAAAACCCCGGAAATTTTGATTTCCGGGGTTTTTTCTTTAGTTTTATTGTTTGTCTTTTGCTTCCGCGAGCAGTTGACGTGCAATGTTCAGATGTTTCTGCATGTCCGATCGCCTGGAGCCCTCACCGGTCTTCGTAAAGTACCTTGTTGCAATTTCGTAAGTCCTTACCGCTGCTTCTATGCTGCCGATCCAACGCTCTGCGCCCTGCTTTTGAGCATCTTCAATTGCTTTATCAGTCCACCCGATTTGAGAAAGGTTCCATTCTTTTGCTTTTTCTGCACAGACTGATGTCTCAAGCGCATTGTTCGCCAGTTCGCGTGCGCGAGCGTTGTGATTTTTCTCTGATTTTTCAACATAGCCTGCCAGGCAGGTGTAATCCTGATCGAAACTGATTACGTCCAGCTGCTGCCCTGGATTGTCAGAGGTCCCATAGTTGTCCTGAAGATCGCAGCAAATGACCTCCATTTGCCTTTGACCTGCCTGACGCGCCATTCGATTGTGGTTTGCCCCTTCTCGTTGGTAAAGAATTCTCCGAAATGTCCGGAATCGGCCCTTCGGAAGAAGCCGTCTTTTTCGTATTTGTCCTCAGAATAGACAGGCTCAAGATAGGTGATAATTCCATGCTCGTGATAGACGAAGACAAGATCCGGCCCCCTTCTTCATCTTGCAGCGATGGGTTGAGTCCCGTTCTCCCTGCTCAATGATGGGGCATTTCTTGAAGACGAAACGTTCGTAAATGCTGGACTTTGCTTCTTTTGCAGAAATGTCATTGTAGAATGGCAACAGCATCAAAGTCGTGAGGGCTGCAATTGGAAACTTGAGCATCCTAGGGTTCCTTCAGGTTCATACAACCATCGAACGGTGCGCACCAGTATGAACCAAAGTGCTGCGGCAAACACCCGTTATCTTGCAAGGTTTCGGTCGCAATCTTACTGGTGACGCTGCTGCAAACGGCAGCGCATCATTTGCTTTCAAATACCTCCACGCCGCTCCAATCCTGACTTGGCGGAGGTTTCACGTAATCTGCGATGCGTTTCAGATAGAACGGGGCAACGAGATCTAGTTTGTTTGTACGCCGGTACCTGGACATGAGGGACTTCGCATTGGTCCAGTCTCGCGCAAGATATGCATCAAACGCCTCCTGCCACAGCCGGACTGCGGTGATGTCTGCTTCGGACTGCGGATGAACATTCTTTAGCCCCTTGATGCTCTCTTTCAGGCCCACCAATTCGTAAATCGGGATTGGATTGATCACACCTTTCGACATCACGCGTCCGATTGGCCGCCAAAGGAATTCCGGTCCTGCCGTCTCTACAACCGTCTCCGGGCAATCAACTGGGTGCCAAAGAACTTGTTCAGACCTTCAGGTCGGGAAGCGAGGTTGGCTGCCGCTCCCATGACTGTGTAATTAATCCGCTCGGACGAACCCACATTGCCGACGATAACTGATCCGCAAATCTGTATGTTTTGTCAATGTGACGATGCTATTCAGCGTCGGAGCGATCGGTGCAATGAGAGCCTGGACCTGTCGTTCTGTGCAGGAGGACTGTCTCCACATAACTCTTGGTACGCTCGCGGGCGAGCTTTGTGCCCTGAACATAGTTGTAGGCGACGATCATGATGCTCGCGAGCATCACCAGGAACATGGCAAAGGACGCTATGCCCGCCCCAAGTTTCAGTTTTCTGTTGCCCATTGCCGCTGACGTGCCCCCAATTGTGGTTTTCGTAGAATAATGAAATGCCAGCCCCGCAAAACGTGGCAAATTACCCAGAGGCAACCGCCGGAGCAAGCCTTCAGGTTGTCTAATTGTGAATTGTTTTCACTTGTTATCGTGCGGTTCCGGCGGCAGGTTCCGTTGAAGCAGTTTGGCTATGGCGCATCGAAGCTATGACAACAGACCTCCCAGACCCTGAGCAAATTGTCGATCTGGAACGATATCCCTTAGCAACCTCGGGAAGTGCGGTCTGCCGGATGCTTCTTGAGGATTGCCGAACCAGTCTGCGGAACGATGGCTGTGTGGTGCTCCCGGGGTTTGTCAGGAAAGACGCTGTCGAATGGTTGATCGCAGAGGCTGATCGTGTGGCGGCCCATGCCCATCGTTCGTACAATGACACCAATGTGTATTTTTCCGCCGACGATGGAACATTGCCGGCGTCACATCCGCGCCGGCGTTTCTTCAAGCGTTCCAATGCCTTTGTGCCAGCCGACAATTTCGGTTTGGATTCGCCGCTCAGAGCTATCTATAAGTGGCCAGCTTTCATGCCCTTTATTAGGGACGCGCTGGAAGAACCTGCGGATAGATTCTACCGGTATGCGGACCCCTTGGCCGATGTGATTATTAATGTGGTGGAAGAAGGCGGAGGGTTTCCGTGGCATTTCGATACCAACAATTACACGGTGACGCTTTCCATTCAGAGCGGCGAGGCGGGCGGTGCATTCGAGTATTGCCCGTCCTTGCGCAGCACAGATGATGAGAATGTGTCAGGTGTTCAGGCCGTTCTTGATGGCGACCGGACGCCGGTCAAATCATTGACGCTTGGCGACGGCGACCTGCAGATTTTCCGCGGCCGTTATGCGCTTCACCGTGTGACGGCGGTTGAGGGCGCCAAAACCAGGTATGTGGGAATTTTCTCATATGCGGATGAGCCGGGTATGGTGGCGCGGGTCGAGCGTTGCCGCCAACTCTATGGCCGGGTGTTGCCTATCCATCTGGAACGCGAAGCCGCCGTGCGCGGAGATATGCTGGCGGATTGAGTTTGACGTTTTATTTCCGCACCACGCCCATGGGCATCTCGGAGATCTGTTTCATTTCGGAACTTTCAAACAGCTCGGGATTTTCCACATAGTCAAGTATCATCTCTGTTGCGTCCTCACCCCAGAACAGTTGTCCGTCAATTACGAATGTGGGAACGCCGAAGACGTCTGCTGCAATGGCTTCGTCCGTGTTCTGGCGCAATGCTGCCTTCGCAGCTTCGTTCGTTATTGCAGCGTCCGGCTCATCCAGACCCAATGCTTCCGCGATTGCAGTGATGCCCTCCGGTGTGTCGGGCTGGGCGCCCTCTCCAAAAATCATGTTCCAGATTTTGCCGGTGACCTCTGGAGTCGCCCCTTGCGTCATGCAAAGCCGCAAGGCCGGCAGCGGATTAAACGGATGTGATGGTGGCATAACGAATGGGGCTCCGATCTTGTCAGCCTGCCATTTGAAGAAGCGATAAACGAAGCGCCGTTTGCCGGGAATTTCAGCTGGCCCCAGCTGACCCCAATGTTTCAACAACACGCCAAAGACAACCGGCTTAATCGCGATGTCGAGTTTGCCGGCGAATTCCCCGAATCTGGCAAATTGCAGATAGGCGAACGGGGATATGAAGTCGAAATACCAATCTGCCTTTTTCACAAGCCCGTTCCTCTATTGCTGGACATGATGTTGATTTCTCTCATACTTCTTTCAGAACGAACGGGAGTCAAGGTTATGATAGATCTGTATACCTCTCCGACGCCAAACGGCTGGAAGGCGGCCATGGTACTGGAAGAGTTGGCACTGGATTATGAAGTCCACCTCATAGATCTGGCGGCGGGAGATCAGCACACGCCGGAGTTTCTCGCTATGAACCCAAACGGCCGCATACCTGTGATTGTTGACCGGGCGACTGATAGGCTCGTCATCTTCGATTCCAATGCAATCCTGTTTTATCTTGCCGAAAAGACCGGAAAGCTTCTACCGGCGACCGGTCCGGTTCGTCAGGAGGTTATGCAATGGCTGATGTTTCAGGCGAGCGGCATTGGGCCCATGCAGGGACAGGCAGTGGTGTTTGAGCGCTACTTTGCCGAAGATGTTCCTGCAGCGCGCAAACGGTATCATAATGAAACTCGCAGGCTCTATGAGGTTCTGAACACAAGACTTGAAGGCCGCGAATGGCTGGCCGGTGACTTTTCGATTGCTGATATTTCAAATTGGTCGTGGATAAGAAGCCATCGCTGGGCCCGGGTGCCAACAGACGGGTTTGTTCATCTGGAGCGATGGATGGAGCAATTGCGTGGCCGTCCCGCATGCGAACGTGGTCTCAACATTCCGCCGTCTCCTGACCGAGCTGATGCGGTCAAGTCACTCGGCAGTGCAATGACAACCGCTTAGAAGACCACATGATTGATATCAATGGAATTGTCCAGCCCCGATTTCATGTGCCCGTTCCTGATAAGGTCCGGGGGCTTGGTGGAGGTTGGTTTAGTGCCTGATGCGGGCGGATATGATTGTACTGCCTGAGCCCCTGATTGGTGACAATCTGAGCCTGCCTGGTAGTGTTGACCCCCTCCGCGTTGAGACCTTCCCGGCGTAGTCTGCCGTTGAAGCGTTCGTTGTCTCCGTTTTCCCATGGTGAACCTGGGGTGATCCGGATGGGTTTGATGCCGATCTTGATCAGCCCCTTGTGCAGCGAAGCTGCGATAAGGTCCGGGCCGTTGTCAGACCGGATGTCTTCAGGTTTCCTCCCTGACCCGATCAGGGCCTTGGGCGGAGCTGCAGCTCCGCCTTTTTTGTGTTTGTAAGTGCGGCGACTCCGAAGTATGGCAAATGTCTGCCTAGCTCAAAGGGAAGCGCGAATGTCGGACACGCTTGAAAATACAATCAGGATCCTGGAGCAGCTGGTGAGCTTTGACAGCATCTCCGGCAAACCTACCCACGATATAGTCGGATATATCCAGGACTATCTGGTCGGTCTCGGTGTGCAGAGTACCTTGAGTTTTGACGATGCGGGCGAACGGGCCAACGTATTTGCGACGATCGGGCCAGAGATAGATGGCGGTGTGGTTTTGAACGGGCACACGGACGTGGTGTCGGTGGAAGGCCAGAAATGGAATACCGATCCGTTTGAGCTGGTGCGTGATGGAGACCGGCTGCACGGCCGCGGGTCTGTTGACATGAAGGGATTTCTGGCTTGCGTGCTTGGCTCCGTGCCCGTGTTCCAAGCGGCGGGTTTGTCCCGGCCAATCCACATTGCTTTCTCGTACGATGAAGAGACCGGTGGCTTTGGAATGCCGGTACTGCTCGAGCACATGGCGGGCAAGGCGTTCAAGCCGGCAGTGGCGATTGTTGGCGAACCGACCGAGATGATAATCATCACGGGCCACAAGGGCGGATTTGAAATGCGAACCGAGGTGAGCGGGTTCGAAGTGCATTCCTCAAACCCCTCCCGTGGTGTGAGCGCGATCTCGGCGGCCACCAGATTGATCGCCAAGATTGAGGAGATTGCCGCCAGATTCGCCGCAAACCCAATACCGGGATCACCGTTCGATCCTCCCTATTGTACGGCCAACGTGGGTATCATCGGGGGCGGTGCTGCCCGGAACGCGACGGCTGGTTGGTGCAATTTCGACTGGGAGCTCCGGCCCATGCCGGGAGAGAATGGCGAGCTGGTGATCCAGGAACTGCAGGCGTTCGTGGACACAGAATTGTTGCCGGACATGAAGGCCGTCAGCGCTGATGCGGATATCAGGATTATCGTGGAAAGCCCGGTGCCGCCGCTCGACGACCAAAATGCGGAAGCCGCTGCAACATTTGTAACCGAAGTCACCGGCCTCAACAGCCAGGGCGTCGTCTCGTTCGGAACTGACGCCGGCTATTTCAGCGATGCCGGTTTTTCAACCGTGGTCTTCGGCCCCGGCAGCATCACCCGCGCCCATCAGCCGAATGAATATGTGGAGGTTGGTGAACTGGCGCAGGGCGTCGACTTTATGAGAAAGATTGCACGGAAGCTGTCGGGTTAGGGTGTGTACCCAATTGGGCCATATGTGCTACATGTGGCCGAGCATTGAATTGCTGTTGCAAAATGGCCTAACCTTAAAAGTGCCCAACCTGCAAAAAACAATAAATGATTGACACTCCGCAGCTGCCAGATCTTGAAAACCTCTGTACACAGATCTTTTCCGGCGTCACGCGGTATCGCGACCGCAAGACGATCGAGGCCAAAAAGGATCTGTTTTTTCGCGAAGCCAGCAAGGCGTTGTTTGCTGCGGGGCTTGAAGGCAATGCCTTCGGCAATGATCGGATAAATCCGCACCGCTCAGGTTTGCACCGTTTGCGAAGGCGCGGTTTAGTCTCACGTCACTCAGGTTCGCCCTGCGCAGGTTTGCGTAAACCAGATCCAGCCCTTTGAGGTCAGCCTCGCTTAAATCACACTTTTCGCAATTCTGGGTCTTCTTCAGCTTTGCAACGTGCGCCGGGTCCGCTGCAAATGAATGGGTTGCGACAGATGCGTAGGCGGCTGCAAGAATGCAGGACAAGATCAGTTTCATCGTTTTCGCTCTCCGCTTATCCCAAGTTCAGAAGGTTCACCAATTGAATGCCTCAGCGAGCGCTTTGGTGCAATCGCCGTCCCTTTTGGTCAGCGAAATCGTCTGCAAAACGCGTTCGTAGGGTGCAGCCGGGTCCGTTATCTCGAATTCGTAACGGACGAGGGCATCGCGGCTATGCCTCAGTTGTGTGTCTCCGCCAGAAATGTGCACACCGGTCACGCGCCAGCCATTTGCCAGTAACAGGGATCGCCCGCGCGTTGTAAACAATCGAGCTGTGTGAGGATGGTAACCTGACTTGCCAATCCCACCGCACACCAACCCCTTTTTCGGGTCGGCGCTGAATTCGGGCGGGCATTCAAATTTGATCTTATGCCCACGGTCGGTGCGATCTACGGCCCTGACATTAAGCGTCATAGGCGGAGATTTCGCACTTGGCTGCCGCGGATATGGACGTTAACGCCACAAGCAAGATTGGGAAAGACAGAACGTTTCGTGCATAGATCAGCATTGACTTCATATTCATTTCCAATTTTCAGGATCAGGGCTACAGCCAGTAAACGAGCTCTTACTTTCTCAGGGGAATCCGCACTTGCCGCCCAAATTCCGAGTCGTTTACGACAAGTTCGTCCAGGTTCCATTCCCACCGCGGTTGTCCGGCACGCGGTGTTGTAGATACGAAGTAGCCGGAAGGCACATCGCCAAGCAGTTCTGTTGTCCGTATGTCCAGAATTAGCACACGAAAATGCGTTACGATGCGCGTTGCTCCTGTATTGCCCGCCTCGTAGGCAAACAGGCGGATGTTTGGAAAGGCTTCTGGAATCCTCTCATGATTCTTAATCGGACGAGGTTTGACGCCGCCCAGGCTCTTCAGCTTGATTTTTAATTTTGGGAAGTCCGGAAGGACTGCGAAATATTGACCGTCGTCGCTGACCACAGTCCACTCTGCAGCGAATGCAGCTCTGGAGTGCAGGCACGCAAGGACCGCAAGGAACATGAAAGAAATAATGGTGCGCCGCATGTGCCTCGCTTCCAGAACTGATCTCACGAGTATCGGCTGTTTGATCGGAGTTGTCACGAAATGCTTGCCTCTCCAATCCGGTGACCTTGGCGCGATGGGGTCGATTTTCCCTAATGACAAGGTGGCGGTATTTGTGTGAACTGCAGCGCCTGGGTTGTTGAGGAGAAACGGGAGGGGTTTTCAGAAGGCGTTTGCGCGAGAAGAGTTTCAGCGTCGGGTTGCTGATGTCAAACAGCGGATGGAAGCTGCGGGGTTTGATCTGCTGATCTGCCAGGATCCGGCGAACATGGGCTGGATGACCGGGTTTGATGGCTGGTCGTTTTACACACCACAAGCTGTTGTCGTGCATCTGGGGGAGGACTGGCCGATCTGGTTCGGCCGGGCGCAGGATGCAAAGTTCGCGCATATCACTAAGGACTTGCCTGCTATCGGTTTTTCCGAACCACTCATGCAACACGCATCCGAGCATCCGTTTGATGAATTGTGTGGGTTGATCATCAATCGTGGATGGGGAGCTGCACGCATTGGCGTTGACTACGATGCGCACTACTACACCATCCGAGCGCACAGTCATCTCATCGCTGGTCTGCCAAATGCGAGTATCTCCGATAACAAGGAACTGGTGAACTGGGCGCGGCTGGTTAAATAGCCGGCAGAGCTCACTTACATGCGCGAGGCCGGGTGCATCATCACCGATACGATGAACAATGCAATTGCCAAGCTGCAGCCGGGCGTACGGCAGTTCGAAGTGATTGCCAATGTGTACCGGGACCGGATATCCGGATTTGATGGCGAGATCGGTGATTACACGAGCCTTTGTCCCCTGATCCAGGTGGGCGAAGGCACCAGCACACCGCACCTGACCTGGACGGACGAACCCTTTGCTGTTTGTGCCCGTAGCCTGCGCGCGATAACGGGCAAGCAGTTCGACCTGCCATTTGTTGGCCAGCGAGATGTTTGCCTGTGCTGCCTCAGGCCGGCAGCGAAAAGCCAGGAAGTGGGAACCAGGTACGCTCTCTCCGGTCAATCTTGAGACATGTCTGCCCGCTTGTTTGTATTCGGCCTGGATCAGGCCAAGGATGGAGGTGCGGGTTGCCTCGTCGCCAGCCAGGCTGGCGTAGCAGCCGGCGATCTCCATGTCTGCCTGGCAGAATGATTTCTCGACTTCATCCACAACGAGCCGGAAGACACGGGATCGCTGAAACATCTCTTCCAGTATTTCCTCGCCGGCCGACCCACGGACGCGCAGGAAGTTTTCCAAGGCGCTGCCGAAGCCATACCAGCTTGTGATCAGATGGCGGTTCTGGCTCCATGCAAACACCCAGGGAATGGCTCGCAGGTCGGAGAGGCTGTGCTTTCCTCGTGCTTGATGAACAGCTCATGTTCCATGAACGCGGCGGCCATTTCATCGAGGCGACCAGCGTTGGCGAGGTTGAATTTGTCCGCAACTGGAACGACCTCATCGTTATTACGTACGGCGCCGCCGCAATCGCGATCACGGCCCTCTTTGCTCGTGAATTCATGAAGTGCCGCGCCTTTGTGGTCCTGTTCGCAATTGGCTTTGCGTTCTACGCATTGCACACCGGCCTGGACAGCCTGATCCCGAGTTCTGTGGCTTGGAAGGATATCTCCGAAGAAAGCGCAAAACTGTTTAGCGTGTTCTGCCTGGTCCTTGCGATGGGTACAAAAACTCCGGTGCTCACCGAAAACCTGATCAAAGTGCGCACAGCATCGCTTGTTGCGGGACAGGCCTGACAGAAGCGCAGACAATCCGAGGCAGTTGCGCAGGGGCCGGTCAGAATCCGGCCCGGTTTATGGTGAATAAGTGAGGGCGAATCAGGTAGGCATTCGCTCATGATGAAATTTACCCGTGCCCGCACGTACTTTCTCTTCATTCTGTTTGCCGGCTTTCTTGCCCCAAGCTTGGAAGCCTCGGCTCTTACGGCAGCGCAGAAGACCTATCGGGCAGGCGTTGAAAAGAATTTCCGGGCGTGGGTGAAAGCCCGCTGGCCGGACGCAAAAGCGCAAGGCATTTCCCGGGTGACTTTCAACAGCGCGCTCAGGGGAGCTCGCCTTAACTGGAAGCTCCCAAATCTTCGTCCACCCGGTCTCAAGCCGAAGAAGAAGGCGCCATCCTGGCAGGCCGAATTTCGCAGTCCGAGGCCCTATTTCAAACAGTCCTATATCAATTCTTTGGTAAAGACCGGGCGCAAGCATAAGGCAGGGCTGGCCGCTCAACTCGCAGCAATTGAGAAAAAGTACGGTGTGCCGCCCGGTATTCTCTTGGGCATCTGGGCGAAGGAAACGAGCTACGGTCGGGCCAAGATTCCCTATAATGCTGTGCATACGCTTGCCACTCTTGGGTTCATGAGCGAGCGGCCAGAATTCTTCACCCAAGAGATGATCGACGCGCTCAAAATCATCCAGAAGGGCTTTATTCCTGCATCCAAAATGCGTGGTGCCTGGTCAGGTGCCATGGGGCATCCGCAATTCATGCCTTCCGCCTACCTGAAATATGCTGTTGACGCGGACGGAGACGGCAAGCCGAACATATGGATGTCCATACCTGACACCCTTGCGTCGATCGCAAACTATCTGAAGAGCAAGGGTTGGCAGGGCCGTAACTGGGGATATGAAGTTATCCTTCCGCCTGGCTTCGATTGCAGTCTTGAAGGTCCCAATAAACACCGACCGATATCTGAGTGGGCAAAGCTTGGAGTAAAGCGGAGCTACGGTCATACGTTCTCCGCTGCAATGCTGAAGGAGCGAGGGTCCATACTTCTTCCGGCCGGCACCTATGGCCCCGCCTTTATTGCGCTGAAGAATTTTTATGTGATCAAGACCTACAATGTGTCGGATCTCTACGCGCTGTTCGTTGGTCACATTGCAGATCGTTTGGGCAAGAACCGCACGTTCGAGGGAAAATGGCAACCGGTTAAAGGCCTGACGCGTGGCGATACGCTGGATATGCAAAAGCGCCTCGTGAAACGCGGATATAATGTGGGCGGCGTGGACGGTCTAATTGGCTTCCGATCCCGCGTTGCGGCGGGCGAGTACGCCAAGTCCCAAAACCTGAAGGCCACCTGCTATCCCGGCAAGGCGCTGGTTAATCACATTCGCAAAACGACTCCGCTTTGACCGCTACTGCTGTAGAGTCGGCAAAATTTCGTTAGACCGAGGGCCGATCTCATGAGCCAGACATTCAAAGCAGCCTGCATCCAGAACAACGCATCAGCAAATGTCCATGCAAACATCGCGGCGACCGTGCGTCTTACGCGTGAAGCCGCAGCAGTAGGTGCTAACCTGATCTGCCTGCCGGAATATTTCTCCGGACTTCATACGGAAAACGGCAAGATCCATCCTGCCGCCTTCACAGAGGCCGAGCATCCGGTGATCCCCGCGTTCGCCGAAGAAGCCAAAAGCCTCGGTGTGGAAATCCTGCTCGGGTCCTTGGGAGTGACAGCAACGGACGGCCGCGTCAACAATCGCGGCTATTACATCAACGCTGAAGGAGATGTGCTGGTTCGCTACAACAAGATCCATATGTTCGATGTGTGGCTCGACGAGGACACAGTCATCCAGGAATCGGCCACGATCTCTCCCGGTGATAAAGCCGTGCTCGCGCCAACGCCCTGGGGTCCTCTCGGGCTTTCCATTTGTTATGACTTGCGCTTTGCCGCACTCTACCGGGATCTGGCCCAACGAGGCGCAAAGATGCTGGCCGTCCCGGCTGCGTTCACCAAAGTCACCGGGCAGGCCCATTGGCACATTCTCAACCGTGCCCGGGCCATCGAAACCGGCTCTTTCGTCATCGCTCCTTGCCAAACCGGTGAACTGGAAGGCGGTGGTGAATGTTATGGCCATTCGCTCATCGTCGCGCCATGGGGCGAAGTGCTTGCCGACGGTGGCGAGGGCGAAGGTTTTGTTGTTGAGGAAATTGACCTGGCCAAAGCCGATGAAGTGCGGGCAAAGATTCCCGCGCTCACGCACGACCGGCCATTCTCCTCACACGTGCGCGCGCAGGCCGCAGAATAGCTTGCGCTAGCTGCTTTTACGCAGCACCAGCGTGTAGCACATGGGCAGGCCAATGCCCAATTTCTCCACGTTCCACGAGGTTTGGAAATGTGGTGCGGGAATTCCTTGAAATGTTCAATTGTGAGCCTGTTTTCGACTGCCGCCATAATTATCTCGGACATTGTATGGCCGAATGAAGTGGCCGGTTTGGCGTCGTAAGTTTCCCCGCCAAAATAGTCGAGGCCGTGTTCCACGTACGGTTCCTTCTCGAAGTAGGATAACTCCCAAACAATCGACTGGTCTTCATCCGCAGGTTTAATCATGTCGAGGATCGGGTGTTGCTCTTAGATCAACAGTGCACCGCCAGGCTTGATCAACGCATTCACACAACTGAAGAATCGCACAAGGTCCGGCATCCAGCTGAGGACTCCAATCGTGATTGTCACTGGATCGAACTTCTCCTTGTAGGCAGCGTCTATGTCGTAAATATCGGTGTAAACGAATTCGACGTCCACTCCGGCCGCCTGTGCCAGTTCTCGTCCGTGTTCCAGAAATCCTTCGGCCCCATCGAAACCCACACAACGCGCCGCGCCAAGGTTCTTGACCGAAACGATTTCCATACCGTTGCTGCAGCAAACCTGAGCCACATCCTTTCCTGCAACGCCCAATTCCCTCAGGCGGGCCGTCTCAATTTCATCGAAACAGGAATGACCAGGTTTGCTGAAAGCTTCCAGCAATTCGGCCTGATTGTGCCGGTGGTGAATGGGGGCCACTTCGTTTCAGGCTTCCAGATTGGCCGATGTCATTTTTTGTTTGGTCTTGGTTTTTCATCGATTTCTTCCTCAGTCTATCCTGGCAGAATTTAATCGTCCTTCATGGCTCCAATGATTTTCTGCATCAGAGCAATGAAATCACCACGTTGGCTATCGCAGGACCGGTCTGATGCTGGAGCGCGAAGGGATACACATGAACCACAAGAAGCTGTACCGACGGGTATTGCCAGGTTGTCTTGTGACGGGTGAGGGGGTTCTGGCCTGGTGTGGTCCTGCGGTCGTTTCGAGGGTGTGGTCATTCCACAACCGGAATGCGTCGGAGCGGGCGTGGCGGCAGGACATTGAAGAGAGTCTGTAACGGCGGGGCTGGAAGAGGGTGTCGATCCGGTCGTGCGCGGAAAGAAAGCCCTGCGCCTGCCGGGGTGACCTGAACCGCCCCATGATTTTCTTGCGTCGTCGCGTTGGACGGTGAGAGACCCCGGCTCTGTTGTTCAGGCCCTTGGGCGCCCGGTGGGTTGCCCCGGGCACAGGATTGCGAACTGGCTTCATGTCGCTGCGCAGCGTGTCGGTGACGACGACACGCGGGTCGCCGAACCGGGCCCGTCAGCTTGCGCAGGAACCGCTTTGCCGCCTTCGCATTCCGGTGCGCCTGCACCGGAATGCCGAGGACATCTCCTGCCGCGGCGGGCGATCCCGCCTGATGCAGTCGGCAAGGGGCGGGCCAGATCGGTTGACCCGGTGTCGAACGCTTTCCCGACTGACAGGGACGCCGCGCCCGGCGAGCAGGTCCTCCGCATCGGCAGGGCCCGGGGCAAACCGGCGACAGGCCCGAACAGCACAGGCGACGATCTCGCGCGGGAAACGAAAGCCTTTCAGGCGCGGCATTGAAACGAGTCCCTTCATCCCGAAACCGCAAAAATCATCCCGAAACCGCAAAAATCATCCCGAAACCGCAAAAATCATCCCGAAACCGCAAAAAAACTTGACAATACCAAATTATCTTGATCAGCTCACCTCGCAAGTGTGAACCGAGTAATATGGTTTCGAGCTCCGACATAAAGACGGGGACAGACAATGGCGCAGGAAATCCGGACCGCATTCGATGACGGCAATGACGGAACCATCGATCATGGGACACCGCATGGCAGCAGGCTGACAGTCTCGCCACTCAGCCAGGCCCTGATTTAAGAGGAGGACATAGAACCATGACCCCACCCACCAGAGGCACCGTGCTCCTGAACGCCTTCGACGATGACGGGGACGGCACCGTCGACCGGATCGAGACCTACAGCTATGACGGGGACGGCAACCGGACCCGGACCGATGTCGACTACGGCTATGACGGCACCATCGACCGGAGCGAGACCTACAGCTATGACGGGGACGGCAACCGGACCCGGACCGATGTCGACTACGGCTATGACGGCACCATCGACCGGAGCGAGACCTACAGCTATGACGGGGACGGCAACCGGACCCGGACCGATGTCGACTACGGCTATGACGGCACCATCGACCGGAGCGACTTCGACACCGACGGGGACGGCGCCATCGACCGGAGAGAGACCTACAGCTATGACGGGGACGGCAACCGGACCCGGACCGATGTCGACCGGGGTGCGGACGGCACCATCGATGCGACCGAGGCCTACACGTATAATACGGACGGCGCCCTGAGCCGGACCGATGTCGACCGGGGTGCGGACGGCACCATCGATGCGACCGAGGCCTACACGTATAATACGGACGGCGCCGTGAGCCGGACCAGGTTCGACGACGACAATGACGGCACCATCGATCGGATCGAGCTTGACGACGATGCTGACGGCATCATCGACCGGAGGGTCTACCTGAATGCGGACGGTCGCTGGGAGCGGGTGGAACGGGACAGGGATGGTGATGGCACCATCGACCGGACCGAGGCCTACAGGTATAACCCGGACGGCATCGTGAGCCGGATCAACTTCGATGACGGCAATGACGGCACCATCGACCGGACCCTGGATTATGTCCATGACGTCAATGGCAACCGGATCGAGACCCGGATCGACAGGGACGGGGACGGAACCATCGACCGGACCCTCCACTATGACGCCGATGGCAATGTGACCCGGCGGGCATGGGACAGGGATGACGATGGCACCATCGACCGGACCCAGGATTATGTCCATGACGTCAATGGCAACCTGATCGAGACCCGGATCGACAGGGACGGGGACGGCCATGCCGACTGGACCCTCCACCATGACGCCGATGGCAATGTGACCCGGCGGGCATGGGACAGGGATGACGATGGCACCATCGACTGGACCCAGGATCATGTCCATGACGTCAATGGCACCCTGATCGAGACCCGGACCGACAGTGACGGGGACGGCACCACCGACTGGACCCTCCACCATGACGCCGATGGCAATGTGACCCGGCGGGCATGGGACAAGGATGGCGATGGCACCATCGACCAGGCTTCCCACTATGACGCCGATGGCAATATGGCCCGGCAGGCATGGGACATGGATGACGATGGCACCATCGACCGGACCCAGGATTATGTCCATGACGTCAATGGCAACCTGATCGAGACCCGGATCGACAGGGACGGGGACGGCCATGCCGACTGGACCCTCCACTATGACGCCGATGGCAATGTGACCCGGCGGGCATGGGACAGGGATGACGATGGCACCATCGACCGGACCCAGGATTATGTCCATGACGTCAATGGCAACCTGATCGAGACCCGGATCGACAGGGACGGGGACGGCCATGCCGACTGGACCCTCCACTATGACGCCGATGGCAATGTGACCCGGCGGGTATGGGACAGGGATGACGATGGCATCATCGACCGGACCCAGGATTATGTCCATGACGTCAATGGCAGCCTGATCCGGACCCGGATCGACAGGGACGGGGATGGCACCATCGACCGGACCCTCCACTATGACGCCGATGGCACGATCGACCGGAGCGAGGCCTACAGGTATAATGCGGACGGCACCCTGAGCCGGACCAATGTCGACTTGGGTGCGGACGGCACCATCGACCGGAGCGAGGCCTACACGTATAATCCGGACGGCGCCCTGAGCCGGACCTACTTCGACGACGGCAATGACGGCACGATCGACCGGAGCGAGGCCTACACGTATAATCCGGACGGCGCCCTGAGCCGGACCGACGTCGACGACGGCAATGACGGAACCATCGACCGGACCCTCTACCATGACGCCGATGGCACCATCGACCGGAGCGAGACCTACAGGTATAATCCGGACGGCACCGTGAGCCGGACCGAATTCGACGACGGCAATGACGGCACCATCGACCGGAGCGAGGCCTACAGGTATAATCCGGACGGCACCCTGAGCCGGACCGACGTCGACACCGACAATGACGGAACCATCGACCGGAGCGAGTTCTACTGGTATAATAGTCGGACCGGCACCCTGGGAGGGACCGAATTCGACACCGACAATGACGGTACCATCGACCGGAGAGAGATCTACGTGTATAATCGGGACGGCAACCGGATCCGGACCAATGTCGACCTGGGTGCGAACGGCACCACCGACCGGAGCGAGTTCCACAAGTATAATGCGGACGGCACCCTGCTCCGGACCGACGTCGACGACGGCAATGACGGAACCATCGACCGGACCCTCTACCATGACGCCGATGGCACCATCGACCGGAGCGAGGTCTACAGCTATGGCTACTGGGCCGGCACCCTGATCCTGCGACAGACCGCCTTCGACGATAACGGGAACGGCACCATCGACCGGAAAGAGACCTACACGTATAATGCGGACGGCACCCTGCTCCGGACCGACGTCGACGACGGCAATGACGGAACCATCGACCGGAAAGAGACCTACACGTATAGCGCGGACGGCACCCTGCTCCGGACCGACGTCGACGACGGCAATGACGGCACCATCGACCGGAAAGAGACCTACACGTATAGCGCGGACGGCACCCTGCTCCGGACCGACGTCGACGACGGCAATGACGGAACCATCGACCGGAAAGAGACCTACACGTATACGTATGATTCGGACGGCACCCTGCTCCGGACCGCCTTCGACGACGACAATGACGGAACCATCGACCGGAAAGAGATCTACAGCTATGACGGGGACGGCACCCTGCTCCGGACCGCCTTCGACGACGACAATGACGGAACCATCGACCGGACCGAGGTCTACACGTACTACACGTATACGTATAATTCGGGCGGCACCGTGAGCCGGACCGCCTTCGACGACGACAATGACGGAACCATCGACCGGATCGAATTTGACGTCGATGCTGACGGCGCCATCGACCGGAGAGAGTTTGACGATGACGGGGACGGCGCCATCGACCGGAAAGAGAAATACACGTATAATACGGCCGGCACCCTGATCTGGACCGACTTCGACGACGGCAATGACGGAACCATCGACCGGACCGAGAATTACTCTTCGATCGGCGGCATGCTCTTCCAGATCGATCACTACTATTATGATAAGGCCGGCAACCGGATCCGGACCGACTTCGACAAGAATGCGGACGGCACCATCGACCAGAGAAATACCTACAGCTATGACGGGGGCGGCACCCGGATCCTGACCTATGTTGACGATGATGCGAACGGCACCACCGACCGGATCATTTACCACCGTTATGATGAGGCTGGCTACCGGATCTGGAACTATTATGACACTGATTTGGACGGCACCATCGACCTGGGCTATTATTTGGGCCTAAACAGCGCCGGCTATCATTTGGGCCTAAACAGCGTCAGCTGGAGCAGCTTTCCCGACCCCCGGACCCCTCGGTTTGAGCATTATAGCTATGACGAGGACGGCAACCGGATCAAGACCCGTGTCGACTACTTGGATTTGGGCGGCAGCATCGACCGGAGCGAGACCTACACGTACAACCCGGACGGCACCCTGAGCCGGACCGACTTCGACACCGGCAATGACGGCAGCATCGACCGGAGCGAGACCTACACGTACAACCCGGACGGCACCCTGAGCCGGACCGACTTCGACACCGACGGGGACGGCGATCTGGACCTGGTTGAGTATGAAGGCGGCCTTGCTTACAGCAGAGATTTCCCGAACCATGCCGGGCTTGAACTGGTCCGGCTGGGCGAGGCCGGCACTGAACTGACCATCCCGGACGCGTTTGTCTTTGCGGGCAATGGCGAGACGCCGGTCCGGATCGAGGGCGGTGGTGTGGACACGCTGCGCTTCGACAGGGACGACTTTACGCAAGGGGATAATATCTACACCGACGGAAATGACTACCTGAGTTTCGCGGCTGACGATGGAACGTGGTCATTTCTCGTCGATGTGGATGTCACGCTGTTCGATATCTGACCCGCTTGCTATCTTCCGATATAAAACGCCGCATGGCAGAGAGCTGACAGTCCGCCACCCAGCCAGGCCCCGATAAGAGAGGAAATCGAACATGCCCCCAACCCCCACCGAAGAGCCCCGGAGCGGAGGCCCCCTGATCCTGGCCGGATTCGACGATGACGGGGACGGCACCGTCGACCGGATCGAGACCTACACATATAACTCGGACGGCAACCGGATCCGGACCAATATCGACTTGGGTGCGGACGGCACCATCGACCGGAGCGAGGCCTACGAGCATGATGAGGAGGGCAGGCTGACCGAGACCAAGTTCGACGACGGCAATGACGACACCATCGACCGGATCAAGACCTACACGTATGACGGGGACGGCACCCTGATCCGGACCGCCTTCGACGACGACAATGACGACACCATCGACTGGACCACCTATCTCAATGCGGACGGCACCATCAAACGGAGAGAGTTTGACACAGACGGGGACGGCACCATCGACTGGACCGCCTTCGACGATGACGGGGACGACACCATCGACCGGAGAGCGTTTGACACAGACGGGGACGGCACCATCGACTGGACCGCCTATCTCAATGCGGACGGCACCACCAAACGGAGAGAGTTTGACACAGACGGGGACGGCACCATCGACCGGACCGCCTATCTCAATGCGGACGGCACCACCAAACGGAGAGCGTTTGACACCGACGGGGACGGCACCATCGACTGGACCGCCTATCTCAATGCGGACGGCACCATCGACCGGAGAGAGACCTACAGCCATGACGGGGACGGCAACCGGATCCGGACCAATGTCGACCGGGGTGCGGACGGCTCCATCGACCGGACCGAGGCCTACACGTACAATCCGGACGGCACCCTGAGCCGGACCGAATTCGACGACGACAATGACGGCTCCATCGACCGGACCGAGGCCTACGAGCATGATGAGGAGGGCAACCGGACCGAGACCAAGTTCAACGACGACAATGACGGCCCCATCGACCGGACCGAGGCCTACGAGCATGATGAGGAGGGCAGGCTGACCGAGACCAGGTTCGACGACGACAATGACGGAACCATCGACCGGACCGAGGCCTACGAGCA
The DNA here is from genome assembly GCA_965204985.1 of Hyphomicrobiales bacterium. GTDB lineage: Bacteria > Pseudomonadota > Alphaproteobacteria > Rhizobiales > CAJQND01 > JAAEUE01. The sequence goes on along the minus strand of CBDBFP010000003.1, from coordinate 1,246,855 downwards.
TGATGAGGAGGGCAACCGGATCGAGACCAGGTTCAACGACGACAATGACGGCCCCATCGACCGGACCGAGGCCTACGAGCATGATGAGGAGGGCAGGCTGACCGAGACCAGGTTCGACGACGACGGGAACGGTACCATCGACCGGACCGAGGCCTACGAGCGTGATGAGGATGGCAGGCGGACCGAGACCAGGTTCGACGACGACGGGAACGGTACCATCGACCGGACCGAGGCCTACGAGCGTGATGAGGATGGCAGGCGGACCGAGACCAGGTTCGACGACGACGGGAACGGTACCATCGACCGGAAAGAGAACTACACGTATAGTTCGGACGGCACCGTGAGCCGGACCGACTTCGACGACGGCAATGACGGCGCCATCGACCGGACCGCCTATCTCGATGCGGACGGCAGGATCGACCGGACCGAGGCCTACGAGTATGATGAGGACGACAACCGGATCCGGACCGACTTCGACAGGAATGCGGACGGCACCATTGATCGGAGCGAGACCTACACGTATAATCCGGACGGCACCCTGAGCCGGACCGAGTTTCACGATGACAATGACGAAACCATCGACGCGAGCGAGGCCTACACGTATAATCCGGACGGCATCCTGATCCGGACCGACTTCGACACCGACGGGAACAGTACCATCGACCGGAGCGAGACCTACACGTACAACCCGGACGGCACCCTGATCCGGACCGACTTCGACACCGACGGGGACAGCACTGTCGATCAGGTCGAATATATCGCGTATCCGGACGGCAGGGCCAAGGTGTACCGTCAGGATGAAGACACCGACGGGGACGGCGATCTGGACCTGGTTGAGTATGAAGGCGGCCTTGCTTACAGCGGGGATTTCCCGAACCATGCCGGGCTTGAACTGGTCCGGCTGGGCGAGGCCGGCACTGAACTGACCATCCCGGACGCGTTTGTCTTTGCGGGCAATGGCGATCCGGCGACGCCGGTCCGGATCGAGGGCGGTGGTGTGGACACGCTGCGCTTCGACATGGACGACTTTACGCAAGGGTATCATATCGACAGAAGCGGCGGACATGCACATGAATACTGGAGTTTCGCGGCTGGCGATGGAACGTGGTCATTCCTCGTCGATGTGGATGTCGAGCTGTTCGATATCTGACCCGCTTGATATCTTCCGATCCTGCCGCGTCGACCGCCCGCCAGAGCCAGTGTTTGCTGCCGCCGATCAGGATGACCGCCTTGTCCGGATGCCATTTGTCGCGCGGCGGCGGGCGATCCCGCCTGATGCAGTCGGCAAGGGGCGGGCCAGATCGGTTGACCCGGTGTCGAACGCTTTCCCGACTGACAGGGACGCCGCGCCCGGCGAGCAGGTCCTCCGCATCGGCAGTGCCCGGGGCAAACCGGCGACAGGCCCGAACAGCACAGGCGACGATCTCGCGCGGGAAACGAAAGCCTTTCAGACGCGGCATTGAAACGAGTCTCTTCATCCCGAAACCGTAGCCACCCGAAACCGCAAAAACAACCTGGCAATACCCGCCGCACCACTATCTTGCGCTTTGTCGTCTCCAAGATAGCACAGCCCCGGTAATATCGGATTCTGGCATCTCACCCGCCCAATGGTCCCAGAATTCGATGGTTGCGCTATTTGGTTTGTATTTCGGCTCTCCTACTCGAACCCTGGTTGGCAAAAGGCTTGCATCACCAACAACCAATGCTTCCCCAACATCGAGAACGGGTAACAGATCTCCAAAACCGCCAAGGCTATCTGGCAAAAGTCTTCGAATAACGCTCTGATCATCGCCATTCGTAAGACGCATGGCGACCACATTGTTGCACTGGTCAAGACCGCCCTGTTCACCTCCGATGGACGTTGACTAATGACAACGAGCCCAACACCGTACTTCCGGCCTTCTTTGGCAAGGCGTTCAAAAATCCCTACGGAGATATCGTCAACCCCGTCGCGTCCTGCTCGCTCAGGAATGTAGAGGTGCGCCTCATCGCAGAACAAAGCAACGGGATGGCGCTTTTCCACCGGGGTCCATTGAGTAATGTTGAAAACCAGTCTTGCAAGAAGGCTGACCATCAAAGGCAGGATGTCAGAGGGAACTTCCGAAAAATCAATAATCTTGATGCCGCCACGGTTGTCGGCCTGCGTTCCTCTGCTTGCAGTCAGTGCGTGGGCCAATCTCGGCAGCCATTCCATATCCATGCATTCTGCATGCGGTTGAAAAAGAAAACCAAGGCGGCGGTCGAGATGCTTCGCCTCGAACCGAGCGATAAGGCGGCTCAATTTACCATTGAAATCACCGGTTTTATCGGTGCCTGGTCTGACGCCCGGAACCCTTTTAGTGTCAAGGTCCTTCAGGCGATCAAGGATTTCGTTTAGTGGGAAAGGTACGGGGCTATCGACGGTGAAATTTGCCAGAACATCAGTGTGATTTCCATCCTTGAGAAATTTGCGTTTCGCCTCAGTGATTGTGTTTGCCATTACCATTGCCTGATTAGGCGCGTTTTGATCAGAACGGTCCACGAAGAGAGAAACCATGGCTTCATATCCAAGCAGCCAATAGGGTAGGTAAAGCACCCCATCATCAAGACCTTGATCGTGCCCAAGATCACCTGGACCCGCTACTCGCAAGTGGCGGAATTCCTCGCCATCCAGTGTCTTGTACTCACCGTGGATATCGAACAAGATGGCATTGGCCTGATCTAGAGCGGCCACCTGGTCTAGTATACGTGCCGTGGTATAGGATTTGCCGGAACCGGTGCTACCGACGATAACGGCATGTCTCTGGAACAACCTGTTTCCATTGAGAAACGCCGTGGCATTCTCATCGAGGGTATACTTGCCAAGCTCCATTTGCGGCCCATCGCCAGTAACATTTGAAATCACCTGCATAAAATTAGTTAATCGCGCTTCCTCTAACGCAAAACAATTCGCATCGATTTCAGGAACGGTTTCGAGAGTTCTTCTGAAGACGTTTTCGTCAAGCCCCAGCTTGTCGATAAGAGTGCCGATGAGTGAGATGCGAACAAGATTGTTCTCAGGCAACTCTGCGATTTCATCGACATCGGGCTGCGCGTCTTCAGGCGAAGTGTCTGGCGCTTTTCGAGTTATGCGAGAAACCACGCCCACCAAGTGCTGACCAGCTTTGCTGCTTTGGAGGGCGACAAGCCGATTGACCTGCACGCGCTTCAATCTTTCGAGTTCATCCACGCGGACCACGACGACCGCGGTATCGACTGCAATGATCTTCCCTAACGCGTCACCATCATCGTAATTAAAAATTGCCATCTAAAACCTCACAAAGCCATCTTGTTAAAATTATCAAACGACCAGAGATCGGGCTGAGCGATACTCATTCCTTCGGGGTGCTCTGGCAGAAATACACGAGTTCCGTCGCCGTCCCTCTCAAGCGCCATGTATGCTTGCCCTGCGCTGTCAGCGAGGAACCCTTTGGCTTCATTCGTGAGTGTGCGCGCCAATATCACGATTGGGACATTCCGTTGCCTGCACTTATGGACGATTTTCGGCTGAATGTGCCGATCACGAAAGCCGTAGCCGACACAGAGAAAGGAAGCCGCTTGATCCAATGCTCTGTCTGCTCCTTGGATGGCAGACCGAAAAGGCTCGTCATGCGTTCGCTCATACTTGCTGACGCCTGGCGTCACTATCAGCGGCTCAAAATCCTCTGGCAACCGTTCCGAAAACGGCAAGGAGACGACACGACCGGCGTTGTCCTCGAACCAATCGAGCGAACCATGAACCTTCCAAATTCTGACTGTCCTTGCCGCATGCGCGCCTCGTCGCATTGATACTGGATCGCCGCCATCACGGTTTCGAATGATGCCTGGCGCAAAACCTGTTGCATGAAAGTATCCCGCTATGTCAGACGCATATTCGGCCACACGGTCATAATTTGGGGTCACAATATTTGTGAACATGTGAGTGCTCTTAAACATACCCTGAAGTAAGTCCGACAGACTGAAATGCTCCTGCCCACGTGCCGCCCGCGCCATTAAAGCTAGGTCGTCCTCCGCAATGGCCTCCCAAGTAAGTGCGACAATCTTCTTGACGAGATTCCGCGGTGCAGCAGTTTTTAGCAAAGCCTCTTCAAGACCATCACCGGCCGCCAGAGCCTTTCTAATTGGCAGCCAAGCAGCGGTTTCCTTACCTTCGTCAGGTTCGATGTGATCTCGAAGATGCTGGGCCAGATCATCCATACCCCTCAGTTCATGGACGACCGATGCCCCGCTTCCCAAGATGACAACCGGGTGTTGCTGAACGCAGCCTTGGGCCACCGTTGCAATTTTCTCAATGATCTTTTCATCTTCGCTCATAGCTTTATCTCCGCGTCGGGATTTCCGGCGGCGAGCGCGTTCATGTAGGCGAGGCACAGCTCGCAAGAGCGGTATGTGCCGCCATAGGCAGCCTTCTCTTCGCGCTCCACGATAGGGAATGTCGAATAGATGTAACGAATGTCGTCGCGGTCGGTGATGCCGTAGAGGTGGAAGAAGACCGCATCGAGCCTGGCGCGCAGGTGAAGGCGGCGCTCTTCGTCCCAGGTGAAGGGCGGCTTCACGGTTCCGGGCTCGTCTACGTAGCCCATGTCCCGCGCAAACGGTTCCATGTCATGGGCGGTATAGGTGAGCTCAAGAACTGCCTGCCGTATGATCTCGGCGGCGGTGCTCTCTCCGAAGCGAGCGCTCGTGAACTGCTCCAACGGAATTACAGGCAACTGCTCTAGAATGTAGTTGGAGAAGTGGTTCTTCTGGACCTTTTGACGGGCAACATAGTCGAAAGCCAGCGCGTTCAGATTTGCCACGATCCATGACGCTATCTGAGCGCGACCTTCTGCCTGCTCGTCGAAGTACAACACAGGCAAGGTATGACCTGCCCCGCAGCGCGGAATGAGAGCAGCAATCATCGTGCGCGCATTTGTGGAGGACGTTACATCCTTGAAGCCAATGATCCACTGATCATCAGCTTGAGGCCACCAAGAACCGTCGTCCAAGATGTAGTGTCGTGCCTCTGGGTATCTGTCAGGGCTGGATTTTTCTTCTGCGCCAATTTCTTCCTGTTGGCCTGGACGATAAAGGTTTTCAGCGTTGATCACGATGTCTGAGGCGCGGTGATCAAATGCCTGGGCGACTTTTCCCTCATAGAGAGGAACCCAATCTCCCTCTGAGTTTTGAAATTTGTTTTCCCCGATCGGATACGCTTTCTCGATATCCTGCAATTCATCCTTAGATCGAAAAAGCTCAGAGGCATTGGTCATGTTCAACATCTGGGAAAAGGTAACAGGCCACTGGCGAACAGGTTTTTCGATTCCGTGCCGCGCCACGATCGGTAGGCGCGAATATATCGCCGTTGTGAGCTCTGCATCCCTCCGTTTACGAAAGATTGGGGCCGTCCCTGTGTTCGGATTCACGCTAGAGAAGTCGGAAGACGTGAGCTTAAAAAGCACTTCGGGTTCATTCAACTCATCGACATGTTGGAGAAAGAATGCACATCGCGCTGCCTCCGGTGTTTCCATCGCGGAAAACACGAAGACGCTGAACTTTTCCCTCGGATCAATATCTGAAAAAAACAATCCGGGTTTGTATCTTGGGCGGCGGTTTTCGAAGTCATACAGCGCGATAATCTTACCTGACGTCGCCACTGAGCTAAAAAACTTTGCGGCATATTTGTCCGTTGCGATACCTGTAGGCACGAGAAACCCAACTACACCGCTAGACCTGATCAAATTGGATGCGCGTTCGGTGAAGAGTTTGTAAAGGTTCAGCTTTCCTGAATTGAGCATGCTGTAGTCGCTGCCTTTAGACCGCGCCAGCTTTGCTCCGGCAGCGACCCGTTGCGCCGCGATCTGGTACAGGCGAAACAATGGATCGTCAGCCTTCTTCAGCTCTTCGACCTTCTTTTTCCTCTTGGCATCAGTCTGCTCAAGCGCAATCATCTGATTGCGAGCTGCAAACCAGGAGACTTCCTCGAATTCCATCACGTCCCATGGCGGGTTGCCAATGACGGCATGAAATCCTCCGGTTAGTTCGTCTTCTTCCCAATTCGACCAAATGCCCGGAAACGCTGCCTGCCAGTTGAGGAAGTTTTCCTCTGCGATCAGCGTGCGCGCCTGGTCAAGTATATCGGCAAAACGCTGCCCTTCTTCGCGCTTGGTCCTGGGCTCTTTCTTGCCCATGGCGATGTCGAGCGGGTCGCCAAATTGACCATCAAAGAAGATTTTGAGCGCATCCTTGCCCGCCTTGCCCTTGATGTTGAGCCAGTCGATCGCGTGGATCAGCTTTAGAAGCGCATCGAGCGGCGCGGTCATATCCTCGACCTCGGCAAACACGTCTGCCGACCGGTGTGCCTCTGCGATCTCGGCGTCGGTCAGCCCTTCGACGATCTGCATCTTGGATGCCGCCCGCAAAGCGCGTTTCATGGGCTCATGCAGCAAGAGCGGTGTGCCGTAGGTTGCGGCCTTGTCGATGCCCTTCTTCACCCATGAGCCGAAGAGGCTGTCACCACAGCGAAGATGGTGATCGAGGAAGGAAAGCGGCGCGCCAACGGTGAAGGTGTGCAGCCACAGCGCCACCTTGGCGAGCTCCACGGCCATCGGGTTCTTGTCCACGCCGTAGATGCAACGCTTGAGCACCATGCGGCGAATGATGTGCCGGTCGTCGAGTTGTTCCTCGTCGATCGTCCAGTGCCGTTCATCGGCATTGGCCAGAATGGTGTTGCGAATGGTGTCGATCCGTTCCCCAAGCGGTGAAATGTAGTCTCCCCATTCCTCGGGCGCATCGAGCTCGGCCTCAGCCATGGCGGTGATCACCTGGTCGGCCATAAAATCGACAAGGCTCACAAGGAAGTGGCCGGAGCCCATGGCGGGGTCGCAGATTTTCAGATCGAGAAGGGCGGTCGCGGGATCAAGGCGCTTGAGCTGGCCGATCCTGCGATGGTCGGGCAAGTCGCCCTGCCCCAACTCTGTGATCTTGTCCCTGAAGGCACGCTTGCGCTCTTCGACAAGCGGCTCAAGCGTCTCGGTCAGGATAAGCTGCACCAGTCCGTCGGGCGTGTAGTAGCTGCCCGATCCCTTGCGCGCGAAGATGTTCGGCTGAACGGTGATGTCTTCACCGTCGCGCGTCACCTCGTATTCGAGAAGCCGCTCGTAGATCGAGCCAAGCTGCTGTACCGAAAGGTTGCGGTAGTTGATGTATTTGCGGCCGTCTGGGGTGTTTTCGAAGGACAACGCGTCGATCACGCGCGCCATGACCGCATCGGGGATGCGGATATTTGTCAGGATCGAATGGCGCTCTTGGTCGAAGAGACCTCCATTGTAGGGCGGTAATCCGATCGAAGCGTCGCCCTGGTCGATCGCAATGAACAGATCGGCCATCGCGCCCCAATAGCGCGCGGCCGTTTCCGAGAAGACATCGTTCTTGTCTTTGCGTTCTTTGACATCGAGGCGCACCTTGTTGCGTAACCCGTAGTCGTCATAGCGCGTGTCCTTGACCGGCAAGAGATCACGGTCTTCAGCGTAGAGGATGAACAAGAAACGGTAGAGCAGGATCAGAGCGGCTTCGCGCACTGCCTGTAGATCGGCCTCGGGTGCAGCCTTGACGATCGCGCGCACCAGGTCGGGAAATACCTCCCCAAAAACCTTGTTGGAGAGGTCTTCGGCAACGCGCTCTTCGTAGAACTTCCCTTCTTCGAGAGCTTTTTCGTGGAACGTGCGAGGATCAGCCCCCGCAGGCACGAATGCCTCACGCCGGAAGATCAGCAAGAAGACCTTCAGCCAGTGACGACGATCTGCTTCGTCGAGGGCAAAAAGCCCGTCATTATGTCCTGGCAGATCGAGGATCGCGGCAATGTCGAGCTCGAAGAATTGCTCGGATACGGATCGCGCGCCTGAGAAATAGAGTCGCCACTTCGAACCGTTGGTCAGAATACCCCATCGGAGCGTGCCGCCTGTGATGTCGTCGATGCGGCGCAAGTAGCGGAGCATCTGGGTCGAGGGAGCGGTTTCCTCTCCACGTCGGCCAGAACGCCGATCGAGGGCGCGCGCCCATCTTTTGGATTCCACCACGGCGCGGCCGAACTCGTAGCGCTTCCACTCTTCGGGGAAGCCGTTCGCCCTGGCCTTCGCTTCCGCACTTTCGAACAGCAAACCATCGGGCACGTCTTCTCGGCCCTTCGGTGACAAGTTTTGCTGGCGGAGCGATTCCGTCCAGCCAAGTGCTTCAAGAATTGGCCAGATCAGATCGTCCTCTGTCTGGCTTTCATTCGGTGTTAGGGAAATTGGGAAGCGGTCGAAATGACCGCGAATGCTCTCGCCAAACTGGTCAAGATCAGCATCGCCAAGCGCGTTCCATTCCGAAACGTCCTTAATGGATTCGGTTAAAAAGTCGGAAGTAAATAGGCTGCCCCGGCTTGCGATCTCACTGCTCAAATCGAGATTTCCTTATTGTTTTGGCATCCTGCCAGCGGCTTGGATACGTTGCACTCGCAAAACACGCCAAGCGTGAGCTATCCACACGCAAGAAAGCATGCTTGCATGCAAAGCGCTTTGAATGAACTGCTACGCGTGAAGCCCGTTATCAGGGGTTAGTGAAAAGGACACGCCCTCGCGCTGCTTCAGGCGGGCTACCATGGCAAGCAAGTTGTCGGCACGCGGATTTCCCTTGGCACTGAGCATGCGCATCAAGCTCTTGGGGTCTTTGTCCATATCCTCGGCAAGGGTTTCGAACCCCACTGTGGCGTTCACGTAGTCACGCAGCAGCACTTTGCCCGTTTCGAGATCATCATTAAGCATCGCCTCGATCGCTTCACGGAACAAGCCGACACGAAATTCAGGATCGCGCTCGGCGCGTGCCTTGATGGTGTCTTTGAAATCTTTGGTTAATGGCATATGTCAGTCTCCTTTCTGTTTTGTAGTCGTCCCAAAATGCCTTAGCCGGCTCAATGTCCTTGGACTGGCGTTTTTTCGTGCCGCCACATGGCAGGATCACAAGCGTGTCCCCGTCTTGGCCGAAATAGACGCGATAGCCTGGGCCGAAGGTGATGCGCCGTTCGGATACACCCTGCCCTACTGGCTTTACGTCACCCAGGTTGCCCGTCCCGGTCCGCGCAAGCGCGGTTCTAACTTTCAGGGCTGCGGCCGTGTCGAGCTTGTTAAACCAATCGTCGAACGGCGCTTTTCCCTCTTCAGCGACATAGACAACGAGATCAACCATAGAAAGATATGGTAACACAGACGTTATCAACTGTCAATTTTTCTTTCCGGGTAAAGAAGTTATCCCCTGTATTGCCTTACACCCCATTGGGGTCGAAGCGCCGTCCTGTCGGTTTTGTGCGCTGCCCTATCCGCCAGGAACCTCGGCGGAAGTGAAAGTTGATCTGCTTTCGGAGCCGTCCCTTGCTTGAGCCTGAAAAAAGAACAGCGCGGTTCACGCTGCAAGGGCGCGAAGCGGGAGCGGAGCCACGCGGAAGATGCGAAGCATCCGAGCATGGTGAGCACCAACCCCTTGCAGCGGGGTTCGTGATGGTCTTGGGGCTTCATGAAAGCAAGGACGTCTCTTCGATTTGCGCATCTGCTTTTGGTGAGTCTTGAAGCGTTTTTTGTGTTGGCGCGCGCGGGTTCGCCCCTCTGGGGCGAAGGGGCGCATATGGTTTATCGGCCGACCAGGCCGATGCCTTTGCAGAAGCAGGTCAAGGAGCTGTGAGGGCGTTATGCAGCGTGTCGGTGACGACGACACGCGGGTCGCCGAACCGGGCCGTCAGCTTGCGCAGGAACCGCTCCATGGCTCCGGGCGGTCGCGTCCACGGCTGTGCGACACGCTCACCGAAACCTGCATCCCGTTCGCACCTCAGCAGGGCCCGAACCACTTCTGCGAGGCCGCAGATGCATCTGAGCTGGCAGATCCCAGAACGGGAACGTTAGATCGTAAAGTTGATTCTGCTGGGATATTCCAATCGAGGGATCTCCGACACTCTCGGCATTAGCGTGGGCAACATAAAAAAATCACCGTCAGCGTATTTTACAACAAGCTTGATATCACCAACGAACGAGAGTTGCTCAGCAGCTTCGTAAGCCACATCGTGGCAAGCTGAAATGGATCTCACACCTCCATAGGGTGCAATGATGACCTGTGGCATGCCTATGATGCCGTAAAAGATATTGCCGTACATTATGTCCTCTTAGGGTCAAAAAGGGCAGTGCGAGATTTCACAGTTTCTTCCGGTTGGCCTCCGAAACTCTCGGTTCGGTCAATGCCGCCTTATAGCGCAAAACTGCCTCGCTATGCTCGGCATCACGTTCGCCTTATTCGAAGAGGAACACCCGAGCTCCCCCCAACCTCACTCCTCATAAGCCTCAACCAGCGACGCCGCCAGCGTGTACCCGGACGGCACATGCGCGCTGCCGTCGACGAAACTCAGGGCCTTTCTGGCCGGCTCTGTGCTCATGGTTCCGGTCACCCGGACCGGGGCATAGAACCCGTCGATCCTGTAGGATTGCCGGAGCTTCACGAGCACGATCTGGTTGACGGGCGGCGCGGGCGTGTGGATGCAGGCCCCCACATGGGGCACAAGCAGGAATTCCCTGACGCCCTCTTCTGAAAATTCCAGCGGAAGCAGGTAGCCTGACAGCTTGATCTGCTGGCCATCCAGTTCCTTGACGACCTGATTGTTGCGCTCCTCCACCGCCATCTTCCAGGCCCGATAGTCGCGGGCCAGCCTGTCCAGATCGTGGCCCTGTTCCCGCAGCATGCGGGTGTAGAACTCCCCATCACCATGGCCGGTTTTGAGATCGTCCATCCCCCGTTCCTGCTCTGAATATTGCCGGGCGGAAATCATGTTTTCGATTTCCACTCGGCGGTGCTCCTCAAGCGCACCCAACGGGTCAACCAGCGCGCTGTCAAATTTGGGAACCAGATCCCGCCACTTCAGCGTTTTGACAATGGCAGCCTGCGACCCGGAGACCAGGCAGATCACCAAAAGCAATGACAATGCGAGCACGCGTGAAAACATGGATACGTCTCCATCTGCCAGGAATGTCCTGAGCGGGCGTCTGTTCTAGCACCAAACGGCCCAACATCAAACCAACGGCACTTCACAATCCCGCCACCTGAAAGTCCAGACAAGGGTGCGAGAATCGGCATATCGCCTTCCCAAGGGTGGACCATGGCAACGATGACGAATCGCAAGCTTCCGCGCCGAGCCATGTTGTGATCGAAGGAACGCTGGGGCCGCAAAATCATGTCAAACGACAGTGCCAGGTCGTCGCGCATCGTTGCCTGCGACACGCCGTTCCGCCTGATTTCAAGTGCGCTTGGCCGCCGGCACTACACCCGTCGGCGCGCCCGCATGCGAGCCGAAAACACCCCGTGCCTCGCGATCATTCCTGACGACGAGATCGACATCGAAATCCTGCAACACGGTGTCTATGAGCGGCACTTGCTGTCGTTCCTGTTCGACAATGTGCTGGCCCCTTTTCGCGAGGAATTTACCGGCAAAACAGCGCTCGATATCGGTGCCAGTATCGGCAACCATTCGATCTATTTTTCGCAAAGGTTCCAGCAGGTGATCTCATTCGAGCCCGGCCAGGTGGCGTCGCACCTGTTCCAGGCAAACCTGCATTTGAACAAGATCACAAATGTTGAGCTCCACAAGGTCGGCCTGTCAGATCAGGAAACCCAGGCAGCGCTGATGTTGAACGAAGCGGACAATCCGGGCTCCAACACATTGCACCCCGGCACCAATGCAGACGGTGGTGAGACCATCGACCTGCGCCGCGGAGATACGATCCTTAAAACCCATGCCAATCTCGCGCCGGTCGCGCTGGTGAAGATTGATGTGGAGGGCCATGAGGCCGAAGCCGTGCGCGGTTTTGGCTACAAGAATCTCTATACGCTCGCCAAGGACCTGCCTTTCCCGAATTTACGTCTCCCGCTCGCCAAGGCCGTACTGCGCGCCGTCCTGAGCGCAAAATATGTTCTGGAAAAATGCAAAAGCCTTGATGACCGCTACTGCAATCTTGCGATTGCAACTACCGATCAGGACCTGATTTAGAGCAAATGACACAAGGCTTCAGAAACAGGCAAATCCGGCCTTGAAGCTTCCAACTGCTGATCCTTACGGACACCGGTAAGACTGTTTCCAGAACTCGTGCTTGGCATCATAGCTCTGACTCGCCTGAAGGAAACCTGGGACGTTAAAGCCACCGCATTTGCCGCGGTGGGCGAGATACTGTGCGCCGATATTGGCTGCAAGATTGGCATCCTTCTGCGAAGACGTCATCACCTGGGCAAGTCCTGATACTTCCACCTCAAATGTCTTGTCGCTGACCGCCCGCTCGACAATCGCGTAGGTTTTGTCGTTGTAAACGTAGGTTGTTGGATCAACAGCAGAATATTGCTGTACGGCTTGTGTAGAGGGCGCAGGCTCGCTGGTGGTCCTGCAACCACTCGTCGTGCAGCACGCAGCCGCCATCGCGCTGAAAAACAAAGCCTTTTGAAACCACATCTTAAACGGCTCCAACGTTCATCCCGTGCGCTTATTACAATGTATCCGGGCTTTCCGCCAGACTAGCGTGCCACGAATTATATGCCAAGCCGATGCTGGTGGATAGCATCGTAATGCGGCCGGCAAATTTCGTAAGCACGCTTCAGATGATCATTGTGATCGATCGGCACATAATCGCGCTTCTGGCGTTTCAGGCCTGTGGACGCTTCCAGGTTTGCATGCCAGGAACCTCCGTCATACCAGCTCATTTGTTTGCGGGCGCCGGAGCCCGCCTGGTCCCATTGCAGCGCTTCCGGCATGAAAGGAATGCCCACCGCCTCGCACCAGATTTTCGCCGTGCCAGCGGGATCGTCCAGCAAGTCATCGGAATCAACAGCTGCCGGGGCCTTGCCGTCACGCTGGGCAATGCGGTCGAACAATTCGCGCTGTTCGCGATATCCGGTCTCCTTGATCGCAAAATCCGGCCAGTTCTTGTATATGCTCGGCAGCATCTTTTCCGGCGTCCGGATGAGGAAGGAATGGGTGAATTTGCTCAGGAACTCATCGTCCAGCATATGGGTGATGTAGTGTGGAAAGTCTTTCATGAAAACGCGGCCACGCATCGCATCCGCCTGCAGCACGTCCCAGACAGACTGGAAGGTCAAACCCGGCTTAATCGGCTCCTTGGTGTCGCGCGGGCAGAGGCTGTCCTCACCCATATACCAGGCTTCCCCGAACGGTTCATGGTGGCAGATATGATCTCCGCGCTGGCGCATCATCCATTCAAATGCAGTGGAGGTTGAGCGGGGCACAGCCCACAGGGCAAGAATAGGTGTCATGATTACAATGTTCCCAGGAGGTGGCCATGCCCGCGGATGGGCACGCCAAGATCAAGTTCTTTCAGCATGGCCCAGAAGAGAGACGTGTCGGATGGGACAAGGGGTTTCCCGGTTATCCCTTCAATCTGTTCCATGTGTGACGTGACACGGAAGCCGGACCCCGTCTGCACAACAGCATCCGCCTCGGGTGCTGCCTCATGGGCCATGAGGCAGGCTTTCACCACATCTTCATTGGGGTAGTCCCAATGGGTTTTGTCTTCCAGCTCGATTTGTGCTTCGAGGTTGGGGTAAAGCCCCTGATCTATAACGTTGCCGCCATAGAGCACTTCAAACCCAGCCTGCTCCAGATAGCGGTTGATGCCGTTCTTCCAGTCCTCACGATAGTAGCCATTCGCGACAGTAATTTTCTTGGCTCCCAGTTCCCGCAAGGCCATGACGATGCAATGACCAGCCATAAGGAATCGCGCATTCGCCTTCTCGGAGATCTGATCGCAAATCGCCTCAATTTCATCCGGGGTCGTTCCGTTGCAATGGACCCAGTTGGTTCCCGCCTGTCCGATTACGGTGCAGAAACATTGCCCAAGGCAAATGGCAGACTCTTCGAGGACGTTGAAATTGGATGCGCGTTGGCCGAGTTCATATTTGTAGTCCGGAATGTCGTTGACGCGCTGCATGGCGGCGACGCCTTTGGGCGCAACCTCAAGGAACATCTGCACCGAGTCGTCAAAATATCGGGGTGTGGTGACAAAACCGGTGTAAGCAGAATAGCGCTTTTGCGGACCGGTCAGATTTGTCTCGGGCATGGCCGTTTCTTCCTCTTGCGTTTCTCATCAAACTGTCCGCAATCTGGGACGGTGTCCAGTGGGCCGGGTGGTGATATTTTTTGACGGTGTGCGGCTTTGAAGTTCCAAGACATGACCGGGAGGTTGATATGAATAACGCCTTACCCATCGAAGAGGATTGGTTTGTGATAGAGCCAATCGATGAATTTGGAGTCCGCCGGATCGGGGAGCCCCATGTGGAAGCCTATGGTGGGGGAAGCATTTGGCTGGTCGAGGGATCTGAGCGCTGCTTGTTGGTTGAAACAGGCGTGGGCGTTGCGCTCTTGCGACAATTTCTCGAAACGGTCACGTTCAAAAAACCGATCATCGCCTTCGCATCGGTTGGATATTACGATCACGCAGAAGGTTTGCATCAGTTCGATGAACGACTGATCCACTGTGAAGATGCGTGGCGCGTCAACAGACCAGACCGGCACAACACAGTGGCTGTATAGTACTTCAATACGGCCTTCACGAAGCAGCCCTACGACACGTTTGATTCAGCAACCTATGTCATGCCGGCGTCAGAGCCCACACGTTTGCTGGATGCCGGTGACAAAATCGATCTGGGAGACCGCACCTTTGATGTACTCCATCTGCCCGGCGTTACCGCAGGGGCATCCGGGCTCTTCGAACACGACACAGGACTTCTGTTCACTGGTGAGGCATTCGTCTGGTCGAAGCGCGACGTTTATGATGGTGAACCTGCTGACCGCAGTGACGATGCAGACTAGGCGATGTTTCGAAAGTCACTCAGGCGGTTGCTCGACGTGCCAGCAACGGCGGTCTATCGGGGGCACTATTCCCGCAGCGATGCTGATACGATGAAGAGCGTAATCGCAAACTACCTGGAAACTCACAAGCTTACTAACCCTTAGCTTGCATTCTTCGTCTTGCCATTGCGCGGCCGTCACGGATGTTCAATCCCATCAAAGTCAGGTTTGTTGCGCCGGCTACAAGTTCGAGCACCTGCCCCGCATGGAACATCATGTCAAACTCGCCATACGCAGCCTTGCCCTGCAGGTAGAATGTTGCCAGCAGCAGGACAATTAGCCCGTTTGCGGCGATGAACGGCATGCGCTTCTTCTTTGCCAAGGCCGGGGCATCTTTGCGCCGCCGCCCCAGGTTCATTCCAGATGCGCCACGACTATCATGGCCGGGATGAGAATAAACATGCCCTTCAGGATCATTGTTTTCACAAGCAAGATGGTGTCGTGCGTTGCAAAAACCTCGCTGGCGACGGTTGAGGACCAGAAGACCAGGATCGTTAGAAAACCAATCACCCCGGCTGCTGCATGTATTTTCGTTTTCATTGAACTCTTCCCTTAACCTGGCTCAGGCAACGCAATGATTTTCAACGGCCAGCTTCTTGAAGAGATGTGGTTTCGCCACTGCGCTAGGGGGGTAATCGGCGATCCGGCACTGAAACTCTGGATGGGGTAAAAGCGTTGCAAAAACTCTCCATGCTTGCCAACACGCTTACGCGCATGGAACGCGATGCGCTCATCAAGAGAACCAAACATCCGATTGACGCGAGAGCGCAACAAATCTGGCTGACAGATCGCGAGCAGGAGATCAAAAAAGACGCCTATCTGGCGGCCAATGATGTAAACAGGAGCGCACTGGTTGGCTTAAGCGACAAGGAAAGCGCCGCCGGTTTGCCACGATCTGGCCCATCATGCGCTGTCTGATCTTCTCATCTGTCTTCTTCTCCTTGCGCCGCACAGTCTTCGGATTCGCCCCCGATCAGGTGGCAGACCCGGGCCTGCGAGACCTCATGGCAATCCATCACGTTCAGAGCGGCCCGGCGTTCAGCCGGACCCGTCAGCCGTTTCCCAACAGGTCCTTCAGGATGGAATTATCGAGCATCTGGTCGGCCAGAAGGCGCTTCAGCCTGGCGTTCTCCTGCTCAAGCACCTTGAGCCGACGGGCCTCGGAAACGCCCATGCCGCCATATTGGGCCTTCCATTTGCAGAACGGGCCAGGGTTGATCCCATGCCGGCGGCAAATCTCCGCCGTCGGGCTGCCCCGTTCCTGCTCCGTCAAAATCGCAATGATCAGTTCTTCTGAAAACCTGCTCTTACGCATCATCCGTCTCCTGCCCAGTGACGGACCCTCCTGACAAACGAGGCAGATCCTGGGGGGCAGGTCAGTGTGGCTTCATTCCCGAGCCGGGATGTACGCGCCTTGACGGCGTTGGACGATTCAATCTTTGCGGCGACAGGATCTGATGGAATCTTCCAAAGCGATGATCGGGGTGTCACCTGGACCGCAAACGGTCCCAACTCCAGTTTCTTTTGGTCGCTGTTCTCAGGCAAGGAAGCTGTCTATGCCAGTTCGCCTGCAAGTGGCGTGTATTGATTTCAGAATGATCATTGGATAAAGATTTTTAGACAGGATAAAAAGCCTATTAATTCTCCAAAGATCTGCGCCGTTGAGCTGTTGCAGGTGAAACCGGATTGTTCATCTCGGGGCTTGGGTCATGGCGAAAAGTGCTGGCGGGTGCGAAGTTTGCTGACGTGCTGGTGCCTGGCGATGAATAGTACTGGCGGCATCCTGGTCCAATGGTGTTGCCGTCGTTAGTCCGGGCGGGCGTGTCAGGACCCGCTTGCTGAAGGGAAAATCGGTCGTCCATTTGAAAATTGCCAACGGTAAGCTTTACGCGGGCACATGGGGTGGTGGTTTGCACATCATTCCTCTGCACCGGTTTGTGCGCAATCGCACTGAATTGATTGATGCCGTGCTTAGAGATGATTTGCCCGAGATTGAGCATCTAGTGGAGAATGGGGCAGATCCCGATGACTTTGACAACAATCGGAACACAGCTCTGATATTCGCGATCAGGGACGGGCAAATCACGATTGCGGAGCGCTTGATCGAGGCAGGTGCCAATCCCGGTTGGATCGATGGGGAGTTGGTCACGCCGTTTATCCTGGCCGCCTACAGAAACCATGTCGAAATTGTAGAATTGCTGCTAGCCGAAAACGTTGACCGCACGCAACGCGACAAGTGGGGACGTACCGCGAGTGATTATGCGAAACGCCGTGGCAATGACGACCCGATCTACCTCTTGTTAGAAAGTAACTTGTCCTAGAAATCGCCTTTCGCTTGCGCCATTCCAAGCGGATATCGGCCAATCGGATCCTCGTCTTCAAGACCCAGCAGGAATTGTTCGATTTCTGAACAATCAGAGCGCATCTGTGAAACCAGAGCGTCAACACCGTCATAGCGATGATCAAGCCGAATGAAGCGATTGAACTCCACATGAAGCGTCCGGCCATAGAGGTCTCCGGAATAGTTTAGAAGGTAGACCTCGAGCACAACGCCCTTGCGGTCAAAAGTCGGGCGGTTCCCCACATATCCGGCGCCTTGCCAACTCTCACACGTCTCGGGACACCGCACCCGGCACGCGTAAATGCCGTTGGCAGGATGGCCATCATTGTTCATCTCAATGTTGACTGTGGGAAAACCTATCGTGCGTCCGCGTCGATCGCCTTTGACGACCTTGCCGCGCACGGTCCACCAATAGCCAAGTTGTTCGGCCGCGTCGCGGACCTCTCCCCGGCGAAGCGCTTCACGGATGGAGGAAGAGGAAAATGGAGCGATGCCGTCGTCGTCTGTGACCTGTTCGACCAGTGTGTAACCAAAGCCGAGATTTTGCCCCATTGATTGGATCAACTGGGGAGATCCTTTCCGGCCCTTACCAAAGTGAAAATCATAACCCGTCACCACGTGCTGCACCTTAAGTCTTTCAAGGAGCTGCCTTGTGATGAAGTCTTCAGCTGTGAGACCGGCGAGTTGACCATCGAAGTTCAAGGCAAACACATGAGAAGCGCCACCGGCGTGCATCAGATCGGACTTGAGATCGCGGGGGGTAAGGCGAAACAACGGCTGGTCAGGTCTGAAGAAAGTGCGCGGATGCGGCTCAAATGTCATTACTGCCATTGGCGCCCTGAGCTCACGGGCCTTGTCGAGCGCAATGCCGAGGACTTCCTGGTGCCCGCGGTGAACCCCGTCAAAGTTCCCGACTGCCAGGACAGTCCCAAGCGCGTCCTCCGGAACAGCGTCTTTGCCAGTGAACAGCGCCATGCGGCTGCTCAGTCTTTGCTGCTGCGCGACGGAACCATAACAATGGCTTCTCCGGACACCACGACCGTATCACCCACTTTGCATTCGCATTTGAAGGTTGCGCGTTTCCTGCGCTCGTCGAACCCGGTAATTTCGGCATATGCCTCGGCCGTTTTGCCTGGTCTGACAGGGGCTTTGAATTTCAGAGACTGGAAAAGGTAAATCGCGCCAGGCCCGGGCAATCGGGTTCCAAGGATGGTAGAAAAGTAGCTGGCCGATAACATACCGTGTGCAATACAGCCCTTGAACATGGTACTGGAGGCATATTCTTCATCCAGATGCAGGGGATTCTTGTCGCTTGAAACCTCTGCAAAAGACTGGATGTCTCCGGTTGTAACTGTGCTGGTGTAGGTTGATGACATTCCGACCGCCAGGTCCTCAAAAAAATATCCGCCCTCAGCCATTTCTTCGCCTCTCGTTCAGTGTTCTCAAGTCCAGCGCAACTGCTCGCAGACGCCGGCAAGCCGTATGCCTGGAAATTGTTCACCCACGCTGTCTGTCAGTTTTGCAAGGTTGGCTGCGTGGTTAAGATCGCCCAGTTCCGTTGCATGTATACCGCCTGTGATAAAGTACACATCAAAACCGTTCAACGCCGCGCCTTTTATGTCTGTGGGCAAACCGTCGCCAACGGCGAGCAATCGGTCTTTGGGAATATCGCGTCCGGCTAAATCCGAGATCTTTTTGACCGCAGCCTCATAGATTGGATTCTGCGGCTTGCCGGCAATGATGACTTCGCCGCCCATCTCCGAATAGCGTTTGGCGATCGCGCCGGCGCAAATGACGAGACGGTCCCCACGCTGCACCACAAGATCCGGGTTGGCGCAATACATGGTTAACCCGCGCGCTTTCATTCGCAAGAGTTGGTCGTCGCAGTCCTGAGCCTGATCGTTTTCGTCATCGAGTGCCCCGGTCAAGAGGCAAATTTCTGCATCATGCTCGCCGACGAGATCGTTCGGGAGATCCTCAAGCATCAAGTGGTCGCGTGGCGGACCCAGGTGGAAGAGAGGAGCGTCAGCCTG
Organism: Hyphomicrobiales bacterium; assembly: GCA_965204985.1. Lineage (GTDB taxonomy): Bacteria > Pseudomonadota > Alphaproteobacteria > Rhizobiales > CAJQND01 > JAAEUE01. Next base: position 1,227,558 of record CBDBFP010000003.1, on the reverse strand, counting down.
CGCCTTGATCAACGCATGTGTAACGTCCCCGGAGGTGACAATATCGTCAAACGCTTCTCTCGGCACACCGAGCTGTTCAAGCTGCGGATAAACGGCGCGCGATGGGCGCGGTGCGTTGGTGATCAGAACCACATGACCGCCAGCCGAACGAAAGTTGCAAAGCGCCTCCACTGCAAGCCTAAACGCAGAAACGCCATTGTGAACAACACCCCAAACATCGCACAACCAGCCATCGTAATGGTCTGCCAAATCACGGGCCGGTGTGAGTCGGTTTGGCGGAATTGCAAGCTGAGTATCAGGTTTCATCGACCGGTGCCTATCGATAGGTTAGTCGGAGGTCAAGGGCACGGGGGCCGCAAGGCAGTCTGAAGTCTTAAAATGTCGAAAAAAGTTCTGTTCAGATCAGCTCGCCTGCGCAGAAACAGTGTTAGTACCACCTTCCGACAGCTCGGCCCTCACCATGCGCGGACAGGAGAAAATGTCCCCTTGAGCAGAATCAACGCCGTTGAGCAGGTTTTCAATATCCTGCTCCCTGGCCACGTCCTGGGCAAATGCCAGTACATCTGCTTGACGGAACTTGCCAAGCAGCGCAAGGCATTCGGCGTCTCGTTCAGGTGATGACCTGCTGAAGAATTCTGCTGGCGCACGCACCATACTGAACCCGGCTCTCCTGAAAATGTCGGGCTTGGCTTCCATATCCCGAAGGTCGTCCATGACAAAGCGGAAGCCTTGATCATTCAGACCCGCCAGAACCTCCAGCGCCTGTGTCGACAGCAACGCAAGGTCCCCTTGAGAGATGGCAGGCAAAATGGCGCCAGCCAGATACTTCCGTGTCGTCAGAGTGTTCAGGAGATAGTCCAGGAATTCTGCGTTTACAAACGACCGGTCCGAGAACCTGCAGATTACCGGGGTCTCACGCCCTCTGTTCCGGAAGTGAGTGGCAACGCGTATTGCTTTTTCAAGCAGTATCCGATCCAGTTTTAATTCAAGGCCCTTGCTCCTGATTATTTCCTCGACGACTGCAGCATCAAACGGCTTCCCGTTCGGGCCGACAAGCTTGAGCGTTGCCTCATATGCATTCGTTTTGCATGATGCGAGGTTGACGATGGGTTGTAGAAACAGGGCTGCATCGCTCCTTGCAACCGCAGTTTCAACGAGGCTAGGCGTCGCCGTCATTGCAAAACTGGAAGGGGGGCGAACTTGTGCAGAACGTTGCTGCAAACTAGCCGTTGCCGGTTGTGCGGCAGGTAAAGAAGTTTTGCTCTCAAGTGTCCGGCTCATGGATGTCAGACGTTCTTCGATCTCGCCAATCTTTTCTACCATACGCTCCAGATCAACTGAGGGACCGGTGTTGTCCGGCGTCCCGCTCAAGGTATCCATGCGACGGTTCAGGATTTGCATGTTTTTGCTGAGCGTTGCATTAGCCTTTATGAGATCGGAGAGCTCGCCGGGTTTTCTTACACGCCGTGCCGCTGCGCCAAGCCAGCCCGGAATCTGAGCGGCAGCAACGAACAGGATGGCTGCAGCCAACATGGCTTCTGTTCCCTCGAAAACCGAATAGGCGTAAAGCCCATAGGCTGCACCGCCAATTGCCATAAGGAGAAAGCAGAATGCGATCCATTCGGTGGCGCTACGGCCCCGGACTCTTGCCGAGGTGTCAGATCTTTTACGCAATTGCTTTCCCTCCCCGGAAAGCCGGTTGCCCTGAATTCTCCCTGCAAATTCGCCCTGTCATGTACACGGCAATCGCCCACTGATCGCGACGTGAATATATAAGTTTATGACTTGGTTATGGGTGATTCGTGAACCACTTTAGGTCCCAACCAAATGGTGAGGATTTTGAGAAATTGTAGAATTTTTCTCTCCGTTGGCACCTTCTGGATTTGCACTTTGGTCCTAAACGCGCTTTAATCCGATCCATTCACAAGCAATCCAACAAAAAAGGGAGTGGATCAGCATGAAGAAGTTTCTTACCGGAACAAGTGTAGCTTTGGCCTTGGGCCTGAGCGCTATGACGGCAGGAACTGCAAACGCAGCAGATCAACAATTCGTATCAATCGGAACGGGTGGCGTCACAGGGGTTTATTATCCGACTGGCGGCGCGATTTGCCGTCTTGTTAACAAAAAGCGCAAGGAACACGGAATTCGGTGCTCCGCGGAATCCACAGGCGGATCCATCTACAACATCAACACAGTGAAAGCTGGTGAGCTGGAATTCGGTGTTGCTCAGTCTGACTGGCAATATCACGCCTACAACGGCACTTCAAAATTCAAGGAAGCCGGCAAGTTCGAGAAACTCCGTGCTGTCTTTTCGGTGCACCCAGAGCCGGTCACTATCATTGCGCGTAATGATTCCGGTATCAAAAATATCTCGGATCTCAAAGGTAAGCGCGTCAACATCGGCAACCCTGGTTCTGGTACACGTGGTACCTGGGAAGTCATTGAAGGCGCCATGGGCTGGAAGCGTGACGATCTGGCACTGGCCGCTGGCATGAAATCTTCGGAAACTTCAGCTGCAGTTTGCGACGGTAAATTGGACGCTTACTTCTGGCTCGTTGGTCATCCGTCAGCGTTGACACAGGAATCAATTGCATCCTGCGCATCTCATCTGGTGCATGCAGACACACCTGAAATTGCCAAGCTGGTTGCCGATCGTCCTTACTACCGGACCGCGACAATTCCGGCAGGCATGTACAACAACAAGGAAGACATCAAGACATTCGGTGTTGGCGCGACATTCGTGACAAGTGCAGATGTGCCGGAAAAAGTTGTTTACACGGTTGTGAAGGCTGTGTTCGAAAACCTCGACCAGTTCAAAAAACTGCATCCTGCATTTAAAAACCTCAAAGCTGAGGAAATGATCAAGGACTCACTTTCTGCACCACTGCATGCTGGCGCAGCAAAGTACTACAAAGAAAAAGGCTGGATGTAATCCAGATCTCCGGGGCGGGAAGGCTGATCAGCCTTCCCGCCTTTTTTATCTTGCAATAACTATTGTTGGTTTCGGTTCAACGACGCGCGGGCAGAGCGACTGCCGGTTGTGATGTGGTGGAGCTGCACCGGCTTTGAGCGGTCAGGGGAGGATGGCAATGGCTGACGATCAAACACCTTCAAAGGCTGACGAACTTGTAGCCGAAGTTGAATCGGGCGCGCGAAACCCGCAAGGCACATTCAGAAATCTGATTCCGATCCTTTGTTTCATCTGGGCCATCTATCAGCTTTACATTTCATCGCCTTTGCCATCGGATTTGGCTGTCGCGACCGGTATTGATTTTTTCCAGTTCATCGGCAACTTGTCGATTTCCCGTAAGATACATCTCGCTTTTGCCCTAGCGCTGGCGACACTAGCCTTCCCCCTTTACAAATCTGCTCCGCGAGACAGCATCCCGATCTACGACTGGATCATGCTCATCGTTGGCGTTGGCGCGATCCTTTACATGATCGTCATGGACTCAAACATTGCCGAACGTGCTGGCGATTTTACCCATTCCAATATCAAATATGACATGACGGTGTCGGTGCTCGGCATTATTGTCCTCACTCTGGCTGTTTATCGCTCCTTAGGATTACCCTTGGTGATTGTCGCCGGTGTGCTTGCCGCCTACGTTTTCATAGGCGGGTTCAACTGGGGCGGCGCATCGTTCAATAAGGGCGTCTGGCATTTCTGGATGCAGGAAGAAGGCGTGTTTGGCAAACCGCTGGCCGTATCAACGCAAATGATCTTCCTGTTCGTTCTCTTCGGCGCAATTTTGGAAAAAGCAGGTGCTGGCGGTTACTTTATCAAAATCGCATTTGCGCTCCTTGGTCATCTGCGTGGGGGTCCGGCAAAAGCGGCTGTGATTGCTTCTGCGATGAGTGGGCTTTACTCCGGTTCGTCGATCGCCAACGTGGTGACAACCGGGACATTCACCATCCCGCTGATGAAAAGAACCGGCCTGACGCCGGAGAAAGCGGGCGCAGTAGAGGTCGCCTCTTCTACCAACGGTCAGCTCACGCCACCGGTCATGGGGGCTGCTGCGTTCCTGATCGCTGAGTTCACCGGCGTGGAATACACCACTTTGTTGAAACACGCTCTGGTGCCGGCGTTGGTATCTTACATTGCACTGATTTACATCGTGCATCTGGAAGCCTGCAAACTGAACCTCAAAGGATTGCCAAGGCATCACGTCACAAAGACGATCGCGCAAAAGATGATCGGCTTTCTGACCGGTTTCATCGGCATCTCTCTTCTGTTCATTCTGGTCTACTACACGCTCGGTTGGATTAAGGAAGCCGTTCCAGGCATCACAATTTTTGCTGTGATGCTGATTTCGCTCATTGCCTACTTGGTCTTGGCATGGTTGGCCGCGAAGCGTCCTGACTTGGAAGATGATGATCCTGATGCCCCGATTCTGGAACTGCCGAAGGCAGGTGATACTGCTCTGACCGGCCTCTACTTTCTCCTGCCGATCATCATCCTGCTTTGGTGCATTCTGCCAACTCCGGACAGGTTATCACCTTTCCTGGCAGCTTTTTATGCGTGCCTCGCCATGGTTTTCATCGCGCTCACTCAGCATTCGATCAAAGCGATGTTTAGAGGCGAAACTAATTATGGCGGGAAGTTCAAGCGCGGGCTTTGGGAATGCATAGAGGGTACCATTGCCGGGTCCCGCAATATGATCTCGATCGGTATTGCCACGGCCGCCGCTGGTGTGATCGTCGGATCGATTTCTTTGACAGGCGCTCACGCTGTGGTCGGCGAATTCGTGGAATTCCTGTCCGGCGGCAACCTTCTCGTCATGCTTATTCTGGTCGCCATTATGAGCCTGATCCTCGGGATGGGGCTGCCGACGACGGCGAACTATCTTGTAGTCTCCAGTCTCATGGCTCCTGTGATTGTGGCTTTGGGTGCTAAATCAGGGCTGATCGTGCCGCTGGTTGCTGTGCATCTGTTTGTCTTCTATTTCGGCATTCTCGCTGATGACACACCGCCCGTGGGGCTTGCTGCCTATGCGGCGGCGGCCATTTCCAAGGGTGATCCCATCCAGACAGGTTTGCAAGGTTTTGCGTATGATATCCGCACAGCGCTGCTGCCATTCCTGTTCCTCTTCAACACGGATCTCCTTCTAATTGATGTTGGCCCGATGAAGGCGATTTTTGTCTTCGTCATTGCGACCATCGCCATGATGTTGTTCGCAGCTGCCACCCAGGGCTGGTTCTTTACCAAGAGCAAGGTGTGGGAAACAGTTGCGTTACTGTTGATTGCCTTCACTCTGTTCCGGCCGGGTTTCTGGCTCGATACGGTCTCGCCGAAATATGACGTGCGGCCTGGAACCGAAGCGATGCAGTTGGCTGCCGCGGTCCCTGATGGGGGGCAATTGCGGGTTGAAATTGAGGGGCCGGATTTTGATGATCCCGACGTCAAGAACAGCACAAACCTGATCCTCAATTTGGGCGCTGCAGGCGACGGAGAAAGCCGCTTCATGAATGCTGGCCTCAATGTGCTGGAAGAAGAAGGCAAGGTCGCAATTGACGGTTTGACCTGGGATTCAAAACTGAGGCACCTGGACAAGCTGTTCACCATGGGTGATCTCGACAATCCGCTCCTCATCAAGAACGTAAAGATCGAGAACGAGCGCATGCCCAAGGAAGTGTTCTATATCCCGGCACTCCTGCTACTGGGCTTGATCATATTCCTCCAGATTAATCGCCACCGCGCGCGCGACTCGGAAACCCAGGCGGCTTAAAGCGAAGGAACAAGGCTATGTACACATCAATTCTTTTGCCGGTCGACATGGGGCATCCAAGCTCCTGGGAGAAAGCGGCACCTGCTGTTGTTGCCCTGGCAAAAAGTCATGAGGCGAGAATCCACGTTCTGACAGTGATACCGGACTACGGTATGGCGGTCGTGGGAAGTTTCTTCCCCAAGGAACAAGCCGAGCAGGCCCGTGCTTCGACTGATGCGGAGCTGCAAAAGCTTGTGGCTAATCTCATTCCAGGCGATCTGCTGGCCAGCGCCGAAACGGCTCAGGGCTCAATCTACAAGGAAATCATTTCGGCCGCCGACGCGAAAGGATGCGACCTGATCGTGATCTCGTCTCACCGGCCGGAAATGTCCGATTATCTTCTTGGACCCAACGCGGCACGCGTCGTCAGGCATGCGAACCAGTCCGTTTTCGTCGTCCGCCCCTAGCCCGGGATTCAGAAACAAAAAAAGAGTAGAGAATGGGACGTATCCTGACTGCGGTTTGCATTTTTGTGCGCATTTCTTGCACTCAGCCACACAGCACAAGCAGCAAACAGGAAAAAACTGGACGTCCGGTTGCTCAGCAAATCCGCCGTCAAAACATCAAATGGCTGCGCCTTTGCGCTCTGGCAGCGTGATCGAGACCCGGTCAAAGACAAATATGCCTATGTATTCTATGATGGCCCCCCGCTCCCTGCATTGGTGAAAATTGGTAAGAATGTCATAGAGTTAGAGAAAGTAGATTCCGGTTTCTTGAACAGCACTGCAATGGACAAATTGCAACTCTTCCGCGATTCCGCGTCCAGTTTATCAGTGTTGCTGGAGCTCACCAAGCTTGAGTTATCGAAAAACCCCAGCAAGGTAGAAGAAGCGCACGGGGAGGAGAGCTATCAACCAACTGATCAAGCCGTATTGAATAAGCTGGTGAAGAATGGTGAGCGCAAGACAGCTTTCATAAAAGCATTCGAGGCAGGCGACGAACTAACGGAAACCACCTTTACCGCAAAGGAAGGTGTTGGCGCGAATGTAGGGGAGGGGCGTTTTATTTGCCTCAACGCGAGGGTGGTCCAAATGCGGCCTCTTGCATCGCGTGCCACAACGCACCGGTCGCCAACGGAGCAGGAGACATTGCGGTGAACGTCGTTGTTGACCCTGGACATACGGGTGATCCAACAAAGTTCCTTGTGCGCAACACACTTCCGCTTTTTGCACTTGGCGTTCCTCAGCGACTGGCGAGAGAAATGAGCGTCGAACTTCGCGCCCAAATGGCGGCTCTTGAGCGGGAAGCTTGCAACTCTGGTTCCGTGCGCGCCACGCTCTTGGCTAAGGGCGTTTCGTTTGGTTCCGCACATGTGATGAGAACTGCAAAAGCGCCATGCACACTCAAGTTCGGCTGGAGCAATCTGAAGGGCATTGATAGCGATTTGATCGTCCGGGCATTCGGTTGAAAAGGCAACAAGGCCACAATTCGCGATTTTATGCGAAGTGCTGCGCATAACGAGCTTGGCCTTCAAGCCGTCAAAATCACTGGTGACGAAGACGGGGATTTCGATGGTGTTAAGAATGAGCTTTCCATCGGGGACTTGACAGCACTCATGATTTACATGGCCGGGCTGGAACGCCCTGTCACAAAACTCGAGCTGGCTGCACTAAAGCTGGTCAAGGTCACAAAGGAAGAAGAAAGGGCGATAATGCGAGGCGAAAACCTCTTTGTATCTACAGGATGCGCGGGCTGCCACGTTCCTGAAATGCGACTTGATCAGCCAATGTTCCAGGAGTCCAGCGTGACCCCAGGTTTTCATGACGTTCTGTTTCTGAGCGGTGCGCGCCCATCTAATCTGGAACTGAAACAAGATCCAGCCGTTCAATTGGATCTTACAGCTGATCAATCCAACAATAAGATCAAGCTCACCAACGGGAAGGTTCATCCCTTGGGGCACTCCGGCCCACATCAAACGGTGGTACGATTGCCAATTGGTACACAGATTTCAAACGCCACGATATGGGGCCAGAGCTCGCCGACCCGGCTGGCGGCCAGGGCATCGCGCCTCAAATGTGGCTTACGAGGTCACTCGCTGGTGTCGGTTCGACAGGACCATGGCTCCATGATGGCCGGGCAACCGCACTTGATGCTGCGATCCTTGCGCACGGTGGTGAAGCCCGAGACGTGCGAAATACTTACATTGTTCTGCCGAAGGATAATCGAAACGCAATTGTGGCCTTCCTCGAAAATTTGGTGATTTACAAGCAGGAAGAGCCTGAGCATTGATTGTTAAAAACGTCACTCTGCCGCACCCAGGAACCGGCGCGGCTCTTTGCTCTCCCGATCAGCAACAAGCTCAAGTGACATAAAAAGGCCGCGCCCTCGAATGTCACCCACATTCGTGTGGACAGAAAACGCCTCGGTCAAGGCAGTTCGTAGTTTCGTGCCCATTTGGGCGCTGCGCGTGATCAGGTCTTCATCTGCGAACACCTTCTGGACTTCCAGCGCTGCTGCGCAGGCGACCGGATGACCCACATAGGTGTGGCCGTGTTGAAAAAAGCCGCTGCCTGTTTCGATAATTTCCGCAAGTTCCTCGCGGACCATGACCGCACCAACTGGCTGGTAGCCTGCTCCAAGGCCTTTCGCCAATGTGATCATATCCGGGATCACCCATCCTGCTCACAGGCGAACAATGTCCCTGTACGCCCCATACCGGACATCACTTCATCAAGAATAAGCAACGTTCCTGTTTCATTGCAGATGCGCCGGATTTCCTTGAAATATCCAGGTGCTGGAACTGGCGTCCCCAGGGTAGCTCCCCCAACAGTTTCGGCAATAAAGCTGATAGACCGGTTCTCACCAGCATTCTCAATTTCAGCCGCGACACTTGAGGCTGCCCGCAATCCGTAAGCTTCGTCGGTCTCGCCCTCATTTTGCAGCCGGTAGGCATAACAAGGATCCGCATGCCGCACGTTCGGCAGGAGGATTGGCATAAATTTTTCGCGCCGGGACATATTTCCCGAGACCGAGAGCGCCCCCAGAGTATTGCCGTGATAGCTCATTTTGCGGAAAATGAACGTGTCCCGCTTGCTTTCTCCGCGCTCCAATTGAATTTGTCTAGCAAGCTTCAATGCGGCTTCGTTGGCTTCGGATCCGCCTGAGAGAAAATACACCCGCCATGGGCCGCCAGGTGCCTTTTCACTCAGGATTGATGCCAGCTCTTCCGCAGCATCATTTGTAAAGAATCCAGTATGAGCGAACGCCATTCGATCAAGTTGTGCTTTGACCGCTCCAACAATGCGAGGATGACCATGACCCAGACATGACACCGCAGCGCCGCCACACGCATCGAGATACTGTTTTCCTGTCTTGTCCGTGATATAGGTACCTGCCGCGGAATTGGCCGTGGCGTAATCGGTCTTCAGATGGCGGTAAAAGACGCGGCTCTGATTGCGTTGTGTCATAGAGATAGGTCCTGATGTGATAGCGGAAAGACTGTAACGGATTGCCCTGATGATCGAAGACCCAAAATCGTTTCTCCGCAAGCTTTTTGATGCGGCGGTGGATGCCGCTCAACCTGTCTTGCGAGTTCCGGTTTTTCTGCCCCAACCCCCAAAAGGACGTACAATTGTTGCTGGGGCCGGTAAGGCCGGAGCGGCGATGGTTCAGGCTGTGGAAACAAATTGGGACGGGCCTTTGGAAGGTTTGATGATTACCCGATATGGGCATGGCCTGCCGACAAAGCAGATTGAGGTCGTCGAAGCATCGCATCCGGTTCCAGATGCGGTTGGAAACCGTGCTGCGCTTCGAGTTGCTGAATTGATGCAAGGCCTGACCGAAGAAGATCTCGTCCTTTTCCTTATTTCCGGTGGCGGCTCAGCCCTTATGACAGCTCCTGCTGAAGGCGTTTCTCTTGACGACAAGCAGGCGGTCAATCGCGCCCTATTGGCGTGCGGCGCTCACATTGGTGAAATCAATTGCGTCCGCAAGCATCTATCCGCAATCAAGGGGGGCAGGCTAGCCGCTGCTGCATATCCTGCGCGAAGAGCTGCCTTGATGATCTCAGATGTACCCGGCAACGATCCTTCAATCATAGCCTCAGGCCCAACCGTAGCCGATCCCTCAACACGCCAGGAAGCTCTCGCCATCATCGACAAATACAAACTGGATATCCCGCCAGCGATTACGGACTGTTTGAGTTCGGAGCTTTCCGAGACTCCGAAGCCTGGCGATCTGCGATTGGGCGAGGTGGAAAACCATGTCATCGCAGCTCCGTCTCAATCGCTGGATGCGGCCCGCTCCATTGCCGAGGTCAATGGATTAAGGGTGATCGACCTGGGCGATCTTGTTGAAGGCGAAGCCCGCGAAGTCGGTCGAGAACATGCCCAAATGGCGCTGGAAATTGCAGCGGGAGATTATGTGCCTACACTCATCATGTCTGGTGGCGAATGCACAGTAACCATCGCTGGTGACGGTAAAGGTGGTCCCAACACAGAATATCTCATGGGGATGGCGTTGGAGCTGAATGGGGCGCAAGGCATTCATGCAGTTGCTTGCGACACGGACGGTATTGACGGCGCTATGGACAATGCTGGCGCCATGATTTCACCAACAACTCTGACACGTGCAACTGCTGCGGGATTGGATACCGCTGGCATGCTTGCGAAGAATGATGCCCACACCTATTTCCTTGCGCTGGATGACCTGGTGGTCAGTGGTCCGACACATACGAATGTCAATGATTTCCGTGCGATCCTGATTGAGTAGGCCACTAATTTCCAGGTTTGTATCGGAGCTTATCTGATCGCCCAACAAGTGTGCCCCATCTCCGATTGTAGGGATGGACAAGATCAGTGCGGCCTCTTTGATTCTTGAGCTGCTTCTTCTCATTGTGCCAGCGGAATATTCCACCGCTAAGGTTTTGCACGTCCCGGGCCCCGCGTTTCAACAATTCTGATCGAACCAAAGACGCCAGTTCAGAGGATCGCACTCCAACCGAACAATAGAAGATTACGCGGCGGCCTTTGACATGTTTGTCATACAATTCAAGGAATTTGGACTTTCTGATATCCGGTGAAACACGCGCGGCGCCAGGTATGTGGCTTACAGCGAATTCTCCTGCTTCTCGGACATCCAGGACAAGTGGTGTCGACTTGGCGATTGCGTTTTGAACGGTCGAAGGGCTTGCGTGGGTAACCGATGGGTAGTCCTGGAGCACGTCAGCTTCCACTTCTTCGAGGCTGAATGCGAAGCACTGACTGGTCAGGAATGCCAGAAGTCCGGTTAGTAAAAGCAAACGCAGTCTCATGATCTCAGGCCTGTAGCTCAGGAATGCTCTTGAACAGGTCCAAAGCCCTTGGGTTTGCCAGCGCCTCCTTGTTCTTCACCTCGCGCCCATGCACGACATCTCTCACCGCCAGCTCAGTAATCTTCCCGGACTTCGTTCGCGGAATATCGCTGACCTCCACCACAACGCCGGGCACATGTCGCGGAGAAGCTCCGGTCCGAATTTGTGTTTTGATACGCTTGATCAATTCATCGTCCAAGGTCACGCCGTCCTGCAGTCTGACAAACAACACAATGCGTGTGTCATCATCCCATTGCTGGCCAATGCAGAGGCCTTCGACAACTTCAGGCAGCTTTTCAACCTGCGCATAAATTTCAGCGGTGCCAATCCTGATCCCGCCCGGATTCAGCGTTGCGTCGGAACGGCCATGGATGATCATGCCGCCATGTTCGGTCCACTCTGCGAAATCACCGTGGCACCAGATATTGTCGAAACGGTCAAAATAGGCGTTGTGATACTTTTCACCATCCGGATCGTTCCAGAATTTTAACGGCATGGACGGGAATGGTTTGGTGCACACCAGCTCGCCTTTAATCCCTGGTTCACATGACTTGCCCTCGTCATCGAACACATCGACAGCCATGCCCAAACCCTTGGCCTGAATTTCTGAGCGCCAAACCGCGCCAAGCGGATTTCCAATCACAAAGCAGCCGCAAATGTCTGTGCCCCCGGAGACGGACGCCAAGTGAATGTCTACCTTGATGCTTTCGTAGACAAAGTCAAAGCTCTCCGGTGCCAGCGTAGAACCTGTTGACATCATGGTGCGCACATTCCTCAACTTGTGCGTAGATTTTGGTTCCCAGCCGGATTTTTTCACGGCGTCGATATATTTTGCCGAAGTCCCGAAAATAGTCATGCCGGTATCTTCGGCAAAGTCGAAGATGGTTTTTTCGTTCGGATAGAAGGGTGAACCATCATAAAGCAACAAGGTGCAACCGGTCGCCAGTCCAGAGGCGAGCCAGTTCCACATCATCCATCCGCAAGTAGTGAAATAGAATAGCTTGTCTTTGGGCTGCACATCTGATTGCAGCGTCTGCTCCACTCGGTGCTTAAGGAGCGCTCCGCCCGCAGTATGCACGATGCACTTTGGAATGCCGGTAGTGCCGGAAGAAAACAGAATATACAGAGGGTGATCGAATGGAAGCTGTACGTAGTTGATTTCACCAGCTTCGTGTGGCGCCATGAAATCATCCATAGTTATCCCGTTTGGCAGGCCCGAAGCAACCGAGGTTGCATTACCTGTATAATCAATGACGATGATTCTTTCGAGCGTTGGCAGCTGAGCAACGATTTCGGCAACCCTGCCACTGATGTCATGGGCCTTGCCATTGTAATGGTAGCCATCGCAAACCACGAGTACGCGCGGATCGATTTGTTCGAACCGGTCCAGGACGCCTTGTGTGCCGAAATCAGGTGAGCAGGACGACCAACTCGCGCCCAGAGAGACAGCAGCCAAGAATGCCATGATTGTTTCGGGCATGTTGGGCACGATTGCGGCCACGCGATCACCGGGCTCGAGACCAAGGCCGGCCAACCCGGCATGCAGGCGTGAAGTGGTGTCGTAGATCTCTTTTGCGGTCCAGCTGCGGTTTACCTTGTCTTCGCCGCGGAAGACAATCTGTGGATCGTCGTCCCTGCGGGTCAGCATGTTTTCGGTGTAATTCAGGCGTGCGTCCGGGAAATACTTGGCGCCGGGCATCTTGTCGCCGTCGACAATAACGCGCGTTCCACGGGTCTCAGCCTTCACTTCCCCGAAGTCCCAAACATCTACCCAGAATTTTTCCTGCTCGTTGACGGAGTAGTCGTGCAAGGCATCATAACTGTTGATGGATCTTCCGTGGCGTTGGTTCACAAACTTCATGAAGCGCGCCACATTGGTACCGTCCTTGCGATCTAAAGAAGGTTCCCACAGTGGTTTGGGCATTGATCACGTTCCCTGCGATTAAGCGTCATAGCTCTGGTGCGAATAAGTTGCGGAGTGTATCCCACTGTATGGCCACTCGATTCAAGAGGTGCTCACAAACATTGTGAGTGTTGTGGTTTCGAGAGCTTTGGTCTTGGTCCAAAACTCAGGAGATTCAGATGAAACTCCTCTTCAGACTCTTTCTCGCGTTGATCGTCGTGATCGTCGGCGCAGCCGTTGCAATTCCGTTTTTGCTGCCGTCCGGGTGGATTGCCGCGCAGGTTGCTGAGCAGGTGAGAACGCACACCGGACGCACGCTGACCTTCAGTGATGATACGTCCCTGTCGGTTTATCCAGATATCTCTCTCGTTCTCAAGAATGCCAAGTTATCCAATCCATCGGATATGCCGCCCGGTTTTGTTGTGGCGATGGAAACACTCCGTTTGAAGGTCGCACTGCAGCCTTTGTTCGCGCGCAAGGTTGAGATTCAGGAATTTCAGCTTGAAAGGCCGGTTGCAAATCTTTTGGTCACCGGCGACGGCAAATCCAACTGGCAATTTGCGAACGTTTCCGGAGGCTCTGAATTGGGCAGCGGACAAGCGAACGAGACAATTGAATCGTTTAAGCTGACAGAGTTTGCACTCGGGCCGATTACGATAAGAAATGGCCGACTGCACTATCTGGATGAACGCAGTGGCACAGCTATGAAGCTTGATGCTGTTAATACGGAAATCTCACTGCCCAAGATTGACGGGGCCATCGCCGTGAAAGGCGACCTCGTCTGGAAGGGTGAGAGAATTGATCTTAATTTCAGGGCCGATAAGCCGAAGGCACTGACCGAAGATAAGCCGAGCAAGATCAGCATAGCGATTACCAGCAAGCTCGTGGGTTTCAATTTTTCAGGAAGCCTCTCTCTTGCTGGGGGGGTGCGGCTCAATGGCGGGATCAATGTCAAGACGCCAAGTCTGCGCCGCTTGTCCAGTTGGACCGGCTCACCGCTCGCGCCCGGTAAGGGATTGGAGGCATTTTCAATTAAGTCACCGCTGGCCTACGGCAACGATACCATCAACTTGAAGAATGCAAGGATCGCGCTGGATGGAATGAACGTGCAAGGCGATGTTTCGGTCGTTACGAAGGGAGCTGTCCCGCGCATAACGGCCCGTGTCGGTGTCGATAAGGTCAACGTGAACAGCTACATGCCTGGAAACGCTAGTGGTGGTGGCGGTTCGGCAGCGTCCGGCAAGTGGAGCACAGCACCAATTGATATGTCGGGTTTGCGGGCGGTCAACGCTGATATTTCGTTGAACGCCGGACAGATCATCTACAAGAAAACGGTAATTTCGAATGCTTCCACAAGGCTGAAGTTGAATGCCGGTACACTGGACGCGGCCGCAAGCAAGATGTCTCTCTATGGTGGCTCTGCAGCAGGCGCTCTCAGGCTTAGTGGTGCTCGCAAGGTGCCCACGATCTCGGGATCGCTCAGAACGCAGGACGTTGATGCAAACAGGTTCCTGAAGGACTTTGCCGGTTTTGACTGGCTGGAGGGCGCAACTGCGATCACCACCCAGGTCTCTTCGGCTGGCCGCAACCAGGCACAATTGGTTTCCAATCTCGGCGGCACATTCAAGATCTCGCTCTGGAATGGTGCCATTCGCGGCTACAACATTGCGAAAATGGTTCGGGGCGCGACAAAAAATATCCTGGACGGCTGGAAGAAAGAGCCGACGGAAAAGACAGACTTCTCAGTGTTGGCGGCCAGTTTCAAAATCAGAAAGGGGCTGGCCCGCAATGATGACCTCAAACTGATTGGACCCCTGGTCCGTGTTACAGGAAGCGGTCAGGTTTTGCTACCCGCGAAGACATTGAACTATACTGTCAAACCCAAAGTGGTCGCTTCACTCAAGGGACAAGGCGGCACTGAAGATCTGTCTGGTTTGACGGTGCCCTTCAAGATTAAGGGACCGTGGTCAAATCTGCAGATTTACCCGGATATGAAGGGGATTCTGGAAAACCCCGATCAGGCCTTCAGCGCGATCAACAAGCTGCTCAAAGGAAAATCAGGCCTCAAGGGCCTGAGCACGAAAACCTTGACCAAGAAAATCGAGAAAAAGACAATCAAGAAGGTGACCAAAGAGCTCAACAAAGTGATTGGGGAGAAGAACTCCCAAGAGCTTGAAGATTTGGGAAGAAATTTTCTGGATGGGCTCTTCAAGAAGAAGAACTAGTTGATGATCAAGATCCAGGAAGAACCTTTCGACGCAGGTGCCGAACTGCAAGCTTTGAAAGCGGATAATCACGCGATTGGCGGATCTTGCGCATTTGTAGGCACTGTTCGCGATCTTTCTGGCGGCGCAGATGTAGACGCGATGACCCTGGAACATTATCCGGGCATGACCGAAAAGGCGCTTGCGGATATCGAACAGCAGGCTCTGGATCGGTGGCCGCTCGAGGCAACACTGATCATACACCGTTACGGCAAAATGGAACCGGGGGAGGACATTGTTCTCGTCATTGCATGTTCCGCACATCGGCAGGCCGCCTTTGAAGCAGCGCAGTTCCTGATGGATTGGCTCAAGACCAAGGCACCATTCTGGAAGCTTGAAGAAGGCAAGGAGGGTGGTTCCTGGGTGGATGTGCGCGAAAGTGATGATGAAGCCGCGGCCCGTTGGGCCGATGGGACCGGCTGGGTAAAACCAGCGCGATGACTCGGCGCCGGCGTCTGCGCAGAAACAAGTTCCTAGATTGGGCCGTTCTGGTGGCGCTCATCGTGGCTGCTGCCTGGTGGCGAAATATCGGGCAAGGTAAGGCACCTGGACGGGGATTCGTTCTTCCTTGGAGATGACGAAATTCGCCTATATGGGATTGACGCGCCTGAAGGTAGACAAACCTGCACGGATGCGAAAGGCAATCCCTACAAATGTGGAAGACGATCAGCCCGGGCGCTGCGGAGGCTGGTTGCCGGACGAGAGATTATCTGTGAGGTCATTGAGACAGATCGCTATGATCGCTTACTTGCACGCTGCAAAGCTGGAGAGACAGACTTAAATTTGGAGATGGTGCGCCAAGGCTGGGCTGTGGCTTACCGGAACACATTCAATGAATTCGCGGATGCTGAGCACGAAGCGCGAAAATCAAAACGTGGTCTTTGGCAGGGCCTGTTCGACCGGCCCCAGGATTGGCGCCGGCTAAGTGCCGCGAAGGCGGATGCCTCCGGAGTCAGCACCACGGCTCCAGACTAAGCGCTATTCGTTTTCCAGAACAGTCCGCGCTTCGTCAAGATCAGCCATTTCTTCCGCGTTGAGAACAGGGAATTCCAGATTCAGGTCATTGAGCTTCCGCGTCACGATATGGCTCACAAGTGCACGCATCACCGGTTTATGGTCTGCCGGAATCACATACCAGGATGCCCATTCGGTGCTGGTATGGCGGACCATCTCCTAGTAGGCCTCGGTATAGGCATCCCAGGATTTTCTCACTCTCATATCTGAAGAAAAAACTTCCAGCTCTTTTCCGGTTCATTCAACCGGGCCAAAAAACGTTGTTTTTGCTCTTCCTTTGATACGTTCAGGAAGAATTTCAAAATGGTCGTGCCGTTACGTGTCATATGCCGTTCGAAGGCGTTGATATCCTCGTAGCGTTCTTTCCATATGTCGTCGTTCCGGTATTCTTCAGTCAAGCGCTGCCCGTCCAGAATTCCCGGATTCACACGAACCCCCAACACTTCTTCATAGTATGATCTGTTGAAAATCCCGATGTGTCCGCGTTCCGGCAAAGCCTTCCAACAACGTCACATGTAATTGTGGTCCAGTTCTTCCTTTGAGAGGCCTTGAAACTGTGCACTTGGCAGCCTTGCGGATTAACACCGCTCATGACGTGCTTGATCGTGCTGTCTTTCCCGGCTGCATCACGCGCCTGCAAAATGAGAAGCATGGAACGCTTGTCGTCGGCGTGGAATCGTTCTTGTGCGTCCGCGAGTTCCTCGACGCGTTGCTTCAGGAACTTCTTGGCTCTTTTTTTGAGCGTTGCCTTGCTCAAATCGGCCATTTCAAGCCTGCTGGTCCAGGCAGTCTTTTGCGCCGCCAAATCGAAATCAGCGCCGGAGATCACCCGGAACTGATCTATCGGAATTTTTGATCCGTCGTCTTGAAAACTCATAAGCAAAGTTTGCCCGATTGCTTGTCGGTTTGGTGATATTTCTGCATCTTCTAGAAACGGACAGCCCGTGTTAGGTTTCGCCCAAGTTGACAATTAGAGGGCATGCCAAATGGCCAGCAATGTTGAACACCTGCGCACCCCCGAAATCTCTGACTCAGAATGGCAGGCCAGAGTGGAACTTGCGGCATTGCACAGATTGTATGTCAAGTTTGGCTGGACCGATCTGATATATACTCATCTGACGGCGAGATCGCCTGATAACCCCGATCACTATCTGATCAAACCTGATGAGTTCTTTATGGACGAGGTGACGGCTTCTTCTCTCATCAAAGTTGATATGGATGGCAATCTGATCGCTGGCGATTATGAGCCAAATGAAGCTGGCCACTTGATACACACAGCAGTGCTTAAGGCCCGTCCTGAAATCAATTTTGCGGCCCACACCCATTCCAGGGCCGGAGCTGCAGTGTCCTGCATGAAATGCGGTTTGCTGCCATTGTCCCAACACGCAAATATGGTGTTGCCCACAGTAGCTACTCATGACTATCAGGATGTGACGCAGGCGGAGGATGAATGCGAAATCATCGCCCGGGATCTTGGTGACAAGTTCTGCCTGATCATGAACAATCACGGGCTTCTGACCTGTGGTCGTTCGATTGGTGAATGTTTCTACTATCTCTATTACCTGGAAATGGCATGTAAGATTCAGGTTGATGTCTTGGCTAGCGGGCAGAAACCATTGCTTGTATCGGACGATATAGTTGAAGGATTGTTCCGTGAAGGTGGAGTTCCAGACAACGAGCCTGGCGGTGTCCGGGTATGGGAGTCGATGATCCGCATGCTGGATCGCACGGATCCGAGCTACAGAAATTAGCTTTGTAGTTACGCAAATTGCATTTGGTCTTCTTCTGATCGAATCAGAAGGGAGCTTCCTATGTCCGATACGTTCAGGTCAGATCCGTTTGCACTCAATGAAGACATCGCACCTGTCGAAACGGAAGCCAAGCCTTCCGACTTGATTGTCTCTCAGGCCTTTTCAACCCGGCTGCTCTCTGGATCCATGCAGACAAAGGAGGAGTTCCGATGTCTGTAGCTGTTGGCGGTCGTGATGACTATGATGCTTCGCCCCTTCGCGGCCTTGCCAGGACGAGCGAAGGTCTCCGTCAGGCCCGGCGTTTGCTTTCGCTTGCTTGTGTTTATGACGGGATGAGCCGGGCGGATGCGGCGAAGGGGGGTGGGGTGGCCCGGCAGAGCCTGAGGGACCGGGGGCACCGGTTCAACGAAGCCGGGCCCGAGGGGGCGGTTTGACCGCCGGGTCCCGCGGCCCAGATGGCTGAACTTGCTGAGATCATCGAACCCGGCCCCTGCCTTGAGCATGACGGGGGGTCCGCTGGAGACGACTTGACCTTCAACGGGGGAGCGAAGACCGGTTCGGTGTTGTCTCTCACGAGAGGACCCTCTCCAGGCTGCCTGCAGCGCCCGGCTTTTCCCGCCTCACCGGGCGCCCGCAACACCCGGTCCAAGCCCCAGGTTCCGGGCCAAGACCCGGGCCTCATGGAGGCTTTCAAAAAAACGTCCCCCAAAGCCTTGCCTCCCCTTTGAACCACGGTCCGGCAGACAAGCCGGTCGAGGTCTGGGTTCAGGACGAGGCCCGCATCGGCCAGAAGACCGGCCGCGTCCGCATCCGGGCGCGCAAGGGGACGAGACCGCGAGGGCCGGCCGATCAGCGTTACAAATCGGCCTGCCTGTCCGGCGCGGTGTGCGCAGACAGGGAGACCGGTGCGGTCCTGATGGTGCCAGGGTGCTATGGGCGGACACTGGAACAAGGAACCTGCCTCTCAAGGAGATCAGCCGGCCCGTTGCAAAAGGCGCTCAGGCCGCCGTCCTGATGGACCGCGCGCCGGGGCACACATCCGGCGAGGTGAAGGGACCGGAGACCCTGACCCTGATCTTCCTGCCCGCCAGACACCGGGGCTCGATCGGGTCGAGAATGTCTGGCAATCTCTTCGGGAAAACGGGCTCTCCAACCGCCTCCTTGAAGATCAGGCAGGCCTTCTTGCCGCCGGATGTGATGCCTGGACCTGGCTCATGAAAGACCCAAGGGCAATCAAATCGGGCGCATCTCGAGATCGGACCCAAAACAGGCAAACCTGAGGCCCGTTAGTATGATATCCGCCCCACACCTTTCCGCCAGGCGGCAAAAGTTGACGAAAAACGCAAGGAAAGTGGGCGAAAAAAGCGCGGCCGTCCGGCTTCCTCCAGCCCCAAGCACCAGATTACCTTGCGGTTGGATGCCAAAATAATTGATCACTTCAAGGCGACCGGAAAGGGTTGGCAAACCCGTATCAATGATGCTCTGAGGGCTTTTTTGCCCTAAATGTAGCATACAGTTTCGTATGCCCGCCCTAAAGCTGGAGATTATCCCAACATGAGGGAAGGTGTTATTAAGGCGAATGGCGCGGATGTGCATTATGTCTAGGATGGAGATGTGCCCAATCTCGTCTGGATCCCGGCAGGAGATCAGTCTTGCGATGTATACAAGACTCAGTTTGAAGCATTTCGTGAAGAGTATAGATGCACGTGTTTTGATCCGCGCGGGGCCGGTGAAGCGCTGGTTCAGGACACGCCACCTTGGCCAATTTCTGCTTTTGCCAGCGATTGCGCCGAATTGATTCGCCAAGTTTGTAACACGCCGGTCGTTGTAACCGGTCTTTTTCTCGGAGCGCTGATCACACAGGAGCTCTGCATCAGCTATCCAGAGCTTGTCCGTCTTGCCATGCCAATGGGCACGCTTGCACGCAAATCCGGATTTGCACACGAGTGGGAACAGGTCGAGATAGACATGGCGGCGAAGAAAGGCATCACGATGCCAGGAGATTTCTCTGTCATCCATTACGCAATACTGTCCTATCCGGCAGCGGTATTTGGCGACGATGAACTCTGGCAATAATGTCGACTATTTGTGGCGAGCGCGATCCAGCAATGTTGGCAGCGCAATGGCAGGCATATCTGGAGTATGACAGCTTCGACCGGTTGCCGGACGCCAGGTGCCAATGCACGTGATTTCATTTGATCAGGATTTGCAGATGCCCCCTTCGCGCGGCTAGGCCGTGGCGGGTCGGGCGGGCAACGGGCATTTTCACGTGCTGGAAGGTTCGGGACATTTTTCAATGTTCGAACACAAACTTGGAAAGGTAACAGAATGCCTGTGCGGAATTCTGGCGCGATATGACGCACCTGAGACAACAACGGGATTGGATTCCGTTAACAGTTCGGCAGCTAGTTATCGCTAGAATTATTGCTAAGAAACAAAAAGTTAACCCATTGTTAAGTTTTCGGACATGCTTCGGTCAAACTTGGCGGTTAGGTTGGCTTCAATCTGGAAAACCAGAACAAAACAGCAGGCATCAAACATCCAGGCAGGACATCAGGGAGAGATCAGGCCGCAAGCAGGCGCGCCTGAAAGAGAGTTTGTTGTGTAACCCTTTCAGGGAAGTTAGAAATGAAATCATTCTCAAAAGTTTTGACCGGCTGCACCTTGGGTGCGGTTGTTGCCTTTGGCGCTGCGGCACTGTCTGCACCAGCATTCGCTGAGGCAAATGGTGCCTTTAACGATCCTTCCCGGACCGAATTTGCGCCCCGTAAAGCAACATACCAGCCTGCTTGGCATGATCCGGCCACGATGTATAGTCCAGAAGAGATCCTTGCGGCAGGCCATGGGTTCTTTGGCAAGACGACCAATGGGTTGGCAAAGGTCGTCCAGCATTCGTTTGGTTATCAGGGGGCACCCTCCGGCTATATTATCGGTGAAGAGGCATCAGGTGCTTTTTTCGGCGGATTGCGCTACGGCGAAGGCACGTTGCATATGAAAAACGGCACACGGCGAAAAATTTACTGGCAAGGCCCGTCATTTGGTTTTGACGCGGGCGGAAACGGCGCACGCACTATGGTCCTTGTGTATCATCTGCGTTCGCCCGAGCAACTCTACAACCGCTTTGGCGGAATTGAGGGTTCAGCCTATCTGGTTGGGGGCGCAGGTGTGAACTTTCAGCGATCGGACGAGTTGGTGCTCGCACCAATCCGAACCGGGGTTGGTGTGCGCCTGGGAGCTAATATCGGTTATTTGAAATATACCAGACAACCGACCTGGAACCCGTTCTAGCGCCCGCACATTGCATAACTTCTCAACTTCTCCGTCGCCTTTGGCGGATATATTGTGTCGTTTAGAGAACAAGTGCCACAGGATCGAACAGATTTTGTGTTCCAATGTGTCAAACGTCACTTCACGAATGAGGGTGGAACACTGTAAGCTGCCGCTTGAGCGGATGTGTGTTCTGGTGGGTTCGTCAAGGTACGGAGGATGGCTGAATTATGAAAGTTCGACCCGGCGCGCGCTGGCACAGCGCTTGTGAACCAGAGCGTATTGTTGGGTATTATACGAGTGAGTGCTGCGCATGTCTCAAATAGAGGCGATCATGCTATTTGCCCTGGGTTTCATCCTGGCGGCGTTGATCACGATGTTTCTGGGCCGGGGCCTTTGGAACTGCGGAGTTAAGATTGGCCAGCGGCGAATGCAGAGGCTTTCGCCTTTGTTGATTACGGAGGTTCAGGCTGATCGGGACCGACTGCGCACCGAATATGCCGTCATGACCCGGAAACTCGAATTGCGGCTCGATGATCTCAAAGATCGCATGGCTGAACAGATGGCCGAGGTCTCCCGGAACAAAACCCGCATCGAAAAACTCCACGCCGAAGTTGACGAGCGGGATACGCTCATTCTGTCGCGGGATCAGGAATTGGCAAGCCTCAAGGCCAACATGGAGCCCTTGGAAAGTGAACTTGCAGCCAAGGCGGTATCCATCCAGCAATTGAAGGAACAGCTTCGCAACAAAGCCGAGCTGGCGGACAATCTCGAGCGGGAAAACATTCAGTTGCGAATGCAAGCCGAAGGTTGCCATGCCGCAGCAATCGAATTTGAAAAGCGGGCTGCCACTCTTGTCGAACAGATGAAAGTGGAAACGGCACTGGTCGATAAATTCTCCCGCATTTCCGAGCTGACGGAAACAATCGAAAATTACAAATCTGATCTGTCCAATCAGCAAAAGGAAATTGAAACGCTCGTTTCAGGCGGCACAGGCGGCGCCAAACCAAACAGCAAGCGGGGATTGGCGAATGCTGCCAAATTATCCCGTGAAGCAGGGATCCTGGGAAAAGTCCATGGCCGCGGCGGAAGCTGAAGCACAGAAACTCCGCAAAGAACTGGAGAATCTTGATCAGGACCTGGGAAGCTCGCAAGAAAGAGTGTGCCGAAACCAAGAAGGCAGCAGACAAGGCGAATTCCGAGCCTCCGCGCAAAGCGCAACAGTGACGCCTTTGAGGCCTTTGACCAACAAGAAGTCAGAAGAAGCAGACTCTGACAAATCGGATGCGCCCAAGAAAGCCGAACCCAAGACGGTTGTCGCAAAAATGATGGCAGCAACAAAGGCGGCGGCCGGTAAACGGGCAAAATCTGGCGAAATCTCGAAGAAGAAGAGAGCGAAGACGCCGGATGCCAAAGAGGCGGATGACGGACAAGTCGATGTGTCGGAAGCTGCCGTGGCCAATGAGGCTGTGAACGGAACCAACGGTGCGAAGAATAGCTCTGGCGGACCAAAGGTCCAGAAGGTCCTCTCGCTGGCGCAAAGAATCCGGGTGCTTCAAACGAAATTACCAACTGACGGCCACCTCTCCTGACGTGGTCATGGGTAGCGTCTTTAGCCGATAGTTCTATCAAGCTGCCTCTTGCAAACAGGGCACGGCAATGAGAAACCATTCATGAGAGTGAATGCGATTGACCGCGCCGCGCTGGCGCGCCTTTGCCGGAGGCAGGAAAATGAGCAAATACCACGAAGTTTACGAAGACTGGAAAGCAGATCCGGAGAGTTTCTGGCGCGAGGCGGCGACGGAAATTGATTGGGTCAAGCCTGCCGACAAGATCTACGACGTTGTTGACGGTCTGGACCGCTGGTTTGTCGGTGCCGAATGCAACACCTGTTACAACTGCGTGGACAGGCACGTTGAAAACGGCCGGGGCGACCAGGCTGTATTGATCTATGACAGCCCGATCACCGGCAACAAGCGCACCTACTCCTTCTCCGAACTTCAGGAGGAAGTGGTCACCTTCGCAGCTGCCATGGCCGATCAGGGCGTTGAGAAAGGCGACCGGGTTATCTGCTACATGCCCATGGTGCCTGAAGCCGTCATCGCTATGCTGGCCTGCGCCCGGATTGGCGCCGTGCACTCCGTCGTCTTCGGCGGCTTTGCGCCAAAGGAACTCGCCACGCGCCTGGAAGACGCCAAACCGAAACTGATTGTGACCGCCTCTTGCGGCATCGAGCCGGGCAGGATTGTCGAATACAAACCCCTACTTGACGAGGCCATCGAAATCTCGACCCACAAGCCAGACGGCTGCATCCTGCTTCAGCGCGAGCAGGCGACGGCCTCCATGATTGAGAGCAGGGATCACGACTGGGCCGAGCTCGTTGCCGCAGCCAGGGCCGAAGGCAAGACGGCCGAGTGCACCACGGTCCTGGCCACCGATCCCCTCTACATCCTCTACACCTCCGGCACTACCGGCCAGCCCAAGGGCGTTGTGCGCGACAATGGTGGGCACATGGTGGCGCTGAAATGGACCATGTGGAACTTCTACGGCATCAAGCCGGGCGAGGTGTTCTGGGCAGCCTCGGACGTGGGCTGGGTCGTGGGCCACTCCTACATTTGTTACGCACCGCTGCTGCACGGCTGTGCCACCATCGTCTTTGAAGGCAAGCCCGTGGGCACGCCCGATGCCGGTACGTTCTGGCGCGTGATTGCCGAGCACAGCGTGGCCGCTCTTTTCACGGCACCAACGGCCTTCCGCGCCATCAAGAAGGAAGACCCGCAGGGCAAGCTGATTGGCGACTACGACCTTTCGAACTTCCGCACCCTGTTCCTCGCGGGCGAACGCGCCGACCCGGACACGCTCCAGTGGGCCGAAGAGAAGCTGGGTGTGCCGGTGCTGGATCACTGGTGGCAGACGGAAACCGGCTGGACCATTGCCGGCAACCCCGTCGGCCTCGGCACCCTGCCGGTCAAGCACGGCTCCTCGACAGTGCCCATGCCTGGCTATTTCATGCAGGTGCTGGATGAGCAGGGCAATGAGGTGGAACGCGGCGAAATCGGCGGGATTTGCGTCAAGCTGCCCTTGCCGCCCTCCTGCCTGCCGACGCTTTGGCAGAATGACGAACGCTTCAGGGAAAGCTACATGTCGGCCTTCCCCGGCTATTATGAGACGTCGGACGCCGGCTATATGGACGAGGACGGCTATATCTATATCATGGCCCGCACCGACGACATCATCAACGTGGCCGGCCACCGCCTCTCCACCGGCGGCATGGAAGAGGTCCTGGCCTCACACCCGGATGTGGCCGAGTGTGCCGTTCTGGGCATTGCGGACAATCTGAAGGGCCAGATCCCCGCAGGCTTCATCGTGCTCAACGCCGGCGTGAACCGTGAGCCGGGCGAGATCGAGAAGGAGTGCATCGCCCTGGTCCGCGAGAAGATCGGCCCGGTGGCCGCCTTCAAGACCGCCGTAACAGTCATCCGCTTGCCCAAGACAAGATCCGGCAAAATCCTCCGCGGCACCATGCGCAAGATTGCCGACAGCGAAGAATGGAACATGCCCGCCACAATCGATGATCCGGCGATCCTGGATGAGATCACCGACACCATGAAAGAACGCGGCATCGCGGGGTAGGGAACTGGCCCGAGACCATTGTTTTCCGATGAGATGGAAACAGTGGTGTTCAATCCTTATTGGTACATTCTACGTTCGATCATCAAGTCCCAGCATTTGCCGCGTTCACGCAGTAATCGGGGATATCTTGACCGGCGCGGATATGAGGTTCTCGACTGGAAACGCAACCGGGTGCCTTCACGCAAGGTGAAAGGATACAAATACAACAGCGAAAACCTGTGCCCTACATCGTGCGCCAGAAGCCGGGCAGGAGCAACACGCTGGGCCGCATCAAGTTCCTGTTTCCCAACAAACATGCTGTGTACATGCACGACACGCCGAGTCGGCACCTGTTCAGATCCAAGCGGCGGGCCTATAGCCACGGCTGCGTACGGGTACAGGCTCCGGCCAGGTTCGCTGAAGTTGTGCTTGGCTGGCAATCCAGCAGGGTCGAAACGGCAGTTGGCGCGCGCAAAAATTTGCCTGTCAAACTCGCAGATAAGCTCCCGGTCCATATGACGTACTTCACCCTCTGGCCGGACGACGACGGCAATCTCATTGCCCATAACGACGTCTATTCAAGGGATCAAGTTTTGAGGAAAGCGCCGAGAGCAGAACGCACTGGCAAGAGCAGATCCAGAAAACGCAAGCGGTCAAAAAAGTTCCGGCTCTCCAGCCTGGAATAATACCATTGCTCAATGCTCCCACCCGATGGGCCCCTTCGCGCCCTCCGATTGAGAGGACGCGCCCTGGTTGATGCCTGAGGGTGTTCCAGGCTTGGCAGCCGTGATCTGCGATGTCGTCGCAGGTCTTGAAAACGAGGGTCGAAAGCCAGGTGTCCCCGATGAACGGCCAGACGTTCTCGACCGGGTTCACCTCTGGTGCCCCTGGCGGCCGTGGGACGAGGGTGATGTTGTCGGGGACAGCCCATTTGGGTGAGCTCTGCCCTCCCGCCCGATCAAGGATCAGGAGGGCGTGTGCCCCGGTCTCGACCTGTTGACCGATGAGCTTGAGAGGCTCAGCCATGGGGTGAGTGTCGCACCAGGGCATGACCCGCCCGTCGCCCTTGGCCCTGGCAGGGCAGAGGGCGCCGAAGAGACAGGCCCCTTCGGTCTGCTGATCGTGCGGCGCGCGGGGCCGCGTCCCCCGCCGCGCCCGGCGTCGCGTGCGTTTGTTCTTCTGACCCATCCGGGCGTCGTCCTGAACCCAGCTCTCTATCGGCTTGCCGCTACATTGGGTGCGGATGTGGTCGACGACGTCGCAGACGTTTTGTTGAACGCCTCGATGGCCTCATCGTGCTGCGGGCGGGCGGCGCGCTTGGCGAACCCCCAAGGCGACCCCCAGGGCGCGAAGGTCCCGTTCCGGCGTCTGACGACTGACCGGGACGCCCGGTTCCTCCTGCGCCCCCTGCGCCGGATCGACCCGCCGCCAGCGCCCGATGCCGTCCATATCGGGCTTTGGCCCCGCCTCAACAGTCGCTGCCAGCGCCGTGCGGTGTTCGTCTGTCAGGATCGGCGTCTTTGCGGGCGCCTTGCGGGTCACCAGGGCCTCCGCGCCGCCGGCCTTGAAGCGCAACACCCCGTCCCGGATCACCTGCAGGCCCCTGCCGCCGGTGCGCGCGGCCTCGCGGCGAGACCCACCGTCGAGGATCACCGGCAAGGCAAGAAGCTGCCGCGTCTGATCCGCCTCTTCGCTCTTGCGCGCTGTGCGAGGCAGGTCATCGCCCAGAAAGTCCGATCTCAGTTAATTTTGTTGAAAAACTCTTCTTGCTTGGTGTGCTGATCGCTGCTTCAATTCTTGTATTGCTGGAGGGGTTTGATGGCGATGTCAGGACCGAAGAAAGAAGCACAAGCTGCGCTGTTTTATGAGTTTTCGCTTGAGGATCCTGTACCGAAAGATCACCTTCTGCGCTCAATAGATCGGTTTGTTGATCTCAGCAGCCTCCGTGGGCATCTGGCGGATTTCTATAGTCATACTGGTCGTCCTTCACTTGATCCCGAGGTGCTGATCCGCCTGCTGCTGGTCGGGTATTGCCTGGGGGTCCGGTCAGAGCGGCGGCTTTGCGAAGAGGTGCATCCGAACTTGGCGTATCGTTGGTTCTGTCGTCTCGATCTGACAGACGCTGTGCCGGATCATTGCACTTTTTCCAGGAACCGTCATGGCAGGTTCCGCGACAGTGATTTGCTGCGGCCCCTCTTCGAGATGACCGTAGCGCGGTGCATTTCTGCCGGTCTGTCAAGCGGTCAGCGTTTTGCGGCGGATGGCGGTTTGATTGAAGCCGACGCCAACAAACAGAACTCCAGGCCCGGGGAAGAGTGGGATCGCAGCGCCATTGATCCAGGAGAGGCGCCCCGCGCGGTGAAGGCATATTTGGAAGTCCTGGATGATGCCGCCTTTGGGGCAGCAACGACTGTTGAGCCTGAGTTCACATCACATTCCGACCCGTCCAGTCAGTGGACAGCAGCCCGTAAAGGTCCTGCAATCTTTGCCTGTTCCACGAACTCTCTGATTGACACTGACCCCAGCGTGATCGTCGGTGTTGAGGCGAGCAGATCGATCCGACAAGCTGAGGTTGGCTGCGTGCGCTCAATGTCAGATCGGGTCAAGGATAAATTTGATCTCCATCCTGAGCAGCTTATTGCGGACGGCCGCCCAAGGATCAGGTCCAAGGCTGGATTGGCTGGTGAGACGCGACATCAAACCCCACATCCCAGGGCTCGACCAGGCGAGTCGCAAGGATGGCACAGGGTCTTGTGCTGATTTCGAATGGGACGCTGAGAACAACCAATAGCTCTGTCCGGAAGGCGAAGCGCTAAAGCAGTTGCGCCGGAACTGTTCCGATCCGAACCGCGGTCCGACGGGCAAGGGCGTCGCGAAGTATCAGGCGCTGAAGCACACCTGTCAGGCCTGCCCATCAAAGATAAAATGCTGCCCGAAAGCAGAGGCCCGCAAGATCGCCCGTGAAGAACATGAAGAGGCCCGCCAATACGACATCTCGATGAAACTCAGAAAGAAGGTCGAGAGGCTCTTTGCCCACCTCAAACGCCTCCTCGGCCTCGGCAGATTGCGATTACCCGGCCCCTGCGGCGCAAATGATGAATTCCTGCGCGCCGCAACCGCCCAAAACCTGCGCAAATCAGCAAAGAGCTTTCCTGCACCGCAGCAAACGCAAAAAGCCTGATCAGAAAGGCGCTCGCGCACTCATTCCAAAACCACTTTCCGCACCCGCAACACTGTGTTCTTACACAGAAGCAGCTGGTCTGCTGATGGTTGCTGGTCTCCACCATTCTGACCGCCCCTAGTGCGCGATGCCACAATGTTTTGCATGCAATCTGCAATGACAGTTCCCGGGAAATTCGCTTCCGGCAACACGTCTGACTGATCGAGAAGAAACGGCGCTGCCTGCTCCGCATCTGTTTCTCCAAGTAGAGCACCGTTCAATCGTTGGGCACTTGCCAGATCACAGAACTGCACGGTGCCATCAAGCAAAACGAGAAGAGTTTCTCCGCGGGCGCCCACATAAACATCGAACATGGTGCCCCGAACACCAATAACGCCGGTCGGCGTGTTGATGCGGTAGTTCCGACTTGGCAGCTTGCCCGTAATGAACCGGAAGGCGCCTTTTGTGAGAGTAAGCGTGACCTCTCCGCTTGGTGGCGTGCCTGCATACACGAACCTATCCAGGATAATCGATGCGTTTTCGCCGACCGCCAGATAGGTGTCATCAAGAAAACGGAACTGGGCAGAATTCTTGGATTTGGTGAGGATTCGTTGGTCGCGAAAGACTGTATCTCCGCCGAGAACACGGACTGTTCTGCTACCAATCTTGTCTGTAACGTTGTTAATGACCTTGGAGGCGTCTCCGATTCTTGCCGGTTGTGCATTGGCAAGAGAGGAAAAAGCAAAACAAACCAAGACCGTAAGGTAGATCACCAAAGCTTCATGTGAACGCATAGAGAGGATCATGATCTAACAAATCCAGCCTGTAAATCGCCCCTCTCGCAATGGGTGATTTCAAACCAACGAGCAAAGTGTACCACACCCAAGATGAACATCAGCTTTCAAAGGTCAGTATATTTTCGCGCATTTCCTTTAGATTTCTCAACGGGGTATTTTTCACCGTTTTTGATAATCTTGGCTTGGGCAGCCTCTGCCAGATTGATCCCGGTGCGTTCAGATACCAGCAATAAATATAGCAAGACATCAGAGCATTCTTCGGCAACGCGCTGCGTAAAGTCTTCGTTCGCGATCAGGTCTTCGATTTCATCTTCACTCTTCCATTGAGTCAATTCGAGCAGTTCTGATGCTTCAAGGTTCAAGGAAAGGATGAGGTTTTTGAGAGAATGGAACTGCCGCCAATCCCGGGCGTCACGGAAGGCGATGAGCTGATCTGTAAGGCTCATCAAGCTTGGGCCACCATTGTCAGGCATTGAGCATATCCTCTTGTTTCTGCGTCTTAAAATTACACAGAACCGCAAGATTTGCAGCGAGGATTGGGGCTATGTGAACAGGAACCCGTCTTGCAGCCGGCGGCGACGGAGGCGAATGGGGTTGTTGTCGCGCAAGAATTCGCTTTCATGGCTCGCTACCGACCCCGGCGCTGCCAGAAGGATGGGATCTCGTAACCATTTGATTTTACATGTGTCGTCAGCACGGCGCTAGCTTTCATGATCTCCAGTTCGCCATAATAGACACGGGCACTTTCGGCCGCGTCCAGCGCCCCAGATCCATCGAGTCTGCGGTTCGTACGCGACGTAACCATTTGATTTAGCGTTTAATTTTTTCTCAATGCGATCCGCATATGCAAAGACTGTTCGAAAACCGATATTCTCATGGAGGTGATCGTAATATTCCGACGGCAGCATGTGATATGAAGTTATGCGGACAATTTCAGGTTCTGGAGCACTGGTTCCCAGCCAGTCTTGTGGTGTAGCGGAAAGCACCTTGCTGCACCGGAACCAAGCCAGACTGTCCTCAATATTGCCTTCGTCAAGAGATGCCACTGCCTCGGCACGTTCGCCTGCGCCAAGGATCGTCCCGTTTTTCTGCTTCACCTGATGTGACGGCCCCCCGTCAATTTCGACGAAGTTGGTGAGGTTGCCGACCTGTACCTGTTGAGCAAAGGCGGGCGTGCAGCGCATATGGGTGCTGCAGACCGCGCCGGAATGCCGGATCATGCTGGCCTCGTGATAGGCGTAGTGTGCATTCTCGCAAATGGACTAGGCACGGCTAGGGGAGACCACGGCCCAGAGGTCGTCTGATGTGGCAGCTGTGGCAAGTCCTGCAGATTGCGATCCTGCCGCGATGCTCAACGGAGATGCGGCCAGTAGGCCGACGGCACCTGTGGTTTGGAGGAAGCTTCGGCGTGTAAAAATCATAAGCAATATATAGGCAATCTCTGCTTAATAACAAATGCTTGTGGATAGACCGCCAGCCGCGTGCAGGTTTGGCGCTCAACGATAGCGCATCACAGACGGGTTTGCTAAGGCTCCGGTTCCATGTTGATAGTCCAGATCTCAGATAGCCATATTTCCCTTGGCGGCCCGACCGACGAAGAGCGCCTGGCGTCCTTGCGCGTGTGTGTTGACGCAATCAATCAGCTGGATCCGCAGCCCGATCTCGTGATGCACACAGGCGATGTGGTGCACAATGGAACAACGGAAGAATATGCAGCTGCGGCAGAAATCCTGAAAGATCTGCGGGCCCGGTTCGTCGTGATCCCCGGGAACAAAGATGAACGGCAGGAGCTGATGGCGGCTTTCCCAAACTGCTTCGTTCTTGAATCATCGGATTGCTATTTTCATTTTACCGAAAACGCTGATGACACCCGGATCATCTTTCTCGACACCAAAAGCGAAGACAGCAACAAGGGCACCTTTTGTGATGCCCGGTTTGCCGCATTGAAGGCGGAACTGGATAATCACGGGGGACCGGTTGTAGGAGTTCTGCACCACCCTCCATTCCAGGTGCCTACCATTCCGGACCCCATGCAGTTTGAGGATAAGGCGATTGCCAATCATCTGCTCGCGCTGTTTGACGATCACCACTCAAAGGCCACGCTGATCACCGGCCACGTGCATCGCCCATTCACGGATCAGTATGGCGCGACCGATGTTCACATTTTGACGGCCGGGGCGATTGATTTGCGCAAAGGACAGGATGGGGATTTGCAGACTGTTCCCCTGTATGCGCTGTATCAGATCGCCAGAGATGGCGAGGTTACCGCTGAACTCAAACAGGTTCCCCTTCTGCAACACGCTTCTTGATCCGGCTCAGACCGACCGGAGTGATTCCGAGGTAACGGGGTATTCCATTCTGGGTAACGAGGGTGAGCAAATCCGGAGTGGTTTTCAGAAGCCGCCTGTACCGGTCCTCAGGTGTCATACCAATGGCATGATTGATTGTCTCTCAGGCCTTTTCAACCCGGCTGCACTCTGGATCCATGCAGACAAAGAAGGAGTTCCGATGTCTGCAGCTGTTGGCGGTCGTGATGACTATGATGCTTCGCCCCTTCGCGGCCTTGCCAGGACGAGCGAAGATCTCCGTCAGGCCCGGCGTTTGCTTTCGCTTGCTTGTGTTTATGACGGTATGAGCCGGGCGGATGCGGCGAAGGGGGGTGGGATGGGTCGGCAGAGCCTGAGGGACCGGGGGCACCGGTTCAACGAAGCCGGGCCTCATGGAGGCTTTCAAAAAAACGTCCCCCAAAGCCTTGCCTCCCCTTTGAACCACGGTCCGGCAGACAGGCCGATCGAGGTCTGGGGTCAGAACAAGGCGCGCATCGGCCAGAAGACCGGCCGCGTCCGCATCCGGGCGCGCAAGGGGACGGGACCGCGATGGCCCGCGCGCCGGGGTACACATCCGGCGAGGTGAAGGGGCCGAAGACCCTGACCCTGATCTTCCTGCCCGCCAGATCACGGGAGCTCAATCGGGTCGAGAATGTCTGGCAATCTCTTCGGGAAAACGGGCTCTCCAACCGCCTCTTTGAAAATCAGGCGCATCTCGCGATTGGACCCAAAACAGGCAAACCTGAGGGCCGTTAGTATTAGGCACGCTTCCCTATGCACTGATCGTATCATATGCCGGTTCAATCAGCTTGCTGACAAGCCCGTAACCGGCAATCTATGAAACACTTTGTTCTATGGGGCGCTGTAGGCGGGCTGGTATTTTTTTCGTCGGCAAACGAGGAAAAGAGCGGCGAGTTGATTGATCGCTTAGCGAGGCGATCTCTGCACTGTTTCAAGCCGACTGGTCAACCGGGGTCAGTATTTCCAGGACGCCAGCACCGATAATGAGCACTGCGCCCAGGAATTCCTGCAGGCTCAGCACTTCCCCCGCCAGCAATGGCGCGCTGATGCCGGCGACGAGGACTTCCGACATCATCAGGATGCCGACCCGTCCTGGCGAAAGGCGCTGGGCGCACCAGATGACGAGGTAGAGCGTTGGGGCAAAAACTATGAGCGAGAATCCAAGCACAGCGGGCACCGCTCCGATCCAAGCGTCAATTCCGGGGATGGGATCGTTTGGATCCAGCATTATCCAGACCAGGGCAATCCCCATAATGGTTGAGAAAAAATAGATGCTGGCGGATGTGTCCGCCGGATTAACATCGTCATGCAGTCTGGCATAGGCGGTACCAGCACCCCAGATGATACCGGAAATGAAGCCCATGGCATCGCCCACGTTGAGGGCGCCTGCTACCGATCCCTTCGCAGCGAGTATGAAGATCAAACCTGCGAAACCCAAAACGATGGCAGCCCAGCGCCGCCAGTTCGTTTGCTCACCTAACAGAAAAATGCCGAACAGGGTCGACCACACCGGCGTGAGATAAAACAGCAGGGTAGCCCGCATGATGGAGGTATAAACCAGTCCCAACATATAGAAGACCAGACCGCCAGCCATGAGGAAACCAATGGTCATGACCTTTCGGAAATCCTGCTGAATATGGGCGCGGCGGAGGACCGCCACAGGCAAGAACAACAGCATCAGCAAAAGGTTGATAGCGATAATGGCCCAAGGTCCCGTGAGACCTTGGGCATCAATTTCCCTCAAAGGCAGCCAGAACAGGCCCCAGACAGATGCAGCGGCAAACGCAACCACACTGGTGGACAGAACTGAACGCGGCGCTGAAGTGGCCTCCATGGTCATGAGCGATCATACTTGAACATTGAGGCCGCGGGTTCCGGGCGCCGGGGGATCCTCAGGCTTGCCTGCAAAACACTGGGCCATTTCCATCCAGCGCCTGGCATTCTCCCCTATTGCCTCAAGGCTCGTGTCCGCCACGTTGCGAACTTGGGTGGCCACTTGCGCAAACTCGACTGCCGAGCCGTCCAGACGGTGATCATCCCGGGGCTCGTTCCATTCCCAGATTGTGCCTGACGGTGCTTCCAGCCGAAAATAGGGGATAGGCTCAGGCACGTCGAGCTTGCGGTTTATGAATGTCCAGCCATAGGCCGTGACGCCGAGGTGCACAATGTTCTTGACCCGGTCCTGCTCAGTTCGAACTTTGCCCAGCAAGTCAAAAATCTCCTGCCCGTGGGCCCAGACTTCCATTTGTCTCGCCGTGATGAAGGACCGGGCGCTCATGTCTGGACCGGCCCACTTGAGACGGGCTTTGGGATCAGCGGTGGAGAAATTCTTGTATGTTTCTTCTGACGTTGCTAGCCAAGCGTCGTAGAGAGGACGCCCGGCCAAGTCGCCGAGCCAGTCATATTGGAGGTCCACAAGACTGCGCCCGCCGGCCATACCTTCGCGCATCGGAGCATAAAACACCTCGAAGTTTTCACTGCCGGAAAGAGACAAATTGGCTGCATGATTGAAGAGATGAAGATGGCCGAGCACATCCTGGATCGTCCAGCTCTTGAACTGGGTGACCTTTGCAAAATCATCTCCTTCAAGGGGGTCCAGAATTGTGGCGAGGGCTTTGGTTTCGTCCCAGAAATCTTCAGCCTGTTGCATTATTAAATGACCCTTACTGCGCCTGTTACCCAGATTGATAGACGAATTTGCGAACGGGTGCATCCGTTGAATGTTGGAAGCGCTCGAACAGCGCGAGATCGTTGGAACGGCCCCCAAGAGGTGCTATTGCCGGTGCGGGAGAAGATTCGCAGGAGATCGAGAGATGGGCAAGAAACCGCAAGGTGCATTAGCGACGGTCAGTTCAGATGATGGATATGTGGATCCGAAAAAGATCTATGACGATTGGTCGGAGACCTACGACCGCGATCTCCTTGATGAGTACGGTTATAAGCATCCCGACTTGCTGTGGACGCTCTTCAAGGAATTCTGCCGGATAAATCGTCCAGCATTGTCGATCTGGGGTGCGGCACCGGGTTGGCGGGAGCCGAACTGCGGCGGCGCGGCTATGGCAGGATTGATGGTGCGGACATCTCGACTGGAATGCTGGTAAAGGCGAAAAACCTCGGGGTTTACCGTCAGCTTTTCCAAGCAGATCTGACACGGAGAACCAGCATTCCGGACGGCTCATATAACGCTGTTTTCAGTGTGGGGGCGTTTGGCAACGGTCATCTGAAAGCCACGTCTTTTCCTGACTTTATCTGTCTGGTGAAGATTGGTGGGCCGCTTGTCAGTAATCTGTCAGGGGACGGGTGCCGAAACTGCTTTGGCGATTTCGTTCAGAGAAGTGACCGTGGCAATACAATTCGCAACGACTTTAAAAAACTTTCCCTTTTATATCAATCGCTTATCCGCAAAAGACGATCAAATTCTAAAATAATTCAAAAGCGTGGCTTGACTTTCATTATGGGGCATGGTAGAAATTTGCAATACAATAGAAGGAGCTCTAGAATGGAAAAATTTTAGACTTGGCTCGATGATGTTCGTTTTGGCTTTGGGAGTGCTCATCGTTTCAAATCCTAAGCCAGCAGCGGCTCACCCAGCTGCTGTTGCGGTTGGGGCAGGCGCTGCTTCCATTTATGTCTTCAAGGAAGCGAGGAGCTTCGGTAGATGGCTGGGCGAAAAGATCTACACTTCCCTCCACGAAGTCTAGACCAAGCCGGACGGCAAGATCGAAAACAATCGCAGTATCAGATCTGCTCTCGCCCGCAGCGGCGACAATGGGTTTGCGAGCTGGAGCAGCGAGCAGGCCTCCCCGCTGATCTCAAAACCAATCCTCAGGCCTTTGGCCGCAGTCTCTCCATCGGCATGCGCCATGATCAGGTTCGAGCCGAAGCTGACGAGCCCGCGCACTGGGTACGGATCCCGGTCCAAAATCGCACGATAGATATCCGCGGAGATAATTTTATCGAACCGTGCCGCGCCAAGGGGTCGTCGATCAAGTCCCAAAATCTTGTCGCGCTGGCCCTCCGCCAGGAACTCGTCGCCCGACATTTCCGCCGCGCTGATCATAGTTGCCGGTCAAGGCATAAAGCAGTCCGATTGCGCAGGCGATCTACGTGGCGTTTGACTGATGTTCCAGTCCACTCCAGGTCATGTATCCGACAGGCCGGGATTTCCAGAGAAGCGCCGCCGTCCACTTGACCTGTTCGGCTGGCACACCAGTCAGGTCCTTGATCGAGGTCAGATCAAAGTGAGCACACATCTCGCGCCATATCTGGAACACGGTCCTGCACGTGACGGGGCCGGTCTCAGTTTGAACATCCATTCGGCCCAGCAGCACTGTACCGGCATCCGCATCACCGAGTCTTGCAGGCACCGGCCGGTCCGCCCAAG
Source organism: Hyphomicrobiales bacterium (assembly GCA_965204985.1). Classification (GTDB taxonomy): domain Bacteria; phylum Pseudomonadota; class Alphaproteobacteria; order Rhizobiales; family CAJQND01; genus JAAEUE01. The sequence goes on along the minus strand of CBDBFP010000003.1, from coordinate 1,192,003 downwards.
TGACATATGCGTCGGCGGGTGCGGGCAGACCAGCATCACCGGCCCGCAGCAGACGGTCTGTACTTCCCCCATCAGGAATGGCGCATTGGTCCAAGCACGCAGAAAGTCGGCGTCGTACCATTCGTGCTCGATCATCACATGCGACAGGTCAAGGGCCAGCGCGCCATCAGAACCGGGCCGAACTTGCAGCCATTCATCTACACGATGGGCCAATCCGGCATTGCGGGGATCAACGACGACAAGCTTTGCCCCCGTTTCATGGCGGTAACGGTCGCCGTAGCATGGGCAATGCGCGAAGTCGAAGGATTGTAGCCCCAGAACAGAATACAGCCAGTATTGTCCAGGTCCGGCATTACGGCGGCTGGCAGGGCGCTGCCATAGGAATAGATGTTGGCCATGTACCGGCCCCAACCGCACAGTTCGAAGGAGACGGCCTGGTTAGGACTTCCAAACGCCCGGCGCAGCCGCTGAACCCAGTGGCGGGAATCTGACAGTGCCGAAGTCGAAGTCGAAGCTGTGTTGAAGACAACCGTCTCGGCGCCATAAGCACCTTGAAGAGCCTTAAGTCGGTCGGTGATCGCGTTCAGAGCGTCATCCCAGTAAATTTGCTCCCACCCGGCATCGCCGCTCCCCTTGGGTCTGGTGCGTTTCATCGGATGAAGCAGGCGATCAGGACTGTAAACCAGCTCTGGAGCCACCTTTCCTTTTATACAGAGCACGCGGCCCGTTGGATGCGAAGGGTCGGCAGACAAAGCCGCAAAACGTCCTTTTTCAAGGGTCGCAATCGCCCCGCAACGCGAGGTGCAAAGCGCACAGAAAGTTGACACCTTTCTCGTGAACGTGCTTCCGCCAGACATTTGATTTCCGGTTTTCATTCTAGAGCATCCTATTGGCAATGCTAACACGCTCCTCATTCATTAGACCACAAAGAAAGCAGATTTTGGCCGATTCAAACTTGGTGTTGGGGACAGTTCGAAGGATCTGAACGCCATTGACCATATCTCAATGAGTCGTTGAGGCTGGTCTCACAAATCAACCAATTCACCCATCACATAAAGAAATCGACACGTCAGCAAGCGGCCCCTGAGTTCGCCCCTACGGGATTAGCCGAAGAAGCAATTATCAAACTTGAGCGCAAACTCTCTATGACCGATCGGGGAGTTTGGGCAAATTTTCTCCGGTCTGGAGTCTTGCAAGGATCTACGGAGAATATCCGCTACAGCCGGGGAAGCTTTCAGCCGGTTGCTAACCCTTGTGTGGCGGTTTCTGGCAGCTCTTAGAGCTGCCCCCTATCACTCAACTATGCTGGCAGTCTGAAAGCCATTGATGTCTTCCAAGCTGTAGCCCAACTCACTGAGGATCTGCCTGGTGTGTGCGCCGATGCTGGGGGCGGCATGGCGCGCAGACCCAGGGGTGCGGGAGAGGTGGACCGGCGTATTTACCACCGGAACCCCAGCCCCGCTTTCGCTGTTGGAGAGTGCGGACATCAATCCGCTGGCCTTGACCTGTGGATGATCAAGGCACTGCTGGGGAGAAAGCACTTGAGCCGCCGGAAGGTGCGCGCGCTCCAGCTCTGAGAGGATTTCAGCCACCGTCTTGTCCGAACACCAGTTCTGCATGATGTCCGATATCTCTTCGGCATGTTCGGCCCGTGTTTCATCGGTCTGCATGCGCGGATCACCCAACAGACCTTCTGCACCGACGAGCCTGGCCCAGCGCCGGAACATTGCCCCGCCGATGGCCTGCATCACGATGTGACCGTCTTTCGCCCAAAACATGTCGGCAGGGGCAGCCAGTTGACTGCGGTTGCCAGACGCAGACCGATTGATCCCGCTCAAGGCTTGTTCGATGAGATAGACGCTGGAGGTCGTCAACGCCGTTGCCAACAGCGAGCTCCGGACGTGCTGACCCTTTCCTGACGTGTTGCGCTCGGTGAGCGCCGCCAGAGTGCCGAAGGCGCAGAGTGTTGCCGTACTGAAATCGACCCAGGAGACAGTGGAGCGCATGGGTTCGCCTTCATGGCCGGTCAGATGCATGGCGCCCGACGTGGCCTGGGCCACCACATCGAAGCCGACCTTCTCGCCCAAAGGTCCTTCGTGGCCGAATGCAGACACTGTGGTCAGGATGATTTTCGGATTGATTTTTGAAAGGCGATCATAGCTCAGGCCCAGCGCCTCCAAGGCTGCATCGGGCACGTTGGCGATGACGATGTCTGCGCTCTCCACCAGTCTCCTCAGAATGTCATCACGCTCAGGCCCCGATGTGGCCAGTGACATGCAGCGCTTGTTCCGGTTCATCTGCTGGTACATTGCGCCGTCATTGCTGACACCGAGAGGCATGACGTCGCGATCCTCGCCGCCGCCAATCTTGTCAATCCGTATGACATCCGCGCCGAAATCTGCCAGCAGCGCGGCGCACCACGGCCCTGCAATATAGCGGCCAAAATCCAGCACCCTGACACTGGTTAGTACGTCCATCACTACCCACCCAAAATGTGTTTGGCTACCGTTTTGACACACCTTGCATTAAGAGGGCAATCTATCCTGCGGCCAAGGCCGGTGATGATCCCAATAATACCAGATTTTTCCTGTAGTCTGCCAACTGAAACTGCGCGCGGATCCCCCAGATCCCGCACGGTTTGAGCGGAGATTTTTTTGCCGATGAGCCTGCCTCGTTCCTTGGGTAAGAATGATCGTCATAGCTAACGTTAAAAGACATTACTGAACGCCTTCTTGTTGAGTTCAGCAGCTTCTCATAAGGCGACATTTGTTTCTGGAGTTGCGCCGTTGGCGTCGAGCGAACCCGCTCGAAAAAGATCGGATGTGCAGACCGTCACTGACCACGATGGTGCGGCAAAGCCGGTCAATTTATTCAGCCGCGCGGAAGCGGATCTGGCGGGCGAATAGAGTGACTTGGCCGTTCTAGTGTGGCATGGCAGGTGTGACCCTGAGGCGGGAACATGCGCCTTTCAATGGCAATCTGCCTAGCTGCAGAGTGTCTTAAGAGTCTGGTTCAAAACTATTTCAGGGTTTTCCTGCCCTTGCGAGATGTCTGGTGACGCGTCGGATGTGTGCGATGGTGATCCGGGCGGCCGCGCTTGCGATGGATTTTTCCCGGTCTTTTGACAGACGGCGGCATCGTCCGAGCCAGGCAAGGGTGCGTTCGACGACCCAACGGCGGGGGAGACCCTTGAAAGCCCCCGGCGATGTGGGAGCGTTTGACGATCTCAACGGTCCAGCGCCCGATGGCTTTCAAGGCGTCGCGCAGCTTTGGCCCGGCCTGGCCGCCATCGGCAAAAATAGGGCGCAACATGGCAAACCGCACGGCCACGGCTTTCAGCACATCCGGCGCACCGTCCCGGTCCCGGAACCCGGCACTGTGCCCCACCCATCCGACCAGCAAGCCAAGCGTGTCGGTGACGATAGGGCGCTTGCGACCCTTGATCCGCTTGCCCACGTCATAGCCGGTAACCCCGCCCCTTTCCCTGGCTTTCACGCTCTGGCTGTCGAGGATACCGGCGGGCGGGCGGGCCTTGCGACCCTCGGCCAGACGCGCCATCCCGACAAGCGCGCGGGTCATCTCGTCCAGTCGTCCGTCAGTGCGCCAGCCCTGAAAATACCCCCGCACCGTCGAAACCGGTGGAAAGGCGTTCGGCAACAGCCGCCACTGGCAACCGGTTGTCGCAATGTAAAGGAGCGCATCGAACACAGGGCGCAAGGTCGGTCTTGCGCGGCCTGCCGGTGGACGTGTGCGACGGCCTCAAAGGTTCACTGATCGCCCCTTCCGCGGGGCAGGTCGCTTGCATACCTGCCGCCCGTTCGGGCATGTTGGCGGCGAGTGAGGTCGGTCCAGGCCACCGTGATCTCCATTCAGTTTCACAAGCGAACAGAACCACAACCGGCTGAATTCACTCAACCAGTTGCAAATCAGAACTCTAAGACTGCAACCTCATACTGCGGCTCACTGACTCGGACTCTCCGAAAGGGGTTCCCAATCGATGTTCGGCCTGCTTCAGCATGGAAAACAAGGGAGGTTTTCCATGGGAGCAGCTGTTCAACTAATTTTGTTGAAAAACTCTTCTTGCTTGGTGTGCTGATCGCTGCTTCAATTCTTGTATTGCTGGAGGGGTTTGATGGTGATGTCAGGACCGAAGAAAGCAGCACAAGCTGCGCTGTTTTATGAGTTTTCGCTTGAGGATCCTGTACCGAAAGATCACCTTCTGCGCTCAATAGATCGGTTTGTTGATCTCAGCAGCCTCCGTGGGCATCTGGCGGATTTCTATAGTCATACTGGTCGTCCTTCACTTGATCCCGAGGTGCTGATCCGCCTGCTGCTGGTCGGGTATTGCCTGGGGGTCCGGTCAGAGCGGCGGCTTTGTGAAGAGGTGCATCCGAACTTGGCGTATCGTTGGTTCTGTCGTCTCGATCTGACAGACGCTGTGCCGGATCATTGCACTTTTTCCAGGAACCGTCATGGCAGGTTCCGCGACAGTGATTTGCTGCGGCCCCTCTTCGAGATGACCGTAGCGCGGTGCATTTCTGCCGGTCTGTCAAGCGGTCAGCGTTTTGCGGCGGATGGCGGTTTGATTGAAGCCGACGCCAACAAACAGAACTCCAGGCCCGGGGAAGAGTAGGATCGCAGCGCCATTGATCCAGGAGAGGCGCCCCGCGCGGTGAAGGCATATTTGGAAGTCCTGGATGATGCCGCCTTTGGGGCAGCAACGACTGTTGAGCCTGAGTTCACATCACATTCCGACCCGTCCAGTCAGTGGACAGCAGCCCGTAAAGGTCCTGCAATCTTTGCCTGTTCCACGAACTCTCTGATTGACACTAACCCCAGCGTGATCGTCGGTGTTGAGGCGAGCAGATCGATCCGACAAGCTGAGGTTGGCTGCGTGCGCTCAATGTCAGACCGGGTCAAGGATAAATTTGATCTCCATCCTGAGCAGCTTATTGCGGACGGCCGCCTGTGGATCAGGTCCAAGGCTGGATTGGCTGGTGAGACGCGACATCAAACCCCACATCCCAGGGCTCGACCAGGCTAGTCGCAAGGATGGCACAGGGTCTTGTGCTGATTTCGAATGGGACGCTGAGAACAACCAATAGCTCTGTCCGGAAGGCGAAGCGCTAAAGCAGTTGCGCCGGAACTGTTCCGATCCGAACCGCGGTCCGACGGGCAAGGGCGTCGCGAAGTATCAGGCGCTGAAGCACACCTGTCAGGCCTGCCCATCAAAGATAAAAGGCTGCCCGAAAGCAGAGGCCCGCAAGATCGCCCGTGAAGAACATGAAGAGGCCCGCCAAGTCGCTCGCCAAGTCGCCCGCGAGCCAAGACCCGCCAATACGACATCTCGATGAAACTCAGAAAGAAGGTCGAGAGGCTCTTTGCCCACCTCAAACGCCTCCTCGGCCTCGGCAGATTGCGATTACCCGGCCCCTGCGGCGCAAATGATGAATTCCTGCGCGCCGCAACCGCCCAAAACCTCCGCAAATCAGCAAAGAGCTTTCCTGCACCGCAGCAAACGCAAAAAGCCTGATCAGAAAGGCGCTCGCGCACTCATTCCAAAACCACTTTCCGCACCCGCAACACTGTGTTCTTCCACAGAAGCAGCCCATCGGGTGTGAGCATTGAGCGCTGGTATCAGATCAACAACACGGATGCCTTTCATTGCCCGCTTTCCCGGCAAAAGACCTTGAGCCGAAGGAGATGATCTCGGTCTGACTCGCGTGCTGCCGCACTCAAATCCATCGCGACTTCCCGGAGCTCATCGCGCGGCGCAAGACGATCAACCAGACTCCAAGAGATCGCCTCTGCTGCATCAATGCGAACCCCGCCCAAGAAACAAGGACTGGCGCCCCGGCCCGACCAGCGCATTCAATCTCCGTCCATCGCGCGATGTGGGCAACACCCATTGCGCAGAACCGGATAACCGAAAACTGATTCAGGTGCTGCCAACCGGATGTCGCACCCGAGCGCGAGTGTCGTTGCGCCGCCAATGAACGCAATTGTCAGAAACGGGATGTTCACTAACGCTGTCGCCATTTCTTCCCAGATCATGTTTTCTGGCGCATCCGGATCTTTCGACAGTTCCGTCAAGTCGGCACCGGCACAAAATACACACCCGCCGGCGCCTTCGATGGTCAGCACATGCAACGCATCGTCCGCAGCCGCCTCATGGAAGGTGTTTGTGAGCCGCGACAGCATCCTTTTGGACAAAGCATTGGCTTTTTCGGGACGATTGAGCGTGACCCCCAGGATCGTTCCTTCACGATCGATATTCAAATACTCGTCAGACATCGGTTCTCCCTTGTCTGGAAGACCTCGTCCTAATGCCCAACCGTCTTTTCCCCGCGGCCAGTCAGGAACCAATAGGCACTGATGAAGGCAATCGAGATCGCCAGCATGACAGTGGAGATCACATTCACCTCCGGCGTGATGCCTTGTCTGATCATGCCGTAAATGTAGAGCGGCAAAGTGGTCGCCCCTGCTCCAGAAACCATCAGTGTAATGATGAAATCGTCCACGGAGATGATGAAGGCGAGCATGGCGCCGGCGACAATACCCGGCGTCAGCAGAGGCAAGGTTACATATCTGAAGGTCTGCCAGGCGTTGGCGTAGAGGTCGCCTGCCGCCTGCTCAAGGATTGTGTCCATGCCTTCCAGCCGTGCCCTGATCGGCAGGAACGCAAAGGGAATGCAGAAGACTGTATGCGCGATGATGATCGACAGGATGCCAAGCTGAAAGCCAATAATCGCGAAGAAACTAAGGGTCGCAACCGCCGTTGCGATCTCTGGAACTACGAGCGGCAGTGTGATCAATCCAAGTGAAGCATTCTTACCCTTGAATTGCCCGCCACGCGCCAGCACGAGTGCGGCCAGCGTGGCCATAACGGTTGCCATTACAGTAGCGCATACGGCGATGCTCAGACTATTCAGCGCGGCGTTCTGAATGTCATCATTGGCGAACGCCTTGTAGAACCAACGCACCGAAAAGCCCTTCCAGAGCTGCGCGCGGTTGCCATCATTGAAGGAGTAGACCACCAGAACAACCATCGGCATATAGAGGTAGGCAAAGAAGAACACGGTCCAGAGGTTCATTCCCGGGTAGTGGCCTAACACGAACCCTTTGCGTTTCTTTGGAGTGCTCATCGGTGTGCCTTCATCGCACGGCGTTTGGTGGCGGAACGCGCCTGGATCATCAGGGCCGCCATCACGAGCATCAACAGACAAATTGCGATGGCAGAGCCAAAGGGCCAGTTCCGTGACGATGCGAACTGGAGATGGATCAGCGAGCCCAGCATGAGTTTCTTGCCGCCACCAAGCAAGTCAGGTGCAATGAAGGCACCTAGGCTCGGAACAAACACCAGAATGCATCCGGCAATAATGCCCGGCATGGCAAGCGGCGTGATGATCTCCTTCATAACCTTGAGTCGGTCGGCATAGAGGTCGTGTGCGGCTTCGATCAACCGGAAGTCGAGCTTCTCGAGGCTGGCATAGATCGGCAATACCATGAGCGGCAGGTACGAATAGATCAGCCCAATGGCGATGGCCCCGTTGGAGTACATCATGCCCAGCGAATCATCGATGATGCCGGTGGCTTTCAAGGGCTGCTCAATCACGCCATCCTTGGCCAGGATGAGAATCCACGAATAAACCCGCACCAACTGGTTGGTCCAAAACGGCAGTGTGATGAGATAGAGCAGCAGGTTCTGCATGCGCGGATCTTGCCGGGTGATGAAATAGGCAACCGGAAAACCGAGGATCAAACTGCCGACTGTTGCGATCAGCGCCAGGTAGATTGAGCGCCAGATAATACCGAGATAGATCGGATTGAATTGCAGCGTGTCGTCAAAGTCGATCTCGTAGATCAGCTGGATATAGGCTTCCACCGAGAAGCGCGGTTCAACGCCGCCATAAGGATCGGCTTCAAGGAACGAGAACACCAGCAGGATCAGCATGGGCACGACCATGAAGATAATCACGGTCACCAGTGCCGGGGCGAGGCCAAGCAGGCGCCTCTGCGCTATGGAACGGGGCAGCTGCATCAGTCTATCAACATCCGTGCGGCACCATCGGAGAACTCAAGCTTGACCTTGTCGCCACTCTCAAAGCGGCCCATGCCGGCTTGTGTATTCTGATCGCGAACCGTGATGGATGTGCCTTCGCCCAGATCGATCGCATAAGCAGTGTCGGTGCCCAGATAGGTCGTGTCCCCAATTGGAAACGCACCGGCTGCCCGGCCTGTGGCCTTGGAGAGCGTAATCCGCTCCGGACGGACAGCCAATGTCACCTTGTCCCCCTTGCCGTGGCCATCGACAACAGGAGTACCGAATGTCAGTTTGCCAACCGTAGAGCATTTGGCCCAGCCCTTGGCCACGCTGTCGATAGTGGCATCCAGGAAATTTGTGTCGCCAATGAAGTCCGCCACGAACCGGTTCAATGGCCGCTCGTAAATGTCCAGAGGCGAACCGATCTGCTGGCTCTTGCCGGCGGACATAACAGCGATGCGATCACTCATGGTGAGCGCTTCTTCCTGGTCATGGGTGACGAATATGAACGTGATCCCTGTTTCACGCTGCAGGGTTTTCAGTTCGTGGCGCATGGCCTGGCGCAACTTCAAATCAAGCGCCGAGAGGGGTTCATCAAGAAGAAGCACCTTTGGCCGTGGCGCCAGCGCGCGGGCTAGAGCAATGCGCTGCTGCTGGCCGCCGGACATCTGGGAGGATTTGCGCTCTGCAAAATCTTCCATCTTCACCAGCGCCAGTGTTTCCTTGACGCGGGTCTGAATATCCTGGGGTGACCATTTCAGCATGCGCAAGCCGAAGCCGATATTCTCAGCCACAGTCATGTGCGGGAACAGGGCATAATGCTGGAAGACGGTGTTGACCGGACGCTCGTGCGGAGGAAGGTCCTTAATTTCCTGATCAAACAGAAAGATCTCGCCCTTTGTGGGCAATTCGAAACCGGCTGTCAGGCGGAGCAAGGTGGTCTTGCCACACCCTGATGGCCCGAGCAGCGTGAAAAACTCATTGGATTGAATATCGACGGAAACATCATTCAACGCCGTGACCGCACCGTCACCGTTCCCGAATGTCTTCACAACGTTGCGCACACTCAATGCGCAAGCAACCTCACCCTCAGACACGTCTATCTCCCATCGCCAGCTTCCCGTTACCTTGCGAGCCCCAGCACACTAACCAACTTGCCAGCGGCAAGGAACAAGATTTTTCGGTCCAGCGCACCCAGCATCAAGTGCTAATCGCCATGCCGGGGATATTGCCGTCCATGATCAACTCTTTGCAATGATTTTCAAACGCCTGAAGCAGGCCGGTCTTGTGATATTGCTGCAGTGTTGCGATGCCGATTTTCACTGGTCGATGATCGCCCTCTATAGGAATCTGGCGCAGAGATTTCCCATCAAGCGTTGTCAGACTTCGAGGTCGCACATTAGCGAGCGCATAGCCATATCCGTTCGCCACCATGGTGCGCACCACATCTGGCTGGCGCGAGCGCGCCTTGATGTTTGGAGCAATACCCTCCTGATAGAAGATCGATAAAAAATATTCTCGGCTGAAATTGAGATCGAGCAGAATCATCGGCTCGTCCTTGAGTTCGGCAAGCGAGATCGTTTCCTGGCCGCTCAAAGGGTGATCTTCGGCCAGCAAAACATGGGGCGGCAACTCCGCCAGAGGCTGGATATCAATCTCTTCCGGGACCTGAAGATCATATGTGAGCACCAGGTCGAGATCCGCATTCCGCAGACCTGTCATCAAGGCTTCGTGATCACCTTCTTCAAGATTGAATTCCACACCAGGGTATGTCTCCTGAAAGCGGTGACACAGCTCCGGCACAATCATCGGCGCCAACGTAAGAAAACAACCAAGCTTGAGATGACCACGGACTTCATTGGCCGCTTCGTTTGCAGTGTCATAAATGGAGCGCGCCTGTTTGAGCAGCGCACGCGCTTCGCGCACCAGCCGGTGCCCTGTGGATGTCAGAGAAAGTCCTTGGGCATGGTGACGGACAAAGAGCTGGACGCCCAGATCCTGTTCCAGATGCGAGATCGCCGAGCTGATAGAGGGCTGGGAAATATTGATCCGTTCGCTCGCCAACTTGATGCTGCCCGTCTCTCCGGTGGCAACAAAATATTCAAGCTGTTTGAGCGTGAAGCGCATCAGGGAGCGCCGGCGCCAAAATGGCGTCTTGCCAGCTGGCGCATTTCTTCAGCCGCAGGAGACAGACCAGTTCCCACCTTCCAGGTCAGGACGATCGGGCTTGCAGAGACGCTTGAACTTAAGGACCGCGTGACAAGGGCGCGGCCATCATAGGTCATGGCGGAGGCCGGTTTTGTGGCCAGGATCGTATACCCGAGTCCGTGCCCGACCAGACCACGCACCATCTCGAAGGAAGCTGAGGAATATTGATGGTTGGGGTTGAGGCCGTCTTTCTCAAAAATCGAGAGGAAATAGGCGCGGCTTGGGGGTGCATCGAACAAGATCAACGGTTCGTCCACCAGATCGGCCGGGGTCAATTCGGGTTTGAGAGCCAAGGGGTGGCCCTCCGACAGCAGGACGTAAGGCACCAGTTCTGTCAGAACTTCCGTCTCCAGGGATTCATCCAGATCAATGTCATAGAGAAAGCCGATTTCCAGCTCGCCGGACGTAAGTCCTGAGGAGATGCGCCGCTGATCGCCTTCAATCAGCTTGAGGTCAATTCCGCCGGATTGTGCCGACAGCTCCCGCAGCATTGCCGGCACAAAAAACGGACCGAAGGTGTGGAAGCATCCAACAGACAAGTTCTGCTTGTTCTCTGCATTCGGGCCGCCGGACTGGATCTGCACTGGCGTTCCATAGGAGCGGTTGGAGAAGATCAGGGGCGATCCCCGATCCGCCACATAAATATCTTCCACCTCGCCGACGAACACATGGTGCGTGCCCACCCGTTCTGAACTCATGACCTCGCAGTCGAATGCCACAAGTGGATCAACCACCCGCGGCGCACCTGTTTTCTCAACCACCCAGTCGGCACAGGAGAACTTGTCGCCATCTCCAATTTTGCGCCGGCCGCCGAAGGTGTCGGATATATGCGCCTGATCATCGCGCAGGACGTTGACGCAAAACACCCCGTTCTCCACGATGGCCGAAGCGGCGGCGCTCAGGTGATGCACGCAGACGAGCAGGGACGGGCGGGGGGTGTCAGCAGAAACAGAAGACATGGCCGAGACCGTTACCCCGGCCCGGCCGGCAGTCCCGTCTGTTGTTACCACATTGACCGTGCTGGCCGTGTGGCTCATGCCCTCCAGGAACTGCTGGCGTAGGTCAACAGTCATGGAGATCTCCTACTGGGCAGTGTCTTTGGCTTCCCCCCAGACATTGTCGGACAGACCTGCAGCGTTGTGCGCGAACTCCAGCGGGCCGTTCCAGTCAAACGTCCGGTAGACCGCTGCCAAATGGGCGAAAGGCGGTGACTGGGCAAAGAGCTGGAAGGTTAGTCGGTGACCGGCATAATCAGAGTTCAGCAGGTCACGGGCAAAGGCCAAGAGCTTGCGCCGGTCATCGGCCACCCAGCGCTCATTGATTGTGTAGAACTTGCTGAGCCACGCACCGATTTCCGGGTGATCGAAGGAGGCTGAATCCGGGGTCACGCAGATCTGGCCGCCGCAGAGTTCGCGGGCCAAGTGCATCATGCGCGGCAGATTCGTCATGGCGTGGACACGGCCTGTGAAGAGCAATGACTGGCTCGGCATGAGCAAGCCGTTCGGGCTCTTTTCCGCCGTTGCGATAGCTGCTGTCATGTGGGCGTTGATGCCTTCACGCCAGACCGCAAGCTCGGCCAGCTTTTCCTGAACCGCTTGCTGCTTTTCAAGTCCGGTCTGTTTCACGTTCCACAGAGCCGCCCCGATGATCAGATCGGCAAAGGACAAGGTCCGCTGCACGAATGGAAGAGCGGAATAGCGGTGCAAGGTCGCGCGGATGAAGGTCGCTGCGCGGGTGTGCTGATAGAACAGAATATCTTCCCAAGGCACCAGCACATCTTCCAGCACCATGAGCGTATCGATTTCATCGAACTTGTTGGACAGCGGATAATCAGCTGCGGGTGCACGTCCCGCAAAACCTGTGCGGCAGATATGCTTCACGCCTGGCGCGTTCATGTGCACAATGCAGCCCAACGCATAGTCGGACAATTTGGCATCGCCCCAGTTGGCGATGGTCGGCTTCAGGAAGGCCTGGTTGGAATAGGCCGCTGCTGTCTCATACTTCGCACCGCGAATGATGATGCCTTCATCCGTTTCCCGCACCACATGCACCAGCATGTCTGGATCCTGATCTTGCGGGCGCTTGGAACGGTCACCCTTTGGATCAGTGTTGGCGGACACGTGGAAGGGATCGTCCTTGACCGCCACATGGATATGACGCTCAATGTTCTCAGCAAAGCGATGGTCGATCTCGTTGAGGATATCTGCGCCATCCCACAGGGACCACATCTCGCCGATGGTTTCATCGCCCACACGGGTGACAATACCGCCCACATCATGACAGACTGCGTCGACGGCCTTGCGCTTGTCGGCCCAGTCTTCCTGGGTGAACGGCAGTTTCAGACCCAGGGCAAATTTCTCACCATCTTCCTCATAGGTCATCTGGCTTGCCGTGACCGGGTCGTGTTGCATGTCATAAATGCGCGCCCGGATGTCCACCAGCGGCTTGAACATGGGATGAGTTGTGATGTCCTCAACTCGTTTGCCCGCAATCCATATTTCGCGTCCGTCGCGCAAGGATTCGCGATATTGGTCACCTGTCCTGATCATTTTCCCGTTCTCCGGCCCTTAAAAATTCGAAGCCGAAGGATAAACTGAGGTTCTGTTTTTGGAAAATATTTTTTATTTATCTTTTGATTTTGAAGAATCAATCCAAGAACCGATTCAGCACATTGCCGAGCAGAGTAGAGATATTGTTATCGAAATTATTGTGCGGGAGGCTGCCGCAGAAGGTTATTGAACCAGTTGAGAAAACCTGTCCCCCACCGGGCACATCAAACAGCACCATATCCGCGCGCAGGAGATGTTCCACTGGCTCGCCTGGCCAGTTGGTGATGTGGGTCAACTGCTCTTCGGGCACGAGGACAAAGGTATCGCCATGGCCCGCCGAGCTCGCAAGGATATGGACATTCTCCGGTGTGCCTAGCCTTACATCCGCACGATCCAGCTCAAACCCCGCTGCGCCGCCGCCACTCAAGCCAAAGTCACCGAGCTTGTATTCCTCGATCCCGTCAAAAACCCAATTGGTTGAAGGGTCGGCTTTTTTGTTCCGGAGATAGTAAGAGCCTTCAAACTGGCCTTGGGCGGAGAAGCCAACCCCGGCAAGTTTCTGGGGCGGACGGCCATTGCGCCGCCAGAGCCCACCATAGGCGCCATCGAACGCATTATAATATTCACCAGGTTCAGCAGCCCAAGCGCGAATGCCAGATTCGGCTCTGCGAATTTCAATAGCGCCGTGTTCCGACTGATGGAGGGCAACGCGCCAATAAAATCCGTTACCACCGATATACATGAAATTGCCACCGCCATCGCGGAATTGCTCGATGGCATCAAGGGTTTCAGTGGTGTGGTATTCGGGATGGCTGCCGGTGATCAGAACCTTGTACCCCTCAAGCGCGCTCGCGCCTTCATCGTGTAACTCCTGATCCGTGATGATGTCGAAGCGATAGTCTTTAGCGTTCAGCCAGGATGTGAGATGGCTATCAGCCTGGAAGTGCCGGTGGCGCGATCCCGGACCATACCCAAAAGTCACGTACCCAGGTCGCATATTCAGCAGAGGCCGGCGATGCGAGGCATGGCAAATGCCGGAGCCGTCGGAGTGGTAGTTGTAAGTGGACAGACCATAGTCGGTGTGTTCCGCCGGATTGTGCGGATAGGCGTTCCATGCCTCAAATTCGTCCTTCCACCAAGGCTCAAAGTCAGGGCGCGCATGGTTGCCATAAACCGAATAGGTGAACGTGGAGACCAGCACACAAGCGTCTGCGCCACGCTTACCACGTGCCGGGCACACAAAGAACGGGATGGCGTCATAGTTTTCGCCGCACTTGATGCGCACGGCGTAGATTCCGGACGGCATGTCTTCGGGGATGATAAAACTGAAATCGGTTTCCCAGCCGAAATCATAGATATCATCGTCGTGAAAATGGATCGCACCATATTGTTCAGGTGCATGCCGCCAACACATTTCGCTGCCGTCCCAGCTGCTGCCCGTCATAGCCCGGGCCGGCAGGTTCACCAGCTCGCCGTGCAGACCGTAGGGCCCGGTATCTACAATACGGGTGGACATGGTGTCCTGCGCAAAATCCCAACGGGCGATCAACGCAGATTCATCAATTGATGGCGCTGTGTAGACGGCTGGCGCTTCAATCTTGCCGTTGAAAAACTCGCCCATTCGTTTCGCAACCGGACGCGCTGCGATCGTAAATCCTTCCTCGTTGAAGACGGGTGCAGCAGCACTCTCCGCACTTGCAGTCTGACGGTTAGTTCCATCCTTCCGCTCCTGACCGACTGTGAGAAGCATTTTGTCCGCATCGTAGGAAAGCCAAACCTTCGCCCACTGCCGGTTCTGCAGTTTTTCACCGGTCGATACGACCATGTCGCCAATGCGCGCCACGGCACAGCCGTACTTATCGAGGCCCAGTTGAAGACTGCCGCACGCCAGAACAGCTTGGCGCCCTGCTTCCGGCGCAGTTGGCCAGATCATGGCAGAGAATGTGAAGCTCCCGTTTTCCAATCCCTCTGGCATGCCCGATAAAACAGCGGCGTAGGAGCCAGGATAGAATTGCTGACGTCTCGACGGGAAAGTTCCGCCGAATCCGAAGTCACACTCTTCCTCGATCATGCCCGGGCCGTCCAGGTTCGGATCCGCGGAAATGACCCTGACCAGTCGCGCCGAATAGTCATCCGGCAGCTGGCTGGAGATCTTGAATTCGATGGTGTCTCCAGGACGGCCGGACAGCCGATCACAATAGCCGATCAATGGGATAGGGGCGTTGATGCTCATGGGCCTAGCGCCCCAGCTCACCTGCCAACGCGTTTTCGTAAAGTTGACGGCACGCCGCCACTTCCAGCTTGATCGGATTGCCGCCTGCAGTCGGGTCTACAACCGCCATTTCCGACATCTGGTCAAACTTGCTGTCATCTTCGACGCCAATATCGCGAATGGTGTGGGCAATGCCCAGTTCTTCGCGAAGTTCCATCACATAATCCAGGAAACCATTGTAGCTGGCATCCTTCAGCTCAAGCCAGGCTGCGAGGCGGCCGAGTTTGTCTTCAATTGCGCTGCGATTGAACACCAGCACATAAGGCATGAAGACCGCGTTGGTGAGGCCATGATGTGTATCGTAGATCGCACCCATGGGATGTGAAAGAGAGTGGATGCCGCCGAGGCCCTTCTGGAACGCCGTGGCGCCCATGGCGGCTGCCGACAGCATATGACCGCGCGCCTCAAGGTCACTCCCATCCTTATAGGCGCGAGGCAGATAGTCTTTGACCAATCGCATACCTTCAACAGCAATGCCTTCCGACATGGGATGATAGCTGGGCGCACAATAGGCCTCGAGGCAATGTGCGAGGGCATCCATGCCCGTGCCGGCGGTGAGGTGTGGCGGCAAGTCCACTGTGAGCTCCGGATCGCAAATCACCGTCACCGGGAGCATCTTCGGATGGAAGATGATTTTTTTGGTGTGGGTTTCTTCGTTCGTGATGACACTGGCGCGGCCCACTTCAGAGCCCGTTCCTGCCGTGGTTGGGATCGCAATCACTGGTGCGATGCCATCCGGATCGGCACGGGTCCACCAGTCTCCAATATCCTCAAAATCCCACATAGGCCGGGTCTGGCCCTGCTGGAACGCAACAGCCTTGGCCGCATCCAGGCCGGAGCCGCCGCCGAAGGCGATGACACCATCATGGCCGCCGTCCTTGAAAGCCTGCACGCCGGCTTCTACATTGG
This sequence comes from Hyphomicrobiales bacterium, assembly GCA_965204985.1. GTDB lineage: Bacteria > Pseudomonadota > Alphaproteobacteria > Rhizobiales > CAJQND01 > JAAEUE01. Next base: position 1,176,021 of record CBDBFP010000003.1, on the reverse strand, counting down.
AAGCGGTGGGGTTCGGTTTGACATCAGAGAAAACCGCAACCTCCAGACCGCCGCCTTTGACCACGTCAACTGCCGTCTGCGTGATTGGCAGATTGGCAATTCCCGGATCTGTAACCAGCAGCGGGCGCTGCATCCCGGCCACCTTGCAAGCATCTGCCAGCTCGCTGACACGACCCGCGCCAAAGCGTACTTCTGTGGGATAGAACCAATTTGTGGTGGGGGTAGACATCTTGCGGCCTCCTCGTTGAACAGAGTTTGGCTGCACCTAACGACAGCACCGCAATCGACGCAAGACTGGAATCACATCTGCCGCTATTAAAGCTACGGCGAACCCACACACCGGGGAGACAGACCGTTATGAGCGAACAAAGATTTATGGCAATTATTGCGTTGGCGGAGGCTCGCTTTCCGTCGGCGGACGATATCCTTTCAGCCTTCAATGAAAGAATGCCCGGCGCGAATGCAACGTTGATCGACTTCGAGAAGCCCGACGCTGAAGACGGTTCCATAATGATCGAAGCAGGAGGACATGCCTTTGTCTGTATGTTCCTGGAAAACCCGGTGCTCATCCTGGTCTCGTGACCCACGGCCTGTTTCTCTTTGTCGGACTCGAAATCGAGTTTTAGCCCTGCGCGTTTGATCAGCAGACGCTCTTCACGCGAGTTGGAGAAATTTCACATTATCTCGTGGATCAGGGGCCGATCCTTGGAGACAATGAGACGCTGGGTATCAGCGAGACGGAACGCATTCGGATTCGCCATAAGGATCAAGGCCGGCGCGAGGGTGTACCGGTGTTGCAACTCACCCTTGAGCAGGCTGATTCAAGGTCAAGCTGAAACCGTCGCAACCGTCGCGCGCCACCTCATTGCACTTGGCCACATAGGCTGGGAAACCAAGGTAAGGCATGAACACCTGCGATTTGCCCGGCACATTTGCGCCGAGATACCAGGAATTGCATGACGGGTAGAGTGTCCGGTTGGCAATCGCATTGACCCGCTCAACCCAGTTTTCCTCTGCTTCGAGTTCTGCTTCGACCGCCATGACGCCATTTGCATCTGATGAAGAAATGCAATCTGAAATCCATTCCACGTGCTGTTCAATCGAAGGCAGCATGTTGGTGAGAACGGATGGGCTGCCTGGGCCGGTCATCATGAAGAAGTTGGGAAAACCCGCGGTGGCCAGACCGAGAAAGGTCTTGGCCCTTCGCTCCATTATTCCCTGAGAGTGACGCCAGATTTGCCCCGGATATCCACATTGGTCAATGCACCGGTCATGGCATCAAACCCGGTGGCATAAACGATCTCGTCCACCTCATATACTCGACACCGTTAGCGCGAACACCAGCGGGGGTGATTTTATCAATGCCCTGCGGTCTGATATCGACCAGCTCCACGTTCGGCCTATTGTAGGTTTCAAAGTAGCCGATATCGACGCACAGACGCTTGCAGCCAATCACTGAGTCCGGGCAGAGCAATTTGGCGACCTCCGGATTTTTCACTGTTTGTCTGATCTTGGATCGCACAAAATCTGCTGCTAGATCGTTTGCTTCCGAATTGAGAATGAGATCGTTGAACGCGCCAAGGAACGAGACGCCTCCCCGGTTCCAGCGCATTTCGAACTCGCGGGTTCGTTCTTCATGCGACATCGCGAGCACCAACTCATCCCGGATCTCAAACCGTACGCCGTTGCGCATTTGTTTGGCGTGGGCACGCATCTCGGGATAGTACGCTTTCATTTCTCTCAGATAGTCCGGGTCGAGCGGTTCATTGTTGGCCGGCACAGCAAAGTTGGCGGTGCGTTGGAACACATAGAGATGGTCCGCCTCGGCCACAATTTGCGGGATCGCCGGTATGGCGGATGATCCCGTACCGATCACTGCAACGCGCTTGCCCGAAAAATCGATCCGCTCATGCGGCCAGTCCCCGGTATGATGGGCCCGCCCTTTGAAGTTGTCCCGTCCCTTAAATTCGGGCAGGTTGGCAGACGAAAGACAGCCGGTCGCCATGACGAAGAATTTTGCGCCAGCAGTTTCTCCCTTGTCCGTTACGATTGTCCAACGGCCTCTGGTTCCGTCGTACACGGCCTGAGAGTTCTGATTTGCAACTGGTTGAGTGAATTCAGCCGGTTGTGGTTCTGTTCGCTTGTGAAACTGAATGGAGATCACGATGGCCTGGACCGACCTCACTCGCCGCCAACATGCCCGAACGGGCGGCAGGTATGCAAGCGACCTGCCCGCCGCGGAAGGGGCGATCAGTGAACCTTTGATGCTGTCGCACACGTCCACCGGCCGGCCGCGCAAGACCGACCTTGCGCCCTGTGTTCGATGCGCTCCTTTACATTGCGACAACCGGTTGCCAGTGGCGGCTGTTGCCGAACGCCTTTCCACCGGTTTCGACGGTGCGGGGGTATTTTCAGGGCTGGCGCACTGACGGACGACTGGACGAGATGACCCGCGCGCTTGTCGGGATGGCGCGTCTGGCCGAGGGTCGCAAGGCCCGCCCGCCCGCCGGTATCCTCGACAGCCAGAGCGTGAAAGCCACGGAAAGGGGCGGGGTTACCGGCTATGACGTGGGCAAGCGGATCAAGGGTCGCAAGCGCCCTATCGTCACCGACACGCTTGGCTTGCTGGTCGGATGGGTGGGGCACAGTGCCGGGTTCCGGGACCGGGACGGTGCGCCGGATGTGCTGAAAGCCGTGGCCGTGCGGTTTGCCATGTTGCGCCCTATTTTTGCCGATGGCGGCCAGGCCGGGCCAAAGCTGCGCGACGCCTTGAAAGCCATCGGGCGCTGGACCGTTGAGATCGTCAAACGCTCCCACATAGCCGGGGGCTTTCAAGGGTCTCCCCCGCCGTTGGGTCGTCGCACGCACCCTTGCCTGGCTCGGACGATGCCGCCGTCTGTCAAAAGACCGGGAAAAATCCATCGCAAGCGCGGCCGCCCGGATCACCATCGCACACATCCGACGCGTCACCAGACATCTCGCAAGGGCAGGAAAACCCTGAAATAGTTTTGAACCAGACTCTGAGAGATGAAATGGCCGAATTGAATGTCCTTACGGAGATCGAACCGGTCAGCCACGTGATTGGCGTACCTCAAGATATCGGGCTGGGCCGAATAGCGTTCCGGCCAGTCCCATTCCTGCTGGAGGTCATCATCGAACTAGTAGGAATATTCGATGTTTTCCACATCGCAGCGGGCGCCGGGATAGCGGTTCCAGTACCAGGTTCCACCAACATCATCACCGCGCTCAAAAACACGGACCGAATAGCCCTGGCTGCGCAGCAGGTGCAGCAAGTACATACCGGAAACCCCGGCACCGACAACGATGACGTCAAACTGATTTTGTTTGCTCATTCAGCTATGCGCTATGCCGCCGTCAGGCCGCCATCGGCCACGAGACTGGAGCCTGTCATGAAGGCGGCGTCATCGGACGCGAGAAATATGATCGCCTTCGCAATGTCATCAACCGTCCCAAGCCGGCCCATGGGATGCCGCCTGATCGCTTCACGCAAGGCCGGTTCCTGATTGTTATCATGCGCATTGCGCGCCCGCACATCGATTGTCTGTTGCCCCATATCCGTGTCGATGACGCCGGGGTGGACGGCATTCATCCTGATCCGGTCCCCGCTATGGGCGAAAACAAGTGCTTGGGATTTTGTAAACAGGGTCACGCCGCCCTTTGTCATGGCGTAGAGCGGATCAAGCGGCGCGCCCACCAAACCTGCAATCGAGGACAGATTGACTATGGCACTGCCTTCCGGGCTGTCCGCTCCCGCTTCCCTTAGCGCAGGGGTGCCCAGTTTGGTACCGAGAAAAACACCGGTCATGTTGACGGAGACAAGCCGGTTCCACTCTTCCACCGTCGCCTCCTGGATAGATTTGCCGAGGAAGAGACCCGCATTGTTCACGAGAATATCCAGCTTGCCGAAATTGTTTTTTGCCGCCTCAATTGCGGCGTGCCAATCGGTCTCGGATGTCACATCGAGCTTTGCGAAAGCGGCGCTTCCGCCTGAGTTGTTGATCTCGTCGCACGTGCGCTGGCCAGCTTCTTCCAGGATGTCGCCGATGATAACGTGAGCGCCAACTGCGCACATTTGCCGGGTGGTTTCCGCACCAATCCCGCGCGCCGCGCCGGAAATCAGCGCCACCTTGCCATCCAACCTGTTCATTACCGCCCTCAATTCATTCTGAAATTTTGAGGCAAGCTATATCAGACAAGCCGTTCCTGCAATGTATCGACAATCTGGTTCTTGACCGTGTTGAAATGCGCCGATTCCTCAAATTTCGCATGCCAGATCATCTAGAGCGGCCGTTTTCTCATTTCGATATCGGATATTGCCGCAAGGCCGGATTGACTTCCGCCATGAACTTGGGCAGGAACGCAATGGCAACGCCGGTTTCCACAATATTCAATAGACCTGAGGGGCTGGTAGCCGTGTAACGTACGCCGGAATCGCTGCCTTCCTTTTCGGACCAGCGAACTTCCTGAAGGTGCAATTGGCCTATGTCCAACGCCGCCCAGTTCTGCTGATTGCTCTTTGACTTCACCGATTGATAGGCGGAATATTCAATATCGGCGATAAAACAGGCGTGGGACAGATCTCCGGAAGGCTTGGCAAGGCACAAGGCAATATCGGCTTCACGCTTTCTCAGACTGAGATTTCGATCATCGCCAACAAGTTCAATCCTGAAATTGCGGTCTTTGGTCAACACATCGATCATGGGCGCCAGGAGCCTGTCGCACACATAGTCGACCGAGGTTATCCTGATCGTGCTCACCGCACGCGGTTCCACGGGCGCAGATAACTTTTCGAGCTATGTTTCAGCGCGTTCTCTGCATCTTTGAGGTACTGCAGCACGTTCCAGTACGCCGGCGTGGTCTTCAGATGCCGGCCGCCACGTTTCAGCAACCTCCGGCCGATGTCGCGCTCCAGGGCGCGAATTCTGCGGCTTACAGCCGTTTCATCAATGCCAAGCGTGCGCGCCGCGTCCGCATAGGACCCCGTCGATGCGACGGCGAGCAAAGTATGCGATGAATTCCAGTCCGTCATGGATTTTTCCATGCTCCAGATTTCTGCAAATTTGTCGTTTAGACCATTCTATACCAGAACAATGCCTTGGCCGAATGCAAGCATAGCGATTGGATAACCAATGGCTAACGTATTGTAACACGCTGGCAAGGTCCGTCTGTCAACTTGCTTTGCGTGCCCTCATATATTGGAACTGCAGGTCTCCGCTTTCAAGAGCTGAAACACGCCCTCTACTGCGGCGAAGAATGCCTTCGTAACCTTCCTCACCAAGGGCCGCCAAAAGATCCTCACGGGCATCGCCAAGAACGCGTGCAAGCAAGCCTTCGGCATAGGAATTAATGAGCGCAGACACGTCCTGTAGCTCCACGGACGCAAATCCTGCATCACGCAGCGCCTGCTCATGCACTTCAGCGGATTTGAAAAAGAAGATGAGCCCGGCTGCGGCCAAGTCATCTGCAAAATCATGGTAACTCGGGGAGAGCTGTTCGCTGCTGCCTGCCATCCAGTCTGCTGCTGCAAATAATCCACCTGGCTTCAAAACCCGATGCACCTCCTTGAACAATTCCACTTTTTCATCGATGTGGCAGATCATCGCCTTGCTGTGCACAAGGTCAAAACTGGCTTCATCGAATGGCATGGGGCCAGGTTCCACAAGGGTGGGCTCAATGTGATCTTCAAAACCCGCCTCCGCAACGGCCTCTTCGGTCACTTTCAGATTGCCGGGGTCCACGTCCACACCAAAAACTTTGCCGGCGTTGAACGGGCCGGCCAGCAGAAGGGTGTCGCCCCCCAATCCGCACCCCAAATCCATCGCGACCTTGCCAGTTAGATCATAGCCACCAAGCAAGCGCGCCATGTCTTCCCGGCCGCTGGGCGAGGTAAAGCCTTTGCCGAAGATGCGCTGCAAACTGGCCCGTGTGGCATCGGTATATTGTGCATTTGCATTCATGTATAAACTTGCACCGATCAGAAACCTGATTGCAAGTTCAGATGACTGCGCGGTGTTAACAACTTATCGGATGAATCGCCGCATAATCTCCGACCGACCTGCAACGAGACTTGTGATGCTGGAAACCGATCTCTACCCGTCTATCAAGCAATTTCTTGAGAAGCAGGGCTACACCGTGAAATCGGAAATCAAGTCATGCGATGTTGTTGCCACCCGGGGCGACGAGCCTCCCGTCGTTGTGGAACTCAAAACCAAACTCACATTGCCTCTCATCCTCCAGGGTGTGGGCAGGCTTGCCCTGACCGATGCGGTCTATCTGGCTACGGGGCCCGTGCGTGGATCTCGCAAGTCGTCTTTATGGGGCCGGCACCGCCGGCGCATTCTGGGTCTCTGCAAAAGGCTGGGATTGGGATTGATGAGCGTGGAACAAGGGATCGGTACAAAACTGAAGGTCGAGGTTCATCTGGATCCGGTCCCCTATCAGCCACGCAAAAACACCCGGCGGAAAACCATGCTGCTGGCAGAGTTTGAACACCGGGTTGGCGACCCCAACCAGGGCGGCATGAACAAACGGCCCATCGTGACCGCATATCGGCAGGATGCACTACGTTGCGCCAAATACCTGGAAAGTGCAGGCTCAGCCAAATTGTCTGACATTCGCAGCGAAACGCAGGTCGAGCGGGCATCAGGCATTTTACAGCGGGACGTGTATGGTTGGTTCGCGCGGCAGGAACGAGGCATCTATGCGCTCTCACCGAAAGGCAACAGCGCTGTCGAGCAATATCGTGATGTGATGGACAAGCTCTAGCAAAAGCGATTTGGCACACACACATAAACGCAAAATATCCTTCTAAATCAAACTTATAGGGAATTGTTAACCACGTTGACCTGGTTTCGGCGCAAGGCGAAGTGCGCCAAGGGGCAACCGTGCAGAAATTACGTTCAATCTACTGGTGCAAAGCTGGCCATTACCGTGCTGATTTCAGTGCTCGGAGCCCTGTTGCTCATGGGGGCAGCATCCAGCTGGCGCGAAGTCGTCCGCTATGCTGAAATGATCATGAAATCCGGCACGAGCTTATTGTCGATCATCAACGACATTCTCGATTTCTCCAAAATCAAGGTCGGCCGGATGGATGTTGAGAAAGTCCGCGTGGAACCGGCCGCTGTCGTCGAAGATGTGCTGAGCTTGTTTTGGGAACGTGCCGCATGTAGGGATGTCGATCTTGCGGGCTTTGTCAGCCGGGATGTTCCGCTTGCAATTGAAGGTGATCCGGTCCGGCTCAATCAGGTTCTCAGCAACCTCGTTAACAATGCCCTCAAATTTACCGAGACCGGTCATGTTTTCGTGACTGTAAAACGGCTGGCAGGTGATAAGGGCCAGACGTTTGAGTTCGCGGTGCACGACACCGGGATTGGCATCCCCGAGGACAAGATCGGAAAGGTCTTCGAGAGCTTTTCCCGGGCCGACCAATTCACAACCCGAAAATACGGCGGCACTGGCCTCGGGTTACCGATTCGCAAAAAGCTTGTTGAAGCAATGGGCGGGCAGATCGGGGCCGGAAGCGTTCCAGGTCAGGGCTCGGTGTTCAAGTTCCATCTGACGCCGGTGATCATTGAAGGCGCAGGTGGCGACAAAAACTCAGATTCGCTCATCGGAAAGCGTGTGATCGTTGCGATTGACGGCGGTGCATCCATGGGTGTGGTCGCAAACTGCCTGCGCGAACGCGGTATCGAGGTCGACATTCGGAACACCGAAGCAGGCTTGAATGGTCCAATTGCAGTTGACTATGTGATCGCCGAACCTGAACTCCTGAAGGGAATGTGCCCTGCTTCACAGCACCAGATCTTCGTTGCTGTTTCCCAGTTGGGTGATTTCGCAGCAGACACGATGATCTCAGCTGGCGCCGTGCAGGACCTCATGATGCGGCCTGTCACCACTTCGGCTTGCAGGGAAATGCTGGATGCGGTTCTCTCCGGCAAACCCCGCGGCAAAAGTCTCCTCGAAAGCCGATCAGCGCCTTCTGACGATCTGCCCTCATTTGCGGACAAACGTGTTCTGGTGGCCGACGACAGCGCAGTTAATCGCGAAGTCGTCGTGCAGGCTCTGCAGCGTCTGCAGATTATTCCCGACCTCGTGAAAGACGGTGTGCAGGCCCTCCATGCAGCAAAGTTGACCCGCTACGATATCATTCTGATGGACGGCAGCATGCCCGTAATGGATGGCTTTGAAACCTCCCGTGCGATACGAGATTATGAGGCAGACAACCATATGGATCCGGTTCCAATCGTCGCCCTGACCGCCCATGTGGCCGGCAGAGACGCAGATGCCAGGAAACATGCCGGCATGGATGATTGCGTCACCAAACCATTCACCATGGCGATCCTGTCTCGGTGCTGTGTCACCTGGTGCGGCCCTGGAGATGCAAAACATTCCGTTGCCGAACTGGAAGGCGCCACCGTTGGTTCTCATTCCGGAGAGAAACCTGAAACCGAGGCACTCGACGCACCGGCGCTCGATCCGACTGTGCTGGCGGACATTGCCGAAATGGGAGGCAGCGCCCAGCTGCTTCACAAGATCTTTGACTTGTTCAAGAGCAATGCGCCGGATGGAATTTCTGCCATCAAAACCGCCATAGACGCAGGCGACAGGATGGCCATTGCCTCACCCACCCACGCCCTGAAGTCCATGAGCGCAAACACCGGGGCCACCGCCCTGGCCGGCATATGCGCACAACTGGAGAAGAGGGCACCTGAACTCTCCATGCGCGATGCAAAACAGATACTGGCCGACATTGACGGCGAAACCGAGCGGGTTTCCGCGGCCATGGATGACGAGGAAAGTGTGAACGCTGCCCTCGGCTCGGCGGCCGCGGCCTAAGGTATTCAGTCTCACGCGCGCTCGTTCTGCTTGACCAGTTTCCTCAAATCCGTTTTGAGCACCTTGCCGTAATTGTTCTTCGGCAAGGCGTCCAAAAACAGATAGGATTTGGGTCGCTTGAAACGAGCGATGTTCGTCAAACACAAATGATCGAGATCCTGCTCGCCGGTTTCGGCTCCGGCCCGCAGAACCACACAAGCGACGATTTCCTCGCCCCAGTCGGGATGCTCCCTGCCCACAACAGACGCTTCGAGAACATCGGGATGCGTCAGCAGCGTTTCTTCCACCTCACGCGGATAGACGTTTGTGCCTCCGGTGATGATCACGTCCTTTGATCGATCAGAAAGGATCAGGAAACCGTCTGCATCCAGCGCGCCCACATCGCCGGTTCGTAACCAGCCATCAACCAGGGTTTCTGCTGTCGCGGTCGGGTTCTCCCAATAGCCGGCCATAACTGGCGTGCCTCTCGCTTCAACTTCCCCAATTTCGCCCGTGGGCAACGGCTTGCCATCCTGCCCGGTTATGCGAACGTCAAGCGCGCTCTGAGCGATCCCTACTGACGATAGACGCTGCAGATATCGGGGATGCTCTGTGTCCATATGATAGTGCCGCGGCAGGGAGGTGATGCACATGGGCGATTCCCCCTGACCGTAGATCTGCACGAAACGGTTGCCGAGCTGTTGCAGGCCTTCGAGGATATCGGCCTGGTACATGGGACCGCCTCCATAGGTGATGGTCTTGATGCCCGTGCCGTCAAAATTTTCAAACCTAGCATCGGCGATCAGGCGGTGGACCATTGTGGGTGCAGCAAACATGCTTATGCAGTCGCGGCCGTGTTCGGCATGCAAGGCCCTTGCCAACGCGATGATTTCCTGACCGTTGAAACCTCCGCTTTCCGGCACGAGGTGCATGGCGCCCATGCGCACATGAATAAAGTTGTAGAGCCCGGCCCCATGAGAGATCGGGGCGGCATAGAGAGCCACGTCGCGCGGACCGACACTGTCCACGTCCGGGAAGTAGCAAAGGGACGTGGCAACGATATTACCATGGGTAATCATGACGCCTTTGGGCCGGCCGGTTGTGCCCGAGGTATAGAAGAGCCAGCAGGTATCATTGTCATGGCGCTGAACCGGTTCGGCTTGACCCTCGCCTTCTCTCAATTGAATGAAGTCAGGGCTTTCCACTGAAATCGAAGCTTTCAGGTCCGGCAGTCCCGACGTTTCTGCACTTAGCGCATCTCCAACATCCGGTGAGTAGAACAGCAGCGAAGTGCGCGAATTTTCCAGAATCCAGACCGCTTCTTTCGGGTGCAGTTTCGCATTGATGGGGACGGCAACCGCACCTGCCCACCAGATCCCGTAAAGAACCTCAAGATAGACCGTCCGATTGGTCATGAACACGGCGACCCGGTCACCTGGCCTGATGCCATGGCGAGTCGCCAGGTTCTCGCCGATTGCGGATGCCCGCCGGGCGAATTCTGCGTAGGCCACCTCCAGGTGCAGGCCTGTACAGAGCGCAGGCGCGCCTGGGCTCACTGTCGCGGTGGCGGCAAGCCAGCTTGCTATATTCATGCGGCGTCAGATCCTGAAGAATTTTTTGTGCGAAGGATAGCCGATTGATCCCTGGTGCAAAAGCACGTTGCATTAGCATGGGCTGGCGGTAAACATCTCCCATCGAGTTTGCGAACAAGAAGGCGATGTCATGGGTCAAAAGGATGAATTCTACAATTTGCACGACCAGGAGCAGGGGCTTTTTAGAGAACTGGTGCCTGGACTGACCACCCGGATCTTTGCCGGGGATCAGGCCATGTTGTCTGTGGTCTCTTTCGAACCAAATGCGGAAGGCACATTGCACAGCCTTCCCGAGGAGCAATGGGGTATCATGCTGGAAGGATCAGGCGTGCGCACTCAAGGCGGCGAGGAAATCCCGGTTAAAGCCGGTGATTTCTGGCGGACGCCTGGTCATGTGGAACACACGCTCAAGGCCGGAGCCGATGGCGCAAAGGTGCTGGATGTGTTCAGCCCGCCCCGCGATGAATACCGCAAGGCCGGTTCCGGCTTCGGAGGCGCGTGACCCAATGAGCGTTCCAACAACAGAGCAACTGGACGAAATGCGGGCGCTGGGCGCAGCAACATTGTTTCACGGGCAGGGCGAACAAGGTGCGGTTGATCCAGCCATCAAGCCGATCAGACCTGGCATGCGGATAGCGGGCCCAGCGCTGACGGTGGATGTGCCTGCCGGCGACAATCTGGCGCTTCACGCAGCCATCGCCAGGGCGAAACCAGGTGATGTGCTGGTGGTGGACTACAAGGGATATATGGATATCGCCGTGACTGGTGACGTCATGGCGCTGTCCGCAAAGACCCGTGGAATTGAAGGCATGGTTGTCGACGGCGCCGTGCGAGACGCTGAAGATATATCGGAAATGAAATTTCCCATGTTTGCCCGCGGCCTTTCAATCAGGGGTCCGGCAAAAGACGCGCCGGGAACGATCGGTGAGCCGGTTACTTTCGGAGGCATCCGTGTTCAGAGCGGCGATATCATTGTGGGTGACGCAGACGGCATTTTAGTCATTGCCAGGGAAAACTGGGAAGAAACGCTCGAGAATGCACGCGCACGCAAAGCCAAGGAAACCGGTGTCCGCAAGCAGTTCAAGGATGGCAAAACGACCGTCGAACTGCTCGGCCTGGAAGGCGCTCTGAAGCGGCACAGGATGGACGAACCGGCTGCCAGTTGATAGCGTGAACCTCACGGGGTTTGGGAAATTGAGCAGGCGCTCGTTCGCACGGCTGGGCGCATTGGTATTGCTGCTTTCAGTCGTTTTTGGGGGACTTGTCGCTCCGGCAACCGCAGTTCCTTTGGAGGACACACCGTTACGGGAATTGTTTGAAAAGATCGGCGTTCCTGCGCCAGGTTCTTTGTCCAATGCGCCGTCCGGGCGGATACCGCAGAAAACGAGATAACCTCGATTGCAACCGGTGACTACGTTCCTTCCACAGAAGACGGTATTGGCGAATGACAGCAATCAGTACCCTATACGCCCAGAAATACCGATCTGCCCAAAGAAACCTCGGACGGCGGTTTCCAGAACGGTTGTATAGCGGGCTGGGGTATGTGCCCGAACGGCAGATGCTGCCGCCTCGGGCAACTCTGCATGCGCGATGGTTATTGAGGACGCCGGGGCCGTGTCTATTGCGGTCGCGGACGCGATTGCCCGCGTGGAACGGTCTGCCTGCGGTCCGGGTTACAACTGCACACGTGGCGGATTTTGCAGCCCCAAGGGCGCCGACTATTGCGGCAACAACCAATATTGCAAACGCGGAACATTCTGTACAAATGGCGGACGAAACTGTTCTTTGCCACAATAGTTGCGGGATTTGTCCGGCTGGCACCATCTGTCCCAAGGGATCGCATTGTCTGGCTGGAGGCAGGTGCTCTGAAGTTGGCGCAACCAAATGCGGAAACGGTTACATCTACGGTAAAGGGGCGCTTGTGTCTGCCTGGCGGCAAATGTTCATCGCCCGGCGTTGTGCGGCCTCTCCCAATAAGGCAGACTGATCATGCTCAAACTCATCAGCGCAACACCCAGCCCGTTTGCCCGCCGGGTTCGTATCGCGCTGATCGAGAAGAGTTTGCCGTTTGAACTGCTGACGGAAAATCCCTGGGAACAATCCACACAGACACCGCAGTTCAATCCTCTGGAGAAACTGCCGGTTCTGATTCTCAAGGATGGGTCATCGGTCTATGAGTCGAACCACATTCTTGACTATCTCGATACAAAGTTCCCGCATCCTTCGCTGCTGCCGGCAGATCTGGATGACATTCTGGCTGTGCGGGAGTTTGAAGTTTTGTGCGGCGGCATTTGCGATGCGATCGTGCTGATTCTTTTTGAACGCATGCGCGGCGAGGAAAAAATGAGCCAGCTCTGGTTCGATCGGCAGCGGCGGAAAGTCGAAGGCGGGCTTCGGGAAATGTCCCGCTTGCGGAGTGATCGGCCTTGGGCTGTCGGCACCGGATTTTCGAGAGCGGACATAGCGGTCGGGGTGACGGTTGCTTACGCCGATATCCGCTATACCGATCTCAACTGGCGCTCGCTTTATCCAAATCTCGAAAGTGCAAGCCAGGCATTGGAAGCGCGCCCGTCGTTTGCTGATACCCGCCCGGTTCCTCAAGTCATGAATGATCCCGTTGTGTGAGGCCTGAGAGATGGAATGCGATTATCTGGTGATCGGCGGCGGTGCTGGCTGCATTATTGCCCGCCAGCTTGCGGAACGGCAATCGGGAATGATGTTCCTCGTCGAGGCTGGATCTTTCGCGGCTTGATGATCGGACTGAAGACCGTGAATGGGGCTTCAAAGCCATCCCGCAGCCGGGCAAACCGGGCCGAATCAACTATTCCCGGGCGAAAGTTCTGGGCGGGTGCGGCAACCACAATGATTGTGCGTTTCTGATCCCGCCGGACAGTGATTTTGACGGCTGGGCGAACCGTGGTGCGGCTGGTTGGACCTCGAATGACGTTCGACGATACTTAGATCTTATCGAGGAACGACTCCATGTAGAGCTTGACCCACCGGTCAACCCGATATCGCAAATCATGATGGATGCCGGTGTTGAACTCGGCATCCCGCCCGTCCGTTTTCGCCGCAACATCAGAGAAGGTGTGGGACCCTTCCCGCTCAATTCCGAGGGAGCGCTTCGGCAGTCGTCCTTCGTTGCTTACTTGCATCCACTGGCAAAATTGCCGGCCAATCTCCGCATCCTGACGGAAACCATGGCAACGCAACTGATTGTCGAGAATGGCGAGGCCGTGGGGTGCAGCACATCGCAAGATGACATTCGTGCCAAGCGGGAAGTGATCCTCGCCGCCGGGAGCGTTCAGACACCGCAATTGATGATGCTGTCCGGATTGGGACCGGAAGAGCACTTGCGCGAACACGGCATCCCCATCCTGCAGGGCCTTAAAGGTGTCAGGCAACACCTGCTGGATCACCCCGACGCGCCAGTCATATTCAGTCTCAAGAAACCGGTGCCACCCTGGTGGAAGCAACAATGCTGCTTCATCTGAACAAAACCGAACCAGCCTCCGAAATACTCTGTCATTTTGGACTGCGTTTACATGAGAAATATACATCAGGCCAGGACATCCGCTGGACCGAGAATGGTGTGAAGATCACGCCCAACGCCGCCCGCGCCTGCGCCCGCAGTGAAGGCAGTCTGCGGTTAAACTCTAGTGATATTCGTGATTACCCGGAGATCAATCTCAACTACTTCTCCGACTCAGACGGTTACGATATGCGGACGGTCATGGCTGGTATGAGATTCGTTCGCCGGATGATCGACACTCCATCTTCCGGCAGATCGCGCGTGCCGAAATTGCTCCTAGTCCCGATGTTCAAGCTGACGACGAGTTGGAAGCTTACATCCGCGAGACCTGCGGAACGGTCTATCACCCCGCTGGCACTTGCCGCATGGGGGTGCAGGATGATAAATCGTATGTCGTCGGACCGGACCTGAAGGTCAAAGGTATCGGCAACCTTCGCATCTGCGATGCTTCAGTTTTTCCCGCAATGGTGAGCGTGAACATCAACAACACTGTCATGATGGTGGCCGCAAAAGCGGCCGACCTGATCCTGTCCAATTAAGGGGAGTGCCCAAGAATGGCCTACGAAAAAATCGAACTTTTGATCAATGGCAAGTTTTCATCCGGAACCTCCGGCAAAAGCGAGCCAATCATCAACCCTGCCACCGAAGAAGTATTAGGTGAGGTTCCGCATGCAAGCCCGGCCGATCTCGATGCCGCCATTGATGCAGCTTGCGACGGTTTCAAAGTCTGGAAAGCCATGCCGGCGATCGAACGCCAGGCGATTATGGAAAAAACCGCTCGCCTGTTGGAAGCACGCGAAGATGAGGTCGCCGAAAACCTGACCCGTGAAATGGGCAAGCCGGTTGGCGAGGCCAAAATCGAATTGGGCTTTGCGATCTCCGTACTGCGCTGGTACGGCGAAGAAGGCAAACGTGCTTATGGCCGCCTCGTGCCAACCCGCATGCCCGGCATGCGCCAGATGGTGACAAAGGAACCGGTTGGTCCGGTTGCGGCATTTGTGGCCTGGAACTTCCCGGCTGTGAACGTGATGCGCAAGGTCGGCGGCGCACTTGGTGCAGGCTGTTCCATCGTCATCAAGGCCAGCGAGGAAACCCCTGCCACCTGTGTCGCCATAGCCCGCGCCTTTCAGGAAGCCGGCCTGCCTGATGGTGTGCTGAACCTCGCCTTCGGTATTCCTGATGAGGTTTCCCGTCATCTGCTGGCAGATCCGAGGTTGAAGAAACTGTCGTTCACTGGTTCCGTACCGGTCGGCAAGCATCTGCAGAAACTCGCAGCAGACAATCTCATGCGCTGCACAATGGAACTTGGCGGGCATTCCCCGGTTATCGTGTTCGACGACGCGGATGTGGAAAAGGCTGCCCAGATGGCCGCAGGCTTCAAATTTCGCAACGCTGGTCAGGTTTGTATCTCTCCAACCCGCTTCTTCGTTCAGGAGAACGTGGTCGATAAATTCACAGATGCCTTCGTTGATGCTACTTCAAAAGTGAAGGTAGGCAATGGTTTGGACGACGGTGTGGCCATGGGCCCTCTGGTTGCAGAACGCCGTCTCGACGTGATGCAGACATTTGTGGATGATGCAAAATCCTGCGGCGCTGAACTCGTCTGCGGCGGTGAACGCATGGGCAATCAGGGTTATTTCTATAAGCCAACCGTGCTGAAGAACGTCCCTGAAGACGCCATGATCATGAACGAAGAGCCGTTCGGCCCTGTGGCTCCAATCGCACCGTTTGCAGACTTCGATGATGTGGTTGCCCGTGCCAACAAACTGATGTTCGGTCTGGCCTCCTACGCCTTCACCAATGACGGCGCTCGCGCTGCCGCCCTTGGCAACAAAATTGAAGCTGGCATGTTGGCGGTCAACAGCTTCGTGGTCTCAACGCCGGAAACGCCATTTGGCGGCATCAATGAAAGCGGTTACGGCCACGAAGGCGGCATCGAAGGTCTCGATGTTTTCCTTCGGACCAAGTTTATCACGGAAGTCGGCGTTTAAGCTGGCTGGGTCAACGACGCCTTTTTAGCGTCAGGATCATAAGGCCGGCGGCAACGTTCAGGCCTTCCTGACGCTGGAAGAAGAGCGGTTTCAACCTGATTGACTTGCTGGGGCCGCCCGTCAGAACCTGAGCGGCAATTCCTTTGCCCAGACTGGCCTCGGCTGTAACTCCCTTGTAGGATCCGGCCAATGCACCCTTGTGCAGCCGTTTTCTCTTGGTGGATGTGACTTTCCAGCTCAGCCAGCGTTTGCCAATGATGCCGACCTCAATGCCAAATTTTTTCACATTGCCAAAATAGCGCTCCTTGCAGCCCCTCCTGTGATGGAACACGCAGGAAAGATCGCGATATTTGCGCCAAAATGGATCGCTGCATCCGAGCCGGTATTAGCGGCATTTGAGGTGCCTATATTATAAGTTGCAGCCTGCACGGGCGTTGTAGCGAGCATCAAAGTAAGGATTGCCGCAAAAACGCCTCCGGTTATAGCTATTCCCGATTTTAACAACGCCGCCTCACTGGATTTATGCCGCTGGCATTTTTATGCTGCCTTTTTCGGAAAATTAACGCGGTTGGTAAAAATTGCAGCAGATTTTGCGGATAGAATCCAAATACCAGAACAGCTGTGGGAAAACGAGCCAACGAATGAAAATGTTTGCGAATTTACCTTCCCGCAGCTTAACCGCACTAGTGGCCCTGTTTCTTGTGCCGGCTTTTCCGGACGATGCGCCCGCGGACGTGCCCTATAAGGTCTATGCCCAAAGGCTGTTAAATGCGTTGCCTTCCGGTTCAGCGGTCCGGCCAGATCTGGAAAAATATCTGGAGGCGCTCGTAAACCGGGAGCGCAGGCGCCGTGGCCGGCGTGCGCTGCGATCCTCTGATAGTGTCAGGATGGCAGCGCGCGGCCAGGCTGCAGAAATGATCCATGGGAATTTCGTCGGACACCACACCCGGGGTGGTTTTGATTTTGGCGACCGTTTCAGAACGTACATGCCCAGATTCGAAGGTTTACGCGGAGAGAACGCGGCACGCGACCGGCAAGGCGGAAACTCCGACAAACGCAAGGCAGAGCGGATTTTCAGACAGTGGCTCGGCAGCCGCGGCCATCTCCGAAATTTGATCAGAGCTGATTATTCCTACTTCTCTACCGGTGTTATTGAAGTCGGCGGGCATGTCTATGCCGTCCAGTTGTTCTGGGAGCGCCCGAGGCCCAAATCATCCAGTAATTTTCTGGTGATCGATTGATATAAAGATTACCGCCTTAAAATGGGTGTTGTCAGTGCAGCGCTGGCAGCATAAACCGGGGATATCAATGCCTGACTGGGCAAATGACCGCGAAGTCTCGCCTGCGAGAATTTCCAAAAAGGGATAAGTAAAGTGTCTAAATTACTGAAAAAACTGACGGCGATTGCCTGCGCGGCACCGCTCTTTTCCTTTGCAATTGGAATTTCTACCGCAGCAGATGCGCGCGAACGCAGCCTGGAGTCATTGTCGGGCAACTATCTCGCTGGCTTGCTCGCAGGCAAGGCGCGGGACACAGAAGCTGCGGCGGAATATTTTGCGCGAGCCCTGAAGAAAGACAAAGACAACCCAGAACTCATCACACGTTCTTTCATGCTGGAGCTGGGCAGGGGTCGCGTGGAGAAGGCCATGCGCCTGGCCGCGAAAGTCGTTCGCGCCGACAAGCGCCACCGGGTCGCCAGACTCGCCCTGGCCGTTCGCAACTTCAAATCCGAGAAACAGGAACCGATTCGAATTCATCTCAAAGAAGCGGCCTATACACCAATCGGCCATTTGACCTCAGCCTTGCTGACCGGATGGAGCTGGACGGCCAGCGGTGATCTGGAGCAGGCGATTATGGCGCTCAGAAAGCTGGAGCGCACAGAATCGTTTGGCGTCTACCAAGCCTTCCATTCCGGTCTGATTGCAGATTTCCTGAAACAGCCAAAGAGAGCCGAGAAATTTTTCGAACGCACCTACGAGAGTGCAGGGGGCTCGTTGCGGGTTGTGCAAGCCTATGGAAATTTTCTTGAGCGCCAGGGAAACAGGAGCAAGGCGATCGAGATTTACGAGCAGTTCGAGCGGACCACGGCCGGACATCCTCTCATCAAGCATACACTTGAGCGTGCAAAAAACGGCCGTGATGCCGGGCCGTTCATAGCAAGCGGGCTGGAAGGCGTTTCGGAAGCGCTCTTCAGTTTGTCGTCCGCACTTGCTGATCAATCAGGTGTCGATTTGGCACTGCTTTACGCCCAACTTGCCTTGCATATTCGTCCCGGGTTTTCGGTTGCTCAAATGTTGCTCGGAAACATCTACGAAGACACAAAGCGGCACCAGAAGGCGATTGATACCTACGAAAGCATCAGCAAGGACTCGCCGCTGCGGACCAATGCCGATCTGCGCATCGCTGTGAACTACGACCGCATCGGCAAAGCAAAGGAAGCGCAGAAGCGACTCGAGGCGGAAATCGCCAAGAATCCGTCGAGCTATCATCCTTCCTTAATGCTCGGCAACCTGTTGAAGAACCACGAGAAATTTGCAGAGGCCGCGAAACACTACGCAACCGCGATCAGCCAACTTGAAAAAGTCGAAAACAAGCACTGGACACTCTTCTATTTCAGAGGCATTTGCTTTGAGCGTTCAGAACAGTGGGCGAAAGCCGAGCTCGATTTCAAGAAAGCGCTCGAATTGCGCCCTGAGCAACCTCATGTGCTGAACTATCTTGGGTATAGCTGGATCGAAAAAGGACTGAACCTGCGCGAAGCACTTGGCATGATCGAACGCGCGGTCGAGCTCCGCCCGAACGATGGCTATATCGTCGATAGTCTGGGTTGGGCTCACTACAAGCTCAAAAACTTTGAACTGGCGACCAAGAACCTGGAGCGTGCGGTTGAGCTAAAACCGCAGGATCCTGTGATCAATGACCATCTGGGCGATGCCTATTGGCGCGTTGGACGCAAGCTGGAAGCACGCTTCCAGTGGATGCATGCACGCGACAACAAGCCGGAACAGGACGTGCTCAACAAGGTCATGAAGAAACTCAAAGATGGTTTGGATCCGGTTGACCCAGATCCGGCGACAGTCGAACAGGACGCCAAAGACAACAAGACCTGACCCTGTTCCTCTGATCGCTTTGCGAGCGCCGTTTTATGTCCCGTGACGTTTCCGAGTTCGCGCCCGCAAAGGTTAATCTGTGCCTTCATGTGACCGGACAGCGGTCGGATGGTTATCATCTGCTGGACAGTCTCGTGGCCTTTGCCGATGTGGGTGACGAACTCAAGGTCGATCCCGCGGATGAATTCTCCCTTTCCATCGTGGGGCCATTTGGCGCCAATCTGGAGAGCGAACCCGATAACCTCATCGTACGGGCAGCTCGGGACCTTGACCCCCGGTTGAGCGGGATAAAAATTGAGCTGATGAAAAACCTGCCCATGGCGAGCGGTATCGGTGGCGGGTCGGCAGACGCCGCCGCAACGATGCGTGCCTTGATCAGGCTTTTTGAAATTGACGCGTTCTCCGCTGACGAGCTGGATCAAATCGCACTTGCTCTTGGCGCGGATGTGCCGGCATGCTTTCGATCGCGTGCCCTTCGCATGTCTGGGATTGGAGAAGAGATCGCACTTGTCCAGCCGTTGCCCGCTGTTCCGGCTCTCCTGGTCAATCCGCTGGTTCCTGTCCCCACAGGCTCTGTGTTTGCGGAGCTTGGACTGAAACCGGGCGAATACACAGGTGATGGGTTGACTGATTTTCCCACGTCCGGATTTTCCACCGTTGCAGATCTTGCCACCTGGCTGCACCAACAGCGGAATGATCTGGAACCGCCAGCAGTTTCTCTGGTCCCGGCCATTTCGGAAGTATTGAACACAATCGGTGCGCAAGCAGGCTGCCTGTTGGTGCGCATGTCCGGCTCAGGAGCAACCTGTTTTGGGCTGTTCGAAACAGATAAAAGCGCGGCGGATGCCGCTCAAGCCGTAAAACGATTGAAGCCGGGTTGGTGGATTGCCGAAACCAACCTCAGATAGAGTTCAAATCAGAACGTGCGCTGTATCGAAAAATCAACAGCGTCGATCATTGCGGATTTGTATCCACTGTCCGGGAAAATGGCCAAGGCGTCACGCGCTATGGCCCCGTAGTGGCGCGCACGCTCGACCGTGTCCTCAATTGAACCGTGCACTTCCAGCAGCTCAATCGCATGCTCAAGATCGCCCTTGTTCTGGAGCCCATCCTGCAGTTTGCTTTTCCAGAACTCGCGGTCCTCATCACTGCCTCTGCGGTAGGACAGAATGACCGGCAGAGTGATTTTGCCTTCGCGGAAATCATCGCCCGTTTCCTTGCCAAGCAGAGCCTGCTTGCCGGAATAATCCAGCGCATCATCCACGAGCTGGAATGCAACCCCGAGATTGCGGCCGAAAGATTCAAGAGCTGCCTGCTCCTCTGCCGGACGATCCACAATCGCCGCACCGACTTCTGCAGCTGCAGAGAATAGCACTGCTGTCTTTGCGTCGATGATCTTCATGTATGCATCTTCGGTGGTCGTGACATCTTTCTGTGCCGCCAGCTGCATCACTTCGCCTTCCGCGATGACTGATGCGGCGTTGGACAGGATGCGCAGGCACTCCAACGAACCCGTGTTGACCATCATTTTGAAAGCCTGGCCGAGCAGGTAATCGCCAACCAGTACGCTTGCCTGATTTCCCCAGATCATCCGGGCGGCGGGCTTGCCCCGGCGCAAGTCGCTCTCATCCACCACATCATCGTGCAGGAGTGTGGCGGTGTGCATGAACTCCACAGCAGCAGCCAGCAGAACATGGTTGTTGTTATCACAAGGCCCGCACATACGGCTCGCCGCGACAGTCACCATTGGCCGCAATCGCTTGCCGCCGGAATTGATCAAGTGGGTTGCAAGCTTGGGGATCATGTCCACGCAGGACGATGCGTGGGAGAGGATCTCCCCGTTAACCCGGCCCATATCCTCGGAAGTTAATTCGAGCAATGGCTCAATGCTTGCCTGCTGGTCTTCCTGACCACCAAGGGGAATAACAACGCCCACAACTTACCTCTTTGCTCTCATTGAGCTGTGCCCCGAAACTCTACAATATAAAGATAGTGCCGCCAGTGTTATGGTCAAGCACGCGAATCGGGAAGTGTCCAGGTGTCTCAGGCCGAATTTGCCAAAAAAGGCAATTCATCGTTAAGATTTTCCTATGAGAGAATTGTTAAACACAAACGACGTTGTCCTGATCTCGTATGCAACTGCATTGCTGCGAGACGCGGGGATCGAACATACCGTGTTTGACGGGAATATGAGCCTGGTAGAGGGAAGTATCGGAATTCTGCCGCGACGATTGATGGTGGAAACCGGTCGATTCAAAGATGCGAATGCGCTGATGACGGACGCAGGGATCATATCGTGCTGACAACCAGACAAGAAGATACCGCATCCAATGCAGCTAAACAGTCGGCAGGTGCGATTCCGTCTTCGCTGACAGAGGATGGTTTCCTTGGCGGCAGGGTCAAGGCTCTGCAACCTGAAAAAGGGTACAGGGCAGGTATCGACGCTGTTTTTCTCGCCGCGTCTGTCCCGATAGAACCGGGGCAAACCGCTCTTGAAGCCGGTTATGGTGTGGGTGTGGTCTCGCTTTGCGTCACAGCACGGGTTTCCGGCGTTCATATTACCGGCGTGGAGGTTGCATCCCGCTACTCGATCCTCGGCGAAGAGAATATCAAACGCAACGATCTCACAGGCAATATCCAGATCATCACCGGTGACATCAAGGATGCTACGCGCAGAGATCTGACCCAATGGCCACCCACTGATTCCTTCAATCACGTTTATGCCAATCCACCGTTTTTCGATGAAGGCAAAATCACGAAGTCGCCCGTGAGTCTCAGGTCGGCGGCGCGAAGTTTCCAGCCGGAAGATCTTGAAGCCTGGGTCAAGGTGATGGCCGCCATGGCGGTGCCGAAAGGGACCATCACGATGATCCACCGCGCCGATTCGCTGGGTCGGATCCTAGCAGCCTACTCAGCCTGCAAAATTGGCGGCATCCATGTGGCACCCCTCTATGCCAGAGAAGGATATCCGGCATCCCGGGTCCTGGTGCAGGGTGTAAAAGCTTCACGCGCACCTATGCAGAACCTGCGGGGGATCGTGCTGCATGACGATACGAACGCCTTTACTGCCGAGGCCTCTGCGATCTTGCGGGACGGTGTGGCTTACACTCTTCGCTAACAGCGTCGAATAAGTTCTTGCAGAGTTGGGCTCGCGCTCCTATTTCTCGCTCGCAATGGCAAACATATTCTCGAAACTAATCCCGTCGCGCCGGCGCAAGCCGGTTGTTCCCGTCGTCAGATTGCAGGGCACCATTGGAGCCGTGTCTCCTTTGCGCCCCGGCCTCACGTTACAGCAGGTTGATCCGGTTCTCGAAAAGGCTTTCGGGATCACCAAGGCAAAGGCCATTGCGGTGACGATCAATTCACCGGGCGGTTCTCCGGTTCAATCGGCGCTGATCTTCCACCGCGTCCGCCAGCTTGCAGAAGAAAATGAAAAGCAGGTTCTGGTGTTTGCAGAAGATGTGGCGGCATCCGGCGGCTATATGCTCGCGATTGCCGGGGATGAGATCTATGCCGATCCCAGCTCAATCATTGGTTCGATTGGTGTCGTGTCGGCAGGCTTCGGATTCGTGGAAGCCATCAAGAAACTGGGCATCGAACGGCGCGTGCACACAGCCGGCGACAACAAGGCGGTTCTGGATCCTTTCATGCCCGCCAAGAAGGCAGATGTGGAGCGCCTGAAAAAACTGCAACTTGATGTGCACGAGACCTTCAAGGACATGGTGCGGTCGCGGCGCGGCTCCAAGCTTGCCGAGGATAACAAGGACCTGTTTTCCGGCGCCTTCTGGTCCGGTGCAACGGCAAGAGACCTGGGGTTGATCGACGGGCTTGGCAACATTCACGCCATTCTCAAAGAAAAGTTCGGCGATAATGTTGTGTTGAAGCCGGTGCCTGGGTCCAAAAAAGGCCTGCTGCCGCGGCTCATGCCGGGAATGGCCGAAGAACGGCTGGATGCCGGCACAGCCCTCAGTCACCTCAAGGACGGATTGGCCGAGGACATCCTGGCCACAATGGAAGAACGAACGGTCTGGGCCCGCTACGGGTTCTAGGGCAAGTCCCAGTTTCGTGCCAGGTCCGCGATGGCTTCGGATGCGCGGAGCAGCTCCTCCCTCGAGGCGCACAGGCTCATGCGGACGAAGCCGTCGAAATGGTCGCCAAAGCTTGCACATGGCAAGGTTGAGATCGCTGATTTTTCAAGGAGCTTGAGACAAAACTCTTTGGAATCGGGTGTCAGATCCCGCACGTCCAGCATCATGAACATGCCCGCATTCGGCGAATTCACCCGCAGCCGAGACAGGTTGGACAGCACATCTTCCACAAGCTTCGCACGGGCGCCATATTCGGCAACCATTGCCTTGGTCTCTTCCTGAGGCCCATTGAGCGCTGGAATGGCAGCATCCTGGGTGAAAGTCGGCAGGCCATACATCATGCACAAGGCAAGGCGCTCGAACGTCTCACAGAGCACCTTCGGACCAATGGCCCAACCAATGCGCCACCCTGACATGCGGTGCGATTTCGACAGGCTTGAAACAATTACGCATTTCTCTTCCACATCCATATAAGAAGCCGGACTAACGTGTTTGCCCTCAAACACAAAATCCGAATAGACCTCATCGCTGAGGATCCAGAGGTCGTGCTGCCGGGCGATTGCGACGATGTCCCGGGTCAGGACTTCATCTATGGTGGCCCCGGATGGATTGTTCGGCGAGTTGAGAACGATCACTTTCGTGGCCGGCGTGATTGCCACCTTGAGCTCTTCCAGATCCGGCAGAAATCCATTTTCGGCTTTTGCCGTAAGGGTGACCAGTTTTGCCCCGCCGGCCGTGAAGGTCGCGGGGTATGTGGAATAATAGGGCTCGATGACGATGGCCTCGTCGCCTGTTTCCAGCAGGCAGGAGGAAGCCGCGAACAATGCATTCTGCGCGCCGGCAAACACCACACAATTGTCGGCCGTCAGTTGCTGTCCTGAAAGTTTGCTGTGATGATCCACGATCGCCTCACGCAACTTGCGCTCACCAACCATGTCCGAATAGTGATGCCGGCCCCGCTGAACGCTCTCGATACAGGCATCGACAATATGCTCAGGCGTGCGCGCGGCCACGTCCTCGCCAATGCTGAGAATCAGAACATCGTCGCCTGCATCAATCCGCGCCTGTGCAATGTGGTGAACCTCCCACGCATCGGCCCCTTTGCCGCTCACACGTCCTGCGAGACCGGTAAAATCATCAACATTCATACCAGAGGCATTTCCCTGAGATTGCACGGATGTGCAGGATGAACAGTCCTCCCGTCGATCTGTCAACATTTACTATCTCAGAACGTCGAAATTCGGCTTTACCGGGCAGACGAACTCCGGTTCTATGGCTTAGAGCTGGTTGAATTGAGGAGCAAACCCCGTGTCAGACACGTCTGAAAAAACTGTTGGCGAAGCACTTGTCGGACTTCTGGAAGACTACGGCATCGACACGGTGTTCGGGATCCCGGGCACGCACTCCATCGAACTCTATCGCGGGCTGGATAACAGCAAGATCACCCACTATTCGCCGCGCCATGAGCAGGGCGGCGGCTTCATGGCCGATGGCTACGCCCGGCTGAGTGGACGGCCTGCTGCCTGTTTTGTAATCACTGGCCCGGGAGTGACCAACATCTCCACGCCGATGGGTCAGGCTTATTCTGATTCGACACCTATGCTTGTGATCTCGCCTGTGAACCCAGGGACCGAGGTGCCAGAACATAATCTGGGCCGGCTGCACGAGATCGCAGATCAGGCAGCTGTCACCCGCGATCTTGCCGTATTCAGTGAAACCGCCAAAGACCAGGAACACCTGCGCGATATTGTGGCTGTCGCATTCGGGGCATTTTCCAGCCAGCGCCCCGGCCCGGCGCACATTCACGTGCCGCTGCCTCTGTTCAAGGAAATTGCCACGGGTAACTGGAGTGCCCGGAACCTGCCCGGCAAACCTGAGGCTTCGGACGCAGACATCAGCGATGCTGCCGAACGAATCAATGCTGCGAAAAACCCGATGATCATCGTTGGCGGCGGCATGGCCCGGTCGCGCGAGGCCGCTGCAGCGCTGGCCGAAAAACTTGATGCGCCCATTGCAAGCACGACAAATGCCAAGGGCCTTCTGCCTCTTGACCATCCGCTGTATCTCGGATCGTCCCTGACGCAAGCGGCAACCCAAGCCTTGTTCGATGAAACCGATCTGCTGATCGCCCTTGGTACCGAACTCACCCTGACTGACTACTGGCTTGAGGATGTGCCCTTCCCCGACAACAAAATTGTCGTCAATCTGGATGAGCAACTGCTCGATCGCCAGAATGAGGCCAGCCAGGTCATCCGGGCCGACGCAACACGCAGCGCTGAACGGTTAACTGCGGCGATCTCAGCGCGGAGCGATACGGGTGCACGAGAGACGGTGGCCAGGATCAATGCGAGCAACCAGACGCCCCCGGAGGATGAAAAGACCAGGGCGCATCTGGCCGTGCTGGACGCCTTGCACGAGGCCTTGCCCGAGGATGCCGCAGTCTTCACGGATATGACCCAGATCGCCTATAGCGGCAATCCCACCTATCCAAGCACACAGCATGGTAATTGGTTCCACCCCATCGGATACGGCACCCTCGGCTATGGATTGCCCGCCGCCATGGGAGCCAAACTGGCTGAACCGAACCGGGCGATAGTCGCGCTGGTCGGGGATGCCGGGTTCCAGTACACATTGCAAGAAATGGCGCTGGCCGCCGAAATCGGTCTCCGGGTAATACTTGTGATCTGGAACAATGAAGCCCTGCAGCAGATCGCAGATGATATGGACGACGCCGACATTACAAAAATCGGCGTTGTGCAGAAGAACCCGGACTTTCAGATGCTTGCAAAAGCCTATGGCTGGGAAACTGTCCACGCTCCTACTATCGATGCGCTTGGCGCCGCGGTGAAGGCAGCTCTGGCACATAGCGGGCCGTCCATGATCGAGGTCCGCGATCCGGAAATCAGGGCGTCGATGCCGGCTTTGTAGGCCCCGCGCAACAAGGCGTTGCTGTCGCGCGGCTTCTGCAGCCTGTCAGCCTGAATCCGCGTGGTGCTGTGGAAGTCTCCGCGTTCCACCTGTACCCATTGCAGGAAGCGTCTGTTCTTCATGTTCAATTCTGTGCGGTCCTGCAGGATCCTGTGGTTATCGAACACCGCGATGTCTCCGGGGCGGAGTTGACGCCTCAATTCGAGCGTTTTGTCCTCTGCCAATGTCAGCAGCCGATGCAGGCCGCTCATCGTAGGACAGTAGCAAAACGCGCGCGTTTGAACAGAGGCTTGATACAGCACTTGCAGCGGGACACTGGCAGCTGGAATATGCTGCTATGAAGTTTGCGCTGCTTTTCCTCACCTTGTTCCTCGGTGCCCCCTCAAACGCAGTCCTGACTGCGGACGCGCCGACCGAACGGCTGGCCAGCCTCCTCAACCTCGCCTGCAAGGGCCTGAACCTCTCGCACCAGGCCCAGCGCAGTGTGCTCTCCAATTCTGCCGGGATCGATGATGCAACCGGGCTCGCCCGATTTCTGATTGATCTTGACACAACGCTGAAACCAGCCGGCACGCGGCAGCTGCTGAATCCGCCCATTCCGGCTGGCAAAGATCCCGGCGGCATTCTCGTTGCTCATATTGACAGCGGTGTAAACTACACCTTGCCGCATATTGCGAACCGGCTGGCGCGCAATGAAGCGGGCATGATTCTGGACTATGACCACCGGGACCAGGACACCCGACCCTATGACATGGACACCGCAAGGTCTGTCTTTTTTCCGCAGCATCACGGCACCCGGGTTGCAAGCATTCTGATAGCGGAGGCCCCTCGAATTCGCCTGGCTCCATACCGCTATCCGCGCGACAATATGGAGCGGATGGCCGATCTCATTGATCAGGCCTCAGCCCATGGTGCGCGTATCGTCGCGATGCCTCTTGGCAGCAACAATGAAACTTCATGGAAAACCTTCAGACAGGCTGCAAAGCGAAACCCGGCGTTCCTGTTCATTGTGTCTGCGGGTAACAACGGACGCAATATCGATGAGACCCCGGTCTTTCCGGCAAGCCTCGATCTGAACAACATGATTGTTGTGACGTCCTCGACCCAATCGGGAAAACTTGCCGAGAGATCAAATCCTCGCTAAAACAATCTCTCAGCTCGGTCAGGATTGGTCGCTTTGAGCACCCGGGAGACAGAGAACCAGGAGCCCTGAAGATGCAACCAGAAAGCGCAGCAATTGAACTGAGATCGATCAACCGGCTGCTCGTTGATGAACACGGCTCCCCTGCGCGGTACATATCCCAGGTACCAGCGAGGTTACCGTTGGAAACCACTACAGGTTACCCAACTCTTGAATGACATATGGGACTTTATCCAAGCCAGCGAGGAGAAACGCAAAATCCAAGCCAGCGAGGAGAAACGCAAAACCGCCTTTTACTGCCTACAGCCGCTAGTCGTTCGGAAGCTGGAGGACGGAAGATACGAGGTTGTAGATGGACAGCAGCGGTTGACCACCATCTTCATCCTCCTGTCCCATCCCCTCGCTATGGGATGCCTGGAGTATTCGACAAACGACGCTTCGCCATCGATTACGAGACCCGGCGGGACTCTGAATTTCTCGTCGATATCGATCTCGGCCGGTCGAATGAAAACGTCGATTTCCATCACATCTGCGAGGCCTGGCAGGCGATTGACGACTGGCTCGGTAGCCGCGAACGGAGCGCATGCGCGGAAGCTGCTCCAGCACCTGCTCAACGACGATGAGGCCGGTCGGAACGTGAAGGTTATTTGGTACGAGCTGGCACCCGCGGACGACCCAGTTGCAGCTTTCACGCGACTGAACATCGGGAAGATCCCACTCACTGAGGCCGAGCTGGTCCGTGCATTGTTCCTGCGCCGCGCGACCCAGGATGATAAAAGCGGCAATTTGTCTTTAAGAATTGCCTATGAATGGGACCAGATTGAAAAGCGACTGCAAGATGATTCAGTCTGGTACTTCCTGCAGAATGCAGAGCCCGACGATGCGAACCGGATCGGCCTGGTCTTTCGACTCGCTGCGAGTATGAAAGGCAAGGCGGTTAGCGGCGAAGACTACGCGGTGTTTTCGCATTTTTCAGATTTGCTGAGTTCGGAACCAAGCGCAGAGATTGAATGGCGAAAGGTGAAAGATATTTTTATGGCGTTGGAGGAGTGGTACGAGGATCGATATCTCTTCCATGTCCTCGGCTTTATTCTCGGTCAGACGGGCGGAGGGCTGTCCAAAATTACGGAACTGCTTGAGGATAGCCAAAAATCGAGCAAACGCGACTTTTCCCGAAGCCTTCGCGATCGCGTCTATCGCATGATGCTTGGCAATAGCTCTGAAATTGCCGAGGACAAACTTGAGGAAAAGAAACTTAAGGAAAAGATTGCCAACCTCTGCTGTACAGTCGACTATGCAAAGGACCGCAAAAAAGTGCGGAGCCTGCTTCTCTTGTTCAATCTGGCAACGCTGCTTGAAGACCCAAAGTCAAATATCCGGTTCCAGTTCGATAGTTTCAAGCGCGAATCCTGGGATATCGAACACATACGCTCGGTTAGCGACGAACGGCCTTCAAGCCCGCAGCCTCAGAAGGAGTGGCTAGAACATTGCTCGAAGTTCCTGGACTCTGCAACAGGAAAAGCCGAAAAGAAGCTTTCTAAGCGAAAGAAGCTTTCTAAGCGCATCCAAGCCTACCTCGACGCTCCAAACAATGAACCAGGGAACCAGGACCTCTTCGAGAAAATCGACAGTGAGATCCTATCGTTCTTCCACGAGGACGCAGCTGGCCCTGACCATGGCCTTGCAAACCTGACCCTGCTCGACTCCGGGACCAACCGTGGCTACAAAAATGCGGTCTTCGCGGTGAAGCGCGACATTTTGCTGAAAAACGACAGGTCCGGGATATTCGTCCCACTCTGCACTCGTAACGTCTTCCTGAAATGCTACAGCAGCACCGTCGGCAACGTCATGTTTTGGACAAAGGAGGACGCACAGGACTACCTCGAAGCGATCAATGGGACGCTGACGCAGTTCTTCCTTGGAAAAGGAGAGGCGAGCCGATGACTGCGAGAACTACCTTCTGCAAGTTGATCGAACGTTACGGACAGGTCCAGATCCCGGTCATTCAGCGCGACTACGCCCAGGGCCGAAAGGACCAGCATATTGTACGAGACGATTTCCTCAAGTCCCTGCACGACGCCCTGTGCCGGCGTGAGGACCATCCGTCGTTACCCCTCGACCTCGACTTTGTTTACGGCAGCGTTGTTAACGGCTCATTCCAACCGCTCGACGGCCAGCAACGGCTCACCACGCTGTTCCTGCTGCACTGGTACCTCGCATGGGTCGATGGCTCAAGCGAAGAGTTCAGAACTCTAATTGTGAAAGAGGGACGGTCCCGCTTCAGCTACGAAGTGCGCCCCGGCAGTCGGGATTTCATCAACGCTTTCGCCAGCTACACGCCCGATGTACCTGCTGCGTCCTGCCAATGCCTTGGCAGCATGATAAAAGATCAGCCGTGGTATTTCCGCAGCTGGCGGCTCGACCCAACGATCCGCTCCGCACTGTCAATGTTGAAGCGGATGCACGAGGTCTTCCGGGAAACGTCCGGCCTCTATGACCGACTGATCGACGAGACCGCTCCAGCTATCACATTCCAACTTCTTGATCTAGAACAGTTTGAGCTCTCCGATGACCTCTACATCAAGATGAACGCGCGCGGGAAACCGCTAACTTCATTCGAGACCTTTAAGGCACGTTTCGAGCGGGACTTGAAAAGCCACCAGGGGGGGATACCGCCGGCTCTGTGTAACGGCTACTCCACTCTCGCTGACTGCTTCTCACATCAGATCGATACTCGCTGGTCCGATTTCTTCTGGCCGTTCCGTGATGAGAGGACCGCCACGTTCGATGACGCCATAATGAACCTGCTTCGGACAGTGATTATGGTAACCAGAGATCCCGAAGAAGCTAAAGCGACTGACGAGGCTCTGACCGACCTGCGCGCCACAGCGCGAGCTAGCAGCTATACCTGGTTTAAGGACATGGATTGGCTGGATCGGGATATGATCGTGGCGCTGATCACCCTACTTGAGCGGTGGAGCGAGGGCCCGGAAACGTTCCACTGCTATCTTCCCGACACCCGAAACCTCGACGAACAGGCCCTGTTTAAAGAAATTATCACCCGGCCAACTGGCCTTACCTACCAACAGTCAGCTCAGCTTGCTGGTTACACACAGTACCTCGTTCACTCTCCCGGAGAGATCGATCCCGCGGCGTTCAATTCATGGATGCGTGTCGTCTCCAACCTCGCGACCAATACCGATTACAACCGGCCCGAAGACCTCCGGAGAAGCTTTGCTGGACTCCGACACCTCGTGCCGCAGATGAACGATATCCGTAATCATCTCGCGAGTCCGGATGGCGACGTCAGGGGCTTCTTTCGCTATCAGGTCGCAGAGGAGCGCATCAAGGCGCACCTAACAGGTTTCGGAGATGGTTGGCCGGAACGGATCGATCGGGCAGAGCGCCATAGCTATTTTCGAGGGCAGATCGGGTTCCTGCTAAGTTACTGCGGCATGGATCTGAGTAAAGTTGACGCTGAGCTCGTGCGCCTCGATGCGGCAGCTGCGAAAGACCTGGCTGGACCGTTCGATCACTATCTCGCCTGCGCTGCAAAGATGTTCGACGACCTCGTGAAGGTCCAGGACCCAGAGTTTGCTGGCCGTCTCTGGGAGCGCGCACTCTTGGCTGTCGGAGATTTCCTGCTACCCGACCGTCAAAACCGCTCGCTGCTGACCACCGCTAAGAATGAGGCCTGGAGCTGGAAGAGGCTGCTTCGCATGCTGCTGAGGGTAGAGAAAAGCCAGGCCAAGTGCTGAAGGAGCTCTGGGACCGCCTTGAGGGACCCGCAACGTTCGCTGACAATCTATCCACTATCATTGACTCGGCGTCGGACATCGATCCTTGGCGCGCCGCGATCCTCGCAACACCGTCAGTTTACGAATACGGAGAGCGCAGAATGCTTCGTTTCGTGGTGGACAGTGACAGTGACGGTGAATATGTCTATATTCTGAAAAAGTCACAAATGAACGGCACGCACGCGGAGCTGTTCACCTACTGTCTTTATGAAAATCTTAAGGTTGAGTATGAAAATCTTGGGGTTGAGTCAAAACACCTCGCATTGAAGATCGACTACCACGAGAGAACCTCCACCTATGAGAAGCCGGAACTGCGCCTCGGGAAACGTTTCGGTCGCAAGAAGGTCGAGTTGTTCCTCCGTTTGGCTGATTCGCCTGACGAGTACGCACTTTCCCTCGTTAAACCCAGGAAACCGAGCGATGAACTACGCGCGACTCTGGAAGACGAGGGCTTTGAGGACAAGGACGGCCGGTTGACAAAGAACGTAGAACTCACCGAAATGAAGCCCAAGTACTTTCGCTCGCTCGCTCGCGCCCTGGCGCAAGAGGCGTAGGGGAAAGTCTTGAGGACGGTCACCGATTTACGCTTTACTACCAAGGACTTCGCACCCTTCTGCTTCCGGCCGCGTTACAACGCAAAAAGCCTCCCAAAAGGGAGGCTTTTAAGCTTCTGATTTAGCGTGTTTTTTTGGTTGCGGGGGCAGAATTTTGAAAATGACGAAAAATCAGTGCTTTAGCCTGCAAGCCTTTGATTTCACGCATCAACCACCCCAACATTCGGCAGCTTTCAAGCTTTTACGCGGGCAAAACCGCGACCAGATACACGTTCGCGCGTTGATGTGGCGTTGAGGTGAACTGATTGGCGCAATCACCCAACACCATCGTTTTGTCACATCCCGCGTGATTAAACGGTCGCACCCTGAACAGCTGCGGCCTTTACTGACGCCATACCCTGATCTTTTCACAATGGCTTCTTCCAATCAGTTCGGAAATCGAGATCACGGCCCGGTTTCCACTGGTCACAGGTCAGAACACCAAGATCGTCGCATACGCTAGGGATTTTTCGGTTATCCCTCTTCGTGTTACGACGGACTTCTGTGGTAACAATCATTCGGTTCCGGGGATCAGCTAGCGCATGGGCGATCAGGAAGGGATCACGACCAATCGTTTCAATCTCGATGTCCGTTAGATCGGGCGCGTAGCCATCAACCGTTACCTTTTGGACTAAGGCAATGTTGACGTCTTCGTCTGATATTAGGGCGCTCTTGTGCTCCTTTGCCCAACGGGAAAGCCCGTCGTTCCCTACGGTAATTTCTTCATAGATTTCGATGGGAAGCTTGGCGCGTCCTTGCTCAGCCTGATAGGCCAGCCACTCCCAATACTGATCGACACGCCCAAACTCGTAGTACTGGTTCTTCGCGGTCATCAGCACATTGGCGTCTAAAAGATATAGCATCGACGCTCATTACACCGCTTGTACTGGACGACCCTGCTCTAATAGAGCGTGCACGTTATGTGCACCCACGCCAAGGACTTTGCCTGCCTTGGTTGTGGAGAGATTGCCATCATACATCATCCGCTCAACAAGGCGAATAAGAGTGGTACCAACGCGGTGCCTGCGAACCTGATAGTAGCTCGGCCCACCGGACTTGTTGGCGTTGCGCTCCCTCTCAGCCTGCTTTCGATCGCGGAATGCTTTGCGACAGGCGGCTTTCAGGCCTTGAAAATGCGCCAAGCTGAAGGCACCGGCGCGATATAGCTTATACGCTACCATGGTGCTACTGACGTTACGCTGCGTAGCAAACTCGGTGATCAGCGTCATAGCATCCGAAAACGGCGTATTTTCGGTGATATCGAGCGAGGCAAGCTCTGCCCTGGATAGAAGAAACTCACTGGCAACGTCGTTGCAGAATTTTTCAATCTCGCGTTCGGCCGAACCGCCACTTACACCGGTTGCACCAATCCACAAATGTGCAAGCTCATGTACAAGAGTGAAGGACCATGCACCTGGGGAGTCATTGGCATTGACCGCAATGAATGGTGCAACATCATCAGCCAGAGCAAAACCCCGGAAGGCGTCCACACTGACTTTCGTGTGCCAGCTCCCAAGATTGTCTACGAGCAGAACGAAGATACCCGCTTGCCCGGACATTCCACGCAGATATGCAAAAGCCCCTTGCAGCTGTGGCTTGCCCCGAAAAGTGTCACGCTCGAAGCCAATGGTCTTTTCTATGGAGGACACCATTGCGGCGACACCATCGCCAGGCTGCATGGACCCGATAAAGGGCAAGCGCCCGGCTTCGTCAGCGCTCTCCAGGGTCGCGCGCACCAGACTCTGGCGGGCTCGTATGTCGCGAACAACAGCATCGACGATCGCGGCCTGGCTTTCAGCGATTGGCTCGGGCAAGGTGCGAAAATCTTCCCCGCGATCACCGCGGCGGGGCACGTCCGGCAGATAAAATGTCAATAGGGGACGCCGGTAATGCTTGGCCATCTTGACCAGCATCGGGCGCTTGGGGTGATCTTCCCCGCGCTCCATTGCCAACAGGCGATCCACGGCTGTAACGCCTCGCGCATCACCGATATCGAGCCTGGAAACCGCTTCCTCCGGAGTCAGCCCGGCGGTTTCTCTGGCCCAGATCAGAATGTCTGCATTTATGTCTGGCATATGACAAGGTTCATCTGGGGTTCGAATCCGACATTTCCCAAGTGGGCTTCCGTTTGACGTCAAGATCGCCTGATCAGGGTCGCTGATCAAGCGTTTTGTGCCCCTGGAGGTGCACGTGGCTGCGCAAGCA
The DNA here is from genome assembly GCA_965204985.1 of Hyphomicrobiales bacterium. Classification (GTDB taxonomy): domain Bacteria; phylum Pseudomonadota; class Alphaproteobacteria; order Rhizobiales; family CAJQND01; genus JAAEUE01. Next base: position 1,142,209 of record CBDBFP010000003.1, on the reverse strand, counting down.
GCTGGAACTGTACGGATCAAGCCGCGAATCCGTGGCGTGCGGGCCTGGCAGCGGGGTGTTTCAGCGTCAGGCAAATGACGGGGGTGCTGGAAGGCGGCGGATGTGGCGGCGAGAATGGCGCGCACCATCGGCCCGGTGACCGCCACCTCGGCCAGCTGGAAGGTCATGGCGCGGGCGCCGATCTTGATCAGCTTCAGTTGCAGGCTGGTCAGCGACCAGTCGGCCATTTCTTCGGGCAACTCAAGGCAGCGCAGGAAGGTGGCCAGGTTGTCGGCCAACGCGTGGAGTTGCAACCGCACCTCGTTGTCGCGGAACCGTTTGCAGGACAGCCGCGTCCAGCGCAAGGCGTATTGCCTTCCTTGATGTGCTGCTCGGCGGGGCCGCGCTGATTGTAGAAGCGGGTGACCTCCTCGGGCTCCATCCTCGGGCTCCAGGGGCAGGTTGGTGACGATGAAGCCCACGCGGGCGAACAGCTCGCCCGGGGGCCATTCGATCCTGGCGATGACGCGGCGCGGTTTGTTCCAGAATCCGCCCTGATACTGGAAGTCCTCAAGGAACCGCTTCACTTTGCTCTTTGACGGACGCCCCACGGGCCGGGTCAATCGGTGCGCCCTCTTCTCCCGCAGGACGCCATTTGCGGGCCGCCGTATGGCGTGGAAACAGCCAGCCTCTTCGAGCCGCTCATGGAGGTGGAGGGCGGGGAGCGCATCGGCGGCATCCGCCCGGAAGAAGCGCATGAGGTCGCGCCTGGCAGACCGGGCGATCACCGGGTCGAGGATGTCGCGCCAGCCATCGGCACGGTGGACGTTGCCGTTGCGCAGGGCGCAGCGGTCCAGCAGGCCGAACCGGTTGAACAGGAAGTGCGGGTGAGAGCAGGTGCAGTCGAAATGCCCGTTCCATGCGGACCCTTCCTGATCGCCATGGGTGGGACTGACGGAGCTGTCCATGTCCAGCACGATATGCTTGAGACCTTTGCGGTCGTGGAGCCGGTCGATCCATTGGCCGTTCAGGTCGGCCAGCGCGGCCCGGTTCTCCGGTGCGGCCCCACCCCCGATCTGACGCCTCACCGGATCGAGGGCCAATTGGTCAGCGTCGTTGACCTCCTCGTAGCCAGCAAGACGCCCGCAGACCGATTGCCGGAACAGCCCGCCAAGCCGATGGATCGTGTTCTTGCCAAGCCGGTTGTCGCGCCGCGCCGATGACGCCAGGCCCGAAAGTCCGGGCGCGTCATCAAGCTCGTGCATCACCAGGAGACCGCCATCCGAACTGATCTGCGCGCTGCGGAATTCCAGCCGCACCCGGCGATCGAAATCGACCCGGTCCCCCCGGTCTGAACCCGCACCCTCCGGGTGATCCATGGGGTGATCCATGAAACACGCCTCTCAAAGCCATCAACACCATGCTATATATGGAAAATATCAAGATCAGGACAGCGAAATCAGAGATTTACCTGGGGAAGGCGGGCAAATTGGGGGCCACAATCCGTGGACCTGATGGTGCCCGCTGAACGGGTGGAAACCATCGATCATCTCGGTTTAAACAATCGGGTTTCCGGATCGAGCCATGCCGTCCCCAAGGTCGCCGCGCTGGCCGCGCGCCTCTTGGCGCGAAACCCGGACTGGGGAACCGACAAACTCAAATCGGCCATCCGGGAACTGACCGGACCCACATATGAACGAGGTGGCAAGAAGGTCAAATGAGGCTGGATTCCCAACCCGGCAGATGATGACTGAATAGTTAGAGCGGTTTTGGCCTGGGCGGGGGAGACTTCAGGAACCTTTCGGCGGCCGCAGCGGCGTTCGGATTGATCTTCTTGAGTTTGGCGAATGCCGCATTGACCAATTCCTTCTCGCCCGTCCAGGTCCCGGCCTGAATGCTGAGGCGCAGCACCTGCATATTGTTCGCTGCGTGCTCCATGAGCCATTTCAGATGCGGCAGTTCTTTCTCGTACAAGCGGGCAATGTGAAAGGTGATGATCAGGTTGAGCCGGCTGTTTACGGCATTTGGGTCCTGGGCGACCGAGGCTTCAAACAAGGGCAAAGCGGATTGGAACCGGCCGCGCTGGCTCAAGATTTGCCCGGCCAGGTCATAATACTGCCGGTTGCCCGTGCGCCGACAGGATGTACCCAATGCCGTGGCGTCCTGTTCCTCCAGCACCCCCCGTTTCCCATAGAGCCGCTCCAGGTTGAGCGTGCAAATGCGGACGGCGCCTCCAATCTCCTGGCTCGGGTCTGCATGCTGTTTGCCGGACATAGCCTTCAGGTCAGCAATGGCGGACGCAGGCACAGCTTCAAAGCGGCCTTCCCCTCCAGATGCCGCAATACCCAGAAGCTCACCATTACTGTTCACCACCGCGCCACCACTGTTTCCTCTCCGGGTGTAAGCCGAGTGATGCAGGCGGGAGAGTGGTTTGTCGCCTAAGGGCACGAACCGCACTTTTCCTGGTTTGTAGGCCCGGATGCGCTTCCGGGACAGATCTGCCCCCACTGTATGAACGGTTTCACCTGGAGTGACCGATCCAATCTTCAAAACCGGACCTTCCGGCAGGGCGTCTGTGCGCAACAGGATGATATCCCCGGCGTAATCGGCCGGCTCCACAGCGGTGAAAACCTTCCGTCCATCTTTCAGCAGCAACTCGACTTTCTGCCGGTCAGCAACAATATGGCGAGACGTTACCAACAGGTCGGGACCAACGCGCACTGCGCTGCCAACAGGATCGAATGCGGAAATCTGAAAAACCGCCTCCCGCGCATCACAAACCTTCGCAGGTTGCTCGCATGGTGCTTTCGCCAGGGCTGTAGCACTCGTGCTGAACACAATGGCGAACACGAAATTGCGAATGGCGGCCTTCATAAAGCGCTTTCCCTGCTTGATGATTTGTACTGAAATAAACACAAGCGGCGGCGAATGGGAACAAGCGGAACAAACAACGGGCGGAACATCTGCGTGAGACAGCCAGCGAACACCATTCTAGCAGCAGTTATCTGTCTGGTCGTTCTCATTTCCACCGGCACGTCCCGGGCACGTGCTCAAACACCGGTTTCAATTGAACTGGTGCTCGCAGTTGACACATCACTCAGCGTGAATGACCGGGAATACGATCTGCAGATGCGCGGCATCGCACAGGCCTTCCGTTCGCCGGATATCATCAGTCTGATCAGCCTTTATGACGGTGTCGCCGTGACGATCTTGCAATGGGGTGGCTGGGTCAGCGAGAAAAACACCGTGCCCTGGCAGGTGTTGAAATCGCCAGGTTCAGTGCTCGATTTTGCAAAACAGATCGAAGAAACCAGGCGCGAAAATGTGGGCAACTTTACCGCAATCGGAACCGCCATCGACTTTGCCATCAAAGAAATCCAGGAAAACGAATTTGCCGGGCGCCTGAAGAAGATCGATGTCTCCGGCGACGGGGTGAACAATGTGGGCCCGCGCCCGCAAAGTTACAAAAATCTCGCTGATCAACTGGGCATCTCGATCAACGGGCTTGCAATCAAAACCGATCTTGGGAGCCTCGACCGATATTACCGGACAAACGTAATCACTGGCCCCGGTTCTTTTGTCGTCAGTGCGATCGATTATTCAGATTTTGCGCGGGCCATTCACCGCAAGCTAAAAAAGGAACTGGAAGTGCCGGTGAGCTGGCGCCGTGAACCGCCATTCAGGAAATCCGGCCCCGGGCCGCAACAGACAGCTCTTCCACAATCTCATCCCCGCGCACTCCAATGAGCCGGTCGACCATGTTCACGACCACGCACACATGGTTGGGAATGACACGGACGATCTTACCCACTTCGGGTTTCTTCGAACAGGCCGACAAATCGAGAAACCCGTGTTCTTCGGCAAAACCTTTTATCCGTGCCTCCGGGTACTCGAGAATGTAGCCAAATCCATCGAGACCGCCTGGGTCCGATGTAAGTGTCTTCGAGCCTGAATCTAGGATCCCGCGTTCCAGTCCCGCCCGGCTAACCACCGTCGCGTAGACTGTCAGAGCGCAGTCCTCCAGAGTGGCCGCACCGCACGCCATCATCATGCGATCATTAAAGATGCTGGTACCGGACCTGTGTTCGGTGGCGCCTGAGAGCTGACCCAGATTTTTCAAATTGGGCGTGCCTCCGGTCGAAACGATTTCAGCTTGCAGGCCCGCATCGGCAATGCCCGAAGTCGCGTCATCAAAGAACTTTTGCGTTTCCGGCCAAGACTGTTCCGGCGGGTAGAACATGAAACCACGGAAGTTCAGCTCCGGTCTCGCCGCTATATCTTTCGCCAATGAGACCGCTTCGCCCGCCGTCTCCACGCCGACACGCTTGCGGCCTGTGTCGCATTCAATCATCACATTTATCGGGCGTCCTGCGAATTTTCCCGCTTCAGGCAACCCGGCAATGACCGTCGGGTTATCCGCAACCACGGTGATGTCCGACCGCCTGGCCAGTGCGCCGAGACGGCCCATCTTTTCTGCGCCCAACAAATTGTAGCTGACGAGAATGTTGTCCAGACCGGCGTCCACCATGATCTCAGCCTCACCCAGCTTCTGGCAGGTGATGCCTGACGCCCCGCCGGCAATCTGTTTTTTCGCAAGCGACGGGATCTTGTGGGTTTTGATGTGCGGGCGATTCTTGACGCCTGCTGCATCACAGAGCTGTTGCAGGCGGGCGACGTTGGCGTCGACCTTGTCCAGATCGATAACCACGGCCGGCGAGCCATAGGAATTGCTGATTTCAGCTTTGAGGGCGTCGTCGTTCATGCTCAAGCGCTCCAAACGGAATTGGGTTGGACAAAACTGCACAAACCCGGAAAGATTGAGACTCCAACCGCACAAAGTTGGACAAAAGCCGCACCAAACCGGACAAATCTCACATGTACCCGCACAAAAAAGGACGGTTTTCCGCCATTCTGGCGGCATCCCACGCTCTCAGAAAAATTGCCCGTCCAGCTTTTTCCAAATCCCCCCTCACCCCATATAGGGCGGGTCCACGTGGACGATTTGGCTTTCGACGCTTTCGACGCCCTTCACCTGCTGCACCGCCTCTTCGATAGCGACCAGGTCCGGCCGACCGTAGGAGGTGCCTGTCAGCGTCACGTGCCCTGAGCGCACATTCACGTCCACCATCCGCCCGCTCAGGCCCGGCGCCACCCGCTTGTCCAGCGCATCGTTGATGCGGCTCTCGATCAGCCTGTCTGTAAGGATCTGGCGGGATTCCGGGGTGCGTTCAAAGGCCGGATTGTCGATCAACAATCGGATCTGATCAATGCAAGCCTGCACCGGCATGCTACCGGTATTCAACACCATGTGATAGTTCAGCGGGTGCTCCCAGTCCGTATCGAAGAAGCTGCGCATGGCCCTGGTGTGGGCCGCATCGTTGCGCTTGATCTCCCGGCGCGCCACATCTTCATCGTTTATATTCAAGCGCTTAAGCATCTCGTTGATGCGGAATTCCATGGGCGCGCAAATGCGGATGCGGATCACATGGGGCACATCCTTGAGCAGGTACGGCGCCCCCCAGCCGCGGATCAGCACATTGTCCCGGTCCGCCAGTTCGAGGATTTCCTCCCGGGTGTAGCGGGACAGTTTCCGCTCGTCGATCTTCCAGCGGTCCCACAGGGTCGGGCTGCCTTCCAGGAACCGGTGCACATCGCTGGGCTCCACATCCAGTTTGTCGGCAATCTCCTTGCGCACCAGCTCGTGGTGCACGAGCCCCAACCCCAGCTCGACCGCAATGCGATGGGCAACATCCTTGCCGAGCGTTCCCATTTCGCGGGTCATGGCGATGATGGTCATATCTGCATCTCCTTTTATGTTTTAAGTTCAGCCCCTTAATTCAGCCATTGGCGGCCGGTCTTCAGGTCGTTCTTGCCACTCACATCCCGCCCGCGCTGCAGCAACAGGGGGCGTTCGGCAAAGTCGATCCGCAAGCCTGTCTTTTCACTCGGTGGGAACATGTCCCGGATGAAGTGAGAACTGGCCGGCATATAGCGCAATGCCAGCCCCGCCCGCCGGTTGTTCGACCGGTTGGCATTCGACCCGTGGATCAGATAGATATCGTGCAACGACATCTGCCCGGCTTCCAGCTCAATATCGACGGCGCTGGCAACGTCATAGGTCGCCTTGTCGATTTCCATGTTGATGACAACGTCATCCCGATCCTGACGTTCGTGCGCGTAGGGCGTCTGGGACTTGTGGCTGCCGGGAATGAAGCGCATGCAGCCATTTTCCCTGGTCACATCATCAAGCGCAATCCACACCGAGCAGGTGGCCAGCGGCCGGATTGGCCAGTATTCCCCATCCTGGTGCATGGGCACCTCCATGCCCGTCAGCACGGGCTTGCAGAACAAATGCGCGCCCCAGAGAATGATATCCCGGCCTATCGCATCTTCCACCAGATCGAGGATTGCAGGGTCAGCGGTGAGATCAAGAAACGATTTGTGCCCCTTGATCCGTTCAGGCTGATTGTTGACGACATGTATGCTGACAAGATGTTCGGGCCGCGCTTGCGGGTTGTTTTCAATCACCCAGTCAACCGCGTCTCTCAGCTCGGCCAACTTGCCCGGCGGCAAGCGGTACTGGGGAATGACATACCCCTGCTCCTGGTAGCGCTGCTGCTCTTCAATGCTCAACCCGGCCATGCGCTAAACCTTTTCAATCATGAACTTCTGTTTGGCCGATAGTGTGCGTCTGATCAGGTGCCGGATCAAGAGCTGGCGCTAACCATTTGCAGCAAAAAGGGCGCAAACTTCCTCGTGTAACTCCGCGCTCGCCGCCGCAATGATGTCTCCGCCATTATGCGCAGGCTGGCCGTCCAGCGTGGTCACGATACCGCCCGCCTGCTCGATGATGGGGACCAGGGCTGCAATGTCATAGGCCTGCAGGCCCGGGTCAATCACCACATCGATGCAACCTGCCGCCAAGAGGCAGAATATATAGGCATCGCCGCCGAAGCGGGAAAGCCTGGCCCGCGATTTCAAGGTCTGAAACGGCTTCTCCAGGCGTCCTGTGAAATGATCGGGAACGGTGCTGCAAAAAATCGAGTCCCCGAGTGTTGCAGCAGCCCGGACTTTGAGGCGGGTTTTAGTGCCATCTCGATCCTGGTGCCAACTCTCCGTATTGCCGGCAAAGAACCGTTCACCGGTATAGGCCTGGCTCGCGACCCCTGCCACCGTACCCTCCTGGTCACATAAACCAATAAGCGTCATCCACGTTGGCATTCCGCAAATGAAGGCACGTGTTCCATCGATGGGGTCCAGGACCCAGGTCAGACCATCGGCATCCTCCGTCTCCTGCACCCCAAACTCTTCACCCAATATGCCGTGTGCCGGGTAATTCTGAGTGATCAGCGCCCGCATCACCTCTTCAGACGCCCGATCAGCTGCTGTGACAGGATCAAACCCCGCAGTCTCCTTATTGTCGACGCCAAGCCCTGACCTGAAGAGCGGCAGAATGACCTTGTCTGCAACGTCCGCCAGTTGATGTCCAAATGATAGCAGTTCTGCGTATTTCTCAGCGTTCATAGTGGTGATTTCCGATCTACCGATTGTGCGCGGGTTCCGTAGCGGAACTGATGTGCAAGCTCAAGTGGGGCAGAATGATTGGCAAAATTTGTGCAATGCAATAATTTCCTGTACGCAGCTGCGGCAGTTTGTCATTTTGTTATCAATAATATGAGAGCACAGTGTGATCGTCATCAGATTTTCCGCATTTCCTTATAAAATACAACAAATTATAAAATTATGACAAATTTGCCACGAGATCCGGCTTATACAAAAGTTGCCCATTACCGGCCTTGAAATTTCCAGAAAGAAAGCGCATATGGTGCATATGCGAAGGAGACGAGCGTCTTCCTTTGCCGCCCTTCTTGGGCATTTCCTCCCCCAGACTTGGGCCGCTCATGCAACCGCATCGAGCGGCCTTTTCTTATCCGTATCTAAAATCAGGGCAGATCGTATTCATTCAGCAGCAATAACGCTGGGCCCGAGAATGTCCGGCAAGGCCCTGAGAACCCGGCCCATGACAGAGAGCAAATCATTACGGAGCGTGATGTAGCCATCATGAGGTTCAAGCCGGGCTTCATCCATGTACAGGGCGCGGTTTATCTCAATCTGCACTGAGTGTTGCTCTTCCGCTCTCTGGCTATAGGTTTGCGTGATATATCCGCCTGCATAGGGTTTGTTACGGGCAACTGAATAACCGGCCTGACGAAATGCCAGCTCAAGAAAGCGTACGATTTCCGGAGAACAGGTAGAGTCGTATCGATCCCCGAGGACAATATCGGGTCTGGACTTGAAGCGATGCCTTTCATCCGACAGTCCTGAAGATGGCATCGAATGGCAATCAACCAAAAGGACTGTGCCGAACAAATCGAAGATCTCGGAGAGCAGAGCTTCCAGCTGCCCGTGATAGGGCAAGTAGAGATCGCAGATCCTGGCCTCCGCCTGCTCAAAACTCATGGGGCGATCGTAAATTTCCTCTGTCTCGCTCACCACCCTGGGAATCGTGCCCAAGCCCCCAGCCACGCGCAGTGACGTGGTGTTCACATAATCCGGCAAGATAGTCGTGAACATTGTCGGATCAAGTTCATAGGGCTCACGATTGACGTCCAGATAGGCGCGTGGGAAATTCACCTTCAACAACGGTGCCCCCAGCGTCAGAACCGGATGCAACAGCTCATCAACCATCGCATCTTCAGACTTGCGAAGTGCCAGAGGATCCAGTTTGGAAGCAGCAATGAATGAGGCCGGATAGTGTTTTCCGCTATGTGGGGAATTGAAGAGAACAGGCACGGTCAGTTCAGCAGGCCGCAACACTTCGAATGCGGGCTGAAACAGCTCCGCCGGCGTTGCTTTTTCTGAACTGCGCATCGAAGTCATGGCGGCCCGTTGAATTGGCGATTTTGCCCTGTTGGAACTTGTTCCAGCTCTGGCTTGGCAAGGTATGGCACCCGTCAGACGGTCTGTCCATGGTACGGACAGCCAATTCTCCAAACTTTCACCGCCTATTTACCACTTCGCGATAGGGTCGCCGCGAATGGGGACGATCTGGAACTTTCAACGATAAGAGAATCATGGCGAAAATTCTGCTGGCGGAAGATGACGAAGATATGCGCAAGTTCCTGGAACGCGCATTGGAAAAAGCCGGTCACAACGTGATTGCTTTTGGCGAGGGAATGAGCGCCTTTGAGTGCGTGAAGGAAAATTCCTTCGATTTGCTTCTCACAGATATTGTGATGCCGGAAATGGATGGGATCGAACTTGCACGACGGGCCGCAGATCTCGACCCGGGGCTCAAGATCATGTTCATCACCGGTTTTGCCGCGGTTGCCTTGAACTCGGACAATGAAGCGCCGAAAGACGCAAAAATTCTCTCCAAACCTTTTCACCTGCGTGAATTGGTGCAGGAGGTCGACCGGATGATGGCTGCCTGAACCGGCCCATCGTCCGGTTCATGGACAAAACCCTGCAATTCAGCAAAATTGCTCTCTTGCGCGCCTGCAAGAGAGCCGATATATGCATCCGGACCTTTTGGATATTCAGAATGTCCGGAACAAGTGGGCGTGTAGCTCAGCGGGAGAGCACTACGTTGACATCGTAGGGGTCACTGGTTCAATCCCAGTCACGCCCACCACTTTTTCCCAGTTTTTTCAGAAGCTTAGATTTTCTGCCGGTTTGCAGATAACCACTATGTGCGTCCCATCCGCGCGTAAACGCGAAGGGGTTTTTAGTAAGTAAAATCAATAGGTTAATCTGGTTTCGTTGGACTTTGTGCGAGCATTGTGCAAAGTTCCATCTCATGGGCCGTCAAAAAATGCCGATACGATCAAATTCGCGACTACGAGAGAGAGCTGGCTTGAAGAGTCTTGTCAGATAAACAGCTTCTCACCGTTCAGCTTCAGCCACTCCCGGTCATTTCGATAGCCGGGAACGACGTTCTCGACCTGCTGCCAGTAGGCCGGTGAGTGGTTGTGTTCCAGCAGGTGGCACAATTCATGAGCAACCACGTAATCCACGATCCGGTGCGATGATGATTTTCCAGTTGCAGGAGATGTCACCGGATGCCAAACACGAACCCCATCGGGACTTGTAATCCCGGACTTTGATGGATCGGGGCTTCACCCGGAGAACCTTGGCCAACCGGTGGGTTTTCCCGGTCAACCTGGCAACGGCATGGCCGATATACCACGATCTCAAGACTTCCTGCACGATGCAGTCAGAGCTGGCTCGTGAGAGGCCTTGGGGGCAGGGAACAGTTGAGATACCCGTTCTTGAGCTTAACCCCCTCAGAGGCCCCGGAAATCAGTTTGAGACGGTAGTTGCGGCCCAGATAGGTGAAGTTCTCACCACTGACGTATTCCTTGGGCCTGGGCAGGACAGTCTCAGGCTCTCCGAGGGAGGTTCCCAATCGATGTTCGGCATGCTTCAGCATGGAAAACAAGGGAGGTTTTCCATGGCAGCAGCTGGTCAACTGAGAGCGGACTTTCTGGGCGATGACCTGCCTCGCACAGTGCGCAAGAGCGAAGAGGCGGATCAGACGCGGCAGCTTCTTGCCTTGCCGGTGATCCGGGACGGGTGTTGCGCTTCAAGGCCGGCGGCGCGGAGGCCTTGGTGACCCGCAAGGCGCCCGCAAAGACGCCGATCCTGACAGACGAACACCGCACGGCGCTGGCAGCGACTGTTGAGGCGGGGCCAAAGCCCGATATGGACGGCATCGGGCGCTGGGTCGATCTGGCGCAGGGGGCGCAGGAGGAACCGGGCGTCCCGGTCAGTCGTCAGACGCCGGGACGGGACCTTCGCGCCATCGGGGTCGCCATGGGGTTCGCCAAGCTCTCCGCCCGCCCGCAGCACGACGCACAGCACGACGAGGCCAGCGAGGCGTTCAACAAAACGTCTGCGACGTCGCCGACCACATCCGCACCCAATGTGGCGGCAAGCCGATAGAGCTCCGGGTTCAGGACGAAGCCCGGATGGGTCAGAAGAACAAACGCACGCGACGCCGGGCGCGGCGGGGGACGCGGCCCCGCGCGCCGCACGATCAGCGGACCGAAGGGGCCTATCTCTTCGAGGCCATCTGCCCTACCAAGGGCGCCGGGCGGGTCATGCCCTGGTGCGACACTCACGCCATGGTTGAGCCTCTCAAGCTCATCGGTCAACAGGTCGAGGCCGGGGCACACGCCCTCCTGATCCTTGATCGGGCGGGAGGGCAGAGCTCACCCAAATGGGCTGTCTCCGACACCATCACCCTCGTCCCACGGCCGCCAGGGGCACCAGAGGTGAACCCGGTCGAGAACGTCTGGCCGTTCATCCGGGACACCTGGCTTTCGACCCTCGTTTTCAAGACCTGCGACGACATCGCAGATCACTGCTGCCAAGCCTGGAACACCCTCAGGCATCAACCAGGGCGCGTCATCTCAATCGGAGGGCGCGAAGGGGACCATCGGGTGGGAGCAGTGAGCGATGGTATGATATGCATCTTGGTCTCCGGGATGACTTCCACCGCCCGCGTGATCAGGTGGCCGTTCTCCCCTTTCAACAGATGCACGCGCCCGACGACACCAAAGTCGCGACAGATCCCCTTGGGTCCCATATTGGCTGTGCCATGGTGCAGGCCGTTACCCAAACCATAGAAGATCACTGAATTGCCGACCCGCTCCACGTGGGTATGATAGTCAATGACCAGATCAATCTTCTTCTGCTTGGCAGCCATACCGCGCCATTCCTTGATTTGTTTGCTGTCAGTCCGGACCCGCCTTCGATGCCATAGTGCACTGAAAGAATGCGATAGTCGGATTTGGTTTTCGCCAGCCGATTGATGGTCAGGCGGTAGTCATCATCGAAACGATAGGCGATCTGACCTGGTTGGTTATTGCCAGCGCGATGGCGTTTGAGATTGTTGGTGACAATGCCGATGGCTGAAAATACAACTTTGCGGCCCTTCACACTGACAACCTTCGGCCGGCTCGCCTCTTCCCGATTCAATCCGATTCCCGCGTGCGCCTTCAGGCCGATCTTCAACAAGGGTTCTATATGCTTCAGGGTTTCCTTAAACCCTGCAACGCCATAATCCATGGAATGGTTGTTGGCGAGCGACATGAGGTTGAAGCAGCGCTTCACCAAATGCCGGATCGAGTTGGGATAGACCTTGGAGTGATTTCTGCTGAAGCCGGTGTCACCAATCACCACGATTGTCACAATATCGGGCACCGAACTGCTCAATTTGACAGGCGTCGGATCCGGTTCTGGTTCCGAGACCTGCTCAGGTTCAGGCGCTGGTTCTGGCTTCCTGGTACTCTCGGGCGATTTTTTTCTTCTGTATCTTTTTCTTGATGAATTCGCTAAGCGGATCGTCCCGCACTTCCGCAAGTACTGGTGCAACATCCGGTATGAACATAAGGCCGGCAAACAGGAGGATAAATACCGCTTTGTGGATTGCCAACATCACTGCCTCTCAAATGATTCGCTTGTTGGCGACGATAATACAGAGCCGGCAAAAAAATCACCTTACACCGCAGCATATTGACTCGCATTTGCGTTTGTCCAAACGATGGACGCATGAAGACGGGTATAAGAATTCAGGCAGAAACTGGCACCGTTGCAGAGTTCGATGCGTGGGCTTCGGCAGCAAAGTCGGACTCCGTCGCGACCTACAACAGAGATGGTGTGGTTTGCTTGCGCAACGCGATCAGCCAGGAATGGCTGGATGTTATCGAGCGTGGCATCAATGACGCGTTGTTGGGCGCGAGCGCCGATCTGGATGTGGTAAAACGGAAGGGCGATAAGGGACGGTTTTCTTTCAGTTCCCAAGCCTGGCGCGAGGTGAAACCTTTCCGCAGATTTATTTTCGACAGCCCATTGGCTGATGTCTGCTGGCCAATTCTCCAGTCGGACATGACCCTGTTCTATGACTTTCTGCTCATCAAGGAGGCGCGTAGCGACAGTGCGGCAACACCCTGGCACCAGGATCACGCCTACTATCCGCTAGTGGGAACAAATGTCATAAACTGCTGGACAGCGCTTGATCCAATCCCTGTGGAATCTGCATTGAGGTTCTTTAAGGGTTCCCATGCCCCGGAAATCATTTATCGCGCAGCCAACTTCGAGAACCCGTCTGAGGACTACAGACACGTGCGCAAGGAGCGCCCGCCAATCCCTGATATAGACAACGACCCGGCCGCTGAAATTCTCTCTTGCGCCATGTCGCCGGGCGACACACTCATCTGGAATTCACACACCTTCCATGCAGCGCCTGGGAACAAGCTGAATCAGCGGCGGGCGGCATTCTCTGTGAATCTAGTTGGAGACAACGTCACTTATGAAGATGTGCCAGCGCTGGAGACGTACAAGGACCCGAGCTTTCGATCCGGAGACAAATTGGCAAGCGACAAGTTCCAGGTCATCCGCTCGCGCGCCGGGCATTGCCGGGCATTAAAGAAATCGTAGGCAAGCAGTCCCCAAACTGGCAGCCAGACCAGCCAGATAATGCCGTAAGTCTGCACATATGCCACCCTGCGCGGATCCAGATGTAAATACGTGTAGTAAAGTGGCAGCGTCACAACAGCCGCCAAGAAACCTCGAACAGGGAACAGGGGAAGCAACGGCGCCACCCAAAGGAAATACCAGGGGAACTGTGTGGGGCTCAGTAAGAACAAGGCCCCGATGCTGATGAAGCCGGCGCGCAACAGACCTTCGGGTGTTGCTTTCGATTTCACAATCGCAAACAACACTATGGCCAGCAACAATCCGCCAGCCGTCCCGCGCGCAACTAACCCAGGCGCAGACCATGAAAAGGGTCATGCCTTGACGATGGAACTAAAAATCAGGAAGACAGCCGAATTTGTCTGCCATTTTTCCACGTATGCAACGAACCCAGACGAGAAATCCAGCGAAGACAGAACGACCGGTGCGAACAGCAATGCCGATATCCCGGTAAAAACCAACACGAGTAAAGCCATACGTGGCCAGTTCCAGTCCTGGCTTCTCAACAACAGGGGAAGGAGCAGGACGGGCCAGAGTTTCGCCGCAGCGGCAAATGCCAGGGTGACCACCGAAGCAAACGGCTTCCGGCTCACTAACAAGGCCAGCGCACCAAGCACGAACACGACGACGATCGGCTCCATATGAGCCAAATTGAAAACCTCTTTCACAAAGAGAGGGTTCCACCAGTAGAGCACTGACCACAAGGCCGGGAGGCATATCGTGCGCAGCAACAACAAAATCAACCCAAATGTCACAAGGTCCACGGCCAGCAAAACAGACCGCCAGACAGTAAGGCTAAAGGGATAAGCCTTGTAGGCTAATGCAAATGCGATTTGCGCCACTGGCGGGTAAATTGTCCGGTATTTCGGATAGTTAATCCGCTCCAGGGTTTCCTGCCCTGGTCTCTCCAGGCGCGTGTAAGGCTCTGTTTCCGCATACTCATCCAGGAATTTTTCAGGCGCATACGTTATAGGGATTACCGTCTTCAGCAGTCACAGCTCCGTCCCAGAGATACCTGTGATAGTCATCCTCCAGGAGAGGTTCGCCAGCGAACTGCACCAGACGTATCAAAACACCAGCAACGACAATCCAGAGCAAGAGCTTGCCTGGTCCTGAAGACTTGCTGCGGATTGTGGACCGCACCAATGGCAAGACCGCAACAAACAGGAGCCCTGCACCATGTATCCTGCGATAAACAGCAGGGTCGGCATATCCTTGAGCGCTACCGAATCCCCGAAATGATGCGAGGTCAGTGCCAAAACGACGCTGAAACCGATTAAGCTGCCCCCGGTGATCCGCCCAATTTGCGCCAATCTGCTCATAGCTCACTCATGCTCAGTGCCATGACCATTAATAGCCGTTACTCAAAGGCACACGCATCGCCCCATCGCTTCGCGCACGTGGCATTGGCAAAAAACACCTCCGTTTGCCCGCGCGCAAAGGCCAGCCAGTACTTTTCCTTGTCAAAAGACGCTTCCATGCGGGCTGCATCACCTTCATTGCCATATCTCCAATAGCCGCCCAGCATCTGAAGATGCATCGGTTTGAGTTCCGGCAGAGTGTTGTAGTCTGCACCGGGCGGGCCGTCACGGCCCGGAAGCAGCCGAAGTTCGCCCAAAAACCCCTTGAACGTATAAAACGCATCTGACGGCGGCAGGAACGCAAGATCATACCCCACCTCGGCCTCAGGCTCGGTGATGTCATCTGCTGTAAAGACGGGTCGGCGCCCTGCCCCCAGCATGTAACGGAAGTTTGTCGGCGTCAGAAACGGGACCGCCCTGTGGCTCCGGCGACCCTCGCTGAACGGATAAAGTTCGTTGGAACCATGCGCCACTGCAATCAGAGGTCTCCCATCTTCCGGAAACCGGAACTGCTCGCCAATAATGTATGTGCGTAGATAATTGTGCTGCTGCAGCATCAACGCAATCGGCTTGCTAGAATCATCAAGAATAACGGTCGCTGCTGTATAGTGATCCAGCTGGTGCCAATCAACTAAGTCACCAACGAGACCAAGACTCAGCTTTTGCCATCCCAGAAGGCCTGAGGTCAGGCCCGAATGTGCGAAAATCGTGTTGTAGCTCAGAAACGTAAGACGTTGCGGCTCGCCCAGCCATTCGGCATTCTCACGAATGACCCGTCCAAACACCTTGGGCAGACCTTCCGGGCTGCCCTTGGGTTCATGGGTAAAGACAACTTCCGGATCCTCCTTGTAGCGATTGAGGAGCTTAGGGGTGACCGCCTCTGAAATCACTTTGCCCGTGCCATCCCGCAAGGTGCCATGCGCAACATAATCCCGATAGAAATCGATAAAACGCGTCTGATCGTTGCCCACAAAGAAACGTGGCCGGTAGCGTCGCAAAAGTTCTTGATCCGCTGCTGACGGCATGCTCTCTGACGGCGGGTTTTTGGTGTACCACTCTGCAAAACCCGGATATTGCGAGAAATTTCGAGACGCGGAGGAAGCTGGCTGGGAATAAACGACAGCCTCTAACCAGAACGTAATCAAAAGTACCGGCAGCAGGCTACCCCAGTGCGCCCAGCAATTTTTCCAGTGTTTCATTCTTGGCTTCCGGCGTCTTGATCACGGAGAGGCATGCCTCGGAGCGGAGCATCACACCGTCGTCCAGAATCTTCAAGTGGTTCGCTTTCAAAGTTGATCCCGTTGATGTGATATCGACAATTATTTCTGCAACGCCAGCAGCCGGCGCACCTTCGGTTGCACCCAGACTTTCCACAGTCCGGTAACCTGTAACGCCTTTTCGGGCAAAGAACCGGCGCGTTACATTCAGATACTTTGTAGCAATCCGCAAGCGGTGTTTGTGGCGGGCATAGAAACGTTCCGACACTTCATCCAGATCGGCCATCGTGTCCACATCCAGCCAGCATTCAGGAACGGCCACAACCACATCCGCATGACCAAAGTTCAGCCGCCGGACAACATCAATCTTCCCGTCAGTATCGGCGATGTGCTCGCGTAGGAGATCTATCCCCGTCACGCCCATGTGCACAGATCGGTCACCTAACCTGTGAGCAATTTCGCCAGCCGAGAGAAAGGCAACCTCCACATCATCAAAACCGACCAAACCACCGCGATAGCCCCGTGCATCACCCGACCGTTTGATTTGGAAACCTGCTTGCGCAAAAAGCTCCTCGGCTTTTTCCATCAACCGGCCTTTTGAAGGAATTGCGATGATGATTTTCTCAGTCATCTGCCTGTTCCTTCATCACTGCCGCCAGCCGCTCAGTGTGGATGGCAAAGCCCACCGCAGGGATAGGCTCGCTCGCCCCAAGATCTGCCAAAAGCTTGTCGTACCGCCCACCACCAACTACCTGGACCGGGCCATTCTCGCTGTCAGCCTCGATCTGAAACACGTGGCCGGTATAGTATTCCAGGTTTCGTCCAAACTCTGCTGAAAACACGAAATCGGACGTATCGATCCCCAGCTCGGATAATTTAACAAACCGCTTTGCAAAACGATCCAACGCCCGCGAAATGGCCGGTCCCGGCAGATCGAGCTCTGAGATTTCGGCGAATGCATCCAGAGGAGATCCCCGCACGGCCAGATAGGCTTCGATATTTTCTGCAGTCTCACCTGTCAAAGGATCGCTACCCCGGTCCGCAGCTTTCTCGTGGAGCCGTCTTGCAATCTCCTCCATGCTCCGTCCGCCAACCAAAGGCAGCCCGCCAGAGAGAAGACGCTTCTCAACAAGACGCACTGCTTCATCTTCATCAACGCCGCTTAGCTCATCGGCCAATGGGTGCGCCTTCCGGTCCCCTGCACACAGACTTGCAAGCAGATTCCGGAACGCTTCGGGGCGCCAAAACTGTTGATGCAGGCATTCGCGCCACCGATTTGGCATCTCGATACCAGCCAGCAGCGCATCAAACAATCCAAGATCGCCGACGTGGACCGTGAAATCATAAAGCCCAACCGCATGCATGGCTTCAATTGCGAGCGCCAAGGTTTCGGCCTCGGCCAGTGCGCGATCATTTGCGCCATAGTTCTCTACGCCAGCCTGCTCAAACTCACGTGGCGAGAGCTTGGTTACTCCGTCCCGCTGAAACCGGAACGCCGGACCGAGATAACTGTAGCGCGCCTCTGCAGTCGTTTCAGGTGCATGTTTGAGATGATAACGGCAAGCAGGCACGGTGAGATCGGGCCGCAGACAAAGCTCGTTGCCCGCCGGGTCTGTGAACACATATGTGCGCAGACGGATATCCTCGCCTGAGCGGTCCAGAAAAACATCTGCCGGCTGCAGGATCGCCGGTTCGATATATGTGTACCCGGCATGCTCAAGCACGCCAGACAGAATGGCAGATTGGCTGTCGAGCGCCAAACGCTCTTCTGGTGATTTACCGGTCATGACTTCAGGTAGAGTAGCGGGCCAGGACCGATTTCACGGCCTCGACCAGTTCACCATAGGGCACTGAGAATTGCGCCGGCCGGCCCTCGCGCCAGGACTTGTTGTCTTCGATTTCCTCAGAAAGTTTTGCGCCTTCGATCAGGTCCTTGACCTGCACCTCACTAGCGGCGAGTTCGTCCTCACCCTGGATCACCACACATGGCGAGCCGCGCTTGTCGGCATATTTCATCTGCGCCCGCATGCCCGAACCACCGAGATACATTTCGGCTCGAACGCCAGCACCGCGGAGCTCCTGCACCATCTTCTGGTAGTCGGCACGTTTGGAAGGATCCATAACCAGCACGATCACCGGCGCGGACACCGTATCGGCATCAAGTTTGCCCAGATGATCAAGTGCGGTCATGAGGCGCGACACGCCAATGGAGAACCCGGTAGCCGGCACTTCAATGCTCTTGAACCGTGCAACCAGATCATCGTATCGGCCGCCGCCTCCAACAGAACCGAAACGGGCGATTTCGCCATCTTCTGTTTCAGCTTCGAAGGTCAATTCCGCTTCAAAAACCGGCCCGGTGTAATAGCCCAGACCACGCACAACAGCAGGGTCCAGCTGGATGCGATCAGGGCCATAGCCTGAAGCGTCAAACAGCGTGACCATTTCTTCAAGCTCGTTCACGCCCTGGATACCAGTTTCACTGGCTCCAACCACATTGCGAAGATTAGCCAGGACTTCAGCACTCATGTCCGCACCAGCCTCAACAAAACCCATCACCTGAGTGATCTGCGCATCGTTCAGCCCGGCACCTTTGGTGTAGTCACCGGACTCATCCTTGCGGCCCTCGCCGAGGAGCAGGCGCACAGCGTCCGGCCCCAAGCGAGCCAGCTTGTCAATCACTCGCAGCACCGTCAGCCGCTGCAGTTCATAATTGTCACCGTTCTCCGCAATGCCGATACTCTCCAGCACACCATCCAGAACCTTGCGGTTATTCACCTTCATTACATAGGAGCCGCGCGGAATGCCTAAAGCTTCCATGGTGTCAGACGCCAGCATGCAGATTTCCGCGTCAGCAGCCGGTGTTGGCGTGCCAACCGTATCGGCATCAAACTGCATGAACTGCCGGTAACGGCCGGGCCCAGGCTTTTCATTGCGGTAAACATAACCTGCACGATAGCTGCGATAAGGTTTTGCCAACGCATCGTAATGCTCGGCCACATAACGCGCGAGCGGTGCAGTCAGATCGTAACGCAGAGAAAGCCATTGGTCATCCTCGTCCTGGAACGAAAACACGCCTTCATTGGGCCGGTCTTCATCAGGGAGAAACTTGCCCAGCGCATCGGTGTACTCCATGGCTGGTGTTTCCACCGGCTCAAAGCCATAGGATTCATATATCTCTTCAATTACCGCAAGCATGCGCTTGAGCGCCCGCAGTTCGCGCGCATCAACATCCCACAAGCCTTTTGGAAGCCGGGCTTTCGGCTTGATCACTTTATTCTTCTTCGACATGAAATTTGGTCTTCTGGAAGCCAGGACACGTGTTAGCGCGGGTTCTATCCGATCACTACTGTAACAGCAAGCGAGTAGCCGCGTCGCGTTACAGACTAATACCAATGGCATGATTGATTGTCTCTCAAGCCTTTTCAATCCGGCTGCTCTCTGGATCCATGCAGACAAAGGAGGGTTTCCGATGTCTGCAACTGTTGACGTTCGTGATGACTATGATGCTTTGACCCTTCGCGGCCTTGCCAGGACGAGCGAAGATCTCCGTCAGGCCCGGCGTTTGCTTTCGCTTGCTTGTGTTCATGACGGGATGAGCCGGGCGGATGCGGCGAAGGGGGGTGGGGTGGCCCGGCAGAGCCTGAGGGACCGGGTGCACCGGTTCAACGAAGCCGGGCCCGAAGGGGCTGTTCGACCACCGGGTCCCGCGGCCCCGATGGCTGGATGCGACCCTGATGGCTGAACTCGCTGAGACCATCGAGCCCGGCCCCTGCCTTGAGCCTGACGCTTGAGCCTGACGGGGGGGCCGCTGGAGACGACTTGACCTGCAACGGGGGAGCGAAGACCGGTTCGGTGTTGTCTCTCACGAGAGGACCCTCTCCAAGCTGCTTGCAGCGCCCGGCTTTTCGCCTCACCGGGCGCCCGCAACACCCGGCCCAGGACTCGGCCCAAGACCCGGACCTCATGGAGGCTTTCAAAAAAACATCCCCCAAAGCCTTGCTTCCCCTTTGAACCACGGTCCGGCAGACAGGCCGATCGAGGTCCGGGTTCAGGACGAGGCCCGCATCGGCCAGAAGAACGGCCGCGTCCGCATCCGGGCGCGCAAGGGGACCGAGACCGCGATGGCCGGCCGATCAGCGTTACAAATCGACCTGCCTGTCCGGCGCGGTTTGCGTAGACAGGGAGACCGGCGCGGCCCTGATGCTGCCATGGTGCCATGGGGGCGGACATTGAAACAAGGAACCTGTCTCTCAAGGAGATCAGCCGGCCCGTTGCAAAAGGCGCTCAGGCCGCCGTCCTGATGGCCCGCGCGCCGGGGCACACATCCGGCGAGGTGAAGGGGCCGAAGACCCTGACCCTGATCTTCCTGCCCGCCAGATCACCGGGGCTCAATCGGGTCGAGAATGTCTGGCAATCGCTTCGGGAGAACGGGCTCTCCAACCGCCTCCTTGAAGATCAGGCAGACGGTCTTGCCGCCGGATGTGATGGCTTGGACCCGGCTCATGAAAGAACCAACGGCAATCAAATCAGGCGCATCTCGCGAGTGGACCCAAAACAGGCAAACCTGAGGCCCGTTAGTATTATGACAACTGCGATCTGCGCTATCTGAACATCAGACTTGCTTCGGCGACACCAATCATGAAACAGTCCCCACTTCGTTCATCAATAAGGCAACCGTCCCATGAGGGTCTTTCTCCTGTTCGCAGCGCTGCTGATCTCCTCACCAGCTATCGCGTATGATGTTTGCGCAGCTACTGAATGGACAGAAATGCCATTTATGACAATGCCGGATATTGCTTTCGCTCCAAACTCGGAAAGGCAATGCAAAATTGATCACAATTAGTAGTTAAGGACTTAACAGTCGGAGCGCTTCGATGTTCATAAATCCGCGAGGCCGCGGGGACGCGAAAAACACCGGTAATCGGTGCCGTAGAGCGCGGGGGTGCTGCGCGCCAGCACGGTCAGGCGTTCGCTGCCTGACTTTCTGAAATCATTCTGCCGATTTTTTCAATTTTTCTCTCCTGCTCGGCAAATTGAGCCTGCATGTTCTGGTTCGTTGTATCGATTCGCTTTTCCAATTTGTGAATTTCTTCTTCTACGATACAATCCTGGAAAGCGATGGCACTGAAAGCTCCTGCATCGGCTGGCGTGGATCGAAGTTGAAGCTTCGAGCAGGCACAAACCCGAATTCAAAGGTCATGGCGACCGTCGTGCGCGGTGATCATGTGCAAGACAGCAAACTGCCAAATGGAGATTGGAGTTTTGTGGCCGTCTTTAGAAATAAGCGCTTTGCCGGAATGGGGTGGGCTATCGTTCCCGACTGGTCAAAGAACTGTACCGATATCGCTGGTTGACGCGGTTTAAGACGACATCCACTTTTCCATGTCCCTACGCTCTTTCTTGGTGGGGCGCCCCGCCCCGCTTTCTCGTTGAGCCGGATCGAGTGGTTTGGAAACTCCATCAGGCCGCTCAACTGGCGGGCTCATGTCTTCGTATAGTGCTTGAGCTTCAGGAGCCGGGCCGCGGCGTTTGCCTATCGCGAGAATTTTGATGATCCGCACCCGGCCGGCATGAGTGAAGGTCAGGACATCATCTGCCTTTACAGCGTGACTGGCTTTGGGGATCTTTGTGCTGTTAATCCGGAGTTTGCCGGTCGTTACCAATTCCCCTGCAAGCGTTCGTGTCTTCACGATGCGGGAGAACCACAACCACTTGTCGACCCTTTGGCGCTCGGAAGTTTCGGGGTCGCTCACGGCTACCTCTTCTTTTCAAGCTGCGCCTTCAATGCGCCAAGGGCAGCAAAAGGTGAGTCTTTGTCGATCAGCTTTTCTTGGGGCTTGCGCGCAGGTTTGCTGAACTTCTTGTTCTGGTTTTGAGGACGCCCCTTGCCAGCACGGTTTTCATTCTGCCGTTTCTGCCCGCCTTGGGGACGACCGGATCTTTGTCGGTTCTGGTCGGGCCTGCGATTGGCCGGACGTTTGCCTGCGGGCCGCCAAACTTCCAGGAACTTCTCTTCGGCCGGTTCTTCCTTGACCTCTGTTGCCGCTTCGGAACCACGCACTTCAGCCACGTCTGCGGTGGCGTCTTCAGACTTTTCAGCCTCAACTTCTGAAGGCGCTTCTGCCGCGTCGCCTTCTGGATTGGCTTCGGTCTCCTTCGCAGGTTCTTCCTTGGGTGCTTCTATCTTCCGCCGCTCCACACGATACCCAAGACCTTTGAGGATGGAGGAAAAACCTTCGCCCGAACAGCCGACGAGAGACATCATGTCAGCGGTAACCGTGAAGCCACCGCCTTCAACAGAACCCTCAGGACGTTCTTCACCTTCCTTGGAAGGCTTCCAGAACACGCAAGGCCTGATGAGATCCGCGAGCCGTTCCAGCATATCGATACGAACGGCGCGGGTTCCGCAAATGCGGTAGCCAACAGATCTGTAGAATCCGTTCGGCGTTGAGCGGTCGAATGTGACCGACGTCAGCCCCTGCCCCGGAGGTTCGGGCAACTTGTCTAGATCAATATTCCGGCCCTTTTCCCCGTTGGCGGCCTGCCACAGGGCCCAGAGCAACAGTTTGAGTTCAGCAGCTGCCGGTTTCAACAATATTGGCATGAAGACGTGATAGGCCCCAAAGCGGATGCCATATGACCGTAAGGTCCCGCGCGCTTCCTGATCCAGCGCCTTGACCTCGTCTGCAACCTCGTCACGTACCAGGACGCCAAGATTTTCGACCACCTGGAACGCAAGCCCACGCGCCATGCCCGAAATATCTTCCGCTTTGGCAAGATTGACCAGCGGCTCCAGTACGGTCGCAATCCGGTCAGAGACAAATTTTTCGAGCCGCGCTTGCACTGCCTCGCGGTCCTGGCCTTCAAGCTGATCATTCGCCAGCAACAGGGCACACGGTTTGAGGATGTCAGCCCCGGCTTTGAGCCAACCGACCTTGGCCCCGAGCCACGTCACCGATCCATCCACCTTAAGGGCGAATTCGCCATCGGGCGCATTTGCGCATGCTTTGGAGCGGCTTGACATCTCTTCGGCAATGGCCTTGAGCGATGCCGACTTCAGAGCTTTGGCCTGGCTGTCATTCGCACTGCCGTCGGACATAAAACGGAAACCTGTCATCTGCCCAATAAATTCACCTTCAACGTGAATGTCCCCATCTGATGAAACCGAAGCCATCAGTTTTTCCTTCTCGCGTATACGCTTCATCAGAACGCTGGTGCGCCGGTCTATAAATCTCTGCGTTAAACGCTCATGTAAGGCATCCGAAAGCTTGTCTTCGATTGCCTTTGCCCTTTGCTGCCAATGATACGGATCATCCAGCCAATCCGGGCGATTTGCAATAAATGTCCAGGTTCTGACGTGGGCAATCCGCCCGGCGAGCGTGTCTATATCACCATCGGTGCTTTCCGCATATGACAATTGCCGCTGAAACCAATCATCTGAGACCTTGCCCTCCGAAGACATCAGGGAGCGGAACACCTGCCCCACAATCCGGCCATGTTCTCCGCTGGTAATGTTGCGATAATCAGGGATCTGGCACACGTCCCAAAGCAGATTCACATGCTCTTCTGACGCCACCAAGTCCTTCACATCAGGTTCGCGCATCATCATTTCCAGCGCCTGTACATCATCACCGCCCATGGCGCGGGTGAGGCCCTTGGTATTTGGCAGCATCAAAAGCGACTGCATCAGGTCGTCCAGAGAGCCCATATCGAGCATCCGGTTCCGCCACTGGAAAACCTTCACTGGCTGGAAACGATGATCTTCAAGCTGATTGACCACATCGCCTTCGGGCGGTTGCGCCTCGCCAGTAACCCCAAACGTGCCGTCCTCCATATAGCGTCCGGCCCGACCGGCTATTTGCGCCATTTCTGCCGGATTGAGGTCGCGGAACATGCGGCCATCAAATTTGCGAGTTGCCGCAAACGCCACATGGTTTACATCCATGTTGAGCCCCATGCCGATTGCATCGGTAGCAACAATGAAATCCACATCTCCGGATTCGAACAGTTCGACCTGCGCGTTTCGAGTGCGCGGGCTGAGGGCGCCGAGCACAACCGCTGCGCCACCCCGCTGCCGGCGGATCAATTCGGCGATCGCGTAAACAGTCTCAGCCGAAAACGCTACAACGGCGCTGCGTGGAGGAAGCCGGGTTATATTCTTCTGACCTGCATAGGTCAATTTCGAAAACCGGGGGCGGGTGATGATATTGAGCTCGGGTAGCAGTTCTGACAGCAATTCGCGCGCCGTATCCGAACCAAGCAATATGGTCTCCTGCGTGCCGCGTGCATGGATGATGCGGTCGGTGAAAATATGTCCCCGATCCAGATCCGCCGCCAGCTGCACCTCATCCACAGCGAGAAAATCGACCTTGAGATCGCGAGGCATGGCCTCAACCGTGCAGACGTAGAATCGCGGTTCCAGCGGCACGATCTTTTCTTCACCTGTGATCAGAGCAACAGATTCTGCCCCCATACGTTCAGCAACGCGGTCGTAAACCTCGCGGGCAAGCAGACGCAGTGGCAGCCCGATCATGCCGGATTCATAATCCAGCATTCGGCTCACGGCGAGATGCGTCTTGCCAGTGTTTGTGGGGCCGAGAACCGCCGAAACGTTCCGCACTCTTTGCATTGATTGGTCCTTTGGAAGCGATGCGTCAGGCGAAGACCGATGAGTTAGGACGTCAGGCCTTTCCCCGCAAGAGTCTTTTGAACACGCAGCCCCACGTTATTCAGGAACAAGTGTGCCCCGGGCTCCGGCTTGCCAAGCCTTGATGCAAAGATATTCAAGGGTGATAACCGCAGCAGCCAGGGACGTAACTTCGGCATGATCATGTGGAGGCGAAACCTTCACAATGTCCATTCCGGCAAAATCTATCTCGGTCAACTTACGCAAGATGGACATGGCCTGATGACTGAAGAGACCACCTGGCACTGGTGTCCCAGTCCCCGGCGCAAATGCAGGGTCAAGGCAATCAATGTCGAACGTCATATAGGCTTTGCGGTCGCCTACCGTCTTTTTGATCTCCGCCGCGACCTCACTCGCCGACATCTCGTGCACCCGGTCCGCATAAAGAATTTTCATCCCGTAGGTGTGTTCGCCCTCATAGGTCGTGCGGATGCCAATCTGGATCGAGGAATGGGGATCAATCGCACCATCCTGAATGGCCCGGTTGAACATCGTGCCATGATCGATGCGGTCACCTTCCTCCGGCTCCACATCGCGGTGCGCATCGAACTGGATCAAAGAAAGCGGCCTGCCATTAGCTTTCGCATGCGCCCGATGTTTCGCATCTGATGAGCTTCAACACCCATGGCAATACGGCTGCGGTAAAGCAGTTCTGGAGACAAAAGTTTTCCGTCATCGGAGCTGGAAACACCGCTACTTAATGTGGAAACTTCACATCTCCTGGCCAAGGCAGGTCTGATGGAGAATTTGGGCACACTTTTGCAAAACACCGAAGTGGACATCGTTCTTCTGCGCCGGGATATTGAAAAGACAGTCATCAGCCTGCTGGCACGCGGCGACTTCATCAATTCGGACATGAGCTGGACATTCTATCTGGACTGGAACTACCCCCGGCACTTTCACTAGGCAGAACTGGAAGACATCAGTACGACCAAGGGCGCGAAGTCCCTTCTCAGCGCACTTTATTCAGACTACAATCGGCGCACCCTCGTTGTGCCCGGTCCTCTCAACAACAACAGGCTCAACCTGTTCCTGGAATTGAAAGAGACGGTTCAAACGCTCCTCGAAAAGTTCCCGCGCTCACCGGAGAGTCTGGCTGCGTCCTATGCAAAGAGCGGCGGCTGGCTGGGGTAATTCGGACCTGCTGTGAGGGCGTCGAATTCTTTGCGTTTCGGCTGGACATCCACATTCAAAACATAGACCCTGCGGTTTTGAATACTCCGAGTTTCCCGAGGGAAAAATGTCATGCAAATCGCCTTCATCATAAATGACCTCTATTGCCCGCCTGGCATCCTCACAGACGTTGTTGCCCGTGCTTGACACGATATTGTCGAGTTCTACCCGCACGAAGGCGATGAATTACCAGCGGACGTACCAGGGGATTGGGATGGGCTGATTTCATTTGGCGGCCGGATGGGAGCCTACGATGACGAAGAATATCCGGTGCTGAAGAACATTGCCGATCTAATAGCAAAGGTTCACACGCGCCTGCTCCCCTATCTCGGCGTTTGTTTGGGCGCGCAACAATTGGCACGGGGCCCTTGGGGAGCCCAAAGTGAGCATGAATGCTGCCGAACTTGGTTTTGCACCCATGGCCGTCACCCGGGAAGGTCAAGCAGACCCGTTGCTCGAGGGATTGACCACACCACCGGTGATGCAAGTGCACAAGAATAGTTTCTCGGTGCCGCGCGACGGCATCTTGCTATTTTCAGGCGATCATGTGGAAGCGCAAGGATTCCAGGTTGGACCCTTCTCCTACGGTTTCCGATGCCATTTTGAGGTCACAGATGATTATTTGATCCAATGGGTGGACATGATCGAAGGCGAATACGGTGAGTATATGGATGAAACACAGACCCGGATGGTCCGTGCCGCGCGAACAGACCGGGACACCCTGTTACCCGCTGCACAAAAGTTCGGAACAGAGTTCACGCTTCGCTGGCTTGATATCATCGACAGGCAGAAACGAGTGGCATAACCGCCAGTTCAATCCATCAGATCGTCGACAGCTCCGATGAGTTCGTCGAAATGCTCAATCACCCGGTCTGCTCCCAATTCCCGTGGTGGGATATCTGTGTAGCCGAAGCTGACGGCAATTGACGCAACCCCGGCGGCTTTGGCCGCATCAATATCGTTATTGCTGTCCCCGACCATGATGGCACGCTCAGGCGTGCCGCCAACTCGCCGGATGGATTCCAGCACGTGTTCGGGATCAGGTTTGCGGATTTTCAGCGTGTCACCGCCGAGCACAGCTTTGAAATGATGAGACATGCCGAGGATGTCCAAAAGTTTGCGTGACATGCTCTCAAACTTGTTGGTGCAAACCCCCAGCAAGCACCCTCGTGCGCCAAGCTGATCTAGAGCATCAATCACGCCCGGAAACGGCAACGTATGGTCAGCCAGATTCTCCCCGTAATATTCCAGGAACTCCGGGATCATGGCTTTGATCTGTTCTTCCGTCGCCGGTTCACCAGTGGCCGCCATGGCCTTCTCAATCATGACCCGGGCCCCTTTGCCCACCATCGAGCGCAACTCATCCAGTTCTATCATCCGCCTACCTTGGCGCTGCAACAGGACATTGGTGGTCGCGGCAAGGTCAGGGGCGCTCTCGACGAGAGTACCGTCCAGATCGAAGATGATTGCGAGGGGTGTCGTCATTTCTCACCTAAAAGCTTTGCGGGAAAGTGCAACGCCACGCTTTATCGCGGGCCGCCGGGCATGCTAGTGATACCGCAAAGAGCATGCTGTCGGTGCGCGGTCAACAGGAGGTGTATGAGCAAATGGACACGCTGAACGACAAAACACTACTGAAAGACAAATGTTTTGTGGTCGGCCAATGGATCGGCGGCAGCGAAACTGTGAACGTGATCAACCCAGCCACGGGTGAAGTGATAACGACGGTTCCGAAACTGGGTGCGAAGGAAACCAAAGACGCCGTGGCAGGCGCAGAAGCGGCCATGAAAGGCTGGGCGAAGAAGACCGCCAAGGAACGTTCGATTGTTCTGCGCAAATGGTACGATCTAATGATGGAACATCAGGAGGACCTCGCGCACCTGATGACGGCCGAACAGGGCAAACCACTTGCTGAAGCGCGCGGAGAGGTTGTTTACGGCGCATCCTTCACTGAGTTCTATGCTGAAGAAGCCAAGCGCGTTTACGGCGAGACAATCCCAAGCCACAAGGCAGATGCCCGCATTCTCGTAATTCGCCAGCCAATCGGTGTTGTGGCCGCCATCACGCCTTGGAACTTCCCCATGGCCATGATCACCCGAAAAGTATCCCCGGCGATCGCTGCCGGTTGTGGTGTGGTTTGCAAGCCTGCAAGCGAAACCCCGCTAACAGCATTAGCCTTGGCAGAGCTCGGCGATCGCGCAGGTTTGCCTTCCGGCTTATTTTCTGTAGTTACAGGTGCGGCACGCGATATTGGCGGTGTACTCACCAAGAGCGATACTGTGAAGGCCCTGACCTTTACAGGCTCAACAGAAATCGGATGCATCCTGATGGAACAATGTTCCTCCACCATCAAGAAAGTGGATCTGGAACTGGGTGGAAACGCACCGTTCATCGTGTTTGATGACGCGGATCTGGATGCTGCAGTTGCCGGCGCTATGGCCTCAAAGTACCGGAATGCGGGGCAAACCTGCGTTTGCGCCAACAGGATCCTGGTGCAGTCCGGGGTTTATGACACCTTCTCCGAGAAACTCGCCAAAGCTGTCATGGATCTGAAAGTCGGCACCGGCACTGAAGTTGGTGTAACTACAGGCCCACTCATAAATGCAGCAGCCGTCGAGAAGGTCGAAGAGCACGTTGCAGACGCCGTCGCAAACGGTGCAGAAATCGTGGTCGGCGGACAGGTCCATGACATTGGTGGCAATTTTTACCAACCCACTGTTTTGAAAAATGTAACTACAAAAATGCTTGTGACCAACGAGGAAACCTTTGGTCCGGTAGCGCCTCTGTTCAAATTCGAAACCGAAAAGGAAGCCATTGATTTGGCCAATGACACCGAGTTCGGCCTGGCGGCTTATTTCTACAGCCGCGACATTGGACGATGCTGGCGGGTTGGCGAAGCCCTCGAAACAGGCATTGTTGGCATCAACGAAGGCATAATCTCTACTGAAGTGGCGCCATTCGGCGGTGTGAAGCAGTCCGGCCTCGGCCGCGAAGGCTCACACCACGGCATCACCGAGTTCACCGAGATCAAATACATGCTGATGGGTGGTCTGGACGGATAGAGTTGGTTCCAGGAACGGGCTGAAATCATGTCTTCAGAAAATCTAAAGCGAGAGGCAGCGAAAGCTGCCCTCGTCCACGTGCGCGATGGCATGACCCTTGGGCTCGGCACCGGATCCACGGCGCGTCCGTTTGTGGACGCAGTCGGCAGGCTGGTGGCCGAAGGCTTGACGGTGACCTGCGTGCCCACCTCGGAAGCCACAGCAGAGCAGGCACGCAGCCTCGGCATACCGTTATCGACCCTCGATAAGACGCTGCATCTGGATGTGACGGTCGATGGAGCTGATGAGCTGGATGGCCAGTTGCACCTCATCAAGGGCGGCGGCGGCGCGCTATTGCGCGAGAAAATCGTCGCCAATGCCTCTGATGAGATGGTTGTGATCGCCGACGGCTCGAAAAGGGTGCAAACGCTTGGACAATTCCCACTGCCAATCGAAGTGGTGCAATTCGGCGCAGGGGTCACGGCAAGCTGTATTGCCGAAATTTTGAAAGAACAGGACCTCCCAACCGACATTCATCAGCGCCAAAACGGGAGCGATCCGTTCATCACCAACGGCGGCAATTTCATTTACGATTGCCACCTCCACCAAATCAATGACCCGGAAGCCCTTGCGCTCGCCCTTCAGGCACAGACAGGTGTCGTCGAACACGGTCTGTTTATTGGACTGGCGGCCCGGGCTTATGTTGCAAGTGAAGCAGGCATCGAAGAATTGACGACCTGAACAGTTAGGAAATCAAATGATCAGAACTCTATTTGCGGCCATCATGATGATGGCTCTGACCAACGTTGGCGCGGCACTGGCGCAAGACAAACCTTCGGAGTCCCACGTTAAGGCCGCGCGCGAAATGCTGGCCGCAACAAGAGCGGATCAGATGTACAGCAAGGTTCCGGCCATTATACTCAAGCAGCAGCTCGGCATCATCAAGCAGGCCAAGCCAGATCTGCCTGCCGAAGTGGAAAAGCGCTTCCAAACCATCTTTTTGGTGGAAACGGACAAGAGCCTGGATGATCTCCTCAACAAAGTAGCCGAGGCCTATGCGTTGCTCATGAGTGAAGACGAGATCAATCAGATCGTAAAGTTCTACAAGAGCCCTGTAGGCACCAAACTGATCCGCGCCAAACCGATGATGGTCCAGGAATCTCTAAAAATCGGTCGCGCCTGGGGTGAAAACATCGGTGTACTCTTGGGCGAGGAAACCATCCGTCAACTAAAGGCCGAAGGGCACAAATTCTGAGAAGCACTTAGTTTCAGGGCTTCTTTGAGTTGCTTATAGAGTTCGCCCGTTGATCCTGAGCCCGCGTGCGCGCTGAAAAGCTCTGATTGCCCGTTTGCCTTTGGAACCAATCTTGCCATCAATCGTGCCAGGGGCGTATCCTAGGCGCGCGAGCATCCGCTGAATCTCTTTTGGGTCGTGACGCGGTACTCCGAGCTGCTTCAGACGCTCCAGTGCAAGCTGATCGTCCTTTGCAGCAGCCCGGCGATACATCTCATACCAATGGCGTGATTGATTGTCTCTCAGGCCTTTTCAACCCGGCTGCTCTCTGGATCCATGCAGACAAAGGAGGATTTCCGATGTCTGCAGCTGTTGGCGGTCGTGATGACTATGATGCCTTGACCCTTCGCGGCCTTTCCAGGACGAGCGAAGATCTCCGTCAGGCCCGGCGTTTGCTTTCGCTTGCTTGTGTTTATGACGGCATGAGCCGGGCGGATGCGGCGAAGGGGGTGGGGTGGCCCGGCAGAGCCTGAGGGACCGGTTCAACGAAGCCGGGCCCGAAGGGGCTGTTCGACCGCCGGGTCCCGCGGCCCCGATGGCTGAACTTGCTGAGATCATCGAACCCGGCCCCTGCCTTGAGCATGACGCTTGAGCCTGACAGGGGGTCCGCTGGAGACGACCTGACCTTCAACGGGGGAGCGAAGACCGGTTCGGTGTTGTCTCTCACGAGAGGACCCTCTCCAGGCTGCCTGCAGTGCCCGGCTTTTCCCGCCTCACCGGGCGCCCGCAACACCCGGTCCACCCAGGACCTGGGCCTCATGGAGGCTTTCAAAAAAACGTCCCCCAAAGCCTTGCCTCCCCTTTGACCCACGGTCCGGCAGACAAGCCGATCGAGGTCTGGGTTCAGGACGAGGCCCGCATTGGCCAGAAGACCGGCCGCGTCCGCATCCGGGCGCGCAAGGGGACGAGACCGCTATGGCCGGCCGATCAGCGTTACAAATCGGCCTGCCTGTCCGGCGCGGTGTGCGCAGACAGGGAGACCGGTGCGGTCCTGATGGTGCCAGGGTGCTATGGGCGGACACTGGAACAAGGAACCTGCCTCTCAAGGAGATCAGCCGGCCCGTTGCAAAAGGCGCTCAGGCCGCCGTCCTGATGGACCGCGCGCCGGGGCACACATCCGGCGAGGTGAAGGGGCCGGAGACCCTGCCCCTGATCTTCCTGCCCGCTAGATCACCGGGGTTCAATCGGGTCGAGAGTGTCTGGCAATCTCTTCGGGAGAACGGGCTCTCCAACCGCCTCTTTGAAGATCAGGCAGGCCTTCTTGCCGCCGGATGTGATGTCTGGACCCGGCTCATGAAAGACCCAAGGGCAATCAAATCGGGCGCATCTCGAGATCGGACCCAAAACGGGCAAACCTGAGGCCCGTTAGTATTAATCGCTTCTCTCTTGCTGCGTCTGACCCCATTGCCGTGTCGGTAAAGATCTCCGATCCAGACCCAACCTGAATGCTCGTCAAGCTCTATGGCTTTTTTGAATAAAGTGATAGCGCGCGAAACGTCCCGGGTTACGCCCCAGCCATTGAGATATGCGTCTCCCAAAGCCAGGAATGAGGTGGGCTGTTTCAAAGCATTGGCACGATGCAAGAGAAAAATGTGTTCGGCCAAATCCTTGGTCACACCCTTCCCGTCCCGGTACAAGAGCGCAAGATTGTTCATGGCACCGGCACGATTCTTCTCCACGGCTTTTTTGTACCAATAGGCCGCTC
This sequence comes from Hyphomicrobiales bacterium, assembly GCA_965204985.1. Classification (GTDB taxonomy): domain Bacteria; phylum Pseudomonadota; class Alphaproteobacteria; order Rhizobiales; family CAJQND01; genus JAAEUE01. The sequence goes on along the minus strand of CBDBFP010000003.1, from coordinate 1,110,274 downwards.
GTGTGGGGTTTGGTTGATCGGTTGTGGAAGAATTGGAGTTGGCTAAGAGTCCAAACCTGAACATCGCCACGCCATGGCCACTTTCCGCGGCACGCTCATACCAGTATTTAGCCTTGGTGAGGCTTTTCGGAGTGCTCTGCCCGTGATGGAACGCATGACCAGCTTCGGCCTGGGCCTGCCCATGTCCCAGCTCCGCAGCTCTGAGCGACCATTTAAATCCAGCCCTAGTATCTTTTGCTAAAATGTTACCTGCGTTCAGCATTTGCCTGAGCGCGCGGGCTGCATCCTTGGAGCCTCCCGTGGCGGCTCTAAACGTGTCTTCACCGAATGAGCCGACATTAAAGTTCAGCTTTAGTCTCTTGCTAAGTCTCAGAGCAATCCTCTCAACGGGAGAACCAGGAATTTTCGCCTCATACTGCGGCTGACTGGCTCAGGCTCTCCGAGGGGAGGGTCCCAATCGATGTTCGGCCTGCTTCAGCATGGAAAACAAGGGAGGTTTTCCATGGCAGCAGCTGGTCAACCGAGAGCGGACTTTCTGGGCGATGACCTGCCTCGCACAGCGCGCAAGAGCGAAGAGGCGGATCAGACGCGGCAGCTTCTTGCCTTGCCGGTGATCCTCGACGGTGGGTCTCGCCGCGAGGCCGCGCGCACCGGCGGCGGGGGCCTGCAGGTGATCCGGGACCGGGTGTTGCGCTTCAAGGCCGGCGGCGCGGAGGCCCTGGTGACACGCAAGGCGCCCGCAAAGACGCCGATCCTGACAGACGAACACCGCACGGCGCTGGCAGCGACTGTTGAGGCGGGGCCAAAGCCGATATGGACCATCGGGCGCTGGCGGCGGGTCGATCTGGCGCAGGGGTGCAGGAGGAACCGGGCGTCCCGGTCAGTCGTCAGACGCCGGGACGGGACCTTCGCGCCTTGGGGGTTCGCCATGGGGTTGGCCAAGCTCTCCGCCCGCCCGTAGCACGACGCACAGCACGACGAGGCCATCGAGGCGTTCAACAAAACGTCTGCGACGTCGTCGACCACATCCGCAGCCAATGGGGCGGCAAGCCGATAGAGCTCCGGGTTCAGGACGACGCCCGGATGGGTCAGAAGAACAAACGCACGCGACGCTGGGCGCAGCGGGGGACGCGGCCGCGCGCACCGCACGATCAGCGGACCGAAGGGGCCTGTCTCTTCGGCGCCCTCTGCCCTGCCAGGGCCAAGGGCGCCGGGCGAGTCATGCCCTGGTGCGACACTCACCCCATGGCTGAGCCTCTCAGGCTCATCGGTCAACAGGTCGAGGCCGGGGCACACGCCCTCCTGATCCTTGATCAGGCGGGAGGGCAGAGCTCACCCAAAGGGGCTGTCCCCGACAACATCACCCTCGTCCCACGGCCGCCAAGGGTCACCAGAGGTGAACCCGGTCGAGAACGTCTGGCCGTTCATCCGGGACACCTGGCTTTCGACCCTCGTTTTCAAGACCTGCGACGACATCGCAGATCACTGCTGCCAAGCCTGGAACACCCTCAGGCATCAACCAGGGCGCGTCATCTCAATCGGAGGGCGCGAAGGGGCCCATCGGGTGGGATCATTGAGCGATGGTATTAATGCGCTCCACAAACCTGACCATACTTTCCACGGGGGTTCCGTCCAGCTCCACAACCACGTCATCAGCCTTCAAATCGGCTCTTGAGGCCGGGCCCCAGGGCATGACAAACTCAACTTCAATGCCACCTTTGCCTTTAATCGCATACTTCTCCGCAGTTTCTTTGGTACGTCCTTGAGGGAGATACCGGTGAACCCTTTTTCACCTGAGATGAGTCAGGGCATTCCTGCTGGCTTGGGCAATGCAGGCGCATCAGGTTTGGTCGTCCCGGCTCGCTTATCACCGCTCTTGAGGGCGATAATCCATTTGCGGGCCTGCAAGTTGAACCGGCCTTCGGAATAAGTTGCAAGATATGCTGCCAGCTCCGCCGGATCAGTGCTGTTTTTAACAGATTGCCAGAACAAGATTTCGGCTTCATAGAAGGACCCGTCTGCCTCTTTTCTTTGACTTGCACGGAACAGGTCCAGTGCCGCCTCGAGTTGCGCGTCCTGTTGAGAAGAGGCCCCGGTTGAACTCTCACCGGTTCGAGAGCGAACGACAATGTCGGGTTTAGCACCGTTGCCTTCTACCCTTTCTCCTGAAGGCCGGTGATAGTGTGTTGTCGTCAGGTGCATGGCATCATTGGTTCCCAGGGGGATTATGGTTTGCACAGAGCCTTTACCAAACAAATTCTCGCCGAGCACAATTGCCCGCTTGTGATCCTGCAGAGCGGCGGCGACAATTTCAGCCCCTGACGCCGTGCCGCCATTCGTCAACACAACTAAGGTTTTGGCGTCTATTGCATCACCATCCTTGGCATTGATTCTCTGAGTCTCTACAGCGTTGCGCGAGCGGGTCGAGACGATCGCTCCGCGCTCCAGAAAGCTGTCCGTGATCGCGATCGCCATATCCAGAAGACCGCCAGGATTATTGCGAAGGTCAAGAATCAGACCTTTGATGCCATCCTTCTGAAGCGCCTTAAGGGCCTTCTTCAACGCCGGTGCAGTTTGTCCGTTCAGAACAGAAATCTTGATGAAGCCCACATCGCCAATCTTGCGATGCTGAACCGTTTTGACCCTGATGATGTCACGGGTGACAGAGAGAACAAGGGGTTTAGCCAGCTTCGCGCGCTTGACACACAGCTCAATTTTCGAACCTGCCTTGCCTCGCATGCGATCTACAACCTCAGCGAGGGTCAAACCCTTCACGGGCTCAGCATCGAGATGTGTAATGAGATTCTGGGGTTCAATGCCGGCCCTTTCCGCGGGACTGCCGGCGATCGGGGTTACGACCGTGACCAGGCCGTCGACCATTGTGACTTCTATTCCCAGACCACCAAACCCACCCGTTGCCTGAACTTGCATCTCCTGGAACTGCCGGGCTGTCTGGTAGTTGGAGTGCACATCCAGTTGGCCCAGCATCCCGTTGATTGCCGAAGCTATCAGTTTGTTGTCATCCGTTTTGTCTGGATGAGCACGGCGCAGCTCGTCAACCGCAGCTTCGAAAACATCTAGGAGTTGATAAACCGCCACGCCTCCGCTGGATTTGGTTTTCGCAATGGCATCCTTCGCGGAGGCGTTGATGGAATTGGACGGATAAAACCTAAGCATCCCATCAATGGCAGAGAAAATCAGCTTCTTTTCGCCCGGCTTCACCACATAGTCTGAGCGAACCCTTTCAAACACATCACCGAACAATGCAAACGACCGCATTAATGCCTTGTTGCGTTCCGGAGACTCGACAAATTTCGGCTCTGGCTTCGGTTCAGTTTTTGGAGGATTCGCTTTTCCGACAATCTTGCACAGCCGCAACTTTGCCAACGGCACAAACTTTCCCTCCGGATAAGCATCCAGATAGGCTTGGAGTTCGGCAGTATCCTTGCTTTGCTTGACGCTTCGCCAAAATTCAATTTCAGCACTATCCGAGAAAGCCGCACCAGGAAAAGCAAGCAATGCAATCAAGGCTACTGACGAGAGCCATCTGTTCGCCATAGAAAAGTCCCTTCACTTGCCCCGGCATTCGCTACCATTCGCCCCGGAAAGCAAGACGGCAAATCTTGGACCTTATGCTCTTGGTCGTGTTGACATCGATCCAGTCTGTCTCTGATGCGCTTGATCAAGCACGCTCATTTCAATAACTTGTTCTTCCAAAATATTATTTATTGGATTTTTAGCAAAAGTTGTTCCAGCTGGCAATTTTCTTAAGATATCCTGAAGCAGATCCAAGCCTGTTCCTAGGGTACAATTGAGCGCAACATGACCGGCTTACCTGAAGACTTCACGCCAATTCAATGAATGCGCCAGAGAATCAATTTACCCGCGCTCAAAACACCCGGCCTTGGGGATGACATTGTCGGATTAGGGAGGTAGACTTCATTGTTTCCAACAGAATGAGGCGTGCCATGGACCAGGCTGTTAAGGACGAACGCGACCAGCGGATTGGCCGCGCGGTCGTTAAGGACGATGCGGATCTCGAAGCCTACTATAGCGATCTGGCCGGGATTGAGACCGGTGCCCTCTGGACTGTGGCCAATGATATCGAGCCCTGGGAGCCAACACCCTCTTCAGCACCAACAATCTGGCGAAATGCAGACCTGAGGCCTCAGGTCATGCGGTCTCTGGATCTGGTATCACCGGAAAAGGCTGGCCGGCGTGTCGTCTATTTGCGCAACCCCAAGCGTAAAGAAGTGAGCGCCTGCTGCGGATGGCTGTTCAGCGGCATTCAGGTCATGCGCCCCGGTGAAAAGACAACGGCCCACAATCATGCGGCCTCCGCACTGCGGTTCATCATGGAAGGCTCCGGTGGCTACACGGTGGTGGATGGTCACCGTATCACCTTCGGCGCACGCGATTTTGTCATCACGCCCAATGGGACCTGGCATGATCACGGCGTTTTGGAGGAGGGCGAAGTCTCCATGTGGCAGGACGGATTGGATATCCCACTCACCAATGCGCTGGAAGCCAATTTCTATAAGGTGTACCCGGACCTCCATCAAAAACCAAACTATCCGGAGAATGACTCTCCCTCATCCTACAGCGCGCCGGGCCTCCTGCCCGCCAACGAGAGCTGGGACCATGCCTATTCACCTCTGATGAAGTTCGGCTGGGATCAGACATACGAAGGACTTCAGAACTACACGAAGGTGACCGACGGCTCACCCTATGACGGAGTGATTATGCGTTACTCCAACCCGCGCACCGGCGGCCATGTCATGCAAACCATGGGCGCGCGCATGCAAATGCTGCGTCCCGGCGAGCACACCAAGGCACACCGGCACACCGGCAACGTGATTTATCAGGTGGCGAAGGGAAACGGTTGGTCCGTCATTGGAGGGCAGCGGTTCGACTGGACGGAAAAAGACATCTTCTGCGTCCCCGCCTGGATGTGGCACGAACATGCCAATAGCTCAGAGCAGGACGATGCGTGCCTGTTCTCCTTCAACGACTTGCCCGTGATGGAGAAGCTAGGCTTCTACAGAGAGGAAGCATACACGGAAAACGGCGGGCGGCAGCCCGTTGCCTAACCGCTCCGGGATGTGACAACACCCCAGAAACTGCATAGGTTAACCAATTTACGCTTTGTAGAAATATTAGATGTCTAGTGAATTCCTGATTACAGGACTTCAGCATAGATGCACTCACAGAAAATCTTGTCCGTTGAGGCGTTGCGCGGCTTTGCCTCCATAGCGGTCACCTTGTTCCATTTCGGTGGATCGTTGACGACTCTGATCCCGCAAATCCTGCATGCCTATGGATGGCTGGGTGTCGACATTTTCTTCGTCATCCCGCTGTCTCTTATGGGTAAGAACTACCGGATAAGTCAGTTTCCATTGTTCTTTGCCCGCAGACTGGTCCGGCTTGAACCGCCGTATATTGCCAGCCTGATCCTGGCGATCCTGCTTTGGCACGCCTCAAGCCTGGCACCGGGCTTTCAGGGGGACATACCCAATTACACCATCAGTCAGCTCTTGTTCCATTTGTTCTACTTGATCCCGCTGACAGATTATCCCTGTCTGAACCCCGTCTTCTGGACCCTGGCTTACGAGTTTGTGTTCTACATCCTGGTCGGCCTGAGTTTCCCCTACCTGATCAATTGCGGCATTGAGTTTTCAGCTGCCGTGGCCCTGGCCATCTTGGCTACAAAATATCTTGTTGTTTCGTCTTTCGATGTGCGGATTCTGGAGCTTCTCCTCGGCGTGCTCATCATGAGATTTTTCGTGGACACCGACAAGAAAACAAAAACGCTCATCGGCATTGCGATGTGCCTAATCATCATTGGCGCCATGGGCGGAGTAAAAACCCTCTCTGCAGTAACGCTGACCACAATTGTGATCATCGGATTCCGTAACATTGAGCTGGGTAAGTGGGCCCTGTTTTTGGGGGGGAATATCCTATTCCCTCTATCTGACCCACGTGCTGATTGGCGGGCGTATCGTGAACCTGGGCCGACGATTTGGGGACAGCGCCGCCTACGAATTTTCCTCATCGCGGTCGCCTTGCTTATCTCGGTCGTCTTTGCCTGGATTTTCTATCACCTCATCGAAAAACACGCTCTGAGGGCATCAAAGAAGATTAGCTAGTACTGCCACGCCGCCGGAAGGTATCGGAAAAATCTGCATCTGATTTTGGCCAACGATCTAGCCCATCATTTTTGCGATTGCATGGTGACTTGATCTGGTGCGATGAGAGGACGATATGGCCTGCAGCGCCCTCGCCAACTCATCAACTTACTCACGGGAAGCCCAGAATCATGACCACCTTCGATTACGACCTCTTTGTCATTGGCGCCGGATCTGGTGGCGTGCGGGCTGCCAGAATGGCGGCGTCACATGGTGCGAAGGTGGCGGTTGCAGAAGAATACCGTGTGGGCGGCACCTGCGTGATCCGGGGCTGCGTGCCAAAAAAGCTGTTCATTTATGCCAGTCATTTCCCGGAATATGTAGAAGACGCCGCCGGTTATGGCTGGTCCATCAACGAGGGCACATTTGACTGGCAAACGCTACTTGCCAACAAGAACAAGGAGATTGACCGGCTCAACGGGATTTATATCCGCAATTTGGAGAATTCGGGTGTCAGCATAATTCAGTCCCGTGCTGTGCTGGAAGATGCCAACACAGTGCGTTTGGTTTCAGAAGATCAGCGGGTCACTGCAAAACACATCCTGATCGCCACTGGCGCTACACCTTTTGTTCCTGAGTTTTCCGGGTCCGACTTTGCCATCACTTCCAACGAAGTCTTTAATCTGGACAGCCTGCCGGAGAAAATCATCGTGGTTGGCGGCGGTTACATTGCCGTTGAGTTTGCTGGCATCTTCCATGGCCTTGGCGTTGAAACCACCCTGCTCTATCGCGGCCCGCAGATCCTGCGCGGTTTCGATGACGACATGCGCGATGCCCTTGCCCTTGAGATGGGCAAGAAGGGAATTACAGTCCGCACTGAAAGCGACATTGCCGAAATCGCCAAATCCGGAGATGGTCTGGCTGTCACCCTGAAATCCGGTGAGGTGCTCGAAGCCGGACAGGTGATGTACGCCACCGGCCGCAATCCGAACACCGCCCACCTCGGCCTGGACGCTGCAGGCGTCGAGCTGGATGCCAAAGGCGCGGTAAAGGTTGATCCCTATTCACAAACCACACAGCCCAACATTTATGCGGTCGGCGATGTGACCAATCGCATGAACCTGACGCCTGTGGCAATCCGGGAGGGCGCTGCGTTTGCCGAAACCGTCTACAATGACACACCAACTGCCGTTGACCACAGCAACATTGCAACCGCAGTCTTCTCCCAGCCCGAGATTGGAACTGTTGGACTTACTGAAGCAGAGGCCCGTGAAAAGTCCGGCGAGCTGGATATCTACAAATCAACCTTCCGTCCCATGAAATTCATTCTGCCCGGCCGGGACGAAAAAATGGTCATGAAACTTATTGTGGATGCAAAGATGGACAAGGTCGTGGGTTGCCATATCCTCGGGCCGGACGCTGGAGAAATGGCCCAACTTCTCGGCATTGCAGTGAAAATGGGCGCTACAAAAGCTGACTTTGACGCCACCGTGGCGGTGCACCCCACCGCGGCTGAAGAACTGGTCACCATGCGTGAAAAGTGGACGGCATCCTGATATCATCTTATAAAATCAGCTAATTAGTGGCGAATTTTGATCGCTTTCCTGTGTGGACCGGTTATTTTCCAGTTGCGGTGCGCCGCGCATTCAATGCGGTAATGCTCCTCAGAGGTCGTACTGCGGCTAAGAAACAACTGGAGAGGTATGAATTATGATCAAAAGAACAGGTATTATTGCATCAATGGCGCTGGCTGGCGTGTTTGGCTTGAGCCTGGCTCTCACTCCGGTCCTGCCGGTCTCCTCTGCAGACGCTACGACCAACTTCAACTTCAACAACAATAACGGCAAAAAACTGGTCAAGGCCCGCAAGATCAAACACCGCGCACCCGACAAGATTTTCTTTCTCAATCCGGCATGTCTTATTCCTGGCGGTGGCGGAGTTGTCTGCGCAGCCCAGGAACTCAACAAGAAAAAGAACTGATTGTTGGAATCAAATGGAAAGGCCACATGGCCTTTCCGCCTTCGGCTGCGGATTTGAGGGACGGACCGGAACACTCTTGTGCGCGTGAAAGGCGGGCCCCTATATGAGCAAAATTAGAAATGTCTGTGTCTATTGCGGCTCAGGATCCGGTCTGGAGCCTGTGTTCGCAAGTGCAGCAACCATCCTTGGTCGTAGCTTCGCAGAAGCAGGCGTAGGCCTGGTCTACGGCGGCGGCGGCCTCGGGCTTATGGGCATCACGGCTCGTGCGGCTCTCGAACATGGCGGCCAGGTGACCGGCATCATTCCCGACTTCCTCGTGCGCAAGGAAATGATGCTCGACGAAGTCCAGGAGGTAATCGTCACAGAGGATATGCATGAGCGCAAACGGATCATGTTTGAACGATCTGATGCATTTGTAGCGCTGCCGGGCGGCATCGGTACACTCGAAGAACTCATCGAGATGAGCACTTGGCGCCAACTTGGCCGCCATAACAAACCGATCGCCCTCGCCAATGTTGCGGGCTTCTGGGATCCACTCATGGATCTACTCAATCACATGCGTTCGCAGGAATTCATCCGGGCCAACATGGAGGTCCATCTGGACGTGGTGAATCGTGCAGAAGACATTCTTCCGACGATTGTCGCCCGCGCGGAGAGCGAAACCGGCTGATTTGAACCTGCACCGAAATTGCTCTTTTTGGATTTTTGCCTGACTGGACCAATCTACCGTGTCATAATGACGCCCAGCCGAGATTGCATTCTTGTGAAAGCGAAGTCGACCGCCGGACCGAAGGAGTGATCCATGAACCCTCAGACACTGCTGCTATTGTTCAAGCCGAAATCGCGGCCAGATTACCGGAAACGAAGGGGCGATGATGAAATGCCGCTGCATTTCTTGGTGAGCAACCTCACGTACAGGCTGGTGATAGCAATCGATCAACGCTTTTTCCAAGGCCGGAATTAAACCGGATCAGGTACCCGACCGTTTGAGATTGTCGTTAGACATCGTCTGGAACGTATCCATCATAAACTGTCTGGCATCGTTGCGAAAAACGCTGGGTTTACTCTTCGCAATAAGCAAAATGTTGATGGCCAATCGTTCTGCCCCATGCAGCTGTGCGACGTACCTGTCGAACAGGGTTTCAAACTTTGGGTGCTTCCGGAAATAATCGATGAACTGACCAAGCAGTTTGTTCGCGCGGGCCTTCGAAATTGTGTGAAAGCGTCCTTCGACCAACAGAAGAAAAGACCTGCCGCGGTTGAAAGTCTTGGCTCTTTCCACACCCAAACGCTTCGCCAATTGCATGTTTCCAACGAGTGACCGGACTTCCCGGTGCTCGGTTCCAACTGTTTTCAAGAGCAAATTGATGTGCCGGTTCTTGACCTGAAGCGCAAACAACATCATGGCTTGCTGTACACCCGGCGGCAGAGTGCTTTTTGCCTGTGCCGGAAAACTCCCGAGAATCGAGAGCAGAGCTAGCAAGACAGCAATTCGTCTAAAATCGACAATATGCTTCATATGCCAAGGGGTCTTGTTGCTTTTGCCTCAACCAATCGCGTGCGCACGGCTGGAGATGCTCCTACGGTCTTCAAGATCACAACGCGACCATATCATAGTTTTGGAAAATGACTAATGTGTGTACATTCTCTACTCTCATAGAATGTTTGTTGAAGCACTTTTCAAAGCTGTCTCTGTTTGGGCTGCGTCGGAGGAGGCAGTCTTGGCGGTTTCAGCATGTGGCTCTTACATGCGCGGCACGCAAGGACCCGATTCTGACCTTGATCTGATCCTCGTTTGCGATGCGCCTCAATTCCTCATCGCCGACAGGGCTTGGTGCGCCAGATTTGGCGATATCGTTCGCACAGAGCTTGAAGACCATGGTCTGGTTCAGTCGGTGCGTGCCCACTACGCTGATGGCCTGGAAATAGAGTTTGGCCTCACCAGCCGTCGTTGGTGCATTGCGCCCATGGATGCTGGAACGGCAAGCGTCATTAATAGTGGAATGCGAATCTTGTATGATCCAAAAGGGCCAATTGACTAGGCCACTGTATTCGCAAGTGCTTACAAATGAGAAACCACGCCGAGATCTTTAGCCCCCATCTGCAGTTTGTTCCCATCATTCATCATTGAGAACGAGAACAGGGGAGCTCAGATCCACAGGCGCTGATCCAAACAGATTCTTGCGCCCAGCCAAATGGCTCGGTACGCTTGTATCTTTCCGACTCCGACACGAGACAGTGATGCGTAGTTTCAGATTGTTCTGGCTGTTTGCGAGCTTAACATTCGCCACATCCGTTGGTGCCGGTGAGGCACCGATTGGCGATGCGGACAAGGACTTGCCCATTTTTGACACCCACATTCACCACAAAGAACCTACCTGGGTGCCCTATCCGCCAGGCACTGTCATCAAGTTAATGGACAAGGCTGGCGTCGCCATGGGGCTCGTTTCGTCGACACCTGACGAGGGCACAATCAAGCTTTTCGAATTTGCATCAAACTGCATTGTCCCGGAGTTGTGCCCCTATCACGGAAGTGCAGGGTCATCGAACTGGACCCACGCAGACGGCATGCTTGACTTCCTGATCAAGCGCCTCAAGGACCATCCTCATCGCGGTCTTGGCGAATTTCACATTCACAACCTGGACACATCAAACAAGGCGCTCCTCAGGGAAGGCGCTCGACTGGCCGTCAAACGCAACATTCCCATCCACGTCCATTCCGGGGCTGAACCCATATCGTTTCTCTATGAGTTGGAACTGGGGCTGAAGATCATCTGGGCGCATGCAGGCATGAGCGAGCCTCTATCTGTCATTGGCCCTATGATGGACAAACATCGAGGGCTCTACGCCGACTTGTCTTAATAGGGAAGGAGATATTCTGGCAGGCAGTTCCGGGCGGCATCCAGCCTGGAAAGCGCTTGTGCTCAAACACGCCGGGCGCTTCATGATCGGTTCAGATACCGGGGTCAATGGGCAATGGGAAAATTTTGGGCATCTCATCCAGATCAATCGCGAATGGCTTAAACACCTACCGCGAAGAGAGGCCGGGATGATTGCCTACAAGAACGCAGAAAAACTCTTCTGGTTTCCCGTTTCCAAAGATCTGATCGGCAAGCTCTAACCACTCGCCATCCCATCATACGTCCCGTTCAATCCGATGCTACCGGGAGAATTCCTTGGCGCATCTGGACTGCAAAGTTTCGAGCATGTGCAGGACTTCATTCACTTCCGGACTGACTTCAGGCCTTTCCAGCTTTTGGGGTTGAGGCTGATCCTCAACCTCTATCGTTTTGGCCATTGCTAATACTGCGGCTTACTGGCTCAGGCTCTCCGAGGGGGATCCCAATCGATGTTCGGCATGCTTCAGCATGGAAAACAAGGGAGGTTTTCCATGGGAGCAGCTGTTCAACTAATTTTGTTGAAAAACTCTTCTTGCTTGGTGTGCTGATCGCTGCTTCAATTCTTGTATTGCTGGAGGGGTTTGATGGCGATGTCAGGACCGAAGAAAGAAGCACAAGCTGCGCTGTTTTATGAGTTTTCGCTTGAGGATCCTGTACCGAAAGATCACCTTCTGCGCTCAATAGATCGGTTTGTTGATCTCAGCAGCCTCCGTGGGCATCTGGCGGATTTCTATAGTCATACTGGTCGTCCTTCACTTGATCCCGAGGTGCTGATCCGCCTGCTGCTGGTCGGGTATTGCCTGGGGGTCCGGTCAGAGCGGCGGCTTTGCGAAGAGGTGCATCCGAACTTGGCGTATCGTTGGTTCTGTCGTCTCGATCTGACAGACGCTGTGCCGGATCATTGCACTTTTTCCAGGAACCGTCATGGCAGGTTCCGCGACAGTGATTTGCTGCGGCCCCTCTTCGAGATGACCGTAGCGCGGTGCATTTCTGCCGGTCTGTCAAGCGGTCAGCGTTTTGCGGCGGATGGCGGTTTGATTGAAGCCGACGCCAACAAACAGAACTCCAGGCCCGGGGAAGAGTGGGATCGCAGCGCCATTGATCCAGGAGAGGCGCCCCGCGCGGTGAAGGCATATTTGGAAGTCCTGGATGATGCCGCCTTTGGGGCAGCAACGACTGTTGAGCCTGAGTTCACATCACATTCCGACCCGTCCAGTCAGTGGACAGCAGCCCGTAAAGGTCCTGCAATCTTTGCCTGTTCCACGAACTCTCTGATTGACACTGACCCCAGCGTGATCGTCGGTGTTGAGGCGAGCAGATCGATCCGACAAGCTGAGGTTGGCTGCGTGCGATCAAGGTCAGACCGGGTCAAGGATAAATTTGATCTCCATCCTGAGCGGCTTATTGCGGACGCCGCCTATGGATCAGGTCCAAGGCTGGATTGGCTGGTGAGACGCGACATCAAACCCCACATCCCAGGGCTCGACCAGGCGAGTCGCAAGGATGGCACAGGGTCTTGTGCTGATTTCGAATGGGACGCTGAGAACAACCAATAGCTCTGTCCGGAAGGCGAAGCGCTAAAGCAGTTGCGCCGGAACTGTTCCGATCCGAACCGCGGTCCGACGGGCAAGGGTGTCGCGAAGTATCAGGCGCTGAAGCACACCTGTCAGGCCTGCCCATCAAGGATGAAATGCTGCCCGAAAGCAGATGCCCGCAAAGAACATGAAGAGGCCCGCCAAGTCGCCCGCGAAATAGCCAAGACCCGCCAATACGACATCTCGATGAAACTCGGAAAGAAGGTCGAGAGGCTCTTTGCCCACCTCAAACGTCTCCTCGGCCTCGGCAGATTGCGATTACCCGGCCCCTGCGGCGCAAATGATGAATTCCTGCGCGCCGCAACCGCCCAAAACCTTCGCAAATTAGCAAAGAGCTTTCCTGCACCGCAGCAAACGCAAAAAGCCTGATCAGAAAGGCGCTCGCGCACTCATTCCAACACCACTTTCCACACCCGCAACACTGTGTTCTTCCACAGAATCAGTTGACCAGCTGCTGCCATGGAAAACCTCCCTTGTTTTCCATGCTGAAGCAGGCCGAACATCAATTGGGACCCCCCCCCTCGGAGAGTCCGAGTCAGTGAGCCGCAATATAAGGCGTTCTGGATATTCACAATGGGCGCGGAAATCTGGAATTTGCGCTAAACCACCTTATCCTTAAACTTGCAAATATCCTGCACCGGACAAACCGGGCACTCCGGCTTTCGCGCCTTGCAGATATACCGTCCGTGCAAAATCAGCCAGTGATGCGCGTGGAGCATGAATTCCTCCGGGGTCAGTTTCACCAGCTTCGCCTCCACCTCGTCCACATTCTTCCCCGGTGCCAAACCAATGCGGTTGCCGATGCGGAAGATGTGGGTGTCCACTGCCATGGTGTGCTGCCCGAAGGCCATGTTCAGCACAACATTCGCCGTCTTGCGGCCGACGCCGGGCAGGGCCACCAGTTCGTCCCGCGTTTCCGGCACCACGCTGTCATGATTGGCAATCAGCTGCTCTGACAGCTTGATCACGTTTTTGGCCTTGTTGCGGTAAAGCCCGATGGACTTGATCCGGTCGCGCACATGGGCTTCCCCCAGCGCCACCATCTGTTCCGGCGTATCGGCTTCTTCAAACAGCTTCTTGGTGGCCTTGTTCACCCCCTCGTCCGTGGCCTGCGCCGACAGCACCACGGCCACCAGCAGCGTAAACGGATTTGTGTGGTCCAGCTCGCCTTGCGGTTCCGGCTTGATCTCGCGCAGGCGCGCATAGAACTCGTGGATCTCCGCCGGGGTCATCTTCGAAAGCCGCGCCATGGTCGTCTCCTGTTTTCCCGCCACTAAACTTGTGTGAACACACATGTGTCAACACGAAGCGCTGGCCCTTGGGGAAAACTGGCCTATAGTGTCCAAGTGATGAAATCGGTGTCTGCAATATCGAAAAAGGGAAGGGGGGAGACGCCCCGCTACTCCGCCCTGCTGCGCCCGCACCGTTCGCTCGACCGGCAGGGGTTTCTGATCCTCATGATCGCCATTTCCTTCGTCAGTTTCGTGGCCGGCGTTGCCTTTCTGCTGCTCGGCGCCTGGCCGGTCTTCGGGTTTTTTGGCCTGGATGTGCTACTGATCTATTGGGCCTTCAGGAAGAACTATGCCGAGGCCCGGAACTTTGAAACGGTAGAATTGTATGACGAAGAGTTGGTGGTCCGCCGCGAGTCCAAGGGCAGGCCTGCAGAAGAATGGTGCTTCCATCCGTTTTGGGTGCGCGTCCAACTGGAGAAGGACGAGGAGCTGGAAATCTGCGGGCCCTTGTGGCTCACCTCACACGGCAAACGCCTGCAGCTCGGCGCCTTTCTGGGGGCCGATACGCTTCGCGTCTTTTCCGAGGAACTCAAGCTGGCGCTGGCCGGTTTGCGAAAGAATTTGTGAGCGCCGCAAGAATCGGGTGGCTTCGCCTTTCGCCAGAACCTAAATTCGTCTCATGACACACGCACGTATAGACCAGCTGGCCACCGGCGCCACCCCGCCCGCGGCCGCACAGTCCGGGGAAGCTTCCCGCGACTACGCCCATGTGAGCCGGGCGATCACTCATCTCTCTGAAAACTGGCGCGAGCAGCCCTCCCTGAACGATCTCTCAGATCAGGTCGGCCTCAGTCCCGCCCACCTCCAGCGTCTCTTCACCCGCTGGGCCGGCATCTCGCCGAAGGGCTTCCTGCAGGCCGTCACCATTGACCACGCCCGCAGCCTGCTGCGCGACAGCGCCTCCGTTCTGGATGCCACCTACGAAGTCGGTCTCTCCAGTCCCGGCCGCCTGCACGATCTGTTCGTGACCCACGAGGCCATGACGCCGGGCACCTACAAGAACAAGGGCGCTGGTCTGAAGATCGCCTACGGCTTCCACGATTGCCCCTTCGGCCAGGTTCTTTTGATGGTCACGGACTACGGCCTTGCCGGTCTCGCCTTCGCAGATGAAGGCGAAGAGCAAAGCGCTTTCGATGACATGTCCGGCCGCTGGCCCAATACGGACTACATCAATGATCCTGCCGTCACCGCCCCGTTCGCCGACCGCATCTTCAACCCAGCAAGATGGCAGGCCAGCGATCCTTTGCGGGTGGTGCTGATTGGCACCGAGTTCCAGACCAGCGTCTGGAAAACCCTGCTGCGGATCCCGGTTGGCCGCGCTTCCACCTACTCGGATATTGCCGAACACTTGGGCAAACCCTCCGCCTCCCGGGCCGTGGGAACCGCGGTGGGACGCAACCCCATTTCCTTTGTGGTCCCCTGTCACAGGGTGCTGGGCAAGAGCGCCAAACTCTGCGGCTATCACTGGGGCATCACACGCAAGCGCGCTATCCTTGGCTGGGAAGCGGGGCTCGCCGGGCAGGGGGAAGCAGCCCTGACGGGGTAGTGAACTATGAGCAGGACGAATGGCAGGCCCGACAGGAATCGCACTCAGTTTTGCCAGGCCAACTGTGTCTGCACACTACTCGCGGCAATCCATGACAAACTCTTCTCCGCGCTCCACCCGATCGAACCACCAGCCTGTATGGGCGCGGCACTTCCACTCTATCTGAAGATAGGTCGTATATTTGGCCACATCCGGTTCGTTGCAGAGATTGTCATTGATCTCAAGGACGCACAATTTGTCCGTTCCGCAGTTGGACTCAATGTGTTTGCTCACCTTGCAGCGCGGCTGTTGGCTCGGATCATCGAAACTTCTCAGATCGGCCCACCTCACCATATAGGCATTCCAACAGTGACATGTGATTGCTCCGGCTTCGACACAACACGAGTGCGCCATTTGAGTCCTTGAGCACGCGGACGCCCGGATAGTCCTGATAGCTTGCGTCAGGATTCCCGCAGGCCGCATGGGCTGCCGTGCCAGTTTGCGTCTCCGCTGCCACTCCGATGACGAACAGAACCGGGTAGTCCTGCTTGCTGCAGCCGGAAATCGCCGACATAGAGTGACCGGGATCGACGGGAAAGTTTACCTTTTCGCGCTTTCCGGTGTGCACACTGCACCTGCCGATGTTGGCCTATCATCTTCAGTTTGTCGAAACGCTGAAACCAGACACCGCGTGGCCCGGGGTCCTTTCGCCAGAGCCCCCAGTGCTCTGCACCCGTGCCGGCCGATGCACCCGACGCGCCCAGAACCGCGATGCTCGGTGTTGTTGAAGGGGATGAAAGCTTGTTTGGAGCCAGGCGGGGGAAAGCAAAGCGAGGAAGGGGCGCAGTTGGCAAGACAACCGTCTCCGGCCTCTTCGCGCGTGAGGATCAGGTTTCAGCGCCATCAGGATCGAGGCCTCTTCGCGCGTGAGGATCAGGTTTACGCGGAAGTCGTTCCAGACGGCAAAAAAGCCACTCTAACAAGGCAGTATTGGAGGGAAGGTCGATCGTTCCAGGGACGCATTCGCCAGAGGCGGTGTTCATATCAAGTGCCTGGGAAGGCTTTTGGGGGGTGGCAAAGGGGGGTCTGTCAAAGGTCAGAGGTGTGCCAGACCGCACCGTTCATCTGCCGTTGCAAGAAACTGAATGGAGAGACAACAACAGGCATTCCAACAGATACAAGTTACGGCTGACTGGTCTCAGACAAAATCCCCTCAACCAGGCATGACCCTTCTTTAAACTTGTGAAGAAAATCCCAGATGATTTGCTGAATCAAGAATACTCGATGAATATGTTCAGCCTTGAAGAGATCAAGGAAGCCTTTGAGTATGGATGTTCAGTCGTCGCACCAACAGCAAGGAACCATGTTCTATCGTCTAAAGTGACAGCGCTTGTTGAGAAGAATGAATTGGACCTGGCGCGCGAGGTCTCGGCTCAACTGGAAGAAAAGCATCGAAACATTATCGCAAGGCAGCGCCCAGATTTGTGGCAGAGAATAAATGAGACGAACGCACAATGATGCGCCGGGTCTCGCCGGTCACCAGGTCTGTCTGAAGTAATTTTGCCTCAGCTTCGGGACAATTCATTTCCGGGGCCTGCACACCCCTGTACGCCGGCGGCGCAGATTCTGTGTGCGGAGGAATTTGCAAGCTCAGTCAAACCTTGACCTACGGGCTAATGAGCACTAGTAACACCACTCATACCAACCCCCGGCTGGCGGGCGGTTGAGAGAACGCTTCGGAGGCAAGTCATATGAGGAATGGATCATGGACCCCGCTGCACTTGGCGGCCCAGAAAGGCGACGTAAAGGAGGTCGAGGCGCTTCTGGAAGGCGGCGCCGATCCCAACGCGCAGATCAAGAATGGCAAGACCCCGCTGCACTTGGCGGCCCAGAGAGGCCACGCGGCGGTCGTCGCGGCGCTTCTGGCCAAGGGCGCCGATCACAAGGTGCGGGACAAGTATGGCATGACCCTGCTGCACTTGGCGGCCAGACAGGGCCACGCGGAGGCCATCAATACGCTCCTGGCCGATCCCCGCGCCGATCTCAACGCGCGGGACACGACCAAGAATTGCGGCGGGACCCCATTGCACTGGGCGGCCATGTACGGTCTTGTCACGGCCGTTGATGCGCTTCTGGCCGGCGGCGCCGATCCCAAGGCGGAGGACCCGGAGGGCCAGACCCCGCTGCACTGGGCGACCGAGGAAGGCCACTTCGAGGCCGTCGCGGCGCTTCTGGCCGGCGGCGCCGATCCCAACGCGCAGGACACGGAGGGCAAGGCCCCGCTGCACTTGGCGGCCGATGAATGCCACTACGAGGTTATCGATGCGCTCTTGGCCGGCGGCGCCGATCCCAACGCGCAGGACAAGTATGGCATGACCCCGCTGCGCGTGGCGGCCGATGAATGCCACTACGAGGTTATCGATACGCTCTTGGCCAGCGGCGCCGATCCCAACGCGCAGGACAAGTATGGCATGACCCCGCTGCACACGGCGACCGATGAATGCCACTACGAGGTTATCGATGCGCTCTTGGCCGGCGGCGCCGATCCCAACGCGCAGGACACGGAGGACAAGGCCCCGCTGCACACGGCGGCCGTGAGCGGCAACGTGGAGCTGATCAATAAGCTTCTGGCCGGCGGCGCCGATCCCAAAGCGCAGGACAAGGAGGGCAAGACCCCGCTGCACTGGTCGGCCGAGAGCGGCCACGCGTGGGCCATCAATGCGCTCCTGGCCGATCCCCGCACCGATCTCAACGCGCGGGACACGACCAAGAATTGCGGCGGGACCCCGTTGCACTGGGCGGCCATGTACGGTCTTATGACGGCCATTGATGCGCTCCTGGCCGGCGGCGCCGATCCCAAGGCGGAGGACCCGGAGGGCCAGACCCCGCTGCACTGGGCGGCCGAGGAAGGCCGCGTGAGGGTCATCAATGCGCTTCTGGCCAAGGGCGCCGATCCCAACGCGCGGGCCAAGTATGGCCAGACCCCGCTGCACTTGGCGGCCCAGGGAAACCGCGCAGAGGCCGTCGCGGCGGCTATCAATGAGCTTCTGGCCGGCGGCGCCGATCCCAAGGCGGAGGACCCGGAGGGCCAGACCCCGCTGCACTGGGCGGCCGAGGAAGGCTGCGTGAGGGCCATCAATGCGCTTCTGGCCAAGGGCGCCGATCCCAACGCGCGGGCCAAGTATGGCCAGACCCCGCTGCACTTGGCGGCCCAGGGAAGCCGCGCAGAGGCCGTCGCGGCGGCCATCAATAAGCTTCTGGACGGCGGCGCCGATGCCAAAGCGCAGAACGAGGATGGCCGGACCCCCTTCGATATGATCTCCGACGACTCTCCGCTCGTCGGAACACCGGCTCACACGCGTCTGAATGAGGCCCGGTGAGATTGAAGCCTTCCGCCCATATCGCGGAGGGTCCGGGGCGCGCGGCCCGGTGTGTTCCGGGTGCGATGCGGGCGACGGGCCGGACGCCTCCGGCGAAGCGGACTCCCCCTTTGGGCGGACATGCTGGCGCGGGAAGGCCATGTAGGCCAGAACGTCGTGCTCGCTTTCCTCCATGAGACCGGCGAGTCTGGGCCAGCGGGGCCGGAACTGATCCGCCACGCGCCGCCCTGTCTCGCCAGCGGACTTGAGGTCAGGGTGATCGATGCAAGTGCCGGATGCGATTTCCCCGAAAGCGGCGTTTGCAATTTCCCCGGTTGGGAGCGTTGAGGGCGATTTTCTAACCTGACGTATTCGAAAATCGATCCGGAGGTGGGCTGCCAGGCTTGAGCCTCGAAGAACAGAACGAGGCGTCCAATTGGCAAGATGTCAATCGGCATTCAAAGTTGACGCCCTTTGCGGTGTGCTGGCCCGCCGCTGCCCGATGGCTGCCCATGGATGGCCCGATGTGCGTCTGTACCGGGGCCTGCCCGACTGCGGGGGCGGGTGCCCTCATGATTTCCGCGTTTTTTCGTTTTTGAAAATCACGGTTTAGTTTACATCGGCCCGGCAAGGTGGTGGCTCAACCCGAGTTGCCTTTGGGATGATGCCTCTCAAGCCCTTATACCAATGGCGTGATTGATTGTCTCTCAGGCCTTTTCAACCCGGCTGCTCTCTGGATCCATGCAGACAAAGGAGGAGTTCCGATGTCTGCAGTTGTTAGCGGTCGTGATGACTATGATGCTTTGCCCCTTCACAGCCTTGCCAGGACGAGCGAAGATCTCCGTCAGGCCCGGCGTTTGCTTTCGCTTGCTTGTGTTCATGACGGGATGAGCCGGACGGATGCGGCGAAGGGAGGTGGGGTTGGCCCGGCAGAGCCTGAGGAACCGGGTGCACCGGTTCAACGAAGCCGGGCCCGAAGGGCTGTTCGACCGCCGGGTCCCGCGGCCCCCAGATGCGGATGCGGCCCCGATGGCTGAACTTGCTGAGATCATCGAACCCGGCCCCTGCCTTGAGCCTGACGCTTGAGCCTGACGGGGGGGCCGCTGGAGACGACTTGACCTTCAACGGGGGAGCGAAGACCGGTTCGGTGTTGTCTCTCACGAGAGGACCCTCTCCAGGCTGCTTGCAGCGCCCGGCTTTTCCCGCCTCACCGGGCGCCCGCAACACCCGGGCCTCATGGAGGCTTTCAAAAAAACGTCCCCCAAAGCCTTGCCTCCCCTTTGAACCACGGTCCGGCAGACAAGCCGATCGAGGTCTGGGTTCAGGACGAGGCCCGCATCGGCCAGAAGACCGGCCGCGGCCGCATCCGGGCGCGCAAGGGGACGAGCCGCGATGGCCAGCCGGTCAGAGTTACAAATCGGCCTGCCTGTTCGGCGCGGTGTGCGCAGACAGGGAGACCGGCGCGGCCCTGATGCTGCCATAGTGCTATGGGGGCGGACACTGGAACAAGGAACCTGCCTCTCAAGGAGATCAGCCGGACCATTGCAAAAGGCGCTCAGGCGGCCGTCCTGATGGCCCGCGCGCCGGGGCACACCTCCGGCGAGGTGAAGGGGCCGGAGACCCTGACCCTGATCTTCCTGCCCGCCAGATCACCGGGGCTCAATCGGGTCGAGAATGTCTGGCAATCTCTTCGGGAGAACGGGCTCTCCAACCGCCTCCTTGAAGATCAGGCAGACCTTCTTGTCGCCGGATGTGATGCCTGGACCCGGCTCATGAAAGAACCAACGGCAATCAAATCAGGCGCCTCTCGCGATTGAACCCAAAACGGCCAAACCTGAGAGCCGTTAGTATTACTCCTCGAGATAGCCTCAGAGCACCATCCATCACCTTCTGCGTGACAGCGATTCTCGAGAGGTAATACATTCTCTAGAGGTGCCGACAACAACCACCAAGGATTAGGGGCCAAGCCCTAACTTTGCAGAACCTCGCTGCTGATGACTTTGCCGTTTTCATCGAAGCGATAGACGAGCGGGACGCCAGTGGCGATTTCGCGCTTTACGATCTCTTCCCCGCTCATGCCTTCAAGGGACATGACAAGCGCACGCAATGAGTTTCCGTGCGCGGCAACAATAATGCGTTCGCCCTTCATCACGCGAGGCCAGATCTGTTCCTCACAATAGGGCAGAACGCGCTCCGCAGTGTCTTTCAGGCTTTCGCCGCCAGGAGGAGGAGTGTCAAAGGAGCGGCGCCAGATATGGACTTGTTCGTCGCCCCATTTGGCACGGGCATCGTCCTTGTTGAGGCCGGAAAGATCTCCATAATCCCGCTCGTTCAGGGCCTCATCCCGCGTTGTGTCCAGACCAATCTGATCAAGCTCAGCGAGCATGAGCGTGAGTGTTATCTGTGCGCGTTTGAGCGCGCTGGTATAGGCAGCATCAAACTCAAGCCCCTTTGCCTTCAGTTTTTGCCCGGCGGACTTGGCTTCCAGTTCACCTTTCTCCGTCAGGCCAGGATCGCGCCAGCCCGTGAAGAGATTATTCAGGTTCCATTTGCTTTGGCCGTGACGTACGAGAACCAGAAGCCGATCCATCAAATTTCCTTTCAATTTGTGCTGCGTTCAATCGTTAAGCCCAAGCACATCCAGCATTGAATAGAAGCCCGGTTTTTTGTCTGCACCCCACAATGCAGCCTTCACTGCGCCACTTGCAAAAAGAGAGCGGGATTCTGCTTTGTGGGTCAGTTCAATGCGTTCCGAGTTGCCTGCAAAAACAACCGAGTGCTCACCGACCACTGAGCCGCCGCGTAGAGTTGCAAAACCGATATCTCCTGAATTGCGTGCACCCGTAATCCCATCGCGCAATCGGACCGCCTTGTCATGAAGTGTGACGCCGCGGCCCGCCGCAGCTGCTTCGCCCAGCATGAGAGCAGTTCCCGACGGCGCGTCGACTTTGTGCTTGTGATGCATCTCGACCACTTCGATATCAAAGTCCTCGTCGAGAGCTGCCGAGACCTTGCGCACCAGAGCAGTGAGCAGGTTGATCCCCAGGCTCATGTTGCCAGCTTTGATGATGCGTGAATGGCGAGAAGCGGCATGAAGCTTCTTTTCATCTTCCTCGGGCATGCCTGTTGTCCCGATCACATGGACGATACGAGCCTGGGCGGCCAGGGCGGCGTGTTCAAGCGTAGCCGCCGGGGTTGAGAAATCGATGATACCTTCAATTTTTGTGAAGAGTTCCAGCGGGTCATCGGTAACCACGGCCCCCAAAGAGCCCAGCCCGTTGAGGTCGCCCATATCCTGGCCAATGAATTCCGAGCCCATTCGCTCAGTGCCGCCGGCGACCGTGCAGCCTTCTGTCTCATTAATGGCAACGGTCAACGCGCGGCCCATCCGTCCAGCCGCACCAATCACGGCCAATCTCATTTCGCTCATTACACTGTCTCTGCCTGCACATTTTGCCGTGCACATCTGAATATAAGAAGACAGGTGCCACTGTAAAAGGGTACCCGGAATTTCACCATTGGCGCAAAAAGCAGCGTCAAACGCCCTCGACAATGACGATGTCTGCTTCGCCTGCATTTTCCCTGTGTTTTCGGGCCGCCTGGTATTCATCGGAATTGTAGCAGGCCACCGCATCGTCAAAAGACGGGAACTCGATCACAACATTCCGTGCCTTTCCGGCACCTTCCATTATGTTGTGCTGGCCACCCCTTGCGAGGATGCTTGCGTTATATTTTTTGAACGCTTCGGGTGCGGCCTCAGCATAGAGTTTGTAAGGATCGGGATCCGTAACAGTCACATGTGCGATCCAGTAACCTTTGGCCATCTTGTTTTCCTCCTAGAGCATTGCCGAAATAACGCGGTCAGGCGGGGTATGACCATCAATGAAGGTCTTTATGTTGATGATGACTTTTTCGCCCATGTCGATCCGGCCTTCAATCGTCGCCGAACCCATGTGAGGCAGCAGGACCACCTTGTCGGATTTCACAAGGCGCGGATTGACTGCCGGTTCATGCTCAAACACATCAAGACCCGCGCCTGCCAGTTCATTGGCATCAAGCATGCGCGCCAATGCATTTTCATCGATCACTTCGCCGCGGGCTGTGTTGACGATGTAGGCATCCGGACGAATCAACTTCAAACGCCGTGACGAAAGAAGATGATAAGTTGCAGGCGTGTGCGGACAGTTCACAGAGATGATATCCATTCTCGCCAGCATCTGATCGAGGCTTTCCCAATAGGTGGCTTCCAGCTCATCTTCAATTGCTGAATTCACGCGTCTGCGGTTGTGATAATGGATTTGCATCCCGAACGCTTTTGCGCGCCGGGCCACCGCCTGACCGATGCGGCCCATGCCAATGACGCCCAGACGCTTTCCGTAGATTCGGTTCCCGAGCATCCAGGTTGGCGCCCATCCCTTCCAGTCATTTCCCGTTGTCAAAACTTGCGCGCCCTCTGTGACGCGTCTCGTCACATCCAGGATCAGGGCCATCGTCATGTCGGCGGTATCTTCGGTCAAAACGCCGGGGGTATTCGTAACAATGATGCCCTTATTGAATGCCGTCTCCACATCGATATTGTCGACGCCGGTGCCAAAATTGGCGATCAATTTCAATTGGTCACCCGCCTGGCTGATGACCGACCTGTCGATGCGGTCTGTTACCGTCGGAACCAGCACATCTGCTTCCTTGACAGCTTCAACCAGTTCGGCCGAGGTCATGGGTTGATCTTCAATATTCAGCCGCGTGTCGAACAATTCACGCATTCGCGTTTCCACCACATCGGGTAGTCTGCGCGTCACAACAACGAGCGGTTTGGCCTTGCTCATACAACTTCTCCGAGAACCTGCGCGCACTGTTGCCCAAAAAGACCAGTGGCCAGCAATTCCACCAGGGAGCTCTTCCCATACTGGACTTGTTTGTGTAGTCTAAGTTTCGGTTTTGTTTAGCAGACAGTGGATAGGCAAAGGAAGAGGAGTTCTTACAGAACCTGCGTTGTGCAGGTGGATTTGGTAACATTTTCCGTGCTAATGCTTATCGCACGGCTTGAGGACTTGGGTACCGGATAAGAAGTGGGAACCGATGGGGTTGGACCGTTCGTATGTGACATTGATCACCGCAGGTCTGGTGATTGGAGTGGCTGTGCTCGTTGCTGGCGCAGGGCTCTGGATATTTCAGGAGCCGGCGACTGCCGGAAATGAGAATGCCAGCACTCAAACTGCGCAGCTGGTTCCAACAAATCTTGGACCCAGCGGATTGCCCGTCCCGCGTTTTGTCAGCCTGAAGCGTGACAAGGTCAACGTCCGGCGCGGTCCGTCGACCTTGCACAAAGTTGCCTGGGTCTTCACCAGTAAAGGCTATCCGGTCGAGATTATCGCCGAATCAGATCACTGGCGCCGTGTCCGTGATGCGGAAGGCGAAGAAGGCTGGGTTTATCATTCCCTGCTTTCTGGCTGGCGGACAGGGGTCATATCTCCCTGGCGGCAGGGCTCACATGTTCAGCTTTTGGAGGATCCCAGCCCGGAAGCTCCACTGGTGGCAAAGCTGGCGGCGGGCGTGCTCAGCCAGATCGAGCGGTGCACCGGGCAATGGTGTGAAATCAAGGTCAGCGATTTCAACGGCTGGGTAAAACAGGACAAGCTCTGGGGCGTTTATCCTGGCGAGCAGATTGAATAGCGCGCGACTGCGCAGCGGCCGCTGACAACAATCCGATCAAATCTTAGATTTTTAGCTGTTTGACAGCCGCACAATCACGTCAATCCGGTTGATCGACGTGCCTTCCGGGGCTTCCGGCAGACCAACCACTTGAAGCGAGCTTGAATCGATGTCGATCAGCTTGCCTTCTGATTCCAGATAGAAGTGATAGTGGTTCGAAGTGTTGGTATCGAAATAACTTTTCGATCCGTCGATTGCCACTTCGCGCAGAAGACCAGCATCAGTGAACTGGTTCAGCGTGTTGTAGACCGTTGCAAGGGAAACCGGTACGCGCGCCGCAACCGTCTCTTCATGCAGTTCCTCGGCTGAAATATGACGATCAGGCCCGGAAAACAGCAAACTGGCGAGTAAAACCCGTTGTTTGGTCGGCCGCAACCCGGCTGTTCTCAGCCGGTTGATGGCATCACACATGTTTATCTGCATGCGCTTCAAATCCCTCAAAACTTGGCGCAAACACTGCGCACCATCGAACATTAGCCTAATTGCGAACAATTCGCAATCGTTCAGGCAGCGTCATCCAGACACATCTAAGAGCTTGATTAACAGGCATTGCAAGTCTTCCTGCATACGATTGCGTGTGTTAGTTATGGGGGGCGAATGGAGGTAATGGCGCTGGACATAGCCCATTGCCTGAAAAATGAGGGTATGGCGGTGCGGCAATCCAGTTACACATATGAAGAGCTCCTCTCCTGCGGACGTGGTGAGCTGTTTGGTCCAGGCAATGCGCAATTGCCGTTGCCACCGATGCTCATGTTCGACCGGATAACGTCGATTTCCGAAGATGGCGGTGAGCATGGCAAGGGCCAGATTGTTGCGGAACTGGATGTGAACCCGGACCTGTGGTTTTTCGAATGCCACTTCCAGGGAGATCCCGTGATGCCGGGCTGCCTTGGGCTGGATGCGCTCTGGCAAATGACCGGTTTTCTCCTCGGATGGCTTGGTCTTGAAGGCAAGGGTCGGGCGTTGCAGACAGGTGAAGTCAAGTTTACCCGAATGGTGACGCCTGAGATCAAGAAAGTTGAGTATACTGTCGACTTCAAACGCGTAATCGCCCGCAGACTGGTGCTTGGTCTGGCGGACGGCGTGTTGAAGGCTGATGGCGAGACAATATATACAGCTTCGGGTTTGCGCGTAGGTTTGTTCAAGCCGGAAGCAGAATCGTAGCAGGTTTGACCGGGGCGGAAATGCCTCGAAAACCGGGCAAAAAGATCCCGGTAAAATAAAAGGATATTTTCAATGAGGCGTGTGGTCGTCACCGGAATGGGAATTGTCTCATCCATTGGCAACAATACTCAAGAGGTGCTGGCGTCCTTGAGAGAGGCGCGTTCGGGCATCTCCAAAGCTGATGAGTATGAAGAGCTTGGCTTTCGGTGCCGGGTCCACGGGGCGCCGGATATTGATCTCGAAAGTGCAATCGACAGACGTGTGCGGCGGTTTATGGGCGATGGCGCCGCCTGGAACTACATTGCCATGGAACAGGCCATAGCGGATTCCGGGCTGGGAGAGTCCGAGATCGTAAATGAGCGGACTGGAATGATCATGGGTTCGGGCGGTCCTTCAACACGCACAATTGTAGCCGCCGCCGATACCACACGTGATCGGGGGCCAAAGCGCGTTGGACCCTTCGCGGTTCCGGCCTGCATGGGCAGCACGAACTCCGCAACCCTTGCGACCCCGTTTGGAATCAAAGGTGTCAACTACTCAATCTCGTCGGCCTGCGCCACATCCAGCCACTGCATTGGCAACGCGGCCGAGATGATCCAGTGGGGCAAGCAGGATGTGGTCTTTGCCGGTGGTGGCGAGGAACTGGACTGGACACTTTCGGTCTTGTTCGATGCCATGGGTGCCATGTCCTCCAAGCACAATGATACGCCGGCAACCGCCAGCCGTGCCTACGATGCCACGCGCGATGGCTTCGTGATTGCAGGTGGCAGCGGCACATTGGTGATGGAAGAGCTGGAACACGCAAAGGCGCGCGGCGCCAAGATTTATTGCGAGCTGGTCGGCTATGGCGCGACATCTGACGGCGTCGATATGGTGCAGCCATCGGGCGAAGGTGCAGTCCGCTGCATGCGCCAGGCCATGTCGACCGTGAACGAAAAGATCGATTACATCAATCCTCATGCAACAGCCACGCCGATCGGTGACGTGCGCGAGATTGAAGCATTGCGCGAAGTGTTCGGCGAGGAAATGCCGCCAATTTCCGCAACCAAATCGCTGACCGGTCACAGCCTCGGCGCTGCCGGCGTACAGGAATCCATCTATTCGATCCTTATGATGCAGAATGGTTTTATCGCAGAGAGCGCCAACATCACGGAATTGGATCCCGAATTTGCCGATGTGCCGATCGCCCGCGAGTGCCGGAACGATGTTGAAATGAATGTCGTGCTTTCGAACAGCTTCGGCTTTGGTGGCACGAACGCAACTCTGGCTTTCCAGCGCTACAACGGCTGACCGGCGAGCAACAATCCTTTAAGCGACAGGTTTGAAATTATGGCAGAGGCAGAATTCCCGGCCCCCGGGGCGCTGATGAAAGGCAAACGCGGGCTCATTATGGGCGTCGCAAACAATCACTCCATTGCCTGGGGTGTTGCCCGCGCCCTTGCTGCAAATGGCGCCGAACTGGCTTTCACCTACCAAGGTGATGCATTCGGTAAGCGCGTGCAGCCATTGGCCGAAAGTGTCGGCTCAAACATTGTGCTGCCGTGTGATGTGGAAGACATCGCGACCGTTGACGCTGTGTTTAACAGGTTGAAGGACGAATGGGGCACAATTGACTTTGTTGTCCACGCGGTTGCCTATTCCGACAAGAAAGAGCTGAAGGGCCTGTATGCTGATACGAGCCGCGAGAACTTTGTCCGGACAATGGTCATTTCCTGCTTTTCGTTCACCGAAATTGCCAAGCGTGCGGCAGCCTTGATGTCCGATGGTGGTTCTCTTATCACGTTGACCTATGGCGGCGCGGCCCGGGTCATGCCCAACTACAACGTCATGGGCGTGGCGAAAGCGGGCCTAGAATCGTCTGTCCGCTATTTGGCGTCTGACTATGGGCCAAACGGGATTCGTGTGAACGCGATTTCAGCGGGGCCGATGAGGACGTTGGCGGGCGCTGGAATTTCCGATGCCCGTGCAATGTTCGGTTTCCAGCGCCAACACTCCCCGCTGCGCCGTCCGGTGACCCTGGACGAAGTGGGCGGCTCCGCCCTTTATCTGCTTAGTGATCTTTCTGGTGGCGTAACTGGTGAAATCCACTTTGTGGACTCCGGATACAATATTATTTCCACACCGAGGCCACAGGATATTGCTTCAGCGAATGGTGAATAAGTTTAAGTTGTTGGAGTGGAAGACAAAAAACCAACTGTGATATTCATCACAGCGCTTGATGAAATATAGGGTCGCACATGTATATAGGTCCCCTTGAATGGAAGCACGGACCTGTTGGCCCGGGCGATGCGGCAGGTTTTTGAAGAAACCATGACCAGCGTTCGCAACGGAATGAATGCCGACATGAAAGAAGAAATTCACACATTGGAGAAGAAGATCGAAAAAAAGATCGACACGACGAACCAGAACATGTGAAAACCGCACTTGCCACCTTCAAAGCTCAACAGAAATAGATAGGGTCAAAACCGCTCAGGCGAAAGGTCCGCTGCGGTGACACCAAACGCATTGATGTCAATCGGCAAAGGGTTGCCTGTTGCAAGTGCGGCGGAACATCGGCCCATCCCGATTGACGTTTCGATCCCATAGCCGCCCTGACCGGCGCACCAGAAAAAGCCCTCCGCATCCGGATCAAACCCAGAGACGGGGACACCGTCAGGAACGAAACTTCTGAGACCTGCCCAAGTGCGCTCCAGCTTGTCGACCTTCATGGTGGTTGCTGTCTGCAAGCGGTCAATAGTGCAGGCGATGTCGATTTCTTCAGGCTGAACGTCCTGGGGGGCAACTGGTGTCTCGTCTGCCGGTGACCCCATCACCGTCCCGGCATCCACTTTGAAATAGAACTCTTCCTCGCAATCGATGACGACTGGCCAGTCGCTGCTCACTTCGCAGTTCTGCGGCACAAAGGCGACGACCGTCCTCCGCTTCGGCTGCAGATTGATTTTGCGGGCGCCCGCCATTTGACCAACTTCGTCGGCCCAGGCGCCCGCCGCATTGATCAGAACCGGCGCAGCGAACTCGCCTTGTGGTGTCGTCACATGCCACTTGCCGCCTTTGCGTTCGAGAGAGTTTATTTCCGCATTGCACACAATCTCGCCGCCATTGTGCCGGAGCCCGCGGATATAGCCTTGATGTATGGCATTCACATCGAGCGCCAGGGCGGAAGAGTCCAGAAAGGCACCGGCCAGATAATCTTCCCGCAGCACCGGAACTTGCCGCACGGCTTCCCCGGCGCTGACCATTTGAATATCCGGTGAGAGCTCCTGAACATTAGCGAGGCCATCGCGGAGCGCATCCATCTGGTCTTCTCTTGCCACAAAGAGCAGTCCTTGAGGACGGCTCAGCGGGATATCTGAGAAGCCGTCAGGCGGATTAGTCAGGAATTTATAACCGGATTTGGCAAGTGCCCGGATCGTGCGCGGCCCGTAGGCTTCCGTATAGACGGCGATGGAGCGGCCGGTGGTGTGGTATCCAGGCTGACTTTCCATTTCCAACAGGATGACGGAGCTTTCCGCAGGCAACCAGTTCGCACAGGAGGTGCCACCAATCCCTGCTCCCGCAATCAAAAAGTCCGCTTCTCTCATTTTATCCCTCCGCGCAATGGGGCTTGCTCGCGAGCCATTCTAATGCCAGCATCGCCCGGGGTGAACCACTAACAGCGGTTCGGAGGAGCAAGCCATGCCCAGATACAAAGTGCGCGATGCGGACACGTACCGCCATGCGATCGGCATTCTACTGCTGGACTATCGTGACCCCTTTATCCCAGGTGATGTGGGCAATGCCTCCACCTACAAGTAACCGGAGCTCTACAAGCTCGTGGAAGGTCTGACATTCAACCTCGTGCTCTCAGGCGACCCGAAAAGCCGAAGCCATGATCGTGGAAGCAGCCAGGGATCTGGAGCGTTGCGGTGTGCGCGGCATTTCCAGCGATTGCGGTTTCCTGATGGAGCATCAACAGGCTGTAGCACGCAATGTGAAGGTTCCGGTGTTTTTCTCAAGTCTTTTGCAGATTCCCTATCTATCCATGATGTTTGAGAGCGGCCGGCCCATCGGATGCATTACGGCCACACGAAATTCATCCAGCAACAGGCTGCTCGAAATGGCTGGCGTTGGCCCGGAGTCCAACGTGATCTTGCGGGGGATGGACAATTACGAACATTTCAAATGGGCAATCCTGAAGGAGGGCGGCGAACTCGACAGCGACCTCATCGAAGAAGAGGTGATTGCCGAAGCAAAGGACATGGTCTCCGAGCACCCCGACATGAGCGCGCTGGTGCTGGAGTGCTCCCTGCCGCCGCTCTATGCCAAGGCCGTACAGGACGCAATCGGACGGCCCGTCTCCATGACCGATTATTTCTACCAGGGCAGCCACCGTCAGCCCTATGCCGGTTATTATTAGGACTCGGAGATCACTTGAATGGAACTTGGCCTATTTTTCCTTTTGCCCCAGCGGTACATTTCGCAGGGCGCAAAGCAGATATATGACGACACCAGAAACATGGTGCGCTTGGCCGAAGACATCCGGATCGATGTGGCCTGGATTGCGGAACATCATTTTGGCAATTACAGCATGTGCCCGTCGCCCCTGGTGATGGCATCTCATCTGGCTGGCGTGACCAACCGGATTAAGCTTGGCCCGGCCGTTCTTGTGCTGCCGCTCTATCATCCACTCCGGGTGCTGGGTGAGTTGGGGATGGTAGACCAGCTTTCCGATGGCCGGCTGATCATTGGTTATGGTTCCGGCTATCAGGCCTTCGAATTCAATCGTTTCGATGTGCCATTGACGGAGAATTGGGAGATCACCCACGAGGCGATGGACATCCTGGAGATGGGGTTGGACCAGCAGCGGGTCGAATACCAGGGCAAATATTTTCAGATCCCCGAAACCCCGTTATCCGTGCCCATGCTGCAATCGTCTCCGCGTGTGATCATTGCGGGCAATCAGCCGGAATATTTGCGCCGCGCGGCCCGGCGCGGCTATCAGCCGATCATCACAGTTGGCCCGCAGCCGATTGAAGCCCAGCTTGCCGTGCGAAGCCACGTGGCCAAACACTATGCAGAAGAGGGGATTGGCGATGATCGGCTCCCGCTTGCAATCAGCCGTATGATCTATGTGACGGACAGCAAGGATGAGGCCCGCGATGCAGCCGAGCGCATCCTTTATACGGCTAGGCTCGTCATGTCTTTCCGTGGGCAATATGAAAAGCTCAATGGCTTTGAGGTGGTTGCCCAACCGTTCGACAATGAGCCCTCAATCGAACAGATCATTAAAAACATGCCCATTGGCAGCCCGGAACGGGTTGCAGAGCAGATCGTTGCAGAAGTCCGGGCCAACCGCCCCACGCACTATGCGGTCTTTGCCCAATATGGCGGGTTGAGCGGCGAGCGGGCGCTCAAATCGCTTGAGAGATACGGTGCTGAGGTTGTGCCCATGATCGACAAAGAGCTCGGCGGTTTGAAAGAATTTGGCCCGCGCGCGGCCTGAAGAAAAATTGGAAATACACCTATGAAAGACATGAATCTCATCCTTGCCGGAGGCAGCGGTGGTCTGGGGGAGGCCGTTGCGGTTATGGCCGCAGAGCGCGGTGCTGCTGGTATTGGCATCATCGATGTGAACCAGGTCGCAACCCTGCAGGTGTTGAAACAATGCGGCGACCACGGGGCAAAGACCTCCATGATGATGGCTGACATCAGCATGGCCGCCTCAGCCCACCGCGCCTTCAACTCGCTCGCAGAGGAAATGGGCAGGGTCGACACACTGGTCAATCTGGCAGCCATCTACCCGCGCAAAGCCCTGCTTGAGATCACTGATGAAGAGTGGGACGCAGAACTGGCGCTGAACATCAAGGGCACCTACCACCTGATGAACGCCGCCGTGCAGCACATGAAAACACACGTCGACCCGCCCAACATTGCAGGCCGCATCGTCAACATATCTTCTGTCGATGCCTTCAAGGCCCATCCCCAGAATGCTCACTACGCGGCAACGAAAGCTGCCGTCGTCAGCCTCACCCGCTCCTTTGCCCATGAATTCGCTGTTGACCAGATCCTGGTCAACTCTGTCGCACCCGCCGGCATCGCTACCGAAAAAGCCAAGGCTGCTGGTTTCCTTGATGAGCTGGCTTCGGCCAACCCTTTGAACCGCGCAGCCGAGCCGAAGGAAATGGCCGAATGGGTGCTGATGGCTGGCGGGCCGGGGAACACTTACATGACGGGCGAAAACATCATCGTATCCGGCGGTTACATATACGCCTAGATGAGGGAGCTAAACATGACGCTGGAAACAGACCGCGAGATATTTGACGTCGCCGATCACACCGGAAAGCCGGAAGAATGAAGTGTTCGCGACAATCAATAGAGGATTGGAAGATTTCAGTATTTCGCGAAGTGCGGAACGGGCGCGTGGATGGGGCATCCGGATGCTGGGTGATCCTGATCAAGTGATCTATGTGTGGTTCGATGCTCTGGCCAACTACATAACGGCACTGCACTACGGAACCGGAGGCGCCAGGTTCTCCGAATTCTGGGAACATGCTGCAACTCGCGAGCATTGTGTAGGCAAGGGAATAACCCGTTTTCACGCGATCTATTGGCCGGCAATGCTGCTGTCGGCCGGGGTGGCCTTGCCGACCCGAATATTTGTCCACGGTTACATCACGGTAAAGGGACAAAAAACTGGAAAATCAGCGGGCAATGCCATTGATCCGGTTCTGCTTGCCGAAGAACCGGGCGCGGACGCATTGCGATATTTTTTGCTGCGCTACATGCGGAGTACAGAAGACGGCGACTTCGTGCATGACCGGTTTCTGCACAGCTATGATAACGATTTGGCTGGTCAGCTGGGCAACCTGCTGAACAGGACCAAATCCATGATCCACCGTTACTTGAGCGGGATCGTGCCAAGGGTTGAAGCAGCGATTGTGCTTGATAAGCAGGTCAGGAATTACCTGAACGTGTCGCGGCTGAAATTGAAAGCTTCCGGTTCGATGCGGCCTTGTCTGCGATTTGGCGAGTGATCGGCTTGGCCAATCAATATGTCACGCATGCTGAACCCTGGACTCTGGCGAAGGTCGCAGAACGCGTGCCAGGATCAATTGAGGCAACAAACGCACGCAATCAACTAGAAAATTGCCACGGCCTCACTGCTCGAACCCTGATCATCGTCAGTCGGTGCCTGGCCCCTATTGCTCCCGGGCACAAGTAAAAAACTGTTGCGCCAGCTGGGAGCAGTCAAAGTTCAATCAAACCCGCTGCTTTTTCCAAAGCGTGGCTGAAAACATAACATGAAATCGGGCAAAGAATTCTAGGGTTCCCCGTCGCCAATATTTTCCTTGCGGCGGGCAACGTAGGCTTGAAGTTCTTCCAGCTTGTCTTTGCCGAGCTTTGGCTCCTCGTATTCGTTCAGCGCCTGTTGCCAAAGTTCTGCTGCTCGGTCTGTTGCGGTTTTGGCTCCGGCGAGCTCCCAGTTTTCGTGGTTCTGCCAGTCGCTCAAGAGCGGCTCGTGGAAGGCTGTTTTGTAGCGTTCCATCGTGTGACCAACGCCGAAGAAGTGACCGCCAGGCCCCACTTCGTCCATTGCGCCAATGCCGAACTCCTCGTCGGCGAACGAGACCGGCTCCAGCAGCTTGGCCATCATCTGCAGCATTTCAACGTCGAGGATGAATTTCTCGAACGACGCCACCAGCCCGCTTTCCATCCAGCCGGCCGCATGGTAGATCAGGTTGCCATGGCAAAGGCACGAGCTCCACAGGGCCATCTGTGTTTCGTAAGCGGCCTGTGCATCAACCACATTCGACGCGTTGCAGGCGCTGGTGCGGTGGGGCAGGCCGTAATGCCGCGCCAGCTGGCCACCGGCAAGGTTCGCCCAGGAATTTTCCGGCGTTCCGAAAGCTGGGGCGCCGGACCGCATATCCACATTTGAAGTGAAACTGCCGAGGATCACTGGCGCGCCCGGATTGGCTGCTTGCAAAAGGGCGATGGTCATCAATCCCTCCGCTGTGGCCTGGGCGAGCGCAGCGGGAATGGTGACTGGCGTCATCGCGCCCATGAGCGTGAATGGAGTGACGATAACCGCCTGGCCAAGCTCACCCAGTGCCATGGCACCGGACGACATTTCCACATCCA
Organism: Hyphomicrobiales bacterium; assembly: GCA_965204985.1. GTDB lineage: Bacteria > Pseudomonadota > Alphaproteobacteria > Rhizobiales > CAJQND01 > JAAEUE01. The sequence continues at coordinate 1,076,501 of CBDBFP010000003.1, read as the reverse complement.
GCAGGCGAGGGGAGTTCACGTTGATGTTGGTGACAACCGCGGGTTCCCTGGCCATTTCTTCAAGGCTGATCCCCTTGGCGATGGCCACCATGCTGGCGGTATCACGCACCCGGCCGGCCCCAATCGACATGCCGGAAAACACTTTGTCGTTGTATCGCAGGCAGGCGAGCCCAGTATCCAGATGCCGGGTGTTTACCGCCAGGTCTATCGGGGCGATCGTTTGATTGCCGTAGAACGTGATGATGTTGAAACTCTGGGCCAGCTTCAACAGCTCGCAATAATCGGAGAAATTGCCCTGCCGGCGGCCCCGCACCGTGTCGTGCACATTGGGTGGACCGGACACCATACCGAAATTGACGACGTTACCACCGATCTCGATGGCGTTTTCGGGATTACGGGGTGTGAGGGTGAATTTGGAAGGTGCCTTGCCAACGAGTTCAAGCAGGAGATTCCGGTCCATCCGAACCATTTCCGTGCTGTCGTCCACATCGGCGCCAGCCTGCTTTAAGATTGCCCGCGCATCGGCGGCCAGAACCTTCAAGCCCTGTTCTTCGGCCACCTGCATGGCCATGTTGTGGACCTTCTCAACCTGTTCCGCCGACATGGGATTGAGGGGGGGAAAGGGGTTGCGAATGACACTTCTAGGTCGCTGTCGCGCCAAAAGACTCGGAGGGCCACCGTCACCTTCTGCTTGCTCCCGCCGGGCCGCAGATCTCCGCCGTTTCCGCCGTTCAGTCATATAATTCCCTGTTCTGCCGTTGTCCGAGGGCCCAATCCTAGCAATTCAATCCTTTCACGATTGACTGGTGTTCCGCCAGTCCGAAAAGACAAACCTCCGCTAAAAGCGACACGGAGGTTGAGAAAAATTTGCATAACACGGGAAATTCAGCCTGGTCGCCTTGTCGCAGTGAGATGGCCAGATTAATGTGCGCTTTCTTGGTAACCGGGGCGTTTAAAGGAAGATTTGCATGAAAGTTCTGATCACTGGAGGCACCGGATTTGTCGGTCAGCGCCTGGCGCGTGCTATTCTGGACCGTGGCAGGTTGACGGGAGCGGACGGCACCCACCAGGCTGTTGATGAGATCGTGCTGTTTGATCAAACCAGGCCGAAGAAACGTCCAGGCTGGTTCACCAAGAAGATCAAGGTCAAGACCGGCGACATCTCCGATGCTGAAACGGTTCGATCCCTCTTTGACCGTGACGATATGTCTGTTTTTCACCTGGCATCGGTGGTTTCCGGAGGGGGCGAAAAGGATTTCAACCTGGCCATGAAGGTCAATCTGAACGGTGGTCTGCACATTCTTGAGGCTACCCGGGGCTTGAAAGGCCTGCCCCGTATCGTTTTCTCCAGTACGCTGGCAGTTTATGGCGGCGACGGTATGCAGGACAGTGTGGGGGATTTTACAAAACAGAATCCGCAAACAACCTACGGCATAACAAAGGCAATCTGCGAGTTGCTGATCAATGACTACACCCGCAAGGGTTTTTTTGATGGCCGCACAGCGCGATTGCCAACGGTGATCATCCGTCCGGGCAAGCCGAATGCTGCGGCTTCCTCCTTTGTATCTGGGCTTTTCCGCGAGCCCTTGAACGGCGAAAAGATTGAACTTCCTGTCGAAACCGATGCCGTTTTGCCAGTCATCGGTTACAAGGCGATCGTTGATTGTCTGATCGCCCTGCATGAAGTTGAGGGCGCCCGGCTGGGCAAAGACAGGGCGGTCCTGCTCCCGTCTCACACAGTGAGCGTTCAGGACATGATCAATGCCCTGAAACGCGTGGCCAAGGATCGCCCCCTCGGCGAGATTACAGTGGTGCCCGACCCTTTCATTCAGGAAATTGTCCGCGGCTGGCCGATCGATACCTATCATGATCGCGCCACCATGCTTAAATTGCCACTAGAGGAAAACCTCGACGAGATCGTGGAGTATTTCATTGACGATTATGTGGACGGGGATTGGAACGCCTGACGCTTTACATGGCGCTGACAGACTTCCAAATGTCGCCCGCGATATTTGCCGCCGTGACGGATTGAGATTAGTCTCCTGCCTGTGAAATTTGTTCGCCTATGGCTGGAGTTGATCCCATGAACATGATCGATCCAAAAACGCTAGACGCGGTCCGGCAGCCCGTCTCTGATGCGCGCGGATTGCCAAATGAATTCTATGCGGACGCGGGCGTTTTCGAGATCGAAAAACAGGCCGTCTTTGCAAAGAACTGGGCATGTATCGGATTTGCCAGCGATGTGGCGTCCATCGGTGCTGCCAAGCCTGTGCAGTTTCTTGGCCGTCCCTACGTCATGGTTCGGGGCAAGGATGATGTGGTGCGGGTGTTCGAAAACGTGTGCCGTCATCGCGGCATGATCCTCGTGGATGCACCTACGAAAACCAACGGCGTGATCCGCTGCCCCTACCATTCCTGGTGCTACAGTCTTGATGGGAGCCTGAAAACAACCCCTCATGTGGGCGGTCCGGGCCAGAACAGGCACGATGCCATGAAGCGGGAAGAACTTGGCTTGAACGAAGTCCGTTCGAAAGTTTGGATGGAGATGGTTTTCGTCAATCTTTCCGGAAATGCTGAGCCGTTCGAGGTAGCCAATGCAGAGCTTCTCGCGCGGTGGTCGGAACTCTCCGATCACACACTCTTTCATGCTGGCGCTGATTCGTCGTTCAAGTTGGATGTGGCCTGCAACTGGAAGCTGGCAGTGGAGAATTATTGCGAATCCTATCATCTGCCCTGGATACATCCGGGCCTCAACAGCTATTCCAGATTGGAAGATCACTACAATATCGTTCAGTCCGGCAGGTTCGCAGGGCAGGGGACCGTTGTTTACAATCCGACGCTGGAAGACGAGGGCCGCAAGTTCAGCAACTTCACCAATCTGTCAGACAAGTGGGACACCGGGGCCGAATACATTACGCTTTTCCCGAATGTTTTGCTGGGAGTTCACCGCGACCATACTTTCGCGATCATGCTGGAACCCAAGGCTCACAATCGCACCGTTGAGCACATCGAGATCTTCTACACTTGCGCCCAGGATGCCAGCGAAGAGTTCGCGCCGCTGCGGAAGAAGAACTCCGCCATGTGGAAGGAAATCTTCGAAGAAGATATTTTTGTGGTGGAAGGCATGCAGCGTGGCCGTAGTGCAGCGAATTTCGATGGCGGCAAGTTTTCACCCGTCATGGATGAAGCCACACACTGTTTTCATGACTGGGCCGCGCGGCAGTTCGAGCACTCTGGCTGAGGTTAGTGCAAGTTCATCCAGCGCTTCTTCAAGGGCCTGCTGCAATTCTTCCTTGCGGTAGGGCTTCATGATCATCCTGTCCTGCACGCCGATGTTCTGCAGGGCAGCTATTGCCCCCTTCGGATAACCGGAGGCATGATCATCTTCAGTGCCGGGTTCAGCTTGCAGGCCGCTCGCGACAGGTCAAAACCATTCATTCCGCCGGGCATCACGATATCGGTAAACAACAGGTCGATGTCTTCCTGTTCTTGAATGATGCCAAGAGCGATGATCCCATCTTCAGCCTCAAGAGCACGATGTCCGAAACTCTTGATGAATTGGACGGCAACTTTACGGACGTCATTCTGATCCTCAACCACCAGTACGGTCTTGCGAGGAGCTCCAGGGTCACCTTCAATCTCGATCGAGGCCTCATCCAAATCAGCAAGATCAATCCGGGGCAGATACATCTTTACCGACGTTACTTTGCCTCGTTCGCTCAGGATTCGGATGTGTCTGCCGGATTGTTTGATAAAGCCATAGGCCATGGAAAGACCAAGTCCGGAACCTTGTCCTTCTTCCTTCGTTGTAAAGAAGGGCTCAAAGACATTATCGATCACACTGTCGGGTATGCCACAGCCATTGTCCGAAACCGAAATCGTTACATAATGACCGGGCACCAGGTCTTCGTGTTCGGCGGTGAATTTCTCATCCAGGTAGGTCGTGTTTGTTTCGACGCTAATGCAGTCCCCCTTGGTCATGGCATCGCGGGAATTGATTGCCAGGTTTAGGAGCACACTTTCCAGCTGTGACAGGTCTGCTCGCACTTTTGCATCCTGCTGCATGAATTTAGACTCAAACTGGATCGATTCTCCGACCGAACGCTTCATCATGCCGGCCATGCCGGAGATCATGTGATTAATAAGAATATCTTCCGGCGCCAAAGATTGTCTGCGCGAGAAGGCGAGCAATTGCCGGGTGAGTTCCGAACCGCGCAACGCCGCTTCGTTTGCACTTTCGCGGGCTTTGTCAATGGCGATGTCGTTTTCAACAATCTGCAGGTTTCCGATCACAACCTACAACAGGCTGTTGAAGTTGTGCGCAATTCCGCCAGTCAACTGGCCGACCGCTTCCATCTTTTGCGCCTGCTTCAGTCTGGCGTCAGTTTCCCGCCGCCCTGACAGATCAACAATCTGGATCACAAAATGCGCAACATTGCTTGTCGCGCCGCGCACCACAGAGATGCTGGTCTGGCCAGTTACAACCGCTCCTGATTCCAATGCGTAGTCCAGCTCGATTTGAGCCGAAGTTTGTTCGCCTGCCAGAATTCGCCGGATATTGTTCAGCAGTTCAGGTCTGCAATTGTTCTTGACCAGATTTTGAAGGCTCATACGGGACAACTCAGCCTCTGGCGTTCCAGTGAGATCGCAAAGGGCTTTGTTGGTAGCGATCAATTTCCCGTCGGGCAGCATGAAGGCCATGCCATGAGCCGCCGTTTCAAAGGCGCCGCGAAACCGTTCTTCGCTCTGCCGTAGCGCACTTTCGGCAACGCGTTCCTGGGTCACATCATGAAGGCACACGAAGGTCCTTGCGATCCGTCCATTGTGATCCTTTTCCCAGTGGCAGGAGCACATTCCACTTCGCAGGATTCCATCCTTTAGGACGTAAGTGACTGTGGTGTCCCGAAACGAACCTGTTCGGAAATATCCATCAAACACATGGTCGACCAGATATTTGTGAGACGCTGGAGTGATCAGGTCTGAAACATGACGCCCGGTAATTTCCTGAGAAGTGTACCCGGTAAATTCAAGCAAACGATCACTTGCGTCAGTGACCTTGCCGGCTCCGTCGAGCGCAATGACGATCGCTGGAAAGTCCTTTATTTTCAGATCGAAACCGGTCAGTCCATAATTTTGTGCCGACGCAACTTGTGGGCCAGTCTCAGGTCTTGCCTGTTCCACCCGAAAGATATTGGCGTGTGCCATCATTCCAACTTCTCCGTCCAACCCCTACAATGGCGTGCTTGATTGTCTCTCAGGCCTTTTCAACCCGGCTGCTCTCTGGATCCATGCAGACAAAGCAGGATTTCCGATGTCTGTAACTGTTGGCGGTCGTGATGACTATGATGCTTTGACCCTTCGCGGCCTTGCCAGGACGAGCGAAGATCTCCGTCAGGCCCGGCGTTTGCTTTCGCTCGCTTGTGTTCATGACGGGATGAGCCGGGCGGATGCGGCGAAGGGGGTGGGAGGGACCGGGTGCACGATGACTGAACTTGCTGAGATCATCGAACCCGGCCCCTGCCTTGAGCATGACGGGGCCGCCGCTGGAGACGACTTGACCTGCAACGGGGGAGCGAAGACCGGTTCGGTGTTGTCTCTCACGAGAGGACACTCCCAGGCTGCCTGCAGCGCCCGGCTTTTCCCGCCTCACCGGGCGCCCGCAACATCCGGACCAGAACTCGGCCCAAGACCCGGACCTCATGGAGGCTTTCAAAAAACCGTCCCCCAAAGCCTTGCCTCCCCTTTGAACCACGGTCCGGCAGACAAGCCGATCGAGGTCTGGGTTCAGGACGAGGCCCGCATCGGCCAGAAGACCGGCCGCGGCCGCATCCGGGCGCGCAAGGGGACGAGACCGCGAGGGCAGGCCGATCAGCGTTACAAATCGGCCTGCCTGTCCGGCGCGGTTTGCGCAGACAGGGAGACCGGCGCGGCCCTGATGCTGCCATGCTGCCATGCTGCCATGGGGGCGGACACTGGAACAAGGAACCTGCCTCTCAAGGAGATCAGCCGGCCCGTTGCAAAAGGCGCTCAGGCGGCCGTCCTGATGGCCCGCGCGCCGGGGCACACATCCGGCGAGGTGAAGCGAGGTGAAGGGGCCGGAGACCCTGCCCCTGATCTTCCTGCGAGCCAGATCACCGGGCCTCAATCGGGTCGGGAAGGTCTGGCAATCTCTTCGGGAGAACGGGCTCTCCAACCGCCTCCTTGAAGATCAGGCAGGCCTTCTTGCCGCCGGATGTGATGCCTGGACCCGGCTCATGAAAGAACCGACGGCAATCAAATCAGGCGCATCTCGCGAGTGGACCCAAAACAGCCAAACCTGGGGGCCGTTAGTATCACATTCTATAGTCAGCCAAATATGATTTGCAACGGTAGTTAATACCGACTAGCTTTATAAAAAGGGAGTTCATGATGACTAACTCTGCTCACATGGCTGCACGTCAAGCAAGCTTCCAAGTAGTCTGATCGGACGGGTCTAATGTAGAAAACTGACATACCAAAATGCGTCTGTTGTTAATATCAAATCAACGCTCGGGATCTAATGCTGTAAAAAGCATACTCTTAAGGTCTATCGCTAAACTGCAAGGGACGGGCGAAATTTTTATGCTGGGACCTCATCCTTATAAGGCAACTGAAGCTGGGTATTTTGAATACCTGAGTAAAATTCATACATCACCTAGTCTCGGTGATTTTTTTGGAGACGGCACTATTGACCAAGTGTATGAGCATGCTCGTAAATATATACAATATTTAGATGACCTGGAAGACTCGTATATACTTGACATTAAATACAATAATATCAATGTTATTAGTCCCATATTTTTCTTCCTGACAGATCGACCGATTTTTCTAGATACATGGATGCTACAAAATAGACCAATAATTCACCTAATCCGCAATAATATTTTCTCAATTCATGTTTCGGGGAAATTCATGAAAACAAATTCCGAGTCACATTATTACTCATATACAAAAATGGATACCGCTAACATTCCCGCGATCAGGATCGATCCAGAACAGGCTGCTCGCAGCATGAAGTTAATCAGAGATTCGCAAATCTTATTTTCTGATCATTTAAGAGAGTACGAAAACAAAGTTGAAATCATTTACGAGAACGATTTGGTCGACTCTCAGTTTCAGAAAGCCGTTTGGAGCAAAATTGAAGAAACGTTCAAATTGAAGGCAGACTTACACGCCAAATCTCGGTATTTCAAGACACCCATTGAGTATCGCGAGAAAATTGTAAATCAGGAAGAGATTTTGGAATACTTCAATGGCAGTTGTTTTGAAGATCAAGTTGTTGAATTTTTTGCGAAAAAATAAGTCGGTCATTCCCATATCCGCCATTTATAATATCGTTGCCTGCGGTGCCTGGAAGTGTGTCTTCACCAGCTTCGCCATTGATAATTTGTCCCGCAATCACAATTCCTCTCATGCCAAATGTCATCTCTCAAGTTCCAATCTCTGCCACCCTCGCCCTCTGGAAAAAAGCAAGGGGGTCCGTTCACAGAAAGTCTCCGCTTTCTGCGCCTCCGTTTTCAAAGTCCTGAACTCGTGGGAACAGCAGTGTTCAGGCTTTAACAGGCCTGCTGCCAGAACTTACTGGGAAATCAACTCACGCGCGGATGTGCCCGATATCCGGCACACGTCCGGAACGGCCATGTTACGGCCGTAAAATCAGAGCTCAGCCAGAGCTGAAAATAAGAAAAGATTTCATCCGCAACCCCTCTCGATCTTGATTTCCGCCACCCAAAACCCCAATCGCCTCTAGCTGCATCGCCCAATGCAGCTACACAGACATTTATTAAACTTGATGACGATTTTACGGCACCAGTTTGTCAGCTTCGGGATTTTTGCGACCAAAAGTCCGCGAGCAGACCTTCTGACCGAAGCGTCAGGCCATTACGATATTGTCGCGGGACTGGATATCCCGAAGTGCATTCCGGGTATCGATAACCAGCGGAACCGAATCTGCAAGCGCGTTCCAATCCACACTATCGTGGTCGGTGCAAATCAATGCCGCATCGTATTCGCCGAAACTTTCCGGGGTCCATTTCACTGACTGCTTGCCTGCCAGCTCTGCATGCTCCCGGGTCGGCGGCACTTCTGGCACAAAGGGATCGTAATAATCGACTTCCCCTCCACCGGCTTCAATCAGATCGATCAGTGCGAAGGCCGGGCTTTCGCGCACATCTTCAACATTCTTTTTGTAAGCTAGGCCGATGAGTAGAATGCGCGATCCGGCCAGAGATTTACGAAACATTTGGCCAAGGGATTCGCACAGGGCGTTCACAACCCTCTTCGGCTGAACTGTGTTGATTTCACCCGCCAATTCGATAAAGCGTGTGGTCAGGTCGTATTCGCGGGCTTTCCAGGTCAAATAAAAAGGGTCGATCGGGATGCAATGTCCACCAAGGCCTGGCCCAGGATAAAACGGCATGAAGCCGAAAGGTTTTGTCTTTGCCGCATCAATCACTTCCCAGACATTGATATCCATTTCGCCATAGATGTGTTTCAGCTCGTTCACCAGGGCGATATTGACGGAGCGGAAAATGTTCTCTGTCAGTTTGACTGCTTCAGCCGTCTCACAGCTCGACACAGCCACGGCACTTGAGACGACGGATTCATAAAACAATGCGGCAAGTGCAATCGCATCCGCTCCATCGCCGCCAACGACCTTAGGTATGGAGGCGGTGTCATAAACGGGGTTGCCGGGGTCTTCGCGTTCAGGCGAATAGGCCAGGAAGAATTTTTCGCCGGACCGCAATCCATTTGCCTCAAGTATAGGTTTCATCACATCGCGCGTGGTGCCCGGATAAGTGGTCGATTCCAGGGAGACAAGCTGACCTGGCTTAAGGTGCTCGGCAATGACACGGGATGAATTTTCAACAAAGGACAAATCCGGCTCACGGTGTTTGCTGAGCGGTGTTGGCACGCAAATGATGATGACGTCACAGCGCTTCAGTTCTGAGAAATCAGCCGTGGCTTCGAAACGGCCGGTTGCACGCATTGCGCTCAACTGATCGTTCGAGAGCCGGCTGATAGGCGAAATACCATCATTGAGCTCGTCAACCCGAGGGGCATTTACGTCAAATCCGAGAACGGGATAACCGGCATCAAAGGCCGCAGCGGCGAGGGGCAATCCCACATAGCCAAGCCCGATCACACCGATCAAAGAGGCGCGGCTCTTGATCCGGTCAAAAAGAACTTTGGCCTGTTCGCTTTCCGGCGCGGAGTGCTTCGCTCCCTTGTTGTTATCTTCTACCTGGTTCATTAGATTCCATTTCCCCGATCACGTAGGTATGCGTGCGATTCGAACTTGCGATGACGGAGATACGCTGTTCGGGTTAAGATTGTCCATGGAGGTTTACCGCCGTTAGGGCGCGAAAAGCCAGTCTTTTGGGTCGGGAGTTTCCGGGCGAAAATAGCAGATCATCCGGCCATCAGGTTCCGCTTCGGCGGACTGGCCCCAGGGTGCAACGCCATGTAGGGCCAGCCGATGGATCAGATAGGCTTCACCGGGTTGTGCAGTAAGGGTGATACGCTGGCATGTGCTGAAGATTTCCCGGCGGGCGGCATGATACGTTTCGGTTACATCAATCTCACTCCAGCCACTCGATTCATGGTCCTTGAACCGCTCCTGGAAGGCAGTCCGGATCAATTCGTGCGAGCCCTCCCAGACGGCAACGGGTGACGCCTCGGTGCTGACTTCCACGAGCGGAATTCCAAGAATGAAACCGTGATGCTCATTGATGTGCCGGCGCCGGGCCGGGCCAACGGGATGCAACCCATCTACATGTGCGGCATCTCTGTCACGGCGATACTTGAAGGCTGATTCCATCTCTGCGGAGCTGGGCTGAGGATATCCGGGATACATGACAGAAACCTGCGCCCGGTCCCAGGCGATGTCAGGCAGTTGCAAGTCATCAGCGATGAAATCAATGGCTTGCCCCGCTAAAGGAACTTCTCCTGCAAGACTGCCATCGTTTGCGTTCTCCAACGCGTTCACGCCCACAAACCAGGTGCCGCCGCAGCGCAGCCATTGCGCATTTTCCGGTGATGCCACGGCCTGACGGGCAATGGTAAGCGCTGATTCAACCCACTTTAACAACACAGGGTCTTTGGCAAAGCTGCACCAGCCCTTTTCGAAAAAATCAGTTGGCATGGAGGCAAGAGAGCTAGGACGCACTCATGTGGAACTTGCGCAGGGTCTCGGTCACATGCCAGACGCACCGGGTTCCTTTGGCCACGAAAAACGTATCTCCAGCAGTGAATGTTTCCGACGAACCATCGGCACCTGTGAGCGTCACCGATCCACTCAGAACGGTCATCAATTCGTTCACCGGATAGTGCTTGATTTCTTCGCGGCACGGCGCGCATTCCCACACGCCGGCGGATATCTTCTTGTCTTCCGATTCAAAAAAATCATGAATGAGTTCGGTCTTGTCGTCGCCAGTAAAAGCGTCCGGGCCTATCAGATTGGACGATTGCATCCCTGTTTCCGGGTCGCCGTCTTTCAACAGCCGGACAAATGTGGGGGCCATGATGCTGCTCCTTTTCTATGCAGTTGCCATCCCATCGCAGATGGCGATGAAACCAGCGAAATCTTCCCCGGCATGTATGGAAGCTGGAAGCCCTGTGTCAACATTTGAAGACAGCGGAACCAGCGGACTGATGACGGTGTCAAAGTCGGGCACGGCGAAATAACCGATTGAATAGCGTTCGACATCTGGAGGCGGATTCACCCTGTGCATGGTTGATTTGAAACGTCCGCCCAACCAGAGCTCCATCATGTTGCCAATGTTGACGATAAAAGTCCCTTCAATGGGCTCTGCATCAATCCAGGATCCATCAGGCATCTCCACCTGCAATCCACCCACCTGATTCGGGCAACAATATTGTCAGCGCATTGGTGTCTCGATGAGACTTCGGATCCGGCCGGTTCCTTCCATCCGCAACATCGGGACGTGGTGGATAATGCAGATAGGAGATATTGGAAATCGGTTTGCTGAAATGCCGCGAAGACGCATTGCGATCCACCCCGAGTGCAAGGGCAAACGCTTCAAGCAGATCCGTCGACAAGGCTATTACTGCACCCCAATATGCTTTGGCAGCATGTTGGAAAGCAACAGTCTCCGGCCAAATGTTTGCAGACAGAACACCGTTTGTTCGGGAGATCACGGGCTCCGTCGGTACAACGTCGAGCCCCTGGAGGAAAGCTTCATAGAGCACCAGCGGCTGGCCGCTTTCATCGCTTGAGAAATGCGACATCGGAATATATCCGCGATATCGCCCGGACGGCCTTTTCAACGGACCTTTCTTGTCTTCATGTTCGGCAAAAAAAGCCTTCGCGGCATCCAGGGCATTTCCGATTATGCTGTCAGGAATACCGTGGTTCCTCACATAGAGAAAACCAGTCTGCTCGCAGCCCGAAGCAATCGCACTCGCGATTTCAGCCTGGTCAGCAACTGATCCGTTACAGAACTTGTCAATATCGGTAATTGGCAACATCGTCTTTCTCCATTCACACCTTCATTGACGCAGTTCAAACTGCGGCGATGGTCCTGATGATGGATAGAAAAGACGGGACCCAAGTGCCAGCAGGCCCGCGCTTGCTGTCAGTTTTACCGGGTCGGAACCGGCTCCTCGCCGCGATAATCATAGAACCCGCGCTGCGTCTTGCGGCCAAGCCAGCCAGCTTCCACGTATTTAACCAGCAAGGGACACGGCCGGTATTTGCTGTCGGCGAGACCTTCGTACAAGACCTGCATGATGGAAAGGCAGGTGTCGAGGCCAATGAAATCGGCTAGTTCAAGCGGGCCCATGGGGTGGTTAGCGCCGAGCTTCATGGCTTTGTCGATCGCTTTAACCGAGCCAACGCCCTCGTAAAGTGTATAGATTGCCTCATTAATCATCGGCAACAGGATGCGGTTCACGATGAAGGCCGGAAAATCTTCGGCCACCGCAATCGACTTGCCAAGACTGTCAACGCATTTGCGGGTCATCTCAAAGGTTTCTTCGGAGGTCGCAATGCCCCGGATCAATTCAACCAGTTCCATAACCGGAACCGGGTTCATGAAATGGATACCAATGAATTGCTCTGGCCGGTCCGTTGCGGCAGCAAGTCGGGTAATGGACAGGGACGATGTATTGGAAGCAAGGATCGCTTCCTGCTTCAAAATCTTGCAAAGATCATCAAATATCTGGCGCTTGATGGTCTCATCTTCTGCAGCTGTTTCGATTGCAAGATCAACGTTCTCAAACGCCTCCATCTCCTCTGCGATTTCGATCCGCGCAAGCGCCGCATCACGTCCGGCATCCTTGATCCGGCCGGATTTAACCTGGCGCGCCATGTTGCCATTGATCGTTGCGAGACCCGATTCGATGCGTTCGCGGCTGATGTCGTTGAGTTTAACGTCATACCCGGCAAGGGCGCACACATGCGCAATCCCGTTGCCCATCTGACCGGCGCCAACAACGCCAATCGTCTTGATTTCCATCACTTAACCCCATCACTGCGCATAACAGTTTGCACTTGTTTTTATCGGGAGCAGCAAACCTACATTCCCTTGTTGCAGTGCACAAGAGAAAATCGCGTGAGATTTCAAAGGACGGGATCACCGCCAGCGGTCATCAGGAACGCCTGAAGATCAGCAATCCCAATCCAACGGTCACGACAGCAATACCCGTCCATTCAACCGGAGCGGGATATTCCAGCAGGACCGGGATTGCGAGCACCGCTGCACTTGCCGGGACGACAGCAGAAAAACCTGCCGTCACGGTTGGCCCGAGATTGACAGCTGCGATGGTAAAAAGGATGAGCGCCAGGAAACCCGGGCCCAGACCTTGATACAGGGCCTGAAACGCAACCATGGACCCATCGGCTTCAACCATCCCGCTTGGCAACAGGAAATACCAAATCGGCAGATAGATCAAGGCGTTTGGAATATTGATCATCACCAGCACCTGCCGCGGCGTGAGCTGCCAATGGCGGACACCATAAATATAGATTGAAAGAACCGCAGAGGCTGACAGGAAGAACGCAATGCCCGTTGCAATGCTTGCGCCGCCGCCCTTGATAACTGGCAACCCGAGAAGAATGCCACACAGGGCCAGAAGCCCCAGAGCCTTCCATGACAGATGCCGCGGCCACCAATGCCAGGCAAAAGGCGCCACAATAAGGCCAGCCACCATGAACCGCAGGGCCGTGATATCATACGCCGTCAAACTCGTGATCACGCCGGCCCGCGAGAATACAATGTAGCCGGACCAGATAAAGATCACGGCAATTGCGCTGCCGATTCCGGCGTAGAGGTTTTGAGCGGGCAAAGGCCTGGCCTTGTTTGGACACCGCAAATCTTGCGGCCTGAAAGAAAAAGCCCCGGGGATCTGAAGTTGTATATTCCGGCTTGCTGCCTAGAGCGCGGCTTCCAGTTCCGGAACCGCGGTGAAGAGGTCCGCCACGAGGCCGTAGTCGGCAACCTGGAAGATCGGGGCCTCTTCGTCCTTGTTGATGGCAACAATGACTTTTGAGTCCTTCATGCCAGCCAGATGCTGGATCGCGCCGGAGATGCCCACTGCAATGTAGAGATCCGGGCTGACCACCTTACCGGTCTGACCGACCTGGTAGTTGTTTGGCACAAAGCCGGCATCCACAGCGGCGCGCGAGGCCCCCACAGCGGCACCGAGTTTGTCTGCTACCTTCTCAAGCATGACGAAGTTGTCGCCGGACTGCATACCGCGACCACCAGAGATGATGATCTTGGCAGATGCCAGTTCCGGACGATCGGATTTCGTTAGGTCTTCGCCAACATATTCGGACAGGCCAGTGTCAGCTGGGGCTGCAACGCTCTCAATAGAAGCCGAGCCGCCTTCGCCAGCAGAAGCGAAGTTGGCTGTCCGCACGGTAACGACCTTCTTCGCGTCAGTGCTCTGGACAGTCTGAATAGCGTTACCGGCATAGATTGGCCGTTCAAAAGTGTCAGCACCTTTGACCGCTATGATTTCAGAAATCTGCATCACATCCAGCATGGCTGCAACGCGCGGGCAGATGTTTTTGCCGTTGGTCGTGGCCGCCGCAACAAGCGCATCGTAACCATCCATCATGGGCACGATCAGCGCTGCCATGTTTTCGGCCAGGTTACGCTCGAACATGGCGTCGTCGCAGTGCAGGACCTTGGCGACACCATCGAGTTTTGCAACAGCGTCAGCCACAGCGCCTGAGCCTTTGCCAGCCACCAGCACATGGACGTCACCGCCCATTTCAATTGCAGCCGTCAGGGCCTTGCCCGTCGCTTCATTCAATTCCGAATTGTCGTGTTCGGCAATCAACAGGGTTGTCATGATCAGATTACTCCTGCGTCGTCTTTAAGTTTCGCCACGAGCTCATCGACCGAGCCCACAATCACACCAGCTTCGCGTTTGGGCGGCTCTTCAGTGTTGACGATCTTGATGCGCGGAGCTGTATCCACGCCATAATCACCAGGGGTCTTTTCGTCGATTGGCTTTTTCTTGGCTTTCATGATGTTCGGCAGTGAAGCATAGCGCGGCTCGTTGAGACGCAGGTCCGTCGTCATCACCATCGGTGTCTGAAGCTTCAGGGTCTGCAAACCGCCATCGATTTCACGAGTCAGCGTTGCACCGCCATTCAGTTCAAGCTTCGAGGCAAATGTGCCCTGGGGCCAGCCAAGCAGCGCTGCCAGCATTTGGCCTGTCTGGTTACAATCATCATCAATGGCCTGCTTGCCAAGGATCACCAAGCCTGGCTGCTCTTCGTCGACAATGCCTTTCAGGATCCTGGCAACGGCCAGCGGCTCCACATAGTCATCATTCTTGACCAGAATGCCGCGGTCTGCACCCATGGCCAGGGCCGTACGGATGGTTTCCTGGGCTTGCTGAGGACCAACAGACACTGCAATTACTTCTTCAGCGTTGCTGGCTTCCTTGATGCGCAGGGCTTCTTCGATGGCGATTTCATCGAACGGATTCATGGACATTTTGACGTTGGCGAGTTCAACGCCTGATCCGTCAGCTTTCACGCGAATTTTCACGTTGTAATCAACGACCCGCTTGACGGGCACGATAATCTTCATCTCTCACTTCTCCTGAGATATGCGGGAGGGCTGCTGGTCGTGTCAGGACTACCCTCATCCGGCTCATCAGCGGCAAGCTATGATGTCTGAGTTGACCAGAGTCAATATTCAAGGCGACAGTTCAGTGACACTTGCGACGGAGCAGCGCACCCCAGAACAAGGATCTAGGTTTCTGCGTCTTCCGCCTCCAAACGCCGCGCCCGGCGCAAAGAATTGGGGGCGAGCAGGAAGAGCAGCGGGATACCTGCCGCAAATCCGCCAATATGAGCCCACCACGCAACGGCCTCTTTCTGATTTGGCTCATCTGTGAACACAGAGAACACCTGAAACGCCATCCAGGCGAGAATTGCCCAGAGTGCCGGAATCTTCACCGGAAGTCGCAAGAACAGAAGAACCCAGACTTGCTGGCGTGGGTGGAGGATCATGTATGCGGCCAGGACGCCTGCCACAGCACCGGAAGCTCCGATGAGAGGCGCGGCGGATTCAGGCCCCGCCACCGCGTGAGCCAGGCCGGCGAAGATACCTGCGCCCAGGTAAAAGACCAGGAATCTGATGTGACCGATAATATCTTCGATATTGTCACCAAACACCCACAGAAACGCCATGTTCGACAACAGGTGCATCCACCCGCCGTGAAAAAACTGGTAGGTGATCAAGGTCAATTCGTCAGGAATGCGGACCAGATTGGGCGCAAGATCGCGGCTGTCAAACAACACCGCCGGAATCATGCCGTAACCGAACATCACGTCCTGCTCGATTGTCGCCCCCGGACCATAGCGATAGTAGAGAAATACCAATATATTTACGGCGATAATCCAGACCGTCACCCATTGAAAGCTGATAATCTTCAATGGATTCTTATCTGAGATCGGGACAAACATTTTGAGGTCAGCGGTTCGCGCCGGGAACCCACAACACATCACCGCCGGCTTGGGCATTCACCCAGCGACTTGCCACAAAAAAGAAATCGGAAAGCCGGTTGATATATTGCAGGGTTGCCTCACTGACCGGTTCATCATCTTCCTGAGACAATTCGACCATGAGGCGTTCAGCCCTTCGGGAAACCGTGCGGCAAACGTGGAGACCAGCCGCGGCCGCATGCCCCCCGGGCAAAACGAAAGAGCGCAGTGGCTCCAGTTCATCATTCAAGTCATCAATTTCCGTTTCAAGCCTTTGCACCTGAGCCAACGAGATCCGCAGGGGGTCCCACTCCAGTTTCTCACCTCTGTCGGGCGTGCAAAGATCAGCACCCAGATCAAACAAATCGTTCTGCACCCGGGCAAGCATTTCATCGACTTTGTCAAGTTCGCCGGTGCCGGTGTGGAGCCGCACCATCCCGATTTGGGAGTTGGTTTCATCCACTGTGCCATAAGCACTGATGCGGGTGTGAAACTTGACAACGCGCTCGCCAGTACTGAGCCCGGTGTTCCCGGCATCACCTGTGCGCGTATAGATTTTATTCAGAACAACCATCGGCGATGCCTAACCGGTTTGGCTTAAGTTGGCAACGCGTTAACCCATTAATCCGCCATCATCTCTGCGACCCGCAACAACGGCGGATCGGGGGGCCGAACCTCCACCATCAGGGAAATAACCGTTTCCGCTCTGTCCAGGATGCTGAATCCCCACAAACATTGTTCGCCGATCCGGGCTCCAGGTCAGTCCGGTGATCTCCGCCTCTTTCGGACCGACCAGAAAACGCTTGATTTCACCGGTTTCAGGATCACCGACCAGCATCTGATTGTTCCCCATACCGGCAAAATCACCTTCATTCGTGTAATCCCCATCGGTCTGGATCCACAACAAACCTGACTGATCAAAAGCGATCCCGTCCGGAGAATTGAACATGTTCTCCGACCCGGCCTTGGAACCATCATGGACTGCCGGGTTCCCCGCCAGCACAAACAAATCCCAGTCAAACACGTTGCTCGTGTGATCCTCATTGCGCGGTGTCCAGCGCACGATCTGCCCATATTGGTTGTCTGAGCGCGGGTTTGGACCGTTCGGCGGGGTCAGATCGCCTTCTGCATTCTGGCCATAGTTCCTGTGACGCTTTGGTTTGGGTTTCTTGGTGGACTGATCTGCTTTCTGATCAGCTGTTGTAGTGGTTTCTGCCGCAACTTCCTTTTCAGGCTCCGGTTCAGGTTTAACTCCCCGGTTCAAGTTGTTTG
This sequence comes from Hyphomicrobiales bacterium, assembly GCA_965204985.1. Lineage (GTDB taxonomy): Bacteria > Pseudomonadota > Alphaproteobacteria > Rhizobiales > CAJQND01 > JAAEUE01. The sequence continues at coordinate 1,059,241 of CBDBFP010000003.1, read as the reverse complement.
TCAGGCAACAATAGACTTCACTCTTATGGGGATTGGCGGCAACCCACTCGGGCCGGTCCATCGTCGTCGCTTTTAAAGCCGAGGCGGCCATTCGTGTGAAGATACAAATTTCAGCCTTTGAATTCATTCCTGTTGATGCAGGCGTCAACTCCAGCCATTCTCCGCTTCCATCATCATTGAACTTCGCTGCGTAAAGCGTTCCGTTTTCCAGAAGACCGGATATGTCGCCGCCAGTTGCATATCTGCCGTCACTGACAAAACGGTAGAGGTATTCTCCCCGTTCATCATCGCCCAAATAGACGACGATCTGACCATTCCCGGCAACCACCATCCCGGCATTTTCGTGTTTGAATCGGCCCAATGCCGTCAGCTCTCGTGGTGTCGACGTTGGCCTTAGCGGATCAATTTCCACCACGTAGCCAACCCGGTTCGACTCATTGGGATGTTTTGAAACATCAAACCGTTCATCCACATCGGCCCAGCCAAAGCCCCAATCGTGGACGCGTATGCCATATCTCTTTTGGGCGGATGTGGGTTTGTAGACCTTGTCGCTGGCAGAAAATAGGCATTGAAGTTTTCTTCACAAGTCAGGTAGGTGCCCTAGGGGGTCCGGCCCGCACCGCAATTATTCCAGGTGCCAAGCGATGTCGTTCCGCTTTGGTCCCGACCAGTCTTCAACGAGGGATTCCCCCGCGCCGGGCCTGAAAGCTCAACGGGCGTGTCCGCCGTAATTTTCCTGTTGTAGGGAGAATCCTTGACCACGGACCAGCGCCCGTCCTCTTCACGGAGTTCAACGACCGTCACCCCGTGACCGGCTTTGCCTTTGCGGATATCATCCGGTGTAACTGGGCGCCGGATTTTGCGCCGCCCGTATTTTTTGAGCTCCCGGTTCCGATAGATCGTGTTGAAATTGACATACTCATTGTTCACCGCGAGCACATGGCGATCACTCCTGGAAAACAGAAACATGTCGTCATTGTTGTCGCCGAACGCTCTTTCCTGACTAAGACCTGTTCCGCCGGTTTTCTCATCAAATGCCTTGCCGGATGACCACAGCGGTTGCCCCCATTTTGCAACCACATGCCAATTGTAACCTGCAGGCACAGTGATGGTGTCGAGTGTATTTGCCGACACGGCGTCGAAGGCCAGCCGGGATGACGCCTTTGCCGGTGTAGCGGAGGTTATCAATGGCGCCGCAAGAAATGCCGAGCCGCCGCCAATCACAAATGCCCGTCTGGACATGGCGCTTCGCACCACATGGTCAAAATCAGTAGATCCGGGACGGGGACTTTCGATTTCATCAAAGTCATCGAAAGAAAGTGGTTCGGTATCAACTACTCCAGACATAGCGACCAGCCTTTCCGCAGCCCGCCTAGTCAGCGGATCTGCATGAGCTGATGCTATAATGGGCCTGGTTGGCTGGCAACACCTATCCGTTTTCGGCAGACTCAGGGTGTATTGATCGCCAGATGCAGATCACGGCAAAGTAGATTGATGATCCCACCCAGGTCCAGAAAATCAACGGGGAGGCTTCGACTGCTTTCGTTTCGGGGTGGATAAGCACCAAGCGCAAGGAAGTCGCCGCCCACAGCACCGTCATCGGGATCGTGATCTTCCGCAGTTTCCGGACGCGCAGCGGATGTACGAACTTGATCGGGATAAAAGTCATGACTGCGCACACGCCGATCACAGCAAGATTGACCCACGGATCGCTCTGCAGCACGTGGAAATAGAGAACGACGAGATTCCAAACCGCCGGAAATCCGGAAAAATAGTAGTCAGCCGTCTTCATCTCCACATTTGCAAAGGTGTAGCAGGACACCGCCATAATGCAGCCTGCCGCATACACCTCCCAGCCTGGCGGAACGATGCCAAACCAGTAGATCATCATGGCTGGCACGACCACATACGTGAAATAGTCGATGACATTGTCGAGTGAGGTGCCGTCGACCTTCGGCGTCAGCTCCGTGACCCGGACCCGCCGCGCAAGTGTTCCATCAATTCCGTCTACAAACAGCGCAAGACCGAGCCACATGAAGGCAGCAATCTGGTCACCTTCCCAGATCGCCACAACAGCCAGAAATCCGAGCACCGCGCCAGACGCTGTAAACGCATGCACAGCCCATGCGACTGCCAGCTCACGCTTCTGATGTTCTGTGCTTTGGTCGCTCATCGTGGCCCCGATTTTACACAATCAGTCCGATTTGTCAGCGGACGAACAAGGGAGGTCGCTGCATATGCAGACCGTTGTTCCGCTCGGTTCGCATCTTGTCATGTCATTTCGGCGGTTATGTACTGGATTTCAACAAGAATCTTCTCACTGCGCTTCATCTGCCTCATGTTGCAGTAGTTTGACGGGCATCCACTTCACGAGCCGGCGTCCGATTCTGCCTTCATAATTTTCGGCTCCATAATCCATGGTGACAGACTTGGATGTGAATTTCGCTTCATCATTCAGCAGCCGGATATTCAGTATACCAACTTTCCGTCCTGCGCTCTCCATGATTGCCCCTGCGTAAGCCCCGCATTATTTGCAGATCAGGAAATCAGATGTGGCAAGTGCGAACCGATAAAGGTTGAGAGCGTTTGGCAAGACTTCCGTTATCGTCAGACTGCCCTGCGGATCAGAAACCGCGAGCGCCTGGTGCATTCGGCAAAATTCACACTGGCAGGCGCGCAGTTCCATCTCGGCAGCCGCCACCTTGGTTTCGAGTTCAACGGCGATCGCACCACAGTGGCACGAACCCTTATGTGTCATCATCGCTTCTTGTCTCCTGGCGGTTCGGGCAACTCCCGGCGATCCCAAAACCCGTCACAATGAATTCGCATCTGATCGTCATCAACAGACACGATAGCATACATAGGAGGTTCATCTGAGTATGGATGAGCCATACTCCCGGGTGTCAAAGGGACCTGATGATTAAGGGCCGGCAGCGCAGAGTAGGTGATACCTCGCCAAGTGCCAAAAAGGGCCCGGTGGACATGACCAAAGAAGATGTGGTGAACGCGGTCTGCTTGCGCTACGAGTTCAGCAAAAGCCTCATGTTCCACCAGTTTGATCCGGTCCATGTATTTGATGCCAATGTCAAAAGGTGGATGATGCATCGCGATATAAATGTCGCCCGGTGCGCTTGAAAGCTGTTCCTTGAACCAGCCTTGCCGCAGCGGACAATACCATCCGGCCGAATTCCGCGGTTCACCAAACGTATCCATAAAAATGAACCGGCCCTTTGAGGTGTCCAATATCTGCTGGGCAAAACCGTTTTCATCGCGCGATGCATCCGGGAAAGCATTGAAATAGGCAATGCGTTCATCATGATTACCGAGCATGAGAATCGTTTTTAGCGGAAAACGTTCCAGACGGTCCCGAAGTGCGTGGTAGGTCTCAAGATCGCCCCGATCCGTGAGATCTCCGGAGATAACACAGAACTCGGCATCGGAGTGGTAGGCGGCGATATCTTCAAGGCAGGCGTCCAGCCGCTCAAACGGAATGTTACCCCAGAGTTTTTGTCCTGGCAGAACAAGATGCAAATCAGTCAAGTGAATGAATTTCATTAGCGGCTCTTGCATTTCATGATGCCCGTGTTCGGCATTCCTGATACAGAGAATTTCTGAAAAACACGAGAACAGGTTTCAGAAATGGCTTTACAGACCACATGCCTCGGCGCGTTTCCCAAACCAGACTATCTGCCGATCAAGGATTGGTTTTCCGTCGACCACGGCATGACCGATCAGGGCGGGAAGGTAACGCGCGATTATAGCGAAGCCATACAGGTGGCTGATGCCGAAACTGAAGCCTTATTCCAGAAAGCAACAAGAGAGGCCGTTGAAGCCCAAGTCAATGCCGGTATCGACATTGTCTCGGACGGCGAGCAACGGCGTGAAAATTACATCCATTATCATTGCCGGCACCTGGATGGGTTCGATTTCGAAAATCTAGAAGCACGCGTGCTGAGAGACGGAGCCTATGAAGCTGAATTGCCCGCGATACGAAGCAATATCGCTGCACGCGGGGTTGAGTTTCTGCAACGGGATTATGAGGTCGCTCAAGGTTTCACCAGTCACCCCGTAAAGATCACAGTGCCCGGTCCGCTAACGATCATGGATACGACCTACAACGCCCATTATGAGGACGAGCAAAAACTCGCCTTCGATCTTGCCGACGCAATCAACGTGGCCGTACGGTGTCTGGCCGATGCCGGGTGCCCCTACATTCAGGTGGACGAACCCCTCTTCGCTCGCGCAGTGGACCGGGCCCTCAACTATGGGGTCGAGGCTTTGGATCGCTGCTTCCACAAGGTTCCCTCCGAAGTCGTTCGCGTCATGCACATGTGCTGCGGATACCCGAGCCATCTGGATGACGAGGTCTATCACAAGGCCGATCAGAATTGTTACTTCGAACTTGCCGATGCGGTTGACCGCACCAGTGTCCATCAGGTCTCAATTGAGGACGCTCACAGGCACAATGATTTGGCGCTGCTCGAAAAGTTTTCCCGTTCAACAATCCTGTTTGGCGCCGTGGCAATCGCAAAGAGCCGGGTGGAAGAGGTGGACGAAGTGGTCGAACGTCTGCGCGCAGCGCTCAACCATATCGATCGCGAACGCCTTGTAGCCGCGCCCGACTGTGGCCTTGGTCTGCTCGGACAAACGCGCGCCGTAGACAAATTGAAAGTGCTTTCCGCCGCGGCAAAAGTCGTATGAGCGGGACAACCAAGATCTATAAGGGCAGCTGTCTCTGCGGTGACGTCGTCTACAAGATTCAGGGTCCCCTCCGTCCGGTTGTTGGTTGTCACTGCGTACAATGCCGGAAAACATCGGGGCATCATGCTGCAGCCACGCAAGGGCACTGGTCAAAACTGAATTTCGCGAACGAAGACGGTCTTGCCTGGTACCAGTCGTCGGAAACAGCTCAGCGGGGTTTCTGCAAGGTCTGTGGCAACAGCCTGTTCTGGCGGCGGTTTGACAACGATCTTATATCCATCAGCGCAGGCACACTTGATAACGGCGATGATCTCCAGGTCGTCTGCCATATCCATGCAGATACGCCCGGCGCACATTACCAGCTCAATGATGGCTTGCCGCAATTGAAGCAATCCGAACTGGATTCTCTGGTGCCTCCGCTTGAGGAGTGAATTTTGCCCGCGAAGGTGTGCGAATTCACACAGATCCTGATACAATGCTACCGCATAATGCTTCTCTGGGGCGATCAACGACACGTGACGACCAAGATGACAGGACAAAACATGAAACAGCTTCTCAAACTGATTGCACCAGTCGCCCTGGCCCTGACCGCATTTGCCGGGGCAGTACATTCAACTCCACATCCGCCATTGTCCCGGCGAGCCGCTTGAGTATCACGTGAGCGGCCCAGTTTCACCAAACCAGACAGAGATAACCGTTTACGGCAGCTACGAAGTCCACAGCCGCTGCAATCCAACAGGCCGCTATAAGGAAGACGAACTGGTGTTTACCTATAGCCATCAGTGTTAGCTATAGTGAGCAACTAGCCGTGCGAACTCGCCATTAATCACTCTTGGAATTTTCGGCTGGTCGGGTGCCGCCAAGAACATGCGCAAACTCGATGTGCTTTTGAGGGTGCCCGCCAACGACACGTGCGTTCAGCCAATCGGCCCAGACCTGCCAATCTGAATGGCATTCCAGCATAAATTCTCCAAACTGCTCAATTTCTTGTAGTTGACGATCTCTTTGGTAAAGGCTCTAGAGAGGTTTTGCCATAAAGGCCGGAAATGAAGGAGATCGCTCTGCCAACAGAACGTCATTGTTAATGTCTTGCTTGTGCGCTTCGTCTGTTACCGCGTCAGAGAGCCGCTTGCAGGGTAACATCTGGGGAGGGAATTGGAACAATCCCGGTTGTCAGTAATTCCAAATCCGATGGTTCGCGTATGATCTCTGGATAAAACGATAATGTCCAATTATTGGAGGAGGAACAAATCAGCCCGAGAGCGTTTTGTTCTTCCTCAAAGAGTTCAATAGCTTGCGTCAGGATAGGTAATGCGAGAGGCACAAGCCGCCGCAAATCCGAGCGCGCAGCCATGCCGCGTTCAAACTCCGGAGGCAGTCCCCTGCCACGACCTCCCGATTTTGCCAACGAATCATCTCCCCAGATGTGTCTGCCGGGTTTCAGCCTGTTTCACCGTACTTAACAATTGATGAATGCGCCAAGGCGCCGCTTGCCCCTGGCCATACTGCCGCGCTATGACTGGCGGCAACACGTCCGTCTCTATCAGCGCACAAAGGATCCTCGCATGAGTGACGCCGCCCGTTCTGCATCAGCACCTGTGAAACTCCACACCAAAGCCCATTTCAACTGGAAAGACCCGCTCGATCTGGAAGGCCAGCTCACTGAGGAAGAGCGCATGATCCGCGACAGCGTCCGCGACTTCGCCGAGGACAGGCTCGCCTCCCGCGTCCAATCCGCCTTCCGCGAAGAACGGTTCGACCGGGAAATTATGAATGAATGCGGTGAGTTAGGTCTGCTCGGCGTGATGATCGATGAGCAATATGGCGGTGCCGGTCTGGGCTATGTGGCCTACGGATTGATCGCCCGCGAGATCGAGCGCATCGATTCCAGCTACCGCTCGGCCATCTCCGTGCAGAACTCCCTCGTCATGCACCCGATCGAGGCCTATGGCTCGGAAGCCCAGAAAACCAAGTACTTACCGAAGCTTGCCACCGGCGAATGGGTCGGCTGCTTCGGCCTCACGGAGCCTGATGCCGGCTCAGACCCCGGCGGCATGAAGACCCGGGCGAAGCGTGTTGACGGCGGGTTAGTGCTCAATGGAGCGAAGATGTGGATCTCCAACTCGCCGATTGCCGATGTGGCCGTGGTCTGGGCCAAGCTGGGGGATGAGGGCATCCACGGCTTCCTAGTGGAGCGGGACACCAAGGGCTTCTCCACCCCGAAAATCGAGGGCAAGTTCTCTCTCCGCGCTTCCGTCACCGGCGAGATCGTGCTGGAAGATGTTGAAATCCCTGAAGAAAACCTGTTGCCTAACGCGCGCGGACTCAGCGGGCCCTTCGGCTGCCTCAACAAGGCGCGGTTCGGGATTGCCTGGGGGGCCATGGGCGCGGCGGAGGATTGCTGGCACAAGGCGCGGGCCTACACGCTCGACCGCCACCAGTTCGGCAAGCCGCTGGCCGCGAACCAGCTGGTGCAGAAGAAGCTGGCTGACATGCAGACCGAAATCGCTCTCGGCCTCCACGGCGCGCTTGCGCTCGGCCGCGCGCTGGAAGCAGGCACCGGGGCGCCGGAGGCTATCTCCTTGATGAAACGCAACAATTGCGGTAAGGCCCTCGACATCGCCCGCGCCGCCCGCGACATGCACGGCGGCAACGGCATCTCGGATGAATACGGCGTCATTCGCCACCTGATGAACCTGGAGACCGTCAACACCTACGAAGGCACCCACGACGTCCACGCCCTCATCCTCGGCAGAGCACAAACAGGCATCCAAGCCTTCACCTGACGGGGTGGCACCAGTGCCCCGTTTGCCCTGAGGTGGGGTGAGAGGAAATTGGACAAAGCTGGACTCAGAATTTTCTGAGAGCTTGGGATGACGCCGGAATGTCGGAAAACTGTCCTTTTTTGTGCAGTTTTGTCCAAGCCAATTGCGATGGAAGAGTATGAAATTGGAAACACATATCTAATACTGCGGCTGACTGGCTCAGGCTCTCCGAGGGGGGTCCCAATCGATGTTCGGCCTGCTTCAGCATGGAAAACAAGGGAGGTTTTCCATGGCAGCAGCTGTTCAACTGAGATCGAACTTTCTGGGCGATGACCTGCCTCGCACAGCGCGCAAGAGCGAAGAGGCGGATCAGACGCGGCAGCTTCTTGCCTTGCCGGTGATCCTCGACGGTGGGTCTCGCCGCGAGGCCGCGCGCACCGGCGGCGGGGGCCTGCAGGTGATCCGGGACGGGGTGTTGCGCTTCAAGGCCGGCGGCGCGGAGGCCTTGGTGACCCGCAAGGCGCCCGCAAAGACGCCGATCCTGACAGACGAACACCGCACGGCGCTGGCAGCGACTGTTGAGGCGGGGCCAAAGCCCGATATGGACGGCATCGTGCACTGGCGGCGGGTCGATCTGGCGCAGGGGGCGCAGGAGGAACCGGGCGTCCCGGTCAGTCGTCAGACGCCGGGACGGGACCTTCGCGCCATCGGGGGTCGCCAAGCTCTCCGCCCGCCCGCAGCACGACGCACAGGACGACGAGGCCATAGAGGCGTTCAACAAAACGTCTGCGACGTCGCCGACCACATCCGCACCCAATGTGGCGGCAAGCCGATAGAGCTCTGGGTTCAGGACGAAGCCCGGATGGGTCAGAAGAACAAACGCACGCGACGCCGGGCGCGGCCCCGCGCGCCGCACGATCAGCGGACCGAAGGGGCCTATCTCTTCGGCGCCCTCTGCCCGGCCAGTGCCAAGGGCGACGGGCGGGTCATGCCCTGGTGCGACACTCACCCCATGGCTGAGCCTCTCAAGCTCATCGGTCAACAGGTCGAGGTCGGGGCACACGCCCTCCCGATCCTTGATCGGGCGGGAGGGCAGACCTCACCCAAATAGACTGTCCCCGACAACATCACCCTCGTCCCACGGCCGCCAAGGGCACCAGAGGTGAACCCGATCGAGAACGTCTGGCCGTTCATCCGGGACACCTGGCTTTCGACCCTCGTTTTCAAGACCTGCGACGACATCGTAGATCACTGCTGCCAAGCCTGGAACACCCTCATGCATCAACCAGGGCGCGTCATCTCAATCGGAGGGCGCGAATGGGCCCATCGGGTGGGAGCATTGAGCGATGGTATGAGTGCTTCTGCGTTTGCCGACTGGCCCGCGGAGGCCAGGCCGGCCTGGTGCCAGTATTTGGCGGCGTCTTCATCGCGTCCAGCGACTTCTACGTGAAACGCGAGTACCGCTGGTGAGATGCCGGTGTCACCTTCCAGAGCCGAAAAAATGCGAGCATGGATCGCTCTGCGCCGCTTTTTCAGAAAGCTTTCATATGCAGCATCCCGGCAACGCATGCTTGAAAATGTACGTTGCTTCCGGTGGCATGCCCCGGGGTAAATCAGCTCTGCTGCGATCAGGCCTTCCAAGGCCGATGAGAGTTCAACGTCGGACAAATTTGAGATGTGTTCCAATAATCTGTGGGTGAATTCGCGTCCGATACAGGCCACCGTCTGTGCCACCTCCTTGATCGGTTGCAAGCGGTCCAACCTCGCCACCAGGCTGTCATGAAGCGTGGTCGGGATCGCGATTGTGCTCAGCGGACCGTTTAGAACGAGCTGGGTTCCGTCGTCCTTCAATAAACCGGATTCTAGGATTGTCTTGGTCAATTCCTCGACAAACAGCGGCATACCGTCCGTTCGCTCAGCGATGATCTGCATGATCTCGCGGGGCAAATCCTTGCCCCCGTGATCTTGGAAACAATCGCGCCGATCTGGTCGTGGCCCAGCCGGTTTAATGCGAAACGTATCACGAGCGGCTGTCCGCCAAAGCCATATTCGAACGTCGGCCGGGCTGTCGTCAGAATCATGATGGGCTTATCAGCGATTTGATCCAGCAGGAGTTCCAGGAGCTCCAGCGATGTGGGGTCGACCCAATGCAGATCTTCAAAGGCCAACAGAAATGGTTTTTCCGAGGCTTGCTGGACAAGTAATCTTGCCAGAACCTGCATTGTTTGCGCACGCTGTTGTGCCGGGGTGAGATCCGGCGCACCATACCGCTCGTCGCCATCAAGACCTGTGAACGGCGCTATCAGTTGCAATGTGTCGTTGTCGCGGCCTAACTGCGCTTCCAACTTGTCCAGCCGGGTCTCCGAGTTGTCAGAGGGTAAGATCCCGGCTGCAAGGACCACCTGCTGAACAACGGGCTAAAACGCACTATCGGTATGATGGGGCGAACACTGATAGGTCAGGCGGAGGTGTTCGATTCTGGTGGCCTCGTCGGTTACGGCCTTGGTAATACGTGATTTTCCTATGCCTGCTTCACCAGTCACTACGACCATCTGCCCCTAGCCCGAACTGGCCTGCGACCATTGTTCCATGATCTGCTCGAATTCCCGCTCACGGCCGACAATCGGCGTTAGCATGTCCATTTGACGCGTAGCAAAACAGCTCTCTGAAGTTTTCTCCCCTGTCACGGCAAAGGCTTCAACAGGTTTTGCAATTCCCTTGAGACTATAGGCACCTATAGGTTCCAACGCGAAGGGATCGCCGAGCAGACTTTGGGTCTCTTTTGGCAGGACCAGTTGATTGGGTTCAGCCAACCCTTGCAGCCTTGCTGCTAGGTTAGGTGTCTCTCCAACTACGGCAGCTTCTTGGGTCGCACCGTTACCGATCAGATCGTCAACAATCACCACACCTGTGGCAATACCCACCCGCGTTGAAAGGGAGGTTCCATCAGGACCGGGAAACTGGCTGATTGCGGCAATCATTGACAAGCCAGCACGTACGGCGGTTCAGCATCGTTCTCGTTTGCACGCGGCCATCCAAAGTAGCAGAGCACTCCGTCGCCCATGAACTTCGCAACAAAACCATCAAAACGAGCAACAATTCCGGCAATGGTGTTCTGATAATTCGTTATTACATTGCGCATATCTTCCGGATCGATCTTGGCCGCCATTTCGGTGGAGCCAACAAGGTCGACGAACATCACCGTCAGATGACGCCGTTCCGCATCGGAAGACAGGGTTGCTGGGACAGGTTGTTGACTAGATTGGTCAGAGGCAGGGGCCCACGCTTCGGTGACTTGCGTCTGTGCACCAGCGCCGATACGCGAGATCTCATCCAGCGCCCTGCGACGAGGGCCCATCGGCAACCCAAGTTCTTTCAGATCATCATCTGTCAGATGTATCAGATCAGTGAATTCAATCTCGGCGTCCGCAAAAGTGGAGGTGTATTTATCCAACCCAACTTCAGTCAACCATTTTTCGATATCAGCCAATTTTCCCTCCATCGCTTGACGGAGAATGTCGATTGGCATCGTCCGAATTTTTATTCGTCTATGCAGTAGCTCAATTCAGTCTCTAGCATACTTGAAAAAAGTCCGATGATTGAATCACACCATTTAATTTATTGGATTGGCGCAATATCCGCCTAACCTGTTCGGATCAAAGTCATTGCTCTTTTTACCGCATTGCGGATTGTTTTGGCGCTGGAATGGCGGGGGCTGTGTGTTATGAGGTCCTCCCCTCTGCATGCGGGGGGCCGCTTCATTCGGGCGCTCCAGTGCGATCTCGTCAAGGTCCTCCCCTCTGCATGCGGGGGGCCGAGACAATTGAACAGCTGGAGTTTCCTTATGCCGCTTCCTTCTTCGCTTAAGGGCAAATTGCGCCTGCCTCTGATTGGGGCGCCTTTGTTTATTGTGTCTGTGCCAGACTTGGTGATTGCCCAGTGCAAGGCCGGGATCATTGGTGCGTTTCCGGCGCTCAATGCGCGGCCGCAGGAGTTGCTTGAGGATTGGTTGAAAGAGATCAAGGAGACGCTGGGCGCTTATGCGGAAGAGCATCCGGACGAACCCGTGGCGCCCTTTGCTGTGAACCAGATCGTGCACGCGTCCAACGACCGGTTGTTCAAGGATGTGGAAACCTGCATCAAGCACGAAGTGCCGATCATCATTACCAGCCTGAGGCCGCCGGAAGATGTTGTAAAGGCCGTGCAAGCCTACGGCGGCATGGTGTTCCACGATGTGATCAATCTGCGCCATGCCCGCAAGGCCATAGAACAGGGGGTGGACGGTATCATCGCCGTGTGCGCCGGGGCTGGCGGGCATGCAGGCACCATGAGCCCGTTTGCGCTGGTCAAGGAAATCCGTCGCGAGTTCGATGGCGCGATAATCCTGTCGGGTGTGATGACCTCCGGTTCTGACATCCTTGCAGCGCAAGCCATTGGCGCCGACCTTGCTTATATCGGCACGCGCTTTGTGGCTTCGAAAGAAGCCAATGCGGTGGACGGCTACAAACAGATGATTGTGGACAGTGTGGCCGCAGATATCGCCTACACCTCCCATTTCTCCGGCGTGCCGGGTAGCTACCTCAAGGGCTCAATCAGCAACGCGGGTCTCGACCCTGAAGCGCTTGAGGGCAGGGACAAAACCGCGATGGATTTTGCCAAGCGCACGAACTCATCCGCCAAAGCCTGGAAGGATATCTGGAGCGCAGGCCAGGGCGTGGGCAATATTGATGATATTCCCGGCGCACGCGAGATCGTGTTGCGGATGGAAGCGGAGTATAAAGACGCCCGCAAGCGGCTAGCGGGCTGATGTCCCTAACGTTTTTTAGCCGCGCGTGCTCAGCTTGAAATCTGCCCGCTACACACCGTGACTGGCCGCGGGCGGCTTTGCCCGGTGATCGTCGTAGATGCGCTGGATGTATTTGCCGGTCGGGTGCTCGCGTAAGGCATACATGACCTTTTGCATGTCCGGCGGCACCTTGTCGATCATTGGCAGATGACCGCCATATCCGTCCGCAAGAACCATGCGCACCTGATGCGGAGAACGCCAGATCGGCAAGCGTCAGCCGATCTCCGACCAGATATTTCCTGCCATCCACCAAAAGGCATCGCAGGTGTCAAAGCCCTTGTAGACGGTTTCCAGGCCTTTCTGGGCCACTTCTTTGTTGAACTCAGGCCTTTCATCATGGCCCATTCGATGATCTTGTAGCCGAACGTGAGGAACAGGGTTTCAAACCATGGCACGCCGGTGGTGAAACTGTCCTAGGTGAGATCCTTGCGGGGCAGAAAATGGTAGTAGGCCCAGTTCACGGTGCCACCGCCCATGCCGTAGCGAAAATCGTGCTGCAATTTGATGACCTGGTCGTAGAGGTCCTTTTCAATCTCCTGATCCGGCAGAAGGCGATTTTCCGATGCGGCTTGCGGATCGGGTACCGGGAACATCTTGTTTATGCCGGGATATTTTGGCCGTCCTTGATGAAGAGCGGATAGTCGTCCTTGCCTACGCCGTACCACCACAGGACCAGGATGTGGAGAATCGGCGCGTGCGGGTGTTCGTCATAGTCCATCTTCCAGTGCTGGAGCAGCCAGCGGCCTGGAGCGCAAGACATCTGTTCAGCACGCCGTCGGTTGTTGTGGGGTTCTTCTTGCGCTCGGCCGCGGCTTCATCAAGGTAGGTTCTGCCGGTTTCGGCCGCAGCGAGCGCCTTCTTTTCAACTTCCGGATCTGCGCCCAGATCGGTGAAGAGGCACTGGAACATGACCGTGGTCCAATCATCTGCTGCTGGGACAGGCCGGGGGTACCGAAATAGTGACCCACCATATCGGCCGGCACCAACAGGGAAAGGTCAGGTGGCAGGTCGATCTTGCCGTTTGAAGCGGCGATCAGACTGTTGGCTTTTTCCGCAGCGCGCAGGAGCACAATTTCCGCCACGTCGCTTTTGCGCACAGCAAGCCGCATGGAGGAGGTGTCGCGCGTGTAGGGCCAGCCCGGTTGCATGCCGAGGAAGAAATTTTCACCCGCCGTGATTTTGCGCATGCGGGTTTCGTACACGACTTCGAAATCGTCATTGCGATCGAGCACGTTCAACACATCCTTGCGCCGGGTCACAATCGCGGTACCGTTATTTTCGTAAGCTTTGACAAGCTGTTTGGAGAGCACAAGGTTCGGGATGAACGCTCTTAGGATGGCCAAGGCGGTTCTCTGTCCGGAGGCGGCCGCGAACGCTGCTCCCAATCTGCTGCCGATGGTTCCCCCGCTGCCGAAAACAGCTGAAAGGCCGAGCCCGATCAGTTTGATCAGGTTCCATAAACCGTTCAGCCAGTTCAACACCGCGCTCAGCGGCGCGGCGAACAGATTGACAAGGGCGGCCATTGGCGCCTCCTTCCCCGAGTGTTTCGTTTCCTGGTCTGGACCTTCGCGTTCTAGGTTGGGTCCACTGTTCCCATGGCAATCATTCTCAGAGCCGTCATGCTGGAAATAAAGAAGTAGTCACCGCCCTTGGTTTCGACGAATTGCGGCAGGTTATCGCAGACATAACTTGGCTTGCCGCTCTTGGGATCTGACGGGATCAGATGCCGCTTGTGAACGGAATGATTGCCGAGCAGCGGGCAGGTATCATTGCCCTGATTGAAATCAAGGCTGTATTGGATCCACTGCTGTTGGACGAATTCGAACTGGCGGAAAATGTTTGCACAAACCACCATGAAGGCCACGCCCTGTTCCGTTTTGTCGGTGCGCTGGGTCGAGCCGATGGCATAGGGAAGTCCCCGGCGCAAGATCCTGCGCCGCTTGTTCAGGCTCGTAGCGGCGTTGGGATTCTTTCCATCCGGTTTGCTCAGAGGATCAAGATAATCCCGCGTGTTGACCCAGCGAAGATGAAACGTGGCCGGACACTTGAAGCCGCGGACATCGTCGCCGTACTTGAAGTCGGCAATGTCGCTTGAGGCGCGATAGGCAATCATCGCCTTTATGGCCTTGATCGGGTCGGAATCATTCAGGCCGATGCTGTCGCAAAATGCCTGCCATTCTTCGTAGGTGCTGTGCTTTGAGAGAGGGCCACCGTCCGGCAGCGCCCGACGGCTTTGGCTTTCAGAGTTACTTCGGCCTCTTTGGTCGAGATGTTCATGACCTTTGCAAATTTCTTCGCCTGGTCGGCGAATTATTTCTGGAAGCTGCCCACATTCTCATGGAGTTTGCGGTAGATCATGAAGGAGCCGTTGCGGGTAAATTCGCTCGGAACGGCTGCGGGCGGCAGCTCTTGGCTTTCATCCGGGTGGCCCAGAAGGAATTCGCCGGTTACAAGCGGTTCCCAGACTTTTTCCGGCGTCATCCACTTGCCACGTCCGATAACGAGTTTCTTTTCATCTTCCGGCGTGAGCTGCTCTTCGAACACCGGATCCCCAATCCCGTCGAAAAAGCCAAAGTGTTCTTTTGATCTGGGAACAAGACCGAGACCCGGAACTTCTTCAAAGACCGCACTTGCGGCCTGAAACTCCTCATTGCCTTTCTGGCCGTTGGTTTCCAAAATCCGGACACCTTTGACCTTTTTGCAAAGGTCGCGTAGCCATTGAGTCTGTTCATCCAGATCGTCGACGGGTTGGTCCGTACCCTGGGGAATGAGCAGGTTCTTGACCTTTACCTTCTTCGCCTTGGCGTTCATCGAAATCCAGATGTGCACTGCATTGTCACCCAGCCGGATGCTGTCGCGCCAGATTGGATCCCATTTCTTAAGTCAGTCCGGCACCTTGGCTTTGGTTCGACCGTTCGACGCCACCGCAGCTTCGTAGCTGTTGACCGAGGCAACCAGCTCTTCCTCGGAGACATCGGGGTCGCTGTCTCCGAGAATGTGAGCCCGGACCTTCATGCCATCGATAAATTCCGGCGGCATGAAGGGTTTTCCTGTGTCCTGGCAAGCGGCCATGCCTGGGAACAGGCGCCGGTCCTTCTGCATGGTCCCGGTCCTTAAGATTTGAGCCTTGCCTTGCTCGCGCGCGCGCGCCATAAGGCCGCGCGATGGGCAGGGTCTACAATACATATGACAGCAAGGTGCGGCGTGGCGATCTGAATGCAGATATTGCCCAGGCCGTGGTTGCAAAGAAGCTGGATGTCTTGTGCGATACGCTTGATGTCTATGAGCCGGCGCCTCCACCTGGCGGCATTGCGAAGTGGCTGGGCTTTGCCAAACAGGTTACGCCACCTCAGGGGCTTTACATTCATGGTGATGTGGGCCGCGGCAAGACCATGCTCATGGATATGTTCTACGAGCTGTCGCGGGTCAAACCGAAATCGCGCATTCATTTTCATGAGTTCATGCAAGGGGTGCACGCCCGCGTCCACCATTGGCGCAAGCAGAATGACGATCCGATCCCGCCGATGGCAGACGAGATTGCCGCGGATGCAACACTCCTGTGTTTCGATGAGTTTCAGGTCAGCGACATCACCGATGCGATGATATTGGGCCGGTTGTTCACCGCCTTGTTCGAACGTGGTGTGGTGGTGGTGGCCACATCGAACATTGAGCCGGACGGCCTCTACAAACACGGATTGAACAGGGGGAGCTTTCTACCCTTCATCAAATTGATGAAGCAGAAGCTGGACGTCATCTCACTGGACGGTGAAACCGACTATCGGCTCGAGCGACTGATGGGGCACAAGGTTTATGTGACCCCGCTTGGCGCAGCGGCTGACGCAGAAGTCCAACGCATGTGGCACGATCTGACGGAGTGTAAAGCGGCCCCGCCCATGGAACTGGAAGTAACAGGGAGGACTCTTGTTGTACCCCAGGCGGCGAGAAACGTTGCCCGCTTCAGCTTTGAGGATCTGTGCGTGAAACTTCTGGGTCCTGGCGATTTCCTGAAAATTGCAAAGACCTTCCACACGGTTGTGATCGACCATATTCCCAAGTTGAACAAATCGCGGCGCAATGAAGCCAAACGTTTCGTCACCCTGATAGATGCGCTCTACGACAATCAGGTGCGCCTGATCGCATCGGCTGCTGTTGCCCCGCAGAAAATCTACCCGGAAGGTGACCATGCCTTTGAATTCAACCGGACAGCGTCCCGGCTGATGGAAATGCAATCTGAAGAGTACCTGATGGCGCCCCGATCATAAGGCTGTGAGTTGCTAAAGGGCCAAGCGATAGATAAGTTGCCTCGCTCAGGTGGGCACGATTGTTGCAAGCGTCGTTGCCGGAAAACAAGAATCTTCTGCTGAGTGGCATTTTTTTAATGGATTGGAATCAGGCAATTGCCACGCTGGCATCGTTTGCTGCAGGACTTGCCGTGCTTGCAGGGCCGGTCTCCGCAGATATCCAGATCAAGGCAAAACCGGATGCGGGCAAGAACATCGCTCTGGACTATCTGGAAGTGCGCAAAGGCAAGAGCAAGGATTACATCACGCCCAGCGAGATCGATGAACCCTACAATATTGCCTTCTACATGAATGCAAGCGGCCGCGAGCGCAACGCGCAGCGCATGTGGGTTTTGCAGCGCAATCAGAAGACCGGCAAGTTCGAGCTCGGCATGTGGGATAAGCGCTGATGGAACTCCGTGCGTGTCCGCAAGAAATACAACTATATCCCTAGCCAGATACCGCCCTGCAGCTGGCTGGTGTCCAAGGGTAAAAAGTGGCCGGGAGATGCAAAGTCAGGCCCAACGGCTCTGGGTGTCTTCGCCATTGATGAACGAAAGGGCCGCATCGCACGCGGCTGGCATTCCCGAGGCATGGTCCATGTGATGTATATTGACTATCACTACCGCTCAGGCTGGCGGTCTGGCATTGCATTTCACGGCACCACACCGGGCCAGTACCGCAAGCTAGGCCGTATCGCGTCTCATGGATGTATCAGAATGTACCAGAGCAACGCGCTCAACCTGCTGAAACGGGTGAAGGGTTGGGACAAGGTTCTCACAGAAGAGCACCGCTAGGGCGAGGTGCCGCGCTTCTGGAAGCGTGCCCGTGGCAGCAATCGCTATGATTATGTGTGGGACGGATCCATCCTTCGCGACAGGATTGAAAAACCGATTACCGTCGCTGACGCGTCAACCGAGACCACTGGAACCCAAAGCGACGTTATCGCAGACGCGATTGACCGGCTGCCACCTGTTCTCACCAAGACTGGCTATCGGGCCTTGACCGTCACCTTCCGGGACTGATTCAATTATCTCCGTTTGAGAGTGCCCAGTAGGCCGCGGACGATTGCGGAGCCCAACTGGCGGCCGATCGTGCGGATCGCTGAACTGAAGAAGCGTTCAGTGTTCAACATCCGGCGGCTTCGGCCTTTGGAACGCTCCTTGGCTTTCTGCTCCTTGACCCGGGCCATCTCCTCGGCGGCCTTTGCTGCGGCTTCTGCCTTTTTCTCGGCACGCACTTTCAGGATTTCGTAGGCGGATTCACGATCCACAGACTCGTCATACATTCCATAAACCGGGCTGTTGTTGACGACTTTCTTACGCTCGCTCTTCTCAACCGGGCCAAGCCGTGACGAGGGCGGGTGGATCAGGGTCTGCTGCACCATGGACGGCACCTCCTTTTTCTCAAGCGTCGAGACCAGGGCTTCACCAACACCAAGCTGGGTGATCGCGGTTCCCATGTCGATATCCGGGTTCTGCCGGAACGTAGATGCGGCCGTCTTTACAGCCTGCTGCTCGCGCGGGGTGTAGGCGTGCAAGGCATGCTGGATGCGGTTGCCGAGTTGGGAAAGCACCGTGTCCGGCACATCAAGCGGGCTCTCTGGGTCATGAAGTACACACCAACGCCCTTTGAGCGGATCAGACGCACCACCTGCTCCACTTTTCTGATCAGCGCCTTCGGGGCGCGTCGTCGAACAAGAGATGCGCCTCATCGAAAAAGAAGACGAGCTTTGGTTTGTCCGGGTTACCAACTTCAGGCAGCTCCTCGAACAGTTCCGAGAGCAGCCACAACAGGAAGGTTGCGTAGAGCTGCGGAGACAGCATCAGTTTGTCGGAGGCCAGCACGTTGATATAACCGCGCCCGTCCCAGGTTTTGCGCATCAGGCCTTCAATCTCGAGCGCCGGTTCCCCAAAGAAGGATTCAGCGTCCTGTGTTCTTCCAGAACCAGCAGGCGGCGCTGGATCGCACCGATGGATTGTTTGGAGACGGTACCGTATTCAGTGCGGATTTCCTTGGTCCGCTAGCCGATTTCGATGAGCAATGCCCGCAAGCCCTTCCTCATCGGCGATCCGGAAAGCGATGTTGAGGGTGCCTTCCTGGGCTTCCGCCAGGATCTGCAAAGTGACGGTTTTACCTGTGCCTGTGGCACCGGTGATCAGGTCATGGCAGTTGGCCAGCTTAAGGTTCAGAAACTGTTTTTCTTCGGCGGTGCCGAGAAACACCTGAGATTCGCCTATCATGGAAATATTTGCCTGTCACATCAAAAAGGGAAGGTTCATGTTGCGGCGCAATTTGCTATATATCGCCGCCAGAAGCAATCGCACTGCTCCTCTGCAATCGCAGATAGAGCGGACTTTTATGGAGAATATGATGGATCAGGTGATCAGCGCCCTTGCGGCCAAGTTCAGTATTGATGAAGCCTTGGTGCAAAAGGCCGTGGGGATGGTTCTTGGTCTGCTGCAAAAGCAGGGCGACGGCACAACGATGACTGAACTGTTTGACAAGATGCCCGGGGCCAGCGATCTGGCTGACCAGTTCGGCGACAGCGGCGGTGGCGGAGGAATGGCCGGCATGCTGGGCGGTTTGATGGGCGGCGGCACTGGTGACGCCATGAAACTGTTGGGTTCGCTGCAATCTGAAGGTCTTTCGATGGACCAGATCAAGGGCATCGGGACAGGTTTGCTTGAGCATGCCAAGGCAGAAGGCGGCGAAGATCTGGTGCGCCAAGCTGTCAGCAACATTCCAGATATCAGCGACTATCTCTGACACGCGACCTCTGGCGTCGGGCGAAAGGCCGGATTTGCAGGCCTTGTTCGCTGCGCTATAACAATGTTGCACTGCAATATAATATATGATCCATTTGCCCTATGACTGACCTTGCGCTTGCCGAGAATTTCAAAGCGCCCTCTTATGATGAGTGGCGCAAGCTCGCTGAAGACACGCTCAAAGGGGCTGACTTCGAGAAGAGACTTGTTTCAACCACTTACGATGGTTTGAAACTTCAACCCGTTTACGGGCAGAGCGAAGGCGTCGCTATTCCCGCCAAGGCAGAGTCGGGCTGGGCGATCCTGCAACGTGTAGACATGCCTGATGTGACCGACGCAAACGCGCAGGCGCTGCGGGATCTGGAAGCTGGGGCGAGTGGGCTGACCATCGTTATTGACGGACACGGAGGTCCGAGCGGGTTTGGTGTGAAGGCCAGCACGATTGATGACTTTGAACGGCTGCTTGAGGGTATCTATCTGGAGATGATTCCATTGCGTCTGGACGCAGGATCGCACTCAGAAGCAGCCAGCGCCGAGCTCATTAAACTGTACGAAAAGCACGGAATTGATGTTGCGGCTGCAGATCTGACGCTCGGTGGCTATCAAGCGAATGGCCGGATCTATCACAATGCGGGGGCGTCCGAGGCACAGGAACTGGCTGCTGCATTGGCATCCGCTGTCGCCGGATTGCGCCAGCTCGAAACGGGCGGTCTTGATCTCAAATCGGCAATGAGCCGCATCTCCATGGTGCTAACAACCGATGCGGATATGTTCCTGTCTGCCGCCAAATTGCGCGCGGCACGGCTGCTGTGGAACCGGGTGCAGGAGGCCTCAGGGCTTGAACCTGCGCCGCTTAAACTGCACGCAGAATCCAGCTGGCGGATGATGAGCAAACGCGACCCCCACGTGAACCTGCTGCGCGCCACAGCAGCTACGTTTGCTGCGGCGACCGGCGGCGCCGACAGCCTGACCGTTCTGCCGTTCACCAGCGCCGTTGGCCTGCCCGACCGCTTCGGTCGGCGCATGGCGCGCAATGTCCAGCTGGTTCTCTCTGAGGAGTGCCGGCTTGGCCACGTGCAGGACCCTGCCGCGGGTTCCGGATTTATGGACGAAACCACCCTCGAACTGGCCGGTGAAGCCTGGAAACAGTTTCAGGCGATCGAAGCTGTCGGTGGGCTCGAAGCAGCACTAGACTCCGGAACCCTGCAAAAGCAGATCTCCGAAACAAAGGCACAACGCCTGCGCAACATTGCCCGCCGCAAGAATACGCTGACGGGCGTATCGGAGTTTCCTCATCTGGACGAAGCACCGGCGGACGTGTTGGCCCCGCTGGAACAGATTTCTTCTGATGACAATGGGCTTGCCCCATTCCGTCTGTCTGAACCATTCGAGGTTCTCAGAGATGCTTCAGACGCTCAGTCCAAGCGTTCGGCCATTTTTCTCGCCAATCTGGGGACGCCAGCAGATTTTACCGTGCGCGCCACCTGGGCCGGAAACCTGTTCGAAAGCGGCGGCATCGAAGCTGCCCAGAATGATGGTTTTGAGAGCATTGAAGATGCCGTCACCAGTTTCAAAGCTAGCGGTGCCAAGATCGTGGCAATCTGCTCAAGTGATGCCATCTACGGAGAAATGGCAGCCGGCGCGGCCCAGGCGCTGAAAAAGGCCGGCGCAGAGCGCATTTATCTTGCTGGCCGGCCGCATGATGATTTGAGCGCTGCCGGTGTCGGGTCCTTTGTCTACGCTGGATGTGATATACTGACTGTATTGCAGGATGCCCACAAACTCCTGGGAGTTTCGTCATGACCTCATTACCTGATTTCACGAAAATCGATTTCTCCGCTGGACCGGGTTCGCAGCCGGCCGCCAGAGAGGCCTGGGAGACACCGGAAGGGATTGCGGTAAAGTCAGCCTATGGACCGGCCGATACAGCCGATCTGGATTTTGTCGGAGCCTGGCCTGGCATTGCCCCCTTCCTGCGGGGGCCTTATCCGACGATGTACACCACCCGGCCCTGGACGATCCGGCAATATTCCGGCTTCTCCACGGCTGAGGATTCCAACGCCTTCTACCACCGCAATTTGAAGGCCGGGCAGAAGGGGCTGTCCATTGCCTTCGATCTGGCGACCCATCGCGGTTATGATTCCGACCATCCACGCGTGATTGGCGATGTAGGCATGGCCGGCGTTGCCATCGATTCCATCTATGATATGCGCACCCTGTTTGACGGCATTCCGCTCGATCAGATGAGTGTATCGATGACGATGAACGGTGCGGTTCTGCCCGTGCTGGCGCTTTATATCGTGGCGGCCGAGGAGCAGGGCGTGGCACCGGAGAAACTGACCGGAACCATCCAGAATGACATCCTCAAGGAGTTCATGGTCCGGAACACCTATATCTACCCGCCTGCACCTTCCATGCGCATTGTATCCGATATTTTCGGTTATACGTCCCGCAACATGCCGAAGTTCAATTCGATCTCGATCTCCGGCTATCACATGCAGGAAGCAGGCGCGACGGCGGATCTGGAACTGGCCTATACGCTGGCAGACGGTGTTGAATATGCCCGCGCCGGGATGGCTGCGGGTCTCGATATCGATGCCTTCGCCCCGCGCCTGTCGTTCTTCTGGGCGATTGGCATGAACGTCTTCATGGAGATCGCCAAGATGCGGGCCGCCCGTCTGCTCTGGGCTAAGTTGATCAAGCCGTTTGATCCGAAGTCGGATAAGTCCCTTTCGCTGCGCACCCATTGCCAGACGTCCGGCTGGTCGCTAACGGCGCAGGATGTGTTCAACAATGTGACGCGGACCTGCATTGAAGCCATGGCGGCAACGCAAGGCCATACGCAGTCCCTGCACACCAATGCGCTGGACGAGGCGCTGGCCCTGCCTACGGACTTTTCTGCGCGCATTGCCCGCAACACCCAGTTGTTCCTGCAGGCAGAAACCGGCACTTGCCGGACAATTGATCCCTGGGGCGGCAGCTACTACGTGGAACGCCTGACCCAGGATCTTGCCAACAAGACCTGGGCACACATTCAGGAAGTGGAAGAGTTGGGCGGTATGGCCAGGGCCATCGAAGCCGGCATTCCCAAGCTGCGCATCGAAGAAGCCGCAGCCCGGACGCAAGCTCGGATCGATTCAGGGGCGCAAACCGTTGTGGGTGTAAACAAGTACCAGGTGGACGAGCCCGATAATATTGAGGTCCTCAAGGTCGAGAACGCGAAGGTGCGTGCCGAGCAGGACGCAAAGCTCAAGCGCCTAAAGGCTGAGCGAAATGAGGCCGAAACGCAAGCCATACTGGACGCGCTGGTGAAGGTGGCGGCAACCGGTAATGGCAACTTGCTTGCCGCAGCGGTGGATGCCGCGCGGGCGAAAGCAACTGTTGGCGAAATTTCCGATGCCATGGAGAAATCATGGGGCCGTCATGTGGCCGAGATCCGATCGATCCAGGGTGTATATCGCAAGGAGGCAGGCAAGATGTCAGGGGCCGTTGAAGAGACCCGCAAGATGGTTGATGCCTTCGAGGATGCAGATGGCCGGCAGCCGCGCATCCTGATTGCCAAGATGGGCCAGGACGGTCACGACCGGGGACAGAAGGTCATTGCAACTGCCTTTGCGGACATTGGCTTTGACGTGGATATCGGACCGCTCTTCTCCACACCCGAGGAGGTGGCAAGGCAGGCTGTCGAGAACGATGTGCACATTATTGGTGTGTCTTCCCTTGCCGCTGGGCATTTGGCACTGGTGCCGGACCTTCGAGGCGCGCTTGCAGAACTTGACCGCGAAGAAATCATGATTGTTGTTGGCGGTGTGATCCCTCCGCAGGATTTCGATGCCCTGAAAGAGGCTGGTGCCGCAGCAATCTTCCCGCCGGGAACTGTCATCAGCACCGCCGCGCAGGATCTCATCAAACAACTCTCTACAGCGCGAGGCTATGCTGATGCTACGGAATGAAGCGCTATTATGCTTTATAGCGCTTACCACGCCGCTGAGCGCGGAAGAGAAGCCTGATATTGTTGAAAAAAGCGAAGCCTATGAGAGATAGAGACGACTTTGCCGGAATTGCCTGACAGTGAAGCCATATTGGCTGCCAAGATCCGCGCCGACGCCATGATGTATATGGACCAGTTCAAGGCCGATGCCAGAATTGCCCAAAAAGAAGCTGAGGGTCAGTACCCGTTCCGCACCTACAGCCTGAGTACCAAATGGTCGGTTGAACTGGAACACGCCCGTTTCATCAGTCTGATCAACACCAACTGGATGTACACTGGCGGTGCGCACGGCAATACGTTCTATGAGAGCCTCGCCTTTGACCGGAAACACAGACGGATCATCAAACTGAGCTCCCTGTTTAATGGAGAAGAAGCAGAGGCCAAGGCGCGCAAGACCATACGGACCTATGTGATCAAGGACATTCTGCGCCAGAAGGCGGAGCGAATGGAAAAGCCTGTTGAAGGTTTCAAAGACGAATGGGTCAGCAACGGTGTTGAAGGCAAGTTCCAGGTGTCTACACTCGAGCCGTCTGATCAGAAGGGCAAGGTTGCCGGGCTTCGTATGTGGTATGGCCCCTATGCCGTTAGGTCATTTGCGGCAGGCCCGTTTGATGCCTTTGTACCGGCGACAGTTTCTACTTTCTCGATCCAGACGGTCACAAACTGGAGCTTCATGTGGGCACATTGGAATCGCGTCTCGCTGCGATGGCTGCAAAAGGGCAATAACAACTGCCATGGATGAATTTCTCGCAAAACTTGCCGACGGGGTCAGGTGCGGCGAACGGGCAGCGCTCGGTCGGGCTATCACGCTTGTTGAGAGCAAGCGCGCCGACCACGAAGATCAGGCCCAGCAATTGCTGCTCGAACTGATGCCGCACACCGGCAAGGCAAACCGGGTGGGGATTACCGGTGTGCCCGGTGTCGGCAAGTCGACGACCATTGATACACTTGGCTGCAATCTAACGAAGGCGGGGCACAAGGTTGCTGTTCTTGCGGTCGACCCCACCAGTCAGCGCACGGGCGGATCCATTCTTGGTGACAAGACCCGCATGAGCGGCCTGTCTGTAGATCCGAACGCATTCATCCGGCCATCCCCTACCGGCAATACGCTCGGCGGCGTGACGCGGCGTACGCGCGAAACCATGTTGCTCTGTGAGGCCGCCGGGTTCGACATTGTGATTGTGGAGACCGTCGGCATCGGCCAGTCAGAGACCGTGGTGGCAGATATGGTTGATTTTTTCCTCGTGCTGATGCTGCCCGGCGCAGGCGACGAGTTGCAGGGCATCAAGAAGGGCGTTCTGGAAATTGCCGACATGATCGCCGTGAACAAAGCCGACGGCGATAATGCGGGCCGTGCCAATGCGGCAGCGTCAGAGTATCGCGCTGCATTCAATATCCTCATGCCGCAAAGCCCCAACTGGGCGCCGCCCGTGTTGACGATCTCGGGACTGGCTAAACAGGGTTTGGACAAGCTTTGGGAGACCGTGCAGGAGCACCGGGAAAAACTCTCTGAAACGGGCGAGTTTGATCAGCGCCGCCAGGGGCAACTGGTGCGCTGGATGTGGGCCATGCTTGAGGAACGGCTGATGGCCGATTTCCTGCGCAATGAGCAGGTGAAGATGCAGCTCCCGCAACTTGAGGAAAGAGTGTCGAACGGCGCATTGACGCCGGTTCTGGCCGTTCGTGAGCTTGTATCCCTCGTGAGTGCTGCCCAGTAGACACATTTCTTGCTCATTTCAGATCGAACCCATGATCTGGAGCACTTCTTATGGACACGTCACGACGTCTCTTCATGGCCGGTACCGCAGGACTTGGCGCTGCAATGGCCGCCACGAGCACGGCTGAGGCAAAGGCTGGCTCGCAAACTCTGCTGGATGCGGCTGATTTCGGTATCAGATCCGGCCTTGCAAAGACCCAGACCCGCGCACTCCAGAAGGCAATCGATACAGCAATCCGGGAGAAGCGGCCCTTGTTGCTGCCAGGTGGAACGATCCTCACAAAATCTCTTCGCATCACGGGCGATATCCAGCTTATTGGCGTGGCGGGGCAGACCAATCTGATCGCGACAGGCATTGGTGTACTTCTGCACATTGAAGGTGTTGGCTCGGTGTCCATCGACGGCGTTGGTTTTGATGGAAACAAGGCTGCGCCAATTGCGAAAAACGCGCCAGGGTTGATGACGGCCAGGGAAGTGAAATCCCTTCGCGTCGAGCGCTGTACGTTCACCGGGTCGAGACGGAATGGTCTGTCGCTCAGCAAATGTGGCAGCGCGATCACGGCCAGCACATTTTCCCACAACCGCAACGCAGGTTTGTTTTCGATCGATTCCAACGGTCTGACGATCACGGAGAACCTCGTGGAAGATTGCCAGAACAACGGCATTCTGATCTGGCAATCGAAGAAGCAGGCTGACGGCAGCATCGTCAATCAGAACCGGATCCGCCGGATCGGTGCGCTGGATGGCGGGTCAGGCCAGAACGGCAATGGAATCAACATCTATCGCGCCGCAAATGTGATGGCTGCCAACAACACGATTTCCGAATGCGCCTTTTCTGCCGTGCGCTGCAATGCTGGCGACAATGTGCAGATCGCCGGGAACAATTGTTCAGACCTGGGCGAAACTGGTATCTATGTGGAATTCGGGTTTGAAGGCGCTGTTGTGAACAACAACATTGTCGATCTGGCTGCCCAGGGCATTGCCATCACCAATCTTAATGTGGGTGGCCGTCTCGCTGCGTGCTCGGATAACCTTGTCCGGAACATCACCCGCACCCGTGTGAACGATACATCGGGCGCGGGTATTGGTGTGGATGGAGACACTGCTGTCACCGGCAACGTGATCGAAAACGTTTCGGCGCAGGTATCGGTATGAGCTGGGGCGAGCACTTGCAGAATACGATTGCCACCGGCAACATGATCAGGGACTGCAATATGGGCCTTGAGGCGTCCACTACCGATGGTGCCGGCAAGGCGGTCATCGCAAAAATATTATTTCAGGGGCCAAAAGAGGCGGCGTCTTCGGCATGAACTGGGAAAAAGTAGCAACGGAAGACCTGTCAATCCCCGGCACATTACCGCCGCCAAACCTGACCGTGAGCGGGAACCAGCTCGTTTAACCTAGTGGATTCAAATCTGATACTTGGCACCCACCGGGATACAGGCGTGATGCGCTGCAAATGCCCTTTCGGTCGACGGTCGAAATCGGATTGTAAGCGGAAGATATTGGGAAATCTCACACTCATATTTTCGCCCAAGGTGGATGTTGCGCACAGGCAAGATTGACATGAAGGACACTGTCTCCTGGTCATATTTCCTGCGCAGCCCGTTTCAGACCTATACGGGATCCATCAAGGGCTGGGAGGCTGTTGTTCAGATCTGCACCATTCCGGCGGCCACCGTGCTTGCCTTTGCAGGTTTCTGGATGGTGTTTGCCTTTGTCAGGTATAGGGCAAAACGGCGGTGGCCTCAATCTCCACCTTGGCGCGGTCTTCAACCAGGGCCACCACCTGCACCAGAGCCATGGCCGGCAAGTGCCGGCCCATCACCCACTTGTAGGCCGCGCCCAGCTCCTCCTGGCAGGAAAGATATTCCTGCTTGTCGGTCACATACCAGGTCAGTCGGACAATGTGCTCTGGCCGCCCGCCGGCCTCGGCAAGGATTTCAACGATGTTGCGGAGCGTCTGTTCCGCCTGGCCGGCAAAGTCGTCGGTTTCGAACTCCTGGTTTCCGTTCCATCCGATCTGGCCGCCTGTCACGACGATCCGGCCCTCGGCCAGAATGCCGTTGGCATACCCTTTGGCGGGTTTCCAGCCGTCGGGCTGCAGAAAGGTCAGGCTCATAATTTTGTTCTCACTTTCCAGAGTTCGGGGAAAAGCACCACGTCCAGCATACGCCTTAGATAGGAGACACCTGATGTGCCGCCGGTGCCGCGTTTCAGACCGATAATGCGTTCCACAGTGGTTACATGCTTGAAGCGCCAGCGGCGGAAATAGTCATCAAAGTCAGTAGCTTTTCCGCCAGATTATAATTATAGAGTGTCCAATAGCGCTCCGGATCTTCGTAGACCGATTGCCAGGCGGCCAGCACGGCTTCGCTTTCTGCGCGCGGTTGGCGCCAGTCCCGGTCTATGTCGGCTGCAGGAAGCGGGAGCCCTTCCCGGTGCACGAGCAGCAGAGCCTCATCATACAGGCTTGGTTCGTCGAGGGTTGCGTTAAGGCGATTCGACGTTTCAGCGTTGTGGGTATGTGGTCGTAAGAGCGACTCGTTCTTGTTGCCCGCCAGAAACTCGATCTTCCGGTACTGCCAGGACTGGAAGCCCGAGGATTGGCCGAGCTCTTCGCGGAATTGGGTGTACTCGCTCGGCGTCACCGTGCGCAGAACATCCCAAGCATTGTTCAATTGCTCGAAGATGCGGGCAACACGGCTCAGCATCTTGAAGGCTGCCTGCAGGGAGTCTGTCCTGATCGCCTCGCGGGCGGCCCGGATTTCATGAATGGCCAGTTTCATCCAGAGTTCAGAGGTCTGGTGCTGAACAATGAAAAGCATTTCGTCATGCGCGCCTGAAACCGGCGATTGGGCGTCCAAGATTTTGCCGAGTTGGAGATAGTCGGAATAGTCCATGCGCCCGTCATGCTCTATCCGGGCACCATCTTCAGCGGAATTGATCAGGGCAGAGGTCAATGGGCTGTCTCTCTGAGTTTGAACCGTTGCACCTTGCCAGTCTGGGTTTTCGGCAGGGCATTAATGAACACAACTGAACGTGGATACTTGTACGGTGCGATTGTTGCCTTGACATGATCCTTGAGGCGCTTGGCGGTTTCGTCATTGGCCTCGACGCCTTCATTCAACACCACATGGGCCTCAACGATCTGTCCGCGTTCTTGATCCGTGGCGCCAATGACACCGCATTCGGCCACATCCGTGTGGGCCAGCAAAGCTGCTTCAACTTCCGGCCCGGCAATGTTGTAGCCCGACGAAATGATCATATCGTCAGCCCGGGCGGCAAAATGGAAATAGCCGTCTTCGTCCTGACTGAAGGCATCGCCGGTGAGGTTCCAGCCACCCCGCACATAGACAGACTGGCGTTCATCAGACAGATAGCGACATCCGGTTGGCCCGCGCACCGCGAGCTTGCCCACCGTGCCGCGTGGTACTTCATTCATCTCATCGTCCACGATGCGTGCCTCGTAACCCGTCACCGGTTTGCCGGTGCAAGCGGGTTTTGAGTCGCCAAAGCGATTTGAGATGAAGATATGCAGCAACTCAGTTGCGCCGATTCCATCGAGCATAGGCTTGCCGGTTTTTGCCAGCCAGTCCTCATAGACCGGCGCAGGCAGGGTTTCACCCGCCGACACGGCGCACCGGAGCGATGACAGATCCGCGCCTTCCTCCATCGCCGTCAGCATTGCCCGGTAGGCGGTCGGGGCGGTGAAACTGACAGTGGCTTTGTAGGTCTGGATGACTTCGATCATGTTGGGCGGTGAGACGTCTTCCAGCAAGGTCGCCGCAGCGCCGAATCGTAAGGGGAACACCGCAAGACCGCCAAGGCCGAAGGTAAAGGCCAGCGGTGGGGAGCCCACAAACACGTCATCCGATGTAACCCCCAAAACCTTCTTGGCATAGCCGTCCGCAATGATCATGAGGTCCCGGTGAAAGTGCATTGTGGCTTTCGGCGCGCCGGTTGTTCCGGAGGTGAAACCCAGCAGAGCCACATCATCGCGGCCGGTCGATACGGCTTCGAAACGAACCAGTTTGTTCAAGGCGATCCGGTCCAGTTCGGCGTCATGGTTTGCCGTGCCATCAAAACCCACAACCTTTTGCAGATAATCGCTATCCTTGGCGCACAGAACCAATTCATCCATCAACCGGGTGTCGCAGAGCGCTAGGCTGATTTCAGCCTTGTCGACGATCTTCGTCAGTTCACCGGCGCGCAACATGGGCATGGTGTTGACCACAACGGCCCCGGCTTTCGTGGCGGCCAGCCAGCAGGCAACCATTGCCGGGTTGTTGGCAGAGCGGATCAGGACCCGGTTACCGGGCTCAACGCCGTAGTCTTCAACCAGCGCATGGGCCATACGGTTGGTCCAGTCGGTGAGTTCCTTATAGGTGCGCCGCCGCCCATTGCCAATCAGGGCTGTATGATCCCCGTAGCCCTCATCCACCATCTTGTCCGTTAGCTCCACGGCGGCGTTCAGATGATCAGGGTACGCATAGTGTTCCAGCAGGAAGTCCGGCTGCTGATCTGCCGAGGGCAGATTGTCTCTGGCAAATGTGTCGGTATGAGCGGTGGGTCCAAGCATCCTATCCTCCTGCAAGAGCCTGTCTGGCAATGATGGTGCGCTGCACGTCTGAGGCGCCTTCGTAAATCCGAGGCGCGCGAATTTCCCTGTAGAGGCTTTCGACGATGTGGCCTTTGCGGACGCCATCCCCGCCGTGAATTTGAACGGCCCAGTCAATCACATCCTGGGCTTGATCCGTGGCGAACAGTTTGGCCATGGCCGCTTTTCGACTCACCCGCGCCGCACCGGAATCTTTTGTCCAGGCCGCGCGGTAAATGAGCAAGGCCGCCGCATCAACACTGAGCGCCATGTCCGCCAGATGACCCTGCACCATCTGCAGTTCAGCCAACGGAGTGCCGAACAATTCGCTTTCCTTCCAACGGGTTAGACTCTCATCCAACGCACGACGAGCAAAACCGAGAGCGGCTGCACCGACTGTTGAGCGGAACACGTCGAGCACTGACATGGCAATTTTGAAATCTTCGCCGGGCTGGCCGATCATGGCATCAGCGGGCAGCTTCATATCGGTGAAACGCAAACGGGCCAACGGATACGGCGCGATCGTTTCAAGCCGTTCAACAACTTCGAAGCCATCTGTCTCGGCAGGAACAATAAAAGCGCTCAAACCCTTTGCGCCCGCTTCACCGGTGCGGGCAAAGATCACATAAAGCCCAGCGATGCTGCCGTTTGAGCTCCAGATCTTCTCACCGTTCAGGACATAGCCATTGCTGGAGCGATCGGCCATGGTTTCGAGATTGGCAACGTCTGATCCGAACTTTGGTTTGGAGAGCGCAAAGTCCGCCAGACCATCATAGCGGGCCAACGCTTCCCGGATAAGGCAGAGGGTTCTGACACCTAGGGCAGCATCGTTTTCTGGATCAACAGCATTATGTTGCAGCCAACCATCGGCTCCCAGCTTTGCAACCAGATCCCTGCAGGCCTGATCCACGTCGCCATGATTGACGGGCAAATGTTTCTCGCACCACGCTTCCAACTCAGAATGAAGCGCAACGTATCGGTCATCCAGAAATAGCCAGTTGAGGAAGCTCTTGTCCGCCATCAGTTCCCCTCGAAAACCGATTTTTCCTTGGCAACGAACGTCTTGTACGCCCGCTCAAAATCCGTGGTTTGCATGCAGATGGCCTGCGCCTCGGCCTCAATCGCCTGCTCCAGGCTCATGGACCATTCCTGGTTGAGCTGGGTCTTGGTGATGCCATGGGCAAAGGTGGGCCCAGCGGCAAGCCGTTCAACATAAGTGAGCGCCTTGGCTTCCAGATCATCTGCCGCGATCAGTTGGCTGAAAAATCCCCAGGCATGGCCTTCCTCCGCGCTCATTGAGCGGCCCCAACACAGATGCCATCGACAGCTGAAATGACCGGCTTGCCGCAATTGATCATGGCCTTCACCAAATCGCCGGTCATGCGCGTGAAGGCGAGCAGATCCTTCATGTCCATGGCCACAAGCGGTCCGATAATGTCGTGCACGTCATCTGCATAAACCAGGGCGCGGAACGTGTCGCGGAGCTCATTATAGCTCTCGAATGTCAGCGGGTTCTTGCGATCCGGCCGGTTGAGCGAAATGACGGCGACCGCGCCCTGCATGCACCAGTTGAAATGTTGCGGTTGGTGACCCGCCATCGCTGCCATCAGCGCGCGCTCCTCTGTTCGGTGAAAGTTTGCAAGAGAGTAGTCATTCTGGAAACGTCAGAGGCTGAAAGGCCGCCGAACAATTCGTCCACCCACTGCTCATGGGCAGCAGCCATCTGTTCAAAGTTGGCTCGTCCCTTTTCCGTCAGTTTGACGATTGACGTCCGCCGGTCTCCTTCGCGCTGCGCTCTCACCACCTGTTCGTCGGCCACCAGACGATCAATGATGCCGGTGACATTTCCGTTGGACACCATGAGAAAGCGAGACAACTCGGACATCAACATGCCATCGGCTCTCCGGTGCAGGGCCGCCATCACGTCGAAGCGTGGCAACGTCACGCCAAACTCCGTGCGCAATCGCTCGCGCAACTCGTTCTCGATGGTACGGGACGAGCGCAGCAATCGGATCCAGAGCAGCAGTCTGGCATTGCTGTCATTTGACGGAGCCATTTCACTCACCAGGTCTCTCCTCCTGAAACAGATAATGCCTGACCGTTCATGGCATCAGACCCCGGACCCACGAGCCAGAGAACAGCGCTTGCTACTTCGTCCGGAGTGATGAACCGGCCAAGCGGATTTGTGCGGGCGAGCGCGGTGCGGACATCCGCTTCGTCCTTCCCGGTTTTGGAGACGATGTTGTCGATGCTTTCGTCGAGCAACGGAGTTTCCGTAAAGCCTGGGCAGACCGCGTTGACGGTTGTGCCGCTGCCGGCCAGCTCAACTGCAAGTGCGCGGGTCAGGCCTATGACCCCGTGCTTGGCGGCGCAATAAGGCGACACATAGCCATAGCCTTTCATGCCAGCGGTGGAGGCAATCGTGATGAGCCGGCCCCAGGGTTTGCCGGACAGCCCGGACGCGCCTGCCCGCAGCGTCAGGAAGCAACCTGTGAGATTGACGTCGATCATGCGCTGCCATTGGTTGAGACCGGTTCGGCTGATAGGCGTGCTTTCCGCCGCGCCCGCATTGGCGACGACGATGTCAAATGGGCCATGATCCACAAACAGGGTCTCAATCGATTGCTCAGAGGTGACATACGCAATCGCGTGGCTGATGTTGGCGTGGCTGGAGCTCAAGCCTTCGAGGGGCTCTGCGCGCCGGCCGCAAATGGTTACCATTGCCCCTGCATCCGCTAGCAGCGATGCGATGGCGGCACCAATGCCGGTTCCGCCACCTGTTACAAGCGCTGTCTTGCCTGTCAGATCCGTCATCGCCTTACACCTTCACCACAACACTTTCGCCGCGTTTGGCGAGGCGGTAAAGCTGGTCCCGGCCGGCATGGTAGGGCGCAGGCCAAGTGACACCAGTATCTCCACTCGCGGCTGCCGCATGCAAAGTCCAATACGGGTCCACCAGGTGAGGGCGGGCAAGACAAACCAGATCCGCCCGGCCAGCCATGAGGATGGAGTTCACATGGTCAGGCTCATAAATGTTGCCCACCGCCATAGTGGCCATTCCAGTTTCATTCCTGATCCGGTCGGAAAACGGTGTCTGGAACATGCGGCCGTAAACAGGCTCGGCGCGCTTGGAAGTCTGGCCGGCGGAGACATCGCAAATATCAACCCCTGCGTCCTGCAACAGGTCCGCGATTTCGACAGCCTCTTCAGGTGTCACGCCCTCGTCGACCCAGTCATTTGCGGAGATGCGCACCGATATGGGTTTTTGCTCCGGCCAGGCGGCGCGGACGCCGTGGAAGATCTCCAGGGGAAAGCGCATGCGGTTCTCAAGTGCGCCGCCATATTCGTCGCTGCGCCTGTTGGTCAGAGGCGTGATGAAAGACGACAACAAATACCCATGAGCATAATGGAGCTCCAGCATGTCAAAGTCGGCCCATTCTGCCATCTCTGCCGATGCCACGAACTGGTCTCTCACCAGATCCATGTCGTGCCGGTCCATCGCTTTTGGGGTCTGATTTTTTTGAGACCAAGGAACCTCCGATGCTGCCAGCAAAGACCAGTTTCCGGCTGGCATAGGGGCATCCATCTCTTCCCAGCCAACCTGGGTTGAGCCTTTCGGGCCGGAATGCCCGATCTGGGCGCAGATCTTCGCTTCGGTTTCGGTGTGCACAAAATCGACAATGCGTTTCCAAGCCAATTCGTGCTCTGCGGCATAAAAGCCGGGACACCCCGGTGTGATCCGGCCTTCGGGGCTGACACAGGTCATCTCGGTAAAAACCAGTCCGGCGCCACCTTTCGCGCGCTCTCCATAGTGGACGAGATGCCAGTCCGCAGGGCAGCCATCTTCGGCCTTGTACTGGGCCATGGGAGAAACAACGACCCGGTTCTTCAGCTCCATCCCGCGAAGTTTGAACGGTGCAAACATTGGCGCACGCAGCGTCTGTGCCGGCGCGCCTGCCTGGGCCTGAAACCATTCCTCCGCGCCGCCCAGCCAAGACGCATCCCGGAGGCGCAGGTTCTCGTGGCTTATGCGTTGGGAGCGTGTAAGCAGGGAATAATTGAACTGGACCGGATCGAGATGAAGATAGCGCTCCACGTCCTCGAACCATTCCAGGGAATTGCGAGCGGCCGACTGCAGCCGCAAGACCTTGAGCCGCCGGGCGTCCTCATATTTCTGGAAGGCCGCCGCCATATCGCGCTCTTCGTGCAGGTAATCCGTCAGCGCAATTGCACTTTCCAAGGCGAGTTTGGTGCCTGAGCCAATTGAGAAATGTGCAGTCGCAGCTGCATCCCCCATCAGCACGATGTTTTCGTGAGACCAGCGTTCGCAGAGCACACGTGGGAAGTTTAGCCAAGCAGACCCGCG
This sequence comes from Hyphomicrobiales bacterium, assembly GCA_965204985.1. Classification (GTDB taxonomy): domain Bacteria; phylum Pseudomonadota; class Alphaproteobacteria; order Rhizobiales; family CAJQND01; genus JAAEUE01. Next base: position 1,025,207 of record CBDBFP010000003.1, on the reverse strand, counting down.
AATATGGCTGGCGTTGGTCATCAGAGAATGACCATCCAGATATTTGGCGAAGACCTTTTCGCAGATCGCGATGGATTCTTCCTGTGAGAGATCGGCAAAGCCGTAGTTCGCGTAGGTCTCTTCGGTGCATTCAATGATGAACGTGGCTGTGTCTTCATCGAACTGATAGGCGTGCACCCACATCCAGCCCTTTTCGGTTTCCTCGAAAATGAAGGTGAAGGCGTCTTCAAATTTCTGATGAGTGCCGAGCCAGACGAATTTGCACTTGCGCACATCCACATTGGGCTTGAAGTGATCTGCGAACTCAGAACGGGTTCTGGAATTCAATCCATCGGCGGCCAGGACCAGATCGTAAGTTTTTGCGTATTCCGAAACACTTTCAATCTCCGCCTCGAATTTCAACTGAACTCCGAGCTCCAGAGCGCGTTCCTGAAGAAGAAGAAGCAGTTGCTTGCGACCAATACCGCAAAAACCATGGCCGGTGGAAACGGTTCGGGTGCCCTTGTGGTGGACCGCTATGTCATCCCAGTAAGAAAAATGCTTGCGGATGGTTTCGGCGCTCTGTGCGTCATTGTCTGCCAGATTGTTCAAGGTTTCATCTGAGAGAACTACCCCCCAGCCAAAAGTGTCATCGGACCTGTTACGCTCGAAGACGGTCACCTCGTGCGTGGCATCACGCAATTTCATGCTGATGGCGAAATAGAGACCGGCGGGACCGCCGCCCAGACAGGCGATTTTCATATCACATGACTCCGATGGGTGCATGATAGCATGAGTCGAAAACTATTTCAATTTTAAAATATCTAAATTTGAAACATCTATATTATGAGCCCCGGAACACAAAAGCCCCCGGAAGCGGATGCTTGCCGGGGGTTTGAGGTGGGCCTGTTTTCAGGTTCTTGTTTTTGAATTGTTTTTCTTATGGGTAGTAGTCGAGGCAATCGTAGTAGCGGTTCTTCCAGTACTGCTTCTTGGCCCAGGAGAAAGATTTCTTCCAATTCCGGTGGTACTTGCGGCAAGGGGTTCCACCCCAGCCGCCGCCAGTGCCAAAGCCGACGCTGACGTCGCCGTTACCGAATGAGAAACCCCAATTTACGCGGCCTGCCTGAGCGGTTGAGGCTGTGCCGGCCAGTGCGCCGACTGTGATGGCTGTTGCTGCTGCGATTCCGAGTGCTGTCTTCTTGAACATTTGATCTCTCCTAATTTCCTCGCGAGCCGTCCTGTCGCCCGCCGTGTTTGTTGAGACCGTTTATAGGGGAGCCGGTTTGAACGCGTAGGGCTGATTCTGTGGAAGAACACAGTGTTGCGGGTGCGGAAAGTGGTTTTGGAATGAGTGCGCGAGCGCCTTTCTGATCAGGCTTTTTGCGTTTGCTGCGGTGCAGGAAAGCTCTTTGCTGATTTGCGGAGGTTTTGGGCGGTTGCGGCGCGCAGGAATTCATCATTTGCGCCGCAGGGGCCGGGTAATCGCAATCTGCCGAGGCCGAGGAGGCGTTTGAGGTGGGCAAAGAGCCTCTCGACCTTCTTTCCGAGTTTCATCGAGATGTCGTATTGGCGGGTCTTGGCTATTTCGCGGGCGACTTGGCGGGCGACTTGGCGGGCCTCTTCATGTTCTTCACGGGCGATCTTGCGGGCCTCTGCTTTCGGGCAGCCTTTTATCTTTGATGGGCAGGCCTGACAGGTGTGCTTCAGCGCCTGATACTTCGCGACGCCCTTGCCCGTCGGACCGCGGTTCGGATCGGAACAGTTCCGGCGCAACTGCTTTAGCGCTTCGCCTTCCGGACAGAGCTATTGGTTGTTCTCAGCGTCCCATTCGAAATCAGCACAAGACCCTGTGCCATCCTTGCGACTAGCCTGGTCGAGCCCTGGGATGTGGGGTTTGATGTCGCGTCTCACCAGCCAATCCAGCCTTGGACCTGATCCATAGGCGGCGTCCGATGCCGTCCATATCGGGCTTTGGCCCCGCCTCAACAGTCGCTGCCAGCGCCGTGCGGTGTTCGTCTGTCAGGATCGGCGTCGGTGCTGGCGTGTCAAGGGCCGTTGAGAACAGTCTGGCGTCGTCGGCCGTCAGTACATGGCGCGAGCTGTCCTTGATGACCCGTTGTGCTTCCTTGGCAATCGCATTGCGTAGAAACACCGATTTATCGACCCCAAGAGCCACAGCGGCGCGCTCAATCAGGGCGGCCAGGCTATCCATGCCGCACCTGGGTGGTGCGTGTATGCTTCTCGCTGCTCAGGCCAGTCACATTCAGATCCAGCATTTTGGGCCTCCTTCCCTCTTGAATCGTAGTGCACATCGCATTACAGATCAAGCAGCGAACGCTTCAACCCATGCACGAAAACGGCGAGTTGCGCATCGACCGCCTGAAAGAAATACAAACGCAGGAAACGTGCAGCTGCATATCTGTCACAACTCACAAAGGGAAAGGCTTTACGCTGTGTACCAGTCAGTGAAGGGACTGTCTGTGATGGGCATTCAAAACGCACAAATCGGGATCGAGTGGTCGAACAATATTTCATTCAGGGCAGAGACCTAGCCGAAGTGCTGGTTTGCTCTGGACATACATGGACTGGCCAAAATTTAGCGGTGGCGCATATCGTGTAGAGGGCGGTTGTTCACGTTAACCGACTATCACAAATTGCTAGACCTGCCGCGCTGACGGGCATTTGCTCTCCACAATTTTGATCGTGCGTCTGGCGGTTCAAGGTGACGGTATTCCCCAGATGAAAATTTCGGCCAATCGAGTGCCAAACCTTGCTTTACCAGAGCACCTGCTAGATCAGTTCCATCAGGCAAATAACATTTAGCCACAATGCGATCATAAGATAACTCATCTTTGATAATTGCGGTTACTACTTGTCCTTTACACAAGTTAATCAGGGCAAACTTCGACTTCTTTCCCCATGGGTGATCCAATTCAGGCGCATCAATTCCCGCCAGTCGAATCTTTGTGTTTCTGATGACAATGGTATCACCATCAATCACATGGCACTTACCCTTTAAAACGCCCGATGATATGGCACTTTTTGTCCTCGATAGATGGAAACCACGTAAGAGTATTTTGAAAATCATATGGGTTATATCTAGCTGAGGGGGTTTTGTCTGAGGCCAGTTAGCCGTAACTTGTATCTGCTGGAATGCCTGTTGTTGTCTCTCCATTCAGTTTCTTTCAACGGCAGATGAACGGTGTGGTCTGGCACACCTTTGACCTTTGCCACCCCCCAAAAGCCTTCCAGGCCCTTGATATGAACACCGCCTCTGGCGAATGCGTCCTTGGAAGGATCGACCCTGTAATGCCCATAGCCCCAGGATCAACAAGGCCATTGTCCCCTCGCCAGCCATCGCAGGTGAGGACCCAAGCCAGATCGACCTTCCCTCCAATACTGCCTTGTAGAGTGGCTTTTTTGCCGTCTGGAACAACTTCCGTGTAAACCTGACCCTCACGCGCGAAGAGGCCGGTTGCTGGCGATAGCCTCGAGGCCTGGCGCGAAGAGGCCGGAGACGATTGTCTTGCCAACTGCGCCCCTTCCTCGCTTTCCTTTCCCCCGCCTGGCTCCAAACAAGCTTTCATCCCCTTCAACAACACCGAACATCGGGCGCTGCGCCTGGCAAGCTGTATGGAGGCGCTTGCGCAATGCCCGATAGACCCTGTTGACAGTATTGCGATCAAGGCCGCTGGGTTCGGCTGTCTGTAGAGTGGTCAGACTGGCGGCGAAGTTGCGAACACGCGCGCGGATTTTCTTCTCTGAAATGCAGGACCCTTTGCAATAGTGATTGTTCATTTCATACCATAGCTTTATGAGAAAAATCCCCTCAGTCAAGCATAATCCAAAATTAATATTCATCTTTTGAAAATCGCAGATTTTCCTGAATTAAATCCACATCGTGGTTGTATTGGCCGTTGTAAATTGACCAATAGAGCCAATTTCCAAGGTGTTGTTCACCAGTTTGGTGGATAGGGAAGGGGTTTATTTTGTTGATCAGACAGATTGATGGAATAAATTCAGGGTGCCAGTTGTTTCCGCCTTAAATTGGGCCACGCCCGGAGTTGACCATTCGTGTTGCCCGTCAACGGGCCGAGGGAGTATAGTGGTTCTTCGAAAGCAATCGTCCCGTCCAGGAGCAACAGAGACCGTTATGACTTTCCGCTATGCCACTTTCAAATTTTGTTTGCCTGCAGTACTGGGTTTGGCTGTTTTGGCCGTGACCTTGAGTGCGCCTGCTTTTGCCCAAAGTCAGGCTCAGTGGAATTCCCTCTACGACCGGATCATTCGTCTGGAGGCTGCCGTGCGCAATATGCAAGGCCAGGCTTATGGACAGGGCGCTGGAGCGCAGCTGCAAAACCCGCAAAGCGCCGCCCAGATAAACCTGCGCATTGGCAGTCTTGAAGATCAGGTGCGCCGGTTGCTGGGGACGATAGAACGATTGAACCATGAAGTGCGCGGCTTGAAAGAGCAGGTACGCCGGAGCCGGCAGGATAACGAGTTTCGCTTCCGTCAACTTGAACAAGCAGCACGTCAGGGCAGGCTTCGTGGCAAACTTAAGAAGTATGCCCATGCAGGAAACAGCAACAGGCCAGCAACGCTCGCACCCTTGCCCAACCAACCGGGAACAACTGCACATACCGGCGGATTGCCCGTTTACGATCCAAACGAGATGGATAAGCTGATTTATGAGAGCGGCCCAACCACCGATAACACGGACCCTGATCCTGTCGACAACAATTCGAGCCCATCCCAGGCTCCCGCAACCAGCCCCACATCACTCGGAACAATCCAGCTCAACCAGTCCGATAAGGTGACCGGCGGCACCATTGGTGCAACGCCGGGATCAAATGCGACCATCAACCCCAATGCGGTTGAAAAGCCCACACTGGATGGCGAGAAAGTCGCCAGCCTAACACCGGGCAGCGGCCCGGATCTGGTCTATGAGCAGGCATATGAGAACATGCTGCAGCGCAGGTTCGGCGCGGCCGAGGCGGGTTTTGAGATGTTTCTTTCAAAACACAAGAGTCACAGGCTTGCCTCCAAGGCGCAGTACTGGCTGGGTGAAACGCATTACGCACGGAAAGATTACAAGTCGGCGGCACGTGCCTTTCTGATCGGGTACAAAACCCACAAGAAGAGTGCTATGGCGCCTCAAAGCCTCGTGAAGCTTGGTATGTCCCTGCGCAAGCTAGGGCAGAAGTCGAGCGCCTGCGCAACATTCGCGCAAGTGAGATCCGAATTCCCGAAGACCAAGTCTGTCAGGAAACTCGCGGGCAAGGAAGCCCGCCGTGCTGGCTGCTGAGGCGCTCGCCCCTCTAAAGGCGCGCGGGCCGCTCGCCCTTGCGGTGTCCGGCGGGCCGGACTCCACAGCTTTGATGGTTCTGTGCGCGCGGTCGCTCGCGCCGTCCGATGTTACTGTTCTTACGGTGGACCATGGATTACGACCGGAAGCAGCAGTTGAAGCCGATACGGTTCGCCGCTGGGCGAAGGCGCTTGGGCTGCGCCCTGTCACGCTGAGCTGGGATGGCGAAAAGCCTAGCAGTGCGATTCAGGCAGCCGCACGCGCAGCGCGATACGATCTGATGACGCGCTGGTGCCGCGACAACAAGGTTTCAACGCTCGTCACTGCGCACAATCTGGGTGATCAGGCAGAAACCGTTCTCATGCGGCTGAAACGCGGCAGTGGCGTTGACGGTCTCTCCGGTATTCCCGGCGAGAGCTGGCGGGGCGGTGTTCGCCTTTTGCGTCCGCTGATCGGCATCGAAAGAGAAGAACTCCTGGGCGTCCTCCGTGACGCCGGTCATCCCTGGATTGAGGACCCGAGCAACGAAGATGTCCGTTATGAACGCATCCAGATCCGTCAGAACTGGATAGACCTGGAAAAACTCGGACTGAGCCGGACAAAACTCGCAAAGATCGCGCAACGCATGACACGCGCTCGGACGGCTTTGGACGCTGCCGCAAGGGAGTTTCTTCGGCAAGTGGCAGAGGTCTCCGACCTTGGTTACTGTTCGATTGACCTTGACCAACTACTTGGGCAACCGGAGGAAATGTCGTTTCGCGCCCTGTCCCGCTGCCTTCAGGGCATAGGAGGCACCGAATGGCCCCCGCGCGATGAGCCGCTGGAACGGCTTTTGATCTGGATCGCTGATCGACCATCGGCTTCTCATACTTTGGGGGGCTGCCGCCTTATAACCAGAGGCGGCACGCTCACGATCGCGCGGGAAACTGGCCGCATTAGCGAGCGGACGGTGAGAATTCCCAGCAAAACTGAAGTTTTGTGGGATCGAAGGTTCCAGATTGGGCACGAAAGTACTCTTGGCGATGTCACTGTCGGGCCTCTGGCTCAGGCCGGTTGGGCTGAACTGAAGCAGGTCCGGCCCAACATTCCCGCCTTTGTAGGACGAGCATTGCCTGCCTTGCGCGCGGACAGCCGTATTCTGGCCGTCCCCTCCATCGGTTTTATCGATGCGTCCGTGCCCCCGGATGCCAGGTTTTCTGCCAGTTTTTTGAACAAGGCTGCAATATTGGGCGTATAAGGGCGGGCATCTGGTCACAGGGCCGTCATAATCCTGTCACCGTCTTGGCAAAGGCGCATTCAACCCCTATCTTAAGGCTACTTTCAGCCCGTTCTTGTCTGTCCATTCGGTTTCAGCTATTCGGGCGCGATATTTCAGGTACAGGGACGCCGGAAGTGAACAATTTCAGAAATCTCGCCGTATGGGTCATCATAGCGCTATTGCTTTTTGCGCTGTTCAATCTGTTTCAGAACTCCGGCCAACGCAATAAGGCCAATGAAATCCCCTACTCGGAGTTTCTGAAGGACGTGGATTCAGGCAAAGTGCGGGATGTGACAATCTCGGGCGACAATGTGGTCGGCACCTATGTGGATGGCCGCGCCTTCAAGACCTATAAGCCTGATTATACGCAGCTCGTTCCTGACCTCACCAAGAAGAATGTAAAAATCACCGCCAAGCCGGAATCTGACGAGATGCCGCTCCCGGTGCGAATATTGTTCAACTGGTTCCCCTTCCTGCTGATGATTGCTGTGTGGATTTTCTTCATGCGCCAGATGCAGGGTGGCAGCGGCAAAGCCATGGGCTTCGGCAAATCGAAGGCCAAATTGCTGACTGAACGCCATGGCCGCGTGACATTTGAAGACGTAGCCGGTGTTGACGAAGCCAAGGAAGATCTTGAAGAAATTGTCGACTTCCTGAAAGACCCGCATAAGTTTCAGCGTCTGGGCGGCAAGATTCCGCGTGGTGCCTTGCTCGTTGGTCCTCCAGGTACCGGTAAGACCCTGCTGGCCCGCGCCATTGCAGGCGAAGCCAACGTGCCATTCTTCACAATTTCCGGTTCTGACTTCGTTGAAATGTTTGTTGGTGTTGGCGCCAGCCGTGTCCGGGACATGTTTGAACAGGCGAAGAAGAACGCGCCGTGTATCATCTTCATTGACGAAATCGATGCTGTTGGCCGCCACCGTGGTGCCGGACTTGGTGGCGGTAATGATGAGCGCGAGCAGACCCTCAACCAATTGCTGGTTGAAATGGACGGCTTTGAAGAAAATGAAGGCGTCATTCTGATTGCAGCAACCAACCGTCCGGATGTACTCGACCCGGCTCTGTTGCGGCCTGGACGTTTCGACCGCCAGATCGTTGTTCCGCGCCCCGACATTATCGGCCGCGAAAAGATCCTCAAGGTTCATATGCGCAATGTGCCGCTGGCCCCCGATGTGGACCCGAAGGTTATTGCGCGCGGCACCCCCGGATTCTCTGGCGCTGATCTGGCGAACCTTGTCAATGAAGCAGCGCTTCTGGCAGCGCGCCGGTCCAAGCGCCTGGTGACCCAGGAAGAATTCGAAAACGCCAAGGACAAGGTGATGATGGGCGCCGAGCGCCGCACCATGGTGATGAGCGAGGAAGAGAAGAAGCTGACCGCCTATCACGAGGCCGGCCATGCTCTTGTTGCTCTCAAAATGCCGGCATCCGATCCGATCCACAAGGCAACGATCATTCCTCGCGGCCGGGCTCTCGGCATGGTCATGCGCCTGCCGGAACGCGATGTGGTTTCTGTCACACGCGAAAAGATGAAAGCCGATCTGGCTGTGGCTATGGGCGGGCGTGTTGCTGAAGAGATGATCTTCGGCCATGAGAAAGTCACTTCTGGTGCGTCTTCGGATATCCAGATGGCCACACGCATGGCCCACGCCATGGTTACCCAGTACGGCATGTCCGACAAACTGGGACCGCTTGCTTACGGGAACAATGAGGAAGAAATCTTCCTTGGTCATTCCGTGACCCGCACGCAGAACCATTCTGACGAAACCCAGAAGATTGTGGATGCTGAAATCTACAAACTGGTAGATGAAGGTCTGCGCAAGGCGAAGAAGATCCTGAAAGACAACGCCAAGCAGTTGGCGGCTATTGCTGAGGGCCTTCTTGAATACGAAACCTTGAGCGGCCAGGAAATCAAGGATCTACTTGCTGGCAAACAGCCTGTGCGCGACACAGGCGATGATGCCCCAAGTGAAGGTGGCGGATCTGCAGTGCCGGTCACTGGTAAGACGATGGCCAAAGAGCCTCGTCCCAAGAAGGGTGGCGCAGGCGATATGGAGCCGCAGCCGAGCTAAGGCCCTTTCGTACATCTTCGCGAAGAATCCGATCCCGGAAAGCTGTGAAAGCAGCTTGTCCGGGATTTCCTTTTGAGCCGCTAACTGGCGCGTTTCAGGCAGTTCGCAAGCGTGTTGGCCAGTTGCTTCATTATTCTGATGTAGTGATCAGGTCCGTCCGCCAATTGTGAGCCCAGCGGATCCAGGGTTGCCGATTCGATTTTGCCGCCTTTGGTCAGGGCGTCCACAAGCCGGGAATCAAATTGCGGTTCTGAAAAAACGCAAGTGCGGCCATGTTTTTTGACGATTGCCCTGATTTCACGCACCCGCTTGGCGCCGGGAGGACGTTCAGGGTTCGCCGCGATCGCCGTCGCGGCTTGTAGTCCAAACGAGTGCTCAAAATATTGAAAGGCGTCGTGAAACACGACAAACGGACGATGCCGCACTGGCGCCAGAATTGTCTGTATTTCCGCCACGGCAGCGTCAATTCGTTCCTCAAATGCCCTGGCATTGCGGGTGTATAACGCAGCATTGTCAGCGTCGCTGCCACGCAAGGCATTTGCAATTGCGCCCGCCATTGCCTTTGCATTGGCCGGGCTCAACCACAGGTGCATATCTTCAACAACATGGTCATGGTTATGCCCGTGCGTACGCACCCTGTGCTTTTGCAATCCCGGAACCTTGTTGAGCGCAATGATTTTTGCATTGCGCGGCAAAGATCTTAGAGCCGTCTCCAGAAAATTCTCCAGATCCGGGCCTATCCAGAAAACAAGTTTTGCCTTCTGCAAGGCTTTCGCGTCCGATGGTCTAAGGCTGTGCGCATGTGGAGAGCCCGCGCCCCGGACGATCAGGTAAGGTTCGCCGGCTCCTGCCATGACGGCACTCACGAGTGAGTGAACCGGTCTTATTGAGGTGACAACTTCTATTTTTGCTTGCGCAGCGCCGAACGAGCCAGAGCCTAGAGAAAGAGCTATGGCGGCAACGATGGAACGTGTTTTCATGCGGTGACGTGAGTTCGTTTTAGGATGAGTAAGTGTTATGCTATAACGTATTATCAACAAACTAGGCAAGATGATTCACGGGCCTACCAACCAATGCTGCAACAAACCGACAATTCGCCTCTGCTTGGGCTAAGCGGCGCCGGGGTCAACCGGGAAGACCGCTGGTTAATCCGCAATGTGGATCTTACCGTCCGGCCGGGCGAGATCGTCACGTTGATCGGGCCCAACGGGTCAGGCAAGAGCACAACCATCAAACTTGGTATCGGGATCCTGCAGCCCGATGCCGGGAAGGTAATCCGAGCACCGGGCCTCAAGATCGGTTATGTGCCGCAGAAACTGAACATCGACCAGACACTACCATTGACCGTTCGCCGGCTGATGAACCTGTCATCGGGCCATGATGTGGGTGATATCGCCGCTGCGCTGGAGGCGGTTGGAATTCCTGATTTGGCTGATGCACAATTGCAAACCTTGTCGGGCGGCGAATTCCAAAGAGCACTTCTGGCAAGAGCAATAATCGGCAAGCCGGATCTGCTGGTGCTGGATGAACCTGTTCAGGGTGTCGATTTCTCTGGCGAATTGGCGCTCTATGAATTGATGGTCAAGATGCGCAACGCGACAGGATGCGGCATCCTGCTGGTTTCCCATGATCTCCATGTGGTTATGGCGCAAACCGATACGGTCATCTGCTTGAACGGTCATGTGTGCTGCACAGGTTCGCCGGAAGTGGTTGCTGCCAATCCTGAATATGTGCAGCTCTTCGGGCGCCGGGCAGCAGATGCTCTTGCAGTCTATCGCCATCATCATGACCACACACACCTGCCGGATGGCCGCGTGCAGCACGCGGATGGCTCGATCACTGAGCATTGCCATTCGGATGACGGTCACCATCATTCCGATCATCATTGCGGGCACGATCATGCTTGATGATTTTTTTGTCCGTGCGCTCGTGGCCGGGATTGGCCTGGCGCTTGTTGTGGGCCCGCTCGGTTGCTTTGTGGTCTGGCGGCGCATGGCTTATTTCGGTGACACCATGGCCCATTCGGCATTGTTGGGGGTGGCTTTGGCCCTGCTGTTGGACGTCTCAATCATCGCGTCGGCCTTCGTTGTGGCCGTCCTTGTTTCCCTGGCGTTGTTGGCTTTGCAGAACCGGAATGCGCTTCCACCCGATGCCTTGCTTGGCATTCTGTCTCATTCAACGCTGGCACTGGGCCTGGTGATCGTTGCCTTTATGACCTGGATCCGCATTGATCTGATGGGCTTCCTGTTTGGCGATATTCTGGCCGTAACTTCCCTGGATATCGCAGTCATTTATGGTGGTGGCGCAGTCATCTTGGGGACACTTGCGCTGATCTGGCGTCCGCTCCTGGCGTCAACCATCAGTGCTGAACTGGCGCAGGCGGATGGTTTCCGTCCAGCCCAGGCGAAATTTGTGTTCATGCTCCTGCTTGCCAGCGTGATTGCCATGGCCATGAAGCTGGTCGGCATTCTCCTGATCACCGCTCTGCTGATCATTCCCACTGCAACCGCGCGCCGCTTTTCGGCAAGTCCTGAGCAAATGGCTGTGCTGTCCGCATTAGTTGGTGCTGTGGCTGTCGTCTCAGGATTGTTCGCTTCCTTAAAGTTTGATACTCCTTCAGGACCGTCGATTGTGGTCGGCGCACTCGTCCTGTTTCTGGTCAGCCATGCTGCGGGCATGTTCAGACGCCCGCCATCATCTGAGAATATTGGAGAAAACCAATGACCACTGCTGCACCAACTTTGACCCGGAACCAGCAATTGGTCTTGGGAGCGTTGTCGGGGGCAGGCATACCGATGAGCGCCTATTCCATACTCGAAGATCTCCGGGGTGACGGGTTTCGTGCACCGCCGCAGGTCTATCGGGCATTGGACAAACTGTTGGAATCCGGCCTCGTTCACAGGCTCGAAACCCTGAATGCGTTTGTGGCCTGCGCTCATGAACAATGCCACAAGGCTGGATTGATCGCATTCGCCATTTGTGATTCTTGCGGCCATGTCTCCGAATTCTCTGACAAAATGGTCTCCAAGGGACTCGCGGCCTGGAGCGAGGAAAACAACTTCAAACGCAGCAAGACCACCCTGGAAATCCGCGGCGAGTGCGGCGACTGCTCGGCGGAATAGAATTAGAACGTATCCTCCCTCGCCCTCACGACGGTGCACATGACCTCATTATAAGGGGCTGAAAAACCAAGCTCGAGCGCAGCCGGTGGAATTGCGCCATTGATGAAATCAATCTCAGATGGCCGCCGCGCGATGTGATCCAGATACATGGACGGACGTGCGTCCGGCATTTTCAACCCGAATTCCTTCACATAGAGCTTTGGATCATCGAACCCGATCTTGATGTTCAGGCCCCTGGCCACATCAAACGCTTCCTGCGCGCAAACCTGACTCACCTCCCAGGAGTGGGGATTCTCCATGACCTCGCCAATCGTGCGTTCAAACACGGTGCAAGGCGCGCTGAAGGCTACGTTGCAAATGAGTTTTTCCCAGATCAACTGGTTGATGTCCTCGAACGCCTTGGCCTCAAATCCGGAGCTGCGCCAGACCTCAGCCACTTTCTCGCTGCGCTCCACGGATCCGCCCTGCATTTCCCCGATACGGATCAGGCTCGTGCCGTTGTGATGGGCATGGCCGGGCGCTTTCATGGACGCACCGAACCCCTGGGCAACGCCGAGCAGCACGTTTTCCGGCGCCATATACTGGCGGATGCGCTCGCCTGCACCGACCCCGTTCTGGATTGTCAGAACCAGAGTGTTGGAGTCGAGCAGGGGGCCAAGCGCGCTCGCTGCAGACGCAACACCAGACGCCTTGGTGGCGATGATCACGAGTTCGCAAACGCCAGGCGCGCGCATATCCGTCGTGGCGTTGATGTTTTTCACAAGCCGGTCACCGCTGGCGCCTTCCACGCGCAGGCCTTTTTCCTGGATCGTGGAAATGTGCTTAGCCCAGGTATCGATCGCCCAGATCTCATTGCCGGCATCTGCCATGAGCCCGGCATAAATTGATCCCATGGCCCCAGCGCCAACGATCGCTATCTTCATCTGCTTGTTTCCTTCCTCGGCATTTATTCAGTCTTGGACGAGGTTTAGCTGAAGTTAGGCGGCGTGGAAACAAGCAGCAACAGCGTGATTGTTTTTCGCCTGCACTACCGCTCTCCGGTTTCCTCAGATCAAACACACGCGATGTGTGTCGGTAAGGGAACCGAGGCTCTCTCGGAGCCGAGGCAAGGGCGATCACCCGCGGGGCGAAAGCCCGCGCCCACGCGAGGCGTATTCGCGCCAGCGAATACTGCCGTGAGTGAAGTAAACAATCTCACTTCGCGAGATTGGGGTGCGGACGCCGTCCAGTCGCATCGCACTTTTGAGTATTAGGCGACCTTCCGGCGCCCGCATGTGGCATCTTCGCGGGGAGCTTTCGCATCCGCCTGCACACCGCACTTCCCGCTTCGTGACGAGGGAGCACCGTCCCGGCCCAAGGCACGCAAGGGCGGGGGAAAGCCGGGCGCCTGGTTAGGGTGAGACCAGCGTTCGCTGGCAAGGACTCCGGCCACTTGTGGTCTGCGAAGGGGGTTCAGTCCAGGTCAGGAACGATCAAGTCCCCGGCACGATCAAAACTCATACCACAAACCATGGCTGATCATCAGAGCACCAGCTCACACCATACCCCTTTCAGGTACCACGCCTTTTCCCACTCTGGATAAGTCATGACCAAGGTATCCGTTGTGGAAAAGGCGGGAAGATGAATATCACAAAGATTACTTTGATTACTTTTTGTCAAGAACAAAAATAGAATAAATTCTATTTAGATGCACTGAGGATGTGAATGAATGCAAATCTTTCGGGCTAATCAATGTTGTCGGACGTATGACAAGATCAGCATCAAAGTAGCAGACTTGGAAAGTCGCTTAATCAGTGAACAATCGCCTCAACATTGGGCACTCACTGCTGTCATTTCGGCTCAGTTCTATGAGCTCTGAGAGTGCACGCTCCATTCGCTTGAGATCGCTGATCTTTTCTTTGACCGCGGTTAAATGTGCGTCACCAATGCCCCGTGCTTGTGAGCATGACGTCGGCGAATCGTTAAGTCAGCGCGAGGAGTGATTTGATCTCGGGAATTGGAAAACCAAGCTCTCGACACCGCTTGACGAACCTAAGACGGGAAACGCTTTCCTTGTCATAGACGCGGCGACCAGAAGCGGTTCTTTCCGGGTTTGGTACCACCCCCCCCACGCTTGTAGTAACGGATGGTTTCAATATTCACTCCGCTCAGCTTGGCGGCAATTCCAATCGTATGCATTGGAAAGTCCTGGATCCTGTAGTTGCTACAGTTTGTATCTTCATCACATGGAACGAACCGAAGGGCTAGACCTCGAAGGCAAGGCATATTCTGCCAATGGCTTTGTTGTGGCCGGTGCTGGCTGGTTCTTGCTGCGTCCTGCCAGTTGTTCTTGCGCTGGCCAGCGTAGGCGGCTCTTGGATCTTGTTCTTGGGCCCGTTTGTAGCGTACCGAGGCTTCATCCTATTTGGTGTCGCTTGTGTGCTTATCTGGGCTTGGTTTCGCATTTGGCAGCGATGGAAGCCTGAGCGGCGTATCCGGCGAAGCATTGTTGTTGCTTCAGTTGCAACTGTAGCCTGCATCGCTGCTATGAGCGCTCCGGTTTGGGAAAGGGACGTTGCTCAGTCCATGTGGCAAACATTGGTGGAGACACGATGAAAGATAGATTTCTCCAGATCGGTATCATCGGAAGCGTGGTGGCTGCACTGTGTTGCTTCACGCCCATTCTCGTTGTGTTGCTGGGGGCTGTAGGGCTCTCAGGAATTATCGGGGTCTTGGATTATGTCCTGCTGTCTGCACTCGTAATCTTTCTGGCACTTACAGGATACGCCCTATGGAAACGCAGACAGACAACATCGAATTGAACTCCACCATCACGTGCCCTGATTGTGGGCATGTTGAAACTGAAGCGATGCCGACCAATGCATGCCAGTGGTTCTATGACTGCAAAGGCTGCGGGAAAGTGCTGAAGCCCAAGCCCGGCGATTGTTGTGTCTATTGTTCCTATGGAACAGTGCCATGCCCACCGATCCAGGAAGGCAATATTTGCTGTGGATGACGCAACACTGGATGATTGATCTCAGCGAGATTGGGCATCTGGACACCTAAGTCTGCCGCTAATATGGGTTACGCCAAAGCTCGCAATACTGGCGGCCGCATTTGCAAGTTTACCGGTCCGGACAACTGTCTGGTCAGTTGCGCTTGTTTGGATGGGTATGGCGTGCATCTTGAATTCCTGTCGATGTGGTAGAGTTCACTGTCGCTTCATTGGCCCATACTATCTACTGCTCACACTGCCTGTAATCTTCTTTGGGATTGAGATGGGTCAATTTTGTTGAAAAACTCTTCTTGCTTGGTGTGCTGATCGCTGCTTCAATTCTTGTATTGCTGGAGGGGTTTGATGGCGATGTCAGGACCGAAGAAAGAAGCACAAGCTGCGCTGTTTTATGAGTTTTCGCTTGAGGATCCTGTACCGAAAGATCACCTTCTGCGCTCAATAGATCGGTTTGTTGATCTCAGCAGCCTCCGTGGGCATCTGGCGGATTTCTATAGTCATACTGGTCGTCCTTCACTTGATCCCGAGGTGCTGATCCGCCTGCTGCTGGTCGGGTATTGCCTGGGGGTCCGGTCAGAGCGGCGGCTTTGCGAAGAGGTGCATCCGAACTTGGCGTATCGTTGGTTCTGTCGTCTCGATCTGACAGACGCTGTGCCGGATCATTGCACTTTTTCCAGGAACCGTCATGGCAGGTTCCGCGACAGTGATTTGCTGCGGCCCCTCTTCGAGATGACCGTAGCGCGGTGCATTTCTGCCGGTCTGTCAAGCGGTCAGCGTTTTGCGGCGGATGGCGGTTTGATTGAAGCCGACGCCAACAAGCAGAACTCCAGGCCCGGGGAAGAGTGGGATCGCAGCGCCATTGATCCAGGAGAGGCGCCCCGCGCGGTGAAGGCATATTTGGAAGTCCTGGATGATGCCGCCTTTGGGGCAGCAACGACTGTTGAGCCTGAGTTCACATCACATTCCGACCCGTCCAGTCACGTCCAGTCAGTGGACAGCAGCCCGTAAAGGTCCTGCAATCTTTGCCTGTTCCACGAACTCTCTGATTGACACTGACCCCAGCGTGATCGTCGGTGTTGAGGCGAGCAGATCGATCCGACAAGCTGAGGTTGGCTGCGTGCGCTCAAGGTCAGACCGGGTCAAGGATAAATTTGATCTCCATCCTGAGCAGCTTATTGCGGACGGCCGCCTGTGGATCAGGTCCAAGGCTGGATTGGCTGGTGAGACGCGACATCAAACCCCACATCCCAGGGCTCGACCAGGCTAGTCGCAAGGATGGCACAGGGTCTTGTGCTGATTTCGAATGGGACGCTGAGAACAACCAATAGCTCTGTCCGGAAGGCGAAGCGCTAAAGCAGTTGCGCCGGAACTGTTCCGATCCGAACCGCGGTCCGACGGGCAAGGGCGTCGCGAAGTATCAGGCGCTGAAGCACACCTGTCAGGCCTGCCCATCAAAGATAAAAGGCTGCCCGAAAGCAGAGGCCCGCAAGATCACCCGTGAAGAACATGAAGAGGCCCGCCAAGTCGCTCGCCAAGTCGCTCGCCAAGTCGCCCGCGAAATAGCCAAGACCCGCCAATACGACATCTCGATGAAACTCAGAAAGAAGGTCGAGAGGCTCTTTGCCCACCTCAAACGCCTCCTCGGCCTCGGCAGATTGCGATTACCCGGCCCCTGCGGCGCAAATGATGAATTCCTGCGCGCCGCAACCGCCCAAAACCTGCGCAAATCAGCAAAGAGCTTTCCTGCACCGCAGCAAACGCAAAAAGCCTGATCAGAAAGGCGCTCGCGCACTCATTCCAAAACCACTTTCCGCACCCGCAACACTGTGTTCTTACACAGAAGCAGCTGACCAGCTGCTGCCATGGAAAACCTCCCTTGTTTTCCATGCTGAAGCAGGCCGAACATCAATTGGAAACCCCCCTCGGAGAGCCTGAGCCAGTAAGCCGCAGTATAAGTGGTAAAGCCAAGGCATTTCGAGCTTCAGAGAATTCGGCAGCTGTGCGATAGTTGGCGAACCACTGGATAGGGCTGTACATGCTGCCTGCCAGGTGAGAATTGTCTGAGGGAATTCATGGAGCAATTGTTGGCAGGTTTGAGGGCAGTCGGAGAGCGGACTCGGCTGCGCATGCTGTTCTTGCTGACCCACGGGGAACTCACCGTCAAAGAGCTCACCCAGCTGCTCAACCAAAGCCAACCGAGGGTAAGCCGTCATGTCAAACTGCTGGCTGAAGCGGGCATAATTGAGCGTTATCGTGAAGGTGCATGGGTGTTTCTCCGGCTCGTTGAGGATGGGCGAACCGGCGCCCTTGCACAGTTCGTTTCCAGAATGGTGCCGGAAGAAGATGAGGTCATTCGCAACGATCTTCAGCGTCTTAAAAAAATACGGGAGGCCCGCGCCAAACGGGCAGTCCGTTATTTCGACGCCAATGCGGACGAATGGGACAAGATTCGGTCCTTGCATGTGGCAGAAGAGGAAGTTGAAACTGCTATGCAGCAGCTGATCGGGGGTGAGCAAATCGACTTGCTCTTGGATATCGGTACTGGAACGGGACGGGTGCTGGAGATCTTTGCGCCATTCGCAGAACATGCGATCGGTCTTGATACTAGTCATGAAATGCTGGTGATTGCGCGGGGCAGAATGGAACAGGCAGAATTGCGCCATGTGCAAGTCCGACACGGCGACCTTTACCAGCTACCTGTACAGACGGGCACCGTCGACCTGATTACAATTCACCAGGTTTTGCACTTTCTCGATGACCCTGCCGCTGCACTGTTGGAGGCAGCCAGAGCGTTGAAACCGGGCGGGCGGCTGTTGGTTGTCGATTTTGCTCCTCACGAGCAGGAGTTTTTGCGCGAGGAATTGGAACATCGGTACCTGGGGATAAAAAACGATCAAATTGAACGTTGGTCCGTAGCTGCCGGCCTTGATGTTTTGCATCATGAGAGTCTTTTGCCTGACCCCGACAAGCCAGGTGGTCTCACAGTTTCTCTCTGGCTGGTGGCCCGACGGGAGACAGCATCGGTGCATATGCTTGATCGGAACAGCACAGGTGCGAACAACGAATGACAATTTTGGAAGCTGAGCTTGAGCGGTTCAGGTCGGAAACGCCGGGTGTTAACCACCGTATTCATCTGAACAATGCCGGCGCCGGTTTGATGCCTGAACACGTGGTTGAAACCATGTGCTGCCATCTGCGGTTAGAAGCTGAAATCGGAGGTTATGAGGCGGCAGCAGAGGCCAGAAGTCAGTGCGAAGCCGTTTATGATTCCGTCGCACGCTTGATCGGAGCCAGACGTGAAGAAATCGCACTGGTGGAAAATGCCACCGTCGCCTGGCAGATGGCCTTTTATGCCCAATCCCTGAAACCGGGGGACCGTATTCTTACGGCTCGGGCAGAATATGCTGCCAACTATGTGGCGATGCTGCGGCAGGCCAAACGAACCGGTTGCACGATCGATATCATGCCTGATGACAGCCACAGTGCAAGCGATCCCGAAGCGCTCGAACAGATGATTGATGAGCGTGTGAAGCTGATTGCATTGACACATATTCCAACCAACGGCGGGCTTATAAACCCGGCCGGGAAAATTGGAAAAATTGCCCGGAAACACAATATTCCTTACCTTCTGGATGCCTGTCAGACAGCAGGTCAAATGCCCATTGACGTGGACGAACTCGGTTGCGATTTCCTGAGCGCGACCGGACGCAAGTTTCTGAGGGGGCCGCGCGGGACAGGTTTCCTTTATGCGCGGCAGAAATGGCTCAAAACGCTGGAACCCTTCATGATTGACCACTTCGGGGCGGAATGGACGAGGGCAGAAACTTATGAGTTACGTGCAGATGCCCGCCGCTTCGAGACCTGGGAAAATTCTTATGCTCTGAGACTCGGGCTGGGAGCCGCCGTGGACTATGCACTGGAGGTTGATATAGAGCGAATTCAGAGTCGCGCCTTTGGCCTGGCAGATATGCTGCGGCATGCTCTGGCAGAGATTCCAGGAATGAAGGTTCAGGATATTGGATACAACAAGTGCGCGATTGTTACGTTCACACATGAGCGTCTTGCAGCAGAAAAAATCAAAGAAGCGATGGCCACGAAATCGATCAACATTTCCGTCTCGGGTCCGTCGAGCACCCGGCTGGACGCAGAAGCCCGCGGTTTACCGCCAGTTGTCAGGGTTTCTCCCCACTACTACAATTCAGAAGCGGAGTTGGAACGTTTTCTGACGGCTTTCAAAGAAATTGCAAATTGAGAATTGTCCATGGATTTCAGCGCACTGGAAAAATTTGGTCCCGAGTTGGCGGGTTGGTCCGCAGAATATTTGAAGGATCTGGGAAACAGGCCCGTCAGGGCCCAGACAGCTCCAGGAGCAATTGCGGCACAAATCCCTCAATCTCCACCAGACGATCCTGAAGCTTTCGAGACCCTGTTCCGGGATTTTGAAACGATGATTCTGCCGGGGATCACCCATTGGCAACATCCCAGGTTCTTTGCCTATTTTCCGGCCAATTCGAGCCCACCCTCCATTTTGGCCGAATGGTTGACAGCGACACTCGCCGCACAATGCATGTTGTGGCAAACCTCGCCAGCCGCCACGGAGCTGGAGACCTGCATGCTGGGTTGGCTCCGGCAAATGATCGGTTTGCCGGAAGACTTCCATGGAGTGATTCAGGATTCAGCTTCATCAGCAACATTGGCAGCGATCCTGGTAGCGCGTGAGAGAGCTTTAGACTGGACAGGCAATACCCAAGGGCTGGCGGGGCAATCTGCGTGCAGGATTTACTGTTCCGATCAAGTTCATTCTTCGATTGACAAGGCCTGTTGGATTGCAGGCATCGGGCAGGAGAACCTGGTGAAGATCCCGTCAAATGGTGCGCTCAAGAGCCTGGATGCTGATAAATTGGAAGAGGCGATCGTTACGGACAAGGTTGCGGGCAAAACGCCGGCAGGTCTCATCGTCTGCATTGGAGCAACCGGAATGGGGGCGTGCGATGATATCGAAGCCGCTATGGATGTTGCAGAACGGCATGGACTGTATGTGCATGTGGACGCGGCCTGGGCCGGTAGTGCGATGATTTGCCCTGAATTCCGGCATTTCATGAAGGGCGCGGAACGCGCCGATAGTTTTGTTTTTAATCCACACAAATGGCTGTTCACCAACTTCGATTGCACCGCTCATTTTGTCAAAGATCCGGAAACTCTGGTCAAAACTCTCGGCATTCGTCCGTCCTATTTGGAAACCCGCGGTCACGATGGCATTCTCAATTACTCGGAATGGAGCATACCTCTCGGCCGCCGTTTCCGGGCGCTCAAGCTCTGGTTTGTAATTCGGAGTTACGGTGTCGAGCGGATGCAGGTCATGATCCGTAACCATGTTCGATTGACCAACGAGATAGCTGAACGGTTGAGGGCCGAAGAGAATTTCGAGATCGTCACAGAACCGATCCTGTCGCTTTTCAGTTTCCGGTTTTGCCCGGAGGGGTCTGAAGATTTCGACGAATTGAATGCCCGGCTCGTGCAGGCAATAAATGATGACGGCCGCATATATCTCACGCAAACGACGGTCTCCGGCAGCTATGTTATTCGCTTTACAGTCGGTCAAACGTATACATCCAGCGAAGATGTCAATATGGCGTTTGACGTAATCATCGAGCTTGCAAAGAGTCTTCGGTGGAGGCGTAACGGATGATGAAACTTTGCCAATTCAGCTTGAGCATCATTTGACTTCACCCGCTGGAGATAAAAACCTCAAGGCCGTGAATTTGGGCTCGCTGTCGACTAACACGGTTCAGCAGGTCATTCGGGCAAAGCGATTGTTGCCAATTGTGACGCCGGATTTGTTGCTGTTGGTATTCAACAGCGAGAATAACCTGCAATACAAATGTCAAAATCTTGAGAAAACCAGTAAGGGCGAGTCCGAAAAGGCCTGTGGTGGCTAGTCTGGATTCTATTGGACAGTTGAAGTTCGATTACTCTGCCCCCAAGAGATACGTCCAGAAATTTGCATGGCGTCCGGAACAGCCTCCGTACGACCGGCCATGGTATTTGAACACCGCAATTTATATGCACGTGAGCGTTTTCTGGCGCTCGTGGACGAGGCCCGCATCGGCCAGAAGACCGGCCGCGTCCGCATCCGGGCGCGCAAGGGGACGAGACCGCGAGGGCCGGCCGATCAGCGTTACAAATCGGCCTGCCTGTTCGGCGCGGTGCGCGCAGACAGGGAGACCGGCGCGGCCCTGATGCTGCCATGGTGCCATGGGGGCGGACACTGAAACAAGGAACCTGCCTCTCAAGGAAGATCAGCCGGACCGTTGCAAAAGGCGCTCAGGCGGCCGTCCTGATGGCCCGCGCGCCGGGGCACACATCCGGCGAGGTGAAGGGGCCGGAGACCTTGCCCTTGATCTTCCTGCCCGCCAGATCACCGGGGCTCAATCGGGTCGAGAAGGTCTGGCAATCTCTTCGGGAGAACGGGCTCTCCAACCGCCTCCTTGAAGATCAGGCAGACCTTCCTGCCGCCGGATGTGATGCCTGGACCCGGCTCATGAAAGAACCAACGGCAATCAAATCAGGCGCATCTCGCGCTCAAAACGTTTTCAGCGCGGCGAAGGCCGGGTGTTCGCCGGTTGATGCGCAGGCCGAACAGCCGCGTCAGAGCAGTGCCCAAACATGGATCCCCCCCATGGTTTGAAGTTACACGTTCAATTATTGCTTGTCATGCCTTTGGGGCAGTGCCAACGAAAACGACGAAACAGAGACTTGATGGGAAACGGGATTGTGGAAGGTGCTTTGGGTAAGTTGATAGGCCGGTTCGCCAAACAGGGTGCAATAGAATGGATTGAAGCGCGCGTAGAGAGGCGAGGTGAGAACGCTCCAGTGCGCCGAAATCGAATTCTCAGGGTTCGTCGGAGATCGCAGAGAGACGCCGGGGAAACGGGCAGTGACATTAATTCAGGCCGAGCACCTGCCTGTGATAGCCACGCTTTCCAATAGGACTGATGTCGATCCTGCTCTGCTTCGGCGAAATCTGGTTGTCAGCGGTATCAACTTGCTGGGTTTGAGAAAGACCCGTTTTCGCGTTGGCACGGCCTTGTTGCAAGGAACCGGTCCTTGCGCACCCTGTTCGCGGATGGAAGAGGCACTTGGAGCAGGTGGCTATACAGCGATGCGGAGGCACGGAGGCATTACAGCCTCAGTCTTGGAACCCGGCCATGTCAAGGTTGGAGATCCGGTGATTTTTGAAGGATTGAAATAATAAACCGGCCACCAGTCTCCTAGTGGCCGGTTGTGCAGCTTGCCTGGGTTGATTAGGACGAACAGATGCGGCCCAGGTCGCTGAGATCCAAAGGGGTGAGGGAGGAAACCCCTTGTGGTTTCTTGCTGGCGCCTGCTACGTAATCGACTGACGCGGCGCATCACCGTGATCTGATGATGATGGTTTAACGATAAGGCCCTGAACCAACCCTGAGGGTGGTGTTATACTGCGGCTTACTGACCCAGACTCTCCGAGGGGGGTTCCCAATCGATGTTCGGCCTGCTTCAGCATGGAAAACAAGGGAGGTTTTCCATGGCAGCAGCTGGTCAACTGAGAGCGGACTTTCTGGGCGATGACCTGCCTCGCACAGCGCGCAAGAGCGAAGAGGCGGATCAGACGCGGCAGCTTCTTGCCTTGCCGGTGATCCGGGACCGGGTGTTGCGCTTCAAGGCCGGCGGCGCGGAGGCCTTGGTGACCCGCAAGGCGCCCGGAAAGACGCCGATCCTGACAAACGAACACCGCACGGCGCTGGCAGCGACTGTTGAGGCGGGGCCAAAGCCCGATATGGACGGCATCGTGCGCTGGCGGCGGGTCGATCTGGCGCAGGGGGCGCAGGAGGAACCGGGCGTCTCGGTCAGTCGTCAGACGCCGGGACGGGGCCTTCGTGCCATCGGAGTCGCCCTGGGGTTCGCCAAGCTCTCCCGCCCGCCCGCAGCACGACGCACAGCACGACGAGGCCATCGAGGCGCTCAACAAAACGTCTGCGACGTCGTCGACCACATCCGCAGCCAATGTGGCGGCAAGCCGATAGAGCTCTGGGTTCAGGACGACGCCCGGATGGGTCAGAAGAACAAACGCACGCGACGCCGGGCGCGGCGGGGGACGCGGCCCCGCGCGCCGCACGATCAGCGGACCGAAGGGGCCTATCTCTTCGGCGCCCTCTGCCCTGCCAGGGCCAAGGGCGACGGGCGGGTCATGCCCTGGTGCGACACTCACGCCATGGCTGAGCCTCTCAAGCTCATCGGTCAACAGGTCGAGGCCGGGGCACACGCCCTCCTGATCCTTGATCAGGCGGGAGGGCAGAGCTCACCCAAATGGGCTGTCCCCGACAACATCACCCTCGTCCCACGGCCGCCAAGATCACCAGAGGTGAACCCGGTCGAGAACGTCTGGCCGTTCATCCGGGACATCTGGCTTTCGACCCTCGTTTTCAAGACCTGCGACGACATCACAGATCACTGCTGCCAAGCCTGGAACACCCTCATTCATCAACTAGGGCGCGAATGGGTCCATCGGGTGGGAGCATTGAGCGATGGTATTAATCTGCCGTTCATCGGGAAAATGGCGCGGGATCGCAAAAAGAACAGCGAACGGGTGGCGTCAACCACCCGATCACATAACTCGCTTCGGGCTAAACCTGATTAACGCGAAAACTGCTTGTACTTGATCCGCTTCGGCATGACCGAATCTTCGCCCAGGCGCCGCTTCTTGTCTTCCTCATAGGCTTCAAAGTTGCCTTCGAACCATTCCACATGGCTGTTGCCTTCAAAGGCAAGAATATGCGTGACAAGACGGTCAAGGAACATGCGATCATGCGAGATGATCACGGCGCAACCCGCAAACTCTTCCAAAGCTTCTTCGAGCGCGGCGAGTGTTTCAGTGTCCAGGTCGTTTGTTGGTTCGTCTAGCAGGAGAACGTTTGAACCGGATTTCAGCATCTTTGCCAAATGAACGCGGTTTCTCTGACCGCCGGAGAGGGAATCAACTTTCTGCTGTTGATCCCCGCCCTTGAAATTGAAGGCTGAGGTATAGGCACGTGAATTTACTTCTCGCTTGCCCAAGTAGATGATGTCGTTTCCATCTGAGACTTCTTCCCAAACGTTTTTGTTTGGATCCAGTGCATCCCTGCTTTGATCTACGTAGCCGAGCTTGACTGTGTCGCCAATGCGGATCGTACCGAAATCAGGCTCTTCCTGCCCCGTGATCATTCGGAACAAGGTCGTCTTACCCGCACCGTTCGCGCCGATAATGCCGACGATGCCACCGGCTGGAAGCTTGAACGACAAATCGTCAATCAGCAACTTGCCGCCAAATGCCTTGCTCAGTCCTTCCACCTCAATCACGAGGTCCCCAAGCCGTTCGCCCGGCGGAATCACGATTTGCGCTTCGCTGGACTTGAGACGTGCTTCATTGGTTTTGACCAGTTCGTCATAGGCCTTGACACGGGCCTGGCTCTTGGCCTGACGGGCGCGGGGACTGGAAGATATCCATTGCCGTTCGCGTTCAATCACCTTCTGGCGGGCGGCGTCTTCGCGTTGTTCCTGTGAGTAACGTTTGGCTTTCTGTTCCAGATAGGCGGAATAGTTGCCCTCGTAGGGAATGCCACGGCCGCGGTCGAGCTCGAGAATCCAGCCCGTGACATTGTCGAGGAAGTAGCGGTCATGGGTCACGATCAGGATTGCGCCGGGATATTCCCGCAAGTGATGTTCCAACCAGTTGACAGATTCAGCATCCAGATGGTTCGTCGGCTCATCGAGCAGGATCAGGTCCGGTTTGGATAACAAGAGGCGGGTTAGCGCAACGCGACGCCGTTCTCCACCGGAAAGAGAAGTGACATCTGCGTCTGATGGCGGGCAACGCAAGGCATCCATGGCCTGCTCCACCTGGCTGTCCAGCTCCCACAGGTTCTGAGCATCAATCTGATCCTGAAAAGCGGCACCTTCGTCTGCCGTCTCTTCAGAATAATTCATCATGAGTTCGTTGTATCGATCGAGAATCGCCTGCTTCTCGGCGACCCCGTCCATTACGTTGCCCAGGACATCCTTCGACGGATCGAGATCTGGTTCCTGCGGCAGATAACCGGCCTTCATGCCTTCGGCGATCCAGGCCTCGCCTGTGTATTCCTTATCCGTCCCCGCCATGATGCGGAGCAAGGTGGACTTACCCGCACCGTTCGGCCCGAGCACGCCGATTTTGGCGTCCGGATAGAAGGAAATATTTACGCCGTCCAGAACCTTCTTACCGCCCACATAGGACTTTGAAAGTTGGCTCATATGATAGATGAATTGCCGCGCCATGACCCGCGTTGAACTCCGCTAAGAATGAAGTGAAAATGTTGCGGCGCTTTTAGCTCAAGCAGGGGGCACGCGCAATCGGCGATTAGCGCCACCAAATTGTCAAGCAGACAATTGCAAGCCCGATTAAGAATGGCACTCCACCGACCAGAAGGATTGTATCATTGGTGACCAGCTCCAAGAAGAGATCTGGGCCAAGGAATTCACCTCATAAACGGTCTTCGGGTTTGCGCCCGACTTTCACTGCCAGAAACCAGATCAGAAGACCAACCAGGAAAGGAATGCCGCCGGAGATCGCAACGGATTCCGCGTTTACATAATTGTCATGCCAACTTCCACTGGACGCGATATCTTCAAGTACGATCAGCGAACATCCGCCGCAAAATCAAAGATGAGATGGACAAAGTTATCGGGAATTCGCTCAGGCTTTCTTTAAATAATCACTGTTCATAAAAAAACAATTACCTGGCTCGAATTGTCAATTGGCAAATTCAGGGCCGAAATGTTGCGAGCTTGAGGCCGAAGCCGATAAAGGCCGTTCCGGTGATAGCCTTCAACCAACGCTGGAATGTCACGTTGCGGATTGCTCCAGCCAGGCTGCCCAGTCATTGAACCATTGCCCCGAACCAGACTGCATTCAGCGCTGAGTGGATGAAGACCAGGACAAAAGCTGCGGCGATGGCGCCTTCCCCGGCCGGAATGAATTGCGGGAAAGCTGCGAGTTAGAACATCGAGGCCTTTGGGTTGAGGGCGTTGGTCAAAAAGCCCTCCCGATAGGCCAGTCTCAGGGTCCGTTTCCGCCGTGCCGGCGTCACGTCCGATGCGGCTCTCTTGATGCCGCGAAAGGCGTCGTGGAGTGCCTTGATTCCCACCCAAATGAGGTAAGCGGCGCGCAGCATTTTGACAAAGAAAAAGGCCTGTGCCGACTGCAACAGGATCACGGAGATACCCAGTATGGACAGGGCGCCATGCAAATAGAACGATGTGACAAAACCCGCCACGTTTGCGAAGCCTGCTCTGTGGCCTGACGTTGGAACGGTCTTGGCGATCAGGACCCCGTTTGGCCCGGGTGACATCACGAGCAGGGCTGCTACGAACGCGAATGTCAAAACCCGAGACCAATCCATCGGGTTCTCCGTCTAGGCAGTTTCCTGAGTTCCGGTGAACACCACGTTTTGCACCGGTTCGCCTTTCACGGCTCGCTCGATATTCGACAATACGAACGCCCAGCGTCTGGCTACCTGTTCCAGTGTCCAACCGCATTCATGCGCGCTGAGAAGCGTGTTGTCCAGTTTCTCAAACGGGAAATTGCTAGGCCAGGGTTCCGGCTCGTCCGGGCGTTTGTAATTGTACCAGACATCGACTACCGCGCCGCCAATCGCCTTGTTGTCCAAAGCTTCAAACAAAGCCTTCTCATCGATCACGGCACCGCGGGAGACGTTTATGATAACCGCATCTGATTTCATGCGAGCCAGTCTCACGGCGTCAATTAGGTCGCGTGTCTGATCGTTGAGATCGCAGGCCACCACAACAAAATCGCTTTCGGCCAGCAGATCATCAAGCCGGTCGGTCGTCCCCAGCCAATCCAGGTTTTCAGGCGTTGGTTGTTCCCTGCGTCTGACGCCTATGATGTTCATGCCAAACGCTTTGGCACGCTTGGCAACCTCTTCCCCGATATGTCCGTAACCGACAATGCCTACAGTCTTTCCAAGCACCTCGCCATGTATCACGGCCTCGCCTGGTCCGTGGCCTGCCCAGCCATTTGCCCGAAAGCTTTTGTCCATGCGCCGCAGTCCGATTTGCCATTCCAGCATGGCAAGCAGCACGTACTCGGCAATCGCGCTCTCGTGCTCAAACGTATTGCAGACCGGAATCCCTGCCGGCATGTCGGAAGGTGTACAGAAGTCATAGCCGGTCCACGGGATCTGGAAGAGTTTCAGTTTCGGCACGGCCGGCCAGCTGTCCAAGGGAATCTTGCCGCCGATAATGACATCTGCTTGCACCGCCAGGGGCTCAAATTCTTCTGGTCCCTGTTTACGGGGGTCCCATTCCAGGACGGTCCAGTCAGGGCCAACCAGCCCGCGCAGGCGTTCGGTGTGCTCAGTTGAAATGCGGCCTTGAACGAGGGCTGTGGGCATTGTGGATTTCCTGTGATTTGAGAGCTCTGTTTCGTAACCATCTATCGCAACCGGCGGTAAACGCGAAGCCTCTTGTTCTCACAGTGGGAAAAACAGAATAGTCGTTCCCGCAGCGATCAGTACGGCTCGCACTGGCACGGCCTTGGGAGCAATGATCCCAAAAGAGATGGCGGCCAGGCCTAATCCAATTTTGAGCACAGCGAGGACGGCAAGCCCCGGCGTGGACTCCAGGGCAATAAGGCTGGGATTTGCGATCATGCCCAGCGGGATAAGGTAGAGCCCGACGCCGAGGCTCATGGCGCGGCCGGCCACTTTGAGCCAATTCTCTTCCACCATGCCTGCCGCGATAAACACCGCGCCGCAAACTGGCGGCGTGATTGTTGAAAGCAACGCGAACCAGAAAACAAACAGATGGGCCTGAAGAGGTTCGAGACCCAGTTTCTGAAGTGCGGGGCCGGCAACAGAAATACAGATGACGTAAGCTGCGGTGGTGGGCACTTCCATGCCAAGCACCAGGCAGGCCAAAGCCGTCAACAAAAGGGCCGGCCACAACAGGCCGAATGAGGCGGACAGAATGAGCGATGTGATCTTCACGCCGAGCCCGGTTTGCCCGAGCACGCCAATGATAATGCTGGCACAGAGAATGATGGATGCAATCATCGCAATCTGCTTGCCGGCGCTGAGTGCGGCGCTTTCAAAACGTTCCAGCGTGCGGCGGAGGGAAAGGGTCAAGTTTCCATCGAGAAGGAGCGTGAGCGCGCCCACAAGGATCGCGACGCATGCCGCGTACTGCGGTGTAAAACCGCCGATGAACATGCGCTCAAGCAAAACGGCGAACGGCACGGCAAAGAACATGGACGTCACCAGAACAGTGCGGCCGCCAAGTCTGCTGTCAGCGTCGAGGGCGGGCAAGTCATGACGCTTGGCAAAGGCATCAATGCCGATCCAGACGGCACCAAAGTAAAGAAGCGCGGGCAGCAAGGCTGCGGCGATGATGCTGGTGTAGGGCACCCCGGTGAGTTCAACCATGACGAAGGCACCGGCGCCCATCAACGGTGGCATGATTTGTCCGCCCGATGAGGCCACAGCCTCCACCGCTCCGGCAAGAGCGCGGGGGTATCCGAGCTTTCGCATGGTGGGCAGGGTAACGGCCCCGGTTGAAGCCACGTTCGCTGATGCAGATCCTGAGATGGACCCAAAGAGCGCAGATGACAGCACAGACACTTTTGCCGCACCACCGGTCAACCGGCCAGCGGCCGCTGAGGCCAGGTTCATGAAGCCCTGGCCCGCTTCACCCGCGTTGAGGACAGCTCCGAAGATGACGAATATGGATACAACCCCGATGGAGATGCCTGTGAGACTACCCCAGACACCGCCCTCCGCGATTACGAGCGTGCCCAGGAAACTGCCAACGGGAAGGCCGGGATGGCCAAATTCTCCGGACAGATGCTGTCCAAACAGCCCGTAGGCGAGGGCAAGCGCGGCAACGAGAGGCAAGGGCCAGCCAATGGCCCGGCGCGCCATTTCAAGCACGACCAATAGCAATGTTGCCGCCATCAGAATCTGGCCGTTGCCTGTCAGATAACCGTACTGATCAGACAGCTCGGCTTCGTTGACAAGAATGTAGCCACAACACGCCAATCCGGCGGCGAAGAGGAACAACCCTGAGGTCACAGAGGCTTTGCTTCGGGCCGCAAAAACGAAAATCCACGGCAACGCCAACATCATGTGGATAGGGCGGGCAATCAGGTTGGGAACCAGGCCTGAAAAAATCAGGCCCAGATGAAAGGCAATCGATACAACGCCCAGAACGGCAAATGCCCTCCGCAAGGAGGGCACTGCATTCAGATCAATCATGGTTGGTGATCAACGTGCGCTATCCGGCACTTTGATTCCGGCTTCGTCATAATACTTCAACGCGCCAGGATGGATCTTGCCATAGGCATTGACGAGCAGGTCGCCGGACACGCCATTCCACCAGGCATTGGAAGACCCCATGGTGGCCTTCTCAGCCCAATATGTCCTGGTCAAATTGTAAGCCGTGTCGTTGTCCATGGCGGTTGTCGTATGAGCAACAACGGGGAGGGACGTGGTGACGGTATCTCCGGCTACACCAGCATAGGTTCCGCCCGGGATCACGAGCCTTGTCCGCTTGGTCTTTTTGATTTGCTCATCGTTCAGAGACAATACGGTCACGCCAGTGCTGGCTGCTGCCTCAATGACGTTCGGCGCTGGCCAGGAACCAGCCGTAACAAATCCATCAATCTGCTTGTTCTTCAACGCACTGACGGCGGCATTCAGTTCCACATTCGCGAGGGTCACCTTGCCTTCCAAACCAAACAGCTTGAGATATTTTGCGCCTTCGCGTGCGCCGAAGGAACCCTTGCCGATCAGCACGGTCTTACCTTCAAGGCCGGCAAAAGACTTAACGCCACTGTCTGCACGCATGACGAAGTGCATGGTCAGGGAAGGGATCGGGAACAGGGCGCGGATTTCGGCAAACTTCGGATTACCCTTGCCCTTGAACATCGCCTTTTCTTTTTGCGCCAGTTTCACTAGGACGGGCGGTGTCGTGAACACATAGTTCCCTGCGCGGACGGCAGCTTCCTTGACATTTTGTACCGAGCCCTGGCTTTCTTCGACCGTCACAATGATGTCGCCGTTTGAGCCCTTCTTCATAGCTTCGGCAATCTGCACTGCCATCTGATAGTATGAAGACGTGGACTTGGCGGATTTATAGGTAACGCGGGTCTCTGCTGAGGCGGAAACGGTAAGTGCAATCGAAGCAGCTGCTGCAAGTGCAAACGATTTTAACGCGTTCATTTTTGTTTCTCCCTAGGCTCTTGCTGGTCTTTTGTTGTCAGAAGAGCAAACTGATAGCAGCTCAGGCGGCAAAGGCAACCGCCGCGGGAGATTCAATACAAACGAAAAAGGCCCGCGCGTGGCGGGCCTTTAAATCTTGTCTGGTGTGAGAGCTTTAGAAGTTGGTGCGCATGCAGCGGTTATAGCGGCGGCGCCAGCGACAACGGGAACGGTTACGGCCGTGACGGCGGCGACGCCAAAAACGGTCTTCTTGAAC
The DNA here is from genome assembly GCA_965204985.1 of Hyphomicrobiales bacterium. Taxonomy (GTDB): domain Bacteria; phylum Pseudomonadota; class Alphaproteobacteria; order Rhizobiales; family CAJQND01; genus JAAEUE01. Next base: position 994,936 of record CBDBFP010000003.1, on the reverse strand, counting down.
ATGGGGCTTGTCTCTTTCGATTTTGCGGATGGCCCCAATGGCTCTGTTCGCGATCTGTTGAGACAAACTTAAATGATCGGAGTTGAACCGGATGTGAGGTGCGGGTTCATCTAACGCTCATCGAAGCAATTGCTTTAGGTCGAGGGCGCCATGCTCTTGTCCGTTAGTTCCTTTATCGCGGCATCGGTCTTTTCCAACCCGCTCAGCCCCATACCGGAGAGCACATGATCGGCCTTGGTGAACTGGATACCCTGATACCCAATAACCTCGATCCGGTTGCCCCAGGGGTCGTAGAAGTCGAGGAAGCGATCGGAAACAATTTCCACACCCATTCCTGCCAGTTTCGCCCGAACGGCGTCCTTGTCATCAACCACAAAGCCGAAATGCCGTTCGTCGTCCTTTGGCTGTTTCCGCCCGCGCGCCAGCGCAATGAACTGATCGCCAAGATCGATAAATGCCATCTCATCGCTTTTGCCGCGCAAACCGAACTCCAAGAATGAGCCGTAGAAGTCCAGCGCCTCCTGGATATCTCCAACTTCCAATGCAACATGATTTATTCCAACCGCGCGGGCTTTGCGGGTTTCTGTCATAGCGCTTGCCTTTCGAGAAGTCAGTTCTCCAATGATATCATAATTATTTACGTCTTTTTCAAGGAATTTCCGGGCTGATTGCCAGGATCAAGTAGGCTAAACCTGTGCACATGAACGGCAAGTCTGATCTCCCGGCGCCCCGGCGGATCTGTTGACTTCACTGCCGGAAGAAAATCCCAGTCCGGTGTTGATTGTCAATCCAGATGAATCAATTCTGTATGTGAATCCGGCCGGCTCTGAAATTGCCGGCTTGTTGACGTCTGACGGTGGGTACTTCCAGCCCGAAGTCATGAAAGAGGCGGTCGTTCGGGTGGCCTCAGACCGGGAAGCGGCTGAGTTCAACATCACGATTGGCGAACGTGTCTTCAGTTTTGAACTCAATCCGGCGAGACATAGCCAGCAGATGCAGTCTCAATCATCTACCAGATGAGCGATAACGGCCCAGGCATTCCAGAGGTTGTACGCAGTCGCATCTTTGAACCTTTCTTCACGACGAAAGCGGCAAACTGAACTGTGCTGCATTGCAGGCACCGCGAACGAACCGCCGGATTCTGGTCCGATACGGTCTGAGACCCTCAAGGAGGAATTTTTGCTGCGTTTAATGCCGGTTGTAGCGACGCGGCCTCAGGCCCATCTGAAACCAGATGACCATGCTGACCATGTCATAAACCGGCAGGTCAAGTTCCTGCTCAATATCTGCCGCAAACGGGGTAAGGTTGGTGCACTCGGAGACGATTGCGCCAATATGTGGGTTGTCACTCACCAGTTTGCGGGCGACGGCAACAACATCGGTCCGTATGTCTTCGTAGGGAACGGTGTCGTCCCCTTCCATGATCCACTTGAAAAATGCGGAGTCCCTGGGAACGCCGGCAACTGGTGTGTCGGTCGCAACACCAACCGTTTCCAGATGCTTGGCCGTCAGGGATTCGGCTGAGTAAGTCAGAATCCCGACACGTTTTTCCTGAGGAATGAGCCGCTCTACCAATGGCACTTGCAAGAGGGCACTCGTGCACACCGGGACCGGGCAATGTTCCGCCAGCTCTTTTTGATAGAGTGCAAGAAAGCCGCAGGTTGTCGTAATCCCGTCCACACCATCGCGTATCAATTCGTCAGCAGCTTCTTTAAACGGCTCCAGAACGTCGCTGGCCTCAAGGGAAATCATCTCTGCGGGTGTGGCGCCGCGGACGATCTTGTATTGAACCGGGAACGGCCATGTCCGGGCATTGCCGATATCGCCGGCAAACCGGGTAAATGTGCTGTCGACCATCAGGATTCCAAGGTCCACGCCGAAGTACGTCTTTTTCCGGTTGTTCATTACTCAGGTTTCCGTCCAGGCGGCCAGCTCGTATTTGTCGGGATCGGTGAAGTGAAATCTCTTGCCACCGGGAAAGTCAAAGATTGGTTTTGTTATTTTGCCGCCTGCGGCAACGATTGCACTTTGCAATTCTTCCAGGTCGTGGCTGTAGAGGACGATCAAGGGGCCGCCATCTGAGGTTACGTATCGTGTCATGGAATCAAAACCACCCTTCATTACACCGTCTGAGAATTCACAATAGTTCGGTCCGTAATCGGTAAAGGTCCAGCCAAATGCCGATCCATAAAAGGCTTTGGAACGGGCAATATCCGTGACGTTGAATTCCACATAATTGATCGTCCGGTCCTGTGGTGGTGTTTGTGTCATTTGCTGTCTTCCTGAGCCGGTTTGATTTCGCAATTAGTTCAGCCAGTCCAGCAGCCGCTTCCGGAATGCCGGGAGCGAAAACCGGGCGTCAAAATCATCGAACAGAGCCAGGCGATCCAGCGTGGAGATTTTCGCGGCGGCTGCAGACGCAGCTTCAATATCACCGTGCTGAATCATGAAACCGTTCAAGCCATCGGCAATGATCTCTCCGTTGGCACCGCGGTCAAATGCGATCACCGGCGTGCCTGATGCCAAGGCTTCAATGGTTGTCAGGCCGAGCGCTTCCTCCCAGCTCTGCGTTTGAAGCATTCCGGTTGCTGACGCGATCATCTCCTGCAGAGAGGCAAAGTCTAGATAGCCTTTGAAAATGAGATCATCTGCATATTGCGTCTGGATCACCTGGAAATACTCAGCATCTTCCACATGGCCGGCAACCATCAATTTGCGGCCGCCGCGCTTGGCAATTTCGGCCGCGAACTCCAGGCCTTTTTCCGGCGTGATCCGACCTGCCCAACATAGATGGTCCCCTCTGGCTTCGTTGCCTGCCTGAGCATTCCGCTCCAGCCCGAAGCTGAGTATCGCGGTGCCTTTCAGTCTGAGTTTGTTCTTTTGAAACTGCGAAATGGCGGCGAACAATGTTGGATACTGCCTGCACATTTCCTGAATCAGATGGTCGGTGGCCTCATCGGACGCGGAGAGATTTGGAATGTGGCGGAGCTTTCCATCGAAAAATGGTGTGCTGAATACGGGCAGGTAATCGTGATTGAGATTGATGATCCGGTCATACCCATCGCGTGTTTCAAATGCCAGTTTGACCATATTTCCCAGCAGCGAACCGGGCGGAACCGGGTGTGCATCTTGAGCGGCAGTTGCAGCGCTCATTTGAAACGCGCCGCCTACGCCGGTAGCAGATATCCAGGGAGGAACCTGCGATCCTTCTGGAGCCAGCAGATGTGTTTCAATACCAGCATCGCCAAGCGCCCTGACCATCGCTTCGGCGTAACGGGATACACCCCCGGTTGATCCTTCGCCGAAGTTTCCCACGGCGGATGCCAGTATCAAGACGCGCATCTCACCATGATATCCTGCTATTTGCGCCGTTCTATCTTGACGCCGACGCTTTCGGTTTCCGGAATGATCTGCGGCTTCTCGACCGACACGACGGCGCGCTGAACGGGTTCTTGCCTCAATGCGATGTCTGCGACTGTTTCTGCCAGGTTTTCAACGAGTTCAATGTGCTTTCCATTGGTCTGGATGGCTTTGATGTCTTCAAAAACATCCGCATAGGACACATAGTCGGCGATGTCCTCGCTAGTGAATTGTCCAGGGTCCTGCAAATACATTTCAACGGAGATGACGACAGGCTGGGGTGCGAAACGCTCCTCTGGCAGGATCCCGATGGGCAGTTCAAGACTGACATTCCGCAGGAAGACGCAATACTCATCTCCCAACGTGTTTGAGACTGCCATCCACTTATTCTTTCGGAAGATCTTCGAATGGAAAATGAGTGAGCATATGCCGCCCACCATCCAGAACAATGATCTGATTGGTGATCGAGGAGGTATTGGCGAAAAGGGAGACTGCGTCGCAAATCTCTTCGACCGTGGGGCCAACACCGAGAGGGGTGCGGTTGAAGGCCCGCTCGAATTCTTCTTCCGTTTGATCTCCGCTGCGCAAGGTCAAACCCGGCGCGATGCCGTTGACCCGGCAATGCGGCCAAAGTGCCATCGCCGACATACGTGTAATGTTATGCAATGCCAGCTTGCTCACGGTGTAGGAGAAAAAGTCCGGCGTTACGTTCTGCACCTTCTGATCAAGCATATTGATGATGCAGATCTCGTCCTTCTTCTTTTCAGCAAACCTCTGGATCAGCACAGTTGGCACCAGTGTATTCAAAAGGATGTGGTCGTAGAACAGCTTCTTGCTGAACTCCTGGATCGTATCGCGCTGAAAAATTGCAGCATTGTTGATAAGCAAATAGGCGCCGGAAAAATCTTCGACGAACTGATCGATGAGCTGTTCGGGCGCATCTGGTTCGGAGAGGTCAAACGCATATGTTTTGGCCTCAACGCCCTTTTCGGCAGCCAAATCGGCAATCTTGAATGCATCGCCTTCGGAACGGTTGTAATGTATGCCGACAGACCAACCCTCGTTGATCAGGTGTTTGGCCATCTCGGCACCGAGCCGTTTTGCGGCCCCCGTAATCAAAGCTGCACGCATAATCTGTCCCCACTATCCTCTTGGCCAGGAATGGTCGTCGGCCCGATTCTTGACCGGATCAGGCAGAATCCCCCGCCGGAACGCATTGCCTGCCGCGCTGCCAGGTGCAGTGTTTTCCCTGACTGCCTCGAACTCCTGTCCAACATCCTCCAGAACAGGTTGGTAGGATGTCCGTGTCTGGATTGCCGCTCCCGTCTTGGTGGCCTGGCGGACGATCTGTTTTTCTTCCGGTGGCTGGATCGGCAGAGGTTCGATTTCTTCTTCCTGGCCAAAGACCGGCAGGGCAGCGACCGCCACTTTCTCCTTCTCCCCGGGTGCGGCAGTGCCGTCGTCGGTGGGGTCCTCAGCCGTTAAAGCAACCGGTGCAACGGGCACTGTTTTGCCCGCGTTCTCAAGATCTTTGCGAATTTCTTCCAGCACGATTGACGCGAGCTTGTTGTTCCCCCGCTTGTAAAAATGAATGCCGTCCTTGGCTCGCAGCCGGCCCACTCTTCCGGTGATGTCTGGTCCTTGCCAAACAAATTCATCATTTTCCCCGGTAAAGGCCGGCCGGATGTTGACGAATTTGACGCCGTTGCTGGTTGCTTGCGCCTTTTGTACCCCGGCAATGAATTTGACCGCTTTGTCATAGGCCGGCTGGGCCATGGGTGGCAGACCCACCACGTAGATCGCCATGCCTTCAGCTTTCATCCGGGTAAAGAAGGCATCAAGGACCCGCTTGTAAGCGTTGAGCCATTCTTCAGATCCAAACTGGAACGTGCCGTCAGGTCCTCTGAAATTCTGGCGGTCGTTGGCGCCGAGCATGATGACGGCGATATCAATTTTCTGCGCGGCATGCAGTTTTTCGATCGCCTTGTTCCAGTCGTAGCGATCAGGCCGGGCAAAACCGGATTCTTCCTTGTAGCGCCCTTGAAAACGAAGCCGCTTTTCTCCTTTGGAGACGCGTTGCAAGCCGGCCCACATACCTGCAGCAATGCTGTCTCCGAGCACGAAGACGTCGTAACGCGGTTTCTTTTCCGCGATATAGCCGGGCTTGAGTGCATCCGACTTTTGCACCGTCGCCGAATTGGGCAAAAATGCAAGCAAGAAGCACGCAAACAGGATGCAGTATTTGATCGGGGAAACCATGGGACCTGTATTCCCACATGATCGGGCTGATCTCAAGAGATCAGGTGCCGGATTTTATGTGGTTGAGCAGTTCACGGGATGGATAGGAGTCAATCCTGAGACCGCGGCTGCGGCGGTAATCGATGATTGCCTGCTCGGTTAAACGGCCCACCAGACCGGTGACTGTGCCTTTGTAAAATCCGAGTTTGGCCAGTTCCGCTTGAAGCTCGATCCGCCCTGCTTCATTCAGCGGCGTCCCGGTGCGTGGCCAGTTTTTGACAAAACCTCGCCGGCCGGCAATCCGGTCTCCCAGATGTGCGACGGCCAGGGCATACGACACCGCATTGTTGTAACGGAGAATGGCCCTGAAGTTCTTGTAGACTAGGAAGGCAGGGCCACGGCGACCTGAAGGCATAATGATCCAGCCAGGACGCTTCCAAGATCCAAATGACCCACCTCGTGCTGGCTTGACGCCAAGCTTCGTCCAATACGCCGTCCGGCGAGGTTTGCGCTTTTTGATACCGGCCAGCCGCCGGTTGAATTTGCGCGGGAGCACCACCTCATGACCCCAGGGATCAGCCTTGTTCCATCCGGAAACCTTCAGATACCGGGCAGTTGAAGCCAATGCGTCAGAGATGGAATTCCAGATGTCGCGGGTTCCATCGCCAGTCCAGTCGACGGCATAGGCGTTGTAGGTTGTGGGGATAAATTGCGTGTGCCCCATGGCACCGGCCCATGAGCCATAGAATTTGGAAAGCGGGATGTCGCGGCGTTTCAGAATTTTCAGAGCTGCGATCAATTGCGAGCGGCCAAAGCGTTTTTGTCGGCCTTTGTACCCCAGAGTCGCAAGGGCCTGAATCACATGATAGTCGCCCTTTTTCTCACCGTAGTTGCTTTCCATTCCCCAAACGGCAAGCAGGTAGTGCCGCGGTACACCGTAACGTCTTTCGATTGCGGTCAGGATTTTCTCGTATCTGGCAAGCTTGGCGCGCCCGTCGATAATACGGCGGTCGGTTACAGTTTTGTCCAGGTAACCCCAAATGGGCAGTTTGAACTCAGGCTGATATCGGGACAGTTCCCATATCTTTGGTTCGGGCTTCAGACCCCGGAAAGCTTTTCTCGTCAATGCCCGCGGAACCCCGGCCCGAGCCGCGCGATTCTCCATGGCTTTGAGGTAATTCCGGAACGCCGCACTTTGGGCAACCGCCGGATTGACAGCAATGCCAAAATCAGCGGAAGCAAAAATGAGCACAAGGCAGAGAAATGCCGCGAAATTTGCAAGTTTCTTCATCATGGCCAACTCGCTAGTCGGAGAATTTGGAGATTCTTTGTTACGCTCCAGATGCAACGATCACAAAGTCATTAGATGGTGTTGGAATGACCCTAGGCAGCATCAATGTGCGCATTCAGGGCCTGTTCCCAGGCGTATGCAGTTTTGACAATGAGGTCGAGATCATCGTGTTGCGGCGTCCATCCGAGCACGGAACGCGCTTTGTCCGCGACCGAAATCAGTTCAGGCGGGTCGCCGGCGCGCCGCTCGGCATGCACCACATTGATCTTCCGTCCGAGCACACGTTCAACTGCGTCAATGACCTCAAGCACGGAACATCCGTGGCCATATCCGCAGTTGAAGACATCGCTCTTGCCGCCTTTCCGCAAATAGGCGAGGGCATCCATGTGGGCCAGAATGAGGTCTGAAATATGGATGTAGTCCCGGATGCAAGTGCCATCAGGGGTGTCGTAATCCCTGCCAAAGATCTTCATCTCGCTGGAAATGCCAAGGGCCGTTCGCATCAGAACCTTCAACAGATGCGTTGCTGCGGGATTGGATTGGCCTGACCGGCCTTTGGGATCTGCGCCTGCCACATTGAAATAGCGCAGGGCAACATAATCGAAATCGTGGACTGCCGCGGTGTCCCGCAACATCCACTCGGTCATCAATTTTGACGCACCGTATGGAGAAATCGGAACTTGCGGGCTTTCTTCCGTCACGGCGTTGGTTTCGGGAATTCCGTAAACAGCGGCGGTCGATGAAAAGATCATGTGCTTCACGCCGGATTTGACGCATGTTTCAATCAGGTTACGGGAATTCACTGTATTGTTGTGATAGTAACCAAGAGGATCGGCGATGGATTCGGGAACAACGATTGAGCCCGCAAAGTGAGCCACGGTATCAACATTGTGTTTGGCGATGACATCTGAAACCAGTTCGTCATCACCAATGTCACCTTCCACGAAGGGCACAGTGTGGGGCACGGCCCATCTAAACCCGGTTGTCAAATTGTCAATGACAACAACGCTTTGCCCGGTATTCTGAAGGGCGAGAACCATGTGGTTGCCTATATAACCGGCACCGCCGGTCACCAAAACACTCATCGAATTAAATCTTTCCTGTTTTCTCTTCAATTACTCGCTCTCAATCCCTATCTCCCATTATCGGGCGAAGAGTGTAAATGTTTAGGCAAGGTTTGTTTAGATTTCGTTACTCAGATGTCCCATCCTGAGGTCGAACCTTGTTGGTTGTTAGAAAGGCAATTCAGACTATGCGCCGACCAATCAAGACTGCCGTTTTCCCTGTTGCCGGGCTTGGAACACGCTTTCTGCCAGCCACGAAGGCGATGCCGAAGGAAATGCTGACGGTTGTTGACCGTCCGGTAATCCAGATCGCGGTTGACGAAGCCCGCGAGGCGGGCATCGAGCACTTTGTTTTTGTGACCGGACGCAATAAGGGTGTCATTGCGGATCACTTTGACAAGCAGTTTGAACTGGAAGAGACCCTTGCCGCCAAGGGCAAAAGCAAAGAACTCAAGGCATTGACGAGTGACCTGCCGCAAGCAGGTCAGGCGAGCTTCACGCGACAGCAGGAGCCGCTCGGGTTAGGTCATGCTGTCTGGTGCGCCCGTAAACTGGTTAACGCAGAGCCATTCGCGTTGATTTTGCCAGACATGCTGATGAAGGGCTCGCCCGGGTGTCTGGCGCAGATGATTCCCACCTATGAGGAAAAAGGTGGGAATGTAATCGCTGTGGAGGAAATTCCGCGCGATCAGGTAAGCAGTTACGGCATTGTCGGGGTCGGCGAAGAGATTTCAGATAAGACCTTCAAGATTTCTTCAATGGTGGAGAAGCCGAAAGTGGAAGATGCCCCTTCCAGTTTCATCATCTCGGGCAGGTACATCCTGCAGCCAGAAATTTTCTCAGAAATCGAAGCGCAGAAGCCGGGAGCCAAAGGTGAAATTCAGATCACCGACGCGATGATCCGCTTGATGGCTCAGCAGCCGTTTTATGGCGTCAGGTTTGACGGCCAAATCTATGACTGTGGCAACAAGGTTGGTTTCCTGATGGCGAATGTTGCCTATGGCCTGGACCGGCCGGAAATCGCCGGCGAATTCAAGGCTGCTCTGAAAGCACTGATTCCCTAGCTTGCCCGGCAACACGTTTTGCCATCTTTCAAGATTGAGCCGGTCTTCTGCGCAACTTCAATAGCATCAAGCACTGCAAGCGGATCGCTACCCGATACAACTAGCTGGCCGCGGACTTCCTGGCGTTCATCAGGCTTGCTGTAATCCGCTTCTGGCTGAGCGCTTATGAGTCCACGTCCTAGTCCAGTTTGATGACCTTGCCTTCCCGGCGCGGGTCAGCGCCTCCGTCCATGCCTGAGGGGGTAATCCGGACACCATGTAAGCCGCTGTTGAGGCTGCGTATATGGATCCGGTGACCCATTGCGTGGAGCTTGCCCTGGAGTGCGGTCAGGGCAGTGTTTTTTTCAAGATCGGTTTTGCCGTTGCGGTTTATGAAATGCGGCAGGTTGATTGCGTTCTGCATGGAGAGTTTCCAGTCCATCAGACCGATCATTGTTTTGGTCACATAGCCGATGATCCGGCTGCCGCCCGGGGAACCGATTGCTGCGAACAGTGAACCATCTTCATTGAGGATCAGACTCGGGCTCATGGAGGACCGGGGACGCTTGCCGGGTTCGGCCCGGTTGGCAACGGGTTGGCCATTCCGCGAAGGACGGAACGAGAAATCCGTCAGCTGATTGTTCAGCAGGAACCCGCCTGCCATCAAGTGCGCTCCAAAACCGCCTTCGACCGAACTGGTTATCGAAACCGCATTGCCTTCCGCATCGACGATTGAAAAGTGCGTTGTGCCCGGCCGGGTTGCATCATCGGCTGCTGCTTTTTTCTTCTTGACGCCAGGTGGGATGCCGGCCTCGGCCTCGCCCATCGCTTTTGCACTGTCAATGAGGCCGCTGCGCTTGGAGAGGTAGTCCTTGTTCAACAGGCCATCGACGGGCACATCAACGAAATCGGCGTCGGCCATATAGGTTCCCCTGTCGGCAAAGGCGAGACGGCTGGCCTCGCTGATCACGTGCACCGCCTCCAGGGATCCCGGTTTCATCGCCGGGATGTCGAAGCGCTCGATCATCTTGAGGATCATCAGGCTCGTGAGGCCGCCGGATGTGGGAGGCGGCATGCCGCACACTTTGAAGTTACGATATGGCGCGCAGACGGCTTCCCGCTTCTTCGCCACGTAGTCCTTGAGATCGGCAAGTGTCATCCCACCCGGATTGCTGGCATGCCCACGCACGGCATCCACGATGGCCTGTGCGACGGGGCCTTCATAAAAACCCTTCGCGCCATTTTTGGAAATAATCTGCAAAGTTCTGGAATATTCCGGATTCTTCCGGACAAAATCTACACGAACCGGCACACCACCGGGATAAAAGTAGGATTTTGTGGACGGTTGATCTGCCAGTCTTTTGAAGCGTGCCACCAATCCGCTCATGCGCGGGCTCACGGCAAATCCCTTCTCCGCCAGCGCGATTGCCGGCACAAACAGGTCGGACCAGGCCAGTTTTCCGTGAGTCTTGTGAGCCATCTCCAGCATCGCGATCACGCCCGGAACACCCACGGCGCGGCCGCCGACGACTGCGGCCATGAAGCCCATGGGCTTGCCGTCTGAGCCAAGGAACAGTTCGGGCGTCACCGATGACGGGGCCATTTCCCTGCCGTCGTAGGCTTCAATTTTCCCAGTCTTTCCAGAGCGATAGAGCATGAAAGCCCCGCCGCCAATGCCTGATGATTGCGGTTCCACGAGGCTCAGGACGGCTTGGGCCGCGATGGCGGCGTCAACCGCATTGCCGCCTTTGCCCAATATGGCAGCCGCGGCCTCGGATGCATGCCGGTTTGCCGTTGCAACCATGGCCTCTGCGGCGTAGGCGGTTTGCGATGTGGATGATACGATAAGCAAAAACAGGATCAGGACTAGATATCTCATAAGCTGGACCCTATTCCACCACGCCAGCTCTGGCAATTGACGAGTCTGGGAGAATTTGCGTTAAGAGGAAAGTCAATTAAAACAAGGCGTAACAAGATGTCTCTAAGGCCTGGTCCGCGTAATCTCATCACCGATGTTGAAGGAATCAAGGTCGGCAATGCCGGCGATGAGCAACTGATGTCGGGTGTGACGGCGGTCCTGCCTGAGGGAGGCGCTGTGGCCGGTGTCGAGATTCGGGGTGGTGCGCCGGGCACCCGCGAAACGGACGCTGCAGATCCATCCTGTCTGGTCGACAAGGTCCATGGGATTGTGCTCGCTGGAGGTTCAGTCTTCGGCCTGGCCGCAGCTGATGCAGTGACCACATGGTTGGTCACCCGTGGAACCGGGTTTTCCTTTCGAGAACAACCACATGTGTGTCCTGTGGTGCAGGCCGCAAATCTCTTTGACCTGACCAACGGCGGCGACAAGGAATGGGGCGATAGGGCCCCCTATCATGCACTGGGTACAGACGCGTGCGAGCACGCATCCTTGCACTTTGAGCTTGGCAATCATGGGGCGGGTCTCGGAGCATTATCAGGTATTTACAAGGGGGGATTGGGCAGTGCGTCTGCTGTCTGGGATGGCATAACAACAGGTGCGATTGTTGCTGTAAACTCGTTCGGCAGTCCCGTGATACCAGGGACAAACAGGCTGTGGGCCGCAGACCTGGAGTTGGACGGCGAATTTGGCGGTTTGCCTTGGCCTGCACCCGATGTGTGCGTGACGCATGATCCAGATTCCGCAACCAAGGCACAGCTCATTCGCAATGCCGCATCAAGCGGTCAAAACACCACAATCGGAATTGTGGCCACGGATGCGAAGCTTACCCCGTCACAGGCCCGGCGGGTCTCAATAATGGCGGCAGATGGCGTGTCGCGAGCCCTTCGCCCGATCCATACGCCGTTCGACGGCGATGTTGTGTTCGCCTTGGCAACAGGGGCGGTAAAGCAGGAGCCCGATCCCCTGGCATTGTCGTTGCTCGGTACTGTCGCCGCAGATTGTATGACACGAGCCATAGGGCGCGCCATCTGGGAGGCCAAAAGCAAAAAAGGCTGGGTAAGTTACCGGGAGCATCACAAGCTTTAGCCTTCCGCAGAAAAATAGAAACAGCCGCTTGCCATACTCTCCACAACAGTCTAGGAAACTCCCGCCTCGCAGAGCGCTGAAGAATCACGCTCTGCAAGCCTATGCGCACCGGTAGCTCAGCTGGATAGAGCACCAGACTACGAATCTGGGGGTCGGGGGTTCGAATCCTCCCCGGTGCACCATCTCCATTTCTCCCCTGCAAATATCTGCTAATACCTTGAAAGATAATGATATTTCTGGTGTTCAGAAACTATTTTCACGGTCGTATGCTAACTGGTCAGCAAACGCCAGTCTGAGTACTGTTTGACGGTGCTCAATATTGCCATTTTCTCATATTTTCCAAGTGTTTGCGAGAAACGTCATTGAGTGTTCGAACGTATCCTCATAGGTGGCCAGTGGAGTGCCGCATTTTCCAATCCGTTCCCGAATTACCATGCGATCCGTCTCAAGGTCGCCAATACGCTTTTCATATGCTCGAATGCCCTGCCGTGATCTTCGCTCATATGCCCGCTTTGGTGGATTTGAATTTCGAGGACCTTCAAGCAGGCATGCCTGTGATGTTCAAGCTTCGCCTCAATCGGAAGGGTCCAGTAGTCGTTGCAGTCTGGCCGCAGTGAGGTGTCCACACATCAGCCGCGCGAATGTGGCGGCTGTTCAACTCGAAAAAACTAACTCTCCGGTGGCAACTCATCGCCCAACAGCTTCGGGACCCTCAGATTCTTCATGCGTGCGACCAGACCATCAGAATCAAACCATGAACTAAGACATATTTGACCCTCAAACTGGCACGGACCACTGATGTAGAGGTGAAGCAGTGTCGCTGACAGACTTCAACAGAGGGGGCAGATGCGGTACTTGCCATTTCACTAGAAAAGCACACTAGCAACCGTACGAAGGTGGACGCTAGGGTGGACAGATTTTCTAACCATCAAGGCAACGCCTTGAAAATTCAGAGATTTTAAAGATTTAGTGGTGCCCAGGGGCGGAATCGAACCACCGACACGCGGATTTTCAGTCCGCTGCTCTACCAACTGAGCTACCTGGGCTCTTCTCGATTCGTGAGGATCAAACCAAACGCCAAATCATGAAGCGCGCGATTTATAAGAGGTCGGTGGCGATCTGTCCAGCGGATCAAACAATTTCAGACAGAAAATTTCCTACACGGTTTCGTCACCATCGCCACTACCGATTTCCTCAAAATCTGGAGGGTTTTCTGCAGGGATTGCATAAGCTCCACCCAGCCATCTGTGCAGATCCACATCAGCACACCGGGCAGAACAAAACGGATGATAGCGCTGCTCAGACCGCTTCTGGCAGATCGGGCACGGATGCCGTGATCTGAGACGAATGGGAGGTGGCGGGTTTTCGGTCATTGGCTCCCCTAATCGCCGGCGTTCAGCCAGGAGAAATAGACCGGATAGCCGTTCCCTTGCAGCAATGTTATCGTCTCATACAACGGAAGGCCGACCACGTTGGAATAGGAGCCGTTGACCATCCTGACAAACGCTTCTGCGCGGCCCTGTATGGCATAGCCACCTGCCTTGCCCCGCCATTCGTCTGACATGAGATAGGTTTCAACGTCATCGCGCGTGAGCCGTTTCAGGCGCACCTTGGTTTCAACCAACCGAGTTCGGATTTGGTTGTTGGGCGCCACCAGACAGATCGCGGTGATCACCTTATGTGCCCGGCCAGACAGCAGCCGCAAGGCAGCCGCGGCTTCTTCAATTTTTTCCGGCTTGGGTATCGTCCGGCGGCCCACAGCTACAACAGTATCTGCTGCCAGGATATATGTGTTCGGTCCCAGTTCTTTCACCTGATTGGCATTGATCGCGGCGTTTGCTTTTGCTTTCGCCAGACGCAACGCAAGGGCTCGCAGCGTCTCCCGCTTTTTTGGCGTTTCGTCAATGTCAGCGGGATAGAGCAGATCAGGTACCAAATCGACCTGATCGAGCAAGGCCAGACGACGCGGCGAAGCGCTCGCAAGAACCAGTTTGACGCGGGCGTCGTTCATGGATGGGATCAGCCTTGAGGGGGTGAATCGTTGAGCGGAGAATGGTCAAAATCGCGGCGAAAATCAAGGCAGGAGACAAACTCAAACAACGGGTGCAGAGATTTTTCCGAAGCGTTGCCGAATACGTTGCAGGATCATGTCGCGGACGCTGCGGTAGGATTCGATAATTTGCTCGCGGCTCCCAGTGACAAATGTGGGGTCAAGTGCCGGCCAATATTCAACATCACAGGCCATCGTCCGCGTAAGCTCCACCGCTTTGTGCTGGGCTTCCGGTGAAAGAGAAATAATCAGATCAAACGACGTGTCTTCCAGCTCATCAAAACTTGTGGGCCGGTGGTGTGAAATGTCGATACCGATTTCTTCCATGACGCTGACGGCAAACCCATCCAGGTCTCCGGCAACGGCACCGACCGAAGAGGTGTAGACCTTGTGACCATAAAAATGGCACATCAGACCAGCTGCCATCGGTGACCTGATAGCGTTTTGTGTGCATGCAAAAAGCACCGCCGGAGGGAGATCCCCGGTCATCCGCGCCAATGCAGAACGCAGATGAGAGTAAAAAGCCGGCGAGCCGTATCGAAATCGACTTCAATCTTGCCTTTAAGGCGCTCGAGCAAGACGTCACTGCCATCATTGTGCAAACCGCGTCGGCCCATATCGATCACTTCGATCTGACTGGGCGAGGCACTGCGGATCGCCTGAAAATAACTGTCGCAGACCATAAAATAGTCTTTGACGATCCGTCGCAAAGGAGACATGGACAGCGCAAAGACGGCGCACTGACGCTCCTGATGATCCGCTATGTCAAAAACAAGCCGGTTGTCGGCAATGGAGAGAGTGAGATGAAAAGGGCCGATCGCGGTCTTGCTTTCATCGATTACGCGAAACTCATTCTTCTCCAGGAGATCGAATATCGCGATTTTACGCTCTTGCTCGATATCGGCAGACGGGTTGGAAAAGGCGTGCTCATCAAGCTCGATCGCCACCAGGCGATCCTTAGCCTGCTCGGCGTTATCGGTAGCGCTCTCGTCCAAACTCATGGCTAATCATGCCATATTCAAGCGAAGCGCGACAGAGCGTGCGTGTGCTTCGAGCCCTTCCGCCCGTCCAAGGGTCACGGCGGCGGGACCGACAGCTCGCAATGCGTCCGCGTTGCAGCGCAAAATCGACGTTCGTTTCATAAAATCCAGCACGTTCAATCCCGATGAGAAACGGGCGGACCTGGCGGTAGGCAGCACGTGGTTGGGTCCACCAACATAATCACCCATTGCCTCAGGCGTGTGAGGACCCAGGAATATCGCGCCAGCATTACGGACGGCGTTTGCCAGTTCGATTTCATCTTTCGCTGAAATTTCAAGATGTTCCGGCGCAATGCGGTCGACAAGCGGTATCGCTGCCTGAAGACTGGGAACGGAAATGATGACACCATTGTCGGCCCAGCTTTGGCCGGCAATTTCCGCTCTGGGTAGCGTTTTCAGTTGTCCTTCGACCGCCTGCGCAACTTGCTCCGCAAAGCCTTCGTTGTCGGTGATCAGGATGGATTGAGCTGAAACGTCATGTTCAGCCTGGGCCAGCAAATCGGCAGCAACCCAGTCGGCGCTGTTGCTTTTGTCAGCTAGAATGAGAACTTCAGAGGGGCCAGCAATCATATCAATACCGACCGTGCCATAAACTTGGCGTTTGGCTGCGGCGACGAACGCGTTTCCAGGCCCGACGATCTTGGCGACAGCCGTGATCGTTTCTGTACCAAAGGCAAGGGCGGCAACAGCCTGAGCACCACCGATGCGATAAATTTCGTCCACGCCGCTGATTGCTGCTGCCGTCAAAACCCGGTCATTTGTAACGCCGTCCGGAGTCGGCACCACCATAATCAGACGATCAACCCCCGCGGCCTTGGCAGGGACAGCGTTCATCAGCACAGAAGAAGGATAGGCTGCAGTTCCACCAGGCACATACAGACCTGCCGCCTCGACAGCGGTCCAGCGATGGCCAAGTTCCACTCCAGCTTGGTCGGTATAACGTTCATCATCTGGAACCTGGCGCTCATGATACGAACGGATCCGCTCGTGGGCCATTTCCAACGCCTTGTGGATTTCTCTCGGGCAACGGTCCTGGGCTTCTCCGACCTCTTCTGCAGATATTTGCATGGGAAGATCGGCAAAACTAAAGCGGTCAAACTTGAAGGTGTATTCTTCCAACGCATGATCTCCGCGCTCCCGCACATCGGCCAAAATGGCAGACACGGCATTGTTGACATCCGCAGCTTCTTCCCGCTTGTTCCCCAGTAGTGCTTCAAATTGACTGTCGAAATCAGCAGCGTCGGCATTCAAACGCGTGGGCATAATTCAATCCACTTGTAACGTTGGCTAGCTCGGTTCGCTATCAAGATCATGCTGTGGAAGGTTGTTCGTGCCCCACTCCGGACCAAGATCCGACAACCAGGCATCTATACATTCCACTTCAAGTTCAATAATGCCGCCACCAGCGAAACTCAATTGCATTGTGCCTGAAGGCGCGTCACCTTCTGAAAACCCGATCGCCAGCAGCTCCAGCACTGCTTCCTTGGCATTGTTTGTAATGCGGCTGGAACGAACAGAAATTACACGATTGAAATGGAGCCCGCTGCGGCGGCGCTGGTAACCGTTTGCCGGTTTTTCCGCCGCTTCCCAGTTGAACCGGTTTGCGACCAGAGCAAACTGTTTTTTGGCGGCCAGATACTTGATATCGCCGACGCGCATGACCGCATCCTGCATATTGGCCGAAATGGCCTGCAGGTCCTGCCCGTCTAGAGCTCCGAGTTTCAGAAGTTTCACGCCCACCGCCCCTGGAAAACCGCCGGGGCACTGGCCGTCAGGCGCTGACCCGTTCTATTTCTGCACCGCAATTTGAGAGTTTTCTTTCCAGTTGCTCAAACCCGCGATCAAGGTGATAGACCCGATTGACGAACGTGTCACCCTCTGCGGCCAAACCGGCAATCACAAGCGACACAGACGCTCGCAGGTCAGTCGCCATAACCTGGGCGCCCTGCAGCTGAGATACGCCCTTTACATGCGCGGTGTCGCCATCCAGCGAGATGTCGGCTCCTAAGCGTACGAGTTCCTGCACGTGCATGAAGCGGTTCTCAAATATTGTCTCGCGGATAGTGGATGTGCCTTCGGCCATGGTCATCAGCCCCATCAACTGGGCCTGAAGGTCAGTGGGAAAACCGGGATAGGGTGCTGTGTCCATTTCTACCGGGTTTAACCCGGCACCATTGCGGGAAACTGTAATACCGTCGTTGGAGACAGTCATCTTGGCGCCAGCTTGTTCCATGACCGGAAAAAGCGAATCCAACAGGTCGGCGCGCGCGCCTTTGAGAGAAACTTCTCCTCCTGCCATAGCGACAGCCATGGCAAATGTGCCAGTTTCGATGCGGTCCGGCAAAACGCTGTGTGTTGCGCCTGTTAGCCTGTCTACGCCTTCGATCTTCAACTTTGATGTGCCGATGCCGCTAATCTTTGCCCCCATCTTGTTCAGACATTCGGCCACATCGCCGATTTCAGGCTCGCGTGCAGCATTTTCCAGAATGGTCTCGCCTTTTGCCAAGGTCGAGGCCATCAGTACATTGTGCGTCGCGCCCACACTGACTTTTGGAAAAGTAACTTTTGCACCCTTAAGACCTTGAGGTGCGCGGGCCACCACATATCCGCCTTCGATTTCAATCTCCGCACCAAGGGCTTCGAGGCCCATCAAGTGCAGATCAACCGGACGCGGGCCAAGCGCACACCCGCCTGGCAGCGAGACTTTTGCCTGCTTGCACCTGGCGATCAGCGGACCAAGAACCCAAAAGCTGGCGCGCATTTTGGAAACCAACTCGTATGGCGCTGTGGTATCGACAATTTCGCGCGCAGTTAGGTGCATCGTGTTTCCGGTCATTCCGCAGCTGCCCTGGCGTTTTCCATCGATACCGATATCGGCGCCATGGTTGCTCAAAATGCTCTGTAACAGGTGAACATCTGCCAGACGCGGGACATTTCGCAAAGTAAGTGTTTCATCCGACAACAAGCTCGCGATCATCAATGGGAGCGCCGCGTTTTTTGCGCCGGAAATCGGAATTTCACCAGAGAGCGTTTTGCCGCCACGAATGCGGATTTTGTCCATTCTTATGTCCTGTTTCTCATTGCCGGCGCCGCGTCCCAACGGCACAGTCCCGTACTGGATCTGGTTCTGGTCAATTAGCAAGAACCGGGCCTATTGCCCGGCGAATTCCCCGACTTTTACCCTAACAAGCATAAAAGACCGATTTAAGGCAAGTGCGCGAAATCACATTTGGCAAAAAATTCTCAGATCTTTTGGTTGTTTTCAGGAGATTTTGTGGATTGCTTCTGTTTTGCCTGCGTTTTTCTGCGTTTGAGGTTTGCACGAAGTGCTTCTTTCAGCCTCGCATCGCGTTCTGCCTTTGGATCTTTGCTCGATTTGTCTTTCATCAGCAACCTTACGAAAATGGGAGATTACATACTGTTCCAGACCTATAAAGGCCGTCAGAACTGTGCACGGCGACCTCCGCGCCAGTCTCCCAGTGTCCGCGCGTGATCATCGACAGGCCCACATTCTCCTTCAGTCTTGGAGAATACATTGCGGATGTTATCTGACCAATCTTGCGTCCATTTTGCATCACCGGCCAGGGAATACCGCAGGGTGGGCATGGTTTGCCGCCAAAAATAATGCCGCGAATTTCCTGCTTGTGACCTTCCCTTTCAATCCGTTCCAACGCGCTTTTGCCAATGAAATCAAAGTCTCCGCTGATCTGACAGAACTTCACCAGGCCGCACTCCAGCGGGTTGTTCTCGCGTGTCATCTCGTTGCCGTAGGAGAGCAGCCCGCCTTCGATGCGTTCGATCAAATTCGGACATCCCGGGCGAATACCGAAAGCCTGACCGGCCTCCCAGATCACATCCCACAGAGCAGGCCCATGCTCTGAACCGTTCAAATAGATTTCAAAGCCTCCCTGGCGGGAATAGCCAGACCGGGCGATCACTTGCCGGGTTCCATTGAAATCAAACTCGACAAACTTGAAAAAGCCAATATTTCTAATGGCTTCCCCAAATACGCGCGCGAGAGTCTCCTCCGCTTTAGGTCCCTGAATGGCGAGTGGAGAAACATCCGGCTCTTCAACCGCAACATCCATGCCCCGCCCCAGAGCCAGTCCTTTCGCCCAAAGCAGCACATCAGAATCGGCGATGGACAGCCAGAAACGGTCGTCCGCCAATTTCAACAGGACTGGATCGTTGACCATCCCCGCCTGTTCATCAATGAGCGGAATGTAGCAACATTGTCCAACTTTGGTGCCGGAAATGTCCCGTGGAGTCATCCATTGTACGAGTTTGTGTGCGCCCGGTCCGGAAATTTCCACTTGCCGCTGACAGGACACGTCCCAAAGCTGAACTTGCTCCCGCAAATGCCAATAGTCATCCTCGACAGTCAGCTGGAAGGCCTTGGGCAGCAGCATGTGGTTGACGACGGAGAAACCTCTTACCCCCAGCGCCTCAATCTTGTCGGTGTAGGGCGTGCGCCGGATGCGGCACGACATGTTCAAGCCCGAGGTGCTCACGCGCTCACCCTTGCGATGTCCAGACGGAATGACTGTGCGGCGCAAGCATCATCGGGATGTGATATCGGGCATCGGGGTCAGCCATGGTGAAACGTACCACAACGCATTTGCATATCTGCCGCCCCGAGTCCCCCTGCCCGCGCCCGGCGAAATAGTCACCGGTCTCTACGGCCAGTTCGTATTCCGCTTCTGGTGCAGCAGCGCTCAAATCCACCTCGCTGGCGAACCGACCCCCCTCATCGGTTTGCCCGCGCAAGATTTCAGGGCGGCTGCCATCTGGCTCAATTCGGTTCAGCGTAATCGGCAGCCCGCCCGCATGGGTGCCGTCGACCGAGTTCAGGGTGTGGGAAGACAAGGTTGCCATTATTCGATCGACGCCTTGTCGCGTTTGCTGGTCGTGGCGAGAACAATCGGGCTGATGACACCCTTCGCCTTGACGTTCACACAGGCCGGCTTACCCGACGCGATGGCCCGCTCGAGAGCCGGTTTGAGCTGATCGCGCGTTTCCACCAACTCGCCGTGACCGCCCATCCCCTCGAACAACCCATGGAAAGGGATGTCGCGGAAATCCGTCGCAAAATGGGTTCCGCTCTCGAACAGCCGCTCCTGCTGCTGGGATATGCAATCGAGCCCGCCATTGTTATCGACCACAACCACGATGGGTATGTTCTCCTGAAAGGCTGCCTCGATGCTGAGGCCGCCGGAGAGGAACGCTCCGTCGCCGCTGATCAGCACAACGGTCTTCTCCGGGTTGAGGTTCTTGGCGGTCAGAGCGAACGATACCCCGCAACCGAGCATGCTGTAGGAACCGGGGTGCATCATCCCGGCCAGCTTCTTGCCTTTCCAGCCGGCCAGGTTCACCGCAATCTCCGACCAGAAATGTGTGTTGCCTCCATCAAACACGAGATAGTCATTGTCCGCCATACAGTCCTGCACATCGAGGGCAAGTTGAAGCGGGTGGATCTTGTCTTTGCCCGCATCTGCAAGGTCAGTTTCGGTCTTCAGATCGCTGAGCGACTGCTCGACCCATTCATCGCGTTTGGTCTTGTTCAGCGACAACCACTGTTCGCCGAGCTGCCAATTATCCTTGAGGCCCAGCAACGCATCGAAGAAAGCGCCGGGGTCGCTCAGCAGCACATGATCAGCCGCGCGGTTGAACTCGATTTCCTCATGCGAACCGTTCACGCAAATCAGCTGCAGCGTGTCCGGAAACAATGGCGGGTTGCCAAAATCCATCTGGTTATCGAGACGTCCCCCCACCATGATCGCCACATCACACTCTTCCAGCGCAAACTTCGACGGCGGGTACTGGTGCACGTCTGCGAGACCCATATAGATGCCATTGTCCTCGCCAAGCAGCTTCTGATGATAGGGCACGTTGAAAAAGGGAATGTTCAGGGCTCGCGCGGCAGCTTCCATCTTGCCTTCGTTGCCGGACCACCAGATGCCGTGCCCGCCAATCAGGATCGGACGCTTTGCCGACCTGATGAGATCCAGGACGGGTGCGAGGACCGATGGGTTTGGCCAGGCCCGTTG
Organism: Hyphomicrobiales bacterium; assembly: GCA_965204985.1. Classification (GTDB taxonomy): domain Bacteria; phylum Pseudomonadota; class Alphaproteobacteria; order Rhizobiales; family CAJQND01; genus JAAEUE01. The sequence goes on along the minus strand of CBDBFP010000003.1, from coordinate 973,799 downwards.
AGGCGTGTGGGCGGCTTTCGAAAACGGACGCTCTTCTGAAGTGACATCCTCAGGGAACGAGGAAAACATGACGTCGACCGGCAGGCTCAGGTGCACAGGCCCGGGATAACCTGAGGTGGCGATCTTCCAGGCACGGTCGACGAACTCCGGGATGCGTTCCCCATCGGTGATTGACGCGCTGTACTTGGTCAGCGGCGCCGCTACGGTAACGTCATCGATTTCCTTAAAGCCACCTGCCCCCTGGCGCCGGAGCGTGCTGGAGCCGGTGACGAAGATGACCGGTGAGCGCTCGCCCCAGGCCTCCATCATGGCCGGCACGGCGCTGGCGAACCCTTCAGGCCCCACCAGACACACCGCCGGCTTGCGGGTCATGCGGGTGTGGCCGTCGGCCAGGTGCCCGGCGATCTGCTCGTGCGGGCAATTGATGACGCGCATCTGGCATTCCATGAAGCCTTCAAGTGCCGGATTGCAGAATCCACCGGCAAGGGTGAACACGTGCTCCACACCTTTCTCATGCAGCGCGCGGGCCAGCAGATTGCCGCCGCGTATGCGTCTGGGTTCGCTCATGCGCTGGTCATCTCCTCTGGCTGGTAGAGCACGTCCTCGTTCACATCCGCTATATCGCGCGCACCAATCTGCGCAAGGGTTACACTGATCTCGCGGGCAAAAATATCCATAAGTGTGGACACACCGCGGTGACCATCCGCACCGGAGGCATAAAGGAACGCCCGGCCGAACATGGTGAAATTGGCGCCCATGGCCAGCGCCTTGACCACGTCCTCGCCTGTGCGCAGGCCACTGTCGAAGATGAGCGGAAAGTCCGGTCCCACCGCCTTGCGGATCAGGGGCAGAACTTCGATGGCCGCGGGCGCTCCATCCATCTGGCGGCCCCCATGGTTGGAGACCTGGATCGCGTCTGCACCCATTTTCTGGATTCGTTGTGCGTCGCCCGGATGCATAACACCCTTGACCACCAGATTGCCCTTCCAGCGATCACGCAAGCGTTTGAGGAAATCCCAGTCTGCTCCCGCCCGGCTTTGATCTCGCTGAAAACCGATGGCCTCATAGTTCAGCGGGCGCGGGACGCCAGAAAGAAGGGACGAAATCGACCACCTGGGATGCAGGGCGAAATCCATGAACTCCTTAGGGCCCATGGAAAACGGATAGGTGAACCCACTGCGCAGCTCGCGTGTGCGCCGGGAAAGTTCCGGGACGTCCACGGTGAACTGGATGGTCTTGTAACCAGCCGCTGCGGCCCGGTCGATAAAGCCCAGAGACGCATCAGGACTGTTGCCCACGTAGAGCTGGAACCAGGCCCGGCCATCGGACATTTGCAGCATGTCTTCCAGCGAGGTTGAGGCCGCCGTAGACCCGCAGTGGGGGATCTTGCGGGCCTTGGCTTCTTCGGCGAAGAAGCGATCTGTACCCGGCCAGGTCAGGTTGCACATGCCCATGGGCGCGATGCCGAAGGGCAGGCCCATTTCTTCGCCCAGAAAGGTTGTCGTGAGCGACCGTTGGGAGACATCTTCCAGCACACGAGGCTGCAAGCGCACGCGTTCGAGTACTTCCATGTTCTGCCGGTTCGCGCTCTCGGTTCCGGCGGCCCCATCAACGAAGTTGTAAAGCATATGCGGCATCCGCTGCCGCGCCCGCTTGCGCGCGTCTTCCACATCGAAGATGTAGGGACCGGGTTTAGACATTGTCCCCCGCCCTCATCCTGAGGAGAGACGCTTGCGTCCTGTCTCGAAGAATGATCACCTGCCTTGAGCCTGCCGCCATGCTTCGAGACGCCGTTGCGCGGCTCCTCAGCATGAGGAATTGAGAAAAACTGAACGATCTAATGGCACCCATAGCGGCGGGCTTATACCACCTCAAGCTCAACAGATGCACCCGCAATTTCATAGCGGATCTTGTCGCCCACAACTGGGAACCGGGTCTTCACTGCCGAGCCGGTGATGATGTGCTCGCCGACCCTCACGGTCATGCCACGCTCGCCAAAATGGTTGAGCACCCAGGCGAGCGAGCCGAGCGGGTCGGCGGCACCCGTATTGGTCTCCTCGGGGTCCATGCCCTCCTGATAGACGCAAGACGAAATGTCGCCCACATTCATATCTTCGCAACCCGCGATCACCGGCCCCAGCACAACCCCGCCGCACCAGGCATTGTCGGCAATCAGGGTGAGCACATCGAGATCGGAATAGTTCGCATTCTTGTCTTCAATCAGCTCAAACGCCGGCCGCACAGCGGCAATCAACCCCTTCACGCTTTCAGGCGTATGCAGCTCCATCTGCGGCCCCACATTCTCTTTAAGTTCAATCGCCAGCTCGAACTCCAGCCCCATATGGAGAAACTCACCAAGTGAGACGGTCGCCGGAGATTGCCGCACGTCCTGAGCGAAGAAGGCTCCGGCCACCGGCTGATCAATCCCTACCATCTCCTGCATGGCCTTGGAGGCCAACGCAATCTTCCGCCCCGCAAACCGCCCGCGCCTGACAGACAGTTTCTCCTGCACCGCGCGTTGGGCAGTGTAGGCTTCTGCGATGTCCTTGGGCGCAAGATCACCCGAAAGCGCCGCATAGGGCGCCCGGTCGAACCATTCGACGGAGAGTTTTTCTGCGATGTTCTTAATCCGATCCATAACGGCCCATCCCTGTTTGATTGCTGCTGCTTCAGCCTCAACCATAGCCATGCTCAGATCATCCGCATAGTCAGAAACCAACCCCTCTGCCGCCGCCCAGTCTCCGGCCAGTAACTCAGCAGCGGCCAGCAAGCGGGGTTGTTGTCGACCAGATTAGGATGGCGCGGGTTTCCAGCAAAAGCTACCTGTCGGATCTCTAAACCCGTTTTCCCCTTGGGAGATCGCGCTGGTTGAAGCTTTCGCCGAGCAGGCCGCCATCGCGATCAAAAATGTGCGGCAATACAAGGAGCTGGCAACGCATCCGGGGCGCGAGGCAGCGACGCGTGAAGTTCTCCAGGTCATCAGCCGGTCACGTGCCGATGACAAGCTGGTTTTCGATGTCATACTCTCGACGGCCACGCGGCTTTGTCATGCCCCTTTTGCGTGTTTGTTCCTCTGCAATGAGGAGCGGACCCATCTCTCTGTTGCAGCTTTTAATGGCTCGACATCAAAATCTGTCGATTTGATTGACAGCGATTCCTTGCCCATGGATCCCGAACAGTCCTTGATCGTTCAGCCCATCGTCGTCAAGCGCCCGTTTCAGATCGCGGATGCCCGCGAAGACCGGTCCAGCGTTCAGGTCAGGAGCACATCGGCTTGGTTGCGGGATCGGAATTTCCATGAGTTATGCAACGGTCGGCATGGTGGGGTCGGAAGGGCGTTATGGATATACCACCAACGGAACCGCCGTGAACCTGGCGGCCCGCCTGTGTGATCAGGCCGGGGATGGGAAAATCCTGCCCGGTCCGCGTGCCTGTACTGCGGTGGAAGACCAGATCGAAGCTGAGTCGGCCGGAGAGTTTTCCTTGAAGGGCTTAAGAGACGATTTTGCAGGAGTTCCATCAGATCGCGTTCCGCAAGAAGCTCTGCGAAAGCCTTGACGCGCTGCAAGCCGATCTGGATGACTGGCTGCATCGCGACAATACCGAACGCCCTCGTCAGGGCAAGATGCGGTGCGGCAGAACACCCATCGAAACCATGATCGACGGGAAAGAAATCCGGCAGGAAAAGTTCGTGAACTGAACCTGACCTGACAGACGCCGTCAGAAGAACGGCCAACTGTCAGATCGCATCCGAACCGCTACACCTTATCTGTAGTGGCTCAGTTCGGCTCCTGGATCGCCCCTTGTCGCGCTTCATCGGCTCACCGGGTCAGAGATCGAACAGCATGACGTCCGTATCGATGAGGAATGACCAGCTTCCATTGTCGGCCGCGTAACTCCGGTATTCCTCTCCGTCGACAGTGACACGGTCCCCTTCGGTAAAGTCGTCCATGTCGAAGCGCAGCGTGTCCTGACTACCGCCCTCGATCCGGACCGGCGTCGCCGGAGCGCCATTGCCCGCAAAGACAAAACTGTCCGGTATGGTCAGATCCGTACCGCCGTCACCGGAGCCGTCCCCGCCCAGCTGAACCACCTCCAGCCCGGCATGGTCTGGAAACGCGCCGCTGAAATCGATCCCGCCGTCATACCGGACCTGGTCCAGGCTGCCGTCATTGTCGGTGTCTGTATCCCACCGCACCACGCTGTCCCCGTCGTGGTGCGCGACCCGATCGATGCTCCCGTTCGCGCTGTCGTCGAACCGGGTTTCAGTCCGGTTGCCGCCCTCGTCGAGCGTGTAGGTCTCGATCCGGTCGGTGTCGCCGTCATTATCGTCGTCGAAATCGGTCCGTATCCGGTTGCGGCTATCGTCATATGAGTAGGTCTCGATCCGGTCGGCTGTGCCGTCCGCGTCGTCATCGAAACGGGTCCGGAACAGATTGCCTCGCATACCATACTGGTAGGCTTCGATCCGGTCGAAATTGTAATCCCCGTCGGTGTCGAACCCGGCCCGGTCGATGATGCCGTCATTGTCGTCATCCAGGTCGGTCCGTATCCGGGTGCCCGCCGCGTCGTAAATGTAGGTCTCGCGCCGGTCGATGCTGCCGTCCGCGTCGTCGTCGAACCCGGCCCGTTCGATCCTGCCGTCCCCGGTGTCGTCGAACCAGGTCCGCTCGATGACGCCGTCTCCGTCGTCGTCGAACCCGATCCGGTCAATGCCGCCGTCTCCGTCGTCGTCGAAATCGGTCCGGGTCCGGGTGCCCGTCGCATCGAGCGTGTACCGCTCGCTCCGGTCATAGGTGCCGTCATTGTCGTCGTCGAAGTCGGTCCGGGTCCGGGTGCCCGTCGCATCGAGCGTGTAAGCCTCACTCCGGTCGGTCGTGCCGTCATTGTCGTCGTCGAAGTCGGTCCGGATCAGCCTGTTGTTCGCGTCATAGCTGTAGGCCTCGCTCCGGTCGGTGTCGCCGTCATTATCGTCGTCGAAGTGGGTCCGGTCCACCCTGCCGATCGTGTTGTAAGAGTAGGTCTCGATCCGGTCAACGGTGCCGTCATTATCGTCGTCGAACTCGGTCCGTATCCGGTTGCGACTATCGTCATATGAGTAGGTCTCGATCCGGTCGAAATTGTAATCCCCGTCGGTGTCGAACCCGGCCCGGTCGATGATGCCGTCATTGTCGTCATCCAGGTCGGTCCGGATCCGGGTGCCCGCCGCGTCGTAAATGTAGGTCTCGCGCCGGTCGATGCTGCCGTCCGCGTCGTCGTCGAACCCGGCCCGTTCGATCCTGCCGTCCCCGGTGTCGTCGAACCAGGTCCGCTCGATGACGCCGTCTCCGTCGTCGTCGAACCCGATCCGGTCAATGCCGCCGTCTCCGTCGTCGTCGAACAAGGTCCGGTCGTTAAAGTCCTCGTCATAGGTATAGGTCTCGATCCGGTCGGTGGTGCCGTCCGCATCGTCGTCGAACAAGGTCCGGTCGTTAAAGTCCTCGTAATAGGTATAGGTCTCGATCCGGTCGGTGGTGCCGTCCGCATCGTCGTCGAACAAGGTCCGGTCGTTAAAGTCCCCGTCGAGAGTGTAGGTCTCGATCCGGTCGGTGGTGCCGTCCGCATCGTCGTCGAACAAGGTCCGGTCGTTAAAGTCCTCGTAATAGGTATAGGTCTCGATCCGGTCGACGTTCCCGGTCCGCGGTCCGCACCGTCGTCGAAATGGGCCCGGTCGATCCTGCCGTCATTGTCATCGTCGAAATCGGCCCGGATCCGGTTGCCGCTCCCGTCGAGCGTGTAGTCCTCGCTCCGGTCGGTTGTGCCGTCATTGTCATCGTCGAAATCGGCCCGGATCCGGTTGCCGCTCCCGTCGAGCGTGTAGTCCTCGCTCCGGTCGGTTGTGCCGTCATTGTCATCGTCGAAATCGGTCCGGATCCGGTTGCCGCTCCCGTCGAGCGTGTAGGCCTCGCTCCGGTCGGTTGTGCCGTCATTATCGTCGTCGAAATCGGTCCGGATCCGGTTGCGACTATCGTCATATGAGTAGGTCTCGATCCGGTCGGCTGTGCCGTCCGCGTCGTCATCGAAACGGGTCCGGAACAGATTGCCTCGCATACCATACTGGTAGACCTCGATCCGGTCGGTTGTGCCGTCCGCATCATCGTCGAAATCGATCTGGTTCCGCCTGCCGTCCCCGTCATAGCTGTAGCTCTCGGTCCGGTCGATGGCGCGGTCCGCACCGTCGTCGAAATGGGCCCGGTCGATCCTGCCGTCATTGTCATCGTCGAAATCGGCCCGGATCCGGTTGCCGCTCTCGTCGAGCGTGTAGGCCTCGCTCCGGTCGGTTGTGCCATCATTATCGTCGTCGAAATCGGTCCGGGTCCGGGTGCCGTCCCCGTCGAGAGTGTAGGCCTCGATCCGGTCCACGGTCCCGTCATCGTCCGCATCCAGTTCCATCCGCTCAATGCGACCGCCCGCATTCAGGTAGACCCTCCGGTCGATGCTGCCGTCGCCGTCGGTGTCGAACTCTCTCCGGTCGATGCTGCCGTCATCGTCGTCGTCGGAATCCCTCCGGGTCAGGCTCCGCTTGCCGTCGCCATCGAACGTGTAGTGATCGATCCGGTCCACGGTCCCGTCATCGTCCGCATCCAGGTCCACCCGCTCAATGCGACCGTCCGCATTCAGGTAGGCCGTCCGGTTGATGGTGCCGTCGCCGTCGGTGTCGAAGTCCCTCCGGGTCAGGCTCCGCCTGCCGTCGCCATCGAACGTGTAGTGATCGATCCGGTCCACGGTCCCGTCATCGTCCGCATCCAGGTCCACCCGCTCAATGCGACCGTCCGCATTCAGGTAGACCCTCCGGTCGATGGTGCCGTCGCCGTCGGTGTCGAACTCTCTCCGGTCGATGCTGCCGTCATCGTCGTCGTCGGAATCCCTCCGGGTCAGGCTCCGCTTGCCGTCGCCATCGAACGTGTAGTGATCGATCCGGTCCACGGTCCCGTCATCGTCCGCATCCAGTTCCACCCGCTCAATGCGACCGTCCGCATTCAGGTAGACCTTCCGGTCGATGGTGCCGTCGCCGTCGGTGTCGAACTCTCTCCTGTCGATGCTGCCGTCGCCGTCGGTGTCGAACTCTCTCCGATCGATGCTGCCGTCATCGTCGTCGTCGAAGTCCCTACGGGTCAGGCTCCGCCTGCCGTCGCCATCGAACGTGTAGCGATCGATCCGGTCCACGGTACCGTCATCGTCCGCATCCAGTTCCATCCGCTCAATGCGACCGTCCGCATTCAGGTAGACCCTCCGGTCGATGGTGCCGTCGCCGTCGGTGTCGAACTCTCTCCGGTCGATGCTGCCGTCATCGTCGTCGTCGGAATCCCTACGGGTCAGGCTCCGCTTGCCGTCGCCATCGAACGTGTAGCGATCGATCCGGTCCACGGTACCGTCATCGTCCGCATCCAGTTCCACCCGCTCAATGCGACCGTCCGCATTCAGGTAGACCTTCCGGTCGATGCTGCCGTCGCCGTCGGTGTCGAACTCTCTCCGGTCGATGCTGCCGTCATCGTCGTCGTCGGAGTCCCTCCGGGTCAGGCGCCGGTTGCCGTCGCCATCGAACGTGTAGTGATTGATCCGGTCCACGGCACCGTCATCGTCCGCATCCAGTTCCACCCGCTCAATGCGACCGTCCGCATTCAGGTAGGCCCTCCGGTCGATGGTGCCGTCGCCGTCGGTGTCGAACTCTCTCCGGTCGATGCTGCCGTCGTCGTCGTCGTCGGAGTCCCTCCGGGTCAGGCTCCGCTTGCCGTCGCCATCGAACGTGTAGCGATCGATCCGGTCCACGGTGCCGTCATCGTCCCCATCCAGGTCCATCCGCTCAATGCGACCGTCCGCATTCAGGTAGACCTTCCGGTTGATGGTACCGTCATCGTCGGTGTCGAACTCTCTCCGGTCGATGGTGCCGTCATCGTCGTCGTCGGAGTCCCTCCGGGTCAGGCGCCGGTTGCCGTCGCCATCGAACGTGTAGCGATCGATCCGGTCCACGGTACCGTCATCGTCCGCATCCAGGTCCACCCGCTCAATGCGACCGTCCGCATTCAGGTAGACCCTCCGGTTTATGGTGCCGTCGCCGTCGGTGTCGAACTCTCTCCGGTCGATGGTGCCGTCATCGTCGTCGTCGGAGTCCCTCCGGGTCAGGCTCCGCTTGCCGTCGCCATCGAACGTGTAGTGATCGATCCGGTTGATGGTGCCGTCATCGTCCCAATCCAGGTCCATCCGCTCAATGCGACCGTCCGCATTCAGGTAGACCCTCCGGTTTATGGTGCCGTCGCCGTCGGTGTCGAACTCTCTCCGGTCGATGGCGCCGTCATTGTCGTCGTCGAACTCAGTCCGGGTTTCTGCTGCCATGATCTGTTCCTGAATTTTCCAAAGCGGGGCGTTATCCGACGGCGCCGGGAAATCACATGATTTTGGCTGGTGAGCAAGTTACTTTACCGTTACCTTACCTTGAGCGCCTGAGCGCCTGAGCGCCTGAGCGCCTGAGCGCCTGAGCGCCTGAGCGCCTGAGCGCCTGAGCGCCTGAGCGCCTGAGCGCCTGAGCGCCTGAGCGCCTGAGCGCCTGAGCGCCTGAGCGCCTGAGCGCCTGAGCGCAAAGAGTAACATGAACGCGGGGTATTGTCACCCGATATTCCCCAAGCGGGCTGCCGTTTGACGTCAAGACCGCCTGATCAGGGTCGCTGATCAAGCGTTTTGTGCCCCTGGAGGTGCACGTGGCTGCGCAAGCAGCTGGAACTGTACGGATCAAGCCGCGAATCCGTGGCGTGCCATCCGGCACAGTCCATCAGCACCACGCCTTGTGCGCCCTATTTTTGCCGATGGCGGCCAGGCCGGGCCAAAGCTGCGCGACGCCTTGAAAGCCATCGGGCGCTGGACCGTTGAGATCGTCAAACGCTCCCACATCGCCGGGGGCTTTCAAGGGTCTCCCCCGCCGTTGGGTCGTCGAACGCACCCTTGCCTGGCTCGGACGATGCCGCCGTCTGTCAAAAGACCGGAAAAAATCCATCGCAAGCGCGGCGGCCCGGATCACCATCGCACACATCCGACGCGTCACCAGACATCTCGCAAGGGCAGGAAAACCCTGAAATAGTTTTGAACCAGACTCTGAGGTCAGTTAGCCGTAATTTGTATCTGTTGGAATGCCTGTTGTTGTCTCTCCATTCAGTTTCTTCCAACGGCAGATGAACGGTGTGATCTGGCACACCTTTGACCTTTGACAGACGCCCCCTTTGCCACCCCCCAAAAGCCTTCCAGGCCCTTGATATGAACACCGCCTCTGGCGAATGCGTCCCTGGAACGATCGACCCTGTAATGCCCATAGCCAGGATCAACAAGGCCATTGTCCCCTCGCCAGCCATCGCAGGTGAGGACCCAAGCCGGATCGGCCTTCCCTCCAATACTGCCTTGTAGAGTGGCTTTTTTGCAACCTGGAACGACTTCCGTGTAAACCTGACCCTCACGCGCGAAGAGGCCAAAGACGGTTGTCTTGCCGCCTGCGCCCCTTCCTCGCTTTCCTTTCCCCCGCCTGGCTCCAGACAAGCTTTCATCCCCTTCAACAACATCGAACATCGGGCGCTGCGCCTGGCAAGCTGTATGGAGGCGCTTGCGCAATGCCCGATAGACCCTGTTGACAGTATTGCGATCAAGGCCGCTGGGTTCGGCTGTCTGTAGAGCGGTCAGGCTGTCGGCGAAGTCGCGAACATCCGCGCGGATTTTCTTCTCTGAAATGCGGGACCCTTTGCACTATCGATTGCTCATTGCATACCATGGCTTAATGAGAAAGAATCCCCTCAGCCAGGCATGACCCTAGCTGCTATCTAGTCTGTACCCTGACGACAATTACAGTTGCCGGTTTGATGGGTCCCTGAATCTCGATGGGAAGAGATTTGGGAGAATGAGCGGTTGAAGAAGAGCGTGCCCCCCTCTTGAGCTGGACGAATTGATCCTCAAGGAGAGCCTGGATCTTTTGAACCCCAGGTCCTGATCACCGATGACCTTCGCGGCGCCGTCATCCACACGCGCCAGAAGCCCGGGACATCTGAGCGCCGGACCTGCAGGATGTCGGGCGTTGCGCGCAGCACGGGGCACGACAAGGCCGCTCCCAAAGATGAAGAGACCGCTCTGCGTCTGGCGCTGGTTCGGCAGGCCAAGCGGTCCGGTCGATAGGGATACCGTCAGATCTCAGGGCGTCTGCGGGGTGAAGGCTGGCAGATGAACCATAAGAAAGTCGGGCGTCTCTGGCACGAAGAGGGAGGGCAGCTTCCCCTGCGCCACAAGACGCGCAAGCGTCTCTATCGCAAGGACAGCTCACTCATTCGTCTGAGGCCCCGGGTCCCCGCCACATCTGGAGCGTCGACGCCGTCCACGACAAGCTGAGCAATGGCCGAAGCGACAAGAGGCTCACCGTGCTGGACGAATAGACCCGCCAGGCCTTGTGTATGACCGTGAGCGTCAAGAGGGGATCTGCAGAGGTTCTGGACGCGCTCTATCGGTTGCTGCTGAAACACGGCAAACCTGAAGACATCCGGTCTGACAACGGCCCGGACCTTATCGCAGCTTCGCTGCACAAGGGGCTGATCAGGACCGGCATCAAACCCATCCGGATCACCCCAGGTTCACCATGGGAAAACGGAGACAATGAACGCTTCAACGGCAGACTATGCCGGGAAGGTCTCAACGCGGAGGGGGTCAACACTACCAGGGCAGGCTCAGATTGTCATCAATCAGGGGCTCAGGCAGTACAATCATATCCGCCCGCATCAGGCACTAAACCAACCTCCACCAAGCCCCCGGACCTTATCAGGAACGGGCACATGAAATCAGGGCTGGACAGCCGGGCGTAACTTTGAGCAGCTCTTTGTCAATGAAACAAAGGCGCGCTCAGCACGGAAAAGCCGGAAACAAAGGAAGATAGCGGTCAATCGCGGGTATCCGACCCAAGCGCAAACCAAACAACCTGACAGCATTCACCAATGCGTCTACAGGTTCGCCGGACCGGGAGCCTTCCGGCAAGAAAATGCATAAGCTTCGCCGATTCACCATGCAAACGCGCGCCTATTACATTCAGCGCCGCTGCAAGCATCTGCCTTACGCGCAAGATTTGAGTTTCTGGAAGATGATTGCCACCAGTCACAAACGCCTGATGCGGAAACTAGGATCAGGTGCAGTTGGTCGCGCTCAGAAGCGAGCCAAGTTGGCGGCTTATCGCGCTCGCTGCGGCTGCAAGACCGAGCAACAGGTCATAGCCGGGTTTCGCGGGATTAAGCGCGATGTGCACCGGTATTGACTGGAACCGAATTACTTCTCGCGAAACTCTTCGGCCAACTCGTCGATGAATGCCATCAGATCGTCCAGATCTCGCAGGCTCATCAGAATTGGGGCAACGATGGGAGGACCTGACCGTTCGGTCCGCAACTCTTTGATGGTAACAAAGGCCGGATGCGGAGGAAGTGAGAAAAAGGCTTCAAATTTATCACGCCAATCGGCGGCTTTTGACTGAACCATAATCTTGAATGATGGTGTCGAGCCGATACCCATATTGCGCAGGCTCGGAAGGACATGACAGCGAGCGCATTGCAGCCTAGCCAGTTGCTTGCCTCTCGTGGCCGCATCCTGGGCAAGAATCGGGCTGGTCGGAACGGAGAGCATTGTGACAACAAACGTGCAAGCAAGCCACTTTTTTGCCAGATTGAACAGGTTACAAAACATTCACAATCCTCGCCTGGATTTGACTGTGCAATGGACTTGACCAGCTGCACGAACACCAGTTTACTGCAAGATGAGGGTTATAGGCAAAATCTGGCTACGGAATTGGGCGCATTCGCCTGCATCCGGCCCGGCGGCCATATTTCCGGGAGTTATCAGCGTGATATCAATGAGAATCGTGAGTGGTTTTCCGCCGTGTTGTCTCTCGTTCTTTTAACGGCATCGATTGCCCCGCAGATGCGAGACCGAAGGTCAGCACCAAATACAAATCTCATACTAACGAGCCTCAGGTTTGCCTGTTTTGGGTCCAATCGCGAGATGCGCTTGATTTGATTGTCGTTGGTTCTTTCATGAGCCGGTTCCAGGCATCACATCCGGCGGCAAGAAGGTCTGCGTGATCTTCAAAGAGGCGGTTGGAGAATTCGTTTTCCCGAAGAGATTACATGCCAGGTTCGACCGCAAGGAAACCACCAGAACCTCAAAGTTGCCGCTGATTGCGCAGGTATTGCGCGCGCCCAGAACACGCTCAGGTGTTGCGGCCATCAGAAAGGCGATCCGGTCAAGCATCCCCGGGCCGACGCTCTCAGCAGATAATCGCTGGAATTTATCGGATAAGACCGATGCTTTCAAGCTTCAGCAACACTTGGTGCGCGGCTTCGTCTGGCGATATTTCAACCGTTGCAATGCGAAGCTCTGGTTTATCCGGAACCTCGTAAGGGTCATTGATGCCTGTAAAGCCTTTGACCAGCCCAGCACGCGCTTTGGCATAAAGGCCTTTGCGGTCGCGGGCCTCACAGACTTCCAGCGGTGTGGAGACGTGAACTTCGACGAACGCCCCCAAGGGTTTGATCATGTCGCGAACCTTTCGGCGCGTCGCAGTGTACGGCGCAATCGGTGCGCAAATTGCGATGCCCCCGTTCTTTGTAATCTCGGCGGCGACAAACCCCAATCGAAGGATGTTGAGATCCCGATGTTCTTTCGAGAAGGTCAGTTCAGAAGAGAGATTTTTGCGGACAATATCGCCGTCCAGCAGCGTCACGGGGCGATCACCCATCTCCATCAGTTTGACCCGCAGAGCATTCGCCACCGTCGATTTGCCCGAGCCCGATAGTCCGGTGAAAAATACCGTAAAGCCTTGCTCATGCCTTGGCGGATAACAGCGGCGCAGTTGGTTGATCACCTCTAACGGTGAGAACCAGCCCGGAATATCGAGATCCTCCTGCAATCGTCGGCGCAATTCGGGGAAATTGATATCCTGGACAGAAGCGTTCTTTTCAAGGCGGTCTTCAGGCACGTATTGCGCGTGTTGGCTGTTATAGGTCAGGCGCTTTGACAGGATGAGGTCGATACCAAGTTCTTCGCCGTGTTCCCGCAGCAGTTCATGGGCGTCACACTCACCATAAAACCGTTCGATCCCCAGCCTGTTTTTCGGTACAGCGTGGTCTGCCCCGACTATGAAATGTGTGCAGCCGTAATTCTTCTGAATGAGCGCATGCCAGAGAGCTTCGCGTGGGCCGGCAAACCGCATGGCAAGCGCATTCAGGGACAAGAAAGTGGTTTGCTCTGGAAATGACTCAAGCATTACTGAGTAACAACGCATCCGAGAAAAATAATCGATGTCGCCTGGCTCGGTCATGCCAACAACCGGGTGGATCAGAATGTTCGCTTGAGCCTCTTTTGCAGCGCGGGTTATGAGCTCACGTTGAGCATTGAAGATGGGATTGCGTGTTTGGAAACCAATGACTTTGTGCCAACCCCATTTGGTGAACATGGCGCGAAGCTCATTCGGGGTGTGGCGATATTGCCCGAAGTCGTAGTGAATTGGTGCTTCGACACCAGTGAGGCGACCGCCCAGATACGTCGAGCCAGAGATATTGTTTAAGTAGTGGACGGAAGGATGTTGCTCATCACTGGTGCCGAACACAGCCTCGGCTTCTTTCTCCTTGTCTGGTTGCCAGATATCGCTGACTTCCAGCAACGCAATCAAAACGCCCTCTGCATCACGCAAAGCCAGCGTCTCGCCAGCACTTGTTTCTGCTGCGAACTCTGACGAGACGTCCAGAGTAATGGGCATCGGCCAGAGGGTACCGTCTGCAAGGCGCATTTGATTGCAGATTGCATCGTAATTCTCTTGGTTGAGAAAACCGTTCAACGGAGCAAAAGCGCCATTCAGCAGCTGCTCTGTGTCACACAATTGACGGTCCGTAAGATCCCAGGATCTGAATTCCTTTGCTCGCTCTTGTGCGGCAGGAACTTCAGCAGCTGGCAAATATAGCTCGGTAACAAGAGTCATTTGGATTACCTCCGGCCTTGGCCAATACGAAACAGGATGAAGATTGCAAGCATGAGATAAACTGCGCCCATGATCGCCGGCATGGTGTTCGGCCCATAACCCTCCATAGCCCAGCCGATCGATGGTGGCGCAATGATACCTCCAATTCCCCACATGGCGGCGAATACTGATGCGCCCGCGATGAGTGCGGAACCTTTAAATCGTTCGCCAAAAATTGCCAGAGAAACTGTGTAGATCGAAAACCCGGAAGTGCCAACGATGACAAGTACAGGCCACATCAATAGTTCTCCCATGACAAATGGCAAAATGGCGAGCATGATCACAGTGGTGAGACAGCATCCTGCAATCACAAAATATTTCGAATACCGGTCCGCCAACCAGGCAATGAAGAACTGCAAAAAGGCATTACCAACAATCATCACGCCTAATGCGTAAGACGTGACATCCTTGCTCAATCCGCTTTCGGTTCCGTACACGGGAAACAGGGCCAGCAATCCAGAATCCATGAATGAGAACACCAGAACCGCAATCACCAGCATGGGCGCCAAAGGTATGAACTGCATCATGGACATGGAGGAATCTTCATCCTCGGTCTTGTCCTCTGTCGTCACAAACATGATCGGGATTAGCGTGAGCAGGCCAAGAACGCTGGCAATGACAAAGGGAGTCCAGCCCTCATAGCCGGTGAAGGGCAGCAAGAAAGGACCAATTGCAAAACCGGCAGAAAGAATAGCTGCGTATAGCGCCATAATCCGGGTGCGCAACGGACCCTCGGCCGCCTGCACAACCCACGTTTCGGACAAGCCGAACATGATGCCGCCCGCAACACCCAACAGAAAGCGCAGAACAAACCAGGCTTCAGTCGATGGGAACACTTTGAAGCCAATCAGCGCGGCTGCCATGAGAAGCGCGGAGACGCGAACAAGATTCTTGGAACCAATGCGCGAAACCAGCGGCGGGATAAACTGGCTGATCAGGATCAACCCGATTGGTGTCATTGCCGCATTCAGCCCGATCAGGGTCTCACCATGGTTTTGCTCTTTGAGCAGAAACGACAGGAGAGGGTAAGTCAGCCCCATGGCCACGTCGAACGCAACAATGGTCGCGATTGCAGCAGCAATGCGCTGTATTTGTGCGCTAGTGAGACTGGTTACATGCGCACCAGTGCTGGGATTTGATCCGGCTCTCATTCGAAGTCACATGCACCTGAAATTGCTCTGGTGCAAGGGCGGCTGAATGGCGCAGTGCCCGCCTCTTCGCTTCCTTTGTGTCAGTGCTCAATTTTGCGACCAACGCGCAGTTACCCAAGGGTCGGTCACACCCACGACGTGATCAGGGCCATTTCACTTCAGGCGGCATTGAAGAGAGAATGGAATCGACATTCCCGCCAGTTTTGAGACCGAACAAGGTGCCTCGGTCATAGAGAAGATTGAACTCAACATAACGGCCCCGGCGGACGAGCTGTTCTTCTCGCTGGGCGCCAGTCCAGCTCTTGTTCATGTTACTGCGAACCAGTTCGGGATAAACATTGCGGAAAGCCTGCCCCACATCCTGAACAAACCGAAGATTTGCTTCCCAGTCCTCGGTGTTCAGATAATCAAAGAAGATTCCCCCGATACCGCGTATCTCCTGGCGGTGAGGGAGATAAAAATATTCATCGCACCATTCCTTGTAACGCTCGTAGTCGGCGCACTCATGTGCTGTGCATGGAGCTTTCATGGCTTCGTGAAACGCAATCGTGTCAGGGTCATCCTGGATCCGACGGGCATCAAGCACGGGTGTCAGATCAGCACCACCACCGAACCACCATCTTGAGGTGACCACCATCCGCGTATTCATATGAACTGCTGGAACGTTCGGGTTCCAAGGATGTGCGATCAACGAAATGCCCGAGGCCCAAAAGCGTGGATCTTCCTCGGCGCCAGGTATGCTCTTGCGGAATTCCTCTGAAAATTCTCCGTGCACGGTAGAGGTATGTACGCCGACTTTCTCGAAAACGCGCCCTTTCATGATTGACATGAGGCCGCCGCCGTCCTTGCCTTTGTTACGTTCCCAGGGCGTTTGATCGAATCGTCCCGCTGGTTTTGCTGCATGCTCCGTTTCGCTCAAGTCGTCCTCGAGCGTCTCAAAGGATGAGCAAATCTGGTCGCGCAAGTCTTCGAACCAACCGCGAGCAGTCGCTTTTTCCGGCTCCAGTGCGACTTGGATTTCAATTTTTTCTTCGGTCATCGGGCCATCATACGCGGAAGAAGATTCACGAAAACCCGCCCGATTGCCGCAGAGCCTCTCCGGCAACCATTGCGGCCGCTACGGCGACATTCAAGGATCGTGCGGGCGGGTCATCGGGATGATGATCCGTGCATCTGCTGCGGCGTGCACGTCATGAGGCACACCAGCACTTTCCCGCCCGAGCAACAGAATGTCTGACTTCTGGTAGGAAAAGTCCGTGTAAGGTTGATTTCCCCGGGTTGTTAACAATACAACGCGGTGATTTGCGCAAGACTTCTGAAAATTGGCAAACGAGTTGTGGCGTTTTACATCCACCTGATGGAGATAGTCCATTCCGGCGCGTTTCAGGGTTTTCTCAGACCACACAAATTCCGCAGGTTCGATGATATGCACCGGAATTCCGAGGCAGGCACCAAGGCGCAAAATAGTGCCTGTGTTTTGGGGAATATCGGGCTGATAGAGGGCGATAGAGACCATGTCAGCGCCGCACTATCATCGCGATCCACATGCGCCAACAGGCTAATGCGACATATTGCCGAAATTTCACCCTCTTTGCTGGACTTTGGCGCCGTGCAATGCCAAAACCGCTTCGAATCTGGAAAGGGCGCGTGCGTGATGCTGCGCACCGTTTCAAGCTCATAAAAACTTAGAGGGACTGAGCTTTGTCGACCATCGATAGCAATGATGCGGACCGTCGCGATTTTCTTTACATCGCCACTGGCTCGTTCGCCGCTGTAGGGGCTGCCGCGACTGCGTGGCCCTTAATCGATCAAATGAACCCCGATGCTTCGGTGAAAGCCCTGGCTGCTGTGGAAGTGGATCTGAGCCCAATTGAAGAGGGCCAGTCGATCACCATTTCCTGGCGCGGTAATCCGGTTTTCATCCGGCACCGGACGGCAAGGGAGATTGAGGAGGCCAAAGCGGTCAAACTCAATGACCTGCCTGATCAGGATGCGCGGAACGCAAATGCCGAAGGCGCGGACGCGACAGATGTAAACCGCGTTGTAGGGGGCAAGGAAAAGTTCCTGGTCATGCTCGGTGTTTGCACACACCTTGGTTGTGTGCCGGTTGGCGAAGCTGGTGAATTCGGCGGATGGTTCTGCCCGTGCCACGGCTCGCACTACGACACGTCAGGCCGCATTCGTAAGGGCCCGGCACCGGAGAACCTTCCGGTCCCGACCTACTCTTATAAAACCGACACATTGATCAAGATCGGCTGAGGATAATCCAGATGTCCGGACATTCTACCTACGAGCCGTCAAACGCTGTTGCGAAGTGGTTCGACAAGCAATTGCCGATCCTGTCCATGTCGCACGACTTCATGACGTTTCCGACCCCGAAGAACCTGAACTATCTCTGGACCTTCGGCGGTATCCTTTCCATGTGCCTGGTGATCCAGATTATCACCGGCATTGTGCTGGCCATGCACTACACCCCGCATGTGGACATGGCGTTCTCGTCCATTGAACACATTATGCGCGACGTGAACTATGGCTGGTTGATACGCTATATCCACGCCACTGGCGCTTCGATGTTCTTTATTGCCGTCTTCATTCATATCCTTCGGGGCATGTATTACGGCTCATACAAGGCGCCCCGCGAGATCCTCTGGATCCTGGGCGTAATCATCCTGTTGCTGATGATGGCTACGGCTTTCATGGGCTACGTGCTTACCTGGGGCCAGATGGGCTACTGGGCTGCCAAGGTGATCACCAACCTGTTCGGGGCAATCCCGTTCGTTGGCGATGCGCTTGTGACATTCCTATCGGGCGGCTTCTCCGTCGATAATCCGACTCTCAACCGGTTCTTTTCGCTGCACTACCTGATGCCCTTCATGATTGCGGGCGTTGTTGCCCTGCACATCTGGGCGCTGCACATCCCGGGCAGCAACAACCCGACCGGTGTATCGGTTAAGTCCGGTCAGGACACTGTACCTTTCCATCCCTACATCACTATGAAGGATGCGTTTGCTGTGGTTTGCTTCCTGATCCTGTTCTGCTTCTTCGTCTTCTACAAGCCGAACTATCTCGGTCACTCCATCAACTACGAGTTGGCTGATTCGCTCAAGACGCCGGAACATATTGTGCCCGAATGGTACTTCCTGCCGTTCTACGCGATCCTGCGGGCGATCCCGGACAAACTCGGTGGTGTGCTCGCCATGGGCGGCGCGATCGTCATTCTGTTCTTCCTGCCCTGGCTCGATACGTCCCGTGTCCGCTCAGCGAAGTACCGCCCGCTCTTCAGGCAGTTCTTCTGGATTTGGGTCATTGACGTGGTGATCCTTGGCATCGTCGGTGCCAACCCGCCGGAAGGCTGGTGGATCATCGTCGGGCAATTTGCTACGGCCTACTACTTCCTGCACTTCCTCGTGATCTTGCCGTTTGTCGGGTTAATAGAAAATCCGAAACCCCTGCCGGCATCGATCTCGGAGTCTGTGCTCGGCAATCATAAAACGGGCGGGGCAGCCACAACTGCTCAGCCCGCTGAATAACCCGCGACGGTGACAGGAATTTCAAGGAACTGAATGAAATGAAAACCCTATCAAAGCTCATCACCGCCGCTGGGCTCTCCCTGGCACTTATGTCCGGATCAGCCATTGCCGGCAAGGTGAAGAACGCCGAGGACGTCAAATACTCGTTCGAAGGCCCGTTTGGCCACTTCGATCGCGGCCAGTTGCAGCGCGGCTTCCAAGTTTACACGGAAGTCTGTGCGGCATGCCATTCGGCAAATCTGCTGTCCTACCGCAATCTTGGCGAAGCCGGTGGTCCGGAGTTCTCCGAAGAACAGGTCAAGGCAATTGCTGCAGCCGTTGAGGTTCAGGACGGCCCCAATGATGAAGGCGACATGTTCGACCGTCCCGGGCGTCCTGCTGACAAGTTCAAGGCTCCGTTCGAGAACGACAATGCGGCCCGCGCCAGCAATGGCGGAGCATTGCCGCCGGATCTCTCTTTGATCACCAAGGCGCGCGAAGGTTTCCACTATCCCTGGTACATCTCTCCGTTCAAGAAGATGTGGACTGGCAATGGCGGGCCTGAATATGTGCGCGCTGTGCTACTGGGTTATTCTGAGCCCAAAGGCGATGTCGCCAAGGATGCATCGGAAGGCAAGCACTACAACGAGTACTATGCTGGTGGCCCCTGGTTCTCCATGGCTCCTCCCCTGTCGGAAGACCAAGTGGAATACGGCGACGGCACCAAGGCAACTGTGGAACAGATGGCAACTGATGTGTCTGCTTTCCTCGCCTGGGCTGCAGAGCCAAAGATGGAAGCCCGCAAACATCTGGGCCTCCAGGTCATGATCTATCTGTTCCTCCTGGCTCTGCTAATGTACCTCGTGAAGCTCAAACTGTGGCGCGATGTAGAGCACTGACGCCAGCTCAGAAACGAATTCAAAAAAGGCCCGTTTTGAGAGGGTCTTTTTTGTTTTTAGCCAAGTGGGAAGCTGAACTGAAAACGAACAGGAACTGATCTGCGTCGAATGGTCAATTGAAATCGCAGCGGTCCTTGGCACAGGAGACAAATGCCTTGATCATCCGTTGATCGCAGACACCATCCATCTTCTCCAACATAATGACCCAATTTGGAGAGATTTATCTGCCAGGTCTTGGTTCGTTTGGACGTAGCCAATTTGCAAGTCTCCTCCCAAGCTTCAATTGCTTCTTTGGTTCGATCCAGATTGAATAAAGCTTCACCAAGGCTGTGACGTTGTCCAGCCCCGATTTCATGTGCCCGTTCCTGATAAGGTCCGGGGGCTTGGTGGAGGTTGGTTTAGTGCCTGATGCGGGCGGATATGATTGTACTGCCTGAGCCCCTGATTGATGACAATCTGAGCCTGCCTGATAGTGTTGACCCCCTCCGCGTTGAGACTTTCCCGGCATAGTCTGCCGTTGAAGCGTTCATTGTCTCCGTTTTCCCATGGTGAACCTGGGGTGATCCGGATGGGTTTGATGCCGGTCCTGATCAGCCCCTTGTGCAGCGAAGCTGCAATAAGGTCCGGGCCGTTGTCAGACCGGATGTCTTCAGGTTTGCCGTGTTTCAGCAGCAACCGATAGAGCGCGTCCAGAACCTCTGCAGATCCCCTCTTGACGCTCACGGTCATACACAAGGCCTGGCGGGTCTATTCGTCCAGCACGGTGAGCCTCTTGTCGCTTCGGCCATTGCTCAGCTTGTCGTGGACGGCGTCGACGCTCCAGATGTGGCGGGGACCCGGGGCCTCAGACGAATGAGTGAGCTGTCCTTGTGATAGAGACGCTTGCGCGTCTTGTGGCGCAGGGGAAGCTGCCCTCCCTCTTCGTGCCAGAGACGCCCGACTTTCTTATGGTTCATCTGCCAGCCTTCACCCCGCAGACGCCCTGAGATCTGACGGTATCCCTATCGACCGGACCGCTTGGCCTGCCGAACCAGCGCCAGACGCAGAGCGGTCTCTTCATCTTTGGGAGCGGCCTTGTCGTGCCCCGTGCTGCGCGCAACGCCCGACATCCTGCAGGTCCGGCGCTCAGATGTCCCGGGCTTCTGGCGCGTGTGGATGACGGCGCCGCGAAGGTCATCGGTGGTCAGGCCCTGGGGTTCAAAAGATCCAGGCTCTCCTTGAGGATCAATTTGTCCAGCTCAAGAGGGGGGCACGCTCTTCTTCAACCGCTCATTCTCCTTCTCAAGAGCCTTCAGCTTCGAAGGCTGTGATGTGCCCATTCCCCCAAACCTTCTGCGCCAGTTGTCGTAAGGTGCATCGTTCACGCCAGAAGAGCGACACGCTGTGGCAACGGCGTTACCAGAGGCCAGGCTCAACTCAATCTCGCGCCAGAGACGCAAAACATCCTCATCTGGATACCCCTTCCCGGTCATGATCACCTCCTCCTGAGCCAAACAAACAGTGGACCAGTTCTAGAGGGGAAGGATAATAGTCCTTTCGTAAGAGACAACACCGAACCGGTCTTCGATCCCCCGTTGAAGGTCAAGTCGTCTCCAGCGCCCCCCGTCATGCTCAAGGCAGGGGCCGGTTTCGATGATCTCAGCAAGTTCAGCCATCGGGGCCGCGGGACCTCAGCGGTCGAACAGCCCTTCGGGCCCGGCTTCGTTGAACCGGGGCACCCGGTCCCTCAGGCTCTGCCGGTCCCTTCCACCCCCTTCGCCGCATCCGCCCGGCTCATCCCGTCATGAACACAAGCTAGCGAAAGCAAACGCCGGGCCTGACGGAGATCTTCGCTCGTCCTGGCAAGGCCGCGAAGGGGCGAAGCATCATAGTCATCACGACCGCCAACAGCTGCAGACATCGGAAATCCTCCTTTGTCTGCATGGATCCAGAGTGCAGCCGGGTTGAAAAGGCCTGAGAGACAATCAATCACGCCATTGGTATAATATCCGTCTCCGTTCCAGTCAGCGGAAAGAACCTTGGCGGGGACCAGCGGGCCGGATCTGTGTTCGTTTGTTGAATGTTAAAGGTATTCTGAGCTGTCAGGGTATAGCTTGACTGATAGCCTTTGGGCGGTTGGCTTTGGTTCCGAAAGTCGTTGTTTCCCGTTTCTGCATATTTGAATGTGATGACCAGGTTCTGATCATTATTTGCGCCTGAAAGATCCGCCAGCACCATATTCCAATTGCCATCGCCGTTGAAGTCGTCCATTACAATCTGGCCTGCTTGCGGCGTGGGTCATCCTGTCGAAATTTGATTGAGGAAGTCTCCCGGAACCTGTGTGTTGTTCTGTATGTAGAAGGTACCGCTTTTCGTGCCTCCTTGGTACAACCTAAACGTCGCGTTACTCATATTGGCGTTGGCGATGATTTGGGAGAGCTGGAACTGGTTGGGAATGAAGTTCTTTGCAGCCTGGTTCATCAGCTGATTGGCCCAGCCGCTTCCGCAAGGCTTAAGCCAACCGGCGAAGGTTGGCCCCACCTCCCGTCTTCTTGCAACCTGAGGCTTTCAGGTATCCCTAGGTTAGTGTCTGATCGAGCGCGGGCGTCGGCGCGCCATTATCCCAAGCGGGCGCTTGTATGCCACAGGTCATGGTGAACTTGTACTGCAAGACGGTCTTGTTGCCGAGTGGCGGCTGCACCGCTGCAGGAAAACACCCAACCGGTGCAAAGCTTAATGAATTGTAGTCCGGAGAAGTGTTTGGGGTGGGGATCGTTGTACTTTTGGTGTCCAACGTATTGGCCAATCCGTAACCATTGCCGATTATAGACGACGGTGAATTGACATTAATTTTGCTGTTTGCTGGAAACGAAAAACTCGTGCCTTGATCGTGCCCCAGGTTTTAGGAAATTGCCTAGGTTTTGTTTTGCGCCGTTTCCTAGGGTAAACAGTTGTTGCCACTTGCTTTCGCCAGCAATGGAAATCAAGTCATAACCCAATGGCCCGGGTTTGGACGTAAGAGGGGCTGTCCTGTTGAGCGTCAGGACCGTGCTTGTCCCGTTAAGAGAGTAGGAAGCTTTGCTGGTGGTTGGCTGGGTAGCCGGAACCAGGCGATAAAGCGGGCTGGCTCGGGCTAGGAGGCGTCCACATCGCGAGGTAGTCGGGCCGGGTGAACGGACTGCCCGCCTTCTCCAGGTGAGCAATCAGGCCGCCACCGTCCGTCTCCAGGCCGTAGAAAAACTGGTACATTGACCGGTTAGCACTGGCGCAGTGGAAATAAGGATTGCCGTTTGGATTGGAGATGTCGTTCTGGCACATCTCCTCGTTATTGCCGGGTACCGCTGCGCTCAGGGCGAGGTAGTGATAGGCCTCCACCAAGAGGACCGTGGCCTTGTAGCAGAAGTAGCTGAAATAAAGCAGAACGCTGTGAAGCTGTTGGTAGTACTGTTCGCCGAGGGTTTGGCCGCTTGGACTAAATTTGAATGCGGCCTGCGTAATCAGATCGGTGGGAGCAAGCGGCGAAGTGGCGATGAGGAGGGAGTCGATCACCGCGACGGCGTCCGACAGATCCTCAACAACTGAATTTGCCAAGTGGGCCAGGTCATGGGGATTCTGGTTGCCGTATTTCAGATAGACCTGATAAATTGCCCAATGCTGGTTAATATTCTGGAGTGTCGGGTTCAGAGCCGTTGTCTCTATTTTGGAGAGGATTTGCCGGACATCGGCCGAAATGTTATCCTCCAAGCTCTTTATTGAGTTTTCCAGCGATTTTAGATCAGCGAGTATCTTCGCGAGATCGGCGTCGTTCTCAGCGTTGGGATTTGGGCTCGGAAACAGCACGGACAGACCAAATCCCAGCACAGCACCGAGAATGGCGCCTTCGGCCGCTTCGCTGACATCCTGCGAAACTGAGGTGGCGGCCTTGCTCTCCACCGCTTCTTCATCCTCGACCGCCGTCTCTCCTGCACTTGCCTCGGTTTCTTCTTTTTGAGGATCGCCTAATCGTTTGTGAGAGGTTTTTTTGTCTTGGATGTCCTGGGCGATTTTCTATTGGGTCCGGCTTACCTGTACCGCTGCCTGTTCCTTCTTTGCCTTGCAAGGCGTCGAGCGGGTTGCCAGGCGCCACAATCTTCTCTTCCGTCTCGCCGGCGGCGGCTACATTCTCATCCTTCTCGATGCTGGCCTGTGCCTTTTGTTCCTCTTGTTTATCTTTCACCTTGTTCAGCGGGTCGACCTCTGCGGCGCTGATGATCTTTTCCTGCTTTTTGATGTCCTGTGTGACCTTGGCGACGGACTTTTCAAGCCGCTTGCGCACGGACGGGACGTGGCTGGCCATGATGTTTTTCTTGCCCTTCTGCGTGGCAATATTGGCAATTAGCCCTGCCAGTCTGACCAGGTCCTGCTGGGCCTTGGTGATGGTGAAGTTGGCAGATGCTTGAGTGCCTGCGTTGACTAAAAAACGAATGCAACGTATGTCGTCGCAAGAAGGTGCGATTTCATAGTGATCCCCATTTGGTGTTTCGTTTGCGTGCGCAAACAGCAAGATATGATGTCAACCTTTTGGGTTGATTTTCAGTTAACAACATTGGGCGAGGTTTTCATCGCGGCAAATATACATTTCCTCTCGCTCTGATTGGCGAGTGCCCGTAAATTGCTCAGCCGGTATGTCTCAGAAACAAGGAGATAGGGCATGATTGAAAACCTGCACGGGGTGGTGGCCCCGTTCACCACACCATTCCGCGAAGACGGCTCCATTGATCTCGCGGCTGTCGGACCTCAGGTGGATTGGCTGATCGACAATGGCGTTCATGGTCTTGCTGCAGGCGGCAGCACCGGGGAAGGTCATGTGCTCGACCGCAGCGAATATGCCGAGCTCATTGCAGCTACCCACGAGGCGATTGGCGGACGGGTTCCGTTGGTGGCGGGGATCATTTGCAATTCCGCTGACGAAGTGATTGCGCGCGGCAATCTGGTGAAAGGTGTTGGCGCAGTCGCTCTCCAGATCACCCCGCCACACTACCTCTTCCGCCCGGATGATGATGCCATGGTGACCCATTTCCGCGAAATCCATGCCGACTGCGGTGTTCCAATTTTGATCTATAATGTGGTGCCCTGGTGCTATCTGTCGCCTGACCTGCTTCTGCGGATTATGGACGAGGTGCCCGGCGTGGTTGGCGTCAAACAGAGCGCTGGAGATATGAAACTCTTCGCCGACCTGATGCGCAGGGCAAAGCCGGAGAATCTGATCTTCAGCGCTGTGGATGCACTGCTCTATCCTTCCTACCAACTCGGTGCCCGCGGCGCGATTGCGGCAATCCTGTCGACAGTGCCTGGTCCGTCCGTGAGATTATGGGATGCAGTCAAGGCCCAGGAATGGGAAACCGCCCGCGACTTGCACGAACGCCTGATGTCGGTTTGGGATGCTGTCGGCGTTGACAACATGCCGTCCCTGGTCAAATACGCCCAATCCCTTCAGGGCGTCCCGGCCGGGGTTGCGAAACGGCCGACTTCGCCTGCCAGTGAAGATCAGAAGGCCGAGGTGAGAGCAGCGCTGGAAGGACTGGATCTGATTTAGACCGAGTTTGCCACCAAACGTGGGATTTGCGTCAAAGTTCCAATGAGTTATCCTGCGCGTGCTGGCTGCCGGAATTTTTTCGTTGGCCATTGAATCTTTCTCGCTTTCGACGCGACTAAACAGGCAGACGGACGAACCAGTGAACGACTTAGCGTCATCCGGTCAGGCAGAAAATGCCGCACTGATCAAACGGATTGCCGCCAAGGATCGCTGGCCCTGCAGGCGCTCTATGGGCGCTATCAGGTCAGACTGCACCGGTTCATCACGTCGCTGACACGTAACGAAGCCATTGCAGAGGAACTAACAAACGAAACATTTATGGAAATCTGGCGTGTTGCCGGAAACTTTGAAGGCAGGTCTGCACCGTCCACCTGGATGTTCTCCCTCGCCCGTTTCAAGACACTCAGCGTGTTGCGCAAACGCTCAGATGCCGAACTGGATGACGACTACGCAGCCAGTCTTAAAGACGAAGGAGACACGCCGGAACAGTCAACGCTGAAACAGGACAAGGCGGAGCTGATCAAGCTCTGTTTGCAGCAACTGTCGGCCCAGCACCGGGAAGTGATCGATCTCGTCTACTACCACGAGAAATCGATCAAGGAGGTGGCCGAGATTGCCGGTGTTCCTGACAACACGATGAAGACGAGAATGTTTCATGCCCGCAAGCGTTTGTCCGAACTGATGCAGGAACGCGGAATAGATCGGGGTTGGCCGTGAAAACGCCAGCAGAACGAAAATGATGAACGAACGCGAAGAAATAGAGCTCTTGCTCCCGTGGTATGTGACCGGCAAGCTCGATGCTGAGGACCAAAGCCGTGTCGAGGCCTATCTTGAGAGCCATCGGGATCTTGACGATCAACTTGCGCTTATCCGTGAGGATCGCGACGAAGTGAGCGCGGCGAATGAACAGGTGCCCACGCCATCTGCCGGTGGTCTCGAT
This sequence comes from Hyphomicrobiales bacterium, assembly GCA_965204985.1. Taxonomy (GTDB): domain Bacteria; phylum Pseudomonadota; class Alphaproteobacteria; order Rhizobiales; family CAJQND01; genus JAAEUE01. The sequence goes on along the minus strand of CBDBFP010000003.1, from coordinate 947,687 downwards.
TGCCTGCTGACGCGCCTTGATGCTGAGGAACCTGAAGCGAGGCCAAAGGCTGTATCCTTTTTGAAGGTCTCAAGAACTTGTTCGGCGAATATGGCTCGCCCGGTTTGAAGCTGGCGGCGGCCAATTGGAAAAAATCCAGGCGCAATTGCGTTTGAAAACCAAGGTCATCCGGCAGGTCATAGAGGCAAACTGATGCTTACAGAAAAAATACGCGGTGCGCTAAAACTGTTGGTCATATTGTTTGCCACCACTTTGGCAGGATTAAATCTGGCCCATGCCCAGGACGCCGATGGCGCCGATGGCCTTGCAGTGTAGGACACGTCGGGCTGGAAACGGCAAACGAACTGGAATTCAGGACCTAAAGTCAAGAACGCCACCAAACAGCGGGCGCGAAAGTCTGTCAGAAAGCGGCCTTCGCGAGAGAAGACAAGGGTGGGCGCAAACGTACAAGGCAACGCACCGCTCGGGCCGCCGCGGTGCCGGAAAGCGTTCGCGGAGAGCTATTGCTTGTGTTTAAAGCCGGGACATTCGATCAGGCGATCAATGAGGTTGGTACCGCCTATGGCCTCACAAGAGTGGCCACTGCGGATATCGTCCTGCTGCGCGCCCGTGTGGTGAAGTTTGAATTGTCGCCGGGACAGTTGCCAAACGTCTTACAGCAAGTGTCCGGCGACAACCGGGTCCGCTCGGCGCATCCAAATTTCTCTACATACTTGCCGCTGCCAACGCCGCACAATATGCGCTCGCCAAACTCAAGCTTGATACGGCCAAGGATATCGGCGACGGAGCCGGTGTCTCTATCGCCGTCATCGACAGTGGTATTCGGGCCGATCACCCGGCGTTCGAAGGCCACGAGATTGCGGAATTTGATGCGCTTGGATCAAGCGTGAGCCGCGCCGATTCCCATGGACCGCAATTGCGGGCATCATTGGTGCACGGCAAGGCATTCAGGGCATCGTTCCGAACGCCACATTGCTGTCTGCCCGCGCGTTTGCCTATTATAGGGCACTAAAAGGACTGTCGGCGAGACATTCCATCTGTTGTAGGGCCTGGATTGAGCCGTCAGTCAGGGTGCGCAAATCTTGAACTAGAGCTTTGCCGGCCCTGCCGATGCGCTGATGAAAGCTGCCTTGTCCGCGAGCCATTCAAAAGGCGTCATCGCTATTGCGGCAGCGGGCAATGGAGAACGCAAGGCCCTGGTTGCTTATCCGGCGGGGTATGAGAACGTCATCGCTGTTACGGCGATCGATCATCGGGACCGGCTGTACCGCAAGGCGAATCGCGGCGACTACATTCATGTGTCGTCGCCGAGCGTGAAGATTATTTCTGCAAATGGCGCAAAGGGCTACCGGTTCACATCGGGAACCTCCATGGCTGTCGCCCATGTGATCGCGGCGGTGGCTCTGCTCTTGCAGAAAAACACCAGCCTGACACCCCAGGACATCGCCGACCGATTGACCGCCCCCGCGCGCGACCTCGGCAAGGCCGGCAAAGATAATGAATACGGGTTTGGCCTGTTGGACATTGTCAAGGCGATGTCTGAGGCGAACTAGTATAGTTAATCCGGCACCCGGGCTCTCTCTTGAGGCCCGGGGTGCCTCCTGGAACTTCAACAACCGGGATTTTAGCCGAGCCAAGTAGTTGATCTCGCGACGCAGAGATGCGGCTACCCAATCGGGTCGCTTCCGGCTCGGGTCAGAATGACATCATAACGAAAATCACGTTCCTAGCAGCGATCTCTTCAATGTTGGTTGCTGATTTTGGAACGGCTGTAAACGGCGGTGCAAAATTAGGCCACAGTAGCGCCGGTATTTTGCCGGTGCGGGTGGCGCAAAAGTCGTCCACTTTTTGCCTGAACTGTTTGAGCAGGGAGGGCTGGAGGATTTACACTGTGGCAGTTTATTTGCAGGTGCGCCGCGCGCATTTTGATGAGGGGCGCAGCAAGCGGTCGGCCGCGACCTGATTGTGCCCGCTGACAAGACCGCCACGGATGTGTTGGCCGAGAACGGCGTTCACGTGGATGTCAAATGCCCGGACGGCATTTGCGGCGTTTGCAAATGCGGGCTGGTCTCAGGCGAGGTCGAGCACCGTGACTTTGTTCTGTCCAAGTCACAGCGCGCCGAGGCAATCATCTTGTGCCAGTTCCGCGCGGCTCAAAAGAACGGCGTGATCGAAGTCGATTTATAGTGTGTCGGATGGGTCGCTGGTTCAGTGTTCCATCTGGTTGATCATGCGGGTGATGTCATCGCGGGCGGCCAGGCTCTTCATCAGCGAGGTCCAGCCGTTTGGCGAATAGGCGTCGGCGGTGATATACCGCGCAAAGGCGTCGATCTGACCGTACAGCAGGTTGGGCCCGATCTCTTCGATCTGGCCGCAATTCTCACCCTTTTCGACCCACAAAAGCTTGTGGAGCGGATTGCGTGCTACCAACAGGTCACGCACTTCTTCGACAGTATCGCGCGATACACCTTTGTTCCGTTTGATGATGTAGACACAAGGTTTTTGCCGCGCTTCGATGTCAAACTTGTAGACGAGGTATTCGTTCTTTTCTTTTTCCTGCTTATAAATCTCGTCCCAGCGGGCCTTGTCATCGACAAGACGCAGATCGCCATCCTCTGACGGTTCAACCAGCTTGGAATGGAATTTGAACCCAAAGGTCGAATCGTTGACCATTCCCGGCGAATGCACGTCGATGTTTTCTTCAAAGAACATCGGGCCAGGGTTGCGAAGATAGGCCAACAAGCTTTCCGGTGGCGTTATCGCCCACCGGAACAAGCTGGAGGGTTCATAGTTCCTATGCCGTTGCCAGAACCCGTATTCGCAATTTTCGCCCAGGCTTTCGGTCATGCGCATCAGGTCTTGGACCTTCAGATCCATATCTTCGATGACCTCTTTTTGCGGCACAACGCTGTCCATTGCCTGGATCAGTTTGTTTTTCCATGGGCGTGCGCGCGCTGGTTCAAGGGCCGCAAACCTGTCCACCAACGGCATCAGGGCAGTTGCGATTTGCTTGCGTTCTTCTGCGCCGGGGTGGGGGCGCGCGTAGCCTTTGTTTGTGCCAAACACCTGTGTCGACGATTTTAGGGCGATCTCTTCGTCCAAGGGTAATTCGAGGAAGTCGCAGACCTCGTGCAGGAATTTTTGCTGATCCTTGTTCATGTCTTCATAGAAGAACATTTTGAAACGATCGCCAAATTCGCCGCCCCAGTTTTCTACAATTTGTGCGTAATCACAGCGGTGTAGCTGGGTGGGGCGCGCAAGAAATTCTGCATGTCGCTCGGGCGAGGCAAGACCGCGAAAACGTCCGTGCAGATACCAATGTAGCTTCATCTGCGACGTCAGTCGCGACATGGGATCGCGGGCGAACAAGATCACCTTGGAGCTTTCGGGGATGGCCTTGGCCACTTCTTTGATCAGGTGCGGCGGCATGATCGAATAGACCGGGCTGATGTCGATGGACGGTTTGCCTGCGACCCGCATCATCGATGCGTAAACGTCACCGTTTGGTTCTTCTGCAGGGTTGATCGTGCACCAATTGTCCAACCACTGAGCCTGAAGATCGATATCGTGCAATTTGTCCAGTCGCGCCCGGGCTCGGGCAGCTTCGTTAGAAATCTGGTCCAGATTTCTGCGGCTCACCCAATATCGCACTTCTTTGATGGCCGGGGTAAACACGCCGGGCTGGCGGCTCAGGTTGTTAAAAAGCCAGGTAGTCCCAGTACGCGGTAGCCCAATACATAGGTGAATGGGCTGCTCTACAGCTACACCTGCCTCTGCTTCGCGGCATGCTTTCAAAGACATGGTTGTCACTCCTCCGACTGTTCCGAAACTCGCTACTTATACATGACCAATTTTTGATATCGACTCAAAACCAACCCGCCAAAACAACCGCCAGTGGCCTACTTTTACGCCGCCCTAATGGCCCAATTTTGCGCCGCCCTTGACACAGGCCAGCGGCCATGTCCTCTCCACCGACATTCCCCAAGTGGTCTGCCGTTTGACGTCAAGATCGCCTGATCAGGGTCGTTGATCAAGCGTTTTGTGCCGCTGGAACTGTACGGATCAAGCCGCGAATCCGTGGCGTGCTGGCCTGGCAGCGGGCCGCTTCAGCGTCAGGCAAATGACGGGGGCGCTCGAAGGCGGCGGATGTGGCGGCGAGAATGGCGCGCACCATCGGCCCGGTGACCGCCACCTCGGCCAACTGGAAGGTTATGGCGCGGGCGTGTCGCACGACGCGGGCGCCGATCTTGATCAGCTGCAGCAGGGATCCTTGTGCTGCTGCTGCCGCGCTGAAAGATATCGGCATCGCGACCAAGATCCATATGGTCGGATTTGATCTCACCGCAGAACAGCGCGCCAAAATTCAGTGCATTTCCGACAACGGCAATGGCAAATATTTTGATGCGAAGGACAACTCTGAATTGGTGGCCGCTTTGGATCAGGGTCAGGCTAAAGTCGTTGTGCCAAAGCCAATCAAGATTGCAGTCACACCGCCAAAGCCCAAGCTCCCGCCGGCCCCCAAGGTTTATTTCAGAGACAACTTCGATGGAAAGGCTCTGGGTGAGCATTGGACCGTAAACAACAAAGATCCGGAAGACTATATCGTTGAGGATGGCGGACTGACCGTCCTGTTCAGCGACAGCAAGAAGCCGACCAATCGGCTCAAGGATGCAAAAACATCTTCCACTGAACAAGCCAATCCCGAAAGGCAATTGGATTATGACAACCCGTTATGAGTTCAAACCGCAGACCCACGGCGAATGGCTGCGGGCTGGTCTAAGTAAGGAAGATGGCACCAATCTGTTTGCCTCGCTCGCCACTGAGAGTATCGACTATGTGACGTCCAACCTTCAGCTCCGCGTGGACAAAACCGTGAAAGGCAAAGTCACCTCGTTCCGCAATACGATCACATCAGCAGGTGACCGCGACATCACTGTCCGGACGCAGAAGTTTGATCAAATAATCAAGGGCTATCAGCTGCGCCTGACCCGCAAGGGGCGCAAGTACATTGCTTCAGCCCGCCTGGAAGCAGCGAACCCCGAAGCAAAGAAGGAAGTGGATGAAAGTTGGAAGGTCATCGCAAGCGCCGCTTCGCTCCGCGCGCCGGGAGATGCCTTCACCCTGATGTTCGGCAACGTCCACTGGCACTCCAGCCTACCGCATGATGGCGAAGGCATTGCCACGGTCGATTGGGTCGAGATCGTTGCCCAGAACTGATACTGACGCCATACACCAGTCCAGATGCCGCCCGGCAGATTTGCCGGGCGGTGTTTTCTTTTGTCTGTTTCATCGCCACGCATTTGTTTGTACATCCGTCGAACGGAGCTTGAAGGCGGAGCCTCTTTCCACTTGAACGGGACGGTTAATGCCGTTCGGCTCTTCCTTGCGTGGCGTTTCCACAACTCAAACGTCTTTCTATCCGATGGACTGCATGATGCGGCGTTCCAGAAGCGTCTGTGCCTGATGCGAAACGCAGGCTGTTGCGCACCCGACGGGCAGTCCGGTAACCGTTGAGGTGAGCTCTTGGTTTCGAGGGCCAACTGCGGTGATTCTAGTGGTGCGGTTCAATTGAAAGTCTTCGTCCAACCACACACTCCCGGTCATTCCCGCGCAGGCGGGAATCCAGGGCAACACGGCGCGATCCCTAGTCGTTGTTCTGGACACCCGCCTTCGCGGGTGTGACGGAGGAGGTTCTCTTTTGATAGATCTAACCACTACGGTCTGAGAAGTTCGGAGAATTTTTACGTAGCGCACCCATTCAACCTGAATGGCGGCAGCGGTGAAGCCGGTGGGCAGATGATTTATACTGCGGCTTACTGGCTCAGGCTCTCCGAGGGGGGCCAATCGATGTTCGGCCTGCTTCAGCAATGGAAAACAAGGGAGGTTTTCCATGGCAGCAGCTGGTCAACCGAGAGCGGACTTTCTGGGCGATAACCTGCCTCGCACAGCGCGCAAGAGCGAAAAGGCGGATCAGATGCGGCAGCTTCTTGCCTTGCCGGTGATCCTCGACGGTGGGTCTCGCCGCGAGGCCGCGCGCACCGGCGGCGGGGGCCTGCAGGTGATCCGGGACCGGGTGTTGCGCTTCAAGGCCGGCGGCGCGGCGGCCCTGGTGACCCGCAAGGCGCCCGCAAAGACGCCGATCCTGACAGACGAACACCGCACGGCGCTGGCAGCGACTGTTGAGGCGGGGCCAAAGCCCGATATGGACGGCATCGTGCGCTGGCGGCGGGTCGATCTGGCGCAGGGGGCGCAGGAGGAACCGGGCGTCCCGGTCAGTCGTCAGACGCCGGGACGGGACCTTCGCGCCATCGGGGTTCGCCATGGGGGTTCGCTATGGGGTTCGCTATGGGGTTCGCTATGGGGTTCGCTATGGGGTTCGCCAAGTTCTCCGCCCGCCCGCAGCACGACGAGGCCAGCGAGGCGTTCAACAAAACGTCTGCGACGTCGTCGACCACATCCGCACCCAATGGGGCGGCACGCCGATAGAGTTCCGGGTTCAGGACGACGCCCGGATGGGTCAGAAGAACAAACGCACGCGACGCCGGGCGCGGCGGGGGACGCGGCCCCGCGCGCCGCACGATCAGCGGACCGAAGGGGCCTGTCTCTTCGGCGCCCTCTGCCCTGCCAGGGCCAAGGGCGACGGGCGGGTCAGGCCCTGGTGCGACACTCACCCCATGGCTGAGCCTCTCAAGCTCATCGGTCAACAGGTCGAGGCCGGGGCACACGTCCTCCTGATCCCTGATCGGGCGGCAGGGCAGAGCTCACCCAAATGGGCTGTCCCCGACAACATCACCCTCGTCCCACGGCCGCCAGGGGCACCAGAGGTGAACCCGGTCGAGAACGTCTGGCCGTTCATCCGGGACACCTGGCTTTCGACCCTCGTTTTCAAGACCTGCGACGACATCGCAGATCACTGCTGCCAAGCCTGGAACACTCTCAGGCATCAACCAGGGCGCGTCATCTCAATCGGAGGGCGCGAATGGGACCATCGGGTGGGAGCATTGAGCGATGGTATTATCTTGTTCTAACCGACAAGAAGCATCGCCCGCCTCGAAACAGAAATACCCCGGCACCTCTGGGGCGCCGGGGCTGGATGTTCTGGAGTATTTTTCGAACTACTGCTTGTTGTGCACCAAGTATCCGGCTGCGAAGTAGGTGTCGTTTCCATCCAGCAGCAGGTTGTAAAGGATCGTTCCTTGACAACGGCCCTGTCTGTCAAGAGCACATTTTCAAAAAAGCAGACTTTCAGAATAGCTGACCTGAATTACTGGAGTGCGGACAAAATGACGTTTTGGAAATGCAGAAACTATCCTACCAGTGAAAAGCGCTCGAATTGTTAAATGAGTTCAGTTCCCGATCAGACCTGGCAAGGTCAAAAAAATCGCTGGGATGAATGTGATCAGCATAGGAGCGACAAAGATGGCCATGTAAAACGGCCAGATCGTTCGGACCGCTTTCTCGAGAGGTGGTCTCGGGATTTCGGAGTTGTTAAGGTGGCTCGTCCAATGAGAGAGACGCTCCAAGATGACGAAGAGAAAGAACCATTCGCCAGAGTTCAAGGCCAAGGTTGCGCTTGAGGCGATCCGTTAAGATATGACGCTGGCAGAACTGTCGAAGAAGTACGGTGTGCACGCGACCCGGATCGGCACGTGGAAGCGGACAGCGATCCAAAATAGGGCATCTGCGTTTACACGGCGGGGGGCCGATCCGGCTGCGGTCAATACGGCCGGGATCGAGAAATTGCATTCCAGGATCGGTCAGCTTGTCGTCGAGCGGGATTTTTGGGCCGATGCCTCGTTTCAACTGCTCGGGACGCGCGGCAAAAAATGGTGAGCAAGGATCATAAGCTGAGCCTTCGCCGTCAGTGCGCGTTGCTGACGCTGACGCGGTCCAACCTGGACTATCCCCCGAAGGGCGAGAGCACAGAGAAGCTGCGGTTCATGGCAATCATCGATAAGCAGTTCCTGGAAACGCCCTGGTACGGATCACGCCAGATGGCGCGGTACCTGCAGCGTCAAGGCCACAAGTGTGGGCGGCATCGGGTCCGGAGATTGATGCGCCTCATGAGGCTGGTTCCGATCTACCAGGGCCCCCAACACCAGCAAGAAACATCCGCAACATAGGATATGGCCGTATCTGCTGAGGACCGTGGTGATTGAACGGTCTGACCAGGTCTGGTGTGCGGATATGACCTACATCCCCCTGCGCAGAGGGTTCCTGTATTTGGTGGCCATCATGGATTGGTACAGCTGCAAGGTACTGGCCTGGCGGCTGTCAAACACGCTGGAGGCCGCATTCTGCGTTGATGCTTTGAAAGAGGCGCTGGCCAAGCACGGCAAGCCGGAGATATTCAACCCCGATCAGGGGAGCCAATTCACCAGCGCAGACTGGATTGATGTGCTGAGCGACGCGAAGGTCGAGATCAGCATGGACGGCAAGGGGCGCTGGATTGACAACAGGATGATCGAGCGCCTGTGGCGGTCGCTGAAGTATGAATGCATCTATCTGCATGCCTTTGAGACTGGCTCAGAGGCGAAGGCCGGTATCCGCAAATGGCTAACCGACTGCAACGTCGAGCGACCGCATCCGGTCCACGGCATCTTGACCTCCGACGAGGTCCATGCCAGCAAAACCGAACCCATGAAAATGGCAGCCTGATTTGAAATCCTGATCCACCTTGGCAAGGCTGAAAACTGGTCGAAAACCTAGGACAACCTCTCTGCGGCTCGGCGCGTGCTGTTTTTCTATATCGATTTCTCCCGATACGTGAGGAGCAAAACGCTGATTGAGTTTTGCAATTGGTTATTGAATGACTGTTCTGAAGATTGGCTCGAAGTTCCACCCATTAGTGAAAATATAGATGAGTTCCAACATGGAAACCTTGCAAATCTAGATAGATTTAGGACCATTTGCGGGAACCTGTCCGAGCGGCACTACGACGACGCCTTTCACATTTGGAGGGGTGAAGTTAATGGCTTTTCCCACTTTCTTACGGCTGACCGAAAATTCGTAAGGGCTGCAACGAGAGACGGAAAGATAAAGCTTGCCTGCACGCCAATTGCGCCAGGTGAACTGCTATCGCAGTTGGTAATTGTTGAACGTGATGCGCTGCCATTTGAATATGGCAAAAGATATTATCTTTCGGGTCAGCCTTACGACTAATCCGGATGGCAGCCTTGAAGCAGTTCCACCAACTCCATAAACTTCGCTCAACCCTGCATAAGGAAATTCAGATGTCCGGAATTGTCCCCGCCGCCCACCCCTAACCCCAATCCCCCTTGCCATCCCACTCCAAAATCCCTATAATCCAACCGCTCCAGACGCCCGGCCTGTAATGGGCATGCCGTGGCGGGCTGCGAATGCTTCAATATGAAAGCCAGTGTAAGCGCCGATTTTCTAGTCTGAAGGTCGAGATTGCATTTGGCGTACAGGAGAAAAAGCGAAATGCCCAAGCTGAAGACCAAGAGCGGTGCGAAGAAGCGCTTCAAGGTGACAGGAACCGGCAAGGTTATGTGTGCCCAGGCCGGCAAACGTCACGGAATGATCAAGCGAACCAAAAAGTTTATCCGCAACGCCCGTGGAACCACGGTGTTGTCGGATCAGGACGCACGGATCGTCAAACAGTTTCTTCCCTACGCATAAGACGTAATTCCTCTAACATTACGTCTCAAGGAGCACCGCTATGGCTCGAGTTAAACGGGGTGTGACCACTCATGCCCGTCACCGCAAAGTGATAAAGGCCGCCAAAGGTTACTACGGCGCCCGCAAAAACACCTTCCGCGCCGCCAACCAGGCTGTGGAGAAGGCAGGTCAATATGCCTACCGCGACCGGCGCGCCAAAAAGCGCACCTTCCGGTCTCTGTGGATCCAGCGCATTAACGCCGCTGCCCGCGAAGAAGGCATGACCTATGGCCGATTTATCAACGGGCTTGACAAGGCCGGTATCGAGGTTGACCGCAAGGTGCTTGCCGATCTCGCCGTGCGTGAGCCCGAGGCCTTCAAGGCACTGGTAGAGGCTGCAAAAGCGTCCCTCTAATCTGATGGCCTTGCGCCTCAGCGCAAACGTTCATGACTACCGGACTTGCTCAGGCCCGCCCCAACTCGGGAGTTGCGCCTGTGTGAGTCGGCTATTGTCATTTTCAAGAAGGGGAACACCCTATGTCCGATATCGAAACCCTGGAATCTGAAATCCGATCTGCCATTGACGCGGCTGCCGACATGGCCGCGCTGGAAGCTGTGCGCGTGGCCAGCCTTGGCAAGAAGGGGTCCGTTTCCCTGATGATGAAATTGCTCGGCGGCATGTCACCTGAAGAGCGCAAGGAAATAGGGCCAAAGCTCAATGGCCTGAAGCAGAGCATCGGGGACGCCATTGGCGCACGCACGTTTGCGCTGCGCGATGCAGAACTTGAGGCGAGGCTGGCACAAGAGAGGATCGACGTCACTTTGCCTGTGCGCCCCGAGGACTGCGGCACCATCCATCCGGTCAGCCAGGTCTGGGACGAAGTGGTGCAGATCTTCGGTGATCTCGGTTTCTCCGTCGCTGAGGGCCCGCACATCGAGACGGACTTCTACAATTTCGAGGCGCTCAACATTCCGCCCGAACACCCTGCCCGCCAAGAGCACGACACCTTCTATTTCAATCCGCGCGAGGATGGCTCTCGCATGGTGCTGCGCACTCACACCAGCCCGGTGCAGATCCGCACCATGGAAAGCCAGGAGCCGCCCATCCGCATCATCGCCCCGGGCCGCACCTATCGTTGCGACAGCGATCAGACCCACACCCCCATGTTCCATCAGGTCGAGGGTTTGGTGCTGGATACGGACACCCATATGGGCCACCTGAAATGGTGCCTGGAAGAATTCTGCAAGGCCTTCTTCGAGGTGGATGCGGTGAAGATGCGCTTCCGCGCCTCCCACTTCCCGTTCACTGAACCGTCCATGGAAGTCGACATCGGTTGCACTTGGGAAGGTGGTCAGGTGAAGATTGGCGCCGGCGACGACTGGCTCGAAATTCTCGGCTCCGGCATGGTGCACCCCAAGGTGATCGCCGCTGGCGGTCTTGATTCTGAGAAATATCAGGGCTTTGCCTTCGGCATGGGCATCGACCGCATCGCGATGCTGAAATACGGCCTCCCGGACTTGCGCGCCTTCTTTGAGGCCGATTTGCGCTGGCTGCGCCACTATGGATTTTCCACTTTCGATGTGCCCGAACTGGCAGGGGGCTTGAGCCAATGAAATTCACACTCTCCTGGCTGAAAGATTATCTGGAAACAGACGCCACCCTCGAAGACATCACCAACGCCCTAAATGACGTTGGTCTGGAAGTCGAGGAAGTGGAGAACCTGGCCGAAACCCTGGGCGCGTTCTCCGTTGCCTATGTGAAGGAAGCGCGCCAGCATCCAGACGCCGATCGCCTGCGTATCTGCAATGTGGAAACCAACGACGGCATGGTTCAGGTCGTCTGCGGCGCACCGAATGCCCGCACGGGCATGACCGGCATTTTCGCCCCACCCGGAACCCACATTCCAGGCACAGGCGTCGACCTGCAGGTCGGCGTCATCCGCGGCGTGGAGTCCGCCGGTATGCTGTGCTCCGAGCGTGAAATGATGCTGTCCGACGAACATGACGGCATCATCGATCTGGAAGAACCGCTGCCTGTGGGCACTCCGGCCGTTGAGGCACTGGGCCTGAACGACCCGGTCATTGATATCGCCATCACGCCGAACCGGCCCGACGCTCTGGGCATCTATGGTATCGCCCGCGATCTCGCCGCGCGCGGCCTCGGCGAGCTGAAGCCACTGAACGTGCCGGATATCCCGGGCAGCTTCCCCTCGCCCATTGGCGTGGACCTGACGTTCGACGCCGACACGGCAGATGCCTGCCCGTTGTTTGTCGGCCGCTATATCAAAGGCGTCAAGAACGGCCCCTCCCCGGAATGGCTTCAACGGCGTTTGACCGCGATTGGCCTCAGGCCGATTTCTGCGCTGGTTGATGTCACCAACTATCTGACCTACGCCTATGCTCGCCCTGTGCACGTGTTCGATGCGGACAAGGTGAAAGGCAACATCCAGCCGCGTCTCGCCAAGGCGGGTGAGAAGATGCTCGCGCTTGACGGCAAGGAATATGAACTCGACGAGACCATGACGGTGATCGCCGATGACAACGGTTCTGAAGCCATCGGCGGGATCATGGGTGGAGAGATTTCCGGCTGCACTGCCACAACCCACAATGTCTATATCGAAGTTGCCTATTTCGACCCGATCCGCACAGCCACCACGGGCCGCAAGCTGGGCATCCAGTCCGATGCACGCTATCGTTTCGAACGCGGCATTGACCCGGCCTTTGCGCCGGATGGTGCGCAGCTCACCACGCAGATGATCCTCGATTTCTGTGGTGGCGAGCCGTCTGAACTGGTCATCGCCGGGGCAATCCCGGACACGGCCCGTTCGTTCACCTTGCGCGCAGATCGGGTTGAAACGCTTGTCGGCGTGAAGGTGAACCTAACTGAGCAAAAGCGGATCCTTTCCGCCCTTGGCTTTGGTGTGTCCGAGGTCGACGCAGGCCTCGAATGTGCGGTTCCGCCCTGGCGGCCGGATGTGCACGGTGAGGCGGACCTCGTGGAGGAGATCGCTCGTATCGTCGGTCTCGACAACATCCCCAACGCACCTATGTCCCGGCCCAACGCCATCGCACGCCCGGTCCTGACCCGGTTGCAGAAACGCACGAGCGCTGCCCGCAGGACGCTCGCTTCACGGGGACTAAACGAGGCGGTCACCTGGTCCTTCCTGCCGGAAGATCAAGCGAACCTTTTCGGTGGCGGCGGGGCAGATGTGAAACTGGCAAACCCAATCTCAACCGAACTTTCGGACATGCGCCCCTCGCTTTTGCCCAATCTGATCACGGCAGTGGGACGGAATATCGACCGTGGTTTCCCGGATGTGGCGCTGTTCGAAGTGGGTCAGGCCTATCTGGGTGACAAGCCGGAAGACGAAACGATCCGCGTGGCCGGTATCCGGCGCGGCAACACCCGCCCGCGCCACTGGGATGGCGACATGCGTGCCGTTGACGCGTTCGATGCCAAGGCCGATGTTCTGGCGGCACTGGAAGCAGCAGGTGCGCCTGTCCAGAGCTTGCAGGTTGTTGCCGGCGGGCCTGGCTGGTTCCACCCCGGCCGTTCCGGTACCTGCCAGCTCGGCCCACAAAACCAGATGGCGCATTTCGGTGAAATCCACCCCCGTGTGCTTCAAGCCCTGGACGTCAAAGGACCACTGGTGGCCTTCGAGATGATGCTGAACAAGATCCCCGAGCCCAAAGGCAAGGGTGGCACAGCGCGCGCAGCCATGAACGTGTCGGACCTTCAGGCGGTCACTCGTGACTTTGCATTTGTCATCGCCGATGATGTGGCCGCGGACAAGGTCGTTCGCGCAGCAAAGGGCGCTGACAAACAGCTAATCACGGACATCTCGGTGTTCGACCTGTTTGAAGGCGAAGCGGCGAGCAAATCTCTCGGCAAAGGCAAGAAGTCGCTGGCGATCAAGGTTACACTTCAGCCGCGCGACAAGACGATGACCGATGAGGAAATCGATGCCGTTGCGGCAAAGGTGGTGGCCAATGTGAACAAGGCAACAGGCGGGACGCTCAGAGGTTAGAGTGTCCTGTCTTCAATGACGTGACCGTAAAGGACCGTCAGCACGCTGATATTGAGCATGGTTGTAAAGCAGAATGCGGCAGCAGCAGCTATCGATCCGGCGAAACCAAATTGACCAACGCCCTCGAAAGCGTCCGGACCGATCAGGATGTTGATCAAATCCGTCGAAGCAATACAGCACAAGACCAGTGCCAATGAGACGAGGGCAAGCGGCCAGCGCAAGGCGCTTGTTGCTTTCCAGGATGTCAGGAACCCGATGCTCTGGCCCCCAAGGGCAATTTCTGCAACTTCAAGCCCAGTCGTGTGAAGCCATAAAAGCTGAGTGTCTGGGCTGTCACTGAGAGAAACACTGATTTTGTTTCTTCCGTTTCTTTGGAACTCAGCGGTTCCAGCCCGAACTGTTCGCCTGCCAGCAACAGAAAGCACACCAGCAACAATGCAAGCAGGTTGCCCACATAACGCACGGAGAGCCGAATACCTGCGGTTGGGAATAATTCGTGGGACTCCTCCCCGCGCAATATGAACCGATGCCAGCCCACCGCGATGAGTGCTGGCAGCACAATCCACATTGCAATCAGGGCAATTCCGAGGAATGGCAGGCTTTCGGCATGGGAGACGTTATTGTTGCCCAGAAGGACATAAACATAAATGAGAGGAAGGCACCAGATGATCAGATACCACGGCAGGCTGATGCGGGCAGCTGCACCAAAATTGCTGAAAATATATGAAATTGCGCAAACTAGAATCTGCCGGGCTGGGCCTATAACCATTACATCCTCCGCTAAATTTGATTTGCAAATCTCCGGCGGCGGCAGGCAGTTTTCTGATTGCCATAGCGTTGAGTAAAACCAAAACAGCTTATCAGCATTCAGTCATGAGATATGTGGTCGGAAAATTCGTGAAATGGTCGTTCTGGCTAGTCGTGCTGCTGGTAGCCGCGCCGGTTCTGGCCGGCACTCTGGTCTATGCGTCCAAAGACGGACCGCGCAGTTGGCATGAGGCGGACTGGTCGGCGACCGGAACAGCCCCGGACCCGCCTTCACGCCCGAGACAATCGGGGTCTATGCGGCCCGGACAGGGCGCTGGAAGTCGATCTTCGCGGTGCACAGCTGGTTGGCCATCAAACCTGCTGGCGCGCTGGAGTGGACCTGGTATGAAGTCGTTGGCAGGGGACGGCCCGTGCGCCGCAACGCCCATCCGGTTGATGGTCTCTGGTACTCGAACATGCCTAAAGTCATACTGCGGCTCACTGACTCGGACTCTCCGAGGGGGGTTCCCAATCGATGTTCGGCCTGCTTCAGCATGGAAAACAAGGGAGGTTTTCCATGGCAGCAGCTGGTCAACCGAGAGCGGACTTTCTGGGCGATGACCTGCCTCGCACAGCGCGCAAGAGCGAAGAGGCGGATCAGACGCGGCAGCTTCTTGCCTTGCCGGTGATTCTCGACGGTGGGTTTCGCCGCGAGGCCGCGCGAACCGGCGGCGGGGGCCTGCAGGTGATCCGGGACGGGGTGTTGCGCTTCAAGGCCGGCGGCGCGGCGGCCTTGGTGACCCGCAAGGCGCCCGCAAAGACGCCGATCCTGACAGACGAACACCGCACGGCGCTGGCAGCGACTGTTGAGGCGGGGCCAAAGCCCGATATGGACGGCATCGGGCGCTGGCGGCGGGTCGATCTGGCCCAGGGGGCGCAGGAGGAACCGGGCGTCCCGGTCAGTCGTCAGACGCCGGGACGGAACCTTCGCGCCATGGGGTTCGCCCTGGGGGTCGCCAAGCTCTCCGCCCGCCCGCAGCACGACGCACAGGACGACGAGGCCAGCGAGGCGTTCAACAAAACGTCTGCGACGTCGTCGACCACATCCGCACCCAATGTGGCGGCAAGCCGATAGAGCTCCGGGTTCAGGACGACGCCCGGATGGGTCAGAAGAACAAACGCCCGCGACGCCGGGCGCGGCGGGGGACGCGGCCCCGCGCGCCGCACGATCAGCGGACCGAAGGGGCCTGTCTCTTCGGCGCCCTCTGCCCTGCCAGGGCCAAGGGCGGGCGGGTCATGCCCTGGTGCGACACTCACCCCATGGCTGAGCCTCTCAAGCTCATCGGTCAACAGGTCGAGACCGGGGCACACGTCCTCCTGATCCCTGATCGGGCGGCAGGGCAGAGCTCACCCAAATGGGCTGTCCCCGACAACATCACCCTCGTCCCACGGCCGCCAAGGGCACCAGAGGTGAACCCGGTCGAGAACGTCTGGCCGTTCATCCGGGACACCTGGCTTTCGAACCTCGTTTTCAAGACCTGCGACGACATCGCAGCTCACGGCTGCCAAGCCTGGAACACCCTCAGGCATCAACCAGGGCGCGTCATCTCAATCGGAGGGCGCGAAGGGGACCATCGGGTGGGAGCAGTGAGCGATGGTATGACGTAAATCCGCCCACAAATCGCATTTGCCTGTGAACATGTTGGCGTCGATATTAATCCAGCCGTTCAGGTAATTTTTCTGCCCCGGACCCAAGTGCAGTTTGACTGTCCGGCCTAAATTGGCAGACAGTGCACGCAGCATTCTGTATATCGCGGCGTTGACCCGCATCATCGGACCAGCCATGGCATAAAAGGCAGCTTTTACGGAACGTGACAGCATGAGCCCCAACCCCTCAACTCCGCGCTTCAAAGCGCACCGATACGAGGCTAGAAATAGGCCGCTTTCCCTATGATTGGGTTACATCTGGTGCTTGACAATTTGCCCATCAAAGCGCACCGCAAGCATCAGAAAATTTGCCATATCGAACGAATGGACCTGCAGCATGTCATCCTCCCCAATTGCTCTCATAACCGGCGGTGCGCAAGGCATCGGCCTTGCTTGCGCAGAAGCACTCGCGGAAGACGGGGCACGCATTGTGATCGCGGATATCAATACAGACGGTGCGCAATCGGCTGCAGATAAATTGGGCAACGGTGCAACTGCTTACGCCTGCGACATGGGCAAGCCGGACCAGATCGCAGATCTGTTCGACAAGATTGAAACCGGCGTTGGACCCGTGTCCATCCTTGTCAATAACGCCGGCATCGCCCTGCCTGGAAACTTCTTCGAAACAACCGTCGAACAGTTTCAGACCGTGATCGATGTGAACCTGACCGGCTGTTTCGTTGCTCTGCAGCGTGCGGCAAAGACGATGGTCGCACACAACATTGAAGGCGCAATCGTCAACATGTCGTCGATCAACGCCCTGGTGGCCATTCCGCAGATCGCAGCGTATTGCTCTTCCAAAGGCGGCGTTGCTCAACTGACCAAGGCTGCTTCCCTGGCATTGGCGCCGCACAACATCCGTGTAAATGCAGTCGGTCCCGGCTCCATCAATACGGAGATGATGGCCAATGTGAACAACAATGCAGAAGCGATGAAAGTTGTTATGTCGCGCACCCCCTTGAAGCGCGTCGGCACCCCACGCGAAATTGCCGATGTGGTGGCGTTTCTGGCCAATGACAAGGCAAGCTACATCACCGGCGAAACCATCTACGTGGACGGTGGCCGCATCGGGATGAACTATACCTGCTAGGCGCTGAGCCGCATGGCTTCTGGATCGGACGTATCGGGAAAATTCAGCTTTTGCGTCACGGCCTCATTTGCTCGCAGCGAAACCAACTGGTTTTCGGGCAGAAGCGTCCAGTTCTCCTGGGAGCCATCGAACGGCTCAGATGCAAAGGCTCGACCGCCCTGACGCAACGGCCCGGACATATAGAGCATGGGGCTCTGCCGATCGCTCGAATGGCGAAATATGTAGAGGCTTTCCCATCGGAGAAGACGCAGGCAAGTCTATTTGGTTTCTTCCCCGACTGTTGTGCCAATTGAATCAAACCAACAGTCCTTTCGATGGCCACCTTGGGATCTTGCATCATCCCGCTCGAAAGGAGCAGGAGGAAGAACAACTCAGAATCAGTGGTCCCGCGCCGCAAATCATAGAATTTGTCGGGCAGCGATGCCTCCAGCTTCCGTCTGATGCGTCCGAAGTCGGCACAATTTGCCCGTTGTGCGCAAACGACCAGTTGCCGCAAACAAACGGGTGATAATTGACACGGGAGGTCTCTCCGACCGTAGACGCCCTGACATGGGCAAGAAAACAGGGACGAGCAAACCATCCGGCAAATACTGACCAGATTCCCATCCGACCAGGCCGGCAAGACATCGCGGTAGAGTCCTGGCTCGCTATCTTGCCCATACCACGCAATGTCAAAACCATCACCGTTAACAGCGAGCTTCGCTTCAGCTGCTCCCTGACTTTGCTCAATTAGAGAATGGCAAGGCGCGGAAATAATCTTCTCAAGCGAGATTTCAGACCCAGAATAGGCAGTAAGGCGGCACATACGTAACTTCGTTTTGGATTTTTAGCTGTGCCGATGGTGGAGCATTCAAGATAAAATTGGCTCTCATTTTTCACGCTGAATTGCATGAACTTGAGATAGTTTTGCGAATTTGTGGAATTCAACGCAACAGCGCCTACACCACCAACCCAAATTGGCTGCCTCGCCCAACGTTGCTAGTCTCTTTCGTAACGTAAGAAAGATCCACTTTGCCGCGCATTTCCCTAGAGGGTACCCCCATGTCGAAATGGACCTTGCTCGTTACGCTTTCAACTGTGTTCCCTGCCAAGCACCCCAACCGTCAAAGTGCACGCAGGTAAAGATTGCCACCAGATCAACTCCAAATCCAAATGCCGCGCCAATCCCAAATGCAACCGGACCATGCGCGTCGGCCTGTGTATCCGGCGGCGGTGAGTCCAGGACGGCCCAATCCTAAGAATTGTTACCGCGCGCAGGAACTTGCGATTTTGCCTGGGTCCTTGCCGGCACCCTTGAAGCAATAGAGTCCGGTGCCATCTTTCTGAATTGAGAAGCGCATGCCTTCGGCTCCTCGGGAGAGTTTGCGTGCAAGATATTTCAAGGCATGCACACAATCAGCGGCTTTACGGCGTGATAATTTGACGGTCCTGATACTGCGGCTGACTGGCTCAGGCTCTCCGAGGGGGGTTCCCAATCGATGTTCGGCATGCTTCAGCATGGAAAACAAGGGAGGTTTTCCATGGGAGCAGCTGTTCAACTAATTTTGTTGAAAAACTCTTCTTGCTTGGTGTGCTGATCGCTGCTTCAATTCTTGTATTGCTGGAGGGGTTTGATGGCGATGTCAGGACCGAAGAAAGAAGCACAAGCTGCTTGGCTGCTGTTCCATGAGTTTTCGCTTGAGGATCCTGTACCGAAAGATCACCTTCTGCGCTCAATAGATCGGTTTGTTGATCTCAGCAGCCTCCGTGGGCATCTGGCGGATTTCTATAGTCATACTGGTCGTCCTTCACTTGATCCCGAGGTGCTGATCCGCCTGCTGCTGGTCGGGTATTGCCTGGGGGTCCGGTCAGAGCGGCGGCTTTGCGAAGAGGTGCATCCGAACTTGGCGTATCGTTGGTTCTGTCGTCTCGATCTGACAGACGCTGTGCCGGATCATTGCACTTTTTCCAGGAACCGTCATGGCAGGTTCCGCGACAGTGATTTGCTGCGGCCCCTCTTCGAGATGACCGTAGCGCGGTGCATTTCTGCCGGTCTGTCAAGCGGTCAGCGTTTTGCGGCGGATGGCGGTTTGATTGAAGCCGACGCCAACAAGCAGAACTCCAGGCCCGGGGAAGAGTGGGATCGCAGCGCCATTGATCCAGGAGAGGCGCCCCGTGCGGTGAAGGCATATTTGGAAGTCCTGGATGATGCCGCCTTTGGGGCAGCAACGACTGTTGAGCCTGAGTTCACATCACATTCCGACCCGTCCAGTCACGTCCAGTCAGTGGACAGCAGCCCGTAAAGGTCCTGCAATCTTTGCCTGTTCCACGAACTCTCTGATTGACACTGACCCCAGCGTGATCGTCGGTGTTGAGGCGAGCAGATCGATCCGACAAGCTGAGGTTGGCTGCGTGCGCTCAAGGTCAGACCGGGTCAAGGATAAATTTGATCTCCATCCTGAGCAGCTTATTGCGGACGGCCGCCTATGGATCAGGTCCAAGGCTGGATTGGCTGGTGAGACGCGACATCAAACCCCACATCCCAGGGCTCGACCAGGCTAGTCGCAAGGATGGCACAGGGTCTTGTGCTGATTTCGAATGGGACGCTGAGAACAACCAATAGCTCTGTCCGGAAGGCGAAGCGCTAAAGCAGTTGCGCCGGAACTGTTCCGATCCGAACCGCGGTCCGACGGGCAAGGGCGTCGCGAAGTATCAGGCGCTGAAGCACACCTGTCAGGCCTGCCCATCAAAGATAAAAGGCTGCCCGAAAGCAGAGGCCCGCAAGATCACCCGTGAAGAACATGAAGAGGCCCGCCAAGTCGCTCGCCAAGTCGCCCGCGAAATAGCCAAGACCCGCCAATACGACATCTCGATGAAACTCAGAAAGAAGGTCGAGAGGCTCTTTGCCCACCTCAAACGCCTCCTCGGCCTCGGCAGATTGCGATTACCCGGCCCCTGCGGCGCAAATGATGAATTCCTGCGCGCCGCAACCGCCCAAAACCTCCGCAAATCAGCAAAGAGCTTTCCTGCACCGCAGCAAACGCAAAAAGCCTGATCAGAAAGGCGCTCGCGCACTCATTCCAAAACCACTTTCCGCACCCGCAACACTGTGTTCTTACACAGAATCGGTCAGTTGGGGACATTCGGATGGATTGTTCTTGGGGCATGCGCCGTATTCGGCGGAACGGCGATTACGTTGCTCACAGAGCGGTCGTGGGGACGCTACGAAACGTAGCTGTCTTACCAGAAAAGGCTATGCTCACTTCGCTGGTCAAACGGCAATTTTCAAGGCAAATGCGAGCCTTCTGAGCAAAGTGATCATGTCCTAAAAGGGGCAAACTCTCTGCTAATCGCCTCTTCCCGTCTTTTGCCTCCCTCTCCACCCGGGCCGAACAGAAAATCTGCATAGTCCCACTTGTACTTTCGGTCGGTTTTCCCCGGCAGCCATCAAATTGGTGTTGCCGCACCTCCTCCCGCCGTTGACATCGGCAGGGGTCCCCGGCAGTTTGGCCGTTCACCAATCAACGAGCCTTGTGCTTGGCGCGGGCAAAGCGAGGAGAAATTTATGAGCATCACCGTCACCGTCATGTATCCAAATGATCCGGGCTCCAAGTTCGATATGGACTATTATCTCGGTACGCACGGCCCCATCGTCCATAAGAATTGGGATGACAAGGGCCTGAACAGCATGAAACTGATCAAAGGTTTCGCCACGCCGGATCCGAAAACGCCTCCTCCCTATCAGGTGGTTGCGATCCTTGATTTTGAGAGCCTTGAGGCGTTTCAGGGCGCCGTTGCTGCTGGCGGTGCCGAGGTGATGGGCGATATTCCGAATTTCACGGATGTGACCCCTGTGGTGCAGCTCAGCGAAAATATCTGATTTGCAGATTTTGCGGGCGGCCTGTTACTGCTCGCCCGGGTGTCTCAAAATGCTGAAAATCACCGTGCTGGGATCTGGTGCAGGCGGCGGCGTTCCCCAATGGAACTGCAACTGCCAGGTCTGCCGGCTTGCGCGCGCGGGCACCGGCGAGGTCATCCCGCGCCACCAGTCCTCCATTGCGGTGAGCGTTGATGGGGAACGCTGGTGCGTTTTCAATTGCTCTCCGGATATCCGGCAACAGATTACGGACACAGAAACCTTGTGGCCCCACACCGCCCATGATCGCCATACGCCGATTGAAAGTGTCGTTTTGACCAATGCAGATGTGGACCACCTCAGCGGTCTGCTGATCCTGCGCGAAAAGCAGGCCTACAACGTGTTCGCGACACCGGCCGTGCTGGACGTGATGGCCGAGAACCCGATCTTCAATGTGCTTGATGCCGAGTTTGTTACGCGCAACTCCCTGGCGAGTGGCACGGTGACGGAAGTGGGCGAGGGGCTAATCGTGGAACCATTTCTGGTGCCGGGCAAAGTTGCTCTCTTCAACGAAGAGCGCATGCTGGCCGAGGCCGATGATTTGCGCATTGGCGAGGAAACCGAGCACACAATCGGTCTGCGCATATTTGGGATGCGTGAGGGCAAAGAGTTTTTCTACATTCCCGGCTGCGCCATGATGACAGCGGAGATTGCCGAACGGCTGACGAATGCAAGACTTGTCCTGTTTGACGGGACGGTCTGGGTGGATGATGAGATGGTTGCGGGCAAGCTGGGGGCCAAAACCGGCGCGCGCATGGGGCACATGAGCATGTCCGGGGACAGGGGCTCCATGGCCGCATTCAAGGATCTCGATATCCAGCGCAAGATTTTTATCCACATCAACAATTCCAACCGCGTCCTGATCGAAGGCTCTCCGGAGCGATTGGAAGCCAATGCTGTTGGCTGGGAAATCGCCTATGACGGCATGAGCATCGAGCTATGAGTTTTGATCGTTTGGTGTAAATTGAAACGATGAGCAATCCAGCCACATCCGCGCTCGATGTTGACGGCGTCAGCCATGCCTATGGCAAACGGGTGGCGCTGGACGTGGTAAGTCTGTCGATCCCGCAAGGCAGGTTCTGCGGCCTTTTGGGTCTGAATGGAGCAGGCAAAACCACGTTGTTCTCTCTCATCACCCGGCTGTTCGACAACACCAGCGGCCATGTGCAGGTGATGGGCCATGACGTGCGGCGGGCACCAAAACTGGCGCTGCAACAGCTGGGTGTGGTCTTTCAGAGCCGCACATTGGATCCTGACCTGACCGTCATGCAGAACATGACCTACCACGCAGCCTTGCACGGCATGCCCCGCAAAGTGGCGCGTGAACGGGTCCTGGCAGAGTTGTCCCGGGTCGCATTGCAAGACAGAAGCGCCGAGACCGTCCGTTCCCTGTCCGGAGGTCAGATGAGGCGGGTAGAGATTGCCCGTGCTCTGCTGCACCGGCCGGCATTGCTGTTGTTGGACGAGCCGACCGTCGGGCTCGATGTGGAGGCACGTCAGGACATCATCAAACACGTGCGTCGGCTTGTAGGCGAGGGAGGACTGAGCGTTCTCTGGGCCACACACCTGATGGAGGAGATTGAACTGGAAGACCAGTTGGTGATCCTGCATGAAGGCAAGGTCATTCAATCGGGATGCTCCGAACACCTGGTGGAAGAGACGGGTGCCGCAGACATCAAGCAGTTGTTCAACAAGCTCACAGGCCTGGATGCTGCAACGTCAGGTGACAGGGCGGCATGAGCACCACAGCAAGAGAAAGTATCGGCCACTACGGCGTCGCAAGCTATTTGCGCTGCCTCCGTGGCATCGTGTTGCGAGAGGGCTTGCGGTTCGTGCAGCAGCGCGGCCGCTTTATAGCCGCTCTTGTGAGACCGTTGGTCTGGCTGTTCATTTTCGCGGCTGGATTTCGTGCGGTCCTCGGGATCTCGATCATAGAGCCGTACGAGACCTATATTCCTTACGAGATCTACATAACACCTGGCCTGGTGGGCATGATCCAGCTGTTTAACGGCATGCAATCGTCGCTGGCGATGGTTTATGACCGCGAGATGGGAACCATGCGCACGCTCCTTGTGAGTCCGTTTCCGCGCTGGTTCCTGCTCGGGTCAAAACTGCTGGCGGGCGCCATTGTTTCCATTACGCAAGTCTACGTTTTTCTCGCGATCGCCTGGTTCTGGGACGTTGAACCGCCATTGATCGGATATCTCACTGTCCTGCCAGCGTTGGTTCTGTCCGGTTTGATGCTGGGATCTCTCGGGCTGCTCTTGTCTTCAATGATCCGCCAGTTGGAGAATTTCGCCGGCGTCATGAACTTCGTGATTTTTCCGATGTTCTTCATGTCATCAGCGCTTTACCCCCTGTGGCGGATGCAGGAATCCAGCACATTGTTGTATAATCTATGTGCGCTCAACCCGTTCACCTACGCAGTCGAGTTGATCCGCTTTGCGCTTTACAACCAGCTGAATTTGAAGGCCACTTTGATCGCTGTTGCCTGCACATTCGTCTTCATGGCGTTGGCGGTTTTTGCCTACAATCCGTCAAAGGGCCTCATCGCACGCCGTGGCGGGCCGGGCGGAAAGTGATGGCATGAGGCCTGTGCCGGAAGCCGGAATGTTGCCTATAAGTACAATATAATGACGGGCAGTTATGTTTGACTTTCGAAGTACATCTAAATAGCTTAGGGTGATACAGTCTAAAGAGGAGAGAAGGTTATGAAAACCTGGAGCAAGCCTGTTACAACCAGCGTAGAAGCTGGATTTGAAATTTCTCGCTATCTTCCCGCAGAACTTGGTGCCTGCAAGCGCTAATTTGTTGCAACCGGGGTGAGCTTTGTTTCCTCCGGACCATCGCCAGGCAAATAACCCGGCACACTGCCGCGATGCTTATACATGCGTTGCGGTCAGGCCGGGTTTTCTTGTTTAGGGGATTTGGATTTCGTCGATGTCTGCACAGGACAATTCCGAATTGGTCAAACCGCTCTCACCGGCTGAACTTGAAGTCCGGCTAAGGACGGTTGGCGAGCAGCGCTATCACATTCATCACCCGTTCCACAAAATGATGAATGCAGGCGAATTGACCAAAGCGCAAATGCAGGCCTGGGCATTGAACCGCTACTGCTATCAGGCGATCATTCCCCGCAAAGACGCCATCATCCTCTCAAAATCAGACGATCCGGAGTTTCGCCGGGAGTGGCGCAAACGCATTATCGATCATGATGGGGAGGAAGGATCACCTGGTGGCATGGCCAAATGGCTGCATCTGGCCAAAAGCCTCGGGCTGGATCCTGATGTGGTGGCCTCCAAAAAGTTGGCTTTGTGGGCCACACGTTTCGCCGTGAATGCTTATGCAGAGCTTGTGACAGTTGAGCCGCTGATGATCGGCGTTGCCTCATCTCTGACAGAATTGTTTTCACCGGTGGCGATTGGTGAGCGCATCCCCGCCATGCTGGAACGCTACGACTACATTACAGAAGACTCGCTGGCCTATTTCACACCCCGGCTTCATCAGGCGCCACGCGACGCCGATTTTGCCCTTGGGCTCGTTAAGGAATGGGCGACGACGCTGGAGCGTCAAAGGGACGTTGAGCGTGCCCTGTTGACCAAATGCGATATCCTGTGGGCGCAACTTGATGCGCTTTACCATGCCTATGTGGTGCCGGGACATATTCCACCAGGTGCTTTCGTGCCAGAAGGCGGTGGTTAAACAGGTCATGCAGCAGCGCATTCAACTTTCAACTTCTTCTGTCCCAAGGTTGCCGAGGCACGTGCGGTTGCAGTTTGACAATGTACGGCAGAAATGGGTGGTCCTGGCACCGGAAAGGGTCCTCTGGCCGGACGAAATCAGCGTCGATATTCTTGAACGCTGCGATGGAAAGCAGGACATCGCTTCTATAGTTTCCGGGCTTGCTACTGAATATGGCGCCGACATCTCAGAAGTTGAAACGGATGTGCTTGAGTTCCTTCAGGGTTGGAGCGACCAGCGTCTGTTGAGCAGTGAGGCATAAGAATGCTCGCACCAAGTCCGCCAATTGGAATTCTCGCTGAACTCACCCACCGTTGCCCGCTGCAATGTCCTTATTGTTCCAATCCCGTCGCTCTGTTGAAGGCAAACAAGGAGCTGGATACCGAAACCTGGCTGGATGTTTTCAGGCAGGCGGCAGATCTTGGCATCCTGCAAGTGCATCTTTCTGGCGGCGAGCCGACATTGCACCAGGATCTGGAACAGTTCGTCGGAGCACTGGCAGATCGTGCGGTCTACACAAATCTGATCACGGCAGGCGTCAACCTCAGTGCCAGCAGGGTGAGGGCACTGGCTGAGGCCGGTTTGGATCACGTGCAGCTCAGCATCCAGGGCGCAACGCCCGAAGTGACTGAATTGATCGGCAAGTATAAGGGCGGTTTCGCCAAAAAATTGCAAACAGCTGCAAATGTGCGAGAAGCTGGTCTGCCTCTGACATTGAACGCGCCAATCCACCGACACAATATCCATCAGGTTGCAGATTTCATTGAATTGGCATTGCAACTTGATGCGGTTCGGCTTGAGATCGCCAATGTGCAATATTACGGTTGGGCGTATCTGAACCGGGCGGTGCTGTTACCCTCGCTTGAGGATGTGGAAAGGCAAGTTGCGATTGTTGAGGAAGCACGTGAGCGCCTCACCGGTATACTCAACATCGACTTTGTCACGCCGGACTATTATGCCGATTATCCCAAACCTTGCATGGGTGGTTGGGCGCAGGATGCATTTGTGATTGTGCCCGATGGGCAGGTGCTGCCGTGCCATGCTGCTCAAACAATCGATGCGATGGCGTTTGACAGTGTGACGGAAAAATCTTTGGCCGAGATTTGGGAGACATCAGAGGCATTTGAAAAATACCGCGGGTTTGAGTGGATGTCAGAGCCTTGCCGAAGCTGCCCGCGCAAGGAACTCGATCACGGTGGTTGCCGCTGCCAGACCTTTGCGGTCACGGGAGATGCTGCCCAAACTGACCCCGCCTGTATCCTGTCTCCTCACCACGATGCCTTGCGAAACGTAGCTGAATCGTCCGCTGCTGCTACGCATGAGGATTTCAGTTATCGCCGCATTTAGCGGTTGCGGCGGCTGAAGCTTGTTGCCTGACTCTTGAACAGATTAGAACGGCTCTAGTTCTCGGCGGCAATCCGTACTATCTTGCGCCATTTCGAAGACTTGTTATTCAACTGAGAGACCTGAATGCCTGACCCCGGGCAAATAGAAACTTTGCAATCTGACACCCGTGTGCGCTTTCTGGTGATTGATGATCACCCGCTTTTTCGCGATGCGCTCCACAGTGCCATTGCGCTTGCCTATCCGGCGGCCGAAACCTTGGAGGCAACTTCGATAACCGAAGCCATGGAGGTGCTGGGGCGCGAAACCGGATTTGATCTGGCGCTGCTTGATCTCAACATACCTGGCGTCCGTGGGTTTGAAGGGCTGCTGGAACTCAGAACGAACTACCCACGTCTGCCAATTGTTATCGTCTCAGGCCATGAAGAAGCGCGCGTCGTCCGTGAGGTAATCTCCTATGGCGCGGCCGGTTTCATTCCGAAGTCTATCAAGAAGGCAGAGCTGGCCAGCGCCGTCAAGCAGATCATCAACGGTGCGGTCTTCCTGCCACCGGGTTATTCAGGATCAGGTCTCGACGAAGAAGATGCTGAACGGAAGGAGATGATACGACGCATTTCGCAACTTACGCCTCAACAGTTGCGCGTTCTCAATATGCTCCGGGATGGGTTGTTGAACAAACAGATCGCATTCGAGCTTGATGTTGGTGAAACCACTGTCAAGGCGCATGTTTCGGAAGTCCTGCGTAAGCTCAAGGTGATTAGCCGGACACAAGCCGCGATAGAAGCTTCGAAGCTTTCCGGTGAAGATTTAATCCAGGCCGCAGAAGGCTTTAACAGCACTGATAGTAAGTCCTGAAAAGGACTAATTGAGCTTTTTTCTGAGAAGCAATTCATCAAATCCTTCTCCGCTGAGGTTATCCAGAATTGCAGCCTGCTTAAACCCGCAGCTTTCATAAAATGCAACGGTCCGCTCATTAAAGGATGAGGCCGCAACCCAGAAATTTTCAGCCTGATCTTTTGAAGACGCCTCAAACCAGGCCAATACTTGCCGCCCAATCCTCGTCCTTGATAGGCCGGGAGAACGGCCAAAAGCTCCAGATATGGGCTTCGCAGCCACTGGTTGCGAACGACCACGACTCCTGCTGCTGCATTATCGACCTGCAACACATACCGCCGGGCAGCAGAATCATCCTGCCGTAATACTGCGGCTGATTGGCTCAGGCTTTCCGAGGGGGGTTCCCAATCGATGTTCGGCATGCTTCACCATGGAAAACAAGGGAGGTTTTCCATGGCAGCAGCTGTTCAACCGAGAGCGGACCTTTTGGGCGATGACCTGCCTCGCACAACGCGCAAGAGCGAAGAGGCGGATCAGACGCGGCAGCTTCTTGCCTTGGCGGTGATCCTCGACGGTGGGTCTCGCCGCGAGGCCGCGCGCATCGGCGGCGTGGGCCTGCAGGTGATCCGGGACGGGGTGTTGCGCTTCAAGGCCGGCGGCGCGGAGGCCTTGGTGACCCGCAAGGCGCCCGCAAAGACACCGATCCTGACAGACGAACACCGCACGGCGCTGGCAGCGACTGTTGAGGCGGGGCCAAAGCCCGATATGGACGGCATCGGGCGCTGGCGGCGGGTCGATCTGGCGCAGGGGGCGCAGGAGGAACCGGGCGTCCCGGTCAGTCGTCAGACGCCGGGACGGGACCTTCGCGCCATCGAGGTCGCCTTGGGGGTCGCCAAGCTCTCCGCCCGCCCGCAGCACGATGAGGCCATCGAGGCGTTCAACAAAACGTCTGCGACGTCGTCGACCACATCTACACCCAATGTGGCGGCAAGCCGATAGAGCTCTGGGTTCAGGACGACGCCCGGATGGGTCAGAAGAACAAACGCACGCGACGCTGGGCGCGGCCCCGCGCGCCGCACGATCAGCGGACCGAAGGGGCCTGTCTCTTCGGCGCCCTCTGCCCTGCCAGGGCCAAGGGCGACGGGCGGATCATGCCCTGGTGCGACACTCACGCCATAGTTGAGCCTCTCAGGCTCATCGGTCAACAGGTCGAGACCGGGGCACACGCCCTCCTGATCCTTGATCGGGCGGGAGGGCAGAGCTCACCCAAATGGGCTGTCCCCGACAACATCACCCTCGTCCCACGGCCGCCAAGGTCACCAGAGGTGAACCCGGTCGAGAACGTCTGGCCGTTCATCCGGGACACCTGGCTTTCGACCCTCGTTTTCAAGACCTGCGACGACATCGCAGCTCAGTGCTGCCAAGCCTGGAACACCCTCAGGCATCAACCAGGGCGCGTCATCTCAATCGGAGGGCGCGAATGGGCCCATCGGGTGGGATAATTGAGCGATGGTATCATTGATACGATAATACAATATCGTCCAATCTGAGGCCAACCCAGCAAAGTACTCGGCGGCCTCTTTCTTCGATCTGTGGTACGAGGAGAACTCGAGCCCCTTCGCACCATCAGCGAGTGAGCGCATTTCCACATCGTCGGCAAATAGTTCCAACCAGATGTCGGTGTTAGTGCCCTTAGTTTCATTCCAGGCTGCGTAGATTTTTTGAAGCGTTTACACGTATCTGACGCCTGATCGCCGGCTTTCGGACCCGTCCATCTTGGGAAATCGCGCAAAATTTCACGAGTTGGCCCGTCCGGATCGGATGTCGCCATAACCTGGTCGGTATCATAGAGCTCGAAGAACTCGACAATTTGTCCATCATGGAACCGGACGAGGTCGACTTTCGGGGTGTCAAAAGATTTGCCAGTCTGCCGGTTCGTCCAGGCAGTGGAGCCAATTGCCACGACCCGATCGCCTTCCGCAATGTAGTCGTCACCCTGATTCGCTCATTTCAAGCTGGGCGACCAAGCCGTGCAGATATTCCGCGGCTTCATCGCGGGCGCATCTTCGCTTAGTGAATGCCAAACGCTGATCTCCTTCAGCGAGAGACCTGAAATCAATATCTTCATGAAAACCTTTAACCAATAACCTATGTCCCCTTCCTTGATTTTGTGCCAGAATCCAAGTAATTCTTTTAGTATTTGAATATTTGCATTATATGTATATAATTTTGAATTTATTCAAAATATTTCAGAAATTTCAATGTTAATATATTCAATTTTCTATTTAAAGCGAAATTATTGGATTTTTTAATTTAATGCCACACCTCAAAGGTTCCGCCATTATTTACTCTGCAAACCTTCCCGCGTTGCTGGGCGTGCTGGAGTCGTTTTGGCCGATATTTGCGGTGGATGATCCACCGCTGCTGTTGGTTATCCGGCCCCAACAATAGGTGAAGTTGTGCAATTATTCTCTCTGGGTTTCGGGGCCAGAGATCAGGACCATCCCTCTCATCTGGCGTGTGCCCTTTTTCTTGCCTTTTAGATAGCCGGACACCGCCCAAGCCAAGAGTGTGGCTGGCAGTCCGCCTCCTTCTTCCGTCAGTTCCACGACAAGCAGCTCATCTTTTGAGCTCTTTGCTTTGTGAGTGCGTTGGAGAAGTTCAAGAGCTGGGACGGTCCACTTGTTGCCGTTTGATGCGTTGACGATCAAAATTGACTCGTTGGAGAATCCTACCGTGATTTTACCATTGGCTGCGGTGGGCTGCTTTGCATCCAGGTTGATGGCAAATGGGCCGTGCAATAGCGCCCCCGAAGTTTGAATTGATCGGGTTATGCTTGTTTGCGCGTGGTAATTTATGAAACTCTCGGCATGATTGTTAGGATTGAAACGGGCCGACTGGACGTTGCCAAGTGTTTCTGTCATCTGTGCTTGGCCGTCGTGATTTTCTACGAACCGGATAATAGACCTGATATCGCGAGACTTTTCTGGATCCAACTCCATGCTTTCGGTTGAGGATAGTTGAAGTTTCCCATTCTCAAGCAATTTGAGATCCTGGAGGACACCTGTCAGGCGGGAAATTTGACTGTCTACTGACACGGCCCGAGCGCCCCATGGACCAAAGGAGAAGCTCCCGACCAAGAGTGCCAAAGCGGCCAGTACGAGAGGAGCTTTTATGTTGCTGCGCCGTATGGCGAAATAACCTGTGACAAAGATCAACCAAATGGCAAACAGGGCAAGCCCAATGCGTACTGGGGTGAGGCCATATGCATTTACACGTTCATAAAAAGCCAGCAGGACAAGCAGAATGGGAACGGGTAAAAGCCAGAAATAAGACCGGATAAATATCCGGACGAGTATCGTTCCGGTTTCTTCCCACGACTTGGCAATGAGCCAGGTGCCGATGCCTCCAAGTCCGAAGGCCAGAACCATGAACCCCACTTTGCCTTTTGGCAAGGTCGCTTCGAGTGCGATGACGACCATATAGGAATAAAGGATTGCTGCATAAATGAGCAACAACGGCACCAGCAAATAATTGACCGAGGAGGAATATCCCTCTTTCCAGCAAATTGTCCGGGTCGCCTGATGCCGCAAAAATCTCATCCAACGAGTTTGGCAGAAGGGATAGGCCGAAAACCGGACCGACAACGAAAACAGAAATACGCAGAATGTGGTCGTCAAAAACCCTAACCAGTCTTGTTCCGTAGAGAAAGTCAAACCCGGTGAAGATGGCAAACAATCCAGCTATGCAAATCAGGCCGACGATCATAGCAATCACGCAAGCTTGCACAGTCTGGCATTGAACTGCCAGAAATTGCCAAATGGCACATCTGAGCGCAGATACCCCGCCACCATAACCCACAGCATGGCTGTGCAAATGAGAAAGCCAAACTCAATTTGCAACCACTTGTGAGCGTAACCGGCGAGCGCCGTGAGCAATGCAACGCCAAGAGCAAGGTTTATGTTTTTTGGGCGGTTCCACTCTCTGCTCTCGGCCAGGAGGTGCGTGCCTCCTGAAAACAGGAACGCGCAGAGGACAGGGATCGGAAACCGGCTGAGCGTGCACCACAGATTAGGGAGCCATTGGGCGGGTGAAAATTTGCTCAACATTGTTTTACTTGGTTGGTCTGACTTAGTCTCGACGCGTTGGTAGTGACGATTGTTGCAATCCATATCAGCAATTTTGGGGAATTTTGTGCAGAACAACGGCGAGCTTGCGGCTTTTGCTGACGCAGCCGTGATTGGTACTGATTAACTTTGCCTCTTAATATGCCCGCCACGCTGGGAACTGGACAGGGTATGGAACATATGTTGATCAAAACCATTCACAATTGGAAACTGCTGGAATCCGCAGCCACACCTGAGGACGTCTTCTGGAATCGCCGGGACGTGCTCAAGACCATGGGGCTGGGTGCAGCAACGATTGGCGCAGCTTCTCTTGGAGGTTTGACCGGCGCTCGTGCCGAGAGTGACCCAACGGCTGATTTGTATCCAGCCAAACGGAATGAAGCTTACAAGATCGACAGGCCGGTGACGGAAGAGGAACTGAATCTGGAATACAATAATTTCTATGAATTCGGCTCATCAAAACGCATTGCCGAAGCCGCACAGGCTCTGCCAATCCGGCCGTGGGAAATCAGAATAGATGGCGAAGTGGAGAAGGAATTCACGATTGGCATTGATGGGCTAATCCGCAAGATTGGCATCGAAGAACGACTCTACCGCCACCGCTGTGTGGAAGCCTGGTCTATGACCGTGCCGTGGTCAGGATTCGCATTTTCAAAACTGGTGGACCTGGCGCAGCCAAAATCGTCCGCCAAATTTGTCCGGATGGAAACGTTCAACAATCCGGAAGTCGCTCCGGGGCAAAAGCCCTCGCTCTTCTTCTGGAGCAATCAACTGCCATGGCCTTACGTGGAAGGTGTAACGATTGAAGAAGCGCGCAACGACCTGGCGTTTCTCGTTACCGGTGCCTATGGAAAACCTGTGGCCAAGCAAATGGGTGCACCTCTGCGTTTGGCATTGCCGTGGAAATACGGCTTCAAATCGATCAAGTCGATCGTCCGGTTTACTTTTACCGACAAGCAGCCAGTCAGTTTCTGGGAGCAAATTCAGGCTGCAGAATACGGGTTCTGGGCCAACGTGAATCCAGCTGTGCCCCATCCACGATGGAGCCAGGCTTCCGAACGGGTGCTCGGTACCAACAAGCGCGTCCCCACATTACCGTACAATGGTTATGAAGAGCAGGTTGCCGGCCTCTACAAAGATATGAAACTGGCACCAACGGTGCTGTACCGTTAGATCAACGCAATTTTTCTGCTTCAGATAAAATTATAGCCGGACCCTGGGAGGGGTCCGGCTTGGGTGGGGCACCCTATTGGGCATTACTGAACGGCCAAGAGTGAGGGGATTGACCGTTCACAGTGGCATCTCAAAGGGGAGGGAGTTGATGCCGCTGTATGATCGTTAATCTGGTATAAACGAATGTGGTTTGGTAGGGGGCTGCTGTCATGGGAGCTATGCATTCTATGCATGGCTTGAAAGCCCGAAAAACAGATCGGTCAGCAAGAAAGTCATGGGAGCTATGCATTCTATGCATGGTTTGAAATCAATCTGCCCGTATTCACCGAAATCACCCGTCATGGGAGCTATGCATTCTATGCATGGTTTGAAAAGTTTCCGATTTAACATATTGAAATAAATATGTTTTATTTTGGACTCAGTGCCACCAAAACATGTCAGTAGGCGTTCCTTAAAGAGTTGAAAAAAGAGTTTTTGGTCAATTTTTCGCGGCCACGCCGATCACAAAAAGAACCGACTAGTCTTATTTCATGCATCCTTTGACGGCTGGCATTTCGGTGCCGGGCTTCACCTGAAAGGTATCAAGCGGGGCAGCTTCTGGCGAACAGGATTATGAGCAGGGGATCGGCGTATACCGTGCAGAGCGGCATGGCAGGTGAGTTACGTCATATAGTTTTGTTCCGTCTTTCAGTTCCCAGCGTCGGCTTCGTGAACGGTCAGGATGGATACCGCTTCACGATCACCTGTGACGACATACTTGCCAGGCGGTACAGGGAAGTTGGGCTTTTCCATCAAGAGACCGTTTTCATCCAGCTACCAATCGGACTGATCGAACTTTCATTTGGCCGGTGCAATGCCCCCGGCTTTTTGCAGGCTAACGAAGTTCTGTAACCAGACACCGCGAGGGCCGGGGTCGTGGCGCCAGGTGCGCCCCAGGTTTGTGCCCTGTGCCGGACGTGGCATCAGGTGCGCCAAGTGCCGCAATGAACTGGGTTGGAATCTGCCTAAAGACCGTTTGGCCTTCAGCCTGCGCGTGAATGGGCTCGCCGATGGTAATTGCAACCAGAAGCAAAGCGATTGCCAGTCTAATTGATGGCCGGTACCATTGGTTTCCAACTTTCCTGACGTTCAGCAGTGCGCTTCTCATACAATGAAAGCGGCCTACCGCCTACCTTCTCAGAGTCCGTAGAGCTTTGCAGGGTTTTCGACTAGGATGGCGCGACGCAAATCGCTATCTGGTGCGTAATCGTGGAGCGCATCCAGAAGATCTCCATCATTGGGCATGAACTTTGTGAGGGCCGGGTGCGGCCAGTCCGTTCCCCAAATCATATGTTCAGGCGCCGCCTCGATCAGTACTTGAGCAAAAGGAATCGCATCTTTGTAGCGTGGTCTGTCAGTGGAAATTCTATAATTGCCGGAAAGTTTGATCCAGCTATGTCCATCAGCAACCAACGCGAGCAGAGCTTGAAAACCAGGATGGTTGAGGCCTTTGGAGACATTCATGTGCTCCATGTGATCCACAACAGCGGGAACATTCAGCTTGCAAATACGCGGCGACAATTCTTCCATCACAGTCGCATCCGAAAGAAGCTGCACATGCCATCCCAGCGGCTCGATGCGCTCTGCCAGGGGTTCAAGAGCTTGCAGGCCAACGCCTCCCCCGAAGAGTACATTGAGACGAATACCCCTGATCCCGCCCTCATGGAGCCGGACGAGTTCGGCTTCGCTGATATTTTCATCGACAACGGCGATGCCTCGGCAGGACGGGCCGTAACCTGCAATGGCGTCAATTGTTACACTGTTATCGGTTCCGTGAACCGAGGGCTGAACGATAACAGCTCGCTCTATGCCAAGCACCTTGTGTAGCGATTTGTAGTCTTCAAGAAGAGCATCGGGTGGCGTGTAGGAGCGTTCAGGTACAAACGGATAACGTGCTGGCGGACCAATTACATGAGCATGACAATCACAGGCTCCGGCTGGCATCTGGAATTTTGGCGGGCATGGATTTGGGTCTGGCGCAAGACAGGGCTGAGTCATTGTTTTGAGGCTCGAAGAACAACGGATAGGAGCAGAAAAGCAGGTAGAATGAGTACCACAAAGTCTTCGGTGATATTCAATGCGCTCGCCAGCACGATGATAGGGATCAGCAAAAGCAGAGGGATAGGCCAGAATACTCTGAGCCATCCTCTGGCTGCACACAGATAGCCGCCCATAAACAAAACCGTTGGGCCCGGTGAAATGCCAAACAACTGTACCTGCGCGACCGGGCGGCCAATGGAGAGACCGAGCAAGGGCGGCATGACCAGCGCAATCATCATCGCAATAACTGCCAATAGGTTGGACCGGTCTGAGGGAAAACAATTCTGAACCGCGCCATACCAAAGAACGATCACGCTTTGAACGAGGAACAAAACGCCGATGGGTACATCCCAAAAATTGAGTTCAGCGAAATAGTTCAGATGATAGGCAAAGCCCACATGCGCCCAGGCGATGAACAGGATGATTGCGCAGATCCGGCCAGCTGGTTTTGGTCTGGCGGCGAGAATGATCATCATGACGCCGAGGCAGCCAAACACCAGTTGGCGGGGCCAGATTGACAGGCTGTAGTCGGCCAGGGACGCGAAATAAACTTCTGCTGACAAGGGCACCATCGGCCGTGTCTAAGCCGATTCAAAGGCTTTGCACATAGGCAACCATGCGCTCACGGGTTCTGGCATCCGGCATTGGACCGGATCCGGCAACGAGATTCTCTGCCATATGTGCAGGGTTTGACGTGGCCGGTATCGCACAGGTAACTGCAGGGTGCGAGATGATAAATTTCAACAGAAATTGCGGCCACGTGTTGCAGCCGATTTCATCCGCCCAGTCCGGCAGCGCTTTGCCCTCCAGGCGGTTAATCAACACGCCGCGCTGAAACGGCCGGTTGACGATTACGGCCATGCCTCGCTCCACCGCTGCAGGCAACAGGCGCTGCTCGGCTTCGCGATCTTCGATATTGTAAGTGAACTGGGCGAAATCGAATTTGTGATTGCGCATGATGCTTTCAAACTCCGAATGTCGTCTGCCATGAGAGGTTGTTATGCCGCTGTAGCGGAGGCGGCCGCTGGCTTTCCATTCATTCAAAGTTTGCATATGAGTTGGCCAATCCACCAGATTGTGGATTTGTATGAGATCGAAATTCTTGATGTCCCATAATCTTTCCGACGCTTGCATCTGACCAAGGCCCTGTGATTTGGAGATCGTCCAGACTTTCGTTGCCGAGAACAGATTTCTTTGGGGCGGCAACTTTCGCAGGCAATAGCCGATAACGTCTTCAGCACTGCCGTACATCGGCGAGCTGTCGATCATGCCACCTCCTCCGGCAAAGAAGGTCCTCAGTACTTCGAGACGCTTTTCCCGAAGTGTCTGGCTCTTGCCGACATTGAAGGTGATCCAGGTTCCCATGCCAAGGATCGGGATCTGCTCGCCTATTGAAGGAATGGGACGGCGCAACAAATTCGCCGGCGCCGCCGTCAGATTGTCTGCGGGCGAACAAAAGCTGGCACCTGAAGCTGCGGAGAGTGCCATGAACGTGCGTCGGTCAATTATGTGTCTCATTCTAAAAAAACTGGCCCTAAGTACGACTAGGCTTACCTGCTGACGGTCTGCCAAGCTCCTGTGAACCATTGTACCATTTGCCAAGGTATACCAGATGCCATATACTTTCCATCCATGCGGGCAGTTTGCGTCCGTTCTTAATCCATTCGCGAAAATCATAAACAATAACCTTCGCGAGGTACCAGGGGAGGTGTAAAAGATGTGCCATGTATTCGCAGGTCAAGACCCTGCCAACTACACTTATGAGACCCGTTCCGTGCGATTGATGGGGCATCCCACCAGCGTTCGTCTGGAAGCAAAATTCTGGGTTGTGCTGGAAGAAATCGCGCAGGTTCAGAACATGCCGATGTCGAAATTCCTATCGCTGCTTTATGAAGAGGCTCTGGAAATTCACGGTGAAGTTGCCAATTTTGCCTCGCTGCTGAGATGCTGCTGCATCAACTTCATGGACAAGGATTTTGATGTTTCCGGCCTCCAGAAGGAAGCGAAAAAAGCCGGTTTTATAGCTGCTTAGACGTAATTAGGGGCGTAGTAGCCACATAACACCACGTTCGAGACGTTAGAAGCTAAGCTCCCTCCAAAAGCATTTGCTGAAGAAATGAGGGATGTTGCCTTGTTGCGTGTCTGGCCGCTTGTTGGTTTATCTGTTTTGATCACATTGTGTGGACCCGCTTGGTCTGCGGATGAAGATGCGGCGCTTTTCAAGAAACATTGCGGCACCTGTCATACAATCGATAAGGGCGGGAAGAAGCGCCAGGGTCCGAACCTTTGGGGTATTCTTGAGCGACCAATGGGTTCCGTTGCCGGCTTTCCCTATTCCAAAAAGCTGAAAGCCTCCACTGATCTTTGGACACCTGAAGTGCTTGATCAGTGGCTGGAAAAGCCCAAGCAGATCTTCAGCGATACATACATGATCTACAAGCAGGCCGATCCGGAAATCCGGGGCCGGATCATCAAGTATCTACAAAAAGCAAGCAGAGAATAGGGGAGGCGTTTTATGGCCAAAGCGATCCATACGATGGTGCGTGTCCTGGACGAGGAAAAGTCGGTTGATTTTTACACCAAGGCATTCGGTTTGAATGTTGAGGACAGGTTTGCGTTTGACGGCTTCACGCTGATCTATCTGAAGAATCCCGAAGACGATTTTGAAGTCGAGCTCACCGTCAATCACGATCAGAGCGAGCCATACACACACGGCACCGGATACGGCCATCTCGCCGTGTCCGTTGAGGATGTGGATGCCGAACATGCGCGGTTTGAAGAGTTGGGACTGAACCCAACGCCGGTGAAGGAATTCCAACGGGACGGCGCGCTCATGGCCAAGTTCTTTTTTGTGCAGGATCCCGACGCTTACAAGATCGAAGTTCTGCAACGACATGGCCGTTACACATAAAAATCATAGGAGAAGGAGGAAACGCAAATGCGTGTGCTAGACAAGAAAATAAAGATCTCCCGGCGCGGATTGCTAGAGTCTGCCGGCGTGTCGCTGGTGGCCTTGTCGGTCCTGCCGAGTGGTATGATCGTTGGGGCAGATAATTCCTGGGCCGCCTCGGCAACAAATCTCAAATCTGAAACCTTTGCCACATTGGTGCAGATGTCCCGCGATGTCTATCCGCACGATCGGATTGGCGACAAGCACTATGCAAAGGCCGTGATGGCTTTTGACGGTGCGGCAGGCAAATCTGCTGACGACAAGAAAGTTTTCGAAGACGGCGTTGCCGGTTTGGACAAAGCAGCGAAGGCAGCCCATGGTGTGCCTTACGCCAAGGTTGGTTGGGAGATCGACCGCGTTGCGCTGCTCAAGGCGATTGAGACCAGCGCGTTCTTCCAGAAAGTGCGCGGAAGCCTGGTTGTGGGGATCTACAACAATCCGGATGTTTGGGCTATCCTGGGATATGAGGGCGAGTCCGCCTCCAAGGGCGGCTATATCGACCGGGGATTTGATGACATTGACTGGCTGGACAAGGCTTAAGGGAGGATTTGAGACATGGCTGCAAAATTTGATCTCTCCGATAACAGCGTTGTCGTTGTTATTGGTTCGGGCGCCGGCGGCGGCACGCTTGGTGCGGAATTGGCCCTGAAAGGCGTAAAAACGATTATTCTGGAAGCTGGCGGACGCCATGAGATTCCAGATTTCCAGAACGACGAGTGGGGCAGCTTCGGCCAGATTTCCTGGCTGGATAAGCGCACCACATCGGGCACTTGGCGCGTAGCGAGAGACTTCTCAGGCCTGCCTGCCTGGATCGTGAAGGCCGTTGGGGGCTCAACCGTTCACTGGGCCGGCGCGTCCTTGCGTTTTCATGAACATGAATGGAAAGCAAGAACGACTTACGGAGACGTGGCTGGTGCCACTTTGCTGGACTGGCCGATTGATGCCGCTGAGATGGAACCTTGGTACGCCAAAGCGGAAGACCGTATGGGCGTGACGCGGACGAACGGAATTCCCGGTCTACCCGGTAACAACAACTTCAAGGTGATGAAAGCCGGTGCCGACAAGCTCGGTTACAAGGAATGTCATACCGGCCGTATGGCGATTAACTCCGAGCCGCGCGACGGCCGCGGGTCCTGCCAGCAGATTGGCTTCTGCTTCCAGGGTTGTAAGTCTGGTGCGAAATGGTCATCCGGTTATGTGGAAATCCCGAAAGGTGAAGCCACTGGAAACCTCGAAGTCCGGCCGAATGCGCAGGTGCTCAAGATTGAGCATGGTGCGGATGGCAAGGTGAATGGCGTTGTTTACGCCGACAAGGATGGCAAGCAGCACAAGCAGATGGCGCGCATTGTCTGCGTGGCGGGTAACTCAATCGAAAGCCCGCGTCTGTTGTTGAACTCCGCCTCATCAGCACACCCCGATGGTCTGGCGAATTCGTCCGGTCAAATCGGCAAAAACTACATGCGCCATATGACCGGCTCCGTTTATGCCGTGTTTGACAAGCCGGTGAACATGTATCGTGGAACGACCATGGCTGGGATCATCACAGATGAATCCAAGAACAATCCCTCGCGCGGATTTGTTGGTGGCTATGAGATGGAAACTCTGGCTCTCGGGGTTCCGTTCATGGCGGCGTTCCTGAACCCAGGTGCATGGGGCCGTGAGTTCTCGGCTGCCATGGACATGTACGATCACATGGCCGGAATGTGGCTCGTGGGCGAAGACATGCCGCAGGAAAAGAATGCCATCACCCTGCATACAACAGAGAAGGACCAATACGGTCTGCCGGTGCCGAACGTGCATTTTGATGATCATCCCAATGATATCGCCATGCGCAATCATGCCTTCCAGCAAGGCGCGGCGGTCTATGATGCGGTTGGCGCGACCCAGACCTATCCGACACCGCCTTATCCTTCGACCCATAATCTGGGCACGAACCGGATGAGTGCGGATGCCAAGGACGGTGTTGTGAACAAGTGGGGCCAAACCCACGACATCAGCAACCTGTTCGTCTCTGACGGCAGTGTTTTCACAACGGGTGCAGCAGAAAACCCGACCTTGACGATTGTGTCTCTTGCGCTAAGGCAAGCAGACCATATCGCATCGGAAATGGCCAAGGGTAACCTCTAGGCCTGATCCAAAATAAAGAGCGTCTCCACGCTCACTCCCTGGTTACGCCGCCTTTGCCCAGCAGCAGAGGTGGCGTAATCTGTTTTTACGATGATGTGTCTTTGAGACGGAGATTTGCCGGATCGTATGGAGCGTCTGAAAGAATCCGTGCTTCCGTTTTTTGCCCGGTAACACTGACAGAGAGCGGTGCGCCTTCCTGAAGACTGTGAGGTTGCATATAGGCCAGAGCCAACCTTTTGCTGGTGCGATGTCCGTAAGCCCCGGAAGTTATCAGGCCTGCCACTTGATCGCCGGAGAAAACTGGGTGCAGTGCGAACGGGTCCGGCCCGTCATCTTCGAGTTCCAAAAGCTTCATGCAAAACGGCAAGTCACGCCTCTTCTGCAATGCTGCCTTGCCGAGGAAGTCGTGACCATCCAGTTGTACTAATCGCTCCAGCCCTGCTTCCAACGGGGTGCGCTCGCTGGAGAGGTCCATGCCCCATGACCTGTACCCTTTTTCAAGGCGCATGGAATTGAGCGCGTATAGTCCGAAGTGTCTGAGGTCATGTTCGCGGCCAGCCGAGATCAGCGCGTCGTACAGCGCTTTCATGTCGCCTGTTGGTACATGTAATTCCCATCCGAGTTCCCCTGCAAAGGAGACGCGCAATGCGCGCACGCTCAGACCCGCTGCGGAAATGTCTCGAACGCCCAACCATTGAAACGCATCGTTCTCTAAATCCGCATTGCACAACGGTTGCAACAGGGCGCGGGCGTTCGGCCCCATAATCCCAAGAATGCCACGTGCATCGGTCACATCTTCAACGTTGATGGTTTCAAATGTGGCGGCCTGCTGCCGTAGCAGATCGTGGTCTTGACGCCGGGCCGCCGCAGCGCTGGTGAGATAGAAACGATCCGCCGCGAGGCGCGATACTGTGAACTCAGAGAAGAAGCCGCCGGATTTTGTCAGGGCATGCGTCAGGCCTATGCGCCCGTCATTGGATGGGGGGCGATTGGCGCCGAGACTGTCCATAAATTCATATGCATCGCGCCCGGTGATTTCGAACTTTGAAAAAGCGGATATATCCGCGATCCCAGCACATTCTGCAACGGCACGGCATTCAGCACCGACGGCGTCGAACCAGTTTGCGCGACCGAAACTGAGCGTGCTGTTCTGGTCTGCTTTTGAGGCAAACCAATTCGGCCGCTCCCACCCATATGCAAATCCGAACACGGCACCGGCCTGTGCCATGTCATCGTGAACGGGCGTTGTGGCACAGGGTCGTCCGGCCTCTCGTTCTTCAAATGGATAATGGACGGCAAACTGATTTCCAAAGCTCTCAACGGCTTTGTCGATGCGATACTCCCGGTCTGCGTAATCGCCAAAGCGCCGCGGATCGAGGGCCAGCGCATCCATTGGCGGTTCGCCACCTACAATCCATTCGGCGAGGAATTTGCCAGCGCCACCGCCTTCCATGACGCCCATGCTGGACCCGGTGAGGAGCCAGGCATTTTGAAGGCCGAAGGCGGGACCAATGAGTGGATTTGCATCCGGCGTGAAAGTAATCGGACCATTGACCACTGTCTTGATGCCTGCGCTTGAAAGCACCGGAATCCGCGCCATGGCCATTTCGACGATGTGTTCAATGCAATCGAGATCCGGCGGTAACAGTTCCATTCCAAATTCAGGTGGCACAAGATCCGGTGACCAGATCTTCCCGTCACGCTCATAAGGGCCAATGATCATGCCATCGCGTTCCTGACGCACATACCAGTTTTCTTCCGGGTCGCGTATGATCGGAAGCTGGCGTTCGCGAGATGCGATTTCTTCGATCCTGTCTGTGACGAGGTATTGGTGGAGAACCGGTACTATGGGCAACTCAAGACCCATCATTCGGCCGATTTCATATCCCCAAGTGCCTGCAGCATTGACGATGATCTCGGCTGTAATGTCGCCGTCCTGGGTGGTGATGAGCCATTCGCCATTTAGCTTTTGCTCCAGACCAAGGACCGGGTTGTTGCGATAGATTTTGGCGCCGCCATTGCGTGACCCTAGCGCCATCGCGTGGGTGGCCTGGCTCGGATCAACATGGCCGTCATACGGTTCATGGATGGCGCCGATGATCCCGTCCAGTGTGGTCAGAGGATAGATCTCTTTCAATTCTGCCAGCGACAGGATGTTGAAGTCGTGGCCGGAATAGCGGCCGATATCCTGAACGTGCCGGAACTCCTGCATCCGGTCTTCCGATCGCGTAATCCGCAAGGCGCCGGATTGGTGGAAGCTGACCGGGTTTCCTGTTTCCTCTTCGAGAATGGACGAATAGAGCTTCACGGAATGAGCCCGCATGGCCTGAATGGAGAGGTTATGCGCGAAGTGAGTGCAAAGACCGGCTGCATGCCAGGTGGAACCGGCTGTCAGCTCGTTCTTTTCGATCAACACAATATCCAACCATCCCAACTTTGTCAGATGGTAGAGCAGGGAAACGCCCATGGCGCCGCCACCGATGATCACAAGCCGGGCGTGAGTTTGCAGATCGGTCATTGTCGTTATGCTTTCATCCGTTCGCCGTTCGGGTCATAGGGTGCATTGCTCAATGGCGTCAGCGGAAATCGCTCGCCCGCAACGATCACTTCGTAGCTGTCTTCAGCTTCATCATTTTGAGAAACAGACACGTTTGCAAAGCAGAGATTCTTGCCAGTTCTGAAACCGCGCGCGCCTGACGTGGTGCGCCCGACGGTTTTGCCGCCGCGCAAGACAGGTTCTTCGTGCAGTAGCAACGGTTTTGCCGGGGCCTCAAACAGCATCACCCGGCGCTCCAGTTCGCATTCTTTCTGCGCCAAGAGAGCATCGCGACCAATGAAACCATCTGGCTTGTGCCAGGAGATTGCGAAGCCAAGTCCAGCTTCAAGCGGGGTGTCGGCGGGACCAATGTCATGTCCCCAATGCTTGTAACCTTTCTCCATGCGGCAGCTGTCTATGGCGAATATGCCCATGGACTGAACTTCGGCCTGTCTGAATTGATCTAAGACGTGGCTGGCGAATTCTGCCGGAATCATCAGTTCCCAACCGAGTTCGCCGACAAACGAGAACCTGGATGCCCGAATCCGGGCATAGCCGATGTTAATTTCCTGCGACGTTGCAAAAGGAAAGGCGCCGGGTGAAAGATCTGCGTCAGTCAGACCGGACAGGATTTCACGAGCCTTGGGTCCCATCAATCCGAGGACTGCATGGGACGATGTGACATCGGTAATCGCAATGTTTTCAGTTGGGCCGATGGCCCTACTCATCCAAATCAGATCTTTGGTGCGTGTGGCTGCCCCGCTGACAATCAGGAACTTGTCCTCATCCAGCCGCGTTACCGTGAGATCGGTCTCAATGCCAGCGCAGGCGTTGAGCATTTGGGTGTACACAAGCTTGCCGTCTGTGACGTCGATGTTGTTTGCGCAGAGGCGCTGGAGGACGGAAGCGGAGTCTGCCCCTTGGATCAGGAATTTGCTGAGTGGGCTGAGTTCTAGCAATGCGGCTCTCTCCGTCATTGCGGAGATCTCGCTTTCCACCGCACTCCACCAATGTTGATCTCCGTAGGAGTACTGCAGCGTTTTCTCTTGCTCGTTCCGGGCAAAGTACAGGGGCCGTTCGAAACCGGCTGGTGAACCGAACACAGCACCTTGCCTGGCAAACGCTTCGTGAAATGACGAGCGTCTTACGCCGCGGCCGGTTTTGAATTGTTTGTGCGGCCAGTGCATTTCGAACTGGTTGGCAACCGCTTCCTGGACACGCGTATCGAGAAAAGCGGACGCACCATGTTGTGGCTCGAACCTGGCGATGTCCAGATCCCAGATGTCCATTGGGCAGGCGCCGGCTGACACCCATTCGGCCATGATCTTGCCCACGCCTGCAGATGATATGATGCCGATCGAGTTGAAGCCTGCAGCGACGAAATAATTCCGGCATTCCGATGCTTCGCCCATTAGCTGTTTGGTGTCGGGCGTAAAGCTTTCCGGGCCGTTCATGAAGTGCTGGATGCCGGTCTTTTCAAGGTCGGGTATCCGGTGCAGGCCAGCTTCCATAAAGGGCTCGAACTGCTCCCAATTCTCTGGCAGTTCAAGGAACGGGGCATCTCCGCCTTCTGGATCTGGCCGCCAAATTTTCCCGTTTGGTTCAAAGCCACCGATCACAAGTTTGCCCGCATCCTCCTTGATGTAGATCCGTCCTTCGAGATCCCGAATGACAGGGAAGGGTTGCGGCAGGCCCGGGATAGGTGCAGTCACCACATACATGTGTTCGACGGCCTGAAGTGGTATGCTGACTCCATTGCGCCGACCGAGTAATCGGGCCCATGCCCCACAGCAATTGACGACTTTTTCACAAGAAATCAGCTGGCCATCGGTAGTTTCGACACCACACACGGAGCCGTTTTTTGTTTGTACTGCAGCAACACCTGTGTCCTCGAAGATGCGCACGCTTCCGTCGCGGGCACCCTTGGCGTAGGCCATGCAAACATCCACCGGGTTTGCCTGTCCGTCCTCCTGGACCCACAGTCCGCCGGCAAGATCTGATACCTCCAGCATCCCGAGCTTTTCGGAGATTTCGTGCGGGGACATGATTACCGGGTGCAAGCCCGCCGTCACACCAACATCCGCGATGCGCTTCAATTCGGTCATGCGATCTTCGGTGCGGGCCAGCCAGAAGCCGGCGGTTTGTTTGTAGCCGGTTGACTGGCCGGTTTCGTCTTCGAGAAGGGGCAGCAATTCGGTTGCGTAGACCGCCAGCTTTGTCAGATTCATTGAAGCCCGGAGAGGACCGATTATGCCGGCAGCATGCCATGACGTTCCGCTTGTGAGCTGATTGCGCTCCAGGAGAATGACGTTTTCTGCACCGAGTTTGGCCAGATGGTAGGCGATCGAGAGGCCGATCACGCCGCCGCCTATGATCACCGTTTTTGCGCTGTCTGGAAGTTTTGCCATGCTGGAATTCTGTTTGTCCTTATCAGAGAACTAAAGAGCTGTGCCAAGCTTGGCGCAACTCCCGCTGCAGTACATAAGCAAGATTAATAGAATTCCGAACTGCTGTCCTGCGCTATGATTCCGTCAAAGGGATTTGTTGAATGGCAATGCACAAGATCATCGCGCTTTGGGTTCATCCCCGTTCAATGTCGACCGCGGTCGAGCGGATCATGCGCGAACGTGGCGACCTCACCTGTTTCCACGAGCCCTTCATGTATGGCTACTACCTGAACCACTCACCCCGCATGATGCCAAAGTTTGAGCCCAGCGACGACCAACGCGTAAACTACGCTGAAACGCGGCAGATGATCTTTGAAGCAGCGGAACGTGGCCCCGTCTTTTTCAAGGACATGAGCTATTACCATCTGCCGCAGATCTATGATGATTACAAGATGGCGGACCGTGTCACCAATCTGTTCCTGATCCGTGATCCCAGGCGTTCGATCCTGTCCTACTACAAGCTGGATGCTGATGTGACGGCTGTTGAGGTTGGTCTCGAGGCGCTCTG
Organism: Hyphomicrobiales bacterium; assembly: GCA_965204985.1. Classification (GTDB taxonomy): domain Bacteria; phylum Pseudomonadota; class Alphaproteobacteria; order Rhizobiales; family CAJQND01; genus JAAEUE01. Next base: position 902,733 of record CBDBFP010000003.1, on the reverse strand, counting down.
GCAGCATTACAGCTGGCTGGCAAATGCCATGAAACAAAACCCGATTGTGGTGCAAGCGGAGACCATTCAACGTGATCCGAAAGCGGTGGTCTCTAAAGTTTGGGATCGCATTGGTTTGCCGGACTGTCCGCAGGCTTTTGACTGGCAGATAGAGAACGTACCCGAGGACTGGAAGTCGGTGAGCGGCTGGCATGAGGATGTCAGCTCAGCCACTGGCATTCGGCCCGCAGCAACCGATGATGCTGCCGAAAAATTTGCTGCGGCTGCGGCGAGCGCACCTCGCCTCCAGCGCCTGTTGGATCAACATCTGCCCTATTATGAACAGCTCAAGGCGTACGCGATTTAGATCTTATACCATCGCTCAATGCTCCCACCCGATGGGCCCATTCGCGCCCTCCGATTGAGATGACGCGCCCTGGTTGATGCATGAGGGTGTTCCAGGCTTGGCAGCAGTGAGCTGCGATGTGGTCGCAGATCTTGAAAACGAGGGTCGAAAGCCAGGTGTCCCGGATGAACGGCCCCAGACGTTCTCGACCGGGTTCACCTCTGGTGACCCTGGCGGCCGTGGGACGAGGGTGATGTTGTCAGGGACAGCCCATTTGGGTGAGCTCTGCCCTCCCGCCCGATCAAGGATCAGGAGGGCGTGTGCCCCGGCCTCGACCTGTTGACTGATGAGCCTGAGAGGCTCAGCCATGGGGTGAGTGTCGCACCAGGGCATGACCCGCCTGTCGCCCTTGGCCCTGGCAGGGCAGAGGGCGCCGAAGAGACAGGCCCCTTCGGTCCGCTGATCGTGCGGCGCGCGGGGCCGCGTCCCCCGCCGCGCCCGGCGTCGCGTGCGTTTGTTCTTCTGACCCATCCGGGCGTCGTCCTGAACCCGGAGCTCTATCGGCTTGCCGCCACATTGGGTGCGGATGTGGTCGACGACGTCGCAGACGTTTTGTTGAACGCCTCGCTGGCCTCGTCGTCCTGTGCGTCGTGCTGCGGGCGGGCGGCGCGCTTGACGAACCCCAAGGCGAACCCCATGGTGCGAAGGTCCCGTCCCGGCGTCTGACGACTGACCGGGACGCCCGGTTCCTCCTGCGCTCCCTGCGCCAGATCGACCCGCCGCCAGCGCACGATGCCGTCCATATCGGGCTTTGGCCCCGCCTCAACAGTCGCTGCCAGCGCCGGGCGGTGTTCGTCTGTCAGGATCGGCGTCTTTGCGGGCGCCTTGCGGGTCACCAAGGTCTCTGCGCCGCCGGCCTTGAAGCGCAACACCCCGTCCCGGATCACCTGCAGGCCCCCGCCGCCGGTGCGCGCGGCCTCGCGGCGAGACCCACCGTCGAGGATCACCGGCAAGGCAAGAAGCTGCCGCGTCTGATCCGCCTCTTCGCTCTTGCGCGCTGTGCGAGGCAGGTCATCGCCCAGAAAGTCCGCTCTCGGTTGACCAGCTGCTGCCATGGAAAACCTCCCTTGTTTTCCATGCTGAAGCAGGCCGAACATCGATTGGGAACCCCCCTCGGAGAGCCTGAGCCAGTCAGCCGCAGTATTAGCTTGGTGTGTCGATCAGAAGGTTCAGAAGAGCACGGCGGCGAAGCCATTGGCTTGGCCGGTAGCGATCATCGCCGGTGATTGCCTGAATGTTTTCCAGTATGGTGAGAGTGTCGTCACACCTTAGTAGCTCTGCCATTTCCAACGGACCTTGCGGGTAGTTCAACCCCAGCTTCATGGCCATGTCGATTTCAGCAGGTTCGGCAATGCCGATTTGTGCCATCTCACAGCCGAGGTTCGCAATCATGCAGCGGATGCGCTGGGCAACGAACCCCGCAGAGTCCTTTATGAGTGTCACCGCGCGCGACGGGGTTGTCAAAGAGGCCGCAACGGCATCAACGAGCTGTTCATTGGCACCAGGCGCGGTCATCAGAGTGATGCGGGTATGTATTTCAGTGGAGAGATCCACGCAGACCAAACGCTCCGGATCAGCCTCTGTCCAGACCGCAAAGGCGGTAGCATCTTCGCCTTGAGGATATCCAATCAACGGGCACTCGCCGTCGTCTTCCTCAAGCCGCGTCCATCCGGCCTCCGCCGCAAAGGCTTCCAGTCCCGGTCCGGGGTCGACCAGCATAACGGACTTTGCCGGAGCTGCTGATGTGACGTGGTCGGGGCTTGGCACATTGACGGCCTTGCCGTTTTCGTAGACATAGTTGCCGCCGCTGGTTTTGCGGCCCAGCTGCCCGGCTTCGAACAAGGAACGGTGCGGAAACGAGGTCTTGAGACGGGGGTCATGATCATAGCCTTCATAGATGATCTGACTGACCGGGTAGTTCACATCAACGCCGGTGAGATCCGCCAATTCAAGGGGCCCCATGCGAAAGCCACAGCAGTCGCGCATGATTGCATCAATCTGTGACGGCGTTGCGACGCGCTCGTGCAGCAGGCGCATGGCTTCGGTTGTGTAGGCGCGGCCACCCAAATTGACGAGGAAACCAGGGGCATCGCAAACAGTTACGGGCGTTCGGCCCATGCGTTCGCTTAGCGCGTGCAGGTAGGTGACTGTCTCATCGCTTGTTTCCGGTCCTTTGACAACCTCCACCAGTTTCATGAGAGGCACGGGATTGAAGAAATGCATTCCGGCTATCCGCGACTTGTTGCGGCACGGCTGCGCGATAGACGCGATCAAAATGGATGATGTGTTGCTGGCGAGGATGCATTCATCGCTCACCACGCCTTCAAGGTCAGCGAAGATTTGGCGCTTCAAATCGATATCTTCGAAAACGGCTTCGATCACCGCGTCGCAATCTGCCAGGCCATCAAGACCATCGACAACGGTTGCGCTCGTCTTCATGGCTTCGCCTTCAGTGGCGTCGATGCGGCCTTTTTGGATTGAGCTGTCCAGTCTCGCGAAAACCTTCTCGATGCCAGCTTCGGCGCCGCCAGCTTTTGCGTCAAACACCAATGCTTCCATGCCGCCCTGGAGAGTGACCTGAATGATGCCCTGACCCATGGCGCCAGCGCCGATGATGCCGATTTTCAATTTGCCGTTTGCTGGATCGCTCATGAATTGCCTCAATGTTCAAACTGAGGTCTTCATAGGCTTGGGAGTATCAGCGGCGCAAGGCCTCTGGATGACCTTTGTTCGTTACAAGATCTGGCTCAGGAATTCCTTGGTTCGTGGATCCTGTGCATTGTCAAAGAATGTTGCAGGAGGGCCGTGCTCGACGATGACGCCCCGGTCCGTGAAATAGATGTGGTCGGCGATCTCCCGTGCAAAACCCATCTCGTGGGTGACGAGAATACAGGTCATTCCGTCCTGTGCCAGATCCTTGATCGTTACTAACACTTCCTTGACGGTTTCCGGGTCTAGCGCCGCTGTGACTTCGTCGAACAGCATCACATCGGGGCGCATGGCCAGTGATCTGGCGATGGCTACGCGTTGCTGCTGTCCGCCAGAAAGCTCGCCGGGGTAGCTGCCTTCTTTGCTCTCAAGACGAACTTTTTTAATGAGTGCCCGTGCCCGTGCCTCGACCTCAGACTTGTCTTCCTTCAGCACGAGGACCGGTGCCATCATGATGTTCTCAAGTGCGGTCTTGTGCGGGAACAGATTGTACTGCTGGAAGACCATGCCGACCTTCTGGCGCAGTGCCAGCTTGTCGAGTTTGGGATCATGGACCTCCAACCCTTCGACTTCGATGGAGCCGCCCTGGATGTCATTCAGCGCGTTGACGCAGCGAATCAAGGTGGATTTGCCTGAACCGGACGGCCCTATGATGCAAATCACTTCGCCCTTCATGATGTCCATGCTGACGCCCTTCAGAACTTCCAGGTCTCCGAAGCTCTTGTGGACGTCTTTGATTGAGACGATGGGCTGATCGGGTGTCCAGTTTGCCGTATTCATGATGGCATCCTCATAGCTTCACCTGGAATTTTCGTTCAAGCGCGATGGTGAACCGCGCGATCGGGTAGCAATATGCAAAGAAGATCATCAGGGCGAAGGTGTAGAACGGCACCAGAAGCTCCGGATGATTGTCTTCCGCCTCAATGGCCTGTCTCGAAAGAGTAATCAGTTCTTCTACGCCAAGGAGTGAGCAGAGTGGTGTCGCCATCGTGAGAATCGCGTACCAGTTCATCCATGGTGGGATCATGCGTTTGAAACACTGAGGCAAGATGATGCGCCAGATGGTCTGGTGCCGGGTGTAACCGAGCGAATCGGCTGCTTCCCACTGACCGCTTGGAACTGAGTTGATGGCACCACGAACCACCTCTGCGATGTTCGCCATGATCGGCAGGGAGAGACCAAATACAGCCTTTACCCAGTCCGGCACAGTGATGATGAAACCAAAGAACTTGAACTCGAACGGCAGTGCCAGCAGGACGATGAAAAGCAAGACCAGCCACGGGGAATTGCGGAAAGTCTGGGTGATGACCTTGGCCGGCATACTGATGAAGCGCCGGGGTGAGATCTGCATCAGGCCCAGGACAACGCCTGTGACTGTGCCAAGGACCATCGTGAAGAGTGAAATGATCACATTGAACAGGAAGCCCCCTTTAACCAGGAAGGGCAGCCACTTAATGAGCGCGGAGAACGCTTGTGAATAAGTGTAGTTGGACTGGGCATAGGCGGCCATTGGCCAGAGCACGATAACACTTACCATCGCCGGCCAAACCCACAGAGGCATGCCGGAGAGCCAGCGTGAAAAGCCGACCGGATCGTGGATTGCGGTCTTTGCCTCATCCAGGGGCAGGAGAACCGGGAGATCGGTTGTGGGCCGTGCGTTTACGCCGGGAATGGATTTAACTGCCATGGGTCAGCCTCCATATCCCGGAATTTTCATGGCCGTCTCCCACCGGTGCATGCCGAAGACCAAAACGCCCACGAGAAGGATGAAGGAGACGAACAGGAACAACATGGTCGGGTAAAGTGCACTCGGATAGTCATTCCAAATGCCGAGACACTCATAAAGAAGCTCCGGCACGGCGATGCCTACGGCTTGCGTTGTCGTTTTAACCAGATTGACCAGGTTGTTGTTGAGCGACGGCAGAGAAACGCGGAAGGCGAGCGGCAGCACCACTTCTTTGTAGATTTGCAGTCTGGTGAAGCCCAGGGATGTTGCTGCTTCCTGAGTGGATTCAGGCACAGCTTCGATGCCTGCGCGAAAAATCTCTACGTTGAAGGCACCGGCGAAGAAGGACAATGAAATGATCGCCCAGCCAACGTTCGAGATGAGCGGAATCTCTGTCCAGCCGTCAGGTCCGGTTATAGTTGGCGTGAACTGACCGAGGGCAAAGTAGAAAAAAAGTAATTGTACAAAAGGCGGTGTGTTGCGGAAGAACTGGATGTAGCCCTGAACAACGCTGCGCACCCATTTGATCGGGGAACTCTGCAGCCAGGCGCCAACCACACCAATAATGACAGAAAAAATTACGCAGGCGATTGAGAGGACGACAGTGTACTGGAAGCCGCTGACTACCCGCCACCATTGCCTTTCGTCGTAGAAAAATATGAAATTCCAGCGGGGGTAGTCTTCCGCAAACTGACGGAAGAACTCCGCAAATGCCTCCAGCATCCGGCCGATCCCTCTCGTGTGCCCCAATGGACGGGGCCCCTATGGCCCCGCCCTGTTCTTTTGGTCTTGGCGACGCTTACTTGCCTGCGAGCCAGTCGCCGTAGGCCTTGTTCTTGTCAGCAAGATAAGAAGTTGCCTTGATGCCCCACTTCTTCTCCAGCTCGATCAACTTGCCGGATTGGTGCAGGTTGAAAGTCAGGCCGGACATGAAGTTGCCGAACACACAGTCCTTTTCGGCCAGTGGAACAGCCAGGCCCCAAGGGTTGTCGTCTTCAGAGTTGAGCGGCATTTCGAATTGATCGAAGTTACCTGAAGACAGGTCAGAACCGATGGACGAGTCATCGTAGACCCAAGCCACGCACTTCTTGTCGCGCAGTGCCTGTTTGGCTTCCGCGTTGCCGGTAAAGGCCACAACCTTCACGCCATAACGCTCAGTCACAACCTTGTTGTAGAATGCGCCCTGCTTGCCGCAAACTGGTTTGCCGGTGAGATCAGTCCACTTTTTGAAACCCAGAGCCTTCGGCGCCATGATATTGGTGCCGGACGTGTAGTAGTTTGGCTGAGTGATGCCGACAATTTTGCGTCGATCGGGGCGGTCGGACATGGTGGCGATCATCATGTCGATCTTGCCCTGCTCCAGGAACTGCATGCGGTTGGAGGATTGCACCGCAACGGTTTCCAGCTCAACGCCCATGGCATCGGCGGCGATCTGGGCGATGTCGATCTCCATGCCGACAATCTTGCCGTCTGAATCACGGTAGCCCCAAGGCTTGTAGTCGGCTTTCACGCCAACAACCATCTTGCCACGCTCCATGACCTTTTTCCAAACATCATTGGTGCACTTGTTTGCATGGCCATCGGCAATCGCAGCACTTGCTGCTGTCATGCCCATAACTGCGACGCCAAGCACCAGTATTTTTTTCAGCATATTGATATCTCCCTTTTCTGCTGCATTCTTATTGTTGCCAGTATTCGCCCATTGAGGCGTTGGCGGCTTCCGCTGCAGCAACTCGTTCTTTTACTGCCGGCCCGCCACGGCGGACCAGCATGCCCATAATAGATTCTATCAGGAGCAAAGTTGCAACATAGGACGGAAAAATTGTGGACTCTCGGTCGGCACGATGAAATTCGCCGAGGAAACAGGGATCATTGGCGAGGCAATATCATCAGTGATTGAAACAAGAAAAGCACCTGTCGAATGCACGAATTTTGCTCGCTCGACCGATTGCCGTGCGTAAGGAGTATGCGCGAAAATGACAGCTGCATCCTGTTTGCCCAATCCCCACATGGCACGGGACCAGGTTGCGGAGTCCTCTGGAAACGTCCAGTTCTCAAAAGCGAAGGCCGCCATATAGTCAAGGTGCTTGCCGATAACAACCACGCGCCGGGCTTGCACAAGCCGGTCGACAGAAGGCGGAGAGCTTCGATGTCCACCGCATTTATCAGTTCCTGAATCCCCTCTGCTGCAGAAGTGGTCTGATCGAGCAGGAACGGATTTTTCTCGCTTTTTCTCTTATCTGATTTTTCTTGCAGGGCACCTGCGCGCTCGGAAAGGCTGATAAAGGGGCGTTTGAATTCCGCCCGGCAAATATCTCTTAGTTCTTCATAGCCCTCGCAATCGAGGGCCCTGGCGAGCCGGGACATTGTCTGAGGCACGACGTCGGCTGCACCTGCGATCTGGCGCAGCGAGCGGGTCGCGATTTCCTCAGGGTGCGCACATAGTTTGCTGCACGCCGCAATTGTGGACTCAAAGAACCGAACCGGGAAGCAACTCTGGTCTGAATAGCACTGTCTTGCAGTTGTGACATTGGTCGGTGCGGCGCTATCGTTATATTTGTCTCAAAACGTTCTAACAATTGGCACATATGTAACGTTTTGAGTCAAGCACCAATGAGACCAGAATATTTGCGGTCAGTGGAATTCGGCCGTTGATTTTCGTAACTTGCCGCCCGCCCAGAGTGTTTTTCCAAAAATCGTTTGACGCAGTGTTTTGCGAGTTCACGGGTCGGATCAATGGTCTGATCCATGTTGGAGAGGATCGCAGATAACTCGGTGCATCCCAGTATGACGCTGCGCGCGCCCATCTCCAACAGACAATTAACGACTCGCTCAAGCACAGGCCGTGCGAAGGCTGCCTGCCCCGCTTTGATCAGACCGATGTTATCGGTCCAGCAAGGCGTCGTCCGGAACAAGATAAGGATATCCTGCAACTTCCAATCGGCGCTGATAGAAACCGGATTGCAGAGTGCTCGGAGTTGCAAGCAAACCAATCTGGTGTCCTTTGCACCCTTCTGCTTCGAGTCCAACATGTGCAGATAGGTCTTCGAACCAGTGATGTGCTGTGTTGCAGGGCATTACCCCTAATGTTGCGCCTTCGCTATGGAGGCCTTCGGCCTGCGCGCAAAGCTCGCCAAGAGGTGAGGGGCCTTGCCCGAATATCGCCGCCGTCCGGTCCGGACTTTGTGGGATCGATTTCAGCAGCACTGGAATGTGATCTGCGTCATCAACAACGGGAGTGCATGCAACAAGCTTCGCCATGAAGTCGACGGTCGCAAGTGGTCCCATTCCACCCAAAACGCCCAACATCGTTCTGCCTCGTTAGATCTAACGGTTATTGGTTATCCTATCATTCGGAAAGCAGGTGCAAATTACTTATTCCGCATACGTTATGCAAAATGAGCATAATCTCACTTACAAGTTTTGATAGTCTGAATATCGTCTCTTTCCGAAGGAAACCAAGGCATGCATGTAGAATGGCTCTCCGACTTTTTAAGTCTGCCCAATTCACGGAATTTTTCAACTGCGGCGCATACGAGAAACATTACTCAGCCAGCATTTAGCCGCCGTATCCAGAGTCTGGAACATTGGGTTGGCGTTCCGCTTATCGATCAGTCCGGTTATCCGGTCACGCGACACCGGTTGGCACATTGTTTCAGTCCTCAGCCGAAGAAATTGTTTGCGTGCTCTACCGCACCTAGGACGAATGCCGGGTAGAAGTTCGATCCGATCCTGACGCACTTTCTTTTGCGGCACTGCATACCCTAGACACCCTAGCGATGACCGTCTTCTCGAAATAATGGCTGAAGACGATAGAAAAAGGAGATGGGGGCCCCTGCATACGCGCATACAGCCGCAGAATCTGCGTAATAGCGTTCAGTTGCTCGTAACTGGCAATTACAGTTTTTTGCTTAGTTATGACCATTCGATTGTTCCGATAGTGTTGGATGCAGAACGGTTTCCGTCGTTGAAGCTGGACAGCGAAGAACTCCTTCCGGTTTCAGCTGCTGATCATGAAGGCAAGGCCTTGTTTTCCTTAAATCCGGGAAGGGAGGAACCTATTCCTTATTTGGATTGCTCGGGGGACAGTTTCATTAGAAAAATGGTTGATGCTGTTCTTGACGGCCTGCCTGAACCAGCTCCGCTGGATCTCAAGTACGAAAATTCGATGTCCGAAGCTTTGAAGACGATGGCCCTTGAAGGGCAAGGGATTGCCTGGCTGCCATACACGTGCACGGCGCGTGACCTTGAAACCGGTGGCTTGGTTCCCGTAGGAAACTGCGATCACAGGACCCAGATGGACATCAGAATTTTCCGGTCGAGTACCCCGACAAAACCCTCTGTTGAGCGGCTATGGTTGCTTTTGCAGGAACAGCTTGGAACGCCCAAATGACATATGGCAGGAGGTTCCCTGCGAGTTAGATTATACCTTCCGCTCGCATCGATGAAATTTCATCGCTGTCCAACCCAAGTTCACTCAGAACCTCGTCCGTATGCTGACCCATGCGTGGCGGTGGACGATCAATAGACGGGCCGCCGTGGGCGTAGGAGAATGCGGTTACGGGTAGTTGGCGGGTCTCGCCTGCGCCGGCCATTTCATCATAACCCTGGAGGATCTTCCGGGAGGCGACCTGGTCTGATCCCAATGCTTCCGTCATGGAACGGACCCGTGCCGCGGGTACACCGGCATCGTTCAGGACATCTTCCCACACTTGCGCTGGTTTTGCCGCAAGAACGCGATCCAGCGTACCTGCAAGCATGTCATGTGCGTCACGGATTTCCGCTCGTGACATGCCGGCAATCTTTTCTGACAGATCCGCCTCGCCAATGGCTTTGAAGAGGTTCGACAGTTGCCGTGCGGTATAGGCGCCGATCATCAAAATGCCATCTGCGGTTTCGTAAGCGGAATAGCCGGCGTATTTTGGATGCCTGTTGCCATGTGCTGAGGGCTGCGTTCCACTGAGCGTGTCGGTGACAGGCGAAGACATCAACATGAGCGCGGCATCGAGCATGGCGACATCAATGCGCTGCCCCTTGCCTGTGAGCGTGCGCTGATAGATGGCTGCAGAGATTGCCAAAGCCGACTGGGCTCCTGTGCCGTAATCAACCATCGGAGGCCCGACGCGTACGGGTGGATTTTTGCCCCCTTCACCGTTTGCAACCATCAAACCGGAATAGGCTTGGATCACCACGTCGTAGGCGGGGTGCTTTGCTTTCGGTCCGGTCTGCCCGAAACCCGTCATTGAGCAATAGATCAGTTTCGGATTGATCTCGGAGAGATCGTTATAACCCAGCCCCAGGCCCTCCAGTTTGCCTGTACGGTAATTCTCGACCAGCACATCTGCTGTCTCAACCAGTTTTTTCAGGATGTCCCGTCCTTCTTCGGTCTTCAGATCCAGGGTAATGGCCCGTTTTCCGGCATTCTGGCTTATGAAATACGTGCCGAGGTAGTCGTCGTTCAGAGCCGGTATGACACCTTCGTCCCGAGTCATGTCCGGTCCATCGGGCGCTTCAATCTTGATAACATCCGCTCCCAGAACGGCGAGTTGGTAAGTGCTGAAAGGGCCAGCGAGAACGTGGGTCAGATCCAGAACCCGTATACCTTCAAAGGGGCGCATGTGTGTTTCCTGCGGTGGCGTTTTGAAACGCTTAACATGAGCCATTGCTGAAATTTGACAAGGCGAATAATGCTCACCTTGTTTGAGTAGCTGACATGCAATGCCAGCAGTTGCCTATCGTTGACCTGGCTGGAATCGCCCCACCAACGCCTGGCGACCGCTGGCGTAGGTCAGACGTACAAATGTAATGGTCTCGTCGTCTGCCCAGGTGCGGCGTTCGATCCGCAAGCAAGCTGAGCCGTGCTTGATGTCCAATTGAAGACCCAGATCTTCGGGTGCGGAGACAGCTGAAATTTTGTGCTCAGCTTCGGTCCAGGGCACATGGGCTAACAACCAAGACCCCGGTGGCTGAACCTCAAACAGCTCGCTGCCTGCAGCGGGTACAGAACCAAGACTGATAAATCGTTCTTCGTGTTGAACCGGTTGCCCATCCGCCAAGTGCCTGCACTCGATGCGAACCACCATCGCCTCTTCCTTGAAGATCCCGTGCGAATGCAGATCGCTCGGAACCGGAATAACCTGCCGTGAAATGAGCTCGTAGCTGTAAGTCTTGCCGGAGGCGGCGACTTCGTCCTCAATCTTGACGATCATTAGAGGTGCCTGAACATTCTCCTGGGAGGCAACGAAACTGCCGGCTTTGCGGCGCCGAACGATGAGGCCGTCGTCAGCCAGTGACTGCATGGCCTTGTTTACGGTCATTCGGGATGTGTTCAAGTCCTGGCTGAGTTCGCTCTCGCAGGGAATTCGATCACCGGGTCGCCATTGCCGGCGGGTGATCTTCTGGGCTATCGCGCGGCGGATCTGTTCATAAAGCGGCCCGTCACCGTCCAGTTTGATTGCCGGGTCAACCAAGAAGATGCTCCATGGTGCTCGAGAATTTTCTGACAACTTCGTTCCGTGAAATGTGACATCCTTCGGCGACCATCTTTTTCCCCGAAACCCAGACATCACGAACGCATTTGCCGTCGCCTGAGAAAGTCCAGCCGTTGAACCAGTCGTCGCCAGACTTACCGATCAGGGCAGTGTGGGAATCCTCAAGCGAAACGATGTCACAACATTTTCCGGTTTCTATCGCACCCATGTTCTGTCGCAAGGCCAGCGCACCGCCTGCAGCAGCGGCATCGAACAGTGAACGCCCGTTTGCCTTGCCGGTTTCCGTCATTCGATTCCGTCCTAGATCCCGCAGACGCTGGCTGTATTCCAAGGATCGTAATTCTTCAGCCAGGTCAACGCGAATGTGGCTGTCGGAACCGACACCCCACTTTCCGTTCGCGCTTTCAAAAGTGACGCCGTTGAAAATACCATCGCCGAGATTGGCCTCGGTAATCGGGCACAGTCCTGCAACGGCGCCTGATTGAGCTACGCGCCTGGTTTCTTCATCCGTCATGTGAGTGGCGTGGATGAGACACCATCTCTCGGTGAGATCCTGGTGGTTCAACAGCCATTCGACGGGTCTTTCACCGCACCAGGCAATACAGTCTTCCACTTCCTTGACCTGCTCTGCCACGTGGATGTGAATCGGGCCATTGGGGTTGGCATCCAGAACACGGGCCAGGCTGTCTGGTGTCACAGCGCGCAATGAATGCGGCGCGATACCAAGGGTGTTCCTTCCTGCGATGCGGCAGTTGCCGACGAGCTTGGCAAATTGTTCCGGATCGTTGGCGAACCTTCCTTGAGCTCCGCCAACCGGCTGGCCGCCAAATCCGCCATTGGTGTAAAAGACAGGAAGCAAACCAAGCCCAATGCCACTGATCTCAGATGCAGCCTGAATTTGATCCGCCATTTCCGAGAGGTTGTCGTAGGGTGTCCCATCCGGCTTGTGGTGCACATAGTGAAATTCGCCAACGGCCGTGAAACCAACTTCGAGCATTTCTATGTAGAGCTGTGTTGCTATTGCGCGAACGTCTTCGGGCCGAAGGCGCGCGAGGAACCTGTACATAACATCGCGCCAAGTCCAGAAACTGTCATCGTTCTCGCCACGCCATTCGCCCAGACCGGCCATCGCGCGCTGAAAAGCGTGGCTGTGCAGGTTGGCGACACCAGGCACAGCGATTTTGCCGCTTCCGCCTTCTTGCGGTTTTTCAGCGCCGCTTTCGACCGAAGCAATACAACCGTCCGCACCAACCCCAATCAACACGTTTTGTGCCCATCCATCTGGCAGGAGGGCGTGATCAAAAAATAACTTGCTCATGGTCTGCAGTTTGCCTTACAGTGATTAATATGTCTATACATAATATTTGAAAGCGGAAAGATGCGAGCAGATTGTTTGTGGACAAATGCGCGGCTGGCCACGATGACGGGCGATGAGCCCTACGGCCTGATGAGTGACGGAGCGGTTGCGAGCAAAGACGGAAAAATTGTCTGGGTTGGTGTTGCGAACGATGCACCGTCTGCGGAACAAACGATCGATTGCGATGGGCGCTTGATCACACCCGGGCTCGTCGATTGTCACACACATCTGGTTTATGCAGGTAACCGGATCGGTGAATGGGAAATGTGCCTGAATGGTGCAAGCTATGAGGAAGTGGCGCGGGCCGGGGGCGGAATTGTCTCAACAGTCAAAGGGGTTCGCGAAGCCAGCGAGGATCAACTCGTTGCTGAAAGCCTGCCGCGCCTGGATGGTCTGATTGCTGAAGGTGTGACCACAATCGAAGTTAAGTCCGGTTACGGGCTTTCAACCGAAGCAGAGGCGAAGATGCTCCGTGCGGCTCGAGGGCTGGATGATGACCGACAAATTTCCGTAAGAACGAGCTTTCTTGGTGCACATGCAATGCCACCCGGAGAAGATGATAAAGACGCCTACATTACTGACGTTTGCGAGAACCAGCTTCCGGCTATTACATCGGAAGGTCTGGCAGATGCGGTTGATGGCTTCTGTGAGGGCATCGCATTTTCAGCCGAACAAATGGATCGGGTTTTCAAAGCCGCGACCGAGCATGGGTTACCTGTAAAACTCCATGCTGAACAATTGTCCAATCTGGGAGGCGCTGCGATGGCTGCCGGGTATGGTGCGCTGTCTGCAGATCATCTGGGATATCTGGACGAGGAGGGCGTGGTTGCCATGGCCAGAGCAGGGACTGTGGCTGTTCTGCTTCCAGGTGCCTTCTACTTCATAAAGGAGACGCAAGCGCCTCCTGTGGATCTGTTACGCAAGCACGGCGTTCCAATAGCTGTTGCAACAGATTGCAATCCCGGTTCATCTCCGCTGAACTCTCTGCTTCTGACAATGAACATGACGTGCACTTTGTTTGGTCTTACTCCAGAAGAAGCTCTGGCCGGTGCCACCCGTGAGGGCGCGCGCGCACTCGGGCTGGCTGATCAGACTGGTACGCTTGAGCCGGGCAAGTGGTGTGATCTGGCGATCTGGAATGTTCGCGAACCGGCCGCACTTGCGTACGGCATCGGGTTCAATCCACTTCATCAGCGAGTGTGGCATGGCCATGTCTGAGGTTGTAACTCTAACGCCGAAGACGCTTGATCTGGACGCGCTGCGGGCGATTTATAACGGAGCTGCGGTCGTGCTTGATCCCGGCTGCAAAGCCGCTGTGGACCGGGGAGCGGAAACTGTCCGTAAGATCGCTGAGGGGGATGAAGCCGTCTATGGGGTCAATACCGGTTTTGGCAAACTGGCCGAGTCGCGAATCAGCAAACAGGACCTTTCGAAGCTGCAAGAAAATCTGGTGGTCTCCCATGCTGCGGGCGTTGGGTTACCAATGCAAGCCGTGGTGGTTCGGCTGACGATTGCCTTGAAAATTGCGAGCCTGTGTCAGGGTGCGTCCGGCATAAGGTGGAGTGTGATCGAACGTCTCCAGCTTATGTTGGAGCATGATTTTCTGCCGGTGGTACCATCTCAGGGTTCGGTCGGTGCTTGCGGTGATCTTGCACCCCTTGCGCACATCTCGGCCGGAATGATCGGCGTGGGTGAGGTTGATCTCAGGGGCGAGCGGATGTCTGCAACTTCTGCGTTGCAGGCGTTGGGCCTTGATCCGGTGCACCTCATAGCCAAGGAGGGCCTGGCGCTTTTGAACGGAACGCAGGTCTCGACGGCGTTTGCGTTGGTGGGTCTCTTTGAGATTGAGAAGATCTTTCAGGCAGGTTTGATAACCGGTGCGCTTTCTGTCGATGCTGCGCTAGGGTCTGACGTGCCCTTTGATCCGCGCATTCATGAACTGCGGGGCCACAAAGGACAGCAGGACGTTGCAGCAGCTCTCCGGGGCCTGATCGCCGGCTCGGAGATTCGCGACAGCCATGCGGATTGCGGCAAGGTTCAGGATCCTTACTCCTTGCGGTGCCAGCCTCAGGTGATGGGTGCCGTTCTGGATCTCGTGCGGAATGCCGCTGCAACGCTCGTGATCGAGGCCAATGGCGTCACAGACAATCCATTGGTTTTTTCAGATATCGATGAGGTGATTTCGGGCGGTAACTTCCACGCAGAACCTGTTGCCTTTGCAGCGGATCAGCTGGCTCTGGCAGTTGCTGAAATCGGAGCGTTGTCCGAGCGCCGGATCGCGATGCTGACCGATGGGTCTATTTCAGGCCTTCCTTCCTTCCTCTCTGCCAATCCCGGACTGAACTCTGGCTTCATGCTGGCCCACGTGACAGCAGCGGCCCTGGCTTCGGAGAACAAGCAAAGGGCCACGCCGGCTTCTGTGGATTCCTTGCCAACTTCTGCCAATCAGGAAGATCATGTTTCCATGGCTACTCATGGCGCGCGCCGGTTACTGGACATGGCGGAGAACACAGCGCGCATTGTCGCCATTGAATGGTTGTCGGCCGCTCAAGGTATTCATTTTCACCGACCGCTTGTTTCCAGCGTTCCGTTGGAGCGCGTCAGGGATTTGTTGCGGTCCCGAATTACACCCATGGACGAGGACAGGTTTCTCTCGCCAGACATCGCGGCTGCGGAGTTGATGATCCGTTCCGGAGCGATGCAGGAAGAAGCGTCTTCGTGCCTTACTGCAGTGGAGTTATAAACACGATGAATACCCGTCTTGATAATGAACGCATCATCAAATCCCCCCGTGGGTCAGAGCTGACCGCCAGGTCCTGGATGACGGAAGCGCCTCTGCGCATGCTCATGAACAATCTCGATGCAGAGGTGGCAGAGCGCCCTCAGGAACTGGTTGTTTATGGAGGGATTGGCCGGGCAGCCCGGGACTGGGAAAGTTTTGATCAAATCAGGAATTCTCTGGAAAATTTGGGAAACGACGAGACTCTGCTGGTACAAAGCGGGAAACCAGTGGGCGTTTTCCGGACACATTCGGACGCTCCTCGCGTTCTGATTGCCAACTCCAACATTGTTGCCCACTGGGCAACGCTTGATGGTTTCAACGAGCTTGATCGCGCCGGTCTCATGATGTACGGCCAGATGACGGCCGGTTCCTGGATCTATATCGGATCGCAAGGCATCGTCCAGGGAACCTACGAAACCTTCGTGGAAGCCGGGCGCCAACATTATGGCGGGGATCTCAGCGGGCGCTGGATATTGACGGCTGGTCTTGGCGGAATGGGTGGAGCGCAGCCCCTAGCGGCGACAATGGCAGGCGCGTCGATGCTGGTCATTGAATGCCAGCCAAGCCGCATCGAGATGCGGCTGCAAACGGGCTATCTCGATGAAATGTCTACAGATTTGGACGATGCTCTCGAGAAAATCGAGCGCGCGTCGGAAGCGAAGAAACCCATCTCTATCGGCCTTCTTGGGAATGCTGCCGAGATTGTGCCGGAGATGGTTCGCCGCGGAATCCGGCCAGACATGGTGACCGATCAGACTTCCGCTCATGATCCGGTGAACGGGTATCTGCCTATTGACTGGACTCTGGATGAGTGGGAGCGCAAACGAGAGACTGATCCGAAAGGTGTTGAAGCAGCGGCCAAGAAATCCATGAAAGTTCATGTGGAAGCCATGCTGGCGTTTTGGAATGGCGGTGTGCCTACGCTCGATTATGGCAACAATATCAGGCAGATGGCAAAGGATGAAGGCTTGGAGAACGCCTTTGATTTTCCCGGCTTCGTCCCGACCTACATCCGTCCATTATTTTGCCGGGGCATAGGCCCGTTCCGCTGGGCAGCGCTTTCGGGTGACCCTGAAGACATCTACAAAACGGATGCCAAGGTCAAAGAGATCATCCCGGATAATCCTCACTTGCACAATTGGCTTGATATGGCCCGGGAGCGCATTCATTTTCAGGGGCTGCCTGCGCGGATTTGTTGGGTCGGCTTGGGAGAACGTCATAAGCTCGGGCGGGCTTTCAACGAAATGATTGCAAATGGCGAGCTCAAAGCTCCAATCGTAATTGGCCGCGATCATCTGGATTCCGGTTCCGTAGCAAGCCCAAACCGCGAGACAGAAGCCATGAAAGACGGTTCAGACGCGGTTGCCGACTGGCCGTTGCTCAATGCCCTTTTGAACACAGCGTCCGGCGCGACGTGGGTCTCGATCCATCATGGTGGCGGCGTTGGAATAGGTTTTTCCCAGCATTCGGGGATGGTTATCTGTTGCGATGGCAGCGAGGATGCAGCACGCAGAATTGAACGAGTTTTGTGGAATGACCCCGCGTCGGGTGTCATGCGACATGCAGATGCGGGCTACGATATTGCCGTTGAATGCGCGCAGGAAAACGGCTTGCACTTGCCATTCTTGAAATAACCAGGAGCAACTGATTTAAAAGGAGCTCTTGGCAAGAGTCTTCGTTTTGTATCAAATAGAGCCTTTAGAGCGTACGCTGAGGGAGAATTTACTGGGTTTGCGCTCTTTTCCTGATGGGAGGGGAAAGGACGATGTCGGGATACCGGTTGATCATAGCTGATGATCACCCGTTGGTGCGTAATGCGCTGACACAGACTTTTGCAATATCTTATCCGGATGGCCAGATTGATACGGCTGGTTCGTTGGATGAGGTTGTGGCGGTTATCGACAAAGATAACCCACCGGATCTCATTCTTTTGGATCTTAAAATGCCAGGAGTTCAAGGGTTTTCAGGCCTGAGTTACTTGCGTGCCCAGTTTCCTGAGATCCCGGTCGCGATCGTTTCCGCGACGGAGGATGCGTCAGTGATCCGGCGGGCGATCAGTTTTGGTGTGTCGGGTTTTATTCCAAAGTCCGTGCCTGTTGAAATGATGCGCCGCGCCGTTGATGAGATTCTGGCAGGAGAAATCTGGGTGCCGGAAACCGTTGATTTGACCTCGCGGGATGACAGCGAAACTGAGCAAATGATCCAGCGGCTGGCGTCCCTTACCCCGCAACAAGTTCGTGTGCTGATGATGTTGCGCGAAGGTTTGTTGAACAAGCAAATCGCATATGAGCTTTCGGTTTCAGAGGCAACTGTCAAGGCTCATGTTTCAGCAATTCTGCAGAAGCTGGGCGTCGGTAGCCGTACACAAGCCGTTATCGCCACCTCCAAAATTGACGAAGGTCCGCTTGCGGACGCAGGCTGAAATTATTCTGCAGCTTCTCTCTGGACCCTGCATTGTGCCAGCAGTGCACGAAGTGCTGCCGGGCGAACGGGCTTCCTCAACAACTGGACGCCCTGTGCTTCTGCATCTTTGCGTAACCCAACTGATTGATCAGCGGTGATCAATACTGCGGACAGCGACGGGTTAAATTCAGCCCTTAGATCAACAATCAAATCCAAACCATTTTCATCATCATCCAGATGGTAATCTGCCAAGATGATGTCGATGGGCTCTTTCAAGATTTTCTCGGCGCCCTTACGTTCGCGTGCAGTTGAGACGGTGCAACTCCAGCCCTCAAGCAAGGTTCTCATGCCATCGAGTATGCACGCTTCGTTGTCGATACAAAGCACACAAAGATCCGACAAATCGTTGATGCCGCCGATCGCAGGTTTTCGTACCGGAGTCACCATTGCCTGATCGTCAGTCGAGGGCAACAGAAGGGTGAAAACAGACCCATTTCCTAGCTCTGAACGAAGCTCCAGGCGATGTTCCAGTATTGAAGCAATGCGGTCGACAATTGACAACCCCAACCCCAGCCCCGGTTCAAGGCCAGATGCAGATTCGAGCCGTTTGAATTCCTTGAAGACTATTTCCTGTTGTTCGGGTGTAATTCCGTGACCGGTGTCGTGTACTTCAATGCGAACACCTTCTTTGGTTCGGCGGCAACCCATAACAACCCGGCCTGAGGACGTATATTTCACTGCGTTTGACAAAAGATTCTGCAGGATACGCCGAACCAGCCGCCGGTCAGAATTGACTGTGATGGAACAAGGCACAACTCTCAGTTCGAGGTTTTTCTCAGCGGCGACCGCGCCATGTTCAACTTCGAGAGCTTTCAGCAATTCTCCAAGATTGAACGGAGCCTTTTCTGCTTTAACAACGCCGGCGTCCAGTTTTGAAATATCCAGCAGAGCGGACAGAATGTCTTCGACAGCCTCAAGGGAGGCATCAATATTTTGTACCAACTCCGCGCGTTTTGGATTGGTTGGCGGGTCCTCCTGAAGGCTCGATGTAAACAAACGAGCGGCGTTCAAAGGCTGCAAAATGTCATGACTTGCAGCGGCAATAAATGTTGTTTTCCCAAGATTGGCCGCCTCAGCCTCGGATTTCGCGTGAGCCAACGCACTGTTCAGACTTGTTAATTCTGCGGTACGCTCTTCAACTCGGCGTTCCAGGCTCTCGTTTACCCGCTTTAGTTCGTCCGCCGCCTTAACGCGCTCGGTTATATCGGTGTAAGTGATCACAATCCCACCGTCAGGTAACGAGTCTGATTTTACATCCAGATGTGTACCGGCTCTCGCGAAATGCTCCTGATACGGTCGCATACTGACAATCAGTTTGTCGATCCTGTCGTCCACGATCAGGTCAGTTTCATCGTCTGCCAAACCAGTGTTTGAAGCGATTGATCGCACCACTTCATGTAATGGAACCCCGACTCTGCCAATATCAGGCGGCAGGCGAAGGAGATACCGGAACTGCTGGTTCCAGCACGTTAGATTCAAGTCCTTATCAAAGACGGCAATGCCCTGACCCACATGGTCGATCGCGGACTGCAGGAGCTCGCGGTTGTACTGGATTGCTGCGGAAGCATCGTCCAGAAGCTTCATTGCGCCTCTTGAGTTACCACTGTGCCGTTCCAGCAACAAGGCAACAATGAGGCGTGAGGAGGCTGCACCTACTGCGCTGGCGAGAAGATGTTCAGCAAAACGCAGCAAACGGATATCTGCCTCTGCATCATTCTCAAGGAGCATGGAACGGCTGTGAGCAAACTCTGCAAACGACCGTTCTGTCCGGGTTTCTCCAAGGTAGCGCGCGACAGTTTCCTTCAGATCCCCCACATAAATCGCGGTACTCCACAGGCGGAACGAGGGGGTCGTGCCGGCAGCATCTGTGCTGACGAAAGCTGTTGCCTGCAGCCGTTCAATAGGCTTTGGCTGTCGAAACAACGAAAACGCGACATAGGCAATGATATTTGTAAGCAAGCTCCACAGTACGCCTTGGCTCAAGGGGTCAAACTCGAAACCAAATAGCATGCGTGGTTTCAGGAATTGAATCCCAAATGGACCTTCAGAGAGTATTGAGGCTGGCAGCCAGCCCGCATCAATGAAAGATGGCATCAGGAGCGTGTAGGTCCAGATGCAAAAGCCAGCGAGAATGCCTGCCATTGCCCCGATTGCAGTTCCACGTCTCCAAACCAGACCGCCAAGGAATGCAGGCGCGAACTGGGCAATTGCGGCGAAAGAGAGCAGTCCTGTCTGAACCAGAGCGGCGCTGTCGCCGACCATCCAGTAGTAGCTATAGGCGAGAGCCAGGATCGCAAAGATCGAAATTCGTCTGATTTGCAAGAGGATGCGGCCCATGTCCCGGTGCGCATGCCCCTGCAACTTGTTGCGCAACATGACCGGTACGATCAGATCGTTGCAGACCATGATGGACAAAGCCATTGTCGCGACAATTACCATCGCCGTCGCCGCCGAAAGACCGCCGACGAATGCGATCAAAGTCACGAAGGTCTGGTTGGCATCTACTGGCAACGCCAGTACAAATGTGTCTGCATCAACGGTGCCGGGTGCAAAGGTAATAAGACCGGCTATAGCTATCGGTACAACAAAAATGTTGATCGCAACGAGATAAAGCGGGAACAACCAGCTCGCGGTTTTCAGATGTCGTACATCGTCATTCTCGACCACTGTCACATGAAACTGCCTCGGCAAAAGCAGTATGGCGAACATTGAGAGTAAGGTCAGTGTGAACCATCGAGCACCGTCGATTTCGCGCGAGAGCAGACCACCAATTTCCGGTCTGTTCTCGATGATGGACAACATCCCTCCGAAACCACCCAGCACGCTGTACATTGCGAAAAAACCAACCACCAAAAAAGCAGCTAGTTTCACTATCGATTCAACTGCAATGGCAGCCATCAGACCATCTTGGTGCTCAGTTGCATCAATATGACGGGTGCCAAAGAGGACCGTGAATGCGCCCATGGCGATGGCTACGAACAAGGCGAGATCCTGAACCACAGGTATTCCAGAGGACAAAGTCCCGTTGCTGGTTCCTGCCGACAGCATCGCCTCGAGTGAAAATGTGGTGGCTTTGAGCTGCAACGAAATGTAGGGCAAGGTGCCAATGACCGCAATAACAGCGACTGTCGCGCCCAGCGCTTGGCTCTTGCCATAACGTGCTGCAATGAAGTCAGCGATGGACGTAATGTTGTGTTGCTTGGAGAGAACGACCACACGCCGGACAATTGGCCAGCCCGCAACGAGCATGATGATCGGGCCAATATAAATCGGCAGAAAGTCAAAACCCGTATTGGCCGCAACGCCGACCGAGCCGAAGAATGTCCAGGAGGTGCAATAAACTCCGAAGCTTAAGGTGTAGATCAACGGTTGCAGAACGTTTCTTTCGCCGAACCCGCTGTTCCAGCGGCGTATGTTTGAATCGCTATAGCTGGCAACGACAAAGAGCATGCCCAGATAGAGCAGAGCGACTCCGATGATGGTAAAACTGTTCAACATAGCGAAACAATTGACGATCTAATAGCTTAGCCTAGCAGAAGAGCAACGCTTCTGTCCCATAGGCCATTGGTCGTGCCGATTTTTGGTAAAGGCAGCCGGGCTATTGACGCAATGGCATTTGTTCGCGATTGAAACTAGTATGAGTGGGTCAAAAGCAAACCAGATTGAAGACCGGTAGAGTTTCAAGGCAGTCGTCTGTCAGGAAAATGGCCGGATATCGCTTGAAAGCTGGGACATGCCAGCTGGCGGGGGGCGGTGAATTGTTGCTGCAAACCAGGAGTGCGGCGCCGGGGTCGGTGCTCGGACACGAGTTGGTTGGAACAGTGGTCTACACCGGCCAAGGCGTGGGTGGGTTTCAGGTCGGAAACAGAGTTGTTGTTCCCCATCATGTTTCTTGCGGCAAATGCCATCTTTGCACGAGCGGGGCTGAAACGATGTTGTCATACTGGGCCTCGTAAGGCGCGGCAAGAGACTGCCTGGCTTCTCTCGCGGCGAAGAAATTCGCAAAGGTGATGTGCTTGTTCTGAAGGCGGGTCCGGCTGGTATCGAAGGTTTCGTTGGGGCTTCAGGATTGCAATATGCGGGCGGTGAGAAACATGCAGGACCGCTTGCCGGGACCTTGTCGCTGGTCGAGGTGGTCGTGCCGGACGGCTCGCGTTTTGTCGGCAGATCCGCCATGAATCTGCGCTTGCTCTATCGCCGGAATGTCACGTTGCTAGGAGTGTCACGGCAAGGCCGGCGCTTCCGTGAACGGGTGCGGAAACTGACTATTGAACCTGGTGACATTCTGCTCCTGCTCGGCCAGGAAAGTGATGTGGATGAAACGGTCGGTTGGCTAGGATGTTTGCCGCTTGCTGAACGCGGCCTGCATGTTGCGCAGCGCGACAAGGCCTGGCTGGCAGTGAGCCTATTCGCAGCCTCGATTACAGCAGCGAGTATTGGCTGGCTGTATTTGCCGATCGCTCTCGCGGCATGTGTAGTGCTTTTTGTGTTGTTGAGGATTGTTCCGCTTAGTCAGATCTATGACAGTGTGGAATGGCCGCTCATTGTGTTGCTCGGCTCGCTCATTCCCATTGGTGCTGCCCTGGAAGCTTCCGGGGGCACAGCATTGATCGCGCAGCAGATTGTCCCCTGGACACAAGGATATTCACCGATCGTTGTGCTCGCGGTCCTGATGATTGTGACCATGACGCTATCAGATGTGCTGAACAATGTGGCCACGGCTCTCATCGCGGCTCCGATTGCGGTTGATGTGGCGACCAAGCTGGGTGTGAATCCCGACCCGTTCCTGATGGCCGTCGCGGTGGCGGCCTCTTGTGCATTCTTGACGCCCATTGGGCATAAGAACAATACCATTATCATGGGTCCGGGCGGCTATCGCTTTGGTGACTATTGGAGAATGGGTCTGCCGCTCGAGATTTTGGTCGTGGTTGTTGGAATTCCGATGATCCTACTGGTCTGGCCGTTGTAGGAGATATGCAATGATCAGTGATGCGATCAAATCAATGGAGCTCTATTCTGATGTGGATCGCATTCACAATGATCTGCGCGCCATCGGTATTGGCAAGAATGACCCGCTGGATGGGCCAACGCTCTCTCAATTTGATCAATATCATTATTTTGGAACAGATGCCGTCGACGAAGCAATCGAACTGGCCGGTATCAAACCGGCCAGCAACGTTTTGGAAATCGGTTCCGGGATTGGCGGACCTTCGCGATATCTGGCCTACAAGACCGGGTGTCAGGTCACCGCTATTGAACTACAGCCAGATCTCAATGCGCTTGCTGTCAACCTGACAGCCCGGGTTGGAATGGACAAACAGGTGCGCCACGTCTGTGCCGACGTTCTTGGCTACGAGTTTGATTTCGGGGCGTACGATACAGTGGTGAGCTGGCTTTGTTTTTATCATATCCCCAACCAGCCGGCGCTGTTCGCCCGTTGTATGGATCTCCTGAAGCCGGGCGGGCTGCTCTGTGCGGAAGACCTTTTTCGCCATCAGGATTTTGACGAGAGCGAAACACGCCATCTCAAAGGGATGTTGTATGGGCAATCTGTCCATCTGCGCGAGGACTATTGTGCAAATCTGGCTGGTGCTGGCTTTTCCGACATTGTCTTTGCCGATCAGACCCAACGCTGGAGACCCTATGTGGCGGATAGAGTATCTGCCTGGCAGGCCAACAAGGAACGGCATGTGTCCGTGCACGGTGAAGCTGTGTTCAACAGTCTGAGTGCATTCTACGACTCGGTGTCCCTGCTTTTTGAAAGTGGTAAACTGGGCGGGGTCCGCGTGACAGCGCGTAAGAACTGACGGATTGTACATTGCATTGCTTTCATCGATCAGCCCGCGTAGAGGATGTGCTGCTCTAACCGGGGCGTGGTGAGTAGGGAAAATCAATGAATTCGGGCGAAATACGCAGGCTGGACGGGCACACAATTCGGGTGTTGTACAGCGAACAGGAAATTGCCGAACGCGTCGAGGCGATCACCAAGGAAATTGCAGCCAGGGATTTTCAGAAACTTCTGATTGTTTCCGTCCTGAAGGGCAGCTTCATTTTTGCAGCCGATCTTTTGCGCTCGCTCCATAAACAGAATGTAAGGCTGGAGATGGATTTCATGATGCTGTCCAGCTATGGACGTAATCTGGAGTCTTCGGGTCAGGTTCAGATATTGCGGGATATCGAATCTTCGGTGCGTGATCGTCCGGTTATTCTCATCGACGACATTCTGGAATCTGGCCGCACCATCGCATTTGCCAAAGATCTGATCGTTGCCCGGGGTGCTGCGGAGGTGATGACATGTGTGTTTCTGGACAAGCCTGGCAAACGTGCGGTCGACGTAAATGCAGATTTTCTGGGTTTCAGCACGCCGGACTTATTTGTTGTCGGGTACGGCATGGACATGGCCCACTCATTTCGGGAGCTTCCCTACGTTGGAGTCGTTGAGACCTGACGCTGACGCCTGCCTCTTCTGTTCGGTTGCGCTTGGTCGGAGTTAGAGGTAATAAGGACTTAATGTCGCAGCATTGTGGGGTGAGACCCAGCTGGCTGCGTCGAGAGGGAACAGGAGACTTCAATGAGCGGCATTCTTTCAAACTTGCAAAAGACAGTCGTGACGGGCATCGCCCTGACGTTTGTTATCTTTATCCTGGTCAGAGCGTTAACCGGCGCTGGCTTTGGACTGGACCAGGCGTGGTTCGCGTTCCTCTTCCGCTGGCTTCATGTGTTGAGTGGCGTGATGTGGATCGGACTGTTATGGTATTTCAACTTCGTTCAGATCCCCAACATGCCCAATATTCCCGATGACCAGAAGCCTGCCATCGGCAAGGTAATCGCACCGGCTGCGCTTTGGTGGTTCCGCTGGGGCGCCATGGCAACAATCGTGACCGGCATCATCCTTGCGGCCATGAACGGTTACCTTGTGGAAGCCTTGACTCTGGGCCTGACGGATAGTGGTGCAAGCACACCGATCGGCATTGGCATGTGGCTTGGTATCGTCATGTGGTTCAATGTCTGGTTTGTGATTTGGCCGAACCAGCAAAAGGCACTCGGAATGATGGAAGTTGGTGCTGACGAAAAAGCCGCTGCCGCCAAGACCGCAATGCTCTTTTCGCGAACGAACACTCTGCTATCGATCCCCATGCTGTTCTGCATGGTGGCGGCGCAGAATGGTGGCTTCGCCTAAATCAACGATCCTCATTCAAGAATTTGGAGCCGGGACCATTTGGTCCCGGCTTTTGTTTGACGGGGCTTCTGACCCATGCTTAAACGTTCGCCCTGAAACTCAGAGCCTGTCTCCATGAATGCAGCAAACGATTCTCAACTTGATCCAGTCGAAGACGCCGTAGCCGCTATTGCCGCCGGCGAAATGGTCGTCGTTGTAGACGACGACGACAGGGAAAACGAGGGAGACCTCATCGTCTCAGCCGCCAAGGTTACGCCGGAACAAATGGGCTTCATCGTGCGGCATACGGCGGGCATCGTCTGCGTACCGATGCCGCGCGGGGAAGCCCGGCGGCTCAACCTGATGCCCATGGTGGCCGATAACGATGCGCCAATGAGCACGGCTTTCACGGTGTCTGTTGATTACAAAGGCGACTTGACTACGGGAATTTCTGCGGCTGAACGCACGAACACGGCGCGTGCGCTTGCGAATGGAAATATTCAGGCCGATGATTTCGTTCGGCCAGGCCACATGTTTCCTTTGATAGCTAAGCGTGGCGGGGTCCTCATGCGTTCCGGTCACACAGAGGCGGCGGTTGATCTGTCGAGGCTGGCCAAACTTCCGCCAGTGGGCGTAATTGCCGAACTGGTCAATGACGATGGGACTGTCAAGAAAGGTGAGCAGGTCTTCGGATTTGCACGCAGTCACAGGCTGAAAATCATATCAGTTGCTGACCTGATCAGTTACCGACAATCTCGCGAGCGGCTGGTCGAGGAAGTCTCGACTTTTGATATCAAAACCCGTATTGGGACGGCAAAGGCCATTGCCTACACGACACCTTTCGATTCCATCGAACATCTTGCGGTGGTCTTTGGGGATATTGCCGATGGAGAGGCGGTTCCTGCTCGATTGCACCGGGAAGATGTGATCAAGGATGCCCTCGGTGATCGCTCCACGCTGGAGCGCATGTACGACTGGTTCGAACGGGAAGGCAAAGGTGTTCTGATCTATTTGCGCGTTGGGGCAGCCGGTGTGCCCGCGGCTCGCTTGAGCGACGAAATCGATGACGAAGACACAGCTTCCAATCGTGCCCGGGAACAGGTTTGGCGCGATATCGGCCTGGGCGCGCAGATCCTGCGTGATCTCGAGGTGAAATCCATCAAGTTATTGGCATCGCGCGACCGGACTTACGTGGGGCTTTCCGGCTTCGGAATCGAAATTGCCGACACGGAATTGATCGATACCGAATAAGGGCTGTCGCAGGATAGTTTTGCGGTACCGGTCTTACGTCAGCGCCTTTTCTATTAATGACAGAATCGCAACGGACAAGACACTTGCTGCTGCGCCAAAGACGACAAGTTTCCATGCATCCTCCCGCCGCTTGAGCCCTGGCCACCCCAACGGTTTGATGAGCTGAATCAGTACGACAGCAGAGCAAATGATCAAAATGACTTTGGGCATAGTTACGCACCCATGGACACAGACGGCTATCCTGTCTATATGCAACGAACCAACGAATGTCAGGTCCTAAATATGCCAGCTACGAAGCAAAAGCAACAAGCCCGCGTAAAGACTTGTTTTTCCCACGCTAGACCCTGAAAGGAATTATTATGGCCTTCGAACTTCCTGAATTGCCTTACGCCTACGATAGTCTTGGCCCTTACATGTCGGCTGAGACCCTGGAGTTTCATCATGACAAGCACCATAACGCTTATGTGACGAACGGCAACAAGCTGTTGGGAGAGTCTGATCTAAAAGGCGAGTCGCTCGAGAAAATCGTTGCGGCATCCTACAATGGCGGCGCAGGCGGTGGCCTATTCAACAATGCCAGCCAGCACTGGAATCATGTGGAATTCTGGCAGTGGATGAAGCCCAATGGCGGTGGCGCCATTCCGGGTGACCTGGAAGCAAAGATCAACGAAGATTTCGGTAGTGTTGCAGATTTCCGGAATGCTTTCGTGCAAGCCGGCGTGACCCAATTCGGTTCAGGTTGGTGTTGGCTGATGCTGGGCAATGACGGGAAACTGGAAGTGCAGAAGACAGCAAACGGTGTCAACCCGATCGCACTTGGCAGTGGCACCGCATTGCTTGGTTGTGATGTGTGGGAACATTCCTACTACATCGACTATCGCAATCGCCGCCCGGATTACCTCGAAGCATTCGTGGACAATCTTGTGAACTGGGAGCGTGTCGCAGAAATCTTCGACGCAGCAAGCTGACCGGCAAATCCCGTTTTGAAATGTGGACGGGCGATATAAATTCGCCCGTTCATTCACGTCTCGACCGGCTCCACGACCGCACAAAGGTCTCAAGTCTATCGTGCTGGACATGGACAGCTCCGTCAGCCCCATCCATGGCGATCAGGAAGGGTCCGCATGGAACGGGCATTTCGACTGCACCTGCTCTCACCCGCACTTCCTGTTCAACCGGTTCGGCCTGCTGGACCGCTGCGCCCTGCGCAACGGCAACGTCCACCGTGCCGATGGCTGGCGCGACATCCTCGACCCGGTGATCGCCCGGTCTGCCAGGCGCGACCTCATGCGCTTCTTCCGGGCGGATGCCGCCGATGCGCTCCCCGCCCTCCACCTCCATGAGCGGCTCGAAGAGGCTGGCTGTTTCCACGCCATACGGCGGCCCGCAAATGGCGTCCTGCGGGAGAAGAGGGCGCACCGATTGACCCGGCCCGTGGGGCGTCCGTCAAAGAGCAAAATATCGGGTGACAATACCCTGCGTTCATGTTACCCTCTGCACTCAGGCGCTCAAGGTAAAGTAACTTGCTCACCAGCCAAAATCATGTGATTTCCCGGCGCAGTCAGATAACGCCCCACTTTGGAAAATTCAGGAACAGATCATGGCAACAGAAACCCGGAGAGACTTTGACGACGACAATGACGGCACCATCGACCGGAGAGAGATCGACACCGACGGCGACGGCACCATCGACCGGAGGGTCTACCTGAATGCGGACGGTCGCATTGAGCGGATGGACCTGGATGCGGACGATGACGGGACCGTGGACCGGATCAATCACTACACGTTCGATGGCGACGGCAACCGGCGCCTGACCCGGATTGACTTCGACGACGACGATGACGGCACCATCGACCGGAGAGAGTTCGACACCGACGGCGACGGCACCATAAACCGGAGGGTCTACCTGAATGCGGACGGTCGCATTGAGCGGATGGACCTGGATTGGGACGATGACGGCACCATAAACCGGATCGATCACTACACGTTCGATGGCGACGGCAACCGGCGCCTGACCCGGAGGGACTCCGACGACGACGATGACGGCAGCATCGACCGGAGAGAGTTCGACACCGACGGCGACGGCACCATAAACCGGAGGGTCTACCTGAATGCGGACGGTCGCATTGAGCGGATGGACCTGGATTGGGACGATGACGGCACCATAAACCGGATCGATCACTACACGTTCGATGGCGACGGCAACCGGCGCCTGACCCGGATTGACTCCGACGACGACGATGACGGCACCATCGACCGGAGGGTCTACCAGAATGCGGACGGTCGCATTGAGCGGGTGGAACGGGATGCGGACGATGACGGTGCCGTGGACCGGATCAATCACTACACGTATGATGGCGACGGCAAGCGGAGCCTGACCCGGATTGACTTCGACGACGACGATGACGGCACCATCGACCGGATCAACCACTACACGTTTGACGATGCCGGTAACCGGACCCGGACCGCTTTCGACGACGACGCGGATGGCACCATCGACCGGAGGGCCTACCTGAATGCGGACGGTCGCTGGGAGCGGGTGGACCTGGATGCGGACGATGACGGCACCGTGGACCGGATCGATCGCTACACGTTCGATGGCGACGGCAACCGGCGCCTGACCCGGATTGACTTCGACGACGACGATGACGGCACCATCGACCGGAGAGAGTTCGACACCGACGGCGACGGCACCATCGACCGGAGGGCCTACCTGAATGCGGACGGTCGCCTGGAGCGGGTGGAACTGGATGCGGACGATGACGGTACCGTGGACCGGATCAATCACTACACGTCTGATGGCGACGGCAACCGGCGCGTGACCCGGAGGGACTTCGACGACGACGACGACGGCAGCATCGACCGGAGAGAGTTCGACACCGACGGCGACGGCAGCATCGACCGGACGGCCTACCTGAATGCGGACGGTCGCATTGAGCGGGTGGAACTGGATGCGGACGATGACGGTACCGTGGACCGGATCGATCGCTACACGTTCGATGGCGACGGCAACCGGCGCGTGACCCGGAGGGACTTCGACGACGACAATGACGGCACAACCGACCGGACCGCGACCTACATTTACGACGCGGCGGGCACCCGGACCCGGACCGACCTGGATGACGACAATGACGGCATCATCGACCGGACCGGGTTCCACGATAACGGGGGTTACAATTTCGACCGGATCGAGACCTATCAGTATGGTGCGCGGGGCAACCTGTTCCGGACCCGTTTCGATGACGACGCGGACGGCACCGCCGACCGGAGCGAGACCAACAGCTATGACGAGACCGACAGGCTGATCCGGACCGACTTTGACGACGATAATGACGGCACCGCCGACCGGATCGAGGCCTACCAGTATGGTATGCGAGGCAATCTGTTCCGGACCCGTTTCGATGACGACGCGGACGGCACCGCCGACCGGAGCGAGACCAACAGCTATGACGAGAACAACAGGCTGATCCGGACCGACCTTGACGACGATAATGACGGCACCGCCGACCGGATCGGGTTCGACGACAACGATGACGGCACCATCGACCGGATCGGGCACGCCATATTTGATGATGAGGGCAGGCTGACCCGAATCGATTTCGACGACGATAATGACGGCACGATCGACCGGACCGGGTTCGACGACGATGGGGACGGTACCATCGACCGGAGCGAGACCTATCAGTATGGTGCGCGGGGCAACCTGTTCCGGACCCGTTTCGACGATGACGGGGACGGCACGGTCGACCGGGCTGAAACCTATTCTTATAATGAGTCCGGCAACCTGACCCGGACCGGGTTCGACGACGACAATGACGGCACCGCCGACCGGAGCGAGCGTTACACGTTCAATGGCGACGGCAACCTGACCCGGACCGATTTCGACGATGACGGGGACGGCACCACCGACCGGATCGAGCGTTACACGTTCAATGCGAGCGGCTACCGGAACCGGACCAATTTCGACGACGACAATGACGGCATCACCGAGCGGAGTGAACTCTATTACTATGATGCGAACGGCAGGCTGGCCTGGGCCGAGTTCGACGACGGTGCGGACGGCATCATTGAGCGGGTCGAGACCTACAGCCATGACGAGAACAACAGGCTGATCCGGATCCAATTCAACGACAACAATGACGGCTTCATCGACCGAAGCGAGTTCTACAGCTATGTCGGGAACAACAGGCTGACCCGGAGCGAGACCTACTCATATGACGATAGTCGCAACCGGATACGGACCGATTTCGACGACGATAATGACGGCGACACCGACCGGAGCGCGACCTACAGCTATGACGGGAACAACAGGCTGATCCGGACCGACTTTGACGACGATAATGACGGCACCGTCGACCGGGCCGGGTTCGACGATGACAATGACGGCACCGTTGACCGGAGCGAGCGTTACACGCTCGACGAGAGCGGCAACCGGATCCGGACCGGGTTCGACGACGACGCGGACGGCACCATCGACCGGTACGGGTTCGACAAAGACGGGGACGGCATCAATGAGGTGATCTGGTTCGACGACGACGGGGACTTCAGAATCGAACGGGCCGGGTTCGACGACGATGGGGACGGCACCGTTGACCGGACCAGGACCTTCATTTATGACGCGGCGGGCACCCGGATCCGAACCGATCTGGACAACAACAATAACGGCAGGATCGACCGGGCCGGGTTCGACGTCGACGGGGATTACAATTTCGAGTGGACCGAGACTTACACGTATAACGCGAACGGCACCATCAACCAGACCCGTTTCGACGACGACAATGACGGCGCCAATGAGCGGATCGAGACCTATGAGTATGGTGGGCGAGGCAACCTGTTCCGGACCCGTTTCGACGACGACGCGGACGGCAGCATCGACCGGATCGAGACCTACAACTATGACGATAGTAGCAAGCTGACCCGGACCGATGTCGACGACGACGCGGACGGGAACGTCGACCGCACCGAGATACTCGAGTATAATTTCCAGGACGTGCTGGTCCGGACCAATTTCGACGACGACAATGACGGCACAACCGACCGGAGCGAGGGCTACGGGTATGGCGGCTCGTCGGGCCGCTTGCTCGTGACCGATTTCAACGACGCGAACGGCAACCATCAGCGCACCGAGGTCTACACGCGCGATGCAAACGGCGAGGTGATCCGGACCCGTTTCTACGACGCGGGGGATTTCAATCTCGACCGGAGCGAGAACTACACGCGCGATGCGCACGGCAGGGTGATCCGGACCGAGTTCGACGACAACGCGGACAGGAGCATCGACCGGATCGAGACGTACGAATATGGTTCGCGCTTCATCCGGTCCCGGACCGAGTTCGATGACGACGCGGACGGCACAACCGACCGGTACGGGTTCGACAAAGACGGGGACGGCATCAATGAGCTGATCTGGTTCGACGACGACGGGGACTTCAGGATCGAACGGGCCGGGTTCGACGACGACGCGGACGGCGCCATCGACCGGACCGAGACCTTCATTTATGACGCGGCAGGCACCCGGATACGGACCGACCTGGACGACGACAATGACGGCACCATCGACCGGGCCGGGTTCGACACCGACGGGGATTACAATTTCGACCGGATCGAGGCCTATGAGTATTATGATAGCGGGAGGTTTTTCCGGATCGATTTCGACGACAACGCAGACGGCACCGTTGACCGGAGTGAGAACTACGCGTACGTGAATGGCAACCTGTCCCGGACCCAATTCGACGACGACGCGGACGGCACCCATGACCGGAGCGAGATGTACAAGCTCGACAAGGGCGGCACCCGGATCGACACCCGGTTCGACGATGACAATGACGGCACCGTTGACCGGAGCGAGCGTTACGCTTACGCTCGACGAGGGCGGCACCCGGATCGAAACCCGGTTCGACGATGACAATGACGGCACCGTTGACCGGAGCGAGCGTTACACGCTCGACGAGGGCGGCACCCGGATCGAAACCCGGTTCGACGACGACAATGACGGCGACACCGACCGGATCGTGTTCGACGATGACGCGGACGGGAACGTCGACCGGATCGAGGCCTACACTCTCGACGGGGACGGCACCCGGACCGATTTCGACGATGACGCGGACGGGAACGTCGACCGGATCGAGGCCTACTCTTACAACTCGGTCGGCAGGCTGTTCCGGACCGAGTTCGACGATGACGCGGACGGCACCATCGACCGGAACGAGTTCTACACGATATAACGGGGACGGCAGGGTGATCCAGACCGATTTCGATGACGACGATGACGGCGCCCTCATCCCCGACCGGAGCGAGTACTACTCTCATGACGCGAACGGCAGGGTGATCCGGACCCAATTCAACGACAACGCGGACGACATCATCGACCGGAGTGAGGCTTACACGCTCGACGGGGGCGGCACCCGGACCCGGACCGATTTCGACGACGACAATGACGGCACCTATGACCGGAGCGAGCGGTACACGCTCGATGCGACGGGCACCCGGACCCGGACCGATTTCGACGACGACGGAGACGGCAGCATTGACCGGATCGGGTTCGACGCCGACGGAGACGGCGTCATCGAACGGACCTGGTTCGACGACACCGGGGACGGCAGGATCGAACGGAGCGGGTTCGACGACGACGCGGACGGCAGCATCGACCGGCGCGAGACCTACATTTACGACGCGGCGGGCACCCGGATCCGGACCGACCTGGATGACGACAATGACGGCATCATCGACCGGGCCGGGTTCCACGATAACGGGGATTACAATTTCGACCGGATCGAGGCCTACCAGTATGGTATGCGAGGCAATCTGTTCCGGACCCGTTTCGATGACGACGCGGACGGCACAGCCGACCGGATCGAGACCTACTCATATGACGATAGTCGCAACCGGATACGGACCGATTTCGACGACGATAATGACGGCGACACCGACCGGATCGAGATCTACACGCTCGACGAGGGCGGCAACCGGATCCGGACCGACCTGGATGACGACAATGACGGCACCATCGACCGGGCCGGGTTCGACACCGACGGGGATTACAATTTCGACCGGATCGAGACCTACTCATATGACGATAGCCGCAACCGGATCGGACCGATTTCGACGACGATAATGACGGCGACACCGACCGGATAATGACGGCAACACCGACCGGATCGAGCCTACACGCTCGACGAGGGCGGCAACCGGATCCGGACCGACCTGGATGACGACAATGACGGCGACACCGACCGGATCGAGACCTACACGTATGATTCGGGCGGCAGGGTGAATCGGACCGAGTTCGACGACGATAATGACGGCACCATCGACCGGACCGAGGTCTACTTTTATAATTCGGGCGGCAACCTGATCCGAACCTTGTTCGACACCAACGGGGACGGCAGGTTCGACCGGAGAGAGTTCGACGACGATGGTGACGGCACTGTCGACCGGACCGAGGCCAGCACCATCAGTGCGAACCAGAGAATGGAGCAGACCGACTTTGACGACGACGCGGACGGTACTGTCGACCGGATTGAGATCGAGATATTCGATGGGGAAGACGTACGGATCGGGACCGATTTCGACGACGATGCGGACGGCACGGCCGACCGGAGAGAGAGCTACACGCTGGATGCGAGCTTCAATCTGATCCGGACCGATTTCGACGACAACGCGGACGGTACTGTCGACCGGATTGAGATCGAGATATTCGATGGGGAAGGCGAACGGATCGGGACCGATTTCGACGACGATGCGGACGGCACGGCCGACCGGAGAGAGATCTACACGCGCGATGCGAGCTTCAATCTGATCCGGACCGATTTCGACGACGACAGTGACGGCGACACCGACCGGGTCGCGCACCACGACGGGGACAGCGTGGTGCGGTGGGATACAGACACCGACAATGACGGCAGATCTGGACCAGGTCCGGTATGACGGCGGGATCGATTTCAGCGGCGCGTTTCCAGACCATGCCGGGCTGGAGGTGGTTCAGCTGGGCGGGGACGGCTCCGGTGACGGCGGTACGGATCTGACCATCCCGGACAGTTTTGTCTTTGCGGGCAATGGCGATCCGGCGACGCCGGTCCGGATCGAGGGCGGTAGTCAGGACACGCTGCGCTTCGACATGGACGACTTTACCGAAGGGGACCGTGCCAATGTCGGCGGAGAGGAGTACCGGAGTTTCGCGGCTGACGACGAAACGTGGTCATTCCTCATCGATACGGATGTCATGCTGTTCGATCTCTGACCCGGTGAGCCGATGAAGCGCGACAAGGGGCGATCCAGGAGCCGAACTGAGCCACTACAGATAAGGTGTAGCGGTTCGGATGCGATCTGACAGTTGGCCGTTTTTCTGACGGCGTCTGTCAGGTCAGGTTCAGTTCACGAACTTTTCCTGCCGGATTTCTTTCCCGTCGATCATGGTTTCGATGGGTGTTCTGCCGCACCGCATCTTGCCCTGACGAGGGCGTTCGGTATTGTCGCGATGCAGCCAGTCATCCAGATCGGCTTGCAGCGCGTCAATGCTTTCGCAGAGCTTCTTGCGGAACGCGATCTGATGGAACGCAAAATCGTCTTTCAAGGCTTTCGCGCCGCGACAATAAATTCCACATTGCCATCGCTGTCCTGGATCGATGAGGGGATCAGTCCGATGACGCGCCAATCCATCTTGCTCTCCAGCCAGTTCTGAATGTCGCCGCAGACCCGCGCGCGAATAGCTTTGTCCCGGACAATGCCGCCTTTGCCGATGGCGTCGCGGCCTGCTTCAAACTGTGGTTTAATCAGTGCTAGCAGCCAGCAACCGGACCGGGCAAGCGCCAGGGCAGGGGGGAGTGCGAGCTTGAGCGAGATGAAACTCACATCGCTGACGACAGTGTCAATTTCGCATCGACATTCTTGGTGCCCCACTCACGCGCATTCAAGCCCTCCAGATTGACCACTCGTTCGTCTTGCCGAATCTGCTCGTGCAGCTGGCCGTGTCCAACATCGATTGCGAAGACCTTGGCCGCACCATTCTCCAGCAAAACTTGCGTGAAACCACCTGTGGACGCTCCAATGTCCAGGGCAACGACCCCACTCACGTCAGGGGAGAAATGCGACAGTGCATGCGCAAGTTTGAGGCCCGCGCGGGAAACATATGGATTGGTGTCTTGTGTCAAACCCAGGACGCTTGCAGCGTCGACTTTCTGACCGGGTTTGCTTGCAGGGCGGCCATCAACCGTAACATGCCCTCTTTCAATAGCGTCTTTTGCGCGCGAGCGGCTGCTTAAGAGCCCCCGCTCAACCAATGCCTGGTCCAGCCTCATATTACCGCTTTCAAAACAGACTGAGCTGGTCAGTTTCTTTCTTCGGTTTCTGAGGCTTTTCAGGCGCACTTGCGCGCCTCATTTCTGTTGGTTCTGGTGCAAACAAGTCATTTGGCGCAGGCTTCATCAGGTTGGCCGGGTTTTGATCTTCATCCAGCCAAAGATCAAAACAGTCCCGTTCAATCACGACCGGCATCCGGTGATGGATCGGGGCAAGCGTTTCGTTCGCTACAGTCGTGATGATTGCCATGCTTTCCAGTTCTGAGCCGTCCGGACCCATCCAGTGTTCCCAGATGCCGGCAAAGGCAACAACGTCTCCATCCGCCCGAGGCACATAGTAGGGTTGCTTGCACCCCGGAACATCGCCTAACCACTCGTAAAAGCCTGACGCAGGCACCAGACACCGCCGCCGCTTGTAAGCATTGCGGAACGAAGGCTTCTCCATAATAGTCTCGGACCTTGCGTTAATGAGCGGTTTACCAGGTTTGACCTCTTTGGCCCAGGAGGGCACGAAGCCCCATCGCACCAGGGCGAAATGGGATACGCCGGTTTTGTCGCTTTCCTCCCGGCGCACGATCGCTGCAGGCTGGCCCGGCGCCACATAGTCGCGTGGCGGAAACTGCACGTCTTCGCCATAGTCAAAATAGGCTGCAACCTCGTCCGAGGTGTGCGAAAGGTTGTAAAGTCCGCACATGGTAAATCTTCCAGTTTGTCTCCTCTGATAATAGCAAATCAGGTCCATTTTGATGAGTCCCGAAACACAATCTCCCGTCCTTGGTGTCAGTGTCGCTGTTTGGCGCAAAGGTGAAGTGCTTTTAGTGAAGCGGGGGCAGCAGCCAAGTGAGGGCTTGTGGTCGCTTCCCGGTGGCCGCGTAGAGCTCGGCGAGCGTCTGGAGGAAGCGGCAGCGCGAGAGCTCCGCGAGGAGACAAGGATAACAGCGGCAATCCACAGTGTGGATGCCTGGCTGGATATCATTCAGCGCGACGACGACGGCATTGTCGAAGCGCACTACGTGATCGCGGTGTTCAAGGCCGCCTGGCAGACAGGTAACGCGATAGCGGGCGATGATGCTGCAGACGTAATGTGGCGGTCTGCCTACGCGCTGGACGATTTGCAAATGACAGACGGTACCGCCGATCTTGTCAGAATGATGAGCCGGCAGCCGGTTTGATGACATATCCTTGACTGGAAATGCCGGAGAATTGACGGCAAATTCCAGTCATTATGAAAAATCTCAATACACTCATCGTTGCTTTGGCCTCTCTAGGGTTGGCCATTTCCTCAGTTGCCGCCAATCCGGATCGTTGGAAACGGGAAGGCTGGAAGACCGAATTCAGCCAAACGTCCATCGATCTTGGCGACATCGTGTCTGGCGGAATTGGCAAGGATGTTATCCCGCCCATTGATCAGCCAAAATTTGCCCCGATCACTGACATCAAGAATGTTCAGGATACTGAGCCGGTCATCGGGTTTGAACTGAACGGTATTGCCCGCGCTTATCCCTTGCAAATGATGACTTGGCACGAAATCGTCAATGACAAGATTGGCGATGTACCCGTGGCGGTAACCTATTGCCCGCTGTGTAATTCCGCCATTGTGTTTGAGCGAACCGTGGCAGGACGGGTCTTGAGTTTTGGAACAACGGGTAAACTGAGAAATTCTGATCTTGTCATGTACGACCGGCAAACCGAAAGCTGGTGGCAGCAATTCATTGGCATGGGCATCGTCGGTGAAATGACTGGCGTGAAGTTGAAGACCATCCCGGCGCGCCTTGAATCATTCGCGAACTTCAAGGCCCGTTTTCCCAAAGGCGAAGTGCTCGTCCCCAACAATCCAGGCCTGCGAGCCTACGGACATAATCCTTACGCAGGTTATGACTCAGCCAGCCGGCCATTCCTTTACCGCGGTGAAATGCCGGAAGGGATCGAGCCAATGGCGCGCGTTGTTTCTTACTTGGCTGATGGCAAACCAAAGGCACTTTCACTTGCGCTCCTGGCCAAATTAGAGCGGATGGAAGTGGGTGATTTTGTGTTCACCTGGACCAAAGGTCAGAATTCGGCGCTGGATTCCCGGGACATTGCAGAAGGCCGGGATGTGGGCAACATCGTCGTCCAGAAAAAAACGACAGATGGGCTGAAGGATATGGTCTACGATATTACGTTTGCCTTCGTCGTAAATGCTTTTCATCCGGGCATCAAGATTCAAAAATAGGCGCAAATCTGCGGGTTTTCAGGTTTATATGGAGCGCCTCTGCACATGTTAACCTTTTCCTCAAGGATCAGGTGCGCTCATCGGTGTGCGTGGTAAAACAATCCTTAAAGGACGCTGCTTACCCGCCGGACAGCCCGGTGCATAGCACATTTGATGGGGTGTTTTGTATGCACAAGTCGCCAAATTTCAGCGGCATTTCCTCACCAGTCTCCGATGAGAGACAGGCGGCACTCCGTTATCTCCTGGATGC
Organism: Hyphomicrobiales bacterium; assembly: GCA_965204985.1. GTDB lineage: Bacteria > Pseudomonadota > Alphaproteobacteria > Rhizobiales > CAJQND01 > JAAEUE01. The sequence goes on along the minus strand of CBDBFP010000003.1, from coordinate 864,652 downwards.
ATGGGAAGAAGCTGTCTATGACGGCGTTGATCCGGATAATCTCGCGACCGCAGCAATGTTTGCAGCCCTCTCAGACATGGTCGACACGTATGGCGAAGAGCCGGTCGCCAAAATGACTGAGGGCCTCCCGGAACGCATCCGCATTGGCGAATTCACAGTTAACCGCACCACGCAGTAAGGCTTAGCCGCGCGCCACCGTTTCACAGAACTGGACGGCCTCACCGCCAGCAGGTTCTGCAATTTCTCCATCCCACATGACCCGGCGCCCGCGGATGACTGTGCCCTGCGCCCAGCCAGTCACTTCCTGGCCGTCGAACGGTGTCCACTTGCAGCGGCTTTCGATCCAGTCATTGCTGATCGTGCGTTTGGCTTTCATGTCCACAATCGTGAAATCGGCATCATAGCCCGCAACAATTCGTCCCTTTCGTGCGATCTGGAAAATGCGTGAGGGGCCATGACTGGTCAGGTCGACGAATCGTTCAATCGACAATCGTCCGGCATTCACGTGGTCGAGCATGATCGGAACAAGAGTTTGAACACCAGGCATGCCTGATGGGGAGGCGGGGTAGGCTTGTGCCTTTTCTTCAAGCGTGTGCGGTGCATGATCAGATCCTAGCACGTCAACAACGCCGGAATTTAGACCCCACCAGATCCCCTGCCGGTGATGTTCGTCCCGCAGCGGCGGGTTCATCTGTGCCAATGTGCCGAGCCTGGCGTAAGCTTCTGTCCCGTTCAAAGACAAATGCTGTGGTGTCGTCTCAACCGTCGCCACGTCCTTGTTTGCCTCCAGGAGAGGCATTTCGTCCGCTGTTGAGATGTGCAATACGTGAACGCGCGCACCCGTTTGCCGGGCGATGCGGAGGAGCCGTTCGGTGCATTGCACGGCTGCTTGCGTGTCCCGCCACACAGGATGGCTGGAAGGATCGCCCTCCACCCGCTCACCTTCGCGGTCATTCAGGCGGAACTCGTCTTCGGAATGAAAGGCAGCGCGCCGCCTTGTGTTTGAGAGCACTTTTGCCACGCCTTCATCGTCATCAACCAGCAAAGAACCGGTTGAAGAGCCCATGAACACTTTGACCCCGGGGCAGCCCGGGAGCCGTTCAAGCTCCAGCAGATCGTCAGCATTTTCGCGCGTTCCGCCAATGAAGAAAGCGAAATCACAGGGCATCCGGTGATGTGCGCGCTTGATTTTGTCCGCGTGGGCCTCAGCGGTAATAGTAAGCGGATTTGTGTTTGGCATCTCGAACACCGCCGTCACGCCGCCAGCAACAGCAGCCCGACCGCCCGTCTCAAGATCTTCCTTGTGCTCGCCGCCAGGTTCCCGGAAATGCACTTGCGTGTCGATCACCCCGGGCAGCACGTGTAGCCCGGTGCAATCGATAGTTTCGCCGGCCTGTTCATGCCCAAACGCGCCCAGATCTGCGGTCCGCCCGTCGCGAACGGCAATGTCCCTGGCCCCGACTCCATCATGGTTCACCACAGTGCCGTTTTTCAGGATGAGATCGTAAGTGGGCATAGTCTGCTTCTCCTTGAAGATTGCCTTCGGCTTACGTAAGTCTAGGGACCGATGCAAGCTGGTGAGGAGACCTTTGCACAGATGCCTAGTTTTGCGCTTTTACCTACACGTTCCGTGATTTCTATCTCGGGTGAGGAAGCAGGTACATTTTTGAACGGATTGATCACCGCCGATGTGGATCAGGTGAATTCCAGTTCGCCTTCGTATGGTGCGTTGCTCACGCCGCAGGGAAAAATTCTCTTCGATTTCTTCCTTCTGAAAGACGGCGATCGTTACCTGGTGGATTGTTCAACCTTGCAAAAGCCGGACTTCGTAAAGCGGCTCACCTTCTACAAACTGCGGGCGAAGGTTGATATTGCTGACTTGTCAGAAGAATTGAAGGTTGCGGCCGGTTGGGACGGCGCAGAATTGCCGGGACATGCCTACTCTGACCCTCGCGTAAACGAGGTTGGCCATCGCACGATGGCGACGGCGGCAGAATTGGATGGATTGGTCGATGCGGGCGTAGATGCCTACGAGCGCCACCGGATCTCCCTCGGCCTTGCGGATACAGATGCAGACATCGGATCTGGCGAACTTTTCCCCCATGAAGCCAATTTCGATCAAGTCAATGGCTTCAGTGCTACAAAAGGCTGCTATGTGGGCCAGGAAGTGGTCTCCCGGATGCGCCACAAAGCGAAAGTCCGAAAACGCATTGTTATTGCGCACGGTGACAAGCTTGCAAGCGGGGAAGACGTCATTACTGACGGAAAGGTGTCCGGTTCCGTGTTATCGGCAGCAGGCGAAGATGGCCTGGCCTTGATTCGTCTCGACCGGCTTGAAGATGCATTTGCCGCGGGCGGAGAAATCAGTGCAGGCGGCGTGAACCTGAGTTTCAGCAAGCCACCATGGGGTGATTTTGAGATGCCGGAGATGTCCGGTTAAATGGTAACCAAGGAGCATGATGACGGCATTGTGCGGTGCGGCTGGAGCGGCATGGAGCCGATCTATGTCAGATATCATGACGAAGAGTGGGGTGTTCCTGAGTATGATGATAGGGCGCTTTGGGAGAAATTGATTCTCGACGGGTTTCAAGCCGGCCTCTCGTGGATAACCATCCTAAAAAAGCGGGATGCTTTTCGCGAAGCCTTTGATGGATTCAATCCTGAAATTATTGCCCGGTATGACGAAGCCAAGCAGGCGGAGTTGATGCAAAACGCGGGAATTGTAAGAAACCGCTCCAAAATTGCGGCAACCATCAGCAATGCACAGGTCTGGCTGGATATTCAGGAAAAGCAGGGTTTCTCAAACTATCTCTGGGACTATTGCGACGGCAAACCGATCCAGAACAAGTTTAAGATCTTGGCCGAGCTTCCAACGGAAACCGAACTGTCCAGAACCATCTCGAAAGATCTGAAGAAACGGGGCTTCCGCTTCTGCGGCCCGACAATCGTCTACGCATTTATGGAGGCAGTGGGCATGGTCAATGATCATCTGGTTGACTGCCACTGCCATGCGCCAGTTGCCGCGATCCCACTCCGGCCAGGGTACGGTTGACCACATGACCGCCAAACCCTCCGCGCCGCCTCGGGCCTGGCAGCGTATGTTGTCCGGTCGGCGTCTTGATCTTTTGGATCCATCACCGCTCGATATTGAGATTGAGGACATCGCGCACGGTCTCGCCCGCGTTGCGCGCTGGAACGGCCAGACGAAAGGGCGGCATGCGTTTTCAGTCGCAGAACATAGCGTGCTGGTTGAGGCCCTGACCTCACACTTTGATCCCAAGCTGGATCGGCGCTGGCGATTGGTCGCCTTGCTACATGATGCGCCGGAATATGTAGTCGGTGATATGATATCGCCTTTCAAGGCGGCTTTGGGCATCGATTACAAGGCTTTTGAAGCCAAACTCATGGCTGCAATTCAAGTCCGCTATTCCATCCCAGCTGATCTGCCAAAGAAGATCGAAACATTGATCAAACGGGCCGATAAGGCTTCCGCATATCTTGAGGCAACCCAGTTGGCCGGGTTTGAGCACGACGAAGCTGCAACCTTTTTTGGGCGGCCGCGCGGATTGGAGGGCTTCCCGCAAGATGCGCTTGTGCTGAAGCCTCTGGCAGCTGAAGATGCGTGCAAGCGTTTCATCGCCAAATTCAAACAATTGAGCTAGACTGGCCACTATGATCATCGTCAGCTCACTTAGCAAAGTCGGAAATGTTGTCAGCCAATTTCGGCCATCGCATGTTGCGAGTTTCCTTGGATCGAACCATGAAATGCCGACGTTCGAGACCGTGGAAGGCGATAATCATCTCAAGCTCAGCTTCAACGACATCTCCGTGCCGCGCGACGGTTTCGTTCCACCGGGCAACAACGATATCGTCACCTTTGTGGAATTCGTGCGCAATTGGGACCAGGCAGCTCCTATGGTCATCCACTGCTGGGCAGGAATTAGCCGTTCAACTGCCGGCGCCTTTATCGCGCGGTGCGTGTTGGCACCAGACGAGAACGAATTCGAGCTTGCAAAGAAATTGCGCGCCGCATCTCCCTCGGCTACACCCAACTGGCTAATGGTTGCGCTTGCAGATGAACACCTTGGTCGCGACGGGAGGATGAGCGATGCAGTGGCCTCAATCGGCCGCGGTGCGGATGCCTGGGAAGGTAACGTGTTTCAATTGGCAGCAAGCTGACAGCAATCCATCCTTACAGACCGGCGGCCACATTTCCTTCTTCAAATCTGAGCCTGTTGCCTTCGTAATCGAACGGTTTTTCCGCGAGGCTTTCCAGTTCCCATTCACTGCGGTGGGCGTCAAAGAAGTCGCCGCCATAAACATGGATACCGCCCGTCATAACACCAGTCGGGTTGGTGACAGAATGGATGATGTCCTTCCCGAGGGGCGCAACGTCGCCGGGAGCAAGCGATTTGGCTCCGGCCGCTTCTATCCTGCCGTCCGCATCTTCCGACAATCTGCGCCAGAAGATGTTGTCTTCCCGTCCACAATAGACCCAGATGACGGCCCACATGTCATGATTGTGCGGCATCAAGGTCATCCGCGGGGCCCAAAGCACGTTCAGGATTGTCAGGGTGTCGCTGTGGTAGAGCTTGCAGACGCCTCCTCGTACCGGTTCACCGAGCGCGTTGATGACATCGTTTGGCTCAGATACGGCCTTGGCAATAACTTCCCGGACAGCCTTGTGGGAGTTGTCCTCGGCATAGGCTTGTTTGCAATCTTCGATAAACCGGTCAAGCTGGAACATGTTGCGTTCCTTTCGCTGCTGTTGTCTTAAAGACGGTTGCCCCGGAGCAATTATGTCAAAGGTAACACACTCATTTGACATGCGAACCGTTGTAACAACAAAAAAGGGCACTCCTGAAAGAGTGCCCAATTCGTTTTCAGCTACACGCTTCTATTGGCTATGTACCGGTATAGAAGATATGGCGGCCAATCTTGGTCAGACGGCGCATGAACTTGGACCACTTCGGGCGCACATAGTCAGCGTGGTAGTGCAGCACTGATGAGTTCACCACACGCGCTTTGGCGCTGTTTGACATTGCCTGGTGGGCGAGCTTGCGAGCCAGATTCCATTGTTTGCCCGGGCGTGGCCGGTCGTGTGTTCCGTCGCACGTGAAGGAGAACTGGCAACCGCCAATCCGCTTCTTCACACGGCTCTCATAAACAACGCCACAAATCGTATTTGGATAGGTGTCGCTCTTCACCCGGTTCAAAACCACGTTTGCCACGGCCAACTGCCCGGCAACCGGCTCGGATCGAGCTTCAAAATATATAGCCTTGGCCATGCAGTAATGCTCGGCAATCTTGGCTTGGCGCTTGGCCTTGACTTTGTTCCGGGCCGCTTTTCCACGCTCGAACAAGGACCGCAATTTCTTCGCGGGAGGCGAAAGAACTGCATATTGCGGCTTGTGAGAGGAAAGGACCCTGGGTTTGTCCATGGGAAGGACAGCGGGGCGCAACAAAATTGAAGAGGGGTGATGAACAACACTGTTGTCCGCCATATCGCCTTTTCGTGATGCGGTGACTTGTTGGCCGATTTCGTAGGAATAACCTCGAGATTCAAGATTAACCTGAGCATTTCCAAGAGCCGCCCGGCTGACCAGTGTCACAGTTGATTCAGAAACGTCGGCCCACTCGGCATCGGACCCGCTTCGAGCGCTTGCGCTCTTGCCCATATAGATGCCGAATACAGCAACACCCACCACCAACACGACACTAGCCATCACAAAAAGCAGAGCCCCAGCAATACGGCTACGCACAGGCGTCAAAGTTTCTAGTGTCGCGATCTCTTCGATAGCTTCAATTGCCAAAGGGGATTGGACTCCCCTTTGCCCTCCCGCAAAAACACCCTACTCACGCTACAACTCACGAGGTAATCACTCAAGACAGACTTACTAACTGTCCTTAATTACCCCACTGAGCCTTTAGCATAAGTTAACCATAACGACAACATACGAACTTTTTACTCGGCTATAAATGGGACCGAAATGGGGCAAAATTGGGATAAACTGTGGGCGAGCCGAGAACTGGCCCCATCCTTCATGTTGATCTGGACTGCCGATTCGCCGCTGCCTGGGCTGCCGCCAACCGAGCGATTGGCACGCGGTAGGGCGAACAGGACACATAGTTCAGGCCAACTTCGTCGCAGAAGGCTACGGACGCCGGATCTCCTCCATGTTCACCGCAAATTCCAAGCTTTAGGTCAGGGCGAACCAAACGGCCCCGCTCAGAGCCGATTCGCACGAGTTCACCGACTCCATCCACATCTATGCTAACGAAGGGGTCCTGGGGAAGAATTCCCTTGGCTGTGTATTCGCCAAGGAACCGCGCCGAATCATCCCGACTGATGCCAAACGTCGTCTGGGTGAGGTCATTGGTGCCAAACGAGAAGAACTCAGCTGTTTCTGCAATCTCCTGGGCGCGCAAGGCGGCTCGGGGGAGCTCGATCATTGTCCCCGTGAGATAGTGCAGCGTCTCACCGGTTTCAGCCTGTACTTGTTCGGCAACCGCCGTGATGCTTGACCGGACCGCCTCAAATTCGGCCGATGTTGCAATAAGCGGAACCATGATTTCAGGCATGACGGGTTGGCCGGTCTTTTGCGCGGCTTCTATCGCGGCTTCAAAAATGGCCCGGGCTTGCATTTCTGCAATTTCCGGATAGCTGATCGCGATTCGGCAGCCACGGTGGCCCAGCATCGGGTTGAATTCGTCCAGTTCCTGAACCCGTGCCTTTATTTTCTCCAGTGACACGCCCATGGCCTCGGCAACTTCACTGATTTCTTCATCCGTTTTTGGAAGAAATTCATTAAGCGGCGGGTCAAGCAGGCGAATGGTGACCGGAAGGCCCGACATGATCGTGAAGAGTTCGTTGAAGTCGCTCCGCTGCATGGGCAACAGCTTGCCCAGAGCAATACGGCGTTCTTCTTCATTGTCGGCCAGGATCATCTCGCGAACGGCAACGATCCGGTCGGCTTCAAAAAACATGTGCTCTGTGCGGCAGAGACCTATGCCTTCCGCGCCAAAGTCGCGGGCAACCCTGGCATCTGCAGGGGTGTCGGCATTCGCCCGCACGCCCAGAGCGCGAACTTCGTCTGCCCAGGCCATGATCCGCCCGAAATCACCGGAGAGTTTCGGCTGGATTGTCGGCACTTCGCCTTTCATCACTTCGCCTGATGAACCATCCAGAGTAATCACGTCACCATTTGTGAAAGTCTGATCACCAGCGACCAGTTCACCCTTGTCCTGATCCACGCGCAGCCCGCCAGCCCCGGAGACGCACGGCTTGCCCATACCACGCGCAACAACGGCTGCGTGCGAAGTCATGCCGCCTCGGGTTGTCAGGATCCCTTCGGCAGCATGCATGCCGTGAATATCCTCAGGGCTGGTTTCCATACGGACAAGGATCACCTTGTGCCCCATGGCTTTCAGCTTTTCGGCTTCGTCGGAGTTAAAGACGATTTCTCCACAAGCAGCCCCTGGCGACGCGGGAAGGCCGGACCCGATCACATGTCGCGCCGCATCAGGGTCAAGTGTTGGGTGCAGCAGCTGGTCCAGCGAATCCGGATCAATTCTTGAAACGGCCTCTGCCTTCTCGATAAGGCCCACTTCGGCCATATCGGTGGCAATCTTGAGCGCAGCTTTGGCTGTGCGTTTGCCTGACCTGGTTTGCAGCATCCAGAGCTTGCCGTCCTGGATCGTGAACTCCAGATCCTGCATGTCTTGATAATGCTTCTCCAGATCCTGGGAGATTCTGGTGAGCTCCGCAAAGGCTTCCGGCATCAATGCTTCGAGGGAAGGTGTGCTATCGCCAGCTTCCTTGCGGGCAGCTTCTGTAATGTTTTGCGGTGTTCGTATCCCTGCAACAACGTCTTCGCCCTGGGCATTGACCAGAAATTCGCCGTAGAACTCATTCTCACCGGTTGAAGGATTTCGGGTGAAGGCAACACCGGTCGCAGATGTGTCGCCCATGTTGCCGAAAACCATGGCCTGGACGTTTACCGCCGTGCCCCATTCCGCCGGAATGTCATGCAAACGCCGATAGGTGACTGCCCTGGCATTCTGCCAGGATGAAAACACCGCGCCAACGGCACCCCAGAGCTGCTCGTGCACATCTTGGGGAAACGCCTGTTCAAACTCTTCGGCAACCTTTGCCTTGAAACTGGAAACAACGCTTTTCCAGTCATCCGCATTCAGATCGGTGTCGAGCGTGTACCCCTGCTCTTCCTTGAATTCCTCAAGGATGTCTTCAAAGTGATAGTGTTCTACCCCGAGAACCACATCGGAATACATCTGGATGAAGCGCCGGTAGCTGTCATAGGCAAAACGCGCATCTCCAGAACGGCTGGCGAGACCTGCAACAGTCTCGTCGTTGAGGCCCAGATTGAGCACTGTGTCCATCATCCCCGGCATTGACGCTCGGGCACCTGAACGAACGGAGAGGAGCAGAGGCTTCTGCGGATCCCCGAATACCGCGTCGGCCGAAGCTTCAACTTTTGAAATGGCTGCGCGGATCTGACCGTCCAGATCTTCAGGATACTTCCGGTCATTGTCATAATAGGCCGTACAGACTTCGGTAGTGATCGTGAAACCTGGGGGCACCGGAACAACCAGATTGCACATCTCGGCCAGGTTCGCGCCCTTGCCGCCGAGCAGCTCCTTCATCTCCGCGGTGCCATCGGCAGCACCATCACCAAAAGAATAGACCCAAGTCTGACCGGAGCCACTACCGTCTGCCGTCATGGAGGAATCGCCTTTGAAAGATGAGTTTGTGCGCACAAGCCATAGGGGACCGGTGGAATCAAGGGAACGATGGACGCAGGTGCAATGCTCTGCCTACCTTGACCTCTCAGCCATTCGCGCATCCCGCCAATCAATCGCCGCGCGCAGGCCATCTGATCGGGCAATCTCGAGGAATTTCCGCTTTGTCTCCATGCCCTGGCCTTCGATCAGCAGGTCGATGTCCAAAGCGGCCTCGAGGGCTTCGCCCATGCCCATCAGTTCCATGGTGCGGTTGAGGGCGCGTTTGGTTTCTTTGATGAGCGGAACATCCATGACCGCTATCTTTCGGGCCGTCGCGAGGGCCTCTTCCAGGTGCTGGCCTTCGGGGGCAACCCGGTTGATCATGCCGATTTCATAGGCCCGCCGGGCTGGTAGAGCATCTTCTCCGGTCAGGATGATCTCCTTGGCAATCTTTGGACCCACCATCCAGGGCAGGATCATGACGACGATACCGGCACCGAATTTCAATTCCGGTTCGCCAAATGTTGCCCCTTCGGCGGCAATGGTGATGTCGCAGGCCATGGCCAGTTCGCAGGCGCCGGCGAGTGCAGGGCCGTGCACAGCAGCAACGGTTGGCTTCTCCAGATGCCAGAAGCGCATCACCGTGTCGAAATCCTTTCGCAGCACCGGTCGCCATTCGTCCACGCCTTCCGGTGTGTTTGCTGCCTGGGCCTTGAGATCGAACCCGGAAGAAAACCCTTTGCCTGCGCCCGTGACAACAACGGCACGTGTGTCCGGATCAGCTTCAGCCTGGTCCAGTGCCGTGCCGAGATCGGTCAACATGGCCTGGTCCATCGCGTTCATGCGCTCCGGACGATTGAACGTGATGAGGCCAACCGGCCCGCGGCGTTCGTAGAGGACAGTTGGCTCGGTTGCCATCTAGCCTGAGATCTTCGAGAAGTCGGCGACCTGAAGCGCGGCGGCACGGATGCGGGTCAGCAATCCCAGACGGTTAGCCCGGATGGCACGATCATCCGCATTGACCATGACGGCATCAAAGAACGCATCCACCGGCGACCGAAGTCTCGCAAATGCAATCATCGCACCGGCAAAATCCTCTCCGGCAATGTGAGTTGAGGCCTCATTTTCCGCTGTCTCCAGAGCGGCAAACAGAGCTCGCTCCTCTTCGCTGTCGAACAATTCCGGGTTCACGGTTTCGGCGATCTCGGTCTTCTTCCTTTGTTCAGCCACCAGAATGTTTGCCGCACGTTTGAAGCCAGCAAGCAGGTTTTGGCCATCTTCGGTATCGAGGAATGTCCCGAGTGCTTCCACGCGCTTCACGATGATCACCAGATCATCCTGCCCGCCCAGCGCATAAACCGCATCGATCAGATCATGCCGTGCGCCCTGATCGCGCAGATAGACTTTCAGGCGATCAGCGAAGAACGTGAGCAGGTCATTGGTAACCGCGATCATTTCGCGGGCAATACACTCTTCCTTGTGGCCTTGCTCCCAGCGCTCGGCTGCCTTTTCTGGATCAGCATCAGCATCCAGATATTTCGCCTTGAGCTTCTCCCCGGCTTCAGGATCACGATGCACGTGTCGCGCAAGAGGGCGGGCAAGATGCGGCCGCACGATCTGTGCCAGTGGCAGTTTCAGATGCTTTTCCAGCACGATGCGAATGATACCAAGAGCAGCACGGCGAAGCGCAAATGGGTCTTTTGAGCCTGTGGGCTTTTCATCGATGGCCCAGAAACAGCTCAGCATATCCAATTTGTCAGCAAGCGCCACGGCTTGGGACACTGAGCGTTCGGGCACCTGATCTAACGGGCCTTGTGGCTTGTAGTGTGTGGCCAATGCGTCGGCCAGTCCGGGGTCCAGATGCTCGGCCTTCGCATAGTAGCTGCCCATAAGCCCTTGGAGTTCGGGGAACTCTCCAACCATGCCCGTTACGAGGTCAGCCTTGCAGAGGCGCGCGGCCTCCACTGCCTCTTCGACTTCAACACCAATCCGTTCAGCCATTTCCGAGGCAAGTTCGGCAATCCGCTCAACACGTTCAGCCTGTGTTCCAAGCTTGGCATGGAACGTGATGCGCTCCAGCTGCGGCAGGCGGTCTTCCAGCTTGATCCTGAGATCCTGGTCCCAGAAGAACTTGGCATCTGCGAGGCGCGCAGCGATGACGCGCTGGTTGCCTTCGATGATCTTCTGACCGCCATCCTCGGCTTCCAGATTGGAGATCAGAATAAAGTGGTTGCTGAGCTTGCCTGTCTCCGGGTTGCACACCGAGAAACATTTCTGATGGCTCTTGATCGAGGTAATGATCACCTCTGGCGGCAATTCGAGGAAGCTTTCATCGAAAGTGCCCATCAAAACAACAGGCCACTCCACAAGACCGGCGGTTTCTCTGAGCAAACCTTCGTCTTCAATCAGCTCTAACCCTTGCGCCTGAGCCGCAGCCGTCGCCTGCTCCTTGATCAGGACAGCGCGGGCATCCGCCTCCAGGATAACCTTGGCTGCTTCCAGCCTGGTTCCGTAGTTCTCAAAGCTGGTGACATTAAACGGTTCACCATCGCTCATGAACCGGTGTCCACGGGTCTGGTTGCCGCTCTGGATGCCGTCTACATCGAAAGGGACAACGTCAGGGCCGAACAAACACAGGATCGAGTGCAAGGGGCGGACCCAGCGCAGGCTCCCGGTGCCCCAGCGCATGGATTTTGGCCAGGGAAACTTGCGGATCACATCGGGCACGATCTCCGCGATAACGTCTGCTGTCGCCCGGCCCTTCTTCTCGATATGGGCGACGTAGAACGTGCCTTTTTTGTCTTCGCGTTGTTCGCAATCTTCAATGCTAACGCCGGCGGCTTTCAGGAACCCGTTCACTGCCTGCAAGGGAGCATCAACACGGGGTCCCTTGCGTTCCTCGCGCACATCAGGCTGGCCCTCTGGCAAGCCCTCGATCCACAACATCAGACGGCGCGGCGTGGCATGTGCCTCAACAAGACCGTACTCGCAACCTGCCGCCTTCAGCCCATCGCCAACAAGGCACGCAAGATCCTGCGCCCCCTTGGATTGCATACGGGCAGGGATTTCTTCGGAGAAGAGTTCGAGCAGAAGGTCGGGCATTGGTTGTATGCTTGTGTCAGAGGTCTTTATGGTTGCCGTCGCAGAAGGGTTCACCTTCCGTCATTTTACAGCCGCAGAAGAATTTGCGGCCGTCCTTGTCGCATTCCCATTTGAGGGGCGAGAACTCGGTGCCCTTGTGGCTGCCATCGCAAAACGGCTGCTTGGAAGACTTCCCGCAGGCGCACCAGAAATAGGTTTTGCCTTCCTTGACTTCCACCGGGTAGGGTGCCTTTTGGGCGATTGTTGGTTCAGCCATTTGATGTTTCCTCCTCAGTTGATGCACTTTCGCCGGCTCCGCCGCCGGCAGTTTTGAGCCAGGCTTCAGCACAAGCTTTGGCAAGATCACGCACGCGCAGGATGTAGCTCTGCCGTTCGGTCACCGAGATCACACCGCGCGCATCAAGCATGTTGAATATGTGACTGGCTTTGATGCATTGATCATAGGCGGGCAGGCCCATCAAATGGATGCCCTGACCAGTTGCGCCCGCTTCGAGGATCGCGGCGCATTCGGCTTCAGCATCCTTGAAATGCAGCAGCAGCATCTCCGTATTCGCCTGCTCGAAATTGTAGCGCGAATGCTCCTGCTCAGATTGCAGGAAGACCTCGCCATAAGAAACCCGGTCCGTGCCTTCGCCGCCGTTGAAGTTCAGGTCATAAACATTATCCACGCCCTGCACATACATGGCCAAACGTTCTAGCCCGTAGGTCAGCTCGCCGGAAACAGGATGACAATCGAAACCGCCCACCTGCTGGAAATAGGTGAACTGGGAGACCTCCATACCATCGCACCAGACTTCCCAGCCGAGTCCCCAGGCGCCGAGTGTCGGGCTCTCCCAGTCATCCTCCACAAAGCGGATGTCATGGTTCTTTGGATCAATACCGATTTTCCGGAGAGATCCGAGATAAAGGTCTTGCAGATCCGGCGGGGAGGGCTTCAGCAACACCTGATACTGGTAATAGTGTTGCAGCCGGTTGGGGTTTTCGCCATAGCGGCCATCGCCCGGACGGCGCGATGGTTGCACATACGCCGCTTTCCAGGGGCGTGGCCCGATCGTGCGCAACGTTGTTGCCGGATGGAACGTGCCTGCGCCAACTTCCATGTCATAGGGCTGCAGCACCACGGTGCCATAGGCGGCCCAATAGTTGTGCAGGGTCAGAATCAGGCCCTGAAAGGACCGGGTCGGGTCCAGAGAACCTGAGGAACGAGCCATTGCGGCGGCTTCTGTCATGGATTTACCGGCATCTTGAGCAAATGAGGGACCTCCCCCGTCTCGTTGCGGCGCAACCTATGGGCGGCGGTGCATCGGGTCAAGAGGCAAAAAGCCCTGAAAACGGCTTAAACCCTGCCCTTAATCCATGGCGTAATACTCGCCGGTCTTGGGGTCTTGCCGCAATTGGCGTATGCGCCCGTCAGCGTGGGGGTGAGGTTTGACGCGGGCAGGCTTTGCCTGCTGGTTCTGTGTCATGCGTTTCACGACAAAGCTTGCCGCGGCGACGGTCGCGAGTAGTGCGAGAGTCTTGACGATCATTGTGGTTCTTCTCCTGACGCGGCAAAAATATAGGCAAATTGTGGCAGGAATCCAAATTAACAAGAATTAAGGTTTGGCATGTGTTGTGCCTAATCGCAGCCGCCAAAACCGTCATCCCGGAATTTTGCGCAAGCAAAATATCCGGGACCTTCTTTCAGATCGCTCAGATCAAGCTGACAAAAGATCCCGGCTCGCGCTACGCTTGGCCGGGATGACGGATGGTTATGCAGAATATAGAGCCTGATTTCAGGTCTTGAACGTCAATCCAGCAGCCGCCGGGCCATGCACAGGCGCGGTTCCACTTCATAGCCAACGGATTCGTAGAAGCTGCGGACCTTTTCATTGTCCGCACGCAGCATCAGGTTGAGCTTCCACACATCCCGTTCTTTCAGCCAGTTCTCAGCGGCCTGCATAACCTGGCGTCCGTAGCCCTTGCCCTGATGAGCTGGATCAACACTCACATAGTACACAACGCCGCGATGCCCGTCGTGACCAACCATAACGGAAGCTGCGATCTTGCCGTCCACTTCGGCCACCAGCACATCCGACATGGGTTCGCGCCTGCAGAACGCGATGTCCTGGGCCGGATCATTGTGCGGGCGTGTAAGATCACAGCGATGCCAGAGGTAAATGACCTCAGCCTCATCCTCATCGGTCATCGAGCGAAACTGCAGCTCGCTGCTCATTGGGGGAGCACCTTGCCTGGATTGAGGATGCCATTGGGGTCGAACATGGCCTTGAGGTTCTGAAGCATCTCCATCTCCAGAGGCGATTTTATCTTTCCCATCATGTAGGTCTTGGACTGGCCGATGCCGTGCTCCGCGCTGATGGTGCCATTCATATCGATGGCAATGTCATTGATCAGATTGCTCAGTTCCTGCCAGCGGCCCATGAATTCATCCGTATTCGCCCCTTCAGGCTGGGTGATGTTAAAGTGAATATTGCCGTCGCCCATATGGCCATAGGGCAGTGGACGGGCATCCGGGCAGGCCTTCTCCAGTGCGGCATACCCGCGCCGGATCAATTCGGGCACGAGGGAAACCGGCACCGCAGTATCCAGCTTGATCGAGCCGCCCTCATGTTTCTGCACTTCCGAGATGCGTTCCCGGATCGACCAGAAGTCCTGATACTGCCGCTCAGAGCTGGCCAGAACGGCGTCCTGCACCAGCCCCGCCTCGAACGCTTCTTCCAGGATGCCAGACATTACGGGAGTGAAATCGCCGGGAGCCGAGCCACCTGCAATTTCCATCAGCACATACCAGGGGTGCTCGCCGTCTATAGGATTGGAAAGATCCGTGTGCCTGTCCACAATATCAAGAGCAAGGCGCGGCATGAGTTCGAACCCGGTCACGCCGTTGCCCGTGCGCCCCTGTGCCAGAGCCAGAAGTTCAAGTGCAGGTTCTGGCCCGGTTATGCCGATCATCGCCGCGACCCAGTCTGCCGGCCTCGGGTAGAGCTTCAGGACAGCGCCCGTAATGACACCAAGCGTCCCTTCGGACCCGATGAACAGATGGCGCATATCGTAGCCGGTATTGTTCTTGCGCAACCGGTTCATGCCATTCCAGATGCGCCCGTCTGCCATGACCACCTCAAGGCCCAGCACCAGATCCCGTGCATTACCATAAGCCACCGTTGCGATGCCGCCCGCGTTGGTGCCGAGGTTGCCTCCAATCTGGCACGAGCCCTGGGAGCCGATCCGCAAGGGGAAAAGGCGATCAATGTCATCAGCCGCCTGCTGGATGTTCTGCAGCACACATCCCGCTTCAACCGAGATCGTATTGTCGAGCGCGTCTATGTTCAGAACCTTGTTCATCCGGGACAATGAAAGCACGACCTCGTGCCCGCTGGCCGACGGGACCTGCGCACCAACCGCGCCGGTATTGCCGCCCTGGGGCACCACGGCGGTCCCGGTTTCATTGGCGATTTTGAGAATTTCCGAGACTTCTGCCGTGGAAGCCGGGCGTACCACCATGGCCGCTGCCCCGGGCCAGCGCTCGCGCCATTCCGTGACATAGTTCTCCATGTCATCCGGTTCGCGAATCGCATACTCCTCGCCAACCACGGCGGCGAGACGGTCAAGGGTTTCAGCGCTCGGAGCGCTTGTTTTCAGGCTGTGTGCGTCCATGGTGTCAGGTTACGCCGGTTTGCCGGAAACGTCGAGAGAACGCGGTGCTGCAGCTCGCCGCAAGCGGTCATTGATGGCTTCACCCAGACCATGTGCCGGGATTGGCATAACAGCGATCCTGTCCGCTTGGCGGTCGAGTTCGTGCAGGTAAGCAAACAGGTTTGCCGCCGCCTCGACGACATCTCCCGAAGGACTGAGATTGAGCATTGGTCCTGTGTTCTCCGGCACGGCAGGGCCAAAAGCCAGCAGGGCTTCGCCCGGTCCCACCTTATCTGTTTCCAGCCGTACGTTGGCTCCGGGGGCATAGTGATGCTGCAACTGGCCGGGTGACAAAGGCCGTCCTTCATCGTCGGTATTGGATTGCAGAGGCCCTCCCAGAACCGCCTCGATATCTTCACGGCTCAAACCGCCGGGGCGGAGCAGGGCAGGTGGGTCCGTCAGACACGAAACGATTGTGGATTCCAGACCAACCTGTGTTTCGCCCCCATCAACAATCGTGCTAATCTTGCCAGCGAGTTGATCGCGCACATGCTCTGCCGTGCTGGGGCTGAGACGCCCGGACAAGTTAGCGCTGGGCGCGGCCACAGGTTTCCCGAACACTTGAAGCAGCTTTTGCCCGATAGGATGTGCTGGAATCCGGATGCCTATGCTGCCCAACCCAGCAGAGGCCAGCAGAGATATCTCGCAACTCTCAACCTTCGGCACAACGAGCGTCAAAGGACCCGGCCAGAAATGCTCAGCCAGCAGCGTCGCTGCCGCTCCGAATTCCCCAAGATTCTTTGCCTCTTCTAATGACACCACATGAACGATTAGCGGATTGATCTGAGGGCGCCCCTTGACGGCAAAGATTTCCGCAACCGCGCGGTCGCTCGTGGCATCGCCCCCAAGACCATAGACTGTCTCGGTGGGGAAGGCCGCGAGCTGCTCCGCTTTCAAAGCGGCTACTGCCGAAGCTATGTCATCATCAAGTGCCATGAAATGCCGTGATTGTGCCGATTGCCAATTGAATGCGAGGTCCCGTGTCCCTACTATTGTCAGGAATGATTGGGGCCGGGTGCGCAAGCAGCGGCTAATAAGCAAAATAACACGGGAAGGCAAATGACCTATTCGCCTCAGCTGAACGACCTTCGCTATACTTTGAACGATATTGCCGGCTTTGGCGATCTTGTCGCCGGCCAGACCTTTCCTGATCTGGATCAGGAACTTGTGGATGCGGTGCTGGAAGAAGCCGGCAAGTTTGCCGCAGAAATCGTCGCGCCCATCAACAAGCCAGGCGATGAAGAGGGCTGCGCATACGATCCTGAAACCGGCGATGTGAAAACCGCATCGGGCTGGAAAGATGTCTACAGCCAATGGGTTGAAGGCGGCTGGGGCGCCTTGCCCTGCACAACAGAGTATGGCGGGCAGGGACTGCCCACAACAATGGGACTGGCCGTTCAGGAACTCTGGAACACGGCGGCAAATGCCTATGGTATCGGCACTCTGCTCACCCAAGGTGCGGTGAACACGATTGTTGCTCACGGCACTGATGAGCTGAAAGACAAGTACTTGCCCAGGATGGTCTCCGGCGAATGGACCGGCACCATGAACCTGACCGAACCGCAGGCAGGTTCCGATCTCGCGGCGCTCAAGGCCAAGGCAGAACCGCAAGGAGATGGGTCCTACAAGATTACCGGCACCAAGATCTTCATCACCCATGGGGAGCATGATCTCACCGACAACATCATTCATCTCGTGCTCGCCCGGCTGCCGGATGCGCCGGAAGGCACGTGTGGTATCTCCCTGTTCGTGGTGCCGAAGTTCCTGGTGAACGACGACGGCTCACTTGGCACACGCAACGATGTGAAATGTGCCGGGCTTGAAGAGAAGCTCGGAATCCACGGCTCGCCCACGGCTGTGATGAAATACGGCGAAAATGGCGGGGCCACCGGTTGGTTGCTCGGCATTGAGAACAAGGGCCTCAATTGCATGTTCACGATGATGAACCATGCGCGGCTCAATGTGGGTATGCAAGGTGTGGCCATCTCGGAGCGCGCCTTCCAGCACGCGCTGGAATATGCCCAGGAACGCAAGCAGGGCCGCCGGCCCGGCATTGAGGGCATGGCGCCTATCATCGAACACCCGGACGTGCGCCGCATGCTGATGGACATGAAAACCAAGACGGCGGCAACTCGCGCCATCTGTTTTGTCTCCGCCAACGCGCTGGACCGGGCAGAATTCGGCGAGGATAAAGACGCCCGTGCAAAGGCTGAGCTGGAAGCCGCGTTACTGACCCCGATTGCCAAAACGTTCGGCACCGAGATGGGGGTCGAAGTGGCGTCCACCGGCGTGCAGGTCTTTGGCGGCATGGGCTTCATTGAGGAAACCGGCGCGGCCCAGCACCTGCGCGACGCCCGCATCACACCAATCTATGAAGGCACCAACGGCATCCAGGCCATCGACCTGGCAACGCGCAAACTGCCGCTGGATAATGGCGGCGCCGTGCGTGAACTGATTGCCAGTCTGAAAGGCATTGCCGAAGACGTCATGGCGTCCAACGATGAGCGTTTTGGCGCTGCGGGCTACCGGCTCTCTGCTGCCGTGGAAGAGCTGGAAGACGCCACGGAGTGGATGCTCGATACGCTTGTGGGGGATCCGGACAAGGTGCTCGCCTCAGCCACACCCTACTGCAAACTCATTGGCCTCACGGCCGGTGGCTGCTGGCTCGCCAAGGGGGCTCTCGCGGCCTCCCAGCGGCAGGATGCAGATACCGCTGACGCCGATGGCAACCGCATCCTTGAAGCCAGATATTATGCGGAGAACCATCTGCCTCAGGCACGCGGCTACTCCTCAATCGTGCGCGGCAGTGCCGATGCCTTTCCGCTCGCAACCGCAGAAGCCATCGCGTCTTAAGTTCTCAACCTGACAGGCCTTTTCAATGACGACTATTCTCCTCAGCCACGATATCTGCATTGAGCACAAGACGCCCGAAGGTCATCCTGAACGGCCTGACCGTCTGCGGGCGCTCAACCAGATCCTGGCGTCAGATCATTTTGATGATTTGCTTCGCGACGAGGCGCCCATGGCCCCCCGCGAGCAGATATTGTTGGCGCATCCCGAAGAGTATGTGTCCATGATCGAAGGCCTTTCGCCGGAGAGCAGCATGGAAGCCATAGATCCGGACACCTGGATGTCTCCCGCCAGTCTTGAGGCGGCCATGCGCGGTGTGGGTGCCGCGACCCGGGCTGTTGATGCACTGGCTGCCCGCGAAGTTGACAATGTCTTCTGCGCCACGCGCCCGCCGGGGCACCATGCGGAAACCAACCGGGCCATGGGCTTCTGCCTGTTCAACAATGTGGCCGTTGCCGCACATTATGCTCGTGATGAGTATGATCTGGAACGCGTAGCAGTGGTCGATTTCGATGTGCACCACGGCAACGGCACCCAGGAAATCTTCTGGAACGATGAAGACCTGTTTTACGGTTCAACCCATCAGATGCCGCTCTTCCCCGGCTCCGGAGACAAGTCTGAAACTGGCGAGGGCAACATCTTCAATGCCCCGCTCAGCACGGGCGATGGCGGCAGCGTCTTCCGTGAGGCCATGACCACATTGATCCTGCCAGCGCTGGACGCCTTCCAGCCGGACCTGATCATCATCTCCGCCGGTTTCGATGCCCACACAAAGGACCCGCTTGGCGGGCTTCAGGTGGAGGAAGAGGATTTTGCGTGGATAACCCTGCGCCTGATGGAATTGGCAGACCGCCATGCGGATGGCCGTGTAATATCGGTTCTGGAAGGCGGCTACGACCTGGCCGCAACGGCCTCATCGGCAGGTGTCCACATCCAGGCCCTCATGCGCGGGTCCGGAGAGACGTAAAGGGATTGATCATGGCGGACAGCGACAGGATTGAAGACATGAACTTCGAAACGGCCCTGGCCGAGCTCGAAGAGATCGTCGGTAAGCTGGAAACCGGTCGGGTGGATCTGGAGCAATCCATCTCGATTTACGAGCGTGGCGAGAAACTCAAGGCGCATTGCGAAGGACTGCTTAAGAAGGCTGAAGCCCGGATCGAAAAGATCACCCTCAACAAGGACGGCGCCGCAGCGAGCACTGAACCGCTGGACGTGGATTAACCGGAGCCAGTTTAGCAACATCCGAACCCCCTCGGACATTCCTTCCTCATTCCAGACGTCATCCCGGCCTTGAGCCGGGATCTTCTATCCACTTGCTGGGCTTCTGCTGACAGAAGAACCCGGGTATTTTGCGTGCACAAAATTCCGGGATTACGATGATGTGGTTGATTGGCTTCCGAAGGCACTTCGTGCCTGAGGCAAGGCCGACAGGCCGACGCCGCATTTTAAGAGCGATCAGCTCATACCATCGCTCAATGCTCACACCCGATGGGTCTATTCGCGCCCTCCGATTGAGATGACGCGCCCTGGTTGATGCATGAGGGTGTTCCAGGCTTGGCAGCAGTGATCTGCGATGTCGTCGCAGGTCTTGAAAACGAGGGTCGAAAGCCAGGTGTCCCGGATGAACGGCCAGACGTTCTCGACCGGGTTCACCTCTGGTGCCCTTGGCGGCCGTGGGACGAGGGTGATGTTGTCGGGGACAGCCCATTTGGGTGAGCTCTGCCCTCCCGCCCGATCAGGGATCAGGAGGGCGTGTGCCCCGGCCTCGACCTGTTGACCGATGAGCTTGAGAGGCTCAGCCATGGCGTGAGTGTCGCACCAGGACATGACCCGCCTGTCGCCCTTGGCCCTGGCCGGGCAGATGGCCTCGAAGAGACAGGCCCCTTCGGTCCGCTGATCGTGCGGCGCGCGGGGCCGCGTCCCCCGCCGCGCCCGGCGTCGCGTGCGTTTGTTCTTCTGACCCATCCGGGCGTCGTCCTGAACCCGGAGCTCTATCGGCTTGCCGCCCCATTGGCTGCGGATGTCATCGACGACGTCGCAGACGTTTTGTTGAACGCCTCGATGGCCTCATCGTCCTGTGCGTCGTGCTGCGGGCGGGCGGAGAGCTTGGCGAACCCCCATGGCGAACCCGATGGCGCGAAGGTCCCGTCCCGGCGTCTGACGACTGACCGGGACGCCCGGTTCCTCCTGCGCCCCCTGCGCCGGATCGACCCAGCGCCCGATGCCGTCCATATCGGGCTTTGGCCCCGCCTCAACAGTCGCTGCCAGCGCCGTGCGGTGTTCGTCTGTCAGGATCGGCGTCTTTGCGGGCGCCTTGCGGGTCACCAGGGCCTCCGCGCCGCCGGCCTTGAAGCGCAACACCCGGTCCCGGATCACCTGCAGGCCTCCGCCGCCGGTGCGCGCGGCCTCGCGGCGAGACCCACCGTCGAGGATCACCGCCAAGGCAAGAAGCTGCCGCGTCTGATCCGCCTCTTCGCTCTTGCGCGCTGTGCGAGGCAGGTCATCGCCCAGAAAGTCCGCTCTCGGTTGACCAGCTGCTGCCATGGAAAACCTCCCTTGTTTTCCATGCTGAAGCATGCCGAACATCGATTGGGACCCCCCCCCCCCCCCCCCTCGGAGAGCCTGAGCAAGTCAGCAGCAGTATGAAGCATGAGCTCGCTCCGCTCCGATCGGGCTGATCTTGTGCCGCGCACCCGCGTAGCCATTTTGCCAAAGGCAAAATTGACGCGAGCGAAATAAACTCAAGGAAATGTGCAAGGCAGATGGTCTGGCCGTCACTTATGGCCATAAGGCAGCTGCAGGTTCTTGCGGTCTGCAGAAGGTGATCAAAAGACAGTTTTGGGTATCCGGTTCAACTCCTTGTGGCCGGGCCATCCGGCCTCGCACGCAATGTTTTAACCAGGCTTCAGTATTTATAACCAGGGCCTCACGCCTACACGTCCAACGTGGACGCCGGGCTGCTACCCCCCATCGCTATGGCCGGACCTGAAGTCAACAGTCTTCACGCTAGCAGGCACGAAGTGTCTTCCACAGGCAGAACTCGATCTGGTCCGAGCCCCAAGGCGTTACTCCTTCACGGGCAAGGCATCACATCCTCCATTCGCAAAACAGGAACGACCATGGTCCGCGTCCTCTTCGATGGAGGGTATTTTCACTAAGTATATTGTGATAAATATCAAGAAAAATGTAAAAAATCACAATATAAGTAAAATTTGTTCTACCAAGATTCTAGGCTAATCCATTGGGAAGAGCCTGACGCTCGCACCGCCATCGACGGTAAGTATCTGGCCGTTGATGTAGCTGCTGGCGTCGGACGCCAGGAAAATGACAGCACCAGCAATTTCAGCCGATTCCGCCCATCGCTGCAGGGACACGGTTCGCCGGATTATGGCTTGTCATTCCGGTCGCCTAGCCAGGAGCTCGTTCACCTTGGTAGCTATGGGTCTTGGTGCAATTCCATCGACGTTGATGCCATGTGCGCCAAGCTCCACGGCGAGAGTACGCACAAGACCGGCGAGCCCGGCTTTGGAGTTTGGGTAGACTGCGTCTCCAGGCATGGCGAAATCGCCCGCGAACAATGTCATCATGATGATGCGGCCAGACTTGGCCGCGATTATGTGCGGGGCGGCAGCCCGGGCCAAGTGGAATGGCGCGACAAGATTGGCTTCGAGCAACGTCCGGTAGTCTTGCGCTTCGATCTCGGCCAAAGGCCGCCGGTCCCGGGCGGCCGCGTCGCAGATCAGGACATCCAGGCGGCGATAGCGTTCGACCATGGACTGAATAGCGTCGGCGGTTACCTGCTCGTCTGTGATGTCAAAGGGCAGTGCAAAACTGTCAGGAATTCGAGCGGCGAGTTCTTCCAGCCGCCCGGCATGACGACCGTTCAAGCCGACCCGGGCACCTGCAGCACCTAGTCCCCTGGCAACCTGTGCTCCAATACCGCCGGACGCGGCTTATGACGAAGGTGGAGCAGTAATACACATCCCGGTCGGAGCCGGCGATGAGGAACATGCCGTTCGCCAGGCGGGAGCCCGTGCTGACCCGGCTGATCACCTCGTCTGAGCGGATGTCGACAACGGTAAGCTGATCGTCTCCGTCCCTGAAGTCGTTGATGATCAGCTCTGTGGTTTCCGGGAACACCACCGGCTGCATAGAGGGCTGCGCATCCACCTGCCAGGCCACTTCCAACTCCTCTTTGCCCGTTACGATGCCGGCGAGCCCGCCATTGATGCTGTCTCACGCGATGCACATGCCCAACTCTGGCACATTCACCGGCGGGGCGATGATGCCACCGCCGGGCGTATCGAACGGTGCAATCGCGCGCGCATCTCCGTTTCCAAGGCTAATTTTTAGCAATCTCTGGGGCCCGCTTCAGGGCCGCCTTCTGGCGGCGGTTGCCACCGCACTTCACAGGCCAGTTCAAGGGGTAGTATCCCGGCAAATGGCCAGCGCGGTCCGTTCGCAAAGCGCCCATCGTCATCTCTTTTTCCTGTTATTGATCACCGGCGAACTGCACCCGCAGAACATCCTTGGTCACTTTGCCGGTGGCATTCCAGGGCAGGGTTGAGAGCCGCTCAAATCGCTTGGGCATCTTGAAACCGGCGAGCCTGGCTTTGACCGTGCCACGCAGGTCATCGTCATCCGCTGTCTCGCCTTCCTTGACAACAATGGTTGCGAGCACGGCTGCCCCATTGCGGGTCAGGAATGCCGATCACTGCAACGTCGACCATGGCAGGGTGGGCAAGCACCGTGTTCTCCACCTCGGCAGGATAGATGTTCTCGCCGCCGCTGATCACCAGATCCTTGATCCGGTCGTGTGTGAAGAGGAACCCTTCCTCATCCACATATCCTGCATCCCCGGTGTGGAACCAACCATCCCTGATGGCATCTGCGGTCGTGTCTGGCTTTTGCCAATAGCCGCTCATCAAATGAGGTGTCCAGCAGATGATTTCCCCAACCTCTCCTGTTTCAGTCTCGGTTCCGTCCGGTCCGACGACTTTCATCTGTGCATCGTCAAAAGGCGTTCCGCACGATTCCAGTCTCCGCCCGGCTCTGAGTTCAGCCGGGTCAAGTGCAGTGAACATGCCGGCCGTTTCGGTCATGCCATAGATATGTATGAAATCGGTTTCGGGAAAACCTTTTGCGCCCATTTCAGCAACTCGGCAGGCATGGGAGAGGCGCCAAAGGCGATGGTCTTGAGGCCACTGACCGTAGTGCCTGCAGCCTCGGCAGCGGCTGTCACCATTTGAATGACGGCTGGCACCATGAGGGTGCAGGTGATGCTTGACGCTTCGATCTGTTCCAGAATACCGGACGGATCGATATCAATCACCAGATCATTGCGGCATCTGGCGGCAAGTCCGAAAAACAACCAGGCGCTGCCGGCAATGTGAAACAGCGGCATACAGACGAGACTGCGGGAACCTGTCGTGAACGGTCCAAGGTCTTTGCAACCGTTTTCCATGACAGCCAGCACATTGGCCTAGGAGATCAACGCGCCCTTGGGTTTGCCTGTAGTGCCGGAGGTGTACATCTGGAAAAGGATTGCATCGTCAGAACTGGGGCCGGTGCTTCCACAGATTCAGTGGCCTGCAGCCAGCCGCCATATTGCCCATCGCCGGTAATTTCAACGACGCCGTTCAGCCTGTCGCAACTGACCAGAACATCTTTCGCTGCATCCGCGAAATCAGGGCCGGAAAACAAAAGCCGTGCGACGGAATCAGAGAGGATGAACTCGATTTCAGGCGGCACGAGGCGGAAGTTCAGGGGTACAAGCACCAGCCCGATGCGCGAGGTGGCCATCATCAGTTCGATGAAGGCCACATCATTCTTTGAAAGCGGCGCGATCCGCTCCTCTGGTTCAAGCCCCTGATCCGCCAATTGTGCTGAAAGCCGCTCAACCCTTCGTAACAGTGCGCTATAAGTGATGAAGTCCTGCCTAACCTGAACAGCAACCTGATCCGGCCGTTCACGATTGTGATGCTCCAGAAGTTCGTCAATCCGGCTACACCGCCGAAGGCGTTTGCTGATATCCTCTGACAACTGGCGTCTCCTGATTTGCCCGGCACGCTTCGTTTGAATCGGGCACCATTGGGGTACACAAGTGCCGCTGAAAAATGAGGCATGGTCGCCGTGCACTTCGCCTGGAGGCATGGTAACATCTGTCAATGCAAAACGAGGTTCAATGACACAAAGCTGGAAATTCGGTCCTCTCCCGGTTTGGCCCTACTTTTTCCTCGCGCCCGTGTGTGCGATAGCCGGGATGATCTTTGTCATATTCTGGTGGCCAACTGCTTATCCTGAAAAAGGCCAGTTAACTAAGATCAGTGGCGACATAGAACGTGTTGCAATCAGGGATGAAATCTCTGAAACCAGCGCCGGTGCGATGCTCCCGGGTATCACGTCTGTCTACTTCAAACTAAAGGGCGTACCGGGCAAGTTTCGTTATCCCTCTGCCCATCCCCGGTTTTCAAAATTCGTGATTACACGGTGGGCGCTATCGATATCCTTGTGAACAAGGCGGATCTGGGAAAAAACCAGGCTGTCCCGTCTGCAGATCAAGGAACGCAATGACCAGGATGACGAGGTGGAACTGACAAACATTCAGTATGATGAGGTGATAGGTCGGCTGACGTCTGGCGACAAAACTGTCGTCAAGCTGGGATATTGGTTTCTCGCTGTGGCCGTTGGGTTTCTTTTGCTCGGTGTTCTAGTCAGGCGCTGGAACCGGGGCCGGGCCTCGCACTAGATGAATCTCAAGAACTGGCTTCATTCATGGGCTGCCGCTCGGCTGCGGAAATCCGCTATTGGCCGTGAAGACAGACATGGGTGGAGGTATCCTTCTGCGTTCTTTGGGCGGTGGGATCCTTCGCCGCTTTTTCGGCGCAGCCAGCTGTGCCACCAGAACGCCGGCGCCGACCAGAACGGCACCAAGAGCCTGCCCCCACACCCACTGTCCGTCCATGAAGATCAGGATGATCGCCATCACATAAAACGGAGCGACATTCATATGAAGGGAGGCGAGCAGGATCCCGAGCCCTCCGGCACCCCATATCCACAACAATTGTGCGATGGCAATGGAGGCCACGGCCGTGGTGACAAGCAGGGTCAGGCTGAAGGAATCCGTTGCGCCGATCTGCACTTCGCCAAAGCCGGCGATGAACCAAACGCCATAGATAAGTGCAACAACAACGAAGCTGCCAATCAGTGTAATGGTCGTCTGCCCGATAGTGGACAAGGTCTGGAAGTCGCGGGTCGTGGCGCGGGTCACCCAGGCAAACAGGACAATGGCCACCACACAGAACAGGGCCCCCAATCCGAATGTACTGTCAGCGAGATTTACGCCGGCCGCAAGCAGTCCGCCAATGCAGGCAAGAGCAATGGCAATAATCAGGTGCCACCGGAGCCGGCGTTTGTCAAAAACAACCTCAACGGCGGCCCCGGCAATAGGCATCATGGCGGCCGCAATGGCTGGTGTGACGGCATCGGACATCTTCTGCCCAGCGAGCAGCAGAACCGCGCCGATGCCAAATCCAACGCCGCCCACGGCAATTCCACGGATCCAGGGGGCAGTCAGAATCTGACGCCAGCCATCCGCCCACATCCACAGCACCGTCAATACAGCGACGGCGAGGCCGGCGCGGGCGGTGATCAGGGCCATCACCCCCCAGCTTTCGAGCAACACTTCTCCTGCGGGGAAGGCAAAGGCCCACATGAACATGGCAGCAAAGCAGGCCAGATTGGCCTGTAACGGTCCGGGGTGAGTGCTCATTACAAGTTCTGCCTACTCCAACCAGTTCGCGGTCTGGTTTTATGCGAAACCCGTCCGCCGGACGGCCAACATGCGACTATTATCGAGATAGGACCCGTGCGCAATAAGTTTGTTTCTTCGATCTTTGGATCTTAAAAGTCCTCATGGATTACCAGACCATTGACCAGGAGAACTCGTTGGCCTGTCCGCCGGGTACGGGAAACTGATGCAATAGCTGTCCGCCCGCATTGATCATGACATGCTCGAAGAGATTGCAGCGGCCGACTATGGCATGGACCACGATGCCCATCTTGCCGCGCTCATAGATATTCACGCGCGCGATGTGCTGGAAGGTTCGATGGCTTGGGAGCCGAGGGAAGGCCTGGAACTCTTCCATTGGTCCGAGTTCGGTGAAAATCGCACTGGCAGCAGAGAGCGGCCAACCCGCGATTATCACCTGATGCGCGCCTTTTACTGCGCAGCGCTGCTCGAGGCTTATGCTGACCTGAAAACCAGGAGAGTTTCGATGGCATGAACTCGACTGTCATCCAGCTGCTGGACAGTCTGGAGGAAATTGGACCGGAATTTGAGGCTCTGGCGGTGCCATTCCTGCCTTGGCTCCTGACAAAGCTGCCCGATCGTGAAAATGAATCCGGCTTCTTCGTGCTTGCACTTGTCTGGGCTGAGCTCCGGGCCAAGAGGGTGGAAACCGATGCTGATCTGGTTTGCCGACTCATCAGTTGGGCAGTCGCCGAGGAGAATAAGGTGCGCCGGGAATGGCGCAGTGGAGTCGGACAATGGCCGGACCGCTGGCTTCTCGGCACAACCTTCTTCGTCCAAAGGTTCGACAAGTGGGTGAATTTAGGCGCAAGGCTCAAGTCCGAATTTGTGGGAACTTGCGATGTTGGCCTTGCAGAGAAGCTGGCCGATATCTCAAAGCGGCTGACACAGGACGTGAAAACCCGGTAGAGGCGAACTCAGCAACCACCAATTGCCGGGGTGTAAAAAGTCTCCGCGACGGTTCATAAACTCATGTAAGAAACGATTGCCCCAACGGCCTCAATTTCCGGAGAACGCCGATGCTCACCAGCGTATGTTTTGGAACCAATGATCTGCAACAGGCCGGGGTATTTTATGACGATGTACTCGCTGCCATCGGCCTTGAACGTCTTGTGACCGTAGACAACGAGATTGGTTATAGGCTGGCGAATGGCACTGTTTGCTTCTGGATCCTGACCCCGTTCAATCAGCAAACTGCAACGTCAGGAAATGGAACCCAGATCATATTCGAAGCGTCCAACACCAGTGCGGTGGACCGGTTCCATGAGCTGGCATTGCAGCTTGGGGGGGACGAATGAAGGGGCACCCGGTTTGCGCGACTATGCGCCCGGATATTACGGCGCCTATTGCCGAGAGCTAGACGGAAACAAATTGCACGCCTTTGTAATCCAGCAAACAGAATAGACCTGCTTGAAACCTACGGCTTGTGCACGCGCACGCGAAATGCGTTTCCAGGAGTACTTTCCATGTCTTGCCAGGGCCCGTATTCCGTGGACGCTTCCGGGTCTTTGGGCAGGCCAAGATCAACCGTGATCCGGTCATTATGATTAGGCGCCCGCCAGAGCTGGAAAGTCCGTCCGGTTACACGCCATCTGATTTTCTTCTGGAACCGCAAGAGGGTGTGTTCACCTTCATCGCGTGCCCGCGGTTTGTCCCATAAGGTTGTCAGCGGTCAATCCTGATATGTGGACCTCATGCCCTTTCGGAAAATGCGGTCCACGTAGGCATGATTGACCTTTTCCGGCAGTCGCCACTCCAGATGGACAGTTGGTTCCTTGTCCGGATCATAAGGATTTCCATTTGTCAGTTCCTCGGCTCTGTTGCATAAATTGATTGATCGCCGAGGTTTCCCCCTTCCCCGGACGGACTTATCCTAAGGGCTATGTGACAGGGATGCCGAGCGCGGTGTAGCCGTTCAGGACGGCGATGCAGACCTGAAGGTCTGCGACCTGGCGGTCGAAGTCCCGTGCCATGGGTCGCTGGCCCAGCAGTTTCACGCAATGCCTCTTCGTCTCGACGCGGCTTCGGCGGTGGTATCCGCTCCATCGTCGCCAGAGCGCCCGGCCGAGGTCTTTCGATGCTCTCAGGGCTTCGTTTCGCGCTACGGCCCCGGCGACGGTCTTCCACGGCTTGGCGTTCTTGCGGGGCGGGATCACGGCGTGGGCCCCGCGGTCAGCAATGGCATCGTGGCATTTGCGCGTATCGTAAGCGCCGTCTGCGGTGACGCTACCGATCGTCTCGTCCCGCCGGGGTCTGGCTGAGCAAGTCGGGCAGGACGGGCGCATCACCGATGTGGCTCCCGGTGACCTCGACAGCTCGGACCTCCAGTGTTTGCTCGTCGATCCCGAGAGGGATCTTGCGCCAGACACGCCGCTTCGGGCCACCGTGCTTGCGCGCATGCCATTCGCCTTCGCCCTCGACCTTGATGCCGGTGCTGTCGATCAGCAGGTGCAGCGGTCCCCTGGAGCCACTGTAGGGGATGTTCACTGCCAGGGTTTTCTGGCGGCGAGACAGCGTGCTGAAGTCTGGCACTGCCCAGTCCAGGCCGGCCAGGCGCAACAAGCTCTCGACGAACCCGGTCGTCTGCCTGAGCGCCATGCCGAACAACACCTTCATCGACAGGCACATCTGGATGGCGGCATCACTGTAGCTCTGCTGGCGGCCACGCCTGCCTGATGGCGCGGCATCCCATATCATCTCGGGGTCGAACCAGATCGTCAGAGAACCCCGGCGCTTGAGCGCTTCGTTATAGGCTGGCCAGTGTCTGGTCTTGTAGGTCGGCGGGGTCGGTCTGCTCATGCACCTCAGCTACCACACTGGATTCACAAGATGAATCCCTCACCAGAATTGTGCAACAGAGCCCAGTTCCTCCATGAGAAACCAGCCGCCGAAGGTCAAGGCCGCAAACCCGGCAAGGCCGTAGCCACCAAACAGGATCGCTTCGCGGCTGCCGCGTGTCACGGCACGCCAGCCAAGCCAGACCCCGGTCCCCGGCGCCAGTCCTGCAGCCCCCATGGCCAGGCCGCCCTCCATCGTGCTGGCCCCCATGAGCGAGCGTGCCGAACAAGATCAGGCCGAAAAACGCTACAATCGCGCCCAACGTGGCCGCGAATACAACGATCTGAATGAACAGAAGAATTTTGGCGATCAGGATCATGGCAAGAAACTAAAACAATCTCTGCCGAAATGTCAGGCCTCGCGCGCGTTACGAGCCAACACTTACCACCGGCGCAGCTTCCTTATCGGAGGTTAGCGCCACCAGCAGGTTGTTCACCAGTTCGAGCTTCTTGTTGTTGGCGACCTCAATCTTTCCTTGGTCGACGAAAGTAATGCAGCACATCATCGACAATGTGAAGGGCATTCTCCACCAGGAATTTGCGGGTCTGCAGAACCGCCGCGGCCTGCTGGCGTTTGAGCATGGCGGAGGCAATCTCTGGTGCATAGGCCAGATGGGACAGCCTGACTTCCTCAACGACGATGCCCGCAAAGGACAGTTTGGCCTGCAAGGTATCCCGGAGTTCAACGGCAATATTCCCCACGTTGCCCCGCAAGGACGATTCGTGCTCGGAATCATAAGGATAGCTTGCCGCGATGCCGCGAATACGCCCACGGCGGTCTCAAGAATGCCATCGAGCGCGTCTGCGAGGCCTCATGGCAGCGATGCCGTGTTCATTGGATGCGCAACGCTCCAGCGCACGTCTCGCGCGGCCAGCACACCGTCGTGGCCGCCGCGATCCGCCAAGCTTTCGATCAGCCAGACCGGATGTCTGCAGGTGAGAGCTGGCGGTGCGTCGCAGATCAACTCCGACCGCGGTGGCCTGAACGCGCCACTCTCATGGATGAGAGCGAGCACGACGTGCTGACCTGCATGGCCTTCCCGCGCCAACACCGCACCAAACTGCACGGCACAAACCCGATCGAGCGTCTCAACAAGGAGGTGAAGCGAAGGGCTGACGTCGTCGGCATCTTCCCAAACGAGGCCTCGATCATACGCTTCATCGGCGCTGTGCTCTTCGAACAAAACGACGAAGGGCAGACGGCCAGCAGATACATGCAGGTCGAGGCCTGCGCACAAATCGATCAGCAGGAAACTGACCCCATCCTTAGCATCTCAACTCAAGCCGCTTGAGCATGACCTCAGGCCATCCAATTTATACCAAATTGACGGACGTGACCAAGTGGAAGGTAAGGTGGGGAAAAGCGGAAAGCAGAGTGGGTTAAAAGTGGAAAGATAATATGAATATTGTCCTATTTTACCCACCCTAAAATTCCCCTAAACTACACGGATTGATTCGCTCACTGTCTCATCTTCTATGCTCATTCCCTCGGCTTCCAATGTTGAGATCACACCCGCCATGCTGGGTGTTCTCTGGAGGATCGCGCACGAACTGGATAGGCTTCGTATCCCTTCCAATTATGAGGATGCAAAGTGGCTTGAAATACCAGCCAGGCGCCTACGCAACCCAGATGGAAAAAGCGACAACCAATGGCTCAAAGAGTGCTTAAACCGTCTTATGGATATCAAGCTAGAAGGTGAATATCAGGGCGATGAATGGGCGGCGGTGATACTCGCGCAATGGGAACTCACCAGTGGTGGTACAATGGCAAGACTGCTTGTTCCCCCTGCCGCGATTTCAGCCATTCGAGCGCCTAAGACCTTCGCCAAAATCGAGATCACAGCGGCCTATAAGCTGAAAGGCCATGCGAGAAGGCTTTACGCAGCACTCGCAGACAAAAAGCATCAATCTCAAAAGCGGTGGCATGAGTATCCACTAGATGAATTGCGCACCCTGCTCCATGTCAGCGACAAGTATCCTCGATGGGCTGACTTCAACCGCTATGTTCTTGCGCCTGCTGTTAGCGAAATCAACGACTATGGCACTGTGAAAATCACCGCAAAACCCACCAAAAGTGGGCGCGGAATTGTTGGCGTTCGTTTCGATTGGTCATGGAAAACTCTCGATGATGGACGCGTGACGGACGAAGAAAACGAGCGCCACCAATCTGCCAGACACAAGACCAGTGATGGCACTGCCCCGCCACTCCTAGAGCCTGACAAACCCGAAATGACACCAGAAGAACGCGCGGCAAGCGCCAAGCGGATAATGGAAGAAGCAGGTTACAAAAGATAAAGGCTCTGGCTCAACCTCTAGCGAGCCACATGCTGGCAGAAACCCCCTCGCCCGATTTAATCCCTAGGACGCGCTAGAACCAAGCCTTTTTGTTTACAATATATGTCTGATAGAAATCGTTATCTGACTTTGTAAGGTACATTATACCTTCAATCAAAGCGATAATTCCGAGGACTAGGTTTGGTATGAACAAAAGCACCCAACCCAGAAGTGCTACTACCAGCATGATAATTCCTGCCGTGTTCAAACCCAAATAAAATTTATGTATGCCAAGCCCACCCAGAAGGAGTGCTAATACTCCCGCCGTTACTCTAGATTTCCCCCCTACCTGCCCGCCATCCATCATTCCCTTAATGATGTAAATTGACTGAGCAGAGCCGTCATTTATCTCAAAGTCGACGTTCGTTCCGGGAGCCGCAAAATTAATTTCTGACTCAAAATTGCTTCCGGAGAATTTGTATCGGGTACCATCTTTACCACTAATTGCGCCGGTTGCTGTTTTTGCGTCGTACTGAATGATTGATCCGCGCATGTGTATTTTCCCTTTACTGATTGTGCATCGCACCTAAGTTAGAGTCTTTAGCCGACATTTCTCAAGTGGCGTTGTCATGGGGTGACGCTGGACGATTGTGGCCCGCAAATCAAGTCTGGGGTTCCAATGGGTCTGCAAGGTTCGATGTTGACGGCCTGCGAACTGCAGATCAGGCGATTCTGGGCTTTTTGCCGTCCGCATAACACAGGTATCGAGCCGCTTTTGCTCAGCTTCGTACATGTTGCCCGTCATGCGGGCCTCGGCGGTGGTTTGAGGGTGCGGATGGCGGCCAGGATTTTTCCGAAGATGTTGCGGGGCACAGCAACCTCAGCCAGTTGGAAGGGGATGGCACGGGCATGACGCACACCACGCGCGCCAATTTTGACACGGCGACTTTGAATGCTGGTCAGGGGACCAGTCGGCGATCTCCTCGGGCAGTTCTGCGCGCCCGAGGAAGCCGCCGAGGTTGTAGGCCAATGCGTGCAGCTGAAGTCTGACTTCATTGTCGCGGAACCGCTTGCAGGACAGTCGTGTCCAGTTGATCGCGTGCTTGCCTTCCTTGATGTGCTGCTCTGCCGTGCCGCGCTGATTATAGAAGCGCATGACCCATTCGGGGTCCATCGGCAGGTTGGTGACGATGAAGCCGACACGGGGGAACAACTCTCCGGGGGGCCATTCGACCTTTGCGACGACACGGCAGGGGTTGTCCCAGGACGCCGCCTGATACTCGACGTCATGATAGAAGCGACGCACAGTATTGGACGGACGGCCCACGGGGCGTTTCAGAAGATGAGCGACGGCCTCCTGAAGCACATTGTTGCCCTTCAGGCGGATGGTGTGGAAATAACCTTCCGCTTCCAGCATCTTGTAAAGCTCCGGGAGGGCAAAGGTGGCATCGGCCCGAAAGAACCGCATCAGGTCGCGACCCTTGTATCGGGCGATGACAGAGGCCAGAACCTCCTTCCAGCCATCGGCGCTGTGGACATTGCCCTTGCGCAGGGCGCAGCGCTCAAGATCGCCAGACTGGTTGAACACAAAGAGGGGATGATGGCATTTGCACCCGAAGTGACCGTTCCAGGCCGTGCCTTTCTGATCGCCGTGGGGGGGGGGCTGACGGACCTGTCCATGTCCAATGTGATCCACTTTGGCGGAGGAGCGTCATGCCTCCTGTCAATCCATCGACCGCGCGACCGCCCACGATCTGGCGCATGACAGGATCACGCACGAGACGCTCGGCGTCATTGACGTCTGGATATCCGGCAAGCCGCCCAAAGGCAGACTGCCGCAGAAGACCGATAAGCGTGTGACTGCCCTTCTTGCCACGCCGCGTGTCCTGCAGTGAGTGGCCTGCCAGATCGTGCAGCCCCAACACCTCGTCCACCTCCCGAAAGGGCAGCAGGCCGCCATCGGAGCTGATCCTGGAGCCGTGGAACTCAAGCCGAAACGCCGGTCAAATCCCAACCGAAAATCGCCCTCAGAACCCGCACCCTTTGAGTGCGCCATGGAACCCGCCCAGCTCCAAATAACACGCTGAAATATAACATGAAAAGTAGCACACGCGAAGCAAAATCAGCAAACTACTTGGGAAATGCGGGATATGGCGGCTCTGCGCTGTTTCCGTGTTGCGCCGCCTTGTTCAGGGAGCGCATTGCCAAGCCATTGTTTTTCAAGCAGCTGTCCGATGAAAACCTCATAGATGAGGCGATAAGCAGCAAGTTCCCGCCTGTTTTGGATTATCTGGAAGCGCAAGCTCCGAAAGATGGCTTTTTCTTCGGCGATACCAGTGTATCCGATATCGCCGTGGTTTCGCCGCTCATAAATGCGAGCTACGCCGAATACAGTGCCGACGAAACCCGCTGGCCAAAGCTGGCGGCCCTGGTCAAACGGGCAGTTGCACACCCGGCCTTTACCCAGGCGCTGGCAGTGGAGAAAGAAGTGATTGCTGCACTCAAGAATGGGGAACTGGCAGCGGCCTGAACTGTGGCCTAGCCGAAAGTGAGTGCCATAATGACCGGCCGCCAGCCTGCAGCGTCTCTTCTGGCTGCAGGTTGCCGAGCCGGCCTTATGCGATTGAACAGTGGGGCGGGCTACCCCTTAACTTCCAGCCGACGCGCGTGCAGGATTGGCTCGGTGTACCCGCTGGGTTGTTCCTTGCCCTTGAACACCAGATCGCAGGCCGCCTGGAAGGCGATGGATTTGCCGAAATCAGGCGCCATATTCTGGTATTCCGGGTCGCCGGAATTCTGCTCATTCACGACGGCAGCCATCTTCTCCATAGTCGCCTGCACTTGCGCTTCATTGCAGATGCCGTGATGCAGCCAGTTCGCAATGTGCTGGCTGGAGATGCGCAGAGTGGCGCGGTCTTCCATCAGGCCCACATTGTTGATGTCCGGCACCTTGGAGCAGCCCACGCCCTGGTCGACCCAGCGCACAACATAGCCAAGTATGCCTTGTACGTTGTTATCCAACTCAGCCTGGATAGCATCGACCTCCCAGTTCTGACATTCGGCCAACGGAATCGACAGAATGTCGTCCAGGCTTGCCCGCCCGCGTGATTTCAATTCTGTTTGCCGCTCTGCCACGCTTACGCTGTGATAGTGCGTGGCGTGCAGAGTTGCTGCGGTTGGTGACGGCACCCAGGCAGTGTTGGCGCCTGCTTTGGGGTGGCCGATTTTCTGCTCGAGCATTGCGGCCATCAGGTCCGGCATGGCCCACATGCCCTTGCCGATCTGCGCATGGCCGTCGAGCCCGCATTCCAGACCAACGTCCACGTTCCAGTCTTCATAGGCCGCGATCCAGGGCGCGGCTTTCATGTCCGCCTTGCGCAGCATGGGGCCGGCTTCCATGGAGGTGTGAATCTCGTCGCCGGTGCGATCCAGGAAGCCTGTGTTGATGAAGACGACGCGGCTTTTCGCAGCCCGGATGCATTCCTTCAGGTTCACAGTGGTGCGGCGTTCCTCGTCCATGATGCCCATCTTCATGGTGTTGGCCGGCATGCCGAGTGCAGCTTCCACACGGCCAAAGATTTCAGCAGCGAACGCCACTTCTTCCGGGCCATGCATTTTCGGTTTCACCACATACATGGAGCCGGTGCGGCTGTTCATATTGTTGCCGCCCGAACCGATGTCGTGCAGCGCAATAGCGCCTGTCATCATGGCGTCCATGATGCCTTCAAACACTTCGTTGCCTTCGTTGTCCAGAATGGCAGGGTTGGTCATGAGGTGGCCCACATTGCGCACCAGCATCAGGCTGCGCCCGTGCTTGGAGAAGCTTGAACCGTCCGGTGCGGAATAGTCCCGGTCGCCATTCAACTTGCGGGTCATCATCTGCCCGCCCTTCTCAAAGGTATCTGCAAGGTCGCCTTTCATCAGGCCAAGATAATTTCTGTACGCGCCCACTTTGTCTTCCGCGTCGACGGCAGCGATTGAATCTTCAAGGTCAAGGATCGTGGTAACTGCAGATTCCAGAACCACATCCGCAACACCGGCGCCATCTGTCTTGCCAATCGCATGATCCCTGTCGATGACGATTTCCAGGTGCATTTGGTTCTTCTTCAGAAGCACACCAGAAAGATCTCCAGCTTCTCCCTTGTAACCGGCAAGTTGTGAGGGATCGGCAAGGCCAGTGATCTCGCCGGAGGAAAGCATCATGGCAAGCGCTTCGCCGTCCAGGCAATAACCGGTGACGTTAGCATGCGAACCGGATTCCGGCGGGGCGGATTGGTCGAGAAAATCCTTGGCCCATGCAATTACCTTGGCACCGCGCATCTCATTGTAACCGCCGGCGCGGGTCGCGCCATCATCTTCGGATATCGCGTCCGTTCCATAAAGCGCGTCATATAATGATCCCCAGCGGGCATTGGCTGCGTTCAGGGCAAAGCGCGCATTGAGCACGGGCACAACGAGCTGCGGGCCGGCAATGACGGCGATTTCGTCGTCGACATTTTCTGTGTCGACAGAAAAGGCATCGCCCTCCGGCACCAGATATCCGATGTCCGCCAGGAACTCTTTGTAAGCCGGCAGATCGAAGCCGGGATTCGCCTTGTGCCAGCCGCTGATCTTTTCCTGCAGGTCAGTACGTTTCTGCAACAGCTCCCGGTTCCGGGGCGCAAGATCCTGCACAATCTGATCGAATGCCGACCAGAAGCTATCCGCCTCCACGCCAGTGCCGGGCAGGGCTTCATTGGTCATGAACTCGTAAAGTTCCTTGGCAATGCTCAAGCTGCCGTGTTGAACGCGATCGGACATGGTCTGATGATCTCCTGAAAGAGACGGAAATGTCGATAATTTTGCCCACAAAAGCACTTTTAGGCCGAATTCCTCAAGCCCGGTTCCCGCTCTGTGGAAGCTGTTCCTATTACGGGCATTTATCGGGCGCCTTGGGGGCCTTCAAAGGCTCTGTTGCACAAATTGATTGATCGCCGAGGTTTCCCCCTTCCCCGGACGGACTTATCCTAAGGGCTATGTGACAGGGATGCCGAGCGCGGTGTAGCCGTTCAGGACGGCGATGCAGACCTGAAGGTCTGCGACCTGGCGGTCGAAGTCCCGTGCCATGGGTCGCTGGCCCAGCAGTTTCACGCAATGCCTCTTCGTCTCGACGCGGCTTCGGCGGTGGTATCCGCTCCATCGTCGCCAGAGCGCCCGGCCGAGGTCTTTCGATGCTCTCAGGGCTTCGTTTCGCGCTACGGCCCCGGCGACGGTCTTCCACGGCTTGGCGTTCTTGCGGGGCGGGATCACGGCGTGGGCCCCGCGGTCAGCAATGGCATCGTGGCATTTGCGCGTATCGTAAGCGCCGTCTGCGGTGACGCTGCCGATCGTCTCGTCCCGCCGGGGTCTGGCTGAGCAAGTCGGGCAGGACGGGCGCATCACCGATGTGGCTCCCGGTGACCTCGACAGCTCGGACCTCCAGTGTTTGCTCGTCGATCCCGAGAGGGATCTTGCGCCAGACACGCCGCTTCGGGCCACCGTGCTTGCGCGCATGCCATTCGCCTTCGCCCTCGACCTTGATGCCGGTGCTGTCGATCAGCAGGTGCAGCGGTCCCCTGGAGCCACTGTAGGGGATGTTCACTGCCAGGGTTTTCTGGCGGCGAGACAGCGTGCTGAAGTCTGGCACTGCCCAGTCCAGGCCGGCCAGGCGCAACAAGCTCTCGACGAACCCGGTCGTCTGCCTGAGCGCCATGCCGAACAACACCTTCATCGACAGGCACATCTGGATGGCGGCATCACTGTAGCTCTGCTGGCGGCCACGCCTGCCTGATGGCGCGGCATCCCATATCATCTCGGGGTCGAACCAGATCGTCAGAGAACCCCGGCGCTTGAGCGCTTCGTTATAGGCTGGCCAGTGTCTGGTCTTGTAGGTCGGCGGGGTCGGTCTGCTCATGCACCTCAGCTACCACACTGGATTCACAAGATGAATCCCTCACCAGAATTGTGCAACAGAGCCCCCTCAAACCAACGAAGGAACGCTCCAGGTGACCGGTTGGCCCTAGGCGCTCAGGTCATGGTCGGTCACTTGAACTCGAAACGATCTTTGCGCGCCAGTTGGCCGGCGAATATTTGGCGAAGGGCATCTCGTGCGCTCCGGTCACCTGCAAGATAAGCGTTCAGAAAGAGCAGCATACCGGCCCTGACGGATTTCAGGTGGCGTTGCTCTCGGCGGCTCGATGTTCTCCGGCCGGAGAAAGTCTGATGATCGGCCTTGTCGAGCACCAGAAGGTACTGGTCGCTGATCGTCAGGTGCCGATAAGGGATCAACCGGCGGCCGGGAACGAAGCGGCCAAACACGCTGGCGTCCCGCGTTCCCGTGATGTGAAACAATGGGATATCGATCTCGCGGTAGGCGGAGGTGAAATCACCCGAATTTCTCGGCAGTACTGGGCTGAGCGCAACGCCCGCCCGGATGCGCGGTTCCTTGAAGGACAGCCGGTGGCCGGGTCCCAGCCGCTCACCAGCCGCGGCCAAGACCGAACGGGCGCCGTAGGAATGCCCCACGATCCCGATTTTTTCAAGGTCCAGTCGTCCGGCGAGGGCGCGATGGCGTTGCGCAATCCGCGTCAATTCATCGACCACGAATGGATATCCAAAAACTGGTTGATGGCATTCTGAATATCTCGCAAGGAAACGCGCAAGGCGGCCATGGCTTGGCACCGTCCCCTCGTCTTGCCGGCGAAAACCGCCCGATCTGTTCCGTGGTGCCGCACAGTGACCACGGCATAGCCGTTGTGGGCGAGGTGGGACGCCAGATAGATCATTGCCGCACGGGTGCCTCCAAGGTCATGCGAGAACAAAACGACGGGTAGGGAAGCGGATTTGGTGGAAGTGGCATAGACAAGATAGGGAACAGCCTGATCGTCTCGTGCCGGATCTGTCAGCCGGCCTCTGTGGATTTCCACCCCATGCATCGCCTTGGGGACCTTAGGGCTTGATCGCTCAGTTCTGAGCCGGAGGCCTCTTCGTTTGCGCACGGCGTGCAAGGCCTTTCGGCAGCGTGGTCAATTTGGACTGATTGTGCCGAAAACATCACGCTATTCGACCTCCGCCGGGCGTTACGTTGGCGCACAGGACCCGAAAGTCCTTCCGGCACGCGGTGCGTGACTTTCCACTTGCAAATACCGGTTCTAATTGACAGACGAAAGCAAGAAGACCCAATGTTACAACCGCAGAAATCTTGGTCAACATCCCGTCTCTCCAGTTATACCATCGCTCACTGCTCCCACCCGATGGTCCCATTCGCGCCCTCCGATTGAGATGACGCGCCCTGGTTGATGCATGAGGGTGTTCCAGGCTTGGCAGCAGTGATCTGCGATGTCGTCGCAGGTCTTGAAAACGAGGGTCGAAAGCCAGGTGTCCCGGATGAACGGCCAGACGTTCTCGACCGGGTTCACCTCTGGTGACCTTGGCGGCCGTGGGACGAGGGTGATTTTGTCGGGGACAGCCATTTGGGTGAGCTCTGCCCTCCCGCCCGATCAGGGATCAGGAGGGCGTGTGCCCCGGCCTCGACCTGTTGACCGATGAGCCTGAGAGGCTCAGCCATGGGGTGAGTGTCGCACCAGGGCATGACCCGCCCGTCGCCGTTGGCCCTGGCAGGGCAGATGGCGCCGAAGAGACAGGCCCCTTCGGTCCGCTGATCGTGCGGCGCGCGGGGCCGCGCCCGGCGTCGCGTGCGTTTGTTCTTCTGACCCATCCGGGCGTCGTCCTGAACCCGGAGCTCTATCGGCTTGCCGCCACATTGAGTGCGGATGTCATCGACGACGTCGCAGACGTTTTGTTGAACGCCTCGATGGCCTCGTCGTGCTGTGCGTCGTGCTGCGGGCGGGCGGAGAGCTTGGCCAACCCCAAGGCGACCCCCAGGGCGCGAAGGTCCCGTTCCGGCGTCTGACGACTGACCGGGACGCCCGGTTCCTCCTGCGCCCCCTGCGCCGGATCGACCCAGCGCCCGATGCCGTCCATATCGGGCTTTGGCCCCGCCTCAACAGTCGCTGCCAGCGCCGTGCGGTGTTCGTCTGTCAGGATCGGCGTCTTTGCGGGCGCCTTGCGGGTCACCAAGGCCTCCGCGCCGCCGGCCTTGAAGCGCAACACCCCGTCCCGGATCACCTGCAGGCCCCCGCCGCCGGTGCGCGCGGCCTCGCAGCGAGACCCACCGTCGAGGGTCACCGGCAAGGCAAGAAGCTGCCGCGTCTGATCCGCCTCTTCGCTCTTGCGCGCTGTGCGAGGCAGGTCATCGCCCAGAAAGTCCGCTCTCGGTTGAACAGCTGCTGCCATGGAAAACCTCCCTTGTTTTCCATGCTGAAGCATGCCGAACATCGATTGCCCCCCTCGGAGAGCCTGAGCTAGTGAGCCGCAGTATAAGAGAAGAACAAGGCGTGTTGTCGCCAATTGAGATTCGTCCTGCGCCTTGCGGTACCAGAGTTCCTCTCCATTACGTCTGATCGGCGGTCCGCGCTCCCCCTATCTCAATCCTTAACCGGTCGTCGTGGTTTTCATAAAAGCAAAATCGCAGCCTTCGTTAGCCTGCAGGATTTCGCGGGCATAGAGGAGCTCGTAGCCCCGCAGAATTGCCGGGTCGGGTCTTTTGTTGACAAATCCAGCTCTTCGACGGTTGAGCTCGACCTCTTCAACGAGCAGGTCAATGGATTTATTCTGTACTGAAAGCTTGATGCGGTCGCCTGTTCGCACCAGAGACAACGGGCCTCCGGTTGCTGCTTCTGGTGACACATGCAATACAATCGTGCCAAAGGCGGTGCCGGACATGCGCGCATCTGAAATGCGGATCATGTCCTTTACACCGGCCGCAGCGAGCTTCTTTGGAATCGGCAGATAGCCGGCCTCGGGCATGCCTGAGGCGCTCGCTGGACCTGCGTTTTGCAATACGAGCGCATCATCGGCCGAGATCTCGAGGTCCGGATCGTCAATGCGGTTTGCCAGATCTTCAAGCGAGGAAAAGACCACCACTCTTGCTTCTTTCTCAAATAACGCCGGATCGGCCGCAGACCGTTTTAGAATGGCGCCGTTTGGGGCAAGATTTCCAAACAGAGCGACTAGCCCGCCTTTGGGTTCGAGAGGATCGTCCGCCGTTGCGATGATATTGTGATCAATTCTGCCGGCGGGTTCTTCGAGGCGTTCGCCAAGCGTTTGGCCCGTCACCGTCCGGCAATCAAGATTGAGATTTGGCTTGAGCTCGCGCAAAACGGCTCCCAGACCTCCGGCAGCAAAGAAGTCCTCCATATAATTGTCACCCACCGGTTTCAGGTTCACCAAAACCGGAGTCGTGCCTGACAGCTCATTCAGCCAGCGAAGCGGGATGTCTATGCCGAGCCGGCCTGCGACGGCCGTCAGGTGGATAATCGCATTCGTCGAACCGCCCAGGGCTAGCAGAACACGCAGGGCATTCTCGACCGAAGCCCGCGTGATGATTTCACTGGGCCGAATGGGATTTAAGATCAACTGCACTGCGGCTGCCCCGGTTGCCTCGGCTGCGCGCAACCGGTCCGCATGCACGGCCGGAATGGCGGCAGTGCCAGGCAACGACATTCCGAGTGCTTCGGCGATGCAGGCCATGGTCGACGCTGTGCCCATCACGGCACAGGTGCCGGCGGTGGTCGCCAACCGACCTTCAATGTCCTCGATTTCGGGTTGGTCAATTTCACCGGCGCGATATTTGCCCCAGAAACGGCGGCAGTCCGTGCAAGCGCCAAGCCGCTCATCGCCGTATTTTGAAGTCATCATGGGACCGGCGACGATCTGAATGGCGGGAACATCCGCGGAGGCAGCGCCCATAAGCTGTGCCGGAACGGTTTTGTCACAGCCGCCCATGAGCACCGCCGCATCCATGGGTTGAGCCTTGATCATTTCCTCAGTGTCCATGGACATAAGGTTGCGGAACTTCAGGCTTGTTGGATTGAGGAAGACTTCCCCGAGGGAGATTGTCGGGAATTCAATTGGTAGGGCGCCGGCAGCAAGGATGCCGCGTTTTACGGCGTCGAGAAGCTCGGGGAAGTGGCGATGGCAGTTATTGAAACCCGATGCTGTATTGGCAATGCCAACAATGGGCTTCGACAACATCTCGCGCGAATATCCCATAGAGCTTGCGAAGGAACGGCGCAGGTACAACGAAAAATCGCGATCCCCATAGTTGGTCAAACCGCGGGAAAAGCCATGTGGAGTTTCATCACCCATTTTGTCAAGCCTCTGTCTTCAATTGATCCGGTTCAAGAGAAGCATGGACGCCAAGTGCGCCACCTTCGCAGGTCATAACACTTCCCTAGATGTTTTGTTCGAGATAGCGGGCCTGGACATCGTCGACCCAGTTACCCACGTTCCAGGAGCCATAGGCTCCCATGCCGCCCAGGAGGTCGCCGCCCGCATAGACGGGGACGTGCACCACGCTGAGGCCGACATGGGTATAAGCTTTCTTCAACGCTTCCTGTAACTCGTCTCTTGAAGTGCCGCCAAACAATGCATTTACTCCCCGGACAGCGGATGCCATCGCCACATAATCGACCGCAACGCCGTCATTGGTGCGGAATTCGTTTTGGTATTGCGCCATCT
Source organism: Hyphomicrobiales bacterium (assembly GCA_965204985.1). Taxonomy (GTDB): domain Bacteria; phylum Pseudomonadota; class Alphaproteobacteria; order Rhizobiales; family CAJQND01; genus JAAEUE01. The sequence goes on along the minus strand of CBDBFP010000003.1, from coordinate 822,742 downwards.
GGAGGCTGGTGATGGCGGCCATGCGGCGATTGTCGAAAATGACCACCGTGCCCTTTACGTCATGCTGCACTCCGTCAATCAGGATTTGCGGGTTCATCATGAAGGAGCCGTCTCCGGTGAAGGCGACACCGTATCGTGGTTGACCGGCAAATGCGCTGGCAAGCAATGCGGAGACGGAAAAGCCCATGTAGGACGCCCCGGCTTCGGTAAACGTATCGCCAGTGCGATCGTCTTCCACAATCTGAAAACCATTGGCTTGTACATCGCCCGCGTCAAAAAATTTGGCGGCGCCCATCGACTTACAGAAATCTGAAACGATCTTTATGGCGGCGGGCTGGCCGAGCACGTCTTGTTTCCAGGCCTCGTCATAAAGGGGATTAGCTTCATATCGGGTAGCCTTGAATTGCCCCCAAGCTTCTTTTTGTTGGGCGCAGGCGGACAGCCACTGGCGTTTCCCTTCCAGGTCGATGTCATTTTCCGAGAGCTTTTTGACCAGCTTGTCGATCACTGCTGAAATATCACCGGCAAGCCCGGTGGTGTTTGCATAGTGCATCAGATCGGTAAAGTCGCCGTTGATGTTGATGACGGCTCTGGCGTTGGGATAGCCGATGCCAGAGCAATCGGCCTGACAGACTCCGCGGGTTCCAATGGCGATTAGCAGGTCCGCCGCCTCCATCGCATAGTTGCCGCTGATCGATCCCTTTGATCCACCCACATGCATGTTTTGTGGATGATCGTCTGGCAGCACACCCGTTGAACCGGGCGACAAGACAACTGCAGCGCCGGCAGCCTCAGCCAAAGAGCGGACGGCATCATCGTGCCCCCGTGTGCCGCCTCCTGCCTTGATGACAATTTTCGATGCATTGGCGATCTGGTTAACTGCCTGTTCCAACAGCGTTTCTTCGGCCGGTGCCATGGTGGCAAAAGAAGGTTTGTCTGGCAACGTACTCAGATTGACCGTCGTCATTTGCGGCTGGGTATTGAGTGGCAAGAGCAGATAGAACGGATTCGCCTTGTAGGGGTGATGCACGCACATAGACCCTCGCCGCAGGCATTCGCGCAGCGCACCTGTTGTGTGGAGCGTGTAGGATTGACCCATGATCGCCGTCAGGCGGCCAAACAATCCATGCTCCTCTTTCGGGATCTGCTGCATGTTGTAACCTTCGCCGCCGGTCGTTTCGTCACCATAAATGTGATAGACACCAACGCCGTTGGAGGCAGACGCGAGTGAACCTGCCATGGCCTGAAGGGCACCGGGGCCAATTGATGTGACCACCGCAGGCGTCTCACCATATTGCCAAGCAAGGGCGGTGGCCGTGTGTGCCATCGCCACTTCATTTCTGCAATTGAAGGTGCTGGTGACACCTTCCTCTTCATACACACGCAGGACTTCGCCCAGATCGGTAGATCCGTGACCGAAGATCGCTAGATATTTCCGGACGTCTTGCTTGAGCAGGCCAAGCACCAGCGCCTCTGAAAGCGACACGGTGACGATGTGCTCAAGTGCATCAGATGCAAGCGCTTCAGTGATTCCGCCCGCGCGGTGGATGATCCTCGCGCGCTCGCGCATCTGCGATGATAAATCTGTCTCTTTTATCATACTTTTTTCATCCGAAAACTCATGGAGATGCGGCCTTTGCATCGTTGCGAATTTTGCTGCGCCGTTCGAACCAAATCGACCAGGCAATGGACCCAATTGACAGCAGCAGGAAAATGACGCTGAAGGTTGATGTGAAGAACACGCTTATGTCGCCTTTGGATCCGGTGAGGGCGACCCGCAGGTGCTCTTCCAGCTGAGGGCCCAACACAAGCGCCAAAAGCATTGGAACCACAGGCATTTCCAGCCAACGCATGGCGAGGCCAATCATGCCGAACATGAACATGATGTAGACATCGAAAAACGAGTTGCGCAGGGAATAGCTGCCGATCACACACAGCAGCGCAATGGTCGGCATTAGCAAGACCCGGGGGGTCGCGAGAAGCTTTACCAAGAAGCGGATCGCGACGAGCGCGATCGCCAGGTTGAACACGTTTGCCCAGAAATAGGAGAAGATAACCGCGTAAGCGAAGTCCGCGCGTTCAATGAAAAGCAGTGGTCCCGGGGTCAGGCCGTGAACGAGCAAGGCGCCAATCAGAATGGCCGTGACGGGATCACCGGGGATGCCAAGGGTCATCATCGGGATCAAGGCACCGCCGGCCACCGCATTGTTTGCGGATTCCGGTGCTGACACCCCTTCTATCGTCCCTTTGCCGAATTCTTCGGGTTCGGAGGATACTTTCTTGGCGTAGTCATAGCTGATGAATGCCGCTATGGGACCTCCTGCACCAGGGAGAATACCCAGGAACGTTCCGCATAATGAGCCGATAAAGGCTGCCGTCCGGACTCGTACCAGATCAGCAATGCGGGGAAGCACCGAGCCGAACTTGGTTGCTGCCCCGACGGCAACATCTTTGACCGGTCCGAGATTTCCAATCAATTGCGGAATGGCAAAAAGGCCAATAAGTGCCGTGAGAAAATGAATACCGGCGAGCAGGTCGGCGTTGCCGAATGTGAAACGGGCCGTACCCATCACCGGATCCTGTCCGACCGTTACAATCAGCAGTCCAAGAAAGGCCGACAACAATCCCTTGATCATCGATTGAGAGGCAAAGCTGCAGATGACCGTAAGCCCGAAGAAGACGAGCGCAAAAAGATCCGCGGCACGGAATTGCAAGGCAACGTCCGCCAGCAGTGGGGCAATGAAGTACAAACAGGCGAAACTGATGATACCCCCAATAAAGCCTGAGCATATGGAGATGCCAAGAGCGCGCCCGGCCTCGCCTTTTTGAGTCAACGGATAGCCATCCAGCGCTGTTGCTGAAGCCGATGGAGTTCCTGGAATATTGAGGATAATAGCCGAAAAACTGCCGCCTGTCATGCCGGCCACATAGAGGCCGAGCAACAGGGCAATCGACATGTTCGGTTCAAGCGCAAACGTCAGCGGCAGCAGCACGATGATACCGGTTGAGATCGTCATCCCCGGGATCATCCCAACAATCAGTCCGAGGAACGCTCCGATTCCGGTCGCAGCCAAACTTGAAAGTTCAATTGCTTGGAAAAAGCCTGCGGCGACATCAGCGTTCATAGGATCAGAACGCAATCAGGCCGCGCGGCAACACGATCTGGAAGCCAAACCGGAAGACGATGTACAACGCAACCGGCATTCCTACCGATACTGCACCAAGCATCAGCCGGTTTCGAGTGCCATAGAGATACATCAGAACCGCAAAAAACGGGATGCTGGCTGCGATAAACCCGGCGTACGGTAAAGTTGCAAGATATGTGGCAAAGGCGGCCACCGCCCAAGCGCCCTGACCTGCTTTGGTCTTTCCTGGCTCTTCGGATGACTCTTTGCGGAGTGCAATTATACCAGTAGCAAGCAACGCAACCGAAAGAAGCAGCACGGCACACACTATGATTGTCGGGAAAAAGGCTGGCCCCGGCGTGTTGGGCATGATATCGCGGCTGGGCAGACTGCCCGCGAGGTAGGCATACCAGCAGGCAAACGCGATGAGCGCCGCACCTGCGATGACATTTCTACGCGCCATCGACATGAGAATTTCCTTCGCCGGAACCGGCCGTTTTTGCATTTAGTTCTTCTTCTTGGAACCGTAGAGGCCGGCACTCTGCATGATGCCTTTGACCTTGGCGTCTTCGGTTTTCAGAAGCTCTTCAAACTTGGCAAATCCGATTGGATCGACGGTGAAGCCCTTTTTCTTGGCAAGCGCCATGAACGCTTCCGACTTTGCAGCCTTGCTCATAGCATCGGCAAGTTTGGCCTTCACAGCGTCCGGCGTCCCTTTTGGCACCGACAATCCGCGGAAGAGATCAAGGATCGCATTGTAACCTAGTTCTTTGGCAGTCGGCACATCGGGCATGACCGGATTTCTGTTTTCCGTGGGCATTGCGAGCAGTTTGAGCTTGCCCGCCTTGGTCAGATTTACCGCGCCTGTCAGCGGTGCGATCATGGCATCGGCTTCGCCACTGAGCACAGAGGCATTGCGCCGTTTGATGCCGACCGGCAAGTGTGTGACTTTGCAGTCAGCGGCATCCATGAGAGCAATGGCGGCCAAATGTGTGGCGCTGCCGGTGCCCGAATTTGCGACCTTCAGGGTTTCGGGCTTTTCCTTGCACTCCTTGACGAAATCGTCAAACGAGTTCCAGCGTGCGCTGCCTTTCACTGCAAACGGCATAGGCTGCCATTCCACGCGGCCCACATGATCCATAGCATCGTGTTTGAAGTCCACATTGCCGATATTGGTTGTGGTCAGAACCGATGTGGAATTCCAGCCGATTGTATAACCGTCCGGCGTGGCATTTTTGATATATGTGTAGGTTACGGCACCGCCGCCGCCGACCTTGTTGATCGGCACAAAATTCACGCCCAGAATCTTGCCCATTTCTTTGGCAAGTAGCCGGCCTTCGATATCAGCGCCACCGCCGGCGCCGAACGGAATGATAAATTCAATCGGCTTCTCCGGGAATTCAGCCTGCGCGGGTGCTGAGAGACCTGCGGCCGTAATGGCTATGGATCCCAGGATGACGGCACTTAATTTCATTTTCTTGATCATTGTTTCCTCCCTGATCAGTGTTTGTTGAGTTGTTCTACTCAGCTGCTATTCCAGGCGGAGATTGCTGTGCTTCTCCGTTCTTCTGCAACAAGGCCCCCAGAATTTTCTCCGGCGTGGCCGGCAATGATTTAATGCGTACACCGATGGCATCGTAGATCGCATTCATGATCGCTGGTGCAGTCGGAACCAGCGCGGGTTCACCGATACCTTTGGCCCCAAGCGGGCTGAGGGGATCGGGGTCTTCAACGATAATGGATGTGATCTGTGGCACGTCGAGTGACGTGGGCAGGATGTATTTGGCAAATCCGTGCGTTGTCGTGTGGCCGTTCTCAAGTTTGTAGTCTTCCATGAGCGCCTGTCCCACGCCCTGCACCACACCGCCTTCGATCTGACCCTCGACCCCGCGCGGATTGATTGCCCGGCCCACATCGTGTGCAGCCCATATGCCAAGCACCTGGACTTCGCCTGTCACCGTATCGACTTCAACTTCGGCGACCTGGCATCCATAAACATATGCCTGCCAGGGGCTGCCCGAGCCATCGGCGGGATCAAGGCCCGTGCCATGCGCGGTGAAGCTTGCTGAACCCACAGGAACGATCCCGCGCTTTTTGGTGATATCGACGGCTTCGTCCATCGTCATCTTGAAATTGGTGCCCTTTGCCCAGATATCGCCGTTAAAGGCCTTAATCAGATCAACAGAGACATCCCAATAGTCAGCAATTTGCTCATCAAGCTTTGTACGGGCGTCCCGGCAGGCCAGCGCCACCGAGTTGCCGATCATATAAGTCTGGCGTGTGGCGCCGGCATGTGCAGCTTCCGGCGAGCGGGCGGTATCATTGTCGCCAATGGTCACGTCCTGCGGGCGGACCCCGAGTTCCTCTGCTGCCACCTGACACAGAAGCGTCAGGATGCCCTCCCCGATTTCGGTGACACCTGTGACGACTTTCGCAGTGCCACCATCATCAAGTTCAACCCAGGCACCTGCCCGGTCAATGGTGGCTGTCCGTGCAATGCCGTACCAGGAAGCAGCCATGCCGCGGCCGCGCACCTTGCCCGAAATCCTATGTCCAGGCTGGTGAGACACCTGACGGATACGGGCACCGAGCGTGCAGGGTTGCCGATTGCCATTACCGTTCAAATCGCCACGGCTCGCCCCGCGTGCTGTTGGCGCTCCGGTTTCCCAGCCCGATCCGTCTCGCGCAGCATCAAGCACGCGGTCGAGTGAGACAGAACCGAGTTTTTGCTTGGTATGGGTCGTGCTGCCCTTGGAAAACTTGTTCCTCTGCCGGATTTCGAATGGATCCAAGTTCAATTGTTCAGCGGCAAGGTCCATCATGGATTCTGTTGCAAACTGGGCCTGCATGCCTCCGAAGGTACGGAACGCGCCGGATGGGGTGTTGTTTGTATAGATGCCGTATGTATCGACCTTCAGGTTGGCGATATCATACGGGCCGCAGGAGAGGATCGCGGCCTTGCGCATCACACCCTCCGTTGACAGTCCGTAGGCGCCGCCATCAGAGATCATGCGGAATTCCGCCGCCGCAATCTTTCCGTCTCTGGAGAAGCCCATGCGGTACGAGACGCGGGATGGGTGCCGTTTGGCCGTTGTGGCGATCGATTCTTCACGGGTGAACACCAGACGCACCGGTTGGCCGGTTTTCATCGCGGCCAGCGCCAGCATGCCCTGATAAATCATGTCCTCCTTGCCGCCAAAACCTCCGCCCACAGGGCTCATGATGAACCGCACCTTGTTGATCGGCTTGTTAATGATCTTGGCCAGCATGTGCCGATGATGGGTAATGTTCTGACTGGGAGACATCACGGTCACCACGTCGTCATGATCGACGTATGCAACGCCCGCTTCAGGCTCCAGATACGCGTGTTCAACAGCCTGAGTTTCAAATTGATCTTCAAGGATAATATCTGCTGCGGCGAAACCTGCTTCGATGTCACCTTTGCGTACGGGGATATGCTTTACGATATTGTCAGACGCATAGTCATGAATGATCGGTGCACCGTTTTGCATTGCTTCTTCAGCGTCAAACACTGCAGGCAACTCTTCGTAATCGACCTTGATCAGCTTCAGAGTCTGCCGGGCGGTGGCGACATCGTCGGCTGCCACCGCTGCCACGGCTTCACCCACGTAGCGTACAAACCCGCGTGCCATGATAGGTTGATCGTGGACGAACACGCCAAAACCGTCTTCTCCTGGCACATCTTCTGCTGTGATTACGCAGTGTACGCCCGGTCGTGCCTCGGCGGCGGAAACATCGATGGAATTGATACGTGCATGCGCGTGCGGACTGCGGAGCACTTGCATGTGCAGCATACCTGGCAGGACCATATCTCCGGCATATTTTAGGCGCCCGCTAACCTTGCTGGGCGCATCAAGACGGCGCACATTGTTGCCAATGAAGCTGTCGCCGGCATCACTTTCCGCGAAAACGGAAACCTCGAGTTTGCCTTTCAGTACATCACGGGCAATTTCCACGGCCTCAAAAATCTTTGTGTATCCCGTGCAGCGGCAGATATTACCGCCAAGCCGTTCCTTGATCTCCTCAATGTCCGCATCCGGGTTCTCGCGTAGACAGGACGTTGCTGCCATGACCATGCCGGGAATGCAGTAACCGCATTGACTGGCGCCGGTTTTGTGGAAGCCCTGTTGCAAGGCGCTAAGTTCGCCGCCGCCCGCCAGGCTTTCGACAGTTTCAACCGTTTTACCGTTCGCCTTCGCGACTGGCATCAGGCAGGATTTGACGAGTTTTCCATCAACGAATACCGAGCAGGTGCCGCATTCACCTGCGCCACAACCTTCTTTTGTACCTGTAAGATTGAGGTCGTCGCGCAGATAATCCAGAAGTCTGAGGTGGGGTTTGGCAGGCTTGGCAACCTTCCGTCCGTTGACCGTGAGCTCCATTGCAATCTCAGGCATTGGCCAATTCCCTCGTTTCCGGTTCAGCGAGTTCAATGCCGCAGTCGCTCAAGGCATTCACAAGCGCGCGCTCGATAAAGCCTTCGACCACGTTTTTGCGGTATTCGCGGCGGCTGCGGGATCTGATCACACCGTCTGTCATTTGCGCAGCCGTCTTTATGATCTCAGGTGAAATCAACTCACCTATCAGCAGTTGTTCTATAGATTGCATGCGGACCGGAGCTGGTCCAACCCCGCCAAGCGAAAGGCGCACATCGTCGAATCTCTCGCCTTTATCGTCTGGTTTAACGGCGCAGGCAGCGCAAGCCACCGAGATGACAAGCGAGCGCCGTTGGCCGACTTTCTCGAAAGCTCCACCGTAACCAGACAGCGCATCGCAAGTTACCGATGTGACAATTTCTCCATCTTCAAGATCAACATCTCCTGGCCCCTTGATAAACGCATCAAGCGCCAGAGACCGGCGCTTGATGGTTCCGTCCTCAAGCCGGGCAATTTCCACTTCCCCGTCATGCACCATGACAGCCGGTGTTCCGTCCGCCGCAGGAGAGGCATTGACCAGATTGCCCACAAGTGTTGCCTGTTCGCGGATTTGATCATCAGCAAACCAGATCGCACAATAGGGCATGCACGGCATGGTTTTGCGCAGGTCCTCGTCCTTCAGAAACTGCTGAAACACCGTATTGGCCCCGAGCCGCAGGCGATCGCCTGCGGGCCGGATTTCTGCAAGCTCGCTGATAGCGCTTACATCAATCAGCCGCGGAATTTCCACATCGCCTGCCCGGCCTTCGCGGGCCCAGGGGAGAATGTCCGTGCCGCCGGCAATCAGCCGCGCACCGGCCGGCGCATCTTGCCAGAGGGCAAGAGCGTCGGCCAGCGAGCCTGGCGTTTCATATCTGTCGCACAACAACATCAGCCTGCGGCTTTCACTGGATCACTCGGCCGCGATGGCGTTGCTTGATGCCGCACTCTGGTTTTTCACGACCACCTTGATCGCATCCTCAACACGATTCTTGGCGTAGCGCAGTGCTTCGGGCAGTTCGGTCATCGGAAACGTGTGTGTGTGGATCAAAGTGGCATCGAACCGTTTTTGCCGCATGAAGGCCTCGGCCCGGTGAGTGGCGGTCTTGCCTTCGCCGCGGATGCCATAGAGGTAAATGTTGTTGCGCACGAGGTGGGCAACATCGATTGGCACCTGGCCATGCGGGAAGGCGGCAAGACAGATCTTTCCGCCGCGATTGACCATTTGCGCTGCTTCGTTGATGGCGTTGCCCGCACCGGCACATTCGACCACGTAGTCGACACCTTGGCCGTTCATGACCTTATGCACGGCTTCAACAGCATCTTCGTTCCGCACGTTGATCACATGATCAGCACCTAATTGTCTGCCGATTTCCAGGCGATTGTCGCGCGTGCCTGTGAGAATCACCGGTTGGGCACCCAATGCTTTGGCCACGGCCACACCGAGCAATCCAATGGGTCCAGGGCCGGTGACCACAACACTTTCGCCGGCCACCAGTCCGCCAAGTTCGGTTAGTCCGTACATGGCCGTGCCAGCCGTGACGACTAGAGTTGCCTCTTCATCGGACATATTGTCATCCACGTGAACCAGCGTATTGATATGGTTAACCTGATACTCGCAGAACCCGCCATCAGTGGTGAAACCATTGGCGCGGTGCCCCTTGTTCACATCGCCATAGTTCTTTCCGTAGTTGTGACAGGAGGTGTACATTCCTTCGCGGCAACGCTTGCATTGACCGCAGCCGGCATGAATCTCAACAGTGACCCGTTCGCCGATTTCATATTCATCCACACCGGGGCCAAGCGCCACGACAGTACCCATATATTCGTGACCTGGAGTGAACCCCTTGTTGTGCGGCCCTCCGCCTTCGATCTGGGCCGGCGGACCGTTGTAGATGATTTCCAGATCGGTCGCGCAAATCGCAACCGCATCAATGCGAACGAGTACATGTGCACTTTCGGGCACCGGAACAGGCTTTTCCTGAAGCGAAATCTCGCCGGGATCGCCCAGCACCCAGGCTTTCATTGTGTCCGGCACTGGATAGTCGGGGCTGGTTTTTATATTGTCTGGCATGGCCATTTAATTTGTCCTCCTTGATAGCGAGTTGTCTGTCAGGCTGCGTCCGAATTTGCTTGTGCAGGTTCAGGTGACCCGCCAAGGACTTCAGACACTTTCGTTGTTGCGTGCCTCAAGGCATTGATGACTGAGGCGAGATGTTCACCTTCTGCGCGAATTGTTGGCATCGAACAGCTGATTGAGCCAATAACTGCGCCAGCATGATCCCGGATGGCGGCTCCGATGCAGGTCACATCCGGTTGAAACTCTTCCTTGTCGGACGCAAAACCGTTCCGCCGCACATGGCGCAGGTCTTCCATCAATTCGGCAATGCCGGTGATCGTCTTGCCAGTGAAACGTGTTAAACCCTTTTCGGCGATCACCCGGGCAATTTCGGTTTCTGGAAGCCAGGCCAGAATGGCTTTGCCAGTCGCCGTGGCGTGGGCCGCATTGGCCTTGCCTGCCATGTCAGTGCCGACGCGTATTGGTCGCGTTGAATCAAGCTTTGCAAGCGTTGTCAGGTCATAGCCCTGCATTGCAGCGAGATGCACGCTCTCGCCCGTTGCCTGGTTGAGGTTGCGCAATTCCGGCATCGCCACATCCAGCAGATCGAATTGCCGCAAACGGCTATTGGAGAGCTCAAGCACCTTATTGGAAATAAAGTAAGTCCGCCCACGCGGGTTCTGCCCCACGTAGCCGCGTTTGACGAGCGTAGTCACCAAGTGGTGGCAGGTGGACGAGTTCAAACCGCTGGCCTCGGTGATCTCACGCAATTGCATTTCGCGTTCCGCGCTGGCCAGCAATTCAAGAATATCAAACGCGCGCTCTACAGATTGCACAGTTCGGCCAGTCCTGCGACCCGCCATGGGCACGGGCTGCAACGCACCTACCCTGGCTGTTTCAGACGCTTTGCTCATAAAACTTAACAACCGCTCCAATGGCCAAGATTATTCTTCCTTGAGAGGTAAGTTAACTGTAGCCAAAGCTGGTTGTCAATGACATTTGTAATAATTAAATTTGATTTGGTAATATGAAATTTACTGCAAATCGCAAGTCTGACACTGGTTTCATAAGTCATCCATATTGACGACTTGGACGTCAGACATGTCGGCTGAGCCTCCAGTTGAGATTAGCCGGGAAGAACTATACGGCCCTTTCGCGGACGACCCAGGCGAACGGATCGAACAACTCTATGATCCTGCATCCGAACCAGATGGCCAAGCGTTGGGTGAGGAGCAACTGAGCTTCGAATATCTCTATGGCCCTGACCTCATTGAGCAGCCCGATCAAGAGCATAGGATGGAGCTGTGAGCCGCATGTGATCTGCCGAGCCTGTCTAAATTGATCATCCAGTGCCCCATATTGCTGATCTAAACGTCGATCTCTTGCAGCCGGGAAAGCACTTTGAAGATGCCTATCAGGGCAGAGATGCCATGGCCGGAAATTTAGTGCCCGGAGCGACCTCAAGCAGCAAGTCCACAGATGCGGCAGCAGCCATTATCCTTGCTTGGGCTGATCTTGTCCTTTCCAAGATGGTGCTCATTGGATATTTAAGCTCAGCCAAAAATGAATTGGAATGATTACCGCTGCTTCCTGGCAATCGCCAGGGAAGGTTCTCTAACAGCTGCTGCCAAGGTATTGGGCCTGAGCCAACCGACCATGTCCCGGCGCCTGGCTGGGATTGAGCACCGGCTGAGTGCAACCTTGTTTGAGCGTACGCCTCACGGACACCGGCTATCTGAGGCAGGAGCCGAGATCCTCAATACAGTTGAACAGGTTGAGGAGGATCTGGCTGGTTTGAATCGTAAGTTGTTGGGGTTTGATGCAGAACTCTCTGGAACGGTTCATTTTACGTGCACAGAAGCCCTGGTGAACTCGTATCTCGCTCCACACTTTGAAAGATTTTCGGCGCTACATCCCGGCATGGATCTCAATATTGTCTGTACATTTGATCACCTTAGCCTCAGTCTCCGGGAAGCGGACATTGCGATCCGGTTTACCAACAGCCCGCCTGAAGGCCAGGTGGGAAGACAATTGGCCAGGGCCGCTTTCGCGGCGTATGTTGCCACAGGGACGTGGCCTGATAGATCAAATGTCTGGCTTGGCTGGCAGAACGAAGCTTTCAACAGAATGTTGATCTCCGGTCCATATTCCCCCGCGAGGACCGTTTACCGTGTCGACAGCATGTTGACAATGTTGGCCATGGCCCGATCCGGTCTGGGGATCGCCGTTTTACCCTGCTATCTGGCTGATACGGACTCAGCGTTGGAGCGGGTCTTTGAAGGTACGATCGGTGAAAGTGCACCGGATATATGGCTTCTGTCTCATCCGGATGTGCGCCGCGCCGCGCGCATGAGAGTCTTCACGGAGTTTATCGGCGATATAATTTACGTGGACAGCTCTTTGTTTGAGGGAGCGGCACCAGGTTTGTGATGGTTGCAAAGCAATCTGAATGTTATAGTATAACGTTTGTTGAGACGGCCGTCGAAAAGACCAAAGCTGAGCTCGGCGTCTTCTCGGCTTTTGGAGTATTGAGCCGGAACTCAAGCTGTCAACTTGATCGGTCTGAGGTGGAGCTGAAGCAATCGCTGTGAAAACAAACGCACGCGGTGGGCAAAAAAGCCTTGAAGTAGACAATGAGAGCACGAAGATCGGTTTCAGGGAATCAATTGATCCAACGAATTGCGCATGTTGATAAAATCACTATCGGACAGAGACACGGCTGACGGGTTGCAAGTTGTCCAAATGTCGGATGTTTCATTTGCGTGGCCGGGTGCTCAAGGGTTCTCTATTGGAATCTCGGAATTCGTGCTGACGACCGGATCGCGCACTTTGCTGCTCGGGCCCTCTGGCGGCGGCAAGTCGACGTTGCTCAGCCTGTTATGTGGTATCGCTGTGCCGCAATCTGGAACGATTGAGATTCTCGGAACGGATCTTACGAAGTTAGGGAGCGGCGCACGCGACGGGTTCAGAGCCGAACATATTGGTGTTATTTTCCAAATGTTTAATCTGCTGCCCTATGGTGCGCCCGTTGATAACGTTGTGCTGCCTCTGAGCTTCGCATCTGAACGCCGCTCGCGCGCGGAATCAATGAGGAATTCTCGTGCCGAAGCGGAACGTTTGCTCAAGGCGTTGGATGTCAGCGATGATCTGCTTCTTGGCTCAGCGTCTGAGCTCAGTGTTGGACAGCAGCAGCGCGTGGCGGCTGCGCGCGCACTCATTGGGTCGCCGGAACTCATCGTGGCCGATGAACCGACTTCCGCCCTGGATACTGCGAGGGAAGCAAAATTTCTTGATCTGTTGTTTGCTCAGGTGGAAGCAGCCGGCTCAACACTCATTATGGTGAGCCATGATGAAACCCTCTCTTCCCGCTTCGATCAGGTGCTCAATCTGAGCGAATTTGTCCAGGTGGGGGCAGCATGACGACAGTTCTCCGTCTTGCTTTTCAGTCGTTGCGCAATCGTTGGCTAACCGCGTTACTGACAGTGCTCGCCATCGCGGTAAGCGTTGTGCTCCTACTGGGTGTCGAAAAAATCCGGTCTGGAGCAAAGTCCAGTTTTGCGAATACGATCTCAGGGACTGATCTGGTCGTTGGTGCCAGGAGTGGCGGCCTCCAACTGCTGCTCTATTCCGTCTTCCGCATCGGCGATGCCACCAACAACATGTCCTGGCGCAGTTATCAGGTGATCGCAAAACGGCCGGAAGTGGCCTGGATGGTGCCCCTTTCCCTGGGTGATAGTCATCGCGGATTCCGGGTGCTGGGGACAACGACCGACTATTTCAAACACTACAAGTACAGACAGAAACAAGCGCTTGCGTTCGCGGCCGGCAAACGGTTTGACGGGTTGTTTGATGCCGTAATAGGCGCTGATGTAGCAACCGAGCTTGGATATTCTGTCGGCAGCAAGATTATTATCACACATGGCACAGGCGTAATCAATATTGACGAACATGACGACAAGCCGTTCTCCGTGGTTGGTGTTCTTGGCAAAACCGGAACGCCGGTGGACCGGACAATTCATGTGAGCCTGGAAGCGATTGAAGCGATTCACGTGGATTGGAGCGGGGGACGGCGGCGCCAGGACAGGAAGATCAGCGCGGAAGAGGTCCTGAAGATGACCTTCAAACCCAGGGCAGTTACCGCTGCGATGGTCGGGCTCAAGTCGAAGCTCAGGCTATTCAAACTGCAGCGCTTTGTGAACACTTACCGGCGTGAGCCGCTGTCGGCCATCCTGCCTGGCGCGGCGCTTTACGAGCTTTGGGCTTTGATTGGCACGGCGGAGAAGGCCCTGTTCATTGTTTCTGTCATGGTAGTGGTAACCGCCATACTGGGCATGATCACCATGATCCTGGCCACATTGAATGAACGCCGCCGCGAGATTGCCATTCTGCGCTCAGTGGGTGCGGGACCAGGAACCGTTATGGGTTTGCTGTTATCGGAAGCCGTCCTCCTGACGTTGGCTGGCGTTGTTACGGGCGTGTTGGCCACCTATGGATTGCTCTATTTGCTGCGGCCGCTGATTGATGCGAATTATGGTCTCTATCTCGAAATCTCAGTGCCCAACCAGTTGGAATTTTTGGCGATGGTTGGCATTGTTGCTGGCGGGTTCCTGGCGGGTTTGATCCCGGCACTGAGGGCCTACCGGCAATCTCTTGCAGATGGCATGATGGTTCGGAGCTAAAGCTTAGGCTGCCTTGCTTGTCTTGTTGGCGCGGCCGTCTCGCACAACAGTGATCCGGTTCATGCAGCGATAGTCGGGCAGGTAGTCGGCGACCGCATAGTGCATCGTCACCCGGTTGTCCCACATGGCCATGTCCCCGTCCTGCCAGCACCAGCGCATCTGATATTCCGGTTTGTTCATATGGTAGACCAGCACAGTTTTCAGCGCGCTGGATTCGCCTGTAGTCATGCCGAGGATGTGGCTGACGAAAGCCTCGTTGAAATTGAGAAACTTCCGGCCGGTCACCGGATGGGTGCCGATAAGCGGTCGCACAGTCTGGCCCATGCGGGCCATGCCGTCATTCAAGCGTTCGGCGCCTGATTTGCCATTCCTCGTGTCGCCAAAATTGTTCCGGAAGTCTCCCATGTCGTGCACGGCTTCCAGGCTCTCCAGATCACGGCGCAATCCATCGGGCAGGCCGTCATGTGCAGCGTATGTGCTGGCCCATAGGGTGTCGCCGCCTGTGTCCGGTACCTTGCGCGCAATCAGCACGGACGCAAATGGTTGCTCGGCCTTGTAGGTCAGATCCGTGTGCCAGCTGTTTGTGTCGGGCGGCGTTTTTGAATCATTTTCCAGCAACATGATTCTCTCAAATCCGTCCACATGCGGATAGAGCAGATGAGGTTCGTCCAGCTCGCCAAACTGCTGCGCGAAACCAAGGTGCGCAGCGGGGCTGATGTCCGTGCCGCGAAAGAAGATCACCAGATTGTCGAGAAGCGCCTGATAGATATCATCATGCATCGCGGAAGGGATCGGCTTGGAGAAATCTACACCCCTGATTTCGGCTCCGATGGCCGGTGTGACTTTGTTTGCTTCGATCATGATGGTGATCCTTGTTTCGATCAATCAACCAG
This sequence comes from Hyphomicrobiales bacterium, assembly GCA_965204985.1. GTDB lineage: Bacteria > Pseudomonadota > Alphaproteobacteria > Rhizobiales > CAJQND01 > JAAEUE01. The sequence continues at coordinate 807,550 of CBDBFP010000003.1, read as the reverse complement.
CTGCTTTGTGAACAGGCTGCCGGCCGCAGGCATTTCATCGTCGACGCCGCCGAGTCGGAGGGCGTGCCAGGCCATGGCGTGGTTGGAAGAGGTGACAGGAATTCCCATATCGGCTTCCACTTCAGCTGCCACATTGGCCAGGCGGACAGAGGTGCAGGAAACGAATACCGCATCTATGTCAGCGAGTGATTTGACGTGATCGACGCCAGCCTTGATGCTATCGGGGTCAATGCGAGCGACCTTTTCGTCCATTTCTTCGTTGAAGGAACCGAAGACGGGCACTTCGATGCCGCCGTGCATCGTCATGTAGTCCGCTACGATCTGATTCACGTCTGCACGGTATGGGGTCAGTACGCCAACACGTTTGGCACCCGACGCCCGGAAGGCAGCGAAGGCGGCGGTAATTGGGGTGGTATTTTTTGAGCCAGGCTTCGACGCCTGAAGCCGTTCAAAAACTTTCTGTTCGCCAATGGCCATCGAAGCAGACGTGCAGCCAAAGGCGAGCACATCGAGATCTGAACCAGGCAGAATCAGATCGGCTGTGTCCGTTAAGCGCGGTTCCATGGCACGAAGTGTCTCGGGTGTGATTTGTAGGTCGTTCTTGATGCGCGCGGCGTAAACGGCGACCCCCGGGATGTCCATCAGGTTCATCCATTCACGTTCCATGGTGTAGTCGGTCGCAAGTACGATGAGGCCAATGCGTGCCCGGTATGCCACGCCAGCATCCATATTGAAGGGGAGATGTTCTTCCAGAATCATGCCGCTATCGGCGTAGGCAACTTCGACCATTTCACTTCTCCTATTGTAGCGTCATGCCATCCAGATCGATGGCAGGTTTCCTGCCTGCAATCAGATCGGCCGTAATGCGCGCGCCGCCATGGCTCATGGTCCAACCCATATGACCCAGGCCGGTATTGTACCAGAAATTTTTGTGCTTGCCGCGCCCGAAAATGGGGGAGCCTTCAGGCGTCATGGGACGTAATCCTGCCCAGTAATCAGGTTTGGAATAATCGGCGGCATCAGGAAACAGATCCTGCACCACGTTCAACATGTGTCGGAAGTCGGCTGGGCTGTGTGTGCGGCTGTAACCGGAGAACTCGGCTGTGGCTGTGACGCGCATGCGATCGCCCATTGGGCAATAGGCGACGAGGTTTTCCTCATCAACCCCGCCTAAGGCTGGCGGATTGTTGCGGCCGGCAACGGGCACCGTGACGGAGTAGCCCTTCACCGGATAGATCGGCAAATCGACACCCAGCTTGCGCGTGAGATGGGGTGAGTACACCCCAAGGCACATAACATAGATGTCAGCGCTCATCGAGCCGTTGTTCGTGATCACCGACATGACCTCATTGCCGGCGAACTGGACGCCGGTTATCTCGGTATTCCAATGAAACCTGACACCACGGTCCGCGAGTACCTCGCCCAGACCTTGTGTAAATTTTCGGGCATCGCCGGATTCGTCGTTTGGCGAATAGAGGGCGCCCGCGATCTTGTGTCCGGAGGCTTCCAGGGCAGGGTCCTTGGCCACAACTTCATCCGGTGTCAGCTTGATGATCTCAACGCCATTATCAGACAACTGACTGGATTTCGCGCACCCCGCTTCAAACGCAGCGGGGTCGCGGTAGAAGAAAATCAGGCCGCCAGTGTTGCCGTCGTAATCAACATTCTGATCAGGCTGGTTCTCATGAAAAACGCCCTGAGAATAACTGCACAGTCTGGCCTTTCGCGACGTATTGATGGCGGCGCGTTCCGCGGTACATTGACCAAGAAACTTTACCATCCAGCGCCAAAGCGCAGGGTCAAGCGACGGCTTGAAACGCAAGGCCTGGTCATTGCGCCAGAGGCTGCGCAGGAGGATTTTGGGCGCCGCCGGCGATGACCAGGCGTAGGCGTGTCCAGGTGCGAATAGCCCAGCGTTTGCATATGACGTGAGCATGGCCGGCCGGTCTTCGCGGTCCACCACCTCGACGTCCCAACCATCTTTCAGGAGTTCGTATGCCGTTGTTACACCGGCAAGGCCAGCGCCCAGAACAAGTGCTTTCATGACCAATCCATCCCAACCTGCGAGCTTCGTTATCTGTAAACAAACATCGGGCTCGACCAGGCATTGTAGCCATCTTCAGTGGTGACGCGAAGCCAGATTTGAGTGTCACCTTCTGGTTTGAGGGGAACTGGCACAGAGGCCGAAATGCTCGATTGTGTCAGTGTCTCAGGCAAGCGATAGGCTCTGATCTTCCTTCCCAGGCCGCCACCGTCCCAAACCTGATCTTCGAGGCCAAGTTCACTCAGGGCAATTTTACCCCCGGCGTGAGTTGCGTCCACTTTCAAGCTACCGGCCGATCCGTCCTTCAGCCACATGTCGACTCCGCCAAAATTGCCTGTGGTGATCGTGTCGAAACTCACCGCCTGATCTCCCTCCAGGCCAATAGGGTGCTCATGATTCCAGGCATTAATCTTGTTCATGGCGGCAATATGGGCGTCGGAAAACTGGGCTTGCCCCGTCCAGGTGGTCTGCCGTCCCCGTCCTCGATATTCCGCACCTTCCCAGATCAGTTTGATGCGATCTCCAAGTTCGTCCGCGCTATAGCCGCGGATTGTGTGAATTTCCTCAGCGCCGTTGAGTACATCAATGCGTTCGATGGGTGCGTGGGCGTGTACTTCGATGTTGAGGGTAAGAGCTTCATCGCCCGTTTGCGCAATGTCGCCCATCGTAATTTCACTGACCGTTTCGGGTGCAACATCATGGTGCCGGGGATCGCGGGTAAAGAGTTGCGCTCCACCGTCAAAGTGCGCTCTGACATCCATGTGCATTCGGCAGCCGGTGGTGCCGTAATGGTGGCGCCGGCGCATGCATTCAAAAATGGCATCGCGGGAGAGTTCGGACGTCAGAAAGCAGGTCAGTCCACCGAAGGCGCCGAACTGTGAGGCGCCTGGATAACTGGCGCCGGGGCGTCCCTTATGACCATCGCTGTTGCAGACCAGGCCCATGCGATAGCCAAGCTCGAAACTGTCTTTCATGATCCATTCGAACGTTCCCCAGTCCGAATGCACCTCTGCAGCCGTGCACAGAACCGGATCATGCGCGACTGCTATGTCCGCTGGACGTCCGCCAACGTGAGCATAGAGAACACAGTCTTCTCCCTGCAGCGCCCTGAAAAGGTCCTTTGATGTTGGTGCATCGGTCTCAATGTCGCTTCGATCAGTGAGCAGTGCATGGGAGGACCGCCTGATCTGCTGGTTCTCATGGCGGAAGAAGACATTATGGTCGCCTCCGACAGGGGTGTTGCCGGACCATTCATAGCCAGGGAAGAATACGAACTCGCCCTCGGTATCAAGCTCTGCTGAAAGAGCGTTGATGTCGGCCCAGAACTTGTCCTTGACCTGAAAATCGTTGGCTTGATGGCTCGTCACGTCCACAAACGCCAGATCCCGGGCGAATTCGATGTATTCGCGAAGCGTGTTGATGCCAACGGTCTCTCCGCTCTGTCCGTGCAGGTCACCCCAATAGCCCGCTATCGGACTTTCCTTGATGAGGAGCTGGTTTGATTTGGCCAGTTGGGTACCGTTGCTATCCTTCACAGTGATGGTGACAAGGCTTTCATTATCAATGCTCAGGCCGGCAATTTTGATTGTGCGCCTGCCGGGTTCGAAATCCACCTCATTCGGCAAACCTGCAATTGGCGCCGAACTTTCGAGAAGAAGCTTGCCTTCATATTCCCCGGTTGGATTGCCCCAGAGATCTTCCGCTTTCAGACCGAGTGAGAACTCTTCACCGGGCCGACGCAAAGTTGGAAGCACTGCTTTCCACAAATGCGGTTCGTCTGCGACGATCGAAATCGCCGGAGAGTCCGGCAAGGGGAGATAGGTATTGGTGGCACATGCGTCGACCAGAACCTTGAAGACAAACGCTGATTCACAAAATGTCTGCAGGCGATAGCCCGGCGAACCGCCCGAAGTGTCGCCATAGACAATTGTGATCGTATCGCCTCGTTTCATGTAACCGCCTTCCACGGTCACCCGCAGGGATTTGTTCCACGGTCGTTGGTGGCCATAGGGCTCCCGGTGGAGATCCAGCCGGGCACCGTTGGATGCTGTTGCCGTTACGTAGTTCATGGCGGTTGGATCATCGAATTGCAGACGGCCACCGTCCGGTGTGAAATTGTGCACAACCTTTATGGCCCCGGTGTCGTCAAGGCCATATTGCCCGACCGTGTAGACCAGGGTGAATGTTTGGAAACTGCGAACAGGGAACGTGCCCAGAGGAAAGAAACCGACAGAACCATAATCTGCTCCATCCATCCCGGGCTCAGGGGCCGGCCAAACATCGCCCATGACGTCTTGCGGAATTCCACCCATGATTTGGCCTGCCCTTATTGCGTTTGTCCGAAGGCACCATCTTAGTGCGACCAGGCGAAGTTTTTACAGAAGAATTGTCCAGGGACCACGATGACCTGTAGAGACACGGGGATCGAACTTTCAGGCACTGATCGCCGCTTGACCTCGAATTCTGAATGTCTAAGATCATCGGAGATCGAAGAAGTTTCTCTCGCTGTTGCGGCTTGACCTCGAATTCTGAATGTCTAAGATATTGCAGATCGGCCCCGTTGTTCTGAATGTGTTGCGGCTTGACCTCGAATTCTGAATGTCTAAGATGAGTACCGCGAACGGTCGCTGTCCGTAGCCGTTGCGGCTTGACCTCGAATTCTGAATGTCTAAGATACGAGTGGCCGCCAAGGCGGCAAGGGCCAAGTTGCGGCTTGACCTCGAATTCTGAATGTCTAAGATTCCGCGGCACCTTAGTCATACGTTTGGCCAGTTGCGGCTTGACCTCGAATTCTGAATGTCTAAGATCGAGTGTCCGGGGAGCAATTGTCGACGGTCGTTGCGGCTTGACCTCGAATTCTGAATGTCTAAGATCCTGTCGATCCTGTAACAGAAAATCCGGCAGTTGCGGCTTGACCTCGAATTCTGAATGTCTAAGATAGCCGAATTTCAATCGGCGAATAAAATTCAGTTGCGGCTTGACCTCGAATTCTGAATGTCTAAGATCCGTCAGTGACGGGGCAGGGCGTCGCCATTGTTGCGGCTTGACCTCGAATTCTGAATGTCTAAGATAGAGACTTCCTACCGATGACCAGATTGAAAGTTGCGGCTTGACCTCGAATTCTGAATGTCTAAGATGTCCGTGGGTTTTTGGGAGCAGAATTTAGGGTTGCGGCTTGACCTCGAATTCTGAATGTCTAAGATCGGCACTTTAGTTAAACGTTTTCTGGCCAGTTGCGGCTTGACCTCGAATTCTGAATGTCTAAGATGTGTCATGATCTGGCCCGACAACGATGAGCGTTGCGGCTTGACCTCGAATTCTGAATGTCTAAGATTGCGGCAAATGACGCTGGCCGATCTGCACAGTTGCGGCTTGACCTCGAATTCTGAATGTCTAAGATTGCTGAACCCGCGATTTACAGAGGTTCTGAGTTGCGGCTTGACCTCGAATTCTGAATGTCTAAGATTGAACTTGAACTTCTTAGTGGTCCAAGTCAGTTGCGGCTTGACCTCGAATTCTGAATGTCTAAGATCATCCCTGCAACGGACCGCCCGCGTATTCAGTTGCGGCTTGACCTCGAATTCTGAATGTCTAAGATTCCGAAAATATCGAGGGCACAAAAAAAACAGTTGCGGCTTGACCTCGAATTCTGAATGTCTAAGATGGACCATCAGAACGGCGACCCTGACGGAAAGTTGCGGCTTGACCTCGAATTCTGAATGTCTAAGATTCATCTCAGTCAAGTCAGACTCGGGGGTGAGTTGCGGCTTGACCTCGAATTCTGAATGTCTAAGATGGCAAATACTGATTACGAGCGTCGGGTTCTGTTGCGGCTTGACCTCGAATTCTGAATGTCTAAGATTAGAGCCATCAGGCTCTGTACGAGCTTCTGGTTGCGGCTTGACCTCGAATTCTGAATGTCTAAGATAAGCAGCCCCATCGTACCATCATCGACAAAGTTGCGGCTTGACCTCGAATTCTGAATGTCTAAGATTTCAATGTCGTGGTATTGACGGGCTGTATAGTTGCGGCTTGACCTCGAATTCTGAATGTCTAAGATCTGTCCAGTGATCGAACCTTGCCGCGTATAGTTGCGGCTTGACCTCGAATTCTGAATGTCTAAGATGCACACATGACTATAAAGAGCGTTGGGTAAGTTGCGGCTTGACCTCGAATTCTGAATGTCTAAGATATTGTGGTTATCGTTGAGGATCGATATTCTGTTGCGGCTTGACCTCGAATTCTGAATGTCTAAGATTTGGGCGCTCTTCGATGACCACCGGCGCCTGTTGCGGCTTGACCTCGAATTCTGAATGTCTAAGATGCCGTAGGCGACGAATGCCGCCGTAGGCGAGTTGCGGCTTGACCTCGAATTCTGAATGTCTAAGATCGAGCTTGAGTTACTTAGTGGTCCGAGTCAGTTGCGGCTTGACCTCGAATTCTGAATGTCTAAGATGTTCGAAAATTTTTGTGCCGTCGATTCTGTGTTGCGGCTTGACCTCGAATTCTGAATGTCTAAGATCGAGGATTATAAGTCTAGGTGCACCAATGTGTTGCGGCTTGACCTCGAATTCTGAATGTCTAAGATCCGGGCATCCCCATTTGCCTATACCGGCGGTTGCGGCTTGACCTCGAATTCTGAATGTCTAAGATCGCGGGCACCGATGCGGCCCATGTCTATGGGTTGCGGCTTGACCTCGAATTCTGAATGTCTAAGATTCCAACGCATTGCGTTGCTCTTGCTGACTACGTTGCGGCTTGACCTCGAATTCTGAATGTCTAAGATACCCAACGTTCACGATGGTCATGCACACAGTTGCGGCTTGACCTCGAATTCTGAATGTCTAAGATGACTGATGTCATGTCAGTGCAAGATTACCAGTTGCGGCTTGACCTCGAATTCTGAATGTCTAAGATTCAAGGCTACGAAGGCTGTCAAGGCTGTCAGTTGCGGCTTGACCTCGAATTCTGAATGTCTAAGATTACGTGCCATTTTTTTACCCACCGCTCTTTGTTGCGGCTTGACCTCGAATTCTGAATGTCTAAGATTGCCCGAAGGGCGGCTTGACCTCGAATTCTGAATGTCTAAGATGTTCTTGTTTTTACGAGAACTTCCCCGGGTTGCGGTTGTGTTATTCCAGGACGAATCAGTCAAAACAGAACCAATTGTTGCGGATTTTTCCGGGGGCCTCTGCGGCCCTGATCCGAAAAATGAACAATATCACGATATTGCCGGTCGGTGAAGTTGAGGATCTGGACGTCGCCGGAAGAAGGCAGAGAACGTTCGATTCTGTTGACCCTTGTATGAAACGCTTCCTTGCCATTGACGAAACGCGCGTAGACGGAAAACTGGCTTCGCTCAAATCCCTCATCCAGCAGGAGGTTCCGGAATTTCGTAGCCGCTTTGCGTTGCGGCCTGGTGTCGGTGGGAAGGTCAAACATCACAAGCATCCACATGAGACGGTATCCTGAGAGAATGTCGGGCTTACGGGTCATCGTCCGAGCCCTGCCAATGTGAAAGCGTCCGGTGGGCTGGGGAGAACCAGCGCCAGTTTTCCGGTTTCGAAACCCTGTCCCAGCGAGGTGGCCAGTTTTGCGAGTGCTACGGAAGTCGGTGTCACACCATCACCGAGCGGCAGATCTGTGGCGATCAGGCGTGCCAACGCCTGTTTTGCCGCAGTATCGATCTGTGTTCCCTTATCGGTAGCAAGATGTCGAGCGGCGCAATCCACCAGCGGCCGAAAGGGTTCCATGAGGTCATCGGCGAGAGCAAACGCATTGCCTCTGTTCGAGTGGTGTATGCCGATGGATGGGTGCAACCCGGCAGCCACTACAGCCCGCGCTGTGGCAGCGCGCAAAACGGTGTAGCCATAATTGAGCAGCGCATTCACGTCAGAGGCATTTGTATCGCGCCGGAAGTCCTCCCCCATCATACGCGGCCAATAATAGCGGGCTGCCTGTGCCTCGATATTGGTGCTATCGCCCGAGGTGATCTTGCGGACCATCATGCGCAGCGGGGCGCCAGATTCGCCCATGGCTTCCAAGGTGGCCGCCTGCATTTCCACTTTCGCGGTGACCACCTGTTTCCAGGCCTGTTTCATCAGAGGTAACCTAGCTTGCCATTGAGCCCGTATCCGGCCCCCCTGAGCATGGTGTCCCTCCAGAGGCATGAGCACGGCCCGAGGCGCGTGATTGGAACCGCATAAAACTACCGGCACGCCTCGGTCGGCCAGTTCGGTCAGAAGCGAGGTAGACCATGTTATACCATGGGCATGCACGATAACGCCTGCGATCTGATCAAGCGGCGTTCGCCCGATCTCAGTCTTCCCTTCAGAGACTTTCAAAAAGCCGCTCGCCCGTGACAGGTGCCGTCCGTCAGTTGCTATGTCAATAATCTGGTCCAATTCTGCACCCACAACATTTGAAAGAAAACCACGTGTGCCGGAGTTGCAAAAATCCAACCAATCAGTTTGGTGGACCGGGATCTCGCAGGCGGCCCATTTCATCAACAAGGACCCGGCGCACCTTAGCTTTCACTAGCGGCCCGGCCATCATTCGAATGAAACAAAACGGATCGTCTCTTGAACGGTCGCGGGCATCCGCATTGGCCTCAGTATGAGGTGCAAGGCGGAGACCCTTTGCGGCCTGCATGGCTTGAACGTAGCAGATCAACGTTGCCCCATCCCGTTCAATGGCCACCATATCCCGTTTGAATATTCGCAAGAGGCGCTTTGCTGCCGGGTGCGGGCGCTGGCCGACTTTACCATGAGCTTCAAAGGTCGTGATGACCTGAGCCTTGGGTTTGCCGTCCGGCATCCTCCAGATTTCGTAACAGTGATTGCTGTCGCCTTTGTAAGCCTTGTATGGTTCACCCGCCCCGTCTCCGATCTCTACACGCGCGGAAGATTGCAGGCTTTCGATCAAACGGACATGACGGATCCCCCGGTAGGGGTTGTACTTGCCGTTCGGCAGTCTCTCGGACGCGGCAAACCCGGTCAGGGCGGCCTCGATTTCCTTTTGTGTTTCCTTGCCATCGGTGACGTCGGACAGGAGTTTTTGCAAACAGGAATCCCGTATGTTCTTGCCCTTCGATGTCACAGCAATATCGTCAGATTTCAGCGACAGGAGTGGTGTACGGCTAACGACTGTTTGCTCGTCCACGATACCATAAGCGGTATCGTTATGGAGTTGACCAGTGGTGCTGTCTTGTCCTTTCTTTTTTGCCTCGGGATCAATGCGCCCATGATCGGCGCGATGGCTCACCACAATCTTGCCCAGACGGGTTTCAATATCCGTGCGAAAGCCTTTCCATGGTTCGTCTGTCGAACTCGCCACCTTTTCGGCGCTCCGGCCATCCCCTTCGTCCCGCTTTGCCGCATCGCTGATCTGCTTGATCAGACTGCGATCGGTCGCAGCAATTACCGCCGCATCAATGGCATGATGTCGGTGATCGGTGCGATTCTTGGCCTTGGCCGTATCTTTGTCATGGCTCGACAGCAGACTGTTCAGGCCCCAATGCCGCCGCAACATCTCGGTCAGTCGACCGGGCACAACCCAGACATGACCGCCCTCGGTATAAAGGGCATCCAGATACGTTCTGGCAATGCGGGACAGGTACTGCGTGTCTGTCAGCGCCCGGTCAAGAAAGTTGATTTCTCCTTCAAACCGCCCCATGGCGTCCGGTGCAAAGCGCCAGCGCTTATTATCTGGCAGATTTTTGAGGTTGGCAGTGATATTGTCCCATCGGGGGATTTTGCCCCAGACCTCCCATGGGGTCTTGTTCGTTTTCTCCCGGTTGGCTTCGCGCAAGCACAAAGTCCGGTTGGCGAAACTGTCGTCCAGCGTGCGGGAATAGGGCAGAATATGGTCCACATCACAGGAGCCGTCAAAGAGCATGGTGACACTGATCGGTTTACCTGTGTAAGGACAACAGCGCGGGCCGATCGCCGGACCGAGTTCTTCATAAAGGCGCAACAGCATTCGATTGGCGCCCGTATCCGGCTGGCCAAGCTCTACAAGCTGTTCGCTGCGCTTGCGCGCGGCCTCGGTGTTTTCCTTGATACGTTTCTGTGCTTCCCTTTTTTGCCTGTCGGATTGCTTCAGTTCCCGGGCCAGTTCCACCACGATTTGATCGGGTTTGCCGTGAACGGTAATGATTTTGTTCACCAGCCGCCGCAGCTGGTTGAGGCCAATATGTACGGTGGGGTTGGTGATCCGGCCGAAGCGTGTAATGTCGTCATCTTCAGGTCGCCCCGAGCCAGGGATCACGTGCCGCTCAAGAATTACGCTATAATAGGGTAATTGATCCAGAATCTCACCCGTGCGGTGATCTGAATGATGCCAGCCACAGGTTTCAACCGCCTGATTATACGTCACTATATTAGCTTCCAGCGCTTCGAGAATCTTTCGTGAGGCGGTTTCTCCAAGCCGCCCATATCCTTCCGGCAGTGGAGCGTTTGCGGTAGCCGAGACATGATCCTCATCCAACCCATGGGCTTCGGTCAGCCACGCGACCAAATCTGCGTAATCTGCATCGCTCTGCACTGCGCGAATACGCCGGATCACCTCCCACTGCGCATCCAGGTCCAATGCCGGCCATTTTGGTCCAAACCGGTCAGGATGGTTGAGACTGGCACGCACCGGGTCACACGCAATGGCGTCACGCGCGGAAGTCTCCAGCGTAAAGCGCTCATGTGGTGCGAGCCTGATTATTTTGCCGAGCGCATCGAGTTTCAATGCCATGGATTTTGGTGATTTTGTCACCTTCCTGTTGTCCAAAGCATGAACGATTTGATCGCGCTCCTCCAAGGTGAGTGGGCGCTTCTCGCGGCCATCGGCTGTAATGCGCAGGTTGTTCACCGTCTCGTAAAGCACACGCCGCTGGGTCAACGGGTGTGCCCTGGGAAGCCGTCTTTCGTCGGATGGAACACCGGACCGACCGGAAAAAAGACACAGCCCGATTTCCGGTTCCTTCAAAGGACGCTGATAGAATATCGTCTCGTAGAGTGTGTTTCTCAGATCATCCGACAAAACATCCGGATGATAGGCCACTTGCGCGCGCCAGAGCTTTTTGAATTCCTCCTCCAGATGTCGTCGATCCGGATAGAAATCGTAGCCCGTCTCTTCTTTCTCTGCGCCACCACGCTGTGCCACGCTCAATCGGGTGCGCACGGATTTGATGCGGCGGTCGTCAGAACGGGTTCCATCTTTATTCGTTTTTTGCTGGTTACCCGGCTTTTCTGGTTTATGGCTGCGGCGCATGTGAAGAAACTCGCCATAAGTCCGGGCACCCTTGATCATCATCGCCTGATCCAGTCGCGCCGTGGCGTCCCTGATCTTACCGCTTTCATTGTCGCCTCGGTCGGTCTTGCGGTTCGACTTGAAACCACGCCTCTGATTGAGGTGAAAAAGCGCCCGGCCCAAATGTGTAAGCGGAAGCGCCTTGTCCAACCCCCGGGCGCGCAATTCGTAAGGATCCAGCAACTCAAGCGACCTGGCAGCCTCCGGGTCGGCTGGCATCAATCCAGCCTCCGACAGTTTGCGCCTGAGTGCCGCACGACGACGCAAATAGCGGTCACGCCTGCGTCGCATGGAACGGGCCGCACGTCGGTCAACAGCCAGTGACGCTCCGGACTTCGGGTCACGGCCATCCGAGAAAATCCGCACGCCCCCGTCGATCACTTCGGTTATGCGATTACCATCGGTGTCATAGAGCCACCAGCCAATGGAATTTGTGCCAATGTCGAGTCCGAGGCGCATTGCGTGCTCCTTGGTGAAAGGAAAAGCCCAGCTTACGAAAATCTGTTCCGTTGTCAAAATGTTATGTTGCATTCCCGGGAATGAACAATTAGACTGTACGCACATTCAGAATTCGTGGTCGAGCGGTTAACAAGCAACTCGATTGCACCACATTGAAACGCGTCCCACGGGGCGCGTTTCCTTTTGCCGCGTTGCTCAGACCTTCAATGTGCAGTCCTGGAAAGGTCCCTTTTTCAGATGAGTTTGCCGCGACCCCGGACAACCTCATCAAACTGTCTACGGCACACTCGCGGCCAACAAACGCAGGCAGCATGTCCGGGGCGAACCTCAGCGGGGCAGACCTGCTCACGGATTTGACCCACTTGACTTCACACCGGCATTGCGCCGGGAATGGTCAAATTATGGTTAACAACAAACTGCCTGGCTTCATTCCCCGGCCCGCACTCACGCCACGGGCAAATTCATCATTGGTGTCTCGGCAAACAGAACGAGCCCGGCGGCGCTGATCGCGACCCCATACGGAATCCCGGCCCTGGCTTCGTGCAAGTGATTGAACCAACCCATTTTTTGAAGCCAGGCGGGCATCGGCCAGTTCCGGAAAGCCGGCAAAAAGAGGCAGAGCGGTGCGCCGAACAGTGCCGTGTAGATCAACAGCGTGAACAGATCGCTCCAGCCAATCCAGAGGGCGGCCGCAGCCAGCAGCTTTGCGTCGCCACCGCCAATAATGTTGAAGGCAAACAAGCCAAAACAGACTGCCAGGACGATTCCGCCGGCCGCGAAGTGCCAGCCTATGGCGGCGAGTGGCATCCCGGCCGCGAGGGACAACACCGGGAAGGCAACCACCAGAACGATCGATATCCAGTTCGAGATCGTCATTGTTGCGATGTCACTGACAGCTGCGAGAATCAACGCAGCCGGAAAGATCACAAGGATCAGCAACTCAACCATTTGAAATTCCCCGGAAACGGACACCCGACACCCTTCGGACCAAAGGCCCGCCGGTGCTCTTTTGGGGAATTCTCTTCGATTGATATGAACCTGCGGTAAATTTACGGCGCTGTTTCTGAATATTTTTCAAGGGTCATGCCTGGCTGAGGGGATTCTGTCTGAGGCCAGTCAGCCGTAACTTGTATCTGTTGGAATGCCTGTTGTTGTCTCTCCATTCAGTTTCTTTCAACGGCAGATGAACGGTGTGGTCTGGCAGACCTCTGACCTTTGACAGACGCCCCTTTTTCAATTCAGATCACGGCGATTTCGCGGGCGTCGCGCCAAGACAAAAAAGAGCAGGCGGCGGAATTACCGCCAGCTGCTGCCTCCCGGAAACCCTGGTCGTGGGGATCAGCCTGGAGTGGCGTTCCCCGTCATGTCCAAACCTAGTCAGGCAGGCCGTTCTGAACCGATGTGAACGCGGTGTTCAGGTTCATGCCAATTTTACCAACAACGATCACGATAGCAACAGAGATACCAGCAGCAATGAGGCCATACTCAATAGCGGTTGCGCCAGATTCGTCTTTCATAAAGCGTGCAAACATTTCGTATACTCCCTACATACACAGCTGATTTTCAGCACCGTCCAGCTCTCGTTGGTTTGTTCTCAAGGTCGGAACTGTCGCGAACTTACAGGTGGGGATTTAACATGAAGTTAAGTTGCAGAGCGCAAAAAATCAGCTGAATTCTTGATTATGCACTTTTAATTTGAATTTTAAAAAATTAAAATAATAATGTTTTTAATATTCACAGATTTTATTTCAAGATCCAGCGCTGAATGACCTAGAATCTGGTTAATTGATGATTACACCCCCGGTAATTGATTGCGTTCACATGGGATATACTCCCTTTTTTTCCTCCGGGAGTCCGAAAACAGCTTGACGCATCGTGTGGAGCGGCGCAAAAATTTCACAAAGCAGATGGAGATGTTAATGCGCCTGACACACGCTCTGAAGATTACCCTGATATGGCTCACATGCCTTTTGACATCAGGCCTGCCCTTGCGCGCAGAAACCCTCACAATCGAGGTCACACTGGCGCTTGTTTGCGACATATACGAGATGACGGAGCAAAATGGCCGGGGTGGATATGCCCGGATTGCTGGCGCCATCAAGAAAGAACGTGCCCGGACAAGGAATGTCATCATCGCTCACGCCGGTGATGCAATCTCTCCATCTCTGATGTCCAGTTTTGACCGGGGCAAACACGTCATCGATCTCACCAACCGGCTGGATCTCGATATTTTTGTGCCGGGCAATCACGAATTCGATTTCGGTCCGGATGTTTTCAGGGCCCGCATGTCCGAGGCGAAGTTTCCCCTGCTGGCCGCAAATCTGCGCGATGACGTTGGCGCTGCCCTTGAAGGCATCGAAGATACACGCCTCTACACGTTCGACGGCATTACCATTGGAGTGATTGGACTGACAGCTGAGAATTCGGTTAGCCGGTCTTCCCCGGGCAATCTCAGGTTCCGCAGCAGTCTCGAAATGGCGCAGGAACTGGCACCAACCCTGAGGAAGAAGGGAGCTGACATTGTTGTTGCCGTCGCCCACGCCCCGCGGCGTGTGGACTTCAGATTAATGCGGGCAGGTGTTCTTGACGTCCTTCTCTCAGGCGACGATCATGATCTGATGCTGGTCTATGACGGCCAGACCGCCATGGTCGAGGCCAAACAGGATGGCGAGTACATCACCGCCATCGACCTCAAGATCAAGCTCGAAACAAAAGGCGAGCGCCGCAGGGTTAAATGGTGGCCACAATTTCGCATAGTCGACACGGCAGACGTGGAGCCGGACCCCGCCGTTGCCGAGCGGGTCGCACATTATCAGGCCCTGTTGTCCAAGGAGCTGGACGTTGAGATCGGCAAAACCCTCACGGCCCTCGACAGCCGCAAGGCCGCTGTCCGCCGGCATGAGACGGCCATTGGCAATCTCATCGCAGATGCGTTGCGCGCCGCTCACGGTTCAGATGTAGCGGTCATGAATGGCGGCGGCATAAGGGGCAACCGCCTTTATGATGCGGGCACGACACTCACCCGCCGCACCATCCGCACTGAACTGCCGTTCGGCAACAAGGCCATCCTGCTGGAGATGACGGGCGCGCAGCTGCTCAAGGTGCTGGAAAACGGCCTCTGGTACGCCGGCAAAGCGAACGGCCGCTTCCTGCATGTGTCCGGCGTGACGATTGAAGCGGATGGCGGCAAGCCTCCGGGAGAAAAGATCACCTCCGCAAAGGTTGCCGGCAAACCCGTTGACCCGGACGCCATATATAAGGTCTCCACCAACAGCTTCATCGCCAGCGGTCGCGAAGGCTTCGGCGCCATGAAAGAAGCAAAGGTCCTCCCCGGCGCAAGCGATGGCGAACTGGTCTCGAACATCGTGACCGGTTTCGTGGAGAAGGCGGGCGAGGTTTCACCGGAGGTTGAGGGCCGGGTTGTGATCAATTGACTTTGCTGAGAAAGCTGACAATGCGCTCCCTCAGGAATGTGTGATCTGTTGTCTCACACTCCCGGATCGCTTCAATACCCCAACCAGGTTGCTTGAGACCAAAGATATTTCGGGCGTCCCGCTCTACATTCTTCCGGAGTTTGTCATTCCAGTAACCGGTATTCGATTTCGACTTTCTCCCGTCCAGGCAATCCGGCGCATCATCACGACCTGCAAGTCCGACATGCAAACCAGGACGTTTCAGATGCGCGTGCCGGAAGAATTTCTGAAAATTGCAGACGACTGGCGTCACTTGCAAGATGACCTGCCGTCTCGTGCGGAAGCAATTGGGAGGCTGGTTGAGAAGGGCCTCGACACTGAAACCGGGGCTTGAACTTTTGGCGAAAAAACCGGCATGATGCCAAATCATGACAAAGGCGGTTTTCACGACCAGGGTCAATCCGACCTACGATGACCTGCCGGAGGAACGATATCATTTCCCCCAAAGGTATCTGTCGCGTGTTCGGGAAACCGTCGGCGACTGGATAATCTATTACGAGCCTCGTCGCACAAGCGGGGCAGAAGGTAGCCGAGGAGGCAGGCAATCTTACTTCGCCACAGCGAAGGTGAACGAGATTGTTACAGATCCAGACCTACCAGAGCACTACTATGCGCTCGTCTCGGATTTTCTGGAATTTCCAAGAGCGGTTCCCTTCAGAGAGAACAACCACATCATCGAGAGTGGGCTGAGGCACGATGATGGGCGGCTCGACCAGGGCGCATTCCAATGGGCAATCAGGGATGCGATCAATGAAGATTATGATCTCATTCTGGCTGCGGCCTTTGCACCATCGCTGAAGGCAACAGACGATGAGCGCCCATCCGAAGGTCTTATGGAAGACCCGGCTCCTTTCCAGAGACCAATGGTTGAATCCATAGTCCGCAGACCGTTTCGCGATACGGCCTTCAGAACGGGTGTCCGTGCTGCATATCGGAATCGCTGTGCCGTCACGGGACTCCGGTTAACGAACGGCGGCGGAAGGCCGGAAGTTCAGGCCGCTCATATTATGCCCGTTGAGGATCAGGGTCCGGACTCAATCGGAAACGGGCTCGCGCTTTCCGGCACCATCCACTGGATGTTCGATCGCGGGCTGATTTCAATCGACTCCGATTTTTCAATTCTCAGGGCCGAAAAACAGATTCCTCCTGAGCTTCTCGAACTGATGTCCAGGAACGGCGGACAGATCCTTGTTCCAGAGCGGGAAAGCCGGCAACCTGCTCAGAAGTTCCTCCGATATCGCCGAGAGAACCGGTTCAAGGGATAGACTGGCTCCTGAGACCCTGCTGTCAGCAACTGACGCCATCAACCCTGCCTCCCCTTCCCCTGCGCCACCGCACCACCTATATTCACCCCATGGCCACGAGCCCTGAACAGGACGGCTTCTCGGAAGCTCCGACCAAGCCCATTGAAGGTATGCCCGGTGTCCCGGTATCCGCCGAGGTGCCCGAGGCTGCGCCGCGTGGGGCCAGGCCTGATCCACGAGCGGCCATGCCGGCCGGCGGGTTGGGGCCACTCAGGCCTGAGCTCTATGAAATGCCGGCCATGTTTACGCCGCACCGCCCGGAACGGCCGGACAAATCCGAAGGCGGCGTGGCGTTCAACTTCATCTCGGACTTCGAGCCCGCCGGAGATCAGCCAGAAGCCATCGCGGATCTGGTCGGCGGCCTCAACGAGCAGGACGAGCGCGATCAGGTGCTGCTCGGCGTCACCGGCTCGGGCAAGACTTACACCATGGCCAGGGTCATCGAGGCCGCCCAGCGCCCGTCCCTGATCCTCGCGCCCAACAAGACCCTCGCCGCCCAGCTCTATGGGGAGTTCAAGCAATTCTTCCCGGAAAACGCAGTGGAGTATTTCGTCTCCTACTACGACTATTACCAACCCGAAGCCTATGTGCCGCGCTCGGACACCTACATCGAAAAAGAAAGCTCCATCAACGAGCAGATCGACCGCATGCGCCACTCCGCAACGCGCGCGCTGCTGGAGCGCGACGATGTGGTGATCGTCGCCTCAGTCTCCTGTATCTATGGTATCGGCTCGGTGGAAACCTATTCCGCCATGACCTTCCAGGTGCAGCTCGGCGACCGGCTCGACCGAAACCGGCTCCTCGCCGATCTCGTGACCCTGCAATACAAACGCAATGACACCGCCTTCCAGCGCGGCACCTTCCGGGCGCGCGGCGATACGGTGGAAGTCTTCCCGGCCCACCTTGAGGATCGGGCCTGGCGCCTCTCGTTATTTGGCGATGGGGTGGAAGCCATCATCGAATTCGATCCGCTGACGGGGCAGAAAACCGGCCAGCTGCAATCGGTCAAATTCTACGCCAACTCCCACTATGTGACGCCCAAGCCCACGCTCCAGCAGGCGGTCAAACAGATCCAGCACGAGCTGGGCATCCGTCTGCAGGAATTCAACGACGCCGGGCGCCTGCTCGAAGCCCAGCGCCTGGAACAGCGCTGCACCTTTGACATTGAAATGATCATGGCCACCGGCTCCTGCGCCGGAATTGAGAACTATTCGCGCTATCTCACCGGCCGCGCGCCCGGCGAGCCGCCACCCACCCTGTTCGAATATCTGCCGGACAACGCGCTCGTCTTCCTCGACGAGAGCCACGTCACCGTGCCCCAGCTCGGCGCCATGTTCAAAGGCGATTTTAATCGCAAGGCGACATTGGCCGAATACGGTTTTCGCCTGCCCTCCTGCATCGACAACCGTCCGCTGCGGTTTGAGGAATGGGACGCCATGCGCCCTTCCACCATCTATGTCTCCGCCACCCCCGGCAACTGGGAGATGGAGAGGACGGGCGGCGTCTTCGCCGAACAGGTCATCCGCCCGACTGGCCTGACGGATCCACCAGTGGAAATCAGACCTGTCGCCATCCAGGTCGACGACCTGATTGCCGAATGCCATGACGTGGCCAGAGCTGGCTACCGGGTGCTCGTCACCACGCTCACCAAGCGCATGGCCGAGGACCTGACGGAATATATGCACGAGCAGGGCATCCGCGTGCGCTACATGCATTCCGACATCGACACCCTGGAGCGCATCGAGATCCTGCGCGATCTGCGGCTTGGCGCGTTTGATGTGCTGGTTGGCATCAACCTGCTGCGCGAGGGCCTCGACATTCCCGAATGTGCGCTGGTGGCAATGCACGATGCCGATAAAGAGGGATTCTTGCGGAGTGAGACCTCACTCATCCAGACCATCGGGCGCGCGGCGCGGAATGTGGATGGCCGGGTGATCCTCTATGCGGACAGGATCACCGGCTCCATGGAGCGGGCGCTGAACGAAACCGACCGCCGCCGCGACAAGCAGCTGGCCTACAACGAAGCCAACGGCATCACCCCGGAAAGCGTGCGTTCCAACATTGCTGACATTCTGGACAGCGTCTACGAGCAGGACCACGTGCGCGTCGACGCCGGCTTCGCAGAAGACAGCGGCGGCCCGCTGGTGGGTCACAACCTCGAGACGGTGCTGGAAGACATGGAAAAACGCATGCGCGACGCCGCCGCCGACCTGGAGTTCGAGGAAGCCGCACGCCTGCGCGACGAAATCAAACGCCTCCGCGAAACCGAACTCGCCATCATGGACGACCCCCTGGCAAGGCAGGCGGCGATCGAGGACAAGGCCGGCAAGCACGGGAGCGGCGGGAAAAGTGGCGCGCCGAAAAGATCCAGGCCACACAAGCCCGATCTGGATGAGATGACAGTGGGCCGGACGGAGAAACCGGCGGGGAGACGCTCAGGCGGCAAGCCGGGATCGCGGACGTTCAGGACGAACCGAACCTGACTCCTCCGCGCCTCATGCTGAGGAGCCGCAAAGCGGCGTCTCGAAGCATGGCGGCAAACTCGAAGCAAGCGAGCATCCTTCGAGACAGGCCTTCGGCCTTCCTCAGGATGAGGTCTTGAGTTGGACCGGGTATGCCTTGAACTCATGGCAGCTTCCGCTGATATTACCTGAGTGGCTGACATGGATAACTGAGAAGGGTTATTTGTGAAAGAGGGGTACGGTTAGGCGGCGTAGCAGGTTCAAAGGAATATTCAAATTGAGCTTATCAAGTATTTCTGTGGCGGTGCACCTGCACGTTCTGCAGCTCAATTGACGTGTGTCAATCGCCACCGCAATAGTTTTCTTTCACAAGCTTCGCGAGAGGCTCGCAGAACAGCCAGATCGTCGAATGCTTCAATCCCGAGTTTTTCCACGGCAAAGCGGAACGTGGCATGGGTGCAGACAAGCACCTGGTCGCCGCTTTCAAGGAACGCCCCCACCGATTTGACCTTGCCGCCGTCTGTCCCTGGCGAATTGCACAGGTTCCATTTCGGCGCGACCGTCCAATCTGCCCAAAATCCGAAGTTGCTCAGCGGTTCATCATTGAAGCTTGCCCCGATCGACTTTTCCGGCGGTGATTGTATATTTGACAAATCCGGAACTCAGCGGCAACATCGCGATTGTGCGGTAGCTCAATTGGATAGAACGCCACTCGCGTTCTAACGCGAAAACGGAGTTAGACACCTGTGCCGGAGGTTGTGGGTTCGGGTCCCGCCCGCACACACTTATTCTTCGCTCGACTTCTCGCCATCTTCTTCAGCTTCTCGTTGAACCGTCCTTCATCGTCGTCCGCCCCGAGTTCTCGAGCGGCTTCCTTGAATCGGTCCAGTTGGGTCTTTTCATTGGACATATCGCTGTACCTTTTGCATAACCTTTTCCTTACCCCCAGACCACGCAGCAGGCGTGAGATCGGAGTTTGACGCGATTTCACGGCTCTGTCGGGTAATCGCGCCTTTGTCGAGGTTCTCGTAAATCAGGAACGGGATGATGTTATCAACATCGTGCTTCTGAATCTCCATAGAGAACAGGACTGCACGCAAGACATTCACATCGTTGGTCGCAGGAAAGATGGCGGCTGTCTTGCCACTCGGCGAACGTACCACAACATCAACCGTATAATGAGGCAATGATGGAATCAGCGCCTCAGATACCGAAACCGAATTTTCGCTAAATGTGTCTTCCAGGGCGCTGATGAGGTCTTCCCTGAACGTGCTTTTCACAACTTCTCTATTCAAGAACAGTAAGTCCTGGACGCGCGTCAGGAATGTCAGAAACGGAAGCGCAAGCGATGCAATCTTACCTTTGGGAACCCATTCGGTGCAAAAGACCCCATCCTCTTCAGAAAGCACAACCCCATGCTCACCAAGGATGCCAGATAGTATCTCCATACGGTTTTCCGATGAAAAATCCACGCCCTGGCCCTCGAGATCAAACAGAAGGCTCCCGCTGTCTTCAAGGCGTGCGCGTTCCCCTTCAACTCTCGCATAGAAACCGATGGTGTCGCCGGAGAACCAGGGAACAGGGGTGGATACTGCAAACCCAACCGGAACTTTTCGCACGATAAGGCCATCGCAAAAGGCGGCGCAAATTTCTTTCTGCAAATTCACAGGAAACCACCTTCTTGTGCGAACCGATAGCGCTCTGCCGCAACGGTCAGCGCGCTATCTTCAGTTACATCAAATGGCACTGTGCACTCTCTTCTGGAGAACGTAGGCCACGCGGTCATAAGGTTCCTGTCCCTCGATACGCCGGGGAACGTTTTATGAACATTACTACGAACGACATGACAATGCCAGTTCCAATGATCGGTATGAAGTTCGTGAGAACAAACAACTTTCAGTGTTTTCCCGGCTTTCATAGCCAATGTCGTTCGGTATGACTCCTTTTCCTCGCTGATTGCGACTAAAACAATGAAGTGCTCACCAAGCGCGGCGAACGTGACGATCCTCCATTTCCAGCCTCGGCCAAGTGAAAGCTTGCTTCGTGTAAGTGGAAATTTTGCCTTTGGGATCGGGCCGGTTTCCCAAGAACCCGCTTTCACATCTTGCTTGCTTGCTCGGATCACGTCTGCAACAGACATAGGCGTTGGGTCAGACATTGGCGAGTCACTCCTTCTTCGTCAGTTCGCCGATAAGTCAGGCGCGTGTATTGCCTGGCTTCGTCTGTGCAGACCACGGTTTCCTTAGCGATGTTCTCGCGCAGGATCGGGACCAGCGTATCCTTTTTGATATCGTCAACAACGATATGGACTTGGCTTGCCTGGTGTTGCGATCCACGAGTGTCAGCATGGCGTTCTTGTGGGCGTAGCCGCGCGCGCCCTTCTTCCCGGGCTTGTCGGGGTCTTGACCAATAAAGGTCTCGTCAACCTCGACGGTGCCGCCATGGCCGCCCATCGGTGCCAGTTCGCCAGAGCGCATGCACTCGCGGATGCGGTGCGTCAGGAACCACGCGGACTTGCAGGTGATGCCCAGAACGCGGTGTAGTTGGTGACTGCCGATACCCTTCTTGCTGGACACCATCAGGTGAATGGCTTGCAGCCACAGGTGCAGCGGCAGGTGGCTTTCCTCGAAGATTGTACCCTTACGCACAGTGAACTGCTTACGGCATTCGCGGCACTTCCATAGACCGTGGCGCTCTTTGCCCTCCGGGTTTTTCTTACTGGGTTTTGTGCGAACGCCTTCAAGACGATACGCACGATCTACCACGCCGCAGTGCGGGCAAACCGGACCGTCCACCCAAAGCATTGCCTCGACGTGCGCGAAAGCGGCGGCTTCATCGTGCATGTATTCGGCTGATAGAACGGACATTGTGCAACCCTCAACTTCTTGACTCCAATGTAGGAATCCCAGTTGGGTTTGTCAAATATATAATTGCCTTTCCGGCACCACCAAGATCGCCTGCTTGAGCCCCTGGTTGGCCAGCTTGTCGAGCGCGATGAACATCAGCGCGCGGCTCTTGCCCGAGGCGGGCGGCGACTTGATCAGAAGATACCGCTCGCCCCGCTTCTCATGGGCGCGCTCCTGCATCGCCCGCATGCCAAGCTCGTTCGACCTGGTCGAACCGCCATTTTGAGCATAGGTCACGGAAACGGAGGGAACGGGTTTCGGATCGCTCAAATCGTTATCTCCTGAAAAGATCGATGTATTCCCGGAAAACAAAAAGCCGGTTCCGGCGCTGGCCCGTGATTTCGGCCAGGACGCCATGCGTCACCATGTCCGCGATCAGGGCATTGGCCGTGTTCGTGGTGGCCCCAATAATCCCAGCGGCCTGGTTCACATCCACAACCGGACGCGCATAAAGGTGCCGCATCAATGCCTGCGCGTTGTCCTGACGGCGCGAACTGAAGCGGGGAAGCACATCGCGTTCGATCCGCTCTTTGATCGCAAGGATGCTTCGGAACACATCTGCCGATGCCCGCGCGGTTTCCCAGACACCGTGCAGGAAGAAGATCAGCCATTCCCGCAAATGGTTGCCTTGCCGCACGGCCATAAGGTGATCCACGTAAGCCGTCCTGTTGCGCTCGAAATAGTCGGACAGGTAGAGCGCGGGCTTCACCAACAGCCCTTCTGACGCCAGATAAAGCGAGATCATCAGACGCCCCAGGCGCCCGTTGCCATCCAGAAACGGGTGGATCGTCTCGAATTGATAATGCCCGATCGCGATGCGCACCAACGGATGCACAAAAAGGTCATCCGCATGCAGGAACGTTTCCAGATCGGTCATCAGGTCCGGTACATGCTCATGGTGCGGCGGGATGAACGCGGCGTTCCTGAGGCTCACACCGATCCAGTTCTGGCTTTTGCGGAACTGGCCGGGTTGCCTGTGTTCGCCGCGCACTCCGGCCATCAGGATTTCATGGGTCTGGCGTAGCAAGCGATTGCATAGCGGTAATTTCTCAAGCGCCTCAATCGCATGGAAGATGGCTTTGATGTAGTTCTGAACCTCCGCCCAGTCGTCACGCTCTTCCGGGTCCAGATCGGCGGCGTCCTTGAACGCATCCTCGATGTTGGTCTGCGTGCCCTCGATCCGGCTGGATTGCGTCGCTTCCTTGGCCACATACATACAGATGAAAAATTCGATATCGGGGATCAACTGCGCGAAAGCGTTCAACTCGCCAAGCGCGCGGTCGGCGCGGCCGAGCAGTTCTGACAATTCCGGGTCGGCGATGACCCATTCGTGGCAGATCGTTTCGGGCAGGAAGGCCTTGTACCGATACCTGTCCTCAGGCGCCCCCGATGTGAAGTTTGCGATGTCCATATCTCAAAAACCCCACGCGTTTCTTGGTTATGAACCGACCTATCTCAAGTTCCGGGGCGAGGCAATCACTATCTCAGAAAAAATGGTTGTTTCTGAGATAACACACGCGCCTATCTCAAATTCAGGTAGTGTCTCAATTTGAATTTGCGGCCTGACGCTTCTTGCAAGGGCCGCGTTTTTTCGGTGCCGGTGCGTTCGCGTCGATCAGGCCAACAATCAATTCCATATCGTGCGGCGTGTCAGATACACCGGCTGCCATCGCTGGGGTCACTTTAAGTGGCTTGCGGATGCGCACAAAGTTGTATGCACGACGTACAGCGCGCTGTTTATCAAGCAAAAAATTCACCTGGAAAGCTGCCTTTGTGCAACCAGGGATACTACGCCACCAATACTGCCACTAAACAATATGGACTGAATTTTCGACACCTGTTCGCTTGTTAGCCAGTGCCCTCCATCAGGCAGGAGGTAGTGCGTAGCCCAGGAGCCAGGAGAACCTATAAACAGGATCGCAAAGAACAACAGGAACAGCAGCACAACAACGCCGTAGGCCTTTAGCCACAAGAGATGATTTTTTTCTTCTTGTCCTCGAAGCTTGCCTTCCTTGTCCCAGTTTCTTTCTTCAGCCCTTGCCTGCGGATCGCCGAACCAGGCTGGTGGAGTATTGGGCGGCGGCGATACTGTTTTTTCCATACTCATCCAACTTCTCTGAATAGTGCTGTTTTATCAGTCGGTCGGATATTTCGATATTCGACCCGCCTGGTTCATACACCTGGTCCCAGGGTGTGCCGGGAAGGTGTGTTAATTTTGAAAGCTGAATGCCGCTCAGGTGCCCATACTTATCGACTACGTCCTGAAGGAAACTGAGGACTTCGCGGCTGACTTTTGGCGGGGAATCCTCATCAATCAGGTCATGCGGGATCGGTTTTCTGCGAAACTGCCTGGTAGCCTGATAAAGCGCTGGAATCACCGGACCATACTTCCAGGCTTCAATTCTGTCCTGAAATATATCGCGGTCCAGTATAGCGAGGGACCAGCCATGCGCAATGTACACGAGCTTCATGAGCTGCATGGGCGTGAAGGACCTCCCGGCACGCTTGCCAATTTTAAGAATCTCATCGGCAATTTCCATTGCGGAAGACATCAGCCCCACCTCGCCGCAGCGGCCTTCCTGGCGGTCGCTTTGCGGTCCTCTGCTGTTGTGTTCTCCACGCGCGCTTTCGCTCCAGCCAGGCCGCTCTTGCGCTTGGCCGGTTGCTTCAACGTGGTTTCCTCGACTTCTCCGGTCGCGATCCTGGCAATGTGTACAGCGTTGCCGATCACGTCCGCCGGGCGCTTCTGCCCTTGCGGTCCTTTTGGCATGTTGGCCCTCGGTCCTTTTGGCCGTTTCCTCCCTCGGCGTCCAGGCGCCTCACTGGAATTTTTAACATGGTTTTCCACATATGGGAAACGGTGTACCCGTTGCGCCAGATCCAGTTGCGCCAGATCATGTAAGGCTCTGCAAATTTCAAACCGGGACACTACCCAAATTCAGGTCAGGCAGGTACTTTGGCCGTCATCCCGGTGTAGAGCTCGAAGAGCTTTTCGAGGCGCTCGGTGTCGTTGCGGAAGCGGCGGCCGATATAGATGCGCTCCAGCACCTCGTCGTTGCGCTCATGGGCGGCGCGCAGGTCGGCGGGCATCTTTTCGGGGGCGTAAAGATCGGCGATGGTGGCGGGAAAATGTGCCTCGCGCGCCAGAAGGATGTCCCCGGCGCAGCGGGTCAGGTCGGCCTTGTTCTTCATAGTGAGCCCGGGGACGGGGAAGGTGTTCCAGCCGAGGGTGTTGGAGTACCTAATTCTAGTTTCCAATTGACCGCAGACTGTAGCCACCCAAGCCAAATGAAGGCTCGAACTGAGAACTGAGAAAGACCAAAAAGGTGGGTCAAACATTGCAAAAGCCTCACTGGATACGACACAATCTGAATTAATCAAACCAACGGGAAGGAAATCCCGATTTTCTGAACTAACACGAGGAATAACTATGATGCTCTCGTCGCCGGTTTGTCGAACTTCACCAAACCGATATGGCGTATTTGCAAGCTGCTTTGTCGTTGCCCTATTCGATGATGAGCGCTGCTTTCGAACGGCCTCAAACCTACCGTTCAGCCAGTCGTTTTCTCTCGCTTCTTGATAGTCCTCGTCCATCACCCAAACGCAGCGGCGTTCTTGTCCTTTAATGAATTCTTGCGAGCCAACAAATGGGCGCAAGAACTTGCGATCAACCCTGTGCCGCTCCGTAGCTTCATCCGCCTCCGATCGAGTCAGGAGTAGAAAGCCACCTTCGTTTGGCATGTTCCCAAAACTCATTTCATTGAGAGAATGCATCGGTTTCGATGAGGGTTGCACCAGCACATTTGGGCCGCTGATCAGATACGGGTTAATGTTGCCCGTTTCTTTGACAACAGTTTCATCGTGGCCATCGACAGAGAAGAGCCGCCGCGTTGCTTGCGGATCGTTTGCAACACCTACGATCACAACGGTCACACCGGCGTTGTGGCTGGCAAGGTTCGCCCACTTGAAGCTTGTGTGCGCAAACGGGATTTCGTGGCCAGTTTCAAATATGAGCTTCCAAAGCGTCTCAACTTGGCGTCCCTGGCAGATCGAATTTGTGGACACCAAGGCGGCAACTGATTTGGTATGCACACCAAAGTCAGCAGCCTTCATGAACCAACCGGAAACGTAGTCGAGGGATTTCCAGTTCCTGGTTCTACCTTCAAAGATGCGTTGAAGGTCTTCCTTCTGCTCCTTGCTTTGCCATTGGCTGCCAAGGTAAGGCGGGTTCCCGCAGATGTAGGTCTCCCCGCCCTCGTTCTCGAAGTCGATCTGCGCCTGATCGAGCGGCGACATGAACAGGTCATCGGCATGGTGCTTCACGCCCGTCCCCGTGGGCGGGCAGATGCTCAGCCAGTCAAGCCGCAGGGCATTGCCGCAGGTGATCCAGTTCATGGCGTCGAGCGGCAGAAATTCCGCCAGGGCTTCCTTCTGCCCGCGATGGGTCACGTCGCACTGATACTCGGCGATGATCAGCGCCAGCCGGGCGATCCCGGCGGGGAAGTCGCGCAGCTCGATCCCGCGAAAATTGGTCAGCGGGATGTCCGTGCGCCGGTCGGCCTCGCCACGCCGCGCATTGATCCCGGCCTCGATGGCCCGCATCTCCTTGTAGGCAATCACAAGGAAGTTGCCCGATCCGCAGGCCGGATCGAAAACCCTGATCCGCGCCATGCGGTTGCGCAGATTGAGAAGCTTGCGCGGGTTGTCCCCCGCCTCGTCCAGCTTTTCGCGCAGATCGTCGAGGAAAAGCGGGTTGAGCACCTTCAGGATGTTCGGCACGGAAGTATAGTGCATGCCAAGCGCGGCGCGCTCTTCATCGTCCGCCACGGCCTGGATCATCGAGCCGAAAATGTCCGGGTTGATCTTCGTCCAGTCGAGATTGCCGATATGCAGCAGGTAAGACCGCGCGATCTTCGAAAAGCGCGGCACGTCGGAAGGGCCGGAAAACAGCCCGCCGTTCACGTAGGGAAAGACATTCGCCCAACGGGCGATGCCTGCGGCCGGGCGATCCTCGGCCCTGGTGTTCATGGCGCGGAAAAGTTCCGCTATCACCTCATGGGTGTTCGAGGAGTCCCGTGCGCTCATCTGCCCGATGGTAGCCGTGAACAGGTTTTCACCCTTGAGAATGTCGGTGTCTTCGGCAAAGAAGCAGAAGATCAGCCGCGCCATGAGGTGGTTCATGTCGTGGCGGCGCGCGGCGGTGCCCCATTCGGGGTTGTCCTTCAGCAGTTCGACATAGAGACGATTGAGGCGGCCGGTCGCCCTGATGTCGAAGGCGCTTTCGCGGATCTGCCTGACGGTCGCGATGCCCGCCAGCGGCAGGAAGAAGCCAAAGTGATCGGGGAAATCGGTGCAGGCGCAGGCGATGGTCTCGCCGCTGGTCAGGTCTTCGGCCTCAAGGTCGGCGCCGTCGGTGGCCAGCACGAATTTCGCCCTGGCCCTGGTCGTTGCGGGGCTGGCCCTGAGCTGCGCCAGGGTCGTTGCGGCCTCCCCTGCCCCGCAAACCTTCAGGTGGATGTTGTTGGTCTGGAGGACGCCGCCCAGGTCGGATTTGTTGGAGGATCCCGAGCGCAGGCGTTTGATGGTGGTTGCCTTGTTGCCGAAGGCCTCCAGAAACGCAAACGGGAAATTTTCCGGATCGAACGATTCTTCAGCCAGCGCGGAAATAGCTTCTTCAATTTCAACGGCATTCATGCCATTCCCTGTCCTCCTCGGTGTTGCCGGGAAACGGCTTCACCCCGATGTGCCAGATGCTTTTTCGAGGCGAACGGCCATTTCAGGAGAAATTCCAGCTTTTGCGTTCAGAAGATTGCCGAGAGTTCGCCGATCTGACGCCAGGAACACGGGCGGCAGCTGCGACCGTCAAATTGTGCGGCATGAGGCATTTTTCGCGAACGATTTCACCAGGGCGTTTCATTTTCGACTGCATCCCGGGAGTGTAGGGTGACCCTTGAGACCGGTCAACAAGGCGCGTGCAGCTCTTGCGGATGCCGTGACGGAAAAGCGGAATAACAGGGCGATACCCGGGTGAGGGGATTTTTTCTCATGAAGCCATGGTATGAAACGAACGATCGATGTTGCAAGGGGTCCTGCATTCCGGAGAAGAAAATCCGCACGGGCGTTCGCGACCTGTGCGAAGAATTTCAAATCCTTCAGGCGACTCAACACATTCGCAGGCCAGATGAAAATCCGGGCGATAGTGAAACCGTGCGGCCACATCCCCCGGGAAGAACAGCCGGAAAGCACGAACAAGGCGATCCCGGAGGTCCTCCGCGCAACGTAAACGCGTTTGGCTTGCCCCTGCGTTGTTGCTTGCGCCATCTTTCGTGATAAGCTGCAGCACACATGGAGCCCGCAGGCAGTTTGCCGGGTGAAGATGAATCGGGGTGGGCTCATATGCAATCCAACGTCCTTGAAGTCAGCAACCTGCGGACCGTGTTCGAAACCCGGCAGGGTGACGTTCACGCGGTCAATTCGGTCAGTTTCGATTTGAAACCGGGCGAGCTTCTTGGCGTGGTGGGCGAAAGCGGTTCGGGCAAATCGGTCACCATGATGTCGCTCATCGGGCTCATTCCGTCACCGCCGGCGAAGATTGCCGGAGCGCATGTGAAGTTTGGCGGAAAGGACCTTTTGCGTATCGAGCCGGATGACTTGCGGGCCGTCCGCGGCGCGGAAATTGGCTTCATCTTCCAGGACCCGATGACATCGCTGAATCCGGTGTTTACCGTCGGGTTCCAGCTGATGGAACCGCTCCGCAATCACATGGGTCTCAACAAAAAACAGGCAAGAGCGCGGGCCGTAGAGCTGCTGGAACTGGTTGGAATGCCTGACGCTGAACGGCGGCTTTCGGATTTTCCGCACCAGTTTTCCGGTGGAATGCGCCAGCGGGTCATGATCGCCATTGCACTGGCATGCGACCCCAAGGTTTTGATTGCGGATGAACCGACCACTGCGCTCGATGTGACAATCCAGGCCCAGATCCTCGAACTGGTGAAGGAGCTGCGCCAGAAACTCGGCATGGCCATTGTCTGGATTACCCATGATCTGGGTGTCATTGCCGGAATCGCTGACCGGGTCATGGTCATGTATGGCGGTCAAGTGGTCGAGCAAGCGCCGGTCAGGGAACTGTTCTCCAATCCGCAGCATCCCTATACGCGGGCCTTGCTGGGTACGGTTCCAGGCGTGCGCGGGCAGAGACCGGACAAATTGCGGGTTATCGAGGGGCAGCCGCCTATCCTCCATGAATTCCCAACGGCATGCCCGTTCCATGATCGATGCAGCCATGCGAGCGACCGCTGCCGGAATGAAAATCCAACTGGTTACGACATTGGCGCCGGGCACACCGTTGCCTGTGTGTGGGAACCATCGACCGGAGGCCTTAGAGATGGCTGAACCGGCTGAAGTGCCCCTGGTCAGCATCCGCGATCTCAAGATGCACTTTCCGATCCATGCTGGCGTATTCCGCCGGCATGTGGGGGATGTGAAGGCGGTCGATGGCGTCTCGCTTGATATTTTTGCAGGCGAGACGCTCGGGCTTGTCGGCGAGTCCGGTTGCGGCAAATCCACTGTCGGCCGCGCTACGATCCGTCTTTACAACATTACAGATGGATCGATCACCATCGATGGTCTGGAGGTAAGCCACACGAGCTCGGATGAGCTGCGGCCGGCCAGGCCAAGAATGCAAATGATTTTCCAGGACCCGCAGGCCAGTCTCAATCCGCGCATGACGTTGGCGGGTATTATTGGCGAACCGCTGGACGAACATCTCGCCGTGAGCGGCGAAGAACGCATCGGGCGCATTTATGAGCTCATGGATGCTGTCGGGTTGAACCGGGAATTTGCCAACCGATATCCACACGAGTTTTCCGGCGGGCAGCGCCAACGCATCGGGATTGCCCGGGCGCTTGCGCTAAATCCGAAGTTTATTGTGTGCGATGAGCCAATCGCGGCACTGGATGTTTCCATCCAGGCTCAGGTCGTCAATTTGCTGGAAGAGCTGCAGGAGCGGTTCGGCCTGACCTATCTCTTCATCAGCCATGATCTGTCCATGGTGCGGCACATCGCCGATCGGGTTGCCGTAATGTATCTGGGCAAGATCGTTGAGCTGGCCCCCAGGGATGAATTGTACGAAAGCCCGCAACATCCTTACACGCAGGCTCTGCTCTCTGCGGTCCCTGAACCTGACCCTGATCTTGAGAGCAAACGCCAGCATATTATTCTGACAGGCG
This sequence comes from Hyphomicrobiales bacterium, assembly GCA_965204985.1. Classification (GTDB taxonomy): domain Bacteria; phylum Pseudomonadota; class Alphaproteobacteria; order Rhizobiales; family CAJQND01; genus JAAEUE01. The sequence continues at coordinate 777,374 of CBDBFP010000003.1, read as the reverse complement.
ATGTGCCGTCTCCCTCGAACCCGCCCAAGGGTTGCAATTTCTGCACAAGATGTTCCAAAGTGATGGATATCTGCCGGGAGACTGAACCAGAGTTCGCGCAGATTGGCGCGGGAAGGTTCGTTGCATGCCACCTGAACACCGGCAAAACAGAATGAGCCAGGGCTTGAACCGCTGGCCAAACCAATAGCAATGCAAACCAAAGGAAGAAACCGATGAAATACAAAACAACCCTGTTAGGTGCTGCAACCGCACTGGCCCTGGCGCCGGCGTTTGCACCGGGGGTGGGGGCAATGGCGGAACGTGGCTCCAGTGGCCACGTGAACATCATCTACTGGCAGGCTCCTTCGACCATGAACCCGTATCTGTCGGGCGGGACGAAGGAACTTGAAGCTGGTTCTCTCGTTCTTGAACCGCTTGCCAGATATAACGAGACGGGCGCGATGGTGCCCTGGCTTGCGGAAAGCGTGCCGACCGTTGCAAACGGCGGGGTCTCCTCTGACCTGACCACCATCACCTGGAAACTGAAGGAAGGTCTCAAATGGTCTGACGGCAGCGATGTGACCTCTGCTGACGTTGTGTTCTCCTGGAAGTATTGCACGCACCCTGAAGGCGGCTGTGCCCAGAATGAAAAGTACAATGATGTGAAGTCCGTGGAAGCCCTCGACACCCGCACCGTGAAAGTGACCTTCGGTGTGTCCAAACCGTTCCCCTATGGCCCGTTCGTTGGTGCCCAGGCGCCGATCATCCAGGCCAAACAGTTTGCTGATTGCCTGGGCGCAAAGGCGCCGGAATGCACCGACGCAAACTTTGGCCCTGTTGGAACCGGACCTTTCGCGGTGAAGGAATTCAAACCGAACGATGTGATTTCGCTGGCAGCCAATCCGAATTACCGCGACGCCTCAAAACCGGCGTTTGCTACGATAACCTTCAAGGGCGGCGGCGCAGCAACAGCGGCGGCCCGGGCTGTGCTGGAAACAGGCGAATTCGATTACGCCTGGAACATGCAGCTGGCTCCCGATGTCATCAAGGCGATGGAAGCCAAGGGCAGGGGCAAGGTCATTGCGGCTTTCGGGACTACGGTTGAACGCATCATGGTCAACCAGACCAACCCGGACCCCGCACTTGGCGCGGAACGCGGCACGGCAAAACATCCGCATCCCTTCCTTACTGACATGGCGGTGCGCAAGGCCCTTTCGCTGGCCATCGACCGGAAACTGCTGGTGGAAATCGGCTATGGTGCAGCAGGCAAGGTGACCTGCAACGTGCTCCCTGCCCCGGCGATCTACAATTCGTCCGCCAATGACAACTGCATGACGCAGGATATTGCCGGCGCCAGGAAGACCCTCGACGCTGCCGGCTGGAAGCCCGGCCCGGACGGCATCCGCACCAAGGATGGCAAGCGCCTGTCCCTGCTCTATCAAACGTCTACCAACGCGGTTCGCCAGGACTTCCAGGCGTTGATCAAGCAGTGGTGGAAGGAAATCGGTGTTGATACGGAACTGCGCAACATTGATGCGTCGGTCTTCTTCGGCTCCGACCCGGGCAGCAACGACACGTTCCAGAAGTTCTTCGCGGACGTTGAAATGTATGCCAACAACTTCGATGGCACGGATCCGGAAAGCTATATGGCGAACTGGGCCTGCAAACAGGCCCCGCGTCCCGAAACCCAGTGGCAAGGCAACAACATGCCGCGCTATTGCGACAAGGACTATGACGCTCTGGTGGCCAAGATGGCTGTTACGGGCGACCTGAACGAGCGTGCCAGACTGGCCAAGGCCATGAACGACAAGCTCATGCAGGAATATATCATCATCCCGCTTGTTTACCGTGGCCGGACAGCGGCGCACAGCAACACACTTGGCGGCGTTGTGTTGAACGTCTGGGACTCCGAACTGTGGAATATCGCAGACTGGTACCGCAAGAAGTAAGCACCGAGCGCCCCGCTCTGGCCGCCGGTCAGGGCGGGGTGACGTTCATGAGACTGCTGATGTGAGGCGACAGCGGCATGCTGAATTATACAATCCGCCGGTCCCTGCTCGCCGTACCCACATTGCTGTTCATCAGCCTGATTATCTTTTTGTTGCTCGACCTGGCACCGAGCGATCCCACAGCAAACCTTCCCCTCACCATCCCGCCGGAAGTGCGCGAGAAGATCCGCCAGTCGCTGGGGCTCGGCGATCCGATTTATTGGCGCTATCTCTACTGGTGCAAACAATTTTTCATCAACGAGCCCCTGAACATTCTGGAGGATATCTTCGGCTGGCAAATTGGCGGCGAGCGATTGCGCGTGCTGAGCTGGCAGACACGTTCCCCCGTGGTGGATCTCATTGTGCAGCGCATGCCGCAGACCTTGTGGGTTGTGGGCATGTCCTACATTGTCGGGATCCTGATCGCTTTGCCCATTGGCGTTTTTTCCGCTTACCGCCAGTACAGCTGGTTTGATCAGGTCGGCACGTTCATCTCCATGGTCGGTTTCTCCGTGCCAACATTCTTTACCGGAGTTCTGATGATTGTGATCTTTTCGGTCTGGCTGGGCTGGTTTCCCTCCATCTACGACACCACGCATCAGGTGACGGACTGGGCGAGTTTCGTGCAACAGATCAAACAGATGATCATGCCCGTGGCTGTTCTGGCTCTGTTTAACGCCGCCCAGATCAGCCGCTTCATGCGCGCGTCCATGCTCGACAATCTCAACCAGGATTATGTGCGCACGGCCCGGGCCAAAGGGGTCAAGGAGCATATCGTGGTGCTTGTCCACGTGTTGCGGAATTCCCTGATCCCGGTGGTCACGGTCATTGCCCTCGGGGTGCCTCAGGTGTTCGGCGGCGCAATCATCACCGAACAGGTGTTCAAGGTGAACGGGCTCGGGCAGCTTCTGATCATCTCCATCCAGGGCGGCGATGTGCCGACCGTGCAAACACTGACGTTCATTTTCGCCTTGTTGATTGTCCTCTTCAACCTGATTGCCGATGTGCTCTACGGCATCCTTGATCCGAGGATCCGCTATGACTGACGTTACCTCCAACCTCCGGCCGCCGCGCTCGCAATGGCGGGATGTGTGGGATCAGTTCAAGACGCACAAGGGCGCGCTGCTGGGCATGGCATTCTTTGTGTTTGTCATCCTCGGGGTGCTTCTCGGACCCTGGCTCTGGCCTATCGACGCCCAGTTCATTGACATCCGTGCGCGCAACCAGGGACCAGGCTTCACCCATCCCTTTGGCACCGACCAGCTGGGCCGGGATACATTCTCCCGCGTACTGGCGGGAGGACGCGTCTCCCTGGCAGTTGGTATCACCGCCATGCTGCTGTCCCTGATCCTGGGGACAGCGATCGGCGTGGTGGCCGGCTATTTCAAGAAACTCGACGGCCCGCTCATGCGGTTTACGGATCTGTTTCTGGCACTGCCGTTGCTGCCGTTGCTGCTGGTCATCATCATGCTGTTCCGGGACACGTTAAGAGCCGCGGTCGGGCCGGAGACAGGGATCTTTATCCTGATTGTCTTCATCATAGGGATCACGTCGTGGATGCAGACGGCCCGGATTGTACGTGGAGATGTGTTGGCCCTGAAGGAGCGCGAGTTCGTGCTGGCTTCCCACTCCATTGGGACACCGTCACGCCGCATGATCTCCCGGCACATCCTGCCGAATGTGTTGTCGCCGATCATGGTTTCGGCCACCCTCGGCATCGCCAACGCGATTATCACCGAGTCCGCCTTATCGTTCCTCGGACTGGGCTTCCCATCCGACTTCCCGACCTGGGGCCGGTTGCTGTTCGATTCCACGGACTATCTTCAGCAATATCCTGAGCGCGTTCTCTGGCCAGGGTTGGCCATTTCCCTGACCGTGCTCAGCGTAAACTATATAGGCGATGGTTTGCGCGACGCACTCGATCCCAGGATCAGAGGCAGATAACAGGTGCCAGTGCTCCAATTCTTCATGGTGGGTCCAGAACTGGCCACCCGCCTCGATTTCGCAGCAGATGAGATCGGTGGTCACGAAGTCGCGCTTGTAGAAGGCAACACTCGTAATGCACTCCAGAGGATGTGCTGCCAGAGTTTCGTCAGGTTCTTCGACAAGATTACCCCAGCACGGAGAACGAGCTCTCCTTGTTGATCTTGCGCTTCCTGGAATAGAAGCCGAGATCAATGTCCAGGCCCGTACAGGGACCGGTGAAATGAACCGGATCCGCATCGTGGTCGTGACCGCCTTGCACACGCTCGATAAGGTGAGCCATCATGGCACCGGCGATGGGGGCGTTTTTGAACTGGTTGCCGCTGGAGCCGATGGCCATGTAGTAGCCGGGGACCGATGAGGCGTCATAGATCGGGATCCAGTCATCGGCCACATCGTAGAGACTGACCACGCCTTTCATATCGGACGGGATGCCGATGGACGGGATACGCTGGGCGCAGCGTACGGCCTGAACCTGCCATTGTTCTGAGAAGTTCTCATCGTAATCGTCGGGGTCTACGTACTCGCGCGCATCGCATTCGGGGTCTTCCGATCCCACCAGAATGAAGTTGCCTTTTTCGGGTCGTGTGTAAACGGAAATATCGCTGTCGGAGGTAACGATGCCGTTGGTGTCGTAATCCTCAACCGGGACCGGCAGATGCACCACCTCCTGCTTCAGGGCCTTGGTTTCGATTTCCAAATCATCCAGCGCACCGGCCATTTCGTTCACCTTGAACGAATGGGGACCCGCCACATTCACCACGACAGGAGTGGCGATCCCGGTGCCATCGTCCAGCAACACGCCGGAGACCTTGCCAGCGTCATCTTTACGGATTTCGGTGACACGTCGGTTGAACAGGAATTCGCCGCCAGCGGCTTCGGCCGCGCGCTGCTCATTGTGTGTCGCCAGCTGCGGATCGTTGATGTAACCGGCACACGGGAAGAACACGGCCCCTGCCAGTTCCCCTTCCCCGCTCGGTTCGCCATAACCTTCATCGCCGGGGCGCTTTGCGGGCGCAAAGAGATTGACGTCATAATGGGGCATGCGCTCGCGCAGGGTGGCGGTGTCCCAGTCTTCGTAAGGTATGTCAAGAGCATCCATATTGGCCATGATCTTGGCCATGTAGCCGTTTTCCTTGGTCTTCATGACCGCGCAGCCATTATCGATGAACCTGGCCAGGCCCCGTTCATCTTCCGTCGCCAGCCACTCGCTCCATTTCTTCCAGTAAAAATAGCCTTCATAGGCCAGTGCAGAACCTGACAGCGTTGAATAATGCGTGCGGATGATGGCGCAGGAGGCGGATGTGGAGCCGTAGCCGGCAGCGGGAAACATATCCACATTCAGTGTCTTCCAGCCCTTGCGCGCCAGCTCCAGGCCAATCGCGGCACCAATGATCCCGGCACCGATAATCACGGCATCGTAACTCTTGCTCATGTGATAAATTCCCTGGTCTTAAGAACGCTTCAGATGGCGGGTCAGTTCGGCTTCAAGTTTGTCCCAGCAACGGCGCAAGGTCTCCACCATCGAGAGGTACAGAATTGCGGCCCAGAGGTAAACCTGGAAATCGTAGGACCGGGAGTACGCCAGTTTGGTCTCGCCCATCAAATCAAAGACGGTGATGATGGAAGCAACGGCGGACCCCTTGATCATGAAGATGATTTCATTGCCGAACGGCCGCAGCGCGGTGATGAAGGCCTGGGGCAGGATAATCCGCACATAGGTGATGAACTTGCCGAGCCCGAGCGAGTGGGCGCCTTCCCACTGCCCTTTGTGCACGTTGGCGATGGCGCCGCGGAGGATCTCTGCCTGATAAGCCGCCGTGTTCAGGGTAAACGTGAAAAGCGCGCAGTTGTAGGCGTCGCGGAAGAACCACCAGAGTCCCATATCCTGCATGAACGGGCGGAACTGGCCAGCGCCGTAATAGACCAGAAAGGCCTGGGCAATGAGCGGCGTGCCCCGGAAGAAATACACATAACCGAACGAAGCTCCGCGCAAGGTCCGGTTTTCGCTGGCCCGTGCCAACGCCATCGGGAAAGCAACGATCGCCCCGAGAATAATTGCGGATGTGCAGAGTTTGATCGTGATCCATAAACCGCCCAGCATGCGCGGCAAATATCTGGCGATAAACTCCGGATCGTAATTCACTATGATCATGCGTACGAGGAAGTAGGCGATCAGCGCATAAAGCGCGAGCATGAGGAGGCCGACCGCCCTGCCCTTGGTCCAGGTGCGTCTGGTGTCGACGATGGGCTTTTCAGCCGGGCGTGCATCAACTGCAGTCACGATCTCAGCGCCCCTGTCCACGGTTGGCCCAGCGTTCCGCACCGCCCAAGGCAACGGACGAAAGAAGCGCAAACCCGAGATAAATCAGGCAGGCGATGGAATAGAAGAAGAAGGGTTCCTTGGTCGCGCCGACGACGATGTTTGTCTGACGGATCAGGTCATCAAGCGCAATCACGGAAATCAGCGCCGTTTCCTTCAGAAGAACAAGCCAGAGATTGCCCAGGCCTGGAAGCGCGTGGCGGATCAATTGCGGCAAGACAACAAACAGCCAGGTGTGGAACCGGCTCATCCCCATAGATCGCGCTGCCTCGACCTGGCCTGCAGGGATGGCGTTCAGTGCACCCATGATCACTTCACTGGAGAAGGACGCGTTGACGATTCCCAGAGCGATCATGCCGGAAACGAACTTGCTGAGTTCCCAGCGCTCCAGACCAACCAACTGGACGAACTCGTTTATGATCAGATCGAGTCCGATATAGATGATGAGGATTGTCAGCAGCTCGGGCAATCCGCGGAATATGGTCACGAAGACGTTGGCGGCAGCCTGCAGTTCAGGTTCCTTCGAGTTGCGTGCAAGTGCGAGCAGGAAACCGAGGGCAAGACCGAAGGGTAATGTGGCAAGCGCCAGCCGAAGCGTCAGCCACGCTCCTGTGGCCAGCTCGTCGCCCCACCCGTCTTTGCCCCACGCCAGGAGGCCAAACAGCTCTTCCATTCAGCCTGGTTCCCACCCCAAATAGAAAGGCGGGGGTCTGGTCAGACCGCCCGCCAATCAGCTTCTCCTGAGAATGCGCGAGCGCACATTAGTAGATCGAGAACGGGAAGTACTTCTCATTGATCTTTTTGTAAGTGCCGTCAGCAATGATCTCGGCCAGAGCCTTGTTCATGGCGTCTTTTAGCTCGGTATCTTCCTTACGCATGGCGATACCGGCGCCTTTGCCGAAATGCTTTTCTGACGTCACGTCTTTTCCAACAAACTCGCAGCATGCGCCGTCTTTGGTTTTCATCCATTCCAACAGCACGATGCTGTCAGCGAGAACGAGATCTGTACGGCCGGACGCAAGATCGAGATTGGCTTCGTCCTGCGTACCATAGAGCTTGATTTCAGCGCCCCTGTAGATGTCTTCCAGATAAGACGAGTGTGTCGTTGAAGACTGTGCGCCGATGACCTTGCCCTTCAGAGCTTCCGGGCTTGTGTCCGTAATGCCGGAACCCTTCTGAGCCACAAAACGTGCTGGCGTGTTGTAGTACTTGTCGGAGAACGCAACTTTCTTCGCGCGCTCTGCAGTGATCGACATGGAAGCGATGATCGCGTCATATTTGTTGGCCAGGAGAGCCGGAATGATGCCGTCCCAGTCCTGTGCAACGAATGTGCAATCTGCTTTCATTTTTTCGCAAAGAGCCTTGGCGATATCGATATCGAAACCAACCAGGTTCTTGTCTGCATCATAGGAATTGAAAGGAGGGTATGCGCCCTCGGTTCCAACCCGTACCTTCTTCATGTCAGCGACAGCAGCGCCCGCCAACATTGCCGTGGCGACCGCCGCAGCAAACAGTGTTTTCAACAACCTCATCTCTCCACCCTCCTAAAGTCCTTAAGGACAACTCTGCCCTTTTGGTTGCAGTTCAGCGAGCGGCCGCGCACCAGCTCCCCCGGTGCCAGGTGTTCGCAACCTCCTTGCGGGTGAGCTAACCCTAAAACGCAGCAAAAGGCAACGGTAAGCTTTTTGGTGTCGCCAGGTAATCTCGTGAATTATCCACTATCTCTCGACCCTGCAGGCGTGTATCGGCTATGACCAGTCGCGCGCCCCCGGACCCGTCAGTCATGACCGTTGCCTTTTATGCCCCCTTGAAGCCGCCAGATCACCCGGTTCCCTCAGGAGACCGGCGGATGGCACGTCTTCTCATGGAAGCTCTGGAGCGCGCCGGGCATTCACCCATCGTTGTTTCGGAGCTGCGCGTTTATCTGAAAACCGGCGATCAAGACCTGGCCGATTTGCAAATTGAAGCGGGCCGGGAGACAAAGCGAATCAAACAGGCGATTGAGGCAGGTGAGATGCCCAAGCCGGCGATCTGGTTCACCTATCATCCCTATTACAAATCGCCTGATCTTATTGGACCGGCGCTATCGTCTGATTTGGGCATTCCCTATGTTACGGCCGAAGCTTCCTGGGCCCGCAAACGCGCCGACAGCCCCTGGGCTGAGGCGCATCGAGTGAACGCTGAAGGGATCGCGTCAGCGGATCTCAATCTGTGCTTCACGGACCGCGATTATCGCGGACTGGAAGAAATGACGGGGCATCAAAGAACGCTCGCCGGGTTCCCGCCGTTTATTGATCTGAAGCAGATCCCCGCACCAGCAGGCAGCCGCCAGCCGGCAAATGCAAAGCCACGTCTTTTGACAGTTGCCATGATGCGAGCGGACGTGAAGCTTGAAAGCTACCGAATGCTGGCACAGGCCTTGAGCGGCCTGTCAGATATGGACTGGACACTCGATATTGTTGGTAATGGAGACGCAAGGGCTGATGTGGAATCAGCATTTTCAACTTCAGACGCAACCAGAGTGACCTGGCATGGCGAGTTGACGCCTGAGGCAATCTCCCAGCTCTATGCCAAGGCCGATGTGTTCCTCTGGCCTGGCTTTGAAGAGGCCTATGGCATGGTTTTCCTGGAAGCCCAGGCTGCTGGTGTGCCGGTTGTTGCACAGAACACGAAGGGCATTCCGAGCGTGGTTCGTCACGAGCAGACCGGATTGCTGACACCCGAAGGCGATATCGAGGCTTTCAGGGTCGCCATTGCGCGGTTGATCTCCGATCGGGAGTTGCGATCCAGTCTTGGCAGGTCCGCTTCGGATTTCGTGCGTGGAGAGCGCTCACTTGAGAATGCTGCGTTGCGGCTAAAGCAACTCATTGGAGCCGTTACATGAGCTCGACCTGGAAGGATCTCGAACGTTGCCTGGAAGAGCGCAATCGGGATGCCGCGCCTTTGCGCTTCTGGCTGAGAGATGACGATGCGATCAGCGATACCGGGCCGTTGCGGGCGCTGGGTGCATGGGCCGAACGCCATGAGACGGAAATCCTTCTTGCGGTCGTGCCTGAACCGGCAGAAGCAAGCCTGACCACGGCTCTGGGAGAGATGCCCGCCTTGCGAGCTTGTTTGCATGGATGGGCGCACAAAAATCACGCGCCGCCGGATCAGAAGAAGCAAGAACTTGGAGATCACCGGCCAACCGATCTGGTTTGCGAGGAACTCTCCAGGGGTTGGACACGGCTTCTTCAATTTGCACCGGACACTGCGTTGCCCGTGCTGGTTCCGCCATGGAACCGCATGGCAGCAGCTGTTGTCGATCAACTCCCCGAACTTGGCCTGCAGGGAATTTCCGTTTTTGCGGAAGCATTCACCAGAGATGCCCCGGATACGCTCAAGGTACGAAACTGCCATCTCGATATTGTTGACTGGCGGGGCACGCGCGGGGGCCGGAATCACGCTGGCATGATTGAGGAACTGATTGGCCACGTAAACTCCCGGGCAAAGGCAGAACAGCCGATTGGCGTTCTGACCCATCACCTGGTTCACGACGAGGCTGCCTGGTCCTTTCTCGAAGACCTGGGGAAATGCGTTCACGATCACCCCGACGCCCGTTGGGCCGGACCGTCCGAAATCTTCGGATGCTAGCGGTGAAGAACGGCCAGCTCGTATTCGCCGTCCGTGCCGTCCACGGTTGACGAAATGATCTCGATTTCTCGGCCTGGTTCGTACCCTTGGGCATCGGCAATCTGCAGAAATTCCGCGGTGACCAAAGCGCGGGTTCCGGGAACCTTGTTGTGCTTTTCAAGTTTGGCAGACAGGTTTACGGCGGCGCCGATGACCGTGAATTCCAACCTTCGCTCATCCCCAACCGCGCCAACGGATATCGGGCCGCCGGCAACGGCAGCGTTGATGGATGAGGGACCAAAGCGGGACAATTCAGGAATATCCTGCCAGGTATCAACATTCGCCATGATTTCATCCACAGCTCGCAAGGAATCTGCCGCATAGGTCTCACTCGGGGCAAGCGCGCCAAAGGTGGCCATGATGCCATCACCAAGAAACTTGTCGATCGTGCCCCCGTTACGCTGAATAATTGGCACAAGCTGACCCTGATAGGCCGTCAGAATGCCCATCACGTCATTAGCCTCCATGGTTGCAGCCATGGTGGTGAAGTCACGAATATCTATGTTCAGGACCGCCGCATCACGCGTCGCGCCCTCGCCGGCAGCAATCGACTGATCGGCGCCGGTGATTTGCGTTGCAACGGATTCATCAAAAAAGCGGGACAGATCTTGTGCAGCGCTCTGGTCACTCACCGCGCGTACCAGAAGCGCCCGTCCGCGCTTCAGAGCAAGCGCCAGGATCGCGGTCACGAGCATGATCGATATGATCTTGTCGAGTTCTGCCCCGATCAGAATGGAATTGCTGGTGAGATACTCAACATAATTCCGGGTGATCACGGTGTTGGCGGGGTCGATTCTGATCACATAGATGACCATGGCCAGCCAGCCCAGGGATGCCACCAGTCCGGCAACCAGGACAAAACGCGCCTGATATCGCATGGCCCGAATGGCAATGAAGATGAAGACGTACAAAATCGTCGGTGCCTTCAGGTAGAAAGATGCCGGCTGTTCATACTGGATATGGAAACTCCAGATCAGCACCAGCAGCAAACTCATGTCGATGACGATTGAGCCAAAGACCGCCCAGTCCTTCAGACCGTATTTCAGCGCCCAGATCAGGCCGATCACGTTCAAAACGAGGTAAGTGGCCAGGACATAGGGAACCGGCGAAAAGGCGGTGCCTGCATCCGTCTTTGGTGTGGCCAGATACAAGATCGCCATCACCGAGACCACCGTCAGCTGGATGAGTTTGACCAGAACCTCGCTGGACTGATCCTGACGTTCAATTGTCCTGACAATACGTGCAGGCAAATGCTTGTGCTGCTCGGACGGCAGCGCATTCTTGACAATGTGTGTGAGGCTGCCGGCCTGCGAATCCGCAACCTTTTGAAGCTCACTCATGGCTCGAGCTGCATTCCCTCGCGCGCCACCACTGAATTCTCATAGAGCTCACGCGCCTGGAGTTCAATTTTGGCCATCATCTCATCGTCATGCGATGGGCGATGGTGGAAGATGCAATATTTTCCAGCACCGGCAGCCTTGCAAAGACGGGTGCCTTCCTGCCAGGTGGAGTGTCCAAAACCGATGAACTGTTCAAACACCGAGTCACAGTAGGTGGCGTCATAAATCACAATATCCGAACCTTCTATCAAACCGATAATAGCCTGGTCCGGTTCGCCGGGGACATGCTCGGTGTCGGTTACGTAGCAGATGGACTTGCCACCGAACTCGACCCGGTATCCCATTGAACCGCCAGGATGGTTCAAGGCTATCGTCTTGATGACGATCTCGCCAGGCAAATCAAATTGATTGCCTGGTGTAAAATCGTGATAGCCCACCTTGGCTTTGAAGATTTCCGGGGGCACCGGAAAGAACGGCGGGCTCATGAATGATTTGACCATTTGTCTTGTGGTCGCGGCATTGTCCTCCATATGGCCAGACCAGATGTCGATACTCGTTTCCGGAGAATAAAACGGCGCGAAAAACGGCAAGCCGCCAATGTGGTCGTAATGGGTGTGTGTGAAAAAGAGATCGAGTTTTTTTGCATCTTCTTCCAGCAGAAGATTGCCCAGAGGACGAATTCCTGAGCCAGCATCAAAGATCAGGATCCGCTCACCGCATCGGATTTCGACGCATGGCGTATTGCCGCCGAAGATTCTTGTGTCTGGACCCGGCGTCGGCAGGCTGCCCCGAACGCCCCAAAGCCGGACAAAAAACTGATCGTTCGCCATTCAAACCCCAAAAACCCTGTGACGGCTCACATTCTCATCTTGTAACCACAGCAGCCTATCATCAAATCAAGGGTTTGTGGCAACAGAGTACGACACACACCTTACTATTGTGGCCGCAACATGATCTGGCCTACACGGCAAACAAGGACCAAAAGATGAAAATTGCCATGGTTGGCACAGGTTACGTCGGACTGGTTTCAGGAACGTGTTTTTCTGAATTTGGATTTGCAGTGACCTGCATTGACCATGAAGCAGACAAGGTCCAACGCTTGAAGCGCGGCGAAATTCCCATTTACGAGCCTGGTCTGGACCGCATGGTTGACGCCAACAGGGAGCAGAACAGATTGTTCTTTACGACTGATCTGACCGGTGCCGTTGCCTCATCGGATCTGGTCTTCATTGCCGTTGGAACACCCGGCAGGCGAGGCGATGGTTCCGTCGATATGAATTTCATTGAAAACGCGGCGACAGAGATTGCTGCCGCGCTGGACGGATTTACGGTGATCGCCACGAAGTCCACCGTGCCGGTTGGGACTGCAAGAAGGCTAGAGGCGCTCATTCGAGAGCATCGCCCTGATGCTGACTTTGCGATGGTTTCCAATCCGGAATTCTTGCGGGAAGGCTCAGCGATCGAGGATTTCATGAGGCCGGACAAGATCGTTGTGGGCGCCGAGAACCCCCGCGCCCAAGAGGTCATGCGGGCAGCCTACCGGCCTCTTTCCTTGTGCGCCGCGCCGGTCATTATCACTGGTTTCGAGACCGCCGAATTGGTCAAATATGCGAACAACTCATTCCTGGCGATGCGACTCAGCTTTATCAACGAGCTATCTGATCTCTGCGAAGCCACCGGCGCGGATATTTCAGAGGCCACACTTGCGCTCGGCAAAGACAGACGCATCGGCCCTTACTTTCTCCACCCTGGACCAGCCTATGGCGGATCGTGTTTTCCGGAGGACACCCGCGCGCTGGTCTCCATCGGGGAAAAATATTCCAGCCCCATGAAGTCCATTGAAACGGCGATCGAGATCAACGAGGCCCGTAAGGACCAGATGGTAAAGCGCATAGTGGATGCGCTCGGCGGAAATGTGGACGGTAAACGGATCGCAGTTCTTGGCATCAGCTTCAAACCCAACACGGATGACATCCGTGAAGCACCTGCCTTGCATATTATTCCTGCGTTGCAAAAGCGCGGAGCAGAAATCGTCGCCCATGACCCGGTCGCACGGGCCCAGGCCGAGGCAAACTTGGAAGATGTGATCTGGCGGGAGGATCCGATCGATGCCGCAGAAGACACTGATTGTTTGGTGATCCTGACCGAGTGGAATGTATATCGCGGGCTTGACCTTAAGTCCGTTGCAGGCTTGATGCGAACGCCGGTTCTGGTCGACCTGCGAAACATTTTCACCGCCAAGGAAATTGAGAACACACCATTCGCGTACCACTCTCTTGGCAGACCGGCGATCGGTGCCTGAAGGAGCAGAGCTCATGCGCGTCCTGGTCACCGGGGCAGCCGGCTTCATCGGCTTTCACCTTGCCAAAAGTCTGGCAGACCGAAGCCATGAGGTGATTTGCCTGGACAATTTTTCTTCCTACTACGATGTGCGCCTCAAGGAAGCGCGGGTCGAAGTTCTTCGTGCTGACCACGGCTTGCATGTTGAAAAGATGGACATGGTCAATGCGGACGCGCTCAACACCATCTTCGACAAACACAAACCGGACATCGTCTACCATCTGGCTGCACAGGCCGGTGTAAGATATAGCCTGGATGCCCCCCAATCATACGTGGACAGCAATCTCATCGTGTTTTCAAACCTGCTGGAGGCCTGCCGCCGCGTGCCGCCGCAGCATCTGCTGTACGCGTCGTCAAGTTCTGTCTATGGCGCAAACACTGCCCATCCCTCTTCGGAAAACGCGGTGACAGATCACCCGCTTTCGCTATATGCGGCCACGAAGAAGGCAAATGAAGCACTCGCGCATAGCTATGCTCATTTGTTCAGACTGCCAATGACGGGGCTGCGTTTCTTCACGGTGTATGGGGAATGGGGCCGGCCCGACATGGCATTCTTCAAGTTTGCAGATGCCATGCGCGCAGGCCGTTCAATCCAGGTGCACAATCACGGCTGCATGAAACGCGATTTCACCTATGTGGGCGATATTGTGGAGAGCCTGGTGAAGCTTCTCGACAAGGCACCCGCGCCCGACGGAGAATGGAAGAGCGATGACCCGGTCTCATCCACGAGTGGGGTTGCCCCTTACCGCATCCTGAACGTGGGCAACGGTCAACCCGAGGAGCTCATGCGTTATATCGAAGTGCTTGGCGAGGTCTTCAATTGCAGCCCCAAACTCGATCTGATCGATATCCAGCCCGGTGAGGTGGAAATCACATGGGCCGACACGAGTGCTCTTGAGAGATTGACCGGCTTCACGCCAGCCACTTTGATTGAAGAGGGGCTCCAACGCTTTGCGGGTTGGCACCTGTCCTACTACCCGGATTGATCAATTCGCCAGAACAAGGAATTGCCAGGCCAAACACGAGTTGAACCGCTTCACCAAGGCTCATTCCCAAGGTGCGTCTCACGGCAAATTTGCAGAGCGCCAGCACGATATGGGCCAGCAACGCCCAGGTCAGGATAATCGTCCCAGGAACGCTTCCGGTGATCGAGACGCAGACATCGCGAACTGCATCCATCAATTCGACGGATACAAGTCCCGGTGAATGATTGAGGAGGTACGTGAGGACAAACGCAAACAGGACAAGGCCCGAGACAGGACAGATCTGCTGCTGACCGAAGCCCCGGGAAAACCTTTTCATACTCGCCTGCCTCGGCGTTTGGCGGTGGGAGTCTAGGTCTTCATCGCATTGAGTTGCTGGCGGACCTGGCTCAGTTCTGCAGTTGTCTTGCTAAGCCTGTCGGCCAACTCGCGCATGACTTCAACCGCCATTTCAGGAAACTCCTTCATCAGACCAAGGAAATCTTCCTTGTTGATCTTGAGCGTCTGCAACTGGGTCTTCGCACGGATTGTTGCGGTTCTTGGCACATCGCAGAGGATGGCGATTTCGCCGATGAAATCGTTCCCGCCGAGTGAGGCCACGACAGTTTCACCATTGGGCGTGTTCACCACAACGTCCGCCCTGCCGTCCATGATCACGTAAGCCGCATCACCTTCGTCGCCTTGCCGGAACACATCCTGTGCTTCGTCGAAATTCAGCCTTTCGGACGTAAAGGCCAGAAGCTTGAGCTTTGACGGTTCGATTTGTGCGAATAGGGGGACCCTTCGCAACATGTCGACTTCATCCGACAATGAGGTCATGAACTGCTTCCCTCCCTACGGTTACATCTATGCACTCGAGAGCAATTTGGCGTAGTGACCTTCGCTCTTGAGCAGGTTGGCCGGTGTGTCGTCTTCAGCAAGCGATCCCTTGTCGAAGACCATAACACGGCTGAAATCTTCTGCGAACCTCGGCGCTTGCAAGACCCAGAAAATGCCGAACGGTGCGGACCCATTCCCGCCCTTCGACATTTGCAACACACGTTCGATAATAGTCTCTTGCGAGCGGCTGTCGAGGGCGGTCAGCGCGCGGTTCACGATCAGAATATCGGGCTTTTTCACCAGACCGCGGGCCAAGGCCAGTTTTTGCCGCTGGGATACGTTCAACCGCTTGCCGCCGTTGCCCACATTGAAATTGAGCCCGACCTGGAAAACTTCATCGTGCAGTTCCAGTTCATCAAGAACCTGATGGATCACTTCGCGGACCTTGACCTGGCCCTCGGCAATTCCGTAGGTCATGCGGCCCAGCAGGATATTGTCCTGTAGCGA
Source organism: Hyphomicrobiales bacterium (assembly GCA_965204985.1). Lineage (GTDB taxonomy): Bacteria > Pseudomonadota > Alphaproteobacteria > Rhizobiales > CAJQND01 > JAAEUE01. Next base: position 761,440 of record CBDBFP010000003.1, on the reverse strand, counting down.
TGCGGCGGGGTTGTAGACTTCCGGATCATAGAAGGCGATGGCGTCGGAGTGCTGTTCGGGCAGGCCTTTCCTGAAGGCTTTGCGGGCCGTCAACACCTGCGACTTCATTTCCTCATCGAGCAAACCGAAGCGGTGCTGGGGCTCGATATAGTCAAATGGCAGACGCATAAACATGTCCTGATCCGCAGGCATTACCTCTTCGAGGGATTGGGTTGCAATGCGGACAAGGGCGGCCTCGTATTCAGGAATCTCGTCGGAGTCCATGAAGCTCAAGCGCTCAAAGAACGGATGATCAGGTGGCAGGTCCTTGAAGAGCTCGGTGGCCGTCTCGGCAATTTTGCGGCCCATGTCAAAGAATGCGTCAGCCAAGCCGTTTTCCTTCAGCACCTGACGCACATAGGGGTGACCCGCCAGTTTATCGCGCTCAAACGTGTTGCCCGAGGCGGTACCGAAAAGAAGGTTTTCACCGACGGAAGCCTGTAGGCTGTAGGAATTGGGTTCGAACAGCTCCACCAGTTTTGAGAGTGCCGGATCTTCCAACCGCTGGCGCAGAGCTTTACGCGCTTCAAGGAACTTCTCGGCGAGTTCAGGAGCCTTTTCCGGATCGACCTGACCACGTAGACCGAGATCGAAAACATCCTGGCGCAAATCGACAACATCGAGAAGTTGCCACGCAACTTCGTCAGCTGAATGAGGATCCGCGGCCCCAAGGGTTTCGTGATCAAGCCATTCGGCCTTTATATCCAGCGTTGTATTGCCCGCCTGCCTGGCCTCGGAAATTTCCCAGGCCCTTTCCCTGGGATCGGCCTCTGCTTCGCTGCGTTCGCGGATGGGCTGACGCTTCAAACCGTAAAACAGGGCGTCACGGAAACTCGTCTGTGGCAGATATACGTCGGGTCCAACATAGGCGGTCCGGCGGCCTGTAAATGACTCGTGCAGCTCCTGGAGATTTCCATCGTCCAGCGCGATCGACCCTTGCGTCGGCACCGTGATACGCGCGAGAACATCGGCCATGGTTTCAGCGCCGGAGTTCACATTGCCGACAGCCGCCACCTGTTCACCGGGTGCCAGCTTGAATGTGGCACTCTCCAATAGTCTGGTCCCTGCATCATCAACGACACCAACACGGGATGCGGTAAAGCCATCCTTGATCGGCCCAACCGGTTCTTTGGGAATTGCCTGCAGTTCCGGTTCCATCATGTTCTCAGGCTGGAACTGCTCAATCACCTGGCTGTATTTGATTTGCACATCGAGCCGCTGCTGATCGTAGGCAATCAGCTCAGCGACCGGGCCAGGAAGATCTTTGTAGGCTGCGATAACAGCAACCAGCTGACCAATATCGATCTGACCTGTGATAGCGAGATAACCACCCACCAGATAGAACATGAACGGGGTCATCTGGGCGAGGAAGTTGTTCAGAAACTTGATGAAGAATTTCCGCTGGAACAACTCATAACGGATAGCGAAAATTGTCCCAAGTCGCCCGGCCAGATCGGCTCGTTCCCAGTTCGATGTATCGTTGGTGTGCACGTTGTTGATACCATCGACAACCTCACCCACACGTCCAGCCAGTGCGCGCGCGGTCAACTGGCGCCGCTTGCCCAGAATAAGCAACCGGCGCCGCAGTCTCGGAATGAGGAATGCCTGAACCAGCACAATGCCGCCGGCGATCAGACCAAGCCAGATGTCCTGCACGAGGATGAAGATTAGCGCTGTCAGCGCCTGGCCGCCAAGGAACACGGGCTGCACCAGCATGTCGCCGATAAAGCCGCCCAGCGGTTCAACCTCGTCCTTGATCATGGTCGCCGCTTCCGGCGCCTTGATCCGGCGAAAATAGGTGGTCGGGAACCTGAGAATGCGATCCAGCAATTGGTAGCGCAACCGCCTCAACATGCGCTCGCCAAGACGGCCTTTGTAGGTGTTGATATAATATTTGAAGAGGCCGTTGATGCAGACGAAGGCAAGGAACGTGGCGCACAGGCAGAAGAGATAGCTCAGTTGCTCAAGATGGAACCCGCCAAAAAGCGTGACCGTGCCAACATCAGATATCCATGATGGCACGCCAAACGCGATTTCAAGAAAGGGTTGCGTATCCCCTTCAGTCTCAAACCCCTGGCCCTGGATCGGCCCGTTGACGATACGTTTCGGCAAATCGAGCGCCAAGAAATACGGCACCATCGAAATCAGGATGATCGTGAGAATCCAGATTTGTTGGGCTTTCGTATAGCGCCAGATGTACTTGAACAGACTTTGCTCCATGGATGTCGCCGTTCGGGTGCTTTCGTTTGGAATTCCTCACTGCTTTACCTTGCACAAATTGGTCGACAGGTACAATAAGCAGACTCAGCTTTTTGGTTACAAGTTTTCCGACCAGACAACTGGCAACAAAAGGAAAATCGAGATTACGTGATGAGCAGGCTCAACATCTTCATTGACAGAATGTCCTCGCAGAGGGCCTGCCTGAACAGGGCAGTAGAGCAGACACAGATACTCGATGGCCCTGTTTATGAACCCGGTCCCGGGAACGGGCGAACCTGCGATCACATTCGAGGAATCGTCACGGCTCGTGACATCTTCGTGTTCGAGCGTCAGGTCGCGGCTCATCCATCCTGCATTCCGCCTGATGAGCTTTAGGTGCTCGGCGATGTGCGCAAGACCTTGCCGGAAGTGTTGAAGAAACCGGGACCTGTAGCCAGCCTGATTCACGCAGATCCTGGCGGCCATAATCCTGAAAAGAATGATGACACTAACGGTCCTCGGGTTTGGCCGTTCTGGGTCCGATCGCGAGATGCGCCCGATTTGATTGCCGTCGGTTCTTTCATGAGCCGGGTCCAGACATCACATCCGGCGGCAAGACGGTCTGCCCGATCTTCAAGGAGGCGGCTGGAGAGCCCGTTCTCCCGAAGAGATTGCCAGACCTTCTCGACCCGATTGAGCTCCGGTGATCTGGCGGGCAGGAAGATCAGGGTCTCCGGCCCCTTCACCTCGCCGGAGGTGTGCCCCGGCGCGCGGTCCATCAGGACGGCGGCCTGAGCGCCTTTTGCAACGGTCCGGCGGATCTCCTTGAGAGGCAGGTTCCTTGTTCCAGTGTCCGCCCCCATGGCATCATGACACTATGGCAGCATCAGGGCCGCGCCGGTCTCCCTGTCTGCGCACACCGCGCCGGACAGGCAGGCCGGTTTGTAACGCTGCTCGGCCTGCCCTCGCGGTCTCGTCCCCTTGCGCGCCCGGATGCGGGCCTCGTCCTGGAAAGGCTGCGAAGGGGCGAAGCCTCATCGTCATCACGACCGCCAACAGCTGCAGACATCGGAAATCCTCCCTTGTCTGCATGGATCCGGAGAGCAGCCGGGCTGAAAAGGCCTGAGAGACAATCGATCACGCCATTGGTACAAGTTTGCCCGTGAGCTTTTGCCCTGTGTGGAGCCGCATCTTGCCGAAGGCGGCCTGTGGTATCTTCGGACAAAATGTATTTCGACAATCTCACGCTGCTCGAAGACCCGTCCGGCACCGTACCGGGGCGCTGTTTCATTTATCGTCGGTGAATTTCGAGTTGCTCTGCAAGTATTCTCGCGCTGTTGAGCGCGCCATTTAGATCCAAACCGAGATTTTCGGGCGTTTGGTTCAAAGCGGTTTCGATTGCAGACGATAGCCGTTCCCCGGAAAGCACTGCTTCAGTGACAACAGCGACCCGTCCGTGTTTGGCCAATAGCATTCCCCGTCGGGTTTGCTCGGTCTCTCCGCCTTCTGCAAACGGGACCACAACGGCCCGGCAGCCGGCACTCAGAACATCCGCCATGGTGTTGTAGCCAGCCTGCGAAATCGATAGTTTCGCGTGCCTCAGGAGCGTCGGGAGATCAGATTGGAAACGCCTAAGCGTCACGTTGTCCGGAAGCCGGCGTTGCAAGGCCCGATAGGTCTCCTGATCCAGGTTCGGCCCTCCCAAAAGCAACCATTTCGCATCGCAAAGCGCACAATCCGATTGTGCGTCGAGGGCAGCCTCGAACAGTGCCGCGCCAACTGCGCCTCCCCCGGCAGAAACGATGACATCAAATGTTTCTTCGGGTTTCCCCGGTCCCGGTTCCGGTGCCACGAGGCCTGTGTAACGGACTTTGCCGGCGATCCTTGCTGCGTCTGGATAGCTCTCTGCCAACGGGGCAAACGCCTCGTCGCCGTGTACCAGCACTGCATCGAAATAGTTGTCGATCAAGCCAGTCGTTTCCGCAATTCGCTCAGGCTTCCGGCCTTCCTGCAAAATGTCCCGTATGGAGGAAACCACCAACGGACAATTGTCCGAAGCATGGGCCGCCTCGAGAAGAGGTCGCAGCTCAAACCGCATGACCCGGCGGGCGAACGGATAGGCCTCAATCAGCAAAACATCCGGCGCGAAATTTTCCAGCATCTCAAGCAGACAATCCCGCCGCTCACCCTTCAGTGTATCGGACGCAGGGGCACCCTTCTCGTCAACCAGGGCCGAGAAACCTTCTGGTCCCGCAGAAACCGGTGAAAGCCGGACGATCTCGGCTTCGCCCCATTCAATGGCAGAAACCGGCTTGCCACCATAGGCAATCTGCACTTTGAATCCGGCTGCAACCAGCGCCCTGGCAATGCGCGAGGCCCGGATTACATGTCCTATCCCGAGGAGATGCTGGACGTAGAACAGAACCTTGCCGGACATGGGGTCAGGCCGCGCTTTGCCTGGAAGCTTCTTCTGTCGCGGGAATGCCTTCTTCAAACAGCTGCATAAGGCCCGAAATTCCGGCTTCATAGCTAAATTCAGCGTGGACCCGCTGCTGACCGGCCTGTCCGTATTTCTCCCTCAAGGCCGGTTCCTGGCACAATCTGGCCAAGGCGTCTCTCAGCATTTCCGGATTGTCGGGCTCCACGAGAGTTCCGTTTGTCCCGTCCACGATGAGTTCCGGCACACCTGAAACCGGAGTGGAGATGCAGGCAAGGGCCTGGCTTTGCGCCTCCACCAGAACATTGGGCAAGCCGTCCCGGTCTCCATCCGCAGCCACGCGACAGGGCAGGACAAACAGGTCAGACTGCCTGTAAAGCCGGATTACATCCTCCTGGGGTAACGCGCCCTTCCAGGAGATCTTGTCTGAAATCTGCAGGCTTTCGGCTTGCGCCTTCAAGCCTTTCAACAATGCACCGCCGCCAATGTGGGTCCAATGCCAATGAAGATCATCGGGAAGGATTGCCAGGGCGTCTAACAGGTTATCGAGCCCCTTTTTGTCAACCGCTCGCCCTACGGTGATCAACTGAACGGGGTGCTTTGCATCTGATCCGTCAGGTGCGTCCGGCTTTCCGGCCGAGTTTGCAAACCTTTTCAGATCGAGACCATGATAGATCAGCCGCACTTTCTCCTTTGCGGCCGCAAGCGTTTTCAAGTGATCTGCCCCATATCGGGTGCACACGCTGACCCAGCCCATTTCCTTCAATTTTTCGCGAAGTTCCCAATCCGGAGACGTCCAGATGTCCTTTGCATGGGCAGAGCACGTCCACGGCAGACCGGAAACCATGCTGGCGTATCGCGTCACGGACGCAGGGGTGTGCATAAAATGCGCGTGCAACCGCTCGATCATGCCTGGTAGTTCTGCGGCCATGACCAGGGCCTGCCCAAACCGTCTGGCCCTGTTCCGGGTAAAATCGCGGCGCAGGTCTTTGAACCACGCGGCTCTTGCCTGCTTGTAACCGGGCAACTTCCGGACTTTCAGCCAGCTTCGGATGACCCGACCAAAGTCATCATGGAGATACTCAGGCAAATAAGAGACCTCTGCCTCGATCTCATCGTGAACCGGATGAGTGGCACCGTCATGGGGATGGCGCAGCGAGATGATCCGGATGTTCAATCCGGCCTTTTCGAGGCCCCGAATCTCCTGCGCAATGAAAGTCTCGGACAGACGCGGGTATCCCTTCAAGACGAAGGCAATGCTGGCAGTCATGTGTGCGCTCAGACCCCGCCTGCAATGACTTTCAGCTCAGGCCATCTTGGCCTGGTGAGATGTTTCTCGACGATTGAACCGATCTTTTCCAACCCGTCCAATGGCAGCCGGCACCCGGCTTCAGATGGCTTGCGGCGGGTCGGCAAAGCGGCCAACGCCCGGGCCATTTTCTCAGCATCGGTGGCTTGTTGCGGTTCGATCATGCTGACAACCCCAAGCTCCTTGGCACGCCGGGTGCGGATCAGCTGTTCCTGGCGTGGCGTCGTGCGCGGCACTATGATGGCCCGCTTGTCGAACGACAGAATTTCGCAGAACGTGTTGTAACCGCCCATGCCGACCAGGGCCGTTGCATTGCTGATCAATGTCTCGATCCGGCTATCAAAATCCAGCAGAGAAATCTTGCTCAGCTTTTCGGCTCGCCTGAGGATCGTCTCACGTTCCTGCGTCGGCATAAACGGGCCCAGGATGACAACCGCCGGGATCAAGTCCAGCTCCGGGTTGTCCTCCGCATGTTCATATGCCGCCAGAACATCATTCACCATATCAGCACCGTCGCCACCGCCACCGGTCGTCACCAGCATGTATTCGCCGTCAATGGTGTTGAGCGGACCTTTCGATTCCGCCGGACTGTGCCGCTCCAGATACCCGGTGTAGGTGATGCGCTCATTCAGCGACTTTGAGGTTCTCATGCCACTGAGCGGGTTCCAGAATCCTGGCGGGCCATAGACCCAGACATCGTCATACAGCTCATCAAGCTTGGGAAGAATTTTCCGGCGCTTCCATTCCTTCTTCAGGAGGTGCGGAGCATCCATGACGTCCCGCATGCCAAGAACGAGCGTGCAATCGGTTTCTTTCAGGAAACGCAGAGTGCTCTCGATTTCACCGTGAAGGCCGAGCGGTTCCTTGTCGACGATGAACATGTCCGGTTTAAATTGCTCAGCCGTATGACGGATGATCGACTCCCGCATGCTGAGTGTTTCTTCCAGATCAATATGCTCGTCGAGCGAGGTATACTGGCCGTTGTGAAGTTTAATCACACTCGGGATCTTGACGAAATCCACCCGTGCCTTGAAATCGAATGCGCCAGCAATGGGTGAGCCGGAAATGATGAGAACGTTCAGCCCCTTGAATTGTTCCACCAGTGCATGTGCAATGGTTCTGCATCTGCGCAGATGACCAAGTCCGAATGTATCGTGGCTGTACATCAGGACGCGTGCATGCTCTAGCCGCTTCATCGGTCGCCTTCCTGCAAGATAATGTCTTTGCTATGTGCCTCCAGATAATCGCCCGGATATTTTATTGCACAAATCGCCCGGGCAGGGAACAGCCTGACCGCTCACAGTTTCATGTCGTTATATAATGTGATCAGCCGTTATTTGTAGGGGTCAGCTGCGTCACGCAGGCCATCGCCGAAGAAGTTGAAGGCCAGGATAACGAGGATCACGGGCACCACAGGCATCAGCAACCACGGATACAGTGCAACCACATTGATGTTCTGGGCTTCCTTCAGCAATACGCCCCAGCTGGTGAGCGGCGGGCGCAGGCCCAGGCCAAGGAAGCTGAGTGCCGTTTCCCCCAGCACCATGGTTGGAATGGTGATGGTTGCAGACGCGATGAGATGGCTCATGAAGCCGGGAACCAGATGCTTGCCTATGATGCGCTTGGGTTTTGCCCCCATCAATTGGGCGGCCACCACGTAATCTTCCTCACGCAAGGCGAGAAGTTTGGAGCGCACGGCCCGGGCAAGGCCGGTCCAGTCGAGAATGCCCAGAATAATCGTTATGCCGAAATAGACGATGAGCGGTCCCCAGGTGGACGGCATGATAGCCGCAAGGGCCATCCAGAGCGGGATCGCCGGCAACGATTGCAAAACCTCGATCATGCGTTGCACGATCATATCGAACAGGCCGCCATAATAGCCGGCAAGACCGCCAATTACGATGCCCAGAATAAAGCTGATCGAAACCCCCAGGAGACCAATCGTCAGTGATATTCGCGCACCGTAGACGATACGCGAGAACATATCGCGCCCCAATCTGTCCGTCCCGAACAGGAACAGCGTGCCGCCCTTCGGTGGGCATACGAAATGGAAGCTCGCATCAACCAGGCCCCAGAATTTGTATTCGTCGCCACTGCAGAAAAACCTGATCGGCCTCACGTCGGATTTGTTTTCCGTGTATTCCCGCTTCAGGGTGTCCATGTTCAAGCGATAGTTCACGCCATAGACAAAAGGACCGACAAAGCTGCCTTCGTGGAACAGATGGATTGCCTGAGGACCTGCGAAAATGCGGTCCACGTGCCGGGTGTGCAGGTTGTAGGGCGCGATCGTCTCGCTCACCAGAATGCTCAGGTAAGTCACAAGCAGGAAGACACCGCTGGCCACCGCGATCCTGTGCTGCTTGAATTTCCACCACATCAGCTTCAGCTGGGAGGCGAGATAGACCTTTTCCTGGGCAGGCGTCAGATTTTCAATGGAGCGCGGATCGAACGGCTTGTCTGACACATAATGCGTCATTTCCCCGCCGGGTGGCGGCAGCGGCGAATTCTGGCTGGCGGTGCTCATTTGGTCGCCCCTCCGGATAAACGTATTCGCGGATCGAGCAACGCGAGCGCAATGTCAGAGATCAGCACACCGATCACGGTAAGCGTTGCGAGGAACATCAGGAACGAACCGGCCAGATACATATCCTGACTGGCAAGGGCGTTCAGAAGGATCGGACCTGTCGTCTCCAGCGACAACACGACGGCCACAATCTCGGCACCGGAAATGATCGATGGCAGGATCGAGCCGATATCCGCAATGAAGAAGTTGAGAGCCATACGCAAGGGATACTTCACCAGCGCCCTGGACGGTTTGAGACCCTTCGCCTTGGCGGTTACCACGTACTGCTTCTGAAGTTCGTCAAGGAGGTTGGCCCGCAAGCGGCGGATCATGGCTGCCGTACCGGCGGTCCCAACCACAATGACCGGGATCCAGAGATGTTCCAGGATCGACAGGAACTTGTCCCAGCTCATGGGCTTGTTAAGGTATTCCGGCTCCATAAGATGGCCAACCGAGGTTCCGAACCATATGTTCGCCAGATAGAGCATCACCAGCGCCAGCAGGAAGTTTGGAACCGCAAGCCCCAGAAGTCCGAGAAATGTCAGGCCGTAGTCGCTCCAGCTGTACTGATGCGTTGCAGAGTAGATGCCGATCGGGAAAGCAACGACCCAGGTGAAGATGATGGTCACGAAAGACAACAGGATTGTCAGCCAAAGGCGTTCGCCGACTACGTCTGCCACCGGCAGTTCGTACTCAAATGAGTAGCCGAAATCCCCGACAAACATGCCGCCCAGCCAATGGAAGTAGCGTTGAATGACCGGTTTGTCGAAACCGTATTCTTCCCGCAAGGCCTGAATATGAGCCGGGTCGACCTTTTCACCCTGCTGGATCAGTTCGGCGATATAGCTTTCAATGTAATCGCCCGGCGGCAATTCGATAATGAAAAAGATCAATGCTGAAATGATCAGCAATGTGGGAATCATGATCAGAAAGCGGCGGACAATATAAGCAAACATGTCAGGACCCCCCGCCTTCAGCCTGGTCTACCCAGAAGGTATCCATATTATAGATGCCAAAGAAGGCACCGGGATTGTAATTCCAGATCCCCTTTTCAGGCACGTTTTTCACCTTGTCTGCCACAACCACCGGCTGGAACGTTCCATTGACAATGCCGATGGAAAAGACCTGGTCAGAATAAATCTTGAGCATTTCGTGCCAGATGCGTTCGCGGTCCAGGGTCGTGGTCGACCCGTGCCATTCACCGTAAAGCTCAACAAGTTTCCTTGCTTCCGGCAAATCCACTTCCTTGCCCGACCTGCCTTGCGTTTCATAGAACTGGCCCCAGTTTGGCCATTGGTACTGTTCCTGGCTCGTGGGTGCCAGCTCATCCGGGTTCATTTCCGGCGTGGGAATGCCGTTGTCCAGCCCGCTCCAGACCCCCATGATGGTTTCGCCGGCACGGACCCGGCGGCGGAATATGTCGCGCTGTGTGGGACGGACGAAAATTTCAACGCCTGCCTTCTTCCAGCTGTCACGCACCAGCTCAAGAACATCCGTCTCTTCGGTGCTTTCGCCGGCCGTCTCGACCACAATTTGCATGACCCGGCCATCCGGCAACAGACGGATTCCATCATCATTGCGTTTTGACAGGCCGGCCTCGTCGAGGAGCTTGTTCGCCTGATCCAGGTCATATTGAATCCAGGCCTTCTGATACTCTTCGCGGAACAGCGGACTGGACGGCAGTACCGTATTTGAGCTCGGCCGGGCGAGCCCGTAGTAGACCACCTGATTTATCTCGTGCCGGTCGATGGCCAGGGAAAGCGCCCGCCGCACACGCACATCGCGCAGGACCTTGCGCCACACGTCATCGGACGCATTCATGTTCGGGAACAGGGCGATCTGGGATCCTTTCGCCGTTTCCCAAAGCCGCACGCTCATGGGATGAAGCCTGGTGGAGGCTTTCAGGAACGTGTAGTTGTCAAACCGGATATAGCGGCCCTGAAGATCGGTTTCTCCTGCTCCGGCTTTGGTTGGAACCAGACCGGTGGACCCCATGCCCACTTTCACGGCATCGATATAGGGCAACTGCCGACCCACTGGATCGACCCGGTGGAAATAGGGGTTGCGCTTGAAGACGAAGAGCTCTGCTGGCGGATGCGTGCTGTTGTACCAGGGCTGCAGCGTCGGCATGTCCGGATTCTCAGGCCGGTACTGCCTGCTCACCCGGCGATGCATTCGCGCCCAGTTCTTCTGCTTGCGCTTCTTGGCCTCTTCCTTCAACTCGTCGGCAGGACGATATCTGGCGTGAAATTTCTTCAGGTAGTGTGACGGCATATAGAGATAGAGCGGCCGCGCACCGGCCAGCGCCGGGATAAGGTTCGGGTTGGGCTCCTTGAAGGTGTAGCGGACCGTCAGTTCGTCAATAACCTCGAACTTTGCCGGCTCATCTCCGGATTTCAGCAATCTCGGCACGCCGCCGCGGACGAGTTCCTTATTGTTGATCACATCTTCCCAACGGTAGCGGAAATCTTCAGAGGTAAACGGATGACCGTCGGACCACTTGTGCCCCGGACGCAGATGGAGCGTAAAAATCCGCCCGTCTTCAACCTCGATATCCTTGAGGATGTCAGGCTTGAGCTTCAGGTTATTGTCGTAACCAACCAGACGGGCATAGCCATAGACAACCATCATGCGGATGTCTTTTTGCTTGCCGAGGAGAATACGGATATTGCCGCCAGGCTTGCCGGGCCTGATGCCCAGGGCATCAAAATCAACGGCCAGCGGTTCAGCCGGCAACCGTTGGCCGATCGCGGGCAGTTTGCCTGAAGCAACGTCTTCAACAAACGATGGCGTTTCCCTGTACGACTGCGCGGAGGCCGGCAACACAAGTGCCACAAACACGGTGAGAAATGTCAGCATGCGGAACATCATGCTCTCAACTCCTTCACATCCACGGACTGGTTGACCAGAACATGGTGGCCTTCATCTACTTCAAGCCGCATCAATTCGGGCGCCTCGGGTGAGCCGTTGAACTTTGGCCCCCAGTTTTCCATTGCAGTCGCACCGCCAGCCTGGATTGCTTCAAAATCAAGCGGCTGGTCAAGGTCCGCATACGGAACAGCCTTCAGAAGCGATCGGGTGTAGGGATGAACCGGATTCTTGAACAACCCCTCACGCGGCGCGGTTTCAACCAGCTTGCCCTTGCACATCACAGCGATGCGGTCGGCAACATAGTCGACAACAGCGAGGTTGTGGGAGATGAAAAGATAGGTGAGATCAAGCTCTGATTGCAGATCCTTGAGCAGGTTCAACACCTGGGCCTGCACGGACACATCCAGCGCGGAAACCGGTTCGTCGCACAGCAGGAGGTCCGGGTTCAGGGCAAGAGCACGGGCAATACCCACGCGCTGTCGCTGACCACCGGAGAAACTGTGCGGGTAGCGGTTGAGGAAGCGCGGGTCCAGACCCACAAGACGCATCAGCTCCGTAACCCTGGCCCGGCGCTCATCCTCCGTACCCAGATCATGAATGACCAGCGGCTCACGCAGAATGTTCAACACAGTCATGCGCGGCGATAGCGAGGAGAAAGGATCCTGAAACACCATCTGCATGCGCGGACGGAATTTCTTTAACGGTTCGCCCTCAAGACCCAGCAGGTCGACCGGACCGGTGCCGTTGTCGAAGGTCACGCTGCCGCTATCGGGCGAAACCGCGCGCATGATCATTTTGGAAGCGGTTGTCTTCCCACAACCACTCTCGCCGACCAGTCCCAGGCATTCGCCACGCTTGATTTCCAGTGAAAAGTCGTCAACCGCAACAACCGTATTCTCTTCCGAAGCTCCGAAAAATCCGCCCTTTCTGGTCACGAAGGTCTTGCGCAGGTTGGAAATCTTCAGCAATGGCGCGTCTGTTCTTGGCGCGGCCTCATCCTTCTTTCCGAATGCCGGCCCGATCTCGTAGGCGATGTCGCGGATCGATTGCAACCGCTCTCCCGGCTTCATGCCGAAATGCGGAACCGCATTGAGCAGTCCCTTGAGATAAGGGTGTTGCGGGTTTTCGAAGATGTCCCTGACCGCACCCGCTTCCATGACTTCGCCGTGGTAGACCACAACCACTTCGTCAGCCATGTTTGCCACCACGCCCAAATCGTGCGTGATCAGCAGCACAGCCATATTCAACTTCTGTTGCAATTCCTTCAGCTGGTTGAGCACCTGAGCCTGAACAGTCACGTCGAGAGCCGTTGTCGGTTCGTCGGCGATCAGCAGTGCCGGACGGCAAATCATTGCCATGGCGATCATTGCACGCTGGCGGAGGCCGCCGGACAATTCGAACGGGTACATGTCGTACGCGCGTCGGGGATCGGGAAAATTGACCAGGCCCAGGATCTCTTCAGTCAACCTGCGCGCATCCGCCTTCTCCACTTCGCGGTGGAGCGTCAGCGCTTCCTGGATCTGATTGCCAATGGTGTGGAGCGGCGACAGGGATGTCATCGGCTCCTGAAAGATCATCGAGATCCGGCTGCCGCGCAACTTGCGCATCTCTTCGCCGTCAGAATCCAGGGCGGCAATGTCAACGATCTGGCTATCGTTTTGCGGATCGGCAAACAGGATCTTCCCGCCTGTGATCGACGCAACCCGGGGCAAGATCCCCAGCATCGCTTGAGCCGTTACCGACTTGCCAGAACCGGATTCTCCAACCAGCGCCACAACGCTGCCAGGCTTGATGCGGAAGCTTACGCCCTTGACGACTTCCAGAGGATTGCCGTGCAACATGAAGGCCACACGCAGGTCCTCTACGCGTATCAAATCGGAATTTGCGCTCATAAACTCGGTAAAACGGCGCACCCCGAAGAATCAGGACACGACCGGCACTCCTCCCACTCAACGAATACAACGGCAACGTTGGTTCTAGGATGCCTTAGCGTGAAGCGCAATCAACGAATATAAATGGTGCATCATTTTTTAAAGTCCCTGACTTTTAGCACTCACCTTAACGCACTACTGCCCGGAGTTTCTCCGTTTGTGGATGGGACAACTGGTCCGAAATCCCGAGACCGCCTCTGCCCTCTTCCAGCCTCGTCGTTACAAACTCTCTTCAGTTTCCTGCCGCCACCCCCGTTCCGACGCATTTCGGTTGTGGAATGACTACGCCCTCGAAATGATCGCATGGGAAACACCAGACAAGAAACCCCTCACCCGTCACACAACAACTTGGCAATACCCTCTCACGTTAGTACTCTTGTAAGATCAATCTATCGTCCCTTTGCCGGACACAATCTTTCTGGCTTTTCCCAAAAGACTTGCAGGGGAACTATCTTCAGAGACCCTATAGTCAATAACGGTAATTGGTTCATCATCATCATATTTGAGATAGAACTCGTAGTTAGGAAAGTCCGCCAATTTGCCCTCATAAGAAAATTCCCGTTTTAACAGGTCAATTGTTAACGTAACTTCAAAATCAATTGCTCCAAGGTTCTTAGCAAAAAAACTGCAGGGATTTCCAGATGCAAGGTTGAAAAGAATTTTTACTAGGTGTCCATCCCGAGACAGTTCGATCTCATCTTCATCGAATGTACCTGTTCCATTACAGGTCACTTCCGTGCTTGCACAGCGATATTCAAACGTTTCTCCAATTCTCATTTTTCGATCAGTTTCCTCAATCCACGGCTCTTCTCGCAACAATTGGAGAGAGACTTTAGCATGGATCCTACTCGATGCATCAGGATCATTTGTGGAACTACGACCGTCAGTCTTATAGCAGTACCTTTTAAGAACCGGCTCCGAGGCGACCGTATTACCTGAAGGATGATCGCTTATGTAGCGATTGTCGACATCATTGGAAATGTAGACATTGGCCCAAGCTGAAATACTTTCTGGTAGTAGTCCTTCTGCAAGCAAACCATTCGAAGATGAACACATCACTATAAAAAAAACCGAATAGAACTTTAGTGAGCCAATCATGTTTCAATTATCACTGACTGCAGCAATCTTCGTATTCAGGCACGAGAAATTCTGCGCATTCTAAAGGCTGTTGTATTGTAGCAATATAACCGGAAGCGCTGCATGTTACACGTTTTTTTCTACCCTTGCATCTAAATTTTACCTTTTTCTCCTTAATCATTCCAAGTAATTTATTCCTATTTTTACCCGGCTGAAATTCATCCACCTGAAAATACACAGTGCGCCCCTTAAAAATTCTAGTTCGAATTCTAGGTTTATTCCCAGTATTAGTAGTATTGTGTATGGTGAAAGACTCAATATAGCGACCCGGCCCTGCCTTGGCTTCTGCCCATCTCTTCTTATCTGAATGAAAGTCAGATCGCTCCCAACGCTCATTATTTATACACTTGAACCTTCGAATATCTCTATTTTCAATCTCCTCAGGCGACAATCCGCCACTCTTTGTATATTTTTTAGCTGGATAAATAAATTTTATAGCTATCGGATTTTGACTATTATCTTCGGGAATCTCTAAAGTTATGGCCAGCGCTACTTTCTGTTTAAAACTGTTTCGGGACAAGACCGCAACGTCGGCAACCGTCGCAATCGGGGCATCTACAATTAGCTTTCCTGCCCCGGCCTGGTTTGCCTTGTTCTCGTACTGGTCTTCAAACCCAGCCTCTAATCCCTTTACTATTTTAACATTCCCTGATTGCTTAGATTTGCCTAAAGTTTCGAACGCGCTCTTTAGTTCACCGGTAATACGGTTATTCTTTATTGTTACATAGTCGAGTTGCTTTCCAACAATTACATAACCGTCCTTTGCTTGTGCGAAAATAGCTTCGTCAAATTTAGGATTGATTAAAGAGGGCAATACGCTTTCCATAATTTTAATGCACTTGTCCTCCTTTCCGATACACGAAGCATTTTTCTGAATATTTATTTTTGAGGAAACCTCTTCAAAAACATCCCGCGTAACTAGACGTAACGCATCCTGACTAACGGTAGCATCACTATGACCTGCACCACCACTTGCTGATATTGGAAAAAATGGAATTGAAAAACTCGCGTTTAGCCCACGACCGTTGGCTTCTGACTTCACCTTTATCGATGTTGCTTCGTCAGAAAAAAGACTGGCTTCTATATACTTACCGAGCTCCAATGAAGCAAAAGCATGAAAATTAACGCTTTCATAAATTAAATCTGTCCTAAATAGCGATGCTTTTAATAAATTCCTATCCCCCTTTTTAACTTTATTAATAATTTGATCATGCTCTGCGCAAGAAAGTTCGAGAGGGATTGAAATATACTCCTCTATGCTTGCTTCCCTAGGGCTTCGATAGGCCTTCTGAAGATCTTGAAAGTGTTCACCTTCCCTCGTTGAGAAAATTATTCGCTCTTTTTCATCAAATTTAAGAGCAATCAACATGAAGTCATATGGGATAAAATAGAAATTATTTTCCTTAAAACTGGAAATTTTTCCCCTTTCTAAGATCAAAGCTGCTAATTGGTTACGATACTCTTTACTATTGACACGAATTGATAATTCAATCTCAGAAATTTTGTCTTTTTGAATATAACTATAACCATTCTCAATACACGACTCGTCAAACTCTCTCGTATAGCTTCTCCAATCGGGAAGAAGTGCCGGTTGAAAATAGTGTGGTGTATCCTCTTTTGCTCCTGCTCCCCGATAAATTACGACTTCTTTGGCTTTCCGTCCTAACATCGGGACACTAAACACATCAGCTCTGTTTTCTTCTGTTATGATTAACCGAGGTGGAGGTGCATCCACCGCTACAGCATCTTCAGCGTTGGCGAAGCAACTGAACGCAAAGAAACTCAAAAGTGTAGCTGAAGTGATTGAAAAAAGATTATATTTGACACACTTCATGAAATTTACCCCGCATTCCCCAAGTGGGGTGCTATTTGACGGGATCATCACATGACTTTGGCTGTTGGTCAAGTGTTTTGCGCCTTGGGTGGCGACCGGTGTTGTGGAAACGCCCCGTGGTTTCAAAACCTCGTATTCCGTGCCTCAAGCACTCAGTTCACGATTTGCGACCCAACTACAGTGTATGAACGCCGGATAAAACCAAAATATGCGGACACATTTGAACAGTCGAGCCGGACACGCCCACCTGCGGGAATTTTAATCACAAGCTGATTAGTGCTGGTCTGTCCGTTGTGAGTGACTCGACCTCGGGCTGTCGCCCGCACTTCATTCGTCCGTTTCAAAGGTTGAAACCCCCGCCTTTAGGCGGGTAGCTTTCAGCTAGCAGTTGTATTAGTGTTTGAGGGATGGATTATCGTACAGGCTCGCACACGCAAATATAAGATAGAGTACCATTTTGTATGGGTGACGAAATATCGTTATCATATATTAACAGGGGAGATTGCTTTGCGGGCCAGGGAGTTTGGTGCGTCAGACTTGCGCGATGCTTGAGATAGAAATAGTAAGGGGGTGGTCAGCAAAGATCATGTCCATGTACTGATGTCGGCGCCCCCGACATATAGCCCCTAGACGATTATGAGGCGAATCAAAGGAAGACCATCATCGAAGCTGTTAGAGGAGTTTCCACATATTAAAAAACGCTATTGGGGTAGGCACTTCTGGGCACGGGGATATTTTTGTGTTACAGCAGGTGAATTAACCAAGGAAATGATAGAAGAATATTGATCCCATCACTTTGAGACGAAGGAGAATCCGAATTTTGACGTTGCGGGTTAACCAGCTTTAGCTGGTATTTGGTGGGACTTTCAGCCCCTTTATCCTAACCCACCGACTTTAGTCGGTGGTTGTTGAGTGTTGGAAAGATGTGGCTCTACTATATGAACCAGATTCAGGGTCCACCTTCAAGGCAAGCGTTTCTCGACGTGGTTAAAGATTCGATTACTGACCTGTGGTTAAAAACTTAAAGCGAGAGAAAATTTTTCCAAATGGATTAGAGATTCGCTCCCTTAAATGGCTCACAAACTAATAGACTGATTGACAATGAAATTTTACAACTAATTAGTTATGTTTACATATAAGGTAAGTTAAACTTATTAGTAATAAATTCGCAAAGCTTGAGAGGCATTGATGACAGGCTCAGTTGGAATGATCGCAGTTCAGAATGTAGTGAGAACATCGAAATTACTTGTCAGTCTATTTGGCTGGAAAAGCGTTCATGGTGGTTCGGAATTTGATATTTTGATGAGCGAAAAAAATGTGCCGACACTGTTACTTCATGACTTTAATGAACACGAGCATGATCGGTTCAAGGATGTTAAAAGAAAATCAAAAGGTGTTGGGCTGTCTTTCTATGTCTTCGTGAGAGATCTCAATGAAGTTTACAATAAAGTTAACCGGTTAAAATTAAAGATCGTCGAGCCAATGTTTTTAAATGAAAATTCGAAGGTCAGAGAATTTACTTTTCAAATTGAAGAAGGATATCACTTTTCAGTGTGTGAATCGGATAATTGGCTCTACTCTTGTCTATAAGATTAATATTAAAACCCTGTGTCAATTTTCATTTAAAAAGTATAGGAAGTATTAACGCCCCATTTACCTATTTCCATCAAGAAGAGAAAGGGATTCGCAACGTCGAGCCAGCCCCGGGCATCCTAAATCTGACTGATTCCAGCCGACACACCCAATATCACTCCTTCCAGGGGATCAATCCTGCCAAATTTCGGCCACCGGGCATGCCGGCTACCTGCCGCTACTCTTGTTCGCAGCAATCTGGTGAATTGGCTGGGTCAAACAGATCTCGTCGGTTATCCGAACAAACCTGTTTGGGGCGGCGCCCTGCTCTCGGGTAATGGGGTGTACTCTTTCGATTCCGCTTTTCTCTCCAGGTGTGCAAGTATCTGCTTGATCGCCGCAGGCTTCACAGATCGAAATATCGATTTGAATATTCGTTTTGCGCGTTGTGCCCAGGTGTGCTCCACAGGTGATCGCACATCTTGATCGCCGCAGGATCTTCGATGTTTGCAATGATCTTGACAGCCCGTTTCGACCGCAGGCTTCACAGATCGAAATATCGATATTGAATACTCGTTTTGCGCGTTGTGCCCAGCTCATCGCGGCATGCTGAGGTGATCGCTCGTCGCCGTTTATCTGGCGCTTGGTGCTCAAGCCCTGTTTTGCTGGCGTTATCCAGGGCCCGGTGCTTGCTATTCGGCGCGAACACGCCGTGGAATCGAGTCAGGTTAGCCCTGGGCTTCGGCACCAAGGCAGCAAGCCGAGCCATGGAAATCCACCTTCCGGCTCGAAGCATGACGTGGGTAGTGCCATCCCCATACGGTGTCTTCAGCTGAGGGCCCGGTGCTTGCTAGCGGATGTTGCCGACCGGCTTGTGGAGACGATCAGATCACCTTCCGGGGTGATTTGCATGAGCCGCGCATTGCCAACGCCGCGCGCCTATACCGGGATCTTGAACCCGTCGGGGACAGTCGGCAATCCGGCTTCCGTCGCCTTCACCTTTGCTATGCCGGGAAACACACGGGCCGCCCAACTGTTCGGCCAGATATATGCCGCAAGCGCCAGTCCGGCACCCAGAACCATGAAGGCCAGCAATATCTGGCGGATCGCTGTTTCCTGTTTCATGCGGTCAGTATGTCACAAATTCCCGCCCGCAGTCGGGCGATATACCACAAACCGGTCAAATGATTGAGATCGTTAAATTTATCCGGCGTCTGCAACCAACCCCGCGGCCTCTACGCCTGCCACCGCGCAGGCCATGTCGTTGTCGGATGTGTCTCCGCTGATGCCGACCGCGCCGACGATGCTTCCGCGTTTGCCGCGGATGAGGACGCCGCCGGCAACAGGCACAATGCCGAAGGGAGATACTGCGTTCAAGCCGGTTCCGAAATGTGGCCTGTCCTTAAACGCTGTTTCCAGAGAGGCGGATCCCATCCCCATGCCAAGCGCTCCGAAAGCCTTGCCGCCGGCAATCTGAGGGCGCAGGATTGCCGAGCCGTCAGCCCGCTGCATGGAAACCATATGACCGCCTGCATCCAGAACAACAACGCTCAGCGGGTTCAAATTCAGCTCGGCTCCCGTTTTCATGGCGGCTTTAATGATCGCGTTCGCCTTTGCGAGCTTGATAGACATGGGTTTTCTCCTGAATTTTCACTAATTTACTGCGCTGGCCATATGCGGTTCCCGGATGTTCTGTCAAAACCGTTTTCGGCAAGCGGGACAGATTTGGCGTTCTGATTTAAATTCAACCGCATAAGGCCCTGTTGCCGCAAAATTCAGTTGTCCTCGCAGACCCGCGCATTCGCGTCGGCGTTTCGCGTTTCTTAAGGAATTTCACCTAGATTTCCGCCCGAATCAAAGTTCTGTGGGCATGGGGACGCATGGTGGAAAACTCACCCGAACAAGGAATCGAGCAACCGCAAGCTTCATCAGAAGCAAATGTTGCCCCCGCAGATTTACAAGTGCCCGCGCCTCAGGCGGTCGCCGGAGATGCGCTTTTGCCGGCCAATGCGGTCGGTGAAATGAACCGTCTACAGCAGCAAACTGCTCTTGAGCAGATTCGCGACACACTCGTCGCCATCCACGAAGTGACCTACCTCTGGTCGATTGGCGATGATCAGCTGTCATGGTCCGATAATCTGTCCTCCGTAATTCCAAATCTGTTCCCGGGCCGGTCAACAACCGGACGGGGCTATGCCAGCCTGCTGGATCACGACAACGAACACACCCGGCATGACCAGGTTGTGGGATCCGGGGAAGTGGATCAGGGGCAGGGCGTGCCGTTCTGCATTGAATACAGGTTGTGGCCTGCCGGTGTCGGTAAGGGAGAGCCGATCTGGATCGAAGACAATGGCCGCTGGTATGCGGGGCCAGAGGGCTCTGCCGGATTCGCAATTGGCGCGATCCGTATGGTCAACAGCCGCAAAGCCAACGAAGAGAATCTCAAGTTTCTCAGTCAATGCGATCCACTAACCGGAATGATGAACCGGGGCCGCATTATGGAGGCTCTCGGCGAAGCAATAGCGATGGCGGAACGGACAGGCAGCTCCTGCTCTTTCATTCTTGCAGCAATGGACAATCTGGATGTTGTGAACGACGCCTATGGCTTTGATGTTGCCGACCAGGTCATTGCCGCGGTTGGTCAACGGCTCGGCCAGCACATGCGCAGCGGCGATTCCATCGGCCGTTACGCCGGCAACAAATTCGCGATCATTCTCGGCAACTGCAATGAAGCTCCTTTGAAAGTCGCGTGTGAGCGCTTTCTGCAATCTGTACGGAACACCGTCATTGAAACAGACAACGGACCGGTGTGGTCGAGTATTTCAATTGGCGGCGTCGTTTTGCCTACCCATGCACGGCAGGTCCATGAGGCAATGGTTCATGCCGAAGATGCGCTTTCGGAGGCAAAGAACCGGCCGACCGATTGTTATGTGACGTTCAAACCTTCAAGACGCCGTGCGTCCATGCGCGAGCGCAATCTGAGCTGTGCCGGTGAAATCGTTGCAGCCCTGAAGCAAAATCGCTTTGTATTGGCATTCCAGCCGATCATGAATTCTGAAACCGGGCAGCCGGCGATGTACGAGGCGCTTCTGCGCATTGCAGGACATGACGGCGAGGTGTTGTCCGCCGGCCATCTGCTGACGGTTGCGGAAAAACTGGGTCTAATCAGGTTAATTGACCGGCGGGTGCTTGAGATGGGCGTTGCGATCCTTCAGCAGCAACCAACCTTGCGTTTGACCCTGAACATATCGGGTGTAACCGCAACCGATACGCGCTGGTTCGGGATGTTCGTGGATTATATTGCCGAAAACAAGCAGGTCGCTGAACGCCTCACGGTTGAGATCACGGAGACGGTCGCGCTTGCGAACCTCGAAGAGATGGCTCGGTTCATCGAACGATTGAGATCTTACGGGTGTAAAGTCGCGATTGATGACTTTGGTGCAGGTTATACATCCTTCAGGAACCTCCAGGTTCTGAACGTTGACATGGTCAAGCTGGACGGATCGTTCTGTGAGGATTTGGCGGGCAATGCCGACAATCGGTATTTCGTTAAGACGCTGGTCGATATGGCAAAACGCTTCAATATCGAGATTGTTGCTGAATGGGTACAACGCCAGGAAGATGCAGATCTTTTGCGCGAATGGGGTGTGAAATATCTGCAAGGACATCTGTTTGGTGTGGCTTCCATCGATCCGCCATGGGGCAGACTCGAACAAAAAATTGCCTCAGATGAAGATGAACCCGATCCGGTAAGAAAAGTTCTGCACGCGGGTAAACCTGATCTTCCCGGCCTGATGTCCACAGGTGAAAGCGCAGAAAAATGGTCTGCGGATACGCATCCTGACCGGCGGCTGTCTTCATTTGCCTGAAAAGGCTCCTGTTGCCCTGGAAACCGAGCCGGAGAATATAACTGAAGCGACCGGAACCTTTGCCGGTGTGATGGCCGAGAGTGCCGCTCAACTCGAACAGCCCGCTGAAAGCATTGGCATTGGCGCAAACGTCAAGGCTGGTGAGGCATTAATCCCGCACCGGAATGCTTCGTCGGATTCGCAGGCCAGATCATCCGATCCATTTGCTGCAGCGTTGTCGGCGGCGAATGCTCCGGTACAACAAGACGCCAATGTTTCATAACGCGCGGACAGTTCGATCGAGCGTGATAACCCCGCATCCCATACCAACCTGCTGGCGAATGAAACTGCCGTCCAGGCTCAGGAATTGAGCCCTGATGCTGTTTCTGAACCGGCACCTCCAATCTCCGATCCTGCGCTTCAAGTTGCATCCACGACAAACGCCGCGGGGTTGGCCGGGGTGGAGTGGTATGCTGCTCCTGCATTCAGTTCGGCTGAGAACGAAGATTTGGCAGTAAATGCTGAGCCGGTTCAGACCGGTGATGTTCCTGTCTTTGAACCTGAATCGGTTTCGCCAAAGGGCGAGACATCCTGACTTGCAGATCCAGAAGACTCGCCAAGTCAGCCCTGTTTGACGGTGCATCTGACGGGCGCCCGCTGCCCGTCGAACAGGCGTCGGATGCTACACCTCAACCTGAACCAACCATGGAAGCACTCGCCGTCGAGCATCCGCAATATTCAGGCATGCAGCCAGCTCCTGAATTTGAGCCAGCTCAACCGACTGTTAATGTCGTTGCGCCTGTACCTCTGGCCGAGTCGGTTGCGGCCAATCGATCAGCGCTCGACATGCCTCAACAGGTGCCCGAATTTGAATCTGGTGCATTGGCCCCCTCTCATGACTCGCAATCCAGATCGGCAGAACTCCGAGCCGGCGATATTTCACAAGCAGAGCAACAGAGCGTTGAGTCTCTGCAGCATGACGGACTCCCGGATGCCGGTTCTCAAGCCAGATCGCCTGAAACCGACCCATTTGCAATGCCAGTTTCGGAGCCTGGGCAAATGCCAGAGCATCATGTGTCTGAACCGGAGGCGCGGCCTCAATCGCAGGACCAACAACCGTTCGCCGATCCGTTCGCCATGCCCGACGCGGCGCCCGTCCAGTCTCCGCAACACCACGCTGTCGATCGAACAGCAGAGATGGACCTTGATGCAGGCCAATCATTTGTGGAGCCGTTCGCACCGCCGGTGACAGAGTCGTTGCAGATGTCGGAGCAACAGGCTCCTCTACAGACCGTCGCGCTGGAGCCGGTTGCGGCTGAGCCCACCGCCAATCTGTCTGCAACTGCAATGGCAGTGCAGGTGCAGGTCCCACTTGCACAACCCGCAGCTGATCCGGTTGCGATGCAAGTGCCGGCAAGCGAGCAAAACGCGACTAAGCACCCTGCCGATCCAGAGGAATTTGCAAGAAAGCTCCAGCAAGCTCCGGGGCCACTGATGTCAGGCGGACAACAATAGTCCTGTAGTCTTGCCAGCAATCAACGTTACAACCGATTTGCCAATTGCTTTGGCTAGGATGGATTATCCTTCGCCAGCTTGTTGATCTGGACCTGCATTGCAGACAGCTGGTCCTGCAGAGTTTGTATGTCGCTCTTTGCAGTTTCGCTGGAAGCCGTCTCTTGAGAAGAGGGAGCGCCTGGGCTCTTGGCGGGTTTGGCGTCAGCTGAAGCGAATGGGTTGAACATCTGCATTGTCGATTGAAACAGGGCCATGTTCTGTTTGACCTGTTCTTCCACTCCGGGCAGGCCTGCGCCGCCGAATGCGTCAGTCATTTGTTTCTGGAACTTCTCCTGCTCGCGGCCGAGTGATTCAATTGAAAATTCCAGATAGCTGGGAACGACGGCTTGCATGCTGTCGCCATAAAACTTGATCAGCTGGCGCAAGAAGTTGATGGGCAAAAGGTTTTCGCCCTTGTTCTCTTCTTCAAAAATAATCTGGGTTAAAACAGAACGAGTGATGTCCTCACCGGACTTTGCGTCCTTTACGACGAATTCGTCACCGTCTTTCACCATCTGCGCAAGGTCGTCCAAGGTGACGTACGTGCTTGCCGACGTATTATAAAGGCGCCGGTTTGCATATTTCTTGATGATGATCGGATCATCACTGTCTGCTGATCGTTTGGCCAAGTCGACATGCCCTTTTGCAGCGCAGCATAAAATTTTGCTGCGCTTTTCCTGCAGCATTTGTGCACCTGCGAGATAGCATGCGCAAGGGTGAAAATTGATACCTGGTGCCAGATTTGGCAAATTTATTGCGCAGACGATAATTATTATGGCAAAAGATCGTGAATTGTGCCTCTGGTTCGTTTGGGGTATTGCGCACACAATGCTGCTTTGCAACAATGACTTCAGGTAAATTGTGCCGCGCAACATAATTGTGCCGCGCAACATAATTGTGCCGCGCAACATAATTGTGCCGCGCAACATAAATGGTACCACAGGAGATCGCTATGGCGAATGCAAATGATGTTGTGATTGTTTCTGCAGGCCGGACGCCGGTTGGCTCGTTCGGCGGCTCTTTTTCTAAAGTTCCCGCACATGATTTGGGTGCGGCAGTCGTCAAGGGGGTGCTTGAGCGCGCCAATGTGGCGGGTGACGATGTGAACGAGGTTATCCTGGGTCAGGTACTTACGACCGGGCAGGGGCAAAACCCGGCGCGCCAGGCTGCGATGAATGCAGGCGTCCCGAAGGAAGCTACGGCATGGGTGTTGAATCAGGTTTGTGGTTCGGGTTTGCGCGCCGTTGCCATCGGCGCTCAGCAGATCATGGCTGGCGATGCCGATGTAATTGTGGCCGGCGGCCAGGAAAACATGTCCATGTCACCTCACGCTGCGCATCTTCGCGACGGTCACAAGATGGGCGATTACGGCATGATCGACACGATGATCAAGGATGGCCTGTGGGATGCCTTCAATGGCTATCACATGGGGACGACAGCCGAAAATGTTGCCGAGAAATGGCAGATTACCCGGGACAACCAGGACGAATTTGCAGCGGCGTCGCAAAACAAAGCAGAGACTGCGCAAAAGGCTGGCAAATTCAAGGATGAAATCATCCCCGTGACCGTCAAGAACCGTAAAGGTGATATCGTCGTTGAAGAGGACGAGTACATTCGTCATGGCGCATCTGTAGAAGGCATGGCGAAACTTCGTCCGGCGTTCAGCAAAGAAGGCACGGTAACAGCCGGCAACGCGTCTGGCATCAATGATGGCGCCGCGGCTGTTGTACTTATGAAAGCCGGGGAAGCTGAAAAGCGCGATCTGGAACCACTGGCCCGCATTGCCTCGTTCGCGACGGTAGGTGTCGATCCGGCGATCATGGGATCTGGCCCTATTCCTGCCTCGCGCAAGGCTCTGGACAAGGCGGGGTGGTCCGCCGACGATCTTGATCTCGTTGAAGCGAATGAGGCGTTTGCTGCACAGGCTTGCGCGGTGAACAAGGACATGGGCTGGGATACGGACAAGGTGAACGTGAATGGCGGCGCAATCGCCATCGGTCATCCGATCGGAGCCTCGGGCTGCCGTGTGCTGGTGACCTTGCTGCACGAAATGAAGAAGCGTGATGCGAAAAAGGGCCTGGCCACTTTGTGCATCGGCGGCGGCATGGGTGTTGCAATGTGCGTTGAACGTGACTGACCAGAATTGAGTTTGAATTAACCTGCCGGCTGGCAAATTTGGAACAAGACAAAGCTGGCAAATCTAAGGAACAAGACTATGTCGAGATTGGCTCTCGTCACGGGTGGAACCCGTGGCATTGGCGGCGCAGTTTCTGTTGCACTAAAGGAAGCCGGATATTCTGTGGCGGCAACCTATGCCGGCAACGATGGAAAGGCGAACGCATTCAAGGATGAAACCGGGATCCCGGTCTACAAGTGGGATGTGGGTGACTTTGATGCCTGCACCGCAGGTATTGCACAGGTCGAAGCTGATCTTGGCCCGATCGAGGTTCTGGTCAACAATGCAGGTATCACCAAAGACGGTATGTTCCACAAGATGACTGCCGACCAGTGGTACGGTGTCATCAACACCAATCTGAACTCGCTGTTCAACATGACACGTCCGGTTTGGGAAGGCATGCGCGAGCGGGGCTTTGGCCGTGTTATCAATATCTCTTCCATCAATGGTCAGAAAGGCCAGATGGGCCAGGTGAACTACTCCGCTTCGAAGGCCGGCGATCTTGGGTTCACGAAAGCTCTGGCTCAGGAAGGTGCCCGCAAAGGCATTACAGTCAACGCAATCTGCCCTGGTTACATTGCAACCGAAATGGTTCTTGCTGTTCCTCAGGAAGTTCTGGAGAAGTCTGTTCTGCCTCAAATTGCGACAGGCCGTCTCGGCGAGCCTGAGGAGATTGCACGTTGTGTTGTCTTCCTGGCGTCAGACGATGCCGGCTTCATTACAGGTTCGACCATTACCGCCAACGGCGGCCAGTATATGGTCTAAACGATCTTGCCTATTGCCCCGGATGCCAGCCATCCGGGGCCATTTCAAATCCTGAAAATTCAAAGCCTGGCGAGACGGCACAGCTTCTACTAACGGCCCTCAGGTTTGGCCGTTCTGGGTCCAATCGCGAGATGCGCCCGATTGGATTACCGTTGGTTCTTTCATGAGCCGGGTCCAGGCATCACATCCGGCGGCAAGACCGTCTGCCTGATCTTCAAGGAGGCGGCTGGAGAGCCCGTTCTCCCGAAGAGATTGCCAGACCTTCCCGACCCGATTGAACCCCGGTGATCTGGCGGGCAGGAAGATCAGGGTCAGGGTCTTCGGCCCCTTCACCTCGCCGGATGTGTGCCCCGGTGCGCGGACCATCAGGACGGCCGCCTGAGCGCCTTTTGCAACGGTCCGGCTGATCTCCTTGAGAGGCAGGTTCCTTGTTCCAGTGTCCGCCCATAGCACTATGGCACTATGGCACTATGGCACCCTGCCGCCATGGCAGCATCAGGGCCGCGCCGGTCTCCCTGTCTGCGCACACCGCGCCGGACAGGGAGGCCGGTTTGTAACGCTGATCGGCCGGCCATCGCGGTCCGTCGCGGTCTCGTCCCGGTTCAACTTGCGCGCCCGGATGCGGACGCGGCCGGTCTTCTGGCCGATGCGGACCTCGTCCTGATGCGGGCCTCGTCCTGACCCCGGACCTCGGTCGGCCTGTCTGCCGGACCGTGGTTCAAAGGGGAGGCAAGGCTTTGGGGGACGTTTTTTTGAAAGCCTCCATGAGGCCCGGGTCTTGGCCCGGGTCCGGCCCGAGTCCTGGGTCGGGTGTTGCGGGCGCCCGGTGAGGCGGGAAAAGCCGGGCGCTGCAGGCAGCCTGGAGAGGGTCCTCTCGTGAAAAACAACACCGCACCGGTCTTCGCTCCCCCGTTGCAGGTCAGGTCGTCTCCAGCGGGACCCCCCGGTCCCTCGGGCTCTGCCGGTTCCTCCCACCCCCCTTCGCCGCATCCGCCCGGCTCATCCCGTCATGAACACAGGCAAGCGGAAGCAAACGCCGGGCCTGACGGAGATCTTCGCTCGTTCTGGCAAGGCCGCGAAGGGGCGAAGCATCGTAGTCATCACGACCGCCAACAGCTGCAGACATCGGAACTCCTCCCTTGTCTGCATGGATCCAGAGAGCCGCCGGGTTGAAAAGGCCTGAGAGACAATCAATCACGCCATTGGTATTACCTCAGACAAAACCCCCTCAGCCAGGCATGACCCATTTTTTAAAGAAAAAAGGCGGGCTATTGGGCCCGCCTTTTTTGATTGCGTTCTACCGATACCGATACAGATCAGACAAACCACCAGCGTTCGGCGTTCTTGTGGCCGTCCAGTTCCCAGTTGCCGGCGATCTGTTTTGGCAGGCCGATCTTCTTTGAGGCTGCATGGGTATAGGCTAGGAACATGGGCAGGATTACGCCGCCATCCTCGTGGCAGATGCGCTGCATTTCCACATAGAGCTCGCGCCGTTTGCCGGGATCAAGCTCGCCTCGCGCTGCCAGCAGAAGTTTGTTGAAGCGTTCGTTCTTCCACTTGGTGTCGTTCCAGCTCGCGTTAGCCGCGTAGATCTGCGAGAAGATCCAGTCCTCGGTTGGCCGGCCGCCCCAATAACAAGCCACGAATGGCTTTTTGAGCCAGACGTTCGACCAGTATCCATCGTTGGATTCGCGCAGGATATCGATCTGGATCCCAGCTGCCTTGGCGGCTTCCGCATACAATACTGTGGCATCGACTGCTCCGTCAAATGCTGTATCGGAGGTGCTCAGGCTGACTTTCAAACTATCGAGACCGGCTTTCTTCAGATGATGTTTGGCCTTGTCCGGATCGTAAGGACGTTGTGGAATTTCATCTGTGGTCGCACGGTATACGTTGGCCGGGCCGATCGGGTTGTCATTGCCGAGTTCGCCTTGACCCTTGGCAATTTTCTGCAGCATCTCTTCACGGTTCATGGCGTATTTCAGAGCCAGCCGTACGTCCACATTGTCGAAAGGCGCTGTGTCCGTGAACATGGGAAATGTGGCCTGCTTATTGCCATTGGTCGGGAAGATGTTCAGGTTCTTGTCACGCTTCAGAAGATGAACTGTCTTGAGGTCGAGATTCGACATGCTGTGAATCTCGCCGGACTTCAGAGCGTTGGTGCGTGCCACCACATCAGCAATGAAAAGGTTTTCGACGGAGTCGAAATATGCCCGGTCCGGTTTCCAGTAGTTCGGGTTGCGTTTGACTTTGGCACCTACACCAGGCTCAAAGCTCTCCAGAACATATGCGCCAGTGCCAACACCCGATTTCCATTCAATGCTGTCGCCATCTGCCGGGCATACGCAGAGATGATAATCACTAACGAGGAACGGGAAGTCGGCATTCCCACCGGATAAGGTGAAGACCACAGTCTCTTTGCCGTCCGCCTTGACGTCCGTGACGGCAGCCATAATGCCCTTGGCTGCTGACTTGGTGTCTTTGCCGCGGTGATGATTGAATGTGTTCACCACATCGCTGGCATCCATTGTCTTGCCATTGTGGAACTCAACACCTTTTTGCAGCTTGAACGTCCATGTCTTGGCGTCTGGCGAAGCCTCCCAGCTTTCTGCCAATTCGCCGGTGAGCTGGCCGTCAGGGCCGATCTCCGTCAGGCAGTTACGCAGCTGGCCGAAACTCACATTGATCATGAAAGAGTCGAGGGATTGCGCAGGGTCAAGCACATCGCTGGTGGCGCCGCCGGTCAGAGCCTGCTTGTAGTGTCCGCCTTTCTTCGGCGTCATTGCGTAGGCTGTGTCGTACATCGACGTTGCCATGGCAACAGTCGCGCCAGCGGCGAGCGCGCGGGTCATGAAATCGCGGCGGTTTAACTGGCCTTTTGTCACTTTGGTTTTCAAGTCATCAAAACTTTTCATCTAATCCTCCGTGTTGACGGGAACCTGCAATCTTAATAGGCAATTTTGTTGGCAACAGATTGCTCGAAATTGTTTATGTCATACCCGTAACGGCAGTATGACGGCAGCACGTGCCAAGCGCAAATATACTGTTATGTGTATAGTTACATTTGATCACATGGCGCTCTGCAATCTAATACCAATGGCGTGCTTGATTGTCTCTCAGGCCTTTTCAACCCGGCGGCTCTCTGGATCCATGCAGACAAGGGAGGAGTTCCGATGTCTGCAGCTGCTGGCGGTCGTGATGACGATGATGCCTTGACCCTTTGCGGCCTTGCCAGGACGAGCGAAGATCTCCGTCAGGCCCGGCGTTTGCTTTCGCTAGCTTGTGTTCATGACGGGATGAGCCGGGCGGATGCGGCGAAGATGGGTGGGAGGGACCGGCAGAGCCCGAGGGACCGGGGGCACCGGTCAGCGAAGCCGGGCCCGAAGGGCCGACCGCTTCATGGCTGAAGCCGGGCCCGAAGGGCTGTTCGACCGCTGAGGTCCCGCGGCCCTGATGGCTGAACTTGCTGAGATCATCGAACCCGGCCCCTGCCTTGAGCATGACGGGGGGAGGTCCTCTGGAAACGACTTGACCTGCAACGGGGGAGCGAAGACCGGTTCGGTGTTGTCTCTCACGAGAGGACCCTCTCCAGGCTGCCTGCAGCGCCCGGCTTTTCCCGCCTCACCGGGCGCCCGCAACACCCGACCCAAGACCCGGGCCTCATGGAGGCTTTCAAAAAACGTCCCCCAAAGCCTTGCCTCCCCTTTGAACCACGGTCCGGCAGACAGGCCGACCGAGGTCCGGGTTCAGGACGAGGCCCGCATCGGCCAGAAGAACGGCCGCGGCCGCATCCGGGCGCGCAAGGGGACGAGACCGCGATGGCCGGCCGATCCGCGTTACAAATCGGCCTGCCTGTCCGGCGCGGCTCCGATGCTGCCATGGTGCCATAGGGGCGGACACTGGAACAAGGAACCAGCCTCTCAAGGAGATCAGCCGGCCCGTTGCAAAAGGCGCTCAGGCGGCCGTCCTGATGGCCCGCGCGCCGGGGCACACATCCGGCGAGGTGAAGGGGCCGGAGACCCTGACCCTGATCTTCCTGCCCGCCAGATCACCGGGGCTCAATCGGGGTGAGAGTGTCTGGCAATCTCTTCGGGAGAACGGGCTCTCCAGCCGCTTCCTTGAAGATCAGGCAGACGGTCTTGCCGCCGGATGTGATGCCTGGATCTGGCTCATGAAAGAACCAAGGGCAATCAAATCAGGCGCCTCTCGCGATCGGACCCAAAACGGGCAAACCTGAGGGCCGTTAAGTATAATCATGGGATTGGTCGGCCCCGGATAATCGAACCAGAAAGGAAGGCCGGCATGGGCTGGACGTATATTTGTCAGGTGAAATCCACACGAGCTGGCGCGAAGAGATTGAAGAGGTGGTAAAGGCTGCGGGGTTGCCGGTGTCTTTTTCAGCGCCGGTCACCAATCATCCGGCTTCGGACGATTGCAGTATGGCCATTCTCGGGGCTGAGGACAACAAGCTCTGGCACGATAACAAGGTCGTGAACATCAATGCGATTCGTACACGGACCTTGATTGAAAAAGCTGACGTTGTGGTGGTCCGGTTTGGCGAAAAATACAAACAATGGAATGCGGCCTTTGATGCAGGCTATGCGGCTGCACTAGGAAAGGCATTGATCATCATGCATGGTGCTGACCATCGGCAGGCGCTGAAAGAGGTTGACGCCGCAGCCTTTGCCGTGACTGAAACGCCTGAGCACGTGCCCCAAATTTTGCGATATGTGATCAATGCCGAGCTGAATGGCTACACCTGAGCCGCGACAGAGCGGCGCGAGTACAATTGCGGGCTGGACAATGAACACAACCCCGTGTAATCGCCCAGCGATTGAGACCTGCCTTGATCCTGAGCGCCAAAGCAATGGATTTATGTAATTCAAACCGACACCCCGGCCATTCACTTGATGTGGGGCCAGAGAACTATAGAGAGAAAACGAAATGAGCACAGGACCTAACAAGTGGATCACACACCTGGTCGCACTGGTCGCCGGCGGGGCGGTCGGATTTATCATCCCTCAGGGTGAAAAGTCAGAGCTCGCAAGCCAGGTCACAAACTTGTCGGCCCAGGTTTCCGAGCACAAGTCGGGCGCTGAGAGCCTAGGTGAAAAGATCAAGAAGCTGACAGCTGATCTTACTGCAAAGGACAGGATGCTGGCTGAAGCCAAAAAAGGCGCCAGCGGCCTGATGGAAAAAGTTTCCG
Organism: Hyphomicrobiales bacterium; assembly: GCA_965204985.1. GTDB lineage: Bacteria > Pseudomonadota > Alphaproteobacteria > Rhizobiales > CAJQND01 > JAAEUE01. Next base: position 729,999 of record CBDBFP010000003.1, on the reverse strand, counting down.
GTCTTGAAGCTGCGGTTGCCGACGGCAAGTCCATGGCGAGTGAGGCTGCAAGCAAAGTTGAGAAGCTGGGAGCTGAACTGGAAGCTAAGACGAAAGAGCTTGCTTCGAAGTCCGAGGCTCTGGCCAGCGTGTCGAGCACACTGGAAGCCAAGTCAAGCGAACTCGATGCAAAAGCGAGCGAGCTTGGGTCGGTTTCTGCTGATCTGGCAAACAATATTAAGGAACTGGCTGCCGAGAAGCTGAAGAGCAGTTCAATGGCGCAAGAGATCGCTGGTCTCGGCAGCATGATTGCAGGTCTGAAAAAGGACGCCACAGCGGCCGCAACGAAAGCTCAGGATCTGAGCAAAGATGCAAGCGCCAGGGCGAAGACGATTGATGATCAAGGTTTCATGATCGAAGATCTGAAGGCCAGGCTGGCAAAGGCGCTGACTGCCGCTGCCAGCAACAACTAATACTTCTGCAGGAGGCGGAAGAGATTCTGCCTCCCGAAAATTTTGACGTGCTCCTGGCTCCTGGCTGAGCATTTTTTCTCTTCCAAGATCTGATCGTTGAAGTGCTCTGACCTCGGCAGAATGCGTTTCTGCGGCTAATGGCATGGAAAATCGCGTGCAAGAGCCAGAGCAACCAAGGTAGCTGCATTGCCGCTTTCTTGACTGGCCTGTGATTTCATCCGTTTGATAACAGCCTCCGTTACCTTTCCCTTTGTAATATCATGAGGAAGGCAGGCGCGTGTTGAACCGACCGCCTGGCCAGAGGCGAGAATATCGGCAACGCCGGAGATATAAGCCCTGCAGCTGGCATACATTTCCAGATAAGCAATGTTACCCCAATCCGACGTGCAGGAAACGATCAGTTCTTTTGCGCTGACAATACCTTCATCGCGAGCGTATGAGGTCTGTGGCCCAAACACCAAGGCCGCTAAAGTCAAATAAAGCGCTAACTGTTTTCGCATATTCCACACCTCGCACATCCCGCAAATTAAACAACAGTTCCTGGCACAGTTCGTGTCTCTTCACGTGAATGTGAGGTGAACGTGTCCCTCAGCATGAGTTCAGCGAAGTTTCTTTAGAACAGGCAGCATGAACGCCGTCTATGGCAAAAACAGGCGACTGGAGGACTAAGACTAAAACAACAAGAACGTCAGGTGGAATACGCTCCCGTACAGTCTCACAGCTTTTTACATGCGGTGCGTGCGACGTTCATCGCAGATACCAACCGGCATGCTGGTGATCTGGCTGCATTCGATCCCACACCTCCGGTAAATCCTGATGTTGTGCCCCATGCCGATTTTGCGCGGACCAGTTTGCTGAACGTCAACGTCGTCTGCGAAGTTCCAACCAACATTGCGGACGCGGTAATGGCGCCGGCGGAGAGGAAATCATTATCGGTGATGCCGGATCGTCCGGCGTGCAGGATCCGGGCTTCCCGATTGGTGGCGATCCCCTGCCTTCGCTGAAAGTGAAGGGTAAACTGAAACTGCATAAGTATGCGAACACAGACAAAACCAAGCCGCGCCCGGCTTTCGCCCGGTTCAAGATCTGGACGAGCAAGCCTGGCTTCACAAAATGGTGCCTGAACTGCACAGGCGGCCTGACGTGGAAAGGCAGGACGCTGGTCAAAAAAGTCGGCTTCAAGAAGTACCGGATTACAGTCGTGCGCAAGTTCGACATCACCAAGAAAGGTACTGTGCATTGCAGGTTGCGCACGCGTTCACTTCCCGATCATCCGGTCATTGCGAAGGCCAAGCGCTTCTACAATGTTGTAAAGCCAAACCCTGGCATCGAAGATGAGTTCGCAGATGGCGGCCCGCTTAAGCTGCACGGCATTCTTGATCTCCGGGAATTCCAGAATACGGACAAGAGCAAGCCGCGTCCAGCCTTTGCAAAGTTCGCCATCATGACGAACAAGCCCGGCAAGACGTCCTGGAAGCTGAACTGTAACAATGGAGCGAACTTCAACGGCAAGTCGACCCTGAAGAAGATTGGAACACATTCCTATCGTACCCGCATTGACCGGACCTTCTTCATCGACAAGACGAGAAATGTGAAATGCCACTTGAAGAGCACAACTACCAACAAACACCTGGCAACAGACAAGCGTTTGTACAAAGTCGCAAAAGGTGGTCAGAATCCAGATAACGGCGGCGGTCTCGCCGGTAAGAAGGCGATTGGCAATCTTGCTCTGCTCGAAGGCTCTGGCTTCAAGGTCAAGAAGCCGCGCAAGCTCCGTGCACGCTTTTCCATTCGCACCTGGAGAGCCGGCGCTGTTAAGTGGAGATTGTCCTGCACAGGTGGCCGGAACTTCAGCGGCGTCGCTCTGATGAAAAAGGCCGGTTTCCTCAAATATCGCGGCAAAGGCCAGGTCCGGATCAAGGTTTCCAAGACCGAAACCATGAAATGCGTCCTGTGCAGCAAGACACACGGAAACAAGTTTCTTGCAAATGCTGCCCGCAAGTTTGTGGTTCGCAAGAAACCAGGCAAGCTAGTGAAGCGGCCCAAGGATCTCAAGAAGGTCAAACTTCGCGAGCAGCCCAGAAGCGCCGGCAGCAGATCAGAATTCTGCGTGCTGCCCAGCAGACGCGGGCTCTTAAGTTGCGCAAGCGCGTTACGAACTGGGGACACTTCACACGCAATAGCAAAAATTAGGAGCGCGGATTAACCTCCGCGCTCCTTGCCGTCAGACAAGCAAAATTTGTTGGAGCCGATCCCGAAATTTGACTGCGCTTGTTGAAATTTTTCTGCTCTCTCAAATCAAATCCACTTGCTGCACCATCAGGTTTCGGGCAACGCTCTTTGGAAATTGGGAGCTTAGCCATGGACCAGATCTCTGACCCGCTCATTGGGGAAAAACCGCAATACCTGAACGCTGAGGGTGCCGACCGTCCATTGAAGAATCCGATTTCGCACGAAACCCTGGTGAAGGCTCGAGGCTATCGCCAGCAACGCATCCGTGAGCAACTCGACAAACATGACGTAGCTGCGCTGCTCTGTTTCGATCCGCTAAATATTCGCTATGCGACGGACTGCTCCGACATGCAAGTTTGGACGCTGCACAATGCGGCCCGGTATTGCATGATCGTCAATGGTGGCCCGGCCATTTCGTTTGAATATCGGAATGGCATGCATCTGGTGGAAGGTCTGGAAACGGTTGACGAGGTCAGGGAGGCCATTGGCTGGTTTTACTTTGCGTCCGGGCCGCGCACGGCAGAGATGGTTGAAGTCTGGGCAGATCAGGTTGCCGACATCGTGAAAGAACATGGCGGCGGCAACATGCGGCTCGCCATCGACAAGATGGAACCTCTAGGCGTCGACGCGCTGCGCAAACGCGGGATCGAAATTGTCGAGGGACAACAGATTACCGAGCACGCCCGTTTCATCAAGAGCCCGGAAGAAATCGAGCTCATGAACTGGACGATCAAGGTTTGCGAAGCCGGCATGTGGCGCATGCGGGACAAGTCCGAACCGGGCCGCACAGAAAATGAAATCTGGGCCGAATTGCATTTCGAAAACATTAGGAATGGTGGCGAATGGGTCGAAACCCGTTTGCTGGCCATCGGCAAGCGCACAAATCCCTGGTTCCAGGAATGCTCGGATCACATGGGGCAGCTTGGAGACCTGCTGTCATTCGACACTGATCTCGTGGGTCCTTACGGTTATTGTTGCGATATTTCCCGCGCCTGGACGATCGGGCACACCCTGCCGGATGATGAACAGAAGCGGCTCTACGGCTATGCGATTGAGCATATCGAGCATAACAAGAACATCATCAGGCCAGGCATGACGTTCCGCGAGTTCAATGAGAAGAGCTGGCGGATACCAGAGGAGTTCTGGGATCAACGCTATTCGGTCGCGATGCACGGGGTTGGATTGTGCGACGAGTACCCGGCCATCCCGACACATGTGGATATGGACAGAGGGCATGGTTATGATGGTATCATACTGCCGGGCAGTGTCATGTGTGTGGAGACGGTGATCGGCCAAAAGGGTGGCCGCGAATGTGTGAAGCTGGAAATCCAGGTGCTGATCACTGAAGATGGCGTCGAGCAACTGGACACGTTCCCCATGGAGCCCTGGCTTTAGATTTGACACTGTCAAGGTTTCGTTTGGCGATGAAGCTGGCACGCTGAAACCCCTCAGGATCACAGCGCGCGAGCACAGTCTAAAGCGGCTGACGATGTGATCCCCCAGCGTCCACTTAAAGACTGACTTAGCCTATTCACTCAATCCTGTGTTGAGTAAGTAAAAAGTGTATTCAGAGACAAAAAATAATTCCGGTTGTGCGTTGTGAACTATTGAACCGGATATTGAGTATTGTGAGATTTGATTCATGAGCAAAGTTCTTATCGTCGTTTTTGACGCTCTGCGGCCGGAGTTCCTGCGGCCCGACCTCATGCCCAATCTTTGCGCCTTCTCTGATGGTGGTGTGCGGTTCGCTAACAGCCGCTCGACCTATCCGACAGAAACCCGGGTAAACCAAACGGCTGTTCTGACCGGATGTTATCCGCGCAAACATGGCATTGTCGGGAACAAGTTTCCTGAGCCCTCAATTGCGCCGGGTGAAGTTGTGAACACAGGCGTGGATGCGGAGATTGCCGCTGCCTTTTCCCGTGCACCAGATGGTCTCATAAAGATGCCGACAGTTGGGGAGCGTTTGGCAGCTGCGGGACGTACCTTCGCATCACTTAGTGCAGGAACGCCCGGAGGCGGGCGGTTGATTAATCACCTTGCCGAAGAGCACGGCACCTTCAGATTGGCGATGAAGTGCCCGGAAGTCGCGCGGCCGGCAGGTATATTCGATGAAATCGTTCGCCGCATTGGTCCATTGCCCGAATATGAATTGCCGGCAAAGGATTGGATCAGATGGGCTGTCGATGCGTATTTGCAACACGTTGTGCCTGAGGTGGAACCGGATCTGATGCTGTTGTGGTTGTGCGAACCGGACGAGAGTTTCCATTTTCTTGGCATTGGGGAAGAGGGTGCAATAGCCACCATGTGCAATGTGGATGCGCAGTTTGGCCGGATCCTCAAGGCGCGTGCCTCTGAGCTTCAATCAGGTGAGTTGCACATCATCGCCATGTCTGATCATGGTCAGATATCGCTTGAGGGTGAGCCCCTCGATTTGTTAGCAAGGCTGGCCGAGGAGGAATTTGCAGCTTCAAAGACTCCCGATGCTACGGCGGATTTCACAGTGGTCGTTGGTAACGCAGGCGGTATCTGGGCGCGTGAGGAGGCAAATTCTCGAGTACCTGATCTGGTAAATTGGCTTATGGCCCGGGATTGGTGCGGGCCGATTTTCACAAGGGACGGCATCTGCGGAACGCTACGCATTTCGGAGATCTGCAGCGATCACGCCCGAGCTCCCGATATTTGTCTCATCCTGCGAAGTGATGACGCAGCTAACAATTGGGGCATCGCAGGCTCAACGCTTCACGACGCCCCATATCCGGTCGGTGGCGGATGTCACGGCGGTTTGAGCGCACATGAACTGGAAAACGTGCTCGTGCTGGGTGGAGCCGCAATTGCCGAAGGGGAAGTGTCGGAAGCGCCTGCCGGAAACATAGATGTGTTGCCCACGGTCTTGCATCTCCTGGGCTTGCCGGAAGCGGACGATCTGGATGGCCGGGTATTGTCCGAAGCGTTGAAAGGGGGAAGCGGGGAGCATCCTCTGGCAGAAGTTAAGGTAATCCGTGCCCCCAATGGGCAAACCTGCCTATCAGTTACAGAGTATGGCGGGCAGCGCTATCTCAACAAAGCGTGGGTGGAATAGGCTTGCTCAGCGGCCCCGGCGCGGTGTTGCGATTCCCGCACGGGATTCCCGGTAGGTAATCGTTAGGCCGGCAGCAACGATAATGAAGGCCCCGACCCAGACGATCATGTCTGGTTTTTCCTCCCAGACCAGCCACCCCATAACCGCACCCCAGATCAGGGCTGTATAGTCGAAGGGTGCGTTCACGGCCGCAGGTGAATAGCGGTAGGCGATAATCATCAAATAGGATGCCACGCCGCCGATCAGTCCAAGGAGCAGAAACAGCCAGAGATGGGTTGTCTCTGGTTCAACCCAGACAAAGGGAAGGAAGGGAACTGTCATCAGACCGGCGCAAATGGTCGAATAGGCATAGATGGCCACATTCGTTTCCGTGCGTGAAATGCGCCGGGTATGGAGCATTGCCAGCGCAAAGAAAAACGCAGAGGCAACCACATACAAGGCCTCGGGTTGAAACGCGTTTGTGCCTGGCCGCAGGACAACGAGAGCTCCGATGAAACCGAAGATCACGGCGGCCCATCTGTATGGTCCCACATGTTCGCGGAGCATTGGCCAGGACAGAGCCGTCACAAAGAGCGGAGCTGAAAAGGCCACCGCTATGGCTTCTGCGAGTGGCAAAGTCTTGAGCCCGCGGAAAAACAGAGTAAGCGCGGCGAACATGTAGATGCCGCGGAGCACATGCATCCAAGGACGCTTGGTTTTCAGACCTTCAGTGCCGGTAACAGCAATGGTGAGCCCCACGCAGATCAGACCGAACATGTAACGAAAGAACACGATCTGAACGGAATCAAAGCCCGCAATTCCGAGCCACTTTCCCAACACGTCTGCAAAGGAAAACAGAAAGACGCCGCCAATGATTGCCGGGATGCCGCGCGCGATGTTGTGCTGGAGCGGTGGTGCGTCTGTCTCGATTGTCATGCACCGTGCTCCAGTTGCGGGTTAAATCATGTCTTCAAAGGGAACGATGGTGGACTTAACCGTCTTCATGGCCATCGCCTGGTTAACCGCATCCTTGACACCTTCCACGCTGAACGGGAAGAGGGTTTGCATTTTTCGCCAGGGATATTTGTCGCGGGCCTGGTACAGCATATCAACGCCAAGAGGCAGATCGTTGGCGGTGAAAGCCCAGGAACCGAGCACATTCAGATCCTTGGTGCAGATGCGGTGCCAGCTCGTCATGATGGAACCGGCATCGGTGAACTGGCCCATTTCCACATAGGTCCCCCCGTCGCGCAGGAACTCGATGCCTTCGGGGCCTGCTGTCGGGTGCCCTGAGCAATCCATCACCAGATCCGCGCCGTAGCCGCCAACGATGTCGCGAACGGCGGCAATGCGATCTTCAGGTTTCAGGACTTCCTCGATATTGACGGTTGCCTCTGCACCAAAATCACGAGCCAACTGGAGGCGTGGCTCTTCCGGTGCACCAACGGCAATGACCCGGCCTGCGCCCATCTCCTGTGCGGTTGCAATGGCAAGAATGCCAATGGGGCCAGTGCCCTGGATAACCACTGTATCGTTCCACTTGAAACCACCGGCTTTCATTGCGCGGTTGAAACCGCGGATACAGGATGTGAGCGGTTCGGAAAGGGAACCGAGCAGGAGGGACATGTCGTCCGGCAGTTTGTAGATCTTTGTGCCGGGCAATTCTTCCAGATCAACGAAGACATATTCCGCCCATCCTCCCCACAGGTGAGGCGGTTTGTCGAAGCCAAGATACCGGCCGTAATAGACCGGTGTCAGGCATTTGTTCGCGGTCTCTGGATAGTGCAGGCACCAATCGCAATGACCACAGGGCATAAGCGGGGGCAGCATCAGTTTGGAACCAACACCGATGGGCTTACCCATGAAATCGGTTTTCAGTTCATCACCGATCTCGATGATTTTGCCGGCCAGTTCGTGACCGAGCGTAAAGGGCCACGGCAATTGCTTTGGCCAATGTCCGCGCAAAATATGTTGATCGGTGCCGCAAACTCCGCATGCACCGATCTTTATGAGCGCGCCCTTGGGAGGCACTTTCGGCCAGGGGACCTCATTCATCACCGGCTCGGCGCCTGGTCCCGAATGGGTGGTGACGCGAATTTTTTGTTGTGCTGTGCTCATGAAAAACCTCGCCCTCTCGATCATCCTGACTGGTTTTATGTTTTCAGACGGAATCTGCTTGTTGTCCAGCACCGAGTGGGTTCCTATATGATCGTTTCCGCCATGCGAGCGCGTCTTGAGGGCCATGACCGAGGTTCTGTTTTATCATCTGGAAAGCCAGCCGCTTGAGCAGGTGCTGCCCCAACTTCTTGAGAAGACGCTGGAACGCGGCTGGCGCGCTATCGTGCAAACCGGTTCTGAGGAACGGGCACAAGGTCTCTCCCAAAGCTTGTGGATCTACCGCGAAGAGGCGTTCCTGCCTCATGGATCAGCCGCGGACGGGAACGAGGAACTGCAGCCGATCTTTCTCACGTCGGAAGAGGTGAACCCAAATGGGGCTCACATCCGCTTCTTCGTCGATGGTGCCGAAGCGGAAAATCTTGGCGGCTACGAGCGGGCCGTTTTCATGTTCGATGGAAACAACGAAGAGGCCGTCATAGCGGCCCGGGCTCGATGGAAAATCGTGAAATCCCAAGGGCATGATGTCACGTACTGGCAACAGTCGCCGGAAGGCCGCTGGGAGAAAAAAGCGTGAGCGCAGAGGATGCTGAGGATTTTGCAGCCCGACGCGCGAAAGCACGGGACAATGCGGTCAAAAAACTGAAACCATTCCTCGAAGAGGGCGATGGTCAGAGCTGGTTTGACGAAATCTATAAGTCTGCAGCCGGTGACCCGGCCCGGGTCATGTGGGCTGATCTGGAGCCGCATCCGGCGTTGGCGGAATGGATAGGACGAAGCGGCAATCTCTATGAAGGCCGGGCGCTGGATGTGGGCTGCGGGCTCGGCGACAATGCGGAAGCGTTGGGACAACTGGGCTATGAGGTCACCGCTTTTGATCTTTCGTCAACTGCGATCACCTGGGCGCGTGAACGGTTTCCGTCTTCGCCGGTTACCTACGTGGCTGCTGATCTGCTGGACCCGCCAGCCGCTTGGGCAGGGGCGTTTGATCTCGTTCACGAGACTTACACCTTGCAGGCCTTGGTGCCAGGAAAGGGCTTGCGCGAAGCGGCAATGATGCGGCTTGCCAGTTTTGTGAAACCAGGTGGGCGATTGTTGTTGATCGCGCGCTTCCGGCCAGATCACGTTAAGCCAGACGGGCTGCCGTGGCCTTTGTCGCGTTCAGAACTGACTCTATTGAAAGATGCAGGGCTGAAAGAATTGAATTTCCAGGAAATTACTCAAACTGACGAGCAGGATGCACCGCACATTCGTGTGGAATATGTGAGAGAGACATGAACGCAGAAAAACCCCGTTACAGATTGCTGACAGGTCCCGACGACGACAAGTTTTGCCGGAGGGTTTCTGAAGCCCTGGATCATGGCTACAAGCTCTATGGTCATCCGGCCATCACCTACAACGGCAAGACCTGCATCGTTGCCCAGGCTGTGATCAAACCAGGCAAGCCGGAAGGTGACGCCTGATGACGGAGCAAAACGTCAGACAACCCGGTCGTTTCACCATTGCAGTCCGCAACATCATGAATATGGAGGCGTCCGGCGGCATCCTTTTGGTGATTGCCACCGTATAGCGTTCTTCTATATAAACGAGCTGTCCCAAACCGCCCTGCTGCTGGCCATCGTGCCGATCATTGACCTGATCATTGTGAACCGGATGGATGTGACGAAGGCAGGGGCCTATGTGGTGCTAGGTATTGTCCTCTGGGTGGCTCGTGTTGAAATCAGGCATGCATGCCACTCTCGCTGGCGTGGTCGCAGCCTTGGCCGTGCCAATTGCCAAACTTGAGGGGGCGAAACATTCTCTGCTTGAGCATCTGGAACACAGTCTTCATCCGTGGGTTGCGTTCGGCATCCTGCCGCTGTTTGCCTTCGCCAATGCGGACGTTTCGTTTGATGGTATTGGCCTCTCCAGTTTCACTGAGCCTGTGAAGCTCGGCATCTCGCTTGGCCTGTTCCTTGGCAAGCAGTTTGGCATCTTTGGTCTTCTATGGCTGACGATCATTCTAAAGCTCGTACCCATGCCGCACAATACCAACTGGCTGCATTTGTACGGTGCATCCATACTTGGCGGCATCGGGTTCACCATGAACCTGTTTGTGGGATCGCTGGCGTTCGAACATGGCGGCTTTGATGCTCCGATACGGCTTGGGGTGCTCACCAATTCCTTGCTCAGTGCGGTCTTTGGCTGCCTGGTGCTGAGGCTCGTCTGCACCAGACCGCCGCGCGAGATCAGTTAGCAGCGAGATTCCGCCATATGATAATCATGGGCGGCGGCGGTTATTGATGCTTGCAGTTCCGGCGCCGAGGCGCGATACTCCCGGCAAACAACAGACCCAAGGGAGACGCCGCCGTGAGCAGCAACGGATCCAAGCCGCCAAGCGATAAACAGTTCCGCAGCCAGGAATGGTTCGACAATGCCGACAATCCCGGCATGACCGCGCTCTATGTGGAGCGTTATCAGAACCAGGAGTACACACGCGGCGAATTGCAATCCGGCAAGCCGATGATCGGGATTTCCCAGACCGGTTCCGATCTTGCCCCTTGCAACAAGATCCATGTGTTTCTGGCAGAAAGAGTGAAGGCCGGCATTCGTGATGCGGGCGGGGTGCCGATCGAGTTTCCCGTGCACCCGATCCAGGAAACCGGCAAGCGACCCACGGCCGCGCTTGATCGCAATCTTGCCTATCTCTCCCTTGTGGAAGTGCTGCATGGTTATCCCATTGACGGGGTGGTGCTCACGACCGGCTGTGACAAGACCACACCGGCCCAGCTGATGGGAGCGGCGACCGTCGATATCCCGGCCATCGTTCTGTCTGGCGGGCCAATGCTGGATGGCTGGTGGCGCGGCGAGCGGGCAGGCTCCGGCATGGTGGTCTGGGAAGGCCGCCGTCAATTGGCCGCCGGTGAGATTGACTATGATGAATATATGGACCGGGTCTGCGCGTCCGCCCCCAGCCTTGGCCATTGCAACACCATGGGCACGGCGAGCACCATGAACGGACTGGCCGAGGCGTTGGGCATGTCGCTCACCGGCTGCGCGGCGATCCCCGCCCCCTACCGGGAACGCATGGAGATGGCCTATGCGACCGGCCAACGAATTGTGGAGATGGTGCGCGAGAATCTCAAACCTTCACAGGTAATGACGCGCGCGGCTTTCGAGAATGCCATCCGGGTCAACACTGCCATCGGCGGATCGACCAATGCGCCGCCGCACATTCAAGCCGTTGCGCGTCACATGGGTGTGGATCTGAACATCGATGACTGGCAGGACCAGGGATATGAACTGCCGCTGCTCGTGAACATGCAGCCTTCAGGCAAATATCTCGGCGAATCCTTCCATCGCGCCGGCGGCGTCCCTGCCGTTATGGGCGAGATGATGAAGGCCGGTCAGCTCAATGGCGAGGTCATGACGGTAACCGGCAAGACGATGGCAGAGAATCTCGAGGGGTGCGAAAGTGTCGATGCGGACGTCATCCGCCCGACCTCGGATGCCGTGCGGGAGAATGCCGGTTTCATCGTTCTCAAGGGCAATCTGTTCGACAGCGCGCTGATGAAAACCTGCGTGATTTCCGAAGATTTCCAGACCCGTTTCCTTTCGCGTCCGGGCAGTGAAGGCATCTGCGAGGCCCGCGCCATCGTGTTTGAAGGTCCTGAAGATTATCACGAACGGCTCAACGATTCCGAGCTGGCGATCGACGAGAACTGCATCCTCTTCATTCGCGGCTGTGGCCCGGTGGGTTATCCCGGCGCGGCCGAGGTGGTGAACATGCAGCCGCCGGATCATCTTTTGAAGGACGGCATCAACCACCTGCCTACGGTTGGAGACGGGCGCCAGTCCGGCACATCCGAGAGCCCGTCAATCCTGAATGCGTCGCCGGAATCCGCCGTGGGCGGCGGTCTCGCCCTGCTGGAAACCGGCGACACAGTGCGCCTCGATCTCAACGCCCGCACCATGAATATGGTGATCTCCGACGAAGAGCTGGAGAAGCGCCGGGCCAACTGGACAGCGCCGGACCTTGAGCACCAGACCCCCTGGCAGGAGTTCTACCGCACAACAGTCGGCCAGCTCTCCGATGGCGGCTGCCTCGAGTTCGCAACGCGTTACCAGCGGGTAGGAGAGGTGTTGCCGCGGGATAACCATTAGAGGACATTGCCGCAGCAGTAATGTGCATTGTTATGCAGCCAAGGCGTGAGCGATTTTTGTTACGTGCCGCAAATCTGATCCGCAGCAACCGCCGAACACATTGAGCCAGGGCATCTTCTGTTTGATGTCCCCATATTGCGCAGCCAACTCGGCTGGGTCGCCGTCGTCGAGGACTTCGCATTGATCAAGTTCTGCGTGGCTCATCCGGGACGCGTTGCATCGCAATCCACGTATGCGTCTTGTCCAGTCTGCGTCATTGAGCGTGTTCGAGAAATGAGCTGGATGCGCGCAGTTGATCATGAGTAAGCGGCGGCGCCGTCTGTGGTATCATCTACAGATCTGATGGCATCGCCAAATGGTTAACCTGTTGGCAGTTTGCCGTCTGTTTCAACTGTGAAGGAGACAACGACCGGCAAGCCTACGGCCTGCGCGACTCGGACAACACCGGTTGCTTCATCTGATTGGGTGAACGTAATGCGGAAACCATGTCGACGTCGGTTTCAGCAAGCCAGCCAATTTGCTTTGAATGATAGCATTCCGCCTCTGCAGCAGCGATTTCTTCCCCGGGCACATAGGCATCACCTCTTGGCCCAATCAATCCGTTAAGAACGATGGACTTCTCGTTTCCGGAAAATTCGTCGCGCAGGCCAGATATGAAAGCAACAGCATCATGATTGGATTTTCGAAGCTCGTCTTCTGACTCACCCAGATCCTTCGCCCAGTGGCTGTGTGCTTTCCAGCTCTGACTGTCGAGGACAAACCCCGCACCCGTGTCGGCAGCAAGGGCCAGGAAACCCCGAAAGTACTTTGCCAGGGTTTCACGACCTTCGGGGGCGGGCAACAATGTGTGTGCGACGAATTTGCGGATTACAACTTCGCGGTTGAAAATGATGTCGGTCTCGATTCCCGCATCCGTGAGAAAAAGGTCACCTGACAATTGCGGCAGTGCGTTTCGGTATTTGGGCATGGTTGCTATCCTTTTTGGAAAGTTACGATGCCAGTGAGATAGGCAAGGCCTTGTTTCCCAATCGTCTCAAACTTTGTGGCGTTTTTGGAACGCTGCGTCACAAGAATTGAGGCTTGGTTGATGACGCGCCGAGTTTCGGCATCTATGATCCTGTTGTTGGCAAGGACAATTACCCATGACTCTGCAAGTGAACGCACTGGGCTCATTTGATGTCTTGAGCGAAGCCAGAGCCAGTTTGACCTTCCCGACGACCAAGGCAAAGATCCTGTTCGCGCACTTCGCGCTGGAGGCCGGCACACTCACGCCTGCAGGGAAGCCAGACAAGCTCATGCGTGACAAACCTCGTAAGCCGATCTCCTTGGAACGGGGCTAATTGGGACAAGCCATCAGTTGCTGTCTTGCCGTTCACCGCCACAGAGTCCTCCGACATTCCCCTGTATCTCTGTGATGGCATTGTCGAAGAGCTGATTTCCAATCTTGCCCGCTTCCGGGATCTGCATATGATAGCACGGAATTCTTCGTTCAGCTATCGTCATCAACAACTGCCGCACAGCAAGATTGGCGAGGAGCTCAATGTAAAGTTCCTCGTGGAGGGGAGTCTGACACAACGAGACAATCTGATTGTTGCCAGTGTTCAGCTTGTTGAAGCGCAATCCGGAATTGTGATTTGGTCAGATCAATTCGCGGAAAGCATTGAGACGCTATCTTCCTTATAACAAAGTTTGTCGCGCCAGATCTGCGGTGTGGTTGCCGGCTGCATTGAGCAAACTCACCTGGACGTAATGTCTGACCGCCCGCCCGACAACTGGGAGATTTTCGAATGTTGGCTGCGTGGCGTCCATTTGTCGCGCAAGGTCAATTGGGGCAACGTTTCGGCGGTAAGATCTCAATTCGAGCGGGCTTTGGAACTTCAGCCAGATTATGCCCGCAGTTATATTGGACTGGCCCTGGCGCAGTTGAAGGTCTGAAGTTGCCTGAGCTGGACATCCTGGTGGAAGCTCAGCGACTCAGTCTTGCCCTATGCGCAGAAGGCGTTCGGACTTGACGATGGGGACTATCAGATTCACTCCGTGCTGGGTTCGATTTCTCTCTATGTCGGCGATTTCAATCGCGCGCGCTATCATCTCAAACAGGGCAGAAACGCTCAATCCCAATGACGCGAGAAATCTTGCCAATAGTGCTATCTCCTGGTCGTTGCTCGGAGAGGCCAAACGCGGCGTTCGTAATGCGGAGATGGCGGTTCGGTTGGATCCTTTCCATCCGGACTGGTTGGTACATGGCAGTGCTCGGTTTTGCCTATTATGGCGTGAAAGATTATGAGCGGGCGATCGCCGCAATAGAGGCTGCCTCCGATGACCAATGCGATACGCGGGCCTATCTGGCGGCTGCTTATGCCCAGATTGGCGAAATGAATTCCGTCCGCGTGCATGCAGATGAGTTTATCAGGCACTCTTGCGAACAGTTGGGCGACGATCCCGATACTGACTTTCAAAAGTACATCGATGGGCAGGTGGCTTCCAATCCCTACGAGTGTTCTGAAGACAAGGCTCACTTTGTCGAAGGCTTGCGGTTAGCCGGTTTGCCCACGTCTCTCGAATAGGTCTGAGACCCATCAATTTAACGATCATCCCACAGCTAACTTCACTAGGCGATCGGTCCTCATCACATGAATAACATCTGAATAACGCATTCGTTAACGGTTCAAGGGGCGCCAAGTATAAAGGGGTCAAACTTGTTGATGACACAAAACAAAAATTAGAAGGAACGTCAAAATGACCAAACGCATCACCCAAATCGCTCTGGCTGCTGCTTTCGCTATTACTGCAGGTGGCGATTTCAACAATGGCCGCGATTCTGAAGGCGGCAACGGCGGCGGTCGCCGCTAAGCCTTTGGCCTGAAGACACCAGCCTTGATGCTGGTTGTCTGAAGCCTGAAATGATGAGCCCGGTGGAGGTCCGACAGGACAGCCATCGGGCTCTTCTGCGCGCGGTGCTCTTGGCAAGTTAGTGCCGGATTATCGTTCTGGTTGATTGGTTGGATCAGCTTGGTTTGATTGCTGCACCGCAACCAGCAATACTGGTGCCCACGGGTGGAATTGAACCACCGGCCTCTCCCTTACCAAGGGAGTGCTCTACCCCTGAGCTACGTGGGCGCTCGCGCAGGCAATTGCCGTTTTTTGCCGACGATGTCAACGGAATTTCTCTGAACCTGGAATGCGGGCGAAAACTAGGACAAATCTGGAAAATTCAGGGCTTTTGCGGACGAATTGCGGACTTTGCCGGACGCTGCGCGCACGCTGCTGGAACTATTCGCAGCGTGCCACGCGATTTCGGGGCTTACCGTCTACTTTTTCTCGTAATGATCCGCCACCAGCTGGTTGAGCAAGCGCACGCCCCAGCCGCCGCCCCAGCTCTGGTTGATGGCGGTTTTCTTGGAACCCATGGCGGTGCCGGCCACGTCCAGATGCACCCATGGCACCTCATTCACAAAGCGCTGCAGGAACTGGGCGGCCGTTGTCGATCCAGCCTCCCGCCCGCCAATGTTCTTCATGTCGGCAAAGTCGGAATTGATCATCTTGTCGTAGGCATCGCCAAGGGGCATGCGCCACACGGTTTCTCCGGTTGTTTCGCCGGCCGCCGAAAGCTGTTCTGACAGCTTGTCACTGTTGGAGAACAGCCCGGCATGCTCCTTGCCAAGCGCGATCAGGATCGCCCCTGTCAGGGTTGCGAGATCGACCATAAACTGCGGTTTGAAGCGCTTTTGGCAATACCAAAGCGCGTCTGCCAGCACCAGGCGGCCTTCTGCATCCGTGTTGAGGATCTCGATTGTCTGACCGGACATGGAGGTGACAATATCGCCGGGGCGAGTTGCCTTCCCATCAGGCATGTTTTCCACAAGGCCGATGATGCCGATGGCGTTGACTTTCGCCTTGCGGGCCGCGAGGGCATGCATGAGCCCGGTGACACAGGCCGCGCCACCCATATCGCCTTTCATATCCCCCATTCCGGCACCTGGCTTGAGGGAGATGCCACCTGTGTCGAACGTCACGCCCTTGCCGACGAACGCGACCGGTTTTTCGCCCTTCGCTCCGCCATCCCATTTCATAATGGCCAGCTTACACTCGCGCTCTGAACCGTATCCGACGCTCAGCAGCGAACCCATTCCGAGCTTCTTCATCTTGGCTTCGCCCATGACTTCCACCTTGAGCCCGGATTTAGCTAAAGCCTTGGCCCGCTTGGCAAATTCTTCGGGGTGCAGATAGTTTGGCGGCTCGTTCACCAGGTCCCTTGCGATATGGACGCCTTCGGCTATCGCCTGCAAAGGCGCGTAGGCTTTCTTGGCCTTTGCCTGGGCTGCGGACAGTATTGTTATGGCCACCAGCTTGCTGGGCGACTTGTCTTTTTCCTTGGATTTCGTCTTGTAGGTGTCGAAGCTGTATACCCTCAGGCGTGCGCCCGATGCGATACGGGCGGCTGCGTCCGATTCGCTTAATTTCAACGTGGCATCGCCTTCTACTGCAATGCTTGCATTTGAGATTTTCAGGCCCTGGAGTCTTCTAGCGATTGCGCCTCCCAGGAGTTCGAATGCCTTTTCCGCCATGTCAGCAGGGTTGCCAATGCCTGCGAGCACAACGCGATTGGCGCCAATGCCGGTGATGCCAGGCAGGTCGAGAAAGCTGTCTCTTGCGCCTGAGAAATTTGCAGCCTTGATGGCCCGGGAAACCTGCTTGCCGGCCTGTTGGTCAACAGAACGGCCGAAATCTCCCAGTTTTCCGCCGGTTTTTACAAAAAGGACGAACGTGTCTTGTTTAGGCAATTCGAGGCGAGAGAATTTAATTTTCATGGGAATTCCGGGTTCAGATGAAGGACTTAGAAGGTTCCAGCCGCAGCTAAGGGCCGATTTGATTGTGTGCAGACTCTAGGCGTGCATCCATGCATATTCAACCGTCGGTCAGCATGGAAATTCGACTTGAGTGGTGCATGTTAGCAATAGCTTTAAAAAAACACCTTGAGTCAGGAGTCAATTATCGGAAATCGCTGGCAAATGAGTCATTCTCCGGTCTAAATAGCACTGTGGGAAAAGCCGCTTTGGGGAATCCTCGCAGCTTGCAGTAATTGGAGTATTGATGAAGCACGGCCGGACACTGTTGCCATTGGCAGTTGACCGTCTTACGGCAGGCGCGAGGGGTCTTGCGTCTACGTTTGTGCTCGCGCTGCTTTTTGCTGTGCTTGTCGTCCCTGCGCATCAGGTGCTTGGGGCCTCTAAAGGAGCCGCATCGCCGTATCTGAAAGCCCCGGCACGTAATGCCCCCATGGATGTGGTCGCTGACCGTTTTACCCACAGCTCCGGCGACGGCGTGTCGATTGCTATTGGCAATGTCTACATTGTCTACGGCCGGTACCGGCTAAAGGCGGACAAGGTTGTTTATGATCGCGGCCGCAAGCTCTTGAAGGCCATCGGGAATGTCTGGTTGCGCGAGCCAAACGGTAACATTCTGAAGGCTGCTGATCTCACTCTCGACAGCAAATTCAGAACCGGCTTTGCGAACTTTGTGAAGCTGCTTCTTACGAACGATGCCACAATTACCGCGGTGTATGTGCGTCGTGAGGAAGGACCGGTTTCAATTTTCGAACAGGTGGCCTACACGCGCTGCAAAACTTGCGTGACATCGGATGGCCGGCCGCTCTGGGAACTGAAGTCGGATAAGGCAACCTACAAGGAAGCTGAAAACCGCATATATCACGACAACGTGCGGATGGAAGTCCTGGGCATCCCAGTCTTCTGGTTGCCATACCTCTCCCATCCGGACCCGCAAACCAAACGTGCTTCCGGTTTTCTGGTTCCGTCCTTCGGCTATTCCAACACTTTGGGTGCGCAAGCTGAAATACCCTATTTCTGGAATTTGGCACCTAACTACGACATCACATTCCGTCCGCGCATAACGACCAAACAGGGTCCACTGATGCGGACGATCTGGCGGCATCATGTGGGCAATGGAAAGTACGAAGTCGATGCTTCGGGTATCTATCAGCTGCATCCCAACAAGATATCAAATCCTGGCGCCATTCATTGGCGTGGCGCAATTCAAACGAAGGGTATTTTCGAGCTTAGCCCTCACTGGACATTCGGTTGGGATGGAACGCTGACCTCTGATGATACCTATCTGAAGCGTTACAAGATCGATGGTGCGGACGACTTAATCAGTACCGCATTCCTGACCGGATTGACGGACCGGAACTATTACAACGCAGCTGTCTATCATTACCGCAGTACGATTGGCACTGAGAGTGATAGGACGCTGCCGCTTGTGGCGCCGCATACGCAGATCAGCCTCATCTTTGACCGTCCCGTCTTCGGAGGTGAATTGGGATTGAACACCAGCAGCTACAGCCTGACGCGAGATCAGGGGGTGGACGCAAGCCATTTCACGGCAGACCTTCACTGGCAGCGTCAAATGATCAATCAGGCGGGCATGGTCATTACGCCATTTGCGCGTTTGCGCGGCGACTTTGCCACCAGCAAGAATGTACCTGACCCCACAGTGCCGGGCGGTGTCCGGGGCAAGGAATCGGTTGCCCGCGTGATGCCTAAGGCGGCTCTGGATATCAGGTGGCCTTTCATCAGCTCGGGGGAAAACTCCCAACACATCTTTACGCCAGCCATTCAAGTGGTGACCGCGACTAATGAACATAAAGCCAACAAGGTCTCGAACGAAGACTCTTCAGTTTTCTCGTTCGATACGACAAATCTGTTCCTGCATGATCGCTTCAATGGGTTTGATCGTTTTGATGGTGGGACGCGGGCCGACATCGGTTTGATCTACAACTATCTCATGAGTAATGGTGGCTTTGCCCGATTTGCCGTTGGGCAGAGCGTCCATATCGCCGGCCGCAACAGTTTTGCCAAAGGGTCCGGGCTCGAGAATACGAGGTCGGATTTCGTTGCTTCTGCAGCTTTGCAGCCTTGGGACAGCCTGAGAGTGTCGTACCTCGGGCACTTCGACGCGAATTCGCTTGATCCAACACGCCAGGAAGTTCATGCGCAACTGCAGATGGATGCGTTGTCGCTTGCAGTCAGCTACGGCAAATTCGATGCCTCCCCCGCATTTGCGAGACCACGCACTCTGCACCAGATCTGGGCTGATGCGGCGCTTGAATTGGGGTCCGGGTTCCACGTATTTGGCGGACTTCGATACGGCATTCATAGTGACTATCTGATCACCAATCAGCTGGGTCTGGCGTACTACTGTGATTGCGCGACCTTCAAGCTGACTTACCGCGAAAACCGAACCAGAGACAGGGATGTTGAGCCAGACCGTTCAGTCGTTCTGTCTGTCGAGTTCAAGACACTCGGCACAGCTAACGTGGGATCAAGTGTCAACTAGATTGCATCTTATGCGTTCATGGCGATGAAGTTTTTGGCATATTGCAGGAACATAGATTTGCCCCAAACCTTGGACATAGATGTCAAAGTTATGGCTTCAATTGAATTATCGAGATTGCGCATGAAGACCGGCTTCTGGACTCGGGCGTTGCCTGTCATCCTGGTTGTGGCACTTGTCAGTCTTCAGGGCGAGGCGCAAGCCGTCTCAACGCGTGTCGTTGCAACTGTAAATGACCTAGCGATCAGCGCATACCAGGTTCGGCAAAGAGTAAAACTCCTGCGTGTGATGCGTCCAACGAACGTGTCCAAGAAACAGCAGGAGAAAAATGCACTTCAGGATTTGATCGACGACAAGCTAAAAGATGCCGAAGCAAAGAAGCTCAGGTTCGCGTTAACCCGTCAACAGGCGGCTGAGGTGATCGAAAACACCGAAGGTATCAAACAACTGGCTGCAAATTTGAAAAAGCAGGGTCTGTCTCAACGGTTGGTGACCGACTTTATTATTACTCGTATGAGCTGGAACCGCATCCTGTCTCAGAAATATAAAATTCGGCCGCCGACGCAGGAGCAGATTGATGCCAAATACAGGCAGCTGCAAAGAGAAATGCAGAAGTTCGCCAAGAACCAATCGCTCACAATTTACCAGCTTATGCCCCTGACTCTTCCCGTGGATCGTCAGGCAACCCGTGAATTGACCAATGAGGTTGCAAGGTCGCGGCTCATTGAGGCTGACAGAATTACAAAGAGATTTAAGGGATGTGGCTCTGCGAGAAAAGCGGCACGCGGCATCTTTAACGTGAAAATCGGGAAACGCTTTCCTGCTGATCCCACTAAAATGCCAAAGCAAATGCGCAGAACGCTGGACAAATTTGGTCCCGGAAGCGCGTTCGTCATGGGCGTTGCGCCGGGCGCTTCGTCAGTACAGATCATGGCGTACTGCGGAAAACGGAAGGTCACACCCCAGTTGCCGAAGATCTCTCCGGCAGAAGTCAAACGCCAGTTGGAAGACGAACAGTTTGAAAACCTTGGACGCAGCTACCTGCGTGGCCTTCGGAAAAATGCTTTCATAGAGTACAAGGATACGTCTCTCCGCAAGTGAGGGTCGTTCTTGAATGGCACCAGTAAATTCCTGTGACAAGCCACTTGCCCTGACTTGTGGCGAACTTTCTGGTATCGGGCCGGAAATCACCAATGCCGCATGGCAAAGCTCGCGAGAGCTAGACATACCTCCCTTCTTCCTCATTGGCAATTCTTCGATTGCGAAGGCACGCGGATTGAAAATTCCCGTCGCGGACATTGAAGATCCCGCCGAAGCCGCAGCGGTATTTCCGAGGGCCCTTCCGGTATTGGCATCTGGACACGTTCAAGATGTAGTTGCGGGCCAACCATCGCCTGAAAATGTTCCGCTTGTGGTTTCCAGCATAACGCAAGCGGTGGAATTTGTGCTCGAAGGGCGTGCTTCTGCACTCGTCACCAATCCGATTCAAAAGGCGACCATGGCGGCTGCCGGGTTCGACTTTCCGGGTCATACGGAGTTCCTTGCACATCTGGCCGGTCAATGTGGGGCTGAACTAAAACCGGTCATGATGCTCGCAAACGATTTCCTGCGGGCTATCCCGGTCACAATTCATATTCCATTGGCTGACGTGCCTGGCGCTCTTTCATCCGAGCTAATCGTCGAAACCTGCAGAATTGCATATGCGGATCTGCGTGCGCACTTTGGAATATCCGATCCTCGCCTTGCCGTCTCAGGACTTAACCCGCATGCGGGAGAGGGAGGCTTACTTGGTATGGAAGATATCGAAATCATTGAACCAGCACTCGCCGCACTTAAGGAAGAGGGCATCAGGGCGACGGGCCCCTATCCAGCTGATGCAATGTTCCGCGATACTGCGCGTGACGGCTTTGATGTGGCGATCTGCATGTACCACGATCAGGCGCTTCTGCCGGTGAAAACACTCGGATTTCACGACTCGGTTAATGTTACTCTGGGATTGCCTGTGATCCGCACATCGCCAGATCACGGCACGGCGCTGGATCTTGCCGGTACTGATGAGGCCAAACCGGATAGTCTCATCGCCGCAATTCGCATGGCTTCGGAAATGGCCGTGCACGCTGCAAATGATTGACACACTTCCGCCGCTAAGGGATGTGATTGCCAGACACGGTTTGTCTGCGCGGAAGAGTTTAGGTCAAAACTTTCTGCTTGGTCTTAATCTGACAGGGCGAATTGCACGGGCTGCGGGGCCATTGGCAGGATTTACGATTATCGAGATTGGACCAGGTCCCGGCGGATTGACCCGTGCACTCCTGGCGGAAGGTGCTGACAAAGTTGTTGTCATCGAAAGGGATCATCGCTGCATTGCCGCGTTGCAGGAGATTTCTGAGTATTATCCAGGCAAACTGCATATTGTTGAAGGGGGTGCATTGGAAACCGACTTGGTTGAGCTTTCTTCAGGTCCAACAAAGGTGGTGGCCAATCTGCCCTACAATATTTCTACTGCATTGTTGACCCGCTGGCTTTCGTCCAGCCCGTGGCCGCCAATTTTCTCATCCCTTACCTTGATGTTCCAAAAGGAAGTCGCTAACCGGATCACTGCTTCCCATGGCTCAAAAACCTATGGGAGGCTTTCGGTGCTGGCGGCAGCCACGTCGGAAGCAGCGCAATTGTTCGACATAAATCCAAGCGCCTTTACTCCGCCGCCCAAAGTTATGTCGACAATTGTGCAACTGGTCCCGCGATCGAAGGTCATGCTTGATTGCAAGATTGGCACATTGGAACGCGTTACCGCAGCTGCGTTTGGTCAACGACGGAAAATGTTGCGCCAAAGCCTGAAAACTTTGGGCGTTGCGGCAGAACCGCTCTTGGAAAAGGCTGAGCTTTCCGCCACGATGAGAGCTGAAGATATCCCGCCGGAAGGTTTTTGCCGGTTGGCAAGAATAATTGATGGAGAAAACACGTGAACCGCCAGTCCCTGATCGAATACGGCAAGCCTCTTGAGGCAACCAAAGCTGCAATCCCTGAACCGAAAGGAACGGAAATCGTGGTTCGGGTCAGCCACTGCGGCGTCTGCCACAGCGATATCCATTTGCAGGATGGCCATTTCAGTATGGGTGGTGACAAGGAACTCGATGTGCGGGCTGATCGTGAACTCCCCTTCACGCTGGGCCATGAAATTGCCGGCAAAGTCGAAGCCGTGGGCCCCGATGCAGAAGGCGTTTCAGTTGGTGAGCACTATGCGGTTTATCCATGGATCGGATGCGGCGAATGTGAATTGTGCACAAGCGATCAGGAGCATCTCTGTCCGACGCAACATCACCTCGGGATAAATGTCGATGGCGGCTATGCCTCCCATGTGCTCGTTCCCCATTCATACTACTGTCTTGATGTCACCGGCGTCGATCCGTTGCTGGCCGGCAGCTATATGTGTTCCGGACTGACTGCATACAGCGCGCTCAAAAAGGTTTCGGCGCAGGTTGCCGGAGGTCCTCTGTTGATAACCGGGCTTGGCGGTGTCGGCATGATGGGATTGCAGTTTGCGCGTGCGCTGTTTCCCGAAACCACCATCGTTGCGGCAGACCTTGATCCGGCAAAGCGGGAACTTGCGCTTCAAAACGGTGCCGCCCATGTGTTTGATCCATCTGCGGATGATGCCCGCAAACAGGTGTTCAAAGCTTGTGGAAGCGTAACGACCGCGGTTGACTACGTAGGCGCCGAAGGCTCCTTCAACTTTTCGCAGAGCGTGCTCGGCAAGGGCGGCATTCTTGCAGTGGCAGGTTTGTTTGGCGGCAAGTTCACCATGCCGGTTCCAATGTTTCCCCTGCGGATCATTACTATCACCGGCTGCTTTGTTGGTTCCCTTGGTGAAGCCCGGGGGATGCTGGACCTTGTCCGGCAGGGCGCCGTTGGCGCAATTCCGATCGAGGTGCGCCCGCTGGATCAGGCGAATAGCGCGCTGGACGACTTGCGTGCAGGAAAAGTCACGGGTCGGGTCGTGTTGGAAACCTGAGCAAACAATGCGTGGAAGCCAGCGAGTCCGGCTGGTCTAAGACTGGCCTGACTGACCTGGCTGCATCTTGCCTGCTGACATTGGTTCTGGGCTCCGTCCACGCCTTCTCTGTGTTCCTTCTTCCTATGGAACAGGCCTTTGGTGCGACAAGGGCTGAGGTAAGCTTCACCTATTCGCTTGCGCTTGTGTGCCTGACACTGGTTGTTCTCATCGGCCATTTGGCTTACGGCAAATTTCCTCCTTCGATCTTTGCTGCTGCTTCATGTTTGGGAGCCTCCGCCGGCTGTGTGATTGCCGGACAGTTCGACAGTCTTGGGGCACTTGGCTTGGTTACAGCGTGGTATTCGGTACAGCTAACGGATTTGGATATGGCTATGCCCTGCAGATTGCAGCCCAGACCAATCCTGAAAAGAAAGCGTTTTCGATGGGAATTGTGACCGCCTGTTATGTTCTGGGCGCGGCGGTGTTTCCGGGTATTCTGACTGATGCGATTGATCGCGCCAAGATTGCGGGTGCCTTGATGCTTCTTGCTTTGATTATCGCAATTGCCGGGATTTTTTTCAGGAGTATTTATGCGCGTGGCCAAAGCTGCATACATGAGCATCGCACCGCCTGATGAAAAAGCCGCACAAAAACCTGCTCCCAAGTTGATCGATCACCTGTGGTTTGCCTATGGCGCAGGCGTGTCCGCCGGCCTCATGGTTATTGGTCATGCGACCGGAGTTGCGCGATCCGCGAGTGCGCCGGACAATCTGGTGGTGGCCGCAGCCATTTTTGTTGCCATCGGTAATATAGCTGATTAACCGATCACATTGGTACCCGTCCGGTTTTAACGGGCTTTCCTATGCTTTCGGTTTTAGGGCTGATGGGATTGTTGTTTGCAACGGGTCACATTCTGGTGTTGGCTGCGTTGTGTCTGACCGGGTTTGCCTATGGCGCAATCATTGCGGTTTACCCGGCGGCCATCTCCTATTTGTTTGGACCGGTTTCAGGAGTGAAAGCGTATGACCAGGTGTTCACAGCCTAGGGAACAGCAGGCCTGGTACTCCCGTGGCTCGCCGGATACCTGTTCGACCAATCTTCCAGTTACACATTAATTTTCGTGCTGGCAGCCATTGCGTAAACGCGGAGGCTCCGCAAGTTAATACGGAGCCAGCATGTTTTATCTTATGAAGGCGTTTCTTCGCCTTCAAGTTCAGCAACAGCTTCGGCAGCCACGGCGTCGTCCTCAAAGACTTCTTCGGGTGCGATTGCATCCTCGTCGTCGTCTTCCTCAATTGCAAAGACGTCCTCGCCACGTGCCTGGCGCTCTGCTTCATCTTCGGAACGCGCAACATTTAGAGTCACCTTTACTGTGACGTCGGCGTGTAGGCTGACTTCGACCTCATGCATGCCGATGTTCTTGATCGGGTTGGGCAGAATGATGTTGTTGCGCGTAACAGATACACCGATTGCTGCAACCAGAGCTGCGATGTCGCGGGTTGAAACAGAGCCGTAGAGCTGACCAGCTTCGCCAGCAGACCTGATGACCACATAGCTTGAACCGCCGATTGCGCCAGCAGCTTCTTCAGCGCCCAACTTCATTTCAGCGTTGCGTTTTTCGAGCTCTTCACGACGTGCTTCGAATACGGCCATATTGGCTTTGTTCGCACGCAACGCCTTGCCCTGGGGCAATAGAAAATTCCGGGCATAACCGTCTTTGACTTTCACGGTTTCGCCCATTGCGCCAAGCTTCGCGACGCGCTCCAGCAAAATTACATCCATGGTTTCTCTCCTTGTTGGATCGGTTGATAACGGGGTTCATGTTCCGGCCGAACCTGGCCCAGTCGGTGGATTTGAAAAGCGGGCTCTGAGATTGAAGGCCTGTTCTGCGATGCCAAGGGCAAACACAATTGCAATTGCCATCGGAAACAGAAACAGAATGCCGTAGACGCCGAACAGGATCGATGTGCGGGATAACTTGTTGACAAGCAGGCCATGTATTGTCGCCAGACCAAGCACTGTGTAGGCCGTTGCCATTGCCGCGAATGCCGCCGAACCGATCAATCCCAGTTTGTCCGACAAAAGACTGGCAAATGCGGCAGCGGCCAAACCGAAAACAGAAGTCCGCGGAAAATCGAGTTCATAGAATGGCGCCCATGTTCGTATATTCTTTCCAGATGCCATCAGCAATTTGGCTGCGAGGGCCAAAACGACTAGGAACAAGGACGTCCAGATTACGGCGGAAAAAGTCAGAATATGCGGAGCAAAAGCCTCCAACAAAGTTTTGAGTTGCTCCAACGCCGCTGTTTCTGCGGGTGTTGCGCCAGCTTCACGGCTTTTGGATAGTGCCGCGAAAAATTCCTTTGCCCATTCCTTCAGAACGGCTTCATCGACACCGGCAAAAAACACCAGCACTGCTATGAGGGCTGTGGACAAAGTGGCGGTCCATAGCACGAGGCGTCCTTCAGGATACCATTCAATCTTTTGAGCTGAACCCTCAGAAGTCGGCCTGGAAATCAGGGCCAAATGTGACAACACCACTGGAGTGATGGCGATCTGCACGGCAAATGCGATCCCGATGCGGATGTCACCAATAATGGCAAGCGCAATGGCACCGACAACTCCGCCGACCAAGGCTGAAACCGGCCCCCAGCCCAGACCTGCCAGAAACAGAGGGAGCGGCATCATGAAGATGAGCAGAAAGGCCAGCACGGATCCGGTCAGAGTTGCGCCAAACAAAAACGCAGCCGCAAGGCCTGCCAGAACTCCGACAGCCAGATAGCTCGACGATGTACCCGAATTCAGGTCTGACATAGGCTGTCCCGCTGCATTCAGCGGTTAGAGACGGATGCTCAGTTTCCTGAAACCTGCCGCAACCGGGTTGATCAAAAGATCTGCTCTTAGCTTATGACATAAGGCAGCAGACCCAGAAAACGCGCGCGTTTGATAGCCCGCGCAAGTTCACGTTGTTTTTTCGCAGAAACCGCAGTGATGCGACTCGGTACGATCTTGCCACGCTCAGAGATATAGCGTTGCAGAAGACGGACGTCCTTGTAGTCGATCTTCGGTGCATTGTCGCCGCTGAACGGGCATGTTTTCTGGCGCCGGAAAAATGGACGGCGTCCGCCGCCACCTGCTCCTGGTGCTCCCATTTTCCTTACTCCTCTTTCGCGGCTGCCGCAGGGGTGCCACCATCACCTTTTTTCTCTGCACGATCACCGCCACGAGGGCCATCCCCGTCAAAGCGGCGGCGTGGACGATCATCACGGTGCGAGCGTGCGCGGATCATGATTGAGCCATCCTTCTCATGCTCATCAACCTTGATGGTCATGAAGCGGATGACATCTTCATTGATCTGCATCTGGCGTTCCATCTCTGCCACTGCTGCGCTCGGCGCATCAATGTTCAGGAGGGAGAAGTGTGCTTTGCGGTTCTTGCGAATTCTGTAGGTCAAGGATTTGATACCCCAATATTCAGCGTTGACCACTAATCCTCCGTTCTCAGAGAGAACATTTTTGAATTGATCCGTCAGGGATTCCACCTGGGTGGCGGAGGCATCTTGGCGAACCAGATAAATGTGCTCGTAAAGCGCCATTATTCTTGAGCCTTTTCGTTATCGTTTCTATGATCGTGATTTCCGGCGCAGAGCACCTTTCAAGCCTGGGAAACAGGCTCAAAACCGATCAACCCAAAAGGACGAAGACACGGGGAGCCAAACTGCGCTTCAGCAATTTTGCCGGTGCTTTGCACCAACCTCCCGTTCAGCCTCCAACCGGAACCTCACGAAGCGTTGGATTATAGCTGAAAAGGAAAATGTTGCAAGTGCGAAATGTTGCACCGCTGGTTTTCAGCTCATGCTGGTTTCACATTTCATGAACTCGCAAATCAAATGCAGGATTGTCGGAGCATTCTTCGGTTTGGGCCTGGTTATACTGGCAACTGCCTTGCAGGTCGGCACAATGATGAGCGCGCACGAGCTCTATGTATCGTGCAAGGCAAAATGGGCGGACAAGGCCTATCTGGAAAGATATGCGACCTGCCGCGGCTATATCAGTGACATTGCTGATACTTTGAAGCATCAAGACACCACTGGAAAGCATCGGGCGTGCATTCCTTCGGGCGCAACAAAAGGTCAGGTGTCTGGCGCAGTTGTCGGTTTGCTACGCAGCCAACATTATGAACGACTTGGTCCAAATCCCGACGAAAATATTCAAGGCGGAACTGCGGAACAGTGCCTGAAGGGTGTTGAAGATCGGTTTCGCAGCAAAAATGTCCCTGCGTTGGAGCTCGTCATGGGGATCCTGGCGGAAAAATACCCTGCAACTGATCAGCAGTTAACTGACGTCCTCGAGGATCATGTCGCTGGCCTTTTCACCGATCATGATCGTTGGTGCATTCGTATTGCCCGAAACGATAGTCGGCATGATGGACGCATCGGCCACACGAAGTCCTGTCACTCCGCGCACGCGCAGGCGGTCATCTACAACGGCATTTTTGTCACTGGCTCTTCCCATTTTGCAGGTGCTGGTGGGATGGTAGATCGTCTGGGCAATGTTCCTTGCCGCATCCAACAACTCATCATCGGTTTCAGTTGCCAAGCCAGGGAGTTTTTCGGAGACGATAAAAGGTGACATGGCTTCGGTCGCGGTTAATGCGCGCGTCATGCGCATACCGGCAACTGCTGTATCCTGGTCCACCTGTGCGTCGAGATAGTTGGGATGAATCTCCGGATACACCGTTGGGTTTGGCGATTTGATGTGGATCTTGCCGCGGCTTTCCGGGCGCAGCTGACAAACAGACATCGTAATCCCGGAATAGGGATGCATTTCAAGTCCTGGTTTGTCAGCGCTGAGCGGTTGGAAATGATACTGAATATCCGGTGTGGCAAGTTCAGGTCTCGTTTTGCAGAAAATACAAACTTGGCTGGCGCCCATGGCCATGGGGCCTTGTCTGGCCAAAAAATACTGCACGCCAATCAAGCCGCGCCGGAAAATATTGTTGATTTCGTCGTTCAGCGTCGGAACGTTGACTTCATAGACCATGCGGATCTGCAAATGGTCCTGCAGGTTTTCACCCACACCGGGCAGCTCATGCCTGACCTCCACGCCAGCTGCACTGAGAATTTCACCGAGTCCGATGCCTGACAGTTCAAGGATTTGAGGCGAACCGATCGCGCCGGCGGAAATGATCACTTCGCCGCCCTCATTGAGCAGCGCTTTCTCCGTCTTGCCGCCGCGTTCATATGCAATGCCAACTACACGCTTTGCATCGTCTTCAGCGAACACGACGTTCTGCACATGCGCTTTGGTTGTTATCGTGAGGTTCTGCCTGCCTCTTGCCGGCTTCAGGTATGCTTTCGCTGACGAACAGCGCAGGCCGTTCTTGGCAGTGAGTTGAAAGTACCCGGCGCCCTCCTGCCGGGCGCCATTAAAATCTTCGCTGCGCGGGATTCCAAGTTCTCCGGCGGCATCGATCAGCGCTTCGCACACGTTGCGTTTTGCGCGGATATTGGTGACTGAAAGAGGGCCGTCGCCACCATGATATTCGTCGCCGCCGCGCTCTTGACCCTCTGAACGCTTGAAATAGGGCAAGACATCATCATATGACCAGCCAACATTCCCCAGTTGCCGCCAATGATCGTAGTCCTCGTGCTGACCACGAATATAGAGCAGGCCATTGATGGAGCTAGATCCGCCCAAGGTTTTGCCGCGCGGCCAATCGATTGATCGGCCGTTCAAACCGGGGTCGGGTTCTGTTTTGTAGCTCCAGTCCGTAACCGGGTTGTGCATTGTCTTGAAATAACCCACTGGGACATGGATCCAGGGATTGCTGTCCCGTCCGCCTGCCTCCAGCAGCAAGACATTATGCTTGCCACTTTTAGACAACCGGTTTGCAAGTGCACAACCTGCCGACCCTGCGCCAGCTACGATGAAATCATACATATTTTTATTGTGTCCTAGAACGGTCTGTCGCCGCTGACCGTTACTCTGTTCATTTCGCGCCTTTTGCCCTGATAGTCAAATAGCGCAAGATGTTGTGTGCAACGATTGTCCCAAAAAGCAATCGATCCCTTACGCCAACGAAAGCGGCATGTGAACTCAGGCTGCACAGAATGCTCACAAAGAAACTTCAGAAGAGGCGCGCTTTCTTCCTTTGTCCAACCTTCAAACCGCTGTGTGAAATTGATGTTGACGTATAGTCCCTTTCGACCAGCTTCGGGATGTGTGCGGACTACCGGATGCGTGACTTCCTTATAGATGTCCTCACCTGTATCTGTACGCACGTTCATCGAAATATTCTTGTTGGCCTTGTTCTTGTCGGACAAGCGGCCGCCTTTGCCATAAGATCGGGCAGGGGAGTGGACAGCTTTCATACCATCCAGCATCTTCTTCATGCCCTCTGAAAGGGCATCGTAAGCGAGGTACATGTTGGCAAACAAGGTATCCCCGCCAGCATCAGGCACATCCAATGCATAGAGTATCGAACCCATGACGGGTTCTTCATAGAAGGTCGTGTCTGAGTGCCAGATACCACCAAACCCGATCCCGCTTTGGTCTTCTGCTTCTTTCACGATGGTCATGACCTCTGGATGATCAGGCAGCGCCGGAGCAAAGGGATGTATGTCAAGCTCGCCAAACTTTCGTCCGAAGTTAACGTGTTGTTCCGGTGTGAGTTGTTGGTCGCGGAAGAATATTACCTGGTGTTTAAGCAAGGCTCCGTGCACTGCCGCAAAGGTTTCATCGTCGAGATGCTTGCTTGTGTCGACTCCGAATATTTCGGCGCCAAGTGCGCTGGTCAACGGGCGGATATCTATAGATGGTGCTTGCACGTTCGGCGGACTCCCATTTCACTCCGGTGTTATATCCTGTAAGATTCCGTCTCCCAAATGCCAATTTTGAAAATGACTGGGTCAGGCTGAATTCTGTTCCTTAAATGGTTTGTGATATGTCGAGCCATGCAAACTACGGAGAAGCCGGTTGAGCTTCTGTGTTCATTCTGAAACTTGCTAATTGACCAGATCCGGGCGCCGGTGCGCCCAGGGTCTGCATTCCTCGATCGCACTGCCAATTCTGAAGGTTATTTCATCATCGTAGGGACGACCGACAATCTGTATTCCAACCGGTAAGCCTGTGTCCGTTATGCCGGCCGGTACACTCAACACGGGGCACCGGTTGAACATATTGAAGAGGGCGGTCATCGCTGTGTCCGTATCGGTGATTTGCTCTCCCTGAACGGTCAGCATATCACCTTGCCAGTTTTCTGCCGGCACTTCAGGACAGGAGACGCCCGGGCAAATCAAGGCATCGTAGGTTTCAAAAATGGGTCCGAGATGCTCACTCCAGACTTCGCCTGCCACTTCCAGGCCGCGGCGAAAATCATCTGCAGTGGCCGATGATGCAGTCTCATAAAGCTGGGGAACAAAATCGCTCAACTTGTCTGCATGATGCGCAACTGCATCTTGCAACAGGCCGGCGAAGATGAACTCTTCGTGCAGGTGGGCAAGGCGGATCGCCTCACTGGCCCAGTCTACTTTGATTTCGGTCACTTCGGCGCCGGCTTCCCGTAGCGCATTAAGAGTCAATTGTGCTTCGCGCGCGACGTTGTCATCGATCAGGTAGTGCCCCAGATCCATGGAGAATGCGATTTTGAGACCGCACACTCCGTCGGGTTTCAGTGGGAGTTCGGTCCTCGTTTGCAGACTGTTATGATCAAGTGGATGGGGCCCGGACATTATGTTCTGCATCAATGCTGCATCTGCCACGGTACGTGTGATTGGCCCCACATTAACATATGGATCAAAGGACGAGTGTCTTCCAAGTGGGTTCCGGCCGTATGGAGATTTATATCCCACAACGCCGCATTGGGCCGCCGGCTGGCGGATGGATCCCGTGCTGTCGCTTCCTGTAGACAGGGTTGCTGCGCCGGCTGCCATTGCCGCTGCGGAACCTCCGGAAGAGCCACCAGGCGTTATGTCCAGACGCCATGGGTTTCGGGTCACCCCCCACATTCGCGAATGGCAGGCAAACAACCAGCAAAACTCCGGGCAGGTGGCGCGTGCAAAAAAATTTGCGCCCGCGTCCATAAGGCGTTCAACGGTGGGATCGGTTTCAGTATCTACTCGGCCCGCATTCATCAGGGAGCCAACGGTTGCACGAATTCCCTTGATTGCTGAGCTGTCTTTGACAAGGAGCGGTATGCCTTCCAGCGGTCCGGCATTGCCTGAGGAATAGTTTTCTTCAGCAAGCTTTGCGCGCTTGCGTGCTTCGTCGAAATAACAATCTGCAAACGGATTGACTGTTTCCCTGATATTTTCTGCCTGCGCCAGAACAGCATCGAGCAATTCGACCGGTGAAAGTTGATGTGATTTGAATTGCGCCAATGCGTCAACCGCGCTCAGATAGTTTAAGCCGTCGTTACCGGTGACCATGTGGACTTTCAGGTTAGCAAGTAACTTGCCTCCCCGCCGAAGCGGGGAGGCAGTTCATTTCGTCAGGCTTTCTTGAAAAGCTCCAGACGCGGATCTCCGTTTGGTTTCATGGCTGGCGCAATATTGTTTTTCCAGACCATGGGCCGTGGTGGCTGCGTGATCCACAGATAGCAGGCGCTATCATCGAGCATCTGTTGCAGCTGCTTCAACATCCTGGCGCGTTTTGCATTGTCAGTTTCACCGAGTGCCGCAAAGTGCAGGGCGTCAAACTCTTTGCTTTCGAACCATTGCCAGTTCCAGACACCGACCTGGCTTGAAAGTAGCCATTGTGTGGTCCAGCTTAGATCTGGTGGTGCCAGCCAACGCTGGAACTGGATGTCGAGACCGGTCTTGCCTTTGGTTTCGACCAGCCCCCAGAAAGAACCGCCTTCGTGGGATTCGATTTGCAGCTCCACACCGATCTCCGCGAGGTTGGCCTGCACAATTTGTGCAGCTGTGAGGAAGTCAGTGTCGGACAATGTGTCCAGCGTAATCTTGAGGCCGGACGCACCAACTGCATTGATGAGCGCTTTCGCGCCGGCGACGTCACGTCCGGCAGGAGCCTCTTCACGGTAGCCGAGAAGACCCTTCGAAACCGGGCCGTGCGCTCGTTCCGCGATGCCAAAGTAAGCACCCTCCAGAATAGCATCTACATCAATCACTTTCAGTATGGCCTGCCGTACGCGGATGTCCGACAGCCTCGGGCTCGCGGCATTCATGCCCATCCACACATTGTCGGGTGCAAACTTGAGGTCCATCTCAAGGCCATCTGGCATTTTCGTCTGGAATCCCGGCACCACGCTCAAGCTGACGCGTGTGAAATCAAGCTGTCCGGCCTGAACGGCGTTTTCGGCAGCCTTGGAATCGGTGATCGGCAAGATATCCACCGTCTTGAATTCGGGCTTCGGTCCAGCAAATCCGTCATGGGCTTCAAGAACGATCCGCTGACCAGCCACATGCGTCTTGATTGCATAGGCGCCGCCGGTTGCAGGCGGTTCAAGGGTGAATTTCTTGTCCTTGGATTTTTCAACGGCTTCCTTGCAGACGATACTACCCGTCGCGTAAGGCAAAACGAACCACCAGATCGGCGCGAACGGTTCTTTCAGATGGATTGTGCCGCTGTATTTGTCGTGCACTTCCACGCGGTCCAGCAATTTCCAGTTATCGGCCGTTTGAGCCTTCAGGTCCTTGTTGAGATATCGTTCAAACGAGTATTTGACATCCTCGGTGGTCAATTCGCCGTAGCCATTGGTCCACATTGAACCAGGCTTCAGTTTGAAATCGATTGTCTTGGCGTCGCGCTGCGAGATGGACTCTGCGGAATACAATTCCCATTCCCAGTCTGAGCCGGGTTTGAAATTGATCAGCCGCGGGAAGATCGCATCCATGACCCACAGATCGGCGGTGTTTTGCCAGAAGGCCGGATCGATATTCGAAATATCACTGGGCGCCCGGATGCTGAGTTTGTCGCCATCGGTGGCGAATGTAATGCTCGGAGCTATGGCGCTCAAAGCCATGGCCGCAGCGGAGCCTTCCAGAAGCCGTCTCCGGCTAATTGGACTGTTAATCATGCACGTTTCCTCCGTAGTTTTGTTTTTTGCTGCGTAGAGGCTCGTTTTTCCAAGCCACAGCGGCACAAGCAGCGGGATAACGCGCCCGCCCCCAGTTGCCGTTGTGTTGACACAGCGCCCCGGCAAAACGATCCACAGCTATTTGACTGCCCGTAGCGGGTATTCTAGCATTATCTTTCAAAAGTAAACAATCTGGTAATGCTTGGTCTCAATTGGCGTCCTGCCAGTCGTAGATCCCTCATTGGAATGGACCTGAGAATTTGTGGCTCTACTTCGGCAAACGAATCCTGCTCGGCCTGTTGATCGTCCTTGTGGCGGTGTCACTGCTGTATGCCATGATTCATATGGTGCCGGGAGATCCCGTGAAGACTATTCTGGGCCCGCGTGCGAGCCCGGAATTGCAGGCACAGATCCGAGAGAAAATGGGCCTGAACGACCCGCTCCCCATTCAGATAGTCAAGTTCATAGGCAGGGTTGCTTCGGGTGATCTCGGTGAGGATGTGTTCAAGGGAAAGTCGGTCAACACCATCGTCTTCGAACAATTGCCGCATACGATCTATCTGGTTCTGTCCGGGATTGGCTGGGCGATGTTAATAGGCATTCCGCTTGGATGTCTGTCCGCAATCTACCGAAACAGTATTATTGACCGCATCGCTGGTGTGCTTTCAGTAAGTTGTATTGCCATCCCCACATTTGTTGTGGCGCTTTATTCGATCTTGTTGTTTGCGGTCACGCTGAAGTGGTTGCCGGCGATCGGTGCAGGTGATGGGGGCGTTGGAAGTTACATCAAACATCTGATCTTGCCGGCCTTCGCTGTGGGGTTGGGTTGGGTTGGCTATCTGTCACGACTGGTTCGAGCCTCGATGCTTGAGGTCATGAGTGAAAACCATGTGCGCATGGCGCGCGCCTTTGGTTTGCCAGAAAGGACCATTGTGCTCAAATATGTGCTGCGGCTGGCGATCCTGCCAACGATCACATTAATTGGCATGGGGATCGGCATCCTGCTGTCCAGTGCGGTGTTCACTGAAATCGTGTTCGCGCGTCCAGGTATCGGGCGATTGATCTTCGATGCCGTCACCAGCCGGAACTATCCGGTTGTTATGGGATCGGTGCTAGTAACGACCGTGCTTTTTGTTGTGAGTACGACAATCGCAGATCTGATCAATGCGCTGGTTGATCCCCGGTTGAGGACCCAGCAATGACCGATGCCTCTGTCCAGCCAGATGCCCCACAAACCCAGACCGCCTGGCAAACCTTGTGGCGTGGCTTCAAACGTGTGCTCCGGGAGCCGCTTGGTGCATTGGGGCTTGTGCTGGTGGTCCTGGTTTTGATCAGTGCAATCGGCGCGGACTTCTTTGCACCGTTTGAGCCGAACAAGATCAATATCCGCGCAAAACTTGAACCGCCGTCGACTGAGCATTTTCTTGGCACGGATCAGCTCGGCAGGGATATTTTTTCACGTGTTCTGGTTGGAGGTCAGATTGCCCTAAAGGTCTCGCTTATTTCCATAGGTATCGCGCTGATGCTTGGCCTGACACTGGGTCTGATTGCCGGGTACGGTCCCCGTTGGCTCGACAATCTCCTGATGCTGTTGTTCGACTCGGTACGTTCTTTTCCCACAGTGATGTTCGCGCTTGCCGTTGTCACCTTGTTCGGCCCCAGCCTGGCGACGATCATGATCGTCGTCATCATCACCCAAATTCCGATCTATGGCCGCATGGTCCGGTCTCAGACGTTAGTGCTGCGAGATGCGGAGTTCATCCTCGCGGAAAGGGCAATGGGTGCCGGTTTCTTCCGCATTATCGGGATGCATATTCTGCCGAATGTCATTGGCCCGCTGCTTATCCTGGCGAGCATGGACATTCCTTTTGTTATCACGATTGAGGCGGGTCTCAGCTTTTTGGGGATGGGTGTAAGACCGCCGACACCGAGTTGGGGCACAATCCTGAACGATGGGTACTCTTACATCTACAACACGCCCTGGCCTGTTATCGCAGGCGGAATTCCTGTCATCCTGACCACTCTTGGCTTCACCTTCTTGGGCGAGAGCCTGCGCGACGTGTTCGATCCCAAATTGCGTAAGGAAATCTAGTGGCCAACGATAACGTCCTGGAAATCATCGGACTGAATGTGGAGTTCGCGACCGGACGTGGAACCTTAAGGGCCTTGCGGGAGGTGGACCTTGAAATCCCCCGCGGGTCCATTGTTGGCGTTGTGGGTGAAAGTGGCTGCGGCAAGTCCACCATGATCAACAGCATCATCGGACTGTTGGCGCAAAACGCGTCTGTGAAATCCGGCTCAATCCTGTTTGAAGGCTCCGATCTCCTGGAGAAATCAGAACGTCAGATGCGAGACATTTGTGGCACTCGAATGTCGATGGTGTTTCAGGATCCAATGACCACGCTTAATCCGGTGCTGTCCATCGGTACGCAAATGACGGACATACAGTACCGTGATCAGATCAGCATGGCGCAAAAGAAAAAGCGCTCCATCGAAATGTTGAGCCGCGTCGGGATCCCGGATCCGGAAAGTCGCCTCGACAATTACCCGCATCAATTTTCCGGGGGGATGCGTCAACGCATTGCGATCGCAATGGCATTGCAGGCCGAACCCTCTCTTCTGATCGCAGATGAGCCAACCACAGCATTGGATGCGACGCTGGAAGTCCAGATCATTCACCGGCTCAAGGAACTGCAGCAGAGCATTGGTTGTTCAATCCTATTCATATCTCACCATCTGGGGGTCATCGCGGAATTGTGCGATTTTGTCGTCGTTATGTATGGCGGCGAAGTTGTGGAACGCGGAACAGTCCGGGATATTTTCCACCGACCTGCTCATCCTTACACCG
The DNA here is from genome assembly GCA_965204985.1 of Hyphomicrobiales bacterium. Classification (GTDB taxonomy): domain Bacteria; phylum Pseudomonadota; class Alphaproteobacteria; order Rhizobiales; family CAJQND01; genus JAAEUE01. The sequence continues at coordinate 693,766 of CBDBFP010000003.1, read as the reverse complement.
TGAAACTACTGGAATGTGATCCGGCCCGCATTGCAGAGACCACGCGCTCCTTGCCTACCATTCCCGGTGAAATTCCGGATCTGGCCAATCTGCCGGCGGGCTGCATATTCGCCGAACGCTGCGACCGCAGAATTGAAATCTGCACGCAGCAAACACCGGATGCGAGAGAATTCGATGATCACCATTGGGCTCGTTGCCATTTGATGGAGAGGTCTGGTTCGCCATGAAGTTTCTGCTCACAATCAGCGATTTGCATATAAGATTCCGCACCCACTCTCCCCTGGCGGCAATGGCAAAGGGTATCCGCGATCCGTTCGTCGATGCGGTGAATGGGGTTTCCTTGCACATTGGTGAAGGCGAAACCTACGGTCTCGTGGGCGAAAGCGGTTCCGGGAAAACAACATTGGCACGTTCCGTTCTCGGCCTCGTACAACCACATGGAGGCAGCATTCTCTACCAAGATGCCGAGTTGGTCGGAATGCCGTCAGCCGGAATGCAAACCGTTCGTAGGGAAGTGGGGGCCATGTTCCAGGATCCGGTCGGCAGCCTGAGCCCTCGCATGACGATTGGCTCCCTGTTGGCGGAACCCTTCAAGATCCATGACATCTCTGGCCGCGATTTGCGGCAGGAGGCAGTGCGGCTGCTCGAAATGGTCGGTCTGAACAGTGATTTTGCCAGTCGTTATCCGCATCAACTGAGCGGTGGCCAGGCACGGCGAGTGGGCGTTGCCCGCGCCCTTGCATTGAACCCCAAACTGGTCATTGCTGATGAACCAACAGCGGGGCTTGATGTGTCAGTGCAGGGGGAAATCCTCAACCTGCTTGGCAAATTGCAAGCTGAACTCGGCATCAGCATTCTGGTTATCACGCACAATCTCAACGTAGTTCGTCATATTACCGACCGCATGGGGATCATGTACTTCGGTCGTATTCTGGAACAGGGGCCGACGAGTACGATGTTCAGCAATCCGAAGCATCCTTACACATTGGCTCTGCTTTCTGCGAACCCCGAACCTGACCCGGACGCTGAGATCGAGAGACTTGAGCTGCAGGGAGAAGTGCCGAGTCTGTTCAATCGGCCAAGCGGCTGTGAATTCCACCCGCGCTGCCCGTTTGCGGATGCCGTCTGTCAATCAACCTTTCCACAGCAGACCCATGTTGGAGACGATCACATCTTCTGCTGCCACCATCCCAGGGAGATGGTGAAACAAATTTGATGCGGAGAGACAGTGCGACCGCAGGTATTCAATGCCGAACACTGATCCCTTGATCACCGGGCCTCTGGCCGGCGTTCACAGCGCACCTGAGATAATTGACAAAGAGTTCTTTCGAGCCGTGCATCGTGTCGACCTTCCAGATCGCAACATTTTGCAATTGCTCGGATACATCTTCAATCGGGATTATTGCCAGCCCGGAACCAATGGAGTTCCGCACATTTTCGGTTAGAATTGTGATACCCATACCACATGCAACCAGTCCCAGAATGCCCGCCGTATTGAAGGCTTCCTGGACAATCCCCGGAACAAAGCCGGCGCGGCGGCAGAATGGGATGAGATAAGAGTAGAAGTGCTCCCAGTCCTTGGAGAGACCATGCACAAAATCCTCTTTTGCCAGCTCCTCAAGTCTCACGGATTTGCGTTTAGCCAGCTTGTGGTTCTCGTGAACGATGCAGACAAATCGCTCTGACTGGATAAAGCACTGCTCAAAACCTGATCGATTGATCGGACCTGTTACAAATCCAATGTCCAGTTCCTCATCGTCCAGTTTTAAAAGCTGGGCCGCCGTAACATCGTGATGGATCTGAAGCACCACTCCTGAATGCTCGGCCTGAAAGTCCTTTAAGAGACTGGGTAATGCGCCAATGATGGCATTGTCGGTGTATCCAATACGCACAGAGCCAAACAGGCCCTTATGTACAAGCCGGGTATCCTCAACGGTGTGTTCAACACAGTTCAAAATGTTCCTGCAGCCCCTCAGGAACGTCGTTCCAGCTGGCGTTATTTCAACATTGCGGTTGGAGCGCGTGAACAGGGAGACGTTCATTTCGCGTTCGAGGAAACGGACAGAGCGGCTAAGGGTCGGTTGGGCGATTCCCAGTCTTTCAGCTGCCCGCCGGAAATGCAGTTCTTCGGCCACTGCAACAAAGTGACGGACGTGTTTAAGGCCAAATCTCATGATAACAATCCGGCATCAATATAAACAAAATTGATATTATACATGCATTACAAGCTATGGCAGGCTCTGTCCATGTTTTGGCGCATGACCAGACAGTAAAAGGGAGGAAACAATGATCAGACGTAAACTCTTGAAGGGACTGGCGGCTGCAGCACTGGTTGGCGGAACGCTGCTTTCTGCGGTTTCAACACAGGCTGGAAACGTGACAATGAACCTCGGCTTCGGTGCGCCGATGGATTCACTCTACGGCCGTTTTGGCAAAATCTTCAAAGCGAAGGCTGAAGAATATACCGGTGGCAGTGTGCAGGTGAAATTGCGCTGCTGCAACCAGATCTCCAGTGAAGATGAAGGCTTCAAGGCCATGCAATTGGGTACTGTTGACGGCTTCTTCATCACAGCCAACAACGTTTCGCCTCATTGGCCGATGATGGATGTGACCGTGCTGCCCTACATCTTCCAGAACACCAAACACCTGGAAAAAGTTGTAGATGGCCCGGTAGGCGACTTTATGAAATCTCAGTTGCAGAAGGACACGAGCGTGCATCTTCTGAGCTTCGGCCCGGCCATGTATCGCGATTTCTACAATTCAAAGCGGCCAATCAAAACCATGGCCGATATGAAAGGCCTGAAAATCCGCACGCCGAAAAACGAGGTGATGCTGGCCACGTTTGAAGCCTTCGGCGCAAACCCGGTTCCGCTGGCCTGGTCGGAAACACCAACAGCTCTTCAAACCGGGACTGTTGATGGCGGTGATAATGGCACGTCCTTCATTCGCGATATGAAGTTCTACGAATTTGAACCACACCTTGTGATTCTGGAGCATTTCGTGGCGATGGCACCCTTGTTTGCATCTGACCCGTTTATGAAACGGTTGAGCGATGAGCAACGTGAGCAGATTCAGCGTGCAGCAATTGATGCGGGCGCGGCCTTTCGCCAGGAAGTCCTCAACGAGACAGAAGAAGTGCGCAAATGGCTTTCGACTGAAGGCGGTATGAAGATGACCCGGCCCGACAAGAAGGCCTTCATTGAAGCTGCCCAGAAAGTTCAGCAACAGTTTGCCAAAAAGCGTGGTGCCGCGTTTATTGAGCTTGTCAACAAGATCCAGGGTGCTGCCGAGTAACACCCTGCTTTTGCCGGGGAGCTTCCGAGCTCCCCGGTTTGCTTATTTCATCCCGTTTTCCTCGAGGCAGCGACATGACCATCTTGAAATGGCTCGAGCGCCATTTTGAAGAGTTGATATGCTGCACCGCTTTGGTGATCATCGCTGTCAGCGTCTTTTCGCAAGTTATCGCGCGCTACGTCTTCGAAGTTGCGCTGCATTGGACCGAGGAAGTTGCGGCCATCAGCATGGTCTGGGCCGTTTATATGGGCGCGTCCTTGTGTGTCCGCGAGCGCTTTCACATCCGTATCATGGTCGCCGTGCAAGCCCTGCCATTGAGTTTCGGACGTATTGTCATTTTTATCGCTGACCTGTTCTGGGCCTTTTTCAGCTTGTTCATGGTGAAAGTCAGCTGGGACTATCTTGCGGTCTTGTGGAGGTTCACCTCACGAAGCCCAAGCCTTGGAATTGATCAGTTCTACCCGCAAACAATCCTGCTGATCGGATATAGCCTGATGCTTATCAGGCTTCTTCAAACCTATGTGCAATGGTATCGGGACGGCGCGCAGGGCTTGCCTGGCATGCTGCAATCTGAGTGGGAAGAAACCACGGCAGACAAGGAGCATCAGGTATGAGCCCACTCATCATCCTGGCGCTTGTCTTCGTTGTTCTCACACTAATCGGCGTTCCGCTGTTTGTGTCGGTTGGGCTGACCACCGCCCTTGCGCTCTTCCTGATTGACATCCCTTACCCGCTCCTGGCGCAAACAGGGTATGGCAGTCTAACGCCATTCCCGTTGCTGACGATCCCGCTCTTCGTTCTCGCCGGACGCCTGATGGAAGTTGGCGGGATGGCCCACCGGATGATCGCCATTGCAACCAACCTGGTTGGTGCCTACCGTGGATCAATGGGCCTGGTTACGGTCTTTGCCTGTATGCTGTTCGCGGCATTGTCCGGATCTGGGCCTGCCACAACGGCTGCGATTGGTTCGGTTACCGTGCCGGCCATGCGGCGTGAAGGGTACGACGTGCCGTTTGCGGCGGCCATAACGGCAAGTGCGGGTGCGCTCGGGAGCCTGATTCCGCCGTCAAATCTGATGATCATTTATGGGCTTGTCTCGGAAACATCAATCCCGAGATTATTCTTGGCCGGCCTGATCCCCGGTCTTCTGGTGACGATCCTGCTGATGATCACCACATACATAATTTCGCGACGCCGGAATTATGGTGGCGATGGGGAGCCGTTTACATGGGGTCCTTTCCTGACGGCGGTCTGGCAAGGCAAATGGTCAATGGGCGCGCCGGTCTTAATTCTCGGCGGCATCTACGGAGGGGCATTCACGCCAACGGAAGCGGCGGGCGTAGCAGTATTCTATTCTCTGTTTGTGGGCTGGTTCATTTACGGGGAACTGACGACAAAGAAAATCATTGAGGCGCTCCGGTTCACTGCCCTGCTTACAGGCATACTGATCCTGCTGACGCCCACACTCGCGTTCGGTCAGTTGACTGCCTTTTATGATGTGCCAACTGCCGTTCAGACAGCAATCACATCTATTACCGAGAACCCGATCCTGGTGCTCTTGCTCATTGGGATCTTCTACATCTTCATTGGCACCTTCATGGAGTCGCTTGCGCAGATCATTCTGTTTACAGCCGTTTTCCTGCCTCTCGTCACCTCTCTTGGCGTCGATCCGGTATTGTTTGGTGTTTTTACCGTGATCACTTGCGAGATCGGCTTCTTGACACCACCGCTTGGCGCCAATCTCACAGTTGCTGCCAGGATATCCGGCATATCGATCGAACGGATTTCTGTTGCCGTGCTTCCATTCATCCTCGCCTACATTGTTGGCATGGTCATCCTGATCCTTATTCCTGATCTGACGCTCTTTCTGCCCAACTGGGCCTACGGTGCTGCAAAATAGGAGACTCAATAAATGTTCGATACGATTCTCCGAGGCGGCGAGATTCACGACGGGACCGGCGCAGAAGGTTTTGTTGGAGATGTGGCGATCAAGGATGGGCGAATTGAAGAAATCGGCGAAGTCGGCTCAAATGAGGCTGCTGATGTGGTCGATGTGTCGGGTCTCGTCGTTTCGCCTGGCTTTGTCGACATGCACACCCATTCAGATTTTACGTTGATCGCAGACGGCCGCGCGGAAAGTCAGGTCCATCAAGGCGTGACAACCGAAGTCATTGGTCAGTGCGGGGTCAGCTGCGCTCCGGTCTGTTCACACGATGTAATTCCCATGGTTGCCCCATGGTACACAGATGAGGCAGAGCACACCCATTGGCACGGGTTTGGTGAATATCTGGACGCCTTGGAAGCAACAGACCTTGGAGTCAACGTGATGGCCTTCGTCGGCCATGGAACTGTTCACCGTGCCATTCTTGGCGACGAGTTGCGCGCAGGGGAACCGGATGAAGTTGCTGAAATGGCACACCTGGTGGACCAATGCATGGATGAGGGGGCTGCAGGGTTTTCCTCAGGCTTGGAATACTTCCCCGGCATACTGGCTGCGCCGGAGCATCTGGTGCCCATGTGCGAAGTGGCCTCGAAATTTGGCAGACTCTACGCAACACATGTGCGCAATCGTGACACACACTATGACCTTGGGTTTGCCGAAGCGATCGCGACCGCGCGTCAAGCAGGCGCGAAGCTCCAGATCAGCCATATCCAGCCAAAGTTCGGGGCTCCCAACTACGCCATGGAGCACACGCTGGAGATGATCGAAGTGGCGCGCAGGTATGATGCTGATATTGCCTTCGATGTCATTCCTCATGATTGGAACCACACATTGATGGCAGCGATCCTGCCAAAATGGGCACAGGCCGACGGGCTGGAAGAGATGATGAAACGTCTGGAAGATCCAGAGGCGCGCGAAAAGATCAAGGCCAACCCGCAACCGATGTGGCTCATCGTCAAGGCGCGGAAATGGAAGGATATCGTTCTGCTAAATGCGACTGAGAACAAAGACAGTGTGGGCATGGATTTTGAAGAGATCGGACGTATGCGCGGTGTCGATCCCTATGATGCCGTGCTCGACATTTTGTTGGAGGAAGGCGACAACCTGATGGGGTGCCTGTGGTCGTCCAAATCCTTCCGCGACAGCGATCTGGATCTTTGCCTGCAGCAGCCCGAATGTGCAGTAATCTCCGATACAGTCGCCATCGCAAATGACGGTATCCTCAAGGATCACGTAGGCTCGCTCTCCGGCTATGGTTGGGCCGCCCGGTTTCTACAGTATTATGTCCGGGACCGCGAAGTACTGGACTTGCCTGAGGGCATACAGAAAATCACATCAATCCCGGCTGAACGGCTTGGATTGAAAAAGCGGGGCAAGCTCAAACCCGGATATCACGGGGACATTTGTGTTTTCGACAAGGCCAATATCGCAAGCAATGCAACGGCGCGGCATCCCAGAAAATATGCCTCGGGCATTGCCCATGTTCTGGTGAACGGCCAGTTTTCAATGCGCAATGGCTCGCGAATGTTGACAAACAACGGCCAGGTCATTCGGGATTTTGCGGCTTGATCGGCAAGATTGCGTGCCAAATTCAGTCTGGGCCAACACCAAATAGGTGTGTGCCGATGGACAGTTAGCGCCTACAACACGACGAGACCGCTTAAAACAACAGCATTTTGACAGATTCTTGCCTAAATTGGCGAATCGCGCACCGCGAAATCGTTGGTGGATGAACCAATTTCATTTCTCGGCCTTTACGGTGAACCATAGGCCCATCCTCCCAGGTTCAACACCGAATAAGAAATGTCGTCCAATAAGACCGATCCCTCGCCTGCGTCCGTCTTGATCGCTTCAGCGAGAGCTATCATTGCGACACCTCGCTCCGACCTGTCTGAGCCGGGTGAATAAACCTCCATCAATGTGGCCATGGCGATGAACATCTCGACAGCCCGGGAGCCCTTGGCATAAATGAGCGTTATACTCTGCAGTTTTTCTTTGTTCCCTTCCTGCGACCATGCCATCAGGGCCAATCTGCCTGTGACGGTGTAGTTACAGGTCTGAACGTCTGCTGCTCCCGAGCACTCTGTCAAAATTATGCGCTGCCTGGAATTGAACTTGCGGGAGGCAACGTTGAATTGCTTGTGCACCGTTCTGGGGGGCCTGCCAAAAGCCCGTCCGAAGCGGCAGCAGGCACTGGTGCATTGCCTCCGGCAACCAGTCCAGCCAGCAGAACTAAGTGTCTGAGCTTCATAAGACCTCCAATCTTCCTACGTGATATGTAGACTATAGAGTACATGGCGTGCTGAAGGAAGCTTTTTTGTGACTTATAGTCTGTAGACGATTGATCTACAGTCTTGCCTGCTGGCCATATGGATATCTGCAGGCAGGTGGGCCGCAACGTACGGCGTCTCAGAGAAGAGCTAGGCTGGTCCCAAGAAGACTTCGCGGCAGAAGTCGGGCTGCACCGCACGTACGTCAGCGGGATCGAACGAGGGGTTCGAAACCCTACGGTGAGGATCGTAGCAAAGATGGCTGAGAAGCTTGAGGTTGACCCACATCAGTTGCTCAAATGAGTTGCAAGAAAGTGGAAACCGGAATGGCGCGTGTCGAGATTGTTCGACAGCGTTAAGCCTCTCGCATGATGCTCAAAGCAGATTTCTGAACTGCTTCCGAAAGCTGCCGTCTGTGCAACGGAGAAAATGTGCCAATAGGCGACACTGGCGCTTCTTTTTATTGGATGTCGCTAACAATTCAGTAGTTTGGATTTGCGATCCAGGGTTCGTAGACCAACTGGCTGCTCGGTCGCTGTAGAACCACATCGGCAATGCGCTTGACATTTGGAAACTCTTCGACGTCTGGATGCATCCTATCTGATCGCAGCCAAGTGGTGAGCATAAACAGATAGATATCTGCAGCGCTAAACCGGTCTCCAAGTATCCATTGGCGGTCACCAATCTGGTTGTCAACCACCTTCCAGGTTTCCCTCAATCGCCTCTCACCACGCCGTTCCGCGCTCGCCTCATCTGTCGGCTTGTCGGCAAAGCGATCAGGGTAGTAGGTGAGCTGGAACGCATTCTGCACAGAGCTGGAAAAGTAGACCAGGGTTTGCAGATAGAGCGCCCGGGCAGGATCATCAATTGCCGGGGCCAGACCAGCTTCTGCGTGCCGATCACAAAGGAACACGGTGATTGCGGCACACTCATACATGGCGCCGTCATTCCATGTCAGCACCGGCACCCATCCATTGGGATTCACAGCGATTTGCTGCGGCGGACGCGGCTTGCTCCTGTCGGTCGTCGATTGGATCAGTTCATACGGTGCGCCGATTTCCTCCAGCATTACCCGGACACCCATGGATGCGCTTCTTAGCGCGTAGAACAGTTTGTACATTTTCGAGTTCTCTGATTTGCGGCCCTATTGGCTATGTACGGGAGGTTTGCCAGACGTTCAATTCGTGCACTGCTTCAATAAGTCCAATTCTCGGTGAGTGGCCTCAGTTCGATCTCGTTGCTCCACGCAAACCTTGGTTGCAGATGGGTCAACCAGTAATTTTCCGCCACATCGTCCGGGTTGGCCAGTGTGCCCGGGTCATACCTATCTCTGTAGATTTCGCGCATGACCGGCACATCAAGATCACAATCCAGCCTCACGTGGACGAAATGCACCCCGTCTTTGGCGCAGGCCTTGGCCAGTCTCTGGGACAAAGACCTAAGCCCGAATTTGCCGATGGCATACAATAGATATCTGCTTGAACCGCGATATGCAGCTGTGGCGCTTGAGAAAAACACGCTGCCGCGGGATCGCTTGATCATGTCCGGCAAAACCGATTTGGCTGCGGCGAAGGCACCAATGACCTCAATCTGAAAAACGTTCTCAAGCGCATCATACGACATCTCCAGCGGCTCGCACGCCGTGAAATCTCCTCGTGCATTGTAAATGAGGATTTCGATTTCTCCCATGTCGCGGGCGGCGGCTGAAAGGGCGGCCTCAATGGTCTCCGGCTTCGCGGCGTCGGCGGGGTAGAAGCGGATGTCCGCTTCGCCGCTGGAGACTTTCGCCGCGCTTATCGCCACGGCGCTACCTGCCTCTGATCGAGAGAGCAGCGCCAGATCAAATCCTTTGGGCGTGAACTTTGCCGCCAATGCGCGGCCAAGCCCTTCTCCAGCCCCAATAATTACGCAAACAGGCCACGACGTTTCGCGTTTTTCCAATTCGGCAGAGGCAGGGGAGTTACTTGTCATAGATCACCATGCAACGCACCTCAATGCTCCAACGATCCGGCGCATTGGGCGGTGCATCCTTATTCTCGAACGCGCTGTGATAGCTGAACGTACACGGAGCACCGGGGTCGGCAGCATCGGACATCTGGCCGTTTGATTGTGCAAGCACTCCGGCTGAGTCCCATTGTTTTATCAACAATGCTTCTGCGCGGGTCATTTCCGGATAAAAGTATCAGTGATGAGCCGATGAGTGTTTGGCGAAATAGTTCTCGCCCACACGGTCCGAGTAATGGATTTCGAAAACCACGAGATCCTCCGGATCAACACTCTGACCATCGCAAAGTGCCAGTGGATGAGCGACAACGGGGGTCTCGGTGATGTTGCGCCATACGTTGATGATGGCGAAACGTCCATCTTCAATGGAGTGGTCCGCATCTGACGGGTCGATGAGTGTTTGACCCATCTGCAATAAAGAGCGGTAAGTGTCGTTGCCCTTCGGAGGTTGGGCAAGATCGCGGAGCCGTTGCGGCGCGCTAAACAGTGTGTAGTCGCCGTGAACCATGTGCAGCGGCCCTTGCACCTGCTGACCGCCAGCGGTTCGTTCCTGAGACTTTTTACCTGACGCTGATCGAACGTTGTGGTCGAAGGCAAAGGCCCGACCACCGGTTTTTTCGCCACCAGGTCGCAGCATTGCGCGTAATAGTCACGCACAACCTGATTATTATCAAAGAAGTTCAGGTTTTCATCTTTAAGCGGTGCGTTCAGCAACTCAAACCCATTCGCCTGCAATGTTTTGCGCTCATCACCGTGCAGTATCCTCGCGTTGTCTACAGTCAATTCCTTCTGATTCCGCATCAAGCCGGTTGTGCCGAAATCATTGCCTTCAGAATCACGGTTTGTAAGAACTTCACCATTGCGAAAGAGTGACGGGCGCACTGTTTCGTCCAGAAAATTGAACAGGCCGACAGTGCTTTGATCTGTACTGGCTTGCGCGGGCGCATCGACCATTGGCGACTCCTAAAAGGCTTCTGGGCTAGCGGCGCCAACGGATTGCATCATTCGGGAAAGCATGTCGTTTCTCCATAAGCGAGCAAATTCACCAAAGTAGATAATTGAATTGACTGAAGGTGATAATCAGTCATTTTCAAAAAAGATTGTTGTGAATTTAGAGACAAAAAGAATTTGCTATGGACCAGTTTGCCGTCATGCAAGCCTTCTGCAAAGTTGCCAAGACCAACAGCTTTTCCAGCACGGCCCGCGAACTGGGGCTATCCAAAACGGTCGTGAGCCGCCGCGTAGGGGAACTGGAGAAAAACCTGGCACTCAGGTTGTTCAACAGGACGACAAGGCGGGTTAGCCTGACGGAAGCAGGCGTTGCTTATCTGGCACGTAGCCAACGAATTCTGGATGATCTCGCGGAACTCCAAGAGATAACGCGAAGCCTTAAGTGAGACGCCAGCGGGCCTTTTACGTGTAACCGCACCTGATACATTCGGACAAGTGAATATTGCCTCGCTCCTCAAGCGCTTTCTGAGAGAATATCCGAATGTTTCCGTTCAATTGGATCTGACCAATCGATACGCTGACATTGTTGAAGAAGGGTACGACCTCGCAATCAGAATAGGCCAACTGAAGGATTCGAGCCTTTTCAGCCGCAAAATTATGAAATCGAGGGTCTACGCCTGTGCTTCACCGTCGTATGTCGAAGAATTTGGGGCCCCCGCCCACCGTCTGAGCTGGAACCCCATACCTGCATCACCTACAGAGACCGTTCCCTGCGGTTTGAATGGCGTTTCAAGCGGGCAACAGAAGAGTTCGTCGCGTCTGTCGCGGACCGAGTTCAGGTAAACAGTTATGACGCCGCTTATCGGATGGTCAGGGACGGCTTGGGAATTGCCTTGCTACCCGACTATCTGATCGAGGAAGACGTCAACGCCGGTCGTTTGGTGCATTTGCTCAAACCTTATCGCTACAGAGACGATGACGTTCACGCGATCTTCCCCCACAAGCACTACATGTCACCCAAAGTACGTACGTTTATCGATTACCTCTCAGACAACCTAAAGAGAGCATCCGCTGTGCAATAATCAACTTCTGACACTTCGCCGAAAATCGTATGACGAAAGTCTTCAAAGCGACAAAGCGTTGACTAAGCCTGGCTCACGGATTTCGTGTGAGGTGGCTTCTTCCATTGTCCATTCGGTGAATTTGGCCACCTCGGTTCTGTCTTGCGCAGCCTCGGTGGTCACGAGATCGTAGCCGATGTCCGTTTTAACTCCACTTGGAAATGGATTGACGAGCAAACCCGCTACGACAAGGTCATGCAGGATCGGCGTGCTGCCGATGATGAAGCCTTGTCCGGCGATCGCAGCCTGCAGTGCTTGATTGTAATCCGTGAATCGAATGCCGTCCCCGGGCGTAACATGGCCTGCGCCTTTCTGGGCAAGCCAGTGCTTCCAATAGCTCCACTTCCGCGTGTTTTCCGCCCAGTCAAATGATGTCAGATCCCATCGGAGCAAAGTTGCGTTCTCCAAATCCTCAAGTCGCGTGATCTTGGGTGGCCCATTTGCCAATGATGGACTGCACATGGCGCAGAGTTCTTCGTCAAAGAGGCAGTGAACGATAAGCTCTCCATGCTCTTTTACGCCGAACCGAATTCCAACATCCGCCGCTCTGGACCAATTGAGGTGTTGAATCGATTAGAACATCAATTCCTGGATTCTTTTGCTTGAAACTTTCAAGCCGCGGAACGAGCCACGAAGCGGCAAAGGATGGTGAGGTCGAGACAATCAGGCGTTCTGAATTGCTCATCATGCGCATGCGGTCGACCGTGTCTGATATTTGACGGAAAAGCAGTGCAAGGCCTTCTCGTCCCGCTGCACCAATTGGTGTCAGGACCAGGCCGCGGCCCTGCTTTTCCAGGAGTGGCGCCCCGATTGCATCCTCAAGCTTACTCACAAGTTGATTGGCAGCGGCGGGAGAAATGTTAAGCTCTTTTGCTGCTTTCCTGTAATTGAGATGCCGTGACACCGCTTCAAAGGCACACAGTGCATTCAGGGAAGGCAGCCAACTGCTCATGAGGATAACGCGCTTTTGTCCATTGGTTTTACCTCTAGCCGGATCGTGCCCTAGTTATCTGCAAAATGAAACCGCGCCTTCTGGGGATCAAGTTGTGGCTTGCCAAGGATGAAATCAGCAGCGCGGGCGGCAATCATCTGGGTTGGTGCATTGAGGTTTGCACTGATGACCTGAGGCATCGCCGAGGCATCGACTACACGCAATCCTTCAATTCCATGCACCCGCATTTCATCATCGATTACCGCCATCTCATCAGTGCCCATCCGGCATGTGGCACAGGGATGATAATCGGTTTCAGTGGCACTCCTGAGGAAACTGAGAATATCCGCGTCACTGGTCACATCATCACCAGGGAGGATTTCCGCGCCACGAAACTTATCAAACGCCAGTTGTTGAATCAGATCGCGGGCCAACTTTACGCCTTCGATCAACTCACGGCGATCATGTTCAGTTTGCATGTAATTGAAATGTAGTGCCGGTTTCTCAAACGGATCTGCTGACTTCAGATCGATGCGTCCCCGGCTAGTAGGTCGCAGCTGGTCAATGTGCAAAGCGAACGCCTGCTCCAACCGGATCTTTTCACTTTCATAGCTGAAGCCGACCGGGCCAAAATGATATTGCAGGTTCGGATAAGATACATCCCGGTTACCGCGCACCAGTCCGCCAGATTCCCAGATGTTGGATGCAGCAATGCCTTTCCGTGTGAGTAACCATTCAGCACCCGCCATCAGCTTGTGATGCGGTTTGCCGACCCAATCGATGCTGACTGGCTTGGAACAGGCAACCTGTAAAATGATTGTCGGGTGATCCTGCAAGTTGCGGCCAACGCCAGGCAAATCATGCTTAGAATCAATACCCACAGAATGCAGGTGATCCGCCGGACCAATGCCAGAGACCATCAAGAGTTGCGGAGAGTTGATTGCGCCTCCCGACAGAATAACTTCGCGATCAGCTCTGACGACAAATACTTCTCCATGTCGCTGATACTCGATGCCAACTGCGCGATTGCCTTCCAGGATGATCCGGCTCACCATGGCTTCGGTTTCCAGGGTCAAGTTCCGACGCTTGAGGGCCGGGCGCAAATGAGCAACGGCGGCACTGCAGCGCCGGCCATTTTTCTTGGTGCTGTCCAGTCTGGCGACGCCTTCTGGTTTGTAACCGTTAAGGTCATCTGATCGGCCTTGTCCGGCCTGCTCGCCAGAGTCGAGGAATGCGTCGAATAACGGATTGTCCAAGTTGCTGCGCGTTACGCCCAACGGGCCATCCGCACCGCGCCATTCGTCCGCGCCACGATCGCTGGTTTCTCCTGCCTTGAAATATGGAAGGCATTGTTCGAAGCTCCATTTCGTGAGGCCAAACTCGTCTTCCCATAGGTCGTAATCATTTGGGTGGCCTCGCATGTAGACCATAGAGTTTATCGACGACGATCCGCCCACGACCTTGCCGCGCGGGGTGAAGACATTACGATTGTTGAGTTCTGGTTCGTCTTCGGTTTCGTAATTCCAGTTGAGCTTTGGATTTGTGTAGACGGCGTAGACTCCTGCCGGAATGTGGATCATCAGATTGTGGTCCATGGGTCCTGCTTCCAGAACCAGAACATTCAAGGCGGGGTCTGCACTCAGCTTGTTCGCCAGCACACAACCTGCGGACCCGGCGCCGCATATGATGTAATCGTACGTTCTTGTTTTCATGGAATTGCCTTATCCAACCCGCGCGGGATCTTTTTCTCAGCATCGTAAAACGGCAGGCGGACGATTTCGCATGGGTGGCTCCCCGCATTACGTGTTTGCAGGGTGAGGTTCTGCCCGGCCCAATTTCCTGGTTCATTGAAACGGACATAGCCAATCGCCGCATCGAGATAGGGCGACCAAGCACCAGCAGTGACGCGGCCAGCTGCTTTACCTGCGTCCAACACCAAGTCGTTCATAAGAGGCTTGGCATCATTGCATTTTAGACCGTAGAGCAATGTTTGGCGATCCGCGTTGACCAGCGCATCGCGGCCAATGAAGTCGTCCTTGTCCATGTCTATGAATTGCCCAAGTCCTGCCTGGAACGGCGTCATCGACATATCCATGTCGGTGATATTGTCGAGGATACCTGCTTCAAGCCGGCGAATTTCCATGGAACCGGAACCCGATTGCTCAAGACCATACGGCTTGCCTGCCGCCATCAGGTGATCCCAAAGGCGGTGATGGTCTGTTTCGTCGCCCAGACTGTAAACTTCAAAACCCAATTCTCCAGTCCACCCTGTTCTGGAGACGTACATGTCCTGTCCACCGAGTGCGAAAAAGCCCGCATAGAAATACCCCATGCTCTCATCAATCGCGCCGTTAGAAGCATCCCGCATGATTGCAAACGATGCAGGGCCCTGAATCTGAAGAACACGGGATTTCGGATCAGAGATTGTAATGTCAAAACCTTCACCATGGGCGATGAACCAGGTTTCCAGAGCCCCGTCCGGCTGCACGTACCAGAACCTGTTCTCGGCAAACTTGAACAGAAGCCCATCCATGAAAACGCCGCCTTGCGGTGTGCAGGCAATGGCATAACGCCCGCGTCCTTCATTGAGAGTGGCAACTCTGCGCGCAAAAACCTTTTCCAGAAAAGGAACCACATCAGGGCCGGAAATCTCTACTGGTCGCTCCGGGACGTCATACAGAGCCGCCTTCCGTCTCAAGGCCCAATATTTCGCCTCCAGATTATCTCCATAAAACATGGGGAAGAAGCGCCCAGCGTAAACGCCGCGTACCATTTCCTCATGCGCATAGCAGTCCAGATAGGGCGACTCTTCAAACCGGCGCGCACTAATGGCAACAACGTCCTGGTTTGGTGGCTCAACAGGATGATGCAGCGTCATCACGAGTGTCCTCTAGTTCGCGGTATCGAAGCAGGCACAGATCTTGTTGCCATCCGGGTCGCGCACGTAGGCGTAGTGGATCGGTGAGCCATCTGGGCGGGGGCCGGGCTTGCCCTCATCTCTTCCACCGTGTACCAATCCTGCGGCATGGAATTCATCAAGGGCCTGGAGGGAATTCACCGACAGCGCGATCATCGTGCCATTGCCGGACGTTGCCGGCTCACCGTTAAATGGCATAGTGACGTAGAACTCGATCATGTCTGGTGTATCTTTGGCCGCGTAACCCACATAACCATCTTCGTTTTCGACTCGCACCAAACCCAATGGTGCGAGCACCGCATCATAAAACCGGATGGAACGTTCCAGATCAGCGGTCCCCACCATTACGTAGGCAAGCATTCTGATGTCTCCTTTGGGATGCCTGAAGCTTGGCGCGCTCAGGGGATCTCTTTGTTGATGCCGCGGACAATTTCCTTCTCCTGATCGAAGAATGGCAACGCGACGATCTGGCATTCATGTGTTTCACCGCCGGTGTGGCGAAGCTGCAAGGTCCGTCCAATCCAGTCGTCCGGTCTGTTGAAGCGTACATAGCCAATGCCGCAATCCAATGTCGGTGATTGAGCACCTGCGGAAATACGGCCAACTGGCTCTCCGTCTTCTAGTACTACGCTGCTCATGGTTGGTGTCGCCGTGGCACAGGTGAGACCCATCAAGACGGGTCGCCGGTCAGCATCCAGAAGCGCTGCACGGCCAACGAAGGTCTCGTTCTCCATGTCAATGAAAGGTTCAAGACCAGCCTCAAATGGAGTCATGGTCATATCCATATCGGTCATATTGCCAAGGATACCGGCTTCAATCCGGCGCATAGTCATAGAGGCCGTGCTGGAAAACTCCATCCCGTGCGGCTCCCCTGAAGCCATCAGGTGGTCCCAGAGTTTTCCATGGTCCGTTGCCGCGCCCTGGCAGTAGATTTCAAAGCCAAATTCACCAGTGAAGCCGGTGCGCGAGACATAGAGCTCTTGCCCACCCAAATCGAAAAAGCCGGCGTGGAAATACTTCATGCCTTCATCAATCTGGCCGCCGGAAGCCGAGTGCATAATTTCGAGTGATGCCGGACCTTGAATTTGGATTACCCGTGAGTGTGGGTCCGATATGGTAACGTCAAAACCGCCGCTGTGCGCGATCAGCCAGGTTTCCAGAGCGCCATCTGCTTGCACATACCAATAACGATCTGGCGACAAGTTGAACAAAACGCCGTCCATGAACACGCCGCCCTGAGGTGTGCAGGCAATGGTATACCGCCCCCTTCCTTCCTTCAGCGTGGAGATCTTTCGCGCAAAGACACGCTCCAAAAATGCTACGGCATCTGGTCCGGAGATTTCGACCGGTTTCTCCGGAACGTCGAAGAGAACCGCCTTGCGCCGCATAACCCAGTATTTCTGAAGCGGATCTTCACCGTTGAACACGGGAAAAAAGCGGCCGGCATAGACTCCGCGTACCGTTTCGTCGCTTTGGTAGCGATCAACATAGGGAGATTCATCAAAGCGCCTTGCGCTCACCCGAACGGTATTATTCAGATCTGATGGTTCTTGCCAGTTCATAAGCGCAACTTTCCTGAATGGTCACACATGTAATGCCGTCGTTGTCATTGGCACCGATTACGATGCTATGCCAGATATCTGGAGTCATTTGATCTATTCATAACAGTTAGAAAATCTTAACGATCCAATTGATTGCTCGAGACCAAAACAAGCCTGATGTTGTTGCACCCTCAGGTCACAATTGCGAATATCCTGGGTCTAATATTTCATAAGCGACTGAATTTAAATTATTAAAAACTCGCGACCCGACCTTGCCTCCTGACCTCACAATCGTCTCTTTGGGCTTGACTGGCACTTGCTCAGCCTTCAATCTTGCCGAAAATCATACAGTTTTGACGACACCCGTGGCAATATTCAGTTTGAATCCATGGCAGGATTGAGGTTAGGTCTGAACCGAAGATCTGTTAGAGAACTGGACGACCCGGCCAACACTCATTTGTGGGATCAATTGACATGTGTTGAATCTTTCAGATCTGGAGCTACAGACCACAGACTCAAGGGAGTGGATAAACTATGAAAACGAAATTTATAGCTGCCGTCGCGGCCGGTGCTCTGGCACTCGGCGCGGCAGTCAGCACAGCGATCGCGGGAAACGTTCCTGAGTCGAAAGACCCCATCAAGGTCATCGTCAACGACTGGACCGGGCAGCATATTTCGACATACATCGCGGGCGGCCTTCTGAAAAAAATGGGCTACAATGTGGAATATGTGACAGCCGGCGCCCTGCCTCAGCATCCAGGTATTGCCCAAGGCAACCTGCATGTTCAAACGGAAGTCTGGACCAACAACGTTGGTGATCTTTATCCGGGCCTGGTGAAAAAGGGTGATATCGATGTCCTCGGGGATCTTGGCCTGGAGCCACAGGAAGGCTGGATTTATCCGCCTTACATGGAAGAGAAGTGCCCAGGTTTGCCGAACTACAAGGCGCTTTACGATTGCGCGCAGGCATTTGCCGCAGCAGACACTTTCCCGAAGGGCCGCTTGATCACATACCCGGCTGACTGGGGAACGCGTTCCAAAGCCGTGGTGGCCGGCATCGATCTGCCGTTCCAGGCCATTGCGGGCGGCAGTGAAGGGGCAATGGTCGCCGAACTTAAATCCGCCTACGCCACCAAGCAGCCCATCATCATGATGTTTTGGCAACCACACTGGATTTTCGCTGCACACAAGTTCAACTGGGTGAAGTGGAATAAAGTGGAAGGCGAGTGTGTCGAAGAGAAGCAAAAAAAGGACACCGCATGCGGTTTCCAACAGGCTCGCGTCCACAAGGTGGCGTGGAAGGGCTTCAAGGACAAATGGCCAGGTGCCCACAAGTTCATGAAGTCGTTCACGCTGACCAACGAAGACGAGAACAATGCCATTCTCGAGGTCGACAACAAAAAGCGCCCGCTGCAGGAAGTGGTCGACGAATGGATTGCCAACAATAAGGACAGATGGCAACCCTGGATCGATGCTGCGATGAAGTAGGCGTTTGACCTGTTGAATTTTACCGAGGGCGGCGGTGCAATCACTGCCGCCCTTGCTGTTTCTATAACGTTTACGCCGCCCGTGAATTTTGCAAAAATTATGAGACTGAGACGGGCAGCAATGAGAGATGGGCGGTATGACATCCAAAAACTCGGCGGCAGGGAAGATCAAACTGTCGTGCCGCAATGTATGGAAAATCTACGGCGATGCGCCCGATCAGTTTTTCAAGAATTCTGATGGCAAATTGGCCGACCCAGATGCACATGCCGACCTCATACGAAAGCAAGATCACATCGTCGCCAACGCGGATGTGAGTTTCGACGTCCATGTGGGTGAAATCTTCGTCATCATGGGGCTTTCGGGTTCCGGCAAGTCGACCATTGTTCGATGCCTGTCGCGGCTGGTTGAACCAACCGCAGGAGAAGTTTTGCTCGATGGCGAGGACCTGTTGAAAAAAAACGATGACGAGCTCATCGAGATCCGCCGCCACAAAATGGGCATGGTGTTTCAAAGTTTTGGGTTGCTGCCGCATCTCAACGTTATCGATAATATTGCCTTTCCTTTGAAGCTGCAGGGTATTGGGCAAAGCGAACGCTATGAGCGCGCTGGCCGCGTCGTGGAACTTGTTGGGCTCCAGGGGCGCGGGTCTAATTTTCCCAAAGAGCTTTCCGGCGGCCAACAGCAACGGGTTGGCATTTCCCGCTCGCTCGCCGTGGAACCGGACGTCTGGTTCCTGGATGAACCCTTCTCCGCGCTGGATCCCCTGATCCGCAAGCAGATGCAGGATGAATTCCTCCGCATTCAGTCGGTGCTGCATAAGTCGATTGTCTTCATTACCCACGATGTCCACGAAGCGTTGAGGATTGCTGACAGAATGGCAATCATGCGCGATGGGGCCATCGTTCAAATCGGCAGTCCTGTAGAACTGATCATGAACCCGGTTGATGATTATGTGCGCGACTTCACGAAGGATGTGCCGTGGGGCCGGATCTTGCAGGCGGCAGATATCGTCGAAAAACAAAAGGGTTCGGCGAAGGGTAAGGGGCGCATTTCAGGCGATACTTTGCTGGAGCATCTGTTGCCACAACTGGTTGATCATAAGGATGGTCTTATCGTTGAAGCAAATGATGGGTCAATTCTTGGTGCGGTTACAGCTCAAGGTGTGATCGCAGCATTGGCCTCCGGCGCGGCATCCGATCAGGCCCAGGTGGAGGATTGATCCACCATGCCGATAAAAATTGACCGGGGATTGATCCATTGGTTCGGCGTTATCGCCGTCACTCTCCTCTGCCTCGCCATTCAGGGCGACATCACCTGGATGAAGAAATATCCCGATGAACTGATCGTTCCACTATCAGACTGGATGAATGCCGCAATGGCATGGTTCATTGCGACCTTTGGTTGGCTCTTCAGGGGGATTTCCTGGCTGTTGGAATGGCCAATGAAAGGCATCCAAGCTGTGCTGCACGCACTGCCATGGTCAGTCAGCGTGTTCTTGTTTTGCGTAGTTTCCTATGCTGCATCCGGTTGGCGCCTCGCCTTGTTCACGTTTGCTGCAACACTTTACATGGTGATTGGCGGATACTGGGCCCCAACCATGAATTCGCTCTCCCTTGTGGCCTTGTCAGTTCCGATGGCATTGTTTATCGGTTTTGTGGTGGGTGTTTGGGGATTCTTCTCAGACCGCGCCGAGCGCATCATCATGCCGACTCTGGACGTTTTGCAGACCGTCCCCGCTTTTGCCTACCTGCTGCCCATTCTCATGTTGTTCGGATTTGGTGCAACGGTCGGTTTGATTGCCAGTCTGCTCTATTCGTTCCCGCCTATGGTACGAAACACGATTGTGGGCCTGCGAGGTGTCTCGGCTGAAGTGATCGAATCCGGTCTTATGTCCGGTGCAACTCCTTCCCAACTCTTTTGGCAAGTCAGGGTGCCAACCGCCCGCCGACAAATCCTTCTGGGTGTCAACCAGGCTACCATGGCCTCGCTCAGCATGGTCATCATTGCCTCTATTATTGGCGGCACAGCGGACATTGGATGGGAAGTCCTTTCAACCATACGCAAAGCCCAGTTCGGTGAGAGCGTTCTGGCCGGGATCGTCATTGCACTCATGGCCATGATTATGGACCGTATCACCGCTGGCCTCGCGGTGCATTCCGGCGAATTCGATCCTGAAGACAAAAACTTCTTCCAGCGACATCGCTATTGGGTGATCGCTGCCGCCGGCGCCGCGGTCTTCTTTCTCGCCTCACAGGTCATCTCTATACTGAACGAATGGCCGCGAGAATTGCGGGTGAATCCGGCACAGGCGATGAACGATGCCCTGACATATATCGTGGTCAATTTCAGAGCGGAAATTGAGGCGATCAAAAAGTTTGCCTTCTTCTACGTGATGTTGCCCACAAAGATCGGTCTTCAGCAGGCCGTCAGCCCGTTCACCTGGGGTTTCCAGCTCACGCTGGCCCACTCCATTGGGTATACTGTGATCATGATCGCGCTCGCCGCCTGGTGCGGGCATCGCTGGAACAATCAGATTGGGGTCGCGGTTCTGTTGTTTGCGATCTTCTTCTATTTCGGCCTTACCAATATGCCGTGGCCGGCCTTGTTGCTCATTTATGCCGTGGCCGGCTGGAAGATTGGCGGGGTGCGACTTGCAATCGGAATCTTGCTTGGTCTCGGTTTCCTCGTGGTCACCGGCGTTTGGCCTCAGGCCATGTTGTCAGTCTATGTGTGCGGCATCGCCGTGGTGACCTCATTTGTTTTTGGAACAAGCGTTGGCATCGGGGCCGCTCATAGTGACCGCGTTTCTGCATTTGTGAGACCCATAAACGACACCATGCAGACCATGCCGCTGTTCGTGATCCTCATTCCATTCGTAATGGTCTTCAAGATCGGCGAATTCACGGCTCTTCTGGCAATCATAGCCTATGCCTTTGTTCCCGCGATCCGTTATGCAGAGCATGGCCTCAGAAACCTGCCGGAAAATGTCATCGAAGCGGCCACCATGGTTGGCTGCACGCCGCGCCAATTGCTGTGGCAGGTGAAGATACCTCTGGCATTGCCAGTCATGATGTTGGGCCTGAATCAAACCATCATGTTCGGCATCGCCATGCTGGTGATAGCTGCATTGGTTGGCACAAACGGTCTTGGACAAACCGTCTATATCGGGCTGAGCGACGGCGATTTCGGCGTCGGCATGATCGCTGGAATCGGCATGGCAATTATTGCCATCATCGCCGACCGGATGACCCAGGCCTGGAGCAGAAGGCGGCAGGAAGAATTGGGCATCAGCGTATAGGCAAAACTGAAAATCAAACGAGTTTGATGTATGAGAAAAGCACGCAAGGTCACTGCTGAAGCTGATCGCGTTATTGGCGTTTCAGAGTTTTTAGCAAATCCAATCTTTGCAGCATATCCGATGCTGTCCCGAATGCTACCACCACCATGACCGGAAATACATCGCCATGATCGTCAGGTCACAAATCAACGTGCTTGAAACAAATCGGAAGCGATCCAAGCATCGGATAAAAAAACCTTATCTCGAATTTGATCGAGAGAGATAGAATTCAGCGGCGGTTCCGGTAACTGAACATATGATTTTCTCGTGAACAATGTATCCATTTCGGCTTTTGGCACACAATTGTCGAAAAGGGGTGGGCGGATTGTTTCCGTTCGTCCTTCTAGGTCAGATGTCGATCTGTTCAGAAAGTTCGATTGCTTCATCAATCTTGACACCCAGATAGCGATCCGTGCTTTCAATCTTCATGTGTCCGAGCAGCAACTGAGCCGCTCGAAGGTTTCCGGTGCGGCGGTAAATTGGCGTCGCCTTGGTCCTTCGCAGCGAGTGCGTTCCATAAAAGCTCGGATCAAGTCCGATGCTTTCGACCCATTCGGAAACCAGCCGGGCATATTGTCGCGTGGTCAGATGTGAACCTCGATCCGAGCGACCGGCGCATACGTAGCCGGTCGGTTTGTCTGAAAGCGATGCCAGGTATTGATCGATCGCTTGGCGCGTCTGCTCAGCCATCTCGAACTTGACGGGTCGTCCCGTCTTCTTCTGGCGGACAATGGCTCTCTCGATGCAGTAACCGTTCATAGCGACCTTGGACATTGAAAGTCGAACGACATCACAGCCTCTCAGCTTACTATCGATGGCGACATTGAAGAGAGCGAGGTTGCGATACTTCCTTGCGAGTTGCAGGCGAGTTCGGATGGCCCAGACATGCTTCGGGCGCAGCGGTGCTTTCTGACCGGTCAACTTGTCCCTTTTCATGGTGCATCTGGTGTAATCGTGGTGGTTTGGTCAAACTCTACAGTCATGGTCTTTCTCCTGTTGTTGAAGACCAGACCATGCCGAGCCGCATGCGTGCCAAGAGGATGTCATGCGAGAGTACCCGCCCGCATATGCCACTTCGCTTTGTCCTTATAGTCTTTGGCAAGTGCAGTAATTTCTCTTTCTATCTCTCGCATTGCCTTCGTGACCGGCCGGTTGACAGGCGGCACGGTGGAAAGATTTCGCTCAATGAAAGGGTCTGTGATGGGCAGGGCCGTCAGTTCTCCTTCTGTCACGGATTTGTGTACGATTGGATAGACAAGAACAGCGAAGCCTTCATGTTGGCTTACCAGATCGAGCAGGCCGAAAGGTGAGTCCACTCGTAGGCAATTTGAGGCACAAGTCCAAGTGCCGCGAGTGCATCGTCGATGATAATCCTCGTCTCATCGGTTGCAGGTAACAAAAGGGGCAGCGAGGCAGCTTCGGCCAGTGGGATAACATCGCCCCACTTGGCCAGAGACCCGGCAGGTCCAATTACATGCAGTTGTTCGGTCACCAGTGGTTTTGTTGGCAGTCCCGCCAATCAATTTATGTCTGTCACCACACCCACATCTGCGGTGTCGGCTTTGATCAAATCGGGAATGTTGCCGGTCAGAGAAGTCGTCACCCTCAAAGTGAGATTGGGATGCATGTGCTTGAAGCGCCTAACCAGGGGAACGAAAAGGACGCGCGCCACACTTTCGGGGACCGCAATGCCCACTGATCCCGCAAGCTGCCCGTCCAGGTCCTTCAGATCGTGCCGGATGAAGTTGTGCCGATGAACGACTTCTTCGGCATGCTCGCAGAATTGGCGACCCGCCGCCGTAAGGACAACGCCGCGGCCGGTTCTTTCAAACAACCGCACCCCAAGCGCCCGTTCGCTCTGGCTCGACATTCGGCTTAGCGCGGGCTGAGAGATCGACAGTGCTCCCGCCGCGGCAGACACGCTGCCCTTTTCAGCAATCGCCAAAATTGCCTCAAGTCACCTGTATGTCAGCTCCATGAGCTATAACTTATATGTTATGATATATATTCATCAACGTGCCATTGTAGCTATATCACTTTCGCCGATAAAATCCAGCATGGCTCCGAAACAGCAGATCAGGTATCGGGCCGGAAAGGAGTGCATCGCGTCACAAGTTGGGCCGACATCTTCAGTCAGTTTGAAGAAGATCGCAGGGATATTCATTTGTGTTTGCGAAGATGCGGCCAGAAGATACACGTGCCAAGGAAAAGTCCCGCACTGACGGTGCCGGAGAAACAGAGAACAACAACACAACGATCCCGGCCTGTTTCTCATCTACGTTTGTTTACAATTGGGAGGAAACCAATGAATTTGAAGTTCAAAACCCCATGTCTGGGAGCCGCCGCAGTTGCTGCGCTCATGATGTCAGTTGCACCCGCATCCGCTGCTGACAAGGTGACAATCGCGGAATTCAAATATCCATCTGCGCAAGCAACGTTGCATGTGATGAAAAACATTCTGGAAAACAAGCTGGGTTTAGAGGTTGGTAAATTGCCCGGCAACAACGCCGTTTTCTATGCTGCCATGGATCGTGGGAAGGGCGAGGTGGATTTCCACGTGGAAGCGTGGTTGCCGAACCAAAAGGCCCTAGTTCAAAAATATGCCAACGAGAAGAAATCGATATCTGTCAGCAAGAAACCCTATGTTGCTTCAAGCGGCTTCTGCGTGCCGCGCTACTTTGCTGAAGCCAACAATCTGAAGCACATTACGGACCTTGCCCGGCCGGAAGTCGCCGCACAACTGGACTCCGACGGCGACGGCAAAGGGGAAATCTGGGTTGGTAAGCCCGGCTGGATAGCCACAAACGAAAACAGCATCAAAGTTCGCGATTACGGCCTTCTTGCTTTCAATAGTGAGACACGGCACGACGCTGCTGTACATTATGGAAACCTCTCCGCTGCAACAAAAAAGAAGGCGGGCTATGCCGGCTATTGCTGGAAGCCTGACGGCGTTTGGAAGCAATATGATGTGGTGCAGCTGGAAGAGCCGCCATACGATTCGTCGTGCCATAAGCAATTGCGACAGCAGGACGATCCAGACTGGTTCGAGAAATCCAAGATCACTTGCGCCAGTGCCCCGAAAGCTGTGCACATCGTCTGGTCAAAAGCTCTTGAAGAGCGGCTTCCGATTGTGACCTCGTTTCTGGCCAACGTTAAACTTGATACGGACACTGTTTCGCAGTGGGCCTATGAGGTCGGGTCGCTGAAGAAAAAACCAGAAGATGTTGCCGCCGCCTGGATCAAGGCGAACGAGGCAAAGGTAAACAGTTGGCTCGGTCTATAACCGCTCTACACATCCTTGAGGAAAATGCCGGGCGCAAGGTCTGACCTTGCGCCCATTTCTCTCCGGTGACAGGTGCTCTGTGTCTTAAATGAGAACTGTGTATGATTTTGTGGTTGTCGGTGCCGGATCTGCAGGCTGTGCCGTCGCCGCCCGTCTTAGCGAGCACAGCAAGTTTTCTGTTCTGCTGCTTGAAGCCGGGGGCGAGGCTCAAGACAAATGGATAAGCATTCCGATCGGGATTGGCCGGCTACTGGCAAAGCACGAGCTTCTCTGGCCGTTTCAAACCGAGCCTGACCAGTCAATGAAGGGCCAACGCCACTACTGGCCGCGCGGCAAATTGTTGGGCGGCTCAAGTTGTGTCAACGGTATGGTGTACGTCCGCGGCGACCGGAGCGAATACGATGACTGGTGTGACAGTGGCTGTCCAGGCTGGGGCTACGAAGATGTTCTCCCGGCCCTGAAGCGCATGGAAAATCGCATTGGCGGCGATCCGCATGTTCGCGGTCAAGGGGGTCCCATCGACGTCATAGACCTGCGCCATCACGATGCACTGACAGAAGCATTCTCTTCGTCCTGCAAGGCATTGGGCATCAAGTCAGTGGCGGACTACAACGCAGGATGCAGCGAAGGCGTCTCACTCATGCAGATGTCGCAATCATCCGGCCGGCGGTGCAGCACCGAAGCCGGTTATCTGCGATCCGCCAGATCACGGACAAACCTGACCGTCGAAACGCATGCGATGATGAGTAAACTCGTTTTCGAAGGGAACCGGGTTGCAGGGGTGAAGTTCTCAAAGACAAATGCCGGACCCAAAGCCGAAGAACAGACCGTCCTGGCGGGACGCGAGGTCATCTTGTGTGCAGGAGCTCTGTGTACCCCTCAGATCCTTGAGCGCTCAGGCGCGGGCGATCCAGCGCGGTTAAAAAATCTTGGAATTGAGCCGACGGCAAAAATGCCCGGTGTCGGTGCCGGATTGCAGGACCATGTGAACTTGCGGACAAGTTATGAATGTTCCGGCGCGGTCACAGTCAATGACCTGCTGAACAGTCATTGGCACGGGGCCAAGGCCGCGCTGAGCTATTTGCTTTTCCGGCGCGGTCTAATGACAACGCCTACTGTCAGTACGCATGCCTACTTAAAAACAAACCCGGGTCTTCGAAGCCCGGATATGAAAATCCAGCTGGCCCACGTGACCGGCGGAGACCGTTTCGCGATGGCGAAAGGCTTAGGCGTAGATCCATTTTCCGGCTTTGCGTTGAATGTGTTTCAGTTGCATCCGAAATCACACGGCTCCGTCCACATTCGCAGCGCCAGCCCTGATGATCCACCAATTATCCACGCCAATTACTTGCAGGAAACAGAAGACCAGACTGCCGCCGTGAAAGGCCTCCAGATGCTGCGCAAACTTGCATCGCAGCCAGCTCTTCAGCGCTTAATCGTTCGGGAGGTCCGGCCTGGCCCAGAGGTCGGGGACGATGACGAATTGCTGGACTATGCAAGAACCTCTGGCCAGACCTGTTGGCACTCGGTCGGCACATGCCGGATGGGGCAGGATCCGTTTGCCATTGTCGATAGCCAATTAAAGGTTCACGGCGTTGTGGGCCTGCGGATTGCAGATGGTTCAATTATGCCGCACCTTGTCTCCTCTAACACAAATGTGCCCTGCATAATGATTGGTGAGCGGTGCGCGGAGTTTTTGGCCAATGACTATGCCTGAAAACAGCTTGAAACCGAATGGTGGTCCGGCCATCGAAATCGAAGGTGTCTGGAAAATTTTCGGCGACCGGGCAACGGATGCAATGTCCGACATCCGCGAAAACGGGATAAGCAAGACAGAAGCCCTCGACAAATATGATTGTGTGATTGGCGTGGCAAACGTCAGTTTGCAGATCGAGCGCGGAGAAATATTCTGTGTCATGGGTCTGTCCGGCAGTGGCAAATCCACCCTCGTCCGCCACATCAACCGGTTGCTGGAGCCAACAGCCGGCAAAATAAAGGTTAATGGCCGGGACATGCTGTCGCTCAATCCCGCAGAGCTGAGGACCTACCGCAACGAGCACATTTCAATGGTGTTCCAGAACTTCGCCCTGATGCCTCATCGCTCGGTGATCGACAATGTTGCGTTGCCGCTTGAAATACGCGGATTGCCAAAGAACAAGCGGATGAAGATTGCGGAAAAAGCCCTGGCTCAGGTGGAGTTGACGGGCTGGAGCAACAAGTTTGCGCACGAGCTGTCCGGCGGCATGCAACAGCGTGTCGGTTTGGCGCGGGCCATCGCGGTCGATTCTGAAATACTGCTGATGGATGAGCCGTTCAGCGCTCTAGACCCTCTCATTCGTCGGCAATTGCAGGATGAGTTCATGCAGCTGGCCAAAGTCATGAACAAGACCACCGTCTTCATTACACATGACCTTGATGAGGCAGTCCGGATTGGTCATCGCATTGCAATCATGCGCGATGGAAGGGTCGTGCAGACTGGCACTGCGGAGCAGATTGTCATGCATCCGGCAGATGACTATGTGGCAGATTTCGTCGCCGGGATCTCCCGCCTTAAAGTCGTGCGGGCCCACGCAGTAATGGAGCCCATAACGACGTTCGAGAAGGAGAACGGCGCCTTGGCGAAGGACGCACAGACCTTCAATGAGGATGAACATCTGGGTGAAATTCTGGCCGCGGCCGCCAAGTCAGACCAGCCTCTGGCGGTTCAGGATCCAGACGGGAAACGTGTCGGCGTCATCACCCGATCAGCGTTGCTCAACGCTGTCATTGAGGGGACCGAAACATCGTGAACACACAGAATGATACCGCCGGGGAAGACCCAGACGATCGCGAACAGCTGATCACCGACTTTGTTGGCCCGAAAGCGCCCTATTACAAGGAGCAGTTTGCGCTGGTTGGCAGCACCGCAGGTCTGACCTGGACGTTTAATGCTGCTGCTGCCCTGCTCGGCTCGGTCTGGTTTGCCATGCGTGGCCTTTGGAACTGGGCGCTTGCATTCATAATCCTTGAAATCATTGGACTCGTTCAGATCGTCCGAGGAGCATTTGGCGACCTCACGTCCGATCTGACATCCAGGGTCAAGACCATCGAACTTCAGCTCAAAATCCGGCAAAATCAGCTGGAAAAGGCGATCCAGAGTGGTCAGGAGAAACTGGATTCTTTCAAGAACAATATCGCGAGCCTGGAGAACATCCTCCAAAACATTCGCGACGACGTATTGGCCGCAGAGGCGTCGCGCATCTGGCTGATTTTGTTAGGGATCGCTATCCTTTTGGTTGTCAAGATCGCTCAGGGTGTGCTGGCCAATACCGTGTTGGAAAGACGCTATTCTGAGTGGTTGTCAGATCGCATCGGCAACGCTCAGATCCAGCCCCAACGCGTCTTCTTTGCCGTTGCGTTTGCCATCGTTGTTTACGCAGCGACTGCTGTGCAGTTTGCTGCACCGGGCAAGTATCCAATGTTAGCCGATTTTCCGACGAACCCGGACCATAGGCTGGGCGCTATTGGTGGAATTGAGACTTTCTTCGATTATATCACGACGGGCGGGGAAGTTTTCTTCAACGCCATCAGCCGAACCATCAAAACTGTTCTGGATGCGCAGGAAATTGTATTCGTCAAAACGCCGTGGATGGTTGTGATCGCATTCGTCGTGGCTCTCACATCCCTGACGGCCGGTCCCCGCGCGGCAATTTTCTCCGGTGCTTTCCTTTGCTACATGGGTGTTGTGGGGCTGTGGGAACTGTCCATGCAGACGCTTGCCCTGCTGGGCACTGCTGCCTGCATCAGCATCAGTTTTGGTATCCCGCTGGGGGTGTTCTGTGCCCGGCGCCCCAAGGTTTATGCCTTCATCCGGCCCATGCTGGACTTTCAACAAACCATGCCGGCGTTTGTTTACATGATCCCGATCATTGCTTTTTTCGGGACTGGCAAACCCTCGGCGGTCGTGACTTGTTTTATCTTCGGCACCCCGCCGGTCGTCAGGCTGACAGTGCTTGGCTTGCAAGGGGTGCCGGCTTCTGTGCGTGAAGCTGCAATCGCTTACGGTGCGACCAACTGGTATCTGTTGACACGCGTTGATCTTCCTCTGGCAGCACCCTCAATCCGGACCGGCATGAACCAGACAATCCTGCTGAGCCTGCTGACGGTGGTGGTCGCTTCGCTGATTGGCGCCAAAGGCCTCGGTGAAGATGTTCTGGAGGCCCTTCAATATGCATCGGTGGGACAGGGCATTCTGGCCGGTTTCGCCATTCTCTTCATCGCAATGATTTTGGACAGGATTATTCAAGGAAAACGCCAGGACACATGAGTTTGGACACATGAAAGACATTAGCAAAACCGAAGATGGCAAGATCACCGGCGGCCATATGCTGGCGCGCGCGCTTAAAGACAAGGGGATCAACCGTATCTTTTCTCTGTGCGGCGGCTTCATCAATCCGGTGACGATTGCCTGTCTGGATCTTGGTATCGACATCGTCTCCGTGCGCAACGAAATGGAGGCAGGCTTCATGGCAGCCGCCACGGCGCGGCTCAATCGAGAAGTCAATGTGTGCCTTGCTGAGCCGAGCGGGTTCACCAACTATGTTTCGGCCGTCGCGGAAGCCTACTTTGCCGGAGATCCTGTCATCTTCATCGGCATCTCTTCCAACACAAATAATTTCGACAACAAGGGGTTTAAGGAGTTGCCCCAGGCGGAAGTGGTGAGGTGCATGACGAAGTATGCCATCGAAGTGAATGATGCGAGCCGGATCGCCTGGTTCTTCGACAAGGCTTACGATATCGCCTGCAACCAGCCTACCGGGCCCGTACAATTGACCGTGCCAACCAATTTTTTGTTCACCGGAAAAATCGATGAAAGCCCAAAACCCGCTAGCCGGACGTTCGACCCTTCGCGCAAGAAAGTGCATCAGCCCTGCCCGAACCCGGCAGATATTGCGCTGGTCGAAGACGCTTTGAACGCGGCGAAAAAACCGGTGATCCTTGCCGGTGGCGGGGTCTGGTATTGTCATGCCGAAAAGGAACTGGAGGCGTTTACTGAAACCAGCAATATCCCGCTTTTCACACCGTTCACGCACATCAAGCCCATGAACATGTCCCATTCCATGCATCTGGGTCTGCTGGATTATCACCAGAACCCTTGCTCCCGGCTCATCGGCGAAGAGGCCGATATCATCCTGATGTTGGGAGGGCAACTGGATTTCCCTGTAAATTTTGGAGAAGCGCCGCTCATCGGCAAAGACACAAAGCTGATTACGGTGAACTCTACCGCGCGTGAGCTCAGCAACAACATGCTGGCCGAAGAGCGCATCTGCTGCGACATCAGGATGTTCGTGCAGGCGTTGCTCGGCAATGGGAATGTCAATCCGGACAGCACCGATTGGGTCAGCCGTCTTCGCCAGCGCCGAAGCGAGAGTGTCGATGATCTCCGCATACATCTCGATGACGACAGCATGCCCATGCATCCTATGCGCATGTGTTTTGATGTGTTGATGACCCTTGGAGAAGAGGACTATCTCGTGGTCGACGGGGGCGACATTGCCTGCTGGTGTGAAGTGGCGCTGAATGCCTGGGTGATGGAAGGACGGAAGATCGCCGGGATCATCGCCCCTGGCCCCTGGGAGCAGATGGGCACTGGCCCGGCCTTCGCAACAGCAGTCAAGATGGCGAAACCGGATTCCCGGATTGTGCTGATCACGGGCGATGGCTCGCTAGGACTGGCACCTGGCCTGACCCCGCTGGAGACCGCAATCGACCGCGGCGCTGCCGTAACAGTTGTTGTGGCCAACAATGCGCAGTGGGGCATGATCAAAAACCAGCAAAAAGAGATGTGGGGCCGGGAAATCGGAACCTCTCTGCGGGAAATAGACTACTACAAGATCTTCCAAGCCGCTGGTGCGCACGCAGAACTGGTCGCCGAATCCGGCGGCGTGGAAAGCGCCCTTCAGCGGGCCTGGGCACAGGATGCTCCTGCATTCATCGAGGTGAAGACGAAACCAGAACCGTCTCTCATGACAACCGGTCTGGTTGAAATGCGTGTACGCACGGCGATCGAGTAGGAGAATCGGATCAATGGCCGTTCGCCAGATTACACTGCTCAGGTTTAAGGATGACACAACCGCGGACGATATCCGCGCGCTGGGAGAGAGTTTCGCCAGGCTCGTTGATGTGGTGCCGGGCCTTCTACGTTTCGAGTTCGGTCCAGATCTTGGCCTGGAAGAAACCACACTGGACTATGCTTTGGTAATCGACTTTGAAAGTGCCGAAGACTGGAGAGCTTACCGCGAACACCCCGAACACTTGGCGCACGCCGAAAAGTTCCTGCCGGCGATCGAACAGGTGGAACGAGTGCACTATTCTGTCCCTGATTGACGGAAAATGTCTGTCAGCCTGGTCAATTAACTCACACCTTTGGAAACCATTGCGTTGATCTGGAGGCAGAGGTCGTGACTTGGATCATTGAGGCATTCGGCAGTCGTCGCGTGATTGAGCCCACTTAGTGGGATGACGGCAGACTCATTGCCCGATGCTTGCCACAACTCGGCTTGCTCGCGCGTTTGCCTTTCGAATTCGGGTCCCTCATCCGTACCGTACGCGAAAAAGCCCTGGCAGGCTGATGTGGGTTTGATCGTATCCCTGCCGTAACGTTCAACGAGCTCATCATCCAGAAAACCAATGTCGTTCAAGAAGCATGCCTGCACTGGGCGCAAATCGTACACTCCTGAAATGCCGGCGAAACCGCGGATACCGGAAGCACAAGAGGCGGCCAGCCCAGCCAGCTGCGCGCCGGCTGAATGGCCACAAACGCAAACGCGGCCTGGATCTCCGCCGTGGTTTGCGATGCTATCGCCGACCCACTGAACCGCACTTTGCACGTCCTCAACGATCCCGCCGAACGGCGCATCCGGAAGCAGGCGATAGTTCAAAACCACGCAGATCGCGCCACTCTCTTGAAAGCCGTTGGCAACATAGCTAAAGGCGCTCTTGTCGAGCATGCGCCAGTAGCCGCCATGCACAAAAACCAGAACCGGCGCCGCGGACGGTGGCGTGTTGCCGGGTTGGAAGATGTCGAGGGTTTGGCGTTCGCCTGACCCATAGGAAACATCCAAATCGCATCTTCCTTCAGCCCTGCGGCTCTCGCTCCAAGCCTGGAACTGGCTGACCTTGTCATCCCACTCCGGCACCCGCCCGCGAATGAAGTACTCCCGGTCGAGGGCTTCGCGGTCGTAGTGCAAGAACACCGGTTCAGTCATTTCCCGACCTTCCTTCAAGTTGCCAAAGCCTGCTCAAAGAGGCGTTCATAGCCTGTTTGATCCAGGTGGGCCGGATTGGTGGCAGTGCACATGTCGATTGCCGCATGTGCTGCGAGATCCGGGATCATGTCGGCCGTGATGCCCATTTCAGAAAGATTAGCGGGAAAACCAAGAGTGCCGTTCAGCCGCTCGATCGCTTCAGCAATGTCTGCGTCCTGCTGCAACCCCATGGCCCGGGCAAGACGGCGGTATTTGTCTATTGCTGACCCATAGTTATGCCGCAGAACGAGCGGCAACAACACTGCGTTGAGGGTGCCGTGATGGAGGCGTAAGGTCTGGTCTTTGCCGCACGCATGGCTCATGGCGTGGACGGCGCCAAGTCCTTTTGAAAAGGCCATGGCGCCTTCTGTCGAGACCATCAGCATGTTCCACCGGGCATCCCTGTCTGCCTCATTCTGCACAGCTCGTATCAGCATCTTTCCTGAAATGGCGCGTTCCATCCCATCCAGTCCAATGGCTTCTGCAGGCGGATTAATCACCGGGGAAAGTACGGCTTCGATGCAATGGGTCACTGCATCCATACCGGTTGCCGCCGTAAGGCCAGTCGGCAAACGCAAAGTGAGTTCCGGATCGAGCAGGGCCAGTTTGGGGATCAATTGCGGACTGGCAATGATGCGCTTTTCGCCATTCTCCAGGATCAGAACGCTCGCCCGGGCGACTTCACTGCCGGTTCCAGCAGTGGTTGGAATTGCTATCAGCGGGACCACTGGACCGATTTTGCCAGCGCCGCCGTTTTGCGTGGTGTAATCCGCCAGCGGGCCGTCATGCGTGACCCGCAAGGCGACAGCCTTACCGAGATCCAGCGAGGAACCGCCGCCAAACGCGATGATCCCATCCCGCCCGCTTTCCTGATAAAGCGCAGCGCCTGCATTAACCGCCGCCTCAGTCGGATTGGCTGGTGTTTCGCTGAAGATTTGCAGTTCAATCTGCGGAGGCAGCGCTTCTGATAGCGCATCAAGCAATCCGGCTTCCACGATCCCCGTGTCAGTGCAGATGAGGGGGCGGCAAATCTGCAGTTCACTCAATCCACTGCCGAGTTCATTGAGGGCGCCAAATCCGAAGCGCACATTGCCATTGTTCGCGACCGTGGCTGTGCCGAGCGCCATATCAGACATGACCTGCAATGCGGCTTAGCTCTGCCCGCGCAGATGCGGCAGCTGATGCGTCTCCCATTTGGTCACAAAGCGTGGCATAGCGATCCCAGCTTGCGTGATGGTTCGGATGTTTTGCCAGCCGTTCAGCAAGCAGCGATCGAGCCAAACGGCCGTTGCCGGACCGATCTGCAGCGTCAATCAGGTAAAGTGCAAAAATATCCCGCTGTGCATGGCTACCGCCAACCGGCTGGTGTGCATAACGGATGGGCATCATGCGGCTCGAAGACTGTTCGTAATCTCCACGATAGAAATCGCGCATCGATTCACATAGAGGTGCGGTGACACCTTCGACCGTGTCAAAATTTGAGACATCCGCGTTTTCTGCTATTTCCCGCAAGGAGGCGAGCTGGGTGTCAACCAGGTCAAACCGGCCTGTCCGTCCAAACGCCATGGCGTAGTGGGGCTCGGTGAACATCAGGACGTGATCGCCAACCTTATCCTCGGCGGCAGTGGCCAATTCTTCCCAGCGCGCGCCCACATCAACCCCGGCAAATTCCAGACGCGCCAGCATGGACACAGCGTTTTGCACGTCAAGATAGAACTTGGACTCGTTGGGCCAAATAGTGGCGTCGTACAACTCCAGCGCCCGCGCGTACTCGCCCTTGTCATAGGCAAACAACGCTGTGTGCCACCACAGGTGCGCCTTGAAGGGATTGCGGTCCTCCCAAAGGTCATCGGGCTGGTTCAGCCAGGCTATCCCATCTTCGAGACGCCCTTGCATTTCATAGACATGAGCCACAGAATGGATTGCCCAAAGATCATCGGGATGTCGTTCACTGGCCTCACGGCCCAGGGCTTCTGCGCGCTCGTAGTTCCCGGTTTCTTCCAGGCCGAATGCGTACATTCCCAGGACGTGCGCGTAACCCGGAGTGTCCTCGGTCCAGGCAGGCATAACCCGGGCGCAGGCATCGCGCATGTGGGCTGAGTTACCCATCCAAAACAACGTAAAATGCTGCAGCTTCAGCGCTAAAAGGTCGAGCGGTTCCGCAAACAGAAGATCATCCCAATGGCGGCACGCTCCGGCAGTATCGCCCCGCGCCCAGGCTTTAAGCGCGTGCAAGTGATGCTGTTCACGTGGCGTCAGAACCTCGATTTGCTCTTCAACCTGTGCAGCGCAGGCTTCGGCTGCGGGAATGGTTCCTCGTGTGCCCATGGACAAAAGCAGGAAACCCTTCATCAAATTGGCCATGGCAAAGCCTGGGGATTCTTCGCACAACGCCTTCAGATCAGGGAACGTGGAGAGACGGTAGTCAAAGAAGCCTTGCACGACACCATCGAATGCGCGGGCGTGCCCAACGTCAGCTCCAGTCAGAGACAGCCCTCTGCAGTCGGTGACCATCACCCATCCCCCAACTGAACGTACACCTTGCCGCCTTCAACTTTTGCCGGGTAGGTTTTGACCGCCGCAGAAACGGGCGCGCTCAACGCTTTGCCGGTGCGGACGCAAAAGCGCCCCTGATGAAGTGGGCATTCAATGACTTCGTCAATCACAATTCCCTCTGAGAGACTTGCGGCCCCGTGCGTGCAGAGGTCATCGGTAGCGTAGTACTTGCCATCGATATTGTAGATGGCAATGGCCGTGCCGTTCACATCGGCAGGCATCACGTCTTCTTCTTCGACCTCTTCTGCCTCAATGGCATAGGCCCAGCCGTCACTCATCAACAACGTCCTTTAATGTTGCAGCCAGCGAAGCGTGCTACTTCGCTCTTTCTTTGACCTTGAAAATGCCGGAAAGGTGTTCAGTCAAAATTTCCCACTGAACGGCAATATAGCCTTTGCTTACGGGATTCAGTTCCTGCCCTACCTTTTCATGCAGTCCGGGTAACTTATGGAACGGCACGGACGGGGCGAGATGGTGCTCGCAGTGATAAGACATATTCCAGCAGAAAAACCGGGTAATCGGACCCGTGGCGACCGACCGTGCGTACGTGCGCAAATTGGCGTCTTCTTCACACCCGGTGTGGTCGGCAACTCTCAGCATCCGTGCCACCGGCACGCCGATAATTGTGGGGATAAACCAGTAGATCGCTGCGAGCCACGAACCGGTCGCCAGCGAGACAATCAGGACCACAGCATAAATCGACAACAAGAGGCGCGATTCAAAATAGATCCGTGGCAGTTCCTCGTCGGGCACAAACTGGCGGTTGAAGGGATGCATGTATCCCAACGCGTGCCGGAACATCCAACCGAAATTTTTTACCCAGAGGTGCACAGCGGAGACGTAATAGATGTAGCCGATCAAGGTGCGTGGAGCCGGTAGCACAAATTCAGGATCCTTGCCTGCAACCTGAGCGTAGGTGTGATGGCCGGCATGATCGTAGCGGAAGTAAATTGGCGGCCAGAACGTGACGATACCGCAAAACCATAGAACCGTTTCATTAATCCGGCGCGTCTTGAAAGCGGTTCCGTGGCTGCACTCATGCAAGGGGGCAAACAGATGGCCCAGCATGATCCCGTGCACCAGCATGGCAGCCCACAGGAGCCAGCCTTTGTCGGACGCCAGATAGACCAGATAACCGGTTGCGCCAATGCAGGCCAGAAGGCCGCTGAAATAGATCAGTCCCGGCAAATCGCTGCGTTTGGTGTAAGGTTTCAGCTCTTTTCGGGAAATGATCTCTCGTTGACGCAGAAGCAGATCGGCATTGGCATCGACTGTGGTCATAGGCTTCAAACCCTCCAGTATGAGAAAATCGTACGAAACCGCGTCTGACGGGGTGATTGTCCGGACGATAGGCTCCGGAATAACTTCAGTCAAAACAATGATATTGATGTTTCACTTCAGAGGCGCTTAAGTCTGCGCCTGAGCTCTGCTGCGCATAAAAACTGATGCAATCCATAACGGTTACCGCAAATTAAATGCAGTTGACCGCCCGGCTGTCATGGCTCGAGCGGGACGTGAGGACGTGTATTTTCGCAGATGATCCCACCGCGATTACCAACCTCAATGGAACCATATCGTTCCGCGAACACGGCCGGCAGGGGCCGATCTGACGGCAGCGCCAGCCACAAGCGCAACAAGTGCCGGCGCCTGTCCAATTCAGGCCAATCACGAAATGCTGTGCGGTCGTGCAAGTTCGTATGATTGTAAACAAACTGCATGTCGCCCGGTTCGAGACGCATTTTGAGATGAAGATTGGGATCGCTGGCCAGCGAGTCGAACAGGTCCAGGGCTTCCTCCTGCAGGTCACTTGGCTCAGGAGCATCCGGTAACCTGTGAACGGACTCTATGTACGTACGGTGATATATCCCCGTTAGTTGGCCTTCATGCCAATGAAGCACCGGCATCTCATACCAGGACTTCTTGCCTGCCGGGACTTCGCCCCGGCGATCTCTGGCAAACGGGCGGAACATCAGATCCACAAGATCGGGACGCCTGACGTTCATTTCATTGTAGAGCGTAATAGTGGAGACGAGCATGGAATCTCCACCCTCCATAGCCTCCTTTAGACACAACAATCCGACGGCATCGCAGCTATCGGTGTGGAAGGACTGGCGTTCCGCCGTCTGGTAGATGCGCGCGCCGGGATCAGAAACTCTGGCGCCCACGTCTTTGACATGACCGAGGATGTGCCCAGCCGCATTCTGCGACCGCGCAGATCCGAGATGTGCACCGATGCCGCAATAAACGGCTGCAATCTTTTCCATCGGCCAGTCGCCGACCGGAAGACCTCGAAACAACTGAAATCCCAAACCGTGTTGCAATGTTGTTCGAAGTTCCAGCAAGACCTCGCCAAAGCAGGGGAGTGGAAAGGAAGCAGTATCAATGGCTCCAAGGTCCCGGCCGCTTGCCAAAAATATGTCAGCTGCTATTGAAAGTTCGGCGATTTCATCTTCCGCCAGTAATCGGGTCCAGGCCGACGGTTGATCTGTCAACTCGGCTCCTCGCCAAGCCGCCGGAATATCAATTCTTTCCGGGCGTTTCATGATTTTAAATCCTCTTGGAACCCTGATGCTTTTCATCGAATGGCAGTGTGTTGAACCGGAAGATAAGCCTTTGAACATCTTCAGTCAAAACTATGATCTTGATGTTTCACTTCAAACACACTTAAGTTGTTGCATGCATCTCAGACACCTCAAAACCTTCGTCGCCATTGCCGATTGCGGCAGTTTCCACGCCGCTGCAGAAAAAATGTGCATCACCCAATCCGCTGTCAGCATGCAGATGAAAAATCTGGAGGAACACCTTCAGCTTGAGTTGTTTGAGCGCTCGGTTCGCCCGCCCCGTCTGAGCAATACCGGACGGCTCATGCTCGAACAGGCTCGCGAGATTGTCACGCTCTACGATAAGCTGTTGCAATCCACGCCGGTGGCTGGTCAATTTTCTGGCTCAATACGGATTGGAACCATTCCCGGAGCTTCGTTCATCCTGCCGGAGACCCTGTCGGACCTGCGCAAGACCTACCGGCAGCTTCAGGTGCGCGTCTTCTCCAATCTCACCGACGAGTTGTGCACGCAGGTCGCCCAAGGCAAACTGGATGCAGCGCTTGTTTCCGAACCGCGCCAGCTCGACGAACAGTTGTTGAGTCGCCCAATCCTGAGTGAGCTCCTGCTGGTGCTGGCGGCAAATGACCAGACCGGCAAGAGCGATGTGGAGCTCCTGAACAACAACCATTACATCAGTTTCAATCGCAACGCCGAGGTCAGCCGGATCATTGAAGAAGCGTTGCGTCAGCGCAAGATTGCCGTAGATCCGATCATGGAATTGGACACGCTTGAGACTTTCCAGCTGATGATCCTGCAAGGTCTGGGCGTTGGCATCCTGCCAATATCCTCGATCCGGGATCATCTTATCGATGCCTTCTACAAGGTTCCGTTCGGCTCACCGACTTTGCATCGCAAGTTGTCTCTGGTTCAGGCCAAGACGCATCACCGGCAAATCTTCCTTGATACCTTCTACGACGCCCTGACCACAGTGGCGTCTAAGCAGAATGTGGGAAAGACACCTTTCGGCCGAAAATCGAAAAATTGAACCTGTTTTCAGATTCAACTGATCATCGGCAACTGGCGCCGCCGCTATTGTCCAAACTACACTTTGCGAGGCTGATCCGGTGGCTTCGGCGCAACGACAGGATAGCGCGCAAGACCCTTGACTGCCGTCGGGCTGTTGCCGGTCCGCAAGTATTGCTGGGATGCCTCGAAATGAGGTTGAAAATCCCAGGGCCGCGAATTGCCCTTCATGAGTATCCGCTGGATGAAATGACGCCGTTGCTGGCTGGCGATAATGTCCTTCTTCATGGCCACAGGGTCCCATCGGCTCAAGATATCCACCTCCATTTCCCTGGCCATATCCACAAATGCAGGGTCTTCACACAGGTTGTTCAGTTCGTTGGGGTCATTGTCCAGATCGAACATCATGCCCGGATCGGTTTCGCAATAGACATACTTGATTGCCCCTTTGCGCAGGATAAGTGCAGGCGCATATGTACCTTCTGCAGTAAACTCGATCATCACTTCATCCGGCCGGTTTGCAGGTTGGCCACGCAGCAGAGGCACGAGGCTATGACCATCGATCGGGTCGACGGGTTCAGGCGGTTTGCCTCCCGACGCCAAATCTGTGAAGGTCGGAAGCATGTCCACGAGGGAAACTAGGGTTTTGTCCTTAACGCCCTTGGTTCCGCCAGGCATGCTGATCACCAACGGGATACGGACGGACCATTCGTAAGGGTTGAACTTGTACCACATGCCGCGCTCGCCCAGCATGTCGCCGTGGTCTGCGGTAAAGATCACCATGGTGTCGTCAGCCAGATCGCTCTCCTCCAGCGTCTTCAAAAGCCGTCCCACCATATCGTCCATATAGGTGACCATGCCGTAATAGGCATGGCGCGCCATGCGCACGTCCTCGTCCGACACCACGTGTTCGTCATTGCGGATCAGGTAGTAGTAGCGCTGGGACCAGGGGTCGCGTTCCTCCACCGGCTTTGCCGGCACAATCGGCATATTTATCTTGTTATGATCATATAGGTCCCAGTAACGCGACTGGGTGGTGAACGGGTTGTGAGGATGGGTAAAGGAGACAGCCAGGAAAAACGGTTTGCGCTCTTTTGCCCGGGCATATTCCCAGAGCTTCACTTCTGCCTGGTGGCAGGCTTCTTCATCATAGTCGATCTGGAGGGAACGTTCTGAAATGCCGGCTTCCACTACAGAACGCATGGACATACCCGATGGGGCCGGCTGATGCCCTTCGGCCAGCCAGTCGGGCGTCCAGCCGAAGTCTGACGGATAGATGTCCGTGGTTACGCGCTCCTGGAAGCCATGCAATTGGTCGGGCCCCACAAAATGCATTTTTCCAGACAGGCAGGTCTGATAACCAAGATCGACAAGGTAATGAGCGAACGTAGGCACCTGTGCTGGAAACTCAGCCGCGTTGTCATAGGCGCCGACACGGGAAGACAATTGCCCGGACATCATGGAAAAGCGGGATGAACCGCATATCGGGTTATTGCAATAGGCGTTCTGAAACACCACGCCGTTCGCCGCGAGCCTGTCTATGTTCGGCGTTTTCACAACGGGGTTGCCATAGTGACTGAGCGCAAAAGCGGTCATTTGATCGGTTTGAATGAAAAGAAAATTTGGTTGTTTTGAATTGGCCATTCGTGTCTCCCGCCCCGAGGGTCAGTTGTCATTAGGGGTTACAGACACTGATCGCATTGATCAGACCAGTCAAATTCCCTGATCCACTTCTTCAAAAGCCCTTAAGTTCCAGAAGATCGGCGCCGGGGTTAACGAAAGTCTGCATCAATAACGCAGCGTCGAAGCACCCCTCTCATTCCGCACCTCGCTTACGAGCAAACCAAATCTAGATCGCTTCCAACGGAGGAAAATGGCACTCAGCGGTCAAAATGGATGGGCGGAAAACTTCCGCTCTGCCCTCGACTTCAGATGTCGATCTGCTCTGAAAGTTCGATCGCTTCATCAATCTCGACGGCCAGATAGCGAACTGTGCTCTGGATTTTCGTGTGTCCAAGCAATAGCTGAACTGCACGAAGGTTTCCGGTGCGTCGATAGATCAGGGTCGCTTTCGTTCTGCGAAGCGAATGTGTTCCGTAGAGGCTCGCATCAAGCCCAATGCTCTCAACCCACTCAGAAACCAAACGAGCGTACTGTCGCGTCGTGAGATGCGATCGCCTATCTGATCTTCCAGAGAAGACATAACCGGATGGCTTCTCTGGCAATGAACCCAGGTATTGATCGATAGCTTGACGTGTCTGCTCGGTCATCTCGCACTTGACAGGTCGCCCCGTCTTCTTCTGACGGACGATAGCTCGCTCGATGCAATATCCATTCGGAGCGACCTGAGACATTGAAAACCGAACCACATCACAGCCGCTCAGCTTGCTGTCAATCGCCACATTGAAGAGAGCAAGGTCGCGGTATTTCTTTGCGAGTTGCAGACGGGTTCGGATCGCCCAGACGTGTTCAGGGCGCAAAGGTGCTTTCTGGCCGGTCAACTTGCCTTTGTTCCAAGGTGCATCCGGCAGGCTCGAACCCACCTGAACATGGTTTGTCTTCATGGTCTTTCTCCTATTGTTGAAGACCAGACCATGTTGGGCCCTCTGCGAGCCCAGAAGATGTCAGGCCAAACTGCCCACGTTATCTGAGATCAACGTTGAGGATTACGGTGAGTTTCGGAGGTCAGTCGGACGAAATCGAGCAGCTCCACATAAGCCGCTTTGTGCCATCTTCTGCCGTCAATCGATTTTCAGGTGAGGACCGGGGAAGAGTCTAGATCGGCACTTTCGATGGCCATCCGGTGCGAGACTTCTGTTCGCGGTCGAGTTCTTTGAGCCGAATTTCGGGGAACTGTCCTGCATAGGCGTGGATGGCCGGGGACCCGCCGAGGTGCATGAGTAGAATTTATCGTCCTGTGCGAACCGGCCTGACGCGTTCAGGTCGAGCAAGCCGCAAACTGCCCGTCCTTCATAGACCGGATCGGCGATCAACCCTTCCTTGGTCGCCATCAGGGAAATGTCGTCCTTGATCGCATCGTCGGCAAATCCGTAGGCGGCGGCGTTCGAGGCGATCACCTCGACATCGCGAGCTTCGACCAGCGCGGGCAAGTCCAATGCGTTCAA
This sequence comes from Hyphomicrobiales bacterium, assembly GCA_965204985.1. Classification (GTDB taxonomy): domain Bacteria; phylum Pseudomonadota; class Alphaproteobacteria; order Rhizobiales; family CAJQND01; genus JAAEUE01. The sequence goes on along the minus strand of CBDBFP010000003.1, from coordinate 652,154 downwards.
AGCATCATGGCCAACGTGCGAACCCGGGCTTGCTTGATCTCGGTCTCGCCGTCGTCGGCTACCCCGATGACCTTTGTTGTTATGCCAAGCGCTTTGAAACCCGCCATCAACCCTGCCTGCGTGCTGCTAGAGCCGGTTGTATGGACGAGATAGTCGAACTTGATGCCAAGCTGCGCCATCTGATCGGCGAGTTCAATTGCGCAGTTGACGTAGCCCATGCTTCCAAGCGGATGCTCGGACGCACCGCCGGGGATCAGATAGGGAGTGTGTCCCTGCGATCTCAGTTGCATCGTCAATTCGTCCAACAGTCCTTGATCCTCGATCGGACGCTCTGTCTCATCGACGTAAATTTCCGCACCCATCAGATTGCTCAGAAGGATTCAGAAGGATATTGCCGACTTGGCGATAATTCGGGCCGGCATCTTTAGTCCAGGCACAGTGTAGGAGGGCGCATTTGAGACTAGCCCTGGCCGCGGCGGCAGCCGTCTGGCGCGTATGGTTCGACTGGATCGCCCCTACGGTGATCAGCATGTCACATCTCTGGCTCAACGCGTCGCCGACAAGGAATTCCAGCTTGCGTGTCTTGTTACCGCCACCTTCAAGCCCGGTGAGATCGTCACGCTTCATCCAGAGTTGAGGGCCAGATAGAATCGCTCCCAAATTGTTGAGAGGATGAAGAGGCGTTGGAAGCTGCGCCAGCGGGAACCGGGGCATTTGGCCAACTCTCACTGCCAGCTCATCGGTTGCGATTGTGGTGCGCATAGTTGTGCTCCAATTGTAGACCGGTTTTTCAGGTATCGAAGATCGAGGCTGCTCAAAAGCCGACCCTATGCGCGAATGTAGCGCGTCGCAAAATTCAACATCACGGCGCACTTCGGAACCGGATCATCTTCGCCCATTTGCCAAACATCGCTTGCTGACGGCGCGACAGCTGCCAAGGTTCGGAACAGGCCAAGATGTCGAGTTTTGCACGCGATAATCAACACGGCGAGCGACCTCTTCTGCCCAACCCACGTGAAATCGCGGCGTCGACCATCGGAATGGAAGCGAAAGCGCAACTGCATTCAGCTTCTTCCGTCGAGTGCCACGAACGGACATCAAGGCAGCACGATAATTCTACCCTGAGATACGAAAGCCAACATTGCCAGCCGTTGTCTCCGGGTTCAGTGCCTGGCGAGACGATGTTCGGTAGCGCAAGCAGTAAGATGGATGACACAAGTACGAGCCACCTTTGGCGACTTGCTGATTTCCGTTAAGCGGCCCCCTGGGGTTTCGAAGAGGGCGTGGGCCGTGAAGGCGGGTGAAGCGATCAGCGGTCCATTCCCAGACATTGCCGACGGTGTTGTAGATGCCAAACCCGTTGGGCCGGAAAGCTCTGCTTGGGGCAGTGCCCACGGATACGTTCGAACCATCCGGCTGATCGGGAAATCGGCCGCGCCAGATATTGGCTTCAGGTTTGCCTGAGGGCTCAAACCTGTTTCCCCGGGGAAACGCTTGTCCGTGTAGACCGCCGCGCGCGGCAAATTCCCATTGTGCTTCGGTTGGCAGCTTCACACCGACCCACCGCGCGTAGGCCATCGCGTCGGCCAGAGCAATGTGCACGACGGGGTGATCGGCAATCTGATCGATCGAACTTTCCGGTCCGCAAGGCGCCGACCAGCAGGCGCCGTCAACCCGGCGCCACCAGGGGGCATGGGAAACGGTCCTGTCGCTGCCATCCGGCGCGAGTAGATGAAAGACGAATGACCACCCTTCCTGCTCGGCCAGGGTCTTGTATTCGCTGCGGCGGACGAATTCTGCAAACTCCGCATTGGTGACTGCGGTTGCCGAGATAGAAAACGGATCAACGAACACCTGGCGCGCAGGGCCTTCACCATCCTCAGGGTGCGGGCCGTCATTTGCGCCCATGGTGAACCATCCACCTTCAAGCGAAATCAGTTCCCCCGGTTGCGGTCCGGTCTGCTGTTCACTCTTTCCCGAGATTTCAGCAATCCGATGCCCGGAGCGGTCTGCTTGCGGAACGCAACAAGCCTTGCTGCCAGTCTCATTCGCCGCCGCGTTCATAGGCGTAAACCGGTTGCCACGAGCTGCCCCAGGCTTGTTTCCAGTACCGGGGCCGAATCGAGTTCTGGATCGGGACGCCGCCTGCCCACAAATCGGCCTGCGGGCTCGCGTGCCGGGCGAAAAAATCGTCGATCATCTGGCTCAACGTGCGGCGAATGTCTTCGAACTCGGCACTGCCGCAAAGGTTCTCCGTTTCCATCGGATCGAATTCAACATCATAGAGTTCGTCTCCAAACTCGGGTGTGTCTGCGCAATTGAACCGCTTGAAGTAGGCCCATTTCTGTGTCCGCACGACCCGGGTTTCTTCCTGTTCGGAGTAGACCGCATCCTCTCCCCAGATCTCGTTTTCATCGTCTTCTAGGATGGGCAGAAGAGAACGACTGGGCAGAGCCGCATCTATGTCCTGCGGTACCGGGATTTCCAGATGGTCGAGGATCGTTGCAAAGAGGTCCAGGTTTGAGACCATCAGCTTGCTGCGCCGCCCCTCTGGAGTGACGCCGGCCTGGCGCACGATCAGAGGGATCGAGTGTGCCGCACGATGCAAGTTGGACGGGAAGCAACCACCACCGTGGCCCCAGAACCCGTGCTGGCCCACCGAAAGCCCGTGGTCTGTCGTGAAGATGAACAGGGTGTCGTCTGCGATACCCAGGGTATCAACTGCAGCCATGAGCTTACCGACTCCGTCGTCAACCATGGACACCTGCGCGTAATAGTTCCGCAAGGTCGACAGATCATTCGGCGCACGCATCATCATCGAAAAATCGAGATCACCCGTGGTGCCGGCGTGCATGTCCATGAAGCCATCAACGGCAGCCTTGCTGAGCCCTGTGCGCGGCACGCTGTCAATCCGGCAATCTGCATATCGCTCCGTATGGCGGCAGGGCTCAGGATCCCTGGTCGCCGGCCAATGGCCGTAGGGCGCCGGGTAAGGCACGTAGAGAAAGAACGGTTGCTCGGTGCCGGCTTGTTCCTCCATGAAGCTCTTGGCCTTTTCAGTGAAGAAATCGACTGAATGACCAGGTTGCTCGTAGGTTGATCCGTTGTCGTAAATCTTGTTGCGGTAGAAGCTGCGCACGTGGCCATCTTCCAGGGTCACCCAGTGATCGAAACCCTCGGCCGGCGAAGTCGGCTCGCCCAGATGATATTTGCCCACGAGTGCCGTTGCGTACCCGCTTTCCTTCAGAAGAACCGGCAGAGTACGCATGCCGGCCAGGGCGTGCCAGCCACGTGGCCACTCGGACATGTTGCGATCGTCGATCCAGCTGTGCACCCCGTGCTGGGAAGGCAGCAGACCTGTCAGCAGAGAAGCGCGGCAGGGCGAGCAGAACGCGTTCGGACAAAAGGCATTGTCGAAGGTCAGGCCGGCCTCCGATAAACGGTCGAGATTCGGCGTGTGGATTTCCGGGTTCCCATAGCAGCCCAACGTGGAGGCCTGCTGGTTATCGGTGAATATGAGGACGATGTTGTTTTGCTTCGCCATCGATTACACCGTTGCGTCCAAGCTCATATAGCGCCGGACAGCTTCCTTCAGACCGGTCTTGAGCGTGTCGTCGCGCGAAGAGAAGACATGGTAGTCGTTCACCAGATCGTTCTGCATTGTGCCGACGATGAGCTGAAAGCAGAAACTCAGACGGTCCCGTGTCTCTTCCGGCGCAAGATCCGGGAACGCCTTGTGCAGAGCGTCATGAAGAACCTGCATGATCTGCCTGGCCGATTGGCGCATCGGCTCCCACGGATCTTCCGGATCCAGAATCCTGATCAGAGACTCCCGCAAGACACCCCGGTATCGGCTAGTGAAGATATCCGCGAGCAGGTCGACCAGCAGATCCAAAGACCCTGCCGGTCCCAGCTCCAATAGAATGTCTTTGCGAAACCGTTTGTCGATCTGAGTATTGTTCCACTCGATGGCTTGGGCCTTGAGGGCATTGAAGAACGCCCCTTTGTCCTCAAATCGCGCATAGAAGCTGCCGACAGAACTGCCGGAACGTTTGGCAAGCTCAGATACGGCCAGGTCTGCGAAGCGGGTTTCATTGAGGGCCATGATGCCGGCTTCAATAAAGCTGTCCCGTGTTCGGATGCTGCGCTTCTGCCGTGCAACGAACACGCCGGGAATGGCTGCGCCAAGTGTAGCCGCGCTTGCCGACATCTGTCCTCCTGCGATCAGTGGTCCGCCTCTGCGGGTTCACCGTCAGGGTAGATTAAACTGAATCCGAATTCCAGTTTGCTTTTTCAATTGACTTCATTTCCACGCTACGCTTAGCTTTCCAGATCAAAAAATCACAAAGACACGGCAGGCCCTATGTTGCCGGGCGGCTTCATGGGCAAGCCCACAGGGAGGACGTCATGGAGTGGAAGAACTGGGTCAAGGCAGGTGTGCTGGCGACCGCACTTGCATATGGAGCGACAGCCGCTTCCGCGAAAGAACTGCGCCTGAGCATGGCGCCGCCGCCGAAGTCCCCGTGGGGAGCTGTCGCCCGGAAGTTCGTTGACAAAGTTGCCGAGCTCTCTGGCGGAGCATTAACGGTCAAAGCCTTTATGGGCTCCAAGCTTGGCGGTGAGCAGGACGTGATCAAACAGATTGCGCGAGGCCGGATTGACATGGGAGTCATGTCGAACACCGCGGTTTCACTTGTTGTGCCGGAGTTCGGGCTCCTCGCATCTCCTTATGCGTTCGACAGCGCGGAACAGTTTGACTGTGTGGCGGACAAGCATTTGCTGTCGACGTTCGGCAAGGAGTTCAGCGATGCCGGCATCAGGACGCTTTCCTGGATGGAAGTCGGCTACCAGGTGATCTTCAGCAAGAATGGTGTACGGACGCCTGGCGATCTCAAGGGCATGAAGATCCGCACTGCACCGTCGGTGACCGACACCAAGTATATCCAGAAGGCTGGCGGCACCGCTGTCCCCTTGAGCCCAAAGGACACGATACCATCGCTCAAGACAGGGCAGGTGGCGGCGGCCACCCAGCTCTCGGTATTCGGTATCGTTGTCGGATACCCGAAAGTCGCGCCACAGATTACCTTAACGCGGCACCAGCATCAGGTCGGCGCCATTGTCATGTCGAAAAGAAGCTGGGACCGATTGTCGGACAAGGAAAAGGGCTGGATCAACGAGGCCGCTCCTACCTTCCTGGAGTTGCGCAAGATGATCAGGGGGGCCGAAGGTACACTGATCAAGAAGGCCGAAGGGGGCGGATCGACGATCATCAATCTCTCTGACGCTGAACTCGCGAAATGGAAGGCTGTCGTCCCGGACGCGCAGAAGATCATCCTTGACGAAATGGGCGACACCGCCAAGGCCAAGTGGGACGAAATCCAGAAGGCGAAAGCAGCCTGCTCGTGATCCGGCATGCTTCAGCGCGTTGCCCGGTCGATCAGGTTTGTTGAGTCGCTTCTGGCAACGGCTGCATATGCGGCCGTCGCCATCATCCTGATGGCCGACATCGTTGGCCGCGAGATCTTCGGGCATTCGTTTCTCGGCGCCCAGCAGGTCGCTGTCTACGGCGCCATCATTGCGGGTTTTCTCGGGCTGACCATCGCGACTTCCGACGATGCACATCTTCGCCCGAAGTTTCTGGACTTCCTCTTGAGAAGACAGGAGACGCTCGCGGACCGTGTTGGGAACACGGTATCGGGGATGTTCTTTGTTGCCGGCGCTTACATCGCCTGGACGTTCGTGGCGATCTCCATGAACAGCGGCGACCGGGCTCCGGTGCTCTACTTCTTTGTCTGGCCACTGCAAATGGTCATCCCATACGCGTTCCTGTCTGCGGGCCTGAAGCATCTCATCTTTGCGATTGACCCGGGAGCAAAGACGGTTGGTCTGGATGATCCGGCGCACAAGGCGCCCTCCTGACGATGGCCGCGGTCATCCTTCTCCTGCTCGTGCTGGCGGCACTCGCCCTCAGACAGAACATCATCGTCATCCTGCTGGGCTCCGCCGCCTATGTTCATCTGGTGTGGGGCGATGGCCGGCTGGAATATCTCGCCGAAGACCTCTGGATCAGCCTGGACAACTCCCTGCTCTTGGCGATCCCCATGTTTCTGCTGGCAGGAAGCGTGATGACCCGAGGGGCCATAGCGCAGCGCTTGATCGATCTTGCCATCGCCGTGACGCGCCCCATCCCCGGCGGTTTGGCTGTGGCGACGATCTTGTCCTGCGCAACTTTCGCGGCGATTTCCGGATCCTCCCCGGTTACCCTTCTGGCGATCGGGACGATCCTGTACCCGGCCCTTCTCGCCCAGGGCTATCCAAAGCGCTTTGCGCTTGGTGCTCTCACCTCCGGCGGTACGCTCGGCATCATCATCCCTCCGTCCATTCCGCTGATCCTGTTCGGCATCGTGACGGAGACGTCAATCGCAGACCTGTTTCTTGCCGGCATCATTCCGGGCATCATGATTGCGGTCGTTCTTGGGTTCTACGCCTACTGGACGAACCGGAACATGCCGGCAGAACCGTTCGATCCCGCGGAACTGAAGCGGGTCGTGGCGAGAGGCGGCTGGTCGGCCTTTCTGCCGGTGCTCCTGCTGGGCGGCATCTACTCCGGCTACTTTTCACCAACCGAGGCGGCTGCGGTTGCGCTCATCTACGCGCTCATCATCGAAGTTTTCGTTCACCGCGAGTTGGGCCCCGCCGACTTCTTTCACACCGCCGTTGAAACGGCCAAGCTCCTGGGAATGCTGTTCCCAATCGTTGCGGTCGCTCTCAGCCTGAAGACCATCCTCACCATTGAGGAAGTCCCGGATCAGTTGGCGCAATGGATCACCTCCTTCACCGACAACAAGATTGCCTTCCTGCTTGCGGTGAACCTGTTACTTTTGCTGGTTGGCTGCCTGTTCGACGTCATCTCGGCAATCCTCATCCTCGCACCGCTGCTCCTCGTCCCCGCGGTCGCCTACGGGATTGACCCTATTCACTTCGGCATCATCATGGTGATCAACCTGGAAATCGGTTTCCTGACGCCGCCACTGGGATTGAACCTGATCGTGGCCATGACCGCGTTCAAGGAGAATTTCATCGAGATAAGCCGCGCCGTGCTGCCCTTCATCGCATTGATCCTGGCCGTGCTGCTCGTGGTGACGTTCGTTCCCACAACAGCTTTGTTGTTCGTGCGCTGAACGCATTGACCAGGCGCAAGCCTCGCTACTGGTAGCGGTTACCGCTAGTCTGAAGGCGAACGTTGGGTGAGAAGCGGACTCAATGCGCTTGCGTAAAGCTTCCCCAAAGTGCCGGAATCAGAAACCCAATGGCCATGCGCAACCACGTGGTTGACGGAGTTGCGGGGGATCGCGCGAAAGTCCGGCCGAGCCGGCGTTTGCAAGAAGTTCGTAAAATTTGGTTCGCATGCCAACAATTGAATCGCGAAATCCGGCAAGCTTGTTCAAGGTGGTGTTTCTAGGGTTGTCACAAGCCTCATCAGCGGAGAGCCGGTTCCTGATGTTTCCACATTTGTTTACACCGATCACGATAAACGCGGTTGAAGTTCGAAACCGCATCGTGTCGACAGGACACCAAACTGTGCTCGTTTCTGACGGAGTCCCGAATGAGGAACTGGCCGCCTGTCATGCCGCCCGTGCAGAGGGCGGGGCCGGATTGATCGTCCTTGAGGTTGGGGCTGTCCACGAGACAGCATTCTTCAGCACCCATACCATCCAGGCTTACCGCGATGATTGCATTCCTGATTACGCGAAGGTCGTGCGGGCGGTGCATGAACACGGTGCGTCGGTATTCGGTCAGCTCTTCCATCCTGGCCGGGAAGTCTGTGGCCTGGCGGCAAGCGGGACACGGCCCCACGGCCCGCCGTCCGCATCGCACCCGGAACACACCGGGCCGCGCGCCCCGGACCCTCCGCGATATGGGCGGAAGGCTTCAATCCCACCGGGCCTCATGCAGACGCCAGTAAGCCGGTGTTCCGACGAGCGGAGAGTTGTCGGAGATCAGATCGAAGGGGATCCGGCCATCCTCGTCCCGCGCTTTGGGATCGGCGCCGCCGGCCAGAAGCGCATCGATGGCCGCCGCGTGGCCTCTCCCGGCCGCCGAGTGCAGCGGGGTCCAGCCATACTCGGTCCGCGCGTTGGGATTGGCGCCGCCGGCCAGAAGCGCATTGATGGGCTCCGCGTGGCCTCTCCCGGCCGCCGAGTGCAGCGGGGTCCAGCCATGCTTGGCCCGTGCGTTGGGATCGCGCCGCCTTCCAGAAGCGCCGCGATGGCCGCCGCATGGCCTCTCTCGGCCGCCCCGAACAGCGGGGTGGCACCCTTCTTGGCCCGCGCGTTGGGATCGGCGCTGCCGGCCAGAAGCGCCGCGACGACCGCCGCGTGGCCTCTCCCGGCCGCATCGTGCAGCGGGGTCTGGCCATACTTGTCCCGCGCTTTGGGATCGGCGCCGCCTTCCAGAAGCGCCGCGATGGCCGCCGCGTGGCCGCCGCATGGTGCAGCGGGGTCTGGCCATACTTGGCCGCGCGTTGTGCAGCGGGGTCCGCGATGGCCATGGCCTTGGCCGCATGGTGCAGCGGGGTCCCGCCGCCATGATCCGCGATCGCCGCCGCCGCCAGAAGTGCATTGATGGCCGCCGCGTGGCCTCTCCCGGCCGCATGGTGCAGCGGGGTCTGGCCATACTTGTCCTGCGCGTTGGGATCTGTGGGAATCGGCCAGGAGCGCCGCGATGGCCGCCGCATTGCCCTTCCAGGCCGCATGGTGCAGTGGGGTCCCGCCATACTTGGCCTGCGCGCGGTGCGGGAATCGGCCAGGAGCGCCGCGATGGCCGCCGCGTGGCCTTTCTGGGCCGCCGCGTGCAGCGGGGTCTGGGTCTGGCCCTTCTTGGTCGTCCGCGCCTTGGGATCGGCGCCGCCGGCCAGGAGCTTGGCCTTTCTGGGCCGCCGCGTGCCGCGCCCGTTGGTCGATCGGCACCGCCAGCCAGAAGCGCCTCGATGGCCGCCGCACGGCCGAGCTCGGCCGCCCAGTGCAGCGGGGTCTCGCCGCCATCCTTGTCCTGCGCGTTGGGATCGGCGCTGGCGGCCAGAAGTGCATTGATGGCCTCCGCGCGGCCGCCCCCGGCCGCCCAGTGCAGCGGGGTTATGCCATGCTTGTGCGCCGGGATCGGCGCCGGCGGCAAGGCATTCGCGCACCAGTGCGCCATCCGCGTGCAACGCGAATGCCCCGCCAGTCCTTGCACGGTTCGGCGCCGCCCAAGCCAGAAGCGCGATCACGGCCCACCTGGCCGCCGCGTGGCTGGCACTCATTGGCCCGCAGGTCAAGGTTTGACTGAGCTTGCAAATTCCTCCGCACACAGAATCTGCCACCCGGAACACACCGGGCCGCGCCCCCCGGACTCTCCGCGATATGGGCGGAAGGCTTCAATCTCACCGGGCCTCATTCAGACGCGTGTAAGCCGGTGTTCCGACGAGCGGAGAGTCTTCGGAGATCAGATCGAAGGGAGTCTCGCCATTATTGTTATTGTTCCGCGCGCCGGGATTGGCGCCGCCAGCCAGGAGCGCATTGATGGCCGCTGCGTGGTCTGCCTCGGCCGCCCAGTGCAGCGGGGCCTTGCCCTCCTTGTCCTCCGCGTTGGGATCGGCGCCGCCGATCAGAAGCGCATTGATGGCCTTCGCGTTGTCGCTCTCGGCTGCCCAGTGCAGCGGGGTCCTGCCCTCCGTGTCCTGCGCTTTGGGATCGGCGCCGTCGGTCAGAAGCGCATTGATGGCCGCCGCGTGGTCTTTCAAGGCCGCCCAGTGCAGCGGGGTCCAGCCATCCTTGATCCGCACGTTGGGATCGGCACCGCCGGCCAGAAGTGCATTGATGGCCTCCGCGTTGCCGCTCAAGGCCGCTCAGTGCAGCGGGGTCTGGCCCTCCTTGTTCCCCACGTTGGGATCGGCGCCGCCGGCCAGAAGCGCCGCGATGGCCTCCGCACGACCGTTCTCGGCCGCCCAGTGCAGCGGGGTCCAGCCATCCTTGTCCCGCGCCTTGGGATCGGCACCGCCGGCCAGAAGTGCATTGATGGCCTCCGCGCGGCCGCCCCCGGTCGCCCAGTGCAGCGGGGTTATGCCACCCTTGTCCCGCGCGCCGGGATCGGCGCCGCCGGCGAGGCATTCGCGCACCAGTGCGCCATCCGCGTTCTCGAAGAAGGCCCCGGTGTTCCAGTCCTTGCACCCCGGTTCGGCGAGAGCGGCCTGCCCAAGCGATACGACACCGGCGATCACGGCCCACCTGATCCATTTCATCCATTTCATATGACTTGCCTCCGAAGCGTTCTCTCAACCGCCCGCCAGCCGGGGTTTGATGTGAGCGGGGATACTGGCGCTCATGGGCCCGCAGGTCAAGGTTTGACTGAGCTTGCAAATTCCTCCGCACACAGAAGCTGCGCCGCCGGCGTACAGGGGCGTACATGCCCCGGAAATGAATTGTCCCGAAGCTGACATGGCAAAATCACTTCGGGCAGACCTGGTGACCGGCGAGACCCGGCGCATCATTGTGCGTTCGTTTCATTCATCATCTGGACACGGTCGAATACCCGCGATTTTGCATTGCTGCAGGGCCGAATACGGCGGCCCGGCCACTTGAGCGGCTACTTTGGCGTGCTGGACGTTGTGCTTGTGTGGCGTGGTCCGCCCCATCGCCTTCAACCCTGCGCGGGTTTCCCGTTGCGCCAGACGAGACGCCGGAAGTTGTAGACCAGATTTGCCATACCGATTTTGGTCGTGACCCTCGCCAAACCGATGGTTCGGATGAACAACGCCATGGGTCCTTTCAGGCGGGCGAAGGGATGTTCAACCAGGGCACGGACTTTGGAACGCCTGCCGCTGGCCTTTGAAGCGCGCTCGGACATCGGCCTGCCTTTGGGCTTCTGGGTGTGGATGTTGGAAACAAAGACATTCCTGGCCAGCCAGACCCCGTTCTTCTTCGAAAGACAGGCCGTATCGGCCCATACACCCGATGCGGTGTTGGTCCTGTCCACCAGAGCAGACAGTTGCGCGCCGTCATAGCGCGCCGCATCCATGGCCTTCCAGCGTCCGATCAGGCCATGATGCCGGTCAATCTGGATGTGGGTCCTGTCGCCGAAGGTAGGGACTGCAATATCGACCTGCTTTGAGCCGTCTCCCTTCGGCTTGGCCCTGGAGTATTTCATCGTCCAGCGTACAGCGCGGTCTTTCTGGGCCAACTTCGCCGGTTTAGCCCTCCAGTCATTGGGGACCTTGTCAGCCTTGATATCCGCCTTCTCACCATTCGTGTTGCGTTGCTTCGGTGCTGCCACAACGGGGGCAGCACCGATCTGACCGCCATGGCGAGATAACCGGCCTTGGTGAGGGGCCTGTCAAACCGAGTGAACGGATTGTCCACGGCACGGGCTTGAGGGAGAGGCTCACGGAACAACCAGATCGTTTTGGCATCAGGAACCGCATCGCCAAGGCCAAGCCCCAGAACCCTCATGAATGACAACCGATCGTTGATAATCGACGCGGCCTGATCATCGCTGAGGTTGTACAGGGCCTGAAGCACCAGCACCTTGAACATCATCACGACAGCACGGTGGCCTGCCGCCCCTGGCCCGGTCTGACCGCTTCAGCGCTTTGGCAAGCGGTTTGCGGAAAATCTCCCACGGCACCACTGCATCAAGCCGTTCAAGAGGATCGCCAGCAGAGCTCAATCGCGCATAGCGTTCATCAACATCCCAAAACCCGGCCTGTCCCGGCACCGCTCATCTCCCGCACAACCAATGCAGTCATTGAACCAAACCAGTAGCGATTTGACGAGGGATTTCAAGGTGTCCAACTGCTCGCCCCGGGCCTTCGCAAGGGTGATGTCGCCATCCTCGACAATCTCGCCGCCCACAAGAGCGCCAGGACAGAAGCTGCCATCAGGGCGCGCGGCGTATGGATGTTGTTCCTACCGCCCTACAGTCCGGATCTCAATCCGATAGAAATGGCCTTCGCAAAGCTCAAGGCACACCTGAGAATACGCGCCATCCGGACAATTGACACCCTATGGCGCGCCATAGGCGATATCTGCAATCTGTTCAGCCCCGACGAATGCAAAAACTACTTCAAGGCCGCAGGATATGGACACAGTTGAAAATCCGACGCTCTAGCCAATACGCTCCTTTTCAGATAGCCAATCATGAATGATTGAGCGATGGCGATCGCCACTGTAGCTCGGGAAGTGCCCACCATGAACAACGCGTACCGGATAGTCGAGTAAACGTTTCATGCTGGCCAAGTAGTCTGCGGCATTGGCGTGATATGTATCTTCTATCAACGGGCCGTCGTAGACAATGTCGCCAGAGAACAAGATGCCGGTAGCTGCTTCCCATAAAGCAATCCCGCCAGGTGAATGACCGGGTGTATGAAGGACTTCAAACACACGACCGCCAATGTCCAGGACATCACCGTCCTCGACCAAACGTGTGGCCGGCGCGCGCCTGACAAAATACTCAGTTGATGAGTAGGGCTGAGGAGGCAAGCCGGTGAATATATCATCAGTCACGCATGGGTCAGCCAAAGTGTTTGCACGTGTCGGATGTGCGAGTAAATCCTGCTCCGCGGCGTGTACCGCCCGTTCTTCAAATTCATAGTGACATCCAATGTGATCAAAATGTGTGTGGCTGGCCACGGCCAGGCAGGACTTTTCGGTAACCAGCGGAACATGTTCGCGTAAGCCGACGACGCCCATGCCACTGTCCACCAACAAGTCTTTATCACGGCCACGAACATGCCAAATGTTGCAGCGGTAGAATTCTCTGACATACGGTTCGTCGATTCGGGTGACGTCGTCACCTACGCGATCGATCCGATACCAATCTTTCGGGGTCACTCGTTTCATATCAGCACCTCGGCTTGTAACGGTATCGACAGAACAATCTTTTGACAATGGCCCGGTGAAACTTGACCAAGCTTCTGTACTCATCTGCAGAATTTGCTAAAGTTCGGCATGTCTACCGGCGCGAATTGGTCCAAGATTGCAATTGCAGTTGCGTGTGTGGTGGCAATGTCCTTTTTAACGTTGGTGCTCCCAACTTATCTGCAGAATGGCAACGAGAAAACGACCGCGGATTGCAAAAAACAGATTACGGCCATAAGTCGCGCAATTTCCATACGTTGCGTCGAGTAAAGTTTAGGGCCTTGTTCCGTCGGGACTAACCTGACAACGTTGCTACACAAACAAATATCAGGACGATGCCGGTCCACCGAACATGGTTGATCCGCTCCCGCAGAACTGTCCACGCCAGCAACACGGTCACAACGCCGAAAGTCGATGCCACAACTGCAGCAATCTCTGCTCCAGGGCCGCCGCTGCCGGCGAACAGGGTGAGATAGCCAAAGCCGTCGAGCATGCCCTGGGCGAGCAGAAGCGGCAGGATCCGAAGTGGCAGTACCGGTTTCTGGTGTCTGGTGCACATTCTCGCAACGAGAACCGCACATAATGATGCTGCCGACAACCAATACACCCAGAAAGGCGCTGGTTTCGCCGATCGCCCTGCTGCTATAGCGGGCCATGAAGTCCGCGGTGCCAGGACTCAGGGACGACAGTACACCCCACAGTGCCGGGTTCATGTTCGCGTGACCAATTTAGTGCATTGCACCGTACGGAGCTTCAACTTCCTAACTTCTGGGACTGAACCTCTGCCGCACCCTGGCATTCCAGAAGAATCCAGATATTGGACCGCAGTATTTCGATTGCTTTACGGATCTTGAAGTCGGGTCGCGTCAGCGCGCCATAGAAAATGCCGTCAATGCCGCTTGAAATGAATGCGGCGAACTCATCCGGGCACTTGCATTTGAACTCCCCCCTCTCCACACCACGTTTGATGCTGTTTTCGAGAGTGGATTTCTCGTATCTGTAGAAGTAGCGCACATACCACTCGACGTTGGGCGCATTACCACGCCGATTGGAAGCTTCGAGCATGATACGGCACAGCCGCTTGAGGTTCTTCGACTGCCTGACGTTCAGATCGAGCCACATGTTAATCGCTTCGACAGGCGATAGATCGGAGTCGTCCAATTCCTGATATGAGCTGATTGCGTTTTGCAAAGCCCATTTCACGCAGCTGTGAAACAGCTCCGATTTGCTGCGATAATAATAGTAAACCAGCGAGTATGTGGAGTTGGTCCTTTCGGCGATGTTCTTGACCGACACATCGCCATAGTCGCGCCTTGAAAACAGTTCGAAAGCCACCGCCAGAATCTCTTCGGCCTTTTCATTCTTCTTTTGTCCGGGGCGCCGTGACATATGGTTCAGCTTCCTTGGGCGAGCCCGCTAGGATTCGCTATTCAAAACAACAATTTCAGACTGCCTGGCCCACAGTTGGGCTGAACTGTCTGTGGCAACATCGACCTGAGGAGGCAGCTGCAAAGTACATCTCAAATCAGGGTGGTCTTCTGATACAGCATTGCAGAGCCGATACGAACCCTGAAATGTCGCGGACTTCATTCGGAATTTGCCGAGTTTGATCGAATCTCCTCCAACCGGTTTGTCGAGATATATCTGTTCTGGTCGGATTGAGACGCTGACATTCTCGTTCAGGCAGGCTGCGCCGTGACCAGATATCACTCCCAAGAGGGTTTCGACCTTGAGGAGCTGATCTTTTGCATCTGTTATCCGGCCCGGTATGATATTGGTGTCTCCCATGAAGGTGGCCGTAAACAGGCTCGCCGGCCTGAGATACACGCGCTCAGGTGGACCTGAGTCTTCAATGCGCCCATTACTCATCACCACGACGGTATCGGCAATGTTCATTGCTTCTTCCTGATCATGGGTGACGTGAACGAACGTCGTTTTGATGCGCCTTTGCAGTTGCACAAGTTCGTCCTGCATTTGGCGCCGGATTTTGAGGTCCAGGGCACCAAGCGGCTCATCAAGCAACAGTACCTTCGGCTCCACGACAATGGCCCGCGCAAGGGCAACACGCTGCCGCTGGCCGCCTGACAGTTGTTGAATGGTGCGCGAGCCAAGGCCTTCCAGTCCTACGGTCGCGAGCATCTCTTCGGCCCGCTGGCGGCGCTCGGCGCGGGAAACTTTGCGCATGGCCAGGCCAAAAGCCACATTATCGCGAACTGTCATATGTGGAAACAGCGCGTAGTCCTGAAAAACCGTTACAGTTGGCCTTCTCGCCGGAGGCAACAGTGTGATATCCTCACCCTCAACTATCACCTGTCCGGAGGCGGGTTCCAAAAAGCCACCCAGGATTGACAGTAATGTCGTTTTTCCGCTGCCGGACGGCCCCAGCAATACGACAAATCGGCCGTGGTCGATCTTCAAGTTGATGTCGTCGAGCGCCTTGAGGCGACCGAAAGTCTTGCCGATGTTTGAGAGTTGCACAAAGGGTTGTGTCATGTCCGTTCCCTTCCGGCAAACAACAGTGTAACCGCGGCAACGACGACGACGATCATCGAAATGGCGAACACCAATGTGCCCGCAGCATTGACTTCTGGAGTCAAGCCGGCGCGCAGCATTTCAAATATCATCACCGGTAAGGTGACGTCGAAGCGACTGAGCAGAAATGCGATGATGAACTCGTCCCACGACAGGGTGACCGACAAACAAAAAGCTGCCAACAAGGGGGCTTTCATGATTGGTGCCGAAACCAGGACCATTGTCTGGATGTCACTGGCTCCCAGGTCATGAGCAGCTGCATCTATGTTCTTGTGACTTGCAGCCATCTGCGAAGAAATGATTGCGAATGCCAGAGGCAGGTTGATCACCACATGGCCGATGCCAACAGCCAGCAACGACCTGCTGATGCCGACGAGATTGAAGGTGATCAGCAGACCCAGGCCGATGATCAGATAAGATACGGTAATTGGTGCGATGAGAAGAAACCTTGCCGCGCCTTCAAACCGGACAGGTGCGCGCGACAGGCCATATGCGGCCATAAATCCGAGCACGGTGGTCACCAGGCCTGACAGAACAGCGACAATGACCGAGTTGATGAGCGCATCGATCAGTCTTTCGTTGGACAACAGCTTGTTGTACCATCGCAGGCTTGGCCCCTCGAATGGCGGCACCGGCAGCAAGCCGTCCTGGAACGAGAACAGAACCAGTATGAATACCGGCAGGTAAACGAATGCGATCGCCAACATGAGATAGAGCACGCCGGGCCATTTGAGTGTAGAGGCGTCGGTCATAGGCGGTCCATCTTCAGATACTTTGCAAACATCAGATAACACCCGGTGACTACTATCATGAGAGTGATACTCATGACCGAAGCCATCGGGAAATTCGCCGACCGCGACATCTGCAGCATGATGGCCTGGGGCACCAGCAGTTCGGTGTTGCCGCCAAGGATCTGTGGTGTGATGTAATCGCCTATTGCGATCACAAAGGTCAGAAAGGCGCCAACAGCAACACCTGGAATGCTGAGAGGCAAGGTGACGCGCAGAAACGTCTGAAACGGCGTTGCGCCCAGATCAGCTGCCGCATAGAGCAGATTGCGCGGTATCTGCACCAGATTTGCATAGATCGTCAGCGTCAACAGCATTGTGAAGAAGTGGACAAAACCGAGCACCGTCGCGCCGCGTGTGTAGGCCAGCTTGAGGGGTTCCGAAATGACACCAAGCCACACGAGCGTCGAGTTGATGATTCCATTATCGGACAACACAAGGAGCCAGCTATAGGAGCGCACGACATAGGCTGTCCAGAACGGAAGGATCGTCAGTATGAGAATGAGTTTCTGCCATCGCCCCGGCACTTTGAAGGCCAGTATGTAGGCCAGTGGATACGCCACCAAAATGCTAATCGCCGTTGTCAGCAAGGTGACTTCGAGCGAATTTATGAGCGCACCAACCAGGTAGCTTTTTGAGAAGAAATTTTCGTAGTTGATCGTGGTCCAGGTTGCGTGCAATTGGCCACGCACGCGTTGCCAGAAGCTAACGGCAAACATCACCATGAACGGTGCAACAAAGAACAGCACCGAAAACAGGAAAGCTGGATAGGCTACCCACCGCGTGACGGATAGCCCACCCAGTTGGGAGAAACGACCGATATGGTTATCGCTCGCCATAACAGTGATCGTTCAATGCCGGTGTTCCTTGTGCCAGTTCAGACATCGATTGCTTTTGTAGTTGCTACGATTGCAGGAACTCGGTCCAGATATCGAGCATTGCAGCATCCATTTCGGCGTCCGGCAGCAGCGAAACGTGCGAACTGGCAAGGAACTTCGACTGGTCGTTCCAGCGCAAGTGCGTCTTGGCTTCGTCAGTCAACTCGGCGGCCGAGTTGGACGGCATCGCCCAAAAACACTCAGATGTTGCCAACAGCCCTTGCCCTTTTGGACTGAGGATCCATTTTACGAATTCCTGGGCCAGATTCTTTTTGTTCGATGCCGAGAGCACACCGATGCCCTGATTCCAGATCAGGCCGCCTTCATCGGCGATCGTCCAGTCAAGATGCGGATTTGTCGGAATCAGATTGGATACGGTAAACTCGGCGCCGCCGACAACAACGTCGACACTTCCAGTCACGATCGCATTCTGAACAGCTACGATGTCTCCAACGAGCTTCACGTTGGGCTTCATCGCCAGCAGCCGTTTGCGAATCTCCACCAGATCTGACTGCTTAATGTCGGCCGGCTTCAGGCCCATCGACAGGCCAATCATCTGCATGATCGGGAAGTAGTAGTCATAAACTGCTATTCGGCCCTTGTACTTTTCGTTCCAGGCGATGTCGCCGCTGGCTGCATCGGCCGCGTCTACTGCCTTCTTGTTATAACAAAAGCCGTAGTAACCGAATTTTTCAGGAATTGCGTAGTACTTGCCGTTGACAGCCGTATAGGGCGCGTCGCGCAACTCGGCAAACATTGTATCCCACGGAGCGATGTCCTTGGGCAGCTCCATCAGGATGCCGCTATCGGCCACACGGGGAACATCCGGCGCGTCAATCACCAGGACATCCCAATCGCCCGCCGCTGACTGCTCGAGTATCGACAGGGCGGTTCCGGTGCCCTCGTAGGTTTTGACGTTGACCTTGACATTATGGGCTTTCTCGAACGGTCCGATCAGCTTGGCGTCCGCGTGATCGCACCACACCAGGATGTTGAGCTCATCAGCAGCCAGACCCACGGTTGAACCCACAGTCCCAGCCGCGGCCACACTGGCCGCGCCTGCAACGAACGTTCGCCTCGTCAGTGGAAACTGCTGTCCGGATTTCGTGATTGTCATGGTTTGTCTCCCTATGGTTGATTATGAAGCGATCTGAATCAACTTCCGTGTTGCCAACCCGGTCGCCTGATCGATGCATCAATTGCCTCGCCGTTCTTGACTGCGACCCCGGCCATGATCCTGAGCGCCACACAGACCGCCATGCGCGATGTTGAGCCGCTGATATCGAACATCGGGCACAATTCTGCGATATCCAGCACGGTTGGCCCGCCTCTGTCGGCTATGGCCGAGGCGATCCGGATCATCTCCCGGGACTCCAGTCCACCTGGTTCGGTTGCCGTAACACCGGGGGCGGCGGACGAGTCCATGACGTTGAAGTTGAAGCTCAGATACTGCGCATCAGTACCGTTCCACACATTGTCGATAGCCTCACTGACGGGTCCGTCGATGCCGCGATCGAGCAATTCGAACATGGGATGGAATCTGATGTCTCGGGCCTTTGCCAGATCAACGTGATCCTTGGGGTTGAATGAATTGCGGGCGCCGATGTGGGCAACATTCCCGGCCGCCAGATTTTCCAGTTCGGTAATGCGCGCCATTGTGCAAGGCGCGACGTATTTCTCACCGGCCCAGCTGTCGGCCATGTCGAGATGGGCACCAAAGTGCATGTAACCCATCTTCTTGTTGCTTCCGATATGGTCGGACAGAGCCTTTGTTGCCGGAATGGATATCGAGCGGTCGCCACCGCAGATGATCGGCGTCAGCCCGGCATCAAGCACCGTGCGCACGGCATCGTAGATTCTCTGGCGGGCAACCTCGGGATTGACCCGCGGCATCTGCACGTCACCGCAATCGACTGAGCTGCCCTGCAGGTCGACATTGAACTCAAACCAATATGGAAAGTAGTCGAGCGAGGCGACACGAAACTCACGTGCGCCGTCCTCACAGCCTGGCTTACCGACATTGCCCTCGTCAAACGGCACGCCGAGAAATGCGTAGCGGGCATCGACGGCTTCCAGCTCGTCCTTGCCGATGGTCACAAATGGCGCCCGCAGGAAGGATATCTGGCCGGGAGAGCGATAGTTTTCGGCATCATCGCCACCCAGGGGTGAAAACAGATGAGCAAATGCTTTGGCTGGATTCATGAGTTTGCCCCGCTTTGACTGTGGTCTGGTTCGATAGGCGTGGTAGATGGCGTCATGGTGACTCTCCGCGCTCACGCAGGGTTGCCGCGCGGCTGCCGAGGTAGTGGTAGATCATATTGCAGGCCAGTTTCATGCTCATCTGACTTGCGTCGAATATCGGCGATAGTTCCGCCAGTTCGAGGACATCGGCACCATACTGCCCCATGACACGGGCAAGCTGAATGGCTTCACGCGCCTTGATGCCATAACACTCCGGACAACTGGTGCCCGGCATGCAGCTGCAATCCAGTGAGTCGGTGTCCCAGGAGCAGTAGACTGCTTCCGAACCCTTCCAGGCGCGTTCGAATATGAAGCACGTGCATGATTGGACACCTTTTTCGACAACTTCCGACATCGGCACGATCGGAATGTCGTTGTCGATCCAGAAGTCCATCCAGTCCTTTGGGTTGAGACCATTGCGTGAGCCCATGTGCGCCATGTTCTCGGCATTGCAGTTGGTCAGCTTCAGCGCTTCGGTTGGGCCGGAAGCATTGGTGATTTCAATGCCGCCCCAGTCGACGGCTGCATCGAGATGACAATCGATATGCAGATATCCCATCTTGCCCTCTGGCGAGTGGGCCGCAAGGTGCTCAGACAGCGCACGAGCGCCCGGTATCGGCACCGAGTGATCGCCGCCAACGAGAATAACCTTGGCGCCGCCTTCAAGACATTCGCGGACGTAGTCACATATATACTGCTGTGACTTTTCGTTGTTTCCGGGAACAATGGGGACGTCGCCACAATCGACGACATTGAAGAAGCTCAGCAGATCGACGTCGTATTCGAACATGTAGGGGAAGTATTGCGTGGTGGCCTCACGCAGTCCTTGAGGTCCGCTTGAGGTGCCGGTGCGCACGATGGTGCCAAGATCCCACGGTGCTCCGAGAAAACAGATTTTTGCACCGGCAGCTCTGACCTTGTCCCTGTCCGGCTCGCAGTATGGTGCGCCCATGAAGGTCATCACGCCGGTCGACTTGATTGCACCATTGTGCATCGTCGGCGATCTGGTGTGTGCGTCCGATTCAGTTTCGCGATGAGGTCCGCGATGCTGGTGAGGGACAAATTCCCACGGGTTTTGAGCAGTATTTGTCATGTCCGTGGTCCCTAGGCTCCGAGTTCAAGAATTCTGGGTCTGGGCGTCTGTAGTGGCTGGCACGACCGGGGGTCGTCCGGCACCATCGCAGTGTCGCCTAGCTCAATGGCAACAAGCTGCATCTCACGACCGGTGACGACGTTTGGCGTCGGACGACCGCAATCTGGGCAGCGGAAATTGTAGCGGCCACTCGGTGCCTTTACTTCATTGCAATGCTCGCACCGAACCGTCAGCGGGACTTCTTCAATGTCCAGGCAAGCCCCCTCACAACGGGTGCCGCGTGACACCGATCCAAAGCAGAAATAGAGCGCCCTCGTCATAGCGGATAACTGGCCAAGCCGGACATGGACTCGCGCCACCGTGGTGTTGGTGTTCTCGCCGGCATAGTCGTCGACAAGCTCGACAAGACTGCGGGCCAGTGCCAATTCATGCATTACTGGTCTCCTCAACCGAAGGGTGTTCTTCGGGCAGCCGGGTGCCAGATGTGGCCGTAATCGTCTGGTGCATGGTTGTTATGCGAGTGAACCAGTCATCCATGCCTTCGCCAGTCAAAGCGGAAATCCGCACAACCTGCAGTTCGGGATTGATAGCACGGGCGTTCGCGATTGCGGCATCGGCATCGAACGGCACATGTGGGAGCAAATCGATTTTGCTGAGCACCAACACATTGGCTGCAGCAAACATGTCCGGGTATTTTAACGGCTTGTCGTCGCCCTCGGTGACCGAAAGGATGACTACTTTGCAAGCTTCACCGAGATCAAAGGCTGCGGGGCAGACGAGGTTGCCTACATTCTCGATGAATACGATACCGTTCTCATCGAGATGCAGGTCGTCCATCGCATGGCCAACCATGTGTGCATCCAGATGACAACCGCGACCCGTGTTTACCTGAACCGCGGGTACACCAAGTGACCTGATGCGCTCCGCATCGTTGGTGGTTTCCTGATCTCCCTCAACAACACCGACCGGAAGCAGTGATTTGAAACGAGTGACTGTGCTTTCAAGCAGCGTTGTTTTGCCCGCGCCGGGGCTCGAAACCAGGTTCAGGGCCAGCACTCCGGCGTCCGCAAATCGCTGACGATTGGCGTTCGCAAACCCGTCGTTTTTTGAAAGGATGTCCCGTTCAATTTCAATGAGTTGCGCCGTGCTTTGACCGGCCACACTCAGGCCGGCTGCATTGTTGCCGTGGTGGTGATTATCATGTGAGTGATCATGTGTATGTCCATGTCGGTGGCTGTGGACATTCGCCTCAATCCCGTGATCACAACACCCGCACACTGAGCACATTTTTTACTCCTTCCTAGCAAGCAATCCTACGCTCTCAAACTCACACAAATGAACAAAAAATATATTTATCTTATTGATAATAAACAATGAACTTTGACTGATTTATCAGTCAAAGTTCATGTAATCAAATTCACCACCGGGAGTCAAGCAGATTCAATGCCGTTGTGTCCGAAAATGTAGATGTATGGCAGCTTAGCCGGGCCGACATTTCAGGCGGATGAATAGCGTTTGCGCGTCTTGCGGCGCATATCCTTGACTGTGCGATCCGCCGCATTGGTGTGGCGTTCGGGTGTATGTCTCATTCTTCACTCCTGGTCGGTGAAGATGAGCCTGATGCTCTCCCTTATGCAATCAGCCTAATTGATCCCATCGGCGCTGATGGGAACACTTCGATTTTCGTGTGCCCAAGCAATAGCTGAACCGCTCGAAGGTTCCCAGTCCGCTGGTGGATCAGGGTTGCTTTCGTTCTCCGAAGCGAGTGTGTCCCATATTGGCTGGGATCGAGCCCGATGCTCTCAATCCACTCTGAGACCAACCGCGCATACTGCCGTGTTGTCAAATGGGAACGCCTGTCTGATCTTCCCGAGAAAACGTAGCCCGCAGGCTTTTCTGGAAGCGAAGCAAGATATTGATCGATCGTTTGCCGAGTCTGCTTCGTCATTTCAAACTTCACGGGCCGACCGGTCTTTCTCTGACGGACGACCGCCCGCTCAATGCAATATCCATTTGGAGCGATCTGTGACATCGAAAGTCGAACGACGTCACAGCCTCGCAACTTGCTGTCAATAGCGACGTTGAAAAGAGCAAGGTCGCGAAACTTC
The DNA here is from genome assembly GCA_965204985.1 of Hyphomicrobiales bacterium. GTDB lineage: Bacteria > Pseudomonadota > Alphaproteobacteria > Rhizobiales > CAJQND01 > JAAEUE01. The sequence goes on along the minus strand of CBDBFP010000003.1, from coordinate 629,621 downwards.
TTAGCGAGCTGTAGCCGAGTTCGAATTGCCCAGACGTGTTTGGGACGCAACGGCGCCTTCTGGCCAGTCAACTTGCCTTTGTTCCAGGGCGTTTCCGGCAACTTCAAAGAGGTGTGGTCATGGCAATTGTTCATGGTCTTTCTCCAGTTGTTGAAGACCAGACCATGCTGAGCCAAACGCGAGCCCTTAGGATGTCATCGGCAATTCCAGTCGTCTTTTGAGGATGCTTGTCCGCGAAAACGGCGAGTTTATGAGGTTGGCCGGACGCCGTTGAGCAGCTTGGTACGAGCATTTCGTGCCAGGAGCGGTCATTGAGCCTGTTAATTAGCTCGGCGCGAGTCTCTGCTGCGCGCAGCGGGTTTCAAAAGGCCATCGTGTCGACCAGGCGTGCAATAAGTGCTTCACCCTTTTGGAACTGATCGACTGTAATGAACTCATTCGGTTGATGCGCCTGAGCGATGTCGCCGGGGCCGCATATAACGGCGGAGTAGCCGCGTTCCTGAAACTGGCCGGCTTCTGTGCCGTAACTGACGAGATTGGTGCCGTTGTCACCTGTCAACCGCCACGCCAACGCTTCGGCCGATCCGTTTAACTCAGGCGCGAGGCCGGGTACGTCGAACTGTGAGATCTTGCCGATGCCTGTCTCGGGACTGATCTCTTTCATCTCCGCCTCAAGTTCGGCGATCTTAGCCTCCAGCCGGTTCCGCCATCCGGCGGGGTCCTCGCCAGGCACGATCCGGAACTCTAACTGGAAGCGGCAATCCTTGGCGGTGATGTTATGGGCGGTGCCGCCGGAAATCTGACCGACATGCAAGGTGGTGTACGGTGGTACAAAGTCGGCGGCGAGGAGCCCCGGTGTTTTGGCGGCCATCATGATCGCGCTTACGCCAATGTGTAGAAGAGAGGAATGCACTTCAAAACCGCGAAAGTGCATTTCATAGCCGATGCCACCCTTATGGCCTGTCACGACCTTCATCATGGACGGCTCGCCCACCAGAACAGTATCGGCTCGGGACAGTCCCATCGACACCATGTGATCAATCATGGGCGGCGCACCGGTACAACCGACCTCTTCATCGTAACTTAAGGCAATCTGTAGAGGACGTTTGATGCCGCGCTCCAGGGCAAGCGGCACAGCGGAAAGCGCGAGTGCATCGAAGCTCTTCATGTCACAGGTGCCGCGGCTATAGAGCCTTCCGCCGCACGCAACTACTTTGAAGGGGTCAGTCTTCCAGTCCTGACCCTCAACCGGCACGACGTCGGTATGGCCGGACAGAACAACGCTTCTGTCAACTTCCGGGTCGACGTGAGCATAGAGGGAGGCCTTTGTGCCTTCCTCGTTCGGTACGCGAACCGCAGCCACGCCGAAACTGTCCAAGTAGTCCTCGACAAAGTCGACCAATTCCAGATTTGATTCCGAACTGACCGTCGGGAATGCGACTAGTCTGTCCATCAATTCACGTGCTGTCAGGCTCATTCTGTTCCCTCACCCCAAGCCCGGATTTGGTAACCGCCTAGAAATTTAACAAAACCGCAGAAATCAGCCATTTTGCACGGGACAGTGGGACAGCAGAATAAGGGTGCTGTCCCATCTTTTTTCATATGTTTTTCAACAGGTTACGGGGAGTGGGACAGTGGGAGAGCAGAATCTATAAGAGTTTCAGGGGAAGGGTGTATTTACCAGTAGATACAGGCATAAACAGGGATATACCGCTGAAAGAGTTGGGAAAAGTGCTGTCCCACTGTCCCGTAGATTTTTAGCTGTCCTCAGGGTTCGAATCAGCGGCTTCCGAATCAGATTCTGAATCTGCCTTCTCGTTTTCATCAGGTGATTCGGTTGTCTCAGGATCTGCCTTCGCTTCCGTCTCCTCTTCCTTTTTCTCGGGAATGGGGATGCCAAACAGGATTTCGTTCATTTCATCCCCTGTGTGCTTAACGTGAGGCTCTTTTTTTGCCGGCTCTTGGGGTGCAGGTTCCGTTTCTTCTGATTCCTGGCTTTTTTGCGGTGCGGTTACTTCTTCTCCTTTGAACTCATCGCCATAGCCGTACTGATCTTCGGGTCCGTAGTTCTCGTTATATTCATGCGGTGGGTTTCCGATTTCGATCAGTTTGGTTTGATCGGGATCATCGCCCGGCTTCACCCAACCGCGCTTCTGTTCTGGTTTGCTGTTCGGGGTGATCTGCACATATTCTCTCTTTGGAATATAGTTCATGCCGCGCAAGGCAACAGTCAGTTGTTTATCCTTCGCGTTGGTGTCGATATTGCCATAGGAATGCTCAAGTGCTGTCTTTATGGCTCTTGATGATTTCCATGTTCCGGGCTCCCATAAAATATCATCTATGCACGCGGCCAAGGTGTCGTTCATTGACTGTGATTCCTCATTGATTTTGGTTTGCAGTTTGAAAAGTTCCCGCGGGAGATTTGCCCGTTTTCCGGCTCGGTACATTTGCATTGCCTAGCCGAAAAGGTAGTTCCTCCACATATCAAGGTAAGCCTCAATGGGCCCTACTTTTGACTTCCCGCCAAAGATCTCGATGACCACAAAGCGACGATTGTTTGCGTCGTTGGGCAGGCTGTGTCGGTCATTTCCGGTGCCAAACAGCACACATGTGTGCGGGCTGTACTCTGTTGTCCGAGCATAAGCATGTCGTGCCGTCGTCTGTGGCTGTGATATTCGCCTTGATCCGGGCAAGGTTGCCGCCAGACACATTTATGAGTTCCGAGAACTCTGCTACCCAACGTCCGATGATCTGCTCGCCAAACGTCTTCGAATCAGCATTGGGCGCAATGTTTTCAGTGAACCCCAGTGCTCTGATATGTGCGGGAAGCAGGAATTTGACGAATGCGGATTTGCCTTCTGCGCCTTGTCCGATGATAACGGGTATCTCATCCAGTTTGCAGCCTCGTATGAATGCACGTTGTACGATTGCCAGACATGAGACATGAGTACACGCTAGCCCATTTTGCGAAGGGTCTTGTCTCTTCTGTGACGTGCCAGAGTGTTTCAAACAGGTCTTGAAGCCTTGGTGCTCCTTCCGGCAATCCATGATTATTCAGGGCTGTTTCGCAATCCTCCAGATATTCCAGCATCGGACTGTATTCATATTTGTGGTAAAGCGCTTCAAGGGATCTGTGCCAGACGTCTCCTGAGAAACTTGCAGGGGGTCCGTTGCCGTCCTTGCGTTTGAAGAAGAATTTTTCTGCGATCCTGTTGCGAACGTAGGATTGCTGATTCTTCTGCCAAGGGCGTTACCCGGTGCCTCCTTCTCGGAACTCTCCTTTGCCTGTGTCAGTGTTAAACTGTACAGACATATTCAGTTTATCCAATGCCTTCTTTAATCCACTGGCATCTGGCGTAATCTGATATTCCAGCTTGGCTTTCTGCGCTTTTGTCGCAGCTTTTGAGGCTGCTTTCTGGTCTTTATCTTCTTGACCTTGAGGCGTGAAGGGGATAACCTTTTTACTCATTTTGATTCCTTTCCAAGGGGTTTCATGTGTGCTCTGGATCTGCCAGCGAAGGAAGAACCAGTTTCAAAGGATCGTTCCATAACCCCCATGGAGCGATCCTTGTTTTTTCTAGATCTGTTTTTTGTTGACCTTGTTCATTGTTGTTCATAGTATCTGCGTGCATGTCGATTCCTTATCAGGGTTCGCAATGCGGTGTTGGAAGGGCTGCCTGACCACATTAGGCGGCCCTTCTTTTTTTCATGCTAGGATCATCCTGCCGATTCCTGCAAGGCGTCTACCCTGCGCATAGCTCAGGCGCTTTCACGTCATGGCGATGATCCCGGTCAGTCCTGATGACCGGTCCGTGCAAAATATGGCCTGCTCATGGTCATCGAAATCCTGAAGGTGGAACAAATGCATTTGCGAACTCCGCCTGGTCAATACCTCGGAGTCAATAACTCACATTGCCAGGATAATTCGTGCTATCTATGTCGTTTACTGCGAAAAATTCGTGTTAATCGACTACAAAAAGAGCAATTCATAGTGAAAACGCCAACGACATGATCGATGCGGTGGATTGGAAGATTCTGGCGATCCTCAGGTAAGAGGAACGCATATCCAATCTGGAGCTGGCTGAACGTGTTGGCCTTTCTCCAACACCATGCAACAGGTGGGTAAAGCGCCTCGAAGTGGCCGGGATTGTCAAAGGATATGGCGCCCGAATTGCTCCTGCCGCCCTCGGCCACGGCGTGAGCGTCCTGGTAATGGTCCGCCTCGCGCGCCAAAGCCCCGCGGATATCAAGGAGTTTGTGTCAGCAGTAGAGAGGCTGCCGGAGATTACCGAATGCCTTTTGGTGACGGGCAACCTGGACTGCATATTGCGCATCGGTGCCCGAGACGTGGCTGACCTCAGGGACTTCGTACTGGCCAAACTGAAAAGCATCCCTTGCGTGTCCGAAACAACAACCCTGCTGATCCTTGATACCGTGAAGGTCGTTGATTGAAAGGCGTCAGAGTATGAACACTTGGCGGCGACGACGCACTCGTAGAGTTTCAAAGTCTGAGTATACTCGGGAAGCCCCAAATTTCTATGCAGCTGGCGCCATCGTCGCCTAGCCCTGCCAGTATCCCTGTTCCGGCATCATCTCGTAGGTGTGAAGCAAGGTTTCGACCTTGGAGAGGAATGCATCAGGCAGCCGGTGCCCGGTAGAAAGAACCACTGGAAGTCCGTTCCTCCAGAACGTCCCTAATGCGAATAGATGATCGACCGCCCGGTTCGCGTTGGCAAAGGGGTTTCCCGTCGGCAAACCATCTGTCAAGTCAAACAGGGATCGGACGAGTTCAGACAAGCGTCTGGAAGCGGAACGGGCTTCAGCATGGCGTCCTGCCTCCGCCAAATCCGCAGTGGAACGCAGTTGCGGTGCTCAGAAGCCACCCGTCATAGTGGCCGCCCACAAACTCTTGAGGTTTCCCGCGTAGCCCTCTTCAGCACCGCGCAACAAGCGCGCGCGTCCAGTCCCACAGCCGGACTCCGCAATCCGGTCTTGCCCGCTGGTGTCTTTGCACAGTGTTATCCCCGGGCTCACATGGGCAAGCGCCGCGAAAGTTTCTGGCTCGATTTCGCATTTCACAACTTGAGGCAGCTGATAAATCGCAAGGTTCGATGTTGTGGCATCAAGAACCCATTCGAAATGCCGCAAAATTTGTGCCTGGCTTGCCTGTGCTGCAACTGGTGCGCAAACGGTCAGTCCCTCGTAACTGACGGCCAAGGGACTGGAGGTGATAGAACGTTCAATGGCCTGTGTGCGGTTAATAACAGCCTCGGTTGTTTCTCCGAACGCCCCGAAAAGGACTGTGATCAGAGGACAGCAGACCGGGAGTGCGCGTTAGATTTAGCCATTGCTCCAGAGCCCTGTCCGGCATTTCCCATCCATCGTCGGTCGTGCCCGCGATCAGATATTGTCGGAAGTGTGGCGTGATGTGGCGGAGGTGGGCCGTTGTCCGGTCACAGTCAAGCTCGGTCTGAATGGTTCCCCGATAGTGGGTGAGGACGCGAACCCAAAGTGGGTCAAAGGAGGAGGCGTTCATGGCTTCGGCTCCGTTTGCTCGATTTGCGCTGGAGCTGACACTATCAAAATTGATAATTCAGATTAATATGATAGATTTAGATTATACAATTCTGAATTTTGGAATAATTAAGATGGACAAGTGGTCAGAGATCAGAGCGTTTGTTGCTGCGGTTGAACAGCAGAGCTTTGCAGCAGCGGCCAACACATTGAACCTCGCGCCGTCGCGCCGTCAGGTGCCAGCCGTCTTGTCACGAACCTGGAGACGCGTTTGGACGTGCGGTTGCTGAACCGGACCACGCGCCGGATTAGCCTGACAGAGGCCGGTCATCAATTTTACGGCAAGAGCCGTCACGTGCTCGATGTAATGGGCGAAGCAGAGGCCGAGGTGGCCGGCTTGCAGGCGGTGCCGAGGGGGATACTGCGCATCAGCTGTGTGGTAACGCTTGCGGAGCGATGGATGTCGCAGATTATTGCCGATTTCCTTTTAAACTATCCGGAAGTCGAAATTGATCTTCTGGAAACCGATCGGCCGGTAGACCTGATCCGCGATGACGTCGATCTGGCACTAGTAACCGGCAAGCTGGCAGATTCAAGCTATAGAGTCCGGCAGCTCTCCAGCTTCGAACGTGTCGTCGTCGGAGCGCCGCAATACCTTGACCGGGCTGGCCGCCCTTAGACCCCTAATGACCTCAAGGACCACGAATGCGTTGCGTTCTCGACAGCCCAGCATCTCCAAAGGTGGGAGTTCTGCGGTGCCGCCAGAAAACCACTTACCGTGACGGTCAAGGGACGATTTACAGCAGGAGGAGCGGAAACGATCCTGGGTGCCTGCTTGGGCGGAGCAGGTATCTGCCGCCTTGCCAGTTTCACGGTCGCTCCGCACCTCCGAACCGGTGAGCTTGAGGAACTGCTCATCGATTTCAAGGTGCCGGATCCTGTCCCCCTCGCTGCGGTTTACCCCTCAAACAAGCATGTCCTGCCCAAGCTCCGTATGTTCATCGACCATCTTGTCGGCGCATTCCAGCCAAATCCACCATGGGAGCATGGGGGTGATCGACAAACCAGCCAGGGGTCAAACGTAGCCGCCAATTCCTGTTTGGGTCATGTATCCCTTTCGGCCACCGTCAATGCGGCGCCCACTCAAGTTTAGAAAGCATCGTCACTACACGGATCTTCAGGAACACCCCCAACTTTCGCCGCAATCGCAGCCACTCAGGATGGTAGTGAAGTGCCAAGAGCAGTCAGCACGCCACCTATCTTGCTTGGCGCAGTTTCCTCATGCGGGAGCAGGGACTCATTGGCCAGGCGTCCTGATCAACCGCGCCGTTCAAGTTCGACCATGCTGACGTTATGGGTTGACTGATTAGCCAAGTATGCTAGATTGTTTTTTATGTGGATAAAAAAACATTAAGAGCGGTGCGATGCTGAAACGAAACCCGAATTCATGGGAAAGCCGCGATCTTGAGAATGTCTTTCACGGGTTCTCTGACATCGGCACCCTGAAGACGCGTGGTCCTGTTGTGCTGTCGCATGGCGAAGATGTGTATGTATTCGACGTGCATGGGAACAAGTATCTCGATGCGAATTCAGGTTTGTGGAATTCCGTAGCGGGGTTCGATCACAAGGGCCTAACGGAGGCTATGGTCGAACAGACACGCAAATTTCCAGGCTATCACGCATTCTTTGGTCGACTAAGCGACGCAACGGTCGCGCTATCAGAACGGCTTGTTGAAGTTTCCCCATTCTCATCGGGGAAAGTGTTCTACACAAACTCAGGCTCTGAAGCGAACGACACCGTCGTCAAAATGTTGTGGATGCTAAATCATCGCAACGGCAAGCCGGAACGCCGGAAAATCATTACACGGATCAATGCATATCATGGAGTGACCGTGGCGACTGCATCTATGACAGGCAAAGCGTATAACTCCGAATTTGGACTGCCTCTACCCGGATTTCTGCACGCTGATTGCCCGCACTACTGGCGGTTTGGCCAAGAAGGTGAGAGCGAAGCGGAGTTTACCGCACGTGTGGTTCGGAACCTGGAAGAGCTCATTCTCCAAGAAGGCCCGGAAACCATCGCCGGTTTCTTTGCAGAGCCCGTAATGGGTGCCGGAGGCGTTATCCCACCTTCACAAGGCTACTTTGAAGCGATCCGCCCGCTATTGCGCAAATACGATATTCCGTTGATTGCGGACGAGGTCATTTGTGGTTTTGGTCGCACAGGTGAAATGTGGGGTTCGATCAAGTACGATATGGATCCAGACATCATTGTGGCATCCAAGTGCATTACCGCAGGCTTCTTCCCAATGGGGGCAATTATTCTGTCCCAGGAATATGCTGATCGGCTGCTGGGTGTTTGCGAGGAAGCGGAGGAATTCCCGCACGGGTTCACCTCAGCCGGTCACCCCGTTGGTTGCGCAGTTGCGCTGAAAGCGGTTGACGTCATTACCAAAGAGGGCCTCCTGGAAAATGTTAGAAGCGTCAGCCCATATTTTCAAGAACGACTGCAGGCCCTAGGTGAGCACAAATATATTGGTGAGGTGAGGGGTGTTGGATTAATGGCTGCCCTGGAAGTTGTGGCCGACAAAGATACCAAAGAAGCACTCCCTGGCGAACTTGCGATTAGCGAACGTATTGCCAACAAGGCTCTGGACAACGGTTTGATCTGCCGGCCGCTTGGTTCAGCGATCGTGCTTGGCCCGCCATTCATTATTACCCAGGAGCAAATCGGCTTCACTGTCGATACGCTAGAAGAGACTATGGCCCAGGTGTTTTTCGATGTCGGCATCTAGTATTGCACGCGCATTCGAAAGCACGGCATTAGCGACCTCGATCTACAGGGATTGATACAGCGTTGGCGCTCCAGTACAGGTGCGCTCTTAGTAAGCAAACTGCTAGCATTGAGTCATGTCTCCACGAAGCAACACCGGAAGTGTAAGTGACCTCCAACTGAACCTTGCACGCAAGATTATCCACCTGATTGGGGAGCAATCCTTGGAAGCCGGTACCTTTCTGCGGGAGGAAGAGCTGGCCAGACGATTTAAGGTATCGCGCTCGCCAGTGCGTAGTACATTGAAGTTTTTGTACGACCTTGATGTGTTGGATCAGCAAGCGAACCGCGGTTATTTCCTTAAGAAAGATGGAGCCGAACTGGCTGCATCAACTTTGGATCTGCCGCAAACCGGTGATAAGAAGATCTGTGAAAGAATCGGGCGCGACTGGTTCGAGGGGAAAATCCCAAGAGAATTGTCTGAAACGGAAGTGCGCCGTAAATACAAGCTAGGCCGGAGCACAGCCGCAAGAATATTGCAGAAACTTTCGGATGAAGGAGTGATTTCTCGACTACCGGGGTATGGCTGGCAGTTTGAACCGACGCTCGATACGCTTTCCGCGCACGATGAGAGCTACGAGTTCAGAATCATCAATGAACCTGCAGCAATTCTCCTGCCCAACTTTAAGCTCAATAAGGCACAGGCTCAACTCATCCGAAGTCGGCACAACTCAGTTTTGGCGAATAAGCAGACTGATGAGGACATATCGCTGCTGTTTGACATCGATGTCCAGTTTCATGAGTTCGTGTCTGGGTGCTCTGGCAACCGCTTCCTGCTGGCCACAATCGTTCGTCAAAATAGATTGCGGCGCCTGGTCGAATATGCGTCGCTGATCGATACAGGTCGTCTCCAAGGATCTTGCAAAGAGCATTTGGCCATTCTTGACGCTCTAGAAGCAGACGAAATGAAACTTGCATCTCGGCTTATGGCGGAGCATCTGCAGAAAGCTCAGGCGTTCGGACCATCTTATGGCGAGGAGAAGTCCGGAACTGGCGACTGAGTGAGGTCTTGTTCAAACACCCCAGTGGTAGACGCACCTGCCGGTAGAACCTGCCGCCAAAATTTTTCGTCAACGGTCCTCAGTTCGCGGCACGGGTGACAATTCGAACCAACTGCTCCCTGTCAATTGCTCGGCAGATTTTGCCGCCAGGTTTGAGAGTTGTCATGTCTTCGGCCGCAACCATCGCATTGACAACTGCTTCTTCTATGGATTGAACCGCTGCCAGATAGGCTGTGTCTAGATGCTCATCGTTCACGTAGTCGAGACTTTGCCGGGCAGCTGAAACCTGCGGTAGGTCCAGCTCGTTGGCGATGCTGAACGCGAGAAAAATATCGCCGGAGTTGTTGCCGCTTGGTGAGCCGCCCCGGCCGATCCCGATCGATCCACGTTTCGCCAATCGCGTGAGTTGATCTGGCCGAAGAGGTAGATCAGTACCTAGAACGACGATGATCGACCCGGTTTCCTGATTTAACAGTCTGTCGTGTTGCATCTGCTTTCCGACCGGCACTCCAAGCACCGTCAACCAATCTCGAATACCGTGGTTGACCTGTACAAGCGTGGCCAAAGTGTATGGCAGCGCGTCGATTTCGATCACACGAGAGGATGTCCCGGTACCGCCCTTGAACTCATAGCAAATCATTCCGGTACCACCGCCCGTATTGCCTTCGGCCACTGGACCACCGGTTGCACTGCTTAGAGCGCTGAGTATATGCTCCTCCGTCACATGCTGCCCATTGATGTCGTTGAGAACACCATCGTACGTTTCAGCTATAACGGGCATTGCCCACAAATGATGCTCGCGATAGTGCGACGCGTACGTATTTACCATCCAGCGTACAGCGGCATGATGAGCGATGCCAACACTGTGCGTGTTTGTTATGCAGATTGGGTCATGGAAATATCCTGCGTCCCGTATCCAATGGCTGCCTGTCATCTCGCCATTTCCGTTTAGCGAAAACTGACCCGCCCACACTGGCTTAGGCTTGGCGTCATGCCCGCGCGGCAGAATCGCGGTCACGCCTGTGCGCACCGGGCCTTTTCCCGGGAACAGCGGGCCTTCGCCACCGGCGATAATCGTGGTTTCACCAACACACACGCCATTGACGTCCGTCAGTGCATTTTGCGGACCCGTGTTTCCTTCGAATCTCAGACCCAATTCTCGTGCGCGTTTTTTCGCCATAGCTCTACGTTCCTTCACATCCACAGTTTGACATATTGTATTTTATGTGTTTATAAATACAAAATTCATTTTTGTCTGCTCTACGAATTTGAGAGGGATAGTGAGCGATTTTCTGACCATTGAAAATGCGTGCAAATCCTACGCAACGCCTGAGGGCAGTGTCGTCAATGCCCTTGATGATGTTTCACTTCGCGTGCGGAGCAATGAATTTCTAACGCTTCTCGGACCGTCGGGTTGCGGCAAGACCACGCTATTGAAGTGCATTGCGGGTTTCGAAGATATCGATCAGGGGCAGATCACGTTCACAGGTGAAAGTCTGCGCAGCACCCCAGCGCATCGCCGACCCTTCAATACGGTTTTTCAAAGCTACGCGCTGTTTCCTCACCTCAGCGTGGCGGATAACATAGGTTATGGGCTCGATGTCGCAGGAACGGAGCGTGCGGAGCGCAACAAAAGAGTCGAAGAGGCGCTCGAACTCGTGGGCCTTTCAGGATTCGGGAAGCGAGAACCACAGCAGCTGTCGGGGGACAGCAACAACGGGTTGCATTGGCGCGTGCTCTGATTTTGCGACCGAAAGTCTTGCTGCTGGATGAGCCTTTATCAGCGCTCGACCGCAAGATGCGGGAATCCATGCAAATTGAACTCAAAAATCTTCAGCATTCAGTCGGTATCACATTCATTTTCGTAACGCGTGATCAAGAAGAGGCGCTCGCGATGTCGGATCGCATCGCGATTATCAATCACGGTCGACTTCAGCAAGTCGGTTCGCCCTCTTCAGTCTATGACACACCGCAAAATGCTTTCGTTGCGGGATTTGTTGGCACCAGCAATATTTTTTCCGGCCGTATCGACAAGGTGCTCAAGGATGGCGTGCAGATCAAGACGGACTCCGGTCTGGATCTTCACGCTAGTGAACATGGTTTTGTCGTTGGCGATCAGGTCTCTCTGGTCCTGCGCCCCAGAGCATTTCCGGCTCTCTAGGTCGAAGGGATCTCGGACTGTTCCTTTGATCGCCGGAACATTGAAGCAAAGCGTTTTTGTTGGCTCCGACTTGCACCTTCATTTGGAACTCCAAGATGGCAGCACATTTGTCATGTATCATCGCCATGCGCGTGAGGAAGCGGACACGACTTTCGCGCCTGGTCAAGAAATCGACCTGTATTATCCGACCTCTGCGGGGCACCTGCAAAACTTGGGCCGAAAAAGACCATTGAGCTGGCAACCGCTCTAAAAGAGAACGAGTGGTCACTCGTCTGCTTGAGCTATGACAGCCAGACCGGCTGCGCCACTCTTAGCTCGATGAACTTGGACGGCGATCATGCACTTAACGCTCCGTCGTCCGCTTCTATTCAAGTGAATGGGTGGACCGCCGCTGCAACGAAGGAATGCGTGCTGGAGGCTAGTCGAAAGGATGACAGCACTTTCGACCAATTCTTCAACGGAAAAATTGACCGGCCTGCGATTCTGGACCGGGCGATAGAACCAGAATCATTGGTCGGCCTTCTTTCAGATTTTTCCAGGCTCGAGCGCTGCGCGGCGCTTGTCGCAGCTTGGGATTTCTCGCTCAGGACGAAGTCACGCTACATCTGCGATTTATCTGCGTACCACCTCGATGGTGAAACGATTAATGCTCCGGCACGCGCCATGACCGGGGGGCTGTGGCAGGGACAATCACTATCCTGGCAGGAGCGCCCGGACCTGTATACCGCGATCCATTTCCACTCTAGCGATCTTTATGATGCAGGATGGGATGTGGACTTTTCTGTCACCATTCCTGATGATCTGCGCAGCGGTATCTATGCATTTCGTCTTGTACCTGACCTCGATGAAGATGCAGCGTACTACTGTGTATTCGCCATCCGGCCACCGCGCGCAACACCGACCGGCAATACTGTTGCGTTCTTGCTTCCCACTGCGAGCTACCTGGCCTACGCCAACCATCGGCTGGGTTTGGATGTCCCCGGAACAGAAGTCGGCATGGATCGTGTCGTAGAAATCGATCGGCATCACGCGTTTCTTCAGAACCACCCCGAAGTCGGCTACTCATTTTATGAGGTGCACGATGATGAAAGTGGCGTCTTCCATTCCTCACGGCTGCGGCCCATCGTCGACATGCAGCCTAAAGTTAAAGGGTTTCTTGGCGGACTTGGATCGAACCTCTGGCAGTTCAATGCCGACACCCACATTACCGGCTGGCTGGATGAGATAGGCTGCGAGTTTGACGTCATCACCGATGAGGACTTGCATCATGATGGCCTATCACTCCTTGGACGCTACAACGTCGTTATCACTGGAAGCCACCCAGAATACTACTCCAAACCCATGATGGACGCGCTGCAGGGATTTACCAAACGCGGCGGACGGCTGATGTATCTCGGTGGAAACGGATTCTATTGGGTTATTAGTTTCAATGAGGACATGCCGGGTATAATCGAATGCCGCAGATCGGAGGCAGGCATTCGTCCTTGGGAACCGGGACGCGGTCAGTTCTATCATGCCTTCACAGGTGAATATGGAGGTCTGTGGCGCCGGAATGGGCGAGCGCCAAATGTACTATGCGGTGTGGGTATGACATCCCAAGGCTTTGACATTTCGGAGCCTTACCGTTCGCAGTGCCGCTAGCGACGACCCACGCGCTGCCTTCATTTTTGAAGGTATCAAGAACCGCACGATTGGGGCTTTCGGGCTATCGGGGGGCGGTGCCGCGAGCCTAGAGGTAGATAGGGCAGATGCTTCACAGGGAACTCCAGACCATGCTTTGGTGCTCGCATCGTCAACACGGCATACCGATATCTATCTAATGACGCCCGAAGATCTGCTCGATCCGACACCAGATTGGAATGGAACCCAAGCCGAAATCATCCGGGCTGACTTGACCTTTTCCGAGACACTTAGTCGGGGCGCTGTGTTCTCCACAGGGTCAATTGCGCGGGCAGGCGCTATGGCTTGGAACGGATACGACAACGAAATTGCCCAGTTGACAAAGAACGTCCTGGATCGGTTTGACGACAAGAAACCCTTCGTCCACCCCACCAGCAAGTGAACGGCAATTTGTGTAACTATTTTCCCGCTTGTACTCCCGGCGTTGATCCATCTTGCCCTCCTAAATGCTAGCGCGCGGTCGCCCAGCGGTTTGTTAATATCCGCGCCAAGAGCTCGGACCATAGAAAGTCCTGGGGGGTGTGATTGGAGCTATTTTTTTGTTATACCATCGCTCACTGCTCCCACCCGATGGGCCCATTCGCGCCCTCCGATTGAGATGACGCGCCCTGGTTGATGCATGAGGGTGTTCCAGGCTTGGCAGCAGTGAGCTGCGATGTCGTCGCAGGTCTTGAAAACGAGGGGCGAAAGCCAGGTGTCCCGGATGAACGGCCAGACGTTCTCGACCGGGTTCACCTCTGGTGCCCTTGGCGGCCGTGGGACGAGGGTGATGTTGTCGGGGACAGCCCATTTGGGTGAGCTCTGCCCTCCCGCCCGATCAAGGATCAGGAGGGCGTGTGCCCCGGCCTCGACCTGTTGACCGATGAGCTTGAGAGGCTCAGCCATGGCGTAAGTGTCGCACCAGGGCATGCCCCGCCCGTCGCTCTTGGCCTTGGCAGGGCAGAGGGCGCCGAAGAGACAGGTCCCTTCGGTCCGCTGATCGTGCGGCGCGCGGGGCCGCGTCCCCCGCCGCGCCCAGCGTCGCGTGCGTTTGTTCTTCTGACCCATCCGGGCGTCGTCCTGAACCCAGAGCTCTATCGGCTTGCCGCCCCATTGGCTGCGGATGTGGTCGGCGACGTCGCAGCTGTTTTGTTGAACGCCTCGATGGCCTCGTCGTGCTGTGCGTCGTGCGGCGGGCGGGCGACCCCCATGGCGACCTCGATGACGCGAAGGTCCCGTCCCGGCGTCTGACGACTGACCGGGACGCCCGGTTCCTCCTGCGCCCCCTGCGCCGGATCGACCCGCCGCCCGCGCTCGATGCCGTCCATATCGGGCTTTGGTCCCGCCTCAACAGTCGCTGCCAGCGCCGTGCGGTGTTCGTCTGTCAGGATCGGCGTCTTTGCGGGCGCCTTGCGGGTCACCAAGGTCTCCGCGCCGCCGGCCTTGAAGCGCAACACCCCGTCCCGGATCACCTGCAGGCCCCCGCCGCCGGTGCGCGCGGCCTCGCGGCGAGACCCACCGTCGAGGATCACCGCCAGGGCAAGAAGCTGCCGCATCTGATCCGCCTCTTCGCTCTTGCGCGCTGTGCGAGGCAGGTCATCGCCCAGAAAGTCCGCTCTCAGTTGAACAGCTGCTGCCATGGAAAACCTCCCTTGTTTTCCATGGTGAAGCATGCCGAACATCGATTGGGAACCCCCCTCGGAGAGCCTGAGCCAGTAAGCCGCAGTATTACTTTTTTCGCAGCCTCTGGAAAGATCCACATCGCAATCACTGCGAAGATGCCCGTTGACCTGCTCCCCGTTATGTTCACGTTTATAAGTTAGTTCTGTTCATGTTGTGGCCCGTCCTGGACCGGGTTGCAAATACCATCGGTGCGCGCCCGTTGAGGCTCGAATGAGGCCTTTCAGTATTGTCGTCTCGGCGCCATGCGTTGATCACCTTGCGGGCATGGGCATAGCTGGTGAACAGATGTTCGTTCAGACATTCGTCGCGTAGGCGGCCATTGAAGCTTTCCACCAAACCGTTCTGCATCGGCTTGCCGGGCGCGATGTAGTGCCAACCGACCTTTCGGTCTTCCTGCCATTTGAGGAGAGCGTTCAATGTCAATTCTGTTCCGTTGTCGCTGACCGCCATGTAAGGGTAGTCGCGATACTCAGCTATACGGTCGAGCTCGCGGGCAACCCGAATGCCAGAGATCGAGTTATCAACCACAGTGGCCAAGCATTCCCTGGTGAAGTCATCGATGATACACAAAATGCCGAACCGCCAGCTGTCCAGCAACGCATCAGATACGAAGTCCAGGCTCCAGCGCTGATTGGCGCCTTTTGGCGCCTTGCGGGATTGTCATCGGTGATCTGGAGCCCAAAGCGCGCTTGCAGCCGCCCCGCTTGCGCACAATGAGCCGCTCCTCCCAGTATATCCGATAGAGCTTCTTCCAGTTGACATCGAAGCCTTCACGCTTGAGCAGGATAGGCAGGCGACGATAACCGAACCGGCGACACTCCGATGCCAGCTCGCGCAAGCGGTCACGGATGACTTTAATCGTCTGGCCGCATTGAACGGTAGCGAGAGACCCGCAGGTCAATCCCTGCCAGATTACAGGCACGGCGCTGTGACAGTCCCTTATTCTTCATAGCCCGGTCCACGGCATCTCTCCTTGCACCAGGCGTCAGACGTTTTTTCCGGGCATTTCCTTCAACGTCGAGTTGTCGGGCCTCTGCCCGGCCAACAGTTTCTTCAGCTTGCGGTTCTCATCTTCAAGTGATTTGAGCTTCCTGGCATCGGACACTTCCATGCCACCCTGCTTGGAACGCCACTTGTAAAAGGTGGCATCGCTGATGCCGTGCCTGCGGCATGGCTCTGCGGCCGAAAGCCCTGCCTGATGCTCTTTCAGCATCCCTATGATCTGTTCTTCACTAAACCTTGATCGCTTCATCCTCCGTCGCCTCTCTCAAGAGAACAGACTAACCTCAAACCGAGGACTATTCAGGGGAGCAGGTCAGACACAGTGAAGTGGGATTGCAGAACAAGTTTCGGGTCTCATCGTTCCTCGGTGTGACGAACGCGCTCCACTCATAAACCTGCCATAGGGACGCGACAGCAAACTGGTTCGAAAGAACGTTGCGGTCGCGTGGTCACCTATGGCCCTCAACCAATACTCCTTTCAACACCTTAACCCGGCAGGCGCGAAGAACGGAGTTCGTCGACATGACGAAGCTTTTGAGACCAAACGACCGGCAGAATCCGTTGCCACTGCCTGCAGAACAGATTGCGGGTCCGGTTACGTATCCAAACATTGTCATGATGAGCGTTGCGGTCCTGAACCTGGGCAACCGCAGGCTGAGGCGTCGCAATGCCAAGGCCCTGCGTAAGCTCCGCGCATCAATCCAGTGGTTCAGGATCGTCCGGCCAATCTTGATCGATCAGGGCAACAACATCATTGATGGGTACGGCATCGTAGATGCGGCCAAGAAGCTTGGGTTCCATGAAGTACCTACGCTGATGATCGAGCATCTCAGCGCAGCGGAGATCAAGGCTCTACGGATTGCCTTGAACCGCCTTCAGGAAGAAGGTGAGTGGGATCGCGAAGTCCTCCGGGATGAGTTGATCCAGATCGTTGAACTCGATGAAGACTTTGACCTGGGCGTGGTTGGCTTCGAACCCGCTGAGCTTGACGTCATTCTTGAAGATGGACGTCCCACGGACCCGCATCAGCCAGATCCGGCCGATGATATCTCGTCTCATGCGGACGGGCAGGCTGTTTCGGTGCGGGGTGATCTGTTTGTTCTCGGTGATCACAGATTGCTGTGCGGGGATGCGTGCGAGCTTGATGATGTCCTTAAGGCTCTGGGCGGCCTGACGGCCGATCTGGTCTTCACCGATCACCCTTACAATCTGCCATCGCGCACGATCAGCGGCCTGGGATCCACCAAGCATGCAGACTTCGTGATGGCCGCCGGTGAAATGTCGCCCCAACAGTTTGATGAGTTCTTGTCGGTCACACTCCAGCATTTGAAAGCGGCAACGAAGGAAGGTGCGGTCATCTTCTGCTATATCGACTGGCGGTCTGTGCAGGATATGTTGCGTACAAGCCGTGAGCTTGGGCTGACCTTGCTCAATATCTACGTATGGACGAAGCAAAACGGCGGAATGGGATCATTCTACAGGTCCAAGAACGAACTGGTTGTTGTCTTCAGGAATGGAGATAAGGCCCACATGAACAATATTGAACTCGGCCGGCATGGCCGGTATCGGACCAATCATTGGGAGTATCCCGGCTTCAATACGTTCTCCCCTGAGCGTGAGTCCATGCTTGCGGCCCATCCAACAATCAAGCCTTTCGCATTGGTTGCCGATGCGATCCAGGATGCCTCAAGGCGAGGCGAGGTTGTCCTGGATGTCTTCGCCGGATCCGGGACGACGATGATCGCAGCTGAAGGCACTGGCCGGAGGGCTTGCTGTGTAGAGCTTGATCCGAGCTATGTTGATACCGCCATCAGGCGCTTTGAGGATCAGATTGGCATTGCGGCGATCCATGAGCCGACCGGCTTCACCTTCGACCAGCTTGCAGAGCAGCGAAGGCAGCAAGACCAACGGCCGCGTCCGCAGACGGAAGAACCTCAGTGCCAACGCTCAAGCCGATGGAGGCCTGTCATGACCGCGTCGTGCGAGCCTCGAAAGCCGGTATCGGGGCGCATCAGACGCCGTCCGCAACACCAACATGCACCCTCAGCAGCAGGTGCCCCGCCCGCCTCGGATGCAAGTACAGCAGATGAGGAAGGGGATCTCGTCACTGTGACGACAATCCCAGAGGCGCAACAGGGCCGCATCCGAACGGGGCGGCGAAGGCTGAAGGAGAGTTCAAACTCTGCCAATGCCGATGAGGTCTCGCGCCCTCTCAAAGTCAGTGAGCGAAAGGCCTTGTCCGGCTTGCGAGGCAAACCGAGGCCTGGCCGACAATATCGCCCCAAGCTCTATGCCAAGAATGGCGCAGATCTGAACAATCTTCCCTATGAGACCGGCTATGGCGCTCCACCGGAGAGTAGCAAGTTCGCACCGGGGGTATGCGGCAACCCGAAGGGGAGGCCGAGGAAGCAGAAACGGGCAAATCTGGAGGCTGCCGTGGAGAAGGATCTGTTGAAGGCTGTGCCGGTTCAGATCAACGGGGAACGGACTTCCATGTCCAAGCTGGAAGCCTGTGCCTCCTCACTTTCCAATCAGGCCATCAAGGGCAATGTGTCAGCCGGGCGGCAGCTGCTGAGAGTTCTGGAGCGTTTGCAGAAGCAGGATGAGCATGCAGTTCCACTTACACCTGAGGAAGAGGCGCTGTTGGAGAGGATGCTTGGCGATGAGTAGTCAGAATGTCCTCACAGCCTATGCAAGGCAATCACTGTATGGATTTACAGCCCAAGCCTGCACTATCTTGGACCAAGATGCAGAGTTCATCCCTCATTGGCTCAATCGAGCTGTCCACCTTCGGCTCAAATGTGTGGAAGTGGGGATCAATACCCGGCTTTTGCTGGATGTTCCCTACAGCCACCACAACTGCCTGCTGGCAGGCATCGGGAGGATGGCCTGGTCCATCGGGCAGACTCCCGCCCGCCGGATGTTGGTTGTTCTGCACAACGTAGACTGCGCAGAAGACTTCATGGAAGAACTTGCGCGCTTGCTCGCATCACCGTGGTATTGGCGTGTCTTTCCTGGTGTTCAAGTCTTTCAGTATGGAGAGCGTGAGCTTCGCACCTCAGCCAATAGCAGATTGGTCATCACCTATGTGCATGGGGAGCTTCCTCGGGGCACCGTAGACCAGATCACTTTGTTTAAGGCGGTAAGGTTCTACGGCTCCGTGTTGGAAGAGGTCGAATGCGAAGCTGGGGACTGGTGTCTGCAAAGTGTTCTACCCTTGCTGAACTCGGATCCGGCTTCATCTGTGATCGTCTACAACCAGCGGTTCGGGCTTAATGACCTCAATATCCGTTTACTTTGCGACGGCCAGAAGAACTGGGAACATCTGCGGATCACTGCGATCTCATACCAGGATCAGAATATTCAGATCGGGGAACGCGGTGGTGGTATTTGGCATCACTATCGCGACGGGGACGATGTTGGGCGCGATCCTAACGGTGAAGATGGCTCAATCGATCTGAACTGCCTGATCAGCAACGTTCTGTACGCTGACTTGGAAGGAGGGCCAGAGGCTTAATCCGAGCTTCATCCAGCTTGTCATCAAGTAGTAGCCAGTCGGTCGAATGTGACTGGACTTGTCTGGCAAACCAAGCGTTGTGCCTTCCGAAGGAGGCACAAAGCCCATGGATGATATGCACCGTGAACAGACAAGCCGCCTCATGGCGGAGATATCGGCACTGCTGGAAGACACCCAAGAGCTTGCCATCACAGGTCAATCGTCAGTCCTGTCGGAGAATGAGATTAAGGACCTCGCGGCCGCGATTGCAAATAAGGTGCGGCAGGTTGAGGGGCTGGCTGACAAGATCCTGGCATTCCCCAATCTTTTTCAATGAGCTGACGTTCTGACGACCAATAAGAGCTGGACTGGTCCGCCAAAGGAAGCATTCATCGGTCGCACGAACACCGAGTTCTCCACCGCATCTCCACGCCCAGCAAAGACACACCGGGCTCTGCTCAGTAGCAGCCCCAGAATGGTTCTGGGCCGCTCAATCGCAGAGGAGGTGCAGATGACCAAACGCACCAAAAACAGCAAGACAACGCCCAAACAGCAGCCCTCAAAAACCGCCGGCACCCAAGCTCCATCCAAAAAGGACACGATGCTGAAGCTGCTCGCTCGCCCCCAAGGGGTAACCTTGAAAGAGCTTCTGAAAGCCTCAGGCTGGCAGGCCCACAGCATACGGGGATTCTTGTCGGGCACAGTCCGAAGGAAGCTGGGCCTCAAACTGGTCAGTAAGAGCAACGACAAAGGCCAACGCCACTATCGCATCATGGAAGATGATGGAGCCGCCTGATGGCCAGCAACCCACAGACGATGGCGATTGCCAACAGCATTGAAGAACTTCTTAACCTGACAAGAGATGAACTCGCCGCACGATGGGGTTGCATCTTTGGCCATTCACCGCCAAAAGGCGTGAAGAGACGCTTCCTCGAACGTGGTCTTGCCTATTGTGCCCAGTGCAGGTTGCTTGGCGGGCTGAAGCGGAAGACCAAACGCCAACTCGAAAGCTGCTTGCTCTCCGACGCCCCACCAAAACCTTCAAAACAATCTGACCAACCTGCACTGGGCACAAGATTTGTCCGCGAATGGAGGGGGAAGAGCTACACAGTTGATGTTTTGGAGAAAGGGTTCTGCTTCAACGGAAACACCTATAGATCCCTCTCAGCCATCGCACGAGAGATTACTGGTACCAGATGGTCGGGGCCGAGGTTCTTTGGTCTATGATCAGGAAGCGCTGCGCGATCTATACGCGCAAGTCCAGCGACGAAGGGCTTGAACAGGAGTTCAATTCCCTGGATGCACAAAGAGAAGCCTGCGAGGCCTTTGTTACCTCGCAGGTCTCGCTTGGCTGGAAGGTGCTGAGAAGCCAGTACGATGACGGTGGCTTCAGCGGCGGGACGATGCGGCGGCCAGTGCTCCAGAAACTCCTCAAGGATATCAAGCAGAACAGGATCGATGTGGTTCTGGTCTACAAGATCGACCGGCTAACGCGCTCACTTACCGACTTCTCCAGGATGGTAGCAACGTTCGACGAGCACGAGGTATCATTCGTCTCCGTGACGCAGCAGTTCAACACGACCTCCTCAATGGGGCGACTTACCCTCAACGTGCTGCTGTCGTTTGCCCAATTCGAACGTGAAGTCACCGCTGAACGGATCAGAGACAAGATTGCAGCGTCCAAGAAGAAGGGCATCTGGATGGGTGGTCCGGTACCGTTGGGGTACGATTCCATCCAGAAGCGCCTTGTCGCTAATCCTACCGAAGCAGTGACCGTTCGCTGGCTGTTCGAACGATACCTGGAGCTAGGCTCAGTCGCCGATCTGAAACGGGAAGCTGATCAAGGAGGAATTCGATCCAAAGTGAGATGGAAAGGTGATGGCACTTCATCGGGTGGCAAACTGATCTCCCGCGGAAACTACTACCTGCTGCTCCGTAATCCGATCTATGCTGGATTGATCCCCCATGACGGCGAGCTTTATCCCGACCAACATGAAGCCATTCTCAAACCTGAAACCTGGGGCGACGTTCAACAACTCCTTCAGAATAACGGATACGATCGATCCGGATGCGGATCCACCCCTCAGAACAGGCTGCTCACAGGTCTGCTGTACGACGAGTCGGGAGATCGGCTTGTTCCCGTGAAAGCAACCAAGAAAGAAAAGTCCTACAGCTACTACGTCTCAAGCCAACTTTGTCGGGGGAAGCGATCAGACCGATCCGGGCTTCGTTTACGAGCAGCAAAGATTGAAGACATGGTGGGCCCCGCCTTGGCAAATTGGCTCGCAGACAGCAAACAAGTCTCAGAGTTCTGATTTGCAACTGGTTGAGTGAATTCAGCCGGTTGTGGTTCTGTTCGCTTGTGAAACTGAATGGAGATCACGATGGCCTGGACCGACCTCACTCGCCGCCAACATGCCCGAACGGGCGGCAGGTATGCAAGCGACCTGCCCGCCGCGGAAGGGGCGATCAGTGAACCTTTGATGCTGTCGCACACGTCCACCGGCAGGCCGCGCAAGACCGACCTTGCGCCCTGTGTTCGATGCGCTCCTTTACATTGCGACAACCGGTTGCCAGTGGCGGCTGTTGCCGAACGCCTTTCCACCGGTTTCGACGGTGCGGGGGTATTTTCAGGGCTGGCGCACTGACGGACGACTGGACGAGATGACCCGCGCGCTTGTCGGGATGGCGCGTCTGGCCGAGGGTCGCAAGGCCCGCCCGCCCGCCGGTATCCTCGACAGCCAGAGCGTGAAAGCCACGGAAAGGGGCGGGGTTACCGGCTATGACGTGGGCAAGCGGATCAAGGGTCGCAAGCGCCCTATCGTCACCGACACGCTTGGCTTGCTGGTCGGATGGGTGGGGCACAGTGCCGGGTTCCGGGACCGGGACGGTGCGCCGGATGTGCTGAAAGCCGTGGCCGTGCGGTTTGCCATGTTGCGCCCTATTTTTGCCGATGGCGGCCAGGCCGGGCCAAAGCTGCGCGACGCCTTGAAAGCCATCGGGCGCTGGACCGTTGAGATCGTCAAACGCTCCCACATAGCCGGGGGCTTCAAGGGTCTCCCCCGCCGTTGGGTCGTCGCACGCACCCTTGCCTGGCTCGGACGATGCCGCCGTCTGTCAAAAGACCGGGAAAAATCCATCGCAAGCGCGGCGGCCCGGATCACCATCGCACACATCCGACGCGTCACCAGACATCTCGCAAGGGCAGGAAAACCCTGAAATAGTTTTGAACCAGACTCTGAGAGACGTTGAATGCGCAACATCTCTCCATCGACACACAAAAAGCGATCATAGAATGGACGCAAGGAGCAGCATCCACGCTCAGGGCCGAACCAGACGCCGACTTTGGCTGCAGAGAGCTTGTTCGCAAGATCATCCACCGGATCGACGTTCTTGAGAACCGGCTCTCATTCCGTGTTTCGCTCAACTCTGTTTTCATCTCGGCCTCTGCTTCCTTAGGCCCGCGCTGTGACAAAGCTTCTATTGCATCCGGGCACAGGATAGAGGTCCCCATCCAGTTTGATCGCCGAGGCGCTGCTGTCCGGATGATTGTCCAAATGCCAAATGCCCAGAGCCAAATCTGGCCTTGATCAAGTTAGTCGCAAACGCACACTGTCGCTATAATCTGCTGACTTCGGGAACAGCTAGTTCACCCGGAGAGTTGGCGAAGATTGAAAACACCGATTCTTCAGAGTTGAGCCGTACGCTCCAACTCGCCACTCTGGCTCCCGATATCGTTCAGGCAATCGTCGAAGGAAAACAGCCTGGGAACCTAACAGCTCTTCGGTTGAAAAAGTTGAGGGACCTGCCGCTGAGCTGGCAGGACCAGAGAGAATTACTCGGATTCACTTCATAGCGTGCAACTCGCAAATCATCGCGCTGACGAAACTTCTGGCTCCCGAAAAGGGCAAACATAGACGAATGCTGAGAACACGCGTATTCCCGCTAAATCTTGGATCTCTTGACCCCAAACACGCATGGCAGAATAGCATAACCAATTGAAAATTAGGCTAGAAAGAGGGCACTTCATGGAAGTCGCCAACATCTTGCGACTGAATGGTGGGTGGTACTGGATTCGAACCAGTGACCCCAGCGATGTGAACACTGTGTTCTACCAACTGAGCTAACCGCCCTTAAGAGGAATCGCGGGCATATAGCAAAGCCCGGCTTCGCAAGTCAACCGGGCTTTCGCAGGTGCCACATTGGCGCTACAGTTGAGTTTTCCCGAAACTTTTCTGGGGCAAAATCTTCCATGTCCGATACCACACCGTGGGGCCGGGTCTTCTTGTTGTTTCTGGCCGGGGTCGTGGTTGCTTTTTTGATAGGCAAGGCGCCCGTCGCGCTGCCTCTTCTGCGCGCTGATCTCGGACTGTCCATCCTGCAGGCCGGTATGGTGGTGTCCCTGTTCAGCATTGTGGCGGCCGGCGGCGCGGCAATGTTTGGGGCTTTCTCAGACAGGTTTGGTCACAGGAAAGTAGCCCTTCTCGGGTTGTTGCTGGCAGCAGCCTCCAGCGTCGCGGGCGCCTTCACTCCGAATGCAAACCTGCTCTTGTTGACCAGGGCCGGCGAAGGGGTTGGCTTTTTCATGGTGACCGTATCCATCCCTCCATTGATGTTGAGCCATTCCGCAGAAAAAGATCGGCAAAAAGCGATGGGATTGTGGGGTGCATTTCTGCCCGCAGGTGCAGCCGTGATCATGTTGGCTGGCGGCGCCATGGGAGACGGTTATGGCTGGCGGGGAATCTGGATCATCACCGCAATCTGTTTGGTTGCCGCAGCGCTTGTTCTGTCCAGAACCGTCAATCCGGCCTCATCGCAAACCAGCGCGCACCATAGTCATTCTCCCTTGGCTGCATATGCAATATTGCGTTATTTGGGACCTGTCATTCTGGCCGCGATATTCTGCACTTATTCTGCCCAGTTTTTGGCTGTTACCGCCTTCATACCTCTGCTGCTGGTCGAACAAGCTGATTGGAGCGTCGCCGCTGCCGGGACGGCGGGCGCTGTCATCCTCGGTGTCAATATAATAGGCAATCTGGCGTCGGGTGTTCTGTTGGACAGGGGGTGGAGCAGGCGGGCTGTTATCTTGATTGGTGCAGCAGCAATGGCATTTGGTGCAATCGGTGTCTTGAGCACGGCTCCGCCTGTGTTGGGCCGCCTGGGGGCCGGCGTTCTGTTTTCGGCTGTGAGCGGAGTGATACCAGGTGCGTTGTTTGCCGGGGTTCCCCGTCACGCCCCCACGCCAGGGCAGACCTCCACTTTGAGCGGTCTATTGCTGCAAGGCGCCGCGATAGGTCAGCTCATCGGGCCAATGACAGCTGCGTGGTTCGCTGGCGGCAGCGGATCCTGGTCGAACGTGCTCTGGTTTACGTTGCCGGCTGCAGGCGCAACAGTTGTTCTGGCCATCATCTTGGGGAGGCTTGAAAGAAACCATTAATCCTCTTTCAAGACCGTTCAGCTACGGCTTTTCCAAAGGAAACCCAGAAAGAGGCAAGCCAATGCTGTCACGCGAGAACCCGAGCCAGCGCTACACGGATCTGCTCGAAAATTACAAGCGGATGCACGCCATGGTTACGAGCAGGACTTCGGCCATGGCAATATGCGCACCGTGAGCGCCGAAAAGGCCTTTTCGGGCGATCAGCTTCCGAAATACATTCCGCAAATCAAACAACTGATCGACAAGACGGGCGCCAAATCCGTGCTGGACTATGGAGCTGGCAAGGGATCACATTATGGGAAGCTCGAATTGAAAGATCAAACGGGCAAGACTGTTGCGCGCAGCCTGAAAGAATATTGGAACGTACAAAGCATCACGCTCTATGACCCAAGAGTTCCCGCCTATAACGAGCTGCCGGGCAAGAAGCATGATGGACTGATCTCTACAGACGTACTGGAACACATACCGCGCGCTGATGCCCCCTGGGTTGTCGAAGAATGTTCTCCCTGGCTACAAAGTTCGTTTTTGCAAATGTGGCCTGTTTGTTACCCGGCGATTACCTGTCTGCCCGATGGCTCGAACGCTCACGAAACGGTCCAGCACCCTCAATGGTGGGCGGGTCTGTTTGAATGCACGGCAGCAAAGTTCCCGGACGTGGACTATATGCTTTCCTGTGTTGGCCAACAGGTGCGGGCCGATGGGAACATAATGAGGGGTGTGGCCACATTCCACCGCTGGCCAAATTGACAGAGCTATGTGCCAGTCTCTCGTCATAAATGGACCACCGGGCATTTGAACTCCAGCCCGTCGTTTCCTGCAGCGGTTGAACTGGCAGCGCCTGCTCTCCATATCTGGCATTGATACTGTTGCCAGCCGGGCGGCACCTGTCTATGAGAACCGGCATGTCAAAAGCTCCTGATAAATTCAAAATCGCTCTTGCCCAGCTGAACCCGCGGGTTGGGGATATCACCGGCAATTGCGAACTTGTCCGCAAAGCCCGGGAAGAAGCAGCTGCACGTGGTGCTGATCTGGTTCTCTATTCCGAACTGTTTGTGACGGGATACCCACCTGAAGATCTGGTTCTGAAGGAGGCTTTTCAGAATGCCGCCCGCAAGGCCGTAGAAGAGCTTGCGGCCGAAACAACCGATGGCGGCCCAGCCCTGCTGTTGGGCACCCCATGGCGCGAAAACGGCGAGCTGTTCAATGCAGTGGCGCTGCTCGACGGAGGTGAGATCACAGCGGTCCGGTACAAATATGATCTGCCAAACTACGGCGTCTTTGATGAAAAGCGCGTCTTCACGCCGGGCCCGCTTCCAGGACCCGTCAATTTCCGGGGCGTCCGGCTTGGCGTTCCGATTTGCGAGGACATTTGGACTGATGAGGTCACTGAATGTCTGGAGGAGACAGCTGCGGAACTCTTCCTGGTTCTCAACGGAAGCCCCTACGAAGCCGACAAACAGGATGTGCGGTTGAACCATGTGGTGGCGCGCGTCACCGAGACCGGCTTGCCGATGGTCTATCTCAACCAGAATGGCGGCCAGGATGAGCTTGTTTTTGATGGCGGCTCATTTGTTTTAAACGCAGACCGCTCTCTCGCGATCCAGATGCCCGTCTTTGAGGACAAGGTTATTCTGACGGAATGGTCGCACGGTGAGGGCGGCTGGGCGTGCGAACCTCAGTTACCCTCGCCAATCGAGGAGGGGCTGGAATCGCTCTATCTCGCATGTGTCCAGGGCCTGCGGGACTATGTGGGCAAAACAGGCTTCCCGGGCGTGGTGCTTGGCCTGTCAGGCGGGATTGATTCTGCTATCTGCGCTGCAATTGCCGTTGATGCCTTAGGCCCTGAAAAAGTTCATTGCATCATGATGCCATATCGCTACACGGCTGAGGATAGCCTTACCGATGCTGAAGGCTGCGCTGAAGCCCTCGGGGTGCGTTACGATGTGATCCCGATCGTAAACCCTGTAGAAGGTTTTCTCGACAGTCTTGAGCCGTTGTTTGATGGCAAACCGGCAGATGTGACCGAAGAGAACCTGCAGAGCCGGACGCGCGGGACTCTTCTGATGGCTGTGTCCAACAAGTTCGGCTCCATGGTGGTGACTACAGGCAACAAGTCTGAAATGTCGGTTGGGTATGCCACGCTATACGGCGACATGAATGGCGGTTACAATCCGATCAAGGACCTTTACAAAATGCAGGTCTATGCGCTTGCCAGCTGGCGCAATCAGGTGCGGCCGAAGAACTGCCTTGGCCCGGAAGGTCGGGTGATCCCGGAGAACATTATCACCAAGGCGCCAACCGCAGAACTGCGGGAAGGTCAGACAGACCAGGACAACCTTCCGCCTTACGAGGCTCTGGACGATATCCTGGAGAGCCTGGTCGAAAACGAACTCTCTGTTGATGAGATCGTCAAACGCGGACATGAGCGGCCTGTTGTCGAGCGGATTGAGCATTTGCTCTACATCGCCGAGTACAAGCGCAGACAGGCTCCACCCGGCGTGAAGCTGACATCGAAGAACTTTGGCCGCGACCGGCGCTATCCTATTATCAACGCGTTCCGGGACAGGTCGTAGCGCACCACAATCTCAAGGGCTTTGCCGCCACCAGGGCGTTTCGTCATAGAGCGGGCCGGGTTCTTCAAAGAGCTTTTCATATTTACAAAGCCGGGGCTTTGGTCTGAGCGGAACACTGACCCCATCACGAAATACCCATTCGCCCCGGCTGGTGTTTTCAGCTTTTACATAGCTCGACAGCGCAAAGGCGCGGTCGTTCTCTGAAGTATTCGGCAAAGAGCCATGTGGTGTCAGCAATTCCCAAATGGTAAGATTGCCCGGCGCGAGTTCCAGGTCCACCACATCTGACGGATCAAGCCCGACGGCTTGCAGTTCCTCATCTTCGGTCAAACCAAGCATGATCTGTCCGCTGCTTTCATCTGAGAGGCCAAGATACCCTTGCTTGTGGGCGCCGGACACAACACGCAGGCAGCCGTTGGACCGAGTGGACGGATCAATCGCCAAACCTGTGGTCACTGTTGAGCCAACGATGTCAGTGTAGTCCTGCTACTGTGCCCGGAACCGCAGATCCTGATGAAAGCGATATCCGGTTAATCCGGCCCCGGGTGGTTTCCAGTGAATTTGCTGCGCCACTTGCTTGATATTTTCCCCGAGGATGGGCTTCAGCACTGCGAGATAGTTCGGGTGCTGGCGGAACACTTCAAACCAGGAACTGATCTAGGACATCCAATAGACCTGAATGACATAGCGCTGATCAAAATCGCTCTCCGGCAGGATTTCAAAAGCAAGATTTTCGTGTCGGCATGTTGCGTGGTGTTTCAGGCTCTCATCATACATCCGCCGAGTTTCAGCCTGCAGTTCAGCCAGCAAGTCACCAGAAATGAATTCCCGCACCAAAGCATAGCCATGCTCTGCAAAATGCTCCGCGGTTTCGGCAGCTCGTGCCTCGCTGAGGGTTAGCATTTCATCCATTTGTATCATTAACACAACTGTTGCCCGAACCGGCCGACTGGCCCAAGAATGGGCACCATGACATATGATGAATACAACGCCTATTGCCAATCTCTCCCCGCGACGACCTACGTGGTTCAGTGGGGCGGATCGCATGTGTGGAAGGTTGGTGGCAAAGTTTTTGCCATTGGCGGTTGGGCAGATAGCGCTCCGGCGTACACTTTTAAGGTGACGCCAATATCCTATGAAATTCTGCGCGAGCAGGACGGCTTGCGTCCAGCCCCATATCTAGCCCCGCGTGGTATGAAATGGATCCAGCACTATGCAGAACCCGGTCTTTCAGACGAGGAACTGAAAGATTATTTGCGCCAGTCCCATCATATCGTTTCGCTCGGCCTAACGAAGAAACTTCAAAAAGAGCTTGGACTTAACCAGGCATAGAGCGACAGCGCGCGGTCTCAACCTCATCTGCATCTAGAGCGGCCATTACAATCTGGTGGGTGAGACGGGCTGCTTTCTCCAACTCTTCCGGGTCAAGTTGGTCCCGAGTATATTCGGAGGTCAGAACCAGCCGTGTATTTGCGTCCGCGTCATCAAAACCGCTGACCAGACGAAAAGCCGGCATGCCGGCTTGCGCAAGGTTTCCGTGATCCGAGCTCATCTGCAATGGCCTGAACAAGCACAAGGAAATGCCAGATGCTTCTGATTGCCGAAGTAAGAAAGGCTCGATCCCGACAAACCGCTGGTAAGCGCCGTGAGATTAGAGGCAACACCCACAGAATCGATGCTGACGTTCAGAACAATTTTCCCGCGTTCATCGTCTGAAAGCTGGTTGACGTAATGCAGGGAGCCATTGAGCGCCCATTACTCTACATTGAATAAAATAAGCCTGATTCCGCGACGCCGTCCGCTGATCGGTCCTGAAAAACTCAGCGCAACGGAAAGTGCGACGGCCAATCCAGAGGCATTGTCGATGGCGCTTTCCGCCAGATCGTGTCTATCAATATGGGTAGACAATATCACCCATTCATCTGTTTCCCCTGGGATCTCAAAGATGAGATTTGGAGCCTCGGCGGATTCTTCTCTTGTTTCTATTGACAGTCGTACACGCGGGAACCCATCGGTGGTTCTGACCAGTTTGGTAGCTGTACGACGGCTAACGCCAACTGCTGGCAGTCCATCTTCATCTCCGCGCCCGGACGAGCCGGAGATGGGACTGTCATCCATTGGCCTCGCAATCAGAAATCCGACCGCCCCAGCGTCTGCAGCAGCTCTGTATTTTGCTGATCGATGGAGATAGTGCCGGCGGCGAACATCAGCTCGTGTCTAACGAGAACAAACCGGTCTGCAATTTCATTGGCGTGCGCTCTGAATTGCTCAGGTGTTCCGTGCCCCAGATCAACAACCTCCGCCTCAAGTCCGCTAGGCGGGGTCGCCGCTGATCACAGGAGCGGATGGCTAGTCAGGGCGTTCCCATGACTGTCTTTTAGAGCACAATGGAGTGGCCGCCATTCCCAAAGCTTTGAGCAGATCTCTTGCCTGCAATTCGCTATCGGTGCCAAGCAGCCTGCCTCCACAATCACAGATTTGAGCGAAGGCATCATGCAGAAAGTGCCAACTTTCCACCTGCTCAGCTTCGTTCATAGTGCCTTCCCCGCTTCCCTTGTGTCTTTAACACCAAACCGTGGATGGCGTCATTTGTCCACTTGGACTTGTCGGCGACACGCTTTACTCTGCTGCCATGACAGAATTTGTAATCATTGGCGGCGGGGTTTATGGCGCCGCGACGGCGTTCTGGCTGGCCGAACAAGGCGCCGACGTTAGACTTCTCGAAACCCGAAAAATCGGAAATGGCGCCTCTGCAGGACCCGGCCGGCGTGGCACGCGGGCCAACGGGCGAGATACACGGGAACTGCCGCTTGTTAAACTGGCGCATGAGATGTGGCCCTCCTTGCATGAACGGCTTGGTGCGCCGCAGTTCTTTAAGCGGCTTGGACACTTGCTGCTGATTGAGCGGGATCAGGACCTTGCAATTTGCGAGGCCCGCACCTTGCTGCAGAACCAGTATGGAACCGAGACCCATATGCTCAGCCAAGGTGAGGTCCGGGAACGCGAACCGCATGTTTGCCGGGATGTGATCGGCGCACTCTTCTGTCCACTTGATGGTGTTACGGATCACTCCGCCGCTACCACAGCTTTTGCCGAAGCGGCCCGGCGCGCAGGAGCAGTAATATCGGAAGACACGGGCGTCGACCGGATTGAGACAACGGGTGATCGTGCTACGGTAGTAATTACGGACAAAGAGGAGCGGATCGAGATCGGACAAACTTTGTTTGTTCTTGCAAACGCAGGAGTTGAAGCTCTGGTTTCTAACCGCATCAAGCTACCTGTCTGGAACAGAGCTTTCCAGGTCATCCTGACAGAACCGATGGAGAGCGTTCCCATCAACCATCTCATCGGACATGTGAGCCGGACCCTTGCCATGAAAGAAGAAGCCGGCAAACGGATCATGATCTCCGGCGGTTATCCCGGCAAATGGGATGCTGATGCAGAAACGGGAACAGCTATCGAATCCTACATGCAGGCCAATCTGGCAGATGCGGTGGCGGTTTACCCGGGCATGGAGGGCACGCGGATCGAATCTGCCGACGCGGACCATTTGGAATCACTCGCCGTAGACGACATTCCAATCATCGATCAGGTCTCCGGCATAACCAACGCCATCTATGCTCATGCCTGGTGCGGTCATGGCTGGGCCATTGCACCCTCAATCACGCAGATGCTGGCGGCTTGGGGGAAAACCAGGAAGCGGCCTGAACTGCTGGCGCCATTCTCCCATAATCGCTTTACAGGCTAGGCGGCGCCTGCGCCGGGTGGACTGCCATATTCGGTCAGGGTGTTCCCCGCACCGATCACCCGCGTTTGGCGCATATAGCGACGGTACTTGTCGGCATCATAGGGCGCTCCACGATGCAGCAGACAGCGGTTGTCCCAGATCACGACCTCGCCAGGCTGCCCGTCATGACGGTAGATGTCTTCAGGCCGCGTCATCTTTTCCAATAGCCCATTAATGAGCTCACGGTTTTCAGTCTCTCCCCAACCGACAATTTTCTCCGCATGCGATCCCACATAATAGTTCTTCCTGCCATTACCGGGGTTGGTCCGTATGAGCTTTTGCTGTACGGGGGGCAATGAGGCCGCGTGAGGCGGTGTTACCGCATCGGGTGCAACCCTTGGTTCTGGAAAACACATAACTTTGGATCACGGTGAGGTTTTCGATTTGTGTTTTTTCGTCGTCTGACAGTCTGTCATAAGCGGCACGTGCACTTGCAAATTCTGTTTGTCCACCTTTTCCAGGCACCTCGTAAACGGCTATCAGCGAAATGAACGAAGGCACTTCGCGGAATGAAGAGTCCGAATGCCACATGTTGTTACCGGTGGCGAACAAGGTCTTTCGATTGGCGTTCCCGCGCTGTGTTCCATCATCCTCAATATTGCCGACCGTGCCCAGATACTTGATGACCCCGTCTTGCCCGAGCGCCACGTGGTCGGGTTCGGGTTCACCGAATAGCCGCGTGAATTCCACCTGCCGCTCATCGTTGAAGTCTTGATCCGGAAAACAGAGGAAGAAATGATCATCAATTGCCGACTTGAGCTCTGCCACGATCTCAGCCGTCAGGCCAGCCACCAGATCCAGACCCTGGATGCAGTTTTTCCATCGTCAACATAAAACTGGGCCTTGCCGGAAGGTGAATTGTGGTGTCAGTTCACCAGATGGCTCACAAAAATCAAATGGAAAAAATGTCAACTCATCCACTCGACTCTCTCAACAGTGAAGAAATCTCGACTGCGGTTGCCTCAGTTAAGGCAAATGGCGGACTCGACGAGGGCGCATGGTTTGAAACCATTTCCCGGGATGAACCGGGAAGGAAGAGCTATCCAATGGCGCCCCGAGCCGTCGCGCCTATGTCTGCTGCTACGAGCCATCCACCAATCGAACCTTCAACGGCGTCGTGGATTTGAGCGAAGGGAAACTGCTGCGCTGGGATCATATCGCCAGCTCCCAGTCTCGCATCGTCCCGGATGAGTTGTCCATGGTGCACGATCTTGTTTATGCCGATCCGGCATTCCAGGCAGCCTGCCGTGAGCGCGGTATTGAGGATCAGGACAAGCTGCTGGTGGAGAGCTGGGGCGCAGACAATTTCGGCTTTCCTGAAGAAGGAGGGATGCGCATTGCCTATTGCTATTGCTGGTTGGGGAATGATGCCGGAGACAATCCCTACGCGCGGCCTATTGCCAGCCTTCATCCTGTTATCGACCTCGCCAAACGGGAGATCATCCGCATAGACGATTTTGGTGCTGTGCCCCTGCCGCCTGATCCGGCCCCCATGAACCGGATGGAAGGTTTGCGTGAGGACGTCAAACCGCTGGATATCGTGCAACCTTGGTGCTCCATCAGATCGGCTATGAGGATGATGGCAAGATCCGTCCCATCATGCACCGGGCTTGCATGCCGGAAATGGTCGTCCCTTATGGCGGCCCACGTGGCGGTAACTATCGCCGAAACACCTTTGACGTGGGCGAATATGGAATGGGCCAGTCAACAGACAGCCTTGCGATCGGATGCGATTGCCTGGGACACATCCACTATTTCGATGTGTGGAGCCATGATTGGACCGGCGCGCCAAAACTGGTGAAAAACGCGATTTGCATGCACGAGGAAGACTTCGGCATCCTCTGGAAATTTCAGGACACATACGCTGGAACTTCACGCGTGGTTTGTTCGCGCCGCCTAGTGATTTCCTCCCTCTGTACGATCGGGAACTATGTATACGGCTTTTACTGGTATTTCTACCAGGACGGCACAATTGGCGTGGAACTCAAGGCTACCGGCATCCCGTTCCCCTCAGCGATTGCACCCGGTGAGGACTCGCCCTACGGTAATGTGGTTGGTGCCGGCATTGAATCCCATGTGCATCAGCACGTGTTCAGCTTCCGCTTTGACATGGTTGTTGACGGGCCAAACAACGCCGCGCGGGAAGCGAATTTTGAACCCGCGCCAGTTGGTTCGGACAACTCACACGGCGCAGCATAAAGATCCTCAAAACCTCCCTTTCCACCGAAAGCGAAGCGCAGAGCACGCTCGATATGTCCCGGGCCAGGTATTGGAAAGTTATCAACCCGGAACGGAAGAATGCTTACGGCAAACCGACCGCGTACAAACTCGCGCCATCGGCCAACGCATTGCCCAGCATGCCTCCGGACACGCCAATCGGCACGCGGGGTACCTTCATGCACCGGCATTTCTGGGCAACCCAATATGCCTCTGACGAGAAATATCCAGTCGGCATGTATCCTAATCAGGATGTGGGCACGGACGGCTTGGCCGTCTGGTCGAAAGCTGATCGCAACTTGGAAGGTGAAGACGTGGTGGTCTGGTACACTCTCAACTTCCACCATCTTCCGCGGCCGGAAGACTATCCCGTGCAGCCCGTCGTCTATGCAGGTTTCCACTGGATGCCGGACGGTTTCTTCGATAAGAACCCGGCCATAGATGTGCCGCCAGGGATAGAGTTGAACAGGTAAGCTAATAGAGCCGATCACTTTCGTTGTAGGCCCTTCTTTTTTCCAGATCTTCAATGGCATCCGGCATTTGGCCGTGGTCCTTCAAGGCCTGAGCATATCTCGGCAAGCCTTCGATCGAACCCCATAGTTCCGGCTGCCACATCCGCGATCTGATCATGGACTTGCCGCAGTAAAAGAACGCCTCCTTCACCCGCACAAGCAGAGCGAGATCTGGCAGCTTGTTGTTCACAGCCATGGATTCCAGAAGTTCGGGATCCATAACGAACTGAGATGCCCCGCTCATCCGAACGACTTCGCGCCGCTTGGGCACAACAAACATGATTCCAATGTTTGGATTTTTGAGCACGTTCATGAATGAATCACTCCGATGATTTCCGATTCGGTCAGGGATAGCGATTGTCTTCTTGTCCAACACTTTGACAAAACCTAGAGGTTCGCCCTTTGGCGACACATCCATTGCGCCCGAAGCATTGATGCTGGAGATCATCACAAACGGGCACCGCTCGATCCAGACCCGGCAATGATCATCTACATGATCGATCACCTTCGCAACCAACCTGGCTAGGGAAATCGTCTCCCAAGATAGCTTTTACCTCTTCGGCTGAGTTGACCGTAAGCTTGGGTTCATACATGGCCTGCCCTTTCGCAGTTTGCCTCCCGATTTTGCAAATTCTCATTTGCAGCCTAATCAAGGTACTCCCAGCGTTCGGCGCCGTCAAAACGCCGGACTCTGATATTTGTAATTGACGCCGGATCCACCATGTTGCAGTTGACGGCCATCCATGGGCGGGCGACGGGATCAAGGCTTTCCCAATGAGTTGTTCCCCCACAGGTCTTGCACGAAATGACCGCCAGGTTACGGGGGTCCCAGCTATATCGGATTACTGCCTTCTGATTGTAGGTCACCGTGATCTGATCGACAGCATCGTGCGCCCACAGAGCACCGGAGCGTCGGCAAAATGTGCAGTTGCAATCCGTCAGGTGTTTGGGCGTGTTGGCAAGTTTGAACCTTATAGTACCACAATGGCAGGACCCCTCAATCATTGCACGTGAACCTCCTTTGGAGCTGGAAACAAGGTTGCAGACTTGCCGGTCAAAATAATAGGCAAGAAGTCCGATCCATTCCTTCATTGCAAGATCCGTCAATTGAAGCGCCTCACCTCCTGTAGTGGTAAACAGCAGGCGGCCGTTCACACCTTCTGTCCGATAGTCCACTGGATAGGGCGCGGCAGACCAATCTTGCTTCTGCATGACTGCAATGGCACCCGGCATGTGATAGGTGGACGTTATGACGATCCACTTGCTCCTTGGCATATGAATGCCTGGGCCCGGTCTGCCCGGGTCACCGAAGCGGTGCCTCCGGATACAACGCCTCTTGCGTTTGGGTAGCGCCGTATCAACCTCACGAATTCAGTGTACCGTTCCGCCCCGTCATAAAGTGAAATCTGCCCTCGGGCTTCCGAAAGTTGGCTGTCAATTGGGCCACCCAACAAGAGGATATCTTCAGGTGGCGTCTTTGGACCCGGGTTAGCTGGAAACCGGTTTTCCAGCGGCGCAATGAGGAACTGGCCGACAGAGAACACCGTAATCGCGATATACATCACGCTCCCGACCCCAATCAGGGCGCTGTCGGATTCCTTCCAACGCAAAACCAGCAAAAAGACCCCCAGTCCCAGAAGCACGGCAATAAGGTTAGTGAGCTGAATCAGCGCCCAGACAAACTTGGAAAGAGTGAAGAACATGCCCGCTTTAACCCCTGAAGCTCAAGAGCAGCGACTTGAGGAGATGTACGATTCAACACAACCAGCTAGCACTGCAAGATTGTGTGATCGGGGATTTGGACTTTCCCTGAGAGCCGTTTTGTTTGAGGATATGCCCTTGAGTGATGATGGAGAACCAAGATGCCGCCAAGCAACTGCGAGCGATCACCTATTGGCGGGCCGTCCGCCTAGACCGGCGCAGAACTCGAAGAAAGCGGTGACTGGATTTGGCTGCTTAGCGACGACGATATCGCTGTGCTTGATGAGGCGTTGGTAAGCGTTCAGGCAAGAGGTCTGTCCTGGTCTCTACTCACACCTGCCAACTTTCCACTGGGCGATTTTGCGGCAAAGGCAGACTGGCTTTCTGAGGAGCTGGAGAACAGGCGCGGTTCGAGGCTTGCCGGTTGAGCGCTATGATGCTCACGCGCTCAAATGCATTCACTACGGCATCGGTTGTCACATGGGGACGCCGGTCTACCAATCCGCTAGCGCAGAACTGATAGGAGAGATCACGGATGAAGGGACAGCTGCGCTCAACAGGGGAACATGCAGGGAGAGGATAAAAATAAACCATTCCTGTCATCTCGCGCCCGCATCCAGACAACCGGGCCGCTCCGTTTCCATACAGATCGCATCGATGTGGTGACATTGTTGTGCGCTGATCAATCCATAAGCGGCGGCCTGTCGCAAATTGTAAGCGCAATTACCATCCATTATACAATGCTGGAGCGTCGGCCGGATCTGTTGGAGACGCTGTTCGAGGATTTGCCCCGGAGCCGATTGGGTGAAGAGTCCGGCGGCGGCAGCGCTCATTATATGTTGCCCGTCTTTGCCATGCAAGATGGCCATTTCGCCACGCACTATTCGCGAGCCTACGTGGAAACCGGACAGAAAGTGGACTCTGTACCACGTGTCAGCGAGGTTCAATGGGAAGCGCTTGATCTAACTGCAGGACATTGGTTACGAGCTTTGCCTGACCCATCGGTTCGAGCCGGGTGACATTCAATATCTCAACAACCATACCCTTTATCATGCCCGAACAGCATATGAGGGTGCGCCGCCAGGGGAACCTGGCGGCAAGCGTCTGCTCTATCGCATGTGGCTCTCCATGTCCAACCCCTGATCCTTGCCAGAAAGTCACGCGGTTCTGTTTGGCGACACTCAAGCCGGAAGCATTCGGGGTGGGGATCCGCCAGGCTGATGGCAGCAATGTTCCTAGCCGGGTTTGAGGCAGAAGATCTCGATCGGGATTACGGCACCGGACTTTGACGCCGACGCCATATTTTGCATTGCGGCATCTCCAAGCTCTCCATGGATCAGTTTAACGGCTCGGTGAGGCGGCTTCTCACCGCGCTCCACAATTTCCTTTGACCTTACCGCAAAGGCTCGGGATTCGGCCACCCGGTCGTGCATGGCGGTTATGGTGAAACCGGCCTCGATCAGGCCGGATTTCGTTTCTTCTGCCGTTGCCAGAAAACTCGACTCTGCGGTCATTGCCCAGGGGGTAGGATATTGCGGCCCATCAGCCGGTCCCTTCGCAACCTCCGACAATACAAGCCATCCACCAGGGCGCAGCACCCTGTGGAGCTCCCGGTACAGTGTCGCCTTGTCGGCAATGTTCATGGATACATTCATCGAATAAGCACCACTGAACGAAGCGACCTCAAACGGCATGTTCAGCGCATTGCCCTGTTCGATTGTCACCAGATCATCCAGGCCAGTCAGACGATTCAGCTCGCGGGCGACCTCACAGAATTCTTCAGTCAGATCGATCCCGGTGACCTCGCAGCCATAGCGGCTGGCAAAGAAGCGGGCCGGACCACCAATTCCGCTGCCCACATCAAGCAAATGATCGGAACTCAAAATCGAAAGAGCCGCGGTCAGCTCTTCGTTCGCCTCCAGGCCTCGCCCGTGGAACTGGTCGTATGGCGATAGTGTTTCTAGTATAGGTCGTTCCGGGTCCGCTCCGTCCTCCAGCAAAGAGGCTCGTAGTCGAGCCATCAGATCGCCGCTTGTATAATGGTCGGAAATACACACTTCACGTCTCCGTTTCCTCTTGCTTTTTGCTACCGGCAACGCTGGGAAAGTTGAAAGATCCGTAGCGTAGCGCCAGAGCAGACAGCGCCAAAATCAAAATACCGCCGGCCAGGATCAGGATGCCCATATCCGGTTTGTGGTGCGAATTCACAAACCCAACCAAATGACGGGTCAATGCGGTGATGGCCACATAGATGAGAAAACGGACAGGACAGGCATGTGATTGGTCTTGAAATAAATGCCGACCATGGCGCCGATTTCCAGGTAGATGAAGAGAAGCAGCAGGTCTTCAACAGACGCTGTGCCTTTCTGCATCATCTGGAAGAAAGCGTGACCTGCAGCCCAGACCGTCGCCGCTCCGATCGCGAACAGACCGAGCAGGTGAAATGTTTCCACCAATGTGTCGCCTGCGGTGTTCAGTGCGCTGCGGAGGGGTCCATTTTCGAGCGAAAGTCCTTCCTTCTTGCCGCTCTCTTCACTCACGCCCGCCTCCACTGATCCTTGTTCCAAAGGCAGTCTAGCGCAAGGAGGTTCAAGATCCTAAAGGCGAGATCGCCTCACCGTGTCAGCCTCCAGACTGCAAGATTGGAGACCAGTACGAGCGGGAAGAAGACCGCAAAAACCCAGAATGCCACTGTACGCGCCGAGTCGGCTGTCAGCCCTTCGGCAAAGCCGGCCATGTTGGCAACAATGCCGGCCACAGCGGCCCCAAGGGCAAACGCTACCTGCTGGGTGGCCGGGATGGCTGATGACGCCACATCCTGCTCCTCGTCGGGCACGCTCGTTATGATACGGCGCATGACGAAACTCCAC
This sequence comes from Hyphomicrobiales bacterium, assembly GCA_965204985.1. Lineage (GTDB taxonomy): Bacteria > Pseudomonadota > Alphaproteobacteria > Rhizobiales > CAJQND01 > JAAEUE01. The sequence continues at coordinate 591,175 of CBDBFP010000003.1, read as the reverse complement.
ATCATGCCAAAGCCTGCACCTTGCGCCAAACCGCAGACCACAACGCCCCAGAGCGGGCCGTCCGGCATCGTATAGCTGAAGCCCAAGACACCCAGCGCAACGGTTGCCGTTCCAATCCTGATCAGCCATTTCTCCAGAGTGGGACCAGCGCCGGAAAAGGCGATGGCTGCAAGTCCCCAGGCCACTGCTTCTAGAGCGATCACGTAGCCGGACATAAGGGGCGACAGACCATGCAGGGTCTCCAGCAGGACAGGCCCGTACACCAGAAACGACATGGTGGCGGCTGCGGCCGTGAAGGTCATAAAAAGCCCAATGCTGGTTTTGGAGCCAAGTTGAAGTGTCGTTAATGGGAACATCCTCGCCTCTGAAGTGGACTTGTCGGTTCTCAAAAATACCCAAACCAAAACCAGACCGGCAGCGCACAGGAGCGGAGAGAGCAGATCTTCAGCGGCAGTCCCCGCGATGGCAACCAAGATGATCGCTGCGGAGAGGATCGCCAGTCTGACGCCGGGGAACATCACTTCGCTCCCCTGTTTCCGTGTGCGGTCATTCGACATCACGAACATTGCGCCCGCCACAAACAACAACGCCTGAAGCGCAAAGGCCCAGTATGCGAAACGCCAGAGACCATAAGTCGAGAAAGTTCCGCCAATCAGCGGCCCGCAGAAGGCAGATACGCTCCACGTGGCTGAGATCAGAGCCAGGACGCGGGGCATCACGGCTTTTGCGAACAGTTTGTTGGCCGAGATATAGCTGAGGGCGAGCAGCATCCCGCCGCCTGCGCCCTGGAGCAATCTTCCGAACAATATCACTTCCATTTGCCAGGCTGCCGCGCAGACAACGCTGCCTGCCCCATAGACCGCCGCCGCAAGTAAAAGGCTGGTCCGCAGCCCGATTTGGCGGGAGCAAAGCCCCGCACCGGCGCCAGCAAGAATGGAACCAAGCAGGTAGAGGGTGAAGGCCCAGAAGATGAGGCGCGCACCGCCCAACTCATCAATCGCCTGGGGAAGCGTGGTTGCAGCCAGCATGCTGTTGGCCGCATGGAGCCAGACCGCAAAGCAAAGAATAGCCAGCTTCGGCGCGGTGTCGGCGTTGAAAAGCCGGTTCCAGCCGTTGCCCGTATTCTCGATATTCGAATTTGTGACCATTGTCTCTGCCATTGCACTGCTCATGTAACGTTCTCCAATTTCGAAGGTCAATGCATCTCTTGATTCTTTCAGCGTAACTCCTCAACTTAACTTGAGGTCGAGCGCAAATTTCAGAAGCAGGCGGAGGGTGTCATGAAGTCGTCTGATTGGTTATCAATTGGGCAGTTATCGAAGTGCACAGGACTGTCAGTCTCAGCGATACATTTCTATGAGGCCAGAGATCTGATCTCGCCGGGGCGCAACGCAAGCAGCCATCGCCGCTTCCGGCGTTCTGACATCCGCCAGCTTTCCTTCATTGTGGTGACGCAAAACTTGGTTTCACGATTCGTCAGACCGGCGAGCTGTTGCACACCCTGCCGGAGGAGCGCACGCCCAACAAGGCGGACTGGACAAAGGTCAGCCGGAATATCCGCGAAGAACTGGAGGAGCGAATTGCGGCCCTAGAACAGCTGCGGGAAAATCTCGACGGGGGTGCCATCGGGTGCGGGTGCCTCTCCCTCAAGCGATGCAAGCTCTACAATCCGGAAGACAGGGCAGCAATGTTGGGCACCGGGCTACGTTATTTGATGGGTGATCGGCCCGCTTCACTTGGGTCCGGAAAACAGGCATGATAAGTGTTGCACCAGGGCGGGCTGGAATATGTTTCAGAGAAAGGACCAGTTATGCAGGATGAAGGCTTTGTCTACCTGTTTACCTCGGCGGAAGGCCGGATCAACCGGCAACAATGGTGGATTGGCGTTGGCGGCCTCTTGATCATCAGTTTCATCAGTTCGATCCTGTTTGGGCAGGAAGGCTTGGTGCCGTTTGCAATTGCAATTCTTACGATGATCGCAGGCATCATGTTGCACATCAAACGATGCCATGACCGGGGAAAGTCAGGATGGTGGTGCTTGATTTTGCTCATCCCATTTGTGGGCTTGTTATGGGCCCTGATTGATCTGGGTATTCTGGAGGGCACAAAGGGCGCCAATGAATACGGTCCGGATCCTGCCGAGGTCTGGAACTGACGGGCGAGTTGCGACGAACGGTTCATTGCCGTCCCGGCCAGGTTTGACTAGCGTGCCGGAAAATTCACCGGCATGAGCAAGAGTCATCTCTCAATGAGCAATCCCTATGAAACCGATCTGGACAAGAACCAAGCCAATCATCAGCAATTGACACCGCTCTCCTTTCTGGAGCGTTCCGCCATGATGCTGCCGGACCGTACGGCCATCGTGCACGGCAAGCAGAGCTTTACATATGGCGAGTTCTATAACCGTACGCGGAAACTCGCTTCGGTTCTCGCGAAAAACGGCATTGGCAAAGGAGACACTGTCTCCACCATGCTCTCCAACACGCCGCCAATGCTGGACTGCCATTATGGTGTTCCCATGACAAGCGGGGTGCTACATTCCATGAATACCCGGCTCGATACCGCGAACTTGGCCTTCATGCTGGACCATGCAAACACCAAGGTTCTGATCACGGACCGGGAGTTTGCTTCCACAATCAAGGAAGCGCTCGAGCTTGCGGAAGTCTCACCCTTGGTCGTTGATTACGACGACCCGGAATTTGCCCAGGATGGCGAACTGCTGGGCACGATCAAGTATGAGGATTTCATCTCAGACGGCGATCCGAACTTTGTCTGGGCGCCGCCGGAAGATGAGTGGAACGCAATCTCGCTGAACTACACCTCCGGCACCACAGGTAATCCCAAGGGTGTGGTCTACCACCACCGCGGCGCCTACCTCATGGGCTATGGCAATGTGGTGTCGGGTGCCATGCCGGATAATTGCACCTACCTGTGGACCCTGCCCATGTTCCATTGCAACGGCTGGTGCTTCCCCTGGTCAGTCTCAGTCGTTGCCGGCACCCATGTTTGCCTGCGCTGGGTGCGCGCGGAAGCGATCTTCGAAGCCATTGCGGAACACAAAGTGACCCACATGTGCGGTGCGCCAATCGTCATGTCCACATTGCTCAATGCACCGGAATCCGAAAAACGGCCCCTGCCGCATACTGTCCAGTTCATCACTGCTGCAGCGCCGCCGCCGGAAGCAGTGCTCGCCAGCATGGCGGATGCCGGGTTCAACGTCACCCACGTTTATGGGCTGACCGAATCCTACGGCCCGGCCGTTGTGAACCAGTGGAAGACCGAATGGGATGAACTGGATGCCCCCACCCGGGCGGCCAAGAAGGCGCGTCAGGGTGTGCGCTATCCGGCTCTGGAAGATCTGGATGTGATGGATCCGGAGACCATGGTGCCTGTGCCGAGGGACGGGGAGACGATAGGCGAGGTCATGTTCCGCGGCAACATCGTCATGAAAGGCTACCTCAAGAACCCTGATGCCACGAACGAAGCCTTTGCCGGAGGCTGGTTCCACTCCGGCGATCTCGGGGTGCGGCACGCGGATGGCTATATCCAGTTGAAGGACCGGTCCAAGGACATCATCATTTCTGGAGGTGAAAACATTTCTTCCATCGAGGTGGAGGATACGCTCTACAAGCACCCGGACATTACGGCCGCCGCTGTGGTCGCCAAACCGGATGACAAATGGGGCGAGACGCCTTGCGCTTTTGTTGAACTGAGGTCCGGGGCAGATGTGAGCGCAGATGATGTCATCGAACACTGCCGCGAATATCTTGCGCGGTACAAATGTCCAAGGCACGTGGTGTTCACTGAATTGCCCAAGACATCAACTGGCAAGATCCAGAAGTTCAAACTGCGCGATCTGGCAATTGAATCCTGAGGCTGCATAGGGTCAGGAGACAGATTAGCAACACCCGACCCCCCTCACCCAACCCTCTCCCCGGCAGGGCGAGGGAAATGAATACCGAAGGCACTGCGTGCCTGAGGCAAGGCCGACAGGCCGCCACCGCATTTCAAGAGCGGTCAGCTTATCCGTGCTTGCTCCGTTCCGCTCGGGCTGATCTTGTGCCGCGCACCCGCATAACCATTTCCGCGCAAGCGGAAATTGGCGCGAGCGAAATAAACTCAAGGAAATGTGCGGGGCAGATGGTCTGGCCGTCACTCCTGGTCAGGAGGTAACTGTGGGTTCTCACAGATTACAGAAGGTGATCAAAAGACAATTTTGGGTATCCGGTTTAACTCCTTGTGGCCGGACCATCCGGCCTCGCACGCAATGTTTTAACCAGGCTTCAGTATTTAACCAGGGCCTCACGCATGCATGCCGGTAAACTGGCATCGGGGAGCTGCCCCTATCGCTATGGCCGGACCTGAAGTCAACGGTCTTCACGCTAGCGGGCACGAAGCGTCTTCCTCAGGCAGAACTCGATCTGGTCCGCGCCCCAGGGCGTTACTCCTTCACGGGCAAGGCATCACATCTTCCATCCGCAAAACAGGAACGACCATGGTTCGCGTCCTCTTCGATGGAGGGTGATTTCACTAAGCATATTATGTGATAAATATCAGTATAATAGCTAAAAAATTACATAATGAGAGAATTTTGATAATTCCCAAAACCAGAATCGCTCGCTGAGGGTGGACTCTTACGGCCCTCATTGCCTGACGCTGCGCAAGCCTCTACCCTGACCATTTTCAGACTTGCCTCTGTGGTTAGATCAACTCAGAAAACCAGATGGGGTTACAGTGATAGGGTTGCCGGTGAATTTGAAGCAAGGTTCGATGTCCGTGGCTCGTCCGTTGGCCGCGACCGGCCGTGTGTGCCGGGACGGACCTCTGGCATGATGTATCTGTTATTGATACTGACCGTTCCCCTACTCGTTCTGGTGCTTGCCTTTGGGCCACAGATGTGGGTACGCAGCATCATGGCCCAGCATGCAGATGAACGGCCGGATTTTCCCGGCACCGGAGGAGAACTGGCCCGGCATCTTTTGGATGAAGCAAACCTGCGACATGTGCGGGTTCTGAGGACTGATCTTATCGATCACTATGAGATTGCGTCCAGCTGTCGGATGATAATCATGACCGCCGTTCGCTCACAGCGGTCGCCATGGTGGCGCACGAAGCTGCCCATGCGGTTCAGGACGCTGATGGCTATGTCCCCCTCAAGCAGCGCACCCGTTGGGCTGGCAGGATCGGCAAGATCCAGCGTATAGGCTCCGTACTGCTGTTCGCCGCACCGTTCGTGGGGGCGCTCAACCGGGACCCCGATATCTTCTTGATTACGGCAGGCGCAGGCTTTGCCTTTATATCGGTGTCAATTCTCGTTCACGCACTCACCTTGCCGGTTGAGCCTGACGCCAGCCGGCCTGGTAGCTTAGCGCGTTCTGGCGGTGCTGTGTCTTGAAGATCATGCCTGTAGATGTCGCATTTGGATGATCACCGGCCCGCCATACGCTCTCCCGACGCGAAAATCTAAGCAATTGAGGGTTGGCATGGGTTTCGATGCAGCCATAAGGCTCCGATGAAGGCGAGAGACGATAATGACAACGAGCGGACATTGCCTTTGTAAGAAGACGAGGTGGGCCTACGAAGGCGAGGTCACGTGGGCTTGCTATTGTCATTGTGATGATTGCCGGAGGAATTGTGCTGCACCTGTGGCGGCTTGGCTCGGTGTGCCAATCAAAAACTTCGAGTGGACAGGGGATGCGCCGAAAACCCTTGAAAGTTCAAATGGTGTCTTCCGGCACCTCTGCAATCATTGCGGATCAACAATGGACTTTGAAGCCGACCATTATGCCGGAGGTATGCACCTCTATGCGGCGGCTCTGGAAAACCCTCAGAACTTCCAACCGACGTTCCACGTCAACTACCAAAGTAAGCTGCCATGGCTTCAGATGAATGATGATCTTCCGAAATATGAAGGCACTTTGCTTCATGCGCCCAAAGATTTGAGCGAATACCAGTCATAGTTGGATTGGGACCTCGCGGCAGTTTTGGCACGGTAGAAACAAATTGCGCATTCTCCATTCGTTAGCCCGGGAACTCTCTCCCATCATGCCGGGAAATTGCGTAAGTTCCTATGAACTGTGATCCGCCAACCCCCTAAACTAACCGGGCTCGGCGGCATTGGTGAAGCGTTTGGGGATCGAAATTTCCGCATTTATTCCATGGGGTCTATCGGTTCCTGGATCAGCTTCTTTGTTCAGCTCGTGGCCGTGGCCTGGCTCACCTGGGAGTTGACGCATTCCACCACATGGCTTGCGGTCATGGAATTGCTCGACATTGTGCCCAACGTGGTGCTGATGCCGCTCGCCGGGGCTCTGGCAGACCGGCATGACCGCTATGTGATCATGATTGTCACCAACGCACTGCTCCTGTTGCGAGCTGCGGCGATGGCTCTGCTGGCGTGGCTGGTGCTGTTGACGATCAGGCCGCTGGCGGCGCTGGTTCTGTTGCACGGCATCTTGATCAGTTTCATGGTGCCCGCCATGTTCGGTACCTTGCCGCGCTTTGTGCAGCGAAAAGCGCTGCCGTCCTGCATCGCTGTCTCGTCCGCATACACACAGTTTGCCTTGTTTGCAGGTCCCGCCCTTGGCGGCTGGATTATTGCCAATCATAGCTTGACCTTGGCGTTTGTGGTCAATGCACTGGGTTACGCCGCACTCCTGATCGCTTTCCTGTGTCTCAGGACACCGGCCGATTTCGAGGCACTGCAACCCTCCGCGAAATCTATTCTTGGGGATATTTTAGACAGCTTTTCCTACATTCGGGACAATACAACCATTGCCTCTCTCCTGTGGATCCTCCTGGTTGCCGATACCCTTGCGCACGGGTTCTATCACATGATCCCGGCCTACTCGGATCTGGTCCTCGGTGTAGGGATCGTGGGTGTCTCAACAGTCCTCGCCTGCCGGGGATTGGGGGCAACCATGGCCGCTCTGTGGCTTGCTCATGGCGGGGCGCCGGCGGCGCGCATCAAGCGGGTGATGTGGGCGGCGCTGGTGGTCATGCTGTGCCTGCTCGCGCTCTTTCAGACGACAAATCTTTATGTGGCGGCGGCAATTGCCTGCTGCATGGGGTTCGCAGGCGAGACCCGCAAAACCAGCACAATGTCGATCATTCAGTTGACGGTCGAGGAGAACCAAAGGGGAAGAGTCATGGGCACCATGTTCATGCTGTCTCAGCTGGTGGGCGGTGTGGGGGCGTTTCTTATCGGATGGTTTGCGGCCCGCTACGGGCTGCAAGGCACGATCTCCTCAATCGCAGGGCTTGGTGTGATTGTGTGGCTGTGTCTCTATGTCTGGCAAAAGTGGCGCTAATCCCTTTTTGTGTATTTGCCGAAATGCTCTACACATGTCTCCGGGGGCAAACACAATGCAGATAATATGACCGGAACCGCTTCGCTGCCATTTTCTGAATCTGGCCACCATGCCTAGCCGGCTCGCTGTCCTGATGGTCGCCGATGTGGTGGACTATTCGTGCATGATGGAAGCCGATGAAGCTGCTGCGATCCAGCATGTGCGCTCACTCAAGCAGATCTATCTGGAGCCGAAGGTGCTTTCCAGGGGCGGAGAAATCCTGAAGCGTATAGGCGGGCTGGATCATTGCCTTTTCATCCGTCCCCACCATTGTGGAGTGCGCAACCGATGTGCAGACGGGGCTACTGGGACATCCGGCCATAAAGTTGCGCATTGGCGCCCACATCAGTGAAATCGTTGAACACGAAAGTGACTTTTACGGAGCAGGGGTGAACTTGGCCGCTCGCCTGCAAACGGAAGCGCCGCCGGGAGGTCTGATGGTGTCTGAAGACTTTCACCGGCAATTGACCGGTGAATTGTCTCTCATGTTTGACGATACCAGCACGTTTAAACTCAAGAATATCGCTCTGCCGGTCAACGCGGATCAATGGCGGCCGCAGACCGAAAACTCCCGAAGGTCCAGCGATGTGCCGACCATCGCGGTGGAAGCCTTTGAGCTCGCGCCGGACAATCTCGATACACGGGCTGCAGCAGTGGACCTGCGCGACCAGCTGATCCTCAGGCTTTCAAAGAGAACCGGTGTCCGGATCCTTGATGAGGGAACGGGGCAACCTACAGAGTCCATCTTTCTGCTCCGTGGACGTCTGCGGATGGCAGGCAAACGGGGGCGATTTAACCTTGCCCTGCTGCTGCGTGATGGTGGGGAAAATGTTCTGTCGCAATCCTACGAAGGAGACATCACAGATATATTTGCCTTCTGCGACAAGATCATTGAACAGGCCGACATTGATCTGAGATTGCAGATCAACGCGTTTGACGGCGACCGGATCTCCCATCTCCCTGACGATGAATTGAGCGTATCGGAACTGCGGCCCCGGGCTGCCAGCGAATTCTACAAGGTCACGGTCGCGAGCTGGGCGCGTGGTGTCTTTGGCGTTCATACCCTGCGTGACCCGATTTCCGCACGCCGTGATCTTGAACGTACCATCGCTCTCAATTCTGCCTATCCGCCTGCTTGGGAATATCTTGGACTGGTTGAGATGCTGGAAGGGAATTTTGATCAGGCTGTTCGACATCTGGAACAGTCGATCTCGATGAGTGATTCAGATCCTCATGCCCACGCGATTATTTTATCTTGCAGTATGTCTGCACTGCTCCGGGCGGCACAAAGAGGCCGTTGCCGCCATTGAGTAGGTAATCCAGCTCTCCCCGCAGGCACGCAGTTTTCATTTGCTGCTTGCCCAATGTTGCCGCGCAGCCGACGATGAGGCCGGGGCAGACGCATCCCGGTTGCCGAGAGAAGTCAGTGCATTTTCTCCACGTCCACCATTGCCGGAAGAACACGCAGAGTTGCTTGCGAAGATTTCTCCCTTCTGACTCGCCCGATCTGAGGTTAGATTGACCTTGCAACAATGAGGGGTGAGCGCCATGATTTCCTGTGCACAAACTTGGAAAACCGGAAGTTACAAATGACCATTTTTAACCAGCCGCTTGGCGGCAACGATATGCCCAGATTTGCAGGGCCGGCGACTATGATGCGGCTGCCGACGCAAGAAACGGCACAAGGGCTTGATGCGTGTTTTGTCGGTGTGCCGATGGATATTGGAACATCCAATCGCTCCGGCACGCGCCACGGGCCTCGGCAGATCCGGGCGGAATCGTGCATGCTCCGGTCCTACAATATGGCGACGGGCGCGGCGCCGTTCGACAAGTTGCAGGTGGCCGACATTGGGGATGTGCCCGTCAACACGTTCGATCTGAAGAAGACAATCGGCATCATTGAAGCTACCTATCACGAAATTCTCGCGCACGACTGTGTGCCGCTTTCCCTTGGCGGTGATCACACGATGACACTGCCGATCCTGCGCGCTATGAAAAAGAAGCACGGGCCGGTGGCGCTGGTGCACATTGATGCCCATGCGGACATCAACGAGCACATGTTTGGCGAAGAGATCGCCCACGGCACGCCGTTCCGGCGGGCGGTCGAGGAAGAGCTTTTGCTGAACGACAAAGTCTTCCAGATTGGCTTGCGAGGCACCGGCTATGCGCCGGAGGATTTCGGCTGGCCGCGCGATCAAGGTTTTACCGTGGTGACGGTGGAAGAGTGCTGGCACAAATCCCTGGCCCCGTTGATGGAAGAGGTGCGGGCAAAGGTCGGTGAGGCGCCGTGTTATCTCACCTATGACATCGACAGTCTGGATCCTGCCTTTGCGCCGGGCACAGGGACGGTTGAGATCGGCGGCTTGAGCACCTGGCAAGCGCTGGAGGTTGTGCGCGGATGTCAGGGGTTAAACCTTGTGGGCGGGGATCTTGTGGAAGTTTCGCCGCCGTATGATCCGTCCGGCAATACTGCGCTGATCGGGGCGAATCTGCTTTATGAAATGCTCTGCGTCTTGCCAAGTGTGAATTAGGGGACGGGATGATGTTCGATACGAAGTTTGCCATCGTCGTACGCGACGACCTGGAGACCTGGCAAAAGCTGAACGTGACGGCGTTCCTGACGAGCGGCGTTGTAGGCAATACGCCGGACATCATGGGCGTACCCTATGAGGATGCCGCCGGGAACCGGTTCCACAGCCTTTCCATACAGCCCTGTATCGTGTTGAGCGCGGAAGGCAATGCGCTCGGCAACATCCACCGCCCGCGCTGTCGCGTAAAGTCGAGACAGCCGTCTACATTGAGGAAATGCTCGCCACAGGCCATGATGAGGCCAATCGCGCCGTGTTCGCCGAATATGGTCCGGACGATGCCAAGGTCGTGGGCATTGCGCTACGCTGTGACAAGAGGATTGCCGACAAGATCACCAAGGATGCGAAACTGCACGCGTGAATGTTACCTTCTTTCAATTGAGGAATTTACGGGTTTTGGATTCTTGAACGCTTATTGTTGAATTTACAAATTTACCTATTCGCATTATGATTTATATTTTCATTTTTCTTTAAGACGTTGAGACTTTACTCCCGAATCCCAATAAACATGTGATTGATACCATCGCTCAATGATCACACTCGATGGTCCCCTTCGCGCCCTCCGATTGAGATGACGCGCCCTGGTTGATGCCTGAGGGTGTTCCAGGCTTGGCAGCAGTGATCTGCGATGTCGTCGCAGGTCTTGAAAACGAGGGTCGAAAGCCAGGTGTCCCGGATGAACGGCCAGACGTTCTCGACCGGGTTCACCTCTGGTGCCCTTGGCGGCCGTGGGACGAGGGTGATGGTGTCGGGGACAGCCCATTTGGGTGAGGGTCTGCCCTCCCGCCTGATCAAGGATCAGGAGGGCGTGTGCCCCGGCCTCGACCTGTTGACCGATGAGCTTGAGAGGCTCAGCCATGGGGTGAGTGTTGCACCAGGGCATGACCCGCCCGTCGCCCTTGGCCCTGGCCGGGCAGAGGGCGCCGAAGAGACAGGCCCCTTCGGTCCGCTGATCGTGCGGCGCGCGGGGCCGCGTCCCCCGCTGCGCCCAGCGTCGCGTGCGTTTGTTCTTCTGACCCATCCGGGCGTCGTCCTGAACCCAGCTCTCTATCGGCTTGCCGCCACATTGGCTGCGGATGTGGACGACGACGTCGCAGCTGTTTTGTTGAACGCCTCGCTGGCCTCGTCGTGCTGCGGGCGGGCGGAGAGCTTGGCGAACCCCACCATGGCGACCCCCAGGGCGCGAAGGTCCCGTCCCGGCGTCTGACCGGGACGCCCGGTTCCTCCTGCACCCCCTGCGCCAGATCGACCCGCCGCCATCGCCCGATGCCGTCGATATCGAGCTTTGGCCCCGCCTCAACAGTCGCTGCCAGCGCCGTGCGGTGTTCGTCTGTCAGGATCGGCGTCTTTGCGGGCGCCTTGCGGGTCACCAAGGCCTCCGCGCCGCCGGCCTTGAAGCGCAACACCCGGTCCCGGATCACCTGCAGGCCCCCGCCGCCGGTGCGCGCGGCCTCGCGGCGAGACCCACCGTCGAGGGTCACCGTCAAGGCAAGAAGCTGCCGCGTCTGATCCGCCTCTTCGCTCTTGCGCGCTGTGCGAGGCAGGTCATCGCCCAGAAAGTCCGCTCTCAGTTGAACAGCTGCTGCCATGGAAAACCTCCCTTGTTTTCCATGGTGAAGCATGCCGAACATCGATTGGCAACCCCCCTCGGAGAGCTTGAGCCAGTGAGCCGCAGTATGAGTCTTCATTTAGTGGTGCGGATTTCATTGAACATTTTCGTTATTCTCTCCTGTTTAGCAAGGACCGGGGTTTCGCAATCTGTACCGCGCACAATATTAACGGGGACAGGATTCGCAATAGGTAGGTGGCCTCGAGGGATTTTGAGTTCGATCCCAAGATTCAGCCTGAAGAAACACTGCAAGTCGACAATGATCGCGGGTATCGCAACAATGATTGGGCTCCTGGTCATCGGGTGCGCCGCAAGAGCATGTCTTGGGGCGATGAGAATGATGCACCGAAGGCAGAATTGGAAAGTGACTTTTACTCCAATATCACCTCGCAGCACACGAAGCTCCATAGCGCAGCCTGGGGCAGGTGAAGATTTTATGCTGGAGCGGGTGCAACAAACCAATAACCGGGCCAGTGTCTTCACCGGGCTTGTTTTCACTGATGACGATCCGGAGCTTGTGAACCGGCCAGGAGGATTGCCAATCCGCATTCCTGCGGGCTTTTGGAAAATTATTACGGTAAAACTTGATAGGCAAATGCGGGCAGCAGGTTTCCTGGTCTGGCAGCAGAATTATGATAATCAGGACCCGCTGCCTTTAGCCCCCGTGCTGGAGCAGGTGCGCCTGACGACCATTGAGGTTCTCACAGGGCTGACATTCCCGGCATTGCGTTTGTTTGATCCATTGCTCTTTGACCGGGACGGTCAGGCGCGAAGTGTTGCCGCCGGTCGGTCAAGGGTACGCCGGGGGTTCGATCAGCTCAGAGATCTTCGGGCCACTGCAAACGTACCGCTGCCGGAAATCGCAGAAGACGCATTGACCGAACTCGATCCGCCAGCATCGTCCGCGATCTTCGAAAGCAGCGATATATTATTGTAAGTTCGGTCAAAGCAGCTGCCTGGTTGCAGGGTCGCGGCTGGCTATCCGGCCACAATCGCAACCCCATCGCGGCGGGTATCGCCCGTTCCTGTGAACATACCCTCTGCTGACATTTGTACCGCGTGCACCCCGCCGAAGAACATGTTGTATTCGGGCCAGGCGCGGTGATCCTGGAACAAAGCGCATAGCTCTTCCCGAGTGCCGGGTCCGAACAAATCCTCAAAGTCGAGATGGCCCTTTTCAAGATGCAGCCGCGGTTCGGCAATGGCTTCTTGCAGGGTCAGGCCGCGCTGGCAGAGATGCACGATTATCTGGAAAATCGCCGAACGGATACGGTTTGAACCACCTGAGCCGAGCGCCACGATGGATCCGTCTTCGTATTCAATCACCGCCGGACACATCATGGATGACAGGCGTGCATCCAGTGGCCAGCCTATTATTCCATTCGGGTTGACGTCTTCTTCGCCCAGAATATTGTTCAGCATGAAGCCGAAGGGGCCAACCAGCTCTCCATTGCCTTCCCCGTTGGAAACCGTAACAGCGCAGGCATTTCCGTCCGCGTCGATCACGGAAACATGGGTGGTTCCGCGCTGGCGCAAGGGCACCGACTTGAGTGTTGCCAGATCTCCCTGAGCAGCCCGGCGGGCTTCGCCCGTTGCAAAAAGGGCCCGGGCCATGTCGACCGGATCGCTGGTTTCGAGATGCGCGAGGCTGTGAGCGATCAAGCTTCCACTTGCTGCGGGCAAGGGATTGAGATGCACCTTGGCGGCGCCGACTGCCGCGCAGACAGGATCTGCGGTCAGAACGGAGTATTTGCGAAGATCCTGCGCAGTGAGATGGCCGGAAGAGGCCTGTTGTTTAACGATCTGTGCGCCGATTGCGCTTTTGGCCATACCTTCTTTCGCAAGAACCTCCAGCGCGTTGGCCAGTCCCGGATTAAAAAATGTCTCGCCTGCCGGAATCATTTTGCCGCCGGGAGAAAACAATGCCGAAGCCTCGGGGGTGGCCGTGAGGATGGATTCCACGACGGTTGAGAGAAAATGTTGATAGGGTGTGACCTTCAACCCAGCACGAGCAGCACTTATGGCTGGGTCAAAAAGGTCGGATAAAGACATGCCGCCGCCCTCGGCGTGCATGCGTTCCAGGCCAGCAAAAAAGCTCGGCGTTGCGGCGGTGGCCGGGCCTATATGAAAAGTTTGGGTTGCTGTGCCGAAATCGGCGAGAATTTCGCAGACGCCGGTGTCTCCAACCTGCCTGCGTTCTTGAGGGGTGTGAGGGAAGAAATCAATTAAAGTTGTTTTATTGCTTACTCGGTCGCGCAACATTGCGAAACCGCCACCGCCCGGAGAACACAAGACCGGTTCACAAACGCACGCCATGGCGAGCGCAGCGATGGCAGCATCAATTGCCGCTCCGCCTTCACGCAGAATCCCTGCAGCCGTCTCGGCTGTCAGCCGGTGACCGGCGGCCACGACGCCTTTTGCCCGACCTGTCACGAGCGGGCCGCTTTGACCAGTTGGATCAGAGTGGCCCGTGCCTGATCTGCGGTGCGGACCGGCCGGTCGAATGGCAAGCGGTAAACCCGTTCTCCATCGCTAAGATCGGTGCCATCGGCATCGATTGAAACCAATGACCAGCCATCGCCTTCCAACCCCAGCAATTTTGTGGCGTAGAGCTCAACAACATCTGAATGGTCGTCATTCATGTGATCAACGATGTCGCGTTCCGTTTCCAATCCGCCTTCCAGTATTTCAGCCGGGTTGATGATCTCAGCTGCATCCAAAGTCTCGATCCGGCCGAAGCCAGCCACCGCGTGCGCATTTTCGATTTGTAAGGTCCAGAAAGAGAAGTCGCCAAAATCCACATAGAGCTGAGCCGACGGATGGCGGGCCAAGTAGCGCTGCCGAACGCCGGGATATTCGGTCTTCTGGAATGTTCCCATGACGGTGACCCGGGCGCCGGTCAGCGGATCCACAAGACCATCTGTGTCTTCCACGAGCAGGGAGCCCTGGTTGTTTTCCAGCAAGTTCTGGGTATGCCAGGCGAGCGTTGAGACCAGGATGATCGGGTTTCCTTCGCCTGTTGTGGCCAGGTTGACCAGGGAGACATAAGGGCCCCCGCCTACCTTGTTCAACGTGGACAACGCGCCCTTGGAGCGCTTCCGCACGAGGCGCCGCGCTTCGCTGCCCGTAAAAGAGCTTTTTGTTGCTGCCATGCGATTTCGCGTGTGATTTGAAGTTTTGCAGACAGTAGACGTTCACCGGTTGGCGTTCAAATGATCTTCTGCTGCAAAAGAGGGCTTACTCTTTTGTGGGGGCTTTGCATTCACGCGGCTCGGCGGCATGTGTGCTGATCAGGACCGAGGTTTGCTCAAACTTTGCCCGGTACTTCTCAGCCACCGCGTCAAACTTCAAATCCTCCTCAGGTTCTGAAGGATGCAGCACAACGAGCTGAAAGCCGTTTTCATAGATCGTCTGGCCGGTCTTTGAACTGTACCAGTAGCCCGTCGTTTCGAGCAGGGTAAAGCCAAATGGAAAAGCCGGCACAATGACGTCACGCACGAAACCATCCAGAGCCTGCCGGGAAACGGCGCGGCCGTCCTTTGTGCTCTTTCCAAAAAAGACAGTTGTTTCCTGCCACGTGCCGCCCCACTTAATGCAGTGCGGCTTGCCGGAGAACGCGAAGGTGATCTCGGATTGGAGGATAAATCCTATCAGAAATCCCGAAACGAGAAGAATATTCTTCATGGCAATGTCCTTCGTTTGAGCTGAGGGCATGTTTCTGTTTTCAGTACAGTAGATGATCACTGATCGTCATTCGGTTTATCTGATCCGAAAAGTTCATTCTACCCCTGCATTAAGGTTCCCCAACATATGAATAAAGAAGGGGTCATGCTTGGCTGAGGGGATTTTGTCTGAGGTCAGTTAGCCGTAATTTGTATCTGTTGGAATGCCTGTTGTTGTCTCTCCATTCAGTTTCTTCCAACAGCAGATGAACGGTGTGGTCTGGCACACCTTTGACCTTTGACAGACCCCCCTTTGCCACCCCCCAAAAGCCTTCCAGGCCCTTGATATGAACATCGCCTCTGGCGAATGCGCCCTTGGAATGATCGACCCTGTAATGCCCATAACCAGGATCAACAAGGCCATTGTCCCCTCGCCAGCCATCGCAGGTGAGGACCCAAGCCGGATCGGCCTTCCCTCCAATACTGCCTTGTAGAGTGGCTTTTTTGCAACCTGGAACGACTTCCGTGTAAACCTGACCCTCACGCGCGAAGAGGCCGGGACAGTTAGCGGCGGGAGCCGACCAATGGCGATACCTGACCCTCACGCGCGAAGAGGCCGGAGACGGTTGTCTTGCCAACTGCGCCGACGCTGGAAGCGAGAAGATCTCTCGAAGCTCTCAATCAAAACAGGGTGTCCCAGGGTCTGGAAGCCATTGATTTCGGCACCGCGTTGCATCTTGGCGAAGTCAGTTACGGGAATATAGGCAGCGCGGACCGGCTCGATTTCACGGTCATCGGTGAAACCGTAAACCTGGCGAGCCGGGTCGAAGACTTGTGCAAGGATCTTTCACAGCCGCTGTTGTGTACAGACACAGTTGCGCGCCATATGGGCGATGCGCCGAAGCCGATTGGCGCGCATGCAGTGCGTGGCATTTCAGACCCGGTTGAGCTGTTCGTGCCGGCCTAGTTTTTCCGTTCAACGATAAACAATGCGGCTTCTCGCAGAATGCCGCCCTTGTTGCCAAACGGGGTGAGGGCCGCGCAGGCTTCATCCATCAGTTCATGGGCGCGTTTTTTGGCGCCATCCAGACCGAGCATGTCGATGAAAGTGGCCTTGCCGGCCTCGGCGTCTTTCTGGGTTTGCTTGCCAAGTTCCTCTGGTGTGGATTCCTGATCGAGAATGTCGTCGGCAATCTGGAATGCGAGCCCGATCCGGTCTGCATAGACCGACAAGGCAGCTTTGTTGTCCTCACTCGCCTGCGCGAGGGTTGCTCCGGCTTCGCAGGCAAAGCGGAAGAGTGCGCCCGTCTTCATGCCTTGCAGGGTGATGATCTCGTCAAGATCGTGGCTCTCGCGGGCCTCTGCTTCCAGATCGAGCATTTGGCCGCCCACCATGCCGGCGACGCCCGAGGCAATGGCCAGTTCGCCAACGAGCTGGGATCTTACCGCCGGATCCGGATGGGTTTCCGGATTGGCCAGGATCTCAAACGCGAAGGTCAACAAGCCGTCGCCAGCAAGAATTCCCGTGGCTTCATCGAAGGCAATATGCGTGGTGGGTTTGCCGCGCCGCAAATCATCATCATCCATGGCAGGCAGGTCATCGTGCACCAGCGAATAGCAATGGATACACTCCAGGGCAGCGCCGGTGCGCAGGGCATGGATCCGATCCACGTCGAACAGTTTTGCACTTTCGCCAACAAGGAATGGTCGCAGACGTTTGCCCTGACCAAGTGAGGCGTAGCGCATGGCATTGATGACCCGTTTGGCCGGGGTCGTTTCAACAGGCATAAGACGATCGAGCAGTGTATCGATCTCCTCTGCGGTCTTTGCAAGTTCGTCCAAAAAAGCCATATGGGGTGCTACTCTTCGTTTATGTGAAGCTAGGATAGATCAGGATCGGGATCTTTTAAGGACCACATCCCACAGGTTCAACCAGAATAGGGCAACCGGGAAGGCAATTTTTGTGAAGACGTGGCTGAAGCGCATTTTCCTGCTCGCACTTTTGCTGTTTCTGGCGCCTTTCGTCCTGGTGCCGGTGTTCGGGTTTTTGAATCCTCCGGTTACGGTCTTTCAGATGGCCAAGAGCCTGCAGGGGCTACCGATCAATTCGTCCTGGCGTACTCTGTTGAAAGTTTCGCGCCACCTGCCTGCTGCTGTCATTGCGTCTGAAGACGCCCGGTTCTGTGCTCACAATGGTGTGGATTGGCGAGCCGTCCAGACTGTCGTTGAAGACAAGCTCGAAAATCCCGATCAGAAAGTGCGCGGCGCCTCGACCATCACCATGCAGTTGGCGAAGAATCTGTTTTTTCCTCCTGGACGATCCTACATTCGCAAGGCAATGGAGTTGCCGCTTGCACTGTGGATCGACTTGCTTTGGTCAAAGCGGCGACAGGTTGAGGTTTATCTGAACATCGTGGAGTGGGCGCCCGGGGTTTATGGCGCTGCGTCCGCCTCACGTCACCATTTCGGCAGATCTGCCGGTCGCCTCTCGCTCCGCCAATCGGCTCTGCTTGCCGCTGCGCTGCCCAATCCCAAAGTCCGGCGTGCTGGAAAACCAGACCCCTTCACACGGCGCCAAGCGCAGCGCATTGAGCGCCGGGCAAAAGCAGTGGGCGTATTACTGCGTTGTATTAAAGCTTAAGATGTCGCCGATCTATTCGGGATCATCAAAGATGATTTTTGACAGCTGACTCGCAGCTGATGTGAGCACGTCAATCTGGGCTTCGGCCTCTTCCAGAGATATCCGCTGGGTGGGACCATGAAAAGCCAAGGCAGCAAACAACCGGCCGTTTGGATCCTGCACGGGCACGGCGACGGCTACCAGGTTGTCGATGAACTCTTCGTTGTCTCTTGAAAACCCGCGCTTGCGGATAACGTCGAGCTCGGCCTTGAGCGCATCATCTTTGGTGATTGTGTTTCGGGCAAACGAATCAAGCTCCACGGCTGAAAGCAGTTTCTTCAGTTCGGTGTTGCTGAGCGAACTCAGGAACATTTTGCCCGCCGCCGTGCAGTGAAACGGGACGGTCGAGCCAATCGGCAATTGAAAACGCATGGGCCAATGGGTCTCGACCCGGTCCACATAAAGCATGCCTTCCTGTTCAGGCACGGACAGATTGCAGGTCTCTCCGACTTCCACGGATACGGCCTTGATCACGGCCCGGCAGGCGATCTGAATTCTGGATGAAGCCATCAGACCCGATGATATGGTCATCAGGCGTTTGGCCGGGCGCAGGCGTTTGGGGTCGATGTCTCTTACCAGAAACCTCTGTTCAATCAGCGTCGAGCAGAGCCTGTGAATTGTCGGCTTTGGCAATTGCAGGGTTTGATTGATTTCTGTTGGCGTGAGTGGCCGGCCCGCTTGTGCGAGTGTTTCAATGATCATCAGCGCCCTCAAATTCGGTGCGATTCGATCTGTATCGTCTGCGACTACCACGTTTTCCTGCCTAAACTCACGTGTTCGAATTAATTCGTTGCATTTTTAAGACTAATAGTCTTAATTTATGAAAGCAAGCGTTGCAACAGGGCTGGCGCACGGAGATAGACATCGCGTGGAGTGCAATACCACCATTGATGGATTACAAACTGTGGACCGGATTTCTCCGGTGCGCCCTTTGAGCTGCTGTACTGATAGAGCTACCGAACCCCAATTCGCGAGACCTCTTTTAAATGCTGGAAACTGTAATAAATTACTCCTCGATCATACTCGCGGATATCGTTTTGTCGGGGGACAATGCGCTGATCATCGGCATGGCGGCGGCGTCCTTGTCGCCGGAGCTGCGCAAAAAGGCAATCTTCTTCGGGATGGCAATGGCCGCAATCTTGCGGATCATCTTCGCATTGTTTGCGACTTATCTGCTCAAAATTCAGGGTCTGCTCTTTATCGGCGGTCTTCTTTTGGTTTGGGTGTCCTGGCGGCTGTACAAAGACATTCGCGAAGACATGGCCAACAAGGCGGCCGAAGCACAGGAAGAGGCGGACGATGGTGGTTATCAAGGGCCACCGCGGCGCACGCTCACTTCCGCGCTGATTTCGATCACCGTCGCCGACGTCTCAATGTCAATAGACAACGTTCTGGCGGTGGCGGCAATCGCGCGTGGCGACACCACGATGCTGGTATTTGGTCTTGGTCTTGCGATTTTGCTGATGGCCTTTGCTGCAACGCTTATAGTGAAACTAATGACGCGTTTTCCCTGGATTTCCTGGCTCGGGCTGTTCGTCCTGCTGTATGTATCGGGACGGATGTTGTGGGACGGCTGGCCGGAAGTGGCAGTGCTCGCCGGATTGGCGTGAACATAGATCGAAGCGTCGTTGCGAAAACTGCGCGGGTAACAATGAGGGACGAGGGTCTCTGCAAGATTTGGGGTCATGTGTCTGGTTCAAGGATTGGATCAATCATGTAACCTTGAGAGTCAGAACGTGTTCGAACAGTTCCTCCCTGCGAATTTATCAGGTGTTCTGTTTGGCTGACCATCCCTGCGGTGTGGTCATGGAATGCGGGTCTGAGTTTAACGTAGCCGCATATTAAGGGAGGAGAAATCCGAAATGAGTGCATTGAGTAAATTTAAAACGCTTGCCGCGGGCGCTGTTGCGCTTGGCGTCATGGCTGCGGGCACAGTTGCCCAGGCCGCCGAAGTTACCATCCGCGTACAGTCGGTCATCTCGGCCAAAGCTGACGAAGTGGTAATGCTGAAGAACTTTGCTGCAGACGTTCTGGCCTTGACCAAAGATGATCCGGTCAAGATCGAAGTTCTGCCAGCAGGTGCTGTTGTTGGTGTTAAGGAAACCCTCGACGCTGTCGACAAAGGCCTTGTTGAAGGTGGTTTCGCCTGGACTCACTACTGGTCCGGTAAGCACCCGGCAGCCATGTTGTTTGGTTCTCCTGTTGCTGGTGCCGGCGTAGGCATCGACAACATCGCATTCATATCCTGGTTCCAGTTCGGTGGTGGTAAAGAACTTTACGAACAGCTTTGGAAAGAAATGGGCATGAACGTCAAAGGCTTCATGTTGCAGCCTGTTGGCCCGGAAGCTCTGGGCTGGTTCAAAGAGCCAATCAACTCCATGGCTGACTTCCGCAAGTATCGCTTCCGCACGCCTCCTGGCATTCCTGGCCAGACCTACAAGGACATCGGTGTTGCATCCGTGGCCATGGGTGGCGGCGACATTCTCCCAGCTCTTGAAAAAGGCACAATCGACGCTGCTGAATGGTGCTGCCCGAAGCCTGACTCTGTGTTCGGTTTCCAGAAAGTTCTGAAGCACTACTACCTTCAGGGTCTCCACCAGGTCGTCGTGAACGCTGACCTGTACATCAATGGCGATGTCTACAACGGTCTTACAGATCACCAGAAAAAAGCCATCGAAGTTGCTGCAAACGCTTCGCTCATGAAAGCGATGAGCTATCGCATTTATGAAAACGGTAAAGCCCTCAAGGATCTTACTGCGAACCACGGCGTTCAGCTGCATGACACACCGGCTGACTACTTCCCGGCATACATGAATGCCGCGAAAGCCTCCCTCGAAAAGAACGCTAAAGAAAATGAGTTTTTCGCGAAGGTTTGGCAGTCACAGAAAGACTTCGCTGCTGTTGCAGTGCCTTTCTGGGCGGGTGCTCAGGCATCGAACGCAGCGCTGGGTAAAGCGTTTGCCGACAGCGTGAAATAAGTTTTCCCGCTAGCGAATGAACTGACGCCCCGGGGTTTCTGAACTCCGGGGCGTTTTCATCTCGCAGCCCAGAACAAAGTGTTCTACGTTGGCCATGACCGGGTCGAAAATTGAGGTCGTGACCAATATAGAACGGAGCACCGGATCAACCGGGCCCACCCAAAAGAATCTCAGGGCGGAGGCGTATCATGGCTGAGGACATCAAGACGGAAGAACTCGACATTACGGACGAGTTGATTGCCGAACGGCGGGCTGAAGAGCCGGGCCAAACCCCGGAAGACATGACGCCCTGGCAGCGCCCAATCACAGCTTTTATTGATGTTCTCAATCTCTGGGCAGGGCGCCTGATCTGTCTGCTGCTGATACCTCTCATGCTTTCGATGGTGTTCGAGGTGGTGTCGCGAAAGGCCTTTGCCGTTCTGGTCGAAAACGACATGGGCGACCTGGCCCGCAGTCTTGGTCTTGGGCCGACGCTCTGGGTCTATGACACCAGCCGTATGCTGGGCGGCGTGATCTTCATGGCGGCCGCCGGCTACGCTCTGATGCGAGGTGTGCATATCCGGGCCGATTTCATCTACCGGAACTGGTTGTCGAAGACGCAGGCAACGGTCGATGCGACCCTCTACATGCTGTTTTATTTTCCGGCCATGCTGTTCTTTTTCTGGACGGCCGCGGAGTATTCCTGGAAAGCATGGGCAATCTGGGAGACGGCCAGTGATTCCACTTACGGGGCGCCTCTGGCGCCTGCCCGAACGGCCATGCCGGTTGGTGCTCTGTTGCTCTTCCTGCAGGGTTTCCCTGAATTGTTCAGGGCCTTCCATCAGATGGGCAAGGAGCGCGAAGCGATCTTCGTGAAGATCCTGCCGTTCTATCTCGTAGGTCTGGCCCTGCTGTTTGTTGGCGTGTTCTACGACGACATTCTGCCAATTGCGAACTGGTGGGATTCTGCCATGAGCACGACCGGTCTGTTCGATTTCTCCAAGCCGACCATTGGTCTGTTCATGCTGGCCGCGATGTTGTTCTCGATTTTCGTGGGCTTCCCGATTTCGTTCACGCTCATCTTCCTGGCGTTCACCTTCGGTGCCTGGGGGACCAACAGTGCGCTGACCTTCTTCCTGCTCACATTGCAGACCAACTCGGTCATGCTGTCTGACCAGTTGGTGGCGGTACCCCTGTTCATTCTCATGGGCATCATGATGGAACAGGCCGGCCTTATGGAGCGCCTGTTCAACGCGGTACAACTGATGATGTCGCGCACGCGCGGTGCGCTTTATATCGCGGTTCTGTTTGTGTCGATGATCTTCGCTGCGGCGACCGGTATCGTGGGTGCGTCCGTTACGATCCTGGGGATTATGGCGGCCAAGACGATGAACCGGTCAGGTTATGATGTGCGGCTGGCAGCCGGTACAATTACCGCTGGCGGCACGCTGGGCATTTTGATCCCGCCGTCGATCATGCTGATCGTGATGGGGCCGGTGCTGGAAGTGCCGGTTACGGATCTGTTCCGCGCGGCCATCATTCCAGGGATCATGCTCGCTGTTCTTTACATGATCTATTCCATCGGGCGCTGCATCATTAATCCGAACCTTGGTCCGATCCTGCCAGTCGAGGAGCAGCCCGAGACTTCTCCGTACTATCTTCTGGAAGTTATTCTGGTGATGACCGCGTTGCTGATCCTCGTGGTTCTCACGACTAAAGGCGCGCAAGGTGAACTGGGCTTCATTCCATTCGGTGGATTGATCTTCCCGGTAGCGTGGCTCGGCGTGATGTTCGGTGTGTACAGCTACATGCGTTCGGCACGTCCCGGCGGCTTCTACTTTTCGGACCTCTGGTACGAGTTCTTCATGGGCCTGGTGCCGCCAACGGTGCTTATCGCCTTTGCGCTGGGCTCCATCCTGGCTGGCTGGGCGACACCTGCCGAAGCGGCGGCCTGCGGTGCCTTCGGTTCGCTGTTGCTGTCGTTGGCGTACCGCAAACTCACCTTGACCGGCTTCTACGATGCCCTGATCAAGACCCTAGAAATCTCCGTCCTGATCATGTTCCTCGTCGCAGCATCCAACTTCTTCGGCGCGGTGTTCTCAAACCTCGGCACGCCGAAGATGCTGACGGAGCTTCTACTGTCGCTCGACCTGTCGACCACCATGATGCTGATCCTGGTGATGGCGCTGGTGTTTCTCCTGGGTTGGCCGCTGGAATGGGTACCGATCGTCCTGATCATCGTGCCGATCCTGGTGCCGCTTCTGGTGGAGCTGAACGTCAATCTTACATGGTTCGCCATCCTGGTTGCCGTGAACCTGCAGACCGCCTGGTTGTCGCCACCGGTGGCGCTGTCGGCGTATTTCCTCAAGGGCGTGGTGCCGGAGTGGGATCTGAAGGACATCTACTACGGCATGATGCAGTTCATGGTTATTCAGGTGATCGGCCTGGCCCTGATCTTCATCTTCCCGCAGATCGTGCTCTGGCTGCCGGCGTACCTATCCGGCAACTAGGAGGCCTCTGTGGCTCGTCAGGTGTGTGCGATTGTCGGGGCCGGGGAGGGGCTCGGACAATCGCTGGCCCGCCGGTTTGCCCGTGAAGGCTTTGACATGGCGCTGCTCTCCCGTTCGGAAGAGGGCAGCGCCGCCGCGCTTCAGGCTGCGAAGGATGAGGGGTCGAACGCAAACTTCTTTGCGGCTGATGCCGCCAGGCCTGAGACCATCGAGGAAGCACTCTCGATGGCCGGCGAAACTCTCGGCGCAATAGATGTGCTCATCTACAATGTGCGCGGGACGTTTGGCGGTTCAGAGCCTCTGGATCTGAGTTATGCTGATCTTGAAGGCATGTTCCAGGTCGAAGTGATCGGCGCGTTTGCGGCTGCGAAGGCTATACTGCCCTCTATGCGGACCAAAGGGCGCGGAAGTGTCTTTTTCTCAAGTGCGACAGCGGCCTTTCGCGGCTCGGCCAATTACGGGCTCTATTCCATCGGCAAATTCGGTCTGCGTGCCTTGTCTCAAAGCCTCACCAAGGCATATGCGAAGGACGGTATCCACTTCGCTCACTTCAGACTGGATTGTGATCTGGATGTGCCGGTTATGCAAGAACTCTATGGAGAGAAATACGATCCGGCTGTTCTGGCCGATCCGGATGGGGTGGCGGAAGCCTATTGGCTGACGCACCTGCAGCCCAGATCTGCCTGGAGCAATGAGGTTGAGTTGAGACCTTTCACCGAGACCTGGACCTGCTAAGCTGAGTTCGCGTGGATCAATCCACCCGCCGGTAAAGCGCCAGTGCGCCGCCCATCATAATGAGTTGGCCGCCGGTGCAGCCTTCGATCCAGTCAACAATGTGCTCACGCATGAGGCTTGCGCTCCTGGAAGCAGCAAGCCCGTAGGTGAGCAGTATAGGTACCTCGAGAAGCACCGATGCAACCCCAAGGACCGCGAGCTGGGCGGCACATTCCCGTCAGATGAAACGAATTGCGGGAGGGTTGCTACGAAGTACGCGATGTTCTTTGGATTTGCCGCCTGCAGTGAAAAGCCCCGAACGAAGGCCTGCCGGAAATCCTTGCGCGAATCCTGCACGGCCGTTGCGGCCTCGGTTACGTTGATGATTTCGTTTCGATCATCATGAAGGCCGCGCATCCGCCGAACCAGAGGCTTGAGCATATTGATCCCAAGCCAGGAGAGGTAAACGGCGCCGATCCACTTAATCACCGTGAACAACGCGGTTGACGAAAGGATAAGTGCCCCGACGCCAAGGGCAGAAAGAAGGAAATAAACCGCGTTGGTCGTGATGATCCCCAAGGTGGCGGCGAACCCGATGCCGAAGCCATGCCGTACCGGAAGCCCCAGAACCAGCAAAACAGCCGGACCGGGCGACAGCGAGATCAAGGTCTCGGTCAGAATGAACAATCCAAGCGCTTCCGGTTCTATCGGCAAGGCCTCAATGCTTGTCGCGCTCGATCAGTCTCATAGGAATGTCAGCCCGTTAAACCCTGCTCGAAAGTCGGCAGGTCATCTGTGATCTCGTGCCAGCCAGCCTTGTTGGCGACGAAGATATGATCCACCGGCTTCATACCAGGATCATCATCGAGGCATCCAAGCGGGATGACGGCGATGCCGCGCGCCTCATCGATACGTGGCATCAGGGAGCTGCAGGTCTTGCAGAAGGTTTGGGTGAAGAACTTTGCATCCGGCACCTTGTAAGATTTCAACTGATCTTCGCCCTTCACGAATGTCACGGCATCTGCAGTTGTGAAGCCATTACTGGCGTGGGCGGCGGATCGGCCCTGGCGGCAGCGGGTGCAATGGCAGTTGTGCGCAACCTTGAACGGCTCGGTGACATGAAAATCCACGGCGCCACACTGGCAACTGCCGCGTACGACACCCTCCGGGCTTTCGGTTACCGGTTTTCCGGGCACGCTGGTAATACCGCTGTCGGGCGGATAGACATCGTGTTGTGGCAAGTCGCCTGTCACCGTATGCCACGGGGAACTGTCGGGCACGAAAATGTTGCAATCGGATTTTCGGCCATCATCGTGACAACCGGCGGGCGCGATCCAGTGTTCACCATCGTCGTCGGCATAAGGCACCACGGAGCCGCAGACGTCGCAGGAGGTGCGGGTGAGGACGTCAGAGGACCTGTAGTGAACAATGGTATCCGTGCTGCTGGTCCAGCGTATCTGATCGGCCTTGAGGAACCAGTACGTTCCAAACGCTGCGCCGTGAACCTTCTGGCACATCCTGCAGTGGCAATTGAAGGCCTGAAAAGGTTCGCCCTCAATCTCCCATGTGACACTGCCGCAGAGGCACTTTCCCTTGTTCATCCTTATTTCCGCTTGCTGTCGTTGACTGCGCAGATGTTATCCCGCGCCGCCGTCAAGGGCCAGCGATGGAAGTGCGTTTCTGTTTTTACGTCAACAGCGCTGCGCTAAGCCAGCAAAGTCATCAATCACTCAGAGGGCAGCATCTTTGAAACGGAGAGAGGCTTCTTGCCAACGCTGAGCAGGCTGTGATCGTTGGCAGTGAGTGTCAAGGTGATTTTCACCGGCCCTTCGGGAACCTTGCCGATATGTGTTCATGGCGCGTAGACCCGGGCATGCTTCTTCCCGTTTATGTAAATATGTGCGTGCCCCTTGCCGGGTTCGTTTTCGCCGTTCACGGTTTGTGGTGAAAACTCAAAATTGTTCGCCAGAATCTGAAGGTTCCATCCAGCGACCTTGCCCTTCTGGATATTGAAGTCCAGACTGGGGGCGTCGAGGCCATCGGCCAGTTCCACCAGTTTTGCATGGTCATGCGCACCGTGCTCATGCATCGAGTCGGAGGTCAGTATGGGTGGAATGTGCGATACGCCAAAGCCCAGCACCAGGCCGACCGCTAAACCGATTCCTATCTTGATCATTCTGTCTCGACACAAACAGACTTCCTGGCCGGTGATATGCCAGTGATATATCGTTTTGTTGTCGCAGCTGCGATCAGACAAATGCCGCGAGTTGTTTCAGGTCTCGCGAGATGTCCGGTATCCGTTTTCGGACCACAATATAGGGAAGAAGGCTTCGTCCATCTCCACCGATCCCTGACGCCTGTAACGGCTGTAGACCGGGCTGATATTGGATTCGTGGAAGCGGGCGTCGGATGACATGCAGTGCGCCACCAGGGAGCGGCGATGGGTTTGGACGCGATTGTCGCGCGAGCCGTGCCAGGTGTGGCCGTGGTGAAGCACGGCAGAGCCGGCTGAACCTTCAATCGGCACGATGTCCGGTTCCGTATTCGCCGCCTGCGCGGCGACTCTCATATCCGCGAGCGGGTCATCCGGTGCATGGAACTGCGCGATGGGTGGAGCGAGTGGCCATCTGTGAGAACCGCGCACATATTCAATGGTGCCGCCGTCCGCTGAGGTGTCATCCAGCGTGATCCAGCAGGTCATCATCTCTGCCGGCACGATCCATGTCTGATAGCTGTCGTCCTGGTGAAAACCCAGTGGCTTGGTGCCGGGCGGTTTCCAGATGACATTGTCCTGATTGATGCGTGCGCCGGGCCAGCCACGGAGCTGCGCGCAGGCTTTGCCGACATCTTCGCGCAGGACGATAGACGCGACCGTGTGATCTGATTTCCAGCCGTTGCAGATCTGCCGGGTCAGTTGCTCGCTGTCCCGCCCTTCACGCCAATTCCACTCGTCCGGCTGAAGCCCGGTTTCAAACTCACCGCGAAAGAGGGGCGCGAATCGTTCCCGGGCAGCTTCAACCTCGGCCAGTGTCAGGACGCCCGAGATAATGACAAATCCATCACTTTCGAATTTTGACCTGTGGTCGTCCGTCAGGCTGATCATCCTATTTCCCCAACGCTGTCAGTGCGGCAACTCCGGTAAATGTGACGGCAATGCCGAGCCATCGCAAGGGTGGGATAGCTTCCTTGAGAAAGATGCGGGCCAGCAGGATGGTCACGACCCCGAAGGCAGATCCTGCAACCGCAGCGATTTGCGGCTGGCTGGTGTTGCCGGCTGCGTTCAGCAGGCAGATCGCGGTTGCATCCAACAGGCCGATGCCGGCGATGGGTGCGATCCATCTTACCGGCAACGCCCGTTTCTTGTTTGCTGCATAGAAGAGAAAGCCGATCACTGCTGCACCGGCAATCCGGCTGATCCAGGTCCCCTCAACGGCCCCGAAAAGAATGGCGGCTTTCTGGCCGAATAGGATAGCAAAGGCAAAACTGATGTGCGCGAGTCCCGCATATATGAGCGTCAGCCGGATCGCTCCTTTGTCATAAGCTTGCGTGTCGCCTTCTCCCGGCTCGGTAAGGGCGACGATGATCACACCGGCGATCACCAGAAGGGCCATAAGGAGCTGCGCGTCCGATGTGGGCGTGCCGAATAGCGCCGCGATGAGGAGGGATGTCAGAGGATAGGAGCCCCCAACGGGAGCCGCCACGGAAAAGGGACCGGTCGCAAAAGCGGCGAATAAAAAGAGCGTGGCTGACACGTAACCCGCGCCGGCCACAACAGGAACCCAGATATCGCCCCGCTGCAGGTCTGGAAATTCGCCAGTCACGCCGAGCCACAGCGTCAGACCGGCAAGTCCCGCCAGCGTGACACCAAGCACAACAACCATGTGTCCGAGTTTGCGGCTCGCGATGCCCGCAACAAGATCATGTGCGCCCCAGAAGAGTGCGGCGATGGTGCCAAGGATGGCGGGATTCATGTTGGGTTTGCCTGCCTAGCCGCTTTCAGCGCCAATCAGATCCTGACGTGCCTTTTCCAGATGCTTCTCCACCTGGCGGGCTGCAACATTCAGATCGCGCTCGCACAAAGCCTCGTAGATGGCGCGGTGTTGCTGGTTGTAGACGTCAATCTGCTCAGGCGTGAGAATGGTTCGCCGCATGGCCCGCCACTGGGCATGGGAGCGCACTTCGTTGATGTTCTGGTAGAGCCGGACGATCAACGGGTTGCGTGAACAGCGCGCCAGTTGCTGGTGAAACTCTCCATCCCAGCGCGAGAATGATGCTTCGTCGCCCCGTGAACCTTCCAGACGGACGAGAATTGCCTCGATGTTTTCCAGATCACGTCTGGTTGCATGAAGGACCGCCTGCCGCGTCATGTAGGGTTCAATGGCAAAGCGCGCCTCAATGAGTTGCAGTGGGCTGACCAGATCGATGATCTCGCCATGCTCGGAAATCGGGCCGGTATAAGCCACGTAAGTGCCGCTGCCGATCCGCCGTTCGACCAGACCCTCTTTCTCAAGCTGATTGAGGGCCTTTCGTATGGTGCTACGGGCCGCGTCGAATGCCGTGGCCAGTTGCCGTTCCGGTGGCAATTGATCTCCGTCCGCATAAACTCCGGTCTCAATAGCGTTGCGGAGGCGGGCTGTGATGGCTCCGGCGCCTCGCCCTGGTGACAGACCGGTCACGTTGTGCGCCGTCAGTTCATCGCTCTCGAAGTCTGCCTTGTTCACCATTGCCACTTTCATTGGTCTGAATTGGTTGAAATTGGTCTGTAGTTGGTATGCATTGTTGAACCTATTATGGCCCATTTTTGGTTTGCGCGTCGAGATGCCGATGGTTGCTTGTGCGCGTATATGTGGTGATTTGATCTGAAATTTGAACATCACCCCCTGCAATTGTCCGCGGAAACCAACGCGATACTGTAGAGAACAGACTTGCAAATAATATTGTTAAATTGCGGAAATCAGTTGCTTTTTCGTATTATGTTGCATGGCCAAACTCGAGAAAATGCATTCTGGAGTAGGCGCTCAAATCAGACTTGATCAAAAAAAACTCCACAAATCGACTCTTCGTGGTTGTCAGAATTGGTCTAAAATTGGTAGGTTCCTGCCCCAGAGCCAGAAAGGCCATTCGGAAACCAATGAAGGGGTGCGAACGTACCATGGCGATGGATATTGAGAATTTTGTGAACCAAGAAGGCCGTGCGGAAAAGGTCAAAGAGGTCCGCAAGAAGATTGACGAACTGGGTATTGAGTATCTCTACCTGCAGTTTGTTTCGGTCACCGGGAAGATTATGGGTAAAGGCATCCCGGCCGATCACTG
The DNA here is from genome assembly GCA_965204985.1 of Hyphomicrobiales bacterium. Classification (GTDB taxonomy): domain Bacteria; phylum Pseudomonadota; class Alphaproteobacteria; order Rhizobiales; family CAJQND01; genus JAAEUE01. The sequence continues at coordinate 561,793 of CBDBFP010000003.1, read as the reverse complement.
GGAGAGCATTGCGCAGAAGGGCTTCCAGCTCGTGTATGGCGCGACCATGAACCTTTTCCTCAACCGTGCTGGTGAGTATCTGGGTTACGGTCCGGAAGCTGCCGAACTGGTTGGTATTCCTGAGCCGGAAACCATGATGCAGTTGCCTTGGGACAAGCGCATCGGCCGTTTTTACTGCACACTGTTCCGCAACCGTGAGGAAAAGGAAAATCCGGGCGGCTACCTCACATCTGACGGTCGAGGCAACCTGCGCCGTCTGCATGAGGAATTCGAGAAGAAGCACGGCCGCCTCCTGCGCATCGGCACCGAGCCGGAAATGATGTGGCTGAAATTCGATGAGAACGGCAAGCCAAAGGAAGGTTTCTCCAAGCCGTTCTGCTATCACATTGACCAGTTCGAAAGCCTTCGTCCGGTTTACATGAAGGTCATGGAATATTCCCGCGCCATGGGTCTCGACATGATCCAGGGTGACCATGAGGATGCTCCGGGCCAGCTCGAGCTCAACTGGATGTTCGACGATGTGCTGCGCAATGCTGACCGTCTGACCACTTACCGTCAGATCTGTGCACAGGTGGCGCGTGAGTTCGGCATCTTCGCCTGCTTCATGACCAAGCCCTTCATGGGCGTCTCGGCGTCCGGTTGTCACCACAACATGTCCTTGTGGCGCGGTGGTGAAGATCAGTTCGTCAAGTGCGGCAACAACCCCGGCAACCTGCCGGGCATGAAAGACAACTACATGTACGTGAAGGGTGGCGAGAACACCTTCATGCCGGATGGTGACGATCCGCAGATGCCAGGCAAGGAAGGCCTGGAAGCCATTGGCGGTGTTGTGCACCACCTGCAAGCGCTCACAGCCATCGGCTGTTCCACGGTGAACTCCTATCGCCGTCTTTGGGATACAGGCTTCTGGGCACCGGTCTTTGCTGACTGGGGCTTCCAGAACCGCACCACCGGCTTGCGCGTCTCCGCACCGGGCCGTTTCGAATACCGCTCTGTGGACTCCATGGTGAACCCGTATCTCATGGGCTCCACCCTGCTTGCGGCCATGGATGACGGTATCGACAACAAGCTGGATCCAGGCGAGCCGGAAGAGCGCAACATCTACGAGGCCATCGAGGCCGGCAAGGAAGTCAAGAAGCTTCCAATGTCCCTTGGTGAAGCGCTTGATCATCTCGACAACAACCCGGTTGTTCAGCGTGGTTTGCCGGATGAAATGTACCGTCTGTATACTGAGTACAAGCGTGATGAGTATGCCCGCTTCATGTCCACTGTGACTGATTGGGATAACGAAACTTACATGGAGTGCCTGCCCTAAGCACTACGGGTAAACAGGCAGAAAATCAGGTCGGGTAGCGCGATGGCGCTGCCCGGCAACTTGGCTCTCAACCTGATTTTAGAAGGAAGATTTTAGAAAATGTGTGGAATAGCAGGGCTTATCCACCGCAAGGGTACAAGCAATGTGGGTGGTGAAATGACCGCTATGTTGCAGGCTTTGAAGCATCGCGGACCCGACTCCACCGGCTTTGCTATTTACGGCACTTCCGGCGAAGGCGAGCACGTGTTGCGCTTCAAGGTCGCTGAACAGGAAGAACTGTCCACCGGCCATGCAATCCACCAGGAGATTAAGGATCGGCGTGCTGAAGTCGATACACTCCTGAAGGAAGTCGGCGTTGCGGTGAAAGAAGAGCAGGAAGCAACGGAATATGCTTTCCGCTACCGGATCGAGTTTGGCGGTGACATGAAGGCGCTTGCCGACCGGATCGAAGACATCAACGGTGCTGAGATCCTGTCCATTGGCAACTCGCTGGAACTGATCAAGGATTTGGGTGACGCCACAGTGGTGTCCGACCAGTATGGCCTTGGGTCCTTTGAAGGTACCCACGCGATTGGCCACACTCGGATGGCAACGGAATCTGACGTGGATATCCGTTCTGCTCACCCTTACTGGGCCTATCCGTACAATGACATCGCCGTGGTACATAACGGACAGATCACCAACTACTGGCTGATGCGCCGCCATCTGGAGCGCTCCGGTCAGCGGTTTGTTTCGAACTGCGATAGTGAGCTTCTGGCTGTGTACACAGCGGTGAACCTGGAGAAGGGTATCTCTCTCGAAGAGAGCCTGCGCATGTCGATCGACGAAATCGATGGTGTGTTCACCTACTTGGTGACCACCCGCAACGAGCTTGGCATGGCCAAGGACACTATGGCTGCCAAGCCAATGGTTCTCTACGAAAGTGACGACATGGTCGCGCTGGCTTCGGAAGAAGTTTCCATCCGCGCAATTATTCCGCACGAAATTGACACTTACGATCCGTATGATGAGGAGGTCCGGGTATGGCAAGCGTAAGCCAGGACAGCATCTCCCACGAAATGGGACTACACACCGAGCCGCTCACCGGCCGGGATATCAAAACCATGTTCACCCTCGAGAATGAGGGCGGGTATGGCTATGCCGATGCCTTTGACGTGAACTTCAACAAGCGTGCTGAAATCAATGCAGACAATATGGACTGCATGGAAGTCAACAAGCAGCTCCGTGATCTGATGGCTGATGGTCATGGCACCATCGTGGTCAAGAATCCGGGCGCGAAGCATTCTATTGCAGTTGGCATTCTCAACCGGCTCAACCTGATCATCGAAGGTAGCCTTGGCTACTTCGGCGTCGGTTTGCTGGATGGCCCGAATGTACGCATCTCCGGCCGTGTAGGCTGGTCATGCGCGGAAAACATGATGGCCGGCACGGTTGTGATCGAAAAGAATGCTGGGTCCACCTTTGGTGCGGCCATGCGTGGTGGCGATCTGGTCTGCAAAGGCTCGGTTGGCTCACGTACGGGCATTGACCAGAAGGGGGGCACCATTCTCGTGGGCGGTGACACCGGCGCGTTCTCCGGCTTCATGATGCAGCGTGGCCGTATGGTTGTCTGCGGTAATGCCGGCAAGAACCTGGGTGACTCCATGTATGACGGCACAATCTTTGTGGGCAACGAGATCCAGGATCTTGGTGTTGACGCTGTGCCGGGTGAATTGACCGAACTCGACAAGGCCTGGCTCACGCGCAAGCTGACCCAGTACGAGTTGATGCCCGAGAAGGGTGTCGATCACTTCACCAAGATCGTCGCAGGACGCCAGCTTTGGAACTACGACAATCTGGAGCCGTCTGAGAAGAAGATCGTTCTTTAGACGCCATCTGGCAATTTTAACTTGGCATTGAAACATGCCGCGCCAGAGGCGCGAAATCGGGAGCTTTAAACATGGCCGATAAAGAAAAAAAGAAAAAGAAGAAGAAAAAGAAGAAAAAACAAAGGGATACCACCCATCTGGGCAGAAGCTGGATCTTCTCCCAAGAGGTGATGGACGATATCCACATCAAGTCCGAGCTGGGGCGCTACCGTATGCGTGGCTTCTCGCTCTTCAAGAAAATCCCGCACTGGGATGAATTGACCTTCCTGCCAGGAACACTGACCCGTTTCGTGATCGAGGGTTATCGTGAGAAATGCCTGACCAAGACGGTGATTGGCCCGCGTGCCAAGCGTCCGCTTGAGCTGGACATTCCGATCTACATCACCGGCATGAGCTTCGGTGCTCTGTCGTTCGAAGCCAAAACCGCACTTGCCCGTGGGGCCACGATGGCTGGCACGGCAACCTGTTCTGGTGAAGGCGGCATGATCCCGGACGAGCGCCGGTATTCCTCCAAGTGGTTCTACCAGTGCATTCAGTCCCGATACGGCTTCAACCCGCACCACCTGCGTCTTGCGGATGGCTGTGAATTCTTCATCGGCCAGGGTTGTAAGGTTGGTCTTGGTGGCCACCTGATGGGTCAGAAAGTGACCGACCAGGTTGCTGAAATGCGCTCACTGCCAGCCGGCATCGACCAGCGGTCTCCTGCCCGTCACCCTGACTGGCTGGGTCCAGACGATCTGGCGCTGAAGATCCAGGAAATCCGGGAAGCCACGGACTGGCAGATTCCGATCCAGCTCAAGCTGGGTGCTGCCCGCGTGTATGATGATGTTCGTATGGCCGCCAAGTGTGACCCTGACAGCATCTACATTGACGGTATGGAAGGCTCCACGGGCGCTGGTCCGCATCTGGCAACGGAAGAAACCGGTGTTCCGGGTATGGCGGCCATCCGTCAGGCGCGTCGTGCCATTGACGATATCAGCAAGCGCGGCGAGATCTCTCTCGTCTATGCCGGCGGTATCCGTAACGGCGGTGACGTGGCCAAAGCGCTTGCTCTTGGTGCAGATGCGATCGCGATTGGCCATTCGGCCATGATGGCGCTGAACTGCAACAAGGACATTCCGGAAGCCAATTTCCCGAAGGAAATGGGTGTGGAAGCCGGCTCCTGTTATCACTGCCACACGGGCCGTTGCCCGGTTGGCGTTGCGACCCAGGATCCGGAATTGCGTAAGCGCCTGAACCCGGACGAAGCGGCAGAACGCGTGTACAACTTCCTGCACACGCTCACCATTGAAGCGCAGATGATGGCCCGTGCTTGCGGCAAGACGAATATCCATTCGCTTGAGCCGGAAGATCTTGCGGCGCTCACTATGGAAGCTTCGGCTCTGGCGCAAGTTCCGCTGGCCGGTACCGAGCATACGGTCGGTGTTGCCGACTATCACCACATCTAAGCTAGCTGAAGGCAAGGAGATATACTCATGGCTGGAACAAGTTACAAAGGCGCTGAAATCGAGGATGTCGATCATTTCCTGAAAGGTGGAGGTATCGATTCCGATCGTGAAAAGGACATCGGCCAGCACATCGGCTATCGCTACGATGTGAACCTGGTGCCTGACTATGATCGCATTACACCGTTTTTGACGGGGTATATGGAGTTCATGGGCTGGGACGACCTCAATTGGCTTGAGGATGTCCACATGGGCTACGATGATGGCAAGGCGGCCGTGTTCGACCGTAACATCAACGGCTGGCTGGCGATTCCGGAAGACATGGAATTGCCGGACAACCAGCAGGATCGGGATATGATGGCCCGTGAAATGCTGATCAAATTCCAGATGTCGCCCGATCATCCGATGGTGACTCTGAACAAAGCCTACCGGAAGTTTTAACCCGGGCGGGACGGAGCAAGTCGATGGCTGGAAAACAACTGAAGTTTCTGGTTTTCCAGCACATCGCTTGCGAACATCCCGGCACGTTCCGGGACTATTTTGCCAGAGATCGAATTGAATGGGACGTCGTCGAACTTGACGAGGGCGAGGCCATCCCTGATCTCGAAAATTACGATGCGCTTTGGGTCATGGGCGGTCCCATGGACACATGGCAGGTGGAAGACAACCCTTGGCTGGTTGCCGAGAAAGCCGCCATCAAACGCGCTGTTGTTGATCTGAAAATGCCCTATATGGGTCTGTGCCTTGGACACCAGTTGCTTGCCGATGCGTTGGGCGGTGAAATCGGCCCGGCCGCAGAGCCTGAAATCGGCATCATGCAGGTTTATTTGACTGAAGAGGGCCGCAAGAGCCCCTTCCTCATAGGTCTTCCTGATACTTCCTGGTGCTTGCAGTGGCACAGCGCCGAGGTGCTGCGTGCACCCGAAGGGGCCTTTGTGCTCGTTTCAGCACCCGCCTGTGCTGTGGAGGCCATGTCTTGGGGCGATAAGGCTTTTTCAATTCAGTATCACGTTGAAATCGACGAGACAACCGTGCCTATGTGGGGTGAAATTCCTGCCTATGCTGAAGCATTGGAAAAAGCTGCTGGTGTTGGTGCTCTGGAGCAATTCAAGGCGGAAGCGGACGCGCGCATGGAACAGATGAAAGCTGATTCCGTGCTCCTCTATGAAAATTTCATGGCGGCGAGCGGCTTTCGCGATTAAGAGTTGCCACCTCCAGCAGCTTCCGCTGCTGACCCACTCAGGACACCTCACATGAATGCCCCCGCCGCCCGGCCAGGTTTGGCAGACTATGGTTTGTTGCTGCTGCTCAGCGCGATCTGGGGCAGCAGCTTCCTGTTCATCAAGCTTGCGGTTGAAACGACGCCTGCGGTCAGCATGACAGCGGCCCGGCTATTGCTGGCGGGGATCATCCTGCTGTGTATGGCGAACCTGGCAAAGCAGAAACTGCCACGTGGAAAGGATCTTTGGTTCTGGATCCTGATGTCGGCCTTCTTCGGAAATGCCCTGCCGTTTGGCTTGATTGGCTGGGGTGAGGAAAAGATTGATAGCGGGCTGGCTGCGATTCTGATGGCGGTGATGCCACTCACCACGCTGGTTCTCGCGCATGTCTTCACGACGGATGAAAAGATCACGCTGCCCAAATTCATCGGTGTTCTGCTCGGGTTTGCCGGCTTGATCGTGCTGATTGGCCCGGAAAAACTGGCCACGCTTGGTGAAGAAACTGTCCGGCAATTGGCTGTGGCTGCCGCTGCGGTCTGTTTCGGGATCAATGCAATTATCACCAAGCGGTTGACCGGCTTGCCGCCCAAGGGACTGGCAGCGGCAATCGTCATGTCGTCGGCCCTGATGCTCATCCCGGCAAGTTTCCTCTTCGATACACCGGCGGAGATCAGGCCGAGTGCGCTTTCAGCGATTTCTATCGTTGCTCTGGCTATTTTCCACACCGTCATCGCAACATTTCTGCTCTTCGCGATCATCCGCAAGCAGGGCGCGTCGTTCTTTTCGCAGATCAATTTTCTGGTGCCACTCTTCGGTGTGGCCTGGGGTGCAGTGCTGTTGTCCGAGCGCCCTTCAGCCAATGCCTACGTGGCGCTCGCGCTCATTCTTCTTGGTGTTGCGATTGCGCGCATAAGTTTTGGTAAGGCTGGTGCAAAATAACGGCTGCCTGCGGCCATTCTGCTCTGGTATTTTGTTTCCGATGCAACTATAACGCCGCGCAATGACCGGTCGCCTCATTGATTTCATGTGAGCGGCCGAATGTTTTGGAGAATTCAATCATGGCTGTCCCCAAGAGTAAGATCACCTCGATGAAGCGCGGGCATCGCCGTTCGGGTCACACAAAAGAAACACGTACCTATGTTGAGGACAAGAAAACCGGTGAGTTGCACCGTCCTCACCATATCGACCTGAAAACTGGCATGTATCGCGGCCGGCAAGTGCTGGAGCCCAAGGACGACATCTGATCGTTCTGACATCGTTTTGAAGAACCGGCCCTTTGCGGCCGGTTTTTTGTGCCTGCTTGAAACAGCGCGTTAAGATTTCCTTAAGTGTTACAGGGCGAAAAACGCTCAGCCTTGCGCTGGTTCCAACAGATCATGGAAATTGCGCCCCCGAATACCCATATCTCACTGTGATATAAGTGAAATAGAAAAGAGAGAAAATAGATAACCTGTTTCTATTTTTAGCTTATCTATTCATACTGCGGTGAGTTTATTTACAGTCAGTAATATTTCAATAAAATTTGCAAAAATTTTACTGAAACCGTGTTTGACCATTATTGGCTTGGATCTAACCGGATTCAGTGCATTTAATGGGATGTTCTTCTACGCTGAGCCCGGATACGTTTATCATATCAGGACAATACCAGGCCAGGAGAAGGTCATTTCGGACATTGGCTACAACAGCCACCTGTTCGGTCGCTACAATGCTTGGAAGCGCACCATGACCGTGCAGGCGGCTTCGGACAAGGTGCTGGTGGATCAATTTGAGGCTGAGAGCGATTCCGCCACAGGTTCTGGCGGTGCGGGCACAGACAGGGATGCTCAGGCTTTCATGAACATTATGACCATGAAAGCGGCCAAGGATCTGAGCGTGTCTCCGAGAATATCCGTTAAGCTGCGGGTAATACTGCGGCTGACTGGCTCAGGCTCTCCGAGGGGGGTTCCCAATCGATGTTCGGCCTGCTTCAGCATGGAAAACAAGGGAGGTTTTCCATGGCAGCAGCTGGTCAACCGAGAGCGGACTTTCTGGGCGATGACCTGCCTCGCACAGCGCGCAAGAGCGAAGAGGCGGATCAGACGCGGCAGCTTCTTGCCTTGACGGTGATCCTCGACGGTGGGTCTCGCCGCGAGGCCGCGCGCACCGGCGGCGGGGGCCTGCAGGTGATCCGGGACGGGTGTTGCGCTTCAAGGCCGGCGGCGCGGCGGCCCTGGTGACCCGCAAGGCGCCCGCAAAGACGCCGATCCTGACAGACGAACATTGCACGGCGCTGGCAGCGACTGTTGAGGCGGGGCCAAAGCCCGATATGGACGGCATCGTGCGCTGGCGGCGGGTCGATCTGGCGCAGGGGGCGCAGGAGGAACCGGGCGTCCCGGTCAGTCGTCAGACGCCGGGACGGGACCTTCGCGCCATGGGGGTTCGCTATGGGGTTCGCCAGGCTCTCCGCCCGCCCGCAGCACGACGCACAGCACGACGAGGCCATTGAGGCGTTCAACAAAACGTCTGCGACGTCGTCGATGACATCCGCACCCAATGTGGCGGCAAGCCGATAGAGCTCCGGGTTCAGGACGACGCCCGGATGGGTCAGAAGAACAAACGCACGCGACGCTGGGCGCGGCGGGGGACGCGGCCCCGCGCGCCGCACGATCAGCGGACCGAAGGGGCCTGTCTCTTCGGCGCCCTCTGCCCTGCCAGGGCCAAGGGCGACGGGCGGGTCATGCCCTGGTGCGACACTCACCCCATGGCTGAGCCTCTCAAGCTCATCGGTCAACAGGTCGAGGCCGGGGCACACGCCCTCCTGATCCCTGATCGGGCGGGAGGGCAGACCTCACCCAAAGGGGCTGTCCCCGACACATCACCCTCGTCCCACGGCCGCCAAGGGCACCAGAGGCGAACCCGGTCGAGAACGTCTGGCCGTTCATCCGGGACACCTGGCTTTCGACCCTCGTTTTCAAGACCTGCGACGACATCGCAGCTCACTGCTGCCAAGCCTGGAACACCCTCAGGCATCAACCAGGGCGCGTCATCTCAATCGGAGGGCGCGAAGGGGACCATCGGGTGGGAGCAGTGAGCGATGGTATGAGTGGGGTCCAGAGGAGTTCTCTTACGGCATGCTGGAATTTGCCATCAAGGACCCGAACGGGTATCTCCTGAGCTTCGGTCAACCTGCCAGCTGCTCACGAGTTATGCAAGAATCCGAGAACTCTATTTGATACACAGCCGCCGGCTACCCCTCTTATTTGCGCCCTCCTGATTGGAACCACCAACATGTCCTGGAAATCTGAAACTGAAGAAATCTACAAGCGGCGCGAACTTGCCAGACGGCAGGGCGGAGAGAAGGCGATCGCTGCCCAACACCGCAAAGGGCGACTGACCATCCGCGAGCGAATAGACGCCCTGCTAGATGAAGGCACTTTCGAAGAGCTCGGGATGGGCGCTGGCGAAGCTGAATTCGATGAAAACGGCAATCTCATCGAATTTTCGCCAGCAAATTATGTTCTTGGATTTGGCAAGATTGACGGCCGTCATATTGTGGTTGGCGGCGAGGACTTCACTCTCAAAGGCGGATCTCCTTCTGCCGCTGGTCTGCGCAAGAGCGTCTATACGGAAGAGCTTGCGGTCAAATACAGGCTTCCTCTTGTGCGTCTTCACGAAGGGGCAGGGGGCAGCGTAAGTGGGCCCAAGATCAAGTCGCTGAGTGTCCCCGTCTATGATGCGCCCAGGTTCAAATCTGTGGCTGAAGCCATGGCAAGCGTTCCTGTTGCGACCGCTGCTCTGGGCGCCGTGGCGGGCATGCCGGCGGCCCGTCTTGTGGCTTCACATTTTTCCGTTATGTCGAAATCGACAGCCCAGGTTCTGATCGCCGGCCCGGCTGTGGTCCAACGGGCCATGGGGGAAAAGAAGGACAAGAACGAACTCGGGGGCGCTGGCGTTCATACGAAAAATGGCACGATCGACAATGCAAGTGAAGATGAGCCAGGTGCGCTGTTGCAGATCCGCAAATTCCTCCAGTATCTGCCGGCAAATGTCTGGGAACTCGCTCCTGTCACATCCTGTGATGATCCCGTAGACCGCCGTGAAGACGCGTTGCTGGACATTGTGCCTCACGACCGCAGGCGCGCATTTGACATGCGCAAACTTCTGCAACTCGTTCTTGACGAGGGCTCATTCTTTGAAATGGGCCGGGGATATGGACGAAGCCAGATCACCGGCCTGGCACGCATGAATGGGCAATCGGTCGGTGTATGGGGCAATGACGGCAGGCATCTGGCCGGCGCCATGACCGCCGACGGAGCACATAAAGCACGGCGCTTCATTGAGCTGTGCAATACTTTCAATCTGCCCATTCTGAGTTTTGTGGACGAACCCGGCTTTATGATTGGCTCACAATCAGAGAAAGCCTCGACAATCCGGCACGGGACGAACACTGCCCTTACCGCGGCAATGAGCAAGGTGCCCTGGGCCTCGATCATGGTGCGCCGTTCTTTTGGCGTTGCTCAGGTTGCGCACTATGGACCGGATGCCTATGTGCTTGCCTGGCCATCGGCGGAAACCGGAGCGCTGCCGGTCGAAGGCGGTGTCGCCGTTGCCTTTCACCGGGAAATTGCCCAGGCCGAAGATCCTGACGCCAAACGAAAGGAACTGGAAGACATGCTTGCAGCCAAACAGTCACCCTTCCCGCGGGCAGAAGCTTTTTCGGTTCACGAGTTGATTGACCCGCGGGAAACGCGACCTATGCTGTGCCGCTGGATTGATCGGATTCAACCTCTGCTGCCTCAGTGTCTGGGGCCATTTGGATTTTCTGTTAGACCTTGAGGAGACGTTTGGTAATGGCAACCGAAATCAGATTGGAAACCGGCGGCTCTGTCTGGAAGGTCCGTGTGAAGGAAGGCGACGTGGTCAAAAGCGGCGATGAACTTTTCATCATGGAAGTCATGAAAATGGAAGTCCCCTATGAGGCTCCTGAGGAAGGCACTGTTACTGCGCTTCACGTTGCGGAAGGCGATGTGGTTGAGGAGGACCATCTGGCGCTCGTGATCGGCTAGGAAAACCAAATTGCGACGGCAAAGTGGCCGTCTGTTTGGCTTCAACGCATAAAGAAGAGACCGAAGAGGCCGCCTGCGAATATCAAGGACAGGGGCGGCAATTTTTCGGTCAGTATCAGAATACCTGCCGCGATGGTGAGAGTGATATTCATCCAATCCGGTGAGCCATCCGGCAGACAGACTGCAAAAATCAGGAACAAGGCAAGTTTCCCGATAATGCCAATAACGGCAGCTGAGATTGCGGTCAGTGCGGCTCGGACCAGCGAGATCGAATAAAACCAGTCCACATACGGAGCGAAGGCCAGAACCATGGTGAATGAGGGCAGGAAGGTAAAGCAGACTGCCAATACACCGCCAAGCAGAGCTCCGGAAAATCCGTGCGGGGCTGCACTGAGGGTGCCTACATACGCATTGTAGAGGATCAGCGGCCCGGGAATGGTTTCGGCCAACGACAGTCCGTCAATCATTTGCTCTTGCGTGATCCAGTTCCAGGTTCCCACGGCTTGCTCGCCGACGAAGGCGACAGCCGGATATGCACCGCCAAATGTTGAAAGTGCTGCCGTTGTCAGGACCATATCGAGACCGAGATAGGGCCGGGCAGGCAAAATCCAGATGCAAAGACCAGTCAGGATCAGCCAGATCCCCAAACCTGCTCCGATTGTCTTCAGTGTTCTTTGTTTTGTATTGGACGAGAGCTGCTGGGCATCTTCATCCACGTAATATCCGGTTTCGCCATCCGGCAGGACAATGGCCCCAAGCGCTGCCGCAACCAAAATGATTATCGGAAACACCCCGTTGACCAGGTTCATGGTGACCAGGGCAAACACGGCCACCAGCATACAAAACCCGTTCTTGAGATTGTGTCTAGCAAGCCGGAAGAGAGCAACCGTCACAAGGGCGACAATGACCGGTTGAACACCTTGGAATATTGCCTTGATCCATGGAATTTCCGCCCCTGTCGCCAGAAGCGCCGCTACCAGGATCATGATGATGGCACCTGGCAATACGAACCCCAGCCCCGCTTTCAATGCGCCGGCAATTCCGCCTATTCGCCAACCAAGGTAAGTCACCAATTGCTGCGCCTCTGGACCTGGCAAAAGGACCGCAAAGTTCAGACCTCGCAAATATGTGTCGTAGGTCGTCAGCTTGTGCCGCTCACAAACTTCTTGCTGGATGAGAGAGATATGGGCTGCCGGGCCTCCGAAAGACATCAATCCGATTTTCAGCCAAAGCCAAGCTGGTGGCTTTTGCGGTACCTTGCTGTCAGAGTGATCGTCCATCACGCCGGTTTGCGACGTTCGATACTGAATGGCAAGACTTTTGATAAACATTACTCACAGTGAATTAGTTGCCCGGACAACTAAAATATAGTAACCTGAGCAACTAATTTCGGCACAACACCCAGGCAACGCATATGGACGAGGATTTCAACAGCAATATTGGTTTCCTTATTCATGATGTGGCGCGCCTCATGCGGACATTGCATGATCGCCGCATGGCACCGCTTGGCCTCACACGTTCCCAGTGGTGGGTCATAAACCACCTCTATTTTCATGCGGGCATCAGCCAGACCGAGTTGGCCGGCCTTCTGGATATTGAAAAAGCCACACTGGGCCGCTTGCTTGATAGAATGGAGACCAAAGGTTGGGTGACACGCCGGCAGGATGAGACCGACAAGCGTGCTAAGCGGGTCTATCTCGGCGACAAAGCGCAGGAAACATTGCAGGTTATGCGCGATCTCGCAGCGATGACGCGTGAAGAATCCATGCGTTGCCTGGATGTGTCTGAAAGAGATGCTCTTCGTGACATGCTGCAACGCATGCGTGACGACCTCTCTGACATCACAGGCAGTTCCTTGTTGAACGAGGCCGCAGAATGAGCAGCGCCCCGAATCTGATACGGCGAATTGGTCGCTTCACGATACGTTTCTTTTTTATGATTCTTGTCCCGGCAGCAGCAGTTATGGGAGGCGTCACCTACTACTATTCCGGAGGCCGCTATGTGACGAGCGAAAATGCCTATGTGAAGGCGCCCATTACATCAGTGGTGTCGCAGGTCTCAGGTCGGGTGCAAAAAATTTACGTGCGCGAAAATGAGGTAATTGCTCCAGGGCAAAAACTGATCCAGCTCGAGCGCCAGGAATTCGAGCTTAAAGTCGAAGAAGCAAAGGCTGATCTGGCTGCGGTCGTTCAGGAAATTGAAAACCATCGAGCCGACTTGCGCACGGCACGGGCACAAATCATGGCCGCTCAGGAACGCAGAAGATATCTGGAAAGCCAGTACGCGCGTGAAAAAGAGCTGGCGAAGAAAGGCATAGGCTTGCGCACAAAGCTTGACGAAGCACAGCATCTGATGCTGTCCGCTGATCAAAACCTGGCGGCAGCGAAGGAACGCGAAAACGGTTTTCTCACCTCCCTCGGCGGTGATCCCAACTTACCTGTTGAAGTGCACCCGAAGCATCGAGCGGCAATGGCAAGGTTGAACCGCGCACATCTGGATTTGCAGAGATCCGAGCTGATCTCGCAAGTAGGTGGTGTTGTCGCCAAAATGAATCTTGAACGAGGCGAATACATCAAGAGTGGTTCCCCACTTTTCGCAATTGTTCAGGATGGCAAGTCCTGGATCGAGGTCAACCTGAAGGAAACCGAACTTACTCACGTCAAGATGGGCCAGTCTGCAACATTTGTGGCGGAGGCCTATCCGGATGTCACCTGGAAGGCGGAAGTGGTCGGCATAAGCCCGGCGACGGGAGCTGAGTTTGCAGTTCTGCCGCCTCAAAATGCATCCGGCAACTGGGTCAAAGTTGTCCAACGCTTGCCAGTGCGCCTTATGATCGACACCAATGATGTGGACGAGAACCCCACACTCCGGGCCGGAATGTCTGTATTTGCGAGCATTGATACAGGCCACAGGCGTCAGGCGCCGCCACTTGTTTCTCAGGTGCTGGCGGCAACCCGCAACATTGTGGGCACCCAACCAAATCAATGAACGGGGAGAATGAGGCCTACAGCGCGCGCGAACGTTGGCTCATTCTCGGGACAGCTACTTTTGCGACCATGCTGTACGCGATGGCGGTCACGATCGCCTCGGTGGCGTTGCCGGATATGCGCGGCGCCATGGCGGCGACCCAGGATCAGATTACCTGGACGATCACCGGTAACATTGTCGCAACAGCCGTGGCCACGCCGCTCGCCGGATGGTTTGCTGGGCGGGTCGATGCCCGGCCGATCCTCTTCTACAGCATCATTGGGTTCGCTTTGACCACGACCGCTTGCGGTTTTGCGCAAAATCTCGAGCAGCTTGTGGTTGCCCGTATTGGTCAGGGCCTGTTTGGTGCGCCGCTTGTGCCGATGGCGCAAGCCATCGTGCTGGCCGTATTCCCCCAGACGCAACGTTCAATGGCGATGTCAGTCTGGAGCATGGGTGCCGTGCTGGGCCCGATCGTGGCGCCCATGTTGGGGGGTTATCTTGGGGAATATCTGGGATGGCGCTGGATATTCTTCATGATGGTGCCTTTCAGTCTCGGAGCCTTGCTCGCCGTTGTCCTGTTCATTCCCAGGCTGCGTCTGGGAACCAGCCGGAAGCTCGACTGGATCGGCTTCATCGCGCTTTCGATTGCTGTGGCCTCTCTTCAGATCATGTTTGATCGAGGAGAGCGCAACGGCTGGTTCGACAGTATGGAGACTATTCTTGAAGCAAGTTTGTGCGCGCTCGCCTTTTACATTTTCATCATGCAATGCCTGACAGGACGGAACCCCTTCCTGGATCTGCGGATCCTGAAGGATCGAAACTATACGGTGGGATTGTTTCTGGTGTTCCTGTTCGGGATGCTCAATTTCGTGCCAATGGTCCTGTTTCCTCCTCTGCTCCAGGAGCTTCGCGGCTACCCGCAATCGGTGATCGGCCTGCTGATGGGCGCGCGGGGGGTCGGCACTTTCATCGGCTTTGTGCTCATGGCTTTCGCTGGCCGCGTTGATCCTCGCATTCCCATGGGTATCGGTTTTTTCCTGCAAGGCTATGCTGGATGGGCGATGGCCGGGTTCGACATTAATCTCACGACCTGGGGGGTTGCCTGGACCAGCGCACTGCAAGGATTTGGCGTTGGTTTATGCTGGGTGCCGGTAAGTGTCGCGGCTTTCTCCACGCTTGCACCAAAGCACATCCCCGAAGCGACAGCCTTGTTCCAGCTCTTGCGGAATCTTGCCTCCAGCGCTTTCATATCGGTCAGCGTCGCTGTGGTGCTTCACACCGGGCAGATAAATTATGCTGAAGCGGCGGGCGAGCTGTCCAACTGGGTCGATGGGTTTCGTTTTCTTTCATCCCAAACCGTTTGGGATCTTGAGAGCCTGACAGGACTTGCAAGTCTGAGTAATGAATTACAACGGCAAAGCCTCATGATCGGCTATCTCAACGCCTTCAAGCTGTTCGCGCTGACTTCGTTCGCAGCAATACCCCTGGTGTTCTTTGTTCAGGTGGCGAAGCAGCGCTGATCCTCTGGCGCGCATCACAACTCGCTTGACAGACACGCACCCAAAAGAAAAACAGCGCCAGCTGCATCAGGAGCAGCGGCACTGTCAAGCATTTCAATTACGTGAGACACACGCGTCTGGGGCGCACATGACTTACTTAGTTCAGCTGTGTCTTCACAGCTTCGATCGACTCGTCGATCAGGCTTTCAGCCTTTTTGCCCTTCATTTCGCCAGCAATGATTTGCTGCGCTGCTGCGACGGCGAGATCGGTGGCAGCCGCACGAACTTCGTTCATCGCACCAGCCTCGACCTGGGCGATCTTCTGTTCGGCCAGCGCGGTACGACGCTCGAGACTCTCGGCCAGTTTCTTCCGGGTCTCTGCAGCAAAGCTTTCAGCTTCTGCCTTTGCCTGGGCGATAATGTCTTCGGCTTCCTTCTCCGCTTCTGTCCGCTTGCGCTGATCCTCCGCGAGAAGAGCCTGAGCTTCTTCACGCAGCTTCTGCGCATCATCCAGTTCCTGGCGGATCCGGTCAGCACGATCATCAAGGGCTTTGGTAACCATCGAAGGCACCTTGAAGTAGAGCATCAAGAGGACGAACAGAATGAAGCTGACGCCTACCCAAAACCCTGGATCTGAGAGTAATGCCATTGTTCAGTCCTCTCAGTTCACTTCAGAGATGGCTTTTTTGACAGCCGCAGCAGTGGCTTTCTTGCCAATGAGCTGACTGACGATTGCGCCAGCTGCGTCGGAAGCCACATCGTTGACGCTCTTCAAGGCTTCCGCCTTGGTTTCAGCGATGCGCGCTTCGGCTTCAGCGAGCCGCTCATTCAGCTGTGCATCGAGTGCAGAACGTTCGGCATCGATTTCCGCTTTCAGAGTATCACGCGTTTCCTGAGCGATACCGTGTGCCTTCGCCTTGGCTTCGGCCAGAGCAGCTTCATAAGTCGCAATTGCCTTTTCAGAATCGTCTTTCAAACGCTGGGCTTCATCCAGGTCAGAAGCGATCCGGTTTTGGCGCGACTCAATCGCGCCGCCGATTTTTGGCAAAGCAAACTTGAACATCACCAGGTACAAAATACCGAAGGTGATCACCAGCCAGATGATCTGCGGCGTCCATGTTGCAAAGTCGAGTTGAGGCATTGGGCCCGTCCCGTCCTAAAACTTCGTTCTATTGACTGGCGCACTTCCTTATTTCGTAAACCGCGTCAACCAAACCAATTCCAGCGGTCGCTGGCAGGATCAGAATACGAAGAGAATGATCAGGGCAACCACGAGGCCGAACAGGCCTGTTGCTTCTGCAAGGGCGAAGCCCAGGAGAAGATTCGGGAACTGGCCAGCTGCTGCAGCCGGGTTGCGCAGAGCGCCTGCCAGATAGTTACCGAAGATGTGGCCGATGCCAACACCGGCACCTGCGAGGGCGATAGCGGCAAGGCCGGCACCGATCAATTTTGCTGCTTCTGCTTCCATTGGAATAACTCCTTGTTGAAGATGGTAATTTCAGTTGATTGGTTAGTGATGCATGTTGATTGCATCGTTGAGATAGATGCAGGTCAGGACCGCAAACACGTAGGCTTGCAAGAACGCAACCAGAATTTCGAGGCCCGTGAAGGCAACCATTAGGGCCAGAGGTGCCCAGCCGCCAATAACACCCATGCCAACAACAAAGCCGGCAAATACCTTAAGCATGGTGTGCCCGGCCATCATGTTCGCAAATAGACGAACGGACAGGCTGATCGGACGGGTGAAATAGGAGATCGTTTCGATCACCACAAGCAAAGGCAAGAGAACCGCAGGAACACCAGAGGGCACAAAGAGCTTAAGATAGCCCAGGCCGTGCTTGGCAAAACCGACGACCGTAGCAAGAAGGAAGACAAACATTGCCATCGTAAAGGTGACGATGATGTGGCTCGTCACCGTAAACGGATGCAGCAGCACAGGGATGTTGACCATGCCCCACATGTTGGCGGCAAGAACGAACATAAAGAGTGTGAAAACCAGCGGGAAGAATGCTCGGCCGGAATCACCCAGAATGTCGCGCATCATGTTGGCCACGAACTCATAAGCCAGCTCACCCAGCGACTGCAGGCGGTCTGGTACCAGTTTTGCAGAACTCAAGAGCAAGATCAGGCAGACCGAAGCCACCACAATGACCATCCACAGGGATGCATTGGTGAAAGAGGCATCAATGTTACCCAGCTTGATCGGCAGGATCGGATGCACCTCGAACTGGTGCATTGGATTCAAACCGCCACCATCGCTATTTGAACTGCTTGCCATATCTCAGCAAATCCTCAATTCGAACCGTTGTTCTCGTCACTCAGTCATCATCGTCGTCTTTAACCGAAGGCGCCTTGGTGGAGGACATTTGCTCCATGTGACGGCGCGCTTCATCGGATTTGGCGACGCGTATGACGTTCAGAATACCTGCTGCAATGCCCAATGGTATGAAAATCAGAAGAAAAACAGGTCCAGTTCCGAGTAGCTTGTCCAAACCCCAGCCAATCCCCAGCCCTGCTATAACCGCAACAACCAGATCGGTTGCGATGCGAAATCCAAGACTGTAGGCGGTGCCTTTTCCGGCGACCTTCCGGTCCTGCTCCCTGATTGCCTCCTGCGCGTGCCGCAGACGCTCGTTGAAGTCCTTCAAGTTTTCCGGCGACCGCTGTTGCTTGTCATCGCCCATCATCAGACACCCCAAACGGGTCAGCAGACCGGTATGGCCCACCTCCCTGAAATCCGGGCGCACAATAGTGCGGGGCCTGCGGAGTGTCAAGCAGATGGATATGTATCTAACTACTTGTTTTTTCTAAATAAAAACAAATGGCTAAAGTGTCGCAAGTAAAGCTCCGGTTTGAGTCGTGAAAACCCCGGGAAGTGGATGTTTGTTGAAAATCTCTCACTTGCTCCTGAAGCACGGGCGTGCAAGTCTTCCAGTTAGTCCTGTAGCGTCCTGATTTTTATCAGTTTTGTCCGGAATTGGACCGTTCAATGGCAGCAGAATCCGAAAAATACCAAATCAAGACAGCCAAGTCCGTTTCAGGCGGCCTTGAGATCGAGTGGGGGGACGGGCACACCAGCAATTTCGATCCCATGTGGCTCCGGCACCAATGCGAGTGCAAACTTTGCGGGACTCCCATGAACGCAGTCCGAAGCCTGCGTCTGCACCACATACCTGATGATATTTCCCTTTCCATCACCGGACACAGCGCCGGTCAGGTGGGCGTGATCTGGAACAATGATAACCATCGGTCCATCTACGACGCCCATTGGCTGCGGGATCATTGTTACTCGAGCGCGGAACGGCGAAACCGAAAACACCGACCGGTTTTGTGGGACGGCTCGCTGGAGAACGGCGGGCCGGCTTTCGGCTATGAGGCTGCACGACAGCACGACAGCGCTCGGTTGGAAATGCTTCAGGCCGTTCGGGATTATGGCTTCTGCAAGTTGACCGGGGTGCCGCCCGATGAAGAGCATTCGCAAAAACTGATTGAGCTGGTGGGACGCCAGAGGCAAACACATTTCGGCACCTACAAGCTGACGAAAAAGAAATCAGTCGACAATGTGGGCGACAATACCGACCCGCTTGATCCCCACATGGATGAAACCTACCGCCTCTCCAATATCGGGATCACGGTGTTCCAGGTCTTGCGCCCCAGTTCCAATGGCGGCGACTCCACCCTGGTGGACGGCTACGAGGCCGCCCGGCGGATGCGCGAGGCGTACCCGGATGACTTTGACCTTCTGACCCGCGTGCCGGTTACGGGACAACGGCTGGATCGCGGCCATAATACCGGAGGTCAAAAGCGCTGGTTTGTCGCCCGCATGCCGGTCATCAAGGTTGACGATGACGGAGATATATCCGGCCTCCGTTTGAACGAGCGGCAAATTGGTCCTCTGGATGTGGTGAGCGAACTTGTCGGACCAACATACCGGGCCCTGAAGCGCCTGTTCGATTTTGTGTACAATCCCGGCCTTGTATTGAAGTTCCCACTGAAGGCTGGTGAAGGTCTAGTCTTCGACAACCACCGGATACTGCACGGCCGGACTGGCTTCACGGCCGAAGATCCTCCCCGTTCCGTCCTCACCAGCTCGGTAGACCTGGAAGAATTTCATTCAAATCTGCGCACCCTTGAGCTTGCCTCCGGGTATACTGGTCCGCAAATATTGCTCGCGCAAGGCATCGGATCATAGCGCCACATCGCATCGGAACCCATCGTGACAGAAAGATACAATGTGCTTGCTTTGGCCGGAGATTATATCGGTCCGGAAGTGGTGGGAGCCGGTCTTCAGGTTCTGGAACACACAGCACAAACATTCGGCATTGAGATTACGGTCGAGGAGGGCTTGCTTGGGGGTGCCTCGTGGGACGTCCATGGAATGTTCTGCACCGACGAAACCCTGGAACGGGCACGGGCGGCCGATGCTGTGCTTGTTGGGGCAGTTGGCGGACCGAAGTGGGACAGCATCAAGATTGATGGGCCGATTACGGAAACCGACGGGCTGACCAGATTGCGGATTGAGCTGGATATCTTCAACGCGTTGCGACCGGTGCGGGCCTGGTCACAATTGATTTTCAGAACGCCTTATCGCCCCGAGTTCGTAGATGGTGCGAATATCATGTGCGTGCGTGAAAATTGCGGCGGGATCTATTATGGCGAACCGCGTGGCTTCGAAGAACTGACAAACGGCCAGCATCGGGCGTTCGAAATCAGTGAGTACAGGACCTGGGAAATTGAGAGGATCGCGCGGTCCGCCTTTGAGGAAGCGCGGCGGCGGAGCAACCTGGTGACATCGCTCGACAAGTCAAACGTGATGGAAAGCGGGAAGCTCTGGCGAGAAACGGTTACACGCATTGGCGCGGAAGAATATCCCGACGTCGAGCTTCAACACCTTCTGACAGATTATGCCCTTTACGCCCTGGCCAGCCGTCCGTGTGATTTTGACGTTGTGCTGGCGGACAACCTGTTCGGTGATCTGGTTTCCGACATGGTTGGCGTGGTTGCCGGTTCTCTTGGCATGCTGCCGTCGGCAACCCTGCCGGTCGCAGCCAAACCAGGCGAAAGAATAAAGCCAGGTGTCTACGAGCCTTCGCACGGGTCGGCACCGGACATTGCCGGCAAGTGCATCGCCAACCCGATCGGAACGATCCTGTCCGTGGGCATGATGTTTCAGTATGCCTTTGTCCGGCCAGACATTGCCAAGGCGATAGAAACCGCCGTTGAGGGAACACTGGACGAAGGCATGATGACCCCGGACATCGGGGGATCGTCGGGAACCAGGGATGTGACGCAAAGCGTGATTCAGAAAATCAAGGCGCCTTGAGGCAACCAAATTGTCTCGATGATCGCGTGCGGACTGGCTTGCCCTACGCTTCCCGCAAACCTGCTTTCGCCAAACCTTCCATCAGGTGTTCCCGGCATTATGTATCAAGCGCATCAAGCTCTCTACTATGAGCAGTAAGCGATTAAGCGAGTGCACATCGCTTTGCATGGGGAACTTAGACTTGACAGTTAGTTCCGGAATGCGAAATTGTCTATTGCACTGCCATATAACGCAATGTGCCTGTCTGTTTCTTAGGCAGCCCGCTAGTCAATACCCTTTCCAGTTCCGGCTAACAGGGTGCGCTATGCTCAAGCCAAGCAGACGGATTGCCAATTTGGCATTGCTTTCCCGGCGGTGATCTTCAAGCCATGCTGCATGGTTCGCGAACTGGTACAGGTAACGCGGACTAAAGCGTTTCCATTTATTCATGAGGCATATCCTGCGGCGTGGAAGAAGTTCCAGCATTCGTCTGGTGTGAAGAGATCGCAGATTTCGCCGATGGCTTCGATGAGTTGATCGAAGGTCCGGGCCCCGATGCGGCGGAGGTGAGCTTTCAACCTTGGGAAAACCATTTCGATGGGGTTCAGTTCCGGGCTGCAGGCGGGCAGGAACAAGAACCAGCACCCATGGGCCTTGAGCCCCCGCGCGGCGTGATCGCTCTTGTGGGTTGCCAGGTTGTCGAGGATGATCACAGATCCCGGCTCCGGCTTCGGGATCAGAACGTCCATCGAAAGTACATTCGCCATGACACATCCTCCCAAACAGGATGAATCACAAAATCAAGCCAGTGGGAATCCCCAACGATTCAAGGTAGTGTGCGAGGACGTGGTGTAATTTCTGCGCCGTTGCCGGAGCAGGATTGTGAGGCCATCGAGGTGTCTGGTCTGGTGGAGTTTGACTGCTTCAACCACGACAATACGGAGATCCCCGATGACCACATCTAACATGGACCTTTCAGAGCTTCTGGCCAAGCACGATCAAGGCGACTTCATGCGTACCCTTGCCGAGCAGGTGCTGCAGCTGATCATGGAGGCCGATGTCGAAGGCCTGATCGGTGCCGGACGACACGAACGCAGCGCTGATCGCGCGACGTGGCGCAATGGGTATCGGGAGCGCGCGCTCGATACCCGTGTGGGCACGTTGAACCTCAAGGTGCCGAAGCGACGGCAAGGCAGTTGCTTTCCCGGCTTCCTGGAGCCGCGCAAGACCTCCGGGAAGGCGCTGGTCGCTGTGGTGCAGGAGGCCTGGATCAGCGGCGTCTCCACGCGCAAGGTGGACGACCTGGTGCAGGCCATGGGCCTCACAGGCCTGTCCAAAAGCACCGTCTCCAAGCTGTGTAAGGATATGGATGAGCGGGTGAACGAGTTCCTCAACCGCCCGCAGCCCGGCGAGTGGCCCTGTCTCTGGCTTGACGCCACAGACCTCAAGGCCAGGCAGGACGGCAGGATCGTCTCAGTGGCCGCGATAATAGCCGTGGCTGCCAACACAGATGGCCGGCGGGAGGTTATAGGCCTGGGCCTGGGCCCATCTGAAGCAGAACCGTTCTGCGTGGACTTTCTGCGTGGCCTCCACGCCTCGTGGGCTGGAAAGCACCAAGCTCGTGATCTCCGACGCCCACGGCGGTCTCAAGAATGCCCTCGAGCGCGTCTGCGAGGCCTCATGGCGGCGATGCCGTGTTCATTGGATGCGCAACGCTCCAGCGCACGTCTCGCGCGGCCGGCACACCGTCGTGGCCGCCGCGATCCGCCAAGCTTTCGATCAGCCAGACCGGATGTCTGCAGGTGAGAGCTGGCGGCGCGTCGCAGATCAACTCCGGCCGCGGTGGCCTGAACGCGCCACCCTCATGGATGAGAGCGAGCACGACGTGCTGACCTGCATGGCCTTCCCGCGCCAACACCGCACCAAACTGCACAGCACAAACCCGATCGAGCGTCTCAACAAGAAGGTGAAGCGAAGGGCAGACGTCGTCGGCCTCTTCCCAAACGAGGCCTCGATCATACGCCTCATCGGCGCTGTGCTCTTCGAACAAAACGACGAAGGGCAGACGGCCAGCAGATACATGCAGGTCGAGGCCTGCGCACAAATCGATCAGCAGGAAACTGACCCCATCCTTAGCATCTCAACCCAAGCCGCTTGAGCATGACCTCAGGCCATCCGATTTACACCACATTGACGGACGTGACCAATGTCGTATATAAACCCCGACGTCTCACAGCGCCCTCAAAGGGGGGCGGCTGTGTCAGAATGCGCATCGGGTCCACAACGCTTGTTAAACAGGCAAGATCAGGCGATGTTCCCGTCAAACTAGCACGCCGCTTGGCGATTGCGGTGTAACTTGAAATCTAACATGTATTCGGACCCGAATATGGAGAGGAGAACAGGCAATGGCACAAGAAACCCGGACCGCGTTCGACGACGACAATGACGGCATCATTGACCGGATCGAGATCGACACCGACGGGGACGGCACCCCCGACCGGATCGATCACTACACGATTGATGACGACGGCACCCGGCGCGTGACCCGGAGGGACTTTGACGACGACGACGACGGCAGCATCGACCGGAGCGAGGCCTACAGCTATGACGGGGACGGCAACCGGACCCGGACCGCGTTCGACGACGACAATGACGGCACCGCCGACCGGATAGCCCACCTTGATGCGGACGGTCGCTGGGAGCGGGTGGAACGGGACCTGGACGACGACGGCGCTATCGACCGGAGCGAGGCCTACAGCTATGACGGGGACGGCACCCTGACCCGCATCGCGTTCGACGACGACAATGACGGTAATATCGACCGGATAGCCCACCTTGATGCGGACGGTCGCTGGGAGCGGGTGGAACGGGACCTGGACAATGACGGTTCGCATCGACCGGAGCGAGGCCTACAGCTATGACGGGGACGGCACCCTGACCCGGGTCGCGTTCGACGACGACAATGACGGCAGCATCGACCGGATAGCCCACCTTGATGCGGACGGTCGCTGGGAGCGGGTGGAACGGGACCTGGACAATGACGGCCGCATCGACCGGAGCGAGGCCTACAGCTATGACGGGGACGGCACCCTGACCCGGATCGCGTTCGACGACGACAATGACGGCACCCCCGACCGGATAGCCCACCTTGATGCGGATGGTCGCTTGGAGCAGGTGGAACGGGACCTGGACGACGACGGCAGCATCGACCGGATCGATCACTACACGATTGATGACAACGGCAACCGGACCCGCACCGCGTTCGACGACGACGCGGACGGCAGCATCGACCGGGCCGAGAGCTACACGATTGATGACAACGGCAACCGGACCCGCACCGCGTTCGACGACGACAATGACGGCACCGCCGACCGGATAGCCCACCTTGATGCGGACGGTCGCTTGGAGCGGGTGGAACGGGACCTGGACGACGACGGCAGCATCGACCGGATCGATCACTACACGATTGATGACAACGGCAACCGGACCCGCACCGCGTTCGACGACGACGCGGACGACAGCATCGACCGGAGCGAGGCCTACAGCTATGACGGGGACGGCACCCGGACCCGGACCGCGTTCGACGACGACAATGACGGCACCGCCGACCGGATAGCCCACCTTGATGCGGACGGTCGCTGGGAGCGGGTGGAACGGGACCTGGACGACGACGGCGCATCGACCGGAGCGAGGCCTACAGCTATGACGGGGACGGCACCCTGACCCGCACCGCGTTCGACGACGACAATGACGGCACCGCCGACCGGATAGCCCACCTTGATGCGGACGGTCGCTTGGAGCGGGTGGAACGGGACCTGGACGACGACGGCAGCATCGACCGGATCGATCACTACACGATTGATGACAACGGCACCCTGACCCGCACCGCGTTCGACGAGCGGGAGGAACGGCACCGCCGACCGGATAGCGACGCGGACGGCGCTATCGACCGGAGCGAGGCCTACAGCTATGACGGGGACGGCAACCGGACCCGCATCGCGTTCGACGACGACAATGACGGCACCGCCGACCGGATAGCCCACCTTGATGCGGACGGTCGCTTGGAGCGGGTGGAACGGGACCTGGACGACGACGGCAGCATCGACCGGATCGATCACTACACGATTGATGACAACGGCAACCGGACCCGCACCGCGTTCGACGACGACGCGGACGGCGCTATCGACCGGAGCGAGGCCTACAGCTATGACGGGGACGGCACCCGGACCCGGACCGCGTTCGACGACGACAATGACGGCACCGCCGACCGGATAGCCCACCTTGATGCGGACGGTCGCTTGGAGCGGGTGGAACGGGACCTGGACGACGACGGCAATATCGACCGGATCGATCACTACACGATTGATGACAACGGCACCCGGACCCGCACCGCGTTCGACGACGACGCGGACGGCGCTATCGACCGGAGCGAGGCCTACAGTTATGACGGGGACGGCACCCTGACCCGGACCGCGTTCGACGACGACACGGTGACGGCAATATCGACCGGATAGCCCACCTTGATGCGGACGGTCGCTGGGAGCGGGTGGAACGGGACCTGGACGACGACGGCGCTATCGACCGGAGCGAGGCCTACAGCTATGACGGGGACGGCACCCGGACCCGGACCGCGTTCGACGACGACAATGACGGCACCGCCGACCGGATAGCCCACCTTGATGCGGACGGTCGCTGGGAGCGGGTGGAACGGGACCTGGACGACGACGGCGCTATCGACCGGAGCGAGGCCTACAGCTATGACGGGGACGGCACCCGGACCCGGACCGCGTTCGACGACGACAATGACGGCACCGCCGACCGGATAGCCCACCTTGATGCGGACGGTCGCTGGGAGCGGGTGGAACGGGACCTGGACGACGACGGCGCTATCGACCGGAGCGAGGCCTACAGCTATGACGGGGACGGCAACCGGACCCGGACCGCGTTCGACGACGACAATGACGGCACCGCCGACCGGATAGCCCACCTTGATGCGGACGGTCGCTTGGAGCGACCTGGTGCTATCGACCGGAGCGAGGCGGGCACCTGGACGACGACGGCACCGCATCGACCGGATCCACCTTGATCGGTCGCTTGGAGCGGGTGGAACGGGACGGCAGCATACACGATTGATGACAACGGCACCCGGACCCGCACCGCGTTCGACGACGACGCGGACGGCGCTATCGACCGGAGCGAGGCCTACAGCTATGACGGGGACGGCAACCGGACCCGGACCGCGTTCGACGACGACAATGACGGCACCATTGACCGGAGCGAGTTCGACGACGACGGCGACGGCGCTATCGACCGGAGCGAGGCCTACAGCTATGACGGGGACGGCACCCGGACCCGGACCGCGTTCGATGACGATAATGACGGCACCATTGACCGGAGCGAGTTCGACGACGACGGCGACGGCGCTATCGACCGGAGCGAGGCCTACAGCTATGACGGGGACGGCACCCTGACCCGGACCGCGTTCGATGACGATAATGACGGCACCATTGACCGGAGCGAGGCCTACAGCTATGACGACGGGGACGGCACCCTGACCCGGACCGCGTTCGATGACGATAATGACGGCGCTATCGACCGGAGCGAGGCCTACAGCTATGACGGGGACGGCACCCTGACCCGGATCGCGTACGACACCGACGGCGACGGCGCTATCGACCGGAGCGAGGCCTACAGCTATGACGGGGACGGCACCCTGACCCGGACCGCGTCGATGACGATAATGACGGCGCTATCGACCGGAGCGAGGCCTACAGCTATGGCGGGGACGGCACCCTGACCCGGACTGCGTTCGATGACGACAATGACGGCAGCATCGACCGGAGCGAGGCCTACAGCTATGACGGGGACGGCACCCTGACCCGGACCGCGTTCGACGACGATAATGACGGCGCTATCGACCGGAGCGAGTTCGACGACGACGGCGACGGCGCTATCGACCGGAGCGAGGCCTACAGCTATGACGGGGACGGCACCCTGATCCAGACCGATTTTAACACGGGAACAGGCAGCCGACCCGACCGGCGCGAGTTCGACGACGACGGCGATGGCACCGTTGATCGCACCGTCTCGTTCACGTATGACGCGAATGGCAATGTCCTGACGTCATCGGAAGACTCCGACGCCGATGGGATCGCCAATTTCATCCTGTCGTATACGTATGACGAGAATGGCAATGTCCTGTCGGCATCGATAGACTCCGACCCCGACGACGACGGGATCGCTGATCGCACCATCTCGTTCACGTATGACGCGAATGGCAATCTCCTGACGCGAACGGACGCCGTCGACGACGACGACGATGGGACCGTTGATCGCATCCGGTTGCAGACGGCTGACACGAATGGCAATCTCCAGATGCAAACGGACGACTACGACGCCGATGGGATCGTTGATCGCACCATCTCGTTAACGTATGACGCGAATGGAAAAAATCTCCTGTCGCAATTTGAAATCTACGACGACGACGACGACGGGACCGTTGATCGCACCGTCACGGTCACGTATGACGCGAGTGGCAATATCCTGTCGGGATCGACAGACACCGACGCCGATGGGAGCGCCGATTACATCGTGAGGTTCACGTATGACGCGAATGGCAATATCCTGTCGGGATCGGAAGACAACGACGCCGATGGGAACATCGATTCCATCACGAAATACACATATGACGGGAATGATAATTTACTGACGCAAATAGACGACAACGACGCCGATGGGATCGCCGATTACATCCAGACATACACATATGGCGCGAATGGCGATCTTATGATGCGAACGGACATTAACGATACCGATGACGATGGGACCCCCGATCACATCAACTCATACACATATGACGCGAATGGCGATCTCCTGACGCGAACGACCGCGAGGGGCGATCTCACCTACTCGGCCACGTATGACGGGAATAACAACCTCTTGATGTGGTCGCAGGACACCGACGCCGATGGGAATGCCGAAAGAACCACATCGTATACGTATGAAGCGAACGGCAATCGCTTGACGCAAACGGACACCCGCGACGCCGACGACGATGGGAACGCCAATTTAGTCCAGACATACACATATGACGGGAATGGCGGTCTCCTGACG
This sequence comes from Hyphomicrobiales bacterium, assembly GCA_965204985.1. Lineage (GTDB taxonomy): Bacteria > Pseudomonadota > Alphaproteobacteria > Rhizobiales > CAJQND01 > JAAEUE01. The sequence continues at coordinate 534,016 of CBDBFP010000003.1, read as the reverse complement.
CGAACGACATTAACCGACGCCGACGACGATGGGACGGTCGATCGCATCGTGACAGCGACCTATCTTGTTGGCTCTAAAACCGTAGTTGGTCTCGCGGAAATAGACGACGACGGTGATGGGACAATCGACGAGGTGGAGTTACCGTATTTGCGAGCTGCCGATCACTTCGTGTTTGATATTGCGGACTTTAGTGACGATTGGGGACCTGACATCAACGAAATCGATGTGTCGATCCGGGGTACTCATGAAGTGATTTTGACAAATGAGACGTTGACGGGTCTTGCGGATGGGCGCGCGAATTTTGAATTCATTATCATTGGTGCCTCGAACGACAGTCTTGTCATTGACGCGGCCCTCAACAACGAAGCCCCCACGCAAACCCGCGCGGGCTTTGTTGAGTATGAAGGATCATCCGGGTCGGTCTTCGTCAGTGAGGATGTCGACGTGTTCCAGATCTGAGAGTCTGATTCAAAACTGTTGCAGGGTTTTCCTGCCCTTGCGAGATGTCTGGTGACGCGTCGGATGTGTGCGATGGTGATCCGGGCGGCCGCGCTTGCGATGGATTTTTCCCGGTCTTTTGACAGACGGCGGCATCGTCCGAGCCAGGCGAGGGTGCGTTCGACAACCCAAGCGGGACCGACTGGAAGTCGGTGGGTTGAGCCCCATCAGTGGATACTCAATATCCGACCGCGCAACAGGCGCGACGGATCAGGTTTCGCGGAACGCCTTGGTAAAGTAATCCGCCAGCGGCTTCACAAGATACGCCAGTGGCGAGCGGTCAGCATTCCGGATGAAGGTTTCGACCGGCATCCCGGGGATCAACACCGAGCCTTCCGGCAGTTTCGCAATCTCACCCTCGGCCAGTTCAATCTCGGCGCGATAATACGAAATACCGCTGGCCTGATCCTCGAACGAATCCGCACTGATCTGCGTGACATTGCCGTTCAGCTCCGGTGTCTGGCGCTGATCCAGAGCGGACAAGCGCAGGATGACCTCCTGCCCGACATGCATCTGATCGATATAGATCGGGTCCACCCGCGCGGCAATCACCAGCGGACGGTCCTGTGGCACGATATACAGCACCGGATCTGCCGGTCGAATAACCGACCGCAAGGTTTGAACCTGCAGGCCATAGACCACGCCTGACACAGGCGCCTTGATGTCAAGCCGTGACAGACGTTCCTGCAATGACCGGCGCTGTTCGGCCAGCTCCAGTTCGCGATACCGCAGATCGCGCAGACGCGTGATGGCCTCTTCGCGTTGCGCTGTTCCAAGTTTCAGAACTTCGATGTCGATTTCCGTGATCCGGCCTTCGGTCTGGGCCTCACTGGCAATCAATTCGCCCAGATCGCCCTGAAGATCGGCTTTGGTCCGGCGCAGGTTCAGCACGGTGCCCGCCTGCGTAAGGCCTTTGTCCAAAAGGGTTTGCTGCTTCTCCAACTCAAGCTTGATCAGTTCAAGCTGCACATCCATCGATGCCTGCTGCGCTTCGATCCCGTCGATCTGATTGTGCAACTGGGCCCGGCGCTTTTCCAGCTGATTGATTTTTTGCGTGACCGAGGCATTACGGGCAACGAACAGCCGGTGTTGTCCGTCGATCAGGTCCTTCACATCAGGTCGGTTGACAGCGATGTCCAGCAATTCGGGATCAAATGTGATCGTGTCCGTTTCGTCGCGTTCGGCTTCCAGACGCCCGCGCCGCGCCATCAGTTCAAACAACTGGCCTTCGGCAATCAACAGTTCAGATTTCAGCAGATTTGCGTCCAGCCGGATCAGAGGTTGCCCCTCAACGACCGTGTCGCCCTCATCAACCATAATCTCGAACACAACTCCGCCATCGGGGTGCTGCACGATCTGGCGATTGCGATCGACTTCGATCCGACCAGGCGCAACAATTGCGCCTGCAATTGTCGACAACGCGGCCCACGCGCCGAACCCGCCGACCAGTACCAACAAACCGAAAAGCCCGATAAGAACGGGGCGTCGGGTGGACCATGTTGAATCGCTCATTTCACGTCTCCCATTACCTTGGTTTGTTGCAATTGCTGATGATTGGTAACGGTGTCTTTCAAAACCTGACCCTTCGGCCCAAAGGCTTTAACGGCACCGTGATCCAGTACCAGAAGCGTATCACATTCCTGAATAGCAGAGGGACGGTGTGCCATGATCATCACCGAACTCCCCGCGTCTTTCATCGCCTGGATCGCCTTGTTCAAAGCCATCGATCCTTCGTTGTCGAGGTTCGAATTCGGCTCATCCAGGATCAGCAGGACAGGTTCATCATACATCGCGCGGGCCAGAGCCACGCGCTGCATCTGACCACCAGACAGCCTGCCGCCACCGGCGTTGATGCGGGTGTCATAGCCATCGGGCAGTTCCAAAATCATCTCATGCGCAGCCGCCTTTTGCGCCGCCGCAACAACCTTTTGACTGTCCGGCTGCCCCGACAGGCGAGCGATGTTTTCGGCAATGGTGCCTTCAAACAACTGCACCCGCTGCGGCAGGTATCCGATATGCTGACCCAGAACATCCGGCGCATATTGATTCAGCGCCGCACCATCCAGACGCACAGTTCCGCCCGCGGGTCTCCAGACCCCGGTCAACGCTCGCGCCAGCGTGGACTTACCTGCCCCTGATCGCCCAATCACGCCCAGCGCCTGACCCGGCTCAATCTTGAACGTCACTGCCTTCAACTGCGCGCGGGTCTCGCCCGGAGGCACCACGGTCAGCGATTGTACATCCAGCTTGGCCTTGGGCTTGGGCAATTCGGTCTTGGAAAGTTCCGGGGGAACGTTGCTCAGCAACTCAGCCAGATTGTTCCAGCCGCGCGTGGCCCGCTGCACCACCGGCCACTGGCCCAGCGCCAGTTCGATCGGGGCCAAGGCCCGTCCCATCAGGATTGATGAGGCAATCATCGCGCCCGCCGTCACTTCGCCCTGCAGCACCAGATAAGCCCCAAGGCCCAACATGGCGGATTGCAGAAACAGACGCAGCGTTTTGGTCATTGATGTAAAAGATCCGCTGACGTCGTTGGCACTGACGCTTTGCACCAGCGATTTCTCGCGGGCCGACTTCCAGCGTTCGAACGCTGCCGTCCGCATGCCCATCGCCTGAATCATCTCGGCTTCGTTGCGGATCTCTTCGGACATCATCGACGCCCGATGCGATGCCACGTTGGTTTCGATCATTGGCTGGCGCGAAAACAGCTGGTTCATCAAAGCGATAAAGATCAGCACGGCGCCACCGCCCAGAGCCAGCATACCCAGCCACGGATGGAACAGCATGATCCCGGCCAGGAAAATCGGCGTCCAGGCAATATCAAAACCGGCTGTCAGAACCGGTGAGCTGATCAGGCGTTGCACCGATTCAAGATCGGCCAGTCCGGTTTGCGCGGTCGAATCGGCAGATACGGCAGACCGGCGGATCATTGCATCGAACACACGTTTGTCCAAAGCGTCCTGAAACCGTGCACCAACACGCGCCATAATACGGCCCCGTGTGTAATCAAGGATGCCCATGATGCCGTACAGAAAGACGATCAGCAGCGACAGCGCCACCAGCGTTTCTTCGGACCGGCTGCCCAGAACGCGATCATAGATCTGCAACATGTACAAAGGCCCGGTCAGCATCAGCATATTCGCAAAAAAGCTGAACAGACCGACAGTCCAGTACAGCCCCCGGCTTTGCTGACGGGCTGCGACTAATTCTTCGCGGCCCCTGGTGGTTTTTCCGGTCGTCATCAACGTCGCCCTACCATAATTTTTGCTGCTTTTCCCAATGTCCCGGCGTCTTCACGCCAAATCGCATCGTGGCTTGTTCCAAAACCGCCACAGAGCCATGCAGGTCGAGGCCTTCGCACAAATCGATCAGGAGGAAACTGACCCCATCCTTAGCATCTCAACCCAAGCCGCTTGATCCTGACCTCAGGACATCCAATTTATACCAAATTGACGGACATGACCCGATTTAATCGTCAATGGCGACACTTTAACATGGTGATGTTGGCCTTGAACCATCCGGCGCAAGCGTGAGAAATAACTTTCAACCTGGTTCGTGCAGATGCCATCTCCGCTGTAAGCTTCACTGTGATTGATACGACCAACCTGCCATCCGTTGTGCAAGTGATTCCAATGGGTAGCTTCGTCAGCGTGCATGATGACCATACGGTCAACGTGCCGCTTTGTCAGTTCAACGCCTTCGCCTTCATGCTTTGCGACGAACGGGAGCGTGCGGCCACCGCCAGCTCAGGTGATGCCTGTGCCGGTTATCGTGATCGAAGATGAAGCCAAGGCCCGTGAGTGCCGCGAAGCCGAAGCCCATCAGAACCAAAAAGACGATCTTATCGCCCAGCAAGGCATGAACGAAGCCACTCAGCGCATGGCTCAATACTTCCATATATCGACGTGGATAATCACAATCGGCACAATCTTGCTGCTTTGGACTCTTATTGAGACTTGTAAGGCGAACAGGGTCGCACAAGATATTGTCAAAGTCACGTCGCGCTTGGGTGAGGCTCAAATCAGAGCATACCTGCACATCAAAATGGCTCAATTCCGGTTTGATAAAAACAGCATGAGTGTGACAGTGCAACTTGAGAACGTTGGGCAGTCGCCGGCTGTAGACGTTAGAATTTCCGGAAATTGCACAATCGGCATATATGGCGGACTTATGGAGATGCCGCGCATGGTTTCTTCGGCCTCTACGCGTAATAAAGAAATTTTTGGTCAACCCATAAACGCCAGCGGCATCACTGAAGAACAGCTTACTTTTTTGGGAAGGCGACTTTGGTGAATACCATAAAGACGTCGAAAACGTGCGGGATCTGATTGCGGCTATAAATATTGCAGAATTTTCGATCATCGTGAAGTGGGCGGATGTGTTCGATAAAGGACACGGATTTTCCGCCGAACTTTACGCAGGTATCGGACCGGGTTCACAAAGCTCAAGAGGCAGCGTAAGGCCGGAAAGCTGAGACTGCGAATGGGCGATGCTCATCTCAGCATTGTTGCAGACGAACAGGGCCAGAAAAAGCGCTAACAGCAGTGCCTCCAGGCAACCGGCAGCGATGGCAACCGGATCAACCCGCTGCCAACGGGAATATCAGCGCGGCGTCCAGGTCTGTCACGGCCTGCGCTAGACTTGAGAACCTTCAATTCTCTCGACATGATGATGGTGGTCCCGGCCTTGTGCCGGGATCGCTATTTTGTGAGGGGGGAAGTCTTGAGCGGTTCTGCGGACAGGATCACCGTTTCTTCATCATCAGGGTGCCTGGGATAGAGTTCCATCACCAGCGGATCATGTCCGGGGATCACATGATCCGGACTGTCGGCAAGCTCAAGCAGACGCTCCTGCGTTTCACATTGGGTCGGAACATCCGCCACAATGGGGAATGGATTTTCCAGGGTAATGTTGTCGAAGAAGTGCGCGCAGTCCGACGCCAGTATCAGCTTGCCTCTGCCGGTCTCAACCGTTGTTGCCATCAGACCCCGGGAATGTCCTCCCATCAGGTGCACTTTGATGCCGGGGAACAATTCCTTGTCACCATCCACGAAGCGCACACGTCCATTGTAATTCAGACCCACGAGTTCGACCACATCATCGGCCTCGAAGGGCAGACGCACTGCCGGATAGCGCACGTAGCGTCCGGTGGCAAAACGCACCTCTTCATCCTGGACGTAGATTTCTGCGTTGGGGAAGATCGGGATATTACCGGCGTGGTCATAGTGCAGATGAGACAGGATGATTGTATCGATATCTTCTGCGGTCAGCCCAAATGGCGCCAGTGCTTCCGATGGGCAGCGGAACACATCACGCTTGCGGGTAACGGCCCGCTCCTTGGAAAAGCCGGTATCGAGCAGAATGTTGCGGCCTTCGCCCCTGATCAGCCAGACGTAATAGAAGATCGGCCAGGGCCCGTCGTGGGGGTCTTCCATGATGAAGGCACGCTCGGACTTCATGATCGAGGCGTCATATCTCATGGCGTAAACGTCGTACTGCGCCATTTGATCAGGTCCCTTCTGAATCGATCCGGGCTTCGATGAATTTGAAGATCTCCGTGTGATCCGTCCCCACTTCGAATGCCGAACTGGCTTCCTGCCAGAGCTCCGCTTCGCGTTGCAGGCCTGGGGCGTTCATCTCCAACTCCTCGGCCATCCGGGTCGCCGAGCGCAAATCCTTGGCCATCAGATCCAGATGGAAACCGGAGCCGAATTTGCCGTTCAGAATGTGCTGATGGAACTTCACATCGGTGGCATTGTTCCGGCCCGTGGAGTTGTTGATGATGTCCACCATCACGGCAGGATCCAGACCAAACTTGCGTCCGATGAGTACCGCTTCCGTTGCCGCTGTCAGACCGACGGCAGAGAGGTAATTGTTCAGCGCTTTCATGGCGTGGCCGCTGCCCAGCCGGCCGGTTCGCGACACGTTGCCCATGCTGTCCAGTAGGGACAGGACTCGTCCCGGCACATTCGGATCATCACAGCCAAACATGATTGTCAGCGACGCATCGACCGCCCGTTTTACGCCGCCGGAAACCGGCGCATCGCACAGAACCACTCCATGCAGAAACAGATCTGATCCGGTTTTCAGGGTCGTCGGCACATAGGATGAACTCATGTCCACGACCACAGCGCTGCGTGAAAGGTTTTGTGTCAGGCTGGGCATGAAGTTCGATTGGCCGAACAGAACCCTGCGCACAATATCGCCGTTCGGGAGCATGAGGATGACGCAATCTGCCCCGTCCAGAGCCTTCGCCAGCGTCGGTGCGCTCTTGCACCTCGCAGCCTCAGCGGCCCGTTCGGCAGCAGAGACATCTGCATCATAAAGCCAAAGATTTGGGACCACTTTTGCAAGATTGGCGGCCATAGGCGCACCCATGTTCCCTGTTCCGATGAAAACGACCTTGTCAATCGGGCTGGCCGGGGCGAGCACCTCTTCTTCCTGGCTCACGACTGACGCGGACGCAACTTCCTCTTCTGGCTGTTCCGGTTCACCTGCTTCCGGCTCATCTTCAGACGTCACCTCAGCGGTTTCGGAGTCCTGTTCGTCCGGAGTTTCCGGCGCGACCTCAGTTTCTTCGGCAGGCTTTTCAATATCTTTAACCTCTTCCGAAGCGGATTCTTCTGGGGCATCCTGTTCTTCGGGTTCGGTTGGTAACTCCGGCTCGACTGCAGGTTCTTCGGCTGGTTCCTCTGCATCTCGAACTTCCACAGAGGCAGGTTCGTCCGGCGCCTCTTCCACGACAGCTGTGACCGTTTCGACTTCCTGGTTGCCTGGACCCTCCGGCCCGGTTTCAGGCTCTTCAACCGGTGATGGCACATCCTCGGGCTGGTCAGGAGTTTCAGCTTCCACAAGTTCCGCCAGGATTTGTTTGAGCTCTTCTTCCGTCACAGGAGCTTCTTTCGTTACCTCCCCTTCACCATCGCTTTCAGCAGATACGGCGTCTGGTTCAGCCGGCAAATCGACGTCAGCGCTCTCTTCCTCGGCGTCGGGCTGTCCGCCTTTTTCTATGGCTTGTTTAGACGCCTCCTGAAGGCTTTGCAGAGCCGACAACAGCTCTTCGGCCTTCTGCTCAACGTCAGCTTTCGCCGGCGTATCGGTCGGTTCGTCATCCGAACTTGTCGCGTTCTGGTTTGCAGCCCGCAAAACCCCTGTCTTGGGCGGCGGCGGACTTTGCCACCGTGGGGCCGGCTCAGGGGTTTTGCCGTCATCATTATTTTCGTCCGACGTCATCTCTAAAGATACTCCTTGAGCCACCTGTCATAGTCCGCACGCCTGGTGACTGCCTCTGTCTGATCTGCGGAAGCAAGATTGGCAAGCGTCGAGGCCTCATCTCCATCGCGCAAATGTTTCATGGTGTCGTATATCGCCTTTGTCGCGGCGACAATGGGTTGATGGCCTTGCAACCAGACCCGGACGCCCTTTGCCGCGAGATAGCCCCGATCATTCAGTTCAGCGCCGGTCCCTCCCAGAATTAGTGGAAGCTGAATGCCATCTGTAATCTGCTCAAAATCCGCCTTGGTTTGAACGCCCACTGGAAAAATCGCATCAACGCCCGTTTGGGCATAGGCATGGGCGCGTGCGCGCGCTTCGGCCGCACCAAGCGTTTTGGGGGTGTCCGTCCGCCCTGCGATAACAAGATCCGGATCACGCCGCGCAGCCAAGGCTGCCTTCAACTTGCCAACACCTTCGTCAATTGAAATGAACTGAGATGTGCCCCCGGACCCATGGTTGGCAGGAAGATCAGTGTCTTCGATCGACAGGCCGGCAGCTCCTGCCATTTCCAGTTCTTCTACCGTGCGCATAACGTTAAGCGCATTGCCGTACCCGTGGTCCGCGTCGATCATGACAGGCAAGTCGCTGGCCCGGGAAATCCGCTGCACCTGTTCCGCGAGCTCGCTGAGGGTGAGGACGATAAGATCCGGTGCACCCAGAACGGCCAGCGATGCGGTTGAGCCACCCAGCATGCCAAGCTCAAAGCCCAGATCCGCCGCCACACGCACGGAAATGGGGTCGTAAGTGGATGCGGGTCGAACACACTCGCTTCCCTGAAGAATTCGCCTAAGCGCCTGCCGCCGGTCGTACCAACGGTGCATGGCCTGCCTCCCCAATTGTTTTTGTTCAGCGCGATGCTATACGGTCTTATCCGCCAAACCAAGTTTGTAACAGCAGGTCAGGAGAAAACATGTTTCCACTAAGCCCGAAAGCCGAAGACCTACGCAGTAAGCTGATCGCCTTCATGGATGAGCACATCTATCCAAATGAAGCCGAGATGACAAAGCAGCACCGGGCACTGGAGAACAAGTGGACACATCCTGATCTGCTCGATGAGCTGAAGGAGAAAGCCAGGGCGGAAGGCCTCTGGAACCTCTTTATGCCCCACGGGGACTTTGGCGCCGGCCTGAGCAATCTCGATTATGCCCAACTCTGCGAAATCATGGGACGGTCACCAATCGGACCGGAAGTTTTCAACTGCAGCGCGCCGGACACCGGAAACATGGAGACACTCGTTCTGTACGGGTCTGACGAGCACAAAAAGGAATGGCTGGAACCATTGCTGGACGGGAAAATCCGCTCCTGCTTTTCCATGACCGAACCGGATGTGGCTTCGTCCGATGCAACGAATATCCAGACCGAGATCAAGCTGGACGGCAATGAATATCGCGTGCACGGGCGCAAGTGGTGGTCATCCGGAGCCATGGATGAGCGTTGCAAAATTGCCATTGTCATGGGGCGCTCAAATCCGGATGCCGAGCGGCACAAACAACAATCCATGATCCTGGTGCCTCTCGACACTGAAGGCGTAACTGTCAAACGGGAGCTGACCGTCTTTGGCTACAATCACGCGCCCCATGGACATGCAGAAGTCATTTTCGACAATGTGAGAGTGCCCGCATCCAACATTCTGCTCGGCGAAGGGCGTGGTTTTGAGATTGCACAAGGACGGCTCGGTCCAGGGCGCATCCACCACTGCATGCGCCAGATCGGTGTCGCTGAACGGGCGTTGGAAATGATGTGCCAACGTGCCAGCGAACGGGTGGCCTTCGGTAAACGCCTCAGCGATCAGGGTGGCCTGCGGCAGGAAATCGCCAAATCGCGCTGCGAGATTGAGCAGGCCCGCCTTTTGACCATGAAAGCGGCACTCATGATGGATACGGTTGGCAACAAGGAAGCCCGCCAGGAAATCGCGATGATCAAGGTGATTGCCCCAGCTATGGCTTGCCAGGTGCTGGACCGCGCGATCCAGGTTCATGGTGCCGGTGGCGTCAGTCAGGACTTCTTCCTGGCAAGTGCCTACGCTCATTCCCGGAGCCTGCGGCTCGCGGATGGTCCGGACGAAGTGCACATGAATGCAATAGCGCGGATGGAATTGAAATCAGTCGCAGAAAAGCAGGCCTGAGCACTGAAATGCAGAAACGGCACTACAAAGTCTGGCCCAGAGGACGACCGTACGATTTGCCACCGATGAAGACGACCGTCTTCGAAAACCTCGTTTTATCGGCGGGCCGTTATCCTGATCATCCGGCAATAATCTACTACGATGCGGCCTACACCTATTCTGAGCTGCTCAAGGAGGTGCTGTCTCTGGCGGGATATCTACGTACCCATGCAGGCGTGGAGAAAAACAGCAGGGTGATGCTGTACATGCAGAACTCGCCGCAGTTCATCATGAGCTACTATGCCATCCTGGCGTGCGATGCTGTGGTGGTGCCCGTCAACCCCATGTGCAAGACAGGCGAGCTGGATCATGTGGCGCGCGATACCGAAGCGGTTGCGGTGATTACCGGCCAAGAGCTGGTTGCATACACCTTGCCAATCCTGACGGGCACAAATGTGGGAAAGGTCATTCATGCTTGCTATGGCGACTACGGACCTGCCCAGACTGACCTGGATCTTCCGGGTGAGCTGACACCGAAGCGAGCTGCATTCGCGCGAGCGGAGGTGGTGAGCTGGTGGGATATCATTCAGCTGAACCTGCCAAGTCCTGAGCGCACAAACGGGGCTGACGATTGGTGTGTAATCCCCTACAGCTCCGGCACGACTGGTCAGCCCAAGGGCTGCCTCCACAGCAACAAAACCGTAAACTCGGTGATCAACGGATATGCCAACTGGAGCCCCCTTCCACCGAACGCAGCGATCCTGGCCACATTGCCCCTGTTCCACGTAACCGGCATGCAGAACTCCATGAACACACCGATATTCACCGGTGCAACGATTGTGCTTATGACCCGATGGAACAAGGATGTGGCGGCCAAGTTGATCGAACGCTACCGGGTTGCACAGTGGCGAGCGATCACCACGATGATCATCGATTTCATCTCGAACCCGGGTGTGGAAAAATATGACCTCTCGAACCTGGTGTCTGTAGGCGGGGGCGGGGCGCAATTGCCTTATGCTGTTGCGGAGACGCTCGGAGAATTGACCGGACTTAAGGTCACCGAAGGCTATGGATTGACGGAGACGATTGCGCCGTCCCACCTCAATCCGCCGGATGCTCCGAAACTGCAGTGCCTCGGGATCCCGATATTCGGTGTCGATTCAAGAACCATCGATCCTGAATCTTTGAAGGAACTGGGACCAAACGAAACCGGAGAGATTATCACCCACGGCCCCCAGGTCTTTTTGGGTTACTGGGGCAATGAGCAGGCAACAAAAGACGCTTTTCTTGAGATCGACGGCAAGCAATTCTTCCGCACCGGCGATCTTGGCTACTTCGATGAAGATGGCTATTTCTTTTATGCCGACCGGTTGAAACGGATGATCAACGCGTCCGGCTACAAGGTCTGGCCGGCCGAGGTTGAAGCCATGATGCACAGGCATCCGGACATTCAGGAAGCGTGTGTCATTGCCACACACGATTCACGCAAAGGCGAGGCGGTCAAGGCAATGGTCGTTCCAAAGAACGGCGCAAGCCCCGATGCGGCAGAGATTGAAAACTGGTGCCGGGGTCAAATGGCTGCCTACAAAGTGCCCCGGGTCTATGAGTTCGTTGACGCCCTTCCGCGCTCGGGTGCTGGAAAAGTTGAATGGCGGAAATTGCAGGAAGCAGAGTTGGGGACATAAATGTTTGATCTGAAGGGAAAGGTCGCGATTGTAACCGGATCCACAAGAGGTATCGGCAAGGCAATTGCCAAAGCCTATGCCCGGGCCGGCGCCAGGGTGGTTATTTCAAGCCGCAAGGCTGACGTGTGCGATGCGGTGGCAGCGGAAATCAGTGCTGAAGGCCTCGAAGCTATCGCCATACCGTGCCATGTGGGTGATCCTGAACAGTTGCAGGCTCTTGTCCAGGAGACGGAGAAAACCCTGGGCACGGTCGACATTCTGGTCTGCAACGCGGCGACCAATCCGGTGTACGGGCCAATGTCGGACGCAAGCGATGAAGCATTCGACAAGATCATGCAAACCAATGTGCGAAGCGTTTTCCAGCTTTGCAATCTGGTTTGCCCTGCTATGGCGGAAAAGGGATCCGGGTCTGTTATCGTCATCTCCAGTATTGCAGGCTTACGCGGGAATGATGTCATAGGTCTCTATGGTGTCTCAAAGGCAGCAGAGGCTGGTCTTGTCCGGAATCTGGCGGTAGAATGGGGTCCCAAGGGCGTGCGGGCCAATGCGATTTCCCCAGGTCTGATCAAGACGGATTTTGCCCGGGCCTTGTGGGAAGATCCGGTTCGTCTGGAGCGCGCTGAGAAGCGCACACCGCTCAGACGAATTGGTGATCCCGACGATATTGCCGGCGTTGCCCTCTTTCTGGCATCTGAGGCCAGCGCCCATGTGACCGGGCAGAATATTGTTGCGGATGGAGGCGAAACCATTTCGTGAGATCCCATGGCCGACGCAACTGAAACCATTGACGTTTTGCCGCAACACCAGTTCGATGAGGTAGCTTTACGGGACTATCTGGCGCGCGCGCTTCCCGATTTCCCGGCTGACTTTGAGATCCGGCAGTTTCAGGGTGGCCAGTCCAACCCCACATTCCTGCTGATCGCCGGAGAGGATCGCCGGGTGCTGCGGAAAAAGCCCCCGGGACAGTTGCTGCGCGGCGCACATCAGGTGGAACGGGAATTCCGCGTGATGTCGGCACTGGCCAAGACCGATGTGCCGGTTCCCCGGATGGATCTGCTTTGTGAAGATGAAGATATTATCGGCACACCGTTTTTTGTCATGGATTGCATTGAGGGGCGGGTCAGTCCTGAACCCAACTTGCCCGACATTGAACCCGGCTCCCGCCGGGCGATCTGGCTGTCCATGGCGCAAGTTCTTGCCGATCTTCATACGGTCGATTGGCGCGGCGTGGGGCTCGACGGCTTCGGCAAACCTGACGCCTACATTGCCCGGCAGCTGAAAACCTGGACACGGCAATATGAAGCCTCAAAAACAGGCGAAATGCCGGCCATGGACAAGCTTATCGGGCAACTTGGGCTCCACCTCCCCGAAGAGGACGCAACAACCATCGTTCATGGAGATTTCCGGCCCGGCAATATGATCATTGGTGCGGAAAGCGACGATGTTGCTGCCGTGCTTGACTGGGAACTCTCAACCATCGGGCATCCGCTGGCGGACCTGGGCTATTTCTGCATGCCTTATCAGGTGCCCTCAGACGTGCCCGGCGTAAAAGGCCTTAGCGGGCTTGACCTTGAGCAGGAAGGACTGCCCTCGAAGGATGAGGTGGTTGCAACCTACGCCTCAGCGCGTGGGATTGAGCCCCCTGCAAACCTGGACTATTTCACCGCCTTCGCTCTCTTTCGTCTGGCCGCAATTGTTCAGGGGGTCTACGCCCGCGCCCTCCAGGGCAATGCCAGCAACGCCGACGCCAAAAGCGTGGGCGCCCGAGCGGGCTTTTTGGCTGAGTGTGGTTGGGTCGTGGCCTCCAGGCTCTAGAGCTTCTCCCAGTCGGGCCTGGGCCCATAGCGTTTGCTCAGGAAATCTATAAAGGCGCGCACGCGCGGCGGCATGAGGCGGCTGTGGGGATAGATGGCATAGATCGCGTGGCCGATGGGTGGCCAGTCTTTCAGAAGGCTGACGAGCCGGCCTTCGCGCACATGTTCCGCCACTTCCCACATTGACTTGATGGCCAGGCCAGCGCCGGCCAGGCACCAGTCGTTCAGCACTTCACCATTGTCACTGTCGAGATTGCCGGACACCTGGAGCGTGCGCAATTTCTTCTCCGGCCCTTGCAAGGTCCATTGATATTGCTGGGAGCCGGGAAAGCGCAGAAGCAGACAATTGTGCTCAAGCAAATCGGCAGGCTTTTCGGGTGTCCCGTGCTTTTCCAGATAGCCGGGCGATCCGACAATCACACGCTTGTTGTTGGCCAGCTTTTTGGCGATGAAGGAATATTGTTTCAGGTCGGCAATGCGAATGGCCACATCTGTTCCTTCGGCAATCACATCAGTGAGCCGGTCCGTCAGATGCAGCCTGACCTCGAGCCCGGGATTCTCTTCAACGAAACCCGGCAACAGTGGCGCCACATGTTTGCGCCCGAAACCGGCTGGCGCAGTTACCGTTATAGGGCCCTTTAAAAATTCCGACCGGCTGCCGATGCTTGCTTCGATGGCGGCAATTTCATCCAGAATGCGTGTGCAGTGCTCGTAAAACACCTGCCCCTCGGCCGTAACATTCACACGCCGGGTCGTCCGGTTGAGCAGGCGCACCCCGTGCTCTTTTTCAAGCTTGGCGATACGGTTGCTGACAACGGCTGATGATAATCGCAGTTCACGGCCAGCGGATGACAGGCTCTTGAGTTCGGCAACCCGGGCAAAGACTGCCCAATCGGACACGTTCGACATCGTTTCGATTGTCAACAAATTTGCTAAAGTGTTTTTGATTTTCTATTATTTCTTTATAATCGTCAACGGGCGATAGTTTGCGCTGACCCTCGTTTGACGGAGCCTGATTGCTGATGTTCGCTGCCCTTCTGGACTGGCTGGAATTGCTTTTGCGCTGGGCGCACATGATGCTGGGCATCATGTGGATCGGGACATCGTTCTTCTTTGTCTGGCTCGATCAGAGCTTGCGCAAACGGGCCGGGGCGAGTGAAGATCTGGCCGGCGAAAGCTGGATGGTTCATGGGGGTGGTTTCTACCAGACCGGGAAATATCTGGTGGCGCCTGACAAACTCCCCAAAGAGCTCCACTGGTTCAAGTATGAAGCCTATTTCACCTGGATTACCGGGTTCCTCCTGCTTGCCCTCATCTACTATTTCGGAGCTGAAACATTCCTTATAGACAAGGCACGGATGGATCTTTCTCCCTGGCAGGCCATCACCTTGAGTGTTGTGTCGCTGATTGCAGGATGGGTCATCTATGATGTGATCTGCAGATCGCCAACCGGCCGCAACACAGTGCCCCTGGCGCTTTCGGTCTTCGCCTTGATCGCAATTGCCTCTTTTGGCTACACCCAGGTCTTTTCCGGCCGGGCAGCGTTCCTTCACATAGGTGCGTTCATCGGCACGCTCATGGCGGTCAACGTGTTCATGATCATCATTCCCGATCAAAAGAAGGTGGTGGCCGATTTGCTGGCGGGCCGTGATCCGGATCCAATCCACGGAGCCCGGGCCAGGCAGCGTTCTGTACACAACAACTACCTGACGCTGCCTGTCCTGTTCATGATGATTTCCAATCATTACCCCATGACGTTCGGCCATTCTCAAGCCTGGCTGATCGCGCTTGGCGTGGTGATCGCCGGCGGTCTGGTCCGGCATTTCTTCAATACATATGATGCAGGCACACTGGACTGGAGTGGCAAGGCAGCGCTCCCAGCCGCCGCCGTAATGGTCGTTGGCATGATCATGCTCACAAGCGATCGCGGCGGCCCTGCAGGAGATGCCGACCCGGTTGAGTTTTCAGAGATCAATGCCATGATCAGCAAGCATTGTGTGGCTTGCCATGCCGCCAATCCAACACACGAAGCCGTCGAGGAAGCCCCCAAGGGCGTCAAACTGGAAACGCCTCAGGAGATCCGCAAATACGCCGCACAGATTCGCGCCCAGACTGTTTTGACCGGGACCATGCCACTTGGCAACGAAACTGAAATGACCGAAGAAGAGCGAGAACTGCTGGGCACCTGGATTGCCCAGGGTGCCAGGATTGAACAGACTGAATGAACACGTCCAAACCGCTCTGGATCAAATCACCGCTGGCGGTGCTTGCCCAAGGGGCAGAAGGTGGACTTGTCATAGAGAACGGCAAGATTGCCGAGTTGATTCCTGCTGACCAAACGCCAACTGCTCCGGACTTTGACACTTTCGACGCTTCGGAACATGTGGTTCTGCCTGGGATGATCAACACCCATCATCATTTTTACCAGACCCTTACTCGCGCCTGTGGCCCTGCACTGAACAAGGCGCTCTTTCCATGGTTGAAGGCACTTTATCCCGTATGGGCAAAACTCACACCGGAGATGGTGCGGATGTCGAGCCGGCTGGCGCTTGTCGAGATGCTGCTCTCAGGCTGCACATGCACGAGCGACCATCACTATCTCTTCAATGACGATATTGTTGACGCCATTGACATCCAGGTCGAGGAGGCCCGGGCAATGGGAATACGCGCTGTGCTCACGCGTGGTTCGATGAGTCTCAGCGAGGAAGATGGCGGCCTGCCGCCGAAGCAGGTGGTACAAACAGCTGATATCATTCTCACCGATTCAGAGCGGCTGATCGCAGCTCACCATGAGACGGGTGAGGGCGCCATGATCCAGATTGCTCTGGCGCCCTGCTCGCCATTTTCGGTTAGTGAAGAGCTTATGAAAGAAACCGCTGCCCTGGCGCGAAGGCACGGCGTGAGAATGCATACGCACCTCGCGGAAACCGAGGATGAGAGCTCGTTCTGTCTCGACATGTTTGGCGTCCGGCCCTTGGACTACCTGGAACGGCTCGACTGGATGGGGCCGGATGTGTGGCTTGCCCATGGCATCTTCTTCAATGATGACGAAATTGAAAGGTTAGGGGCCGCCGGAATGGGCGTCGCCCATTGCCCATCGTCGAACATGTATCTGGCGTCCGGCCAGTGCCGCACGCTCGAACTGGAAGCTGCTGGTGTGAGCGTTGGCTTAGGTGTGGACGGCTCCGCGTCCAATGATTGCTCGAATGTTATCCAGGAAGCCCGGCAGGCCCTGTTGCTGCAAAAGCTCCAATATGGTGCTGAAGCGGTTGATCATCACCGGGCTCTGAACTGGGCGACACGCGGTTCTGCCGCCTGCCTTGGCCGTGATGATATCGGCCGCATCGCACTTGGAACTCAGGCGGATCTCGCCCTGTTCAAGCTCGATGAACCGAGATTCTCCGGAGCTGGAGACCCGCTCGCCGCACTCGTTGTTTGCGGCGCAATACACGCGGATGCCGTTATGGTTGCCGGAAACTGGCGGGTTCAGGATGGGGAAATCTCGGGGCTTGATCTGCAAGGTCTGATTGCAGATCATTCGGCCGCTGCCAGGCAGTTGAGAGAAGCAGCGCCTGCCGGAATGGAAGGGCTCAGGTTTTGACAGATTATCCCAGAGATATGATCGGCTACGGCCGGACGCCACCGGATCCCAAGTGGCCGGGAGACGCGAAGATCGCTGTCCAGTTCGTCATCAATTATGAAGAGGGCGGCGAGAATAATATTCTCCATGGCGACGAGGCCTCCGAAGCCTTCCTGTCAGAGATTGTTGGTGCCGCCCCCTGGTCTGGGCAGCGGCATATGAACATGGAATCCATGTATGAGTATGGGTCGCGGGCAGGTTTCTGGCGCTTGTGGCGGCTGTTCTCAAAGAGAAATCTGCCTGTCACAGTTTATGGGGTCGCCATGGCCCTCGAACGCAATCCCGAAGCGGTTGCGGCTATGAAAGAGGCTGATTGGGAAATTGCGTCCCACGGTCTGAGATGGATCGATTACAAGGATTTCACCCGCGAAGACGAGATCGCGCACATGGATGAGGCCCTGCGAATCCATGAAGCCGCGACAGGCGAGCTGCCTCTGGGCTGGTACACAGGGCGCACGTCTGAGCACACGCTCGATCTGGTCGCCGAAAGAGGTGTTTTTGAGTATGCGGCTGATTCCTATGCGGATGACTTGCCCTACTGGCGCGCCTCAACCTCCGGCCCGCAGCTCATGGTGCCTTACACCCTGGACGCAAACGATATGCGGTTTGCAACGCCTCAAGGCTTCAACGCCGGAGATCAGTTCTTCAACTATCTGCGCGATACGTTCGACGTTCTCTACTGCGAAGGCGAGGCTGGCTCTGCAAAGATGATGAGTGTCGGGTTGCATTGCAGGCTGGCCGGACGACCGGGCCGGATGGCTGCGCTCGAACGCTTTCTTGACCACATCGAAAGCCACAGGGATGTTTGGGTCACACGCAGAATCGATATCGCCCGGCACTGGCGCGTTAACCATCAACCCTGATCGCACCCCCTGAAGGATTATCTGCAATTAACGGCTTTATGGCAGACTCTTACCATGACCAACTCGATTACTCTTGCGGTCCGCCCGCTGGCCAAAAGCAACTTTGCACCTTATGGCGATGTCATAGATACCGAGGGCGCAAAATCCTTCATGATCAATAATGGCACGACGGAGCGCTTTCACGATCTCGCCGATGTCGATGTGGCCGATGGTGGGGGCGAAGCAATCATCAGCATCTTCCGCGGACAGGCTTTTCGTTTACCAATCAAGATCCGGATGCTGGAGCAGCACCCCCTCGGGTCACAGGCGTTCATACCCATTTCACCCTACCCCTGGCTTCTTGTTGTCGCTCCTGCCCGGGAGGATGGAACGCCGGGCGTGCCGGAAGTCTTTTTTGCCGCTTCACATCAGGGTGTGAACTACCGGAAAGGAACCTGGCACCACCCGCTGATCTCGCTGCAAAAGACATCGGAGTTTCTGGTGGTTGATCGCGACGGCGAAGGGGACAATCTGGAAGAGTTCACGTTGCCCGGAGGTGGTTATCAAATCACAGCGCTGCCGCACGGTCCGCGGTAAGGGGTTTGGCCGCAGATTGTGGCTGGCTTTCCATCAAACTGCGCAATGTGGTCTCGCTGAGACTGATGATCCTGGTATCATCAGGGGCTGCATGGACATCCAGGGTGCGGGGCAGTCCGGAAAAGAAGGCCATATCGCCAAACATGTCCCCAGCAGAGAGCAGGGCTTTGACTTCACCATCAGCGCGGACTTCGAGCGTCCCGGCGACGACAACAAACATGTTCTGGGCCACATTGCCCTTCTTGATCACCCGGTCGCCGGCGGCACCAAAATCGGTCACGACCTTGGCGACCGGCGATTTGATCTCGCGCAGATAGTCCACATCCTCGGCCACAAGAACCAGCGGAACGAGATATCCTGTCTCCACGCTATTCACGTTCTTGCGGGTGTAAGTGTGGAAACCCGGCTCCTGATAGACGTTCAAAAGATGCGGTTCGCAATCGCCGGACACAAGCTGTATGCGCCGCTCATTCACATATTCCAGGTAGAAGGTGAAAAGGCGGAACAGCAGATTGGCTCCCCCGATAGGACGGCTCGATCATGAACCGCTCGCCAGTCTCGATCTTGCTCACAGGCGTGGTCATGTATATGGCTGTGCTCCTTTGAGCCAAATCCACGACATCGCCGGAAGGTTTGACATCCCCTTCATTGCAGGGGATGTTCGGGCATGGCAGAGGCTGATTTCTCAGACGACGAACTGATCATCCACGATGGCCGGCAATCGGAAACGGCCGCTGCTGTGCAGCGTGGTACCGGGCGCATGCTGCGCCACATGGGGCTGGCATTTGTACCTGAATTGCCTTTGGTGACGGGCCGGCGCGTGGACCTCATTGCGATTGACAAAAAAGGGCAGATCGTAATGATCGAAATCAAATCATCCGTTGCAGACTTCCGGGCGGATTCCAAATGGCATGAATACCGTGAATTCTGCGACAAGCTCTATTTCGCTGTCCCTCCAGAACTGCCGCAAGAAATTCTGCCGGAGGACACCGGACTGATCGTTGCCGATGCCTACGGAGCGGAAATTCTTCGCGAAGCCCCGGAACACAAACTCAGCGCTGCACGCAGAAAGGCCGTTCTTTTGCGGTTTGGCCGGGCAGCAGCCTTGCGCCTGCACGGGGTTTTCGATCCCAACGCTTGACGAAAGCCATCAGGAGGCGCAAAAGAGCGCCGTTCAAAAACCAAACGCGGCTTTCCGCCCCACCACCCGCACCCGTATGCGGGATTGGATAGGAGTTAAATTGATGCCTGTTTTGACTTTCCCTGACGGGAATTCCCGAGAAATCGACTCCGGTGCAAGCGGCGCGGACGTTGCTGCTTCCATTTCCAAATCGCTGGCCAAGAAGGCCGTGGCGATGAAGCTCAATGGCGAGCTTTGCGATCTGAGCGATTCGATCACCTCAGATGCAAGGATCGAGATTGTTCTGCGCGATAATGACGAGGCGCTTGAACTGATCCGCCACGACGCAGCCCACGTGATGGCCGAAGCCGTCCAGGAAATCTGGCCCGGCACTCAGGTCACAATCGGCCCCGTAATCGAAAACGGGTTCTATTACGACTTTGCACGCAATGACCCTTTCACACCGGAAGATTTTGACGCCATCGAAAAGAAGATGCGCGAGATCATTCAGCGCAACGCACCTTTCACCAAGGAACTGTGGTCACGCGACAAGGCCAGGCAGGTCTTTTCCGACAAGGGTGAAACGTTCAAGGTTGAGCTGGTCGATGCCATCCCCGAAGATCAGGATCTGAAGATCTATCACCAGGGCGACTGGTTTGACCTGTGCCGTGGCCCGCATTTGCCCTCCACAGGCAGGATCGGGACGGCCTTCAAGCTGATGAAAGTTGCCGGTGCTTATTGGCGCGGCGATTCAAACAACCAGATGCTGACACGCATCTATGGCACGGCATGGGCCGGCGACAAGCAGCTCAAAGCCTATCTCCACGCGCTGGAAGAAGCCGAAAAACGCGACCACCGCAAGCTTGGCCGCGAGATGGATCTTTTCCACTTCCAGGAAGAAGCGCCGGGATCGGTGTTCTGGCATCCCAAAGGCTGGACGCTGTTCCAGACGCTGATCGGTTATATGCGCCGCCGCCAGGACAAGGCCGGTTATCAGGAAGTGAACTCTCCGGACATGATGGACCGCGCGCTCTGGGAAGAATCGGGCCATTGGGAGAAGTACCACGAGAATATGTTCATCACGGAGACCGAAGACGAGCGCGTCTTCGCTTTCAAACCGATGAACTGCCCGGGGCACGTGCAGATCTTCAAACATGGCCTGAAGAGCTATCGCGATCTGCCGTTCCGGTTAGGAGAGTTCGGCAAGGTTCACCGCTATGAACCCTCCGGCGCTTTGCACGGCCTCATGCGCGTGCGCTCGTTCACGCAGGATGATGCGCACATCTTCTGCACGAACGAACAGATCACCGAAGAAGCCGTCGCGGTGCATGAGTTCATGCTGTCCATCTACAAGGATTTCGGGTTCGATGCCATCGTGATCAAGTTCTCAGACCGGCCGGAAACGCGCGTTGGTTCAGACGGGATTTGGGACGCGGCAGAAGCTGCGTTGCGACACGCAGTTGAGGTCGCCGGCGGCGAAGCGATCTACAATCCAGGCGACGGCGCGTTTTACGGGCCGAAACTGGACTATGCCCTGCGCGATGCTCTGGGCCGTGAATGGCAATGCGGCACGCTTCAGGTGGACTTGAATCTCCCTGGCCGCTTTGGTGCGTTTTACATGGACTCAAACGGCGAAAAGGTGACGCCCGTCATGTTGCACCGGGCCATGTTCGGCTCGCTGGAACGGTTCACGGGTATTCTCGTGGAACACCACGCCGGACACTTCCCGCTCTGGCTGGCACCGCAGCAGGTTGTTGTCTGCCCGATCACATCGGACGCCAACGATTATGCGCTGGAAGTTCTGGACGCGGTTCGTGGCGCCGGTTTGCATGCAGAGGCCGATCTCAGAAACGAGAAGATCAACTACAAGGTCCGCGAGCATTCCGTCACCAAGGTCCCGGTGATCCTGGTCGTCGGCATGCGAGAAGTGGAAGAGCGTTCCGTCAACATCCGCCGCCTTGGCTCGAAGACCCAGACGGCGATGAGTCTGGACGAGGCCCTGGCTTCGCTGACCCAGGAAGCGACGCCGCCTGATATGCGATAAAGCTGCCGAAATGCGATTTGACCTAGGCCTGCCGCATCAACATGACGCCACCTCACACATTGGCCGCATCAAGCGGGATGCGCACATATTCGCCGGTGGCTTCATTGAGCTGACAGACGCGGATGTAACGCTTTGATCCGGTGATCTGGATTTCTCTGTGGAAGCGATCAGGGAGCTGATCGACCTCATCGCAAACCCGGCTCAGCCTTGCGATGAGGCCGACAGAATCGCAATGGCGCATTTGCGGGACATCGAAATCCGCATTGAGCAACTGACCAGATTGAAAACCGAACTTGAAAGGATAAGCGGTGTTTGCCGCTCCGGACAAATGGCCGATTGCAAGGTTATGGATGCCATAGGCAATCACGCCCTTTGCGAAACCGGACATGACCAGGCCGGCAAGGCCTCATTGCGGCCCTGATTGGCGCTCATTGCTTTTTTGACATGCCAGGGGTGGAGGCAAGCTGGTTAGCAATGACTTAACCTGCCCCGCTTAGACATACTTACGATTGCCCAAGGCAAACAAACGTTCAGGCCCGGTACCCGATGAAGCTGTTCAGTTTTTCCCGTAAAAAGCGCGCGAACGCCGCTAAGAAGAAGCGGATTGAACCGAGCTTGCGCATTCCCAACACCCGGGAAAGATCTGCCGCGAAAGGTTCTGCGAAGCAACCTGCCAAAACAGCAAAAGCGCCAAACCGGCGACGAAGCCCGGTTATGCGGATTGCCTATTGGTCGATGACCTTTTTCATGTGGGGCTTCGTGGGTCTTATCGGCATTGCCGGGTACATGGTCTATGCCCTCTCAAACGCCGACATTTTCACGATCCCTAAACGTACCGAAGGGATTGTGCTCCTGGCCGATAATGGTGAAGTGCTCGCCGAAAGCGGTCTGTTCCTGGGCGATGATGTGAGCCTTCGCGACTTGCCGAGCTACGTGCCGCAAGCTGTTCTGGCAATAGAAGACCGGCGCTTCCGGCAACATTTCGGTGTGGATCTGGTGGCTCTGGTTCGCGCGTTCTACCTGAACGTCAAGGCTGGCCGGATTGTTCAGGGCGGATCGACACTCACTCAACAGCTGGCGAAGAATCTTTTTCTGGAACCTCAGCGCACAATTCACCGGAAAATCCAGGAAGCAGTCCTGGCCTTGTGGCTGGAGCATAAATTCTCCAAGGATGAGATCCTGCAACTGTATCTCAATCGGATCTATTTCGGCGCCGGCGCCTATGGCATCGAAGCGGCCTCAAGAGCCTATTTCGGCAAAAGTGCGCGTCGTCTGAGCCTTGCTGAGGCCGCCTCAATGGCTGCCCTTCTCAAGGCACCTTCGCGGCTGAACCCCAAAACAAATCCCAAGGGGTCGCAGGCCCGCAGCCTTCTGGTTCTGAAAAGCATGGTGCGCGAGGACTTTATCAGTGAGAAGGAAGCAAAACTGGCCGTCAGCCGCCCTGCCGACGTGAAGGCGGTCGATTACATTCCGGCAACACAATATATCGTCGACTGGGTTGAAGAACTGATCCCGCAATATACCGGCCGCAAGGCGCAAGGGCTGATCGTGCAAACCAGCATCAAACCGCGCCTGCAGCTCCTGGCGGAAAAGACGCTCAGGCGTGCGCTGATCAAGGAAGGGCCCAAGCTGAAAACCAGCCAGGGCGCTATGGTTGTGATGACACCGACCGGTTCGGTGGTGGCGATGGTTGGCGGAAAATCCTACATCAAGAGCCAGTTCAATCGCGCCGTCAGCGCGAAGCGGCAGCCAGGGTCGGCGTTCAAACCGTTTGTCTTCCTTTCGGCAATCAATATGGGGTTCGATCCGGATTCGATCGTTGAAGACTCCAGGTTCTGTATCGATCGCTGGTGCCCGGAAAACTACGGCAAACGATATTCCGGCAATGTGACGCTAAAATCCGCCCTGGCACGCTCGATCAACACCGTTGCTGTCCGCATGGCTGTTGAAGCCGGCCCGGACCTGGTCGTCTTGAACGCGCGGCGGATGGGTATCAAATCAAAGCTGGAGGCTCTGCCGTCAATTGCCCTTGGCACATCGGAAGTGTCCCTGCTTGAGCTCACCACAGCTTATGCACCGTTTGCCAATGGTGGCAGGGGCGTTTTTCCTCATGTGATCACGCGCATCATCTCAACCGATGGCCGCATTCTTTACCAGCGCGAAGGCGAAGGACCAGGCCCCGTACTCGACCCAACCGAACTTGGTAGCATGAACCATATGCTGGCGCGTGTTGTGAACAATGGCACAGGCAAACGGGCGCGGCTTGAAGGCCGGGAAGTCGGCGGAAAAACAGGCACCACCCAAAGTTACAAGGACGCCTGGTTCATCGGGTATACGGCCCAGTATGTGGCCGGAGTCTGGGTCGGCAACGACGACAACTCTCCGACAAGGCAGGTGACCGGAGGCTCACTGCCTGCGAAAGTCTGGAAGTCCGTGATGGTTTCGGCTCACGAGGGGCTGCCCGCCCTTCCCCTCCCGGGTGAACCGCGAGAAGCAGAGCCGGACTACAGCAACGATTCCTGGGCGCTTGATGATTTCTTCGATCGGGCCGGGCGGGCGGAAAAGCAGGTGACCACCTTCTTCCAGGACATCTTCGGGAGCCGCCGCAATGGCGACGACAATTTCGACCGGCCCGGCACCCGGCAACGCGGTGGCGTACAGGATGACAATCGGTAACGGGTCGGAAGCCTGCTCCGGTCTTTAGCAGCCCGTTCTCCAGGAAGGCGCCTCAGCGACCATACTGATGCAGGGCCATACCATGCGTCTTGAGCCAATGGCGCGATGGTTTGCTGTGTTCACAATGGGTTTCCACCAGCTTCCAGAATCTCGGGCTGTGGTTCATTTCCTTCAGGTGTGCCACTTCGTGGGCGGCCACATAGTCCAGAACATCCGATGGGGCCATGATCAGCCGCCAGGAATAGGACAGGGCTCCAGTGGACGAGCAGGATCCCCAGCGGCTCGACTGGTCGCGCATGTTGATCCGGCTGTATCGCAAACCCATGGACCTTGCATATTTGCTGGACGCAGCAACCAGATCGCGGCGGGCCTCCGCCTTGAGCCAATCCCTGAGCCGGCGATTGAGATGCTCTTCTCTGCCTGCAACAATTAGTGAAGGCGGTTCGCCGGGAAGATGAGAGGCTTCCGACCGTGCAGTGCCGCGTGCGTTCGGCAAATGGCGGATCAGATGCGGAATGCCGCGGACAGGGATCTCGACCCCATGTTCAAAGGGGATAATCTGGGGCTGACGTTTCAGACGTGCAGCGATCCAGGCACTTTGTGAAACTGCAAAGTTCAAGGCTTCCTGATGACTGGTGCCTGGAGGCACGGTCAGGGTAAGGCCTTCTTCCTTGGCATTCATCCGCAGGATGATCCGCCGCGCCTTGGCATTCCGCCTGAAGAGAACGGGAACGGTAATCCCGTCGATCGCCACAGATGCACGATCGGTTTGGCCGGCCGGGCCCGGGTCAATCAATTTGCGCAGAGTTGCAAGAGGCATGGAAGATCACATCCGAATCAGTGGAAGTGAAACCATTATGCCTGATCGGAACAGGACCTGCCCGGTTTAAGCCGCGGTGGGATTGTCCTTTGTGAACTGAACAATGCGCGGCGCAATCTCCGACCTGAAGCGGCGCCCATTGAAGACGCCATAGTGCCCGACACCCGGCTGCAGATAGTGCTTCTTCCGCTTCTTCGGAATATTCGGACAGATATCGTGCGTGGCCTCTGTCTGGCCGCCACCGGAAATATCATCCTTTTCTCCTTCAACGGTGAACAGCGCTGTCTTCTTGATCGCACCTGGATCGATCAGATGACCACGGTGGGTAAATGTGCCCCTGGGAAGGGCATGCTCAATGAATACCTTTTCCACCGTCTGCAGATAGAATTCCGCGGTCAGATCCATGACCGACAGATATTCATCATAAAACTCTTCGTGCTTTTCGGCACTGTCTCCATCGCCTTCCACCAGATGCCAATAGAGATCCTTGTGGGCGTTGAGATGCCGGTCCAGGTTCATGGTCATGAAACCAGTGAGTTGCAGAAACCCGGGGTAAACGTCGCGCATCATGCCGGTATTTGGAAACGGAACTTTCTTGATTACATGCCGGCGGAACCAGTCGATGCTGCGTGTCTCGCACATCTTGCTCACGGCTGTCGGGTTCCGGCGCGTGTCAATCGGGCCGCCCATTAATGTCATGGTGGCCGGCACACATTCATCATCGTCCGCGGACATGAGCGAGACGGCGGCCAGAACGGGAACTGACGGCTGGCACACGCCCATGACATGGGTGTCAGGCCCAAGGAACTGAAAGATCTCGATCATGTAGTCGATGTAATCGTCAAGATCGAACGTGCCTTTCGACACCGGCACATCGCGCGCATCAATCCAGTCCGTCACGTAAACATCATGGGTCTCAAGCATGGTTTCAACCGTGCCGCGTAACAGAGTTGCGTAGTGGCCTGACATGGGGGCAACGATCAACATTGTGGCCTGGGGCCTGGCTCTGCCACCGAGAGGCGTCTTGCTGAAATGCACAAGGTTGCAAAACGGCTTTGACCAGACCACGTTTTCCTGAACGCAATGGGCGCGGCCGTCGGCCTTCACCTGTTCAATCCCGAACTCCGGCTTGCCGTACCGGCGAGTCAGGCGTTCGAACATATCAAGGCTGGCGGCAGTTGCTTTGCCGTAGGGTGTCCCGGATAGGGGATTTAGCGGATTCTTCCAGAAGAACCGGCTTGCATTGGCCGCTGCACGCATTGGTGCCAACGCAGCGTGGTTCATTTCATAGATATCGTACAACAAAGCTTTTACCCCTTGGTTTGGCACGATGTGCCGCACCGCATCTGTTCCGCCCTGCCCATACACTAGCATTGGCAATTGTGCGGCGCAACATATGTCAAAGTACTGTGTTTATAAGGGGTAACGTCAGGTCATGCCGCGCTGCAAAAGCTGGTTCGTCTGCCGTTTCCGCTGAATTTACCTTGCGGCGTGGTTCCACAGTTTGGGCGAACAACGGATATATTGATCCGGATATTCGGTTTCTGCGCCCAGTTCCATGGCAGCATGCCATGCCCAGCGCGGATTGTGCATGACGCCCCGGGCCAGCATCACAAAATCGGCATGGCCATCCTCGATGATTTCTTCCGCCTGCCGCGCTTCCGTGATCATGCCCACAGCCATGACGGGCATCTTGACCTGCTTCCTGACGGCACTGGCAAAATCCACCTGGTAGCCGGGGCCTACCAGGATTTTCTGGCGATGATCGACACCGCCCGTCGTTATGTCGATGAAGTCACAATTCACCTCTTCCAGTGCGCGGGCGAAGGCGATGGTGTCCTCAATGGTGGAACCGCCTTCGACCCAGTCAATGGCGCTGACACGTAATCCCAGCGGTTTGTCATTCGGCCAGATCTGGCGAATGGCTTCAAAAACCTCGATTGGAAACCGGATCCGGTTTTCAACAGAGCCGCCATATTCATCACTGCGCAAATTGGAGAGCGGTGAGAAAAACTGGTTGAGCAGATAACCATGGCCGCCATGCAATTCGATCACATCCATTCCGATCCGCTCTGAGCGCAGAGCCGCGTCAACAAACTCCTGTTTGACACTCTCCAGTCCGGACCGGTCCAGTTCCGTCGGCACATGCCAGCCTGGCGAAAAACCGGTGGGAGAAGGGCCGATTGTCTGCCATGCGCCGTCTTCGGATGTCAGCGGCACAGACCCCTTCAGGGGCGTGTTGCAGGAGGCCTTGCGGCCGGCATGGGCCAGCTGAGTGCCGATTCTCGCCGTCCCATACTGGCGGCAAAAATCCACAATCCGCTTCATCGCAGCTTCCTGCTCGTCATTCCAGAGGCCGGCACATCTTGATGTGATCCTGCCGATTGCCGAAACATGCGTGGCTTCCGTCAGCAACAGATTGCCAGCCCCCATGGACAGTTGCCCGAGATGCATCAGATGCCAATCGTTCATGACCCCGCCGTCGGACGCATACTGACACATGGGCGAGACCACAATGCGATCACTGAGCTCAAGCTCACGCAAATGGATTGGCGAAAAGAGTTTGCTCATAAGGTCCTTCCGGCAAGGTTGAAGCGGTTCGAACGGCAAACCATAAGCGGGCGCTGCGCTGGCCACAACCCGATTGACTAATCATTCCCGCGCTATAGGAAGAGCTGATGTTCGAACTCTGGATTCCCATCACCGTTGCTGCCGCTTTCTTTCAGAATTTGCGATCGGCCCTGCAAAAACATCTGAAGGGCAGACTGTCCAACGCCGGCGCCGCCTATTCCCGCTTCTTCTATGCCTGGCCGTTTGCCCTAGTTTATCTCTGGGGCCTCAACACATTCTGGGGACTGGAGTTCCCTGTTCCAAACCTGAAGTTCCTGATCTACTGCATTCTGGGCGGAGTATCGCAAATACTGTTTACTGTCGTTCTCTTGTGGATGTTCTCGTTCCGCAATTTTGCCGTCGGGACCACCTTCTCCAAACTTGAGCTTGTCATGATCGCCGCGCTGGGCGCCCTTGTCCTGGGCGATGGTCTGAGTCTGGCTGCGGCCATCGCGGTGGCCCTGAGCGCCCTTGGCGTGGTTGTCCTTTCGGCGGGCCAATCGGACGTGAACTTGAAATCGGTTCTTTCCAGCATCTCCGAAAAGCCAACCCTGATTGGCCTCACATCCGCCGTGTTTCTTGGCGCTTCGGTGGTGTTCTTCCGCGGGGCATCGCTGGCGCTTGAGCACGATAACGTCACCATGGCAGCTGCCTGTGCGCTCGCCGTCGCAATCGTCATTCAGACCATCATCATGACGGTTTACCTGGTGTGGCGCGAGCCGGGGGAAATTAACCGGGTTGTGCAGAACTGGCGTTGGGCGGGCGCTGTCGGTGTGGCCGGTGTGCTGGGCTCAATTTGCTGGTTCACTGCTTTTACGATCGAGAACGCGGCTCATGTGCGTGCGGTGGGACAGATCGAACTGGTGTTCACATTCATCGCATCAGCCTTCTTTTTTGGCGAGAAGGTCAGCAAGAGGGAAGTGCTCGGGATCATCCTTGTTGTGGCTGCCATACTGCTCATATTGCTGGGTGCATAGTCAGTTGAAGCGGAAATCATCTTCCACAAGCAGCGCCATATCGACACCCGGCAAACGCACGGAGCCTTCTGCCCCCGGATCAATTTCCGTGTCTGTTCCATCCTGAAACGCTGCGGCCAGGGCTTCATCTGCAGCGTTCAACCCCAGCCCCTGAAACCAGAGCACATTTCCTTCAGTGCCGTTGAAGCCGGCCACCGCATCATCACCAGGCGATATGCGGAACATGAAACTGTCCGGACCAAGACCGCCGCGCAGGAAATCCTTACCGCCTTTTTCGTTCACCATCCAGATCCACGTCATTGACCAGGAGACTTGACGCAGCGGGATTTGGCAGGCACACCACCGCTCAGGGGTAAGGCCATGATCATCACGGGCAATTGGCGCATCGTCGACCGTAGTATATTTGCCTTCCGGGTGACAGGCTTACAGCAGCAGGCAGTTCGATGGTGAGGCATGGCGGATCAAAAAAGAAGACAGCTAATGGCGCGAATCTCGGGTTCGAGGCGCAGCTCTGGGCGACGGCGGACAAACTGCGCGGCAACATGGAGCCGTCCGATTACAAGCACGTCGCACTGTCAGCGATTGGGCGAACAGCAACGGATACCAGCCCGCCGCCGTCGCGGAATTTTCAGAATTTTCAGAGGTCGCCGATTATTGGCTGGTTGCGCATGCGCTGGCGCATGATTTTGTCGTCGTTACGCACGAAGTGCCCGCCGACACCATTCGCATGATCAAGATTCCGAACGCCTGCATCGGCCTCGACCTGCACTGCATAAGCCCCTATGAAATGCTCCGGCGCGAACGGGCGAGGTTCGTTCCGGGGCCGGGCGGAGAGGTCGCCTGATGGCTGCTTTTACCGAAAGCCACGTCGAGGAGGCCGCGCTCGAATGGCTTGCCGGGCTTGGCTACGCCGTGCTGCACGGCCCGGACATTTCGCCGGACGGGTCGAAACCAGAGCGTGTCAGCCACGAGCAGGTGTTACTGACCGTGCGGCTTCGCGAGGCGCTCGAACGGCTCAATCCACATCTGCCCGTCGAGACGCTGGAGGAGGTGCTGCGCAAGGTGCGGCAGACCGAGACCCCCTCGCTCGTCGAGGAGAACCGCCGCCTGCACCGCTATCTGATCGAAGGCGTGCCGGTCGAGGTCGCACGAGAGGACGGCAGCATCGGCGGCGATGTCGCCCGGCTGATCGATTTTGCCGATGTGGAGGCAAACGATTGGCTGGCGGTCAATCAGTATACGGTCATCGAGGGGCAGCGGAACCGCCGCCCCGACGTGGTGGTGTTCATCAACGGCCTGCCCCTGGGCGTCATCGAGATGAAGAACCCCGGCGACGGGAACGCCACCCTGGAAGGGGCCTTCAACCAGCTCCAGACCTACAAGGACCAGATCCCGTCCCTGTTCCGCACCAACGCCGCGCTCGTGACCTCGGACGGCCTCCACGCGCGCCTCGGCTCGCTGACCGCCAACCTCGAACGGTTCATGCCCTGGCGCACCGTGGATGGCTCCGAGGTCGCCCCGAAAGGTGCGCCGGAGCTCGACACCCTCATCGAGGGGGTGTTCGAGAAGTCGCGGTTCCTGACCCTGATCCGGGATTTCACGGTGTTCGGCGACACGGGCGCCGGCCTCGTCAAGATCGTGGCGGGGTATCACCAGTTCCATGCCGTGCGCCACGCCGTCGCGCGCACGATCGAGGCTTCCAGCCTCGACGGCGATCGCCGCATCGGCGTCATCTGGCACACGCAAGGGTCGGGCAAGAGCCTTTTGATGGCCTTCTATGCCGGGCAGATCATCGCCCATCCGGCGATGGAAAATCCGACCGTCGTCGTCGTCACCGATCGCAACGATCTGGACGATCAGCTCTTCGGCACCTTCGCCATGTGCCGCGATCTGCTCAGGCAAACTCCACGGCAGGCGGATAGCCGGGAGGATTTGCAGAAGGTCCTGACCCGCCCCTCCGGTGGCGTGGTGTTCACGACCATCCAGAAGTTCTCGCCCGAGCACGGCGAGACCGATTATCCGGTGCTCACGGATCGCCGGAACGTCGTCGTGATCGCCGACGAGGCGCATCGCAGCCAATATGGCTTCAAGGCCAGGGTGGAGCAGAAAACCGGCGAAATCGCCTATGGCTTCGCAAAATATCTCCGCGACGCCCTTCCGAACGCCTCCTTCATCGGCTTCACCGGCACACCGATCGAGAAGGAGGACGTGAACACGCCCGCCCTGTTCGGCGAGTATATCGACGTCTACGACATCAACCGGGGTGTCGAGGATGGCGCGACGGTTCCGATCTACTACGAGAGCCGCCTCGCCCGGATCGAGCTGGACGAAGACGAGAAACCGGCGCTCGACGATGAAGTTGCCGAGCTGACCGAGGACGAGACCCAGGGCGCGCAGGAGAAACTCAAGCGTAAATGGGCGAATGTCGAGGCGGTCGTCGGGGCCGAAAAGCGCCTTGCCATGGTCGCCCAGGACCTCGTGGAGCATTTCGAGAACCGCGTCGTCGGCATGGACGGCAAGGCGATGATCGTCTGCATGAGCCGCCGGATTTGCGTCGCGCTATACGACCAGATCATCAAGCTGCGCCCGGAGTGGCACAGCGACGATGACGAGAGCGGAGCCCTCAAGATCGTCATGACTGGCGCAGCTTCAGACCCGAAGGAGTGGCAACAGCACATCGGCGGCGCGGCGCGGCGGGAGCTTCTCGCCAAGCGGGCCAAGGACCCGGAGGACTCTCTCAAGCTGGTGATCGTCCGGGACATGTGGCTGACCGGCTTCGACGCGCCGAGCATGCACACGATGTATATCGACAAACCCATGCGCGGGCATGGGCTCATGCAGGCGATCGCCCGCGTGAACCGGGTGTTCCGCGACAAGCCCGCCGGGCTGATCGTGGATTACATCGGTATCGCCCAGAACCTGAAGTCTGCGCTCAGTCAGTACTCCGGAGACGACCAGAAGCAGGCAGGCATCGACAAAGACGAGGCCGTCGCCGTAATGTTGGAGAAATACGAGATCGTGAAGGATATGTTCCACGGTTTCGAATACCAGGCCGGGCTCATCGGAACACCGCAGGAACGGCTCGCGGCCCTTGCGGGTGCGATCGAGTGGGTGCTCGACATGCAGCAGCGAGAGGCGGCAAAGGAAACGACCAAAGACGGCAAGAAACGCGCGCATCGGTGCTTCAACGACGCCGTGCTGGCGCTCTCCAGGGCGTTCGCGCTTGCGGCTGCCAGCGACGAGGCGCGGGACATCCGCGACGCGGTGGGGTTCTTCCAGACGGTGCGGGCGGCGCTCGCCAAGAGCACGCCCGGCGCGGGCAAGTCTTCCGCCGAGCGGGACCTGGCCGTGCGGCAGATCGTCAGCCGCGCCGTCGTCTCGACGGAGATCGTCGATATTCTTCAAGCCGCAGGGCTGGAGACGCCGGACATCTCCATCCTCTCGGATGAGTTCCTTGCCGAGGTCCAGGGCATGGAGAAGAAGAATCTTGCCATGGAGGCGCTGCGGAAATTGCTCAATGGCGAGATAAGATCGCAAAGCCGTGTCAACGTCGTTCAGACCCGCACCTTCTCCAAGCGGCTGGAGAAGGCGATCGCCGACTACCACAAAAACGCCATCACGACGGCGGGGGTCATTCAGAAGCTGGTCCAGCTCGCCAGGGACATCCGCGCCGCACACCAACGCGGCGAGGAGGAAGGACTCAGCCAGGAAGAAATCGCCTTCTATGACGCCTTGGCCAGGAATGAGAGCGCTGTGAAAGTTATGGGCGATAAACAACTTCGGATCATTGCGCACGAGTTGCTGAACAACCTTAAAGATAATGTCTCTGTGGACTGGCAGTATCGGGAGTCAGCGCGTGCTCGAATGCGAATTCTTGTAAAGCGGATTCTTAGAAAATTCGATTACCCGCCTGGTCTTCAAGAAGACACCGTTCAGACTGTTTTGCAGCAGGCTGAAGTTTTGGCTGAAAGCTGGGCGAAATAGCCATTTGCCGCTCGCAATCCGTTTTTGCAGGATAACTCGAAAAAACAACCCATCGAAGCGGATCGTCAATAATTTCTTTTGGGTCATGCCCTGGGCACACTGTTCTGGGCGCACTGTTCTGCCGGTGCCCCGATAGGGGAACGAAAACTCCGGCGGACGATCCACCGCGAAGAACCTTGAATTGCACCGCGGCAATGCAGACAAATCAATTCTGCAGGCCGGTTTTTGCTTCCCCAACCCCTCAGGAGAGTGCGAAAACAGCGATGGGATGAGTCGTTGCAAGGCGGGATTGCCGGGTAGCAAACCTGATTCCAGCCCGCACGTGTGTCCGCCGTCGCACTCTGTATCACGTGACCGCCGCCGGTTCGTCACGGTTTTACCGAGGCTATCTCACAACTTTACGACTGCAACCGTTACGTGCCTTTGGTTTTACGTCAACGTCTCAAGCAACCCGCCCATCAGCCGCGCGCGGGGGACCAGGGACGTTACATCGATATGTTCCGTCAGGGTGTGCAGGCCGTTGCCCTGGACGCCGAGGCCGTCGAGGGTGGCCATCCCCAGGGCACCGGTGAAGTTGCCATCGGAGCCGCCGCCGCGACTGCCGTGGGAGATGTCGAAGCCAACGTGGTTGGCGAGCTTTCTGGCCAGTTCATAGAGGGCGGTTGTGCCGGGTTGGTCCGGTTCCCAGACCGGGCGCGTGACACCCCTGTTCACCTTGAAGTCGATGCCGTCATGGTCACCCGCCAACGCCAGCATGCGCTCCACCCCGGCGTCCAGGTCCTCCTGTTTCTTGGCCATGGTCAACGCCTCGGCGGTGCAGAGTGAAGAGACACAATTCACCCATTGGCCGCCATGGATCACCCCGACGGAGAAGGTGCAGTCATCGCTGGTCATGGTCTCGATGGTGTCGATCTGGCGGATCATGCCGCGGATGGCCGAGCGGCCTTCCTTCAGGCGCGCGCCGGCATGGCTGGGGGTGCCGTTGGTTTCCAGATTGAAGCGGGCAATGGCATAGCGCCCGGTCACCACCCCGCCGTCCGAGTTGGCCGGTTCGGGCACCAGGATATATTTGTGGCGGGCGGCTTCAGCCTCAATCAGATCGCGGGTTGAGGGCGAACCAACTTCTTCATCTGAGGTAAAAAGAACCGTGACCGGCAAGGGGGTCTGCACACTGGCGGTCATGAGTTGGCGCACCGCTTCCAGGGAAATGTAATTCCCGCCCTTCATGTCCTGAATGCCCGGCCCCCAGCACTTGTCGCCTTCGCGCCGCCAGGGCAGTTGTTCCAGCGTGCCCATTGGATGGACGGTGTCCATATGGCCCATGATGAGGATGCCCGGCGCATGGAGATCGGGGTGCGGAAAGCGCGCCCGCACACAGTCGCCAAACCCCATGCGGCCGGGGATACGCTCGACGCTTGCGCCCAATCTGGCAAGATCCCGTGAGGCCAGATCCATCATCCGGTTGACCGCTGCGGCATCATAGGTGGGGCTTTCGCATTCAATCCAGGGCCGCAGCCCTGCAAGCATTGTTTCGGTGTCGAAAGGAAGATCGGTGATCATGGAGCTTGCCTCTTGTTGCCTATTGCCGGACGATGCCGGATTTGACGCCCCGCAGGACGAACTTCTGTACTTTGCCGGTGGCCGTCTTGGGCAGCTCCTCCACGAAGCTCACCCATTGCGGGGTTTTGAAGTGAGCAAGGTGCTCACGCACGTGGAGCTTCAGATCGTCTTCGCTTGCCTTGGCGCCTGCCTTGAGAATGACAAACGCGTGGGGCGCCTCGCCCCACTTCTCGTGCTGCATGCCCACGACGGCGGCTTCCTGCACGGCGGGGTGCTGCAACAGGCAGCCCTCGACCTCAACGGAGGAGATGTTTTCGCCGCCGCTGATGATCACATCCTTGAAGCGGTCGCGGATTTCCACGAACCCGTCGGGGTGCACGACGGCGGCATCGCCGGAGTGGAACCAGCCGTTGCGGATCGCTTCGTCGGTGGCCCCGGGGTTGTTGTAATAGCCCTTCATGACCACGTTGCCGCGCACGGTGATCTCGCCCAGAGTCTCGCCGTCCCAGGGCACTTCATTGCCCTCGTCATCGACAATACGCAGCTCACCGGCCCCTAACATCTCAACGCCCTGCCGCGCCTTGATTCTGGCCCGTTCGTCGAGCGGCAGGTTCATGTGTTCCGGCCAGGTTTCGTTGAACGAGATCAGCGGTGCCGTTTCGGTGAGGCCATACACATGGGTGAGTTCCCAGCCGAGGTCACGCTCCACGGCTTCGATGGTTGCGGCTGCAGGAGGGGCACCAGCCGTGAAGAGGCGCACGCCACGTGGCGCACCAGCGCGCATTTCTTCCGGCGCATTGGCGATGCCGATGAGCACCGTTGGCGCGGCGCAGAACATGGTGATGCCTTCTTCGCGCATGAGCTTGTAGATCGGCTCCGGGTCCACCTTGCGCAGACACACATGGGCCATGCCCCGGGCCGTGTTGATCCAGGTAAACGTCCAGCCATTGGCATGGAACATGGGCAGGGTCCAGAGATAGCGGTCCGCCGGGGTCAGGTGATGATGGGCCAGGGTGTTCAACACGTTCAGGTAGGCATTACGGTGGGTGATCATCACGCCCTTTGGGCGGGCCGTGGTGCCTGAGGTGTAGTTGATGGTGAGGAGATCGTTCTCCGCGATTTCCGGCTTATCGAAATCGGCCGACTGGCCAGCAACCGCCGCCTCATAGTCCATCCAGCCTACGCGCTCACCTTCCAGCGCCACGTAGCGTTCGACGCCGCTCAGCTTGTCCCTGATGCTTTCGACCATCTCGAAATAATCGGGATGGGCACAGACGATCTTTGCGCCGCAATGATTGATGATGTATTCAAAATCATTGGGCTGGAGCCGGTAGTTGATCGGAACCAGCACGGCGCCAATCTGCGGCACGGCGTAGTACGCCTCCAGGTGGTAATGGGTGTTGGGTGCGATGTAGGCGACCCGGTCGCCCTGAACCACGCCAAGGGATTGCAGGGCCGCCGACCAGCGGTCACAGCGGTCGAGGAACTCCGCATAAGTAAAACGCTTGTCTTCATCGACAACGGCTTCGCGGTCTGCATAGAGCGTGCGGGCCCGGCGGGCAAATTCCAGGGGGGACAGGGCAACTTCCATGGGGCGGACTTCCTCCAGCGAGAGTCTTGTTCGGTTGGAGGGCACGTTAGACAATTGGCACGCCATGGTGAAGAGCGAAGTGTGGATGCGCAGCGATCGTCCGTTCGCTCAGGCCTTTCCACCATTTCCTCTACCGACACCCCGGACCTGACCCCGGATCTTTTCTCGCGGCTCTCCTGACGTGCGGATAGAAGATCCCGGATATTTTGCATGCGCAAAATTCCGGGAGGACGATGATGTGGTTGATTGGCTGCCGAAGGCACTTCGTGCCTGAGGCAAGGCCGACAGGCCGCCGCCGCATTTTAAGAGCGATCAGCTTATCCGTGCCCGCTCCGCTCCCGGGAGGCTTGAAATTTTCGAGCCAAAACCCGCATCGAAATTTCCTGTGGATGTGAATTTGGGTTCATTGGCCTGAAACCAATTCCAAAAGTCGGAATATACAGCAGTTATGCTCATGCAAAGAGAAATAAGCGCGACCATTGCTATCGATTGCATTGGCGGCTCCCCGGAGGTGTTGGGCCAGGACTTCTAAAAGCATGCTCTTGGACCCCACCGTTGACAACCCGGTAAGTGTCACATCAGTCCACCGGCCTGGGAGCGGTATCCTGCGGTCTCAACTTCTATCGCCCCTTAAACTCCGGCCTTCGTTTCTCCAGGACCGCAGCCACGGCCTCGTGGTGATCTTCCGAGTGATGACACGCCCCCTGGTAGGCGGCGGAGAGTTCGAGGATGTCGTTCAGGCTGCTGGCGTGGCTGGCACGCAGCAGGCGTTTGGCCTTGCGGAGCTGGCCCGGCGGATTGGATGCAATGCGTCCCGCAAGGTCGCTGGCGGCAGGCATCAGTTGTTCCGGGTAGACAACCCTGGAAACAACGCCCCAGGCCAGGGCTGTTTCCGCATCGATGGGCTCACCGGTGAAGGTCATCTCAGCTGCGCGCGATGCTCCCATGACCCGCGGCAGAAACCAGGCTCCGCCGTCGCCGGGGATCAGGCCGACCTTCACGAAGTTCTCCGCAAAGACAGCGCGCGAGCTTGCGATGCGGATATCGCACATCATGGTGAGATCGCAACCGGCGCCGTAGGCCGGGCCGTTGACGGCGGCAATGACCGGAACGTCGAGGGCGTAGACTGCTTTTGGAACGCGCTGGATGCCCTTGCGGTAATTGCCGGCAATCTGGTCTGCACTGCCCTCAAAGGTGCCCACACGGTCACGCATATGCTTGATGTTGCCGCCGGAGGAAAAGCCCTTGCCCGCGCCTGTGATGATCACACAGCGCACATCCATATCCGCCTGAACCTGCGCGCAGGCCGAAACAAACGCATCGACAAAGTCCGCATCGGTGATGGGGTTGCGCAGGTCCGGTTGATTGAGCGTGAGGGTAACCACATGACCATCGCGCTGGATAAGCAACTTGTCCGTCATGAGGATGCTCCTCCGAATGCCGGTCCATTTGCGCCAAGACGCGCGCCTTTCCGAAGCCGTGTGTATTCGATCTGGTCGAGCTTGCAGGGGTTGGCGCCCGGCGCGTCTGCGAACAGAACTGTCTCGGCAATGGGTTCGTAGTCCGCCATAAAATGCACCGCGCTTTTTACGCAGACGATATCCTGCTGGGTTGGATCAATGCCGATGTGCCGGAAGAAAGCCTGGTCCGCATTCTGGGTGCGGATGGACCCTACAACCAGCCGCACTTCGCAGCCGCCTTCTTCGATCAGCAACACGGCCATAGGACCAAGCTCGGCATGCGCGCCGCCATACATCGGTCCGGTGCACATGAAAGACCCATCCGACAGGGCTTCAACCGTCACGTTCACCTCAACCGGAACACAGCCGAGTTGAGGATACCTGGCCCCAACTTTTGCGTCGAACTGGCCGCCGATACCGGCCTCGTGCGCCCTGGCCGCGGTTTCCGGATCCCATAACATGGCAAGGCAAGCGCGCTTTGCTTTGAGATCAATCAGGGCCTGCAGAATTCCCGTCGTGTCGCCGGTCGCACCTGCGCCGGGATTGTCCTGCGGATCGGCAATGACCACCGGCTTCGATGCAGTCTCAGATAAAGACATGGCACTGCGCACGGCGTTCTCGATCGAGACCAGCGGATCGTCGAAATCTTTCTCCATATCGTTCAGAATGCCCAGCAACTTGTCGGCGGCGCCATCTGCTGCCTCCTGGGTTTCGCCATAGGCCACCAGTGATATGCCGCAATGATGGATATCGGCCGGTGGGAAGCCCATGGCCAGATCTACAGAAACAACAGGCCCGCCTTCCAGCGCAATTGTCTCGGCATAGAGCTGGCGGCAGGGTTCGCGCATGGTGCACTGCGCCTGGATGGGTACGATGTAATCAGCTTGCCGGAAGGCCTTTGCGAAGGGTTCGCCGCCATCCAGCAATTTTGCAAGCAGCGCATAGGCCCGCGCGCCGGTATCTGCCATATCGATGTGAGGGTAGGTGCGGTAGATTGTGACCACCGTGGCAAGATCAACGAAGACCTGTGTCTGGTTGCCGTGCAGGTCCAGGCTCACGGCAATGGGCAGATCATCGCCGACCTCCGCCCTTATGCGGCGCAGCAACTCACCTTCGCCGTCTTCATGATCATCGGTGACCATGGCTCCATGCAGATCCAGATAAACCCCATCAACGGCTCCGGCCGCCTTTATGCCGTCAATGATCATGGCCGCGATGCGGTCAAATCCGGCCTGGTCCACATATCCACCGGGTTCAGCTCCGGCCCAAAGGATGGGATAGAGATCCACCTTGTTCTTTGCGGCATCAATGAAGCCACCAAGCGGGATGTTGAGGCCGCTGAATACATCAATAACCGCTTCCCCTTCGGTGAGGCCAGGCCAGGCACTCCCGATTTCAAATTCCTCATAAAGCGTCGGCATCGGGGCAAACGTATTGGTTTCATGCTGGAAACCAGCAACAGCAATTCCAGGTCGAGACATGTGTGGCCATAAAGTGGAAGGTTTAAGGATTCGCTTTGAGCGGCGAATTGTGTCAGCCTTACCAAATTCCGTCAACCGGGATCACCACCGTTGACAGGCCGGGTGCGTCCGGCGTTAACTTGCCGCGGTGGATTTGGGGATGGAAAACAAACAAAACAGAAGGAGGAGTTAAACCATGTTGAAATGGACTAAGCGAAAATTTCTAACGGCGGCGGCGGTGGCCATACCGCTCGCACTCGGATCGTTTGGAACGATCGGGGAAGCCGCTGCCGAGAAGGTCCTGCGGGTTATTCCGCATGCGGACCTTAAGAACCTTGATCCGATCTGGACGACGGCCTATATCTCCCGCAACCATGGCTATCTTATCTATGACACCCTGTTTGCCATGGACGAGAACTTCAAGCCGCAACCTCAGATGGTCGACACCTACGAGAAGTCTGAAGATGGCCTCACATGGACGTTCAAACTGCGCGACGGCCTGAAGTGGCATGATGGCGCGGACGTTACCGCGGAAGACTGTGTTGCTTCATTGCAGCGCTGGGGCAAGCGCGACGGCATGGGTCAGGCACTCACGGGCGTCACCGAAAGCCTGACAGCAGCAGATGCCAAGACCATCGTTCTGAAATTGAAACAGCCTTATGGTCTGGTCCTGGAATCGATCGGCAAGATCTCTTCCAACGTGCCTTTCATGATGCCCAAGCGGATGGCCATGACCGATCCGTTCAAGCAGGTTGAAGAGCATATTGGTTCCGGCCCGTTCATGTTCTCCAAGGACGAGTGGGTGCCCGGTTCAAAGGTGGTTTATCTGAAGAACCCGAACTACGTACCGCGTTCAGAGCCTGCATCTGCTGCGACCGGCGGCAAGATCGCCAAAGTGGACAAGGTTGTCTGGACATATTTCCCGGATCA
The DNA here is from genome assembly GCA_965204985.1 of Hyphomicrobiales bacterium. GTDB lineage: Bacteria > Pseudomonadota > Alphaproteobacteria > Rhizobiales > CAJQND01 > JAAEUE01. The sequence continues at coordinate 494,329 of CBDBFP010000003.1, read as the reverse complement.
GACCACAGCGATGAACGCGCTGATCAGCGGCGAGGTGGATTATTTTGAATCTCCCGCCAACGACCTGATGCCGATCCTTTCGGCCAATTCAGACGTGGTCGTGGAAATCAATGACCCGCTTGGCAATATCGGCTTTGCCCGCTTCAATCACCTGTTGCCGCCTTTCGACAACGCGAAAGTCCGGCGTGCTGCCATTATGGCGATGAAGCAGGAAGACTATCTGGGCGGCGCTGTTGGCGACAAGCAATTCTGGAAAACCTGCTATTCGGTTTACCCCTGCGGGACGCCTCTGGCCAATGAAGTCGGCAGTGACGTGATCAAGACCGGCGATATCGCAAAGGCCAAAGCGGCTCTCGGCGAGTCTGGTTATGATGGCACTCCAGTTGTCATTATGCAGCCAACCGACGTTCCGATCCTCTCTGCCTTCTCGCTGATCACAGCTCAGAAGCTGCGTCAGATCGGCATGAAGGTCGACCTGCAGGCCATGGACTGGTCAACCCTGACGTCCCGCCGCGCCAAGCGCGATCCCGTGGACAAGGGCGGCTGGAACATGTTCCACACATGGTGGATTGGTGCTGATGTGATCGACCCGATGGCTATTGCCTTCTCCGGCAACCCGGACAAAGGCTGGTTCGGCTGGCCAACAGACGAAGAGCTTGAAAAAGCCCGGACCGCGTTTGCCGCTGCTTCAACGCTTGAAGAAAAGCAGGCGCTCGGCAAGAAAGTTCAGGAACGGCTCTGGGCCATCGGCGCGTCCGGTGAACTCGGCCAGTTCTTCACACCTGTTGCTTACAGGAAGAACGTGAAGGGTCTGATCAAGTCTCCGGTGCAGTTCTTCTGGAACATGTCGGTCGAATAGACCTTCACCATACATGCGACATTTCCACCCGGCGCTTCTGCCGGGTGGATCATTCTTGGGGCCGTAAATGCTGGGTTATGTGATCAGGCGGATTTTGGCGACTGTACCTGTGATGGCAGTCGTGGCCGCATTTGTCTTTCTGATGTTACGGCTCTCACCGGGCGATCCGGCTTCGGTCATCGCCGGTGATTATGCAACCGCAGAAGATATTGCCCGCATCCGTGAGCAGTTGGGTTTGAACGAACCGATTCTCTTCCAGTTCACCAAGTGGCTTGGCGCCCTTCTGCAAGGCGATCTCGGCACGTCGATCTTTACAAATCTTCCCGTAACGGCACTCATTGCCCAGCGGATCGAGCCAACAATCATGCTCACGCTGACCACGATCATATTCACGATCCTGGTCGCCGTGCCACTCGGCACGCTGGCGGCCTGGAAAGCTGGAAGCTGGATCGACCGGTTTGTGATGGTGTTTTCAGTTGCCGGCTTTTCCGTACCGGTCTTCGTGCTTGGATATATCCTGATTTATATCATCGCCATCAAGCTGCAGTGGCTGCCCGTGCAGGGCTACAAGAACATGTGGGACCATGGGGTCTGGCAGTTCACCCGGCATATCATCATGCCGACGGTTACCCTCTCCGTTATCTTCATCGCGCTGATCGCCCGAATGACCCGCGCCTCCGTAATGGAGGTTTTGCAGGAGGATTACGTGCGCACCGCCCGGGCGAAGGGCCAGAGCGAGATGAAAGTCCTCTTGCGCCACGCGCTTCGTAACGCTGCCGTTCCGATTGTCACCGTGATCGGTATCGGGATCGCGCTGCTGATTGGCGGCGTAGTTGTCACCGAGAGCGTATACAATATTCCGGGGCTTGGGCGGCTGGTGCTCGACGCGGTTCTGGCGCGCGATTATCCAATTATCCAGGGGCTGATCCTGTTCTTCAGCTTCATCTACATCCTGATCAATCTGATCATTGATTTGTCCTACACCCTGTTTGACCCGAGGATCCGGTACTGATGACTGACGTCACACCCCGGGCCCTCGGGCCCGACAACGAAATCGTCCCGGCAAAGGCTGAAATCAGCCAGTGGGATATAATCCGCTCGCACCCCTCGATCATTGCCGGCGGTATCCTGCTCGGCATCATGATCCTGATAGCGATCTTCGGACCGCTGTTCACAGGCGATCCCACATTCATCAATCCGATCAAGCGTCTCAAACTTCCTCAGGCTGAATTCTGGTTCGGAACGGACTATCTGGGCCGGGACACATTTGCCCGTGTAATTTACGGTGCACGTGTATCGCTTGTTGTGGGTCTGGCGGTCTCCGTGATCGCAGTCGTGGCCGGTATGATCATCGGCATGATTTCTGGTTATATCCGGGTTCTCGATGCGATCATCATGCGCATTATGGATGGCTTGATGTCTATTCCCGCCATCCTGCTGGCCATCGCTCTCATCTCCCTGTCGGGCGCAACCCTCACCACAGTGGTGATTGCGATCGTTATTCCGGAAATTCCGCGGGTCGTCCGCCTCGTGCGATCTGTAGTGCTCACCGTGCGTGAGGAACCTTATGTGGAAGCGGCTATCGCGTCGGGAACAAAACTCCCGCTCGTGCTGTTCCGGCATATTCTGCCCAACACCATCGCGCCCATGATCGTGCAGGCCACCTATATTTGCGGCTCGGCCATGATTACCGAATCCATCCTCGGTTTCCTGGGCGCAGGCATCCCGCCGGAAATCCCGAGCTGGGGGAACATCATGGCCGAAGGCCGCACCTATTTCCAACTCAGCCCATGGATCATCTTCTTCCCGGGCGTTGCCCTCTCGATCACCGTGTTGGCGGTGAACATCCTGGGCGACGGCTTGCGGGACACACTCGATCCGCGCATTGCGAGGAAGATGTAAAGCCATGGCGAAGACAGCAAACGGATCGCGACCGGAAGCCGTTCTGGAAATCAAGGATTTGACCGTCAGGCTGCCGGAAGGCGCTGACCGGGAATTTGCAATCCAGGATATCACATTTACCGTTGGCAAAGGCGAGATCGTCTGCGTTGTCGGGGAATCGGGATCCGGCAAATCGGTGACCGCCCAGACCGTGATGGGGCTGATTCCGCGCGAGCAGCTAACGCCGGTTGCGGGCGAAGCCTTGCTCAATGGCGAAGATCTTTTGAAAAAGTCAGATACGGAGCTGCGCGATTTGCGCGGCGTCGGCATGGCGATGATTTTCCAGGAACCCATGACGGCGCTGAATCCGGTGATGAAGGTCGGTGACCAGATCGGCGAGATGCTCGAAATTCATCGCGACATGTCGGCATCGGAACGGGATGCGCGAATCCTTGCGGTGATGACGGACGTCAACCTGCCAGACCCGAAGCGTTTGTTCGACACCTACCCGCACCAGCTCTCCGGCGGCCAGCGTCAACGCATCATGATCGCCATGGCCCTTGCGCTGGAACCGGACCTGCTCATCGCGGACGAACCAACAACCGCGCTCGACGTGACCACCCAGGCACAAATTCTGGAGCTGATGAAACAGATCCAGCGGGATCACGGGATGGGTGTTTTGTTCATCACCCATGATTTCGGCGTTGTTGCCGAGATCGCGGACCATGTGGTGGTGATGCAACACGGGCTGGTCGTGGAGCAGGGACCTGTTGCGCAGATCCTCGGCAACCCATCACATCCCTACACCAAGATGCTGATCGGCAGTGTGCCCAGCCTTGTCCCGCCGGAACGCCCTGAAGCCGAAGTGCGCGAAACGGCCTTGCAGGTCCATAATCTTTACAAGACCTATGATGATAGCGGTCTGTTCAAGAAAGGCCGTCAGGTCAAAGCGGCTCAGGATGTCGAGCTGGTCATTCATCGCGGCGAGACACTAGGCGTTGTGGGCGAATCCGGTTCCGGCAAGTCGACCGTAGCGCGTTGCATTGTCCGGCTGATCGACCCCACCGGAGGCGAAGTGCTGATCTCCGGCCAGAATATTGCTGGTCTTGGCGAGAAGATACTGCGCCCCTACAGGCGCGATGTCCAGATCGTTTTTCAGGACCCGTACCGCTCACTTAATCCCCGACGCACCGTTGGGCAGTCCATCGTGGAAGGCCCGATGAACTTCGGCACCTCTCATGAAGAGGCGCTGGAACGGGCCCGTGAACTGATGCGCGTTGTCGGGCTCTCGCCGGATGCACTGGACCGGTTTCCACATCAGTTTTCCGGTGGCCAACGGCAACGCATCTGCATTGCCCGCGCGCTGGCTATGGAGCCAAAGGTGCTGATTGCCGATGAGGCCGTCTCCGCACTCGATGTTTCGGTGCAGGCGCAAGTGCTGGAGCTTCTGGATGATGTGCGCCAGAAGTTCGATCTGGCCATGTTGTTTATCACCCATGACCTTCGTGTTGCCGCACAGGTGTGCGACCGGATCATGGTGATGCAGAACGGTATTGTGGTGGAGCAGGGTTTGACTGCACAGGTCTACGCCGATCCGGGCCATAGCTATACGCAAGCCCTGCTCGGCGCCGCACCCGGCCGCAATACGGAATTTGCCAAACTCTCGTAATGATATTGGAGTACTTGACGTGGACATTCACGAAAAGATTGCCGCTACACATGATGAAATGACCGAATGGCGGAGGACTCTGCACGAGCATCCCGAAACTGCCTTCGAGGAAGTCAAAACTTCGGAGTTTGTTGCTGGGAAGCTTGAAAGTTTCGGCATCAAGGTCGAGCGTGGTCTCGCAGGCACGGGCGTTGTGGGGATCGTCGAAGGCAAAGACCCCGGTTCGCGTTCCATAGGCTTGCGCGCTGATATGGATGCGCTCGATATCTATGAGCAGACCAACAAGCCTTACGCCTCCAAGATACACGGCAAGATGCACGCCTGCGGCCATGATGGCCACACGACCATGCTTCTTGGCGCTGCGAAATATCTCGCCGAGACGCGCGACTTTTCCGGCACCGCCTATCTGATCTTCCAGCCAGCCGAGGAAAACGAAGGCGGTGGACGCGTGATGGTCGAGGATGGCCTGTTCGACAAGTATCCCATGGAGCAGGTCTATGGCATGCACAATTGGCCGGGCGTTCCGGTCGGCAAGGTCGGCATGCGCTCTGGCCCGATCATGGCCTCGTATGATATTTTTGAGATTACCGTGACCGGCAAGGGTGGCCATGGTGCCATGCCTCACGAAGGCAACGACCCCGTCGTTATCGCTGCACACATCATCACCAACTTGCAGACCATTGCCAGCCGCAATGTGGATCCGTTGGAATCTGTCGTTGTCAGCACAACGCAGGTGCACGGAGGCGATGCCTACAACGTCATACCGCAGGAGGTTGAGTTGAAAGGCACAGTCCGCAGCTTCAAACCGGAGGTGCAGGACATGGCCGAAGCAAATATCCGCCGCATTGCCAAGAATGTAGCCGCAGCGCACGGGGCGGAGGCCACGATTCACTATGAGCGCCGCTATCCGCCAACGGTGAACGAACCTGCTGCAACGGATCAGGCCGAGAAAATTGCCAACGGTCTGGTCGGTGCAGAGAATGTGGACACGGATGTGACTCCTGTCATGGGTTCAGAGGATTTCGCCTTCATGCTGCAGAAAAAACCCGGCAGCTATATCTGGCTCGGCGCCGGGATGGAGTCTGCAAACCTGCATAGCCCGCATTTCGATTTCAATGACGAAATACTGCCCATCGGCGCAAGCTACTGGGCGCGGCTGGTCGAAGAAACGTTACCCGCGTCCACATAGTTGATGACCAAGCCCAGCTACTACGCACCCCACGGCGGCTTGCCCCCGCAGGACCAGCTCATGACGGGCCGTGCCATCTTCACGGACGCCTATGCGGTGATCCCCAAAGGGGTGATGTCCGACATCGTCACCTCCTATCTGCCCCATTGGGAAGGGACCCGGCTCTGGATCCTGTCCCGGCCGCTCAGCGGTTTTGCGGAGACATTTTCACAATACATCATGGAAGTGGCGCCTGGGGGAGGCAGCGAAAATCCCGAGCCGGACAAACAGGCCGAAGCCGTGTTGCTTGTGCTCGAAGGTGAACTGTCACTGACGTTGGCCGGCAATCAACATGCCATGGGCCCTGGAGGCTACGCTTACATTGCGCCAGGCAGCGACTGGCAGGTGAAGAACAACGGCTCCGATTCTGTTCGCTTCCACTGGATCCGCAAAGCCTATGAAGCCGTCGACGGGCTGGAAGCACCGGACGCCTTTGTGACCAACGAGCAGGACATTCCACCGACACCCATGCCGGATACGGATGGCAAATGGGCCACAACGCGTTTTGTCGATCCGGCAGATTTGCGGCATGACATGCATGTCACCATCGTGACCTTTGAGCCGGGCGGTGTCATCCCGTTTGAAGAAACCCATGTGATGGAGCATGGCCTCTACGTGCTGGAAGGCAAGGCGGTTTACAAGCTGAACACCGGCTGGGTCGAGGTCGAGGCCGGCGATTATATGTGGTTGCGCGCCTTTTGCCCGCAAGCCTGTTACGCGGGCGGTCCCGGCAAATTCCGCTACTTGCTTTACAAGGACGTCAACCGCCACGCCAGACTCACATTGGGCAGCTAGACTTTTCCCATTGCCCACTCTTGCTGTTTTCTTTGAAAATCAAACAAGGAGAGAAAAGCGCAATATGCTTTCTGCAGGGTAAAGAGAGCAACGAATTGAAAGATCGGTGCTAGGGAATCGGACCGTCAGTTTTCGTCCATTTTCAGGGCAGCAATGAAAGCGTCCTGCGGGATATCAACCTTACCGAACTGCCGCATTTTCTTTTTGCCGGCCTTCTGCTTGTCCAGCAGTTTGCGCTTTCGCGTGATGTCGCCGCCGTAGCACTTGGCAGTTACGTCCTTGCGCAGTGCGCCGATCGTCTCGCGAGCCACAATCCGCCCACCGATTGCCGCCTGAATTGGAATCTTGAAGAGGTGACGGGGGATCAAGTCCTTGAGCTTCTCACACATAACCCGGCCGCGTTGCTCGGCCCGGCCGGAGTGAACGATGATCGAGAGAGCATCGACGGGTTCCGCATTTACAAGAATCTGCATCTTCACCAGGTTCTCGGCCTCGTAACCGATCATCTGGTAATCAAAGCTGGCGTACCCGCGCGAGATCGATTTCAACCGATCATGGAAGTCGAACACAACTTCATTGAGCGGCAATTCGTATACCAGCATGGCGCGGGTTCCGGCATAGGTCAGTTCCTTTTGCCGTCCGCGCCGGTCTTCGCAAAGTTTCAGAACAGCTCCGAGATAATCGTCCGGCACCAGGATTGTTGCCTGGATCCACGGCTCTTCAACCTGTTCCACTTTCACCACATCGGGCATATCGGTCGGATTGTGCAGTTCAATCATGGATCCATCGGTCATGAAGACATGATAGATGACCGATGGTGCGGTCGTAATCAGCTCAATATTGAACTCGCGCTCAATGCGTTCCCGGATAATTTCCAGGTGAAGCAGGCCAAGAAAACCGCAGCGGAAGCCAAATCCAAGGGCGGCCGATGTCTCCATCTCGAATTCGAAGCTTGCATCATTCAAGCGTAGCTTCGCCATGGCATCGCGCAGCATCTCGAATTCGCCGGAATCCAGAGGAAAGAAACCACAAAATACAACAGGCTGTGCCGGTTGGAAGCCTGTTAGCGCCTCAGCGCAGGGTTTCTTCTCGTCTGTGACCGTATCGCCAACTCGCGTGTCTGCAACCTGTTTGATCGCTGCGGTGAAAAAGCCAATTTCACCGGACCCAAGCTCGCCAACCATTTCCTGCTTCGGCCTGAAATAGCCAACACGATCGACAAGATAATTCGCGTCAGTCGACATCAACTTGATGCGCTGGCCCTTTTTGAGCTTGCCGTCGATAACCCGCACAAGAACAACCACGCCGAGATAGGTATCATACCAGCTGTCAACCAGCAGAGCCTTCAGCGGTGCATTGACATCCCCTTCGGGCGGAGGAAGTTCGTTCACGATCGACCCCAGGACGGCGGGAACCCCAACACCTGTCTTGGCGGAAATTTCAAGGGCGTTTGTTGCGTCCAGCCCGATCACATCTTCGATCTGCTGGCGTATGCGGTCAGGTTCAGCTGCAGGAAGATCAACCTTGTTCAGGACAGGCACGATTTCATGATCGTTATTGATGGCCTGGTAGACGTTGGCCAGTGTTTGTGCTTCCACACCCTGACTGGCATCCACAACAAGAATGGACCCTTCGCACGCACTTAGCGACCGGTTCACTTCGTAGGCGAAGTCCACATGCCCGGGTGTATCAATCAGATTTAAAGCGTACTTCTCGCCATCTTCGGCTGTGTAATCTAGGCGCACTGTCTGAGCCTTGATCGTGATTCCACGTTCGCGCTCCAGTTCCATATTGTCGAGCACTTGTTCCGTCATCTCGCGCGCCTGCAATCCCCCGCACGTCTGGATCAAACGGTCGGCAAGCGTGGACTTTCCATGGTCAATATGGGCAACGATGGAAAAGTTGCGGATATTTTTCAAATCGGTCATGAGCAGCGCTCTTTGACAACGCATTTCTTCCGCCGTCAAGCGCTCAATGTGCGGCAGAGCAACCCCACAAGCGATCAATCAGACGAAGGCTTGAAATCGTTCAAGTGAAAATGGCTTCAACTGCTCCGGCAATTCACCATTGATGATGGAGTCAGCCATCAGTGTCCCGATAATTGGTGCAAGGCTAACACCGCTGTGCGTGGCAACCACATGCAATCCTTCTGATCCGGGAAGCGAACCAACGAGGCTCATGCCGTCTTCCGGATAGGGCCGCACGCCGACGCCAAGACGGCACTCATCAATGCAACTTTCACCAACAAAGCCCGGAATGATCCGCTTAGTTCTGCGCAAGAGTTCGATAGCCTGAGCACGCAGGTTTTCAGGCGACTGGTCTTCGGCGATCTTGCCATCGATGTCGTCAGCGCCAAGGCGGAGGCCGCCGCCGGCTTCGGTTTGAACATGGAATTCCTCGGTGCCCGACATGTAGACAACACTTCGAACCAGTCTGTGTGGTGCTGTGCTGGGTGTTGTCACCAGCAAACCGGGAACCTTGCGCATCGGAAATCTTGCAGCAAAACCGTCATAACCTGTCAGTTGGCTGAGCACTTCAGGTGTGCCGGGTCCGGTTGTCACCAGAACATTTGGTGTATCGAATGTGCCTTCGTCAGTCTTAAGACCCGTCACAACGCCTTCATCTGTGGCCAGCAGCTCATGAGCAGCACAGTTTTCATAAACCGAGCCGCCAAGTTGGCGAACCTGATCAGCCATGAACCGCGCGAAAGTTGGCGCGTCCAGATAGGGATCACTCATGGAAAAGATTGCTTCGGCGTCATCCGCGAAGTTGATGTGCGGTTCCATGGTCCGAAGCTGCTTCAGCCCTATCCAGGCAAAAGGATAATCGTACTCGTCCAATAGCCGTGCTTGCTTCTGCGCAGCTGCGTAACCGCTCTCATCGGATTTGCTAATGACGCCAAGTGCGCCCATGGGCTGTGCACCGAGATTGTCTTCCCCGAATTCAACCATGAGATCGCAGTACATATTGTGGCCGGCTGCGTTCAGACGATGGTACTTTTCATCGAAGATTTTGGCAGTGGCGTTCACCCATGCAAACGAGTTACTCGTTGTGCCGCAGCCAATAGTGTCTTTCTCAACGATTGCAACTTTCAGCCCTTTTCGGGAAAGATAGAAGCCTGCTGTGCAACCAACAATTCCGCCACCAACAATAGTTGTATCAAATGCCATGCGCTCACCTGCCGTGCTCATCCAATACCGGTCATAGCAGATCTATTCACAATTGAAATCAAAGGACGACCTCTACAGGCCTTCCAACCGAAACGAGGCGATCCGATTTATCTGCTCAAGTGCCGTCTCAAATTCTGTTTCCGGGCTGTTCTTGATCCGCTCCTCAAAGGCATCAAGAATGTCGTACCGGGTGCTGCCCTTTACAGCGAAGATGAAAGGGAAGCCGAACTTGGCCTGGTAGGCCGAGTTTAACTCTTGGAAACGCTCGAACTCTTCGGGTGAACATTTGTCCAGACCGGCTCCGGCCTGTTCCGAGGTAGAAGCTTCAGTTAGTTCACCGCGCACCGCAGCCTTTCCCGCAAGATCAGGATGGGCGCGAATAAGCGCAAGTTTGGCTTCATGATCCGCTGCTTCAAGAACAGTGATCATGGCCGAGGCCAGCCCGTCCTTCTGATCGTGCTTATCTATGAGCCCATTGTCCCATACAGCTTCCGCGATCCAGGCGGAGTGTTCATAGACGTCTCCAAACCGATCAATGAAAGCCGGTTTGTCCATACTGGAGGGCAAAATTTCAAAAGAGTTCGACATCTGTGCTTCCCGCCCTTTGAAGGATGAAGAGGATATGATTTACGCTGCCTTTCTTGTAAATCTTTATAAAACACCCTATTATCAAAAAAATCTTGATAGTACTTCGATACGGCTATGAGTTCGCCGGGCTGTACACGGCAACACGTTTTCTGAGAAAATGAGGGAGAATGCCAGCCCACGCGTTTGAGGGAACGACCGGAATGGGAAAGCTCACCACACATGTTTTGGACACCGCAAGAGGATGTCCTGCCCGCGGGTTGTCCGTGTCGCTTTTCCGTCTGGACGGTAGTGAACGCACGTTGATTACTCAGGTGGAAACGAATGATGATGGCCGCGCGCCTGGCCCCCTTCTTGAAGGTGAAACAATGATCGCCGGTCAGTATGAGCTGGTCTTTCAGGCGGGAGATTATTTTGACGCGTCAGGTGACGCACTACCGCAGCCCAAATTTCTCGATGAAGTCCCGATCAGGTTTGGAATCGCATTTCCTGATGAAAACTATCATGTGCCGTTGCTGATCTCTCCCTTCAGTTTTTCCACCTACAGGGGCAGCTGATGCGCCATTCTATCCAGTTCCTTTTGGGGCAAGAGCCCCGGGAATTAAGCGGTGTGGATCCGACTCTGACGGTTCTTGAATATTTGAGGCGGACAGAAGGGCGTTGCGGTACGAAAGAGGGCTGTGCGGAAGGAGATTGCGGCGCGTGCACGGTTGTCCTGGCCGAGCCGGATGGCCAAAATGGCATGACTTACAAAGCAGTGAATTCCTGCATCCAGTTTGTCTCCACCTTGGATGGCAAGCAGCTGATTACCGTCGAAGACCTGAAGCAAAGCGACGGCTCATTGCATCCGGTGCAACAAGAGATGTGCGAGCACCACGCCTCCCAGTGCGGGTTCTGTACACCTGGATTTGTCATGTCGCTTTTTGCCAATTGGCAGAACAAAGTGAAAGAAGATCGATCCGCTCTGAAAGATGTCCTGGCGGGTAATCTCTGCCGCTGTACCGGGTACGGTCCGATCCTGGATGCCGGAGAATCGATTTCAAAGCGGAGTGATTCTTCCAGGGCGAATGGATCCAAAGACGGCATAATCAACTCACTAAACCAAATCCGGGCGAAGGGACTTGCGCTACTAGAGGGAAATGGTAAGCGCTGCTTTCTCCCTGAAACCAGTGATGAGCTGGCGGTACTCTACAAAAAGAACCCGGACGCTCACATCATTGCCGGGCTCACGGATGTTGGTCTCTGGGTAACCAAACAGCATCGTGAGTTGCCCCAGTTGATTCAGATTAGCAATATTGCCGATCTGAAGTTGATCGAGGAATCCGAAAATAGCGTGAAGTTCGGTGCGGCCGTAACGCTGACAGAGGCCGAGCCTGTGCTCTCTTCGCACTTTCCGGCCATGAAAGAGTTGATGCGGCGCTTTGCGGCCCGGCAAATTCGAAACGCCGGTACGATGTGCGGAAACATAGCTAATGGCTCGCCAATCGGAGATAGCCCTCCGGCGCTGATCGCGCTGGACGCCAGGTTGCATCTGCGGTGCGACGGCGAGCGCCGGGAGATCGATCTGGAAGATTTTTTCATCGATTATGGAAAGCAGGACCGGCAAGCGGGCGAATTTGTCGAAGCGGTGAGCGTTCCATACCTCAGCGAGAGTGATCAATTTGCCTGCTTTAAACTTTCAAAGCGGATTGATCAGGATATCTCTGCGGTGATGGCAGCCTTCAATATTTCAATCGATGACGGAACCGTTTCGAAGGCCCGAATTTGCTACGGCGGCATGGCCGGGACACCAAAAAGAGCCGCCGCTGCCGAGAAGTCGCTGATTGGGAAACCCTGGACCGAAGACACCGTCAAATCAGCAATGAAGGCCATGGCCGCGGATTTTGAGCCGTTGACCGATATGCGCGCCTCCGCTGAGTACAGGATGAAAACAGCGCAGAATCTGTTGCTTCGATTCTATCTAGAGAGTGCCGCTGGCGGACAATCCGCTGGTATCCTGGAGGCGCTTCATGGCTAGAACGGCAGCACACGAGCGGATCGAAGGCGGCGTTCATCAGTCCTGGCAACATGATTCAGCGCGCAAGCATGTGTCCGGAGAAGCGATCTACATTGATGATATGCCGGAGATTACCGGTACACTGCAGATCTACGTTGCCCAAAGCGAATGTGCGCATGCCCGTATCGTTTCAATCAATCTGGATGAAGTCCGGTCATCAATAGGCGTGGTCGCGGTCCTGACGGCTGACGATATTCCAGGGGAAAATGATGCAAGCCCGGTCTTTGGCGATGATCCGATCTTTGCCGAGGATGAAGTTGTTTATGCCGGGCAGTCGATTTTTGCAGTGGTTGCCGGGTCTATAGCTGAAGCCCGCCGCGCCGCGGCTAAAGCAATCGTCAAATGCGAGGGTCTGAAAGCGGATCTGACAATTGCAGATGCCATGGCATCAAGCAGCTTCATCTTCCCAAAGTCTGAATTTCTGCTGGGCGAACCGGAACCCGCGATCGAAGCTGCCAAGCACCGCCTCCAAGGTTCGGTTGTCATGGGCGGCCAGGACCATTTCTATCTGGAAGGCCATATTGCCTACGCCATCCCTGGCGAAGATGATGAAATGACAATCTGGTCATCGACCCAGCATCCAAGTGAGATCCAGCACAATGCAGCGAAGATGCTTGGCGTGCCGGACAGCGCGATTACAACAAAGACGAGACGGATGGGAGGCGGCTTCGGCGGCAAGGAAAGCCAGCCTTCATTGTTTGCCTCGATCGCAGCATTGGGGGCACATGTAACCGGCAAACCTTGCAAATTGCGCGTCGATCGCGATGACGACATGATCATGACGGGCAAGCGCCATGACTTTGAGATCGAGTATGATGTGGGCTTCAATGACAAAGGTCAGATTGAAGGCATTGTTTTCAACCATGCGTCCCGTTTTGGTTGTTCTGCTGATTTATCCGCTGCGGTTGCTGACCGCGCGATGTGCCATGCCGACAATGCATACTGGCTGAATCAGGCGCGCATTGTCTCTCATCGCTGCAAGACCAATACGGTCTCGAACACAGCATTCCGGGGATTTGGTGGTCCGCAGGGGATGGTCGGTATCGAACGGGTCATGGACCATATCGCCTATCATCTTGGCTGGGACCCGCTTGAAGTCCGCAAGGCAAACTTCTACGGCAAGACGAAGCGCAATCTTACACCCTACCATATGAAGGTTGAGGATAATGTCATTCATGAGCTGGTGACTGACCTGGAAGAAAGCTCCAGCTATTGGCAGCGGCGGCAGGAAATCACGGCCTGGAATGAGAAGAACGAGATTCTGAAAAAAGGAATTGCGCTGACACCGGTCAAATTTGGGATTTCCTTCAACGCGGTTCACCTGAACCAGGCGGGCGCGCTGGTCCATGTCTACAAGGACGGCTCGATACTGCTCAATCATGGCGGCACAGAAATGGGCCAGGGCTTGTTCATGAAAATTGCCCAGGTCGTTGCCGAAGAATTTCAGGTCGATGTGGACAAGGTCCGTGTGACCAGCACCCATACAGGCAAAGTGCCGAATACATCGGCTACCGCTGCCTCTTCCGGATCAGACATAAACGGAATGGCGGCCCAGGCTGCCGCGGCCAAAATCAAAAAACGCTTGATTGCGTTTGCCAGCGAAACTTGCAAGGTCGACAAGGATCAGGTCAGCTTCCTGCCGAACCGGGTCCGCATCGGGAACCAGGAAGTGCCATTCCCGCAGCTTGTCTTTGATGCCTATATGGCCCGGGTACAGCTCTCCGATACCGGATTCTACAAGACCCCAAAACTGCACTGGGATAATGAAACCAATCGCGGACGTCCGTTCTACTATTTTGCTTACGGAGCTGCGGTCAGTGAGGTGATCATTGATACGCTCACAGGCGAGAACCGATTGGTTCGGGCAGATATCCTTCACGATTGTGGCCAGTCCCTTAATCCTGCGATCGACCTTGGCCAGATCGAAGGTGGTTTCATTCAAGGGATGGGATGGCTCACCATGGAAGAGCTGTGGTGGAACGAAGCCGGTCAGCTCAAAACCCATGCCCCGTCCACTTACAAAATACCGTGTGCCAGCGACCGCCCGGATGCTTTCAATCTGAATCTCTGGGCAAAAGGGCGCAACAAGGAAAAGACAATTTACCGTTCGAAAGCGGTGGGTGAGCCGCCCCTGATGTTAGCTATTTCTGTGCTGAATGCCCTGAACGATGCAGTTGGTGCGGCCGGCGACTACAAAAATTTTCCCCAGTTGGATGCGCCGGCAACACCTGAACGGGTGTTGAAGGCGGTCGAGGAAATAAGGGTTGAAGGTTGAAGTAATGTGTGAGCATCACAAACAAAACGCTGAGCATATGCGCCGGGCTGTCCAGCTTTCTGCAGAACGCATGCGTGCAAATCTTGGGGGCCCGTTCGGCGCGGTCATTGTTAAAGACGGCGAAGTGATTGCGGAAGGGTTCAATCAGGTTACATCGAAGAATGATCCTACGGCCCACGCCGAGGTCACCGCGATCCGCAACGCCTGCGAAAAACTTGGAACTTATTTGCTTGAAGGCTGTGAAATTTATTCAAGCTGCGAGCCGTGTCCCATGTGTCTTGCGTCAATCTACTGGGCGCGGTTGGACGCCCTCTATTTTGCGAACACGCGTCAGGATGCGGCGGCCATCGGTTTTGATGATGAATTCCTGTATCTTGAAATCCCGAAAGCTCTTTCAGAACGCAAAATACCAACAAAAGTCATCCAACTCGATGAAGCGCGTGCTGTGTTTGAAGAGTGGCGCGCAAAACCGGATAAGGTAATGTACTGATCAGGCTTGGGAGGGTCAGACATCGTCATGACACCGCAATTGGAAATGAAGCAGATCGTCAAGCAGTATCCTGGCTGCCTGGCTAACGACCACGTGAACCTGACTGTCATGCCGGGTGAGATCCACGCTCTGCTTGGCGAAAACGGCGCCGGAAAATCGACCCTTGTCAAGATCATTTACGGCGTGGTGAAGCCTGACGCCGGTGAAATTTTCTGGGACGGTGCGCCGGTCACGATCAAGTATCCAAACGCTGCCCGCGCATTGGGCATTGGCATGGTCTTCCAGCACTTCAATCTGTTTGAAACCCTGACCGTTGCTGAAAACATTTCCCTCGGCATCGATCCGAACCACGATCTGGTCAAGCTCACAGGTGAAATTGCAGAAATCTCGGAACGCTATGGTCTTCCCATAAACCCCCATCAGCATATTCACGCCTTGTCGGTCGGGGAACGGCAGCGCGTCGAGATTATCCGTTGTCTGGTTCAAAATCCCCGTTTGCTCATCATGGATGAACCCACTTCGGTGCTGACCCCGCAGGAAGTGGAAAAGCTGTTCGAGACCTTGCGACGGCTTTCATCTGAAGGTTGCTCAATCTTGTACATTTCCCACAAGCTCGATGAGATCAAGGCGCTGTGCGACAAGGCAACAGTGCTTCGTCTTGGGAAACTGACTGCAAACTGCACGCCTGTTGAGGAGACACCAAAGAGCCTTGCGGAAATGATGATCGGCAGTGCATTGCCGGTGACAAAAAAGGCTGCCAACAAGGAAGCATCTGGCGGGAAACCCAAACTGGAGATTCGCGATTTGAGTCTGGCATCTGCTGATCCGCTTGGCACGGACCTGAAGAAAATCAATCTCACCGTAAATGAACGTGAGGTTGTCGGGATTGCCGGCGTTGCGGGCAACGGTCAAAAAGAATTTCTGGCAGCGTTGAACGGTGAGAGCCTCGTGGCAAATCCGGGAATGGTGCGAATTGCCGGCAAGGAGAGCGGAACGGCGGGCCCGGAAGTACGCCGGGAAATGGGATTGGCCTTCGTGCCAGAAGAACGGCTGGGTCGGGGATCAGTTCCGGAAATGTCACTGGCCATGAACACCTTGTTGACCTGTTCCCATAAAGGGCTTGTCAAAAACGGCTTTATCGATTTCTCCGGCATGCGCGAACAGGCATCGAAAATCAGGGAGCGGTTCGATGTACGTTCCGCGGGAATTGACGCCGAGGCAAAGAGCCTTTCCGGCGGCAATCTTCAGAAATTCATCATGGGCCGTGAAATCATGCAGACTCCGGAGTTTCTGATCCTTGGTTATCCGACCTGGGGTGTGGACGTTGGCGCAGCTGCAACAATCCGGCAGGCCATCATTGATCTGGCAGCCAACGGCACGTCGGTAATCGTTGTCTCGGAAGACCTGGATGAGCTCTTCGAAATCTGTGATCGGATCGCTGTGATCGCGGAGGGCCGTCTCAGTCCGGCGCAGCAGACCTCAGAGACTACTATTGAGGAACTGGGCCTCTGGATGTCCGGCCAGTTCGAGGACGCGGAGGTTCAAAATGCAGCTTAGACTCGAACCACGCCAATCCACATCGCGGACCATGCAATATGCCTCGCCACTTATTGCGGCAGGCCTGACGATGGTCGCAGGCATTGCTCTGTTTGGCGCCCTCGGTACTGATCCATTTGAAGCGCTATACACCTTCTTCATCAAACCGCTCACCTCAACCTATTCGATCGCAGAACTCCTGATCAAAGCAACGCCGCTCATGCTGTGCGCGCTCGGTCTCATGGTTGGCTTCAAGGGTAACGTCTGGAACATTGGCGCCGAAGGTCAGCTCACGATTGGGGCCATCGCAAGCGGGGGTGTTGCACTTGCCGCTTATGGGAGCGAGGGGCCGTGGCTTCTGCCGCTTATGTTGATTGCCGGGGCTTTGGGTGGAATGGCCTGGGCAGCCATCCCGGCATTTCTCCGGACCCGCTTTAATGCGAACGAAATCCTTGTGAGCCTGATGCTGACCTATGTCGCGATCCAGATCCTTGGCCATCTTGTGCATGGCCCCTGGCGCAGTCCGGAAGGTTTCAACTTCCCGGAAACAAGAACATTTGGCGATTGGGCCACCTTGCCGATTCTTCTGCAAGGTACCAGGCTTCACGCTGGCATCTTTGTCGGTCTGGCTGTCCTGGCCGCAGTGTGGATCTTCATGTCGCGTTCCTTCGAAGGTTTTAAAGTCACCGTGGCAGGTCAGGCGCCGGCCGCTGCGGCCTATGCCGGTTTCAGTGGCAAAGGCGTGATTTGGCTATCGCTGCTTATCTCCGGTGCAACTGCCGGACTGGCCGGGACCGTTGAGGTCATGGGCACGATCCAGCAATTGCAGCCGATCATCTCCCCCGGCTACGGTTTTGCCGCCATAATCGTGGCGTTTCTCGGACGGCTCCATCCCGGAGGTGTTCTCCTGGCAAGCCTCTTGATGTCGCTCATGTATCTTGGTGGCGAGTCCCTTCAGATGAACATGAACCTGCCACTTGCCGTGACGGGTGTGTTCCAGGGCTTGCTTCTGTTTTTTGTTTTGGGATCGGATGTGCTCTCACGTTACCGGATCCGGATCATTCAAACCGGAAAGAAGGAGGCTGCGTGATGGACGGTTTGGATTCAGCAGTTGCAATTCTTGTAGGCGCCATTCGCGCCGGCACGCCCTTGGTGTTTGCCGCCTTGGGCGAGCTCATCACGGAAAAATCCGGCACATTGAATCTCGGGCTCGAGGGCGTGATGCTGGTTGGAGCCGTGGTCGGGTTCATGGCGACGGTTACGACAGGAAGCGTCTATATCGGTATCTTGGCTGCGATCATCGCCGGCATGTTGATGTCATTGATTTTCGGTTTTCTGACCCTCTCGCTTCTCACCAACCAAGTTGCAACCGGGCTTGCCTTGACTATCTTTGGTGTTGGCCTGTCAGCGTTTCTTGGTATCAAATATGTGGGCACTCCCATTAACGGGCTGAAGCCAATTGATATTCCGTTCCTTTCCGACATTCCGGTAATTGGACCGCTTCTGTTTGGCCATGACCTGCTGATCTACTTCTCCTTTCTCCTCTTTGTTGTGATCGTCTGGTTCCTCTACAAATCGCGAACGGGTCTGGTGTTGCGCGCGGTTGGTGAAAGCCACGACGCGGCGCACGCGCTTGGATATTCGGTGATCAAGATCCGCTATCTGGCTGTTCTGTTTGGCGGCGCTTGTGCCGGTCTGTCAGGTGCCTATCTTTCGCTTGTCTACACACCGCAATGGGCGGAAAACATGACGGCCGGCCGTGGCTGGATCGCCCTGGCGTTGGTGGTGTTTGCCACATGGCGGCCGGGTCGGGCATTGGCAGGTGCCTATCTGTTCGGCGGAATTACGATCATGGGTTTGCACATTCAGGCATTGGGTTTCGAGGTGTCTTCGCATCTGGTGGCAACGCTGCCGTACATTGCGACGATTGTCGTACTGGCATTGATATCGCGCGATGCAACCAAAATCCGCCTGAATGCTCCGGCATCTCTTGGCAAACCCTTCCATCCTGCTGCATAGACTGCCGCAAATTGAAACTTATGGAGACGTCCTCAATGACCACGACCACACGCCGTTCTGCTCTGCTCGGTGCAGGTGCAACATTGGCCGCGAGCAACTTTGCTCCGGCCTTCGCAATGGATCCTTTGAAGATCGGGTTTGTTTATGTCAGCCCGATTGGTGATGCCGGCTGGACCTACCAGCATGATCTCGGCCGCAAGGCGATCGAAGCCAAATTCGGTGACAAGGTCAAAACGGCATATGTTGAAAGTGTCCCAGAAGGTGCAGACGCAGAACGCATCATCCGCGAATTCGCAGCCAGCGGAACCAAGCTCGTTTTTGCCACTTCCTTTGGCTATATGAACCCGACAATCAAAGTCGCCAAACTTTTCCCGAATGTGAGCTTCTGCCATTGCTCGGGCTATAAGCGCGCGCCGAATGTCTCAACATACCTGGCCCGGTTCTATGAAGGCCGTTATCTCGCCGGTATTGCTGCAGGCAAGGCCACCAAATCCAACATTATGGGCTACGTTGCAGCATTCCCGATCCCGGAAGTCGTTCGCGGCATCAATGCCTTCACACTTGGTGCACGTTCTGTAAATCCGGATGTCAAGGTGCGGGTCATCTGGATCTCATCCTGGTACGACCCCGGCAAGGAACGCGAAGCTGCTGAGACCCTGGCGAGCCAGGGCGCAGACGTTCTGATGCAGCACACGGATTCAACCGCTGTTGTGCAGACTGCAGAAGATCGTGGCATCCATGCCATTGGTTACCATTCCGACATGTTGAAATACGGACCCAAGGCTCATCTGACCGCGTCTACCCATAACTGGGAGGGCTACTATGTCTCCCGTGTCCAGGAAATGCTGGACACTGGAAAAGTGGTTTCCACAGACACCTGGGGCGGAACCAAAGACGGTATGGTCGAACTGGCACCGTTTGGGCCAGGAGTCTCCGAAGAAACACGGGACATGATTGCAGCCCGTCAGGCCGAGATTGCCGCCGGGACGCTTCATCCATTCGCTGGCCCTGTTAAGGACAATGAAGGCAAAGTTCGGGTGCCGGCAGGCTCCAACATGTCTGACGGCGATCTGCTTGGAAATAACTTCTATGTAGAAGGCGTAGCCGGCAAGCTACCGAGTTAGGAACTCGCCCGGTTCGCGAGCGACATTTCAAGCACGCGAGCCACATGGAGCGAATCGCGACCGGCACCATCCTTGATCTGGTGCCGGCACGACGTTCCGTCGGCAACAATCAAAGTTGACTCGGCGGCATTTCTAACTGCTGGAAGCAGGTCGAGCTCTCCCATTTGTCGCGAGACATCGACCGTATCCTTGCCATAGCCAAATGCGCCTGCCATGCCGCAGCAGCTGGATTGGACGGTCGAAATTTTGACATCCGGGATGATCTGTAAAGTCTGCTCGACAGAGCTCATGACATCGAACGCCTTTTGATGGCAGTGCCCGTGCAGCAAGATCTCACTTGCAGGGGATCTAAGATCGAGTTGCAGGCGGTCCAGCTTTGCTTCGTTGGCGATAAACTCTTCAAACAAAACTGCTGAGGCTGCCAGATCGTTTGTGCCCTGCCCGGGCAGCATTGCTCCGAATTCATCCCTCAGTGTTAACAGGCAGCTGGGTTCAAGGCCGACAATTGGAACACCCTTGTCAACATAAGGTTTAAGGGCGGCCAGCATACGTTTTGCTTCGTTCCGGGCTTGATCCACCAGGCCGACAGCCAGAAATGTTCTTCCACAACACAATGGGCGACTGGAATCTGTTGCGGTAACGGAATGAACCTTGTAACCAGCGGCGGTAAGTACGTTTTTTGCTGCCCGCAGATTGTCCGGTTCAAAGTAGCGATTGAATGTATCTCCAAGGAGTAAAACGCTTCTTTCTTCTATCGATGTTGTGGGTGTATCCTTGAACGGTTTGTTTGACCATTGCGGGAGCGGGCGGCTTGCCGCAAAGCCAGTGATAAACTCACTTAATGATGCTGTGCCCGGAAACCGGTCCCGCAGATTCAACAGCCAGGGCATCTTTGATGTGAATGGCGCATAACGTGGCAGATAAGCGACGAGACGGTCATGTAGGGATAGTCCTTGTTGCCTCGCGCGAGCTGCCAGCACTTCGATTTTCATGCGCGCCATGTCGACACCTGTCGGACATTCGCGTTTGCACCCTTTGCACGAAACGCAAAACTTCAAGCTCTCCACCATTTCATCAGAGGCAAATGCGTCCTCGCCCAATTGTCCTGAGATGGCCAGACGCAGGCTATTTGCGCGGCCCCGCGTGACATCCATTTCGTTTCTGGTTGCCCGATAGGAGGGGCACATTGTGCCACCGGAAAGTTTGCGGCAGGTACCATTGTTGTTGCACATCTCAACGGCACCTTGAAAACCGCCACCTGCACCCGTCCACTCGGACCAGTCCAACGCCGTATTGAATGCGGGCACGGAATAGTCAGGCTTGAAACGGAAAAGGGTGCGATCGCTCATTTTTGGGGGATCAACAATCTTGCCGGGATTGAATAATCCGTCAGGATCAAACCGCTCTTTCACTTCCCGGAAAGCACCAATGAGGCGAGGACCAAACATTTTTTCATGAAATTCGGAACGAACAAGCCCGTCGCCATGTTCCCCGGAATGAGAACCCTTGTATTTCAGCACAAGATCAAAGGCTTCTTCGGCAATTGCGCGCATCGTGCGCACGTTCTGATCCAGCTTCAGGTTCAGAACAGGCCTCACATGCAGACAACCCACGGATGCATGCGCGTACCAAGTTCCCTTTGTTTCATATTTTCCGAAAATGTCTGTGAGACCTGCCGTGTATTCCGCAAGATCCGGCAACTCAACGGCGCAGTCTTCTACGAAACTGACCGGTTTGCCCTCGGACTTCATGCTCATCATGATGTTGAGGCCGGATTTGCGGACTTCGGCTATGGCGCCTTGGAACTCGGGCTCGATAGCGTCCACCACGCCGCCCCACTTTTTGCCTTCACCCTTCCAGCCGAAACCCAGATCGCCCATGCGCTCATGCAGTCTTCGCAGGCGATCAAGGTTTTCATCCTGGTTCTCTTCTGCGAATTCAACCAGCAAAACGGCTTCGGGATGACCCCGGACAAAGCGCTCAACTGTTGGCTTGAACATCTCAATATCGCGCGCCAGGGCGATCATTGTTGAATCGACCAATTCGACCGCATGCGGGCCAAGGGTCACCAGATGCTGCGTGGCATCCATCGCCTGGTAGAATGTGGAGAAGTGGCAAACACCCATGACCTTGTTTTTGGGCAAGGGAGACAATTTGAGCTCTATTGCCGTTGAATAAGCCAGTGTGCCTTCTGAACCCACCAGCAGATGGGCCAGATTATTTATATCTCCATTGGGTACCAATGCATCGAGATTGTAACCGCCAACCCGGCGAAGCACTTTGGGGAATTTGGCGGCAATCTCAGCAGCCTCACGCTCGCCCAAAGCAAACAAGGCGTCGAAATGATCTCGGATCGGGCTATTCAAACCCTTGAGTTTTCGATCGATGGGCTCAAAGGAGGCTTCCGTTCCGTCGGCGAGGATTGCCTCGATTGCGGTCACATTGTCCCGCATTGTCCCGTAGTGGATCGAACGTCCACCGCATGAGTTGTTGGCGGTCATGCCTCCGATCGTGGCTCGGGAGGCTGTTGATACATCCACCGGAAACCAAAGGCCGTGCGGTTTCAATTGGCGGTTTAGCTCATCCAGAACTATTCCCGGTTCAACAACGCACCGCCTGTTCTCCACGTCCAGTTCGAGCATTCGATTAAGGTAATTGGAATTATCGATGACAAGCGCTTCGTTGACCGTTTGCCCGGCCTGAGACGTGCCGCCGCCTCTTGGCAAGACCGGAACCCCTTCTTCGCGCGCCAATTCGAGGCACGTTCTGACATCATCCATTGTCTTTGGCACAGTCACGCCCAAAGGCATCATCTGATAAATGGAGGCATCAGTGGCATAACGACCACGGCTGAAACGGTCGAACATGACCTCGCCCTGGAGTGCGGATTTCAGGCGCCGTTTAAGACCAGGGCGAATTTGAGTCGTCATAATCTGTTCCGCTTCAACCACGTGCGAGATACTTGTCTAATAACGGGCAGGCGGCATCGTTGTTAACGACAAACTGCGCGAATTCGCTGGAAATTACAGGAGCGCGCAGGAATCCGGCGCCCGCATGGCTCAAACTGTAGTACAGATTTGGAATCGATCTGCTTTGTCCAAGACGCAGAAGCCCGTCGCCAACCAGTGCCCTGATCCCGCAAGTCACCTCGAGGCACTCGAGTTCGCGTACACTAGGAACGATTTGAGCGGCATTTTCAATCAGCTGTTCGATAAGACTTTCGCTCACGTTCGTTGAGGTTTCACCTTCTTCATGCGTCGGACCGATCAGCAAGCGGCCATCCGATCTGGGACACAAAACGCCGTTTTGATGTTTGATGACATGCCGGACAATTGGCGCTTCAGGATCCATAGCCAGGGTGACCATTACACCTCTAACGGGTCTGCATCTTGGAATGTCCTGAGGCAGCCCTTCAACACTGTTCGTGCCGTTGGCAGCACAAAGAACGGCCCGGCTCGCAGGTAACTGCTGTGATGGAGTGAAAAGAACCAGTCCTTCTCTTGAGTATTTGACGCGCTCAACAGGCTGGTTCTCCAATATCTTCCCGCCGCTCTTACAGATTGCCTTACCCAATGCCCTGCACAATTTCCGACCATCCAGCCAATGAACGCCTGCAAGATACCTGCCCGACTTCACATGAGCAGCGATACTTGGTTCCATCGATTTTAGCGCCGTCTGGTCGAGGTGTTCGACGCTGGCCCGATCATCAGGTTGACGCCTGTTTTGGGTGGAGGAAATATCGATGAGGCCATCGGTCCGATAATCAACTGTTTCACCAGACGCGACTTCGATCTCTCGCGCAAATGCAGGCCATACCTCAATTGAGGCCCACTCAATGTCCCGCAGTCCGCCAGTACCGGGTCTGGGTTCCAGATATGCCGATGCTGCCCGGCTGGCGCCTGAACCTAATGAGTTCTGGTCGGCAACAATGACCTTCTGCCCAAGTTTGAGCAATTGCAAGGCAAGCGAAAGACCTGCAATACCGCCACCTGCAACTATGATTGGAAGTTGTTCCACGCGCCCACCGTCTGTCATTCAATTCCTACCGGTTATGCCGGACCTGCGTTACAAAGTCAGCTGCATGATTGAAGAACTTCACGAAATTTCCTGGGGCCTGAACGAGGCGCCGTATTCTGAACGGTTCGGAGATCATTTCTTTTCTACAGATGATGGCCGCAAAGAGTGTCAGCACGTCTTTCTCCAAGGTAATGAATTACCGGAAAGATGGAACTCGCAAGGTCAATTCTGTATCGCGGAACTTGGGTTTGGGACGGGACTGAACTTTCTTGAGACTTGGCGCACCTGGATAGATATGCGGCCAGCAGATGGTCATCTGAGTTGAAGGTTTTCCGATTATTGTAGCGGAGCTAGAACGTGCGCTTGCACGCTGACATGAATTGTCCCCGCAAGCGTCTGTGTTGACTCAAGCTTGGTCATCATTGGACCGTGTTCCGATTGCCTGGAATATGGACCAGCAAACCAGTCTCACGATTGTGGTTTCAGAGGCTTCCCATGGGCTTTCAAACTGGAGCAGGCAGGCTGATGCCTGGTTCCTTGATGGTTTTTCGCCAGCCAGAAATCAGGACATGTGGTCGGTCGAAATTGCATACATGGTATTTCAACACACTGTCCCTGGCGGCACGTTTGCAATCTACACATCAGCAGGCTGGGTTCGGCGCAATCTGCAAGACGCAGGCTTCGAAGTTACAAAGTCTCCTGGTTTTGGCCGGAAGTGCCATATGCTGACCAGTCGGAGATCCTAGGGAAATAGGCTTTCTTGCCGTAGCGTTTTTCGGCGTTGGCAATGTGCTTTTCTGTAAGGCGTTTCAATCTGCGCTTGAATCCGGCAAAAATTCCCTTTAGACGTTTCATATTCTGCGCATTCCCCATTTAGCTAATGAGATATGCATTTTTCGTGCCGTCGGGAACGGCACAGCGAATCAACGGTCGAACTTACCTGGGAGCGCGTTTTGCGAGGATTCGTTGCAGAGTCCGGCGATGCATATTCAACCGGCGTGCAGTTTCAGAGACATTGCGATTGCACAATTCATAAACACGCTGGATGTGCTCCCAACGCACCCTGTCCGCGGACATTGGGTTTTCAGGAGGATCAGCCTTGTCCTGCGGATTGGCCAGCAATGCATTCAAAACGTCATCCGCGTCTGCGGGTTTAGCCAGATAATCGACAGCCCCGAGCTTCACAGCTGTGACGGCCGTTGCAATGTTTCCATATCCGGTCAGCACAATTGCACGCGCCTCAGGCCGTGCCTGCCCCAATGCCTTGATCACATCGAGGCCATTTCCGTCTTCAAGACGCATATCGACAACGGCGAATGCTGGCGGCACCTTCTTCACATTGGCAATACCTTCACTCACTGTGTCGGAGATTGTCACTTCAAACCCACGGGATTCCATAGCCCGGCCAAGCCGTGTCAGGAACGGTTTGTCGTCATCCACGAGAAGAAGAGTCTTGTCGGTAAGTCTTGCGATGGTTTCGCTATGATCGCTCATGAGAAATTTTCCGTCGGGCAGAAATATCCAGCTATGCCGCCAATATAGGGGAGGTTTACCCGGATGTGTACCGTAAGTTCACGGAGGGCTAAAGAGGCATCGCGCATCATGAAATCTCGTCATAGTCACCACGTGGCCAGATTACTGTCCCAATAGCGCCTTTTTCAGGTGCCGGCCGTTGTGCCAGAACGACACTGGCGCCCGAGCGTTCCAACAGGGTTTTGGCGATGAAAAACCCCAGTCCCATGCCTTCATGATCCTCGCCAAGACTTTCGCCATCCCCGGCATATCCTGGCCGGGTCGTGACGTAGGGCTCGCCCAGCCTGTCTATGACATCCTGGGAAATTCCGGGGCCATCGTCCCGGATGATGAGCCTTAGTTCATCTGAGGTCCAGCTGGCTTCAATATCCACACGTGACTCGGCAAAATCCACCGCGTTTTCGAGTAGGTTTCCCAGACCAAACAGGATCCCCGGGTTCCTCGGCAGGACGGGCTCGGAAGCCTTGTCTTCTGGTTCAAACAAATCGACGTTTATCTGCACGCCTGCACCGCGCAAGGGTTCGACAATTTCTTCAAGCATTGATGATACGGCGAAAGAGGCGTGCATCTGGTCGCTTGTGTCAGACCGGCGGGCCAGTTGGGTGAGAATCTCCCGGCAGCGCGCGGCCTGGCTGGTGAGCAGGTCAAGATCTTCTTGATGAGAGTCTGCGTCGGGCAGTTCGCGCTTCAATTCTTTGGCCACCAGTTGGATCGTTGCAAGTGGAGTGCCCAACTCGTGTGCAGCCGCAGCGGCAAGCCCATCGAGAGCCGATAATTGTTGTTCGCGTGCCAGCACCATTTCAGTTGCGGCAAGGGCAGCGGACATTTGCCGGGTTTCTTCCGAGATGCGCCAGGCGAACATGGCGGCAAATCCGGTTCCGCACAGAACGGCGGACCAGACACCAAACAGATAGAGCCGGGGCAAGTCCAGTGGAGTTCCCGGCTCCCAAGGCAAAGGCATGTAGTAAAAGGCCAGGACCGTGGACAACGCGATGGCCAAAGCGCCGAGCAAAAGCGTTCGCTCAAGCGGCAAGGACGATGCCGATACGGTGACAGGGACGAGGAAAAGGAAGGCAAAGGGGTTCTGCAGCCCCCCGGTCAGATAGAGGAGCACTCCCAACTGCAAAATATCATAGGCGAGCACCCAGGATGCATGTTTGTCACTCAGACGGACATTAGCCCGATGACGCAAGCCCAAGAAGATGTTCAACCAAGCCGAAAGAGCGATCGCGCCTGCGCAAAAGCTGAAGAAAAGCGGCCAGCCAAACCCGAAATAGACCACTACAATCGCAGCAAGCTGCCCAAAGATGGCAAGCCATCTCAATCGAATGAGTGTCAGCAGTCTCAGACCACCTCGCGATTGGCTGAGCATGCTGGAACTTGTCCAGCGGTGTTGTTGAGGTTCAAGAGTCTGTCGATCTGAGGGAGTAGACATAGAAAACAAGGACTCCTTCCGATCTGAGGGGCCAAGCAGGCAAGCTAAGACTTGGCTTCTGACGCTTCAGGTCACGGCAGAGTTTTCGCAATTCGGGCCGAACAACCAAAACTTCCGGTTGAAAAGATCTAATCTCGAGCCCGTCTAGTTGCCAGCGAGTTGGATCGTCGGCTTCTTCTTTGCACGCTCTTTGAGTAGGCCTTCAAGCCAATCTGGATCCATTTCCGGAACAGAAGAAAGAAGCAGTTCCGTATACTCGTGATGTGGCGGAGTAAGGATTTCGGTTTTCAGGCCCTGCTCGACGACTTCACCTTGCAGCATCACTACAATCTCGTCAGCAATTGCCCTCACGGTTGCCAAATCGTGGGTGATGAACATGTAGGAGAGCTCAAGTTCATCCTGTAATCGTTGCAGCAATTTGAGGATTTCTTCTGCAACCAACTGGTCCAGCGCGGATGTGACTTCGTCGCAAATGATCAGTTCGGGCTCTGCGGCGAGCGCGCGGGCGATGCAAACACGCTGCTTTTGACCACCTGAAAGCTCACTCGGGAACCGATCAATGTACTGGTTCGGTTCCATCTCGATCATCCGAAGCAGATCACTTACCCGTTCATCCCGCTGTTTGCCGCGCAAACCGAGATAAAAACCAACCGGCCGTCCGATAATTTCGCGAATCCGCATACGCGGATTAAGTGCAGTATCCGGCATTTGATAGATCATCTGCAGTTTTCTCAGATCATCCGGTTTTCGGTCCTTCAATGCCGAAGAAAGTGTCTGTCCCTTAAACCGAACCTCACCCTTCAGCGGAGGCAAGAGACCGGTGATCGCTCGGGCC
This sequence comes from Hyphomicrobiales bacterium, assembly GCA_965204985.1. Taxonomy (GTDB): domain Bacteria; phylum Pseudomonadota; class Alphaproteobacteria; order Rhizobiales; family CAJQND01; genus JAAEUE01. Next base: position 466,822 of record CBDBFP010000003.1, on the reverse strand, counting down.
GCGGTCGATTTGCCGGAGCCCGATTCACCCACCACCGCCACGGTCCGTTGTTTTGGAACCTTGATGTTCACATTCTTGAGGACTTTGACATCGCCGCCATAACTGGCGTCCACGTTACGCATCTCCAGAAGAATATCGTCGGACGGTTGTTCTTTCTTCTGCAGAGACCGCACAGCCCAGAGCGACTTGGTATAAGCCTTTTCGGGCTTTGTCAGCATCGTCCGGGTGTCGGCTTCCTCGACCACTTCGCCGAAGCGCAGCACGATGATCTTGTCAGCCATCTGGGCCACCACGGCCAAGTCGTGTGTAATGTAAATGGCGGCAGTGTTGTACTCGCGAACAATATCCTTGATTGCCGCCAGAACCTCGATCTGAGTGGTCACGTCAAGCGCGGTTGTCGGTTCATCGAAGATGATGAGATCCGGTTTGCACGCCATGGCCATCGCCGTCATTGCGCGCTGGAGCTGCCCGCCCGACACCTGGTGCGGGTAACGGAAACCGATTGTATGGGGCTCGGGCAGCTGCAGTTTTTCAAAGAGCGTGATGGCTTCTGAATGCGCCTGCTTCTCGTCCATCACTCCGTGCTGAACAGGAGCTTCGGAATATTGATCGATCAGCTTGTGCGCCGGATTGAATGACGCCGCTGCCGATTGGGCAACATAAGAAATGCGTATGCCGCGCAATGAGCGTTTGTCGTCTTCCGTTGCGTTGTAAAGGTTGACACCATCGAACATGATGTCGCCATCAGTGATGCGACAGCCCGGCCGTGCAAAACCCATGGCGGCAAGGCCGATGGTCGACTTCCCCGCGCCGGATTCACCGATCAGACCAAGGACTTCACCCCGGTGTAGGTCGAAATCCACGCCCTTAACGATCTCATGCCACTCATTGTCACTTTGACCCTCAATATGAAGGTTGCGGATGGAGAGCAGAACTTCGCCGCTCTGTCCGTTGCTGTTGTTCTTAGTGGTCATCGCGCAGTCCAGATGTCTTGTGCAGGAACCAGTCGACGACAAAGTTCACGCCCACTGTCAGCAGAGCGATGGCTGCCGCCGGCAAGAGAGGCGTGATATCGCCGTAGGTGATGAGGGTTGCGTTGTCGCGCACCATGGAGCCCCAGTCCGCAGTTGGTGGCTGAATGCCCACTCCAAGGAACGAAAGCGCTGCGATCAAGAGGAACACGAAGCAGAATCTCAACCCGAACTCCACCACAAGCGGCGGCATAATGTTTGGCAGGATTTCCCGGAACATGATCCACAACAGACCTTCTCCGCGAAGTTTGGCGACTTCGACGAAGTCCATAACGGCCACATTCATTCCCACCGCGCGGCTAAGCCGGAAGACACGGGTAGAGTCGAGCAAGGCGATGATAATGATCAGGTTTTGGACGTTTGAACCGAAGATGGTCAGAAGCACCAGCGCAAAGATCAGGACCGGGATCGCCATGAAGATATCGACGATCCGGCTGAGAATCTGGTCAGTCCAGCCGCGCAGGATTGAAGCCAGCAATCCCAGCACACCGCCCACGGCAAATGCGAGCAATGTTGTCAGAAATGCGATGCCCAGGGTGTTTCGGGCACCGTAGATCAGGCGTGTGAGCATGTCCCGGCCGAGATTGTCTGTTCCCAACAGGTACTTGTCACCCCACACATCAAACTCGGGGCCGACAATCTCAGATTCGCCGTAAGGAGTCAGAAATGGTGCGCATACGGCCACGAACACATAGAAGAGGATAATCAGAATCCCGAACTTCGCCGTGAAGGGCGCTTTCTTCAACTCACGCCAGGCATCGCGTTTCCAGTCACGTTGTGCCAGCGGGATTGCGTACGCGTCGGCCGATTTGGCGTCGTCTGATACAGGCTCACTCATTTTGGATGCAGAAGCCTCGGATTGGTGACGATGGAAATAAGATCCGCCGTCAGGTTAAGCAGAATATAAGTGGCTGCGAAAACGAGACTGCAAGCCTGCACCACAGGTAGGTCGCGCACAATCACACTGTCAACCATCAACTGGCCAAGGCCAGGATAGACAAATACCACTTCAACAACCACCACCGACACAACCAGGTAGGCCAGGTTCAGTGCGATAACAGTTGCAATCGGCGCCCAGGCATTAGGCAAGGCGTGATGCGCAATAATGCGGAAACGTTGCAGGCCTTTCAGGTTCGCCATTTCGATGTAGGGACTGGCGAGCAAATTCAAGATTGCCGCCCGCGTTTGCCGCATCATGTGGGCGAAAACAGCAAGTGTCATAGTCGCTGCTGGCAGCAGACACTTATAGATCCGTTCCCACAAAGGCATATTCGCATCCACATTCGAAAGGCTCGGGAACCATCCTAGCTGTTGCGAAAACAGGATGATAAGGATGTAGGCGATGAAAAACTCGGGGAAGGAAATCGATGTCAACGTGAAGGTGTTGATAGCGCGGTCATAAAGTGAGTTGCGATACAGAGCTGCCAGAACGCCGCATACCAGTGAAAATGGTACGGCGATGCAGGCGGTCATAAGCGCCAGGAACAGTGTGTTCGCAAGGCGGAAACCAATAAGCTCGGAAATCTCACGCTGGTTGGCAAAGGACGTCCCGAAGTCTCCCTGCATCACACCCATTACCCAGTCGATGTAACGAATGTGCGGTGGTTTATCCAAACCGAGCTCCCGGCGGAAAACTTCCACCGTCGACGGCAGCGCGTCTTGTCCCAGAATTTCTGTGGCGATATCACCGGGCAGCAATTCCACGCCCAGGAAAATGATCAACGACACAGCCAATAGCGTCAAGAGACCTAGCGCGAGACGCTGAATGATCAGTGTGACGAGTTTACCCATCTATGCCTCAACTCCCCTACCCACATGAGCGCTTGTCGCGTTTCTTGTTGTCCGCCAGTCTGCAATAGATTCGGCGATAAGGGAAAGCCTAAATTTCCTTCACCAGTGATGAGTTCGAAACCCGGTGTCTAACGCTTGTTAAATCCGATACTGCGACCTGCCCAGTTGGGCCGATCGGCAAGACGGGCATTCTCGAGAGCAATTTGCACATCATCCGGCATAGCGGCAGTTCTGTTCTCTCTCGTATTATAATGCAGTACCATGAATTCGGCAGTGGCGCGAATAATGCCTTCAACCAGCATTTCATGCGCAAACCAGATCCGTTTCGGATCCGAAGCAATGATGAATCCTTCAATTTCTGTCACAGCAGGCGCGCGGACTTCTGCGAGATAGCGCATGTGTGTTTCAACCGTGTAGATCGCGCAGCCGGTTTCTTTGAAATAGTCAACACCAATACCGAAATGGTCCTGCAATTTCCAGGTCGCATTGCTGAATGGCACGAGGTAGTAGGCTTCATTGAGATGTCCATAGGCATCGAGCCAAGTGTCTTGAACGTGTTCGGAGTGCAATTTGAGACGCGTCATCTTTGAAATCCGTTGTGATTTTGGGAGATCAATGCCCCGGCGGCCTCAGTGACGCAAGCCTGCATTTTCCCCAACAGCTCCGGTGCCGTGGCGTTTTCAGGGATATCTTTACGGGTGTGGAAATTCCTTGACGTGCCGGCAATTGAAATCATGGGGACCCCCCGAGGGGCCCAAAGTTCCGATTCGCCGATCCATTCTGCTGGTTCCATCGGATTGCCAGGCTGCTCTGGTTCGACCCCTTCGAAATCAAGCGCCTTGGTCAATTGGTCAAATCGCTTACCGGAAAGATTGCTGATCGACCGCATCTGTGCATTTCGTTCAGCGAGGCACGATCCCAGATGCAGCACACCAGAAACTTCCTCTTCAAACGACTCCACAAATCTGGTCGCGCCATAAAAGCCGAGTTCGTGACCTGTGGACATCACGAGCAGCACAGGCAAGATCTTTGAGATCTCTTTTGCGACCGATATGGCAATCGCGATCCCGGTTCCGCGTTCACCAGCGCAAGTGAACCAGCCGGATAGGGGTGTGGTCACAAGGAGCGGAAGCCTAGTGCTTGCACCAGGATTGAATCGCGCAACAATATTTGCAGACTCTCCGGGGACGATCACGGCGGTGCTGACACGTTAAAGAACAGCGGTCGCACGAATTTCCTAAGTACTCGCCTGTCAAGCGGCGGCGGTCACCGTCTGCCACGAGTTCATCGCCTCGCCTCGGAACTGGCGAAGCGCGTTTCATGAAATCAGGTGGCGTTGGACGTTGAAGACATTGTAGATCGCGGAATGAATGGAGAGGAAACGCTGCGCAGATCCAGCAGACTTAAACCGTAGCATTCGTCGCTCGCGCTGCCGAACCGGAAGATGGGAATTCTCCGCCCTGTTGTTACTTCGCCCTCTGGTGACGTGTTTGTCCTGCATGCCGAGATCTCTCAACGCTGCCCCGTAAGACGGGAGTTTGTCAGTCACTACTTCGCAGGGCACATAGCCCTGCTTCTTCAGCAATTTGCGCATCAGTTTGAGCGCGGCTTTCTTGTTTCTGCGCGATTGAACCAGAATATCAAGCACTTCGCCCTCGCTATCTACCGCCCGCCACAGATACATTCGTTTGCCGTTGATGGAGACAAACATCTCATCCAGGTGCCACCGACCGTCGGAGCGCGTGCGTGTTTCCCCTCAACCTGCCGGCATAATCCAATCCGAACTTCAGTGCCCAACGCCGGACTGTTTCGTATGAAACATCGACCCCACGCTCAGCCATAAGGTTCTCAACATTGCGAAAGCTGAGTGGAAACCGGAAATACAACCAAACCGCATGCTGAATGATTTTTGAGGGAAAGCGATGACGACAATAAGATATGGTGCCCATCAGTCTCGGATAGCACGTCATAGCTTCGACGACGAGTTACCGTGACAATGCCTTATGAGCTCTGTTTAGGCCTTGCGTTCGGACTTGTGAAGTTTCCAGGACGATTGATCAAAATTGCCGGACGACGGGTCATTCATCATCCCGGTATAGTCGTTTTATCAACTCGTCCTGTTCACACATCACAGGAGAATTGATCATGAAACTCAAACAACTGGCCCTCGCCATCTCGAAAGACCCTGAGATTCACAAGTTCGCGAACAGTATGATCCGAGATCATACGACGGTGAACAATCTGGCTCTCGTCCTTCTGAAAAAATTGAAGGTTCAGCCGCAAGACAATTTTATGAGCAAATTCCTGGTGAAGCGTTCAAAGACGCTCATTGATGAAATGGCCAAGCTGCGCGGCAAAGCGTTCGACAAACATTACGCTGAAAACGAACTTGCCTACCATCAGGAAGTGGTCAAGCTCGTCGGTGAGACCTTCATTCCGAACATTGAGAACAAGGAAGTCAAGGCGCTGTTCATTCAGGGCAATGAAATCTTCGAAGCTCATGAGAAACATGCCCAGATGATGGTCAAGGCGGTTCAGTAGGGATGCGACGACGCACCATTCTGCGAGGTTTTGTGGCCGTAATCGCGACCACAATCCTTCCCTCAATCTGCAGTGTTTCGGCGATGGCTGGGAAATAACACAAAGTGGAAATCATGAAGTTCAGATTTTCCCCTGCCGTTCTGACCGTTAGACCGGGCGACAAGATCACCTAGACCAATCGCGATATCGTGCCGCACACGGCCACTTCGGTCGATGGTAGCTGGGACACAGGCCATCTCGACAAGGATGCCAGCCACACTATCGAAGTAGCTGAAGGGATGAATGCGGGATATTTTTGCCGGTATCATCCGTCGATGAAGGCAAGGCTGGATCTGATCTAGCCCCGCAGATGGCGGGAATGAATTTTGTAGATGGACTCCCGTCCGAGCATCCAGACCCAGAATTTGCCACCCGGGAAGATTGGGTGGAACGGCTCAGAAATCACATTTAACCCACCGGTGAAGGCTCCAAAGGCCAGCATGATCAGGCGTGTGCCGTCGCCGACAAAGCAGCGGCGGCGCAAGCGTCTGCCCCGGCGAACCACCGCGGCTACCGGATGCAAATGGCCGGAAATTTCGGGAGTGAAACATAAACCGTTAGTAGGTTCGTGCCGCAACTCAACGCCTTCAACAAGCTCGTTTTCTGCAATCACACCGCCAAGATCTTCGGGCGGGTTGGTGTCGTGATTTCCGGTAAGCCAGGTGAATGAAGTTGAGGATGTTATGACCCGGATACGCTCTATATCGGAAGCGCTCATCCGTTCCCGGGACGTGTCATCATGAAAACTGTCGCCCAGCGAAATGATGTGGTCAGGTGCGTAGCATGCAATTGCTTGTTCAAGCATGGTCAACGTTGAGGCGGTGTCGTAGGGCGGCAGATACACACCCTTGGCCGCAAACGCAGAGCCCTTTTCGAAATGCAAATCGGCCACCAGTAAAGTACGCTGATCGGGCAGCCAGAGTGCACCGCTTAAATCGGGGATCAGGCGCAAGTCCCCGAGACGGATAGGCTCACGTCCCGGTTCATCGGTGCTGGTTCTGCGTATGGCTTCAGGCACCGTTCATGGCCTCTCCGGCGAGTATGGCTTCAGCTTCTGCAAGTAAACTCTCATCTGCCTCGCCATAAACCGATTCCTTGCCGATTTCCAGCATTACAGGCACGGCAAACGGAGACACTTGATCGAGGTGCTGATGTACAATTTTTCCCTTAACCCGCTTCAACAACCCGCCAAGCCGATGGATATCCAATAGACCCGTCGCTGCGTCATCCCAGGAAGCTTTCAGGAGCAAATGATCGGGCTCATGTTCCCGCAACACATCGTAGATCAGATCGGCAGAGAACGTGACCTGTCGACCTGACTTCTCCTGCCCTGGGAAGCGCTTTTCAATCAGATCAGAGATAATCGCACAATTTTTGAAGGTTCGTTTCATCAGGCTCGATTCTGCCAGCCATGCCTCAAGATCGTCGCCCAGCATGTCTTCCTCAAACAGCCGGGCAAGGGATAGATGGCCTGATTCGGTCATCAGGCTCAAATCGCGCAGACCCCAGATCGCAAGTGCGTACTCGGACGCAACGAAACCTAGTGGCCGCACCCGCGCCCGTTCCAGCCGCCGCGTGAGAAGCATACCCAAGGTCTGGTGCGCGAGCCGCCCTTCAAAAGGATAGCAGGCAAGATAGTGCTTGTGGCCTCGTGGGAATGTTTCGATCAGCATCTGATCGCGCCTTGGCAATACAGATTTGATTTTCTGCATGGTGAGCCAGTCGCTCACCTGAGGATCCAGGCGTTGCCAGTCCTTCGGGTTTGCCAGCATGGCGCGGACCCGGTCGGCCAGATAGGTCGAGAGCGGAAACTTGCCACCCATATAAGCAGGAATTTGAGGGTCTTCGGCGTTAGAGCTGCTCACCAAGGCAGTAAGTTCATTGATACCTTCGAACCTCAGAATTTGCCCGGCAAACAAGAATGTATCCCCTGGTGCCAGTTGATCAATGAACGTTTCTTCGATCTCCCCCAGGATTTCCCCGCCACGGCCAAGCGGCCGGTTCCGGCGGTTGCTCACGAGCCGCACCTTCAACATGACCGCTTCCACAATCGTGCCCACATTCAGCCGGTATTGCTGACCGAACTTCGGGTGCGAAAGGCGCCATAGTCCATCCATACCCCTGCGCAGTTTCGCAAAGCGATCATAGGTCTTGAGCGCATATCCGCCGGTCGAAACAAAATCCAGCGCCTGCTCGAATTGCTCCCAGGTGAGTTTTCGATAAGCGTAAGCTGAAGCGATTTCCGCATGCAGTTTGGCGGCATCAAATGAATCGGCGCAGGCCATCCCGAGGATGTGTTGTGCCAGCACATCAAGCTTCAATTCCGCCGGAACTTCCGTGTCTTGATGATTGCCAACCGCGGCCTCGCGCGCAGCCTAGCATTCCAGGAACTCAAATCGATTTGACGGCACGAGCAGGGCATTGGAGGGCTCATCATAGCGGTGATTCGCCCGGCCAATGCGCTGCATCAAGCGGCTGGCGCCTTTGGGTGCCCCGAGAGTGATGACCAAATCCACATCGCCCCAGTCGATCCCCAAATCAAGCGTTGAAGTACACACAACGGCGCGAAGTTTGCCGGCCGACATGGCGGCTTCGACTTTTCGCCTTTGCGTCTTGTCCAGCGAACCGTGGTGCAATGCGATTGGCAGGTTCAACTCATTGATGGCCCACAGCCCCTAGAACGTCATTTCTGCCTGTGAGCGCGTATTGACGAAGATCAACACCATTTTGTGCTGGTTGATAGCGCCATAAACATCGGCCATCGCATATCGCGTTGTGTGCTCTGACCAGGGAATGCGCTCCTCCGACTTGAGAATGGAGATTTGCGGCACCGCACCAGCCTCTCCCTGGACAAATTCAGACAATTGCGGTTGGGAGCGCATACGCTGTGGCATCAACCAGGCCCTAAGTCGATCCGGTTCGGCCACAGTTGCCGATAGCCCGATCCGCACAGTGGCTGGTGCGTGTTTGAGAACGCGCGCCAGGCACAGCGATAACAAGACACCGCGTTTCGACGAGCTCAGTGCATGCAGCTCATCGAAGATGATAAATCTCACCCCGGCAAAATAGTGTTCGGCTTCTTTATTTGTCAGTAGAAGCGAAATCTGCTCAGGCGTCGTCATCAGAATGTCGGGTGAGTTGTGCTTCTGGCGCGCGCGTTTTGACTGGGGCGTGTCGCCGGTGCGTGTTTCCACGCGGATGGGCAGTCCCGTCTCGGCAATTGGTGTCCCAACGTTCCGGGCCACATCGACGGCAAGCGCCTTGAGCGGCGATATATAGAGTGTATGCGGTCCACGGCGGACGCCTGCAAGTTTGCGCTTGCCGGTTGCCTCGTCGTTCAGTTCGAGCAAGCTGGGCAAGAACCCGGCCAGCGTTTTGCCGCCGCCTGTTGGCGCAATGAGCAATACGGATTTTCCCAATTGCGCATGAGAGAGTAGCTCCAGCTGATGCCTGCGAGGTGCCCAACCTCTTGCGGCGAACCAGTCCTCGAACGGTTCCGGCAGGACCGGCTGGTCAAACAAATCGGCGATGGCGGCAGGTTCACGGTGCATAGATACCACTATAAGCGATGAGATCTGGCTGCGTGATCAGAAATCCCGGGTCACGGTCAAATTTGTTGCGTGTTCTGTAAACTCGAAGAACTCCACATTTGAGATCCCGTGGGTCATTGAATATTCGATCTTTGGAGCAAACCCCATGAAGTTCCAGTCGCGCTTGGTGATAGATGCAACGAAGGAGAAGCGTTGGTCCCGCCGGGGTGCGGATTTGTTGGGATAGTTGCCGTCGTAATAGTAGTGGCTGAATCGGCCTTCAGTGTAGGTCGTGATGCCAAGCGGCCACTCCTATAGTAACCAGGCCCGGCATATCCTGACCAGTAATCGTTATGGTCGAGCCTCGTCTTGGAGCGCGTACCGCCATTGATCAGGAACAGGGCCTTGTCGGGCCCAAGGTCAATCGTGGTGTGTATGTTGAGGCTGAAGTCGTGGCCGTTCAGGTACGTGGCGTCATCATACTGCTTCTCCTGATAGTCGAACGTAGTGCGAAGCATGACCTGGCGGGTAACCGGGTGCTTCAAGGTCATGCGAGGGCCTACGGAATGCGATTGGCCTTCCCCGCCAAGCCAGCGACGGGAGGCCGTTACGGCGACCCCCAGATATGCCGGGTCGTGAGATTTTCTCAGCTCAATATTACCCGAAAGCTATGTGTCGTCGAAATTGTCGTCCGGGTATTCGCTGTGGGCCACTGAACTGGCGGCAATGGCTGAGAAGCCCTTTTTGAAACGGTGCGTATAGCTACCATATGCACCACCGCGCAGGCCAATACCGCTTTCCTCCCGGTTCTCGATATTGAAGCTGAACGGGCCAACCGCAACGGTCTTGTGCCGCGATCCCTTTTTATAATTGGTGCTTGGCGCCAGCGTAAAATAGCCGCCAAACTGCCAGGGGCGGCGCTGTTCAATATGATCAAGGAGGTTCTTCAAGACCTCATGGCCCCTATCATTCGCGTTGCTCGACAAGAGCCGGTTCAAATGGTGTTTGGCCGCATCGTCGTCTTTCATCTCGTAGAGAGTAGCGGCCAGTTCCGCGCGGACTTTCTCCAAATGAGGCTGTTGAGCAAGAATTTCACGATATATGCGCACGGCTGCTTTTCGTTTGCCGCACCTTCTGAGAATCGCGGCGGTAAAAACCGGGTTCTTTGCTCGGCAAACTTGCCGCGAAGAGGATGGCGGGCCATTTTCTCTTCCAGCAGATCAAGCTGGTTTGTGACGATCAGGCTGGTGAAGTATTGCAACTTCAGCCGTTCATTTGTGCTCCAGTGCTGAGAGCTTTGTGCCCATGAGGGCTCGTGTTCAGGCTCGCTGCTCTGGTCGTTCGATTCAGCGGCATATGACGACGTAAAAACCGCGGCAAGGACTATTGCCGCGGCCGTATTGGCCAGATTTGCAAGCGTATGGAGCCGCACCCGGTTACCCTGTCTCTCAGAATGATCACGAAAACACTCGTGTACGCTTACAAACTAAACCCAGTTCCGCCGGAATTTACCTTGTGGCGATGAATCCACCCCGGAATTAAAGAGTTGCGCGGTTTCCGCCGCTCGGCTTGATGCCGTCGAAGCCGATGGAACCTGCTACGTCTTCGCCATTTGGCCCGAAGAAGTTATCGACAACCGCCGACTTGTCGATCTCGTATCCGGGATTGCCTTGGTTGGTAATGCGCATGATCCCGTGGAAATCGGATCTACTGATCACACCCTGCATGCTCGCATCCAAAGGCAATGACGGATGTTCTGCTGGCTCCGGTGTCGGCGCGGGGACAATGGAACCGTCGACAGGCACCTAGTTCCAGTTTGTCGCATTCATCTGGATATTCGCATCTTCCTTGTTGATATGGTTCATATTGAACATTGAACCATTCCAGGTGGATGCACCGAAATCCATTGTCATGGAGAGATTGGCCAATTTTGTTGAAAAACTCTTCTTGCTTGGTGTGCTGATCGCTGCTTCAATTCTTGTATTGCTGGAGGGGTTTGATGGCGATGTCAGGACCGAAGAAAGAAGCACAAGCTGCGCTGTTTTATGAGTTTTCGCTTGAGGATCCTGTACCGAAAGATCACCTTCTGCGCTCAATAGATCGGTTTGTTGATCTCAGCAGCCTCCGTGGGCATCTGGCGGATTTCTATAGTCATACTGGTCGTCCTTCACTTGATCCCGAGGTGCTGATCCGCCTGCTGCTGGTCGGGTATTGCCTGGGGGTCCGGTCAGAGCGGCGGCTTTGCGAAGAGGTGCATCCGAACTTGGCGTATCGTTGGTTCTGTCGTCTCGATCTGACAGACGCTGTGCCGGATCATTGCACTTTTTCCAGGAACCGTCATGGCAGGTTCCGCGACAGTGATTTGCTGCGGCCCCTCTTCGAGATGACCGTAGCGCGGTGCATTTCTGCCGGTCTGTCAAGCGGTCAGCGTTTTGCGGCGGATGGCGGTTTGATTGAAGCCGACGCCAACAAACAGAACTCCAGGCCCGGGGAAGAGTGGGATCGCAGCGCCATTGATCCAGGAGAGGCGCCCCGTGCGGTGAAGGCATATTTGGAAGTCCTGGATGATGCCGCCTTTGGGGCAGCAACGACTGTTGAGCCTGAGTTCACATCACATTCCGACCCGTCCAGTCAGTGGACAGCAGCCCGTAAAGGTCCTGCAATCTTTGCCTGTTCCACGAACTCTCTGATTGACACTGACCCCAGCGTGATCGTCGGTGTTGAGGCGAGCAGATCGATCCGACAAGCTGAGGTTGGCTGCGTGCGCTCAAGGTCAGACCGGGTCAAGGATAAATTTGCTCTCCATCCTGAGCAGCTTATTGCGGACGGCCGCCTGTGGATCAGGTCCAAGGCTGGATTGGCTGGTGAGACGCGACATCAAACCCCACATCCCAGGGCTCGACCAGGCGAGTCGCAAGGATGGCACAGGGTCTTGTGCTGATTTCGAATGGGACGCTGAGAACAACCAATAGCTCTGTCCGGAAGGCGAAGCGCTAAAGCAGTTGCGCCGGAACTGTTCCGATCCGAACCGCGGTCCGACGGGCAAGGGCGTCGCAAAGTATCAGGCGCTGAAGCACACCTGTCAGGCCTGCCCATCAAAGATAAAAGGCTGCCCGAAAGCAGAGGCCCGCAAGATCACCCGTGAAGAACATGAAGAGGCCCGCCAAGTCGCTCGCCAAGTCGCCCGCGAAATAGCCAAGACCCGCCAATACGACATCTCGATGAAACTCGGAAAGAAGGTCGAGAGGCTCTTTGCCCACCTCAAACGCCTCCTCGGCCTCGGCAGATTGCGATTACCCGGCCCCTGCGGCGCAAATGATGAATTCCTGCGCGCCGCAACCGCCCAAAACCTGCGCAAATCAGCAAAGGGCTTTCCTGCACCGCAGCAAACGCAAAAAGCCTGATCAGAAAGGCGCTCGCGCAACACTGTGTTCTTCCACAGAATCAGCCAATCATGTCCATCGTGCCCTGCTTGATGACACGCACCATCGCATCTGGAGACGTATATATAGCGGCCCACTCCAACGACCGGCTTTGTGGTGAGCGATTTCACGGCCTTGATGTAGGGCTCCTGATATCCCTCCTCAGAGAACCGTGCGGTTTGCGAATCGTTCGGCCAGCCGGAAATGTTCACATCCCAGAGGTCCGGTAACTCGGCCAACATTTCGATGACTTCGCGGCCCTCGTTTTCAGCTGTGATCCCATCGGACCCCAGCAATTCATCAACAGCAAAGCGCACCGCAATGACGCACGTGTCTCCCACAGCCTCCTTTGTGTCTTCAAGGACTTCGCGGAAAAGGCGAACCCGGTTCTCCAGGCTGCCCCCATATTCGTCTGTCCGCTGGTTCCAGCGGCGGGAGAGAAAATGTTGAAGGATTGTCATGTCATGGCCGGCATAAACATAGACGATGTCGAAACCGGCTTCGCGGGACCGTAAGGCGGCTTGCCGATGCCAACGCCGCACATTCGCAATGTCCTGCTTGTCCATGGCCCGCGCATGGACAGGATCGTAGCCGCCGATCACCACATCGCTTGGTGTCAACGGTGCGTCTCGCGTGAACCGGTTGACTGCATTGTTTCCCCCATGCACCAGCTCAATGCCGGCCAGGCTGCCGTGAGCATGCACGGCCTCGGTCATCCTGGCCAATGCCGGGATATCCTGCGCATCCCAGATGCGCCCTTCATTGTAGGGGCTCAAATCAGCAGAGTGATGAATCTCCGCCTCTTCAGTGCAGACAACGGCCCAGCCGCCCTCGGCCTTGATACCGCGCATGGCAGCCAACGAGTTCGGATAGCGGTTCCCCATGCCATTACGAATGAGGCACCTGATAGAAACGGTTCTTTGCCGTAACCGGGCCAATCTTCACCGGCTCGAAGAGGATGTCATATCTGGGATCACGCATTGCTCAGGAGACGTTTGTTCAAATTATCCGGCAAATAATATGCATAGCGGAAGTTCCTTTGTCCATTCATTTTGAACGCTTATTCAGATAAGGATTGTCCCCTTCCTTGCACAGCATTAGGCTTGCGCCGGGAATTTCAGAGATTGATATGAGTGACACCCTTCAGACAGACAGGCCCTTGCCGCGAAAAGCGTCCAGAGATGTTCGCCGCCGCCAATTGATCGAAGCGACCCTGGACTCCTTATCGATCCGGGGCTTTGCCGGCACAACCATGGCGCATGTTACAGCAGGGGCGGGGCTGTCACGCGGGATCGCCAACTTTCATTTTGAAAGCAAAGAGAAGCTGCTTGAGGAAACCATGAAGTTTCTGGCAGCAGACTACGAAGATCACTGGCGCACGGCCCTAAAGGAATGCGGACCCGGGGCGGCCGAACGGCTTTGGGCCTTGATGGAGGCAGACTTCCATCCGAGGGTCTGCAACGTTCGCTATATCGCCGCGTGGGCGGCATTGCGCGCCGAGGCCCAATCCCGCCCGGCATACCAGGCAATATCAGGCCGGTCGGATGAAGCGTTTGATACGGCCCTTGAGGAAATATGCAGCGCGATTGTCGAAGAAGGCGGGTATAATCTGGACCCGGTACAGATTGCCATGGGTCTTTCGAGCCTGAATGATGGCCTGGGCATGAGTTATCTCATGACACCGGAAGCTTTCTCCGAGCGCGATGCACTTGCCTGTGTGCAGGAGTACCTGGCCGGGTTATTTCCGAAACATTTCACACGATCAGGCCCGATCCGGACGGCCTGAGTTCATCAGGATTTGTCCGGCAGGTCTCGATTTTGCCAGAGAACCAGAACTGATTGTTCAGTTCGCGAAGCGTGCCCTGTTCCGGCTCCTGCTTATGGTTCATCAGAGGCAAAACGTCGCGCAGCTGATCATGGTAGGCTTTCACACCATATTCCAGATCAGACAGGATGATCCCGTCATATCCGCTGGACGCTGCGGCCTCGCACGACCAGATCGTCAATTGGATATCTTCCTCTCCCGTGTCGCGATCGATCCGGCCGTTGAGGTCGTTCGCGGCTTTCAGATTGCGGCAGGCACCGGGCAACATATAATCACCGTACCGTTGAATCGTTCTGTTCGGGGCGACGGGAATCTCCTGATAGAAGCCGATGCTATCGGGGTAGAAGGTCAGCACTGCGTTCGGGAAGACCCTTAGGTAGAGCCAGGCGTTCTGGTGGCTTTCCGGCAGATAATCGACCTTCGGACATTTTTCAGGCTCATATTCATTTTGAACATTCGTTCAAAATACAACAGATGCGACCAAACTGGTAAGAGCCCACAAAGCTTGCGTTCGTGCCAACGAACGGTAAAGCTACCGTTTCGAGCTAATCTTCAGTCTGTGAGCACTTCCGATGTCATCGTCATTTTCCAAACCTGACAAAGCCCATCTGGTTGCTCAGCTGGCTGAGCTGATCGCGTTCAACACAGAGAATCCGCCCGGTCACGAGGCAGAAGCTGCAAGATGGGTGGTAGGTCAAATGGCCAACCTTGGGTGTCTTGTTGAGGAAACTGAAGTCGCATCCGGCCGAGTAAATGTAACCGGGACATTCGAGAACGGACCTGGGCCAGTCTTTGCCTTCAATACTCATATGGATGTTGTGCCCGCTGGAGAAGGGTGGACATCTGACCCGTTTGCGCTGCGCCGGGAAGGCGACCTGCTCTATGCCCGTGGCGCCTGTGATGCGAAAGGCCCGCTGGTTTCCATGCTCGAGGCCATGCGGCAACTGATTGACGCAGCTGGGGATTGGTCCGGTACCTTGCTGGGCGTTTTCGTTTGTGACGAGGAAGTCGCAAGCATTGGCGCCCGGCACTACGCGGCGTCTGATCCGCATGTTGATTACTGCGTTATAGGCGAGCCCACCTCCTGCACGACCATTGCGGCACACAAGGGATCCATGCGACCCATCGTGCACATACATGGGACAACAGCACATTCCGGTACCCCGGATCTGGGTGTAAACGCCATTCTCAAGCTGGCACCGCTTCTGGGCGAAGTGGAACGCGAGCATCAGCGGATCAAGAGCCGGCACCACGATCTTGTCGGCAATCCATCGTTAACTGTTACCCGGGTCCATGGGGGACATGCGGACAATGTGGTGCCTGAGCTGACAGAACTTATGCTCGACCGGCGGATAATTCCCGGCGAGAATGAAGATAAGGTCCGCACAGAGATCGCCAAGCTTGTATCGCGCGCAGCAGAGCAAGCCGGAACACCAATGGAAATCGCCGACTACAAACCAACGACCGGAGGGGCAACCGAAACGGCGCTGGATCATCCGGTCGTTGAAGCTGCCGAGCGGGCCTGCCTCGCCAATCACGGGCACGAAACCCCGATCACTGGTTTCCAGGGCGGATGTGATCTGGTGCATTTCCGGTCAGTGGGCACGCAGGGCGTGGTGCTTGGACCAGGCTCGCTGGAGGTCGCTCACAAGCCGGACGAATTTGTACCGGCATCCGAACTGGTACTTGCCGCTCAGATCTACCGGGACATCGCCTACGACCTCCTCAAGAACGGGAACTGAATCATGGAAGCAGCGTCTACAATTCAGCCAGGCCAGGAGGCGGTATTCTCCCGAGAGGAGCTGGACAGCCGCGTTGGCAAGGCGCGGGCAGCGCTGGCGGCCGCGGTCATCGACATCATGATCGTCACCGGGCCGGAGAACATCTTCTACCTCACCGGTCAACAGACCCCCGGCTACTACACCTATCAGGCCCTGCTGTTGCCGACCGACGCCGATCCGGTTTTCTTGGTCCGGCAACTTGAGATCAGCAACCTCATCGCCAATTCCTATGTGAGCGATATTGTGGTCTACCAAGACAATGCGGACCCGGCTGAAGAAACCGCAAACCTGATCAAGGCTCGTGGCTGGTCAGGCAAACGCATTGCCATTGATGAACGTGGCTGGTTCCTGCCGATTGCGATCTACAAGGCGTTGCTTGAAAACCTGAATACGTTGGGTGATGCAGCAGGCATCATTGAGTCCTTGCGCGTTGTTAAGTCTCCGCGTGAACTGGCAAAGATCAAGAAGGCAGCCACCTATGTTGATGCCGGCATGAAAGCGGGGCTGGCCGCGGTCAGGGAAGGTAACTCTGACAATGACTTCGTCTCAGCCATGATGAGCGCAGCGATTTCGGCAGGTTCGGAATATGTGGGCATGGAACCTCTTGCGTCTGCCAGTACCCGAACCGGCATTCCGCACGGCACCTGGCGGCGCACAGTCCTGGGCGCCAACGATCCCGCTTTCCTCGAAATGGCCGGATGCCATGACCGCTACCACGCCGCGCTCATGCGCAGCGCTTGGGTGGGGCAACCGCCTTCTGAAGTAAAGGCCATGAACGAGGCCTGCCTTGAAGCTCTGCAAGCGGCCCTGGACGCCACCCGGCCCGGCGCCACCTGCGAACAGGTGCACGAGGCCTGTCAGGCTGTGATCGACCGGCATGGTTTCACGGCGAGCTTCAAGAAGCGTACCGGCTATTCCATCGGCATCTCCTTTGCTCCGGACTGGGGCGAAGGTGGTGTGCTGTCGCTCTACACCGGCGTCACCCGCGAACTTGAACCGGGCATGGTGTTTCACATGCCACCGGCCCTCAGGCGCTACGGCGCATTCACTATCGGCATGAGCGAGACCGTGATCGTGACGGAAACTGGCCACAAGACCCTTTCGTCAATCCCCCGCGGGCTGTTGATTGTTGACTAGCGGCGGGCTTTCATAATCGTCTACCGGCAGCCATTCAGGCTGGGGCGGCGCGTTGCCCAAAATCATGTCTGCTGCTTTTTCGGCCATCATGGTGACTGGCCAGTTCGTATTGCCGCTGACCACGGCCGGCATGGCGGACGCATCAACCACCCGCAAGCCTTCAACACCGTGCACGCACATCTCGTGATCAAGCACGGATAGGGCGTCCGTCCCCATTTTCGCCGTGCCCGCAGGATGGTAACAGGTGGCTGCGCTCTGGCGGATATAGGCATTGATCTGCGCATCCGTCTTCACTCCGGGTTCGGGGTGCAATTCAGCTTCAACAAAAGGCTTCATCGCCGCCTGCGCAAAAATCTCGCGCGTGAGTTTGACCGAGTCGCGCATCATGCGCCGGTCTTCTTCGGTTGCGGCCACGTTGGGATCAATGATCGGGTGCTCATTCGGATCCATCGAGCGCAGGCGGATGAACCCGGTGCTCTCAGGACGCAGTGGGCAAATGTGACACTGGAACCCATGCTGATCCGGCCAGGTTCGGCCGTTGTCGTAAACCAGGATCGGAATAAAATGGTGCTGAATATCGGGGACGGTAATGTCCGGCCTGGTTTTAAAAAACGCCCCGGCTTCGGTGTGCATCGTTGCGCCCGGGCCGGTCTTGAACAACATGTATTCGAACCCGATCTTCACATTCTGCGGAAAGGCATTTGCCTTGTAGAGCGTAACCGGTTGACTGCAGGCGACTTTCACGGAGGTGTTCAGGTGATCCTGCAGGTTCTGACCCACGCCCTTCAGATCCTGAACGACCGGAATACCGAGAGCCTTGAGGTGATCCCCGTTTCCGATTCCGGAGAGGAGTAAGGTCTGCGGCGAATTCACGGCGCCCCCGCAGAGAATTACCTCTTGCCGAGCCTTGATCTTGGCGCCCGCAATCTCCACACCTTGCGCCCTCGATCCTTTGAACAGAATCCTGGAGATGAGCGTGCTTGTCATGACAGTGAGATTTTTGCGGGCGAGAGCAGGTTTGAGATAGGCGTGTGAGGAGTTCTGGCGCCGCCCGTCCGCGATGTTCATATCGAAACGTCCAAAACCTTCAAAGTGCGCACCATTGAAGTCGGTCGTGTGTGGAAATCCGGCCTGCACCCCCGCCTCGATATAAGCATCGAACAAAGGATTGGGATATTCTCCAATGGTGACGCCAACAGGCCCATTATCACCCCGGTAAACCGAGACGTTTTTGTTACGCCGCTCGGAACGCTTGAAATAGGGCAGGACCTCAGGCCAGCTCCAGCCGGGGAGACCCTGAGCTGCCCAGTTGTCATAGTCCCAGGGGTGACCGCGGATCCAGACCATGCCGTTGATCGAGGAAGATCCGCCGAGCACTTTTCCGCGGGGCCAGTAAAGCTTCCGGTCGCCCAGATGCTCTTGCGGTTCGGTCTCGTAGAACCAGTTGAAACGCCTTGAGTTCAATGGATGCGTGAGAGCGGCCGGCATGCTGAGCTGCCAACCCGTCAAGAGATTCCGATCAGATGGTCCCGCTTCAATAAGCAACACAGAACAGGAAGGATCGGCCGACAACCGGTTCGCCAGCACGCACCCGGCAGACCCGGCACCAACGATGATGTAGTCGTAACTCTTGGTCATCTGGCACCGTTCTCACGCTGGATGCCTGGACGCAAGCTACAACGAAATTGATCCTCGGCGCCATCGCTTAGCGGGTTAAGCTCGGAGACAGCTTACAAACATCGGAACCCCCTCATCCTCCCTTGGGGAGGGCCGGGATGAGGGCGATTTAGTTTAAGTAGGGGACGTATCCGAGCGCCGGAGGCGTGAGGCAAGCGTGACTGCGCGCCGCATTTTAAGAGCGATCAGCTTATCCGTGCTCGCTCCAAACTGCGCCCGGTCATCGTCCATATAATGATCATCGCGAACACCCTTGCGGTGCCCGTTGTTAAGCCACCTGGCAAACTTGTCGTAGTTCAATCGCACTCTCTTTGCGTCACCGCGTGCTTTGCGGCACTCAGTGCAGTGGTGCGCATAGGCATCGTGATAACGGCCGCAGTGTTCCACACGGTAACGCGGCTTGCTTGGGCCAAATCCAAATTTGGAATTCGCCACCTCTGGAATATTCTCTTTCTTGTTTTTCTTTCTAGGCATCAGGAAGCCTCTCCGGATTGATCGATCTCACTTCGAACAGTGGAGACGTTCGCAGATCCAGAATGAATGTGCGCTGAATGCTTACCTGAACCTCAGAGCCGCCAGTCGTAAATCCAGCCCACACGATTTCGGGAGGCCTTGCCGCTCATGGTGCGCAGGATCAGATTGCGCATCATCCGAAAGCCGCCAGTTGCATGATAGGCCATACTGGCCTTGCGGCACATCTCGTGCATTTGCTTCAATCTTGGCTGGCGTGCGGCTTCGTAGGCACGCAAAGTCTCTTCAGTCGTTGGCTGTGTCCCCAGCTCCTTCGCCAGGACCACCGCATCTTCCAGTGCCATTACGGCCCCTTGCGCCAAGTAGGGCAGCACAGCATGGGCAGCGTCACCCAGAAGCGTCACGCGCCCCTCACCCCATTTCTCGCTAGGTGGACGATCAGCTGCGGACCACTTGCGCCAGGAGGGTGCTGCCCGCAGAACATCCTGCACTTGGCGCACGGCCTTTGCAGTCACAGCTTCCACTTCCACGGCCGTTGCCTTTGCACTCCAGCCCACTTCAGACCAGTCGCCATCCCAGGCTATGACAAGATTGTACATTTCGCCGCCGCGCACCGGGTAGTGGACCATATGTCCGCCGGGGATAAGCCAGAGGCAAACCGCATTGTCCTTCAGCGGCATGTCAGCAGCCGGAATCAATGCCCGTGCAATGGCATGGCCTGCATCTTCAGGCGGCCCATCGTCCAGCAATTGCCCGCGAACGGCAGACCGAATGCCATCTGCCCCGATGAGGGCCGAACCGGTGCGGGCCCCCTTACGGGTCTGCACCTCGACGCTTGTCCCGTTGTCAGAGAAGCTTTGAACCAGCGTCGCCGTCTCAATGGCAATCGCGTCCTGCGCCTCACAGGCCCGCAACAGGGTGCCCAGCAAATCGCCCCGGTGGATCACTCTATAAGACGCACCAAAGCGGGTAACAAACTCTGAATCCAGAACCACCCGGTTCAACCGCTTGCCCGTCACCCCATCGAGGATACGTACCTCTTCCGGGAAGCCAGCCAGCTGGTTGATCTCTTCGTTTATACCGAGTTGCTCCAGCACATCGGACGCATTCGGCCCGAGCTGAAGTCCCGCTCCGATCTCCTCGATATCAATCGCTTGCTCAAGGACACGCGCGCGCCTGCCGGACTTGGCCAGAGCCAGCGCTGAAGCCAGACCGCCGATGCCGGCACCGGCAATAAGAATCTCATCTGTCATGCGATGCCTGTTACGCCCTGCGGCCTAATGTACACAATGGGGTTTTTTGTCCTGCGCCACCTTGCCCTTATCGCCGGGTAAGCCTATTTTAGGCCGCCTTTAACACTCATAATTCTTCAAGGATTTGGACCCATGGGTTTTCTCTCCGACTCGATCGGGCGGATCAAGCCGTCCCCAACGATTGCCGTCAGCTCACTGGCCCGCGAACTCAAAGCGGCCGGTCAGGACGTCATCGGCCTTGGTGCCGGTGAACCAGACTTCGAGACCCCTGAGAATATCAAGAAGGCCGCCATCGACGCGATCAACCGCGGCGAGACCCGCTACACCGCCGTGGACGGCATCCCGGAATTGAAGGAAGCCATTTGCGCCAAGTTCAAGCGCGACAATGACCTGGACTACACCCCTTCCCAGATCACCGTCGGCACCGGCGGAAAGCAGGTTCTGTTCAATGCCCTGATGGCAACCCTCAACGAGGGCGATGAAGTCATCATCCCGGCCCCTTATTGGGTGAGCTATCCAGACATGGTTCTGCTGGCCGGCGGCACGCCCGTGTTTGCCAACGCAGATCAGAGCACAAGCTTCAAACTGCAGCCCGAAACGCTGGAAGCGGCGATCACTGAAAAGACCAAGTGGCTCATCTTCAACTCGCCATCCAATCCCACTGGCGCCGGCTACAGCCACGATGAGCTGAAGGCGCTCACCGACGTGCTCATGAGGCATCCGTATGTGTGGATCCTGACCGACGACATGTATGAGCACTTGGCGTATGACGATTTCAAGTTCGCCACCCCGGCCCAGGTTAAGCCCGGCCTCTATGACCGCACACTCACCATGAACGGTGTCTCAAAAGCCTACTGCATGACCGGCTGGCGCATCGGCTTCGCCGGCGGGCCGGAGCATCTCATCAAGGCCATGTCGAAATTGCAGTCCCAGTCCACGTCAAACCCAAGCTCTGTGAGCCAGTGGGCCGCCGTGGAAGGTCTGAACGGACCGCAGGACTTCATTGCCGAGCACAACAAGAGCTTCAAGGAACGCCGCGACCTGGTGGTCTCCATGCTCAACCAGGCAAACGGCATCAGCTGCCTGACGCCAGAGGGTGCGTTCTACGTCTATCCATCTTGCGAGGGCTGCCTTGGCAAAACCACCGAAGGCGGCAAGAAGATCAAAACCGACGAAGATTTCGTAACCGCGCTGCTGGAAGAAGAGGGCGTCGCCGCCGTACACGGCTCAGCCTTCGGCCTCTCCCCACACTTTCGGATCTCCTACGCGACATCAACGGAAGCGCTGGAAGAAGCCTGTCAGCGGATTCAGAAGTTCTGTGGAGGGTTAACCTGAGCTTGAGGGGCTAAAGATCGGTAGCTATAGTCATGCCCTGATATTTGAAATTTCGGGGATACTTTATGGGTATTGATCTTGGTTTCAAATCAGAGATCCCAAAGACTGGCTTGTTGGGTTCCATTCTGGGTCGTTCTGACATTCTTGATAGAATTGCGAATGAGGCGCAGAAGTTTTCTGTTGAGGAAGGCCTAGCAGCGCTTTTCTCGGCAGAACGCTCCGAGGACAGGGAACTGTCGCTAACCTTTCATCCAGCAGAGTAACCTGTAGAGTTCAGCAGATCAGATAAATCAATCACTGCCTCCGTCCGAACTTCAAATGCCGGACCGGGCTATCATCTATTTATGTTCGATCTTTTTGAATGGTTCACAGTTCGTTGTGGTTTTCATTGGACATACCACGACTGTGACAACGAGGGAGAAAGCTTTGATCGGCGTCTGTGTCCAGACCTGCAAGAAGTTTCGGAAGAAACGGAAGGCTGGTTGCGTATGCTTGCAGGTCTAGCTTGCAACTTCACGGACACATAACCAGACGCACTATGCTTGCCGGTTGATCTTGCTGAAATGGTTATACCTGATGCCGGCTACCCTGAGCACATCGCAGGGCCGAGGGGTTATTGGCCAAGCGTATTCTTTTTGCAAATGACATCCAGTTCACCCAAGGACTTCGACAAATTTGCTGACGATTGGTTCCCATGGCCAAGACGTGAGCTTGACGCTCACTTTTGGCTTCGGGCGGGCGAAGTTATTTGCTGGACGAAAGTTCCGTGGCGTCCGCCGGCCCTAGATGGCGATCAACTGCCTTACGAACAAGCACTTTATTGTTTCGACAGTGCAAAAGCCGTCGACCCGGAAATCGATTTGCCTGAGGCTGCAATTCGAGAGCTAAAAGATTTGTCCGATGGAACCCTAGTCCTAGCAACAACACCAATTCCAGAAGGAATCGGCTACTATCGCCGCGTCTTAAACCGTCCGCTACCCGGTAATTGGACCGCCGCTATTCCGGGTTACTGGCAATTCGAATCAGACGATGACGGAACTTTTTACTGGTTCGGCTATGTGACGATTCGGGTGCTTCATTTCACTGTTGCCAGCGAAGACGGAAGCCCCGGCAATGCACGGCAACATGCCGGCAGCATAGAGAATGATGGCCCTGAGGAAACAATCGAACTGGAAGTGGACGCCTTATCGTTTTATATTTCATTGAGTGCGAGCCGGATGAGGAAACACGCTTTGTCATGCGGTCCTATACCGCGCTGGATGATCAGCTGGTGATACTTTCAGCATATTTCAACAATGAGCGCAGCCGCGAGACTATTCTACCGATCTTAAAGAGCGCTCAGGCTATGGGAGCGGGAGGAAATAGTGCACGACCAATTTGAGTTTGCCAGCAACGAAACAACCAAAACAGTTCACTAGCGCGATGCCAAATTCAGCCCTCCGCCTCTTCTACACCCCGCCTCCAGCGCCTCCATGCGGGTGACGCTGTATCTGGCTTGCAGGGGCATTCCGCAGGACAAGGTGGAATTGGTGTCGACCGGTTTGGAAACTGACCATCGCGGGGTCCTGGTCTTCACCATGCCCGAGGGTGATGTGGAGACCGAGAAGGTGGGCACAACCGATCTTACGGCCTTCAATCCGGAAGGTCGCGTGCCGATCCTGTTGCTCCCGGACGGGCGCAAGATGACCCAGACGGGGCCGATCATCGAATATCTGGAAGACACGGTCGCTGGCGAAGGCAAGCACCTTCTGCCCGACGACGCTTGGGCAAAAGCCGAGGCGCGGCGGATCATGTGGATTATTGCCGCCGACGTACAGCCCTATCAGAACATCCCGTTTATCATCCAGGCCATGGGCGAATGGGGCATGGTCAAGGCCCCGCCAACAGCACATCCCTTGCGCCTGCATTTCATCCGCCGCGAGTTCGGCGCCATTGAACTGATCCTGAAGAACTGCTCTGGCCGGTTCACCGTGGGCGACGAGATCTCACTGGCCGACTGTTTTCTCGTCCCGCAAATCCGCAACGCTCTGTTGGCAGAGATTGACCTGCCAAACGAGTTCCTGATCCTCAACCGGGTCTGGACCAACATGCTGGAGGTTCCTGAAGTTCAATCGGTGCCGCTAGCGGCAGGTGGCGTGACCCAGCCCCTAGTGTTCGACAAAGACAAGTTCGAAGTGTACGCAAAGGACCCTGACTAAGCATCTTTTTCTGCGCCAACCTCTGGACCAGCAGAATTCCTCCGATCACCAGCACCAATGCGACGGCGTGGTAAAGCTGGAATACCTCACCCAAAACCAGAATCGCCAGCAGCGATCCGAAGATCGACACGAGATTAATACTAACGGCCCTCAGGTTTGGCCGTTTTGGGTCCACTCGCGAGATGCGCCTGATTTGATTGCCCCTGGTTCTTTCATGAGCCGGGTCCAGGCATCACATCCGGCGGCAAGACCGTCTGCCTGATCTTCAAGGAGGCGGTTGGAGTGCCCGTTCTCCCGAAGAGATTGCCAGACCTTCTCGACCCGATTGAGGCCCGGTGATCTGGCGGGCAGGAAGATCAGGGTCAGGGTCTTCGGCCCCTTCACCTCGCCGGATGTGTGCCCCGGCGCGCGGTCCATCAGGACGGCCGCCTGAGCGCCTTTTGCAACGGGCCGGCTGATCTCCTTGAGAGGCAGGTTCCTTGTTTCAGTGTTCGCCGATGGCAGCATGGCAGCATGGCATCATCAGGGCCGCACCGGCAGGCTGGTTTGTAACGCTGATCGGCCGGCCATCGCGGTCTCGTCCTCTTGCGCGCCCGGATGCGGACGCGGCCGGTCTTCTGGCCGATGCGGGCCTCATCCTGAACCCAGACCTCGACCGGCTTGTCTGCCGGACCGTGGTTCAAAGGGGAGGCAAGGCTTTGGGGGACGTCTTTTTGAAAGCCTTCATGAGGCCCGGGTGTTGCGGGCGCCCGGTGATGCGGGAAAAGCCGGGCGCTGCAGGCAGCCTGGAGAGGGTCCTCTCGTCAGAGACAACACCGAACCGGTCTTCGCTCCCCCGTTGAAGGTCAAGTCGTCTCCAGCGGATCCCCTGTCGTGCTCAAGCGTCATGCTCAAGGCAGGGGCCGGGCTCGATGATCTCAGCAAGTTCAGCCATCGGGGCTGCGGGACCCGGCGGTCGAACAGCCCTTCGGGCCCGGCTTCGTTGAACCGGTGCCTCCACCCCCTTCGCCGCATCCGCCCGGCTCATCCCGTCATGAACACAAGCAAGCGAAAGCAAACGCCGGGCCTGACGGAGACCTTCGCTCGTCCTGGCAAGGCCGCGAAAGGGCGAAGCATCATAGTCATCACGACCGCCAGCAGTTGCAGACATCGGAACTCCTCCTTTGTCTGCATGGATCCAGAGTGCAGCCGGGTTGAAAAGGCCTGAGAGACAATCAATCACGCCATTGGTATTACCTCAGATAAAATCCCCTCAGCTAGGCATGACCCTTAATCTAATCATCAGTCACGATACCGTCGATCCGGTAAGCGGGTCGGTCCCCTTACAGGCCTATGTCTGCGATGTAACGCCAGAGTAAAAAGTTGCGCGTTAAATTGGTAGCCACCCGGGCGATCAATCTGCTTGGCGAGGCGCCAGAGGCTCATTTGGGGAAAAACCGGAAGCTCTTTGTATCGTTCACGATGACGCGAAGCCGAACCGAGCCCATTTCCCTCTTAAGCCCCGCAGTTAAGACCAAACAGACCCATCGGCCTGACCCCAAACCCTGAAAGGTCGCCCAGCTTATCCGCGCCGTCGCCGCTTCCGTCTGCCGCCGCCTTCGCCGTCTTCATTGTCAGGTGAGCTGACTTCTTTGATGGGGGGAAGAGTGACTTCCTTGGTCAGGTTTGAATAGCTTGCCGTTTTGTGCGGGATGGCCATGGCTTCCACGAAGTGGTCCTGGAATTTTGGTTCAACGGCCGTTTCGATCTTTTCGATTTCCCGCACCACGCGTTCGATTTCATCACGGGCAGAAGAATTCAACAGGGCGATTCGTGCACCAGTGCCGGCCGCATTGCCGGCAGACTCGACTTTGTTCAGAGCACAGTCCGGGATGAGGCCAAGGATCATGGCGTATTTCACATTGATGTGGCTGCCGAAAGCGCCTGCAAGGCGAATGCGTTCGACACTGTCGATGCCCATATGATCCATCAGAAGACGTGTCCCTGCGTAGAGGGCCGCCTTGGCAAGCTGGATTGCCCGAACGTCATTTTGCGTCACGGTGATCAAGGGCTCGCCATCATTGATGACATAATCGAACGTGCGGCCATTGGCGCGGATGCGGGAAGAATTTTCCGCAAGCGATCCGTCAACGACACCATCCTGATTGATAATGCCAGCAAGATACATTTCGGCCATTACTTCAATGATCCCGGATCCGCAAATGCCGGTTACGCCCGTGGAGGCCGTTGCGGCGACAAAGCCCGGATCATCGGACCAGAGATCGCAACCGATCACCCGGAACCGAGGTTCCAGCGTTTCCGGGTCAACGCGAACACGTTCAATCGCGCCCGGTGCAGCGCGCTGACCAGAGGAAATCTGGGCGCCCTCGAAGGCCGGCCCGGTTGGCGAAGAGCAGGCGAGAAGACGTTGTTTGTTGCCAAGAACGATTTCAGCATTTGTGCCCACATCTACAATGAGTGTCATTTCGTTGGAGAGATGCGGGCTTTCCGAAAGCATGACAGCCGCAGCGTCCGCGCCCACGTGACCAGCAATGCAGGGCAGCACATACACATGCGCGCCGCCATTGAGCTTCAGATCCAGCTCGCGCGCGGGGCGGGTCACAGCCATTCCCGTAGCCAAGGCAAATGGCGCTCCACCTAGCTCAACGGGATCAACCCCAAGCAACAGGTGGTGCATCACCGGGTTACCTACCAGGACGATTTCGAGGATGTTATCTTGGTTAACACCGGCTTCGACCGATACCTGACCCGCAAGCACGTTCAGGGCATCGCGGACGGCTTCTGTCATCTCCACATCGCCGCCCGGGTTCATCATGACGTAAGAGACCCGGCTCATCAGGTCTTCACCGAACCGGATCTGCGGGTTCATGAGACCGGAAGACGCAAGCACTTCGCCGTCGGCAAGATTGCATAAGTGGGCTGCGATGGTGGTTGAGCCCACATCCACTGCAAGCCCGTAGGCCACGTCATGGAAACCCGGCCAGATACCGACAACCTGCGGAATACCACCTGGCAACCGATTATGCACCGCGACCGTGATCGACCATTCGCCCTTGCGCAGCACCAGCTGCAGCTCGGAGAGAATACGCATGTCGCAGGTGACCTGCGGAATATCCCATTGATCACGCAGGGCGTCGTAGACACGCTCAAGATCAGAGGACGGTTTGTGCATGTCCGGTTCTTCCACCACGATGTAGTGAAGGCTGGTGACCGGATCGATTTCAATGATGCGGGCTTCGGCGCGCTTGCGCACGACCTGCTTGTGTACCTGGCTCTCAGGCGGCACATCGATCACGATGTCGCCCATCAGCTTTGCTTGGCACGACAGGCGGCGGCCTTTTGCAAGTCCGCGCTTTTCATCGTAACGGGTTTCGCCCTTGGAGATATCTGTCAGGTTCGCCGCGCTGGAGACGATGCCGTGTTTGGCAAACTCGCCTTCCGACACATTGACCTGGCAGCGTCCGCAAATGGCGCGGCCGCCGCAAACGGAATCGATATCTACGCCAAGACTGCGGGCGATAGAGAGCAATGGGGTTCCATGTGGAAAAGTTCCCCGCTTGCCTGAAGGTGTGAAGACGACAAGCGCCTCTTTCGTTTGCACGCCGTCACTCATGTTGCTCTCTACTCTGTCTTATGCTCTACGGCGGCGGCGGCCTTCCCGGTTGCCACGCGCGCCTTCTTGGCCCGGTTTTGCCGGCACTTTGTTGAATTTGATCCAGGCACTGCCGGATGGATCTTGATTCAAAAGGAAATCCGCAGCCTTAATTGCTTCGATCTCCTTGGACGGTGTTCCCTTCGTAGCTCCAAGTCCGATAAGCGGCACCAATGCGGCGAGGTCAATACCTTCGGGGATCACGATACCGAGGGTTCCAAGCTCGTCCACCCGCTCGGCAATCCTGGTTTCACTTGCAGCCAGTTGGACCGGATTCATGATCGCCGATGTCATGCCATATGCGGACGCCATGGGCAGGAATGCGTTGTTGATGCCGTGCCGGTTAGGCAGACCAAACGAAATGTTGGATGCACCACAAGTCGTGTTAACCCCCAACTCCAATCGCAGTTTTCGGATCAACGTAAAGACCTGGTGGCCCGCCGTGGACATGGCGCCAATTGGCATAACCAACGGATCAACCACAATGTCGTGGGCAGGAATGCCATAATCGGCGGCGCGCTCAACGATCTTCTTTGCGACTGCGAAGCGCACTTCGGGATCTTCGGAGATGCCGGTGTCATCGTTTGAAATAGCAACGACAGGGACGTCATACTTTTTGACCAGCGGAAGAACCATTTCCAGCCGCTCTTCCTCGCCTGTGACTGAATTCAGAAGCGGCCTGCCTTTTGCGGCCTGGAGTCCGTTTTCCAATGCGCCTGGAACGGAAGAGTCGATGCAAAGCGGTACGTCGGTGAGGGCTTGAACCCTTTCGACCAATTCTTTCATCAGGGGCGGTTCGACAAAGTTGTTGTCGGCATAACGCGAATCTTCAGCCATCTTGTTGGAGAACACGGCACCTGAGTTGATATCGAGGATGTCGGCTCCGCAAGCCACCTGTTCCAGTGCGTCCTTCTCAACGGTTGAGAAGTCGCCCATTTCCAGTTCAGCGGCCAGCCTCTTGCGGCCGGTCGGGTTAATCCGTTCGCCGATTACACGGAAGGGACGATCAAAGCCCAGCACCACTTCCTTTGTGGCTGAGGCAACGACTGTTTCGGTCATCTAGGTTGGTTCTTTCCAGGTTTGAGGTCTTTGGATTCAGGCCGTTGCGTGGCCACCATTGGCGATCAGCGCCTTTAGGCGATCCTGATCATATTCTGCTTCTATGGACTTTTGCGTGGCATCGGCGATTTCAGCGAGATCACCGTCCACTTTGAAATTCGCCCGGCGCCACTCTTCGAGATAAGCGTCGGTTTCTGACACACCAGATCGCATTGCAGCCATATCGATTGCCTGCTCGAAGCGTTCATCGAGTTTACGGTTTTCTTTTTTGCGGCCAGCCTTGACGATGACCTGCGCAGGCATGTCGCGCCAATAGACAATAGTCAGTTGAGGCATTTCTGTTCAATCCAGTTGAAGGGCGTTGAGTTGGCGCTCTTATGGCGGATTTGACCGCGGAAATGAGTAAGCATCTGCGACAACAGAGATGACGATTGCGACCGCGATGCTGAGTTGACCGGCTTACGCTGCCTGAGTGAGAGTTGAGCGGACGCCAATCCGAGACTGCGGCACACGGCGACAGCGAGATCGGACTTGTTGAGTGTGAAGAAATGGAACTTGCTGACACCCTCTGCCATCAACTCGAGGCCTGCTCCACTGCGACGCTTGCTGCCACCAGACGGGGGGGTTCGGGATCATTTTCAAGACCGGCAAACCGCGCATGGAGTCAGTCCGGAATCGTCGTGCCACAACGGGCAGCAAAGTTCTTCAGCTTCGCGAAGTCATCAATCAGCAAGATACCTGGAATGAGTGGTTGGCTGATTCCTGCAGCCCGGGCGTCCACCACAAGCTGGATGAAAATATCGTTGTCGAAGAAGAATTGTGTGATCGCCCGGTTAGCGCCTGTGTCGAGCTTCTGTTTCAGATTGAAGATATCCACGGTTCTCGACGGCGAATCCGGATAGGCTGCAACCGAGATATCCAGATCGGTTATCTTGCGAATGCCGGCCACAAGTTCAGCCGCGTTGGCATAACCACGGGGGTGAGAGGTTTGAACGTTTCTCCGGCAGGAGCATCTCCGCGCAAGGCGACTATGCGGCGAATCCCGGCAGCGGCGTATTCCCGGACGCGCTGGTTAATCTCGCGCCGGCTGCGGCCAACACAAGTAAGATGCGCTGCGAGATTGGTACCCACTTGCTGACGCAGGATCTGGATGACCTGGAACGATTTGTCAGTGCTCAAATCATCCGTTCCTCCCGCTCCGCAGGTTACCGAAAGGAACCGGGGTGAATAGGGTTCGAGCTGTTGTGTTTTTCAACCGTTCGAATGCCTGTTCCGAGGCCGGAAGGGAAAACTCAAAAGATACTTCGATCGGGGACG
Organism: Hyphomicrobiales bacterium; assembly: GCA_965204985.1. GTDB lineage: Bacteria > Pseudomonadota > Alphaproteobacteria > Rhizobiales > CAJQND01 > JAAEUE01. Next base: position 436,763 of record CBDBFP010000003.1, on the reverse strand, counting down.
CATCTTGTGCGGCTGTCCAGGCCCGCTGCGAAAGACAAGTCATCGGCACACCTTAACAACATAATAATTATTTTATATAATAAACTTTTTATGTCGCTATCAAGCGTCATTCTGTCGTTTTAGCGTGTTGAAGTTGGTTCATTCTTTGCACGAAATTTTCAGGAGTCGCATCTGAGCGATGGAAAGACGTTTCACATGCGGCGCACAATTCACCCGGGGTGAATAAGGATCACGATTACAGACATGGGCAGTTACAAGGCATGTAGCCTGCGACCTCGGAGTAAAAAGTCATGGCGGATACAGGACAGGATTCAGCACCGGCAGAGAGCCGCGGTGGACGGCGGGGCAGACGGTCAGGCGGCGGTGCCGAAGGCCGGCGGGCCATGCGCACGTCCAGCACAGTTCAGCAGCTAACCTACATCAAGCGTCAGATTCCCGAATACGAGATCCTTGGCGAAGAAGGCATGGCGCTGATCGAGGCCAATGCCGATACAGTGCAGGAAGAAATCGGGATTGAATTCCGGGATGACCCTGAAGCTTTGCAAATGTGGTGCGACGCGGGCGCTGACGTCCAGGGCGAGCGTGTTCACTTTCCAAAAGGTCTCTGCCGGGAGCTGATGAAGACGGCGCCCAAGCAGTTCACCCAACATGCCCGCAATCCGGAACGCAGTGTGGAGATTGGCGGCAAAAACACCGTATTCGCGCCGGTCTATGGTCCTCCCTTTGTGCGCGATCTCGACGGTAACCGGCGCTACGCCACCATCGAGGATTTCCAGAACTTCGTGAAGCTCGCCTACATGGCTCCGGCAATGCACCATTCCGGGGGCACAGTTTGCGAGCCGGTCGATGTGCCGGTGAACAAGCGTCATTATGATATGGTCTATTCCCATATCAAATATTCAGACAAACCGTTCATGGGATCTGTGACCGCGCCAGAACGGGCCGAAGACACGGTTGCAATGGCTAAGCTCGTATTTGGCAATGAGTTCGTGGACAATAACTGCGTCACCACATCACTCATTAACATCAACTCGCCCATGGTGGTGGACGACACGATGGGCGGTGCGCTCAAGGTATATGCGCGTGCTGGTCAGGCGACAATAATTTCGCCTTTCATTGTCGGTGGCGCCATGTCACCGGTTTCCGTAGCTGGTACGCTCACACAGGTGATCGCCGAGGCAACGGCTGCCATCGCATTTGCACAGCTTTGCCGCCCTGGTGCCCCTGTCATCATGGGAACCTTTGCGACCTCAATCTCAATGCAGTCCGGCGCTCCGGCGTTTGGCACACCTGAGCCTGCATCGCTGCTGCTTGGTGCGGCCCAGTTTGCGCGGCGCTACAATTTGCCGTTCCGTTCCGGCGGCTCACTCACCGGATCCAAGTTGCCCGACGCCCAGTCTGCATATGACAGCGCACAGACCCTCTATCCGGCTTTGCTTGGGGGCGTCAACTTTATGCTGCATGCGGCTGGTTGGCTGGAAGGTGGGCTTGTGAGCTCGTTCGAGAAGTTCATGATGGACGTGGATCAGCTAGCGATGATGCAGAAGTTTGCTGACGGGATTGATCTGTCTGAAAATGGCCAGGCCATGGACGCAATCCGCGAAGTTGGTCCCGGCGGCCACTATCTTGGTTGCGCTCATACGCAGGCAAATTTCGAAACAGCCTTCTACCGCACAACCGTTGGCGACAACAATTCGTTCGAACAATGGGAAGTGGACGGTGCCAAGCGCACGGATCAGCGTGCGAATGAACTGGTTTCAAAGACGTTGGCTGAGTATCAGGCACCGCCGCTGGATCCAGGTATCGATGAAGCCTTGCAGAAATATATCACCAAGAAGAAAGACTCGATGCCAGACGCATTCACCTAAAATTGTGTTCCGTCATAAAGTCAATGGTGCCGATCAGCTTGCTAAATTGGTAGGTTCATCTTACTTTCTTGATGTAGTTTCTTGAAGGTAAAACAAAAAATGAAAAGAACTTTGTTTTTTCTTTATTTGTATCGGCGGTGAATGTATTTGCGATGGGCGCGTTTGTGCAGGAGGCGAACGCGATCCGGAACGATAGAATTGTCGTTTGCGATTGGTATCGGACCCAGGCTCAAATAGCCACGCGCCGGGGAAACCACGCAAAAGCTGAGCGCTATTGGTATTTGCACCAGGAATGTCTTGCCAACCGGATCGACTAGCAATCGATTTGTCATTCTGGCGAATGGCAGACAGCCTGAAGTTTGTTTCCGTCCGGGTCTCTCACATACGCACCATAGTAATGCTCGTGATAATGCGGCCGCAAGCCGGGGCTACCCTCGTCCGCGCCGCCATTTGCAAGTGCCTGTGTATGGAATGCATCGACGACAGACCGGTTAGGGGCGTCGAACGCTATATGCGTTCCGTTACCATGTGAGGCAGGTTCATCGTTAAATGGCGGTAAAATCCAGAAGAGGATCCGGCCGCCTTCCCCTGCGCCATAGCCGGCCACATATTCATCTGAATAAATAAGTGAATGCCCCAGCGCTTCGAAAACCGGATCATAGAATGCGCGCGCGCGAGCAATATCTGTTGTGCCGACGGTAACGTGACTGAACATGAGACCTCCCGAGACTTGTTGTGCTGTATATCCAGCTTGGCGTTCAGCGAACATCTATGATAGTCAGGTTATTATGTCAAGAATAGATGAAACCCGGCCATTTGTGGCGCTTAACATTGCGGTGCTCACGGTCTCCGACACCCGCACGCCTGAAGATGACAAGTCCGGAAATACGCTTGTTGCTCGCCTTGAGGAGGCCGGGCACGCACTGGTTGACCGGACCATAGTGACCGACGATATTGCGACCATACAGGCGCAGGTGAAGAATTGGATTAGCGATGAAGGGGTCGATGTTGTCATCACAACCGGCGGCACGGGTCTGACCGGGCGGGACGTGACGCCGGAGGCACTGGAAGTAGTCTTTGAAAAGCGGATCGATGGATTTTCGACCGCTTTCCACATGATCTCCTTTGAGAAAATTGGCACCTCGACTGTGCAATCTCGGGCAACTGCCGGGGTTGCCGGCGGGACCTACATTTTCTGCCTGCCTGGTTCACCAGGCGCGTGCAAGGATGGCTGGGACGGCATTCTGAAAAACCAACTCGACTATCGCCACATGCCTTGCAACTTTGTGGAAATCATGCCGCGGCTGGATGAACACATGCAGCGCACAAAAAGCTGACCAATTGCGGCAGATCGTGAATACAAATCGGTGTGAAGATCATTTTTTTGACATGAGACGCGCTATAGTCGCGCTGTAAGGCAAAAACGCTTTGGAGGACTGAGATGACGGGACAATCTCGTGACATATCGCGGCGTGTAGTATTGGCTGCTGCAGGTGTAACAGCAATGTCGGCAGCAATGGGCGGACGGATCAGCATGGCAAACGCTGCTGCTGAAATGCTGGGGCCCTCAAGGCCAAATCATTTTCGTTTCAAGCTGGGCGGGTTTGAAGTCACCACGATCCTGGATGGAGCCATTCAGGTAAAAACCGTAAACGGAATTTTTGGCCAGGATCAAAAGGAAGAGCACGTTAAAGCTCTTATGAGCGAAAACCATCTGCCAGGTGACAAGATGGAAATCGGCTTCACGCCGGTCGTCATCAATACAGGCAAGGAGGTCGTTCTGTTTGACACTGGAAACGGTGCAGCGCGACGGCCCAAGGCGGGCAATCTTCTGATGGCCCTGAAGCAGGCTGGATATGCACCGGAAGAAATAGATGTGGTGGTGCTTACCCATTTCCATCCCGACCATATCGGTGGCCTGATGGAGGACGGCAAAGCAGCCTTCCCTAACGCGCGCTATGTGGCAGGTGAAAAAGAGTACAATTTCTGGACCGCCCCGGGTCGCGACAAGGGCGCAACTGCCCGTGTTGGCAAGCTGGCACTCAGTCATGTAAAGCCTTTGGCGCCCAAGATGGAATTTGTAAAGCCAGGTCAGGATGCCTCTCCCGGCATCACAGCGATTGATGCCTTCGGACACACACCCGGGCACATAGCCTACAATATTGAAAGTGGTTCCAGCCGGCTGATCCTCATGGCCGATGCCTGCAATCACTATGTTGCATCGATGCAAAGGCCCGACTGGCAGGTCAAATTCGATATGGACAAGGGCACCGCGGCATCAACCCGCAAGAAACTTCTGGACATTGCGGCGACCGACAAGGTGGCGCTGGCCGGATATCACATGCCGTTCCCGGCCGTGGGATTTGTTGAACGCAGAGACATCGGCTACCGATGGTCCCCGGTGACGTATCAGTTCAACCTGTAGCGCTGCGCCAGATCTTGTAGTCCTCAATGGTGTCCACGTCGTTCCGCTCCTCGAGCGTTGTAACCCGGACCGTCTTAAGGTTGGCGAGCGTGTCCTTCATGGCATGTTCGCCTGACCATCTCACGTCTTCGAAAATCTGCAACACCCGTGGTTTGCGGCGTTGGCCTATGAGCCAGTAGCCGCCATCAGGTGCCGGACCAATTACAGCGTCCGAATGGCCTAATGCCTTGAAGCTGGCCGCGATGCTGTCTGTGGGAATATCAGGGATATCGGAACCGATAATGGCGACAGATCCTGCAAGGAGTTCATCAAACACGCGCTGCATGCGCGTGCCCAGGTTTCCCCGGCCTTGACCAATCAGGCTGACGTTCAGTGGCCAGACCGGAGACGCAAGCGAGGTGTCAGACGCAACGGCAATCCATGTGCGCCAGCGGGGATCGCCGGATAATCGTTGCAGTGTTTTGCCCATGATCGATCTGTAAACCCGTGCCGCTTCTGCCACACCCACATCTCGTGCAAGACGCGTTTTCACGCGCCCGCCTTGCGGCACCTTTGCCATGACAACAAGATGGTTCATTTGTAGAGGCGCTCAATGCGTTCTGGTGCCATGCCCAAAAGCCAAAGACTGAGGCAGTTCGCATTCCTCAGCATTCGTTTCAAATAACCATCACGCTGGTAGCGCTCGGCGCTGGTTACAGCAGCCCGGCCCATTGCTGACAAATGTTTGCGGCCAATGCGCCGTACCAGGTCCACGTCCTCCATCAGGGGGATAGGTTTGAAGCCTCCGACCTGCTGATAATAGCGCCTGGAAATCAGCAATCCCTGATCTCCATAGGGCAAACCGAAGACCGAACACCGCACAGAAACAATGCGTTCCAGAACTCGGGCCGCTGAACGGCGGTCGTTAAGGCAGAACCGAAAGAAAGCGACCCGTTCATCGTCGCGCGCAGCTTTTGATTCATCCAGAAATTGTTGAACCTCCAGCTCCCATCCGGGCTCCAGCAGGGTGTCAGAGTGAAGAAAGAGCAGCCAGTCTGCCCGCGCAGCATCCGCTCCTGCCGCAAGCTGGGTCCCGCGGCCCTGCGGCGCGCGCACTACGTCGGCCCCGGCCTCATCGGCAATAGCGAGGGTCCGGTCAGTTGAACCGCCGTCGGCGATGACTAACTGCTTGATCAAGCCGCTCATCGCCCCTGGCATGAGCGAGGACAAGGTAGGCTCAAGACCGCCTTGTGCGTTTAATGTTGGCAGGATGACGCTGATCATGACACCTGATACCACCAGCAGGCGGCGAGGCAAATGATAAAAATGTTCTTGAAATGTTCAATTTAGTTTTCTATCTTTGAAACATGGTTACGCCGCACGAATTTACTGAGAAGCATGGCATTGGCCAAAACCTGAGTCCGACAGCCACACGCAACATGGTACATGGGCGCGGCGCCCGTTCCAATGTTTCGGGTCGTTTTGAGAACAACAAGCGGCTCCTGTTCGACGATGGCTGGCAAAGCCTTGAGGATCAGCCTGCTCTCAAAGACCGAGGTTTTTGAGGAAACGCCCAAGAAACTCATCAACAGGAACAATTCGCCTAATCTCAACTTCGAGCTGTCGATCAATCCTTATCGGGGGTGTGAACATGGCTGCTCCTAGAATGCCGAAGCAGGGCCCCGTTGAACTCAACAGCAAAATTCTCGAAATCGGGATCGCTGTTTTTCAGATATGAACTTCATGACTCATCCTTCCTGTTAAAATCACCAGACTTGTACCCCACAACAAGAATCAAGATCCATCGGGGTTTCTCAAAGGGATCAGAAAGAAGAACCAGAATACAATTGCGCCCATCCAAAAGGACATGAAATATCCATTGCACAATGTCCCTGAGCTCGGAGTAAGGGTAACAAATATCTCCCTGAAATACCCCTGTTTTTCCCGGGCCGGGGGTTTTGCTTTCAAAGGGCGGGGGATTGGGCCAATTCTGGATCGAGGAGGTCTGACCCTGACGACTTCAACCATGGATGGAATGCCTGCGGCATCTACTGTAGAAACAAGAGCCGTGCCCTTGCCCATGGTGAGGATTTCATCCATGAGCCTGAGTTCAGGATTAAGGCGGAAAGTCTCTGCTGCTGCCTTTACAGCCCTCTGACTCTTGACGGTGAAAGCACGAAGAGCATGTTGAAACCTGTTGCCCAACTGATTCAGCACAACATCGGGTACGTCAGTGGGGCTCTGGGTAACGAAATAGACCCCCACCCCCTTGGAGCGGATAAGCCGCACAACACGCTCGACAGTATCCAGAAGAGGCTTGGGGGCCCCCTTGAAAAGCAGATGAGCCTCATCGAAAAAGAACACCAGTTTGGGTTTATCAGGATCACCCACCTCCGGCAGCACCTGAAACAGCCTCTGCATGAGCCACATGATAAAAGCTGCATAGACCTGTGGGCTTTCCATCAGGGAGTCAGCAGCAAGAAGACTGATTAAGCCCAGACCCTCTTTCGTCCTCAATAATAATTCTTTCACATTGAATTCCGGGGCCCCGAAGAACTTTCCTCCACCCTGCATTTCCAGGGCTGTCACGCCCCTTAGAATGATACCCAGAGTGGAGGCCGATATATATCCGTATTCAATACCGATGATGTCGGCATCATCCACACAGCGCCCCAACAGACGTTTGAAATCCTCAAGATCATCCAGTGGAGCCTTCCACTTTATGGCGACCATATAAACCACATTGAGCACACTGGCCTGAGCGGGAGTCAAATCAAGAAGACGGGACATGAGAAGGGGCCCCATGCTCTTCACAGTGGCTCTGAGATGGGTTCCATACACCCCCATGAGGTCAAGGGTTCTTACAGGATACATCTGGGGTGTGTAGGGCTCTATGCCAAGTTCTTCAGCCCGTTGTACCAGAGCATCGTCAAATATTCCAAGGGCCCCGATGCCCGACAGATCCCCCTTGATGTCCGTGGCGAAGACAGGCACGCCCGCTTCTGAGAACTGCTCTGCAAGAACTTGCAGCGTGATGGTCTTGCCTGTGCCTGTTGCCCCCGCAATGAGGCCATGCCGGTTTCCCATTCTGAGATCGAGCATGGATGAGCTCAAATCCCGGTTCTGTCCGATAAATATGTGTTCCACTCATACCCTCCACGATATTTGTGATGTTCAGATGTGTTTTTGGATATGAGTATAAGTATAAAGTGGTTACGCCAGAAAAAAATATAAAAAAGAGCAGCCAACCATGAGGAATCTGTTGACTGACTCCAACAAGGTAACACACCATTCGGTTTGTTATGCTCGGCCAGCCCATTCTTATGTGGGGTTTCCCCCCGGCCTTGATTTTGAAAGCAAGCTATTCGCGAAACCGAATGCGGCTGACGTGCTGCGCAAGGAATTGATGGCGCCAAACTACGAGCCCAAACTGATTGTGCTTGGCGGAAACACCGATGCCTATCAGCCAATTGAGCGACGCTACCGCATTACGCGGCAAATTCTCGAAGTGTTCAACGAGTTCAACAATCCGGTGGGCATCGTTACCAAATCGGCGCTTGTTTTGCGCGATCTTGATATCCTCCAGGAGATGGCGCAGAAAGGTCTGGTTAATGTGGCGATATCCGTGACGTCGCTTGATGGAAAGATTGCCCGTAAAATGGAGCCAAGAGCCGCAACGCCTGCCAAGCGGCTTCAAGCGCTTGAGGTTCTGGCAGTGTCCGGTGTGCCGACCACAGTTATGGTTGCCCCGGTTGTCCCTGCCATCAATGACAGCGAGATCGAAGCCATTCTAAAAGCAACGTCCGCAGCCGGCGTGCAGGAAGCAGGCTATATCATTTTGCGGCTGCCTCATGAGTTGCGTGAATTGTTCAGGGAATGGCTGCAGACGGAATTTCCGGACCGGGCATCCCACGTGCTGTCGCTACTCAAATCCATGCGGCAGAGTAAGGATTACGACTCGAAATTTGGAAAACGCATGAAGGGCGTTGGCCCCTACGCCTGGACAATCGGAAGGCGGTTTGAGCTGATGGCCAAACGGTTGGGCTTGAACGCGATTGAACGGGATCTGAGGACCGATCTCTTCAAGCGTCCGCCTCAGCCCGGAGATCAATTGAACCTGTTCTGATCTTGCGCCGGCCTGCGCGCATGGCCAATGTGCACGCCATGAAAAATGGTGATTCGACAGGTCCCGACTTTGCGTTTGAGCAGTCCGTCCGGAAGCGTGGTTTCAATGCAATTGCTGGCATAGACGAAGTCGGCCGCGGTCCCTGGGCAGGTCCGGTTGTGGCTGCGGCTGTGGTGCTGGACCTGATCAAGGTTCCAACTGGTCTGAATGACTCCAAGAAGCTGAAGGAAGCTGATCGCGAACATCTTTTTGAACAATTGCAGAAGAACGCACATGTGGGTGTCGGCGTTGGTAGCGTCACTTATATCGATGAAAACAACATTCTGAAGGCAACATTCCACGCCATGTCTGAGGCGCTGGCCAATTTGCAAATCCAGGCAGATTATGCGCTGGTTGATGGCAACCGGTCTCCGCAACTGCCATGCCCGCACGAAACCGTGGTCAAGGGCGACGGCCGTTCGCTCTCAATCGCGGCTGCGTCAATCATTGCAAAAGTTACGCGTGACCGCCTGATGGTGGGGCTGGCGGACCAGTTTCCGGTCTATGGTTTTGAGCGTCACAAAGGGTACGGCACGAAGCAACATCAGGACGCTCTTGCCAGATTCGGGCCCTGTGCCCACCATCGAAGCTCGTTTGCCCCGATCAAGGCATTGCTGGAAACGGACTCTTTCCAAGGCCGTTAACCATTTCCCCCACTGACTCTTTACGGCGAGTCCCCAAAATGCCTCTTTAGTTGCGGTTAGTGGCGTACGAGGTTGTTGAAATGGGGTTCGAAACCAAGCCGGAAATCGGCACATTCGAAAACAGCATTCTTAAAGGCAATTGCATTGAGCAGCTGAACAAATTGCCGGCGAACTCTGTCGATTTGATATTTGCCGACCCGCCTTACAACCTCCAGCTGGAAGGCGATCTCAAGCGTCCGGACAATTCCGATGTGGACGCGGTCAACGACCACTGGGATCAATTTGAATCCTTTGCCGCCTACGATAAGTTCAGCAAGGCTTGGCTCAAAGCCGCACGCCGCGTTCTGAAGGATGACGGGACCATCTGGGTGATCGGCTCCTACCACAATATTTTCCGCGTCGGCACAACGCTGCAGGACTTGGGGTTCTGGATTCTCAACGATGTGATCTGGCTGAAGACAAACCCTATGCCCAATTTCCGTGGGCGCCGCTTCACCAATGCCCACGAAACCATGATCTGGGCCGGGAAAAGCGCGGATCAGAAACGCTACACATTCAACTACGACGCCATGAAGACCATGAACGATGATCTTCAAATGCGGTCGGACTGGCTGCTGCCCATTTGCAATGGGTGCGAGCGCCTGAAAAATGATGACGGCAACAAGGTTCACCCGACCCAGAAGCCGGAAACGTTGCTACATCGGGTGATTCTGTCCTCATCCAATCCCGGCGACGTGATACTGGACCCGTTCTTCGGGACAGGCACGACCGGGGCGGTTGCAAAGAAACTCGGCCGCAAATGGATCGGCCTCGAACGCGAGCAGGACTATATCGATGCGGCGACAGCGCGCATTGAGGCGATCAAGCCCGGCAAAGGCGATGCCGTCGAATTCATGCGGGGCAAGAAAGCCGAGCCGCGCGTGCCATTTGGAAACCTGGTCGAGCGCGGCCTGATCGAGCCCGGTGCCACGATTTACGATCCGCACCGCCGCCATGCAGCCAGGGTCCGTTCGGATGGATCCATCTCCTGCAGGGATGCTGCCGGTTCAATCCACAAGATTGGGGCACACGTGCAAGGTGTGGAAGCCTGCAACGGCTGGACCTTCTGGCACTTTCGCAAAGGTCGGAATTATGTGCCGATCGACATGTTGCGCCAACAGGTCCGTTCAGAAATGCGCGCCGCTCAGTAGGCGCATTCCTCGAACACCTTGTCGATGTTCCCGTCCCAGGGTCCGTGAAATTTTTCAAGCAGCCGGCAGGCCCGCGTCTTGCCGGTCCGGGCAACTTCTTCGATGACATCCAAATGGAGGCTCTCATCGCTGCCCATGCCATCGGAAATATTGCGGCGTTTGAGACCGTCTTTTGAGATTTCAACGACCTGGCGCGCAACATCGAGGATTTTTCTATTCCGGAAAGGTGCGTTGACGGCGTGAACCGGAACCGCCTCCCGCAACGCTTGCCGTTCTTCCGCGGTCCAGTCTTTGACCAGATCCCAGGCAGCGTCGAGCGATGTCTGATCGTAAAGCAGCCCGGTCCAGAATGCCGGCAGCGCGCAGAGTTCCTTCCAGGGCCCGCCGTCGGCCCCGCGCATTTCGATGAACTGCTTCATCCGCACTTCGGGGAAAATGGTTGTCAGGTGGTCAGACCAGTCCTTGATGGTTGGCCGCTCGCCTTCATAGCCTGGCAACTTGCCATCCATGAAATCCCGGAAACTGAGGCCGGACACATCATTGTAAATGCCGTCCCGGTAAATGAAGTACATGGGCACATCCAGCGCGTACTTCGCGTAAGCCTCAAACCCGAAGCCTTCATCGAACACGAACGGCAGCATACCGGTGCGATCAGGATCCGTGTCGGTCCAGATCTGGGACCGGAAACTAAGAAAGCCGTTTGGCTTGCCTTCGGTGAAGGGTGAGTTGGCAAAAAGTGCCGTCGCAACCGGCTGAAGCGCCAGTGAGGTTCGCATCTTCTTGACCGTGTCCGATTCGGACGAAAAGTCCAGATTGACCTGCACAGTGCAGGAGCGGAACATCATGTCGAGGCCGAGATTGCCCTTTTTCTGCATGTAGGCGCGCATGATCTTGTAGCGGCCCTTGGGCATGATTGGTGTTTCTTCCCGCGTCCACTTCGGCGAGAAGCCCAATCCCAGAAATCCTATGCCGAGATCTTCATCAACTTCACGCACCTGTTTGAGATGGCCGTTCACTTCTTTGCAGGTCTGATGGAGATTTTTGACGGCCGCACCCGAGAGTTCGAACTGTCCTCCGGGCTCAAGCGAGATGTTCCCACAGCTGTTGGGGTCACTCAGGCCGATGATATTTTCGCCTTCCATGATAGGAGCCCAGCCGAATTTCGACTGCATCCCCTCCAGCATGGCCTTTACACCACTTGGTCCCTCGTAGGGGATCGGCGTCAGGTCTTCGGTATGAAAACCGAACTTCTCGTGCTCGGTGCCAATGCGCCAGTCCTCGCGAGGCTTACAGCCAGCCTCGAGATAGGCAACAAGCTCGTCAAAGCTTTCAATGGGCTTGCGGGTTTCCGGTGTGTCGGGGGAAGGAACGCTCAAGACAGATCACCACGATTAGGTTGGGCGGGCTCAAAACGGGCCGCAGAGGTACGGCAGTGGGTTGCTCTAAACGTGAATCCTCGCCTGAGCAAGTGAGAAGTCCTCACCGCCAGTCGCCGAGCACAGACTGAACCAGCGCAAGGACGGCTGTCCCGGCTGTGTCTGCGCGCATGACCCGCGGTCCAAGAGAGATGGCCGTCACAAAGGATGAGTTCAAGAGTTGCGTACGTTCATCTTCGCTGAAACCACCTTCTGGACCGATCAGAACAGCCAATGGGCCGGACGGAAGCTGCCTCAAGGCTTCATGAGGCGAGGTCACCTCGGAATTTTCATCGCAGAAAATGATGTGACGATTCTGATCCCAATCAGAGAGCAGCTTTCTGAAGGGGACAGGCTCGCTCACCTTTGGCACGCCCAGCAAATTGCACTGTTCAGCAGCTTCAATAGCGTTTGCCCTCATGCGATCTGCCTTCACGCGGGTCACGTTGGTGTAAGCGGTGGTCACCGGTTGCAACGAAGATGCTCCCAGCTCCGTTGCCTTCTGAATCATGTAATCCAACCGCGAATGCTTCAGCAGGGCGAAGAGATAGTGCACATCGGGGATGGGGGCTTGCGCCCTCAGCTTTTCAGCCGCGCTCAATTCGCATCGGTGTTTTCCGATGTCAGTGATCTTGCAAAGCCATTCTCCGTCCTGCCCGTTGAAGACGCGCACCAGGTCATTGTGTTTGAGCCGCATCACGTTGCCCAGATAGTGAGCTTGAGCCCTGTCCAGTTCGAATGTCCTATCAGCCTCTAACGGAGCTTCAACATAGAGACGGGGGTTGCGGTGATGTTTCGTTTTCATGGAATGAGGTGGTAGCGCGTCGCAGGGGTTAAGTCATCCTGTCTCTGGCTGCTGGAACGAAAATGCGGTAAAGTTTGCGCATGATCTTGCAGGCTCCCGAAGATGTCAAAGTTGCTGACCGCGCCCATGATTGGGTGGAAAGGTTCTTGCCCTTGGCGTTGCGGCCCTATGCGCGTCTGGCCCGGCTCGACAGACCAACTGGGACCTGGCTCCTGCTTCTGCCTTGCTGGTGGTCGGTGGCCATGGCCGCCGGCGCGCAGGGCAATATGGGCTGGAACACGGTTTGGCTGCTGATCTTGTTTGCCATTGGAGCAACCGCAATGCGTGGCGCTGGTTGCACGTACAATGACATTGTCGACCGTGACTTCGATGCCAGCGTAGCGCGGACGCGCTCGCGTCCAATTCCATCGGGCAAGGTTTCGGTCAAACAAGCATGGATTTTTCTGGTGGTTCAATGCCTGATTGGCCTCGCGGTGCTGCTGCAGTTCAAAGGGTTTGCGATCATTGTCGGTCTCGCCTCACTGGCCGTCGTTGCGGCTTACCCGTTCATGAAACGGGTGACCTATTGGCCCCAATTTGTATTGGGGCTGGCGTTCAATTGGGGTGCCCTCATGGGCTGGGCCGTTGTCTTGGGATCCTTGAGCACACCGGTCTATTTGCTCTATGCGGGCGGTATCGCCTGGACGCTGGCCTATGACACAATCTATGCCCATCAGGACAAGGAAGACGACATTCTGATTGGTCTTAAATCAACCGCGCTCAAGTTTGGCGAGAGCACATCAGCTTGGCTGACGGGTTTCTTCGTGCTGGCATTCATCCTGTTTGCTGCCGCTGGCTACGCGGCTGGGACCGGACCTCAATTTACCGTTGGCTTGTGCGCCGCTGCATTACATGCGGTCTGGCAATTACGGACCCTGGATATCGACAATTCAGACTTGTGCCTCCATCTCTTCAGGGCCAACCGGCATTTGGGAATGCTCATTTTTGCAGGATTCGCAGTTGATGCGATGCTGCGGGCAGCCTAGATATGCCGCAATGGAAAATTCAGAAAACGCAGAACTGCTGAGCCGGGTCGGCCAAATACTTGACTTGGCCAAAAAACACGGCGCCGACAGCGCAGATGCGATCATTGCCGAGAGCGAGGCAACTTCGTCGACCGTGCGGCTTGGTGAATTGGAAGATGTGGAACGCTCCGAAAGCCGCGATCTGGGCTTGCGAGTGTTTGTCGGCAAATCACAGTCCATTGTTTCGACGTCGGCTCTGTCTGATCAGGCTCTGGACGATATTGCAAAGCAGGCCATTGAGATGGCGCGCGTTGCGCCCGAAGATCCCAACGCAGGACTGGCCGAAGATGCCACGTCAGCACCAGGGCTCAATGACCTGGACCTGTTTGATGATTATGCACCCACAAGTGCAAACCTGAAGCAACAGGCCCTGGAAGCGGAAGATGCCGCACGCGCCGTGAACGGCGTCAGCAACTCAATCGGCGCGACCGCCGGGCATCGCACATCCGGTATTGTCCTGGCGAATAGCAATGGTTTCTGCGGTTACTATCGACGCTCCAGCCATTCCGTTTCCTGTGCGGTGCTGGCCGGTGAAGGCCTGGAAATGGAGAGCGATTACGACTTCAGCTCCAAGGTCCACCATGCAGATTTGGAGAGCCCGGCAAAGATTGGCAAAACGGCAGGTGAGCGCGCGGTCAGGCGGCTTGGTGGCAAGAAAATGCCAACCCAGCAGGTGCCGGTGGTTTATGATCCGCGTGTTACTTCTCAACTTGTCGGCAACTTCGCAAGCGCGATTTCAGGAACCGCCATTGCTCGCGGCGCCTCCTTCTTGAAAGATAAGCTGGGCGAACCGGTCTTTTCCGGGCGCATCAGCATTTTGGACGATCCGACGATGAAGCGCGGTCTCCGGTCCCGGCCGTTCGATGCCGAGGGGCTTTCAGCCGGGGCTTTGAAGCTCATTGAAAATGGTCAGTTGACCACCTGGCTCCTAGATTGCCGCACGGCGCGTCAGCTCGAGCTGAAAAGCAACGGCCGGGCTTCGCGTGGAGTATCGGGCGGACCGTCGCCTTCATCGACAAACCTTTATCTGGCTCCTGGCGAAGCGACACCTGAGGAACTGATCAGCGATATCAAGCAGGGTTTTTATGTCATGGGCCTTATGGGCCGCGGAGGCAGTACCATTACCGGAGACTACAGCGAAGGTGCGAACGGTTTCTGGATTGAGAACGGTGAAATCACCCACCCCGTGACCGAGGTCACCGTGGCAAGCAATCTGGCGGAGATGTTCAAAAACCTGACCCCGGCAAATGATCTGGAGTTTCGCGGAGCTGTGAATGCGCCGACGCTGCGGGTCGAAGGAATGACCGTTGGCGGCTCCTGATCCGGGAAACCTTGCGGCGGACCAGGCCCTGCTGCTGGATACTGTGACGGCGGCATCCGAACTTGCTCATGATCTGTTTAGACGCGGCGTCAAGTCCTGGAAGAAAGAGGATCACACGCCTCTCACTGAAGCAGACATTGCCGTGAACCAATTGCTGCAGGACCGGCTTTGTTCGGCACGGCCGGAATATGGTTGGTTGTCAGAAGAGACAAGTGATGACAGATGCCGGATGGACTGTGCCCGGGTCTGGATCGTGGACCCGATTGATGGAACCAAGGGCTTTGTCAAAGGTAATGATCAATGGTGCATTTCTGCTGCGCTGGTGGAAAAGGGCAAACCTCTGCTGGGAGTGATTATCAACCCGGTGACCTCTGAAACTTTCGTTGCCACAGAAGGGGTAGGGGCATTTCGGAATGGGTCAAAGCTGCGTTCCAACCGCCGCGAAAACGTCTCCGGCTGCACACTTGTCATGCACCACAATATTGTGAAATCTGATCGATGGACGAAACCTTGGCCGGATATCAACTTGTCTATGTGGAATTCCATGGCCTTGCGGCTTTGCCGGGTGGCGACGGGAGAAGCTGATGGTGCTGTCGCTATCTCCGGAAAATCCGATTGGGACCTAGCCGCTGCGGACTTGATCGTCCAGGAAGCCGGCGGTTCGGTTACGGACCTGAACGGCACACGTATGCGCTATAATGGAGCTGAAACCGTGCACAGAGGGATCGTTGGGGCTGACGCGGAATTTCATCGCCAGCTCTTGTCCCATACCAGGGGCTGGAAACCGAAAGACTAGAGGAGATTGCCGCAATGGCAACCAAAGAGAAAGAACCCAAACAACTTTTGCACCTGGTATTCGGGGGTGAGTTGGAAAGCCTCGAAGGCACGGACTTCACCGACATGGATGCACTCGACATTGTCGGCATCTATCCGAATTATGCAGAAGCTTACGATGCTTGGCGCGGCAAAGCGCAATCCACGGTGGACAACGCCCACATGCGGTATTTCATAGTTCACATGCACAAATTGCTCGACCCCGATGGGGACCGCAAATTTGGCTAAGCAGCCGAGAGCCGCAGTAAACTGCTTTGAAGTCCCCTTTGCCGGGGGGCGACGGGTTTTCCGATGTCGGCACGCCCATTGAAACCGCAAATGATCCGCAGAACAGTTTCCGTTGTGCAATGGCCATGACTACTGAGATCGCGAGTTGGAACGAACGGCGGGAGCAGGCAGGCAGGGAGCCCCTCCGCATAGGAATCGGTATTCACTATGGCCCGTGCATGCTGGGCGATATTGGCAGCGAAAGCCGACTCGAATTTGCGGTTATTGGAGGCACCGTCAACATGGCAAGCCGGGTGGAAGCGAAGACACGCGATCTGGGCGTGGACATCGCGATTACGGAAGCCTTGTACAAAAGATTGGCTGAGCAACCCGACATAGTGCCTGCAGGCCTGGCCGGTTTAAGGCGCTTTGAAAACCAGGAGATCAAAGGTATCCACGGCGCCACCGCATTGTATGGAACACAGGACAGCGTCCATTGAGGCGAAGAGTCTGGCGCAAGTTAGCCTCATGCCCAGATGATGCGATCTTCTCTTGCAAGGCACGACAGATGTTTCGTTTGGTTTGCCGTGTATAAGTTATATCCATGTATTATTGATTGATCTCAAAGAAAAAAATCATCGGGTGAATTTTGAATATGTTCAACGATAAGGCGATATTGACGTCAAGCCATACTTATGAGTATTGGAGATAAAAGCATGTTTATTGAAGGTTTATTTTAGTTAATGTTAGTCATTTTAGCTCAATTGGGCTCTGGTTCCGCATGTTATTGAAAACAATAATCGAAAAGCGGCCTCTTTCCAGGATCGGCAAGAACGTCCTTTCAGCCGCATGGGATGACTACCGGCAGGGTGGGCCTGTGCTCTCCTCTTTCGGCGATGCTCTTCTGCGGCAAGTGCAACTCACCATTGATGATGGCAGCGAGAAGCCGAAATTCCTTTACATCGGCCCGGAGAACATCGCAGCACAGTTTTACGGGAAGGACTTCTGTCACAAAGCCATTGGTAGCGGTGGATTGCCCGATCGCGAGTTCGACGATCCACTCAACTGGGTTCATGGCGAAGTGGCCTGGACCAGGGAAACTTCGCTGGATCATATCATCGGGCAATGCGCGGGGTTTTACATACAATAGAACCGGCTCGTTCTTACTTCCCATAGAAGGCCGTGAACGGATGCAGTTTGCCTGCTTTATTCAACCCGAGCGGGTAGTATACGTTTCCGAGGCGCAAGAAGATGTCATCCACATTGATGGCTGGCGTGACTGGAGTGGTCCCTTGCCAGCCGCCCCGCTCGCTGCGGAGGTTTAGTGGAACGGTTGCTGTTTTTTGGGTCCGTCACACTTTTCTGTCCAACACCGCAGTGCAGACCTTACGCATGACACTCGGGAGCGCTTCAGCGCCAAGGTAATCCAATTCCACCCAGGAATAGCTGCCGTCCAGATCTGGTGCTTCGCCTGAGGGTGCGTGCGCCTTCCAGATGACCAGTTCCAGATGAAAATGAGTGAATGTGTGCGTGACAACTCCACCGAGTTTCTTCCAGTTGTTCTGGAAAGGGGCTTCAGCGGCCGGGTTTGAAGGGCCCTGTTCTGTCCAGTCCGTGGAAGGCACTTCCATCATCCCGCCCAACAGTCCCTTTTCCGGTCGGCGCCGGAGCAGAACGTCACCGTTTTCTCGCTCGATCCAGAAGCATGTTCCCCGCCGCGTCGGTTTAATCTTCTTTGGCGCTTTGCGCGGCAGAGTTTCTGCAATGCCTGTTTCCCGCCCGCGGCAGGTGTCCATCCAGGGACAGATCAGGCAATTGGCCTTGCGTGGTGCGCAGATTGTTGCGCCGAGATCCATAAGTGCCTGGGCAAAATCTCCAGCCCGCTGTTGTGGGACCAGAAGTTCCGTCTTGTCTTGTACTTCGGATTTAAGGATAGGAAGCGGTGTCTCTATCGCGTAGTAGCGTGAAATCACCCGCTCCACATTGCCGTCCACGGCAGCAACCGGTTCATCGAACGCGATCGCCGAAATGGCCGCTGCTGTGTAAGGGCCGATGCCCGGCAATTTGATCAAGTCCGGCACGGACCGGGGAAATTGCCCGTAATGCTCTTCCGATATCATCCTGGCGCATTTGTGCAAGTTCCGGGCGCGGGCATAATAGCCGAGCCCGGCCCAGGCGCGCAGCACATCGTCCAGCTCTGCATCGGCAAGCGCGTGAACATCCGGCCAGTTGACCGTAAACTTCAGAAAATACTCTTTCACCGCCGCAACTGTTGTTTGTTGCAGCATGATTTCCGACAGCCACACATGATACGGACCGGGGCGTCTCTCCGCTCCGGGCGAGGCGCGCCACGGCAAGGTACGATGGTGTTTGTCGTACCAGGTCAACAGTCGGTGAGAGAGCTGTGAGGAATCTAACAAATTGTTCACTGTCTTGTTGCTGACGAAACTGGCACACTGGCTTATATTGCGCGCGAAACAGGTACAGGCAACGGCATATCCATGGCAACGGCAATTGGCAAACATGTGGGAAAGCTCACCCAGAGTGTGTTTTGCGCCCATGGTTTTGCTTACGCTCAGATTTTGACCAATTGGGAAGCCATTATCGGCCCCGAACTGGCCAATTACTGTCAACCGGAGCGATTGCGCTGGCCTGCAGGTCAGGAACGCATTAAAGACGAGCGCCGCCGGTTGGGTGGCACGCTTACTGTTAAAGTTGAAGGACCGGCCGCAATCGAGCTCCAGCATGAAACGCCTCGGGTCATTGAACGGGTGAACACGTTCTATGGCTACCAGGCCGTCACAGCAATCAAGGTTATACAAGGCACCATTGACCGGAGCCTGCAGAAGCAACCGCCAGGCAAACCTCCGGTCCTGCCGAGTGATCAGGAGCTGGATTTGCAGTTGCGCCTCAGCACCGTGCCGGATGAAACCTTACGAAATGCATTGTCGCGCCTCGGCCGCGGTGCGATTAACCGAAAGAACAAGCGCCGGAAACTCCGGCCGTGAACCGCTATTTGACAGGCGAACACCTAAAGACAGGACATCACATGACCACATCCCGTCGCACATTCCTTGCTGCTACCGGCACCATCACAGCCAGTCTCTACGCTGGCCCTGCCTGGGCCCAGAGCGTTGACGAAGACAAGTTGCTCAAGCCAGGCCCGCTGGGCGAGATGGTGCTTGGTGATGAAAAGGCACCTGTCACGATCATCGAATATGCGTCGGCCACATGCCCGCACTGTGCAAACTTTCACAAGGGTACGTTCAAGGTCCTCAAGGGAAAATATATCGATACCGGCAAGGTGCGGTTCGTATTCCGAGAATTTCCCTTTGATAATCCATCACTGGCCGCTTTCATGATGGCAAGATGCGCGCCGAAGGACAAGTATTTTCCCATGATTGATATTCTGTTTGAGCAACAGCGGAAATGGGCTTCCCAGGGTGCAGATGTGCGTGGTGAACTTTTCAACATTGCACGTCTCGGCGGCTTTACAGAAAAGACTTTCGACGAGTGCCTGAAGAACGAAGAAATCGCCAAAGGCGTTATCGCTGTACGCGATACAGGAATGCAACTTGGTGTTGCATCGACGCCATCCTTCTTCGTAAATGGAGTGTTGATGAGAGGAAATAATGGCATCGCGCAGTTCGACGCCATGATAAAATCCCACCTCGACAATTAGCGAGGTTGGCCCCTTTTTTGGGGTTGATATTCCAGTTGACGCCTTTGCGCGAATCACTTCAGCCCCGGCATAACTTGTGGCTAGTGATGCCTTTGGGGCTATATGCATGAAGTTCACGCGTTTACGTCTGTCCGGCTTCAAATCCTTTGTGGAGCCGACCGATCTCTTTATTGAGCCCGGTCTGACCGGCGTTGTCGGGCCGAATGGCTGCGGCAAATCCAATTTGCTGGAAGGCTTGCGCTGGGTTATGGGCGAGAGCTCATACAGGTCCATGCGCGCGTCCGGCATGGATGACGTTATCTTCAATGGCTCTGCAAATCGCCCCCAGCGCAACATGGCCGAGGTTAGGGTATACTTGGACAATGCCACCCGCACGGCGCCTGCGGGCTTCAACGACACCGATGAGTTGGAAGTCTCCCGCCGTATCGAGCGTGAGGCCGGTTCCGCCTATCGCATCAATGGCAAGGACGCCCGGGCGCGGGATGTGCAGTTGCTGTTCGCCGATGCTTCAACTGGCTCGCGGTCGCCAGCACTCGTCCGGCAGGGTCAGATCAACGAGATCATTAGTGCGAAGCCGCAAAACCGCCGCCGTATCCTTGAAGAAGCTGCCGGCATAACGGGGCTGCATACGCGGCGTCACGAAGCCGAATTGAAGCTCAATGGTGCAGAAACCAATCTGATCCGCCTTGATGACGTGATCGGTCAACTTGAGCAGCAATTGGCCGGGTTGAAACGTCAGGCCCGGCAGGCCAAGTGCTACCGCAATCTCTCCGGAGAAATTCGCAAGCTTGAGGCGGCCCGGCTCTATGCGTCCTGGAAGTCGGCTTCCGATATGAAGGCGGAGGTCAAACAGGAGTTTGATGAAGCCGCCAGAGGTCTTGCACAGCAAACGGTTCTGGCGTCTGAAGCCAACCGCGCACAAATCGCTGCAGGAGAGAAGCTTCCCCCACTGCGCGAGAATGAAATGGTACGGGCCGCCGTTGTCCAACGGCTGACCGTTGAAAAAGATATGTTGGAAGCTGAAGAACGCCGGGCCAATTCGCGCCGGAGCGAATTGAAGGACCGGCTTACCCAGATTGCCGAAGACTCCGCGCGCGAAAAGGAATTCCTGGGCGAAACAGATGCGGTGAGGAACCGGCTTGAGGAAGAGCGCACCAAATTGCAGGCCGCCGAAGGTGGCGATGCCCAGAACAGAGCTGACGCGGCAAAAGTAATGCAGGCTGCTGCTGCCAAGGTGGCAGTCTCCCAATCGACCTACGATGAGGCCAATCGCCGTCTGTCGGATCTTGTGGCCCGCCGTGCCGTGCTCGAGAAAGTCGCCATTGATATCTTCAATCGTCTCGCGTCCCTTGAACGGGAGTTTGCGGATGTGGACCAGAAGATTCAGACACTCGCGGCTGAAGATGGTTTTGCGGCCCAACAGGAAACGCTTGCGTGCAACCTCACCAGTTTGATGGCAGCTCACACTTCGGCTGGAGAAACGGTAGAGCAGGCCGAAATTTCAGTCCGGCAACTGAGGGAAGAGGAAACCAGGGCACGGAGCGTATACGATGAAGTGCGCCGGCGGTCAGATACTCTTTCCACAGAGGTACGCACTCTGACCAAGATGCTCAATGTGGCAGATGGTGAACTTTGGCCACCTCTCATTGATGCCGTGAAAGTGGATGCAGGATTCGAAACCGCTCTGAGCGCTGCACTTGGTGAAGACCTGGACGCTGCTGGCGACAACACATCGCCAGTGCATTGGGACGAATTGCCCCCGCTTTCGGGAACGGATCCATTGCCAGATGAAGCTGATCCGCTCAGCAAATATGTGACGGGTCCGGCCGCGCTTAACCGGCGTCTGACGCATGTTGGTATCGTTTCAGCGGAAGCCGGCAAACGTCTGCAAAAATCACTGAAACCGGGTCAGCGCCTGGTGTCGCTGGAAGGCTGCCTGTGGCGTTGGGATGGCTACACAGCTGCAGCCGAGGCGCCGACCATGGCCGCAAAACGTCTGGAAGAGCGCAATCGGCTCGACCAGCTTCAGGAAGATGCTGCCGTGGCATCCAGGAATGCGGACGAAGCACGAAACGCGCATCAGGCTGTCCGTGAAAAACTTACTGCGGCAGTTGAAGCTGAAAAGACCGCCCGCGCAGCTTTGCGGCAGAGTTCGCAGGAACTTGATGCAGGCCGCGCAGCTGTCAGTGAGAATGAGCGCAGAATGGCTGACCAGTCGGCTAAATCCAGTGCTTTGCAGGAAGCCCGGCGGCGCTTGGAAACTTCTGTGCAGGAGGCAAGGGAAAGCTCCGAAGCTGCGCAAAAGGATATCTCTGGCCTTGAGAAATCCGATGCCCTTGAAGCGGAAATCGCAGAGCTGAAAGAGGCCACTGAAATTGACCGCAACGCTTCCGCGGAAGCGCGCGCTGCACATGATGGGCTGGAGCGGGAAGCCCAAAACAGTGCAAATCGTCTGAGAGCGATCAAGGATGAGCGCAAGGCGTGGTCAAGCCGGGTGGAAAAGGCGGAAAATCAGATCAAAACGCTGCAGGCCCGTTCTGAAGAGGCACAGAAGGAACTGGATTCCATTGCCGGTCAGCCGGCCGAGTGGGAGGCCAAGCGCAACAAGCTGCTGAGCACTTTGTCCGAAGCGGAGAAGGAACGTAACGAGGCCGCAGACGTGCTTGCGGCCGCCGAACAGACTTTGGCCGAGGTTACAAAGCTGGAGCGCGAGGCGCAAAGTGCACTTTCGGAGGCACGCGAAAGCCACGCCCGCCTCGAAGCCCGGCTTGAGGCTCAGGCGGAGCGGCTGGAAGGAATGAACCTGCGCATTGCCGACACGTTGAATTGTCAGCCCGAAGAAGCGCTTGAGATTGCCGGGTTCAACGAGTCGTCCGAAATGCCGGACATCGCCCAGATAGAAACCAAACTCGAGCGATTGAAAAATGAGCGCGAACGCTTAGGCGGCGTGAACCTGCGGGCCGAGGAAGAGGCCGAAGAGGTCGGTCAACAGATCGAAGAGCTTGTGACTGAGCGGGAAGATGTTATCAGCGCTATCAACAAATTACGCGGGGCGATTGGCAGCCTGAACCGGGAAGCCCGCCAGCGGTTGTTGGCAGCTTTCGACACGGTCAATCAGAACTTCATTTCCCTGTTCACGTCGTTGTTCGGTGGCGGGCAGGCAGAACTGAAACTAACCGAGTCTGATGATCCGCTCGATGCTGGTCTGGAAATCTCCGCCCGGCCCCCGGGTAAGCGGACACAGGTCATGTCGTTGCTCTCAGGCGGCGAGCAGGCCTTGACAGCCACCGCGCTCATCTTTGCCGTGTTCCTAACCAACCCATCCCCAATCTGCGTGCTCGATGAGGTTGATGCCCCGCTCGATGACGCCAATGTGGAGCGTTATTGCGCATTGCTCCGGGAGATGTGCGAGAAATCGGAAACGCGCTTCCTGATCATCACCCACCACCCGTTGACCATGTCCCACATGCATCGCCTCTTCGGCGTCACCATGATGGAGAAGGGTGTGTCCCAGTTGGTCTCCGTCAACCTAGAGGCAGCCGAAGAATTGCTCGAAGCGAGTTAGGTTTACCACTTCCACTGCAGCAGGACAGTGCCCGCAACAACCAGCAGTACCCCTGCGACCCGTTGAACGGTGACGGGTTCCGGTTTGAATGCCAGGAATCCGTATTGGTCCACGATCAATGCCATGACCATCGTTCCCGCAATTGTTGCGGTGAGGAATGCGGCAGCCCCCATCTTTGGCGCCACGACCAGAGAGCTCAACACGAAAAATGCACCCAGCACGCCTCCGGCCCAGGCCCAGAAAGGCGTCCCGGCGATATGACCCGCGGACGGCATGGGCACACGCAGCACAATCATCGCCACGAAGAGAACGATGCTGGCCACGGCCGTATTCGCCAGAGCGCCGGCAAGCGGGTGGCCGAGATAGGTTGCGATCGTGGCGTTAATACCGGATTGGATTGGAAATCCGGCACCGACAAGCAGGGCTATGATGAGGAGGAAAATCGCTTCCATTGGGCAGGCTCCGTATCAGGGGCCACTGGCCCGTTTGGATCAGGTCAACTCGTTCAGTTTTTTGCGCACTGCAAGCATATCGCGCCAGCACAGGGCCTTCTGCGCCGGCTGGCGGAGCAGGTAGGCCGGGTGCAATGTAGGCATGAGAGGCACGTCACGGCCATTCACAGCATAGCTCCACCATTTCCCGCGCGAGCGCAGGATGCCGTCTGTTGTGTTGCACAGGCGCTGCATGGGTGTGCCGCCCAGACAGACAATGATCTTCGGGTCAGCCAGTTCAATGGCCCGCAGAATGAAGGGCAGGCAGATCTCGGTTTCCGCCGGAGTTGGTTTGCGGTTGCCAGGTGGCCGCCAGAAGATGGTGTTTGAGATGAATGCCGATTTGGCGGGGTCTTCGGCGGTGCGATCCAGGTCAATCGCAGCCAGGATGCGATCCAGAAGCTGACCGGAGCGCCCGACAAACGGTTTTCCCTGCCGGTCCTCATCTGCACCAGGCGCTTCCCCGATAAGCATCACATGCGCAACCGGATTTCCATCGGCCAGGACAGTGTTCTTGGCCGTCTTCTTCAACGCGCAGCCATCAAAACCCTGCAAGGCCTCTTGAAGGGCTTCCAGAGTTTCTGCTTTGGCAGCCAGTTCCTTGGCATCTGCAACTGATGTGTCCGTTGACATGAGCCCAGGCCCGGAGACTGGCAAGGGCCGTGCTCTTGACCTGTCTGAAACTTGCGGAAAATAGCCTTGCTGATCGCGTCCGGGCGCTTGTGGCCGCGCTGATTGAGCATTGACCTTTTGCTCGGCGGCCAGCGTAAAGCGATCAATCGGCTGCTCGCTGATCGCTTCGTCGACACCCATCTCGATATACCAGCTCAGAAGCGCCGCACTATCGCCGAATGAGGTTTCAATTGTACTTTCCGTCTCGGGCATGAATTGACTATAACACGCTCCAACAGAAGAGGGCATTGCGGGGTTTGGGCCCGTCCACAACGGAGAAGTCCAGTGAGCGAAGAGAATATGAGCGCAGTTGAACGCGAGTCGATGGAATTCGACGTCGTTATTGTGGGGGCAGGACCTGCGGGCCTGGCGTCTTCCATCCGACTGAAACAACTGGCTGAAGCTGCCGGAACCGAGATCAACGTTTGTGTGCTGGAAAAAGGCTCCGAAGTGGGCGCGCACATACTTTCAGGTGCTGTGGTCGATCCGACCGCATTGAACGAACTGATCCCCGACTGGAAAGAAAAAGGCGCACCTCTGAAGGCGGAAGTGATCGACGATCGCTTCTACGTGCTTGGCCCCTCTGGTGCATTGCGCTTACCGAACTTCGGCATGCCGAAGCTTATGAACAATCACGGCAACTATGCCGTGTCGCTCGGCAATGTATGCCGTTGGCTTGCAGAACAGGCCGAAGGCATGGGCGTTGAAATATACCCCGGCTTTGCTTGCTCGGATCTGGTTCATCGCGAGGACGGTTCGGTCAAAGGTGTGGTCGCCGGCGTCATGGGTATTGGCCGCGATGGCAAGCCCAAGGGCGAGTTTGAACCGGGCATGGAACTGCACGGCAAATATGTGCTGATCGGCGAAGGCGTGCGCGGCTCGCTCGCCAAGAAACTCATTCGCGATTTCAAGCTTGATGAAGGCAAGGAACCCCAGAAGTTCGGCATTGGCGTCAAAGAGCTCTGGGAGATCGACCCCGAGAAATACAAAATGGGCCAAGTCACCCACACCATGGGCTGGCCGCTTGGCATGAAGACCGGTGGCGGCAGCTTCATGTACCATCTGGAAGACAATATGGTCTCCATTGGCTTTGTGGTGCACCTGAACTATCAGAACCCGCACCTCTTCCCGTACATGGAATTTCAGCGCTTCAAGCACCATCCGTTGATTGCCGAAGTGCTTGAAGGCGGCCGCCGCATTTCCTACGG
The DNA here is from genome assembly GCA_965204985.1 of Hyphomicrobiales bacterium. GTDB lineage: Bacteria > Pseudomonadota > Alphaproteobacteria > Rhizobiales > CAJQND01 > JAAEUE01. The sequence goes on along the minus strand of CBDBFP010000003.1, from coordinate 411,228 downwards.
CGCCCGCGCTATCACCGAAGGTGGTCTGCAGTCGGTTCCGAAACTCTTCTTCCCGGGCGGCGCACTGATTGGCTGCTCGGCCGGCTTCGTCAACGTACCCCGCATTAAGGGATCGCACAACGCGATGAAGACCGGCATGCTGGCTGCGGAGTCTGCGTTTGAAGCGATCCAGAACGGACGCGAAGGCGACGAACTCAGCGCTTACGAAGACGCGTTCCGTAAGTCGTGGGTTTATGACGATCTGGAAAAAGTTCAGAACGCAAAACCGTTCTGGTCGAAGTTCGGCCTGCTCGGCGGGCTGGCTTTCGGCGCGCTCGACATGCACATGCGCGAGAAGCTTGGTTTCTCAATCTTCGGCAGCCTGAAGCATGGCAAGCCGGATCACGCCTGCACGCTGCCGGCTGATCAGTGCAAGCCCATCGAATATCCAAAACCTGATGGGGTGCTGTCTTTCGACCGGCTGACCAACGTTTCCTTCTCGGCTACCAACCATGAAGAAGATCAGCCAATCCACCTGGCGCTTAAAGATGACAGCATCCCGATAGGACAGAACCTGCCGAAGTTCGCAGAGCCTGCCCAGCGCTATTGCCCGGCCGGAGTGTACGAAGTTCTTTACGACGACAACGGCAAGAACCCTGAGTTCCAGATCAATGCCCAGAACTGCGTGCACTGCAAGACCTGTGACATCAAGGATCCGGCCCAGAACATCAACTGGACCGTGCCGGAAGGCGGAGGCGGCCCAAACTATCCGAACATGTAGGGGGGTAGCTGCTAAAGCGGCAACGCGAGTGTTGTTTTCACCCGGTCCATCGAGACAAAGGTTTTGAACTTCCGGACCATTTCGTTCCCGAAGAACAGGGTCCGGGTGAGTTCCTCGTATTCTGCCATCTGGCAACGGACATCAGCAAAACGAAATCGGCCTCGCCGGTCACGTAATAGCATTGCTGTATCTGCGGAGTTTCAGCGAATAGGCGTTTGATCTGGTCAATCCCGCTAGCCGTTTCGCTGACGAGTTCCATTTCGACAATAATTGTCAGGGGTTGGCCGGTCCTCCCCGGATCCAGAACCGCAGTGTTCGCGGCGATGACGCCGGACTTTTCCATTCGGCGAATGCGCCGTTGCACCGATGGTGCGGACAAGTTGACCTGCTCCCCGATCAAACGATGGGGCACGGTATTGTCATTTTGCAGAACTCCGAGGATCGCCAGATCAAAGGAAGCCAGTGCAATGGCAGCGCTTGTATTCACCTGTGGCCCTCATGTGAACAATTCTTGCATTGTAAGCGTCAAGATAGAGCACAAAAATCGTATGATGTGCATTGGTTTCTCGTCCGCAATTCAAAGCACGAGAGATTCCAGAGACGATTTTGCAGGAGTTCCATCAGATCGCGTTCCGCAAGAAGCTCTGCGAAAGCCTTGACGCGCTGCAAGCCGATCTGGATGACTGGCTGCATCGCGACAATACCGAACGCCCTCGTCAGGGCAAGATGCGGTGCGGCAGAACACCCATCGAAACTCTGATCGACGGGAAAGAAATCCGGCAGGAAAAGTTCGTGAACTGAACCTGACCTGACAGACGCCGTCAGAAAAACGGCCAACTGTCAGATCGCATCCGAACCGCTACACCTTATCTGTCGTGGCTCAGTTCGGCTCCTGGATCGCCCCTTGTCGCGCTTCATCGGCTCACCGGGTCAGAGATCGAACAGCATGACATCCGTATCGATGAGGAATGACCACGTTTCGTCGTCAGCCGCGAAACTCCGGTACTCCTCTCCGTCGACATTGGCACGGTCCCCTTCGGTAAAGTCGTCCATGTCGAAGCGCAGCGTGTCCTGACTACCGCCCTCGATCCGAACCGGCGTCGCCGGATCGCCATTGCCCGCAAAGACAAAACTGTCCGGGATGGTCAGATCCGTACCGCCGTCACCGGAGCCGTCCCCGCCCAGCTGAACCACCTCCAGCCCGGCATGGTCTGGAAACGCGCCGCTGAAATCGATCCCGCCGTCATACCGGACCTGGTCCAGGCTGCCGTCATTGTCGGTGTCTGTATCCCACCGCACCACGCTGTCCCCGTCGTGGTGCGCGACCCGGTCGGTGTCGCCGTCACTGTCGTCGTCGAAATCGGTCCGGATCAGATTGAAGCTCGCATCGCGCGTGTAGATCTCTCTCCGGTCGGCCGTGCCGTCCGCATCTTCGTCGAAATCGGTCCCGATCCGTTCGCCTTCCCCATCGAATATCTCGATCTCAATCCGGTCGACAGTACCGTCCGCGTTGTCGTCGAAATCGGTCCGGATCAGATTGAAGCTCGCATCCAGCGTGTAGCTCTCTCTCCGGTCGGCCGTGCCGTCCGCATCGTCGTCGAAATCGGTCCCGATCCGTACGCCTTCCCCATCGAATATCTCGATCTCAATCCGGTCGACAGTACCGTCCGCGTCGTCGTCAAAGTCGGTCTGCTCCATTCTCTGGTTCGCACTGATGGTGCTGGCCTCGGTCCGGTCGACAGTGCCGTCACCATCGTCGTCGAACTCTCTCCGGTCGAACCTGCCGTCCCCGTTGGTGTCGAACAAGGTTCGGATCAGGTTGCCGCCCGAATTATAAAAGTAGACCTCGGTCCGGTCGATGGTGCCGTCATTATCGTCGTCGAACTCGGTCCGGGTCCGGGTGCCCGTCGCATCGAGCGTGTACCGCTCGCTCCGGTCATAGGTGCCGTCATTGTCGTCGTCGAAGTCGGTCCGGGTGCCCGTCGCATCGAGCGTGTACCGCTCGCTCCGGTCATAGGTGCCGTCATTGTCGTCGTCGAAGTCGGTCCGGGTGCCCGTCGCATCGAGCGTGTAAGCCTCACTCCGGTCGGCTGTGCCGTCCGCATCGTCGTCGAAATCGGTCCCGATCCGTACGCCTTCCCCATCGAATATCTCGATCTCAATCCGGTCGACAGTACCGTCCGCGTCGTCGTCAAAGTCGGTCTGCTCCATTCTCTGGTTCGCACTGATGGTGCTGGCCTCGGTCCGGTCGACAGTGCCGTCACCATCGTCGTCGAACTCTCTCCGGTCGAACCTGCCGTCCCCGTTGGTGTCGAACAAGGTTCGGATCAGGTTGCCGCCCGAATTATAAAAGTAGACCTCGGTCCGGTCGATGGTGCCGTCATTGTCGTCATCCAGGTCGGTCCGGATCCGGTTGCCGCCCTCGTCGAGCGTGTAGATCTCGATCCGGTCGGTGTTGCCGTCATTATCGTCGTCGAAATCGGTCCGGATCCGGTTGCGGCTATCGTCATATGAGTAGGTCTCGATCCGGTCGGCTGTGCCGTCCGCGTCGTCATCGAAACGGGTCCGGAACAGATTGCCTCGCATACCATACTGGTAGGCCTCGATCCGGTCGAAATTGTAATCCCCGTTATCGTGGAACCCGGCCCGGTCGATGATGCCGTCATTGTCGTCATCCAGGTCGGTCCGGATCCGGGTGCCCGCCGCGTCGTAAATGTAGGTCTCGCGCCGGTCGATGCTGCCGTCCGCGTCGTCGTCGAACCCGGCCCGTTCGATCCTGCCGTCCCCGGTGTCGTCGAACCAGGTCCGCTCGATGACGCCGTCTCCGTCGGCGTCGAACCCGATCCGGTCGATGCCGCCGTCTCCGTCGTCGTCGAAATCGGTCCGGGTCCGGGTGCCCGTCGCATCGAGCGTGTACCGCTCGCTCCGGTCATAGGTGCCGTCATTGTCGTCGTCGAAGTCGGTCCGGGTGCCCGTCGCATTGAACGTGTAAGCCTCACTCCGGTCGGTTGTGCCGTCATTGTCGTCGTCGAAGTCGGTCCGGATCACCCTTTGAATCCCATCGCGCGTGTAGTGCTCGATCCGGTCGATCTCGCCGTCATTGTCGTCGTCGAAATCGGTCCGGATCACCCTTTGCGCACCGATCGTGTGGTGTTCGCTCCGGTCGATGATGCCGTCATTGTTATCGTCGAACTCGGTCCGGCCGTCGAAATAGGTCACGCTCCGGTCAACGGTGCCGTCCGCGTCATCGTCGAACTCGGTCCGCTCATAGACGCCGTTCCCGTCATTGTCGAAGTCGGTCCGGATCAGGTTCCCCTCCGCATCGTACGCGTAGATCTCGTTCCGGTTAATTTGCCCGCCGGACACGGCGTCGGCGCCGTCGGAGAACCAGGTCTGTCCAACCCTGTCGCTGTCCGCCAGGTAAGAGTATTGTTCCCTCCGGTCGGCGATTGTGTCACCATCGTCGTCGAAGTCGATCCGGACCACCCTGCCGTTCGAGTCGTAAGCGTAGCTCTCCCTCCGGTTGAGGAGGCCGTTCCCATCGTCGTCGAAGTCGGTCCGGATCAGCCTGCCGACCGAGTTGTAAGAGTAGGCCTCGCTCCGGTCGGTGTCGCCGTCATTATCGTCGTCGAACTCGGTCCGTATCCGGTTGCGACTATCGTCATAGCTGTAGGTCGCGATCCGGTCGGCTGTGCCGTCATTGTCGTCGTCGAACTCGGTCCGGAACAGGTTGCCACGCGCACCATACTCATAGGTCTCGATCCGGTCGAAATTGTAATCCCCGTCGGTGTCGAACCCGGCCCGGTCGATGGTGCCGTCATTATCGTCATCCAGGTCGGTCCGTATCCGGGTGCCCGCTGCGTCATAAATGAAGGTCTCGGTCCGGTCGATGGCGCCGTCCCCATCGTCGTCGAACCCGGCCCGTTCGATCCTGAAGTCCCCGTCGTCGTCGAACCAGATCACCTCATTGATGCCGTCCCTGTCTTTGTCGAACCCGTACCGGTCGATGCTGCCGTCCGCGTCGTCGTCGAAGTCGGTCCGGATCCGGTTGCCGCCCTCGTCGAGCGTGTAACGCTCGCTCCGGTCGATGGTGCCGTCGCCGTTGTCGTCGAACTCGTTCCGGTCGACGGTGCCGTCATTGTCGTCGTCGAAGTCCCTCCGGGTCAGGCTCCGCTTGCCGTCGCCATCAAGCGTGTAATCTTCGGTCCGGTCGGTGGTGCCGTCATCGTCGTCGTCGAAGTCAATCCGGATCAGACTCCGCTTGCCGTCGCCATCAAGCGTGTAATGTTCGATCCGCTCATAGGTGCCGTCATTATCATCGTCAAAGTCGGTCCGGATCAGCCTGTTGTTCCCGTCATACGTGTAGGTCTCGCTCCGGTCGGTGGTGCTGTTATTGTCGTCGTCGAAATTGGTCCGGCCCAGGTTGCCATTCGAGTCGTAATTGTAGACCTCGTTCCGGTCGGTGGTGCCGTCATTGTCGTCGTCGAAATTGGTCCGGATCCGGTTGCCGCTCGCATTGAGCGTGTAACGCTCGCTCCGGTCGATCGTGCCGTCATTGTCGTCGTCGAAATCGGTCCGGATCCGGTTGCCGGACTCGTTATAAGAATAGGTTTCAGTCCGGTCGGTGGTGCCGTCATTGTCGTCGTCGACATCGGTCCGGATCCGGTTGCCGGACTCGTTATAAGAATAGGTCTCGATCCGGTCGAAATTGTAATCCCCGTCGGTGTCGAACCCGGCCCATTCGATCCTGCCGTCATTATCGTCGTCGAAATCGATTCGGGTCAGCCTGCCATCATCATCAAATATGGCGTGCCCGATCCGGTCGACATTACCGTCATCGTTGTCGTCGAACCCGATCCGGTCGGCGGTGCCGTCATTATCGTCGTCAAAGTCGGTCCGGATCAGCCTGTTGTTCCCGTCATAGCTGTAGGTCTCGCTCCGGTCGACGGTGCCGTCATTGTCGTCGTCAAGGTCGGTCCGGATCAGCCTGTTGTTCCCGTCATAGCTGTAGGTCTCGCTCCGGTCGGCGGTGCCGTCATCGTCGTCGTGAAAATTGGTCCGGATCAGCCTGTTGTTCTCGTCATAGCTGTAGGTCTCGGTCCGCTCAACGATGCCGTCCGCACCGTCGTCGAACTCGGTCCAGCTCAGCCTGCCGTTCGCATCATAGTAATAGAGTTCACTCCGCTCGGTGGTGCCGTTATTGTCGTCGTCGAAATTGGTCCGGTTCCGGTTGCCGCTCGCATTGAACGTGTAACGCTCGCTCCGGTCGATCGTGCCGTCATTGTCGTCGTCGAACCTGGTCCGGGTCAGGTTGCCGCTCGCATTGAACGTGTAACGCTCGCTCCGGTCGATGGTGCCGTCCCCGTCATCGTCGAACCCGGTCCGGGTCAGGTTGCCGGACTCGTTATAAGAATAGGTTTCAGCCCGGTCGATGGTGCCGTCCCCATCGTCGTCGAACCCGGTCCGGTCGATCGTGCCGTCATTATCGTCGTCGAAATCGATTCGGGTCAGCCTGCCCTCATCATCAAATATGGCGTGCCCGATCCGGTCGACATTACCGTCATCGTTGTCGTCGAACCCGATCCGGTCGGCGGTGCCGTCATTATCGTCGTCAAAGTCGGTCCGGATCAGCCTGTTGTTCCCGTCATAGCTGTAGGTCTCGCTCCGGTCGATCGTGCCGTCATTATCGTCGTCAAGGTCGGTCCGGATCAGCCTGTCGGTCTCGTCATAGCTGTTGGTCTCGCTCCGGTCGGCGGTGCCGTCCGCGTCGTCATCGAAACGGGTCCGGAACAGGTTGCCCCGCGCACCATACTGATAGGTCTCGATCCGGTCGAAATTGTAATCCCCGTTATCGTGGAACCCGGTCCGGTCGATGATGCCGTCATTGTCGTCATCCAGGTCGGTCCGGGTCCGGGTGCCCGTCGCGTCGTAAATGTAGGTCGCGGTCCGGTCGGTTGTGCCGTCATTGTCGTCGTCGAAACTGGTCCGGGTCAGGTTGCCGCTCGCATTGAACGTGTAGGTCTCGCTCCGGTCGATGGTGCCGTCGCTGTCGGTGTCGAACCCGGTCCGGTCGATCCTGCCGTCATTGTCGTCGTCGAAGTCGGTCCGGGTCCGGGTGCCCGCCGCATCGAGCGTGTAGCTCTCGCTCCGGTCGATGGTGCCGTCATTGTCGTCGTCGAAGTCAATCCGGGTCACGCGCCGGTTGCCGTCGCCATCAGACGTGTAGTGATCGATCCGGTCCACGGTCCCGTCATCGTCCGCATCCCGTTCCACCCGCTCCAGGCGACCGTCCGCATTCTGGTAGGCCCTCCGGTCGATGGTGCCGTCATCGTCGTCGTCGAAGTCAATCCGGGTCAGGCGCCGGTTGCCGTCGCCATCGAACGTGTAGTGATCGATCCGGTCCACGGTCCCGTCATCGTCCGCATCCAGGTCCACCCGCTCCCAGCGACCGTCCGCATTCAGGTAGACCCTCCGGTCGATGGTGCCATCCGCGTCATCGTCGAAAGCGGTCCGGGTCCGGTTACCGGCATCGTCAAACGTGTAGTGGTTGATCCGGTCGATGCTGCCGTCATCGTCGTCGTCGAAGTCAATCCGGGTCAGGCGCCGGTTGCCGTCGCCATCGAACGTGTAGTGATTGATCCGGTCCACGGTCCCGTCATCGTCCGCATCCAGTTCCACCCGCTCAATGCGACCGTCCTCATTCAGGTAGGCCCTCCGGTCGATGGTGCCGTCGCCGTCGGTGTCGAACTCGCTCCGGTCGATGCTGCCGTCATCGTCGTCGTCGAAGTCTCTCCGGGTCAGGCGCCGGTTGCCGTCGCCATGAGACGTGTAGTGATCGATCCGGTCCACGGTACCGTCATCGTCCGCATCCAGTTCCACCCGCTCAATGCGACCGTCCGCATTCAGGTAGGCCCTCCGGTCGATGGTGCCGTCGCCGTCGGTGTCGAACTCGCTCCGGTCGATGCTGCCGTCATCGTCGTCGTCGGAGTCCCTCCGGGTCAGGCGCCGGTTGCCGTCGCCATCATACGTGTAGTGATCGATCCGGTCCACGGTACCGTCATCGTCGTCGTCGGAGTCCCTCCGGGTCAGGCGCCGGTTGCCGTCGCCATCGAACGTGTAGTGATCGATCCGGTTTATGGTACCGTCATCGTCCCAATCCAGGTCCATCCGCTCAATGCGACCGTCCTCATTCAGGTAGGCCCTCCGGTTGATGGTGCCGTCGCCGTCGGTGTCGAACTCTCTCCGGTCGATGCTGCCGTCATCGTCGTCGTCGGAGTCCCTCCGGGTCAGGCGACGGTTGCCGGCGCCATCGAACGTGTAGTGATCGATCCGGTTTATGGTGCCGTCATCGTCCCAATCCAGGTCCATCCGCTCAATGCGACCGTCCTCATTCAGGTAGACCCTCCGGTCGATGGTGCCGTCGCCGTCGGTGTCGAACTCTCTCCGGTCGATGGTGCCGTCATCGTCGTCGTCGGAGTCCCTCCGGGTCAGGCGCCGGTTGCCGTCGCCATCATACGTGTAGTGATCGATCCGGTTGATGGTGCCGTCATCGTCGTCGTCGGAGTCCCTCCGGGTCAGGCGCCGGTTGCCGGCGCCATCGAACGTGTAGTGATCGATCCGGTTGATGGTGCCGTCATCGTCCCAATCCAGGTCCATCCGCTCAATGCGACCGTCCTCATTCAGGTAGGCCCTCCGGTTGATGGTGCCGTCGCCGTCGGTGTCGAACTCTCTCCGGTCGATGGTGCCGTCATCGTCGTCGTCGGAGTCCCTCCGGGTCAGGCGCCGGTTGCCGGCGCCATCGAACGTGTAGTGATTGATCCGGTCCACGGTACCGTCATCGTCCGCATCCAGGTCCATCCGCTCAATGCGACCGTCCGCATTCAGGTAGACCCTCCGGTCGATGGTGCCGTCGCCGTCGGTGTCGATCTCTCTCCGGTCGATGGTGCCGTCATTGTCGTCGTCGAACTCAGTCCGGGTTTCTGCTGCCATGATCTGTTCCTGAATTTTCCAAAGTGGGGCGTTATCTGACGGCGCCGGGAAATAACATGATTTTGGCTGGTGAGCAAGTTACTTTACCTTGAGCGCCTGAGCGCCTGAGCGCCTGAGCGCCTGAGCGCCTGAACGCCTGAGCGCCTGAGCGCCTGAGCGCCTGAGCGCCTGAGCGCAGAGGGTAACATGAACGCAGGGTATTGTCACCCGACATTGTGAGTGTCCCGGACCGTATCGGCAGAGGTCAATAAGGCAGCCGCGCTCCAGGCGTTTTGGCATGGGGACGCCGCGTGCCTCAAGTTCGGTTCTCATGGCGCCATCAAGTGGAACCGTGTGACCGGTTTCGGGTTTTGCATTCATCGCGCCAGGGGAAATAGCTCTCGACAGAGCGCGTTCTGCTTTTTACTTTCCGATAAAAACTTGGAGGAAAGCATGGCACACTTGGATCTTGGACCTGGCAGAGCAATCTACTTCGAGCATGATGAAGGCGCTGATGGGAAGCCGACTTTTGTATTCGTCAATGCGCTGACGGGAAGTACCGCAGCGTGGCAGGCGGAAATCGGCCCGGCTCTCCGGAATGCGGGTTTTGGCACACTGGCTTGGAATTTCCGGGGACAGGCGGAAAGCAAATATTCTTCGGGAGATACGCTGGACGAGGGCACGATTACATCTGACCTGATGCGTCTGTTGGATGAATTGAAGCCGATCAAGCCAATTCTGGTTGGTTTGTCCATTGGCGGTCTTTATTGCGCGAATGCCTACCTTCGCGGCGCTGAAGCATCGGCACTGGTGTTCATCAATACACTGCGCAAGCCGGGCACCCATCTGGATTGGGTGAATGAATCGGCAACGCGCCTGGCCAAACTCGGCGGAGGCCAGCTGATGATGGATGCCACGCTGCCGCATATTGCAGGCCCGGCTTTTCTTGAGAAGATGCGGCCCAATGCTCTGGGCGATGCGCCTTATACAGGCCTGGAGGAGGAGGATGGTATCTACCAGTTGATGGCAAATGCCCGGCGGAGTGATTGGGATGTGGCCTACGAAAAGCTCGATCTTCCAGTGCTCTGTCTTAGCGGCCAATGTGACCGTGTGTTCTACAATCAAGAGAATGTTGCAGAGCTGATGGCGCGTTTGCCGAATGCGTACGAAATCGTCTATTCGGATTTGGGTCATCTGATCCCGGTAGAAGATGGCGCACGCACTGCCGAAGCATTGATTGAGTTAGGGGTTGGCTTATAGAGCGGATGAATCTCCGGCAACTCAGAACACTGGTTGCCATTGCAGATCATGGATCTTTTGCAGCGGCGGGAAAGCAGATTGGTCTTAGTCAATCGGCAGTCAGCCTTCAGATAAAGGGACTGGAAGAAGAACTCGGCTGCGAGTTGTTTGACCGGAACCTGCGTCCTCCAAATCCGACGAGCGACGCCCGCAGGCTGATGTCCAAAGCCAGGCAAATCCTGCGGCAAATTGATGAGATCAGCGGGCCAATTGATGATGGGCGGGTCGCAGGAAGCCTGACAGTGGGCGCTGTTCCAACGACACTGTCCGGTATCGTTCCGCTGGCGCTTGGTGAGTTGCGTGAGCAGCATCCGGATCTTGCGATCACGGTGGTGAGCGGTTCATCTTCCGCCCTCGCTGATCAGGTTGTCCGCAGTGAAATCGACGTGGCTGTTGTCACTCGGCCGGTCCAGAAGATTGCCGGATTGAGCTGGGAAAAGATTGCCGATGAGCCTTATGTGGTCATTGGTCCACCCGATGCGATCGGCACTGATGATCGCGAACTGCTGGCAAACAATCCGTTTATCTGGTTCAACCGCCAAACCTGGGCGGGGCAACAAATCGAGCGCCATCTGAGCCGGATGAAGATCCGCGTTGCGGCAAGCATGGAAATTGATTCGCTTGATGCCATTCGTTCCATGGTTTCAGCGGGTCTGGGTGTTTCCATCATCCCGTTGTGCATTGGCAATGCACCCTTGCCGGCCGGAACGCGAGTGGTGCCTTTCGGATCCCCGCAGAGTTTCAGAACCATCGGGCTGGCCTATCAGCAGAGCCGATCTAAGGAGTTATTGATTTCCACCTTTCAGTCGGCCTTGCAGCAGTTGGCACTGAGTCAGACAGTGCCGAATTAACCTGAGAAAAACAGAAGTCAAGCTTGCGATGTTCTCGTTATGAAATTGGAAAAATTAATTGTATGAGTCCCTTTGCATCACACTGAGAGGCAATTCCCATGAACTTCGTTGATTCTGATATCTCCACCGCAACCGGCCCTGTGTTTGAATTGTCGAAAAGCCAACTTGAACTACAGGCTCGTGCCAGAGAACTCGCAGAAGGCCACGTGGCGAGCCGGGCTGCGGAGGTGGACCGGACGGAAGAATATCCCTGGGACACAATCGAAAAGCTTACTGAAAGTGGCTTCATGGGCATGACGATTCCGGATGAACTGGGTGGTACCGGGCGATCCTACATGGATACGGTTCTGGTGATCGAAGAGATGGCCAAGAAATGCGGGATCACGGGCCGCATCACGGTTGAAGGCAATATGGGAGCCATTGGCGCGATTTGTTCCTACGGGAATGATGACCAGCGCAAACTTGCTGCTGGCAGTGTCTTGAGCGGAGACAAGCCGGCCATTTGCATGACGGAACCCGGAGCGGGCAGTGCGGTGACTGAAATGACCACCACTGCGGTTCGCGACGGTGATGATTTTGTCATCAACGGAACGAAACACTGGATCACCGGTGGCGGTGTTTCGAAGCTGCATCTCATCTTTGCCAAGCTGATCGAAAATGGCGAGCCTCAAGGTGTTGCCGGCTTCATCGCCATGCGCGGAGAAGAGGGGCTCGAGATCGGCGAACGCGAATATGCAATGGGCCTGCGGGGCATTCCGGAAACGAAAGTGCATTTCAATGATCTGCGTGTGGGTGCGGATCGGCTCATCGTGCCGCCAGAGGGCATCAAGCGCGGATTTGCAGGGCTGATGAATGCGTATAATGCCCAGCGCGTTGGGGCAGGTACGGTTGCTCTGGGCGTGGCCCAGGGCGCTTATGAAATGGCTTTGGACCATGCCAAGTCGCGCGAGCAGTTCGGCCGGCCGATTGCGGAATTCCAGGGTTTGCAATGGATGTTCGCCGATATGGCCATCGGTCTTGATGCGGCACGGATGATGATCTGGCGAGCTGCGGCCAGTGCCGAGACGTCTGGCTCAGGTTTCCCTGATCCGTTGTTGGCGGCGCAGGCGAAGATCATCGCATCGGAAACAGCGATCAAAGTGACAAACGATGCCCTGCAAGTCCATGGGGCGATGGGTTACTCGCGCAACCTGCCGTTGGAACGCATGGCGCGGGATGCGCGCATGTTCACGATTGGCGGCGGCACGGCCCAAATGCTCCGCAACATGGTTGCGGGCAAGGTGCTGGGCATGAAATTGCCGCAGACCCGGGACGGGTTTGCGAAACTTGCAGAGAAGAACTCCTGATGGACGCGAGTGTGACGACCGTGACGACAGCCGCTGAGGTTATCGCCCGGCGATTGCATAAGGCCGGAAGCCGGCACGCATTCGGAATTCCCGGTGGCGAAGTGCTCGCGCTCATGGATGCGCTGCAACAAAGCGGTATCAAGGTAACACTGGCCAAGCATGAAAACTGTGCGGGCTTTATGGGCGAGGGGACATGGCACGCGGACGGCGGGCCTGCAGTTCTGTTTGCAACCATCGGGCCGGGCGTGGCCAATGCGGCCAATGTGATTGCCAACGCGTGGCAGGACCGGGTGCCGATGATTGTACTGACCGGCTGCGTTCCAGCGGTTGAAGCGCATACCTACACGCATCAGGTCTTTGATCACGTGGCGTTGTTGAAGCCCATCACCAAGGCGAGTTTTCGGGTTGAGCCCGAGACTGCAGCCGTCATCATCGACAAGGCGGTGGCAATCGCCACGTCGGGCCGACCGGGTCCGGTCGTACTTGATGTGCCGATTGATGTGCAGCGAGAGGCGTCCGCTGACTGGCATGCACCTGAACACAATGCCCAACAAGCGATGGTGCCGGGCGGTGCGGCGCTGGAGCAAGCGCAGCAATGGCTGGCCGCAGCCGAACGGCCAATCGTCATTGGCGGGGTGGACATCCTGACGCAAGATTGTGCGGCGGAGGTTGAAGCCTTTTGCCGGACGTTCAACGCACCCTTTGTAGCTGCCTACAAGGCCAAGGGTGTTGTGCCGGAGGACGATCCGTTGGCCATGGGCGGTGCCGGATTATCGCCTATCTGCGATGCGGAACTTTTGCCGCTGGTGCAGTCGTCTGATTGTGTGATCCTCGCAGGGTATGATCCCATCGAAATGCGGATTGGCTGGCGGGATCCGTTCGTGCCCGGACAACGCGTGATTGATATCTCGGCTGAGGCCAACACCCATTATATGCATCAGGCTTCCTTGAATTTTACCGGGCACGTGGGAGCTTCGCTTGATGCACTAGGCGCGGGTGTTGAGCTGCGTGACACTTGGGCAGGTGGTGAGCCCGCAGCGGTGAAGGTCAGGCTCAAATCCAAGCTGCAACTGGACGAAGAGTGGGGACCTGCGGCGATTATCGATGAAGCCCGCAAGGTCTGCCCGCGCCATACGGTAGCGACTGTGGACAGCGGGGCCCACCGCATTGTGCTGAGCCAGATCTGGGAATGTTACGAGGCGCATGGCTTGTTGCAGTCGACCGCGCTGTGCACCATGGGCTGCGCAGTGCCTCTGGCGATCGGACGCAAGCTTGCAGAACCTGATCGCCCTGTTATCGCCTTTGTCGGCGATGCCGGCGTTGAAATGTTTCTCGGGGAATTGGCAACTGCGCGGGACCTCAAGCTTGGTATTCCTGTAGTGGTGTTCGTGGATGAGCAGCTCGGCCTTATCGAACTGAAACAGCGTGGCTTGCAGATGCCGAATGTGGGTGTGGATTTCGAGGGTACGGATTTTACAGCTGTTGCCAGGGCGATGGGGGGGCGAGGTGTGGTTGCACAAACCCGGACGGAGCTGAACTCAGCTATCACGGAATCGTTCAAACAGGATACTTTTACGCTAATTTCTGCACCAATCGGGAGACGAGCATATGACGGGCGCCTCTGATTGCCGGGGAATTCCAGTATCTTATCCAGTTGTCAGCGCGATCGAAGGGCTTGACCGGGCGCAGGAAATGTCCCTCGCATTCCGCGGTGATGCCATAGCGGAAATCGACAAGGTGCTGGCTGAGCATCCCGGTTTCATCATGGCGCATCTGTTCAAGGCGGCGTGGCTGACCCAGACCATGGAAACCCGCATCTACAGCGATATGGTGGAAGCGGCACAAAAGGCAGAGGCGCTCATCAGCAATGGAAATGCCCGCGAAAAAGGCCATCTGAAAGCGGTTCAGTGCTGGATCAACGGGGATTTTTACGGAGCAGTTCAGGCGTGGGAAGAAGTGCTGACACACTATCCCTTGGATTTGTTTGCCTTGCAGCTTGCGCACTTTACGGACGTGTTACTCGGCGATGTTGTAGGCCAGCGCGATGTGGTGGCGCGGGTCTACAATCTCTGGGACGAAGGTATTCCCGGATTTGAGTTTGTGCTCGGATTCTACTCTTTCGGTCTGGAAGAGAACCGCGATTTTATGATGGCCGAAGAAATGGGCCGCCGTGCCCTGGCCATGCGTCCAGACAATCCATACGCGGTTCACGCGGTCAGCCATGTGATGGAAATGAAGGGACGCCATTCAGGCGGTATTCGCTTCATGAACGATCATGCGGTTCGATGGGGCACTTCGAATTTCGCCAATCATTTGTGGTGGCACACGTCGTTGTTCCATCTCGATATTAATGATGTGGATAACGTCTTTGAGATCTACGATAATCATCTCTGTTCCAGGGATGCCAGCGGGAACAGGTATGAGGAGCTGGACGCCTCCGCATTGCTCTGGCGGCTTCAGTTGCTGGACATTGATGTGGGAGATCGTTGGACGCACCTGGCTGACAAGTGGGAGCCTTCTGCGGCTGATACGCTTTATGCGTTCAACGATGTGCATGCGATGATGACGTTTGCATCCGATCATCGTACTGATGCGGCGAAGACATTGCTGACGGCCAACGAACGCTATGTGGAAAAAGCGTCCGACGCCAACGTAGCCATGAGCCGTGAAATCGGTCTGCCGTTCTGCCAAGCCATTCTGACTTTCAAGCAGGGAAAATACGGCGAATGTGTGGACCATCTCCTGCCGGTCCGTTACATGACGCATCGGCTCGGTGGCAGCTTTGCTCAACGTGATGTGATCGGCTGGACCTTGCTGGAGGCAGCTCTGCGTGCAAGGCGCTTTGATCTTGCCCTTGGCCTTGCCAATGAACGCTGCGCTCTCAAATCCACGTCGGTCCAGAACTGGCGTTATGTGGCACGGGCCTTCCGAGGAATGGGTGATCGCGGGAAGGCAGATCGGGCCAATGCCCGTGCCCTATCCCTCATGGCGGCATGAGTTGAAAAGATCTTCAAGTTCCTGAAGGTTTGTCTCGCCGCAGAGCCCGATTGCTACAAGTCCGCTTTGCCGGGGTGCGGGAGCGTCAATAGCTTGTAAGGTGCCCCGTTTTCCAACACACTGAACTACGTAAGCGTTATCTCTATTCAAAGTGCTTGCGACACCTTTCAACCGAAGTATGCCGTTTGGCAGTGAGTCCAGAGCCAATTTGAGCTTGTCTCTGTCGAATGGCTCGGCGCTTTTCGTCGACCAGCGAACATAGATGTCTGAATGTTCGTCTGTGTCATCTGCTTGAGGTTCAAGATAGGACATGGGCAGGTCCGTCAGGAGATCCGCCGGCACCTGCGCGTTGGTGCAGGCAACGAGGCGTAGTCTCGGATATTTGCTGGATAGTTTGCTCTCCATCTCCTTGAACTCTTTTACACTGACGAGATCAGCCTTGTTCAGTAGCAGCAGGTCAGCTGCAGCCAGCTGTTTTTCCACGGTCGCGTTGATCAAGGGGTCTGAAAGCTGGTTTTCCAGGTTAGAGCT
Source organism: Hyphomicrobiales bacterium (assembly GCA_965204985.1). Classification (GTDB taxonomy): domain Bacteria; phylum Pseudomonadota; class Alphaproteobacteria; order Rhizobiales; family CAJQND01; genus JAAEUE01. The sequence goes on along the minus strand of CBDBFP010000003.1, from coordinate 395,476 downwards.
GTCCGCAACACGATGATGCCGTGCAATGACAGATCGGGTTCGGCACGGGCAAGATTGGCGATGCGGTTTGGTTCTGCCACGCCACTGGCTTCAATCAGTAAGTGGTCTGGTAATGGATCCCGGTTCAACAGATCAATGAAAGCACCGGCAAGATCTCCGTTCATTGAGCAGCAGATGCAACCGTTCGCCAGTGTTATTGTATCGCCATCGTCGGATTCGATGAGGTCCGCGTCGATGGGCAGCTCGCCAAAGTCGTTGACCATGACCAGGAATTTGCGACCATTCGTGTTGCGCAGAACGTGATTGACCAATGTGGTTTTGCCGGCACCAAGATAGCCGGAAATTAAGGTGACCGGGAGTGGGGCATTGTTCATTGAACGGGATGGATTTGGCCAGCCAGCACGGTTCCCCGGACAGGCACCTTGTTCAATTTTTCCGGCACGATCCTTGTCGGGTCTTCGTCAAGGACCGCAAAGTCTGCCCACTTTCCGGTTTCAATTGATCCGATCTCGCTATACATGTGCAAGGTATAGGCGACTCTCATTGTGATGGCGTGCAGCGCCTCGCCGACGCTGATGCGCTGGTTTTCGCCCAACACTTTGTCTGAACCTGTCAGGCGGTTCACAGCCGCCCACGCCGTGGTGAGCGGGCCAAGCGGAGTGACCGGGGCATCGGAATGAATGGCGAGAGGGACACCTGTGTCGAGCGCAGTCCGGCACGCATTCATGCGGCGGGCCCGGTCCGGACCAAGGGTGATGGCGGCATGCTGGTCGCCAAAATTGTAGATGTGGTTGGCGAACAGATTAGCGCCCTGGTCCACCAGTATTCTGGCTTGTTCAGAATAACTTGGTTTCAATTGCTCGGCTTCAATTTTCCGCCAGCTGCCAAAGGGGGAAATGGAACCGGCGACGTAGAGAGGCTTGCCGTTTTGATGGTCTTCGCGTGCCTTGACCGCGAGTTCCATGGCCAGCACGTTCCAGGCGACGGTCTTGTCTTCCAGCCCGGCCTCCTCATTTGCTGACTGACCGCTACTATCTGCGGGTGAGGTATGCTAGGCAAGGTCAAATGCTCATGTTGCAAGCGAGAAAATGACAGACCAACTCCCATACTCCATTCCAAATCCCGATTTGGCTATTCTGACCGATAACAAGCCGCGATGGAGCACGCCGGATTACCGCCGGAAAGGTTTTCAGAACCTGCATCAGATGATCCGCTGGGGCATGACGCTGCGTTCTGATCAGGTGCTAACCTTGAGCAAAGATGTCGATGCACGTATCGGTGCCCGGGAAGATGTCAGAAAATTGACTGAAACCCGGCACTTCAGCGCGATGGTCGTTGCGCGCGGACAGTCCGTTTTGTTCGAAAAGTATGCACCAGACTTTGGGCCGGATCGCCCGCACACGATCATGTCCATCAGCAAAACCGTTATGAACCTCATTATCGGTGAGTTGGTCGCTGCCGGCAAAATCGCACTTAATGCAAAGGTCTCGAGCTATATTCCTGAAATGGGGAGCGGCTATGCAGATGCCACCGTGCAGCAAGTCCTCAACATGGACCTGGAGAACGAATACTCAGAAGATTACACAGACCCCTACACAAGCTCGTTTTTGCATGAGACTGTCATCGGATGGCGTTTGCCGGAGGATGGTTCGCGTCCAGCCACGCAGATGGAGTTTTTGGCCGGTTTGAAAAGTGATGACATCACCAATCAGACGGGTGCCGCCAATTACAAGTCTGCCAATACGGATGTTCTTGCCTGGCTTGCAGAAGTGGTGAGTGGCAAACCGATGAGGGACTGGCTCACAGAAATCGTGGAGGCTGCAGGGCTTGAAGGCTCCATGCATATGAGCACTGACCGCAATGGCTTTCCGATTGTCGATGGTGGTGGATGCCTGACTGCAAGAGATCTGGCACGCCACGCTTTATTGTTTGTCAGGCGGGGACAAGGCGTCGCGGGACGGCAGGTCGGCTGTCCGGATTTTATCGAGAAATCCCGTAAAAATCCGGGACCACTGATGCCCGCGCCAAGGGACTGGTACAACTATTCCAACCAGCTGATGACCGATGGCGAATGGGTTGGTCATGGCGGATATGGCGGGCAGTTCATGCTGGCAAATCTGGAAACCGGTCTTGTTGGCGTTTTCTACTCTGTGCTGGAGAATGCTGATGCTTATGATGCGGAGTATTCTGTGGAAGTGACCAGAATGCTTGAATCCATTGCGAAAGAAGACGCTGAATGACCCGGACTGCATTGACCTACGAAGAATTGACCGGGGCCGTCCCGCCCAGTGGCCTGATAGATAACTCGGCCTTCATGCCGGCTCCTGAGTCGGGGCCGGCAAACCACCAGATTGGCCTTGAGTTAAAGATTTCTGCTGCGCCGATACGCAGCGACAAGTCCATACTGTCGGCTGAAAAATACAACAATCTTCGGGCCGATTTGTTTCCTGTGGTTACATTGCGCATCACAGGCAAAAGCGGGGCGATGATTCCGAACGAACGGGATCTGATCTGCGATGCTGAAGGCGAGAGCTACTGGGACCTGACGGTCTCTCCTGGCAAGGTCTGGTCTGAAGAAGCTGATCGGGGGATGTCGCGCGCGGTGTTCCCTTTCCAGCTTTCAAACATTTTTGAAAACGACACTCATCACGGCCTGGCCACGTTTCTCTATGACGATACGTCAGCCACGCCGATCCGGTTTCAGATCGCTGTGCAGACAAAGACATTTGTCGTTCCAGGTGAGTTTGACGCGTGGGGTTTGCTCCCGGTTGAGGCGGAGCCTGTGCCACAAACCGAAACCGTCTTTGCACGTGTGGGTTACTATCAGGAAGCCGATGACCGGCTGCCTTTGAAGCCGTGGAGTGATTTGCCTGGAGAAGTTCCGCCAGAACTGCTGGGTGCGATTGATGAAGGTATCGGTAGCGACACGGAGATCGTTTCCGGATTGGTGATCGATAAAGAGATCTATGCGACGGAGTGCAAGACCCGAGCTGGCGCTTTTCCTTTTCCGCGTGGCATGAAGTTTGGTGTCTGGTCTGCAACCAAGACCGCATTTGGGATGATGGCGTGTCTTCGGCTTGCCCAGGTTACCGGGGAGGATCCACGCAAGGCGCTCATTTCCGATCTTATTGAGGAAACGCTGGGCCAGCACCAATGGGAGGCGGTGACTGTTGGCCATTGCCTGAACATGGCCACGGGCATTGGAACTGCTGCACCGTTCACCGAGGGAACGACTGTCTTTTCCGACTATCTGCTTGAAGAAAGCCAGGCCGCCGAGAGCGAACTGGGCCGGAAGAGTTTTGATCGCTACTTTGCCTGGTTTCTGGCACCCAGCCAAACCGAGAAGAACCACGCAGCCCTCGCATGTCCCGGATATCCATGGGGACCCGATGAGGTCGTGCGTTACCGCGATCAAGATCTTTATCTTGCGGGCGCAGCCATGGATGCCTGGTACAAACAGCGGTTTGGGCCGCATGCGCGCCTCTGGCATTTGGTGCAGGACGAGATCTACCAGCCCGCAAAAATTCATTATGCCGTCAAGTTTGAGACCATCGAGACTGTGGAACGTCGCACGGTGCCTTTGACCGATGCCGGACTGTTGTTGACGATGGACAATATCGCCCGGCTTGGCCAGCTCATCCATGATGGCGGGCGCACAACGAACCATCAAATCTTGGATGAAGCGATGCTTGCGGAAGTATTCGATCCGAGGTGTAAAAAAGGTCTGCCCACGGGGCGGCATACAGCAGATGGCGAGATCCACTATCAGAATGCCACTTGGCACATGCCTTACAAATCAAATCGCGGAGAACTCTTGTGGTTGCCCATGATGGTCGGCTATGGCGGTCAGATCATCCAGATCCTGCCAAACGGGATGACAGCTTTCCGTTTTGGCTACGATTCAAGTGATACGGAGGATCGCTACGATTTCCTCAAGCTTGCCCGAATTGCGGATGCGATCGAGCCGTTCTAGCTTCCGCTAACAGCGAGATAAAAGAAGTTCAGGGCGCCCGCTAATATGAGAATATCGACCAGCACAGCGTGTCTTTCGGTGGTCATGCGTCTCAGGTAAGTCCGCCCGATCCAGTTCCCCGGAATTGTTAAGGCTCCAATGATCAGACCGAGCCAGAGTTTATCAGCAGAAAAAAGATCCATGCCGCCGAAGACGGCAACCCGGCCCAGATTTATGGACACCGCGGTGGCGGCCAGCGTTGCAACAAAAGCCTCTTTGGTGAGGCCATAGCCGAGCATGACCGGTGCAAGCAGAATTCCGGGTCCAAGCGATGCAGCTGAGACCGAACCGAGTACAACACCACCAATCGCCAACTCCCGTTTGCCAGCCTTGAGGCCACGGGATTTTGTCCAGTGGCGCATGGGAATGGCAATGAGAATGGTGATCCCAAGGCAAATGGCCAACCAGTTGGTTGGGATCCGATCATAGAAACTCGCAATCGCCACAAGAAACGGCATGGCGGGAACAATGATCCAGAGATAAGCCGTGCGGTCGAAATCCCGGATGTTGAAGAGCGCCCGGGAGCTGTGGCTGATTAAAAGCGCAATACTCATGACTGGCACGAGGTCTTGCACGCCCACGATCGGCGCAATCGCTGCGCCCATCAGAAACCCGCCAGCGAGACCTGTGGCGCCATGCAGGATTGAGGTTAGGAGTACCGCAATCACGATTGCGAAAATGTAAAGCCAACCAAAGTCGGCAAGTAACGCGGTCATTCAAAGCGCTTTCTGGTCTTTGCCAGCGCAGTTTGTATAGAGCGTGGATTATCTTATCAATCGCTCAAGGTGCGGCGGACTGCGTCTTTCCAACCCGAATACTTGCGCTCTCTTTCGCTCTCGTCCATGCCGGGGGAAAACCGCGCGTCGAGAGACCAGAGTTTGGCGAATTCATCAGGTGCCGGATAGAAGCCTGTTTGCAGACCGGCAAGGTAGGCCGCGCCCAAAGCCGTTGTTTCCATCACAGTTGGCCTGTCGACCGGAGCATTCAGGATGTCTGCGAGACATTGCATGGTCCATTCTGATCCAGTCATTCCTCCATCTACGCGCAAGACCATCGAACCGGAGCTGTCCCAGTCGCCCTGCATGGCTTCCAACAAGTCGCGCGTCTGATAGCAGACGCTCTCAAGGGCCGCCTTGGCCAACTCATTGGGGCCCGTGCCGCGGGTCAGGCCATAAAGAGCCCCCCGGCATTCCGCATCCCAGTAGGGCGCACCGAGACCGGTAAATGCAGGCACCAGATAAACGTCCTGGGCGGAATCTGCACCTGTTGCCAGGGAGCCGGAATCCTCGGCATTTGCCAGGATACCCAAACCATCCCGCAACCACTGCACGGCTGCTCCGGCGATGAATATTGAGCCCTCAAGAGCGTAGGTGGTCTGGCCGTTTAGCTGGTAGGCAATCGTGGTCAGCAGGCGATTGGTCGAATGAACGGCTTTTGAGCCTGTGTTCAACAGGGCAAAGCAGCCCGTGCCGTAAGTGGATTTCATCATACCGGGCTTGAAGCAGGCCTGGCCGATAGTGGCTGCCTGCTGGTCGCCGGCGATGCCTGAGATCTTGATGCTTCCGCCGAAGAGGCCCGCATCAGTTTCGCCAAAATTAGTCGCACAATCCCGGACTTCTGGAAGCATTGAGACAGGCACATTGAGAATGCCCAAAAGGTCTTCACTCCAGGCTCCTTCATGGATGTCATACATCAATGTGCGGCTGGCATTGGTGGCGTCGGTGGCGTGTACCTTGCCGCCGGTCAGACGCCAGAGCAGAAAAGCGTCGACGGTTCCAAACGCAAGCTGACCAGCTTCCGCTTTGGCCCGGGCACCGTCCACGTTATCGAGGATCCAGGCAACCTTGGTGCCTGAAAAATAGGGATCTAGCAGCAATCCTGTCTTGGCCGTGAAACTCTCTTCATGACCCGTGGCCTTCAGTTTTGTGCATGTATCTGCCGTGCGCCGGTCCTGCCAGACGATGGCACGGTGGATTGGCTTGCCGGTTTCGCGATCCCAGACCAGTGTCGTCTCGCGTTGATTTGTGATGCCGATGGCTGCGATATCGCCTGCTGCGGCCCCTGCTTTGCTGATCGCCTCGCGCGCTGTTTCCAGGGTTGTGTCCCAAATGTTTTCCGGTTCGTGCTCAACCCAGCCGGATTGCGGGAAATGCTGCTCGAACTCCTTCTGACAAACGCTGGCGAGCTGGCAATTTGCGTCAAACAGGATTGCGCGGGACGAGGTTGTTCCCTGGTCGATTGCAAGAACATATTTGGCCATGATCACTTGTTCCCTTTGGTCCGGAGGTGTTGGTGTTCTTTCATCCAGTGCTCCAGATTTGACACTTCGCCGTCGCTGAACTTAAGCCCCAATTTCGTTCGCCGCCAGAGCACGTCTTCTGACGTCCGTGCCCATTCATGTTGCATAAAATGACGAACCTCCATCTCGTGCAATCCTGCACCGAAATGAAAACCCTTTTCAGCTCCGCTTGGTTCCGTGGTCGGAAGCTTGCTTTCAGCAGTCCAATCTGGCCCTTGCTTTGGCAACCATCGCGCCAGTTTTTCCAACGCCTCTTCCGCCAAATGCCGGTATGTTGTGATCTTGCCGCCAAAAATATTCAAAAGAGGCGCCTGGTCGCCATTTGCGTCCACGGACAAAACATAATCCCTCGTGATTTTCTGTGCGGTTGCTTCTCCGTCGTCAAACAATGGGCGAATGCCCGAATATGTCCAAACCACATCGGCCGGCTTTATAGGTGTTTTGAAATACTGGTTTATGGCCTCACATAGATACTGGATTTCTTCCGTGCTGATCTGGGCAGTTTCGGGGTTGTCGCCTACATCCACATCCGTGGTTCCGATGAGGGTAAAATCAGTCTCGTACGGAATGGCAAAGACAATGCGTTCGTCGCTGTTTTGGAAGATGTACGCCCGGTCGTGATCGAAGAGTTTCGGCACGACAATGTGGCTGCCTTTCACGAGGCGGCTCTGTGAGCGCCCGTTTAACCCCAACCGGTTTGAAGCAACTTCAGATACCCAGGGACCAGCGGCATTGATCAAGGTTCTCGCAGTTACAACCTCAGTCTCATTGGTCTCTACGTTACGGACGGTTATGGACCAGTGGTCGCCCTCGCGATGGGCAGAAACGAGCTCGGTACGAGGTTCGATCCGCGCACCTCTGTTGTGAGCGTCCACGGCGTTGAGAATCACTAACCGGGCATCGTCGACCCAACAGTCGGAATATTCAAAGCCACTCTTGAATTCTGGCTTCAAGGGCACCCCTAGCGGACCTTGCGACAGATCTACAGATTTGGATGCTGGCAGAATTTTACGTCCGCCGAGGTGATCGTAAAGAAACAGGCCGAGCCTGATAAGCCACTTGGGCCTGAGGCCGGTGTGATGCGGCAGTACGAAACGCATCGGCGAGATGATATGCGGGACCATGTGCAACAGGGTCTCGCGCTCCTGCAGGGCCTCTCGCACAAGTCGGAATTCATAGTGTTCGAGATACCGTAAGCCGCCATGGATCAATTTGGTGGAGTCAGAAGATGTGCCATTGGCGAAATCGGCCTTTTCGGCAAGCATGACAGACAGCCCGCGGCCTGCCGCATCTCTTGCGATGCCGCAACCGTTTATGCCTCCACCTATTATGAACAGGTCGTACAAGTGTTTTCTCGTGTGTTGTCGGTTACGCTTCGGCGCAATGCTTTAGTCTGAGGATAGGAGAGAAGAAACGAAAATCAACGAAAATAAATGAACTTAATTCAAGATTATGCCCCAATTGCTTGATGGACCTCTATTTCGGCATCTTTGCAGATGGCCTGGATGCCCTCGGGTAACGCGTGGTCCGTCACGAAGTAATCTATTTCCGACAAATGAGCGATCCGCACCGGCGGGGAGCGCTCGAACTTCATGGAATCGGCCACAAGGATTGTCTGACGCGCGTTCTCGATGATGGCCTTCGCAACTTTCACTTCGCGATAATCATAGTCGAGCAAGGAGCCGTCGCTGTCGATGCCGGACGTGCCGATGATCGCGAAGTCGACTTTGAACTGCTGGATAAAATCGACTGCCGCCTCACCGACAATTCCTCCATCAGTCTGTCGCACAACGCCCCCGGCCACAATCAATTCCAGATCGGGGGTTCCGGATAAAATATTGATAACATGGATATTATTTGTGATCACCAGAAGGTTCTTCTTGCCTCGGAGGCTTAGTGCCACCTGTTCGGTTGTCGTTCCAATGTTAATCAGCAAAGAGCGGTCGTTAGGAATAAGGTTTGCTGCCAGCAAGCCGATTTTACGTTTCTCATGCTGTGCCAGTCGTCTGCGGGCCTCATAGCCGAAATTGCTGACACTGTTCGAAACAACCGCTCCGCCATGAACCCGTTGCAACAGGCCGCGCTCGCACAGGTCGTTGATATCCTTGCGAATTGTTTGAGGCGTCACCTTGAATGTCTGTGCCAGCTCATCAACGAGAACTCGCCCTGTTTCACGGGCTGCGTTGAGGATGTCCGTCTGACGTGGGAGCAGTGGTTCCATCGGTGAAACTTTCAATTTTCTGTGTGGCGCACGGTATCTGAGCCAAAATAGCGTTTCCGCACAATGGATCAAGTTTCGATTGACGTTCGTTTGCCTTCACCGATAGAGTTAATGAACTTACAAATACGGGAGGACTACTAATGAAGACGCGTTTGCTCGCGGCCGCATCGCTGGCCGCTGTTTTGGCTTTTGCTGCTCCTGCTTTTGCCGGGATGGATGAGGCCAAGAAATGGATTGATTCTGAATTCCAGCCTTCTGTTCTATCAAAGGACGAGCAGATGAAGGAGATGGACTGGTTCATCAAGGCGGCAGAACCATTCAAGGGCATGGAAATCAATGTGCTCTCCGAAACCATTCCAACTCACGAATATGAATCCAAGACGCTGACAAAGGCGTTCGAGGAAATCACAGGCATCAAGGTCAACCATCAGTTGCTCGGTGAAGGCGAGGTTGTGCAGGCTGTTCAAACGCAAATGCAAACCAAGCGGAACCTCTATGATGCCTACATCAATGACTCGGACCTGATCGGGACGCACTCGCGCCTGCAATTGGCAGTGAACCTGTCCGACTGGATGGCTGGTGAAGGCAAGGATGTTACCAACCCGGCTCTCGATGTGGATGATTTCATCGGTAAGTCGTTTACGACCGGTCCTGACGGGAAACTCTATCAGCTTCCTGACCAGCAATTTGCGAACCTCTATTGGTTCCGGAAGGACTGGTTCGACCGGGAAGACCTGAAGAAGCGCTTTAAGGCAAAGTATGGATATGAACTCGGTGTGCCGGTGAACTGGTCGGCGTATGAAGATATTGCCGAGTTTTTCTCCAAGGACGTGAAAGAGATTGATGGCGTCACTGTCTACGGTCACATGGATTACGGCAAACGCGCACCTGACCTTGGCTGGCGGATGACTGATGCCTGGCTTTCCATGGCCGGTGCAGGATCCAAGGGCAAGCCGAATGGCGTACCGGTGGATGAATGGGGTATCCGCATGGAGCCCGGCACTTGCAATCCTGTGGGCGCGTCCATTTCCCGCGGCGGTGCTGCGAATGGTCCGGCTGCGGTATACGCGATCCGCAAATGGGATGAGTGGCTGCGGAACTATGCGCCTCCCGGGGCTGCATCCTATGACTTCTACCAGTCGCTTCCCGCCCTCAGCCAGGGCAACGTTGCTCAGCAGATCTTCTGGTACACGGCGTTTACTGCATCAATGGTGGCGCCCAAGAGCAGCGGTAACAATACTGTTGATGATGCGGGCAAACCGCTCTGGCGGATGGCACCGTCGCCCCATGGCCCATACTGGAAGGATGGCCAGAAGCTGGGGTATCAGGATGCCGGTTCCTGGACACTCTTCAAGTCCACGCCTGTTGATCGCCGCAAGGCCGCCTGGCTCTATGCCCAGTTCGTTGTTTCCAAGACAGTGGATGTGAAGAAGAGCCATGTAGGTCTGACATTTATCCGTGACACAACGGTCAATCATCAGAGTTTCACGGACCGCGCACCAAATCTTGGTGGTCTGGTTGAGTTCTATCGTTCGCCTGATCGGGTGAACTGGAGTCCGACTGGCGTCAACGTGCCGGACTATCCAAAGCTGGCCCAAATTTGGTGGCAGCAGATTGGTGACGTGAACTCAGGTGCGTTTACACCTCAACAGGCCATGGACCGGCTCGCAGACGAGATGGATCAGGTTATGGCGCGCATGCAGTCTGCTGACGAGCGCGCAAAGACCTATGGCGGCTGTGGCCCACGCCTCAATGAAAAGAAGGATCCCTCCGCGTGGCTCAACAAAGAAGGTTCGCCGAAAGCGAAGCTTGCCAATGAAAAGCCCCAGGGCAAAACGATCAGTTACGATGAGCTGATCAAGCGCTGGAGCAAAGGCTGATCAAGGCCGACAGGCTTTGAGCCATTCTCCCTCCTTGGCCGGGAAGTTTCCACGCTTCCCGGCCAAACTTGTCTGGTGGAGCAGGCGGGAGCGGCCTTGGTGGCTTGGACCAATTCGATGTAGATTGGACATACTTGAACAGTCGGGCGGATATCCATGTCGCTGGTTCTAAAAGATGTGGTGAAGAAGGTAGGTGCGGAGATGCACATTCACCCCGTTTCGCTTGAGCTGGAATCTGACGGCTTCAACATCCTGCTGGGGACAACGCTTTCCGGTAAAACGTCTTTGATGCAATTGATGTCTGGCCTGGAACGCCCGACCTCCGGTGAGGTCTGGTTTGACGGTCAGGATGTGACGGGCGTTTCGGTGCAGAAGCGTAATGTCTCGATGGTGCATCAGCAGTTCATCAATTACCCAAATTTTTCCGTTTACGAGAACATCGCGTCGCCATTGCAGGTGACCCGCACTCCTGCAACTCAGGTTGACGAGCGGGTCAGGCAGATCGCCGCCCTTTTGCAACTCACGCCCATGCTGGACCGGAAACCAAGCCAGCTTTCTGGCGGGCAGCAGCAACGCACGGCTCTTGCCCGTGCTCTCGTCAAGGATGCTGATCTGGTGTTGCTTGACGAGCCGTTGGCAAACCTGGATTTCAAACTGCGCGAGGAATTGCGTGACGAGCTGCCCAAACTTTTTGCCGGGCGCAACTGTACAGTTGTCTATGCGACGACTGAACCGGGAGAAGCCCTATTGCTGGGCGGACATACCGCGACTTTGCATGAAGGCCGGGTGACGCAATTCGGACCCACTTCACAGCTCTATCGCCAGCCTGGGGATTTACTCAGTGCGCAGGTGTTTTCCGATCCGCCCATGAATATTGCCGATGTGCAGAAGCAGGGGAACACTTTCCAACTTGGCGAGACGATAAGCTGGGCAGCACCGGCACCTCAGCAGGGTCTGGCAGATGGCGCCTATAAAATCGGTTTACGGCCGCATTTGATCAGTCCTGTCGGTGATGGCGATGGTCAGGTCAAAATTGAAGGCGATGTGCTGATTACAGAGTTGAGCGGATCGGAAAGCGTGATTCATTTTGATATTGGAGGGCAGACCTGGATTTCCCAATCTCACGGCATTCACGGGTTTGAGGTTGGTGAGCGGGCAGCATTTTATGCTGACTTGAGGAAATCCATGATTTTTGCGCCTGATGGAAGTCTGCTCTGATGGCAAAGATCGGACTCCATAACTTGCGTCATAGCTACACCGGTGGAGGTGAGCGCGGCGAGGATTGGGCGCTCAAGCACATGGATGTGCAGTGGGATGACGGCGGAGCTTATGCGTTGCTCGGACCATCCGGCTGCGGCAAGACCACACTGCTGAACATAATTTCCGGCTTGCTTACGCCGACGGAGGGCACCGTTACTTTCGATGGTCAAGACGTGACCCATATCCCGCCGGATGAGCGCAATATCGCACAGGTTTTCCAGTTCCCCGTCGTTTATGACACCATGACCGTTTATGACAATCTGGCGTTTCCGTTGCGCAATCGCGGTGTTGACGAAGTCAGCGTTGATGTGCGGACCCGCGAAATCGCAGAGATGCTGGATCTCGAAGCGACACTGAAAAAGCGCGCTTCCGGGCTGACAGCAGATGGCAAGCAGAAAATTTCCCTTGGCCGCGGGCTCGTGCGGTCGGATGTGAACGTGATCATGTTCGATGAGCCGCTTACGGTGATTGATCCTCACCTCAAATGGATGTTGCGTTCAAAGCTGAAGGAGCTGCATCAGCGGGTTGGCGCAACAATGATCTACGTGACACACGACCAGACGGAAGCTCTCACATTTGCCGATCAAGTCGTGGTGATGCATGAGGGGACAGTTGTGCAAATCGGTACGCCGGTGGAGCTTTTTGAGAAACCTTTGCATACGTTTGTAGGCCACTTCATTGGCTCGCCCGGTATGAATGTGCTTCCTGGCAAACTGCAGGGACAGGACGCCTGTTTTGGCTTCGAACCGGTTGCCAAAATATCTTCCGACTTTGTGCCGGACAAAACGAAGAAGGTGGAGATCGGTGTCCGTCCCGAGTTCGTGAAGTTCTCGAAAACAGGCATTCCTGTGCAAGTCACCAAAGTTAACGACGCGGGCCGGTATCAGATTGTGGAGGCCGAGCACGACACGAATATAATCCGGCTGCTCGTGCCCGAAGGCGATGACATTCCTTCAGAGGGAGCACAGGTGTCCTTCGACCCGCAATTCACACAAGTCTACGCAGACGGATGGGCGGTGGGCTGATGGCAGCAAAGACAGAAAACCAAAAGGCCTGGCTCTTTGTTTTGCCCGTTGTTGTGCTTGTAGCTTTTAACGCCTTGATCCCGTTGATGACCGTGGTGAACTACTCGGTGCAGGAGACTTTTGGCGACAACGTCTTTTTCTGGGAAGGCGTAAAATGGTTTGAGCAGGTGCTGCACTCTGAACGCTTCCATGCGTCGCTTGGACGGCAGTTTGCCTTCACGGGCATGATCCTGCTGATTGAAGTTCCTCTTGGAATTGCAATTGCCCTCACCATGCCACGCGAAGGGCCGTGGGTCTCAGTTTGTCTCGTTTTGATGGCCTTGCCACTGTTGATTCCCTGGAATGTGGTCGGCGCCATGTGGAATATTTTTGCTCTGCCGGAGACAGGTCTGTTGGGCAAAGTGATCAACGGACTGGGCATCAATTACAATTTCACGCAACAGCCAGTGGCTGCGTGGTTCACGACGGTTCTCATGGACGTTTGGCACTGGACGTCCCTTGTGGTGCTTTTGGCCTACGCAGGCCTCTGCTCTATCCCGGATGCTTACTATCAGGCTGCGAAAATTGATGGTGCAGGTCCCTGGGCCGTCTTTCGCCATATCCAGTTGCCGAAGATGAAACGCGTTCTCACGATCGCGATCCTGTTGCGCTTCATGGACAGCTTCATGATTTACACCGAGCCGTTTGTTCTGACAGGTGGCGGGCCTGGAAATACGACCACGTTTCTGTCGATCGACCTGGTGAAGATCGCGCTTGGGCAGTTTGACCTTGGGCCAGCTGCAGCCATGTCACTGATCTACTTCCTGATCGTGCTGTTGACGTGCTGGATTTTCTACACGCTGATGATGCGCGGGGAGGAGACGTGATGCGGCGGTTTACCTGGCTCGCGCCAACGCTTTACATCATCTTCCTGATGTTGCCGATCTATTGGCTGCTCAATATGTCGTTCAAGACGACAAACGAGATTTTGGGCACTTTTACGCTTTGGCCTCAGAATTTCACATTGGACAACTATCGCAAGATCTTCACCGATCCCACCTGGTACAATGGCTATTTCAATTCGATCCTGTATGTGGTGATCAACACGGTCATTTCTGTCGCCGCAGCCTTGCCCGCAGCCTATGCGTTCTCCCGCTATCGCTTTCTTGGCGACAAGCATTTGTTCTTCTGGCTGCTTACCAACCGCATGGCCCCGCCGGCCGTCTTCGCCCTGCCGTTCTTCCAGCTCTATTCGGCTTTTGGTTTGTTCGATACGCATTTGGCGGTTGCCTTGGCGCATTGTCTTTTCAACATTCCACTTGCGGTGTGGATCCTGGAAGGGTTCATGTCTGGTGTTCCCAAGGAGCTTGACGAGACAGCCTATGTGGATGGGTATTCCTTCCCGCGCTTCTTCTTCAAGATTTTCGTGCCGACCATTTCCGCCGGCATCGGTGTGGCAGCCTTCTTCTGTTTCATGTTTTCTTGGGTAGAACTCCTGCTTGCGAAGACCCTCACGTCGGTTGCGGCAAAACCGATTGCAGCAACGATGACGCGGACGGCATCAACCTCAGGCTATGAGCTTGGGTTGCTTGCAGCAGCGGGTTGCCTCACCATCATCCCGGGTGCCTTTGTGATCTATTTCGTACGCAACTATATCGCCAAGGGCTTTGCCCTTGGGCGGGTGTAGGAGGGCTGGCTATGGACCTCTCCTGGATGGCCTGGACCTGGCCCACAGCTGCGTTCTTCGGCTTCATTGCCTGTTGCCTGATTGCGATGGCGGTCTGGGAATTCAAAGATCCTGGCGGAAGCCCGCGGCGCGGCGTCCTGGCCCTGGACACAACACGCGGTGACCGGCTTTTTATCTCGCTCCTCGGCAGCGCCTTCATTTTTCTCGGGTGGCTGGCCTTCTTCTCAACGCCGCTTTGGGGAGGGTTGGCAATCTCGATTGTGTGGATCATATTTGTTTTCCGATTTGTCTGAGACAGAACTGGAAAACAAAACCCATGCGTCATTCGGATCTCCTTGAGCAGACACGGTCTCGTCTGACTGACGGATCGGCCGTAAATCCACTTGTGGTGACAGTGTCGAGCGAGAACCAGGGTGGCTTCCACAGCAAGATTAGCATGCGTGACCATGAGCTGGATGCAGATCAGCCTTATGGATTCGAAGGAACCAACAAAGGCCCCAAGCCGAGCGAGTTGCTGCTTGCCGCGCTTGCTGCCTGCCAGGAAGTCACCTGGCGGCTTTACGCTGAAGCGGCGGGTATCGAGATCGACCACATCTCCATTGAGTTGCGTGGCACCCAGGACCTCAGAGGATTTATGGGGACGGACGAAACTGTGCCGGCTGGTTTCGTCAGCATTGAAGGCGACGTGACAATCAAGAGCTCCTCTGCATCGGATGAAGTCCTAGCGAACTTGCAGAAGACCGTGGACGCCCATTGTCCCGTTCTCGATGACTTGATGCGTTCGGTTCCCGTAGCTCTCAATCTTCGAAAGAGCTGAATATCACCGCTGCGCCGTCTGCCACTCCGGATGTATCCACGGGGTCTGGTTAGACGGAGGAAGCGGATCTTTGCCCAGGATGTGATCGGCCGCTTTCTCGCCGGTCATCAGGGATGGGCCGTTCAGATTGCCATTTGGAATGAGTGGGAAGAGGGAGCTGTCTGCAACGCGCAAACTCTCTACGCCAATAACCTTGCATTCAGGGTCAACAACCGATTTTGGATCGTCTTTTGCCCCCATCCTGCAGGTTCCGGAGGGATGGTATGCGCTTTCCGCGTGCTCGCGGATAAAGGCTTCAATCGCCTCATCAGTTTGGGCATCATCGCCGGGCTGGATTTCCGCGCCCTTGTATCTGCCTATGGCCGGTTGGTTGAAGATCTCCCGTGTCAGGCGCACGCATTTTATGAAATCCTTCATGTCCTTCTTATCGGCGAGGTAGTTGAAAAAGATCTCCGGCGCTTCGGCAGGATCGGGTGAGGTTGCACGCACGTAGCCGCGGGACCGCATGCGTTGTGGTCCCACGTGTGCCTGAAAGCCGTGGCCCTTTGAGGCCTGTTTGCCGTCATAGCGTATGGCCGCTGGAAGGAAATGGTACTGGATGTCGGGGTATTCGACACCAGCTTTGGAGCGAATGAAGGCGCAGCTCTCAAAATGGTTTGTGGCGCCGAGCCCGGATTTGAAGAGCAGCCATTCCAGTCCAATCATACCTTTGGAGAAAAAACCCAGATTACCGTTCAGAGAAACAGGCTCTTTGCACTCAACCTGCAGATAGACTTCCAGATGATCCTGCAGGTTTTCTCCAACCCCCGGGAGATGATGCAGGACATCTATGCCTGCAGCTTTCAGGTGCTTCTTGTTGCCGATGCCGGAATGCTGAAGCAGGGCAGGGGAGTTGATCGCACTGGCGGCCAGGATAACCTCACGATTAGCGCGTGCGATGAGTGTCTCGCCTCCGCGCTCGTATTCGACGCCCACCGCGCGTTTGCCTTCGAAGACGACACGCCGTGCGCGGGCGCGGGTTATCAGTTCCAGATTTTTGCGCTTCAGCGCCGGGCGAAGGAATGCATTGGCCGACGACCAGCGGCGCCCGCCCCAGACCGTCATTTCCATGGCGCCGAAACCTTCCTGTTGGGAACCGTTGTAATCTTCGGTCATGGGATATCCGGCCTCGCGGCCAGCTTCCACGAACGCCTTATGGAGTGGATTGTTCCGTTTACCGCGTGTCACATGGAGAGGGCCATCGGTTCCGCGCCAGCCCTCTTCACCGCCGTGGGATGTCTCCAGCCGTTTGAAATATGGGAGGATATGGCGATATCCCCAGCCTGAGGCGCCCATTTCCTCCCAGGTGTCAAAGTCTCTGGCGTGGCCACGCACATAGACCATGCCGTTGATGGAGGAAGAGCCGCCAATGACCTTGCCACGCGGGCAGGCCAATTCACGGCCGTCTAGGTGTGGCTCAGGCTTGGTGCGGTATCCCCAGTCATAGGTGCTCATGTTCATGGGGAATGAAAGCGCCGAGGGCATCTGAATGAACGGCCCCACATCCGTGCCGCCATATTCAAGCACCAGAACTTTGTGCTTGCCATCTTCGGTCAAGCGGTTTGCGAGCACAGACCCGGCTGATCCGGAGCCAACGATTACATGGTCAAACCCCGCGTTCACTGCTTTGGCCCGTTTATGGTGAGTTGCATGTCCACATAGGACTGCAAATGGCGCCGGGCATGTCCGGGGTCCGGTTCTCCGCCCCGCAAGGCATATTGCAGCCAGAGGCCGTCAATCATGGCTGCTGTGCCTTCCGCGGCTTCTCTTGCACTCGCATCGTTCAGCAGCCGGCCAAAGGCATTGGCCAGATTACTTTTCAAGCGGCGGGCATAAATGTTGAAGATCCGCTTTAGCGCAGCTGAGTTCTTGGCGGAGCCATAAAGCGCCAGCCAGGCGGTCATCACTTCATCGGAAAACTGCTTCTGCGTGAAGCTCGCATCGATAATGGCCAAGACACGATCGCGCGGTGTCTCGGATTCACACATCCTGGCAACCATCTCAACGCGCAGATCTTCGAGCATGGAGCGCATGGTCTCGAAGATGAGATCGTTCTTGTCATCGAAATAATGATGAATGATGCCTTTGGAGACGCCGGCTTTTTTTGCAATGCGGGCGAGTGTTGCGTCCGCCAGGCCATATTCATGGATTGAGGATATGGCTGCCGCGATCAATTGCTTGCGGCGCACGTATTTCATTCCGACTTTTGGCATTTCTCATCACTCCCAACCCCGACGATGAAAAATGTAGAATTTTTTAATTGGACGATCAATCAAAAACGACGGATCATCGTCTAATTGCTCCGCTTTGCTCTCGCGCACGGCAAAAATGGCATAGGTGAGCACGGAAAAAAGGATGATGGAACCGCCAAGAAGCGTCGCGGCCGCAGGCACTTCACCAACAACCAGAAATGCCCAAAAGGGCCCGAGAACAGATTCCACCAGCGTGAGAAGCGTCACTTCCGCAGCTGGAATGTATCGCGAGGCCCAAGTGATGAACGAGAACCCCAGTCCGACTTGAACGATCCCAAGTGCCAGGGAATAGAGATAGTCAGTGGGCGGGATTATGAGTTGGCCGGATGTCATATAGATGCTGAAACAACAGGCGAAGAATCCTCCCAGGCAGGTCGCTGCGAGCATGTCGCGATCCTTTGCAAGCCGGCAAAGGATGACGAAAACTGCAAAGGTAATAAGGGCGCCAAAAGCAAACAGATTACCTAGAAGCTTTCCGCCGCCCACCGCCTCGGTCAGCATGATGGTGATGCCTGCGAGCGCGAACATCAGAATGAAGAACGTCTTCAGGTTGAGCCGCTCGCCCAACACTGGCCAAGCAATGGAAGCTGTTACCAATGGCCCCATACTGATGATGAAGACTGCGTTCGCCACTGTCGTGTGCACAATGGCAAACAGATACATGCAGAAGCCGGAGCCGATCGTGACCGCGACGGCAAGGCCAATCGGCGTGAAGGCGATGCGGAACTGGGGCAAGCACTTGGTTCCGTATTTCCAGACAATCATCAGGATGAGGGTGAATGTGAATGAGCCCGAGCGATAAGCCAGAATCTGCCAGCCATCGGCCTCTTCAATCAACCGCACAAGCGTGCCTCCAAAACTCAAGCACAGGCCGCCGAGCAGGCCATAGGTCACGCCCCGAATGCGGTGACTGCGGTCGTCTTCCAACATCGAAAAATTCGTCCCTCTTCAGCCAGACAGTGACTGCCGGTTGAAGTTGACGCAAGTGTTATTTATTCGGCGCCCTGACCGGGTTTTTCAGCGTGCCGATGCCTTCGATCTGCACCTCAACAATGTCACCTGTGCTTATGCTGCTGGTGGTGCCCGATGTGCCCGTGTAGATCACATCGCCTGGTTCCAGAGTGATGTATTGGGAGATGTAACTGATGATCCGGTGGGTGCCATTGAGCATTTTCGAAGTGCGGGTCTTTTGAACGACCTCCCCATTCAACCGTGTGATCATCTCCAGGTCGTCATATTTCAGCCTGCGAACGGTTCAAGGGCCGAGTGGGCCGAAAGTGTCGGAGCCCTTGCCCCTGATGACAGAGAACCTGCCCGTTCCGATGCTGCGTTCGGATATATCGTTTCCAATTGTGATGCCGAAAATTTGGTCAGCGGTTTCGCCCATCGCTGATGTTTCTCGCCCGCGCGCCCATCACCACAACCATCTCGCCTTCGTAATGCACGCCAGTGGAATCTGGTGGTGGTGTAATGGTTTCACCGGGGCCAATGATGGACGACGGCAGTTTAGAAAACATGCCGATATCGCGCGTGGGCGACCCACCGTGGCTGGCATAATTTAGCGCGATGGCGAGACCCTTCGAGGGTTTGACCGGCGCGAGGAGTTTTGTTTCCTTCAGGGGGACGATTTCACCGGTATATCCTGTGCCCTCCGCAAAGAATGATTTGCTGAGCAAGCGGACTACGCTCAAGGCTGAGCACACCATCGTGGAGCACCCGGACGAATTTGTTGAGTTCATCATCGCCTGTGTCTGCCCAGGCTGGCGAACAGATCAAGACAAACGCCAGTGCTACGGAACCCATCAATCTAGACACCGAGATAACGCTCCTGCAATTCGCGGTTTTCTCTCAACTCGTCGGAGGTTCCAGACCAGACCGTCTTGCCTTTTTCGATCACGTAGTGCCGGTCGGCAAGCTTGATGAGATCAGTCACATTCTTGTCGACCACCAGGATAGACAAACCCTCGTCCTTGATCCGCTTTAGGCACTCCCATATTTCCTCCCGGATCAGTGGGGCCAGACCTTCAGTTGCCTCGTCCAGAATGAGGAGTTTGGGGTTTGTCATGAGCGCCCGGCCAATGGCGAGCATTTGTTGTTCTCCGCCGGACAGAAGATTACCTATTGAGGACTTGCGACCCTCCAAGGCAGGGAACATGGAATAGATGCGTTCAAGGGTCCAGGGCGTCTTGTCGCTCAGGCGGTTGGCTGCTGTGGCCACCAGGTTTTCACGTACGGACAGGTTTGGAAAGATCTGCCGGCCTTCCGGTACGAGCCCCAGACCACTCTTGGCAATTTTGAAGGAGCGCTCGCCGGCGATCTCGTTGCCGTCAAAATACACTGTGCCCGCTCGCGGAGTCATAATGCCCATAATCGAGTTGATGGTTGTGGTCTTGCCCATACCATTTCGGCCAAGAAGAGTGACCACTTCGCCAGCCTTTACATAAAGCTCCACGCCAAAGAGCACCTGCGAGACGCCGTATGCACTTTCCAGACCGCTGACCTTCAACATTACGCGGCCTCTCCGAGATAGGCTTCGCGGACGGATTGATTGGAGCGAATTTCGTCCGGTGTTCCCGTCGCTATCAGGCGGCCATAGACCATGACCGAAATCCGGTCAGCGAGAGCAAACACGGCGTCCATATCGTGTTCCACGAGGAGTAGTGTCATGTCCTCCAGGTTCTTCAGTGTATCCACCATCACAGTGGACTCCTCCGGGCCCATGCCTGCCATTGGTTCATCAAGGAGCATCAGGTGAGGTCCTGTTGCGAGAGCCATCGCAATCTCAAGCTGGCGTCTTTCGCCGTGGGACATAACGGAGGCCAGATCATTGGCGCGTGCCTGCAATCCAACCTTTTCCAACATCGCCATGGCGGGTTCGCGTAAGGCTGCATCAGCGCGGGCCGGGCGCCAGAACCGGAAGGAGTGACCCTGGTGCGCTTGAACGGCGAGCGCCACGTTGTCGAGCACCGACATGCCCATGAAGACGGAAGTAATCTGGAAGGATCGTGCTAGTCCGAGGTGCGAGCGTGCTTGAGCCGGTTCGTTGGTGATTTCTCGGCCATCAAAGTGGATTTGTCCCTCATCAGGTTTCAGCATCCCTGAAAGCTGGGAAATAAGGGTGGTCTTGCCTGCACCATTCGGGCCGATCACCGCATGGCATTCGCCTTGTTCCACGGCGATGGAGACGTGATCAGTTGCCGTGACCCCGCCAAAGGACTTCAGGAGATTGTTGGTCTGGAGGATGATGTCAGCCATTCTTGCCTCCCAGACGATCCAACAATCCGGAAACACCACCTTTGACGAACAAAACCGTCAGAATGAGCAGGATGCCGAATGGCAGGTGCCAATGGATGGTGAAAATGGACAATAGCTGTTCGAGCAAAAGGAAGGCTGCAGCTCCGATAACGGGTCCGAAGATGCTGCTGGCACCGCCGAGAATAACCATGAACATCAACTCGCCAGAGGCCGCCCAGTCCATCATTTCAGGTGAAATGAAACTGGTGAAGTTGCCCAGCAACGCGCCGGCATACCCGCAAATCGCGCCAGCAATGACAAAGGCCGCCAGCCGGTAAATGTACGGGTTGTAGCCCAAAGACCGCATGCGTTCTTCGTTATCCTTTGCACCTTGTATGACCATGCCGAAGCGTGAATTGACGATGCGATGTACGAGATAAAGTACAACCAGCAACGAAGCGTAGCTGATCAGATAGAAGGTGAGTGGATTGCCCGTATCGAGGCCGGGAACTTCTGACCGGCTCGTGATCACCAGGCCATCATCGGCACCGTATTCGGACAAGGAAACGAACAGGTAAAAGATCATCTGGCCGAAGGCCATAGTGATCATGATGAAATAGACGCTTTTGGTGCGGAGTGATATTACCCCCGTAATCAAGGCAAAGAATGCAGATGTCACAACCGCCAGAAACACATGGAAGATGCCGCTGTTGGAAGCGATGATTTCGAACTCACCGAAAAGCGCGTGATAGGTAGGAATGCCCACACAATAGGCGCCGATACCCAGGTACGCTGCATGTCCGAAAGAGACCATGCCGCCGAACCCGAGAATGAGGTTTAGGCTGACCGCAGCGATGGAGAGAATGACCAGCCGCGTTGCAATATCGAGCCAGAAGGCGTTTCCGAAAAGGTTGATGGCAAATGGCGCAAGTGCCAGCGCGACAAGACAGGCCAGCGTGAACCAGTTGCTCAGGCTGAGGTTTAGTTTTGGGCGTGAACCGCTTACTACGCTGAGATTGCTCATGTCAGCGCACTTTTGGCGGGAACAGACCCTGAGGTCTTATTGCCAGAACCACGGCCATAAGGATGTAAATCAGCATGGCTGAGACCGCAGGTGCGGAGGTTTCCGCAGCAGAATTGGACATGAACAGCTTGAAGAGGTCGTCCAGGAATGAACGGCCCAGGGTGTCAATCAAGCCGATGATGATTGCGGCGATAAACGCGCCTTTCATGGAACCGATGCCGCCCACAATGATGACCACAAACGCTGTAATGATGATCTCGTTGCCCATGCCAATGGAGGCTTCCGTGATTGGCGCGATCAGCATACCTGCCAAACCAGCCAGCACAGCGCCAAGGGCAAATACCGCTGTGAACAGGGTTTGAATGTCGACCCCGAGCGCACCCACCATTGTCCTGTTGGACGCACCGGCGCGAATGAGCATGCCAAGGCGTGTGTGATTGACCAGCCAATAGAGCCCCGCGGCCACCAGCAATCCTCCAACGATGATCAACAGCCTGAATGAGGGGAATACAATGTCCGGGAGCACTGTGACCTGTCCATTGAGCCAGGCTGGCAGCGGGACGGAGATACCCTCGGCACCCCAGGTCAGTTCAGCGAGTTTGTCGAAACACAGAATGAGCCCGAATGTGGCCAGCACATGGTCTAGGTGATCGCGGGCATAGAGATGACGGATGACCACAAGTTCGGTGGCAAGCCCAATGGCGGCCGTACACGGAATGGCCAGTAAGAGACCCCAGACAAAGGAACCTGTCCAAAAAGTGAGAGAAGCGCAGAAAAAGGCGCCAATCATGTAAAGGCTGCCATGCGCCAGATTGACGAAATCCATGATGCCGAACGTAAGCGTTAGGCCAGAAGCCAACAGGAAGAGCAACACACCCAGTTGCATTCCGTTCAGGAACTGGATCAGAACCAGTGATGCATCCATGCCCGTCAGACACCCCTACGCCCACATACTTGTCAGATTAAGCGGGTTCACCCGCGCCGCTCCCTCGATTGAGCAGAGGATTTAGCACGTAATAGCCGGACTGAGAACAGGCCGAATTCAGCTTTGTGCATCTTGCCAGCGCTTTGTGAAGTCGGGTGCTATTTTCGCTAGGCGCTCATTGCTCATCCGCCCGGAACGGGTCATGTAATCATGGGCAAGATCCAAGGGAGAAAGGTGCATTTTGCTGGCGAATTGCTCATACCATTCATATGAGCCCCGGGCGCCGGCAAGCAATTTTTCCACCTGAGGTTTTCTCACTTCAACGAATGCTGAAAGTGCTGCTGGAATGTCGGCAGGGTGTCGCTGCATTGACTGAAAGAGAGCGACCGCATCTTCCATCGCGAGCCTGGTGCCTGATCCAATGGAGAAATGGATCGAGCGCAAGGCATCACCTATGAGGACCACGTTTCCTGTGGACCAATTTTGATTGCCTATAACCGGGAAGCGGCGCCAGCTCGAATTGTTTGAAACCAGTGGATGACCATTTAGATCCGGTGCAAAAATTTCCTCACACAGTTGCCGTGAAGCGGCGTCATCCATTTGCTCAAAGCCGACATTGGCGAAGGTTGTTTCGTCACACTCCACGATGAATGTGCTCTTGTCCGGCGCGTAGCGATAGTGGTGGGCAACATAGTTTCCGGTTTTGTGCCGGCGAAATGTCAGACTGAGCGTGTCAAAAGGTTGCCCGGTGCCATACCAGATGAAGCGGTTCGTGAGCTCGTGGGCTTTCGGTTTGAAACCGTCGGTCAGAAGGTTTCGAATGCTGGAATTCACCCCATCGGCACCCACGATGAGATCGAAGCTGCCGAGTTCTGCAAGTGATTCCAACCGGTTCCCATAGCGGGTTTCCAGACCGGTCGTGGCGCAAAGATCTTCGAGAATCCTAAACAACTCCAGCCGGGATATGGCTGAAAATCCATTGCCATCTATCGGAACTGCAATATTTTCGTGGATGATCGTTAAATCGGTCCAATGTTCCGACTTGTCGCTCAAAGCAGCATAAAACATATCATCTGCGTCTTCGAGATGAGTCAGAGCAGTGTCGGAAAACACAACGCCAAAACCGTACGTTGTGCCTCTGGAGTTTTGTTCCAGGACTAGGATTTCATAGTCCGGATTTGCCTTTTTGGTGAGGTAGGCAAAGTAGAGGCCTGCTGGACCAGCACCGGCAATTGCGATTTTCACTTTGTCAAACCCTCGACTCCTCGACAGGCACTTGCAATTCCGGCATATGCCGGATGGTCAAACCTAGCGGGAGGAAGAAGCGTGGCCAATCCCAAAAGCACGGTTCATACAGTTGATGTTGGATGGGGGCATTGCGATCCAGCGGGAATTGTCTTCTATCCGAACTTTTACCAGTGGTTTGATGAAGCTACGCACCATATTCTGGATGAATGCGGGATGGGCCATCTGAGACTGCGGACCAAGTTCAAGATAATTGGCTGCGGTTTGATTGATACCGGGGCGACCTTCAAGTATCCGGCGCGTTATGGCGATCAGCTTGAAATTACGAGCTGGCTTTCGGCCATGTCGAATCGCACATTCACAGTCGAGCATCACATACACTCGGGCGAGACCGAAGTTTGCAGCGGTTTTGAAGTGCGAGGGTGTTTTGTCAACGATCCTGCAGAATTGAGCGGAATTGCTGCTATCCCCATTCCAGATGAATTGCGAACCGCCTTGGGCACATAATTTGGGGTTTGAGTGCTTGCATGCACCGCTGGCAGTTGCGAAGATGCGGCAACGGACAATCAAAGCGGAGGAAATCCATGGAAGCGATGACAGCGGGCGTGACCCCATCAGGTGAAGGCATTGAGGGTATTACCTGGAACATTCTGGGCCAGACCTATGTGCCCAAACAGATCACCGAAAGCTCATTCTCGTGGCACGCCACGTTTCCTCCGGGAACTTTTGTCCCACCGCACATCCACCCTGATCAGGATGAATTCATCTACATGCTGAATGGCAAGTTTGACCTGTTCCTGGATGGCGCAGATGCCACGGCGACTTCCGGGGATCTGATTCGCCTTCCGCGCGGCCTTCCGCACGGCATTTTCAACAAGTCTGATGCGGATGTGGAGTGCGTATTCTGGGTCTCACCGACCCAGAAGCTCTGGGATCTGTTTCAGAAAATCACAAATGTGGCTGATCCTGGCGAAGTGGTTCGGCTTGCGGGTGAGCATAATGTGCACTTCCTGCCACCACCGGAGGAAGGCTGAACCTAGCGGCCAGGCTGATTGACCTTTTCGGTCGAAAAACCAGCCAGCTGGGAATACCCTTTAACCACACCTTCAAGTTCCTCTTGGGTCACGATGTCGTGCAGGTTGTCGAAACCGTTTGGAGCCCGGGCATTGACTAAATCGATGACTCGCTCCGGGCCGCCTGAGCGATTTGTGCGGACGATCTCGGATGTGGTTTCGAGACGATCGTCCTCGTAGGCCTTAAGAGCGGAGGCGACGTCGTCAGATCCGGCTAGTTTTTCTGCGAGACACCTGGCGTCCAGAACGGCTTGTGAGGCACCGTTGGACCCAACTGGGTACATCGGGTGCGCGGAGTCGCCCAGTAGCGTGACCCTGTCATGGGACCATTGCGGCACAGGATCGCGGTCGCACATGGGATATTCATAGAAGGTTCCGGTGCCCCTTATCAATGCCACGGGGTCAAGCACATCCAGGGAGAACTTGTCCTCAACGAATGGGAGCAGTTCTTCCAACTTGCCTTCCCGGCTCCAGTCTTCGCGTCTGGGTGGTTCAGAATTGGCATCACCAATCTTCGCGGCGACTGCCCAGTTCATCAGGACCTTTTCCGGGTCCTCTGTGTCACGGGAAATGGGATAGAGTACGAGCTTGGCATCCATGCCGCCGGAAATCACCATGCTCTCGCCGGTTAGGAATGGCGGCCACTCTGTAGCGCCGCGCCAGAGCATGATGCCGTTCCAGGCTGGCGGCCCTTCGTCCGGATAGAACTTCGCGCGGACAATCGAATGAATACCATCAGCTGCGATCAGGGCATCGCCCCGACGTTCCACGGTCTCGCTGCTCCTGTCACGCAAAGCAAAGCGGACGGTGACCCCGCCCTCGTCCTGGTCAAAATCTACCAGTTCATGGCCAGTATGAATTTTGCCGGTTCCCAGCCGTTCAGTTGTAGCTTCATGCAGAACGCCTTGCAGTTTGCCGCGATGGATTGAAAGCTGGGGGTAATCGAAGCCGGCATGCAATCCGCGCAAATCCCGACAGATTTTCTGGCCGAGGCGGTTTTGATAGATCAGCTCGTAAGTGCGGATTCCAACCCGGTCCAGCTCCTCGAACAAATCAAGATCTGCCAGTTCCTTGATGGCATGGGGGAGAGTGTTTATGCCGACACCGAGTTCGCGAATCTCGGAGGATCTCTCGAAAATCTCGCAATCAATTCCCTTCTGATGCAGGCTGAGAGCTGTTGCCAATCCGCCAATGCCGCCGCCGGCTATCAGAATCTTCATTTCGCACCTCCAGAGACAGAACGGGCGGGAGTTTTATGTCCCGCCCGTTCGTTAGAAAACCACGGTGTGGTTTATTTCATTTTGCACTTTTCGGCATGCGGATCGACGAAGTCTTTCAGGACAACCTGCTTGGTCTTGTGGACCCAGGCGCCGTCGTCACCCTTCACGACCTGACGCAGAACGAAGTTCTGGATCGGGAAGTGGTTGTTGCCGTATTTGTACGAACCGCGAACCGAAGGATAGTTGGCCGATTTAAGGGCTGCCCGGAAAGCATCCTTGTCTTCGATCTTGCCGTCAACAGCCTTCACGGCGCCGTCGATCATGAACATGGCGTCATAGGCCTGAGCTGCGTAGAAGCTTGGGTAGCGGCCATGCTCCTTGCGGAAGTCAGCAACGAAGCGCTTGTTTTGCGCGTTATCGAAGTCAACATTCCAGTGCATGGTGTCGATGGACCCGATCACGCTTTCCATGTTCGCAGCCTGGAACTTCGGCAAGGAAATGCCGTCCACTGTGAATACGGTGAAGAGCTTCATGCTGTCGTTAAGGCCAGCCTGACCAAACTGCTTGACGAATGCGCCACCAGCCTTGCCTGGATAGAAGACGAACATGGCTTCTGCGCCAGAGGCTTTGGCTTTGGCGAGCTCGGCCTGGAAGTCCAGCTGGGCGTCTTTGCCCCACTTGGTCAGGTCCTTGCCTTTGACTTCGCCTTTGAAGGTGCGGGATACGCCTGCAGCCATGTCCTTACCGGCCGCATAGTTTGGCGCCATGATGTAGATTGATCTAATGCCTTCTGCGTTCAGCACTTCACCCAATGCCATCGGCACGGTGTCGTTCTGCCAGGAAGCATTGAAGAAGTTCTTGTGGCACAACACGCCAGCCATCTTTGAGTGGCCTGCATTGGCACTGATAAGGAACTTGTCTGCGTCCAGAATGGTTTTCTGGGTTGCGAGCAGCACGTGGCTCCAGATCACGCCGGTGACCACATCCACATCGTGCTGTTTGACCAATTTGTCAGCGGCTTGCTTGCCAACGGCAGGGTTCACACTGTCGTCTTCAACATGCAGCTCGACGGGCAGGCCACCAAGTTTGTTGTCCAGATGTTTCAGGGCCAGATTGAAGCCGTTCATCTGCTCCTTGCCCAGGATGACCGGGCCTTTCACAAGGGTTGTGATGACACCGACCTTGACTTTGTCCGCAGCTACAGCCGCCGTGGTGCTAAGCAGTGCAGCTGCCATGGCGCCAGTCAGAATTTTGGTGAATTTACGCAAAGGTTCTACTCCCTGTTTGCCTCTCGTTTTGAGAGATTAACTCTACCCCACCCGGTGTTGGGCATCCCAAAACTACCTCGGTGGTTTTCATGGCCCGCAATGAACGCGATTGCCGCGGTCAGGTCAAGAGCTTGCGCACGCATGGTAAATGTCTAGAAGGTTAAGTCAGCAGTCTGCTCGCCTTGATGCCGTTAAATACGAACTGAACGGCAAGGGCAGCCAGGATCACGCCAACGACGCTTGAGATCACGCGCAAACTTGTAACGCCAAGGACCTTTTGCACCTGACCCGCAAGTAACATCAGTACAAAAGCAAGCAGAATGACGCTCAGCATCGCGCCTACGACTACCACGGATCCGGTTGGGTCTCCCTCCTGGTTGGCCATGAGCAGGATAGCCGCTCCAATGGCACCGGGACCGGCGATTAGAGGTGTGGCCAGCGGGAAAACCGCGATGTCGTTTTTGTTTTCAGCTTC
This sequence comes from Hyphomicrobiales bacterium, assembly GCA_965204985.1. Classification (GTDB taxonomy): domain Bacteria; phylum Pseudomonadota; class Alphaproteobacteria; order Rhizobiales; family CAJQND01; genus JAAEUE01. Next base: position 367,541 of record CBDBFP010000003.1, on the reverse strand, counting down.
CTTGTTTTCTTCGCCGGTTGTCGTGGTGCTGCCGGATTGGCGGGCAAAGACCATGTCTATCGCAATGAGGAACAGGAGGATGCCGCCAGCGGTGCGCAGGGCTGCAAGAGAAATCCCGAACAGGCCAAGCGCACGTTCTCCGAAGAAGGCAAAAAACAGCAGGATTGCGGACCCGATCAGCGCGCCTTTGACAGCGATTGAACGACGTTCTTTCGCTGTATTCTCAGCCGTGAGTACAGCAAACAACGCGGCCACATAGGGGTCCGATGGTCGCAAAAAAACATTGTGAACGAGATCAGCGCGATTTCAAGCATGCCGTTTGCAGAGCCTGTCCCTACTCTGCAGCCTCCGTTACCCGAACCGGTTCTACACGCGCTGCGCAGAACTTGAACTCAGGGATCTTGCCAAACGGATCTAGGGCCGGGTTCGTAAGCAGATTTGCAGCTGCTTCTACATAGACGAAAGGCAAGAACACAACGCCTTCCGGAATGCCGCCAGTTGGGCGGGCGGCCAACTCGACCATACCGCGCCGGGTTTCAATCCGCACCGTGTCACCTGCCTTGAGCCCGAACTTTTGCATATCCCCAATATTCATCTGAGCTGTTGGTGCAGGTTCGATGGCGTCAAGTTTGGAAGCCCGGCGGGTCATTGAGCCGGTGTGCCAGTGTTCAAGCTGGCGGCCTGTGGTGAGCACGAACGGGTAATCTGCGTCGGGCTGCTCATCCGGAGGAATGACATCCGCAGGAACGAATTTGCCGGTGCCATCGTTGGTTGGGAAACGGTCGGAGAAGACGATGTCTTCGCCAGGTTGATCGGGGCCAAGGCACGGATAGGTCACTGCGCTTTCAGTCATCAACCGATCCCAGCTGATGTTGTCGAGAGACGGCATGGCCTCTTTCATTTCGGCGAAGATGTCGTGCGGGCCCTCATAATTCCAGTTAAGGCCAATGCGGTTTGCCAGCTCCTGTGTGATCCACCAATCGGCCTGAGCCTCGCCAGGTGCATTGATGGCTTTCCGACCCATCTGCACCGTGCGGTTGGTGTTGGAGACAGTACCATTCTTTTCCGGCCAGGCCGTTGCCGGCAGGATCACATCGGCAAACATGGCTGTCTCGGTGAGGAAGATGTCCTGGACGACGAGATGGTCCAGTTTGGCCAATGCCTCACGGGCGTGACCCGCGTCGGGATCGGACATGGCCGGGTTCTCGCCCAGCACGTACATGCCGGTGATGTCGCCGTCGTGCACGGCATCCATGATCTCAACGACAGTGAGCCCCGGATTGGGATCAAGTTTGGCGTCCCAGAGTTCCTCAAACTTGTTGAGTTTGTCTTCCTCGATAACTTTGGCGTAGTCGGGGAAAACCATCGGGATGAGGCCGGCGTCCGATGCGCCTTGAACGTTGTTCTGGCCACGCAGCGGATGCAGGCCGGTGCCTTTACGGCCCGTCTGGCCACACATCAGGGCGAGCGAAATAAGGCAGCGCGCATTGTCGGTGCCGTGCACGTGTTGCGAGACGCCCATGCCCCAGAAAATGATGGCGGCTTCTGCCCGGGCATAGGTTCTGGCAACGTCGCGGAGCACATCCGGTTTGATGCCGCAGATTTCGGACATTTTCTCCGGTGGGAAGTTCTTGAGGTGTGCTTTGAGTTTTTCGAAGCCGTCAGTGTGGGCCTGGATGTATTGCTTGTCGTAGAGTTCTTCTTCCACGATCACATGCATCATGGCATTGAGCATGGAGACATCGCCTCCTGGCTTGAACTGCAGCATGTGGGTGGCGTGCTTGGACAGCTCGTGGCCGCGCGGATCCATGAGAATCAGCTTGGCGCCCCGCTTTGCGGCCTGCTTGAAATAGGTCGCTGCGACCGGGTGGTTGCCAGTCGGGTTGGCACCGATGACGATGATGACGTCACTGTCGCGCACCGCTGTGAATGGGGCTGTAACAGCGCCCGAGCCGATTGTTTCCATGAGTGCGGCCACGGAAGAGGCATGGCAGAGGCGGGTGCAGTGGTCCACATTGTTCGAGCCGAAACCGGTGCGGACCAGCTTCTGGAAGATATAGGCTTCCTCGTTGGAGCACTTGGCGGAGCCGAATCCGGCGAGCGCCTTGCGGCCTTTGCCTTTGCCATCGCCATCACGGATGCTGCTGAAACCTTGAGCTGCAAGCGCTAGCGCTTCTTCCCAGGTGGCTTCGCGGAAGTTTTCCAGCGGCTTGGTCGGGTCCATATCCGGATGGATGCTTTTGGCGACGCTTTCCTTGCGGATCAGAGGCTTGATAAGCCGTTCTGGGGAGGAAACATAGTCGAAACCGAAGCGGCCTTTTACGCACAGGCGGTTTTCGTTGGCCGGTCCGCCACGACCCTCAACCCAGGCGATTTCGCCGTCGCGGAGTTTGTATGTGATCTGGCAGCCGACACCGCAATAGGGGCAGACGGAGTGCACTTCGTCATCCGAGGTGCGGGCACCGCGGCCCTCTTCATCGACGATGGAAGCGGGCATCAATGCCCCGGTCGGGCAGGCCTGCACACATTCGCCGCAGGCGACGCAGGTGGATTGACCCATTGGATCATCAAAGTCGAAGACGATCTTTTCATCCGATCCGCGGCCAGCCATGGCGATGACGTCATTCACTTGCACTTCGCGGCAGGCGCGGACGCAGAGATTGCAGTGGATGCAGGCATCCAGATTAACGCGCATGGCAGGGTGTGATGAGTCCGGGGCGGGGGGGGGCTTCTGGGGGAACCGGCTTGTGTCAGCACCCATGGCGTCTGCCCATTTCCAGAAGGAAGACACGCTATCATGGGCATCTTCCTGTGCCGGTTGGTCCGCCAGCAGGAGCTCGAAGACCATGTCTCGAGATTTCTTGGCGCGCTCGGATTCGGACTTAACCACCATGCCTTTGGAGGGCGTTCTGATGCAGGAGGCAGCCAGTGTCCGCTCGCCATCGATCTCGACCATGCAGGCGCGGCAATTGCCATCGGCCCGGTAACCTGTGGCGTCTTTCCAGCAGAGGTGAGGGATGTCGGTGCCAACCCGTTTGGCAGCTTGCCAGATGGTTTCGCCGGGTTTGGCAATGACGTCATTTCCGTCCAGGGAGAAGGTGATCTTGTCAGACATTATTTGAACTCCTCTGGGAAGTACTTCATCACGGTGAGAATGGGGTTAGGCGCTGCCTGGCCGAGGCCGCAGATTGAGGCATCCATCATGGCGCCTGAAAGTTCTGTCAGCAGATCCTGATCCCAGTCGCCACCCTTCATGATTTTGGTGGCTTTTTCGCAACCTACACGGCAAGGCGTGCACTGGCCGCAGCTTTCGTCTTCGAAGAAGTGCAGCAGGTTCAGGGCCGCATCGCGCATGTCGTCCTTGTCTGACATCACAACCACGGCGTGGGAACCGACAAAGCACCCGAGTTCAGCCAGGGGACCGCCGAAGTCCAGGGGGACATCGCCGTGCGCCGCCGGCAGGATACCGCCGGAGGCACCGCCTGGCAGGTAGCCCTTGAAGGTATGGCCATCGAGCATGCCACCGCAATAGTCGTTGATCAGCTCGTTCACTGTGACACCAGCGGGCGCCAGCACCACGCCGGGCTTCTTCACACGACCAGAGACGGAGTAAGAGCGGGCACCCTTGTGCCCTTCCTTGCCTTGAGAGGCGAACCATTCGGCGCCCTTTTCCAGGATATGGGGCATCCAGTAGACCGTCTCCACGTTGTGCACCAATGTGGGGCGGTTGAAGACGCCGACCTGGGCAACAAAAGGCGGGCGGTGCCTGGGCAGGCCGCGCTTGCCTTCGATGCTCTCGATCATCGCGCTCTCTTCGCCGCAGATATAGGCGCCGGCGCCGCGGCGGAGCTCAACATATCCAGGCGCGACAATGCCGGCTTGCTCGATGGCCTTGATTTCGTCGGCGAGGATTTTCAGCACGGTTGGGTATTCGTCGCGCATGTAGATGTAGACGCGTTCGGCTTCCACGGCCCAGGCACCAATCAGCATGCCTTCGAGGAACTGATGCGGGCGAGTTTCGAGGTAGTAACGGTCCTTGAATGTGCCGGGTTCGCCTTCATCGCCGTTGATGCACATGTAGCGCGGGCCGGCTTCCATGCGGACGAACTTCCATTTTTGTCCGGATGGGAATCCCGCGCCGCCGAGACCGCGAAGGCCGGCTTCAAGCAGGGTTTCGATCACGCCGTCTGGTGTGTTTTCACCAGAGCGGCAGGCTTCCAGCATCCTGTAGCCACCTTCGGCCTGATACTCACCAATGCTCTGGTAATCCGCCATCACTGGCCTGACCTCGCGTGCCCTGGCGGCTGCCAGGAGACTGTCGGTCGTCACGTGATCCATGTAGTTTTTGCCAACCGCTGCGGCAGGCGCACAATGGCATCGGCCGATACAAGGGGCATGCACCACGCGTACATCCTTGCCGGCCTTTTCCTTCAGATCGGCGATCAGTTCCTCTGAACCCGCCAGAGCGCAAGAAAGAGAATCGCAGACGCGGATGGTCACTTCAGCAGGGGCGTCTTCGCCCTCTTTGACCACATCGAAATGGTCGTAGAACGTTGCGACTTCGTAGATTTCGGCCATGGGAATACGCATTTGGCTGGCGAGCGCAGCCATGTGAGCTGCCGACAGGTGGCCGTACTTGTCTTGCACGAGATGCAGATATTCGATCAGGTGATCACGTTGAATAACGCGATCGCCAAGCAGGACCTTTATTTCATCAACAGCGGCGGGTTGAACCTGCCGTCCCTTGGGGAATCCGCGAGGTTTGCGCTTCCCACCACTGCCGCGTCCCGGCCGAATTGGAGTGAAATCTGAACTCGGTTGGTGTTTGTTCATAGGGATATCCGGGACCTTTGACTGACACTGGTGTGTGGTATACCACAGATTATCGATTGATAAACCAGACGGTCGATTGAATTTCGCAAATGGTGATAAGGTAGCTCCATGGATGAGGCCTGTGCTTTAGCGGTGAATGCGGACAATTAGCGACCTTCTTTCGCGCTCGCAATGAGGAAGTGTCACTTAATAAATAACATGACGAAACCTAATGAATTTCTCGATACCCGAGGCCAGCTTTGCCCCTTGCCGGTGCTAAAGGCACGCAAGCGGTTGAAGGGGATGGCAGCAGGGGAGATCTTGCGGGTGGAAGCCACCGATCCGATGGCAACCATAGATTTTCCACACTTTTGCAACGAAAGCGGGCACGAGCTGATCAGTCAGACACAAAATGGAGACTTGCTTGTGTTTGACCTCAGAAAGGCCGGTTAGACGCCAAGTTCCGCTTGAACGTCTTTGGTCCAACCAACGGTGACCGATCCGCCCGCGTCGATGACGGGGCGTTTGATCAATGTGGGATGTTCGCACATTAGTTTGACAGCATGTGCTTCATCCACATCGGCCTTTTCGGCGTCAGGCAGACCTCGCCAGGTTGTGGATTTCGTATTGAGCAGTGATTTCCAACCAACTGTTTCTGCCCAATCGTTCACTTGTTCAGCGGTTACACCGTCCACCCGCATATCTACAAAATCGTGCGCCAAGCCGGCTGTTGTCAGAGCCTTCATTGCTTTATGGCAAGTGTCGCAATTTTTCAGGCCATAGAGTTTGACGTTCATTGTTCGAGCAATCCCCCGCTTCGAAGTGACAAGGTGTTATCACGAAAGGCTGCGCCTGCACTTTGCGAACGATTAGTGAACGCTTTGAAGAGTTTCTTCAATTCAGCCTTTTCAACGCCGCGTGTGATGAACACGAGGCGCGAACGGTGATCGTCGTCTGGCCATGAATCAAGCTGGACTGGCGGATGGAAAACGTGTTGCACCCCATGGATGATGAACGGGCGCTCCTGGTCTTCCTCAACTTTCACGATGCCTTTGACGCGCAACAAGTTGGGTCCATGATAGGAGCGCAACAACTCCAGAAACAGATCGAAAGACATGGCGCTGATGGGCTTGTCTTCTGCAATGCAAAAGGCCTTGATATATTGATCATGGCGGTTCACGTCGTGATCATGATCGTGATGATGTCCCCCTTTTTCAAAGGCCTCCTCTGACAGCCAGCGTTTCACGTCGGGGGTTTTTGTATCGGGGTCATATAGACCGGCATTGAAAAGGCGCTCTGGTGTCACTTCACCGGTCAGGGTGTCCAGAATGCGTGCTGCCGGAGCCAGTTTGCGCAACCGGGGGACCAGCGAAGCCAATGTCTCTTCGCCTTCAAGGCCACTCAGAAGGTCTGTCTTGGAGAGAATTAACCGATCTGCCACCGCCACTTGTTTGACGGCTTCGCCATGCGCATCCAGAGTTGCTTCACCGTTGACGGCATCCACAAGAGTGATGACGGACTCCAGCCGGTACCGGGCGACAAGCCATGGGTGATTCATGATGGTGTGCAGAATCGGTGCGGGATCCGCGAGGCCTGTGGTTTCAATCATGACCCGGTCGAACTGCTTGACGCTGCCCGCATCGCGGCGGTGCATCAGGTCTTCCATCGTGTCGATGAGATCGCCCCGAATCGTGCAGCAGAGACATCCTGACGACATCTCCATGACGTTTTCATCAGCGGTCTCAACCAGCAGGTGATCCAGACCGATTTCACCGAATTCATTGATAATGACAGCAGTTCCGGCCATTGCCGGATCACACAACAATTTGTTCAAAAGTGTGGTCTTGCCTGAGCCAAGAAATCCGGTCAGGACTGAAAGGGGGACAGGTTGCTTGTCGGCATCTTTCGCCATGATGTTCTTCCAGGTGTCTGCAACAGGTTGAAACCTACTTGTTGATAGTACGCCTTTTCTTCCTGCGTTTTTTGCTGCGGCGCTTTTTTGCCTTTTTGGCTGCAACACGTTTGGCTCTCTTGGCCTTTTCTATCGCATTGTCTTCCTCCGCCAATCTCGTCATATAGTCAGGCGAAAGCATCGTGCAAGGTTTGGATTTGGCCTTGATATGTTTGCAAAGCTTGGTTGCTTGCGTCTTGTCAAGATTCCCGATGGCAGGAAGATATCCACGATTGGGGTGAAGCTTGATCAGGCCGTGATTGCCGCCATAAAAGACGTCGAACGTGTTCAGAAGCCGGGTTCGGAGGATGCGGTAAGCCGCTGTTGGGTTCTTGAACTTGCCAAACGCAACGGTCCATTTCCGGCGGAGACGGTACGGCCTCACCCGGCGCCATGTTCCCAGGTGTTTGCAGATGGTGGGCGCCATATCCTTGGGGAGTTTGGTCGGTGATACGAGACCATTCTTTATGTTCGAGATCGGCGTGCCGGTCTTGGCAGAAGTCCGCCTAATACCCCCGTCATAATCATCATTGTCAGAACGGGATCCGGTAACTTTTTTGCCCGGTTTGAACGCTTTCTTGAGAATGCTATGAGCAGTTGCCGCGCGCGATCCGCCAGTTCTTGCCCCGAGCACGACACCGATCAGTCGCCTGCCGTCCACTGTTGCGCTGGCCACCAGATTGAAACCTGAATTGCAGATATACCCGCCCTTGATGCCATCAGCTGCATTCCAGCCATTGAGATAAGCTCTGTTGCGGCTCGCATATGACCGCTTGCGGACCTTTACGGCACGGCTGTCATAATAATCGTTATAGCGGGAGAACTCAGTGACGAGTTTACCGCCCAGAATGGCCATATCCCTGGCAGTTGTAATTTGCCGCGGATCAGGCAGACCATGCGTGTTTGCAAAATAGCTGCCGGTCATGCCTATGGACCTTGCAGTTGCGTTCATATCGCGCACAAAGTTTTCGACACTGCCGGATACTTTTTCGGCAATTGCCACCGCAAGGTCGTTGGCAGAGCGCACAAGCAACGCCTTTACAGCCAATCCGAGCGGAAGTTTGGTGCCGACAGGCAACCCCAACCTTGATGGCGGTTCTGATGCAGCACGTGGGGACATCACCACCGGGTCTGAGATCTTGACTTTTCCCACCTTGATTGCCTGGAAGGCCACATAGGCCGTCATCATTTTAGTCAGAGAAGCTGGGTACCAGGGGACGCCTGCATCTTTCTGGGAGAGCACATGACCCGTTTTCGGGTCGTAGACAATCGTTGGGCCTGCTGTAGCCGAATTCGCGGGCAGGAAACACAGGAATGAAAATACGCACAGTAATGCAAGGCGCGCCAAAGCAGAGCCGGAATTATTCACGTGGGATCACCTCACCTGCGGTCGAGGTCCTCTGCCCAACCATCAGTCGGCATGAAACCCATTTCTTCGGCCGGACCCTCCCGCTATCAAAGCCCAGTCCAAGCCAGTTTCTTTACTGAGGGAGCTTAACTATCATCGCCTTTGGTTTGCAGCAACCGGCAACGGCAAGTTCTTCATCAACTAACTTAACGCCTCAGCCAATCCGGGCATCTTGAACTCTACAGAGGACAGTTTTTCCACAACTCCGGCTGCGGCATTTTCATCCAATTCAACCAGCGGTGGGCGAACCGTGCGCCAGGCTTCATCACCGGAGTGATGGGCAACTGCTGCTTTCAATGCTGGTATGGGCGCGTATTCGGTGACAACAGATCTCACCTTGTCCAGCTTGGCCTGCCTGGCGTCTGCATCATCTGCCTGCCATTCTGCAGCCAGTCCTGCAATTGGACCGGGATTTATGTTTGCGGTTGCGGAGATGCATCCAACTGCGCCGTGGCGCATACCCTGCAAGAGAAAGGTTTCAGCGCCGGGGAAGACCTTGAAGTCCGGGAAATTTTCCAACACTGCCTTGGTGTTATCCCAGTTGCCGGACGAATCTTTCAGGCCGACAACCGTCTCGGGGTAATCTTTCACCAGGCGCTCGATGAGGTTTAGCGTGATCGGGATTCCGGAAACCTGGGGTATGTGATAAAGGCAAATCCGGAGGTCGGATGAGCCTACATGTTCGATTACATCGGCATAAGCCCGGTACAAACCTTCGTCGGAAACTCCCTTATAATAGAAGGGTGGCAGCATGAGTGTCGCGGCGCACCCGAGCTTTGCGGCAGCCTCCGAGAGGCGGTAGGCATCTGGCAACGCACAAGCGCCGTTGCCCGGCATCAGCTTTTCCGGTCCGATGCCGGCTTCGACAAGCCGGTCCAACAGCTCAATGCGCTCGCCAACGGAAAGCGAATTTGCTTCCGAGTTCGTTCCGAAACAGGCCAGGCCCGCATCCTGGCTCACGATCCAGCTGCAGAATTTCACATACCGCTCGGGGTCGATCTCATAGCTCGCAGTGAATGGGGTCAAGACCGGAGTAAACAGACCCTTTAGATCTTCCTTGCTCGCCATTTTTTCTGCCTCGTTCTTTCAAGCTTCGGGAAAGAGGCGATACCTTATGACGTGGAAACGACCGCACGGCGACAATGCCCCATTTGGGGCACTTATTACGCGCCCCGAACGAATCGGGAAAGTGTTTTCGTAAGCCCTTGGCAAAAATCGCCTTGGTTCAAAGGCACGCTGATTTTTACGGAACCACCCACAGCATCGAAGTCCTTTGCACCGATGCCGTCATAGTTGCCTTCCATGCCAACCGTAATACTGCGGCTGACTGGCTCAGGCTCTCCGAGGGGGGTCCCAATCGATGTTCGGCCTGCTTCAGCATGGAAAACAAGGGAGGTTTTCCATGGCAGCAGCTGTTCAACCGAGAGCGGACTTTCTGGGCGATGACCTGCCTCGCACAGCCCGCAAGAGCGAAGAGGCGGATCAGACGCGGCAGCTTCTTGCCTTGGCGGTGATCCGGGACCGGGTGTTACGCTTCAAGGCCGGCGGCGCGGAGGCCCTGGTGACACGCAAGGCGCCCGCAAAGACGCCGATCCTGACAGACGAACACCGCACGGCGCTGGCAGCGACTGTTGAGGCGGGGCCAAGGCCCGATATGGACGGCATCGTGCGCTGGCAGCGGGTCGATCTGGCGCAGGGAGCGCAGGGGGCGCAGGAGGACCCGGGCGTCCCGGTCAGTCGTCAGACGCCGGGACGGGACCTTCGCGCCATCGGGGTCGCCATCGGGGTCGCCCTGGGGTTCGCCAGCTCTCCGCCCGCCCGCAGCACGACGCACAGCACGACGGGGCCAGCGAGGCGTTCAACAAAACGTCTGCGACGTCGTCGACCGCATCCGCAGCCAATGGGGCGGCAAGCCGATAGAGCTCCGGGTTCAGGACGACGCCCGGATGGGTCAGAAGAACAAACGCACGCGACGCCGGGCGCAACGGGGGACGCGGCCCCGCGCGCCGCACGATCAGCGGACCGAAGGGGCCTGTCTCTTCGGCGCCCTCTGCCCTGCCAGGGCCAACGGCGACGGGCGGGGCATGCCCTGGTGCGACACTCACCCCATGGCTGAGCCTCTCAAGCTCATCAGTCAACAGGTCGAGGCCGGGGTACACGCCCTCCTGATCCCTGATCGGGCGGGAGGGCAGAGCTCACCCAAAGGGGCTGTCCCCGACAACATCACCCTCGTCCCACGGCCGCCAGGGGCACCAGAGGTGAACCCGGTCGGGAACGTCTGGCCGTTCATCCGGGACACCTGGCTTTCGACCCTCGTTTTCAAGACCTGCGACGACATCGCAGATCACTGCTGCCAAGCCTGGAACACCCTCAGGCATCAACCAGGGCGCGTCCTCTCAATCGGAGGGCGCGAATGGGACCATCGGGTGGGAGCAGTGAGCGATGGTATGATTGATTGTCTCTCAGGCCCTTTCAACCCGGCTGCACTCTGGATCCATGCAGACAAGGGAGGATTTCCGGTGTCTGCAACTGTTGGCGGTCGTGACGACTATGATGCTTTGCCCCTTCGCAGCCTTGCCAGGATGAGCGAAGATCTCCGTCAGGCCCGGCGTTTGCTTTCGCTTGCTTGTGTTTATGACGGGATGAGCCGGGCGGATGCGGCGAAGGGGGGTGGGGTCCGCTGGAGACGACTTGACCTTCAACGGGGGAGCGAAGACCGGTTCGGTGTTGTTTCTCACGAGAGGACCCTCCCAGGCTGCCTGCAGCGCCCGGCTTTTCCCGCCTCACCGGGCGCCCGCAACACCCGGACCAGAACCCGGGCCTCATGGAGGCTTTCAAAAAACGTCCCCCAAAGCCTTGCCTCCCCTTTGAACCACGGTCCGGCAGACAGGCCGATCGAGGTCCGGGTTCAGGACGAGGCCCGCATCGGCCAGAAGACCGGCCGCGGCCGCATCCGGGCGCGCAAGGGGACGAGACCGCGATGGCCGGCCGATCAGCGTTACAAATCGGCCTGCCTGTCCGGCGCGGTGTGCGCAGACAGGGAGACCGGCGCGGCCATGCTGCCATAGTGCTATGGGCGGACACTGGAACAAGGAACCTGCCTCTCAAGGAGATCAGCCGGCCCGTTGCAAAAGGCGCTCAGGCCGCCGTCCCGATGGCCCGCGCGCCGGGGCACACCTCCGGCGAGGTGAAGGGGCCGGAGACCCTGACCTTTCTGCCCGCCAGATCACCGGGGCTCAATCGGGTCGGGAAGGTCTGGCAATCTCTTCGGGAGAACGGGCTCTCCAACCGCCTCTTTGAAAATCACCTCGCGATTGGACCCAAAACGGGCAAACCTGAGGGCCGTTGATTAGGCCTTATTTTCTGGCGGCAGCGAAGCGGCTGAGGTGGTGTTCGGCATTTCCGAACATCATATCGATCATTGTAAGCCGTTTGAAATAGTGACCGGCTGCATATTCGTCCGTCATCCCTATCCCGCCGTGGAGCTGGATCGCATTTTGGCCAACCAATTTGCCTGCCTTGCCTGTTTGTACCTTCAATGCTGTTGCGCAACGGGCGAGCGTCGTGTCGCTTGCCTCTGCTTCCCTTGCCATCCGGTGGATCATGGCGCGCGTGATTTTGTGGGCCATCAGCATGTCAGATGCATGATGCTGCAGGGATTGGAAGCTGCCGATGGGTGTGCCGAACTGGGTTCTGGTTTTCAGATACCCGAATGTGAGTTCATTCAGTGCTTCCATGGCGCCGGTTGCCTCTGCACAGAGAGCGATGATGGTGCGCTGGGCAACCTGTTCTATGGCAGCAAATGCTACTCCGTCTTTTCCAATCAGGTTTGTGGAAGGCACTTCGACGTTTTGGAGTGCAATATCAGCAGCAAGGTGGGCATCCTGCGTCCGGTATGGTCGGAGCGTTAGGCCTGGTGTGTCGTTGGGAACAAGGAACAATGAGATTCCAGCTTCGTTCGTTTGATTGCCTCCGGCTCGAGCGCTCACCAGGAGCATGTCCGCTTGTGGTGCCCCGAAAACGACAGACTTTTGACCGTTCAGGCAGAAGCCGTCCGGCGTCGTCGCAGCTTCTGTTTTCACATCGGCGAGGTTGAAACGGGCCTGCCGTTCAACGTGGGCTACGGCGAGCTTGAGTTTGCCTTCAGCTACGGATGGCAAGAGTTCGGCCTGTTGTTCAGCCGTCCCGGCCACGGCCAACAAGCCAGCACCGAATAATACAGTGGGGATGTAAGGATCCACAACGAGACCGCGGCCAAACCCTTCCATCAATACGGCAACATCACTCAAACTGCCACCAAACCCGCCGTGCGCTTCCGGCAACGGCAGGCCCAACCAACCCATTTCAGCAAACGCTGTCCAGTTGGTTTCCGGTGTACCTTCCGGACTTTCTGTCCATGCGCGCCGTTGTTCGAATGTGTAGTTGTCGCCGATGAAACGGTCGACACTGTCCTTCAGCAAACGCTGTTCTTCGTTGAGCAATACGTCCATGTGAATTTCCGATCAAAGGTCGAGGATCATCTTGGCGACAATGTTTTTCTGAATTTCGGTGCTGCCGCCATAAATGGAGGTCTTGCGGAAGTTGAAATAGTGAGGGGCAACCGAGGCCGCGTACTCAGGTCCAATTGGTTCTTCATTCCAGCCATGCTGGAGGGCCTCAGGGACAAATGGATGCGCGTAGTTTCCGACTGCATCGAACTGCAGTTCTGTGATCTGTTGTTGGATCTCGGTTCCCTTGAGTTTCAGGAATGAGGATTCGGGGCCCGGCCGTTGACCAATATCCTGCTCTGCGAGGATCTGCATAACCAGTGATTCCAGCGCCAGCAATTCAATCTCGATCGCTGCCGCCTTGTTCTGGAAGGTCGGGGCGTCGGCCAGCGTCTGGTCTCCAACAGGCTCTTCAGCGGCAATTTGCCGAACGCGTTCCAGGTGCCTGCGTGAGTGGCCAATCGATGCCATCCCTGTTCTTTCGTGGCTCAGCAGGAACTTTGCGTATGTCCATCCTTTGCCCTCTTCGCCCACGAGATTTTCGGCAGAAACCTGAACATTGTCAAAGAACACTTCGTTGACTTCCACTCCGCCATCCATGGTGCGGATTGGTTTCACCGTGATCCCCTCTGATTTCATATCGAGAAGGAGGAAGGAAATGCCTTCCTGGCGTTTTGCTTCAACAGACGTGCGGACCAGACAGAACATCATGTCTGCAAATTGTGCGTACGATGTCCAGGTCTTGGAGCCGTTGATGATGTAATGACCACCATCCCGTTCGGCTTTGGTCTTGAGGGAGGCGAGGTCAGACCCGGCTTCTGGTTCTGAATAGCCTTGGCACCACCAATCTTCACCGCTAAGAATTCGGGGGAGGAACTTCGTTTTCTGTTCGTCATTGCCGAAGGTCATGATCACCGGCCCAACCATTGACAGGCCAAATGGCATGATCTGGGGTGTCGGGGCATATCCCAATTCTTCATCGAAGATATACCGTTCCATGGCAGACCAGCCAGTTCCGCCGTGCTCGACCGGCCAGCCCGGTGCGATCCAGCCCTTTGCGTAAAGGATTTTGTGCCATTGCAGAAAATCATCCCGCGTCAGGGTCTGACCGTTCTGAACTTTGGTGCTGAGCGCGGCGGGGAGATTCTCGGTAATGAAGGTGCGGACGGTCTGCTGGAATTCCAGATTTTCAGGAGAGAGTTGCATTGTCGTTGTCTAATTTGTCCCGTCAGGAAATTCTTGTTTTGACTTTAGAGGTTTTTGCGATCTGCCGCTTCGGGCATCTTATGGTCGCCAAAGGTTTCGCGAAGCTTGAGTTTGGCCACTTTGCCGGTGGCGGTGTATGGCAGTTCGTCGGTAAATATGACGTCGTCCGGCATCCACCAGCTGGCAATCTTGCCATCCAGGAAAGCCTGAATGTCTTCGGAAGTCAGGTTTGCATCTGAGCGTTTTACCACAATCAACAATGGCCGCTCGCCCCACTTTTCATCGGCAATGCGAATGACAGCGGCTTCCATCACATCTGGATGCCCCATCGCAGTATTTTCCAGGTCGATCGAACTGATCCATTCACCACCGGATTTAATGACATCCTTGCTGCGGTCGATGATTGTCATATAGCCATATTCGTCGAGTGTGGCGATATCTCCGGTCAGGAACCAGCCCTCCTTTGAGAACTGGCTCTCATTGGCCTCATCATTGTCGAAATAGGCGCCCACCACCCATGGGCCGCGCACTGCGACCTCTCCGAACGACTTGCCATCTCGCGGGAGTTCGTTTCCATCTTCGCCAATTATCTTGAGTTGGACACCGTAGACCGCGCGCCCTTGCTTGAGCTGGTAAACCCGGCGCTCTTCAATGGGCATCTCGGCAATCCTGCAATTGAAGGTGCCGGTTGTGCCGACCGGACTGAGTTCGGTCATGCCCCAACCATGGAACACTTCAACATCGTAATCGTCTTCGAATGCTTCCAACATGGACTTGGGTACGGCGGACCCACCAATTGCGGTCTGCTTCAAATGCGGGAAGCTCTTGTTTTCCTGTTTGACGTAGTTGAGCAGCATCATCCAGATGGTCGGTACGCCAGCCGAAGCTGTAACCTTTTCCTGGTCCATAAGTTCCCAGACCGAAGCGCCGTCATAGGCCGCGCCGGGGAAGACAATCTTGCTGCCCATCATGCAGACCGCATAGGGCAATCCCCAGGCGTTGGCGTGGAACATGGGCACCGCGGCCAGAACACATGCGCGGCTGTTGATCGAAAATCCTTCGCCACTGCACTGGAAGAACGTGTGCAAAATGGTCGAGCGGTGGCTATAGAGGACGCCCTTGGGATTCCCGGTTGTGCCCGACGTGTAGCACATTGAGGACGCAGTATTTTCATCCAGCATGGGCCACGTGAAGCTCTCTTCTTCAGGCGCGATCAAGTCTTCGTAGCACATCACATTCGGCAAGCTGGTTTCCGGCATGTGCGCGGAATCCGTCAGAATGATGTATCCTTCGACGCCTTCAAACTGTTCGTGCAAGCTTTCGATCAGCGGCACAAATGTGAGGTCGAGAAAGATGAAACGATCTTTTGCATGATTGACCACATAGACAATTTGATCAGCGAACAGACGCGGGTTTATTGTATGGCAGACGGCGCCGATGCCGGAAATGCCATAATAGAGCTCAAAATGCCGGTAGCCGTTCCAGGCGAACGTGGCGAGGCGGTCACCTGTTTTCACACCCAGGCGCGTTAGAGCATTTGCCAGTTTCAGAATTCGTTTGTGCGCATCGGAGAAGGTGTAGCGATGGATCGGACCTTCAACAGTGTGGCTGACCACCTCCCGAAAGCCGTGATTTCTGGCGGCATGCTCGATGAGGTCGCTGACGAGCAAGGGGTGGTCCATCATCAAGCCGCGCATGTTGAGATCCTTCCAACTCTAAACTTCCAGCCATTGTTTGCGGATTTCCGCATTCTCTTGGAGTTCCGATGGCGTCCCCTCAAACACCATCTGACCATGGCCCATAACATAGACCCGGTTAGATATTTTCAGCGCAATCGTAAGCTTTTGCTCAACCAGCAGAATTGAAACACCACGCTTTGCGATACGCTCAAGGAGATCAGCTACCTGCTGAACCACCTTTGGTGCAAGGCCCTCTGTCGGTTCGTCGATCATGATGATTGCCGGATCACCCATCAAGGTCCGGCAGATGGTGAGCATCTGTTTCTCACCGCCTGAAAGAACTGAGGCTTCGACATCGGCCCGTTCGCGCAAGTTTGGGAACAGCTCGAACATATCATCCAGTGACCAACGGCTGGCGGTGGCCTTTTGACCGGGCTTCAAACCCAGCAAGAGGTTTTGACGTGTCGTGAGGCCTGGGAAAATGTCACGGTTCTCCGGAACGTAACCGATGCCGACCTGAGCAATCTCGTAAGGTTCTTTGCCGGCCAGTTCGCTATCTCGAAACCGGATTGAGCCCGCCGGCGGAACTTCCCCCATGATGGCCTTGCAGGTTGTTGAGCGGCCCACGCCATTTCGCCCAAGCAATGCAACGATGTCGCCTTCACCCACTGTAAGATTGACGCCTTGAAGGATGTGGCTCTTGCCGTAATAAGCGTGGAGGTCGGAAACGTGTAGCATTTCAGGTCTCCGCTTCTAATGCAGTGCCCAGATAGGCTTCCTGGACGCGCGAGTTGGCCCGGACCTGCTCTGGTGTATCGGTCGCGATTATTTCGCCGTAAACCAGAACTGAAATCCGGTCCGCAAGATCGAATACCACGCCCATATCATGCTCAACGACCACCAGGGTTTTGCTTTCCGTGACCTTTCGGATCAGTCCTACGATGTAATCAGTTTCCGACGCGCTCATCCCGGCAGTTGGTTCGTCCAACATGATGATATCCGCGCCACCGGCAATCGTGATCCCGATCTCCAAGGCGCGTTGTTCCGCATATGTGAGAACACCGGCCGCCATCGCATGCTTTTCAGAAAGGTTGATCTGCGCAAGGATATCGTGCGCTCTTTCCGACAGATCCGGACGGCGGTCGACCAGGTGCCAAAAGGAATATTTGAAGTCCATGGTCCAGAGGAGGGCGCAGCGCACATTCTCAAAGACACTCATTTTCGGGAAAATATTGGTGATCTGAAAGCTGCGGCTGAGCCCCTCTCGGTTGATTTCAAAGGGTTTCAGACCGCTGATATTCTCGCCGTTCAGCAGGACAGACCCTATTGTGGGTTGATACTTGCCAGTAATGAGATTGAACATTGTCGATTTGCCCGCGCCGTTGGGGCCAATGATCGCGTGGCGTTCGCCTTTATAAATTGCGAGATTGATGTTGCGGATAATTTCCACTTTGCCGAAGCTCTTTGACAAATCCTCTATCTGGATTGCGGGCGCTGTCATTGGCCTGATCCAGCGTGATTTGCTTCATCCCAGGATTCCTTGAATGAGGGGATGAGGGATCTCAAAAGCCAGCCCGAGATCAGCATAGCGCAAACGGCCAAAGCCAAAGGTATCGGTGAGTGAGAATTGAACCTTATGCCCATCAGCGACATGATTTCGTTGCCAGGAGTTGCGTGTTTTGCGTGGAACAATATTTCGAGAATTGCGGCTGCTGATAGGGCGAACAACACTGCCGGTGCGACGATCTGCAGGTAAGGCTTCACAAGCAAACCCAGTTTTCCGAGTTGATAGGGCCGGAAGTGAATGGCAATCAGGCCTGTCAATCCAAAGGGAAAAAACATCACGGTCATAACAAAGAGAATGCCAAGGTAGAGTTGCCAGATTTCTGTGTAGAGGCTGAGGATCGTCTGAAGGATGGTAAAGATGATTGCGCCAATGATCGGGCCGATGAAAAAACCAACACCGCCAAGAAATGTCACAAGCAGCACAGAACCCGAGGTGGCCAGGTTCAAATTTTCTTCTGTCAGGATTTCGAAGTTAATCGCGAACAATGCCCCTGCGATCCCAGCGAAAAATCCTGATGCGCAAAATGACATGAAACGAACCCGGCGCTGAGAGTAGCCCAGGAATTCCGCGCGCTCTTCATTGTCTCTTACGGCGTTAGCCATCCGGCCTGCGGGAGTTCTGGAATATAGGTACATCGCCAAGGCCGAGATGAGGAGCCAAGCAGCGGTCAAATAATAGACTTCGATTTGTGACGCAAAATCGTAGCCGAACACTGTGGTGCCCATTGTGCGGTCCCCGCTGACACCTTCTTCGCCTCCAAAGAAGGCGACGACAATGATTGAACATGCGGCGATGAGTTCTCCAACGCCGAGCGAAATCATCGCAAACACGGTACCAGCGCGTCGGGTGGAAAAAGTGCCGACGATTATCGCGAACAGCAGGCCGAACAGACCCCCGAAAAGCGGTAGGAACGGCAGCGGCAATAACAGGCCATCATATTCGACCATGTTCATCAGGTGGACGCAGAAAAAGCCTCCCAGACCCATGTAGACCGCATGTCCAAAAGACAGCATTCCGCTTTGACCTAGCAACATATTGTAGGCAAGGGCGAAAATGATCGTGATTGCCATCTGGTTCATGATGGTCAATCCGGCACCTGATGGAAAGATCAATGGAAGCGTCGCAAGGATCAGTGCAGCAACAATCCAAGGGCTGATATACAGCCAGTTGATCGCTCCGCCCTGCTTTGCAGCGGATCTGTTTTCTTGCTGCGCCGTGCTCATGTTTCCCGTTTCCCCAGGAGGCCCTGCGGCCTGATAGCAAGCACGAGCACCATGAGCAGGTAGGGCAGTATAGGACCGATCTGGGGCAGGGTCAGGGACCACAGATCGCGTAGTGCGCTTTCTGCAACATTGGCCGGTTCGGCTATGCCCAAGCTGGTCAAAACGTCTTTCATCGTCACGTTGTATGAGGCTGCGAAGGTTTGCAGCCATCCAATGAGCAGCGACGCAACGAGGGCGCCCCAGAGCGAACCGAGCCCGCCGACCACGATCGTCACGAACACAATGCTGCCAAGGACGACGGCCATCCCGGGGAATGTGCCGAGCACTGGTCCCGCGATCACTCCGGCCAAACCCGCAAGGGCGGTTCCAACGCCGAAAACAGCCATGAAAATAAGGGGCACGTTGTGTCCGAGGTTCTGGACCGTTGCCGGATAAGACAAAGCGGCTTGAATGATCATGCCGACCCGCGTCCGGGTCAGGATATAGAGCAGCACCAAAAATATTCCGATCGCGGCGAAGATCATGAAGACCTTGTAGGCAGGGAACGCATTGCCCGCGATTGCAAAGGCCATGAAGTTCAGGGCTTCGGGCGGCTCGAAAGCCATCTGGCTCTTACCCCAGAAAAACTGCACAACCTCTTCAATAAGTAGCGCCAGCCCGAACGTGAAAATAAGTTCAGGGACGTGCCCGAATTTGTGCACGCGCCTTAGTCCGTAGCGTTCAACCAATGCGCCTGCCACGCCAACGATAATGGGTGCCAATACGAGCCCAGGCCAAAACCCGACGAAAGTGCTGATCTGATAGCCGAAATAGGCGCCCAGCATGTAAAAGCTGGCGTGGGCGAAATTCAGCACGCCCATCATCGAAAAGATCAACGTCAATCCGCTGCAGAGCATGAACAGCAAGAGGCCTGTCACAAGACCGTCAAGCAGATTAACAAAGACCAGTGACACTACCGTCCCTTTGAGTGGCGTTCGCCACTCTTTCGATACCTAATGCACCCAGTACGTTTTCCTCAGGTGGTCAATCAGGGCCGCTTCATTTGGCAAGTCGTTGCACTGTCTGCGGATGCCATCTTCACGGTGCTTTCAACAGCCAGGCCGTAGCCCGAATTATCGAAATCGAAAGTGATGCCTTCGTCTGTATGTGCTTGGATGTGCACATCCTGGATTGCTTGGTGATCAACGGCACGCATGACAATTTTCGAACCGAATATGCCATCATGCTCCATGCCTTCCAACGCTTTGGCGACAGCAACCATATCTGTATCACTGCCCGCCTTGTTGATTGCTTTGGCGAGCATCTCCACCACGTTCGCGATGCGCGGTTGACCAAGGTCGCGATCTGGGAATTTTGCCTTAAAAGCCCTTGAATAAGCTGCTGCGCGATCAGAAGCTGGAGGATTGATCGAGCCTTCAGCAACAATTTTCAGTGGTCCTTTGCCAGCCGCACCAAAGGTTTTGGTGATGCCTGTTCCCGCGGCATAATACGTGTATATGGGCTTTTTGAAGCCGGACGCGATGACGAATTTGCCGAGACCAACCATGTCGGATCCCCAGTTGCCTGTGATGATGGCATCTGCACCGGAAGCCATGATTTTGCGGGCATACGGCGTAAAATCCTTCACCTTTCCGATGGGATGTAGTTCGTTGCCAACGATCTTGATATCCGGTCGCTTCTGGCCGATAAACTTGACAGCCGCAGCCGCAACGGCTTTGCCGAACGAATAGTCTTGCCCAATTACATAGATCTTCTTGATGTCCGCATTTTGGGCAATCACGTCAGTGAGGGCGTCCATCTTGATGTCGGCGTTTGCGTCGAACCGGAAGTGCCAGAAATTGCACTTCTTGTTGGTCAAGGCCGGATCGACCGCTGAGTAGTTCAGGAAAATTACGCGCTTGTCCGGATTGCGCTTGTTGTGTTTCTTGATCGCGTCCGTCAAGGCATTGGCGACACCGGAAGAGTTGCCTTGAGCGATGAAACGGATGCCCCGATCAATGGCGACCTTAAGCTGGATAAGGGACTCTTTCGGGCTGATCTTGTTGTCGAATGGGACGATCTCGAATTTTTTGCCGTCAAGTACGCCGCCCTTCTTGTTGACGAGTTCTTCAGCAGCAAACTGGTAGTGAGCCAGACCCTGGTAGCCAGTTGCTGCAAAAGGCCCGGAAAGAGGGTCAATGAATGCGATTTTCACGGTCTCTGCTGCCGAAGCAGTCAATGTTCCGAACAGCAGCATCGCTGCCCCCAGAAAGATTGTTACAGTCTTGTTCATTAAATGTCCTCCAATGAAGCAAATGTGCGCTTAATGCCACGCCAATCTTATGCAGCCAGAAATTTTTGCCCACAGGTTGTTACTGTTGCAAAATATCAAAGATCCGGCCCATTCAGATACCGTAGACTAGGACAGCGGGCTACAACTCGCAAGGGCGCAGTTATTCAATGCCCTAGTGCACCTGAACGGAAGTTGTGACTCTTTGATTTTGTTTGAGGATTTGATGGATTTTTGATTTTCTGTGGTCTGATTCGCTGATCACAGGAGGATTTTATGGCCGTCGACCTGGTCGCATTTTTGTCCTCTGAAGAACGATCTGAACTTGGGCGGTTACGCCGGCGAAGCCCGGGGTGTGGCGCAAGACGGTGAGCGGGCGGCGCTGGCTTGTGAGCAGCCGTCCGCGAGAGGCCTGCCGGTCAGCCTCTGAAGCCGGCAGGACCTGGCTGATGAGGCGGAGAGACGTGGCATTGTGGATGAAGTTTCGCAGCGCTCGGTAGAGCGTTTTTTGAAAAGAATCCAGCCTTAAGCTCCACCGCTTCCGGTTCTGGCTGACTGCCAAGCCAGAGCCGCTGTTTGCTGACAAATGTGCCGATGTCGTCCGGGTCTATGACGAGACCCAGGCTTCGCCGAGGTCGGCATCCGCACCCTCAGGATTGATGAGATGGGGCTATCCGGGCCCTTGAGCGTGCAATGCCCGATCTGCCTCCGGCACCGGGACGGGTTGCCTGCAGGGAGTATGAATTCCTGATTCTCGCGTTGAAACGAATAGGGCTATGGGAGCCACTGCAGTGCCTGCCAGGTTCCCCGCACGCTGCAGCGCGGCCAGGTTGGGTATATCTATCGTTCTGACTCGTCGGGAAGTTCCGGTGGTTCGAGACTAATTTGCAGCTTGTCGAGCCTGGAGGTGTCCATGCCTGTGCCGACGAGGGATTGCAGGTAATCCAGCAGATCGTCCTGCCGCTGCTGGCCGAAGGCTAGGCGATAGACCGTGAGGCTGCGCTTGAGCCAAGCGAGTCGTGTAATTTCCCGACTGAAAGGCAGCATCGGTACACGCCGTTCAACCCGGACAGAACCCTCGTAGATCCAATAGGGGATAAGATCGTTGTGATCGTTGTCGACCGCCGCCTCCGATCGTGCCTGTTCGAACATCAGTTTCCACGGATCGTCGGGTGACTGACCACGGCCCCGGACGACGCCGGCTTGGCGTTCCGCCAGATTGAGGCGTATCGCGTGGCCCTTGAACCGATGGACGCGGCCCTCGCGTTGCTCCAGGTCCACTGGGTTACTCGGAAGGTTCCAGTGGTAGACGTGGTAACAATAGGGATGGAAGTCGAGCCCTTCTTGACCAACGGACGTCGTCGCGAGAACGAAAGGCCGGAACGGTGAGTTGAACGCATCCCGCACCACCCCGAGACGGGCGACTGCGCCTTCCTCGTCCCTGTAGTCGGCGAGCCGCATCGCGAAGCGCCCACGCATACGAAATTTGCGGATCGCGAGCGATTCACCATCGACCTGCACGTCGTCAACCTCGATCTGCGACGGGAGGATGGCCAGGGCCGAAGCCATCGCCTTTCCCACGCCAACCGCACGTTCCCCTGCCGGACGAACCCCTAGGCCTTCGGCCTCGACAAGATAATGGGCGTATTCGTCAAGGACCGCCTGGAGATTGTGGTCCGCGCAATAGGTCAGCACGCGATGCCAGTAGCGATCGTCGGCACCCCGGCGGAGCAGTGCAACCGCATCATGCTGGTTGAACAAGGTCCGGAAGGACCATGCGACCCGGGCAGCGGCGCTCAGCAAGCGGCAGTCATCCCATTCCAACTCAGGCGCGATCCTTTTGAGAGCGCGAAGCGCACAAACCGCCGGGCTGCCTAGCGCCACATCGACGAGGAGTTCGGAAAGATTGGCAGTTGAGGCGTCAATGTCGCGGTTCGCCGCTGTCGTCGCCAATTTGGCGACATGGGCCTGGAAAGCATCTTCGCTTGCCAAGGCGCCCATTCCGTCAGACTCCCCTAGTAGCCATGCGCGGGAGCGTGTGTCTCGCATATCGTCGATCATGGCGGGTGCGGCCCATTCGGCGCTGCCCGCGTCCTTCCGTGGAGTTGCGGCGCGTTGCAGCGCTTCGAGGTGGGGCTTGAGCCGCTTGCCGATCGCTAAACGCATGGCTTTCTGCGACAACGTCGTCTTGGTCTCGGCGAAGACCGCGAGCGGATCCGCCAGTTCCGCCAGAGACGGTGATGGATAAATTAGCAAAAGCGCGCGAAGGCCGGCGAGCCGTCCCTGATTCCGCCGGAACTGCAAGGGTCTCAAGTGATGATGCTGCTCGGAATAAGGTCGGCCGGATTCTCCGACCCCCATGCGCCGTTCTGCTTCGTAGGACAGAAGGGCAGCGATCGCATCGGGAACCATGGACCAGGAAGAGAATATTAGCGCCTTTGTCAGCGGAGGATCGGATCGCGCAGCGCCATAATAGGGCATGGCGGCGGGTATCCAGAGATTCTGTTCGAGACGCCGATCGAATATGTCGTCAATGATCGCCCGCATGCGGCCGTTCGGGGGCTCCAGCGGCTCGTAGCCGTCGATCGCATCGCGATCGAGCATAGCTGATCGTGCCGCTCGGATTGCATTGCGGAGCGGGAGCGGCGCAGAAGGAACGTCGATCTGCGCCCGCAGCAGTTGCTTCAGTTTGTAGTGATGCATGAAGTTGAGCAGGTAGGGCGAGGATTTCCAGTATTCGATGATCTCCGGGGCATTGAGCCTGTGCGCCACTTGCGAAACGGCGGATGCCTGCGTGAGGTCAGCGGGCGCGACCGAAACAGGTATGGTCGGTTCGTCCATCATGGAGTCGCGTTCAATCGTGGACGCGACGCGTTCGGTTCGTGCCATCACCCTGCGCAGCCGCTGTTCGATGGTCTCACGCGCCGCAACTGCCAGATCATACGATTGCGATTGCGGGAGACGACGCAAATGGTCGCGGAAGGCCCGCATTTCTCTGGTCAGCGTGTGCGCCACCTCCGGCCCTTTCTCTCCGTAGAGAAAACGCAATGTCTTGAGGAAATCTTCATAGTGATCGTCTTCGTCGGGTTCATCGCCGCGGAGCGTGAGCATCCGGTAGGGGGTCGCGGATAGCAGCAGGGTGCGGGCCGAGTGCCCCTCGGTCCCGGAGTAGTCGAACAGTTCGCGCGCGAGGATCGCAGCGTCGCTTCCACCGTGCAGCAAGTCCCGAAACCGCTGAAACTCATCCATGATGATCAGATCCGGCTGTAGCGCGTCCACGCAGGCGTGGGACAGCTTGGCGCGCAGTCGATCGATCAGGCTATTGCGGCGCTGCGTCCTGTCCGGGGGATAGCTGTCACGACGGCGCGGGAAGAGGTCACAGACACTCTCAAGTTCCTCGAAGAGATTTCGATTCTCCTGCACGTCGCGGCGAAAGCGCTCGATGATGTGCTTGTCAACGCCGTCGACAGCTAGGTTGTCCACGGCGCGGTTCCAGCCGTCGATGCCGACATTGACCTGCAACAGGTTGCGCAGTCCACGGGGCCGGGGAACGAGGTCTTGCAGGAGATGGAACAGGAGGGCGCGTTCCTGCACCACCCCGGTCGCGGAGCTCAAATTGAAGGTCGTGCCCGGCGTCAAGCTGATGAAGTTCACCTTGTTGGCGTCGAGGCCTTCCAGTTGCAGCGGAATGAGGGTCATTCGGGTTGGCCGGGCCAGCTCGCGGCGGCCGAGGACGTTCAGTCGGTTGAGGTTCTGGGCCGCGATCGCTTGGTTCGAGCAGATATAGAGGATGTCGATGCGTTTCGTGCTGTCCCAAAGATGTTCGATCATGCGGGCAATGACCCCGCGCGCCACCATCGTCTTGCCAAGACCGGCTTCGTCAGCGACCAGGAACTGGCGGACAGGGTCGTTCGGGCAATAGAGCCGGTCGAAGACATAATCGACGGTGCGCCGCTGAAAGACCTTGAGGGGAGCGAGTGCCGTTTCGGCGCGGAACCGTTCAGTCGGCATGGGAGGCATCCTGCGCGGGCTGCGCGTCGCGCGCAATCCGAAATGTCTCCCAGAGAGAGCGGAACTCGTCCGGAATCGGATCGGTGCGATCGTCGTCTCCACTCTTCAGACGTGCGATCAGCCGTTCGATGGCGCGGAGCTGATCCTGATCGCCGCCTCGGCAGAAGGCGCGGACCATTTCCTCAAGGATGGGCGAGTCGTCGCTTGCAGTGCGCCATGCGCCATGACCTTGTCCATCCTGGGCGGCCAGCGCGGCGGCAAACGGATCCCCCGGCTCGGAGAGAAGCAGCCGGAGATACCGGAAGAAGGTATCCTTGCTGTCGATCACCCAGCGCAGGATCGCGGCGCGACGCTCCTCGGAGGGCAGTCCATCCATAACGAGCCCGGTGCTGAACAGGAGGGAGACATCCTCCTTTTCCTGGTCTGTGAGGTGAAAGGCAAGGAAGCGCGTAAGGTCGACCAGCGGCATTGCTCCCAGGTCGGCGCACTGTCCTAGCCGGAGTGGACCGAGCGCGTTGCGCTCATGACCAGCGCCCCGCGTGATCGGCCAAACACGCAGGCGGCCGACCCCGGCAAGGGAGAGCGGCCCGGACGGGACCAAAAAGACCCGCCAGGTCGGCGTGCCGTCATCGGCAGGCTCCGTGCGTTCGCAACGGAGCCGGAGGTTGCTGCGGCAAATCTCGCGCCGGGCCAGGTCCAATCGCCTCTCTGCCTGTCGTCGGGCAGCATTGGCACTAAGCAGCTCATCACTCAGCTCGTCGCGGACGAATGGTCGTGTCAACCGGCCGAAGCCCTTGTCGCCGAGAATTTCCTCAACACTGCCGACTCGCGATCGCTTGCCGGTCAGGGTCGCAAATATCTCGACATTGCTTCCGTCGAGGGCGGGTCGCGTGGCGTTTCCGGAGCCGACCGTGATTGCGGTGTCCCAACCGCGCTCGGCGATGAAAGCCTTGGCATGAAGCCCCTGCAATGCGATCGCATCGGCCTCTTCTCCGTCTTCTGTGGTCGCCATTTCGTCGAGCACAGCCACGCGACCGAAGCCGTCGAGCGTGGAGCTTGGCACCGGCGCAAGTTCGTCGGAGCGTCCGATGAATATCGGTGGTTTTTTGGCGCTGGTGAGATCAGCGAGCATCGACAATGTCTGGTTGTCGCAGAAGGGCGACACGACACCCAGGCGAACGCAGGGTTCGGGGCGCCACGGCTTTCCGCCGAGTCCGGGCTTTTTGCCGTCCGCATAACACAGGTATCGAGCCGCTTTTGCTCAGCTTCGCACATGTTGCCCGTCAGGCGGGCCTCGGCGGTGGTTTGAGGGGGCGGATGGCGGCCAGGATTTTTCCGAAGATGTTGCGGGGCACCGCAACCCCGGCCAGTTGGAAGGGGATGGCACGGGCATGACGCACACCACGCGCGCCAATTTTGACACGGCGACTTTGAATGCTGGTCAGGGACCAGTCGGCGATCTCCTGAAGCACATTGTTGCCCTTCAGGCGGATGGTGTGGAAATAACCTTCCGCTTCCAGCATCTCGTAAAGCTCCGGGAGGGCAAAGGCGGCATCGGCCCGAAAGAACCGCATCAGGTCGCGCCCCTTGTATCGGGCGATGACAGAGGCCAGAACCTCCTTCCAGCCATCGGCGCTGTGGACATTGCCCTTGCGCAGGGCGCAGCGCTCAAGATCGCCAGACTGGTTGAACACAAAGAGGGGATGATGGCATTTGCACCCGAAGTGACCGTTCCAGGCCGTGCCTTCCCGATCGCCGTGGGGGCGCGTCATGCCTCCTGTCAATCCATCGACCGCGCGACCGCCCACGATCTGGCGCATGACAGGATCACGCGCGAGACGCCCGGCGTCATTGACGTCTGGATATCCGGCAAGCCGCCCAAAGGCAGACTGCCGCAGAAGACCGACAAGCGTGTGACTGCCCTTCTTGCCACGCCGCGTGTCCTGCAGTGAGTGGCCTGCCAGATCGTGCAGCCCCAACACCTCGTCCACCTCCCGAAAGGGCAGCAGGCCGCCATCGGAGCCGATCCTGGAGCCGTGGAACTCAAGCCGAAACGCCGGTCAAATCCCAACCGAAAACCGCCCTCAGAACCTGCCCCCTTTGAGTGTGCCATGAAACCCGCCCAGCGCCCAATAACACGCTGAAATATAACATGAAAAGTAGCACACGCGAAGCAAGATCAGCAAACTGCCTGGGAAATGCGGGCTTAATTATTAGGAGATGATACAAGGGTCACGAATAGGGTAAAGTATTTCCTTAACTTCTTTAAATATAGAGTAATAAGTATTGACAATTTTCAATTCTGCCTCATCAATTTCAGGACAATAGGCAAAAACTGTCTCATCGGATCCTATATCCTTACACCTGTCCTGATTTAAAATAAACTGCTTTTCACATAAGCTTCTTTTAAAAGCTTAGCTTTCTCCTCATACATAGCACAAACCTTTATGTAATAAGAATCAGAAGACTTCCGGAAATGTCTCTTAAGAGGAAGATTTTTACAATTCCCCGCATGCTCTATCGCTAAATCAATATAACCCATAATATTATCTCTGTATTCAGGATAAGTTTTTAAGTCACGATCTCCTTTATAACTGGGAGAGTTAAGCAACCTAACCCGGTAGTCACCAGCAACCCCGTTATAAAACATTTCTAAATAAGCAAGAGGTAAATTATAATAAGATATCATCTCTATATTATCAGTTTCCTCCCATATACTGTAAATAAGAGGAGGGTAGCTATTATAAGTCTTGATGATAGCCAGTGTTCTTGAATAATACATGGCGGCTAAATCCAAATTCTTGTCAGCTATACTTTTGAAATCTCCTCCTGAAAGATGGTATTCTGCTATCCAATAATTAGCTACAATATTGCTGTGTTGATCAGCCAAACCATGTAAAATCAACATCCCCTTGGACACATCATCTTGATTTTTAGTCACCTCACCCTTTAATAAAAGACAAATAGCATAAACTAAGGTCACACTCACATAAGGATCAGGATCATGGAGTTGTTCCATATAAGCTTTTTCTTCTTCCTCAAAATCACATCCAAATTTACCAGATCTATATCTTTCCCCAAAACTGGAACCTGTCCCAAGACTGGAAAAGACAATCAGACTCACGCCCAATAGCGCTATGATTTTTTTAGCAACTGTTCTCATGGCGTCTTCCATATCCTGCTTCCCGGTTTCATAGCCCTCTGGAGCTGTAATACAGGCTGGGACAAAAAGCCCTGCAAGAGGGCGGGCCGAGGGGCCGGGGCCGTTCAGAAGCAGGACGCTGGAGGTCCGACGGGAGGACAGCAGAAGCCGGAGCCGAGGCACTCGTCAGTAAAGTCAGGGATACTGCCGCAGCAGCGGCTATTCGACGGGACTTTTTCATGATTAGATCTCCTTTCTGCTTTTCGTTCGCCATTCTGATTGACGATGACGCAGCACTGTGACAGGGCCTCCGTGAACGAACACTGACAACCGTATGTGCCGTTCATATTTCTGAATTCAGGTCCATATTCCGCATAGGTGACTGTTATTACGTGCAAGGAAACTTGAAATTTCTTACATGACCGCAAGCTCTGCAATTGAATCAGGGAGGTTCATGAACATCTGTTCATGAACGATTTCTCTGGGCCCAGCCAATGACATCAAGCTGTCAGCAGCAGAGTATGATCGTCCATCAAGCGCCAGCAACTGCAGGGAAACCAGGGACAAGCTCAACAAGGGCTGCGGCGCCGGCGATCAGGGCCCGGAACCGGGACAACCAAGGCAGAACGGTTTTACCCTTTCGGTCCCGCGCGCCGACCTCGCAAGCAGGGGTCCGGGAAGACCGGGACCGGAGAGCGGTGCGTCCTGTACGAGGCATTTACTCTATGCTGAAAAAAGAGGGTTTTTATAGATCCTAATTATTAGGAGATGATACAAGAAGGTCACGAATGGGGTAAAGTATTTTCTTAGTTTCTTTAAATATAGAGTTATAAGTATCTATAATTTTGTGTTCTGTCTCATCATGTTCAGGGCAATAGGCAAAAACTGTTTCATCGGATCCTATATCCTTACACCTGTCCTGATTTAAAATAAACTGACTTTTCACATAAGCTTCTTTTAAAAGCCTGGCTTTCTCCTCATACATGGCACAAACCTTTATGTAATAAGAAGAATGCTTATTGAAATGCCTCTTGAGAGGAAGATTTTTACAATTCCCCGCATGCTCTATCGCTAAATCAATATAACCCATAATATTATCTCTGTATTCAGGATAAGTTTTCAAATCACGATCTCCTTTATAACTGGGAGAGTTAAGCAACCTAACCCGGTAGTCACCAGCAACCCCGTTATAAAACATTTCTAAATAAACAAGAGGTAAATTATAATAAGCTGTCCTCTATATTATCAGTTTCCTCCCACATACTGTAAATAAGAGGAGGGTAGCTGTTATAAGTCTTGATGATAGCCAGTGTTCTTGAATAATACTTGGCGGCCAAATCCAAATTCTTGTCAGCTACATTTTGGTTGAAACTCCCTCCTGAAACATGGTATTCTGCTATCCAATAATTAGCTACAATATTGCTGTGTTGATCAGCCAAACCATGTAAAATCAACATCCCCTTGGACACATCATCCTGATTTTTAGTCACCTCACCCTTTAATAAAAGACAAAGAGCATAAACCAGGGTCACACTCACATAAGGATCAGGATCATGGAGTTGTTCTTTATACTGTCTTTCGGTATCCTCAAAATCACCGCATCCTAACTTACCAGATCTATATCTTTCCCCAAAACTGGAACCTGTCCCAAGACTGGAAAAGACAATCAGACTCACGCCCAATAGCGCTATGATTTTTTTAGCAACTGTTCTCATGGCGTTTTCCATATCCTGCTTCCCGGTTTCATAGCCCTCTGGAGCTGTAATACAGGCTGGGACAAAAAGCCCTGAAAATCAAGAGGGCAGGTCAAGAGGCCGGGGCCGTTCAGGGGGGCCGTGGAACTCAAGCCGAACACGCCGGTCAAATCCCAACCGAAAATCGCCCTCAGAACCCGCCCAGCTCCAAATAACACGCTGAAATATAACATGAAAAGTAGCACACGCGAAGCAAGATCGGCAAACTGCCTGGGAAATGCGGGATGAATATATCCGCCACGGCACCCAGACCCTAATCGCCGCTTTTGATGTGGCCAGCGGGACGATAACGGCGGCGCCCCGAAGAGGACTTCACCGCCTTCCTCGACAGCCCGTTCGCAAGTCAACCGCCCGACAACCAGATGGCGCATCATGGCCGACAATCTCAACATCCATGTCCCCGAGAGCGTAGTCCACCTGATCGTCCGCCGCTGCGGCTCCGGCCTGGGTCTGGATAAGAGACGCAAACGCGGCATCCTGAAGACCATGGGAAGTCGGCGCGCCTTCCTGAGCTGTAAAACCCGCCGCATCACATTCCACTTCACCCCAGGGCACGTTTCCTGGATGAACCAGACTGAGATCTGGTTCTCAATCCTGGTTAGAAAGGCCATCCGCCGTGGAAACTTCACCTCAATCAGGGATCTCAACTCCAGAATCACGACCTCCATCGCTCCCTTCAATGAGACAATAGCAAAGCCCTTCACATGGACCTATCAGGAAAAACCACTGAAAGCATAAAACGTGTCAAAACTTCCGTTCAGATGCACGAGTCATTTCTCGCAGCAAGCGAGGTTTCGCTATTTTTCCGTATTCTTCATAGCAACTATCCGGGAGAGCGCCTCGGCACGTGATGCCACAAGATTTGCATCTGCGTGTTCAGCGTTCGCACGCTTCTGAATGTTTTCGCGAGTTCCTGCCTTTGCATTAAAGCGGACGGTGCCGAGTGAAAAGGCGGCATTTAGCCGTTTTGAACTGATAGACCATTGATACCAGGCATCCGGGAGAATTTCCGTCTGGTTGTAATTCACCAGAAAATACCATTTCTGGCCGGTCTCTTCGAGCTTTTCTCCGATGGTCTCGTAGAACTGTTTTACGTTGCCACTGTTGGCAAAGGTATAGTCGCTAAAATCCACTTCCATGACATTGATTTCGTCGTGAAAGATGATGCGATCTGATACAGGTAGTTTCGGTTCATCCGGGGCTTTCGTTATTGATTTTTCGTATTCGTCTTTAGGGATCTGGATCCTGAGCGCCATCAGATGAGTGACGGCAGCTTTGCGGGAGTCAAAGAGGTTTGGATCGAAATTTTCCTTTTTCGATCTTTCCATGATTGTTTCTCCGGTGTCATCGCTCGCTGAATATCTGGCGCTCCCAAGTGAGTAGGCCAAGTTGATTTTCTTGCCGCGATGCGCAAATGCGATCCAGGCTTCGGTCATTATCGTTGTGTCTCGATAATTTACCAAAAAGAACCACTTCTTCCCGGTTTCAGCCAGACGTGCCTCGGCTTCATCGTAAAAGGCGTTGACGGGTTTCGACCTGTCGAACGTCAGTTCAGAAAAATCGACTTCCATGATCTGCAATTCAGGATCAAAAACGATCCGGTCATCGTAATTGATTTCAGGCATGGCAAAGGGTTCTCCTTATAAATTGAATGAATTTTTTGTGAGTTTCGGCTGGCTCTAAATCGCCAAATACTCGTGGCGCAAATCCTCATTCTCGAGCACGTCTTCTGCTGAGCCGTCATAGACAACTTCGCCGGTGTCGAGGATTACCGCCCGGTCGGATAATGTAAGAGCTGCGACCGCATTCTGTTCAACAATGATCGTGGTTATTCCAGCTTCACGCACCTGCTCAAGTGCCTTTGCAATGTCTTGGCGCACGACCGGTGCCAGACCTTCGTAGGGCTCATCAAGCAATAGTAGTTTGATGTCTTTGGCCAGAGCTCGCGCAATCGCCAGCATCTGCTGTTCACCCCCGGACAGGGTCGTGCCTTCCTGTTTGCGCCGCTCTTTGAGTCGCGGGAACAGATCATAGAGTTGATCATAGGACCAACCCTTCTCGCCGGAGATGACTGCCAGGTCGAGGTTTTCTTCCACGGTCAGGCCCTGGATGATCCTGCGGTCTTCCGGCACCAGCTGAATACCGGCCATTGCCGCTTCATGAGATTTGCAGTCATGAATTGCTTGGCCACACAGCCAGATTTCTCCTGACCGCACCTCGGGTTCGTCTGTCCGTGCAATGGACCGCAATGTCGATGTCTTGCCTGCTCCATTGCGGCCGAGCAGCGCCAGGATCTCACCTTCGGCGATGTCGAATGAGACGTCTTGCACGATATAACTGTCGCCGTAATAGGCGTTGATGTGCTGGATTGAAAAGTAGGCATCCTTGCCTGTCGTTTCGGCGGACTGTGGAGTTTCTTCGACCGCAACACTCATACCTGCTCCTCCCCGAGATAGGCTTCGATTACCTTCGGATTTCCCTTCACTTCATCGGGTGTGCCCTGGGCAATGATGCGCCCGCCGGCAAGGACACTGATCCTGTCCGCCAGAGAGAACACAACATGCATGTCGTGTTCGATGATCACTATCGTCATGCCGCCTTCCTTGATGCGCTTCAGAAGGTCGATTGTCGCGTTGGTATCATGGCGCGCCATGCCGGCCGTCGGTTCATCAAGGAGCAAGAGCCTCGGATGCTGAATCAGGCCCATGGCCAGTTCCAGGCGGCGTTTGTCACCGCGCGAAAGCGATGAAGCGAGGGTTGTGAATTCTGCTTTCAGGCCGACATTCTCAATCACCTGTTCAGCTTCTTCGCGGATAGCCTTTTCTGCAGCGAAACTCTTGAACGGATTGAGCCGAAAGTGCCCGTCGCGCTTTGAAAGAGCCGGCACCATGACATTTTCCATGACGCTGAGTTCCGGAAAGACTTCCGGCGTCTGGAAAACGCGGGCAACGCCCAACTGGTTGATTTCGTGCGGCGACTTGCCCGTTAAGACGTTTCCGTCAAAGACAACGGCACCGCGGTCCGGTTTCAGGCGACCGACACACACATTGAGCAGTGTGGATTTGCCTGCCCCATTTGGACCGATAATCGCGTGCGTTTCGCCTTCTTGTACATCCAGGTCCACATCCGAGAGTGCATGAAGGCCGGCGAAGCTTTTATGCACATCATCAATGTGGAGCACGGTGTTAGGTGTGCCGCGTTCGAAGGACCGTCCTTCCTCGGCAATGGTTTCCTGTGCAGACATGAAATTTCCTCTATTCGGCAGGCTGAGTGGCGACTTTGCTGTCGGTCTTTGCCGATTTGCCGCGATTGAACAGGGCACCGATCCTGCGGAAGCCTTCCATCAGGCCTCCCGGCAAGAAGATCACGATCACCATGAAAAGCAGCCCCAAAGTGAAGTGCCAGCCCTCGCCCACAAACAGCGAGACGAGTTTCACGACCGCGTGCTGGAGGGTTTCCGGCAGGAAAGAGAAAAAGCCCTCCAGAATGCCTTCGTTCCAGGAAGACACCTTCTGTTCGGCGTATTTGATGAGACCTGCCCCCAATACCGGGCCGACCAGCGTACCGACACCACCGAGAATGGTCATCAGAACGACCTCACCAGACGCCGTCCAGAACATGCGTTCCGCTCCGGCGATCGGGTCAGTAACCGCGAGCAAAGCTCCGGCCAGACCCGCATACATGCCCGAAATCACGAAAGCTGCGATCAGATAGGGACGAGTGTGAATGCCGGTGTAGTTTAGCCGGTTCTGGTTCGATTTAATTGCCTTCAGCATGATGCCGAAATTGGACCGTGTCAGCCGCTGGGCAATAAAGAAGCAGATAATCAGCAAGACTGCACAGAAGTAAAAACCGGGGTAGCCTTGCAGGGCATAACCAAACAAACTGGGAGTCGGCACAGCTGTTTCCGTGACGCCGATTGCCTGATCGATCACGCGCACGTCACAGTCAAGCAAGCTGATGCTGGGATCAGTGCAAATCGCGCGTGTCTGAAGGCCAGTCTCACCGTTGGTCAGGTTGACGAAGTTCGAATTACCCAGAACCGAGTAGGCCAGAGCGTAACTCATCTGCGCAAAGGCAAGGGTGAGGATCGAAAAGTAGATGCCGGAACGGCGCAAGCTGACAAAACCGATTGCCAAGGCAAATACACCTGCCACAGCAACGGAAAAGACGAGCGCTGGCAGGGCGTTCATGGTCAGCAGTTTGAAGCTCCAAACGGCCGTATACGAGCCGACACCCAGAAACGCGGCGTGACCGAAGGACAGGTAGCCAGTCAGCCCGAACAGGATGTTGAAGCCGATGGCGAAGATTCCAAAGATGGCAATCTTCTGCATCAGATCGGGATAGGCTGCTCCGAGTGGCACCAATAAAATGGGCAACAGCAGGATGACAGCGGCAAAGCCGATAAACAGAGTCCAATCTTTAAGAGCTTGA
The DNA here is from genome assembly GCA_965204985.1 of Hyphomicrobiales bacterium. GTDB lineage: Bacteria > Pseudomonadota > Alphaproteobacteria > Rhizobiales > CAJQND01 > JAAEUE01. The sequence continues at coordinate 333,598 of CBDBFP010000003.1, read as the reverse complement.
TTGTTTTCCATTTTCCTAGTCCTCCATGACGCCGCGGCGGCCAAGCAGTCCGCGTGGCATGGTAAGCAGAATTACGATAGCCACCAGATAGATGATGATCTGGTCGATACCGGGGAAGATCGACTTAACCTCGTTCATCGCTGCGAAGCTCTGCACCAGCCCAAGCAGGAAGCCGGCGAGCACCGCACCTCCGAGTGAGCCCATGCCGCCAACGACAACAACAACGAAGGACAGAACAAGGAAGTCCATGCCCATATGGTAGTCGGGCGGCAGGATCGGAGTGTACATGGCCCCGGCAACCCCGGCCACAACTGCCGCAACCCCGAACACAATTGTGAATTTTTGCTGGATGTTGATTCCAAGCAGGCCAACCGTCTCACGATCCTGCATGCCGGCGCGAACGACCATGCCGAATGTGGTGAAGTTGAGGAATGCAAACACCAGACCGATCACAACAAGGGAAAATGTGAAGTAGACCAGACGCCACCATGGGTAAACCACACCGTCTCCAAGGCCGAACCACGAGCCAATGCTCGCTGCGCCTGCAAAAGCTTCAGGTGCTGATTGGGGAACTGGGTTCGCGCCGTAATAATGCTTCACAATTTCAGCCAGGACAATCGCCAGGCCGTACGTAACGAGAATTTGTTCAGCATGCGGGCGCTTGTAGAAATGTTTGATGAGCCCCCGCTCCATCACGAAACCCACAAGGGTCATGAAGACGACCGCCAGTATAATCGACAGCGGCACGGACCAGTCTTGCAGGAAAAGGGCGGCATCAGTGCCAACGATATCCTGAAGATATGGCACCTGTTCCTTAAGTGGATTTCCGAGGAAATCCTTCTTTGTCTCGCTGATACTCTCGTAAGAGATGTTGAGAAGCCCGTTAAGGCTAACCGCGCAGAAGGCACCAAGCATGAAGAGTGCCCCGTGGGCAAAATTCACCACGCCGAGCGTGCCGAACACCAGGGTCAACCCTAGGGCGATCAGCGCATACGCTCCACCCTTGTCGAGACCGTTCAAAACCTGAAGAAATAATGCATCCATTTCCGTATTGCCCACCAGCTCCGCCAAACAAGACTGCCAAGCGGGACATCTCTATATGATGTGGTGCCTCCACGCCAGCAAATCGCCTGTAACCCCCCTGTTATTGGCCAGGGTTGCCTCCCCCGAGGGAGTTTGTTTGACCAGCCGCGGACATACCGCCGCGGCTGGTCGAATTGAGATAACGGACTAGCCGTTGTTGTATGGGCCGAGTTCGCCGCCCAGCAGGTTGGCAGGATACTCAACCTTCGCACGAGGTGTGACTTCCACAACTTCCAGAACGTCGAACTTGGAGGATGGGTTCTCTTTACCCTTCACAACAAGAACGTCCTTGAAGCACTGATGGTCGTCTGCGCGATATTCTGTCGGGCCATTGCCGAGACCGTCGAACTTGAAGCCTTCCAGGGCTTTGCCGACTTCGCTTGGCTTGAACGTACCTGCGCGCTGGCAGGCGTCTGCGTACAGGATGGCCTGGCAGTATGTGGTGTGCGCAGCCTGGGATGGCGGGAAGCCATACTTCTCACCGAACGACTTCACGAAGGCCTTTGAGCCTGCGTCAGGCAGTGACCAGTGCCAGTTTGTAGAACCGAAGATGCCTTTAACGTTCTTGCCAGCACCCTGTGCCATCAGACGCGAGTAAAGCGGAACAACGATGGCGAAGTCTTTGCCGTTGACCTGCTTGTCACGAAGACCGAACTGAACGGCCTGGGTCAGGGAGTTGACCATGTCCTTGCCGTAGTGGTTCAGTACCAGAACGTCAGCACCGGAGTTCAGAACCGGAGTGATGTACTGGGAGAAGTCACCAGCGCCGAGAGGCGTGCGCACAGCTGCGGCGGTCTGCCATCCGAGCTGCTCAGTATACTTCTTGATCGAACCTTCCTGCGACCAGCCCCAGGTGTAGTCAGCTGTCAGGTGGTAAGCGCGGCGCTCGGAACCAAATGCGTTCTTGAGCACTGGGCCAAGAGCAGCACCGGTCATTTCCGTGTTGAAGAAGTGACGGAAGCCGTTTGCACGCTTGTCTTTACCCGTGGTGTCGTTGGAGTGTGTCAGACCAGCCATGAAGATCACGCCAGCTTCCTGGCAGAGGCTCTGTACAGCGATAGCCACACCGGAAGACGATCCACCAGTGATCATCACAGCGCCGTCGTTTTCGATCATGCGCTTGGCCGATGCACGTGCAGCGTCAGACTTGGTCTGTGTGTCGCCGGTCACGAATACAACCTTCTTGCCGTTCACACCGCCTGTAAGGGCTTTGGAGGAAAAGGTTTCGAGCATGCCGCCGCCGCCAGCGTTGATGTGTTCAACAGCAAGCTTGTAAGCGCGAAGTTCGTCTGCACCCTCGTCAGCGTAGGCGCCGGTTTGAGGTACGTTGAAGCCCAGCGTAACCGTGTCACCCTTCGGGGCATTGCGGTAACCGTGGTTGTCGGCAAGCGCATAGCGCGTAAAGAAGTATGGGGTTGCTGCAACAGCCGTTGCAGCAGCGGCACTGCTCTTCAAGAGTTTGCGCCGTGAAAGATTTTTGTGATCGCTCATGCGATTCCTCCCAATGCGGATTGATAACGGACATCGTTCCCGGCTATTCCGGCAACGTCCAAGGTTTTGCTAGCCTTCCTGTGTTCTTCAGGCAATGCTCAAAAAGATTATTAGACTTTAGACTCACATGCTTTGTGGACCGGAATGTTCTTGCTTTTTAGACCCCTGCATGGCTCGGAAATGAACGAAATTGAAAAGGAACTCGCCCAGCTATTCGGTCCTGGCTAGGGGTAATACCGAATCTGGATTTGTAGGACCTTGAAAACTGCACAGGCGTGCCAAAACCGCATGCGATCGCCACATCAAGAATAGGTAATTCTGTCTGTGTGACCAGGCCTCGCGCGCGATCCAGACGCACATCTACGTAATACCTTATAGGTGCTACACCCGCGTGAGTGTGGAAGAGCCGCTCAAGTTGGCGTTGAGATAATGCAAGCTCTCTGGATATCTCTGAAATGCGCACTGGTTGTTCCAGGTTGCGTTCCATGATCAGGATTGCCTCCCGCAGTTTTGCAGGCGCCGCATAGCCAACCGGCTCACGGTTTGAGGGCAGCTGGCCTTCATCTCCGGGCCTTAAGCGCTCGTGGAAAATGTATCGTGAAGCTGCGTTGGCCAGCTCCAGCCCTTGTTGCAGCCGGATGATCTCCAGTGCCATATCCGCTGCGGCAAGCCCGCCGCAGCCTGTCAGTCGGTCGCGATCAAAGACGAACAGCGCCTCACCCATTCCGCAGTCAGGGAAGAGCTCCCGGAAAGCCGCGATATGTTCATAGTGGACTGCTGCTCTGTATCCATCCAGCAGTCCTGCGTATGCGAGTACAAAGGCGCCTGTGTCCAGTCCACACAGAACGGTGCCACGCTGGGTCTGACGCCTCAACCAGTTCTGTAGTTGAGGCTGTTGAAAAGTCTCTGGCGCCCAGCTGGCATTTACCACGATAAAATCCAACGAATCGATTTGCTCCAGGAATGGCGCTGTTTTGCTGGCGCTCAGCCCATTGCTGGCATCAACATGGCCACCTTCAAGGGATAGCCAGGGCCAATGAAAGATGGTCTGACCGTAGAGATAGTTTGCCACCCGGAACGGATCGACAAATGCGTTTGCGGCTAGGCTGTTGAAACCGGGCAGCAGCAGCATACCAATTGTGCAGATGCTGAAAGTCTCTTGCTGGCGCATTTTACTCATATTGTGCCGAATTTCGCATGGTTGATGGCGAAAAATGTCAGCACTAAAGCTGTGAGTGCTCCTAAAATCAACTGTGAGTGAAAGGTTTGTCTGAAATGTCCCGCTCTGCCCCTAACATTGTTTTGATTATGGCCGACCAATTGGCGCCGCAGTTCACTGGCACTTATGACCATCCGCTTGTGAAGACACCGTACATGGATGCACTGGCAGCTCGAGGCACTCGTTTTGATGCGGCCTATTGCAACTCGCCGCTCTGCGCGCCGTCCCGCTTCAGTTTCATGTCCGGCAAGCTGGTGACGAACATAGCGGCTTATGACAACGCGTCGGAGTTTCCAGCTGCAATCCCGACATTCGCCCATTACCTGCGCCGCAAGGGCTACCGCACATGCCTTTCCGGCAAGATGCACTTTGTTGGGCCGGACCAGTTGCATGGTTTTGAGGAACGGCTAACGACCGATATCTACCCGGCCGATCATGCCTGGACGCCGGATTGGGAATTGCCGGACGAGCGGATCGATCATTTTTATCATAATATGGATCCCGTCCGGACGGCCGGAGTTGCCGGGACCACTTTCCAGATCGAATATGATGAGGAAACCGCCTTCTTTGCACGGAGACGGATCTTTGAATACGCCATGGAGAAGATCGATCCCTTCTGCATGGTCGTCAGCTTTATCCACCCGCACGACCCCTATGTGGCGCGGAAAGAATGGTGGGATCTTTACGACCACGACGCTATCGACATGCCGTCCATGACAGACGCAACCGACCCTCATACTCAAAGGCTTATGGCTGGTATTGAAGCGTATCCCGAGGCGGTCACGGATGAGGAAATCCGCAACGCGCGTCATGCCTATTATGCGAACGTCAGCTATTTCGACTCCAAAGTCGGTGCTGTGGTGCAGGCGCTGGAAGAGTCCGATCAACTCGACAACACGATCGTTTTTGTCACCGCCGACCATGGCGATATGCTGGGTGAGCGCGGTCTCTGGTACAAAATGAACTTCTTCGAGCATTCCGGGCGAGTGCCCTTGATCGCGGCTGGTCCTGGGGTGCTCGCGCAGGAACGTGCGGAACCGTGTTCGCTGGTTGACATTCTGCCGACCTTCACTGATATTGCCGGATGCGATGATGAATTCGGCATGCCGGTTGATGGGGTGTCTCTCTGGCCGACATTGGCAGAAGGCAAGGAAAGCCAGACCGAAGCTATCGGTGCGTACTGTGCCGAGATCCTTCCCGCTGCACCGTTGTTCATGATCCGCCGCGGCAAGTGGAAATACATCCATTGCGACCATGATCCAGCCCAACTCTTCGATATCGAAGCTGATCCGGAGGAACGGCACACTCTGGCAGACGATCCAGCCCGTGCGGAGCTGGTGGCTGCTTTCGATGCTGAAGTCCGGGAGCGCTGGGATTCTGAAAAAATTGCGGTCGATATCATCGCCACCCAGAAACAACGGCGGGCGGTGCATCAGGCTATGGAAGCAGGGCTCCTGACTTCATGGGATTACAACCCGCCACGCGATGCCTCCAAAGAGTTTGTGCGCAATCATGTCTCCTGGGACGACGTCGTGCACCGGATGCAATACCCACCGCCCAAAATCTGAAGGACAAAGTCATGACCATCAGACCCTCACCAGAAGAGTTCAGCCGTATCAGTGGCGGCTATTCGGAAAGCCCTGACAGCTCATTCTCACTCAAGGCGGATGCCTACACAGATCCGAGATGGGCCGAAATCGAGCGTGCTGCTATCTTCCGGAAGACATGGCAGTGGGTTTGCCATGCCGAGAAGCTCCGCAAGCCTGGCGCCTATCTCACTATCGACATTGCCGGTCATCCAATCTGCATCGTCCGCGACCCGGAGGGTCCGCTCCGTGCCTTCTACAACGTGTGCAAGCACCGAGCGCACGAGCTACTGCAGGGAGAAGGCACCGCAAACAAGATCATGTGCCCTTATCATGCCTGGACGTATGATCTCACCGGCCAACTTCGCCGCGCGCCGGAGACGGAAAACCTGGCAGGTTTCTCGGTGAAAGAGGTCTGCCTTGATCAGGTGCAGGTGGAAGAGTTTTGCGGGTTCATCTTCGTCAATCTCGATCCGGCTGCGGCACCTCTTGCCGAAGTGAGTGGCGACCTTGGCATGGAGATCCGGCACTGGGCACTGGATATCGATCAGCTCACTTTCGGCCACCGTCTGACCTACGACATCAAGTCGAACTGGAAGAACGTGGTCGATAATTTTCTGGAGTGCTATCACTGCCCGGTGGCGCACAAGGACTTTTGTTCGCTGGTCGATATGGACACGTACAAGGTGACCACCCACGGCATCTATTCCAGCCATATGGCGGATGCGGGGAAGGGAGCCAACACCGCCTACGATGTCTCCAATGCCAAGGTCCGCACCCATGCCGTCTGGTGGCTTTGGCCGACCACTTGTCTGATGCGTTATCCGGGCCGCAGCTCGATGATTGTCCTCAACATAATTCCTGTCGGGCCAAACAGAACATTGGAGACTTACGACTTTTTCCTCGAAACACCGGATCCCGACGAAGCGGAAATTGAAGCGATCCGGTATCTCGACGAAGTGTTGCAAGTGGAAGACATAGGTCTGGTGGAAAGCGTTCAACGGGGCATGGAAACGCCCGCATTCGAGCAGGGCCGGATTGTCCACGATCCGGACGGCTCCGGAAAATCAGAACATGCCGTGCACCATTTCCATGGTTTGGTGCTCGATGCTTACAAACAGGCGGTGGCGGAATGAGTGTGCCTCTTGTTCCGTCGTCATGCCCGCGGAGGCGGGCACCCGGATCCCATCGAAAGAGCGCAGTGATTCTGTCCTGGACTCCCGCCTGCGCGGGAATGACGTGCGAGAGAGGAGCGTCCTATGCCCATGCTTGAAGGAAAACACGCGTTCGTCACTGGCGGTGCGGGCGGAATTGGTCAGGCCATCTGTACCCGCTTCGTAAAGGAAGGGGCAAAGGTTATCGCTGCTGATCTGGCGACATGGGAAGACCCGCAGGAAGGTGTCCATGTTGTGTCTTATGACGTCACGTCTGAAGAGACTGCCAAAGACGGCATGGAACGCATTGGCAAGCACTGGGGCAAGCTTGATATCCTGGTCAACGCCGCCGGGATCGAAATTGAAGAGACGATCGAAAACACGACGCTTGAGCAGTGGAACAAGATATTTGCCATCAATGTTACCGGTACGTTTCTAACGTCCAAGCATGCACTTCCTTTGATGCGGAAGGCTGAAGGCGCCAGCATCATCAATTTCGGCTCTTATGACGGTTTCATCGCCGATCCGGGCCTGGCCGCCTATTGTGCGACCAAGGGTGCGGTGCATGCACTCACAAAGGCCATGGCCTGCGACCACGGTCCGGAAGGTATCCGCGTCAACGCGATTTGCCCCGGTTATGTGGACACGCCGATGCTCCAAAGCTTCTTCGGAGGCGAGGGATCGGGTGGTGAAGGCGGCAACATCGAATCACTACAGCAGGCCATTCGCGACGTGCATCCGCTGGGCACCTACGGCAAACCTGATGACATCGCCAATCTGGTCAACTGGCTCGCGTCGGATGAAGCGCGCTATGCCTCCGGCCAGCTTTGGGTTATTGATGGCGGTCTCTCCGCTCAAGTTCAACAAATGAGGCTCTAGAACCATGGCAAAACCAGTCATCATCACCTGCGCAGTCACTGGTGGTGTACACACACCATCAATGTCGCCCCACCTCCCTGTTACGCCGAACGAGATTTCGACCGCTTCGATTGAAGCGGCGGAAGCCGGAGCTTCCATCATTCACCTGCACGCTCGCGATCCTGAGACCGGCAAGCCCGATCCACGCCCTGAAACCTTCATGCAGTTCCTGCCGGTGATCAAACAGTCAACCGATGCTGTGATCAACGTTTCTACCGGAGGCGGGCTCGGAATGACCATCGACGAGCGCATTGATGCTGCGACCTCAGCCAGTGCCGAGATGGCTTCGCTCAACATGGGTTCCATCAACTTCGGCCTCTTCCCGATGTTGGAGAAGTACAGGGAGTTCAAGCACGATTGGGAAAAGCCCTATCTGGAGATGACCAAAGACTTCATCTTCCCCAACACGTTCAATAGCATTGAGTATGTGTTGAAGAACCTGGGTGCAGAGCACGGAACCAAGTTTGAGTTCGAATGCTACGACCTCGGCCACCTCTACAACCTGGCTTACTTCGTCGATAAGGGCCTGGTGAAACCGCCGTTCTTCATTCAGATGGTCTTCGGTATCCTCGGCGGCATGGGCGCTGATCCTGATAACATGCAGCACCTGCATAACGTTGCGCAGAGGTTGTTTGGCGACTCCTATGAATGGTCTGTGTTGGCGGCCGGCAAGAGCCAAATGCCGTTCGCGACACAATCTGCCATGCTGGGTGGGAATCTCCGCGTTGGCTTGGAAGACAGCCTCTACATTGGACGTGGGGCACTTGCCAAATCCAACGCCGAACAAGTCACAAAGATCCGCCAAATTGTCGAAAACCTCGGCATGACTGTCGCCACGCCGGCTGAAGCCCGCGAGCGCCTCGGCCTCAAGGGCGGCGATATGGTGAAGTTCTAGAATGGGACGGCTCGCCGGAAAGACAGCGGTTGTTACCGGCGGGCGCCAGGGCATAGGTCGGGCAATTGTGGAGGCCTTCGTGGCAGAAGGTGCACAGGTGATGAGTTGCGGCCGTGGTGATCGGGGTGACCTTCCCGATCAGGTACATTGGCGCACCACCGATATGTCTTCCCGGGAAGATGTTGAAGCGCTTTTGAACGCTGCAATGGAGGCCTTCGGTTCGGTGAGCACCCTCGTCAACAATGCGGGCGTGCAGATCGAAAAGCCGGTAACCGACACGACGGATGAGGATTGGGACACGCTCATGGGTGTGAACGCCAAGGGTGTGTTCCTTGCCTGCCGGGCCTTTATCCCGGGCATGACCGAAGGTGGCTCAATCATCAATATTGGTTCAATCTCTGGCAACGTGGCCGATCCCGGTCTGGCGCTGTACAATGCCTCGAAGGCCTTTGTGCATGGACTGACCCGATCTATCGCCGTCGATCATGGCCCGGCGGTGCGCTGTAATGCAATTCTTCCCGGCTGGATCATGACCGGGATGGCGGATGCCGCATTTGAAGTTGCAAAGAATGCTGATGCTGCAAAGTCAGATGCACTTGCGCGTCACCCGGCCGGACGGTTCGGCGCGCCGAAGGATATCGCCAAACTTGCGGTCTGGCTGGCCAGTGATGATGCTGCGTTTGCCAGCGGACAATGTTTCACAATGGATGGCGGCATGACGGCTGCCTCTCCTCTCAATCCTGGACTATTCTGATGCAAAAGTTTGAACGGGCCGCCGTATTGGGCGCAGGCGTGATTGGTGCGAGTTGGACGTCATTGTTTCTGGCTGCTGGCCTGGAAGTGGATGTCTACGACAACGCGGAAAACGCAGAGCAAAGCGTCCGGGATTATATTGCCGGTGCGTGGCCAACTCTGACTGAACTCGGCATGACAGAGAATGGCGATCCGGACAAAGTCCGTTTCCATGGCAGTGCTGGAGACGCCGTGGCCAATGTCCAGTTCGTGCAGGAGAATGTGCCCGAGCGGCTTCCAATCAAGCACGCAACTTTTGCGGAGATCGAACCCCGCCTTGCTCCTGAGGCAATTGTGTCTTCGTCTGCATCCGGCCTGATGGTGAGCGAGATGCAGGAAGGTTGGAAGGACCCTTTGCGTTTTATGCTCGGCCATCCATTTAACCCGCCACATCTCATTCCGTTGGTTGAGTTGCTGACGAATGAGCGCACGGCTGATGGTGTGATGGAGGAAGCGGAAGCCTTCTACAAACAGGTGGGCAAGGTGACGATCCGGGTGAAGAAGGAAGTGCCTGCGCATGTTTCCAATCGCCTGCAGGCGGCCTTGTGGCAGGAAGCCATTCATTTGGTCGACAGCGGCGTGGCTTCACTGGAGGATGTTGACAAGGCGATCTGGGCAGGGCCTGGATTGCGGTGGGCCGCCATGGGGCCGCACATGCTTTTCAATCTGGCGGCTGGCCGGAACGGTATGGAAGAATTCTGCAACCGGTACGGGCCAAGCTTCCGGCGTTGGTGGGACGATCTGGGCAATGTCGAACTGACACCCGAAGTCACCGCGAAACTGGTCTCAGATCTTGAAGATGCCACGGGTGGAAAGGACGTGGAAGCGGGCGCTGCTGAAAGGGATGCGCTCATCGTTGCCATGCTGAAAGCCACGAAAGATCTAAGAGACTGACACGCATTGCCCCGGCTGACGGTTTCTGTCACATCTGTTGTCATGCCGGATTATCTCACAACCAGGGAAGTTGCAGAACTCCTGCGCCTCAAGGAGCGCAAGGTCTATGACCTTGCGGCTTCCGGAAAATTGGCCTGTTCCAAGGCCATGGGAAAGCTCTTGTTTCCAGAAGATGCGGTGCACGCCTGGATAGCTGAACACGGGGCAGTGGCGGGGCAAACGGCGGCCGCGGCAAAGCCAAATGTCATTCTTGGAAGTCACGATCCGTTGCTGGATTGGGCTTTGCGTGAATCCGGCTGTGGCTTGGCAACTTATTTTGATGGCAGCCTGGATGGTCTGGAGCGCTTCTCCAATGGGGAAGGCATCGCTTCGGGCTGCCATGTTTTTGAGCCGGAAAGTGGCGACTGGAACGTCAATAGCGTGAAGGCAATTTGCGGTGTAGCACCTGCAGTGCTGGTTCAATGGAGCTTGAGGCAGCGTGGATTAATCTTGTCTGAAACTGCGCCTGACAGCGTTTCATCAATTGCCGACATCAAAAGCCTCAGTGTTGTACCTCGGCAAAAGCAGGCCGGCGCTCAGAAACTGTTTGAGCATCTGTTGTCAGACGCGGGCCTGGGTCCCGATGATCTGGATTTCTGCGAAACCGCCCGTTCAGAAACCGATGCTGCCTTGGCCGTGCAGGAGGGCAAGGCGGATGCTGCGTTCGGCCTGGCTTCAGTGGTGTCTTCATACAAACTGCGCTTCCTTCCATTGATGGAAGAACGCTTCGATCTTCTGGTTGACCGGAAGGCCTGGTTTGAGCCAGCATGGCAGACGTTCTGGGCGTTTTGCCAATCGGAACGTTTTGAAAATCGTGCAGAGGAACTGGCGGGTTATGATGTTTCGGCGCTGGGCGCGGTGCACTATAACAGCCCCTGATTGGAATTTGCGCTATTTGGCGTTCGGAAAAAACAGCTGCTGTCCAGCAATCTGATGCCCGGCGATCGAAGACTGGCCTTCCGGCGAACGCAGCCAATCGATGAATTGCTGACCAAGGTCAGCTTTTACAGACGCGCATTTCTCCTTGTTCACCAGGATCACACCATACTGGTTGAACAACGCCGCGTCCCCTTCCACCTGGATCTTGTAATCTCCCTTGTTTTTGAAGCTGATCCAGGTCGCCCGGTCGGTGAGCACGTAGGCGCCCATGCCTATGCCTGTGTTCAGGGTCACCCCCATGCCGGAGCCGGTTGACCGGTACCACTTGCCAGAAGAGGGAACCGGATCGATGCCTGCCTTTTTCCAGAGAGACATTTCCTTTTTGTGCGTGCCGGAATCATCACCCCGTGATGCAAACAGGGATCTGGCCTTGGCAATGCGTTTTAGCGCAGTTTTGACTTCTGTTGACCCGCCGGCACCGGCCGGGTCAGCGACCGGGCCAACGATGATGAAGTCGTTGTACATCAGGTCATAACGCTGGAAACCGAAGCCGTCCGCCACGAACTTTTCTTCGGCTGACTTTGCGTGAACCAGGAGCACATCACCATCGCATTTCATCGCATTCCGAATGGCTTGTCCCGTTCCAACAGCGACCACATGCACCGTTATGCCGCTGGCTTGTTTGAATTTTGGGAGCAGGTGTTTGTACAGACCCGAATTCTTTGTGGATGTGGTTGATTGCACGAAAATCGAATTGTCCTGAGCCCCTGTAGGCAACGAGGATAAGACCCAAACGCCCATTGTGATAACGGCGAGTATGAGGCGGACAAGGTTCATGAGATGAGCTTTCCTTCCAAATAGGCGCGGGCGGCATCGCTTGAGGGCTTCGCGAAAAACGTTTTGGCTGGTGAGTGCTGGGCCATCTTTCCCTGGTGGAGAAAGACGACTTCATCGGCAATCCGTTTTGCCTGACCGATATCGTGCGTGACAAAAATGACTTTGGTGCCCTGCGCCTGTGACATCTGGACGATTTCTTCGATCATGGCGGTGGAGGCGGGGTCGAGGCTTGCCGTTGGTTCATCGAGGAAAAGAACCTTCGGCTCACAGGCAAGTGCACGGGCGAGGGCAAGCCGTTGTTGTTCGCCACCAGATAGCAAGCGCGCCGGGCGCCTTGCGAGATCTTGCAGGTCCACGCGTCTCAGCAACTCCTCGCGGCGAACGGTGTCGGTGATGCCTCGGGTCTTCAAGGCAAAATCAATGTTGGCGGCAGTTGAGCGGCGGAGGAGTACCGGTTTCTGGAAGACCATGGCTTGCGTCTTCTGATTGGCTTCCGAGAGTGGTTCGCCGTCCCAGAGGACCTTGCCTCCTGTGGGCTGAAGCAGGCCGTGCAAGAGCCGCAACAGCAAGCTTTTTCCCGCTCCGTTGAAGCCCAGGATAACGGTCAGTTTGTCCAGTGTCAGTTTGAGGTCAATGGAGTCGACAAGACGTTGCCGGTCCCTCTCCAGGGTCAGTGCCTGCGCTTCAAGCATAGGCAAACCTCGCTGCAGTCAGACGCAGGGCCGACACCAGGCCATTCACGATCAAGGCAATCGTCAAAAGGACGATGCCCAAAGCCATGGCCAATGGCAGGTCGCCTTTTGAGGTCTCGAGAGCGATGGCTGTGGTCATGATGCGCGTCAGGTGATCAATGTTGCCCCCAACAATGATGACTGCGCCGACCTCAGCGATGGAGCGTCCGAAACCTGCCAATGCAACGGTCAGGAGCGAGTATCGTCCATCCCATAGGAGCGCCTTGACGGTTTGCCAGCCTGAAACGCCCAGCGAGCGGAATTGCTCGGCATAATCCTGGTGCAAGTCCTCAAGCACCTGCCGGGACAACGCAGCGACGATAGGGGCGATCAGGATGGTTTGTGCAATGATCATGGCGGTAGGCGTGTAGAGCAATTGCAACCAGCCCAGGGGTCCTGAACGGGACAGGTAGAGATAGACTATGAGGCCCACCACAACGGGCGGGAGGCCCATCAGAGCGTTCATGAGAATGATAATTGCTGTCCGCCCGCGGAATTTTGAGATTGCCACCAGTGCGCCTAGAGGTAGACCGATCAGGCAGGACAGGATCAGAGCTGACAGGCTGACCCTCAAGGACAAGCCGATAATCTCCATCAGATCTGCGTCCAGCGACTTCAGAAGGGCAAAGGCGAGGGAAAATGCTGTGCCAATTTCCTGCATAATTTCCGTGAATTCCCAGTTTCGGAAAATATGCAGGATAGTGCAGTCAATTGTCCAGTGTTTTGGCTTTTGCGGAAATCAGAACCCGCCGGTCAAAGCTGACGCCTTTGATCAGCGCATAAATCTCTTTTCCCGGTTTCAACCCCAATTCGTCGACGGCCTGACGGGTTATCCGGGCCCGCACGGTTTGTAAGCCGACTTTTGCAGTGACTTCAGAGAATGCTGTGTTCGGCTCGGAATGGACAGTGTCGACGATTGCAGCAAGTGCGTTGCGCGTGCTGATCCCGGTCGGCTTCTTTGTGGCCAGCGATACGTCTCTGGATCTAATGCGCAGGCGGACCTCATCACCCACATCCAACGAAGCAACCATAGGCATCTGCAATGGTTCATCGTCGATCAGCAAGCTTGTGAGTTTGTATTTGTTATCTTGACCTGTGACCCGCGCTTCCACAACAGCGCCGGCTTCGAAATAGCCGGTTAGGTCATGCATTTTTAATTGTTGGAAAATCTCCGGCATGGGGCCGCGCCCCGAGACCTTGCCGTCCACCAGAATGATCGCCTCGTCTGCGAGACGAACCACCTCGTCAACAGCATGGCTGACAAAGATCATGGGGACGCCGAACGCATCGGGTACCTTCTCGATAAAGGGGAGCAGTTCACCTTTCCGCCGTACATCCAGCGCCGACATGGGCTCGTCCAGCAGCAACAATTCAGGTTGAGTAAGAAGAGTTCGCCCGAGGGTAACTCTCTGCCGCTCGCCTCCTGAAAGGCTTGCCGGTTTTCGAGGCAAGAGCGTTGAAAGGTCCAGCGCTTCAACAACCTGGGAATAGGCAATGGTCTGTTTGCTTGTCCGGCTTCTCTTCTCCGCATATCGGAGATTTCCTTCCACATTCAGGTGCGGAAACAGGCGGCCATCCTGGAACACTAACCCGACCGGGCGGAGGTGAGGTGCCAGGAAGGTTTTGGAATTCGTGTCAGCCCAGGGCTGGCCATTAAAGGTGACCTTCCCTTGTGCCCCGGCTTCCAAACCAGCGATGACACGCAGAAGAGTACTCTTGCCACTGCCACTTGGGCCAAAGAGGGCGATGATGCCGTTCAGCTCGATGTTTTCATCTACCTCAATCGAAAACGCATCGAAGCCCAGCTTGGCCTTTATGTTCAGGGTTTTAGCCGACATTTATCGGAAACCGGCGATTCAGTGCGTAGATTGACATCAGCACCACGAAGGAGAAGGCGAGCAGGCCTGCTGAAAGGAGGTGCGCTTCGGCATAACGCAAGGTTTCCACATGCTCGTAAATTGCGATCGATATCACTTTCGTCTGGCCGGGGATATTGCCGCCAACCATCAGAACAACGCCAAACTCGCCGAGGGTATGCGTGAAACTCAAGACGCAGGCTGTGAGGAAACCTCGGCTGGCCATCGGAGCTGCAACCGAAAAGAAGGCATCAGCCGGCGCAGCGCGCAGCATCGCAGCAGCTTCCATCGGTTCCCGCCCGACCGCTTCAAACGCAGTTTGCAAAGGCTGCACCATGAAGGGTAGGGAATAGAACATAGAAGCGATCAGCAAACCGGCGAAGGAAAACGTTAGTGTGGTGCCGGTTGCTGTTACCCACAATCCGCCGATTAGCGAATTCGGGCTGAACAGGATAAGCAGATAGAAGCCGATGACGGTGGGAGGCAGTACGATCGGCAAAGCTGTCAGCGCTTCCACAACTGGTTTCAGGGGCGAGCGCGTGTTTGCGAGCCACCAGGCCAGAGGGGTGCCGATGAACAACAGCGCGACCGTCGTCGAAGCGGCCAGCAGAAGTGTTAGCCAAAGTGGGCCAAGGTCAATCATCCAGATCAATCCACACGATAACCAGAATTGCGGATGATCGACCTTGCTGCGTTGGAACGCAAGAACTGGATGAATTTCCGGGCAGCGATGTTGCCTTCTCCTCGCTTGAGCAAAACGGCATCCTGGCGGATGGGATCGTGCAGCTCGGCGGGCACTGCCCAGGAACTCCCGCGCCCGTTATTTCGTGCGCTCAAAACATGGGAATGGGCGACCAGCCCGAGTTCAGCGTTGCCGCTGGCGACAAAGGCAAAGGTTTGACCAACGTTTTCGCCGAAGACGAGGCGATCCTTCAGAGATTTTGCGATTCCGTTAGCTTGCAATGCCTGCATTGCGGCCCTGCCGTACGGCGCGAGTTCGGGGTTGGCAATTGCCAACTTTCTGAAGTCCCTCAGCTTTAACACTTCATCGCCCGCAACAGAGATACGGCTTTGATCTGCGCTCCAAAGGACGAGTTCCCCGATTGCATATGTGAAACGGTTCTCCGGCTTTGCATTGCCGTTTTTGACCAGTTGCTTTGGTCGCTCCTCGTCGGCCGACAGCAGAATATCGAAAGGTGCGCCGTTCACAATCTGTGCATAGAGTTTGCCAGTGGACCCCGTGCTCACTCTGAGGGAGTGGCTGTGGCTCTGTTCAAACTCTTTCTGCAGCTGCTCCATTGTTTCTGAGAAGTTCGCAGCAACGGCAACAAGTGTATCAGCGGCGAATGCGGGGATGGCAGACACCACGCTGAGTGCCAAGAACAAATTGCCCGAAAAACTCAATCTCCAATCAAGCAAATCGACTACCTCTTGTTGGTTCAAATTCTCACACTACACTGCCCGTTGCAGCTTGACACCGCCAATAGGCGCAGGAAGATTGTGGTTTGTTGAAGCAGCCTGGAACATTGTCCGTAATGCCTGTCATCGCATGCCGTCTAGCTGATAAGCCGATAATTCATCCCGGGTTGGATAAGCGTATGGGTGACAACATCAATGGTCCTTCTCTGGTTAGATCGCCGTGGTGGGTCCCCAATCCACTTGGAGGTTACCTGCTTTATTTTGCCGATCATCGGGGAAAATACATTCGTCTGGCTTATGCGGATGAGATCGAAGGACCTTGGACAATCCACGGTCCGGGTTGTCTCAACCTCGCAGATTCGCTCTATTGCACCGAGGCTCCGGACCGCAGCGGATTTCGGCCGGAATGGGCAAGTCATCCGGACGATTGGTTCTATCCTCATATTGCCTCTCCCGATGTTCATGTGGATGAGCAAAAGCGCGAGGTGCGCATGTATCTCCACGGATTGCTGGAGAACGGTGAACAGCTGTCGCGTGTCGCGCTGTCTTACGATGGACTACATTTCCGCGTGTTGCCGGAGCTCCTCGGGCCGCCTTATTTCCGTGTCTTCCGCTATGGAGAGTGGTGGTACGCGATGGCCCATCCCAATGAGATCTATCGTTCAAAAGACGGCCTCCGGGATTTCCAGCTGGGTCCCAAGCCTCTGCCCAAGGAAACGCGGCACACTGCAGTTCTCGTAAAAGGGGATATCTTGCATTGTTTCTGGAGCCAGATCTGGGAAAGGCCAGAGCGAATCTATCATGGGACAATTGACCTGACCGTGCCCTGGTCAAGCTGGACTGTTGCAAAAGTCAATGAGGTGTTGCGGCCTGAGTTGGCCTGGGAAGGGACGGGCGAACCAATGGAAGCTTCGGTTGCAGGCGCGGCTGATGTTGCCGTCAATCAGCTCCGGGATCCTTGCATCTTCACCGAAGGCGAAGAAGTCTATCTGCTCTACAGCGGAGCAGGTGAGCGTGCGATTGGTCTTGCTGCTTTGTCAGGATTGTAAAGTCTAAGCTCAAGCGACTTGCTTGTCTCGGTCGGCTGCTTCACGCAATTCGTCTTCGGTCAGGAAGTTGGCCACTTGTTTTTCGAAGACATAGTCGGCGGACCGTTGTTTTGAAAGATCAATATCCGGGAGCATTGGGCTCTCCGTGTCAACGCCCTTCAGCCAGACCTTCAAGGCTTTTAGGGGATGCGCTACCGTATCGGCGACGGCTGCTGGTTCATGGCCACAATGGACCATGCAGTCAGCACACTTTTCGTACTTTCCAGCGCCATAGCTGTCCCAGTCCGTGGTCTCCATGAGCTCCTTAAAGCTTTGCACATAACCCTCTCCAACGAGGTAACAGGGCTTTTGCCAGCCAAACACATTGCGGGTCGGGTTGCCCCAGGGTGTGCAATCGTAGTTTTGGTTTCCGGCAAGGAAGTCGAGATAAAGGCTGGACTGGTTGAATTTCCAATCCCGGCCGTTTTGCCGGCCCATGCGGAACAGGTCCCGGAAGATGGTCTTGGTCTGGTTGCGGTTGAGGAAGTGTTCCTGGGCAGGCGCGCGCTCATAGGCATAGCCTGGAGAAATTGTGATGCTTTCCACACCGAGAGTTGAGACAAAGTCGAAGAATTCTGCAACGCGTGCAGGGACAGCATTGTTAAAGAGGGTGCAATTGACGGTGACGCGAAAGCCGCGCTTTACAGCTTCTTCAATGGCGTTCACCGCGATTTTGAAAGTGCCTTTCTGATCGACTGCGTGGTCGTGTTCCTCTTCCAGCCCGTCGAGATGGATGGAGAAAGTCAGATAAGGCGACGGCGTATAGTCCTTCAGCTTTTTCTTCAGAAGCAGGGCGTTGGTGCAGAGATAGACAAATTTCTTCCGGGCAATGATGCCTTCGACAATTTCTTTCATTTCCTTGTGGATCAGCGGTTCACCGCCGGGGATCGACACAATTGGCGCTCCACATTCATCAACAGCCTGCAGGCAATCTTCCAGGGAGAGGCGTTTGTTCAGGATCTCCGCTGGGTAGTCGATTTTCCCGCAGCCAGGGCATGCTAGATTGCAGCGAAACAGGGGCTCAAGCATCAGCACAAGCGGGTATTTTGTTGTTCCGCTCAACTTTTGTTTGAGAATGTAGGCGCCAACGTGCGCTTGCTGGATAAATGGAACGGCCACCCTGAGAGGTCCCCTCAAATCAACGGACTGTCGTTAGGTTTCGTGATGTGGCCTTGTTTGCCCGCCGCGTCAAGCCACACATAGGCAAAAGCCTTCCGAGTTGGGCGACAATAAGGTGAAGCAAAAAAAGCCGACTACACCCGAGGACATTGTGTAGCCGGCGTCGCCTATCGGAGGGAAGGAGGACTTAGGTGAATTGCAGGGCCATCAGTTCGGACTGACGAAGCCCGATGTCGTTGAGGACGTTGGGAGCAAGGCTTGTTGGCGAAGGAGGGTTTTTGAATTTCGTGAGCCAAGAGAAGATTGCCCGAAGGGTTTTCCTGATTGCGATCGCTGAGTCCGGTGCTGATATCAATGTTGAAGGTGTGGCGGTAGCGGCTGTCATCGTTCTAACTCTTCGGGTCTAAGATTATTATCGTGTTCATCTCGTTTCGTCTTGCTTGACTGATGATGGTTCTACAGGAGCTCTGTTTCAGCAGAATTTCTCAAACTAGGAACCGTGTTTCAATTGTATCAGCAGGACAGATGTACTGAACTAGCCGCCAAAGGAACGGCGGTGACGAGGACGCAGGAACCAATCCACCAGCGTCGGCAGAACAATCAATGTGCAGAGCAACGTAAAGACGATCGCGAGGGTCAGCAGTTCACCCATTGATGCGGTGCCCCGGTGAGCGGACACGGCCAAGGAGCCAAACGAGGCAATCGTGGTCAGGGCGCTCAGCAGAACCGCCCGTGGCGTGGAGGTGTCCAGCAGTTGGGCCTGATGACCTGCTGCAATTTCTTCGCGGATGCGCATGACCAGATGTATGCCGCTGTCTACGCCAAGTCCTATGAGCAACGGCAGGACGATCACATTGGCGAAATTGAACGGAATCCCGAGGATGACCGTAGTTGCGATCAGCAGGATGCCGGCCAACGCGATCGGAAGCAGGACAAGCAGGACGTCGCCAAAACGCCTTAGTGTTGCGAACAAGACGATTGCAATGAGCAGGGCCGCAACGCCTGTCGCCTGCAACATGGCTTTGCCCACAACATCGGCTGCGCCGATAATCTCCACCGGTGCGCCCGTCGCGTGAGGTGCCGCGTCCCTGACGGATACCACAAACCGCCGCATGGACGTGTCATCGGAGATAGCTTCACGCGGGAGAATGTCGAGCCGGTGCTTGCCGTCCGGCGACAGGTAACGGTTGCGCAAGCCCTGCTCAAGAGTGCCAACCGCTATGCGGCGGGTAGCAAGTTTGAGGTGCAGGTCGTTCAGTGTGGGTGGCAATCTTGTAAAGAGCCCGGTTTCCAGTTGCCGGTTCCGTTCCGGGTTTGGCGGGCCTGAGTTTATGAGGATTTCAACCGTGCGGCGCAGAACCCGGGCAGCTTGGACAACTTTCGGTGTTGAGAGAGGATTTTTCTCGATTTGCCTGAGAGTTCCAGGCAAGCCGGCAATCGCATCCACGCGGGCCTGGTCACCACGGTCCGGTAACTGAGTTGAAATCGGCGGTGGCAATACAGAAGCGAGGCTTCTGAGCCTATTAATGCGGCTCGTTTGATCCGCCGGGATGAAACTGAGAGCACTAATGACCTGGCGCACATCGTAGAGTTCCTGAAGCCGTTCGCTTGTTCGTCTTGCCTCTTCCGTATCGCTGACAACAAGCTCGGCAATATAAGACGGGGCGTCCTTGTCCGCATTGAGCGCCCTGAAAACTTTGACGGCAGCTGCATTCGGGTCCTTCAACGCGATTGGATCACCATCAAATGTAGCGCTCGGGACCACATACAGCGCGGCGACGCCGGAGATAAGGATACCAATCGTCAGGTACTTGCGGATCTCATAGCGCGGCGCCCTCAAGGGAATTGAGAAGCGTGCAGCCGTTTTTCCCGAGGTTTTCCCTGCGAAGTTCGACAGAAGTGCAGGCAGAAGCGTCATCGACAGAACAAAGGCGATGACCATGCCGCCGGCTGAGATAATTCCAAGCTGAGACATGCCCGCAAAATCAGTAGGTGCGAATGCCAGAAATGCCAGCGTGGTGGTGGCAGTGCAGAGCAGCAAGGCTGGGCCAGTGCTTGCAGCTACATCCTCCAGAGCTTCTGCTGCGTGGTTTTGAATTGTGTCTTCTTCTTCGAAACGCAAGGCAAAATGAATTGCAAAGTCGATCCCGAGACCCACGAAGAGCACAGCAAAGGCCACGGAGATCAAGTTTAGGTGCCCAATGGCCAACGCGGCAAAGCCTGCTGTGAGCATGAGCCCAATGATCAACATGGACAGTGCGGCCACCACCAGGCGCCATGATCGTACGCCAAAAATGAGAACGCAAGCCACCAAAATGAGTGAGATGATGCCGGCCAGAGACGCCCCGTCTGCAACAGTCCGAAGCTCTTCGGAGGCCATGGCGGCTTCTCCGGTAAAGCTTACCTTGACCTTGCCTGACCGCGTTACTTCGGGATCGCTGGCCAGCCGTTTTGCTGCTGACAGTGCAACTTCGGCAGGTTCGAGTACGGAAAAATCGAGAACAGGCTGAACAAAGACAAAGCGGCGGCCATTGTCGGAACCGGAAACAGTTGCATTCCCCAGTTTGTTTTGTCCTCCTAGCACTGTCTGCCAATCCAGCATTGCGCTGCGCCCGTTGGCATTGGCTTCGAAAACACTTTGAACTGCGGACAAGAAAACAGCGAAGTCATCCGGCAAATTAGCCGTGTCGCCTTGAGCGACCCCTGTAAGTAATCCGGTTAGACCTGGCAAGGAAGGTTCACGTGATATGCCGTGCAACAATTGTGCGGAACTCTGGATACGATCTGCAATGGATTGGAATTGCTGCTGTGGAAGGTAGAGCAAGGCATGTTCATCGAAAAATGCCGAGATTCCGGGCGAATAGATGTTCTTGAACAAATCCGGGCGTCCCGCAAAAGAAATGGTCAAGGACTTGGTTGCCTCTCGCGCCAGTTCAGGATCGTCTGCTTCAACTACTGCAATAAAGTTGTTCTCCAGCGCCGGGAAGGTCTCGTTCAGATGTTTGAAGTCCTGCCGGAAGGGCAGGTCTTGTGCGATCATGGCGTTGGTATTGGTGTTGATTTCCAATTGGGTTGCCGCGATCAACAGGGCGACGAGCCCAAAGGCAATATAGCCACCAATCACCGCACGGGCATTGCGCGCGGATGAACCGGCGAGCCGAGCGAGAGCCTCGGATATATCGTGTGCCAGACGTTCCCAAACCATCGTCGCGTTCTAGATGAGTTTGCAACCAGATTGAACAGGTTTCAGAGGGATGCGGCCTTAGTGCCCGGCGTTTTTGCCGATAGCGCGTTTTTGCCGATGCGGAATAATCCTTCCCAAAGCGGACCGGGGAACTTGTGAAGCCCATCCATGACTACCTCAAAGCTGTTGCAAAACCAGTCGACGTCCCCTTCGCTAATAGTCAGGGGTGGAATGAGCTTGATAATTTTGGAGTTATTTCCGGCTACCTGTGTGAGAATCTGGTGATCTTGCAGCAGAGGGATGGTGATGCCCTGGCAAAAAAGATCGGTGTTCAAGGCGTTCACCGTGCCCCACGCGGTTTTGAGTTTCAAAGAGCTGGGCTTGCCGAACTCGATGCCAATCATGAGCCCCTGCCAGCGGACATCGTGCAGGAATTCGTAGCGGCCGCACATGGCGGTCAGCCGCGAGCCAAGCAGGTCGCCCATCGCTTTTGCGTTTTCCATGAGTTTGTTGTCATCGAGGACTTTCAGGCTGGCCAATCCTGCGACCATGGCAAAGGAGCCTTGTCCAAAGGTGGAAGAATGCACCACCGCCCGGTCGAGCGAGGAGAAGATCTTCTCGTATATCCAGTCTTTCATCAAGACAGCGCCGACTGGAACGTAACCGCCTGAAAGGGACTTGGAAATAATGACCATATCCGGTTCGGCGTCAGGGTGATGCTGGACTGAAAGGAACCTGCCCGTGCGTCCAATCCCGGTCTGAACTTCGTCGACGACCAGCAGAGTTCCATACTTGCGGCAAAGTTGCGTGGCACCCGAAAGATAGTCGTTGGTTGCAATATGGACGCCCTTACCTTGCACGGGCTCGACCATGAACGCGGCAATATCCTTGCTGCGCAGGACCTCTTCCAGAGCGGCCAGGTCATTGTAGGGCACAGACTCGGTTTCTAGCAGCAGAGGTCCAAAGCCTTCTCTGAAAACGTCCGAACCATTTAGTGCCAGTGCGCCGTTCGTGAGGCCGTGAAAAGCTTTGCTTGCAAACAAAATCTTGGCCCGACCGGTTGCTTTGCGGGCGAATTTTATGGCCGTTTCATTGCCTTCAGCGCCGGTCGAGGTGAAATAGACTTTGCCCAAGTCATACCCGATCCGCTTTTTCAGCTCTTTGGCGAGAATACCAGATAATAGTGGTGCTTCCATTTGCACCAGACCAGGGTAGTCGGTGTCCAGAAAGGACTTGAGGGCGGTCCGGATAGAGGGGTGATTTCGGCCAAGATTCCAGACACCGTATCCGGCAAGCGTGTCCAAATATTTGTGGCCATCCTGATCCCATAGATATGCACCTTCGGCTCTCGTGTAGCACTTATCGAAGCCAATGAGATGCATGGCTTTGGCGAACTGCGGGTTCACATGGGCCTTGTGAAGCGCAGAATTCTCGCCTTCGTGGCCTGAGAGGATAGCGTTGAGGTCAAGGGGCATGGACGAGCTTGTCTCGTTGGTTCGGCCGTGAGTTGTTTGTTCAGATTCCCTGTACACCCTGACTCTGACCAACGCAATTGGCAGAGCTTTGGAGTTCCCATCGAACGTAAAACGCTACTCAGCCTTCACACACTTCTTTTGATCACGCCATTGTTTTGCCTATATCGTATCAATATATGCTAATCTGATATATGATCGCAAATGGCTCAGTCGCTGTGGATAGGTTAGAAAAATGTCAGTGGGCTTCAGAAAGTTGCGACGGAAACTACAGGCCGGAAACGTCACATGAACATACGCACCCTTTGCCTCGGCATCCTCTCTCGGGGAGACGCTACCGGCTACGAGATCAAGAAGATGGCCGAAGAAGGTTTGTTTAGTCACTTTATCGAAGCCAGTTTCGGCTCCATCTACCCTGCGCTCACTAAGATGACCGAAGAAGGTTTGTTGACCTTCAGATCTGAAGTGCAAGACGGAAAGCCCGACAAAAAGATCTATTCTATCACCCCAAATGGCGTCACAGCATTGAAATCTGCCCTTACTGTCTTTCCGAAGAAGGACAAGTTCAAATCTGAGTTCCTTTTTATCATGCTTTTGTCAGAACATGTGGACCCGGCACATGTGACCGCGGTGCTGGAGCGGCGGGCTGAAGAACTTCATGAAGAGCTCGAAATGATCCGAGCATGCAGAGAAAGCGTAACAAATGCAGGAACCGGGTTCGTCAACGGATATGGGCAGGCCGTGCTTGGTGCCGCCCATGATTTTGTGTTGGAGAATGTGCGGTTTGAAGGTGACGAGCGTAGCGGGGCACATGCCTACGAACAAATTATTCCGGCGGATGCCGCGGAATAGCTAGGATCAAAGTCAAGACATGAAACTCTCTTACCTCTGGGCGCTTTTGATACTGGTTGCCGTCGGCCTCTGGCTTGGCTCGCCCTTCATCGACTTCCAGAATATGGCACTGAAACCGGAAGCTGAGAAAAAGGAAGTTGCAAAGGCACCTCCGCCCAAGAAGGCAGACAAGCCCTTTCGCGTTAGGATCAAGGCGTATCACAGTGAACCGCGTGAAGTTTCTGTAATGGTGAGGGGGCGGACCAAGGCATCGCGGCGGGTCGAGGCCCGTGCACGGACCCGGGGAATTGTTGTGTCGTCACCGTTGCGGGAAGGCGATCGTGTCAGGATCGGTGACATCATGTGCACATTGGATGTGGCCGAACGCGAAGCTCAGCTGGCGGACGCAAAATCGTCTCTCGCAAGTTCCATGCGCGACTATGAAGCGACTGCAAAATTGAGCAAAAAGAAATTCGCGTCAGCGGCAAAGGTTGCCTCGGACAAGGCCAAGGTGGAAGCCGCCCAAGCCCGCGTTGATCAAATCAAACGCGAAATTGAGTATACAAAAATCAAAGCACCTATGAGCAGCATTGTGGAAACGCGTCCGGCCGAAAAGGGCGCTTTCCTGCAAGTGGGCAGTACATGCGCAGCCCTGATTGATCTTAATCCTATCATTGTTTCTGCCATGGTTTCAGAGCGCGACATCAAACACGTGCAGACCGGTATGGATGCCAGCGCGTCGCTGGTGACTGGTGACAAGGTAAAAGGGAAGATCCGCTACATTGCGGCAAAGGCGGATATCCGCACCCGCACTTTCGAGGTGGAACTTGAAGCGCCAAACCCAGGCAATCGGGTTCGCGATGGCATCACCAGCAAGTTGAACATTCCCCTAAAAACCGGGCAGGCACACAGGATCCCAACATCCGCACTCACGCTGCGGGACAATGGGCAGATCGGTGTCAGTACACTAGCTCCTGGCAACAAGGTCAAATTTTTGCCGGCCAAGGTTTTGGCCTTCGAACGCCAGAATGTCTGGGTTGCCGGACTGCCTGACACTGTCCAGATCATCACGGTCGGTCAGGAGTATGTCATTGATGGTCAGGTTGTTGACCCGGCCCATGGCACAGATGCGAAAACAGCTGAAGTTGTCACCCAATGATGCAGGCGCTTGACAGTATCCTCAGGCGGCCACGTGCCGTACTGGCGATGATGCTGTTCCTCGTGTTAAGCGGGGCCTATTCCTATGTGGCGATCCCGAAGGATGCGCGACCCGATATTCAGGTCCCGACTTATTATGTATCGATCCCGCTTGCCGGTGTTTCCCCGGAAGATGCAGAGCGTCTTCTGCTCAAACCGATGGAAGAAAAGCTTCGTGGCCTTGAAGGTCTAAAGGAGCTGACATCGATCGCGGCTCTCGGGCACGGCGCACTTATTGTTGAGTTTGAGACGGAGGTTGATACCGAAACTGCCAGCCAGGATGTGCGTGAAAAGGTTGATGAGGCGAAGGCGGAGCTGCCAGAAGACGCCAAGGAACCGACAATCACCGAGGTCAACTTCAACCTGTTCCCAACGTTGATTGTCGCGCTTTCTGGAGATGTCCCGGAGCGGACACTCTATCGTCATGCGCGTGAATTGCAGGATGAGCTGGAATCCATATCGACAGTGCTGGAAGCCAACCTCAATGGCAACCGGGAAGAGCTGCTGGAAGTCATCATCGACAACCAGAGGCTGGAATCCTATCAGATTTTACAACAGGAGCTTCTAGCGTCTGTAACGCGGAACAACCGCTTTGTAGCTGCCGGTACTTTTGACAGCGGCCGTGGCCGCTTCAGCATCAAGGTTCCTGGGTTGATCGAGAATATCCAGGATGCCTATTCGATACCGGTAAAAGAGGTTGATGGTACGGTCGTCACCTTGCAGCAGGTTGCCGAAGTGCGCCGCAGCTTCAAGGACCGCACCAGTTTTGCGCGCTTTAATGGCCGCCCGGCGATCACGATCTCGGTAGTGAAACGCACCGGCGCCAATATTATCAGAACGAACGACACGGTGCGGAAGGCCGCTGAGAAGTTGAAGGCGACCTGGCCGGACGCCATCCATGTGGATTACGCGCTGGATGAATCGTCGAATATCCGGGAAAATTTTGGCTCGTTGCAAAGCACCATCATCACAGCCATTGCGCTGGTGATGATTGTCTGTGTTGCGGCTTTGGGTATGCGGTCCGCTTTGTTGGTCGGGATCGCGATTCCCACATCGTTTATGATCGGCTTTCTTATCGTGTTCATGACCGGGCGGAGCGTGGATAACATGCTGATGTTCGGCATGGTGCTCACCGTGGGCATGCTGGTGGACGGGGCGATCGTTATTGTCGAGTATGCCGACCGCAAGATGGCGGAAGGGTTGGTGAAGCTTGAAGCTTACACCATGGCGGCCAAGCGGATGTTCTGGCCGATTGCCTCGTCAACGGCGACGACTTTGGCTGCCTTTCTCCCAATGTTGTTTTGGCCGGGTGTGTCAGGAAAGTTCATGTCGAACTTGCCGGTCACGGTTGTGATTGTGCTCACGGCTTCGTTGTTAACCGCAATGATCCTGTTGCCGGTTCTGGGCTCAATCTTCGGGAAAACCATGCAGAAGGATGCTTCTGCTTCCAAAGCTCTGGCTGGGGACCATGGGGCCGGCATTCAGGAACTGCGTGGGTTCACCGGGATTTATGCGCGAACGCTCGGCAAACTGGTGAAAGCACCCTTGATTGTGACGATTGTGGCATTTGCCGGTCTGTTCACCATTCTCACGACCTACAAAGCCAACAACAACGGAGTCACGTTTTTCGTGAACACCGAACCAACGCAGGCGTTGATCTATGTACGTGGCCGGGGAAATCTGGCTTCAGAAGAAAAGCTCAGCATTGTCCGAGAGGTGGAGGACATTGTTCTGAAAATTCGCGGAATCGAAGATGTTGCAACCCAGGCCGGTACTGGCAAGAGCGGGCAGGGGTCTCAGCTTGGCACTGGGCTTGATGTGCCCAAAGATTCCATAGGGCAGTTGACCGTCGAGCTGCTGCCCTTTGAAAAGCGCCGTCCTGGCGCGGAAATTCTCGCGGAGATACGGGAGAAAATCCAACATATTCCCGGTGTGATTATCGAAGTGCGTAAACGGCAGAGCGGGCCACAAACGGGTAAGGACATCCGTCTTCAGATCTTGTCTGATGATCGGGCGTTGGCCAACAAGATGGCGCGGCGTGTGCGCGAGCATATGGAACGCAGAATGACCGGCCTGGTGGATATCGAGGACGAGACGCCGCTGCCAGGGATTGAATGGAATCTGAAGATTGATCGGGAAGAAGCCGGCCGCTTCGGTGCGGATATCACCACTGTTGGCGCGCTCATCACGATGATTACAGATGGTGTGCTGATCGGCACCTACCGGCCGGATGACTCCCGCGATGAAGTCGACATTCGCGCGCGCCTGCCCGAAGACGAGCGGGCACTGAACCGGCTTGACGATCTTAGACTGCCAACAGCAAAAGGTCTGGTACCGATCAGAAACTTCGTGGAGCGCGAGGCGCGGCCTTCTGTTGACAGTATCATTCGTAAGGACGGCAAGACTTCTGTTTTTGTGAAGGCCAATGCTGCGGAAGGCGTTTTGGCCGATAATAAAGTGAAAGAGCTTGATGCTTGGCTGAACAAGCAGGAGTGGCCAAAGAACGTCCAGTTCGTGTTCCGCGGTTCCGATGAAGAGCAGAAAGAAGCGTTCCAGTTTCTGATGAAGGCTGTTGGTGCCTCAATCTTCATCATGTTCATGATACTGGTGACCCAGTTCAACAGCTTCTATTATACTGCAATTACCCTCTCAACGGTGGTCATGTCCGTGTTTGGCGTGTTGCTTGGCATGCTGATTACGGGGCAGTCATTTTCCGTCATAATGACGGGAACAGGAATTGTGGCTCTGGCCGGTATCGTGGTAAACAATTCCATCGTTCTTATCGATACGTTCCAGCATCTGCGCGCGCGCGGGTTGGAAGTGGTGGACGCAGTGTTGCGTGCCTGTGCTCAGCGTTTGCGGCCGGTTTTACTGACCACAATTACAACGATCTTCGGGCTCTTACCCATGATGTATCAAATCAATGTGGACTGGTTCGCGCCTACGGTGACCATTGGGTCGTTCACGTCTACCTGGTGGGTGCAGCTTTCGACAGCGATCATTTTCGGGCTTGGTTTTTCTACTGTCCTGACGCTCGTTCTGGCGCCAGTATGGATAGCCGCGCCTGCGGTGTACAAAGCACGCTGGGTTGCTTTCCGGCAATGGCTGTCCAGCAAATTTGGCAAGAGCCAGGGCAAAGCAATTGCAGCTGCAAATGATGATCAACCGGCACCTGAATCAGAGAGCAAACCACGCAAAGCGAAAAAGAGTGCTCCCTTGCGGCCGCTGCCGGATGCTGCGGAATAGTGGCTTAAACTTGTTGTGAAATTGAATGCAGAATGTCCAAAGTGTGTGACACTTTGACGTTCTAATGTGCCCGGCTTTCACACCGGTGCACTCTTGAGGTTAATTTTTTATGGGTCATGCTTGGCTGAGGGGATTTCGTCTGAGGTCAGTTAGCCGTAATTTGTATCTGTTGGAATGCCTGTTGTTGTCTCTCCATTCAGTTTCTTTCAACGGCAGATGAACGGTGTGGTCTGGCACACCTTTGACCTTTGCCACCCCCCAAAGCCTTCCAGGCCCTTGATATGAACACCGCCTCTGGCGAATGCGTCCTTGGAACGATCGACCCTGTAATGCCCATAGCCAGGATCAACAAGGCCATTGTCCCCTCGCCAGCCATCGCAGGTGAGGACCCAAGCCGGATCGGCCTTCCCTCCAATACTGCCTTGTAGAGTAGCTTTTTTGCAACCTGGAACGACTTCCGCGTAAACCTGACCCTCACGCTCGAAGAGGTCGAAGACGGTTGTCTTGCCGCCTGCGCCCCTTCCTCGCTTTCCTTTCCCCCGCCTGGCTCCAGACAAGCTTTCATCCCCTTCAACAACACCGAACATCGGGCGCTGCGCCTGGCAAGCTGTATGGAGGCGCTTGCGCAATGCCCGATAGACCCTGTTGACAGTATTGCGATCAAGGCCGCTGGGTTCGGCTGTCTGTAGAGTGGTCAGATCGGCGGTGAAGTCGCGAACACGCGCGCGAATTTTCTTCTCTGAAATGCGGGACCCTTTGCACTATCGATTGTTCATTTCATACCATAGCCCTCCGATTACAGTGTCGCCTTATCCAGGCGCTCCAGGATACGAAGCCGTGGCCTCCTGCCTCACCCCTCGATTTGAGCACGAACCGAGGGGTGATTTTCGTTGCCTGCGGATTTTGTGACCTGCCTCACCCCTCGATTTGAGCACGAACCGAGGGTGAGACTTGCCACCATTCCCCAACTTACGACCTGCCTCACCCCTCGATTTGAGCACGAACCGAGGGGTTATCGTCTAGCATCCCGAGCGCAGCCTGACTGGCGCACTTTAGAGGGTGAGAGACCACTAAGCGCTAAGCGGCCAGGTAGTAAGTTGAAAGAAAAAATCCGAAACTGATCAGGATACCGCGCAGCAGCTTTTGGCTGACCATCCGACCGTATACCCCGCCGAGATATCCGCCCACGGTGCTCCCCGCCATCATGGCGCGAGCCGCTGTCCAGTCAATCACGCCGTTAAGTCCAAAGATCACAATGCTGCAAATTGTGAGGGTGGTCGCGAGCAGGTTTTTTAAACTGTTGGCAACGTGAAAATCCCGAAATCCCATGACCTCCATCACTGCCAGCAGAATGATACCAAGTCCTGCACCGAAATAGCCGCCATAGATGGAGAAGGCGAACAGCAAGGCATAGAGGACCGATTTGCTTCGATCCGAGTTGACACCGAACTGTCTGATAAGGAAGTCGTGCAGTTTGCTGCCAAAGGCAAACAAGAGGTTTGCACCAAGATTGGCCACGACCAGGATCGGCCAGATTGTGGACCCAACGCTTCTTAACTCCTTCAGGTAAGCTGGAATGGCGGCGGCATTTGATGGCAAAAGAGCCAGATAGTTGGTGGCGTTGGCGACAACTGGAGGCAATCCGGCTGCCAGAAGGATCGGGAAAGTGAAGAGTGTGGCGCCGCTCGCCATTGCGTTCCATACACCCCCGGCAAAACCAGCTGCAGCCAGAATTGCTGTGGTCGTGATATCCATTCTGTTCTCTCCTTGAATTTTGGTGAACTGGGTTACACCTCGATACTTCCCTAACTTGCGTGCAGTTCTCAAAAGTCAAAGATCTTGGAGTTCCATAACAAATATGTTATAGATTGATATAGTGATGATGTGCGCACTTCCTCATATGCGTACCTTGCAAGCCTTTGGAATAGCTGCGAGAAGGTTGGGTTTTACGCGAGCCGCGGAACGATTGGGGATCGCCCAACCGGCTGTTGCGAGATACGTTTCTGAACTGAATATCTTGCAAACCGCTCTGTTCGACCGGCAGAACAACAAGCTGAAACTCACCCCTGAAGGTCGGCAGCTGGCGGATGCGATCTCTGGCGAACTTGGGCAAATTCAGGCGGCCATTTCGTCAATTGAGCGGATGAGCGAGAAGAAACTCGTAATCGCATCAAGTTTTGCGTTTGCCCACCTTTGGCTCATGCCAAGATTGAGCCGGCTCAGAAAAGTGCTGGGAGATCTCCAGCCTCAGGTGCTGATTGCCGATGACTATCGTGATCACCAGCGGGCGGGGATTGAATTTTCGTTACAATTTTGCCTGGCGGAATCGGCCGGAGACCACGCGGTTTTGCTTTTTCCTGAGATTGTTTATCCCGTCGCCGCACCGGAGTTTGTAGAAAGACAAGGAGTGGCAGAAACCGGTTGGTCTGAAGACTGGTTGATCGAGTTGCGCGAGATCTTGGCAAGGGATCGCTCAATTGGGATGACTGGTTTCAATGTGCAGACATCAGGCGCCCCGTTGGGGGAACGTGTCAATACTACGACAATTATCTCTATATTCTGGATGCGGTTCTGGTCGGGGAGGGCATTGGTTTGGGCTTCAGTCAATTAACTGACCGACAGGTTGCTGAGGGCAAACTGGTGAAGTTAGGGCCGCCCGTCGAGAGACGGGAGGCCGGATATTATGTGCTGTATGAACGCTCTAACCAGAAGGCCGAGGCGATTGCACGGCGGCTTGCCGGTGAATTTGGAAGTGATGGGGAAAAAATAAGGCCGCCCGATTGTCAGGCGGCCTCACGATCTTGATGTAAACTGGTCTTTTACTTCTTCTCTTTTGCCAGTTTCTTGGCCTGCGGGATCCATTGTTCCCGTTCGATCCGGCCTTTGAATTTCAGCTGTTCGCTGAATGCTTCAGCATCCGCTTTCTTCCAGGCTGCTATCTGGGCAAATGTCGTGATGCCCATCGCTTTGAGTTGCCCTTCGATCTTGGGACCCACGCCGCTTATCCGTTTCAGGTCGTCAGGAGCTGAAGAAGCAGCTGATTTCTTGGGCGCTGTAGCCTTTTTGGCCGTTGCAGCTTTTTTGGGCGCGGCGGCCTTCCTGGGGTTTGCTGAGGTCTTTTTCGCAGGAGCAGCTGCTTTCTTCGACGCCGGCGCCGCCCGCTTAGGAGCAGAAGCTGCGGACGAAGCTGCCATCATGGCCCCGCCTGCTGCGGTACCATTCCCGCTGGCGGCCTTTTCAGCATCTTTTGCTGCCTTGGCAGCCATTGCGCTGGCAGCTGCCGATTTTGCGGCCATCGGAGCACCGAGTTCATCAATCTGCCGGTGGCATTCGATAACATGCTTGTTGCCATGCTCGTCGACACGAGCAGGAGGATCGATCTTTTCGCAAGTGCCTTCAATGGCAACCGGACAGCGGTCAAAGAACGGGCACCCGACCTGAGTGATCGTTACGCCCCGTGAGATGCCGGCCATGGCTTCGCGGGTTTGCATGGTATCTTCCAGCCAACCAACGCGGAGTTCCGGAACCGAAGCGATCAGAAGACGCGTATAGGGGTGGAATGGCGGAGACAGCACCTGATCCACAGGCCCTTTCTCCACAACGCGACCAGCGTAAAGCACAACGATTTCATCTGCGAACGAAGATACGGTTGAAAGGTCGTGGCTGATAAACACGAAGGAGACACCAGTTTCTTTCCGCAGCCTTTCCAGCAGCTTGATGACGTTGGCACCGACGATGGAGTCGAGCGCTGAGGTCACCTCATCGCAGAGAAGAACCTCCGGATTTGCGGCAAGGCCACGTGCCAAATTTACACGCTGTTTCTGTCCGCCTGACAATTCTGCCGGATAACGGCCTTCGAATTCCACGGGCAATTCCACCTGACGCAGGATCTCCAGCACCCGCTCTCGGCGCTCACGGCCTGTCATGTTGTGGTAGAAGGTAAGCGGTCTACCAATGATATCGCCGATATGCTGGCGCGGATTGAGCGCCGTGTCGGCCATCTGGAAGACGAACTGTACGAGCTGCAATTCATTGCGCGCACGATCACCCAAGGCTGGTTTCAGCTCTTCGCCATCGAGCAACACCTGCCCCTCGGAAGCCGGGAGAAGACCAGCCATCACGCGTGCCAATGTTGACTTGCCGCAACCGGATTCCCCGATCACACCGACCACGTGACCTCTTTCGACAGCCACGTTGACGTCGCGGAGAACGGTTACAGCCGGTTTGCCATCCGCACCTCTCCCGTATCCGGCTGTGACGTGCTTGACTTCCAGCGCCGGCACATCACGCATGTGCTCTTTACTGGTCGCGATTCCCTGGCCAGCCGCTGGTGTCGGGCGTACAGCCGACATCAGGCGTTTGGTGTAGCTGTGCTGCGGATTGTTGATGATTTGATCAACAGGACCCTGTTCCATGATTTCGCCGCTGTAGAGCACGACGATATGGTCTGCAATCTGGGCCACGACGGCCAGATCATGGGTCACGTAGATCGCTGCAGAGCCTTCTTCCTCGATGACCTTCTTGAAGGCCTTCAGCACTTCGATCTGCGTGGTCACATCAAGCGCGGTTGTCGGTTCGTCGAGCACCAGCAGGCTTGGCTTTTCCACCAAGGCCATGGCTGCCATCAGGCGTTGCAGCTGACCGCCTGAGACCTGGTGCGGATAACGTCCGCCAATGCGGTCTGGATCCGGCAGCTCAAGAGCTTCATAAAGCTCTCGTGCACGCACGTTAGCCTGTTCCTGGGTCATGTGCCCGTGAAGAACCGCAGACTCAGTGACCTGCTCATTGATCTTGAGGGCCGGATTGAACGTGGCTGCCGCACTCTGGGCGAGATATGCAACATGTTCGCCCCGCTTCAGGCGTCGATCCTCGGGATCTATGGTAATCATGTCTTCGCCGAGCAGCATGGCTTCGCCGCCTGAGAAATGAAGACCGGGTTTGGTGTAACCCAAAGACGCGAGAGAGATGGTTGTCTTGCCTGAACCGGACTCGCCGATGAGAGCAACCACTTCCCCGGGCTTCACGTCAAAGGTGACGCCCTTCACGATCGGAATAGGGTCAGCATCCCACGGGCGGGCTTCGATTTTCAGGTCTTTACATTGGAAAATTGGTTCTTGAGACATTAGACCATCTTCTTCGCTAAGCTGCCGCCAGCCTGGGCAGAGATATCATCAACGATCAGGTTGATCGCTATTGTCAGAGAGGCGATTGCCAGAGCGGGCGTGATTGACGCGAGCGCGCCGCCGCCAAAGCCGTTGCCAAGTCCTTGCAGGTTTTCTCGCACCATGCTGCCCCAGTCAGAGATCGGTGGTTGAACACCAAGTCCGAGGAAGCTGAGGCTCGAGATGAACAGGATGACGAACACCAGCCGCAAGCCAAAGTCAGTCGCCAGTGGCATGGCCGCATTGGGCAGCACTTCGCGGGAGATGATCCACCAAAGGCCTTCCCCGCGGGCCCGGGCCGCTTCCACGTAGTCCTGCACCATGATGTCCTGCCCAAGGGCGCGGGCGATACGGAAGACCGATGCCGCATAGACAAGTCCAGCGAGGAAAATCAGGAGAGGTATGGAAGAGCCGAACGCGGCAATAATGATCAGGCCCAGCATGATGTTCGGAAATGCCAGGATCGCATCAACGAGACGGCTAAGGACCGCATCAACCCATTTGCCGGCCACCGCTGCGGCGATGCCGAGTGTGATGCCAACGAAATAAGCCAACATCGTTGCGATGAAGGAGATACCAATTGTCGTCCGTGCCCCCCAGAGGATCCGGGAGAACACGTCGCGGCCGATATAATCGGTGCCGAACAACACTGTCAGGCTCATATCCGGGAGCATGAAGCTTGGATCATCGATTGGATTACCCAAAGCATCATCTTCGATGAAATGAGATTCGCCATAAGGTGCGATCCATGGGCCGATGAGCGCCATAATTACCCAAAAGGCAACGATGCCAACGCAGATCTTCCCAGTCAGGGAAAGCCGCAGCCTTGACTTGGGGGGAGCATCCGGCAATTCATCATAAACGTCAGGATTTGGGCCCTGATCGGCCGTGACACTTGTATCACTCATTTTGGATGCCTCAGACGCGGATTAGAGAGAATTGACGCCACATCCGCAATCAGGATGAGAATCACGTATGTGCAGCAGAAGATCATGCCGCAGGCCTGAACCAGCGGAATATCGCGGGTCTGCACGCCGTCAACCATGAGCTTGGCAAGACCCGGATAGGCGAAGATCGTCTCAATGACCACCACACCGCTGACCAGATATGCCAGGTTCAGTGCGATCACGTTCACGATCGGGCCAATGGCATTCAGCAGCGCATGGCGTAGAATAATTGTCTTCCGCGGCACGCCTTTCAGGATGGCCATCTCAATATAGGGAGAGCCCATCACGTTCAGGATCCCTGCGCGTGTCATGCGGATCATCTGGGCTGAAACCACGATGACCAACGTGCCAATCGGTAGAGCAAGAACGTAGATTGATTTCCAGAATCCTTCAGTGCCACTGAGGTAGGAGACGGCTGGGACGAGGCCCAATTGCACGGCCAAGAACAGGATCAGGAAGATTGCGATGAAAAAGTCAGGTACCGCGATCAGCCCAAGTGTTGTCGACGTCACGATGCGGTCAACCAGCTGACCAGGAAACATGGCTGCGAGCAGACCGAGAAGCACTGACAAAGGCACGGAAATCAGAGTGACAACGACGGTCATGAAAACCGTGTTGCCAATCCGGTTGCCGATCAGGCTCGCGATGGTCGCTCCGCCAGCGGCAGAAATGCCGAGGTTGCCGGCCAGCATGTTACCAATCCAGGTGAAGTACTGGATGTACCAGGGCTTGTCCAAGCCCAGCTCCTTGCGCAGAGCGGCAAGCGTTTCAGGCGTCGCCTGTTGGCCCAACCGGATTTGCGCCGCATCTCCTGGCAGAACTTGTGTTAGCGCGAAGATCAAAACGGATACCACCCATAAGAGGACGATGCCGATTCCGATTCGGCGAATAACCATTTGTGACATCATGAGCAAGGTCCCTCCCAGCCTGATGTGTATGTACCCACACGTTTTTATTGGGATCATTGGAACATGCTGAACCGCACATCACAACCCTGAAGACACAGAAACGCAAAAAGCCCGCCCCTTTTTCAGAGGCGGGCTTCCAAAATTGTAAATTTATGGAGGCTTATGAGTCCTGCCAAATGAACTCGGGCCACTCCATGCCACCAAAAGCGGCGATCGGAACCTTCGGGAAGCCCTTCACCTTCGGAGATTTCGCGTCGATGTAGGCGCGGTGCGTTGGTATCAGTGAACCTGAGCCTTCTGCACAGAGTTTCTGAGCTTCGCAGTTCATCTCGTGGCGCTTGCCGGCATCAAGCTCGGCACGAGCCATCTTGAGGAGGCTGTCGAAACGTTCGTTCTTCCACCGGGTTTCGTTCCATGGTGCGTCTGACTTGTAAGCCAGAGTCATCATAATGTTGGCACTTGGACGCATGTTCCAGGAAGATACGTTCATTGGCTTCTTCAGCCAGATTGCACCCCAGTAACCGTCGTTGGGGACCTTCTTGATCTGCAGGTTGAAGCCGACCTTCGTGCATTCACGCTGCAGCATGAGGCATATGTCGGTCATGCCAGGTGAAACCTCTGCAACGTGCAATTCAGCACCGGCAACACCTGACTTCTTGAGGAAGTGCTTGGCCTTGTCCGGATCATAAGGATGTGAGACCGGATCATTGGAAGCTTTACACCAGTCGGCACCGTAAGCAGGGCCCACAGGCTGGTCGTTACCAGTGTCGCCAATGCCCTTCTGGATCACCTTCAGGATGCGCGAACGGCGCTGAAGGTGCTTCAGACCACGCACGAAGTCCGGATTGTTGCCGGGCTCTTTGTCGAGCATGCAGGAGATCGTCGGATAGGCACCAGACGGTACAGCGAAGACTTCAGCATTCGGGGACGCTTCGATCTGGCCGATTGCTTTCGGGTCAAGCTGAGCCATCATCTGGATATCACCGGACAGCAGCGCATTCACGCGAGCCACGTTGTCGGTGATGCCAAAGGCTTCGTACTGTTCGATGTATGGACCTTCATGATCCGTGTTCCAGTAGTTGTCGTTGCGGTTATGGACCGAACGCACACCAGGCTTGAACTCTTCCAGGGTGTACGGGCCAGTGCCGACAGGTTTCTGGAAGTCAGTCGTGCCGTTCTTGACGATCTTGAAGTGGAAGGTACCGAGAATGATCGGCAGTTCGGCATTTGGCTCAGCCATGATGGCTTTGACCGTGTAATCGTCGATCTTCTTCCATTCTGTCACGGATGCAACAAGCACCTTGGCTTTGGAAAGGGATTCCTTGCCCATGTGACGCGACATTGAATAGACAACGTCGTCAGCCGTGAACTTGGAACCATCGTGCCATTCTATACCCTTGCGGAGCTTGAAAGTCCACTCGGTCACGTCCTTGTTGGCTTCCCATTCGGTGGCCAGTTCCGGTCCAACCGTCAGGTCTTCCTTGAAGCGGCAGAGGTTGTTGTAGTTGATGCGTCCGCGGCCATAATCAAGCGATGACGTGAACAGGATCGGATCCAGCGTGTCGGACGGACCGTGCAGGTCCCACGCAAAGCGGATCTGTCCGCCCTTCTTCGGGGTCATCGCAACAGCTTCGGTTGCGCCTGTTACAATGCTGCCGGCTGCGGCGATTGTCGCGCCAGAAGCGATCAGGTACCCCATGACCTCGCGCCGGGTTGCTCCGCGGCGGACTGCACCCATGACCGTTTCACGGTCAATCGGGCTAAGGTCATTGAAGTCCATGTCTCTAGATCTTCTGATTGTCATATGTATCATCCCTCCCAGGATTTTCAGTTTTCGTGCGCCAAGTGCACACCCTCATAAACGGCAAGAACAGCCGAAAAGTGCGGTTCTTCGACGTAATTCTGCCACGCAGAACACCAAAGCACAACTAAATTTAACGTCATGTTAAAAACCGGCAGCGGCAAAAAGCAATTTGAGACAACGTTTTCCTTGATGTCAGAAATAGACCCGTTAGGGATGCGCGAAATCTTCAGCTGATAGAGGAACGATAGCTATAAGCAAGAAAAACACCGAGATCACGGTGGTCCGCAGACAACTGCGATCCACGCTGGCGAGTCCCCTGATCCGGCCACAGCTGCATCTGCGCCTAATCTTGTGATGTCTTCGACCTACGTGACCGAAGAGGCTGCAGGCTTTTCCGCTCATGATCTCGACGAAAACTCAGGCTTTCTTTATGCTCGCTGGGCCAATCCGACCGTCAGCCAGCTTGAGAAGAAGCTGTGTGCTTTGGAAAATGCCGAAGCGGCCCTGTGTTTTGGATCTGGAATGGCGGTAGCTTCCGGCGTGTTGTTTTCGCTGTTGAGTGCCGGTGATCATTGCATCATGACAGACACCAACTACGTCGGTGTTGCAGAGATCGGACGCGATACACTGCCCAGACTTGGTGTTGAAGTCAGCCTGGTGGACGCGCCGGACGTTCAGAATGTCGCTGATGCGATCCGGCCGAACACAAAGCTTATCTGGCTGGAAAGCCCGGCCAACCCCATCATGCGTCTTACGGACCTCAAAGCCGTGGCGGATATTGCCAAGGCCCATGGCGGGATCAAAACGGCAGTTGATTCGACCTTCGCGACCCCGATTGCAACGCGACCGCTGGATCTGGGTATCGATTATGTGATGCACTCGCTAGTCAAATATATAGGTGGGCATGGGGATGCTGTCGGCGGCGCCGTTTGCGGCTCAAAAGAAGATGTTTCGACCTTGAGGCTGGAAGCAGGTATCCATCACGGCGGTATTCTTTCACCCTTCAATGCCTAGCTGATTATGCGCGTCGCTGCATTGTTGCCGATCCGCATGAAGGCGCACCAGGAAGGGGCGATGAAAGTGGCGAAGTTCCTAGAGGATCATCCGAAAGTTACGCGTGTGATGTATCCTGGCCTTGCCTCTTACCCTCAACATGAGCTTGCGAAACGGCAGATGGACAATTTCTCCGGCATGCTGAGCTTTCAGGTGGAGAATGGTGCTGAAGTCGCAGACAAGATGGCTAAGGAGCTACAGGTCATTCACTATGTTGTGTCACTTGGACATCACCGGAGCCTGATTTTCTGGGTGAATACGCCGGGCCTGATGGAAACCTCCTTCCGTCTGGAAGGTGATCAATTGGAAAGCTACCGGAACTATGCAGGTGATGGCATCTTCCGGATGTCCGTCGGCCTTGAGGATGGCGAAGACCTTTGTGCCGATCTGGACCGTGTGCTTGGTTAGCTGGTTTCTGCTTTTTTCGCGTCGGCGGCTTCCAGCTTGCTGTAGTTGCGCCAGCTAAAGGGGAACGTGGCCATATAGGCGAGCACAAATGCGCTCATGGTGAACCAGGGGTAGGAGACCAGGAGCACTGCAAACAACACCGCGACCAGCAGGACGGGCAGTACCATGTTGCTGCTGATGTGTTTGCCAATGTTTTTGCCCGACCAGGTGGGGACCTTGCTCACCATCAGGGATGCGGCGAGCCCGATATAAACAAGTATGGCGGGGGCTGCTTCCTGGCCATCGATGACACCGAGAAAACCGAGATAGAGAGGCAAAAGGGCGATCGCGGCACCGGCCGGAGCTGGCACCCCCGAAAAGAAGTTTGCTTTCCAGGCCGGAGCGTTTTCATCGTTCAGCGCCACGTTAAATCTCGCAAGCCTTAGGGCGCAGCAAAGGGCGAATGCGAGGACAACAATCCAGCCGAGGTTTTTGAACGCATCCAATGCCCAGATATAAATGAGCATTGCAGGCGCAACGCCGAAATTTACAAAATCTGCGAGCGAATCAAGCTCAGCGCCAAAGCGGGACGTGCCCTTCAGGAAGCGGGCAATCCGCCCATCCAGTGCATCGAACACGGCAGCCAGAACGATAAGACTTACGGCGAGTTCGTGGCGTCCGGAAATGCCCATGCGAATTGACGTGATGCCGGCGCAGAGTGCCAGGAGCGTGACGATGTTGGGCAGCAGAACGCGCATAGGCACGCCCTTGATCCCGTGCTTCCTGCCCTTCGGGGCCGGCTCCAGTTCAAATGGTGCCTGTGCATTCATGACTGTCTGGCTTCGCGTTCGGGTTCATCGGACATCAGATCTGCAAGGACGGTTTCTCCCGCGATGGTGCGTTGGCCAATGACAACTTGCGCCGCCTTGCCGGGTGGCAAATATACGTCCACACGGCTGCCAAAGCGGATAAGGCCAATGCGTTCGCCGGTTCCGACTGTATCACCATCGTTGACGAACTTTACGATCCTTCGTGCAACAAGACCGGCGATCTGAACGACACCGAGCTGCTGCCCGTTTGGCAGCGCCAATGTGAAGGCCTGCCGCTCATTGTGCTGGCTGGCCTTGTCGAGCTCCGCGTTCACAAACTTGCCCGGTACGTAGTTGATCTTCGTAAGGCGTCCGGCATGGGGAGAGCGGTTCACGTGCACATCAAAAACATTCATGAAGATGCACACCCGCGTGCAGGTTTGGCTGTCGAGCTGCAGCTCATCCGGTGGGATCACATCTTCAATTGCACACACACGACCATCCGCAGGTGATATCACGAGCCCTTCGCGCATAGGCGTCACGCGTTCAGGGTCGCGGAAAAAGAATGCACACCAGACTGTCAGGACCACACCGATCCAGCCGAAAAAGCCCGGCAGGAACATGAACATCAGCAGTGTTATGGCAGCAAAAATCGCCATGAATTTGTGACCCTCGCGATGGATGGGCACAAAAATGGATGCAATGGAATCTAGCACTGGGGTCTTCTCAATTCGTTTTCGCCGCTTGAGTTTTATCAGTGAACCGGCCAAAAGCCAATGTGTTAGGAGGCAGCGATGGCCCCGCCGGATTTCTCTACGGCCAGTTTCTCTGCTGTCAATCCACGCTCAGCTTCGGCGAGGCGCTTGCGAGCGTCTTCGGCTTCAAGCTGGCGGTTCCAGAGATCGGCGTAAACGCCATTCAATTTCAGGAGGGTGCCGTGTGAGCCGCGTTCGGCGATGTGGCCGTTTTCCAGCACGATGATTTCGTCTGCATCCACAATCGTGGAGAGACGATGTGCGATGACCACTGTGGTTCTGTCTTTTGATACGCCCGCCAATGCTGTCTGGAGTTCCTGCTCAGTGTAGGTGTCGAGCGCCGATGTGGCTTCATCCAGCAACAGGATTGGTGGGCCTTTGAGGATTGCGCGCGCGATAGCAACCCGTTGTTTTTCACCGCCCGAAAGCTTCAGTCCGCGCTCGCCGACCATCGAATCGTAGCCATTAGGCAAGGTGCTGGTGAAATCGTGAATCTGGGCCAGCCTGGCGGCTTCCTCCACTTCCTCATCGCTTGCATCAGGCCTGCCGTACCGGATGTTGTAACGGATCGTGTCGTTAAACAGGACTGTGTCCTGCGGCACCATGCCAATAGCTGCACGCAAAGACTTCTGGGTTACGTCCGAGATGTTCTGTCCGTCAATTTGCACGGTGCCCTCTGTGACATCGTAGAAGCGGTACAAGAGACGTGAGACGGTGGATTTGCCAGCGCCCGAAGGGCCGACGATGGCCACTGTGTTGCCTGCCGGCACCTTGAACGAAATGCCCTTCAGAATTGGCCGTTCGTGATCGTAGTGAAAAGACACCTTGTCGAACTTGATCAGGCCGTTCGTAACGGCAAGTTCCTTTGCGCCAGGTTTGTCTGCGATTTCCGGCGCCACCTCAAGGAGGTTAAACATGGCTTCAATGTCAATGAGGCCCTGTTTGATGTCCCGGTACACCGTGCCCATGAAATTGAGCGGAATGTAGAGCTGGATCAACAAGGCATTGGCCAGGACGAAATCGCCAACTGTCAGTTTGCCGTTGGCAACCCCCATGCCTGACATGACCATCACAACTATCATGCCTATTGAGAAGATTATGGCCTGGCCGGAATTGAGAACGGCAAGGGATGTGAAAGTCTTGGTGGCCGCCTTTTCGTATTTCGCCATGGAGGAATCGAAGCGGCGATACTCGTGCTCCTCATTGCCGAAATATTTGACGGTTTCGAAGTTCAGCAGCGAGTCGATGTTCTTGGTGTTCGCATCCGTATCCGCATCGTTCATGGCGCGCCGGATGGCGATCCGCCATTCCGTCGCCTGATAGGTGAACCAGATATAGAAGATGACGGTGATGGACGTGACCAGGGCAAACCAGAAACCGAAATTGTAATAGAGAATCCCGCAGACCAGCCCCAATTCGAGGAATGTGGGGAAGGTGTTGAACAACGCGTATCGAAGAATGGTCTCGATGCCCTTTGTCCCACGGTCAATGACCCGGGCTAGCCCACCTGTCCGGCGCTCTAGATGGAAGCGCAAGGAGAGAGCATGGAGATGACGGAAGGTGCGTACGGCCAAGTGCCGGACGGCGTGTTGGCCGACCTTGGCAAACAATCCATCCCTGACCTGTTGCGTGATCACCATCATCACCCGGCCGAAGCCGTAAGCCACGATCAAGGCAATGGGAGCAGCGACCAAAGCGGTAGCCGTAATCGCTCCATCCTTTGTCATGACATCCACAGCGTCCTTGAAGGCGAAAGGTGTAAGAACCGTCACGATCTTGGAGAGGATCAACATGATCAGCGCAATGCCTACTCGCAAGCGCAGGTCAGGCCGGTCGGCTGGCCACAGATAGGGGAACAGTCCGACCAGTATCTTGTATTGCCCGTCGGCGTCTGAGCTATAGGCCGTTTCGGACTTGGTGTTCATGAAAGAGCGATTCTCTGGATTTTGTGAGCAGTTGCTTATAGCGTGCCTGCCGTCGCGCGTCTCCAGCCATATGGGGTGCGCTGGGTGAATTGAAAGATGTTCAGGGTAATGACGGGTGAAATTTCACTGAGAGATGCAAGGTTCCAGGATGCTGGCGCAATTGCCGCGCTACACGTGTTGAGTTGGCGCTCGACTTACAGAGGCATCCTTCCAGATGACTATCTTGATGGGGAAGTTGAACCGGAACGTCTGGCTCATTGGGAACGCACGCTTACAAAGTTTGGGGCGAAGGATATGGTTTTGCTGGCCGAGCGAGAGGGCGTGCTGATCGGTTTTGCATCTGTGTATTGGGGCAAAGAACCTAGCTTTGATAGCTATCTCGATAACCTGCATGTGCAGCCAGGGTTGCGAGGCGGCAGGCTTGGAAAGTTATTCCTGGGCAACGCAGTCGAGCGGCTCATTGAAAACGGGGCAGCAAACCTATGCCTGTGGGCTTTTGATCAGAATGAGGGTGCCATCCGGTTCTACGAGCGCCTTGGTGGCAAACTGACCGATCACGGTTTTGACGACATTGGCGGCAAGGGAGCTCCTGAACTCACGCCGCCGCTAAAGGTTACAGGTGAAGTTTTGTTGCTGAGCGAAGGGGACTTCATCTGTGAAGGTCCCATGTGGAAAGGCGTGAAGTTTTCTATGGGGCCCACAGCAGTCCTGCAGATTGATGGTGTCGAAGTGATTGTCTCGTCAGTACCGACTGCCGTGATGGATCTTCAGGTGTTTCGCTCCGTTGGGATCGAGCCGTCGGAAAAGTCCACCCTTGCTGTAAAGAGTCGGAACCATTTTCGTGCCGCTTACGAGCCCTTGGCCCGCGAGGTCATATTAGTGGACGCAGGCGGTATTGCGTCCATGCTGCTCAACAAATTGCCTTACAAGAATATCCCGCGCCCAATCTGGCCACTGGATGAAATCTCACCATAATTTGAGGAAATTCCGGACGGTGGACAGTTCCTCCGGTATAATCT
The DNA here is from genome assembly GCA_965204985.1 of Hyphomicrobiales bacterium. Lineage (GTDB taxonomy): Bacteria > Pseudomonadota > Alphaproteobacteria > Rhizobiales > CAJQND01 > JAAEUE01. Next base: position 290,899 of record CBDBFP010000003.1, on the reverse strand, counting down.
CAATGCGCAGACCATTGAGTAAGGCTTTGCGAGAGGTCCCTCGCTTCAATCGGTGTCTGGCGGTCCAATTTTTCAAATGCGATTGTGCGAGCAACGCAGCAAGGGCCAGCGATTTCGTTCCGCAACAAAGTAGCAGGCAAAAGCCCGACAAGCGGTTGCACGCGCTGACGCCGAAACAGAGATTCTTTGAGATAGAAGCTGGTGACGATGTCTGCACCGGACTGAAAGAGGGCAGCCTTCATGACCGAGATGCTCGGGTCACTGATCTGCACATCGTGCGGTTTTATTAAAGTGATCCTTTCCTGGCGCGAATATGGGTGAAGTCAATTCCGTACCCTCTGTACAGCTCAAACCACTTATCATCAGGCAGGCGGGGATGGACAAACGCAAAGATAATACCAATGGCGTGCTTGATTGTCTCTCAGGCCTTTTCAACCCAGCTGCACTCTGGATCCATGCAGACAAAGGAGGATTTCCGATGTCTGCAGCTGTTGGCGGTCGTGATGACTATGATGCCTTGCCCCTTTGCGGCCTTTCCAGGACGAGCGAAGATCTCCGTCAGGCCCGGCGTTTGCTTCCGCTTGCTTGTGTTTATGACGGGATGAGCCGGGCGGATGCGGCGAAGGGGGGTGGGAGGGACCGGCAGAGCCCGAGGGACCGGGGCACCGGTTCAACGAAGCCGGGCCCGAAGGGGCTGTTCGACCGCCGGGTCCTGCGGCCCCAGATGCGAATGCGGCCCCGATGGCTGAACTTGCTGAGATCATCGAACCCGGCCCCTGCCTTGAGCATGACGCTTGAGCCTGACGGGGGGTCCGCTGGAGACGACTTGATCTTCAACGGGGGATCGAAGACCGGTGCGGTGTTGTCTCTCACGAGAGGACCCTTTCCAGGCTGCTTGCAGCGCCCGGCTTTTCCCGCCTCACCGGGCGCCCGCAACACCCGACCAGGCCCCGGGCCTCATGGAGGCTTTCAAAAAAAACGTCCCCCAAAGCCTTGCCTCCCCTTTGAACCACGGTCCAGCAGACAAGTCGATCGAGGTCTGGGTTCAGGACGAGGCCCGCATCGGCCAGGAGACCGGCCGCGTCCGCATCCGGGCGCGCAAGGGGACGAGACCGCGATGGCCGGCCGATCAGCGTTACAAATCGGCCTGCTTGTCCGGCGCGGTGTGCGCAGACAGGGAGACCGGCGCGGCCCTGATGCCATGCTGCCATGGGGGCGGACACTGGAACAAGGAACCTGCCTCTCAAGGAGATCCGCCGGCCCGTTGCAAAAGGCGCTCAGGCCGCCGTCCTGATGGCCCGCGCGCCGGGGCACACATCCGGCGAGGGGAAGGGGCCGGAGACCCTGACCCTGATCTTCCTGCCCGCCAGATCACCGGGGCTCAATCGGGTCGAGAAGGTCTGGCAATCTCTTCGGGAAGACGGGCTCTCCAACCGCCTCCTTGAAGATCAGGCAGACTTTCTTGCCGCTGGATGTGATGCCTGGACCCGGCTCATGAAAGAACCAACGGCAATCAAATCAGGCGCATCTCTCGAGTGGACCCAAAACGGCCAAACCTGAGGGCCGTTAGTATAACCTGATGCCCCTAGCTTGTGATGAGTTTTGCCAAATGAGCGTACGCAGAGCCAATGCCTCCGGGCTTAATCGGGCCGCAATATCTGACGTGAGTATGCAGATCCGTAGCTTGCTATTTTTGAGCGGCATATTGCGCTGAACATTGGACGCCAAGCCGGGAAGGTTATGGTAATTCGAGTCGGTTTCGCGGGTTCCACATCGAAACGGCGAAATGCTTGGACAATCTGCTCGTGATGGCGTGTATCACTATGGCGCAGCAGTTTCGCTTCAAGCGCACGCAGTTGCATTAGTAATGAATTCGATCGCTGTTTTTTCACACCGCCCCGGTGAAAGCTTCCAGCTACACTGGAGGATGACACAGAGGCGTGCCGTTGGAAACGGTGCCTACAAGGTGTCCATCCAGATGGGGTTGGTCCAGGCGCGTCTGCGTCCGTGGTCTATTAGGGCAATCCTGATCCAGGGAACAGGGTCGATGACTTTTGCGACTTCCCGGTCCCGGCCCGTCCAGAAATGGTTGAGTTTGCTGATATCCAGGGTGGCCCGCGTAATCGAGCCGCCTTCGCGAATAGCCGTGCGCGTGTTGCCGCAAAGAACCGTGATTGTATCCACTGGAGAGCAGGCGATTGAGACTTCGTCTCTAGTGACGGTCAGTTCGTGAATTTGCGGGCCCTGGCTTGAGTAGAAGTTGCCGGCTTTCAGGCCGGCGAGCAATGCCTCCGGTTCAAGATTTTCTGACTTCACATGCACCCATCCGCCGAACGCGTCATTCCCATGGAAATAGCATCGTCGGTGGCGATGGCGGTCATTCGGTTGCCTTCATTCGACAATTGGTCGAGCAAGTACCAGCTATCGCCCCGGTCATTACCGGTAAAGCAGCCATGGTTGTAGATTTCCACCGCATCGGCGAAGTCCAGGCTGAGGCCATCTTCCAGGAGCAACTGTGACCAGGCCGGATGCGCTATTGCCACGAATGCGCCTGCAGCCTTTGCACGCCTGGCGATTTCTACGCCGGTTTCATTTTCGCCCGTTGGCTCAAAATCCAATGGGAGGCCTGCAGCGAGGATATGCCAGAGTTCTCCAGTGCTGGTCTCTGGCGCGTGCAGTTCTGCACCCAGGATTGTGGTGAAATCATTGCTGCGAAACGGGCGCGTGTTGGCAATCGGGTAATCGTAGTTGCCGATAAAATGCTCTGACACCTGGAGGAAGTCGTAGCCCATGTCCTTGTAGGCGCTGACCACCTTCGCAAGTGGCAGTGCCCCGTCAGACAGGTTGGAATGGGTGTGGAGATTGCCCTTGTAGAACTGACCAGGACCGGAAAAAGGTGCAACTTCTGCCATGCCGCAAACTCCTGATGAGGCTTTGAGTCAGCCTTAGCTCAGTTTGCATGTCAGGCGAGTGACAATTGCGTCAGAATTTCAGTCTTAATCGACGGCGACGCTTTCCGGATCGTCCGCAGGGTTTTCTTCAGGATAAACTGGATAGACGTTGTGCATGCGGCCAAGCTGCTGGGTCAGCGCTAGGACGGTGTCCATGTGTGGTGTGTCCACATCCACGAGGCGTCCCATTTCCTGCACGGCTTTCAAGAGTGCATCCAGTTCGATGGCGCGGCCTTTTTCAAAGTCCTGCAGCATCGAAGTGCGGTGGGCACCAACGCCGGCTGCACCGTTGATGCGGCGCTCTACATCCACTCTGAAGTGAACGCCAATGCGGCGACCGATGGTTTCGGCTTCCACCATCATGGCGCGGGCTAGGGCCCGTGTGCCGGAATCTGTCGCGACCACATCAAGCGTCGCCCGCGTGAGTGTAGAGATTGGGTTGAAGCAGAGGTTGCCCCAGAGCTTCAACCATATATCGTTTCGGATTTCCGGATAGATGCGCGGACTCAGGCTGCCAGCTGCCATCACGTCGTGCAGTTTCTGTGTACGTTCGGTTTCGCTGCGATCAGGCTCACCAATGCCGAAGCGGTCGCCGTAAATGTGCTTGATCACACCAGGTTCGGTGATCTCGGCAGCCGGGTAAACAGTTGCGCCAATAATGCGTTCCGGACCGATGCACTGCCATTGCCGGTCGCCAGGATCAACGCTTTCGATCCGCAGATTGGCGTATTGGCCTTCGAAGCCATAGAAATACCACCATGGCACCCCGTTCTGGGCGGTCACCACGGCTGTATTCTCGCCTAGCAGTGGCGTCATCTGCTCTGCCACTTCCCAGGCCTGATGGGATTTCAGCGTAACAATTACATAGTCTTGGGGGCCGAGTTCTGTGGGATCATCGGTTGCGTGCATCATTGCGTGCTTCTGATCCTCCTTGAAATTGACGGTCAAGCCCTTTTCCTTGATCGCCGCAAGATGAGCGCCGCGGGCAATGAGGGAAACGTCCGCGCCGCCTTCCTGCAGCATCAAGCCCATATATCCGCCGATGGCGCCGGCACCATAAATACAGATCTTCATTGGTTTTTCCTCAAGTGCGGCAGCGTCTCAGGCTGCAGATGGTGCGGTGGCGTTTACTTCCGGATCTACATAGTCTTCGAATTTCTTGAAGTTCTCCTGGAACATTCCGACGAGTTTGACTGCCTGTGCGTCATAAGCATCGCCATCAGACCAGGTGCCGCGTGGATTGAGCAGCTTATCGTCGACGCCTTCCAATGTGAGTGGCACTTCGAATCCGAAGAATGGATCTTTGCGCATTTCGACGCCTTCCAGGCTGCCGTCGAGCGCAGTATTCAGTAGGGCGCGAGTTGCGGCGATTGGCATGCGGGAGCCTATTCCATACGCGCCGCCGGTCCAGCCGGTGTTGACCAGCCAGCAGGATGCCCCATGATCTGCGATCAGGTTTTTCAGCAAATTGCCATAGACACTTGGATGGCGCGGCATGAACGGAGCGCCAAAGCAGGTGGAGAATGTGGCTTGTGTGCCCGCGACACCTTTTTCGGTGCCGGCCACCTTGGCGGTGTAACCAGACAGGAAATGATACATGGCCTGGCTGGGGGTGAGTCGTGCAATCGGCGGCATGATGCCGAACGCATCGGCAGTCAGCATGATCACGTTCTTCGGGTGCGGTCCAATGCCGGTTTCGCTGGCATTCGGAATGAAATGCATCGGGTAAGCAACACGACCGTTTTCGGTCAGAGAGCCATCGTCGAAATCCGGAATGCCGGTTTCCGGGTCGACAATCACGTTTTCCAGCACCGAGCCCTTGCGCTGGGTAGTGGCATAGATCTCCGGTTCGGCCTCAGCGGACAGGCGAATTGTCTTGGCGTAGCAGCCGCCTTCAAAATTGAAAATGCCGTCCTTCGACCAACCGTGTTCGTCGTCGCCGATCAGCGTGCGGTTCGCGTCGGAGGACAGTGTTGTCTTGCCGGTTCCGGAGAGGCCGAAGAACAAAGCTGAATTGCCGTCTTTGCCCACGTTCGCTGAACAGTGCATGGGCATGATACCCTTTGCAGGCAGGAAGTAGTTCAGGGCACCGAACACGGACTTTTTGGTTTCACCTGCATATTCTGTATTCCCAATCAACACGATTCCCTCGGCGAGTGATGCCGCGATGACGGTTTCGGAGCGGCAGCCGTGGCGATTCGGATCTGCTGCGAAGCTCGGCAGATTGATGATCGTCAATTCCGGGGCAAAATCGGCGAGTTCTGCAATTTCAGGCTGGCGCAACAGATACCTGATGAACAGCGCATGCCAAGCAAACTCGGTAATTACGCGCACCTTGATACGATGCCGGGGATCGGCGCCGCCGTGCAAATCTGAAACATACAGTTCCTTGCCTGCCGTGTGGTTGAGGAAGTCGTCCTTCAAAACGGCGAAGTGTTCCGGTGACATCTCTTTGTTGTTGTCCCACCAGACCGTATCCTCGGTTTCGCTGTCGCGAACAATGAACTTGTCGGTTGCAGAACGACCCGTGAGCATTCCGGTGAGGACTGCGAAGGCGCCTTTGTCTGTTGCGGTTCCCTCGCCACGGCGGAGAGACTCTTCATAAAGGTCGTCGTCGGACAAATTCCAACGGGCAACTTTCAGATTTGTCAGGCCTTGTGGGTCCAACGAATGGTTGCTGATAACAGTTCCGGTGTTTTCCACGCTGCCGGTCCTTTTCCCACACTCATCAAATTGTCGGGATGCTTATAGCGGAAAGCACCAAAGGCACAAACGTTGTGTCAGTAGCTTGCAACAAGATTTCACGCTGTGAGATGTTTTTGTCGATGCGACTTTAGTTGGCGTAGAGCACAGTTTTGCAGGCCGCCGGCAGATCTTTCAGCATCACGTAGCGTGGTTTCCACTTCTTTTTTGACTTTTTGGACGGCTTCTTTTTCTTCTTGGGCTTCGGTTTTTTCCAGGGTTTGTCGCCCATCCAGTAGGCGAGGTTCTCCTTGCAATCGTCAACTTTTGGTGCCGGGCGCTGATTGCGGCAACCGACCGTGCCCTTTGAGCAGTTGATGCGGATGTGGAAATGGTAATGATGACCGTAGTAGGCGCGGATTTTCCCGAGCCAACGGCGATCTTTGATACCTTTTCGTGTGGCCCAGTCGCACATTTCCTTTTTTATTGGCGGATGAACGAAAATCCTCTCCACCTCGGGATAATTGACGGTACGATAGAGCACGCGTGCGTGGGCTTCAGTCCATCGCTTGGGGTTGATCCGCTTCCGGTCAAGAATCATGGATTTTGCGGAAATGTTTTCACGCTGCGCCCGTGTCATGGGCTTGGCTGGCATGGGATTGAGCCAAATATCCGCGTCCATGCCCATTTGATGAGACCGATGACCAGACAGCATGGGTCCGCCGCGTGGCTGAGAAATGTCGCCGACGAGCAATCCTGGCCAACCGTCATGTTGACGGGCTTCCCTCGCCAACCGCTTCACAACGGCGATCATCTGAGGGTGACCCCAATTGCGATTGCGGGACAAACGCATGGCTTGCCAGGCGGGGCCAGTTTCTTCCAGCTGTTGGGCGCCTGCTAGACATCCTTTGGTGTAAAAGCCATAGGCTGCCGACTTTAACTTTGCGCCCGTTCTCTTTCTGCCGAAAAGTTTCTTCGCAGGGGTTCTGGAATCCTTGGTCGGTTTTGCACGCGGGATGGCGACATCCTTGATCAGGTCGCCGATCGTATCACCTTTGGTCTGGGCGATTGACGGGCCGCAAAATATGGTAACGAGGATCAATGCTGCGAGTGCGTGTTTCAGAAAGCAACTTACCATCGCACTTTACCCGGTCTTTTTTTATCTATTGTTTGCGGAATGCATCAAGGCTCACCACATTGGCTTCCTTGGCGTCATCTTCTTCACTGTCTGTGCTCGATTCTTCGTCGTCTGACGAGGCGTTTGCCTCTTGCGCGGGGGCCGGCTCGCTGTCTTCGGTCTTTTCGGCGTCATTGTCGGCCGACACTTCTGAATCTGGAGCAGACACAATTGCTATTTTCGGGCCGGTGCTGGAGTCCGGGTCCTCATCATCAGCTTCGGCAGTGTCGTTTTGATTGGCCTCATCCATCTCAAACTGCAGGCCAAACTGGACATGCGGATCGAAAAAACCGCGAATGGAGGCAAATGGGACTTCCAACTTTTCCGGGATATTGTCGAATGACAGTTCCACACAGAAACCGTCGTCGCGTACCACGAGGCCCCAGAACTGGTGCTGAAGGACCACGGTCATTTCTTCAGGATACTTGCGTTTTAGCCGGTCCGACAATCTGGCGCCAGGATAGTTCGTATCGAACGCAATGTAGAAATGATGTTCGCCTGGCAGGCCATTCTTGCGCACGCGTTCCAGTGCCGCCTGAACAACCCCTCTGAGGGCCTGCTGGGCCAGTAAATCATAACGCATTAAATCTTCTGGCATGGCCTTCTCATTCCCCAATTGTCCGGAGGAATTAATCTTTAGGACACGAAAGTATACGAACCGTTATGCAACTGTACCACGTTGCTTCGGAAAACGACACCGCGAAGCAAAAGTGGCGGGCTTCTGTTGCCAGGTGCCCGCCGGACCCCGCCTAGACCGGCTAGGGCCTAGGGCTTAGATCGAAACATTCGCACAGCTTAGGCTGCGAGACGTGCTTCAGCATAGTTGTCGTTTGCAACTACTATAATGGCCCGATCCGGTGGTGCCATGCCGAGCGAAAACATACCCTTTACACCCTCGTCGATCCTGTTTCACCCCCATCAAAAGCCGCTTGCGGCCCCTTACTTGATGTGAGCGCCCACCTATAAACTGTTGGCCGCTAGCGACCGGCTTTTGGTGGAGGTGCCGGGTACTGCCCCCGGGTCCGAATGGTTTATTATGATAGCCATTTATCGCCATAGCCGATCCGAAAACCGGCACACCTAATATAGGCGCAAATTATGAAGAAAAAAGGGCTGCACTCCAGATCAACTACCACCTTTGCCTGAAAACCGGGATGTATGGCTGCGAAACACATCTTTCAGATAGCTGGCCTCATTGTTCCCGTGGAGGACCTGCATCTGTTTGCCCTTGCCGTCCAACAGAAGAAGCGTGATATGATGTACGCCGTGAGCCATCGCCAGCGCGTGTCCCTTTGACGATTTGATATTGGCCACGAGGAACTGCAGCTCATCATCGTCAAAGTCCTTCATTGCTGTGCGGGCTTCGCGTTGTAGTTGTTGGCACCTCAGGCATAGTGGTTCTCAAAATTTCTGAAAGTCTTAATGCAGCCGTTTCCAAAGAACTCTGTTACCCACTGGGGTGCCGGATCGATCATCTCAAGATCGAATACCGGCAAGGACATTTCGTAACCATGGTTGCCGGGCACTACGGACAGATTGCCGACGCCGGTTTTAAATTTCGTGCGCCCGGTGACCCCATATTCCGTTGCCAGAACATGTGCGGTGGCCATAGTGGCGTGGCCGCAGAAAGCGGCTTCATGCGTGGGCGTGAACCATCGGAGACTGTTATACTGCGGCTCACTGGCTCAGGCTCTCCGAGGGGGGTTCCCAATCGATGTTCGGCCTGCTTCAGCATGGAAAACAAGGGAGGTTTTCCATGGCAGCAGCTGGTCAACCGAGAGCGGACTTTCTGGGTGATGACCTGCCTCGCACAGCGCGCAAGAGCGAAGAGGCGGATCAGACGCGGCAGCTTCTTGCCTTGACGGTGATCCTCGACGGTGGGTCTCGCCGCGAGGCCGCGCGCACCGGCGGCGGGGGTCTGCAGGTGATCCGGGACGGGGTGTTGCGCTTCAAGGCCGGCGGCGCGGCGGCCTTGATGACCCGCAAGGCGCCCGCAAAGACGCCGATCCTGACAGACGAACACCGCACGGCGCTGGCAGCGACTGTTGAGGCGGGGCCAAAGCCCGATATGGCGGCGGGTCGATCTGGCGCAGGGGGCGCAGGAGGAACCGGGCGTCTCGGTCAGTCGTCAGACGCCGGGACGGGACCTTCGCGCCATCGGGTTCGCCATGGGGGTTCGCTATGGGGTTCGCCAAGCTCTCCGCCCGCCCGCAGCACTCCGCACAGGACGACGAGGCCATCGAGGCGTTCAACAAAACGTCTGCGACGTCGTCGTCCACATCCGCACCCAATGTGGCGGCACGCCGATAGAGCTCCGGGTTCAGCACGACGCCCGGATGGGTCAGAAGAACAAACGCACGCGACGCCGGGCGCGGCGGGGGACGCGGCCCCGCGCGCCGCACGATCAGCGGACCGAAGGGGCCTGTCTCTTCGGCGCCCTCTGCCCTGCCAGGGCCAACGGCGACGGGCGGGTCATGCCCTTGGTGCGACACTCACCCCATGGCTGAGCCTCTCAAGCTCATCGGTCAACAGGTCGAGGCCGGGGCACACGCCCTCCTGATCCTTGATCGGGCGGGAGGGCAGAGCTCACCCAAAGGGGCTGTCCCCGACAACATCACCCTCGTCCCACGGCCGCCAAGGTCACCAGAGGTGAACCCGGTCGAGAACGTCTGGCCGTTCATCCGGGACACCTGGCTTTCGACCCTCGTTTTCAAGACCTGCGACGACATCGCAGATCACTGCTGCCAAGCCTGGAACACCCTCAGGCATCAACCAGGGCGCGTCATCTCAATCGGAGGGCGCGAAGGGGCCCATCGGGTGGGATCAGCGATGGTATTAGTCTCACCATTCCGGACAGCGAAAGCGGTTTCTGACAGATTGTTCTCCATCGCGATGGCCTGCATCAGTCCACCGTCTAGTGGGGCATCCAGAATCAACATGGCTGCCGGATTGCCGGCGAACAAGCCGTCGGCAAATGCGTCCACCTGAAACATGGTCAGCAAGCTTGGCATGCGGCTCAGTTGCGCCTCACTTTGACTTCCGCTCCTTGAACATCCGGCTCCTGATCTGTGAGTATATCCGGGAAGCCTTCGGCTCTGAGGTCTTCACCGCAATCGTCTTCCAGCCGCTTGACGACCATGGATGACCAGACGCGCGGGCCGTAGCGTTTCAGCCCGTCCCTCATGATCTTGACGCAGAGGGGCGAAAGCTCCAGGGGCACATTATGCTTCTGGCCAAGTTCATCGAACAGGCTGAGATCCTTCACCTCATGATCCATTGTGAAGTTGATGTTGTAGCTGCCATTGAGGATGAGCTGGCCTTCCGTCTCGTGAACAAATGAATTGCCAGAAGAAATCCGGATGGCTTCATATGCGGTGCCGAGGTCCACGCCTGCCTTCTTTGCAACCATGAAAGCCTCGCCGGTTGAGACGAGCTGAACGCCTGCGAGATAGTTGGTAATGACCTTCAGGACGGACGCGCTGCCGAGGGCGCCGGTGTGCAGGATATCACGGCCCATCACCTGGAGCGCGGGCAGTGCCTTTTCGAACCCTTCGCGATCTCCGCCCGCGAAGATCGAGATGTTGCCGGTCGAGGCTTTGTGGCAACCGCCGGAGACCGGACTGTCGAGGGCGATGGTCCCTTTGGTGGCCACCAGTTCTCCAAGGCGTTTGACTTCGGCCTCATCCGTCGTGCTCATCTCAAGCCAGACCTTGCCCTTGGACAATCCAGCAATCACGCCATCTTCAGCCTCCATAACTTCGGCTGACACCGCAGGCGAGGGGAGACAGGTGATGATCAGATCGCAGGCCTGGGCGACTTCAATGCCGGAGTCGGCCCAAACGGCGCCGCCACTTACCAAAGTCTTCGCGGCGTCACGGTCGATGTCCCTGACGGTCAGGTCGAAGTCATTTCGAAGCAAGCTGCCCGCCAGCTTGGCCCCCACATTCCCTAGGCCAATAAAACCAACTTTCATCGAACTTCCCTCTAAGAATAACTGTCTTGCCTGTTTGGATCTACGCCGATGAAAACGCAAACGGATTTGAACTTTGAAAGTTGACTAAATTTCACGAAGGGATGCCTGCGTCCCAGAGCTTCGGGATTAACTCGGTCTTTACCATCGGCCTGCCACCATGTGGGTTCAAGCTTGAGGAGGTCATGAGTATGGAAAACATCAAGCAATATGTGCCTGCCGCCACCGGTATGCTGGCTTGTGCATGGGTTGCGGCCTATGCAGGTTTCACGCTGGGCACCGGATTTCGCGCAGAGACCGGGGCAGACATCGCAAAATCGGCTGCGACACCAAATATCGTTGAGCGCGCTCAGGCCGGGCCCCATTCTGATTAAGCGCGTACTGACTTATAGCGTCAGGACTTTCGGCTAACATTGGCGAACTCTGTCAGGGACGGCCGGTCGCTAGGATGCAGGATTGCCCGGTCGTGGTCGTTACGATGATCGTCCAGAAGCCGGCCTCCGAAGCGTAAAACTCCAAAGCATCCTGATTGGCGGATGTGATGCCTAGTCCGTGCTGGTGTTCCTGAAATTTTGTTCCCAAACCTTTCACCAGTGCGAAGCGGTCCGTGCAGACCGGTCCTGCGGCAGCTGCTGCTGTCGAAAAGGCAGATACAGCAAGGATTGAGGCGCCTGACAGAGCGCAAAGTGTTTTGAGCAATAAGCGGTTGTTCATATGCAGCCTCCTTTCGATGACCCCTTTTACGGCCGTGAACGGGAGGTCTTTTTCTTGCTTTTGCCCGCCGGATTCGATCAGGGGTCAAGGTTTCAATATCTCACAGAGACTGTAAGACCGTATGAAGACGGCCATCGAAATGCCGGGCATTCCGTTAAACTTACAGCAATGGGTTCAAGTGGCCCTTTCATCGCGCGTGAAAAGCGTTGATGCGATGCCTTTCTCCTCAAATGACTTGAGCTCCACAAAGCCGGCCCTCTTAGAGCATCGGATCGTGCGAAGGTTTTCGTTTGCGTGACCTATGCAGAACAAGCGATCCGGCTGATCGAGCACTGGTTTGGCCTGTTCAACGAGGACGCTTAACATTTTTGAACCAAGACCGCGGCCAAGGTAGGCTGGTTCCCCAATGTAGTAGTCGATGCTGACACCTTGGCCTACGTCGATCGTCGCTGCGCCATAATCGGGGAAACTACGGTTCAGATACCACTGCATATGGCCGAACGGCTGGTTATTCTCCAAGGCTATAACCGATGTAACGGCATCTCTCCGGTCAAGCCGGGGGTGTGAACTTTCTTTCTACCTCCTCAGCGGAGATTGTTTCCTGCATATAGAATGGACGCATATGTCGATTGTTTAGCCACGCGAGCAATAGAGCCAGGTCCGTTTGCTGAAGAAAACGCAGGGTGATCGCCATGTTGGATTGCCGCCGCCACTTGTGAGATCTAATGCGAGAGCGAACGGAACATGTCGACGAGGTGGAGGCCGCACGAAGAGCCTTCATCCCGGTCGGGGCTGTAGCCCGATACACTCAAGCCTGCCAGGGCGCTGGATGTCACCAAAGGTCTAAGGAGCGCCACCACTTCATTCCAATCCAACCCGCCTGGCATGAGGGCACAGGTGGCAGGGAAGCAGATTTCATCCAGCATGCTCATATCTATGTGCAGCCAAAAGCTGCCCGGAGCGCCAGAGAGCCTGGCGGCAGCAGCCCGTCCTGTCATCGCGGTTCCGTGCTCGCGGATATAGCCTATCCCATAGTCAGTGATATGCGGCTGAAAGTCTGATGGCAAAAGGGCGCCGCGCTGTTCTGTTTCTTCGCGGTCACGACAACCGATCAGAATTGTGTCGTCCGGGTTTAAGGGCGCTGGGTCGCCCAGCATCAACCCCCAAGCTCTTTGTCCGTGTCCCAACAAGGTTGCGAGCACCATTTCATCGCCGTGCCCTGCAGGTGCGGTGTCCCCATCATGCAGATCCATATGCCCGCTTACATATGCTAGCCCAGGACCGTGCCTGCCGGGTGATGCGTCATTTGCACCGGCAAAAGCCCCGGCCAACAGAGCGCTGCATCCACCACAGAGAAATGGGGTTTTGCCTTCCTCGATTAAGCGACCAACCCGCCGGCGCAGGACAAGTGTTGCCTCGATGATGCCATCAAGGGCAACAAGCCTGCTGTCTGAATCCCGTTTGTTTCCGCGAATATGCGTGTCCAGATCGCCCACATCATCAGCGTCGATTGCCGATACCAGCCCGAGATCTCGCAAGGCTACAGGGGCCTGGTCAGCGCCTCCAGTCTTGCCGGAACTGTTGACCGGCACGCCCGCAAATGTGAATCGCCTCATGGGACTTCTCCATGGATGATATTCTTCTGACATAGATTTGCGTTGATGGGAAATGGTGCAGTGTTAATGGTTCCGCATACTGAGCATATTGGAGCATGTTATGGGCCTTTTTGCCGATCTGACCATGGGGAGCCCGGAGTTCCTCTCTTTGCTTTTTGTCTTCATCATTGGTGTGGTTGTTCTGATGGCAGTGATCCTGTTTTTCATCAACATCAACCAGACAGAGGATGCGATATCCTCTTTCAGTTGGGGACCGCCAGGTATGGCGTGCGTACGGAAGATGGTGATCTCAGCGAAGAGAAGCTAAAAGAAGTTGCCGCGCATGAGCAGATCAAGATGATCGAGCTCAAGCGTAGCCAAGGCGCAAAACCAGGTAAGGGCGGCATACTTCCCGCCGAAAAGGTGACTGCTGAAATCTCAAAAATTCGTGGAATCAAGCAAAATGAGGCCTTGATTTCCCCTAACAGGCATCCGGAAGTGGACTCGATTGGCGACTTGCTCGACATGGTCGGGAAAATCCGGGACATCAGTGGTCTCCCCACCGGGTTCAAATCGGTGATTGGCGCCTATGGTTGGCTGGAGAGCCTGTGCAAGGAAATACACGAGCGCGGGCTGGAAAGCGCTCCGGATTTTATCACGGTTGATTCCGGGGACGGGGGAACGGGCGCAGCGCCAATGCCGTTGATGGACAATTGCGGTCTGACCGTGAAGGAATCCCTGCCAATGGTGGTGGATATTCTGGTCAAGCATGGTCTGCGGAACCGCATCAGGGTGATTTGTTCCGACAAACTGATCTCGCCCGCGGATGTAGCGTGGGCCTATTGTGCCGGCGCCGATTTTGTTGTGTCTGCGCGCGGGTTCATGTTCTCTCTTGGCTGTATCCAGGCCATGAAGTGCAACAGGAACACCTGTCCCACAGGGATCACCACTCACGACAGGTGGCTCCAGAAAGGGCTCGATCCCGAGGAGAAATCGCACCGATTGTACAATTTTGTAAAGAAGATCCGCTACGGCGTCGGCATCATCTCGCATTCCTGCGGCGTCCGGCACCCCCGCGCGCTTAAGCGCTACCACTTGCAGATCGTGCAGTCGGACGGGAAGTCAAAGTTGCTGGATGAATTGCACCCGCCACAGGCGGCATGATTCATTTTGACAATGTGGAAACGTAAACCGGAGCGGGGCAGAAATTATGGGGTAATTGATTGGCCAGGTTATGACACCCGATGCTGCAACTTGTGCTTGTTCTTGCCCATTAGACTCAAGCAATCTAGTTTTTCTGCGTGTCCCCAGTTAATTTGTGTTTGATTGATCCAGTCGAACCCAGATTGCAACGCCATTTGCTTGAGAAGTTCAGCGGTCATGTAGCTCCGCCAATGGGGGTTCTCGCGAAAATTTCCCGCTTCATTTTCCGGATAATTTGAATGGCGCACGAAGGTAACTCCGCCCCGGGTGTCCAGTCCCAATTTCATGTGCCAGTTCTTGATAAGGTCTCGAGGATTGGTGGACGTTGAAGAGATTGTAGATGGCCGCTACGAGGAAGAAGTTATCGACATCACGACTAACATTAATGAGCGACAAGAGTTCAGGGATGAGTACAATCCAACAGGGCAGGTTCCAATTCTTTGTGACGGTGACCTCAGAGTTTGGGAAAATGTGGTGATCGGGTGCTATCTCAACGAAAAATACGACTGCGCAGATCATTGGTTTGGAAACTCGCTGGAGGAACGCGCGCGGATCAACATGTTCGTTCAATGGTACGCCTACACACTTCGCCTGAGTGGAGGAGCGTTTCACTGGACGATCTTCGCGCCCATGATCTATGGAGCCGAAAAGACTTCACTGCTGAAGTGCGTAAAGGCAAGCATTTGCTCTATGAGTCCATGGACCTTCTCGAAAATTACTGGATGAAAGAAGATGACTACGTCTGCGGTAACGAGATAACGTACGGGGACCTTGCTGCATTTCATGAGTTTGTGTCTCATGAGGCTGGGGGCATAATTCCCGACACCGTTTGGAACAAACACCCAAGGATCAGGGCGTGGTTTGAGAGAATTTCTGAACGCACCGCAGCACGGAAAGTCAGCGAGTGGCAGTACGAGACAATCAGGAAAGTTCTTGGAGGTGAGCTGGAGGTAACCTTCACACGCAGAACAGCCGTTCTTAAGGAAACAGAAGCGCATGGCGGGCATAACACTGGGCTTGTTCACTTAGGTGAAGACCACGACTACATCGCAGAGGTCGAGGCTCCAAACTAAGTTCCAACTTGACAGCGTGCCCGAGGGAAAATCCTACAAGCATTCGCACTGGAAACTTCTCAGATAAGGCGAGCGGTTTCCGGCACCATCACGCAATCAGCTTCGGGTATTTGCCATAGCCAATTGCATTTTCTGCCAGCAGCACGGTCTCAGAGTTCTGATTTGCAACTGGTTGAGTGAATTCAGCCGGTTGTGGTTCTGTTCGCTTGTGAAACTGAATGGAGATCACGATGGCCTGGACCGACCTCACTCGCCGCCAACATGCCCGAACGGGCGGCAGGTATGCAAGCGACCTGCCCGCCGCGGAAGGGGTGATCAGTGAACCTTTGATGCTGTCGCACACGTCCACCGGCCGGCCGCGCAAGACCGACCTTGCGCCCTGTGTTCGATGCGCTCCTTTACATTGCGACAACCGGTTGCCAGTGGCGGCTGTTGCCGAACGCCTTTCCACCGGTTTCGACGGTGCGGGGGTATTTTCAGGGCTGGCGCACTGACGGACGACTGGACGAGATGACCCGCGCGCTTGTCGGGATGGCGCGTCTGGCCGAGGGTCGCAAGGCCCGCCCGCCCGCCGGTATCCTCGACAGCCAGAGCGTGAAAGCCAGGGAAAGGGGCGGGGTTACCGGCTATGACGTGGGCAAGCGGATCAAGGGTCGCAAGCGCCCTGTCGTCACCGACACGCTTGGCTTGCTGGTCGGATGGGTGGGGCACAGTGCCGGGATCCGGGACCGGGACGGTGCGCCGGATGTGCTGAAAGCCGTGGCCGTGCGGTTTGCCATGTTGCGCCCTATTTTTGCCGATGGCGGCCAGGCCGGGCCAAAGCTGCGCGACGCCTTGAAAGCCATCGGGCGCTGGACCGTTGAGATCGTCAAACGCTCCCACATAGCCGGGGGCTTTCAAGGGTCTCCCCCGCCGTTGGGTCGTCGAACGCACCCTTGCCTGGCTCGGACGATGCCGCCGTCTGTCAAAAGACCGGGAAAAATCCATCGCAAGCGCGGCGGCCCGGATCACCATCGCACACATCCGACGCGTCACCAGACATCTCGCAAGGGCAGGAAAACCCTGAAATAGTTTTGAACCAGACTCTCAGACACGCTGCAATCGCGCTTATGGATTGCACAAGTTCCTTTCGATGAACAATCCGCTAGACAGCAAGGGTACCTATCAACGGCTTTGGCAAATTGCTGTGAGCGCGTCCGTGGTGAAACGGGCTACTCACGTCGCGATAGTGGTTGGCATTATCTTGGCTACTGTCAATCATGGGGACCGCATTTTGCTGCGTGATGTTGATTTCATTACGCTGCTGAAGGTCCTTCTGACGTTCTGCGTTCCATATTGTGTTTCGACCTACTCTTCTGTCCTCGCCATATGCGAGCAAAACATGTCGAAGAGACCAGGTTCCCCGCGCTAGGCATTCATGGATCAATAAAGGAATGAGACGGTGCACTGGCACTGTGTGTTCAATTCTTTCTCAGAGCCATAACGCTCATTCGAAGCGGCGGAAAGTTTGGGGCGTAGAGCAAACGTCGCGCAGTCACTGATCGTTCGCTCTGGCGTAAATCTTTGGTTTCCGCGGATCACAGTGTTCAAACGGCGATTATTGGCACTTTTTAACCGTCTTTGGCGGAATTGAAGAACGGCAACTATTGAGTGGATTTTGTTGATTTAGTCAGCGATAGCCCAGTTTTTGGTGTCCGCTTGTGGTGGGAGCAGACATTTTATTTCTCGCTCAACCTAGTTGGGCTGATAAGGTCGGTGGTTTTCGGCTTGTCGGGGTGCTTTGGGTCATGCCGGTTGAGCCATAGGCGGGTACGGGTCTGAGTTTGGCGGACTTTCTGAGGTTCTGGGCGGCGGCGGCGAGCAGGAACTCGTCCTTTGCGCCGTTTGGTCCGCGTAATCTCAGCCGGCCCAGCTTCAGGATGCGCTTAAGGTGGGCGAACAGCATCTCCACCTTCTTGCGCTTCCGGCAGGAAACCTCATAGGCTTTGGTTTTGGGCGATGTCGCGGGCCATGTCACGAGAACCCTCATGGATGGAGTGCAGCAACTTCCTGGCCGAATCCTTAGGACAGCATTGCATCTTTAGCGAACACGGCTCGCAATCGGCCTTTACTGCGCGGTAGCGCAAGAGGCCGTCCTTGGCGAGCCTGGCCTTGGCCTGACGCCATGGCAGACGATATTGCACAAGGGGTTTGCCGCCCGGGCAGATGTAGCGGTCCTGGCTGTGGTCGTAGGTGAAGTCGGTCCGCGAGAAGGTTCCGTTCGTGCGGTTGGATTTATCAAAGACTGGAATATGTGGCTCAATGCCGTGTTCATGGACTAGCCAACTCAGCGTGTCAGCGGCCCCATAGTCCGTGTCGCCGGCAAAGCTCTCAGGATACAAGCCGAAGCGGTCCATAGTCCGCTCGATCATGGTGCGGACCGGCCCCGACCTCCGCCTGACGGATAGCGTGTTAGGCCTCCACATCGACGATCACCGCATGGTCTGTATCGATCAGGTAATTAATTGTCCGCATAGGCAAAGAAAGCCGACCCCCGCATGGCACCGGTCCACTGGGAGGCTGGATCTGAAGGAGAGGTGAACTTCGGCACCACGGGGCTTGCTTCACCGAAGGCAGCATCATCCAGTGTGGCCAGATAGTCCTTCACCGCTTGCGGGGCGGGCACTGGAGTGTCGTCCAGGTTCCATTCATCTGAGGGCAATGAGCGCTGCTTGTTGGCGTCGGCCTGGATTAGGCTGGCGTCCACCGCGAAGCTCTCACCACCAACAAGGCCTTCATGCAGACAGCGCTGCACCGTCGCTTCAAAGACATGGCGCAGAATGTTGCTTTCGCGGAAGCGGCTGTTGCGGTTCAAGGAGAAGGTGGAATGGTCCGGCACCTTGCCGTCCAACCCCAGACCGCAGAACCAGCGGTACGCCAGATTGAGATGCACCTCCTCACACAGGTGCCGTTCAGACCGGATAGCAAAGCAATAGCCACCAGCAGCATCCGGATCATCAGTTCAGGCTCGATAGAAGGTCGCCCGATTGAGCTGTAAAACGACGCAAGTTCCGCTCGTATACCACTCAAGTCAAGAAAGTGGTCGCTTTTGCGCAGCAGATGATCGGACGAAACGTGGTCCTCAAGACAGAAATCATAGAAGAGCTAATTTTGTTGAAAAACTCTTCTTGCTTGGTGTGCTGATCGCTGCTTCAATTCTTGTATTGCTGGAGGGGTTTGATGGCGATGTCAGGACCGAAGAAAGAAGCACAAGCTGCGCTGTTTTATGAGTTTTCGCTTGAGGATCCTGTACCGAAAGATCACCTTCTGCGCTCAATAGATCGGTTTGTTGATCTCAGCAGCCTCCGTGGGCATCTGGCGGATTTCTATAGTCATACTGGTCGTCCTTCACTTGATCCCGAGGTGCTGATCCGCCTGCTGCTGGTCGGGTATTGCCTGGGGGTCCGGTCAGAGCGGCGGCTTTGCGAAGAGGTGCATCCGAACTTGGCGTATCGTTGGTTCTGTCGTCTCGATCTGACAGACGCTGTGCCGGATCATTGCACTTTTTCCAGGAACCGTCATGGCAGGTTCCGCGACAGTGATTTGCTGCGGCCCCTCTTCGAGATGACCGTAGCGCGGTGCATTTCTGCCGGTCTGTCAAGCGGTCAGCGTTTTGCGGCGGATGGCGGTTTGATTGAAGCCGACGCCAACAAACAGAACTCCAGGCCCGGGGAAGAGTGGGATCGCAGCGCCATTGATCCAGGAGAGGCGCCCCGTGCGGTGAAGGCATATTTGGAAGTCCTGGATGATGCCGCCTTTGGGGCAGCAACGACTGTTGAGCCTGAGTTCACATCACATTCCGACCCGTCCAGTCAGTGGACAGCAGCCCGTAAAGGTCCTGCAATCTTTGCCTGTTCCACGAACTCTCTGATTGACACTGACCCCAGCGTGATCGTCGGTGTTGAGGCGAGCAGATCGATCCGACAAGCTGAGGTTGGCTGCGTGCGCTCAAGGTCAGACCGGGTCAAGGATAAATTTGCTCTCCATCCTGAGCAGCTTATTGCGGACGGCCGCCCAGGGATCAGGTCCAAGGCTGGATTGGCTGGTGAGACGCGACATCAAACCCCACATCCCAGGGCTCGACCAGGCTAGTCGCAAGGATGGCACAGGGTCTTGTGCTGATTTCGAATGGGACGCTGAGAACAACCAATAGCTCTGTCCGGAAGGCGAAGCGCTAAAGCAGTTGCGCCGGAACTGTTCCGATCCGAACCGCGGTCCGACGGGCAAGGGCGTCGCAAAGTATCAGGCGCTGAAGCACACCTGTCAGGCCTGCCCATCAAAGATAAAAGGCTGCCCGAAAGCAGAGGCCCGCAAGATCACCCGTGAAGAACATGAAGAGGCCCGCCAGGTCGCTCGCCAAGTCGCCCGCGAAATAGCCAAGACCCGCCAATACGACATCTCGATGAAACTCGGAAAGAAGGTCGAGAGGCTCTTTGCCCACCTCAAACGCCTCCTCGGCTTCGGCAGATTGCGATTACCCGGCCCCTGCGGCGCAAATGATGAATTCCTGCGCGCCGCAACCGCCCAAAACCTCCGCAAATCAGCAAAGAGCTTTCCTGCACCGCAGCAAACGCAAAAAGCCTGATCAGAAAGGCGCTCGCGCACTCATTCCAAAACCACTTTCCGCACCCGCAACACTGGGTTCTTCCACAGAAGCAGCTGGTCTGGTGCTGCTTGCAATCCCATCATCCGTTCGTTCTCCGGTGCAAATCACTCGGAAAACGGAATCATCACATCCAGGCAGCTTCATGGCCGACTAAATCAACAAAACCCACCCAATAGTTGCCGTTCTTCAATTCCGCCAAAGACGGTTAAAAAGTGCCATAGATGGGCTCTGTGAGTGTCAGATTATTCCTCTAACCCTCGACTAAAACGTTATGTACATGGCCGACGTCCAAGCCTTACCATCGTCTCGCTGGCGTCCCTGCAACCAAATGGGCCGATGTCCGTGCGGTCCGTTTTTTGCGTCGATTTTGAAACTGCCCGAGATGTCTCTCGGCATCTCTGTGGCCGCCATCCGTTCTACTGCGACGAAGAGCTCAATCCCACCAAGCTCCTTCTTGATTATACCATCGCGTAGCAGCTCCGCTCCTGAAACTTCTAGCTCAAATTCAGGACAATGAACGAATGGATTGCCATCGAGAGGATTGCCAACTTTTACATAGCCGTGAATTTGGCCGGACACCTTGATTGTCGCCTGCTCAAGATGTGACAGGTCAATCTCGACAGCATCGGTATCGCCATAGGTATCCGTACGGAATCCTATTTCTGTTGGCCCTGCACGCCATACGGTTTCTTCTTTGTGCTCCAAACCCTGACCTTTAAAATTGTGGATGATCCCATTTCTTATGTCGATCTTTCCGCGCCAATCGGCCCATCGGTAGCGGTCTCTGATCCGTGCGCCCCCAAACCGCACCCGGATTTTGCCATCAGAATATCCTGCTTCTTCTTGCAAATTCCGCGTCGCAATCGCTCCAGTGTGGTCGAACAGTGTGATTTCGTCCCAGCCCACGTCTCCAAGAAAACGATATTCCACCTTGGCTTTACCTGAATGAGTAAACTCATCACCCATCAGATGCTTACCGCACCAGCTGAGCGCCACCAAGCGCTCGCCGGTGGTGCCCCAGGTCCTACGGGCCCGCAAGGCTTTGCCGACTGTGGCCCGGTCGAGCCCGTCACAAACCAATCCCGTGACACCGCCTTTAGTACCGAAAACCGCTGTCCCCGGCACACCGCCGCCGCAGCGACCCCGATGTTCGTCCCCGTTTAGGGACACACCCAACTTATAGCCACGTGCATGAACGTCCTGATAAAGCCAAGGGAAATGCCCCCAGGCGGAACCGATTTCCACCAACCGGTCCATGGTCGGATGATACCAGTCCATGATGCAGCGTCGACCACCCACGTGTGGCATCATAAGATGACCCTCCGGATCATGGATGTATGTGGCCCAAAGCTCTTCTAAGGGCCAGGCTCCCGGCATAATTGTGTCTCCTTCCATGTCTTCGTTCCACTCGAATGAACGGGCAATTTTACTTTTTGCATCGAATGGAAATTCTGGCGTTTTTCCGTGGAGGAAGACGACGTTGTGATCACCGCCAGCGCAGGAGTTGCCGCACCATTCGGTGCCCGGGTAGCAGACAAAGCGGCCATCTTCGTTGATGCTGTCGATGATTTTTACATCATCGTCCCAATTGTCTTGGGTGATCTGGAAGTCGTTGGCTGTGTACCCAAGGTAGTCCAGCCTAGCAATGTCTCGCCCATAAGACAGATTGTATGTTGTGTCGTTGATGCCAACTGTGTTGTCCGAATGGACATGCAGATCGCCGTAGAACAGGCGCGGTGCTGGCGTCGAATTGTCCACGGTCACATAGAATGTTGCTGGGCTGATTTCAGGCCGATCCGGGGCCCACGCAATGATCTCGATTTCGCCCTCTGCATCCGTTGGAATAGCGTCGATCTCGGCGAAACACCAGGCATCAATGTTGGATTGAAGCGTGCCTTCATGAAGCGTCTTCCCATCTTGGGTGGCTATGACCGCAAACTTGATGTCTTCGTCATAGCAGGCGTTGCCCCAGGCATCTTCCGCCCGCACGCCCAGGTTCGCTTTTTCTCCAGCCCGCACCATGCGGGTCCCTGCCATGACCAATTGGTCGGCAGCCCCAGGATTGATGTCAATGACCACGTCACCAGGAATATCGCAAAACCTGGAAGTGCCTAAGGGGTCAATGTAGAAGCGGAACCGAAAGCCTGTTTCCGTGAAAGTCTGAACCCGCGTACCCGGACCGCCACCTCTCCGGTCGCCTAACCGGATGATGATATGGTCGCCAGGCTTTACATAGCCGTCCACGGTGTCAACGATAATGGCCTTCTGAAACGGCCGCTCATGACCCTTTTGGTCGAAGCGCACTTTCAAGTACTGTACCGTGGCTGGAACTTGGCCCACAGCACACGGACCTGCTTGGTATTCAGCGGAGACGTAATTGGCACCCAACGGGTCTGTGGTCTGAAACAACGCCCAGTCGGAATAGAACTTGAATGTTGCCTTGATCCAGGCGCCGTCGGCGATGCCGGACGCTCCCACCTCATAGTCAAGGATGATTTCTGTCCATTCGCCGCAGGTCAGCTCTGTGGTCTCGCAACTCACGCGTCCGAGAAAGGGCATCTCCTTGGTTTTCTTATAGAGCCCTTTGGGTGCGGCATAGTCTTCGCCCAATTTTTCTTTCAATTCTTCGTCAGTCATCCAAGGCTGGAACCAGCCGTCACCGGGGGAGTTGCTTGGCATTTTTATCTTCACCTGTATTGTCGGTTCGTATTCAAACTTGTAATAGCGCAGCCTTGTGAGCCATGTCAGTAAGCTGACAGAGACACTGAAGTACGTGGCTGTCTGGCTCTAACTTCGTTCTGCTTTCTTTCCAGATTTGATGCTTTTCCAAAACGTCCGGCCGATGACGAAGAAGGCCAGTGCCATCAGCACCATTGCAACCGGGCGCTCAGAGAACATGGTCGGATTATTTTCGGAAATGATCACGACCTGCTGAAGTGCGCGCTCCCATTCGGGTACCAAGATGAAGCCGATGAGAAAAGCAACGTAAGAAAAATCAAACTTTCGCATGAAATAGCCAATCACGCCGAAAGTTAGCATCACGCCAACATCGAACATATCCGACTTACCCAGATACGCACCCATGACACAGGTGAAAATAACGATGGGATAGAGCACCATTGCGGGGATTTCCACGGCCTTGCAGAACAACCGAAGCCCAAACCGACCTATAACGGCTAAGAAGAGACTGGCAATGACGAGTGAGCCATAGATGCCGTACATGAGTTGGGCGTTTTCCTTAAACAACAATGGACCAGGCTGCATGCCGTGGATCATGAACGCCCCCATCAGCATGGCGGCAGCCAGGTTTCCAGGAATACCCAAAACGAATAGCGGAATGAGCGACGACGCAACAACTGCCGAATTTGCGCTCTCCGACGCAGCGATACCTTCCAAGCATCCTTTGCCAAATTCTTCCTTGTGGGGCGAGCGTTTCATTGCCTGATCATATGACATGAACGACGCCACAGGTGCGCCCAAGCCTGGCATGGCGCCAACAAAGATGCCGATGGTGCTACCGCGGATCAAAGTCTTGATGTTCGCAAAAAATTCTTTGACTGACAGCAAACGGTCTTCAGCTTTGGACGAAAACACATTGGCTGCATGCTGGGCAGCGTCTTTTTTCGTAAACCGCTCAAGCTGGATCAGGATCTCCGAAAAGGCCAAAAGACCGATCGCCACTGGAATCAAAGAAAGTCCGCCACCTAGCTGGTACATATCAAAGGTCAGCCGCGGCAAGGCCGTAACTGGTTCCGTTCCGATCTGACCAACAAGTAGGCCAAAGCAGGCGGCGACCAGCCCCCGAAATAGCGAGTTGGTGCCAATGCCAGCGATCACGGTTAAGGCGAGTGAAATTAGAGCGAAAATTTCGGACGGACCCATGAACAACGCCACGGCAGCCAGCGGGGCCGCGATGGCAATCAGCACACCAGTGGCAAAAATATCGCCGGCGACTGACCCATAGAGCGCCATGCGCAGGGCCTTTTCCCCCTTGCCTTGCTGTGTAAGTGGGTAGCCGTCCCAGGATGTTGCCGCAGCTTCCGGTGTTCCAGGTGTTCGTAACAAGACAGCTGAAATGGCGCCGCCGAAAAAAGCACCTTTGTTGAGCCCTACCAGGAACCCAATGGCCGTCAAAGGTGTCAAATAATAAGTGATTGGAATGAATAGAGCGATGGCCATCGGCCCGTTAATGCCGGGAATCGCGCCAAACATCACGCCCATAGCGACCCCGATAAACACAAACATGAGGCTTGCCGGGGATAGGGCATTGAGCAGTCCGTCGGCGATCAGTTCCATAGAATTAAGTTCCGGAAGTTTGTTATTTAGAAAAGCTGAGGACCCGGGACGGGAACACCGAAGCCATAGCGCATAACGATGTAGATCAGTGCGTCCATGATAGCCGCGATCGCGATCATTTGGATCCAGTTCCGGTTGCCGATGGCGTATTGCAATACCAGAAGAAAAACAAAAGCAGCGACTAGATAAGCCACGTACTCAATTGCGAAAACCAACAAGAAGCAGGGCACCATGAAGGTGGCTAAATGCATAAGATTGACACGACCGACCTGGGTGAACCCCGCCAAATGGGTATCTTCAGGAAACTCCGCCTCATCAGCCGGTAACGGCCTGTTGCCAAATTGCGCAAGAAGCAGACGGACAAGAGAGAGAATGGCCATGGCCAGCATAACGTTGACCGCCACATAGGCCACCAGCGCGGGAGATGCGCCGTAACCCGGATAGGCCGGTGTGTATGTCGGGATTGCCCAAACATACATTAACAGACAGAAACCGATGATCAGCAGATTGGCAATAGTCTCTCTTTGGATTCTTGACACGCGCCTAGTTCTCCATCGGCCAGCAGATGTTGCACAGAGTTCGGGCTGGAGGAATAATCCTCCGGCCCGAAATCGAGAGGCTTACTTGTCCTTGGCCTGCTCGCCGAAAGTTGTATAGAGCTTCTTTACAGTCTCCTTGGCGTGTGCTGCACCCCATTTGACGGGACGCATTAACAAGTTGCCCGTGATAAAGTCCTGGGTATCCTTGTCATTCGCCAGTTGGTCAGCTGCTGCCAATAACTTGGACTTGGCATCAGCTGGAATTCCCTTAGGCACCACCAGCGAGACGATCATTTCAACCTGTTCATCATATCCCTGTTCGCGAAGGGTTGGAACATGTGGAAGTGGCGGCAGACGGTCACCCAGCGCTGCACCGATCAGTTTGATCTGTTTGGCTTCGACGAACTTGTAAAGGATTGCACCCACATAGCCCACATCGGCATGACCGCCGGTAACAGCCTTGATCACCGAAGGCCCGCCCTTGGACGGGATCAAAGATAATTTGACCCCTTCTTTCTTAGCCATGCGCAAGATGGCGTCACGGTCATCAGCGCCATGGAACATGGAAATCATGGTGCCGTTATTTTTTTCCTTAGCCCAGGCGAACGCTTCTTTCAGTGTATTCCAAGGCTTGTCCGGATGAGAAATGAAACCCGAGGAATTCAAAGCCACCAGTGACAGATATTCGAAGTTATCGGGCTTGTAGGTCAGCTTGGCATGGTGGGGGGCGTAAGTGTACGCGGTCAGAGAAGTGACTCCAACAGTGTAGCCATCAGCTTTGGCGCGCACGAGGTTCGCCGCCATAGTTGTGCCGTGTGAACCGGTCACATTCTTTACGTTGATTGGCTGGTCGAGAATTTTTGAAAACCGCTGGGCGAGGCCCCTCGTCAGGCGGTCAATCTGCGCACCCGGCTGAGTCATTGTCATAAAAGTGATAGGGCGAGTGGGGTATTCAGCAACTGCGCTACTGGCGAGCGTTGCCAAAAACAGCAAGCCGAGGCCGAACGATAGGAGCTTCTTCATAGTGCTTCCTCCAAGCAATTTGGTTTTTCATTGCGCTTTTATTTTATTTGCTCCGCTTGCTCACGGAGCTTTGTCAGGCTTTTGGAAATGAATGTATCAGTCGCACAGTAAGGCCATTGTCACCCAGATGACAATTTTGAGTCCGAACCATCGAGTAGCTTGGCTAAGGATAAAATCGTTCATTTGCGTCAATCTGGCAACCATTCCAATATCATGCAATGATGAGACCCATTTGATTGCAAGGAAAAAGGGAATGGCCAGCGCGTTCAATCTGTCAACCGCTAGTTTGCAGACTTCCCTCGATGATTTCGACGGACCTGAGGATCTAGATGCGTCCTGGTCGGATGCTCACTCTAATTTTCTTTCTAGTCTTTCAGAAGAGGAAACGGCCGACCTTCTAAAGTTTGCCCGTAAGAAATGCCTCGAACCTAGAGACTTCCTGTTTAGAGCAGGAGATCAGTCAAGCGATGTCTTCATTGTTGCCGAGGGTTGCGTGCGGTTGTTTCAAGTTTCGTCGACCGGGAAAGAAACCATCCTATGGTTCAGTTTCCCTGGCGAAATTTTTGGCATTGCCGAATTGCTCAGCGGCAGCAATCGAGAAATTTATGCCGATGCTAATGAATCCACCATCGTATACGCAGTGAAACGCGGTGATTTCGTCCGCTTTATTGGCAGCCATCCTGAATCTGCGATGCGGGCGATTGGGATTCTTTCAGCCCGTGTTCGAACACTTGGCCACGCATTGGTTGGGCTGGCCACGGACAATGTAGAAACCCGCATCGCACATTTGCTGATCAGGTTCGCCAGGGTTTCAACGATGCCACCTTGTGAAGAAACTTGTAGCGGCGAGCTATGTGTCAATGTTCGCCTGACCCATCAAGACATTGCCAATCTGATTGGCGCGAGCCGCCAAACTGTCACTTCCACTTTGGTGGAAATGAAAAAATCGGGATCGTTGCGATACACAAATCGACATATTCATATAGTTGGCCCAAGACGTTTGGGACGGATATTAGATCTTGTGGATGGTTGACCGGTCTGGTGGCCGGATGAGACAGGCGGAAGGTGCAGTCAGATGAGCACGTATTCGGGTCATGCCCTTCCTTGGCCGTTGGAAGCTGCCCTACCGGCAAGCGAGGTTGAGGCAGAATTACACGTTCCCGGATCCAACCTTGTTCTTGATCTGCATGGAGATCCCCTCCGCGCCAAACTCAGCGTATTCTCGGACGGCAATCATCACATGGCGCTAGAAAAAACGCTGCAAGCCTTCATCTCCGAAGAGCCAGCAGTCGAAGATATCTTTTATGCAACGACCCCCCCACGTGTGATCGCAGATGCGCTCAGGGGCGACGGAATCCGTGTGGGTAATCTACGCCTCTCTGTCAAGCCTCACATTTTTATATCGCCGGGCGACGTACTCGAAGCGCTGCATAGCCAAGGGTTGATAGGTCCGCACCAGCCTGTGATGCGAAGCAGAACCCTTGCGATCCTTATGCGCAAAGGAAATCCTAAGAATATCGATTCACCCAACCAACTTCTTGATCCGGAAACCCGGTTGGCAATTTCTAACCCGATCACAGAAAAGGCGTCTTTCGAAGTCTACGCCGCAGCACTCTGTGCGATTGGCGAGATGGCGGGTAAACCTGCAGCCAACATCGAAGCTTATCTCTGCAGCGACCGGGTGGCCCACAGCCAATTCATCCATCACCGAGAGGTGCCGCAGATCCTCGCTTCAGACCGGGCGGATGCCAGTCTGATCTATTTTCATCTTGCACTTCGCTATACTCGGATTTTCCCTAATGTATTCGATCTTATCGAATTAGACGTCAGAGATTTTCCGGACCACAATCGCTTTATTACAACCTACCATATCTCGATGGTCGGCGACGGCGGTAAATTCGGTGAGAAATTCCAAGCGTTCTTCCAATCTACACAAGCTGCCGACATCTACGCAAGCCACGGCCTGCAATCTCTCGGTTAATCACGAGGCTGAACGCGTTATCCGATGTCTTGGTTGTTGATTGTCGCGATTGACCTTGGTGCTGGACTCATTTCAGGAATCATCGGTTCTGGTGCGACGACCATTGTCATGCCGGTTCTGGTTCTAACTTTTGGGCCAAAGGCTGCCGTTCCCATTATGGCCATCGCATCCGTTCTGGGCAATTTTTCGCGCATTATGGTTTGGTGGTCAGCCATTAACTGGTGTGCTGTCAGCGTATACAGTATTCCCGCCGTTCCGAGCGCTGCCATCGGCGCTCACTTTATGTTGCAGCTCGATTCGATTCTACTGGATATTATTCTCGGTGTCTTTTCATCGCGATGATTCCTATCTGGAGATGGTTTTTGAATCGCAGCATTAAAGTGCCACTGTGGGGATTGTTCTTCGTGGGCACCTTGATCGGGTTTCTGACGGGAATTGTATCGAATACCGGTCCCATAAACACACTATTCTTCTTGGCTCATGGATTGGTGAAGGGTCCGTTTATTGGAACTGAAGCCAATGAGCTCGTTGTTCATGTTCTCGTCCAAAGCAGTGGCGTTCCGGTATTTGGGCGCGCGGCCTGATCATTGGATCTACATTGATGATGGGTGCATGGCTCGCGAAGTGGTTTGTGGAGAAGCTCGACGAGAATCATTTTTGGGGTCTTATGGATGCAGTTTTGTTCATTGCAGGCATTACTATGATTTTCGGCGCGTTCCTGTGACGTCAAAGTCTGTGGATAGAGGTGGCTCGGGCATTTTGAACGGTGGTGGTGAGTGGATTTTCAGCCTGTAACTGGCATGAATGCCAAGCACAGGAGAACCATCATGACCCGGCGTCCCCGCCGCAACCCCACATCTGTCTTCAAATCGAAAGTCGCCCTTGCCGCTGTTCGCGGTGAGAAGATGCCGTGCCCCCCCACGGGTTCCGTGTTCATAGGGGGAATCCTGTTTCCTCATACATCATCTGGTTGCTGTTATCGAGCGCGCGGGGAGTGGAGTATCCCACAGCTCTAGCGCGCTGCCCGCGGTTGAGGGGAGTTTGCCTCCATGTGCTGAAGGGGGTCTGATATTGTTGTCGTCATATCTCCACAGTTCCAGGGCTCGCCGAGCGTCAGCGAGACCGACAAAGACCTCTTCGTTCAGCAGCTCATCACGCAAGCGCCCGTTGAAACTTTCCACAAAACCGGTCTGCATTGGCTTTCCCGGCTCAATGCAAGGCCAGCCCACACCGCTCTCATTCTGCCATTCCAGGAGGGCTCTGGAGGTGCGTTCGGTGCCGTTGTCGCTCACGACCGTGTCCGGCTTGCCATAGAGCCTGATCAGGCGGTCCAGTTCCCGGGCCACACGTTCGCCTGACAAGGACCTATCGGCCACCAGACACAGGCCTTCGCGGGTATAGTCATCGATCACCGCCAGTATGCGCAAACGGCGGCTCTCAACGAACACATCCGACACAAAGTCCAGGGACCAGCGTTCTGAAGGCCGTGACGGTACAGTCAGCGGTGCTCTGATGCCTGTGTGGCCTGTTTGCGCCCCTTTCCCGGCGCTTCACAGCAAGCCCTTCCTCCCGCTAGAGCCGGTACAGCTTCTTGTGGTTCATGTGTATCCCTTCGCGCTCCAGCCTCGGACCGGGCCTGCGATAGCCAAAGCGCTGCCGGTTTGCCGCGATCTGGCCCATGCGCTGTCTGATCTTCTCATCTGTCTTCTTCTCCTTGCGCCGCACCGTCTTCGGATCGCCCCCGATCAGGCGGCAGACCCGGGCCTGCGAGACCTCATGGCGCTCCAGCACGTCCAGAGCTGCGGCCCGGCGTTCAGCCGGACCCGTCAGCCGTTTCCCAACAGGTCCTTCAGGATGGAATTATCGAGCATCTGGTCGGCCAGAAGGCGCTTCAGCCTGGCGTTCTCCTGCTCAAGCTTGAGCCGACGGGCCTCGGAAACGTCCATGCCGCCATATTTGACCTTCCATTTGCAGAACGGGCCAGGGCTGATCCCATGCCGGCGGCAAACCTCCGCCGTCGGGCTGCCCCGTTCCTGCTCCGTCAAAATCGCAATGATCTGCTCTTCTGAAAACCTGCTCTTACGCATCATCTGTCTCCTGCCCAGTGACAGACCCTCCTGACAAACGAGGCAGATCCTGGGGGCAGGTCATGATACCGGCCGCACGGCGAATAACTTTACTTGCTTGCTACTCCACGTCAGCCATTGCCGTTGAGGTGTGGGCGGCGCGTTTGCGTTTGGTTTTGGGGAGGCGGGTCGCCGAGGGAATATTCGCGGCGCTCGATGCGTACGCCCGGGAAGATAATGACCTGGGCAGGCGCGAGCCTGCGGCGTTTGCGTTTCGTGTTCCCGTCTGCTTGCGGGAATTCTATGATCTCTGCATCCTGTTCGGTATGCATAGGACAGCACCCCAATGCCGGTTGAGCTTCGATTTCACCATTACAGTTGCAACAGGGTTAATAAATGACTAAAACTGAGCAGAGGTTCGGCAATCAACCGGTTTCGGTTGCGATCTCTTCGGGCAAAAGTTGTGAATTGCTGTTTCTGTCTTCGACCTCCAAGAGCCAGGCATCGCTGTCCCGTTTCTGCTCCTGCTGCAGTTTTTGATCGACGTGCTGTTCGGCGGCTTCTCTCAACCGGCATTCCCATTTTCGTTCAGGATTGACATCATCGAGAGAAGGCATGGCCGGGGCGTAGAGATCGGCAGTCCCGTTTAATCGGCTGACCTTTATGTATATGGCTCCGGCGTCTCCGTCGCCCCGTCTGACCACTGCTGCAAAGGCGCCTGCCTGGTTTGCACGCCTCAGATAAGCTGACACCCATAGGTCTGATTTCAGGCGCATTGTGTCAGGAACGGGGTTTCAGGACTTGTTCAGGCTTGTGAGGCCGGTAACTTTGCGGAGCTCAATCAGGAGTCCGTCGGATGCCAGACCGGTTGGTTTTAGGGAACGGTCACGCTGGAAATCACGTATGGCGTCCTTTGTCTTGGCGCCCACCTCGCCGTCAACGGGGCCCGGGTCGTAGCCGAGTTCCGACAGGCCTGTCTGAATCAGCCCCACGGTCTTCTTAGAAACACCGTCATCCTCCGGTGCCTTGAATTCTGCTGCGGCGCTGATCTGACGGGTAAATCTGATGTGGTCGAGAATGGCCTGTTCTTCATTATCGTTCTTGATAATGCCGTTCTTTTTCCGGTAGGCGGCCATGGCTGATCGGGTTGCCGGTCCGGTTACCCCGTCAATCTTGCCGTTATAGAGACCTCTCTTGTTAAGGAGCAGCTGAATCCGCTCGACCTTCGGGTCGAAATTTGGATGTTTCTGCTGACCGGAAAGCCCTGTACGGGCGAGCAATTCATCGATAGAGCTGACGGTTGCCGGGTTTTCCTGCTCGTTGATGACGAGGGAGCGGTTGGAGACTTGTCCATCAAGCGCATTCCAGCTGACCGCAATGCCGATTGCCAGGCTCAGAAGGGAGACTGAAATCGGGATGATCGCCTGTTTCCTTTGTTCCCCGATAATATCGTCCATATTCCCGTAACCTCTGAAACTCGGCTCTAGAACAAACCAATGCAGAAAGCTTATTGCCTCTTGGAACTCAACGAAATCTGCAGACTGAGTTCTCTGCGGTAAGAGTACAGCAAGCATCGTTAATGAGACCTTATCTGCACCGGTAACTTGGCGGATAAATCCGCGGAGTCCTGCGTCCCGGGGTGAAAATTTGCATCAAAATTGAGATAAATTCTGGCGCCAGGTTTTAGCTGGCTGAAATTTGTGCCTGCTAAAAACGCCTTTCAGAACATGAAAGGGTAAAATCATGGGAATCTTAAGAGCTGCCTTCTGGCTCTCGGCAGTTGTCATATTGCTGCCGGCGGGCAACGACAACGTTCCAGGTGGTGGGCATCCAACCAACGAAGCAAAAGTTTCGGCTGATCAGGTGGTGGTCGCTGCCACATCTGTTGCCGGCGACATGTCTGAATTCTGCACCCGGCAACCGGGTGTGTGTGAAACAAGTGGCGCAATTCTGGATGTGTTCGAAGCCAAGGCCAAGAACAGCGTCCGTCTCATCTATAATTGGGCGACAGAGCCTAGCGTGATTTCAAGCGCAAACGCTCAGCCTGCAAATCAGGACAAGATCAGACAGCTTGTGACTTCAAGCCCCGGACTTGATCATCTGATCAATCAGGTTGCAAACACCGGAACGAAGCCAGCGGGCGTAGAGCAAGAACAAAATACGTTGAAACTTCAGGATGTTATTCCTGACTGGTCGCTTGCAGAGCAACGTTCCAAATCCTGACTGGTTCGTCCCGTCAGCCTAACTCAGCACCGCCGGAAATCTGATATCCGGCCATGCCATTTGGACCTATACGTAGGGCCAATCATGGTGCCGTGGGATGTTGTCCTGCCCTTTCATCGTCTCACGGCATCAAACATCTCACACTTTGAACACATCGCAAGCTTGCGCCACACGTTGGCTGGCCATAAGACAGGGTTTCATCCGTTCTCAAACTGAGTGAAACGTGCTGTCCATGCGTAATTATAGCGACCTTGTAGAAGACTTCTCATTCCTGGATGACTGGGAAGACCGGTACCGCTATGTGATTGAGCTCGGTCGCGAATTGGATGAAATTGATGAAACCCAGCGTAATGATGCAAACAAGGTGCATGGCTGTGCAAGCCAGGTCTGGCTGATAACGGACGTAGACCGAAGCAGAAGTGTGCCGGTTCTGAGCTATCAGGGCGATAGCGATGCGCTGATCGTCAAAGGGTTGATCGCGATTCTCATCTCGATCTATTCGGGGAAAAGCGCACCGGACATCATCAAGACCGACGCGTATAAGATGCTTTCAGAGATTGATCTGCAACAGAACCTCAGCCAGCAAAGGTCGAACGGCCTACGGGCAATGGTGCAGCGAATCCATTCCGACGCCCAAGCCACGCTCTCCGAAGCCTGAACAGAACTGGCAGGTTACTCAAGCGGTGGGATGGTCGGCTTGTAGTTTTCCTGTGCCCAAAAGTTGAAAGGCATCTGGGTTTGGTCGCGGTTTCCGGACTGACCGTCATAGTGCCGGGCGAGGGCGGACAGTGCCAGTTGCAAGACCAGTTTGCCAGACCGCCGCGGCCAACCAAATTTGGTCTCCGAATCTTCCACGCCCCGCAGAAAACAGCAGATTTCGATAAGAATGTCAGCGAATTTGGGGTCCACAGCCTCTATCGCCCGGTTGAAGCGTGTCCTGGCAGCTATGCGTTATTAGAGTGTTGCCCGCGCCCCTCCGCTCGTTGGTGACCAGCTTGATGTTGTCTTTGGTGCCATGTGCGATTTTGTGAAACCGTGGCGCAAACGTTCGCCGGACACGAACTAGCGTTCGGACAAAAGAGGCTGCCCGGATTTGTGTTTCCGCTGGTAGAGCCAGTAGAGGGGGCTTTCGTTCTGGTTTATTTTGACAATTTGCGCGATGTTATTGGATGTCTTGAGCTCTTCCAGCACCCTGTCCTGATGTTGCATGGAAAATGGTGCGTTGTTTGCGGATATGCGGGCGTTCCACTTTGCACCTGCATTCGTAAGGCGGGCCAATCTATCGGGAGCAATTTGGATCAGATCGGCTTTTTGAAAAGTAACAAGCTCTGTCGTGGTGATGTGCATTAGCGCCCGCCCCCCTCGTTTTCCTAGAACAAATAGGCCCCATTTTCCGGATTCTGTTTGTTTGAATCAGGTTCCTGGATTGAGAAGATGTGAAGTGATCTTTCGTGCGCGTTGTTGCCATTTAACCTGCTGTTGGGTTTTGGTCATTGGATTCTCCGATATTAACATAATTTCGTTTGGGTCATGCTTGGCTGAGGGGATTTTGTCTGAGGTCAGTTAGCCGTAATTTGTATCTGTTGGAATGCCTGTTGTTGTCTCTCCATTCAGTTTCTTTCAACGGCAGATGAACGGTGTGGTCTGGCACACCTTTGACCTTTGACAGACCCCCCTTTGCCATCCCCCAAAAGCCTTCCAGGCCCTTGATATGAACACCGCCTCTGGCGAATGTGCCCTTGGAACGATCGACCCTGTAATGCCCATAGCCAGGATCAACAAGGCCATTGTCCCCTCGCCAGCCATCGCAGGTGAGGACCCAAGCCGGATCGGCCTTCCCTCCAATACTGCCTTGTAGAGTGGCTTTTTTGCAACCTGGAACGACTTCCGTGTAAACCTGACCCTCACGCGCGAAGAGGCCGAAGACGGTTGTCTTGCCGACTGCGCCCCTTCCTCGCTTTGCTTTCCCCCGCCTGGCTCCAGACAAGCTTTCATCCCCTTCAACAACACCGAACATCGGGCGCTGCGCTTGGCAAGCTGTATGGAGGCGCTTGCGCAATGCCCGATAGACCCTGTTGACAGTATTGCGACCAAGGCCGCTGGGTTCGGCTGTCTGTAGAGCGGTCAGACTGGCGGCGAAGTCGCGAACACTCGCGCGGATTTTCTTCTCTGAAATGCGGGACCCTTTGCACTATCGATTGTTCATTTCATACCATGGCTTCATGAGAAAAATCCTCTCAGCTAGGCATGACCCTAAAAAATCAATATTGGCGATTAAAAATTTACCCATCAAAAATACACAGCGTAATTATAAAATAATCCTCGACGTGAATATGGTACACAGGATTTTCGATGCAACATGATGAGATTCCGGGGAAATATTGTTTTGTAAATTGGGCAAAATGCGCGCGAAGAGTGAGGAAAATTCTTAGCTTCGATCATAGATCAGCCCTATGGTGGGCGATTGGTGGTCGCTCCTCGGTCGGTGCTGTCTGGCGCTTGGTGAATTTGGTTATAACTGGAATAGAAACGGCCAAAGCAACTCAAGTTATTGGCCGCTCAATTCTTATTCTTTGCGTGACTTTCATCGAGAAGGCGGAGGCTTGGTCATATCCACCGGGGCTAACCCGTGGCGCCGGTTTGGTTGATGTTGATGGTGCCGGGATGTTGATATGGAGTACAAGCGCAAGTAGCCTGAATAGATCTTGATCGTTCTACGGCAGGATGTGCCGGATGCTGGTGCCAGTGGGCTTGATTTGGACGGTGAATGTCTATAACAGCGCGCCAAATCAACAAGTGACAGCCGGGAGAGAGTGCTGCTGTGCCGACTTTGGAACCATTCCCGGTTGTTGACACGAACCTCAAAGCTGCTGATTTGGATCAGCACGTTCTAAGTCTGTATCCGTTAGGCGAGGTCCGTCGCTGCTTATTGCATTCCCGCGGGGTGAACGACACATACAAGGTCGAGCTGCGTAACGGTGCGCTGTTCTACTTGCGCATATATTGCCATGGCTGGCGCACGAAATCTCAGATTGAGGAGGAAGTCGCTGTAATCTGCCATCTTGATGAGCGAGGCGCAGTGTTGGCAAGCTAATTTACAGGTCGGACGGCCGGCTTTTGACAGGAATTGATTGTGCAGAGGGATGCCGTTGGGCCGTTTTATTCCGCGACGCGTCCGGGAAAGAAATTGGCGCAAAAGAGTATTCCGTGGAACGAGCGTCTTCTTACTACCAATGGCGTGATTGATTGTCTCTCAGGCCCTTTCAACCCGGCTGCACTCTGGATCCACGCAGACAAAGGAGGATTTCCGATGTCTGCAGCTGTTGGCGGTCGTGATGACTATGATGCTTTGCCCCTTCGCGGTCTTTCCAGGACGAGCGAAGATCTCCGTCAGGCCCGGCGTTTGCTTTCGCTTGCTTGTGTTTATGACGGGATGAGCCGGGCGGATGCGGCGAAGGGGGGTGGGGTGGCCCGGCAGAGCCTGAGGGACCGGGGGCACCGGTTCAACGAAGCCAGGCCCGAAGGGGCTGAAGGGGCTGTTCGACCGCCAGGTCCCGCGGCCCCGATGGCTGAACTTGCTGAGATCATCGAACCTGGCCCCTGCCTTGAGCATGACGCTTGAGCCTGACGGGGGGTCCGCTGGAGACGACTTGACCTTCAACAGGGGAGCGAAGATCGGTTCGGTGTTGTCTCTCACGAGAGGACCCTCTCCGGACTGCTTGCAGCGCCCGGCTTTCCCGCCTCACCGGGCGCCCGCAACACCCGGCCCAAGCCCTAGGCCCCGGGCCTCATGGAGGCTTTCAAAAAAACGTCCTCCAAAACCTTGCCTCCCCTTTGAACCACAGTCCGGCAGACAGGCCGATAGAGATCCGGGTTCAGGACGAGGCCCGCATCGGCCAGAAGACCGGCCGCGTCCGCATCCGGGCGCGCAAGGGGACGAGACCGCGATGGCCGGCCGGTCAGAGTTACAAATCGGTCTGCCTGTTCGGCGCGGTGTGCGCAGACAGGGAGACCGGCGCGGCCCTGATGCTGCTATGCTGTCATGGGGGCGAACATTGAAACAAGGAACCTGCCTCTCAAGGAGATCAGCCGGCCCGTTGCAAAAGGCGCTCAGGCGGCCGTCCTGATGGACCGCACGCCAAGGCACACATCCGGCGAGGTGAAGGGGCCGGAGACCCTGCCCCTGATCTTCCTGCCCGCCAGATCACCGGAGCTCAATCGGGTCGAGAGTGTCTGGCAATCTCTTCGGGAGAACGGGCTCTCCAACCGCCTCTTTGAAGATCAGGCAGGCCTTCTTGCCGCCGGATGTGATGTCTGGACCCGGCTCATGAAAGACCCAAGGGCAATC
Source organism: Hyphomicrobiales bacterium (assembly GCA_965204985.1). Classification (GTDB taxonomy): domain Bacteria; phylum Pseudomonadota; class Alphaproteobacteria; order Rhizobiales; family CAJQND01; genus JAAEUE01. The sequence goes on along the minus strand of CBDBFP010000003.1, from coordinate 254,413 downwards.
AAATCGGGCGTATCTCGAGATTGGACCCAAAACAGTCAAACCTGAGGCCCGTTAGTATATGGTGCTCTTGCCGCGAAAATGCACCTTGCGGCAGATGATATTGCGGACATGAAAACGCGGGTTCCGCTCGATCTGCCGGAGTTGCTGGAACGACCATTGTTGCTCTTGGAGTCTGAGATTCCGCATCGGACAGAGAATCTGGCCTTCGTTCAGGCGCTCGCAGACAGATTGAGGTGCGCCGTTGTTGAGGCTGCTGGCGAGCTGGAAACGGGTTTCTGTCACGAGGTTTTGCATGGCGGGAACGCCTGCTTGGAAGATGACATCTTCACATTGTTTGACTTTGACTACTGCGGCCAAGGTGCATTGGCCTATGAGCTGTCCGTGTTCCCGTGGGCATTTGCAGTGGGTGGCCAACCAGCAGAGAGAATCGAAGAGATGGCGAGGGCATTTTTGGCCGGGTACCAGAAACACCGAAGTGTCCGTCCTCAGGATTTGGCAGCAACTGCAATCTTCGTTGCGCTTCGGGAGTTTTGGCTGCTGGGACTGCACTTGCGTCTGGGTGACAGGACCGGCTGGAGCTGGATCGACGACCGCTATTTTGATCATCACATAAAGGTGCTGCGGGATTGGGGTCAGGATTTCCTGGCAGCGGATGGTTATCGACGTCTCCTGCCAGTCTATTAGCTCCGCAATTGCCGCTCTGAAGTTGAGTGTTGACAAATTGGTATCTATGTACCAATATAACAATTATGAAAACAACAGTCGAACGTGTGCAAACCGGTGTCCGGTTGGAAAAGCGCCTGCTTAAGGTTCTGAAAGGGCTTGCCGAGCAGTTTGATATCTCGCTTGGCGACTTGCTTGAGGGTATTGCCCTCCACAGTTTTGAGAACAAGCCGCCTTTTTCACCGGAAACCCTGAAAAAGATCGAGCAGTTGAAACAGGTCTACAATCTGGAACGGACTGCTGCCGATAGCCACAATCTCAGTGAAGGGAAAGATCAATGACGAAATCCGTGTATTCCAAGACCACCCGTGAGTTTGAGAGCCATGAGCAGGACCCCGAAATGTTCAAGCATAATGACCATTTGCGGGCCGCTTTCGAGATGCTTCGTGCCTACGATTTTATCGAGGCGAGCGCCCGGTATGCGAGTAACATCCGTGCGTTGGCGGAAAAGGCCGGCGTGCCGCAAAAGTTCAATGTAACAATCACCTATGCGTTCATGAGCCTGATCGCCGAGCGGATGTCGTCTGGCGAGTTTGATGATTATGAGGATTTCCTTGCAGGCAACATGGATCTGAAATCGAAAAATCTCCTGGACAAATGGTATTCGCCCGAACGGTTGAACTCGGATTTTGCACGGGAAGTCTTTCTGATGCCGGACGTTGAGGCCGGTGAGGTTGCGGCAGCTCAGTGATGATCCGCACTGCAAATGGAACGCCGGTATTTGTCCGTGGAGAGGGACTTGTTACTCTGATCCTCATCCATGGCGTGCTCGTGGATCACCGGATGTGGCACCGGCAGGTTGCTGCACTGTCAGCGCATGTGCGGGTCTGTTGTATCGATATGCTTGGTCATGGCGACGCGCTTGACCCGCCGGGTGAGAGAACGCTGGACGATTTTGTTACCCAAGCGCACGAGGTGGTGGAGCAGTTTTCAGATCAAGGCAAGCCGGTGCTGGGCGGGTTTTCCATGGGAGGGTTGATCACCCAGGCCTTTGCCGCCCGGTATCATGAGTTGCTGAGCGGAATTATCATCCTGAATGCCGTTCACGACCGCTCGCCAGAGCAGACGAGGACGGTTTGGGAACGGTTTAAGGGGAACCGCGACAAGGGCGTGGAGAATGCTGTTGAATCAGGCCGGACCCGCTGGTTCACCGAGCGGGATCATGTTGATGATCCCGACGTCATTCGGGACGTGGAATTATGGATGCGGTCTGGCGATTTCACGGCAAAACGCAAGGCGCACCGGGTGTTTGTGACGTCGGATGCCGAGGTCACCGGAAAGCTCGGGGCCATAACCTGTCCGGCGCTGGTGATGACGGGTGAGCGAGATGCTGGGTCCACGCCCGAAATGGCCGCCAAGATGGCGGCGGCGATCCCGGATTCCGAATTGCATGTTCTGGATGACCAGCACCACATGATGCCGGTGCTGGACGCAGGCCGGGTGAACCCGATTATCGCCAGGTTTCTAGCCTGCCTGCAAAAAGCCTAAGATCGCATCCGACATTTCCGGTGCGCGCAGATAGCCAAAGTCCTTGTGCTCGTTCTCTTCGCCCTTGTGATTTATACTGCGGCTGACTGGCTCAGGCTCTCCGAGGGGGGTCCCAATCGATGTTCGGCATGCTTCACCATGGAAAACAAGGGAGGTTTTCCATGGCAGCAGCTGGTCAACTGAGAGCGGACTTTCTGGGCGATGACCTGCCTCGCACAGCGCAAGAGCGAAGAGGCGGATCAGACGCGGCAGCTTCTTGCCTTGCCGGTGATCCTCGACGGTGGGTCTCGCCGCGAGGCGGCGGGGGCCTGCAGGTGATCCGGGACCGGGTGTTGCGCTTCAAGGCCGGCGGCGCAGAGACCTTGGTGACACGCAAGGCGCCCGCAAAGACGCCGATCCTGACAGACGAACACCGCACGGCGCTGGCGGCGGGTCGATCTGGCCCAGGGGGCGCAGGAGGAACCGGGCGTCTCGGTCAGTCGTCAGACGCCGGGACGGGACCTTCGCGCCATCGAGGTCGCCATTGGGGTCGCCAAGCTCTCCGCCCGCCCGCAGCACGACGCACAGCACGACGAGGCCATCGAGACGTTCAACAAAACGTCTGCGACGTCGTCGACCGCATCCGCATCCAATGGGGCGGCAAGCCGATAGAGAGCTGGGTTCAGGACGACGCCCGGATGGGTCAGAAGAACAAACGCACGCGACGCCGGGCGCGGCGGGGGACGCGGCCCCGCGCGCCGCACGATCAGCGGACCGAAGGGGCCTGTCTCTTCGGCGCCCTCTGCCCTGCCAGGGCCAAGGGCGACGAACGGGTCATGCCCTGGTGCGACACTCACCCCATGGCTGAGCCTCTCAAGCTCATCGATCAACAGGTCGATGCCGGGGCACACGCCCTCCTGATCCCTGATCGGGCGGGAGGGCAGAGCTCACCCAAATGGGCTGTCCCCGACAACATCACCCTCGTCCCACGGCCGCCAGGGGCACCAGAGGTGAACCCGGTCGAGAACGTCTGGTCGTTCATCCGGGACACCTGGCTTTCGACCCTCGTTTTCAAGACCTGCGACGACATCGCAGATCACTGCTGCCAAGCCTGGAACACCCTCATGCATCAACCAGGGCGCGTCATCTCAATCGGAGGGCGCGAATGGGCCCATCGGGTGGGAGCATTGAGCGATGGTATTATACTACCGGTCCTCAGGTTTGACTGTTTTGGGTCCGATCGCGAGATGCGCCTGATTTGATTGCCGTTGGTTCTTTCATGAACCGGGTCCAGGCATCACATCCGGCGGCAAGACCGTCTGCCTGATCTTCAAAGAAGCGGTTGGAGAGCCCGTTCTCCCGAAGAGATTGCCAGACATTCTCACCCCGATTGAGCCCCGGTGATCTGGCGGGCAGGAAGATCAGGGTCAGGGTCTCCGGCCCCTTCACCTCGCCGGATGTATGCCCCGGCGCGCGGGCCATCAGGACGGCGGCCTGAGCGCCTTTTGCAACGGGCCGGCTGATCTCCTTGAGAGGCAGGTTCCTTGTTCCAGTGTCCGCCCCCATGGCACCCTGGCAGCATCAGGGCCGCACCGGCAGGCCGGTTTGTAACGCTGATCGGCCGGCCATCGCGGTCTCGTCCCCTTGCGCGCCCGGATGCGGACCTCGTCCTGAACCCAGACCTCGATCGGCTTGTCTGCCGGACCGTGGTTCAAAGGGGAGGCAAGGCTTTGGGGGACGTTTTTTGAAAGCCTCCATGAGGCCCAGGTCTTGACCCGGGGCCTGGGCCGGGTGTTGCGGGCGCCCGGTGAGGCGGGAAAAGCCGGGCGCTGCAGGCAGCCTGGAGAGGGTCCTCTCGTGAGAGACAACACCGAACCGGTCTTCGCTCCCCCGTTGAAGGTCAGGTCGTCTCCAGCGGACCCCCCCGTCATGCTCAAGCGTCATGCTCAAGGCAGGGGCCGGGTTCGATGATCTCAGCAAGTTCAGCCATCGGGGCCGCATTCGCATCTGGCACCGCAGGACCCGGTGGTCGAACAGCCCCTTTGGGCCCGGCTTCATTGAACCGGTGCCCCCGGTCCCTCGGGTTCTGTCGGTCCATCCCACCCCCTTCGCCGCATCCGCCCGGCTCATCCCGTCATGAACACAAGCAAGCGAAAGCAAACGCTGTGCCTGACGGAGATCTTCGCTCGTCCTGGAAAGGCCGCAAAGGGTCGAAGCATCATAGTCATCACGACCGCCAACAGCTGCAGACATCGGAAATCCTCCTTTGTTTGCATGGATCCAAAGAGCCGCCGGGTTGAAAAGGCCTGAGAGACAATCAATCACGCCATTGGTATAAGAGGCAAACTCTCCCTTGCAGCATCTATCCCGCGCCAAACGCCCCACCGCTCGGTGTCTTGATGATCACCGCGTCCCCTGCCTCACACACATGCTGCGAGCAGCCATCGACCTGCTCTGCCTCCCCGCCTGCCCGCCGGACGTAGTTCGCGCCGCATTCGCCTTCGTTGCCGCCTTCCAGGCCGAATGGCGGAACTCTCCGGTGGCTCGTCAGAAACGAGACATCCATGTCTTCCAGGAAACGTACGGTGCGCAAGGTTCCGTCGCCGCCGTTATATTTGCCCTTGCCGCCGGAGCCGCGGCGGATGTGGAAGTCTTCGAGCACGACGGGGTAGCGGAACTCCAGGATTTCCGGGTCCGTGAGGCGCGTGTTAGTCATGTTGGTGTGGACTGCGCTGGTGCCGTGGTGCCAGGGGCCGGCGCCTGAGCCGCCGCAGATGGTTTCGTAATACTGGTAGCGGTCGTTGCCGAAGTTGAAATTGTTCATGGTGCCCTGACAGGCGGCCATGGCGCCAAGCGCGCCGAGCAGCGTGTCGGTGACGGCCTGGCTGACTTCTACGTTCCCTGCCACAACAGCCGCGGGGTATTTGGGGTTCAGCATGCAATCGTCCGGCAGTTTGATGGTGATTGGCTTCAGGCACCCGGCGTTCATCGGGATCTGGTCGGCCACCATCAGGCGGAACACATAGAGCACCGCCGCGCGGATGACCGGCTGGGGTGCGTTGAAATTGGTGTTCTGCTGCAGGGACGTGCCTGTGAAGTCGACGGTCGCCGCGCGGTTCTCCTTGTCGACACTGATCTTCACGGAAATCTGCGTACCCTGATCCATGGGATAGGTGAACTCGCAATCGTGCAGGGCGTCGATGAAGCGGCGGACGCTCTCTTCGGCATTGTCCTGCACGTGGCCCATATAGGCGATCACCACATCAAGACTGAAATGGTCGACCATCTTGGCCAGCTCCTGCACGCCCTTCTCGTTGGCGGCAACCTGTGCCTTCAGATCGCCGGTATTCTGCACCGGGTTCCGGCAGGGCCAGGGGCCACCGGTGAGCAGGTCGTGCAGTTCGTCTTCTAGGAAGATGCCATCCTTCACCAAGCGGAAGTTGTCGATGACAATGCCCTCTTCCTCGATTGAGGTGGCGCGCGGCGTCATGGAGCCCGGCGCCATGCCGCCCACATCCGCGTGGTGACCTCGGGACGCCACATAGAACAGGATGTCACCGGTTTCCTCATGGAACACAGGCGTGACGACCGTGATGTCCGGCAAGTGTGTGCCGCCATTATAGGGGGCGTTGAGTATGAACACGTCGCCCGGTTCCATCAGCGAGTTTTCGCGGATGATGGTTTCTACGGACCGGTCCATTGACCCCAGATGCACGGGCATGTGCGGGGCATTGGCGATCAGGGCGCCGGTTGAGTCAAACACCGCGCAGGAGAAGTCCAGCCGCTCCTTGATGTTCACCGAATAGGCAGTGTTCTGCAGGGTAACGCCCATCTGCTCGGCGATGGACATGAAGATGTTGTTGAAGACTTCCAGCATGACGGGGTCGGCCTTTGTGCCGATGGCCGCCGCGCGGGCGAGGGCTTCCGTGCGCCGCATGACGAGATGGCGCTTGGAGGTGATGGCCGCGGACCAGCCTGGCTCCACGATGTTGGTGCCGGTGGGTTCGATAATGATGGCCGGGCCCTTGATGGTCTGGCTGGGCAGCATCTTTTCGCGATCATAGATGTTGGCATCATGCCACTGGCCGCCGAAGAAGAAACGACTAGTCGTTTGCACTTCAGGGGCAGAATCAGTTGTGGCTTCGTCCGCCTCCTCTGCCGTAGCACCGCCGCCCATGGTTTCAACGGTCATGGCTTCGACGATGACGGTCTTGCCAGGAGCGGTGAAGCCGAACTGTTTGCGGTGAGCCTCTTCGAAGGCTTCGCGCATGGTGACAGCTTCGCTGTGGGGCACGAGCAGGGACGTGTCCGTGCTGTCGTAACGCAAGTGCACATGGGTGCTGGTGCGGGATTCTGCTGGCGGGATGCCTTGGCGCTGCAGATCGGCACGGTTCAGCTGGGCGAGCTCATCGGTGATGCGGCCCACTTCGTCGGCGCTTTCGTGGTCGAGTGGTTTTTCGATTGCCCGGTCGCGGCTGGTGCGCACATCGGCGAGGCCCATGCCATAGGCTGACAGGATGCCTGCTAGCGGGTGAATGAGCACGGTTTTCATGCCGAGTGTGTCGGCGATCATGCAGGCATGCTGACCGCCCGCGCCGCCAAAGCAGGTGAGGGCATATTCGGTGACATCATAGCCGCGCTGCACGGAGATTTTCTTGATGGCGTTGGCCATGTTCTCAACGGCAATGCGCAGGAAACCTTCGGCTACTTCTTCAGGCAGCCGGCCATCGCCGATCTCCTGGGCCATCTCGGTGAAGCTTGCGGCGACGGCGTCGGTGTCAAGTTTCTGGTCCTGGTTGGGGCCGAAAATGGCCGGAAACAGGTCCGGCTTCAGTTTGCCGAGCATCACGTTGGCATCGGTAACGGCCAGAGGGCCGCCACGCCGGTAACATTTGGGGCCGGGATTGGCGCCGGCCGAATCCGGGCCCACGCGGAAGCGCGAGCCGTCATAGTGCAGGATGGAACCGCCGCCTGCAGCGACAGTATGTATGCGCATCATGGGCGCGCGCATACGCACGCCTGCAACTTCGGTTTCAAAGGCGCGTTCAAATTCGCCGTCATAGTGCGAGACGTCTGTGGAGGTGCCGCCCATGTCGAAACCGATGATCTTTTCGAACCCGGCCATGCGCGAAGTTTCAACCGCGCCGACCACGCCGCCAGCAGGACCGGACAGGATCGCGTCCTTGCCTTGGAACTGGTCAGCAGCTGTGAGGCCGCCGGAGGATTGCATGAACATGAGGCGCGCATCGTTATCGTCTTTCGCGCCAAGTTCGCTTGCCACCTGTTCCACATACCGGCGGAGGATGGGGGAGAGGTAAGCGTCTACGACGGTCGTGTCGCCGCGGCCCACAAGCTTCATAAGGGGGGAGACTTCATGGCTTACGGAAACTTGCGTGAACCCGATGTTGCGCGCGGCTTCGGCTACGGCCTTTTCGTGGTTCTGATAGCGGTAGGCATGCATGAATACGATGGCGACAGCGCGGATGCCGTCATCGAACGCCTTCTGCAAGCGTGCCTTGGCGGCTGCGAGGTCCAGCTCGGCTTCGACAGTTCCGTCTGCCAGAATGCGTTCTGAAACTTCTACCACCCGGTCATAGAGCAGTTCGGGTTTTATAATGTGGCGGGCAAATATGTCCGGGCGGGCCTGGTAGCCGATTTCCAATGCGTCACGGAAACCTTTGGTGGTGACTAGGAGCATCCTGTCGCCTTTGCGTTCAAGCAGTGCGTTGGTGGCAACGGTGGTGCCCATCTTGACCGAGTTGATCTCGCCAGATGGTATTGCCGTGCCCGCCTCAAGAGACATGAGATCTCGGATGCCCTGAATGGCCGCGTCCTTGTAGGCTTCCGGATTTTCCGACAGGAGCTTATGCGGTTTGATCTCGCCTTGGGGCGACCGACCAACGATGTCAGTGAACGTGCCGCCACGATCAATCCAGAAGTCCCATTTACCATGTTTGCTCATGATTACCTGCCAATACTCAAGAGGGAGGGAAAAGTGAGTACAATTTGAACTATGTCAGTAACGCTCTATATGCAAGAAGTTAGAACGGATCTCTCCACCGAAGAGTCAGGAACAGGAGTTCGAGTCAGATGAAAAAACTCCTTTTGGTTTTCACTATCGGTTGGGCCGCATTGATTGCGGGGTGTTACGACACGGGCGATCAGGCGCTGCTGGATGAGCTGCTCGATGAGAAAGAGCAGGCTGTCGGAACAGCACAAAAAGCCGCTGAAGAAGTTGAACGCCTCAAAACTGAAATTAAGGCATTGAAAGCCGCTGTAGAAAAAAAAGACAGCGCGATTGAAGCCGCAAAGAAAAAGGTCGAGGACTCAGCGAGAGATCTGGAATGGCTGGAGCGCCGCCTGAAAGATGAAGAGGCAGCGCGGATTGCTGCGCAGGATGAAGTGGAAAAGCTGAAAGAGGCCACAGCAAAGGCCGCCGAGGTACCTCTCAAAGAAGCTGAAAAGACCACGGACGATACAACAGAGCGTGAAACGGATGCACCGAAACCTGAAACCGATACGGCTGAACAAAAGCCGGAGGACCCAGAGGTTGAGCCCAAAAAAGCTGAATCTGAAGAAACTGAACCCAAAGAAACGGAGCCCGTTGCTGAATTGACGCCAGAAGAAAAACAGAAAAAGGCGGAAGCTGAAGCAAGAGAGGCTGAGAAGAAAGCGGTGCTTGAAGCAGCCAAGCGCAAGAAAGCCGCAGAAGCAGCGCGCAAGAGAGCAGCGGCAGCCGCCAAAAAAAGCTAAAAAGGACGCTGAAAGCAGATCGGCCCGAACCAGGCGGCTTGATGAAGAGTATCGCCGCAAGGAAGCTGAACGTCTGGCCAATCCTCAGCGGTCGGCGTAGGCCAACACAGAACGGAAACAACGGATCGAATCTGATCGCTAAGACCGCCCGCCCGGCTGCGCGAAAGGTTTTCCTATGGAATATCGCACACTCGGCCGAACCGGATTGAAGGTGTCTCCGCTCTGTCTTGGCTGCATGAGCTTTCGAGATCCCAGCAGAGGCAACCATTCCTGGATCCTCAATGAGGAACAATCCCTACCGTTTTACCGGGACGCCATTGAGACCGGGATCAACTTTTTCGACACTTCCAATTTCTATTCGATCAGTGCCAGTGAAGAGATGCTGGGGAAGTGCCGCGAGAATACACCCGGCGTGAAGAAACCGTGGTTGCCACCAAAACCAGCCTCGATATGGAAGCAGACCCGAACAGGGTCGGCCTGGGCCTGGCGATTTGTGCAAATGCGCACATTCCAGAAAGCAAACGGTCTGGCCACATTTGTTGCTATGCAGAACTTTTATAATCTTTGTTATCGCGAGGAGAAACGGGGCATGATCCCGTATTGCAAGGCAGAAGGCGTTGCGCTCGTTCCCTGGTCGCCAATTGCACGGGATTTTCTTGTCGGCAACAAATAACAGGATGGCAACGCCATCAACCGAGGCGAGAAGGATCAGTTGTCAGCCGGATATTTCGTGACGAAGCAGGACTACAGAATTTTTGCGCGTGTGCAAAGCGTGGCTGGAAAGCTCGGCGTCAAACCAGCTCAGGCGGCATTGGTCTGGATGGCTTCAAAGGTTGACTGCCCGATCATTAGCACCACCAAGCCTCATCAGCTTTCTGACGCGGTTTCAGCGTTGGAGATTGAACTCGCCGATGCAATGGTGAAATCTCTTGAGGAGATTTACGCGCCCAGACCGGTTATGGGACACGCTTGAAAGGTGGGATCACCCATGAAACCAGTTTATCCGTTCTATCTCGGGCTTGGGAGCAGATATTCAATATGGCCACTACCCAAATGGACAAGCTTGCCGAAGAGCTGGGCTGTGAATTTGAATGGCTGCCTGTCTCAACCAGCGATCTGATTCACAGGTTCAACAGGGGCATCAGCCCGTTTGAGGGCGCGCCGCCTTCAGGACAGTACGACTTTGCCTTCCGGCAACGCGATGCTGAAGCCTGGGCAAGTTATTATGGCATGCCCTACAGGGAACCGACGCCGCCACGGTCTTGCAAGCCGGAATTTGCAAAGGCGTGCTGGATTGCCAGGGAACATGGGAAGTTCAGGGATATGGTGTGGTGGATCCTCAGCGCTGCGTTTGTTGAAGGCAAGGTTGTTAGCTTGGACGTTCTGAGTGAACTTGCCGAAAAAGTTGGGCTTGATGGTGCGGATTTGATCTCGCGGCTTGAGGATCCATCGATCATTGCGCAGTATGAGACTGTCATGGTGCGCGCGCTGAATGACCAGGTGTTTGGCGCCCCGGCTTGTGTGTTTGGCGGTGACATTTTCTGGGGGAATGACCGGTTGCCGCTGGTCCATCACGCGACCCGCAAGTTGCAGGGCCGTTCGACCGGCAGCACTAGATTCCATTGTGACAAAATGCACAATCCTAATCCGCGTCAGTTTGCTAACTATCTCTCCGATAGGAATTGATCTGTTAGGCAAGAGTGGGAGGACCGAACGAATGCATAAGCTAGCGTGGGTGTTTCTTGCTGGTCTTCTGGTCGCGTTGACGTCTCATTCTGCAAGTGCGGCACCGAAATACAAAACGAAGATCATCTATTACACCGTGTCGGGTACCAACGATGCGCAACTCCATGCTGCCATGAATATTGGCTCGGGCTTCTTTCGGCACAAGCAGGTCTATGCTTTCATCACGTCGAAATCGATTGTTGACGGTAAGTACTATCAGGGAAAAACCTGTAAGCTCAAAGGGCTCAGGATCCGCGGGGATTTTGTCATTCGTCTGCCGAAACTGTCCTCGCGCGCTAAGATCAGCAAAAGCACAAAGCGCCGCTTCAAATCATTTTTGAGGTTTGTGAAGCGTCACGAGTACAGGCACAGGTCGGACTACATCGGTTGTTTCAAGCGGGCTGAACGGAAAATTGCGTCGATCAGAGTCAAGAGCTGCAAAACCTTCCTCGTCCGGACGAACGCAATACTTGCCAGAGAAGGCAAGCGTTGTGAACGCATCGCGAGGGCGTTTGATGCCGCTGAATCAAAGCGCGTTGTCCGTCAACCCTTCGTGAGGGTTGCCAAGAAACAGGCTACCCGGAAGGCAGTAGCGTGGCAAAGCGAGGCACCGCGCAAGCGGATCGCCCGTGAAGTTGGTGACAATCGCTGATTTCCGCCCCCTGCACTTGTGGTTGATCTGATGCGGCAGCCAGCGACAACACTTTCTCTGATGGGGCTTTACGTCTGTTTCGGGGCCGTGGCTGTTGTCTCCCAGACTATGCAGTCGCATGTTCTGGCGTTATCTGCTTTGCTCGCGGCGTTTCTGATTGCCTTTTCAACCATCGATATCGCTGATGGCATTTTGCCGGACATTCTCACGCGGCCACTGATTGGCATCGGATTGATCAGCGCCTGGTGGTTTCAATTTGACTGGGTCGTTTGGCGTGCGTTATCGGCAGCTGTTGGGGCAGCCGTAATCGTGGCCATAAATTTGGTCTATAGGCGCCTTAAGGGTGGGATGGTATCGGCTACGGAGATGCGAAACTGTTTGCTGCATCCGGTGCCTGGCTTGGTATGGATGCCCTTCCGTCTGTCTTGCTTTGGGCCTGCGGCTCGGTATTGTTGGTGATGCTGGTGGTCATCGGCATCCTGGCCTTGCTGGCCACGTTGGTGGGGCCGCGGCTGATCGGTTATTTCGGCAAGGCAAAAAGCCTGACAGCGCAAATCCAAATCGACAATGTCGGCAGCGCGGTTGAGCTCTATTCCCTGGATGTGGGCACCTATCCCCCGCAAAATCCGGGCCTCCAGGCGCTGATCACAAAACCCGCCGGTGTCGAAAAATGGGGAAGCCCTTACCTCAAGAAGAAAAACGGACTGACGGATCCCTGGGGCAAACCGTTCAAATACCGGTATACCGGCAAGAACGGCGATTTCGACATCTTCTCCCTCGGCCGCGATGGCCAAAAAGGGGTGATGGCGAGGATAAGGATCTGACGAACTGGTGAGTGGGTTGTAGATCTTGTCTGTCTGCTGTCAGTCGGCTGAAAAGCGCTATTCGCTGCCATTGACCGAATGGCAAGTTTCGGGAGCCAACCGGAAGCTCTGGCGAAAAGCCGTTCTGATGTTGCGTGCCAGCAATGGAAATCGACTGGGAACCTCCACTTGATCTAAAGTCCGTTGGAGGGAATAGAATATCCGGGAGGCAAGCGTGGCATCTGAAAAAACTGCTGAAAGTACCGGCGGACGGTCCTCCAATGGATCTAGTGCTGGACGTTCTGTTCGGAAGGCGAATGGAACTGACTGGACGGTGTTGGCGCGATCGGTGGGGTCAGAGGTGCGCAAACTCCGGGTTGATCTCGGACTAAAGGCCAATCAGCTTGCAGCAATGGCGGGCGTTTCCTTTGGCATGCTCTCGAAAATCGAGAATGGCTCCAGCGCCCCCTCGTTTCAGACTTTGATGGCGCTGGCTGAGGCGTTGGAAGTGCCCGTCTCTAGGTTCTTTACCGGCTACGAGCAGGGAGGTGACTGTTCCATGGTGAAAGCGGGCCGGGGCGTCTTAGTGGAGCGGCAGGGCGCGAAGGCAGGTCATAAGTACGAACTCATCGGGTATCTGCTTTCGGGAAAATTGTTTGTTGAGCCTTATCTTGTAACGCTTGATGAAGGAGCAGTGGAAACTCCGACGTTCCAACATTCCGGCGTCGAACTGGTGCATATGCTTCAGGGGGGCATGGTGTATCGCTATGGCGATCAGTCAATCGAACTGGATTTTGGAGACACATTGCTGTTCGATTGCACGGCACCTCATGGTCTGGAGAAGGTTCTGAAGCGGCCCGTAAAGTTCATCTCCGCCGTGTTCACCGAGCGGGATTGAAATTTCATTAAATGAAAAAATGCAAACTAATTGACACTCAAGCGCGTCAGGCCTCTAATGCGCCCGCGGTAAAGACACACTGCGGTCTCAACATGTGGGAGGAAAAGGTGAAAGGCTTAACCAAAGGATTTGGCAGCGTGCTTGGTTGCCGTACTCGCTCTCAGCGTCCTGACGACACAGGCGCAGGCTGAGAAGATAAAGATTGCGACGGAGGGCGCATATTTTCCGTGGAACTATGTCAATGACGCTGGCAAGCTTGAGGGCTTCGACGTGGATATCGCCAACGCCCTGTGCAAGCAGATGAAGGCAGATTGCGAGATCATTGCGCAGGACTGGGCGGGGGATCATCCCAGGATTGTTGGCCAAGAAATATGACGTGATCGTTGCCAGCATGGCCATGACGGAAAAGCGCAAGAAGAAGGTAGCCTTCACACGCAAGTACAAGGACTCCATTTCGCGTTTCGTCGCCAAGAAGGGTTCGATTTCCGACACGTCGCCTCAAGGCATGTCCGGCAAGCGGATCGGTGTTCAGAAGGGCACGTCGCAGCACAATTGGCTGGAAGCCAATGGCTACGACAAGACAGCCTAAATCGTGTTGTACGATACAACGCAGGGCCCCGAACTTGATTTGGTGGCGGGTCGCATTGATGCGATGATCGGCAATGAAGTGACCTATTTCGTCAAGTTCTTCAAGAACAAGAAAGAGGGCGCCGACAAGTTCGGCTATGTCAGTCCGTAGATCAAAGGCGGCATTCTCGGGGAAGGGTCCGGCATTGCTCTGCGCAAAGGCGAGGACGCATTGCGTGAGAAGTTCAACAGCGCGATTGGGGCTGTTCTCGCCAGCGGCGAGTACGATGAAATCACGAAGAAGTACTTCCCGTTCCCTGTGATGGGTAAATGATCGGATTGGGAGCCGGATGCCTGACGTTCTGCACGGCTTCGGCTCCCAACTCCTCCAGGGTGCGGGCCTGACGATCATTGTCACGTTCGCCAGTCTGATCCTCGGAATGGTTCTTGGTTTGGTAGGAGCTGCTAGCTCAGTAACATCCGCTGGCTCTCTTGGCCTGCCGATCTCTATACGACCGTTATCCGGGGCGTTCCCGACCTTCTGATCATCTTTATCATTTTCTTCGGTGGAACAATTACGCTGACCGCGGTCGTCAGCCACTATGTTGAAGTCGACGCGTTCTGGTCGGGTGTCATTGCGCTCGGAATCGTGTTCGGCACTTACGCCACCGAAATCTTCCGCGGAGCAATCCAGTCGGTCCCGGCAGTACAATCAGAAGCTGCCTCTTCCATGGGTTTCCGGCCTCTCCACCGGTTCTTCCTCGTGGTGTTTCCGCAGGCATGGCAAATTGCCTTGCCGGCGTATGGTAATCAGCTTCTTGTTCTCACGAAGCAGACTTCATTGATCTCAATTGTTGGTCTCGAAGAGCTCTTGCGTAAAGGCAAGATTGCCGTTGGCGCGACGGATGAACCGTTCACCTTCTATGTCGCAGTCGGAATCATCTACCTCATCATCACCGGCACGATCACATTCTTGTTGAAGCAGGCGGAAAAGTCCGCTGAGCGGGGATGGGTGGGGAGCTGAAATGCCGTTCGATCTTGAGATCATATGGGACGCACTGCCCAAGCTGGCTTTGGTATCGGTTCTCACACTGAAGCTTACAGCGTGCATCCTCATGCTCGGCCTCTTAATCGCTGTGCCGATCGGTCTCGGAATAATCAGCAGCCTGAAGCCAATCAAAATTGTGTCTGAAGGTTATATCCTCATTTTTCGAGGCACTCCGGCATTGGTCCAGCTGTTCATCGTCTGCTTCGGTCTTGGGCAGTTTGAGATTATCCGTGAGTCGTTTGCCTGGATCGTTCTGAGAGATGCGTTCTGGTGTGCCGTGATTGCCCTCGGCATGAATTCCGGTGCCTACACCGGACGGATGTTTGGAGGAGCACTGAAGGCTGTAACGAAGGGTTACATAGAAGCCGCCCAATCGATGGGCATGTCGCCGCTCTCAATATTCGTGACCATAAAAGTACCTCTGGCCGTGCGCATCGCGCTGCCTGCTTACGGAAACGAGATCATCCTGACCCTCAAGGCCACGGCCCTCGCAAGCGATACTTTCGCACCTTATGAAGCGTTCATTGCTGCCGGGATCATCTATCTCGCCATGACAACGATAGTGGGACGCGGTATTGCGATGGCTGAGGCGAGATTGGAAACAGGCAACAAGGCCGCCAGCATCCCCGGTGGAGAACATATGGATACAGCAAAATGAACCAGATGAAACCAAATGCTGGTCCGGTGTTCGTTACGCTTGGGCCCTCGGGCACCAACCATGAATTGGTCACACGCAACTATCTAGCGTTTCGTGGTATCGAGCCGGCTAGATTTCACCTCATCGACGAATTTCATGAAGGCCTCAAAATGATGGCCGATGGTCGAGCAGACTTCATGGTTCAGGTCGCCGTCCATCCTGACTGCGCCGACATTGTGGCCACTGCCCATTTCGAATATGGCATCCACGTCGTCGACGCCTTCATTTCCCCCAGCAAGGATCTGGGTGTCCTCACCAGAAAAGAGGTTGAGACCCCGAAATCGCTGGCTCTGCAGCCAGCGACCAGAAACTATGTAGCTCTTGAGAGGTGGGAAGAGTTCATACATGTCAGTTCAATTATGCGAATTGCCGAGGGATTGTTGGGAGGCAAGTATGACAGCGGCTTGACCACTCTCGAACTGGCAGAGCAGCATCCAGACCGCCTGCGGGTAGATGTCCGCATCGGAACGGTGGATGATCCCTGGATCGTATTTGGCAAGCGGCGAGTTACAGGGGGAAAGCTATTGGCATGGCCAACTAGCCCAGTCGTCGCGCAACTGGCCGTTCCCGGGACGTAGACCACTACATTGCACAACTCACTAAAGGCGTAGACTACAGTTGGATGAGTGTTTTTGGCGCTGCCCGGTCTATTGGCTAGAGGCAAGTTTCAGTGGCAAAGTGGATGTCTACCAGTCAGCCAGAATGACCGAAAAGGAGCAAGAACTACCAGTCATTGCAAAGGATTCGTAGTTGCGCCTCGCTTGCCCGCGTACCCAGACGTCTCAATAATACGTCACAGCACTATCGTCCCCGCCACTCGGGGGCGAATAGAGATCAATGAATATGACATCCTCATCTCCCAGGGTCTCCCCGCCATGGGGCATGTTTGCCGAGGCGAACCACATGTCGCCCGGGCCGACCTCCCGGACTTCGTCTCCCACCGTAAGCCGCATCCGGCCCTGGACGACGATGCTGGTCTGCTCGTAAGGATGCGAGTGGAGCGGATACGTGCTTCCGGCTACGAATTTGACCCAATTTAGCTCCTGGTGCGTGCCTGTCGCCAGGTTAGTGAACCAGACCTGCATGTCAGGGTAAAACGTTGCGGCGGCGTCGGCTTCAGCCAAGGTTACAATACTTGGCATGTTTCACCTCAATTTGTTTGACTGCCCGTTTAGCTCGATTCTCCCGCTTGTTGAAGCAAGTGGCGGATTCAGACACCGAGTGCCGCAAAACACATTGACGCCGGGCGCTCTGACCCATAGGACTTGCGCGTTAACTGGAAGACACAGCGTCCACGTGAGGGACTGAAAGCTATTCCGGTGCGGTCGACCCAACTCGGGGACCAAATCCGGAGCTGCCGTCAGACTGAAGCCGCCAAGGCGGCTGGGGCCTCAAAGCCCTTCCTTCGTGGTTGCCCGATCATTGAAACCAAGGGAGATCACAGATATGACTTTCACCAAGATCACAACCGCACTTGCCGCCATTGCCGTCGCAACACCTGCCTTCGCTCATTCCGGCCACGGCGTTACCGGCCACATCCACTGGGAGTTCGGAGCAGCCACCATCGCCGCTGCCGCGGGCGCCATCATGCTACGCCGCCGCGCCTTGAAATAGTCCACGCCCTCAAGGAGATCTGCCATGGCCGAGAAGCTCGGAATCATGATTTGCGGCCATGGCAGTCGCAACAAGATGGCTGCCGACCAGTTTTCAACGCTGGCGACTGGCTTGAAGAAGTTGATGCCGGAGCATCCGGTTGAGTACGGTTATCTGGAATTCGCCAACCCGGTGATCAGCCACGGGCTCGACCAATTGCGCGAACAGGGCGTCACCAAAGTGCTGGCCGTGCCGGGCATGCTGTTCGCGGCCGGCCATGCCAAGAATGACATTCCCTCTGTGCTCAACACCTATGCGGCCCAGCACGAGGGCTTCTCGATCGAATACGGCAAGGAACTGGGCATCGATCCGAAGATGATGGAGGCCGCCGCCGACCGTGTGCGTGAGGCCATCGAAAGTTCCGACAAGGATATTCCTGCCCACGAGACGTTGCTGATGGTTGTTGGCCGGGGCTCATCGGACCCTGATGCCAATTCCAACATCAACAAGATCATGCGGCTTCTTTGGGAAGGTTTCGGCTTCGGCTGGGGCGAGGTGTGTTATTCCGGCGTTACCTTCCCGCTTGTTGAACCTGGGCTCGAGCAGGCGATCAAGCTTGGCTACAAGCGCGTTATCATTTTCCCCTATTTCTTGTTTACAGGTGTGCTGATCAACCGGATCTACCAGCACGCGGATCTGGTGGCGGAGAAGCATCCTGAGATCGAGTTCATCAAGGCCGGTTATCTGAACGATCATCCCAAAGTGCTGGAAACCTTCAAGGAGCGGGCTGAGCAGATCCTCACCGGCGACAACACCATGAACTGCGGCATGTGCAAGTACCGCACGCAAGTGTTGGGTTTTGAGGATCAGGTCGGTCTGGCCCAGGAAAGCCACCATCATCATGTGGAAGGTGTGGGGTCCGGTTGCCCGCTCTGCGACGGCGAATGCACCGGAGCCTGTCAGGTGGAAGATGTGTTGAAGGCGGAAAAGCATGGTCATGACCATTCGCATGATCACGATCATGACCATCATCATCACCCATACCCGCATGCGGACCACCCGCTGGGTCCGGTGACCCTGAAAGACACGATCCTGCGTACCCGGAAAGAGTAGCCGGCGCGGATGTGTCCGGCAGGCGTCATGAACTACCTGAAAGATCCAGCTGTGATCTACGAAAAATCCTTTGCCACTATAAGGGCAGAGACTGATCTCGCGCGCCTGCCGGAGAGCATCGAACCGCTGGCCGTGCGGCTCATTCATGCCTGCGGAATGGTGGATCTCATCGACGACTTGCGATTCAGCGATGATATTGCCGAGAGCGCCCGATCGGCGCTGGTCGATGGCTGCAAGATCATCACCGATTGCGAGATGGCGGCAGCAGGCATCATCCGGCGCATGCTGCCCGCGTCCAATCAGATTGTCTGCACGCTGAATGACCCGCAAAGCACGCTGCTGGCGGCAAAACATGAAACCACCAGGTCCGCCGCTGCCGTGCAGCTATGGCGCGTGCACCTGCCCGGGGCCGTCATCGTCATCGGCAATGCACCTACGGCGCTGTTTGCCCTACTGGAGCTATTGGATGAGATCTCCGAGCGTCCCGCGGCGATCCTTGGTTTCCCAGTTGGCTTTGTGGGGGCGGTCGAATCGAAGGAAGAGTTGGCAGCCAATCCTCGCGGTGTGTCCTTCGCAACGGTCCTCGGCCGGCGCGGAGGTAGTGCAATGGCTGGCGCGGCGTTCAACGCGATCTCGGCTGGAGCAAGCCGATGAGCCAGTGGCTGACCCTTATTGGAACCGGCGCTGACGGGATCGACGGTTTGGTGCCGGCTGCGCGCGTATTGCTCGACACTGCGGAGATTGTGTTAGGGTCGGCCAGGTTACTCAAGGGCACCCGGTTGAGTGCCGAAGTTCACCCTTGGGCATCCCCCATATCCGAGACGATCCAGCAGCTTGAAAGCTGGCGTGGCCGCCACGTTGTGATCCTGGCCACAGGCGATCCCATGCACTTCGGCATTGGCTCCACCCTCATGCGAAGCTTCGGCGTTGAGGAGATGCGCATTCTGCCATCGCCCTCTGCGTTTTCCCTAGCTGCGGCTCGGATGGGCTGGCCGATGCAGGATGTTGAAACTCTGTCGCTGCACGGCCGCCCCGTCGCCGCACTGCAGGCGCATATTCAACCCGGTGCAAAACTTCTGCTCCTCACATCTGACAAGACGACCGTTTCACAGGTCGCTGAAATGCTAATCGCCCGAGGCTTCGGGCAATCGACCATGACAGTCCTGGAGAATATGGGAGCGTACGACCAGACCATTTCCACATTCGCCGCCCACGAAATCGCCAACTACTCCTTCGGGGACTTTCATACGCTGGCGATCCGCTGCTTGGCGCATCAGAACGCAGTTGTCTTGCCGCGCGTTCCTGGCTTGCCGGATGATGCGTTTGTGCATGACGGACAGCTCACCAAGCGGGAAGTGCGGGCCGCAACACTGTCTGCGCTGGGGCCGACGCCCGGCGCATTGCTCTGGGATGTTGGGGCCGGATGCGGGTCCGTTGGGATCGAGTGGATGAGGTCTGCGCGCAACGCGTCTGCCATTGCATTTGAAAGACATGCCGGGCGCCTGGCGATGATTTCAGAGAATGCAATGGTCCTGGGCACACCAGGCCTGCAGGTCCTGGCTGGCGAACTGCCTGAGGTGCTCAAAGATCAACCTGCGCCATCTGCGATTTTTCTGGGCGGTGCTGTTTCGAATCCGGCGGTGTTTGAGGCCTGCTGGGAGGCGCTGCCTCTTGTCGGCACGATGGTCGCCAATGCTGTGACCCTGGAAGGCGAGGGGGCCGTGACTGCCTATCACAAACAGCACGGCGGTGATCTGGTGCGAATGGAAATCTCGCGGCTGGAAGCTGTCGGCTCCATGCGAGGCCTCAGGCCTTCCATGGCGGTCCTGCAATGGCGGGTGGTGAAATCATGAGCGGCACACTCTATGGCGTAGGTGTTGGCCCCGGTGATCCGGAATTGTTGACCCTGAAGGCACATCGCTTGATTTCGTCAGCTCTGGTTATCGCCTATCCGATAAACGCCGAGGGCGAGGGTTTTGCCCGAAATATCGTGGAAGCGTTCTTGCCTGCAGACGCGTCACATCTTCCAATCCATGTACCCATGCAGGTGGAGCGCGAGCCTGCGCAACGGGCCTATGACCAGGCTGCGATGAATATAAACGAGCACCTGGCCGCCGACAGGGACGTGGTTTTCCTGTGCGAGGGTGATCCTTTCTTCTTTGGCAGCTTCATGTTCATCCACGAGCGGGTGGTTGGCGTGCACGATTGTGAAGTTGTGCCAGGCGTAACGTCTCTGACAGCATGTGCCGCAGAACTGGGCAGACCACTGGCCGCCAGGAATGACACCTTGAAGGTTCTGCCCGCGCCTTTGGATGAAAACATTCTAGAGGCAGAACTGAAGACGGCGCAGAGCGCGGTGATCATCAAAATCGGGCGGCATTTCGAGAAAGTGCGTCGCGTCGTGCGTACGGTCAGTGCTGCAGACCGAGCCTGGATTATCGAAGCGGCCACTGGCGCGAACCAGAAGATCACGGCGCTGGAAGACGTTCCTGAAGGCGAGCGGCCTTACTTCTCAACCATCCTCATTTACCGCGGAGACGAAGCATGGTGAACACACCGGCGATCATTGTGCTGGGCCCATCCGGTTTGCCGGTCGCATGCAAAGTTGTGGCCGCAACGGGCGGAGAAATCCACGGGCTCGCCAAGCGTGTCAGTGAAGCAGATGTTTCGTTCGAGAACACGATTGAACATCTGCAAACCCTGTTTGCCTCCGGCAGAGGGATCATTGGCATCTGTTCGGCTGGCATCCTCGTTCGCGCGCTTGGGCCTGTAACGACAGACAAACAGGCAGAACCTTCTGTGCTCGCGATTTCCGAGGACGGAGCTTCAATTGTCCCGCTGCTCGGTGGCCACCATGGCGCCAACGATCTGGCCCGGGAGTTGTCCGGTAAATTGGATGGCCATGCCGCCGTAACAACGGCCGGAGATGTTACATTCGGGGTCGCGCTTGATGAACCTCCCGAAGGCTGGACACTTGCCAATTCGGGGACTGCAAAGCCTGTCATGGCTGCGCTGCTTGCCGGGGAGACAGTGAGCATTTCGGGAAATCTCCCATGGCTGGAACGGGCAAACCTGCCTCAGGACGACAAGGCATCATATCGCCTGGAAGCGTCAGTCAAACGCGCTGAGCCAAATGAAGAGCGGCTGGTTTACCACCCGAAGTCGTTGGCGCTCGGCGTTGGCTGCGAACGTAATTGCGCACCGGAAGAGCTCATAGTGCTCACCGA
Source organism: Hyphomicrobiales bacterium (assembly GCA_965204985.1). Taxonomy (GTDB): domain Bacteria; phylum Pseudomonadota; class Alphaproteobacteria; order Rhizobiales; family CAJQND01; genus JAAEUE01. Next base: position 233,147 of record CBDBFP010000003.1, on the reverse strand, counting down.
AGCTGGTTTGGCCGAGAACAATTTGGCATCCGAAGCGATCGCCTGCGTGGTCTCAATCGACCTCAAGTCCGATGAGCGCGCAGTAAATGCAGTGGCCGAGCACTTCGGCGTACCGGCACGGTTTTTCCCGGCAGCACGTTTGAACGAAGAAGCCGAAAGGCTCGCCAATCCTTCGGGCATCGTTCTGGCAGAGGTCGGCTGTCCGGGTGTTGCCGAGGGCGCCGCACTTGCAGCTGCCGGGCCCGACGGCGAGTTGATTGTTGCAAAGACGAAATCCTCTAGGGCCACCTGTGCGATTGCCAATGCGCCCGCTCCGATTATCATTGAAGAGACCGGGCAAGCGCGCGGCAGGTTAAGCGTTGTGGGCCTTGGACCGGGCGCAATGTCATGGCGCAGCCCCGAAGCATCGCGTCTATTGTCTGACGCTACCGACTGGGTTGGTTACGGTCTTTATCTCGATCTTGCTGAAGACCTTGCCTCAGGCAAGAAACTCCACCGCTACGATCTGGGTGCAGAAGAGACACGTGTCCGCGCAGCCCTGGAATTGGCTGCGACAGGCAAGGATGTGGCACTGGTGTGCTCTGGCGATGCCGGCATCTATGCCATGGCTGCGCTGGTGTTCGAGGTAATGGATGTACACCTCGATGATACGGTTCGGCGAATTGAAGTTGTCGTGGCGCCGGGCATCTCGGCGTTTCAGGCCGCAGCGGCCCGCGCCGGGGCGCTGATCGGACATGACTTCTGCACCATCTCGCTTTCTGATCTGCTGACCCCATGGGAAGTCATCGAGCGCCGCCTGCATGCGGCAGCCGAGGGCGATTTTGTGGTGGCCTTCTACAATCCCAAATCCATGCGCCGTACTGACCAGATTGTCCATGCCATGGAGATCCTGAGCAAACACCGCCCACCGGAAACACCCGTCATCATCGCCTCCAGCCTCGGCCGTCCGGAGGAAAACGTCCGCGTACGCCAACTCGAAGAGTTTGATGCGGAAGAGGTGGATATGCTGACCCTTGTGATGGTGGGCTCATCGAAAACCAGAACCTTGAACACCGGCGACGGGAAGACTTGGGTCTACACCCCACGCGGATATGAGAAAAAGAGAGAAGCAGCAGAATGACGGTTCACTTTGTTGGCGCCGGTCCGGGAGCGCCGGATCTGATCACCGTGCGAGGCCTCAAGATCATCGAGCGTTGCCCGGTGTGCCTCTATGCCGGTTCGCTCGTACTGGAGGAGGTGGTTGCCTCTGCACCGGCTGATGCCCGCGTCATCGACACGGCCCCGATGAACCTGGAGCAGATCATTGCCGAGATGGAAACCGCTCATGCCAACAGCCAGGACGTGGCGCGGGTGCATTCCGGCGACCCGTCGATCTACGGCGCGATGGCCGAGCAGATGCGGCGGCTGGACAAGCTGGGCATTGATTATGATGTGACGCCCGGCGTTTCCGCATACGCTGCCGCAGCCGCCGAACTGAAGACTGAACTTACGCTTCCCGAGATCGCCCAAACTGTTATCATCACACGCACGACCATGAAAGCCTCGGCCATGCCGAAGGGTGAGGATCTGGACACGCTTGGCCGTTCCGGCGCCACGCTTGCTATTCATTTGTCGGTGCGAAATCTCAAGCAGATCGAACGCGAGCTGACCCCACACTACGGATTGGATTGTCCGGTGATTGTGGTCTACCGCGCGACGTGGCCGGACCAAATGATAATCCGGGGCACGCTGTCAGATATCGCGGGCAAAGTCCGTCAGGTCAAACTCACGCGCACAGCATTGATCATGGTTGGACCAGTGTTTGGACAGCACGACTTCCGCGATAGCGCCCTCTATGACGCGTCATATGAACACGTTCTGCGCAACCGGAAGACCAAGGTCGCGCAAGGTTGATCGAGATTTACGAAGCAGACAACAAAGCTTATGGTTGGGCAGATATCCCCGACCGATGAGACAACTGGCATGCACCGGATAGGCATTATCCCCTTCGATACTAAAGATAACCTTACGGCTCTCTTGTTTGTCACATCCATGACGCGTGGCCGCTGGATATTGCCAAAGGGTTTGGTGAAGGATGATGAGAGTCATATCGAGACCTGCCACAGGGAAGGATTTGAAGAAGCCGGCGTCCGCGGCGTGGTGCTAGAGGATTTCCCGGCTACGGTTTTGATAGGCAAGAAGACAGCTTCAGGCGTCGAAGAAATCCCGGTGACCTATTATCCCTATCTAGTGCAAACTCAAGAAGACGAATGGCCTGAAAAAGAACGGCGCCAGCGCCACTGGACCTTGCTGCAGGATGCGCCAAAGGTTGCCTACAGAGATGATTTTCGCCCGCTCTTGCAGCATTTTGGTGCGCTGGAGCCGTGGATCAGAAAAGCTGCAGAACCGCATAAATCGTAGCTGCCAGAGCGGCTGACGTGGGTACTGTTATGACCCACGCGGCAGCGATCGAAAGCACAAACTTCCGGCGAACAAGACGGCGCTTGCCGCGCACATTCCGGCTGTTGAACGCATCTTCCGCCGTGGCGTTGAGTTTGTGACCGGGACGCAGCTGACGCTTGTTCGGATTCTCGGCAAACTCGCGCAAGAAACCCACACCAAACACAGCGCCCACCGCAATATGTGTCGAACTGACGGGCAACCCCAAGGTCGTGGCGATCAGCACGGTTACGGCTGAAGACAAAGCCACGCAATAAGCTCGTGGTGAGTTCAGCCGGGTGATCTTTTCACCCACAACAGCAATGAGTTTCGGGCCGAACAATCCCAACCCAAGCGCAATGCCGAAGGCACCAACGGCTATTACCCAGAGCGGAATGCTGACCTTGCTGGCAATGCTGGCATCATCGCCAATAGTTGAGATGATCGCCGCGAGCGGACCCACAGCGTTGGCCACATCATTGGCGCCGTGGGCAAACGACAGAAGCGCCACACCAATAATCAGGGGCAGGTTGAAGAGTTGGTAGATGTTTTTCTTCTTGTTTTCCAGCCCTTCAATTTTCCTGGCGATGTAAGGCCGGGAAAAGAAATAGGAAGCAAGAAACGCTACGGCAGCGAACAGAGTGATTTCGATGCCGGATGGTCGCCAGATTTTCTTTAAGCCCTTCATCGCCATGTAGGCGGCAAAGGCAGCGCCCATCAGGCCGACAAGCATCGGCACCCACTTGCCGGCGGCCTCAAGCCTATTCTCCACATTCAGGACCTTTACTTTGATGAACAGGAGCAGTAACGCGGCAACAGCTGCTCCGCAAACAGGAGAGATCACCCAGCTTGCCGCAATTTTCGCCATGGTGGGCCAGTTCACGAGCCCAACGCCTGCTGCGGCAATCCCGGCGCCTAGAACCCCGCCGACGATGGAGTGGGTCGTTGAGACCGGCGCGTTCAGAATGGTGGCCAAATTGATCCAGAGTGCTGCCGCAAGCAGGGCGCTCAGCATCAACAGCCTGAAGCTTTCGACGGAAATATCTTCATTCGGTGCGATAATGCCCTTTGAGACGGTTTTGACCACATCTCCGCCGGCCAGCAACGCACCCGCAGTCTCGCAGATTGCTGCGATCGCCACTGCCGCGGCAATTGTCAGGACCTTACCTCCGACGGCAGGACCCATATTGTTGGCAACGTCATTGGCGCCAATGTTGAGTGCCATGTACCCGCCGATGACTGCTGCGAGCACGATGATCAGTGTCTCTTCACCAACCGGGATGATGCCGCTGCCCACATAGGCTGCGACGAACGCCAGAAACAGAATCGACAACCCGATGGGAACAATGGTGCCTCTGGTTTTCAGGACCTGATTCTGGCTGAAGCTGAAACGCCTGAGGTCATTGACGTATCGGTTATCGGGATTTTTTTGGATTTCGGTCATCCGCTTGGTCCTTGAGGCGCGAATCAATCCAGGCGACCACGCGCAAAAGGACGCTATCAGATCGGTCTGCTGCAGCGGACTCAATCAAACCAACTATCCCCAGGAACCGGCAGGTTCCTTAAGCCTTGCGGTTGGTGATGAAATGAAATCGCGTTTTGCCGTCGAAGGTAGATGACTGCAACTTCTAGTATAGGATGCCGATCCTGAGCGTGGCTTTGCAATCGGTATCCAGAGCGCCGTCGTAAGGTCTGGTTGTGCAGGAGACCAGAGCCGTCCCCAAGACGCTTTGCGCAACGGTAAATTGCCCAACAAAACCGGCCTCGCCGATGAAATTCTTCGCGCGACTCCTGTACAAGCTATCCATTGCAACTCCACGCGCCGCCACCGCCTTCGATATTATCCGTACCAGCGGACGCGTGAACATAAGGAGTAAGTATCGCTTTGTTGCCCGCAGCATTTCCAATCTCGAAATTGTTCCAAAGGTGACCTGACGCACCAATGATCCCTTTAAGACTGTGATTGCCGCGCTGCGCTCGGGTGTTCATGCCAAAAATTTTGTGAAGGGATTTCCGGATGTCGTAAGTGAAATCATCGGCAAAACCGCCTTGAGCGCCGAACCTAAGCGTGGCCGTGGCGCTAAAGTTGTCTGTCTGGATTATCTTGCCAACGCGCGTAACAACTCTCCCGCGGTCATTTTGCGGATCACGGGCAAACTTGGCTGAGGATTTGGACTCCGGGCCTGCCTGAAACGCACCAAATGCGAAGTAGTAGTCGTTGGAGAGTAATCCTGCGAAATCAATGCCTCCACCGTCGGAGCCAAAGTAGACATCATTGCAATAAGCGCCAAAGCTCTCGACAAGCCGGATGTTGTTGGCCGAGGCGGATCTCGGCCCGAAAGATAGAACAAGCGCCAGCGCAAGCATCAACCCGACAAAACGGCTCCAAACGAAGCTACTGGATACCCCCGCAACTGGTCAACATGTGATGTTATTTCCCGCCCAAAATCCTCAGTGCATACAAGCGCATAAAACAGAACCCTGATCAACAAAAAATATACCTGATTCGGTTGATTAGCCAATTTTGCCGATTTAGCGGTGCCGATTATGAATTTTATGTTGAAACTCACGGACGAATACGGGTCTGACAGCTGGAGTCCCGTCTGAGTTGTTTGAGTTATCCTGCCATCCGACCGATCACAGCGAGTGCCTGCTCGACGTTCCTTGCCGTCTCCATCTCAGGCAATTCGGGCCGTTCAATCATCACGACCGGCAATCTGAGCGACCGGGCGGCTTCGATCTTCGGAGCCATCATCGTCCCTCCTGAATTTTTGGTAACAAGATGAGAGATGTGCTCGGTGCGCATCAGAAGTTCTTCGTCTTCGAATGCAAACGGTGGGCGGGCCTGCATTATGCGATGCGGGGCGAGGGGCGGCTTGTCCGGGCGTTCGATCATGCGGGCGAGAACGTAAATATCCAGCCGGTCAACAAATGGTGCGATTTCCTGGCGGCCGATCGTGAGCAGCACGTTGGATCCCTTTGGAATCAGGGCTGCCGCCTCTTCAGGACTGTTTGCAGTTATCCACTGGTCGCCGACTTGCGGATACCAGCCTGGACGTTCCAGTCGAAAGCACCGAACGCCGGAAACTGCGCAGGCCTTGGCCATGTTCTCGCTGATTTGGGCCGCATAGGGGTGAGTGGCGTCAATTGCGAGCGTGAACTCATTGACTGCCAGGTAAGCGGCAAGCGCGCTTGGTCCGCCAAATCCTCCCATGCGGACGTTGCCCGCGGGCGTGAGGGGAGCCTCCGTCCGTCCCGCCAGAGACGTTGTCACATCGAAGTTGGCTTCGGCCTCCAGAATATCAGCGAGCCGTCGCGCGTCTGATGTGCCGCCCAGGATCAGGATTTTCTCAGGCATCGACTGCACTTCTGGCAATGATCTCGCCTTTGCGGTCTACCACGATTGTATCGATCTCAACATATGCGTCGCGCAGAACACCCAGCGCCGTCGCCCGGGCATCCCAAGCCACATGGTGCGCGAGCTCGCCGCCGCGAGTTCCGGCTATCTGCAGGACTTCCATGGCCGTATTGGAACCGCGTGCCTTTGCCGCAAGCTCAGGCGCGTCCATTTCCCGGTCAAGTTTGCTTGCCAGCCATTCGAAGTCCACCTGACTGCGGCCGGAATGCAAATCCAGAAACCCTTGTGCAAGTTTTGTCATCTTTGCGAATCCACCGGCGATCGACACCCGTGGTACCGGGTTTTTCCGTAAATATTTCAACATGCCGCCAGCAAAATCCCCCATATCAAGCAGCGCCTCGTTCGGCAGGCCATAAAGCTTCTGGACTGCCGCTTCCGATGTTGATCCCGTGGTCCCGGCAACATGCTCCGTGCCGCGCGCCCGGGCCACATCGATGCCCCGATGGATCGAATGGATCCAGGCAGAGCAGGAAAACGGGTTAACGATCCCGGTCGTGCCGAGGATCGATAAGCCGCCCTTGATCCCTAATCTGGGGTTCCAGGTCTTTTCTGCAAGGGCTTCGCCATCCGGAACCGATACTTCGATCACCACGTCGGGGCTGGCGCCGTGCTCTGCAGCGAGGGCCTCGATCTCGGCTGCCATCATCTTTCGCGGGACCGGATTGATGGCTGGTTCACCTGGGGGAATGGGCAAACCGGGCAAGGTAACCATGCCTACGCCGTCTCCGGCAGCGAATTTGATGCCTGAGCCGGGCTCGCCCAGCCGTACTGTGGAGACAATCAACGCCCCATGGGTCACGTCCGGATCATCACCGGCGTCTTTCACAATTCCCGCTTGCGCCCAACCTTCCCCTTTGCCTTCGCTGGCAAGTGCGAAGGCCGGTGTTTGTCCCTTGGGAAGGGTAATCGAAACCAGGTCAGGGAAGTTGCCCGTCAGCAACGCCGTAAACGCGGCACGGGTCGACGCAGTTGCGCATGCGCCGGTTGTCCATCCGCGTTTCAGTTGGGTTGATGAAGAGGGCGTTGCAGGGCTCATAACGCGCCTCTATACACCCCTCAACGCTAGCAAAACAGAACTTCCACACCGATGTCCGCCTCATCTCCAAATGGCCTCGTAATCGCCGCGCCGTCTTCGGGTTCCGGGAAAACCCTGGTGACGCTTGGCCTGCTGCGTGCCCTCGTCAACGCAGGCCACAAGGTGGGGTCTGCCAAGGCAGGTCCGGATTACATTGACCCACGATTTCATGAGGCGGCGACAGGCCGGCCTTGTGTAAATCTTGATGCCTGGGCTATGCGCACTGATCTGATTTCCGGCCTTGCGATGCGTGCCGCGGAAGATCGGGATTTGCTGGTTGTTGAAGGCGTTATGGGCCTGTTTGACGGCGCTGAAACCGGCGAAGGGTCTACAGCCGACCTTGCAGCCATGCTGGGCTTCCCGATCATTCTAGTTGTTGATGCCTTGCGGCAATCGCACTCTGCAGCGGCCTTGGTCGAAGGTTTCGCAAATCACAGGGCCGGCTGCCGCGTTGCTGGTGTCATCTTCAACAAAGTGGCAACTGATCGACACGAATCGATTTTGCGTGACGCCATGGAGCCGGTGGGCATCCCGGTGTTGGGCTGCGTGCGAAACGTCTATGAGCTTGAAGTCCCGCCTCGCCACCTCGGGCTGGTGCAGGCGAGCGAGCATGTGGATCTGGAGACTTTCATTGAAAAAGCCGCCGGCATGGTGACCGCGTCAATGGACGTTGAAACCCTCATCACACTGTCCGTTGGCAGCGTGAGCTCAGCGGAACCCAGTGCTGCACTACCGCCGTTAGGCCAACAAGTCGCCGTGGCCAGCGACAGGGCTTTTGCTTTTGCCTATCCGCATCTTCTTGATGGCTGGAAGTCTGCTGGAGCAGAACTCACGTTCTTCTCCCCGCTTGCGGACAAAGCGCCTGACCAGCAGGCGGACGCCATCTATTTGCCGGGCGGCTATCCCGAACTGCACGGCGCGGCACTCGCCTCCAACAACGTGTTCACTGGTGGTTTGCGGTCCGCAGCCGAGCGGGGCGCCTTGGTGTACGGCGAGTGCGGCGGCTTCATGGTTCTCGGAGAACGCCTGGTTGATGCAGAGGGACAAAGCCATCAGATGTCCGGCCTGCTTCCCGTTGTAACGTCGTTTGAGAAGCGCAAGCTGCATCTTGGCTACCGGCAACTGACGAGTTCAGGCAATCTGCCGTTCCCAGCGACATTGCGCGGGCACGAATTCCACTATTCAACCCTGCTTTCTCAAGGTGATGGCGAGCCGCTGTTTACCGCCCGGGATGCTGCCGGACGTGATCTCGGCCCGATGGGTCTGCGATCCGGCAACGTGATGGGCTCCTATGCCCATGTGATTGACGCTGAGGCGTCGCAATGACACCATCCCTTATGCTGCAGGGCACCGGTTCGAATGTGGGCAAGTCCCTCATCACAGCGGGTCTCTGCCGGGCTTTTGTGAAGCGGGGTTTGAAAGTCCGGCCCTTCAAGCCTCAAAACATGTCTAACAATGCTGCTGTTACCGTTGAAGGCGGTGAGATTGGGCGCGCGCAGGCCTTGCAGGCGTTGGCCTGTGGTGTTGCACCAAGCGTTGAGATGAACCCGGTGCTGTTGAAACCGGAAACCGACACCGGAGCGCAGGTTATCGTCAGGGGAAAACGAACCCAGACCCTGAAGGCGCAGGACTATATGTCAGTCCGTCAAGGATTGATGCCCGCCATTCTTGAAGCCTTTGAAGTACTCAAGGCCGAATGCGATCTTGTGCTTGTGGAAGGGGCAGGATCACCGGCCGAGATCAACTTGCGTGACGGGGACATCGCCAACATGGGGTTCGCACTCGCCGCAGATGTGCCAGTAGCTCTTATCGGCGATATCCACCGGGGCGGCATCATTGCTTCCATTGTCGGAACTCTGGATGTCATTTCGCCAGAGGATCGCGACGCCATAAAGACGTTCCTGATCAATAATTTCCACGGCGATGTCTCTCTGTTCGATGACGGGCGAACCTATCTTGAAAAGCGCACCGCCATGCCGTGCGCCGGTATCCTTCTCCATTTCGCGGGCGCCGTGCACCTGCCTGAGGAAGATGCAGTTGTGCTGGAAGATGCGTCCCGGATCGGAAAAGGCAGGGTCAAGATTGCCGTGCCCCGGCTCGCCCGGATCGCAAACTTTGATGATCTGGATCCGCTCAAACTGGAAGCGGATGTGGAACTTGAGATCGTCCAGCGCGGCCAGCCTCTGCCGGGGGATGCAGATCTTATCCTGATCCTCGGATCAAAAGCCACGATGAGCGATCTGAAGGATTTTCGCGCTCAAGGCTGGGACATTGATCTTGCCGCCCATGTGCGGCGCGGTGGACGTGTGCTTGGCCTGTGCGCGGGCTATCAGATGCTTGGCATCATGCTGCATGACCCGGAAGGCTTTGAAGGACCTGCAGGCAGCGCCCCCGGGCTGGGCTTGCTCGACGTGGAAACAACCATTACGGCTGATAAGGCGCTGGAACATGTTTCCGCGGAACATGCTGCGAGCGGCAACGAGGTCTCAGGTTACGAAATGCATATGGGACGCACAGACGGTCCAGACAGATCCCGTCCTTTCGGCCGCCTCAAGGGGGAGCCCGAAGGCGCTGTTTCTGCAGACGGCCTCGCAGAAGGCACCTACCTGCACGGAATCTTTGCCTCAGATGAGTTCCGTGCAGCGTACCTCAAAAGCCTCGGTGCTCAAGGTGCTGGTCGTGTGGACTATGCTGCTTCCGTGGAGGCCGCTTTGGACGATCTGGCAGCTCATCTGGAGAGACACCTTGACCTCGATTTGCTCCTGTCCATTGCTCAGAAGACTGCGTGATGCTTGACCAAGTCATGACAGCTGGAATGCCAGAACATGACGGTGATCCTGCCGGGCTTCTGGACGCAGCGCTTCACTATTACGGTTCATCTGGTATCGAGAATGTGGTCGCTGCGCCAGGATCTCAGGCCTTGATCCAGTTGCTACCTCAAGTTCTGGATGTGGACCGAGCAACGATCCTGGGTCCGACCTACAATGAACATGAGCGGGTCTGGCGGCATTCCCGTGTTCAGGTGGCCACAGTCAATGACCTCTCTTCATTCTTACCCGGTGGTGCGTTGGTCGTCGTGAACCCTAACAATCCTGATGGCCGCATTCTGGACCATGACCAGCTGGAAGCTTTGGCAAAACAACAGATGGCTGCTGGTGGCTGGTTGGTCATTGACGAAGCCTTTGCGGATGTTGCACCGGAATGTTCGGCAGTCCCTCTTGTGTCGGGTTATCCGGTCATCATTCTCAAGTCCTTCGGCAAGTTCTTCGGCCTTGCTGGCCTTTGTCTTGGCTTCGCCATCGCCCCGGCAACGCTCTGTGATCGCATAGCCAGACTTCTTGGGCCCTGGGCAGTGGCAGGACCAGCGCTGGCGATTGGCGCGGACGCCATGAATGACCGCGCGTGGCAGGCCAAGACGAGGGCACGGCTGGAAGGCGATGCCCACCGGATGGATGAAATTCTGTCTGGTCGCGGCACGACCATTATTGGCGGGACGAGCCTTTACCGTCTTACCCGGTTTGATCGCACGGGCGAGCTTTACGAGCATTTGTTGCGGACCGGGATCGCTGTGCGCCAATTTCGTGATCATCCTCATTGGCTGCGCTTCGGCTTGCCGGATGAAGCCGGTTTCATCCGGTTGGAGCGTACGTTTAACGGTTTCGCCTCCGGAGTGTGAGGGGTGACCTTTCTGCAGACATCCTTGATGGTGGCTGTTGTCGCCTTGATGGTGGAGCGCTTTATTGGGTACCCGGACTGGCTGGTGTCGAAAATTGGCCATCCTGTTATCTGGATTGGGAAGTTTATCAGCTTGCTTGAACGTAACTGGAATAATCCGGAATTTTCCGGACAGAAACGGCAAATTTCCGGAATCTACCTGCTCGTTTCTGTAACTTTTCTGACATTGCTGCTCACTATTCCACTAACAATTTTGCTGCGCCTGATCCCTCTGGGATGGTTGCTGGAAGCCCTTCTGGTGACCAGTCTTCTCTCTCAGAAAGAGCTGGGTGACAGGGTTGCAGGCGTCCACCGTGCGCTCCAAAAGAACATTGAGGCTGGACGGGAAGCCATCCGTCACTTGGTCGGCAGGGATCACAGAAATCTCAACCATACCGAGGTTTCAAAGGCGGCAATCGAAACGCTCGCGGAGAACAGTTCCGACGGCGTGATTGCTCCTGCATTCTGGCTCGTGATCGGCGGTTTGCCGGGCGCCGCGGTGTATAAGACCATAAATACCTGTGACAGCATGGTGGGTTACAAAAACGAGCGCTACGCCGACTTCGGCCGGGCATCGGCCAGGTTTGATGATTTTGTCAATCTCCTGCCGGCCCGTCTGAGCGGTGTTCTCTACTGTTTGTCGGCTGCGGTGGGCTCACCAAAACAAGCCGCAAAAGCCTGCAAGGCCATGCGCCGCGATGCCCCAAAACATGCATCACCCAACGCTGGTTGGCCAGAAGCCGCAGTCGCAGGTGCCCTGGATATCTCGCTGGGTGGCCCACGTGCCTATAACGGCAGAATAACGACTTTACCCTGGATGGGGGACGGCGAGCGGGCTGTTCGCGCTTGCCATATTCGCGAGGCTCTGGGCCTCTATCAGCTGATGCTCCGGGGGTACATTTTTCTTATGCTAACCCTTTGTATTGTTTTGGTATTCATTTGAGAGTCAACGGTAAGCCTGCCGTGACCAGAACAACTGAATCCGTGATTCTCGCCAGCTTTTGATTGAGAACTCCCGCCTCATCGCGGAACCGGCGGGCGAGTGCATTTTCCGGCACGATGCCCTGGCCCACTTCGTTTGAGACGAGAACCAGAGTGCCGGTAAACTGGCTGACAGCATCGGTCAATTTGCCCAGTTCTTCTCCAATATCCATTTCGTCCAGCAGGATATTGGTCAGCCACAACGTAAGGCAATCGACCAGGACAAAGGCCGCTGGATCTTCAATTGTCGCAAGTGCTGAGGGTAATTCTAATGGTTCTTCAATGGTTTGCCAATCCGGATCTCGGCGATCCACATGGGCGGCAATCCGGGATTTCATTTCATCGTCCCAGGCCCGGGCCGTTGCAACATAGATACGGCTGCCTGGGTGATTATCGGCCAGTCCTTCTGCATAAGAACTTTTCCCGGACCGCGCTCCGCCAAGTACCAATGTAGATATTCCTTTTGTCATGCGGCCTCATAAATCATGCGGACAGTAACCGGACAAGCTCATTCATCCTTAATTTACCACGCTGCCTAACGCCAAGTTCATAATAGACGGCGACACTTGGATGCAGTTGCGTTGAGTACCCCGTGTGAGTTTTGATGCGTTTTGCTTGCTCAGCGTGCAAAGCCGATGTGTAGGCCAGCAAAGGGGCCGCCTTTGCCTGTATCGATGTTAAATTCATAACCGGCTTCCGCAGAGAAATATGCCTCGCCCATCTAGGAAACAGGGCATTTGAAACCACCCACCGTCAGCCCTGCTCGCGAAATAAGATAATCTTTGCCTCTGCTAACTGATGTGGAGAGGTCGATACGCATCCCGTTGCCCAGCTCAAACTCAGGCTTCATCTGCACCCAAAACTCGTCTAGCAGGATTGTATATCAGGCGTCAGGGGACACATACCAATCCCAGCCAAGCGCGATCGACGACACGATGGCCAGACTTGCTCCGATCTTTTGTTTGGCAAGATCATTGCCAGGATCGTTCGGTTTGAGTTCATGGTCCCGCTAGACGGCACCTGCATAGACAGCAACACGCCAGTCTTCACGGATGAACTGCCAGCCTAATTCCCCTTCCAGGCCCAAGCCATAGGCTGCGATTTCCAAATCGTTGCCTGCTGCGTCAGTGGTCTCGTAGGTAAATCTGAAGGCCTTGGACCACGCTTTCACGCGCAGGCCGCCTTCATCCAGCGCGCCAAGAGGGGCGTATGTAACTCCGCCATAACTGTAGAGACTGTCTTCGCTGCCGCCAAAACCGGTTGAAACCCATTTGCTGCCGCGGCTGCGGGCGAGCTGGACATGACAAAAACAAATACCGACGCAAACATTACGGATGCGGTCCGAGTTGCGGGTGCCCGCTCTTGCGTGCCAACAGTGTCATACCGCCCCCGTACGGCTTTCATAGAATTAAATCTTTCTTTTCAATAGTTTAGGTTGCGAATTTGTCCCACTTTGCAATTTGGTGTCTGAAAGTGGGACACTTTTGTTCCCGTCTCGTTCATCGGACAGAATTTCAACGGCATCGTCGGCCAGCTTTTTTTGATCCGCAGATTTTGTGTAGCGGGCAACTTCTTTGAGCGTGGTATGGCTGGTTAGCGCCTGAATTTGATGTGGCTTTGCGCCCCTATCGGCGAGCTTGGCGGAAGTCCGTTTTCGAAGCCCATGAATGCCCCGACCTTTGGGAAGTCCGGCCTGTTTGCACCAGCCACGAAACGCGCCGCCGAAGCTGTTTGCAGATGAATAAGGCTTGCCCCATTTAGTGACGACGAAGGCCAATTGTCCGCTTGGTGCAGCGTCAATCGTCTCCTGTAATCGTTCCGAGATCGGGATGGACATTTCAATCCGATGATTGGTCTGCCCATTCTTGACCTGGACGAACTCCAAGCGACCCTCTCGAATATGTTGCGGTCCGAGTTGCCAAACATCGGAGCGCCGTTGCGCCAAGCACAGACCTAGCTCATAGGCTAGGCGGGCCATGGTTCCAATCGGGTGACAAGCCTCAAACCGGGCTGCATCCTCGTCAGTCCAAGCCACAAAGCCTTCTGATTGCGTTCTAATAACCGGAACATCACGGGCCGGGTTTTGGGTCATGAGTTGCTCGGCCAGCGCGAACCGGAAAAGGTTGCGGATAATCTTGAGCCACTGATTGGCGGCGTTCGGTCCGCGCTTTTCGGCGATAAGATCACGCCGCGAGCGGAAGCGGAAATATCTAGTATCGCCATTGAGTTATCTTGGCTGCTGCCTTGCCTTATGAACTGGTCTTCCGGATTGTAGTTAGCCAGTGGTTCTCCATCAATGGTGCTTTGGAACAGAATCTTTTCCAGATTGTCACGGTCATTCAATTTATAATGTGCGATGAACTCACTGGTTCCGCTTGATCTTTTGACAATGAAAATGCCGTTGTCGTACTGCCAATTCGAGCAGATCGAAGAATTTTCTTCGTTTTCTACGACCACCTCACCGTCCAAGAAGAAGGTATGTCGCATATAACACCGTGCTAAGGTATTTGGATGAGCCGGGTTCTCTACCACGCTTCTCCACTGGCCAACGATATCATCACTTCCTAAAGCAGAAATATTACTAGAAGTGGGCTGAGACTGTGAGGGTTCACTTTCCGAAGTATAGTTTGAAAACACGATGCTGATTCCGCCAATTCCTAATAAAGCAAGTACCGCCAAATACTTCAAATTTAATATGGTTTTTTCTCCATAGTTTCGATTTGATGTCCACCATATGCTGGAATAACAAAAATCCCTAACTGTAATGGGAATATCCCGATTGATGTTGAAATTCGCGCAGGGTGGCGTTACGGGTTGCATGGTTACGCGGTCTGAGTCATCGGGCACACACTAGGCTCGCGGCGTTTTCCCGCCGTGTTGCGGTGGCTGCTGGCGTGACCATGTCCGCTCGGGGCTTCAAACGGTCGACGCGCAGGCGACGCTTGCGCAGTCGCTCGGCACGACAGTGGCCTTGATCCAGATCCTTGAGCGGGCGGGTGAACTGGCGGGCGTCTCGATGTCCGGAATTGAACAGGCGACGAAGGACCTCACGCGCCGCCTCAGCCAAGCGGCTGCCGGGACTGGTCCCGCTGCCGATGCGCTGGATCGACTCGGTCTCTCGGCTACGGACCTAATCGCGCTGCCGCTTGACCAGCGGGTTGGTGCCATCAACGCGGCCATCGAGAACTTCGTGCCCGCCGCCGAGTGTATAGCTGTCGCGGGACAGCTTTTCGGCGAGGAAAGGCTCCATCGCCATGTCGCGGATCGACACCGCGACGCTGCGCCAGGCGACCGAGGATGTTCTCGCGTTCGGGGTGGTCGTCTCCGAGCAAGATGCCGACCAGATCGAACAGACGAATGACGCGCTCTCTCGGCTGGGCCTGATCTGGCGGGGGCTCTCGAACCAGCTCGCAGTAGCCGCCGCACCCGCTCTTGAAGCCGCCGTCACCGGCTGGCAGGCGGTCATCGCAGCGCTTAGCGACTATGCCAGCCATCACGGTCGAGCGCCTGCAAACGCAGCGCCTTCCATCCTGGGCCGCGCGTCACTTTCTTTGAGTGAGAAGCATAATCCGCGCGCTTACGGTTCAACCCCATGCAATACGCCCTCCTGAAAATTGCGGGCGCGCGCCTCATGCGCTGCCCCTGAGCGACGGCCACAACGGCCGCGGCCACGGGGTCCACTCGCCCTCGGTCGACAGACTGATCAGATTTACCCGAGCTCTTAGTCCGGACAACCAAATGGAGCATCTGGTTGCAAGAACAATCTAACCGATCACTGCTTTGGAGTCGAATCGGACGGTCAGTGTGTGGAAATCAGGGTCGCAGATGTGGCTTCCCGCAAGCAGTTGACATTGATTTCGACAACGCATTCGGGTGTGCCCGCTGCTCCCTGAGCCGTTTCAAATTTGCACAAGTCTTCGTCCATGAAGGTTGATAGTTTTTGTGCATGGTCGATGGGCGGAATGTCTCCAATTGCGAAACCAGTGATATTGTGCACGAATTTCGCATCTGGTCGAACGATTGGCTCGCCAATCACATTCGCCGCGATGGCTTCGTCAACTCTGTTTTTGCCGGAGATAGGAGAAGGTAAGGTGTCTGGCTTTTTTTCCTTGAAAATCATGGATTTGATAATCTGTGCCAGATTGCAATCGCAGGCTTCTGCCACTTCTTCGGCGGTGCGCGTGGGAACGTTCATCTTAAGAATATCGGCATCCAGACTCGTTTCGCTTAGGGCGTTTGCCACACGCTGTGTACTTTCGGGCAGCGTGACCATTTTGTGACCTCTCGAATCAGAGTGCAATTGCCAGCAATTTTGCGCTAAACTAATCTCTGAGTGGGAACGAGGCCAGTTTTCCAACAGTTAATGATGCGGCAGCCGTATGATTTTTGGCTGGGAGCATAGAGGTTGTCTACGCAAGATGCAGAACGTCCCGGAAATATCCGGGCAGCACAGTTGGAAGAAACACTGAAACGCGCGCGCGATTCTGATGCCGATCACTTTGATTCCCGCGCCAAGGTATCTGATCTCCGGTTCCTTCGGCTCGATGCGCTGCGCGAACAGCTCTTTAAAGCAGTAGAGGGAGAAGAACTGGTAGATACTTTCCTGACAATGCGCGCAATTCCTGGTGACCCGCCCCGTCTCATTGTGGACGAATCCAGCCACATCGTCATGGAACCTGATCCGCGAACCTATACATTCGTGCACGATGGCCCTGAGGCTCGAAAGGTCTTGCTGGAAAGCGAGGACAAGGCGGAGGTTGAAACCAAAGTTACGGAATACGTTGCTCATCGAATTCTGGAGCTGAAACGATTATCGCCGCTTCCCGTTGATGCCAAAAAAACACACAAAAGCGGCAGAATTGGCGGACTTGCGCTGCTGATGTTTTGGCTGGCTGGGGTCGCTATGGGGGCTGCTGCGATGTATGCCTATCTCAATCCTGAAGCGGTCCAAACACTATTGCAGTCGTTGCAGCGCTAGCCGCGGTAATCTGCGACTTTTCCAATCGTAACATTCTGAAACACCAATTGATTTGGGTGAACATCCCTATCTGCGTATCTAGAACCGTGCGGTGGGTGCAATCCCACCACTTGTTTGTGGGTTGCGTAATCAAAAAGAGCCGGGAAACGGCGAAGAGAGTAACATTCCCATGGGCGCTCAACGTTTCGCGTTCATCCGGGACATGAACGAAGTGATATGGGAATAGCAATAGTTGGTAACATGGGTGAAGTTGAGCTTAAAGAGATTCCGCGCGATCCGGGACAGCCGCGCATTCTGGGGGATTTTGATACCCTGCACGAAGGTCTCGATTATGCGGCACAAGGCTCCGCTGGTCTGAATTTCTATGCGCCGCGCGGTGGTCTGGAAGACACGCTGACATATGGCGAGCTGCAGACACGGGCCAAAGTCGTGGGCCGCTGCCTGATTAAGGCAGGCTTGAGCCGAGGCGAACGGGTTGGTGTTATCGCCGAAACCAAGGCAGCATTTATTGGAGTGTTTTTTGGGTGTCAGTACGCAGGGCTTGTGCCATGCCCCATGCCCTACAGCATGTATATCGGTGGCCGTGATGCCTATGTTGAGCGCATCGCGGGTTTGATCAACAGCGCATCCTGCGCGGCCGTTGTGGCACCTGATGATCTGCAATCTCATGTGGGAGAAGCCGCCGCGAAGACGGATGCCCGGCTTGTATTGACTCACGACGAACTCAGAGCCATTTTTGACGAAGGCGTAGAACTGGTGCCGTTCGCCGCCGACGATGTTGCTTACATTCAGTATTCTTCCGGTTCCACGAGCAATCCTAAAGGTGTTTTGATCACTCAGAAGGCCGCGATGTCCAATGTCAGCCGAATCCTGAAGTTCGGCATGGGCATCCAGGACGGCGATCGGGCCTTTTCCTGGCTGCCATTGTATCATGACATGGGCCTTGTGGGATTTCTCCTGTCACCGGCAATGGGGCAGGTTACGGTCGATTACCTTGCAACACCTGCATTCGCCCGCCGTCCAGCGCTTTGGCTCAAGCTGATGAGCGATAATCGCTGCACAATCGCTTATAGTCCTTCGTTCGGTTACGATCTTTCTTCACGGCGTGTGAACGGAAATGCCAAGGATCTCGATCTTTCTGCCTGGCGGATCGCCGGCATTGGTGGCGATATGGTGCGTCCGGATGTGCTTATGGACTTTTCTGAGCGCATGTCAGTGGCAGGGTTTGACGCGAAAGCGTTCTTGCCGAGCTACGGGATGGCAGAATCTACGCTGGCAATCACCTTTACCGATCTGGACAAGCCCATCCGTGTCGATTGTGTGGATCGCCTGCAATACAAGTTGCACCGGAAAGCGGTTCCCGCTCAAAATTTGGACGAGAACTCCCGTATCTTCGTTGTTTGCGGCAAGCCAATTCCTGACCATAGACTTGAAGTGCGCAATGATAGCGGCAAGGTTCTCGGGGAACGCGAGATTGGGCACATCCTGATCAGCGGCCCAAGCCTCATGTCAGGCTATTATGGCAATGAGGCCGCAACATCAGCGGTCATGAGCGAAGACGGTTGGCTGGATACAGGCGATATGGGGTACTGGCTGGATGGCGAAATTGTCATCACTGGCCGCTCCAAGGATCTGATTTTGCACAACGGCCGGAACATTTGGCCTCAGGACATCGAATGGTCCGCAGAACATGTGGAGCCGATCCGGTCCGGTGATGCAGCAGCTTTTGCCGTTGAGGACGACAGTGACGAGGAAGAGGTTGTTGTTCTAGTACAATGCCGCGTCAGTGATCAGGAAACGCGCAACAAGATCAAACGTGAAGTTGCAGCGGCCGTAAATCGCAGCGCCGGCGTCGAATGCCGCGTCGTTCTGGTCCCCCCACGCAGTCTGCCTTTTACTTCGTCTGGAAAGCTCTCTAGGGCAGGGGCCAAGAACGGTTACCTCTCAGGCTCAATTGCTGAGCTTGAAGACGAAGAGTACGACATGCCAGTCCAAAAGCAGGCTGGATCCGGGCAAGTTGCAATGCAACCGGCTGAATAGGCTGCACCTGTTGGTACGGGGAGGCCGCCAGAGGTCTGAACCCATGGTTGGAGTAGCGCAATGAGCGATGGCATCATCGCGATAACCGGTGGAACCGGATTTATCGGACAGCATCTGGTGGCACGCCTGGCTGATCAGGGCAAAAAAGTCCGTTTGCTTGTACGAAATCCCGAGGCTGCGAATCTGCTCTCGGATCACCAGAGCGTTGAGATTGTCCGGGGGAATCTGAATGATCGAAGCGCGTTAGATACGCTCACCTATCAGGCTGAAACGCTGCTTCATTTGGCCAGCAAAAACTTTGCGGTCAATCAGGCAGAGTTTGATCGGGTCAATGCTGCCGGTACACGCAATGTGATGGAGGCCGCGCAGGCTTCAGCCGTCGATCAACTCATCTATTTGTCTTCGTTGGCCGCCCGTGAGCCGAACATTTCTGGCTATGCCGCAAGCAAAGCCTGCGCTGAGCAAGACCTTCAAAGGCTGTGCGCAGATCGCGGTCCGTTTTGGGTGATTGTCAGGCCGCCGGCCGTTTATGGGCCAGGGGACAAGGCTACACTGCCCCTTTTGCAGGCGCTAACGCACAAGTTCGCTCTTCTTCCCGGACAAGCCGATTCGCGTTTCTCCCTGATCTATGTGGAAGACCTTGTCGATGCGATCATTGGACTAATTGGCGATTCCAGCGTCAACAGCCAAACCATCGAGTTGGATGATGGCACTCCGGGCGGGTATGATTGGCTATCCTTGGCCCGAATCGCCGGCGAAGTCAGGGGAAAATCTGTGAAGCCGATTTTTCTTCCCAAAAAAGTAATGAATGCTGCTGTTGGTGCGGTTGAGTTTGGGGCTAAGATTGTCGACAAGACGCCCCCTCTTGCACGTAACAAGGTTCAGGAGCTTTACCATCCCAATTGGGTGTGCGAAAAAACCGGCCTGCAGGACAGCGGTAACTGGTCGCCAAAGATCCAGTTTTCGGAAGGCTTCAGGAAAACCATTGACTGGTACCGGGCCAAGGGCTGGATGTGAACCTGCTAGATTTTGTTTAGAGGAACGTCACTGAATGGATGCGAACGATCAGAGCATATTCGATTCCGTGGTCGAATTGCTTGTCCCCTTTAATGCAGAGAAAATTGAGTTGAAGCCGGAAACAGATATTTCTGCGGATCTCAATATCGATTCGGTTGCTGTGATGGATTTTGTCATGGAAGTCGAAGACAAGTTCGATATCGATATCCCTCTGAACATCTTGTCCGACACCCGCACGATCACAGATCTTATGGGCGTCATCAAAGAACGCACAGGAGCGTGATCAGCTGATGGTTTCCAAGCTCCTTAAAAAACACGCAGTTCTTGCTGAACGATTTGCCCGTATGAGGTCCATGGGGGCCGTGGCTGTTGGCCCTACGAACGACCGGATTATTTCACCTACACGTGCATTAATCAATGGGCGAGAGACGGTGCTCGCGGGAACGAACAATTATATGGGCGTCACTTTCGAAGAAGACTGCATTGAAGCTGGTAAACAGGCGCTTCAGGACTTCGGAACCGGGACGACCGGATCCCGTATCGCCAATGGATCGTATTCCCTTCACACACAATTGGAAGAAGATTTGGTCAGGATGCTGGGCCGCAAGCATTGCATCGTCTTCACCACAGGTTACCAGGCAAATCTCGGTATGATTGCCGGGCTTGCCGGGCCGCGTGACACGGTTTTCCTGGACGCAGATTCCCATTCTTCCATCTATGACGGTTGCACTCTGTCCGGGGCAAAACTGGTCAGGTTCCGCCACAATGACGCTGCAGATCTGGACAAGCGCTTAAGCCGCATGGAGGACGATAGAGGCGGCCGCCTCGTAGTTATCGAAGGCATCTATTCGATGCTTGGTGATCGCGCACCACTTGCAGAATTTGTGGAAGTAACAAAGAAACGCGGCGTTGAGTTGCTGGTGGATGAGGCGCATTCTTTCGGTGTGCTTGGCGACCACGGTCGAGGCCTCGCTGACGAAGCCGGACTTGAGGATGAAGTCGACTACGTGGTCGGTACTTTTTCCAAGAGTGTAGGGGCGATCGGAGGTTACGGCGCTGGCAACGATCCGCTGTTTGACATGATCCGCTATTCTTCGCGCCCCTATATGTTTACAGCCTCACCATCTCCGGCGTCCGTTGCAACATCAATTGCTGCGCTCAAGATTTTGCAGGCTGAACCTCAACGGCGTGACGCCCTTCGCAAGAATTCCGCGCGTTTGCATTCCGGTTTCAAGGATCTGGGGCTTCAGCTCGGGTGTGAAGAAGTGAGCCCGGTCATTGCGGTGACGTGCCCGGATGAGATGTCGACCATTGCCATGTGGAACGCTTTGTTGAACGCTGGCGTTTACGTGAATATCGCTTTGCCGCCAGGAACACCGGGTAAAACCTGTCTGCTGCGCTGCTCAGTTTCTGCAGCGCACACTGATGAGGATATCGACAAAATTGTCAGCTTCTTTGACGAAGTCGTGGCAACGAGCGTGCACTTGGCGAAGAGTGCCTGAGCCTCATCTGAAGGCGCCCTTGAAGTAGAGCTTTGGCATCAGCCAGACAGATGCGAGGATCGGGTGGCGGCGCTGCCAGCCGCTAAGCTGTACTTCGACACCCGAATGACGCTTGATCTTCCATGCGAGGTAGTCTGATCCACCACTAAAGGTGAACGCGGCTTTTATCAGCCGGAGAACAGACAGCAGTTTGCCTCTGAACCGGCGTTTTGGCCACGCAGCCCGCCCGGCCGCCCAGTCCCTGTTACTCAGTTTGGCAAGTGCAACTGACAGTTCAGGTCTCAAAACCGCTATCGCGGTTTGATCATACCACGCGAGGTTGGCTGAAATAATGGTTTCTGCACGAGAAGCACTTTCGGAACGCAGTTCTGTTCCATAGGTTGCCTTTAAGCCGGCAAGCCAGACATCTCGATGGGTCGCTTCTCCAACGGCAAGAGGCAAGCTGGCTTTAAGCATGGTGGCGACGGCAACCGAAATAGCGTTTTCAACCCGTTCCCGTTGTTCAGGTTGAGCATAGATGAGGGCGCTCGGCTGAGAAAAACGTGCCCAAAAGTACGGGTTTTGAGTTCTATGGGACACACGCGCCTCAAACTGCGCCAACGGAAGCACGGCATATTTCGCACGAAGTGTAACCCCCTCATGCTGACATTCAGCATAATAGACGTTTGGGGCAGCGAACCGGCACCCGAAGCGCGCGAACACGTTGCTGCTGACAGGTGAATCATCCGCCATTAACACGTAGAAGTCTGCAAGACTCTCAGCCGGCGACACATCACGAAGGCAAGAACCGTATCCCAGAACCGCAGCAATAGTTTTGTCAGGATCGCCCCCCGCGATCCTTGCCGCTTCTGCACGAACTTTCCCACATATTGCCGCGACCTGACGGGAGACGCTGCTGGCGAGCTGCTCGGAAACAAGCGACTTCAGCATCTCCGGATTATCTGGTTTTGATCGGCCTGCCATCATGGTCAACAAAGATACGTGAACTCAGTGCCCAATTCGAGGCGGAGGGGTTCGTCTGTTGGAGCGTCAAAAAACTCGCCGTCCACGACCCAGGGAACTGCACCGCTCACTTCCACAGTCTGACCTGAAATGCTTTGGCAACTCCCAGGTAGGTTCCGATTTGGCATCCCGTACAACAGCGGCAGGAGATAGCGCATGACGTTCGGGGGCGGATAAGCGACGGTCAAAGTGCGCAGTTCAGAAAGCGCCTTTCCCCAATAAGGTTGCGATTTTAGAACGAGACATTCGAGCGTCGATGCGAGAAACACCAATTGATCACCATCCGCAATTGTCCCATCGTCAACGGTGACTTTAATCGGGTAAGGCTTGGCGACTTTGTTGTCGCCACCCGAAAACAAATACCGTCCAACCAGCGATATCAGAGCTGCGAAAGGAGCATATTCGCCGCGAATGTTGTTTTTGTTCATCGCACTCTGGGTGAATTCCACTGCGCCCCGAATGGCTCCCGTTCCAACAAACATGCCGTGGCGGACATTGCCATCAGTCGGGTTTGCAATGCGAATTGTATGCCGGGTTTTTTTCTTTGCTTGATCCTGATTCTTTGCAAATTCCAGAATCTCTCGCGGATCCTTGAGTCGGAGGCCCAGCGAGCTGGCATCCATATTCGTTGTGCCGTGAGGTAAAAGGGCAAGAGTCGGTAACTGCTCAAAAAGGCTTTGTTCAGCCAAGAACGTTTGTACGGCTTGTACGGTGCCGTCACCGCTGGAAATGAATATCGAGTTGACCCCAGTCCTGCCGAAATCGACCAAAATAGGCTGCAGATCTTCAAAAGCATGAAGAACTTCAACACGAAAGCCACCGTGTTGGCTCAGAGCATCTGCAAGCTTTCGTCCCTTCTTCCCTCCACCGCTTGAACGCGCGTTAATTAGGAAAGCGACAGTCATAAGGACGTGTTGGTTCGGGCCGGCTCCGTCATCCAGGACGTGATCTTGCCCTCTCGGGATTTTACCACCAGAGCATGGACAAGCTGAATGCCATGTAGCAAGAGGCAAATCACAGTCCACCACGCGACAAGTTCCAGGGCAAAGTCCGGCCGTCCGGCAAGGATGGTCACAACGGTCAAAATGACCAGGTTGGGATTACGCCGCGCTGTGATCAGGCGAAAGAATGTGTCCAATGGGCGCCAAATGTGTATTTCCAGCCCAAGCACCTTGATCGCGATGCCCTCCATAATGCGTTGGAGGATATAGCCACCGATAATAGCCCCCAGGACAATCGCAAAGACATCCGGTTTCCACGGGAGCCCCACCACGGCGAGCCCCAAGGCCCAGGCCGCGTACCAGAACGGCGGATGGATGAGATCTATGCCATGATCAAAGATATCGCCCCATTTTGAGGAAGTGAGCGTGGTCCGTGCCAATTTGCCATCGACGGTGTCCAGGAAAGTCATCATCCAGGCAAACGCGAGACCTGTGATGTAGTACCCTTCCCAGAAAAGCCAGAATGCAAGCACGACACAAACCGCACTCAACGCAGTCACGATATTAGGTGTGATGGATGTCGGTGCGAGCCAACGGGTTACATAAAACGCTGGCCGGGGCCACAGGTACTTGGTCACGATGTCCGTCGCACCCTTGTAAGTACCCATGAAGACACGCCATTCTAGGGCGTCAGGTGTTTCCGGTTCAACCGCGCGAGCATAGGGGACTTCTCGTTTGCGCAACTTGTCCCAGAAGACAGCTGTCAATTCTGATGGGCGACGGACGAATAATCCAGAAGTGTCAGAGAGATCTTCTGAATTTTCCATTGCGTTCAGAGCCATACCAGCGTCCGCTCCGCGCGCATGCACAGCGATGGGGCGGCCTTCGGCTTCATCGTCGCTAAGGAGGACAAAATCCGGTCGCTTGACGATAGCCGGGATGAGCGGCGGGTCTATGATACTGTCCTCCGGCAACAGAATGACCGGACCGTTGTGACCTTTGACTACCTCTGGTTCGATGTGTTCCGTCACACCTTCTCGTGCAAACTGAATTTCAAGACGCTCGCGCAAGCTCATGCCCCAGAGCTGAATGCGCCCTCCGTCGCGCGGAACAAAGCAAATGACAGGGTCCGCCCGAAAGGGCATTTCGGAAAGCTTCTGCTCTGACCTAGCAGTCGATTTGTTTTTGGGTTTGTCTTTTGCAGGCTTTTTTGTCACGCGTTGTCGTTGGCCGCTGGGGGCCATCCCACATCTTTTGCTGGAGGAAGTTCGAGAACTAAAGGCTTTCCTGGCTGATTGCAATCGCTGTTGCGGCCCCGCCAAAAATCATCATCGGCATCCAGGCTGCCATCCATGGCGGCACCAGCCCAAGCTCACCCATGGTTAGGGAGATTCCTTCAAAGATGAAAAAGGCAAACCCAAGCCCCACACCGACCGCAAACATTTGCCCCAGCCCACCTCCGCGACGGAAGCGTACTGACAGCGGTACCGAGATCAGCACCATCAGGAAAGAGACAAAGAACAAGGTGATCCGTTTGTGCTGCCACGTTTCGTACACATAGCCCGGCCTGATCCCGAAACCCGCATTCTTGATGAAGTACTGAAGATCGCCACTGCTCATTTCCTCCGGATCGCCAGACCGTGTGCCCGCTGCAGCTGGCCGCAACAGACCGGAGTAGATCATCCGGTTTACCCTGCTCGGAGGCAGGTTCTCCCTGTAATAGATCACCACATCAGTCAGTTCCCAGCGACCTTCAACCTGCTCTGCAGACTTGGCAATGATCTGTTCAGTCAGGATGCCCGCTGCATCGCGTCTGAAAATCGTAACGCCCGTCAATGAAGTGGCTTTCGGATTGCTCTTGTTGGCTCTCAGAATGTCGTTGCCGGAGCGCAGCCAAATGGGATCTTTTTCTCCGACCTTCAGTTTCTTGCCGGAATAATCGCCAATCCCCCACTTATGAAGCGTGGGTGCAGCGCCCGGCACAGCCTGGTCATCAATCAGAAAATGAAATGCCCCCAAGGCGAGCGCTACAGGTGCAACAATCAGTATGAGACGGAACTGAGAAATACCCGTGTTCCAGATTGAAATCAACTCGGTACGATGGCTGAGCTCGGTTAACATCAAGAGCATTGCCAAGAGCGCGGCGATACCTATAAAGCTGGACGCCACACTTGGCAGTCTGAGGAGTGCATACTTGGCAATAGAACTGAACTCATTGTTGTGCAAAGCCAGCACATCCGGCGCATAGGTCACAACATCAAGCGTGAGCACAAAAACAGTAATGCCTGCTAGCACCATCGCGAAACGCGTAGCGATCATGCGCGTCAACATCATGCTCAGCGTCCAGGTCATACGCGCTTGAACCTTTGCATAATTTCGTTACGTGTCCGATCAATCCGGTCGATAACCCAATCCAAAGCGGGTTCGAGCCGCGCCGGCTTGAGTGTGAAAGTGGTTGTGTAAAATTGCCAGAGTGAGAACGTCAAAAGGACAATAAATGGCGCCCAGATTCCAAGCCATGGCGAGGTCTTGCCCAGTTGAACCGCCAAATTGCCCTGTTCCAGAACCTCGTGGTAGATCACAAGAATTACGACCGCGACTGCAAATCTGTACCCCCGGTGCCCACGGCGGCGCCCAATTGAGAATGGAATTGCAAGAATTGGCAGAAGCATGATACTCAGTATGGTCACAACCCGCTTGTGCAGCTCTGCTATAATTTTTTCCGAGGTGCTGTTTTTGGGTGGATTGGATCGGCTGGAAACAAGTTCCGGGAGCGTCAGTTCCTTGTGGTCGTTACCTCTCACACGAAACTGTGTGCCTATGATACGGCCGATAGGCGTGTCGACATTGTTGAATTCTCCAACGACGTGAGGCGGTAAGGTGTTGGTCTTGTCGCCCTTGTTCACCGAACCATCTATGCGGAGCCTGTGCCCTTCTTTCAACCTGAGGATCGGTCTTGGATCGCTGGGGTGCTGCACCAGCGTTCCACCCGTTGATGTTAAGGTCAAACTTCCACCTGTCTTTTTGTCTTCGAACAGGAAAATCCGTTCAAACTGATTGTTTCGGCGTGAGAGTTTGTCGAGGATAAATGTGCGGCTGCCAGCCTGCATGAACACACCGGCTTCGGCGAGAAAGAAGATCTCTACATTCTGCACGGAATGAACGATGGCCCTGAATGCGTATCTGGCCTGAGGTTGGACCCAACCGACAATCAGCATGGCGAGAATTGTGAACACGCCTGCCAAAACCATGACAGGTCGAGCAAGTTGATGAAGGCCAACGCCGGTCGCCATGAACGCGTCCAGTTCGCTGTTGCGTGAAAGGCTGCTGAAGCCAAACAAAAGTCCCAGGAACAAAGCTGCGGGCAGCGCAAGTCCAAGGTAGTGAGGTACCAAATAGGCCAGCATCTCGAAGACGACGCCGAAGGAATTCTTTTTGCCCAAAGTGATATCAAGCAAGCGCACAAGCCGATCTGCCAAGAGGACAAGCAAGCCAATCGCAACCGCTGAAGCCAATGGCTTTGCGATCGTGCTGATCACATATCTTCCATTCAGGCCAATCAAACTAATTGCCCCAATTCTCTTGCAAGGCGGATATCAGTTTTTTGCGCATGCCGTCATCTGGGATCACGGCTTTAGAAAGATCGGGTACAGCAGGCCAGCCAGCGTCCGGAAAATCCACGCCTTCGAAATTTTGCAATTCGGAATAGCGGGGCAGCACATGAAAATGAACGTCGGGATCCACCATCATCAGCATGAGGTAATTGATCTTGTCGTAGGGGCGAAATGCAGTCAGAGAGGTTTCTATCTCTGCTGTTGCGGTGGCCAATTCGGCGAATGCTTCAGGGCTGATTTCTGAAAACGCAAGCGCCTCGTCTTTGCAGACCAAAACCAGCGCGCCAAGTGTTGCTTGAGCAGGCCGCAAAAGCACACACCAATGATCCAGTTCACGCATCAACGTTTCCGGGTACCCGAACTTTTCCATCACCTGATTCATAGAACTGAATTATCCTCACCACCCGATTCAGCCATCAAAACCCACCCAATTGAGTAATCTAATCAAAGGTCAGATTGAAGCTTCGAATTTCGGCAAATTGATCTGTATCTTGCAGATAGCCGCGAATTGTGACCGCACAGTGCCAGCGGTCATCTTCCCGCCTGATATTGTATTGGTTCCAGGCGGCTGCCGGTTTGTGACGTGTTTCCCGTGCAGATGCCGATGGAACACCAAACACATGTGCTGTTCCTGTTGTTGTTTTCTGTTTTTCGTGCATATGGGTGTGATTGTGCCCGTGCAAAACGAGCTCAGCACCTGCAGATTTCAGTATTTCGGTGAGTTCCTTGGCATTCCGCAGTGCCTTTCTCCAAGAGTTTTGGCCAGGCAATGGTGGGTGATGGACCAGAACAACGCGGAAAAAACCCTGGTCTTTAAGCCGTCTCAATGCTGTTGCGAGCTTGCTAAGTTGGTGTTCACTAACTCGGCCCGCAGCGACAAACCATGGCATGGGCACTGAAGAGGACAGGCAAATGAGCGCGACATTCTTTCTGACCCGAATGAATGGAAAATGGTCATCGCTTTCTGCTCTGGACGAAGCAGAGTCTCCAAGCATGTTGGGTTGCCACAATCCCGGTCCTGCATCCCAGTTAATCGGGATGTACGCATCATGGTTGCCAGGAATTGCCGTTACGGAATCAGCGGGTCCGAGATCTGAGAGCCATTTGGACGCGCTGGTGAACTCATCCGGCAGAGCAATGTTGGTCAAATCTCCCGTTACGGCGAGGTGATCGGGAACCTCGCTTTTTATGTCGTCAACCAGAGCGGCAAGAATCGCCGGGTCATGAAGCTTGTGCCTGTTGCGGTGCCAGGACTGGAACCCGAGGATGCGCTTGTTCAGCAACTGGGAGAAGTTGGCCTCACACAACGGCAAGTGAGGGTCGGAAATGTGCGCGAGCTTTACCATGCTTCGATTTCCAGTTGCCTAGCGTTGTGGGTACTCGTTGACAGTGCTCAAGCCCGATGCCATTGAATGCCGTTCCGGGAGGGGTTCGACTAGTCCACGGGTTTTGGAGTATTTGCAAGTGAAAGTCATCATATTGGGTGCAGGGCAGGGAAAACGTTTGCTGCCCTTGACCGAAATGGTTCCCAAAGCCCTGTTGGACGTAGGTGGGCGCAGCCTGATAGGCCGACAGGTTGATGCATTTGTTGCATGCGGAGTGCGCGAATTTGTCGTGGTAACCGGATACGGCGATCACCTGATGGATGCTGCCTTGAAAGAGTTGGCAGCTGATTTGAACATCGAAATCAGGACCGTCTACAACCCGTTTTACAGCGTCTCCGACAACCTAGCGAGCTGCTGGATGGCGCGCCATGAAATGACGGGCGATTTTATCCAGGTGAACGGCGACAACATCTTTAAAGCCGATCTGGTTGATCACTTGATCAAGGCACCGGAGACCGAAGTTACAGTGGCGATAAACTACCGGGATTTCTACGATTCTGATGACATGAAGGTCATGATGGACGGCGAACGCGTGACAGAAATAGGCAAGGCTTTGCCTCTGGAAACCGTGGATGCTGAGGCAATCGGGTTTTACCTATTCAGAGGCGAAGGTGGGGCGAAGTACGCCGATGTCCTCGACAAGATGGTAAGGGAAAAGCAGGGTCTGAAACAATGGTTCGTGACCGCAGTTGCCGCTCTCAGCAAGGTTGTGGACGTAAAAGCCCGTTCTTTCAATGACTTCGAGTGGTGCGAGGTTGACTTCCCCGCGGACCTGCAGCACGCCCGCCAAGTGGCTGCGGGGTGGGAAACGCGCTAGCCCCGGCTCTCCAGCAGCTCATCTACAAGGGCTTTGTCTTCCGGCTTGTCAACATCGACGGCGGCTTCGGCAAACGGCATGAGCACCGGCCGCGCATTTGCACCAAGCTTTTGAGATGCAATGGAAAATGCCGTCTCCAAAGTCAAATTCCCCGAAAGCCAATAGACCAGCGGCACAACGCCAAATGCACCAATCAGCTTCCACGGTTTTTTCCGGTTTTTGTCAGCTTGTTCCCAGAAGCGTACGAAACTGAGCGCCTTTTTCCCGTTTAGTGCGAAAAGATTACAGCCCGAGACCTGAATATTGCTGAATTTTAGATAGGTCCGTCTGGTGTTGGGCAATGCAGCCACGATGGTTTCGCGAGGAGCCAATCCCACAGTCAGATCTGCACCCGATTGAGCTGATTGGAATAGGAAATGGTCGAGCATTTCCTCGGTAAGCAAAGCATGATCCGCGGTGGTCACCAGCACTGGCCACCGGGTAGATGAAGTCTCCAGAGCTTTGACCACAGACCCTGGAGCATTGCCCGCAGATTTCACATATACGACGTTGGTGAAATTCGTAAGGGCGGCTTTCGCTGTATTGATGTCATCAGTTGAGACGGTAATGCCGCCAATATGCTTGCAAGCCTGCAAGGCCTCGATCACCCGGACCAGCATTGGCGTGCCGCCGACTGGCACCAGACATTTGTGCGCGACCTGGAAAGCCACGGCCATGGGGTCATCCGGTCCGCGCCCGGCGGCTAAAACCAGGCAGTCATATTTTGGGATGTGGCTCAAAGGTCCTGACCATAGATCCGGTAGGTTTTATAGATGCGCGCGCCTAGGCCCTCGATGATACCGCGGATTGCCGTATTATCCTCCAGGATCCAGGAGAGTTCGGCTTCTGTGGTCCCGTTGGCGGCATGATGTTCCCGGACACTGTTGATTGCTGCAATGCCCAGTGCCGCTCCGAGCGGCGTGCCCTGATGAATCTTGGAGATACCCATCAAGGGCATGCGGGCTGACTTCAAGCCGCGAACTTTCAAACGCCAGAACAATTTTGCCCAGCCAAATGGCATGATTTTGCCATTAAGATCTTTGATCGCCTCATTGATATTGGGCAGAGAGACGGCCATGGCCGCCGGTTCACCCTGATATTCGACGATCGAGATGTACTCCTCGGGCACCAGGAGTTTCAGATTCTGGCCCAAATGCTTGATCTCGGCTTCCGTCATTGGCACGAAATCCCAATTGTCGGACCAACCGTCATTGAAAAGCTGGATGATGATATCGAGATCGCGCTTCAGATTCTTCTTGCTCAGGGGTCTGATATTGAGTTCGCCAGATCTGCCGGCTTTCTTGACCATAGTCATCATCGCGCGGGGGAGATCATCTCTCGGATCGTAAACGTAAGCAAAACAGTCCTTTACCTTGCTCAGGCCAGCTTCTTTGATCCGTTCATCGTAATAAGGCAGGGCATGTCCCATGAGGAATTGGGGTGACGTATCAAAGCCATCAACCAGCAGCCCCATCTCCTCGTTGATCGAGGAGTTGAACGGTCCACGGACCTGTTTCATGTCTTTGGAGCGGAGCCAATCAGCAGCGGCCGCAAACAAGCTCGCGAAGGTCGGGGCATTATCCTCTGCCTCGATGTAACCAAAGTGACCACAAGCCTGACCGTATTTCTCTTGATGCATTTGGCAAACTTGGGCCGAGATCCGGCCGACGCAAGTCTCTCCGCGCCAGGCCGTGAACAACTGCATCTCTGCGTGCTGGAAATAGGGATTACTTTTGGGGCTCAGATGGTCCTGGCGCTCAAGGTAGAGCGGGGGAACCCAGGCAGGGTTTTTCTCATAAAGCCTGAGCGGTAGCTCAAGAAATGCTTTGAGATCTGACTTGCTTTGAACCTTCCGGATGTCGATATCGTGGGCGCTGTTAACCATCGGGATATCAGATCAAACCGTTTTGGCCGGCTTTTTACGGCTCGCTTTCGGCTTGGCTTTTCGCTGTGTAGCGACCTTTGTGGCCTTGCCCGCTGCAATCTTGTAGAGCCGGTCGGCAATTTCGGTCCAAGCTGGGCGATGTGTAACGGTGACGATGGTATACTGGTCTGCGAGGCTGCGAATATTGGAGACAATCTCCTTTTCAGTCTCAGGATCAAGCGCGCTGGTGACCTCATCCAGTATCAGCAGTTTGGGTTCCGTTGCCAGGGCCCTGGCCAGCGCAATTCGTTGCCGCTGGCCACCTGAGAGCTTGGCGCCCATTTCGCCAGCCACCGTGTCCAGACCTTCTGGCAGATCATAGATGAAACCAGCAGCGCCCGCACGTTCCAGCGCCCGCATCACTGCATCATCGTCAATTTCGATATCGCCGAGCGTGATGTTCTCGCGGATCGTGCCATGGAACAGGCTGAGCTCTTGGGGAACATATCCAATCTTCCGGCGCCAGTCTTTCAGGTCAATTTCTGTGAGCGGTGTGCCATCCAATTGAATTTCTCCCTCATCGGGGCGATGCAGCCCGATCAACAGGTCGATGAGTGTGGTCTTGCCGGCACCGGATCCGCCTTGCAGCACCGTTATCTTCCTTGCCAGGATCTCCAGATCCACATTGTTGACCACTGGGAAGTCGCCGTGAGCAAAGCTGACTTTTTTGTAAGTGGCCGCGGTGTCGAGTGACGCTGTTTTTGTCCCCGGGTTCGTTTCAGCGGCATCGGCGGTGGAGTCGAGCATCTCGTCAAGGCGCCAGAAGGCGCTTTCGAGTTGAGCAGCTTCCTGCAATGTTGCCTGCAGCTTGTTGATGATTGCGGTGGCTTGGAAAAAGACGATGCCCGCCACGATCAGTTCCGAGAGCGGAATCTGAAGATATTTTGTCGCCACATAGATGCCGCCGCCAACAAAGATGGCCACCAGGGCATAGTGCCCATAATGGCGGCCGTATGTTGCCAGGCTTTGCCGCACAAGCGACTTGCGCAGGATCTTGATGTTCCTTGCAAACAACTCAAGGAATGGTGCTTGCCGGTCCATCGCCTTGAGCGGCTTGATGTTGTTCATGGTATCGGACACGTAGGTCACGAGATCCGATGTGCTGTCCGTTTGCTTGTATCCCGCCTTGCGCGACACCTTGATGAGCCAGCTCATGGCAATGGCAAGGAAGACGCCAAAAGCTGCGCCCACCAGCGCCAGTTCTCTTGAGATGAGGATGGCAGCAATGATGTAAACCAGCGCCTGCACGAAATAGGCAACAAACCGCGCAGCCCTCTGATAGGCCGTGCCGGCCCGGGTGGCATCGTTGGAAATAGCGTTGGCAATCCGGCCAATCCTCTGATCGGCAAAATAGCTCCACCTTGCATTCAGCAATTGGCGCACCAGCTGCGAACGCATCACCGAAACAACTTTGGCAATGGCAAAGCTCACATAAGCCAGTGCGCCAAAGGACAGGACCGCTTTGGTAATCATCGTTACAACGACAAGAACGACGATGGTTTCGAAGCTGTTGGTCAGGCCAAGCATGTTGACCAAGCCGTCAATCATCTGACTGAGTTCAGAAGACCCGGCCGTTTCCGCGCCGCCGATATGTCCTACCAGGGGAAGCAGGGCGCCAATCGAGACTATCTCGAACATGCCGGCCAGAACCAGGCACGCGAGCACAAGAAAGGGCCTTGTGCGAGTTGCACCGAAAAATATTCGGAAGATAGATCTCATGCAGGGTTTTCTCGAGGCAATGGTGTTGTTTCAGACAAGTTTGGCGCGGTTATCTGCTATCTTTACCCCAGCTTCAACACCTGATGCGAGAATAAGGCCATGAAGAGGACGCTATATGGCATTTTGGCCAAGACAGTTCTGCAACCCTAGTTCAGGGTTACACGAGGGCGGACCCTTGGCACTCGCGTCCTTGTCCGAAACACCAATGGCCACATTCTCCTGGTTCGTCATACGTATGCGCCGGGTTGACTGCTCCCGGGTGGTGGTGTCGAACGGGGGGAAGTGGCGGCAAGTTCCGCTGCACGCGAGGTTGAGGAGGAGGCCGGTATCACTCTGGAAGCTCCGTTGCGATTGTTCAGCTTCTACAGCAACAATGAGAAGTTCCCGGGAGATCACGTGGCTCTGTATCTGGCCGAGACCGCGCATGAGCCAGACAAGCCCCCGCAGATCGAGATCGCAGAAGCCCGATTTTTCGCACCCGACGATCTTCCCAGGGATGTTACAGGGGACACGCGCCGTCGAATTGATGAAGTGTTGCGGGGAACTGAGCCAGCGGCGGAGTGGTAAAGGACGCAGCAGATTAGAGCGTTCTGTGTTTATCCGACCTCATGCTGAGGAGCACCGAAGGTGCGTCTCGAAGCATGCTCAAACGCTCAGGGCCTGCCGACATACTTCGAGACACCACTGCGCGACTTCTCAGTATGAGGGTGTGAGTCAATCGGAAATGATTCAGAATCTAGTAAGGCTCGAACCCTTTGGCGCCTTTGAATGTGGTGCTTTCCATCTGGACAGCGTCCATGATCGCGTCCTCCAGATTGGCATCGTCAAGGCTGGCGAAACTTATATCGGCACCTGCCAGATCCGCCTTTTTCAGATTTGCGCCTTTGAGGTTTGTATAGGTCGCATCCACGCCGGACATGTTGGCACCAGAAAAATTGGCGTTGCTGATGTCAGCGCCCGCCAGGTCTGCGTCACTCAGATCCGCGCCGGACATATCAGCTTTGGAAAAGTCAGCGCCGCGCAGGTCCGCACCGGCGAGGTTAACATTCTTGAGATCTGCGCCGCTCAGGTTGACGCCGGCAAGTTTGCATTTGGGACAGGCTTTTGACGCCTTCAGTTTTTCCTCAACCGAAGGATCATGCGCTGTTGCCTGCAGGGGGCAGCTGTGAAGCCAGCCAATAAGACCATAATAGCAAGATAATGTTGTGTTCTTTTTTTCATTACATCCCGATTGTAGCTGTTCGGGCATCGTCTGAAAAGGCGCTAATCTGTCCAGTTCACCAGAATAAAAGACGCAAAGTTCGCTCCCCAGCCCTGCATGGGAGCTTTGCAAACAAAGCGTGTCTGCCTGTGCTTATTCAGGACAAACTACCCTCCACGATCGCCAGAAACAGGCAGGACTATCCCGTGTCAATCACGGTCAGGGAGGAAGTTGCACACCGCGCCAATGTGGGCGTGATTTTTCTTGCTGCCGGATTGCTGTTCGCGGCGCTCTCCGGAGCGTTGATGAAACTGATGGCAGCGGAACTTCATCCCATCCAGATTACCTGGGGGCGCTATATCGATTATATAGCATGTGTGGGACCCGTTGCTCTCTGGCGCTACGGAAGCGAGGTGTTCAATCCGCCCCGTATTGGCGTTCAGGCCTGGCGTTCGGCCGTGATTCTTGCAGAGACTTTGCTGTTCATTTATGCCGCAAAAACGCTGCCATTGGCCGAAGCGATTGCAATTATCTACGTGTATCCATTTGTGGTCACGTTACTGTCCCCTTGGCTGCTGGGTGAGCGTATGCCGCCGATTGCCTGGTTCGGATGTTTTGCAGGTTTTGCCGGCGTTTTGATTGTTGTGCGGCCCGAAACATCCGGCATCAGCTTCGCGGCAGCCATGGCTCTTGTCACAGGCGTCATGTATGCCCTGCACCTGGTGTTCACCAGGATAGTGGCCGAAGACACTCCGCCGCTCGTCTCAACCACATTTCTGGCCTTGGTTGCGTTGGTCCTTCTGACCCCGTCAGTACCGTTGATCTGGGAGAATATGGGTTTGCGCCAGACTATGTTTGTGACGGCGATGGGTATCATCAACGCGATCGCGCATTTGCTGATCATCATGGCCTTTGCCAGATCCACCGCTAGCGGGTTGGCTCCATTCGCCTATGTGGAGATCGTCTGGGCCATTGTCCGGGGTTTTCTGTTCTTCTCAGACATCCCTGATGCGATGAATATCGTTGGCATGGCCGTCATTGTGACTTCTGGAGTTCTTGTCTCTCAGGCCGGTAGGATAGGGCGTCTGTTTACCCGCCGCCGGGGGGCGGCGGGTTAGGAACTGGCTGCAGCGCCTAATTCAGGACCTTTGGCCAATTGGCATTGCCGGCCTTGATGTGCGCTGATTGCTTCTTTTCCCAGCGCTTCTGGATGGACCGGTTGTAGTTCAGGTAAAGCCTGCCACCGACAGTTTTCCAGGCACGCGGGTCACCTTTGGCGGTATAGCCCTGGGAAACGGCCCATGCACAATATCCACCGTAAGCCGGGGCGTATTTTCCCGGATTGGCCTTGAATGCAGCCAGGTTTTCGGCCGATGAAAATTTCCAAGTTACCCCCTGGTGTTTCAGCGTGTGCGATGATGATCCGCGAACCGGTTTGCCTTTTGTGAAATAGGCGACCGGGTCATAACCGCCAACCGCAGTGCCGGCGACAAGACCTGTGTAGATCGGGGATTTTCCAGCGAAGGCCGGCGTTCCCAAGGTGCTGGCGGCCAGACCGGCTGCAGCGAGCAGCAAATGGCGTCTGTTGAGAGTCATAATTAGGCTCCGTCAATGTTGAATTGCCCAAGAATTAGGATGTTCACGGATGACATGCGATCAAAATTTCCGTGAACGCTTGATTGCGAGAGGCAAAACAAGACATCTAGCCCGCTCGCGAAACAAAACTGGGGCGCACTGATATCGAGATTTCAGAGCTCTGTCTGGGGTGCATGATGTTTGGCACCCAGTTGAGCAAGGAAGAATCCTTCCATCAACTCGACCGGACCTATGAAGGTGGCGTCACATTCTTCGATATGGCGGAGATATATTCCGTGCCGCCCAGTGCCGAGGTGCAAGGGCTGGCGAAAGGGTACTGGGCGAATGGATCAACGATCATGGCTCGCGCGACAAGATCGTGCTTGCAAGCAAGGTGGTCGGACGCTCCACATTAATGCCCTACATCCGTGAAAATGGCGAATTGCCGGTACTTGATGAAGCCAACATCATGGAGGCCATCGACAACAGCTTAAAGCGTCTGAATGTGGATATGATTGACTTGTATCAGGTCCATTGGCCAGACCGGAAGGTGCCGCTGTTTGGCGAAGACCTGCGCGGCTACGTGCATTACGGCCCCGGTCAACATCCCCATTGAGGAGCCCTCCAGAAAGTCGTGGATGCCGGCAAGGTTCGGGCGCTTGGCATCTCCAACGAAACCTCCTGGGGTTTGATGCGCTATGTTTCGACCAATGAGAACAAGGGCCTGCCCCGGGTGCACTCCAACCAGAATGCCTACAATTTGCTCAATCGCACTTGGGAATACGGGCCCGCCGAGGTTGCCTTACAGGAAGACATCGGCCTGTTGTCATATTCGCCGCTTGCGCAAGGCTATCTCAGCGGGAAATATCTGGATGGTGGCCTGCCGGACGGTTCCAGAAAGGCCAGATGGAGAGACCGTCTCGGCCGATACTCCACACCGCCTACAGACGCTGCGATCTGCGAATATTGCAATGTGGCCAGGGACTTCGGCATTGACCCTCGGCTATGGTCCTGAAGTTCGTTACTACACGCCCCTGGACCACCACAGCCATCTTCGGCGCCTCCAATGATGCCCAACTGGACACGGCGATCGCCGCTATGGATATTGATTGGACGGAGGAAATCGAAAAAGCGGTGAATGAAGTACACACCCAGTGGCCCAATCCCTGCCCGTAAGGCGCGCTATCCTTGGACTCCAAATATGGTCATCGTCCCGGCTCAAACGACTCACGGAAGAAGCGAAGCCAGTTTTCACCGGAGAACTTTTTCAGGTCCTCAGTTGAGAAGCCGCGGTCCTTGAGCCCCTCGAAGAGGCTGGGCGTATCGGCACAAGACTGATACCAGTCCGCCAGTCTGAAAAGGCCGATTTGATGTTGAGTGGACTCTTGCGGGCCCAGCGGCCGGCGCACCACCAATTAATGGCTTCAACCCGGTAGCCCGCATACCAGTCTGATCCGAGCGCCACATGATCAATGCCGAAGCGCTCAACGGACCATTCAACCATTTCGCAGAATGTCTCCAGCGTGCAGTTCGGACCGTCCTTCATGATTTTCGGATACATGAAGAGTCCGATCATGCCTCCTGCATCGACAACTGCCTAGATCTGATCTGTCGATTTGTTGTGTTTGTTCAGTTCGATATCGAAGCCGACAAACTCCGACGGATTGCCATGCGTAATGGCAATGGGCCGTTCAGAGAACTCCACGGCGTCAAAACCGGTCTTTTCATTGCAATGGGAGATATCGATGGCCATGCCCACATCATTCATCTCCTTGATCACGTTTCGTCCGAAGAACTGAGAGATCCCGTGTGTCTCATCCTCCCAGCATCCGGATGCCACTGCATTTTGAATATTGTAGGTTAGCTGCGCGATGCGTACGCCAAGTGAATGGAAGATCCGGACCAGATCTATGTCATCCTCGAACAGCGACGTGTTCTGAAAGCCAAACAGCACTGCCGTCTTGCCTGAGGCTTTGATTTCCAGAATGTCATCTGCTGACTTTGCGTGCGCGATGAGATCGCCATGTTCCTCAAATTGCCGGTTCTACTTTCCGATTACACTCAGGGTTTCGCGCGGGTTCTCCCAGATCGCCAGCGTAATGTGGGCGCAATCGATCCCACCCGCACGCCATTTCTCAAACCTCTCCCGGTCAGGGTTAGGGTGCTGAAGGCAATCAATCACAAGCATATCGTTGTTGGGCATGAGAAATGTCCTGATGATGGTCGCGGAGGTCTACTCGGCGGTGCTGGCGGTTGTATCAAATTGGGGAATAACCCATTTGGCAAAGAGCTCAGTGCCACGCCGCACGTTTTCAAACGGCACGAAACCTGGATTCGGCCAGAGTGTGACGTGCTGGCAGTTAATCTCCTCACGAAACTTGTGAATCTGCTCGGCCACGAAATCCGGTGAGCCGATCCAGAGCACCTCGTATTTTTGCAGGAAATCGAACCAGTCCAGATTCTTGTCGTCGTCCGACAATTCCTCTCTCTCGGCCAGGAACGACGATCTGGCCCAATTGGGATTGAGACCGATCGCCATGTCGAAGAATGTATTGATGCCGTGGCGAGCTTCTTCAGCGGTTTTCTCGTACGTCTCGGCGATGTGGAAAGTTCGCATGACATTCAACGTCTGCCCGTTTGCACATTCACCCAGGGCAACGTTCTTGCCGTTCAGTTCCGGCGCCACATCCCGGTAACGGGTCCAGGCCTCTCGCGTGCCTTCAAAGGAGCGTGCCACGCCAATGACGGCATGCCCGCGCTTTGCTGCGAACTCGTAGGACATCGTTGAGTCGGCCGCCTGCCAAATCGGTGGATACGGCTTTTGGTAGGGCTTGGGTGTGACGCCCAAAGCAATCAGCTCACCGTTTGGGCCATCATAATGCTCAGGATCGTTCTCATAGACCCTCGGATCATCTTTCGACCAACCCGGTTCCGGTACGGTGTAGAATTCGCCGTCATGTTGCACGGCATCTTCCGTCCAGCACTTCTTGATGATCTCAAGGCATTCTTCGAAGAGCCGGTAGTTGGTTTTGGGATCGCGCCGGTCGCCGGCACGGTGGAACTGGATGGATGCGGAAGAATTGGTGCCGCTTTTCCCGCCTCACCGGGCGCCCGCAACACCCGGACCAGAACCCGGGCCTCATGGAGGCTTTCAAAAAGACGTCTCCCAAAGCCTTGCCTCCCTTTTGAACCACGGTCCGGCAGACAGGCCGATCGAGGTCCGGGTTCAGGACGAGGCCCGCATCGGCCAGAAGAACGGCCGCGTCCGCATCCGGGCGCGCAAGGGGACGAGGCCCGCCGTTCCTCAATTTTCTCTCGCGGATGCTCCGCATCCGGGCGCGCAAGGGGACGAGACCGCGATGGCAGGCCGGTCAACAAAGCTCAATCGGGTCGAGAAGGTCTGGCAATCTCTTCGGGAAAACGGGCTCTCCAACCGCTTCTTTGAAGATCACGCAAACGGTCTTGCCGCCGGATGTGATGCCTGGACCCGGCTCATGAAAGAACCGACGGCAATCAAATCAGGCGCATCTCGCGAGTGGACCCAAAACAGGCAAACCTGAGGCCCGTTAGTATAAGGAAACGAGACACGTCTGCAACTAGATGTTCAATCCCGCGAAGTGGCGGAAAGTTGATTTGTTGATCAAACGAAAAATGATTTAAAGACCAGTTTCGAACTAAACTCCAAAGCCTTGTCAAGAACTGGCACATGGAAATGGGATGGGGCACACATCGGAAAATTCTGGACAATCCGGCGCGGTTTATCGTAAACAGTACAGAAACAGGAGTAGCAAAATGAGGATCGTGCTTTCCGGATCGGAACTCCCCGAGCCGTCCACGTTCTGGTCCGCCCCGGCCGCCGCCGTGAAGGTATCCGCGCCCGACAGCATCACCCCCGCGCGCGGGACCGGTCCGCATCCCGCTCGTCTTCGCTGAGATCGTTCCAGCATCACCCCCGCGCGCGGGACCGGTCCAGGCATAGCCCGGCGCTTCGGCAACCTCACAGCGCAGAACTTCCCGTGATCCAAAATAATGCCCTGGACAGCTTGGAAAGTTCCGATCCGGAGAAGTCAATCTCTGATATTCGCAATCGCGTTTCTCTGGATCGTCATGCCTGGTCCAGGCATGGCGCAGCAGTTTGTCGACTGTGAGTTTTCTCATGTCACGAACGCTGATTTCGGCGAGCTTGATCTCAGCCTCGACAGTGAAGCACCGTTTCGAACCACAGCAGAGCTGAACATAGACTGCCGCCAGGGCGAGCCTAACGAAACGGTTTACGTGTGTCTGCATCTTGACGCTGGAAGCGGCGGGGGGAACTCGGGTGCGCGCCAGTTGAGAGGGCCTAACAGCGACAGGCCGCTTCTCTACAATGTGTACAAATATCCGGAGTTTAGAGGTGATGGCAGTGTCTGGGGCTCGGCTTTCTGGGAGTATGGGCCAAGGCCACCACTGTTTGAGGTTCGTCTCGACAGCAATGGCCGCGCTGACAGCACGGAGACATTGTATTTTGAAGTCTGGAGTCCCCGGCGCCAAATCACCCTGCCCCCTGGCAATTACGACTCGCTTTTCGTCGGTATGCAGTCCAGACTTGAGTATGGATACGAAACGGGGAATAATTGCAATGAATCCCTTCCATTTGTTGACCGGATGTCTGGCTTCGAGGTGGAGGCCACCGTTGTCGAACCGACGTTAGCGCTGGGCTTTTCCAAGGCCTTCGTGCCCGCCACCATTGGCCAATACGGGATCTCCAGGCTGACCTTTAGGATTGACAGTTCGGCCAACCTGTTCGATCAGATCGGGCTGAACTTCACCGATGATTTCCCGGACGGCATGGTCGTGGCCCCGGACCCCGATGCATCGATGACCTGCATCGGCGGCACGCTGTCGGCGGAGGCCGGTGGCAGCGCCGTCGGGTATTCCGGAGGCAGTGTCGCCGCCGGACAAACCTGCACGGTTTCCGTTGACGTGCAGGCGCTTGTGCTCGGGACGCTGGTGAACAGATCGGGTGGTTTGGCGACACAGTTTCTGCCCGGTGCCGCGCCACCCGCCGAAGCTGCGCTTACGGTCACCAATGACCCGCCTGTGGCGGAGGCCGGGGCGGACCGGACCGTGGACGAGGGCGCGGCGGTGAGCCTGGATGGCTCGGGGAGTTCCGATCCGGAGGGCGAAGCGCTGGGCTATGCCTGGACCGGACCCGCAGGGGTGACGCTGTCGGGCGCGGACACCGCCACGCCGGGCTTCACGGCGCCAGTGGAGCTGCTCGCGGCGCGGCAGCTGGACTTCACGCTGGTGGTGGAGGATTGGGATTGATATGGTCACATAGTGATGGTGAATTCCTTGATAAAGGGCTCACAAGTCCTCGTGGCCGGATCGAACTGGGCTTTGACTATAGAGTGGACGAAAATATCAATATAAATTCCTCCTCCTACTTCGACGGTATTGGTGCCTCAAACAACACAAACTACGGGCTCTCGCTGGGTGCAAAGTTCAAGTTCTGAAGATTAACGCGTCGCGGCTGGCGATTGAACCTGCCTCTCAAGGAGATCGGCCGGCCCGTTGCAAAAGGCGCTCAGGCGGCCGTCCTGATGACCCGCGCGCCGGCGCACACATCCGGCGAGGGGAAGGGTCCGAAGACCCTGACCCTGTGCAGTGTCGCCGAAGCGGTCTCCGACCTCATAGGACAGGATCATCTTGCTATCCGCGTCCACTCGTCGCCAGGCACCATCAGGGGCCGCCTTCGCGCCGTCAACGCTCCTGTCCTTAGCATAGACGAAGGACCAAATTTCATCGCACTCAACGCGCGTAGTTTTCACATCGCGGACGGCATTGTTGTGATACTTGGCGCCAGCCTCGACAAGCAGCTTTGTAACCGTGTTGATCGACACCCCCAACCGTGCGGCTGATAAAGCGCATAAACATGCCCTCCACCATCATGTTCAGGATCAGAGCGCGGGTTTTGATGTCTAGCTTCTTCATACCATTTATATGGTATGTTATCTCTATTTTTCAAGCAAAAAGTTCACTATTAATCCTGCTTGGTTCCAAATATGAACCCGATACATCCTGTAATAATCGAAGTCAGCAGCAATAGAATATTGTCAGGGCCGTCCGAAATCGACCCGGATTCTCTATCAAAGGCAATGCAAAAAACAATAATCATTGAAACGAGACAAATACATATAGCGACAAAAGCGATTGTTTTTGAAGAGTCAGCGGAGCCAATAAGTCTACCAATTGGCCCCATTTGGACCTTCAACAGTTCAATCTCATGGTTTTTCTTTCTTTCGTCCACCCTCTCATCTAAAAATGAAAAGTCGTTGGCCTCATCAGCGGGTGTCTGGGTTTTGGTCTAGATTAAGTTGGCTGTTTTTGTCTTGGTTCACGCTGCACATCCTGATTATTTGCGGCAATATCCAGCGTAATTCGTAACTTCTGGAACTCTTCCAATATATACTCGTCCGGAATTTCAGTATTGTACGCTACTCTGAAATTGCTTTCGGTTGCAACTCGATACCAAGGCGTACCTGGTTTGTGAGTCAAATCTGAAAGCGCAAGCCCGGTAAGGTGACCATACCTACTCCAAATCCAAGCCACAAGATTGCGTGTGCTCTCATCATTTTCATCTACATTTTCAGGCTGGCCGAACGGATTTAAAGATTGCGGCAAAGTGATTGGCTTTCGACCAAAGATCTTAAGCGCCTTATAAAGGCTGCCAAAGACTGGGCCATACTTCCATATCTCAGGGCCTTCTGTGACCAACCGAGGGCTATCCAATCCATAAAAAGCCAGCGACCACCCATAAACACAATATACCAGCTTCTGAAGCTTCATATGTTCGATGCCCTCGGCAGCACCAAACTGTTCAATAAAATTATTTGCTATAGCGAGGGGACTATAGGTTACAGCCATAATCACCCCCACCGAGCCGCAGCGGCCTTTTGGGCTCGCCTTGCGGTCCTCTGATGTTGTGTTTTCCACACGCGCCTTCGCTCCCGCCAAACCGCTGTTGCGCTTGGCGGGTTGCCTCAATGCTGTCTCTTGCTCTTCGCCGGTCGCAATCCGTGCAATATGTACCGTGTTGCCGATTGCGTCCGCTGGGCGCTTCTGCCCTTGCGGTCCCTTTGGCATTTTTGCTCTCCCGTTCGTCTCGCCACCTTAAGAGAATTATACACAAGTTGCGCCTTATATGTATATGTAAGATGCGCGTGACAGATTGCCATACGACTGTCAATTTACGGAAACACTATACCGCCCGGTAACTTTACATTTGGTTCATGAACCACGGCTTCAACCCCGCCCAATTTCAAACTGAGACACTACCTGACCCTGATCTGGACACCCGCAACACCTGACTATTCCGGTCTATTCCGGAGTTGAGCGTCTGCTCGCCTTGGGTGAGCGGTGTTGGGGGCGCATTTGCGGCTACTTTCGGTTATTCCGGCCTGGTGTGGGGCCTTTCGATGGATTTCAGACGCCCCTATCCTGCGGAGCATTGTCGTTCGTGGAAGATCAGCCGGTCGAAGCACGAGGGGGGCCTCCATGAGCTCCCTTCAATGCCTCCAGTGAATCACAGCACAACCCCCAAAGCCGGAGGTCATTGCGGGTGTCCAGCTTCCTGCCGTCGAAGACGTGCCGGCGTGTGTTCCTTGCCATGATCGCTCCCTTACAAATCCAGGCTTGTCTGGCCGGGACCGCGTGTGTCGTGGATCGCGGCGGCTTCCCGGGTCAGGTCCGGCCAGTCGGCAATCAGGGCGTTATAGGCGGTTGCCTCCTTTGCATCCTGCCGCTTGCCGGTGCAGATGTCGTAGAGGCAATAGGCGAGGTCTTTCACCGCCCCGGCCCTGTCGTCGATCTTTCGCAATAGCAGCGCCGTGTTGTACGACACGCCGTCTTGCTCATGGCTCCGCACGAGGTGTTGCAGACATTCCCACACCGTCAGATGCGTGTCCGTCCGCGGCTCCCATTCCGGGTCGAGCTCGTCGC
Organism: Hyphomicrobiales bacterium; assembly: GCA_965204985.1. GTDB lineage: Bacteria > Pseudomonadota > Alphaproteobacteria > Rhizobiales > CAJQND01 > JAAEUE01. The sequence continues at coordinate 189,807 of CBDBFP010000003.1, read as the reverse complement.
GCTTCAGGATGCGCACCTTGCCGGCCTGGCTTTCGACGATGCCGGCGTGCCTGACGCTGTCGACCGAGATACCGCGGGCACGGGCCAGGTTGTCGGCCACGCCATAGTCGCCCTTGCCCGTGCCGTGCTGTTCGAACCAGTTGATGGCGAAGCGCGTATCGGGGTCGAACTCGCCCTGAATGCCGCCGAGGTACTCGTCAAGCTCGGCATTGATGAGTTGCAGCGCCGTCCTGACGCTCATCGGGCTGTCGTTGGCCTCAAGCACGGCAGTGTAGCGCGAGAAGACGCCCATGCCGGGACCGATGGACGATTGCGGCATGTCGGCGGGCGAGAGGTTGGCGGCCTGAAGTTCGGCGATGGCCGGCGGCAGTTCGCGTTTCAGGGCACGGATGAACTCGGCGCGGGCGATGGTTTCCGCCGTGGCTTCCTTCCTGCGGCAGACGAGGATGACCGAATTGGCGAGGGCATTGGTGCCTTTCGCGATCAGGCGACCGGGACTCTCGGTGCGCATCGGCCATGTGCCAACGACGGCGTAACCGGCCTCGATCACGGCTTGCAGAAACGTCGCCCAACCGGTTGAGCTGATCCCTTCCCGCGCGATTTCGCTCTGCTTGAAGGCATAATAGATCGTCGCCGGAAAGCGTTCGGACGATTGCGCCGCCATATTGGCGATGGCACGGCTCATTCCTTCAAGGAAGAAGGTCTCGGCGTCCTCTTTGCCCCCGTGTCGATAGGGCGTGGCGACCAGTTCCTCCGTTTTGGGCGTCGCCAGCATGCCGAACAGTTCTGGATAGACAGGGCGAACAAGAGGTTTCATCCAGGCGAAGAAAAAGTCGGACAGGTCCGCATATCCGATATTGTCATAATAGGGCGGATCGGTCGATACGACCGCTCCGCTGTGTGTTGAGTCAACTTCTTGAGCGTTTGCTTGAGAAATTTGGCCGTTTGAGTTTGTGGGCAAATCTGCAATTGACTTGCTAATTTTATCAATTGGAGTAGTCCAGTTGCCGCCTGAATTTGAAAAGAAATTGACTTCGGCGTAGTCCCACATCATAGGAATAGCCTGCCGCGCAAAGGTTTCCCGCAAAGCCCCACGGTCGCTCATCCAACTTGTGATGGTGGAACCCAAGTTCGTCAGTTTGGAAACACCAAACGCCAGATATACGCTCACCGCCTCGGCGTAGGCTTTGGCTCCCGTGCCGCCGTCGCGCAGCGGTGTCGGATCGGGGAACGCCGCCATTCCGTCCGCCTCGATCTGCGCGCGTGCCTCATGGACCAGGTCGCTGAAGGTGTTCAGCGCGACCAACTGGCGATCTGCGAATGCATCACCCCAAGTGGGCATTCCATACATTGGAAGCCTATCGACGTCATGAGACGGCGTTGGCACCACTCCTTCAGGTTTCGAGCTTGGGATGGCTGAGCGAGCAATGTCCTCATGTTGCGAGGAAGGACTCAAAAAGAGACGGCTTCTGTTGCCTTCAGCAACAATGCCAATTAGCACTTCCGCCATGTTGCCCGCCTTGGCTTGCTGGCGGACGTAGGAAGTCTCGATTGCGGCGTCGGAAAAGAGACATCGGAAATTCGCCCGGCCAACCTTCACACCTTGTTTCGCTTTGGCAATCTGTTCTTTTGTACCACCATTGTGAACCCGGTAGTCGATCGAGCGTGTTTGCTTGTCAACTATTGGCTCAATCCAAGCCTCCTTACCGGCTTTGGAACTCAGCAGAAAGCTCGATGCAATAGGCACCTGCACGCCGGCAAACGCCGGGTCGGGGCTCGGAACCGTCCGCGACCAGAGCCAGGCGATCACGGTCGCCTTTCCGCCGCCATACTCTTTCGGCAGGTCCACCTGCGGGTAAAGCTGCCCGATGCGCTCCCACGCCTTCTCCCGCATCCATGCGCCGTAATGTTTCACGTCCTCCGCCAGCCCTTCGGCATTGCGGTAGTGGTTGCGCTCCTTGATGCCGGGATGGACCGGCTCCCTGTCCCTGAACTTCGGCGGGATCTCGATCATCGCCTTGCCGATCGTCACCGCCACCGGGTTCAGGTCGGAGCCATGGGCGGGCAGGCCCAGACGCTGCGCCTCCAGCGGGATCGACCCGCCGCCCGAGAACGGATCACAGACCGGCGGCAGCGGTTCGCCGCAGCTTTTGCGGATTTCCGCCCGCGCGCGTTCCAGCACCTCCGCGTTGGTCGAGTTCTCCCATTTCACCAGATCCCCGATGATGGCGAACAGCCGCCTGCGCTCGGCCTCCTGCGCCTGCGCCGTCGGGAACTCGTCCGGCAGGCTGGAGGGATCGTCCACCAGTTGCGCAAACAGCACCGCCCGGCACGCCGCCAACGGCTTCCGCGCCCACCACAGATGCAGCGTGCTGGGATGCCCGTGCCGGATCGACTTCTCCCGCACCGCCGCCGCATTGATCGCCTCCAGCGGAATGGCAACCTCGATGAGTTTCTTCCGGTAGGGCTGGGTCACTGCTTACTCCGGGAACTCGACAAATGGGGGCACGTCAACAAGTTCGGACCCGCGCGGTGGGGCGTTCTTGCGCCAGACGCCCTTGATGGTCTGCAATTCCGAAATCTCAAAACAGTCCTTGGTCGCAAGTCGCGACAGCTTCTCGACATGCCAGAAGACTGCCCAATGACCGCTGTTGCCGTCGGGATATTGTGCGGTGGTCGGCGGCCGATGCTCCATCCCGAGAGAGTGCCTGCCAGTGTGCGTTTCTTCGCTGTCGATATACCAGCCGACCCATGACACCTTCGAGGTGAACCTGGCGGGGGTGCCGGTCCGACGCATAGATGAGAACGGGCACGGGGTTGCCGTCCCGGCGCTCGTCCATGTCGCGAAAGAATTTACGCCCGCGCGACCCGAACGCGACAAAGCCCTTTTCCTCTGCAACGGGCTGGCCGGATTCCAGATGCTCCAGGGGGACGGGAGCAAGAATGGCGAAATCGTTCATGATGGCTCCTCCGCCCGCTCAAGCAGGCTCTTGATGTTCATCTGAATCGCGGTGACCCCGAACTCGGGTTCCTGCGTAAACGGTTTTCGCACATAACGCGGCTCGCGGGCAAAGCCATTCTCGACCAGAACGATGGCGAGGACAAACCTGTCCGGCTCGTGCAGCGAGGTGATGACCTCCTGCCGCGTGACCGTCACCGTGTCCGCGCCGTCGATTCGCCCTTCTTCCCATCGCTGTGGCCAGGACCGTCCACCAGCAGCGTGTGGAAACGCTCGAAATCTGCCCTCCCCTCCAGAACCTCCGGCGCATCGCCGTCCTTGCTCAAGCGAGAAAGAGGACCGGACAATGAAAACAAACCCGGTGGAGACCTCCATGGGCTCCCTTCAATGCCTCCAGTGAATCACAGCACAACCCCCAAAGCTGGAGGTTATTGCGCGTGTCCAGCTTCCTGCCCGCCAGATCACCGGACCTTGATCGGGTCGAGAAGGCCTGGCAATCTCTTCGGGAGAACGGGCTCTCCAACCGCCTCTTTGAAGATCAGGCAGACCTTCTTGCCGCCGGATGTGATGCCTGGGACCGGCTCATGAAAGAACCAAGGGCAATCAAATCAGGCACATCTCGCGATTGGACCCAAAACAGGCAAACCTGAGGCCCGTAATACCATCGCTCAATGCTCCCACCCGATGGTCCCCTTCGCGCCCTCCGATTGAGATGACGCGCCCTGGTTGATGCCTGAGGGTGTTCCAGGCTTGGCAGCAGTAATCTACAATGTCGTCGCAGGTCTTGAAAACGAGGGTCGAAAGCCAGGTGTCCCGGATGAACGGCCAGACGTTCTCGACCGGGTTCACCTCTGGTGCCCTTGGCGGCCGTGGGACGAGGGTGATGTTGTCGGGGACAGCCCATTTGGCTGAGGTCTGCCCTGCCGCCCGATCAAGGATCAAGAGGGCGTGTGCCCCGGCATCGACCTGTTGACCGATGAGCTTGAGAGGCTCAGCCATGGGGCGAGTGTCGCACCAGGGCATGGCCCGCCCGTCGCCCTTGGCAGGGCAGAGGGCGCCGAAGAGACAGGCCCCTTCGGTCCGCTGATCGTGCGGCGCGCGGGGCCGCGTCCCCCGCCGCGCCCGGCGTCGCGTGCGTTTGTTCTTCTGACCCATCCGGGCGTCGTCCTGAACCCAGAGCTCTATCGGCTTGCCGCCCCATTGGCTGCGGATGTGGTCGACGACGTCGCAGACGTTTTGTTGAACGCCTCGCTGGCCTCATCATCCTGTGCGTCGTGCTGCGGGCGGGCGGAGCGCTTGGCGACCCCCATGGCGACCCCCATGGCGACCCCCATGGCGACCCCCATGATGGCGCGCAGGTCCCGTCCCGGCGTCTGACGACTGACCGGGACGCCCGGTTCCTCCTGCGCGCCCTGCGCCAGATCGACCCGCCGCCCGCGCCCGATGCCGTCCATATCGGGCCTTGGCCCCGCCTCAACAGTCGCTGCCAGCGCCGTGCGGTGTTCGTCTGTCAGGATCGGCGTCTTTGCGGGCGCCTTGCGGGTCACCAAGGCCTCCGCGCCGCCGGCCTTGAAGCGCAACACCCGGTCCCGGATCACCTGCAAGCCCCCGCCGCCGGTGCGCGCGGCCCCGCTGCGAGACCCACCGTCGAGGCTCACCGTCAAGGCAAGAAGCTGCCGCGTCTGATCCGCCTCTTCGCTCTTGCGCGCTGTGCGAGGCAGGTCATCGCCCAGAAAGTCCGCTCTCGGTTGAACAGCTGCTGCCATGGAAAACCTCCCTTGTTTTCCATGCTGAAGCAGGCCGAACATCGATTGGGACCCCCCTCGGAGAGCCTGAGCCAGTCAGCCGCAGTATGAGGCGTGCAATATGTTTTCCGCGCTCTGCTATTCGAACGAAATGTCTGCGCTGCCGAAGCTTCCAAAGTCAGCATGGATTTCTGTGCCGGGCGAGCTTTCGGCAGGGCGTATGAAACTTCCGGACAGATTGATGTGCCCCGGTTCAATGCTCTGACTATATTGCGCCATGCGCCGTGCCAACCAGACGACGCTTTCCACCGGGTCGTTCAGAACGCCTGCGCCAAGCTCTGTTTCTTCAACCTCTCCGTTCCGCGAGACAATCGCCCCGACCCAGCGCAAGTCAAACTCATCGACCGCATGGCGCCCCGCACCGAGCACCACGCCAGCATTGGCGGCATTGTCACTGATTGTGTCGAATACTGTGCGGGCCTTGCCCGTCTCGGCATCCATGCGTTGAATACGCGTATCCAGTATTTCGATTGACGGCGCAACATAATCAGTCGCGGCCAGGACATCGTCATGGGTTATGTCTGCTCCACCCAGAGACGATTTCATGACAAACGAGATCTCGGCTTCAATGCGCGGCTGGATGAAGCGGCCCGCAGGAACCGTATCTCCGGTCTGAAACGCCATGTTATCGAACAGGATGCCGCTGTCCGGTATGTCGATATTCAGCGCGTACTGCATCGCTTTGGATGTCAGCCCGATTTTCCAGCCAATCACATGGCGGCCTGCCGCCAATTTTGCGCGAGCAATTTCGCTCTGGATAGCATATGCGTCGTCCATTCCCATATCAGGATGGGACAGGGTCAACAGTCTGATTTGCTCACCTGTTCTCTCCGCCTCAAGCAAGCCAACTGCCGCGCGGGCGTGATCTTCCGGGGTCATACCGTTTCGTCCTCCACACCGTTGCGAAGTGTGCCGATGCCGTCCACTTCAATTTCAACCACATCTCCAGGTTTCAGATAGCGTGGCGGGTCAAAACGTGCCCCGGCTCCTGTGGGCGTGCCGGTCACGATGATGTCTCCTGGTTGAAGCGTCATGAACGTGGAGATATATTCGATCTCCTGACGGATCGGAAACATCATGCGGCTTAGCACGTCATCCTGCCGGACCTCTCCATTGACCCGGGTCATGATGCGAGCTTCATCAAGCTGTTTGGCGTCTTTGAAGGGGATGAGCCAAGGGCCCATTGCTCCGCTTCGATCCCAGTTCTTGCCTTGCGTCACATTGAATTTTGCATGGCGCACCCAATCACGGATCGTGCCTTCATTGCATAAGGTCAGAGCGGCAATGTGGTCATAGGCGTCTTCTGCCGAAATGCGGCGGCCTGCCTTGCCAATGACAATCGCAACCTCGCCTTCATAGTCCAGCGTGTGATTTTCCGGAGGCCTGATCAGAGGGCGGTCGTGCCCGGTGAACCCGCTGGCAAAGCGGGGAAACAGGGACATATATTTTGGTTGCGCGCTGCCATCCTTGTATTCGGCATTGCGGTCAGGGAAGTTCACCCCCACACAGAGTATGCGCTTTGCACTGGGCAGGACCATTTCGAATTCGAAATTGGTATGACTGACTACGTTGTCCTTGGCTGCAGCTTCCAGTTGGTCCAGCCCGCCTGCCTGAACCACGTCCAGGAGCGTGGGCCACTGCGGGAAATCTGCGTTTAAAGCGATCATGCCCTGGTCGGTCGCGGCCACGTAGTAGGACTGGCCGTCTGCAGTGTAGGTCACGAATTTCATGGTTACGTTCCTAAGAATTTTCGATCATCGCAGCCTCATGGTGCAATGATGGGGCTGGCTTTGACCTCAGGATCTCGCGTGGTCGACCCCGACAAACGGCGTTCCATGCTCGAACCAGCTCTTTGGTGCTGGTGCGCCCCAAAGCGTCTGGCGTTGCGGATCCTTCAGGTCCCACTTGATTGGCTCAAGATCCGGATCGACGGTTTGATAGTCCGAGCAATAGATCTCTATCCGGTGACCGTCCGGATCAAGTATGTACAAGAAGAACGCGTTCGAAATGCCATGACGTCCCGGGCCACGCTCAATACTGTCCACGTAGCCGGTGGTCGCCATCAGATCCAGCAGGTCGATGATGTTGAGTGGTGTGGGCACCCAGAATGCCACATGATGCATGCGCGCGCCCTTGCCGTTGGTGAAGGCCATGTCATGCACGCCGCCCTTGCGATGCAGCCAGGCCGCCCAGAGTCTCTTGCTCTCTTCATCCTCGGTGTATTCCGTCACCCGGAACCCGAAGTCGCTGTAGAAGGCGACCGAGGCGTCCACGTCAGGGGAAAAACAATTAAAGTGGTCAATGCGCAGTGGTTTCACGTCCTTGTAGAGCGCATATTTTTGGTGAATGGGCTCCAGCCGATCCATCTTGTGATAGAACTCAAGCGGAATGCTGGCATTGTCCGAAGTCAGCAAAGTGCGGCCCTGATAGGGACAATCAACCCATTCTGCCGGGTGGCCTCTGGCTTTGAAATAGGTGTCCGCCTTGTCGAGATCATCCTCGTCAAACGTCTTGAATCCCATCACTTCCACCGTGCCCGGTAGATCTGATTTCTGAAGGATCACGCAATGATGGCCGCGCTCTTCCATCGCGCGCAGATAGATATACCTTTCGCTTTCGCCGGTGACCTGCAGTCCAAGAAGGTCAACATAGAATTTCCGCGAAGCATCAAGGTCTGCCACGTTCAGGCAAACGTGGCTCAGCCTGATCGTGTTGAAATCGGGATAAAGATTGGGGGCGGGGACAGGCATTGGAGCCTCTTGGATCAGCTGTTAACGTCGTGTCGAAAATTACTTCGGCTTTTAAGCGCCCAGGCGCGGGGTCTTGTGAGCGCCAATGGCAAAGCCAATGTGCTTTTGTTCCATGTAGAATTCAAAGGACCAGTCTCCTCCATCCCGCCCGATACCGCTTTGCTTGACCCCGCCGAACGGCGTTGGCAGGTGCCGGACATTTTCAGAATTTACCCAGATCATTCCGGCCTCAAGTTTGTCCGTAAATCGCAAGGCGCGGGTCAAATCGTTGGTCCATACATAACCGGTCAGGCCATACGGGATATCGTTCGCTATTTTCAGCGCTTCCTCTTCCGTTGAGAAAGGGATCGACGTCAGGACCGGACCAAAAATCTCCTCCTGGGCAATACGCATCTCGTTGTTGGCGTCTGTAAACAAAGTCGGCTGGACAAAATAGCCGTCACCCTCTATGGCCGCGCCTCCAGCTGCAACGGTTGCGCCGTCTGAGCTGGCGATATCGAAATAGCTTGTCACTTTGGAGAAGTGTTCTTCGGAGACCAGCGGGCCAATTTCAGTTGCCGGATCGAGCGGGTGCCCGACCTTGATCTTGTTCACACGCTCTATCAGCTTTGCTTCGAATTCAGCGCGGATCGTATCCTGTACCAACAGGCGCGAGGAAGACGTGCAGCGCTCGCCGTTAATCGAGTAGATCATGAAAATTACAGCATCCAACGCGCGGTCGGGATCCGCATCATCGAAAACGATGACGGGATTTTTGCCGCCAAGTTCGAGATGATTTCGCTTCAATGTGTCAGCGCCCTGTTTGACGATCAGGCTGCCAGTCCGGTTTTCCCCAACAAAGGCCATGGCTCTGATGCCCGGATGTTCGCAGAGGGCCTTGCCGGCTTCTTCTCCATAACCGTTGACGGCATTCAGGACACCCGGCGGCAAGCCGGCTTCTTCGGCAATTTCGATCAGCAATCGTGCTGTCAAGAGGGACGCTTCGGCAGGTTTGTGTACCACCGTGCAGCCGGCAGCCAAAGCCGGAGCGATCTTCCACGTGGACAGCATGAAGGGTGTGTTCCACGGCGTGATTACACCAACCGGGCCAATTGGCACGCGCGTTGTCACATTCATGAGCGTGGGTGATTTCAGGTGTTGTCCATCTCGGGCCTGCACCACCTGATCGGCAAAATAGCGGAAATTTTCAGCGCCGCGCAGAGCCGCCTTGGACATGAACCGCAGCGCCTGACCGGTGTCCCAGCATTCGCAAAGCGCAATCTCTTCGGCGCGTGCTTCAATCCCTTCGGCGATCCTGATGAAAATCTTGCGCCGTTCATTTGCTGGCATGTCGCGCCATGCCGGAACGCATCGGCTGCGGCCTTGGCCGCCATGTCGATATCTTCAGCCGTTCCACGGGCGACGTCGCAGATTTCGGTCTTGTCCACTGGTGAAATGGACTGAAAGACACCGCCTAGACCCGCAACGTCCCTACCGTCAATGCGGTTCGGTATTCCTTTGTCGTGGAAGGCCTGCAGATACACATCGAGTTTCTTGATGTTGTCTTCAAGCGTAGTCATGTTTCTTCCTTTAGATGGTCCCGGATCGTGCCGAATTTGGGCGCCAGTTGTGCATCTATGTCCCTGAGTTCTGCGGACAGCGCAATGGAATGTGTTGCCATGGCAGGGGCAAGAAACACCTTTACCGCTTCAAAAATCCGGGCAATCGCATCCTGCTTCACATCATCCGGGCGGCCTTCACGCATGCGCACCGAAATATCCACGAACCCGTGCCTGGGGTCGCCATCCGCGATGGAATAGTGATCAACCCGTGTGGCGCGCACGCGGATCAACCCGTGTGGCGCGCACGCGGATGCCCGGCATCGGAAACGTTTCTATCTTCACGGCTTCCTTGCGGACCGCATCGCAAAACGCGCTCATGTCTATGGCGTCTTCCAGGTTGCCGGAATATTCAATATGAAAGTGTGGCATCACATTCCTTAACATGTTAATTAGTTTTACGTTAGATAATCAAGGCTTGCATTGTCAAGACTGGATTGGCAGCACAAAGCAGGACCGCAAGAATTCGAGTTGAATCGATGACCAACAGGCTCCCGTCAACGTCCCGCTCCCTTTCGATTGCGCTTATTCGAGCGCGCGAAGGGATGATGGCTCCAGTCCGCGACATGCTCGCAGAAACCGGTATCACCGAGCAACAATGGCGTGTGTTGCGGGTTCTTGCCGAGCATGGACCGATGGACGGAACCACTTTGGCAGACCGGGCCAGTCTTCTGTTTCCAAGCCTCACACGGATCTCAACCACCATGCGTAAGAAGGGGTTGCTGACGCAAACACGCGACCAGGCAGACCGGCGCCGGCAGACGCTTGCCATAACGCTGGCAGGCCAGAAGATCATCGATGACAATGTTGAGCAAGCCGAGCAGATTGTGGTCGATTTCAAGCGAACGCTTGGCGAAGACAAATACGAACAGTTGCTGGATCTGCTTGCTTTGCTTGATCCAAACCATAAAAGCTAGCTCTGAACCACACCGTCCGCGCGCCATTGGTCAAAAATTGCCAATGCGGTTTCTGAGAAGACCGGGTCGTTGATGTGTCCGTTGACCTCGTGGAGTTCGACGCCATCAGGCCGGGTCGCGCGAAACTCGGACAGAAAGGCTTCCAATCCGGCAGCATCGTGCAAATCTGCGCCCTCGCGGTCCCATTCACCAAACCCGTCTGATGGCAACAGAACCGCCACGGGGCCTTTCGCCTTGGCCAATTGTGCCGCATGCGCGCGGGCAACCGCTTTGCGTTCCTCCTGATCCAGCACAATTGAGGTGAGTAGCCTGTTGTGCGCATGCTGGGGATGATCCGCCCACTTTTCTGGCACCGGTTGCCAGCCCACGATGTCCACGAGGTCATAACAGCCCGGTGCAACCAGCTGCGGCGTACCATTCAGCCCAGCTGCGGTCAGCCGTCCCGATCCGGCCGAGATGTTCGATCCATGAATGTGATTGCCAAGCTCTTGCGTGCAGAAATCGAATACGCAAGCAAAGGCACCTTGCGCAGCGAGGTTCTCGAAGGCGCGCCCTCCCATGCCGGTCGCATGGAAGATCGCCACCTCATAGCCGCGCTCTTCCAGTGCAGGTTTCAGGGTCATCATATAGGTGAGCGCTGATTTGCCCAGAGAAGTCATGCCGATGAGCGGCTTGCTTCGATCAGGTTTGACCACAGCACGTGCAGCGCCGAGCACCGCGCCGGCAGCCTGGTTCAGAGAAGCTTTGCAGACCGAGTTCAAACCATAGAGGCCGCCGGCCCATAGGATCATCTGAATATCAGCGGCCAATCGCTCGGCCGGGATTAGCGGTGAAAAGGAGACTGTTGAGACAACATACTTGGGCACACCCAGCGGTAATGCGGAACAAACATCAAGGGCGAGGTCGGTGCCCATTGTGCCGCCCAGAACGATAACGCCGCCGAAAAGTCCCTCAGAATGAAGGCGTGCGGTGAGTAAGGCCGCACCTTTGGCCATGATTTGCATGGCCTGGTTTTCGTCATCAGTGGCAATTGCAGCATCGATGGAACTGCCGCCCTCGGTTGCAACATCGTGTTTGGAATAATCAGTGGATCTGGATGGATCACCCAGAACGGACACATCCATGGTTAGGACATTGCCGCCCTGATCGCGAAGTACGCTCTCCAGAAACGCAAGTTCGTCGTCCTTGGTGTCGTAGGTTCCGACAATAAGAATTGTCTTGTCAGTCATGGTTGGTCCCGCTCTCTTTTAAGCTGTCATCGCGTCTGTGAATCATGAAGTTCGTGATTCTCATCTGCCTTGGACGCCTGGTATTCCCGGATCAAGGTCCTTACATGCAAGGCCAGAACGAGGACGATCAGGATGTATATGATAAAGGCGATGGGCCGGTCGATCATATCCAAAGGTGTTTTTAACCGCAGTATGGAAGAGCGCAATTTTACTTCCATAATTCCGCCGAGCATCATGCCGAGAATGATCGGCACGGTCGGCGGATTTAGCCGCTTGAGTATCAGTCCGAAGATGCCGAAACCGCCTGCAATCATGCAATCAGTCAACGAATTCCGTAGCGAATAGACCCCCACAAAGGACAGGATCAAAATCATCACCCCCAGAAACCTGGTCGGCACCCGGATGATCTTCGTCATGAGATTTGTGGAGACCAGGAGAAAGGCAAACACGATGACATTGAGCAGTATCAATGCGAGGTAGAGCGCGTACACCAAATCAATGTTGTTCTGGAACAGTTGGGGACCTGGAATGACATTGTGAACATAAAACACAGACAGCATCATTGCCGTTAGGGCTTCACCAGGAATGCCGAGAGCGAGCAACGGGATCATGGCAGCTGCGGGAACGGCATTGTTCGCCGCTTCGGATGCGATCAAACCTTCAGGGGGATCTTTTGCCGAAGGCTTCAGGCGTTTTGGAGGTTTTCTACACGTAGGTGTAACTCATGAACTGTGCTGTGAACTCGCCGGTGCCGAGTATCATCCCCAAAATCACATCGAAGCCCGCTGCAACTGTTGCAACTCGTTTGTGCTCCAGGAGTTCCTTGACACCTGAAACCGGTCGGCCGGTAACGGGCTTGGCGTCGGGGCCGTCAGAAGCAAAAAGGCCTGGCTAAGGGCGAAAAGTCCGAGGATCACCACAATCAGATTGATGCCTGATGTGAGGAACGTCAGACCAAACGTGTAGCGTTGGGTGTACGTGACGGCATCAAGGCCAACCGATTGCAGGAATATGCCGAACATGGTCAGCATGCCCGCTGCGAATATTTGCACGCGATGCGCCAGAATGACCAGAATTATCCCGAGAAGAGCGTCCAGAAAAATCTTCCGGCTGCCGAAGTGAGACGCGATGAGGACCAAGGCCGGAGACAACAGGATGAGGCACAGGATGCCGAAGATACCGCCCCAGAAAGATGCACTGTAGGCGAATGAGACGGCGCGCGGCGGCTTCTCCGCGTTCGGTCATCGGATAGCCGTCGTAGGAGGTCAGCGCGTTGACCGCAGTTCCGGGTGTATTGATCAGCACTGCAGGAATGGCACCCCCATACATGGACGACCCGTAAATCCTGAGCAGCATGGTGAGGCCTACGATGGGGTCGCGCGAAAATGTGGCGGAGAGCAAAATGGCAACAACAGGACCGACGCCCGGAATTGCGCCAATGACAACGCCTCCGACCGATCCAACGAGCAGCGCGAAAAGCACGTCCCAACGAGTCAGCATTAAGGCGCCTACCAATAGGCTTTCCATCATCTGCGCCGATCAGAAATAGGTGAGCATGATTTGCCGCAATCCAGCGGGCAGAACTTCGTAAACCTGCCCTGCCGGGAGTTTCACTTGCAGGAACGTTTTGAAGAGCAGGACGATCACCAGTGCACTTGCAGCCGCCGACATCAGCGCCAGGGGGGTTCGAAATCCGGCCCGGAGAGTCAGCGCTGCTGCAAAAATCAATGTTGAAGGCAGATAGCCGAGAATCGGGACAGTGGCGGCATAGGCGATAAACCAGCCGGCAAACTCGAGTGCCGAGACCCATAACGAGACTTCTTTCCAACGGCCCTCGATGCGCTCAGACAACATGGATACCACCAAATGCAGAGCCGCAAACCCGGTCATGCCCACAAGTGAAACAGCAGGTCAAAAACGCGGTTGTGTGAACAGCTCTCCGCCAGGCTTGTAAGCAGTTTGCTGAAAGAGTTGGGTCAGGAGAATGGCCGCAAGGATCAGAACAGCCCAGGCAAACACGATGTCCCCGGGTCGCCGGTACCGTTTGAACAAGGATTGCAGTGTCTTCACACGCGACATTGTCATCTCATCGGATGGCTTCAAGAGCTGAGCAGCAGCACTATCGCACGGGTTCGCCCGGTTGAAAGGAGATGTGAGATATTTCATGGCAGTCTGTGCGCGTGTTACCCAGGCGCGCAGGCCAAGTGGTTGGTTTAATTCCCCAGCACTTTACCAATGTGCTTCAGCGTCTTGATGTCTGATTGGATCAGCGTTTTCACATCTGCAGCACTTTGCCAGTACACGACTGCACCTGTTTCTGACGCCAGCTTCTTGGCGCGATCAGACATAACGGTCTTTTTCGCGACTGTGATGATCTTCTCGCGAACGTCCTGAGGTGTGCCCTTGTGGACAAAGAGTCCGTTCCAAAGAGCAACATTCAGATCAGGTGCAAGTTCCGCGACCGTGGGAACATTCGGCGTTAGCGAGAGGCGTTCGGCGCCGATGGAAGCAAGCACCTTGAGTTCGCCAAGGCAGGGCAGGACCAGTTGAAATGTGGTGTTAATGACGTCAATATCACCGGATGCCAGCGTGTTGCAATTCAACTCGTCAAACGCGGCGTCTGACGAGAAGGCAAAGCCCATCTGCTTGGCCAGCCCACATGGTTACTTTGGTTGGCACAGCGGCGCTCCAAAGTGCCCCAAGGCTACATCATTGCTCTTGGCATGCTTCGCCAAACCTGCCATGTCATCGTAGGGGGCGTTTTTACCTGCAGCGATGATGAACGGATAGGTCAGGAAGTTGCCAAGCGGCTCAAACGGGTCAGGGCTAAGCTCAGGGATGCCGATCTGCGGTCCCACGACTGGAATGGCGATGATGAACGAGCCGATCGTATAACCATCGGCAGGGGCCTTGGCCACTTCAACCGTGCCAGGGAACGGATCTCCGCCACCGCCAGGCTTGTTAACAACGGCCGCAGGTACGCCATAGGTCTTTTGGAAGTTCTCAGCGATCATCCGTGTCAACACATCCTCCAGATCACCGGGGGCCACGGCACTACGAACTGAACAGGTTTTTCAGGATATTCGGCTTGCGTCGCACCGGTCATCACTGAGAAATCGACCAGTATCGCAGCGAACAATTTTGCAAAAATAGACATTGTTTCCTCCCTAAACCGGTTTGTATAATGAACCATAATTACAAATAAAAAATTGCTTTGTTAATTAAATTATGTCAACTCGTTTGTGCGGTCAGAAAAAGGGTGAAAGCAGGAATGTCATCTGCAGCCAAGACGTTTAAATTGCTGTCCTATTTTTCCGCAGCACGGCCTGAGATCGGCCTCTCGCAATTTTGCAGGTTGGCAAACAGGGACAAGGCAACGACCTACCGCCATCTCCAAGCGCTCGAAGAAACAGGGTTTGTTGAAAAGAACCCGGTTTCCAAGCGATACCGCCTAGGTCCGATCATTCTCCAGTTGGCGAAAACCCGCGAGGCCACGGTCCCACGCAAGGCAGGCGTAGAAGACCCACTCCGGGAGCTATCTGACAGCACGGGCGAGACAACACACGCTTCAATGTTGTCGGGCTCAACTCTTTATGTGCTGGATCAGGTTGAATCGCCACAGCATAGCGCCAGGGTGGTGGTCGACATCCAGACGTTGCCATTACATGCCACTGCATCCGGGCTATGCGCACTGGCTTTCGGTTCGCCGGATCTGACAATTGCTGCAACGCAAAGCATGGCAAAATACACCGAACATACCGTAGTGACGGAGCCTGAGCTGGAATCGGCCATAAAGTGCACACGAGAGACCGGCTTCGGCGTTGCGAACCGCAGCTTGGAGGACGATGTCTACGGAATATCCGCGCCCGTCTTCGATCAGACGGGCCTGTTGGCCGGCGCAGTTTCGGTCGCCAGCATAGCGTCTCGCGTCACACCAGAGACAGAACAGAAAATCAGGCTGTATCTGATGAATGCCAGCCGGAAAATCACCTGCAACTGGGGGGGAACTCTACCCGAAGAGATTGAAACTCTCTGGGCTGGAACCTTTTCGAGATCCCATCAATTGGAAAGCACGCCATGAAAGACTCAAACTTTTTGAAGGAAAACAACGGGCGCCTCATGTGGCATCCGATGACGTCCCCTCAAGACAGCATCGACAATCCGCCAAAGATCATCACCGGTTCGAGTGGCGTGCGCATTGAAGATGTGGATGGCCATTCAGTAGTTGATGCGGTTGGTGGCCTGTGGAATGTGAATCTTGGCTATTCCTGCCAGCCGGTCAAAGACGCGATTGCCGAGCAACTGGACAAGCTCCCCTACTATTCCACCTTCCGCGGGGCTTCCAACGATGCAGTGATCGAACTGTCCTACGAGCTGGGTCAGTTTTTTGAACCGGATGGTATGTCCCGCGCGTTCTTCACTTCGGGCGGATCAGATTCCGTCGAGACGGCGCTGCGCCTGGCGCGCCAGTACCATAAGCTTCGCGGGGAGCCGGGGCGCACAAAGTTCCTCAGCCTGAAAAAGGGCTATCATGGCACGCACATGGGTAGTGCGAGTGTCAACGGCAACGCCAACTTCCGGACGGCTTATGAGCCTCTTCTTCCGGGCTGCTTTCACATCCCGGCTCCTTACACCTATCGCAACCCATTTGACGAAACAGATCCGGAGAAACTCGCTCAGCTCTGTGCCTCTGCACTTGAAGACGAAATTGGATTTCAGGGCGGTGGCACAATAGCAGCCATGATCATGGAGCCGATCCTCGGTGCTGGCGGTGTGATCCCCCCACATAAATCCTTTGTGCCTCTGGCACGCGACATCTGCGAACGCCATGGGAGCCTGTTCATCACAGATGAGGTCATAACCGCCTACGGGCGCACAGGAGCTTGGTCCGGTGCCCGCTTGTGGGGCATTCAGCCAGATATGATGTGCACAGCCAAAGCGATCACGAACGGGTATTTCCCGTTCGGCGCAGTCATGCTCGGTGAAAAAATGGCCGAGGCCTTTGAAGGCAATGCAGGCGCCAGAATTGGCCATGGATACACCTATTCGGGCCACCCCGTCGGCGCTGCGGCTGCGCTGGCCTGTCTGGCGGAGACGAAACGGTTGAATGTGATCGAAAATGCTGCGGCGCGCGGGACCCAGCTCTATGAGGGCTGCAAGGCCCTCATGGAAAAATACGACACCATCGGCGACGTGCGGGGTGGGCACGGCTTGATGACGGCTATTGAGATGGTGAGTGATCGCGAAAACAAGACACCAATCGATGGAGGGTCGGCGATGAAGGTGCAGGAGGTCGCTTATCAATCCGGAGCCATGGTTCGTGTGTCGGGCCCCAACCTGATTCTCTCGCCGCCACTGGTTCTCAGCGAAGAGGATGCAGCAACGATTTTGTCGTCGCTCGATGCAGGTTTTGCGGCTTTATGATGTGGATTGAGAGATAATGGCGACTGAAAACTACGTGGCCCTCCTGGGCACAAAAGGAGGACCTGCTGTTCGGCCCGGGTCATCAATGCCAACCTCCAATTTGCTCAGCCTGAACGGTCGCAAGATCGTTGTGGATTGCGGGCTTGGCGTCACACGGGGTCTGATTGATCAGGGGATGCAGCTAACGGATCTCTCAATGATCTTCATCAGCCATTTGCATTCCGACCATTATCTTGAATTGGGACCGTTGCTCCATACGGCCTGGACCGCCGGTCTCAAATCAGACGTGGAAGTCTGGGGACCAGACGGTCTTGATCTCTATTGGGAGGGATTCCTTGCGTCGATGAAAGCAGACGTCGATTTGAGGATTGAAGACGAAGGCCGACCCGACCTACGCACTCTCGTGAAATTCCATGTCATCGATGAAGGGCTAGTGCTGGAACGCGGCGGGCTTGCCGTGTCAGCTATCCGAACCGAGCATCCTCCACTTGTGGATACATTTTCCTTTTCCTTCTGCACCGAACGCACGCACGTCGTGTTCTCGGGCGATACTGCACCTTTACCGGCACTGGAGGAGTTCGCCCGAGGCGCTGATCTTCTCATTCACGAGGCCATGCTTGAGTCCGCACTTCCGGCCCTGTTGGAACGCATTGGAAACGGCAGCGAGAGGCTGATGGAACATTGGCTCAGGTCGCACAGTTTTGCCCATGATGCTGCCCGGACGGCCACCAAGGCAGGTGTAAAGGCATTGGCGTTAGCGCATCTCATCCCCTCTGATGATCCCGCCTATTGCGAAGACCATTGGAAAGAGGCTGTCGACGGGTATTGGGAAGGTACGCTTTACATCGGCACAGATGGATTGCGAATTCCCCTGTAGCTTCCAAAGACTTCGAATCGTGGCCCTTTGCCCGCAATTGTCAGACGTAACTCGATGGACTAGTGTCCACGGCAACAAGTGGCGGACAAGGCATTCCATGAGCAGTCAACGAAAAACACCTGAAAGCCTGCGCAGCGCCCGTTGGTTCGCGCCAGATGATTTACGCAGTTTTGGCCATCGGTCCCGTGCGATGCAGATAGGGTATACCGCAGACGATTGGGCAGGAAAGCCGGTCATTGCCATTCTAAACACCTGGTCGGACATTAACCCGTGCCACGCGCACTTCCGTCACCGTGTGGAAGATGTGAAGCGCGGTATTTTGCAGGCAGGCGGTTTTCCCATTGAGCTTCCGGCAATCTCCCTGTCGGAGAACTTCGTCAAGCCGACAACCATGCTCTACCGCAATATGCTTGCCATGGAAGCTGAAGAGCTGTTGCGTTCGCATCCTGTGGACGGCGCCGTGCTTATGGGTGGTTGCGACAAGACCACTCCCGGCCTCGTCATGGGCGCAATTAGCGCCGGTCTTCCGTTCATTTTTCTTCCGGCGGGTCCCATGCTGCGCGGCAACTGGCGTGGTCAGACATTGGGCAGCGGTTCTGACGGCTGGAAATATTGGGACGAGCGCCGCGCCGGGAACATCACAGCCGACGATTGGTCTGGCGTAGAAGGCGGTATTGCCCGCTCCTATGGCCACTGTATGACCATGGGCACAGCCAGCACGATGACTGCAATCGCCGAAGCTCTTGGCCTGACCTTGCCGGGTGCGAGCTCTATTCCCGCTGCAGATGCCAGCCACATCCGGATGGCCGCTGAATGCGGCAGGCGCGTTGTGGACATGGTTTGGGAAGATCTCACGCCCGACAAAATTCTGACCGCAGCCGCTGTGTCAAACGCTACAAACATCGCCATGGGCACGGGATGCTCGACCAATTGCATTATCCATCTCATAGCGATGGCACGCAGGGCCGGTGTTGATTTGTCTATGGGAGATCTGGACAGGGCAGGGCGCGACATCCCTGTGATCGCCAATATCCGGCCATCAGGCGATCAGTACCTGATGGAAGATTTCTACTACGCGGGCGGTCTCAAAGCATTGATGGCACAAATGACCCCTCATCTTGACCAGGCTTGCCTGACCGTGAATGGCAAGACGCTTGGTGAAAACATTTCCGGTGTGGAAGTCTACAACACCGATGTCATCAGAAGTCTGGAGAACCCGGTCTATCCGGAAGGGTCACTAGCTGTTCTCAAAGGCAATCTCGCGCCAGATGGAGCGGTTATCAAACCATGCGCCTGTGAAGAGAGATTTCTTGTCCATGAAGGTCCAGCGCTTGTCTTTGACAGTTACCCCGAGATGAAAGCAGCAGTTGAGGATGAAGACCTTGATGTCACGGCCGATCACGTGCTTGTCTTGCGCGGAGCAGGCCCGCTTGGCGGTCCTGGCATGCCGGAGTGGGGCATGCTGCCAATCCCGGTCAAGCTCGTAAAGCAAGGGGCGCGTGATATGGTTCGCTTGTCCGATGCGCGGATGAGCGGCACCAGCTACGGCGCTTGTATCCTGCACGCGGCCCCGGAAGCACATGTTGGCGGGCCCCTGGCGCTGCTCAGAACCGGAGATATTGTCAAGATTGACGTACCCAACCGTAGCCTCAACATGTTGGTGGATGACGAAGAGATTGAGCGCCGCCGTGCCGCGTGGATCCGCCCGAAAGACAAAGCCGGCAGAGGTTGGGTCTGGATGTCCGCCCAGCATATTTCTCAAGCCAATGATGGGTGTGATTTTGACTTCCTGCAAACTTCGTTTGGTCAATCAGCCGCGGAACCTGATATCTACTGACAGTCTATGACAGCGGCGATCGCCAGACAGAGTGTTGTCGACTTTTGAGTTGGCGTGGAGTCGGCTATATATGAAGGCCCAAAACCAAGCTGGAATTCAAGTCACGTGAGCTTACCAACAGTTTCGGCCAGAGAGGCACGCCGCCTTCTTCTCCACCTGCAGGGTCTCTGCGATCCGCCACGCAAGGCGCAATCGAAAGAGGAGCTGCTGGCGTTGATCCAGCGCATCGGCTTTGTGCAAATAGATTCCATCCGCACCGTCGAACGCGCGCACGACATGATCCTGTTCGCGCGTAACCAGACCTACAAGCCCAAACACCTCAAGCAGCTCTTGGAACAAGACGGCGAGTTGTTTGAACATTGGACACATGATGCCTCTATTGTTCCCTCCCAGTTCTATCAATGGTGGCGCCATCGCTTCAGGCGTGAAGCTTCAGGTATTCTGGAACGCTGGAAAAAGTGGGGGCGCGGGGGCTTCGAAGACAAGTTGGACGACGTGCTTGCCCATATCTCTCAGAATGGCGCCTGCATGTGCCGGGACATGGGTGACAAAGCCAACAAGGGCGGCGATGGCTGGTGGAACTGGCATCCCAGCAAAACGGCACTGGAATTCCTTTGGCACAGCGGCAAACTCTCAGTGGCTAGACGCGAAAATTTTCAAAAGGTCTATGATCTTCCTGAAAAGGTGATCGCCAGTCAGCATCTGGAACTCCAGCAGAATGAAGCCGCCTTCATCGATTGGGCTTGCCGTGCTGCTTTGGACAGGCTTGGCTTCGCCACGTCAGGGGAGATCGCTGCTTTCTGGGATTTGATCTCTCCAACAGAAGCGAAAGAATGGTGCGAAGCGAACCTCGGGGGTGACCTGGTTCAGATTCTGGTGGGCACAGCCGATGGCAGCAAGCCAAAGCAATCCTATGCCTGGGGGAACTATGAAGAGTTGCTGGCGGGCATGCCTGACACCCCGGCCCGAATCCGTGTTCTGAGCCCGTTCGATCCAGTCATACGGGATCGCAAGCGGGCCCTTAGGTTGTTCAACTTCGACTACCGTATCGAAATCTTTGTTCCGGAAGCAAAACGCAAGTACGGCTACTACGTCTTGCCATTGCTCGAAGGGGACAAACTGATTGGCCGCATCGACATGAAACATGACCGCAGCAAAGAGGCGCTGACGGTCAAAGGACTATGGTTCGAAGACAAAGTCAGACTAACCCCGGCCAGGATAGCGCGGCTGGACGCTGAACTGGAGCGCATGCGCCGTTTCACAGGCGCCGAAACGTTTGTTAACGCGCACTTAACCAATAACTCAGGTTAAGCCGCCGCGTTAGAAACTCGAAAACTCAACCCTGCCTATAGTGCTTGTTTGGGTAGCAAAGCGGGAGAATTGGCCCGCGTTGGCAGAGATGTTCGGTCATGAGACTGAGACACATATTGTTTCTAATCTTTGGTGCGATAACGGCTTTGCCGTTTGCGTTCTTCTGATTTTGGCTGGAGAACAGCATGATCGACAAGGAAAATTGCGGATGTCAGTGAGCGGCATTTGCTCATTGTGCGAAATCTTGGCGCTGCCCTGGAACGCTACCAACGCGACGTCAAATCGGGATTTGAACTGATCTCGGAGAATATGACTTCCGAAGGTGCAATCACCAAAGTCGAAGCCATTCTGAAAGACCTGAACTTTGCCCATATCTGCGTCGTTGATTTGAAAACCGGCAAGATCCTGCGCTGCACTGGGTTCACCGCCGCCTTTGCATCCGTCTGGTATGACAAGGACACACTCGACAGGTTGGCAAAATATGCGAAAAACGATCAAACCACCTTTAGTCTGGTGACAAAGGGCTCTGATGGCAATCCTGCGATCTACGTGGTGAAGCGGAGCGGCGACTACCTGGCAATCGGGGAATTGAACACCAACTATATCGTCTCACTGGGTAAATCGATTTCCTTTGGTGTTAAGGGCCATGCAGCGATCGTGGATCACGAAGGAAATGTTTTGGCCCATCCGCTGCCGTCCTGGATCAAGGCGCGCAAGAATATCAGCAAGGTATCGGCCGTGCAGCGCATGGGGGGAGCAAGGTGTTGAAACGTTTTACTCACCAACTTTGAAGGGCGATATGATCGCTGGATTTACAACGGTGGGTCCTGATTGGGGTGTGATGATTCTGCAACCCATTGTCGAACTTGAAGAAAGAGCCCAGATCGCTAGGGTTACAGTGTTTGCTGATCCGGCCGCTTTCGTAAAAATGGTGGAAAGCGTGGCTGAAAACGCCATTCGCAATGCACCGATTGGCGGTGCAGTCTTCTATTACGACAATGATTCCGAACGAACAGGGACCGGAGATTGTCGTTTCAGACAATGGCAATGGCCTGACGCCCGCCGAGCTCGCAAAAGCAACCCAACCCTTTGTGAAGGTGGGAAATGAGGGTTCGCACGGCACCGGAATGGACTTGGCGATTACGTCCAAGTTGGCTGAGTTGCATGATGCAAAACTGGTGCTCCCGCGCGAACGTTTAGGTGTGAAGACTTCAGTTGCCGCTTGAACGAAACAGTCTGATGGCTAATAAGGGCAGCCACATTTTGTGCAGAGCACGGCGCGCCCATGAATTCGTCCGACGGCTATCTTCGCCCCCTATACTTGCAGAGTTTTGCCGCTGATCCTAATGACCGTTTCGGGCGGATTGCCGGCGGCCGGGTGTATTTCAGCCACGCGGAATTGATCATCAAAGAGGGGCGTGAACGCAAAGTTCTCCCGTACGCCGATTTAGCAAACTCATCGGAGACTGCAATCCAGGAGAGTTTGGCGCTGATTGAGACGCCAAGGCCCTCCGTACTCGGACTGGATATGGCCGAGCCGCGTATAATGGGCATCGTAAATGTGACGCCGAACAGTTTTTCCGATGGTGGGGAGTTTGGATCCACCGAGCGGGCCATATCTCATGGTAAGGCCATGCTTGATGCAGGTGCCGCAATGCTCGACATTGGTGGGGAATCAACACGGCCTGGCTCAGAGCCCGTCAACGAAGACGAAGAGCTCAATCGTGTGTTGCCTGTGATTGACGGATTGGCCGATCCGGATGTGCTGATATCGTGTGATACCCGCAAGGCCAACGTGATGTGCGCTGCCGTGAGAGCAGGTGCGAGTCTTGTAAACGATGTTTCCAGTCTGAACTACGATAGGCAAGCCCGATCAGTTGTCGCAGAACTCGGTGTTCCTGCAATCTTGATGCATTCCAAGGGCGAGCCGAAAATAATGCAGGACGCGCCCGAATATGCAGATGTGACCCTCGAGGTGTTCGATACACTCCAAGCAGACATTGCAAAGTGTGAAGCCGCGGGTATTCCCAAGTCGAAAATTATCGCGGATCCAGGCATAGGTTTCGGCAAAACCTTCGATCATAATCTTGAATTGCTTGATGACTTGGCACTGTTTCATGGTCTGGGCGTTCCGATCATGCTCGGGGTCTCGCGAAAGGGCTTCATCGGAGCGCTTTCTGGTGTTAAGGAAGCAGGAAAGCGCGCTGTGGGTTCGGTATCAGCAGCGTTGGCCGGGCTTTCGGCAGGTGTGCAGATATTCCGGGTGCACGATGTTCAGGAAACAGCCGAAGCTTTTGCCGTCTGGCAAGGAATAGTCCGCCAGCGGCTCGGTTAGCGTTTACGCATTGTTGGTCAAGTCTTGTTAGGTTGCCGTGGGGCAGGGCTGAAATTTCAGCAGTATGCGGTGCGGGATCCTCAATCTGGGAAGTTGAAAATGGTGCGGAAATATTTCGGAACGGATGGTATCCGTGGCACGGCAAATTCATGGCCAATGACAGCCGAAACGGCTTTGCGCGTCGGAATGGCGGCCGGGAGCAGTTTCACGAAGGGTGAGCATCGCCACCGCGTCGTGATTGGAAAAGATACAAGACTGTCCGGGTATACTGTTGAATCGGCCTTGGTTGCAGGTTTTCTCTCTGTTGGAATGGACGTCTTCCAGTTTGGCCCGCTGCCTACGCCAGCAGTTGCGATGTTGACCCGCTCTCTCCGGGCCGATCTCGGTGTGATGATCTCAGCTTCGCACAACCCGTCCCACGACAATGGGATCAAACTTTTTGGCCCTGATGGCTATAAGTTATCTGATGAGCAGGAACTCGAGATTGAGCGCCTGATAGAAGCTGAACCCGAAAGCCTGTTGATTGAACCAATGCGTCTGGGCCGTGCCAAACGGATTGAGGACGCACAAGCGCGTTACATTGAGTTTGCCAAGCACACGTTCCCCAAGGAACTGAGGCTGGAAGGGATGCGCGTTGTACTCGATTGTGCGAACGGCGCTGCCTACAAGGTTGCCCCGACAGCTCTTTGGGAACTGGGAGCTGAGGTCGTCGCTATTGGCACCGAACCCAACGGGTTCAACATCAACGAAGAGTGCGGCTCTACAGCGCCTGAACTCATGTGCAAGCGCGTTCGGGAATTGCGGGCCGACATCGGGATAGCCCTGGATGGTGATGCTGACAGGGTCATCATTGCCGGTGAAAACGGCCAGATTGTTGACGGTGATCAACTCATGGCGCTGATTGCAACGAGTTGGCAGGAGCAGGAACGACTCTCTGGTGGCGGCGTGGTCGCGACCGTCATGTCGAACTTAGGGCTCCAGCGTCTGTTCGAGTCCCGAGGTCTCGATTTGAAACGCACGAAGGTCGGGGATCGCTATGTGGTCGAGGAAATGCGCCGGGGTGGCTATAACATTGGCGGCGAGCAATCCGGCCACATCGTTTTGTCAAACTTCAGCACTACGGGAGATGGGCTCGTTGCCGCCCTTCAGGTGATGGCTGTCGTTGCAAGCTCGGGCAAGCCGGTGAGCGAAGTTTGCTCCCAGTTCGAGCCACTTCCACAGATACTCAAGAACGTCCGTTTCAAATCCGGCGAACCGTTGAGCGTGAAGAGTGTACAATCGGCCATCCGGGATGCGGAAGAGCGATTGGGCACATCAGGCCGTCTGGTAATCCGTCCTTCAGGGACCGAGCCTCTCATCCGGGTCATGGGTGAAGGGGATGACGAAGGCCTGGTCAACACGGTCGTGAATGACATCGTTAGCGTTCTCCAGAATGTGGCTGCCTGAGTTTCCATCCAAAAAACCGCGCCCGGTCCGGCACAAAATTTCACACTTACCTCAGACAAAATCCCCTCAGCTAGGCATGACCCTTGATTAATTATCCAGATCGTTGAGAGATTCCGGAAGGCCCCTAAGCATCGGCTGATGGGCACTTGGGGCTCTGCGGGTTAGCAAGTTTAGTACGCACCAACTGTGTGCGGTCAAGGGTTCCAACCTGAGGCAATACAAAGTGAAGCGCAATCGATGGAGTAAGTCGATGTTGTATCGCAAGAGTCTTAATTATGCTTGTGCTGTCATGGCCCTCACTGTATCGGCCGGCAGTGCACTTGCCGCCGACCTGCCTCCACCCCCTCCACCGCCAGTTCAGGTGATTGAAGAAGGTGGCAGTTGTTTCTACGCCAATCTCGGCGCGAGCTATGTGGTTCACGAACGGCCGCGTGTATACAAGAACACCGCAATCGTTCCCTGGACCGGCACGAATGCTATTGGCGAGCGCATGGACGACACTGGCTCCGTCGACTGGGGCGCTGGATTGACAACAGGATGATCGAGCGCCTGTGGCGGTCGCTGAAGTATGAATGCATCTATCTGCATGCCTTTGAGACTGGCTCAGAGGCGAAGGCCGGTATCCGCAAATGGCTAACCGACTACAACGTCGAGCGACCGCATCCGGTCCACGGCATCTTGACCCCCGACGAGGTCCATGCCAGCAAAACCGAACCCATGAAAATGGCAGCCTGATTTGAAATCCTGATCCACCTTGGCAAGGCTGAAAACTGGTCGAAAACCTAGGACAACCTCTGCCCTCTGCCATTAGGGCGGCGTATGAGCGCGTGTTCTAAAGTAATGGGGTATGTATGGGGCCAATCCGTCTCAAACAAAAGAAACTGAGGTAACATGAGCAAAAATATGGATGAAGTAACTACAGAGTTTATGGATCAGTTCCGAGAGCTTGGAAAAACCCTGACCGAGTACGTGTCTACCAATGGTGGTGACTGGTCCATCAAGGGGTTCATCGACGTTGACCAGAACATATATACTATATCGGCTGACACAAAAATAATCTCAAAAATCTTGGAAATTCAACTATTTCCAAAGTTTTTAGCGTTTGCAGAAGCTACTGGGTACGATCTTGTTCTGGCCGAACACCAGAACTGGTATCCTGACATCTCGTTTGTCAAAAAATCAGACCCATCCATTAAGTTTGCGGTTGATATCAAAACCACCTACCGCCTTACCGAGTACAAAGATTTTGTAACGGATTTACGTTTGGTTCTCACGGAGCATATTTTCGAGACCGTACAAGCACAAAGAATATTCAGTTCCCGTACAACGACTATAACGCCCACATATCACTAGGAATTTTATACACCCGCACATTATCTGACGACATTGATGAAACAGAAGTTTTCAACCTTTCAAAACTCACTTCAATCACTTCTCTAATTGCAGATTTACTATTTTTTGTCGAAGAAAAGTGGAAAATCGCAAGCGACCGTAGTGGTAGCGGCAACACTGCAAACATTGGGAGTATTAGTTATATTCCAGACATTATTACAGGAACGGTACATTTGCGAAGTTGGGCGAAAAAATCTTTGACGAGTACTGGATAAACCAAGGGATTTTACAAGTTCCAGATCCGAAAAACTCTAATAAATTCAAGAAATTGACCAAAATCTCCGAGTATCTCGATTTCAAAGGGATGGATGAGAACCTCATCAATAAGCCAAAACCTCGGCAGAAAGCGAAATAGCAATGACGATAGTCCCGCCAATCAAATCCCAAGGCATCAAGACAAAGCTCGCAGAGTGGATACGCCAGTCAAGCGCCCATCAAGACTATGACAGATGGATCGAGCCATTCATGGGCACAGGTGTTGTAGCCTTCAATGTCCAATCTAAAAGGGCATTATTGTGCGATAGCAACCCTCATCTCATAAGCTTCTACAAAGCCCTTCAAGATGGCGAGATAACAGTAGATAAAACCCGCGAGTTCTTGATCAATGAAGGCACCAAACTGCTAGATACAGAGGGCGCACATTACTACACTATCAGAGAGCGATTTAACTCCGAAGGGAATCCACTGGATTTCATGTTTTTAAGTCGTTCCTGCTTCAACGGAATGATGAGGTTCAACAAGAAGGGTGGCTTCAACGTCCCCTTTTGTCGTAAGCCCAACCGTTTCGCGCAAGCCCTTGTCACAAAGATATGCAACCAGATTTCCGCTGTATCATACGTTATCAGTCAGAGTGATTTCGAGTTCAAACATCAGGAATTTAGAGACACATTGTCCGAAATCGCACCAAATGATTTAGTGTACTGTGATCCACCATATTTAGGTCGTCATGTTGACTATTTTGATTCGTGGTCAGAAGAAGAAGAACACGACCTACATGCACTTGTAACGGCAAGTGGTGCACCATTCATCATGTCAATGTGGCTCAAAAATAAACACCGAGTGAACGACTACGTTTTCTCGCTCTGGGGTGATTGCTCGATTTTGATGAAAGAACACTTTTACCATGTTGGAGCTAAGGAACGTAATCGAAACGCTGTCTACGAAGCTCTGCTACTCAACTTCGAGACCCCTCTGTCGCACCGCGTCAAAGACTTGAACATCGAGGCTTTGAAAATGCCTGTATCAGATATTATTGAGGATACCGACACACAACTACCTCTTGCGGGACCGTGTTGCATGGATCAGGGTCTACCGTAGCTGCCGCAGAAGCTATTGGATATCGCTGCATAGGTGTCGAAAGATTTCGATATGGACGGGTCAAGGTATATCCAGTTGTCCAACATCTTTTCATAGCCTGACGGTCTGCACAATGACAATCAACAGTAATTGGGACTTTGGTATATAATTCCCTTTGGAAAACCATAGACGCCGCTTGAAATTGATGGGAAGGCCACGCTTCCAAGATCATATTCTGCCGCAATCTCGAGAGAACGTTGGTAGCAACTCGATAAAGTCACTGCCTCATCATTGTTCCCGCCATTCCATACCGGCCCAACAGTGTGAATGACGTGAGTGGCCTTCAGATCATATCCTTTGGTAATCTTTGCATCGCCTGCTTTGCAGTCGCCAAGTGTCCGGCATTCGGCCAACAGTTGTGGCCCAGCTGCCCTATGGATCGCCCCATCGACACCGCCCCCGCCTAGCAAGCTGGAATTGGCGGTATTAATGATCGCATCCACTTCGAGCTCAACGATATTTGCGACCAAGACTGCAAGTGTTGTGCCGAAAATGCCCATAGACGCTCCGAGTGTTTGATTGCAATTGTGCAGCGAATGTTGGAAATAGCCAAGTAAATTTGAATTCAGGAGTTTTGCCATGAGCACGGATTATCAACCCGCTTCAGCGCGGGTTTCCCCCCGTTTTGCCGGGATCGCGACATTTATGCGGCTGCCTCACGTGAAGCCGGAAGACGCCGATGAGGTGGATATCGGGCTGATCGGTGTGCCATGGGACAGCGGAACCACAAATCGGCCAGGGCCACGTCACGGCCCGCGGCAGGTGCGTGATATGTCGGCGATGATCCGGCACAAACATCATGTGTTCAAATTTTCCCCGTTTGATATGTGCAACGTCGCAGATCTTGGCGACACGCCGTCAAACCCGGTTGACGTCGAAGATGGATTGGGCCGGATTGAAGCCTACTACAAGGACATTGTTAGCCGAGGCATCGTTCCGCTTTCTGCGGGCGGCGACCATTTGGTTTCGTTGCCAATTCTTCGTGCGCTTGGAGAAAAGGCGCCAGTAGGCATGATCCATTTTGACGCCCACACCGATTTGTATGACAGCTATTTCGACGGCTTCCAGTACACCCACGGCACGCCTTTTTGCAGAGCGATCAAGGATGGCGTGCTCGACCCAAAGAAAACCATACAGATCGGATTGCGCGGCTCTGTTGCTGATTTCTCCGACCGTGAGTTCGGCGAAGAAATGGGTGTGCGCATGATGGACATGGAAGAGGCGGTCTTGCGTGGCCCGGATGGCGTCATGGAACAAGCGCGGGAAGTGGTTGGCGACGGGTCGGTCTATGTGAGTTTTGACATCGACTGTCTCGATCCGGCATTCGCTCCGGGCACCGGGACCCCGGAAGTCGGCGGTTTCACGACACGAGAAGCCCAGCAATTGCTGCGGGGCTTGCGCGGATTGAACATCGTCGGGGCGGACATGGTGGAAGTGTCTCCGCCGTTCGATCCATCCGGCTATACCGCACTGGCAGGCGCTACCATGATGTTCGAGATGCTGTGTGTGATGTCGGAAGAATTCGCCAAACGCAAATCTGCATGACGATCGATCACAAAATCCCCTCAGCTAGGCATGACCCTAACCCAATAACCCGGCAAGTGCCGCAGTCAACAGGGCAGTTCGGATGGTATGCTTCATAGTCGTTTCCTTCGGTTGTGCCCCGGCGGGTTTCGATAACTCTAGCTGAAATTATGGCGTGTGCCATGTGCGCAAAATCACAAGCGGAAAATGAGTGACAGGTTATTCGCTGGCATCTGTATGATTTCGCTTAGTGCCAATTCATTGGATCGCGCGAGCTCTTCAACGTCTTCCAGATTGCGGATGCCCCATTCCGGATTTCGCAATCGGAGGGAAGAATCGAACTGCACGTTACCTTCTGATGTGTGTTGCCCATTGCGGGCATAGGGCCCGTAAACAAAAAGAAATCCGTCCGGCGCCAATCTGTTCCGGGCGCCTTCGAACAGGCCCATCGTGGCGGCCCAAGGCGAAATGTGCACCATGTTTGTGCAGAAAATGCCATTGGCGCTGCTCGGTATGCCTTCTATCACGTTTCCGCTGCGCCAGGCCTCAGACGTCACGTCCAGTTGCAGGGCAGGTTGATAATTCGGGTGCCCGCAATGCGCGCGCCAAGCTTCAATGCTTGGCAGATTCTGCGCATCGTATTCAGTGGGCCACCAGTTAACGTGCGGAAAAGCTGCAGAAAATGCGGCACCATGCTGCCCCGTGCCAGAGGCGATCTCGATAATGTCTGCGGGCTCACCGCCCAAAACCATCGCCAGGACCTCACGAATGGGAGCTTCGTTCCTGTAGGCTGAGGCTGATTCTTGTCGCATTGAGGCACCCTACAATGCCGTGAAGGTGTCACGGAAGCGCCTTGAATATGGTGTCGAATTTGAACGCGGCAACCGCGAAGATCCCAATGCCATCAAGGTTATTGGTTTTGCGGAAAACTCCGGTTGGTTCGGGCGCACTGATTTTCAGGAATGGCACATTGGTTATCTTGGAAAAGAGCTTGCCAAAGAACTCCACACCAACCTTTTGGCCAAGGACCAGGAAATCGCCGCCGTGCTCCACGCTGTGCTGGTCAAGAATAGTGAAGTTGAGATCAAGTTAACGGTGGTGTCTCCGCCTGAAGCTGAACCGACAAAGCAGTAGCCGGTCCTTCGATGCCAGGTTGATTGACCTCAGCGTTAGACAATAGGTGAGCTTTCGCCGTAGATTCGTGTTCTCATTCAAACTGATCTGAATATGGGGCAGCATGAGCGGGGAACTGGATCTCAGTCAACTTCTGAAAACACTATCGGCGACCCCTGTTGAGGGGGTGTATGTTTTTGCGACGATGACTGAGGAAGTTGTGCCGCAAGCTGTGGCTCCACGCATGATGTTTCGAGAAGCAGAAGGCGTGACGCTCATCCTGCTAAAGACCGAAGCTGAAGCAAATGGTCTGACTTATGAATTTCCCTGCCGAATGATCACGCTTGAGGTGCATTCGGCCCATGACGCGGCTGGATATTGTCCCAGTGCTTGACGGCAAATTCATCCTCGAAACGGAAAACTTCAAAACCTATTCGGCGAGTGGAAAGTCATACTCGGTGTGACCAAAGACGAAATCCCCATCCTCAAACGCCCGCACGATATTGACCTCTTGGAGAGGTCTTCGAGAGCCGCGTGAACAGTGCCGCCAATCCCTCGCTGCTTTCGTGGGTCTGCGGGTTATGTTGAATATATTTGGCCTCATTCACAACCGCAACAGCGGCTGTGTCCCTGGTCCCAATCGCCTCCAACAGGGCGCGAATTTTATCTTTTCGGCTCATCTGCAATAAATCCCGATTTTTGAACCCGTGACCGAGAGTGCATCGCCAAGCTCAAGCATGCAAGAAAGTAGCGATACAGATCATAAGTTCCCCCAAAACAATATGGCCCCTGACAAAGTCAGAGGCCGTTCAAGAATTCGGTTGTCGGAAGCGCTACAGCGCCGTCTCAAGCTGCTTCAAGTGATCCAGGGTTTCCTGGGCGATGCGCTTTTTCTCATCGTCCTTGGCGTCGTCCACGTCTTCCTGAACATTCTGGATTTGCTGGGCCAGGGCGTCCCGGTCGAGATCAGTCATTGGAATGGCTTCTTCGGCGAGGATCGTCAGGCCAGCAGGGTTCACTTCCGCAAAGCCGCCACGCACGAAAATCTTCTCTTCGCCTGAGTCCTTCTGTACATCCACAACGCCTGGGCGCATGGTGGAGAGGACCGGGGCATGCATGGCATAGACCGTGAAGTCGCCTTCCGTGCCCGGGACCGTTACGGAATTGACCTCTTCGGAGAGCAATAACTTCTCCGGAGAAACCATTTCGAAGTTGAGATTGTCGGCCATGTCGCCTTCCTCAAAATTCCAATTCTCTTGTCTCGTCTGAAACACTTGCCATTCCCGCGAAGGCGGGAATCCAGATATGTTTCGTCAGACCCAGAGCTCTGAACCTCTGGACCCCCGCCTTCGCGGGGGTGACGGGCTGGGGAGAGCGTTCGCTTTCCCCGATTGGTCGGTTAGGCCGCTTCTGCAGCCAGTTTTTCAGCCTTTTCGATGGCTTCGTCCATGGAACCAACCATGTAGAAGGCTGCTTCCGGCAGGTGGTCGTATTCACCATCCACAAGGCCCTTGAAGCCTTTGATCGTGTCTTCCAGGTCAACCAGCTTGCCAGGCGAGCCGGTGAAGACTTCAGCCACAAAGAACGGCTGTGACAGGAAGCGCTCAATCTTGCGGGCGCGGGCAACAGCGATCTTATCGTCTTCGGACAGCTCGTCCATGCCCAGAATGGCGATGATGTCCTGCAGAGCCTTGTAGCGCTGCAGAGTTTCCTGCACGCGGCGGGCAACATCGTAGTGTTCGTCACCGATGATGCGCGGGTCAAGCATACGCGATGTGGAGTCCAGCGGGTCCACAGCCGGGTAAATGCCTTTTTCCGAGATCGCACGGTTCAACACGGTCGTTGCGTCCAGGTGGGCGAAGGAAGTGGCTGGAGCCGGGTCGGTCAAGTCGTCAGCCGGCACGTAAATGGCCTGCACAGACGTTACCGAACCCTTGGTTGTTGTTGTAATGCGCTCCTGCAAGGCGCCCATGTCGGTGGCCAGTGTTGGCTGGTAACCGACAGCAGACGGGATACGGCCCAGAAGCGCGGACACTTCGGAACCGGCTTGTGTAAAGCGGAAGATGTTGTCCACGAAGAACAGCACGTCCTGGCCTTCGTCGCGGAAGTGCTCAGCAACTGTGAGGCCAGCAAGACCGACGCGGGCGCGGGCTCCGGGAGGCTCGTTCATCTGGCCATACACCAGAGCACATTTGGAACCTTCGCCACCGCCTTCTTTGTTCACGCCGGATTCGATCATTTCCCAGTAAAGGTCGTTGCCTTCACGGGTACGTTCACCCACACCAGCAAACACGGAGTAACCACCGTGCGCCTTAGCGATGTTGTTGATCAGCTCCATGATCAGAACCGTCTTGCCCACACCGGCGCCGCCGAACAGGCCAATCTTACCGCCCTTGGCGTATGGAGCCAGCAGGTCAACAACCTTGATGCCGGTGGCCAGAATTTCTGATTCTGTAGATTGCTCGATATATTCCGGAGCAGGCTGGTGAATACCGCGCGTTGCGCTGGTTTTCATGGGGCCAGCTTCGTCCACAGGCTCGCCAACCACGTTGATGATGCGGCCGAGTGTGCCGTCGCCAACCGGAACGGCGATGCTGTCGCCGGTGTCGGAGACTTCCTGGCCGCGAACCAGACCTTCGGTGGAGTCCATGGCGATGGTGCGCACGGTGTTTTCACCAAGGTGCTGCGCCACTTCCAGAACCAGGCGCTGACCGCGGTTTTCCGTTTCCAGCGAGTTCAGGATCGCAGGCAGATGATCATCGAACTGCACGTCCACAACGGCGCCCATTACCTGGCGTACGCGGCCTGTTCCGCTGGATGATTTAGCGTCCGCCTTCTTGGCGGGAGCCTTTTTGGCAGGTGCTTTGGCCATAGCTATAATACCTTCTCTTCGATACCTAGAGCGCTTCGGCGCCCGAAATAATTTCAATCAGTTCCTTGGTGATCTGAGCCTGACGCTGACGGTTGTAGTTCATTGTCAGCTTGTCGATCATCTCACCGGCATTACGTGTCGCGTTGTCCATGGCGCTCATACGAGCACCCTGTTCAGAGGCTGCGTTCTCAAGGAGACCACGGAAAATCTGAACTGAAACGTTGCGCGGCAGCAGAGTGTCGAGAATTTCGCTCTCTTCCGGCTCATAGTCGTAAACAGCGCCCTTCAGATCAAGCGGCTCGGCATCTTCAGCCACTTCCACCTTTGCCGGAATAAGCGGCAGGGCGCTCGGGATCTGGCTGATGACCGATTTGAACTCGGAGAAGAACAACGTGCAAACGTCGAACTCACCGTCATCAAACATCTTGAGAACACGCGTGCCGATCTCATTGGCATTCGCGAAACCAACCTGCTTCACATCGCGCAACTCGATCAGTTCCTCGATGAGGTGAGGATAGACGCGTTTCAGGACGTCGTTGCCCTTCTTGCCGATGCAGATGATTTTCACGGTCTTGCCGTCTGCAAGCAGCTTTTGAGCATGATCGCGTGCCAGGCGGGCGATGTTCGAGTTGAAGCCACCGCAAAGGCCGCGTTCGGCCGTAGCGACGAGCAAAAGATGCACATTGTCCTTGCCGGTTCCTGCCAGAAGCGGCGAGCCGCTGTCATTCAATCCGGCTGCCAGGTTGGCAAGCACAGAAGCCATCCGCTCCGAATAGGGGCGGGCAGCTTCGACAGCTTCCTGGGCTTTGCGCAGTTTTGCCGCCGCAACCATCTGCATGGCTTTGGTGATCTTCTGCGTCGCCTTAACCGAGGCAATCCGGTTTCGTAGTTCCTTGAGGCTAGCCATCGTGAGCCAAGTCCTTCTGGTTCCGTCTCACGTGGTTATGCAAACGACTTCAAAAAGGCGTCTGCAGCTGCTTTCAGTTTTTCTTCCGAATCGCTGGAAAGTTCTTTTTCCGAAGCAATCGTTGAAAGCAGATCGGTGTGGTTTTCGCGGATGTTGCGCAGGAATTCCTGCTCAAACCGGCCCACATCGGCAAGTGGCATATCATCAAGATAACCGTTCACGCCGGTGTAGATCACGCAAACCTGCTCTTCCACCTTAAGCGGAGAGAACTGGTCCTGCTTCAGGAGTTCCGTCAGCTTGGCACCACGGTTCAGCAACTGCTGCGTGGAAGCATCGAGGTCAGAGCCGAACTGGGCAAAGGCCGCCATTTCGCGATACTGCGCCAATTCACCCTTAATCTTACCGGCAACCTGCTTCATGGCCTTGATCTGAGCCGATGAACCCACGCGGGACACCGATAGACCAACGTTCACAGCAGGACGGATGCCCTGGAAGAACAGGTCGGTTTCAAGGAAAATCTGACCATCGGTAATGGAGATCACGTTGGTCGGAATAAAGGCCGACACGTCGTTGCCTTGCGTTTCAATCACTGGCAGTGCGGTCAAAGAGCCAAGACCATTGTCATCGTTCAGTTTCGCAGCGCGTTCCAGCAGCCGTGAGTGCAGATAGAACACGTCACCTGGGTAGGCTTCACGTCCCGGCGGACGGCGAAGCAGCAGGGACATCTGACGATAAGCAACAGCCTGCTTGGAAAGGTCATCGTAACCGATGAGGGCATGCATGCCGTTGTCGCGGAAATACTCGCCCATGGTGCAGCCGGCAAATGGGGCCAGGAATTGCATTGGGGCCGGATCGGAAGCCGTTGCGGCCACAACGATAGAGTATTCCATCGCGCCGTTCTCTTCCAGAACCTTCACGAACTGGGCAACGGTGGAGCGCTTCTGGCCCACAGCAACGTAAACACAGTACAGCTTTGCGCTTTCGTCATCGCCCTGGTTGATCGGCTTCTGGTTGAGGAAGGTGTCAAGAATAACAGCTGTCTTACCAGTCTGACGGTCACCAATGATCAGCTCACGCTGGCCACGGCCAATCGGGATCAGCGCGTCAATCGCTTTCAGGCCTGTGGCCATCGGCTCGTGCACCGATTTACGCGGGATGATGCCCGGCGCTTTCACGTCCACCTGCTTGCGCTCTTTCGACTTGATCGGACCTTTGCCGTCAATCGGGTTGCCCAGACCGTCAACAACGCGGCCCAGCAATTCCTTGCCGACTGGAACTTCCACGATGGCGCCGGTCCGCTTAATGGTGTCGCCTTCTTTAATGGAGCGGTCATCGCCAAAGATAACGATACCCACATTGTCCACTTCCAGGTTCAGCGCCATGCCGGCAATGCCACCAGGGAATTCAACCATTTCACCGGCCTGTACATTGTCCAGACCGTAAACGCGGGCAATGCCATCACCGACCGAAAGGACCTGTCCGATTTCAGAAACTTCAGCTTCCTTGCCGAAATCCTTGATCTGGTCCTTGAGGATTGCGGAAATTTCCGCAGCGCGGATATCCATCAGCCTACCTCTTTCATAGCAATTTTAAGATTGGAGAGTTTAGTGCGGAGCGAGTTGTCGACCATCCGGCTGCCGACCTTGACGATCAGACCACCGAGAATGTCAGGATCGACCTTCTCTTCCATTTGAACATCGCGGCCCATCTGGGCTTTCAAAACTGCTTTCAGCTTCTTCACGTGCGCCGCGCTGAGCTTCTCGGCTGAAGTGACTTCAGCAGAAACTTCGCCGCGCGCATGTGCGACGAGGGAACGGTAAGCCTTGATCATCGCGCCCAGCGCAAACAGGCGCCGGTTCTTGGCGGCAAGGCCAACAAAATTGTGTGTCAGGCCACTGATTTTGGCCTTCTTGAGGACGGCGCTTAGGGCGGTCCACTGCTCGTCAGAGTCGAAAACCGGTGAACGTGTCAGGCGCATCAGATCGTCTGAGGATTCCAGCATCTTGCCGATGTCAGCAAGATCAGAACCGACTTTATCTATAGAGCCCGCCTCGCTAGCCAGCTCAAAGAGAGCCGTCGCATAGCGTCCGGGTACGCCGGAGATTGAGGGGTCTTGAACAGCCACGTTTGTCTAGTCTCTTCAGTTTCCAGAACAAGGACAAATGGAATTTGATGGGATTTCAGGAGCTCCCACTCTCAATCATTCCCAGGCACGCCGCCAGCCTTGTTGATCAACCTGTTGAAATTATTGATTTTGTCCATAAGAATGCAATGCCGCGAGCGACATCCCCACAAACCGGGAGATCGTCTAGCACGCCGAACGGTAAGGTGCAACTGAGTCGAAGGACCATATACACTGCGGCATGGCGGCACACGCTGGCTTGCGAGCTGGCTATCGGAACGATGTTCCTGTTTGATGTGACAGTGTCTACACGTCCCGTAATTGACTCCACCTGAGAACAGCTAAACCCGGTTCACACTGTGGCAGCTTTTAAAAGTCAGGCATAAGTTGCCGATCACGTAATTTGGATTTGACTATTTCACTACCATACCAAGCCCGCATATTCGCCACTGCCGCCCACCGGGCTATTG
This sequence comes from Hyphomicrobiales bacterium, assembly GCA_965204985.1. Lineage (GTDB taxonomy): Bacteria > Pseudomonadota > Alphaproteobacteria > Rhizobiales > CAJQND01 > JAAEUE01. Next base: position 153,563 of record CBDBFP010000003.1, on the reverse strand, counting down.
AGCAAAAGCGCAAACACACAGGCAAATGCTACACGGTGCACCTGGAAGAGGTGGCGCAGATTGTGGAAGAGGCCGGTGGTTCTGATGAAATGATTGCTGTCGCGTGGCTGCATGATGCGGTGGAAGACACAGGTGTCACGATCAAGGACGTAGAGGAATTCTTCCGGCCAGCCGTTGTAGAACTCGTCGACTGGCTGACCGACGTCTCCAGGCCGGAAGACGCGTAAGGCGCTGGACAGAGATCATCTCGCCGGCGCCCCGCGGATGCGCAGACGGTCAAGCTGGCGGACATAATTATTTAGAGAGAGAAAGAATTTCAGGTCAGAATTTCGTTTGCAACTATTATAGGGATCAGCTAATTCGGAAGTCAGCCGTTCACTATCAAGAATTGCCTGCTTTCTAGACAGGAGTTTGCCCGGATAGCTGTCTGTATGATATTTATCGGCAACGCGTTCTTATATCGAAATGTCAAATCGAGAGATCATTACGGAAGCAAATCATGCTACAAGTAGAAATTACCCATGGGCGTAAGCGCCCTTGGCGGGGGTACATCGGGAGGCCGGGGCTGTTCGACGTTATAGGCGGCACACAGTTCAGTCTGCTCTGTCTGTTCTTGGGGCTTCGTGAAACACATAAGGTCCTGGAAATCGGGTGCGGTTGTTTGCGGGCGGGTAAATTCCTGATTTCATACCTGGATGAAGGCAACTATTGTGGGATTGAGCCTCGGGAAGAGGTTTTGAACTGGGGTTTGGAACATGAGCTTGGGCACGAAATGCAGCGGCTGAAAGCTCCTCGCTTCACCGCACGAACCGACTTCGGATTTCACGAATTCGAAACGACGTTCGATTTCGCTCTGGCTTATTCAGTATTGCCCCATACGCCCCCTCGCGACATACCCATCATCTTTGACAACCTCAGCAAGTGCTTTCACGATGACTCGGTTTTGCTGGCCTCGGCGGTTTTTCGGGACGAGGAAAGGATTATCGACTATGAAAACTGGACGGGCAGGCCGACAAACCATTATTCGTTTTCTCGAATTGAGGGTGCGGCCAATGATGCCGGGATGCGCGTGCTCAGCGTGGGTCACGCCTATCAGGGCTGGTTCGTCGCGTTCATTGATGGCAACCAGAAAGCCGAAGCGGCAGCAAACCAGATGTCGAAAATCGACTTCAAATCTCTGTTATCGAAATGGGAAGTGCCACAGAAGGCATTATACTAACGGTCCTCAGGTTTGGCCGTTTTGGGTCCAATCGCGAGATGCGCCTGATTTGATTGCCCTCGGTTCTTTCATGAGCCGGGTCCAGGCATCACATCCGGCGGCAAGAAGGCCTGCCTGATCTTCAAGGAGGCGGTTGGAGAGCCCGTTCTCCCGAAGAGATTGCCAGACCTTCTCACCCCGATCGAGGTCCGGTGATCTGGCGGGCAGGAAGATCAGGGTCAGGGTCTCCGGCCCCTTCACCTCGCCGGATGTGTGCCCCGGCGCGCGGACCATCAGGACGGCCGCCTGAGCGCCTTTTGCAACGGTCCGGCTGATCTCCCTGAGAGGCAGGTTCCTTGTTCCAGTGTCCGCCCCCATGCACCATGGCAGCATCAGGGCCGCGCCGGTCTCCCTGTCTGCACAAATCGCGCCGGACAGGCAGGCCGGTTTGTAACGCTGATCGGCCGGCCATCGCGGTCTCGTCCCCTTGCGCGCCCGGATGCGGACGCGGCCGTTCTTCTGGCCGATGCGGGCCTCATCCTGAACCCGGACCTCGACCGGCTTGTCTGCCGGACCGTGGGTCAAAGGGGAGGCAAGGCTTTGGGGGACGTTTTGTTGAAAGCCTCCATGAGGCCCGGGTTCGATGATCTCAGCAAGTTCAGCCATCAGGGCCGCGGGACCCGGCGGTCGAACAGCCCTTCGCCGCATCTGCCCGGCTCATCCCGTCATAAACACAAGCAAGCGAAAGCAAACGCCGGGCCTGACGGAGATCTTCGCTCGTCCCGGAAAGGCCGCGAAGGGGCAAAGCATCATAGTTATCACGACCGCCAACAGCTGCAGACATCGGAACTCCTCCCTTGTCTGCATGGATCCAGAGTGCAGCCGGGTTGGAAAGGCCTGAGAGACAATCAATCACACCATTGGTATGAGATATGCTTTTGCCATTTGTTTGCTCCTGCGGGGCCAGAATTCGCTTCAAGTTTCTGCTTCCGTCACTCCGCTGCATTAAAGGGGACGTGTCGACCGTCGTTCGTCTGGCAGGGGAGGTGATGCCTGGGATCAGGCAGTTGTTTTGACGAAGCAAGCCTCCCCAGGGATCACCAGTATTGTCCCTCGGGCTTGACCCGGGGAATGCAAGCGCTTTCTCTCAACCCGCGTCCCGCAACGCGCCCAACAACCGGGCAATATCTGCCGGCAGCTCACTGTCGAACCGCATCGCTTCACCCGTAACCGGATGTTCAAAGCCCAGGTGGCCGGCGTGCAAGGCCTGACGGTCAAGTTTGCTCAACAAATGCTGTGCGTCCTCCGGCAAATTCCGGGCGCTGGCAGCGAAGTGGGAGCCATAGGTTTCATCTCCGAGAAGAGGGTGCCCGATATGTGCCATGTGTACGCGGATCTGGTGGGTCCGGCCGGTTTCCAGGACACATCGCACGAGACTGGCGCGTGGTATCTCTGCAGCCGGCGGCAACGTTTCCAGTATCTGGTAGTGGGTGATCGCATGCTTGCCGCCTTCCACAACCGCCATCTTCTGCCGATTCATGTGTTTGCGCCCAAGCGGCGCATCAACGATGCCCTTGCGGCGTGCCGGTGCACCCCAGATGATCGCCTGATAGGCCCGTTCCATGCGGCCATCCCGACCGTGGACGGCGAACTGCTCGCTGAGGTGCACGTGAGCCCGGTCAGTCTTGGCGACAACCATGATGCCGGAGGTTTCCTTGTCAATCCGGTGAACAATGCCGGGCCGGCGCACACCGCCAATGCCTGAGAGACTGTCGCCGCAATGAAAAATAAGCGCGTTGACGAGCGTTCCGTTCCAGTTGCCGGCAGCCGGATGCACGACCATGCCCGGCGGTTTGTCGATGACGATCAGACTATCGTCCTCATAAATGACGTTGAGCGGAATGTTTTCCGGCTTTGGAACCGGGTCTTCAGGTTCCGGCACAATGATGGAAATTTCATCGTCCAGTTTGACCCGGTAGTTTGGCTCTAGTATCGTAACGCCATTTGCGGCAGCCTGCCCTTCCTTCACAAGAGTTTTGTAACGGCTGCGGCTGAATTCACCGATCTTCAGGCTCAAGAACCGGTCAATCCTGTCTCCGGCCTCTTCGGCACTGACAGTGATGGTGCGGAGATTTTGGCTCATAGGGGCAAAGCAGCCATGTCAGACATAGAACCAGCTGAACAAAAGCCTGCCGGCAGTGCGTCGTCGCCTGCGCCGGAAATTCCGCCAAATCCGTTAGGCACGCCGAAAAACATGCGGCGTCTCAAGCTGTCGATTGCGATCATGACGTTCCTGTTGATTGCGGGCACGTTTGTGGTCATCGGAACCATCATCTACCGGGCCGTGAACCACAAAGGCAACCAGATTGCAAAAGCACCGGTGCGTTCTCCCGCATCTCAAGGGTTCTCGAAACTGGATGTGGAGGTGGATCGGGGCACGTTGGTGAGCCAGATCGAAATCGATGGTGACAGGATGGCTGTACACGTTACGAGAGCCTCCGCCGATGAAATCCTGATCATCGATATTCGAAGCGGGGAATTGATCGGGCGCGTAAGACTGAAGGAAAAGCCGGTGCCACCGCGGGCGGACTAAAGCGAACCGGGCTCAATCAGGTTCATAAACAATGTAATCCCGGAACTTTGCGCATGCAAAATCTCCGGGATATTCTGTCAGAATTTATACGAATGCGCGAGAAAAGATCCCGGCTCGCAGTTCGCTTGGCCGGGATGACGAGAATTATGCTGGACCCGATTTAATTGCGACGCGCTTTAGCCTTCGGAGGTTGCCGTCTCAAAGCTGTCAGAGGGCAGATCGGGCAAGCGAGCTTCGATTGTAGCTCGAAGGGTTTCTGCGCACACCCGGGCAAAAGTCTCTGGCAACGCGCCGAGCTCGCGTTCACTGGTCACCAGGTTGATTTCGCGCGAAAAGCCGGGCACCGGCAGCTCATGCACATCGATTTCCATACCTTCGGCCAGACCATCGAGCAGCAAGGTCGGGGTCAGAAGGGTAAAGCCCATGCCAGCCGCAACGGGTGCCATGACGATGCTGGAGCGATCTCCTTCAATTGACCTTGGCAAGGATACGCGCACACGGCTCAAATGCTGGTCCGTGCGCATCCCAACGGCCGTTTCCCGCGCAAAACGGACCATCGGGAGCTGAGCTGCAAGTGCTTCCAGATCGTCCAGCGGGCCATCGCAACCCTTTGGCACAACCAGGAGGAATTGCTCCGTCATAATTGGAAAGCGGGTCAGACCTTCAATCTCAAAGAGCGTATCTGAGGTAATTGCCAGATCCGTGCGCTTGTTGCGGAGAAGAGATTGGTGATCGTGGGCGAGGCCTGCAGTCAAACTGAGTTCAGGGATGCCGAACTCATCGCGGGCCAGGCCTGCCAGCACGGGACACAGGGTTGTCGCGATCGAGGCCAGCATCGCCACCCTTAGCAGGGGCAGGGGCACCTCGCCGATTTCCCGCACATCCGCACGCAATCCCTCAACTTCGCCAAGGATCGTCATCGCTCGCTTGTGAAGGGCGATGCCGGCTTTTGTCAGTTGAGCAGGGCGTGTGGCCCGATCAATGACCTGCACACCCAATGCCTTCTCAAGGCTTTGCAGCTGTTGCGAGGCCGCAGATTGTGTGATGCCGAGCATTTCCGCTGCAAGCGTCACCTGGCGCGTCTCTACGATGGCGACAAAAACCTCAATGGCCCGGAAGAGATTGAATTCGAATTGGCTTGCCTTCGACATGGGAAATTCGCCTAACCAAATTGGAGGGCAAATCAAACATTAGAACTTCTTATGAAGCAACTGAAGGATTGCCTTGCAGACGCAGCAGTTTGACATTGATCCGATGACATCCGTTTCCACCAGTCGAGAATCCAGACCGAGGCGCCGTGGCGGTGGTCACTCTGCCAAGGCGTGCAGTGCGGCTGTCCCGCCATGGTCCGGCGCACCATACATTGAGAGGAAATTGGGAACGTTCGATGTTCTGGGTGAGGAGGGCCTCAGTCTCATTGAGCGTAATGCTGATTTCCTTTTGCAGGAAACCGGCATGGAATTCGTCGATGATCCCGAGATCCTGGAAATTTTCAAGACGGGCGGTGCTGACGTGGATCGCACCCGGGTCCGGTTTGAAACCGGAATGTGCCGCCGCATCATCCAGGCCTCGGTACCGAGAGAGTTTCGCCAGATTGCCCGCAACCGGGATAAGTCAGTGGTGCTAGGTGGGAGCAATTCTGTGTTGTGCCCTTCGTGGGGACCTCCCTTTGTTCATGATCTTGATAAGGGCAGGCGCTATGCGGGCATCAAGGACTTCGAGAACCTGATCAAGCTGCACCAGATGATCCCGCATCTGCACCACTCAGGCGGCGTTGTCTGCGAGCCGGTGGATTTGCCGGCCAACAAGCGCCATCTGGATATGCTCTACACCCATATTCGCTATTCCGACCGTCCCTTTATGGGCGCGTTCATTGGGGAGAAACGGGCCCAGGATGCGGTCGATATGGCCAGCATCCTGTTTGGCCCGGATTTCGTGCAGAAAAATCCGGTTCTCTACTGTGTGAGCAACACCAATGCGCCCCTGGTGATGGACGGGAATATGTCCGGCTCCCTTAAAGTCTATGCCAGAAACAACCAGCCGGTCGCCACCACACCCTGGACACTGGCCGGCGCGATGAGCCCCTGCACGGTAGCTGGAACGCTTACGCAGGTACTTGCAGAGGCACTTGCCTGCTTGTGCCTCGTTCAATTGATCAATCCAGGCGCGCCCTGCCTCATGGGAAGTTTTGCAAGTACAATGTCCATGCAATCCGGTGCGCCCACCTTTGGCACACCGGAAGCCGGCAAGATGGTGCTTGCATCAGGACAATTGGCCAGAAGGCTGGGTGTGCCGATGCATACGGTGGGAACGCTCTCGTCTTCGAAATTGCCTGACGCGCAGTCAGAGCAGGAAGCCACCTGGGGCCTGCTGATGTCGATGTTTGCCGGAGCAAATCTCATAAATCACGCAACGGGGTGGCTTGAAGGGGGACTGGTGACCAGTTTCGAAAAGACGCTGATTGATGCAGACCTTTGCGGCAAGGTCGCGAGCTTCTTTGAAGGCATAGATCTTTCGGAAAATTCGCTTGCTCTCGATGCAATTCAGTCAGTTGGGCCCGGTCAGCACTTCCTTGGAAGCGAGCATACGCAGGCAAACTTCAGGTCAGCCTTCTATGTGTCGTCTTCGAGCGACAGCAATTCCTTTGAGCAATGGAGCGCGGAAGGCGGTCTGGACGCGGCTCAAAGGGCCAATGGTGCCTGGAAAGATCTGCTGGCAAACTATGAAGATCCGGGACTGGACCCAGCGATAGACGAGGCCCTTCAGGAATTTATCGCAAAACGAAAATCCAGTGAGCCGGATCAGCAGTTCTATTGAAAATCAGGCGCGCAGCGCAGGTTACCCGATGAAACGGACGCCCATCTTGTTGCGTTTGCGCCAAACAGTTTCACAGGATTTGTGAGGCATTCTCGCGATCATGTTATCAGGTTTCTTCTGCCCGAAATCGTAGAGTAGGAAGCTCTCAGCGATCGTGAGATTCTTGTCGACGCGAAGCAGCGCGCCTCGACTGCCGCACTTGCGATCACAGTCAAAGTGTCATTCTGATGATCGGGCATGTTCAGCCCGCCCATCACTGTCCGGACGGTCACTTCGCCATATGGCAATTGGGCCTTGATCGCCTCTTTGTCGACCTCCTTAGGTTGCTGCACGCCAATCGTGACGGTGACTTCCATTTTGTTTGGGTCGCTATCCAGTGATCTGAAGAGAACCAGCGAAGAGTGGTGCAGGGCATCCTGAATGGCTCTGCACGCTGCTTTGGTGTAGTCTTCGCCGTAGAGGTCATTGCCCATACCCATCTTGAGAATTATGCGCGGCGAACTCATTTCGCAGTCACCTCTTCCATGTTAAAATAGACAATCGCCGCAACATTGGCTGAAATCGTCTTGCCGAATCCGTCGTCTTTTGGAATATCAAGACCGCCTTCGACCACAGTCGCACGCGCCGTCCCATACGGCAAAACAGCAGCGACCTCTTCGGTATCAACCTTGTCCGGGCATGCAACGCCGACTAGGACCTCGACGATCATCTTGTCCTTGGGAAAACCGAACGCTTTAGCCGCGTTCAACGCATTGTGCCACAGGGTATCGCGCAATCCGCGCACTGCGGCCTTGGTGTAATCCTCGCCGCGCAAATCGACCCCAAGGCCGAATTGGGCGACTATTCTTTTGAGTGCCATGGATTATTTGCCGCCGATCAGTTCACGGCTGTACTGGCTTGTTTGTAGCCAATCCTGGACGCTGCATCAGAGAAACCGGCCCGCTCAATATCATCCAGAATGATGCCAATCAGGTCGTTGCGACCGAGCTTGAGCACTGAGTCCGCAAGTATCAGGAAAAACAGATCGCGCTGTGCATGGCTGCCGCCCATTTGCCAGAGCATGTGCCGGGCAGGCATCAGAAGGTCGATGACCTTTTGATGCTCGCTGCGGCGGTGCGCTATTGCAGCTTCTGCTGCGGGTATTGCCGCAGATGTGTAGCGCGGCCCAAAGGTGCCAGTGTCAGCGCCCGCAAACTCTTTCATTGAATTGAGCAGTGCATCTGCTTCCGAGAAACGCCCGGCGGCCGCTAGAATGAGCGCAAAGTGCGGGCTCGTGAAGGGACTCGTATGATCATCCAGCCTGTTTAGCGTGAGTTCTTCCAGCTCCGCCCACCGGTCACCGGCATCGACACCTCTGAGCTCCAGTCTCAACAGCATTGAAGCCCCGTTTTGCATATCGATATACAGATCCGGCATTGAGGTGAGGAGCGGTAGTTCCCGGTTTCGGACCCAATTGTCATAGATGTCCAGAACCTCATCGAACTCTCCGCGTTCGATGTTGAACAGGCAACGATGCCACCAGAGATGAAGCTGCATCTGGTTCGCATCGGCCCATTGGTCTTTGAGGCCGTCAATCCAGGCGATCCCTTCTGCGTGGCGGCCTTGCATGATCAGCACATGCGCCACAGCATGCGTGCCCCACACATCAGTTGGATCGATTTCAACAGATTTTCGCCCCATTGCTTCGGCTTCCGCAAACTGATGTGTTTCTTCCAGGTCGAAGGCCCGGCAGGACAGGTGCACGCCATAGCTTGGTACGCTGGCGTCCCAGTTGGGGGCCACGCGGCGGGAGATTTGCTCAGACCAATGCATTTCGCCGATCCAGAAGAGTTCCATCTGAGCCATGCGTTGGGCGAAAAGATCGCGTGGATTACTGGCCAAAATGGTCTCGTAGCAGGTGACCGCTTCGGTAATTTCGCCGGCTGCCGAGGCTTTTAGCGCCTGGAGATACAAATCCTCGCGTTCGCTAAGTCCTTCAGCAGTTTCTAGAGCCTTCGCCAATGATCCTTCAATCTTGCTGCGAAAATGTACGTTTCTCGCCCCGTGCAGGATGAGGCCGCCCACGACATTCGCGAATGCGAAATTCGGATCCGCCTTAAGTGACGCACCCACATGCGGCACAATATCAGCTTTCCAATGGAGGAAATTATGAATCGCCAGGTCAATTTCTTGCGCCGCGTCCGCGCTTTCAGCGGTCAGAGTGTGGCCGCGTTCATCCTGATGCATTTGACGGTTCCTTTGGGACAGTGTGTTGCTTTCGGCGCACGTTAGCTGCGAACACGCTGAAAGGGAACATTGGAAAGGGCCCAAGAGACATATACTGGCAACACTGGCAACACTGGCAACACTGGTAACCGCAGCGTAATGTGCGAGACATGTCCAATGATTCCCGTGACTTGACCTCCGCATTGGCGGCTGATGTCCTTTTGCCCTTGGCGCTGGATGGGACCTATTCCTATCTGGTCCCGGAAGGAGCAAGCGTTCAGCCTGGCACATATGTTCAGGTCCCGCTCGGCCCCCAAATGCGGATCGGAGTGGTGTGGAGTGAGGCGCGCCCAGCGCTTGAGTGCAGCAAGCCTGAACGATTGCGAGAAATCGCCCATATCTTCGATGCTCCGGCACTCGGGGACCTCAATCGCCGGTTCGTAGATTGGGTGGCGCACTATACCCTTTCTCCACCGGGACAAGTTTTGCGCATGGTGCTTCGGGTACCTGCAGCTCTTGATCCGCCTCCAGTGCGCTTTGGCTATAGAGTCTCCGGCTTTGTTCCAGAGCGCCGGACGTCTCAGCGGATACGCGTTCTGGAAGTTGCTGGCGAAGGTCCGGCTTGGCAGTCCCGCGATCTTGCCAGCGCAGCGGGAGTTTCCTCTGCAGTTGTCAAAGGGCTCGTCGATGCAGGTGCTTTGGATAAGGTGGCCCTGCCTGCCTTGCTTCCCTTCAAAGAACCACTGCCACAAGCACAGCCGGTCAAACTCTCGCGGGATCAGGAAGCTGCAGCCAAATCGCTCCGGCGAGCTGTGATTGCACGCGATTTTTCGGTCACTTTGATTGATGGTGTGACGGGTTCCGGTAAGACCGAGGTGTATTTTGAGGCTGTCGCCGCCGCGGTCGCAGCGGGCAGGCAAGTCCTCATTTTGATGCCTGAGATCGCGTTGACATCGCAGTTTATCCGCCGCGTTGAGGCGAGATTTGGCGCACCGCCGGCTGGCTGGCATTCAGGTATGAAACCGCGAGAGCGCGAACGGGTCTGGCGCGGGGTGGCAAACGGCGATGCCCATATCGTCGTTGGTGCCCGATCTGCGTTATTCTTGCCCTGGAAGAATTGCGGCTTGATCATCGTCGATGAAGAACATGAGAGCACCTACAAGCAGGAAGATGGGGTACGGTATCACGCGCGGGACATGGCCGTGGCTTTCGGCGCGCTAGGCAAATTTCCAGTCATTTTGGCATCCGCGACGCCATCTATGGAAAGTCTCGTAAACGTGGATCGTGAGCGCTACGAGCTTGTCACATTGCCGGACCGTCATGGGATGGCAGAATTGCCGGACATTGAACTGCTCGACCTGAGAGCAACGCCCCCTGAGCGGGGGACATGGATTTCTCAACCGCTTGTGGAGGCAATTTCCGGGACGCTTGATAGCGGTGATCAGGCGATGCTGTTTCTTAATCGCCGCGGTTACGCGCCGCTTACACTCTGCAGGAAATGCGGATTTCGGTTCGAGTGTCCAAATTGTCAGGTCTGGCTGGTGGAACATCGCTTCCGCCGGCAACTGCTGTGCCACCACTGTGGCCATGCATCACGCATTCCCCCTTCCTGCCCATCTTGCGAAACGGAAGACTCGCTTGCGCCGGTCGGACCAGGGGTAGAGCGTGTTGCCGAGGAAGCATCCAGCAGGTTCCCGGACGCCCGGATTGCGATTCTTTCGTCTGATCTCGTCTATGGTGGAGACGTTCTGAGACAATTATTGCGGGAAATTGAACTGGGTGAGCACAATCTCATCATAGGCACCCAGCTCGTGGCGAAGGGGCACAACTTTCCTCATCTGACCCTGGTTGGCATGATTGACGCCGATATTAGTCTGGAGAATGGTGATCCGAGGGCAGGGGAACGCACCTGGCAATTGCTCTCCCAGGTGTCCGGGCGTGCTGGCCGCGGCGAGAAACCGGGCCGGGCGATTGTTCAGACCCATATGCCTGATCACCCCCTCATGCAGACGCTGAAAGCCGGTGACCGTGATGGTTATCTGGAACGGGAAAAACAAGCCCGACAGCACCTGGATTTACCGCCTTATGGGCGTCTCGCAGGTCTCATAATTTCCGCTGCAACGATGCCGGATGCCGAACGTTTTGCACGGGATCTGGCAATGTGCGTTCCCGTAGCTGATGGAGTGCGTGTGCTCGGTCCCGCTCCAGCGCCGTTGACGTTGATACGGGGGCGTCACCGGGTCCGTTTTCTTATCAAGAGCCGGCGGGATATTGATATTCAAGCCTATCTCGTGGAGTGGCTGAAGGACATCAAACCGCGCGGCAGCGTCCGGCTGGCAGTGGACGTGGATGCCTACAGTTTTCTTTGATATCCCCAAAAGAAGCCTGAAAATCAGCCAAAATAGGTAAGTTTTCACCTGCGGACAAAAGAATCGCCCAATCACGAATTTCCCACGACGGATTTATCCAATGTCATCCGTCTGTGTTGTAGATCACACGTTTTGGCCACAATTCAAGTTAGTGTGAACGCCAACCGAAACAGCAGGGTGTTAGGTACTTAAAAATCCGTATCAGGAGTACCTTATAGCAATCAGCAAGGGGAGTGGCAGAACGCGCCCGTATGCCCCGTGCAAGGAGGATAGACAATGAGCACATCTAAAGTTCCCGTACTTTCCAGCGACGGCGGTCTTAGCCGGTATCTGCAGGAAATCCGCCAGTTTCCAATGCTTTCGCATGACGAAGAGTACAAGCTGGGCAAGACTTGGCGTGAAGATGGAAATCGGGACGCTGCTCACAAGCTGGTGACCAGCCATTTGCGCCTGGTGGCGAAGATCGCAATGGGTTATCGCGGCTATGGATTGCCGATCAACGAAGTCATTTCTGAAGGCAATGTCGGCCTGATGCAGGCAGTAAAGCGCTTTGAGCCTGAGCGGGGTTTCCGGTTGGCCACCTATGCTATGTGGTGGATCCGCGCCTCGATCCAGGAATTTATCTTGCGCTCGTGGAGCCTCGTCAAGATGGGCACCACTGCGAGCCAGAAGAAGCTTTTCTTCAACCTGCGTAAGGTGAAGGGGCAGATCGAAGCCCTGGAAGATGGTGATCTGCATCCAGACCAGGTTGCAACCATTTCAGAGCGGCTTGGCGTGCCAGAAGAGGATGTTGTTTCGATGAACCGCCGGTTGGGCGGAGATTCCTCCCTCAACGCACCTTTGAAAGTGGACGGTGAAGGTGCTGGCGAATGGCAGGACTGGCTTGTGTCAGAAGAGCCTGACCAGGAAGAGGTTCTGGCCGAAACGGAAGAACATTCCTCCCGCATGGGTTTGCTCCGTGAGGCCATGGACAAGCTCAATGATCGCGAACGCCGCATCTTTGAAGCGCGCCGCCTGGCGGAAGATCCGCTGACATTGGAGGCGCTATCCCAGGAGTTTGACGTCAGCCGGGAACGTATCCGGCAGATCGAAGTCCGAGCCTTTGAAAAGGTTCAAAAGGCGGTCAAGAATGCTGCGCGGGATATGCTGCCGGCTCCGGCTGCCGCTTAAATCCGATCAAGAAATATCATTTGCCAGAACGCCTCGTCTTACGACGGGGCGTTTTGCGTTATGGGGCAACAATGCCCCCCGATCCGGTCGTGTAAAACAAGCGCCGTTTCAAATTATGATCTCATCCACAGTCATGCGTTCAGCCTCAAGTTCAAGCAGTTCCGCCTTGCGCCGGAGCATTTCATGGCGGCCAAATTCAGCGCTTGATGTGGGTTTTGCCACCTGAAACTGGAAGATCATCAACCGGTCGTGGATAAACGCACTTTCCGAGACAGCGAGATAGAGTTCCCACATCCGGCAAAACCGTTCGTCATAGATCTCCGCTGCCTTGTCCCAATTGTCCTTGAACCTGTCGAGCCACATGCGGCAGGTCTTTGCATAGTGAATGGGAAGGATCTCCAAATCTCTGACCACCAGTCCCGCGCGTTCAATTGCGGGATAGACTTGAGCGACTGAAGGAACATAAGCACCAGGAAAAATATATTTGTCGTTGAAGGAACCTTGGCTGGGCACCGGCTTTGGCCTGCCGATTGCGTGGAAAACCGCCACGCCTTCATCGTTCAGCAGGTCTGCTGTTTTCGAAAAGACGATGTCGAAATTGCCGCGTCCGATATGCTCCAGCATGCCAATGGAGATGACCCGGTCGAATGTGCCTTCTACATCCCGGTAATTCTGCAGGCGAAACTCGGTTTTGTCCTCCAGTTGCCGCGCTGTTGCACGCTTATTGGCTGTGGCAACTTGTTCTGAACTGAGAGTGACCCCCGTTACATGGGCCCCGGTTTGCTCTGCGATGTAAAGCGCAAGCCCGCCCCAGCCGCAGCCCATTTCGAGAATCCGGTGCTCCGGCTCAGCGAGCAGCTTTGCCGTAACATGGCGCTTCCTGGCAAGCTGGGCCTCTTCCAGGCTCATGTCCCAGTTTTCAAAATACGCGCAGGTATATTGCCAGTCCTGATCGAGAAAAAGCTCATAAAGCCGGCCGTCCAGGTCATAATGGTGCGCCACCTGGTCACGTTCGGAGCCAGCCCGCCAAAGATTTTTCAAACGGTCGGAAAGATAGTACAGGCCCGTGGTGGCAATCGTGACGAAAGGCAGATGCTTGCGGAAACCATTGCGTTTCATCAAGGCTATGTAATCGGATAACGTGCCTTGATCGATGACGAACCGGCCGTCCATATACATCTCACCGACCTTGAGGGCAGGATTGGTAATGAGGCCGCGTTCAGCGCCCTTGTCGGTGAACCGGACATCCACCGGGGTCCCCGGCCATCCCCGTAAGTGCAAGCCTCACCAGACGCATAGGTTACGTTCGTGTTCCCTGTTTGACGATCTTGCGTAGATAATTTTTGAGGAAATAGTCCACGATGAGTTATCTTCAGTCTATTGAATCTACAGGCTTGTTTGTCAGATCAATTGCCGCTTGTCGATCACTTCAGTAACAAAGCAAAAGACAATTTTGAAGGTCCAGCGTCCATTCCTATGACCAAACGGGTTATTCTCATACGGCATACGGACGACCCGGCAGATGATCGCGTCGTCACCTGGTTCCACAATCGTAATCTGGAACCTGAGATAATCCGGCCATATCTCGGCGAGGAACTGGCCGACGTTGATGAGTCCATCGCCGCCAGCGTCATCTATGGCGGGCCGTTCAACGTGTTTGAAACCGGGCGGCATCAATTCTTGAAGGACGAGCATCGCTGGATTGAGCAATGCATCCGCAATGAGGTGCCGCTGCTTGGAATTTGTCAGGGCGCGCAGTCTATTGCCCACACCCTGGGTGCCAGGTGCGGCCCTATTGAGGGCCAGCCGTACGAATTTGGCTATTACAAGATCACGCCGACGGAGGAAGGCAGGGTCTGGTTTCCAGACGAGCTTTACGTCGCCCAGGCTCACTTCCACGAATTCGCCATTCCGCACGGTGCTGAGCGCCTGGCGGAAAGTGAGACTTTTCCGAACCAGGCCATGCGTTACGGCAAGAGCACGTTCGCTTTTCAATTTCATGCCGAAGTCACCCGCTCTGCTTTTCGGCGCTGGCAGAATTCCGATTGGGCACATTTCGGTAAACCGGGGGCTCAATCACGCGCGGAACAGGGTGCACTGGGCAAAAAACACGATAGGTCACAGCATGATTGGTTCATGGGTTTTCTGGACACACTGTTCTCCCGGCAATGGGAAAGCTAAATCAATTGATGGACGTATCTGATCCTGAGCGTCAAAGTTCAAGAGTGGGGCGAAGGCTGACGAAAAAACTTCGCGGCAGCGGCAACAATAGACTATCGGACATCTAATGATTAAACGCATATTTTTGGCAACAGTGGCGTTACTGGCCGCTTGTTCAGTTTCGTCAGCTGCATCGAATTCAGATGTACTCAGCACAACGCCGGCACCTGAAAAATCGCAGTCACAAAAGGCAGGCTGCATCCTGTTGGCTCAGGCCGCCGTCCTGATGGACCGCGCGCCGGGGCACACATCCGGCAAGGTGAAGGGGTCGGAGACGGTTGTCTTGCCGCCTGCGCCCCTTCCTCGCTTTCCTTTCCCCCGCCTGGCTCCAGACAAGCTTTCATCCCCTTCAACAACACCGAACATCGGTCGCTGCGCCTGGCAAGATGTATGGAGGCGCTTGCGCAACGCCCGATAGACCCTGTTGACAGTATTGCGACCAGGGCCGCCGGGTTCGGTTGTCTGTAGAGCGGTCAGGCCGGCGGCGAAGTCGCGAACACGCGCGCGGATTTTCTTCTCTGAAATGCGGGCCCCTTTGCAATAATGATTGTTCATTTCATACCATGGCTTCATGAGGAAAATCCCCTCAGCCAGGCATGACCCTTATCCGAGCACCTGAAGCTTGCCAGCCAAAAAGGTCAGGGAAGAGTCTTCCTGGCATGTCCCGGCAGAGATCAAAGAGGCCATTATCGCTGTTACCGACTATCTGGAGAAGAGTTGCCTGCAATAGGTGTAGTTCTCGAATTTCACTCAAATGGCCTCACGTATTCGGGCCGGATATCACCGGGTCGGTGAACCATTCTGACGTCTACAGATGAGCGTCCGGATTGATCTTGAAAGAGTTGAGATTGTCACGCAGCGCCAACCACTGGACACAACGCCGATTTCATGTTTTGCAGTGGCATGATCAATAATTTTGATAACCAGCTCCAACTTTCCGAGAGCGATAGATCTCACCTTTTCGGTAACAACGGTCCAGTCCTGCAGTTCGCTGCCCAGATGGTTACCCGGGCCGCTGAGCTCATGGGTGCCGCCGAGCTCATCGATGTTTCCTTTGTCCACGTAGATGCCTGCCACTATTACGGACAGGCGCATGTGGATTTTGCGCAGATGATTGTGGACGCAGGCTGCAAGGTGGTTGTGCCGTCCTGGACCAACACGGTGCCAGTGAGCGTCGAGGTGCCGGACATGCGCCCGCCGGAAAAATCACCGGAATTTATCGCCGGCGCCCGGGAACTTATGAAGCTCTACGAAAAGATGGGATGCCGCCCGGTCTGGACTTGCGCGCCTTACCAATTGCCGGGCGGGCCGAAGCTTGGCGAACATATTGTGGGCTCAGAGTCCAACGCGGTAACTTACTACAATTCAGCCGCGGGCGCGCGCACCAACAAGTATGGCGATTTTCTCGATGTGTGCTGCGCGCTGCTGGGGCGGGTCCCGAACGCTGGCCTGCACCTGACAGAAAACAGGCGCGGGCAGGTGTTGTTCCGGCTGGCAGATGATGTGCCCGAAGCCCTGCGCAACCAGGAAATGCTCGCCCACGTGCTGGGCCATCTTGTGGGGAAGGCCGCCGGTTCCGCAGTTCCGGTCATTGATGGTCTCCCTTCGGAGACAACACTGGACAGCCAGAAGGCCATCAGCGCAGCAACAGCAGCATCGGGCGGCGTAGCTCTGTTCCATGCGGTGGGTGTGACGCCTGAAGCACCTGATCTGGAAACGGCCTTTCAGGGCAAGGAACCTGAACGAGAACACACCGTTTGTTTGGACGATCTGCGCGCCGCCCGCGATGATCTGTCTACAGCCCGACCCGGCGCGCTCGACATGGTCGCGCTGGGGACCCCGCATTTTTCCTTCACCGAATTTGCCCGCCTTTCCGAACTTATGGAGGGCCGCAAGGTTGCAGCTGGTCTGACCATGTACGTCTCCACCAGCCGCCACGTGCGCAAACTGGCCGCGCAAAAGGGTTGGCTCGGTGCTCTGGAACGCGCCGGTGTTCAGGTTGTTGTCGACACCTGCACCTATTTTACCCCCGCCGTTCGCGGCGCCAAGGGCCGGGTCATGACCAACTCCGCCAAATGGGCCTACTACGCACCGGGCATGCTGCCGGTAGAGGTGTGTTTCGGCAGCCTGGAAGATTGTGTCCACTCTGCCGTCGCCGGAGAAGTGATGCGTGATGAAACCCTCTGGCAGGGAGCGACGTCATGAAGATCAACGGCACTGCGTTACATGATGGCGAAGCTTCCGGTCCGCTCTTGGTGCTGGACGAACCCTTGAGTTTCTGGGGTGGTTTCGATCCGCAGTCTGGAGAGATTATTGACCGGCACCATCCGCAAACCGGCGCGCGGGCAGGCGGCTGCATTCTTGCACTGCCGGAAACCCGTGGTTCGGCGGGAACACCAGCCGGCGTGGCTGAAGCTATCCGCAACGGGTCAGGTCCTGCAGGGATCATCGTGATCAAAAAGGACGTCAGTCTCGTCGCAGGCGCAATGACGGCGCACCAGCTTTATGATATCTGCGTGCCTGTTGTCTCCGTGAGCGCCGATGATTTTGGTTGCCTCACGACCGGCCAACAAGTTGCAATCACTTCCGGCGGAACGATCACACTCCACACATGAGCAAAACAACCAGACCCTATGGCACCTGGCCTTCGCCCATTGGCGCGGACCTGGTTGCCGGAAAATCTCTTCGCTTTGGCCAGGTTCAAGCCATTGGCGATAATGTGTATTGGGCAGAAGGCCGCCCGGCCGACGCTGGCCGCATCACCATCGTCCATCGGCATGGCGATGGTGAAACGCGTGATCTTCTGCCGCCGCCCTATTCGGCGCGCACTGGCGTCCACGAATATGGCGGCGGTGAAATGCTGGTGTGCGAACACGGGGTCTATTTCACCAACGCCGAAGATCAGGACATCTACCTGGTCGATCCTACCGGCGACATTTCCCGGATCACCAATGCGGACGGTTGGCGATTCGCCGACTATTGCCTTGATGCAGAGCGTCAGCGTCTGATCGCCGTCGCAGAGAAGCATGAGGGCGAGCATGATCCCTCCCCGCAGAATCTGCTGGCCGCAATCGATCTGGGCAGCGGCGCCGTAAGCGCACTTGCAGAGGGGAACGACTTTTATGCCGCCCCGTGCATCTCGCCTGATGGCAGCAAGCTTGCCTGGCTTGAATGGTCTTTGCCGCACATGCCCTGGGAAGATGCAACGCTCAAGTGCGCCACCTGGACCTCAGACGGGCTGCCATCGCCAGCGGTCATCGCGGGGGGGGCAGGAACGGCAGCCTTCCAGCCCACGTGGTCAACTGACGGCGCGCTCTACTTTGTTTGGGACCGGGATGGCTGGGGTAACCTGCATCGCTTCCAGGATGGTAACCGCGAATGCATTTGCACCCGCGACGCCGAATTCGGTCTACCGCTTTGGGGTCTGGGCACCCGCTCATATACGGTTCTGCCTGATGGGCAGCTCTTTGTTAGTGTCTTCGAAGCTGGTCGCTGCTGTTCAGGTCTGCTCGACCCGTCGAACGGAAGTTTGGAACGCCTGGAAACCGGCTTGAGCAATGTTTACGGACCTGCAACGCTCGGGGCAGGGGTCGTCGCGCAAGCAACATCAAACAGCGAAGCTTCCTGCATTGCCAAGATCGCGCGGGACGGAGCGGTCAATATCGTAAAGCGCAGTGCGGAAACCGGTTTGCCTGCCGAGGCTTTTTCCGCTGGCGAAATCCTCTCGCTTTCAGGACCCGGCGGCAGGGAAATCTGGGCCGTCTATTATCCGCCGACAAACGCCATCTATGATGGCCCGGCGGACGAAGCGCCGCCTATGCTTGTCAGCGCACACGGTGGCCCAACAGGCATGGCGGACCGAGGCCTCAAGCTGAAAATCCAGTACTGGACCAGCCGTGGCTTCGCCTATCTTGATGTGGACTATACCGGCAGTTGGGGCTATGGCCGCGCATACCGTGAGGCGTTGAATGGCGAATGGGGCCTGGCCGATGTGGACGATGTGATCGCCGCAAGTAAGGCCGTTGTGGACAAGGGATTGGCCGATCCGGACCGCATCGTGATTTCCGGTGGCAGCGCCGGCGGGTTCACTGTCCTTTGCGCCCTCGCGTTTCATAAATTCTTTGCCGCAGGCACCTCCTCCTATGGCGTAGCCGATCTCGGCAGACTACTCAATCTGACCCACAAGTTTGAGTCCGGATACCTCTACGCGCTCACGGGCACACAGACCGGCGCGACGGATGCGGTGTTCCAGGCTCGCTCGCCGGTCAATCATGCAGACGGGATCTCCGCCCCGATGATTTTCTTCCAGGGCGACAAGGACGTTGTTGTGCCGCCTGGCCAGAGCCGCGACATGGTCGCATCGCTTGAGCAGCGCGGTGTGCCGGTCGCGTATTACGAGTTCGAGGGCGAAGGCCATGGCTTCCGTCAAGCGACGACAATTGCACTGAGCCTGCAAGCCGAATATGCGTTTTACGCCCGCGTCCTCAGGCTGGATGTGTCTGAAGATCTCCCCGATGTTCCCATAAAAAATGAAAGTGCCCTGCCATGAACTTTGCTTCTGACAATGCCTATGGGGTTTCCCCTGAAATCATGGATGCTCTTGTTGCTGTGAACCAGGGCGCATCGGGTTCGTATGGCGGTGACGACACCACAGCAAAGTTGACTGAACGCGCGCGCGAGGTTTTTGAAAAGGACGTTGCGATCTTCCCGGTTCCCACCGGAACAGGGGCCAACGCGCTTGGATTGTCCACTTTCGTGCCATCCTTCGGTGCGGTGCTCTGCCACGAAGAAGCGCATCTCGCTATTGATGAATGCAGTGCTGTCGAGTTGTTCACCGGCGGTGGCAGAACGTTGGGTATTGCGGGAACGGGTGCCAAGCTGACAGTCGAGGCGTTGGAAGCAAGGTTGGCCCAATTTGTTCGGGGCGATCACGATCCACGCCGCTCTGCGGTCAGCATTACCCAGTCAACCGAGCTGGGGACTGTTTATAGTCTGGAAGAGATTTCCGGAGTTGGCGATCTCTGCCGCAGGAACAATATGCGCCTCCACATGGATGGCGCCCGCTTCGCAAATGGGCTTGTGGCTCTTGAGTGTTCCCCCGCAGAGATGACCTGGAAAGCAGGTGTGGATCTGCTGTCTTTCGGTGCGACGAAAAATGGAGCCATGTGCACTGACGCCGTCGTGTTTTTCGACACGTCGCTGGCAGAAGATTTTGACCGGCGGCGACTTCAGGGCGGGCAACTGTTCTCCAAGGGTCGGTTCGTTTCCGTTCAACTGCTGGCCTATCTCGAAGACGGTCTTTGGCTGCGCAACGCGCGTCATGCCAACGCCATGGCCGCTGGGCTTTCGACCGGTTTGCAGGCGATTGATGGTGTCCGGATGCATGTTGAAACCCAGGCAAACGAAATTTTCGCTGTCCTGCCAGGTCACGTGCACGAAGCATTGCAAGCCGAAGGTGCCGTCTATCATTGTTGGCCGCCTAACCCGAACAGCGGTCCGGTTCCAACTGAACCTGGAGAAGTCCTCGCCCGGCTAGTGACATCGTTCATGACCTCGCAAGCCGACGTGACCAGGTTTGTGAAAGCGGCAGCCTCCGCATCCAGGTAGAATTTTCCGCAGATATGCACCGCTTGCAGTGGCCATGGCGAAATTCTATGTTGCTGCGGGTGCTGAGAACAAATCAGTACAGTAAGCTTGCGGGAGGGTAAGGTTGTGACGCCCACGGCGTGCAAAGAGTTTGCGTCAGGCATTCTGTCAGTGTGGACAGAAGAGCTCGATGATGCGGACTTCTGGGGCAAAATTCGCAACTGCGCCGGCGGGTTCACAATACTGTATTTTTCCAAGCAGGCCTTTTCGGCGCAGGATATCCGCCGCAAGATGGCGATGGAGTGCCCGGAGGCAAACTACGCCGCTTGTTCAACCGCCGGGGAAATCACACCGGAAGGTGTTGCGGAAGGGCTGATGCTGGCCATCGTTCTGCCCGCCTCGCATTTCAGTATCCACCCCGTGCAAATCCCAAACATCACAAGTGCTGGATTTGAGAGAATCGTGGCACAGGTTTCAGAGGCCAAGCACGATTTTTTCCGGATAATCGACGATGATGGCCGATCCAATTGCTTCGCGCTGTGTCTGATTGACGGATTGTCGACGGCTGAAGAAACCGTCACGGCGGCCTTCCATTGGGGACTGGATGACATTCCGATTCTGGGCGGGTCGGCGGGCGACGACATGGATTTTCTCGACACGCAGCTGATCCTCAATGGCGAGATTGCAAACAATAGCGCGATTTTGCTTCTGGCCCGATCCGACATTCCTTTTCGGATTTTCAAAACAGACAATTTTGCACCGACGGATACAAAGTTGGTGGTGACCCGCTCCAATCCGGACAAGAGAATTGTCTACGAGTTCAACGCCGCTCCGGCCGCAGAGGAGTATGCCCGCTGCATCGGTATGGACGTGCCTTCTTTGACGCCCATGAGTTTTGCCTCTCATCCCTTGGTTGTCCGGGTTGGAGGCGAATACTATTGCCGTTCGATCCAGAAAGTGAACCCTGATGGATCGCTGTCCTTTTTCTGCGCTATAGACGATGGAATTGTGCTCACGGTTGCTGAGCCAGAGGGTATGGTCCAAACCACCGAAATGGCATTTGAAACGCTACAGCGGAGTTTCGGGAGTGTCGATATGGTTATCGGCTTCGATTGTGTTCTGCGAAAGGTGGATGCAACGAACCGTCAGGTCCGGCACAAGATATCCGAGATCTACCAGAAGAATCATGTTGTTGGATTCAACACCTACGGTGAGCAGTATATCTCAATGCACCTCAATCACACATTCACAGGAATTGCTTTTGGGCACCCTGGCCAACCGGACGCGGCCCAATGAGTGTGCGCAACATAGACGATGTGGATCGTCTCAAACGCATCAATAAGGCGCTTATGGACCGGGTTGAACGGGCCACCGATCAGCAGCACAATGCGTTTTCGCTTTTTCAGACTGCGCTTTATCTGGAAGGCCAGGTCAAGCAACGCACCGACGAACTCAGCGCGACCATGAGGAGCCTGGAGCTCTCGAACGTGGAGTTCGCGCGGCAAAAGGAAATCTCAGAAAACGCGAACCTGTCGAAGACGCGGTTTCTGGCGGCAGCCAGCCATGATGTCTTGCAGCCCTTGCATGCCGCGCAACTCGTGGCCTCCACATTGGCCGAAGTGCAAGAAAGCGAAGAAGGCAGCAGGCTTGTTGAACAGCTTGAGCGATCGCTGGATACAATGCACGAGCTGCTGCAAACTTTGCTCGATATCTCGCGCCTCGACGCAGGTGTGGTCGTGCCTGTTTTTGAGAGTGTATGCGTGCAGTCGCTAGTGGAATCGTTGTTTTCTGATTTTCGGCCGATTGCTGAAAAGAAGGGGCTGCGGTTGCGCGCTCAAGTGGCAAACGTATACGTCTGGTCGGACCGGAAGATGCTGCGGCGTGCCCTGCAAAACCTCATTTCCAATGGCCTGCATTACACAACAAATGGCGGCGTGCTCGTGGGCACCCGCCTCCGCGGGGAGCAGATTATCCTGGAAATTGTAGACACAGGCTGCGGGATACCGCCCGATCAGGAAGAACACATCTTTGAAGAATTTCACCGTGGGGCCATTCCCAGGAATTCAGATGGTCGTAGAAATACCGGTCTCGGGCTTGGTTTGTCGATTGTGAGGCGCCTGGTTGGGGCACTTGGCCATTCTCTTGATTTTGTATCCACGGAAGGACGCGGCACCCGTTTCAGGCTCTCCGCAGCGGCAACTACCGAAACCTCTTCCGAGACAGAAGCGAAACCTGTACCGACGCCCGATCAGGTATCGGAAGCGTTGACCGGCACGCGAGTCTTGTTGATTGAAAATGAGCCCAACGTGGTTGAAGCAATGACGGGCCTTTTGTCGCTTTGGGGCTGCGAAATGAAGGTGGCGCCTGCCTGCAACGAAGCAATTGCTCAAATAGCGGATTGGACGCCGGATGTGATTATTGCCGATCAGCATCTTGATCGAGGGGGTCTTGGCACCGAAATAATTCGCATCATCCAGGGAAAATTCGACCGACCTTTGCCGGCAATAGTCGTCACCGCAGACTGGTCCGAGGCCGTACTGGCGAAATCAGGTGATATCGGAGTTGAGGTGATGCATAAACCGATCAAGCCGGCTCAATTGCGGGCATTAATATGTCATTTGGTAGCGCCTAAATCACATATTACGCGGTAGATTGCACGATTGCGGTTATAGTTTTGACTATCTGTGCAGGGCCCAAATACGCAAACATTGATCCACATTTCTCCAATTTATTCAGGGGTCATGCCTGGCTGAGGGATTTTTCCTCATAAAGCTATGGTATGGCCCTCAGGGAGATAGCGCACTCCATGCAGCGAGCCACCGGCAAATATGGAAAGCGGTGACGTGCCCCCACGGGTCCCGTGTTCATAGGGGTCTCCTGTTTCCTCGTACATCATCCGGTTGCTGTTATCGCGCGCGCGGGGAGTGGCCTGGAGATCGGGTCCTCAGGTCGTGAGAGATCGCGCGCGCGGGGAGTGGAGGATATCAGCCTGCTGCTGTTATCGCGCGCGCGGGGAGTGGAGTATCCCACAGCTCCAGCGTGCCGCCCGCGGTTGAGTGGGGGCCCCAGGTGCTGGAGGGATTGGGGCACTGTCGTGCAGTGCGGAGGCGTGGTATTGCTGCACCTGCGAACAGGAGGGGCCGAGCTGCCGCGTTTGCAGTTCACGCTCTTTGACTTCATATTCGAAATGTGGTATCAGGATCGATACGCCGGTTGGCCCCTGCAATCCTGACCGGGCCTTCGTCACTGAACGCGAGGAAAGGCCTTGTTTCGTTCGCGAGCCCGGGAGTATGATCGATAGCGAGCGGTGCCGGATGAAAGAAAACCGGAAGACCGCGTGCGGCAAACGCCATTTCGAGGCGCTTGAGGTCGATTTTGACGTTGTTACCAAACTTTCGGAGGTGGCGATATGGCCGTTGTCTGCGGATACAGGTTTCCATCGCCTGATGCCGCAGACCCTGTTGCCTGTTTTCGTCAGGACAAGGAAGCCTGACCCGGTATGACACTGCGCCTGATACATACTTCGGACTGGCAAATCGGCAAGGTATTTCGATTTGTCGATGATGGTACGATGGGGCTGCTTCAGGAGGCGCGTCTTGCCGCGATAACCCGGCTTGGTGAGGTGGCGGCTGAGCACGGTGCAAATCATGTTGTTGTTGCCGGTGATATCTATGACGTGGAGGCACCGTCGCCGCGCTCGCTGAATCAGCCACTGGAACGCATGCGAAAGTTCGAGAAGGTGACGTGGCATCTTCTTCCCGGAAACCACGATCGCCACCGTTCGCACGGTCTGTGGGATCAACTCTTGCGAAGAGGCAAGCCGGACAATGTAATCGTTCACATTGCTTCAGAGCCGCGAATTTTTGAAAGTGATGGATTTGCGGTGCTTCCGGCTCCGCTCCAGTATCGGCGTCTGTTTCAGGACGCCACCGCTTATATGGATGAAACAGAAACCCCGGACGGGATTATTCGCATAGGTCTCGCGCATGGCACGGTCACAGGGTTCGGGTCCGATGACAAGGACGTTCCCAACTATATCAATCCGGACCGACCGAAATCGGCGGGACTTGCATATCTGGCCTTGGGTGACTGGCACGGACAAAGGAAGATCAATGACAAGGTCTGGTATTGCGGTACACACGAGACCGATGCCTTTGATGTCGATGGCGGTGGACAGGCGCTTTTGGTCGAAATCGAGAGTGCCGATGCCGCTCCGGTCGTCACCCCGGTCGAGACCGGTCACTATCGGTGGGCGACGTTTCGTGAGCAGATTAACAGCCGCGAAGATATCGATACCCTCGCTTCTGCTCTTCGCGGCAGCGGCGATGATTTGAACAGGGTTTTGGTGCATCTTTCGGTCGAAGGTGCGGTTTCGCTTCAGGATAGGCAGTATTTTGAGGAGCAGATCGTGGAGCAGGTCGCCGCTGCCTTCTGTTACCTCCGGGTCGATGACACGCGACTCTTCCCGAATCCAACTGAAGAGGACCTTGATCAGATCGACCGGGGCGGCTTCGTGCGAACCGCCGCTGATGTCCTGAAGCAGAAATCCGGGGACACGAGCGATCCCGATCATGAGGTCGCCGCGCTGGCGCTTCAGCGGCTGTACGTCGAGCACATGAAATTGCAGACGAGGAGCCAATGAAAATACGCTCCATCGCTGTCAACCAGTTCAAGAAGTTCACGGCGCCGATGTGTCTCGATGACATCGCCGACGGCCTGAACGTTGTCGTCGGTCCCAACGAAATGGGGAAATCAACCCTGCTTGATGCGCTACGCGCGGCACTTTTCGAGAAGTACAGCTCGAAGGCACAGCCGATTGTCGCTCTGCAGAATGACCGGAATCAGGCTGCACCTGTCGTCGAGCTGGCGTTCGAGGTCGATGACGGGACTTATCGGATCAGGAAGCGGTTCGTGAAAAAGCCCTACGCTCACCTGTTCTGCCCGGACGGGCGAAAACTGGAGGGCGATGAAGCGGAAAACACGCTACGTGGTCTTCTTGGGTTCGATGAGCCCGGCAAGACCGGCGCGAAACCCGAAACACTCGGTATGTGGAATGTGCTCTGGGTTCAGCAAGGCCAGTCCTTTGGTGCGCTCGATCTTCCCGACAGTGCACGCTCGAATCTGCACAGCGCATTGGAATCTGAAGTCGGTGAGGTTCTGGGTGGCAGGCGTGGAAGGGCTCTGCCCGGCGAGGTCGCTAAACAGCGCTCGGAACTTATCACATCCACCGGCAGGCCTCGCGGGGACTACAGAAAGCTGATCGGCGAAGTAGAGACACTGGGTTCCGATCTCGAAGACCTGCAAAGCCGCCGCAGCGATCTCTCGAACACGTTGGAAAGCTTCGAAGCAGAGCAGAATACACTAGCCCGCCTTTCTTCGGAAGAATGCGATCAGACGGACAAAAAGGAACTCGATGCTGCCCGAACCCGGCAGACCGAGCTCGCCAGGCTGGAATCTCGCATCGCTGCGGCGGTGACTGAAGTTGAGCTGGAAAAGCGGAAGCTGGAACAAGCCGAGCAGACCCTGACCGGGCGCCGCGCACTGAAGAAACAGATCGAGGAGGAGGGGGACCTC
This sequence comes from Hyphomicrobiales bacterium, assembly GCA_965204985.1. Taxonomy (GTDB): domain Bacteria; phylum Pseudomonadota; class Alphaproteobacteria; order Rhizobiales; family CAJQND01; genus JAAEUE01. The sequence continues at coordinate 127,831 of CBDBFP010000003.1, read as the reverse complement.
GTCGAGGCCGCGAAGAAGGAGCGCGACAAGGTCCGTCAAACCGAACAGGACTTGCGGAAGCAGGTCGAAAAACTTCGTAACGATGCGAAGGAAGCAGGGAATGCTGCGACCGAGGCAGACAATACCGTGTCACAGGCACGCCGCGTTCTCAACACCGTCCAGCGTGCTTCTCGCATTCGCGAACTTCAGGGGCGTTACGACAAGGCACACGCGGCTGAGAAAAAACAAGGGATTGCGCAACAGGGTGCAGCGGCTATTCTCGTGACTGACGAGAATATCGAAACGATACGAGATGCAGCCAAGGCCCTCGAAACCACCCGTTCGCGCCTTTCCGCTGCCGCGACACGCGTTGTGTTCGATATGTCCCCTGACCGATTGTCGGAAATCGAGGTCGATGGAGCTGCGCTTGCTGCCGACCGGACATTGGTTGAAGCGGTTGAGGCAACGACGATCGCTATCCCGGACTACGGCGACATCACTGTCCAGCCCGCCATCAAGGATCGGGACAAGCTGATCGAACAGCAGCGCGCGGCAAACCAAGCTCTAAAGGCTGCGCTTGAAGACTGCGGCGTCGAGTCGCCCGATGCAGCCGATGAGCAGCTTGCAAAGCGCGAGAAGTTTCTTCGGGATGCCGAATTTGCACGACAGGAAGCCGAACTGCACGCGCCGGCAACGGACGACTGCAACGCCGGCGCAGAACCTCTCGCCGACCGCATCGCAGGCCTGAAAACAATCCTCGAAACGGATCCGGCTTATCCTGGGGGCGAAGGCTTGCCGACGGAGAAGGAGGCCGAGCAGGTCCTTGCTTCTGCTCAGGATGCAGCCCAGGAAGCAAAAGACACGCTCGCTACCGCCCGAGCGGGTCTTGTCGGGCCGGAAGAAGAGATGGGCCATATTCAGACCGGGTTGGGCAGTGCGAAGACGCGATATGAGGATGGGAAGGACCGTCTCGAAAGACTGAAGAACGATCTGACTGAAGCCGAAAAGCAGGCTTCTGATGACGATCTGGATGCCGCCGCGTCCGTAGCTCGAAAGGCCCTGACCGATCGGAAGGAGGCGGTCTCCAGGCTTGAAGGCCAGCGGGACGGCGAGACATTGCCACAACTGGAGGCGCGGATCGCAAGACTAGAAAAGGCGCTTGGGGACAGGCGTAAGAAGCGCACCGATCTTGAAGCAAGGATAGCCGGATTGCGCTCGCATATCGAAGTTCTTGAAGGTGCTGGCCTCGATGAGGCGATTCAACAAAAGGAACGTGAGGTCGCAATGGCCAAAGACAAACTTCGGCGTGACGAGCGTGAAGTTGAGGTGCTTTCGCTACTGCTAGAGACACTACGTTCTGCCGAATCTGAGGCAAAAGAGCTCTATCTTTCCCCGGTACTGAAGCGGGTTCGTCCCTATTTGCAGTTCCTCTTTCCCGGTGCTGAAATCACTATTGATAAAGACCTGCATATTCTCGGTGTTGTCCGGCAGGACGGGTACGAGGAATCATTCCAGCACTTGAGCATGGGAACGCAGGAGCAGATCGCTGTTCTCGTTCGTCTCGCCTTCGCCGAGATGCTTGTCGGGCAGGGACACCCTGCGACCGTCGTTCTGGATGATGCGCTTGTGTTTTCCGATGATTTGAGAATGGGCCGTATGTTCGACATTTTGAACATGGTCGGGCGGCAGGTTCAGATTATTGTACTGACGTGTCGTGAGCAGTTGTTTGAAGGCGTTGGGGGTAAACATCTCTCGCTGAAATCCGTAAACACTGAAGACCTGGTTTCAGCTTGATCCAGTTTCAGAAAAAGAGCTGATTGCAGAATATGTTATAAAACCGATCATGAAGGCTCATGGTAAAGGCAATGGTTTTAATCAAAAAGAACGCCCCTGAAATAGAAATTAGCCAGAATGAACACTCCTCCAAAACCGGATTTCACAATAAAGGCTTCATATCTGGGGCCGATATTCTCCGTAGACGGAAAGCTTTCAAAGAATGCCCAAAATCTGGTCTTCGCCAGAAATGGAACCGGTAAGTCCTTTCTATCCCGAGCATTCCGCTATCTCGATTTGTACAGGCAAGGCAAAGATGTTTCTGGAGCTGCCCTCAATCTGGTTTCAGATGAATCGGCAGACGGAAAAGGCTCATTTTCGTTCTCGTGTGGGAATGAACTAGGAACGCTTCAGCTAGATCAGCTAGAGAAGCCTGGCGATAAGGTCAGCGCGGAGGTCTTTGAAACCATCTTCCACGTTTTCTCGGAAGATTTCGTTCACGAAGAACTAAGAGCTCGTCAGTACGAGATTGATGGCGAAATCGAAAACCAGATCGTTGTCGATAGGGCAAACATCGAGCTCCAGGACACGCAGGAGGAGTTGAAAAAGGCGGAGGAGGCGAAGCAAGCCGAAGACGCGGCACTTCAAGCCAAATTCGATAATGAAAAGGAAGGACGTCTTGTAAAGAAAGCGGAGATCAAGAAGCAGCTTTCAGAATATAGGCGCCTTAACCTCGAAAGCCTTTTGGACCGTTTCTCTGACAAGCCCGATACACCGGAGCAGAGTTTTGAGAGTATCCTCTCGGACCTGGATAGCCTGAAGTCCATTCCACCGGAGCCTGTCTATCCGGAAAGGGTAGGCCCCGTTGGAAGCGAAGACATCGACCTGAAAGTGCTCGAAGGGTCGCTCCAGAAGGTGACATCCCCTTCCAGCGTATCCGATGAGATCAAAAGGAAGATTGATGCCCATCCCAGCTTCTATCAAACTGGCACCCGGATTGTTGAGGAAGAGCATCGCGCCACTTGTCCGTTCTGCGAACAGGGAATCGCAAACCCTGATCCGAAGGCAGTCATTGACGCCTACGTCAGCTACTTCGCCGGCGAGGAGGTGAAACACAAAGAGGAACTGGAGGACTACTCCAACAAACTCGGTCAAAAAGAAGAGAACCTCAAAGAAATTGAGACGCAGCTCACACGTCAGAAGTCCTGCTTCAACGATCTAAAGCACCATGTGCCTTCAAGGAAGGGTATCGAAATCGCTGATGGTAAAACTGCTCTAACAGATGCGCGCACGGCAATTTCCGAAATCAAAGCAGTGTTAGTCCAAAAGACCGAGGCACTTGCTTCCACACATTCGCTGCCTGCTGATGATCTCGCCGCTCACATCGCCGGGCTCGACGGGATTATCGAGGATAACAATAGCAAGGTCGCTGAACTCACCAGGGTAGTTGGGAAAAGCGATGAGGCGCGCAGGGATTTACAGCGAAAGGCTTGCACTGTCTTTGGGCAGGAGTTTGCCTTCGATAACTGGTCCGGGATCGAGGCCCTGAGGAACCTCGACAAGGTCATCCAGACCAGAAAGAAGGAACTGGGCGAGCTTGAAAAGGCGTCTTCAACGAAGGCGAGGGATCGAGTAGCAGAGACCTTTGAGATGCTCCTGAAGGAGTTTTTTGCCGATAAATATGTCTTTGATCGCGAGAGCTTTATCCTCAAACGCGGTGATAAAGAAATGAAAAGGGGGCCGCATCGCACACTAAGCGACGGAGAAAAGACAGTCATGGCATTTTGCTATTTTGTGGCCTGTGTACACCGTAAAGTCACATCAGACAGTGACTATGGAAAGATGTTCCTTGTCTTCGATGACCCTGTAACGTCGATGTCATACGACTTCGTGTTCTCAATCGCTCAAACTCTCAAGAGCCTGAGAATTTCAGATCAAGGTGAGGTGTCGATCAATCCAGCCAAAATATATGGCAACAAGAACAGGAGACCACGCCTGTTAGTGCTCACCCATAACAGCTATTTCTTCAATATATGTAGTAACAATAGGGTGATTGAAAAGGAAAGCACGTTTTCGTTGTACAGGGATGGAAGCAAGCATCGATTGGCCTGTCTGAACAGCTATGTTGCGCCGTTTGAGCAGCAGCTTGAGCACGTTTATCGCGTCGCGAACGGTGATGGTGAACCGGACCACAGCACTGGGAATGCAATCAGACAGGTGTTGGAGGCTATTGGCAGATTTTGCAGGCCGGACAAATCGCATAGCCTGCAGAGTTTCGTTACCTTTTTGGCGGGAGACGAAGATTTCCAAATAAAGAGCGGCGGTTTGCAAATAAAGAGCGTTTTGTTGCTCCATTCGCTTAGCCACGGAACCTATGATGATGAGACGCCACCCCCGGAAAACCTTAGGCGTGCTTGTGAGGAAGCAATAACCGTTGTCGAGTATTTTGCGCCTGGACAGTTAGAGCTGATAAAGAACGCAAAACAATAGGGTGCGTCCTTTAATGCGCATAGCCTGGTCCTTCTTATTATCGGGTGCCTCCGGCTAGCCGGAACGCGCTCTACTCGCGACTTTGGCGCTCCCCAGGCTGGACACCCGCAACATCTGACTATTCCGGTCTCTTCCGGAGTTGAGCGTCTGCTCGCCTCGGGTGAGCGGCGGTGGGGCGCAGTTGCGGCTATTTCCGGTTATTCCGGCCTGGTGCGGGGCCTTTCGATGGATTTCAGACGCCCCCATCCTGCGGAGCATTGTCGTGCGCGGTCGGGTGGTATATCCAGCGCGCTCGATTTCAGACGCCCCTATCCTGCGGAGCATCGTCGTTCGTGGAAGATCGGCCGGTCGACGGTGCAGGCGAGAGTGGCGCGTGTGGGTTTGGCTTCGGCGCGGGCCAGACCGGGAGTGCGGATAAACAGACCGTATCTGCCTTTCCGATGCGCCTTGTTCCGCTTGCCCGGCCAGAGCTGTTTTGCTGATCTGCCAGCCCTGACCGCAACCTTCCCGGCTTCGGTGTTACCCTGCCCGGGTGCAGGCACGAGGGGGGCCTCCATGGGCTCCCTTCAAGGCCTCCAGTGAAGCACAGCACAACCCCCAAAGCCGGAGGTCATTGCGGGTGTCCAGCTTCCTGCCGTCGAAGACGTGCCGGCGTGTGCTCCTTGCCATGATCGCTCCCTTACAAATCCAGGCTTGTCTGGCCGGGACCGCGTGTGTCGTGGATCGCGGCGGCTTCCCGGGTCAGGTCCGGCCAGTCGGCAATCAGGGCGTTATAGGCGGTTGCCTCCTTCGCATCCTGCCGCTTGCCGGTGCAGATGTCGTAGAGGCAATAGGCGAGGTCTTTCACTGCCCCGGCCCTGTCGTCGATCTTTCGCAATAGCAGCGCCGTGTTGTACGACACGCCGTCTTGCTCATGGCTCCGCACGAGGTGTTGCAGACATTCCCACACCGTCAGGTGGGTGTCCGTCTGTGGCTCCCATTCCGGGTCGAGCTCGTCGCGCTTCAGGATGCGCACCTTGCCGGCCTGGCTTTCGACGATCCCGGCCTGTCTGACGCTGTCGACCGAGATGCCGCGCGCACGGGCCAGGTTGTCGGCCACGCCATAGTCGCCCTTGCCCGTGCCGTGCTGTTCGAACCAGTTGATGGCAAAGCGCGTGTCGGGGTCGAACTCGCCCTGAATGCCGCCGAGGTACTCGTCAAGCTCGGCATTGATGAGTTGCAGCGCCGTCCTGACGCTCATCGGGCTGTCGTTGGCCTCAAGCACGGCAGTGTAGCGCGAGAAGACGCCCATGCCGGGACCGATGGACGATTGCGGCATGTCGGCGGGCGCGAGGTCGGCGGCCTGAAGCTCGGCGATGGCCGGCGGCAGTTCGCGTTTCAGGGCACGGATGAACTCCGCGCGGGTGATGACCTCGGCCGTGGCTTCCTTCCTGCGGCAGACGAGGATGACCGAATTGGCGAGGGCGTTTACGTTCTTCTTCAGGTTGCCTGTGTATTCGCTACGAACAGGCCATGTTGCATGAAGCGAGAAACCCACATCTATGACTGCCTGAATGAAAGTCGCCCAACCGGGAGATAACAGCCCGTCACTTTTGAACTCACGGGCTTTGAAAGCATAGTAAATTGCAGCAGGAAATTCTGGAGAGATGCTCTGCACAGCATTTTCCATGACTTCACGCATACCTTCAAGGAAGTAGATTTCCGCCTGTTTTTTACTCCCGTGGCGATAGGGAGTAGCGACAAGCTCATTTGCCTTGGGCGTGCTTAGAACTGACATTACCTCCGGGTATATTTCCTTCAAGACTGGTCTGAGCCAAACGTAGAAGAAATCCGAAAGATCAGCGTATCCGATATTATCATAGTAAGGTGGATCAGTATTTAAAACTGCATCAGGAAGATAATCGACATGGCGCGCATCTTGCTGCGTTTCAATGCCCAAAGCGGAAGCGGGCAGCGCCTCAACGACGCGAACGAGATAGCCGACTTGCCCCACAAAGTTCCCAGTCGATGAACTGAAAACATTACCTTCCACGAAATCCCAAGTCATAGGAATAGCTTGTCGGGCGAAAACCTGTTGAACGTTTTCCCCTTGTTTGTCCCAGAAATTCAAACTGGACGCACGGTTTGCCATACGTCCAACGCAGAGACCAAGATACACGCTCACCGCCTCGGCGTAGGCTTTGGCTCCCGTGCCGCCGTCGCGCAGCGGTGTCGGGTCGGGGAACGCCGCCATTCCGTCCGCCTCGATCTGCGCCCGCGCCTCATGGACCAGATCGCTGAAGGTGTTCAAGGCGACAAGCTGGCGGTCGGTGAAGAGTTTCCCCCATGTGTCGAGACCATAGCCATGACAGGTTCCGCCGGTCAGACGCGCCGGAGTCTCACCAGCAAGAACAGTCTCTCTGGCTTCCTTGGCGATGTCAGCAGCTTCGCCTGTGAAAGCCATATCGATATGTTCAACATTCGGCTCCACATAACGCCGCCCACCCTTGCCCTCGGCCACAATGGCGATAAGTGTCTGCCCCATTTTGCCGTCGCGCCCGGTCCGCTTTATATAGTCCGGCGTGATCGCCGTATCCGACATCAGGCAGCGGAAATGCGCGCCACGCCCGGCCTTGGCGCCTTCCTTCGCGTTCGCGATTTCGTCCTTCGTGCCACCGGTTCGAATGCGATAGGCGATGGTCCTGGCCCACCGGTCCACAAGCGGCTCGACCCACGCCTCCTTGCCCTTCTTCGAACTCAGCAGGAAACTTGAGGCAATAGGCACCTGAACATCCGAAAAGGCCGGGTCGGGGCTCGGAACCGTCCGCGACCAGAGCCAGGCGATCACGGTCGCCTTTCCGCCGCCATGCTCTTTCGGCAGGTCCACCTGCGGATAAAGATGCCCGATGCGCTCCCACGCCTTCTCCCGCATCCATGCGCCGTAATATTTCACGTCCTCGGCCAGCCCTTCGGCATTGCGGTAGTGGTTGCGCTCCTTGATGCCGGGATGGACCGGCTCCCTGTCCCTGAATTTCGGCGGGAGCTCGATCATCGCCTTGCCGATCGTCACCGCCACCGGGTTCAGGTCGGAGCCATGGGCGGGCAGGCCCAGACGCTGCGCCTCCAGCGGGATCGACCCGCCGCCCGAGAACGGGTCACAGACCGGCGGCAGCGGTTCGCCGCAGCTTTTGCGGATTTCCGCCCGGGCGCGTTCCAGCACCTCCGCGTTGGTCGAGTTCTCCCATTTCACCAGGTCCCCGATGATGGCGAACAGCCGCTTGCGCTCGGCCTCCTGCGCCTGCGCCGTCGGGAACTCGTCCGGCAGGCTGGAGGGATCGTCCACCAGCTGCGCAAACAGCACCGCCCGGCACGCCGCCAACGGCCGCCGCGCCCACCACAGATGCAGCGTGCTGGGATGCCCGTGCCGGATCGACTTCTCCCGCACCGCCGCCGCATTGATCGCCTCCAGCGGAATGGCAACCTCGATGAGTTTCTTCCGGTAGGGCTGGGGCACTGCTTACTCCGGGAACTCGACAAATGGGGGCACGTCAACAAGTTCGGACCCGCGCGGTGGGGCGTTCTTGCGCCAGACGCCCTTGATGGTCTGCAATTCCGAAATCTCAAAACAGTCCTTGGTCGCAAGTCGCGACAGCTTCTCGACATGCCAGAAGACTGCCCAATGACCGCTGTTGCCGTCGGGATATTGTGCGGTGGTCGGCGGCCGATGCTCCATCCCGAGAGAGTGCCTGCCAGTGTGCGTTTCTTCGCTGTCGATATACCAGCCGACCCATGACACCTTCGAGGTGAACCTGGCGGGGGTGCCTTCATCCGACGCATAGATGAGAACGGGCACGGGGTTGCCGTCCCGGCGCTTGTCCATGTCGCGAAAGAATTTACGCCCGCGCGACCCGAACGCGACAAAGCCCTTTTCCTCTGCAACGGGCTGGCCGGATTCCAGATGCTCCAGGGGGACGGGAGCAAGAATCGCAAAATCGTTCATCCCGGCTCCTCCGCCCGCTCAAGCAGGCTCTTGATGTTCATCTGAATCGCGGTGACCCCGAACTCGGGTTCCTGCGTAAACGGTTTTCGCACATAACGCGGCTCACGGGCAAAGCCATTCTCGACCAGAACGATGGCGAGGACAAACCTGTCCGGCTCGTGCAGCGAGGTGATGACCTCCTGCCGCGTGACCGTCACCGTGTCCGCGCCGTCGATTCGCCCTTCTTCCCATCGCTGTGGCCAGGACCGTCCACCAGAAGCGTGCGGAAACGCTCGAAATCTGCCCTCCCCTCCAGAACCTCCGGCGCATCGCCGGCCTTGCTCTACAGCGCCAAGAACTGGGGTTTTTTGTGCCGCGTCCACGCTTGTTTGGGGTGTCGTCATCACGGTCATTCTTTTTTCTCGGCTTGCCCCAACATTGCAATGCAGAAGCTCGCTTTCTTCGGTCAACATGGCGGCGCGGATGCGCTGTTGCATATACCAAGCTGATTTTTGGTTCATATCAAGGTCACGTGCCAACCGGTTGCTGGAAAGGCTTTTCTTCGCATTGACCACAAGGCCAATGGCCAGGAACCGCTTTTGGAGAGGGATGCGTGTCTTTTCAAATATTGTACCCGAAAGAACGTTGTAGCTGGATTTGCAGCCGTGGCAGTTCCAGCGACCGACCCGACCAGAATCAGCCTTGCGTGCAACTGAAGTTGATCCACACTGCGAGCAGCGGCCCTGATCGCAATACTGTCAACAGGGTCTATCGGGCGTTGCGCAAGCGCCTCCATACAGCTTGCCAGGCGCAGCGCCCGATGTTCGGTGTTGTTGAAGGGGATGAAAGCTTGTCTGGAGCCAGGCGGGGGAAAGGAAAGCGAGGAAGGGGCGCAGTTGGCAAGACAACCGTCTCCGGCCTCTTCGCGCGTGAGGGGCAGGTTTACACGGAAGTCGTTCCAGACGGCAAAAAAGCCACTCTACAAGGCATGATCCAAATATAAACAACGTCGAGGCTGAAAAAGTCCGCTCGCGTCAACGCAACCCGTTTTCCTACCGCTCCGGGGATCAAGATGGAATTGCGACTACGATAGTCCCCACATGTGTCTTGTCCATGAATGCTTCTTGTGCTCGGGCAAGCTCTTCGAGGGGAAATGATTTGGCGAGAAGCGGTTTCAGGAGACCCTGCTCAATCAGGCTGACGATCCGGCTCATCGTTCCAGGGGGAACAATGGTGGCCCCGGTGAGTTGAAGGTCCTTGTAAACCAGTTGCCGGAGGTCAAACTCGACCAGCGGACCTGATATGCATCCCGAAGTGGAGTATCTGCCACCCTGGCGCAACGCATTGATGAGCGGCATGAACATTGCACCGCCAACCACATCAAGTGCAACGTCAACCGGTCCGCGTGCCGCATTCCGGATTTCGGCTTCGAGGTCAAGCGAGTTGCGGTCAATCACGGCTTCTGCGCCCAACGATTTCAAAATATCTGCCTTTTGCATTGCAGCGATGCCAATAATCTTCGCCCCGCGTAACCGGCAGAGCTGGATGGCTGCAGAACCGACACCGCCCGAGGCCCCGGCAATTATCACAGTTTCACCAAGCTGCAGGCGGGTGCGCGAGACAAGATTTTCTGCTGTTGTGTACGCACAGGGGAATGTTGCAATTTCCGCATCGCTCAATTTGCTTTTGATTGCCAACGCATTCTCGGAGCGCACCTTTGTATAATCTGCAAACCCGCCATCGCATTCAGAACCGAAATAGCCAGAGCGGCCGGTGTCCATCCAATCCCCCGCAGCAAGAAGCCAGGGATCGATTGTCACACGTTGCCCTACCCTCGACGCATCCACCCCGTCGCCTGCCGCGGCAATCGTGCCCGCAACATCTGCGCCCTGAATGCGCGGGAAGGTGATCGAACTGTTGCCCCAGCTTCCCGTATCGGCCTCGGCAGTCTCGAAACCGCCTTTGCCGCCTTCATCGGTCATACCGTCTGTGACAGATTTGGAATACCAGGCCGTGCGCGTGTTGATATCCGTGTTGTTGAGTCCGCAGGCGCCGACCTTGATCACGACTTCCCCCGGCCCGGCCTGAGGCGTCGGCCAGTCCTCCACATATTCAAGTTTCTCAAGACCGCCATGGCCGGTGAGCAGCACGGCGCGCATTTTTTCTGGCAAACTCATTGCAGTTTAAACTCAGCTAGCTGATCCGGTAGGCATGGACCCTGTGGGTTATTTCAGGCTCGCCATATGGCATGGATTGAAAGCTTTGAGTGGTGAAGACTTCTGTCCATAGGCCGTCTGTTGCGAGGCGCTCAACGGTGGCGGGATATTCGGGTTCCTGGGCGGGATCATCGCGAAGACTGAATACGATGTGGGCTCCAGGCCTGCCCACCCGCACCAGTTCATCAAAGCTGTGGGCAGGTGCATGTTTGGGAGTGAGGCAGCCGCAAGACAGGATGGCCGCAAAACGATCATCGGGAAAATCCAGATGCTCGCCCATCGTCATCTGACGCAATTCAGCATAGAAGCCCTTGCGCCGGGCCATGTCGAGCATGCCTTCGGAAAAATCTATCCCGGTGATCGGCCCATAACCGAGAAGGGCAAGAGGTTCTGCCTGTATGCCACCGCCGCACCCGGCATCGAGAATTGGGGCAACGTCTCGCGGCACGTAGTGGCTGAACAATGTCGGAACGACAGCCGGATTCCGGTGCCCCATGGCACAGAGATCCTGCTCGTACTTCTCGGCCCAATCGTCATAGGCATCCTGCTGTTCTCCAAGCGTATTTGCTGCGTAGGATTTTGAGACGCCAGTGCCGGCCATGGTTTGAACTCCGTTATTGTTTCAAGCATTCATTCTGTGGATCGTACGGCACCTCCGGCAGGACTTTTGCGGGCACTAGTTTGCCAACTATGGAAACGTGCAATTCGGTGCCCGGTGCCCTCGCCTCTTCGCGTAGGAAGCCAATGATCAGGCTTTTTCCAACGGTGTAGCCATAAGCCGACGAGGTTACAGACCCCACCAGCTTGCCATCCCTGAATATGGCCTCGCCGCCAAGTGCGTCCGTTTCCTCGTGTTCCAGTGCCATCAGGGCAATCTTAGAGCGCGGCTCTCTGGCGAGCATCGCGTCTTTGCCCACAAAGTCCTTGTCAGTGCGGGCGAAGCGCAGCTGATCCACGTCCTTGTGAGAGGCATCGTTGGCGAGCTCATGACCGCTGCGATAAAATTTTTCCAGACGCAGGCTGTCGATGGCCTTCGAACCGAAAGCTGCAATGTCGTGTGCCTGGCCGGCTTCCCATAGCGCGTCCCAAAGCTCGCCCAACCTGTCGTTTGGCGCGTGGAGTTCCCAGGCCAGTTCTCCAGTGAACGAGAGGCGCAGAGCCAGGCACGGGATGCCTGCGATTTCCAGCTGCCGGGCTTTCAGCCACGGCAATGCGGTATTCGATACATCTACGGCGGTGCAGGCGGACAGCACATCCCGTGACTTGGGACCCGCGAGTGCGAGGATCCCGATTTCATCGGTCTTGTTCTCGATTTCCACGCCAGTCACCGGAATACCGCAGTGGAGTGTCAGCCAGTCCCAAACCCTGCGCTCTGAGGGCGCTCCGGTGACCAGATAGAAAGTATGCTCAGCGGTTCTTGTGATCGTGGCCTCGCCCTCGATCGTTCCGCGCCCGTTCAGCAGCAAGGTGAGGCACGTGCCACCAACCCTCGTGGGCATCCGATTGGCGCAGACCGCGTTGAGGAACGCTTCTGCTCCCTCCCCGCTCAACTCGAATTTGGCAAATGCGGTCAGGTCTGCAAGCCCCACACGCTCTCGCACGGCACGGCATTCCAGACCAACGAAGTCGAACGTGCTTGTTCGCCGCCACCCATCCGGCTCGCTCGGTGCATAGAGCCGGGGGCGTTCCCAACCACCAGCCTCCTCATATACAGCACCTGTCGCGCTGGTGCGATCGTGCGCGCCGGATGTCTTGATGTTACGGCAGGTCTCGTACTGTTCCTGCGGATAGTGAATGGACAGCCGGGTCATGTAGTTCTCGCGGCACCGGGTTTTTGCATAATCCCGGTCGGCCCAACCGCCGAAACGTCTCGGATCAAAGCCGCGCATAGAAACATCAGCTGAGCCGTGAACCATCCACTGAGCCAGATATTTTCCAATACCTGGCCCCCAGGCGATGCCCACCGTGATGCCGCAGGCGAGCCAGGAGTTCTTTAAGCCTGGCGCCGGGCCCACAAGCGGTGCGCCGTCGGGCGTATAGGCAATGGCGCCGTTGACGATGCGTTTGAGCCCGAGATTCTGGAGTGACGGACAACGCTCAAAAAACTTCTCCAGCCAGGGCGTGATGCGTTCGTAGTCCGGATCGAACAGCTCGTTTTCGGAGTCCCATGGGCATCCCTCAAGCCACTTACGCAGGCCGTCATGCGTATCATAAAGGCCGATCAGAGCGCCCTGCCGTTCGCGCCGCATGTAGCCGGTATAGTGATCGTCGCGCGTGACCGGGATTTCCTCGCCCATCTCCGCAAATTCAGGCACATCATCGGTGACCGCATAATGATGCTGCATGAGCACGACGGGTAGCTCCAGCCCGGTGAACGCGCCGATCTGCCGGGCATGATAGCCACCGGCATTCACCACATGCCCAGCAACGATTGTGCCCTGCTCTGTGATGATCTCCCATTCCCCGGACGAGCGCTGACGCACGTCGGTCACACGATTGCGGCGGCTGATTTCAGCGCCCAACTGCCGAGCACCTTTGGCCATGGCTTGACAGGTTCCTGACGGATCAACGTGCCCGTCGCCGGGCGTGTAGATGCCGCCAATCAGATCTGAAACATCATAGAGCGGATTGAGCGACTTGATCTCTCCTGGCTCGACCCACCGGCAGTCCTGCCCGCGCGCCAAAATCGCATCGCGGATGTGCATCAGCCAGTCCCGGTGGTCTTCGCTTGATCCAACGCGGAGCGAGCCGCAGCCATGCCAGCTAACCGATTGCCCTGTCTCCTGTTCGATCCGTTGATACAGATCGACAGCATAGTCATGCATGGTGCCGAGCGCGAAGCCGGCAGTCATGCGGCTGACCAGGCCTGCCGCGTGCCAGGTGGCACCGGAGGTAAGCTCCGCCTTTTCAACAAGAATACAATCGATCCAGCCTTCGTGGGCCAGATGATAGAGCACGGATGCGCCCACATTGCCGCCTCCGATCACCACAACGCGGGCATGGGTGCGCATCAGTCTCAGCCCGCTAGCGCCGGAGTGTCACGGGCGTGTTGGCCCACACAATCTTCGCGGTCACCTTGCCGGGATTCCGGTAAGTATGTGGAATGCTGGCGGGGAAAGAAAAGCTGTCGCCAGTCTTCAAGAGAAAGCTCTCGTCATCCAGGGCGAGCTCAATCTCTCCTTCCACGACGAGCCCTGCTTCTTCTCCCTTGTGTGTATAGAGATCGTCGCCGGACGTCCCTCCGGGCGCGTAGTGCGACATGCCCATGGCCAGATCGCCTTCGAGCCCGGCTGAAAGCAAATAGTCCTCGAAACCCATGTAGTCGGTCGAAGCCACCCCCGAATAGGTCAGGCGCCTGCGACGGTCTTTCCTCACGATGTAGGGACGCTCGTCTGCGGGGACCGGACCATCAGTCTGGAAGAACCAACCGATGGGCACGCCCATGGCTTCAGCAATATCTTGCAAAGCCGTTATGGATGGACGCGCCAGCCCACGCTCAATTTTCGAGATGAAACTGACCGACTTCCCGGACTTTTCAGCAAGGTCCTGGAGTGTCAGTCCGTGTGCCTTGCGCAGGCCACGCAATTCGTCGCCGAGTTGCTGAACCTGATCCTTCGTCTCTTTATTTTTTTTCATTTTGACATTCATGAAAATTATGACATCATTTTTTTCATAAAAGTGCAACACCGAATGTTTTGGAAACCTGCCATGGATGCACAATCTCGCGCTCTGGATGCCGTGGAAAGAGCCAGATCGATTCTGGGTGCCGAAGGATTCGAGCAAGCATTTCTGCCCATTGAAGAAGCCTCCGGCCTGCCAAATGCCGCCTACTGGTCCGAAGATTGGTTCGCGCTGGAACAGGAGCGCATTTTCCGGCGGAACTGGGTGTTCGCCGGGGCCAGCGCCCAGATTCCTGAGCCCGGCGACGTGAAACCCATCGAAATCGGCGGACTGCCGATGATGCTTGTGCGCGGCAGCGATGGAGAAATCCGCGCCTTTCAGAATGTCTGCCGTCACAGAGGTATGCAGCTCGTAAGCGAGGCGTGCCGGAAGTCCGCCTTCACCTGTCCCTATCACAACTGGACCTACGGGCTTGATGGCAAGTTGCGCGCGCGGCCGCACTTTCAAGGCCCGAACAGGGGAGACGTGTTCAAAAAGGGCGGCGGTGAAAAGCTGGATCTGCTCCCACTGCGGCTCGTGGAATTTCACGGTTGCCTCTTTGTCAATGTCTCCGGTACGGCTGACCCGCTTGAAAGCTGGATGCAGCCCGTTCTGGATGAATTGAGAGGGTTCGATCTCTCCGCCATCCGATGGGCCGGCAAGCTCGACTTTGAAGTGCAGTCCAACTGGAAGCTGATCTACGAGAACTACATGGAAAATTACCATGTGTTCGCCCTGCATCCGCGCCTGCTTGAGTTCGCACCCATGGAAACCCGCAGCGCCGGGCGCTGGACCGGCAATACGTTCACCAATGGCTACCGCTTCCCGAAGATGGAAGCCGGGCGCGGCGAAGGCATGCCGCATTACCCGGGCCTCTCGGCCGATGACGCGACGCGCGGGCAATGGTTCCTCACCATGCCGCACTTTGCTGTTGAAGTTTTCCCGGACCAGTTCACCGTGCTCGTGGCCTATCCGGAAGCGCCAAACCGGTGCAGGGAAGAATTGCATATCTTTCTGATTGGCGATGAAGCCGCCACTGGCGAGAAATATGCAGAAGGGCGCGCCGAAGTTTTTCAGATGTGGGAGGATCTCAACAATGAAGACATTTCCATTCTGAATGGCATGCAGAATGGCCGTCGCTGCCCCGGATATGATGGCGGGCGGCTATCGCCCCACTGGGAACAGCCCACATTGAGCTATTCGCGGAAGATCATAGATATGGTTGTTGCTGCATGAACGGGCCTTCGCCGGACCAGATGGTCTTTGCCGATGACTGGAGTAACCTCGCCCGTTTTCGGGAACCGCCCGAGATCGACCATGCGCGCCTGCACGCCTATCGGATGGGCCGCATCAAGGGGGGGCTGAAGAAGTATGATGCCGCGCTCTGCCTGCTCGTAAACCCGATCAGCATGCGGTACGCGGTTGAATACCGCACATACGGTCTGTTCCAAACACACACGCCCTCCAGCTATCTGATTGTCCCGCAGGAAGGCCCGGTGGCGATGTACAACACCTATGGCCCGCCTCCCGGCGCCGATGAGGCCCGGAAGGGCCGCGCGCTCGCGCATTTTGATGGCGGACAGGAGCTGAGTGACCAGGCACGCCTGCTGGCCGATGACATTGTTGAGTTTCTGAAAGAGATCGGAACGGACAATCGTCGGGTCGCGCTGGAATACACCAATCCCAGCCTAACCCATGCTCTGCTGCAGCGGGGGATTGAGGTGATCGACGGGGTGCACATCTCTGAAGAAGCCCGGAAGATCAAATCGCCGGATGAGATCGAATGCATGCGCTGGGCCATCGCAGTGGCTGAACACGGGATGGCGAAGATGAAAGAGGCTTTGCGGCCTGGCGTGACCGAGGTACAACTCTGGGGATTGCTCAACTATACGAACCTGGCGAACAATGGCGACTGGCATGATGGCCGGATGCTCGCCTCCGGCCCGCGCATCAATCCCTGGCTCCAGGAAGCGTCGGACCGCGCCGTCGAAGCGGGTAACCTCGTCGGCTTCGACACAGACATGATCGGACCGTTCGGATATTTCGCGGACATCTCCCGCACGTTCTATTGCGGCCCGGCAAAACCCACTAAGCGGCAAAAACAACTTTACCGCTTCGCGCTGGATGAAATCGAGCACAATCTGGCGCTAATTAAACCGGGATTGACCTATCACGAACTCCAGAGGCTGGCTTGGCCAATCCCTGAAGAGTTCCAGGAGAACGCCTATCCCTGCATCGTCCACGCCGTCGGCATGTGCGATGAAGCGCCGAAGATTGATCCGATCCACCGCGGACTCAATGTCTATGACGACGTGATTGAAGCCGGCATGGTGCTGTGCATCGAGAGCTATATCGGCGCCGTGGGAGAACGGGATGGCGTGAAGCTTGAGCAACAGGTGTTAGTTACCGACGATGGTTATGAGATGCTTTCCAGCTATCCGTTTGAAGACGCGCTTCTGGATTAACAAGGCTTGCCCACATGAAGATCACCCGCGTCAGTGTCTATTCGGTTGACCTCCCAAGCAAAGGCGGCGGCTATCGAAGATCCGTTGGGTTTTCAGCACCGGTCAACACAAGCACAATTGTCATTGTCGACACGGACAAAGGCATCTCAGGCCTCGGCGAAGTCTGCCCGATCAGCACCTACTACATGCGCGGCTTTGCCGAGGGCGCGCAGGCTGGTGTTCCCCTATTGGCAAGAATGACCATTGGCGAAGATCCGTTCCAGCTGGAACGGTTGAACCGGGAATGGGATACAAAATTCCGCGACGATCTTTACGTTAAAACCCCGATTGATGTGGCTCTCTGGGACATTGTTGGCAAAGCGGCGGGGCGGCCGGTCTGCGAGATGATGGGCGGCCGATATGAAGGGGATGTACCCCTTTACAGATCGGTTCATTTGTTTGGAGACCATGACGATACGCTGGAAGTCTGGCAGGACCGTTGCAGGCACTACCGATCCGAAGGGTACAAGCACTTCCAGCTCAAGACAGGCCACGAGCCGGACTACGACATCGCCCGCATCGAAGCCGTCTGCGACATGTTAGAGCCAGGCGAACTGGTGCTCGCCGATGCGAACGGAGCCTGCACGCTGACGAGCGCACTGCGGGTCGCCAACGCAGTCAAAGATCTGCCAGTTGTCATTGAGCAACCCTGCCGGACGATGGAAGAATGTATCCAGTTCCGCAAGAGTTGCTCCTTACCCGTCAAACTGGATGAGGTGATTGAAACGCCGCAGGATATTGTCCGGGCGTTCAATGAAGGGGCAATGGACATCTGCGCCATCAAGATCGCACGCGTTGGCGGCCTGACCAGGGCGCGCCGCATGCGCGACCTTTGCCAGGATCTGGGCATCATGACCGTTCCCGATGATGCCTGGGGCAGCGAGATCGTATCCTCCGCACTCGCCCATTTTGCCCAGAGCACGGACCCCAAATTCTGCTTCTGCAAAACGGATTTGACCGACTACGTGGATGTGTCAACGGCAGACGGGTTCACAGGGCAGCAAAACGGTACACTCAATGCATCAACCGCGCCAGGCTTGGGTCTGACAGCAAAAATGGACGTTCTGGGCGAGCCGATTGCCGTGATCGAGTAGCCCCATGACCATCAGCAAGATCGAAGTTTGGGATTTTCTGCCGCCCTTCCGGGACGGTCCCTATGCGATGTCTCATGTAACGGTGGATTCGGCCTTTGGCCGTATCTATCAGGTGCACACGAAAGACGGGTTGACAGGGCTTGGGGAGGTCGTTTTTCCGCCATCGGTGCCGCGCGCCCAGCAACTTGACCGCGTCAACGATGAAGCAGTTTTCCTGGGCGATCTCATAGGCCGCCCCGCAATCGATCTTATGCCGCTTGCTGCTGAGCTACGCAGCCGTGACAAGGCATGGGGTGGCATTGGCTTTGGTTTGGAAACTGCCCGGTACGATCTTGAAGCGAAGCGGAGACAGGTTCCTTTGAGCGATCTGCTCGGCGGGGCCAAATGCGGTGCGGTGCCGGATTATTTCTCGATCTCCGAACGATCGCCAGCACGCATCAGCGAACGCGTGGCAGAGGCCGGCACGCAGCGAACCGTGTTCCAGATCAAGCTTGGTGTTGGTGATTTTGAGGACGATCTCAAACAGGTGTCTCTGATCCTGAATGAACTGACGCCAGAGCAGATCGTGCTGGCTGACGCCAATGGTGGCTGGTCCGTTGAGCGTGCCTGCGAAACCATTGCCCGGTTCGACGACCCGCGCATCGTCTGGGAAGAGCCCTGCAACACTTACGAGGCCAACGCTGAAGTCATGCGCCGCTCCGGCACAGCGCTCATGGTGGATCAATGCGCGGCCAGCCCCGAAATCGTTGCGCAGGTGATTGCAGACGGACTGGCCCATTCGCTTTGCATCAAGCCCGCCTTCCTCGGCGGCCTGTCCGTCGCGCAGCAAATCAGGGATGATTGCGTTGCTGCAGACATGAAAATGCGCATTGACGGCCCATGGTGCGGAGACATCGCCACAGCAGCCATCCTCCACCTCGCCCTTGGCGCACCGGAAGACCTGTTGATCGCCAGCTGCGACCTGCGCGAGCCATTGGTGATAGAGCCGGATTTACGAGGTGTCACCACGCGATCTGATACGAGAGTTGCCCCGCCGGCAGGCATTGGCATAAGTCTGCCCGGCAACGCTCTCGGCGCGCCTGGAGCCGTCTATGCTTAGACCCTAAGCGTTGGCAATCCGGCCCGTCGCATAGGCGATCACCGCTGCGGTCTCCTCCAGATCTTCCTGGGTCAAGGCCAGTGACATGTACGTCTTCGACATGCCTTTCAGGAGGCCTTTTTCGCGGAGGTGGACGTTGAAGTCGGCCAACATCTTACCGTCGGCGTGGAACATGTCGCGATAGTTCTTCACCGGGCGGTCTGTGAATTGCACGTCGAACAGGACCGGATCGCCGACGATCTGGTGCGGAATGCCCGCAGCGCCCAGGTTATCGCGGAGGGCTTTGATGATGAACTCTCCGTTCTCGCGGATCTTTTCGTAGGCGCCGGAGCGGCGGAGGATTTCCATGGTCTTGAGGCCGGCAACCGAAGCCACCGGGTTGCCGCTGAGTGTGCCATGCTGGAAAGTGAAACCCGCTTCACCCACCTTCGCCTTGTCGAAGTGCTGCATGATTTCCATCTTGCCGGCCACAACCGCTAACGGGAAGCCGCCACCGATGATTTTGCCCATGGTGCAGAGATCCGGCACGACGCCGTATTTTTCAGACGCACCGCCATAGGCCAACCGGAAGCCTGTCACCACTTCATCGAAAATCAGCACGATACCGCGCTTTTGTGTTTCCTCGCGCAAGATTTCCAGGAAACCGGGCTCCGGCGGGATGAGACGCTGGAGCGGCTCGACAATCACGCAAGCCAGTTCCTCGCCATATTCGGACAGGAGCTGGCGGGCAGTTTCGGCATCGTTGAAGGGCGCGATGATCATCTCGTTGCGCACGCTGTCGGGAATGCCGGCGGAGTCCGGCACGGCATTCGGGTAATTCTCGAGGCGCTGCGGCATAAGGCTCATGAGTGCTTCAGACGACATGCCGTGATAGCCGCCTTCGAACTTCATGATCCTGTCCTTGCCCGTGTGGGCGCGGCCGAGACGCATGGCATACATGTCCGCTTCGCCGCCCGTGGAGACGTAGCGCACCTGCTCCGCACACGCGACGGCGTTGCAAATCTCTTCAGCCAATTCGATGCCACGGGCATTGTTGGCGAAGAACGTCATGCCCTTTGTGAGCTGTTCTTGCGCTGCCTCGACAACTTCGGGATGGCCGTGGCCAAGCAACATGGGGCCGGAGCCGATAAGGTAGTCGATATATTCCTTGCCGTCTTCGTCCCAGACCCGGGCGCCCTTGCCATCGCGGATGACAACGCCCGGATCGAAGTTGCCAAAGCCACCGGCGGGGAGAACCTTGTGGGCGCGGTCAATCCAGTCGGCCTGTGAGATATTCACTTTCATGGGCTTTCTCCGTTTATTCGTAGACTGCGACGGGGTCACCAAGTTGTTCCAGATCTGGCGCAACGCCAAGGCCGGGTTCATCATTCACGCACAGCATACCCTTGTCGTTACGTGGGCCACGGCCGGATGCGATGTCAACCGACAGCATATCCTGACAGGCCCAGGTGCCAAGGCGAAATTCTGTCGGGATGGACTGGGCCAGGTGAGCCGCTTCCGTATCGGCCAAAACCGAGCCGCCTGTGGCCATCACATAGATCTGGATTCCGTGTGCAAGCGCCATGTCACGAATGCGCCGTGCCTTGGTCAGGCCGCCCACGCGGTTGAGTTTGATGTTCACGACTTCCGCAAGGCCATCGCGCGCGATGCGTGACATGTCTTGCAGCGTTTCCAGCCGCTCGTCCGCGCTGATGGGGGATGATGTGACACGGCGTATTGCGGCCATGTCATCAAGAGTCTCGCAGGGCTGCTCTACGGTGATGCCCAGCTCTGCGACAGCGTTCATCACAATGGTTGCCTCGCGGCGAGTCCAGGCACGATTGACGTCATAGAGGATGCGTTCGTCCGGCTTGCGGTTTTCTTCGATGAAGCGGATGCGCTCAACATCAACTTCGATATCAGCTCCAACCTTGACCGAATGAACCTTGTAGCCGATTGCCCGGTATTCGTTGATCAGGTCCAGCATCTCCTGCGGCGTGCCTGTGGAAATGGAAGAGGCTATCGGCGTCCCGTCTTCATAGCGGCCGCCAAGCAGGTCTGCGATGGGCAGTCCGAAGGCCTTGCCGACAATATCCCAGCAGGCAAGGTCAACGGGCGCCTTGGCATAGAGATGCCCGGGCAGGCAGAGGTCCATTGCCCGCTCCACATGTTCGAGTTTGCGCGCATCCAGGCCAAGCAGCACTGGCGCCATGGTTTCAATGCCGGAGCGAATACCGGGGCCATGCGCCGGCAAGTAGGTGTGACCCCAGGGCGTTCCCTCGCCCCAACCGGATATGCCCGCATCGGTATCGACCCGCACGAAGGTTGCGTCCAACACCTCGAACTTCAGGCGGCCGCCCGACAGCCAGTAGGGTTTTGTCAGCGGCAGATCCTTTTGCCAGACAGTGATGCGGGTGATCTTCATTCAGGTTCCCTTTGGCCTTGCCGATGAGTGTCCATCACCCGTCCGTGCGGGGCAACAGAATCGAGTGCATCTATTCAGGTGCAAAGTCGGAGCCATCACCCGTCCGTGCGGGGCAACAGATTTTGTGGATCGTAAGCAGGTTCGCCCAGGATGCGCGCGGGTCGCTCCTTGCCCATGATGACCACTTCCAGCTCTGTCCCAGACTTTGCCGCTTCCGGTTTTACGTAGGCGAAAGCCAGGATGGTGCCGACACAATGGCCGTAGGCAACCGAACTTGTGGTGCCGACCACCTTGCCATTCAGCAGAACAGCTTCGCCGCCATGGCCGTCGCTATCGCCATCTGCATCGATGGAGAGGTACGCGCAGACCCAAGGGAGTGCGCCAGCCAGACTTGCTTCTGTCTCAGCCTGGCCGGCAAACTCGCGGCCTTCCGTTTTGACAAACCGCATGACGTCGGCTTCAGGCAGCGTAACCTCGTTGGTCAATTCGCCAGCTCCCTTGAAGCCTTTCTCCATGCGCATGGCGTTCATGGCGAAAGAGCCATAGTCGACCACTCCGTGCGATTCACCGGAGGCCCAGAGTGCATCATAGACAGCCAGCATGCACTCATTGGGACCGTGGATTTCCCATCCCAGTTCGCCGGCATAGGACATACGGAACGCCCACATCTTTTCACCAGCAATCGCGATCTCCTGGGCCGAGAGCCAACGGAAATTCTGGTTATCAAGCGCGGCATCCGTGTTATCGGCAAGCACAGCCCGAGACTTTGGCCCCTGAAGGGCAATCGCCGCCCATGTCTGTGTGCGGTCGATGACTTCGATATTTTCAGCGCTCCGCCGCTGGTTCAAATGGTCCAGCAAGCGCTGATTGAAGAACACGGCGAAGACCAGATAGAACCGGTCTTCCGCCAGCCTGACAACCGTGAGTTCGATTTCAATCCGGCCACGCTTGTTCAAGAGGTGCGTAAGCGCAATGCCGCCAACTTTGGATGGCAATTTGTTGGGGGTCAGGCCATCGAGGAAGCGTTCAGCATCCGGCCCAGCCACCTCAACTTTCGTGAAGGCGGTGATGTCCATGATCCCGACGCCCTCGCGAACGGCGCGGCACTCTCCACCAACCATGTCGTGCACCACATTGCGGCGGAAGGAATAGCGGTCTTCCTGAGCCACGCCATCACGGGCAAACCAGCGCGGCCGCTCGTGGCCATAGACCTCTTCGTAGACCGCGCCCTTCTCTTTAAGACGCGCATAAAGCGGCCCAGGCTTGACCGGGCGGCCATCAAGGCGGTTGAAGTGCGGGAACGGGATTTCGTGGCGCAGGCAATAATCTTCCTTGGCCTTCAGCACTTGCCAATCCTTGGTCGCATAGTCTCCAAACCGGCGTGGATCGAATTCGCGCATGGAGATGTCGGCTGCTCCGTGCACCATCCAGCGGGCAAGCTCGCGGGACAATCCAGGGCCCCAGCCAATGCCGATCTGGGTGCCGCAGCAGCACCAATAGTTCTTTACCCCCGGTGCGGGACCAATCAGCGGGTTCCCATCCGGCGGATGAGAGATGGCGCCGTGCACTTCGCGCTTAATGCCCAATCCGGAGAAGATCGGCATCCGGTCCATGGCATTTTCCAGCCAGGGTATGATGCGGTCATAGTCAGCTTCAAAGAGCTCGTTCTCGACTTCCCACGGGCAATGATCGATCCATACCGCGTTAGGGTTTTCCTTTTCGTAGATACCGATCAGGCCCGACTTCTGTTCCATGCGAATGTAACCGGACACAAGACGGTCGTCACGAACCACCGGCAGCTCGTAGTCCAGGTCCTGGAACTCGGGAACCGTGTCCGTTACGAAATAGTGGTGGGTCATGGAGGTCATGGGCAATTGCAACCCGCTCCATTCCCCCATCTGACGGGCATATGTGCCACCAGCATTGACCACATGCTCGCATGTGATCTCGCCCAGTTCGGTTGAGACCTTCCACTCTCCGTTTGGTTCTTGCTTGATGTCTGTCGCGCGGCACCGGCGGATGACCTTTGCGCCGAGCTGGCGGGCCCCTATGGCCAGCGCTTGCGCGACACCTGACGGGTCCACGTGTCCGTCGTCAGGCGTGTGCAGAGCGCCGAGCACGCCATCGAGATTGTAAAACGGATGCAGAGCGGCGATTTGCTCTTTGCCCACCAACTCAATATTGAACCCGAGCGATCGCGCCACACTTAGTGTGTGGTGGAGCCAGTCCATCTCGTCTTCATTGTAAGCCAGGCGGAACGAGCCGCAGCCATGCCATGTGACAGATTGGCCGGTTTCTTCTTCAAGTTCCCCGGAATAGAGGCCGATATTATAATCCACGCACTTGCCCAGTCCGAAGCTGGACGTGGAGTGGGTGATCTGGCCGGCCGCATGCCAGGTTGACCCTGACGTCAGCTCGGCCTTCTCCAGCAGCACAATATCGGTCCAGCCTTCGTGCGCCAGATGGTAAGCAAGGCCGCATCCCATCACGCCTCCGCCGACTATAACCACGCGTGCCGAGGATGGTAGTTTCGAGAAATTTTCAGATGACACTTTTCTTCGCTCCCTGAACGCAAGGGTGTAACGAATTCAATGGACACATAAATAGTACAAATGTACAATCGTCAATCATGAATAATATGATTGTACCAGAAACCGGAATTCCTGCACCAGCAGAGGTGCTGGAGGCGCTTGCCACAGAGCTCGGTGAGTTGACCCCGGAAACCCGCAAGGCAGCCGCCTATGTGTTGGAAAACCCCAACGATGTTGGCGTCAGTTCGATCCGGGAAATCGCAGAAGCCGCCAATGTGAAGCCAAACACCTTCGTGCGAATGGCCCGCACGTTCGGTTTCGAAGGTTATGATGATTTCCGTGAGCCCTTTCGCGAGGAGATCCGCAAAGGCAAGGTCAACTTTCCGGACCGGGCACGCTGGCTGCAATCGCTTTCCAAGGGCGGCAAGCTCGATGGGCTCTATGCTGATATGGCCGCCAGCGCGATCAGCAATATTGAGCAGACTTTCGCCTCCACAAATGCAGCGCAGATGAAGGCAGCAGCGGACGCGATCGTGGAGGCCAGGACGACCTATGTGCTTGGCGTTGGCATCAACAACACACTCGCCCGCAGCTTCACTTACCTGGCTGATATGGCGCTGGACAATATCAAGGCCATCCCAAGGGACGGTAATCTGGCGGTCGATGATCTTGCCCGGGCTGGATCAAAAGATGTCCTGCTTGCTGTCACTTTCAAACCCTACAGAACCGAAGTGGTCGAAGCCGTTGAGGTGGCCCGAAGCCAGGGCGTTCGTATCATAGGCATATCCGACAGCCCCGCCTCGCCGATCATTGCCGGCAGCGAGCATGGCTTCGTTGTTCAGACCGACACACCGCAATTTTTCACATCGATATTCGCAACCGGTGCTTTGCTGGAAACACTGATGGCCTTCGTCATCGCAGATGCCAGCCCGGATGTGATCGCGAATATTGACCGTTTCCACGCCCGGCGTCATGCACTAGGGATTTACAGGGATGAAAAGGGAGAGAGGGCATGAGCAACCCGGTTCTTATCCGCTCACTCGAGGCGAACTATTATACCGATCCCGAGATCTTCAAGACTGAGCAACGCGGGCTTCTTTCGCGGACCTGGCAATATGCCGGGCATGTTTCCCAGGTTGAGAACACGGGCGATTATTTCTCCTTTCACATTGCCGGGCAGAACCTGTTCTGCATCCGCGGCCGGGACGGCGACATTCGGGCTTTCTTCAATGTTTGTCAGCACCGCGCCCATGAACTGGTGAAGGGCACAGGCAACTGCAAGGTCGTGGTGTGCCCCTACCATGCCTGGACCTATGAGCTGACAGGGCAGTTACGCAGCGGGCCCAACATCAAGGCCGTTGAGGGCTTTGACCGGACGGAGATCTGTCTCACCGAAGCCCGCGCAGAGGTGTTCAACGGCTTCATCTTCGTAAATCTGGATCCGGATGCCAAACCGATGAATTACTGGTTCCCCGGTGCACGCGAGCAGCTCGCCGCATTCGTTCCCGACATTGAACAGCTAAAGCCCCTAGAGTGGGTGGAGATCCCGGAGAAGTGCAACTGGAAGGTTTCGGTTGAGAATTATTCAGAGTGCTATCACTGCTCCCTCAATCACGTGACGTTCTCAACCGGCGTGGTCAAACCGGAAACCTATGACATTCAGCCCGACGGCTACTGCCTGCGCCACACCACGGAATGCCAGAACCTGGACAGCATGAGCTATCCTATCGATCTGGAGTCCAACGAGCATGCCGGGGAATACTCGTCCTGGTTCCTCTGGCCCCTGTTTTCGTTCCAAGTCTATCCGGGCAATGTGCTCAACACCTATCACTGGCGGGCGACCAGTGTTGAAGAGGTCACGGTCTGGCGCGGCTGGTATACAGCAGATGGCAAAGAATCCGATATAATCCGGAATCTGGCAATCCAGGACCGGCAGACCACGGTGGAGGAAGATATCCATCTCGTGGAGTCCGTCCAGCGCGGCCTGAACAATCGCTGTTACAGGCCCGGCCCCCTGGTGCTTGACCCCAAGTGCGGTGTGAACTCGGAACACTCGATCAGGGCCCTGCAGCAATGGATGCGTGAAGGCGCAGAGATGTCTGCGGTTACCTGAATTCCCAGGTGATCGTAACCTGAGCTGAAATTGCCTGCTCGCCGCACGCAACCGGCACCGTGGCGCTGACCGCTTCAGCACGAAGCGCGCGGGCATGCGCCACAGGCTGTGGAGGCCGGTTTCCACCGCTTTCCGTGAGTGTCATGATCGCCCCCAGCTCAACGCAGCCGCCTCACTGTAGAACGCGGCTTTCTTCATCGCGCGGGCAACCGCCAATTTGCGAGCTTCATCACGCAACGGTCCAGGCTTGTCGATGGAAAACTGCAGCCCATGGATCTGGTTCGAGCCCGTGCTCACGGCCGAGTCCAGAATAGCTCCTAGGTCGTCGAAGTTCCCGATCGTTGCGATCAGTTGGTTGGAAACATCGTACCCGACGATACGCGGCGGAGCCTGCTCTCCAGTGGAACTCCGTTTTGGGTACACATAGCGAGGCTGGACACTGAAATTGGTTGTCTGGAGGTCCTTCTTCGCGATGCCTTGCCCGGTCAGCGCTGCCATCAAATCCGATATATCTTGCGTATTGGCCTCAAGCGCGGCCCGGGCGGTTCTTGCCTAACTGACAACACCGAGCGTGACAACGGCAATATCAGGCGCTGCCGCAAGAGTGGCTTGCGCGCTGAGCGACAAGCGGCGCTTGGCGGCATCTGCCACGTTCCCGGAAACAACGGATATCAGAAAAACGGCAAAGGCCAGAATTAAGAACGGGTTTGAATTTGATTGGCATTCTTTGGTCTCCAGGAACATCGCGATGCAGCTTCGCAGCGCAGCGGTTAGGATGCATTCGTGGCCACAAAGAGGCGGCGATACCCTGCGTCATATTCAATTACGAAAACACGCTTCCCCGGATCAGTGTCACTTGCTATAGCACATCTTCCTGTCGGCGTGCCAAGGCAACGTCCGGCCCAGGTGGGTCCGTAGCTCAATTGGTTAGAGCCGACGGCTCATAACCGTCTGGTTGCAGGTTCGAGTCCTGCCGGACCCACCAGCAAGTCTCCTCTCTTCGGGCTCGTGAGACACTCCTCCTAAATAGCGTCGTCATTTCCATAGGTTAGCCGGAGACTACTGGAAAGGTTTGGTGACAGAGACAGCCTTTCAGAGCGATTTTGGCTGATTTCTGCCATTCGTCTCTCTAGCCAGTTTTTGGCCACCAGACGTTTGCGGCAGATGATTGTGTGGGGGGGGGGGGGGGGGGGAGGTAGAGATTAGGCTTGGAATCCAAGCGCCAAGCCTTGTTCTGGTGCCGACCCTCGGATCACACTGGCTTGTCCCTCGCCTGGCGCGTTTCCGCGCCGAGCACCCAAAAATCCAGATCGCTCTGCACAATCGGGCCGAACCTTTCGACATGGCGCGAGAAGGTATTGATGTTGCAACTCATTTTGGCCGCAAGGAGTGGATTGACGGTGCGCTGACAGAACTTGCCCAGAAGATCTGGTGGCTGTGGCATCGCCCGTGATGGCAGATGTATATGAAATCAAACAGCCCCAAGATCTTTACGATATGCCGCTGTTGCATCTGCGCACCCGCGACTCCGCCTGGGAAATCTTTTTTGACAGCCTCGGGCTTTCTACGGACATAGCACGGCAAGAAGCTTTGTTCGATCAATTCGCAACCATGGTCGCCGCTGCGATCCATGGGCTGGGCGCGGCCATCTTGCCAAGCTACCTGATCGAGTCAGAGCTTGCTCAAGGTACCTTGGTGGCGCTGGGACGACCGGAATGTCCCGATGACATGTATTTTGTGGTCACGCCCCGTGGCGTCGCGAATCCCGCAGCAAGCGCGTTCAGAAACTGGGCGACCGCAGAGGCGCGGGCCTCATCGCGCAAACGCGTGCTTCGTCAAGCCGGCGAATGACGCGTGAACAACAGATCCGGGCCGGAATGTCCACCGCGCATTTCGACAGCGCAACAACCTGATTGTTCGCAAAAAACCCGATGTTCAAGATAGGAGCTCGGAGGTTGACCTCACACAGTGTTGCGAGTTCTTGTTTGTTGCCATTCTCGTTTGTTCCTACAGCACCTGCTTTTTGATTGATGTACGGTCCAGAACATCCTCGTCGATAATCAATCCAAGCCCGGGCCCATCGGGTGGGTGGACAAATCCATCCTTGATGATCATTTCAGCTTCCAATTCATGCGGGTCCATAACGTATTTTGGCATGTAGAATTCGCACCCCAACGAGATATTCTCGGTAGCAACGATCAAATGTGACGCCGCGTTCAACGCAATCGCGCCCTCGAACAAAGTGCCTCCGTAACAGGGAATACCGGCCTGTTCAGCGATAGAGGCAATCGCTCTTCCTTTGGACAAACCACCTGATTTCATCACCTTCACGCTGAAAGCGTCAGCAATTCGCGCCTTGGCGGCGCCAAAAGCAGACCGATCGTCAAATACACTCTCATCCGCCAAAATCGGTGTATCGAGCCGCTTCGTGAGATCGGCCATGACATCCCAAAGATGCGCCTTAACAGGTTGTTCGATGAACGTCGGACGGAATTGCTCCATTTCCTTGAGCTTTTGCAAGGCGCCAAACGCCTCCAACCCCTGATTGTAGTCGATGCGCAGATCCACATCATCAGGCAGGTGGCTCCGAATGCGCGACACCCTTAAGACATCCTCGCGGTGATCCGCAACGAACCCGGTTTTGATTTTGAAGATCCGCGAGCCTTGTGCATACATCTCGGTCAGGACAAGGCGTGCATCGCCCGCAACCGACAGGACATTCTCGTAGTTGTTGCCCATGATCTCGGGGTCAATGTCGATTTGAGCAACGCGCTTGTTCAATGTGATCTTTGGAAACTTCCAGCCAATCGTAACGACCGATCCCATTTTGGAGCCGACAAAAAGCACAAAGTCGCTTTCTTCCATCGCGCGATTCGCATGTGGATGAAACCCGTTGTCGCCTATCACCCCGATCGCCAGCGGATGGTCATCGAGCATGGCTGGCTGGCCCGTCATCGAGGTGCAAACGGGAATGTTCAGCCTTTCGCCCAGTTCCCGTACCAAATCTCCGGCACAGGCGTGGATCGCACCACCTCCCGCGACGATCAGCGGTTTTTTAGCTGTGCCGAGGTGGCCAAGCAGTTCTTCGACCAATCCAGGTGCAGGACGTGTCGGGAAAGACGGGAAGGCCTTGCATTCATCTTCGACGTGCAACGAAACGGTCTCGGGTTCGATGTCCTGCAACAACAGATCTTCGGGAATCTGCAAATGTACCGCACCAGGTTTGTCTGAGGTCGCGACCCGAAAGGCGCGTCGCAGGATTTCGGGGATCTTGTTGGCGCTCTTGATCTGCACGGACATCTTGGTGATCGGTTCGAAAAGCCGGGCACAGTCAAGCTCGGTCAAAACACCGCGACCCTCACCAGGCAAGGGAATATCAATCGTCAATAAAATGACCGGAATCGAAGAGGCATCTGACTCCGCAATGGGCGGCAATGTGTACATCGCACCTGCACCAGAAGGGCATTCCACCACTGCAATTCG
Organism: Hyphomicrobiales bacterium; assembly: GCA_965204985.1. Lineage (GTDB taxonomy): Bacteria > Pseudomonadota > Alphaproteobacteria > Rhizobiales > CAJQND01 > JAAEUE01. The sequence continues at coordinate 98,527 of CBDBFP010000003.1, read as the reverse complement.
ATCGGTGAAACGACCAAAGGCATCCGCCATGAACCCGGCCGAACGCTCATCCCGCGCCATGATATGGGTAATTCTGTCCTCGCGATCTTGCAGCGCTTCATAAAGCGGTACGTTTGTATTGCCCGGCACACCAAAGACGGTATCGACTCCATAGTCGATCAACATATCAATGAGGATATCAGCTCCGCGCATCCCGCACTCCTTCAATTTATGCGAAACAACATAGGCAATAGCAGGGAAAATAGAACTGCCAGATCGACGGAGCAGCAAGAAATTTCCGTCAAACTGACTGCTTCAAAAATACTGTCTGACGTCAGCGCTCATGGGTCCAAAAAACCTGACGACGGACACATACGCTCGACCTGTCCGTTGGTCCACGGATGGTTCGGCTTGGTCACCCTGCGCGAACCTTGTCCCGACTGCGGCAGTGCGATGCGCATCATCGAGACATTCCGGCGTGGCGAGGTTCCACGATCTCGCGCCCCACCAAGGGACCAAGACGCATGAACGGCGCAAAAAGCCATCTATCGGGGTCAAATCCTCTGGCGAGACTTGGAGACGACCGACTTAAATCCCTGAACTGGCGCATCCGTGACGGTCAAAAACACAGCCAACAGCGCTCTTTCTCCATAGATAGCACCCAGACTCCGCGGCTACTTCCCTTAAAGGTTTGTCAACACGGGCCTCAGTCAGCCCCAGAACATACCGCGCGCTACGAAGGCCCGTAGAGCGCCCAAATTTACTGAAGCATTCGCATTCAGTTCCACAATTCGCGACATCAGGTTGCATCAACATTCGGTGGGTATAAACGCGACTGATTTAGTATCTTGCAATGCAAGGTACCATGTATTACATTCAACTGAATGAATGACAGCACAACGCCCTCCGAAACCGCCCAAATCCAGCTAAAGAAAGGGGCATTGCAGTTGTGTGTGCTGGCCATGCTGTCCCGCAAAGAGAGCTACGCCTACGAGATTTCGAGCACACTTGCGGACGCCGTCGGAATAGGTGAGAGCACAATCTATCCACTGATGCGCCGGATGCAGAAGGATGGTCTGGTGGAGTCTCATCTTGTCGAATCCAGCAGTGGTCCATCGCGAAAATACTACCAGCTGACAGACGCTGGACGACAAGTATTTGAAACACAGAAGAGCGGTTGGATAGCCTTCATGACAGCCGTCAATGAGATACTAGGAGATAACCCGTGAGCCAGGAAGAATTTCTTGAAAACCTTCGTCGTGAGTTGGGAGATGTGCCGGTACGCGACGTTGATGAAATCATCGAGGACTATCGGTCCTACTTCGATGAAGCACTTACGGCAGGCAGAAGCATTGGCGAAGTCGTCGCGGCTCATGGCGACCCTCGGCGATTGGCACAAGAACTACGCACTGAAATGGGTTTGCGCAGGTGGGAAGCATATCGCACACCCGCAAACCTCTGGAAGGCCGTGCTCGCCTTGGGCGGTCTGGCCGTAGCTGACGTCATAATTCTGCTACCGGCCTTGCTGGTACTCGGACTGATCACCTTGGTCCTGTTCTTTGTACTTTCACTCTTAGGTGTGATCGGCATCGGTACGCTGCTCGACCTTGTGTCATTCAGCTATGATCCGGCCGAAGGATCGCCGACCTATCTTCTGTTCCGCAGCGTCGTACTCCTAACCTCCTGTATCGGCGGCATTGTATTGCTGGTGTTCTCACTCCGCAAAGCAATGACCCAATTGGCACGTTATGCGCGGCTCCATTATCGGGTTTTGCGGCCTAGGAGCGCCCAGTTGAATGCTGAAAAATCAACCTCAAATGACTGACCTACTAGGAGATCACACCGCATGAAAAACCGCTATTTGTTGTTTGTATTGGCTATCGTGCTGATCGCCGGATTAGTGCTGACCAATCTCATACAGGCCGGGGAGCGTGGATTGAGACTCCAAGTCCGGTCTGCCAGAACAATCGACGTGGCACGGCTTGATGCCGCAGAGAGCATGAAATTGGGCTGGAAGCCGAAGGGACTGGATGCGGTGTTCGACTACGCTGCCACATTGAGTACCGACTCATTCATTATCGTCACCGGTGGTCAATATGTTGGTTCGTTTGGCGATCTTTCGAAGTCCTACAACGTCCATTCAATTCGAAAGATATTTCTTAGCGCTGTTGTCGGTCAGCATATGGGTAACGGCGCAGATCAAGTGCCACTCGATGCGACTCTGCTGGAGTTGGGCATTGACGATTCTCCGATATCTTTGTCGGACATACAAAGGTCAGCAACGGTCAATCATCTACTCAAAAGCACCTCCGGGATTAACCACCCCGCCGCCGCAGAAGGTGGATTGACCGCAGAGAAAAACCGCCGTCTGGGCAACGGCGAAATCCAGCCGGGAACAATCTGGGCCTACAACAATTGGGATTACAACGCCCTAACCACAATTTTTGAAAAACGCACCGGCTTATCCGTAGCGGAGGCGTTTTTGAGCGGCATCGCAGAACCGGCAGGGATGGGAAATTTCGAAATCGAAGCTGTTTCCTACATTAGCGATCCGAGGCGGTCAGAACACAGATCGGCAGCGTTTCAAATGTCAGCCCGCGATCTTGCGACTTTTGGACAGATTTACCTTGAGGGGGGCCGACTAAAGAACCGGCAGATTCTGCCATCATCATGGATCGAGCGTATCGTCACCGGGTATACAGAAACCGGAAGGAACGATCTCAGATGGGGGCATGGTGATCTTTGGTGGCTCCCCCACCCACAAAGCGATTTACCTGAAGGCACCTTTTGGGGATGGGGTCTGGGCAATCAGGCGCTGTTTGTGATCCCGGCATGGGATACAGTGATCGTGGTGCAGTCAGACACCACCGAGTTCATCAAACGCTTCATTCCAATGATCACTGGCGGTGAGAAGAAAGCGGAATCGGCTCTGGAAGAACTGGTCCTCTCATGTATCGACCCAAGCGTTCGGGAAAGAGAGTATTGCGTCGAGCATCGTTTTACAACTCGGTGGGAGTTAGAGAAACTCATCTCAGCAATTCGAGATGCACGTCTCTAAATGTTTGGTCCCGGGATGAGTGGACCTGTCGCGGTTTGATGCCGCTCCTTTGATAGCATTTAATGCAGCAAAGGAAACGAACTATGGGACTGAAACGCACGGATGAATTTCGCGTTGATGCGGTGCGGATTGCGCTGACCAGCGGGCTGACACGCAAGCAGGTAGCATCGGATTTGGGTGTTGGGCTTTCGACGCTGAACAAATGTGTGACGGCACATCGTGATACAGATGTGGTTTCCAGGGAGGATCGTGATCTTGCCCGTGAGAATGAACGACTTCGGCGAGAGAACCGTATCCTTAAGGAGGAGAGGGAAATCCTAAAAAGGCAACGCAGTTCTTCGCGGGGCAAAAGCCATGAGGTTTAGGTTTATCGAAGAACACAGTTTTGCCTTTTCTACGGAACGCATGTGCAAGGTGATGGGCGTCAGTTCACGAGGGCTGCGAGCCTATCGCAGTCACCCGGCCAGCCACAAACAGCGCACAGACATGGTTGTCCTGGCCCACATCAAGGAACAATCGCGGCTCAGCCTTGGTAGCTATGGGCGGCCGAGGATGACGGAGGAGTTAAAGGAACTGGGCCTGAACGTCGGACATCGCCGTGTCGGTCGGCTAATGCGTCAAAACAGCATACGTGTTGAAAGGTCGAAGAAATACAAGGTAACGACTGATAGCAACCACGCCTTCAACATCACGCCCAATTTGCTGAACCGGGATTTCCACGCGGATCGGTCCAATCGGAAATGGGCGGGCGACCTCAGCTATGTGTGGACTCGTGAAGGTTGGCTCTACCTTGCCGTGATCCTGGATCTACATTCCCGGCGCGTCATCGGCTGGGCGGTCAACAATCGGATGAAGCGGGATCTGGCGATCCGCGCATTGGAGATGGCCGTTGCGCTGAGGCAGCCACCACAAGGCTGCATTCACCACACGGACAGGGGCAGCCAATACTGTTCTCACGATTGGTGCTGACATGTTAAAGAACAGCGGTCGCACGAATTTCCTAAGTACTCGCCTGTCAAGCGGCGGCGGTCACCGTCTGCCACGAGTTCATCGCCTCGCCTCGGAACTGGCGAAGCGCGTTTCATGAAATCAGGTGGCGTTGGACGTTGAAGACATTGTAGATCGCGGAATGAATGGAGAGGAAACGCTGCGCAGATCCAGCAGACTTAAACCGTAGCATTCGTCGCTCGCGCTGCCGAACCGGAAGATGGGAATTCTCCGCCCTGTTGTTACTTCGCCCTCTGGTGACGTGTTTGTCCTGCATGCCGAGATCTCTCAACGCTGCCCCGTAAGACGGGAGTTTGTCAGTCACTACTTCGCAGGGCACATAGCCCTGCTTCTTCAGCAATTTGCGCATCAGTTTGAGCGCGGCTTTCTTGTTTCTGCGCGATTGAACCAGAATATCAAGCACTTCGCCCTCGCTATCTACCGCCCGCCACAGATACATTCGTTTGCCGTTGATGGAGACAAACATCTCATCCAGGTGCCACCGACCGTCGGAGTGCGTGCGTGTTCCCCTCAACCTGCCGGCATAGTCCAATCCGAACTTCAGTGCCCAACGCCGGACTGTTTCGTATGAAACATCGACCCCACGCTCAGCCATAAGGTTCTCAACATTGCGAAAGCTGAGTGGAAACCGGAAATACAACCAAACCGCATGCTGAATGATTTTTGAGGGAAAGCGATGACGACAATAAGATATGGTGCCCATCAGTCTCGGATAGCACGTCATAGCTTCGACGACGAGTTACCGTGACAATGCCTTCCACTCTACTGCCGAAACCCATCAGTCCACTCGCTCGATAGCAGCGAAAATTTGCACAATTCCATCAGCTGGTTTCCCGAATGCACCAAATGAAGCAGATCACATTTCGCGCATTGAGCCCCCTAACCCGCCCGTGGACAACCCCTGCCCCAGGCTTTCGGCTGCCGCGCTGTTTCGGCTACACTCTGCCCTTCGAGAAATTGGCTGGTCCGGGCACTGATCATGGACATTCGGCTTGACGCTCCCTAGATGTTGGGGAGCAGGTTTTAACTGCAAAATGGCCTGCACTGGCGGCCGGTGGAGCATCTGATGGCACAAACACACGCGAAGGTTCTTGTTCTTGGCTCCGGCCCCGCCGGCTATACCGCTGCGATCTATGCAGCGCGGGCTATGCTGGAGCCGCTGATGATCGAGGGCCTCCAGCCAGGCGGCCAGCTTACAATCACCACCGAAGTGGAAAACTATCCCGGATTTGCGGAAGTCATCCAGGGCCCCTGGTTAATGGAACAGATGCGCGGTCAGGCGGAACATGTGGGCACAAAGATCGTCTCAGATCACATCGCCAAGGCAGACCTTTCCCAGCGGCCGTTCAAACTGACGGGCGACGGCGGAAACACCTACACCTGCGACAGCCTGATTCTCTGCACCGGCGCCCAGGCAAAATGGCTCGGGATGGAGACAGAAGAGAAGTTCAAGGGCTTCGGTGTTTCGGCCTGCGCCACATGCGACGGATTCTTCTATCGCGGCAAGAAGGTGATCGTGGTGGGCGGCGGCAATACGGCCGTGGAAGAAGCCCTCTATCTCACAAACTTTGCCTCCGAAGTGGTGCTTGTGCACCGGCGCGACGAACTCCGTTCCGAAAAGATCCTGCAGCACAGGCTGTTGAACCACGAGAAAATCACCGTGCGCTGGGACACTGTTCTTGATGAAGTGCTAGGCGATGAAAACCCTCTTGGTGTGACCGGTGCAAAACTGCGCAATGTGAAGACGGACGAGGTCGAGGAAGTTGCCTTGGACGGCATTTTCATCGCCATTGGACACGCGCCCTCCACCGAGCTCTTCACCGGCCAGCTTGAAACCAAACAAGGCGGCTATCTGGTCACCGCCCCGGATTCAACGGCCACCTCAATTCCTGGCGTCTTTGCGGCCGGTGATGTGACCGACGATATCTTCCGTCAGGCTGTCACGGCCGCCGGTATGGGCTGCATGGGCGCGCTGGAAGCTGAGAAGTTTGTGGCTCATCAGGTGGACGTACAGTCAGAAGCCGCAGAATAAATTCTGAGCACCCCGCAAGCGGGTCTGGAGGCAAACATGGACTGGGACAAGCTGCGCGTGTTTCACGCAGTTGCCGAAGCTGGAAGCTTCACCCACGCCGGCGAGGAGCTCGGCCTCAGCCAGTCTGCCGTCAGCCGCCAGATCAGCGGCCTGGAGCAGAACCTCAAGGTTCCCCTCTTCCACAGGCATGCGCGCGGGCTGATTTTGACCGAGCAAGGCGAGATCCTCTACCGCACCGCGCATGACGTGTTTGCACAGCTGAAGACCGCGCAGACGCGTCTGATGGATTCGCGTGAAAAACCGCAAGGTCCCCTGAAAATCACCACAACTGTGGGCGTGGGATCGATCTGGCTGACACCGCATTTGCCGGAATTCATCGATCTCTACCCGGATATCAACGTGGAGTTGCTGCTCAGCGACCGGGACCTCGATCTTGGTATGCGCGAGGCTGATATCGGCATCCGTCTGCACCGGCCGACCGAACCAGACATTATCCAGCGCAAACTCTTTACGGTGCACAACCACGCCTATGCGGCACCGGAATATCTTCGCCAGTACGGCATGCCAAAAACGGTCAAGGATCTGGACAATCACCGTATCCTCGGCTTTGGCACACCCCCCAATTACCTAGCGGATATCGACTGGTTGCTAACCGCCGGAGGCGACAGCAAACATTCCCGCACTCCCGTGCTCACGATCAATAACGTCTACGGCTTGCGCCGGGCGGCGCAAATGGGGATCGGGATCACCACCATTCCGGACTATATCGTGGGCGCGGACACAAACCTGGTGATGATCAGCCTGGATGTGGACCCGCCGGAGTTCGACACCTACCTCGCCTACGCAGAAGAAATGCGCGCCTCAAAGCGCGTGGCCGTGTTCAGGGACTTCCTGATCTCCAAATCCCGGAAGTGGTCCTTCTAGGCGGGACCTTTTGGACATTCTGCTTTTATAATGAAGGTCAACTGCAAGTTGATTGTCGCCGGGGTGGTTTCAACAAAATCATGGAATTGCGGAAATTGACCTGACCTGCCCCCCATGGGTCCCGTGTTCATAGGAAGGGTCCTGTTTCCTCATACATCATCTGGTTGCTGTTATCGAGCGCGCGGGGAGTGGAGTATCCCACAACTCTAGCGCGCTGCCCGCGGTTGAGGGGAGTTTGCCTCCATGTGCTGAAGGGGGTCTGATGTTGTTGTCATCATATCTCCACAGTTCCAGGGCTCGCCGGGCCTCAGCGAGACCGACAAAGACCTCTTCGTTCAGCAGCTCATCACGCAAGCGCCCGTTGAAACTTTCCACAAACCCGGTCTGCATTGGCTTTCCCGGCTCAATGCAAGGCCAGCCCACACCGCTCTCATTCTGCCATTCCAGGAGGGGCTCTGGAGGTGCGTTCGGTACCGTTGTCGCTCACGACCGGGTCCGGCTTGCCATAGAGCCTGATCAGGCGGTCCGGTTCCCGGGCCACACGTTCGCCTGACAAGGACCTATCGGCCACCAGACACAGGCCTTCGCGGGTATAGTCATCGATCACCGCCAGTATGCGCAAACGGCGGCTCTCAACGAACATATCCGACACAAAGTCCAGGGACCAGCGTTCTGAAGGCCGTGACGGTACGGTCAGCGGTGCTCTGCTGCCTGTGGCCCGTTTGCGCCCCTTTCCCGGCGCTTCACAGCAAGCCCTTCCTCCCGCCAGAGCCGGTACAGCTTCTTGTGGTTCATGTTGTATCCCTTCGCGCTCCAGCCTCGGACCGGGCCTGCGATAGCCAAAGCGCCGCCGGTTTGCCGCGATCTCGCCCATGCGCTGTCTGATCTTCTCATCTGTCTTCTTCTCCTTGCGCTGCACCGTCTTCGGATCGCCCCCGATCAGGCGGCAGACCCGGGCCTGCGAGACCTCATGGCGATCCAGCACGTCCAGAGCTGCGGCCCGGCGTTCAGCCGGACCCCGTCAGCCGTTTCCCAACAGGTCCTTCAGGATGGAATTATCGAGCATCTGGTTGGCCAGAAGGCGCTTCAGCCTGGTGTTCTCCTGCTCAAGCACCTTGAGCCGACGGGCCTCGGAAACGCCCATGCCGCCATATTTGACCTTCCATTTATAGAACGGGCCAGGGTTGATCCCATGCCGGCGGCAAACCTCCGCCGTCGGGCTGCCCCGTTCCTGTTCCGTCAAACCGCCCTGAATGATTGGGGCAGCGTCATGAAAGACGTTTGCCGCTCGCTTCGTAAGCGGCTGGCGAACGAGGCAGATTCTGGGGGGCAGGTCAGACCCAAGACGGACGTGCCGACTGCTATGCGGTGATGTCCGCTATGCACCGCAAACTTGCCCTCGCCCACGAGGTGATTATTGACCCATTCCGGGTATTCGCTGCATTCCGCATCAACTTCCGCAATACGGGCGGAGCGACGCACAATGCTGGTGAAGTTGGGTTCGAAGCAGGCTTTCGCTGCATGCAGGCCGGATGCCCGGAACTGGCCTTACTGAAACCAACCCGATGATAGTTCTTTCTCATAGAACCGCTCCACAATAACTTCCATTAAGTTACGTGTTGCGATCACCCATTGAACTCACACACCGATTTCGGACGTGCGAGCATCAGTCTTTGCACGGAGAGTTATAGCACGAAGCTGCCTTGTCCATAACCGAACAAACTGTCCGATAACATCCCAGCATACAGGTCTGGCCTGACGTTTACTCCGCCAGTACGCGCGTGGTGGGGAACATGATTTCAACCACCGTCCCAACCTGGGGTTCACTTGAAATATTGAAGCTTGAGCGGTTTGCCTCTGCCAGCGCCTTTGTCAGGGGCAACCCGAGACCGGTTCCAGGCGCGTCCTCAACTGCCACTTCTTCAACCTGACGGAACGGTTCCATGGCCCGGGCCACTTGTTCTTCCGTCATACCGCGGCCTGTGTCCTTGATCTTCAAAGAAACCTGGCCTTCAGCTTCAAGCCGCGCTGAAATGACAACTTGCCCGCCAGCGTCCGTAAACTTGATGGCGTTGGACAACAGATTCAGCATGATCTGGCGCATGGAGCGCTGGTCAGCAACAACGTTGGGCAACCCTTCCTGCACGCTGTTGCGCACGATGACACGCGCGTCTCTGGCACTCTGTTCCATGAGTCCGATGCTATGCATGATGACTTCTCCCAGATCGACACTGGTGAAATTCAGGTCCAACTTACCAGCCTCGACCTTGGACAGATCCAGAAGATCATTGATGAGAGACAACAGGTGCTCGCCGCTGGAGTGAATATCGTTGACGTAGCCGGAGTATTTGGCGTTGTCGATTTCGCCAAAGCGGCGCGCCTTCATGATCTCTGAGAAGCCGAGTATTGCGTTCAAAGGCGTGCGGATTTCGTGGCTGATGTTGGCGAGGAACTCAGATTTCTGGGCACTGGCCAACTCCGCGGCCTCGCGCGCCTCAACCAGCTCGGCTTCCGTCTTCTTCCAGCTGGTCATGTCCCGGAGCACTGCGCAGTAGCGGCACGCTTGTGCACCATCATCTTTGCCATCAAGACTGCCAAGCGTCAGGAAGAGTGGGATCTCCCCGCCGTTCTTCTCGATGCCGGTGGCCTCGCGGCCATCATTGAGGATTGAACCAATACCAGCGTCGGAAACCACAGCCATGTAACGCTCGAATATGTCCTGACTGGAGCGGTTGAGGAACTCTCCAAGGCTGCGGCCCGTCACTTCTTCGGTTTCGTAACCAAACATGGCTTCCGCGCTGGAATTCAGGGAAATAACCTTGCCTTCGTGATCCAATGTCAAAATGCCATCTGTTGCGGTGTTCAGCATTGCCAGCAGATCTGCGTTGGACGGACCACACGGCGTGACTTGCCCGCCCGCGATTTCATCGCGCACCAGATGCACAACATTTTCCGGCAAGCCCAGTTCAGGCTCATCATCACCGCTTGCCGCAGCTGGCTTCAGGGTAATTTGCACAGCTTCTCCGTCAGGCCAGGCAATCGCTGTGGCATGCGCCGTCAAACGGACCGAACCCGACTCATATGGCGCGCTTGTGAACGTGACGGCCCCCGCACCGGGTTCAGAGAGATCGTCTGCATAGACGCCCAGCAAGCTCCGCAACTCTTCACTCTCCAACGCCTGTTCGGGGCTTTCCAGTCCCAGCAAAGCCGAAGCAAACGTGTTCAGGTGGAGTAGTTTTCCGGCCCGATGGACGGCGATGGCATCCGGCAGGCCATCAATAATATTCTCAACAGCTGTGATCGCCTGGTCAAACGGATCGTTGCTCTCATCATCGTCAGTTTCGGCTTCTGCGCTGTTATTTACAAGCGCGGCATCAGGTATCTTTTCTTCGCTCGCGGGCATCGAACCTGTATCCATGAGCGTGGACGCCTGCTCGCTTACATTGGTCTCTTCTGCCTGCTCCGGCAAAGCATCAGACTGTTCGTCTTCGGCCTTCTCTGCCTCAGAAGGTTCACCAAGCGCTTCACGCGTCAGTGTCTTTCCGATTTCAACAAACGTGACCTTTTCTTCTTCACTGAGCGCGTCTTCGCGCATCTCAGGCATGGTTTCTTCAATCTCGTCGCTGGCCACAATTTGTTCAAAAGCTTCTTCAACGGCCTCTACTTCGGCCGGCTGCACGTCAGCAGACAACTGCTTTGCTTCATTCTCCTCTAATAGAGCAGTGTTCTGATTTTCCTTAGGCACGTCCTGATTGATGAGCGCGAGCGGCGGCGTATCGGTGCCCTGCGGCGCTCTTTCTTCCTCTGGCGCCGCTGCGCCAATTCCCCTGTAGCCAGCAAACGTTCCATCCGGAACAAAGACAGGCACTGCGGATAGAACAAGCCTGACGGCCCGGTTCTGCGCAGCGTCCGGTTTGATGTTCACTTCGGCTTTCCAAGCGCTGTGTTCCTGCATCAGTTTTACGATTTGTCCATCTGGATCCAGACCGTGTTGCCGGCTGACCTCCTGCCAGGTTGCGCCCATAACCGTCTCAACGGCCAGTCCGGTTACGGTGAGAAAGCTTTCTGAAACATCCGAGAAAGTCTGCTCAGCATTGAGTTCCCAGGTGAAATCGGCAGCACATGCAATGAAATCGGAAAGATGTTCTGCGTGTTCGCGCAGACGCTTTTCCAATACGCGGCGATCCGTGACATCCTCCATGATCAAGAGTATCTGGCGGGCGTCCCTGTCACCTAGCAGCTGACTGTGCAGCCGGATATCCCGTTGGCCATACTGCACGGGCAGCCGTTCAACCAGGCTCAGGGAGCCTGCTGCAATTGTCCGCTGAATCAGATGTTTTGCGAGATCTTCATTCTGAAACGCCACGGCAAGATTTCCGCTGTCTGTTTCACCGAACAGGGCTGCAGCGGCCTTGTTACTGGAAAGTATCTCACCAACGGGAGAGGCAACCATCAGGGCCTGCGGCAGCGCATCCAGGATATCCCGGTCCGAAGGTAGGGCCGGGTCGCCCTGCCCGCTTCGCTGACCAATGAGCAGAATCCCGGAACGGCCGCCAAGCAGATTGTGCACGCGGCAGTTGCAATAGATAGTTCCAGCCAGACCGGCGGACGGGAAGATCAGCACCTCATTGCTAATGGTTTCAGGCTCAAGCTCGGCGCCAAGTTCGACGATACGCGCAACACCATGTTCAGCTGTTGTGAACTGCCGATCTATGAGGTCAAAAAGGGTCTCTGCGCCAAAGAAAGTCAGGCCGACCCTGTTGGACCAGACAATCCTGCATCTTTCCGTATCCCACAAAACCGCCGGATACTGAGACTTTTGCAGGTCTTCCAAAACGGGGGCGCCCGTTGTGTCAGCACTCACGTCCACAATCCTTTTAAACGCACAGTGCACCGCCATGTACCTGTCGTCAGTAAACTTGTGGCCTCAGTAGAAATCGTACAATGGCAATCCCAGAGCCTGAGACATCTGCCGCCGAACGATTGCAGTATAAAGCACCATTAAGTATGGCGTCCACCAGCCGAACCTTAAAAATTGGTAAACAGGCTTAACGGCTCCAAAAACTGTTAACTGCGACAGCCTGTACCTGCCCAGAACTGCGAAAGAAGGCGAACTGACGCTTGAATTCTCAGATTTTTGAGCCTAGTATCCACCCGCATCCAACATGGATACGTCGCCCCTTGTGCAGCTGTAGCTCAGTTGGTTAGAGCGCCTGATTGTGGATCAGGAGGTCGGTGGTTCAATTCCTCCCAGCTGTACCATTTTTTAAATAAGTTAATGAAAACGAGAGCAATCTTATACTAACAGCCCTCAGGTTTGCCTGTTTTGGGTCCAATCGCGAGATGCGCCTGATTTGATTGCCCTTGGGTCTTTCATGAGCCGGGTCCAGGCATCACATCCGGCGGCAAGAAGGCCTGCCTGATCTTCAAGGAGGCGGTTGGAGAGCCCGTTTTCCCGAAGAGATTGCCAGACCTTCTCGACCCGATTGAGCCCCGGTGATCTGGCGGGCAGGAAGATCAGGGTCAGGGTCTTCGGCCCCTTCACCTCGCCGGATGTGTGCCCCGGCGCGCGGTCCATCAGGACGGCGGCCTGAGCGCCTTTTGCAACGGTCCGGCGGATCTCCTTGACCGGTTTCATCCGGACACCTGGTGGCACAGAGTGAACGAGAGCCAACTTCGAACACGGGTTATGAGTTATGTTGAGACTGGACATGGGCACCGGAAGACGGCGCTGGTATTTTCGGTTTCTCCTCGATTTGCGAATGACATTGTGAAGCTCAAGGCACCCACTGGCAGCCTGGCGCCGAAACGCCAGGGCCAATCCAGGCCAGGGCAAGCTTGTGGGCCATGCGGACTGGGTGCGGGCGCGGCTGCACGATAATGGCGAGTTGACGTTGAACGAGCCGCGCCTTGTGCTTGAAGAAGAGCGCGGAGTTGCGGTGCATGTAGGCTCGGTCTGGGCCTGGTTGCGGCGGCTCGGCCTCAGTCATAAAAAAACTCTGGTGGCGTGCGAGCGCAAACGCTCCGATGTGCGCCGCACCCGCAGGCTTTGGCGCGATAGACGCCAGCCTTTCATGCGCCGGGCGGCTGGTGTTCCTGGATGAAACCTCCACCAGCATCAAGCTCAGTAAACACACCCGCAGGGCACCTGTGGGCATATGGCCACGCTCCCTTCGGCCGTTGGAAAACACAAACCTTTATCGCCGCCCCGCGCTCACACAAACCGGACGCGCCATGGATCGTCGGGACATCTTCAATGTCTGGGTTCAAACCCAGCTGTCCCTGCATTGCGCAAAGGCGAAATCGTGATCCTGGACAATGTGACTCCACAAAAGCCCCCGGGCCGAGCAAGGCATACGCGAACAAGGAGCCTGGATCCTGTTCCTGCCGCCTTGTTCCCCAAATCTTAACCCCATTGAAATGGCGTTCTCGAAAATCAAGGCACACCTCGCAAAGGCCGCCGCCCGAACCTATGATGCTCTCTGGAAATCCCCCGGACAAATATGAGAACTGTTCCCAGCCAAAGAATGCAGAAACTGATTCAAAGAAGCCGGATATGAAGGCGATTACACATGAAACACTCTAGTTATCAGCTTCCAAATTGCACCCCAATACTGCCGACCGGAAATGGTGAAGAAGTATCATTTTCGGAAGTCTATGTATCCGAACCGATTAACCGTAGTATGTGTCGGGAGCTAAAGGTTTTTTGCGGCCTCTGATAGGACCTTGAGCTTCGCCAAAGCCATTTCGCGGGTCAGAAAACCCAGTCCGCAATCAGGCGCTGCAATCAGCCGGTTTGAGTCAATATGTTCCAGCGCAGATTGCAGTCGGGTACGGACCTCTTCAACCGTTTCAATCCGGCTCTTGGCAATGGCGATAACACCAAGGATGATACTCGTGTCTTTGAAGCTCTCCAGCAGAGACAAGTCGTTGTGACGGTGCGCATCCTCGATTGAGACTTCATCGATACTCGAGTCGTCGATTGCGGCTGCGATGTCGAAATATGATTGCGCATCTGCCTTTAGATACTCGGTCGAGTCGAGCGCGTTGGGATAGCCGCAGCACATGTGGACCACTCGCCTGACTTCATCGGGCAGGCCGTGGAACGTCCGATCCAGATTCTCAAAGCCAAAATCGAGTGCTTCTTGGGGTTTGCGGGCAAATACAGGCTCATCAACCTGGATGTATTTGCAACCTGCTTCAGCCAGCACCAAGACTTCGGTATTCAACGCTTCAGCCAGATCTGCGCCCATTGGCTTTAAGCCGTCATAGTGAACATTCGCAATGGAATCCGAGATCGTCATCGGGCCCGGGATCGTTATTTTGACCGGGTTTGTTGTGTATTGCTGCGCGGCCTTCCAATCTTCAGCAAGACGCGTTTCGCGCAAGCTCACTGGGCCGACAATGGTCGGCAGATCAGCCTCGAATGCGCCCTGACGGACGGACTTGTGGGTGACCTCCTCAAAGCTCACCCCATTGATGCGCCTGCATTGATAAAAGATGTAGTTTTCGCGGCGTACTTCGCCATCGGTCGGAACATCCACACCGGCGCCCACCTGATCGTCGATAATTTCTTTTGTTGCCTTGAGAAAAAGTGCCTCGCCTTCTTCGCCAGCGCGTTCCAGGGCTTTTTCGTACTCGCCCGGGGCCCAATTGGAGAGTAGGCCGGCCGAGGCCTTGCGTTCATCCTCATCCAGGTGTGCCAGGAACCAATCCCTTACCGGGGTGCATTCGGGTTTTGGGTAGGCGCCGATGGTCGTGGTTTGTAGTGGCATTTTCAATCCTTGGATCTGGAAAACCTGACCGTTTAATCTTGCGTGTGTGGCGCTTGAAGACGGTGTCCGAACAGGCCCAATTAAACGGCATTTCAGGCAGCCTATGAGCGCATAATGCATAGAACAAATATATTATTGATATCAGTAATTGAGTTTCAATCTATGAATTAAGCCGCTCTGCCGTTTGGCTAGGGAGAGAGCGAGTTCGGCATATTCATAGATTTAATCGTTTTCACCGATCACGAATATATATTGGATATATGTATTGCGGAGTCATAGCATTCCCCTAGCTCTTAGAGAGGGACTCCATCCGCGGGCAGATAGCAGCTCTGCGAAAATTGGCTTTGGTACTGATCCAATTTCGTTATGGCGGCTATTGCTCCATTCTAATTTCATTCTAGCCCGCCGGAGTTACCTTTGAAGAGACTCTAGGTCTGGGAAGAGGAGGAAAGCTGAACGTCACAGCGCAACAATTTCTTCATGAGTATTGCCGATCTGTGCTAAGCCCGACGGCAATTCTTGCTCCAAGATAGAAGGCGTATTGCAACAAAAACGAAGACTCAAGGAAGGGAGATGTGAACATGCGTAATGTTTCAAAACTAAATGGGAGAAGAGACTTTTTGAGCAAGCTGAGGCAAGGCGCGATTGCCGTCGCTTCGGCCGCTGTGCTCGGGACCGTCGGCTTCGGCGATGCTGATGCTGCAGATAAAAAGTTTCTGTTGAAGACACCGTCTGCATTCAAAACAGACCTGCCGGTCACGGGAACGTCCGCAACTTATTTTGCCGATCTGCTCAAGAGCATTTCTGGCGGGACCCTGCGGGTCAAACTCTATGATCCAGGCAAGTTGATCCCCGCCTTTGAGATACATAAGTCGGTTTCGGAAGGCAAAGTGGATGCAGGCTACACCTGCGCAGCCTATCTCGGCGGTTCGCTGAAAGAAGCGATCCCCTTCTGCACCTTCCCGTTCTCGCCCCATCCTGAGGTCTATATGGCCTGGCTCTACCAGGGCAACGGCATGAAGCTGTATCAAAAGATCTATGATGATGCTGGCTATAACCTGAAGGTCTTCCCGGTTGCGATCTATTCATCGGAGGGTGCCGGGTGGTTCACCAAAAAGCTTGAGAAACCTTCAGACTGGCAAGGTGTCAAACTGCGGATTGGCGGCTTTGCTGCTCCGGCGTTGAAAAAACTGGGTGCTGTTCCGACGCTTATCCCGTTTGGTGAGATCTTCCCAGGCCTGGAAAAAGGCGTAATTGATGGTGCTGAAATGGGGCTGCCGGCCAATGACCTGCGCGCCGGGCTCTACAAGGTAGCCAAATTCTACCACATGCCAAGTTGGCACCAGCCCACCACGATCCTGGAATTTGTCATCAACAAGGTCAAGTGGAACGCCATGAGCGATGCTCAACGCGCGCAGATCGAGGCCGCAAGCCATGCCGCCAACGTCTGGAGCATGACCCGGGCTGCCGCAACCCAGACAGCCGCATTGGACGAACTCCGGTCCAAGGGTGTCACGGTCGTGAAATGGGACGACACCATGATTGCCGCTATGCGCAAGGCCTACATGGAGACCATCAACGAACTGATGGGCAAGCATGGCAACCTAAAGGCGGTAATGGACGATTTCGCCCAGTTCATGACCGAATACAAGAAGTGGGAAAGCATTGGCATGATCCGCCGCGATCAAACCATGTTTGATTGATCCTGCTCCACCTTGGCAAGCGTTGAATATTAAACCCGGCCTCGTCCCTTGCGGCGAGGCCGGTGCTTCGTTAGCCTTCAATCAGTAATTTGCGGGATGTGCATAAGGGGCGGCAATGAGTGAGCAATCACTATCTGACCGGGTGGACAAGGTTATAATCTCCATTGGCAACGCGGCGAGCTGGTTCGCTTTGGTGCTGGTGGTGATCGTCTGCACCTCGGTCTTTCTTCGCTACGTGATGAGCGTCTCCAGTCTCGGCTTCGACGAGCTGCAGTGGCACATTTATTCCGCCTGCTTCCTGCTTGGGTTTTCTTACTCAACCGCACTGGGGACCCACGTCCGCAATGATCTTCTCTACAACAGATTCCCTGAGAAAGTCCGGCTGTGGATTGATCTTGCAAGCTATGCACTCTTGCTGCTGCCGTTCTGCCTGATTGCGGTTTATCACTCCGTGCCGTTCGCCCATTGGGCCTGGGTGCAAAATGAAGGATCGATCGATCCGGGCGGTCTTCCGCACAGATGGATCATTAAATCCGCGTTGCCGATCTGTTTCACCTTGCTGGCCATCTCGGCTCTAAGCCGCATCTGGGCGGCTGTCCTCCAAATTAGACATTCTCATGGAGCCTCCAGCTGATGTTTGTTGAAACTCTTCTTCTGGTGGCCATGTTCGTGGTCTTCGCCGGGCTCCTGCTGACCGGTTTTCATGTGGCTTTCGTGTTGTTCGGCGTTTCGGTGCTGTTCACTGCGATAGCGCAATATTCTGACAACAACTGGGATACGGCCACTGGGCTCGATTTCAATTTCTTCGGGCTCGTTGTGGAGCGGATTTACAGCTTGATGACCAACTGGATCCTTGTGGCTGGCACCATGTTCATCTTCATGGGATTCGTGCTCGACAAGTCGGGCATCGCTGAGCGTTTGCTGACCTCCACGCAACAGCTGTTCGGCAATGTGCGTGGGGGTATAGCGGTAACGGTGGCCCTGATCGGCGCCTTGCTGGCAGCCAGCACCGGTATCATCGGCGCCTCGGTGGTTCTGCTGGCTGTGCTCAGCCTGCCGATCATGATGAAGCAGGGCTATTCCAAGGAACTTGCCGTCGGCACTGTTGCCGCCTCTGGCTGCCTGGGGATCATCATTCCGCCAAGCATCATGCTGGTGTTCATGGCCGACCAGATCGGTCTGCCGGCTGGTGATTTGTTCATGGGGGCCGTCTTTCCAGGCCTGATCCTCGCCGGACTCTACGTAGTCTATATCCTTGTCTACAGTTTCCTGAAACCTGAAGCCGCACCTCTTGCGGAAAACCGGGAACCGATCAACTGGAAGATTTTCGGCCAGGTGTTGCTCGACGCCGTCCCGCTTATCGTGCTCATGTTCCTGGTTCTTGGCTCCATCATTGCCGGTATCGCAACCGTGACCGAAGCGAGCGGGGTCGGGGCCATGAGCGCGCTCATTCTGGCAGCCCTTTACCGACGCCTTAACATGAAGATGCTCGTTGAATCCTTGCGCGGCACGTTCGACACGATGGGTTACATTTTCGCGATCATAGTTGGCGCCAGTGTCTTTGCCTTTGTCGTCCGAGGACTGGGCGGTGATGAAATCATTGAGGATGCTCTGAAGGCCTTGCCGTTTTCCTCCACCACCATCGTGATCCTTATGTTGCTCGCCGTGTTTCTTCTCGGCTTCTTCCTGGATTGGATCGAGATCACCTTCATCATCCTGCCCTTGATTACGCCCGCGGTCGCTAGCATGGGTCTGGTCGTGGATGGTTTTGGCGTGGTCGACAAGCCTGTGCTCGTCTGGTTCACCATTCTGATTGCCGTGACCTTGCAGACATCTTATCTCACGCCTCCCGTGGGGTATGCCCTGTTCTATGTGAAGGGCGTGTGTCCTCCGGAAATTGAAATGAGCCACATCTATCGCGGCATCATTCCCTTCGTGATCTTGCAGATGATGGCAGTGTTCATTGTTTTCTACTGGCCCGAGCTGGCGACCTGGCTGCCGGCAGTTGCCTATAAATGACCTGCAGGAGACTATTGAACTTGAACTGAGGTTAAGTTGAACGCAGAGTGACAAGACCCTTTCGGAGATTGATTGCCATGTCAGCAACCGATCAAGCGCCTGAGAGCAAAACCGATTCCGGCATCTGGAACCATCATCCGCCGGTCCCGATTGGCGGCGTCTTCCAAAATCTGCTGAACCCCTTCAAGGTTGTGAAAGGCGTTCTGTTCTCCTGGTTCGGTATCTACATCCGCGGCCTCTATCTCCTGATGATCGCCAGCCTTTGGTTCACGATATTTCCCTCAATGGAGACCATTGCCGCCGGAGGCTAGAAGTGGATCGCCCAGATCTTCATCATCAACATGGCCCTGATGCTGGCCTGGGCTGGCGGCTTGCATCTGCATTTCTACACGTTCTCCCGGCAGGGCAAGTATCTGCAGTTCGCCATGAACCGCATGGAGACAGGTCCTAAATTTTTCCTCGGAGATCAGGTCTGGGGCAACATGTTCTGGACCCTTGCCTGGGGCGTGCCGGTCTGGACCGCTTATGAGGTGCTCTACCTCTGGGGCGCCGGCAACGGCTATGCCCCGCTCATTGCGTTCTCATCCAACCCGGTCTGGTTCATCCTCATATTCTGGATCGTGCTCCTGTGGAAGGGCTTCCACTTCTACTGGGTACACCGGTTGATCCATTGGCCACGGAACGCCTGAAATGCCCTGGGACAAATGGTTCAACACCTTCCACTCCGGCTCTGAAGAAGACACGAGAGTCATCCGGCAGCGCAAAAATGCGATGCATGGCCCCCGTGTTAACGCCGGCCAGTAGCTGCGCTCATTAGATGGCCTTTGAGCCGTTGTCAGCGGTTCCGACCGTCTGTGCAATATCGATCAATGTCTTTATGAGGCGGGAATTGCTTCGTTCTTTCAGATAGGCAATCTGATAGCTGGTCTGAATTTCTGCGTCGGAAATCTCGACCCTGCTCAAACGCGGATGGGACACAAACTCAAAATTGGCAACCACACCGATCCCCAACCCTTGTTCAACAGCTTTCCAGACGGCCTCGCGGCTGCCGATTTCAACGACCGGGTTGATTGAAATGTTGGCCTTTTCGAGTGCCGTTTCAAAAGCCAGACGGGTTGTGGATCCTTGCTCACGCAGGATGAAATCCTGACCTTCCAGTTCTGCCAATGTCACGGACTTGCGGCCGAACCAGGGATGATCTGCGTGCACGAAAACGATCACCTGATGTTGGCTGAAAGGGACCATATCCACACGTGGATCGTCCTCAAAATGAGCGATCATTGCCACATCAGCAGTGAACTCAAACAGCCGTTCAAGTGTTCTCTGGGAATTGCCCAGGAGCACGGAAACCTGGATCGCAGGATGTTGTGTTTTGAGGGCAACCAGTACATCTGTGGCGTGGAAAGGGCCGACGGCGGCAAGTTTCAGATGTCCTGTTTGCAGACCGCCATGAGCCTGGAGAAAGTCCTTAGTTTCAGCTTCCAGCTGCGCAATTCGCTTGGTCATTGCAAACAGTTCATGCCCCACAGGCGTCAGAGCAACATTTCGCCCGGCCCGCACGAAAAGCTCAACGCCATAATGCGCTTCAAGCTCGCGAACTTGCGCCGTTATCGTTGGCTGGCTGATGCGAAGTGCCTTTGATGCTGCTGTAAAGCCGCCCAGTTCAGCAGCTGCATGAAATGAACGCCGTTGCGTAAAATTCATAGGCTGAACTCCATCAATCGATCAGAATTATATATTTGATCTATGTATATCACGCTTCTAGCGTCATGGAAGCGATAAGAGAGGTGTTCGCTTTGTGGACGTACAGCAATCCGGTTCAGATCGAGTTTGGAGCAGGCAGCTTCGACAGGCTTGCGAGACATATCGGCAAGCGCTCATACGGTTTGGTGACATATCCGGATGCCTTTTGCGATGATCTCACGCGGCAACTGGCAGCGAGTGCCAGTTCAGCGATGGTCGTCATAAATGACGTTGCCGCCAACCCTGATTACGTACTGCTGGATGCCCAGACCAGACGCATTGCTCAAGCCGGAAACCCGGACATCTGGATCGCCCTTGGAGGTGGCTCGGTCATCGATTCTGTGAAGGTGTTTGCTACGGCCGATGGCGATTTTGGCAATGTTTCGCGATTTCTGGAAACAGGCCAGGGCGCAGAAATCCTCTCAGCTACTCCGATTATCGCAGTGCCTACAACGGCGGGAACCGGATCGGAGGTAACATGCTGGGCGACAGTCTGGAATGAGGCCGAAGGCAAAAAATACTCCCTCGCACGGCCCAATCTTTATCCGCAGCTCGCCCTTGTCGATCCAAAACTGATGTGCGGCAAGCCTCTCGGATTGACAGTCAGCACCGGCCTTGATGCTCTCTCCCACTCCCTGGAGAGCTTGTGGAACGTGAATGCCAATCCGGTTTCCGCCAACCATGCGGTCTATGCCTCGCAGGAAGTTCTGAACGTTCTTCCGGCGCTGGCGAAAGATCTAGGTAATCTGGAGCTACGCAGCCGGATGGCACGGGCCGCCATGTTCGCAGGCTTGGCGTTTTCCAACACCAAGACGGCGATTGCACATTCCCTTTCTTATCCGATCACGCTGAAACACAACGTGCCGCATGGCATCGCCTGTTCGTTCTCACTACCGATTGTGATTGAAAGCGTTCGTGGAACCGGCGGGCTCTGTGAAGAGGCCCTGACCCGCATCTTCGATGGGGATTTGAAGGGCGCTGTCACGAGAGTGTCTGATCTTCTGCATAGCCTGGATGTCTCTACCATTCCCGTTGATCACGGCGTTGCCGACACCGAATGGGCCGGGCTTGTAGATGGCGCATTTGATGGAGAGCGCGGGAAGAATTTCATTGGTAGCAAAGAAAGATTCTTACAAGCGGCCGAAGCCCTGGGAGCCGCCGCTGCATAATCAAAACGGGCAAACAAACTCACGCTCTATCGAGCAGACCAAAAGGAGGAACTCAAATGTCAGGCATTAGACGAATTAGGACAGCAAAGGTCGGAACGATCAGCGCCCTGGCTGCACTTGGATTGTTCATGGCGGCAGGAAATACGGCACTGGCAGCTGAATGCGAAGACCCCAAGGAACTCACGTTCGCCATCATCCCGACAGAAGAAACCGTCGCTGAACTCCAGCTCTATCAGCCGATCACAGACCGGATGGCAAAACTCACGGGCAAGAAGATCCAGTTCTTCATGCCGACCTCTTACGCCTCTGTGGTGGAAGGACTGTTGAGCAAGTTCATTGATGTGGCCGTACTTGGCCCTTACAGTTACGTGATTGCAAACAACAACGACAAGAATATCGAGGTCTTCGCAACCTATGCCAAGAAGCCCGGTCACTTGCAGGAAGAAGGACCCGGCTACAAGGCGGCACTCGTCACCAAGAAGGGCTCCAAATTCACATCCATTGAGGCTCTTAAGGGCACCGTCCTTGGGCTGGTTGACCCAGGCAGTACGTCCGGCAACCTGTTCCCGCGCGTTGTGTTTTCAAAAAATGTGGGCGGCGATCTGGATAAGTATTTTAAAAAGGTCGTTTACACAGGTAGTCACGAGCTCTCCACCGTAGCTGTAGCCAAGGGCAAGGTTGATGCAGCCTTCGTGGCAACCCATCGGTTCGACAATGTGGTCAACAAGGGCGAAGTTAAGCTGGAAGACTTCAACGTGCTCTGGTCGTCGCCTGCAATCCCGCAAGACCCCTTCGTTTACCGTTCGCCTCTCTGTGACAGTGTGAAGAAGAATATCAAGGCGACATTCCTGGGATTGTCGAAAGAGGTTCCTGGCGAGAAGAAGTTCCTCGACAATGTGAAATCCAACCGTTTCGTCGAGATGTCGTCAGCTGACTATGACGTCATTCGTGCGCTGAAGAAGGCCAAGGACGAACGGAAAAAGAAGAAGAACTGACACCTCTACTCCCTTCACCTTGTGGGGGCAGGCTTAAAGTCCGTCCCCTTTTCTTCTGGCTCAACTGGATTGATTGGACCCGATGGCAATTCTTTCCGTCGAAGATCTAAAAGTTAGCTACAGCGCATCTGGCCCCGAGATATTGAAAGGCATCAGTTTCGAGGTGGAGCCTGACGATTTCTTTGCGATTATCGGACCAAGTGGTGCCGGCAAATCCACACTCATTCGCTGCATCAATCGATTGGTTACGCCGACTTCAGGCAAAATCACGCTCTACGGTGAGGAAGTATTGACGCTTGGCAAGAAGGAACTCCGCCGGGTTCGGCGCGACATTGGCATGATTTTCCAGGAGTTCAATCTGGTGAACCGCATGTCGGTGATGGATAATGTGCTGTCCGGCCGGCTCGGTTACGTGGGCAACTTCAAAACCCTGTTCCGGCTGTTTTCGAAAGAAGATATATCCCGGGCCTTAACGGTACTGGACCGTGTTGGTCTGAGCGACCATGTGGACAAGCGGGCCGACGAGCTTTCGGGCGGTCAGCGTCAACGTGTCGGCATTGCCAGAGCCCTGATGCAGGATCCAAAGCTTCTGCTGCTGGATGAACCCACGTCCAGTCTTGACCCGAAAATCTCGCGCGAGGTGATGGCTCTGATCATGGAGATCGCGCGTGAATACAAAGTACCTGTGCTTTGCAATATCCACGATGTCCAACTTGCCATGGAATTCTGCAACAAGATTATCGGCCTGCAGGACGGCGTGAAAATGTTCGATGGACCGACCTCTGAAATGAATGAAGACCGGCTCAGCGATATCTACGCCATGGAGGTGCTCTGATGAGCATGGCGGCGGATGATCGCCGGGTAGAGGCCGTCATCTCGGCGCGTGCGCGTGGCAGACGGAACCGGTCTATTCTCTATGGTTTGATTTTTCTTGCTGTGCTCTGGAGCTTGAAAACGACCGTCATTGACGATACCGATTGGGAACGCCTCGGTTCCGTTTGGGAGGTGATGGCATCTGTCGGCGAGTTCCTCAAGGTCGATTGGGCATTGCTGCCGCAGCTCTGGAAACCAGCACTTGAAACCATACTTGTGGCAACACTCGGGACTTTGCTGGGGGTAATTACCTGCATCCCGGCCATCTGGTTCGGTGCGCTCAATATTAGCCCCTATCCACCAATCACCTATCCGATCGCGCGTCTGATGATGACACTCTCCAGATCGATTCACGAAATCGTATGGGCTCTCTTCTTCGTTGCAGCCGTGGGTCTTGGGGCTTTGGCCGGGGTGCTCGCCATTGCGGTACGGTCAGTCGGTTTCATTGCCAAGATGTCTGCCGAAGCGATTGAGGACCTTGATCCAAGACCCGTTGAGGCAATCCGGGCTGTTGGCGGCAGTGAGTTCCAGGTGTTCATATATGCCATTATGCCCCAGGTCCTGCCGGCCATGGTGAGTGTCATCATCTTCGAATGGGAGATCAACATTCGCCGCTCGTCTGTCCTGGGACTTGTGGGGGCAGGAGGCCTCGGCTTGGTCTTCTTCAGGCAGCTCAACACCTTCAACCATGGTGGTGTTACCGCTGTTATCGTCGCGATCCTGATCCTCATTCTGTTCGGCGAGATCGTTTCCTACTTCACCAGAAAGGCGATCATCTGATGCCGGCAACTGTAGCATCCGGCGCCCCGCGCGAATGGAGCAGGTTCAAGTTCCCGGGCTCCCTTTACCGATACTTCGGTCTCCTGTTCGCGCTTGTCTTCATCGGTTTCTCAATCGTCTATCTCAACATTCCGCTGGACCGGTTCATCGGCATGTTCGGGCGGATCGGAACCCTGATTGCTGACCGCTACTACCCACCGGACATTGAGTATGTGACCGATCCGGACTATCTCGGCTCGGTTTTTGAAACCATTCAGATGGCGTATCTGGGCGCCCTGTTCGGCATGTTGTTTGCGCTGCCGCTCGGCTGGTTTGGTGCTTACAACGTGACGCCGCACCGCACTTTAGTCTATCCGTTTGCCCGCTTCTTCCTCATGGGCGCTCGCGCTGTGCATGAAACGATCTGGGCAATACTTTTCGTGACCATTCTGGGCTTCGGAATGTTCGCTGGAATCCTCGCACTCACCATGTTTTGCATTGGCTTTGCGGGGAAACTGTTGGCCGAAGAGATCGAGGCGATAGACATGGGGCCGGTCGAAGCCATTCGCGCCACCGGCGCAAGCGAGCTTGCAGTGATGGTCTATGGCGTCTTCCCACAGGTCCGGGTCGCCTTCACTGGCATCGGCATCTACACATGGGACGTCGCCTTCCGTGCCGCGACAGTGGTCGGCTTCTTCGGTGCGGGCGGGATGGGGTGGTATTTGAAACGAAATGTGTTGCAGATCGAAACCCAGCGTGTTGCTGCTATACTCCTGACAATCATCGTCTTGGTCCTGATCTCCGAAGCAATCTCAGCCTGGGCCCGCGCACGGGTGGCGAAAGCAAAGTAGGTGCCCCAAATTTCCCGACAATTCAGCTAGAGCTTTTAAGACTTTGAGCCAGGTGACTTCCCCTCTTGATGCTGCACCGGACCCGCCAGCTGTTCGTTCATCAGCGCACCACCTTGATCAATGCGATCCGGGCGCATCTGGCAGAGTTCGGCATCGTTGCCGGTGTTGGGCGCAACGGGGTGGACGCGTTGCTGAAGATCATCGCCGAAGGCTCTGATGAACGCATCCCGCCGGCAGCTCGCGAATGTCTGATGGCGTTGGCAGCCCAGTTCCGCCTGGTGAAGTGCCAGAACCTGGAAGCGGACCGGCGAGTGCATGCCTGGCATTGCTCAAGTGAGATGAGCAAGCGGCTGGAAGCCATTCCGGGTGTTGGCCCGCTGATCGCCACAGCTCAGGTTACCAGCATTCCAGATCCCACCATCTTCCGCTCCGGTCGGGACATGAGTGTCTGGATCGGCCTGGTGCCCAAACAGAACTCCACCGGTGGCAAGGAGAAGCTGGACAACATCTCCGAGGTCGGAATCTGATATCTGCGCAAGTTGCTCGTCGTCAGCGTGTTGTCTGTGATCAGGCGGGCCAAGATGTCGGTCACAAGAAACATCCTTGGCTGGTCAAACTGATGGAACGTCGATCAACGAAGATCGCCGCTGTCGCGCTGGCCAACAAGATTGCGCGCATGGCCTGAGCCATGATGGTCTGCAATGAGGCGTACAAAACACCGACGGTATAGAAGAGAAAAACGAACAAGCGGGCTCAGGCCCCGCATAAGGAGGTTGGAAAGGACAATGATCTGATAACCCACCCACGCCAGTCGACCTCATAGATCAGGACAACCCATTTGTGCCATTGCGCGAACAAGCGCGTGCTTTTGACCGGGACCTGATCTGCGGAGAGCATTATGGCCAGCGGTCATGCGAACCGCCGCACAAACGGGCCGAACACATGGCAGCTCCGACCACCTGGGCGAAATCAGCCAAAACCCTTGACAGTACGGAGCCGTCCAAACATGGCACAAAGTCTCCGATCTAGTGCATCTGAACGGAAGTTTTGACGCGTTTTATGCTTTCAGTGGTTTTCCCTGATAGGTTCATTTGAAGGGCTTTGCTATTGTCTCACTAAAGTGATGATCAGCCTCAACGCTTCGACAAGAGCCTCAATGGCGTTATCGCGGATTCCACACCTCGACACTTGTTTGTGCTTGACGTAGCTTTCTAGAGCTTCAGAGGCTCGCCCCACCGCCAGATCGCGGGAGCCTGCTTTGCCTGTCTAAGCGCTGGCGATGAATCTTGGCAAGTACGGCCGCACCGTGATCTTCAACGAGGTCTCTGAACGGCCTACCGGCCTCAATCGGCTGCAACTGATCAGGATCACCGACCAGTACCAGCTTGGCACCGATCTCCTGCATCTTCGATGTGATCTTCGCCAGTTGCCGCGTACCGATCATTCCCGCTTCGTTGACCACGAGCACATCGCCCCGACCAATCGGCTCGCACCCGTTTGTCCAAGCAGTTTCCAAAGAGGCGAGTGTTCTAATCCGAATGCCGGAAGCAGTTTCCATCCCATCGGCGACCTTACCCGCAAGGACCACCCCATGGACGGTGACCCACTGCATGCACCATGCTTCATTGGCTGTAGCGAGAAGGGTACTTTCGCCCGCTCCCGCAAGACCAACCATGCTGGCAAGTTGGCTGCCGGCCAGAACATGCTTCAGGGCTGCCTTCTGCTCTTCGCTCAACTCCTCGCCGAAGGAGCTTCTCATCTTCCGGTTCTGGGATCGAATTGCTTGCGATGTATGACCGTCCGCAACACTGTAGTCTCCGGTACTCACCATCGCTTTGGTAAGCGCATGGAACTTGTCTTCGCTTTCCCTGAAGTCCTTGGTCGTGAAGGTTGGTGACGGCTCACCATCAAGCTTGACCAACTCGGGAGATTGAAGGCCCCTGTCTGTTGCCTCTTTCAGCTCGAAGGGATCGTCTATGCGCCTTGCCAGCGCGCGCAGAATATCCGCCCGTTCAAAGCTCGCTCTGGTCTGCGAGATATGATCAAGGAAGAGCTCCGGATCTTGCAGAAACTGAGCGCGCGTCAGTGGCAAGTCGTCTGGTGGAGCGATCAGGCGTTGGCGCGTATCCTGGCCGAAAGCGGGCTTGAGTGTGGCATGGAAGTCATCCGCAGCACCACGAAGGCGTACTTCCCGTTCCAGTGCCCATCGCTCGGCAAGATGACGGTCGATCAGCGACTGCTGTTCTTTTGAGTCGGTCTCTTTGAGTGCTTGAACCTCGCTCTCGAGCTCTCGCAGCAGCTCATGGTAACGCTCGCTGATTTTGAAGAAGACGGCCCGTAACCCTAATGGAAGGCGAGAACGCCGCGCTTTAGTTGGCTCTATAACCGGCACCGTTCTTACGCTTTGATAAGCTCAGTGCGTTCCTTGCGCTGACGAGCAATCAGCTCTGAGTGTCTGAATTGAAATCCGGCGTTCGGCGTTTACGGTATAAGGTGGGCAAGTTCTCTTCACTGCCCAGCCGCGCCCGCAAATCATCAGTCTCAACGCCGCACCAACGCAAGAGAGACCAGACTTTTCCGTCAGCATCGACAGCCACGAATCCGCAGCACTCACCGCGGGCCAGCACGAAGCCTTCTTCTTTCAGCGAGGCAACAAAACCTGCTTTGGAATCCGATTGCTCCTAACAGTGCCGGACCAAGGCTTTCGTGGCCCTGGGATCGTGCTTTGCGCGGTTGGCCTGTTCAGCTTCGACACGGTTAAAGTTCAGCGGATCACACTTTGCCTTGTCCCGGAACCCATCCGGCATATCCCAATCGTGGACCCAATATAGGTTCTGAGAAATATCAAACAGTTTGCGTTTGTAATGGGGCAGATTGATTGCCTTCATCTGTGCAGAATAGATCCTGGACCACACACAATGGGCGTGCCACCTTCTGTTCTTCTCATGAAAGACGATTTTGCGCAGGCCGTCCGACAAGACCCAGCTTCTTTTCGACAGCCGCAATTGTGTCTTCAAACTCGCCGACAGAAACGCAGGCTCCCAGAGGCCGGTTCAATGACAGCGAGAACAGGTACTTGCAGCACGGCTGCCCTCACTGGACGCCTCGGCTTCGGCAACTGCAACGTGAAGGCCCTCAGCAATGAAACCGTCAACCGCATGCACCTTGACATGATCGCTGTCGCGCAGTTTCAACAGGTGCCCAGCGAGCTCCGTACCGTAGCCACGCTCATTGCCCTCAAGTATCATGACGCTTTCCCAAGCGCCCGCATGAGCAGAGTACGGATAGCCGCGAGATGGGCATTCGCATCCGCAATCTCGGCCTTTGTGTCGGCGTCTTCGATCAGCACCCCGATGTTCGCGTGATAGGCCAGTTGATTGAGGTTGCTGGCAATACGCGATTGTCCAAGCAGGGCCAGTGCCTCGGCCACAGCCTTCTTGTCCTCTACAACATTCTTGGACCGCCGTTTCCGTCGCTTGGTTTCCTCAGCGAAGATACATGTCCTGATGTAGGAGCTCAAGGTCATGCCATCAGCAAGCTCCTCCAGCCATTCCCGCTCCTCAGGCGTGAGACGTAGGGTAACAGAGGAAATTGAAGGCCGCTTCTTTGCGAGCGCTCGCCGCTCCATGGCTCACTGAGCCTCAGCAATCGCAGCAACCGTCATGGCGAAGGTTCCCATTGGTCGGGAACCAATTGATCAGCCCATGCTCTACCCTCGATATCCGGGTTGTCCGCATCTTCCAGCGAAGCTTCTCGAAATGTCTCACGGACGCGGGAAACTTCTTCATCGACCTTGAGAATCTCTGACCAGTCTTCCAGACTTTCGAGGAGATAATCGAAATATTCCGTTTCTAGATCACTCCTTTCTTCTCCACCACCTATTCGAACAGGTATGGCGAAAATTGTCAGGCATCGGCACCTGGCTTTTGCCCTTATGGTCTCAAGGGTACCTATCTGGCCTCAGCGCCTTGCCAGACTGTCATTTGCTCAGACAACACCACAAATCGCGTGTTGATTGAGCCGGGGTCCAAGGGATCCTTAAAGGTCCGGACGACAGAATCAATCTCATCCCAATCCCGGTCGGTAAGCTTGTTGAGTGCCAGCGGCAGGAAGTATTTTTCTTCTGCTTTCATGTGGGTCCGCTCGCCTGAAATGAATTCCCGGGCAAGCGACACGAAAGTCTCTCTTGGCATCTCGACTTCCATCAGGACGTTGACAACAGCACGGGTGAATTCATGGAGCCGCTCTGAAACTTCTTCATGGAACTCTTCGAGATTGCCGAACGTCTCGGTAATTCCGGCGTCCTGCGACTTCAGCCTTCTGAAAACGAGATCTTCCTTTGGATGGTGATAGAGATCTGGGAAGGTCAGAAAATAATCGATGATCTCCCGAATGAGGTCATAATCCGGTTGTTCGGCATTCTCAAAGAGATCAACCTGGGCTTCCAGCAGGTCCAGCAAGCGCCCCATGGTCCTGTGCTCGCTTCGGATTGAATCGACAACTGCAGCCATGGCGGTCTCCTTCATTTCTTCATTTCTTCATTTTGAAGGATGCCACCCGCCTTGCCGGCAGGCATTGACCTAGATCAACGCTCAGTTCTTCTTTGTCTCGGCCAGATAACGCTTAATGTTGCCAGCAGGTTCGCTTGTCGTTGACACAAAAGACTTGGGCGATAGATACGTTGTTTTCATATCCGGAAGTTCATGCGAGATGCCCTTGCGGCAATCGATGCAGGTCTTTTCGCCTTTAACCAGGAATCTCTGGTGAGCGTCCGCTGCACGCTTGCTTTGACGGGTGAAATCCATCGCCTGCTCGGAGTGACAGTTCCGGCACTCCAGGCTGTCATTGCTTTTGTAGCGGTGCCATTCACGTTGAGCCAGTTCGAGGCGCTTGGCCTGAAACTTTTCGCGGGTATTGATTGTCCCAATTAGCTTGCCCCAGATTTCCTTGGAGGCCTGCATCTTGCGCGCCACCTTGTCCGTCCAATTATGCGGCACATGGCAATCGGAACACTTTGCCCGCACCCCGGACCGGTTGGAAAAATGAATGGTCCGCTTCAGTTCGGCATAAACATTGGTGCGCATTTCTTGGCACCCGGTGCAGAAGGCCTCAGTGTTTGTCAGCTCCATGGCCGTGTTGAAGCCACCCCAGAAGATGACGCCGGCCACAAAGCCGCCCATCGTCAGAAACGCCAGGCTGAAATAGGTACTGGGCCGCCACAGCGTGTTCCAGATGCGTTTGAATTGCTGGATCATGGCGCCGCTCACTGCTTCTTCTTCAACAGGATGTCGACATCAACAAACGTATTGTTGATCCAGGGCTTCGCCGGATGCTGAGGTACGTGGCATTGATTGCAGAAGTACCGCCGAGGGGATACCGACGCCAGGAACTGACCATCGCGATCCATGAAGTGGGTAATCGACACCATCGGTGCCTGGCTGTCGCCCACTGCCGTCCGGCTGTGGCAGGTCAGACATTTGTTGACGCGCAGATCAACCTGGTAGCCTTCAATCTTGTGCGGGATAACAGGCGGTTGTTCCGGATAATTTCGCACCTGTTTCAAGTCAGTATTGGATTGCGGCGTCATGCGCGGCGCTTCGGGGGCCTCTGCAAGTGGCGCCTTTCTCAGGGTGGCGAGCGTTGACGGTTCTGCTGCCAGAGCAATGAGCGCCGTCATAATGAGCAACCCAAGTCCGATGAATGTTGTCCGCATGATCATGCCCTCTCAATCTTGACAGCGCATTTTTTGAAATCCGTCTGCTTTGAAAGCGGATCGGTTGCGTCCAGCGTCACTTTATTGATCAGCTGGCTGGCATCAAACCAGGGAACGAAAACCAGACCCCGTGGTGGCTTGTTGCGCCCTCTGGTTTCTACCCGGGTCACGATCTCACCGCGTCTCGATTTCACCTTGACCTGGTCGCCCCGTCTCAGCCCGAGTTCTTCGGCATCCCTCGGATGCATGAAACAGACGGCATCGGGAAAAGCCTTGTAGAGTTCGGGCACCCGCTGGGTCATTGAACCGGAGTGCCAATGTTCCAGGACCCGTCCGGTAGACAGCCAGAACGGAAAATCCTCGTCTGGACTTTCGGCAGGCGGTTCGTAAGGCAATGCAAAGATAATGGCTCGGCCGTCCGGTTTGCCGTAGAAGTCGAAACCACTATCCGGCTTGGCATAAGGATCGGATCCCTCGCGGAAGCGCCATTTGGTGTCCTTCCCATCGACCACAGGCCAGCGCAAACCGCGTCCTTGGTGATAGGTGTCGAAGTCGGCAAGATCGTGCGCCTTCCCGCGTCCAAAAATGGCATATTCCTCGAACAACCCCTTTTGCAGGTAAAATCCGAAGTGTCTGGCTTCCTGGTTTTGGTAGCGCGGGTCCATGTGCGACAGCGGAAACTTGTCGACCTGGCCGTTGGCGAACAGGACGTTATAAAGGGTCTTGCCTTTGTACTCAGGGTTCTTGTCGAGCAACTCTGCAGGCCACACTTCATCAGTCGTGAAGCGCTTTGAAAATTCAACCGTTTGCCAGAGGTCCGACTTGGACTCACCAGGAGCATCAATGAGTTGATGCCAGAACTGGGTGCGTCGTTCGGCATTTCCGTAGGCACCTTCCTTTCTACCCACATGGCTGCCGGCAAAATCAAATCTGCAGCTTGCGCCGTCACAGTCGGATAAGCGTCTGACACAACGATGAGGTTTTCAGGGTTTCGGTATCCGGGCAGCCCCTCCTCCATCATGTTCGGTGCAGCTTGCATGTTGTTGTTAACCTGAACCCAATAGGCGTTCAGCTTGCCGTCTTTCAGCATGCGATTCTGCAGCACGGCGTGATAGCCGGGCTTGGGCGGGATGGTGCCCTTGGGCAATTTCCAAAGCTTCTCGGCCAGTGCACGGTGCTTCGGATTCCTGACAACCATATCGGCCGGCAGGCGATGCGCAAACGTGCCCACTTCGCGCGCCGTTCCGCAGGCAGACGGCTGACCTGTGAGAGAGAACGGACTGTTGCCTGGTTCTG
Source organism: Hyphomicrobiales bacterium (assembly GCA_965204985.1). Lineage (GTDB taxonomy): Bacteria > Pseudomonadota > Alphaproteobacteria > Rhizobiales > CAJQND01 > JAAEUE01. The sequence continues at coordinate 66,630 of CBDBFP010000003.1, read as the reverse complement.
ATATCTTTCCCGTCAGAAGGTGAATGTTGTAGATCAGGTTGTTGGTCCAGACACCGCGCGTGTGCTGATTGACCCCCATGGTCCAAAGCGACATCACCTTGGTTTTCGGGTTTGCATAAAGCTCGGCCAAGGCTTCCAGATGAACCTTTGGAACGCCTGACATTTCATGTGCCTTGTCGAGCGTGTAGCTGGATACAAACTCGGCAAATTCCTCGAATGAGGCTTCTTTGGAGCCTCCGGCTTTGCTCACGTTCTTGGCCGCTTTCCGGATCGGATGCTCAGGCCGCAAACCGTAGCCAATATCCGTATTTCCGATACGGAAATTGGTGTGTTTCTGAACGAATTCCTTGTTCGCTTTGCCAGTTTGAATGATGTGGTTCGCAATGTAATTCAGGATCACCATGTCCGTTTGAGGCGTGGACACCATTGGAATGTCCGCCAGATCGAAGCTGCGATGCTCGAATGTAGACAGTACAGCCACTTTGACATGGGGTGCACTGAGGCGGCGACCCGTGAGCCTTGTCCAAAGGATGGGATGCACCTCGCACATGTTCGAGCCCCGGAGAACGAACGCATCGGCGTGCTCGAAATCATCGTAACACCCCATAGGCTCATCGATGCCGAAGGTTCGCATGAAACCGCCAACCGCCGACGCCATGCAGTGACGGGCGTTGGGATCAATATTGTTGGAGCGGAAGCCGGCCTTATAGAGTTTGGAGGCCGCATAGCCTTCCCAGGACTGTCCACTGCCCGGAACCAAACATACCAACCGCAGACGGACCTTTTGCCTTCAATGCCGCCTTGAAATTCTCGGCCATGACATCGAACGCTTCGTCCCGGCTTACCGGCTCAAAATCGCCGTTCTTGTCGAACTTGCCGTTTTTCTTCCGCAACAGAGGTTTGGTGAGGCGGTCTTCATCGTACATGATCTTGGAAAGGAAATAGCCCTTTACGCAGTTCAAGCCCCGGTTAACCGGCGAAAGAACATCGCCGTGAGACGCTACAATCCGGCCTTCCTTGGTTCCCAGCATGACCGGGCAACCGGTTCCGCAAAACCGTCAAGGCGCCTTGTTCCAGCTCAGACCGGTCTTGTCGGCTTCAGTAATGAGATTGGCGGCTTTTGCTTCAGCTCCGAGGCCAGCAGCTGCAACGGCAGATGCCGCCGCACTGGCTTTTATGTAGCCGCGGCGAGTCAATTTCATCTTGAAGCCTCCCTTGGCATGCCTTCGTTTGCATCTGCTCTTGTTGCGTCTGGTGATTGATCGAGCGAAGTTGTCGTTTCGATTTGGTGAAAGATCAGCGTGGCGTGCATGACGCCCTCTACCCTCTGGATTTCATCGATAGCCTCCGTAACCTCTTGCAAAGTCCTCGTTTCAAGGATGACAATGATTTTCCCGGATGCCTCGACACGCGCTACCTCTGCGCCTGCCATTTGCTCGATGGTCGGGGAAATTTGGAAAACCAATTCAGGTCGGCAATGGACGATCAGACTCGTGATATGAGTTTCATCTTCGCCGCGAACAGAGTGATCAAGATTGCTGCGCATTGACTGTCCTTTCTAAACTCGCAATTGCTCCGACCGGACATGCTTGCAGGCATTCCAAGCAGTCCGTGCAAGTGTCTGTATGCAGTTCGGGAAAATAGGTTCCGCCAACCCTGGGTCTGAACTGGATGGCACGCTCGGAACAAAAATCCTCGCAGGACCGGCAACCTGCTCCTGCCTGAGCCAAGCATCCCGGCGCAATCGAAATTTTCCCTGCCATTTGATCGGAACCGCCGCCGAGGAATGCTCGTCCGGATAGACGTGTCAGGTTTTCCGTGTTCGCCATGATCTAGGAACCTGGAGGACCAAAAATCAGCTGAGACATCCAGATCGCAAACCCATATCCGCCAACAGTAACCACCGCGACAAATGGCGCGAGAACAACGGTCAGCAGGAGGAAGGTTCTCAGCTCCTCTCGCCTCGTGGGCACACTATCAGTTGCAGGCAGGTCGTCGGTTTCGGCACCGGACATTGGCGTTCCCTCCAGGCTCGCGGTTGCTTCGCTTCAAATGTCTGTTCAAGACTAGAAGGATTAAAGAGTCCCGGTCAGAACGCTCTTTGATCCGGGTCAATGAGTTGATCAGTGGTGTGCAATCAGCAGGAGCGCTCCTGCCCGGTAATCCGTTGCCCAAAAGTCCACTGTTCTTGGATATGCCAACTGATACAGTGCGGCTCCCAACCGTAAGAGCCTGCTCCGCGGAGAAAGAATGCCCTGGAAAGCACTGCAGATCAGTCGTTACCAACCGGCACATATGGCGGTGCGCTGAACTTGTGCCTTGATCCACTCAGCTGCTTGATGCCCTCCTCCAGTGTTCATCTGAGAGCGTCAGGCACGTGGATAGTGACCCCTCGGCAATTCGGACTGAATCTCCTGGCTCTTTTGGCGCTGCTGGTCTTCATTTGCAATCAAGCCAGTAGCGCTGAGCTTGCGCGCGAAGGCCTCGCGCAATATGTGCGTGCGCCTCTGATCGTGGGGGAAAGGGACGCAAAGTATCCGGTCTGGCCAATCCTCATAGGCGGCACAGGGGGCAAACGGCTCGCTGGCTGGGCTTTTCAGACCCACGATTTTGCAAAGATTCCAGGTTTCTCGGGCACACCTCCAAACATGTATGTGCTCCTGAAACCGGACGGTACATTTCTCGACGTGAAGGTTATTTCCCACCACGAACCGGTCTTTCTTGCCGGCGTCGGCGAAGAGCCATTGCTCAAGTTCGTGACCCAGTATGAAGGCAAAACGCTCGGCAAGCCGGTCAAAGTGGGTTCGAACATAAACAGCGGCGAAAAGACCACGAGTTCCGCTGTCTATATTGACGGTGTGGCCAAGGCCACGGCTTCGGTGCTCATCATCAATCAAGCTATCCTGGCCGCAGCGATAAAGGTTGCGCGGGGGAAGCTCGGCATGGGTGCGGCTGGAGGAGCTTCTGCGGAACGCATAACAGACAACTACAGCGAACAGAGCTGGGCCGACCTGGTCGCGTCCGGCCAAATGACCCGAACCGTCCTCAGCAATGCTGACTACGAACAAGCCTATAAAGGTGGAAGAGGCGAAGAGCTTGACGAGATCGCACTGGAGCGCCCGAATGAAGCTTTTGCGGAGGTCTTTGTTGGCGACGCGTTGGTGCCCTCCGTCGGCCGGCGGCTCTTCGGCGAACGCGTGTTCAAGGTCCTTTCGGAAGAAGCTGTGGACGGTCACCATATGGTGCTGCTCATGTCGACCGGCCGCTTCTCGCTGCAAGGAGAGAGTTGGACGCCCGGATCGGTGCCTGACCGGGTTCTGATCAGTCAGGGCGGGTTTCCAATCCCGGTGCGCGATATGGCATTTGAGCGACCAATCCGGCTCAATGGCGTACCTGAGGCGGAAATCACTCTTTTGAAGATTCCCGCTCAGGCAGGATTTAATCCGGCAGATCCCTTCGATATCGTGCTCCACGTAACACGCGAGAAAGGTCAGTTTTATCCCGAACTGATTTCAAAGGATTTCCCGTTACGGGTTACCTGGCCGCAAAGTAACTACATAAGGGCAGCAGAACCTGTCGATCCGGGCCCGCCCTGGATGGAAGCCTGGCGGCTGAGAATTGCGGACCTTGTCATTATCGCCATCACTTGCCTGTTGTTGCTCGGTGCCCTGATCTGGCAGCGCTGGACGGCAGCGTCAGAAGCACGGCTCCGGATATTCCGATTGGCGTTTCTGGCGTTCACTTTGCTCTTCATTGGCTGGTATGCGCAGGCACAATTGTCGATCGTAACTTTGATCGGCGTCATCAAGGCAACCTACGAATCCGGTGATTTCAACTTCCTGCTTTGGGACCCACCCAGTCTCGTCCTTTGGGGGCTAACACTGGTCACGCTTGTGATCTGGGGCCGCGGGTTCTTTTGCGGCTGGCTTTGCCCGTTCGGTGCATTGCAGGAGTTTGCCGCAGAAGCAGCAAAGATTCTGAGGATAAAGCAGCTCCGCGTGCCTGCAAAACTGGACGAGAATTTGCGGCTGCTCAAGTACACTGTGCTGGTGACCATTGTGGGGTTGTCATTCCAATCTTCAACCGCGGCCGAGACCTTTGCTGAAATCGAACCCTTCAAAACAGCCATTACCGTGGTCTTCGACCGTTACTGGCCTTATGTGCTCTACGCGATCGCCCTGATCGCCCTCAACCTCTTCATCTACAAGGCGTTCTGCAGGTATCTCTGTCCTCTTGGCGCTGCTCTGGCAGTCGGTGGCAAACTCCGGATCCTAGACTGGATCCCGAGACGAACCGAATGCGGTACCCCTTGCCAGTTTTGCAAGGTCAAATGCCGCTACGGAGCAATCGAGCCGGGCGGCAAGATCGCTTACGACGAATGCTTTCAGTGCCTGGATTGCGTTCAGATTCACGACGACAAAAATGCCTGTGTGCCTTTGGTGCTGAAAGTAAGACGCGGCCGGCAGCTTCAGGCGGAGGCAGCGGAATGAAGTCCTTGACGCGCAGGAAGTTTGTTGCAACGGGCCTGGGCCTTGGAACCGCTGCTACTTTTGGTTCGGCCGGTCAGCCGCTTCGTACCTTCGAGCGCTCCGCAACCGCCTTCGGGACTGTCATATCCCTTCAAATTCAGGCCGAGGGTGATCTTCAGGCAAAGGCCGCTCTCGATGAGGCCATTTCCGAAATCCGGCACATTGAAGCCGTCATGTCGCTCTATGATCCGGAAAGCCAGGTTTGGCGCCTCAATGTTTCCGGTTACTTGCCCAACCCGGACCAAAAACTTGTTGAGGTTCTTCAGCATGCAGTCTGGACGTCAAAGCTGACACAAGGCGCATTCGACATCACAGTGCAACCTCTCTGGCAAGCCTTGTTCGGCCAAAACGCACCGCAACCTCCCCTGCCCGACTACGCCAAAATCAGCATGAGCTCCTCGGAGATCAGTTTCCAGGTTCCAGACATGGCGATTACGCTTAATGGAATCGCTCAGGGATACGCGGCCGATCGCGTCATGACCTGCCTCAAACGCCATGGCATTAGTTCCGCCATGATCGACACCGGCGAGTTGGCTCGTGCGGGCAGATGCGAGGGGTCTGGCCAGGTTGCAATCCAGCACCCAAGGGTCCCGGGACAGGCTGTCGGGCACTTACACCTGGATGATGGCTTCGTGGCGACATCAGGTGACTATTCCGCGCCACGGTCTGATGATTTTGCGCAAAATCACATCCTTGATCCCCGCACTGGATTATCACCGACAGAGTTGTCCTCGGTTACAGTTCTGGCTCCGTCCGGAATACAGGCGGACGCGCTCTCCACAGCTTTCATGGTGATGGGTGCCCAGGCAGCGCACGAACTCTGCTTCCGTCAAAAGGATGTGCACGCGATTTTAGTACGCAAGTCCGGTGAAGTTTCCGCGACCCCTGGTGCGCCAGTTCGCTTACTCGTCAACGCGAGGTAGAGACTTCCGTTCCATTTTTGGAAAAAGATGGGAAACAGAGCGGTGGAACTCACCGGGCATGGCTCCCCAGTTTCTGAACCTTGCCGGGATCTTAGTGTCCATGATCTCAGTCATATCCAGACCGGTTTCCAGCGCGTTTCGCAGGCTGGCTTCAAGCCACTTCAGATAATCGCGAGTACCGCTGATCGAAATGCCTGTTTTTTCAATCGGTCCATGTCCGGAAACGATCACTTCGATTTGCCGCATCTGGAGTGCGTTGAGAGACTTTCTCCAATCTGAAAGCGTGGCATGTGCAGTGGCGGGCGCGCGGCGGTTAAAGAGAAGATCCCCGGCAAACAACACGCCAGTTGTTTTGTCCAACATCGCCATATCCGCCGCCGTATGTCCGGACAGTGCGATGATCTCAAACTCATGATCGCCGATTGATAAAGGGCCGGGTTTCACAACATGGGTCGGCGGTGTGCTCTCCGTCCCACGCATCCAGTCTCCGGCAAGTTTGTAGAGACCATCTGAAAACCCGTCACCTTCCAGCCTGGCTGCGGCAAGAGTTCCCTCCAGCGCATAGACAGGCACATCGGAAAAAACCTGGTTGCCGAAGAAATGATCCGGATGATGATGCGAAATGAAGACCGAATGAACCGGCTTGTCTGTAACGCGGGCAATGGCCTTGCGCATTTCTTCGCCGTAAAGCTTCGATGGCCCGGTGTCGAAAACGACCACGCCTGCCGACGTTACAATGAAACCGGTGTTGACGATATTGCCGCCATTGCCAAAGCTGAAATGCCGGGGATCGCCAAAAAAAACATACGTATCGCCTGCCACCCGGACCGGCTTCAAACCGTAGGTTTTTGGCGCGGCCAGAACGCTTGTGTCGATGGCAAACATCCAGAAGATGGCAAGCAGGAATGCTGCCGCTCGTGCAGGCAAATTACGCATACTCAGATCAATGCGTCAGAGCCCGGATTGTCGCCCTGAAGCGATTACCATTGTTATCACGGGCTTCCATGCGCACAGACTGCCTGGCCGCCACAGCATTCAAATGCACGGTGAACGCAGGATCTTCACTCACCGGCTCGTGCAGTTCCATATTGGCAATGGTCTGTCCGCCAGGGCCTTTGAGCGCCAGCTTTTCGATGATAAACACGGGGATCCCATCGGATAATCCGGTGTCCATCGGATGATCCACAATCACACGCATCCGGCCGGAAGAGGGCCAGAGCCGGCCTTGGGTCTGGCCAAGCGTCTTTTCCCAATCTGCAGCTGCATAGGCTTGCGCCGGCTGGGTACAGCCGCCACCCATGGCATCAATATGAGTGCCGCCCACATACCATTTTCCATCGGACGTCATTACGGCGGCGCGCACCGGCGTGGCCTGATCAATCTTGAACCGGAAAGAGAGCTTCGCCTTGGCAGTCTTGGGATAGTAGGTGAGGATCTTTGGGATCGGGCCAAAATCGGCAAAGGCCACAATTTTTTCCACATCATCGAGCCCGGTGGCATCGACGGTTACAGGCACTTGCAACGAGTCCTCAGCAGACGCTGGCGCAAAAACCCTGACCTTCGGGCTGTAGGTGATGTTCGCCGGATCGCCGAGAAGTTCAACCTGGTGCATGCCCAGCATCGGGGAATCGAACGGATCGTCGAGCTTGACCCTTGCGTCGCGCGCAAGAGCCGTACCGGCGCCCAGTCCAATACACAGGAGACCTGCAATCAAAGTCCCTGAATGCTTCATCTTCAATCCTCCTCCCGGTCTCATCTATTGAGGGGCCGTATAGGTTAGCCCGAAATCTGCAAAAATTCTCTCAAGCCGCCCGTCGGTGGTCGCGGCGTACAGGATTTCATCAACCGCATACCCAAGCTGGCGATAATTATGCCTGATCGCAATGCCAAGTGTCCAGTTCGCCGGGCGCAATCCGGGCATGGGCGGCGTGCCGGTTTCGATCACATCTGCGGCATGACGGCGGCCATATTCAAGCTGACCGAGCAATCCTGCCACCGCTGATACCTCGCCGGTCCCCAACGCCTTCATAGCATCATCAGGTTTGCCGAAGTGAACCACATCGTTGGCCATAGCACCGCCACGGAAACCCAACAGATAAAAATCCGCCAGGCTGTCCAGTTCCGCGCCCAGCTTGTGACCCGCCAGCATGAGCATGTTGGGCGCGTCACCCAGCCTATCCTTCCTCCAGGACAGGCCGATTCGCTCCTGAAAATAGCGGCCGGTCAAAACGACCAGTTCATTCCGGATATCCAGCTCCCGATGATAGGGAACGTGGAGCATCACATTGACCACACCGCCACCCAGATAGTGCCCCTTCCAGACATTGTTCCTGAGATCGTCATCAACATTTTCGTCGGCTCCGACAGCACGGAACTTTGCCTTGACCTTCAACCCTTCGGCAATCAGCTTGCCGACTTCGATATCAATTCCCTTGAGCTTGCCATCTTCATGAAACGAGTACGGCGGGAAATCCTTGTAAACACCAAACAGGATCTCACCCTTCTCGATAATTTCGTCGTAGCTATCACCGGGTGTCTCGGCCAGCACCAACGATGTTGAGAAAGAAAAAATCAGCACAAGGAACAAATAAGCCGACGCAAGCGCACCCCGGGAAAAGGCAAGTGCGCTCGGCCGGTTCCACCTCATAAGTCAATCGCTAATCGTCCTGAGGACGCGTTTCGAGGTAAGAGCGGATCGCCCACATCGCTTCTTGAGAAATGAGGTTTTCGAAAGCTGGCATTTTGGTTACGCCGTTCTGGGTAAATCCGTTGCGGATGCGTTCCATGTACCATTCATCGCCGTCGAAATCTGTTTCCAGATAGCGCAGATCAGGTGCCAGACCTCCGGATATGCCTTCAAGACCATGGCAACGAGCGCAATTCTGATTGTAGCCAGACGCACCAATCTTCTTTGCAAGCTCGAATTGTTCGCCGCCAGCCTTGCGATACGGATTGGTTTTTTGCCACTTGTCGCCCAGAGCGTCCAACCCGGTCGTATCAATGGGTTGCGGCTGAACATCGCCGTGGGCTGCAGCAACTGAGGAGAAGCCGCCAAGCGCTGCAAGCTGCAATGCGATAGCGAAAACCAGTTTCCGGTGTTTCATAACACTTACTTCAAGCCCTTACGCCCTATCGAACCTGTTACAATGACTATGGAATGTCTGTCTTGCGGGGTACTGCACTTTAGTCCAAAAATCAGATCTAAAGGGTTCGACCTTTTGGTAGTAGAGAGGCAACTGACGACGTGTTTTGGTGTTGAAATGGTTTGGCGATTTGCAGCAATTCTGTTCTTTACGCTCGGATGGACGGCAACCGTTCATGCGGCTGAGCCATTAACAATTCATGTTGCCTATATGCAGCAATCCTATGAGCTCCCGCCTACACTTTCCAGTCTTTCTGCCCTGCCAGAGGATCTCGGACTGCAAGGCGCCGTCCTCGCGATCAAGGACAACAACACCACTGGCCGCTTTCTGAAGCAGAAGTTCAAATTGCATCAATACGTGACTGAAGTGGACGGCGGTATTGTTGCAAGCGCGCGGCAGGCCTATGCCGAAGGCATCAGACTATTTGTTGTAAATGCACGCAGTGACGATCTGTTGAAGCTTACGCGCGATGCGGGATTCGCAGACGCGGTTTTTTTCAACTCGGGTGCACCGGACGTACGCCTTCGCAGCAATGATTGCCGGGCAAACACCTTCCACACTTTGCCAAGCCGGGCGATGCTGAGCGATGCGCTGACCCAGTTTCTGATCAAACGCAGATGGGCAAACTGGCTGCTGATTGAGGGTCCACGGCCAACCGATATGGCCTTTGCGATGGCGATCAGGAAATCTGCGAAGAAATTCGGAGCGAAAATCCGCCTTGAAAAGCAATGGTCCTTCGACACGGACCTTCGCCGCAACGCAGGTGCTGAAGTCCCCTTGTTTACGAAAGGCGCGGAATACGATGCTGTCATCGTGGCGGATGAGACAAACGACTTCGGTCCCTACATTGCCTACAATACCTGGTTACCGCGTCCTGTAGCCGGCACCCATGGTCTTCGACCCACGGCGTGGTCCCATGTGATAGAGCAATGGGGTGCAGCCCAATTGCAGAAGCGTTTTGGAAAGGTTGCCAAGCGCGGTATGCGAGCCGTCGACTTTGCAGCCTGGCTCGCCGTCAGATCGATAGGTGAGGTTGTTACACGGACGGGCAATCCGGATCCGGCGAATGTGCGCCAATATCTTCTTTCCGACGCGTTTTCGCTTGCCGCTTTCAAAGGCCGCAAGGCCAGCTTCCGCACATGGAATGGTCAAATGCGCCAGCCCATACCATTGGTTCACCCGAACGCAATGGTGGCGTCAGCTCCGCTGGACGGTTTTCTGCACCGGCGGACCGAACTTGATACTCTGGGACTGGATAAGCCAGAGACGAAATGCACAAACTTTGGAAAATAGGGGTGGGATGAAACAACTACTGTTAGGTCTTTTGCTCACAGGAGCGCTTGCGGTCAATGCCAGCGCACACAAGCTGTATGTGTCAAATGAGAAAGACAACACACTTTCCGTGATCGACACAGAAAGCTACGAAGTGGTCCAGACCATAAAGGTCGGCAAGCGCCCTCGGGGAATTGTGTTTTCGCGTGATTACAAGCGCCTCTATATCTGCGCTTCTGACAGCGACGCCGTGCAGGTTCTGGATGTGGCGACCGGGAAAATTCTGCACAATTTGCCATCCGGAGAGGATCCGGAACAATTTGCGCTGCATCCCAATGACCGGCACCTCTATATCGCCAACGAAGATGATGCTGTGGTCACCGTTGTCGATACGCAGACCCGCACTGTGATCAAACAATTTGACGTTGGTGTGGAACCGGAAGGCATGGCTGTCAGCCCGGATGGAAAATGGGCTGTAAACACCTCTGAAACCACCAACATGGTGCACTGGTTCGACGCGGAGAAACTGGAGCTGGTTGACAACACACTGGTCGATCAACGGCCACGGCATGCTGAGTTCAACAAGGACAGCACGATTCTGTGGGCCTCTGCAGAGATTGGCGGCACGGTCTCGATCATCGATGTGAAGAACCGCAAGAAGCTCAAGGTCATCAAGTTCGGGATCAAGGGCATGCATCCGGACCGCGTTCAGCCGGTTGGCGTGCGGCTGACCGACGATGGCAGGTACGCCTTCGTCGCGCTTGGCCCCTCAAATCATGTGGCCGTTGTCGACGCACAGACATACGAAGTACTGAAATATATTCTCGTTGGGCGCCGTGTCTGGCACATGGAATTCACGCCTGATCAGGACCGGGTATTCACGACAAATGGGGTTTCGGGCGACGTCACCGTGATTGATGTCAATCGGCTAAAAGCCATCAAGACGATCAGGGTCGGACGCTTTCCGTGGGGTGCGGCGATTCTGCCCGACGGCAAGTAGGACTTGACCGTCAATCTGCAGACATTTGCGGACGAAGCAGCGATACAGTAATGTCCTCCGCAAACTTTAACCGGGCGCGCGGCCATCTCAAGGAGAGCATCCATGCGAATCATCTCTTGTGTTGCAACGTTTCTAATCCTGTCAGCCCCGCTGGCATTGGCGGATGTGGGGGATCTGATCAAAGACGACGGGACAACCAATCCCGAAGAAATGACGCTCAACTATTTTGCCAACACCTACAAATTCAAGGGCGGCAAATCCACAGCCTGCATCTATGGCTACACGGCCACCAAGTCCGGCAATCATGACGCAGCGAAAAAGATTTTCGACAAATGCATTGCCGCTGAGAGCGATGCCTCGATGATCTGGATGTCCTACCTCTATGAGAACGGTTTCGGGGTGGAGCAGAACCCCGACAAAGCCACGGAATGGTCTCGCAAGGCCGCCAAACGCGGTTATTCCATCGGGGAATACAATTATGGCCTTTCACTCTTGCGCGGGCATGGTGTCAAGCGGGACGAGGAAGCCGGAAAACGCTGGATTGGCCAGGCTGCCAAACGGGGCGACGATGCCGCAAGGACTTTGATCGACTCCGGTTATGATCTTGATGTCGCCATTCCCGATGCCGATCAGAAATTCTTCTGGTGATCTAACCCGATATTGTTGCTGGCGATCCACCAAGGGTTATCACCCGGTCGGAGAGCCGGTGCGCCTCGTCGGGATTGTGGGTAACCATGACGATTGCACAATCGCGATCGCGATGTAGCCGGATCAGAAGCTCACGCATGCGTTCTGCCGTTTCTTCGTCCAGAGAGACAAATGGCTCATCCAAGAGCAGCAACTCCGGTTTGTTGATGAGCGCACGGGCGATGGATGCCCGGCGCGCCTGACCCAGTGAAAGTGCGCGCGGATATTTGCCAATATGATCCGTCAGCCCAACTTCATCCAGTTGGACGGTCACTTCGCTTGCATCCGGCTCCAAACCGCTCACCAGCGCAACGTTCTGGACAACAGTTAACCAGGGCATCAATGCAGGTTCCTGAAACACCATCCCGAGCGTGGGCCTTCCTTCGATGCTTCCTGAATATTCTTCGTCCAGGCCGGCAATGATCCTGAGTAGTGTGGATTTACCGATACCTGATGGTCCACAGATGCTGATGAATGCGCCGGCCGGCACCTCAAAAGCGATCGGCCGGAGCAACGGTTTGCCGGAAAATGCCTTGCTTTGAATATCAACCAGCATGACCCGGATCCGTTCTCCAGATGCGCAATCTACGCTCGGCCGGTTGCATGAGGGCGAGTTCAATCAGCTGGATCACCACGATGAAGCTTAGGGCATAGACAAGGATGCGCCCTATATCGAACAACTGGAAGTATAAGTGGATCTGAAAACCCACACCATTGCCGCGCCCGAGCAGTTCGACGACCAGCACGATCTTCCAAATCAGCGCCAAACCTGAACGCATGGAGGCAAAAACGTAGGGCTGCAGCTGTGGCAATACTATGTAGCGAAGTATTTTGAGCAATGTCAGGCGGTACACCCGGGCAACATCGCTGAACGCCGGATCAAGGGACCTCGCCCCTTCCCTCATTGTGACGGCAACATTGGGGATTTTGTTCAGTGCCACTGCTGTTACAGCTGCCGCCTCAGTCAAACCAAACCAGACATAACAGAGAATGATCGTGACCAGTGCCGGGATGTTCAGAGCAAAAACAAGCCAGGCATCAAAAAGGCGATCCGCGCGGTCAGACAAACCGAGTGCAATACCGATTGCAGAGCCGATCAACATGGAAATCAAAAACGCTGCTGCGACCCGCATGAGCGTGGAAGACAAATGATAGACCAGATCACCGGATGCAAATTCAGTTTTGGCCAGTGCCAAAACCGCCAACGGACCCGGTAAAAGCTCTGATTGGGCAAATGCAGCAGCTCCCGCCCAGCACAGAAGCAGAAGGCAAAGGGACACTGCTGTCCATAGAATGTGGCTCGTCTCTTTCACGCGGGATGCTTAGTCCGGCTGCAGGAACATTTCCGGGCTGATGCCAGTGGCATCGCCGGCAAGTTTTCTGCCACCCAACCTGACCAGTGTTCGGAAAAACCGATCTGCAGCCTCAACGTCTACATTGCGCGTTTTTGGAATGCCCTGCTTGAAACCTGCCTTCAAAGCATCAAAGGCGGCCTTCGTCCCGGCTTTCATCCGGGGACGGAGCGCTTCCCAGAGAGTTTCATCTGCGGCCAGTTGTTGTTTTGCTTCCTTCGATGCTCTTGCAAAGGCATTCAGGAGCCTGGAATTCGCTGTGGCCCAGTCCTGCCTGTATACATAACCAAGCAATGGCAGATTGTCGTCCAGACCCAGCGCCTGGGCCGCGTCTGCCGTGCTCACCAGTTCCTTGAACCCCTTCGCCTTGAGCTTGGCGCCGAAGTGCCAGAAGGTGATTATTGCGTCGAGCTCCCCCTGTTCCATTTTCTTGGACAAGAGGGGCGGTGCACCGAATACCAGGGCAGAGACTTTTGCCAGATCTACTCCATGTTTCTGTAGCTCAAGCGCGCGGATCAACAGCCAGCTCTTGTCAACCGGCCCGCCCGCAACCCCAATGCGCTTGCCATTGAGCTGCGCGAGATTGTCGATGCCCGAGTCACCGGCAACGATCACGCCCCCAACTTGCCGGGAATAGGCCAGGAACCTGAACGGCCGTCCGGCTGCGTTCTGCTGCGCCACCCAGATCCAGTCGGACACAATCAGATCCGTCTCACCGCCTTGAAACATTATGGCCGCGGCCTGTTTGCCTGCAACCCCCATGATATCGAGATCAAAGCCGTGCTTTTTGTCGAGTCCGAGGCGCTTGATCGTATCGAGTTCCCAGTTGACGGTACCAAACTTGAGAACAGCAATACGTACCGTCTCGCCCGCATGTGCAATTCCTGCCACCAGCACCGCGATACTGAACATCAAACTTGCACAAAAACGCACCATTGCCCATCCTTCGTCGTCAGATTCAGAATAAGGGAAACTTCCCCCATCGCCCACTTCATTCAGCCATACCTCTCGCGCGCGGTCAAAGGCACTTTGGTGCTATTCTGTCTGGCTTTGGGGTCCGTCCAGGCAGATGCCAGAGACAAACGGCACCTGTTTCATGAATTCACCGGGATGCGGATGGACCGGTACAGGGCTCCGATCCCCCAAAACGTGCCTGGAGCAGAAGCCATCACAGCGCTACAGCTCAAAGCCAAGTTGCAGGCCGGTCCGGTGATCCTGATTGATGTGATGCCAGACGCCAATGCGCATTACCTGGCCAGCGAACGTAAATGGTTGGTCACACGACCGCGAAAGTCGCTTCCCGGTGCCGTTTGGCTGGTTAATGTGGGATTTGGCGATCTGAGCGCTGAAATGGAAAACTATTTTCGCGAGCAGGCGAGACGGCTCACTCAAGCAAAGCCTGGAGCGCCAATCGTTGTTTTTTGTCAGTCCGATTGCTGGATGTCGTGGAACGCCATCAGGCGGCTCGGAGCCTGGGGGTATAGAGATTTGCTCTGGTTGCGCAATGGCACCGACGGGTGGTTGGATCGCAACCTGACTCTTCAGCCGGCGACACCGGCACCATTGCCCCACTAGGCCTCATTCGATCGTGACTGTCGGAAGCCAGTGGGAAGAAGGGATGCCAAGTTCGATATCTCCCGGACCAATCGGCCGGAACTCACCAGCTGGTGGTGGAGACGCCAGGATATCCATGTCAACTTCGTGCAGCTTACCGGTAATCTTCCCGCCCTTTTCGAGCTTCAGTCGATAATAGACCCCGTTCCACATGTTGATCCGTATTCCGACGGCTGCTTGCGAATGAAGAGAAGCTGATATTCCAGGTCCACAAGATCTTCGGCCGTCACAGCCAAACGATTCTCATAAGGGTAAGGCAGGTAGCAGTAGTACGCTCCGGAGCCTTCCAGGCACTTGAATGGGCGCATTGAAAGAAAGTGATCCTTGAACAGACCGTCCTTCATGGTCACTTGAATTTTTCTTTCGGCGCCTGTTCCTGAGAATGTGGCGGTACCGACCGTGATCGGGTCGCCCTCGCCCGGATGCAGCAATATCTGCTTGGTTCCCAACGGCAATTCTGCCGCGACTGCTGTCTGTGTCCCAAAGAGCGGTACAAGGCTCATCTGAACTGCAAACACAAGATAAAACAGAACCCGATCGTTTGTTGAATAACCGCCCGTTTTTTCACGCTCTTTTCATCAATTCCGACAACCGCAATATGTCGAATTGAAGTTGAAATATCACTTGGCACAAAGGTACAATTTCACACGTGCGGAATAATCCGTAGTCTGCTCGAATTGAATTTGCGCCCGTCCCCCGGAGCGGGCCTAACCTTGGGAGGATTCCAAATGAAAAAGTTTATCTCTTTTGCGGCGCTGGCGGCTTTCGCCTGTTTCTCCGCCCAAATCATCCCGGCAACCGCCGCCGTCACAGAAGCCAATCTGGCCAATGATCAGGCCTCCACCGGCGACGTCCTGACAAACGGCATGGGCCGTCATGGTCAGCGTTACAGCCCGCTCGACAAGATAAACAGGTCGAATGTCAAGAACATGGTTCCGGCCTGGTCATTCTCATTCGGCGGTGAGAAGCAGCGCGGTCAGGAAGCTCAACCCATTATTTATGATGGCGTCATGTACGTGACGGCGTCCTACTCACGCATCTTCGCCATAGACCTCAAGACCGGCGATGAAATCTGGCAGTATGATGCAAGGCTCCCGGAAGGCATTCTGCCATGCTGTGATGTGGTCAATCGCGGTGCAGCCATTCTTGGCGATCTCATCTATTTCGGTACGCTCGACGCCAAGCTCGTGGCACTCGACCGCAAAACGGGCAAGGTTGTCTGGAAGGTGGACCTGGGCGATCACCGCGCCGGATACTCTTACACCGCAGCACCGATCATCGTGAAGGGTCTGGTCATTACTGGCGTGTCCGGCGGCGAGTTCGGCATTGTGGGCCGTGTAGACGCTTGGGATGCCAAGAGCGGCGAGCGCGTCTGGTCCCGTCCTGTAATTGAAGGCCACATGGGCGAATACAAGGGCAAGCCCTCGACCATGACCGGCACAAAGAATGCCTCATGGCCTGGCGACATGTGGAAATGGGGCGGTGGTGCTACCTGGCTCGGTGGTACTTACGATTCGTCCACCGACACTCTGATCTTCGGAGCCGGCAACCCGGCGCCTTGGAATTCCTACCTGCGCAAGGGCGACAATCTCTATGCCGCCTCTCGTATCGGTATCAATCCGGAGAACGGGGAGATCAAGTGGCACTATCAGACCACGCCTCGTGAGGGCTGGGACTATGACGGTGTGAATGAAGTGGTCTCGTTCGATGCAGATGGCAAGAAGCTGGCCGCGACCGCGGACCGTAATGGCTTTTTCTATGTGCTCGACCGCACAAACGGCAAACTGCAGAACGCTACCCCGTTTGTCAGTAAGATATCCTGGGCCAAGAGCATCGATGTGAAAACCGGGCGCCCGAACTTCGTTGAAGAAAACCGCCCGGGCAATCCGGCGGAAGCTGAAGGCGGCAAAAAGGGCAAGCAGATCTTTGCGGTGCCGTCGTTCCTTGGTGGCAAAAACTGGATGCCGATGGCCTATTCCAAGAAGACTGGCCTCTTCTACGTGCCTTCTAATGAATGGGGCATGGACCTTTGGAACGAGCCGGTGACCTACAAGAAGGGCGCGGCCTATCTCGGTGCCGGTTTCACCATCAAACCGCTCTACGACGATCATATCGGCGCACTGAAGGCGATTGATCCCAAGACGGGTGAGATCAAGTGGTCCTACAAGAACAAGGCTCCGCTTTGGGCCGGCACCATGACAACTGCCGGCGGGCTGGTGTTCACCGGCAACCCGGAAGGCCATTTCATGGCGCTTGATGACGAAACCGGCAAGGTACTCTGGAAGTTCCAGACCGGCACCGGCATTGTCGGCCAACCAGTGACCTGGGAAATGGATGGCGAGCAATATGTGGCGATTGCAACAGGCTGGGGCGGCGCTGTTCCCCTCTGGGGCGGTGAAGTCGCCAAGCACGTCAAATACCTGAACCAGGGCGGCGGCGTATGGGTCTTCAAGCTTTTCAAGGCGAATTGATTTGACCGATCGATTCAGCGACACTTCCGGGCGGCAGTCTTTCGACTGCCGCCCGATTGTTTTTGGTACAGAACCCGCCATGGTCTCAGCGATACGCGGGGCACCCTGCAGCACTTCGTTCGCAAACAACCGGGATTTGCGGGGATAATCACGTGCCATCTCAAGCTTGCGCCGGACGTAAGATCCGATTTCCCGATCGGTTCTCCCTCAGGGTCGATTTCGCGAAGCGGATCGAGCCAGGTATCAGGTAAGCGATCAATCAACACCCGATGGCTCGCCTCCTTCGTGCGGAAATAATAGAGCAGATTCGGCTTGGACATGCTGGCCGCGTCTGCAATCCGATCGATGGCGGACCCACGCAACCCATTGCTCGAAAACACTTCGAGCGCCGCCTCCAGGATCTGCTCTTCTTTTTCCAGCTGAATGCGGGTGCGCCGGCGTGTTTCTGATGCTCTTGCCTTGGCCAAAGTCTTGCCTGCCCTTGCTGATTTCCGGGCCTGGAGGAACGTTTGAAACACTCTGCTTTACGTCTTGAGAATCCAACCGGAAAACCTGTAAAATTTTATCGAACGGTCAAAAAAATGTGGAGGCATTCATGACGACACCCGGAGAAAATCTCAGAATAAATGGGGACCGCCTGTGGGACTCCATTCATGCGATGGCAGAAATAGGACCTGGCATCGCAGGTGGCAATAACCGTCAAACGGTGACCGATGAAGATGCTGAGAGCCGCGCGCTTTTCCGGAAATGGTGTGAAGATGCCGGCCTGACCATGGGTGTCGACGAAATGGGCACCATGTTCATGACCCGGGAGGGGACGGACCCGGATGCGTTGCCTGTTTATGTGGGGTCACACCTGGATACGCAGCCAACCGGCGGCCGGTATGACGGGATTCTTGGTGTTCTGGCGGGGCTTGAGATCATACGCACCATGAATGACCTCGACATCAGGACCAAGCATCCGATCGCGGTCACCAACTGGACCAACGAGGAAGGTAGCCGCTTTGCACCGTCAATGATGGCGTCTGGTGTTTTTGTCGGCACAATCGAACAGGACTGGGCGTACAGCCGCGAGGATCTTGAGGGCAAGAAGTTTGGCGAAGAACTTGTCCGCATCGGCTGGAAGGGAGACGAGAAGGTTGGTGATCGCAAGATGCACGCGTTCTTCGAACTTCACATTGAGCAAGGACCAATTCTTGAAGCGAACGAAAAAGATGTGGGCATCGTGACGCATGGCCAGGGCTTGCGCTGGGTTCAGTGCACAGTAACAGGCAAGGAAACCCACACCGGCTCAACGCCCATGCTTATGCGCAGGAATGCCGGCCGGGGCCTCGCTCAGATTACGGAACTGGTTCACCGGATTGCCATGGACAACCAGCCAAATGCGGTTGGCGCAATCGGCCATGTGGAGGTTTTCCCGAATTCACGCAACATCGTTCCGGGTAAGGCCGTCTTCACGGTCGACTTCCGCTCTCATGAACTGGACCGTCTTGAAGGCATGGTTGAGCGCCTGAAGAAAGAAGCAGCAGAACTATGCGAATACCTTGATGTGGGCTTCGAATGTGAAATCGTCAGCCAGTTTGACCCACCGGCTTTCGACGAGGGTTGCGTCGCAGCGCTGCGGAATGCTGCAGAACGTCTCGGCTATTCCCATCGGGATATCATTTCCGGCGCTGGCCATGATGCCTGCTGGATCAACCGTGTGGCCCCGACAGCCATGGTCATGTGCCCGTGCGTCGATGGCCTTTCGCACAATGAAGCTGAAGATATCAGCAAGGAATGGAGCACCGCAGGAGCTGAAGTGCTTTTCCACGCAGTCGTCGAAACCGCAGAAATCGTCGAATAGTCCGGGAAGGACACTATGACCGCCACCATCAAGAACGGCACAATCGTAACCGGATCTCACATACACATCTGACATTCAGTTCGAAAACGGAAGGATCGCTGAAATCGGCCCGAACCTCTCTGGAGGCACCGCACTTGATGCGACCGGCTGTTATGTCATACCGGGCGGGATCGATCCGCATGCGCATCTGGAAATGGACACCCGCAATGACCTCCGGCTTTGGGGGTTGTGATGTGCTTCACTGGAGGCATTGAAGGGAGCCCATGGAGGTATCCACCGGGTTTGTTTTCATTGTCCGGTCCTCTTTCTCGCTTGAGCAAGGACGGCGATGCGCCGGAGGTTCTGGAGGGGAGGGCAGATTTCGAGCGTTTCCGCACGCTGCTGGTGGACGGTCCTGGCCACAGCGATGGGAAGAAGGGCGAAAGGCCGCCGTTTGATCCGGTGTCGATGTTCAGGGTGCTGGTGTTCAGGCGCCGCATGATCTGTCGGATGCAAGGATGGAGTCGATGATCCGCGACCGGCTGTCATGGATGCGCTTCTTCGGTTCTGACCCTGGTGGCCCCCTGCCGGACGAGAACGCGATACGTCACTCTCGCAACCGGCTCAGTGAAAGCGGCCCGCTCAAGACACAAGGCAAGGTCAGCCGTATCCATCGCAGGAAGCCCGGGGACAAACCAAGGCCTGATTTCGCAACCCGCGAACTGGAGCTGAATCCCCATGACTCAAAGTTATGTCTTCGCGCATCGGAAAGAAACTCTGTTTATCGACTCCCGGTTGCCATTCCGCCGGAGGCAATCAATGCGCGCGGCGGTCGCCTGCACCTTCGACCGGCTGATCTTCCACGAACGACGATGCTCCGCAGGATAGGGGCATCCATCAGGCACACCAGGCTAACCGAAAATAACCGCATCTGTGGTCAACTCCGGGCGACGGCGGCCGGGTTCCAGGCGCAAGCGTGCCGGGCGGTGCTGTTTGCGCAACTGGTGGACGATCCCTCCAGCCTGCCGGACGAGTTCCCGACGGCGCAGGCGCAGGAGGCCGAGCGCAAGCGGCTGTTCGCCATCATCGGGGACGGTGAAATGGGAGAACTCGACCAACGCGGAGGTGCTGGAACGCGCCCGGGCGGAAATCCGCAAAAGCTGCGGCGAACCGCTGCCGCCGGTCTGTGACCCGTTTTCGGGCGGCGGATCGATCCCGCTGGAGGCGCAGCGTCTGGGCCTGCCCGCCCATGGCTCCGACCTGAACCCGGTGGCGGTGACGATCGGCAAGGCGATGATCGAGCTCCCGCCGAAATTCAGGGACAGGGAGCCGGTCCATCCCGGCATCAAGGAGCGCAACCATTACCGCAATGCCGAAGGGCTGGCGGAGG
Organism: Hyphomicrobiales bacterium; assembly: GCA_965204985.1. Classification (GTDB taxonomy): domain Bacteria; phylum Pseudomonadota; class Alphaproteobacteria; order Rhizobiales; family CAJQND01; genus JAAEUE01. The sequence goes on along the minus strand of CBDBFP010000003.1, from coordinate 46,424 downwards.
ACGTGAAACATTACGGCGCATGGATGCGGGAGAAGGCGTGGGAGCGCATCGGGCATCTTTATCCGCAGGTTGACCTGCCGAAAGAGTATGGCGGCGGAAAGGCGACCGTGATCGCCTGGATCTGGTCGCGGACGGTTCCGAGCCCCGACCCGGCCTTTGCCGGCGTGCAGGTGCCGCTTGCGTCGCAGCTTTGCTGAGTTCACCAAGAAGGGCAAGGAGGCCTGGGTCGAGCCGCTTGTGGATCGGTGGGCCAGGACCATCGCCTATCGCATTCGGGCGACGGCCACTGAAGATGATTCGGCAATCTGGCTGGAACAGTCAGGCACCAAGGCCGGGGGACGCTGCTTGGTCGTCGACGGCAGCGATCCCGTTCAAACATATTCGGCAAGCAAGCCAAAGATGGCGAAATGGGTCAGCGTCTTATGGCATTGTTGCCGATGGGGCGAGAGGGGAATCTACCTTCCGCCGACTGAGGAAATAGAGAAACTTGCATTCTCTGCAAAACCTCAGTTCAAGCCGGAAACACCGATTTGCCATTGGCCCGGGAGGACAAATGTCGTGGAATACGGCATGACCACTTTCGGGGATTTGTTCACGGACCGCCAGCTTGTCGCCTTGAACACCTTCAGCGATCTGGTGCATGAGGCGCGGGCGAAGATCGAGGCGGACGCCTTGGCGGCGTTCCCCGACCCGACACCGCTCGAGACGGCGGCACGGGAGCCAAAGCCTACGCCGAGGCGGTGAGCGTGTATCTGGCGTTTGCGGTTGATAAAATCGCGGATCGCAATTCTACTATCGCAACATGGGCAACAAGCAGGGAGCACGCTCGAAACACCTTTGGGCGGCAGGCCATAACAATGACTTGGGACTTTGCCGAAAGTAATGTATTTTCGAACTCAAGTGGAAATTTCTTGGGTGGCATCAAGTCCAACGTCGATGCGCTATCCAAGATGCTTGCAGCTCCGGAGGGACAAGTCTTTCAAGCTCCTGCGGACACCGCCGATCTAAGTGGATTCGCACTCTCAACCGACCCACCCTATTACGACAATATCGGATACGCCGACCTGTCCGACTTCTTCTACGTCTGGATGAAACCTCTTGTTCGCCCTGTCTATCCAGAATTGTTCGGCATGTTGGCGACGCCCAAATCCGAAGAACTGGTCGCCACACCCTATCGACACGGGGGCAAAGAGGACGCCGAGACCTTCTTCCTGGAGGGAATGAGCCGCGCCATCGCCAACATGGCGGCGCAATCGTCCGAACGCTTTCCGGCGACGATCTATTATGCGTTCAAGCAAAGCGAGATAAAGGATGAAGGGATCAGTTCCACCGGCTGGGCGACGTTCCTGCAAGCCGTGATCGAGGCCGGTTACGCCGTCGTTGGCACATGGCCAGTGCGGACAGAGCTTGGCCGAAGAACGAACGCATTGGGCGCCAACGCCCTCGCCAATTCGGTCATCCTCGTCTGCCGCAGGAAGGAATCCACGGCGGAAACCATCGCCCGCTCCGAGTTCATCCGTGCCCTGAAACGCGAACTGCCGCCGGCCATCGTCGAACTTCAGGCCGCCAATCTCGCGCCCGCCGACATGCCGCAATCGGCCATCGGTCCCGGCATGGGCATCTTCTCGCGCTACACTGCCGTGCTTGAGGCCAACGACAGCCCGATGAGCGTCAGGACGGCGCTGCAACTCATCAATGCCGAGCTTGACGAGTACCTCGGCGGCATTCAGGGCGAGTTCGACGCCGACACGCGCTTTGCCATCAACTGGTTCGAACAGCACGGCACGGGCAAGGGCGACTATGGCGTGGCCGACAACCTGGCCCGTGCCCGCGGTATCGCTGTCGACAGCGTCAGACAGGCCGGCATCGTCGAAAGCCAGGCCGGCAAGGTGCGCATCCTGAAGCGCGACGAGCTCGACCCGGAATGGGAGCCACAGACGGACACCCATCTGACGGTGTGGGAATGTCTGCAACACCTCGTGCGGAGCCATGAGCAAGACGGCGTGTCGTACAACACGGCGCTGCTATTGCGAAAGATCGACGACAGGGCCGGGGCGGTGAAAGACCTCGCCTATTGCCTCTACGATATCGCCGCCGGCAAGCGGCAGGATGCAAAGGAGGCAACCGCCTATAACGCCTTGATTGCCGACTGGCCGGACCTGACCCGGGAAGCCGCCGCGATCCACGACACGCGCGGTCCCGGCCAGACAAGCCTGGATTTGTAAGGGAACGATCATGGCAAGGAGCACACGCCGGCACGTCTTCGACGGCAGGAAGCTGGACACCTGCAATGACCTCCGGCTTTGGGGGTTGTGCTGTGCTTCACTGGAGGCATTGAAGGGAGCTCATGGAGGTCTCCACCGGGTTTGTTTTCATTGTCCGGTCCTCTTTCTCGCTTGAGCAAGGACAGCGATGCGCCGGAGGTTCTGGAGGGGAGGGCAGATTTCGAGCGTTTCCGCACGCTGCTGGCGGACGGTCCTGGCCACAGCGATGGGAAGAAGGGCGAAAGGCCGCCGTTTGATCCGGTGTCGATGTTCAAGGTTCTGGTGTTCAGGCGCCGCATGATCTGTCGGATGCAAGGATGGGGTTGATGATCCGCGACCGGCGATCATGGATGCACTTCTTCGGTTCTGACCCTGGTGGGCACCTGCCGGACGAGAACGCGATACGTCACTCTCGCAACCGGCTCAGTGAGAGCGGCCCGTTTGAGGCTCTGTTGCACAATTCTGGTGAGGGATTCATCTTGTGAATCCAGTGTGGTAGCTTAGGTGCATGAGCAGACCGACCCCGCCGACCTACAAGACCAGACACTGGCCAGCCTATAACGAAGCGCTCAAGCGCCGGGGTTCTCTGACGATCTGGTTCGACCCCGAGATGATATGGGATGCCGCGCCGTCAGGCAGGCGTGGCCGCCAGCAGAGCTACAGTGATGCCGCCATCCAGATGTGCCTGTCGATGAAGGTGTTGTTCGGCATGGCGCTCAGGCAGACGACCGGGTTCGTCGAGAGCTTGTTGCGCCTGGCCGGCCTGGACTGGGCAGTGCCAGACTTCAGCACGCTGTCTCGCCGCCAGAAAACCTTGGCAGTGAACATCCCCTACAGTGGCTCCAGGGGACCGCTGCACCTGCTGATCGACAGCACCGGCTCAAGGTCGAGGGCGAAGGCGAATGGCATGCGCGCAAGCACGGTGGCCCGAAGCGGCGTGTCTGGCGCAAGATCCCTCTCGGGATCGACGAGCAAACACTGGAGGTCCGAGCTGTCGAGGTCACCGGGAGCCACATCGGTGATGCGCCCGTTCTGCCCGACTTGCTCAGCCAGACCCCGGCGGGACGAGACGATCGGCAGCGTCACCGCAGACGGCGCTTACGATACGCGCAAATGCCACGATGCCATTGCTGACCGCGGGGCCCACGCCGTGATCCCGCCCCGCAAGAACGCCAAGCCGTGGAAGATCGTCACCGCCGGGGCCGTAGCGCGAAACGAAGCCCTGAGAGCATCGAAAGACCTCGGCCGGGCGCTCCTGGCGACGATGGAGCGGATACCACCGCCGAAGCCGCGTCGAGACGAAGAGGCATTGCGTGAAACTGCTGGGCCAGCGACCCATGGCACGGGACTTCGACCACCAGGTCGCAGACCTTCAGGTCCGCATCGCCGTCCTGAACGGCTACACCGCGCTCGGCATCCCTGTCACAGAGCCCTTAGGATAAGTCCGTCCGGGGAAGGGGGAAACCTCGGCGATCAATCAATTTGTGCAACAGAGCCTATCGAACTGGGAACCGGATGCCAGCGCCCTTTGTGCTGAATGATCTGCTAGGCAAGCGCTCCGGGTTCCTCTAAAACCCTGCCAACTTTCATCCCAACAGAAAAGGCGGAACAGCTATGGACGTGGCAGGCAAAAAAGCAATTATCTTCGGCGGTACCTCAGGCATCGGTCTGGCGGCAGCAAAACAGCTGGCGGCACTCGGCGCAGAAGTCATCGCGATCAGCCGGAACCCCAACAAGGCAGGTGATCTTCCGGACGGCATCAGCCTTCGCCAGTGTGACACGCTTGACCGGGACGCGATACAGGCGCTTTTCAAGGAATGCGCCCCCTTCGATATTCTCATCAGCGCAGCTACAGGCGGTGCGCGCGCGGTTGGTCCGTTCCTGGAAATGGACATGGACGGCTATCAGGGCTCGTTCGCCAAACTGTGGGGCTATGCCAACGTGGTGCGTTACGGGACTGAGCACATGAGCGCAGATGGCTCGATCGTTCTTGTCAGCGGCGCGCCTGCCCGCAACACCAAACCCGGCCAGGTTGCGATCGGCTCAGTGGGTGGCGCTGTTGAAGCCATGGTCCGCGCGGTTGCTCCAGAGATCGCACCGCGCCGTTTGAATGTTGTCTCACCCGGTCAGATCGACACCCCCATGGTCGCGCTCGAAGGTGAAGCGCGCAAGGAATTCTATGACAAGATGACTGCCGGCCACATCATCCCCCGCGCCGGAACGGCCGATGAAGTTGCCATGGGCATCGTCTTCATGGTGCAGAACGACTTTGTCACCGGCACGACAATTGATGTGGATGGTGGCTGGCTTCTGTCATAAGCCGAGTTCACGCAAAATCTTGTCCGTCAGGGCCTCGGGCCCTGGCGTGACATCCAGTGAAATTGCATTTTCATCTTGTCCCGGAAGCTCAAGCGTTGCCAGCTGGCTGTCGAGCAAAGCAGGCGGCATAAAGTGATCCTCACGGATCTCCATCCGTTCCCACAGTAATTTATAATACCAATGGCGTGATTGATTGTCTCTCAGGCCTTTTCAACCCGGTTGCTCTCTGGATCCATGCAGACAAAGCAGGATTTCCGGTGTCTGCAGCTGTTGGCGGTCGTGATGACTATGATGCTTCGCCCCTTTCGCGGCCTTGCCAGGACGAGCGAAGATCTCCGTCAGGCCCGGCGTTTGCTTTCGCTTGCTTGTGTTCATGACGGGATGAGCCGGGCAGATGCGGCGAAGGGGGGTGGTGTGGCCCGGCAGAGCCCGAGGGACCGGGGGCACCGGTTCAGCGAAGCCGGGCCCGAAGGGCTGTTCGACCGCCGGGTCCTGCGGCCCCGGCGACTGGATGGCGCACACGATGTGACGATCCACCTGCTGGCCGCCCTGCCCAACCGATCCTATCTGGAAGCGCATGGTTTTGGCTTGGACGATTACATCGCAAACCCGCTTGTCATTCGTGACGGGATGGCCATCGCCCCGGAGGGGCTCGGACACGGCATCGCGTTTGACTGGGCTGGACTTGAGAAACTCAAAAAGGGTTGATTGGGTGGCTGGGGCGGCAGGGATCGAACCTGCGAATGACGGCATCAAAAGCCGTTGCCTTACCACTTGGCGACGCCCCATCACACATCCGCCTATCTTAGGAAAAGACAAGCGCTGAGTCGGGACGGAACATAATCGCAAGTTGATCGAACCGCAATTGTCGAATTTAGCATTTTCACCGCTTGCGGGTGCGGCAGCTTCAGCGCTATAACCCACCGGCTTTGGCGGAGTGTGGCGCAGCCTGGTAGCGCACCTCGTTCGGGACGAGGGGGTCGCAGGTTCAAATCCTGCCACTCCGACCAATTCAGCCGTTTCCCGCAAAATTTTTGATCCAGGTAGCCGACGTGCGCAGGCGGTTGCTCCTAGCTGGTCAAGCAACGGAGGCAGCGCCTTGCCATAGCCGGTCTCCTTTTCAAGCAGGTGTGCGATTTTCAGGAGGGTTTGGTCTTCGCCGCGGCAGCCCGTGAACAAAATCCCATGGGGCATGACATCGCGGGTAAAACCCAAGGGAACGCATATGGACGGCAAACCCAGCATTGGCACGAGATAGAGCGGAGACCAGTCAAAGGCTTGCGCGACTGCCTTGTCATCTGCGTCGAAGGCAAGCCCCGCATGGATCGGCTGGGCGAGGATTGCGTACTTTTGCATGTACAGCTGGAGTTTCACTCTCAGTGCGTCCCTAGCCTTGAACATTTCTTCAATGCCGATTGCCGTCACGCGCTCGTACTTGCTCACAATGGATCGGATTGACGGTTTCACAGCGCGGTTGTTCAGGCAATCGTTCAGAACAATTTCGGGCAGGCCTTTGACGTTCGCGAATGCCTCATACTAACGGCCCTCAGGTCTGGCCGTTTTGGGTCCACTCGCGAGATGCGCCTGATTTGATTGCCGTTGGTTCTTTCATGAGCCGGGTCCAGGCATCACATCCGGCGGCAAGACCGTCTGCCTGATTTTCAAGGAGACGGTTGGAGAGCCCGTTTTCCCGAAGAGATTCCAGACCTTCCCGACCCGATCGAGCTCCGGTGATCTGGCTGGCAGGAAGATCAGGGTCAGGGTCTTCGACCCCTTCACCTCGCCGGATGATCGCAACTGATCCGACGGGGCGGACGGATCGATAATGATCTGCTGCGCCTGAAGAGCCGGCACGGTTCCCGGCAACATCGATACCGATGTTAAGAACACCATGAACACGTGAAGAGCCCGGATCAGTTTCGACGCTGAGGTGTGTCCGGGTCTGATCATCTTTTTGTCTCCGTTGACCGCCCCGGTCTTCATGCCGGTGACGGATCAGGTGTTCAGTTCTCTCAGGCCGCAATGTTCAGGCCGCAGAGCCTTGCCTCAAGCTATTCAACAGGCTACTCACGCACCTGCATGGAAGAGATAATTTATGCAGGTCAGGCCCCTGAGGCCTTCTGCTCAGCCAAAGCCACAGCCCGATCAATGTAGTCCTTAGTCACATAGTCCACAAAGCCAAGCCGATCACCAGCCTCAAAGCCGACCTGATACGATTTCAACCGAGCAACATCCCCAAGCACAGCTAACGCTGCCAAATGCCATCTTGGAAGCGTACCCGGTGCATCAGTTGGCAAAGACGCATGATCTTGCATAGCTTTATCCAAATCCTGTTCTTTAGCCCATGCAATCGCCTCATCAGATGCCTGACAAACATGCTCTTCGAGGATTTCTGGAGCGCGTATATCCACCCCCTTCCATGCTTGGATAAAAGAAGGATCACTATTGTAACCTGGATAAATCTCTAAACAGGCATTTGAAAAATCTTCCGTAGCTAAACCAAGGGTAGAAACAAAGTGCTTTTGCCCCCAAATTCTATCGAGTCCGTAAATGATCCTTACTTTGCGATCTGAAAGTTGATATTGGGCAATCCTGTCACCAACTTCATCTTTTGAGATTTTCCAACCTAAATCCTCAAGACTCTTTGTCACCTCTCGGATGTTCACTGGCCTGCTCCTGGAAAAGTCCTAATTTCTATAGGGATGCCGTTTGGGTAACCTTGATCACGTAGAGGTATGCCTGGATCAAGATCAAAGTCCATATAGAAGAGATAATAAATGTAGATTAGGCATATTTCACACAGACATCATAAAATCTGAAAAACAAATCATCTTCTTTCGGCTTGCCCTGGATAATCCTGTGTGCCTATCCCCCGATAGGTAGAAAAATTCTTCTGAATATGATCTATATTTCACTTTCGAAAAAAACTATAATAACGGACTGTTGATAATTAATATTGGTTTTACTGAATTTATGGAAAATCCAATTTAAATTATCAAACTCCCGTATAAGAAGATCATCTATGAATATATTTATATCTCTTGTCAGTAAAAATTGCAAAGGATCTGATCTTTCTTTCTACATTATTTCAGAACAAACCTAAAAATAGAAATAACTCAGCAAAGAGAAAAAATCTCTCCTATCGAGTACTGGATAACTACAATTTTTTACGTCATGTTTAATATTCCTATTGGTTCAGGAATTGATTCAATATACAAGCCATATATTATCTTAATCTCTTTTCTTTCAGAAAGATGAAAAGATGACAAGATTTATCTAACTTAGAGTCAAAATTTTATATCTACTCATTCATCTAATATTCTAATTCCAATATCTGCTTCCTTTAGCTGCCTCTGTAATTCAGAGGTAGGCCCAACCCTACCAGTTTGCACACTCCTCCTAAACTTCCAGGTAACCGAGGTAACATCATCATTTTCCAATAGTTCTCTATCTTTAATGATCTGTGAGAGCTTTTCTACCACTAGGGGTATCATGAACGCCAATTCTTGCAAGTTTAATTTTCAACTGCTGTGATCTTGCAGTGTTGTGTGGACCTGAGGTTACCTTGCCAAATAAGTAGTCAAATTTTCCACTGTCAATTTGAACTGTTCTCTTTGGAGCAGTCCGCACCCGATTGATGACATTCTGAAGTCTGCGAGGATCTGCCTGAGATCGTTCAAGGCAATCTGGCAACGCGCAGTCAATGTCGAACAATCGACACCAATGTTCGTTGAGAACGTTCCGTCACCGTTATCGGTGTAGAAAACGGCTTCCCCGAGAATTGCTGCAACATGGACCTCCTGCGGAACGTTCTGGATGCCGCCAAATTGCTTTTTTGCGAGCTCAAGCCGGGTTGCCAGTTTGACTGCATCCCGGAACTCAGACGTTGCAGCCAGATGTCTGGCTTCCGCCAGCGAAGCACCGGTCACGATCATGCGCTGGAACAGCCTGACACCGGCTTCATTTCCCAATGAACTCAGTTGAATATGCTCTGACTGTGCCGACGCGGGAGGCAAAAATTCCTGATATCCCCCCAAGGCAGGTTTTGCCTGTGTGGGTGCAAGCGCCAGAAGGCCCGCAAGAAGGATTGAGCCGATAGGTCATGGCCCAGTCATAGACCAAGACAAGGTGCTTTGGGAAGCCGTAAGGCTCTGGCAGCTAAAGTAGAAGTTCAATAATTATAGCGGCACTGTGCAATGAGCAGTTGATCATCTTCCACCCGATAGACCAACCGATGCTCCCGATTCAGACGCCGGGACCACCAACCAGAGAGCTGCCCTTTGAGCGGTTCGGGCTTGCCGGTGCCGTCAAACGGGGTGCGTGTGCATTCTTTATGAGGCTATATGAGGCTATTCAGGCGGGTCAGCAACTTGCGATCATGCTTTTGCCAATACAGGTAGCCTGTTCGTGGAAGATGATCTTCACTCAATCAAGGCCTTCTCGATCCCTTTACCCACATCCAGATCACGCACAGCATCCAACAGCCGTTTGGAGTTCTCCGGGCTGCTGAGCAGATAGCGGGTTTCCTCAAACGACGCGAAGTCCTCTAAGGACATCAGCACAGCCGCAGCCTTGCCGCCGCTGCGCGTAATCAGCACGGGTTCATGATCATCGGCAACACCGTCAATCGTGGCTGACAGGTTGCGGCGAAAGTCGGAATAGGTTGTACTCTCATGCCTATATATGTACGCGATTACGTACCTAATTTCAAATTTCATCTTCCACAACATCATTTTCTCCGCTCATTTTTGCGGGATGGGTCAGCGTGTGGACCTGTTTGAGCTGTCTTATATTGACCTGCGTATAGATTTGCGTGGTATCAAGTTTCGCATGACCCAGAAGCTGCTGGATGTAGCGGATAAGCCGCCGGCGCGGCTGAAGCGGTTGCGAGAGTGGCAAGCAGGAATTTGCGACGATTCATTTGTTTGAACTCCATCAGGTTATTGGAATCAAAGGGCTACTGAGAGGTCCTGAAGCCCGATTGGCAGCATACGAACTGCCCATGCCTCCAGAACGTGGTGAAAGCGAAACAGGATCATTGCGCCAACCGCCACAAATACGGCATCCATCAGGGGTTTGGTATTTTCCGCCAATGATTTGAGCGCGTTTGCCCGTGTCCGCAGTGTTTCCTGCGCGCCCGGGCTGAGGGCTATGATGAGCATGGATACACCCAAGGGCAAAGGCCAGCATGATGGCGCCTGCCCAGGCAAGTTGCTTGCTCCGGGAGGCCAGCGCTATCGCACCGCCAAGGGTGGATCCGATGCAGGGCGATCAAACCGCGCCCAACAAAATACCGCCGAAAAACTGGCCACCCGGCCCGGACAGCGCATTGTTCTGCAGTTGCTGATCTGCGCCGGCGGATATTCCGGCTGTGGCAAGTTCGAACCGCCTACCCAATGACGGAACCAATAGAACCGCGCCAAAGCAGATCATCAACACCGCCCCGATGCAGCTGAGCACATTTTCCGTGAGACCAATCGCATGACCGGCACTGGCCACAAGCAAGCCGAACATGACAAACGACACGCTCAGACCCGCTGCAAGCAGAAGCGGTCCACGTCGATTCTGGCTAAGAGCAGTGGCCAAAACGATGGGCAGCACGGGCAGGACGCATGGATTTATCAGCGTCAAAAGCCCCGCCCCAAATGTAAAAATCAGTTCCATGCCTGCGCATCCCTTCTGTCTGCGCCTTACCTAGCAATGGAGCCAATCCCCCACAATCGAACCTTGATTACAATTTGCGGAGGTTCGTGGGCGTGTGCTACTATTTGCCTTTGAAGACCGGTTTTCGCTTTTCGAGGAAGGCATTCACCCCTTCCAGGTGGTCCTCGGTTCGTGTGCAGCGGACCGTCCGATCAGCCTCCATATCGAGGCAGGCTTTAAGATCGGACACAACCGCCCGGTTCAGATTCTCCTTCATATATCTCAATGCCAATGGCGCGCCGGAAGCGATCGCGCTTGCGAGTTCTTGAGCACGCGAAGGCAGCTCATCGAACGGCACCACTTCATTGAAAATGCCCAGTGACAGAGCCTCTTCAGACGAAACGTGTCGCCCCGTCAGATAGATTGCCTTCGCCCGACCGGGGCCAATCAACTGTGTCAGGAACCAACTGCCGCCGTAATCCCCGGACAGACCGATGTTCGCAAAACCCGGCGCAAGAAATGCTGTATCCGATGCCAGGCGGATGTCACACGCCAGCGCGAGAGACATGCCCGCCCCCGCAGCTGCCCCCGGGAGAACGGCAACAGCCGGTTTGGCAAAGTTATAGAGCCGAAGCGTCAGCGTATCCTGCCGGTGCTGCAGATTGCGAATGCCGTCCTCAAGGGTGGCACGCGCGTCGCCGGGGGTTCTGCCAGCAAAATTCTTACCCAGCCCGCCCATATCGCCTCCAGCGCAGAAGGCTGTGCCAGTCCCGGTGATCACAAGGACGCGCACGTCAGGATTCGCCTCAACCTCTAGCAACGTTTGGCGCAGAGCAGGTGTCAGCGAGTCTGACAGAGCATTGCGTTTTTCCGGCCGGTTCAATGTGATGGTTGCGATGGAATTCTCCACCAAGCACAGTAGTTCTTCGGTTCCGGTATCCAACTTTACCGCAGACATTAAACCGCCTTCGCCCGCTTCAGCGCTTCGCGCGCGTTCAGGCGGTCAATGTAGGCGGTGACATTGGATTTATCGGACAGGTCCGATCCAAGCCTGGCTGAAACCGAGCACGCATGGCCCGTCATGATATCCGCACCACTGAAATCCCCGGCCAGAAACTCCCGGCCTTCCATGTAAAGATCAACAGCGCTCAACATGCGATTGAGCTGCTTGGTGGCCCGGTCAACATTGACCTGGTTCTTGCGTTCTGCAGGCAGCAGGATAGTTTCCACCACGACGACATTGACCTGCGGCATGATCATGCCTTCGGCATAGTGCAGCCATTGCAGATAAGGACCGTAATCTGGAGAGTCCGTGTCTGGCACCAGGCGGCCCTCGCCATATTTTGCCAGAATATACTCAACGATCGCGCCGGATTCGAAGAGCTTCACATCCCCGTCTTCAAGCGCGGGCACCCGGCCCATCGGGTGGATCTTGAGATAGTCAGGCGACCGCATGGCAGGATCGCCAAGCTTGTAGTTTTGCAACTCGTACGGCAGACCAAGTTCCTCGCACAACCAGACAATTCGGACAGCGCGGGTATCGGGGGCAAAATGTATTTTCATGGCATTCCTGTGTGCTCCGGGCAGGTCGGCTAAGTGCTCAGACTCAGAGAATTCTCAGCCGGTTAACTCAACCGCTTCATACCTCAGGTGACCCGGCAAACAAAACATGAAACGTCGACATTGCACCTTTGGGTAAAAGATTTGGAAATTAAACGCTTTAGGCCTTAGAGTCTGGTTCAAAGCTATTTCAGGGTTTTCCTGCCCTTGCGAGATGTCTGGTGACGCGTCGGATGTGTGCGATGGTGATCCGGGCGGCCGCGCTTGCGATGGATTTTTCCCGGTCTTTTGACAGACGGCGGCATCGTCCGAGCCAGGCAAGGGTGCGTGCGACGACCCAACGGCGGGGGAGACCCTTGAAGCCCCCGGCTATGTGGGAGCGTTTGACGATCTCAACGGTCCAGCGCCCGATGGCTTTCAAGGCGTCGCGCAGCTTTGGCCCGGCCTGGCCGCCATCGGCAAAAATAGGGCGCAACATGGCAAACCGCACGGCCACGGCTTTCAGCACATCCGGCGCACCGTCCCGGTCCTGGAACCCGGCACTGTGCCCCACCCATCCGACCAGCAAGCCAAGCGTGTCGGTGACGACAGGGCGCTTGCGACCCTTGATCCGCTTGCCCACGTCATAGCCGGTAACCCCGCCCCTTTCCCTGGCTTTCACGCTCTGGCTGTCGAGGATACCGGCGGGCGGGCGGGCCTTGCGACCCTCGGCCAGACGCGCCATCCCGACAAGCGCGCGGGTCATCTCGTCCAGTCGTCCGTCAGTGCGCCAGCCCTGAAAATACCCCCGCACCGTCGAAACCGGTGGAAAGGCGTTCGGCAACAGCCGCCACTGGCAACCGGTTGTCGCAATGTAAAGGAGCGCATCGAACACAGGGCGCAAGGTCGGTCTTGCGCGGCCGGCCGGTGGACGTGTGCGACAGCATCAAAGGTTCACTGATCGCCCCTTCCGCGGCGGTCAGGTCGCTTGCATACCTGCCGCCCGTTCGGGCATGTTGGCGGCGAGTGAGGTCGGTCCAGGCCATCGTGATCTCCATTCAGTTTCACAAGCGAACAGAACCACAACCGGCTGAATTCACTCAACCAGTTGCAAATCAGAACTCTGAGACTCATTGACCAGCCTCAACTGGTTGATCCGGTTTGAATGTTAGTGCGTAGACCCATTAGCTCTGAGTTCGATTTGGGAGGCTTCAGGCTGTGAAGAGTAATTTTGGGCTTCAGATGAACAATTTGAGCTGATTATACCGCATTCGCCTCACCGTGCTGGACGAATAGACCCGCCAGGCCTTGTGTGTGACCGTGAGCGTCAAGAGGGGATCTGCAGAGGTTCTGGACGCGCTCTATCGGTTGCTGCTGAAACACGGCAAACCTGAAGACATCCGGTCTGACAACGGCCCGGACCTTATCGCAGCTTCGCTGCACAAGAGGCTGATCAAGACCGGCATCAAACCCATCCGGATCACCCCAGGTTCACCATGGGAAAACGGAGACAACGAACGCTTCAATGGCAGACTATGCCGGGAAGGTCTCAACGCGGAGGGGGTCAACACTACCAGGCAGGCTCAGATTGTCATCAATCAGGGGCTCAGGCAGTACAATCATATCCGCCCGCATCAGGCACTAAACCAACCTCCACCAAGCCCCCGGACCTTGTCAGGAACGGGCACATGAAATCCGGGCTGGATACATTCGCAAATAGAGGAGAAACCGAAAATACCAGCGCCGTCTTCCGGTGCCCATGACCAACCTCAACATAACTCATAATCCGTGTTCGAAGTTCAATCGGATGCGGCTTATCCATGAGATCCTCCAAAGTTGAATTAAGGAATCACCAATCAGCTGATTTGGCCAGTTTGAATCACGTCAAAAACGAAACGCTCTAGCCGCTCATCAGCATGATGCCTGCTATCTTCTGGCCGATAAGGCTTACGATGCGGAGCACTACCGCGCCCGGTTGAGGCAATTACGTATACAGCCGGTCATTCCCAACAAGAGAAATCTTACGAAGCCTGATACTGCGGCTGACTGGCTCAGGCTCTCCGAGGGGGGGTCCCAATCGGATGTTCGGCCTGCTTCAGCATGGAAAACAAGGGAGGTTTTCCATGGCAGCAGCTGGTCAACCGAGAGCGGACTTTCTGGGCGATGACCTGCCTCGCACAGCGCGCAAGAGCGAAGAGGCGGATCAGACGCGGCAGCTTCTTGCCCTGGCGGTGATCCTCGACGGTGGGTCTCGCCGCGAGGCCGCGCGAACCGGCGGCGCGGCGGCCCTGGTGACCCGCAAGGCGCCCGCAAAGACGCCGATCCTGACAGACGAACACCGCACGGCGCTGGCAGCGACTGTTGAGGCGGGGCCAAAGCCCGATATGGACGGCATCGTGCGCTGGCGGCGGGTCGATCTGGCGCAGGGGGTGCAGGAGGAACCGGGCGTCCCGGTCAGTCGTCAGACGCCGGGACGGGAACTGCGCGCCATCGGGGTCGCCATCGGGTTCGCCCTGGGGTTCGCCAGGCGCTCCGCCCGCCCGCAGCACGACGCACAGCACGACGAGGCCATCGAGGCGTTCAACAAAACAGCTGCGACGTCGTCGACCACATCCGCACCCAATGTGGCGGCAAGCCGATAGAGTTCCGGGTTCAGGACGACGCCCGGATGGGTCAGAAGAACAAACGCACGCGACGCCGGGCGCGGCGGGGAGCGCGGCCCCGCGCGCCACACGATCAGCGGACCGAAGGGGCCTGTCTCTTCGGCGCCCTCTGCCCTGCCAGGGCCAAGGGCGACGGGCGGGTCCTGCCCTGGTGCGACACTCACCCCATGGCTGGGCCTCTCAAGCTCATCGGTCAACAGGTCGAGGCCGGGGCACACGCCCTCCTGATCCCTGATCGGGCGGGAGGGCAGAGCTCAACCAAATGGGTTGTCCCCGACAACATCACCCTCGTCCCACGGCCGCCAGGGTCACCAGAGGTGAACCCGGTCGAGAACGTCTGGCCGTTCATCCGGGACACCTGGCTTTCGACCCTCGTTTTCAAGACCTGCGACGACATCGCAGATCACTGCTGCCAAGCCTGGAACACCCTCAGGCATCAACCAGGGCGCGTCATCTCAATCGGAGGGGGCGAATAGACCCATCGGGTGGGAGATTGAGCGATGGTATGAAACCTGCGCTCATCAAAATCAGCGGTCGCGTTTACATCGACCGAACTGAGTTTAACAAATGGCTCGAAAGCCAAAGAATGGCCCCGAAACCTGATCGGGCAGCCTGAATAGAGACAACAAAGCCCCAGCCAACCGGCGGGGCTTTTCCAAACGATGCAAATCGGCGTTTATCGGGCAGGAGTTGTTTCTATGCAGCCCCTATCTTTTCCTGACGATCAGATACTGCACTCGACCACTGCTTCAAAGCCTCCAACTCATTCGCTATATCTTCCGGCGTAGGAGCAACAGGATTCAACTCCTCTGGAATTTTGTGCAACAAGACCGAACACTGGCCGTAGTGCTGACGCATGGTCGTTGCATCGGCTTCGGTTATCGCTGATAGTTTCGCGAAACCTTTGGTGTTCACCTTGCTAGAGAACGTTCTCAATACGGGTGAAATAGCATCCTCGACAGCGGCTTCCCACGTTTGGCGAAGGCTATCAACAATCCCACGCGAAGAAATCAGCCAACCGGTGCTATCAGGGTCGTTGTCATACTGAAAGCGCACCTTTGATAGGTGCTTCCTCATGGCTTTCAGTCTGTCAGAAACCTTTTGCGCCTTTTCCGGTGCTTCATTCCTGCAATAGCCTGGCCTGCAATAGCCTGGGCCATCATGCCTTTTTTGGATATGACGAAGCGCAATGTCAGTTTTGTGGGCTGGATCATCAACCTGCGTACAAGCGTTTCTAAGCAAGAACAAGAAAGACAAATCGTGAGTGAAAACAATAACCTGTCGTGAACGCCCCTCTGCCGCCAAACGTTTTGCTATCACCTCTCTATGAAGATGGTCGAGGGAAGAAACAGGGTCATCGAAGATTATGCCCGAGTCACTGTCATTGGTTGCAAGTTCCGCCATAAAACCTGCCAAAGCGACGCATCGATACTCGCCCTCACTCAGTATTTCACCTGCGTTCCTTGATTTGTTCTGCATCAAGCTGACCTTGAAGCGAGAAACCCCATGCTGCGAGCCTGCTTGAGTAAGCTCAATAGCAAGGCCGGGTAACTCCAAGTGATCAATTTCCTGCGCAAATTGGCGACGCAACCGCTCGGTTACAAGCGCTTCAGATAAGGCCGTATTTTCGGAGGTAATGGTATTTGTCCTTGTATCCTTCTGCGCAGTTTCAAGTTCAGCGATTGAATTTAACCGCATAATTTGTGCAAGGATGTCATCCTTAATTCCAGAGAGCCATTGCCTGTCCTTCAACTCCGCCAGTTCTGCCCGCAACAATTTTCGCTCATCACTGTCATCGTCAGCTAAAAGTGCCTTTGCACGGGTTTCTAGCCCATCGATTATCGCATTGATCCCAACTTCAGATAATTCAGGGGCGACGGTTGATACTTCAGTGCCCTCTAGCAAAATCTGACGCAAACGCCATTTTGCAAGAATAACAAATTTTCGGTATGCCGCAGCCACCATTGCATTGCCCAATTCATCGGACAGAAAACGCCGTTCCTTTAGGTCATCAGCATGGGATATTGCTGTATCGATGAGGCTGTCTCTAAAGTCGCTTAATTTCCGGCGGGCAGCATCAGCTTCCCGTTGCGTTTGGTTTTGTACGAACGCCTCAAATCGCTCCAACCTTTTGGCTGCGTTTTGATCCAACTCTTGCTGACAAAGAACGCATCTAGCGTTGTCGTCAACCACAGGAAACTCTTGAGACGTATAGGCATACTTGGTTGAAAAAGTCCGTGCCGCTTCCCAAAGAGTTCGCCAAACATCGGAGCCAACGCCTTCAAGTGGTTCGTCCTTAGAAAGCTCTTGAGAGGCTAATTTGGCTGCGTCGTACTTCGTCTTGAGATCGGCTTCCAGATTTCTTAGCGTCTCAACGTTTTCTGATGATATTGAAGCCGACAATACTTCCAAGGCGGATTGCAGAGTCTCCAGTCTGGTCTTTTGAGCACGAAGTCTGCGCGCCGTTGCCTTCGGGTCTTGTGCAAAATCTGCCGTGAGTTCAGCAAGGCGATCTTGTTCGACATCAGACAAATCGGCAATTTCTGTGACTGCTTCGGGTTTGGTGCCTTTATTTAAAGAATTGAGAAGCTTCCACACCCCTGTTTCAGGTGAACAAGCCGGGTTCAGGATACTCTTGGGTGTCTGCGCCTTAATTGTGGCTATTTCGCCGTCGATCTGCTCCTTTACGTTCTTACAAGCATTTACCAGCCTTTCCAACAGCTTCATCGGAAATGGCGTATAAGCCAGGTCGTTGGTCTCCTCGACGTGTACGTTGGCGGTACGGGAATCAAAAACACTCACTTCGGAAAGAAGATCGTCTGTGCTCTCGCCATTCTTCCATTCCGCCTTCTGGGATTGAGCACCCGCCTGATACTCCAGTTCGGCTCGTTGAACGCCTGTCGAATTATCGTAGATATTGGGCAAAATTGGCTCTTCTTTGCCATTCGCTGTTCTGGCGCGACAAGCCCGCTTCAATATGCGGACATAACCTGATTTACCCGTACCATTATCGCCATAGATGATGGTCACACCTTTAGGAATGAAGTTTAAGGACTGACCATCGGCAAGTGCATTCACATTTTGGACCCCGCGCAAATTCTTGAGCGAAACCGTCGGCGCGCCTGTCTGCTGGGCACTGATATGTCCCTCGACCAATGGTTCTCCGGGGAGCGAGCTGTCTTTGCAAAGAGCTGTTAACTCGTCGAAATCCGTACTGCTCAATTCACCCTCAAGAACAAGCCGTCGTAAGGCGTCTCGCTGCCAAGCGGGTCGGTCTTGTGACCAAGAGAGAATGTCGCGAAGGGCATCCGCTTCAGTCTGAATTGTGGAGGTTTGACCCGTCATAAAGCCACCTCCGACAATGAGGTCACTACGTCGTAGTCAACGCCAATGGTCTCGAAATGCTTCTTGCCGCAAGCAATCTTCTGGTTTTCCTTGTTGCGACGGTCTTCCGAATCCAGTGAGCTTTTGGTTTCGCGGACAAAGTAGAGCTTTTCATCCCTGTCGGTTACGAAAGCCCAATCGGGATTGTACGGCCCGATCGGTGTGTCAATTTTGAACCAGCTCGGAAGCTTGACGAATAAACGCACAAAATCATTCGTGTCGAGGTCTTGTGCAAACTGCCGTTCTACTTCCGAGTCATACTCGATGGCGTCAAAGAACGCCTTTTCGCGGTTCTGCACCTCGTACAAATTACTCAAATACCGAACGATCCCTTCCTCGGCCTCCTGCTCAATACGGCTCATCTCCCATTGCTGCCCGGCAATCTTGTCGTACTGGAGGCCTTTCAGCCTCAAATCATGAAGCGCACGGGAGATTTCCTTGGCGACAGCCGCCATGAAGGCCTGATAAGGCGCGTTGCGCGGATGGGCCGACCCAAGTGGTTGGGGCGTATCGCCGGTGCCAAAAAACTCGCTGGTCTGCAGCGCCGCGACACCGATCAATGAACCCGGCATGGAACAGTCGATATAACCGCCCTGCCCCGTTTCACGCGCCTGCATGAGCCTCGCAAGGATCGTGTAAGCTGCATAGAGCCCGGCACAAAAGTCCCCCACCGGCACCCCGCATTTTACTGGCGTTGCGTCAGGTTCCCCCGTCACACTCATCAATCCGCTCATGGCCTGGACCGTGACGTCAAAGGCCCCCTTCTTGGCATAAGGCCCGGTCTGGCCGTAGCCAGAAATCGAGCAGTAGACGAGCCTCGGATTGGCTTCGCGCAAGGTCTCAAAGCCAAGCCCAAGGCGCGCCAGCACCCCTAGGCGAAAATTTTCAACCACCACATCACAATTTGCGATCAGTTCCCTCAGGCGGGTCACGCTTTTTGAATTTTTCAAATCGACGGTGATGCTCCGTTTGTTCCGGTTCAAAGAAGCGAAGTTCTCGCTGAATACCGGAGCTCCATCTTCCTGACTAGAAAGCGGCGGCCAGCTCCGCATGCCGTCTCCACCGTCAGGCCGCTCCACTTTGACCACATCGGCGCCAAGGTCGGCCATGAGCGATCCGGCGAAGGGGCCGGCGGCGATCTGGCCAAATTCCAGGACCCGCACTCCAGCCAGAGGAAAATTGTTTGTTTTATTCATGTTTGTTTTATTCATGAAAGTGCTTCCCTTCACCGGAGCAGCGGCCAGCATTCCTGCAAAAAACTAACTCACATGTGCATGTTTCATAACCATCGGCAGGTCAAGGCCTGCCAGTAACGGCAGATGCAGATCGAATGGCGACGCAGTGTCTTCACACGGCAACTGATCCGCACTTTGATTGAGGCGAGATGTGAGGCAATGTCATTTTGAATTTTTGACGACAAAGGCAAATCTATATGTCGAACGCCTGCGCCAACAAACGCGTCAGTCTCTGGATCATCCGGCTCATCGGCCTGGCTGCAGTGGTTTTGTTTCTGGGACTCGGAATTTGGCAGACGCAAAGGCTCGCCTGGAAGAATGATCTGATTGCCAAAATCACCAGCCAGGCGAAAGCCGAGCCCACCAGCCTCGACCAGTTGCTCGATTTGGCCAAGCAGGGCAAGGATATAAAGTTCCGGCGTGTGCGCTTATCAGGATCATACCGACACGGTTCCGAATTGCACTTCTACACGCTTCTTGACGGTGTGCCCGGTTGGCGTGTCGTGACACCATTTTCGACGAACAACCATGGTATCGTTCTGGTCGATCGCGGATTTGTTCCCATCCCGAAGAAAGATCAGGCCTCACGTCAGGCGGACCTCGAAAATGGCGCAATGGAGATCATCGGCGCCGTTCGCACCGAATACGCGCCAAAAAGCGGGTTCACCAGAACCAACATACCAGCTGAGAACCGTTGGTATTGGATGGATAAACCTGAATTGCTCAAGGCCGCGAGCCTCATGAAAATCCTGCCTTTTGTCGTTCAACTGGAAGCGGCAGATCATTCTGGCGAGTTCCCAAAAGCCGTGAAGGTGTCACCGCGCCTGGCAAACAACCATCTCAGCTACGCCCTGACCTGGTTCGGCATGGCGATTGGGCTGATCATTGTATTCGGCGTTGTCCTTGTTAAGAATTGGAGGACGCGACCCCAGCAGACGCCTACTGTCTGACCTCCGGACCCATCGTGACATTAGTGGGTGCCATGATGATGGCCGCCTGCTGCTGTCATGATCGTAAAGATGCCCAGCAAAATGATCAGCAGTCCGGCTCCTTTCCGAAATAAGGGACGCTTGGCCAGGCGCATGTAAAAATCCGCTGCGCCTCCCATCACAAGCAGCATGGGTAGGGTTCCAAGACCAAAACACAACATGATCAAAGCACCGTGGAGGGGCTGCGCAGCGGCCATGGCAAGTGCGAGAGCCGAATAAACCAGTCCGCACGGTAACCAACCCCAGACAAGCCCCAAACCGAATGCATGAGCTGGCGTTTCGGCTGGCAAGAACCTTTTTCCAGCCGGCGCAATTTTTTGCCAAAGAAAATAACCGGCTTTCTCCAACGGCGCGATGAGTTGCGGCCAGCCGGCCACGTAAAGCCCGAGGGTGACCATGATGAACCCGGCCAGCATCCGGCCAACAGGAACGACGGTTGCCAATTCGGCACGTGATAACAGACTGCCAAGAAGCGCGGCCCAGAGACCAGCAATTGTGTAACTGGTAATGCGGCCGCCATTGTAGGTGATGTTGCGAAGTAATGCGGACTTTGCGCCCGATGTTGGCGATGCTGTCTTCGCGTTGAGGGTGCCAACAATGCCGCCACACATCCCGAGGCAATGAGACGACCCGAGCAAGCCGATCAAAAATGCAGTGATAATCAAAGCTTCCATAACTGGCGCGATCAGACCTGGCCAGACTGAGCACGTGCCAAAGAGCGGATATCAGCGTCTGGTGTCGCGCCTGCTATGCCTGGCGCCTCATGCACGCCCAATGGACGCGACGAATTCCACACCACCAGCAAACTGCTCGAGCCCATGGCAAGGGCTGCAAACAGCGGATTGAGATAGCCTGAGAATGCCAACGGAATGGCAATCGCATTATACCATAGGGCCCAACCCAGGTTCTGACGAACCCGGCGGCGGGTGGTATCGATCAGATCAAATGCGTCGAATACGCGGTCCAGTCGGTCACCTGTGATGATGACATCCGCCGCCTCGGATGCCAGCGCTGTGGGCGCACCAAAGGCGATCCCAAGATCAGCCGCTGCCAGCGCCGGAGCATCGTTGCTGCCATCACCGATCATGACAACGGTTCCTTCCCGGCGCAGACGGCGGATCACAGCAGCCTTGGCTTCAGGTGGCACGCCAGCGTGAATTTCGTCGACTTTGTCTTCATAGCCACTGGGGTGTTCTGCGCCCGTGAGCAGCACAACGCGAACACGTTCACGCAAGCGGTCCACTACTGCTTCCCACTCCGGGCGGGACTGATCACAAGTGACAATGGCTGCATGGGCTTCGCCATCCCATCCGACAAAAGAAACCACACCTTCCCCTGGCCTGATCACAGATGCCTCGGCCTGGAGATGCTCTGAAATCTTCCATTCCAGGGTGGAAAACAGCGTACGGGAGCCTACGGCCACTTCCCGCTCGTCAACGATCGCAACCGCGCCTCGGCCCGGATGCACGGTCAGCCCGCTAGCATAACGCTCATCATTCAGCTTGGCGATAGCCTGGGCAATCGGATGGGCCGAGCGGCGTTCAACCGCGGCGGCATAGGCAATCGCCTCTTCGTCACCAATGGTTTTGATCACTGTCATCTTGCCGGTACTCAGCGTGCCGGTCTTGTCGAGAGCAACAATATCGATCTTGGGCGCCTTTTCGAAAACATCCGCGCTGGTAAAAATTATGCCCTGACGCAACGCGGTGCTCACTGCGGCCGCAGAAGTCAGCGGAATGGCGAGACCGAAAGTGCAGGGACAGGATACGATCAATGTGGCCAGCCCGGTGAGCAGCGCCAGGTTGATTGGGGAGTGTTGCACCAGAACCATCCATCCGGTGATCAGCAGGGCGAGCGCCAGGACGCCCGGTACGAAGTAGCGTGCGGTCCGGTCCGCGAAGCCCCGAACTCCGGCAAGAGAGCTCTGTACATTCCATATAACGCGCGCGAGTGTGTCGATCTGGCTTTCAACAACCTCTCCTGTCTTGATCTCAAGATCACCTTCCACGACTACAGTTCCGCCAACAACCTCTTCGCCAGCGCTGCGCCTCGCGGGATAAGGCTCGCCAGTCATGAGAGATTCATCGATGGCCACATTCCCCTTCACAATTGTGCCGTTGACGGGGATGGTTTCGCCTGGCCAGATCACCACACGGTCGCCTGCCTGCAATTTTTCAAGGCTCACTTCCTTATAGTCACGGCCAACGCGAATGCGGGCCAAAGGCGTAGCAGCATCCAGCAATTTGGTAAGTTCCACCGTCGCTTCATCGCGCGCGTTGCGTTCAAAAAACCGCCCCAGAGTGACGACGGTCACGATGGTGGCCGCCACATCAAAATAGAGCTCAAGGGATCCGAGATAGAGCTGGGCAACACTGTAGAAATATGCAGCCAATATGGCGATTGCGAGCAAGTTATCCATGTTGAGGATGCCCGCCCTGAGGCCAATCCATGCGCCTCGGAAAATTGGCATCCCCCCATAGATCACCAAAATGGTTGTAAGCACAAACAGCACACGGGGCACGGCAACAAACGCAATGAACTTCACCGGTTCGAGATCTTCATATCCAACCAGGCCCAGATGGGTTGGGTAATAGAAGGCCAGATAGAGCATCATGATGACGCCAGCGAAGGACGTGGCCGCAATCGCCCGCAGGAGCGACAAACGATAATTATCTTCGTTCACATGTTCGCTGCGCGGCCAGGCCGTATACCCGAATGAACTCATTAGACCCGGCAAGCGGCTCGCATCTACCCGGTCAGGGTCGTAAATCACCTTCGCAGTGGAGGTCGCATAACTGGAAGCGACCGAAAGGACTCCATCGATCTTCTGGCCAAGGCGCTCGATGAGAATCTCGCAGGATGAGCAATGCATGCCTTCAATGCGCAGGTAAGCCTCGGCCCCTTCCGGTTCGACAATCGGCGCGGCAACGGATTCAGCTTCGCGGGAAAGCAAGATTTCCGGGCCAAAATGCTTGTAGACTTCGCTGCATCCGATGCAACAGAACGCATGTCCGTCATTCTCTACACCGGTTGCCGGAACAGGCAGTCCGCACAGCTTGCAGCCATCTTCAGTCATGTGGATTGGCGACATTCATAGTTTGACATTCGAATTTTGGCATATTATCACTTTTTGAGAAACCATTTTGACATTTGAGAATATGTCGGCAAAACGCATACTGCAAATTATGCAATTCGTTGCTAACAGCAAGGGGCCTGTTACGGTTACAGAAGCTTCGAATTTTCTGCGTGTGCCGCGCGCAACGGCTTATCGGCTGGTCACCATGCTGGAAAAGGAAGAGGTGCTTCAGCGGACCCCTGACAAGAAGAGACTGGAATTCAGCGGCAATTTCCTGCGGTCGATGCTGTCCGGCGCCAGTGACGAACAGATTGTTACAGGTTTTCGCGAATTCCTTTCTGCTACCGCAGACACGTTGGGTGCTACGGCTTTCCTGGGACGCTTGAACACCTCGTTTGTCGAACTGGTTCATGCGGTTACTCCAAGTGACAGAGCCAGCCCGAATATTCATCCCGGTCTGAATGTGCGCCCGAACCATTCATGCTCTTCTTGCCGGGCAATTCTGGCGTTTCTGCCTGAAGAGGAAGCAGACGCAATCCTGGGCTCCGACTTTCCCGCCTACAACCACAAGACGATTGTCGACCCCGAGGCAATCCGCGAAGAGCTGAGGCTTACACGGGCCAGGGGCTACGCAATTTGCGATGAGGAAATCGATCTGGGCGTGACCAGCGTTGCAGTGCCAGCAATTGTGGGCAAAGCGGGTGTCTTGTGCAGCGTTGGCGTAGTCGCCGCAACACGAAAGATGCACGAGTTTGGCCTCGCAGCCGTGGGTGAGAGCTTGAAAGACCGCACGCGCAGAGCAGTCGAAGCGCTGAACCGCAGAATGTCGGAACTTCCGGCATGATTGGGAAAGTCTTGGAGAAATAGAACAACTAATACCTGCAAGCGCCGGGGCAAAAGAAGAGCGCAGCGGGTAAAATTACACAGGCTTTAGGAGGAACACGCCAATGCTAGACTTTTTGTATCAAACGGGCTGGGGAGCATTCACCATGCTGCTCTTCTTCCAGCTGCCGTTTTTGATCGGCTTCATGCTGATCGTAATGAAACGCTCCAAGGGAGCGGGAGAAAGCACCGAAGCCGGAATTTCCAGGGCCAAAGTGGCTTGGATGACCGCCGTCGTTGTGCTTTTCTTTGCGGTAAACCTTGCCAGCATCAAATACATCCCTGCGGTCTCTACAGCCAATGCTCTGGCGAACGAGAAAGATATCGTTGAGGTGAAAGTCGAGGCCGAGTCCTGGTCTTATGACATGAGCGAACAGGAATTCACCGTCGGACAGGCTGTGCGGTTCTCTGCCAAGGCGCTGGATACGGTGCATGGGTTCGCAATCTACGACCCCAAAGGCAATGTGGTCTTCACCATGATGCTGGTTCCGGGCGTTGGAGAGTCTTCGCTGATCCACAAATTCAAGGAACCAGGAACCTACAAAGTGCGCTGCCTGGAGTATTGCGGCATCGCACATCACGATATGAGCGATGAAATCATCGTCAAACCAAGTACTAGCTGATCCAAAGCTAGGGAGGAAACAACCATGCATTTTGCAACATCACTTGTTCAGAAGACGCCCATCTTCGGGCGTATGATGCTCCCCGATGAGAGCACAGGTCTGGCGGAGATCAATTCCTGGCCAGCTCTCATGATCATGGCCTCGTTTGTCTGGCTGGCAGTTGCCGTTCTCTTCGGCATTTCCATGCCGGTGTCCCAGATCTTCGAGATTGACGCCAATTTCTTCTATACGGCGATCACGGCCCACGGTGCCGTTATGGCCTTCCCGTTTACATTTCAGCTTATGGCTGCTGTAGGCATGCACCGCGCAGGCGGGTGTCTTGGCACACCGGTCAACGGCTTTTTCGCATCAGCGTTCTTCTGGTGCATGAATGTGGGTGGTATCCTGTTTGCCATTGCGGTCCTGGGCGGTCTCAAGATCTCCTATGCCGTGATGTATCCCCTGCCTCTGGTTGGCGTTGAAAACGGCCAGTGGAGCATGTGGCAGGTGATTGTCGGATTTACCGGCATTGCTGGCATCCTGATTGCCGTGATCCTGCTTTACCCGATCCAGGTTCTGAAGATGTTGTTCTTCGACAAGCAGCGTGAAGAGCTGGTGCTTTCGCCGCGTACGTTGCGGGACCCGGGCATGCTCGGCATGGCTATGGCCGCCTTCGTGCTGCTGATCATGGGGACACCGCTGATCGTAGTGGCAAGTGCCGTGCTTCTGGCACTTTACAGTATCCTGCCAATGTCGTGGATTACCTGGGCCACCGATCCGCTGATCTTCCAATTTGTGTTCTACATCTTTGCGCACAACCTGATGGAAGCTATGGCGATCATGGTCATCAGTGCGGTGTATGCGACGCTGCCGCTTTATCTGGCAGACGGAAGCCGCAAGCTCTACAGCGACAAGTTGGCGAACCTTGCCTTGTGGATCCTGTTGCTGACTTCGGTCACATCGTTCTTCCACCACTTCTTCACGATGTTCCCGGCCCTGCCGGCCGCCCTGTCCTATCACGGCAACATCATGAGCTGGGGAACCGGCATCGGTGCTGCGGTCACAATCTTCACGGTGAGCGCTACCATCTGGAAACACGGTATCCGTCCTGAGCCTGGCCTGATGGCTGTGCTCATGGGCTTTGTGCTCTACATCATGGATGGCGTCAGCGCGATCATCACATCCAATGTTGCCTGGTCGTTCCAGCTGCATGGCACCATGTGGCAGGCCGGACATACGATGGCCGTGCTGATTTCCATGTCACTGATGTGGCTGGGTGTCTTGATCCACCATTATCCGGTCATGACTGGGCGGCAGATCGATGAGAAGATGGGCAATCTGTTCGTCGCTTTCTACACCATCGGTGCGATGGGTCTGGCCTGGTCCTGCCTTGCTGCAGGTGCTGCCGGCATGCCCCGCCGCTTTGCCAACTGGCATGCGGAAGGCTGGATGGTTTATGGCTATTCGATTCTGCTGTTTGGCATCATCCTGGCCATATCCTTCATCTTCCTGGGTCTGTGTTTCAGACGCTCAAGGGAGCTTGCAGGCGTGACCTCTGTTGGAGTTGTCCCCGCGGAATAGTCACCGCTTCAACGGAATAGACAGAAACAACGGGCGGAGTTCATAACTCCGCCCCTTATGCCTTCAACACAAACTCATGAATCGATCACGTAGTCCCGCAGCTTGGGCCCGCCTTGTTCTCAGCCAGTAACGCCAAGTGGTCGTGGACCGGCTATTGATCACTTTGCCTTCTGCGTCTTTGTACCAGTGTCCGCCCATAGCACTATGGCAGCATCAGGGCTGCGCCGGTCTCCCTGTCTGCGCAAACCGCGCCGAACAGGCAGGCCGATTTGTAACGCTGACCGGCCGGCCATCGCGGTCTCGTCCCCTTGCGCGCCCGGATGCGGGCCTCGTCCTGAACCCAGGCCTCGATCGGCTTGTCTGCCGGACCGTGGTTCAAAGGGGAGGCACGGCTTTGGGGGACGTTTTTTTGAAAGCCTCCATGAGGCCCGGGTCTTGGGCCGGGTGTTGCGGGTGCCCGGTGAGGCGGGAAAAGCCGGGCGCTGCCTCGCGCGGCTCAGAAGAGCGTAGGAACGCTCTCAGTTCCATGGACGCAATTGAGCATGAACTAAACGCTGGTGGCCCAGGCTTCTAGCACCAACGGCTGGCTGTCTGGGTCAGCCGCTTTTCATTGTTTTCGAATCAATTTTGGGGGACGATTTGAGGCCTGCTGCGCGCTCGGCCAAGAATAGCCAGGCAGTTTCAGGACCTTAGACAAAACCCTTGCGCTGATTTCTGTATTTCGATTCATATACTTAAGCAATGGCAGGGTTTGCCTGCATGATACGGGCAATCAATATGAACGATCTTGACCCCGATTTGGGCCTTAAATCCGGATTCTCAAAACACTTTATTGAAGCTGCGCGGGATCAAGCCCGCGTCAAAGGTCTTACCCACGAGTTCTACCGCTATCCCGCCCGGTTTTCACCAAGCTTTGTGCTCGGGGCGATTGAAGCCTTTTCCAGTCCCGGTGTCCTAGTGCATCGGAAGGTGCGAAACTAAGCGCTCTCTTCAAGCCCTTCCGCATCATCAGTTTCCGAATCTCTTGATCCCGGAGAGCCCAGCTCGGGTAACAGATAGAGCAGCGCGGGAATGAACGGTGCTAGAGCGCGGCATGTGTGCTCAACCCGATCTTCAATGGTCTCGGCTGGTGCATCTCCATCCCCGTTTTCAGCCTTCTTGGTGTCCTTGTCTCCCAGGATCATCGATAATCCGATCAGGACATTGGCGTACACGAACCCCTGACGCAGCAGCGCGATGTCCTCCTTGGAGAATTGCCTCTGCTTGGCTTCACTCTCCAAAGGCATGTTATCCCATGTTGACCTTGAATTCATAGATCTCAGAGGTTTCATCTTCCAGTAGCTGAGGAATTCTATCTTCATCGCCGTGTGCTCATCAAAACCTTCAGCGTCCCAATCCTTCCGATAAACGTGCCTGACCTTGAGGGAGTCAAGCTTACTCGGCCGCTCACGCTCCGCACCGTCTTTGTCCTTCGGCGGCTTTCTGTCCCCGTCACCGCCCGTGTGTTTTTTGGCCTTGGGCTGGATCGTCACCTTGATGCGGTTCTCAAAAGAGTAGATGGCACCATCCGTGCGGGCAATGAACTCGATCTCGTCGCCAACACTGGCTCCGCTCGGAAGATCGGCCATGACGGTCGCAATTCCGTTTTTCAGGTTAGGGCCAATCGAGCTTGCCTTAAACTCAGCTCCGTCGCTGCCCTTCCAAATCAGGTCAAAGGCGCCACGATAAGCTGCGCGGGTGAAATAATCGTTGCGCGCGTCAGTTTCGAAGGTCAAGCGCATGCAGTTATTGATCGGACACGATCTGTTCAAAGTCTGCCCGTACTCCACGCCCTTATTCTTGAAGAAGGTGGGATACTCCTCACCTTTGAAGGTTTCTTTGGGATCGCTGCCCGTAGCCGCAGTCTTGAACGGACTGGCCCCGTTCCAGAAGCGTGGTCAGGTTGGGCGAGCTTTTGATCAGCGATTGCAGCACATCGGTGAATGGCTGATCGTCCTGAAGGCGCTCATGAAAGAACCAACGGCAATCAAATCAGGCGCCTCTCGCGAGTGGACCCAAAACAATCAAACCTGAGGGTTCCGTTAGTATAAGGCCTCAAACCAAACCGATCTGTGGTGCCCTGCAGATAGTCGAGAATTTCAGGTTGCTCAGGAAATTTGCGCGTCCAATTGGGATTGGGCGCAAACGAAAAACTGTATTAATGGCTTTGGGTGTCACAGGCAGCGCCGGGATAGGTGTTTTCCCTCCAGCTCCCGCCAACTTCCCCGGCGCGTTCCAGGATCACAAAATCAAGCCCCGCCTCCAGCGCCTTAATGCCCATGCGAAGGCCGCCAAATCCGGCTCCGATGACAAGAACATCGAGAATGTGTGTGGCTCTGTCAGAGTCGACAGTCATTTGCTTTGCCCATTCAAACAGCTCTGAGCGATGTCATAGACTGTGCGAGCCACAGAAACGAGGTATTTCAGCCCAGTGCCGCAATCACTTCGTCTGTGTTGCTGACCGCAGCCACATTCTGCATG
The DNA here is from genome assembly GCA_965204985.1 of Hyphomicrobiales bacterium. Classification (GTDB taxonomy): domain Bacteria; phylum Pseudomonadota; class Alphaproteobacteria; order Rhizobiales; family CAJQND01; genus JAAEUE01. The sequence continues at coordinate 17,727 of CBDBFP010000003.1, read as the reverse complement.
GCAAAATTGATGGAGGCGTTATGCCAATCTGCGTTCATTGTGGAACAGGCATCTTCCGGCACGACAACCACATACCCCTTGTCCGCACCTGTGCGCGCGGTGTGTTCAATGGACATGTTTGTCCAGGCGCCTGTGTCAATGATGATATCGCGTCCACCGCTCTTCAGCACGGTTTCGAGCGATGAGCCTTCCCAGGCGCTCATGCGCATTTTTTCAACCGTGAAGTCACCGGGTCGTGCTTCTAGTCCTGCCACCGGCTGGCTTCCCCAGGTGCCGCGCACGAGGGCCTTGGCTTCTACAAGTCCCTCAAACAAGGGGGCGTTGAGGGTCACGCCCGGCGCGCCCGGCTCCACAATGAACCACACATGGATGACCATAACCCCCTTGGCCCTGCACGCTTCTGCCAGGCGGGCGATATTGCGAATGCAATCCTGATCCCGGCAGTGCTGCGGCGAGCCGGACTCGGCAAATGCGCCCCCATCCATCACCACATCATTCTGCATGTCCTGGATTATCAGCGCACAGCGCGACGGGTCCAGACTGAGACCAGCCGCAGCGGTGGTTTGTACGGCTGTGGCAGCACTAGATGTCGACAGGCTATTGGCTGCCGAACTTCCAGAGTTTCGCATGAACGCTTCGTTACGCGGACCAACTTTGGTGGTCACGCTGTAGACTGAGTGTGTGGCGCACATGAAAAGGGTTCGCCAATCAGCGCCGCCCCAATGAAGATTGGCCACCATTTCCGGGCAACTGACTTTGCCAATCAAACTACCAGCCGGATTGTAGACCCATACGCCGCCCGGGGCCGTGACCCAGATATTGCCGGAGGCATCGCATTTCATGCCATCGGGCACACCGGCCTTCAGCTCCGATTTGATACCACTGGCAAACAAGCGACCATTGTGCAGGGAGCCATCTGCAGAAACTTCGTAAACCCGGATCAGCGCACGTGTGGTGTCGTTGATGTAGAGCAAGCTCTCATCGGGCGAGAAACACAGGCCATTTGGCATGTCGAATTCCATGCGCCCAACAACCAGTTCCGGCTCGCGCCCTAGTGTACTGCCCGGAGAGATCCGGTACACACCCTGAAAGCCAAGTTCTCGCGGCCGTTCCACCCCAAACACCGGCATACGACCGTACCAGGGATCGGTGAAATAGATTGAGCCATCAGATCGCACCACCACATCATTCGGGCTGTTGAGTTCCCGCCCCTCGAAATGGGAAGCGAGCACCTCTCTAGTCCCGTCAGGCCGTTCGCGCGTCAGTGAGCTGGTGGAGTGTTCGCAAATGATCAGGTTGAGATCGCCGTCATAGGTCATGCCGTTGCATTTGTTTGCCGGCTGCATAACTTCGCGCACGCCGCTGCTGTCCCACCGTCGCCGCACATCGCCGGGCATATCAGAGAACAGTAAGAAATGATCCCGGGGATGCCAGATCGGACCCTCGGTGAACTCGAACCCTGACGCCACCTGCGCGACGGGCGCATAGGTATCGATCAGGTCGCTGAACTCAGGCCGCAAGGCTTCGTGGCTCATCTGCATACTCCTTCAGATCATCTTGTTCCTAAACCGGGAACCAGTCCCGGCGCGGCAAACTCTCAACGATGGGACCAGGCACTTGCTGCTCAAGCCGACCAGTTATGACGCAATTTTCGGTCTTGGCTGGCTTGTCATGCACGGGCAGCAGGAAGTCGAACTCATTGAGTAGCTTCTTGATCGCCCCTTTCTCTGAGCGCTTGGAGCCGGCATGGTTGCCCGTGACCTGTGGTTCCATGAACTGAGTTTGACGCACCTGGTTCACGATCTGGTCGTTGAAGTTGTAGATCACATCGCCGCAGATGCAGGCACGGCCCTCAGCCGTTTCCACGATTACGTTTGCAGAACCTTCCGTGTGTGCATTGGCGGGTTCGCACCAAACGCCGGGCATCAGCACCTCATGACCAGTAATTTCCAGATCGAGGAAGCGGAGCGCATCCTGGGTATGGAGCCGCTCGATCAAATGCTGGATATCGGGCTTGGGATATTGCGGATGCATGAGGCCTGACACCGAGCATTCGAGCTCGCGTCGATTGACCACGACCGTGGTGTTCATGGGAAAGAGATCATCTTTGCCCGCATGATCGATGTGAAGATGCGTGTGCACCACGTAGCGCACATCGCCCATCTTGACGCCGTATTTCGCCAACTGGTTTTCGATCATGTTCTCATGGAACTGCAAGCCGCGCATCCCAAGCGATTCCATGATGGCGTTGTCGCGATAGCCCGTATCGACGACGATGGGGTATTGCCCGCCCAGGATTAGAAATCCATAGACCGGGACGCGGCGCACCCGGCCGCATTCGTGACCAAGGACCAGGAAACTGGTTTCAAGCTCGATGTCCCCATAGTCCAGAATCTTGATTTCAAGTGCCATGTTGCACCTCCCTACTAGTTGGCGATGCGGTAGACCCGCGCCGCTATGTCGTTGAAAATTCTGTTTTGTTCGGCTTCTGAAAATTCGCCGCACGCGCTGCGGAATACGTCAAAGAGTTCCGGGTAACGCACCCAGATCTTTTCGATCGGATAGTTGGAGCCAAAGAGACACCGATCTGCACCAAACATGCGAACCGTTTGTGCCACCACGTCAGCAATGTGTTCAGGATCATTTCGGTGGAGGAAAGTGCCGAGGCCGGACAGCTTGGCATAGACGTTTGGCCTGAGCGCGAGCAATTCCATGCCTGCCCGCCATTCGGAACGGCCCTCGTCGCTTAGGTCCTCCAGCATTCCGGCGTGTTGCAAAATGAACGGCACATCTGGGCACGCGCTAGCCAGTTCGGAAGCATCCGCCATTTGAGGTGCAAAAACCTGGAGATCGAAGCTCCAGTTATAGTCCGCCAGACAGGCTACGTTCTTTTGCAGGATTGGATCGGCAGCCAGATCGGGCTTGCTCGCAAACCGGTACATAGGATTGTGATGCCAGTGCAATTGCATCCGCACACCGCGCATCAACGGATATTTCGCCAGACGGTTAAGTTGCGGGCGCACGTCGTCAACAGTGAAATCTGCGTATCCGACGATCGCATGCGGCCAGCCGGTTTCTTCAGCAACGGACTGCACCCAGGCTACCTCATCCTCGAACTGTTCCGTTGCCCAATTGGCCTGCACGTAAACTGATTTGGTAATCCCGCTTCCGGAAATATCTTTGAGGAATTCACTTATCGGATAATCCCGCCGGATCGACTCGTATGGCCCAAAGATGCGTGGTTGCATGGGGCCCATCAGCCACGGCAAATCTGCCTGACGCCAGATATGATGATGGGCATCAATCATGCGGCCTGCCTCTGTGCGAGTCCCAGAACATGATCGCAGATCTTCTCCACCGAACTGCCATCAGCCAATCCATCCAGCATCGGAAGGACTGTTTTAAGAGCTGCCGTTTCCGGGGCAAAACCGGGGCCGGTCGCCAATGGGCTCAGCCAGTGCACCTGCCACGCCCGGCGAGCCAAGCGGTTTACGGCATCCACCATGGCCGTGTGTTCGCCGCGCTCAAGACCATCCGACAACACCAGAACGAGCGCACCACGGGCAAAGCCCGCAAAACGCGGGATGGCCAGAAAGGCCTGCAGCGCATCGCCCAACCGTGTGCCACCATCCCAGTCGGACACCACGTCACTGGCCAGTGCCAGTGCTTGTTCCCTGTTGCGATGGGACAGTGCCCGGGTGATCCGCGTCAGGCGAGTACCGATCGTGAAAGCTTCAATCCGTTCAACCGAGCGCGCAAGCGTATGGGCGAAACGCAGGTAGCTGTCCGTATACTCTTTCATCGAGCCGGAAACATCAATGAGCAGAAGCACTGGTCTTTGCCGGGTTTTGCGCGCCAATCGGGGCAACCGCATCACATCTCCTTCTGTGCGCACGGCTTCGCGCATGGTGCGGCGCAAGTCGTACTGGCTACCAGTGCTCGCCCGCTTGCGGCGGCGCACCTGACGTTTTGGCATGGATCTGGAAGCATTGCGGGCAAATTGCGTCAGCGCTTCCGCGTCGGACAGCGGTTCAAATGTCCGCTGGGTCAGAGCAGCCTCCGCTTGGCTTGCTTCCTGTCCCGCCTCGTTTTCATCTTCCGACAAGAGCTGCTCGAATGTGCCCGCACTGTCCTCTTGCGCGCGCAATTCGTCATCATCCTCATCGCCGGCCACAGGTGCGGCAACGATTTGCCCCTCGAAGAAATAGCCGAACAGGGCATCAAAATCTTCACGCCGCTCGATTGGCGGTGCCAGCGTAGCATGGGCCGCACGCCGGATATCGGTCATGCCTTTTGGACCAAGCAGACTTACGGCATTAAGGAACGTTTGGGTTTGCTCAAGCGCCACGGCAAATCCACAGGTTCGCAAAAGAGACGGGAACTCAACAAATGGCCGCGCCGCTCGCGGCAGTTCCAATTCAGACACCCCGGTCATGCGGCTTCTCCGGCGATGATCTCATCAAGCCTTGGCGTGAGATGGGTCAGGTCTTCCTCGTCTTTGACCACCACTCCGATCGCTCGCTTGAACGCCACGGGCCAGGCTGCGCCCTGACTGTGCAGTAGAGTCGCCGCCTCGGCCCACTCCACCGTTTCCGCGACGCCGGGAACCTTTGTAAGTGGTTCCTCGCGCAATCGATTGACGGCCGCGACCACCGCATGCGCCGTCTCCTCGGCCACGCTGCTCGCCCGCATCATGACAATCTGGGCTTCACGCTCGGCGGTGGGATAGTCAATCCAGTGATAAACACAACGGCGGCGCAAGGCCTCGTGGAGCTCGCGGGTTCTATTGGACGTCAGGATAACAACAGGGTGGTCATGCGCTCGAATGGGTCCCTTTTCAGGGATCGAAATCTGAAAGTCGGACAGGAACTCCAGAAGAAAAGCTTCAAACTCGTGGTCCGAACGGTCCACTTCGTCAATCAGAAGGGTTGCGCGTGTGGGATTACGAAGCGCGGCAAGCATGGGCCGTTCCACGAGGAATTCGTCGCTGTAGATGTCCACTCCACCACGACCCGCCTGCCGGATCGCTAGCATCTGGCGAGGATAATTCCACTCATAGAGGGCGTTAGAGGCATCAATGCCTTCATAACACTGCAAGCGGATGAGGTTGCGCCCGAGCACAGCCGAGATGGCTTTGGCCGCCTCCGTCTTGCCAACGCCCGGCGCTCCTTCGAGCAAGAGAGGTTTCCCCAATGCCAGGGCCAGATACGCGGCTGTCGCGAGACCGTCATCGGCGAGATAGAAGGCAGCACGCAGCACACTCTCAAGCGCGTCCGGGCTGTCAATGCCAACTATTTCGCGTTTGACTGGCAAGCCTTAAAACCTCCTCTAATGGCGCGGTCCGGGCCACGCACCGCCTTGAGCTTTCAGCGCGCGCAGGACCTTCTCCGGCGTGATCGGTAAATCATCAATCCGCGCACCGACCGCATTGAACACGGCATTGGCGACCGCAGGCAAAACCGGATTTGCGCACATTTCTCCAGGTCCTTTGCCGCCAAAGGGTCCATCCGATGCAGGCCGTTCGAGCACCGCAATGTTGTGGGGCGCAACGTCTCCAGGACCCGGCATCTGATATTCGTTGAAGTCCGACGGCGCGTGATCCCGGTTGGGATAATGCGGCTCGGTAGTCTCGTAGAGCGCGTGGCTCATGCCCATCCAGGCGCCACCCACGAGCTGCTGCTCAACCATTTTCGGGTTCAGGGCGCGGCCCAGCTCATAGGCGCTGTTCATCTCCACAACGACAACCTCGCCAGTCTCATCATCCACTTCCACTTCAGCCACAAGACAGGCGTGAGCAAAGCAGGAGACAGGGGTCATTTCACCTGTTTCCGGATCCACTTCAGAGAGCGGGATGAGGAAGATACCCCTGCCGGAGATGGTCTTCCCCTGCCGGAACTGGGCAGCGATCGCCACGTCCGCGGTTGAGATGGAGCGCTGTGGCGCGCCGCGCACATGGATATTGCCTTGACCATCGGTCTCCAGATCTTCCGGATTGACCTCCAGTTCCTCGGCGGCAGCCTCCATCATCACCCCGCGCGCTTCCTTCGCAGCGGCAATGACGGCGTTGCCAACACGGTGCGTGCCGCGGGAGGCAAAGCTCCCCATACAATGGGGACCGGTGTCGCTATCGGCGGTGTCCACATAAACATCGCTGATCGGAACGCCCAGTGTTTCAGCACAAATCTGGCGGGTGACTTGTTTCATGCCCTGCCCCAGGTCGATCGACGACAGGGCTACAGTGAACTTGCCATCCGGGCTCGAATGCACCAGCGCCTGGCTCGGGTCTCCGCCTAAGTTCATGCCAATGGGATAGTTGATGGAGGCAACGCCTTTTCCGCGATGAAGAGCCATGGATCAACGCCTCCTTGTGCCGGAGATTGAGGAAAACCGGATGCCGCCAGTCCGGTTGTGTGCTTTTGGTGCGGCTGCGGGTGGTGGAGCGACAGGCGGCGAAGCACTGGCTGCAACTGGAGCAGGAGACGGCGTTGGCGGCACAGGTGCTGCAGGTGTCGGCATGGGTTGCTGCATCGGAACGGGTGCAGGCCTTGCCGCTGGAGCTCGCGCAGGTGGATCACCGATCTTGCCGTTTTCATCCGTCACCGTATGGGGAATGATTGCCCGGTCCCCTCCCCCGCCTTCCAGTGAAGACATGCGGCGGAATTCATCCCGGATCGACCAACCTGCTTTCTCCGCGGCAACCTGGCAGCATTCAATCAGCGCACAGTTCTTGGCTTCACGTCGGTGGGCTTTCATATCTCCATCGCGATAGGAATTGAGAATGCGGAACTCCAGGGGGTTCATCCCCACGAGATGGGCCATCTTGTCCATGTGAACCTCAAGCGAGAAATCCACGCCAGTCACCCCAAAGCCACGCATGGCCGTGGAGGGCGTCCGGTTCGTGTAGACCGCGTAAACATCTGAGTGGACGTTGGGAATCGTATACGGACCCGGCAGGTGACCGGTGCATTTGACGACAGCGTAACTGGACAGCCGGGTATAGGCGCCAGCGTCGAAATACCCCCGGATCTGGCGCGCAATGATGCGGCCGTCGTTCATAACCCCATCCTTGATGTACCAACGCTCAGCACCCCGCGGCGGGCCAAACTGCATTTCTTCACGTCGGTCAAAGGCAAAGCGTACGGGCGATCCAGTCAGCATGGCTGCGAGAATGGCCAGAGGTTCGGTAATTGAATCCACCTTGCCGCCGAACCCACCTCCAACGGTGCCCCCAATGAAGTGCAGTCTGTTGGAGGGGATGTTGAGGATTTTTGCCGAGACGCCGAGCGAGAAAAAAAGCCCCTGTGTTGCCGTATGAACCACAATGCGATTGTTCGTTTCCGGCGCCGCGATACAACCCATTGTCTCTACAGGCGCATGCTCTATTGGGGACATCTGGTAGCGTTCTTCAAGCACGTGATCAGCTTGAGCAAATGCCTTCTCAACATCTCCGAAGCGCAATTTCTGGTGAGAGTACTTGTCGTAATAGGGAAAAAAGTTGCCTGGATAGACGCCATTGACCTGCGGCGCTCCGGGTACCAGGGCCTCCTCCACGTCAAACACAGCGGGGAGCTCGTCATAATCGACCCGGATTTTCGCCAGCGCGTCATAAGCTTCGGCTTCACTTTCGGCGACAACGGCGGCCACGGGTTCGCCTTTGTAGCGCACGACATCGGTTGCCAATGAAGGTTCGTCGTCTTCGCCAAAGTTGATCAGGCTCAACAGTGTGTTCAGATTGACTGGCACATCAGCACCCGTCATCACTTTTCGAACGCCGGGCGAATTCTGTGCACCGGATGTGTCTAACCTGCGAATGCGCGCAGAATGGTGTGGGCTGCGCAACACCTTCAAATGCAGCAGTCCGTCAAACGCATGATCATCAAAATATTTCGTGCGGCCGGTAACATGACCGAGCATGTCCTGACGTTGTGTGGGTTTGCCTATCTCGTTGAGATCGTCATCGCGTTCATCGGCAAACAGATCTTTGCGGAATTCAAGCATCAGACAGCACCTCCGGCGATGCGCTGACCACTGTTTGAAGCGGCCTGTAAAATCGCGTTGATGATTGGCTCGTAACCGGTGCACCGGCAGATGTTGCCGGAGATGGCTTCAACCACATCCTCGCGCGTTGGGTTCGGATTCTTGTTGAGCAAAGCCTTGGCCGCCATCAACATGCCCGCTGTGCAATAGCCGCATTGGGCCGGAGAAGTTCTCCATAAAGGCCACCTGCAGAGGATGCAGGTTGGGACCGTCCGCCAAGCCGCCTGTGGTCTCTATTGTTTTTCCATGACAGCCTTGCGCCAGCACCAAGCAGGACAGGTGCGGTTCGCCATCGATCAACACGGTGCAAGCGCCACAAGTGCCTTGCCCGCACCCATATTTGGGCGACATGTCACCAACATCGCACCGCAACGTGTCCAGCAGGTTCTGCGCGTCTTCCACGAAGACGGCCCGGCCCTGACCATTGACCTGGAATTGAACGGGAGTCTTACTCATGATTGGGTCCTCATATGCCCTGCCCCAACAGCAATCGTTTCAGATGAACCGGGGCCACTTCGCGCCGGTACCACTCGCTCGCGATCGGGTCGCTTTCGGGCGATATGCCTTCAGTGGCCGCCGCCAGCGCTCCGGCAATTCCTGACTCGTCAAGCGTGGCACCTTCAAGCGCACGCTCAACTGCGGCGATACGGATTGGCGTTGGCGCCATCGCTCCATAGGCCACCCTGGCACCTTGCACACGCCCGCCTGATTGCGGCAGGTGCGCTGCCATGCACATGATCGACAAGCGCTCCGGACGAATGCGCGAAACCTTCAGGAAACGGAAAGCTCCCGTTGCTGTTGGCCGGACGATGGAAAGGCTGGAGACCAGCCGGCGCGGCTGCTTTTCTCTTTCAAACAGGAATTGCTCGAGCAGCATTTCGCTTGGGCCACTGCTACCTGCAAAACTGACCGTTGCTTCCAACACCAGCAGTGCGGTGGCAAAATCACCATAGGGTGAACGGGCATAAAGATTTCCGCCCGCTGTTGCCATATTCCGGACAGCCGGACTGCCGACCGCTTTCGCGGCGGGATGCAGAAACGCGAGGTCCCGGGATTTCAGAATGTCAGCCATCGTGGCGGCGGCACCGATTTCAATGCGTGAGCCCGATGAGCGTATCTGACTGAGCGCGCCATCAGTTGTCCGAACCATGCTCGCGAAGTTTCTCGAGCCTTCATTGACGCCTCGCATCAACAAGGTGCCGCCGGCCAGAAACCAAGCCTCCCGGTCCGCTGACAGGGCGGCTGAAGCATCGGCCACGTGCTCAAATGTTTTTACGCTTACAACCATGGATTACTCCGCCACTCCCATGTGTGTTCTGATCACTTCAAATCCTGCAGCATAAATGCCTTCGCCAACCAGTTCCTCCAGTTCCTTCTCGCGCCCTGCCGGAGTATCGAACCGGGATTCCCATTCCCAGAATGTCCGGTCGCCATCTGTCACGGGGATCAGCCGCACATGGGAGACATAGTTGAACAGAGGAATGGGCGTATCCAGCAGGCAATAGCTGTAGGTTTGTTCCAGATCCGAGAGTGTCAGTAATTGTTCACGCAATTCCGATCCATCGGTAAGATGGAACCGACGTACGCAACCGACCTTGTCCGAGGGTGCGCCACGTTCAATTGCGCTGTCCGCAATGGCAGGATGCCAGACATCGTGGCCGTTAAAGTCGCGCAGCACATCCCACACTGCTTCGCATGGTGCGTTCATGATTGTGCTTTTCACAACCTTGACCATCCGGACATCAGCCTCCGAAGTGCCGTTTGAGAGAATCGAAGCCGCCCTGGAAAACATTGGAGCCGATGCCGTCGACCAGATCAGCTTCGTTTTCTACAGCGCAGTCAAACTCCGCGGTCCACTCAGCAAACGTGCGATCACCATCCGTGATCGGGGTGAGCCGGATGGTCGCTACATAATTTTCCAGGGCCATGGGGCTTTCGAGGATCGAATAGGTGCAGAACATGTCGTAGTCGCTGAGACCAAGCAGTTTTTCGCGGATGCGATCACCATTCTGCAGGTAGAAATCGCGCACGCAACCGATCTTGTCAGAGGGCTCTCCGCCTTCGATCTGGCTCTCGCGAATGGCCGGATGCCAGGTTGGTAATCCGTTGAAATCCCGGATGCGCTTCCAGACCTGGTCCGGCGGGGCACCAATGACGCTTGAGGTGAAAACTCTTGCCATATCCGCCTCTTACTTGCTCGGCTCTGAAGGTTTGGGCGGTGTGCTGCCGCCATCTCCCCCACCGCCAGTTGCCTTCCGGATCGATTCCAGATCGCGAGCCTCGCGGATCAGGCCGCCCATTTTGCTGAGATTGCCGCCTTCGATGCCAATCTCCGACAGGATGCTGTCCACCATTGGTGCCTGAATCCTGTAGCGGAGTGCGGAGTCGATGACCTCGTCGGTGGTGTTCTTGCGGCTGCCTCCTCCGCCATCTCCACCAAGACCGTCCACATGGAGGATCTTGATGCCATCGATCTTCTCCATTGGCTTGACAGATGCCGTGACGATACCTTCCACATGCTCCAGAACCTTGCGGCGGAACAGGGAGTAGCGTGCTTCATCGGTGAGTACGTTCTCTGCTTCGTTGAGCAGTTTCTGGGCCTCGGCTTCCGCAGCAGCGCGCACTTTCTCGGCGTCTGCGATGATCTTCTGAGCTTCGGCTTCCTTCTCGGCGATAATGATATCGACAGAGCGCCGCCGCTTGGCCTCTTCGCTTTCGCGCACCGTCTTGACCTGCTCTTCGGCTTCCGCTGCCCTCGCCCGGGCGACTTCGGCTTCGGCCTGGGCCGCGGACTCTTCGAGTGACTTGTTGTAGAGCGCGATCGCCTTGTCCATCATAGCCGTCTCTACGATCTGCTCGCGGTCGACCTCTAGTTTGCGCTGATCCTTCTGGCGGCCAATACGGGCTTCATCCAGCCCACGTTCGGACGCGATCTCGGTGCGCTCGATTTCCTCTTTCGAGCCGATCTCGGCTTCACGCAGCGCCTGCACACGTGCAATTTCCAGCTGCTCGATGGAACGTTTGCGTTCCAGCCTGGCGGCGTCCAGAACCTGTTCGCGTTCGACTTCGGTGCGTTCCACGTCGCGCTCTGCTGCGATGGCGGCTTGCTTGGCAATTGCATCAGCGCTGGCTCTTTCAGCCTTGACCGTTGCCAGTTCAATCGCCCGTTTTTCTTCGGCTTCTTCGACCTTCTTCTTCCGAGTGATATCTGCAGTCTCTCTGTTACCCGCAGACGTGATCCGGTCGATTTCCAGTTTGAGTTCAGCGGCAATGCGTTGCCGCTCCACGGCGTCACGTCGTTTGATATCGGCTGCCTCGATTGCCTCCTCGCGGGTGATCTCAGCCGACCGGGTTTCCTGCTCGGCTGCAATGCGTTCTGCATCGACCATCTTCTTCTGGGCGACGCGGGCCTTTTCGATTGCTTCATCTGCAGCAATCTGCGCCTCGTCCATGATCTTGTTGCGCTCGATTTCCAGGCGCCTGATTTCTTCGTCGCGGGCGATGCGTTCAGCAGAAGTTTCTTTTTCTTTCTTGATGCGCAACTGATCCACGCTTCGGCGAGATTCGATCTCAGACGCCTCGATGGTCTGATTTTTCTCAATCTCGCGAGCCCTGACCTCCTGATCGGATGCAATGCGCTCGGCGCTGAGTTGTTTCTCTTGTGCGATACGGGCGGCCTCGGTTGCTAGCCTCGCTGCCACCTCGGCTTCTTCAAGTGTCTTGGAACGCTCTATTTCAGATTGCGGACGGTCTTGTCAGATTCGATGCGCTCGGCACTCACTTTCAATCTTGTGCGATCCTCAATTTTTCTGACGCTTCCCGCGCAGCGATCTCCGCTTCATCTATCGCAAGGCTTCTTTCGATTCGCGGCGGCGGGTTTCTTCTTCCTGTGCGATGCGCGCCTCAGTTAGTGTTTTCTCCTGTGCAATGCGGGCTTTTCGGTTTCCTCACGTGCCGCAATTTCAGCTTGCTCGACCTGCCGCGTGCGTTCGATCTCGCGCCGCTGGGTTTCTTCTTCATTGCTGATCCGGGCTTCAGTCACCGAACGTTCCTGTTCGATACGGGCCTTTTCAGTAGCTTCGCGAGCCGCGATGTCAGCTTCTTCTACCTTGCGCTTGCGTTCGATCTCGCGCTGCTGGGTTTCCTGCTCGTTGGCGATACGGGTTTCAGTGACCTGACGTTCCTGTTCAATTCGGGCGCGTTCGATGCGTTCGCGGGAGGCAATTTCTGCTGCCTCCACGGCTTGCGCCTGCTCGATTTCGCGCTGCCGGATTTCCTGTTCCGAAGCTATGCGCGTTTCTGAAATGGAGCGTTCGTTTGAGATGCGCGACTTTTCAATTTCCTCACGAGCAATAATCTGCGCTTGCTCGGCTTCCGTCTCCGTTCGGCACGTTCCCGGGCCAGTTCGGCACGCTGTGCTGCACGGCGGACTTCAACGTCGCGTTCCTGTTCAAGACGGGCTGTTTCGCTTTCGCGTTCAATATCAAGCGCCTGTTTTCAGCTTCCAGGTTGCGCGCGCGGATCTGGATCATCGAATCCTGTTCGATGTCATTGCGCTGTTTTCTGTTGGCCTCAATGTCGCCAATCAAGCGGGTCAAACCTTCCGCGTCAAACTGGTTGGAAGGATTGAAATATTCCAGATCAGTCTGGTCTATATCGGTGATGGCAACAGATTCCAACTCAAGGCCATTCTGTGCCAATCCCTCAATAGCCGCTTCACGTACGCGGGCAACATAGTCGCCGCGATGCACATGCATTTCTTCCAAATTCATTTCGGATGCCACCGATCGCAAGGCCGAGATAAACTTACCTGCCAGAAGAGAGTGCAACCGTTCCTGTTCCATGGTGCGTCGGCCGAGGGTTGCCGCTGCGAGCGCTACAGCATCGCGTGTGGAGGCAACACGGACGTAAAATTCCGCTTCCACATCAACGCGCATCCGGTCCTTGGTGATCAGCGCGTCGTCCTTCTCACGAACCACCTCCATCTGCAGGACGTTCATGTTCACCGGCGTGATGTCGTGGATGATTGGCCAGACAAAAGCACCGCCATTGATCACGACCTTCTCGCCGAGGAAACCGGTTCTGACGAACGAGACTTCCTTGGTTGAACGTCTGTAAAGCCATCGCATCACCCAATAGATGACTGCGATGACGATTACCGCCAGGATGAGCCACAAAATCAGCTGGCCAATCAATTGTCCCGACATTCTCTCACCTCTTCAAAGTTCCGGCCTTTGCCCCTCAGGAGCACTCAGCTGCGGCCAATTTGCTTGAATTTCTTCGTCTGTTCCGTAAGCGCCACTTCCGTCGGCAGGCGTTCCATCGAGGACGCGCCGTAAAAGCCGTGGCAGTTTTCCGTGTTCTTCAAAACGTAGTCTGCATCTTCCGGCGAAGACACCGGGCCGCCGTGAACAAGCACAATGGCGTTTTTGTTCACCTTAAGCAGCAGCAGCCGCCCAGGCATCGACCATCGCCGGGCATCGCTCAGCTGCAATGAGGTTTCCGCGCCAATCGCACCGCCTGTGGTCAAACCGAGATGGCAGACGATGATGTCTGCCCGGCCTGGGCCATGGCGGTCGCATCGTCTTCGCTGAAAACGTAAGGTGTTGTGAACATGTCCTTTTCATGTGCCTTGGCGATCATGTCGACTTCCAAAGAAAACGACATTCCGGTCTCTTCCAGATTTGCCCTGAAGGCTCCATCGATCAGGCCAACAGTTGGAAATTCTGGACACCTGCAAAACCGGCAGCTTTGACTTCATCAAGAAACTTGTCCATCAACCGGAAAGGATCCGTCCCGTTCACGCCCGCCAGCACCGGTGTGTTCTTGACCACGGGCAGCACTTCTGATGCCATTTCCATAACAATCTGATTGGCATCTCCATACGGCATCAGCCCAGCAAGGGACCCGCGCCCGGCCATGCGATAACGGCCAGAATTGTAGATGACGATGAGATTGATGCCGCCAGCCTCTTCGCATTTGGCGGACAGGCCGGTCCCTGCCCCGCCACCAACGATGGGTTCGCCGCGGTCAACCATCCCGCGGAATTTTTCAAGGAGCGTTGATCTTTCAAAGACGGGCATGGTCAATTTCCTGTTCTTCTTGTTCGTTGCGGAGCGCCATGCAATTGGCGGAAAACGTCGACGACAGCCGATGAAAACTCCTGATCGTTGATGTTGTAAGGCAGCCTGATGAGTTGGCGCGTGCTGGTCTGGTGCACGGTCTGTTCCAGCGCCGTGAAAAGGGCATTGTCCGCTTCAGGATCATGGAATGCCTGGCCCGGCGCATCCAGCATGGAAACGCCGCCTTCAGGAATGAAGAAGCGCACCGGAGCATCCATCTGGTTCAACCGCTCACCGATCCAGCGGCCCATGCGTGTGTTTTCTTCAGGCGTTGTGCGCATCAAGGTAATCTGCGGATTGTGCTCGTAGAGTGTCCTGCCACGGTAATGCTCGGGTACCGTATCCGGCGCATTGAAGTTGATCATGTCCAACGCACCGCAGGACCCGATATACGGCATGCGCGATCTGATCATTGCGCCAAACCGATCCTCGGTTGCCGGGAAGGCCCCGCCCATCAGCATGTCGCAGATCTCAGTCGTTGTGAGGTCGAGAACTGCGCGAAACATTCCGGACTCAACAAGCTTTTCCATCGATTGCCCGCCACCCCTGTGGCGTGGAAAACCAGGCAATCGTAATCCGCTTCAAGCTCAGCGGTAACCTGCTGCACGCACGGCGTCGTGACCCCAAACATGGTGAGACCGATCGCCGGCAAGGCAGGTGCCGGAGCAGTCTGCTGAACTGCTTGCGGCGGATCATGCCGGTCATAGCATTGGCGCCATTGGTCAGCACTTCACGGGTGATCGAGTTCAGTCCCTGAACATCTGCCACCGAGTACATCATCATGATATCGGCGGGACCCACATATTGCCGGACATTCCCTGACGCGACCGTGGAAATCATGACTTTGGGAATGCCAACGGGCAAGGCCCGCATGGCCGGTGTCACCATAGCCGTTCCGCCGGAACCGCCCGCAGATATGATACCGCCTACCCCATGTTGCTGACGAATCCAGTTTTCGAACGCTTCCGTTATGGCGGCCACGGCCTCACCGCGATCATTGCTGAAGACCGCATTCGGTCCGCGCCGATGGTAGAGCGCGATCTGTTGTAGCGGGATTTCAGCCGAGGATGCCTTGCCTGACGTTGAAAGATCCACGAGCCGGGTCCGCACGCCTGCCTCCCTCAGGAGATCACGCATGAACCGGAGTTCGTCACCCTTGGTATCGAGTGTTCCGGCTACCCAGCACCACAGGTTCTCCAGAGCTGGAAAGCGGCCGCAATTCCACGCTCGATGGCACATGCGCGATCTCGCGGGACGTGACAACGCTGGATTCCGTTCGGGCAGCAGCTTCGATCCTGGCAACCGGCACGGGTTTTAGACCAGCGTGTGGGGAATCTCCGGGTTTGAGACATAGATGCGGACGGAATCCTTGCGCCTGATTTCGGTTATTTCCCGCCTTTTCTTCTTCTGAAGCGCTGCCCGGCGCAACCTCATCATCGCCGTGACGGCCAACGCCAAGCAGGCGCTGCTGCAACTCACGGTCTGCCGCCAGCTGGCCTGATGGCAAAATACGGTTGATCTGGCCATTGACCATAATCGCCACAGATTCCGATACATCGGTCGCAACCCCGATGTTCTGTTCGATTAGCAGAACAGAAATACCGGATTCTTCGCGCAAATGGCTGAGCATATCTTCCACTTGCGAGACTATGACCGGGGCGAGCCCTTCGGTAGGTTCGTCCATCACGAGAAGGCGGGGATTCAGGAGCAACGCGCGCGAGATCGCCAACATCTGCTGTTCGCCGCCGGAGAGCTGTGCGCCTGTATTGGATTTGCGCTCCGCCAGCCTTGGGAAGGTGTCGTAAATCCGCTCCAGGCTCCAGGCTCCGCGCTCGCGCCCAAGGGACAGACGCAAATGCTCCTCGACGGTGAGCGATGGCCATAGGCGGCGCCCTTGCGGCACATAGCCGATGCCGTGCTGCGCAATCTGAGACGGTGTCTGGCCTGTAAGTTCGTCCCCCATAAAGCGAATGGAGCCGCTTGCCGCCGGAACTAGCCCCATAATGGCCTGGCAAAGCGTTGTTTTACCCATTCCATTGCGGCCGACGGACGCTGAGCACACCTTGTTCGAGTGTCAGGTCCACACCCTGTAGCGCGTGCGAGTGGCCATAAAAGACGTTGAGGCCTGAATCTGAAGGACGGGTCCCGGGGAGGAATGTGGCTTGCCAATGGAGCCAACCGCCTGAGAAGCCAAAATCAGCCATGACCGCCCCCAAATAGAGTTCCTGCACCTCGCGGTCGGATTCGATTTCTTCCGGTTTGCCTTCCTTGAAGATACGGCCGTTGTGCATCATGGTGACACTTTCCAACGACACGCAGCGCCACATCCATGTCATGCTCGATGATGATGTACCCGATGTGCTCTGGCAGCGATGTGAGTATCTCGATCAGTTCAGAGCGTTCCGTCGGGGACAGGCCTGCGGCGGGCTCATCAAACAGGATAAAACGGGGGGCACCGGAGAGCGCAAGTGCGATCTCGAGCTGCCGCTGCTGGCCATAACTCAGTTCAGATACAGGCTGATCACGTACATCTATCAAATGCACTGCATTGACGAGATCAATTGCGCTTTCCATCAGCGCATCGTTCCGGCGCGGACGGATAAGGGAGAAACGTCCGCGGGACACCCCACGGCAGGCCAGATAAACGTTATCTAGAACAGACAAAGCACCAAACAACAGAGAGATCTGGTAAGTCCGCCGCAAGCCGCGCCTGATCCGCTCATGGGGCGGGAAATCCGTTACATCTTCCCCGAAGAACCGAATGGACCCGGACGTAGGCGGAAAATCACCGGTGATGGCATTGAACAAAGTTGTCTTGCCGGCGCCGTTAGATCCGAGAACCGCCCGGCGTTCCCCCGGCTTGATGCTCATATTTATGTCCAAGAGCGCTGCCAGCGCTCCGAAATAACGGACACGCCGCGCACTTCTAGCCGCATTGGCCGTGCCGGTGGCCTGAAGACGTTCAGCAGCGGACTGCATCAGCGTGGCCTCCACCAAGAGGGTCAAATCCGGTACCGGATTTTGCCATGTAGGCCTTCCAACGGTCCCAAAGCCCCAGCAGACCATCGGGCGAGAAAAACACAATGAGCAGGAAGCCCAACCCGATCATCAATTTGAAACGGCTGCCATCAAGCCCAACTGCTTCCAGCACATCGAGTGAAAAGGTTCGCAGGAGAACGTAGACAAGTGCTCCTATAAATGGACCGATTGGCCGGCCCAAGCCGCCAACGACTGCGATCACGAGAATATCGATCACTGGTCCAATCCCGGCCGTACCAGGGGAAATTTGGTTGCTGAACCATGACAGCAGAATTCCGGCAACCGCGGCAATAACTGCAGGCGAAGGTATAAGCCGCAATACGGTGGGCTGTGAACATTGAAGCCAAGCGCTTCCATCCGACGTGTGTTGTCCCGGATGCCCTGAAGAGCCAAACCAAATGGTGAGCGACTGACATAAGAAACAACGAGGAAACTGAGTGTCGCCCAGAATAGGATGACATAATAGAACGGCACGTGTGCCCGCCAGTCGACACCGAATATCTTCGGCGGGGCCAGAGAGTTAAAGCCG
>CBDBFP010000002.1:0-2675696 GCA_965204985.1 Hyphomicrobiales bacterium | reverse complement strand
GTGTCTTCTTCAGAGCCGGAGTGGAAGGTGTTGAACCATTTGTCCCAGGGCATTTCAGGCGTTCCGTGGCCAATGGATCAACCGGTGTACCCAGTAGAAGTGGAAGCCCTTCCACAGGAGCACGATCCAGAATATGAGGATGAACCAGACCGGGTTGGATGAGAACGCAATGAGCGGGGCATAGCCGTTGCCGGCGCCCCAGAGGTAGAGCACCTCATAAGCGGTCCAGACCGGCACGCCCCAGGCAAGGGTCCAGAACATGTTGCCCCAGACCTGATCTCCGAGGAAAAATTTAGGACCTGTCTCCATGCGGTTCATGGCGAACTGCAGATACTTGCCCTGCCGGGAGAACGTGTAGAAATGCAGATGCAAGCCGCCAGCCCAGGCCAGCATCAGGGCCATGTTGATGATGAAGATCTGGGCGATCCACTTCTAGCCTCCGGCGGCAATGGTCTCCATTGAGGGAAATATCGTGAACCAAAGGCTGGCGATCATCAGGAGATAGAGGCCGCGGATGTAGATACCGAACCAGGAGAACAGAACGCCTTTCACAACCTTGAAGGGGTTCAGCAGATTTTGGAAGACGCCGCCAATCGGGACCGGCGGATGATGGTTCCAGATGCCGGAATCGGTTTTGCTCTCAGGCGCTTGATCGGTTGCTGACATGGCAATCAATCTCCGAAAGGGTCTTGTCACTCTGCGTTCAACTTAACCTCAGTTCAAGTTCAATAGTCTCCTGCAGGTCATTTATAGGCAACTGCCGGCAGCCAGGTCGCCAGCTCGGGCCAGTAGAAAACAATGAACACTGCCATCATCTGCAAGATCACGAAGGGAATGATGCCGCGATAGATGTGGCTCATTTCAATTTCCGGAGGACACACGCCCTTCACATAGAACAGGGCATACCCCACGGGAGGCGTGAGATAAGATGTCTGCAAGGTCACGGCAATCAGAATGGTGAACCAGACGAGCACAGGCTTGTCGACCACGCCAAAACCATCCACGACCAGACCCATGCTAGCGACCGCGGGCGTAATCAAGGGCAGGATGATGAAGGTGATCTCGATCCAATCCAGGAAGAAGCCGAGAAGAAACACGGCGAGCAACATAAGGATCACGATGGTGGTGGAGGAAAACGGCAAGGCCTTCAGAGCATCCTCAATGATTTCATCACCGCCCAGTCCTCGGACGACAAAGGCAAAGACACTGGCGCCAACTATGATCGCGAAAATGTAACCCATCGTGTCGAACGTGCCGCGCAAGGATTCAACGAGCATCTTCATGTTAAGGCGTCGGTAAAGGGCTGCCAGAATGAGCGCGCTCATGGCCCCGACCCCGCTCGCTTCGGTCACGGTTGCGATACCGGCAATGATGGAGCCAAGAACCAGGAACATGAGCACGATAAGCGGGACGGCGTCGAGCAACACCTGGCCGAAAATCTTCCAGTTGATCGGTTCCCGGTTTTCCGCAAGAGGTGCGGCTTCAGGTTTCAGGAAACTGTAGACAAGGATATAGACTACGTAGAGTCCGGCGAGGATCAGGCCTGGAAAGACGGCCCCCATGAACAAATCACCAGCCGGCAGACCGATCTGGTCGGCCATGAACACCAGCATGATGCTTGGCGGAATGATGATCCCCAGGCAGCCAGAGGCGGCAACAGTGCCGACGGCAAGTTCCTTGGAATAGCCCTGCTTCATCATGATCGGCAGGCTGAGCACAGCCAGCAGAACCACCGAGGCGCCGATGATACCGGTGCTGGCTGCCAGCAAGGCGCCGATCAGGGCCACCGTTACCGCTATACCCCCACGCACATTGCCGAACAGCTGTTGCGTGGAGGTCAGCAAACGCTCAGCGATGCCCGACTTGTCGAGCACGAATCCCATGAAGATGAACATGGTGCCAGCCACAAGGATCCAGTTGGTCATCAAGCTGTAAATCCGCTCCACAACGAGCCCGAAGAAATTGAAATCGAGCCCAGTGGCCGTATCCCAGTTGTTGTCAGAATATTGCGCTATCGCAGTGAACAGCACCGAAACGCCGAACAACACGAAAGCCACATGAAAACCGGTCAGCAGGAGCCCGGCGAAGACCACGAACATGGCCACCAGAAGAAGAGTTTCAACAAACATCAGCTGGAGGCTCCATGAGAATGTCTAATTTGAAGGACAGCCGCCCAGATGCGGCTTAGAGCCGAGATGGCCAGCAAGGTGAAACAGATCGGCAACGCGGATTTAATGATCCATCTGTGCGGAAGACCGCCCGGATCGATCGATCCTTCATTTTGCACCCAGGCCCAATGGGCGAACGGCACGGAGTGATAAACCGCAATCAGGCAGAACGGCAGCAGCAAGAGTGCATAGCTTGCAAGATCAATCCACAGCCGGACTTTCTCAGGGAATCTGTTGTAGAGAAGATCATTGCGGACGTGGGTCCCCAGTGCGGTTGAGTAAGAAAACCCAAGCAGGAAGCAGGCGGAATAAATGTGCCACTGCAGCTCGTCGAAGCCGAGACTGGAGACGCTCATCACGTAGCGAAGAAAGACCGAGGTGCAGACGATCACCACCAGCACCAAAGCGAACCAGCTCGCCGCGTTGCCAATGGAGATTATAACCTTGTCCACCCGGTCAGATAGTGATTGCTCACTCATTGCCGCCCCTTATGCACATCCCGCAAATTACTGATTGAAGGCTAACGAAGCACCGGCCTCGCCGCAAGGGACGAGGCCGGGTTTAATATTCAACGCTTGCCAAGGTGGAGCAGGATCAATCAAACATGGTTTGATCGCGGCGGATCATGCCAATGCTTTCCCACTTCTTGTATTCGGTCATGAACTGGGCGAAATCGTCCATTACCGCCTTTAGGTTGCCATGCTTGCCCATCAGTTCGCTGATGGTCTCCATGTAGGCCTTGCGCATAGCGGCAATCATGGTGTCGTCCCATTTCACGACCGTGACACCCTTGGACCGGAGTTCGTCCAATGCGGCTGTCTGGGTTGCGGCAGCCCGGGTCATGCTCCAGACGTTGGCGGCATGGCTTGCGGCCTCGATCTGCGCGCGTTGAGCATCGCTCATGGCGTTCCACTTGACCTTGTTGATGACAAATTCCAGGATCGTGGTGGGCTGGTGCCAACTTGGCATGTGGTAGAATTTGGCTACCTTGTAGAGCCCGGCGCGCAGGTCATTGGCCGGCAGCCCCATTTCAGCACCATCAATTACGCCTTTTTCCAGGCCTGGGAAGATCTCACCAAACGGGATAAGCGTCGGAACAGCACCCAGTTTTTTCAACGCCGGAGCCGCAAAGCCGCCAATCCGCAGTTTGACACCTTGCCAGTCTGAAGGTTTCTCAAGCTTTTTGGTGAACCACCCGGCACCCTCCGATGAATAGATCGCAACCGGGAAGACCTTCAGGTTATAGCCAGCATCATCATAGACCTTTTGATACAGCTTCATGCCGTTGCCCTGGTAGAGCCAGGCCATATAGACCTCAGGATGGGGCGAGAACGGGAAGGTGCAGAAGGGGATCGCTTCTTTCAGCGAACCGCCGAGATAGGCTGCGCAGGTGTAGCCTGCATCCACTTTGCCTTCCGAAACCGACTTATGTATCTCAAAGGCGGGGATCAACTTGCCTGGATCATAGAGTTTGACCCGCAGGGTCCCGCCAGAAATGCTCTTGAGCAGATCGGCAAAATAAGTTGCGGACGTTCCCGTGACCGGCAGGTCTGTTTTGAATGCAGACGGTGTCTTCAACAGAAACTTTTTATCTGCAGCATCAGCATCGCCGAAGCCGACGGTCCCGAGCACAGCGGCCGACGCGACGGCAATCGCGCCTTGCCTCAGCTTGCTCAAAAAGTCTCTTCTCCCATTTAGTTTTGAAACATTACGCATGTTCACATCTCCCTTCCTTGAGTCTTCGTTTTTGTTGCAATACGCCTTCTATCTTGGAGCAAGAATTGCCGTCGGGCTTAGCACAGATCGGCAATACTCATGAAGAAATTGTTGCGCTGTGACGTTCAGCTTTCCTCCTCTTCCCAGACCTAGAGTCTCTTCAAAGGTAACTCCGGCGGGCTAGAATGAAATTAGAATGGAGCAATAGCCGCCATAACGAAATTGGATCAGTACCAAAGCCAATTTTCGCAGAGCTGCTATCTGCCCGCGGATGGAGTCCCTCTCTAAGAGCTAGGGGAATGCTATGACTCCGCAATACATATATCCAATATATATTCGTGATCGGTGAAAACGATTAAATCTATGAATATGCCGAACTCGCTCTCTCCCTAGCCAAACGGCAGAGCGGCTTAATTCATAGATTGAAACTCAATTACTGATATCAATAATATATTTGTTCTATGCATTATGCGCTCATAGGCTGCCTGAAATGCCGTTTAATTGGGCCTGTTCGGACACCGTCTTCAAGCGCCACACACGCAAGATTAAACGGTCAGGTTTTCCAGATCCAAGGATTGAAAATGCCACTACAAACCACGACCATCGGCGCCTACCCAAAACCCGAATGCACCCCGGTAAGGGATTGGTTCCTGGCACACCTGGATGAGGATGAACGCAAGGCCTCGGCCGGCCTACTCTCCAATTGGGCCCCGGGCGAGTACGAAAAAGCCCTGGAACGCGCTGGCGAAGAAGGCGAGGCACTTTTTCTCAAGGCAACAAAAGAAATTATCGACGATCAGGTGGGCGCCGGTGTGGATGTTCCGACCGATGGCGAAGTACGCCGCGAAAACTACATCTTTTATCAATGCAGGCGCATCAATGGGGTGAGCTTTGAGGAGGTCACCCACAAGTCCGTCCGTCAGGGCGCATTCGAGGCTGATCTGCCGACCATTGTCGGCCCAGTGAGCTTGCGCGAAACGCGTCTTGCTGAAGATTGGAAGGCCGCGCAGCAATACACAACAAACCCGGTCAAAATAACGATCCCGGGCCCGATGACGATCTCGGATTCCATTGCGAATGTTCACTATGACGGCTTAAAGCCAATGGGCGCAGATCTGGCTGAAGCGTTGAATACCGAAGTCTTGGTGCTGGCTGAAGCAGGTTGCAAATACATCCAGGTTGATGAGCCTGTATTTGCCCGCAAACCCCAAGAAGCACTCGATTTTGGCTTTGAGAATCTGGATCGGACGTTCCACGGCCTGCCCGATGAAGTCAGGCGAGTGGTCCACATGTGCTGCGGCTATCCCAACGCGCTCGACTCGACCGAGTATCTAAAGGCAGATGCGCAATCATATTTCGACATCGCAGCCGCAATCGACGACTCGAGTATCGATGAAGTCTCAATCGAGGATGCGCACCGTCACAACGACTTGTCTCTGCTGGAGAGCTTCAAAGACACGAGTATCATCCTTGGTGTTATCGCCATTGCCAAGAGCCGGATTGAAACGGTTGAAGAGGTCCGTACCCGACTGCAATCTGCGCTGGAACATATTGACTCAAACCGGCTGATTGCAGCGCCTGATTGCGGACTGGGTTTTCTGACCCGCGAAATGGCTTTGGCGAAGCTCAAGGTCCTATCAGAGGCCGCAAAAAACCTTTAGCTCCCGACACATACTACGGTTAATCGGTTCGGATACATAGACTTCCGAAAATGATACTTCTTCACCATTTCCGGTCGGCAGTATTGGGGTGCAATTTGGAAGCTGATAACTAGAGTGTTTCATGTGTAATCGCCTTCATATCCGGCTTCTTTGAATCAGTTTCTGCATTCTTTGGCTGGGAACAGTTCTCATATTTGTCCGGGGGATTTCCAGAGAGCATCATAGGTTCGGGCGGCGGCCTTTGCGAGGTGTGCCTTGATTTTCGAGAACGCCATTTCAATGGGGT
Organism: Hyphomicrobiales bacterium; assembly: GCA_965204985.1. GTDB lineage: Bacteria > Pseudomonadota > Alphaproteobacteria > Rhizobiales > CAJQND01 > JAAEUE01. Next base: position 2,669,865 of record CBDBFP010000002.1, on the reverse strand, counting down.
TAAGATTTGGGGAACAAGGCGGCAGGAACAGGATCCAGGCTCCTTGTTCGCGTATGCCTTGCTCGGCCCGGGGGCTTTTGTGGAAGGTCACATTGTCCAGGATCACGATTTCGCCTTTGCGCAATGCAGGGACAGCTGGGTTTGAACCCAGACATTGAAGATGTCCCGACGATCCATGGCGCGTCCGGTTTGTGTGAGCGCGGGGCGGCGATAAAGGTTTGTGTTTTCCAACGGCCGAAGGGAGCGTGGCCATATGCCCACAGGTGCCCTGCGGGTGTGTTTACTGAGCTTGATGCTGGTGGAGGTTTCATCCAGGAACACCAGCCGCCCGGCGCATGAAAGGCTGGCGTCTATCGCGCCAAAGCCTGCGGGTGCGGCGCACATCGGAGCGTTTGCGCTCGCACGCCACCAGAGTTTTTTTATGACTGAGGCCGAGCCGCCGCAACCAGGCCCAGACCGAGCCTACATGCACCGCAACTCCGCGCTCTTCTTCAAGCACAAGGCGCGGCTCGTTCAACGTCAACTCGCCATTATCGTGCAGCCGCGCCCGCACCCAGTCCGCATGGCCCACAAGCTTGCCCTGGCCTGGATTGGCCCTGGCGTTTCGGCGCCAGGCTGCCAGTGGGTGCCTTGAGCTTCACAATGTCATTCGCAAATCGAGGAGAAACCGAAAATACCAGCGCCGTCTTCCGGTGCCCATGTCCAGTCTCAACATAACTCATAACCCGTGTTCGAAGTTGGCTCTCGTTCACTCTGTGCCACCAGGTGTCCGGATGAAACCGGTCAAGGAGATCCGCCGGACCGTTGCAAAAGGCGCTCAGGCCGCCGTCCTGATGGACCGCGCGCCGGGGCACACATCCGGCGAGGTGAAGGGTCCGAAGACCCTGACCCTGATCTTCCTGCCCGCCAGATCACCGGGGCTCAATCGGGTCGAGAAGGTCTGGCAATCTCTTCGGGAAAACGGGCTCTCCAACCGCCTCCTTGAAGATCAGGCAGGCCTTCTTGCCGCCGGATGTGATGCCTGGACCCGGCTCATGAAAGACCCAAGGGCAATCAAATCGGGCGCATCTCGCGATTGGACCCAAAACAGGCAAACCTGAGGGCTGTTAGTATAAGATTGCTCTCGTTTTCATTAACTTATTTAAAAAATGGTACAGCTGGGAGGAATTGAACCACCGACCTCCTGATCCACAATCAGGCGCTCTAACCAACTGAGCTACAGCTGCACAAGGGGCGACGTATCCATGTTGGATGCGGGTGGATACTAGGCTCAAAAATCTGAGAATTCAAGCGTCAGTTCGCCTTCTTTCGCAGTTCTGGGCAGGTACAGGCTGTCGCAGTTAACAGTTTTTGGAGCCGTTAAGCCTGTTTACCAATTTTTAAGGTTCGGCTGGTGGACGCCATACTTAATGGTGCTTTATACTGCAATCGTTCGGCGGCAGATGTCTCAGGCTCTGGGATTGCCATTGTACGATTTCTACTGAGGCCACAAGTTTACTGACGACAGGTACATGGCGGTGCACTGTGCGTTTAAAAGGATTGTGGACGTGAGTGCTGACACAACGGGCGCCCCCGTTTTGGAAGACCTGCAAAAGTCTCAGTATCCGGCGGTTTTGTGGGATACGGAAAGATGCAGGATTGTCTGGTCCAACAGGGTCGGCCTGACTTTCTTTGGCGCAGAGACCCTTTTTGACCTCATAGATCGGCAGTTCACAACAGCTGAACATGGTGTTGCGCGTATCGTCGAACTTGGCGCCGAGCTTGAGCCTGAAACCATTAGCAATGAGGTGCTGATCTTCCCGTCCGCCGGTCTGGCTGGAACTATCTATTGCAACTGCCGCGTGCACAATCTGCTTGGCGGCCGTTCCGGGATTCTGCTCATTGGTCAGCGAAGCGGGCAGGGCGACCCGGCCCTACCTTCGGACCGGGATATCCTGGATGCGCTGCCGCAGGCCCTGATGGTTGCCTCTCCCGTTGGTGAGATACTTTCCAGTAACAAGGCCGCTGCAGCCCTGTTCGGTGAAACAGACAGCGGAAATCTTGCCGTGGCGTTTCAGAATGAAGATCTCGCAAAACATCTGATTCAGCGGACAATTGCAGCAGGCTCCCTGAGCCTGGTTGAACGGCTGCCCGTGCAGTATGGCCAACGGGATATCCGGCTGCACAGTCAGCTGCTAGGTGACAGGGACGCCCGCCAGATACTCTTGATCATGGAGGATGTCACGGATCGCCGCGTATTGGAAAAGCGTCTGCGCGAACACGCAGAACATCTTTCCGATTTCATTGCATGTGCTGCCGATTTCACTTGGGAACTCAATGCTGAGCAGACTTTCTCGGATGTTTCAGAAAGCTTTCTCACCGTAACCGGACTGGCCGTTGAGACGGTTATGGGCGCAACCTGGCAGGAGGTCAGCCGGCAACACGGTCTGGATCCAGATGGACAAATCGTAAAACTGATGCAGGAACACAGCGCTTGGAAAGCCGAAGTGAACATCAAACCGGACGCTGCGCAGAACCGGGCCGTCAGGCTTGTTCTATCCGCAGTGCCTGTCTTTGTTCCGGATGGAACGTTTGCTGGCTACAGGGGAATTGGCGCAGCGGCGCCAGAGGAAGAAAGAGCGCCGCAGGGCACCGATACGCCGCCGCTCGCGCTCATCAATCAGGACGTGCCTAAGGAAAATCAGAACACTGCTCTATTAGAGGAGAATGAAGCAAAGCAGTTGTCTGCTGACGTGCAGCCGGCCGAAGTAGAGGCCGTTGAAGAAGCTTTTGAACAAATTGTGGCCAGCGACGAGATTGAAGAAACCATGCCTGAGATGCGCGAAGACGCGCTCAGTGAAGAAGAAAAGGTCACGTTTGTTGAAATCGGAAAGACACTGACGCGTGAAGCGCTTGGTGAACCTTCTGAGGCAGAGAAGGCCGAAGACGAACAGTCTGATGCTTTGCCGGAGCAGGCAGAAGAGACCAATGTAAGCGAGCAGGCGTCCACGCTCATGGATACAGGTTCGATGCCCGCGAGCGAAGAAAAGATACCTGATGCCGCGCTTGTAAATAACAGCGCAGAAGCCGAAACTGACGATGATGAGAGCAACGATCCGTTTGACCAGGCGATCACAGCTGTTGAGAATATTATTGATGGCCTGCCGGATGCCATCGCCGTCCATCGGGCCGGAAAACTACTCCACCTGAACACGTTTGCTTCGGCTTTGCTGGGACTGGAAAGCCCCGAACAGGCGTTGGAGAGTGAAGAGTTGCGGAGCTTGCTGGGCGTCTATGCAGACGATCTCTCTGAACCCGGTGCGGGGGCCGTCACGTTCACAAGCGCGCCATATGAGTCGGGTTCGGTCCGTTTGACGGCGCATGCCACAGCGATTGCCTGGCCTGACGGAGAAGCTGTGCAAATTACCCTGAAGCCAGCTGCGGCAAGCGGTGATGATGAGCCTGAACTGGGCTTGCCGGAAAATGTTGTGCATCTGGTGCGCGATGAAATCGCGGGCGGGCAAGTCACGCCGTGTGGTCCGTCCAACGCAGATCTGCTGGCAATGCTGAACACCGCAACAGATGGCATTTTGACATTGGATCACGAAGGCAAGGTTATTTCCCTGAATTCCAGCGCGGAAGCCATGTTTGGCTACGAAACCGAAGAAGTGACGGGCCGCAGCCTTGGAGAGTTCCTCAACCGCTCCAGTCAGGACATATTCGAGCGTTACATGGCTGTGGTTTCCGACGCTGGTATTGGTTCAATCCTCAATGATGGCCGCGAGGCCACCGGCATCGAGAAGAACGGCGGGGAGATCCCACTCTTCCTGACGCTTGGCAGTCTTGATGGCAAAGATGATAGTGCACAAGCGTGCCGCTACTGCGCAGTGCTCCGGGACATGACCAGCTGGAAGAAGACGGAAGCCGAGCTGGTTGAGGCGCGCGAGGCCGCGGAGTTGGCCAGTGCCCAGAAATCTGAGTTCCTCGCCAACATCAGCCACGAAATCCGCACGCCTTTGAACGCAATACTCGGCTTCTCAGAGATCATGAAGGCGCGCCGCTTTGGCGAAATCGACAACGCCAAATACTCCGGCTACGTCAACGATATTCACTCCAGCGGCGAGCACCTGTTGTCTCTCATCAATGATCTTCTGGATCTGTCCAAGGTCGAGGCTGGTAAGTTGGACCTGAATTTCACCAGTGTCGATCTGGGAGAAGTCATCATGCATAGCATCGGACTCATGGAACAGAGTGCCAGAGACGCGCGTGTCATCGTGCGCAACAGCGTGCAGGAAGGGTTGCCCAACGTTGTTGCTGACCAGCGCTCCATGCGCCAGATCATGCTGAATCTGTTGTCCAACGCCATCAAGTTTACGGACGCTGGCGGGCAAGTTGTCATTTCAGCGCGGCTTGAAGCTGAAGGCCAGGTTTCTTTGAAGATCAAGGACACAGGCCGCGGTATGACGGAAGAACAAGTGGCCCGGGCCATGGAACCGTTCCGTCAGGTTGAAGAAGTGGCAGTTGAGGACGCGCCTGGAACCGGTCTCGGTTTGCCCCTGACAAAGGCGCTGGCAGAGGCAAACCGCTCAAGCTTCAATATTTCAAGTGAACCCCAGGTTGGGACGGTGGTTGAAATCATGTTCCCCACCACGCGCGTACTGGCGGAGTAAACATCAGGCCAGACCTGTATGCTGGGATGTTGATGTTATCGGACAGTTTGTTCGGTTATGGACAAGGCAGCTTCGTGCTATAACTCTCCGTGCAAAGACTGATGCTCGCACGTCCGAAATCGGTGTGTGAGTTCAATGGGTGATCGCAACACGTAACTTAATGGAAGTTATTGTGGAGCGGTTCTATGAGAAAGAACTATCATCGGGTTGGTTTCAGTAAGGCCAGTGCCGGGCATCCGGCCTGCATGCAGCGAAAGCCTGCTTCGAACCCAACTTCACCAGCATTGTGCGTCGCTCCGCCCGTATTGCGGAAGTTGATGCGGAATGCAGCGAATACCCGGAATGGGTCAATAATCACCTCGTGGGCGAGGGCAAGTTTGCGGTGCATAGCGGACATCACCGCATAGCAGTCGGCACGTCCGTCTTGGGTCTGACCTGCCCCCCAGAATCTGCCTCGTTCGCCAGCCGCCTACGAAGCGAGCGGCAAACGTCTTTCATGACGCTGCCCCAATCGTTCAGGGCGGTTTGACGGAACAGGAACGGGGCAGCCCGACGGCGGAGGTTTGCCGCCGGCATGGGATCAGCCCTGGCACGTTCTACAAATGGAAGGCCAAATATGGCGGCATGGGCGTTTCCGAGGCCGTCGACTCAAGGTGCTTGAGCAGGAGAACGCCCGGCTGAAGCGCCTTCTGGCCGACCAGATGCTCGATAATTCCATCCTGAAGGACCTGTCGGGAAACGGCTGACGGGTCCGGCTGAACGCCGGGCCGCAGCTCTGGACGTGCTGGATCGCCATGAGGTCTCGCAGGCCCGGGTCTGCCGCCTGATCGGGGGCGAATCCGAAGATGGTGCGGCGCAAGGAGAAGAAGACAGATGAGAAGATCAGACAGCGCATGGCATGGGCCAGATCGCGGCAAACCGGCGGCGCTTTGGCTATCGCAGGCCCGGTCTGATGCTGGAGCGCGAAGGGATACACATGAACCACAAGAAGCTGTACCGGCTCTGGCGGGAGAAAGGGCTTGCTGTGAAGCGCCGGGAAAGGGGCGCAAACGGGCCACACAGGCACCAGAGCACCGCTGACTGTCCCGTCACGGCCTTCAGAACGCTGGTCCCTGGACTTTGTGTCGGATGTGTTCTCCGAGAGCCGCCGTTTGCGCATACTGGCGGTGATCGATGACTATACCCGCGAAGGCCTGTGTCTGGTGGCCGATAGGTCCTTGTCAGGCGAACGTGTGGTCCGGGAACCGGACCGCCTGATCAGGCTCTATGGCAAGCCGGACACGGTCGTGAGCGACAACGGCACCGAACGCATCTCCAGAGCTCTCCTGGAATGGCAGAATGAGAGCGGTGTGGGCTGGTCTTGCATTGAGCCGGGAAAGCCAATGCAGACCGGTTTTGTGGAAAGTTTCAACGGGCGCTTGCGTGAGGAGCTGCTGAACAAAGAGGTCTTTGTCGGTCTCGCTGAGGCTCGGCGAGCCCTGGAACTGTGGAGATATGATGACAACAATATCAGACTCCCTTCAGCACATGGAGGCAAACTCCCCGCGCGCTCGATAACAGCAACCAGATGCTGTATGAGGAAACAGGACCCTTCCTATGAACACGGGACCCATGGGGGGCAGGTCAGGTCAGTTTCCGCAATTCCATGATTTTGTTGAAACCACCCCGGCGGCAATCAACTTGCAGTTGACCTTCATTATAAAAGCAGAATGTCCAAAAGGTCCCGCCTAGAAGGACCACTTCCGGGATTTGGAGATCAGGAAGTCCCTGAACACGGCCACGCGCTTTGAGGCGCGCATTTCTTCTGCGTAGGCGAGGTAGGTGTCGAACTCCGGCGGGTCCACATCCAGGCTGATCATCACCAGGTTTGTGTCCGCGCCCACGATATAGTCCGGAATGGTGGTGATCCCGATCCCCATTTGCGCCGCCCGGCGCAAGCCGTAGACGTTATTGATCGTGAGCACGGGAGTGCGGGAATGTTTGCTGTCGCCTCCGGCGGTTAGCAACCAGTCGATATCCGCCAGGTAATTGGGGGGTGTGCCAAAGCCGAGGATACGGTGATTGTCCAGATCCTTGACCGTTTTCGGCATGCCGTACTGGCGAAGATATTCCGGTGCCGCATAGGCGTGGTTGTGCACCGTAAAGAGTTTGCGCTGGATAATGTCTGGTTCGGTCGGCCGGTGCAGACGGATGCCGATATCAGCCTCGCGCATACCAAGATCGAGGTCCCGGTCGCTGAGCAGCAACTCCACGTTGATATCCGGGTAGAGATCGATGAATTCCGGCAAATGCGGTGTCAGCCAGATCGATCCCACGCCCACAGTTGTGGTGATTTTCAGGGGACCTTGCGGTTTTTCACGCGAATCCATCAGACGCGTCTGCGCGGTCTTCAGCTGTGCAAACACGTCATGCGCGGTGCGGTAGAGGATCTCGCCTTGCTCGGTCAAAATCAGCCCGCGCGCATGCCTGTGGAAGAGGGGAACCTTGAGGTTCTGCTCCAGGCCGCTGATCTGGCGGCTGACGGCAGACTGGCTGAGGCCGAGCTCCTCGCCGGCGTGGGTGAAGCTTCCAGCTTCGGCAACTGCGTGAAACACGCGCAGCTTGTCCCAGTCCATGTTTGCCTCCAGACCCGCTTGCGGGGTGCTCAGAATTTATTCTGCGGCTTCTGACTGTACGTCCACCTGATGAGCCACAAACTTCTCAGCTTCCAGCGCGCCCATGCAGCCCATACCGGCGGCCGTGACAGCCTGACGGAAGATATCGTCGGTCACATCACCGGCCGCAAAGACGCCAGGAATTGAGGTGGCCGTTGAATCCGGGGCGGTGACCAGATAGCCGCCTTGTTTGGTTTCAAGCTGGCCGGTGAAGAGCTCGGTGGAGGGCGCGTGTCCAATGGCGATGAAAATGCCGTCCAAGGCAACTTCCTCGACCTCGTCCGTCTTCACATTGCGCAGTTTTGCACCGGTCACACCAAGAGGGTTTTTATCGCCTAGCACTTCATCAAGAACAGTGTCCCAGCGCACGGTGATTTTCTCGTGGTTCAACAGCCTGTGCTGCAGGATCTTTTCGGAACGGAGTTCGTCGCGCCGGTGCACAAGCACCACTTCGGAGGCAAAGTTTGTGAGATAGAGGGCTTCTTCCACGGCCGTATTGCCGCCGCCCACCACGATCACCTTCTTGCCGCGATAGAAGAATCCGTCGCATGTGGCGCAGGCCGAAACACCGAAGCCCTTGAACTTCTCTTCTGTCTCCATCCCGAGCCATTTTGCCTGGGCGCCGGTGCAGAGAATCAGGCTGTCGCAGGTGTAGGTGTTTCCTCCGTCGCCCGTCAGTTTGAACGGCCGCTGGGAAAGGTCTGCCTTGGCGATGTGATCTGAGACGATCTTTGTGCCCACATGTTCCGCCTGACCGCGCATCTGTTCCATTAACCAGGGGCCCTGGATGACTTCCGCAAATCCGGGATAGTTTTCCACTTCGGTGGTGATTGTAAGCTGGCCGCCTGGCTGGAGGCCCTCGATCATCAGCGGCTCCAGCATAGCCCGCGCTGCATAGATCGCAGCGGTATAGCCGGCGGGGCCGGAGCCAAGAACAAGAACCTTCGCGTGTGTTTGTGCCATCAGATGCTCCACCGGCCGCCAGTGCAGGCCATTTTGCAGTTAAAACCTGCTCCCCAACATCTAGGGAGCGTCAAGCCGAATGTCCATGATCAGTGCCCGGACCAGCCAATTTCTCGAAGGGCAGAGTGTAGCCGAAACAGCGCGGCAGCCGAAAGCCTGGGGCAGGGGTTGTCCACGGGCGGGTTAGGGGGCTCAATGCGCGAAATGTGATCTGCTTCATTTGGTGCATTCGGGAAACCAGCTGATGGAATTGTGCAAATTTTCGCTGCTATCGAGCGAGTGGACTGATGGGTTTCGGCAGTAGAGTGGAAGGCATTGTCACGGTAACTCGTCGTCGAAGCTATGACGTGCTATCCGAGACTGATGGGCACCATATCTTATTGTCGTCATCGCTTTCCCTCAAAAATCATTCAGCATGCGGTTTGGTTGTATTTCCGGTTTCCACTCAGCTTTCGCAATGTTGAGAACCTTATGGCTGAGCGTGGGGTCGATGTTTCATACGAAACAGTCCGGCGTTGGGCACTGAAGTTCGGATTGGATTATGCCGGCAGGTTGAGGGGAACATGCACGCGCTCCGACGGTCGGTGGCACCTGGATGAGATGTTTGTCTCCATCAACGGCAAACGAATGTATCTGTGGCGGGCGGTAGATAGCGAGGGCGAAGTGCTTGATATTCTGGTTCAATCGCGCAGAAACAAGAAAGCCGCGCTCAAACTGATGCGCAAATTGCTGAAGAAGCAGGGCTATGTGCCCTGCGAAGTAGTGACTGACAAACTCCCGTCTTACGGGGCAGCGTTGAGAGATCTCGGCATGCAGGACAAACACGTCACCAGAGGGCGAAGTAACAACAGGGCGGAGAATTCCCATCTTCCGGTTCGGCAGCGCGAGCGACGAATGCTACGGTTTAAGTCTGCTGGATCTGCGCAGCGTTTCCTCTCCATTCATTCCGCGATCTACAATGTCTTCAACGTCCAACGCCACCTGATTTCATGAAACGCGCTTCGCCAGTTCCGAGGCGAGGCGATGAACTCGTGGCAGACGGTGACCGCCGCCGCTTGACAGGCGAGTACTTAGGAAATTCGTGCGACCGCTGTTCTTTAACATGTCAGCACCAATCGTGAGAACAGTATTGGCTGCCCCTGTCCGTGTGGTGAATGCAGCCTTGTGGTGGCTGCCTCAGCGCAACGGCCATCTCCAATGCGCGGATCGCCAGATCCCGCTTCATCCGATTGTTGACCGCCCAGCCGATGACGCGCCGGGAATGTAGATCCAGGATCACGGCAAGGTAGAGCCAACCTTCACGAGTCCACACATAGCTGATGTCGCCCGCCCATTTCCGATTGGACCGATCCGCGTGGAAATCCCGGTTCAGCAAATTGGGCGTGATGTTGAAGGCGTGGTTGCTATCAGTCGTTACCTTGTATTTCTTCGACCTTTCAACACGTATGCTGTTTTGACGCATTAGCCGACCGACACGGCGATGTCCGACGTTCAGGCCCAGTTCCTTTAACTCCTCCGTCATCCTCGGCCGCCCATAGCTACCAAGGCTGAGCCGCGATTGTTCCTTGATGTGGGCCAGGACAACCATGTCTGTGCGCTGCTTGTGGCTGGCCGGGTGACTGCGATAGGCTCGCAGCCCTCGTGAACTGACGCCCATCACCTTGCACATGCGTTCCGTAGAAAAGGCAAAACTGTGTTCTTCGATAAACCTAAACCTCATGGCTTTTGCCCCGCGAAGAACTGCGTTGCCTTTTTAGGATTTCCCTCTCCTCCTTAAGGATACGGTTCTCTCGCCGAAGTCGTTCATTCTCACGGGCAAGATCACGATCCTCCCTGGAAACCACATCTGTATCACGATGTGCCGTCACACATTTGTTCAGCGTCGAAAGCCCAACACCCAAATCCGATGCTACCTGCTTGCGTGTCAGCCCGCTGGTCAGCGCAATCCGCACCGCATCAACGCGAAATTCATCCGTGCGTTTCAGTCCCATAGTTCGTTTCCTTTGCTGCATTAAATGCTATCAAAGGAGCGGCATCAAACCGCGACAGGTCCACTCATCCCGGGACCAAACATTTAGAGACGTGCATCTCGAATTGCTGAGATGAGTTTCTCTAGCTCCCGCCGAGTTGTAAAACGATGCTCGACGCAATACTCTCTTTCCCGAACGCTTGGGTCGATACATGAGAGGACCAGTTCTTCCAGAGCCGATTCCGCTTTCTTCTCACCGCCAGTGATCATTGGAATGAAGCGTTTGATGAACTCGGTGGTGTCTGACTGCACCACGATCACTGTATCCCATGCCGGGATCACAAACAGCGCCTGATTGCCCAGACCCCATCCCCAAAAGGTGCCTTCAGGTAAATCGCTTTGTGGGTGGGGGAGCCACCAAAGATCACCATGCCCCCATCTGAGATCGTTCCTTCCGGTTTCTGCATACCCGGTGACGATACGCTCGATCCATGATGATGGCAGAATCTGCCGGTTCTTTAGTCGGCCCCCCTCAAGGTAAATCTGTCCAAAAGTCGCAAGATCGCGGGCTGACATTTGAAACGCTGCCGATCTGTGTTCTGACCGCCTCGGATCGCTAATGTAGGAAACAGCTTCGATTTCGAAATTTCCCATCCCTGCCGGTTCTGCGATGCCGCTCAAAAACGCCTCCGCTACGGATAAGCCGGTGCGTTTTTCAAAAATTGTGGTTAGGGCGTTGTAATCCCAATTGTTGTAGGCCCAGATTGTTCCCGGCTGGATTTCGCCGTTGCCCAGACGGCGGTTTTTCTCTGCGGTCAATCCACCTTCTGCGGCGGCGGGGTGGTTAATCCCGGAGGTGCTTTTGAGTAGATGATTGACCGTTGCTGACCTTTGTATGTCCGACAAAGATATCGGAGAATCGTCAATGCCCAACTCCAGCAGAGTCGCATCGAGTGGCACTTGATTTGCGCCGTTACCCATATGCTGACCGACAACAGCGCTAAGAAATATCTTTCGAATTGAATGGACGTTGTAGGACTTCGAAAGATCGCCAAACGAACCAACATATTGACCACCGGTGACGATAATGAATGAGTCGGTACTCAATGTGGCAGCGTAGTCGAACACCGCATCCAGTCCCTTCGGCTTCCAGCCCAATTTCATGCTCTCTGCGGCATCAAGCCGTGCCACGTCGATTGTTCTGGCAGACCGGACTTGGAGTCTCAATCCACGCTCCCCGGCCTGTATGAGATTGGTCAGCACTAATCCGACGATCAGCACGATAGCCAATACAAACAACAAATAGCGGTTTTTCATGCGGTGTGATCTCCTAGTAGGTCAGTCATTTGAGGTTGATTTTTCAGCATTCAATTGGGCGCTCCTAGGCCGCAAAACCCGATAATGGAGCCGCGCATAACGTGCCAATTGGGTCATTGCTTTGCGGAGTGAGAACACCAGCAATACAATGCCGCCGATACAGGAGGTTAGGAGTACGACGCTGCGGAACAGAAGATAGGTCGGCGATCCTTCGGCCGGATCATAGCTGAATGACACAAGGTCGAGCAGCGTACCGATGCCGATCACACCTAAGAGTGAAAGTACAAAGAACAGGACCAAGGTGATCAGTCCGAGTACCAGCAAGGCCGGTAGCAGAATTATGACGTCAGCTACGGCCAGACCGCCCAAGGCGAGCACGGCCTTCCAGAGGTTTGCGGGTGTGCGATATGCTTCCCACCTGCGCAAACCCATTTCAGTGCGTAGTTCTTGTGCCAATCGCCGAGGGTCGCCATGAGCCGCGACGACTTCGCCAATGCTTCTGCCTGCCGTAAGTGCTTCATCGAAGTAGGACCGATAGTCCTCGATGATTTCATCAACGTCGCGTACCGGCACATCTCCCAACTCACGACGAAGGTTTTCAAGAAATTCTTCCTGGCTCACGGGTTATCTCCTAGTATCTCATTGACGGCTGTCATGAAGGCTATCCAACCGCTCTTCTGTGTTTCAAATACTTGTCGTCCAGCGTCTGTCAGCTGGTAGTATTTTCGCGATGGACCACTGCTGGATTCGACAAGATGAGACTCCACCAGACCATCCTTCTGCATCCGGCGCATCAATGGATAGATTGTGCTCTCACCTATTCCGACGGCGGCCGCAAGTGTGCTCGAAATCTCGTAGGCATAGCTCTCTTTGCGGGACAGCATGGCCAGCACACACAACTGCAATGCCCCTTTCTTTAGCTGGATTTGGGCGGTTTCGGAGGGCGTTGTGCTGTCATTCATTCAGTTGAATGTAATACATGGTACCTTGCATTGCAAGATACTAAATCAGTCGCGTTTATACCCACCGAATGTTGATGCAACCTGATGTCGCGAATTGTGGAACTGAATGCGAATGCTTCAGTAAATTTGAGCGCTCTACGGGCCTTCGTAGCGCGCGGTATGTTCTGGGGCTGACTGAGGCCCGTGTTGACAAACCTTTAAGGGAAGTAGCCGCGGAGTCTGGGTGCTATCTATGGAGAAAGAGCGCTGTTGGCTGTGTTTTTGACCGTCACGGATGCGCCAGTTCAGGGATTTAAGTCGGTCGTCTCCAAGTCTCGCCAGAGGATTTGACCCCGATAGATGGCTTTTTGCGCCGTTCATGCGTCTTGGTCCCTTGGTGGGGCGCGAGATCGTGGAACCTCGCCACGCCGGAATGTCTCAATGATGCGCATCGCACTGCCGCAGTCGGGACAAGGTTCGCGCAGGGTGACCAAGCCGAACCATCCGTGGACCAACGGACAGGTCGAGCGTATGTGTCCGTCGTCAGGTTTTTTGGACCCATGAGCGCTGACGTCAGACAGTATTTTTGAAGCAGTCAGTTTGACGGAAATTTCTTGCTGCTCCGTCGATCTGGCAGTTCTATTTTCCCTGCTATTGCCTATGTTGTTTCGCATAAATTGAAGGAGTGCGGGATGCGCGGAGCTGATATCCTCATTGATATGTTGATCGACTATGGAGTCGATACCGTCTTTGGTGTGCCGGGCAATACAAACGTACCGCTTTATGAAGCGCTGCAAGATCGCGAGGACAGAATTACCCATATCATGGCGCGGGATGAGCGTTCGGCCGGGTTCATGGCGGATGCCTTTGGTCGTTTCACCGATCGAATTGCAGTGGTGGAATGCCCTTCTGGTGCAGGTGCGATGTACACATTGCCGCCCATTGCGGAGTCAGATGCCTCTTCGATTCCGGTCATTTTATTGACGATTGATATTCCCTTGCCTGGTGAGGGTCGCGGTGTTTTGACCGAGCTTGACTGTGCCCGGCTTTTCGAACCGATCACCAAGATGTCCGTGCAGATCAAGAGCGCCAACAAGATCCCCGAAATCCTGCGACGCGCCTTTCGGGTCGCGACCTCAGACAAACCTGGTGCGGTACATTTGCAGATTCCCGAAGATCTGTTGTTGCAGGACATCGAACCCGAGACCGTTTCGTTGCACGTCGAAGATGAATGCAAGGCCTTCCCGTCTTTCCCGACACGTCCTGCACCTGGATTGGTCGAAGAACTGCTTGGCCACCTCGGCACAGCTAAAAAACCGCTGATCGTCGCGGGAGGTGGTGCGATCCACGCCTGTGCCGGAGATTTGGTACGGGAACTGGGCGAAAGGCTGAACATTCCCGTTTGCACCTCGATGACGGGCCAGCCAGCCATGATCGATGACCATCCGCTGGCGATCGGGGTGATAGGCGACAACGGGTTTCATCCACATGCGAATCGCGCGATGGAAGAAAGCGACTTTGTGCTTTTTGTCGGCTCCAAAATGGGATCGGTCGTTACGATTGGCTGGAAGTTTCCAAAGATCACATTGAACAAGCGCGTTGCTCAAATCGACATTGACCCCGAGATCATGGGCAACAACTACGAGAATGTCCTGTCGGTTGCGGGCGATGCACGCCTTGTCCTGACCGAGATGTATGCACAAGGCTCGCGGATCTTCAAAATCAAAACCGGGTTCGTTGCGGATCACCGCGAGGATGTCTTAAGGGTGTCGCGCATTCGGAGCCACCTGCCTGATGATGTGGATCTGCGCATCGACTACAATCAGGGGTTGGAGGCGTTTGGCGCCTTGCAAAAGCTCAAGGAAATGGAGCAATTCCGTCCGACGTTCATCGAACAACCTGTTAAGGCGCATCTTTGGGATGTCATGGCCGATCTCACGAAGCGGCTCGATACACCGATTTTGGCGGATGAGAGTGTATTTGACGATCGGTCTGCTTTTGGCGCCGCCAAGGCGCGAATTGCTGACGCTTTCAGCGTGAAGGTGATGAAATCAGGTGGTTTGTCCAAAGGAAGAGCGATTGCCTCTATCGCTGAACAGGCCGGTATTCCCTGTTACGGAGGCACTTTGTTCGAGGGCGCGATTGCGTTGAACGCGGCGTCACATTTGATCGTTGCTACCGAGAATATCTCGTTGGGGTGCGAATTCTACATGCCAAAATACGTTATGGACCCGCATGAATTGGAAGCTGAAATGATCATCAAGGATGGATTTGTCCACCCACCCGATGGGCCCGGGCTTGGATTGATTATCGACGAGGATGTTCTGGACCGTACATCAATCAAAAAGCAGGTGCTGTAGGAACAAACGAGAATGGCAACAAACAAGAACTCGCAACACTGTGTGAGGTCAACCTCCGAGCTCCTATCTTGAACATCGGGTTTTTTGCGAACAATCAGGTTGTTGCGCTGTCGAAATGCGCGGTGGACATTCCGGCCCGGATCTGTTGTTCACGCGTCATTCGCCGGCTTGACGAAGCACGCGTTTGCGCGATGAGGCCCGCGCCTCTGCGGTCGCCCAGTTTCTGAACGCGCTTGCTGCGGGATTCGCGACGCCACGGGGCGTGACCACAAAATACATGTCATCGGGACATTCCGATCGTCCCAGCGCCACCAAGGTACCTTGAGCAAGCTCTGACTCGATCAGGTAGCTTGGCAAGATGGCCGCGCCCAGCCCATGGATCGCAGCGGCGACCATGGTTGCGAATTGATCGAACAAAGCTTCTTGCCGTGCTATGTCCGTAGAAAGCCCGAGGCTGTCAAAAAAGATTTCCCAGGCGGAGTCGCGGGTGCGCAGATGCAACAGCGGCATATCGTAAAGATCTTGGGGCTGTTTGATTTCATATACATCTGCCATCACGGGCGATGCCACAGCCAACAGATCTTCTGGGCAAAGTTCTGTCAGCGCACCATCAATCCACTCCTTGCGGCCAAAATGAGTTGCAACATCAATACCTTCTCGCGCCATGTCGAAAGGTTCGGCCCGATTGTGCAGAGCGATCTGGATTTTTGGGTGCTCGGCGAGGGACAAGCCAGTGTGATCCGAGGGTCAGCACCAGAACAAGGCTTGGCGCTTGGATTCCAAGCCTAATCTCTACCCCCCACAATCATCTGCCGCAAACGTCTGGTGGCCAAAAACTGGCTAGAGAGACGAATGGCAGAAATCAGCCAAAATCGCCCTGAAAGGCTGTCTCTGTCACCAAACCTTTCCAGTAGTCTCCGGCTAACCTACGGAAATGACGACGCTATTTAGGAGGGGTGTCTCACGAGCCCGAAGAGAGGAGACTTGCTGGTGGGTCCGGCAGGACTCGAACCTGCAACCAGACGGTTATGAGCCGTCGGCTCTAACCAATTGAGCTACGGACCCACCTGGGCCGGACGTTGCCTTGGCACGCCGACAGGAAGATGTGCTATAGCAAGTGACACTGATCCGGGGAAGCGTGTTTTCGTAATTGAATATGACGCAGGGTATCGCCGCCTCTTTGTGGCCGCGAATGCATCCTAACCGCTGCGCTGCGAAGCTGCATCGCGATGTTCCTGGAGACCAAAGAATGCCAATCAAATTCAAACCCGTTCTTAATTCTGGCCTTTGCCGTTTTTCTGATATCCGTTGTTTCCGGGAACGTGGCAGATGCCGCCAAGCGCCGCTTGTCGCTCAGCGCGCAAGCCACTCTTGCGGCAGCGCCTGATATTGCCGTTGTCACGCTCGGTGTTGTCAGTTAGGCAAGAACCGCCCGGGCCGCGCTTGAGGCCAATACGCAAGATATATCGGATTTGATGGCAGCGCTGACCGGGCAAGGCATCGCGGAGAAGGACCTCCAGACAACCAATTTCAGTGTCCAGCCTCGCTATGTGTACCCAAAACGGAGTTCCACTGGAGAGCAGGCTCCGCCGCGTATCGCCGGGTACGATTTTTCCAACCAACTGATCGCAACGATCCGGAACTTCGACGACCTAGGAGCTATTCTGGACTCGGCCGTGAGCACGGGCTCGAACCAGATCCATGGGCTGCAGTTTTCCATCGACAAGCCTGGACCGTTGCGTGATGAAGCTCGCAAATTGGCGGTTGCCCGCGCGATGAAGAAAGCCGCGTTCTACAGTGAGGCGGCTGCGTTGAGCTGGGGGCGATCATGACACTCACGGAAAGCGGTGGAAACCGGCCTCCACAGCCTGTGGCGCATGCCCGCGCGCTTCGTGCTGAAGCGGCCAGCGCCACGGTGCCGGTTGCGTGCGGCGAGCAGGCAATTTCAGCTCAGGTTACGATCACCTGGGAATTCAAGTAACCGCAGACATCTCTGCGCCTTCACGCATCCATTGCTGCAGGGCCCTGATCGAGTGTTCCGAGTTCACACCGCACTTGGGGTCAAGCACCAGGGGGCCGGGCCTGTAACAGCGATTGTTCAGGCCGCGCTGGACGGACTCCACGAGATGGATATCTTCCTCCACCGTGGTCTGCCGGTCCTGGATTGCCAGATTCCGGATTATATCGGATTCTTTGCCATCTGCTGTATACCAGCCGCGCCAGACCGTGACCTCTTCAACGCTGGTCGCCCGCCAGTGATAGGTGTTGAGCACATTGCCCGGATAGACTTGGAACGAAAACAGGGGCCAGAGGAACCAAGACGAGTATTCCCCGGCATGCTCGTTGGACTCCAGATCGATAGGATAGCTCATGCTGTCCAGGTTCTGGCATTCCGTGGTGTGGCGCAGGCAGTAGCCGTCGGGCTGAATGTCATAGGTTTCCGGTTTGACCACGCCGGTTGAGAACGTCATGTGATTGAGGGAGCAGTGATAGCACTCTGAATAATTCTCAACCGAAACCTTCCAGTTGCACTTCTCCGGGATCTCCACCCACTCTAGGGGCTTTAGCTGTTCAATGTCGGGAACGAATGCGGCGAGCTGCTCGCGTGCACCGGGGAACCAGTAATCCATCGGTTTGGCATCCGGATCCAGATTTACGAAGATGAAGCCGTTGAACACCTCTGCGCGGGCTTCGGTGAGACAGATCTCCGTCCGGTCAAAGCCCTCGACGGCCTTGATGTTGGGCCCGTTGCGTAACTGCCCTGTCAGCTCATAGGTCCAGGCATGGTAGGGGCACACCACGACCTTGCAGTTGCCTGTGCCCTTCACCAGTTCATGGGCGCGGTGCTGACAAACATTGAAGAAAGCCCGAATGTCGCCGTCCCGGTCGCGGATGCAGAACAGGTTCTGCCCGGCGATGTGAAAGGAGAAATAATCGCCCGTGTTCTCAACCTGGGAAACATGCCCGGCATATTGCCAGGTCCGCGAAAGAAGCCCGTGTTGCTCAGTCTTGAAGATCTCGGGATCGGTATAATAGTTCGCCTCGAGTGAGCGGATAAGAACCGGGTTGCTCATGCCCTCTCTCCCTTTTCATCCCTGTAAATCCCCAGCGCATGACGCCGGGCGTGGAAACGGTCAATATTCGCGATCACATCCGGGCTGGCATCTGCGATGACGAAGGCCATCAGTGTTTCCAGCAAAGCACCGGTTGCGAATATCGATGTGAAAAATTGCGGTGTGTCGGTCTGAACAACGAAGCCATGCTCGCTGCCGGCAATGATCGGCGAGGCGGGGCTGTCGGATATGCCTATGATACGAACGCCCTGGCTTCGGGCCACCTCAACGGCTTCGACCACTTCGGTTCTGTAGGGTTTGAAAGTGACAGCAAGCAGGACATCTTTTGATCCAGCCCGGGCAAGATCATCGACCGCCAGATTACCGTCCCTTGGGATGGCCTTGATATTGTCCAGCGCCATATCAGCCAGGTAAGTGAAGCTGCGGGCGAGTGTGTTGTTGATGCCAACGCCAAGCACATAGGTCGTCCTGGCCTCCACGATCGCGTCCGCTGCTGCCTTCATCTGCGCTGCATTTGTGGAGGCGAAAGTCTGCTCAATATTGCTGATCGCGCTGGCGGCCATATCAGCATAGAGCCCATCGAGCTTGCCGCCCTTGGAAAGCGATTGCAGCCAGCGTGCCCGGTCCGGAAAGTTGACCTTGCCTTTGCGGATCTCCTCGCGAAAGGGCTCACGGAAATCATCATAACCTTCGAAACCGAACGTGCGGGCCATTCGCACGAAGGTGTTTGGCTTCACATTGGCGGCTTCTGCGATTTCCCGGATCGAACTGACGCCAACATCGTTGGGGTTTTCCAACACATAGGCGGCTGCCTTGCGGGTTTCCGGGGTCAACTCACCGAGCTCTGTGGCAAGCGCCTCCAGCACCTCTGCTGGTGCAGGAATTCCGGTTTCTGGTACAATCATATTATTCATGATTGACGATTGTACATTTGTACTATTTATGTGTCCATTGAATTCGTTACACCCTTGCGTTCAGGGAGCGAAGAAAAGTGTCATCTGAAAATTTCTCGAAACTACCATCCTCGGCACGCGTGGTTATAGTCGGCGGAGGCGTGATGGGATGCGGCCTTGCTTACCATCTGGCGCACGAAGGCTGGACCGATATTGTGCTGCTGGAGAAGGCCGAGCTGACGTCAGGGTCAACCTGGCATGCGGCCGGCCAGATCACCCACTCCACGTCCAGCTTCGGACTGGGCAAGTGCGTGGATTATAATATCGGCCTCTATTCCGGGGAACTTGAAGAAGAAACCGGCCAATCTGTCACATGGCATGGCTGCGGCTCGTTCCGCCTGGCTTACAATGAAGACGAGATGGACTGGCTCCACCACACACTAAGTGTGGCGCGATCGCTCGGGTTCAATATTGAGTTGGTGGGCAAAGAGCAAATCGCCGCTCTGCATCCGTTTTACAATCTCGATGGCGTGCTCGGCGCTCTGCACACGCCTGACGACGGACACGTGGACCCGTCAGGTGTTGCGCAAGCGCTGGCCATAGGGGCCCGCCAGCTCGGCGCAAAGGTCATCCGCCGGTGCCGCGCGACAGACATCAAGCAAGAACCAAACGGAGAGTGGAAGGTCTCAACCGAACTGGGCGAGATCACATGCGAGCATGTGGTCAATGCTGGTGGCACATATGCCCGTCAGATGGGGGAATGGAGCGGGTTGCAATTGCCCATGACCTCCATGACCCACCACTATTTCGTAACGGACACGGTTCCCGAGTTCCAGGACCTGGACTACGAGCTGCCGGTGGTTCGTGACGACCGTCTTGTGTCCGGTTACATTCGCATGGAACAGAAGTCGGGCCTGATCGGTATCTACGAAAAGGAAAACCCTAACGCGGTATGGATCGATCATTGCCCGTGGGAAGTCGAGAACGAGCTCTTTGAAGCTGACTATGACCGCATCATACCCTGGCTGGAAAATGCCATGGACCGGATGCCGATCTTCTCCGGATTGGGCATTAAGCGCGAAGTGCACGGCGCCATCTCTCATCCGCCGGATGGGAACCCGCTGATTGGTCCCGCACCGGGGGTAAAGAACTATTGGTGCTGCTGCGGCACCCAGATCGGCATTGGCTGGGGCCCTGGATTGTCCCGCGAGCTTGCCCGCTGGATGGTGCACGGAGCAGCCGACATCTCCATGCGCGAATTCGATCCACGCCGGTTTGGAGACTATGCGACCAAGGATTGGCAAGTGCTGAAGGCCAAGGAAGATTATTGCCTGCGCCACGAAATCCCGTTCCCGCACTTCAACCGCCTTGATGGCCGCCCGGTCAAGCCTGGGCCGCTTTATGCGCGTCTTAAAGAGAAGGGCGCGGTCTACGAAGAGGTCTATGGCCACGAGCGGCCGCGCTGGTTTGCCCGTGATGGCGTGGCTCAGGAAGACCGCTATTCCTTCCGCCGCAATGTGGTGCACGACATGGTTGGTGGAGAGTGCCGCGCCGTTCGCGAGGGCGTCGGGATCATGGACATCACCGCCTTCACGAAAGTTGAGGTGGCTGGGCCGGATGCTGAATGCTTCCTCGATGGCCTGACCCCCAACAAATTGCCATCCAAAGTTGGCGGCATTGCGCTTACGCACCTCTTGAACAAGCGTGGCCGGATTGAAATCGAACTCACGGTTGTCAGGCTGGCGGAAGACCGGTTCTATCTGGTCTTCGCCGTGTTCTTCAATCAGCGCTTGCTGGACCATTTGAACCAGCGGCGGAGCGCTGAAAATATCGAAGTCATCGACCGCACACAGACATGGGCGGCGATTGCCCTTCAGGGGCCAAAGTCTCGGGCTGTGCTTGCCGATAACACGGATGCCGCGCTTGATAACCAGAATTTCCGTTGGCTCTCGGCCCAGGAGATCGCGATTGCTGGTGAAAAGATGTGGGCGTTCCGTATGTCCTATGCCGGCGAACTGGGATGGGAAATCCACGGTCCCAATGAGAGCATGCTGGCTGTCTATGATGCACTCTGGGCCTCCGGTGAATCGCACGGAGTGGTCGACTATGGCTCTTTCGCCATGAACGCCATGCGCATGGAGAAAGGCTTCAAGGGAGCTGGCGAATTGACCAACGAGGTTACGCTGCCTGAAGCCGACGTCATGCGGTTTGTCAAAACGGAAGGCCGCGAGTTTGCCGGCCAGGCTGAGACAGAAGCAAGTCTGGCTGGCGCACTCCCTTGGGTCTGCGCGTACCTCTCCATCGATGCAGATGGCGATAGCGACGGCCATGGCGGCGAAGCTGTTCTGCTGAATGGCAAGGTGGTCGGCACCACAAGTTCGGTTGCCTACGGCCATTGTGTCGGCACCATCCTGGCTTTCGCCTACGTAAAACCGGAAGCGGCAAAGTCTGGGACAGAGCTGGAAGTGGTCATCATGGGCAAGGAGCGACCCGCGCGCATCCTGGGCGAACCTGCTTACGATCCACAAAATCTGTTGCCCCGCACGGACGGGTGATGGACACTCATCGGCAAGGCCAAAGGGAACCTGAATGAAGATCACCCGCATCACTGTCTGGCAAAAGGATCTGCCGCTGACAAAACCCTACTGGCTGTCGGGCGGCCGCCTGAAGTTCGAGGTGTTGGACGCAACCTTCGTGCGGGTCGATACCGATGCGGGCATATCCGGTTGGGGCGAGGGAACGCCCTGGGGTCACACCTACTTGCCGGCGCATGGCCCCGGTATTCGCTCCGGCATTGAAACCATGGCGCCAGTGCTGCTTGGCCTGGATGCGCGCAAACTCGAACATGTGGAGCGGGCAATGGACCTCTGCCTGCCCGGGCATCTCTATGCCAAGGCGCCCGTTGACCTTGCCTGCTGGGATATTGTCGGCAAGGCCTTCGGACTGCCCATCGCAGACCTGCTTGGCGGCCGCTATGAAGACGGGACGCCGATAGCCTCTTCCATTTCCACAGGCACGCCGCAGGAGATGCTGGACCTGATCAACGAATACCGGGCAATCGGCTACAAGGTTCATTCGGTCAAGGTTGGAGCTGATATCGAAGTTGATGTTGAGCGCATCCGCTTCATCGAAGAAAACCGCAAGCCGGACGAACGCATCCTCTATGACGTCAATCGTGCCTGGACTCGCCGCGAGGCAACCATTGTGATGAACGCTGTCGCAGAGCTGGGCATCACCGTAGAGCAGCCCTGCGAGACTCTTGATGACATGGCCGCAATACGCCGTGTCACATCATCCCCCATCAGCGCGGACGAGCGGCTGGAAACGCTGCAAGACATGTCACGCATCGCGCGCGATGGCCTTGCGGAAGTCGTGAACATCAAACTCAACCGCGTGGGCGGCCTGACCAAGGCACGGCGCATTCGTGACATGGCGCTTGCACACGGAATCCAGATCTATGTGATGGCCACAGGCGGCTCGGTTTTGGCCGATACGGAAGCGGCTCACCTGGCCCAGTCCATCCCAACAGAATTTCGCCTTGGCACCTGGGCCTGTCAGGATATGCTGTCGGTTGACATCGCATCCGGCCGTGGCCCACGTAACGACAAGGGTATGCTGTGCGTGAATGATGAACCCGGCCTTGGCGTTGCGCCAGATCTGGAACAACTTGGTGACCCCGTCGCAGTCTACGAATAAACGGAGAAAGCCCATGAAAGTGAATATCTCACAGGCCGACTGGATTGACCGCGCCCACAAGGTTCTCCCCGCCGGTGGCTTTGGCAACTTCGATCCGGGCGTTGTCATCCGCGATGGCAAGGGCGCCCGGGTCTGGGACGAAGACGGCAAGGAATATATCGACTACCTTATCGGCTCCGGCCCCATGTTGCTTGGCCACGGCCATCCCGAAGTTGTCGAGGCAGCGCAAGAACAGCTCACAAAGGGCATGACGTTCTTCGCCAACAATGCCCGTGGCATCGAATTGGCTGAAGAGATTTGCAACGCCGTCGCGTGTGCGGAGCAGGTGCGCTACGTCTCCACGGGCGGCGAAGCGGACATGTATGCCATGCGTCTCGGCCGCGCCCACACGGGCAAGGACAGGATCATGAAGTTCGAAGGCGGCTATCACGGCATGTCGTCTGAAGCACTCATGAGCCTTATGCCGCAGCGCCTCGAGAATTACCCGAATGCCGTGCCGGACTCCGCCGGCATTCCCGACAGCGTGCGCAACGAGATGATCATCGCGCCCTTCAACGATGCCGAAACTGCCCGCCAGCTCCTGTCCGAATATGGCGAGGAACTGGCTTGCGTGATTGTCGAGCCGCTCCAGCGTCTCATCCCGCCGGAGCCCGGTTTCCTGGAAATCTTGCGCGAGGAAACACAAAAGCGCGGTATCGTGCTGATTTTCGATGAAGTGGTGACAGGCTTCCGGTTGGCCTATGGCGGTGCGTCTGAAAAATACGGCGTCGTGCCGGATCTCTGCACCATGGGCAAAATCATCGGTGGCGGCTTCCCGTTAGCGGTTGTGGCCGGCAAGATGGAAATCATGCAGCACTTCGACAAGGCGAAGGTGGGTGAAGCGGGTTTCACTTTCCAGCATGGCACACTCAGCGGCAACCCGGTGGCTTCGGTTGCCGGCCTCAAGACCATGGAAATCCTCCGCCGCTCCGGCGCCTACGAAAAGATCCGCGAGAACGGAGAGTTCATCATCAAAGCCCTCCGCGATAACCTGGGCGCTGCGGGCATTCCGCACCAGATCGTCGGCGATCCGGTCCTGTTCGACGTGCAATTCACAGACCGCCCGGTGAAGAACTATCGCGACATGTTCCACGCCGACGGTAAGATGTTGGCCGACTTCAACGTCCACCTCCGCGAAAAAGGCCTCCTGAAAGGCATGTCGAAGACGTACATGTCACTGGCCTTGACCCAGGAAGATCTGGAGGAGACCGCAGCGGTGATCGCCTATGCGACGGGCCGGATTGCCAACGCTTAGGGTCTAAGCATAGACGGCTCCAGGCGCGCCGAGAGCGTTGCCGGGCAGACTTATGCCAATGCCTGCCGGCGGGGCAACTCTCGTATCAGATCGCGTGGTGACACCTCGTAAATCCGGCTCTATCACCAATGGCTCGCGCAGGTCGCAGCTGGCGATCAACAGGTCTTCCGGTGCGCCAAGGGCGAGGTGGAGGATGGCTGCTGTGGCGATGTCTCCGCACCATGGGCCGTCAATGCGCATTTTCATGTCTGCAGCAACGCAATCATCCCTGATTTGCTGCGCGACGGACAGGCCGCCGAGGAAGGCGGGCTTGATGCAAAGCGAATGGGCCAGTCCGTCTGCAATCACCTGCGCAACGATTTCGGGGCTGGCCGCGCATTGATCCACCATGAGCGCTGTGCCGGAGCGGCGCATGACTTCAGCGTTGGCCTCGTAAGTGTTGCAGGGCTCTTCCCAGACGATGCGCGGGTCGTCGAACCGGGCAATGGTTTCGCAGGCACGCTCAACGGACCAGCCACCATTGGCGTCAGCCAGCACGATCTGCTCTGGCGTCAGTTCATTCAGGATCAGAGACACCTGTTTGAGATCGTCCTCAAAATCACCAACACCAAGCTTGATCTGGAACACGGTTCGCTGCGTGCCGGCCTCTGCCACGCGTTCGCTGATGCGTGCTGGCGATCGTTCGGAGATCGAGAAATAATCCGGCACCGCACCGCATTTGGCCCCGCCGAGCAGATCGCTCAAAGGAACCTGTCTCCGCTTCGCTTCAAGATCGTACCGGGCAGTTTCCAAACCAAAGCCAATGCCACCCCATGCCTTGTCACGGCTGCGTAGCTCAGCAGCAAGCGGCATAAGATCGATTGCGGGGCGGCCTATGAGATCGCCCAGGAAAACTGCTTCATCGTTGACGCGGTCAAGTTGCTGGGCGCGCGGCACCGATGGCGGAAAAACGACCTCCCCAAGCCCTGTCAACCCGTCTTTCGTGTGCACCTGATAGATACGGCCAAAGGCCGAATCCACCGTTACATGAGACATCGCATAGGGACCGTCCCGGAAGGGCGGCAGAAAATCCCAAACTTCGATCTTGCTGATGGTCATGGGGCTACTCGATCACGGCAATCGGCTCGCCCAGAACGTCCATTTTTGCTGTCAGACCCAAGCCTGGCGCGGTTGATGCATTGAATGTACCGTTTTGCTGCCCTGTGAACCCGTCTGCCGTTGACACATCCACGTAGTCGGTCAAATCCGTTTTGCAGAAGCAGAATTTGGGGTCCGTGCTCTGGGCAAAATGGGCGAGTGCGGAGGATACGATCTCGCTGCCCCAGGCATCATCGGGAACGGTCATGATGCCCAGATCCTGGCAAAGGTCGCGCATGCGGCGCGCCCTGGTCAGGCCGCCAACGCGTGCGATCTTGATGGCGCAGATGTCCATTGCCCCTTCATTGAACGCCCGGACAATATCCTGCGGCGTTTCAATCACCTCATCCAGTTTGACGGGTAAGGAGCAACTCTTGCGGAACTGGATACATTCTTCCATCGTCCGGCAGGGTTGCTCAATGACAACTGGCAGATCTTTGACTGCGTTGGCGACCCGCAGTGCGCTCGTCAGCGTGCAGGCTCCGTTCGCATCGGCGAGCACCAGTTCGCCTGGCTCTAACATGTCGCAGACGGCTTCGATGCGGGCGATGTCGTAGTCCGGCTCGTGGCCTGTCTTGAGCTGGAAGTGCTTGTACCCTTCGGATCGGTAGTGCCTGCAACGGTCCTGCCAGACTTCCAGCGTATCGTCATGGTCTCCAAACAAATGAACCGATCTGTAAAGGGGTACATCCCCTTCATATCGGCCGCCCATCATCTCGCAGACCGGCCGCCCCGCCGCTTTGCCAACAATGTCCCAGAGAGCCACATCAATCGGGGTTTTAACGTAAAGATCGTCGCGGAATTTTGTATCCCATTCCCGGTTCAACCGTTCCAGCTGGAACGGATCTTCGCCAATGGTCATTTTTGCCAATAGGGGAACACCAGCCTGCGCGCCCTCGGCAAAGCCGCGCATGTAGTAGGTGCTGATCGGGCAGACTTCGCCGAGGCCTGAGATGCCTTTGTCCGTGTCGACAATGACAATTGTGCTTGTGTTGACCGGTGCTGAAAACCCAACGGATCTTCGATAGCCGCCGCCTTTGCTTGGGAGGTCAACCGAATAGACACTGACGCGGGTGATCTTCATGTGGGCAAGCCTTGTTAATCCAGAAGCGCGTCTTCAAACGGATAGCTGGAAAGCATCTCATAACCATCGTCGGTAACTAACACCTGTTGCTCAAGCTTCACGCCATCCCGTTCTCCCACGGCGCCGATATAGCTCTCGATGCACAGCACCATGCCGGCTTCAATCACGTCGTCATAGACATTGAGTCCGCGGTGGATCGGATCAATCTTCGGCGCTTCATCGCACATGCCGACGGCGTGGACGATGCAGGGATAGGCGTTCTCCTGGAACTCTTCAGGGATTGGCCAAGCCAGCCTCTGGAGTTCGTGATAGGTCAATCCCGGTTTAATTAGCGCCAGATTGTGCTCGATTTCATCCAGCGCGAAGCGGTAAAGTTGTTTTTGCCGCTTAGTGGGTTTTGCCGGGCCGCAATAGAACGTGCGGGAGATGTCCGCGAAATATCCGAACGGTCCGATCATGTCTGTGTCGAAGCCGACGAGGTTACCCGCTTCGACGGCGCGGTCCGACGCTTCCTGGAGCCAGGGATTGATGCGCGGGCCGGAGGCGAGCATCCGGCCATCATGCCAGTCGCCATTGTTCGCCAGGTTCGTATAGTTGAGCAATCCCCAGAGCTGTACCTCGGTCACGCCAGGCCGCAAGGCCTCTTTCATCTTCGCCATCCCGTGTTCAGCCACTGCGATGGCCCAGCGCATGCATTCGATCTCATCCGGCGATTTGATCTTCCGGGCTTCTTCAGAGATGTGCACCCCGTCGATCACCTCAATCCCCCGCTGCAGCAGAGCATGGGTTAGGCTGGGATTGGTGTATTCCAGCGCGACCCGACGATTGTCCGTTCCGATCTCTTTCAGAAACTCAACAATGTCATCGGCCAGCAGGCGTGCCTGGTCACTCAGCTCCTGTCCGCCATCAAAATGCGCGAGCGCGCGGCCCTTCCGGGCCTCATCGGCGCCGGGAGGCGGGCCATAGGTGTTGTACATCGCCACCGGGCCTTCCTGCGGGACAATCAGATAGCTGGAGGGCGTGTGTGTTTGGAACAGACCGTATGTGCGGTATTCAACCGCGTACCGCATGCTGATCGGGTTTACGAGCAGGCAGAGCGCGGCATCATACTTCTTCAGCCCCCCCTTGATGCGGCCCATCCGATAGGCGTGCAGGCGCGCATGGTCGATCTCGGGCGGTTCCCGAAAACGGGCGAGGTTACTCCAGTCATCGGCAAAGACCATCTGGTCCGGCGAAGGCCCGTTCATGCAGCAACAACCATATCTATGATCTTCCGCGAATAGCTCAATGTGGGCTGTTCCCAGTGGGGCGATAGCCGCCCGCCATCATATCCGGGGCAGCGACGGCCATTCTGCATGCCATTCAGAATGGAAATGTCTTCATTGTTGAGATCCTCCCACATCTGAAAAACTTCGGCGCGCCCTTCTGCATATTTCTCGCCAGTGGCGGCTTCATCGCCAATCAGAAAGATATGCAATTCTTCCCTGCACCGGTTTGGCGCTTCCGGATAGGCCACGAGCACGGTGAACTGGTCCGGGAAAACTTCAACAGCAAAGTGCGGCATGGTGAGGAACCATTGCCCGCGCGTCGCGTCATCGGCCGAGAGGCCCGGGTAATGCGGCATGCCTTCGCCGCGCCCGGCTTCCATCTTCGGGAAGCGGTAGCCATTGGTGAACGTATTGCCGGTCCAGCGCCCGGCGCTGCGGGTTTCCATGGGTGCGAACTCAAGCAGGCGCGGATGCAGGGCGAACACATGGTAATTTTCCATGTAGTTCTCGTAGATCAGCTTCCAGTTGGACTGCACTTCAAAGTCGAGCTTGCCGGCCCATCGGATGGCGGAGAGATCGAACCCTCTCAATTCATCCAGAACGGGCTGCATCCAGCTTTCAAGCGGGTCAGCCGTACCGGAGACATTGACAAAGAGGCAACCGTGAAATTCCACGAGCCGCAGTGGGAGCAGATCCAGCTTTTCACCGCCGCCCTTTTTGAACACGTCTCCCCTGTTCGGGCCTTGAAAGTGCGGCCGCGCGCGCAACTTGCCATCAAGCCCGTAGGTCCAGTTGTGATAGGGACAGGTGAAGGCGGACTTCCGGCACGCCTCGCTTACGAGCTGCATACCTCTGTGACGGCAGACATTCTGAAAGGCGCGGATTTCTCCATCGCTGCCGCGCACAAGCATCATCGGCAGTCCGCCGATTTCGATGGGTTTCACGTCGCCGGGCTCAGGAATCTGGGCGCTGGCCCCGGCGAACACCCAGTTCCGCCGGAAAATGCGCTCCTGTTCCAGCGCGAACCAATCTTCGGACCAGTAGGCGGCATTTGGCAGGCCGGAGGCTTCTTCAATGGGCAGAAATGCTTGCTCGAATCCTTCGGCACCCAGAATCGATCTGGCTCTTTCCACGGCATCCAGAGCGCGAGATTGTGCATCCATGGCAGGTTTCCAAAACATTCGGTGTTGCACTTTTATGAAAAAAATGATGTCATAATTTTCATGAATGTCAAAATGAAAAAAAATAAAGAGACGAAGGATCAGGTTCAGCAACTCGGCGACGAATTGCGTGGCCTGCGCAAGGCACACGGACTGACACTCCAGGACCTTGCTGAAAAGTCCGGGAAGTCGGTCAGTTTCATCTCGAAAATTGAGCGTGGGCTGGCGCGTCCATCCATAACGGCTTTGCAAGATATTGCTGAAGCCATGGGCGTGCCCATCGGTTGGTTCTTCCAGACTGATGGTCCGGTCCCCGCAGACGAGCGTCCCTACATCGTGAGGAAAGACCGTCGCAGGCGCCTGACCTATTCGGGGGTGGCTTCGACCGACTACATGGGTTTCGAGGACTATTTGCTTTCAGCCGGGCTCGAAGGCGATCTGGCCATGGGCATGTCGCACTACGCGCCCGGAGGGACGTCCGGCGACGATCTCTATACACACAAGGGAGAAGAAGCAGGGCTCGTCGTGGAAGGAGAGATTGAGCTCGCCCTGGATGACGAGAGCTTTCTCTTGAAGACTGGCGACAGCTTTTCTTTCCCCGCCAGCATTCCACATACTTACCGGAATCCCGGCAAGGTGACCGCGAAGATTGTGTGGGCCAACACGCCCGTGACACTCCGGCGCTAGCGGGCTGAGACTGATGCGCACCCATGCCCGCGTTGTGGTGATCGGAGGCGGCAATGTGGGCGCATCCGTGCTCTATCATCTGGCCCACGAAGGCTGGATCGATTGTATTCTTGTTGAAAAGGCGGAGCTTACCTCCGGTGCCACCTGGCACGCGGCAGGCCTGGTCAGCCGCATGACTGCCGGCTTCGCGCTCGGCACCATGCATGACTATGCTGTCGATCTGTATCAACGGATCGAACAGGAGACAGGGCAATCGGTTAGCTGGCATGGCTGCGGCTCGCTCCGCGTTGGATCAAGCGAAGACCACCGGGACTGGCTGATGCACATCCGCGATGCGATTTTGGCGCGCGGGCAGGACTGCCGGTGGGTCGAGCCAGGAGAGATCAAGTCGCTCAATCCGCTCTATGATGTTTCAGATCTGATTGGCGGCATCTACACGCCCGGCGACGGGCACGTTGATCCGTCAGGAACCTGTCAAGCCATGGCCAAAGGTGCTCGGCAGTTGGGCGCTGAAATCAGCCGCCGCAATCGTGTGACCGACGTGCGTCAGCGCTCGTCCGGGGAATGGGAGATCATCACAGAGCAGGGCACAATCGTTGCTGAGCATGTGGTGAATGCCGGTGGCTATCATGCCCGGCAGATCGGCGCGTTCACCGGGCTGGAGCTACCCGTCGTGCTCATGCAGCATCATTATGCGGTCACCGATGATGTGCCTGAATTTGCGGAGATGGGCGAGGAAATCCCGGTCACGCGCGACGATCACTATACCGGCTACATGCGGCGCGAACGGCAGGGCGCTCTGATCGGCCTTTATGATACGCATGACGGCCTGCATAAGTGGCTTGAGGGATGCCCATGGGACTCCGAAAACGAGCTGTTCGATCCGGACTACGAACGCATCACGCCCTGGCTGGAGAAGTTTTTTGAGCGTTGTCCGTCACTCCAGAATCTCGGGCTCAAACGCATCGTCAACGGCGCCATTGCCTATACGCCCGACGGCGCACCGCTTGTGGGCCCGGCGCCAGGCTTAAAGAACTCCTGGCTCGCCTGCGGCATCACGGTGGGCATCGCCTGGGGGCCAGGTATTGGAAAATATCTGGCTCAGTGGATGGTTCACGGCTCAGCTGATGTTTCTATGCGCGGCTTTGATCCGAGACGTTT
Source organism: Hyphomicrobiales bacterium (assembly GCA_965204985.1). Classification (GTDB taxonomy): domain Bacteria; phylum Pseudomonadota; class Alphaproteobacteria; order Rhizobiales; family CAJQND01; genus JAAEUE01. The sequence goes on along the minus strand of CBDBFP010000002.1, from coordinate 2,639,558 downwards.
CGGCGGTTGGGCCGACCGGGATTATGCAAAAACCCGGTGCCGCGAGAACTACATGACCCGGCTGTCCATTCACTATCCGCAGGAACAGTACGAGACCTGCCGTAACATCAAGACATCCGGCGCGCACGATCGCACCAGCGCGACAGGTGCTGTATATGAGGAGGCTGGTGGTTGGGAACGCCCCCGGCTCTATGCACCGAGCGAGCCGGATGGGTGGCGGCGAACAAGCACGTTCGACTTCGTTGGTCTGGAATGCCGTGCCGTGCGAGAGCGTGTGGGGCTTGCAGACCTGACCGCATTTGCCAAATTCGAGTTGAGCGGGGAGGGAGCAGAAGCGTTCCTCAACGCGGTCTGCGCCAATCGGATGCCCACGAGGGTTGGTGGCACGTGCCTCACCTTGCTGCTGAACGGGCGCGGAACGATCGAGGGCGAGGCCACGATCACAAGAACCGCTGAGCATACTTTCTATCTGGTCACCGGAGCGCCCTCAGAGCGCAGGGTTTGGGACTGGCTGACACTCCACTGCGGTATTCCGGTGACTGGCGTGGAAATCGAGAACAAGACCGATGAAATCGGGATCCTCGCACTCGCGGGTCCCAAGTCACGGGATGTGCTGTCCGCCTGCACCGCCGTAGATGTATCGAATACCGCATTGCCGTGGCTGAAAGCCCGGCAGCTGGAAATCGCAGGCATCCCGTGCCTGGCTCTGCGCCTCTCGTTCACTGGAGAACTGGCCTGGGAACTCCACGCGCCAAACGACAGGTTGGGCGAGCTTTGGGACGCGCTATGGGAAGCCGGCCAGGCACACGACATTGCAGCTTTCGGTTCGAAGGCCATCGACAGCCTGCGTCTGGAAAAATTTTATCGCAGCGGTCATGAGCTCGCCAACGATGCCTCTCACAAGGACGTGGATCAGCTGCGCTTCGCCCGCACTGACAAGGACTTTGTGGGCAAAGACGCGATGCTCGCCAGAGAGCCGCGCTCTAAGATTGCCCTGATGGCACTGGAACACGAGGAAACGGACGCACTTGGCGGCGAGGCCATATTCAGGGATGGCAAGCTGGTGGGGTCTGTAACCTCGTCGGCTTATGGCTACACCGTTGGAAAAAGCCTGATCATTGGCTTCCTACGCGAAGAGGCGAGGGCACCGGGCACCGAATTGCACGTTTCCATAGTTGGCAAACTAGTGCCCGCAAAAGTCCTGCCGGAGGTGCCGTACGATCCACAGAATGAATGCTTGAAACAATAACGGAGTTCAAACCATGGCCGGCACTGGCGTCTCAAAATCCTACGCAGCAAATACGCTTGGAGAACAGCAGGATGCCTATGACGATTGGGCCGAGAAGTACGAGCAGGATCTCTGTGCCATGGGGCACCGGAATCCGGCTGTCGTTCCGACATTGTTCAGCCACTACGTGCCGCGAGACGTTGCCCCAATTCTCGATGCCGGGTGCGGCGGTGGCATACAGGCAGAACCTCTTGCCCTTCTCGGTTATGGGCCGATCACCGGGATAGATTTTTCCGAAGGCATGCTCGACATGGCCCGGCGCAAGGGCTTCTATGCTGAATTGCGTCAGATGACGATGGGCGAGCATCTGGATTTTCCCGATGATCGTTTTGCGGCCATCCTGTCTTGCGGCTGCCTCACTCCCAAACATGCACCTGCCCACAGCTTTGATGAACTGGTGCGGGTGGGCAGGCCTGGAGCCCACATCGTATTCAGTCTTCGCGATGATCCCGCCCAGGAACCCGAATATCCCGCCACCGTTGAGCGCCTCGCAACAGACGGCCTATGGACAGAAGTCTTCACCACTCAAAGCTTTCAATCCATGCCATATGGCGAGCCTGAAATAACCCACAGGGTCCATGCCTACCGGATCAGCTAGCTGAGTTTAAACTGCAATGAGTTTGCCAGAAAAAATGCGCGCCGTGCTGCTCACCGGCCATGGCGGTCTTGAGAAACTTGAATATGTGGAGGACTGGCCGACGCCTCAGGCCGGGCCGGGGGAAGTCGTGATCAAGGTCGGCGCCTGCGGACTCAACAACACGGATATCAACACGCGCACGGCCTGGTATTCCAAATCTGTCACAGACGGTATGACCGATGAAGGCGGCAAAGGCGGTTTCGAGACTGCCGAGGCCGATACGGGAAGCTGGGGCAACAGTTCGATCACCTTCCCGCGCATTCAGGGCGCAGATGTTGCGGGCACGATTGCCGCGGCAGGCGACGGGGTGGATGCGTCGAGGGTAGGGCAACGTGTGACAATCGATCCCTGGCTTCTTGCTGCGGGGGATTGGATGGACACCGGCCGCTCTGGCTATTTCGGTTCTGAATGCGATGGCGGGTTTGCAGATTATACAAAGGTGCGCTCCGAGAATGCGTTGGCAATCAAAAGCAAATTGAGCGATGCGGAAATTGCAACATTCCCCTGTGCGTACACAACAGCAGAAAATCTTGTCTCGCGCACCCGCCTGCAGCTCGGTGAAACTGTGATAATTGCCGGGGCCTCGGGCGGTGTCGGTTCTGCAGCCATCCAGCTCTGCCGGTTACGCGGGGCGAAGATTATTGGCATCGCTGCAATGCAAAAGGCAGATATTTTGAAATCGTTGGGCGCAGAAGCCGTGATTGACCGCAACTCGCTTGACCTCGAAGCCGAAATCCGGAATGCGGCACGCGGACCGGTTGACGTTGCACTTGATGTGGTTGGCGGTGCAATGTTCATGCCGCTCATCAATGCGTTGCGCCAGGGTGGCAGATACTCCACTTCGGGATGCATATCAGGTCCGCTGGTCGAGTTTGACCTCCGGCAACTGGTTTACAAGGACCTTCAACTCACCGGGGCCACCATTGTTCCCCCTGGAACGATGAGCCGGATCGTCAGCCTGATTGAGCAGGGTCTCCTGAAACCGCTTCTCGCCAAATCATTTCCCCTCGAAGAACTTGCCCGAGCACAAGAAGCATTCATGGACAAGACACATGTGGGGACTATCGTAGTCGCAATTCCATCTTGATCCCCGGAGCGGTAGGAAAACGGGTTGCGTTGACGCGAGCGGACTTTTTCAGCCTCGACGTTGTTTATATTTGGATCATGCCTTGTAGAGTGGCTTTTTTGCCGTCTGGAACGACTTCCGTGTAAACCTGCCCCTCACGCGCGAAGAGGCCGGAGACGGTTGTCTTGCCAACTGCGCCCCTTCCTCGCTTTCCTTCCCCCGCCTGGCTCCAGACAAGCTTTCATCCCCTTCAACAACACCGAACATCGGGCGCTGCGCCTGGCAAGCTGTATGGAGGCGCTTGCGCAACGCCCGATAGACCCTGTTGACAGTATTGCGATCAGGGCCGCTGCTCGCAGTGTGGATCAACTTCAGTTGCACGCAAGGCTGATTCTGGTCGGGTCGGTCGCTGGAACTGCCACGGCTGCAAATCCAGCTACAATGTTCTTTCGGGTACAATATTTGAAAAGACACGCATCCCTCCCCAAAAGCGGTTCCTGGCCATTGGCCTTGTGGTCAATGCGAAGAAAAGCCTTTCCAGCAACCGGTTGGCACGTGACCTTGATATGAACCAAAAATCAGCTTGGTATATGCAACAGCGCATCCGCGCCGCCATGTTGACCGAAGAAAGCGAGCTTCTGCATTGCAATGTTGGGGCAAGCCGAGAAAAAAGAATGACCGTGATGACGACACCCCAAACAAGCGTGGATGCGGCACAAAAAACCCCAGTTCTTGGCGCTGTAGAGCAAGGACGGCGATGCGCTGGAGGTTCTGGAGGGGAGGACAGATTTCGAGCGTTTCCACACGCTGCTGGTGGACGGTCCTGGCCACAGCGATGGGAAGAAGGGCGAATCGACGGCGCGGACACGGTGACGGTCACGCGGCAGGAGGTCATCACCTCGCTGCACGAGCCGGAAAAGTTCATTTTGGCAATCGTCCTGGTCGAGAACGGCTTTGCCCGTGAGCCGCGTTATGTGCGAAAACCGTTTACGCAGGAACCCGAGTTCGGGGTCACCGCGATTCAGATGAACATCAAGAGCCTGCTTGAGCGGGCGGAGGAGCCATCATGAACGATTTTGCCATTCTTGCTCCCGTTCCCCTGGAGCATCTGGAATCCGGCCAGCCCGTTGCAGAGGAAAAGGGCTTTGTCGCGTTCGGGTCGCGCAGGTGGAAACTCTTTCGCGACATGGACGAGCGCCGGGACGGCAACCCCGTGCCCGTTCTCATCTATGCGTCGGATGAAGGCGTCCTCGCCAGGTTCACCACGAAGGTGTCATGGGTCGGCTGGTATATCGACAGCGAAGAAACGCACACTGGCAGGCACCGGCTCGGGATGGAGCATCGGCCGCCGACCACCGCACAATATCCTGACGACAACCTCGGTAAATGGGCTGTCTTCTGGCATGTCGAGAAGCTGTCGCGGCTTGCGGCCAAGGACTGTTTTCCGATCTCGAAATTACAGACCATCAAAGGCGGCTGGCGCAAGGACGCCCCACCGCTCGGGCCCAATCTTGTCGCCGCGCCCGCGTTCGTAGAATTCCCGGAATAAGCCATGCCCCAGCCCTACCGGAAGAAACTCATCGAGGTTGCCATTCCGCTGGAGGCGATCAATGCGGCGGCGGTGCGGGAGAAGTCGATCCGGCACGGGCATCCCAGCACGCTGCATCTGTGGTGGGCGCGGAAGCCGCTGGCGGCGTGCCGGGCGGTGCTGTTTGCGCAGCTGGTGGACGATCCTTCCAGCCTGCCGGACGAGTTCCCGACGGCGCAGGCGCAGGAGGCCGAGCGCAAGCGGCTGTTCGCCATTATCGAGGACCTGGTGAAGTGGGAGAACTCGACCAACGAGGAGGTGCTGGAACGCGCGCGGGCGGAAATCCGCAAAAGCTGCGGCGAACCGCTGCCGCCGGTCTGTGACCCGTTTTCGGGCGGCGGATCGATCCCGCTGGAGGCGCAGCGTCTGGGCCTGCCCGCCCATGGCTCCGATCTCAACCCGGTGGCGGTGACGATCGGCAAGGCGATGATCGAAATCCCGCCGAAATTCAGGGACAGGGAGCCGGTCCATCCCGGCATCAAGGAGCGCAACCATTACCGCAATGCCGAAGGGCTGGCGGAGGACGTGAAACATTACGGCGCATGGATGCGGGAGAAGGCGTGGGAGCGCATCGGGCAGCTTTACCCGCAGGTTGACCTGCCGAAAGAGCATGGCGGCGGAAAGGCGACCGTGATCGCCTGGCTCTGGTCGCGGACGGTCCCGAGCCCCGACCCGGCCTTTGCCGGCGTGCAGGTGCCAATTGCGTCGAGTTTCCTGCTGAGTTCCAAAGCCGGCAAGGAGGCGTGGATCGAGCCGCTTGTGGACCGGTGGGCCAGGACGATCACTTACAGGGTGCGCAGAGGTGGGACGAAGTCTGAACTGGAGGCGGCGGCAATGGGCACGTCAGCAGGCAAGCGCCAAGCGTTCCGTTGTATCATGTCGGATGCGGCCTTGCCTTACGATCACATCCGTCAGGCAGGCAAAGATGGCAAGATGGGACAAACGCTCATTGCCATAGTTGCGGAAGGCAAAAGCGGCCGCTGTTATGTCGAGCCTTTGGCCGAGCACGAACAGATTGCCCACTTGGCTAAACCTGAATGGACACCGCAAGCACAGCTTCCAGATAATCCGCGTAACTTCAATACACCTAACTACGGGCTAAAAACATTTGGCGATCTGTTCACCGACCGCCAGCTTGTCGCCTTGAACACATTCAGCGATCTGGTGCATGAGGCGCGGGCGCAGATCGAGGCGGACGGAATGGCGGCGTTCCCCGACCCGACACCGCTCAGAGACGGCGGCACGGGAGCGAAAGCCTACGCCGAGGCGGTGAGCGTGTATCTGGGGTTAGGCGTCAGCCGCCTTTCCGATGTTCAAAATTCACTATGCAGATGGGAATCTTCAAAGACCCAAGTACGGAATCTATTCGGACGTCAAGCCATTCCCATGATGTGGGATTTTGGTGAGAACAATGTGTTTGGAAATGCAGCAGGCGACTATCGGACAAGCCTTGGAAGCATAGTGAAGGTGATTGAGCGCTTTGTCCCATCCACAGCGGGAACCGAAATCAACCATGATGCGCAAACGGTCGGGCTTCCGGTCGGCGCTGTTATTTCAACCGACCCCCCGTACTACGACAATGTTGGCTATGCTGATTTGTCGGACTTCTTTTTTTGTTGGTTAAAGCCAGCCCTGAAAGACATATACCCGGAACTCTTTGCCGTCTTGGCGACGCCCAAAACGGAGGAACTGGTCGCCACGCCCTATCGACACGGGGGCAAAGAGGACGCCGAGACCTTCTTCCTTGAAGGAATGAGCCGCGCCATCGCCAACATGGCGGCGCAATCGTCCGAACGCTTTCCGGCGACGATCTATTATGCCTTCAAGCAAAGCGAGATAAAGGATGAAGGGATCAGTTCCACCGGCTGGGCGACGTTCCTGCAAGCCGTGATCGAGGCCGGTTACGCCGTCGTTGGCACATGGCCGATGCGCACTGAAATGATGAACCGAATGGTGGCTTCAGGCGCCAACGCCCTCGCCAATTCGGTCGTCCTCGTCTGCCGCAGGAAGGAAGCCACGGCGGAGACCATCGCCCGCTCCGAGTTCATCCGTGCCCTGAAACGCGAACTGCCGCCGGCCATCGCCGAACTTCAGGCCGCCAATCTCGCGCCCGCCGACATGCCGCAATCGGCCATCGGTCCCGGCATGGGCGTCTTCTCGCGCTACACTGCCGTGCTTGAGGCCAACGACAGCCCGATGAGCGTCAGGACGGCGCTGCAACTCATCAATGCCGAGCTTGACGAGTACCTCGGCGGCATTCAGGGCGAGTTCGACCCCGACACGCGCTTCGCCATCAACTGGTTCGAACAGCACGGCACGGGCAAGGGCGACTATGGCGTGGCCGACAACCTGGCCCGTGCCCGCGGTATCTCGGTCGACAGCGTCAGGCACGCCGGCATCGTCGAAAGCCAGGCCGGCAAGGTGCGCATCCTGAAACGCGACGAGCTCGACCCGGAATGGGAGCCGCGGACGGACACCCATCTGACGGTGTGGGAATGTCTGCAACACCTCGTGCGGAGCCATGAGCAAGACGGCGTGTCGTACAACACGGCGCTGCTATTGCGAAAGATCGACGACAGGGCCGGGGCGGTGAAAGACCTCGCCTATTGCCTCTACGACATCTGCACCGGCAAGCGGCAGGATGCAAAGGAGGCAACCGCCTATAACGCCCTGATCGCCGACTGGCCGGACCTGACCCGGGAAGCCGCCGCGATCCACGACACGCGCGGTCCCGGCCAGACAAGCCTGGATTTGTAAGGGAGCGATCATGGCAAGGAGCACACGCCGGCATGTCTTCGACGGCAGGAAGCTGGACACCCGCAATGACCTCCGGCTTTGGGGGTTGTGCTGTGATTCACTGGAGGCCTTGGATTCATTGAAGGGAGCCCATGGAGGCCCCCTCTCGCCCCCTCGTGCCTGCGCCCGGGCAGGGTAACACCGAAGCCGGGAAGGTTGCGGTCAAGGCTGGCAGATCAGCAAAACAGCTCTGGCCGGGCAAGCGGAACAAGGCGCATCGGAAAGGCAGATACGGTCTGTTTATCCGCACTCCCGGTCTGGCCCGCGCCGAAGCCAAACCCACACGCGCCACTCTCGCCTGCACCTTCGACCGGCCGATCTTCCACGAACGACAATGCTCCGCAGGATGGGGCGTCTGAAATCCATCGAAAGGCCCCGCACCAGGCCGGAATAACCGGAAATAGCCGCAAATGCGCCCCCACCGCCGCTAAACGAGCACAGCCCAATATCGCGCCGAGCCTATCGGTTCCCAAAGCAAAAGTCAAGTATAGGCCCATAACTACCTATTGCGCATTTTTTCTATTGAGCGTACTTTTTGATCGGCAAACCGGCCTTTATCCATCCTGGACCGTCGGCACTGCCGAACATACCTTCAGAAACGCTGATCAGGCCGGTATAGCCAAATTCGCGCAGCTTGTTTTGCAACCATCCGGACCTGCTGCCAGTGGCGCACATCAAGGCGATGGACCTGCCCGCATTGGCTGCTTTGGCTGCAGCAAGCTTTTTCAGAAAGCCCGGTTGGTGCATGGAGATGGGCTGGGCGCCGACACCGACTCCTGAGGCTTTCCATTCATCCGGGCTGCGGACGTCGATCAGCAGAATCTCACCGGCCGACGCTTTTTTGTGTGCCTCTGCAGCGGTCATTTTCGGCGCAGATTGCTGTGCGTGGGAGAGAGTGCAGCTGGCAAACAATGCAGCCACCCCGGTGGCAAACTGTCTTCGATCAAGCATGCCCGTCCCCCTGTTGATGCTCACGAATTGAACGTATCTGCATAGTCGGTCCTCAATTCGGCCTTTTGCACTTTGCCCATGGCATTACGCGGAAGCTCGCCGCGAACAAAGACGCGTTTCGGCACTTTGAACTTGGCAAGACGCTCCCCCAGGAGTTCAAGGATCCTGGCTTCATCGGGTGCTTCGCCGCCATCGGCCGTGACAACCGCAACCACGCCCTCGCCAAAGTCCGGATGTGGCAGGCCGATGACAGCGGACTCGCCAATGCCGTCCATCTCATCGATCTGGCTCTCGATCTCCCTGGGATAGACGTTGAAGCCGCCAGAGATGATGAGATCCTTTGCCCGCCCGACGATGGAGACCCGGCCATCCTCTTCCATCTGGGCCATGTCTCCGGTGATGAAGTATCCATCAGGCCGGAATTCTTCCGCATTCTTTTCCGGCATCTGCCAATAACCGGCGAAGATGTTGGGGCCCTTGGCTTCCAGCACGCCAATCTCGCCGGCAGCCAAGGCTGTGCCGTCATCGCCCGCAACACGCACGGTTACCTCCGGTAGCGCATATCCTACCGTGCCCGCCCGGCGCTCGCCGTCGTAAGGGTTCGATGTGATCATGCCGGCTTCCGTCATGCCGTAGCGCTCAAGAATCCTGTGACCGGTCCGCTTTTCAAACTCCACGTGGGTCTCAGCCAGCATGGGTGCAGAACCGGAGACGAACAGCCTGATGTTCCGGCAAGCATCGGAGGTAAACGCCTCCTGCCCCAAAAGGCGGGTGTAAAAGGTGGGAACCCCCATCATGACTGTGGCTTCGGGCAGCAGAGACATGACCTGATTCACATCAAATTTCGGCAGCCAGATTATTTCAGACTGGTTCAGGAAGGCCGTGTTCAAGGCCACGTAAAGCCCGTGCACATGAAAAATGGGCAAGGCGTGCAGCAAGACGTCGCCTGGCTCGAAGTGCCAGATCTTGTGCAGGGCAAGAGCATTGGAGGAGAGGTTTTCATGGGTCAGCATGGTGCCTTTTGAGCGGCCGGTGGTGCCCGATGTGTAGAGCAGTCCTGCAAGATCCTGCGGGTCGCGCACAACAGTCGTGTGCTCGGCAGACTGTGCTTCTGCGGATTCGCGCAGCAATCCGTCTCCATCCGGTGCCATCGTGTACACAGCCTTGACGCCATGGCCGGTAGCAATGGGCTTGATGGCTTCAGCTCGTGACGGATTGCAAACAACGATTGACGGCTTTGCATCTGAGATGAAATAATCGACTTCTGCTGCCGTGTAGGCTGTGTTCAACGGCTGGTAGATCGCACCGGCTTTCAGAGTGGCCAGATAGAGAAAGACATTTTCCAGCGATTTCTCGATCTGCACGGTGACCCGGTCGCCAGGGACCACTCCTGCCAGTTCAAGCGCGTTGGCGTACTGAGATACCTTGCCAATGAGATCGGCATAGGACGCCGTTTCGCCCGAGGACAAGCGGAACGCTATGCTGTCCCCGGCTGATCTGAACCGTTCTTCCAGCAGGGAATAGAGATTTCCGTCGCTCATGATTGTCACCAACTTGGACCTGAAAAATTTACCGGCGCTCATATATACTGCCAGAGCTTGAAATCGCCACTGCAGATGTCTTTTTTCTGTTGTGTTGGCAGGTTTAAAGCACCGTTGAAGAGGAGTTTGTCATGGCGTCTTCGTTCTTTCGCGACCTGATTGACCAGATTGTTGATCGTGGCCGGGCCATCAAGGCCTTTTCCCTTGGTGGTGAGGGACATGGCGGAACGATTGAAACCTTGTCTCGGGGCTTGCTGTCAGGGCGGGGCGAGTCCTCCGGTATGGTTGTCGCCCGCCACATCCTTTCCATTTTCGAAATTCTCACCGAAGACGAGAAAACCGACTATTTCCGGTTTCTCAACGAAGCTCTGGTTCCTGACGAGGACAAATTGAAGGACGCCGCTGCAGCCTATCTGCAAATGCCGACGCAAGAGCACAGACAGGAACTTGCAGTAGCCGTGGAGTCTCCGCGTCAGGAATTTTTCAGAAGACTTAACCTTGCACCAGGCGGGACGGCTCAGATTGTCAGAATGCGCGCTGATCTCCTCGGCAGATTGAAAGAGCATCCCGAACTCAAGCCTGTCGACAATGACATGGCTCACCTGTTCGGGTCCTGGTTCAACCGGGGTTTTCTGGTCATGCGGCGGATCGACTGGTCAACGCCTGCAACCATCCTTGAAAAGATCATTGAGTATGAGGCCGTCCACGAGATACAGGGCTGGGACGATCTCAAGCGCCGCCTGAATCCGGCCGACCGGCGCTGCTACGGCTTCTTTCACCCCTCTCTGGTCGACGAGCCTCTCATCTTTGTGGAAGTGGCGCTCACGAAGGGTATTCCAGGATCGATCCACGCCCTGCTGGCAGAAGCTGAGCCCCAGGCGCCCGAAGAGCAGCGAACAGCAGTCTTCTATTCCATTTCGAACTGTCAGAAGGGGCTGGCCGGCATATCGTTTGGCAACTTCCTGATCAAACAGGTGGCCAGTGATTTGTCTCGGGAGATCGATAGTCTGAAGACCTTTGTGACATTGTCTCCGATTCCTGGATTTATGAAATGGCTGTCTCGCGAACGTGAGAACGGGACCGTGGATGCTCGGGAACTCAGCCTTCTGGATCACGCAAACTGGTCGAAGAAAAAGGATGCAGAAAGCCGTTTGGCAGATGTTCTCCAGCCTCTCGCAGCGCGCTATTTCCTGAATGAGAAACGCAGCGATGGGAAACCTGTTGACCCTGTGGCCCGCTTCCACCTCGGCAATGGCGCGCGTTTGAAGCAGTTGAACTGGATGGCTGATCTGTCGGACCGCGGATTGGCCCAATCTGCCGGCATGATGGTCAACTATCTCTATGACCTGTCGGATATTGAGAAGAACCACGAGGCCTATGCAGAGCAGGGTATTATCGCTGCCTCATCGGCGCTTCAGAAACTTGCCCCTGCAAAGCCGGTAACGCCGGTTAAAAAGTCTGAGCCAGAACCGGTTTAGCTTTTGCTCTCTTTTAGCTGCGCCTTCAGCATGCGGGCGGCTTGTGCATAGCCACCTCCGCCGCCGTCAATGAAATGCATATGATCGTCTTCGACGGCTGAGGGCACAAGACAAGTCATCAACACGGAGTCCTGGCGATAGGTGCCGTAAACCGCAACACCCATTTGGCGGGCCTCCTCGAGTCTGGCCTCAATCCGCCAGGCCAGTTCTTCGGTGTAATCCACCGTCAAGCGCAGGCCATCGTCGAACTTGCGAAAATCTGGGTTTCTGGAGAGTTCCCGGCGATACTCCCAAGGATCATAACGGCCGGCTTTCTTCCCCGTTTTTTCGAGCGCCCATTGAAACAGGGAATGGCCAGGCAATTCGATCTTGCGGCGAAACCGGCTCTTGTCGCCGCGGGTTGCACTGACTTCCAGATCAAGCCCCGCGGGTGTCCATTTGAGTTCATGGGCGTTGACTGGGACAAGGTGTCCGTCACGGACCAATTCGTCAAATGGCTGCCGGTCGGCAGCTTCCGCCGGCAGCACAAGCAACGACAGGATGAGGCCATTGACTGTTTTGATTGGGGCCCGGCGGCACGACAGTCCAGTTAGATCCGGCTGCGATCCGGGCGGCGTCGAGGGCACGAGGTAATTCCCAGCCTTCATTTGTCCGTCTGCCCAGGTCATGCCTCCACCTGAAAACATGGCGTATGTGACCGACGGTGCTGCTTGATATTTGGCCAGCTTGATATCCAGGCCAGACTTGCGAACGGCAGACACCGGTACGATTGCGGCCCTAAGGTCCAGGCCGGTCTCCTCGCGCACCACGCAGATCATTGATCTGGCGAACGTCGCCGATCGGATGAAATTGCCGGACACCCTGGACTCAGATTCGGTGAAAGCTTCAGTTGTTGATCTGAAGGCTGGGAATCTCTCCTCCGCGCTCGATTTGTTCGATCGTATCGGTGTTCTGGAAGCAGCACGCGCCGGTCAGTTCAATCTGGCGTTGGTGCATGTGGTTGGTCCGGCGATCGCGTCTCTGGATGAGATGGGCGAAATTGCCCAGTACACGCAAGGGCTCGATTACGTCATTGCGCGCAACTTCATCAACGAAACCAATTTCTTCGAGTGGGACGACAAGATCTACAGGAAGTATTTTGCGGATTTTCCCGAAGCCAAGGAAATCGAGGTGCCGAAGCTGAACGAAATGGCCTGCGAGCAGGTCGATCTGGCAGGCACCACATATTCCGACTTCGTGACCAACAAGACGCCCCGCGGCGAAGATGGAAACTTCCCGTTCGTTCTGCGCGGATATGTTCGCAAATGGCAGGCTGATCTCGATCAGGAACTGGAAGGCCTGAACATGATCCAGGTGCTGACAAGCGCAGCCCGGGCACATGAACTTGCCGTTGACACTGACTGGAACGAGGAAGCTGCAGCCTAGGCAGCGTCCCTGGAAACGCTATCGCCCTGCGGGATCAGACGGATTTCGCGGGTCGGTTTGGCATGGCTTGAAACTGAGAGCCAAAGGCGCTGAGATCCTGAGATGATTACAAGCTCCAATATCAATATCATCTGTTCCAACGACACCAGGAACGGGAAGACATTGTTGTCTCGGGTTGTTCGTTGACTATCTGGCTTTAATTGGCCGGACGGCCAGGGTTTTCGACACAGATGGCTCGCGAAACGGGATCTCGGCCTACTTTCCGGCACAGTCTCACGTGGTGGATGTTTCGAAGACAATCGGGCAGGTCCAACTCTTCGATACCATCCTTGCCGAACCGCAGCATGACTTTGTGATCGATCTGTCCTCTCGTCATTTCGACGAGTTTTTCCAGGTTTTCTCTGACATCGGATTTGAGGAAGGTGCGCTGGAAGCCGGCCTGCGGATTGCCGTCTACTTTATCGTCGAACCCTCAGCTGGATCGGTTCAGGCTGCGGCAGATGTGCGCAAGCGCCTGAAGCGCAGCAAACTCATCCTCGTCCGCAACGAGACATTGCGCGATGTGATGAAGGTCCCGGCCGTTGCCGCCAATTATCATCTGGTTCGGCCGGACAGGGAACTTACACTTCCAGCTCTCGGCCGCAAGGCAGCGACCTACGTTTCTGAACCGGACTTCTCATTCCAGAATCTGTTTTCCGAAGAATTCGCAGACATGCCGTCAAAGCCCAAGGCGCAGCTATGCGATTTTCTTGAGATCCTTCACAAACAATTCCAGTCTGTGCAGCTAACCAATGATCTTGCGGATCTTCGTCTGCAGGGTGTGCTTTAGCCCCAGCGCAAAAAGACGATCACATCGAAGGATTTGAGCTCACGCAGTACATTTATCAGTCCGCGCTGGTTTTCTGCATCGACCGGTTTAACCAGATTGGCGGCTGATTTCTTTGCTCCATCCATCAGTGAAATAAAATTTGGGTCGGCCTGAAGGTCTGCCGACGCTTCGGTTCGGCACATCTTCAGGATATAGGAGTAAACCGCAGCGTTGGCCTTTACCTCATTGCGGACAGCAAGTGAGGAGAGCTCAGGTGGATTGTGGCGATAACGATAGAGCTTGTTCATTTGCGCATTGAGATCGAAGATGCAGTCCGCATAGGCGCGCAATCCGTTTCGTTTTCGAAGGGCACGAAGGGTTTCGCGGATCGGTTGCAACATCTTTCTGGCAGCCTTTGCATCGCCAGCATTTGCAAGCTTCTGACCTTCGCTGAATGCTTTTGAAATGGAGCTGATTGAGCCATCCCATCCCGCATCTCTGCCAAAGGCATCCGGCGGCGCGGTTTCAAACCTGGTGCGCAGCTCTTTCCAACTGGCCACGGCAGTCGCCAGTTCCAACGCCGCGACGCCGGCATTCCCGGTTCGAAGATAGAACAGTGCGGACTTGTAGGGCTGGTTGACGTTCTCAACCTGTGCGTTGAATTGCGCAAGGTCACCTGCCTGGGCGGCTGCACCAGGCTGCAGGAACAATAACGCACCAAACAGGAGGCTCAAAACTCTCACGCGCATTTGACAATCACCCAATCTTCGACCCTGTACGAAATGGACATATTCGTATAACCTGGTTTGTTATCAGGTGCCACCAATCAGATGCGAGGTTGCTGAAATGCTTGACCGCAGAACCTTCTCCAAATCACTTCTCTTGCCGGCTGCCCTCAGTGTTACCGGTTTGGGACCGGCTCTTGCGAGCGATGAACCGGCCGTGGATGATGACGGTATCTACACGCAGCCCTGGTTCAGCAACACATCGTTCCTCGTGCTGAACGAAGATCTCGAAGAGGCTGCAGCGGCGGACAAAAGGTTTGCCATTCTGTGGGAACAAAAAGGCTGCCCCTACTGCCGCGAGATGCATCGCGTGAATTTTGCAAAGAAGCAGATCAAGGCGTTTGTGAAAGATAACTTCCAAGTGCTTCAGCTAAATATGTGGGGCTCAAAAACCGTCACGGATTTTGATGGGGAAGAGTTGGAAGAACGCGAACTGGCCCGCAAATGGAAGGTTCTGTTCACGCCAACCGTGAACTTCCTGGACAAGAAACCGGGCGAGAGTTTCGCCAGGACCGAAGTGATGCGTATGCCCGGCTACTTCAAGCCGTTCCACTTCATGTCGATGTTCGAATATGTGAAGGCCGAAGCCTACAAGGAACAACAGTTCCAGCGCTTCCTGCAGGACAAATTCAAGAAACTTGAGGAAGAGGGCAAGAAACCCGAAATCTGGTAACGGTGCGGTGCCGGGGGGGGGGCTAGGCTGCGCGGTGCCGGGCCTTTGCTTCGTTGCGACGGGCAACAGCCTCTTCTGAGCAGAACAGCGAGTGCATGAGTTCCAGTGTCTGCTCAACTTCTTTGCTTACCAGGCGGTAGTAAACTGATTTGCCGTCACGCCGCGTCGCAACCAGCCGTTCGGCGCGGAGCAGTGTCAGGTGCTGCGAAAGTTTCGACTGGCGGAACTGAAGATTCGCTTCCAGCTCGCTCACCGACATTTCGCCATTCTCAGCCAGGCGGCAAAGAATCAGCATGCGGCTGTCATTGGCCAAAGTCTTCAGAAAGGCGGACGCTTCATTTGCGCCTTCGTACATGTCTTGGGTGGTTGGCTCAAAAGTCACAACAATCTCCGATCTTCCGCACGTTCAAATTATTCCGGTAACGGACGATGCGAGTCTGATATTAGCATCTTAGAATGTGATAATGTAGAGCCAACTGCGGCAATTTTAAAACAAACACGAACTTATGAGTATGGCGGATTTCGGTCATTTGGACCGACTTTACGCGTTACATCTTCAGGCTGCACACCCGCCAGGAACTGGTTTTCTGAGTATTCCTGCCCCGGGATTGGGCTCACCCGGCGCTGGTGCTGGTAGCCGAGCGTGAACTCCATGTGCCGGTTGATGGCATAGGAAAGGCCAACATCAATCTCGTAGGTCTCATCAAGCCTGCGGATCCCAGATAGTCGGCAAATGATGCGTTCACGGCGCCGGTTGCCGTCAGGTTGCGGCGCAGCCGATGGGAAACCGAAACACCCGCAGACAAGGTCTGGATTGCTGACGCTCCTGCTGTTGTCGTTTCATTCAGGCTGCCGCTTGAGTTCAATTCGACCGTGGTCAGTGGCGTCGGGCGCCACGTTACGCTGGACCGGCCCACAACTCCGTGGCTGGTGCCGAGTGTGCTGTCCTCTGAATCCCGCAAGCCATAACCCAATTCCACATTCCCGGTGACCAGGGCACCAAACCAGATCCGCTCCCAAGCGGAATTCGTAGCCATCCGAATCGCGTTTCAAGCCATTCCGGTCGCGGCTGCGGACATGGATGCGGCGCGAATATTCCGCGGCGGCATAAGCCTCCACAGCGCGCGATATCCCGTAACCCAGGCGCAGTTCTACTTCCGGTTCCACATAATCCTGGTCCGAATTGTCGATGGTGCCGCCGCCTGAAGCGGTTTCATCGCCAAACAGAAATCCGTTTACGCCGACCCGCAAGGAAGGTCGCAAAACAGTGTTGCGGCGTCGGAATGTGTAGCTGAGGCTGCCCTGGTTGGTTGGTGCTTGTGCCTGTGGTATTGCCGCTGGAGCCGCCGTCCATGCTGTCCTGGGTCAGCGAGTAGGAACCTTCATAGTCAATTGCGAACGTCCGGCTGACATCCAGGCGCGCTTCGCCCGTCACGTTCAGTTCGTGCTGGTTTTCGTCCGTGTGAGTTGCAAAAATCGTGTGCTCGCTGTTGAGCGTCAACGATGCGCTGTGGCGCGGCAGATTGCTTTGCACGGTGAGAGACGGGCGCAAAATGATGCCCTAGCCGGACTTTGGATTGCTCTCATCCTGCCCGATATTGTCTGTGTAAACCGCGGATATATCGAGTTGCGGCAGGTAGGTGGGCGGATCGACGGCAATGCCATCCAGCATCTCATGGTCGAACCACCACTTCTTCACCAGATTACGACGTTCGTTGGCTAAGCCAGTTGTCCAGACGTGTGGCGATGGGCACCATCAATGGCTTGGCCCACATGGCATTTACACCGGCCCAACTGGCGGCGGGTCAAAAGGGAACCTGCCACGTTCCTTGCGCGATTTTTCGCCCAGATCCCTCGTAGTGCCCGTTCGAAGAAGGCCGCACGTTTGGAGACTTGCGGTACTTCATCATCAAGGATCAGCGTGGTGGGACGCTCCACCCGTTTGACCTGCTCCATGAGGTAGTTGGACAGATGGGTTGTGCGGCCCGATCGTGCCCGGGAACATGAGCGCGGGCGTCCCACCCCATATTGCGGATGTGGCCCGAAAGACAGACGGCGATCTCCGCTGCGCGCAGGCCAGTGACGTGATCCTGAGCTGACTCTACCCAGTTCCGCGCGAGATTGTCCGCTTCGGGAAGACGGGGATGGGCAACCAGGATCAGTGCGGCAAAATCGTGTTCGAGCGTCTCGGTACCGTCCAACCAGGCGTTGACCGGGACGCGGCAAATGCCCATCTGATCAGTGTCCATGAAATAGCCTCCGCCCTTGATGTCGGCAGAGCGAAAGCCTCAGATCGTCTGGCACCCGCGCCTTTGCTTTCGCCACATCACCATCGGTATGTGAGGCGAAAAGACTAACATAGAGGTTGATTGCGTCCGCCAGCGGCGATGGTTCTGCTGCGGTTTCTGAGTTCGCAGCACGTGCAGGACGTTCGGCCTCTCGCGCTATGACCGTGTCGTCACGAGGCAAGCATTCAAGAGGATAGGGTCCCAGATGAAACGGTCGTTTAGAATTGCGCGGATAGAGCAACATGGGAGGATGGCAATGGAAGTTTTCACAGACTTCCATTGCCACGGATAAATTGCATTCCTCACCCAAGCTCACTAAAAGCAGAAGGGTAGATCAGTGTTTCTTCCGGCGCATCTTCGCCGGACCGCGCGATCAGCGTGTATTCGATGGGGTAGGGCGAAGAGAGTTTCCGGGCCCGCTTCAGACTGAAGCCTGCGCGTTGATAGAAGCCAGGTTTTCCGAGAACAACGATGGTGCGCGGCCGATCGGCCTGCTTTCCCATGCCAGAAACCATTGCCAGCTCCTGCACAAGGCGCGTGCCGATGTGGTAGTTGCCGCCATCGGGCTTTTTTGGCGCGGCGGCGCCATTTTGCATGCTGGGGAGCACCGCCACCGGAGCGAGACAAGCCCAGCCTTCAGGTTCCCGCATCCTGGAAAGCGCTGCATAGCCCGCAATCACCCCGTTCCACGACTTTACGGCCTCGTGCCAAATCTCGCCATTTTCTCTTAAGCGGCGAACGAGTTCTGCTTCGTCCGGTTGTCTGAATGCGGCACGCAGAAGGGTATCGATTTCGTCAAACTGGTCAGGCTTTGCGGTATGGGTGAAGTCTGGGCTGATGACTATGATCTCAAGAGCTGGTTGTGTCGTTCAGTTCAACAGTCAGAGTCGCGCCTTCAGCGGAGATCACCTTCACCCAGGTACCTGCCGGAGCGTCCGGCCCGCGCACTTCCCAGTTGGAATCGTGGATCTTGACCTTGCCGCGGCGGTTCCGGATTGCGGTTTCTAAAGGATAGGACTTGCCCACATAACTCTGAACCCGCTGGTTCAGGTTGGGTTTGTCCGTATCTGTTGCGGGCCGGGCAAAGAACTTGCGGGACACGATGAGACAGACAACGGCAAGAACTGCAAAGGTGAAGCCTTGCATCTTCCACCCCATGTCCACGAGCAGCACGATGAGGCCTGTGGCGACGGCGGCAAAGCCGAACCACAGGAAGAAGAAGGCCGGAGCCAAAAGTTCGAGCACGAACATGACCCCGGCGACAATCCACCAGAACCAATCCCCATATGAGGCAATGATGTCTTCCATGACTCTCTCCGTTTAAGCGTCAGCCTTGGGCCTGGTGTTCGGCACACGTCCGCTCGGGCGCGAACCGCCTCCGCCATCCTTGAAGGCTTCGCGGGCAATCTCCGTGATGCCACCCAGTGCGCCAATCACGCTACTGGCTTCAACCGGCAGCATCAGCACCTTCTGGTTTGGGGCGCTCGCCAATTTCTCAAGTGCACCTACATAGTTGTTTGCAACGAAGTAATTGATAGCCTGCACATCGCCATTGGCAATGGCCTCAGATACCATTGAGGTCGCCTTGGCTTCGGCTTCAGCTTCGCGTTCACGTGCCTCGGCTTCGCGGAAAGCAGCTTCCTTTTTACCCTCGGCATCAAGCACGACAGCCTGTTTCTCGCCCTCGGCCTTCAGGATGGCAGCCTGGCGCGAGCCTTCAGCTTCCAGGATCTGTGCGCGTTTTTCGCGCTCGGCCTTCATCTGCCGTGCCATGGAATCCACCAGATCACTCGGTGGAGCGATATCCTTGATCTCAATACGGGTGACCTTCACGCCCCAGGGTTGGGTCGCATGATCAACCACCGAAAGCAGCCGCGCGTTGATTTCATCACGTTGCGACAAGAGCTCATCCAGATCCATGGACCCCATCACTGTACGTACGTTCGTCATGGTCAAATTGAGGATCGCATTGTGCAGATTGTTTACTTCGTAGGTGGCCTGGGCAGCATCGAGCACCTGGTAGAAGGCCACGCCATCCACCGTGACCATGGCATTGTCTTTTGTGATGACTTCCTGGCTTGGTACTTCCAGGAGCTGCTCCATCATGTTCATCTTCGAGCCGATCCGGTCGAGGAATGGAATGAGGATGTGCAGGCCTGGTCTGAGGGTCTTTGTATATTTACCGAGCCGCTCAACGGTCCAGTTGTAACCCTGCCCCACAATGCGGACGGCCCGCACGACAACAATAACGACGAGCAAAACCAGAATAAGGATGACGATGCTAGCAGCTTCAAACATATCAGGCCTCCATTGAGAGGTGCGCAGCGGTAATAGCCTGCCACACCAAGTGATGAGCGCAAAAGATCGCCAATTATGGGCGAATCAGGCTGATTCGGTCAGCCTCCATCGCACGCTCAATTGCGTGTAATCTGTGTACGTTCGATATGGGTATTTCGCTGTTGCCGCGCAAGGGATTCGCTTAAGGTTGCGCTCACTTGAGCTTAACAGACCGTGAAGACAAGGCAGAGGTGCACCATGGCAGGGAAGGGGATTTTCCACGAGACCTACAAGGAACGTCCCTACTGGTGGGAGGCGTACACGCCTGAGGCACCTGATCTTCAGGATGTGCCTTCTGAGACCCGTGTCGCGATAATCGGCGCTGGCTATGCCGGGCTGGCCACGGCGTTGGAGCTGAGCAAGCAGGGCGTGGAGGCAACCGTTTTCGCTGCGGCCGAGCCGGGCTATGGCGCGTCCACGCGTTCAGGTGGACTGGTTGGCGGCAGTAACTCCATCAAGAAACCGCTGCTCGCACCTGAGCCCTCGCCGGAGCGGGCAGCCGACATGATGTCGGATGCTGCAGACGGATTCCACATGGTTGAGAAACTGATCGCAGACGAGAAGATAGACTGCGGCTGGCACCGCACCGGCCGCTTTACCGGAGCAATCTCAACGCGTCATTTTCAGGCTATGGAAAAACGCGCCGCCGCCATGAACGAGAGCGCCAATTCCGGCGCCACCATCGTGCCCCGCGGGCGTGTGCACGAACATATTGGCAGCGACTACTATTTTGGTGGCATCTTCACCAGCGAGGCCGGGCATCTGCATCCGGCCCTCTATTATGCCGGGTTGAAGCGCCTGTGCGATGAATGCGGCGTGCGCATTTGCGCCAAAGCGGCGGTGGAAAAACTGGATGAGCAGGGCGGCGGCTGGCATCTGAAAACCGCCCGCGGCGAGGTCAAGGCGGCTGATGTGGTGATCGCAACCAACGGCTACACGGGCGATCTCACGCCGAACTTCAAACGCCGTCTCGTGCCCATCAGTGCCTATATCATTGCGACTGAGGAGTTGCCGGCGGACCTCCTGAAGTTCATTAGTCCGCAAAACAACTCCTTCGTGGAGACCATGCGGGTTGTGCCTTTCTTCCGCCTGTCGCCGGACGGCAAGCGGTTGGTGTTCGGCAGCCGTGTCAAATGGCGCGACCTCACCGCCAGCGAAATGGCGCCGCTGATTTTCGGCATGGCGCTGGAACGCATACCCGAACTGGCGGACTCCAAGATCACCCACGCCTGGCAGGGCAACGTGGCCCTCACCATCGACGAGGAACCCCACACAGGAAAACTCGACGGCCTGCATTATGCCCTCGGCTGCAACGGTTCCGGCGTTGCCCAGATGACCTACATGGGCACGCAATTGGCGCGGAAGATTGCCGGCGTGGCCAATTACAGATGCTCGTTCGATACCGGCAACTTCCCGACGCACCCGCTCTATCGGGGAAACAAGGGGTTGCTGGTGCCGGTGGTGGGCAACTATCTGCGTTTCCGCGATTGGTTGGACCGGCGGCAGGGGTAACGCCACCCTGAGCCGGATTTGCATTTGAATTTGAGATGGCCCACACTTCCCGCCTCCCGGTGAAAAAACAGAAGGTGCGCCTATGACCTTCGTCAGAAACATCATCCTGGTACTCGCGGTTTGGATGACTTTCGCAGGTACTTCCGGGGCACAGGCTCAGGAGCCCTGGCAACCTCCAAAGGGTCCTGCATGTTTTGAGCAATGCATCAGAGATACGAGCAATCGCCTCAACCGCTTCAACGGATCGGCAGAATTCAACAGCAGGAAACCCCTAGAGCATTAACAGATTTGGCCTGTTCATCGGGAAGGGCATCAGTTCAAATTACGATCTCGATGATTGGGTGCAATTCAGTACCAATAAATATCATTGGATGTGGGGCCACCTCACCAGTGAAGCGACATATCCGATTTGGAAAAACGCAAACTTCACAAACACCCGGGTTCTTGTCCTCCGGGCCTTCGTCAGAAATTGCATAAAAGCAGCTGGCGCACGCTGGGCGGTTCAGCGGCCGGAACGCCTCCGGCGCCTGCGGGTAGTGCAGGTCGGTTCCCGCTGGTGGCGGTTTGTCGTGCCCTGTTGTGCCCACCTCATCCAGCGCAAAGTGCCCAACCAGTTTCTCGGCATTCTCAGGCACTCAGATCGCCATTGGTTGCTATTGCGAACCTGCGGCAATCAAAGGCAGCGTTTGGGGCACGGGGATATACACAGCAGACTCATCCATATGTGCGGCTGCGCGCCATGCAGGTGTAATAGGCGCTGCGGGAGGGTCAGTGTGGATGCAAGGTGCACCCGGTCAGCCCGACTATCAGGGTACCGCCAGCAATGGAATCTCATCCAGTAGCTACGGGAAGTATGGCGGCAGTATAAGATTCCCGGGTGCAATCACCACACCAATTTCAAGTGGAGCCAAATCCTGCCCGGGCAACGCAACAGGCCGCCGCGGGCAAATCGGCACACGTTTAACTTGCCACTGCGCACCACAGAAATTTGGCGGTACGGTTTGGGGCAGTGATATCTACACAGATGATTCCGTTATTTGTCAGACTGTTCTGCATGCCGGGGTGGTCTCGACCGCCGGAGGTGCCGTGACCCTCACTATAATCCAGGGATTGAGCGGTTATGCCGGCTCTTCAAGAAATGAGGTGAAATCATCGTCCTACGGACCTGGCATGGGAGTTACAGGTTCAGTCATTGATGAAATCTACCAGAGAACAACAAAGAAGCAGGAGTGCGAATGATAATGAAAAATCTAAAACTCAAGGGCGTTCTTGCGATCAGGCTGCTGGGCGCCACGATTGCAATCATGCCAGCTCAACCGCCCGCAAATGCAGAAACCTCTACCCAAAGTTTTCTCGAAGGTTGCCGCAGTCTTGTGTCGTCTTCAGGCGCGACCACCGATGGCGCGGCGAACTGTCAAAGTATTCTGGAAGGCGCTATTGGCGCATTCGGGCTTCTGACAAAGGAGTACTATCCAATTTCCACTCTACAGACAGCCAATTTTGTTAAAAAGCTCTTCTTGCTTGGTGTGCTGATCGCTGCTTCAATTCTTGTATTGCTGGAGGGGTTTGATGGCGATGTCAGGACCGAAGAAAGAAGCACAAGCTGCGCTGTTTTATGAGTTTTCGCTTGAGGATCCTGTACCGAAAGATCACCTTCTGCGCTCAATAGATCGGTTTGTTGATCTCAGCAGCCTCCGTGGGCATCTGGCGGATTTCTATAGTCATACTGGTCGTCCTTCACTTGATCCCGAGGTGCTGATCCGCCTGCTGCTGGTTGGGTATTGCCTGGGGGTCCGGTCAGAGCGGCGGCTTTGCGAAGAGGTGCATCCGAACTTGGCGTATCGTTGGTTCTGTCGTCTCGATCTGACAGACGCTGTGCCGGATCATTGCACTTTTTCCAGGAACCGTCATGGCAGGTTCCGCGACAGTGATTTGCTGCGGCCCCTCTTCGAGATGACCGTAGCGCGGTGCATTTCTGCCGGTCTGTCAAGCGGTCAGCGTTTTGCGGCGGATGGCGGTTTGATTGAAGCCGACGCCAACAAGCAGAACTCCAGGCCCGGGGAAGAGTGGGATCGCAGCGCCATTGATCCAGGAGAGGCGCCCCGCGCGGTGAAGGCATATTTGGAAGTCCTGGATGATGCCGCCTTTGGGGCAGCAACGACTGTTGAGCCTGAGTTCACATCACATTCCGACCCGTCCAGTCAGTGGACAGCAGCCCGTAAAGGTCCTGCAATCTTTGCCTGTTCCACGAACTCTCTGATTGACACTGACCCCAGCGTGATCGTCGGTGTTGAGGCGAGCAGATCGATCCGACAAGCTGAGGTTGGCTGCGTGCGCTCAAGGTCAGTCCGGGTCAAGGATAAATTTGATCTCCATCCTGAGCAGCTTATTGCGGACGGCCGCCCAGGGATCAGGTCCAAGGCTGGATTGGCTGGTGAGACGCGACATCAAACCCCACATCCCAGGGCTCGACCAGGCTAGTCGCAAGGATGGCACAGGGTCTTGTGCTGATTTCGAATGGGACGCTGAGAACAACCAATAGCTCTGTCCGGAAGGCGAAGCGCTAAAGCAGTTGCGCCGGAACTGTTCCGATCCGAACCGCGGTCCGACGGGCAAGGGCGTCGCGAAGTATCAGGCGCTGAAGCACACCTGTCAGGCCTGCCCATCAAAGATAAAAGGCTGCCCGAAAGCAGAGGCCCGCAAGATCACCCGTGAAGAACATGAAGAGGCCCGCCAAGTCCGCCAAGTCGCCCGCGAAATAGCCAAGACCCGCCAATACGACATCTCGATGAAACTCGGAAAGAAGGTCGAGAGGCTCTTTGCCCACCTCAAACGCCTCCTCGGCCTCGGCAGATTGCGATTACCCGGCCCCTGCGGCGCAAATGATGAATTCCTGCGCGCCGCAACCGCCCAAAACCTCCGCAAATCAGCAAAGGGCTTTCCTGCACCGCAGCAAACGCAAAAAGCCTGATCAGAAAGGCGCTCGCGCACTCATTCCAAAACCACTTTCCGCACCCGCAACACTGTGTTCTTCCAAAGAATCAGCCCAACCCGCTCACTAATACTAACGGCCCTCAGGTTTGGCCGTTTTGGGTCCACTCGCGAGATGTGCCTGATTTGATTGCCGTTGGTTCTTTCATGAGCCGGGTCCAGGCATCACATCCGGCGGCAAGAAAGTCTGCCTGATCTTCAAGGAGGCGGTTGGAGAGCCCGTTTTCCCGAAGAGATTGCCAGACATTCCCGACCCGATTGAGCTCCGGTGATCTGGCGGGCAGGAAGATCAGGGTCAGGGTCTCCGGCCCCTTCACCTCGCCGGATGTGTGCCACGGTGCGCGGTCCATCATCAGGACGGCGGCCTGAGCGCCTTTTGCAACGGTCCGGCTGATCTCCTTGAGAGGCAGGTTCCTTGTTCCAGTGTCCGCCCCCATGGCACCATGGCAGCATCAGGGCCGCGCCGGACAGGCAGGCCGATTTGTAACGCTGATCGGCCGGCCATCGCGGTCTCGTCCCCTTGCGCGCCCGGATGCGGGCCTCGTCCTGAACCCAGACCTCGACCGGCTTGTCTGCCGGACCGTGGTTCAAAGGGGAGGCAAGGCTTTGGGGGACGTCTTTTTGAAAGCCTCCATGAAGCCCGGGTCTTGGCCCGGAACCTGGGGCTTGGACCGGGTGTTGCGGGCGCCCGGTGAGGCGGGAAAAGCCGGGCGCTGCAAGCAGCCTGGGAGGGTCCTCTCGTGAGAGACAACACCGAACCGGTCTTCGCTCCCCCGTTGAAGGTCAAGTCGTCTCCAGAGGACCTCCCCGTCATGCTCAAGGCAGGGGCCGGTTTCGATGATCTCAGCAAGTTCAGCCATCGGGGCCATGGGACCCGGCGGTCGAACAGCCCTTCGGGCCCGGCTTCGTTGAACCGGTGCCCCCGGCTCTGCCGGGCCACCCCACCCCCCTTCGCCGCATCCGCCCGGCTCATCCCGTCATGAACACAGGCAAGCGAAAGCAAACGCCGGGCCTGACGGAGATCTTCGCTCGTCCTGGCAAGGCCGCGAAGGGGCGAAGCATCATAGTCATCACGACCGCCAACAGCTACAGACATCGGAACTCCTCCTTTGTCTGCATGGATCCAGAGAGTAGCCGGGTTGAAAAGGCCCGAGAGACAATCAATTACGCCATCGGTATAAGGCGTCTGGTTTGAGGCTGGTTGCTCAGATGTCTGATCTCGAAAACACAGCCGCCACTTACCCAATGTCTCGAGGGTTCCACAGAGCTGCCTTTGCGCTACGGAACCATCACTTCCGTTTAGGGGCAAAAACTCACCTTCTCAGGTGATCGGAGCGAGATTGCTCGGCTGATCGGCTCCTGGATTTCTGCTGTGCGCTAATCGTCGCCATCCAGCGGGTGGCTGGAATGGGTAGTAAACCGTAGCTCCAGCGGCGTTGACAACACACACCGAAGCCGGCACGTCAAAGTTTTTGGATTACACCAAGAGCATCGCGATTTCTGATAATGAATGCTGGGGACCGGCTGTCGAAAAACATGATCCGTTTCCAGTTTTCTTCTATATCCGAGGCATCTTCTGGCGTGATATGAGGTGAACTGAGTTTCTGGGTGATCTTTAGCCGCCTCAGGACAGCTCGTGTTTTCGGCGTATCGAGGTGCTCCAGATCCGCTGGCTGCCAGTTAAGGTCTTCAATGATGTAATAGCCTCCACTGCGCACTGCAACAAATAGAACACCAAACGCTGTTTGCTGGTGTGCAGATGCATGGGAGGCATCATCTATGATGATATCGAATGGACCCAGTGATGCGACGTTGCGCAGGTCTTCCGCCCGGCCCGAATCTCCTTGATGAATGGTACAATCTTCCAGTTCGACATCAGAGAAATCATTGATATCAAAGCCGTGAATCTCAGCATGTGGGAAGTATTCCGACCACATGGCGAGGGATGGTGCAGATGAGGCCTTGCCCCCGCCTCCGCGAGGCACACCATTCGTGTTCGACCAGTGCGGATCCCGAGGATGCAGCAAGCCGATTTCCAGGAGACGAATTGGGCGAGACCTCATTGGAGCAAACAGAGCATGGTAAACGAGCGTATAGTGATGTGAGTTGTAATGTCTATCGCCCTTGTCAGTTCCGTATCGGTTCGCAATCGCTGTTAGTTGGTCCATAAAGGCTTTTGCTTTTCATAGTTTTGAAGCATAAATTGCCGTAAATCGTGCAGTAACGCAATAAGTTAAATCCACAAATGTGTGAGCAGGAGCTATGAGTATCCAATCAGCTTGCTCCTGACAATGCTCAGCAATTTGGTTGCTCAGCCCGGCCCTTGAACTGCGTGGCTGGGGAGCCGGGCACGAACCTCGCACAAGTTTAATCGGACAGATGAGCACCGCTGCCGCAACGCTCAGGGCAGCACGCTAACTAGCCAGCGGGGCCTCTCACTTTCCTAGTGACGCCTTGGTGGCTTCCCTGGGCGCGTACCCACGCTCAGGCTCCATACATGATCATTGACTTCTATCCGATACTTTCCGGATTGAGTGAATCGGGGGTCCTCCCAATTACCTATCACCCCGGTTGCACAGCCCGGCCCTCCCTTACCGGTTGGGGCCGGGCGCCAGCTTCACATAAGGCAGTTCGACCAGATAAGAACCGCCGCCGTTTATAACGCCAACGTCGGCAGCGCTCAGCTTGCCAGCAGGGGTCTTACTCCCCAGTGTCGGGCTGGCATTTCGGCGGACTCATCTGCGTTCAGGCCGCTCAGCTGCATAGGTCGGCACTTGGATTTCGATAGTTCAGGGCTGGTTCATCTCAGGAGCGGACCTTAGGGCTCTAGAGATAATTGCAATCGAATCGGTCTATTTGGAGGAGCGCTCCACTTCTCGTTTGCGCTAATTGGCGACATGGGACGAATGGTGAGTTTTCGAGGTCAACCGGAAGACGCAAGGAAACATCGGATTTGCATGCTGACCCAGTTCAGACTCTCAAAAATTTGTCGATTTACTTGGGGCATCCCGGAACTTCGGCAGCGCGCCTGCGGCAATTCGAAGAACCGGATGAAACCCGCGCCAATGTGTGCAGCAGGTCAAACGTAAAACTTCCTTTCCGCGTTCCGGTGCTCGGCTCACGGAAGAAAATCGATCCCTTGTCCTAGAAATGGGGGGCCGCACGCGGTCCTTGGTAAAGGCGATGGTGTCAGTCGCGGCCAACCGTCAGGACATGAGCACAGGAACAATTGATGCCTTGTTACAAGACAACGTCCTGAGCATGAGCGATTGGCGCAGCGGTCTCGCCTATTTTCTGGGCGACCCTTATCCGGCGATCAGTTTGCACTCAAGCGTTGCTAGTGTTTTGTCTTTGCGCCACGTCGATTTGTAACCGTATTTGCTCCCGTCATCTCCCGCCGTGTTTACCCGGTACGTGAAACCAACAGCCTTCGGATAACACATCTCGTCGTTGGGGGATGGTTCCCCGGTTTTTCCACGTCCATAGGTGATTTCAAAATTGCCGATATTAATGGGTCTTCGCGCCCTGCAGAGCCAAACGTGCGGCTTTGGCGACTTCCTTGTTCCGCTTTTGCTTGGAAAACTCATCAAGAAACTCACGCATTAGCGACCAGTCTTGGGTCTTGTAGACGCAGATATATTCGTTGGCGACCGCTGGAGCACTGATAACGCATATCATCAGAACAACAGATGCGGTCTTAGTCCTAGACATCGTTCGCCAGCTTTTCCAATGAAATAAATAAAAATCTATAGGACGCTCGCCGGCGCTCGTAAAGGCGGCTTCGACACACTGGCTCACTCGATTACAACGTGCAGAGCCCATTTCAACGATGAGGTTGTAACGCCGTGGTGCTTAACATGGACGACGGCGCGCTGTTTTCTGCCATCTGTTTGATGGCAGCTGCTAGGTGTACAACTGGTGTAAGTTGGAGAGGCTGGGTGTCTCTGATGGGGCATTATTCCCTTTGCGAAAGTTACCCGCTAAGCTCGCATTCGCCTGATCTTGTCGTCTCTTCGTCTTGAGATTATACTGACTTCCTGGTGTCAGCAGTACTTCAGGGCTGTGGCAGAGTGTCGGCATCAAAATAATATTCATATGAAAAGCGTGAATTATCTATGCCCTGACTGTCTGGAATATTCTTAATCAATGGTCTGATTGATTGTCTCTCAGGCCTTTTCAACCCGGCTGCACTCTGGATCCATGCAGACAAGGGAGGAGTTCCGATGTCTGCAACTGCTGGCGGTCGTGATGACTATGATGCTTTGCCCCTTTGCAGCCTTTCCAGGACTAGCGAAGATCTCCGTCAGGCCCGACGTTTGCTTTCGCTTGCTTGTGTTCATGACGGGATGAGTCGGGCGGATGCGGCGAAAATGGGTGGAAGGGACCGGCAGAGCCTGAGGGACCGGGTGCACCGGTTCAACGAAGCCGGGCCCGAAGGGCTGTTCGACCGCCGGGTCCCGCGGCCTCGGCAGCTGGATGCGGCCCCGATGGCTGAACTTGCTGAGATCATCGAACCCGGCCCCTGCCTTGAGCCTGACAGGGGGGTCCGCTGGAGACGACTTGACCTTCAACGGGGGAGCGAAGACCGGTTCGGTGTTGTCTCTCACGAGAGGACCCTCTCCAGGCTGCTTGCAGCGCCCGGCTTTTCCCGCATCACCGGGCGCCCGCAACACCCGGGCCTCATGGAGGCTTTCAAAAAATGTCCCCCAAAGCCTTGCCTTCCCTTTGAACCACGGTCTGGCAGACAAGCCGATCGAGGTCCGGGTTCAGGACGAGGCCCGCATCGGCCAGAAGACCGGCGCGGCCCTGATGCTGCCATGGGGGCGGACACTGGAACAAGGAACCTGCCTCTCAAGGAGATCAGCCGGACCGTTGCAAAAGGCGCTCAGGCCGCCGTCCTGATGGACCGCGCGCCGGGGCATACCTCCGGCGAGGGGAAGGGGCCGAAGACCCTGACCCTGATCTTCCTGCCCGCCAGACACCGGGGCTCAATCGGGGTGAGAATGTCTGGCAATCTCTTCGGGAGAACGGGCTCTCCAACCGCCTCCTTGAAGATCAGGCAGACGGTCTTGCCGCCGGATGTGATGCCTGGACCCGGCTCATGAAAGAACCAACGGCAATCCAATCAGGCGCATCTCGCGAGTGGACCCAAACCGGCCAAATCTGAGGGCCGTTAGTATAATATGTATTTTCCGGCACGCTAGGTGACCTGTCCGTCTTGTGAGACGATGAACCCTATCTCCGCCGGTGAGATTGGCCGCGAAGCCGTGAACATGAGTCCCTTGTTCTGGCTCAAGAAAATTCTCGGTTATGACCAACCTGATGAACGCTAAAGTTCTTTGCGCTGATTACATCACCCGGCACAGTCTGAATGCATCCAGCACGGCAGCGGAGATATTGCGGCTGGTTACGGCGTCGCCTATGCGGTGGAGCTCGTAAGGCGCGTCAGGGTTGGTGTCCGACGGTTGCCGGTTGCCGGCGAGGAGGGCGTCCAGATCGGTAGTTCCGTTGTTTGTGGAGTTGCCGCGCAACTGTTCAGTGATACCGTCTGCCGGCAGGGTGCCATATTCCACGATGATGTGGTCGGCGGTCTTGCGGCTTTCTTCATTTGTCACTTCGTTGGTGAAGATAGCGCAGAGGCGATTGCCATCTCTTTCAACAGCGATCAGCCTTTCATCGTAGGTGCGCGGGATCTTCAGCTCATAGACGCGGCGCTTCCAGATGATCTTTTCCGCATAGGCCATTTCAAGGGCAAAGCTGTCATCAATGGTGACCAACTCCACTTCGTGACCCGCCATCGCGACGCGCTCGGCGCAGGTTGCCGCTGCGTGCCGGCCAGTGCCATCATAAACCAGCGTGGAACCGGAATCGGGCAGGGGCTCGGTCAAGGCATCCCAGCTTGAAGTGCAAAGCTCGGCGCCGGGGAACCCGTCCATGTTGGGAACGCCGCCTGTGGCCACGATGACCACATCCGGGTTGTCCTGGTTCACATCAGCGGGTTCGACGAACTTGTTCATCTCAACCGTCACGCCCAAACGCTCAATCTCAGAGGCGCGCCAGTCCACGATGCCGGACACATCCTTTCGCCAGCTGGCGGTTGCAGCCAGGCGGACCTGCCCGCCGAGCGCATTGGCCGCCTCGTACAGTTTGACCTCATGACCACGGAGCGCGCAGACGCGAGCGGCTTCCAGCCCGGCAGGGCCGCCGCCGCCGACAATCACTTTGCGTTTCACCTCCGCCGGTTCGATCCTGTGCGGCAGCATGCGTTCCCGGCCCGTGGACGGGTTGTGCAGGCAGCTTGGCCGGGCATCGCTCATGCAATGGGTGGCGCCGACGCAAGGCCGGATCTGTTCTTCGTTGCCGGCCATGATCTTGGAGACCAAGTGAGGGTCCGCAATCTGGGCGCGGGTCATACCCACCATGTCGATCAGGCCTTCCGAGATAGCATGCCGGGCCGATGACACATCCGCGACCCGGGCGGCATGGAAAACGGGGAGCGAGATTTCCTGCTTGAACGCGGCTGCCTTGTGCAGCCATGGCGCTATGGGCGAAGCCATGCCCGGCATGTTATCGACGGTCAGCCCGTAGGCTGTGTCCATGCGACCGTACACGGCGTTGAAATAATCAAGGTTGCCTGACCTTTCAAATATGTGAGCGGTCTTCACACAGTCTTCAAACGAAAGGCCGTCTTTCATGGCCTCGTCCACCACAAAACGGAACCCGACAACCAAATCATCGCCAACCACGTGGCGGATTTCGTCGTAGACCATGAGACCAAATCGGCAGCGGTTCTCCAGAGAGCCGCCATATTTGTCGGTGCGTTTGTTCGTGGCAGGCGAGAGAAACTGCCCAATGAGATGGGCACCCGCCAGCGTCTCCAGGCCGTCCAGACCACCCTCCTTGCAACGCCGTGCGGCTTGACCATAGGCTTTCACCACCCGTTGGACGTCGTCTTCGTCCATCTCCTTCGGGATCGACCTGTGCAGGGTTTCGCGAATGGGCGAGGGGGCGATCGTCGGCAGAAAGTTTCCCACATACGGCTCGCCTCGCCGTCCAAGGTGCGTGATCTGCACCATGATCGCCGCACCATGGGCATGAACGCGTTCCGAGAAACGCTGGAGGTAGGGAACAATGCCGTCATTGCCGATGTTGATTTGACGAAAGATTGAGGGCGAATCAGGGGCCACATTCGATGACCCGCCGAACATGGTCAGCCCTATCCCGCCTTTGGCCTTTTCCTCATGGTAACTTTGATAACGATCTGCCGGATATCCGTTCTCATCTTCCAGCCCGCAAGCATGACTGGTGCTCATGATGCGGTTCTTTATTGTGAGATGTTTCAGCTTCAAGGGCTGGAGAAGCGGATCCGTTGACGGCTTTTCCCCCTGATTTCCTTGATTCTCCGTACTCATGAAACCGTATCTCCTACATATTCAGTATCCGCCCATTGCGACGATAGTGACGTCTTCAACCAGTGGTCAAGCGAAGAAGCTGAGTGGGGATTCCTTTCACGGTTATGCAGCCTGAAATTGTAATCAATTAGTGTGTAAAATTGATTTATACCTTTTGCAAATTTATATACCATAGGATGCATAAAAGATATTTTGCAACTTTTTTTGAGAAACAACCGGGCGGGAGGCCGGCGCCTTGCTCCCTTAAACGGAGGTGCGGTCAATGAAAGATGATGGTTCCAGCTTTGATGCTGAAGGGGAATTGCTAGAGATGTCCTTCGGCCCGGGCACAATTGCCGAGGACCTGCAGAAGGTCAAGACGGTTGAGATTGCCAACCATATCAGTTCGTCGTTGATGGATCTCAGGAAAATGGCGCTCACCTTCAAGATGAAGCTTCTCGTCTATCTTCTCGAGATGGCCTATCAAGAAGCCTACCTGCAGGTGGACCCGCCGCCCGGAGGCGGCAAAGGCAAGTGAGGCCGGGTGCCCTGCTGAGAAGTCCCAGGAAGCGGTGACGATTATTTGATTACAATCGTCACTTTCTGAAGCGTGCTGCCCGGGACGCCGAGAGAATATGTGCCTGGCTTGATCGCCAGGAAACTGATTTCCGCCGTGCCAGCATCATCGAATTCGAGACTGTCGACGCCGAGAGGACGGATCTCGATACCTTGAATGACGATTTCATCGACCCAGATCGCCCGGAAGAATCCGGAGCCTACAAGCGCAAGTTCCTGGCTGCCATCGGCGGTAATCTCGAGTTCGTAATACCTGCCGGATTTTAGTTCAATCTTTCCGCTTTCCAGAAGCGGCATGCCGGCAGAGAGCATCAGCTTCGGGATTTCACCCCTGTTTTTCTTGGAAAGCAGTCCGGCCGTGCCCAGCTTCACATCGTCATCATCATCGGCAGATGCCACGGAAAGTCCAAATGGCGACATGGCAAGCCCGATTGCCATTGTTGAAGCCAACAGCAGTTTCTTGATCATCGGGTCATTCCTTTTTTGTCTCTTGTTCTGTAGTCGGACGCCAACGCTAAGGCAGGTCAGACGAAACGTGCATTATGCTTTGGTTCAAATGCGTTGAAGACGCAGTCCGGCAAAAAGCGGTTCCCTGGTCAAATCAATGACACCAGCTGTCCCCTGTGCCGTTGCAGGCGGCCGGCGATTTCGAGTTCAAGCAGGATTGTCAGCACAAAGCCCGGAGGCTGCCCGCTTTCCCTGATCAGATCATCTATTTCCACCGGAGCGGTCCCAAGGAGGTTGATGAATTGCTCGCGGGCGGTTGCGGGCACGTTATGGACATACTGCCCGCCTTGATCATAGCCCTCTGCCTCGTCCACTTCGTTAATGAAAGGCAAGGGAGCATGCAACAGTGGGGCGATCACTTCGATCACGTCCTTTGCGCTTTCGGTGAGAATTGCGCCCTGGCGGATCAGGCTGTTGGTGCCGGCGGCCCGCGGATCGAGCGGTGAACCTGGAACAGCAAAAACTTCCCGACCTTGCTCGTTGGCGAGGCGCGCGGAGATGAGTGAGCCTGACCGCCTGGCGGCCTCCACGACGATTGTGCCGTACGACATGCCCGAGATCAGACGGTTCCGGCGCGGGAAATGTTTGGCCTGCGGTTTAGTGTGGGGCGTCATCTCGGTTACGATCGCGCCGCCGTCGTGGATGATTTGTTCGTAAAGCAGATTATTTTCTGGTGGATAGATTACATCAATCCCGCCTGCCAAAACCGCGACTGTTCCGGTTTGGCTGGAGGCCTCATGTGCTGCTGTATCTATGCCGCGAGCCAGGCCTGAGACGATGGTGAAGTCCTGGCGGCCGAGATCCTGGGCAATCTGGCGGGTAAACTTGCGGCCGAGTGCTGATGCGTTGCGCGCGCCCACAATCGCGATGCAAGGCCGGGCGGCCGGGCTGATGTCTCCTTTCACGCACAATAGAGGCGGGGCTGAGTCGATATGTTTGAGGAGTGGCGGATAGTCCGGTTCGCCAAGGGCAATGAACCGCGCCCCGACGGCCTCGGCGTTGTCCAGATCTCTTTGAGCTGCATCTTCGGGATAGATGCGGATCGGGTAGCGCAGACCGCCTTTTCTCGACAATTCGGGCAGCGCCTCAAGTGCGGCTGCCGCACCGTCGTAGTGGTTCAACAGGTTGCGAAAGGTGGCAGGACCCACATTTTCTGATTGTATCAGGCGCAGCCAACCCTTGCGCTGCGCGTCGTCCAAACGCTTCGACATACCGCCCCCGGTCGTCATATGGCGAAAGGTTCAGCTGCGAAGCTTGATCCTGGATTCTTCCCCCTTGATCAGGCGCTGAATGTTTTCGCGGTGTTTCCAGAAGATGAGGACGCCCATCACTATGAGCGGCACCACCAACGCGGGATCAGCGAACACCATCGCACCTATGGGTGTCAAGGCGGTCGCAACCAGTGCGGACAGGGAGGAGATCTTGAAAATCAGGGCAACCACCAGCCAAACGACGCAGAAAGCGGCGGCCAGCGGCCAGAGCAAACCGGCGAGGACACCGATGAAGGTGGCCACGCCTTTCCCGCCTTTGAATCCGAGCCAGACAGAATACATGTGACCGATCAGGGCAAAGAAGCCGGCAGTCACGGCTGCTTCCACTTCCAAATTCATTCCAATCAGGGCAGGAAAAAAGCCCTTCAGCATGTCGCAAAGCAAGGTTCCAATGGCCAGTTTCTTGGAGCCCGTGCGCAGCACGTTGGTGGCACCAATATTGCCCGAACCAATGTCACGGATGTCCCCCAGATCGGCCAGTTTCGTAAGCACAAGTCCGAACGGGACCGAGCCGAGGCCGTAACTCCAGACCGCGACGATCAGATAGACAAGAATGGGCTGGTCAAAAGTCATTGAGAGAGCCCTCTTATCCTCATGCTGAGGAGGAAACGCAAGCGTTCCCGTCTCGAAGTATGACGGCAAATTCTGAGCAATCTGACACTCTTCGAGACGGTCCTTCGGCCCTCCTCAGGATGAGGCCAATTTTCGTTACTATGCACTAATCCAGCTCAAAGACGGGTTGTCCGGCGATAACTGTTTTCACAACGCGACCCTGCATCATCCGGTCCTCGAACGGGGTGTTGTTCGATTTCGACTTCTGGGACCATTCCTTGACAGTCCACATAACATTTTCATCAAACAAGGCGAAGTCGGCAGGGGCACCTTCTGTCAGGGAACCGGTTTCCAGTCCCAGGATGCTGGCCGGGGCTTTGGTCATGGCCTTTACCAGCGTTTCCAGCGGGACGCCGTCGTTCAGGTGCACGCCATACGCTGCGGAAAGCAGGGTCTCCAGCCCAATAGCACCAAAGGCTGCTTCGCCGAACGGTAGGCGCTTGGTGTCCGGGTTTTCCGGATCATGGCCTGAGACAATTACATCGATGGTGCCGTCTCTCACGCCTTCAACAAGCGCCTGACGGTCCTCTTCGCTCCGCAATGGTGGAGAGAGTTTAAAAAACGTCCGGTAGGGACCGATGTCATTTTCGTTCAGCGTTAGATGGTTGATTGCGACGCCGCAGGTCACTGGCAGACCTTGCGCCTTGGCCTTGCGAACTGCATCGACGGACGCCCTGCAGGAAATCTGGGCAGCGTGATAATGCGCGCCGGTGAGTTCCACCAAACGAATGTCCCGCTCAAGCACAATCAGTTCTGCCATCGCAGGAATACCCGGCAGACCGAGGCGGGTTGACAGTTCGCTCTCGTTCATCACGCCATCAAGAGCGAGGTTTGCATCCTCCACGTGTTGCACAATCGGCAACCCGAAATCCTTCGCGTAGGACATGGCCCTGCGCAATACACGTGCGTTGGCGATCGATTTTGTGCCATCTGTTACGGCGACTGCGCCGGCATCTTTCAGGAGACCAAACTCAGTCATCTCCGTTCCACCGAGACCTTTTGTGAGGGCGGCCATAGGTGCAACGCGGACCAGACCTGTGTCGCGGGCGCGCCGCAGGACAAAGTCGACAAGTGCCGCATCATCGATCACCGGATCGGTGTTCGGCATGGTGATGATTGTGGAAACGCCGCCGGCTGCTGCAGACTCAGAGGC
Source organism: Hyphomicrobiales bacterium (assembly GCA_965204985.1). Lineage (GTDB taxonomy): Bacteria > Pseudomonadota > Alphaproteobacteria > Rhizobiales > CAJQND01 > JAAEUE01. The sequence goes on along the minus strand of CBDBFP010000002.1, from coordinate 2,603,884 downwards.
GGTTGCCAGCGTCTCCTTGTATTCAAATCCAGGCTCGCCAGCGAACACACGCATATCGATGAGGCCGGGGACGAGCAGCTTGCCTTTGCAATCGATCAGGTGCTCGCTTGGCGGGCGAGATTTTGAATCAATTTTGGGGCCCAAGCTGTTGATAATGCCGTTGGTTACGCGGATGCCACCTTTCATGTCCAGCTTGTGACCCGGGTCAAACAGGCGGGCATTCACATAACGTACTGTGCCGGTCGCGCCAGCTGCAATTCCAGCCGGGACCATCATGTGTTTGCTCCGCCAGGCAGATTTCGGGAAAGGGCATCGAGCACGGCCATGCGAACGGCAACCCCCATTTCGACCTGTTCCTTGATCACGCTTTGCACGCCGTCAGCAACGGAGGAGGCGATCTCCACCCCGCGGTTCATGGGGCCGGGATGCATCACCAAGGCGTCCGGTTTGGCGAAGGCCAGCTTTTCGCGGTTGAGACCGAAGTATCGGTAAAACTCGCGGGTGGAAGGAACAAACGCCCCGTTCATGCGTTCGAGCTGGAGGCGCAGCATCATGATGATGTCGCAATCGGTGATGCCAGCCTCAAAGTCGGTGAACACTTCCACACCTAATCGGTCTGCATCAGAGGGCAGGAGCGTGGATGGTGCGACAATCCGCACACGGGCCCCCATGGTGTGAAGCAGGAGGATATTGGAGCGGGCCACGCGGGAATGCAGAATGTCGCCGCAGATGGCAACCGTCAGGCCTTGAAGGTACCCCTTGCGGCGGCGGATGGTGAGTGCGTCCAGCAAAGCCTGCGTCGGGTGTTCATGACTGCCGTCACCGGCATTGACCACGGCGCAGTCAACTTTCTGGGCCAGGAGTTCGCAAGCTCCGGCCGAGGAATGACGGATGACGAGCAGGTCCGGGTGCATGGCGTTGAGTGTGATGGCGGTATCCACCAGCGTCTCGCCCTTTGAGACTGACGAGCCTTTTACGGACATGTTCATCACATCCGCTCCAAGGCGCTTTCCGGCGAGTTCGAAGGAGGCTTGCGTCCGGGTGGAGTTTTCAAAGAACACATTGATCTGCGTGCGGCCGCGCAATGTGTCCTGCTTCTTGTTGATCTGGAGCGAGAGCTCCACGTACTTGTCTGCAAGGTCGAGCAAGCTGGTGATTTCAGCCGGCTTCAGGCCTTCAATGCTAAGCAAATGGTCCTGCGACAGGATCTTTTCACGGGAAGGGGAGATAGCGTTCATTAAAGGGGTCTCTTAGACCTCTTTTTTTGCAGCGGCAAGCGAGGGGTGCAAGTTGTCCAGTGTGAATTTTGAGATTGACTTTTGCAGGTCAATCCAACCTTTCCAACTGGAATAACATCTGCCATCCTAAACGTCTTGCTTTTGGGGACACTGGTATGTTGAGCAAATTTTCTTCATCACGATTTTCATATGTTCCATTGTGCCGGCAAATCCTTTGTCCCGGCTTCTGTCGCCAAGGTGGTCACGGCCTGGCTGGCTATGGAAGTTCTTGGGGCTGACTACCGTTTTAAGACGCACTTTTATCTCGATAAAAACCGGGTGCTCTATGTGCGCGGCGGAGGCGATCCGTTCCTCGTTTCAGAAGAACTGGCTTTGCTGGCGCCAAAACTGCTCGCTGCCATTGGCAAAGAACCGCTCGCTGGCATTGTGGCCGATACCAGCTACTTCTCGCGGGATTTGCGCATTTCCGGCATCGCGGCATTGTCCTTCCCCCCTAGAACTGGTCCACTGTTTGTTTGGCTCAGGAGGAGGTGATCATGGCCCGGAAGAGTTATCCAATGAGGATGTTTTGCGCCTCCGGCGCAAGATTGAGTTGAGCCTGGCCTCTGGTAACGCCGTTGCCACAGCGTGTCGCTCTTCTGGCGTGAGCGATGCACCTTACGACAACTGGCGCAGAAGGTTTGGGGGAATGGGCACATCACAGCTTTCGGAGCTGAAGGCTCTTGAGAAGGAGAATGAGCGGTTGAAGAAGAGCGTGACCCCCCTTGAGCTGAACAAATTGATCCTCAAGGAGAGCCTGGATCTTTTGAACCCCAGGGCCTGACCACCGATGACCTTCGCGGCGCCGTCATCCACACGCGCAGAAGCCGGGACATCTGAGCGCCGGACCTGGATGTCGGGCGTTGCGCGCAGCACGGTGCACGACAAGGCCGCTCCCAAAGATGAAGAGACCGCTCTGCGTCTGGCGCTGGTTCGGCGGGCCAAGCGATCCGGTCGATAGGGATACCGTCAGATCTCATACTAACGGCTCTCAGGTTTGCCTGTTTTGGGTTCAATCGCGAGATGCGCCCGTTGGTTCTTTCATGAGCCGGGTCCAGGCACCACATCCGGCGGCAAGACCGTCTGCCTGATCTTCAAGGAGGCGGTTGGAGAGCCCGTTCTCCCGAAGAGATTGCCAGACCTTCCCGACCCGATTGAGCTCCGGTGATCTGGCGGGCAGGAAGATCAGGGTCTCCGGCCCCTTCACCTCGCCGGATGTGTGCCCCGGCGCGCGGGCCATCAGGACGGCGGCCTGAGCGCCTTTTGCAACGGTCCGGCTGATCTCCTTGAGAGGCAGGTTCCTTGTTCCAGTGCCCGCCCCCATAGCACTATGGCACCCTGCCACCATGGCAGCATCAGGGCCGCACCGGTCTCCCTGTCTGCGCAACCCGCGCCGAACAGGCAGGCCGATTTGTAACGCTGATCGGCCGGCCATCGCGGTCTCGTCCCCTTGCGCGCCCGGTGAGGCGTGAAAAGCCGGGCGCTGCAAGCAGCCTGGAGAGGGTCCTCTCGTGAGAGACAACACCGAACCGGTCTTCGCTCCCCCGTTGCAGGTCAGGTCGTCTCCAGCGGACCCCCCGTCATGCTCAAGCGTCATGCTCAAGGCAGGGGCCGGGTTCGATGATCTCAGCAAGTTCAGCCATCGGGGCCGCATCCGCATCTGGGGCCGCGGGGCCCGGCGGTCGAACAGCCCTTCGGGCCCGGCTTCGTTGAACAGGTGCCCCCCGGTCCCTGCCGGGCCACCACATCCCCCTTCGCCGCATCCGCCCGGCTCATGCCGTCATAAACACAGAAGGGTCAAAGCATCATAGTCATCACGACCGTCAACAGCTGCAGACATCGGAACTCCTCCTTTGTCTGCATGGATCCAGAGAGCCGCCGGGTTGAAAGGGCCTGAAAGACAATCAATCAGGCCATTTGGTATTATTTGGTTTTCAAGGCATCATCTCAAGCAACAACAATTAACGCAACAGTACCCCTTCGCCCGAGTATTTCTTGCAAGTCACTGCAAATAGAGCCCAACGCTCCCTACGGCCTGTTTGTCCGAACAAATTTCGCCATCTCCGCGGCTCTTTCTTTTGGTAGATCAAACTCAGACAGGCCAAAAGCTTCCAACAGCGAATCGTCGAGGTACATAATCAATTTTCTCTAAACATACTTGGAGGAGGGACCCGGCCAGCAATGGAATGATGGCCCCAAATCAGGGGAGGAGGCCGTTCAAATTCTCCGGGCCTTGCAGAGAGTATCTTGTCGAAAACACGGACATATTGTGCGGTCATGCTCTCAACATCAAGCTGGTTGAATTGGAACCGCTCATACGCGTTGCATGCAAACCTAAGGTAATTTAGGCCCTCCGACAATTGGGCAATTCCCTTTGCCAATGAACGCGCATCTTGTTGATCCGCAAGCACGCAGCTACTATCCGCCTCCAGCACTTCCTCTATCCCGGATTCAATCCGATACATACACGGCACAGCCCCACCGGAGATTGCTTCCAGCGTTGACAGTGGCAAGCCTTCGAAGTCCGAAACGAGTATCGATGCGTGCGAACGCACGGCTAAAGCGCGCGCGCCGGCAGAACTGAGACGACCATGAAAAGTAACCAGCCCTGATTGAATATGATCATGCAGTGAATCCACAAGTTCACTTCGAACGGGACCGTCTCCAAGTATGTTAAACTTGTATGGGAGTTTAATCTCATCAAGGCATTGAATGAGTTTACTCAGTCTTGAGGCACATTTCTGATATTCGACTAATCTTCCAGCATATACCAACTGAATTGGTTCGCCACGGGTAATTTGCTCTTGACGAACTTCCACGCTCTCCTCAAATTCTTCTTCATCAAGTGTAGGAGTAATTCCGTAATAGATTCGCGAAATCTTATCCGAAAAAACAGGATTCAATTTTCTAATATTATTCGCTATCTCATCGCTAACGGCCACAATCCAGTTCCAATAGCGCCCCAGTCGATATACCTGCTCATAATGATACTTGTCATCTGAGTGAGCAATCCCGACCACTTTTACATGCTCTGGAAAATTAGCCGTTGTGGCTGCCGCTACGAAATCATAATTGGGTATAACAATACACTGATCGCCATCCTCAAATAATTGGTCAACCTGCTTCCACACATCTTCAGCGTTAGCCGGCGTTTGGAACATCCGAACTGGAACGTTTGGCATAAACCGACGTTGACGTGTCTCAATACTATTCGTAATAATAATTTCAGGCGCATACTTCTTGTTTGAGAGTAGTTGTGCGCACAATTCGGCAGTGAACGTGTTGACACCGGACGTCGTCCAATCCGGATGCAAAAAATACACAGGTATCTTTTTCTTAGCGACCGCCCCATTGACAATTGATTTGGGAGAACACCACTCGAAACTTGATCGCGAAATCCGGCAATGCCCTGCACAGTCATAAAACATCCCAAACAGTTCATCATCTCCAGCTAAATAAACAATATGGTCAAAATCAGACAGCTGTAAAAGTTCCGCAATATCTTTTTGCATTTCAACTTGAGTTTTCTGCGCAAAATTCAAAGATTTACACAGTTGAAAATTGCTCAAATAACTCAAATCAAAATGATGCTCACCTTTCAATGAAACAAAAAGAAGAAGTATACGACAAGATGGGTCTTCTTTATGAATTTGCCTCGCTACATTTTCAACCTTTGCAAACAGCGTGTCTTCATCGAAAACGACGACATACGAGGGCATCTTGTCTTCAAGAAACATGCGATAGTACGGATGATCAATCGCAACAATTCGGTCAATGTTCGTTCTAGGATAATGCAGCAGTCTTGGACGACGCGGAAGCTGGCCGATAGTTACACGGCCACTCAACCATGGAGTGGGATATCGCCAGCCCTCCCTAATCCCGTGCAGAACAAAGTGGCTTAAAGGCTCAAGCCCATTCGCTAATATGTCGTTATACCTGAGCTGATACCAACTTGGGTCAAATACCTTATTTGGCCTAAGCCCGACGAGCCAGCCTTCTGATAAGTAATGTAGCAATAAGTTACGAACTTCTCCAAATGAGGGCCTTAGCTGTGTTCGATAAAAACTCTCGTCGAAAAACGACGTTGATCGCAAAATTGCAACACTTTCAGGAGTAATCCCATACCGACCAATAATTGGGCTAAAATCTTCAGCGACCGACATTTCCAAGCGCTTTTTGGCAACTGAACGCTCATCAAAAAGCCCGGAGCGGAGGCTTCCAGCGCCTTTTCGTGGTCGACCCGTAACACCGTTCACCAGATTACTCATTCAAGACTGTCACTTTTTCTCGGGCTGTCTTTGGTTATCCTCTTTGGGCTGCCTTTGGTTACCCTCTTTGGGCTGCCTTTGGTTACTGCCTCTTTGGGCTGTCTTTGGTTCCCCCCTTTGGGCTGTCTTTGGTTATCCTCTTTGGACTGCCTTTGGTTATCCTCTCGACCTCAACCTTACTCGCAAAAAAGTCGGTAACCTGATCTTCGAAACGGCTACCGGTAAAATAATTGATAATTTCTTTTTTGTTTGTGATTTTCTTTTGGTATTCAAGCGGGGTTTTTTTTAGCCCAGATTTTTTTCCCTCCAAACCTGCCTCCAATTTTAACAATTTCCCAATTCGGTCACGGGCAGCTTCTTGAAGTTGATCGTCGACCAAATCATTCTCGTAATTAAGTTCAACTTTGTTTTTGTAATTGCTTAAATAGTCAGAAAACAAAATTTCTGACTCTTTGACGAGCATCATATATTGCGCCGCAGCATTTGGGTCGATCCTGACCCTTGGAATATCGGTCTCATCTATTTCTTGATTTTCCCTATAATGCGACTGGCCGATCACCTCCATAAATTTGTCTGAAACATACATTGAAAAAACATTATCGCGAATTAGGTGAATTATTGGTTGATCTTTCTCCATCCACACGTTTAGAAAAACCGGTGACTCTGTCGAGTAGAAAAATATTGGATCCAGTATTCTAAAATTATTATATTTAACATCAAATAAAAGAAAATCCTCATGATTATTTAAGAATCCCAAGTATTTGCGCGCACGTTCATATGCTTCGACATGTTGATGGTTCCCGATAAACTCGCCTAAACTGGGCAACGAACGGCTGTTTTTATCCAGGTAATCATAGTAACCAAGGTAACCAAGGCTCTCAAGGTAATGACCTTGTGTTTTTCTTCTCGACTTACTCTGAAAAAGTTCGCCCGCATGCTTCAGACCCGCAACAGATTCCATAAGTATGTTCTTGACCGTATTGGACCCTGAGCGTTGATTCGATATTAGCAAAACATTCATTTTTCAAACGTTACCCACGCAGCACCAGTTTTATTGCGAGAGGTTGGGGAGAAACTTCAACATCTCGGCGCGCAAAATTTCAAGCGGTTGTGTTCAACGCCTCATGCTTCTCAGTGTTTTTAACTTTTCACGAAGCTCTTGTACCAAATCACGATGCTTCTGAAGATCATCTGTGGTTTTCTCCAACTTAGATTGCAATAACTCTAGGGCGCCAATCCTTTGCTGTAATTCCGTGTACAGTTTTCTAATTTCATTTTCCAACTTCTCTTGAGACTCACTGGCCATTCCTGTGATCCTTTACTTCATTTAACATTTGGTTTGATCAGCTCAAGAGCCGCCGCTTGTTTCAGGCGGCAGCCCAATTGCCCTCCGAAGGGCTCATTAGCGCGATACGACGTTAAGTGCAAGGAAAAATCGGGGAATTATACCGATGGCGTGATTGATTGGTTCTCAGGCCTTTTCAACCCGGCTGCTCTGAAAAGAAAATGGTGGTCTACAACATCCAGAACCGCCAGGCTGAGGAACTTGCTGACCTGATCGAGAAAGTCTTTTCGGTTAGGTCTGCCAATAAAAATCAGGCCCGGACCAATGTGGCACCGCGGGCAACGGCGCAATCAGCGCAAACCCCGACGTCACCTGCCGGGACATTTGGCGATACACAACGGACAGTTACCGGTCAGACGAACGCTGCAAGCGGGCAAAAAGCTCAACCGGCCGGCTCAAAACCAGCAGGAACAGGCACCTGATACACGAGGTGGCGGCGGGCTGCAGCAGCTTGCTGGCCGGGAGCCCTGCATTCGCGTGGTGCCCCCGATGTGGCGAACAATGCTCTGCTTGTATATGCATCTCCGGCTGATCAAACACGGGTCAAAGACATCATTGCCCGACTGGACGTGACCCCAAATCAGGTTCTGCTTGAGGCGACAATCGCCGAGGTGACCCTGACCGACAGGCTGAAATTCGGTTTGAAATGGTTCTTCAAAACGCAAGGCAACCGCTTCACGCTTTCCGATCTGGCGACGGGTGTCGTGGCGCCTTCGTGCCCCGGCTTTTCTTATTTATTCTCGACGCCGCGTATCCGTGTTGCGCTGGATGCGCTCAATAGCATCACGGACGTCAATGTGATTTCTTCACCTTCGCTCATGGTTCTGGATAACCGCAAGGCAGTGCTGCAGATTGCCGATCAGAACCAGTGAAGCAACCGGGATCATCACGCCCAATGCGCCAATTGTGAATACGATCAAATATCGCGATACGGGCGTCATATTGGCGACCACGCCGCGCGTCAGCGATGATGGGCGGGTTAATCTAGATATTGAGCAGGAGGCCAGCAACGTTCTGCCGACCACGACAACTGCGGGCAACGTCAACATGGCCAACAATGCAATTGTGAATTCCCCGACAATCCAGCAGCGGAAAATCAAGACGACAATTGTTGTAAACGATGGCGCGAGCCTTGCGCTCGGTGGCTTGATCCAGGATCGTACGAACAACCTGAAGAGCCAGGTGCCTGTGCTTGGCGATATTCCTCTTCTAGGCAATGCCTTCAAGCAGCGTGATGAAACTGAAACGCGCACGGAGCTTCTGATCATCATCACGCCGCGCGTGGTGCGCGATCAGCTTGAAGGCCGCAAAGTCACGTATGAGTTCAGGCGTCAGCTGAATGTGCGTATTCCCCGGAACCGGGCCCGCAAGCGCGATCGGGTGGATCAGCTCAAGTGCGTTTGGCAATAGGTCCGATGCCTCGGCGGAGCGGGAGCCAGAAGGGTTTCGTTCTGATCATCGTCCTGTGGGGCGTCGGCCCTCCCTGGCGGTGATCGCACTGACCTTCGCTCAGAACACCCGTTTGAACTCGAAGGCTCCGCGCAACGTGATTTCGAACGGCCAGGTCCGGGCTTTGGCAGAAGCGGGCGTGCAGATTGCCGTCAAGGACGGTATTTCGATCCTGTATCAGCGTCGTGTGCCAGCCAATCCGCGAATCAGGACAGATGGCACGCTGTTTCATTGCCGTATGCCCGGAAATGCGATTGCACAAATTCAAATCTGGGATGAGGGAGGCAAGATTGATCTGAACGCTGCGAGACGGGATCTGCTTGAGGCAATGTTTATAGGCTTGGGTAAAGCGCCCAGTGAAGCCAAGTTGCTTGTCCGTGCCGTGTCGGACTATCGCGACAGCAATACGGCCCGCGTCGGGGGCGGCTCGGAGGAGGTAACATATCAGTTGTCGAGCAGACCTTATGGATCGAAGGACTGGCCGTTCGAAACCTTGTCCGAATTCGCGCAGGTTCCAGGCATTACAGAGGAGATGTATCTAGCGCTGAAACCGTTTCTGACGGTCTATTCAGGGAATAATGGTTTTGACCGGCACGCAGCGCCGCTTGGGTTGTTGGCCTTGATGTCGAAGGGCGATGGTGGCGGGCAGGACCGTTCTGCCTACAATGTGCCTTCAAAATTCTCCGGCGCTCGTCGCAGTTCCAGTTTACGATCCGCAGCGCAGTTCAAGTGCCTGAAGGCGGCCGGTTCGTGCGCGAGGCTGCGATTGCCACCGCTTCGTCGTCCGACCATCTCTATAACTTCAGAGAATGGAAACGCGGCCCAAACCGGCCGGGCGATTTTGCGGGGGCTGCTGTGGAGGCGATGTCTCCCTGCTAGAGGCCCGGATCATGGTTTGACTATGGACATGTGTGCGCTGGAAGTAGGCTTTTGCCCCTCAATTTCTGAACGCAGTGTGTTTTCAGTGAGCCCCGCTCCGGTTTTTAGGGTGTCGACAAGACTCCTCGACAGATTCGAATGCACCTGGAACTTTGAGCGCATGAGATAGATTTCAAAGGATATCCGGGGTTCGAAAATTCGCCACTCCAATCCTTCCTTGGCGTAGTCGAGCGCCGTCAGAATATCAATGACAGCAACACCCACTCCGCGCAGAACCAATTCACAGGCGACTTGCGTGGTAAAAGTATCGACCCGCCGAACAGGTCTTGCCCCACCGTCGTCCAGAGCTGTTTCGACAGCAAGTCGCCAGTGATCGAAGTTCGATAAAGTGATTAATGTGTGGGGCGACAGACCTCTGGCTGTTACCGCGTTGTTTCCGGCGAGTGCGTGGTCGGGCTCCATGACGCAGACCAGCGGTACGTTCATGATGTGCTGCTGGAACATTCCGGCATCCTCCGCAGATCTCAGCCCAAGCCCGATGTCGGCCTGACCTGTTGATATCGCATCGGTGATCCAACTCGAACTGCGGATCGGGAGGGATAGCGAGACGTTGGTGTGTTCAAGCAGGAACGGGCTTATAACTTCCGGCAACCAGGTCCTCGCCAGCATGGGCATGGTAGCCACGGAGATCTCACCGGCGGGGTGGTGCTTCAAACCTCCGACAAATCTGGCGAGGTGATCAAGCCCTCGATAGCTTCGTTCCACCTGTTCATGCAGCGCCCGGGCCTCGGGACTGGGGATCAGTCTGTTGCCGGTGCGCTCGAAGAGAGACAGGCCAATGCTCTCCTCCAGCAGCTTCAGGTGTTTGCTGGCTGCGGGCTGCGAAATGTGAATCCGCTCACTGGCTGCGGTTACAGAGCCGGTTTCCATGACGGCTTTGAAGACTTCGATCTGGCGCAAATTCATGGACGACTCCATGTCTTGTCAGAGAAAACAGTATTATAACTTTTATTTGCAGCAGTTGGATATATTCGTATTTGAAGTTATTTCTCGTTAGCCCGCATACTGTCAGTCTGAACAGGCATTTGACGGCTGGCGAAGATGAATGATGGCTCCACAGCGGGAAATCCAAAACCGAACGCATCGATGATCGACATGCTACCGGCACCGAAGGCAATTTACCAGGAGCGGTTGGCCTGGCTGCAAGCCGAACTGCGTCAGCGCGGTCTCGCGGGAGCGCTCCTGTTTGATCCGGAAAATCTGTTCTGGCTGACCGGCTACCAGACCATCGGATACTTCACGTTTCACGCAACCTTCATACCTACAGACCGACCCCCGGTTATCATAGCGCGGATCGTCAACCGGGACCTCGCCCATTCCTATCCCACCATTGGCGGTTTTGAAGCCATCGTGGATACAGCCGATCCCGTTGCTGTTGTCTCGGAGTTTTTGTCATCGGAGGTGTCCGGCAAACAGATCGGCATTGAAACATCGAGCCGCCATCTGGCCGTTGCCGATCACGCCCGACTTGTTGAACAGGCGCCTTGCACATTCGTTGAGTTTAACGGGACCATTGAAAACCGCAGACCCGCAAAGGCCGAGTGGGAAATTGAGCGGGTGCGGCATGCGGCGCGGGCCGCTGAGGCGGGTTTGCAAGCTGCGATCGATGAGATTGCGCCGGGCAAGACTGAGAACGATATTGCAGCTGCGATGTATGACGCGAGCATCCGGGCAGGCGGTGAGTATCCCGGCCATCCGCCGCTTGTGGTCTCGGGCCCCACAACCTCACTCTGTTTTGCCATGTGGCGGCGGCGCGCAGCGCAGAAGGGTGATGTGGTGCTGTTGGAATCCGTGGGTTGCATCGACCGCCTGCATGCCATGATCTCTAGGCCAGTTGTGATTGGGCAGCCCAGCGATGAACACATTGAAGCTGCCGACGCACTGCAAGGTGTGCTTGAGGCCGCGATTGCAGCGATCAAGCCCGGACTGACCGCCGGCGAAGTCGATCGCCAATGCCGCAGTGTGGTGGAGCAGCGTGGCCTAGGGGCGTTTTTCCGGCATCGTGCGGCCTACGGTATAGGCATCGGATTTCCGCCTAACTGGTCGGAGGGACATATCTACGCCATCCGGCCGGACGATCCCCTGGTGCTGCAACCCAACATGACCTTCCACGTCATCCCAACCCTGTTCAAGGAGACATTCGGTATGTGCTTCAGCGACAGCGTCCGGGTGACGGAGGATGGCTGCGAACTGCTGACAAATTTCCCGCGCCGGCTCTTCATGGTCGACGCATGACACAGACAAACTGAAAGGGAGAGAACTGATGACCAACCTGAAACCATCCAGACGCCAAGTGCTTGCCGCAGGTGTTGTGGGAACGGCTTCGACATGCTTGTTGCCCGGACTTTCGTTCGCGGCAACCAAGTGGGACATGCCGAGCGCCTATGGTGCCGGCAACTACATCTCGAAGGCCTATGTTGCCTTTGCAAAAGACGTGAAGGAAAGGACCAACGGCGAAATCGCCATCACGGTGCACCCCGGCGGTTCCCTCTATAAGGGCGCCGATATCCTGCGTGCCGTGCGTGAGGGCCAGGTGCCACTAGGTGGCCGCTTCCTCGGGGCTCACTCCAAGCAGGTGCCCATGCTCGGTCTTGATACGGTCCCATTCCTGGCGACGGACGGCGCGCAGGCGAAAAAACTCTATGACGTCTCGAAAGCCGAAGTCGATGCCGCCCTCGGCAAGTTGGGGTTGAAACTCCTGTTTGCGCCGGTCTGGCCGCCGCAGGGCCTCTTCTCCAAGAAGGCGGTCAACACGGTCGAAGACATGAAGGGTGTCAAGTTCCGCGCCTATGATTCCTCAACGACCCGGCTGGCCAATCTCATGGGTGCCGTGCCGACGAAGACGGAAGCCAGTGAAATCGCTCAGGCGTTCTCAACCGGGGTTGCTGAATCCATGATGGCATCCGGTGCCATTGGCCTCTGGCAAAAGATCTGGGATTACTGCGAGTACTATTACCTGGTGAACGCCTGGTTGCCAAAATCAGGTGTCGTAGTGAATGCGGATGCCTGGAATGGTCTGGATGCAGTCGCCCAGAAGGTAATGTCCGAGGCAGCTGCCAAGGCTGAGGTGGCTGTCTGGAGCGAGATGGAAAACCAGAACAACGGCTACATCAAAGTCATGAAAGAGAAGGGCATGAAAGTGGAGGCGCCATCTGCCGACCTGCTGGCGGGCCTCAACAAAATCGGCCAGCAAATGACTGACGAATGGATTGCAGCTGCCGGAGACGCCGGTGCCAAGATCATTGAAGCCTATCGCAAGGCTTAAAGCGAGCGACCGATGAGACAGATCGTGATCGCGGCCGATCGTGCCCTCAGCAGACTATATGCTGTTTGCGGCGCGATTGCTGCGGTTGCTATCGTCCTCATCGCTCTACTAGTGGCCGGGAGCATTCTCTCCCGGCTGTTTGGAATCTATGTGGGCGGACTCACAGAGGGGGCCGGTTATGCCATGGCAGCAGCCGGCAGCTTCGGCCTTGCCTACACTTTTGGCGCTGGCGGGCATATTCGCATAGATCTTCTGATCAGCAGACTTTCTGAACGGCCCCGCGGCATTACTGAGTTTATAGCACTTGCTTTGACGGCAGCCGCCGCCTGTTATCTTGCCTGGTTCATGTTGAGAATGGTCCGGATTTCCTGGGAGTTCGGCGACCTGAGCGATGGATCTGACGGCTTGCCCATCTGGATGCCGCAGTTTCCGGCAGCCTTGGGCATCACCATCTTCGCCATCGCTTTGCTCCATCATCTGGCTCGTTATTGTCTGACCGGCGAAATGCCCTGGGCAAATTCAGGCGACAGCATCCTCACCGAAGAAAAAGGCGCCTGACCCATGGATCCGGCAACCATGGCGTTGCTGTTTGCCGTCATCCTCGTGATCTGCCTTGCGCTCGGCGTCTGGATCGGAACGGCGCTGCTGATTGCCGGTATCTTCGCCATGTCGTTGTTCACCTCGCGGCCCGTTGGACCAGCTATGGCGACCACCGTCTGGTCGCACATCTCACTTTGGGGACTGGCGTCGCTCCCGCTCTTTATCTGGATGGGCGAGATTCTCTGCCGGACCCGGCTGTCTGAAAGCCTGTTCAATGGTCTTTCTCCGCTCCTGCGCCGGCTGCCCGGCGGACTACTTCACGTCAACGTGGTGGGGTGCACGGCCTTCTCGGCCATATCCGGATCATCGGCGGCGACGTTGCTTACGGTTGGCAAGATCACCATGCCGGCCCTCAAACAACACGGCTATCCCGACGCCATGGTGGGCGGAACGCTAGCCGGCGCCGGAACACTCGGCCTGCTGATCCCGCCATCAATCACCATGATCATTTATGGGATCGTGGTGGAGGAATCTATCGCTCGACTGTTCATGGCAGGCCTCATACCAGGCCTGATGCTGGCCGGGTTGTTCATCCTCTATAATGTTGGCTGGGGGGTGTTCACTGCGGACGGTCGCAACATGCGCGAGGAGCCATCGGACTGGCGCGAGAAGCTCTTCGGCCTTTGGGACTTGTTCCCCGTTGCAGCGCTTATCCTTGGTGTCATCGGTTCGATCTATACTGGCATCGCAGCGCCCACGGAGGCGGCTGTACTCGGCGTTGCCGGGGCACTCATTCTCGCAGGCCTGCAGGGCTCGTTGAACTGGGAAACGCTCTCAGATTCTCTCATGGGCACGGTCAAGACCACATCCATGATCACGCTGCTGCTGGCCGGTTCCGCTTTCCTCACCCTTGCAATGGGCTTCACTGGTCTGCCTCGAGCGCTTGCGGAATGGATTGGCGCGATGAACCTTTCAGCCACGGCGCTTATCATCGCGCTCATGATCATGTACATATTGCTCGGCTGCGTTCTCGACGGTATCTCAATGATCGTGCTGACGATCGCCGTTGTTGAACCGCTCGTACGCGCCTCGGGCATCGATATGATCTGGTTCGGTGTTTTCGTGGTTCTTGTCGGCGAAATGGCCCTGATCACCCCGCCCATCGGCTTCAACCTATTCCTGGTTCAAGGCATGACCGGTCGGGACATCGCTTTCATCTCCCGCGCAGCAGCCCCGATGTTCCTTCTCATGCTCATCGGTGTCATCCTGCTGATCGCCTTCCCCCAGATCGCCCTTTGGCTCCCGGAAGCCATGACCTCCCGAAACTAACGGGTTCTGCTACCGGGTCAGCCGCAACAACAGTGCACCCAGGAGGGTAACCGTGGTTGAGAACACCTTCAGCAAGCTGAGACGCTCCTTCAGGAAGAAGACGCCGATGAAGAGCGCGAAGATAATGCTGGTTTCGCGCAAGGCCGTGACCAGGGCGATCGGGGCCTGCGTGAAGGCCCAGATGGCCAGGGCGTAGGCTGCAAACGAGGCGCCGCCGCCAAGCAGGGCAAAGCGTGAGTGGTGTTTCACGACGGTCGTCACGACTCCGGGGTTTCTGACGGCCATAATGGCGGCGAAGATGATCGCGTTTGCGATAGTCAGCCAAGCGTAAAACCCAAGAGCGGTGTGGGCTTCCCGGGCGCCAAGTCCGTCTACCAGCGAATAAGACGCGATGAAACACCCGGTGCCCAGCGCCATGAACGCAGCGCGGGAGTTTCGCAAACCATCACTCGAACGCACGAACACCAGAGAGATGATCCCGGCACCGATGATGCCGACGGCCACTAGTTCCATTGCAGAGAGATAAACGCCCAGAACCAGCACGGATACGGCCGCCACGATGATAGGTGCCGAGCCGCGGGCGATGGGGTAAACCTGCGTCAAATCTCCGGTTCTGTAGGAGGCCAGCAAGAAGAGTTGATAGCCCACGTGGAGCAGTATGCCTGCGGCGAGATAAGGGAAGCTGGCGGGGTCCGGCACGGCTGCGAAGGGCAGCAGGACCAGGGCAGGGGGAACATGCCCGAGCACCACGGCGGTCATGGAGATGTGCTTGTCGCCTGCACCTTTGACCAGCGCGTTCCAGGTGGCGTGAAGGGCTGCTGCGGTGAGCACGGCGATAAAAACGATGGGCTCCACGGAGACTTGCTTTCGCTACGGGACTGGCAGAATGAGGAACATAGCGAACAATGCGTGCTCTCGCGACTGTGATTGGCGCGGCAGATTTGCCGGTGCTTATAATGTGCTCATGATGAGAACATTTTTGACTGCATTTGCTTTTGTTTTTTTGCTTGCAGGCGGGGACGTCCGTGCGAGCACGATTCATCCCCTGACCCTAATCCCATCGGCAAAACCTGTGGTAGGGGATCATGTTCTTGCCAGCGAATTGTCAGGCAAACCCGTTGTGGTGACGTTCTTTGCCTCCTGGTGCCCGCCCTGCACTGATGAATTCAAGGCAATGAACCAAGTGCGCGCCGAGTTTCCGGCCGAAGATGTAACTTTGGTTGCCGTCAATCTGTTTGAGCGCTGGGGCGGCAAGGACAATCCCCTGCGCATGAAACGGTTCCTGAAACGGACCAAACCGCAATTTCCTCTGGTGAAAGGCACCAAGAAGATTGCAAAAGCCTTCGGCAACATCACCCGCATACCAAGCCTGGTGGTGTATGATCATGCAGGCAAGGAAGTCTGGCGGTTCATCCATTTGCAGGGCGCAACGAAGATGTCGGCCACTGCGGAGGAAATCGCCAGCGCGTTGAAGTCAGCGCTGGCGCAAGGCTCATGACTCTCAACAACCTCTGAGATATCAATCCTCAAACGGATCTTTCATCAGGATCGTGTCGTCACGCTCAGGCGAGGTGGAAACGAGGGCAATCGGGGTTTCGATCATCTCTTCGACTTGACGTACATATTTGACGGCGGCTGCGGGGAGATCGTTCCAGCTGCGGGCGCCGGCAGTGGAGTCGGACCAGCCTTCGAAAGTTTCGTAGATCGGCTTCACACGGGCCTGGGCGCCTTGCGCTGACGGCAGGTAGCCGATGCGCTCGTCGTCCAGATCGTAAGCCACGCAGACTTTCAGCTCTTCAAAACCGTCCAGAATATCCAGTTTGGTGAGCGCGATGCCACTGACACCCGAGGTTTTCAGGGCCTGGCGGACGAGCACCGCGTCAAACCAGCCGCAGCGGCGTTGACGGCCGGTGACCGTGCCAAACTCGTGGCCGCGTTCACCCATTCGCTGGCCGACTTCATCTTCCAATTCGGTGGGGAAGGGGCCGGAGCCAACGCGGGTGGTGTAGGCTTTGACTATGCCCAGCACATAGTCCAGCTGGCCAGGGCCGATGCCGGAACCTGTGGCGGCCTGTGCGGCGACCGTGTTTGAAGAGGTGACGAAAGGGTAGGTGCCGTGGTCAATGTCCAGCAGCGTGCCTTGCGCGCCTTCGAACAGAATGCGGCTACCCGCGCGGCTTTGCTCGTCCAGCAGTTTCCAGACCCGGTCCATGTAGGGCAGGATCTTGGGCGCAATTTCTACCAGCTGGGCGTGAAGTTCGTCGGTTGAAACCTCGGCCACGTCCAGACCGCGGCGCAGGGCGTTGTGGTGGGTGAGCAGGCGGTCCAGCTTTGCGCCAAGGGTGTTCAGGTTCTGCAGGTCCATGACGCGGATGGCGCGACGGCCCACCTTGTCTTCGTACGCCGGCCCAATGCCGCGGCCAGTGGTGCCGATCTTGCCAGCGCCAGCGGCGGCTTCACGGATGCCATCCAGCTCGCGATGCAACGGCAGGATCAGCGTGGCGTTTTCGGCAATACGCAGATTTTTGCGGGTGATGGCAACGCCCTGGCCTTCGACCTTTGAAATTTCTTCCACCAGCGCCCAGGGGTCGATCACCACGCCGTTACCGATGACCGACAATTTGCCGCCGCGAATGATGCCGGAAGGGAGGAGAGAGAGTTTGTAAGTGACGCCGTCAATAACCAGCGTGTGGCCTGCGTTGTGTCCGCCCTGAAAGCGCACGACCGTGTCAGCGCGCTCAGACAGCCAGTCGACAATCTTGCCTTTACCCTCGTCGCCCCATTGGACGCCAACTACAACCACATTCGCCATGAGATCCGCCTCTCAAATAAAAACGCCCTTCGGGAAAAAAGGCTCGCAACGGAAGCGCCCGAGCCAAAGTCCCAAAGGGCGTTTCCGGCAGGGTTATAGAGAGATTCGGGGAGAGGTAAAGAAGGCGGTTGGACGCAGGAGAAATTGTGTGCTGACTTTAGTTTCGTTCGCACCCGCGGCTGCCGGCTAGCCAACCTACCCGTTATGGGGCCTGAACCTTGGCCTCAAACAAATAGGCTGAAAGCACCTTTTCTACTGTATCAGCAGACGCTTCATCGGCGGGGCTAGGCGTAACTGTCACGCACATGCCGCGTACGCCGCCCTAACGACCGTAATATCGGCATCTGGCAGCTTCAGGTCATTGTGGATAAGGCTTGAGACCATACGTTCTGCAGCATCGCATCTCAAATTCGGCTTGTCGATTTTGCCTACAGTGGTCAATGGTATGGAGCCCACGATGTACATCTGTTTGGGCCAGGCTGGGCGCTCATCAATTGTGCTTTGGGCATGCGCTTGTAACTCAGCGACACTGGCGCCTGCGTCGGGGTGGAGCTGGACATATTAAACAAGACAAGTCTTTTGATCACCTTCTGTAATCTGTGAGAACCCACAGTTAACCTTATGGCCATAAGTGACGGCCAGACCATCTGCCTCGCACATTTCCTTGAGTTTATTTCGCCCGCGCCAATTTTGCCTTTGGCAAAATGGCTACGCGGGTACGCGGCACAAGATCAGCCCGAGCGGAGCGAACACGGATAGTTGATCGCTCTTAAAATGCGGCGGCGGCCAGTTGGCCTTGCCTCAGGCACGAAGTGCCTTCGGAAACCGTTCCTCATTAAGATCGAATTGCCTTTATCCCGGCTGGCGCCCTCAAGTCGGGTGCAATCTTCATTGAGAGCACTCCAGCAAGTCCCGAAACTCCTCTTTAACACGGTTGCGTGATGTCGTGCGGCAACATGGATATTGCGCCGTAACGGCTGGTGCGATAGAGCGTTCGCCTTGGCGAACGCATGATGTGCATGTGGCTGAGATTTGTCCGGACTGGAGCTCTTGTGAATGACCTATATCGTTGTTGAGAACTGCATCAAATGCAAACTGCTCGACTGTGTCGAAGTCTGCCCCGTGGACTGTTTCTATGAGGGTGAGAACATGCTCGTGATCCACCCGGACGAGTGCATTGATTGCGGCGTATGTGAGCCTGAGTGCCCAATTGAGGCGATCAAGCCGGATACGGAGCCGGGCCTTGAAAAATGGCTGGCGATCAACACTGAATATGCCGAAAAGTGGCCCAACATCACCCAGTCGCGCCCGATGCCCGAAGAGAACAAGAAGCATGACGGCGAGCTTGGTAAATTCGAGAAATATTTCTCCGAAGCTCCAGGCGAAGGCGACTGACTAGTGCTACAGAGTTAACCATTTGACGGACTTGTCGCCGGGTGCGGCGAAATAAGGTGCGTAATTGCACCTAATGCCCTTTAAAATTGGGTGAATCTGTGTTATATATACAAGTGAAATCACAATAGTCATTCCGTACGGAAATCGAGAGGCTGGGCCGTTTTGCCCGGATTTTTTTTGCCGTTGATCTTGAGGTGGAGCGTTTCGGCGTTTTGTGGGAGCACACGGCAGACAAAAAAACCCATTAGGAGGACAAAATGTCCGGCACGCTGAGGCGGTTCGGGCAGGGTAGCTTTTGCGGTTCTTTTTGAGATGTTCGGCGGATGACGTGCGTGATTTGAAACCTATTTTGCAAGGTATCAAGCAATATGGCTGCCGCTAAGAAAAAGCTGAAATTCAAACCGGACGAATTTGTTGTTTATCCGGCTCACGGAGTTGGCCGGGTCGTCGATGTGGAAGAGCAGGAGATCGCCGGGACGAGCCTGGAACTCTATGTCATCGACTTTGAAAAAGAGAAAATGACGCTGAAAGTTCCACTGATCAAAGTGGAAAGCGTTGGCATGCGCAAGTTGTCCGACAAGGGCCTTGTCGAGAAGGCGCTGAAGGTTCTGAAAGGCCGGGCTCGTGTAAAACGGACCATGTGGTCGAGACGTGCCCAGGAATACGAAGCGAAAATCAATTCAGGCGATCTGATCTCGATTGCCGAAGTGGTCCGTGACCTATTCCGTTCGGCCCGTCAGCCCGAGCAATCCTACTCTGAGCGTCAGCTCTATGAGCAGGCCCTGGATCGAATGGCCCGCGAGATTGCTGCTGTGCGCAAGACGGATGACGCCACTGCGGTTTCAGAAGTTGAAGCTGTTTTGAATGCGTCCGCTCTGAAAGCCGAAAAGGTTGCTGCTGATGCTCTGGCAGCCGAGACCGAGGCTGAGGCCGGTGCGGAGGATGCTGCTGCTTAGTATGTTAGTGCAGTTTTCCTGAACAATTAAGGGCCTGATCTGTAACGACCGGGCCCTTTTTCTTTTATGGTTCGGCTTTGTCGGGCAGCTCTAACTGGTGCCGATTTGTTACCTCGATCAAAGGCCCATTTCGATAGGTAATCCAGCCGCGTACACGCACGCGCTTGCCCTTCAATTTTTCCACGGAGAAGCCGGACTTTACCATGCGTTTGAGAACGCTGGTCCGGATCGACGCAGTAAAATCGTTACGCCAGTTCTTGCCGAAATTCAGATAGGTAAAGCGTTTTGTTTTCGCCACCTTACGGACCTTCCCGGTTACCAGTTGGAAGGTGTTCTCGCGCTTCAGCAGGCGCTTGGTTTGCCAAGCTTCCCGGACTGCATAATGATTTGAAGACCAGAGGCCACGCCGTGCGGAACGCGCTTTACTCTCCAGCTTGAGCAATTCGCCGACACAACTGCTGGCCGGGTCAGAAGGCGACACGCGCGCATGACCAGCTTCGACGAGCTTTGCCTGCAGCCAAAAGCGTGTTTTGTTGCCGGGTTTGTGGAGAACAACCTGCGCCACCTCCCGTTCATGTCGATCGACGACCGGCGTGCCTAATGTGTTGAGACGGGTTCCTTGCAACAGCGCACTGAGAAACCTGTGAGTTTCTTCAGCCAGTCTGGCACTGTCCTTAGGGGCCTCGTTCAGAGGTGGCTCGGGAAGGATGATACCAGCAAGTTTCAGCACCATCTTGTTCTGCAAGTTTATTGTGTAAGCGGCATCCACAGTAGCGTATGAGCCGGGCTCTGGATTGGCTTTTGAGATCAGTGAGCTGGCGCAATCCGATGCAAAAGCAGAACCTGCTGTGCTGGCGCATATCAGCAGCTGAAAACCACAGGTTTGAATAAAATTGCGCCTAATTTTCCGACGGTTCCTTCAACTCTCTATGGGAGATTGGAGGCTAGACCGAGAGGAAATTCTGAGCAATGGGCAATACGGGAAATATGTCTGCACTGGCCGGTGCTGCGTTTGCGTCCAACGGCCAAATGGGTTTGATGAAATGGGCAAAGGAACCTGCGCCGGTGCGCGTGCCGCCAAATGCCATGTTTGCTGCGCTCTTTCTGATGCTCCCCGTCGTGCTGGTTCTTGCTCTGGGAGATGAGCCTGCGGAAGCGCATGCGATCTCTACGCCTCCTACCCTGCAATTCGAGTTGAACGTGAGCTGAAGACATCAGTCTGCGCGCTCAATCTTGCGGTGGTCCGCAAGGGACCAAGTCTCAGGTAAGGAATCGTTAACCATCAGAAGCGATGGTGGGCATGTGCTCAGGTCTTGAGAGAACTCATATGCCGTCACCCAAGAAACACCGCGTAAAACCAAAGCCAGAACGGCGATCAGCCAAGGCTGTGATATTGCACGACCGTGAGGTGCTGTTGCTGCATCGGCCATGCGGGCGCTGGGATCTTCCAGGTGGTCAGGTCAAGTCTGGTGAGAAAGTTGCGGACGGTTTGGCGCGCGAGGTTGCCGAGGAAACCGGCTTGCAAGTGCAACAGGTTGAGCAGTTGACGGCAATACGTCGGAGGAGCGAGAAATCAGGCCATTGTCTGTCCCTTGCCTTTCTGTGTGAGTCAGAATTGCCGCTCGCGCCTGACGCTGTCCAATTGAGCGCTGAACATGACGGCTTTGCCTTTGTCAGCCTGAAGCAGGCCCGGAAACTGAATCTGCCTGAACATCAGCACCAGGCGCTGCATGCAGCCAGGAAATTCCTGTAGCTGCCAAAACTTGTCAGGCTTGTCATTCGGCGCTTGTTACTCTTGCTTTGCAGTCCTATCGTCGCTCTCCCCTTCTGGAGTGCGATATGAGTGCGAACCCACAACAGCAAACGAAAACTGATTGGCCTGTCGTCCCACTCAGGCCGCCTGAGCAGATTATGAGACTTGATCGGATGGGCTCGTTTTTCGCAAGCCGTGTGAGTTTTATGGGCACGCTCCTGCGAATTTTTGCACGAGACTGCTGGCGTTTCGATTGCCCGGTGAAGGAACTGGATGATGAGGGGTATGGCCACCTGGTGTTGCGGGCCGAGGGTCCTGATGCGCTCTATTCCCTGGTCGTGGTTACAGAGCATCTGGAGGCCGAAAAGCGCACAGACCGGGTCATTGCGGAGAAGTGGGACGCAACGTTCGCGCTTGTTGATGGCGAAGCTTCGTCTGACGACGTGGAGCGATTGAAACAGAATATCACGGTCCAGGAAGCAGGGCGCTATACAGCGCGCGAACTCGTGCTATCGCGCGCAAACAAGTCTATACGTCTGTTCTATTATGTGGCGGATGAACTCGCAGCTGGCCGTCAGCCTGATATGAACCGGCTCATGGAGACTGGTTATCTGATGCGGACAACTGCAGTCTATGGGAACGGCAAATTCGGCCTTGCGGACTTTCCCAGGGCAAGTGCGCATCCTGCGTTGTCGGGTGCATTCCGGGCGGAGATGCTGACGGTCTATATGATCCGGCAGCTTTCGTTCATGCTTGTGAACCATGTGGCCAAGGCAAGGGGCGGGGACGCTGCGGTTGAGCTTTCCGATGAGCATTGCCGTGCGCTCGGTATTGGCAATTCCACCGGCCTGGGTATGGCGCCTTTCCTGATAAAGCATCCGATCCTGATCCATAATTGGATGGTTGCGAGGGAGACCGCACTGGCCAGGGTTCGAGCGGTTGAAAGCGCTGATGAGTTGAAGATTGCTTACTTTGGTAAGCTACTAAAGCGCGCCCAACGACACGTGGAAATCTGGTCCGTGGATGACGTCATTCAAATGGCACGGATTGAAACGCTTCGCGCGGAACTGGCGAAACTTAATTCGGAACATGATGCCGGTAATTTGCTGGAAGCGTCCAATTCCTGGGATCGGCTTTACCGCAAAACCGAGAACGGTTTCAGTCTTGAGGCACAAGAACTGATCGCGAGCCTGTTGATTGAGCTCTACCCGGAACGGGTGGATGAGTTGTCGGATAACATGGCCACCTCCAGAAAAGAGATTTCCGAGCCGTCGAAATCCGTTGGCACACTCAGGAAAACGATTGCTGAAGACTATACCTGGGCGCTTGAGACTAACTTTGCGGACCCGGAAGAGCGCCACTATTTCTGGTACTACTCTGAAGACAAAGAGGAGCCCCGGCGCGGGCGGCGCTTTGAAGAAGAAGGTGCGGCGCTGGAGATGCGGCTTGGGTTTGGCTATCAGGTACACAGATTATACGCCGAGCTGCAGCGCTGGTCCGATGAAACCAGTGTTGCTGAATTTCTGATGCGGCGGCCGAAGTGGCGCAGTGTTGTGAGGCGTATTCAGACGCTGCAGCACTACCCGTATGGGGAAATCAGAGACAACCTGATTGGCAAGGCCTGCCGCCCAATTGATTTGCTGCGTTGCAAGCTCTCATTCTTCGGTGCAACCGGGTTTGACCCCCGGTCTGACTTGTGGACCCGTATCACGATGTATCAGGGCGCGCCGTTACCTCACGAACTTTCCAGTGCGGAAGCTGACGACTGGTCTTTTCCGTGCCAGGGCGAGTGAAATGAAAACATCATTTGACGAAATCAAGTGCATGTCGTTTCGCGCACTTGATGCGGTGGGGGCGCCTGCCGGCGTGGACGAAGACAGTGCGATCAATACGGCCTGGCTGGAAGCGTCAGGCTTGCCGGGGCTTGCACTCCTAGGAGACGCCCTGGACGCAGCGTCAGCTAACAGCGTACGCGCGTCAATTGATCCGCACTTTGATGGGGCGGGGGGAGCGGTTGACGCTGGTGGCAACAGCGCAGTCCTGCTTGGTGTTGGACTGGTTGATCTGATGATTTTTCTGATTGAAGAACACGAAGATCGGGCCAAATTGGCTGTGAGCGGCCTCGGGCATGCTGGTTTTCTCTTGGGTTTCATCGGGCAGGCACGAGCTCGTGGATACGAGATATCCATGTCGCCTTCAGATCCAGGTGCCAAACCAACCGAAATCGTGTTGACGGCTGACAGCCAGTTCGGGATGCCGGATTGGGACCAATTGCAGTCATGCCGGGAACAGTCTCTTCGGGAAGGCATTACAACGCCGGACAAGGATTTTGACCGGGTCTATGCTTATTCCCAGAAAATTTTTGTGCCGGAAACCGAAGAATCTCGATTGTCTGGCGCTGGCGCAGGCCTGACAGACAATGACTGATCAAATCGGGACGGGCGTCAGTCCAGATCTTTCACCGGCTTGATTAGGCTGATCTCTTCATCGAAAGTGGCACTTTCGACATTCTCATCGTCCAGGGCCTTCATCAGCTGTTCAGCGGTTCCTTCAACTACAATGCTGGTAGCCAAGGCGCCTGTCTTGGGCTCAAGGCCAATGGCCTGAAGCCTGGAGATTGACTCATCGGCAGGACCCGTGCCTTTGGACGTCTGATGCGCGATGAATAAGCCTCGGGCTTCGGAGGGGCCGCAGCTGCAGCGGGGCCGGGTTTCATCGAGAGGATGACTTTCCGGCGCTCGCTGGCTTTTAGCTTTGAAAGCTCCTGGACGATCAAGTGTTTCTTCGCGTCGCTCAATGGGCCGCTCCCTGGTTCAACTGTTACGGCCAACTTACGCTATGCTTATGCTCCTTGGAACCACAACTCGTCAGCACTTGCGCCAGGCCGTCGCCCTGACGCGTTTCCGGGATGCCAGGCAGGCTGTGGACTGCGTCCAGCAGTTCGCCTCGCGATCGGGTTCGGTGATGTTGGATGTTTCTCGATCACAAGCGATGCGATACCTGAAACGATTGGGGTGGCCATAGACGTGCCGTGCCAGCTTTCGTATCCGCCACCCATGAAACAGAAGGTAATGGTTTGACCCGGTGCGGCCATGTTGGGAATTTGTAGCTTTGATTGTTGACCACCATGGTTCCGCCGCCGCTGAAGTTTGCGATTTTGTCCTGCTTTGTTGAGGCCCCTATGGAGAGGACTTCGGTGTAGTTGCCGGGACTGCGGCTGGTGTTTTTGCGCTCGTTGCCAATTGCCACGACCGGGAGGACACCAACGGCCAGGAGCGTTGCGACCGCTCCTTTCATGCCATTGTGAAAGCCCGGAATACCTGCGGACATGTTCATAATCGATATTTCCGGCCGGGTTGCAATGAACTCGAAGGCGAAGATGAAGTCGGAAATGTTGCCCCTAGCATTCGGGATCATGATGAAATTCATCAATTCGGCTTCGGGCGCCACGCCGACATTCGTGCCCGCAACAAGGCCGGACACGTGGGTGCCATGCCCCTCTGTGTCTTTGGTGGCGATAGCAATCGCCTTGCCCGTGGCCTTGTCCAGTTCAAAAGCGCTCTTGATCCGGCCCCGGTTTTCGTCAACTTCCTCAACGCCCGTATCCAGGATTGCGACGCCGACGCCTTTTCCCTTGCCTTTGAAGCCGGAACTTCTGGCCCTGACGAGCTGAATGGCTTCGAGGAGCCATGTACCGAGATCACTGGCCTGAGAAAAAACATCACCCGTCTTTGTTGGCGGGACCAGGTGCAGGGGCAAGTCTTCGATCACATCGTGATCGGGCATCGTGTCCTGGAGCTCCTTGAGGTTCCCCACTTCACCGTCAATGATAGTGACGCCGGTGATCAGGGTTCCCTTTTCGGGAGCTGCAATTTCGTGCATCGTTGAACCTGCTCAACCCATGGCTTGGCGCCTTGCCCTTGTGGGGGCCGCTTCTCTTTGGTCTGATTTTAAGGATCTTTTTCAGCCGCTTGATCTGTGCACGGCGGGCTTTTGGGGAAAAGCCAACATCAGCAGCTGACAACATTGCGAGTGTGCTATCTTGTTGGGTATTGCGATAAAACAGGCCATATTGTTCTTCTTGGAGTTTTGTGGGGCTTTATACTGCGGCTGACTGGCTCAGGCTCTCCGAGGGGGGTCCCAATCGATGTTCGGCATGCTTCAGCATGGAAAACAAGGGAGGTTTTCCATGGCAGCAGCTGGTCAACCGAGAGCGGACTTTCTGGGCGATGACCTGCCTCGCACAGCGCGCAAGAGCGAAGAGGCGGATCAGACGCGGCAGCTTCTTGCCTTGGCGGTGATCCTCGACGGTGGGTCTCGCCGCGAGGCCGCGCGCACCGGCGGCGGGGGCCTGCAGGTGATCCGGGACCGGGTGTTGCGCTTCAAGGCCGGCGGCGCGGCGGCCTTGGTGACCCGCAAGGCGCCCGCAAAGACGCCGATCCTGACAGACGAACACCGCACGTCGCTGGCAGCGACTGTTGAGGCGGGGCCAAAGCCGGATATGGGCGGCATCGGGCGCTGGCGGCGGGTCGATCTGGCGCAGGGGGTGCAGGAGGAACCGGGCGTCCCGGTCAGTCGTCAGACGCCGGGACGGGACCTTCGCGCCATGGGGGTCGCCAAGCTCTCCGCCCGCCCGCAGCACGACGCACAGCACGACGAGGCCAGCGAGGCGTTCAACAAAACGTCTGCGACGTCGCCGACCACATCCGCACCCAATGGGGCGGCAAGCCGATAGAGCTCTGGGTTCAGGACGAAGCCCGGATGGGTCAGAAGAACAAACGCACGCGACGCTGGGCGCGGCCCCGCGCGCCGCACGATCAGCGGACCGAAGGGGCCTATCTCTTCGGCGCCCTCTGCCCTGCCAGTGCCAAGGGCGACGGGCGGGCCATGCCCTGGTGCGACACTCACCCCATGGCTGAGCCTCTCAAGCTCATCGGTCAACAGGTCGAGGCCGGGGCACACGCCCTCCTGATCCTTGATCGGGCGGGAGGGCAGAGCTCACCCAAATGGGCTGTCCCCGACAACATCACCCTCGTCCCACGGCCGCCAAGGTCACCAGAGGTGAACCCGGTCGGGAACGTCTGGCCGTTCATCCGGGACACCTGGCTTTCGACCCTCGTTTTCAAGACCTGCGACGACATCGCAGATCACTGCTGCCAAGCCTGGAACACCCTCAGGCATCAACCAGGGCGCGTCATCTCAATCGGAGGGCGCGAATGGGCCCATCGGGTGGGAGCAGTGAGCGATGGTATAATGTCCTTGTTACCAAGTTCACTTCTGGGCAGAGGTATTGCGGCCTTGTAAGACTTTGGACTTGTCTGCAGTGTGTGGGGGGCAACCGAACCGAGGATTTTGCCGGTACTGTCTGCAACTACGACGACACTCCCGAATGCAAGTGGGCTGACTTCAACGATTACAACGATTTGTTCCGCACGGTTGCGAGTGCGTTCGGGGCTGAAAGCAGGTCTGCCTGGCGAAGCGCAACTGCTAGCGCTTCTAATTCAGCTGGCTGCAGTTTGCAGAGTGGCGGTCTGACGATGGCTTCGTCAATGCGACCTAGCAGGACAAGGCACTTTTTCATGCGGTTGTGCATGTCGAGAAATGGCGTCCGGTAGAAGGCTTGAGCAACAGGATAGATCCGGTTGTTCACCTCTCTGGCGCGGTTGAGGTCGCCAGCCTTCATCGCGTCGAACAACGCAACCTGCAGGTCTGGTATGACGCTGCCTGCTCCTGAGAGAAGACCTGCAGGACCCATGCTGAGTGAGGCCATCAACCAGGAGGAGTGTGTGGTTAGGACATTGACCGGACGGGCCAGGGACTTGAGAGTTCTGATCTGCTGTTCGTGCAGCATAGGGTCGTTGCACCAGTCCTTGATGGCGACAACGCTTGGCACCTGCTCCATGATGCTGATTAGAGTCTCGAACGGGTAACCCAGCCCGGTTGCGGCTGGGTACTGAAAGCAGATCAGGGGCAGATCAGTCGCATCGGCAGTTGCCTCGAAATGGGCGATCGCCATTTCGGGCCGCAATTGCCCGCCCATGGACATGCTATTGGGCGGAAAGACCAGCAGAGCACTTGCACCCTCATCTTCCGCCATGCGTGCGATCTCGGCAGCTACCATGGTGCCATCTGCATAAACGCCATTTACAAGCGGCAGTTCGTCTCCAACTTCTTCCAGGGCTTCTGCCAGGAACCGGCGTTGTTCATTGAAACTGCAGGCGTGAATTTCAGAGGCATGTCCGTTAACAGTTATCGCGCTGAGGCCGGGGGTATCTGCCACGTTGCGGAGATGTTTGGCCGTTGCCGCGCTGTTGATCGACAGGTCCTGATTGAAGATTGCCAATGTAGCCGGGATGACGCCTTCCGGTTTGAACTCCAGTCTTTTGGCCATATGCACCTCCCTAGTTCGATCGCAATCGTCTCAACAATCGCGGCGCTGTGCAATCATTCTTTTGCTGAGAGTGCTCCGCGCTCGATAACATATGTCCGATCCAGGAGAGGAGCCACGTGTGTATCATTGGACTCGGCCACCAGAATGGACACGCCTTCACCCTTGAGATCGCCCAAGATCTCGCACATGCGCAAGGCCAGGACCGGCGCGATGCCTTCAGTGGGTTCATCCAGAAGCAACAGTTTCTGACCGACCATCAGCGCCCTCGCAAGCGCCACCATTTTCTGTTGCCCGCCAGACAAGCTGGAAGCTCCCCGATTACTGAACTCCTCGGCTTCGGGGATGATATTGTAGATCCACTCAAGCCTTGCTTGGTGGTTCTCCACATTGGTCGACCAGACCGGAATGAGGATGTTTTGCTCTGCGCTCATTTCCGGCACGAGGCGGCGGTCTTCCGGTATATAGCCGATGCCGAGGTGCGCGCGGCGGTGCCCAGGGAGGGTATGCAATTCTTTGCCGTCGAACGTAATGGATCCGGATTTGGCGCTGAGCAGGCCCATGATTGATCGCATGAGTGTGGTCTTGCCTGCGCCATTTCGGCCGATAAGGCCGACGATCTCTCCAGTTTCCAGCTTCAACTCTATGTCATGCAGGATCGGGATGTTTTCGATATCCACGTGCAGGTCTGAGATGGCCAGCATGGTCTCAAGCTCCTGCCGTTGCTTGTTCGCGCGGGACGCCGATTACATATTCCTGGACGCTCGCGTCTGCCAGCGCCTCGACAGGCGGCGCATCACATATGACCTTCCCTTCGTAGAACGCAATGACCCGGCTCACATAACGTTCGACGATTTCCATATCATGCTCGATGAAGAGGACAGTGACATTGCCTTCGCGCAGAGCATTCATCACGACATCCATTAGATCAAACTTTTCCGCCGCGCTCACACCGCTGGTTGGCTCGTCCAGCATCAGGATGCGGGGTTCGCTGACCACGGCCATTGCGATGTCCAGAAGCTTGCGGACGCCTTGCGAAAGGGTGCTGACCGTGTGGTCGCGGTATTGATCGATCTTGTAACGCTCAAGCACAGTGTTACAGCGGTTCTCGAGATCTGGTCTGTGCATGGGTTGCAGCATTGCCATACCAGGACTGCGTGCGATGGCGAGTGCGGTCAGGACGTTTTCGTAAACGGTCATGGTCGCGAAGACCTGCGAAATCTGGAATGAACGTGTCAGCCCGGATTGCACAACATCCCGCGGCGGTTTGCCCACCAACTCCTTGCCCTCAAAAAAGATGCTGCCGCGATCCGGTTTCAGATAGCCGCTCACCATGTTCACGAATGTTGTTTTGCCAGCGCCGTTTGCGCCAATGATGCCGATGATCTCACCGGAGGTTACATCTATATTGATGTCTTGCGCAGCCACCACGGCGCCAAAGCGTTTTTGAAGATCCGTGACCGTCAGGATTGGAGCAGCGCCGGTCATGACTTTTTCCCCGAAACTTTCTCAATGAGGCTCCAAACGCCACCCGGCAAGAAGAAGATGATGGAAAGCAAGGTGCCGCCGACAATGAGCTGCCAGGCATGCGGGACCAGTTCGAAGGCGTAGGTCCTCAGGAGTTCGAAGACGACCGAACCGATGAATGGGGCGATAACGCTACCGGGTCCGGACAGAATGGTGACAAAGACGAGTTCGCCGGATGCTGTCCAATTGACCATGGAATCCGGGTCTACCTGGCCAAGTGCCATGGCCGTCAGCGAGCCTGCAGCGCCTGTGAGACAAGCGGAAATAACATACTTCACATGGAGGGCTTGGGCGACTGAATAGCCCAGATATTCAACCCGGACTTCATTGTCACGGATGGCCGTGGTGAGGTGGCCAAGTGTTGAATTCAGGTAGAATTGAACGGTCACAGCGCTGATGGCGCAGATCACACAGATCAGGACGAAGAGCGCATATTTGCCTTCGGGCGCCCAGCCGAAGAATGAGGGTACGGAGACCGCAAAACCATCCGTAGACCCGAGCGCTTCGGTCTTTACCAGAATACCGTAGAGGATCATGGAGAGAGCAAGGCTCAACATCGCAAAGAAGATGTCGCGGTAATTTCTCAGGATGTAACCGCACAAGAAACCAATCACGCCCGCTACGGCCACGGCCGCAATGAGGCGGACGAACGCGTCGCTCACCCCAAGATAGATATCCAGAAGTGCCACTGTGTAAGCACCAAGGCCAAAGTAAAACGCATGGCCGAAGGACACCAGTCCTGTGCGCCAGAGGACCAAAAGGCCCAGCACGGCAAGCGCACGGGAGAAGCCGAACATGAGCTGGTTCATGAACCAACTCGGCACAAAGGCACCAATGATGATGCAGGCGGCCATGGCGGCGACGACAAATTGGGATGTGCGGTCGCGCAGCATGTCAGATTTTTCTCTGCTTTGCAGGAGCGAACAGCCCTTCGGGACGGAACACCAGAACAACTGCCATGACGGCGAACACCACAAACAGTTCAATTTGCGGGAACTCGTGGACACTGACTGCGCGCAAAATGCCGATGAGCACTGATCCGATTAGTGCGCCAGGGATAGAGCCCATGCCTCCAATAACGACAACGGCAAAGGAAAGGACGATCACATCTATTCCAAAACCGGGTGCGACCGACACAGTTGGCGCGATATAGGCTCCGCCAAGTGCTCCCAACATGGCACCGCCGACAAAGGTCACGATATAGACCATGGTGACGTTGATGCCCATGGCCTCACTGATTTCCCGGTCGTAGATCACGGCCTTCAGCAAATTGCCCCATTTGGTCTGGTTGAGGCCAAACCAACATCCTGCCGCGACGATAGTTGAAACCAAGATCAGGGAAAGGCCGTAAACATCGCGGGTGATGCCACCAATTTCAACGGAATCCAGATAGGCCATGGGCTGATAGGCGAAGTACGGATTGACGCCGAAGACCAGAAGGATGACGTCTTCCAGAACGAGGAAGGTCCCGAATGTGGCCAGGACGATCACGACCTCGTCGCGCTCATACATGTAGCGCAGAACGCCGCGTTCGATAATCAAGCCAAGAACCAGGCCAACTGCAATTGCCGACGCAAGAATGATGATGAAGCCGAAGGCATCCGGCCAGCCCATGTCGGAGAATTTGCCGATGAAGAAGGCAGCGGTGTAGGCGCCCCAGGCATAAAAGCTGCCATGGGCGACGTTCAGAATTTTCATCACGCCAAAGATGATCGTCAGACCAACCGAGACGATGAAAAGGTATGACGAATACTGAAGCCCATCCAGCAGAATGGTAATCAGGGTATCCACGGTCCGGCCTAGCCCCTCAAGGAACAAATTGGATTGGAAACGGTTTCAAAGAAGAAGGGGCGATACACGGTACCGCCCCCAATTTCAGTTTCAGCTTATCAGCATTTGGCACCTTTCATGCCGCCCTTGATCCAGTCGACGCTGGAGACACCTTCTGGCGGCATCACGCAATCAGCTGGGAAGAATTGCACGTCAGTGAGCTCCGGTTCACCGGTTTCGCTGTTGTATTTGGAAATGCCATAGCCGTTTTCAGTCACGGCCTGGTGGCCGTTGCCGAGAGCCATTTTCACATTCGTGGAAAAGGACTCGAACTCCAACCCTTCAAGCGCTGCAATCACCTGATCCTGTGTCGGGAACGCGTCGGCTGCGGCCTGGGCTTTGTCGTATGCGATCTTGGCCGCAAGAATTGCCTGGGCATATTGGTAAGCCGGGCCGGACGGGTAAGTTGCAAAACGATCCTTGTAGGTGTTGATGAACCAGGTGTTCAGTTCGGTTTTGCGATCCCGAACAAGAATGCCGTATGGGCCACGACCGCCGATCACGACATTGTCCGGCAGCTTCTTGCCGAGTCTATAGGTGGCTGTGCCGCCAACCGTGAGTACAATCTTCTTCTTCTTAAACAGACCGCGTGCTGCGCCCTGGAAGATAAAGGCTTCAAGGTCGCCACCCCAGAAGCTGGAATGCACGAGATCGGATTTGTCCAGAGACAGAGCCGAAATCTCGGTGCCATACTGGCCAGCGAATATCTTCGGGAACTGGAGTTTGCTTGAGGCTCTTGTCGACGGCATCAAATGTTGTACCGACAAATCAAAGTCGCGCCAGGAATCCTGGCCCCAGGCGTAATTCTGGTTGATCCCCGTGTAGGATTTCACATCCGGGAATTTGGCTTTGACGTAGTGGGCCGCTGCCACGTTGTCCGCTGTCGCGTGGGACATTGTGCGGAATATGTATTTGCGCGGTTTTTCCTCAAACACGCGGGGCGTGCCGCAAACAGAGAAGATGGTGAGGCGTTTTAGCTCTTCCACGACGGGCGATAGAGCCACACAGGAACCAGACGAGATATAGCCGATAACGGCATCTACATTACGTTTTTGAACGAGGTTGCGATATTCGGCGACCTGCTTTGTGGAACCACCGGATTCATCGACAAAGATGGCCTCAGCGGTCGCGCCGGCAAAGCCTTTTGTATTGTAGGGCGCTGGAAGCTTGCCTGCGTTGATCGCATTGATGACCATTTCCGCACCGTTCCGTGCCGGCACGCCGAATGGTCCAGCGGCACCGCCAGACAGGAAGGACGGTACAGCTATCGTGATTTTGTCCTTGGCCTGGGCGGTGCCAGCAAAAGCTGACAGGGCAATAACCCCGACCATGCTGACTATTTGTTTTCTTAGCATAATCATCTCCCAACGTTTTGTTATGTCGGGGGAGATTAAACAGGGGTGCGCGGGCAGCCGTCAACCGATAGATTCATGAGCCTGCCAATTGTCAGCGCGAATTCTAACCGCAATAGCCCAGAATGCGTTCGTGCAGGGCTGCTGGAATTGTGATACCCTGATCCGGAATAACCTTGCGTGCAGCGAGGCGGCGTGCGCCAGGGAGCCGAGCTCCGTTCTGGGATTCGATGGCTTCGGCCAGAGTCTCGAGGCGTTCGTAAAATGCTTCGCCCGAGAAACTATCGGGATTGATGGCGAGGAAGAACTGTCCTGTATTGCAGGGGCCACCGTCGTTGGTCGTGAAAGAGGCCGCGTTTATGCCGAGCGTGGCGCCGGAGATGGCGGCTGCCAGCAGTTCAACAATAATGCCCTGGCCAA
Source organism: Hyphomicrobiales bacterium (assembly GCA_965204985.1). Classification (GTDB taxonomy): domain Bacteria; phylum Pseudomonadota; class Alphaproteobacteria; order Rhizobiales; family CAJQND01; genus JAAEUE01. Next base: position 2,571,039 of record CBDBFP010000002.1, on the reverse strand, counting down.
CACCTTTGTAGCTACCCATGGGAACCATTGTTCCTTTGAGCGCAACTTCCGGGTCTGTGGTGGGATTGCCATCGGGATCGAGCGCCCAGCCTTCCGGGATGGATTTGCCGACATTCTTGTGTTTGGTGACTTCCGACTTGGCGATGACCGATGAAGATTGGTCGATGATTAGCTTCACCTTGCCTTTGCCATCTGGAACGGCGCAGGCCAACGGGTTGGTCCCGACTATCGGCTTTGAGCCTCCGACCGGGGCGATTGAAGCAGGTGCGTTGGTGAAGCCCAGACCCATGAGCCCGGCTTCTGCAAGATTGGAAACATGAAACCCGAGGACGCCGCAGTTATAAGAGTTGGTGACCGAAAGTGCGCTGACGCCCACTTCCTTGGCGGCCGGGATCATTTCCATGAAGCCAGCGGTAATTGCCGGGTGGGCAAAACCTGATTTGGCGTCTGCAGCAAATGCACTTGCAGAGATCTTGCGCACTTCGGGGATTGCCTGACCGTCGATCTTTCCGCATTTGACATGCTCGCAATAGATCGGCAGATACATGAACCCGTGCGAGGAGATACCATCCAACTCAGCGCCGAGGATGCCGCCAATCAGGGCTTCCGCATTGGCTTCAGACGTGCCGCAATTTGTCAGGGCCTTCATGGCCAGCTCATGAGCCTCATCGACGTTGAAGGTTACTGTGTCCGCCATGGTGGTCTGCTCCCGAGCAAAAAGAAAAGGATATGTGTTTGGCGCCATTCAATGGTCTATATGATGGCGCAATGCAATCTCCTTGAGGTGGGAAAGTGATTTGAATTCCACAGTTCTGAATATCACTCAGCCGTTGTTCGGCGTGATGCTTGCAGGTTATCTCGCAGGTTTCTTCCGGCTCATGAACCAGGAGGCCAGTTCAGCGCTGAGCCGGTTCGTGTTCGTGGTTGCGTTGCCTGCTTTGATTTTCATTTCGCTAAGCCGTGTGCCCGTTGCGGAATTTTTCAACTGGCCATTCCTTGGGGCGTTGGGCGGTGGCATGTTCGCCGTGTTTGCCCTGAGCATTCTGGTGGCGCGATTTGCGTTTCCCGGCAACCTGGCCCAGCACGGATTGCACGGGCTGACTGCGATGTTCTCCAGCACCGCCTACATTGGATTGCCGGTCATCCTGATTGCGTTTGGCGATGGTGCGTTGGTTCCCGGGATCATCGGGGCGGTGATAACCGGCGCTGTGTTTTTGCCAATGGCGATCATACTGGCTGAGGTTGACCGGGGCGGAGAGGGTGGTTTTCCTGTTCTGGGCGTTCTTGGTGGCGTATTGCGTAATCCGTTGATGCTGGCAACTATTGCCGGACTGAGTGCTTCGGCACTGGGCTTGAACATCCCTAAACCTGTGACTATATTTTGCGAATTACTCGGCGGCGCATTCGTGCCGTGCGCGCTGTTTTCAGCTGGGCTGTTCCTAGCGTTTGGCTCGGTCAAAGCCGACCGTGCCGAGGTCAGCTGGCTTGTCTTCGTTAAACTTGTGCTGCACCCGCTCATTACCTGGTGGCTTGCCTATCATGTGTTTGATCTGGAGGGTGTTCTCCCGGCAGTGGCCGTTTTTCAGGCCGCTCTGCCGAGTGGGGTGCCGGTGTTTGTTCTGGCGCAGCAGTATGGTGTGTTTGTCAAACGTTCCAACGCTGTGATTGTGATCTCCACACTGCTGTCCATCGCCAGTCTGTCGGTGTTGATTGTTTTGCTTGCGCCTTAATCGGCCTCAATCCTGAACTGGAAACGATTGGCTGTAGCCGAACGCACGTGCACAAAACTGATCTCAGGCTCGGTGAGCAAATCAGTGGCTTGGTCGGGAATATCCTTGGTCGGAACGACCTTGGCCGTCCGGTAGACTATCCGGTTATCTGCGTTGTACCCGCGGACGATATATTCCGGGGATTGCATCATTGTTGGAACTGAACCGTCACATGTGTGACGCTCGCACTCTCGCGCATGCAGGAATATCGGTCCCTGCTCTGCATAGGGTTGAGCGTCCGGGAAGGGGCGGTGTGAGAGGATGAGATACTCTTCGCCTTCCTCCACCTGTTTCAGGCAATGGCGGCAGGGTGTGCCGGAGCCAGTTGAAACATGGCGCTCGGGAATCTGTCCATTTGCGTCCGGTTCGCCAGCTTGCAGCTTGCGAACAGTTTCGGTGTCCATGGCAATGAATTGAACCATCTTTGTCTCCTTGTTGATACTGGTCTTGTGGAGAGTTTGGCTGCCTGCTGGATCCCGGGCCATCCGGATCTTGTGATTTGTTCAAATCGGAATTGATTCAGATCAAGTTGTAGTAGGTTGGAGTAATTTATATTCATAAAATCGAATATATTAATATAAGCAGAGACCTGTCATGATTTTAGATTGGTAAGGAGGTATGCTGCTGGGACTGGTGTTCCTGGCTGCAGTTCTCTTCGTCAAGCCCAGTGGTGTTTCAACCCAGTTTGTTATCTTTGACGGTATCCTTTGGGATGCTGTCAGCCCACAAACGGTAGTCGAAGAGCCGGGCGCAAAGAGCGGCTATGCAAGCCCTAATGCTTACCTCAATAAATCCGGCGGCAAGTACGCCAAATCTGTCGCAAACCCACTGAACTATAGCTTCGTTTTCGTTCTGGCACTGGTCGCCGGTGCGTTCATATAGGCACTTTTGCGGGGGGGGGGGGGGGGGGGGGATTCAAACCGGGAACGCATTATGCCGGAAATTTGGAGAAGCAATTTCGGTGAGGTGCCATGGAAATGCTATCTCGTGGCCTTTGGTTTCGGGTTTCTTGTGCTTTATGGCGCGCGGCTGGCTGGCGGGTGTACTTCCGGTCACATGATGAGCGGAATGATGCAGAGCGCTGTATCCGGTTACATTTTCGCGGCTGACGCCTTTATGGCCGGCATTGCGACAGCCATCTTGCTGTTTGCAAAGGAGGAGTAATCATGACCAAGCTGATTCTTGCTTTACTTATCGGCGGTGGATTTGGTTTTGTGCTTGATCGTGTTGGTGCCACCAACCTTGGCTATATCATAGGAATGTTGCGGCTCAGTAAACTGCATCTCATGAAAACGATCCTGCTCGTGATCGGTATGGGTTCCATATTGATGTTTGGATTGCTTCTCGCGGACGCGCTCGATCCTGACCATCTCAGCATCAAGACTGCTCACATGGGAGTTATTGTTTTGTGGCATTTTGCTTGGTGTGGGTTTTGCCGCTGCCGGCTATTGTCCGGGGACGGGGTTGGCTGCAGCCGCGACAGGCCGGAAAGATGCCTGGTTCTTCGTGCTGGGCGGTCTTCTGGGTGCAGCTGTCTTTATGGGCAGTTATCCCTAGGTCAAATTAACCGGCGTTCTTGCCAAATTGTTCGGCGGGAAAGCTACGGTGGGCCTCATAGAAGGTACTGATTATCCTGCCCTTTTCCCGGCGTCTCAGGTTCCTGGATCGGCATCGCACTGGGCATTGGGTTCGTAGCAATTGCGATTGCGTTGCCAGAGAGGTTGCGCGGCGAAACCTGCGAGGACGACATGTCTTCAGGTGAGATTAGTGCCCGCCAATAGATGGGATATTCATGATGCTTCTGGTCAGATCGATCAGGGGCATCAAACTTTTTTACACACCAAGTAGATGTGCACGTAGTCCATTCCGTGGCCTTCGGGTGCCGCGGCTACGCGTTTCTCGTAGCGGCCGTAGAACTCATCCATTATCGCTGCGCTTTCTTCGTCCGGACGTTCGGTTGAAAAGCCAGAGAGGAACGAAGGTTCTGACCAGGAGCGCAGGGTCGGGATGTATTCACGGGCGAATTTTTTCGCGTCGCCATGGCTCTCAAAATCCCTGGCATAGGGGCAACGGACCACACGGGATTCCACGTGCTCTTCACGTAAACCCGCGCTGTAAACAGGATTGTTCTCATCTCGAAGAGGAGCCGTAAATTGTTCTGTCGTGCGGTAGCATTGCGGGAAATTTGTGTTAAGATATTCCTGCTGGCTTATGGTGCCGTCGTCCGCCAGCTCCTGAAAGATGTAACTGAATGTATCGAACATGTTAACCTCGCCGGTGTTTCCGAGATAGCGGCCTTCTTCGTCGATGCCGAAATTGAAAAGTGCAAGCCGGCCCCCAGGCGCAAGTTCCTTGGTGCGGTTCAGCAACATGGTTTCCCAATCGCCAGCGCCTTGTGCTTCGAATGCGGCGCGTTCTGCGCCTTCAGCTCCAACCATATGCACATGATTGGTGATGTTGCAGGGAACCTTTGAGATATAGTGGGAAGCAGTGGAGGAATGTCCGATGTGAAGCGACTCCGGTGGCAGCATCATCTGGTGGAAGGAGGTGCCGCAGCCGTAGACATAAAGGTTATCAATATCGGCGAAGTAGCTTTTGATATCTGTCAGCCCATGCACGATCTGAAACAACTGCGAGAAATCGTTTCGCGGCAGATCTGTGTACACCATCTGGATCGGCCGGGAGGGACAGCGCCTCCGAACCTCCGTGAGCACGTCGCGGACCATATCGATTGAAGTGCCGCCGTCGGCACAGCCCATATCCGACATGGTGAAGATCGAACCATCGTCCGGCGGATCCATCCGGTCGAGCGCTTCCATGATGAGATGAACAGCACCATCCATCACGTCCTTGGCGCCTGTCGTGGCCTTGGAATAGTAGCCCGCGCCCTTCATGGCCATAAAATCGTCAGTCTTCGTGCTGCTCATTGCCGCCTCCTCTTGCGTTCCCTCTGGGGCGCACAAAAGCCTATCCCGGGCAAAACTTAAAGCCTGTTGCGTGCACTATCCCGGGGTGGTAGCGGAGGCGCCCATGACCAAACCTCTCTCTCAAATTCGTATTCTCGACCTGACCCGCATCTTGGCTGGGCCGTGGGCTGCCCAATTGCTTGCCGATCTCGGCGCAGACGTGATCAAGATCGAACGCCCCGGGGAAGGCGATGATACGCGCCTTTGGGGGCCGCCCTTTATCAAGAATGCTGATGGCACGGATGGGGATGCTGCCTACTTTCTCTCCGCGAACCGGGGCAAAAAATCCGTTGCGATAGATATTGCCTCGCCTGAGGGACAGGACCTTGTCCGCCAGATCGCCATGAAATCCGATGTATTGATCGAGAATTTCAAACTCGGTGGACTGGCAAAGTATGGGCTCGACTATGCCAGCCTGAGCAAGCTCAACCCGCGGCTCGTCTATTGTTCCATTACCGGCTTCGGGCAGGAAGGGCCTTATGCAAAACGGGCTGGGTACGATTTCATGATCCAGGGTATGTCTGGCCTCATGAGCGTGACGGGCGAAGAGGATGGCATGCCGCTCAAAGTTGGTGTTGCCGTGAGCGACCTCTTCACCGGGCTTTATGCAGCCAACGGAATTCAGGCGGCTCTGATCGACCGGGAAAGAACCGGCAAAGGCACCCATATAGACATGTCACTGCTCGACAGCCAGATTGCGGCGCTGGCCAATCAGAACAGCAACTATCTTGTGAGTGGCAATGCACCGGGACGTCTCGGCAACGCGCATCCGAACATTGTGCCCTATCAGGCATTTGAAACAGCGGATGGCCACATCATTCTGGCCATTGGGAACAATCGTCAGTTCGTTGCGTTCTGCAAGATTGCTAACCTCGAGCACATTCCTGAAGACCCGCGATACGCTAACAACAAGCAACGGGTTGCGCACCGGGATGAACTGGTTGCGATTGTTGCAGACGGCATGCTGAAGCGGACAACTAAGGAATGGATTGAAGTTCTCGAAGGCGCTTCTGTGCCGTGTGGGCCAATCAACTCGCTCGATGATGTCTTCGTCGATCCACATGTTCAACACCGGCACCTGAAGGTTTCAACGAAGCGCGACGACGGGACCGAAACGCCTACTGTTGCCAATCCGATAAGGCTGTCCGGTGAGCAGATGATTTCGGAATTGGCTGTTCCGGGCCTTGGGCACCACACGGATAATGTGCTTGCGGAAATCCTTGGTATGACCGAGGAGGAAATCGCCGCCATGCGAGATGCGTCAACAATCGGATAAATGAAGCCATGAACCTCGATCTGAAGACGGAACGCCTGGTACTTCGTCCGCTTGGGGAAGATGATTTGGCTCTGGCGATTGAGTTGCGCACAAATCCGGAGGTTATGAAATATATTGCCGGGCTTGGCACAGCGGAGACGATCTCCGCAAAAATGCATGAATTTTGCTGCCGAAGCGAAGACGGTTCGATGGGGATCTGGAGTGTCACTGTTCGTGAAAATGGCGAGAAGATCGGCACCTGCATTTTGCTTCCTCTACCGGTGGAAGAATCCGATACCCGTTGGGACTTTCATGAGAATGGACGGCGGGTGAATGAGGATGTGGAAGTTGGCTACATGCTGAAGCCTGCAGAATGGGGAAAGGGTTACGCGACCGAAATGACGCGCCGATTGCTGCAGTTTGCCTTTGAGCAGACCGAGCTCTCCTCCGTCGTCGCTGTAACCGATCCTGCAAATTCGACCTCTCAGCACGTTCTGCGCAAGAGTGGGCTGCGAGATGTTGGCACATGCCGGGCGTATGGGTTTGACTTGCCCGGGTTCAGGATCACAAAGGAGCAATGGCTGGCTGATCAGCGCTCGCGGTAGGCACGCGGCGTCAGGCCTACTGATCGGCGGAATTGCCGTGTGAAAGCCGTTTGATCACCATAACCGCGCCGGAGTACGATTTCGCTGATGGGCGTGCTCGTGTTCTTCAGTTCGTGACAGGCCTGATCAATCCGCGCGCGCGTAATGAATTGCGCGGTCGAGAGTCCATGCAATGCTGTAATGCGCTGATCCAGTTGATAAACCGACAGTCCTGCTTATGCCGCGATGTCACTCACTTTCAGGGAGGACTCGAGATTTGCTCGAAGATAATCGAGCCCCTTCGATAACGCTGCCATATCTGGCGGCGTGGCTGTGTCGGAATGTAGATCGCGTGATATGCCGCAGAGTCCGATCAGATCGCCATTCGTATCCACAATCGGATGTTTCCAGGTCAGGCCCCAACCTTCACTGCCGCCCGGATAAAGGTGGAGCTCCAGTTGTGCCGTAATGGTTTTGCCCTCTTTGGCGACGGCAAGATTCTGCGCATTGATGCGCTCTCCGAGAGGGGCAGGAAAGACTTCAGCCGCTGTGCACCCCAGTAACTGATCCTTGTTCTGCTTTCTGCAGCGCTCAACGAGTGTTTGGTTGACAGCGATGTAGCGCCCGCCAGTGTCCTTCATCATAATCGAACAGGGCCTCACCAGTGTAAGGCTCTGCCATTTGAGCGAAGAACGCACCACGGGACATTTCTGAATTTCTATCCGTCAAAGTTTGTGCCGTTTCCGAACTGATTGCTTTGGATTCTGCCAAGACCGGCTGTGCTCTCGCGCGGCATTGTGTCGGAAAGATATAGAGGAAAATGACCGATGACTTCCAACATCTTTCAAGATTGCATCCCGGCGCTTATGACGCCGTACCGGGTAGACCGGACACCGGACTATTCTCGATGGTTCGCAAAGCCAGAGAACTCGTGGATCTTGGCATGTCTGCCGTTGTCTATTGTGGCTCCATGGGCGACTAGCCGCTCTTGACCGATGCTCAACACCAGAAGGGGTGGCGCATCTGGTGAATGCAGGATTGCCGGTCATCGTGGGAACGGGTACGCAAAACTCAGCCCTGGCTGCTGAACATGCGGCCCATGCAAAACAGGTCGGCGCTAAAGGGTTGATGCTGATCCCTTGCGTGCTTTCGCGTGGCAGCTCAGCGTGATCATTTTGCCCGCATACTTGAAGCGGCAGAAGATCTTCTGTCGATCATCTACAACAGCCCATATTATGGCTTTGAGACCAAGGCAAATCTGTTCTTCGATTTGCGAAGGCAATATCCGCACCTCGTTGGATTCAAGGAATTTGGTGGTGCGATTTCGCTCAGCTATGCAGCTGAGAACATCACGTCTGGTGATGAAGCGCTAACACTTATGGTTGGTGTTGATACCCAGGTTGTCCACGGTTTTATCAACTGCGGCGCGACCGGTGCTATCACTGGCGTGGGTAATGTGTTGCCACGCGAAACCTTGCATCTGATGTCGTTGTGCCAGGATGCTTCCGGGGGGACGCTGAGGCTCGGCGGCGCGCCGGAGAACTGGATGCTACGCTCCGCGTGTTGTCGACCTTTGATGAAGGGCCTGACCTGGTGCTCTACTACAAGCACCTGATGGTCCTCGAAGGTAATCCGGAATACGAGCTGCACTTCAACAAAACCGATGCGCTTTCTCCAAGCCAGAGCGCGTTTGTCGGCGAGCAGTTCAAGCTCTTCAAGGATCGGTATGCGAACTGGTGTGAAACTTCCGGGCATAACGAAGATGCACCATATAGACTTGCACACGGAGGGTGAGCCGACCCGGGTCATCCTCAGCGGCGGGTCAGATCTCGATGAAGGGGCATTGAAGCAAAGGCGGGAATGCTTCGCTGAGCTGCATGATGACTGGCGCACGGCAATCGTAGCTGAGCCACGTGGTGCGGAGGTTATGGTGGGCACGTTGCTGCGCGCGCCGGCCGATCCGAACTCTGCAACTGGAGGCATCTTCTTTAATGATGGCAGCTACCTTGGCATGTGTGGCCACACAACCATGGGGCTGGCGGCCAGCTTGCATCATGCGGGACGAATGTCGCTTGGCAAACACCTGATCGAGACATCTGTTGGAACGGTCTCGGTGAATCTGCAAACAGCGAACCGAGTCCGGCTGGAGAACGTTGCTAGTTACCGCCACAGGAAATCAGTCAGCATCGGTGTGGCCGGGCCGGGGTTGTGAAAGGCGATATTGCCTAGGGAGGCAATTGGTTCTTTCTGGTGAAGAAATCCCTGTTTCCGCTGGAGCCAGCCTTTATTCCGCAACTGACGGCGGTAGCGAAAGACATCAGGATGACGCTCAAGGCGCAAGGTATCAGAGGGCCCGGCGGCGAGATCATAGATCATATCGAGTTTTGGTGCAGCTGTGGGCACCGATGCCGACAGCAGAAATTTTGTGCTGTGTCCTGACAACGCCTATGACCGCTCGCCTTACGGAACCGGGACAAGCGCCAAAATCGCTTGCCTTGCAGCAGATGGGCTATTGGCGCCTGATAAGTCTGGATCCAGGATAGCATTCTGGGCAGCAGATTTGAGGCAAGTTATCGCCTAGGAACTCGCGGCGAGATCATCCTAGCATCACTGGCTGTGCTTATGTGACCGGTGAGGATGCTCTATTCCGCAATCCGTCAGCTCCGTTCGTGAACGGGATCACTCAGGCTTCATGCTCTTCTCTGGCAGAAGCACGTTAAACCTCTCACGAATGGTTTTGTCTATTTCAGGCGGGATGTGGTTCGGGAAATAGTTTGAGAGAATTTCCTTCTTCCGCGCTGTGGCCTTCTTAACGATGTTGGGTTTGCCCGCCTCGTCCCATTCCTTCGGGCTCATGCGCGTAGCCATCTCGGGATAGATGTACTCTGTCTGCATCATCGACAGGGTTTGATCGCTGCCAAGGAAGTGGCCTGGGCCTTCAAGGCAGACTTCGCGAATGACATCGACAGACAATGTCTCATTGTTCACCTCGATACCGCGCACATTGCGGTTGATTGCGCCGATCATGTCGTTGTCGATGAGCAGGCTTTCCAGGCAGAAACCAAGCAGACTGGCGTGCATGCCGACGCTTTCGTAAACCATGTTAAGACCCGAAGCGCCGACGAGCGCTGCGGTTACGCCCTTTTCGTAACCGGCCTGAATGTCCGGCATCTCGGCATCGCACATGCCGGCGGCAGAACCCGTTGGCAGGCCATAGAACTGGCCCATCTGAGCGCAGGCGGCTGTAAGCAGGGCCTGCTCGCCCGAGCCGCCAGACATGGCGCCCGTCCGCAGGTCGGAGACGAACGGCCAAGGGCCGAAGATCGCAGGTGCACCAGGCTGGACGGCATTCACATATGTCAGGCCAGCAAGGCATTCGGCCACCTGAAGCACAACCGCTCCGGCAAGGGCTGCCGGGCTCGTGGCTCCTGCCTGTCCCGCCGAGAGTAGGAGCAGAGGCATGCCGCCTTTCACCGCGGCTTCGAGGCACGCGCAAGCATCTTCTGCCCACTTCATTGGCGGGACCACGAAGCAGCAGGACATGGACATGAAGGGTCGGGTGTGCCAAGCTTCTTCGCTGCCAGCGATCAAGTGGGCCATCTGGAGAACTTCGTCCACATGTTCGGGCATCACCATGCTGGTACCCACATGCTTGGAGGTTCCGGCCAGCGACGCATAGGCTGTGTTGAAGTCCATGTCGCGCGGGTCTTCCACATCGCGCGGAACGACCGTGCGCTGGAAGTAATGGATATGCTCGCAGTTATCCACGATGCGTGCAGCGTCGTAGAGGTCCTGCAGGAAGCTCTCACGGTAAGTGTTGGTTTCCGGCTCGGCGATGTGAACAGCAGCTCCAGCGGTTCCGAAAAAGACCTTCTTGCCGTTTGGCTCGATATCGTGGTGTGGCTCGCGCCCGTGGAGTGTGAATTTGTAGTTCGCCTTTTCCAGTGTCTCGGCAATCACCTTGCGCGGGAAATACATCCGGCCATCTTTGTACTCGCAGCCGACGCTTGTGAGATACTCGATCCCGCTGGGAATTGTATCCGACAGACCAACGCTCTCGAGCACCTGAAGCGCGGATTCATGTATCCGTTCCTGGTCCGCACGGGAGAGCGGTTGGTACTTGCCACCAATCATGCCCGGCTTGACCGCGGCCTCTTCCCTGGGAATCGGAGCTGCCCTCAGTTCCTTGCGGGCTCTACGTCCAACACGCCGTCTGCCGGTGTCCTGGGTGTCTTCAGCAAGGCTCATGGCTCGTATCCTTTAATTGGATGGCGTTATCAATTGTACGCCATTCCTGAAGTTTGTCGACTTTTGACTGAAATCTGTCGCCGACGATATATGAATTTTCTCACCATCCGGTGAAACTCAATCAACAGGGATTTTTTGCTGAGTGGCGTGATTGACCGTTGAAATCTAGTGATTTAGCGGCAATTGGCCGATTTACAGAGGGTGAGCCCAAGTGCCCAAACGTAAACTTCCGCCAATGCGTGCGTTGATGGCCTTCGAGGCTGTGGCGCGCACAAGTTCATTCCGCGCAGCGGCTGACGAGTTGAACGTGACCCGCTCAGCGGTGAGCCATCAGATCCGTGCCCTGGAAGAACAACTCGGAATGTCTCTGTTTAAAAGGGACAAGCGACCGGTGGAAATGACCGATGCCGGTAAGAGTTATTTTCCTGTGGTGCGGGATGCCTTTGACAAGATCGAAGAGCACACGCGTACGTTCATGGATGATGGCAATGACAATGAGTTGACGATCCAAACCTATGTGACAGTCGCGCTGAAGTGGCTCATCCCGAGGCTATACGACTTTGAGCAACGTTATTCGCAAATGCAGGTTCGGTTGTCGACCTCTTATCTCGACTGGGAGCTGGACCGTGGCAATGTTGATGTCGGGTTCATCCTGTCTCGTCGCAGAATGAATGGCTTGCATTCCAGCAAACTCTTCAAACCCGCACTAACGCCGGTTTGCAGCCCGAAGCTTTTGAAGGGCAAGAATGCGATCAAGACACCTGAGGACCTGCGCGACCACACTTTAATCCATGTCTATACAGCTGAGGAAGACTGGCAGACTTGGCTGGATGAGGCCGGTATGGGGGATCTTAAGCCGTCTCGCCGGTTGGCGTTCGATAGTTATGTGATGGCCTTACAGGCGGCAGCTGATGGCAAAGGCGTGGCAATTACGATGTGGCCATTCGCGGCAGAAGACCTTGGGACCGGGCAGCTTGTGTGTCCCTTTGATCTGGTGGTTCCATGCAAGCATTCCTGGCAGGTGGTCTGCGAGACTGCACACAAACACAAGAGCAAGATCCAGAAATTCGAACGCTGGTTGCGGCGGCAGATTTCCGAAGACCCGCATATTCTGGATACGCCGGGTGGTGAATTGCAAAACACAAACGGTTTTTAGGGATCTATTCTGAATGAGTGAGATGGGAGAAGCCAGCCGCGCAGGCCGGCGGCGCGGATCCCGGCGGGCAAAGAAGCTGGCTGCAGGCGCAGGGCGGAATGCTGTTGAGCAACTGACCTATAAACAGCCCCGTATTCCGTTCCCGCCAATGAAGATGATCTCAGACGATGAGATTGAAGCAATTCACGAAGCTTCGCTCACTGTTCTCAAAGAGATCGGCATGAACGTCCTCAGCGAAGAGGCAAAAGCTATCTTCAAGGACGTGGGTGCTGACGTTCAGCTGGATGGTGATCGGGTGCGTTTTGACCGTGAACTGATAGAAGAGAAGATGAAGACCTGCCCTTCGGAGTTCACCGTGCATGCGCGGAACCCGGAGCGAAACATTCGCGTGGGCGGCAACTGGCAGTTCTATTGCCCGGTGGCCAGCCCGCCGAATTCCCATGACATGGATGGTGGCCGGCGCGCGGGCAACACAAAAGACTACCAGAACTTTTTGCGGCTCTCGCAATATTTCAATGTGCTGCATGCAAATGGCGGCTATCCGGTCGAGCCTATCGACAGACATGCCTCCACACGCCATCTGGACTGTATTCGCGATTTTATCAGGCTGACCGATAAACCATTCCATGCCTATTCGCTTGGCCAGGAACGAATCTCGGATGGGATTGAGCTGACAGGCATCGCCCGTGGTGTCTCGCGCGAGCAGTTGGAAAGAGAGCCATCTCTCTTCTCGGTGATCAATACTAACTCGCCCCTGTGTCTGGACGCGCCGATGCTGAACGGCATCTTGAACATGTCGGCGGCGGGGCAGGTGATTGTCATCACGCCGTTCACGCTGGCTGGTGCGATGGCTCCTGTAACGTTGGCCGGTGCATTGGCGCAGCAAAATGCAGAAGCATTGGCTGGGATGACGTTTACTCAATTGGTCAAACCTGGGGCGCCGGTCATCTATGGGGGCTTCACCTCTAACGTTGACATGAAGTCCGGGGCGCCGGCGTTTGGGACGCCGGAATATATGAAGTCGGTGATTGCCGGCGGCCAGCTTGCCCGGCGCTACGGCGTGCCCTATCGGACATCCAACGTGAATGCCGCAAACACGGTCGATGCTCAGGCGGCCTATGAATCCGTCTTCTCGCTCTGGGGGCTGAGCATGGGGCATGGCAATATGATCAAGCACGCCGCTGGCTGGATGGAAGGTGGCCTGCAGGCCTCGTTTGAGAAGCTGGTGCTGGATGTGGACCTCCTGCAGATGGTCACCGAGTTTTACAAGCCCCTGAAGGTGGACGATGCCGAACTCGCTATCGATGCCATGAAGGACGTCGGCCCCGGCGGTCACTTCTTCGGCACGCAGCACACTCAAGACCGCTACAAGACCGCGTTTTATTCACCAATCATCTCGGACTGGCGAAACTCGGAAAGCTGGGTCGAAGCAGGGCGCCTTGATGCCATGCAGAAGGCCAATGCTGTGTGGAAGCAGGCACTGGCTGATTACGAGGAACCGGCGATTGATCCGGGCATTGCCGAGGAAGTTGATGCCTACGTAGCGCGGCGAACAGAAGAGGGTGGGGCGCCGGTGGATTTTTGAGGGATGGATTGAACTTGACCTGCCCCCCAGAATCTGCCTCGTTTGTCAGGAGGGTCCGTCACTGGGCAGGAGACGGATGATGCGTAAGAGCAGGTTTTCAGAACGCTGGGCTTTGTGTCGGATGTGTTCGTTGAGAGCCGCCGTTTGCGCATACTGGCGGTGATTGATGACTATACCCGCGAAGGCCTGTGTCTGGTGGCCGATAGGTCCTTGTCAGGCGAACGTGTGGCCCGGGAACTGGACCGCCTGATCAGGCTCTCTATGGCAAGCCGGACACGGTCGTGAGCGACAACGGCACCGAACGCACCTCCAGAGCCCTCCTGGAATGGCAGAATGAGAGCGGTGTGGGCTGGCCTTGCATTGAGCCGGGAAAGCCAATGCAGACCGGTTTTGTGGAAAGTTTCAACGGGCGCTTGCGTGATGAGCTGCTGAACGAAGAGGTCTTTGTCGGTCTCGCTGACGCTCGGCGAGCCCTGGAACTGTGGAGATATGATGACAACAATATCAGACCTCCTTCAACCGCGGGCGGCGCGCTGGAGCTGTGGGATACTCCACTCCCTGCGCGCTCGATAACAGCAACCAGATGATGTATGAGGAAACAGGACCCCCCTATGAACACGGGACCCATGGGGGCAGGTCAGGGGAAATGACAATCCTGACTGGCGAACCGGATGAGGTTTTGGAGAGATGCCGGTCGGTTCTGGAGATCATGGGCGGCGAGATCGTTCATATGGGTGAGGTTGGATCTGCGTCGTTGATCAAGGTGATCACAAATATGCTCTGCCTGATTGACCTGGTGGCGATGGGAGAGGTGTTAGCTCATGCAAAGGCTTGCGGGCTTAATCTTGCGAAGGTCTATGACGCCGTGCGTGCGAGTTCAGGTAACAGCCGTGAATTTGAAGATTGGGCGCCGTGATACTGAACGGTTCGTATAATACAGGGTTCACTCTGGACTTCGGCCTGAAGGATTTGGGCTTTGTTTCGGGGCTTGGCCGGGAGCATGATGTTCCGCTGAAGTTATCAGGACTGGTTGAGCAGCTGCTCATTGAGGCCCGTGCCAGGCATGGGGGCGATGCCTGGACGCCGCATGTGATCAAGATGATGGAAGATGCGACAGGCCTGGAGCTGCGTGCGGAAGGGTTTGACGAAGTTATTCCTCAAAGTTGAATTTGGGAGAAAGCCCAACCTGTGTTACTCTGCGCAATGATGAAATTTATGGAGTGAATGCGCATGAATGTTGGAGGAATTCTTAAAGATAAGGGAAGACAAGTTGAAACTGCAGGACCTGACACTTCCCTCCAGGATATTGCCGCAGTGCTTGGTAAGAAGAAGATCGGCGCATTGGTCATTTTGAATGACAAAGGCAAGATCGCTGGAATTCTTTCAGAACGGGATATAGTTCGTGCTGTTGGTGAAGGCGGATTCAGCGCGCTTAAAAAATCTGCCTCAGAAGTCATGACCAAGAAGGTGGTCAGTTGCAGCGAAAGCGACACGGTTTCCGATCTTATGGAGACCATGAGCAAGGGGCGATTTAGGCATCTGCCCGTTGTCATGAATGGCCAACTAACCGGTATTATTTCAATCGGTGACGTGGTGAAACAACGGATCGCCGAGGCGGAATTTGAAGCCGAGGAAATGAAACGGTACATCGCGTCCGTTTAGAGCCGTAACTGGTCGTAAGCACGGTTTGCATGCCATCAGGCCGGGTGGCACGTTCGGATATGATCTATCACGAACTTGCCCAGACTATCAAAGCTGCCTCGTTCACAATTCTCGGCGCTTTTCATCCAGAAGAACAGGATGCCGTTCCAGGT
Source organism: Hyphomicrobiales bacterium (assembly GCA_965204985.1). Taxonomy (GTDB): domain Bacteria; phylum Pseudomonadota; class Alphaproteobacteria; order Rhizobiales; family CAJQND01; genus JAAEUE01. The sequence goes on along the minus strand of CBDBFP010000002.1, from coordinate 2,555,662 downwards.
GGCGCCAAGACACTTGTCCTGATCGGCAACGCGGGGCCGCGAATGTGGCACCGATTCGTTGCCGAGCGTGCGGCGGCTGACATGATAATGGATGAGTGGACCGTTGGCGTGCTGATCGCACTGGCAGACGAGGTAGGCGGAGCGGTGTTGTTTCCCTTTGCCAAACCACCGCTTCCATTTTTGCGGTGGGCACAAAAGGCCAAGGCGGGATTTGTTTCACCGCTTGGTCTGAACATTCACCCGGAATACGGGGTTTGGCACGCCTTTCGTGGGGCCTTGTGCCTGACGGAGGAGCTTGAACTCCCCGCATCGGTTGATGTTGTCAGCCCTTGCGAGACCTGTGAGGGCAAGCCTTGTCTTGGAGCGTGTCCGGTTACGGCCTTCGATGGGCAGTCCTACAAAGTTGATGCATGTGCGCAGCATATAGCTAGGCCGGATGGACAAGATTGTCTCACAGGCGGTTGCAAGGCGCGCCACGCTTGTCCAATTGGTGAAGAATACCGTTATTTACCAGAACAGGCTGAGTTTCACATGAGCGCTTTTCTGAAGGCGCGGTCCATTTAGAAACAGGGAGTGATCAGATGAGCAAAACCACTTTGAAGAGGTCGTGCCTTTGCGGTTCGACGCTGTTTTGGAAACCTAACGGCAAAGAACGCATTTCCTTCTCAGCCGACACAATAGATGAGCACGAGGGGTTGAAGCTCAACAAACATATCTTCACCGATGACAAGGGCGACTATTACGAAATCTGAATGTCGTACAGCTGCTCAAGAGGCTTCCGACAAGGGGAGCACGAGATCCAGAGAATCCGGCCGCACGAACATATCAATGTTCTTGCGTGACAATTCCCAATGGTCGTAGGCCAGCTGTTTGACCATTTCACTGTCGGAAGCTTCGATTGCGTCAATGAATTGATCGTGGTGTCGGCAGGCTTCCGACAGGCTGGCTTCCATGGCTTCAGTTTTAGGACGGTAAAATGTCTGACCAATCCGGGCATGATCAATCAGAAGCCTCTGCAGGCTTGGCCAGAGGTACTGATTATCTGCCATCTCGCCCATGATCAGATGGAACTGGTTGTTGTGGTAGGCCATCAAATCGGCTTTGCCGTCAGTTACAGCACCTCGGAAGGAATTTTGAGCTGCTTTCAGAGATGCGAGCTGATCACTTGTTCTGTTTTCAACTGCCAAAGCGGCGATTGACACATACACAGGCGGTGCGGTTAGAAAGAAATCGCGCAAGGTTTTCATGTTCATCGGTGCTGCAAAGGCGCCGCGGTTTTCCTCGATGTTGAGATAACCTTCTCCTGCCAATTGCCGAAGCACATCGCGCACCGGCGTTCGCGAGAGCGCGTATTCCTTGCCCAGCCTGGTTTCGTCCAGATTGGCTCCTGGTTCCAACTCCATGATCAGAATGCGGCGTTTTAGATCACTGTGGAGTTGTTCTTTTTTGTTCATGCACCTAGCAGATTACCGTTGATCGGGAATTGCAAAAATTGTACACAATCATTATACAATAGACAAGACCGCAAGGCGCTTGCGTTCATAAGGACCTTCACGGATGAAGTTTGAAGGAATCTACACACCCATCGTCACGCCCTATAATGAGGACTTTTCGATCAACCGCGATACGTTCGCTGAGGTGGTCGAACACCTTATCGAAACAGGTGTAAGTGGCATCGTTCTAGCGGGTACGACCGGGGAGTATTATGCCCAGTCTCCCGAAGAACGGGTCGAAATGATGGGGCTTACTAAAGAGCTCATCAAGGATCGTCTGCCGCTCATAATCGGCACCGGATCCATGCGTACCGCGGAGAGCATATTCTTTGCCGAAGCGGCAAAAGCAGTGGGGGCAGACGCTTTGCTGATCGCGACGCCGCCATATGCGTATCCGACAGAGAGGGAGATTGCCCTGCATGCTCTGGCGATTGACCGGGCCGCTAATCTGCCGGTGATGCTCTACAATTATCCAGGCCGGATGAGTGTCAACATGGGGGCGGAGGTATTTGACCGCCTCGGGCGCAGCCCAAACTTCTGCGCGATCAAAGAGAGCTCAGGCGATCCAAACCAATTGCACATGCTGGTCCGCGACTATCCGCATATTCAACTGAGCTGCGGAATGGATGATCAGGCGCTGGAGTTCTTCGTCTGGGCGTGCGCTCATGGGTTTGCGCCGGCTCGAATTTTGCCCCTGAAGCACATATTGCCTTGCACAGAGCTTGTGCGGTCGAAGGGAACTTCGACAAGGGTCGCCGCATTATGTCGACCATGCTTCCCTTGTTGCGCGTTCTCGAACAGGGTGGGAAATTCGTGCAATGCATCAAGCACGGACTTTCGTTCAGGGGCATTGATGCAGGTCCGCCGCGCCAACCACTCCAGCCTCTGAACAAGGATGAAAAGCGGGAATTGGCGGAAGTGGTTCGGACAATGAATGTGACCATCGAAGCGATAGAGAAGGAGGCCTGATGATGAGTGATCTGCTCACAAAAGAAGAATATGCGGCGCTCGCCGGTTCTATCGATTTCCCACGGGCTGCTTTCATTGATGGCGGATACCGGGCAGGCAAAGGCGCCAAATTGCCGACTGTGAATCCTGCGACCAGCGAAGTGATCGCCGAAATTGCGTCATGCAATACGAAGGATGTGGATTTCGCCGTCTCGAAAGCTCGGCAAGCGTTTGATCAGGGGCAATGGGCGAAATTGCATCCTTCCGATCGTAAAGATGTTCTCATCCGGCTGTGCAAGCTGATGACCCGAAACCGTCGCGAGTTGGCAGTGATGGAGAGTCTGGACAGCGGAAAGCCGATCCTGGATTGCGAAACAATCGATATTCCTGAAACAATCCACACGATCAAATGGCACGCTGAAGCGATCGACAAGATCTATGATCAGACGGCGCCAACAGGCGATGATGCCGTTGCGATAATTGTGCGCGAGCCGGTCGTGGGCGCGGTTTTGCCGTGGAATTTTCCACTGCTTATGCTGGCTTGGAAGATGGGGCCAGCGCTCGCTGCCGGGAACTCATTGATAGTCAAACCCGCCGAGCAAACGTCGCTCACCGCGTTGCGGAGCTTGCTGCGGAAGCTGGTATCCCGCGCGGGGTGTTGCAGGTTCTTCCCGGCGATGGTCCTTCAACCGGCGAGCCGCTTGGCTTGCATCCGGATGTTAACATGATCAGCTTCACCGGTTCCACGGAAACCGGGCGTCGCTTCCTTCGATATTCTGCAGACAGCAATCTGAAGAAGATTGTTCTGGAATGCGGCGGCAAGAACCCGGCGATTGTGCTGGATGATGCTGAAGACCTCGACCTGGTCGCCGGGCATGTGGTCAATGCGGCGTTCTGGAATATGGGTGAGAATTGCTCAGCCAACTCGCGGCTTATTGTTCACAAGGCCGTCAAGAAAGAACTGCTGAAGCGCATCGTCGCGCATGCAAGGAACTGGAAAACCGGGGACCCGCTTGATCCATCAAATCATCTTGAGGCTTTGGTGGACAAAGGGCACTACAAGAAAGTTAAAAGCTATCTGAAACATCAGTCCAAACCCATCATTGGCGGGAAAGCAAAGGACGGGTTTGTTGAACCGACAATCTTTGATGGGGTTGAACCTGGCGACAAGCTCGCGCGTGAAGAAATCTTTGGGCCGATTTTGTCTGTTCTGACAGTGTCGTCGTTTGAAGAGGCAATCGACTTGGCCAACGACAGCGACTATGGACTGACCGCCAGCGTGTTCACCGCAAATGCAACCCGGGCCATTCGGGCTGCACGGTCCATAAAAGCCGGAACTGTCATGGTAAACTGTTATGGTGAGGGAGATATCTCCACGCCATTTGGCGGCTACAAGCAGTCAGGTTTTGGCGGGCGGGATAATGGCATGCACGCCCACGATCAGTTCACCGAAACCAAGACCATCTGGATCGATGTTTCAGACAGGGCACGGTCGGAAAGCGTTGGATGAGCGAAGTTGCTGAAGCACGGGGCACGCGCCGCGGCGGCCGCCAGAGTCGCCGCGTAGAACGTCAGGACGTGCGCGAAACGATGCTCCCGGGCCTGAAGCGTAACCTGCCGCTCGTGGAGCCCATGTCTCAGGACGAGATTGAACGCATCGACAATGCGTCGATACATATTCTGGAGAACGTGGGCGTCATCTTTCGTGATGACATTGCGGTTGAAAACTGGAAACGGGTAGGAGCCAAGCTCGATGGGGACCGGGTCTTCCTGGATCGGGGTCTGGTGCGCGAGCTGATCTCTTCAATTCCATCTGACTTCACCTACCACGCCAGAGACCCTAAAAAGAATGTTGCGCTTGGTGGTCCGCATTCGATCTTTGTGCCAATGACAGGCGCACCTTATTTGCGTGATCTGGACGATGTGCGGCGCGGGCCAACGCTCGACGACCTGGCCATGTTCCACAAGCTTTCGCACATGCTTCCGGCCATCCATTCCTCCGCTCACCATATTGTTGAGCCCATGGACCATGTGGTCTCGCACCGGCACCTGCGCATCACCTATTCGTCGATGAAGCATTCGGACAAGACCTTCATGGGGATGACCACTTCCGGCAAGAATGCCGAAGATGTGCTCGATATGTGTGCGATCCTCTTTGGTGCCGAGTTCATGGAGAGCCACCCGGTCGTAACCGGGAATTGCAACGGCAACTCGCCACTGGTCTGGGATGAGACCATGCTGAGCGCAATGCGGGCGTTTAACAAGCGGAATCAGCCTGTCCTGTGCTCGCCTTTTGTCCTGGGAGGCGCAAATACCCCAGCGTCGACTGCTCCAGCTGTGGCGCAGTTGAATGCCGAGGCCTTGTCGGCGCTTGCCTACACGCAGGTTGTGCGTAAAGGGTGTCCGGCAATTTACGGGCACTATCTCTCGACGGTTTCCATGCAATCTGGCGCGCCCATGGCCGGAACGCCGGAGATCAGCCTCATGAATTTCATGATTGGCCAGATGGCACGGTATTATGGTGTGCCTTGGCGCACCTCCAACACTCTGGGCGGTGCCAAAACACTTGATGCGCAAGCCGGCTATGAGAGTTCAACGACCCTGATGGCGGCTCTGATGTCCGGTGCCAATTATATCTGGCACTCAGCAGGCTGGAATGAAGCCGGGATGCACTGTTCGGTGGCCAAGTTCATGATGGATGCAGAACAGTGCGCCATGGGGCATCGCATGGTTGAAGGTATCCGCTGGGACGACTTCGACGAAGCCATCGCAGCCGTCTCCGATATTGGACCGGGCGGGCATTATCTTGGCCATCCGCACACGCTGGAGAATTTCCAGCGGGCGTTCTTCATGCCCAAACTGTTCGATAACAACTCAATCGAGCAGTGGATCGCTGATGGATCCAAGGATGCAACGACCCGGGCGCTTGAGCAGGCCAGAGCTGTTTTGTCCGAGTATGAGGAGCCAAAACTGGATCCGGCTGTTGACGAAGCCCTGCTTGACTACATGGCGCGCCGCGAGAGGGAAATCCCTGCCGTCGATGCGTTAAACACTGAGCACTAGGCCTCAGGCCCCGTCGTCATGAAAGTAACAAGATTGCCTGTGGATTGCGGGACAACTGGCTGGAACGCGCTCCTTCCTCTGGTCGCGCCGTATCGCCAGATTGAAGAATCTATCATCTGCGACTGGCTGATTATCGGTGCCGGTTTTGCGGGCCTGGCTGCGGCGCGCAGGCTGGCGCAGATTTGCCCTAGAGACAGGGTCGTTCTTGTCGAGGCCAATCGATTGGCGGAAGGGCCAGCCGGCCGGAACTCAGGCTTCATGATTGATCTACCGCATCATCTTGGGTCCGGAAGTTATATTGGAGACGGCAATAAAAACGCAGATCAAACTGTCCTGAACCGGACCGCAATCGCATTCGTGCGGGAAGCGGCGGAGGAATTCGGACTTTGCAATGAAATTGTTGACCCTTGCGGTAAAGTGAATGCGGCGGCAAGCGCGAATGGCGACAAGCACAATCGAGAATATGCCCGATAGCTTGAAGCCATTAATGAGCCCTTCTCCTTGCTTGATGCAAAGTCGATGGAGGATCTGACCGGGTCCAGCTATTACAGCAGCGGTCTCTATACGCCTGGAACTGTGATGATGCAGCCAGCGGCCTATGTTCGTGGGATGACCAAGGGGCTTGAGCGTGCGGTTTCCATTTTTGAGCACTCGCCAGTGACCAGCCTGGATCGAGATGGGAGCGCTTGGCGGGCAACGACATCCAAGGGTTCCGTAACTGCGGAGAAAGTGATCCTTGCAACCAATGGTCATGTGGAGAGCTTCGGATATTTCAGCCGGCGATTGGTGCATATTCACCTGTTCGCATCCATGACCCGGGCGCTTACAGAGGCGGAAGTTTCGAATCTTGGCGGAGATGCGAGATGGAGGCTCACTCCTTCTGATCCGGCAGGGACCACAGTTCGGCGGATCAGCGGAACAGGCGGGTCCCGGATCATCGTTCGGAATCGCGTTGAATACACGCCTTCGCTGGAAACGAGTGAACAGAGAATCGCAGCGTTTGGGCGATCCCAGGATCAGTCATGCAGGGCTCGCTTTCCAAATCTCTCTGGTGTGGAGATGGAATATCGCTGGGGTGGGCGCCTGTGCATGAGCCTGAATGAAGCACCCGCATTCGGTGAACTGGAAGACGGCATTTATGCTGCCTGTTGCCAAAACGGTCTTGGCGCGGCCCCGGGGGACACTCATGGGGATGTACGCAGCTGAGCTGGTCGCAGGACTATCTTCTCATGGGCTTGATTTGTTGCTCGCTGAGGGCGCGCCGAAAAAACTTCCACCTGCGCCATTCGACCGGCTAGGAGCTATTGGATAAATGCGGTGGAAGGAGCTTCGCGCGGGTCGCGAGCTTTGAGGGCAGAGCAGTTCAAATTCTTCGGTATCACGCCGAAATGATCAATGAATCCCGGTTGTATATTGACTTCGTTTGTCTTTTATATAATATATGTGTTATGGAACAAGTTGGTTATGGAACCTCGGCAACCGATCTTGATGCTGTGTTTGCGGCACTGGCGGACCCGACGCGCCGGGCCATTCTTTCCCGTTTGGCAGATGGGCAGGCGACTGTGCTTGAGATTGCAGCTCCATTCGAGATTAGCCAACCGGCTGTTTCGCGCCATTTGAAGGTGCTTGAGAATGCCGGATTGATTGAACGTGATGTCGACCAGCAACGCCGACCGGCAAGATTGAAGGCTGCGCCGATGCAGAGTGCAGCCGACTGGCTTGCTGAATTCAAGGCGTTCTGGGCAACGAGTTTTGACCAGTTGGATGATGTTTTGATGCAAATGAAGCGTACAGAAGAAGAGGATAAAGGGCATGAGTGACTTGCCAGAACATGAGTGACTTGCCAGAATATGTGCTCGAACGAATTTTCGATGCTTCGAGGCCTCTGGTCTGGCGTGCTTGGACGGATCCAGAAGTGTTGGCGAGCTGGTATGGCCCGGGCGTTGAAACCATTATCCACGAGTTTGACCACCGGCCTGGCGGTGTTTGGTTGAACGAAATGAAATGGGGCGAGAAATCAGACCTCAGCAAGATGTCGTTCAAGGAAGTCGTGCCTGAAGAAAAGATGGTCTGGCATCATTCCTCAACCGACGCAGACTAGAATGTCGTTTCCAATCCAATGATGACAGACTGGCCCCGTGTGCTTCTGGCAACTGTGACTTTCCAGGACGCCGGAGCAGGCACAATTGTGCGGCTCACCATGGTGCCGGTTGATGCGACAGATGCGGAGATCGCCTGTTTTGCCGGAGCGATGGCCGGAATGAATGGTGGCTGGGGCAAGGGCTTTGATATGATGGCCGAGATTCTCGCCGAACTTTGAGGCTCATTTTAGTTAAGCTTGCGGGCTCTAAGCGATCTTGTCCGGCTTGGCAGGCGCCACGTAAGGTAGCCTGGCGCGGGCCTTTGTGTCCGCGGCCCCTGCATTGCGGATATATCGTTCGCCGTCATCTACGCGGACAATGTTGACGTTTGAAGGTTCGCCGCCCGTAACGTTGTGGATCATCAGGCGGTGCTGCTGGTTTTCGCCGATCACGTACCGCAGCTCATCGGGATTCCAGTCTTTCATGGCAATGGAGCGGAGTTCGTTTGCGGTTTGCTGATAGTCAGGTTGATCAATGAGATTGGTCAATTCCTTGGGGTCATCCTCAAGGTTGAAGAGTAACTCGTCTACGCCCTCTAGGTACATGTATTTCCAAGGGCCTTTGCGGATCATTTTGCTTGGTCCTGTGGAGCCATCTGCTGCGAACTCAGACATGGCCAAATCAGGCAGGGAAGATTCGTCGCCAGCCAGAGCTTCTGCGAGAGAAACGCCGTCTATTGGTGTGACGAACTCGTCGAAAGCTTCCCCGTTTGCCGTATCGAGCAGTGTAGGCATCAGGTCAATCAGAGAAACATTCTGGCTAATCCGGGTGGGCTTCCAGCGTTCCGGGAAGCTGATGACCAGCGGCACGCGGGAGGCCCATTCGAAGAAATGCTGTTTGTACCACATGCCCCGTTCGCCCATCATCTCTCCGTGGTCAGCGGTCATGACAATGATGGTGTTGTCTGCCAGGCCAGTGTGCTGGAGCGTGTCCATCAGGCGGCCCAGCTTGGCATCGATGTAGGAGATCATGCCATAGTAGGCATGGCGGGCATTGCGACGGTGATCGTCCGTTACCGTGAACTCATGCCGTCCCTGGCAGTAGTGCAGATTGCGGCTGAGGTGATCCTTCTCGTCCAATGGTATCTCCGGGACCGACGGCAATTCGATGTCGTCGTGATTATGGAGGTCCCAGAACTCATCACTGATAACGAACGGCGAGTGTGGACTGGTGAATGAAACGGTCAGCATGAACGGCCGGTAATCACCCTTTCGGGCAAGATCATAGATGGCTTGAATGCCATGGAACTCGACCTCGTCGTCATAGTCCATCTGCAACGAGCGAATGCAACGCCCTGACTCGATCACCGGAGCCATGGTCAGATTGGTTGGCCGGTATTCCCGCCCCTTGGTCCAGTCCACAGTCCAGGCGTAGTTTGCAGGGTAGATTTCCGTGGTGTGCCGTTTTTCGTAGCCGTGCAGCTGATCGGCTCCGACAAAATGCATCTTGCCGGACATCTCAACTCGATAGTTCATGCCGCGCAGATAGTGAGCGATCGTCGGGATGTCGGAATAGAATTCACTGGCATTGTCATACATGCTGATCGAAAAAGGCATTTGTCCTGCGTGCATGGATGCGCGTGACGGGCCACACATGGGCAAGTTGCAGTAGCAGTTTTCAAATACAACGGCTTGTGCAGCCAATCGCTCGATGTTCGGTGCTTTGACGATGCTGTTGCCATGAATTGGCAAAGCGGGCCCCGCCATCTGATCGGCCATGACAAAGAGGATGTTAGGTTTCTTGCTGCTCATGCCTGATGCCCTTGGAATTTCACAATAAAAAGCGGGGCCCACGTGACCCCGCCCAAGTTTTTGGGTCAAATTATTTGACTTCGATGCCAAGTTTTTGAACGACGCCCTTGAAGGTTTCGTATTGCGCTTTCACGAATGCCTTCGTGTCTTCGGGGCTACGGATATCAGGGATGGAACCAAGGCCCTTGATGAGCTTATTGAAAGCCTTATCGGTCTTCAGCTTGGTGAGCGTGTCTACCCACTTGTCAGCTGCTGCCTTGTCCATGCCTGGAGGGCCAAAAATGCCGCTCCAGCCGATGATGGTTTCCAATTCTTTGTAACCGAGTTCGTTCACTGTGGGGACACCCGGAACAGCTGCAAAGCGTTTGCCCGTTGTGATCGCGAGCGGCACTGCCTGACCGCCCTTGATAGCGCCGATGACGCCGGAAAGGTTCTGCCAGAGGAAATCAACATGGCCGCCGACGAGGGCGGCGCGTGCCTTGCCACCGCCTTTATAGGGGACGTGTGTAAGTTTTGATCCGTCCACGCCCATCTTGTCTGCCATCACCAGTGAAGCCAGATGCAGGAGAGTGCCAACGCCAGCCGATGAATATGACAATTGCTTGCTGGACTTCAGGGCCGCCTCAAAGTCTTTGAAAGATTTGTAAGGCGAGTCCTTCTTCACAACGAGCACGAATGGATTGCGTTCGGTAAGCCCGAGGAATGTGAACTCGTCCCACTTGTAAGGGATCTTTGGGTTCATTGCGGGAACGCCAGCTTGGGAACCAACACGCGCGGAGAGCAGGGTGTATCCGTCTTTGCGGCCCTTGGAGACGAACGTGGACCCAACAACGCCTGCCGCACCGGTCTTGTTAATCACAAGCACAGCTTGCTTCAGATATGCAGGGGCTGCACCAGCCACGATGCGGGCATGCAGATCAGAGGCCCCGCCCGGACCATAAGGTGCAACAAGTGTGATTGGTTTTGATGGATAATCTGCTGCCTGACCAGATGATGCGGGTAGTGCGAAGGCCAATACGGTGGCCACGCCAGCGGCCAATTTTAAAAAGCGTTTCATTTCCTTTGTTCCTCCTAGGATAGATCCATGCGGACTGCTTCTTCCCTACGAGGAAGCCGCCGCAGAGTTTTGAACCGGTTCTGCAATTGTGAGCTTGACACATCATTGGGCAGGCTTCAATAATTAATTACAGTAATTAACTAAAAGTATCGCGTTTGAATTTATGAGCGGTGGATCGATAACAGAACTGAGGCGGCGGAATCGGGATGTGGTTCTGCGGGCAATTGCGTCTGGAGAGTCCGTTTCACGCAGTCAGATTTCCCGGGACACGGGGCTGACGGGGGCTGCCATCTCGCGGATCACACGAGAACTCATCGATGCAGGTTTGGTTAAAGAAGGCGAGAGCATCGAAACAAAGGGGCAGGTCGGACGACGGAACATCTGCCTGGAACTGGAGGACAACGGGGCATTTGTTGTTGCTGTCGCACTTACCGCCAACGTGAAGTCGGTTTCAATCAGTGATAGCCGTGGGCAGATTGTTTGCCAGCGCAGTCTTGAAAACATACCACTAGAAAATCCAAACGCTGTCATTTCAGCCATGACCAGTATGGCCCGGGAGCAGATCGATGAAAGTGGGATCGGCAAGAGACGGATCGTGGGGTGCGGGATCTCGGTGGCAGGTATTCCTGATCCCGAGACGGGAAACTTGATTGAGTCGGAACCGCTGGGGTGGGGCGCGTTACCGCTTGGACCGACATTTGAGCGTGCGCTCGGAATGCCAGTCCGGGTGGAGCGCCGTCCAGTTGCATTGCTGACAGCCGAGATGTGGCGTGGTGCAGCGCGGGGACTGAACAACATTGTGCTGATCAACAACGGTCTTTGGCTGGGAGGCTGTGTTGTGTCTGATGGTCATGTGTTGACGGGACCATCGAACGCGGTTGGTCAGATCTCTCATTTGACCTCAGGGAGCGATCAAACACCCTGTAGCTGCGGAGGGCGAGGGTGCCTGGATGTGACTGCTTCGGGCATATCCATAGTCAAGAAGTTGTCGGCGCTGACGGTGTCCGGTTCAACAGATGATGGTGATCTGGGAGCGCGGCTTCGTTCGCTGGCGCGATATGAAAAAGAGGACCTGCCGGAGGTTGATGAGGCGTTCCGGCAGGCGGGGCGGCAGATGGGTTACGCTGTGGATCATCTCAGCGTCATCCTCGGGCCAGAGCTTGTTTTGCTGGCGGGTGAAACTTCGCGGCATCCTGTTTTTCTGGAAGGTGTTTACGAAACACTTCGGCATTTGCGGCCGAACTGTGAGGAATGGCCGGTAAAGGTCAGCCAGATCACTACAGATCAGTCGGCAGTGTGGCTTGGGCTGGATGCATTCGTCTACACGCACACGCTGGATATCGAGAAACTGATTGCTGCCTGACGGCGGGCAAAAGGGGAGGGAGGCATCAGATGAAACAACTTCAAGACGTTGGCATGCTCGCCGGCTTATTTTACCTGATTGGAGGATTGTTTGTTGTCTTTATCCTGATCCCGATCGGTATCGACGAGCCGGGCAATGTGGAATTATCTGCCCTGGCGCCTGCTTATTGGCCTCGAATCATTTGTCTTGCGTTGGCGGCCTTGGGTGCTGCCATGCTCATTCGGGGATGGCTCAACCGGAGCTCGAGTGACGAGGAAGCAGCAAGCCTTTTCTCTGGCATTATCTGGTGGCGTTCCGGGCTGGTTATTGCAGGCACATTCGCGCTCTACAGCTCGCTTGACTATTTGGGGCTGGTTCTCGCCGGGGCGATTGCGCTTGTGCTGCTCATGTTGCTGGCGGGGGAGCGCCGGCCGGTGTTGATTGCCTGCATATCTGTTGGGGTGCCTGTGGCTCTCTACATCTTTTTCACCAAAGCGGCAGGAATTCCTATTCCCAGCGGCATTCTTGAACCCCTTTTGCTGAAGATCTAAGCGCATGCTTGAAACCATAGCCAATGCCTTCGTTTTGTTCGCCACGATTGACAATGCCATCGCTCTCTTTATTGGTGTTGTCTTTGGGACCATTGTCGGCGCGATCCCTGGAATGACGACGCCGATGGGGGTGGCGCTCGCATTGCCATTCACCTTCACGATGTCCCCCGTGACGGGCATTCTTCTTCTGTTGGGAGTTTACAAAGGCGGTCTGTATGGTGGATCGATCACGGCGATCCTGATCAATGCGCCAGGGACACCCGCAGCATCATGTACGGGACTGGACGGGTATCCGCTGGCCCAAAAAGGTGAAGCGCGACGGGCCTTGGACATGGCGCTTTATTCGTCGTGCACGGCGGATTTCATTTCGAATTTGTCGCTGATTTTCTTTGCCGGCATTCTTGCGAGCTTTGCCTTGCGTTTCGGGCCTCCGGAGTTCTTCACGCTGATCGTGTTCTCCCTGACCATCATCGCTGGCGTTTCAGGAGATGACCTTTTGAAGGGGTTAGGTTCAGCTTGTTTGGGGCTGATCCTCGCAACCGTCGGGCTGGATCTGATTTACGGATCGAACCGCTTCATTTTTGGCGAGTATCAGCTGATGAGCGGTTTGAACTTCATTCCCGTGCTGATCGGACTTTTTGCTCTGCCCGAGGTCTTCAATTTCTTTGGCACGAAGGTCAAACCGCACGTTCAGTCAGCACTTGCTGGAACCCAGGCGTCGTTTGCGGATTATTGTAAATACTTCAAGAGCATCGTGCGTGGCAGCTTTATCGGCGTGATGCTCGGAGCGATTCCAGGTATTGGCGGGGCGCCTTCTGCTTTTCTGTCCTATAGCGAGGCAAAGCGCACATCGCCCAATGGTGACAATTTTGGTAAAGGCGAGCTGGAAGGCGTCGCAGCCGCTGAAGCAGGCAATAACGGTGTTGCCGGAGCTACGCTTATCCCCTTGCTGGCGCTTGGTGTGCCTGGCGACATTATCACCGCCATCATTCTCGGGGCCTTCATGATCCATGGTCTCCGGCCCGGGCCGTTGTTGTTTCAGGACAATATCGACCTGATCTACGCGCTCTTCATGGGGATCATGCTGAGTTCGGCTTATCTGTTTGTTGTTGGGAAGCTCTCGATAAAGGCGATTGCGAAGATCGCAGACGTGCCGCACCGGATTCTGTTTCCGGTCGTCCTCGTGCTTTGCGTCTTTGGCGCCTATGCCATCAACAACACCATCTTTGACGTGCTGGTCATGTTCATTATGGGGATTGTTGGATACGGGATGCGGCTTCTCGGGATCCCGGCAGCGCCCTTCCTGATCGCGTTTATTCTGGGGCCATTGCTGGAGGACAATTTCCGACAATCCTTGTTGCTGGGAAAAGGCGACTTCTCGATCTTTGTGCGAAGTTACATCACCTGGTTTTTCTGGGGGCTTACGGCCTTGACGGCCGGGGCAATGGCCTATCAACGGATCAAGGGCAAATCGAACATTTTGGCAGGAGAATGAGATGAGCGAAATGGGCTGGCGACTCTTTACTTTCGCGATAATCACAGACACCCATATTCGCCCGCCGGGCGGTGATCAATCCTCGCCGTTTCCGGTGAATGACCTTGCAAATGTCAGGGCGCGGCATGCCGCTGTTGCAATCGCCCGTCATAACCCTGAGTTTACGATCCATCTGGGCGATATGGTGCATCCTCTGCCGCATCTGCCAACGTACGAGGCCGCAGCGCAGGAAGCGCTGAAGATCTTCGAGCTACTAGGAAACAACCTGCATTTCGTGCCAGGCAACCACGACATCGGCGACAAACCAATGAAGGGGTCACCGGCAGGCCCCGTCACTAAGGAGACTGCAGAGCTCTTCAGCCGGTTCTTCGGCAACGGGCATTACAGTTTCGAACATGGCGACATCCATATTGCCTTGATCAACTCATCGCTGGTGGGGTCGGGAAGCGAACTGGAAGCGGTGCAGCGCGATTGGTTGGAGGCTGATCTGGCAGAGAACGCTGACAAACGAACGCTTGTGTTTTCGCATTATCCGCCCTTCATCGACACGCCAGATGAGCCGCTGCATTATGACAACTACACACCAGAAAGCCGGAAATGGTTTCTTGATATGATCGGGAAGCACAGTGTGGAAGCCGTTTTCTCCGGGCACGTGCACCAGTTTTTCTTCAACCGTGTGGCAGAGACAAAGCTCTATTGCCTGCCGCCAACCAGTTTCATCCGACAGGATTTCAGCGAGCTTTACCGGGTAGGTCCGGCGTCCGAATATGGCCGCGACGATACCGGGAAGTTCAGTTATGCTCTGGTCGATGTGTTTGAAGACGGCCATCGGTTGCGAGTGATCCCCACTGATGGACGAGGTCTGGAAGAAGGAGAAGAGCTGATGCAGCCGGATCCGGTTTCCGCTAATCCGGAACCGACCGCTATAACCGTGCATATAAGACACGCTTGGGCACGGGCGACGGACTTGCCTTACAACGGGCCAATGGAGGAATTTGGCCGGAAAAGGTCGCGGGATGACTATTGCCTGTTACGGCTCTGGCAGATGGGTGTAACGCAGGTGCGAACGCCGCTTGCTGATTTGCTGGACGACGAGTACGGGGCAAGGGTGCTGGATTTTGCGTCGGCTGGAATTCGTTTTAATTTTTTCCTCCCTGGTGTGGCCAATGCTGTGCAGTGGACGGCCTGTTGTGAGAACGCTCACTTGATAGATGCAGTTGAGTTTGTCTCAGGTGAGAATGACATGTCGGATCTGGTCGATGATCTGAAAGCTTTCGATGGAGCTGGCGGTCCTCCGGTCTATGTGGGCAAGTTCCATTCTTCCGCGCATGAGCCCAAACGCGGCTCCCGGTTTGCGCACAGTGTGAGCCCCGGCTTCAAATGTGATGACCGTAATGGGCTGCTTGCAACGATCAGGCAAAACGCGCTGGAGGCCAAAATTGAAGGCGTCGTGTTCCAGGTGGCTCTGGAGGATGATCTCGAAGTCACGTTGTCAGAAATGCAGACCTGGGCCGAAGAAACTAAGCTCAGGATTGCCGCCATCATTAAACTGGCTACGAACAATCCGGCGGACGCCAATTTCGACGATGATCTGATCGCAACGCGCATCGAAAAGGCGCTTAAAGTTGGTTCAGCCTGCCCCGAGGTTTCTTTGCAGTTGGACACATATGCGGACATTGATCGATCCTATCATCCCCGCAATGGCCTGATTGATCGATTGTCAAATTTCCGCCCAGCAGGCAGGATGCTCGCCAATCGCGGGAAAACTTGAGAGAAACGGCTTTTGTTTTTCGAGCGTCTGCGCTATCTGCGTGGTCTAAATCCGATCTGACGTTATTGCTAAAAGGGGCAATGCCGAAATGAGCAAACCCGGTTCTGTGTCTGCGAGCGCTCTGAATGATCTTGCCGATGGGTCTCTGTTGGACGTTGACCAGTTCGTCGAAAACGCGATCAGTCAGGAAGCCCGCGCAATTGATGCGATCCCGCGCAGCAATCCTTTTGGCGCCGTCACGGAGATCATCTACCAGTCTTGCAACCAGAAGCGTGGAAAGCTTATTACAACCGGTGTGGGCAAGGCAGGTGAGGTGGCCGGCAAGATGGCCAAGACATTCTGCTCAACCGGAACGCCAGCGATCTTTTTGCATCCACTGGAAGCGGTGCATGGCGATCTGGGTGTGGTTGCTGAGAACGATGTCCTTCTGGCGCTTTCGAACTCGGGCCAAACGCGGGAAATTCTCGAGTTGATCAGTCTTGCCCGGAAGTTCATCACCAATATGCCGATCATCACCATGACTGGCGCAGCCGATTCGCCGCTTGCGGAAATGGCGGATGAGGTTCTGTTCACAGGCGGGCAGGATGAAATCTGCCCGCTTGGTCTGACACCGACCACGTCGACCACCATAATGTCTGTGGTGGGGGATATCCTGATTTGCCTGCAGGTGAAGCGCAACAAGTTTACCAAGGCAGACTACGCCGTGCGCCATCATGGTGGCTATCTCGGTGCAAAGGCGCTCTACTCCATCCAGAATTTCAAGGATGGCGAGTGAGCGGCTTAACCGTTCACAACAAACCTGTTTGCATCAGGCATGTGCGGCGGCAGCGCCCGTTGAAGTACGCTGGCCACATCAATCACATACTCATCGCCAGCCATGGGATATCTCTGTTCTGATTGAAGATAGCTGGCTATGTCGGGTTCGGACAAAATCCGCTCATGCAGAGCCTCGAGCAGAGGTGTGGTGCTGAGGATATCAGGGCACCATTCAAGATAGGAACTCATACCAGTGCTCAATGATCACACCCGATGGGCCTATTCGCGCCCTCCCTCCGATTGAGATGACGTGCCCTGGTTGATGCCTGAGGGTGTTCCAGGCTTGGCAGCAGTGATCTGTGATGTCGTCGCAGGTCTTGAAAACGAGGGTCGAAAGCCAGGTGTCCCGGATGAACGGCCAGACGTTCTCGACCGGGTTCACCCCTGGTGACCTTGGCGGCCGTGGGACGAGGGTGATGTTGTCGGGGACAGCCCATTTGGGTAAGGGTCTGCCCTCCCGCCCGATCAAGGATCAGGAGGGCGTGTGCCCCGGCCTCGACCTGTTGACTGATGAGCTTGAGAGGCTCAGCCATGGGGTGAGTGTCGCACCAGGGCATGACCCGCCCGTCGCCCTTGGCCCTGGCAGGGCAGATGGCGCCGAAGAGACAGGCCCCTTCGGTCCGCTGATCGTGCGGCGTGCGGGGCCGCGTCCCCCGCCGCGCCCGGCGTCGCGTACGTTTGTTCTTCTGACCCATCCGGGCGTCGTCCTGAACCCGGAGCTCTATCGGCTTGCCGCCACATTGGCTGCGGATGTGGTCGACGACGTCGCAGACGTTTTGTTGAACGCCTCGATGGCCTCGTCGTCCTGTGCGGAGTGCTGCGGGCGGGCGGAGAGCTTGGCCAACCCCATGGCGACCCCCATGGCGAACCCGATGGCGCGAAGGTCCCGTCCCGGCGTCTGACGACTGACCGGGACGCCCGGTTCCTCCTGCGCCCCCTGCGCCGGATCGACCCGCCGCCAGCGCCCGATGCCGTCCATATCGGGCCTTGGCCCCGCCTCAACAGTCGCTGCCAGCGCCGTGCAGTGTTCGTCTGTCAGGATCGGCGTCTTTGCGGGCGCCTTGCGGGTCACCAGGGCCGCCGCGCCGCCGGCCTTGAAGCGCAACACCCCGTCCCGGATCACCTGCAGGCCCCCGCCGCCGGTGCGCGCGGCCTCGCGGCGAGACCCACCGTCGAGGATCACCGTCAAGGCAAGAAGCTGCCGCGTCTGATCCGCCTCTTCGCTCTTGCGCGCTGTGCGAGGCAGGTCATCGCCCAGAAAGTCCGATCTCAGTTAATTTTGTTGAAAAACTCTTCTTGCTTGGTGTGCTGATCGCTGCTTCAATTCTTGTATTGCTGGAGGGGTTTGATGGCGATGTCAGGACCGAAGAAAGAAGCACAAGCTGCGCTGTTTTATGAGTTTTCGCTTGAGGATCCTGTACCGAAAGATCACCTTCTGCGCTCAATAGATCGGTTTGTTGATCTCAGCAGCCTCTGTGGGCATCTGGCGGATTTCTATAGTCATACTGGTCGTCCTTCACTTGATCCCGAGGTGCTGATCCGCCTGCTGCTGGTCGGGTATTGCCTGGGGGTCCGGTCAGAGCGGCGGCTTTGCGAAGAGGTGCATCCGAACTTGGCGTATCGTTGGTTCTGTCGTCTCGATCTGACAGACGCTGTGCCGGATCATTGCACTTTTTCCAGGAACCGTCATGGCAGGTTCCGCGACAGTGATTTGCTGCGGCCCCTCTTCGAGATGACCGTAGCGCGGTGCATTTCTGCCGGTCTGTCAAGCGGTCAGCGTTTTGCGGCGGATGGCGGTTTGATTGAAGCCGACGCCAACAAGCAGAACTCCAGGCCCGGGGAAGAGTGGGATCGCAGCGCCATTGATCCAGGAGAGGCGCCCCGCGCGGTGAAGGCATATTTGGAAGTCCTGGATGATGCCGCCTTTGGGGCAGCAACGACTGTTGAGCCTGAGTTCACATCACATTCCGACCCGTCCAGTCAGTGGACAGCAGCCCGTAAAGGTCCTGCAATCTTTGCCTGTTCCACGAACTCTCTGATTGACACTGACCCCAGCGTGATCGTCGGTGTTGAGGCGAGCAGATCGATCCGACAAGCTGAGGTTGGCTGCGTGCGCTCAAGGTCAGACCGGGTCAAGGATAAATTTGCTCTCCATCCTGAGCAGCTTATTGCGGACGGCCGCCTGTGGATCAGGTCCAAGGCTGGATTGGCTGGTGAGACGCGACATCAAACCCCACATCCCAGGGCTCGACCAGGCTAGTCGCAAGGATGGCACAGGGTCTTGTGCTGATTTCGAATGGGACGCTGAGAACAACCAATAGCTCTGTCCGGAAGGCGAAGCGCTAAAGCAGTTGCGCCGGAACTGTTCCGATCCGAACCGCGGTCCGACGGGCAAGGGCGTCGCGAAGTATCAGGCGCTGAAGCACACCTGTCAGGCCTGCCCATCAAAGATAAAAGGCTGCCCGAAAGCAGAGGCCCGCAAGATCACCCGTGAAGAACATGAAGAGGCCCGCCAAGTCGCTCGCCAAGTCGCTCGCGAAATAGCCAAGACCCGCCAATACGACATCTCGATGAAACTCGGAAAGAAGGTCGAGAGGCTCTTTGCCCACCTCAAACGCCTCCTCGGCCTCGGCAGATTGCGATTACCCGGCCCCTGCGGCGCAAATGATGAATTCCTGCGCGCCGCAACCGCCCAAAACCTCCGCAAATCAGCAAAGGGCTTTCCTGCACCGCAGCAAACGCAAAAAGCCTGATCAGAAAGGCGCTCGCGCACTCATTCCAAAACCACTTTCCGCACCCGCAACACTGGGTTCTTCCAAAGAAGCAGCGGTAATCCCGTTCAGGCCCAAAAGCCCGAGCGTCAGTGATGCTGGCAGGTCTGTTTCTTCAATTTTGCGGTCCACATTGCTGCCATCGCTGATGGAGAAACGCTGCCAGCCAAACATGTCCAACAGATGATCGCCCTCCGCATAATCCTGACTGCGGCTGGCAACAACTTCCCCCACAGCAAAGGAGCGCATGGCCGCTCCGATTTCCACCGGCGGCAGATAATTCGGCGCATCGTTCGCCCAGCCGCGCATGGCCGGATCGACGGACCAGTAGTCCGTTTTTACCAGAAACTCCCCTTCCCCCAGCTCCGGTACGGCAACCTCATCAACCGTGAAGTGTTCCGTTAGCGGCACCCCTTTCGGCCTGCTCGAAAGGACCACCCGGCGGTTCACAAGATTGGCTGTCATTGCATGGGTTCCTCTTGAAAGATGGTTCTCACTCAGTAGCCGAGGGTCCGGACCCTAAGCCAGTGCGGTCACCACATGAACCTGTATCTTTGCGACGACAGGTCCCGCACCATATCGCTCTTCAATAGCGGCACTGGCTTGCCCGGTTATGTGCTGAAGCAGGTTTGCATTGCGGTCTTCGATTTCAGTGCGCAGAGGCGTTCCCTGACAATAGGCAATCGCCGGTGCTGACACACTGTCGGCTTTACTGGTTTTGGCGATGGTTTCGATTTGAATATCCGAATAACCCGCCGCTTCAACGTCTGCTCGAATAGCCGTTATATCGTTATAACCATGCGGCGTACGCGCAAGGAACAGCGGCGGATCATCGGGGAAAATCGCGCCAGCGGTTTCCGCCACAATATCAGCGAACACATTTTCCGAGATGGCATCCCAGGCATTGAAAATAAATTTCCCTCCTGGTTTGAGCACCCTTCGGGCCTCGCGATAACCGGCAACGCGGTCCGGAAAGAACATGACGCCGAACTGGCAACAAACCACGTTGCACGTATCGTCCTCATAAGGCAATTCAGGCGCGTCCGCCTGCTGCCACCGGATTCTGTCGTCTGATGCTTGTTGAGAAGCAGCACGATCAAGCATAGGCTGATTGAGATCACTCACCACATAGCGCGTTTCAGGCCCAAGCACTAGCGCCAGCGCCCGTGTGACCACGCCGCTTCCTGCCGCAGCCTCCAGCACAGCATCGGGGTCCAAAGCCGCAATGCGTTCCGCCAGATCCGATGCGTATTCCTCGAATATCAAAGGCACCAGCCAAGTATCATAATTCTCCGGAATTGAACCGGCAAAAACCTTGTCGCCGTCAGCCATGGGTCGCTCCTTTATATTGTCGTTTTCAGCGATCCCTTCGGCAAAAGCTGTGTGAATTTCCTATGCCGACATGGCCCAATCCCAATAGAGTTCCCGCGCCTGACGGGTGACCGGGCCGACTTGGTAGTTGGTCTCGTCAAACACAGTCACGGGAGTCACCTTGGCCAGGTTGCCGGACATGAAGACTTCATCGGCGCCGTGAAAGTCGTCAAAACTGAGCACCGCTTCATGAACCGTCCGGCCTGAGTCACGTAGCAGACCAATGTGCCGTTGGCGCGTGATGCCATTGAGGAAGGTGCCGTTCGGGATGGGGGTGAATATCTCTCCGTCCTTCACCATGAAGATGTTTGAGGTGGCCGTTTCTGCCACGTTCCCCATGGCATCACCAACGAGCGCATTGCCGAACCCCTTCTTCAGCGCCTCTTTCAGCATCCGGCCATTGTTCGGATAGAGGCAAGCCGCTTTCGCTTCCACGGTCGCCATGGATTGCAAGGGACGGCAGAAGCGGGTTGTCGTCAGAGTTGCTGTTGCAGTGTCATCGGGCATCGGCACCTGTTCAAGGCCAATCGCAAAGCCAACGGATTCCGGATCTACCGTGATAAAGCCAGGTCCCGGCTCAATCGGCCAGTACATGGGCCGGATGTAAACAGCGGCATCCGGGGCAAAATTCGTCAGTCCCTCACGAATGATCTCCGAGATCTGCTCGGGCGTTTGTGTGGGAAACATATCCATCGCCTGCGCCGACCTGTTGATCCGTGCGCAATGGAGATCCAGGTCAGGGATCACCCCATTGGCCTGACGGGCACCATCGAACACAAGGGTCCCGTTCCACGTTGCCTGATCGCAAGCGCGCAGCACTGGCACATTGCCTTCGTGCCACTCGCCTTCAAAATAAGTCCAGACTATTTCGCCGTTCGGCATTGCTTCTCGCCTCCTGCCCGCGTGTATGGTTGCCTTTACCTAGCACAAAAAAAGCCGCTCCTTACCACCGGAAATTCCAGTGGCCAAGATCGGCTTAATCATCCACGGGCGCCGCGAGACGCCGGGGTGCTACATCCCTTCGAGCAAGCAACCCGAAGCAAGCAAGATAAAGGCAATTGCCATCAGCCAAACAGGTGGAATTGGAATGAACGGCAAGATCCCCAAAGCAGCCAGAGCGGCAAGGATAGCGATGACAACCGCGATAATAAAAACGATCTGTGTTGGTGCGCTTAGAACCATGAGTGTTGCTCCCATCAAAAAAGACAGGTGTTAACCTAGCATGATTCTACTCCGTGCACTAACCAATGGGTAAACTTGGTTACGAGGCAAGAATGACCGGGCTGCGTGCTGCTCGCCGAAGATGAGAGCGGTCCTCTGGGTCTGGTCAGCGCTTCCTTCAATCTCGCCCTGAGATACGATGGCGAATACGCCCAGGTCGAAGAGCTCATCGTCAACGAAGCCGCTCGTGGCAAGGGCGTTGGCGCTAGGTTGATCTCAGCCGTTGTCGATGCGGCGCGCGCCCGGGGCTGCATCGAGACCGGCCTCTATGCAGTTCCACTGCAATCAGCCATTTTACGAAAAGATGGGATTCAGTTTCGCTGGTCCGGACATGCGCATGACACTTGATTGAGCGCCATGTGCATGCAAGCTACATGTTCGCCTTGAGCGCTTCCACAATGCCCGATGGCGTCGGTACAACAGCAACACTACCTGCTTCAAGGGCCGCTTTTTTGCCCGCATACGAGCCAACGTTACCAATCACAATGGCACCTGCATGCCCCATCTTCTTGCCGGGAGGAGAAGCGGCCCCAGCAATGAAGGCTGCAATTGGCTTCGACATGGTCTTGGCGTACTCGGCCGCCTCTTCTTCCATACCGCCGCCAATCTCACCGACCATCGCAATGGCTTCTGTGCGCTCATCATTATCGAGAGCAACCAGCGCGTCCTTGGTCGTGGTGCCGATCACCGGGTCGCCGCCAATACCGATGAAGGTAGAGATACCAAGCCCACCTTGAACCAAGTTGAGGCAAACCATCGTCCCCAGGCTGCCGGACCGCGAGATCACACCCACATTGCCTTGCTTGAAAATGGTCGGGTTGAACGCCGGCATGAAACCGACAAAACACTCGCCAGCGGTCACCAGACCAGCTGTGTTGGGCCCGATAACCTTACAGCCAGCTTCCTTCGCAGCCGCCAGGAAGTACATAACGTCCTGCACTGGCACGTGCTCAGTCATCACGACCATCTTCTTGATGCCCGCGTTGATCGCATCCAGCGCCGCGGCCTTCACGCCGAGTGGGGGGATGAAAAGAACTGTTGCGTCGACCTGAGTCTCGTTTGCTGCGTCAACGGCCGAGCCCCAGACAGGGCGGCCAATGTGCTCCTGCCCGGCTTTCTTCGGGTTCACACCACCGATGACCTTCGTTCCGTACTCGGCCATGCGTCCGGCCCAGAACGTGCCCTGACGTCCTGTGATGCCCTGGACGATGACGGTTTCATTGCCGCGAACGATCATTGTGCTGCCTCCACGGCGGCCTTAACCGCGTCATCCATAAACTCATAGGGTTCAAGCCCCAGCCCTTCGCGTACCATGGCGATGGCTTCGTCTTCGCCGGTGCCATGAATGGTGAAGAACACGGGGATGTCCGGGTTCAGCTCTTTCCAGGCCGCAACCACGCCTTCAGCCATCACATCGCAACGTGCAAAGGCCCCGCAGAAGTTGACCATCAGGGATTTGACGTCCGGATTGGCGAGGACAATCTCTAACGCTTCCTTGGAGAGCCTGTACGCTTCACCGCCAATCTCCAGGAAGTTGGCCGGCTTGCCGCCATAGTGGCTGATGGCATCCATGGTGGTCATGGTCACCCCTGCCCCATTGGCGAGCACGCCCACGTTGCCATCCAGCTCAATGTATTTCAGCCCCACCTCGTGGGACTTCAATTCAAGGCCCGTGTATTTGTCGGGTGTGCCGGATTTCGCCAGCTCTTCCTGCCGCTTCACCCCGGAATCATCGAGCGTGAATTTGCAGTCCAGCGCAATCAGATCGCCATCCTTGGTCAGCACAAGTGGATTGATCTCAAGCAGTTCCGCATCATTGGCCGTGTAAACGCCGTAGAGTTTCTCCAGGAGGTCAACGAGTTTGTCCTTGTCGACATCACCTAGAGCCGGAAGACTCGCCTCGACTACCGGGCGATCGAAACCCTTCCGGATATCCACCATGCAGCGCATGAGCTTGTCCGGATGATTTTCCGCAATCTCTTCGATATTCATCCCGCCTTCAGGTGAAAACAGGATGAGCGGCCCTTTGGTCACCGGATCATTGAGGATCGCAGCATAAAGCTCGGTCGCGATCGGCACCTGAGCCTCAACCAGCACCTTCTCAACATCAAACTCACCGATCTTGAGCGCGAGAATGCGTTCAGCTTCCCCGCGAGCCTCCTCGGGAGAGCCTGCCAACGCAATGCCGCCTGCCTTGCCACGTCTACCTGTGGGCACCTGCGCCTTGACCACGCAAGCACCGATCTCGCCTGCAGCTTTCGCCGCCTCTTCAGCCGAATGCGCCAGCGCACTTGGCGGAACAGCAATACCAGCCGCTTTCAGCAGTGGCTTGGCTGCAAATTCTTCAAAATTCATCGGGGGTTATTTTCCGTATTTTGCCCAGTAATCGCCGAAGAGCTCTTCTTCAGACGGCTTGTCTTCCTCAACAGTGCGTACCAGGTGCGTGATGTTGATGAAATGGGAGTAGTTGAGATTATCGGAGATGGAGTTGCCCGCCCAGGTGCCGCAGCCCATGGAAAGCGTGAAGTTCAAACCATTGTTGAAACTGCCGCCATTACCGAAGGTATGCGCCTGATTGACCAGGACGCGGACGACTTTGAGGTCTTCGGCGAGTTCAGTGGCATGTGCAGGTGTATTGGTGTGGATACCGCAGGAATGGCCAACGCCCTTCACATCCAGAATACGAGAGACCTTGTCTTTGGCATCGGCAAAGTCGCTGGCGCGATAAACAGTCAGAACAAGAGCCAACTTTTCATCTGAAAGTGGTTCGTCTGTGCCGATACCCTCATGTTCAACCATGAAGAATTTGCAGGACTTTGCTTCACCAGCCAGGCCTGCCGCATCGGCAAACACATCCGCATCCTTGGCGATCACATGACGGTTAAGCTTGCCATTGACCCAGAGCGTATCAATGACCTTCTGCTTTTCTTCACCGGACGCACGGTAGCCGCCAGCGCGTTGAAGCGCTGCAATTGCATCTTCATACACATCATTCAGGATGATGACAGAATTCTCCGAAGAACAGGACGTTGAATTGTCAAAGATCTTGGAAGCGCAAATCTTTTCCGCCGCGTCATCCAGGTCTGCTGTTGAATCGATGATCACCGGCACATTGCCTGCCCCGACGCCAATCGCAACGGTACCACTAGAATAGGCGCGCTTCACATTGTTCTGGGAGCCTGTACAGACGACCAGATCGCACGCTTCCATCAGTCCTTGCGTCAATTCCTTGGAAACCGGCGAAGGCAGGATCTGCACCAGATCTTCAGGATGCCCTCCCTTCTTCAGTTCGGCGCGCATCAGATCAACCGTCTTTTTGGTGGTGTTGTAACCCGCCGGAGAGGGTGCAATCACCACTGCATTCCCACCCTTTACGGCCATCATGGCCTTGTTTACCGGCGTTGCCGCAGGGTTGGTGGACGGGCAGACTGCCGCAACAACACCAACCGGCTTGGCGTATTTCACAAGGCCGGTCTCGGGATTATCCTCGATGATACCGGTCGTCCTGACACGGGATAGATCCCTCAAAGTACCGAACGTCTTGCGCGTGTTCTTGATAATCTTTGATGGAACATTGCCGAGCCCTGTGTCTTCCACAGCCAGCACTGCCAGGTTTTCGGCATTCTCAGGCTTGTAAATCGACCAAGCCAGTGCGGTTACGGCTTCGTCGATCCTCGCCTGATCGTGATTGTCAAAAGCGTCCATTGCCGCCCGGCCCCGAGCCATAAGTGCGTCAATGCTGGCTTTCACATCTGGTTTCTCGTCAGATTTCTGTGCTTCTACGGCTGCCATCGTCCTGACCTCATACAAAATTCATGCTTTGTCGTGGCATCGTCTGGAACGACTCAGCAATCGAAATTCAGCTATAATTGGAATATCTCATTCAGCTTTCCAGATTTTCGTACGCAAGTCAACCCGAGTCGTCTCTTAATAACCCTCGTTCAAAAACCAGGCTTGCGAGATCAATTTTGCCTTTTCGTGCATGCCGGGAAGGTAGGAAACAGCTTTGTCCTTCGGCATCCTGATCTGCAACGCATGAACGGACAACGCAGCAACAACCTTGCCCGCTTGATCCGAAATAGGAACGGCGATCGCCGTCAATCCTTCAACAAACTCCTCGTTGTTGAAGGAAAAGCTGTCCGCTCTGATTTCAGAGAATTCCTTTTCTAGTTCTTCAGCGCTGCCAAGTGTTCTCTCTGTGAACCGTTCAAGCGGCATCGCATTGAGAAGGCGTGTACGTACGTTCTTGTGCTGCTCGGCTGCGAGTAGTTTTCCGATGGCGGTGCAATGAAAAGGCACACGGCTGCCAGCCTGCAATTGCAATCTAAGCGGCGAAATACCTTCTACACGTTCAATATAGACAACTTCGTTCTGGTCCAGGACACCCACGTTGCAAGTCTCCTGGGTTGCATTGACCAGATCGTTGAGAATCGAGCGGATTGGGGGGCGAGCATTCACACTTGTCAAAGCATCCACCGAAAGCTGCATGAGCGCAGGACCAACGACGTAGCGGTCTTTCTGCGGCGCACGCAGAATCAGCTTTGCTTCGATAAGTTGTTGAAGAGTTCTGTGGATGGTCGGCCGCGGCAATTCAACCAGCTCTGAAAGCTCAGCCAGACCAATCGCACGTTCGCTGCGGGCAATCTTCCCGAGGATATCCAACGCCTTTTCCAGCGCCGAACCTCTTTCTCCTCCAACTGGACCCGCCATAGCCTCACTTCAGTTCTTGATTGACTCTCGTAGAAAATTCTGAAAATCTGAATGTGCCGTCCCGATTATAGCAAAATTTGAAATCACTGACCAGCAAAACGAAGGTTGGAAATTCAAGGGAGAACGGAGCGGACAATCATTGCTTCATTCGCAAAATGTGTCCAATATCATATGGGAACTTTTGCAACAAAACCAATTGGGGTTACCTAAAGGGAGAAGACCAAATGAAATTCACGAAATACCTCACCGTCGCGGCCACAGCGGCCATCGCGCTTACTGTTGCGGGCGGCACAGCGCTTGCCATGTGCGCGACGGACGGCCTGCCAGCGAAACGCGACAAGGCTGGTGACTATCCAGCACGCGCGCTAACCATGATCGTGCCTTACGGCCCGGCCGGCGGTTCGGGCCAAGTGGCTCAGGCCATGGCAACTGCTGTGACAGCGGTGACCGGCGTATCCATTAACCGCGATCATAAACCTGGCGGTTCAGGTACAGTTGGTATGACGGCTTACATGGCAACGCCAGCTGATGGGTACACCGTTCTTGAGCACATCGATGATGCCTCTTCCGCGCATGCTCTGGACTCCGGTCGCCCGAACCCTGCTGAGGATCTTGTGCCTTTGGTCACATCCCAAATCACATTCTCGCAGATTTACATCCGCAAGAATGAGACCCGTTACACAGACTGGAATTCATTTGTGGATTGGGTGAAGAAGCAGGACGGCAAAGCCACCATTGCGAACGTTTCGAAAGAAGGTTCCATGGAACGTGTCACGATGAAGTTCATCACAGACGCAACGGGCATGAAGATCCAGCAAATCTCGTTTGACAAAGGCGCTCCTCGCTACGGTGCACTTGCTGGTGGCCAGGTTGATGCCCTGTTCGAGCAGCC
Organism: Hyphomicrobiales bacterium; assembly: GCA_965204985.1. Lineage (GTDB taxonomy): Bacteria > Pseudomonadota > Alphaproteobacteria > Rhizobiales > CAJQND01 > JAAEUE01. The sequence continues at coordinate 2,528,269 of CBDBFP010000002.1, read as the reverse complement.
GGGTGATGTTCGCAAGTTCCTGGATGCAGGCCGCTTCAAGCCAATCCTGACAATCCTGAAAGAGCGCCCAGCAGCATTCGCAGACATACCCAGCCTTACGGACGCCGGATTGACATTTGATCCATTGTTCCGCTTCCGCGGCTTTTATGTGAAGAAGGGCATTCCAGCTGACCGTCTCGCATGGCTGCAATGGGCCTTCCAGAAAGCCTATTGCGACGCCGGCTACCAGAAGTTCAACGAAAGCAAGTTCATGACCTTGATCGAAAGCTATCGCGACACAACTGGTTCCAAAGAGCTGATCAATACGACAGTCAAGCAGTATCGCGAAGTGTACAAGGCGATGGGCCTTGAAGTGAAATAAGCGCTCGCGCTTCTGGATAACCGATTGGCCCCGGTGGAACATTCCGCCGGGGCCATTTCAAACCCGGTACATGTATGCGGGGTCTTAAGGGATGGGCAATCTAAAAACCGGTCATTTGGTTGAAGCCGGGCTCTGGCTTGGGCTGTGCCTGATACTTTTTATTTTTTCGTTTGAATTCGACAAAGAGATCGAAATTTACAAATTTGGGGCAAGCGGCTGGCCCCGCGCGATCATGCTCCTGATGGCGCTGGCTGCAATTGGTCAGCTTGCTTATTATTGGAAGCGCGGTGACGACACCGTTGCCACGAAGCTGAACAAGGCGGCTGATGACAGCGTCGCCGCACCCGAAGATCACTCCAGTTTGACCTGGTATGCACACACATTCACCATGCTGGCACTGCCATTCGTCTATATGCGCGTTCCCGATTTCTTTGGCGGGATGATGGGCCTGCCGGCTGACGGATTGGGGCCGATCAAATTGATGACGGCGGCACCGTTGCTGGTGTTATTTGGGTATATGGCCTATCGCAACCAGGTCGGCGGCATGCTGACGCTGTCCATTTTCTTCGGCGCATTGCTCGAAGACTTTGGTTTCTATGCAACAGCTCCGGTATTCGCTCTTGGCGTCATGTACCTCATGGGGGAGCGGCGCATTAAATTAATGACGGGCATTGCAGCGCTCGTCTTTGGGCTGCTGCTGCTCTTGTTTGTGAAATTGCTGTATGTGGGACTTCCCACCGGCAACATCAGACCTTTCTATGACTTTGGCAACTGGGTTGTGACCATCCTCCAATAGGGCGGCGGGAAAGGAGAACATGGACGCATTTACAAACTTCGTAAACGGCACGGCCACTCTCTTCAGTGATCCCGTAGGCATAGCCATTTTCTTTGGCGGCGTTGTAGGTGGCATGCTCTTTGGGGCCATCCCTGGTGTAAGTATGCTTACCCTTGCGGCCATCTTGTTGCCGTTCACTGCGCATCTCAGCCCAGAGCACGGCATCATGCTGTTTTCGGTGATTTACTGCACAGGCGTGTATGGCGGCGCGATCACGGCTATCCTTTTCAACATTCCAGGTGCACCGGAAAACGCCCCCACCGCTTTCGACGGATACCCGATGACCCTGAAAGGGCAAGCTGGCCGGGCCGTCGGTGCCGCTGTTATGTGCTCTGCAATTGGCGGAACGGTATCTGCGGTCATCATGATGCTTGCAACCGCGCCGATTGCCGATTGGGCCATCTCTGCGTTTGGTCCGCCTGAAATTTTTGCCTTGGTGTTCTTCGGTCTGGCGGTAGCCGCGTCCGTCGGCGCCAAAACACTCTGGAAAGGATGGCTCTCGATTCTTGCCGGCTTGATGATTGCGATCGTGGGCCTGGACCCAGTTGGCGGTATCGAGCGTTATGACTTTGGCATGCCTTATCTGCTTGCCGGCATTCACTTCATTCCGACAATCCTGGGCTTCTTCGCTGTGTCTGAAATCATGATACAGGCAGAAAAGAAGGCGATTGGATCCTACAAAGCACCGAAGATTAGTGTCGACTTCCCGTCTTTTGCGGAGCTTTGGGCTCATAAAATCGCCGTTGTCCGTTCGATCCTCATCGGATTCTTCTGTGGCATCCTTCCAGGTATCGGGGCCACACTGGCTGCATTCATGGGCTACAACGAAGCCGTTCGCTGGTCAAAGGACCGCTGGGAATTCGGCAAGGGCAAACTTGAAGGTGTGATTTCATCCGAAACAGCCAACAACGCTGCAACAGGTGCGGCCATGATCCCGCTTCTGGCGCTGGGCCTGCCGGGCGGAGCGCTCACGGCGATGATGGTTGGTGTGTTTCAGATGCACGATATGGAACCAGGTCCACTTGTCTTCCTGAACAGTGCCGATCTGGTTTGGGTGGTGTTCGCTGCCATGTTCTTTGCGAATCTGTCGATCCTTTTCATTGGTTTCCTTGAAACAAAGACCATCATCAACCTTCTGCGAATTCCTTTCCAGTTCCTGGCACCAATGATCCTGATGCTGGCAACCGTTGGCGCTTACGCTGTTCGTGGCTTGGTGATTGATGTGGTTGTGATGTTTGTCGCTGGTGTTGCCGGCTTCTTCTTGCGCCGCACAGGCTATTCGGTCGCTGGTATTGTGTTAGGTCTCATCCTGGGCAAAATCGGCGAACAGACCTTCGCCCAAGCTATCCAGATGCTACATTACGATTGGACCGGTTACCTGAATCGTCCAATTGGATTGGCATTGCTGTTAGCAGGTTTCCTGACGCTCGCCGCAAGCGCCTACAAGGCATTTTTCGCCGAGCCAGAGAAAGAACCGGAAAACACCCAGACCGAAGGCAACTAGGCTGGAAAATCGCCACTTCTGGATAGGTTTTCTTAAGGCCTTGTGTCTACGGTCTTTTTCTTAGGCTGGCAGATCTAAGATACTCTCTTATACCAGCGCTTAATGACCACACCCGATGGGCCCATTCGCGCCCTCCGATTGAGATGACGCGCCCTGGTTGATGAATGAGGGGGTTCCAGGCTTGGCAGCAGTGATCTGCGATGTCGTCGCAGGGCTTGAAAACGAGGGTCGAAAGCCAAGTGTCCCCGATGAACGGCCAGACGTTCTCGACCGGGTTCACCTCTGGTGCCCTTGGCGGCCGTGGGACGAGGGTGATGTTGTCGGGGACAGCCCATTTGGGTGAGGTCTGCCCTCCCGCCCGATCAAGGATCAGGAGGGCGTGTGCCCCGGCCTCGACCTGTTGACCGATGAGCTTGAGAGGCTCAGCCATGGGGTGAGTGTCGCACCAGGGCATGACCCGCCCATCGCCCTTGGCCCTGGCAGGGCAGAGGGCGCCGAAGAGACAGGCCCCTTCGGTCCGCTGATCGTGCGGCGCGCGGGGCCGCATCCCCCGCCGCGCCCAGCGTCGCGTGCGTTTGTTCTTCTGACCCATCCGGGCTTCGTCCTGAACCCAGAGCTCTATCGGCGTGCCGCCCCATTGGCTGCGGATGTGGTCGACGACGTCGCAGACGTTTTGTTGAACGCCTCGCTGGCCTCGTCATCCTGTGCGTCGTGCTGCCGGGCGGGCGGAGAGCTTGGCCAACCCCATGGCGACCCCCATGGCAACCCCGATGGCGCGAAGGTCCCGTCCCGGCGTCTGACGACTGACCGGGACGCCCGGTTCCTCCTGCGCCCCCTGCGCCAGATCGACCCGCCGCCAGCGCCCGATGCCGTCGATATCGGGCTGTGGCCCCGCCTCAACAGTCGCTGCCAGCGCCGTGCGGTGTTCGTCTGTCAGGATCGGCGTCTTTGCGGGCGCCTTGCGGGTCACCAAGGCCTCCGCGCCGCCGGCCTTGAAGCGCAATACCCCGTCCCGGATCACCTGCAGGCCCCCGCCGCCGGTGCGCGCGGCTGCGCGGCGAGACCCATCGTCAAGGCAAGAAGCTGCCGCGTCTGATCCGCATTTTCGCTCTTGCGCGCTGTGCAAGGCAGGTCATCGCCCAGAAAGTCCGCTTTCGGTTGAACAGCTGCTGCCATGGAAAACCTCCCTTGTTTTCCATGCTGAAGCAGGCCGAACATCGATTGGGATCCTCCTCGGAGAGCCTGAGCCAGTCAGCCGCAGTATGAGTTCTTTGACTGGGTGCAGAAGGCGGCACTGGCACGCACGGCAGCCACCCGTCCATCAGCGCAGCCCGCAAACAATGCAGATTCCAATATACAACCAATCTCAAATGTCGCTGCAGTGGGCTGATCCCAGACGCCGTTAACAATCACCTGTACATATTGACGATCTTCAAGAAATCTTTTGCCTGCAGGCTAGCGCCGCCAACCAGCGCACCGTCGACATTCTCTACAGATAACAGTTCGGCCGCATTGTCGGGTTTCACTGATCCACCGTAGAGAACCCGCATTGCGTTCGCCTGTTCAACACCCAACAACCTCCGTAGCTTCTTGCGCACATGTGCATGGATCTCACCAATGTCGCCAAGCGTCGGGGTCATGCCGGTGCCAATCGCCCAAACCGGTTCATAAGCAATGACGGTATTCTTTGCAGTGGCCGTTTCCGGCAGAGAACCTTTGAGCTGATGGCCGACGATTCGCAATGTTTGCCGGCTCTCTCGATGCTTTAATGTTTCCCCCACGCAAACAACGGCGATCAAACCCGCACGATGGGCTGCTGCGGCTTTGGAACGAACATCCATATTCGTTTCTTTGTGATCGTTACGGCGCTCCGAATGCCCGACCAGAACTGCGGAGGCGCCTGCGTTTTTCAGCATTTCAGCGGAGATATCACCAGTGTGCGCACCTTGAGACGATGCATGGCAGTCCTGACCACCAATCTTCAATCTGGTCCCTTCGATCAGTTCTTTCGCCAATAACAGCAACGTCGCAGGTGGGCAGAGCAACACTTCGCAGTCTACCGGCGCTTTGCCTATTGCCTTGATGACGGAACGGACCTCTTTGAGCGATCCGCTCAGGCCATTCATCTTCCAGTTGCCCGCAACCATGGGCTTGGGCGACCGCCGCACCATGCTTTTTCTCCCAATCCGTTGAATGATGATTGACACCAGATTATCATTCTCCGCAAGTTCCACAGGGGAATTTCAACAAAGTGGCTATGAAATCAGCATTTCGAAGGTTAGGACTCCACTATGCTGTTGGGTCTATTAATCGCCGCTCTGGGGGGCTGGCTGGCCTCCCTGGTTGGAGTCCCTCTTCCCTGGATGCTTGGCGCCATTGGCAGCACATTGATCGCAGCCCTCGTTCGGGCTCCTATCCAATCGCCAGTGCCAGTGCTGCCTCCAATGCGTGTGATACTGGGGGTTCTGATGGGATCATCGGTTACACCCGCTCTTTTCAACCAACTGGGCGCGCTTGGACTGACACTGGCCCTCGTCCCCATATACGTCGCACTTTCAGCTGGCATCGGCGGGCTGTACTTTGCGAGAGTTGCAAGAATGAGCCGGTCCGAAGCGTTCTTTGCTGCGCTTCCCGGCGGTCTGTACACCATGGTCGCTTTCGCAGAAGAGCTCGGCATAAACGTCAGGCGGATTGCACTTAATCATACTCTTCGGGTCACACTGATTGTGATTGCGCTACCTTTGTTGGTCCAGACCCTGATCGGCCAGGATCTGACAAAACCTGCACTCACCAATTCGACGATTACAAACATCTCACTTGAAGATACCGCAATACTCGTCGCATGCGGACTTGCTGGATGGTGGGCCTCCGAGCGTTTCAAGGTGCCGGGCGGCATCATGATCATGCCCATGATCCTCACAGCAACAGTTGAGCTCAGCGGCTTGACGTCCGCGGCCCCGCCAATGGAACTGGTAATTCTGGCCCAGGTTGTTATGGGCGCCGGCATTGGAGGCCGCTTTCTGGGTATTGAAAAGCAGGAAATCCTGACCGCCTTTATCCACGCCTGCGGTTACGTCGCTCTGATGCTATCCATAACCGTCGGAATTGCGGTGTTCCTTTCAGAAGTCAGTGGAATTTCAATTTGGTCAGGTATCCTAGCCTTTGCTCCAGGAGGTCTCGCCGAAATGAGCCTCGTAGCACTGGCGATGGGCTTGAGTGCTGGCCTTCTGGCAACTGTCCACACATTGCGAATTCTACTCGTCGTCGTTGCCGCTCCGTTTGTCTACACGGCACTCCGTCATAAACTTGAAGACTGAACCGTCCTGATCTGAAGTTTCCGCCAAGCGGCGCAGGTCGAGATAGCAGATCAACTCCCCGCCTTCTCGAGCAACTGACTCAGCTTCACGTAGAAAAAAGCCTCACCCGGATACCCAACGATCCGCCCAATTTCAGCCCTGCCCCTCACCAGGACAAATGTGGGCGAATAGATGATGTTCTTGATGAAGGAAAGATCAGAAGGATAAGGCGGATGCATGCTGAGACGGCGCAATGGAGCGCGCTGCCCTTCCCAAGTTTTGTTGTAGGCAGGCCCAACTTCTGCATCCCACTTGGCACACCAGGGACATCCAACGCGGTCAAACATGACAAGCTCAAACTTGTCCACGGTCTGAGCTACAGCAGAATTTGCAAGCACCAACCCAATCGGCAAAAACAAGAATGACCTGCGGCCAAGATCAGTCATCGCAGTTTCCCCTGAGCTCGTGAGACCTAGAAGCTCGCAATATTGTGCCGTTGGCAGGCTTCGCGCTCTCCAACGCGATCATACCAAGCGCGCAGATTGGGGACGTCATCGAAATTGTGGCCGATAAACAGCCAGCGCGACAAAGAGACTGAGCAAATGATATCGGACAGAGTGAATCGGCCAAGCGCAAGATAGTTTTCGCTCGCGAGATGTTGATCCATTACACTCATGAACTTGCCTGCCATGGCCACCGTCTTGTTGAACCGGTCTTCTTTTGCCACGGCAAGGTCATTCGCCTCGCGGGCAGCGAGAAACATGGGAAAAATTGATGGCGCAAGGTGGGCGGTATTCCACTCCATCCATCTCTCAACCTGAAATACACCTGCAGGATCCGATGGCAACAGGCCATCACCGTTATAGGTTCTGGCTAGATATCGGCAAATCGCATGGGATTCCCACATGACGAGGTCACCATCCTTAACAGTCGGCACCAGGCCGTTCGGGTTCATTGCAAGATATTCTTCCGTATCGGTGCCGCCGAATTGCCGGCCGCGGTCGTGCCGTTTATATTCGATTCCAAGTTCATCCAGAGTCCACGTAACTTTTTGCAAGTTTGACGATGAGGCTCTGCCCCAGACGGTGATCATGATCGCTACTCCCTTTGTCTTAAGAACACCAATAAACCTGAGGCGACACAAAGTCATTCCGTAAAATCGCACGGATCGGTAAGTCGCTGGCTGGCCCATCTTCGAGAGTCCCTTCGTAGACTTTACGCTTTTTAGTGCCCTCAATATGCAACGCTAGAAATCCCGCACTGGTAAGCGCACGTGGCGTCATGGGAATCCTTTGCTCCGGTTGTGTCCTTCCCCCCTAGAACTGGTCCACTGTTTGTTTGGCTCAGGAGGAGGTGATCATGACCCGGAAGGGGTATCCAGATGAGGATGTTTTGCGTCTCTGGCGCAAGATTGAGTTGAGCCTGGCCTCTGGTAACGCCGTTGCCACAGCGTGTCGCTCTTCTGGCGTGAGCGATGCACCTTACGACAACTGGCGCAGAAGGTTTGGGGGAATGGGCACATCACAGCCTTCGGAGCTGAAGGCTCTTGAGAAGGAGAATGAGCGGTTGAAGAAGAGCGTGCCCCCTTGAGCTGGACAAATTGATCCTCAAGGAGAGCCTGGATCTTTTGAACCCCAGGGCCTGACCACCGATGACCTTCGCGGCGCTGTCATCCACACGCGCCAGAAGCCCGGGACATCTGAGCGCCGGACCTGCAGAGGTTCTGGACGCGCTCTATCGGTTGCTGCTGAAACACGGCAAACCTGAAGACATCCGGTCTGACAACGGCCCGGACCTTATCGCAGCTTCGCTGCACAAGGGGCTGATCAAGATCGGCATCAAACCCATCCGGATCACCCCAGGTTCACCATGGGAAAACGGAGACAACGAACGCTTCAACGGCAGACTACGCCGGGAAGGTCTCAACGCGGAGGGGGTCAACACTACCAGGCAGGCTCAGATTGTCATCAATCAGGGGCTCAGGCAGTACAATCATATCCGCCCGCATCAGGCACTAAACCAACCTCCACCAAGCCCCCAGACCTTATCAGGAACGGGCACATGAAATCGGGGTTGGACAAACCGCTGCACAGCTTGCGCCTAAAATGCTTGCCTGGATTGGTTTCACCCAGCTTGAGACGCGATATCCCTTCAGAGCACGCAGACAGACCAGCATCAAAAAGCCTAAAAATACCAAAGAGAGAGACGAAAACTCAAGGAAGCCGGCGTTATTGTAGGATCCGAATTTAACCAACAGCATCCAGGCCAAACCTGTAACAGCGAAGAAATCCAGCCCCTTCAACAACCTTTCAAAGATCAGCGGACCCACATAGGCTGACTAGCGCATCTCTTCAGGAGCGGCATCAATTGAAATCATTTCTAGTCCTCATACAGCGCTAAACTCAAAACACGCGCTTTTATCGCGACCAACCTGCCTGAAAGAGCTAAAAGGCCCGTTAAATTCGCCTTGAATCACGAGATTGTTGCACTCTGATGAAAACCGAAACTCCGACTCCAATCCTGTTAAAAGATTACACCCCAACGCCTTATCTGATCGACGAGGTGTATTTGGATGTGCGCTTGGCTCAGCAGAGGACTCAAGTCAAGGCAACCCTAAAGATGCGCCCCAATGAGGAGGCACTGGAAGGCCTTGGCAGCCTGTATCTGGATGGGGAACATCTGGAACTTGTGGGGTTCCAGCTTGATGGGACCGCACTTACTGCAGGATCTTACTCAGCAAGCGAAACGGGCCTGACTCTTGAAGATATGCCCGGCGTCCCTTTCACGCTTGAAATAGAGACCATCTGCGACCCAAGCACCAACACCGCGTTATCCGGCCTGTATCGTACAAACAACATATATTGCACCCAGTGTGAAGCGGAAGGATTTCGGCGGATCACCTATTTCCTTGATCGACCAGATTGCCTTTCCAAATTCACCACGCGGATAGAAGCACGGCGCTCCGAGGCTCCAGTTCTCCTGTCAAACGGTAACCTTGTTGAAGAAGGCGAGATCGAGGGAACCGAACGCCACTTCGCCATATGGGAAGACCCGCACCTGAAGCCTTCGTATCTGTTTGCATTGGTTGCCGGCGAATTGGCGTCTGTCAAAGATACGTTCAAAACCATGTCCGGAAGAGAAGTCGAGCTCGCGATCTATGTGGAGCCAGGAAAGGAAGATCGTTGCGACTGGGCCATGACGTCTCTCAAAGCGTCGATGCAATGGGATGAAGAGCGATTTGGCCGAGAATACGATCTGGACATCTTCATGATCGTTGCCGTCAGTGATTTCAACATGGGCGCGATGGAGAACAAAGGCCTCAACGTATTCAACGACAAGTACATTCTTGCCCGCCCCGATACGGCGACAGATCAGGATTATGCCAACATCGAAGCAATCATTGCGCACGAATACTTCCACAACTGGACAGGCAATCGAATTACATGCAGGGATTGGTTTCAGCTTTGCCTGAAAGAGGGTTTGACTGTCTTCCGGGATCAGGAATTTTCATCAGACTTGCGGTCGCGCCCTGTGAAGCGCATCGCGGATGTTCAGCAGTTGCGCGCCCATCAGTTCCCTGAGGATGCCGGACCTCTCGCCCATCCTGTGCGGCCCAACTCCTATATTGAGATCAACAACTTCTACACGGCCACCGTGTACGAAAAGGGCGCCGAACTTTGCCGCATGATGCAAACCCTGCTAGGGCCGGAAAATTTCCGGGCAGCTATGGATCTCTATTTTGAGCACCACGATGGTGATGCGGCAACGGTCGAAGAATTCGTGAAGTGTATGGAAGAAGCTGGAGAGCGTGATCTGACCCAATTCTTCCGCTGGTACGAACAAGCGGGCACGCCCGAGCTCGCGGTTTCGGGGAATTACGACAGCGCCGAAAAGCGATATGAGCTCAAAATTACCCAGACAACTGCTTCGACCCCTGGCCAGGCAAAGAAAGAACCATTCCACATCCCGTTATACCTGGGTCTCATTGGCAGTTCGGGAGCTGATATGCCACTTCCAAACAGTGAAACTGGCTTAATCGAACTAACGGAATCGGAACAATCGTTTATTTTCGAAGGAATTTCCGAGCGCCCCGTCTTATCCATTAATCGTGATTTCTCCTCGCCCGTAAAAATCACCAGCAACTTGGGCGAGGATGATCAGCTGTTCCTCCTCGCAAGTGACAATGATCCTTTCAACCGCTGGGAAGCGGGCCAAACTGTCATGATGAGCTGGCTTGTGGAACTGACGGCCCTGGCCCGCAGTGGCGCCAAGCTCTCAAGGAATCAAAAGCTGTTAAGTGCGCTCAAGCAGGTGGCGGCGGATAACAGCATCGAAGATGCGTTCAAAATCAAACTGCTATCGCTGCCCGGTGAGCAAGCAGTCGCAAATCACATCGGAAACAATCTTGATCCTGGCGCGATCCACATGGCGCACCGCCATGCGAAGCAATCGATTGCTGACGGACTACAAAAACAACTGAGAGAACTCTACGAAAATAGCGCCAGCGACACGCAATACTCGCCTGACGCGGAAAGTGCCGGAAAGCGGGCGCTTCGTAACGGAGCTCTGGATTTCCTGGCAAATTGCTCTGACCGGTCCGGGATAATCTTGGCAGCAAGGCAGGTCGAAATCAGTGCGAACCTCAACGACAAAATGGGCGCCCTCAGTTCTCTCGCCCATATCGGTGGTGCTGAGAATGAGGAACAGTTGGAGAAATTCTACGAAGCAAACAAAAATGACCACCTATTGGTCGATAAGTGGCTCACCCTGAATGCATTGAAGACCGGTGAAAACGCAATCGCAGAGGTCAAATCTTTGACTGAACACGAAGCATTCTCCCTGAAGCGGCCAAACAGGGTACGTTCATTGATCGGCGCATTCTCAATGCTCAACCCCTTGAGGTTCAATGATCCCTCCGGCGCCGGTTATCAACTCGTCGCTGATATCATTGTCCAACTGGATGGCATCAATCCCCAAGTCGCCGCGAGAATGTCCTCATGCTTCAGGAGTTGGCGGAATCTGGAAACGAAACGCCGTGAACTGGTCCGTGAACATCTCGAGATAATCAAGAAGCATCCTACTTTGTCGCGCGATCTCGGAGAGATGGTCGGCAGAACACTAAAAGGCTGATTAAACACAGCTCATCAACGCATCCATTTGAGGACGATATTTGCCATTACACCTAGACAAATCACCTTGACTTCGAATCTATAGGATTTGTGATTCGCGGGGCTTTTGGGGGGAGAATCGAAAGTCCCGTCGGGCGGGAAGGGTGAAATCGTGGCAAAGGCGCAACTAGGAGAGCTGTTCGCAAAAGACAGATCCTTGAGAGTGCAATTTGCGGGCCAATTTATCAATAATTTTGCGCTCAAAGAACAGACGTTGCGCCAGCTAATTACCTGCCTGATCTGCATCTATATTTTCTTTCTGGCAGGCGCGATCCTCATTCAGAGCACCTCCAATTACTCAGAGAGCATCGAAGAAGGACGGCGATTGTCGGCCCTGCATGCTGATCTGGCAGCCAACTCATTGCGGCAAAAGCTGGCCGCAGATTTGCAAAGGAACAGCACCCCGCGCATCCTTATGGATGATGACCTCCAAAAGGTATTGGCTGACCAAGCAACCGCAGAGGGGCGGACATTTCTCGCACTGGATGCGAAAGGCCTCATCCGCGCCACAGTTCCTGAAAAGCCAAATCTCCGTAATAGGCGCCTTGTGGAAGTGGTTCCTCACGATCTCGACGTTGCCAACCAACAAGTTCACCGCACAATGATTGAAGTAAACTTGTCGACTGGGCAGCCAGCGTTCATCACACGGAGGGATCTTGCGCCTTATCCCGGTGAACTCGTCGTGATCCAGGATCAATCAGGCTTACTATCTGGCTGGTGGCGTCGTGCCAATCAGTACGGCACGCTGTTTGTAACAACGAGTTTTGTTTTACTGCTCATTGGCGCTGCATTTCACTGGCAAACTCTCCGGGCCGATGAAGCAGATCGGACCTTGGATATTGCGACAAAGCGGTTGGACAAAGCTCTAGACCGCGGCAAATGCGGTCTCTGGGATTGGGATATCGCCAGAGGTTACATTTTCTGGTCGAAATCCATGTACGAGATGTTGGGCCTGGAACCAAAGGATGAGTTTTTATCCTACGGGGAAGTGTGCGACCGGCTGCACCCGGACGATCAACGCATGGATAAAATGGTCGACCGGATGCTACGATCAGGCCAGAAGCAGGTCGATCAGGAATTTCGCATGCGGCACAAGAATGGCAATTGGGTTTGGCTACAGGCCAGAGCCGAATTGGCCCAGGCTAGCGGGGAAGAGACACCCCATTTCGTCGGCATTGCCATCGACATCACAGAACAAAAACTGGCCGTCAAACTCAATCAGGAAGCCGAACTCAGGTTGCGGGATGCGATCGAGAACATATCCGAAGCTTTCGTTCTTTGGGATTCGGACAACCGATTGGTTATGTGCAACAGTATCTATCAGCAGTTCCACAATCTGCCGGCTTCAGTTTGCGTTCCGGGTACGCCGTACGAAGACGTGGCGAAGGCAGCCAAAGAGCCAATCGTTCGCGACAGGACCGTGAAAGATCCTTCGGAGCAAAATTCCGGCAATACGTTCGAAGCACAACTGGAAGATGGCAGATGGCTGCACATTTCCGAGCGCCGGACGAAAGATGGTGGCTTTGTTTCCGTTGGCACTGATGTTTCGCCCATCAAGGAGCACGAGGAGCAGCTACTCAATTCGGAAAAGGAGCTGATGGATACAGTAAGGGATCTCGAAAAGACCCGGATGGAACAGGAGGCCCAGAAGCAACGGCTTGCGGAACTGGCCGGCAGTTACCAGGAACAAAAGGCCCGCGCCGAGGCCGCAAACCGGTCAAAATCCGAATTCCTGGCGAACATGAGCCACGAACTGCGCACCCCGCTAAACGCCGTGATCGGGTTCTCCGAAGTGATGGTGTCCGAACTACTCGGCCCAATCGGAACCAAAAAGTACCTCGAATACGCCCAGGACATCCACAGTTCTGGGCAGTACCTTCTTGAAGTCATTTCCGACATCCTCGACATGTCAAAAATTGAAGCTGGCAGGGTGAAGCTCGAAACCAAGCCATGCGAGTTTGGAATGATCGTCGATCACGCGATGCGTATCGTCGAACCGAGGGCTAACGAAAGCGGCATCACCATTGTCCGGAAAGTTGAGAGCAACATCGCACTCTTCGCGGACGAACGTGCCCTGAAACAAGTTCTCATCAATATCGTCACCAATGCGATCAAGTTTACGCCTGAGGGAGGCAAGGTGACGATAAACGCCAAGCAGGCTGCCGATGAACTTGCAATCTCGATCGTTGATACCGGCATCGGCATCCCAAGCCGTGATATTGAAAAACTCGGAAGACCTTTCGAGCAAGTCGAAAATCAATTCACCAAATCGCATGGCGGCTCAGGTTTGGGCCTGGCAATTTCAAGCTCACTGGTAAAGCTGCACGGCGGAGAACTCAAAATTTCCAGCGAGGAGGGTAAGGGCACCATTGTTTTCATTGTAGTCCCACTCGTCTGCGCTGAAGACGGAAGAGGCAGCCGATGACCCTGAGTCTGCGGCACTTGCTATCTAACCCTCTTTACCTCCGGATCATTTCTGAAATCTTCGATGCCACTTGGCGCGCCGTTCTGCACGTTGCAAAATTTTTGCACCAAGCATGCGCCGCTCTTCAGGCGTCAGGGTGTCGATGAATTCCAGAATGTATTTCTCACGAGCAGCTGCACGCTGCTCATGGGATTCTCTATAGGAACGCACAGCACCCTGAACTTTGGAACGATCATAATTCTCTGCTACCATCGCGCTTCCTAGGTTACGCAATGGGCGCAACAGAACACCGTGATGTTTGCTAAGTTCGTTTCTTGTTTTGCGAAACTTCTTTCGCAACTGGATGCGCCGTTCCTTGGGCAGCTTTCTCATGAACGAATGAACACCCAGGGCACCAATGCCACTAAAACCAGGGCCGTGTTTATGCATCATCCAGGCGCGTGCACCGACGGCCCCAATTCCCAATACATTCAACATCAGTGAGACGACCAGAATGATCTTCATCCAGCGCGGAGCCTTCCGTGAAACCTGGACTGTCTCTCCAGTTTGATCGGTCATAGAACCTCTCCATTCGAAAGATCAAAGGGATCGAATTTGAGCAAATCATCCGCTGCAGCCTCACCTTGTAACTCTGTGTTCGCGACCGAAACGACACTAGGTACATATGATCCGATTTGATCATTGAGCCCCACGAACACTCCAAGTGCGAGAGAAGCTGCCAACGCAATGCCCGTGGGCAAAACCTGCCGAATATTGAACCCGGCGTTATGACCGAAGGAATGCGATACCCGAGGCTGAAACTCAATCACTTCGGCTTTAGGATTTTCCGTTGCAATGGCCAAAGCACGTGCCATTGCACCATCAGGAATTGGTGGTAACGGGGCGGCATCCATAAACGTGTCCAGTTCTACCGCAACGCGTAAATCGGTCTCAAAGGCTTCACGGTTAGAATGCAACAAAGCCTTCAACGCATCCTTTTCGTCGACTGGCCAATGATCAGGATCGGCGCCATAGACAGCCAATGCCTTCTTCAAACGTTCTGTTTGCATTTCCCTATTCATATCATATTCCAGCTCCCATCATTCACCCCACCTTGCGCCAGGTCCTCCAAAAGTTCACCCCATTGATCTGCCAAGACCGCTTTTAGACCACGGCGCGCTCGAGCTAAAAGCGACTCCAAAGCGTCGACGCTGACTTCAAGCAAGTCTGCTGCCTCCTTGTTCGCAAGCCCTTCGTAATATGTCAGCACCAATGCCAGCCTTTGTCTCTCAGGCAGCGCATCTATCGCAGCTTGTATCGCACTGGCTGCCTCGCCCTCTTGTAGCGCAATTTGTGCGTCTGGCGCGGGATCAGCCCGCTCAGGGACTTCGTCAGCCAAATCTGGCTTTCGCTTTCGCAATCGGTCGATCGCACCATTTGTAGCTACGCGGATCGCCCATGCTTTCAAAAAGGCACCCTGTTGCAGGTCTGGGGTATTCTGCCAGATTTTTAAGAATACCTCTTGTGCCACATCTTCCGCCTCTTGATCTTGCCTCAACACACGGTTTGCTGCCCGATAAACATGCGGAAACAATGACGGAACCAGCTGTCCAAAGGCCTGCTGGTCCCCATTACGGATGCGCTCGAGTAGCTCCGTATCCGAGGGTTGAATGGGCAACACCACAGCTGTCGGAGAAGTTGATCCCGTTTGCCCTGATGGTTGGTCCATTCTACCCCGCGTGAGCAATGCCAGATTTGAGTACATCTGACAGGCAGTAACTAATGCTCTTTGTCGAAAAACTTGCGCATGTGATCTCGCATTGCACGTCGGAATGACCGAACTTCGTCCCGGCTAATCTCACCGTCTCCGTTTGCATCAATCTTCTTGAAATGTTGATCCACATGAGCTTCAAGTTCGGCTTTTGTCATCATGCCGTCACCGTCAACATCAAAACGGGCGAAGATATGCTCAACTTTTCGTACAACGCGTTTTCGAACGTGCTCGCCAATCTCTTGCTTTGTGACTTTGCCATCTGCATTCGCATCTACCTTGTCAAATTTTCGCAACAGCTTTGGCATGACCTCTTGACGGGTAATCTTCCCGTCACCGTTGACATCCATATAGCGCATCATTTTGCCACCCCGCCAATGGCCACTAAATGCACTGGCGCTCACGGCAAGCCCTGCCACGATTGCGATACCAGCTGCTACCGATGTGATCTTCAAAATGTTCTTGTTCATCTCTTATCCTTCAGCGTTTTGATTAGGCATCACTTTGCGACGCCTCACCTCAATCAACGGATCAAGAAACGAGAATCCGTCGCCGGATTATGAAAAAATCAGCCTGCTGAATCCGGCACACCGATCAGCTCACAGAATATCTCGCGCACCGCTTGCTTGGTATCTTGTAACTTGGCTTCAAGACGTTCAAAATCAGGTTCCCCAGATGCCGATACCATGAGCCTCAGAAGATCTCCAGCTGCCTTTCCTGGATCAAATGATCCAGTCGAACAGAGACGCAAGAGCTGGGTTAAAGTCTGATAGTGGTCGTACGCGTCGCTCAGCACTCGGCATTCTTGCCCGCCCAAGTAACCAGCATTGGCGAGGGCGTTGAGCGCCTCGCCTGCATTTTGCCTGAGAATATTCAGATCGGTGTTGGCATGACGCAGTTGAAGATATTGAACGATGAATTCCACATCCACCAACCCACCTGGGCACTGCTTAAGGTCCCAAGGGTTCCCTGAATAAAGCTCTTCACTCATCCTTTGCCTCATTTGGATGATGTCATTTCGGAGTTCTTCCGCATCACGTTTCCTCGACAAGACGTCCTTGATTTGAACCTCAACGGATTCCTTCAACTGAGTGTTGCCAGCTGTCACACGCGCTCGGCTGAGCGCCATGCGCTCCCAGGTCCAAGCGGATTGTTCATGGTACGATTCAAAGCCGGGCAGACTAACCGAAATAGGGCCTTTGTTTCCCGAAGGGCGTAATCGCATATCCACTTCATAGAGAAGGCCTTCGGATGTGGGAACCGATAGGGCCGCGATAAGTCGCTGTGTCACCCTTCCAAAATATTGAGCAGCGCTGAGTGGTTTAGGACCGTCAGAAAAACCGGCATCATCCGGCACATTATAAATTGTCATCAGATCTAAATCCGACGCTGCAGTCATTTCCCGACCACCAAGTTTCCCTAAGGCCAAGACAACAAATTGACTTCCGGGAATGTCTCCATGTTTTTCGCAAATGTCTGCGCGAACAGCTTTGAGGAGAGCGTCAATCAATACATCTGCTAGTGCAGAATAGGCTTCTCCAACCTGGCGGGGGTTCGCAGTGGCGGTGAGAAACCTGACGCCAATGCGGAACATCTGTTCCTGACCGACAGCGCGTGCAAAATCAAGAGCTACTTCCAACTGCGATGCTGGGTTAAGCGTATCCGATACAAGTAACGCCAGCTCATCGCCGCTTGGCAAGTCGCCAAAAAAGCCTGGATCCAGCATAGCGTCCAGTGTTCGAGGCCGTTTTGCCAACGTCTCGGCCAGGCGCGGTGCCGTACCCATTATCAATGCAAAAAGATCAAGCAGTTTACGGTTTGCCTTCAATAGAGAGAACAGCTGGACACCGGCAGGAGCCCCTTTCAGGAAACTGTCGAACGTAACGAATGCCGCATCTGCATCTGCACTGTTCCCTAGGGACTTGAGTATGTCTGGCATCAACTCAGTAAGCAGCTCACGGGCTCTTTCAGACCGGGTGGCAGCAAAACGGCCATGATGCCAGCCACGGATTATCGCAGAAACTTCGCCGGGCTGCTTGAAACCCATTTGCGAAAGCGTTTGCAGCGTATCAGGATCATCAGCTGCGCCTGTAAATGAGAGACTCCCATCTTCGCCAGACAGTTCACCAGCGCCCTCAAACAATCCTTCATAGTATATTTGTACGCGCCTCATGTGCATCAATAGGTCGTCGGCAAAAGCCTCTACCGAGGCGTAACCGGCGTAGGCGGCAAATGCAAAAAGTTCGTCTGCCGACTCAGGCAAAGTATGAGTCTGTGCATCATTTTGCATCTGCAAGCGGTGCTCGATGCCGCGCAAGAACCAATAAGATTCGGTCAGGTCTTCTGCCACCTCAACGCTGATCCAGCCAGATTTCTGCAGGGCCTCCAACATCTCAACAGTGCGCCGTTCTCTCAAAGCTGGAGCACGCCCACCGGCGATCAATTGTTGAGTTTGCACAAAGAACTCAATCTCCCGAATCCCACCGCGGCCCAGCTTTATATTGTGGCCTGCAACTGCAATCTCACCATGACCCTTGTGAGCGTGGATTTGGCGCTTCAAAGACTGCACATCTGCGATCGCCGCAAAATCCAAATGCCGTCGGAAGATGAAAGGTTGAAGTTCTTTTATAAAGGCTTCTCCGCAAGCAATATCCCCACCAACCGCCCTGGCCTTTATAAGAGCGGCGCGTTCCCAATTTTGGCCCATCGATTCGTAGTAGTTTGCTGCAGCATCTACGGAGATCACAGGCGGGGTGGAACGCGGATCCGGCCGCAAACGCAAATCCATTCTGAACACATAACCGTGGCCAGTTATATCCTGCATGATACTAACCAGTTGGCGCGTCATCCTGGTGAAGAACACTGGCGCCTCAACCCCATCCGAACACTGAACAACGCTTGGCTCATAGAAAACAATGAGGTCAATATCTGACGAATAGTTCAGCTCATGAGCGCCATACTTACCCATTCCAAAAATGAAGTAACCTGAACCAATTCCTGGGGCCTCTGAATCCACAAGTGTAAGCTTTCCGGCCTCTGAGGCGGATTTAAGCAAATAGTCGACAGACGCATTGAGTGATGCATCCGCAAATTCAGAAAGCCAGAAAGTGACGAGCTTCGCGTTCCAAAGCCCAGAGAAATCACAAAGTGCAATAAACAGTGCAGCTTTTGATTTGAACATCCGCAAAGAAGCCATAAGCTCTTGTTGACTGGAAGACGTGCGCCAACACTCTCGTGTTTCAGAGACAAGCGATGACATGATTTTTCCCGGTGGCTGTGCCAAAATTTGATGCAGATTTTTAGGATACTTGAGCCCCAAGCTCTTAATGAAAGGCGAACCAGTAAAAACCGCGTTCAGGAATCCGCTTAACCGTTCCGATGACAAAAGCAAATCTCTCAAATCTGGACAAAGTTCTAAGAGCTCCGCCAGAGCTTCTGCCCCATTAGGCGATGTTCCCTGAGGCCCATGAGTAAAGTCGCAATTGGAGATTGTTGCTGCCATAAGGACAGCTCTAACTTGATTAACTCAAAGCTGGAAGTATCAAACTGGCCTGAAATCCAACTTTACCGTCTTCAAGCTTCAATTCGCCGTCATGGAGACGGGCCACGCCTGCCACCAGGCTAAGGCCCAATCCGCTACCAGGTTGCGATCGGCTGCTATCAAGTCGAACAAAACGCTTCATCACGCGTTTGCGGTCTTTCATTGGTATTCCGGGGCCATTATCCGCGACAGTGATGCGCACTTTATTGTGCACCAAAAGAACCATGAGCGCGATGCTTAATTTGCGACCGTCCTCTTCGGTTGGCCGCCCATACTTCAGAGCATTGTCAATGAGGTTCGAGATTGCCTGTGCCAGCAATTGCCGGCTTCCGCGCACCTTCAGACCGGGCGTTGTCTGAAATTGGAATTCCCCATTAGCATCCTCAATAAGCGGCTCATAGAGCTCTGCAATCTCCTCCGCCACTTCTGACGCGTCCAGTGGCTCGAGTTGATCGCGCGCCTGTCCAGACTCAGTTCTGGCAATGTTTAACAGCGCATTGAACGTACTTAGAAGCTGATCAGACTCTGAAATTGTGTCCAACAACGCCTGTTTGTAGGCTTGTTTGGAATCTTGACGCAAAGCTGCTTCGACTCTCGCCTTTAATCGAGTCAGCGGCGTTCTGAGGTCATGAGCAACATTGTCGGATACCTCACGCATACCCGACATCAGACGCTCAATCTGGTCGAGCATATTGTTCAGATTTCCAGACAGGCGATCAATCTCGTCGTTCGTTCCGCGAACCGGCATCCGCTCGGTCAGATCACCCGCCATAATTGATTTGGATGTCGCCGATATCGTATCGATACGCCGAAGAAAATTCCGGCTCATCAACAAGCCGCCGCCGACTCCAAAAACGATGGCCAGGCCCAGCGCAATAAATACAGTGCGACGGATCAGGGCCGCAAATTGGCGTCGCTCTTCCACATCGCGCCCGAGAACGAGGATGTAGCCTCCCCTCAGACGTGTATAGAACGCACGTCCGCTGTGTTGCTTGAGCTTCGATCCGTCAAACACCTCATAAGGAAATTCGATCCACCCTGATTTGCCTGTTACGCCCGTTGGGACGCCTTCAAGATTCCCGGTAATACGCGCGCCAGTATGATCAAAGATACTATAAATGCCGCGTTCCGAATTGCGTTCCGCGCGATGCTTTATGATTCCGGCGATCGAATTGAGCCGACCAAATCTGTATTGTTCGTTGAGGCCACGGACTTCAGCCCGGATGGTTTCATCAGTTTGACGTTCCAACAAGACCGCCGTGTTCCAGTAAATATAAGCTAGAATTGCACCAACAGAGAGCGCAAAGACGACCAGGTAGACCGCCGATAATCTGAACGTCGAGGAGTTTAAGAGGTTGACGCTACGGTTCACGGATCGTGTACCCCGCCCCGCGCACGGTGTGCAGCAACGCCGTATCAAAATCCTTGTCGATCTTGCCTCTCAATCGCGAAATGTGAACGTCAATCACGTTCGTTTGCGGATCAAAGTGGTAATCCCATACATTTTCCAGAAGCATGGTCCGGGTGACGACCTTGTTTACGTGCTTC
The DNA here is from genome assembly GCA_965204985.1 of Hyphomicrobiales bacterium. Classification (GTDB taxonomy): domain Bacteria; phylum Pseudomonadota; class Alphaproteobacteria; order Rhizobiales; family CAJQND01; genus JAAEUE01. The sequence continues at coordinate 2,507,841 of CBDBFP010000002.1, read as the reverse complement.
ATAAGATATTCAAGCAAACGGAACTCGCGTGCTTGCAAAGTAATGGTTTGACCGGCTCTTGTGCACACTCTGCCCAAAAGGTCCAACTCCAGATCCCCGCAGACCAGTTTGGTCTGGGTAGCTTCTGGCTGCAGGCGTCTTGCCAAAACCTCAATACGCGCGACGAGTTCCGAGAATGCATAGGGTTTTGCGAGATAGTCATCTCCCCCTGCCCGCAGTCCTGTAACCCGATCATCGACCTCACCCAACGCAGATAGAATGAGCGCGGGCGTGGAGGTACCTTCAGCTCTCAGAGTTTCAATAACTGACAAACCGTTTCGCTTGGGCAGCATACGATCGATAACCAGCACATCGTGTATCCCTTCACGGGCCAGGTTCAATCCATCTTCACCATCAGCTGCGTGGTCAACGATATGTCCTTCTTCTCGAAGGCCTTTTATCAAGTAACCCGCGGCCTGTTCGTCATCTTCAATCACCAAAATGCGCATAAGCGAAATCTGCTTCATTTGAGTGGGTGGCAGGAACTGTTCAGTCATAGGTCAAACCTCGTGGATATCAAGAGAGAAGAGGCTCAAAACCGGCCGGAGGGGCCGGCCGGACAAGTTACCAAGGGGAACCACAACAAAGATAACTCATCTGGCTCGGCGGGCAGCTCCAATCTGGAACGGATCCTCCCTAAACCCGCTTCAGCGGGATGGCCACGAAGCGCTGGTTTTCGCCAGAGCGGATCAGCATGAGAACCGATTTCCGGCCTTTCCGGTCAGCCCTATCGATAGCGTTCGCAACATCGTCAGGCTCTTCCACCTTAATCCCAGCGACTTCCAGAATGTGGTCACCCCGGCGCAAACCGCGTTCGGCAGCTGGGCCATCAGGATCAACGTTGACAATTGCAATGCCTTCGTCACTCGTCGGAGCGAGAGTGAGACCTAATGAAGCCAGTTTTTCACCGTCATCACTGCGATCATCCTCCAAGACGGCTACCTTTTTCTTGCTCTTGAGCGCCGCGATTTTGACCGTTTTCGTGATGCGTTTGTTGTTGCGAACCAACTCAATTTCCGACTTTTCGCCGGGTTTGATTGCAGCAATTTTGTTCGCGAGATCGCGGGGGCTTTTCGCCTCTTCACCATTGACACTCAAGATAGTGTCACCTGACCTCAAGCCTGCCTTCTTCGCTGGAGATTTAGCCTGCACTTGGGCGACAATAACTCCGTCCGTGCTTTCAAGACCTAGGCTCTCAGCAATATCTTTCGTCACAGGCTGGATAATGACACCGAGCCAACCGCGGGTCACATTGCCGTCGTCCTTCAGATCAGCAACAATCTTGTCGGCCAGGTGAGCCGGGATCGCAAAGCCAATACCAACGCTCCCACCCGAGGGTGAGAAAATAGCAGTGTTTACGCCAATGACTTCGCCTTTGAGATTGAAGGTGGGACCACCTGAATTGCCCTTGTTGATGGCTGCATCGAGCTGCAGAAAATCATCATACGGGCCAGATCCGATGTTGCGGCCACGAGCTGAAACAATACCCGTTGTGACAGTACCGCCCAGACCGAACGGATTGCCAACGGCTACCACCCAGTCCCCTACACGGGCTGGTTTGTTTGCGAATTTCACGAAAGGAAAAGTCTTCCCCTTGGCATTGATTTTGAGCAACGCCAAATCGGTTTTTGGGTCTGTGCCAACAAGCTCCGCAGTATGTTCGTCTCCGTTAGAGAACTTGAGTGTGATTTCACCGCCACCGGCAACAACGTGATTGTTGGTAACGGCATAACCATCAGCCGAGATCACAAAGCCTGACCCCTGGCTTCCGTCTCTACGACGGGGAGCTTTGAACTTTTTACCGCCGAACCGATCCTCAAACTGCTTGAAAAACTCTTCCATTCCATATCCGCGAGGGAAGCCGCGGAAGCTTCGTTCGCCATGTTCGCTCCGGCGCGAGATCTTCGATGAACCAGCCTTAACGCGAACGGCAACAACGGCTGGCTGTACTTGTTCCACCAGATCCGCGAACCCAGCAACGGGCGCTCCATTTTGCAACGTTTGTGTCAAATCGGTCGCGGCATTGGCCGGCACATCAATCATGTTGGGCAGGGTGTAGGCCGTTGTGCCCAACAAAGCCGCAGCCACAACCAGCGCCGGAACGCCAGCCGCACGTTTAAAGAGTTTTGATTTTTGCATCACTTAGTTCTTCCGTGAGTGGTGAATGTCGTGATGCAGATATAGGGATGCCAGTCTTACATGCGCATTTCGTAGAGATTAAATATTCGTAAGGTGCATTTCAGACCGTGACCTTCGTGACTACCGCCTAAGAGTCTGATTTGCAACTGGTTGAGTGAATTCAGCCGGTTGTGGTTCTGTTCGCTTGTGAAACTGAATGGAGATCACGATGGCCTGGACCGACCTCACTCGCCGCCAACATGCCCGAACGGGCGGCAGGTATGCAAGCGACCTGCCCGCCGCGGAAGGGGCGATCATTGAACCTTTGATGCTGTCGCACACGTTCACCGGCAGGCCGCGCAAGACCGACCTTGCGCCCTGTGTTCGATGCGCTCCTTTACATTGCGACAACCGGTTGCCAGTGGCGGCTGTTGCCGAACGCCTTTCCACCGGTTTCGACGGTGCGGGGGTATTTTCAGGGCTGGCGCACTGACGGACGACTGGACGAGATGACCCGCGCGCTTGTCGGGATGGCGCGTCTGGCCGAGGGTCGCAAGGCCCGCCCGCCCGCCGGTATCCTCGACAGCCAGAGCGTGAAAGCCACGGAAAGGGGCGGGGTTACCGGCTATGACGTGGGCAAGCGGATCAAGGGTCGCAAGCGCCCTATCGTCACCGACACGCTTGGCTTGCTGGTCGGATGGGTGGGGCACAGTGCCGGGATCCGGGACCGGGACGGTGCGCCGGATGTGCTGAAAGCCGTGGCCGTGCGGTTTGCCATGTTGTGCCCTATTTTTGCCGATGGCGGCCAGGCCGGGCCAAAGCTGCGCGACGCCTTGAAAGCCATCGGGCGCTGGACCGTTGAGATCGTCAAACGCTCCCACATAGCCGGGGGCTTTCAAGGGTCTCCCCCGCCGTTGGGTCGTCGAACGCACCCTTGCCTGGCTCGGACGATGCAGCCGTCTGTCAAAAGACCGGGAAAAATCCATCGCAAGCGCGGCGGCCCGGATCACCATCGCACACATCCGACGCGTCACCAGACATCTCGCAAGGGCAGGAAAACCCTGAAATAATTTTGAACCAGACTCTCAGAAGATCTGCCCAGCCTTCGATGCCTCCGGTGGTCCAGTCATCCAGTCCGGCTCGGAAAAACTCGGTTTCGTCCCTCTCTGGCCACAGGAGGAACCTCTTGGCGGCAATTGTGGCTTCCTGGATCCGGGTCAGGGTTTCCCAGTTCCCGTATATTCTTATGTCAAATTCCTGAAGGTTATCTTCTGTTGCTCCCCGGACCAGCATTTTTGCAAATTCGATCGCAATATCGCGGTAATGATCGGCTTCATTGCGCAGCGGATAGGGTTCTATGTAGATCAATATCTGCGTTAGGCCGAACTCAAGAATAACAGAAACCCTGTCATTTGCGTATAGGTGTTGTCGTTCTTGCGCACATGCGCCAATGCTCTTCTGGCCGAACGGGGCGTGTGCCCCGCATCCAGTGCGGTTGTAATGCCGGTGTACCAATCAGATTCGGTTCTGGTCAATTTTAGGTTCGGCGCCTTGAAACTGAGTAGATCAGGGGTAGGCGTGACCACATATTTGCAGCCGGCAAGAGAGGCTTCCAGGTATCCTGCTCGCGAGGTGGACTGGCCACGCTCCGAATCCTCCAGAGGTCCGACGATACATGCGCATTCTGCGAACAGGAACGGCAGATCTGATGGCCTGATTGCAGGTCTGAGCTCCACGCGTGGATGGTTTTCCAGATGTGCTGGAGGCTTGACTGGGCCAAAAGGATCAGGCGTGCTGTCTGGTCCTCGGCGACGGTCTTGAAAAGTACATCCTGGACAGCAGAGAAATCAGCAGTCGCTGAATCGGGCCAGTGGGCATAGCCAATTGTTCTATCAGGTCTGGCAAGTAGGTTGGTTCCCTGACTCTCGACCAAGCCGAGAAGGCTAGGCAGGATGCTGTTGGTAATCACCTGCACTTCAGCCATGGCGTGATGCTTTTCAGCATGTTCTGTGAGTGCGGTAGTTGCCGCGGTCACATGCTCGAACAGGCGGAGCGCACGCACTTGATCTGCCCGGGCTTGTCCGATTGTCTCATCTTCGTTTTCCTGCTCTCCGAAAATGTAGCGGTCGATATCCGCCACCAGCGTCTTTTGCAACTTCCTCAAGGCCCCGACAACAGTGCGCAGCCTTTCGTCCCCAGCAGACGGGCGATGAAATGCATAGATGTCGAAAACAGGATTTGGGGCTTCCAGGAATGTGTCGTGAGGATAGACAGCTGCTATGTACCCCGCGTTTCTAAGTGCTTCGGCCAGGTGAAAACACCGATAGCGGGTTCCACGGCAATCGAGAGGCCCCGCGCCTGTTTGCGATGACGTGACAATATAAACGCTGCACCTGCCCCGCGCCAAGCGGCGGGTCGCAGTCCCAGCCTTCTTCTCTGTACGACATACCTGTTTTGCTACTGGTCTCGAACCGATGGCGTCTGCCATTTCCAACAATACGCAATTTGTGGTGATTCTTGGGGACATCTCTCAAACAGATTGCGAAATTTCCGGCAGTACGGTTTGCTTGCAGCTCGGCACGCCACAGACACAAACTGGAACCGCGCATGTACGATTTTTATTCGGATACCAAAACCAAACCCTCACGGGCCATGCGCGAAGCAGTTCTCGACGCTGAAGTTGGTGACGAGCAAAAGGGTGAAGATCCGACTACGCTTGCCCTGTGTGAGCGCGTTGCCGATTTGCTTGGGAAAGAGGCCGCGGTTTTTCTGCCGTCCGGAAGCATGTGCAATGAGATTGCGATCGCTATCCACTGCCAGCCAGGAGATGAAGTGTTGTGTGACAAGACAAGCCATATTTTAAATTTTGAGGGCGGCGGACCTGCAGCCTTGAGTGGTGTGGTTCTGACGACCCTGGATGGGGATCATGGGCGTTTTTCTGCCGATCAGGTGCGAACAGGGACCAGAGAGAAATCACGCTATTTTCCGCGAACCCGCCTGGTGTCAGTGGAGCAAACTGCGAACCTTGGTGGCGGTACAATCTGGGAACCGGAAGCGATTGACGACGTGGTTGCCGCTGCCCGGGAAGGAGGGCTGGAAACCCATATGGATGGTGCGAGACTGCTGAACGCTGTTGTCGCCAGCGGAGTTCCTGCGAGCCGTTACACCCGAGGTATGGATAGCGTTTGGATCGATTTCTCAAAAGGGCTCGGAGCGCCTGTTGGCGCCGTGTTGGCCGGATCTGCAGACTTCATCGAAGGGGCTTGGCGGTTCAAGCAGCAGTGGGGTGGTTCGATGCGGCAGTCCGGTGTTCTGACCGCCATGTGCAATTATGCTCTGGACCACCACGTGGACCGGCTGGCGGAAGATCATGCCCTTGCTGCGCACATTGGATCCGCTCTGGCTGAAATGAAACTGGTGCAGCACGTGGTGCCGGTGGCCACGAACATTATCTTCTTTGATATGGCACCGGAGGCGCCGGATGAAAACATGTTGACCAAACTGGCGGCCGAAGCCGGGTTCCAGATCGGCCCGTATGGTGGAAAACGGATTCGCTTGTTGACCCATCTTGATGTTGATCAAGCCGCTGCAGATGCGCTGATCGCGTTTCTCCGAAAACACCTGGATTGAGGGAGCGGCCCGACTATGGATTTTAGCCTGAGTGAGGAGCAATTGGTGCTGCAGGAGACTGTGGTTAAATTCGCTGCTGCTGAATTGCCGGAGGTGGCCAAAGCCTGCGAGGAAAATCATGAGCCGCCAGGCCACGATGTGCTCAGGCAATTTGCAGATATGGGATTGCTGGGGCTGAATCTGCCGGAAGAATATGGCGGCGGCGGCCAATCGCATTTGGACGCTGTCATCGCACTGGAAGAAGTTGCCAAGATTTCTCCTGCCGTTGCATTTCCGATCTTCGAAAGCTGTTTCGGGCCCATTTTGACGATTTCCCATTTTGCGCCGAAAGAATTGCGTCACCGGATCATTCCCAAGGTCTGTGCCGGCGAAAGCGTTGTGGCTGTGGCCATGTCTGAACCTAACGCAGGCAGTGCGTTGACGGATCTGACCACGAATGCGGTTCGTAAGGGAGATCATTTCGTTCTCAACGGCACCAAGCGCTGGTGCTCGGGCGGCGGGCACTCCGACAACTATGTGGTCTACTGCAAGATGTCTGATGAGCCCGGCGCAAAGGGTATTGGTGCCTTGCTGGTTGAAAAGGGTGGCGAAGGCTTCACCTTCGGCAAGAAGGAGTTCCTGCTTGGGTTCAGGGGAATTCCCAGCGCGGACATGTTCTTCGACAATGTAAAGGTGCCCGCCGTGAACATGATCGTTCCGGCTGGCAGCTTCCGGCAGCTTATGGAGGCCTTCGATCTGGAGCGTTGCGGTAACACGACCATGAGCCTGGCGATTGCGCAGTCCGCCTTCGATACAGCGTTGGCATATGTTCAGGAACGCCAGCAGTTCGGCAAACTGCTGGTGGATTTCCAGGCAGTCCAGATGTCGATTGCAGAGATGAAGATAAAACTGGATGCATCGCGCTTGCTGCTCTATCGGGCCGTTGTGAACGCAGAGTCCGGTCTTCCTTCGGTTGCTGACAGTTCTATTGCGAAGTGCTTTGCAAACGAGATTGTCCGCGAGGTGACCAGCAAAGCCATGCAGCTCATGGGCGGCTATGGCTACTCCACTGAATATCCCATTGAACAAAAAATGCGCGATGGGTGGGGATGGGGCATCGCTGGCGGTTCCATCGATATTCAGAAAACGAACATCGCATCGGCGCTGGTTGGCCGGCGCTTCTCGCAGCGGAATTGATTGATGGTTGATGCTGCAACATTGCCGTTGTCGGGGTTCCGGATTCTGGACATGACGACTGTTATCTTCGGGCCTTACACGACCATGATGCTGGGGGATTTCGGCGCGGAGGTCATCAAGATTGAACCGCCGGGTGGCGACATGACCCGTACCATTGGCCCGACGCGCAATCCTGGAATGTCGTCACTCTTCCTCGGCGCCAATCGGAACAAAAAATCCATTGAACTCGATCTGAAGTGCGATGCGGCCAAGGAGGCCTTGTGGCGGCTGGTGGATAGTGCGGATGTGCTGGTGCATAATGTGCGCCCGCAAGCCATTGCACGGCTGGGTTTTGATCCGGACAGCGTGCTCGCGCGGAACCCGAAGATCATTTATGGCGCCTTGCATGGCTACCGGGAAGAGGGGCCATATGGAGGGCGGCCGGCCTATGATGATGTGATCCAGGGGGAGTCCGGTCTTGCCGGTACGTTTACAGCACGAGACGGCGCACCAGTCCTCAACCCGTCTGTGATCGCTGACAAGACAGCTGCCCTGTTGGCCAGTACCGGATTGATGGCTGCATTTGTTCAACGTCTGCGAACCGGCAAGGGGCTCTATCTTGAAACTGCCATGTTCGAAGGACTGGCGGCCTATACGCTCCTAGAACATCAACATGGCATGATCTTCAATCCGGCACCTGAAGGGTATGGCTATCCGCGGACGCTCTCAACGGCGCGCCGGCCGCATCCGACCAAGGATGGGTTTATCTGCATGTTAGCCTATACGGACAAGCAATGGGCGCGGTTCTGGGAGATTGCGGGCAAACAAGAACTCGGCAGCGATGAGCGGTTTTCGACCATGCGTGCCCGTTCGCAGAACATTGATCCGCTCTACTCTATTGCGGGCGAGGTGCTGGGCACCAGAACCACAGCGGACTGGCTGGAGATTCTCAAGACAGCCGAAATCCCGTGCGGTCCGGTCAACCGGCTGGAAGATCTCAAAGCTGACGAGCAACTGGTTGAAACTGGATTTTTCCGCCCGCAGACCTATCCTACAGAAGGTGAACTGAAGGCGCTCGACACTGGCTTCCGGCTCGACCGGCAGGCGCTGCCCTTGCGCGAACATCAGCCCAATCTCGGCGAGCATGGGCGGGAAATCTTGAGTCAATTGGGTTACTTAGACAACGAAATTGAAAACATACTCGAATCCGGAGATGCAGCATGAAAGCCATGGTGATTAGAGATGAGTGGGGGCCGGAGAACATAAAACCGGAAGACAGACCTGATCCTGACCCGGGGCCCGGTGAGGTCGTTGTTGCGATAAAAGCTGTCTCCATAAATCCGCGAGACCACATCATGAGCATGGGCGGTTACGGCCGGATGGGGGGAAGCCTTCCGATTGTTCCGCTCTGCGATGGGGCGGGAACCATTTCCGCCATCGGCGATGGGGTTGCCGGTTTCTCAGAAGGCGACCTGGTGGTTCCGCATTTCAGCCGCACCTGGATGCACGGTACGACAAACGCAGCGACGCAAGTAGGATCCCATGGCGGGCCACTGGACGGGACTGCGCAGGAATTGTTTTGTGTCCCTGCCCATGCCATCACGAAAGCGCCGGCCCATATGACTGCCACCGAGGCGGCCACTTTGCCCTGTGCGGCGGTGACAGCCTGGAATGCAATCGTCGGGGAAGGGCGGGTGATGTCCGGCGACCTGATCCTGTTGCAGGGCACTGGCGGTGTCTCCTTGTTTGCGCTGCAGTTTGCCAAGATTCACGGCGCAGAAGTGATCATCACGTCCTCAAGTAACGAAAAGCTGGAAAAAGCAAAGGCTCTCGGTGCCGACCATTGCATCAACTATATTGAGACGCCGGACTGGCACAAACCGGCGCGCGCCATTTCCGGTGCAGAGGGCGTTGATCATGTGGTGGAAGTCGGCGGTGCTGGCACTCTGGACAAATCAATAGCTGCAGTCAGACCAGGTGGCATGATCAGCATGATTGGCGTTCTGAGCGGTGTCGGTGCAGATGTGAATCTTGGCCGGGTGGTGACACGTCATGTGCGCATGCAAGGGGTCACCCTGGGTTGCAAGACTATGCTGGATGATATGTGCCGTGCCATGGAACTCGCCGAAACTCGGCCGGTGATCGATCCAGCGCAGTTTGAACTTGAGAACCTGGGGGCAGCGCTAAGTGCCTTGCCTGAGGGCCGGCATTTTGGGAAAGTGATCTGCGAGCTTGGGTAGCTCGGCCGGGTGTGGGAACAAAGCAATATTGAAATGGCACCACGAGCCCTGAAGAGATTGAACATGTGCATCGGAGCTGGCAGCCCATCGTCTTGATGGGGGATGCCGCGACCCAGATGTTCTATCGGCGCCTGTTTGCGATCGACCCCAGCACCCATGCCTTGTTTTCGGACACCGACATGGCCGAACAACGGGTCAAATTCATGGACACGTTCGATTTGTTTGTGCGCAACATTGGTGACCTGGAGAAAAACCTGCCGATGTTGGAAGAACTTGGCCGCCGCCAAGCTGAACTTGGTGTGGAGAATCATCGCTATGATGGTCAGAGAAGCGCTCATTTCCACGATACAGTCGGGCTTGGGACAACTATTGGAAAACGAAGCGCACGAAGCCTGGGAAGTGGCGTATGACCGGATCACCGGCCCAATGCGGCAGGCTGCGCAGTCTCACTAGCCAATCCGGCAAAGCAAGGGATATCCAGAATGCAAATACCTGAGGCTGCCTGGATGACGGAGGAACTCTCCCTAATCAGCGACTCCGTCGGCAAATTCATCGACGGTGAAGTCGAGCAGCACTATGAGAACTGGGAGACCAACGGCAATGTCCCGCGCCAACTCTGGAACAAACTTGGAGATCAAGGATTCCTTGCTCCCGATATGCCAGAGGAATTTGGTGGGTTGGGCGGTTCCTATGAGCACCTTGCTGTGGTCTTGGAGGAGTTTGTGCGGCAAGGCTATCCAACAATTGCTGGAACGATGATCGGGGTCCATTCGGCTATCGTCGTCCATTACATCCTGAACAACGGGATAGAAGAGCAAAAATAGCGGTATTTGCCTGCGATGGCCTCCGGGGAAATTGTGGCGGCGATTGCCATGACCGAACCTGGCGCGGGATCGGACCTGCAGAGCGTCAAGACAACGGCAAAGCCGGACGGAAAAACGGCTTTGTTCTCAGCGGCTCACTGGCTCAGGCTCTCCGAGGGGGGCAATCGATGTTCGGCCTGCTTCACAATGGAAAACAAGGGAGGTTTTCCATGGCAGCAGCTGTTCAACCGAGAGCGGACTTTCTGGGCGATGACCTGCCTCGCACAGCGCGCAAGAGCGAAGAGGCGGATCAGACGCGGCAGCTTCTTGCCCTGGCGGTGATCCTCGACGGTGGGTCTCGCAGCGAGGTCGCGCGCACCGGTGGCGTGGGCCTGCAGGTGATCCGGGACAGGGTGTTGCGCTTCAAGGCCGGCGGCGCGGCGGCCTTGGTGACCCGCAAGGCGCCCGCAAAGACGCCGATCCTGACAGACGAACACCGCACGGCGCTGGCAGCGACTGTTGAGGCGGGGCCAAAGCCCGATATGGACGGCATCGTGCACTGGCGGCGGGTCGACCTGGCGCAGGGGGCGCAGGAGGAACCGGGCGTCTCGGTCAGACGCCGGGACGGGACCTTCGCGCCATCGGGGTCGCCAAGCTCTCCGCCCGCCCGCAGCACGACGCACAGCACGACGAGGCCATCGAGGCGTTCAACAAAACGTCTGCGACGTCGTCGACCACATCTGCACCCAATGTGGCGGCACGCCGATAGAGCTCTGGGTTCAGGACGACGCCCGGATGGGTCAGAAGAACAAACGCACGCGACGCTGGGCGCCGCACGATCAGCGGACCGAATGGGCCTATCTCTTCGGCGCCCTCTGCCCTGCCAAGGCCAAGGGCGACGGGCGGGGCATGCCCTGCTGCGACACTCACGCCATGGCTGAGCCTCTCAAGCTCATCGGTCAACAGGTCGAGGCCGGGGCACACGCCCTCCTGATCCTTGATCGGGCGGGAGGGCAGAGCTCACCCAAATGGGCTGTCCCCGACAACATCACCCTCGTCCCACGGCCGCCAAGGGCACCAGAGGTGAACCCGGTCGAGAACGTCTGGCCGTTCATCCGGGACACCTGGCTTTCGACCCTCGTTTTCAAGACCTGCGACGACATCGCAGATCACTGCTGCCAAGCCTGGAACACCCTCAGGCATCAACCAGGGCGCGTCATCTCAATCGGAGGGCGCGAAGGGGACCATCGGGGGGGATCATTGAGCGATGGTATTAGCCCCGCATCTTCTCGCCCTTGGGATCGTAGGGCGAATTGGCGATGACCCGGGCCTTGCGTTCGACGCCTACGATATGGACATCGGTTTCGGTCCCTTCGCCGGCGTGTTCCTTGTCCACCAAGGCCATCGCCAGGGACTTGCCAACGCAGTGACCATAGCCGCCGGACGTGACGTAGCCGATGCGCTTCCCGTCGATCCAGATGGGTTCATAGCCTGAGGCGTCTGCGTCCGTAGCGTCGACTTCCAATGTGACGAGGCGCTGGTTGGCGGTGTCTCCATCCCGTTCGGCCATTGCAGCTTCGCGGCCAATGAAGTCTTCCTTCTGCCAGTTGATCCAGCGATCCATGCCAGTCATGCCGGGGGTGTAGCCCCACATGAATTCCTTCGACCAGACGCCGAAACTCTTCTCCAGACGCATGGAGTCCATGGCGTTGAAACCGAATTCGCAGGCATCGAACTCAGCGCCGGCTTCCTTCAGCAGGTGATAGAGCGTGATGTGCTCGGCTGCAGAGCAATTGATCTCATAGCCGCGTTCACCAATGACCGACATGCGCCCGACTTTGGCGCGGATGAGACCCACGTCCACTTCCATGCATCCCATGAAGGGCATGGCGTCGTGCGACACATCCTGATGGGTGAGTTTCTGCAGGACGTCTCGCGATCTTGGTCCGGCCAAGCCAAATCCGACTGTAGCATCGGAAATATCACGCACTTCGACGCCATCTATCCGCTGATCATGGAACCAGCGCATGTGCCACGAACGGAGGTAGTAGGAGCCCATGAGCCACCATGTGCCATCGCCCCAGTTGAAGACCGTAAGATCACCCTTCATCCGCCCTGTCTCGGTGAGCAATGGTGCGAGACGCGCGCGTCCTGGTCCTGGCAGACGGCTTGCGCAGATGCGATCGAGCCAGGCTTCGGCATTTGGCCCGGTAATCTCGTAGCGCGAGAAACCAGAGATATCGATGACGCCCACACCGTCACGGGTGCGCTTGCATTCTTCTGCGACCAGATCGAAAGCATTGGAGCGCTTTAGGGTTGGCGTTTCTTCGAACTCTTTTGGAGCGAAATAGATTGGGACTTCCAGTCCCCAGCTCTCGCCCCAGCGGGCGCCGTTCTCGGTCATGGCGTCATAGGCCGGTTCTTTCTTCAGAGGACGCCCGGCCCAAAGCTGCTCGTTCGGATAGGACATGACAAAGCGGCGTGAGTAGAACTGGCCGGTCATTTCCCTAATATATTGCCGGTTGGAGGCAAACTCGCCGTAGCGGCCCACATCCATGCCGTAGATGTCCTCTTCCGGCTCGCCATGGATCATCCATTCGGCAAGAGACTTTCCGACGCCCCCACCCTGAAGAAAGCCGGCCATGACGCCGCACGCGCACCAGTAATTCGGGACGCCTTGGACTGAGCCAACCAGCGGATTGCCGTCCGGGGTGAAGGTGAAGGCGCCGTTGACCCAGCGCTTGATGCCCGCGTTGGCCAAGGCCGGATAGCGGTTGAAGCCGATTTCGAGTTCTGTTTCGATACGGTCGAAATCCTCCTGCACCAGCTCGAAACCGTAGTCCCAGGGGGTGCCGTCCATGTTCCAGTGCTGATGCTGCAGCTCATAGATCCCGACCAGCATGCCGTGTTGGTCCTGCCGGGAGTAGGTGAAGCCGTCGAGATCCACCATCATGGGCATCTCGAAGCCGGCATTGGCGATTTCCGGCACGTCGTCTGTGATGAGGTAATGGTGCTCCAGCGGCGAAACAGGCAAATCAAGGCCAGCCATTCTGCCAACCTGCTTAGCCCAAAGACCGCCAGCATTGATCACATGCTCGGCGATGACCGTGCCTTTTTCCGTAACCACATCCCAGGAGTTGTCCGGTCGCTGGTTGAGTTCCACAACCCGGTTGTGCTCGATCACATCGGCGCCCCGGTTGCGCGCGCCTTTCGCATAAGCATGGACCACGCCTGTTGTGTCCACATAACCTTCCCGGTCCGCCCACATGCCGCCGAGGACGCCGTCCGGGCTCATTATCGGGCAAGCAGCGACCATCTCGTCGACATCCATCAGGTGGACATCCTTGATGCCCATGGTCTGGAATACCCGGTAGGCGGCCTGTAGCCATTCCCAGCGATCAGGCGTGGTGGCGAATGTGATCCCACCTGTCATATGAAGGCCGGTGGCCTGACCGGTTTCTTCCTCAAGCGCGGCCAGCACATCAATCGTATAAGCTTGGAGCGCCGCGATGTTCGGGTCCGCATTGAGGGCGTGAATGCCACCTGCCGCGTGCCAGGAGGAACCGGCTGTCAGAACGCTGCGTTCAAGTATTGCAACATCTGTCCAGCCATATTTTGTGAGATGATAGGCGATCGAAGTGCCGACAACGCCTCCGCCGATGATTGCAACCCGGTATTGTGTTTTCATCCTGTCCTCCCAAACAACGTGGCAACCGCCAGTTCAAGCAGCCAACCTGGCGTTCATATCACTTCCGTGCCGCAAGACCTAAACCTGCTTGCAAGCACGATGGTTCTCATTCTCCTGGTTCGGTATTATGTCTATACACTAGTGTCTAGGCGAGATTTTCTCACTCTTTGCAGAGAACTGCGATTTTACTCGCCGGTGAGGTTCGCGAACCAGTGGCCAAAATCAGACACGTAGTACCCGCCTGGAGCTTCCGTTGTACGCTATAGAACGAACCCGCTATCGCGGGATTGAACCGTGTTGGCAGATTGGTGGCGGAACGCGGAGGAAGGTGACCTGGGTGACGTTCTGGGCTTCTGACCTAAAAATTGAAGGGTTTAACCCTCAATCAAGTCAGTAGAGTACCCATGACCGATACATTGACCCCCGAACGGATCAGCCCCTTGCGTGCGCGGATGTTGGAGGATACGCGACTTCGCCAGTTAGGTCGGGTCTGCCAGATGAACTATGTGCGGGCGGTGAAGACGTTTGCCACATTTCTCGGACGGTCGCCAGAGACCGCAACGGCTGAGAATGTGCGACGGTTTCAGTTGCACCAGTTGGAGACCGGGGTTCAGCCACCGACCTTCAACGGGACGGTGTCAGCCTTGCGGCTCCTGTTCACCACGACCATAAACCGGCCAGATCTTGCCCGCCATCTGCAGATCGTCAGGGTGCCGCACAAGTTGCCGGTAGTGCTGAGCCCGGAAGAAGTTGGCCGGCTGATTGAGTGCGCACCCGGGCCCGGCCTCAAATATCGGGCACTGTTCTCGGTCATCTATGGGCCGGCTTCGTGTGTCGGAGGCCGTCTCACTGAAGCTTTCAGATATTAACGGCGACCGGAAGACCATCTGCATCGAACAGGGCAAAGGGCGCCGAGACCGTTATGCTCTGTTGTCCCCGGTCATGTGGGATCTGCTCAGGGCCTATTGGTACGAGGCGGTGCTCACGATTGCCGCCGACCCGAAGCACCTTGGCGCAAAGATCGCCATCACCTCGGTGCTGCACACCTGAGGAAGTGCCATGACGCACCATCCTCATGTACATATGATCATCCCCGGCGGCAGGATCTCTGCGGACGGAACCAGATGGATCAACTGCAGGCCCGGCTTCTTCCTGCCGGTGTGGGTTCTCTCCAAATTGTTCCGGCGACTGTTCCTGGAGCGGCTCGCTGCAGCCCATGCTGCCGGGGCACTCAGCTTCCAGGGCAAGCTGGCCCATCTGACTGATCCGCAGACCTTTGCCGCTGCTCTGGCCCCGCTGAGAACGAAGAAGTGGTTCGTCTATGCCAAACGCCCGTTTGCCGGACCTCTTCTGAGGCCGTATTATCTTATCTCGCCCGCTACACGCCCGCGTTGCCATCTCAAATAGCCATCTGATCTCAGCCAACAACAACGTCGTCACCTTCAAGTGCAAGGACTACCGCCTCAAAGGCCGTGACCGCTACAAGACCATGAAGCTCTCACCAGACGAGTTTATTCGCCGCTTCCTGCTCCATGTCCTGCCCTCAGGCTTCCACCGCATACGGCACTACGGCCTGTTCGCCAATGGTGGCCGCGTGGTCAACATCGCGCACGCCCACAAACTGCTGGCCGTGCTGAAACCTGAGGCCAAACCGCAGGACAATGAAGAGCAAGCAGCTAAAACCTGCCCGTGCTGCGGCGGGCACATGGTCGTCATCGAGAGCTTCGAGCCGCGCCGCATGCCACCGACAGAAGGGATCGATAGCTCATGACCAGGCCGGGACGTTTGCGAACTGAAACCCTTCCTTGGCGCATCAGCAATCAGCGTAATGCAGACGCATGCCCGAAGCGCGGACAATTGGAGCGAGATCCGTGTTGGGAAACCGATAACGCAAATCCCGGTTCAATAAAAGATCCACACCGCCACGCCCTCACCGGCAGGCGCCTGCAGCCAGCGTCCAAAGAACCATCAGCGACACAATCCCCATAAACACTGCAACCGCTAAACCCAGCCGCCCGCGGGTTCCTTCTCTAGAAGGCTTCCGGACACCGACCCAAGACGCAAGCGGTTAACTCCGAGCGGGCCGATATCCGGAACCCTTCATATAAGGCGACATAGGCCGAATGGCGAATTTCGGAGGTCGACCAGAAGAAGCGGAGAAGCCACGCACTGGCGATATTGACCCAAAGTCGGACTCTCGGACGCGCAAGAGACCTTCTGAATCGCTTGTCTCTTGCCAGACAGATTTACGTTGCTCAGACGTGTTAAAATTCGAGAGCCATTGAGTTTTAAAAGTAACAACTCTCGTCGGTCCACCTAACCTACGGTTATAATGCGGTCTCCGGCATGAAATCGACTTTGACGTAACATCTCTTTCCGAAGCATGATGATCAATAGACGTCTGAGCGCAAATGCCTCTTACAGAAGGTGATTCCGGAGCACATCAATTGGACGACAGATCAGCAGACAGCGAAACAGTCAACTTGGACGCTGAGATTGATCGCATGCGCGAGCGTGAGGAGGCAACTCGCAATGTGCTGGAGATCATAAGTCAGTCGCCGTCGGACACCCAGCCACTGTTTGAAGTGATTGCCGCAACCTCACAGAGACTCCGCGACCCTGATGCGGTGTAATCTGGTGTGTCGAACCGGAGGGATTCAAGCTTGCCGCGACGTTGCCAGATACAGAAGAGCGTCGCCGTATTTTGACCGAGAACCCGGCAACGATGGATGACGACTCCGTCGCCGGGCGTACTTTTGCGGCACGCGATACGCTGCATATCGAAGATATGATGGCCGATTCGGTGTTGGCGAAGATGCCATTGGCCCGCCAAACCGGGACACGGACAATACTCGCCGTCCCACTCTTTTCAGCCGCAAAAGAGCCTATCGATCTGATCACTCTTCTCCGCCGGAGGTTCGCCGGTTCAGTGCCGAAGAGATAAGAGATCGCCCTGGTCGAAACCTTCGCTGCCCAGGCCGCTATCGCCATCGAAAACGTACGGCAATTCAAGGCACTGGAGGACCGCACCGAGGAAGTCCTGCAGACCTATCATGAGGAGATGGGTAAGCTCGTCAATGACCATGGCGCGGGCGTAGATCATTGCATGAGCGACGGGGTCATGGTGCTGTTCAACGATCCGGTGTCCTGCGAAGATCCAGCGCGTAATGCCGTACGCTTGGCGGTCGCCATGCGTGCGCGAATGACCGAATTGTCGAAGTAATGGAAGCGTTTGGGGTACCAGCTCGGATTTGGTGTCGGTGTCTCGCTCGGTTATGCGACAGTTGGAATGATCGGCTTCGAAGGTTGGTTTGACTACACAGCGTCAGGCACTGCCATCAACTTGGCTTCCCGCCTTTGCGATGAGGCTGAAGACGGCGAAATCCTCCTCGTCCCCGGGCAGCATAGCGGTGGAGGACGACTTTGAGATCGAAACCAGAGGAGAGATAAACTTCAAGGGTATTCGCGAGCCCATCGAAGTTTTCAGACTTGCCGATGAAGTCGCGAAATAGAAAAAGGACCTGTGCCGTAACTCTGAAGACTCACGATTGAGGACCGGAACAGACTGAATTCATGCGCATCCAGCGCGTCAGAAGTAACCATTCTTGCGATTCCTGAAACAGTAATTTTTGACACTTCGCTGCCAATGATCCAATGGCAAGTTTCGAGGGCCCAGCGGACCCAATTCGGCCAGCTACGATGATCGATAAGGGGCAATTGCTCCCGTTTGCGGGCGTTAACCGGTAGGGTCTGGCCTCATGTGGTGTCCGGTTAAACCGACAGCTCTTCTCCTTTTTTGTGGGGGCCAAGTTTCAGATTTAATCCGCTGGGCGCGCCAAATGGGCTCTGCCCTGATTTGTGCTAAAACAGAATATCCGTCCTGATGATATATTTGGCCCCGGAGCGGATTTGTTCGCTGGAATGAACACAGTGCAGAGGGTGCATGCCATGAGGGAAGCACAATACGGCCCCTTTCGGGGTGCTCACTTCTACCACGTTCATATCGTCCTGGTTCTTTGCAGGCTTGCGTGGATCAGAGGCGCTCACCAGAAACTGGGTGCGGCCGCCTTCATAGCTATCCGTCAGAAAAATCAGGTAGGTGAATTGACTGATTAGATCTGGATAGGCATCAGCCAGCAACTCTCCGTCGATCACACGGCTGCCCGGCCAAGCCCCATCCGAATGAGGTTTAAAAAAGTCGTCTTCATCATAGCGATAGAAGCGGAAGCGGGCATTGATGCCTTTTGCCGTTTCTCCATGAACAACTTCTGTCACATGATCTTTTGAGCGATCCCATATGACCGTGTCTATGGCTTCGCTTGCGACCCAGTTGACGTTCTGATTGTGGCGGACGCTGTGCGGCAGGGAAACTGGCGAGTCCTGATGAAAACCCATGCGCTCTGCAAGCTGGACAATATTATCGGCTTCCTTATCCGACAGCACATTCAGCAACTGAAACGCGCCTGGCACATCGTCGAGCTCGATTCGTTCAGTCTCGCCGACCTGCGTCTCTTCAAAGGGTGATATCGTGCCGGGTTGATCCGTCCAGATCGGCAAAGGGTCCGGTCCAAAGCCATTCTCATGGGCCACAATGTAAAGGTCATCTTGCATGTGGAGTTTCCTCATCACGCTCCAATCAAGTCGTCATTATCCACGACTAGACACTAGTGTCTAGTCGTGGATAATGACGGAACAGATTTACTTGGATTTTGCAAGCTGCGCGGGGCTAAAGGCAATGCCTCTACTGGACGAAAAGACCATCAAAGAGGCGGCTGATCCGCCGCCGCACACAAAGGCAACGCGGGTCGATTGGTTGATTGCGGCACGGGAAGTGATGTTGGCTGAAGGCGTTGAACGTGTGAAAGTGCTGACGCTTGCCAAGCGTCTCGAAATCTCAAGAGCGAGCTTCTACTGGTACTTCAAAGATAAGACAGATCTGCTCAATGCCGTTCTGGAACGGTGGCGCGGGACGAACACGTCGGCAATACTAGTGCAGGCCGATATGCCATCAGAATCTGTTTTCGAAGGTGTCATCAACATTTTTGAATGCTGGGTCGATGAAGCCCTTTTCGATGCGCGTCTAGATTTTGCAGTGCGAGAATGGGCCAGGCGCT
Source organism: Hyphomicrobiales bacterium (assembly GCA_965204985.1). Taxonomy (GTDB): domain Bacteria; phylum Pseudomonadota; class Alphaproteobacteria; order Rhizobiales; family CAJQND01; genus JAAEUE01. The sequence continues at coordinate 2,489,054 of CBDBFP010000002.1, read as the reverse complement.
CCGAAGATGTCCGAAAAGAAGTGGACATTGCCGACGATGACCGTGTCGATACTATCAAAGCCATGTTTCTCCGGCACGGTTATGAAGATCAGGATGCCTTCATCCGCGCGCGCGTGCTCTACTTTATGCAGATCGGCTACTACGCGCTGGAGCTTGGTGAGACCACGTCCACGCGCATGAAATATATCGCCGACTACCTGCGCAGCTTTACCGGCCAGGAACCGCCCGCGGATGCCGTTGCAAAATATGTGGAACGTTTGAGAGCGAAAGCCTCAAGTTGACCTGCTTGCTAGTTTCAGTTGGGTGCCTGCCAGCTCTGCAGGCATTTCCTGGGATACAAACGAAAATGCCCGGAGTATTCCAGCTCAAACGCGTGTCTTACTTTACGCCGCCGGGCTCAAATTTGCCGAGGTTGCCGAGGAATTCCTTGAGGATTGAAGTCTCACGTCCTTCCGTCGGCGTTTCGCGTGTAATGAAGTCTATGATCTGTCCATCTTCCAGCCCGTAATGCGCAAAGTTCTGGACCCGGTCTTCAAAATTGAACCGGACAGCCACGACCTGACGGTCTGACACAGCAGGTCCGCTCAGCGGTTTGTGTTCCACGATGCTGGACACGTAATAGTAGCTATCTCCGCCCGAATTGATCGTCGCTGTCGTGGATGGCGAGCCCAGAAGGGACTCAACTTCAGCTTTGCTCATGCCGACCTGGATTTTTTGTAGATCCTGCGAGCGAGGCAAATACCCGCGGTGATCGACGATAGGCGAGCATGCGGTTACGACAGCAACCATTAATGCTCCTGTTATCGCGGGGACGAGACGACCGCCTGCCATCATGCGTGATTGCGAAAAAAATTGCCTAAGCATCAATTGTCCCTTACACCCACCACTCAACGTGACTGGCGCCCCATTAAACAGGGCCAGCGCCACTTAGCGCTAAACATTCCAACTTGCAACCGGCTCGTTCCTTGTCGGCACACGTGGATCCAAGAGTCCCACATGATCTTCAACAAATTGTTTCGAAACTGCGCCAAAGATGCCGAACCGTCGCTATTAGCTTATGAAAAGATTGTGGCGCAGGCGCGGCGACCTGAATTCTACCTCAATGGGGGTGTGAAGGACAGCGTAGACGGTCGCTTTGATATGATTATCCTTCATGCAATCTTGCTGATTTGCCGCCTTAACGGGGAAGAAACGGAGGAAGCGAAAGCCTTCTCTCAGGATGTTTTTGATGAATTGTTTCGCGACATGGATCAATCCTTGCGTGAAATGGGTGTAGGCGATCTGTCGGTCGGCAAGAAGATCAAAAAGATGGCCCAGGTCTTTTATGGCCGCGCGAAAGCCTATGATGATGGCATCAAGAGCTATGAAGAGAATCCTGAAAAACTCGTCGCTGCGGTGCAGCGAAACCTGTATTCTGAGCAGGGTGAGGATCCGCGTGCCCACACTTTCGCCAATTATATAATGTCAAACATGTCCAAACTGCGCGGGTCTGACTTCGCCGATCTGTGTACGGGATCACTTGAGTTTTCCGAACCAGAGGGATTCGATGCCTGAGGAAAGCCAATTGGAATTCAGTCGCGTCTTTGATGTTGGCGAACTGCAGGACGACGGTTCGAGCCGCGAACTTAAGGCGTCGCCAGAGGAACTTGCTGCGTTGCAGAAGCGTTACGGGCTTGATGCGCTTGATGAAGTGCGCGGTGAGCTGAAAATTTCAGCGCTCGAAGCATGCGCCATGAAGGTCACGGGTAAATTTTTGCGCGCCTGTCGCAAACCTGCGTCGTGACTTTGGAACCGGTGGACGAAGTTATTGAAGAATTCATTTCCGTTGTCTATTTGCCCGAAGGAGCAGAAGATCCAGAGGAAGAAGAGGTGGATCCGCTCTCGGACGAAGAATATGAGTTTTTCGACGGGGAATCAGTGGATCTTGGAGAGCTGGTCGCTCAACAGATCGCTGCTGCGATAAATCCATATCCGAGAAAAGACGGTGCGGAGCTTGGTAAAGTGGCTAGTATGGGCGATAGTGAGCCTGTGGTGAGGGAAAATTCGTTTGCAGTGCTCGGTAAGCTGAAAGGCGATGCCGGGGATGATCGTAAACACTGAATTCTTATGGTTGGTGGCTTCCAACGGCAGTGAAGCAAAGAATACGGCAATGACAGGGCATATCACGATTGCAATCGACGCGATGGGCGGAGACCACGGGCCAGAGGTCACACTTGCTGGTGCGTCGCAGACACTCGCGCGCAACAATGACGCCAGGTTTCTCCTGGTGGGCGACGAAGCTGTCCTGGAACCGATTCTCAAATCAGATGCCAAACTATTGGCTGCTTCGACAATTGTGCATGCCGATATTAAGGTGAGCATGGATGCCAAACCAAGCCAGGCGCTGCGGTCCGGCCGACGCCATTCCAGTATGTGGAAGGCGATTGAAGCGGTTCACAAGGGAGAGGCAGATGTTGCCGTATCGGCCGGGAATACCGGGGTGCTTATGGCGATGTCGAAAGTCATCCTGAAAATGATGCCCGGAATCGAAAGACCTGTGATCGCTGCGATCTGGCCAACGCTGCGCAGCCGTAGCGTTATTCTGGATGTGGGAGCGACGATTGGCGCTGATGCGCAGCAGTTGGTCGACTTTGCCGTTATTGGCGAAGCCATGTCGCGGTCGTTATTTGACATCAAGCGTCCCACAGTGGGCCTGTTGAATGTGGGTGTGGAAGAAATCAAGGGCAATGGGCAGGTCCGTGAAGCGGGAGCCATTTTGCGAGAGTCTGATCTTCCCATCGAATATCATGGTTTTGTTGAAGGTGATGATATCGGCAAAGGGACCGTTGATGTGGTGGTCACCGAGGGATTCTCCGGCAATATTGCCCTGAAGACGGCCGAAGGTACGGCCAAACAGATTGCAGAATATCTGCGAGAAGCCATGAACCGGAACATTTTTTGCAAGTTGGGCTACTTGCTGGCGCGCAGCGGGTTTTCGTACCTGCGCGGGAAGATGGATCCACGGACCATGAACGGTGGTGTGTTTTTGGGATTGAATGGAATTGTTGTGAAAAGCCATGGTGGTACGGATGTGCTGGGTTTTGCCCATGCGGTTGACCTGGGGATTGACATGGCACGTTCCGGCATGATCTCACGCATTGCACGTGATATTGACCGCGCCCATCAGCAACGTGATGAAACAGACGCCACTTTGGAATCTACCGGCGGTAACTAAGTAGGCAAGAAAGTTAATGTTGAGATCAGTAGTATTGGGCTGTGGAGCCTACCTGCCTGAAAAAGTTTTGATCAACGCGGACCTTGCAAAGTTCGTGGATACGACTGACGAATGGATTGTTGAACGGTCCGGGATTCGTCAGCGTCATGTGGCTGCAGAAGGTGAATTGACATCCGATCTGGCTCTGGCTGCTGCTCGTGCGGCACTTGAACGGGCTGGTATTGAGGCTATGGATATTGACTTGATCGTTCTGGCCACCGCAACCCCCGACAACACATTTCCGGCGACGGCAACGGCAGTTCAGGCAGAACTCGGTATCCACCACGGTGCAGCCTTTGACATCCAGGCCGTTTGCTCGGGTTTTGTCTATGCGTTGTCCACAGCTGACAATTTCCTTAAATGCGGCCAGCACAAGCGGGCGCTGGTGATTGGCGCTGAAACCTTCTCACGCATTCTGGACTGGGAAGACCGCACAACCTGCGTTCTCTTCGGTGATGGCGCTGGCGCAGTGGTGCTCGAAGCCCAGGAGGGGCAGGGCACGCTTGAGGATCGCGGTGTTCTCTCGGCGCATCTGCGTTCCGATGGCCGGCATTATGAGAAGCTTTACGTGGATGGCGGGGCTTCGCGCGGCCAGAACATTGGTCATTTACGGATGAGCGGTAAGGACGTGTTCAAACACGCCGTGATCAACATTGCCCAAATCATGGAAGAAGCTCTGGAGGCGGCAGGAGTCGCGCCGAACGAAATCGACTGGTTCGTCCCCCATCAGGCAAACAAACGGATTCTCGACGGCACGGCCCGGCGCTTCGGAATGACCGAAGACAAGGTGGTTATAACGCTCGACAAACACGGTAACACCTCGGCGGCGTCTATTCCGTTGGCGCTGGATGTTGCGTTCTCTGATGGCCGGTTGAAGAAGAATGATCTTATTCTTCTTGAAGCCATGGGCGGTGGCTTTACCTGGGGCTCCGTCTTGCTCCGCTGGTAGGCAGTGCGCAGATCTTCTCTGCCTAAGCATTTTAAAATGTTTGACTTTCGCCCGAATTACCTGCTCTGCACTTGACCGTAGGGCTCCTCTCATTTTAGTCTACGTCGTTGGCCAAGAACTCCAGCAGGCCCATCAGTGAAAACGCAGTTACTTAGGGAAAGAGGCATATGAGCGGCAAAACACTCACACGTGCTGATTTGAGTGAATCTGTACACGGACAAGTGGGGTTGTCTCGTACCGAATCTGCCGATCTGGTGAAACTGGTTCTGGATTCGATTTCAGAAGCGCTTGTTGATGGTGAAACGGTCAAACTTTCGTCTTTTGGGACTTTTAAGGTGCGTCAGAAGAATGGCCGGGTCGGCCGTAACCCGAAAACTGGTCAGGAAGTGCCCATTACGCCCCGGCGCGTTCTGGTGTTCCGCCCCAGCCATGTGTTGAAAAAGCAGGTCAACGACGGCACAACCAACTGACGGCCAGCTTTGAGATAAGAGGTCCGCGTGGTGGAAAAGAGCCCCGATGCCTTCCGCACGATCAGCGAGGTCGCTGAAGCTCTGGATGTTCCCCAGCATGTGCTGAGGTTCTGGGAAGGTAAATTCAACCAGGTCAAGCCCATGAAGCGGGCAGGAGGACGGCGCTACTACCGGCCCAACGATCTGGAACTGCTCAGAGGCATCCGGCATCTGCTGTATGGCGAAGGTTATACTATTAAAGGCGTGCAGCGGATATTGCGCGAACAAGGTGCGGCTTATGTGACGGAAGCCGGCCGGACAAAATCTCTACCTGTCAGTGCTGAAAGCCAGGCGGTTGCGCCTCCGGCACCAGTTCCCATGGAGCAACCTGTTTCAACACCTCCTGTCGCTGCGCAACCGGCTGAGGTTCCGCCTGTGAGGCCTGCAGAACCTGTTCAAGCGGGGGTATCAGCGGCAGATCGTCAAGCTCTGGCCAGCATATTGCAGGAGTTACATGCTGTTCGTGGCATGCTGGCAAGCAACATCGCTTATACCATCGCTCAATGATCCCCCCGATGGTCCCCTTCGCGCCCTCCGATTGAGAGGACGCGCCCTGGTTGATGCATGAGGGTGTTCCAGGCTTGGCAGCAGTGATCTGCGATGTGGTCGCAGGTCTTGAAAACGAGGTTCGAAAGCCAGGTGTCCCGGATGAACGGCCAGACGTTCTCGACCGGGTTCACCTCTGGTGCCCTTGGCGGCCGTGGGACGAGGGTGATGTTGTCGGGGACAGCCCATTTGGGTGAGCTCTGCCCTCCCGCCCGATCAAGGATCAGGAGGGCGTGTGCCCCGGCCTCGACCTGTTGACCGATGAGCATGAGAGGCTCAGCCATGGGGTGAGTGTCGCACCAGGGCATGACCCGCCCGTCGCCCTTGGCCCTGGCAGGGCAGATGGCGCCGAAGAGACAGGCCCCTTCGGTCCGCTGATCGTGCGGCGCGCGGGGCCGCGTCCCCCGCCGCGCCCAGCGTCGCGTGCGTTTGTTCTTCTGACCCATCCGGGCGTCGTCCTGAACCCAGAGCTCTATCGGCTTGCCGTTGGTTCTTTCATGAGCCGGGTCCAGACATCACATCCGGCGGCCTGAGTGCCTTTTGCAACGGTCCGGCTGATCTCCTTGAGAGGCAGGTTCCTTGTTCCAGTGTTCGCCCCCATGGCACTATGGCAGCATCAGAGCCGCGCCGGTCTCCCTGTCTGCGCAACCCGCGCCGGACAGGCAGGCCGATTTGTAACGCTGCTCGGCCGGCCATCGCGGTCTCGTCCCCTTGCGCGTCCGGATGCGGACGCGGCCGGTCTTCTGGCCGATGCGGGCCTCGTCCTGAACCCGGACCTCGGTCGGCTTGTCTGCCGGACCGTGGTTCAAAGGGGAGGCAAGGCTTTGGGGGACGTTTTTTTGAAAGCCTCCATGAAGCCCAGGTCTTGGGCCGAGTCCTGGGTCGGGTGTTGCGGGCGCCCGGTGAGGCGGGAAAAGCCGGGCGTTGCAAGCAGCCTGGAGAGGGGTCCTCTCGTGAGAGACAACACCGAACCGGTCTTCGATCATCCCCCGTTGAAGGTCAAGTCGTCTCCAGCGGACCCACCCCTCGCCGCATCCGCCCGGCTCATCCCGTCAAGAACACAAGCAAGCGAAAGCAAACGCCGGGCCTGACGGAGATTTTCGCTCGTCCTGGAAAGGCTGCAAAGGGGCGAAGCATCATAGTCATCACGACCGCCAACAGCTGCAGACATCGGAAATCCTGCTTTGTCTGCATGGATCCAGAGTGCAGCCGGGTTGAAAAAGCCTGAGAGTTCTGATTTGCAACTGGTTGAGTGAATTCAGCCGGTTGTGGTTCTGTTCGCTTGTGAAACTGAATGGAGATCACGATGGCCTGGACCGACCTCACTCGCCGCCAACATGCCCGAACGGACGGCAGGTAGGCAAGCGACCTGCCCGCCGCGGAAGGGGCGATCAGTGAACCTTTGATACTGTCGCACACGTTCACCGGCAGGCCGCGCAAGACCGACCTTGCGCCCTGTGTTCGATGCGCTCCTTTACATTGCGACAACCGGTTGCCAGTGGCGGCTGTTGCCGAACGCCTTTCCACCGGTTTCGACGGTGCGGGGGTATTTTCAGGGCTGGCGCACTGACGGACGACTGGACGAGATGACCCGCGCGCTTGTCGGGATGGCGCGTCTGGCCGAGGGTCGCAAGGCCCGCCCGCCCGCCGGTATCCTCGACAGCCAGAGCGTGAAAGCCAGGGAAAGGGGCGGGGTTACCGGCTATGACGTGGGCAAGCGGATCAAGGGTCGCAAGCGCCCTATCGTCACCGACACGCTTGGCTTGCTGGTCGGATGGGTGGGGCACAGTGCCGGGTTCCAGGACCGGGACGGTGCGCCGGATGTGCTGAAAGCCGTGGCCGTGCGGTTTGCCATGTTGCGCCCTATTTTTGCCGATGGCGGCCAGGCCGGGCCAAAGCTGCGCGACGCCTTGAAAGCCATCGGGCGCTGGACCGTTGAGATCGTCAAACGCTCCCACATAGCCGGGGGCTTCAAGGGTCTCCCCCGCCGTTGGGTCGTCGAACGCACCCTTGCCTGGCTCGGACGATGCCGCCGTCTGTCAAAAGACCGGGAAAAATCCATCGCAAGCGCGGCCGCCCGGATCACCATCGCACACATCCGACGCGTCACCAGACATCTCGCAAGGGCAGGAAAACCCTGAAATAGTTTTGAACCAGACTCTGAGAGACAATCAATCACGCCATTGGTATAAATTCTGCGTGATCACGCTCATTCAATGTGTCTGCCGCATTTTCAGTGGTACGGGGAGGCCAGAGGTTTTCTGCATTTCCAAACTTCAACAGTGCGAGTGAGGGCGCATGGGCCGATTCTGCTGTCGAAAACGGAAAATATCGCTCCGGCTCAACCTGAATGGAATTGCTGGCATCAATCATGGCAAAGCCGGCCCGCTTCCAGGTTTTGCGATTGGCTTCCGGCAAATGTGCCAGTGTTTTGCGCATGCTGACAAAATAGGCCTCGGCACCGTCGACCTGCGAATAGTCCTGAGGCTTACCAATCAGATCTGCGAGATAGCGTTCAACGTCTTCAAGTTCCTCAAGCTCGTCGTCAATCTCCACGGGGGAGGTCAAACGATAGTTCTGGCAGATGTCGGCATCGCTAAGGATTTTATCTCGCGAGGCCGCCGCAACTTGAGGCGCCTGTCGATCCAGCCGTATGCGAGCTTGGTGTCAGGCGCCACCTCAGTCATTATCAAGATCGGCGGCGTCTGCATCCTCTGGCATAATTGCCACTTGCACCTCGGCGAACGCGGCAAAACGTTCCGGATCCTCCGCAAACAGCGCCCGCATTGCCGACAAGCGCCGGTTTCCGTTCAGGACGATGCTGTTTGACGTAGCCAAAATGGCTTCAGTCTGGATCGCTGTGCGCCGCAACTCCTGAAAAATCGGCCCTTGCTGGTCTTTCGAGAGACCAAGCAGAAACGACTGCAAAACGTTTTGCACCATTTCATCGGCTTGGTTTTTCTGAAAATGATCATCCGGCAAGCCGTGATCTCGGAGATAGGCCGTTTTCAGAACGGCGAGCCTGCCATTGTCTGGGCGAAGTATCGGCATCCCAACCGGCAAATTGATGATCGGCAATGCGCTGTAGGAACCACGAAAAGGCATAAATGTTGATTTTTGTACTCACTTTTCCGTTTCTTGATCAACACTGTTAGCTTCGGTTGCTGCTCTGACATCAGTTTTGTTGATTCTTCGGTTCCGACTCGCCATCAAACGAGGTCAATTCACGAGTAAACTCGCGCCAGCCCGGCGCCTCCAGCGCTGCGAAGGGCAAAGGCCGGCATAAAGTCATTGCCGCAATGCCAATGCGCGTGGTCATGATGCCATTGACTGTGCCCTCACCAAGCTTTGCAGACAAGCGCCCGGCAATGCCGTGACCAAGCACGTTCTGAATGAGCGTGTCCGATAGTGCCATGCTGCCGGTAATCGCCAAATGGGTGATCACCATCCGCGCTAGTTTCAATGTTTCGAGGGAGCCCGGGCGGCCACCATACAATCCGGCCACCTGACGGAGCATCTTTAAAACTTGGAAGCCTGTGAATAGAACATCGAGTGCAGGTACCGGACTTACCACAGTGACGACAGATACCCGCTTCGCTGACGAAGAGATCAGCCTTTTGGCCTCCGTGTCCAGCGGGCTGATTAATTCGCGCTCTGCCAGTCGGATCCGATCATCACTGTCGATGACTTCACCATCATGTTTCGCCAATGCGGCAAGCTGCCAGGCCATGTCGCGCCTGTTCCTGTAGAAGGATCTGAGTTCAGTAACGACCTCTTCGCCCCCTTTGTTTTTTTCCAAAGCCGATTCAGCTTTCAGACGCATGTCACCCAAGTGCCTCAATCTCAACAAGGCGGAAATCTCGCGAACCAGAAGGACGAGCAGGGCGATACCTGTGAGAGCCAAAAGCCCGCTACCCGCCCAGCCAAGCCAAGTATTGCGAGCAAACAGACTTTCTATCAAGTGCGTGAACCAAATGCCGACACCAAGGAAAATCAGACCTGTGAGGCTAGACAGAAGGATTGCGTCCCATCGCCAGTTCTTTGTGCTTGGCAGATGGTTGGCGTGCACCAACTGGCCTTTGGACGCTGGCGACTCAAACTCCATCTCTTCCAGAGGCTCAGGTTCCGGGGCAACCATCGTGCGCGGCGACCGGGGCTTTTTCGGTTTTGGCTCTCGTTTTGGAGCGCGTGCAGGCTTGTCTTCCTTAGGCGCTTCAGGTTGAGGACTTGTCTGCTCCGGCTCGTTTAGCCGGATGATTTGCGGACGTCTTCTCTTGCTCGCGTCGTCGCTCATGCGAACTGATCTCCCAACAAGAAGTCCATGGCACGGTCGAGACGAATATGCGGGAAGCTTGGACTTGCTCCCGGACCGGCCGGGTCGAACACTGGCGGGCGGAACCTTAGGAATTGAACATCATCGCTAGTGCCACCGTTCAACGCCTCTTCAGGCATTTCCGGAAGGTCACCTGGAAAAACTGCCATCTCGCTCTTGCCATCCAAAGCCTCATCGTCACTTGGCTCGCCTGCTCTCGGTATACCGATTATGGATGGTAGTTCTTCGCCGTCTTGCTGGATGCGCGCTTCACGGGTCGCGCGGATTGAGGCAAGAGCGGCCACATCAATTTCCGCGCCTGCGCTCTTCGACCGTGCAAGGGTCTCCTCGACGATTACTCTCAAAATGGCTTCTAGGCGATCATGGCTGGAATGGTGCAAATGATCGGCTTTGGTTGCGCAGAACAAAATCCTGTCGATCTTCTTGCCGAGAATGGCGTTCAGCCAGTTTGTCCGGCCGGGCCTGAAACATGGCATGATGTTTTCAAGTGCAATTTTCAGGTCCGCGACGGCGGACGGTCCGGCGTTGAGAGCCGCAAGGGTGTCGACCAAAACGACCTGCCGGTCAAGCCGTGCAAAGTGATTCATGAAGAAGGGCTTCACAACACGCGTGACGTACGCTTCATAACGGCGCGCCATCATGACCCACAAACTGCCTGAAGGGGGTTTGCCATCGGCGGGCACTTCCAGCGGTGCAAAGGTGATGAGCGGGGAACCGGCGAGATCCCCCGGCATCAAGAAGCGACCAGGTGAAACTGTCGACAACGCAAACTCATCCTCCTGGCAGGCCTCCAGATAGCCAGTGAACAACTCGGCGGCCTTGCGGACGGCGGCCTCATCTTCCTGACCAGACGGATCCAGACCCGAAAGATGTTTCAGCCATTTTGCCGCGAGTTTGTCGCGGGGCGGTGCTGCGGCCGAATGGAGTGCTTCTGCCGCCCATTGTTCGTAACTCATATCGAGCAATGGCAGATCCAGCAGCCACTCGCCGGGGTAGTCAACGATGTCGATATTCAGGGACCCACCGAATAGTTTTCTTGAGAAAAGTCCTTCTGGTTCATATTCGATTGTCAGGCGGAGCTGGGATATCATCCGGGTGGAGTCAGGCCATTTCCGGTCATCGTCCGCCAACAGATCTTCCACGTGATCTTCATACGCAAATCTTGGAATATCATCGTCCGGCTGTGGTTGAAGGTAGGCCTTTTTTATACGGCCTGCTGCGTAGGGCGCGAACAGGGGCAGGCGTCCTCCATGGATCAGATTGTGAACGAGTGCGGTGATAAAAACAGTTTTGCCTGAACGCGACAAACCGGTGACGCCAAGCCTCACAGTCGGATTGACAACGCCGCTTGCATAATCGGCCAGCCCGCCAAGAGCAATGCGGCCTTCGTCTGTATAAGAGGTGAATTTCAAGGAAGTCCTCCGTGCCCCTGAGAGATGGCGGCTTTGGGAGGGAAATTCAATCTTTTTGCCAGAAAAATCGGTTTAACTGCTTAGTGTGCAATTTCCCAAAATGAGTCCGAAAAGATCTCTAATTATTTGAATCAAATGGATTTTCAGAATTGAGAGTTGGATTCAACTGGTTCAAAAGTTGAGTCAGTCCGGAAGTTCGCGTGGAACGGTGAACTCGATCAACTCACCTGAAGCTTCGGCGAGATCTGACCAAGTAGAAATATCAAATCTCAGCACTGCAAGTGCGGCTGTCGGAAACTTTATTGCCAGTTTCGCCAAAGCACTTTTGTCGCCGCTGCCGGCCAGGTGGTCGGCCAGCATCTCCATTGTGGGATTATGACCGATAAGCATTAATGAATTCACACTTGCGGGTGTGGATTGGATGATTGCCATGCAGGATTGACCACCGGAGAATGTGTAGAGGCCATTGTGTGTTTCGGTTTCAACCTCGCCGTCCCATTGTCCGATGAGCCGTTCAAGTGTCTCCTGCGTCCTGCGCGCGGGAGAACAAAAAATCAAATCAGGGATCATCTCCTTTTTTGCGAGGTACTTGCCCATGGACGCAGCTGCCGAACGCCCTCTTGCGTTGAGGGAACGTGCTCTGTCGCCAAGTGTCGGGTCAGACCAACTAGACTTGGCATGACGAAGAATGAGCAATGTCTTCATGATCCTTGAGCCTCTTCACCAGATAGCTGGCTGATGATGAAAGTGTTAGCGTTATCTTATCATCGTTCGGTCAGATTACGCTCCAGAATGTCCTCTGAATTTTCGACCAGATTTGCATGACTTATCCGAACACATTTTACGCTGCCGAAGTGGACGCGGGAGAGTCATTGGCGCCATTGAGCAAACATCTGCAGGCAGATGTCTGCATCATTGGCGGTGACCTTGCAGAATTGACAACGGGATTGGAATTGGCGCGCCGGGGCCTCGGTGTTGTTCTGCTCAAGGCGGAACGTGTTGGCTGGGGCGCTTCCGGGCGAAACGGCGGGTGCGATCCAAAAAACGGCAGTGTGAGTGCTGCGCATGTTGTCTTCTGCACAAGTGCCTACGACCTTTCGATTTATCGACCGATGACAAAAGCAGTGCCTCCGGTTTCGACCTATGTTGTGGCGACTGATCCGGAAGTGGAGTTGTTGAGTGTTGCGATCAAGACGCGCGCTTCGATAACGGATACTCGCAGGGCCGGGGACTATTACCGCCGACTGCCTGATGGCAGGATTTTGTGGGGCGGGCGGATCAGCACAAGAACCGAAGTGCCGCGACATATGGGGGATTTGCTGCTCAAGGATACCTACTCCGTTTACAAGCAGCTGGGATCTCTGAAGCCTGCATATGTCTGGTTGGGCATAATGTGGGGTACGCGCAGCACATGATGCCGCTGATCGGCCAGATGCAACCGGGTCTCTGGGCATCGACGGCATTTGGGGGCACGGGTTAAACACCACAGCCATGGCAGGCCAATTGATCAGCCGAGCGATTGCTGACGGTGATGATCAATACAAGCTGTTTGAGGCGTTCGGTTTCAAACGGGCAGGCGGTCCGGTGCGGCGTCTGGGTGTCCAGTCCAGCTATTGGGCCATGCAGGTGCGTGACAAGTTGGACGAGCTGTTCTGATTATCTGCCATCACGGCGGGCCATGAACGCCAAGCGTTCGAACAGATGCACATCCTGTTCGTTTTTCAGCAAGGCGCCATGCAGCGGCGGGATCACTTTGCGGGTGTCGCTTTCTCGCAAGGTGGCTGGATCGATATCCTCATTGAGAAGAAGCTTGATCCAATCGAGCAACTCGGACGTGGACGGCTTTTTCTTCAGCCCGGGGACTTCGCGCAAGTCGTAAAAAACGTTAAGCGCTTCAGAGACCAGGCGGCCCTTGAGACCGGGGAAGTGCACTTCGACAATGCTGGCCATCGTCTCCTTGTCAGGAAACTTGATGTAGTGGAAGAAACAGCGGCGCAGGAAGGCGTCCGGCAGTTCCTTCTCGTTGTTTGATGTGATCATGACGATCGGACGCTGGTCGGCGTGGATCGTCTCGCCCGTTTCGTAGACGTAGAACTCCATGCGATCAAGTTCCTGCAGCAGATCGTTCGGGAATTCGATGTCCGCCTTGTCGATCTCGTCAATCAGAAGCACCGGCCGTTCTTTGGCTGTGAAGGATTTCCAGAGTTTGCCGCGTTTGATGTAGTTGGAGATGTCATGTACACGCTCGTCGCCCAGCTGGCTGTCACGCAAACGGCTGACGGCATCATACTCGTAAAGACCTTGCTGCGCCTTGGTGGTGGACTTGATGTGCCACTCCAGAAGGTTGGTTTCGAGCGCCTTGGCGACTTCGTGGGCCAGAACGGTTTTCCCTGTGCCCGGCTCGCCTTTTACAAGCAGCGGTCTTTCCAATGTGATTGCCGCGTTAACTGCAATCCGCAGGTCATCTGTGGCCACATAGTCTTTGGTGCCGTCAAATCGGGTCACGCGTTCATCTCCTGAAAGGATTGTTGGCGGTAGGTCTGTGCGCCGTACCGGACGGCGAGCGGACCCTAGAGCGGGATGTGCAATTTTTCAAGCGTTTGAGTCTTATGACGCGACGTCGGGCTGCCGGATGGTGAAATTTTTTTGCCTTGAAGGGTCGAAATTGCGGCCTGGTGCCTGTTCGCTGCAAAAAATCCTTTTAAACCAACGCACTCACAACATTGGGCAGGAAGCGTACAAACTTTTGCGATGCCTTAATTCTTGTCTTGTAGCGATGGGTTCGCATGGATATAAACGCGCCACACATGGCGTAGATGTTTGGTGCATTCGAGGGTGGAAATGGCAGCGAAGTCGAAGACCGGCAAGCAAACCGCTTCTAAATCGAACGGTGTGAAAGTTAACGGTTCCGCCAAAAAACGGACCGCGAGCGCCAGTGCGGGGGCAGCAGATGTTTACATGCCTTCCGCCGACGAGCCGTTTATGAACGACCGGCAAAAAGATTATTTCCGCGAAAAACTGTTGAACTGGCGCGAAGACATTTTGCGCGAGGGCCGTGAAACGCTGCAAACCCTGCAGGACGAGAACGTAAATCTTCCCGATGCGGCAGATCGTGCGTCGTCAGAAACTGATCGTTCGCTCGAGCTCAGAACCAGGGATCGTCAACGCAAGCTCATTTCCAAAATTGATGCTGCGCTAAAGCGTATCGAAGATGGTTCATATGGGTATTGTGATGAAACCGGTGAGCCAATCAGCCTGAAGAGGCTTGATGCCCGGCCGATCGCCACGCTTTCGCTTGAAGCGCAGGAAATGCATGAGCGGCGCGAACGGGTCTACCGCAACGATTGACCTCAGAGGTCAAATTGTCGGTGATTATACCCATGTGAAGGTGTCGAGACGGGGTTTTTCCGCTTTTTGGGTATTGGTGGCTCAATCCGGGACTGTTTGGAAACAGTTTGTTAACCACGAACGCTGATGGTGCGTGCGCACCAGTTGGGTTTGAACTGGGGAATACCATGACTGTGGTGACTCACGACGTTGGCGAGGCGTAAATCCTCGCAGAATCGATAGACGCAGATCCCATGCCGTGTGCGGTCTACTCGGCCGAAGGCCGGTTGATCAAATGTAACGATGCTTACCGCGAGATGAACCGCGAGGCCTTCGGTTCGATCCCAGCTACACTGGAACGGTTGGATGTGACCTATGAAGCTCTCATGCGAGCGCGAGCGGTCAATATGTTGCCGCGAGACTGCAGGAACACATCAATTGCGATAGTGTGGGGGTTGAGCGGGAGATTGCAGGTTGCGGGTGGTTTCGCATTTTCAAATACAGAACGGCCAGCGGTGCAGTTTTGACCCGCTGTGCGGATGTTACAGAACTGAAAAGCCGAGAGCTTGAGCTGGAAAAAGCAAGCTCCACTACCGAGCGCTGCACGCAGGTTGCAGGCTGCGCTGGAAGTGCTCGATGATGGGTTCGGCCCCTATGACAAAGAAGGTAGACTCGTTCTTTGCAACTCCGCGTTCAAACGCATGCATCCCCAAATGACAGACGTCCTCGAGCCGGGGTTGCGCTACGAAGACGGACTGCGCATCGGCTTGAAGCGAGGGATATGGGCTATTGGTGACCAGGACCCGGAAGAATGGGTGTCGAAAATTATCACCGAACGGACCGCCAACCCGATGTATGAGTCATATTGCGGCTGACTGGCTCAGGCTTTCCGAGGGGGGGGGGGGGGTCCCAATCGATGTTCGGCCTGCTTCAGCATGGAAAACAAGGGAGGTTTTCCATGGCAGCGGCTGTTCAACCGAGAGCGGACTTTCTGGGCGATGACCTGCCTCGCACAACGCGCAAGAGCGAAGAGGCGGATCAGACGCGGCAGCTTCTTGCCTTGCCGGTGATCCGGGACCGGGTGTTGCGCTTCAAGGCCGGCGGCGCGGCGGCCCTGGTGACCCGCAAGGCGCCCGCAAAGACGCCGATCCTGACAGACGAACACCGCGCGGCGCTGGCAGCGACTGTTGAGGCGGGGCCAAAGCCCGATATGGATGGCATCGGGCGCTGGCGGCGGGTCGATCTGGCGCAGGGGGCGCAGGAGGAACCGGGCGTCCCGGTCAGTCGTCAGACGCCGGGACGGGACCTTCGCGCCATCGGGGTCGCCATGGGGGTTCGCCAAGCTCTCCGCCCGCCCGCAGCACGACGCACAGCACGACGAGGCCATAGAGGCGTTCAACAAAACGTCTGCGACGTCGTCGACGACATCCGCACCCAATGGGGCGGCAAGCCGATAGAGCTCTGGTTTCAGGACGACGCCCGGATGGGTCAGAAGAACAAACGCACGCGACGCTGGGCGCGGCGGGGGACGCGGCCCCGCGCGCCGCACGATCAGCGGACCGAAGGGGCCTGTCTCTTCGGCGCCCTCTGCCCTGCCAGGGCCAAGGGCGACGGGCGGGTCATGCCCTGGTGCGACACTCACCCCATGGCTGAGCCTCTCATGCCCATCGGTCAACAGGTCGAGGCCGGGGCACACGCCCTCCTGATCCTTGATCGGGCGGGAGGGCAGACCCTCACCCAAATGGGCTGTCCCCGACAACATCACCCTCGTCCCACGGCCGCCAAGGTCACCAGAGGTGAACCCGGTCGAGAACGTCTGGCCGTTCATCCGGGACACCTGGCTTTCGACCCTCGTTTTCAAGACCTGCGACGACATCGCAGATCACTGCTGCCAAGCCTGG
Organism: Hyphomicrobiales bacterium; assembly: GCA_965204985.1. Lineage (GTDB taxonomy): Bacteria > Pseudomonadota > Alphaproteobacteria > Rhizobiales > CAJQND01 > JAAEUE01. The sequence goes on along the minus strand of CBDBFP010000002.1, from coordinate 2,472,824 downwards.
AACACCCTCATGCATCAACCAGGGCGCGCCCTCTCAATCGGAGGGCGCGAAGGGGACCATCGGGTGGGAGCAGTGAGTGATGGTATAAAAAGTGGCAATTTTGGTTTTGAGTGCCGCTCGGGAATTGCACCGCTAGTTGTAGTCTTTAATATCAACCTAGCCTTGATATCGCCTATAGTCCTCGGGTGATTCGGCTGATTGCCGCCGGAAGCCTTCGGCTTGGCAATGTTTCGTGACGGATTGAATATGACAGATAAAACTGCAGTCGAACGTGCCAGCGCCGCACAGCCGCAGACAGCGTTTCACGCAGCGGATAAGTCGCAGTCCAGCAATCCGTTTCTCGCGATCATATTGGCTGTCCTGTTGGCAGCCGCAGCAGGGCTGTTTGTTTACAAGTATCAATCAGAAGCGCCACCGTGGATGCTTGGTGTCGCTGCGGTTTTAGCGTTTTGCGGCTTGTTTGCGCTGTTGGGCTGGATTGGCGGTGTTGTTCATATTGGACGCAAGTCCAGGCAAATCACGTTCCTGGAAGGGGTGCTTAACGGTTTGAGCGACCCAACGGTTGTCACAGATCTGCGTGGCCGTGTGGTGTATGCAAACAGCCGGTATGTTGCGCTGAGCTTGTCGGCAGAAAAGAAGCGCATGGTTGGCGTGGAAAATCTGTATGCGGGGTACCCGGAAGTTTCAGAACGCATTTACCGGCTTGCGCAAGCCGCGAAAGAGGCAAGAACGGCGAAGGAAGATTTCCGGCTTGGGGCAGGTAGCGTCGCGCCGGGTGCGCGTCTGGAAACCCCGTCCTGGCATATGATCTATGCTGAGCCGGTTCTTCAGAACGATGCTCACACACATACCTTGTGGCGGATTGTCGATAACACTGACGCCAAGATTGAGCAGGAAACGGCGTTTGAAAAGCTGCAATACATCATCCGTTATCTGGACGAGGCGCCGGCCGGGTTCTTTTCCGCAGCACCATCGGGTGCCGTAGAATATATGAACGGGACACTCGCTTCCTGGCTCGGTCTTGATCTGATTGATGCCAACAGTGGCTCCATTCAGATTGCACAATTCACACCCAAAGAGAGCGCCAAACAACTTAGTCATCTAAGCGCAGAAGCCGGTGAGACGTTTGCCGACATGTTCGATATGGACATCATTGCACAGGACGGCACATCCACTCCGGTTCGTGTGCTTCATTCAGTCAGGTTCGGAGATGACGGCAAGCCTGGGCCGTCCCGCTCATTGGTTCTGAAGCAAAACTACGGAAACCGGTCTGCAGGAGGCGATGGCGCCGCGGAAGTGAAGCTTGCCCGGTTCTTCAACAATGCGCCAATCGGTATTGCAGAAGTGGATGATCTGGGGCGCATCTTAAACTCAAACACTACGCTGGCGACGTCTGTCGGCCCGGTTGCAAGGGAAACCGAAATCTCATCGCTCGTGGATGAGCCCAACCGCCAGGCGGTGAGCGAAGCAATCGCAACTGTCCGGGATGGAAAGCGTGTCGCGCCAATGGATGTGGTGTTTGGTGGGGAAGAGGGCAGCAAGGAAAGCCGGTCGGGCCAGATTTTCTTCAGCCGGATGGAAAAGACCGAAGATGAACCGGCCAGCGTGATCGTCTATACGGTTGATACGACCGAGCACAAGGCGCTTGAGCTGAAGTTTGCTCAGTCGCAGAAGATGCAGGCTGTCGGGCAGCTGGCTGGCGGCGTGGCACATGACTTCAACAATATGCTCACGGCTATTATCGGCTTTTCCGATCTTCTATTGTCCAAGCATCGCCCGACGGATCCGTCTTTCCAAGACATCATGAACATCAAGCAGAATGCCAACAGGGCGGCCAATCTGGTTCGCCAGTTGTTGGCATTTTCGCGCAGGCAGACGTTGCGACCGGAAGTGTTGAACTTGACAGATACCCTGAGTGATCTGGGCAATCTGCTTAACCGGCTGTTGGGCGAGAAAGTCGAATTGGATATGACGCACGGCCGCGACCTCGGACTGGTCAAGGCTGATGTGAATCAGTTCGAACAGGTGATCATGAACCTTGCCGTCAATGCGCGCGATGCCATGCCCGATGGGGGCAAACTGACGATCCGAACATCCAATCTGGCTGAAGACGAGGCGGCCAAGGTCGAGCCCAACATGATGCCGGCGGGTGAGTACGTGATGTGCGAGGTGATCGACACCGGCACTGGCATGCCCAAGGAAGTGCTCGACAAGATCTATGAACCGTTTTTCTCAACCAAGGAAGTCGGCAAAGGCACCGGCCTTGGGCTTGCCACGGTCTATGGCATCGTGAAGCAGACGGGAGGCTTCATTTTCTGCGACAGCGAACTTGGCCAGGGAACCACATTCAGGATCTACCTGCCACGCCACCACATAAGCGAAGAGGAAGCCGCGGAAGCCAAGGCTGAAGAGCGCAAAGAGGTCAAACATGCTGACCTGACAGGCGAGGGCACTGTCCTGCTGGTTGAAGATGAAGATGCGGTCCGTGCCTTTGCGTCCCGGGCTCTGACGTCGCGCGGGTACAATGTGCTTGAGGCCGACAGCGGGGTTTCGGCCCTGCAAGTGATCGATCAGCACGGCGGCGACAAGATCGATCTGGTGATCTCGGATGTGGTCATGCCCGAGATGGATGGTCCCACGCTTCTCAAAGAGCTTCGCAAGCGTCAGATGTCGTCCAACGTGATCTTCATTTCGGGATATGCCGAAGACGCTTTTGCCAAGAACCTTGAGGAGAACGAGAAATTCTCGTTCCTGCCAAAGCCATTCTCGCTGAAGCAACTGGCCGGTGCTGTCAAGGAAGCAATGAAGACCTAGTCTTCCGGCTTTTTGATATCGAAAGTGCAGGCAAGCTTTTCGCCGTAAGAGCACTGGTCACTGCAGGGCTGACCCGTCACGGTTTCGAAATAAGCTCTCAGTGAACAACACGCCAAGGGATCTGCGCGGACGACCTTCGCCAGAGGGCAATGGTAGCTGCGCACGTAGAAAGCGTCGTCATCTTCAAGCAATCGAGTGTTTGCGCCCAGACTGTCGGGGATCGATGTGGCTGCCTTTAGTTTGTCCTTGAGGCCTGTGGTGCCTTCGGCTTCCAGGTATGGGCCATTTCCAGGCCAATCTTTTCACAGAGCGCCCGTCTTTGCTTGAGTGGCATTGTTTCGGCCAATGCCCCGGCAAGCAGTGTAGCGAACAGGGCGTAGGCCTTTGAGTTGCGATCCTCGATGCCGGGAGCTGCCGTAAATCGTGACGCCGGCTTGCCAACGCTGCCTTCCGAACGGCTACGGAACGAACAACCATGCCGTCGGCTTCCAAGCGATTCAGTTGCACAACAATGGCATTGCGCGCAACGCCAAATCGTTCTGCCAGCTCGGAGATTGTCACCCGCCTTCCCCAGGTAAATCTCTGATTTTGCTGTCCTGATCTTGATATTTTCCATATAAAGCATGATGTTGATGGCTTTGAGAGGCGTGTTTCATGGACCACCCCATGGACCACCCGGAGGGTGCGGGTTCAGACCGGGGTGACCGGGTCGATTTCGATCGCCGGGTGCGGCTGGAATTCCGCCGCGCGCAGATCAGTTCGGATGGCGGTCTCCTGGTGATGCACGAGCTTGATGACGCGTCCGGACTTTCGGGCCTGGCGTCATCGGCGCGGCGCGACAACCGGCGGGGCAAGAACACGATCCATCGGCTTGGCGGGCTGTTCCGGCAATCGGTCTGCGGGCGTCTTGCTGGCTACGAGGAGGTCAACGACGCTGACCAATTGGCCCTCGATCCGGTGAGGCGTCAGATCGGGGATGGCCGCACGTTTGCGCAGTTGAGAACCGAGCGGCTGGGCGAAAAGGCTGTATTTACTGAAAAGTAATAAAAATGGAATTGTAATAATGACAGATGAATTGTAATAATGACAGATCTTATCCGTGGGGACGACAAACAGATGACCGGGATGGAAGCTCTCACTGTCGAAGACGGGAGCGCTGCGCCCTTCGCCGCCATTCGGGCCGAACTGCTGGACGAATACCGCCAGGACCACGCGCGCCCCTGGATCATCGGATATTCCGGCGGAAAGGACAGCACGCTGGTCGCTCATCTGGTGTTCGAGATGCTCATGGCCCTGCCGCCTTCGCAGCGCACCCGCCCGGTGCACATCGTCGCCAACGATACCCTCGTCGAAAGCCCGCTGGTCGTCCGGCACATGATCGGGAGCATGGAAGAGATCGAACACGCGGCAGCCGCGTTCAATCTGCCCGTTCTCACCGAAATCACCCGGCCCGTGCCGGACCAGTCCTTCTGGGTGAACCTGATCGGTCGGGGCTATCCGTCGCCCAACCGGTCTTTCCGCTGGTGTACCGACAGAATGAAAATCCTGCCCACAAGCCGCTACATCAGGAACCGGGTGGACGACGCCGGGCAGGTCATTCTGCTTCTTGGCGTGCGCCGGTCGGAAAGCGCCGCGCGCGCGGCCTCGGTCGGTCGCCACGATCAGGGGGAGCGCCTCAACCGGCACAATAATCTTGCCGGCTGCATGGTCTTTCGTCCCATTGTCGAGCTGGACACCGAAGATGTGTGGGAATTTCTTGCCCTGAACGCACCGCCCTGGGGCGGCTCGCACAGAAAGCTGATTGAACTGTATCGCAACGCCGGGGGCGGCGAGTGCCCGGTGATCGTCTCCAGGGATGAAGCGCCGTCCTGCGGCACAAGATCGTCGCGCTTCGGCTGCTGGACCTGCACGGTCGTGAAGAAGGACAGAAGCCTTGAGGGCTTTGTGAAGACCGGCCATGTGGAGTTCACGCCGCTTCTGGATTTCCGGGACTGGCTTGTCTCGATCCGCAATGAACCGGCTCGCCGCCAGGCCCGGCGGCGTGACGGGCGGATCACGTTTACCGCTGGCGGGACGTTCATCCCCGGCCCCTTCACCCTGCAGACCCGTGCAGAGATCCTGAAGCGCCTGCAGGCGCTGGAGAACGAGACCGGGCAAGACCTGATTACGGAGGAAGAAATCGAGCTGATCCGCGATCTTTGGTCGGAAGACATTCTTGATCGTGGCAGGACCAGAAACATGAATGTTCGTAATGTTGTAAAGGAGAAGTAAATGTCGCGGAATGTTGTCGTACTTTTCGATAATCCGGACGGACGGGCGATGATCAAGGAGGCCTGCAAGGCCAACAATATGGGCTTTGCGGAATTCGAAGAACTGGTACAGGCCGAGGTAGAGCAAACGGGAAAGAAGCGCCGTCCCGGTCTCTGGGATTCCTTTGACGACATCCTGGATCGCATTCAACTGAGCGAATATTAATTCATGCATATTTCACAGATTGCGTTGCGGGACTGGAAAGCCTATGAAGTGGCCAATTTTGATTTTCCGGCACCGGAGAACGGTCGAAATATTGTCTTGATCGGTGCGCCGAATGGCTACGGCAAAACAAGTCTTTTCCAAGCCATTGTCCTCGGCATGTTCGGGCAGGACGGCTTTCCACTGATTACGCGCCAGCCATTTTCGGTTGCAGATAAAGGACCTTCGACCTCATACCGTAAATTCCTCGAAAAAGCCCTTTACCGGGGCGCGATGGCGGCGGGCCGGACTTCTTGTTCTGTTAAGTTGATCTTTATCGACGATGACAAGGAACCGTTGGAAATCCAGCGCATCTGGCATTTCAGCAATTCCGGCGGCTATCGCCCGCCAGACGAGGAAGTCCACATCTATGAGAGCTTGACGCGTAAACCGGTCGAACCCAAGCAAGGCAATGACCGCGCGGATTGGTTTCGCGAGTATATCGCCGAAAACCTGCTCCCTTTCACGCTTGCGCATTTTTTCATGTTCGACGGCGAACAGGTGAGTGAACTTGCCGAACGGGAGAAGTCAATGCAGGTGCGCGCCGGGATCGAAGGATTGCTCGGCATTCCGGTCCTGAAGCAACTGGTCGAAGGTTTGCGCCGCTACGCGACAGCACGGCGCAGGGAGTCGCCCAACGTCTCGGACGAGACCATCGAAAAGCTGGAATCGGAGTGCAAGAAACTCACATCCGAGCGTGAAGAGAAGGTAGAACGCCTTGCCGAGATTGAGCCCAGACATGCCGAGCTCACGGAAGAGCGGGACCTTCTCCAACGCGAACTATCCAGCTTTGGCGCGGGCTCCCAAGCTTTGCTGCATGAGCAATTCGAGCAGATCAAGGGTTATGAGCGCGCCATTGACGACAAGAAGGCTCGGCTCGAAGACGTGATGATGAAGGATCTTGCCCTTGCGCTCTCGGGCCTTCCGTTTCGGCAAAGCGTCAAGGACCGGCTCTTGAGCGAGGGTGCGCGCGAGCGCTGGGAGAACGGCAAGAACCAGGGTGACAGCAATCTGGAGCGCTTCCTCGCCTCGGTCGATACCGGCATGCAGAAGGCCGACCCGGCCTTGACAGACGGCCAGCGCGAGACGGTTCTGAGTAGCGCCCGCAGCGCCTGGGAGAAGCTTTGGTATCCGCCCCCGGAGAACTGCGCGGATGAGTATCTGCATCCGTATCTGAACGAATCGGAGCGCTTGAAGACGATCGAGCGCTTGGATGAACTGGACGAGTTGAGCGCGCCCGCGATTGTTGATCTGCTAAGCAGGATTGCCGCCGATGAAGGCGATCTGAAACGCTTGCGAGAGGAAGTCGATCGCACCGAAGCGATCAGCCCGCAACTGGACACGAAGCGCAAGCGTTTGCTCGATATCAATAGCGAACGTGACACACAAAATCAGCAGATCGGCGCGTTGAAGCGCGAGAGGACCTCGCTGGACAGCCAGATCACCCAGAAGAATACGGACCTGACCAGACTTTCCGATCGGCTTGATCAGTCCGCGCCGTCCACCCGCCGCGCTACGCAGGCGCAGAGGGTGGCCCTGATGGTTGATGAGATTGTGGCCAAGGCAGTGCCGAGCCAGATCAACGCCATTGCGACGGCTATGACGAAAGCACATCGTTCCATGGCCCACAAGAAGGATTTGGTGGCGCGCATCGCCATTGATGATAACTGCGATGTGAGGCTACTCGATACCGGTGACAAGGATTTGCGGGACTATGATCTCTCGGCGGGTGAGAAGCAGATTTTCACGCAAGCCTTGATCTCTGCCGTGTCATCGGTCTCGGGGCATGGCTTTCCCATGGTGGTCGATACCCCGCTTGGGCGGTTGGATAGCGAGCACCGCAAGGGCGTGTTGAATCATCTGGTGCAACGCGAGCACCAAGTGATCCTGCTCTCAACCGACACGGAAGTCGTGGGGGAGTATTTTCAGGGAATTGCCCCGCATGTGCAGAAAAAGTATCTGGTCGATTTCGAGCAGGTTGGCAACATCGGTCGGTCCACGGTCCGGCAGGGGTATTTCGAAGAGATGGAAGGTCGGGCATGAGCATCTCCCTCGTGGAAGTTGCGGGCGCGAACTTCCGCACCGACTATGACAGCGACAAGCTGAATACGGACTTCATGGGACGACTCGGGATGCGCAAGCGCTATCTCCCGGCCCGGCTGGCCATCTCCCGGTCTCTGGCCATCAGCGCGCCGGTATCCCTTCCGACGGATCAGTTGGAGCCCGGCAAGGTGATCAAGGGCGATACGCTCTTTGGCACCGGAACGGAACTCTCGGTCTGGCTGGCGCTAATCGTGGAGCGTGCCGGTGAGCCGGACCTCGACATCAAGCAGCTCATCTCGCTGGTCGGCGCGCACTGGCGGCGCGGCCTCGCCAGGCTCAATGAGGAGTGGGACCAGGCGGGAGCCGATGTCGCGCAATTCGTGCGGCGTCTTGTGGAAGTGGCTGAACTGCCCCCGGCGGGGGGCCGGTTGCCGGTTTCCGGCGGCGCTGACGCAGCCGATGCCACCTTCTCCAGCGGCGAAATCAAGGTGCCTCTGGGCGAGATTGGCGAAGATGTCGCCACCAGTGAAACGATTTTCTGGAGCCTGAACGACAAAGGCGCCGCGCCGCACAGTGCTATCATGGGCGGCAGTGGCGCGGGTAAGACGGTCATGGCCGCTGCCATGCTCCGCGCGATCCGTGAGCAGGCACCGGTGCCGCTGCTTGCCTTTGACTTCAAGGGCGATCTGGCAGACTTTTCCGGCCCGAAGGGACAAACCGCGCTCGGTGAAGCCTTCGGGGCTCGGGTGATCGCGCCGCCGCGCATGCCGATCCCGTTGGACATGCTTGCGCTCTCCCAGAAAGATCCGGTCGGTATTGACGAAGCAGCGCTGCGCTTCCGCGAGTCGTTCTCGCGGCTGAAAGGCTCGAAGCTGGGTAGCATCCAGCGCAACCACGTCCATCAGGCGGCCCGCCGGGCACTTTCTTCGGAGGAGCCCTGCGAACTGAGCCATATCCGCGACCGGCTGCATGATGTCTATCAGGAGCATGAGGTCAAGGAAGACGGCGCTGTCTCCAGCATGGAAGATCTGTGCCGGTTTTCGCTGTTCGAGCCCACGCACTCTCCCGCGGAGTTCTTCCAGAAGAGCTGGATCATCAAGCTGCCGCCCAACATGGCGGAAGATAGCCGGACGATCGTCGTCAACCTCCTGCTCGATGCCCTCGATCAGTATCTGAACGGGCTTGTGGATGCCGAGATGAGCCCGGATGGTTTGCGGGGTCTTCGCATCCTGTGCATGATCGATGAGGCACACCAGGTCCTTGGCACCAGGCTGCCCTCGCTTTCTCGGCTGATCCGCATGAGCCGTTCAAAAGGCGGGGCGGTCATGCTGGTCTCGCAATCGCCGGATGACTTCTCCGGCGAAGATGATGAGTTCCTGGATAATATGGGGCTGGTCGCGGCCTTCAAGACGAACGCCAGGCCGAACGCTGCTGCGCGTGTGCTCGGTAAAGAAGCGAAGCTCACCAATCTGCAATCGGGCCAATGCTTTGTACGGTTCGATAGAACCACCAGGAAGATCAAGGTATGGTGAAGGATCGCCTTGTCAATGGCTTGTCGACCAGGGCGTCAAGAACTTCATCCCGGCTCGCCATTCAGTTTTTGTCTCCTGAGGTTATATCCAGCTCCTTTCCTAACATGTGTTTGGATTCTTGCCAATCAGATTGATAACAACAAACATGATTTGTTTTATTTGTGCAGCGGTGCGCATATTCAAGCTCTCTCTGTGTCCACGTTGCGCCAGACAGCAACAAATCGGTCATATATATATATATATTGATGTTATTGGACAGCCTCACTCACGCTCTCTAGTGCTGGTCCTGCAGCGGTCACCAAACGGGGCAATGTGAGCCTCACCTAGTTGCATGGGGAAGTGAAAGTGGAGCAAAAAATGAGTGGAAATCTATTCTCAGGCAGACTGGCGACCAGTCTTGCTGGTGGTAATGATAGGTTTGGGCGGTACCCAGGCAGACGAAACCAGCGGTGCTGGAAACTACTATCTGTCTCTTCAGGTGGGTGTGAATATTCATACCCAGGATGTGGAGTATACAAACGGCCAGACAACGGTCGACACGAAATTCGATGAGGGTTTCAATGTTGGTGGGGCAATCGGCAAGTAATGGCGCGGCCTGTCGCTTGGATCACTGGTTCCCCGAACCGAGATCGAAGTGAGTTACACCGAGAACGACGCCGACCGGATCGACTTTTCAGGCAATGAACCCGACAATGAAGTTGTGGAATCGGGCAGTCAGGTCAGTTCGCTCAACATCATGGGCAATCTGTTGTTCGACTTCGAAAATGAAAGCCCATTTAGGTCTCACTTCGGCGGAGGCCCGGGCGTTTCGATCATCAATCACGATCTTCTTTACAACGCTGCCGGTCCCAACCTGAACGACAATGGTGATGCCGTGTTCGCATGGCAGGTTATTGGCGGGGTCAAATATGATCTGACCGATCGTGTAGGTGTATTTTTCGATACGCGGTTCCGTCAGGCGGTCGATGCAAGCAATATCCGTCGGATTGGCTCCACGCCGGTTGGTGGTGCCGGCGGCGGACGTTTTGAAGACGACATCAATTCGGTCATCCTGTCCAGCAGTTCGCTTCTAACGACCGCCGGACTGCGGCCCCCGTATGGATTGGAACCGGATTGCGCACCCCCATTGCGCACTCCCGGGCCGGTGCGTATACCGCCGGCCCGGAACTTTTCCGATCTCACGTTGGGTGCAAACCTGATTGTTACGCCATGGTCACATGAACAAGCTTGCTGGTAAGACTCTGGAGGGGTGGGCAGAATACCGGGAACTGTTCGCGCGATTTGGCGAAAAGTGGAGCATCCCGATAATCCTCAGGCCGGCCGATAGCGATTCCCGCTTCAATGGATTGCACCGGGATCTTGACGGGGTCTCAAAAAAGGTTCTAGCGCAAACCTTGCGAAGCCTGGAACGCGATGGCGTGATCCGCCAAGAATGCAGGAAGGATCAGGGTCTGGGCGTGAACTGTCAGTTGTCAGACATTGGCTGGTCATATCTCCAAACTCTCGAGCCCCTCGTTGAGTGGGCCAAAGACATCCACCCAAAGATTGTGCAGGCACAACGATCCTCCACACAGGCAACGAAACACGATGTGGGTAGACCTGACTAGTTGTTGCCCCAAGGTCTCCCTGCAATCAGTTCCTTTGCCAACTCGTCAGCCATGACTTCGTACAACTGTTTGCCTTTCTGAGGACTTGATCTGCGAGCGTCGCCGAGTACGCCGGAGGGTGTGAGTTCTTTGAACGAATGCCATTTGGCGATTGGAGGATGAAGCACTGCGCCCATGCTCAAGTTCTCTCCATGTGCCTCGCTCAACCTTGAATGTTCAACGAGATCTGGATGAGACGCCATCATCATTGAAGTCTCAGCTTCGCAGGCATGAATGACGCCATCCTGATCTTCCAGGATCTCGTCCACTGCACCGGTCACGCTTGCTGGAATGAGGTAAGTGGTCGTGGCTATGTCCAAACCAAGATCGCGGGTTAGATCAGTCGTCAATGCGGACAACGCGGATATATTGCCTCCGTGCCCGTTGACGATGAGGATTTTCTTGAAGCCTGCCCGTCCGATCGACTCGCAGAGATCCTGAAGCAACGCGTGCCAGGTTCTGAGACTCACTGTGAAAGTGCCTCCGAACTCCATGTGATGCTCGGCAAGCCCCATCCAGACAGTGGGGGCAACCACGATAGGCCGGCTCGCAGCGACCTTGATGGCAGTCTGGCGGCATGCCTCGCCACAAAGGAAAGTATCGACGCCGGTGACAAGATGAGGTCCATGTTGTTCTGTGGAGGCAACAGGAAGCAGCACGATGGCGTCGTTTGCAGCCCTTTCCCGCAAGGTTTCAGCTGTCATGCGATTCCATTCGACTTCGTTTGGGTCAATCCTGCTGCTCATTGTGGGCTCCTTGTTTCTGCGGAATAGTCATCGGTGGTTTTATGTGATTTTATGCTGACCGAAAAATCAACGCGAGAACAGAGTTTTATGCCTCACGCCCTTGCCTCCATGATTGACCCGGAGAAACTCCCGCCTTCGTTGTGGGCGGAGACAGTCGAAGAACGGCCTGAAGCACCTCGTTTAGAGGGCGATGCGGAATGTGATCTCTGTATCGTCGGTGCCGGTTTCACCGGCTTGTCGGCTGCGCTCCATGCAGCGTTGGAAGGCAAATCGGTGATGGTGCTGGAAGCCAGCGAATCTGGCTGGGGCGCGTCCGGGCGCAATGGTGGCGAAGTTCTGCCAGGCCTCAAGCTCCTGCCGGACGAGATTGTCGCAAAGATGGGATCAGAAACGGGTGAGCAGTTGTGCGCGCTCTCAGAAAGCGGACCTGATCTGGTCTTCGAGCTGATAGAGCGTTACGGCATCAATTGCGAAGCAACCCGCGGCGGCTGGATCCGGCAAGCTCACACAAAGAACGCGGAAGCTGGTTTGAAAGACAATATGAACCAGCTTCTTAAACGCGGGTATGAAGTCAGTTGGCTGGAGGAAGAAGAGGCTGCTGCTCAGCTCGGAACCGATGCCTGGTGCGGCGCGATATTCGATCCGCGCGGTGGTACTGTGCAACCGTTTGGCTATGCGCGCGGTCTTTGCCGTGCGGCGCAAACAGAAGGTGCGATCGTACACGGAAGCAGTCCTGTCACTTCAGTCGCGCGAGAAGGGGCGGCATGGGTGATAAAGACCCCGCGTGGCACAGTCCGCTCACGAAAGGTCCTTCTGGCGACCAATGCCTACACAGGTTTCCATTCCAAAGATCTGAATGACCGGCTTGCGCGCTCCATCATGCCGGTTGCCAGTTTTCTGCTCGCGACCGAACCTCTTTCTGACAATCTGCGCAGCACGATCCTGCCCGATGGGCAATGTTTCTCCGACAGCCGCCGTTTTTTACTCTATGGCCGCAAAGATGCTTCAGGGCGAATGTTGTTGGGCGGGCGTGGACTTTTACGCGAACCCAAGGGGCCGGAAGACTTCGGCCACATTGAAGCGGCATTGATGGAAACTTACCCCATGCTTGCCGATACGAAGATTACGCATCGTTGGTCCGGGCGACTCGCGGTGACGTCGGACTATCTCCCCCATGTGCACGAACCTGAGCCGGGCTTGCTCATGGCGCTTGGCTATACGGGGCGTGGTGTGGCGTTGGCGACCGCAGTTGGCGGGGCGATGGGGAAATATGCGGCGACTGGTGATCAGAGCCATTTGCCGTTGCCGATTACGCCAATCAAGCCGATCCCGTTCCACGGTGCGCGGGCCCTCTATGCTGGGGCGATGTTTGCCTGGTATCGGGCGCTGGATGCGCTGTCGAAATAACCTGAATGACTGGGAATCGCAGAATGAAGACTTTGGATGAACTCGCGGTCGAACTGGAAACGGGCCGGACAACATCGCGCTTGCTGGTTGAAGAAGCTCTTTCGGCGATCGACGACCCGGAAGGCGAAGGCAAGCGAGCCTTTATTACCGTTGATCGGAAAGGCGCGGTGGCGACTGCGGACTTGATGGACCATTTGCGGGGGAGGGGACGGGCTCCTTCGCCCTGGGCTGGTATTCCGTTTTCGTCCAAGGATCTGTTTGATCTCGCCGGTGAAGTAACGACCGTTGGCTCCAAAGTTCTTGCCGATACCCCAGCTGCGCAAAGGGATGCCCGTTGCATCGCCCGGTTGAAATCCGCTGGGATGGTTGTGATGGGGCGGACCAACATGTCGGAATTCGCCTATTCGGGGGTTGGTCTCAACCCACACTACGGTACGCCGAAATCGGTCTGGGACCGGGATACGGGCCGCATTCCGGGCGGATCATCCTCCGGAGCAGCTGTGTCGGTAGCCGATGGAATGGCCGCACTCGGCATTGGCACGGACACCGGCGGCTCTTGCCGGATCCCAGCCGCCTTTAACCGGATAGTGGGCTATAAACCTTCAACGGGCCGAGTCCCCAAAGATGGGGTGTATCCACTTTCGGAGACGCTTGATGCGCCGGGCCCTTTTGCAAATTCGGTTCGGTGTTGCGCAATCGCCGATTCTCTCATGGCAGAAGACTGGGATGGGGCGTTGTCGGACATCCCTGTGTCTAGCCTCAAGCTCGGGGCATTCCAGACTATCGTGACCGATGGTTTGGATGAGCATGTTGGGCCTGCCCTTGAACGGGCTTTGAGTGCACTTTCTTCGGAGGGGGCTCGCGTGACGGATGCCGAATTTGCACCGCTTCTGGAGCTGCCGCAAATCAACTCAAAAGGGGGGATCGCGGCAGCTGAAGCGTACGCGCTTCATAAGGAGACGCTGGAAACCGGCGGCGATCTGTATGATCAGCGCATACGCGGCCGGATCTCCGCAGGCAGTCTCATAACGGCGCAGGAGATCATCCACATTCACGAAAAGCGCGCGGCGATGATCAAGGCGACCCATGCCTTCATGGAAGGATATGATGCGCTCATCATGCCGACGTGCCCGGATGCGCCGCTGAAGATCTCCGACGTCGACGATGATGAGAATTATGGCACGCTGAATATGCGGTGCTTGCGCAACACGCTCATCGGCAATTTCCTGCACACGTGTTCCATCTCAATCCCAACAGGAGATCCTGACGGGCCGCCTGTTGGTCTGATGCTGATGATGCCGGCTGGCAGTGACGCAAGATTGTTCTCTATAGCGGCGGCTATCGAACGATCGGCAGGATTGCAATCCGCCTAGAAGGCGAGGGAAGAGAGGCAGGTTCTCATGAAACAGTTTTCAACCGTACTGGTAGTCTGTCTCTTTTCATTGCTATTTGTGTCTCACGCTTCTCAAGCTGAGGAGACCGTTGATCTGGAACTCGTGCTGTTGGCAGATGCTACGGGCTCAATTGATACCGCCGAGATTCGTTTCCAGCGTGAGGGTTATGCCTCTGCCATCACCGACCCGGAGGTGCTTGCCGCGATAACGGGTGGCCTGCACGGGAAGATCGCGTTGACCTATGTGGAATGGGGCGACATGAACTCCCAGCAGGTGGTTGTTCCCTGGACAGTTATCGATGGTGAAGCCCCAGCTGCCAAAATCGCCTCTGTTCTGCGAGCAATGCCGCGGCTGGCGTTCGGCAGCAATGCTATTGGCGCTGCTCTGGTCCGCGGCATGCAACTGCTGGAGACGAACGAGTTTCGGGGCTTGCGCCGGGTGATCGATCTTTCCGCAGACAGCGCCAACAACTGGAATGGGCCACCGATCAGCGAAGTGCGCGATGTGGTGACGTCCAAGGGAATCACCATCAACGGGTTGGCGATTCTCTGCCGTGATCTGGAGTGCGGCGGGCGCCCTGTTGCTTATGATCTAGAAGAAGCCTTCCGAAGAGAAATCATCGGGGGGCCGGGAGCCTTCGTTGTGACTGCCGGAGACATGAAAAGCTTTGCTGCAGCGGTCAAACGCAAGCTGATTCTGGAAATTGCCGGTATTGCAGTGCACAAATACGGACAAAGTCGGACTCAGCCCGCAAAATCCCGGAATTAGGCGGCAAAAAAATAATTATAAATCCGGACGGTTTGGGGTTGACTGTTTCGCGCTGCAAACGTATATCCCGCTCGTCTTTCGGTAGCAGGCCGTGGGCGATCACTCGTCTATACGCTGTTAGGAAGCAATCGAACAAGACAAGATCATGACCGCAAGTCCTTGAGATCATGTGGTCCTCTGAAATTTAAGGGCGCTCCTCAGTGCGCCAGCCAGTTGGGGTGCGTTTGCTTATGCGTAATGAGGTTGTTCCAATCCGGCCAGCTAATTCGCATGACGGGAATTTGGGTTGTCAGGCTTACCTGACAAATAGGTTTAACGGTTGAAATAGAGGCGTATATGCCCACAATTAACCAGCTGATCCGCAAGCCGCGCAGGCCGCTTGTGAAACGCAACAAGGTTCCAGCCATGGAAGCATGCCCGCAGAAGCGCGGCGTTTGCACCAGGGTTTACACAACGACACCGAAGAAGCCGAACTCCGCTCTGCGTAAAGTTGCGCGTGTGCGTTTGACGAACGGTTTTGAGGTGACGTCGTACATTCCAGGCGAGGGTCACAACCTTCAAGAGCACTCCGTGGTGATGATCCGCGGCGGCCGTGTGAAGGATCTTCCGGGTGTGCGCTATCATATCATTCGTGGTGTGCTTGATACGCAAGGTGTATCAGCGCGTCGCCAACGCCGTTCGAAATACGGCGCCAAGAGACCGAAATAAGTCCTGGCAAGATCAGGGTAAGATCCCGGAAAACAAGACGTTTTCCGGGTTTGTTTTTGACAGAAGACGAAATAGAGCGAAGACTGGAAGTAAGATATGTCACGTCGGCATCGCGCAGAAAAACGTGTCATCAACCCGGACCCGAAGTTCGGTGATTTGGTGCTTTCCAAGTTTATGAATAACCTCATGATCGACGGTAAGAAGTCGGTTGCTGAACATATTGTCTATGGTGCCCTGGATCAGGTCGAAGCCAAGGCGAAGGCCGAGCCTGTGGCTTTGTTCCATCAGGCGCTGGAAAATGTTTCACCGGCTGTAGAAGTCCGTTCCCGTCGTGTCGGTGGTGCAACTTATCAGGTTCCGGTTGAAGTGCGCTCTGAACGTCGCCAGGCGCTCGCGATCCGCTGGATTATTTCAGCTGCACGCGGTCGGAACGAAAACACAATGGTCGATCGTTTGAGTGGGGAGTTGCTGGACGCGGCGAACAACCGCGGCACAGCAGTCAAAAAGCGTGAAGATACGCACCGGATGGCAGAAGCCAACCGTGCCTTCTCTCACTATCGCTGGTAGCAGGCTCTGGAGAAACCGTTATGGCCCGCACTCACAAAATTGAAGACTATCGCAACTTTGGCATCATGGCCCACATTGATGCCGGCAAGACGACCGCGACTGAGCGTGTTCTGTATTATACAGGCAAAAGCCACAAGATCGGCGAAGTGCACGATGGCGCGGCCACCATGGACTGGATGGAGCAGGAGCAAGAGCGTGGCATCACGATCACTTCGGCTGCAACCACATGTTTCTGGCGCGACAAGCGTCTGAACATCATTGACACTCCCGGGCACGTGGACTTCACCATTGAAGTTGAGCGTTCCTTGCGTGTGCTTGACGGTGCTATCGCTCTGCTGGATGCGAATGCTGGCGTTGAGCCGCAGACAGAAACTGTTTGGCGTCAGGGCGATAAGTACCGCGTGCCGCGGATGATCTTTGTCAACAAAATGGACAAGGTTGGCGCTGACTTCTTCCAGTCTGTGAAGATGGTTATTGAGCGCCTGGGTGCAAACCCGTTGGTTATGCAATTGCCGATTGGCGCTGAAAGCGATTTTGCAGGTGTTGTTGATCTGGTGAAGATGCAGGCAATCGTCTGGAAAGATGAAAACCTCGGCGCTGAGTTCGAGTATACCGATATTCCGGCTGATCTTGCTGATCTGGCTGCAGAATACCGCGAGAAGCTTGTAGAAACGCTGGTTGAGCTCAATGAAGAAGCCATGGAAGCTTACTTCGAAGGAACAGAACCTTCTGAAGACAAGCTGCGTGAGCTCGTTCGTAAGGGCACGATCAACTCAATATTCGTTCCGATCCTGTGCGGGTCTGCCTTTAAAAACAAAGGCGTGCAGCCTCTGTTGGATGCTGTGGTCGATTATCTCCCAAGCCCGGTGGATATCCCGGCGATCAAGGCTATAGACGCCAAGACTGACGAAGAGACCACACGCAGTACAAGTGACGACGAGCCCACTTCAATGCTCGCGTTCAAGATCATGAACGACCCGTTTGTTGGTACGCTGACGTTTTGCCGTGTCTACTCAGGTAAAGTTGAGACCGGCTCTTCGCTGATCAACACCGTCAAGAATAACCGAGAACGCGTTGGCCGCATGCTAATGATGCACTCCAATGATCGTGAGGACATCAAGGAAGCTTATGCTGGAGATATTATCGCTATCGCAGGCTTGAAGGATGTCACAACCGGTGACACTTTGAGTGATCCAAATGCTCGCGTCATTCTTGAGCGTATGGAATTCCCCGAGCCGGTCATCGAAATCGCGATTGAGCCAAATACCAAGGCCGACCAGGAGAAAATGGGTATGGCGCTTGGTCGTCTTGCTCGCGAGGATCCTTCTTTCCGCGTCAAGTCTGACGAGGAAAGCGGTCAGACAATCATCGCCGGTATGGGCGAGCTTCATCTCGACATTATCGTCGATCGTATGAAGCGTGAATTCAAGGTTGAGGCTAACGTTGGTATGCCGCAGGTGGCGTATCGGGAAACCATTAGTGTTCCAGCCGATGTGGATTACACCCACAAGAAACAGACTGGTGGTTCTGGTCAGTTCGCCCGGATCAAGATGACAATCGAACCTGGTGAACAGGGTTCCGGCTTTACTTTTGAAAGCAAGGTTGTCGGCGGTAACATTCCGAAGGAATACATCCCGGGGATCGAAAAAGGCATCCAATCAGTGATCGACTCTGGTGTTCTTGTCGGCTTCCCGATGCTGGATATCGCTGTAAAGGTGACAGATGGTGCTTACCACGATGTGGACTCCTCTGTGATGGCCTTCGAAATTGCCGGTCGTGCCGCATTCCGTGAAGCTGCAATGAAGGCGAAGCCCAAATTGCTCGAGCCGATCATGAAGGTTGAAGTGGTTACGCCTCAAGACTTTGTGGGCTCGGTAAACGGAGACCTGTCCAGCCGTCGTGGCCAGGTGCAGGGTCAGGAACTGCGTGGTGTAGCTACTGCTGTTACCGCGATGGTCCCGCTCGCTAACATGTTTAAATATGTGGATAATCTGCGGTCCATGACACAGGGTCGGGCCCAGTATTCCATGCAGTTTGATCACTATGAAGTGGTGCCGCAAAGCGTCGCTGAAGAGGTCCGAGCCAAACTCGCATAAGGCGAAGTTGGTAGAAGTTGAATTTGGTAGTTCGTTTAAAGGAGACGGATTATGGCTAAAGAAAAGTTTGAACGTACTAAGCCGCATTGTAACATTGGTACTGTTGGTCACGTTGACCACGGCAAGACCACGCTGACGGCTGCGATTACGAAGGTTCTGGCGGAAGCTGGCGGCGTTGCTTCGGCGACGGCGTTTGACGAGATCGACAAGGCGCCGGAAGAAAAGGCCCGTGGCATCACCATTTCCACCGCGCACGTGGAATATGAGACAGAAAACCGTCACTATGCGCACGTGGACTGCCCGGGCCATGCCGACTATGTGAAGAACATGATCACCGGTGCTGCCCAGATGGACGGCGCGATTCTGGTTGTGTCTGCTGCCGATGGCCCGATGCCCCAGACCCGCGAGCATATTCTGCTTGCCCGTCAGGTTGGTGTTCCGGCGCTGGTTGTGTTTCTGAACAAGGTTGACCAGGTGGACGATCCGGAATTGCTTGAGCTGGTTGAGATGGAAGTGCGCGAGCTGCTTTCCTCTTATGACTTTCCGGGCGACGATATTCCGATTGTGGCCGGTTCTGCGCTGGCTGCTCTTGAAGGCCGCGACGACGAAATCGGCAAGGATGCGCTGCTGAAGCTGATGTCTGAAGTTGATTCCTACATTCCGCAGCCTGAGCGTCCGAAGGATCAGCCGTTCCTGATGCCGATCGAGGATGTGTTCTCGATTTCCGGCCGCGGGACTGTTGTGACCGGCCGTATTGAGCGCGGCATTGTGAAGGTTGGCGAAGAAATCGAAATCGTCGGCATCAGGGACACCTCCAGGACGACCTGCACGGGCGTTGAGATGTTCCGCAAGCTGCTGGACAGCGGCGAGGCTGGCGACAATGTGGGCTGCCTTCTGCGCGGTGTGGACCGTGACGGTGTTGAGCGCGGTCAGGTTCTGTGCAAGCCGGGTTCGGTCAAGCCGCACACGAAGTTTGAGGCTTCTGCCTACATCCTGAACAAGGATGAAGGTGGCCGTCACACCCCCTTCTTCACCAACTACCGCCCGCAGTTCTACTTTCGCACCACCGATGTGACCGGTGTTGTGTCGTTGAGGGCAGGCACGGAAATGGTGATGCCCGGTGACAATGTGGAGATGGACGTGGAACTGATCGTGCCGATCGCCATGGAAGAAAATCTTCGCTTCGCCATCCGCGAAGGCGGCCGCACAGTCGGCGCCGGCGTGGTGTCAAGGATTATTGAGTAAAGAAGCAATATGGACTGTCTCTGATGCAAAGACAAAATATCCGCATACGTCTCAAAGCGTTCGATCATCGTATCCTTGATACGTCGACGCTGGAGATCGTGAACACGGCGAAACGCACCGGCGCAAACGTGCGTGGTCCGATTCCGCTGCCGACGCGGATCGAGAAATTTACGGTGTTGCGTTCACCGCACATCGACAAGAAGAGCCGGGAACAGTTCGAAATGCGGACGCATAAGCGTCTGCTGGATATTGTTGACCCAACACCACAAACAGTGGACGCGCTGATGAAGCTTGATCTTGCTGCCGGTGTTGATGTTGAGATCAAGCTTTAAGTCTAAGGGAGCACTCTGACCAATGCGTTCAGGTGTCATTACACAGAAGCTGGGCATGACCCGCATTTTCTCCGAAGAAGGGCACCACACTCCGGTGACTGTTCTGAAGGTGGATAATTGCCAGGTGGTCGCGCAGCGGACGGCTGAGAAGGACGGTTATACCGCCCTACAGCTTGGATCTGGCCTTGCCAAGGTCAAGAATGTTTCCCGCGCGCAACGGGGTTACTTCGCAATGGCCAAAGTTGAGCCGAAACGGAAATTGGCTGAATTCCGTGTCTCCTCGGAGAACATGATCGACGTTGGTGCCGAGATTACTGCGGATCACTTCGTTGCCGGCCAATTCGTTGATGCAACGGGCACAAGCATCGGTAAGGGTTTTGCTGGTGGCATGAAGCGACATAACTTCGGCGGCCTTCGTGCATCGCACGGTGTATCGATCTCTCACCGTTCCCACGGTTCAACTGGCCAATGTCAGGATCCAGGCAAGGTGTTCAAAGGCAAGAAAATGGCTGGTCACATGGGCGCTGAGCGGGTGACCGCGCAAAACCTGGAAGTGATGGAAACGGACATTGACCGTGGCCTGATCCTTGTGAAGGGCGCTGTGCCTGGATCCAAAGGTGGTTGGGTGTTCCTGAAGGATGCCATCAAGCGCAAATTGCCTGAAGATGCTCCAATGCCTGGCGCGTTCCGGTTGGCATCTGCAGCCGAAGAAGGTCAATCCGTTGAGGCAGCACCTGAAGATGAAGCTCCAGCAGCTGAAGCACCTGAAGAGGGTGCCGCCGCTGACGAGAGCAAAGAGTAAAGGGCGAGAGTCATGAAAGTTGATGTAACAACTCTCGCGGCGAAGAAAACCGGTTCGATTGATCTGCCCGCAGATCTGTTCGAGCTTGAGCCTCGCCGGGATATTCTGCATCGTATGGTGACGTATCAACTCGCCAAGCGGCGTGCCGGTACGCACCAGACGCAAACACGTGGTGAAGTTACAGGCTCTACAGCCAAGTTCGGGAACCAGAAAGGTGGGGGCCGTGCCCGTCATGGTAACCGAAAGGGACCTCAGTTCCGCGGCGGTGCGAAGGCGTTTGGACCAGTATCCCGCAGTCACGCGATTGGAATGCCAAAAAAGGTGCGTGCAATGGCACTGCGACACGCTCTGTCCTCCAAGGCCGCGGCTGGTGATTTGATCGTGCTCGAAGATACAGAGCTGAAGGCTGCCAAGACAAAGGAACTGAAGGGTTTGCTTGGAAAGCTTGGCCTGGACCACGCACTGGTGATTGATGGCGCTGAAGTGTCAAAGAACTTTGCGCTGGCTGCACGCAACATCATCAACCTTGATGTTCTTCCTGTGCAGGGCATCAATGTTTACGACATTCTGCGCCGGCGGAAGCTGGCCTTGACCAAAGCTGCCGTTGAAGCGCTGGAGGCGCGATTCAAATGAGTCTCGAGAAACACTACGACATTATCCGGTCGCCTGTGATCACTGAAAAGTCGACGCTTTTGTCAGAGCACAATCAGGTGATGTTCAATGTCGCAAAATCAGCGACAAAACCTGAAATCAAATCAGCTGTCGAATCGCTGTTTGAGGTAAAGGTGAAGGCAGTTAACACTTTGAATCGTAAAGGTAAAACCAAACGGTTCAGGGGCATGCCAGGGCGTCAATCAGATGTCAAAAAGGCGGTAGTGACCCTGGAAGACGGTCAATCAATTGACGTCACGACGGGTCTGTAAAAGAGAAGAGTTTGGATCAGGGCAATGGCGCTTAAAACATTCAAGCCGAACACAGCAGGACAGCGCACGCTGGTGATTGTTGAGCGTTCAGGCCTCCACAAGGGCAAGCCAGTCAAGAAGTTGACAGAAGGTTTGACTTCAAAGGGCGGACGCAACAACCAGGGTCGCGTGACGGCCAGGCGCCGTGGCGGTGGTCACAAGCGTACTTATCGCATGGTTGATTTCCGTCGCCGGAAATTCGATGTGGCTGCGACGGTTGAGCGGATCGAATATGACCCGAACCGGACTGCGTTCATCGCGCTTGTCAAGTATGCCGATGGTGAGCAGTCTTACATCCTTTGTCCGCAGCGCTTGAGCGTAGGTGACACGGTTGTTTCCGGTAAGACGGCTGACATCAAGCCCGGTAATGCAATGCCGCTTGCTGCGATCCCGATTGGCACCATCGTGCACAATGTGGAGATGAAAGAAGGTAAGGGCGGTCAGATCGCGCGCTCAGCTGGAACGTATGTGCAGCTGGTCGGACGTGATGCCGGTTATGCAATTCTCCGCTTGAAGTCGGGTGAAACGCGTCTGGTTCGTTCTGAGTGCATGGCAACAATTGGCGCGGTTTCCAATCCTGACCACAGCAACATTAAGCTGGGTAAGGCTGGCCGCAAGCGTTGGCTCGGCAAGAGGCCAGCCGTTCGCGGTGTTGCGATGAACCCGATTGATCACCCGCACGGTGGTGGTGAGGGGCGTACGTCCGGTGGCCGTCATCCTGTGACCCCATGGGGTAAACCCACCAAGGGCAAGCGGACCCGGTCTAACAAGACTACAGACAAATACATTGTGCGTTCGCGTCATCAGCGGCGCAAGCGCAAGTAAGGAGAGACTGATGTGACTCGTTCAGTTTGGAAAGGCCCGTTCGTAGACGGTTATCTGCTTAAGAAGGCAGATGCGGCGCGTGAAAGCGGCCGGAGTCAGGTGATCCGCACCTGGAGCCGTCGTTCAACAATTTTGCCGCAATTTGTCGGTCTGACGTTTGGTGTCCACAACGGCAAGAAGCACATCCCCGTGCTCGTGACTGAAGACATGGTGGGGCACAAGTTCGGTGAGTTTTCACCGACGCGTACCTACTACGGTCATGCCGCTGACAAGAAGTCAAAAAGAGGCTAGAGGCCATGAGTAAGAAGTCGAGAGAACGCGTTATTCCGTCCAATTGCGCCCAGGCAATTGCGAAGAACCTGCATGTGAGTCCGATCAAGCTCAATCAGGTTGCAACGTCCATTCGCGGGATGAAGGCAGAAAAGGCTTTGGCCGAGTTGACCTTCTCCAGCAAGCGGATTTCGCAGGATGTAAAGAAGGTCTTGGAATCTGCGATCGCTAACGCTGAGAACAATCACGGTCTGGATGTGGATGCGTTGGTTGTTGCTGAAGCGCATGTGGGCAAGAACATGGTCATGAAGCGCTGGAAGCCGCGCGCGCGTGGTCGGGTTGGCAAAATTATGAAGCCATTCAGTCAGATCACGATCATGGTTAAAGAAGTTGAGGAGGCCGCTTAATGGGCCAGAAAGTTAACCCCATTGGTCTGCGTCTCGGTATCAACCGGACTTGGGATAGTCGTTGGTTCGCGGATGGAGCCGAATATGGCCAGCTTCTGCACGAAGACGTGGCCATCCGGCAGTATCTGACCACAGAGCTGAAACAGGCCGGAATTTCCCGGATTATCATCGAACGTCCGCACAAGAAGTGCCGGATCACCTTGCACTCGGCACGTCCGGGCGTTGTAATTGGTAAGAGGGGTGCCGATATTGAGCGTCTGCGCCGCAAGATCTCCACTATGACTGAGTCAGATGTTCGTCTGAACATCGTGGAGGTCCGGAAACCTGAGCTTGATGCAGCTTTGATTGCTGAAAATATCGCGCAGCAGCTTGAGCGCCGCGTAGCTTTCCGCCGTGCCATGAA
Source organism: Hyphomicrobiales bacterium (assembly GCA_965204985.1). Lineage (GTDB taxonomy): Bacteria > Pseudomonadota > Alphaproteobacteria > Rhizobiales > CAJQND01 > JAAEUE01. The sequence continues at coordinate 2,449,346 of CBDBFP010000002.1, read as the reverse complement.
GCGCGCAATGCAATCTGCAATGCGGTTGGGTGCTGAGGGTATTCGTGTGAAGTGTGGTGGCCGCCTTGGCGGTGCAGAAATTGCGCGCACAGAGGGTTACCACGAGGGCCGCGTTCCGCTCCACACTCTGCGTGCCGACATCGACTATGGCACAACAGAAGCCATGACTGCTTACGGCATCATCGGAATTAAAGTCTGGGTCTTCAAAGGTGAGATCATGGAACATGATCCTATGGGCCAAGAAAAGCGGATGTTGGAAGCTCAGGAAGGCGGTCGCCCGCCAGCTCCTCGCCGTGAAGGCGGTGGCCGTGGTGGTGCGGGTGGAGGTCGCCGCTAGTTTGCAGGCGGCGGATAGAAAAAGAATTGAATGCCGGTTTCCGGCGGATTTGAGAAGATTGAGGTAGAGAACGATGTTGCAGCCTAAGCGCACAAAGTTCCGCAAGGCGCATAAGGGACGCATCAAGGGTGCGACCAAGGGCGGTACCGATTTGAATTTCGGCACCTATGGCATCAAGGCTCTTGCTCCCGAGCGGATTACTGCTCGTCAGATTGAAGCAGCACGCCGGGCAATCACGCGTCACATGAAGCGTGCTGGCCGTGTTTGGATCCGGGTCTTCCCAGATGTGCCTGTGTCGAAGAAGCCGACTGAGGTGCGGATGGGTAAAGGTAAGGGTTCGCCTGAGTATTGGGCCGCCCGCGTCAAGCCAGGCCGGATCATTTTTGAAATCGATGGTGTAGATAAAGCCACCGCGCGTCAGGCGCTGGAACTTGGTTCGGCGAAATTGCCGCTCAAGACCCGCTTTGTTGCCCGGCTCGGCGAGTAAGGGGCCAGTTCTATGAAGGCCAGTGACGTACAAGCATTGACTGACGATCAGCTCCAGGACGAGTTATTGTTGCTGAAGAAAGAGCAGTTCAACCTGCGTTTCCAATCAGCAACAGGTCAGATTGAGAATACGGCGCGAATTCGTGAAGTTCGCCGCACCGTTGCCCGGATCAAAACCGTGCAACAGTCCCGGCGTGCCGCAGCGAATTCAGGCGCTTAACAGACAGAAGAGTTCGGAGAACCGAGATGCCAAAGCGCATTCTGCAAGGTGTGGTCGTTAGTGACAAGAACGACAAGACGGTTGTTGTTCGGGTTGAGCGCCGTTTTACGCACCCACTGTTCAAGAAAACGGCCCGTCGGACCAAAAAGTATCATGCCCATGACGAAGCCAATACGGCCAAGCAGGGGGATATGGTGCGGATTGAGGAATGCCGGCCGATTTCCAAGAACAAGAGCTGGAAGCTGGTTGAAGACGTATCGTCAGCATCAAGCTGACACTAGGGAATTGAAGGTCTAGATCGGGAAAACGAAATGGTTTGTCTTGATAGGAATTGGAGTTAAGTCATGATTCAGATGCAGACGAATCTGGACGTTGCAGACAACTCCGGGGCGCGCCGGGTCCAATGCATCAAGGTACTTGGCGGCTCAAAGCGGAGGTATGCTTCGGTTGGAGACATCATTGTTGTGTCTGTCAAGGAAGCGATCCCGCGCGGCCGTGTGAAAAAAGGCAACGTGATGAAGGCGGTTGTGGTCCGGACTGCAAAGGACATTCGCCGCGGCGATGGCCAGACCATTCGTTTCGACAAGAATGCTGCTGTTCTTATCAACCAGAATGGCGAGCTGATCGGAACACGTATCTTTGGTCCGGTGCCACGTGAGTTGCGCGGCAAGAACCACATGAAGATTATCTCTCTTGCGCCGGAGGTTTTGTAATGGCTGCGAGAATTCGTAAAGGCGACCGGGTCGTTGTCCTCAGTGGACGCGACAAGGGACGGAATGGTGAAGTACTGAAAGTTCTTCCCTCCGAAGACCGTGCCATTGTGCAGGGGGTTAACTCTGTACGCAGGCACCAGAAGCAGAGCCAGACACAAGAAGGCGGGATCATCTCGAAGGAGATCCCAATTCACATGTCTAACCTGGCTCTTGAAGATCCAAAAGACGGGAAGCCCACACGAGTTGGCTTCAAGACGTTGAATGACGGTAAAAAGGTCCGTTTTGCAAAGCGGTCCGGGGAGGTCATTGATGGCTGATGGCAATTACATTCCACGTCTGCGTATGCAGTATGATGAAGTTATTCGTGAGCAGTTGAAAGAAGAGTTCAACTACACCAACGAAATGCAGATCCCCAAGCTCGACAAGATCGTGCTAAACATGGGTGTCGGCGAAGCCGTTGGTGACAGCAAACTCATTAACTCCGTGTTTGAGGACATGACACTGATTTCCGGTCAGAAGCCGGTGATTACGAAGGCGCGCAAATCCATCGCGACGTTTAAGTTGCGTGAAGGCATTAACATCGGGGTTAAAGTGACGCTTCGTCAGGCTCGTATGTACGAGTTTCTGGACCGCCTGCTCACTGTTGCTCTGCCGCGTGTTCGCGACTTCCGTGGCCTCTCGCCGAATTCATTCGATGGCAATGGCAACTATGCCATGGGCGTGAAAGAGCACATTATTTTCCCTGAAATCGACTACGACAAGGTTGATCGTATGTGGGGAATGGATATCGTGATCGCCACGACCGCCAGGACCAACGATGAGGGCCGTGCGCTCCTCGCCAAATTTAACTTCCCATTCCGCGAAGGCGTTCGCCGTGAGCGCAACCAATGGGCCGCCTAAGCGTTAGGAGATCAGAAGATATGGCTAAGAAAAGTGCAATCGAGAGAGACAAGAAGCGTCGTAGGCTCGTCAATAACGGTGCTGCCAAGCGTGAGCGTCTCAAGGCTACTGCGGCAGACAACAGTCTTCCAATGGAAGAGCGGTTTGCGGCGCGGCTGAAGCTTGCTCAGTTGCCTCGCAACTCCGCACCGACCCGTGTCCGGAACCGGTGTGCTGTCACAGGGCGGCCTCGTGGCTACTATCGTAAACTCAACATGTCCCGTATCGCGCTTCGCGAGATGTCATCTCAGGGTCTCGTCCCTGGCATGGTTAAGTCGAGCTGGTAAGGGAGAGACCTTAAAATGAGCATGACAGATCCTATCGCCGATATGCTGACGCGGATTCGCAATTCGCAAATGCGCGGCAAGTCCAAGGTGACTTCTCCTGCTTCCAAGATCCGCGGCAACGTTCTGGATGTTCTGGAATCAGAAGGCTTTATCCGAGGCTATGCAGCAATTGAGCACGGTAGCGGCAAAAAAGAATTCGAGATTGAGCTGAAGTACTACGAAGGCGAACCGGTTATCCGTGAAATTCAGCGGGTTTCGAAGCCGGGCCGTCGTGTGTATGCCGGCGTGAACAATCTTCCAACCGTCTATAATGGTTTGGGAATTTCCATCCTGTCGACACCAAAAGGTGTGATGTCGGATGGTGAGGCCCGCACCCAAAACGTTGGCGGCGAGGTAATTTGCACAGTCTTTTAAGACTGCTGCAATTTGGAAACTGAGTGAAAGAAGAGACTGGAAAATAAGATGTCTCGTATTGGTAAAAAAGCCATCGCAGTGTCTTCAGGGGTAACTGTCAACATTGATGGTCAGCATGTTTCTGCAAAAGGTCCCAAGGGCGAGTTGTCTGCGGTGCTTGTAGAGCAGGTTCTTGTGCAAATGGATGACGATGGAATCAGCGTCAATCCGCGTGGCAAGTCAAAGCAGGCCCGCTCCATGTGGGGTATGTCCCGGACTGTGGTTTCGAACTTGGTTGAAGGTGTTTCTGAAGGTTTTAAGAAAACACTTGAAATTACCGGTGTTGGTTATCGCGCCAACTTACAGGGAACAGATTTGAATCTCGCGCTGGGATACAGCCACGATGTGGTCTACAAGGTGCCGGAAGGCATCTCGGTTGAAGTTCCTCAGCCGACGCAGATCATCATTTCTGGTATCGACAAACAACGGGTTGGCCAGGTGGCCTCTGAAATCCGCCAGTTCCGTCCGCCTGAGCCCTACAAGGGCAAGGGTGTGAGATATGCTGGTGAATATATCTTCCGCAAGGAAGGCAAGAAGAAGTAACGGATATTGCGATGGCAAAGACGTCTACAATTGATCGCCGCAGAAATCGCGTACGCCGCGCCGTCAAGGCTCGTGCAAATGGCCGTCCGCGTCTCTCTGTGTTCCGGTCCAACCAGAACATATATGCTCAGATTATTGATGATGTGAATGGCGTTACGCTTGCCGCAGCATCAACTCTGGACAAAGACCTCAAAGGCAAGGCTGGCGGTAACGTCGATGCGGCCATTGTGGTCGGCAAAATGGTTGCGGAGCGGGCGACTAAAGCTGGTGTTGCCGATGTCGTCTTCGACCGGGGCAGCTACATTTATCATGGCCGTGTCAAAGCGCTTGCAGATGCAGCGCGTGAAGGCGGATTGAGCTTCTAAAAGTTTCGAATAAAGGCATCGACAAGATGAGAGATAGAGAAGAACGCGACAGCGAATTTGTAGACCGGCTGGTTCATATCAACCGTGTCGCAAAGGTTGTGAAGGGCGGACGCCGCTTTGGCTTTGCCGCGCTGGTTGTCGTTGGTGATCAGAAGGGCCGTGTTGGCTTTGGTCATGGTAAGGCACGTGAGGTGCCTGAAGCCATCCGCAAAGCAACCGAAACAGCCAAGAAAACGATGATCCGCGTGCCTCTTCGCGAAGGGCGTACGCTGCATCATGATGTGGCTGGACGGCACGGCGCTGGTAAGGTGACTCTGCGCGCTGCGCCTCCAGGAACCGGTATCATTGCTGGTGGTCCGATGCGTGCGGTGTTCGAAACCGTTGGCATGCAGGATGTTGTGGCCAAATCAATTGGCACATCGAACCCTTACAGCATGGTTCGGGCAACTTTTGATGCTTTGAAGCGTGAAGCGAGCCCGCGTTCGGTTGCTGCACGCCGGGGCAAGAAAGTTAGTGAAATTGTGGCTCGCCGCCGTGATACGGCAGCGACGCCAGAAAAGGCTGAAGCCGAAGCCTCGGCCTAAGTCCAAGAGGATTGTTCGAAATGGCAGACAAGAAAAGTGGCAAAACCGTAACAGTTGAGCAGACCGGAAGCCCGATCCGTCGGCCACAAGACCAGCGTGCTACATTGATTGGCCTCGGGCTGAACAAACTGCACCGCCGCCGCACTCTGGAAGACACTCCTGAAGTGCGTGGAATGATTGCCAAGGTGTCTCATCTTGTGCGTGTTGTAGATAACGCTTAAGCAAATTGCGCTTAAGGCTGAATTGAAAGAGACGGGCCCATGAAGCTCAATGAAATCGGTGACAATGCTGGCGCACACCAATCTCGCAAGCGGGTAGGGCGCGGTCCAGGTTCAGGAACCGGCAAGACGGCTGGCCGTGGTCACAAGGGCCAGAAGTCCAGGTCAGGTGTCACGATCAAGGGTTTTGAAGGCGGCCAGATGCCGATCCACCGGCGCTTGCCGAAGCGCGGGTTCCACAACCTGTTCGGGAAAGACTATAACGAAATCAATCTTGGCCAGATCCAGGGTTTCATTGATGTCAAGAAGCTCGATGCCAAAAAGCCTGTGAATGTGGAAGCGTTGGTTGAAGCTGGTTTCATCAAAAAGCAGCGTGATGGTGTTCGTCTTCTTGCCAACGGTGAATTGAAGGACAAGGTGTCTTTCGAAGTGAACGGCGCATCCAAGGCGGCGATTGAAGCTGTCGAAAAGGCTGGCGGATCTGTTACAATAACCGAGAAACCAAAAGAACTTGGTGACGGCAAGCGGGTTCAGCGCAAGAAAGATGCGATGGCAAAGCGGGAAGCCCGTAACCAGGCTTAAAATTGACTTGATTTCCTGCCAGTTAGCCCCGATCTTCTCCTAATACCGGGATAAGCCGGTCCAGAAGGGACGACCCATGGCTTCAGCAGCTGAACAACTTGCCGCTAATATCAATTTTGGTGCGATCGCCAAAGCCGAAGATCTGAAGAAAAGGATCTGGTTTACGCTAGGCGCGCTGTTGGTTTACCGCCTTGGGACGTACATCCCGATTCCCGGCATTGATCCGGTTGAGCTTGGTCGGCTGGTGAACCAGAACGCTTCAGGAATTTTGGGCTGGATCAACGGCTTGGCTGGTGGCGCCCTGGGGCGCATGGCGATTTTTGCCCTGAACATTATGCCGTACATCTCTGCATCGATTATCATGCAGCTGATGACGACTGTTTCGCCCCATCTTGAACAGCTCAAGAAGGAGGGCGAACAGGGCCGGAAACAGATCAATCAGTATACCCGCTACGGCACCGTGATTCTGGCCACCATGCAGGCCTATGGTATTGCGATTGGGCTTGAAGGCTCCGGTAACGTGGTAATCGAATCAGGCTGGTTCTTCCGAGCGACGACGGTCATTACACTTGTTGGCGGCACAGTCTTCCTGATGTGGCTGGGTGAGCAGATCACTGCGCGCGGCATCGGTAACGGTATTTCGTTGATCATCTTTGCCGGCATTGTGGCTGAATTGCCTGGCGCCCTTGCAGGGACGCTGGAACTGGGCCGGCAAGGCATTCTGTCCACTTACGTGATCCTCGGCTTTGCCGTTCTCGCGATCGCGGTCATCATGTTCATCGTGTTTGTTGAAAGAGCGCAGCGAAGGTTGTTGGTGCAATATCCAAAGCGCCAAGTGGGCAACAAGATGTTCCAGGGAGATGCATCGCATCTGCCTTTGAAACTGAATACCGCAGGCGTGATTCCTCCGATCTTCGCCTCGTCTCTGCTCCTTTTGCCAATTACGGTTGCTAACCTGAACCAGGGTGGTCCTGAATGGTTGACAACTGTTACGGCTCTGCTTGGTCCAGGACAGCCACTGTTCCTTGCCTTGTTCGCGGCGATGATCATCTTTTTCTGCTTCTTCTACACGGCGATTGTGTTCAATCCGAAAGACACAGCGGACAGCCTGAAGAAATATGGTGGTTTCATCCCCGGCATCCGGCCTGGTGAACGGACAGCAGAATATATCGACTACGTGCTAACTCGCATTACCGTAGTCGGCGCTCTATACCTGACCATCGTTTGTCTCTTGCCGGAGGCGATCCGGGCAAACGCCGGACGGATCCCATTCTATTTCGGCGGAACCTCTTTGCTAATTGTTGTGTCGGTGACCATGGATACAGTCGCGCAGTTGCAGAGCCATCTACTGGCTCACCAATATGAGGGTCTCATCAAGAAGACCAAGCTGCGCGGAGCACGCAACAGGTGAGACTGATCTTTCTCGGTCCGCCTGGTGCTGGAAAAGGGACGCAGGCCAAGCGCATCGAGGAGATGCACAAGCTGGTGCAACTCTCAACGGGCGACATGTTGCGAGAGGCCATTCGCTCTGGAAGCAAGGTTGGCAAGGCTGCCAAGGAAGTAATCGAAAATGGGAACCTTGTCTCTGATGAAATTGTCATTGGGATCATCGAAGAACGTTTGAATGGTGATGATCTTGGTAACGGATTTATCCTTGACGGCTTTCCGCGGACGCTCGGTCAAGCGCAGGCCTTGGACGGTATTCTGAACAAGCGTGATGAAGGCCTCGACGCAGTTATTGAAATTGGTGTCGATGACGATCTGCTGGTTGATCGAATCACAGGCAGATACACCTGCGCAAAGTGTGGCAAGGGTTATCATGACACCTATGAGAGACCTGAGCTGGAAGGCATCTGCGATCAGTGTAGGGGAGCGGAGTTTAGGCGACGGGCGGATGACACAGAAGATACTGTGCGTTCGAGGCTGGACAACTACCACGCGCAAACAGCGCCGGTGCTTCCCTACTATGCTGAGAAGGGCGTTTTAAAGACGATTGACGGGATGGCGGATATTGAAACTGTCACCCGGCAAATTGATGAGGTATTGAACGGGGTTTGAGGGTTGTTTCTCAGCTTTATCCTATTGACGTAAGTCAAGAAGAAGACTAGAAAGCGCCCACATTTTGATAGTTGGCTATTGGCTGGCACCCGGGCAGGGAGGTTTGCTTAGAATGCTGGGCTTCGCGCAGTTCAAGACTCCGATCAAAAACGATCACTCCGGAACGCAAAGTGCGTGGCCGGGAATATGGAGACTGAAACGTGGCTCGTATCGCTGGCGTCAATATCCCGACCAACAAACGCGTCGTGATTGCACTGACTTACATTCATGGCATTGGACCGACCAAAGCCAAAGAGATTTGCGGCAAACTCTCAATCGCCGATGACCGGCGCGTCAACCAATTGAGTGATGCGGAAACCATTCAAATTCGCGAAGCAATTGATGCGGACTACATGGTTGAAGGTGATTTGCGCCGCGAGAATTCCATGAACATCAAACGGCTGATGGACCTCGGTTGCTATCGTGGTTTGCGTCATCGCCGCGGCCTTCCGGTTCGCGGTCAGCGCACCAGCACCAATGCGCGGACTCGTAAGGGTCCGGCAAAGGCGATTGCTGGCAAGAAGAAATAACCATCCGCCTCTCTAAGGAACAAGATCGATGGCTAAGGATAAGGCGCGGCTGCGCCGTAAAGAACGCAAGAACATCACGTCCGGTGTGGCGCATGTGAATGCGAGCTTCAACAACACGATGATCACCATCACCGATGTGCAGGGCAATACCATTTCGTGGGCATCTGCCGGTATGATGGGGTTCAAGGGATCTCGTAAATCAACACCGTTCGCTGCGCAGGTTGCTGCTGAAGATGCAGGCAAAAAGGCGCAGGAACATGGCATGACGACTTTGGAAGTGCTGGTGCGTGGTCCAGGCTCTGGCCGCGAAAGTGCGTTGCGCGCTTTGCAGTCTGTTGGCTTTCAGATCACAACAATCCGTGATGTGACACCGATCCCGCACAATGGTTGCCGTCCTCCCAAGAGGCGCCGTGTCTAAAGATCATTCGAATTTGTCCCGGCCCCACCGCATTTGGCCGGAGAACAAAAGTAGCTTGAGTGTGAACAATATTTCTCAAATCGCCGGATGGAAGAGGCGGCTTCCAGCATTGGCGAAAACAGGAATGAGGGCACGAACGTGATCCAGAATAACTGGCAAGGACTTATCAAGCCGACGAAGCTTGAAATCAAATCGGGGCTTGATGCTCTGCGCACAGCGACACTTGTTGCTGAGCCGCTTGAGCGTGGCTTTGGCGTAACGCTCGGAAACGCGCTGCGGCGTGTGCTGCTGTCTTCGTTGCAGGGTGCTGCGGTGAACTCGGTGCAGATCGACGGCGTATTGCACGAGTTTTCCTCAATTTCCGGTGTGCGCGAAGATGTGACGGACATTGTCCTTAACATCAAGGAAATCGCATTGCGGATGCATGTGGAAGGTCCCAAGCGGGCTATCCTGCGTAAGGAAGGGCCTGGCGTTGTCACTGCTGGCGACATTGAAGAAACCGCCGATATCGAAGTCCTGAATCCGGATCACGTGCTGTGCACGCTGGATGAGGATGCTGATATTCGCATGGAGTTCACTGTCAATGTCGGTAAGGGCTATGTCCCGGCTGAGCGCAACCGTCCGGAAGATGCGCCAATTGGTTTGATCCCGATCGATTCTCTGTACAGCCCTGTAAAGCGCGTGTCGTACAAGGTTGAGAACACCCGTGAAGGGCAGATTCTTGACTACGACAAACTGACCATGACGCTTGAAACCGATGGTTCTGTTGCCGCGGAAGACGCTGTCGCATTTGCGGCCCGTATCCTTCAGGATCAGCTGCAGACGTTTATCAACTTTGAGGAGCCGCAGAAGGCGGAAGTACAGGAAGTTCAGCCCGAGCTGGAATTCAACGCTGCCTTGCTCAAGAAGGTCGACGAACTGGAACTGTCTGTCCGTTCGGCAAACTGCCTGAAGAACGACAACATCGTTTACATCGGCGATCTCATTCAGAAGTCGGAAGGCGAAATGCTTCGCACACCGAACTTTGGACGGAAGTCACTCAACGAGATCAAGGAAGTGCTGGCACAGATGGGCTTGCACCTTGGAATGGAAGTGCCGAACTGGCCGCCAGAAAATATAGACGATCTTGCAAAGCGTTTTGAGGATCAATACTAAGCAGCAGGCTGATCTGCTGTTTGTTGGAACTGAGTTTTAGGAGAAGGTGCGATGCGCCACGGATTTAAACTGCGTAAGCTGAACAGGACTGCCAGCCACCGCAAGGCGATGTTTGCGAACATGTCGGTTGCGCTGATCAAGCATGAGCAGATTGTAACAACCTTGCCAAAAGCCAAGGAGTTGCGCCCGATCGTTGAGAAGCTGGTCACTCTAGGCAAGCGTGGCACTTTGCATGCCCGCCGCCAGGCCATCAGCCAGATTCAGGACAAGGCGCAAGTTTCCAAGCTGTTTGACACCCTTGCCAAACGGTATGCCGAGCGCAATGGCGGCTATATCCGGATCATGAAAGCCGGTTTCCGCTATGGCGACAATGCACCAATGGCCGTGATCGAATTCGTTGATCGCGATCCAGAGGCCAGAGGCCAGGATTCAGGACCAACTCAGGAAGCTGCCGCAGAACGCGCTGCTGCTGAAGTGACTGAAGCTGCTTAAGACACCAAGCCAACGTCAGGCTTACGAAAGGCGGTTCGTTGCGAGCCGCCTTTTTCTTTTGAAGGTGGCCCGATGCCGGGCCGGATGAGATATGGCTGAATACGAGCGCAGATGCACATTCGCGATCATTTCGCACCCGGATGCGGGTAAAACGACACTTACCGAGCGTTTGCTGCTGGCCGGTGGCGCAATTCGGCTTGCTGGTGATGTGAAGGCGCGCGGAGACCAGCGGCGCGCGCGGTCCGACTGGATGAAGATCGAGCAGGAACGCGGGATCTCTGTCACCAGCTCGGTGATGATGTTTGAAAAGGACGATGTCGTTTTCAACCTTCTGGATACGCCGGGCCACGAAGATTTCAGTGAAGATACCTATCGCACGTTGTCGGCGGTCGACAGCGCGATCATGGTGATTGACGCGGCCAAGGGTATTGAGGCGCAAACTCGGAAACTTTTTGAAGTCTGCCGTCTGCGCGACATTCCAATCATGACGTTTGTCAACAAACTCGACAGAGCGGGACGGGAACCCTTCGAATTGCTTGACGAGCTGCAGGATGCTTTGGCGCTGGATATGTCACCCCAGGTCTGGCCTGTTGGTATGGGAACGGATTTCCATGGCTGCTATGATCTGGCGAATAATCAATTCCTGACAATTCACGAAGACGGCAGTGCCGGTTTTGGGCGGACGGTCGATTGTTCTGGGATCGACGATCCGCAATTGGATGAATTGGTCAAGGCACCCGTTCTTGAATTGGTGCGTGGGGAGATTGAGCTCGCTCAGGCAGGGTATTCGGAATTCGACGAAGAGTCGTTCCTGGAAGGCAACCTGTCTCCTGTTGTGTTCGGTAGCGCCTTGCGTGAATTTGGTGTTGGTGCACTGCTAGAAATCATTGGAAGGTATGCACCGCCGCCGCAGCCAGCTCCGACAGAAACTCGCGAGGTTCTCCCGTCCGAGCCGAAGGTCTCAGGGTTTGTCTTCAAGGTTCAGGCGAACATGGATTCAAACCACCGTGACAGGGTTGCCTTTCTCCGGTTGTGTTCAGGACACTTCAAGCGGGGCATGAAATTGAATCAGGTACGGGCCGGTAAGGATATGCTTGTGCACAGCCCGATCTTCTTTCTGGCGCAGGACAGGGAGATTGCTGAGACTGCCGAGCCGGGTGATATCATTGGTATTCCGAACCACGGTACCGTTCGTGTCGGGGATACCTTCACCGAAGGCGAGGAGCTTCGGTTTACAGGCTTGCCCGTCTTTGCACCTGAGTTGCTAAGGCGTGTAATCCTTACTGATGCCACACGCTCCAAGCAGCTCAGGAAAGCGCTTGAAGATCTGGCTGAAGAAGGTCTGGTCCAAGTGTTTCGGCCCTCGGCAGGAGCGCATTGGATCATTGGTGTCGTGGGGACGCTGCAGCTTGATGTGATGACATCGCGCGCCAAACAGGAATACAAGATTGATATTCGTGTAGAACCCTTGCCCTACACGGTTGCGGTCTGGCTGCGTTCTGAGAACGAGACGGTGCTCAACAATTTCATCAAGTACCACACGCAAGAGATCGCGCGGGACCGGTATGACAATCCGGTTTTCCTCGCCAAAAATGCCTGGGAACTTGACTACAAGATCCAGAAAAACGAAGAGATCGAGTTCCTGAAAACCCGCGAGCTCTAGCCTTCAAAGAGTTCCAGAACAGGTAAGATTCTGACGTCACCATAGCCATTGAAGCGGGTGCTTGTGGAGATGGAATAGGCACCCATGGACGTAAATTCCAGATAGTCACCTTCGGTGATGTCTGTTGGCATGTGATACTGGCCGGGAGGGCGGTCTAGGGAATCGCATGTGGGTCCATAGACTTGGAACTCGATTGTTGACGCGGAGAACTCGTCCTCTCCTGGACGGTGTCATACTGCGGTTGACTGGCTCAGGCTCTCCGAGGAGGGTCCCAATCGATGTTCGGCATGCTTCAGCATGGAAAACAAGGGAGGTTTTCCATGGCAGCAGCTGGTCAACCGAGAGCGGACTTTCTGGGCGATGACCTGCCTCGCACAGCGCGCAAGAGCGAAGAGGCGGATCAGACGCGGCAGCTTCTTGCCTTGGCGGTGATCCTCGACGGTGGGTCTCGCCGCGAGGCCGCGCGCACCGGCGGCGTGGGCCTGCAGGTGATCCGGGACGGGGTGTTGCGCTTCAAGGCCGGCGGCGCGGAGGCCTTGGTGACCCGCAAGGCGCCCGCAAAGACGCCGATCCTGACAGACGAACACCGCACGTCGCTGGCAGCGACTGTTGAGGCGGGGCCAAAGCCCGATATGGACGGCATCGGGCGCTGGGTCGATCCGGCGCAGGGGGCGCAGGAGGAACCGGGCGTCCCGGTCAGTCGTCAGACGCCGGGACGGGACCTTCGCGCCATCGGGTTCGCCATGGGGGGTCGCCATGGGGTTGGCCAAGCGCGCCGCCCGCCCGCAGCACGACGAGGCCATCGAGGCGTTCAACAAAACGTCTGCGACGTCGTCGACCGCATCCGCACTCAATGTGGCGGCAAGCCGATAGAGCTCCGGGTTCAGGACGACGCCCGGATGGGTCAGAAGAACAAACGCACGCGACGCCGGGCGCGGCGGGGGACGCGGCCCCGCGCGCGCCGCACGATCAGCGGACCGAAGGGGCCTGTCTCTTCGGCGCCCTCTGCCCTGCCAGGGCCAAGGGCGACGGGCAGGTCATGCCCTGGTGCAACACTCACGCCATGGCTGAGCCTCTCAAGCTCATCGGTCAACAGGTCGAGGCCGGGGCACACGCCCTCCTGATCCCTGATCGGGCGGGAGGGCAGAGCTCACCCAAATGGGCTGTCCCCGACAACATCACCCTCGTCCCACGACCGCCAAGGTCACCAGAGGTGAACCCGGTCGAGAACGTCTGGCCGTTCATCCGGGACATCTGGCTTTCGACCCTCGTTTTCAAGACCTGCGACGACATCGCAGATCACTGCTGCCAAGCCTGGAACACCCTCATGCATCAACCAGGGCGCGTCCTCTCAATCGGAGGGCGCGAAGGGGCCCATCGGGTGGGAGCAGTGAGCGATGGTATCAGCGCACGGGTGGCCGCAGAGTGGTCTGCGAAAACTCCATCAGGTGCCGTAAGCCATCTTGGAGAAAGACCTCGTGTGAGGCAGGCCTGACGTGTTTGACGTCAACCAGCAGTGACATGCAGGGGGCGATCAGTGCGCGGTCAGGTTCGCAAATGAGGGGAGGGGCGCTTTTATCGGAATTGTGCTCCACAGCCGCCTGAATGACTGCGAAATAGTCCTCAAGCTCCGGCAGATTGTTGTCTTCATAGACGGCAGGAAACCTGCTACCCACGTTGAGAGACTCCAGCTCCACGTTTGCATTGCGGGCGGTCTTCTCTGCTTCATGGATGTGACGTGCATAGGAGATTGGCTCATAACACTGGGACCGGGATGGAACGTGAGTGCGCATTTGAAACTGGCAGCCTTGGCTTTGCGAAGGAGGTCGCAGGCTGCATCGGTGCTCGCACCAAACTTGGTCGAAAAATCATGAGCCGCTTTGCTATCATTCAATCGGAACCGTACAACCAGCGTCGTTTCTGCAGGATCACAAATGTCGGCCAGTTTCCAGAACTCGCCTTCATCGTCCAATGCGAAATGCCTAACACCATAGACATCATAGGCCTGGGAGATTTCAGCTCGGGATTTGACCGGATTATAATAGTGGAACCTGGCGCCGGCATGCAGGCCACGCACAAGCTTCATTTCTTCAAGCGAGGCCACATCGAACGTCTTGATACCTTCTTCTAGGAGCACGTCAATGACACGGTTGTTGTGATTGGCCTTAACCGCATATGTAACCTGCCCAGGGAAGTTTTGCCGAAAACGCCGCGCCTGATTACGCAAATTCTTGTGGTTGAAACACAGGATCGGATGTTGCGGATTCAGGCTTTTAAGTACATACAGGCTGGTGTCGTAGAATTTGTCGGCCACATCGCGAGGACCGCGGGCGATATGCTCAAGGGCACCTTCAAACAGTCCAATCTGGCGCGCCATTCTATCTGAATAGATTTTGGCTGGGGCCACTTCAAGGGTGTTCAGCGTGAGTGCGTCCATTGCATTGATGTCCAGATACATTTGTTTGTCTGTTGTCCCGTGTTGCAATGCGAGATCCATGCTGGAATTCATCTGAGCTCGGCAGATGCCAGAATGCAATATTTTGACGATATTTTCGTTGGGGTCATGCTTGGTTGAGGGGATTTTCCTCATAAAGCCATGGTATGAAATGAACAATCGATAGTGCAAAGGGTCCCGCATCTCAGAGAAGAAAATCCGCGCGGGTGTTCGCGACTTCGCCGCCAGTCTGACCGCTCTACAGACAGCCGAACCCAGCGGCCTTGATCGCAATACTGTCAACAGGGTCTATCGGGCATTGCGCAAGCGCCTCCATACAGCTTGCCAGGCGCAGCGCCCGATGTTCGGTGTTGTTGAAGGAGATGAAAGCTTGTCTGGAGCCAGGCGGTGGAAAGCAAAGCGAGGAAGGGGCGCAGTTGGCAAGACAACCGTCTTCGGCCTCTTCGAGCGTGAGGATCAGGTTTACGCGGAAGTCGTTCCAGGTTGCAAAAAAGCCACTCTACAAGGCAGTATTGGAGGGAAGGTCGATCCGACTTGGGTCCTCACCTGCGATGGCTGGCGAGGGGACAATGGCCTTGTTGATCCTGGCTATGGGCATTACAGGGTCGATCCTTCCAGGGACGCATTCGCCAGAGGCGGTGTTCATATGAAGGGCCTGGAAGGCTTTGGGGGGTGGCAAAGGGGGGTCTGTCAAAGGTCAAAGGTGTGCCAGACCACACCGTTCATCTGCCGTTACAAGAAACTGAATGGAGAGACAACAACAGGCATTCCAACAGATACAAGTTACGGCTAACTGACCTCAGACAAAATCCCCTCAGCCAAGCATGACCCCTTTCGTTGTTATGACGGTTTCGTCGTCATAATGTTCTACATTGCAGAAACTACGGAAATTGAAAATGCTTCTGACTGAAAATGATCAGACTTTATTGAATCACCTGAGGGTCAATTCGCGGAGCTCTGTGTCGGAACTCGCCCGTAAAATGGGTGTCTCCAGGACAACTATTCAGGATCGCCTCGGTCACGTGCGTCAATTTGGTATAAATTGGATGGCCTGAGGTCATGATCAAGCGGCTTGGGTTGAGATGCTAAGGATGGGGTCAGTTTCCTCCTGATCGATTTGTGCGCAGGCCTCGACCTGCATGTATCTGCTGGCCGTCTGCCCTTCGTCGTTTTGTTCGAAGAGCATAGCGTCGATGAGGCGTATGATCGAGGCCTCGTTTGGGAAGATGCCGACGACGTCTGCCCTTCGCTTCACCTCCTTGTTGAGACGCTCGATCGGGTTTGTGCTGTGCAGTTTGGTGCGGTGTTGGCGCGGGAAGGCCATGCAGGTCAGCACGTCGTGCTCGCTCTCATCCATGAGGGTGGCGCGTTCAGGCCACCGCGGCCGGAGTTGATCTGCGACGCGCCGCCAGGTCTCACCTGCAGACATCCGGTCTGACTGATCGAAAGCTTGGCGGATCGCGGCGGCCACGACGGTGTGCTGGCCGCGCGAGACGTGCGCTGGAGCGTTGCCGCATCCAATGAACACGGCATCGCTGCCATGAGGCCTCGCAGACGCGCTCGAGGGCATTCTTGAGACCGCCGTGGGCGTCGGAGATCACGAGCTTGGGGCCTTCCAGCCCACGGGCGTGGAGGCCACGCAGAAAGTCCACCCAGAACGGTTCTGCTTCAGATGGGCCCAGGCCCAGGCCTATAATCTCCCGCCGGCCATCTGTGTTGGCAGCCACGGCTATTATCGCGGCCACTGAGACGATCCTGCTGCCCTGCCCTGGCCTTGAGGTCTGTGGCGTCAAGCCAGAGACAGGGCCACTCGCCGGGCTGCGGGCGGTTGAGGAACTCGTTCACCCGCTCATCCATATCCTTACACAGCTTGGAGATGGTGCTTTTGGACAGGCCTGTGAGGCCCATGGCCTGCACCAGGTCGTCCACCTTGCGCGTGGAGACGCCGCTGATCCAGGCCTCCTGCACCACAGCGACCAGCGCCTTCCCGGAGGTCTTCGCGGCTCCAGGAAGCCGGGAAAGCAACTGCCTTGCCGTCGCTTCGGCACCTTGAGGTTCAACGTGCCCACACGGGTATCGAGCGCGCGCTCCCGATACCCATTGCGCCACGTCGCGCGATCAGCGCTGCGTTCGTGCCGTCCGGCACCGATCAGACCTTCGACATCGGCCTCCATGATCAGCTGCAGCACCTGCTCGGCAAGGGTACGCATGAAGTCGCCTTGATCGTGCTTGGCCAGAAGCTCTGAAAGGTCCATGTTAGATGTGGTCATCGGGGATCTCCGTATTGTCGTGGTTGAAGCAGTCAAACTCCACCAGACCAGACACCTCGATGGCCTCACAATCCTGCTCCGGCAACGGCGCAGAAATTACACCACGTCCTCGCACACTACCCTTCGCCTCATGCGCTTGGAGGAACGCAATATCATTGCAGGGTACACAGTCCGCCTAGGTTCGGCTTATCAACAGACAGGAGTCGAGGCTTTATACTAACGGTCCTCAGGTTTGCCTGTTTTGGGTCCAATCGAGAGATGTGCCTGATTTGATTGCCGTTGGTTCTTTCATGAGCCGGGTTCAGGCATCACATCCGGCGGCAAGACCGTCTGCCTGATCTTCAAAGAGGCGGTTGGAGAGCCCGTTCTCCCGAAGAGATTGCCAGACATTCCCGACCCGATTGAGCCCCGGTGATCTGGGATCTGGCGGGCAGGAAGATCAGGTCAGGGTCTCCGGCCCCTTCACCTCGCCGGATGTGTGCCCCGGCGCGCGGGCCATCAGGACGGCGGCCTGAGCGCCTTTTGCAACGGGCCGGCTGATCTCCTTGAGAGGCAGGTTCCTTGTTCCAGTGTCCGCCCCCATGGCATTATGGCAGCATCAGGGCCGCGCCGGTCTCCCTGTCTGCGCACACCGCGCCGGACAGGCAGGCCGATTTGTAACGCTGATCGGCCGGCCATCGCGGTCTCGTCCCCTTGCGCGCCCGGATGCGGACGCGGCCGTTCTTCTGGCCGATGCGGACCTCATCCTGAACCCAGACCTCGATCGGTTTGTCTGCCGGACCGTGGTTCAAAGGGGAGGCAAGGCTTTGGGGGACGTTTTTTTGAAAGCCTCCATGAGGCCCGGGTCTTGGCCCGGGGCCTGGGGCTTGGGCCGGGTGTTGCGGGCGCCCGGTGAGGCGGGAAAAGCAGGCGCTGCAAGCAGCCTGTGGAGAGGGCCCTCTCGTGAGAGACAACACCGAACCGGTCTTCGCTCCCCCGTTGAAGGTCAAGTCGTCTCCAGCGGACCCCCCGTCATGCTCAAGGCAGGGGCCGGGCTCGATGATCTCAGCAAGTTCAGCCATCTGGGCCATGGGACCCGGCGGCCGAACAGCCCTTCGGGCCCGGCTTCGTTGAACCGGTGCCCCCGGTCCCTCAGGCTCTGCCGGTCCCTTCCACCCCCTTCGCCGCATCCGCCCGGCTCATCCCGTCATGAACACAAGCAAGCGAAAGCAAACGCCGGACCTGACGGAGATCTTCGCTCGTCCTGGCAAGGCCGCGAAGGGGCGAAGCATCATAGTCATCACGACCGCCAACAGTTGCAGACATCGGAAATCCTCCTTTGTCTGCATGGATCCAGAGAGCCGCCGGGTTGAAAAGGCCTGAGAGACAATCAATCACGCCATTGGTATTAGGTGATGATCGTGTTCGAACCAAAGCAGTCTGCCAGCGTGGTCAGTGCTCTCAAAACTATGTCTTCAATTGAAACAGTTCAATCGGTCAGCGGAAAGATTGATCTGATAGCACGGGTCAACGTCGAAACGCCGGAGGATCTTGATTGGTTGCTCGATAAGATTGGGACCACCGAGGGGGGTGTTAAGCACAGAATCAGCACTTATTTTGTCAACTAAGCTTGATCGGGGGAATTGGCTTAATGAGCTATCGCACAGTCGCGTTTTCTGCTTTATCAACGGCTGGCGGCAAGGTTCAAATTAAAGGATCGTTATTGATGATCAAGGCGCTGCGTCCTCTACTGATCGCGACACTCTTGGCCGGTGTCACTGGCTTGATTCCGTCCGCGAATGCTGAAACCAAAGTCCCCTCATCGCGGGCTGAAATAGGAATGTCATTTGCGCCAGTGGTGCGCAAAACGGCTCCCGGCGTTATAAATATCTACACACGAAAAATCGTCCGGCAGCGCCGTTTTATGCCGTTTTCCAATGATCCGTTTTACCGTTATTTCTTTGGCGGGAATGAAGATCAGCGCGAGAGCACCCGTCTCAAGAAGCGGACGCAAAATTCGCTGGGATCGGGTGTTGTTGTCGGTAGGAACGGGATTGTCGTCACAAATGAACATGTGATCCGTGGCGGTGATGACATCATCGTTGTGTTGCCGGACAAACGTGAGTTTGAGGCTGAAGTCATGTTGCGCGATGTGCGTACAGACCTGGCGGTGCTGAAAATCGATCTGGAGGGCGAGAAACTGACGGAGCTTAAACTTCGCGATTCTGATGCCTTGGAGGTTGGGGAACTGGTGTTGGCGATCGGCAATCCATTTGGTGTGGGTCAGACGGTCACTAGCGGGATCATTTCGGCGCTGGGACGCACCAAAGTATCCAAGCGTGCCGACTACCAGTTTTTCATTCAGACTGATGCTGCCATCAATCCAGGAAACTCTGGCGGCGCTTTGGTGGACATGAACGGTGATCTTGTTGGCATCAACACTGCGATCTTTTCCAGGTCGGGTGGTTCCCACGGTATTGGCTTTGCGATACCTGCAAACATTGTCAGGACGGTTATCGACAATGCGCTCGCAGGTCGCGGAAAGGTCCGCCGGCCCTGGGCTGGCGCCAGCCTCCAGGATGTGACGGTTGATATTGCGGAGAGCTTTGGTTTCTCGCGGCCGCAGGGCGCGCTGGTTCGTGTTCTGCACGACAAGAGCCCGTTGCGTGTCGCTGGACTCAGGATAGGAGATCTTCTGCTCACACTCGGAAAACATGAGGTCCAGAACTCGAAAGAATTTGCGTCACGCTTTGCAAACCTACCAGTGGGCGGAACAGTCAGAGTTGCGTTCATCCGCGACGGAAAGAAGCAACGGACGCGCATTTCACTCGTGCCAGCGCCCGAGGACCCCCCACGGAACCTGTCTCTGCTGAAAGGGTATGGTCCGCTTGCAGGTGCTGTGGTGGGCAACCTTTCGCCGGCACTTGCCGATGACATGCGTTGGGATCCTCGAGAGAAGGGCGTGATCGTTACCCAGGTGAAGGGTGGACGAGCGCGCGAAGTTGGATTTCGCCGCGGAGATATCATCATGAAGGTAAATGGCCGCGAAATCCGGCGTGTGAAAGACCTGCAGCGTATGGTGCGCCGGGATCCCGAGGTTTGGCGTCTGATGATCAAACGGGGAAAACGGATCATCAAATCCGAGTTGCCCGGTTACTGATTCGATCAAGGGGTGAGTGGCGATGGCATCTCTCTTCGAAGCTGCAGGGCTTGAGACAGATGCACCGCGGCCTTTGGCCGACAAATTGCGGCCTGATCGGCTCAATCAGGTGGTGGGACAGGACCACTTGATTGGGGCTGATGGGCCGTTAACCCGGATGCTCAATGCGGGCCGGCTTGGTTCGATCATATTCTGGGGACCTCCCGGCACTGGAAAGACGACGATTGCTCGTCTTTTGGCCGGCCAGGTTGATCTGGAATTTGTCCAGCTGTCTGCCATTTTTTCCGGCGTGGCCGACTTGCGTAAGGCGTTTGAAGCGGCCAAACAGAGGAGATTGGTTGGGCAGGGCACCTTGTTGTTTGTCGACGAGATCCATCGTTTCAATCGCGCACAGCAAGACGGATTTCTGCCATATGTTGAAGATGGCACGATCACGCTCGTCGGAGCGACCACTGAAAATCCGTCCTTCGAGCTTAACTCGGCAGTGCTCTCCAGAGCACAGGTGCTCACCCTTAAGCGGCTCGACGAACCAGCTCTTGAACTTCTCCTGAAGCGGGCGGAGGATGATGTGGGACGCTCGCTCCCGATTTCAGATGAGGCACGTGTCTCCCTCCTTGCGATGGCAGATGGAGATGGGCGTTATCTGCTCAATCTGGCAGAAGAGCTGTTTGCTGCCGTTGCTGACGACGCGGAGTTGTTGGACCGCGGGGGGCTTGCAGACATCGTGCAGCGCCGCGTACCGCTTTATGACAAAGGTCAGGATGGTCACTACAACCTGATTTCCGCGTTGCACAAATCTGTTCGAGGATCGGATCCTGATGCCGCTCTGTACTGGATGGCCAGAATGCTGAGTGCCGGGGAAGATCCGCTCTACGTTGCCCGGCGACTGGTGCGCATGGCGGTTGAAGATATTGGCCTCGCCGATCCGCAAGCGCTGGTTCAAGCCAACGCTGCGACTGAAGCGTATCAGTTGCTTGGCACCCCGGAAGGCGAGCTTGCTTTGGCGCAGGCGTGCCTCTATCTGGCTACAGCCCCAAAATCCAACGGGCAGTATGTTGCCTTCAAAGGTGCCATACGGGCTGCCAAGGAGACCGGTTCGGTTGCACCGCCAAAGCACATCCTAAACGCGCCGACGAAACTCATGAAGGATGAAGGGTACGGCGCTGGCTATGCCTATGATCATGAACAGCCTGACGTCTTCTCCGGGCAGAATTATTTTCCGGAAGAAATGGGACGAATCCGGTTTTATGACCCGCCAGAGCGTGGTTTTGAGAGAGAAATCCGGAAAAGGCTGGACTATTGGGGAAAGCTCCGGACCAATCGGAACTAGTCTAGGTCGCCTGTCAGTGCTCTGCGGTCTCTGGTCAGCGCCTCAATCATAAAGTCGTAAAAGCCCCGGATTCTGACTGATCGCAGAAGATCCCTGTGGGTTAGAACCCAAAGACCGGTGCTGTAAATCCTTGAGAGGTTAGCCAACCCTTCTCAACCCATGATGCTGCTCGCCTTGGCTGCACGGAAGCCGGGTCATGCCCAGATTTTGACATGCCGCATCCCCAAGAGCGACAAACGAGTCTGCTGTGAAAATGACGTGGGTTTCCGGCAATTCAGCTTGCAACCAGCGGCCTGCCGGAGAGCCGGACATTGAATCATCGGGCGCGAACCAGAGCTGTTCACCCAAGGGTTTTTGGCTGTTTTCCTTCCAATATTCCGTGCCCCAGTAAATCCCGAACACGAAATCTGAAACTCTCTGGCTGATCTCTGCCGGGTCCGGTCTGGAAATACAGTAAATCCCGAACACGAAATCTGAAACTCTCTGGCCGATCAATCGTTCTGGCTCGAAACGGGACGGGCGGATTGCGATGTCGGCATCCCGCTTTGTCAGGCTCAGGATGTTGGCCGTCAGAGTCAGCTCGATTGAAATATCCGGATAGAGATTTTGAAATTCGGCCAAAGGCTTGTTTACGACTGACAACAGCACTGAATCAGTCGTTGTGACCCGGATCGTGCCCTCTAGTTTCAGTTCCTTGCCGGCTATTTATCGCTCCAGTCCAACGACAGTTTCTTCAATTGATTGAGCAGCTTACAGCAATTTCTGGCCATCCAGATTCAACTGGTATCCGCTGCGCAAGCGGTCGAATAACCGGACACCTTGCCGTTCCTCAAGCATATTGATGCGGCGAAGGACGGTCGAATGATTTACCCTCAGCGTACGCTGCAGCGGAAACCGATCCGTTACGAGCGACAATGAGGACATATTGCAGGTCTTGCCAATTGATCTTGTGCATTGCCGCACAACCATACTGCAAAATTAACCACTGATTGATTCAAAAAACACAGCTAAACTAACCATCACCGGTATGACATTCGTATAATTGGCCGGAGGAGGAGTATGAAAATGAAACGAGCAATCACAATGGCAATGATCGCCGCAGGTGTCGCATTCGCTACACATGCTGCACTGGCGGATGGTCATAGTGCGGCGCTAGAAAAAGCGATCAAGGCCCGCAAAGGTTTGATGCAGGTCTATTCATTTAATCTCAGTGGCCTCGGCGCTATGGCAAAAAGGGAAAAGAAATATGACGCCAAGCTCGCTTCCGAGTTGGCCGGTGCCCTGAACCATGCCGCACAGGCCAGTATTGGCGCGATGTGGCCGCAAGGTTCTGACAGCACGGCGATGCCAGGCAAGACGCGTGTGCTTCTCAAAGCCTGGACCACCTACCCTGAAGTTGCCAACAAGCAGAAAGATCTGTTGGCGGCAACCGCTGCATTGGCTGTTGGCGCCGGAAACGGTCCGGACGGGCTCGGTGCTTTGGTTGGTGCTGCTGGCAAGGCATGCGGTGGATGCCACAAACCGTTCCGTGCAGAAAAGAAATAGCCGGAAACAGCAAAAGATCTGGCGGTGGTCAGCTGTTTCTCGTTTGTGCTGGAGCAAACCTGTGAACAAAGTTGCCCGCCGTCGGTTCCGTTGAATTGAAGATCTGAGGTACGTTTAGTGTCCTTGATTTTCTGTGTTTACATACGCTTTCAGTCCAACACTTGCGCGGCCTGCAGGACCGCTTCGACGTGCCCCGATACCTTTACCTTTCGCCAAATTCTGGCAAGTTTGCCGTCCGCATCTATAAGAAATGTGGCTCTCTCGATACCCATGTACTTTCGACCGTACATGTTCTTTTCAACCCATACACCATAGGCTTCGATGGCTTGTTTCCCTTCGTCGCTTGCGAGCGTGACCGAAAGTTCATGTTTAGCGGCAAATTTTGTGTGAGATTTTATACTGTCGGCTGATACACCGATCACTGTCGTACTGGCAGCTTCGAACGCGTCTTTAGCGAGACTGAAGGCGATTGATTCCTTTGTACATCCTGGTGTGTCGTCCTTGGGGTAGAAGAACAAAACAACCTTGTTTCCTCTCAATGATGCGAGACCTATTTCTCCTCCATCACCGGTAGGCAGAGTAAACTCTGGTGCAGGATCGCCAGCTGTTAACTCTTCGCGCATATTGGTCATCCTTTTGTCTCTTTTCG
This sequence comes from Hyphomicrobiales bacterium, assembly GCA_965204985.1. Taxonomy (GTDB): domain Bacteria; phylum Pseudomonadota; class Alphaproteobacteria; order Rhizobiales; family CAJQND01; genus JAAEUE01. Next base: position 2,425,876 of record CBDBFP010000002.1, on the reverse strand, counting down.
GTGCTCTTACATGGTTAGACAGCAAATCTTGTGATATCAAGTGCGTTGGGAAAAGGCCGAATTTGGGGTTATAGTTGGACTGGAGGCGGATGGGCATTTGGTAGGATACCGAACATCAAATCGCAAGATGTTGAAACCCTTGCGGGAATCGTTGAGTCGGTAGCCCAAGTTGCGTGTTTGCCTTTTGTGAACCAGATGAGTAACGGGTGATTGGATTGCGGCAGCGTATCGCAAAAGTAACGCTGGTGAGCCTCGTCGCGTGCGTGGCCGTCGCCGCTATCTTGGCGGCCGCTGCATATTGGCGCCTTTCTCAAGGCCCCGTTTCTCTCTCTCTCCTTCGCGACAAGATCAGAGCCACGGTCAGCGAAGGGCTTGGAGGATTGCCCGTAGAAATTGCCGATGTTGTCCTGGAACGTGACAGCAGAACCGGCAGGACAAATATCCGAGCGCGGGATTTGAAGCTTTTCGATGCGAACGGAATTCTCATTGCCAAAGCGCCACGTGCAGCAATTGAACTGAACAGCGACGAATTGCTCTCGGCGAATATTGTGCCGATTGGTCTGACATTCATTGGCCCAAATATCAAAGTCAGGCGCCTTATCTCCGGCGATGTGCGACTCGGATTTGGGGATGCCATCCACGGCCTGCGTGGCACAGCTTTAGGTGAGAATACGAAAGGCGATGCCCTGCAACCCACGGCGCCGGACAGTAATGGCCAGATCGCCTTTAACGAGAAATCGTCAGAAACGGATAACGCGGGTCTGATTGAATATATTAAATCTGAATTTCTGAGCGAGACGGGAAGCGGTGCAGCCGCGACAATCAGGTCCATATCGATTTCGCGAGCAGGCATCTCACTTTATGACGAAGAGAATGACGCGATTTGGCATGCACCAGAAGTCAATCTTGCGTTTAAGAAGGCTGGATTCGGGGCCTCTCTTTTTGTTGACGGGTCAATTAACAGTTCCGGCAACCCTTGGCGCGTAGACATGGTTGCAAACTATCGCCGGGAATCTGGAGACTATTCGCTCACGGCCCGTTTCCACGACCTCATCCCTGCAAACATGTCCCGGCAAACTTTCATGTTGTCGAAATTGACAAAAGTGCAGATTCCGTTGTCCGGCCGGCTTGATCTTGAATTCAACGGCGAGGGAAATTTGAAAGCGGCAAACGCTGAACTTTCCGCTGCACGTGGATTGTTGAATTTTCCGGATATTCTTTCGAAACCAGTTGCCGTAGACGAGGGATTGTTGCGGCTTCGCTGGGAACCGCAGTCAAAGGCGGTGTTGGTTAGCGACTCCACCATTGTGGTTGGTGGTGTGCAGACCTCTCTCGCCGGCAAGTTCTCGCCTCACCGGAATGCTGAGGGTCGGATGGACACGGTGCGTTTCGAGGTGAAGACCAGAGCAGGGCAAAATGCCAAAGGAACAATAGATCGGGTCGATGCGGTCGGAACTGCTTCATTGGAAAGGGGCCGCGTTGATTTGCACGACATGCTGATTATGTCCAAACAATCCGGTGTACGTTTGCGCGGTGTATTCTCGGAAGGTGCCGAAAACATATCTATCGCGCTCGCGGGGCGGGTGCACGATGTTCCTTTGGAAATGCTGCAGAATTTGTGGTCTCCCATCCTGGCACCGACGGCCCGCATCTGGGTGAAAGAAAATATAACCAGCGGGCACCTGACGGGTGGGTCGTTCACAGTCAATCTGCCGGGCAAGATTCTGAAGGCAGCGCTGGAAGAGAAGAAGCCGCTACCGGATTCCGCTGTCAAAGTTAATGTGGACTTTTCGGGGGTGACATCAAACTATTATGCAGGTCAGCCTCCATTCGAAAACCTTAAGGGCAAGATTTTGATCACTGGAGATCGAATGGCCCTGACGTCTTTGAAGGGTCACATCACGGATGCAGGTGGCAAGCGCGTCCTCGTTAGTGGCGGTCGTATGGACATCACCGAACTTGCAAATCCGGTGAGCCAAGGTGATTTCAAGGTGCAGCTTGCAGGGTCGTTGACATCATTCTTTGACTTGGCGGACCGAAAACCCTTACGTTTTATTTTTGACTCCGGGTTCGATCCAAAGGAGGTGAAGGCGCAGGTGAAAATGGACCTTCGTGTCAGGTTGCCATTGATTGAGAACAGGCCAAGGGGCTCTTCAAAAGTTTCGGCCAATGTTGAGCTGGCCGGTTTATCTGTGGCTAACGCAGCGCGCGGGCTCCCGCTTTCTGATGGAAGGTTGAAACTGCGGATTGACAACAATGGCGTTAAGGGAGCAGGCCCGATAAAGCTGGCCGGCATTCCCGCAAAGCTGAATTGGGCCCAGAAAATTCACCCGGCCAATGCACAAACGCTCAAGTTGGAGACAACACTAAGCCCAAAGCAACAGAAGAAACTGGGAATCGACCTGACCCGTTTCATAAACGGCCCCATAAAATTCAAGATTGAAGGGGGAACGCGCCAGAAATCAATTGATAAAGTGAGTGTGACAGCTGATTTGTCGAAGACCAAGATTCGGCTTGATGCAATTCATTGGCGACTTGCTGACTCAGCGGTGGCAAAGGCAACTTTTGACGCTGACTTTTCCAAACAGAATATAATCAGAGTAAGCAAATTGAGAATGAAAGGGCGCGGTTTTGCCGTACATGGCGGACTTACGCTCGGGTCGGCGGGCGAAGTTGTTTCTGCGGAACTGCCTCTTGTCCAACTGGGGCAAAACAACCGGTTTGGATTGAAAGTCAGTCGCGACCGATCCAACAAGTTTGTGCTTGATGTGGATGGAAAGACATTCGATGCACGGCCAATGATTGCGGCGCTGTTTGACGAAACCACAAGCCAGCTGAAACCAACAGGTGACGATCAGGTTGAGGTGCGAGCCAAGTTTGATTCTGTCTATGCGTACCGCAATCAGCACCTTGTGAATGTTCGCACAGTTGCATCGGCAAAGGGTCAGGCGCTGAATTCCATGCGCTTGTCCGGCATATTCACGGATCGCACGAATTTGGATCTGGTGATTGAACCAAAGAGCGATGGTTCACGATCCATGAAGTTGCGTTCGACGAACGCCGGCGCGGCGCTGAGAGCGTCTAATCTCTATACAAAAGTTCAAGGCGGCCAACTTGATTTTACAGCAAATCTGGGCCGGGCTGGAGATGGAACGATCCGGCGTGGCGATCTGGTTGTTCGACGCTTCATTGTCGCCAATGAAAAAGAATTGGTGCACTTCAGGCGAGACCCGAATGCGAATCGGCAGAACGAGCCGCTGCAGTTTGACCGGCTGACTCTGCCCTTTGCCGTTGACCGGGATTTTGTGCGTATCGGTGATGCTAAGATACAAGGGCTTGCGATTGGTGCTCTGGCCAAGGGTTCGATTCGTAAAGCAGACGGGAAGCTGTCGATTGGCGGTACGCTCATCCCGGCTTACGGCTTGAACTCGGCCCTATCAAATCTGCCTCTGTTGGGTTTACTTTTGGCGGGAGGAAAGGGTGAGGGTGTCATCGGGGTCACATTTGGGTTGAGAGGTACAATGAAGCAGCCCAAAGTGAAGATTAATCCGGTCTCGGCGATTGCCCCCGGCTTCCTCCGCAAAATGTTCGAGTTCAAGGGGCGTGGCGCGCTTGATCAGAAGGCGCCTCGCAAGCTCGGGAAAGAATTAACTGATGAAAACCGCTGAAGCAATTTGCCTCTAGGCCGGTTGCAAGAGCGCGTGCTTCTTTTTTCCAAATGAGAGCTTTATAGTTCCATCGGGGTTCAAGTCGTTCTCAGAGAGAGTTCTGCTTTGATCTGAAACGGGCTCATCGTTGATCTTGATTGCACCGCCTTTGATTTGGCGTCTGGCTTCTCCGTTCGAGTTGGCCAAACCAGTAGCCACCAGTGCTGTTAGCAATCCTGGCTGGTCCTGAAGCGACAGTGTGAAAGTAGGTAATCCAGCCGCCGCAGCGCCTTGTTCAAATGCCTGCCGTGCCGTTTCTGCTGCATTTTCTGCCTCAGACCGGCTATGAACCATGGCGGTTATTTTAGTGGCAAGGACTTTCTTGGCCTCGTTCAACTCTGCGCCCTGCAGATTTTCGTACCGCGCTATTTCATCAAGGGGCACCGTAGTGAACAGGCGCATGAATTTGCCTACGTCAGCGTCCTCAGTGTTGCGAAAATATTGCCAGAACTCGTAGGGAGAGAGCATATCTCCGTTAAGCCAGACGGCCCCTGAGGTGGATTTGCCCATCTTGGCGCCGGATGATGTTATGAGCAAAGGTGAGGTGAGGGCGTAGGCTTGGTTGCCCTCGACCCGCCGCGTCAGTTCCATGCCGTTGACTATGTTGCCCCATTGGTCCGACCCGCCCATTTGAAGGGTGCAGCCGTAGCGCCGGTTTAGTTCCAGAAAGTCGTAGGCTTGGAGAATCATGTAATTGAATTCAAGAAATGTGAGTGGCTGTTCTCGATCAAGGCGGAGTTTCACCGAGTCGAATGAGAGCATCCGGTTAATGGTGAAGTGCGGCCCATAGTCCCGCAGGAACGAAATGTAGTTGAGCTCTTTCAACCAGTCGTCATTATTGACCATGATGGCGTCTGTCGGACCATCGCCAAAAGTAAGGTACTTTGCGAAGATCTTTTTGATGCCGGCCATGTTGGCCTTAATCTGTTCGTCGCTCAAAAGCTTGCGGCTTTCGTCTTTGCCGGATGGATCACCAACTTTCGTCGTCCCGCCGCCCATCAGTGCGATGGGTTTGTGCCCGGTTTGCTGCATCCAGTAGAGCATCATGATCGGCAGCAAAGAGCCAGCATGGAGGCTCGTGGCTGTACAATCGAATCCGATATAGCCCGTAATCGCACCTTCCTTTGCAAGCTGGTCAAGGCCTTCAGGGTCGGAGCACTGATGAATGTAGCCACGTTCCTGGAGGACGTTCAGGAATTCGGAACTGAATTTGGTCATACTGGTAAATGGAATCTTTTGGCTGGTGTCAGATTTGATGCGGCTTATACCATGGGAGAGACACATGGCGGAAGTGCTCAAAGCGATTGGTTTGATGAGCGGCACATCGATGGATGGGATCGATGTAGCCCTGATTGAAACTGATGGCGAGAGTTTCGTGCGTCCGATTTCAGATTATTCTGTGAGTTATGAAGACGTGCAGCGGGGGATCATCGCCTCAGCGCTGGAAGCTGCCGTCAGATTGGGCGATCGCACCAAGCGGACTGGCGTCATCAAGGCGGCAGAAGACGTCATTACTGAAGCACACATTGTTGCGGTGAACACTTTCATTGAACAAGAAGGGGTAGAGCGCGATGCCATCGATGTTGTTGGCTTTCATGGCCAGACAATTATCCACAAGCCCGACCAGCGTTTTACGGTGCAAATTGGTTCGGGGTTAGAGCTTGCCGCGCGACTCGGTTTGCGGGTTGTATGTGACATGCGAGCAGCGGATGTGGAAGCCGGCGGGCAGGGTGCGCCCCTGGTCCCGGTTTACCATCAAGCCCTTGCAGCGGCCGTTGGTGCAATGCCGGTTGCATTTGTAAATATTGGAGGTGTCTCCAATGTTACCTTCATTGGCGCGAACGGTGAACTTGTGGCATTCGACACAGGCCCAGGCAACGCTCTGATTGATGATTGGGTAAACTCTCACACGGGTGAGGTGGCGGATTTTGACGGTGCAATTGCGGCAAGCGGCAGAGGGCAGTTCGCTCCCGTACTGTTGGACCAGCTCTTGGCTGATCCCTATTTCAGCCAATCGGTTCCCAAATCCCTGGATCGCAACCACTTTTCAAGTGCGTTGGCTGAAGGGTTGAGCCTTGAAGAAGGGACGGCTCTTTTGACCAGTTTCACGGCTGCATCTTTGGTCAGGTGCATGGATTGGTTAGCGGAGAAGCCACGAACGTGGGTCATCTGTGGCGGAGGCCGGAAAAATACTGAACTGATGCGGCTCATCCGGGAACAGCTTGAGACCAGCCAAATCAAGGTCAGGGTTGCCGAAGATTTCGGGCTGAAAGGGGATTCGGTGGAGGCTGAAGCTTTTGCCTATCTTGCCGTACGATCGCTCAAAGGGCTGCCACTAACGTTTCCTGGCACTACAGGATGCCCGGAACCATTGAATGGTGGGGTCATTTTTAGTCCTTGAGCGCTGGAGCTACATCTTGCCGTCTGATTCCAGGCGGGCGTCCAGATAGTTGATCGTTACGTTCATCAATTCTTCCAGCTTGCCTTCGAAGAAGTGATTGGCTCCGTCGATGACTTCGCTGTCGATAACAATGCCTTTTTGGGTTTTCAGTCGCTCGACCAGCTTGTTGACGTCTTCGAGCGGTGTCACCGAATCATTGTTACCGTGCACGAACAGGCCTGATGCCGGACAAGGGGCCAGGAACGAGAAATCATAATGATTCGCCATGGGTGCGATGGAAAGAAACCCATCGATCTCCGGGCGACGCATCAAAAGTTGCATTGAAATCCAAGCACCGAACGAAATCCCGGTAATCCAGCATGTACGGGCATCCTTGTTGAATGTCTGCAGCCAATCCAGTGCAGCTGCCGCGTCGGACAACTCGCCTGCGCCATTGTCATACATACCCTGACTGCGGCCCACGCTGCGGAAATTGAAACGCAAAACCGAAAAGTCGCGCTGTGCGAATGCATAATAGAGTGCATGGACAATTGGATTGTTCATCGTGCCGCCGAACTGGGGGTGAGGGTGCAGCAGAATGGCGACGGGTGAATTTGGGGTTTTGTTTTCGTGGTAACGGGCTTCGAGACGTCCGGCTGGGCCGTTAAAAATCACTTCAGGCATGGTGTTCCTATCTACTCACAAACGAAGGGCGGCAACTCTACGGCGAGGTCTGAACTTGCCTTTGCGGTGCTTGCCGAGTTTGGCCACCCGTATTTTCACAAATTCAGCCGCATAGAATAGTTGACTCCCTTTGTCGGGAAATATATACCCTACATTAGAATTATTCAAATGTGTCAGAATGAGACTGCTAACAAGGCAGCACGGCTGACATTTGAGGCGTTTTGATAGCACAGAAATGCAGTCAAAGGGCAAGTTCCTGTTTGCCGCAGTTCGCGTTGTCAGCAAAGAAAATCGGACCGAGGTTAATGAAGCTCTCGACGAAAGGCCGTTACGCCGTAATGGCAATGGCAGATATCGCTCAGCAGCCGGGAGACGCGCCTGTCTCGCTCGCTGATATCTCTGATCGCCAGGGCATAAGTCAGGCGTTCCTTGAGCAGCTTTTTGCCAAACTCCGGAAAAATGATCTGGTGAGCAGCGTCCGCGGGCCGGGCGGCGGCTACTGTTTGGCGCAACCTGCTAACGAAATTCAGATTGTGCAGATTATCTCTGCCGTAGACGAGCCTCTGCAGATAACACGCTGCCAGGGCGATGCGATTGAAGGCTGTGTTGATGGCGAAAAGTGCGTGACCCATGAATTGTGGGCCGCACTTGGCCGACAGGTTTATGGGTTCCTTGCCGCTATTACTCTTGGCGATGTGGTAGGGGGCCGGAATCTCGCGCTTGCAGCCAGTGTCAGACGCGCCAAGGCCCCGACAGTGAGATCGCAGGCATGAGTTCTGCGCCGCGTACATATCTCGACCACAACGCGACAAGCGTGTTGCGACCAGAGGCGCTTGCCGCAATGGTTTCTGCGCTGGAAGCCGGGGGCAATGGATCTTCTGTTCATCAAGAGGGGCGGGAGGCAAGGCGCCGGGTCGATTTGGCGCGGGAACAAGTTGCAACACTTGTCGGCGCCCGGCCAGATATGGTGATTTTCACATCTGGCGGAACCGAAGCGAGCAATCTCGCAGTACGTGGAGCGTCTGTCTCCAGGCTGATCGTTTCTGCGACTGAACACCCAGCGGTGCTTGATGCGGCGGGTGGGTCTGGAAAAGATGTTGAAGTCATTCCGGTAGATCATGACGGTGTAGTGGACTTGGTTGGGTTGGAAAGTCTGCTTTCCCAGACTGAAGGTACTGCCCTTGTTTCTGTGATGCTTGCTAACAATGAGACCGGCACGATCCAGCCGATTGTCGAGATCAGCCGAATTGCAAGAGAGTACGGCGCGCTGATACACACGGACGCGGTCCAGGCTGCGGGCAAGATTGATGTTTCCTTTCTCCTTTTGGATGTGGATATGCTGACATTATCCGCGCACAAGCTTGGGGGACCACAGGGCGTCGGTGCGCTTGTCGTTCGAAATGGTCTTGAACTTGACCCGCTTCTTTTGGGCGGTGGTCAGGAATTGAGGCGCCGGGGTGGAACGGAGAATGTTCCTGGTATCACTGGATTTGGTGTGGCCGCTGCCGAAGTTTTTGGGTCGCTCGGCGAATCTCAGAGGCAAATCAGGGGATTACGAGACGAACTTCAGGCCAGATTACTTGAAATTTCGCCGGAAGTTCATATTTTCAGTAGCGAGACGGAGCGGCTCCCCAACACCTTGTGTTACGCATATCCTGGCATGACTGCCGAGATGCTTCTTATCGCGTTTGATCTTGAAGGTGTGGCGGTGTCTTCCGGCTCTGCCTGCTCTTCGGGAAAGGTTGCAAGCTCACCTGTGCTTGAAGCGATGGGGGCCGAAAAGGCTCTGACTGAAGCGGCGATCCGGGTGAGCTTCGGATGGAATTCGACTGAAAGTGATGTCGCAAGGTTTGCTGACGTCTGGACCAAAATCGCCGGGCGTCACCGCGCTCGTGATGCTGCCTAACAAGAGAGAACGAATATGGCGGATGCAGAAACAATTGAACGCGTAAAAGAGATTGATGTCGACAAGTACAAGTACGGCTTTTCGACGGAGATTGAGAGCGAGCTGGCGCCCAAGGGGTTGTCGGAAGACATCGTTCGCTACATTTCGGCGAAAAAGGAAGAGCCGGAATGGATGCTGGAATGGAGGCTGGATGCCTACCGCCGCTGGCTCACAATGGAAGAGCCTGATTGGGCGCGCGTGGACTATCCGAAGATCGATTTCCAGGATCTGCATTTCTATGCTGCTCCCAAAACGACGGAAGGGCCGAAGTCCCTCGACGAGGTTGATCCGAAGCTGCTGGAAACATACGCGAAGCTTGGAATTCCGTTGAAGGAACAAGAGCTGCTCGCTGGTGTCAGGAAGCGTAATGAACCCAGCCAATTGGATATGTCCGAAATTGCGAGCCTTGGTTCCGGCAACGTGGCTGTTGATGCAGTTTTCGACTCAGTTTCAGTCGTAACGACCTTCAAGGAAGAGCTGGCCAAGGCCGGGGTCATCTTCTGCTCGATTTCCGAGGCTGTGAAAGAACACCCGGAGCTTGTGAAGAAGTACCTGGGCTCAGTGGTTCCGGTTTCTGACAACTACTATTCCGCGCTTAACTGCGCCGTCTTCTCCGACGGGTCGTTTGTCTATATTCCTAAGGGCACTCGTTGCCCGATGGAACTCTCGACATATTTCCGCATCAACGAAGAAAATACGGGGCAGTTTGAACGTACCCTGATCATCGCAGATGAAGGCTCTTATGTAAGCTACCTTGAAGGCTGCACCGCGCCTATGCGTGATGAGAATCAGCTGCACGCTGCTGTTGTCGAGCTTGTTGCCCACGATGATGCCGAGATCAAATATTCAACGGTGCAGAACTGGTATCCTGGCGATGCCGATGGCAAGGGCGGTATCTACAATTTTGTCACGAAGCGCGGTGATTGCCGGGGCAAGAATTCCAAGATTTCCTGGACACAGGTGGAAACCGGTTCCGCGATCACGTGGAAGTATCCTTCCTGCATCCTGCGTGGAGATTGGTCTCAAGGCGAGTTCTATTCGATCGCTATTTCCAACGGCTGCCAGCAGGTGGACAGCGGAACGAAGATGATCCATCTGGGTAAGAACACATCCAGCCGGATTATCTCCAAAGGGATCTCGGCCGGGCGCTCGTCCAATACCTATCGCGGTCTCGTTTCAGCACACAGGAAGGCGACCAACACACGTAACTTTACGCAGTGTGATTCCCTTTTGATCGGCAATGATTGCGGTGCTCATACGGTCCCCTATATCGAAGCGAAAAATTCAACGGCGGTTTTCGAGCACGAAGCGACCACGTCCAAAATCTCGGACGATCAGATGTTCTATGCGCGGCAACGCGGGCTCAATGAAGAAGAGGCTGTAGCTCTGATCGTGAACGGCTTTGTCCGCGACGTGCTGCAGCATTTGCCGATGGAATTTATGGCGGAAACACAAAAGCTTATCGGAATTAGCCTTGAAGGTTCGGTCGGATAATCCTGCGACTTTCTCCTGGCTTTAACTCAATACGGAAAGACAAGAACGTGAGCATTCTGGAAATCAAAAATCTTCATGTAAAGATTGAAGAAGACGATACCGAAATCCTTCGGGGCATCGACCTGACGGTTAATCCTGGAGAAGTGCATGCCATCATGGGTCCCAACGGATCCGGTAAATCCACACTTTCCTACGTATTGTCTGGCAAAGAAGACTATGAGGTAACTGAAGGATCCATCATCTACAAAGGCGAAGACCTTCTGGAAATGGAAGTGGATGAACGGGCCGCCGCCGGTGTGTTCCTCGCGTTTCAATATCCGATTGAGATTCCGGGTGTTCCGACAATGACTTTCCTGCGCACCGCACTGAACGCTCAGCGCAAGGCGCGTGGTGAAGAAGAGCTGACGACACCTGAATTCATGAAGTTGGTTCGTGAAAAAGCACAGGGGCTTAAAGTCCGTCAAGAGATGTTGAAGCGCCCGGTAAACGTGGGTTTCTCCGGTGGCGAAAAGAAACGTGCCGAGATCCTGCAGATGGCCGTACTCAAGCCCAGCTTGTGTGTGCTCGATGAAACTGATTCCGGGCTGGATATCGATGCGTTGAAGATTGTCTCTGAAGGCGTAAACGCTTTGCGCTCGCCGGACCGGGGCATGATCGTGATCACGCACTATCAGCGTTTGCTGAACTACATTGTGCCGGACAAGGTTCACGTGTTGTCCCGCGGGAAAATTGTGAAATCGGGCGACAAAGAGCTCGCGCTGGAACTCGAAGAGTCCGGTTATGCCGATTTTGACGAACAGGCAGCGTAAAAGGCAGGCATCGACATGAGTATTGCCCAGAACAAAACCCCAGCCGAGGAGGCTTATCTCTCTGGCTTTGCGGACAGCGATGCTGATTGGTTGGCCTCCAAGAGGCGCGAAGGCATCGCGGTATTTGGGGAACTTGGCTTGCCGCATTGGCGCATTGAGGCTTGGAAATATACGGATTTGCGCAACCTGATAGATGGTAGCTATCTGCCTTTGATGGAAGCGACTCTTGTTGATGTTGATGTGGTCCAGGAGCTTTCTGATCGTTCGATTTTCTCTGCGGTGGACCGCGCCACTGCTGTCTTTGTTGACGGGCGTTTTCGAGCAGAACTTTCAAATTTGAACGAAGTTGAGGGGCTAGAGGTTCTGTCGATTGCAGATTGTGGCGATACGGCTCCTGTCTGGGTGTCCCAAAACCTTGGCACAATAGTACCGCAGGCTGATGACGCCGTTTCGGCCTTGAATTTGGCTTACATGAATGATGGTGCTGCCATTCGGGTTGATGGCAAGATCGACCAGCCGCTTGAGTTAGTGTTCATGCACACCGGCAATGATGCTCATACGATAACTTGCCGGAATTTAGTTTTGGTGGAAGATGGTGCCTCTTGTGAGCTGCTTGAAACGCATGTCTCGGCTGTCCAGGCACGTTATCTCAGCAACATCGTGACCGAAGTTAAACTGGGTGATAGTGCTTCGTTGGACCACGTAAAGACGCAGGCTGAAAGTCAGGACGCTATTCATTTGGCAAATTTCCATGCACTCCTGGGCACCGAAGCGAAACTGAACAGTTTTATCGCGACGACAGGTGCGAGGGTGAGCCGAAACCAGGGCTTCATTGAGTTCACTGGCGAACACACTGAAGCAAATGTTTCAGGCACATATCTGTTGGCAAACAAACAGCACGGCGACACAACCTTGATCGTCGATCATGCTGTCCCGCATTGCACCAGCCGGGAGGTCTTCAAGCTGGTTCTGGATGATCAGTCCAAGGGCATTTTTCAAGGCAAGGTTGCTGTGAGGCAGATTGCTCATAAAACTGATGGCAAGCAAATGGCACAAGCCTTGTTGCTTGGCCTGGAAGCCGAGTTTAACAGCAAACCGGAACTGGAAATTTTTGCCGACGATGTGGTGTGCGGTCACGGTGCGACGGCAGGCGAGCTGGATGAAGATTTGCTCTTTTATCTGCGCGCTCGCGGCATTCCAAAGGACCAAGCGATGGCCTTGCTGATCGCAGCGTTCGTAGGGGAAGCCTTCGAGGAAGTGAGCAGTGAGCAAATCCGCGAAGCCTTGAACGAAATGGCTACCAACTGGCTGATCTCCCATAAGACAGGTGCATGATGCTTAAACAGACAACGCCTTACGACGTTGAGAAGATCAGGCAGGACTTTCCGATCCTGTCTCGTGAAGTTTATGGCAAGCCGTTGGTTTACCTGGATAATGCGGCATCTGCGCAGAAGCCCAAGAAGGTGCTGGATGAGATCCAGAAAGCCTATTCAGAAGAATATGCCAACGTTCACCGCGGCTTGCATTTTCTATCCAACACCGCGACGGACAATTTTGAAGCAGCGCGCGAAACAGTACGGAAGTTCATCAACGCGCCATCGGCAGAGCAGTGCATTTTCACGCGCAACGCCACGGAGGCCATCAATCTGGTGGCGCAATGCTATGGTGGTGAAGCGATTAGAGAAGGCGATGAAATCGTCATTTCCATCATGGAACATCATTCCAACATCGTGCCATGGCATTTTCATCGCGAGCGAAAAGGTGCGGTGATCAAATGGGCACCCATCAGTGATGAGGGTGATTTCCTTCTGGAGGAATATGCAAAACTACTGGGACCACGGACAAAGATAGTCGCCATCACGCAGATGTCCAATGCTCTTGGAACCGTGACGCCGATGAAAGAGGTCATTGCGCTGGCCCATAAAAAGGGCATTCCGGTGCTCGTAGACGGCAGCCAAGCGGCCGTTCACATGCCGGTCGACGTGCAGGATCTGGATGCCGATTTTTATGTGTTCACCGGTCACAAGACCTATGGCCCGTCAGGTATCGGCATTCTCTACGGCAAGAAAAAACTTCTCGATAACATGATGCCTTATCAGGGCGGTGGCGAGATGATCCTGGATGTGCATGAAGATGAAATCACTTATGCCAAATTCCCGCACCGGTTTGAAGCGGGTACCCCGGCCATTGTCCAGGCAATCGGGTTAGGCCACGCGCTTGAATACATGATGGACGTGGGGCTGGGAAACATAGCCGCGCACGAAGCTACGCTGGCGGAATATGCGGACCAGCGATTGCGTCAGATCAATTCGGTCAAACTGATCGGAACGGCAAAACGAAAAGGCGCCATTTTCTCCTTTGGGATGGAAGGCGCACACGCGCACGATATATCAACGGTGATCGACCGGTACGGTGTCGCCGTAAGGGCCGGAACACATTGCACGCAGCCATTGATGGAACGCTTTGGCATGACCTCCACTTGCCGCGCGTCGTTTGGCATGTACAATACGATGGAAGAAGTGGATGCCTTGGTGGATGCGCTCAACAGAGCATCGGAGTTTTTTGCATGACGATTGAAGACACAAAGACCCCGGATCGGGCCCAGGCTAGCTGTGCGCCAGCGATTCCGCCGGAAGCCTTCGAAGTCGCCGATGACGATGATTGGGATGAAAAAAAGGCGCCTCCACCCGGCTACATGGGAAGTTCCATCCCGGAAGATGAGCTGAATCGCCTTACAGATGACATGATTGCTGCGATCAAGAGCGTCTACGATCCGGAGATCCCGGTTGATATTTATGAACTCGGCCTTATCTACAAGATTGATGTGGACGATGACCGCAAGGTTGATATCGACATGACGTTGACTGCACCTGGCTGCCCGGTTGCCGGTGAGATGCCCGGTTGGGTCGAAAATGCGGTATCGACAGTGCAGGGTATCCAGGAAGTCAAAGTGAATCTGGTCTTTGAACCGCCTTGGGACATCAGCCGTATGTCTGATGAGGCGAAAATCGTCCTCAATATGTGGTAAGGATTTTGCGTTAGCCTCGGCTAAACAAGACGGAATTTCGAATTATGCAGACTGCCCGACGCCCCCGCCCAAAGCTTATGACCCTGACCGAAGCTGCTGCAGCACGCGTCAACGAGATCATGGCGAACTCCGACAAGGAGATCGCGGGCGTTCGTGTTGGAGTAAAGAATGCCGGCTGTGCAGGCATGGCTTATACGATGGATCCGGTCGAAGAGGTTGATCCGTCAGATGATGTTGTCGAAGACAAGGGCGTAAAGATCTTCGTTGAGCCTAAGGCGATCCTGTTCCTGTTGGGCACGGAGATGGATTACGAAGTTACGCAACTGAAATCAGGTTTTGTATTCAATAACCCGAACCAGACCTCAGCTTGCGGTTGTGGCGAATCTGTAACGATTGACCCGGCCAATTTTGCTGATTTTGCACCTGCAAACTGACTTGAAATTTACTGCTCCAACATAACGATAGATGGCTGGATCTCGCGTAACAGTTTGCGTTTGATCGCTTCGGAGTAATCTTCAAAGGTATTTGCGGTGATCACAAAGGAGCCGCTGCCTCCCGTGACTTTCTCACGGTAGTAGGTTGCCATGAACTCACGCGGGCCAAGAATTGCGAGCCCGTTCACAGTTACGCCGGTGGATACCACCCGGTCTCGAATAGGTTCTACTTCTGCCCCTTCATTGTTCGGGCCATCTCCAGAAACATCAATCACATGCCGATCGCATTTGTAGGGATTGATCCGAAACAGACGTGAAGAATAGGAAAGCGCATCACCGATTGCCGTAGAATAGGGCCTGAATGCGCGTTTCAAGTCCTCGACGCGCTGCGCGAATGCCAGGAGGGACGCATCGTCGCTTAGAAGCGTCCAAGGGATTGATTGCTCCTGATGGGGCTCGCCGCTCCATTGGCTGACGGTTACAGCGATACCCCGGTTTCCTGGAAATCGGATAGCTGCGGCGATCTCAGGCAACCTAAGCGCGTCGGCCAAGCCCTTCGACTGCAAATTGAACTCATAAGGATCGACGCTCCCCGACACATCAAGAGCCAGAACGAGCGCGAGCTTACATTTGGGTGCAGCTGACGCGGGGTTAGTTGCGGCGACGCTCGAATAAGCCAGAGCTACAAGCGCAATTAAGACCAGGAATGTTCGTTGTCTGACATTTGCACACATGCCTGGAATGATAACGGATGATTGTCTTTGCTAGAAGTGACATTTCCGTTTGCGCAATTTGAGTGAAAACCCATGGCAGTTTCTAAAGAATGTCTCGAGTTCATCGGCGAAGCACTTGAGGAATTTGACCCGGTCGATATGTGCCGGATGTTTGGTGGTGCCGGCGTTTTCCGCGATGGCTTGATGTTTGGGTTGATTGCAGAGGAACAGCTCTACTTCAAAGTCGATGAGCACAACCTGCCGGATTTTGAAGCGGAGGATTGTGCGCCGTTCGTTTATGAGACCAAAAATGGGAAGAGGACCTTGATGTCCTATTCTCTGGCACCTGAACGTCTTTATGACGACAAAGAAGATATGGGAATGTGGGCGCGCAAAGCCTTTGATGCAGCTTTGCGCGCAGATTCAGCAAAGAAATCCCCCAGAAAGCGTATCTTATACTGCGGCTCACTGGCTCAGGCTCTCCGAGGGGGGCCCAATCGATGCTCGGCATGCTTCAGCATGGAAAACAAGGGAGGTTTTCCATGGCAGCAGTTGGTCAACTGAGAGCGGACTTTCTGGGCGATGACCTGCCTCGCGCAGCGCGCAAGAGCGAAGAGGCGGATCAGACGCGGCAGCTTCTTGCCTTGATGGTGATCCTCGACAGTGGGTCTCGTCGCGAGGCCGCGCGCACCGGCGGCGGGGGCCTGCAGGTGATCCGGGACGGGACCTTCGCGCCTTGGGGGTCGCCATGGGGGTCGCCAAGCTCTCCGCCCGCCCGCAGCACGACGCACAGCACGACGAGGCCATCGAGGCGTTCAACAAAACAGCTGCGACGTCGTCGACGACATCTGCAGCCAATGTGGCGGCAAGCCGATAGAGCTCTGGGTTCAGGACGACGCCCGGGCGGGTCATGCCCTGGTGCGACACTCACGCTATGGCTGAGCCTCTCAAACTCATCAGTCAACAGGTCGATGCCGGGGCACACGCCCTCCTGATCCTTGATCAGGCGGGAGGGCAGACCTCAACCAAATTGGTTGCCCCCGACAACATCACCCTCGTCCCACGGCCGCCAAGGTCACCAGAGGTGAACCCGGTCGAGAACGTCTGGCCGTTCATCCGGGACACCTGGCTTTCGACCCTCGTTTTCAAGACCTGCGACGACATCGCAGATCACTGCTGCCAAGCCTGGAACACCCTCAGGCATCAACCAGGGCGCGTCATCTCAATCGGAGGGCGCGAATGGGACCATCGGGTGTGATCATTGAGCGATGGTATTAGCTCTTAGGAAACAGAGCACTGAAGGAACGCTGGAATGTGACCGGAATCCACAATTCTCGCCACATCTGGCATAACCTCGGCCGCGTGGGCAGGGCCGCGTTCTTTGTGGTTTGACTTGCGCTTGTTGTTTGGTTCGCTGCGCGGTTCAGCAGATTGAGGTTTCTGCTCGCTTTGTTCTTTGTTGCGCTGGCTCGAAGCTTTCTTCGCGCGAGGCTTGTCAGAGACCTTACCCCGTTTGCCACGGCCTCTGCCGCGCTTTGCTGAAGCGGCTGCTATTTCTTCTTCAGTTGGTTCTTCGCCGATCCAATCGATTTTTTTCTCGATCAGCTTTTCAACATCCTGGAGATATTTGAACTCATCCGGCTGTACCAAGGTGAGGGAGTGTCCTTCGCGTCCGGCGCGGCCTGTGCGGCCAATGCGATGAACATAGTCTTCCGAGTGGGTAGGAATGTCGAAATTATAGACATGGCTGACATCTGGAATATCAAGCCCGCGCGCGGCCACATCGGAAGCGATGAGGTAGGTGACTTTGCCATCGCGGAAAGCGTTCAATGTGCGAAGGCGTGCATGCTGATCCATATCACCATGCAGGGCTGCTGCGTTGAAACCATGCTTTTGCAGGGAGGTTTCAAGGATTGCGACTGTCGTCTTTCGGTTGGCAAATATGATTGCGTTTTTGACTTTGTCGGCTGCTCCACGCATGGCCTCGCGAAGCGTCTCGCGCTTCTGATCAAAATCACGAGGAGCCAACGCAACTTGCTGGGTGATTGTTTCAGCAGTGGCTGAGCGGCGGGAAACCTGCACTTCCGTCGGGTTGTGTAGGAACGTGTTGGTCAGACGTTCGATTTCCGGTGGCATGGTTGCCGAGAAAAACAGGGTTTGGCGCGTGAACGGCAACAACTTGCAGATCCGCTCAATATCCGGGATGAAGCCCATATCGAGCATACGGTCAGCTTCATCGACGACAAATATTTCGACACCGGTCATGAGGAGCTTGCCGCGTTCAAAATGATCGAGCAGGCGTCCTGGCGTTGCGATCAAAACGTCTGCACCGCGGCCGAGCTTCCGGTCCTGTTCTTCAAACGAAACGCCGCCAATAAGGAGTGCAACATTGAGCTTGTGTTTCGCGCCAAGCGTTTGAAAGGCTTCGAACACCTGGGCTGCAAGTTCACGCGTGGGCTCAATGATGAGCGATCGCGACATCCGGGTCCGGGCGCGGCTTTTCTCGAGGCGGCACAGCATTGGCAGGGTGAATGCGGCTGTCTTGCCGGAGCCTGTTTGCGCAAGGCCAAGCACGTCTTTGCCTTCGAGTGCTGGCGGTATGCCTTGAGCCTGAATGGGTGTGGGTTCGGTAAAACCTGACGCAGTTATTGCATCAAGCACTTTGGGGCTTAAGCCCAGATCATCAAATTTCATGTGGTCTTTCTCTAGAGGGACCGGGTCATTCCGGTCTTTCATGTGCCTGCTCAATGGTCATCATAACCACCGTAAGTGCGGCACCACCTCAGAGCGCCGCAACGGACACTTACAACATAGGGATTTTTTCAGCAAAGTCAATACCAAGCTCCAAGTTTGACTGAGAACTCATAGGGTTAGCGAAAACCCAAGGATTTCCAACCTTAACTGTTGTCCCCACGCCGGTTGTAAATCGAATCGGCGGCGTCCTTCCATGGGGTGAATGCATCTGCATTTCTGAGAATTTCGAGTCCCTGGCCGGTCAATGATCCGGGCAGGCAGAGGTCGTTCACAAGTTCGGACAGTGGGACGTCCGAGCGTTCTCCAGCGGAAGTTGCACCTGCCCGCGTCATGTTGGCGACCACAGCCCTGGCTTGATCAGCAGGCACACCACGATCGACCATCCAATCGGTCATTTCCATGATCAAGCCTTGAACCCAACCGAAATAGGCCCCGCTGCCCCGGACGACATTGAATGTCTCTTCTGAGTCAAACGCGAAGACCGGTCCGCATGGTTCCAGCAATTTTCGAACAGTGGCGTTGTCAGGGTACATGCTGGTGGGACTCTCTCCGAATTCTGCCGAAATTACGGGCATGGCGACAACTGCGGTCGCTCCATTCACATGTTTCTCGATCATTTCGTGGGCGACTGTCCCTGCGAATGAAAGCGCGATCTGGTCTTTGCGCCACGGTAGACCAGCGATGGTCTCTTCTACATCAAATGGCCGAACGGCGATGATGACAACATCGCATGTCTTCACGATCTCAGCGTTATCATGGGTTGAGCTCAAGCCAAACTTGTCAGAGAGCTTCTCGACGCGATCAGCATTTCGAGCGCTGAGCAGGATCTCAGGTGGTTCTTCTGCTCGCATGAGACTTGGAACCACGTGGGCCATGAGATGACCAACGCCAATGACGCCAACTTTTAATGTCATGATGCTTTTCTTTGCTTGTTTTCATAGAGAGAGGAGGGCGGGGACAACGTCCTTGAGTTCCTCACAGACGATTGTGCCTTCTGCCCTTAGTTCGGCTGAAACGTCAACGGGCAGGGAGGTATTAGAACCTTGCGGTATCTGGTTCAGCCGGCCACCGATCAGGATCGGTGTTTGCAATCCACGCTGCGCGAGCTCCGACTTCAGCTTTTGAGCATAGGGAAGTGCCACACCGTTGAATGTTGAGACTGCAATTGCATTGGCTCCGGTCGTCAGCGCAAGTGCGGCAAGCTTGTCGGGATCTGTCGAAACGCCACCGTCAATCGTTGTAACTCCGAGGCCCTTGAAAGCGTGTTCCAGAAGCATTTTGCCGTGTTCATGCACGTCTGTTGTGGCGGTCAAAACGGTTAATTTGGCAGATGCCAATCGGGTTTGATCTGCCACCGAGACTTTCGACAAGTGTTCCTCTGCCATCTCGTCCAACTCTTCGACAAGCGATGATTGCACGACTGGTTTGCGCCCGCGTACGGCTGAAGGCTCTCTTTTTCCAGCGCCGTACAGCTCTTCCAATCGCTTGCCGCCAATTCGCCGGAGCGCCAGCAGCATTTCCACGGGATCAGCGATATCAATGCCGGCTTCCTGAAAACCTTTAAGCACTCTCTTGTGAAACTTCTTCCCGCCTTTGACGATCTTTCGTGCAAGTTTTTGCGCATTGGAAATATCTATCAGGTTCTCATATCCGCGCGCCTGTTCAATCATTCGACCCGCAAACAATTGAGCCGCTATGATCTCGTCCACGTCCGGAATGCGCACGTTCTCGGTGACGGGAACCGGATTGATGGCGTGGCCAGTAGGCTTGATCTGTTGGCCTAGAACGTCGGCCGTAAGATAGTTGGCGAGGCTCGCATAGTTTTCCGCCTCGGTCCCTTGATACGACACTGTGTTGCCGTAAATCATTGTTCCGGGTGTTTCGGAGACCTCGGCCAAAGCAATCTGAAACGCCATGCGCCTCACAGGATCGGTGAAATGATGTCCGTAGCAATGTGAAATAGAGGCGCCGATCAAATCCTGAACGATATATTGCTCAACCAGAACCGCGCCTAGAGACGAGGCGAGATCTGTAAAGAGCGCCGTATATCCATCGTCGAGGTTGGAGTGAACGAGAACTTCCAGATCCTGTGATGCGATGAGGCCCAAGGCCGTGACTGTTGATTCTGTGGCTGTGATGTCGGCGTCGTCTCCTGGCAGCCGAAATGTGAAATATTGGCCAAGATTGCCAATCGAGGTTGATCCTGCTGTGAGTGCGCCGATGGTGTTTTCGATGCTAGCGGGGAAACCCAGAACAAAATCTCCAAAATGCGGTGCGACCGGTGCGCCTTCTGTCAGGCGGACAAAATCCTCGACCTGATTAAGTATAAGTCCGGTGCCCCTTTGTGCATCTTCTCGCTTGCTGCGCACTTGACCCATCGACCAGTCAAGGGTGATACCGTAGCGAGCGACTGTCACATTCTTTGCTTTGCAGGATTCATAAATCTCGGCCCATGTTTGGCACGACCTGCCCAGATCTCTGAACCCCATTTGCGCATGCTGCATAACGCGTTTTGATGCTGCTGCTTCGCGTTTGTAGTTGGCTTCGCAATCATGCTCGCAAGTTTTCAGAAATGCACCCGCTTCAACTTTCCAGTCCTGGGCTAGAAGCCTGCCACGTTCCAGCAGTTCTTCAGAATCAGGGAGGGAGGTTTCAGGCAGGATTTGTGATCTGTCCAATGGCATTCGAAAACCTATCAGCCAGAAGCATTGCCAGCAAAATATTTGGACAAATAAGCTCCCGCCGTGGCGCCGGTCATAGGGGCAAGCCAGAACAACCAGAGTTGGTCAATTGCCCAACTTTCTGCGAACAAGGCCGTCGCGGTTGAGCGGGCCGGGTTCAACGACATTCTCGAGATGGTGCCGATTGCGAGGTGCGCTGCGCCATAGGCGGCGCCCATCCAAATTGCGGTGCTCGTCTGAGAAGCACCCGGGTGGAGGAAAACCATCGTAAGTGCCATAGTAAACACGAACTCTATCGCAAATACAGTTAGCTCGGGGTAGCCGCCGGGGGAGTGTTGACCATATCCGTTTGCTGCAAAATCAAGAGGTTGAAAGCCTGGTTGAAGAGTGAGAATCAGGAATATGAATAAGGCTCCAGCGGTTCCGCCAAGCACCTGTACAGCGCCGTAACTCAAAACCTGCCGCCCCGATATTTGTTTAGCGATCCAGCTGGCAAGGCTCAAGGCAGGATTGAAATGTCCGCCGGAGACGGGAGAAAAGAGATAAGAAGCGATTGCCAGGGCCAGCCCCGCGCTCAAGGCAGTGGCTAAGATATCTGAATCGTGATTGGAAAGACGGGCCGACCCGACTACAGCGCCGCAAATAGTCATGACCAGGAAGAAGGTTCCCAGAGCTTCAGCCATCAATCTTTTGAACATTATGATGGCCTCTGCGTCGCCCCAACATGTTTGATGTCGTTTTTAAATTGCATCCGGGGACCAAAAAACGCTAGCGATTTTTCAGTTGAGACGTATGTTGATGGCGTCGGCAGGTCCCTCAGGGGTCCAGTCTCGATTACAAAGGCATTTCGATGCCTTCCTGTACGCCCGGGATTCGCTTCCGGGCGTTTTCTTCAAACACCCGGAGTTCTTGATGATACGTGTGTTTGGAGACTACGAACATGACTCGCCGCCAATTCCTTGAAATCAAAAATGGTGAAAAAGCTGCTCTTCCGTTCTCGAAGGGTGAATATCAACGCCGTCACGACGGCTTTCGCAATGTGATGAACGAAGAGGGCCTTGATGCCATACTCTTCACATCAATGCACAATGTGGCTTACGCCTCAGGTTTTTTGTATTGCAGTTTTGGCCGACCCTACGGCTGCGCGATAACCGGTGATGCCTGCACCACCATCTCTGCAAACATTGACTATGGACAGCCCTGGCGGCGCAGCGTGGATCGCAATCTGGTCTATACAGATTGGGAGCGCGGCAACTATTTCCACGCGCTGCGGGAAGTGCTTGGTGATGCAAGGCGTGTAGGCGTCGAATTCGATCACCTCAATCTGGCCATGAAGGCAGAGATTGAAGCTGCGATACCGGGCGTTGAGCTCTTGGATATCTCCGCAGAAGTCATGAAGCAGCGAATCGTGAAGTCAGCTGAAGAAATCGAGTTGATCAAGGCAGGCGCTGCTGTAGCTGACGTTGGTGGCTATGCCATTCGTGACGCAATCGTTGAAGGTGCCACCGAAATTGAAGTGGCTCAGGCCGGTAGGGACGCGATGGAAATAGAAATTGCCCGCCGCTTCCCGGACAGCGAACTGCGCGATACTTGGGTTTGGTTTCAATCTGGCCTGAACACGGACGGCGCACATAACCCGGTGACCACACGGCGACTTGAACATGGAGACATTCTCAGCCTCAATACGTTTCCGATGATTTCCGGTTACTACACGGCGCTGGAACGGACTTTGTTCGTTGGCGAACCATCTCCTGAGCACCTGCGCTACTGGGAACTGAATGTGAAAGTTCACGAACGTGGCCTGGAATTGATCAAACCTGGTGCAAAGTGCTCGGACATTTGCGCGGAGCTGAATGACATCTATCTGGCATCAAATGCTCTGGACCGCCGTACATTCGGGTACGGGCATTCGTTCGGAGTGCTTTCGCACTATTATGGTCGTGAAGCCGGTTTGGAGTTGCGCGAGGACATTGAAACAGTGCTGCAACCTGGCATGGTCGTGTCTATGGAACCGATGATCACGATCCCGGTAGGTGAGCCTAGTGCAGGCGGATACCGTGAGCACGATATTATGGTGATCACTGAAGAGGGCGCCGAAAACATCACCGGATTCCCGTTCGGTCCGGCTCACAATATTGTTCGCAGCAGCAGGATGCGTACCGCTTGATTCGCTGATGTCCCAGCAATCTCTGCCGGGACACCAACTCTCGGGTTCGTGAAGTTCATGGACAAAACTGACACTCAGAGTTCAGTTGCGGTTCATCTACGGTATGGCAAAACTGTTCTCACGTTAAACGCTAACCGCGATAGAAAGTGAATAACCCGCCATTGAGGCGCAGTCACTCTCTTAGAAAACTGACCCATGAAAACTCTTCTTGCAGCAGCAGTCGTCACCACATCATTCACTTTCACCGGACCGTTCGGTGCTGATGAAGCCAATGCTGGTGGACGTAACGAACGGGTCGCCGTTTGCGATCACTACCGTGCAAAGGCACAAGCGCATTCGCGCCGCGGCAACATCGGCCGGTCAGACTACTACTGGCACCTGTTCTCAGCTTGCATGAACCACAGGATCGACTAAGCCAGAAAACTCTTTCATCTCAAATTGCTTGTCACGGGCCGGAGAAAAACTCTCCGGCCCGTTTGTATTCCAGCTTCAAACTGCTACAATCCGGGCATGAACATTCGCCCTGATATCAAAACAGAATATTCCGTTTGTCCCCATGACTGCCCCTCCACCTGCGCACTGGAGGTTGAAGTTCTCGACGAACGAACCATTGGCCGCGTGCACGGCGCCAAACTCAATACATACACAGCCGGAGTTGTTTGCGCGAAGGTCGCGCGATACGCCGAGCGTGTCCATCATCCTGACCGGTTGACCAACGCCAAGAAGCGCAAAGGCGCCAAAGGGGACGGCGAATGGCAGGAGATTGGAATAGAGGATGCGCTTGATGAAGTGGCGGAGAAGCTTCTGAAAGTTGAAGCTAAGCATGGCGCTGATTCGATTTG
The DNA here is from genome assembly GCA_965204985.1 of Hyphomicrobiales bacterium. Lineage (GTDB taxonomy): Bacteria > Pseudomonadota > Alphaproteobacteria > Rhizobiales > CAJQND01 > JAAEUE01. The sequence continues at coordinate 2,402,238 of CBDBFP010000002.1, read as the reverse complement.
GCCTTACTTCTACGCCGGAACCATGGGCCTTGTGATGCGCGATGGCATCAATCGCTTGCGGCATGCAAAAAAATATTCCGGCATGTACGACACTTTCTGCGTGTCGCTGCCCTGGTCAGGCTTCTATGCCGGAACCGGGAAGATGCGTGGCGCTGATCCGCGGGAGATGGCCAAATCCGATCTCGTGATCATCTGGGGAACCAATCCGGTTCACACCCAGGTCAATGTGATGACCCATGCGATTCGCGCGCGGAAAGAGCGGGGCGCCAAAATCGTTTGTATTGATGTCTACAATACATCGACGATGAAGCAGGCTGATGTGGGGCTGATTTTGAAGCCTGGAACAGACGGGGCGTTGGCTTGTGCTCTGATGTATATCCTGTTCCGGGACGGCAAGGCTGACCGAGCCTACATGGAAAAATACACAGATGATCCTGCCGGTTTGGAAGCTCATCTGAAAGACAAAACGCCGGAATGGGCGTCAGATATCACCGGGCTGCCGCTGAACGAGATTGAAGCGTTTGCCTGTTTGATCGGTGATACGGATAGGGCCTTCTTTAGGGTCGGATACGGCTTTGCACGGCAGAAAAACGGCGCTGCCAATATGCATGCTGTTGTCTCGATCGCGGCGGTCAAGGGCTGCTGGCAGCATGAGGGTGGTGGCGTCTTTCACACCAATGGCTCAATCTACCATTGGGATAAAACCCTCATAGAGGGTCTGGATGTCAAAGACCCATCCGTTCGTTGGATGGATCAGTCCCAGATCGGCCGCGTTTTGACCGGAGACAGTGCCGCGCTGAAAGGAGGCGGGCCAGTCAAGGCGATCTTTACGCAAAATACGAACCCTGTCTCTGTTGCGCCCGAGCAGGATCTTGTGAAGCAGGGCTTTGCAAGGGATGATCTTTTCACCTGCGTGCATGAGCAATTCATGACGGAAACTGCGGAATGGGCTGACATCGTGCTGCCGGCCACCATGTTTTTGGAACATGACGATCTCTATCAGGGCGGCGGACAGCAACATATCATGCTGGGCCCAAAACTGATCGAAGCGCCGGGGGAGTGCCGGTCAAATCATGACGTTCTTGTTGGCTTGGCGAAACGGTTAGGGGCGGAGCACCAGGGGTTCTATGTGTCGCCGCGCGAGCTGATCGAGCGTACGCTTGACAAGAGCGGTTGGGGCACAATCGAGAACCTTGAAAAAGTTCACTGGATTGATGCGCAACCGGATTTCGAAAAATCACATTATCTGTCGGGTTTCGGCCATCCGGACGGAAAGTTCCGCTTCAGCCCAGATTGGAAAACAGCTTTCTTCCGCCCGGAAGTTCAAAATTATGGCGATTGCGACGCGATGCCGAAATATCCTAGCCATTGGGACGTGATCGAAAAGGCTGATGAGAAACATCCCTTCCGCATGACCACCAGTCCTGCCCGGAATTTTCTGAATTCGTCCTTCAATGAAACGGCCACTTCGATTGAGAAAGAAGGGCGGCCCGAACTCTTCATTCATCCAGACGACATGAAGTCTTTGGGACTTGAGAACGGCCAGAAAGTCGTTATTGGCAACGAGCGCGGTGAAGTCCGCCTTCATATCCAGAGCTTTGAGGGGCTGCGACAAGGGGTCGTGGTGGCCGAATCCATTTGGCCGAACCACATGTTTGAAGATGGGCGCGGCATCAACACCCTGGTTTCTGCCGATGTTCCCGCGCCGGTGGGTGGGGGGACTTTCCACGATATCCATGTTTGGATCCGGGCTGCCTGACCTGTTGCCTTCTGCTGTCTTGCCACATTAAGCTTCTGCTCTGGGACATGAGCGAGAAGGAATGGGCAATGGCAAACTGCTTTACGAGATCAAGGATGACATCGGGTGGATCAGGTTCAACAAACCTGAACTTCTCAACGCGTTCACCCCTGAAGAAGCGCGGGCGCTCGTTGCCACTTTGCAAAAGGCGTCTGATGATGACGACGTGAAAGTCATTATCATCTCAAGCGTCGGCGATGCATTTTGTGCGGGCGATGATCTGAAGGTGGCGCTGGAAGAATATCCGCTCATCAAGAGTGGCGAGATTTATCCGATCATCGATATCGTTGAGGACATCACCGAGAGCCTGCAAGAGATTCCGTGCATCATCCGAAAGACGCGCAAGGTGGTGATTGCCGCGGTGCGCGGGTATGCGGTTGGCGGCGGTTTTGAAATTGCCATTGATTCCGCCATGATCGTGGCAGCTGAAAACGCCAAATTCGGTTTTCCGGAAACCAATGCCGGCATGACAATCACTGGAGGTACCTCTAGACTCTTGCCGCAAATTGTCGACCTGAATAAAGCTCGCGAAATGGTGCTCACTGGAGAGTTTATTGTGATGCGGCTGAAGGGCACCGGATCGACCTGGTGAACAAGCTGGTGCCATTGGGTGAGGAAGAGAAGGAAGCCGAAAGGCTTGCGAAGGTGATTATGACCCGTGCGCCGCTGGCTGTCGTGAACTACAAGCGCATGTTGCAAAACGCATCCGAGGCCGGTTTCGAAGCCACACTCGAAGCAGAGAAACAGACGATCACCAATTTGATCTATACCGAAGACTATGGCGAGGCGGTCACCGCCTTTGGCGAAAAGCGGACGCCGAAGTTTAAAGGACGCTAGCGTCATGATCCCGTTTTCTGATCTGCTGCCGGAACAGGAATTGGCAACGGTGCTGGCCAAGCGGGTTGAACGTTCTTCCAAGAAACCCTGTCTCGTAACCGAGACAGATTCCTACAGCTATGGCGACATTGATATTCGGTCTGGCCGTATGGCGACGGGCTTTGTGGAGGCCGGCGTCAGACCGGGAAAAACTGTCCTGCTAATGTTGCCTGACACTTTGGATTACGTCTGGTGCTGGTGCGCGCTATCCAAGATTGGTGCCATAGAGGTGCCGGTCAACGTGCACTACAGAGGCCCGATCCTCTCATATGTGATCAACGACTCCGGTGCGAAGTTCATGGTTGCCTAGGTGAATTATATGGATCGTATCCTGGCTGTAGCTGAAGATCTGCAACATCTTGAACGGATTTACGTGCAGGGTGCGTCGGGCGATCTGGGCGCTCACGGCAACATTCAACTGTTCAGCTATTATGAGCTGCTTAACTCCCTCGAAGAATGGTCGGGTGAAGAGCCGCGTTATAATGACCTGATGGCGGTGATGTACACGTCCGGGACGACCGGCCCATCGAAAGGCGCGACCATCACTCATGCGCATGCCTATGAATATGCGTTGGGCGTGGTCGAGATGCTCGAATTGAAGGAGGACGACGTCTATTACGCTGCGTTGCCGCTCTTCCATCTGGCTGGACAATTTGCGCTGGTCTACTGCGCCTGTATTGCCCGAGCTACAGCCGTTTTACCTGGAACTTTCAGCGCGCAGCGTTTCTGGCAGGATGTGAGAACACATAAAGCGACAACCACTTTCCTTTTGGGAGCGATGGCGACCTTCCTCTATCGCCAGGAACCTGCAGAAGACGAGACGATGCCGACAATTCCCTCGAACGGGTGCTGATGGTTCCACTCATTCCCGAAACAGAAGAATTCAAGGCTCGGTTCGATTGTCTGGTGTCTACCACGTAGGGCGGAACGGAAATGAATTGTCCCATGCGGTCGGGTTTTGACCTGGTGGACAGCAGGTCTTGCAGGTGGCTTGCCGATAATCGCTACGAGGTCCGCATCGTTGATGAAGATGATCAGGAAGTGGAGCCAGGTGTGCCCGGTGAAACGCTGGTGAGGACGAAAGAGCCCTGGATCATTTTCAATGGCTACTGGAACCATCCTGAATGGACAGTGGTGGCGTGGCGGAACCAGTGGTTTCACACTGGCGATATACTGATGCGGGATGAGGCCAGGAACTACTACTTTGTCGATCGCTCCAAGGATGCCATCCGCAGGCGCGGTGAGAATATCTCTTCGATGGAAGTGGAGAACGAGATCAACGCACATCCGGACGTCCTGGAATGCGCCGTCATTCCGGTAGAGTCTGCCCAGACTGAGCAAGAAGTTATGGCGGTCGTCGTCCTCAAACCAGGTCAATCAGTAGATCCGGAGGATCTCGTCCTGTTTCTGGAGCCGCGTATGGTCTATTTTATGGTTCCTCGATATGTGGAAACGATCCCGGAACTGCCCAAAACCCCGACCGGCAAGATCCAGAAGGTCCCGTTGTGGGAGAACGGTCTCACAAAAGACACGTGGGACCGGGAAGCTGCCGGTGTGAAGCTGAGCCGCTAATTCTCTCTGGAATGGGCCACGAGGCCTGTGCTTCTGGGCGCCCGGTGTTTCACCATAGCGATGGCCAACATTGTCAGCCCAAGCGCCGCCCAGACATAATAGGAGTGTTGTTCGCCAAAGATGAGCATGCCCCAACCAACGCCTGCGAGGGTTATGATGTATGCGGTCTGGCTGGCAAAAACCGATCCTGAACGATGAATAACAATCAGAAGACAGGTGTAGGCGACACCGCTGATGATGCCGGTGGATGTGGCCGCCAACTGCACCGTGCCTCAGGCTTCAAAGAGCGGAACTGTAGTTGAGGTCAGAAGTGCAATTGGCAGGAGTATCAGGCTCGCGCCGAACTGGCGGCCACAACTTAGCTGAAGGGATGTTGTGTCTTCAGGACGATGCGCGCTTGCATAAAAATTCTCAAGCGACATGGAGACGCTAGCCGCCAAAGCAAGCAAGACCCCATGGAGCAAGATCAGGAGAGGGAAGTGCGCTTTCAGGGAAGATGATGATGCAACATGGCAACAAGACCGAGCACGGTACCGGCAAGGCGCCGCAGACTCCCCACTTCTGAGCGAAAGAGCACAGATATGAGATACGTAAACAGCGGCATGCTTGCAAAGGCTATGGCCACAATGCCTGCTGGCAGATAGGTGGCTGCCGTGTACAACGCGTAGGCTGGGAAGGCGGCGACACCAGGCCCCGCAGACCAGGCTGAAGCGAAACAAGCCAGATTGCAGCTTTGGCAGTTTGCTAGAGAAAATCATTGCCGCCAGCAGCATGCTGCCGGCAACAATCGTTTGCCAAAGCGCCAATCCTATGGGGTGTCCGCCGTTGGTTGCCCCGATCTTGGACATCGATACGGCCAGACCCCAAATGATGCCCATGAAGAGCAGCAGAACGTACGACTGCAAATCAACCGTTTCGGTCTCGTTTGCGGCTTGTTGGCTTTCGGAACTCATTGGATGTCCCTAGCGCATGTAGGGCAGCGACACACTATGAGGCGTCGCGTATCTCCAAGGCTTTGAGAAAGGCAGGGCGCGACCTTACACGCTTGAAATATTCGCCGACATTGCCTTCTGGCCATTCCCAGTCCGGTGTGTTGGCGATCCACCCCGCACAATGGCCGAGAAGAAGGTCAGGTATCGTGAATGTATCGCCCATCACATATTCGTTGTTGTCGCCGAGCCTTTGAGAGAGAACGCCCATAGAGCGCTCAAACTCCCATTTGCAGGTTGGTTTCACAGCCGGAACCCGCTGCTTTTCAGGCAGAACGAAAGTGTGCCGTGCGTTTGTCCACAGGATCCCGTCCACTTCGTCGAGTGCAAAACAGGTGAAGCTGTCCTGTTGCCCGCGTTCTATCGTGCCGGCGGCGAACGTATACTGCCTATGCTTGTCGGCCAGATACTGGCAACTTGCGGCTGAGTCGACTATGACGTCATCATCGTCCTTCAACGCTGGCACTTTTCCGGAAGGATTGATTGCCTTAATCTCTTCGCTATGAGGACCGCAGGGTACCAGTTCGTATGGTTGTCCCAATTCCTCCAGCATCCAAAGGATCCGGAAGCCTCGAGCCTTTGGTGTTCCGTAAATTGTATACATTATTATTGCTTCCATAAGAATTGATGATGAAAGTGCTCGGTATGTGCCGTTTTTTGGTCGCTGATGGTCTCAGACGCGACTTTATTTGGCTCCCTGCCTTGATAGTCTCTGCAGAGGACGCGTCAAGCCATAAACCAAGCTTGAATCAATGGTTTGTTTATCTCGCGAAAAATGCGAATGTGTCCGTCGCGTATTTGTGCGTTGAGTGGCCGGTTTGGAACCTGCATAAACAGACCAAATCCGGTGGGGAAGGATAATCTCGGAGGAGTGATATGGAGAAACTCGACCAATTAAAGAGTGGCTATAAGAGCGGTAAGGTCAGCCGCCGTCAGTTTATGGAAGGTGCTCTTGCACTTGGTATGACTGTTGCAACTGCAAACGCATTTGTTTCCGATGTGCATGCAATGACGCCCAAGAAGGGCGGCGACATGAAGTTTGGCATTGGCGCGGGGTCAACAACTGACTCGCTCGATCCAGGCACCACCAGTGACACCTACATGCAGCTTGTGCAGAACGGTATCCGTGGTCATCTCACGGAAATCGGTAAAGATGGTCAGCTCAAAGGCGACACGGCGGAAAGTTGGGAAGCTTCCCCTGATGCCAAGAAGTGGACTTTCAAGCTGCGCAAGGGAATTGAATTCCATAACGGCAAGACCCTGGACGCTGAAGACGTGGTTGCTTCGTTCCAGCACCACATGGGCGAAAACACCAAATCAGCGGCCAAAGGCGTTCTGACAAGTGTTCAAGATATCAAGGCCGATGGAAAAGACACTGTTGTCTTCAGCCTGAAAGAAGGCAGTGCGGACTTCCCGTATGCCGCGTCTGACTACCACGTGACAATGCTGCCTTCCAAGGATGGCAAGGTCGAGTGGGAAAAAGGCGTTGGTTCCGGTGCTTATATGCTTGAGGGCTACGAGCCTGGCGTTAAGGCTGTGATGAAGCGCAATCCGAACTATTGGAAGGAAGGCGCAGGCAACTTCGATAGCGTTGAAGTTCTGTCGATCAAGGACGTTGTGGCCCGCACAAACGCCCTGACATCTGGCGAAATTCACGCGATGGACCGTTGTGACCTGAAAACCGTGCACCTTCTCAAGCGGAACAAAAACCTCCGCATTGAGCAGGAAACGGGAACACAGCACTACTCTATCCCTATGATCACTACTCAGGCACCGTTCGACAATAATGATGTCCGGACCGCGCTGAAGTATGCAGTCGACCGTGAAGCGATGGTGAAGACCATTCTGCGAGGATATGGTGAGGTGGCTAACGACCATCCGATCAGCCCGGCAAACCCGTTCTTCAATAAAGATCTGGCTATCCGTCAGTATGATCCGGACAAAGCAAAGTTCCACATGAAGAAAGCTGGTGTGAGCGAGATCAAGGTTGACCTCAGCGCGTCTGACGCTGCGTTTGGCGGTGCCGTTGATGCTGCTGTGCTTTACAAGGAGCATGCAGCGAAAGCCGGCATCAACATCAACGTGGTCCGCGAATCCAACGACGGTTACTGGTCAAACGTCTGGATGAAGAAGCCTTGGTGCATGTGCTACTGGGGTGGTCGTCCGACGGAAGACTGGATGTTCTCGATTGCGTACGCAAAAGGTGCAAATTGGAACGACACGTTCTGGGATCATGACCGGTTCAATGTTCTGCTCAAGGAAGCACGTGCTGAACTGGATCCAGAAAAGCGTCGTGGCATGTACTACGAAATGCAGCAGATCGTTCGCGATGAAGGTGGTGTTGTCATTCCCATGTACGCGTCTTACGTCTTCGCCATGTCCACGAGAGTTGCCCACGGTCCGATGGCCGCGAACTGGGATATGGACGGCAACAAGGCAGCTGAGCGCTGGTGGTTCGCCTAATTCCAAAAATTGGGCTTCGGCCCGTTGAATTAGCCAAGATTGATGGTCCGGCGGTTAATCCCGTCGGACCATTTTTGTTTCGGCATAGGGTTTTGTCATGGTTGAAGGTTACAGAAATATGCCGAACTATTCGGCAGACTTAAAGTGGGGTGTCCAAGCACAGACCGGCGTTCTGACCGATGTTTTGCTCGGGAAACCCGATCACTTCAATTGGGTGCCATTAAATTCGGTCTCTGCTGTCACGCTCGCAAATCAGGTGCAAATGGGTCACCATTTCGACAAGCAACTGGCCATGAAACAGCACCGGCAAATGGTTGATGTTTATGAAGAAAATGGTGTGCGCGTGCATTTTGCCGAGGCGGATGAAGGATTGCCGTCTTCCGTTTTTACACGGGACTCCAGCTTTATGACGCCATGGGGAGCCGTTATTGCTTCGATACAGACGCCGCCGCGGCGCCAGGACTATTCCGTCGTTTCCGAGTTTTACAGAAACGCCGGAATTCCAATCTGGAAATGGGTCACTGCTGGGCACTTCGAAGGCGGTGATTTCGTGATCTTGAAACCAGGTGTGGCGTTGCTTGGTTGGGCCGGAGACCGATCTACAAAAGAAGGTGCAGAGCAAGTCGAACGCTGGTTGAAAGAAAAAAACTGGGAGGTACTGGTCACGCCAATCCCTCCGCAGTTTGTCCACATGGATGCTGTTGTTGTGATGCTCGAAAAAGGTCTGGCTCTGGTTTGCGAAGATGCCTTGCAACCTTATGCATTAGATTACATCAAGGAAGAGCACGGCATAGACGTGATCAAGGTAAGCTATGCGGATTGCGTGAAGCTGGGCGGCAATCTGGTTTCATTGGGCAACAAGCGTGTGCTCTCCATGGGCCACAATGTGAATGTGAACCGCCAATTGCGGGATGCCGGGTTCGAGGTGACGGCGATTGATTACGATATGTTTGCGCTTGGCGGCGGCGGAGTTCATTGCTCGTGCCACGAGCTACATCGGGAGCCTGACTAAGTCGTTCCTTCTCAATCCTGCAGGTATTGCTTCCGCATTCGTTGGCAATAGGCGCTCAGGTTTGGAAACTCACTGGCCGTGTTGGAAATCGGATGATCAAATGTGCGGCAGAGCGCGGCATTGATGAACGATAAAAATGATGTATCGTATCCACAAGGTACCTCTCCTAGCAGATATGGCTTTTCACCTAACAGGGCTGAGGCAGCTGCAAAGTCCTTGCGGGCAAGGATTTCGAATTCGGGTTCCGTATGCCGTCCAAGGCCTTGTCCTTGAAGTGTCTTCTGAATCTGTCGCCGGACCATCCAGACGATGAGGGGGCGAATGAAACCGGGGGCCTTGTCAAAAAAATGATCTTGGACCTTTGTCAAAATTCTCGTCCACCTCCCACCGCGTATAAACGATGAGCCAATAGAGATGCTCTTCCAGCATTTTCTCCAGGGCCCAGCCTTTGGTCAGATCGGCCTCAGCATAACCTCCGCTAAAATCAACCCTGTGTTGTTCCTCCAAATGCATTTTGATGAAACTGGAGTCAGGAACCGTCTTTCTGTTGTCAGTGATGTAGGGCAGCTTCTTTTTCGGGGCCTTAGTGATATCCGCGATTACAGTATTGTGTTCGAGCCCCGACATCTTGAACAACATGATTGCCTTGCCTACAAACGGGCTGGGGTCTGGCAGGTCAAATGCAGGTCCAAACGTGTGCAGAGTAATCATCCGGTGAAGTTCCTTGATGGTTTTTCAGGTACATTAACTGACATACTACTGACAACAAGCTGTCAGTAGAGTTATGCAACTGTTGCCACTATGAGACGCGCAGACCGGCTAATGCAAATCATTCAGATTCTCCGGCGGGAGTCACAGCCGGTGACGGCGGGCCAGATCGCGGAGGAATTGGAGGTCACACCCTGAACCATCTATCGAGATATGGTTTCCCTGCAGGTGAACAATGTGCCGGCGATCGGGGAAGCTGGCGTTGGCTATGTGCTCGGGCAGGGCTTTGATCTGCCGCCGCTCATGTTTTCAGCCAACGAACTGGAAGCACTCATGCTTGGCACCAGGATGGTAGAGGCCCGAGGTGACAAGCAATTGGTGACTGCTGCCCGGGATGCTATTGCAAAGATCGGGACAGTGGTTCCGGATGACCTCCGTCCCTTGCTGTTGGATGCGCCCTTGTTTGCGACGGATTCAGCCATTCAGGAAGAAGACAAGATCAATGTTGCGCCGCTGCGTGAGGCGATCCGAAAGGGCCTGAAAGTCGATATAAGTTACACCGATGAGAAGGGCCGTCCGAGCCATCGCACGATTTGGCCCCTCGCGATTGGCTACCTGGTAACTGTCCGAATGGTGATCGCCTGGTGCGAACTGCGGCAAGACTTCAGGAATTTTCGGACCGACCGGATTTCAGAACTGGCGGCTCAGTCGGAACGATATCCAGGCAGGCGCAATGTGCTGATGAAGCAATGGCGTGAGCAAGAGGAAAGGGCTAAGGCGACCTGTGAAAACGTGGTTTCTAAAACGTGAACGCGAAGTGAACGGTCACTTCAGGTGAAGGGCAGACGCGGCTTCCTATATTGCAGGCATGTTCAAACCGCGAGAGAAAGTTGAACCAATGCCGTTCCGCAAGAATTACATCGCCAATCTGACTGCTGCTGCCATCATTGCTGGTTTGGCAACTACGGCATCCGTTGCGTCGGCCTCCACTTCTCAGGGTGAGGCTCCGGCAGATTTGAGCCCGACAATGGGGTTCCTGTCGCTGGTAAAATTACCTTGTGAGTATTCGCCGGCGGTTTCCAGTTCACATGGTGGGAAGATGACGTTCCATAACCCAACCTCGAAGCCGATCCAGCGGGGAATTCCCGTCGTGTATCGTCTTTCAGACACGGGTGAGGAATACACCGTACACCTTAAAAATGGTGCAGCACCGCAAAAAACAACCGTCGTTGAACACAGACACGCCAGTCTTAGCCGTTGTGAGGCTTGGACTTACGTTCGTTGAAACAGGCGATAAAACGACGAAAAGGTGCCGATAATCAAATAAAAGGTCATAAACATGCCCGAATCGCGATTTAAGCGGAAGCGTGTTGCGAAAATGAACGGTACATGAACGCGGGATTCAGGCTTTGCTCAGTTGCAATATGGCAATTTGACCCCACATAGACGATGGGTACGAGGACAAAATGTCTGAGAATATAAGAATGCGCCGCACAATGATGACAGTAATCGCCGCTGGCTTGGCAGCTGCGGTGGCTATGCTGTTGAAAGTCATTGTGACGGAATTGCCGCGCACGGCAGACATGATCGTGCCGATCCCTAAGATTATGGCGACCGGTTAATCACGCCAGCATTGCCGGTGCGATAAGCGCCGGCTTGATCGTTTCGCGACCATCGAACCTGACTTTTTCACCCGTTACCCTGACGGTTTCTTCAGCCATTAATTTTAGAGCCATCGGATAGATCTGGTGTTCGGCTTCCAGAACCCGCGCTGCCAGTGTGTCCGGCGTGTCGTTCGCCAAAATTCCAACGGCCGCCTGCGCGATAATTGGACCCTGATCCATCAAAGGCCGAACGAAATGCACAGTGCAGCCGGTCATGCGTCCCCCGTCTCTGATGACGCGGAGATGCGTATCCAGACCCTTGTATGCAGGTAGGAGAGAAGGGTGAATGTTGATCATGCGATTACGCCAGGTGTTGACAAACCCTTCTGTCATCAGCCGCATGAAGCCTGCGAGGCAAACCAGCTCAATCTGCGCATCTTCAAGCAGCTCTTGAATTTCAGCTTCGAACGCTTGCCTTGTCTCAAACGATTTGTGATCGACGGCCGCTGTTTTCACACCTTCGGCTGCGGCTTTCTTCAAACCTTCAGCTTGCGGGTTGTTTGAAACAACAAGGCAGATTTCTGAGGGAAAATCTTGGGCCTTGGCTGCCGTAATCAACGACATCATGTTGGAACCGCGGCCGGAAATCAGAATGGCGGTTCGCTTGAATCTCATGCCGGGAACTCCAGTTCGCCCTTATAATGGACAGGACTGCCGTCTGAGACACTCGTGAGTTCGCCAACGATTTTGGCTTCCACACCTCCGTCCTTTAGACAGTCCAGAACTGCTTCGGCACCATCGGATGTGGACACAATGATCATCCCGACGCCGCAGTTGAAGGTGCGTAACATTTCGTTGGTCGTGATGCCGCCCATCCTTGCAAGCCATCCAAAAACTGGCCCTGGTGTTATTGCCGATAAATCGACGGTCGCGCCGACGCCGTCAGGGAGCACTCTTGGAATGTTCTCCGGGAAGCCTCCACCGGTAATGTGTGAGAGCGCTTTGACCGCGCCCGTTTTGCGAATGCAATTCAAGATTGGCTTTACGTAAATCTTGGTCGGGGTCAGCAAAACTTCCGCCAAAGAGCGCGTATCGTCGAACGGGCAGGGGCTGATCATACTCAAACCCTCTTGCTCAACGATCCGTCTAATCAAGGAATATCCATTCGAGTGCGGCCCGGATGAACTGAGACCAATCAAAATGTCACCAGCTTCAATGTTTTCGCGCGGCAAAAGTATGCCGCGCTCTGCTGCACCAACTGCGAACCCTGCAAGGTCATAGTCCCCGCTGGCGTACATGCCCGGCATCTCAGCTGTTTCGCCGCCGATGAGCGCGCAGCCGGCTTGCACACACCCGTCGGAGATCCCCGCCACCACATCTCGCGCGGCCTCTACATCAAGACTTCCACATGCATAATAGTCGAGAAAGAACAGCGGCTCAGCTCCCTGGACCACCAGGTCGTTGACGCACATCGCGACGAGATCAATGCCAACAGTCCGATGCATGCTGGAATCGATTGCTACTTTGAGCTTTGTTCCCACGCCATCATTCGCTGCAACCAATACCGGGTCGTTAAATCCTGCGGCCCTTAAATCAAAGAGACCGCCGAAGCCTCCTAGGTTGCCATCTGCTCCAGGCCGACGCGTGGAAGCTGTGAGCGGCTTGATTGCATCGACAAGCGCATTGCCCGCATCAATATCAACACCGGCATCCTTATAGGTCAGACCTTGCGGAGCTGGGCTATCTTCGCTTGCCGTCATAATTTTTGCCTGAATCGATCAGTGATTGCTCGTTTTTCGTTGCACCCGCTTCAAAGAGCAAGCAAAAAAGAGAACTTATCGCCGGGCAGATTGAATATGGACCAGGTTCGGCATACCTAAGAGCGGAAATGGCTATTTTGACGAAGATGTGGCACCATAATCCAATGTGCCAAGGTGATCGGTGCGCGCAAAGCGCTATCCTGCGCGGTTTGGTAATTTTTGCGTTTTTCTGCCTCCTGATAACAACAGGCACTCAGGCACGTGCCGATATCTGGACTGTTTCCGGTGTTGCAATAGATGTGACGGCAGAGAGTTCAACGAAGGCGAAACTCAAGGCCATTGGAGAAGCGCAGGTTATTGCGTTCAGGAAACTCGTTGACCGGCTCGTACCAGCGAAGTCCGCCGCGCCGCTAAAGGCGCTTGAAGCTGATGATGTGGGCCACTTGCTTGCCGGCTTGAGCATTGAAGAGGAGAGGGCTGTTCCGAAACGTTATATTGCGAAACTCTCGATCCGATTTCTGGCGAACAAGACACGAAAACTGTTTGGCAGATACGGAGTTCGCTATGCCGAAAAGCAGTCAGAACCAGTTTTGGTAGTGCCTGTTTGGGTGACGAAAGAAGGCGCAGATATCTGGAATGGGGGGAACCCCTGGCACAAGGCGTGGGCCGAACTCGACCTCAGCAATGCCTTGATCCCCATCTTGTTGCCGCTGGGTGACATTACTGACTCCAATGCACTTTCTGCAAAAGAAGCGCTTGCCTACAATCAGGTCAAACTTGAGTCCTTGCGGATTCGATATGGCGCCTCGTCGGTGCTGGTCGCCGGCGCAGAGCCAAAAAGCGATGTGAGAGTCCGTGCGGTCATGCAGGGGACGTCGCCGGTGGGAAGAATTGGCTTTGACAAGGAATATGAGGACGTCGACCTCGCTGCAGCTGCCTTGTTTGCGGCCAACCGCTTTCAGTTGGTGATGCAGGAGAAGTGGAAGAACGAAAACCTTGTCAGTTATACCACTGGCCAGAAGGTGCAGCGTTCTAACTCGATTACCATGGCGATTCCCTACAACAGTTCTGCTGAATGGAACGTCCTGCGATCACGCATACAAACAACAGCTGGTGTGGGCCGCATTGACATTAACTCGTTGTCTGCAAGGGGAGCTGTGGTAACCATCGCATTTGGGGGGACATTGGACGAACTGCGCAGCTCGTTCTATCAGTCCGGATTCAATCTAGCTGTCGTCGGGGGCATGTGGGTGCTCCAACCCCTCTAGAGGGCTTGCATGATATCAAAGGTGAGTTGTGTCTTACGGGGAGCCACCGGTGTCCATTCCTAACCTCATAACGATTTTTCGGATTCTTCTCGTGCCACTCACCATGTGGTTCATAGTGACCGGCAACTATCTTCCGGCCTTTTTTGTATTTGTGGTGGCCGGGATATCCGATGGCATTGATGGCTTTGTGGCCAAAAGGTTTAATCAGGTCACTGAACTTGGCACTTATCTTGATCCGCTGGCGGATAAACTTCTGCTGGTGAGCATTTATTTGGCGATGGGCATCCTAGACCTGATGCCATCCCTACTCGTCATTACGGTAGTAAGTCGCGACGTTATGATTATTGGTGCTGTGCTTTTGTCCTGGTTGATGGACAAACCGGTCGAGATGCATCCTCTGTGGATCAGCAAACTGAACACGACAATGCAGATTGCTTTTGCCGGCTTTGTTCTCGCAGGATTAGGGTTGGAACTTGATATCCTGCATTATACACAGATTGGTGCTATTTTGGTTGGGGCTCTAACTGTCGCATCAGGCGGCGCCTACATGCTACAGTGGGTCCGGCACATGGCAAATGGCAATGGTCATGAACAAGGCAGTGCAACAAACAAAGAGCACAAAAACAGGTAAGCAAGGCATGACCTTTAGTCAGCAGGTGCGGTTCTGGCTTGTCGCACTCGTGATGCTGATAGCCATCCTCTGGTTCCTGGGTGGAATTCTACTTCCTTTCGTTGCCGGTTTTGTACTGGCCTACTTCCTGGATCCGGTGGCTGACTGGCTTGAAGAGCATAATATTCCGCGTCTGGCTGCGACGACCATGATCGTAGGTCTGTTCATATTGATCTTCGTTCTGGTACTCGTATTTGTTGCGCCGGTGCTAATTGAACAAATACGTTCATTTGCTGCTGATTTGCCATCGCACGTGCAAAATCTGGTGAAGCTGGTAAATGAAGCTTCGCCGGAATGGTTGCTGAAAGAGATCGAAGCCAGAGGGATTGATCTCAAAGGCCCCGTGTATGACCTTGCCGGACGTGCTGCGGGTTGGATAGGGACACTGCTGCAGTCTGTACTTTCCGGCGGCCTTGCGCTGGTGAACCTTATCGCCTTGCTCGTCGTTACACCAATCGTGGCGTTCTACATGTTGAACGACTGGGACCGTATGGTGCGAAAGGTCGACAGCTGGGTGCCGCGCGAACATGTGGAAACGGTCCGGCAGATCGCCCATGATGCTGACCTGGCGGTTGCAGGGTTTATTCGTGGGCAGGGCACTGTCTGCATCGTTCTGGGTATGCTCTACGCGGTCGCCTTGACGGTCGTGGGGCTGAACTCCGGTTTGCTCATCGGTTTGGGTGCCGGTCTCTTGAGTTTCATTCCCTATGTTGGTGCAATTGTTGGCGGTGTTCTGTCGATCGGAATGGCACTCCTGCAATTTTGGCCGGATTGGGTAATGATCGCGATCGTGGCAGTGATATTCGTGGTCGGTCAGTTTCTGGAAGGGAATTTCCTGACGCCAAAGCTGGTTGGAGAGAGTGTTGGGTTACATCCGGTTTGGCTGATGTTTGCCCTGTTCGCAGCAGGGTACCTGTTCGGTTTCGTTGGCATGCTGGTCGCGGTACCCATTGCTGCCGCGATTGGCGTGCTGCTTCGTTTTGCGATTGAAGTCTATATGGAAAGCTCCGTCTACAAAGGTGCCGACGGAGAAGAGCGCGTATTTGCTCCGGTTGCGACGTCCCGTGCGAAGCGGCAAAAAGCTGCTTCAATCGATCCGGCCGACATAGAAGAAGCATGATCGGAAAACCCAGTGGAGTTCGCGACAGTGGCCAGCTGGCGCTGGATCTTGCCTTTCGGCCGGCGATGAGCCGGGAAGATTTTCTCGTCGCCTCATCTAACGAAGCAGCTGTTGCAGAAATCGACAGCTGGCCGGACTGGAGACATCAGGCCTTGTTGCTGGTTGGGCCTGAGGGATCAGGCAAGAGCCACTTGTCTCAAGTTTTCCGGATAAGAGCTGGTGGTCCGGTCGTTGCAGCGGAAAATCTGACCAAGCTAAGTGTGCCGGAACTCTTGGCGACCGGCGTGTGTGTGGTTGAGGATTTGCCAAGTGCTTCGAATGAGCTGGACGAAGTTGCGCTCTTTCATTTGCTGAATCTTGCACGGGAAACCAGCAGATATGTGCTGATGACGGCGCGAAGTTTTCCAGGGCGATGGAATTTGGAGCTGAAGGATTTGGCATCGCGGATGACTGCTGTTCCAACGGTGGCGCTTGGGACGCCATGCGATGTTTTATTGCGCGGGTTGTTGGTGAAGCTGTTTGCCGACAGGCAGGTTGCTGTTGACGAAGCTGTTGTCGACTTTCTCATCCGAAATATGGAACGGTCCGGAGATGTAGCGCGCAGGCTTGTGGAACTCATTGACCGGCGTTCGTTGGAGGAAAAAGCAACAGTGACGCGCCCATTTGCGGCGAAAATTCTGACGTCTTTGCAAACGCGCCGAGAGGCTGGTTAGATCAAGATGCACGAAAGTTTCATGAAAGAGGTTTAGTCTTGGCGTTATGAGCCCTGCGAATATGGTAACCTGAGTAAATGATGGACCCTGTTGAGACACTTGACACTTGGACGCAGACCAAGACCGAGCACTCTGGCAAGTCTGCCGACGGTGATGTGCCAATTCACAAAGATCCTAAGCGCTTTATCAATCGAGAGATTTCCTGGCTTCAGTTCAATATGCGCGTTCTCGAAGAAGCGCGGAACGTCAAGCATCCCCTGCTTGAGCGCCTGAAATTCCTCTCGATATCCGGCAACAATCTGGACGAATTTTTTATGGTCCGCGTTGCTGGCCTGGCTGGTCAAAAGCGCGAGGGCATTGAAACCGAAAGTGATGATGGCCTCTCTCCGGCCGCTCAGCTTGAGCAGGTGAGGGCACTTGCGGCCTTCTTGATGGTTGAACAGGACCGGCAATGGAAGCAACTGAATGATGAACTGTCGGCTGCCAGCATCAAGATCGTTGCCCTGGATGAGTTGAAAGACAGTGACCATGAATGGCTGGATAATCACTTTCTGGAACAGGTTTTTCCGGTTCTGACGCCGCTGGCGATTGATCCGGCGCACCCGTTTCCCTTCATTCCGAACAAAGGCTTCACACTGGTTCTGCAGTTGAGACGGGTTTCTGATGGCAGACTTATGGATGCCTTGTTGCCGATACCGCAGCGGCTCGAGCGCTTTGTCCGCTTGCAGTCAGGGGATGGTGACAATGCAGTGGAGGCCCGTTTCCTTGTTCTAGAGCAGTTTCTGCTGTTGCATGTTCCGAGGTTGTTTCCCGGCTATGAGGTGTTGGGGGAGGGCGTGTTCCGGGTTATCAGGGATTCCGATATCGAGGTCGAAGAAGAGGCCGAAGACCTCGTTTTGTTGTTCGAAAGCGCTCTAAAACGGCGCCGCCGCGGCAACGTGATCCGGCTCGAAGTTGATGCTATGATGCCTGGTAGCTTGCGTGAGTTGGTGGCCAGCAATCTGGTAGTTGAGGACGAAGGCATCGTGGTTTGTGAAGGTCTGGTTGGTTATGCGGACACGTCGTTTCTCTATCTGGAAGAGCGGCATGATCTGAAATTCAAACCGTTCAATGCCCGATTCCCTGAGCGTATCCGTGACCATAGCGGCGACTGTTTTGCTGCAATCCAGCAGAAGGATATCGTTGTTCATCACCCCTATGAGTCCTTCGATGTGGTGGTTCAGTTCGTAAAACAGGCGGCAGCGGATCCGGGCGTGGTTGCGATCAAACAGACCCTGTACAGGACATCTCAGGACAGCCCAATCGTCGAGGCCCTGGCCTGGGCAGCGGAGTCGGGCAAATCTGTCACCGCGCTTGTGGAGCTAAAGGCCCGGTTTGACGAGGAAGCAAATATTCAATGGGCGCGGGACCTGGAACGCGCTGGTGTTCAGGTCGTCTTTGGTTTTATCGAGCTGAAGACTCATGCCAAACTCTCACTTGTGGTTCGCAAAGAGGGCGCTCAATTGCGGTCTTACGTGCATTTCGGCACAGGCAACTATCATCCGATCACGGCCAAGGTTTACACCGACATTTCGTATTTCACGGCGGACCCGGCTCTTTGCAGGGACGCCGGACGGATCTTCAATTACATCTCAGGCTACGCCGAACCGACTGGTCTGGAACAATTGGCAGCTTCGCCGATGAATTTGCAGGAACGCATCCTGCAGCATATCGATGAAGAGATCGAACATGCAAAAGCCGGGCGTCCGGCACAGATCTGGTGCAAACTCAATTCTCTCGTTGATTCCACCATTATCGATGCCTTCTACAAGGCCAGCCGGGCCGGGGTTCAAATCGACCTGGTGGTGCGCGGGATTTGCTGTTTGCGTCCGGAAGTGCCGGATTTATCCGAGAACATCCGGGTGAAATCGATCATAGGACGCTTCCTGGAGCATTCTCGGATCATGTGTTTCGGCGTCGGACACGGGCTCCCGCACAAAAAAGCGAAAGTCTATATTGCGTCTGCTGACCTTATGCCGCGTAATCTGTACAGACGCGTGGAAACGCTGGTTCCGATAAACAATCCGACGGTGCATGAGCAGATCCTGTTTCAGATCATGGTCATAAATTTTCGGGACAATCAGCAAAGCTGGGACATTATGGGCGACGGATCATCAAAGAGAATCGTGCCAATGAAGGGCGAAGAACCCTTCAGTGCGCACGAGTATTTCATGACCAACCCCTCGCTCTCAGGTCGCGGCAAGGCCCTGCAAAAGAAAAAGCTTCCCGAAAGCATCGCGCCACGCCGGGCGGCCACGCGGGTCAAGCAATAAAATCGATTGCGAAGAACTGTGACGTCCGATTCCATCAAAGTGCCGCACGCTCCGAGGCTGAACCCGGTTGCAATTGTCGACATTGGTTCAAACTCGGTCCGGCTGGTGGTCTATGACAGCTTGCGCAGGGCGCCTGCGCCAATCTTCAACGAAAAAGTGCTTTGCGGACTTGGCCGCGGTGTTTCTGTCACGGGAAGGCTGGGGGATAACGTGGTTGAACGAGCCTTGGTCGCGCTCGCTAGGTTTCGTGCAATGTGCCGGCAAATTGGTGTGAGTGAAGTTCATGCGGTTGCCACAGCGGCGGCGCGTGAGGCCAAAAACGGACCTGCGTTCATCGCCCGCGCAAAAGAGGTTTTGGGCTGCAAGATCAGCGTTCTGTCGGGAAAGAAAGAAGCACGTTATGCGGCGCTTGGTGTGCTTACCGGCATTCCGGAAG
Source organism: Hyphomicrobiales bacterium (assembly GCA_965204985.1). Classification (GTDB taxonomy): domain Bacteria; phylum Pseudomonadota; class Alphaproteobacteria; order Rhizobiales; family CAJQND01; genus JAAEUE01. Next base: position 2,382,937 of record CBDBFP010000002.1, on the reverse strand, counting down.
CCAATGGCATTGTTGGCGATTTGGGCGGTGGTAGCCTGGAGCTTGTTGAAATTATCGATGGTGAGATTGGCGACGGCGTAACATTGCCCTTGGGCTCGCTGCGCCTGATCGATGCTTCTGGTGGGGATATGGGGCAGGCAATTGCGCTTGCCGATGAAGCCTTCAAAGACCTTAAACTGCTCAAGAACATGAAGGCCAAGACATTTTATGCGGTTGGAGGGACCTGGCGAAACCTTGGCCGGTTGCACATGGCTCATAACGCGTATCCGCTTGAGGTGTTGAACCGCTATGCGATTGCGGCGGAGCCTGCAAAATCCATATCCAGCCTGGTCGCCGGTCTTGGGACAGAAGCGCTTAAAGGCATGGCAGTCATCCCGGACAGTCGTGCAGAGACGTTGCCATTTGGATCTATGGTTTTGAATCGTCTCTTGCACCTCGGCAACCCCAGGAATGTTGTCGTTTCTGCGACCGGTCTGCGTGAAGGTGTGCTCTTTTCGAAACTCAAAAAGAAAAAGCGCAAGGAAGACCCTCTACTCTCTGCTTGCTGGGATTTTGCCCGCGCTATGGCCAGGTCCGCAGAGCACGAAAAAGAACTTTGCAAATGGACGGATCAGCTGTTCGGGGAGGGAGGACAGAAAGAGAGCAGCGATGCGCGTCGCTTGCGTCACGCTGCCTGTCTTCTTGCGGACATCGGTTGGCGGACACATCCAAACTATCGCGGCGAGCATTCGCTCACCGTCGTTTCGCAAGCGAGTTTTTCAGGTGTCGATCATTCGGGACGCGTCTTCCTCGCCCTGTGCGTATTCTACCGGTACGTGGGCGTACAGGGGGATGAGGCACCTGCGGGATTGCTTTCACTGATAGATGAGGATGTGCAGGATAAGGCACGTCTGGTTGCTGCCGCACAACGTCTTGCCTACGTGCTGACGGCGGCCATGCCAGGTCTTTTACCCAAGATCAAATTGCACTACGCGCCCAAAAAGCTGTTGGTCCTGACTTTGCCAAAACGCAACAAGGATATCGTTGGAGAGAGAGTGCGCAAGCGCCTGGCCGAATTGACCGGTCTCACCGGACACAAGCCGGAGGTGGTCATAAAATAATGACTTCGGCTATTCGGCGGCGTGCGCCCTTGTTGCTTGTCTTGGCTCGATAATGATCTCACCATCTTCAAGGCAGATGGCCAGTTTTCCATGTTTTACATCAAGGGCCACATCGCCATACAGCTTGCGCCGCCAGCCAGTCATCGCTCGTACGTCTGCCTGATCATCCAGAGCAATGGCTTCGATATCTGCCGAATTGGCAATGAGTTTCGGGGCAACACCATGCTGCTCGCAAACGTACTTCAAGGTCACTTTGAGCAGGTCCACGATTGAGGCAGGTGCCGGCACGGGCGGCCTGCCAGATTGTTTGACCGACGGAAGGGTTTCGGGATCGCGCGCCTTGCCTTCGGCTATGGCCTGGAGAAGGCTCTTGGCTTGCCGGGAGTTGGCGAAACCGCGCGGGACGGCACGGAGCCGGCCCAATGCTTCAGGACTATCAGGAACCTGCATGGCAAGTTCACCAAGGGCATCCTCTTTCAGGACACGGTTACGCGGAACGTTGCGTTCCTGCGCCTCACGTTCCCGCCAGGCGGCAACAGCCATGAAGATGCCCAGTGTTTTCTTGTTGCGTGCTTTGAACTTGGACCGCTTCCACGCATTGTCTGGATGTGTCTGGTAGGTTTCCGGCGACGTTAGGATATCCATTTCTTCATCCAGCCAGGCTTCCCGGTTGGATTCGTTCAGGGTTTTCCTCAAGCTTTCATAGACGGTCCGGAGATGGATGACATCGCAGAGCGCATAAGCAAGTTGCTTGTCGGATAAGGGGCGCCGGCTCCAGTCGGTGAAACGCGATGTCTTGTTGATCGATGCCCCTGCGACCTGACGGACGATATTTTCGTAGCCAATTGAGTCACCAAATCCGCAGACCATAGCTGCGACCTGTGTGTCGAACATCGGCTTTGGAATGACACCGCCCATATTATGAATGATCTCAACATCCTGCCGCGCCGCGTGGAAAACCTTCATGACACCGGTATCTGCCATGAGCTTCCAGAAGGGGTCGAGGGACAGGCCTTCGCTGAGAGGGTCGACCATGATCTCATCCACGGAACCGGCGATCTGGATCAGGCACAGTTGCGTCCAGAACGTGGTTTCACGCATGAACTCCGTGTCAACGGTAACGTACGGTTCAGTGGCCAGTCGCGCACAAACTTCACTGAGTTCGGCTGTCTTTGTTATGATTTTCATTTCGTGTCTATATCTCGAAACCCTGCAAGTTGCGCTCTAGGTAACAAGTTTTACCAAGGTTTCATAAGACTTTCAGTTTCACCGTTGCGGCCTTTGCGTTTGCGCTTTGCGGCCTTTGCCCTTCTTGCCATACGATAGATGAGAGGTGACGTTTTAAGCAAAGCGACGAATGGGGTACTGACCACAACGCCCGGGTTGGCGATTTTGCGCCAGATGACAAACAGGACGAGTGAGCCGTGGATGGCACTGGTGTAGGTGAAGAACGCTGGCGCGCCGAACACCTGGATCATCCAGGAAGCCACCACCGGGCTAATGAGCCCTCCGACCGAAAAGAAGAAGGTCAGGCCGGCAGAAATCACGACATACTGACCTGCCTTGGCCTGATCGTTGGCGTGGGCGGCAGAGAGTGAATAGAGCGGCAGGCTGAAGCCGCCAAACAGGAAGATGCCGAGATATACCAACCAAGGCGTTGTCCCGGAGATGCTGCTCAGGAAAATGCCTGAGGCTGCCGCGAGAGAAGTTGCCAGCATCAGGACCCAGCGGCGGCCCAGTTTGTCCGACATCATGCCCAATGGATATTGAAAGAGAGCCCCGCCCATGATGCCGGCACTCATGAAGATGGCAATACCAGAAATATCGAGGCCTATGTCCGTTGCGTAGAGCGGGGCAATGAGGCGGAAGGCCGAGTTCGTCAATCCAATTGCAAAGGAGCCGATACAGGCAATCGGAGAGATCAGCCAGATCGCCTTGAGGTCCAGTTTGATATCGTCAGGCGGGTGGGGGCGGGACCGGTCTGAGAGTGATACAGGAACGAGCGAAAGACAAAGAATGATGCCCGTGACGATAAACAGTTCGTACCCCTCGGTTCCGAACAGGGGCAGCAGGAACTGCATGCCCGTAACCGCGCTCAGATCAACGATACGATAAATTGAAAGCAGCTGCGCCCGGTCTTCGTTGGCGGCACTTTCGTTCAGCCAGCTGTCCACCACCATAAACAGGCCGGAAAAGCAGAAGCCCATGACAAAGCGGACGATGATCCAGGCGTAAGGATTGAGCGCAATCACCATCGTCAAAGTGCCCGCAGCCGTGATGGCAGCTAATGCAGCAAAGACCCGGATGTGACCGACCGTGCGTATGAACCCAGCTGCTGTAAAACAGGCCAAAATGAAACCGGCAAAGTAGGCTGTGCCCATCAAGCCGATCATAATTGGCGAAAACCCCTCTTGGTCAGCCCGCAGGGTGATCATCGTGCCCAGCACGCCGTTTCCGGCGAGGAGGATGCCAGCGGCGATGAGGAGAGGAATGAGGGCGGCAAGTCGCTTCATCGGAAGCTTTCATAGAGCTTCAATTGTTTTCTGCATACAATGGATCGATGATTTTTGCGCCTGCAATATTCTCACCTGTGGTTTGCATGACACGCATGGCTGTTTAAGTGAAGTTGAGGGCCGGATCTGGAAAGTTATCTTTCACTCCGTGCTTGACAAGCGGAGCAGAAGTTTAGTGAAGTGGAACCTGCCGAAAGGGCGAGGGGTGTGTGAGTAATGAAGACCATTAGCATTTCAACAGCCACGTTTGCCGCGATCTGGGCTGCAAGGCAAAGTGGTGAAGATACTGAAGAACAAATTCTGGCACGTTTGCTCGGTGCCTCTTCAGATTCGAGCGAAACTGCAGCGCCGAAACCACAGCCGAAAGTCATGCTTCACAAGCAGAAGGCCGTTAAGCCTGCTCTTGCAGTGAAACCGGCCGAGGAAAAACCAGCGAAGGCGGCGGCTAACTGTATGTCGACCGCCGATCTGGATTTGCTGTCCTGAGACTTACGGTTTAGGCGCTGGGTTCGCTTTCCCGCAGCTCTTTCTTCGAGAGCTTGCCAACCATGGTCTTTGGCAGTTCGTCCTTGAATTCTATATATTCCGGCAGTTCGATCTTCGAGAGCTTGGGCTCAATGGTTTTGCGGATGTCTTCTTCAGTGGCTGTTTGCCCGTCCTTCAGTTTGATAAAGGCCTTGGGTGTTTCGCCGCGATAATCGTCCGGCACGCCGATTACGGTGACTTCCTCAACAGCCGGGTGGGCATAGATCGCGTCTTCAATCCGGCGCGGATAGACCTTGAAGCCGGAGCAGTTGATCATGTCCTTGATGCGGTCGATAATGTAGACGAAGCCGTCTTCATCCATGTATCCCACATCGCCCGTCCTGAAATATTCCGCTGAAAATGTTTCGGCCGTTTCCTTGGGCTTGTTCCAGTACCCTTGCATGACTTGCGGGCCCGCGATGCAGATCTCGCCATTTTCGTTTAAGGTCAATTCCTTGCCCGGGTCCTCCAGTGAACGAATGGAGAGATAGGTCTGCGGCAGGGGCTGGCCGATGGAGTTTTCCTTCCGCAAGCCATTGAACGGATTTGCGGTGGCCACAGGAGAGGTTTCGGACAGACCGTAACCTTCAATCAGACGGCAGGATGCGATCTTCTCGAACTTCAATCGGACGTCCAATGGCAGGGACGCGCCGCCGGACATGCAGTATTTGAGCGAACTCAATCCATCGCCGGTCAGATTTTTGTGGTTCATCAGCGCCATGTAAAGCGTGGGGACGCCTGGCAGCAATGTCGGCCGGGCCTTTTTGATTGTTTTCACTGCCAGATCGAGATCGAAGCGGGGCATGATGGTGATTTCCCAGCCGGACTTGATGGCCATGTTCATGATGCAGGTCATGGCGAACACGTGGAAGAAGGGGAGGATCGCCATGATCCGCTCTTTTCCAATCTCAGCTTCTGTGTTCCAGAGCCGGATTTGCTCGCAGTTTATCGTCAGATTGGCGTGCGTGAGCATCGCGCCCTTTGGAACGCCTGTCGTGCCGCCGGTGTATTGGAAAATGGCGATGTCAGTGGTTGCATTGATCTCGGCAGCAGTAAATTTGCCATCATTGCTCGTGAGATCGTCATAATGCAGAAGTTTGTCACCGAGCCCCGCACCATTTACGTCGGCGAGCTCCTTGCCTTTCAGGAACTTGAACAAAACCTTCTTGAGCCTGGGCAACAAGTCTGGGAACGTGCAAACGGCCACCCGCTCAATTGCGCCTTTTTTGGCGAGGGAGGCAATCTTGCTGAAGAGCAGTTTCAGATCGAGTGTCACCATAATCTCGATGCCGGCGTCGCGCGCCTGGTATTCGATCTCTTCTTCTGTGTAGAGCGGATTGAAGTTGATGATGATGGCGCCAAGTTTGAGCGCGGCAAAGTAGGCGCTTATGTAGTAAGGGCAATTCGGCAGAAAGAGGCCAACCTTGGTTCCTTTGGTTACGCCAATCTTTTGCAGGCCAGCGGCCAACCTATTGGTCGCATCGCCGATTTCAGAAAATGTCAGCTTTTTGCCGAGGAAGTCCGTGAACGGTTTGGCGCCAAAGTTCTTGATCGCAGAGTCGAACATGTCGGGTAATGTCTCTGCGGGCAGTGGAGCATTCCAGTCGACATCCGAAGGATAACTGCCGAGCCAATGATCAGTCAGATTGTTGGGCGTTGGTTTTTTGCCTGTGGACTTGGTTTTCTTCGTTGCCATGTTTTCCTCCTGCGACGGGAATGTAGGTGCCATACCCGTCAAACAATGCGTTGCGTCCTGCATACACTATATACTGCAATAATCCTCACTTCGATAGAGCATCAATCAATCAGCATTGAGACCGGCCAAAATATGTCACAGGACTGTCCAGACTCATAAGCGAATGGTTCTTTCTCTTCGTCATCTTGGATCGTCTCTCTCATTGGACGATCCACCTTAACAACTGGTCCGAAATCCCGAGACCACCTCTCTTTGCCAGTGTTGCAGTTGCCCAAAGCAAGAAAAAGAAGAAGTCAGTGCGGTTCAGCACGATTGTCAAGCGGGCCAAAGCAGGAAATGCGGAGGCTCAGCTCGCGCTGGGAGAAGCTTATGAAAAAGGGAAAAAGGTCAAGAAGAGCTTGCTGCATGCAGCCACCTGGTATAAGCGCTCTCTGAGACAGGGTAATGTGGAGGCAACATTCCGCCTTGGCCGGTTGGTCCATCATGGGGGCGGGAAGCTGGCAAAGTCTCCTGAGTTGGCCGCGCAGCTTTATCAGCGCGGCGCGCTTCAGGGGCATAGCGCTTCGCAAAGCTGGCTCGGCTATGCGCATCAGTTCGGATATGGGGTGTCCCGGAATTATTCAAAAGCACTCAACTGGTACAGAAAAGCTGCAGAGCAGGGCAATTCGGCCGCGCAAAACAATCTTGGGATGCTCTATCTTTCCGGGAAAGGCGTCAGCCGGGATTGTGTCAGGGCTGCCCAGTTCTTCGCTGAGGCGGTGAAGCAAAATTATCCTTGGGCCCAGAACAATCTGGGCGGACTATACGAGATGGGCTGGGGGGGTTCGGCAGAATCGCAAGCGGGCGAAGGACCTCTACCGGTCCGCAGCAGCAAGCGCAATGAACAGGCCAAAACAAACCTCAAGCGTTTGGAACAGCTTGCTACTGCCGCCAACGCGGAAACGCCGGCCCAGCCAATAACCCTGGAAAATTTTGACAAGCCAGTGTTTTCAAAATGCTTCTGACAACGTTTGGTGACAGCAAGGACAGCTTGTAAACGGGTCCCGATTTGTCTAAGCTGACGCACCATTTGAGATAACGGAGTTTACAATGAAAACCAGGATTGCCATTGCACTTGCTGCGATGACGTCATTTGCCGCTTCGGCTGCATTTGCAGAAGACATCAAAATTGGGGTATTCCTCGGCTTTACAGGGCCAATTGAATCTACGGTAGCAAACATGGCACCAGGTGCTGAACTTGCTATCAAGGAAGTCAGCGACAGCGGCAAGCTGCTTGGTGGCTCAAAGGTTATGGCTGTACGCGGCGATACCACATGTGTGGACTCCGCGGTTGCTACAGCGGCTGCCGAGCGTTTGATCACATCTGATGGTGTTAAGGCCATCGTTGGTGGTGACTGCTCGGGTGTTACGACTGCGGTTCTGAAGAACGTGGCAAAGCCAAACGGCATCGTCATGATCTCGCCTTCCGCGACCTCACCTGCACTGTCTTCGATTGAAGATGATGGATTGTTCTTCCGCACAGCTCCGTCTGATGCGCGTCAGGGTGTGGTCGTTGCTGATATTCTGAAAGAGAACGGCATCAAGTCGATCGCTGTAAGCTACACGAACAATGACTACGGCAAGGGTCTTGCTGACGCGATTGCCAGCAACTTCAAGAAGGCTGGTGGCAAAGTGACTATCAACGCGCCTCACGAAGATGGCAAAGGCGATTACACTGCTGAAGTTGGTGCACTTGCAGCTGCTGGCGGCGACATGCTCGTCGTGGCCGGTTACGTAGACCAGGGTGGGCGCGGCATTGTTCAGGCTGCGGTTGATACGGGTGCGTTCGACAAGTTTTACTTCCCAGACGGCATGGTCTCTCCTGCATTGGTAACGAACCATGGCAATGATCTGAACGGATCGCTTGGTGCGACCCCGGGTACAGACAGCCCAGGCGCTGCAAGCTTTGCAGAGATGGCCAAGAAGGCCGGTTTCACGTCTGGTCCGTTCTCGCCAGAATCCTATGACGCTGCTGCACTGATCATGCTTGCCATGCAGGCTGCAAAATCTTCGGACAGCGGCAAGCTGAAAGAAAAGGTCACGGAAGTGGCCAACGCACCAGGTGAAAAGATCTATCCTGGAGAGCTGGCAAAGGCCCTCGAAATCATCGCAGGCGGTGGTGACGTGGACTATGTTGGCGCTTCTGCGGTTGAGCTGATCAGCCCCGGTGAAAGTGCTGGTAACTATCGTCAGGTCAAATACGAAGGCGGCAAAGAAATCGTCGTCGGGTACCGCTAAGCCGGACGGCATTTGAAATGAGATCCCGGGCGGACGTGTGCCGCCCGGGGTTTGTTCCTTATTTGTCGCTGAATTTCCCCCATGATTGAAATCGACGACGTTCACCTGCATTTTGGCGGCATCAGGGCAGTTGATGGTGCGAGCTTCACCATCGAAGAAGGCTCGATCACAGGATTGATCGGTCCGAACGGTGCGGGGAAAACAACCTTATTCAACGTAATTGCTGGTCACTACCATCCCACATCCGGGCATGTGCGTCTGGATGGAGAAGATATTACGGGACTGGAGCCGCACGAACTTTTTACGCGCAGCCTTTTGCGGACATTCCAGATTGCGCATGAATTTTCTTCGCTGACAGTTCGCGAGAATCTGATGATGGTGCCGGGCGCACAATCGGGTGAAAATCTCATAGATGCCTGGATCCGACCTGCCAAGGTTCGCGCCGAGGAGGAAGAAGTTCGCGCCAAGGCGGAAGAGGTCATTGAGTTTCTAGAAATCCCACAGGTTGCTGATGAACTGGCAGGCAACCTTTCCGGCGGACAGAAGAAGCTGCTGGAACTCGGGCGTACCATGATGGTGGATGCCAAGGTCGTTTTTCTGGATGAAGTTGGGGCCGGGGTGAACCGCACTTTGCTGGGAACAATTACAGATTCGATCATCCGCTTGCAGAAAGAGCGGGGATATACCTTCTGTGTCATTGAGCATGACATGGACATGATCCGCAAACTTTGCGACCCGGTTGTGGTTATGGCGGAGGGCAGGGTGCTGGTCCAGGGCACGGCCGATGAAGTGATGTCCAACGAACAGGTGATTGAGGCGTACCTTGGCACCGGCCTGAAAAACAAACAGAAGAGCGAGGCCGTCGCGTGAGTGCGCTCGTCGGACATGAAATGACAGGGGGCTACGGCACCGGTGCCGATATTCTCCACAGCTGCACGATCGGTGTTGAGCCGGGCGAAATCGCGGTGATTGTCGGACCCAACGGCGCAGGCAAGTCGACCGCTATGAAAGCCGTCTTTGGCATGTTGAACCTTCGTGAGGGTCACGTGACGATGAGCGGCAAGGACATTACCGCGCTCTCACCCCAGGCAAGAGTGCGCGAGGGCATGGCCTTTGTGCCGCAGACCGGGAACGTCTTTACGTCCATGTCTGTTGAAGAAAATCTCGAGATGGGGGCGTTCATCCGGGAAGACGATATTAGCGAGACCATGGAACAGGTCTTCGAACTGTTCCCAATCCTCAAAGAGAAAAGAAAACAACCGGCAGGTGAATTGTCCGGCGGTCAGCGTCAACAGGTGGCCGTTGGGCGGGCCCTTATGACAAAGCCTCAGGTTCTGATGCTTGATGAACCGACAGCGGGTGTGTCGCCGATTGTCATGGATGAACTGTTTGACCGGATCATTGAAATTGCGCGCACCGGTATCGCCATCCTGATGGTAGAGCAAAATGCCAAGCAGGCGCTGAACATTGCGGACAAGGGCTATGTCCTTGTTCAGGGGCGCAACCGTTATACGAATACCGGAGAGGCATTGCTCGCTGACCCGGAAGTCCGCCGCGCGTTTCTGGGCGGATAGGAGGCACGCATGGACTTTCTCAATGCCATCGTGCTGTTCGCGAACTTTGTGGGTGTGCCGGCGCTCGCCTATGGAAGCCAGCTTGCACTTGGCGCGCTCGGCGTGACGCTGGTTTACAGCATCCTCAGATTCTCAAACTTTGCACATGGCGAGATCATGTCCTTCGGGACCATGGTCGCCATTCTTGTGATGTGGGTGTTCCAATCTGCGGGGATTGGTATCTCTCCGTTGCCGACCGTTCTGCTCGCACTGCCATTTGCAATCATTGTGACCATTGCGCTGGTTCTGGCCATAGACCGGTCAGTGTTTCGCTATTACCGTCTGAAACGCTCACCGCCCGTCATCCTGCTGATTGCATCAACCGGCGTCATGTTTGTGGTCAATGGCATCATCCGATTTATCATAGGTCCGGGTGATCAGCGGGTGGGTGACGGGGTCCGATTCATCGTCAAGGTGCGCGAATTCAAGGAAGCGACGGGCCTTAACGAAGGGCTCGCCATCAAGACGTCCCAAGTGATCTCGCTTGGGGCGGCGGTGGCCTGTGTGGCCTTGCTTTTCTGGTTCCTTAACAAAACCCGCACAGGCAAGTCCATGCGGGCCTATTCGGACAATGAAGATCTGGCCCTCCTGTCCGGGGTAAACCCTGACCGGGTCGTTACAGTTGCCTGGATCCTCGCTGGCGCTCTGGCTGCTTTGGCTGGAACGCTTTACGGGCTGGATAAGGTCTACAAGCCCTTCACCTATTTGCAGCTGCTGTTGCCGATATTTGCATCGGCGATCGTGGGCGGGATCGGCAGCCCGGTTGGTGCCATTGTGGGCGGCTTTGTCATCGCCTTTTCGGAAGTGATGATCACCTACGCGTACAAGAAGGTCTTCACTTATCTGGTGCCGGCAGACTGGGCGCCAGAGACTTTGGCTCAACTCTTGGGGACAGACTACAAGTTTGCCGTTTCGTTCATGATCCTGGTGATTGTCCTGCTGGTCCGGCCTACGGGCATTTTCGCGGGGAAAACGTTATGACCTTCACGCGAAACCGAAAGATCTTACTCTTTGGCCTCATGACGGCGATGTTGCTCGCAGTGGGGTTCATGCAGAGCTGGTCGCTGGCACTGGCCATCATCAATCTCTGCATCATCTCTGCGATCATGTCCCTCGGTGTGAATATGCAGTGGGGATATGCGGGGCTGTTCAACGCCGGCATCATGGGATTTGCTGCGCTTGGTGGCCTGGCTGCTATCGTGATTTCGATGCCGCCTGTCTACCCGACCTGGGAAGCGGGGGGTGGAGGCGTTCTGGTTGCCGTTCTCATTATAGCTGCCACCGTCCTGGCCAGTTTCTTTGCCTACAGGCGGTTAAAAGAAAACACAACAATGTACAGGATCGCCGTCGGTATGATCGTGCTGGTTGGGGTATTCGCCGCACGGGTCTATTACCTGCCCGCCACAGAAGCGATTGAGCTGGTCGAGCCTGCCAAGACGGGCTATCTCGGCGGCCTTGGATTGCCGGTGCTGCTTTCCTGGCCGGTTGGCGGACTTCTGGCTGCAAGCGCTGCCTGGGTGGTTGGCCGGGTCGCGCTGGGCTTGCGTGCGGACTATCTTGCAATTGCGACGCTGGGCATCTCCGAGATCATCGTGGCCATCATGAAGAATGAGGACTGGCTGACCCGCGGTGTGAAGAATGTGAACGGCCTGCCACGGCCAACCCCGTATGAGGTCGACCTGCAGAACGCCCCATGGTTCATCGATTGGGTCACTGGCTGGGGTTTCGGTGTGGTGGAAGCCTCTTCCATCGTCGTGAAGCTTTGTTATGCCGGGCTGTTTCTGGCGGTTCTGCTGGCGGTGCTCTTCCTGTCAGAGCGTGCGCTGAAGTCGCCCTGGGGCCGCATGATGCGCGCCATTCGGGACAATGAAGATGCGGCTGAAGCCATGGGCAAGGATGTGAAAGGCCGGCATCTGGAGGTTTTCATTCTCGGCTCGGCTGTAATCGGCATTGCAGGCGCGATGCTGACAACCCTGGACGGGCAGTTCACGCCGGTTTCCTATCAGCCGTTGCGCTTTACCTTCCTTATCTGGGTGATGGTAATCGTTGGCGGATCGGGAAACAACTTTGGTGCAGTACTGGGCGGTTTTCTGATCTGGTTTGCCTGGATTGAGGCCGAGCCGGTGGGGACCTGGCTGATTGATGTGATCACATCAGGCTTTGCCGAGGACAACGCGCTTCGTCTGCATCTGCTCAACAGCGCGATCTATATGCGCCCGATCACGATGGGGCTTGTGTTGCTGCTTGTGCTCAGGTTCTCTCCAAGCGGGTTGATCCCGGAAGAATCTGGCGGCGCGCGAAGAGAGTAGGGCGGCTCTTGGTGCCTATTGGTTATCCAGGCCTGATTTCACGCTGGCCAGGAGATTGTCTGCACCACGTGCCAGCAGCCCCAGATCCGGCCGCACGCCACAAAGCTGAAGCCGTCGCCGAACAGCTCAACAGCTCAACAGCTCTGTTAGCTGACTGCACCAGGTTCGGTGGGTTTGCCTGCTGCCGAGACGATAGCTGCGGCCTCACCAATCGCTTGCCACACATCCGGATGGGCGGCCTGTCCGAGCAAGCCAAGGTCGGCAGTAATATCGGCTGGGCCGAAAAAGACTCCGTCAACTCCGTCCACAGCAGCGATTTCCGCAGTAAGGGCGAGGACGGCCCTGGTTTCGATTTGAACCAGGATGACTGTTTCTTCTTCCAATAGTCGCCGACCCGGTCGAACTGATTACCCCTTTGCGTCATGCTGACGCCGCGAATTCCGTTTGGAGGGTAGCGAGTGGCGGCAACTGTGGCTTCGGCTTCTTCCGCGTTCCGGATCATCGGAAACAACAGGCCGGGTGCTCCAGCATTGAGCAGACGCTTGACCATAAGAAATCGTTCCAGGGCAGCCGCACAATCGGCGTAGTTTCGCGCTGGATGGCTTGAAGCTGACCAGGCACCGTGCAGATCGTTCGGCGAATGCTTCCCAGAAGCGCCCAATCGAAGCCGGCCAAAGGAGACAACATCGGCAGCAAAATTGCTGCACAGGCTGTTCCACAGCCCGATTTGCGGCTGGTTTTCTTCTAGGGTCATGCCTGGTTGAGGGGATTTTCCTCATTAAGCTATGGTATGAAATGAACAATCGATAGTGCAAAGGGTCCCGCATTTCAGAGAAGAAAATCCGCGCGCGTGTTCGCGACTTCGCCGCCGGCCTGACCGCTCTACAGACAGCCGAACCCAGCGGCCTTGATCGCAATACTGTCAACAGGGTCTATCGGGCGTTGCGCAAGCGCCTCCATACAGCTTGCCAGGCGCAGCGCCCGATGTTCGGTGTTGTTGAAGGGGATGAAAGCTTGTCTGGAGCCAGGCGGGGGAAAGGAAAGCGAGGAAGGGGCGCAGTTGGCAAGACAACCGTCTTCGGCCTCTTCGCGCGTGAGGGTCAGGTTTACACGGAAGTCGTTCCAGGTTGCAAAAAAGCCACTCTACAAGGCAGTATTGGAGGGAAGGTCGATCCGGCTTGGGTCCTCACCTGCGATGGCTGGCGAGGGGACAATGGCCTTGTTGATCCTGGCTATGGGCATTACAGGGTTGATCGTTCCAAGGACGCATTCGCCAGAGGCGGTGTTCATATCAAGGACCTGGAAGGCTTTTGGGGGGTGGCAAAGGGGGGTCTGTCAAAGGTCAAAGGTGTGCCAGACCACACCGTTCATCTGCCGTTGCAAGAAACTGAATGGAGAGACAACAACAGGCATTCCAACAGATACAAATTACGGCTAACTGACCTCAGACAAAATCCCCTCAGCCAAGCATGACTCTTCTTTTATTGCCTTCTTGAATGTGTTGGTTGCCAGTTTCATTCTTCAATGCTTTCTCTTGCTACTGCAATCTTGCGTTTATGCTGCACACGTTCCCGGTAGAGGATCAAGAGCCCGGAGCCGATTATGATCAATCCGCCGCTCAGTTCCTGCAGTCCGGGAACCTCGCCCCAGAAAACTATGCCGAAGGCCAGCGCCCACAGGATCACAATGTATTGGACGGGAGCAATCAAAGAAAGTTCGCCTGTGCGAACCGCGACCACGTAGCTGAAGAATGAGATTGCGATGAATACGGCGCAAAGGGTGAGCCATGAGAGGCTGTGCATGGTCAGCGGGGACCATCCCCAGGGCAAGCTGGCCAGTCCGCCCAGGATGACGACGAACGCAGTGGTCATGGTGACGGAGCCTGAGGAAATGTGTGAGGCCACATATCTGGTGGAAACATCGCGCATGGCCACGAACACAGCTGCGCCGAGCGGCAGCAGAAAAACCGATTGCCAGGCGCTGGTGCCAGGCGCTGTCACGAGCACCACACCAATAAATCCGGCGATAACCGCGCACCATCGCCAAACGCCGACACGTTCGCCGAACAAGGGACCAGAGAGCGCGGTGAGCAGGATTGGAAAACAAAAGACAATCGTCGTGGCAGTGGCGAGAGGCAGTTTCGTCAAGCTGTAGATGAAGAGATAAGTGGCCAGCACTTCCGACAGGCCGCGCATCAGGCTCCAGAAATGCATCAGGCTGTGAATTGTCACGTGCTGGCGGCCAATCCAGCAGCCGATGGCCAGAAATGAGCAAAGACCAATGCCACGCACCACCATCATCTGGCCTACGGGCATGCTGGCGCCGACCATCTTCATGATGGCATCGTTGGCTGACAGGAAACTCATGGCGATTGCCATGAAGCCAATGGCGCGCTGATTTGCTGTCAATGTCTGCCCCATGGACGGGATGGCTCGTTCGTTTTGAATGTGACTTCAGCAGCCCTAAACCATTTGGGTTGACGGTCAACAGCGCAGTTTGTTTGTAAGGGCGAGTTTTTGCTTGCAGGTGGATGCTGTTTTGGTTTGTAATATCCTGCAGTTGGGCTTGACTTGGAACATGATCAATTTTCCGGAATTTTCGATATGACAGATTTTCCCATTGCTCGCCACAACATGGTTGAATCGCAGTTGCGGCCGAATAATGTAACCGATCCTCGCCTTGTCGGGGCAATGTCGGATCTCCCGCGCGAGGTTTTCGTGCCTGCTGCGAGGCAGGCTCTGTCTTATTGTGACGCCACGGTGCAGGTTCTGGCTGGTGGCGAAGAAAGTGGCAGCCCGCGCTACATGATGGATCCCATGACCTTCGGGCGCTTGGTCCAGCTGGCCGGGATAACCGGAAAGGACCTCGTGCTCGATATTGGTTGCGGCACAGGATATTCCGCTGCTGTCCTGGGAAGCCTCGCAGAGTCTGTTGTTGCCCTCGAAGACAGTGAAAGCGCTGCTGAGGAAGCTGGCCGGCTGTTAAACGAAAACGGGATCGACAATGTTGCTGTGGTGGCAGGTGATCTTGTGAAAGGTTACCCGCAAGAGGGACCTTATGATGCGATTGTTCTGGAAGGCGCTGTGGGGCAGGTTCCGCCGCACCTTTTTGATCAGTTGAAGGATCGTGGCCGACTGGTTGCCATTGTGGTGGTCAGCGGTGTGGCACAAGCCAGGGTTTTCGAAAAACGCGGCGAGAGCATATCGTTCAGGACTGATTTTGATGCCAAAGCCGAGCCCCTTCCCGGATTCGAAAAGCCGGATACGGGGTTTGTCTTCTAGGCCGGAAGGGCTGTGGAAAACTTAAGTTGGCGTCTCCGCCGGTTTTCCTGCTACGTTGTGTTGAATTGAGTTGTACAATTTGTGGCTAGTTTGTTGTGTAGGTTGTGTTGTGAGTGATTCTGTCAATTGCTTTAAGTGCGTTATAAACAATTGTAACAAGGGCGATTTGTTCGCCGTTTCAATAGTTTAAGGCAAATTGACGGAAATCACAGGCGGAAGTATTTAGCGTGGGAATTGGGGTTCTGAAAAAGCTGACCGGCGTGGCGTTTTGTGCCGCGCTAGGCTCGCTGTTTGTTTCTGCCGACGCAGTAATAACGCCTGCTGGCGCTGAGAAGTTATCCAAAGCTTTGGCGCGCGCCTATATGCGGAATCCGGAACTGGGTGCAGAACGGGTCCGGCAACGGGCAACGGACGAAGCTGTTCCTCAAGCGCTTGATGGATGGCGGCCAACGGTCAGCGTTAATGGCGACTACGGCGTAGTGGATGAGAAAATCAAAACCACCACTCGCTCTACAGATACCCGGGATACTGGCGGGTTCTCAATTTCGCTCTCGCAGCCAATTTTTGAAGGCTTCCGCACTGAGTATGGTGTCAAGCAGGCCGAAGCAATTGTCGAAGCTGGTAAGCAGACTCTTTTGAACGTTCAACAGACTGTTCTTCTGGACGGTGTGACCGCCTACATGAATGTCATTCGTGACAGAACCATCATGGCTCTGCGGTACAAGAACGTTGCCGTGTTGCGTGAGCAGCTTCGCGCTTCCCAGGCCCGGTTCAATGTGGGTGAAATCACACGAACCGATGTGGCACAGGCCAGGGCGAGATTGGCGCAATCCCTGTCCAATCTGGCTGTTGCGAAATCGAACCTCGCAGCAAGCAGCGCATTTTATGTCCGGGTGTTCGGAAGGTCTCCCAAGAAGCTCTACTATCCCAAACGTTCTCTCGCCAGGGTGCCGAAAAACATCAAACAGGCAGTCCGGGTTGCCGAAGTGCAAAATCCGACCGTGCTTGCGGCCTCGTTCACGGAACTTGCCGCCCGCCACGCGATCAAGGTTGCCAAGGGTAATCTGCTGCCGACATTGTCAGTTACGGCTCAATACAGCTTGAGAGGCAATACAAGAGCGAATGTGGTTGAAATGGAAAGTGGTTCCTTTGTCGGTAACTTGTCGGTGCCGCTTTATCAGGGAGGCGGTGTCTATTCATTAATTCGTGAGGCGAAACATACTGCTAACCAGCGGCGGCTTGAAATCCTGAATGCGCGCAGGGTCGTCCGCCAGAATGTCGTGACTGCATGGAACAATATTATTGCCGCGCGCGAGGCTATTCGAGCAGCCAAGCAACAAGTTTCCGCGAACGCATTGGCCTTCAGTGGTGTGAAACAAGAAGCGCTTGTGGGCTCGCGCACAACGCTGGATGTGCTTGATGCCGAGCAGGAACTCTTGGATTCTCGTGTCTCTCTTGTTCAGGTGCAGAGGGAACTGATCGTTGCGCGTTATCAACTTATTGCTTCAATCGGCAGGTTGACGGCGGATCATATGAGGTTGCCTGTCAGGCGATATGATCCCGACGCAAATTTCTTGCGGGTACGTGATAAATTGTTTGGCTCTGATATCAGCGAATCAGAGTAAATTCTTGACAGAATCAGTAATGGGGCTTGCTTGCTTATCCTCCGACGTGTGATTGGCAGGCACGGGGCAGGTTCTGCTGGGGCATGTGAGTGGGCGGTAGAGCTAATGAGCGCAGTTGATCCAGTTGCTGAACCGAGTATGGAGGAAATCCTTTCCTCCATCCGCGACGCAATCAACGACGACGCGCCTACTGCTTCTTCTCCGTCTCCTTTGGATGGTGATCCCTTTGCTTCCGGATCGACGGCCGAGGCCGCCTTTTCAGCGCCGTCATCTGGGCAGAATTTCGACTCCACAACTTATCGTTCCCATGATCCGTTCTCAGAACTGGCACGCAAGTTCAATGAGACACGGGCGAACGTTCATCAGCAGATGCAGCAGGCTTCAACACCGACAAAGCCTTCTGAAACTGTGCCTCCGACTCAACCTGCCGAGCAGGCTGCTGTTCCGGTAGCGCCTGAAGCGTCAAATTCAGACCAACCTGCTGCGGATCAGCGTACAGAATTTTCAACCATCGTCTCAAATCTTGCCCGCAGGCAGCCTGTCCCGCCTCCGGCCTCGGCAGATGCAGTGCATTCTGGTGTTGCTGTCACTCCAGCGCCTTCCATTCCGGCATCTGCGACCCAGTCTGCAATTCCGCCTGTCCCCGCGCCGGCGCCAACCAAAGTGCAAGCCACTGCCCCGTCCGTCTCAAGCGGTTCAGCAGCGCCGTCTGACAGCGCGATGTTGGATGCGGTCCTGCGGCAAGTGGTGGAGCCGGCAGTGAAGGCCTGGCTCGACGAAAACCTCTCCAGGATTGTAACGGACGTGGTGCGGGAGGAAATGCGCCGTGTCGCTTCATAATTAAAGTGATTCCACGCTTTTCAGGCGGTTGAAACTTTAGCGGAACTGGCTGTATAAGCGGGCTCCTCTTCATTTGATTTGCACGGCACCAGCGATTGATCGCCGGATTTGGATCCCACCATGATTGAGAAAAATTTCGATTCTGCCAACACGGAACAGCGGCTTTATGAGGCCTGGGAAGATGCAGGCGCATTTTCCTGCGGTCAGAAGCCTGGCGCAGAGACATATTGCATTGTTATTCCGCCGCCAAATGTGACGGGTTCTCTGCACATGGGCCACGCGCTGAACAACACCATTCAGGATATTCTGATCCGGTTTGAACGCATGCGCGGCAAGGACGTGCTTTGGCAACCGGGCATGGACCATGCCGGCATTGCGACACAGATGGTTGTTGAGCGGCAACTGATGGAAAATCAGGAGCCGTCACGCCGGGATATGGGCCGCGAGAAGTTCGTTGAGAAGGTCTGGGAATGGAAGGCTGTTTCCGGTGGCACGATCACAGGTCAGCTCAAGCGGCTTGGCGCGTCCTGCGACTGGTCGCGCGAGAGATTCACGATGGACGAAGGCCCGTCTCAGGCTGTCCTCAAGGTGTTCGTCTCGCTCTACAAGGACGGGCTGATCTACAAGGACAAGCGTCTCGTCAACTGGGATCCCAAATTGCTGACCGCGATCTCGGACCTTGAGGTGGAGCAGGTTGAGACGAAAGGGCATCTCTGGCATTTCAAATACCCGATCAAGGGGAAAGAGAGCCGATACATCACGGTCGCGACCACGCGCCCGGAAACGATGCTGGGGGACTCCGGTGTCGCGGTGCATCCGGATGATGAACGGTACGAGGGTCTGATTGGCAAGACCTGCGTCTTGCCGCTTGTTGGTCGCGAGTTGCCCATTGTTGCTGATGATTATGCTGATCCGGAGCAGGGATCAGGTGCTGTGAAGATGACGCCGGCGCATGACTTCAATGACTTTGAGGTAGGCAAGCGCCAGGATTTGCGCCTGATTAACATCCTCGACCGCAATGCAGACCTGTTCCTGCAAGGCAACGAGGATTTTCTGGACGGCGTTCCTGCATCGCCCGAATTGGACGAGACGCTGGCCATGCATGGCACTGAGCGGTTTGCCGCACGTAAGCAGATTGTCGAACGTATGGATGCTGCCGGCTTGCTGGCTGAAGTGGAAGATCATGTGCATCAGGTGCCTCATGGGGACCGGGGCAATGTACCGATCGAGCCGTTCCTGACAGAGCAATGGTATGTGGATGCCGCCACGCTCGCCAAACCTGCCATCAAGGCTGTTGAAGATAGCGAGACTGTTTTTGTTCCGAAGAACTGGGAAAAGACCTATTTTGAATGGATGCGCAACATCCAGCCCTGGTGTATCTCGCGCCAGCTCTGGTGGGGTCACCAGATCCCGGCCTGGTATGGACCCGACGGAGAAATCTTCGTTGAGGAATCCGAAAACCTGGCGTTTGCCGCCGCCGAGCGCCACTACGGGACGCGCACCATGCTGGAGCGCGACGAAGATGTGCTCGACACCTGGTTCTCGTCGGCCCTGTGGCCGTTCTCCACGCTTGGCTGGCCGGAAGAAACCGAGGAGCTAAAGCGCTACTACAAGACGAACGTTCTGATCACCGGTTTCGACATCATTTTCTTCTGGGTGGCTCGAATGATGATGTTTGGCATGCACTTCATGAAGGATGAGAAGGGCGTTCCCGAGGTGCCCTTCGGCGAGGTTTACATCCACGCCCTGGTGC
The DNA here is from genome assembly GCA_965204985.1 of Hyphomicrobiales bacterium. Classification (GTDB taxonomy): domain Bacteria; phylum Pseudomonadota; class Alphaproteobacteria; order Rhizobiales; family CAJQND01; genus JAAEUE01. Next base: position 2,363,405 of record CBDBFP010000002.1, on the reverse strand, counting down.
GCGATGAGAAGGGCGCCAAGATGTCGAAGTCAAAGGGGAATATTATCGATCCCCTCGAATTGATCGACGAATATGGCGCGGATGCCTTGCGGTTTACGCTGGCGGCCATGGCGGCGCAGGGTCGGGATATCAAGCTCGCCAAGTCGCGGGTTGAGGGTTACCGCAACTTCACCACCAAGATCTGGAACGCGGCTCGCTTCCTGGAGATGAACTCCTGCGTTCGCAGCGCGGACTTCGATCCGTCTTCCCTGTCGCTGGGGGCCAACCGCTGGATTGCCGGCGAAGTGGAACGCACAGCAAAGGCGGTTTCAGAAGGTATCGAAAAGCACAAATATAACGAAGTCGCCGGCGCGCTCTACCGGTTCATCTGGAACGTCTATTGCGACTGGTATCTGGAACTGATCAAGCCGGTGCTGAATGGACCTGACGGTGCTGAGAAGTCAGAGACGCAAGCCGGTGCGGCTTGGGTTTTTGATCAGATCCTGTTGCTTTGCCATCCGTTCATCCCTTTCATTACGGAAGAGCTCTGGCAGGTTACTGGCGAGACCGGACCTGCGCGTGAGAGCTGGTTGATTGCGGCTGACTGGCCCACGCACGAAGGCCTTGTGGACAGTGACGCTGATGCGGAGATTGACTGGGTAATCCGGCTTGTGACGGAAGTGCGGTCGGTGCGCGCTGAGATGAATGTTCCGGCCGGCGCCAAGATCCCATGCGTTCTGAGCGGGGCAGGGGACCAGCAGATCAACTGGACCGAGACCTGGCGGGCGGAGATCATGCGTCTTGCCCGCCTGGAAGATATCTCGTTTGCGGTCGCGGCGCCGGAGGGAGCTGTGCAGGCCGTCATGGACGAGGCCACCATTGTCCTGCCGCTGGGTGATGTCATCGATTTTGCTGCCGAGAGCGCCCGTTTGCAAAAGAAACTCGGCAAGATCAAGGGCGAGATCAAGGGCATTCAGGCCAAGCTGGCGAATGAAAAATTCACATCCCGCGCACCTGCCCACGTCGTGGAAGAACAGAAGACCCGGCAGGTGGAAGCCGAAGCCAAGGTTGAAAAAATCCAGTTCGCGCTCAAGCGTCTGACGGGAGTGCCCTGAGGAGGCGTGCCTGTATCAGCAGGAGGTTCTTGAGGAGACGGACCTTGCAACGCTGCACAGCCTGATCGTTGAGAACCCGCTTGCCAGTGTGGTGACTTTGAATGGGGATGACTTTGTGGCGTCTCAAGCGCCGCTGTTATGTGAGCGATGCGCCGGACTGGTTCATCGAAACCATGCTCCGCGGCATCGTCGGGATCGAAATCCCCATCAGCCAGATCGAAGGCAAATGGAACATGAACCGGACGGCCTGAGGCGGACCGGGCGGGTGCGGTTGAAAGGCTGCGCAGGCGGGGTCATACTGCGGCTCACTGGCTCAGGCTCTCCGAGGGGGGTCCCAATCGATGTTCGGCCTGCTTCAGCATGGAAAACAAGGGAGGTTTTCCATGGCAGCAGTTGGTCAACTGAGAGCGGACTTTCTGGGCGATGACCTGCCTCGCGCAGCGCGCAAGAGCGAAGAGGCGGATCAGACGCGGCAGCTTCTTGCCTTGATGGTGATCCTCGACAGTGGGTCTCGTCGCGAGGCCGCGCGCACCGGCGGCGGGGGCCTGCAGGTGATCCGGGACGGGGTGTTGCGCTTCAAGGCCGGCGGCGCGGAGGCCTTGGTGACCCGCAAGGCGCCCGCAAAGACGCCGATCCTGACAGACGAACACCGCACGTCGCTGGCAGCGACTGTTGAGGCGGGGCCAAAGCCGGATATGGACGGCATCGTGCGCTGGCGGCTGGTCGATCTGGCGCAGGGGGCGCAGGAGGAACCGGGCGTCTCGGTCAGTCGTCAGACGCCGGGACGGGACCTTCGCGCCTTGGGGGTCGCCATGGGGTTGGCCAAGCTCTCCGCCCGCCCGCAGCACGACGCACAGCACGACGAGGCCATAGAGGCGTTCAACAAAACGTCTGCGACGTCGTCGACCACATCCGCAGCCAATGTGGCGGCAAGCCGATAGAGCTCCGGGTTCAGGACGACGCCCGGATGGGTCAGAAGAACAAACGCACGCGACGCTGGGCGCGGCCCCGCGCGCCGCACGATCAGCGGACCGAAGGGGCCTGTCTCTTCGGCGCCATCCGCCCTGCCAGGGCCAAGGGCGACGGGCGGGGTATGGCCCTGGTGCGACACTCACCCCATGGCTGAGCCTCTCAAGCTCATCAGTCAACAGGTCGAGGCCGGGGCACACGCCCTCCTGATCCTTGATCGGGCGGGAGGGCAGAGCTCACCCAAAGGGGCTGTCCCCGACAACATCACCCTCGTCCCACGGCCGCCAAGGGCACCAGAGGTGAACCCGGTCGAGAACGTCTGGCCGTTCATCCGGGACACCTGGCTTTCGACCCTCGTTTTCAAGACCTGCGACGACATCACAGATCACTGCTGCCAAGCCTGGAACACCCTCATGCATCAACCAGGGCGCGTCATCTCAATCGGAGGGCGCGAAGGGCCCCATCGGGTGTGATCATTGAGCGATGGTATGAGCTGGAAGATGGCGTGATCGCAGATTTTGTGAGGACCTGATAAATTTAAAGCGGTTTGTGTTTGATGTCTCGCGCTCAGAAGATAGCCGCTCGCCCGGATCTAACGAGGCCGCCACGAGTTATGCCGGGGCGATACCGGAAAGATTATCTCATCGTCGCTAAAACAGAAGGCAGTTCTTACCTGATCGCTGCCATCGTGGCTGGCCGTTTTAAATCCGCTGTAGTTCCTAAACTTGATATTGGGTCGTTGGCAGGGAAGTGCAGGAATCCGACATTGGCACGCCATGGACGAATGCAAGATGTTTAAGGCTGAGTTATGGTAAAACAGGCAACTATGGTCGGGAACAACAGCTGATGTTTGACACTCCACGATGGCTCGTATCATGTATTGCAACAGCATTCCTCATGGCCGCGCCTAGCCCAAACGCGCAGGAACGGCCGTTAGACGCAAAGCTGAAGGCTGCTTTCGATAAGGGACAACTACCTAGCCTCCATAACGTTCTAGTGATCCGCAACGGTGAAATTCTGGCCGAGCGCCATTTTGCGGGCGTGGATCGACGTTTTGGTGGGACTTGGAGCATGCGCAAGCACGGACCCAAGACACTCCATGGTTTGTGTTCCATTACCAAGTCCATCGTCGGATTGCTCTACGGCATTGCGTTAGCTGAGGGGAAGGTGCCTGGGCTGAACCAAAGTCTGCTTCTACAGTTTCCTGAATATCCCGACCTCGCGCATGATCCCAAACGCAAAGCAGTTCTGATAAGGCATGCTTTGTCCATGACATTGGGCACAGCATGGAATGAGGACCTGTCATATCTTGATCGGAAAAACAGTGAGACTTTGATGCGGTATGAGAAAGACCAGCACCGCTACGTTTTGGATCGTCCTATTGTGAGCGAGCCAGGAAAATCATTCGTCTACAACAGTGGTGCGGTTGCCATCGTCGCCCGGCTCATTGAGCGTGGTGTCGGCATGTCTATCTACAAGTACGCCGAAGCAAAGCTGTTCAAGCCGCTTGGAATTCAGACATACGAATGGGCTCGAGGAGCTGGCGGCGTGCCGATCCCCTATAGTGGCCTGCGCTTGAATGTTCATGACCTTGCCAAGATCGGTCAGCTGGTGATTCAAAAGGGTAAGTTTGGAGGGCGGCAAGTTGTTCCGGCGGCGTGGCTCGACGAATCTTTCAAGCCAAGGTCGGCGCACAAGAATGGCATGAAATACGGTTACCTGTGGTGGTTGGTGCCAAAACGCTGGAGAGGTTTGCCGGAATTGGTTGCCGGATCGGGCAACGGAGGTCAGGTGCTTGCAATTCACCTGAAGCAAAACCTGATCATGGTGGTCTTCGCCGGAAATTACAACAACGCAGATGATGGGAAGCTCCCCCTCAATATCATGACGAAGTTTGTCGTCCCGGCACTCAAGCTAAAACTCGAAAATTGACCGCTTATGGGTCAAAGACCGCCATAGTAGAGAGCCTATGTAGCTTCCGGTTAAACTCTAAATCTCGCCTTTAAACCGATGTCACGTAAGGGACATATTGTCCGTTGTTTGGCTCCTGCAGCTACGCCTTAAGTTACTATGCCCTAACCGTCTGGCCAAATCCGCCGCCGCCGTTTCCTGACGAGGGCGTCTCCCTCAGTTGTGCCGTCGTGGAATGTCTGGAACCACTTGTCCCACGGTGTTTCCCAGGTGCCGTAGTTGCAATCGAAATATTTGTGGTGGAGCTGGTGGAAGAAGTCCCCGACTTCCAGACCGGCGCTGTCTCCGATTTTCAGTTTTTCAAATCCTGCATGGGAGGTTGGCGCGCCGACGCCGTGATGGAAGAGGAGGAAGAGCACATGAATGGGGTGGGCTGGCACGATGAAAAACAGCAAGGTGTCGGTCAACAGAATGAAACTCTCCACCGGGTGCATGGCAAGCCCGGACCAGGGGCCGGTGTTGATGTTCTTGTGATGCCAGGAGTGCACATGCCGGTACAGCGCGCCCACATGAAGCAGGCGGTGGTGGCAGTAGAAATAGAAACCCGACCAGATCGGCACCAGGACGATCAGGATCACAAACCAGACCGGATTGCTCTGAAAGGTGATCATGGGCGCATAGCCATTTGCGTAGGACCACCACATCAAACATTCAAAGAAGGTCCAGAACTGCAGGGCCACGTAGGACCAGAACATATTGTCGTATACTTGGCTCCTGAAGTGAAAGACCTTCGCTCCCTTCGCCATGGGCCGCATGTCATAGCGATAGTCATTGCCTTGCACGCCGAGCTTCCAGAGCAACAGGTGCAGACCGCCCGCCACTCCGGTCAGGATCAGGAAATTGCGCAGCCAAACTTCAAAGATCCACTCAAACTGGACCGTGCGGGCCCGCTCCAGTTCTGGGGTAAACCACATCCAGGTTGCTATGGCTCCCACAAGGAACAGGAACCGCATACCAATCGGGTTCCAGCTTTTCAGCAGATAGAGCGCCGAAGCGAAGGGCTGGAGAGGCCAGTCCCAATAAGGAGCCAGCCGCAGGGGCAATTGCGGCGTGAAGTTCCAAACCTTGCGTCTGGCCTTTGCGGCGGTTTGCGATGTGTCGTTCATATCGGTTCCGAAATCGGGAGTTGTGATCTGTTCCAACCTAAAATTATCGTGGGTCAGTCTTGCCGAAAACCACTGGAAATACTAATGTTCCATAAGAAAATTATAGGGTTATGCTTGGCTGAGGGGATTTTGTCTGAGGCCAGTTAGCCGTAATTTGTATCTGTTGGAATGCCTGTTGTTGTCTCTCCATTCAGTTTCTTCCAACAGCAGATGAACGGTGTGGTCTGGCACACCTTTGACCTTTGACAGACGACCCCTTGCCACCCCCCAAAAGCCTTCCAGGCCCTTGATATGAACACCGCCTCTGGCGAATGCGTCCTTGGAACGATCGACCCTGTAATGCCCATAGCCAGGATCAACAAGGCCATTGTCCCCTCGCCAGCCATCGCAGGTGAGGACCCAAGCTGGATCGACCTTCCCTCCAATACTGCCTTGTAGAGTGGCTTTTTTGCAACCTGGAACGACTTCCGTGTAAACCTGCCTTGGGGGGATATCAGGAATTTTTGCAGGCTGAGTCTGGGATTGAATCTCCTATCCAGCTGAGTTCATTGGGAAATCTGGATTGGTCGGCCAAAACTGCGTCTGAGTACGCTAATGCTCCAAATACACTACCCGCACAAATTACTCTTAATAAAGAAGCCGATATTAGATTTGAGAATCAAGCCGTCGACACATTAGGCCTGTGGGAGCCACCAAAAACACAAAGCCATTTACGGTTCTCATTGGTGGCAAAAAAGGTGACAACCATACCTGATGTTTTGGGGCGTGATATAAACGGTATTCTTGAGATTAAGAATGTTAAAAAGCTGTCTTCATCGCCGCAATTGAGAGCGTAAATAACCAAAGCGGACCAGCTCAAACAACCATTTAACTTGGTAGTTAGCCCAGGAACACAAAATATATCTAAGCCACTAAGGAAGGCCATTGAAAAAAGCAGCAGATCATTATCGATCCGGCCGCCCCGTCGGGCCAGTTGCGATCATCCGGCGAGGTGAAGGGGCCGAAGACCCTGACCCTGATCTTCCTGCCCGCCAGATCACCGGGGCTCAATCGGGTCGAGAATGTCTGGCAATCTCTTCGGGAAAACGGGCTCTCCAACCGCCTCCTTGAAGATCAGGCAGACCTTCTTGCCGCCGGATGTGGTGCCTGGACCCGGCTCATGAAAGAACCAACGGTAATCAAATCAGGCGCATCTCGCGATTGGACCCAAAACAGGCAAACCTGAGGCCCGTTAGTATTAGCCCTGCCTCACTTCCCTAATTTGGCAATGAGTGGCAGGCGGTGAGCTTTCAATTCATCGATCTTGATGTGCGTGGAGAAGCAGGCTGGTACCGCTTCAGCCGGGCGCCGAAAAACCCCGTAAACTGGGACATGCTTTACGAACTCGTTCCTGCATTTCAGAACATGCTTGATGTTGACGCTATACGGGTCATCGTCATTGGCAGCGCGATTGAAGGCCACTTCAACACAGGTGCTGATATGGCCGATCTAAAAGAAATGAGCCCAGAGAAGATGGCCGAATGAGTTGTGGAAACCCATAAACTTGCGGGTCTCATCAGATCATCACAGAAACCGGTTCTTGCGGCTATAAACGGGATCGCCCGTGGGCGGCGGTCTTGAAATGTGCCTGCACGCAGATTTGCGGTACGCCGCCAGCGACGCGCGGCTGGGCCAGCCAAAGGTCAATATCGGTTTCATTCCCCCCGTTGCCGGCACACAAGGACTGGTGCGCCTGCTGGATCGCTCCGGTGCGTTCAGGGTGCTCTGTGGCGGTGAGTTGATTGATGCACCGGGCGCACTGGAATTGGGCTGGGTGGATTTTGTCGTGCCGCCCGATGAACTGGAAAACGAGGTGCAGGCTTACGCAGACATGCTGGCCACAAAGCCAGCCAACGCGCTTGGCGCCATCCGCCGGTGCCTGATCGAGGGAGGCTCGAAGAGTTTCGAAGAGGGGCTGGAGATTGAGGCAGCCGAAACCATAGCTCTTTCCGGCCACGAAAACTTTGCCAAAGGTGTCGCAGCCTTCCTGGAAAAGCGGAAACCGAACTGGCGGTAATGCAGGTGACATTCGTTTTGGCGGGTTGTACACTGGAGGAAATATCCATTTTCACAGGATGACGTCCAAATGAAGGCCTTTGTTGCAGCGTTGGTTATGATCGGTATCGTCAGTGTAATTGCCGCTATTACCCTGGACAACATGGCGGGATCCAGTCAGGCGAACAACACCGCCAGCTCGGTGCGGTTGAACTGACAAACTCAATGACATTGCGTTCGATTTGCGCCTTTGCCTGCGCCCTGTTTTGCTGTGCAATTCTCGCGGTGGAAGATGCCCGGGCTGACGGGGCCGAGGGTCTGAAGGATGTTATGGCTTCGGTCGTCTCCGTCATGCCGCGTGTGCCGCGAAGCAAGGTCAACAAGAACGAACCGGAAGGTTCCGGCGTGGTCATTTTCGATGGCCATCACATCATCACGGCCCTGCATGTGATCGACCATGCTGAAGACGTCACAGTTCGCACGTTTGATGGCCAGGTCCTGCATGCCTCGATTGTCGGGCGCGACAAGGTTACAGACCTGGCATTGCTGGAAATCGGAACAAGGTTGCCGGCAATTTCTTTCGGTGATGATCCTGATTTGGGCTCGGAAGCTTGTGCGATCGGAAATTCGTTTGGGTTGGGTCTATCGCTCACCTGCGGGTTGGTCTCGGCGACCCATCGAACAGGCACCGGATTCAATCCGGTCGAGGACTTTGTGCAAACTGATGCGGCCGTTAATCCGGGATCCTCAGGCGGAGCGTTGGTCAACAAGTCGGGTGAATTGATTGGCGTCTTGTCGGCAATTTTCACCAAATCGTCAGACGCAAATATTGGTGTCAATTTCGCAGTGTCCACAGCCCTTGCGAAGCGGGTGGCGACCGGGTTGCGCAAGGCCGGTTCCATCAAGTGGAACTTCGGCGGGGCGGGATTGCGTGCCTATCCCAAACGTGGCACGGAAGGGCGCCTTGGTGCGCAGGTGATGCAGGTTCGCCCAGGCGCGGCAGCAGAGCTCGCGGGGTTGAAAGCGGGCGATATCATCCGGAAGGTTGGCGAACGACGCATTCGCAAGCCACAGGATTTTCGCTCTGCGATGGCACGTCTGATGGCAGGCGATGAAGTTGAGATTGGATTTGAACGGAATGGCGAAAAAAGCATTTTAATGCTTACGGCCCAATAATTCCAGAGAGGATACAGAGACTATGGATGACGAAAAATTCAATATGTCGATGCGGAAATTTTTGAAACAGGTTGGGGTCACATCCCAGCAGCAGATCGAAAAAGCTGTCCGCGAGTCAGGCGAGGACAGCGGAACAGTTTCCGTGAAGGTTGTGCTGTCCGGCGACGGTATTGGCCTTGACCATGTGGTGGAAGGCGAGATTGATCTCGGTTGATTTGACGCCCCATGCATATGCCAGACCCCACATTTCCGCCCTTGCTGAACGGGCATGGCGTAAAGGGCCAGCCCGGTCCGCTGCAGGCCGCTTGCGCAACTGCGGCTGAGGGCAAGGCGGGCGCTGGAGATGTGTTCTGGGCCCGCGATACAGCCAGGTTCGACTGGGCCTGCGTCCTGGAGCCCGAAGTTGAAACGGCGCGGGCGCTGCAAATGATCTTTGTGGCGATGGTGGCGTTGGGCGATGCATTTGGTGCAATTGCTCCGCCGGAAGTGGCCTTTCAATATCGTTGGCCAGGCGAGCTTCTTGTCAACGGGGGCCGTGCCGGGAACGCCCGTATTGCGGTTGGACCGGAGAATGACGAAGGGGTTGCGGACTGGCTGGTGGTTGACCTCGACCTCACGATCAAGCGCGCGGAAGCGGGATATGAACCGGGGAGCGACCCCGACAACACTGCACTTTATGAAGAGGGTTGCGGAGAGATCACCCGTACCGAACTGGTCGAATCCGTTTCGCGCCATTTTCTCAACTGGGTGCATACTTGGAATGAAGAAGGCTTCAAGTCCGTGCACGAAACCTGGCTGGCGCGGGCTGAGGGCTGGCAGGAAAACATCGCCATTTTCTGGGATGGTTCCGGACACGCGGGGAAATTTCTGACGATTGATGACGAAGGCAACATGATCCTCAAGGCTGATAAAACAGTGGTGTCGCTGCCCATAGCGAAAGCCGTTGAGGACCTGTCGGCATGAGAAAATGCTTCAAGGTTATCCGGTTTGACGCCTCCGACGACAATGTGTTCCCAAAGGGAGCCGTTGCCGGGGAATGGGCCGTCTCCGGTGCGTTTGAGTTTGCCAGTCTCGAAGCAGATGAAATTCAGGGCAAGATCAAACAGGCCTTCAATAACGGCATGCTGGGGCTGACCTCTTGGGGGCGGAGCACCTTCGTCACCGTCTCTGAGATGCCGGACGATGAGTACCAGACTGCTATTGGTCTGCTCATAAAATACCTCAGAGAGGTTTTTGGCGCACCGTCAGCTGAAGCCGCGGAGCCTCACGCCTGCGAAGAGCTGGATTACATCGTCGACATGTGTAGTGGGAAGCCGGTGAATACGCTGTTTGCTGTGCGACGGTTTGTGGACGATGACAGCACCATGCGCGAGGAGTTTCACGAAATAAAAACGCCGCCAGGTGAGGTTGATCACGCCAGGATCTGGGAGGTTGTACCGGACAATGACTGAGCTGGTTTCAGCGCCGGATTTCTGGCTGACGTCCGGATATCATCTCCTTGAGGAGACACCGGAGGGAGCACTCGTTACAACGCCTGAGTTTTTTCGCGCCTATTTGAAGCGCGCTGAACTGGCCCCGGTCGAAGAATCCTGTGCCAACGAAATCGCCCTGCACGCCAGCCTGGTGGACGATCCGTTTCAAGCGGTTGATGACGCCCGAATCTCCGCGCTTGAAGATGAAGACATGCAGCACAATTTCCGGGTGCTGCTTGGGTTCAGGGATTTTCTACGTGAACGTGGCTCGCTGGAAGCCGCCTATCTTGCGATCGCGCGCGGGCAGACCAGGATTTCCATACCGCCAATTTTTGTTGATCAGATGGTACATTCCATCCTCCGCAACATCCTGAAGGATGTGGGGGATCCGGTCCGGGTGCGGGCGGCCGAGCTGTTCTTCCGGGATCAGAATGTTTCAACTGATGACGGCGTGGTCATGCTGGCCGATGATGAGACGGTTAAAATGTTTACCGAGACGGGCGGGCTTGGCAGCCTTGGTCAGTTGATCAAGGAAGCGAATACACCGCTGAAGACTGTTCAGCTGGACGTGCTCGATGAGGATAACAGCCCGCTCTACTGGGAGCGTTCGGACCGGTTCGACATGGTGATTGACTTCCGCTTTTTGCAACCCGCCAATGATGCCTTTTGCAGGGTACTGGAAGCTTGGGTTGGGCATTTTCTCAATCTCAACGTGCGGGTGCAGCCCCGGCAACGGATCGATGATGAGAAGTGGAGCTGGCACATCGGCCTTGATGCTGAAGCCACGCGCATTCTGAATGCGCTCTATAATAATGAAGATGTTGGGGAAGACGATCTGGAACAGATTGTCGGCCTGTTCGAGATGACGGTTGAAAAGGAGGGAGCATTGTTGCCGTCTGTTGAGGGTTGCCCGATTTATCTGGGCATCGCGAAGACCAAAGCCGGCAAGCTGAAAATGAAGCCGCAGAACGTGCTGGTCAACATGCCGTTGGCTGCTGAGGCCTGATCCGATGGCAGGGCAGCGCAACTTCATTGATAGTGTCGGGGTGCGGTTGATTGCAGGTAGCATCGTGCTTGGATGTGCAGGCTTGCTGCTTTTTCTCAATTGGCACGTGTTGTATCCGCCTCCTGCTGAGAAAGTTGACGATGCCAAATTGAATCCGGAATTTGTGGCGTGCCGGGACAGTCGGCTGGCCGACGTGAACAAGATGAAGTCGGATGGGGTGATCAACGATCAGCAGTTTGCCCAGTTTACGGAACGCGCTGTTGCAACCTGCGCCGGGCAGTTCCCGTCTGGTGGATAGGCCGCCGGATCAACGGCGCTGGCAGCTTTCTTTTCAACGGCTTGCTCTGAGAGGCCGTATTTGTCCCGGACTTCCTGAAGGATTTCTCGAGCGGCTGGCAGATCGGAGTGATTGAGAGACGCAAACTCGTCGTTGGTGCCAAAGAAGCCGACGCCGAACCAGATCAGCATTTGCTGCGCTTCGTCAGGATGGTCGCTTAACTTGCGCCAGTTGAAGGCTTTCGCGCCAGGGATCCCGAAGATCTCCCCGGTCTCATCAATGGCTTCAAGGTATTCCAGATCGCACTCTGTCGCGGATTTCTTCTTGCTTCGCTGCAATGCGCTTGTGTGCGCCACGGTGAACCTTTCGATCAACTCATCGGAAAGAATCTTGTCCATGCACCTGCCACTCCGCGTGATTCGCCATACTGGTCGTTAAGAATTACGAAAAGAGTCTTGCCGGGTAGTTAATCCCGTGCGGAGTGGGTTTCGCTGACGGTTGTCCCCGCCATCACCAATGATCGTGTCATTGCTTCTGGACCCGGTCACGTTTTCGATATCGACCAACGTGTCGGTGAAACCGTTCTGGATCCCCGTACCCGCAGATCGTTGCCATCGCCGCCGCGAATGATGTCATTTCCGGCCTGGCCGAAGAAGTCGTTGTTCTCCGCGCCCCCGGTTATGATGTCATCAAACCGGCTACCTGCCACTTGCTCTATGCTGATCAGGGTATCGTTACCTTCGCCAGTTGCCGTCCCAGCCACAAGATCAACCGTGACCGCCGCTCCGCTGAAGTAGTACTGAACCCGGTCAAGGCCGGCACCCCCATCGATAATGTCATCGCCGAAATGGCCACTCAGGCTGTCGGAACCCGTGCTACCAGTAATCAGATCGTTAAAGGCAGAACCAGTGGCCGCCTCAAAATTCAGCAAGGTGTCGTCGCCTGTTGCAGTTCCAGCCCCAAGATCAATGGTCACCGCGCTGGAGGCGAAGCGGTAAAAGGCCTGGTCCCGGCCACTTTCGCTTACAATGGTGTTGTCCAAGTCGCTGCCAAAGACCCGGTTGCTGCCTTCGCCTGCGTGCAGAGAGTCGAGGATCGAAGGATCGGCCAAGTCGAAAAAGAGGCCCCGGAGGCTGCCGATGTTTCCACCATCGGCGACGTCAATGTTAAACAGCAAAGTACCATCGTCCTGCTCGGTAATTTTGATATTGGCTGTAAGATCGCGTGCTGCTTTGGTGATGGTGAATTCAATAAATCCTAGTGTGCTTGTGATTTTCCATTTTACTGTATTTAATTTCAGTGAAACGAGTTATATTTATAATAGTATTTTTTAATGTGATGTATTTAACTTAAAAGTGGAAAATAAATTTGATTTTACATTTGGTGTTTAAATTTACGCATCAATCTTTGTCCGACACGCCAGCTTCGGCGAATGTTGCCATCCCGGAATGGGTTTCCACAGCCGCCTTGACGATCGATACAGCCAAAGCGGCGCCGGATCCTTCTCCCAGACGCATGCCGAGATCGAGCAAAGGTTCCTTGCCGATCTGCTTGAGCATGTTGATATGTGCCGGCTCGGCAGATTTGTGTGCGGCCATGCAGTGGTCCAGGGCGGAATTGTCTATTGCGTGCAGAACAGCGGCGGCCGATGTGGCCACGAAGCCATCAATCAGCACCGGGATGCGTTCCATACGAGCTGCCAGAATAGCTCCGGCCATTGCCGCAATCTCCCGGCCGCCCAAGCGGCGCAACACTTCCAGCGGGTCATCCAGATTCCCGGTGTTTAGGTCCATGGCACGGTTGAGCGCGTCCGCCTTCCGGGCGAGGCCTTCAGAGTCCACGCCTGTGCCCGGGCCAACCCAATCTTCTGCTTTTCCGCCATAGAATGCGTGAGCGATGGCAGCTGCGATTGTTGTGTTGCCAATGCCCATTTCACCGACGCACAGCAGATCACATCCGTCGGCAATCGCTTCCATGCCATAGGCGATCGTTGCCGCACATTCAGCTTCACTGAGGGCAGGCTTTTGGGTGATATCTCCTGTGGGGATTTCAAGTGCGAGTTCGAAGACCTTCAATCCAACGCCGAAGGTGCTACAGAGCTGATTGACGGCCGCGCCGCCTGAATTGAAATTGGCGACCATCTGCTCGGTAACGGCGGCGGGGAAGGCGGACACGTCCTGATCCACCACTCCATGGTTGCCGGCAAAGACGGCGCAAAGCGGACGTTTGATCTCCGGAATGGTCTGGCCCTGCCAACCGGCGAGCCAAATGGCGATTTCTTCGAGTCTGCCAAGCGAGCCGGGCGGTTTCGTCAGCTGCCCCTGGCGTTCTCGTGCTGAGTCTTGAGCCGAGGTGTCGGGCCCCGGCATTTGTTGCACCAGATTACGGATATCATCGAAAGGAAGACCCGTTTTTGCTGCACCGTTCATCAACAAACTCCCATTAAGGCAATAACCGGATTATGATGGGTCCTATATATAGCCGGTTGCGGCGACGAGGGCGAGGCCAATGACAGACGATACAGAGTACGGCAACAGCCGGGGCGGCGGCGGATTGCTCGGCTGGACGGACGATTTCCGCATCTGCCTAGCATTTCTGAGCCGGCTGCCGGTTCCTGCTCCCGAGGGGCATGGGGCCACACTAGGAGCAGCGATGAGGGCGCTCCCGGCGGCGGGCCTCGTCATCGGTGCGATTGGCGGACTTGTTTGCGTGGCGGCGCTGTTTGTGAGTTTGCCGGCTCCGCTTGTGGCCATGATTACGGTCGCGGCACTGTTGTTTGTTACTGGTGCGTTGCATGAAGACGGGCTGGCAGACGTCGCAGACGGCTTTGGCGGTGGTGTAACGGCTGATCGCAAGCTAGATATCATGAAAGACAGCCGGATCGGCAGCTACGGGGTACTCGCACTGATCTGCATGGTGATGCTCAAGATCTTTGCGATTATGGAGGTATTGGCATCCGGCGTGGGTTCGTTTGCCCTTCTGGCCATGTTTGCGGCGCTTGGAGCCTGGTCACGAACCTTTTGTGTCTCGCTGATGGCATCAACAGCAAATGCGAGAGCCCAGGGGCTGGCGGCCAATGCCGGGCGGCCAGGACAGATGGCGCATGGAACCGCCTTGCTGACTGGTGCGCTGGCCGCCTTGATCCTTCTTTGGTCCACCTTTGGTTTCTTAACAACGATTGCCGTTTTTGCCGCTTCCGCTGCCGCATTCTGGCTGGTCAGGAAACTTGCGCTCCGCCAGATTGGCGGGCATACGGGCGACGTGGCCGGGACAGTTCAGGTGGTGTGCGAAACCACTATGTTAATAGTGCTGGCTGCAGCTTTGTAAACCATCTTGATTTACGGTTTTCCCACTCTTCTCAGGGACAATGCGACGATGATCGATGACATCCCCTGGCGGGCCGACAGTCCTTGCGTGAAAATTTGCGTAGTCGATCCCGATACGGACACGTGCATCGGCTGTGGACGCCTGCGTCGGGAGATTTCCGGCTGGCTGCAAATGTCTCATGCTCGGCGCCAGGAGGTTTTGCAAGCTCTGCCGGAGAGGCTCGCGACGCTTACGGCTGGGAGGCGGCGCAAGGGCGGTGTTCGGGCCAAGCGAGGAGAGCGGAGAGATGGTTTACGCGCTGGGTAACGGCATACTGGTTTTGATTGGCCTCGGCCTCTTTTTTGTTGTTCAGGATCCGGCGGCGGTATTCACATTCGTTAGTGCAGACGAAGCCCGATATGTGTTTCTGGCACTGTTGGCCTCAATCTTCGGCATTGCTTTCCTTGTAAATGGCCAAAGGTTCGAAACCCCGGCACGATTGTTCATATCCTGGGTCACGGTGGCTATCGCTGCCGGGCTCGTCGGATTTCCAGGCATTCGGGATCGTTAAGGATCAGGCTTTGACAATCCCGACGCATGTCGAGGCCGAAGAACCGGAAGAAGCCCCGCAGCGCAGACAGCGCAAGCGAAACACCGACAGCGATTCAGTCAGAACCTATGGGGAAGTGGAAATCCCGGCTGCCCGAAATGGGAACTTCTATGCCAAGGCCACCATCAACGGTTCACGAACGAACGTGCTGGTCGATACGGGGACCTCGTTCGTTGCGCTCCGGTTCGAAGATGCAGAAGCGATGGCGCTGGATCCGCTCAATCTGGACTACAACATCAAACCAGGAACAGCCAATAGTGTGGCCTACGGGGCTGAAGTCATTCTTGACGAAGTTACGGTTGCAGGGATCACGGTAAACAATGTAAGAGCTGTCGTAAGCCAAAAGGGCGCGATGGGAATCACGCTTCTGGGGATGGCGTATCTGTCCAGAATCGGCAGCTTTAAGGTTTCCGGCAATACGCTCATCCTTGGCGAGTAAAGTTTACAATTTCATTCTTGATGCTCCAGCATCAGTTTGAGGATATAGCTATCATGCTTGGACAACCCCGCGCCGATCTCGTGGCGAATACTGCTGACTATGAACGTCTTCCTTTGGTGCGCCCGCTCGGGTTTCGCGAATATGATGCCCGGTGGCTGTTCGGCGAAGAAATCAATCTGAATGGTATCCAGGCGCTAGGCCTCGGACTTGGAACCTACCTGCATCAACAGGGTGTTGATCCGCAGATTGTTGCTGGCCACGATTTCAGAAGCTATTCTGCTTCGATCAAGATGGCGCTGATTACCGGCCTGATGGCGGCTGGCTGTACAGTCCATGACATTGGCCTGGCCCTTTCTCCGACTGCCTATTTCGCACAATTTGAACTGGATGTTCCCGCTGTTGCCATGGTGACAGCCAGTCATAATGACAATGGCTGGACGGGTGTGAAAATGGGCTTCGGTCCGGATGAGATGAGCGCCCTCAAGGAGATTGTGCTCTCCGGCGGCTGGGAATACCGCAGTGGCGGTGCGCTTGTGCATGTG
Source organism: Hyphomicrobiales bacterium (assembly GCA_965204985.1). GTDB lineage: Bacteria > Pseudomonadota > Alphaproteobacteria > Rhizobiales > CAJQND01 > JAAEUE01. The sequence continues at coordinate 2,347,403 of CBDBFP010000002.1, read as the reverse complement.
TCGGATATGGCCGAGCGTTATATTTTTGCTGTTACGAAGGACATCAAAATCAACCGGAAGCTGAAAGTTGTTGCGGCTTGCGGCAACGGCACTGCTGGCGCATTTGCCCCACAAGCTCTCGAACGTCTCGGGCTTGAGGTGATTCCGATGGATGCCGAATTGGACCATTCCTTCCCGAACTACAACCCGAACCCTGAGGATATGCAGATGCTGCATGCCATGCGGGATAAGGTTCTGGAAACCGGTGCAGATGTGGGGTTCGGCTTTGATGGCGATGGTGATCGGTGCGGTGTTGTTGATAACGAAGGCAACGAGATCTTTGCCGACAAGGTTGGCGTCATGCTTGCGCGGGATATCTCCACGCAGCATCCGGGCTGCCAGTTCGTGGTCGATGTGAAATCAACTGGGCTGTTTTTGACAGATCCGGTGCTGCAGGCGAATGGTGCCCGGACGGACTATTGGAAAACCGGTCATAGCTATATCAAGCGGCGTACCACTGAGCTTGACGCGATTGTCGGGTTCGAAAGATCAGGACACTACTTCTTCCGTGAGCCGCCCGGCCCCTGCTATGATGATGGCATCGTTTCGGCGATCGCGATTGCCGGAATGCTGGATCGGGCAGGAGACAAATCCATGGCCGATCTCTACAGGGATCTGCCCCAGACCTGGGGCACACCAACAATGTCGCCACACTGCGGCGATGATGTGAAATACGGTGTGGTGGAGAACGTCACAAAGCATTATCAGAAAATGGCAGCTGCCGGGGAACGTGTGGCCGATCAGCCTATCCGTGAACTCATCACGGTCAATGGCGTCAGGATCGTGCTCCAGGATGGAACCTGGGGCCTGGTTCGCGCATCTTCAAACAAGCCAGAACTGGTGATTGTGTGCGAAAGCCCGACAGCAGAAGACAATATGAAAGCGATGTTCAAGAACATCGACATGCATTTGTCGGAGTATGCCGAGATTGGAGAATACAATCAGAAGATCTGAGTGTTTTCGCCGATGCCCGGATTTGGTCAGGCTGCCTCTGCTTCCAGATAGGCGCGGTCCAGCTTGGATGTGTAGATCGCCGATTCCATGAGTATGGTTACGGCAAGTTTGGGCACCAGAACATCCTTTACATCGTGAATCGGGCGCGAAACCATGTGCGATGCGATTGGCCCCTACCACTTGCTTGGTACCGGGCCAAGCCGCTGGTGAAACTCATCGAAATTCGCTCCGAATATTTCTGTCACGAAGGGCCATTAGAACCGTAAGAGTTCCTATGCCGACAGTTGAGGGTGATGGTTTTCGGGAGTTGAGAGGAAGCCCTCCTTGTCAGATGCAATCGTCGCGGTGACGTGTGCGAAAAGGTGATCAATGCCGGGAAGATCAGTTTCCGGGAGGCCCAAGGCGCAAGCCGTTCCGGCTGAATTCAACCAGACCTTTCCACTGTCTGCCCCTGGTCCCTCGGGGATAATGAGGGCATTCAGCGCATCGCCAAAGAAATAGTTCCTGCCGTTCTTTGCGGTTACCCTCATGATACTAACGGGTCTCAGGTTTGCCTGTTTTGAATCCAATCGCGAGATGCGCCTGATTGAATTGCCATTGGTTCTTTCATGAGCCGGGTCCAGACATCACATCCGGCGGCAAGAAGGCCTGCCTGATCTTCAAAGAGGCGGTTGGAGAGCCCGTTCTCCCGAAGAGATTGCCAGACCTTCTCACCCCGATTGAGCCCCGGTGATCTGGCTGGCAGAGGAAGATCAGGGTGGGTCTCCAGCCCCTTCACCTCGCCGGATGTGTGCCCCGGCGCGCGGGCCATCAGGACGGCCGCCTGAGCGCCTTTTGCAACGGGCCGGCTGATTCCTTGAGAGGCAGGTTCCTTGTTCCAGTGTCCGCCCATAGCACCCTGGCAGCATCAGGGCCGCACCGGTCTCCCTGTCTGCGCAAACCGCGCCGGACAGGCAGGCCGATTTGTAACGCTGATCGGCCGGCCATCGCGGTCTCGTCCCCTTGCGCGCCCGGATGCGGGCCTCGTCCTGAACCCAGACCTCGATCGGCTTGTCTGCCGGACCGTGGTTCAAAGGGGAGGCAAGGCTTTGGGGGACGTTTTTTTGAAAGCCTCCATGAGGTCCGGGTCTTGGGCCGGGTATTGTGGGCGCCCGGTGAAGCGGGAAAAGCCGGGTGCTGCAGGCAGCCTGGAGAGGGGTCCTCTCGTGAGAGACAACACCGAACCGGTCTTCGCTCCCCTGTTGAAGGTCAAGTCGTCTCCAGCGGCCCCCCTGTCATGCTCAAGCGTCATGCTCAAGGCAGGGACCGGGTTCGATGATCTCAGCAGGTTCAGCCATCGGGACCGCATCCAGCCATCGGGGCCGCGGGACCCGGCGGTCGAACAACCCTTCGGGCCCGGCTTCGTTGAACCGGTGCCCCGGTCCCTCAGGCTCTGCCGGGCCACCCCACCCACCTTCGTCGCATCCGCCCGGCTCATCCCGTCATGAACACAAGCAAGCGAAAGCAAACGCCGGGCCTGACGGAGATCTTCGCTCGTCCTGGAAAGGCTGTGAAGGGGTGAAGCATCATAGTCATCACGACCGCCAACAGCTGCAGACATCGGAAATCCTCCTTTGTCTGCATGGATCCAGAGAGCAGCCGGGTTGAAAAGGCCTGAGAGACAATCAAGCACGCCATTGGTATGAGGGAGGCGAAGGTTGCCTCATCTGCCGTGGCAAAGAGTGAACACTTGAGACGCGAATCCAGCTATGGTGCCGGAGGCAGCAACATAGGTTTCCGCGTGGACGCGTCCGTCGATCGTTAAATGCGAGGCGAGATTGTTGGCAAGATCTCCGGCCGCCAGATTGCAGGCAGTACTGGAAGGGTAGCCGGACCAGGGAAACGATGGACCTTCACCATCTCCACCGTCGCCAGAGCCATTTTTTTCAGTTTCGCTCTTCTGCTCTGCTTCCGGTGATGTTCCAGGAACCTTTTTACACTTTCCAAACATGTCAATCCCTTAAAGTGCATTTGGCACACTTTGTCAGTAATAGGTTTCGTTCGGCTTAATGGCCGATTTGCAAGTCAGGTTTTGTGGAGGCTAGTGGTCAGCTGGCCAAGGCCAGGTAGTCTGGTTCCTCTTTGGCCTTGAGCTCGGTCTCTTTCCGTGCTAAGATAGACATCTTCATCAGCTGATCTGCGGAGATTGGCCGGGAGAACAGGAACCTCTGCAGTTCGTCGCACCCGGTTTCAGACAGCAGGTCCATTTGCTGCGTGGTTTCCACACCCTCGACGGTAACGCTGAGACCGAGGCCACTGCCCAGTTCGATCATTGTCGAAACCAACTGCAGGGTATCCTGGGAATTACCCATCTCGGTGACAAAGGAGCGGTCGATCTTGATATGATCGAGAGGGAACTCGCGCAGGTACGACAGGCTCGAATAGCCGGTACCGAAATCATCAAGGGCGATGCAGACGCCCAACTCACGCAATGCCTTGATCGTGTTCACGGTCTTTTCGGGCTCCGAAATGAAGATACCTTCGGTGATCTCCAGCTCCAGTTGCCGTGCGTCGAATCCAGTGTCACTCAAAACAGACTTGACCATGTCCACGAAGTTGTTCTGCCGGAATTGTACAGGCGAAACATTGGCGGCCAGTTTGGTGTTCTGCAGCCCGCAAATGTCCGTGCATGCCTGCCTGAGGATCATCTCTCCGAGGCGCTCAATCATCCCGATTTCTTCAGCAATCGGGATAAAGATGGAAGGCGGAATTGGCCCGGCCTCGGGATGCGTCCCGTTTGGTATCGCGGGAGGAACGATGAAAGATCATGGAAACGAAGCCGAGGGCGACAAGCAGCGAGGTGCCGATCATTGCAGACTGTCCTGCCTTGTCGAGGCTGAATGATTAGCCACCTGCCTGAAGATGTGAGAATTCCTGCCAAAGAGACACAACCGCAAGGCCGATTATGATGCCGACCAGAGCCACTACCCGGTTGTGTTGTTTTTCGCGAATATCCATCCCTTGACCCGCCCAGTTGAACCCAATTCTGCCCGCAATAGCAGGTCAGGTTGCAACGGCAGGTTAACCACGCTTAATTCGTGTGATTGATGTTAACAAAGAGTTACCTTGGGGAGAGCCTGTATGACCGTTCGGCGCATAGTTACAAACGTTCAAGCTGCCTCCTCTGCGAGGGCGTTTTACCGCGACCTCCTGGGACTTGAGCTGGTCATGGATCAGGGTTGAATTCTGACGTTTCAGGGCAGTGAAGCCGGCCCGGTGCAGCTGAGCGCGGCGTCAGAGGGTGGGAGTGGGACAGACGTGCCGGATATCTCAATCGAGGTAGACGATGTTGAAGAGACCTGCCGCAAAATGAAAGCGGCAGGTGCTCCAATACTCTATAACCTGACTGAAGAGCCTTGGGGCGTCAAACGATTTTATGTTCCAAGATCCGTTTGGCAAAGTCATCATATCCTCTCACATTCGGAGTAAGGTTTAGCTGCCTCGGCGTCCAAGCAGTCCATCGACGGATATCGCGCCCGCGCCCTTGATAATGAGATAGATCAGGGGGAAGATCCAAAGCAGCCGCTGGTCGGCGATTACGCCGTCCTGGATCCGGTCGAACAGAGCGCCGATGGTTTTCGCGCTGGCCCCGTGACCGGTGATGTCCACGATGCTCATAACAACGATGAACCCAATCATGGCCAGCGACGACAGCCGGGTGAACAGACCGATCAGGATCAGTGCCGGCAGAATGAACTCTGCATAGGTGCCTGCCAGCACAATCAAGGTATCGAGGACCGACATCTGGCTGGAATCATAACCAACAGCTTCAAACTTTTTTGGGAAGATTTGCGCATAGGCGCCGGTGGATGGTGAAAAGATACTGTCGCCGATTTTTGTTTTCGCTGAGTTCCAGAAGAACAGAAGGGTGACGCTGGAAAAGACGAAGCGTGCCAGCAAGCCCAGGAACCAGCAGTTCAGCATCCGCTCAATTGCGCCAAACACAGAGTTGTGCAGGCGGGTCAATGTGTTCACCAGGGTCATTGGTCGTCGTCTCCGTTGCAGGTAAAATTGATGACTATGCGGCTTTCTATCAGGCCGGTGATATTGAGTGTCAGGTCGAACCCGTTGACGGCCGCGCCATCTGCTGCCGCTGCCCCAAATGTTTCACCATTGTGAAGGGCCTGGAGAAACGCTGCGCCTCCTGGAGGCAGTCTGCGAACTTCGACATCCATCTCTGGGCGGGCAACAAGTACGCTTTCGCCGGTTTCCGGGATCGCCGGTTTTTGCACCTCATTATCGATACTGTTCCATTCCCAGATCGACAGCAGAGGAAAGTTTGACGTGATGATCTCCGCGGAGGGATGGAACCGGAATCTGGTATCTCCCAACTTCTCAGGGGCAATAGTGCTGAGAAAGTCAGGGGCGAGAGGAGCGGCATCGGCGGCATGGAACGCCACGCGCCGCGCCTGCTCCAGACGCGCGATGTCTGCAAGATAGGGCAAGTGTACAACCGGCTCAAAGTTTTCCAGGAAGGCTGGGAACGCTTCACCATAGAACATCAGGACCGGCGTCGTGGGCGGATGAGCCCGGACAAATCCGCGCGCGAGGGCGGAAAAGAACTCCTTGCCGACAATTCTTTGGATTGCCGGGAAGCCTGTTGCCAAGGCGTCGGTCAGGCTTACCGTGACATTGTTCCGGTAGACAGCGAACCGTTTGGGTGCGGTATTGCCATTAGGACAAACAATGCCGGCCGGCACAGGAGCGGCCGGGTCCAGCAGGCCCCTGGCAAATTCCGTCTGGCTGGCGTCAAGCGGCATGGGATTCAATTTTAGCGACTGCATTGGCGAGAATGGCGTCGGCCCGGTGAGCTTCGGCTTGCAGTACGTCCCACTCAGGCACATCGTTGTCCCATTCGATCAGGGTGGGGCGGGGACCAATTTGCACGATCAAATTCTCGTAAAGAGTCCAAACGGGATCGGCGACTTCGCGGTCGTGAGCATCAATCAGCAGTAGACCGCCGTTGTCGTCCTTGTCGTTCGCATGACCACCGAGATGGATCTCTCCCACGGCCTCAACCGGGAATTCGGACAAATAATCCTCTGCGGAATAGTGTTGGTTGGTCGCCGAGACATAGACATTGTTCACGTCCAGCAAGAGGCCGCAGCCAGTATGCGCAACCACCTGGCGGAGGAACTCAATTTCACTCATTTCGCTCTCGGCGAAAGCAACATAAGTGGAGGGGTTCTCCAGCAACATCTGCCGGCCCAACTGGTCCTGAACCTGTTCAATATGTTCTGATACGCATTTCACCGTTTCTTCGGTGTAAGGCACCGGAAGCAGATCATTCAGATAGCCCACATCGTGGGTGCTCCAGGCGAGGTGTTCGGAAAACAGGCTTGGTTCATAGCGTTCGCACACGGTTTGCAGGCGGTTCAGATGTTCCTGATCAAGCGGGTTGGCCGAGCCAATGGACAAGCCCACGCCATGGCAGGAGATGGGATAGTGGTCCCGGATTTCTCCAAGGGCGCGGTGTGGCGGGCCGCCGGCGCCCATGAAGTTTTCGGCATGGATCTCAAACCAGCCAATATCCGGTTTGCCTTCCAGTATGTCGGTATAGTGGCACGCTTTCAGGTCAACACCGGCCCGGTGTGGAATACTGGCATCGGTGCTGAAGGTCTGAGTGGTCATGAAAGGTGCGTGAAAAAGGTTCTAATCAATAGATTTCCGCCGGGCATTTTTGAGCCCGGCGGCGATTGATGTTTTGTCTTTTAGGACGGCAGGTCGCGCTTAAGCGCTTCCAGCGAGCCCATGCGGGCTTTGCCGTCTTTGTCTGCGGGCAGTTTCATCGTGGTGCAGGTGCCTTTGGGGACGAGTGTCCAGGCGTTGCCCTGATAATCAACGGTAGATGTGCCGGCGCAAGTGGTGCCTTCGCCTGCTGCGCAATCGTTCTGGCCTGCCAGTGAAACGCCGTAGCATTTCTCTTTCGCGGCAGCTTCAGCCGGTGTTGTGGTGATGCTCGTGGCTGTCAACGCAGTGGCAACTGCGGCAGCCAACGCCAGGCTGCTTGTGGTAACAACTTTTTTGCTCATGAGAGGCTTTTTCTCCAGTTTCTGTGTTTGTAACGGCAAGTTCGGTGAATGAATCCGGTTTAATGATCCCGCTACAGAACCGTCCGCACCGGGATCATTGTACCATTAATTTGAGACAGGTGCAGTGCCCTTATAGGTGCCATTGTTGTCGTTGATGGATGTCCATTTGCGCGATGATGCAGCTTTCTTTTCAGCGCCTCCACTCCAGTTCTTGTTGGCTCTTTTGATGAAGCCCTTGATGTCCTTTTCCCAGAAACCGACAACAGTAGGCGTGATGTTGAGGTAGAGTTTTCCATCAACAATGCGCCAAAGGTTCGGGTTGGCCGGAACCTTGCCACCTTGGGCGAGACCATAGGCACAGTGGCCATCATAAAGAGGTGCATACTTTGCCGGGTTGGCTTTGAAAGTGGCGGCATTAGCCGGTGTCGAGAAGGCCCATTTGGCGCCATTATATTCTACCACGTGCTTCGTGCTGCCCTTGACGGCGGGTGTTGCGGGCTGGCCAGCCGGGGCCTGCTTCAGGCTGTGATAGGCAACCACATCGTAGCCGCTGGCGGCATAGCCAGACTCGTCGACATATTGCTGGCCGGCAAAAGCGGAAGTAGAGAGAAATCCTGCAAGGATCAAACCGGTGAAGAGGGATTTTTTCATTTCAATCTCCTGAATGGCGTTTAGGTTGTTATCGTGGTTTGTAAGGTTGTGGTTCGGCGTTTGTATGACGCTGAGGTCGTTTCGTTATTCGCCTAATACAATAGGCAAGCGGCATCATGCTCATGACATCTCTTCAAGAAAATGAGAGGCTCGTGTGTACACGGAGGAAGTTCCTCTGCCGCCTTCCTGATTCCGGTGCTTCAGATGGTTCGATGTGTGCTGATTTGATGGCGTTCAGGGGGCGCTTATTGGTATAGCTGTGGCCATGAGCACCGTGGAATCAGCGAAAACCAGCAAGACGATCCTCACCATCCTTGTCGGGGCGCGGGGTTCGTGCTTGCGGGAGTTTCCCTGTTTCAGACCTTGCTGCCGCTTCGCGCCGGTCTGGAAGCGTTTTCCACAACGCTCGTGGGTTTTCTTGGTACCGTTTATTTCGTGGGCTTTATCGTCGGGTGTCTGTCCGGGCCAAAGCTTGTGCAAACCGTTGGGCACATCCGTGCCTTTGCAGGTGTAACCGCCATCACCGCTGCGTTGACCCTGATCTTTCCGATCTGGCCGGAAATCTGGCTATGGCTGGCGCTGCGGTTCATGACCGGTGTGACGCTTGCCACAGCCTACATGATCATTGAGAGCTGGTTGAACGATCAATCGGATAATGACAACAGGGGGCGGGTGTTGTCGATCTATGTGATTGTGGCCAATGTGGCGACCATGGCCGGGCAGCTGATGATCAATATTACCGATCTTGGACAGCAAACCCTGTTTGCGTTTGTCACGATCTTGCTGTGTCTGGCGGTGGTCCCGTTGGCGCTGACCCCGACCAGCGAGCCGACCCCTATCCCTACGGCCAAGCTGGAACTCCCAGGGCTGTTGTTCATTTCTCCTGCCGGCACGATTGGTTGTCTGTTGGTCGGCGCAGTTGAAGGTGCGTTCTGGACGCTTGGCCCTGTGTTCGGTCAGTTGCGTTCAATGAGTGTGTTTGAGATCACATTGCTGATGACGGCATTTGTGCTGGGGGGAACGTTGTCCCAGTGGCCGCTTGGCCGGCTGTCGGACAAATATGGCCGCCGGCTCGTGATCTTGGCGACGGCGGTTGCCTGCGTGGGTACGGGACTTTTGATTGCCTGGTGGTCTCTGTCATCCTTCGCGGCCACGCTGGCTCTCGCGACACTGCACGGTGCCCTGATGGTGCCACTCTATGCGCTCTGCCTGGCTCACGCCAATGACAGCATCTCCACGGACAAGCTGGTTCAGACAAGCAGCGGCCTATTGCTGGTCTATTCGCTTGGCGGAGCCGCTGGGCCATTCGCGGCTGCGGTGATCATGGAGCTGACCGGGGAAGGCGGTTTGTTCGTGTTCATTTCCGCAATGCTGGCGGTGTTTGCCGTCTTCATCCTTTACCGCCTGCTTTTCGGCCCGGCCCGCACCGACGAAAACCGCAGTCCTTTCGCCCCCATGCCAAAGACATCGCAGTCCGTGTTTGAGCTGGAGATGGATGATTAGCGGGAAATCGCTGAAACATTTGTTGTGTTTCTTTTTCAATCCAACCGAAATTCGAGGTGTGTTACGCGACCAGCCTCGATTTTCGTCCAGGTAGACCCCTATTTTAACCCGGTCTTGTAGAAACCATCAGCTTCCGGGGCGCCTATGATGTTGGCGTGGTATTTCTCGATCAATTCCTGTTTGGTAATGCGGTTGTTGTCTAGAATTCGCTTTATCAGCAAATTCGCGCCTTCCACGTTGTAAGTGTAATAGGGGCTTTTGGCGATATAGGCTTTCTCGTCTTCCCAAGTCCATTTGTCGACAAACGAAATTAGCGCCGCGGTCAAAACTGTCAGGAATGTTATGGTCGCGAGTATCAATTTGGATTTGAACATCAGTTACACCCAAGTCTTTCAATCTGAAGGATTTCGACTTCTCATTATAAATCGTGGCGTCGAGCGCAATGTTCCCGCCATTTAAGGCAAGTTTCGGTGTCTATGGTCGGCACCCGGATGGCCCAATCTATATGCTGGATCGCACTTTACTCGTTCTTCCAGCCTTCAAACTCTTTCAGCGACTCTTTCCCTTTAATCATGATCCTTTGAGAACCGGCCACTATGCCATATGACTGGGCTCAACAATATGAAACGCACAGCTGCATGTCTTTCCTGACCAGTATCCTTTCCCGCGTATCCGACAATGTGCGCGGGGCGATGGCGTTTGGCGTTGGAGCGGCGTGTCTGGTTTCGAATGACACCATGGTCAAGCTGGCCAGTGCCGACCTTCCCATTGGCCAGTTGATCTTTGTGCGTGGATTGTTTGCGGTAGGTCTGGTGGTCGCCGTTTGTGCCTGGATGGGGGTTCTGAAGGATTACCGGCGCATGGCGGAGCGGCCAGTCATGGGGCGCGCCATCGTCAATACGTTTGCGATGTTTGCCTATATTGCGGCGTTGATCCATTTGCCGATCGCGAATGTCTCAGCAATCACGCAGGCAATCCCGCTTGCGATCACGGCAGCATCTGCCCTGATTCTGAAGGAAGTCGTGGGCATCCGGCGCTGGACGGCCATTGCTGTCGGGTTTGCCGGGGTTCTCATCATCATCCGGCCGGGATCCGGTGACTTCAACCTCTATGCCTTTTGCGCGCTGCTGGCGGTTGCGTTTGTCACCATCAGGGATCTTTTGACGCGCACGGCCAACTCGGAGACGCTGTCGGTTCTGATCACTCTGGCCTCGGCCATCGCTGTCCTCATTGCGTCCGGGGTCTACAGTCTGTTCGAGACCTGGGCACCCATTGATGCCAGAACCATGCTGATGCTTGCCGCCGCTGCTGCATTCCTGATGATGGGCATCCAGATGCTTATTGTCGGTGTTCGCTCCGGGGACCTCTCCGTTATTGTGCCCTTCCGGTATCTTCTGGTGGTTTGGGCCATGCTGTCAGGTTTCCTGGTCTGGGGCGAGTTTCCCGATGGTTGGGCGCTTGCCGGGATTGCGCTTGTGGTGGGGTCCGGTATCTATACTGTTCGCCGCGAAGCCCTTTTGAAGCGCGGCAGCTAATGTGACGAAGGCAAAACTTCATGGCTCAAATCGCTGACATTCATCGCCATCCGGTCAAAGGCTGGACTCCGGAAAGCCTGGATCAGGTGAGATTAGAGGCCGGAAGCGGGGTGCCGTTCGACCGGCATTTTGCCTTCACCAACGGACGGCGGGAAGAACTGCCGGAACCTGGGAAATGGGTGCAGGCCCGCACGTTTATCCAACTGACATTTTTTCCTGAGCTTGCTGCGTTCAAAACAAAGCTGGACGATGACGGGCTGTTGTCCCTTTCAGCACCGGATGGAAGCGCGGCCCAGGCCAGAGTGGGCGAGCCGGAAGGATTTGGCGAGGCAAACGCCTTCATTCAGAAGCATTTTGAGGCCGGGCCCTACGGCAAACCATTCCTCTCAGAGCAGCTGCCCGGCAAAGGGAATTGGGATTTTACCGACAGCTGTGTCTCATTCGTCAATCTGGCGAGCGTGGACGCTATTGCTAAAGCTATAGGCCGGCCTTTGGAGCGCGAGAGGTTCCGGGGAAATTTCTATATTGATGACCTGGAGCCGTGGGCGGAGTTCGATTGGCCAGGCCGGCGAGTGAGGATAGGGGACGTTGTGATCGAAATCCTGCGTCCGGCTCAGCGGTGTGCAATGACGTCGACGGAACCTGGAACGGGAGTGAGGGATTTTGATCTGCCGGTCATCATGCACCAGACCTTCGGGCACAATTTCTGCGGTGTTTATGGGCGCGTCGTGGAGGGTGGAGAGATTGCGGCCGGAGCCGAGATCACATGTGCGCCAGGTCAGGTGCTTGAGCCGTACACGATTTTGCCTGAACGTGTTGCAGACCCTGCGCTTTGGCCACGGTACGCTTCGGCGGAGCCGATTGGCCCCGGACTGGTCAAGATCACACCACTGTGGGCTGAATGGTCATTGGTGGAGGGAGACGCCGGGCAGACCGTGCGCATTCTTGCCGAGCAGGCCGATGACGGCCACAGGAAAGGCCGCATCATCGAAGGTGATGGTTCAGGTTATGTCTGCAAGTGCGAAGGGTCCTTCACCCCCGGTAAACCGGTCCTGATCAATGGACCGTTCGGCCGGGGCTGATGATTAGAACCAATTAGTTCAAATCTAGCAGCTAATGGGATTACTTACCAAAAAAGCAACGGTTGGCTATATAACTGTTGACGCCCTAGTTGCGATATTGCTTGCGCCAGCGTTTAACCTGGCGGCGCGAGCCAGGACCCTTGGCAACGACACCCACAGGCCTTTGCCGGCATTGGGGCTGTTTGAGGAATCAAGACCCTAGGCTGCTCCGCCGACCGGCTTGCCCGGCGGTCTGCCTAGGCAAAGCTCTTATAAGCACCTGCAAAGGTAAAGTAGCCGCAAGAATCCGCAGTTGATGCCGGGGCGGCCGCGCCAAATGATATCGCGGCACAGGCAATTGCGACTGACAGAAGTTTTTTCATTCTAAATCTCCTTTGGAGTTATTGATTTTCAGATGTTTGCGCCTTTTCGATCACTTGAAGGCGGATGCGGAAATTTTACGATATTCTGGTTCGTTGGCAAGCTTGTGCGAGCAATCCTTGCTCATCCCTCGAAAGGATGTTGCTCAGCCCAGTGTTTTGCAATATCGCCGCGCTTGCAGATCCAGACCTTGTCGTGGCTCAGCATGTGATCGATGATCTTGTTCAGCGCCGCGATATGTGCCGGGCGGCCCAGCAGTCTTGCGTGGAGGCCTATAGTCAGCATTTTGGGGTAGGTTTCGCCCTCTTCGTAAAGGTAATCGAACGCATCATTGATATAGGTGACGAATTCAGCGCCGGTCTGGTAACCCTCTCCGCGCGCAAAGCGGCTGTCATTTGTATCTAGCGAATAGGGAAGATGTATCTAGCGAATAGGGAAGAGCGAGGTGCGGCCTGCCAAAATCGTTCGTCCAGTAGGGCAGATCGTCTGAATAGGTATCGGAGTCATAGAGGAACCCGCCTTCCTCCACTACGAGCCGGCGGGTATTGATGCTTGGTAGCCCGGCATAATATCCGAGCGGATGCTCTCCGGTGAGCCGGGTTGCCTGTTCAACACTTTTTGAGATGTGCTCACGTTCCTCGTCCTCGCTAAGTTCGTGATAGTCAATCCAGCGCCAGCCGTGCAGCTGCAGATCGAAACCGGCTTCGATCATCGCTTCCAGAGCGTAGGGGTTTGCCTCACCGGCAACGCCAACGAGATTGACGGTTCCTACCAGACCTCTGTCCGTGAAGGCTTTGAGCAGACGCCAGTATCCGGCCCGTGCGCCATATTCGTAGCTGGATTCAATGTTTAGGTCCCTCTCGCCGCGGCGCGGAGTGACAATCACGTCGGAAACCCGGCATTCGGAGCGCTCGTCGCCATTGAGAATGCACATCTCTGCGCCTTCTTCGTAGTTGATGCAGAAGTTCACAGCGATCCTGGCGCCATCGGGCCAGTCGGCTTTAGGCGGGTTGTTGCGGTATCCGATGAGATCGCGGGCTGGCGTTGGCATTTGGCTGTACGTCGACATTTCCCTTGTCTCCTCTAGCGGGCAAAGTTGTAGGCTTGATCGTCCTTGTCCCAAGAAGCGCAGGGTGTTGCAAACGAAATGGAAGCTGGAACCAGATGGGCGAAATCGAACATGATAATCGCACAGATTTGATCGTCAGTGCTGAAATCAGACTGACCAGCACCGATCATCAAGGATGATTTGCCGTTCTTCACAAAGCGCCTGGGGTTTCGGTTGGAAACGATTTTTCCGGCGGAAGATCCCGCTGTTGCTGTGCTTTCAGGGCACTGGGTTCGCCTCAGGCTGGAACGTGGTGCGATGGAGGCACCGGGCGCGCTTCGGTTGTTGTGCTCAGAGCCTGTGAACTTAGCCGATAGGGCGGAACTTACAGCGTTAAACGGGACACGCATTGAATTGGTGCCAGCCAATCCGCCTTTGGAGCAGCCAGCGACGCAACATGCGTTTGTTATCCGGCGTTTGCAGGACCAGGACCCCTGGATCATTTGGCCGGGCAGGGATGCACTACCGGGACCTGATTCCCGATCGGTTGGGCGGCAGTGTTATTGCGTCCCTCATCCGGATTTCCGATGGTGGTCCAGTTCCCGATATGGTGCATTATCATACGGTCGGGTTTCAACCGATCTTCTGCTACAACGGCTGGGTGCGGCTTGTTTATGAGGATCAGAGTCCCCTCTTTATCCTCGGGGCCGGGGGTTGTGTGATCCAGCCACCGGAGATCCGCCACCGGGTTCTTGAGTCGTCCGACGATTTGCAGGTGATCGAAATCGGGGTGCCGGCGGAACATCTGACGACTATCGACCATGAGATGGAGCTACCGAACCAAATCTATAATCCGGATCGAGAATTCTCCGGCCAGACCTTCGTTCATCACAAGGTTTCAGAGGCCGTCTGGAAAGGCTGGCGCCTTCCCGGTTTCGAGGCGCGCGATAGCAGAATTTCAGTTGGCACGAAAAACGTCGCTGGTGTTCAGGTTGCGAGATTTGCCGGAGGAGCGCAGCCGCCGCCTTCCAGATACGATGCGGATATCCTGTTCAGTTTTGTCATGAACGGTACAATGCGCCTGGAAGGTGAGGGGCAAAATCCTCACGAATTGCGTGCAGGAGATGCTTTCGTCATCCCGCCTGGCATGGAGACTGCATACCGGAACTGTTCAGATGATCTTGAGATTCCGGAGGTTTCGCTACCTGGCGAATTTGGTACCGAGTTGTGCAGTTGAGGCAAACTGCATTCTGACCGTCTCCCGTTAACCTTTAGGGTCCTCTGTTAACGAAGCTTTAACTTAAAGCTTTGGATTTGGTTCAAATTTGCTATTCTTGCAAGATCGGATCAAGTCTTTGAAATCATTGATTTTCAATGAATCTTCAATGATTTCTTGGGTTGAAGTGGACTTGTAAGTTAGCGGGCCAGGGCAAAGAGCTCATGGTTAATGGAGAGAGGTTGTCCTAGGTTTTCGACCAGTTTTCAGCCTTGCCAAGGTGGATCAGGATTTCAAATCAGGCTGCCATTTTCATGGGTTCGGTTTTGCTGGCATGGACCTCGTCGGAGGTCAAGATGCCGTGGACCGGATGCGGTCGCTCGACGTTGCAGTCGGTTAGCCATTTGCGGATACCGGCCTTCGCCTCTGAGCCAGTCTCAAAGGCATGCAGATAGATGCATTCATACTTCAGCGACCGCCACAGGCGCTCGATCATCCTGTTGTCAATCCAGCGCCCCTTGCCGTCCATGCTGATCTCGACCTTCGCGTCGCTCAGCACATCAATCCAGTCTGCGCTGGTGAATTGGCTCCCCTGATCGGGGTTGAATATCTCCGGCTTGCCCGTGCTTGGCCAGCGCCTCTTTCAAAGCATCAACGCAGAATTCGGCCTCCAGCGTGTTTGACAGCCGCCAGGCCAGTACCTTGCAGCTGTACCAATCCATGATGGCCACCAAATACAGGAACCCTCTGCGCAGGGGGATGTAGGTCATATCCGCACACCAGACCTGGTCAGACCGTTCAATCACCACGGTCCTCAGCAGATACGGCCATATCCTATGTTGCGGATGTTTCTTGCTGGTGTTGGGGCCCCTGGTAGATCGGAACCAGCCTCATGAGGCGCATCAACCTCCGGACCCGATGCCGCCCACACTTGTGGCCTTGACGCTGCAGGTACCACGCCATCTGGCGTGATCCGTACCAGGGCGTTTCCAGGAACTGCTTATCGATGATTGCCATGAACCGCAGCTTCTCTGTGCTCTCGCCCTTCGGGGGATAGTCCAGGTTGGACCGCGTCAGCGTCAGCAACGCGCACTGACGGCGAAGGCTCAGCTTATGATCCTTGCTCACCATTTTTTGCCGCGCGTCCCGAGCAGTTGAAACGAGGCATCGGCCCAAAAATCCCGCTCGACGACAAGCTGACCGATCCTGGAATGCAATTTCTCGATCCCGGCCGTATTGACCGCAGCCGGATCGGCCCCCCGCCGTGTAAACGCAGATGCCCTATTTTGGATCGCTGCCCGCTTCCACGTGCTGATCCGGGTCGCGTGCACACCGTACTTCTTCGACAGTTCTGCCAGCGTCATATCTTAACGGATCGCCTCAAGCGCAACCTTGGCCTTGAACTCTGGCGAATGGTTCTTTCTCTTCGTCATCTTGGAGCGTCTCTCTCATTGGACGAGCCACCTTAACAACTCCGAAATCCCGAGACCACCTCTGACAGCCCTTCGGATCCGGCTTCGTTGAACCGGTGCCCCCGGTCCCTCAGGCCCTGCCGGGCCACCCCACCCCCCTTCGCCGCATCCGCCCGGCTCATCCCGTCATAAACACAAGCTAGCGAAAGCAAACGCCGGGCCTGACGGAGATCTTCGCTCGTCCTGGAAAGGCCGCAAAGGGGCAAAGCATCATAGTCATCACAACCGCCAACAGCTGCAGACATCGGAAATCCTCCTTTGTCTGCATGGATCCAGAGAGCAGCCGGGTTGAAAAGGCCTGAGAGACAATCAAGCACGCCATTGGTATAAGCGCGGTTCACACAGTCGGCAGACCGGCTGGAATTCAAATTTGGCCGTCAATTCCGGGCCATATTGGCACCTGCCAATTGGCACACTTTTTTCAACGAAATGCTGGCTTTGCGTGTCAGTAAACCTGTTTCTATCAATGACATTATTTGACGAGGGTTCTTCAACACTGAACCTGCCAAACGTCGATACGAAAACTCATCAAAATCGTTTGCGGCCTGTATTGCCTCAGGCAACTCATGAAGTGCGCTATCCGCGATAGCTCGAATTGCTAAAAAACGCATCCCAAGATCCTTAGCAGCAGTCCCAACCACAGCACTCTCCATATCGACTGCAACTGCTTCCGTATGCTCAAATAGATCCTTCTTTGCAGCAACATCAGAAATCATGTTTTCGGAAGAATAAAGATCAGCTGTTGCAACTGGAAGATCATCCTGCAAAACAGATTGTATTTCGTTCCGCCACATATCGGTCGTTCTGATTGGGTTTCCACTCTCAGAACAAATTAACTTTGGAAGCACAACCGTACCGCTTTTCAGATGAGGGTCTAATCCGCCAGCAATTCCGAAGCTGACCACGGAATCAATCCCTTGTTCAAAGTAACTATGGACGATTGCAGTTGCAGAATACCCGCCTATGCCCCCAGATTCGCAAACTGGTGAAAATTCACCCCAGTTGTTTTTTCTGGCGGAGTATTCAACAATTTTGGCCTCGAAAGGCATACCTGTAATTATGCCGATCCTGCCCATAAAATCCTCAGACGCATCAGAGAGATCACGTGCCTAGATGCCCCAAGCAACTTTCCCGGAATTGGTCCGTTTCAAATTACGGTATCTTGACAGCGCCCAAGTCGGGAAAAATGCGCTATATCCATGATATCTCAAATAGAATACCCGAGGAAATCCGACTGCGGTAAACCATGGTTCTTCCCAACGAGCCCCATCCCGCGGATGATCTTTCAAAAAACTAATTCCACGAGCAACTGCTGGATGGTTCGTCTCGCCGGCCGCCATAAGCCCCAATACGGCCCACGACGTTTGTGAAGGCGTGCTGGTTTTGGCTTCTGAGCGCCTTTCTTGCCAATATGTGGCGCCATCTTCGCCCCATCCGCCATCTTTCTTTTGGTGTGCCAGAAGCCAAGAGACTGCCCGTCGAATATAGGCACTATTCATGTTCTCACCAGCTGCGTTCAAAGCACACAGCACCGACCACGTTCCATAGATATAGTTGGTACCCCAACGGCCAAACCAGGACCCATCATCTTCCTGCTCGCTTTTGATGAATTCGATGGCCCGCTGGATGGTAGGGTTAGTCTGATCAAAGCCGATTTGACAAAGGAAGGAAATGCACCTCGCCGTTACATCAGACGTTGGCGGATCAAGCAACGCTCCGTGATCAGCAAACGGGATCGAGTTTAGGAAATCAGCATTGTTATCAATGTCGAAAGCACCCCAGCCTCCGTTTGAACTCTGCATCCCCTCTATCCACACTTGAGCACGCGTAATTTCAGTCTCATACCTGCTGGGATCGGTCCGGTGCAGCAGCATTCCAACAACCGCCGTGTCATCCACATCCGGATAGTGATCATTTCGGTATTGAAAGGCCCACCCGCCAGGGGCCAGGTCGGGCGCATTAACAGCCCAGTCGCCGCTCAAATCGGTAATTTGTAGCTCTGCAAGCCAGTCGCAAGCAGAAAGCAACTTTTCCGAATTTGCATCATGATCGACTTCGGCCAACGCGTATGCAGCCAAAGCCGTGTCCCACACTGGCGATTTACACGGTTCACAGTACCGCATTGGCGCGCCAGTCTCGGCGGACTGGTACGATTTGGTCAACAGGCCTTTCACGGCCGCTTTGGCAGTCTGAAAACTCTCATCAATTGGGCTGACTTCCAACGCATGGAACATCATAACAGTGTTTGCAATTGCAGGAAAAATGGCGCCAATCCCGTCAGTTCCGTTGAGCCGAGCTCGGATAAATTCGAATGCGGCCTGAATCGATTTTGTTCTGCTCCGTCTTGGAAAATACGGCTCAACTATTTGAAGAACCTGGTCAAGCTTCAGAAAAAACTCTCCCCACTTGGATCCGGTTGGATTGATGTGCCATTTGCGGATTTCGGCCGGCGCCGTGCGAAACAACTCCTGACAACCGATGCCTCGCGGATTGGCAGCTCTCGGTTTCAACGCAGCCAGTACTAGGAGAGGGGCGATGACAACCCTCGACCAATATGAAAACTTCCACATATTGACTGGAAACCATTGAGGCATCAGCATTAATTCGACAGGCATGACGGGCACGGCGCGCCACGGCACTTGAGCAAAAAGCGCAAGCGTGTATCTCGCAAAAACATTCGCCGTCTCTGCGCCACCGTGGTGTAAGATCGCTTCACGCGCCCGTCTCATGTGTGTTGCTTCAGCATCATCGCCGATCAGCTTCAAAGCGAAATAGGCTTTTACAGAGGCAGAAATATTGAAATCGCCGTCATAAAAGAGTGGCCATCCACCATGTCTGTCGGACTGAAGACTCCGCAGATACTCACCCAATTCCGCCTCGATTTCAGGCTCCAGATCGCCGAGAAAGTGATTCAGAAAAACGTATTCTGAAGGAATTGTGGCATCAGCCTCCAGCTCGAAAACAATGTGTCCGTCATCGTGCTGCAAATCCGCCAACTTAGAGGATGTATCTTCAATGATCCGGCGCAACTCGATAAGAGATGGAGCAGCAGTATTCTCGTTAGCTGGTTCAGGTGCTCCTTCAAGAACGACGAGCGCCTCAACTTTTTCGTTCTTGCCGATGAATGAGCTCATTGTCACCTAACTGTCGTTTCAGCGAATCACTCAATGCCCTGATTGGGCTTAAGTTCGTTACATGTCAACGAAATAGACCTCTTCCTGTGCCAACAATATGGCAATCAAATCAGAACTGAATTTGCGCTCCTCAGGCCGCAGATCTGACAGCAACCGCTACAAGCTCTCCGGAGCGGATCGAACCTTCAATTGTTGCTGGCAATCTTGTGTCAGTCCAGTCACCAGCCAGATACAGATTTTGATACTGAGTTCTGGTAGCAGGCCGGCGCCTAACCTCTTGAGGTGTTTGAAGAAAAGTCGCACGTCGCTCTTTGACAACACGCCACTTCGGCAGCGCCTCGTGTTCCAAATCCAACGCCTGTGCAACATCGTCCCAGACCCTCTTAGCAATGTCTTCACCGGACAATTCACTCTCTTTGGCCGCCGCGGATATTGTGACTGAAATGATCTCGCCTCTCACAAATATCCATTGGGCCATGCCGCCAATCACACCCAGCACAGGGTCTTGGTCCATCGTATCCACAGGCTCATCCAGCCTGTAATGCACATTCACGATCGGTTCTGCACTTGTGGGCCCCGAGTAGTCCGGCAACAAATCAGAGGCGATCCATTGAGGAACCGCCGAAACAACAACATCCGAATCCGCGACCTCGACAACTTCTTTCGAAACTTCTAACCCTTTGATTTTACGATCATAAAAATTTAGACGCTTCACTCGGGTCCCGTACCGGATCCTTGCACCAACCTGCTCCAATAGGGAAAGCGCAGGGTCGATGAAGGTCAGCCCCAAGCCCGTCTTGACGATCATGGGACGGCAGGCGTCTGCGCCTCTCGCGAAGGTCTCCAGCAACACCGGCTTCAACAGGATCGCCGCCGCTTCAATTGGCGCGATGTTCAAGGCGCCCACCACAAGCGGTTCCCAAAAACGCTCGTAAAGAGCCCCCTTTGCTGGAACGATGTCGGTGAAAACATCCCCAAGCTTGGCATTTAACAGCCCAGCTGCTGAAAAATAGTCGTGTGCACTGGTGCCGGCAACACGCCTGGATTTATCGAAAATCCACCACGGAATTCGTCCGCGATTGGGCCGGAATGTCCATCTTTGTCCAGATTTGAGGTCGACAAAGTTCAGTTTTGCCTCATCTGGTCCAACCAATTCCGACTTTGTCCCGATTCTTTCAAGATAGCTCATTGTCGACGTGTTGCCGGACAAGAGCAGATGGTTGCCATTGTCAATCAGCGCGTCAAGTGAGGCATCATGGAACGAACGGCAACGTCCGCCCGCCTGTCCTGCGGCCTCGTAAATCTGTATCTGGTATCCGTCATCTGCCAAACGAATCGCGCTGGAGAGCCCTGACAGGCCAGCACCGATAACGTGAGCAGTGGGCATGAACTAAAACAATCCGTGCCGAAGCGCCAAAAGAAGCTTGGTGGCTTTGCTTGTCAAACGCATACTGAATTGAGGATCTGCAATCTGATGATCTGACAGCTGACGCATACGTTTGAAATTCTCCTGATAGACATCAAGCATAATCCGCGCAGGCCGGACCGCTTTTGGATCACAGGTCGCCATGGCCGCTTCGGCCTCCAGATACCATCCCGCCGTTTCAGAGGCCAGTGCGCGCCAGACTGAGGGATAAGCCGGGTGACGCAAAACATCTTCCGGTTTGGTCAGAAAGATGCCTTTCTCTTCCAGGGATTCCATCGGCAAATACAACCGACCACGCTCGGCATCTTCATGAACGTCTCGCAAAATATTGGTCATCTGCAGTGCCTTGCCCTGGGCATCCGCCAAAGCATGGCCGCGGGCATCGGGCTGCCCGAAAATGTAGATGCAGAGACGGCCGACAGCGCAGGCCACGCGGTCACAATAAATGTTAAAGATCTCGCGATGCGGCGCACAAATCGCAGTCCCGGCATCCATCTCCATGCCGTCAATAACAGCAATGAAATCCTGCTTGCGCAGTTCGTATGTCGCAACAGCATCACTCAGAACACGGCCAACCGGATTGCTCGGTTTGCCTTGGTAGATCCGGTCGATCTCTTCACGCCATTTTTTCAAACCAACCCAGCGTTCTTCGAGAGACACATCATTATCGTCGGCAATATCATCAATTTCCCGGCAAAATGCATAGACTGCGAAAATTGCCTGTCGCCGCTCTTTCGGCAACAAACGCATCGCCCAGTAAAACGAGGTGGAGGCACCCCGCACCTGCTCTGCAATACGCTTATGGGCGTCCTTTACAGAAACGGCATCCAGCTTGTTTTGCGTCATGATTAGACCGCACCAGAAATGGTCGCTTAGGCCTTCGCTTTGGCAGGTTCATCATCCAGCGCGGAAAACACCTCGGCAACCACATCCGCAGCCATAAGACCAGCTTCCGTGTATTGCTCAGACGGACCGCCGTGAGAAACAAACATGTCCGGGATCGTCATGGGACGGACACGGGCAACGTCCAGCAGGTTCGCTTTCGCAAGATGATTCAGCACATGTGAACCAAAACCGCCCACGGCACCTTCTTCGATCATGATCAACACATCGTGGTTTGCAGCAAGTTGTTCGATCAACGCTTCGTCCAGCGGTTTGGCAAAGCGCGCATCTGCGATCGTCGTAGTTAGACCGCTGGCCTGCAGCTCGTCGGCAGCTTTCAGGCATTCCTGCAACCTTGTGCCCAAGGACAATAAAGCGACTTTGGAACCTTCCCGAACGATCCGGCCCTTGCCAATTTCGAGCGGAACACCTTCATTGGGCAATTCAACGCCAACCCCTTCACCGCGCGGGAACCTGACGGCAGAAGGGCGATCATCAATCGCAACACATGTTGCAATCATATGCATGAGCTCTGCTTCATCTGCGGCCGCCATCACCACCATATTCGGCAAGCAGCACAAATAGGTGAGATCGAAGCTGCCCGCGTGGGTCGCACCATCGGCGCCAACGAGTCCCGCACGATCAATCGCGAACCGAACAGGCAAAGACTGCAACGCTACATCGTGAACAACCTGGTCATAGGCCCGTTGAAGGAAGGTCGAATAGATCGCAGCAAACGGCTTGTAGCCCTCGGTGGCCAGACCGGCCGCGAATGTCACCGCATGTTGTTCGGCAATGCCTACATCGAAGCTGCGATCAGGGAATTCTTCCGTAAATTTGTCGACGCCCGTGCCTGAAGGCATTGCCGCCGTAATCGCAACGATCTTCTCGTCCTTTTCTGCTTCCTTGATCAGAGCCCGGGCAAAAATGGAGGTATAGCTGGGTGCATTGGTGGCGGCTTTCTGAAACTCGCCGGTCTGGGAATTGAACTTGGCAACGGCGTGGTAATTTTCCTTGTGCGGCTCAGCGAAAGGATGGCCTTTGCCTTTTTCCGTCACAACGTGAACGAGGATCGGCCCGAGGCTGTCCGCATCCCGGACGTTCTCGAGAATTGGCACAAGACTATCAATATTGTGCCCGTCAACCGGCCCCACATAGTAGAAACCAAGCTCTTCGAACAGCGTTCCACCAAACAGCATCGTGCGGGCGAATTCATCAGCCCGTTCCGCCGTTTCCTGGATATATTTCGGGAACCTTTCCGCGAAATGCTTGCCTATGTCCCGCAGAGACAAAAATGGCCGGGAAGATGTCAACCAGGACAGGTAGTTTGTAAGCGCACCCACGGCAGGCGCAATCGACATACGGTTATCATTCAGAATGACAACAAGACGGCTGTCCAAAGCCCCTGCATTGTTCATGGCCTCGTAAGCCATACCGGCGCTCATCGCACCGTCACCCATCACGCAGACAACATTGTTGTCTCCGCCAGCCATATCCCGGGCCAGCGCCATGCCCAGGCCTGCAGATATTGATGTGGATGAATGAGCTGCGCCGAATGGATCGTATTCACTTTCGGTTCGTTTGGTGAAACCGTAAAGCCCGTCTTTTTGGCGAATTGAACGGATCCGATCCCGCCTCCCGGTCAGAATTTTATGCGGGTAAGCCTGATGGCTCACATCCCAAATCAACCGGTCGTCTGGCGTATTGAACACGTAATGGAGTGCAACAGTCAGCTCGACAACACCAAGGCCAGCACCAAAGTGACCACCGGTCTCAGATGCGGCGTGAATCGTTTCTGCCCGTAACTCATCAGCGAGCTGCCGAAGCTGCTTCGGCTTGAGCTTCCGAAGGTCAGAAGGAAGCTTCACGCTATCGAGAAGCGGCGTTGATACTGACATGCGTTCCCTAACCCTTAATCTACCCTAAAGAGTGCTGCCTAGCCTGCACGGCAGCCACCAGAACATCGCCTCTTTTCGCGCTTCCGCATTTAACACTTAGCCGCTTTGCAGATATTTTACCACTGCAACCACCAAGAGCAACGCAATTCCAAAATTCACCGCCAGTCTCAATACGGCACGTTGCAGAAACTGCTGTCAATCTGCAGATTTTCAAACCAGATTCTTGCTAACCCGGCAAGTCCCTCACTCGCCTAATACTAACGGGTCTCAGGTTTGCCCGTTTTGGGTCCAATCGCGAGATGCGCCTGATTGAATTGCCATTGGTTCTTTCATGAGCCGGGTCCAGGCATCACATCCGGTGGCAAGACCGTCTGCCTGATCTTCAAAGAGGCGGTTGGAGAGCCCGTTCTCCCGAAGAGATTGCCAGACCTTCCCGACCCGATTGAGCTCCGGTGATCTGGCGGGCAGGAAGATCAGGGTCTTCGGTCCCTTCACCTCGCCGGATGTGTGCCCCGGCGCGCGGGCCATCAGGACGGCCGCCTGAGCGCCTTTTGCAACGGGCCGGCTGATCTCCTTGAGAGGCAGGTTCCTTGTTCCAGTGTCCGCCCCCATGGCACCATGGCAGCATCAGGGCCGCGCCGGTCTCCCTGTCTGCGCAAACCGTGCCGAACAGGCAGGCCGATTTGTAACGCTGATCGGCCGGCCATCGCGGTCTCGTCCCCTTGCGCACCCGGATGCGGACGCGGCCGGTCTTCTGGCCGATGCGGGCCTCGTCCTGAACCCAGAGCTCGATCGGCTTGTCTGCCGGACCGTGGTTCAAAGGGGAAGCAAGGCTTTGGGGGACGTTTTTTTGAAAGCCTCCATGAGGTCCGGGTCTTGGCTTGGATCCTGGGCCGGGTGTTGCGGGCGCCCGGTGAGGCGGGAAAAGCCGGGCGCTGCAAGCAGCCTGGAGAGGGTCCTCTCGTGAGAGACAACACCGCACCGGTCTTCGCTCCCCTGTTGAAGGTCAAGTCGTCTCCAGCGGACCCCCCGTCATGCTCAAGCGTCATGCTCAAGGCAGGGGCCGGGTTCGATGATCTCAGCAAGTTCAGCCATCGGGGCCGCATTCGCATCTGGCACCGCAGGACCCGGCGGTCGAACAACCCCTTCGGGCCCGGCTTCGTTGAACCGGTGCCCCCGGTCCCTCAGGCTCTGCCGGTCCTTCCCCCCTTCGCCGCATCCGCCCGGCTCATGCCGTCATAAACACAAGCAAGCGAAAGCAAACGCCGGGCCTGATGGAGATCTTCGCTCGTCCTGGCAAGGCCGCGAAGGGGCGAAGCATCATAGTCATCACGACCGCCAACAGTTGCAGACATCGGAAATCCTGCTTTGTCTGCATGGATCCAGAGAGCAGCCGGGTTGAAAGGGCCTGAGAGTCTGGTTCAAAACTATTTCAGGGTTTTCCTGCCCTTGCGAGATGTCTGGTGACGCGTCGGATGTGTGCG
Source organism: Hyphomicrobiales bacterium (assembly GCA_965204985.1). Classification (GTDB taxonomy): domain Bacteria; phylum Pseudomonadota; class Alphaproteobacteria; order Rhizobiales; family CAJQND01; genus JAAEUE01. Next base: position 2,322,648 of record CBDBFP010000002.1, on the reverse strand, counting down.
ATGGTGATCCGGGCCGCCGCGCTTGCGATGGATTTTTTCCCGGTCTTTTGACAGACGGCGGCATCGTCCGAGCCAGGCAAGGGTGCGTTCGACGACCCAACGGCGGGGGAGACCCTTGAAAGCCCCCGGCTATGTGGGAGCGTTTGACGATCTCAACGGTCCAGCGCCCGATGGCTTTCAAGGCGTCGCGCAGCTTTGGCCCGGCCTGGCCGCCATCGGCAAAAATAGGGCGCAACATGGCAAACCGCACGGCCACGGCTTTCAGCACATCCGGCGCACCGTCCCGGTCCTGGAACCCGGCACTGTGCCCCACCCATCCGACCAGCAAGCCAAGCGTGTCGGTGACGATAGGGCGCTTGCGACCCTCGGCCAGACGCGCCATCCCGACAAGCGCGCGGGTCATCTCGTCCAGTCGTCCGTCAGTGCGCCAGCCCTGAAAATACCCCCGCACCGTCGAAACCGGTGGAAAGGCGTTCGGCAACAGCCGCCACTGGCAACCGGTTGTCGCAATGTAAAGGAGCGCATCGAACACAGGGCGCAAGGTCGGTCTTGCGCGGCCTGCCGGTGGACGTGTGCGACAGCATCAAAGGTTCAATGATCGCCCCTTCCGCGGCGGTCAGGTCGCTTGCATACCTGCCGCCCGTTCGGGCATGTTGGCGGCGAGTGAGGTCGGTCCAGGCCATCGTGATCTCCATTCAGTTTCACAAGCGAACAGAACCACAACCGGCTGAATTCACTCAACCAGTTGCAAATCAGACTCTAAGATGGTTTTGCGTTGAGTATTGCCGGAAAGGTCAGAAAGAACTAATGATCGGATGGACATCTGCCCAACCCTTATAGACAAGCTCAAAGGCCACGTAGATGAGCACAAGCAGTCCAAGCCAAGAGATTATTGGGAACTTTGTGAGGAGCCCAACGATTAACGTTGCACAAATTGCCATCTGCTATTGCAGCAACCGCAAGAACGTTATCGAGAGACATCGACACGGCGGCAACCGTGATCGAAAGCAGGGCGGACCTGAGAGTGCGTCTGCGAGTTTTTGGTTGGCTACCTTGACTTGAATCCTGCGCATCTGGATCAAGTTTGTCCAACATTCCTTCTCTAATTTATCGGAACAGAGGCCAGCACACCCAAATCAAAAGACCCCCTCCCCCGACAAAGCGTAGACTTGGAACAGCGATCAAATAGGTTGCACCGAGTGAAAAGATGATTCGAAGAATAGCAGCGATAGCGACTCCCCAAGCAACTGTCTTTTTGCGAAGGTCAGAAGGATATGGCTTATTCCGTTGCAAAACTGATTGCTGAATTGGTTTGAAGGTGCTCTGGAATTTGAGATTTCCTTGGCCTTCTTTGTGATCAGGCTGTTGGACTGGCTTGCGGGATTATTTTTACAAGTTTTCTGAGGTTCTGGGCGGTTGCAACGAGGTGGAATTCGTCTTTTGCGCCGCAGGGGCCACGCAATCGGAGCCGATCGCGTTTCAGGATGCGTTTGAGATGAGCGAACAACATCTCCACCCTTTTGCGCAGTTTGCATGATATAGCATAATCGATGGTCTTGGTGATGTTACGTGCTCTATCACGGGAGGCTTCATGGATGGCTCTTGTAACTTTGCGTTGCGGCTCTTTTGGACAGCATCGTTGCTTTAGTGAGCAGGCCTCACAATCGGCCTTGCGAGCGCGATAACGAAGCCCTCCCTATTTGGCAGGCTTCGGTGTTCCTGGTGCTTTGCAGGCGCGGCGATACTGTTTGAGCTCTTTGCCACCGGGGCAGACGTAGGCGTCGTTATCTGCATCATAGGTAAAGTCAGATCTCTGGAATGTTCCGTCCGTTCGCCCGGATTTGTCGACCACTGGAATGTGAGGAGCGCTGCCGCGCTCTTGAAGCCGCCATTCAAGCAATGGGCGGCCTGTACCCTAAGCGGTGTCTGCGATCATGCGTTCTGGATGAATGTCGCAAGTCTCATTGGTCCTATCGAGCATGGTTTGCATGGCACCCAGCTCGGCCTGTCTAACGGATCGCGTGGCCTCAACGTCCAAAATCACTGCGTTATCGGTATCGATCATATAATGGGACGAATAGGCAAAATATGCAGGCCCCTTGCGAGCCGCCGTCCATTGAGACGCGGGATCGGAATGGGAAGTGAACTTGGGTTGCACAGGTGTGGCGGCACCAAAGGCCGCTTCCTCTAATGTCTCCAGATATTCAAGCACCGCACGAGGCGTTGTCTGGGGATCAGTCATGTCGGGTGTCCAATCCGACAAAGGGGACGAATTCTGCCGGTTGGTGTCGGCTTCGATCAGACTGGCATCGACGGCCAGCCGTTGGCCGCCGACCAACCCTTCTTCAAGGCATCTGGCGACTGCCAGCTCAAACACACGGCGCAACAGGTCACTTTCACGAAAGCGGCCATGCCGGTTTTTGGAGAAAGTAGAATGATCGGGAACGGCGCCTGTCAGATCGAGCCGACAGAACCAGCGGGAGGCCACGTTCAGATGAACCTCATCACAAAGCCGACGCTCCGACCGAATGCCCATGATGTAACCGACTAACAACATGCGGAGCATCAACTCGGGCTCTATCGATGGTCTTCCAGTTAAGCTGTAATACGGCGCCAAATGTTTGCGGATACTACCCAGATCAACAAATCGATCAAGGCAACGCAACAGATGATCTGCAGGAACGTGATCTTCAAGGCTGAAATCATAAAACAGGCCGGCTTCAGCTTCTTTTCCTGGACCCATCATCGCATTCAGTCTCCCAAATCACTTGGAAAACTGAATCACCCAAAATGGCCATCAATCCGGCGACTTTTTCAACGGAATAAGCTCAAAACTGCCATTCGAATTATGATCGCATTGTCTCCTGACAAAACAATGTCCGCCAGAATGATCGCAAAAAAGTCCCAAACGAGACTGGCATCGATTGGACTGAGCATGTGATCCCTTCCCCTTAGCGCCTCTGTTTATTTATTTTGGTTTCGCTTCGAATGGGACGAAATGTTGACGCTTGCCTTTGATACCCCTACGAATTCTCTCTAACCCAGAAATATGTGTGTTTTTTTGCATTCAAAGAATAATTTTAAAAAAATGAGTTTTTAGGTAACAATTTTTAGGGACATAGATTAGAATTCATGCTAAATTGCGCAATGTGGAAATTGCCTCCGAATAAGAAAGAAAGTAAAAAGTACCTATGCCATGGGACGTTGATACAAGTTCAACAATTCAAAAGGCGATAGCTGTTCTGGAGGTGGTTGCAGCGAGTTCTCGAGCCATCAATATTCCGGATATCGCGACCGAAATCGGCTTACCTCGTCAGACAGTCCATCGGATTGTGACTCAACTAACGGATATCGCAATGCTCCGTCGTGACCCTGGAAGAGATCGATATTTCATCGGAGACCGTTTCAGCAAGCTTGCTTTGAATGCTCTTACTATGTCTTCTCAGCGAAACGAACTACATTCTGTACTAACGGATCTGGTCGACCAAATTGGAGAGACTTGTAATCTAGGTATATTAGATGGAACAGATGTCGTATATCTGGATCGAGTGGAGTGCCATTGGCCATTGAGTTTTCATTTGAAGGCAGGAAGCCGCGTAAAAGCTTACCCAACCGCAATTGGGAAACTGTTACTGGCTCATTTGGATGACCGGACGCGAGTGCGCACGTTGCAGAGAATAGAATTTCAGAAAATTACAGACACGACCATCGTCGATGAAGATCAGGTTGAGGCGCACTTAGCCGAGATCCGCAACCGAGGGTACTCACTCAACGACCAAGAGGACTACGTTGGCTTGGTTGCAATTGCTGTGCCTGTACGTGGTGACAATGACAAGATTGTTGCTGGGCTTGGAATACATGCCCCGGTTCCCCGGCTTTCAATCGAGCAGTTACCCTCACTGTTATCAAAAATGTATACCGCGTCTGAAACTATTGGTAAAATTCTCACGAAATAGCTCCACTTAAGCAAGGTTAAAGAACCCACATCACTCAATCCGCGCTTGTCACCAAGCGCGGTTTTTTTGTGCCAATATGACGGCATTGACTTTTATTCGTGACATCATGTCTCATTTTATGTATTCTAAATTAAGATTTAATATCACGGATTGTGGTCCTGGAGTGAAGGAGAAGGTGGTTGGCTGCTCTGTCAAAGTCCAAAAAAGCGCAGTCGTCCGCTTTTTTTGATGAGGCTGCAATTTCTGCTGTGGATCGTGTGGAAAGTAGCATTCAGCGGATCAAAGAAGTCGACCCAAAGGTTCGCGCGTTTGTGGATTTTGATGAAGATGGAGCTCGCGCGTCGACAGCTAGGATTGATGGCATCTCTCAGGAAAGTCGAGGTTCTCTCCACGGTATTCCGGTGGCGATAAAAGAGATTTTCGATGTTGCGGGTTTGAGGTGCTGTTGGGGGTCCAAGATACATCAAGATCGTGTCCCCGACAGCGATTGTTCTGTGGTCAAGACTTTGAAACGCGCCGGCGCAGTTGTTTTGGGTACTGTGGCGTCAACCGAATACGCAATAGCCGACACAAGCCAAACTCGGAATCCATGGAACCTTAACCGCACCCCAGGTGCATCATCGAGTGGTTCAGCAGCCAGTGTTGCCACAGGGATGGCGCCACTGGCAATTGGTAGTCAAACCATTGGGTCGACAATTCGACCAGCTGGCTATTGCGGTGTTATCGGGTTCAAGCCGACTCGAGCTTTGATAAGTCTGGATGGTGTCATGACGCTTTCTTCGGAACTCGATCACGTTGGAATTTTCGCAAACTCAATAGATCTTCTATCGACGGCATTCGATGTTCTCCAAACCTCCAGCGAGAAGCGCGTTGAGCAGGATGACGATGCGCCAAAAATTCTGGTTCTGGCTCCTTGGGGCAATGCAACATTCAGTGAAGCGTCAAAAGCTGCCGTTACACGTTCAGCCGACAGATTAAAATCATGCGGTTTTTCAGTTCAGAGTTTTTCTCTCCCAAATGCCTACGACGATGAGTATGACTGTTTGATGGACATCCTATGCCATGACATGGCCAGAAGTCATCAAGCAGATTTTTTCAAATTCGGAGAACTGATGGATGCAAAAGTGCGAGACCAAATTGAGCGCGGCTTAAAGATCAGCGCGCTAGATTTCGCATCGCGCAAACGCAGAGCGGCCGAGATTGGTGAGCAACTAAATGACATTTTGTCGGGACAGGATATTTTCCTAACACCTTCTACAGAAGGAGTTGCTCCTCTGGCCGCTAAAGGAACAGGTGACAGAACTGTGCAGCGAATTTGGACTCTAGCGGGGATGCCTGCGATTTCTGTTCCCGCTGATTTCTCAGAGGGGCTTCCAATTGGTGTTCAATTGATAGGGGCCAAAAACACTGACCGCAAGTTGTTAGCAACCGCCGCAACGTTAATCGAGAACACTTCGAAAGGAAACCTGTCACACCAATTGGATTTGTAACAACAATAAAAAGAAAACTACCAAAAGGCACATGAATTTATGTGTTCCAACACAAACATGGAGGAAAAAATGAGACGTTTTCGAATACCACTCCTACTGACCGCAGTATTGTCGGTCTTAGTATTATCACCGCTTTCTGCAACTGCCGCAGAGGTAAAGAAGTTCAAGGTACAAACTGCCCTGACTGCGGGAAGTATGTACATGGACATTTTGAAAACTTTCGCGGCCAATATGAAAGCAATGTCAGGCGGTCGGCTCGAGGCCGAGATGCTACCGGCAGGGGCGATCGTCAAAACCAATGAAATCCATGACGCCGTAAGTAATGGTGTCGTAGAAGCGGGGTTCACTTGGCCACACTTCGCGTCAGGAAAGCACCCAGCAGCATACCTGTTCGCTGATCAACCAAGCGTCAATGGTATGGATCAATTGGGATTTCTTTCTTGGTATTACGAAAGCGAAGGCTACAAGCTCTACCAGGAACTCTACGATGACCACATGAAGGTCAACGTTAAGGGTCTTATTGTTCTCGCATCCGGTGGCCAACCTCTTGGTTGGTTCAAGGAACCCATCGAAAACCTCGCCGACTTTCAGAAGATCAAATACCGTGCTCCTCCGGGCCTAACTGGAAAGATATTCCACGAAATGGGTATCTCCGCAGTTGCTTTGCCAGGTGGTGAGATTGTTCCGGCAGCTCAGAAAGGGGTTATTGATGCAGCCGAATGGATTAATCCTGGAGAGGATATAAAACTGGGTCTCCAGCAAATCTGGAAGAATTATTATCTCCAGGGCTTTCATCAGGCTTCGGATCTTGGTGAAATCATAATCAACAAAGATTTCTGGGACGGATTGTCACCGGATCTTCAAGCCATCGTCCAAGGTGCAGCTCAAGCGTCGGTAATGCAGTCCCTGTCGGCTCACATTTACCGCAATGCACTTGCTCTTGGTGAATTGAGATCGAAGTTTGGGGTCACGGTTCGTGATACACCAGCTGACTTGTATCCTGAATTCCTGCGTGCTGCTGCGAAAGTATCTGCCGAGGCAGCCGAGGAAAATGCATTCTTCGCAAAGGTGTTAGCGTCACAGCGCAAGCATGCTGATATAGTTGTGCCATATTGGACCAAGCAACTAGATCTATATCACTCCCTAGGTAACGCTACCCTCGGAAAAAAATAGACTCCTGAGGCGTTACCTGATGACCGGGGAGAGGAGGCTGTTATTAGCAGGCTCCTCTCTCCGGTGTCGCTACAAGGTGCCGAAGACTCCTCCACAAACGATAGGTGAATGCCAATGGCCAAAAGTGCCAAGGAACCTTGTTCTGACAATTCTGAATTCGGAGTTCAAATGTGGGCTCGCCGTATCGATCAGATAGCGATCTGGAGCGGCAAGCTCACCGCATGGTTGATCATCCCGATGATGCTGGGGCTGGTCTACGAAGTATTTGCTCGATACGGATTCGACGCGCCGACGATGTGGGCTTACGACATGACGTTCATGTTCTACGGATCACATTTTATGCTCGGTGCAGCCTTTACGCTTCAGCAAGGCGCCCACATTCGAACTGACTTTTTCTACCGGTTATGGTCGGATCGCACGCAGGCGACCGTCGATCTGATCGTGTACCTATTCATGTTCTTTCCGGGGTTCGCCCTTTTCTTTTGGATTTCGTACGAATTTGCAGCAAAATCATGGGAGCAATCTGAATTGATCACGACAAGCCCTTGGTTACCAATCGTTTATCCATATAAGACGATCGTTCCCGTTACTGCTGCCCTTCTTATGATTCAGGCCGTTTCTGAATCATTGAAATGTATTTCAACTATTAAAACTGGGAAATGGTCATGATACCAGAATTATTGGGACTACTTTCTCTGGTTGCACTATTTACCTGCATTTTTATCGGTTTTCCCATTTCTCTTACGCTCGTTTTCATTGGAGTTGTATTTGGATATATAGGGTTTGGAAAAATCGTTTTTTACCTGATGACTTATCAATTTTTCGGGACAATGACAGAAACATTGTTGGCTGCAGTTCCGTTGTTTCTATTCATGGGATATGTACTTGAATGTACTGGTCTAATGAATCGACTCTTTTCAGGCTTCCAACTGCTGTTGGCACCGGTCAAGGGCTCCCTTTACCTCGTCGTCCTGGCTGTAGCGACCTTGTTTGCCGCTGCGACTGGAATTGTCGGAGCTGCTGTAACAATTTTGGGGGTCATGGCAGCACCTATCATGATAAAAAGCGGTTATAGTCCCCGACTTAGTGCGGGCGCAATTGCCGCCGGTGGCACATTAGGGATGCTTATCCCTCCAAGCGTCATGCTCGTGGTTATGGGACCGGTTGTCGGTGTTCCGATAACTGAGCTATTTGCGGCAGCCGTTATTCCAGGCGTAATGCTCGCTGGTCTGTATGCGCTTTATGCCGTGGGTCGAAGTTATCTTAACCCTGCGCTCGGGCCAGTTCTTCCTTTGGATCAAAGGGCAGAATCTGGAGCGCAAATTGCGCGGGAACTATTCTTCGGCATTCTGCCATTGGCATTTCTGATTTTTGCTGTGTTGGGGAGTATCCTGGTTGGATTGGCAACGCCCACAGACGCGTCAGCAATGGGTGCATTCGGATCACTCATTCTTGCGTTCGGTTATAGAAAATTGACCTGGGAGAACTTGAAAAGGGCGGTGTTCGCGACGATCATTACATCAAGTATGATATTGTTGTTGGTCGCAGCGTCAAACTTTTATGGTGCCGTGTTTGCTCGTCTTGGAACTGCAACCATGATTGCGGAAACACTTCTCGCATTAGAGCTACCGCCAAATTTGATCATAGTAATGATCCTCGCGGCAGTCTTTCTTCTAGGATGGCCGTTGGAATGGGTTCCAATCGTTCTCATCGTTATTCCAATCTTCTTACCAGTCGTCACTCAACTTGGGGTCGACTTGGTTTGGTTCTGCACACTTGTGGCAATTTGTCTTCAAACAGCGTGGTTATCGCCCCCGGTCGCGTTGTCTGCCTACTATATCAAAGGAGTTGTGCCCGAATGGGAACTCAAAGATATCTACGTTGGAATGATGCAATTTATGGTCATCCAAGTAATAGGGCTTGCCTTGGTGCTATTGTTTCCGAAAATCGCACTGTGGCTACCTGAAGTTCTATTCCGTAGCGGAGGCTGAAGCACTTGGAAACGGACGGGTTGCGGGTAGAACAGAATGAGGATTTTTTGCCGCTCACGCTTTGTCACCCCAAGACTGGGAACGCACTGGCACCCGAGTTAGTTGAGCAAATGATTGAAATCTTGAGCAACGCTCAAGACATTCGGCTCTGCGTAATTTGAGGCGAAGGAAGACATTTCTGTACCGATTTTGACCTCTCGGATATTGAAGCACAAAGTGATGATGATCTGCTCTGGCGTTTCCTGCGTATTGAACACTTACTACAATTAGTCCACCATTTGCCGTTCCCAGCGTTAGCATTGGTCCATGGTCAGGTGGATTGGAGCGGGTGTAGACTTTTCTGCAGCTTGTTGGTCACGTATTGCCGCACCGTGTGCAAAGTTCCAAATGCCGGGCTGGAATTTCGATTTAGCATTGGGAACGCGCCGCCTAACGCGCCTTGTCGGTCAACATGCAGCTCGGGATTTGCTGATCGACACTAAACGATTTTCGGCCGAACACGCATTGCAGATTGGCCTTGTTCGCGAAATTGTTCCTCAGGATAGTTGGGAAGACGTGATCCAACAGTCTTTGCAATGTGCATGCTCTCTTCCGATCTACGCACTTGGACAACTGTTTAATCTGACAAATGTGGACACTCGCTCAGAGGATACTTCCGCTATCGTTCGCACTGCAGGTCGGCCAGGATTTAAAAATCGCATACTCGCCTACCGTGAAAGTATATTCGCGCAGCGAAAGACTACCAGATCACTTCAAGCAAAGAATTGAGATTGAAATGAGAATGAACTTTATACGGGGACACTAACTTATGTTGCCATTGCAATATATCAGAGTAATCGAATTCACGAATATCCTGTCTGGTCCATTCTGTGGGATGCTTTTGGCGGACCTCGGTGCTGATGTCATCAAGGTTGAAAAACCAACTGGCGACGATATGCGCTATTGGCCCCCTATAACAGAAGGCTATAGCGAAAATTTCGCATCCATTAACAGGAACAAGCGATCAATCGCGATGGACCTCAAGTCCAACAATAAGACCTCTGCATGACGGTTTGATTTCCGGTTGGAGTTTCGATTTGGGCATTCTGTTTGGTCCGCTGGCCTTTTGGCAGGCAAAGCGGTTCTGGTGGTCTGGTTTATGCGATTGCCGGTGTTTGCGGGTTGAGGGTGACCTTGTTTGCGGCTTTGAGCAGGTTCTGCCCGATCGCCGCCATCGCCAGTTGGGCGTGTGTTTTGGCCAGCCCGAAATATCTGGCGCGATGCAGACCAAAGAGGCGCTTCATCGTGCCGAAGCATTGCTCGACCCGAAACCGGCGTTTTGAGATCAGTTTGTTGAAGCGTTTCTCCGGGGCCCGCAGCGGGCGATTGCGCGCGGCCTTTCCCAGGATCCCGTCACGATGGCGCGCACGAACTTCTCTTCAAGCTCATCTTCGCTGATCGATATATTTTCGGTGACGGAAATTCTAATCATGCGCCAGATTATCACTTTACTCACGGAAGCAACACAGTTCCACTGGCCTCCCCCCCTGGAACAGAGGTTACATAGAACAAGTTCTCCAAACCCTTGGAGACATGCATGGCACTTCGGCAGACCTGCCGCCTATCTGAACGTTGGCGGGATGCCGGCGCCAAGCTGGACTGATGTCGCGAGCAACCCGGTGCCGTTTTTGTCCCTCGGCATGGCCTCCCGCACTTGGCTGGATCATGCACTGCCTCAGCTGATTGAAGCAGAAAGCGGTTGCCCGATGTCCGGCAAGGCCCTGACCCATTTTGACATCAGAAGCGACAACATTTGCCTGACCGGCGCTTCTGCAAAATTGATTGACTGGAATGGCACCTGCATTGGCAACCCGAAACTGGATATAGGCTTCTGGCTGCCAAGTCTCACCGCTGAAGCGGGACCTGAGCCTGAAGTCATCATTGGAGGTGAGCCCGAAATCGCAGCCTTTGTTTCAGGCTATTTCGCGGCCCATGCGGGCCAAGATCGCTGATGCCCCCCATATCCGCGAGATGCAGAAGCAACAATTGCAACACGCCTTACCCTGGGCCATCCGTGCGCTCGGCCTGTCGTCACCGGCAGGTGCTCAGCAATAGGTCGGGGCGCAGGCTGATATCTCATATTTGGAGTCGCCGGGTTTCAACAATACATCAAAGCGGCGCGCGTCCAGACAATGGGTCCGGGCGATTACGCTGACGCCCCTGTCCTCCTGCTTCACGCTGAGATCGCTCAACAGCGTCACGTCGCATTTTTCTTCTGCCAGCAATTGTTGATACAACAGGACACGCTAGGGCTCCTCGGCGTTAGCCATGAAACCGGTACCGGAAATCGCCACACCGGCGAAGAGGAATAGACTGAACAGAGTTTGCCATTTGCGTAATTTCATACCTGGTCGCTCGCGTTGTGAACCTTGAAACAAAATGATTTGATACGCGCGCTGATCCTTTGACCAGGATCAATTCCCGCATTCGAAACTTCCGCCATAGTTCAGTCCAGGTAAACACTCAACATCCAGACAGGAGGTTCGTTTTATGGTTGAACAAACACACACTGCAGGCTGGTTGCCGGATTTTTATGAGCCATTGCGCAATCTTGGGCGCAAGGTGGCGGATTGGTTCGCCCCGAAATCCGAAGCGTCTGCCTCAAAGGAAAGCTACAAGATCATTGTCGAACTGCCGGGCATCAGCGCGGAGAACGTAGAAATTTCCGCTCACGACAATGCCCTGACGGTTCGGGGCGAAAAGCGTTCCGAGCACAAGGAAACAGGCGACACCTATTTCTTTTCCGAGCGCGAATACGGCGCATTCCAGCGCACCTTCCGCCTCCCACCCGACGCCAATCAGGACGCGGTCGAAGCCGATCTCAAGGACGGCGTTCTGACGGTCATAGTGGAAAAGGTGAAAGCCGCTGAGCCGGCCGAAAAGAAAATCAAGATCAAGGTAAAGTGAGAGAAAACATCCCATGCCAGCCCAATCGCGAGCCGAAGCGCAAAAACCGCCTGCATCCAAGAAGCTAAATGGGGCGAGTCCTCTCCTGAAGCAGCACAAGGAAACGCCTGCCGATGCCGGTGCAATCCGCCGTGCGTTTGAAACAGGCGAATATCCCTATTCGGACAAAATGCCTAAAGCCGAATATGAAGCCCGCAAACTGGAGCTTCAGGTTGAACTTCTGAAACTTCAGAGCTGGGTGCAGGAAACGGGAAAGCGTATCGTCATTCTTTGCGAAGGCCGGGATGCCGCGGGCAAGGGCGGCACGATCAAGCGTTTCATGGAGCATCTCAATCCAAGAAGTGCCCGCGTGGTCGCCCTGCCCAAACCAACCGAGCGTGAGCTCAGCCAATGGTATTTTCAGCGCTATGTGAACCACTTGCCGGCAGGTGGCGAAATCGTGTTTTTCGACCGTTCCTGGTACAACCGCGCAGGCGTGGAACGCGTCATGGGTTTCTGCGGTGCCAACGATTATCTGGAGTTCATGCGCCAGTGCCCGGAGTTTGAGCGCATGCTGGTGCGCAGCGGCATTCACATGTTCAAATACTGGTTCTCCGTGACCCAGGCCGAGCAACACCGGCGGTTCAAGGCGCGCGAAACCGACCCGCTAAAACAGTGGAAGCTGTCGCCTGTTGATCGTGCATCTCTGGAGAAATGGGATGATTACACCGAGGCCAAGGAAGCAATGTTCTTCTATACGGACACGGCGGATGTGCCCTGGGTGGTGGTGAAATCAGACGACAAGAAACGCGCGCGCCTCAACTGCATGCAGCATCTGCTCTGCTCCATGCCCTACGAAGGCAAAGACGAAGACGTGGTCGGCACCTTCGATCCACTCATTGTCGGTTCCAGCAGCCACGTCATCGGAAACTCCGACCACATCCTCGCCAAGAGCCTGCACCCGGATAAAAGAAGGATGGGAGCAGGAACGTAAATCCCGGTCCCCGGACTGATCGACCACCGTCGCCCATATTGGCCTCGACATATCGAGGCCGATCTTGGCACAGTGCCTGAATGGCAAACTCAAAAGAAACGATACTGACCACGTGCCCGCGCCATTGTTATGACGGTTGCGGCATCGCAGTCGCCTTGCGTGATGGAGAGATTTCACGCGTGGCGATCAGAAGACACCCGCCTGCTTTACCCGATGCGCCAGATTGGGGCCAAGGGGGACGGCAAATTTGAAGCCATAAGTGGGATCAGGCGCTAACTGAAATCGCCGCACGTTTTCACCAGACCTCGACGCTCACGGCACCCAGAACATCTTCAACACCCACTACACCGGGACCTGTTCCCTCATTGCCGGTGAATTCCCGTCGCGATTCTTCGAGCATCTTGGCGCAACCGAGGTCAACCCGGACACCATCTGCAACAATGCCGGACATACCGCCTGGGGTTATGTGTTTGGCAGCTCGCTCAACGGATCTGACCCGCGCACCGCACGCGACAGCAAATGCATTCTGGTGTGGGGCGCCAACCCGTCGGTCTCTGCTCTGCATGTAGACCAGCACTGGCTGAAGGAACACAAAGCCAAGGTGATTGTCATTGATCCCATGCGGCATGTGACAGCCGCAAACGCTGATCTGCATTTGCAAGTGCGCCCCGGCTCAGACGCAGCGCTTGCCTTCGCCATGCTGCAGGTGCTCCAGCGCGAGGGTTTTCTGGACATGGAATTCATCCAGGGGCACGTGATCGGCTATGACGATGTCGCGGCGCAAATAGCTGAATGCACACCCGATTGGGCCGAACAATAAACTGGCGTACCGACAGCATTGATCGAAGAAGCAGCCGTTCTTTACGGCAATGGTCCGTCTCTTCTCTAGCTCGGCCAGGGCCTGCAGCGCCAGCCGTCGGGAGGCGAAATCTTTTGCAGTTGCGCTATGCTGCCCGCCTTTACCGGCAATATCGGCAAACCTGGAACTGGTGCCTACTTCCTTAATGATACGTTCGGCATCGCCGGCCGCTCAGGCGCGTCGCCTGCAATTGAACCGGAAGAGGAAGGCAGCGCACCCACACCGGTCAGCCAGATGGATCTGTCAGAACTCTTGCAAGACAGTGACATCGTTCGCGCCTATGTGGCCTGGAACTGCAATCCCGTTGCTTCGAACCCGGTCCAGAGCAAAATGCGTCAGGGGCTTGTCCGCGAAGATCTCTATACCGTTGTTGTGGACTGTTTCATGACGGATACAGCAGCTTATGCCGACATTGTACTTCCGGCCGCCAGCTTCCTGGAGTTTGATGATCTGTGCTGTTCGTATTTCCATTTGACCATCGATCCCCAAGTCAAATGCGCCGAGCCAATGGGCGACTCCCTGCCCAGTCAGGAAATCTTCCGCCGGCTGTCCAGGCAACGGGGTACGAGACAGCAGAACTCTATGAAAAGGATCAGTCGATCATCGATGAGATGTTAAAGGACTGCGATCTTGGGCTCGACTGGACCGCGTTAAAAGACAAGGGATGGACGCACGTCAGCGACGAACCGCTGGTGCTCTGGGAAGACCGCAAGTTCGCAACACCGAGCGGCAAAATCGAGATTGCAAGTGAACAGGTGCACGACGAGGAGCATCTCGGGCGGTTACTCCCCATGATTGAGGCCGATGGTATCAAGGTTTGCACGGTCGCTCTTGATCAGGCTGAAGCCATTCCGAACCTGGACGGATTTGACGCTGTCTGGGCCCTGGGCGGCCCGATGCAGGTTTGGGAGGAAGACAGGTTCCCCTGGCTCGTCGCGGAAAAAGCAGCAATCCGTGAGGCGGTTGTGGAACGCAAGTTGCCCTGTTTGACGATAACGTTCAGATGTGAGGTGTCAGCCCAAGGTTCGGAATTCAGCTGGTCGAGTTTGGCCTGGCATTCGCCCCTGGCCGACTTGATTCTGGCATCCAGCACGCGGCCAAGGCTGCTCGCATATTTCTGCGTCTCGTAAAATAGCGGCTTGTCATACGTGACACTGATGAGGCCGTTCTCATTGAGGATGACCATATCCTGGACCCGGCCACGATCGCCGCTTGCCGATCAAGCAATCTGCGTCTCTGCCATCCCCACAAAGATTACGCCGATGACAGCCAACCCCCATAAGGCATTCTTTTTGTTTTCCATTGCCCTGGGATAATCCATCCGATGGACAAACAGCAAGTTTTCAGGTCCACGTTAACAGGTCCACGTTAAAAAGAACTGCCGAGGCAACACGCCCCTCGAAATTTAGTCAGTCGTTACGCTGCTTCTGCCACCTCACGCGCCGTCGCAGACACCACCTCGGCAATTGTCCGGCAGTCGTCTTCGGTAAAGGTCAGCGGAATGCGCATGTCGCACATGGTGCTGAGGACCTCGATTGTGCGCGGCAGATCGGGCACATCCAGATATTTCCAGCTGTCATAGCGGCTGGTGTAGCCGTTGGGATCAGGGTTGCCGAACCACTTCAGTTCCACGCCGCGCTCAATGCAGCGTTTCAACAGGTCCTGAAACTGCTCCGGTGAGAACAAGGGTAAGGCAAACTGGATGGAACTTGCCACGTAGCCTTCCTTTTCCGGCCGTTCGGGCATGCGGATATGCGGGTGATTGCGCAAACCTTCCTCAAGCACATCGTAGCGCCGGTTCCAGCGTGCGCACTGTTCATCCAACGTCTTGAGCTGTGGCCGCAGCATGGCGGCCCTCAAATTGTCCATCCGCCCGCTCATGTTCGGCACTTCCAGACGCACTTCGTCGAAAACCTCTTGAGTAGGGCCCGCGCCATGGCGCTGATAGAGCATGTAGGAGCCGGAATAGATCGTGGCCCGCGCAATCACTTCAGGATCGTTGGTGGTCAGAAAACCGCCCTCGCCTGAGTTGACGTGCTTGTAGGTCTGCGTTGAGAAACAGGCCGCCTTGCCAAATGTACCACTCTTCTTGCCATCCCACGTGGCCCCCATGGTGTGGGCACAGTCCTCAATCATGGTCAACCCATGGCGATCGCAGATCTCCATGATCCGGTCCAGATCCACAATATGGCCGCGCATATGGGAGAGCAGTAGATACTTTGCACCGGAGCTGGCCGCCCGCGCATCCAGATCATCCAGATCGATGCAATAGTCTTCGCCCGTCTCCACCAGCACCGGCACACCGCCAGCTGCCTCAATGGCGCCTGGAACCGGGGCGAGCGTGAAGGCATTCGAGAGCACCTTGTCGCCAGGCTTCACGCCAGCGCTGCGCAAACCGATATGAATGGCGTAGCCGCCTGATGTGACAGCCAGGCAATAAGGCACGCCCATATACGCCGCAAATTCCTCTTCCAGTTTCTCAGCCTCGGAAACTTCGCCCGGATTGACGTTGTAACGGTGCAACCGGCCGGATTTCATGACGGCAACCGCCGCTTCAATTCCCTCGTCGGAGATGGGTTCTTGTTGCGTGAAGGATTTGGTGAAAACAGTCATAACGGGCCCTTGAGATTTTCGCAGGCCTCATTTGCCCGTGCTGCCCAGGCGATGCAAGCGCATTCGCTCAATCACGCAATAGGTGTGATCAAGTTTTTCAATCGTCAGAAAACGTCCGTCTCCCGAAGAGGATTACGACGTGGCGGCCGTCTTCTGTTTCTTGTGACCAAACGGGCAACCACCCTCGTCACCGTAACTATAACCGCTGTCGGCTGGTGTACTTTGCGGGGTAGCAGCAGGAGCCGGCGTGCTTTGCTGTGTGTTCACCGCGGCCGGTGTCGGCTGATCGGAACCTGCCATCGCACTTCCGGCCAATATCGGCGCGGCAACAAATAGAGCAGCAAGAGTCAAACGCATCATTTGGATATTCCTCCGGTTTGAGGATCAACGCAACAATGCATAGCACAAAAATCGCCAACTGTCATATTTCAGGGCCATTGAACGATTTGCGTTCACACAGGCTTGTCTTGGCCAGACCAGCCGGGCTGGGATGACGTGTGGAAAAAGAGAGCGGGGCGTTGCGAGGGTTCGGAGGCTTGTAATCTGGTTCAGGCTGCTACCGGAACCATAGCCTCAACAGCATCCAGCAGCACCTGCGCGCCGGCGCCTTCCCGGTGCATGTTCTCTGACAGATGCCGCCGCCAGGCGCGGGCTCCGGGCTCTCCCTGGAACAATCCGAGCATGTGCCGGCCAATCTCGTTCAGGCGCCCGCCGGAAGCCAGATGCTCTTCGATGTAAGGCAGCAAAGCCTGGAGCGCCTGCAGGCGGCTGGCAACCGGAGCCGTCTCATGGAACAGTTCCTGGTCCACCTGCTGCAACAGCCACGGCGTTTGATAAGCTGACCGTCCGAGCATAACCCCGTCCACATGCTGCAACTGGACTTGCGCTTGAGCCAAATCGCCAAGCCCACCATTGATGATGATTTCAAGATCCGGCCGCCGCGCCTTCAGACGATGGACCCGGCCATAATTCAGGGGCGGGATCTCGCGGTTTTCCTTCGGGCTCAGGCCCTTGAGCCAGGCCTTGCGCGCATGGACGATGAACACATCGCAGCCCGCACCGGAAACGGTCTCGATAAATCTGTCCAGATCTGCATCTTCATCCTGATCGTCAATCCCGATCCGGCATTTCACCGTCACAGGAATGTCGATGGCCGCATTCATCGCAGCCACACAGTCACCGACCAGCTCCGGCTCAGCCATCAGACAGGCACCAAAACCGCCCGATTGCACCCGGTCGGAGGGACAGCCCACGTTGAGATTGATCTCGGCATAACCGAAATCCTCCCCAGCCCTGGCAGCTGCAGCACATTCGTCCGGCTCGGACCCGCCAATCTGTAACGCGACAGGGTGCTCGTCCGGACCGAAGCCCAGGAGCCGCTGCTTGTCCCCATGGACGATCGCCCGCGTGGTTACCATCTCCGTGTAGAGCAGAGCGCGTCGCGAAAGTACCCGGTGGAACATCCGGCAATGCCGATCCGTCCAGTCCATCATAGGTGCAACGCTGAGCCGCGCTGAGCACCTGATATCTGATTTCATTATGTTTTTTTTGTTCTTCAAGGTGTTCTCAGATGCTCTTTGTTGGCCCATTTCGGCTTGTTTTTGCCCATTTTCACGTGCCAGACTAACAAATGTTGTTCCGATGCCGCACATCGTCAAGCGCAAACGCAAGGACGGTTCGACCGCCTATTTGGCACAAATCAACATCAAACGGAATGGTCGGTAGGCGCACCGGGAGGCGCGCACGTTCGACAGACAGGCCGCTGCAAACGCCTGGATCAAGAAGCGGACAAAGGAGCTGGAAGCCCTTGGCGACGACCTATCCAAAGCCAAGACGTCCAAGCGCACCCTCGGGGACGCGATCGAACGCTACACGCGAGAGAGCGTGAGAGAGATCGGACGAACCAAGGCGCAGGTGCTGCGCGCTATCCTCGACTATGACATCGCTTCGATGAAATGCGAGGACGTGAAAAGCCAGGACATCGTGGCTTTCGCGCGGGAGATCAGCACCAACCGCAGCCCCGCCACCGTCGCCAACTACATGTCGCATCTCGGCGCGGCGGAATTGGCTCAACCCGGATTGGAACTTTACGGTGCAGCACGCACCCGTCCCTGCGTGAAGATCGACATCCCGCTCGCTCGGGCCCATGCGCGCGCGGTTGCCTCCGGCTACGCCGACCAGGGGTATTTCAGTGCGCGCGACATGCTTCATGGGCTGTTGGCAAGCACGCTTATGGACACAATGGCAGCTTATAAAGACCACGACCTATCGGTCGCAACTGACTGGCGTCCGGAATGGCTTCGGCAGCGGCTTGATCTGCAACGCTATGACGGGGATGACTGGCCATTTTGACAGCATCGACAATCGTAAAACGCATTAAACAAATCGCTCCTTGATGTATGCTTGAACCTCGCTGAGCGGCAATTCTGGCGAAGAGTTGCCGCTCCTCACATAGAATTTTTCCCGGGCTGCTCCGCCTTTCATGGATATTTGCAAAACCGTGGGCTTGTTTGCCGGTTTGATCTCAATGCTACAAAATTCGACCCCTGAAACTTCCGGGAAAGTCACGGTGACCTTTGTAGCAGCGAACGTCTCGCCGAACGATTTTTGCACAAGGTTGGTCAAATGGAGCTCGAACTTGTCCTTTCCGCCTCCTCCGAGGGATTTGTAGTCCCGTTCCAGACCAATAACCTCACCGTCGTCACTGACGCCAATCAACAAGCGCCCGCCCTGTGCATTGGAGAAGGCCGCGATGATCTTGAGAACCACATTTTCGAGGTCTTTATTGACTGTTTCCTGCCGCACGTCCCAACGAAATGTTTCCTTGAACTCCAGGTCCTCGTTTTCGCCCTCGGCAATCAGGTCTTCGAGAGTGACTTTTCCATCCATGGAACTCGTTTCCACGATGCCCTCCAGCCAGGAGTTCAAGCTATCAGCAAGCATTTTGCGGCGTGTCTTCAGAAAAAGCTCATAATTCTCGATCTCCCAGAGCTCAGAGTCTTCCGGAACAAGCTGCAATTTCAGTGCATTCGGAAATCGGCTTTGGACATCTGCAAGATAGTCCTTCGCAAGGATCACGCCTTTTGTCCGGTTTGCCACTTGGGTCAGAATGGCGCGGTTCGTCAGCTCTTGTGCAAGGGAATATTTGATTCTGTTGTCCATTCCATACCCTGCTGCCTTGAGACGCGAATATGGAAAGATGTGGTCGTTTTCGAGCTGATAATTGTCGCCCATCGGTTTTTGAATTTTCACGCCGGTGGTGAGACATTTGGCGCCGCGACTTTTCAGATGCCAACGTATCAAGGCGAACAGCGGATGTTGAATTGCCCGGCCCTCAAATTCATCGGCGGAAATCGAGATATTACCGCCGCGTTCTTCGCGAATGCCATCAAGCAACCGATCAAACGGCGACGGGTTCTCGGCCACAATCTTCAGATCATAATCAAGCTTTTGCGGTGCCTGATTGGCGTAACGACGCCGAACTTGCGAATAATAGAACCATTTTACGATCTTCAGGATCTCTGTCTGAGAGAGATCGCAGTCGTGATCGTAGCAGTGAACAATAATTGGAACGAGCGCATAGATCGAGTTGATCTCATATGTGTGGTCAACACATGCGTTCGACCGCAATAAATTAGATGCATAATCCAGTACTTTTTTGTCGAGCTTTTCCCATGCGGCCCGAAGCGCGTCGTCGTTATCGTCGGCATGCAACTTCCGCATGTCCGAGCCATTGTGATGCAGGACCCCGAGCAGCACGTAGACCACAAAGTCGAGCTTGAAGGAAAAGCCATTCTGTTTGAGCTCATCCAATTTCGATTTGAAGCGCTCGCGGGCCTGTGGCCAGTAGCCGGAGATTTGCGCAAGGGCCAATTCCGCATCCGTAAGCGCGACCCCACCGGCGTTGACCTTATAAAAGATGTCAATCGCCTCTCTAATGGTCGCTTTCACCGGTACGGTTTGTTCCGGAAACTCCCGTTCCGGTATGGAAAGGATCAGTGCAAAGTTGTCATGGATCAGGTCCTCTTGATCACCGGAGACTTCGACACCAGTCGCTTCGATTTCCTTGACCAAGTCCCTCGGGCGCGATTTCCGCTTGAAGACGTCGGTTATGTCCACCCAACGCGGGGCGCTTTCCATGCGAATTTTCGAATAGTACTCGAGCTCCAGCGTTTCAACGTTGACATATAGACCTCTGGTATCATTGGTTATTTCTTCGAGCGAATAATAGGGCGGCAGTTCGCCTTTTACCAACATGTACAAGGTTGTGACACGCTGTTGGCCGTCAAGCAGAATGCGGACGGCCCCTTGGCGCTCGTCATAAACATGCCTGCCCTTTAACTCGGGCGGACTGTTCGTTTCCCAAGTCAACATGGTTCCAGTTGGGTATTCTTTTATCAAGGAATCCATTAGAAGCTTCGCATCTTCACGTTTCCAGACGTACTCGCGCTGAAAGGCAGGAACGAAAAGTTGGTTTTCGTCGATTTTGTCCAGGATCATCGAAATCTTCACGAGAACTCTCCAGTAGTTTGATTCTGATAGGCGATACCGCTCAAGATGTTACACTAAGGCATGAGCAAGAAGCCCGATACCCTTGATATGTTCAAGCCAGAAACTCGTACATATCGGCTATGCAATGCCGTAGAGACACGCGCCCACGTTGACGCATTATTGCGCCCCATAGTCGAAAAGCTACGCCGAGACGGGGCGAACCCGTTGGCCGTGTCGGAGGCGTTTGCCAAGTATCAGCATGAATTTATGAGCCAAGCACAGGCGGAGATTTTGGACGCATGAGCGCAACAACCGTCATATGCGGCCTTGTGGTGCTTATTGGTGCGGTTGCCTACTGGCATCACCTACAGCCTAGAGAAGCCCCACTAGAGCCGCCCAGATCATCGGGGCGGATTGCATGGGTGTATGACGGCGACACGCTCAAAATCAGCCCCAGAGACACGCGCTTGCGCCTTTGGGGGGTAGAAGATGCACCAGAGAAGAGCGAGAGGGGCGCAGAAGCGGCCAGAAACGCCCTTGTGCGCATAACAGACGGGAAGCGCATCACCTTCATAGAGATCGACCGCGACCGCTACGGGCGCACCGTTGCACGGGTATTCTTGCCTGATGGTCAGGAGGTCAACCGCCTGATGATCGAGAGCGGCACAGCGACCGAGTTTTGCCGATATTCCAAAGGCTTCTACGGAGAATGCTAATCCACATTTAATTTCCTCTTCTAGCCAGAACCAAATTGCAACGTACTGCGAAGTGATGCACTGTGATGCTAAATTCGAGCAGGTAAGGAGATTTTCGTTGTGAAGCCTAAGAAAACAACGCGAATTACGGTCAGTTTGGCCGATGATGAGTATGCTAGTTTGTGCGGACTTGCCGAAAAATATGACGTGTCCTTGTCATGGCTCACACGAAAAGCCGTTGTCGAATTTTTGAGTGAATATCGTGAGGGTAGGGGGCAACTTACTCTTGATCTCCCTGTTCAGCATCCAAAAACTAACCGTGCGTCCTGAGAAACTTGATGAACATAGATGAATATTACGAACAATTCGGCCCTCGCATTACTCAGAATTCTGAGCGTCTATTTGTCGATGAATTTTTATATCCACTTTTAGACACAAATATTGGAAGTATCGAGCCTCAATATCCGTTCATTGACAGTACAGGAAGATCAAGGCGCATCGACTTTGTTTGTAATGGGTCAAAAGGAAGACTTGCGCTTGAAGTAAACGGTGAAACGTATCATGCAGAAGGCATAATTTCCAACGAGATGTTTGACGATAATCTGTTTCGGCAGAACGAAATTCTGCGGGCTGGTTATCGTCTTGTTCGATACTCATATAATCAGCTCAAAGACCCGAAATGGCGTCCGATAATCACGGAGTCTGTTCGGGAAATCATAGCCGAAACCGCACCTGAACTGTTGTCTGAATACACTGTTGTTCCAACTGAAATTCAGGTCGAGGCTCTTGGTGACCTGAAATTCTACCGAGAGGCGAAGGGCTGGAAAAAAGCCGTTGTTGTCATGCCAACTGGTACAGGCAAAACTTTCATGTCCGCGCTTGATTTACAGCGCGTTGGAGGCAAGGCGGTTTTCCTTGTGCATCGGCTCGACATCCTCTCGCAAAGCCTCAAGGCTTATCAAACAGTTTGGCCAACAATGCGGTATGGCTATTTGACAGGGGAGGTTCGGCAGAACGAGCTGGACTGTGATGTTCTGTTCGCGTCGAAAGATACGCTTAGGCAACCTAACGAGCTGGCAAAATTTGCACGAGATCACTTCGACTACATTGTGGTTGATGAGGTGCATCACGGCCAAAGCCCGACATATCTTGATATTCTAGATTACTTCGAGCCGAAGTTCATGCTGGGAATGACGGCGACACCTGACAGGCTCGACCGTAAGGACATTTTCGAGCTGTTCGATTACAACAAGGCTTACGAAATCCCCGTTCATGAGGTGATCGACCGAGGCTTTCTTGTTCCCTACACATATTTTGGCCTGACAGACGACATTGATTACTCAAAAATACAGCTCAGCGGCAATCGCTACCGAGTCGAAGACCTCGAACGATTTTTGATTGTTCCAGAGCGTAATGAGGCAATTCTACAAGAGTATTTGACTAAAGGAGGTGGCGACAAGGCTATCGGCTTTTGCGTCTCAATTAAACATGCGGAGCGCATGGCCGCGTTCTTTCAAGAGAGCGGCATACCCGCTGCCGCCATCTATTCAGAACGACCAGACCGCGACGATCTGATAGAGCAGTTTCGCAACAACGAACTGACTGTAGCATTCACAGTAGACCTTTTTAACGAAGGGGTCGATTTTCCCAATGTGCAGGTTTTGCTGTTTCTGCGCCCTACGGAATCAAAGACGGTTTTTGTGCAGCAGCTTGGGCGCGGGCTGCGTCTTGCCGCTGGCAAAGATCGGGTGCGCGTTCTCGATTTCATCGGGAACTACAAACGCGCAAACCGGATCCGTGACTATCTGGCGAAACAAAAAAATGTCACTGAAACCGAGGATGAGAACGGGCGCAAAAAGCGCAAGATCGAGTATGAATACTCGACTGGTTGCGAGGTTATATTTGACGGGCGCGTAGAAGAGATTCTCGATAGGCAAGACCGCGAAGCCTTGGGCGTCGGGAAGCTGGAACTCACAGAAGCCTATTACGAGCTTGTCGAGAAACTAGGCCGTAAAGTGAGTAGGGCAGAGATAGACGCGCATGGCGAATATAAGTCGTCGCGCTATGCACAAGTCTTTGATTCATGGTCGAAGTTCATCTATGAGATTGGAGAGTACACGGAGGCCAGCTATCATTACCCGCAGGGCACACATCTAGGTCATATTCTTTCTATAGTGTGGTTTTTCGGGTTGCCAGAGCGAGCTGGAACGCATGTGGATGATGAATACATCCGTATGCGCGGGCAGTTAGGTGAAGGGCGCATTTCGGCCTACAGACGACAACTCAAATACAAGCTGCAAGCCGCTATGGAATTGGGCGTGCTGGAGGATGACAGGCGCACACCAGCAGACGGCGACTTCACACCGCAACTTACCCCGCTTGGTCGTGAATTTAGGGCTGCGCTAGAACCCCATCTAGCTACGCTCGATTTGCGTTTTCCCCTTGATGATGAGGGCATTCCATCATCCCGCATGAGCGGTGATGATGAAGATTATCTATCTGCCATACGGAGTGTTGTGCAGCAGGGCGGAGCAGGGGCAGAGACGGTTTTGCGTGTCTTTCTAGGAATGCACGCCGTGCAGCAAATGCTGGCTTTCTTATTCCAGATTGGTCGAAGCGAAGAAATAGAGCGGAAGTTCATCTATGAGAATTTTTTCCAAACTCCGTTTGTGAAACGCTTTCTCGATCAAGAAGGCATTGAGGAAGCGACCGAAGAAGCCTCGAAACGCCGTTGCCCGTTCCTGATAAACATCCTCGACGCCCTTGGCATCGTTAAGGGTGAGCAGTCTGCGGTGAAATTACAGACCTTGGCCTTGATACCCTCAATGGTCAGTCCGTTTGCGCGTGAGGAGCAGGAGGCGTCAGAACGCCGCCTAGGGAAGATTCAAGCGGCATGGCCGCATGGGGCTGAACAGCTTGACCCAGAAGACATCAGCATTGTCCGCGAACTGTTTGGCGCGGATTTTCTTACACCTGAATATCGCTTCCAAAAAGCGATTTTCTTTGAGGAGGCATAATGGCTAACAGATCACACAGAAACCAAGGCCATATTGGCATGAACGCGCTGAGGAAGGCGGGGAAAGCCCATGCATCCGAAATTGATAATGCAATGGCTCTTTTGCCCGAAACATACCATGCAGTCTTTTCCGCTGATTGTTTGGATGTTTTGAAAACCATCCCAGACGGCTCGATTCAACTGATCGTGTGTGACCCACCTTACAACATCCTCATGGCCGATTGGGATGAGTATGACGACTATCTGGAATGGGTGCGGTCATGGATGGCCGAGGCTTACCGTGTGCTATCAGATACAGGAAATTTTGTGATCTTTGGGGGATTGCAATATCAGGGTGAAGCTGGCGGCGGTGATCTTCTCTCGATTATTCATGAGGTGCGCCAGTCGAAGCTGTTCAATCTCGTAAACCTGATAATCTGGAATTATCCCAATGGCATGGGTGCGCAGAGGTTTTTTGCAAATCGACATGAAGAACTGATCTGGTTCACTAAGTCAAAGAAGTATTACTTCGATCTGGACGCAGTGCGCGAGCCATACGACGAGGCGACTAAAGCGGCATATAAGAAGGATAAAAGGTTGCGTCCCGAGAGTGTCGATAAGGGGCGAAATCCAACGAATGTTTGGCAAATTGGCCGCCTCAACGGAAACTCGAAGGAGCGAGTGGGGCATCCGACACAAAAGCCGATTGCGATTATTGACCGTATTGTCAAAGGGCTTTCCTATGAGGGGTCAGTTGTTCTCGACTTCTTTGCAGGCAGTGCGGTGACGAGCCGCGTTGCCGTTGAGCTTAACAGGCACAGTATTTCGACTGATAAAGACGATACGGTTAAGGAGTATTTTCAGACTCACATGAAAAATTGGAATGGTGGCGATATGCTACAATCTTGTAAGCCGCATGTGATTTTGGATGAAGAAACATCCAACCAACACCCGATCTTTATGCCGAAAATTGCTGCCATGAATGCAGCAGAGTGAAGCCGACCTCGACAGTAAGGAGGCGCAAAAATAACGAGTAGGAAGCCAGCAGACTTTACTATCAAGATGGGCGATATCATCCGCGAAGCAGAGGCACGGCAAGAGCGTTTGACTTTGGAGGAGTTTCTAACACCGCTTTATGAAATCCATCCCACTATGACGGGGCAGGAGCTTGATAAAGAGGGCATTTTAGAGCGGCGAGCACGAAACCTGAATCGTGGGGTTCCTATTTTCGCTGACTTGTGATTCATCGTTTTCAGGGGGATGTCTTATGTCAGCAGCACTGCCGTCTGCGCTTCGGGCGCGATTTCAAGAATACATAGAAGAGGGGTTGAGCGGTCGCGCGGTTGTAGTCCGCTTGAAGTTGTCCGCCGCTAACGGATGTGCGATGGCAGCGAAAGCTGCGCGAGTGTAGATATGTAAGAACTCGTGGGACACATCCAATAATCTCGGATCTGGAAAGGGAGGATGTTTTCAATGAACACAGATCAACGCGAGATCCGCCGCAAGATTCGCATTCTTGAGCACGCTGAGCAGCGTGGCAACGTCGGCAACACGGGTCGGCGCGGGCCGCCCGTTGCCCGCCGTCATTGCCGGACCATACTGCTGGAGAACAGTAACCGGCCGCACCCGAAGGGCAGATGACCGATGAATATCGCGTTTCTCCTGATGGCCAAGTATGATGGCATGCCCATCATCCCGGCGGATCAAGTGCACCAGGCTCTCTTCCCTCACCTCACGCTTCCCAAGTTCCTGCGGAAGATCAGTGAGGGTCAGCTCGCCCTGCCTTTCGTTCGGATTGAGGACAGCCAGAAGAGCGCCAAAGGCATCCACCTACAGGACCTGGTCGATTATCTCGGCGCGAGACGAAAGGCGGCGCATTGCGAGTTTCAACAGATGTACGGGTGACGGTGCGGTCCTGGCCGGAACGGATTTCTGACATTTTTGAGTGATCGGTACGCAACCGGTCGCTCTCGTTTTTTGGGGTACGGGACCAACATTTGACCAACACGCACACCACGCACAATTCAAAATACTGATTTCATGAGGCCAAATTAAAAAGTCTGTCCCATCCATCATGGGCGCCACGCAAAAGCGGCGGTTGATCTCATGTGACGATGCAGTCATTCTGGGGGCGAGCCTTTATACCAATTCATCCTGGAGACCAACAAATGAGCTTCAGTTTCGATAGCTTCGTTTCCGACGTGCGCAAAGCAGCAGAAGCGCCAGACGCCAATGCGGCTGTTCGATCATTGCTTGAGCAAACGGTCGCCGATCCCGGCCCCATCGCCGCCGCAACACCGTCAGATGGAGATGATGAAGCCTGCCTGTACGAAGACGAAACCGTTTCCATCTGGTGGTGCCGTTTTCAGCCCCATGTGGTGATGCCGCCCCATGAGCATCTGCTGGACGTCCATATTGCCGGCTATTCAGGCGGGGAGAAAAACATCCTCTACAGGACCGAAGCCGGAGAACTCAAACACGACAACACGGTTGTTGTCACGCCCGGCGAAGTGCTCACGCTGGACAAGGATGCGGTGCACGCGGTCAGCGCGGAGGGCGATGAACCTTCCCTTGCGCTCCACGTCTATATGGGACCTCTCATGAAGCTGAAACGCGCCCTGTTTGACTGGCAAACCGGGGAAAAGGCCGATTTCACAATGGAGAACTTCTACGCCATGCAGCGCCCAGCATCGGAGTTCAAGATCAACTAGCCTCAGTCTACGCGCACCACCAATTTTCCGGTGTTGCGCCCGTCGTACAACTCCTGAATGGCGCCCCGTGCCGCTTCTGCACCTTCGAGCACGTGCTCATTGTATTTCAGTTTTCCATCCCGCAGCCAACCGGACAGTTCTGCAACGGCCTCCCCGTAGCGATCCTTGTAGTCGAGCACGAGAAACCCTTGCAGCCGGGCGCGGCCCACCAGGAGCTGACGATGTACCCGAGGACCAACCGGGATCGGATCCCAGTCCGTCAGGGAGGTTGTCCCGCAAATCGTAATTCTCGCCCCCTGCGCCAGGTTGGTCATCACCGCATCACTGATCGGTCCGCAGGTGTTGTCGAAGTAACAATCGACACCATCCGGGCATGCTGCCTTGATCGCGTCTTCAACATCATCCTCGCGGTAGTTGATGACTTCGTCATAGCCGAACTCATCCCTGCAAAGAGCCATTTTCTCAGCACTGCTGGTGATCCCGACCGTCCGGCAGCCCTTGATCTTGGCAATCTGCCCCACAGCCGAACCAACAGCTCCCGCAGTCGTGGAAACAACAACCGTTTCCCCAGGCTTCGGCTCGCAAACCTCCAAAAGGCCGAAATAGGCTAATTTTGTTGAAAAACTCTTCTTGCTTGGTGTGCTGATCCGCCTGCTGCTGGTCGGGTATTGCCTGGGGGTCCGGTCAGAGCGGCGGCTTTGCGAAGAGGTGCATCCGAACTTGGCGTATCGTTGGTTCTGTCGTCTCGATCTGACAGACGCTGTGCCGGATCATTGCACTTTTTCCAGGAACCGTCATGGCAGGTTCCGCGACAGTGATTTGCTGCGGCCCCTCTTCGAGATGACCGTAGCGCGGTGCATTTCTGCCGGTCTGTCAAGCGGTCAGCGTTTTGCGGCGGATGGCGGTTTGATTGAAGCCGACGCCAACAAACAGAACTCCAGGCCCGGGGAAGAGTGGGATCGCAGCGCCATTGATCCAGGAGAGGCGCCCCGTGCGGTGAAGGCATATTTGGAAGTCCTGGATGATGCCGCCTTTGGGGCAGCAACGACTGTTGAGCCTGAGTTCACATCACATTCCGACCCGTCCAGTCAGTGGACAGCAGCCCGTAAAGGTCCTGCAATCTTTGCCTGTTCCACGAACTCTCTGATTGACACTGACCCCAGCGTGATCGTCGGTGTTGAGGCGAGCAGATCGATCCGACAAGCTGAGGTTGGCTGCGTGCGCTCAAGGTCAGACCGGGTCAAGGATAAATTTGATCTCCATCCTGAGCAGCTTATTGCGGACGGCCGCCTGTGGATCAGGTCCAAGGCTGGATTGGCTGGTGAGACGCGACATCAAACCCCACATCCCAGGGCTCGACCAGGCTAGTCGCAAGGATGGCACAGGGTCTTGTGCTGATTTCGAATGGGACGCTGAGAACAACCAATAGCTCTGTCCGGAAGGCGAAGCGCTAAAGCAGTTGCGCCGGAACTGTTCCGATCCGAACCGCGGTCCGACGGGCAAGGGCGTCGCGAAGTATCAGGCGCTGAAGCACACCTGTCAGGCCTGCCCATCAAGGATGAAAGGCTGCCCGAAAGCAGAGGCCCGCAAGATCACCCGTGAAGAACATGAAGAGGCCCGCCAAGTCGCTCGCCAAGTCGCCCGCGAAATAGCCAAGACCCGCCAATACGACATCTCGATGAAACTCGGAAAGAAGGTCGAGAGGCTCTTTGCCCACCTCAAACGCCTCCTCGGCCTCGGCAGATTGCGATTACCCGGCCCCTGCGGCGCAAATGATGAATTCCTGCGCGCCGCAACCGCCCAAAACCTCCGCAAATCAGCAAAGAGCTTTCCTGCACCGCAGCAAACGCAAAAAGCCTGATCAGAAAGGCGCTCGCGCACTCATTCCAAAACCACTTTCCGCACCCGCAACACTGTGTTCTTCCAAAGAAGCAGTTGACCAGCTGCTGCCATGGAAAACCTCCCTTGTTTTCCATGCTGAAGCAGGCCGAACATCAATTGGGAACCCCCCTCGGAGAGCCTGAGCCAGTAAGCCGCAGTATTAGAGATGGATCCTATGAAACTCGCACTTGAAGTTGTGGTTGGTTGATCAGTTTTTTTTGTTCGCAACGTGTATCACCAACTTTTGCAGGAGCCTGTCGAAGGTATTGTGTTCAGCAGGTGTTAGGGCGCTGAAGGCGGCCTTGTCACGTTCTATGAAGCGTTCGACCAGCTCTTTGTGCAGCTTGCGTCCCTTATCGGTGATCGTCAGCAGAACCTGACGGCCGTCGGTTTCGTCCGGGCTGCGGCTGAGGTAGCCTTCCGACAGCATCCGGTGAACCCCGCGCGAGATTGAATTGCGCGGGCGGCCGGTCATGTTGGCCACATCCTGCGCGGTCAGCTCGGGAAAATGGGCGAGACAGAAAATCAGCAGGTATTCGCCGCGGGTGAGATTGTAGTCCCCTTTTATGCTGTTATAAACCGGTAGCAGTATGGAGTTTGCGAGGAACGAGGTTCGGTAGGTGTCGCGCACCTCGTTATCATCGAATATTTTTGTCAGATCGCGCGCAGGGCCCGTGCCTGATTGCTGCTTCGGTGTTCGCGCACTCATGAGGTTTTGTAGCCCGTTCTTGTTAGTTCAAAGTCAATAGGTGACTTGATGACTCCCGGCAACCTCCGTGCAGGTCATGAATTTCCAACTTGCCGGTCTGATGTGATTCTGCCATATTGTTCCAAATAGAACAAGTTTGCAAAGTCTGAGGAAGAGGGAACACCTGTGGCTGAAGAGAGGAAAAGGCTCACCCTGCCCGATTTGGCGCAAAAGAAGCGCGATGGTGAGCGGTTGGTCATGGTGGCGGTTGCTGACTTCCTCACGGCGCAATGGGCCGAGCGTGGAGGTGTCGATATTGTTGGCGTTGGCGACAGTCTGGGGATGACGGTTTACGGGCACGAGAATACTCTGCCGATGACGGTTGACCAGATGATCTCGCACACCCAGGCGGTCAAGCGTGGGGCGCCAAACACATTCTGCCTCGTTTCGATGCCTTATGGGTCCTATGCCACGAAGGATGTGGCGGCGTTGAATGCGGTCCGGATGATGAAAGAGTCCGGCGCGGAAGCGGTGAAGCTGCAGGGCGGGCGAGAGATGTTCGACATCATCAAAGCGGTTGCTGATGCAGGCGTGCCGGTGATGAGCCATGTGGGCTTGCTGCCACACTTTGTGCACCGCTATGGCGGCTTCAAGATGCAGGGGCGCACCGCTGAAGATGCCTTGAAGATCATTGATAATGCAAAGGCGATTGAAGAAGCTGGCGCGATCGGGCTGGAGATCGAAGCTATGCCCTATGAGGTTGGCAAGGCCGTTGACGACGCTGTGTCTATCTTCACCTTCTCGATTGGTGCAGGTTCGGCCGGCACGTGCCAGTTGTTGAATGGCTACGATCTGATCGGCAGCTTTGATACTTTCAAGCCGAAGTTCGCCAAGCGATACGGCAATGTGAACGAAGTGGCGATCAATGCGTTTTCTGCCTATGCTGAAGACGTGCGTAAGGGGTCATTCCCAGACGAAGATCACTCATACAAAATGAAATCGGAAGAAGTGGAAAAGCTCACCAAGGCACTGGCTAAGGGAGATTGAAGATGAACGTAGAAACCAAACTGACGCCAAGCACTGGACAACGCATAGCAAATGGCATGTTGGAAGACAATTATCCGCGCAACATGTGGTGGGTTGCTGCCCGTAAGGACGAAGTAACAGAAAAACCATTGGCGCGTTGGCTGCTGGAGAAACCGGTAGTTCTTTATCGCACTGAAGATGGCACGCCGGTGGCTCTGGACGACCGCTGCCCGCACCGCTGGGCGCCACTGTCTGAAGGCAAGGTTGTTGGCGACCAGATCGTCTGCCCTTACCACGGCATGGAGTTTGGAACGGACGGCATGTGCACCAAGGTGCCCACGCAGGATTCAATCCCGCCGCGCGCTTGCGTGCAGAGTTATCCGCTTCGGGAAAGCGGCACCTTCATCTGGATCTGGATGGGAGACCCGGAAAAGATCGACAGCGACCCTGTTGATATGGGCTATACCGATCATCCGGACTGGTCCGCAGTGCTCGGCTACTACGAAGTTGGCGCGAACTGGGTATTGATCCGGGAAAACGTACTTGATCTCACACATATTGCGTTTCTTCACGCGAACACCTTCAAGCAGGATGACTGGACGACAGTGCCGGAAGTTTCCATCGATGGCGAGGTGATCACCTACAAACAAGCTTTTGCTGCGGCGCCGCTCAGCCCACTGTTTTGTGAGGGGATGGGATTGCCGGAGAACAAGCCCGTGGAGCGTATTCAAGTAGGCACAATGGCCTCCCTGGCGGTATCGTTTTCGGATTGGAACGTACACGATCCCAATCCTGAAGAAGGCAGGCGGTCAGATTTCCTTATGCGGGGCTGCCACATCGTGACGCCGTCTCAGCGCGGAAAGACCCATTATTTCTGGGGCGCTGCATTTGATGTGGCCAACGTGCCGGAAGATGTGTGTGCCCGCACCAAGGCCAGTGTGACAGCGGCATTCGATGAGGACAAGCACCTCTTGGAACTCATGCAGCGCCAGATTTCAGACGACCCGCGCGGCCTGGATTATCCCGAGATCACTCTGGCGGCTGATGGCGCAGGTGTCCGGGTCCGGCAGGTGCTCCAACGCAAGCTGGCTGCTGAAGGAAGAGCATTGAGTTGATCAATGCAGCAGGCATTTCCTCATCAACCACCGATCTGTAAGATGGTGCCGGACGAGACAGGCTTTGCCGCCGCGCCGCACCTTCTAACGGAGGAATGATGATGAGCGATGCAGCCGTAAGCCCGATCAAGGAAGCTTATGAGCATGATGGTTTTTGTTTTCCCTTGTGCGCCATGGGGTCCAATGGAAACCGAGGAGTATCGCGTAAAACTCCAGGATCATGAGCGCATGAACGGGAAACCCTTGCAGGCCCGGATGTGGCATCAATCGCACCTGTTGTTCACCTGGGTTTACGAGCTCATTCATCACCCTAAAATTCTTGATGCGGTAGAAGGGATCGTCGGCCTGGATATTTTGTGCTGGTCGACGAACTTTTTCATCAAGGAGCCCAACAATGACGGCAACTTTGTTTCTTGGCATCAGGATGCAACGTATTGGGGACTTGAGCCGCATGATCAGGTCATTACTGCGTGGCTGGCGCTTTCCGATGTGCCGCTTGAAAGTGGTCCGATGAAGTTTCTTGCCGGGAGTCATAATATTGGGTTGGCAGCCCACGAGGACACGTTTCATGGGAACAACCTGCTCACTCGTGGGCAGGAGATGGATCTGGACGTAAATGAAGACGATGCAGTCGATGTGGTGCTAAAAGCGGGCGAATTTTCGTTGCACCATGTGTTGCTGGCCCACGGCTCGCATCCAAATACCACGGACAAGCGGCGTATCGGGCTTGCGATCAGGTACATTCCGACCACAGCCCGGCAAACCAAATTGCGCGATATGGCGACACTCGTGCGTGGCTTTGACGAGCACGACAATTTCGATCTTTTGCCGGGACCCAGGTTTGATCTGGATGACAACGCGATAGCCCGGCACACGGATTCCACAAACCGGCTGCAAGCGAACCTCTATTCCGGCACCGGTAAAACCAAATTCCGAAGTTAGACTCTGGAGAGTTGCAATGACCCCCGAAGAAATTCTGTCCCATGCCCCACGCGTCCTTTCCCAGGCACAACGCGAGCATTATTTCGAGCATGGTTATGTTGGCGTTGAAAGTCTGGTCCCGGAAGATGTACTGGCGGAATTGCAGGCGGTGACGAACGAGTTCGTGGACCTGAGCCGCAAGAAAACGCAATCCGGCGATGCGTTCGACATCGGTCCGGGCCATTCAGCGGAGAACCCGATCCTGCGCCGGCTAAAGTCTCCGGATGAGCGTCATGAGACCTACTGGAACTTCTCGACCGGCTTGATGGCGGATGTGGCAGCGGATCTTGTGGGCCCGAATGTGACGTTCCACCATTCAAAGCTGAATTTCAAATGGTTCGATGAGAGCGACACGGTGAAGTGGCATCAAGACATCCAATTCTTCCCGCACACCAACTACAACGTGCTGACCATAGGCTGCTATCTCGCCGATACGGATATGAACAATGGACCGCTTGCCGTTTTGAAGGGCTCGCACAATGAGCCGCTTTACGATCAGTACGACGCTGATGGCAACTGGACGGGTATGCTGTCGGACGAAGATGCCGCCAAGGTTGACATGAGCCGAGCGGATTATCTGACAGGGCCAGCCGGTTCCATCACCGTTCATAATGCCCGGGCGTTGCACTACTCGCCGTCGTCGAAGTCACCGTTGCCCCGGCCGTTGCTGTTGAATTGTTACACGTCCGCTGATGCCAAACCCTATACGGCACATCCTCAACCAACGCCCAACACGTACAAGCTCGTGCGCGGCGAGGCGGTGAAATGGGCGCATCACGATCCGCGTCCATGCCAGGTGCCGCCGGACTGGTCGGGTGGTTACACCTCGATCTATGCGGCCCAGGCAGGAGAAGACAAAGTTGTCGGCGGCATGATGTAGGCGTTGCCGATTTGGCATTGGAAGGCCGTACGGATTTCTATTGGTGCCGTATGGGTAGTTTTTGTTCTGTTGTATCTGTCCTTAGATATTGGCCCAAAATGACTGACACCACGACCACAATGCCCTTTACCGTTCGTATGCGGCGGTCTCCGTTCTGGGAGCGTTCGCATGCTGCTGGTGCTCAGAGCTATATCGTCTACAACAACATGCTCATCGCCGGTAATTTTGTCTCTGCCAAAGAAGATTATCGCCATTTGAAACGCGCCGTGCAGCTTTGGGATGTGGGGTGTGAGCGCTATATCGAGATTTCCGGGCCTGATGCGGGGCAGCTGGTGCAAATGTCGACGCCGCGCGACATCAGCCTTATGGCTGACGATCAATGCTACTACATTCCCACAGTGGATCGGGACGGGCTCATGACCAACGATCCGGTGCTGCTCAAACCTGGGATGGACCGCTACTGGATTTCCATCGCCGACAGCGATCTCATCTTGTTCTACAAGGGGGTTGGCCGCCGGGTTGGCATTGAACGCGTGGATCCACGAACCAGATGTGGCGCCTCTCGGTATTCAGGGGCCGAAGGCTGATGAACTGGTGCGTCGGGTTTGGGGCAATGATGCTGCCAGTATTGGATTTTTCCGTCACACGCGGGTCGATGTTGACGGCACGCCCATGATCCTTGCGCGATCGGGCTACTCTCTGCAAGGTGGCTTTGAACTCTATTTTGAGGGGCTGAAGGGCGGCAGCGCCTTGTGGGACCGGTTGATGGATGTTGGCAAGGAGTTGGATGTGCAAGCGGGATCGCCAAGCCAGACTGAACGTGTTGAGAGTGAGCTCCTTTCCTATCTCAGTGACATCACTCAGGATATGACGCCATTTGAAGCCGGGCTCGGCAAGTTTTGCCATCTGGACCGGGATACAGGCTGCCTCGGTCTTGGGGCGCTGCGCGAGAAGCGCGACCCGTCCAGGCAGATACGCCCGGTCTGGATTGAGGGCGAACAGCTTCCTCCGATGACGGAATTCTGGAGCGTTACGGATCACAAAGGCAGACCCGCCGGCCGCGTGGTCGTTTGACCATGAATGTAATGTGGCTATCGGATTGATTGACCGGGTGTGCTGGACCCCCGGGACCGAATTGGTTGTCAATGCACCCGGAGGTGACAGGGGTGCTCTTGTTGAACCACAATTCAGGGGCCGTGCCTGAGAACAACATCCAAGAAAGAATGAGAATATGACTGAAACAACCATCCGACCGCGCCGAAGCTTTATCTTTTCACCCGGCCTCAAGCCTGAGATGTTCCCTAAGGCGCTGGCGTCTGGCACGGATATTGTCTGTGTGGAACTGGAAGATGGTATTGCACCCAAGGACAAGGACGAGGCGCGCAAGCGTGCGCTGATCCTGTTTAAACAACCACAGGTTGATGATGGTGTTGAGCGGATCGTGCGGATCAACTGCCTGCGTGATGCGTTTGGGCTGGCGGACGTGACGGCAATTCTGGAAACTGATACGCCGCCGCCGGCTTTGATGTTGCCCAAGGTGCGCACGCCGGACGAGATTGTCTGGCTGGATGATCTCTTGACCGAGCGTGGCCACGATACACGCCTTCACATCATCATTGAGACCAATGCCGGGTTGGAGAACGTCTTTGAGATATCCCGGGCCAGTGACAGGATTGATGCTTTATTCTTTGGCGGCGTCGATATGGCGGCCGAACTGCGCTGCCAGAACGCTTGGGAACCGCTGCTCTATGCGCGCTCGCGGGTGGTCCATGCAGCAGCCGGAGCCGGGCTGGATGTGATCGATGTGCCCTATCTTGATCTGGAAGATCCCGGCGGCATGGAGCGTGAAGCTATCCTGGCGCGCGATCTGGGCTTTAGCGGCAAGGGGTCTATTCACCCCAAACAGATTGCTGCGTTGAATAAGGTCTTTACACCGGATGAAGAGGCAATTGCTCGGGCGCGGCGCATCATCAAAACCTTCGAAGAAGCAGATACCGGACTAGTGGTGATCGACGGCAAATTGATCGAGAAACCGTGCCTGCGCGATATGCACCGGATCGTTGCCATTGCTGAGAGGGTTGGTCACGGTTAATCAAACCGGTCGTCAAACTCTCTCCAATACGACGGCGTCCTGAATGGCACCAATGCCACTAGGAATGTATTTGACGATCTTGAAATGTTTGCTCCAACTGTTTTCCACGTAAGCTTGAGTGTGAAATGTTACCTGATAATAGTCAGGTAATGCCATCGCTCAATGATCCCACCCGATGGTCCCCTTCGCGCCCTCCGATTGAGAGGACGCGCCCTGGTTGATGCATGAGGGTGTTCCAGGCTTGGCAGCAGTGATCTGCGATGTCGTCGCAGGTCTTGAAAACGAGGTTCGAAAGCCAGGTGTCCCCGATGAACGGCCAGACGTTCTCGACCGGGTTCACCTCTGGTGACCTTGGCGGCCGTGGGACGGGGGTGATGTTGTCGGGGACAGCCCATTTGGGTGAGCTCTGCCCTCCCGCCCGATCAAGGATCAGGAGGGCGTGTGCCCCGGCCTCGACCTGTTGACTGATGAGCTTGAGAGGCTCAGCCATGGGGTGAGTGTCGCGCCAGGGCATGACCCGCCCGTCGCCCTTGGCAGGGCAGATGGCGCCGAAGAGATATGCCCATTCGGTCCGCTGATCGTGCGGCGCGCGGGGCCGCGCTCCCCGCCGCGCCCAGCGTCGCGTGCGTTTGTTCTTCTGACCCATCCGGGCGTCGTCCTGAACCCGGAGCTCTATCGGCTTGCCACCAAATTGGGTGCGGATGTGGTCGACGACGTCGCAGACGTTTTGTTGAACGCCTCGATGGCCTCGTCGTGCTGTGCGGAGTGCTACGGGCGGGCGGAGAGCTTGGCGACCCCCATGGCGAACCCCAGGGTGCGAAGGTCCCGTCCCGGCGTCTGACCGGGACGCCCGGGTCCTCCTGCGCCCCCTGCGCCAGATCGACCCGCCGCCAGCGCCGTGCGGTGTTCGTCTGTCAGGATCGGCGTCTTTGCGGGCGCCTTGCGGGTCACCAGGGCCTCCGCGTCGCCGGCCTTGAAGCGCAACACCCCGTCCCGGCTCACCGGCAAGGCAAGAAGCTGCCGCGTCTGATCCGCCTCTTCTCTCTTGCGCGCTGTGCGAGGCAGGTCATCGCCCAGAAAGTCCGCTCTCGGTTGAACAGCTGCTCTCATGGAAAACCTCCCTTGTTTTCCATGCTGAAGCATGCCGAACATCGATTGGGAACCCCCCTCGGAGAGCCTGAGCCAGTAAGCCGCAGTATAATCCATCGAGCTTTGCCTTGCCAGTTGCGTGGACAAGATAGTGGGTGCCGTTCGCTTCGAGGTCAGCGAACTGGGCTGCCGAGAGGCGATTTTTGGCAAATTCTTGATTATGCACTGACAAGATCAGTACACCACCGGGCTTGGTGACTCTCTTTAATTCTGTCAACCAGATGTCTTGAAGCCTGTTAGGAAGATGCGTGAAAACCGACACTCCGATAACGGCATTGAATTCTGCATCTGGTAAAGTCCATAGGTGGATTTTCCCCATTCAGCCTGAACCGTCCTTCGACAAAATTCTTTCTGCACCAACTCAGATTCTCACCGTCGAGATCTGCGCCCGAAATTTTCGTGTTCGGAAGCTGTTGGCGCATATATCGTAATGTCCGACCGCAGCCGCAACCGAAATCCAAGAAGTGCTCACACTGTTCAGCGGAGAATCCGGCTGTTTCAAAAATCTTGAGTAGATTGCGCGAGATTCTCTGGCCATTTTCTGCAAATGATTGACGGGATACGGAACCATGCACCCGGAATCTCAGATGCGGTGGAGGAAAGGGCAGTTTTTCATTCGAATCAGATGTCAAATCTTCTGCATAGGCGCGAGCAATTTTGAAACCATGCCGCATACGCCGCAAGCGGTGTCTCAGAAATGATGCATCGGTGTGTTTAGGCAAATGATTGCTCCACGGTTTATATCAGCAATTGCAAACGTGGTTCTTGCTGTAGATTATGCGGGCGCCCAGAGTCAAAACGGCTTTGTCGCGGAAATTGGATTGGAGCCAATCATGCTGCAGACAGCAGTGAACAAGTCAGACTTTGCAGACTTCATGTTTAAAACGCAAATTGATGATATTCCGCAAGACGTTATCAAGCGGTGCCAGGATTATGTGCTCGACCTGATCGGCGTGAGTGCGGCCTCCACAAATATCGAGGCCTCCCGGCTCGGGCGGGAGATGGCTGTGCGGATGTTTGCTGCCGGGGCGGAGGATGCAAAGGCACGGATCCTGTTTGATGGGCGGACGGCAAGCCTCAGCGATGCGGCCTATGCCGGGGCCAACCAGATTGACAGTCTGGATGCGCATGATGGCTATAGCCCGGCGAAGGGGCATGCCGGTTGCGGGCTTCTGCCGGGGGTGTTGGCCTTTGCTGAACAATTGCCGGATTTGACGGGCCGCGCAGCCAGATGATGCGGGAGATCGACTGGTTTCGATTACGGACGTGTCGGAATGCGATGAGTGCAACGCTAACTTCTCGGCAGACCGGCTGGGCCGGACTGTCATTGCAACCACGGACGGCCGGCACCTCGATAGCGGTATCACCCGTGCGCCGGGCGAGCATACGAACCCGGTTGATCGGCCAGGGATTGTGGAGAAGTTCCACACTCTGACCGGGCCAGTATTGAGTTCTGCACGGGCTAGGCAGATTGAGGCCATGGTGTTTGGATTGGACACTGGCTCTGGAAAACTGAGGGTGGAGCTAGAGGATTTATACCGTCCGGCCAAATAGGTTTCTTCATGGACGGTGTGCGTTATTTCAGATTGGTGGAAGGCGAGACTTTACCAAGCCTCGGGGCGTGTTCACCTTTCAAAGCAATCGTCATTTCCGATATTCCCTGCACGCCATCGTGGCGCGACGAGGTTAGTACCTGGCTTGTCGCACAGGGTTGCCTCTATATACGATGGCTTGGGGGCATGAGTGCTCATCTTGGGACGATGCAGTGGACGAGGCCAATGTTGCCGCGCACGCAGGTGAAAACCTGCCTGATGATCGGTTTGTTATGACGACTTGGCACGCACGCGAAAGTCTGGACGAAGTCTTCTGGTTTGCAAAATCTGCCGCAAAACACCCTGATGTTGCGCTGCGGGAAACTGTGATTTTGGATATATCAGCCGCCAGTCGGTGCGATGAGCTTGTGGCAAAATACGAAGGTGCGGGTGCGGAAAGTTAGGCCGATCCTGCCGAACCATAGAGCAATACCGCCACTAAATACGTTTTCCATGTAGACCATATATGCTGCGAATGTCTCGTCGGTTTCACCTTGAGTATAATAGTCGGTATCCGTGAAGCCGAATGATCGATAGAGACTGTGCGCGGCTTTCATATAGCAAGTACTATCCAGCAATATTCTCTGATATCCGATCTCTCTGGCCTCTTTGATGAGATCTGAAATCAACGTTTTGCTGAGACCTGAGCCGCGGCAAGAAGGATCGACATACATGCGCTTGATCTCGCAATCATCTGCCGATGATTGGCTTCAGAAACCCCATTCCAACCAGATTTCCCGCTTCCCGGACGAGCAACAATCGTCCACGTGGCGGAAAGTACGCATCCATTTCATACAACGTGTCGGTGACGTAGACTTCAGGGTTGATATGGATACCAGATACTTCGCAGAGTTGATTGATGTCCCAGGTCAGATACTCCCTGAGCATTTCGGTGAGATCATCCAGATCGTCTTGGCTGCTTGCCGTCGTTATTTCAATTGGCATGCGAGACGTGTCCTGTGGAGCTGGAAGGGATATTGGGTCCGGGTAAGGACAGTACTATTGAGCGACAGGCCCGTAAAGCTGGATCGCGGTGCCGACCTTGCCGGCCAGTTTTCTCAATTCCACGCCAATTTTGCCCCGATACTCTTCGGTAAATCGTCTGATCGGACCGATCGCTCCCACGCTGAACGTTGCGCCAATGTTGCGGCTCTGGACGGGGGCGGCGACGCTGGATACGCCGAGTTCGATTTCTTCCACGCATTCGGCATAGCCTTGCGCCTGGATCAGGCTGAATTCGGCGCGGAGGGCATCTTTGGTGACTTTTGTGTAGTCCGTGTAAGGCTTCATGCTCCCGGTAAGGATTTCGTCGCGAAAGTCCAGTTCGGCGAAGGCGGCGATGGCCTTGGAGCAAGAGCAAGCGTGTATGGGACGGGAGCCAAGGCCGGGGTGGATGTAGGAGCGCATCTTGTCGGAAGGGGTTTCCACATGAATGATCTCCACGCCCTTGTTGCGGAACCGTGAGAGGAAAACAGCTTCACCGAATTCTGCTGCAGCTTCGGCCAAGGCCGGGGCGGCCGCTTGGCAGACATCCATATCCGTCCGGCCCATGAGTGCAATTCGGATAAGGCGCTCGCCGATGAGATAACGGGAGTTGCCGTCCGGCTCGTCGAGAAGCCGATGCTCTGCAAGGGTTTGCAGCAGTCGATAGCATGTGGGGCGAGGTAGGCCGGTCACTTCCTGTAATTCCACAGCAGAGACGGGCCGACCAGCGACGGCGACGGTTTTGATGACAGAGATTAATCGGTCGAGGTGCCTGAATCTCACTTTACAGACATTTGTCTCATAATTTAAGATCAATCATTCGATTGTGCAAGCTTGAAACAGAGCGCACCGTGGCTGGTCACAAGGTGACTTTCGACGATCTGGACTGGGAAAGCTCTATGCCCGGCGTGCGGCACAAAGCGTTGGTCTCCGCGGGGCAGAAACTTCGACTGGTTGAGTAATCTAAAGATATGGACCCGCATTGGTGCAGCATCGGTCATTTCGGGCACATCGTTTCGGGGCGCTTTGAGATCATCTTTGATGATGGCGCGGAAATTTTTGAAGAAGGCGATGGGGTTGCCATTCCAGACGGAGAGGCCCATCGCCATATGGCGCGCGCTTTGACGGATACGGTGACGGCTTTGTTCGTCGAAAAGGTTTGAGGGAAAAGGGAACAAGACATGAGTGCAAATGACAGTAACGGTGCAGAATGTTGCGGGCCAGGTTATGCCTCTCCGGCGGAGGCGATGAAGGCGCCGCGGGAGCAGATCCTTTACACGATCGCCATCTACACCGGCACTGGCATTCAGAAGCCGGATTATCTCTGTGCCATTGATGCCGACCCGGACAGCCCGACTTATTCGGAAGTCATCAGCCGGCTGGAAATGCCAGGCATTGGCGATGAATTGCATCACATGGGCTGGAACGCCTGTTCCTCCTGCCACGGGGATGCCGGCATGGAGAGGAAATATCTCATCGTGCCGGGTGTCCGCTCATCGAACCTGCATATTGTCGATTGCGGAACAGATCCACGCAATCCGACCCTGCACAAGGTGATCGAAGGCTCTGAAATCAAAGCCAAGACCAACCTGTCTGCGCCGCACACGGTGCATTGTTTGGGGTCGGATATTATCATTTCCATGCTGGGGGATGCGCAAGGCAACGCGCCTGGCGGTTATCTCCACATCAACAAGGATTTCGAGATTGTCGGCCGTTGGGAAAACTCCATGGGCGACATCAAGTTCGGCTACGACTTCTGGTATCAGCCGCGCCACAATGTGATGGTGTCGTCAGAATGGGCGGCGCCTAACACCTTCATGCCAGGCTTCGATCTGGAAGAAGTGGGGCACCTGAAATACGGTCGCGAACTGCATTTCTGGGACTTTGAAAAGAAAGAGCCGAAACAGACCATGTATCTCGGGGAGGATGGATTGATCCCTCTGGAGGTTCGCTTCCATCACGATCCGGCCTCAACCCATGGATTCGTGGGAGCGGCGCTTAGCGCCAATATCATCCACTGGTGGAAGGATGAAGAGGGCGGTTGGCAATGGGAGAAAATCGTGGATGTGGAGAACGAGCCGCATCCGGAATGGCCGATCCCGGTCCCGGGTGTGATCTCCGTGATCCTGCTCTCCATGAATGATCGGTTCCTTTATCTATGCAACTGGTTGCATGGCGATATCCGCCAGTACGACATTTCCGATCCGCACAATGCCAAGCTCACCGGTCAGGTCTGGATGGGCGGGCTCCTTGGCAAGGCGCCGGAGGTGAACGGGGTGAAAGTCACTGGTGGGCCGCAGATGATCCAGCTCTCGCTCGATGGCAAACGGCTTTTTGTGACTACGTCACTATTTTCCACCTGGGACAACCAGTTCTACCCGGAAATCCGGACGAACGGCGGCTGCATGCTGATGGTCAATTGCGACACGGGAAATGGTGGCATGGAGATCGATCCGGACTTTGTGGTCGATTTCGGTAAGGAGCCAAATGGCCCGTCACGTTGCCATGAGACACGATATCCCGGCGGCGATTGCACAAGTGATATCTGGCTATGAGTACGCACATGATCATGATCGCTAACCGTGAAGGCGCCACTTATGAGGTGCCGGGCAACAGGCCATTGCTCGACAGTCTGCGTGAGCAGAGTGTGGATCTGCCCTATGGCTGCAAATATGGCGGTTGCATCACCTGCGCGGCCAAACTGGTTGACGGCACGGTGAATCAGGCCGCCCAGGTGGCGCTGAACAACCGGCAGATCAATGATGGCTATGTCATCCTGTGCGTGGCCCGGCCCACCAGCGACTGTACGTTCGAGATTGGCGTGGAAAGCCACGATAAGCTCTATCGCAACCCGTTTCTTGACCCCTTGAAACCTCACGAATTGAAAGCGGACATCGCAACGCCGCTGGAGGATGCCAAATGACCGAGACTGCCACCAAGATGAACCACGACGAGCCTTATTCCAATGACTACCTGCAAGGCATTCTGAAGTCTGTGAAGAGCATCGCGATGGTCGGTGCCAGCCCGGACAAAACGAAATTCAGCTACGGCGTGCTGCGCGTATTGCATGAGACGGGCTATGACATGATCCCGGTCAACCCGCGCCCGGATGTGGAAGAGATCCGGGGGATCAAGGTTTACCCGACACTGGCCTCAATCGACCGCCCGGTTGATATGGTCCAAGTCTTCCGTCGCGCCGAAGATCTGCCCGGTGTTGCCCAGGAAGCCGTCGACATCGGCGCTAAGGTGCTCTGGAGCCAGA
Organism: Hyphomicrobiales bacterium; assembly: GCA_965204985.1. Taxonomy (GTDB): domain Bacteria; phylum Pseudomonadota; class Alphaproteobacteria; order Rhizobiales; family CAJQND01; genus JAAEUE01. The sequence continues at coordinate 2,280,105 of CBDBFP010000002.1, read as the reverse complement.
TCGGTGTGAAGCATCAAGAGGCAGCAGACATTGCTGAGGCAGCGGGCTTGCAGGTCGTGATGAACCGGTGCCCGAAGATTGAGTTGTTTCGCCCGTTCTGGAAGCCGAAGCTACATTTGGGAATCTAAAATTTCCTGTTTTACAGATGAAATTCCTCCTATTTCTAATGTGAAGAATGAGTGTATTTCGATAATTAGCTATAATTCATAAAACATGATGTATTAGAGCAATATTTTTTCCGTTCGGATAAATATAAACGCTATATGATCGGAGTAATTATTATGGCGGGTCAAAATTCTGGAGCATGCGAAGTTGCTGGCAAAGGTGGTGCTGGAGAATCTGGCGCCTCATCATTCGTGTAGTTGAGGGCAAGACCTCGAAGAACATGGTTGTTCGCAATGTGGAAACATCCTTGTGCGGAAACACGGACGCGGTAGCGGTTTTGGTCGTCAGCGGTGTTCCTATGGCACATGGCAATATTTCGGACCACGGCCACTCAATCGTTGAGGAGGCCGGACCCGGCGATCATGTCGTTGCAATCGTGCACACGATCCCTCTGTTCAACGACATTGTTTGCATACGGCTCGGCGAACTGGAGTTTACGCTGGAATCCTGCGAGTTGGTTGGCTAAGCGGATTACGGTTCAGGTTGGACCGGTTGTGTCATTCGGTTAGCCGTCTGTGGCGGAACAGACGATGATGCTTACATCAGGAACGACGCTTCTTTGCGACGCGGGTTAGTTTGACTTCAGTCCTGCACCTCTTGTGCGTGAGGACGAGGTCGAAAAACTTCTTTGCATTTTTTGGATGCAGCCGGATGCAGCCATGCGAAGCCGGGCGCCCGAGGCAGCCAGTCGCGTTTGTTGCATGAATGGCATAACCCTTATACCAATGGCGTGATTGATTGTCTCTCAGGCCTTTTCAACCCGGCTGCTCTCTGGATCCATGCAGACAAAGGAGGAGTTCCGATGTCTGCAACTGTTGGCGGTCGTGATGACTATGATGCTTCGCCCCTTCGCGGCCTTGCCAGGACGAGCGAAGATCTCCGTCAGGTCCGGCGTTTGCTTTCGCTTGCTTGTGTTTATGACGGGATGAGCCGGGCGGATGCGGCGAAGGGGGTGGGGTGGCCCGGCAGAGCCTGAGGGACCGGGGGCACCGGTTCAACGAAGCCGGACCCGAAGGGGCTGTTCGACCGCCGGGTCCCGCGGCCCAGATGGCTGGATGTGACCTCGACGGCTGAACTTGCTGAGATCATCGAACCCGGCCCCTGCCTTGAGCCTGACAGAGGGGGTCCGCTGGAGACGACTTGACCTTCAACAGGGGATCGAAGACCGGTTCGGTGTTGTCTCTCACGAGAGGACCCTCTCCAGGCTGCTTGCAGCGCCCAGCTTTTCCCGCCTCACCGGGCGCCAGCAACACCCGGTCCTCATGGAGGCTTTCAACAAAACGTCCCCCAAAGCCTTGCCTCCCCTTTGAACCACGGTCCGGCAGACAAGCCGGTCGAGGTCTGGGTTCAGGACGAGGCCCGCATCGGCCAGAAGAACGGCCGCGTCCGCATCCGGGCGCGCAAGGGGACGAGACCGCGAGGGCCGGCCGATCAGCGTTACAAATCGGCCTGCCTGTTCGGCGCGGTTTGCGCAGACAGGGAGACCGGCGCGGCTCTGATGCTGCCATGGTGGCAGGGTGCCATGGGGGGCGGACACTGGAACAAGGAACCTGCCTCTCAAGGAGATCAGCCGGACCGTTGCAAAAGGCGTTCAGGCTGCCGTCCTGATGGCCCGCGCGCCGGGGCACACATCCGGCGAGGTGAAGGGGCCGAAGACCCTGACCCTGATCTTCCTGCCCGCCAGATCACCGGAGCTCAATCGGGTCGGGAAGGTCTGGCAATCTCTTCGGGAGAACGGGCACTCCAACCGCTTCCTTGAAGATCAGGCAGACGGTCTTGCCGCCGGATGTGATGTCTGGACCCGGCTCATGAAAGAACCAACGGCAATCAAATCAGGCGTATCTCGCGATTGGACCCAAAACAGTCAAACCTGAGGCCCGTTAGTATTATGGAAGAATATAGCATGGGGCATGGGCGCGTTGTTGTAAGTGCGCGAGCGCCATATCGTATGCATCCGGTACGGATAGTACGAACCCGTTGGGGTCTCGAACCCCTTTCTACTGGAGGAAATCTTCCAGGTATGCTTCTTCTTGCCATTGACGGAAACATGCATGCGCTGGCCAACGAGATCAATCTTGGCCACAATAATCGGGTCCAGAATCTTGATCAAGATATCCGACCGCGTCGCCGAAAGGCTGAACAAGAACACACTCAGAAAAGTAAATACTCTAACTGACATCCTAGTCCCCATTTGTTGCCGGACGGTTTTCAATCATTTTCAGGCTCAACCGACTGTCATTACCTCACCATATCAGTTTAGAATGACCCGATTGTTTTTTAAAATTCACATCTTTTTTATTTAATTGGTGAACTAGTACGGGGTTAATTGAAGGTGTGAAGATTTTAACTGAACCATTAAGGTTAATTGGTGCGGGAAGTCAGTTGTGACTTCAAGCAATTTGTGGATGGCTTTGATCGCTTCGCTGTGTTCCGGAGTAGGCGCCTAGATAAAACGTGAACCGCCTGCAGCGCCTCTTACTTGCCCAATGCAACCGCCTCTGGCATGGGTAAATCATGGACCCACAGATTGACTACGAAGCTCAATACAACAACCGTGCCCGGGTGCCGGAGCATGGTGCGATTATGAGGGCCTGGACTCGGGAGTCCGGCAAATGGAAGAAAGATGCGGCGAGTGCACGACTTGATGCTTCGTACGGGCCTTCTGCACGCCAGAGCCTTGATATCTTCAAACCTCGCAAGGAAAAACCAGGACCGATAGCGCTGTTTATTCATGGTGGGTATTGGCAATCGCTTGGCCGGGAATCGTTTTCTCATATGGCGCGCGGGCCGAATGCCCATGGTGTAACCGTTGCGGTTGCTTCCTACGATCTTTGTCCATCCGTGCAAGTGGACGAAATCATCGGGCAAATGCGAGCCTGCTGTCTCTACCTCTGGCGGACCTGCAAACGCCGCATCGTGGTGTATGGCCATTCTGCCGGCGGGCATCTCACAGCTGCATTGCTTGCAACTCACTGGGAGGAAATTGACCCGTCAGTTCCTCCTCTCCTGGTTGCGGGAGGTCTGTCCATATCCGGTCTTTATGATTTGCGTCCGCTTGTAGGAACAAGTGTGAATATGAAGCTTAAGATGACCGAGGAATCCGCGGAGAATGCCAGCCCGATCTTCTGGTTACCGCCGTCCGGTCTCAAGTTGATTGCCGCTGTTGGCGGTGATGAAAGCGATGAATATAAACGCCAGGTCAGCGAAATTACACATTTCTGGCATGAAGATGGTCTGGCTGTGATCCCATTGACCCTGAAGGGTGAAAACCACTTCACTGTCATTGGAGGCCTTGCCGATCCCGACCATCTGCTCACTCACAGCCTTGTGGGACTGGCGTCGGCGGCCAGTTGATCCATGAGCACATCAGAAGTCATCGAAACGCCTTCGGGCAAGAGTGCGGAAACGGAGAATTTCCCTGTTGGATCCTGGCTCTTGCCGAAAGAACTGCGACCTCACATTGCACGGTACTATCGCTTTGCCAGAGCCATTGACGACATTGCCGACAATCCTGACCTGACACCCAAAAGCAAGGTCGACCGATTGAACGCCATGGCGGATGCTGTCGGCGGTGGGCAAATGTTAGGCAAGCCCGGATTTGAAACTGCAACACGCTTGCACGAAAGCCTCCTGGAGACCGGGGTTACAGATCGCCACAGCACTGATCTGGTAGATGCCTTTCGGCAAGATGCTGTTCAAGGCCGCTACAAAGACTGGGATGAGCTGATTCGCTACTGCCTGCGGTCGGCTGCTCCGGTTGGCCGCTATTTGCTTGATCTACATGGCGAAGACAGGGTCAACTACCCCTATTCCGACGCGCTCTGTAATGCATTGCAAGTCATCAATCATCTGCAGGATTGCCAGGACGATTATCTGGAGATGGACAGGGTCTACTTGCCTGGTGACTGGCTGGCAGAAAGCAATATAAGGGTTGAAGTTCTGAGGGGGGCGTCTTCGGCCGGGCAGCTGCGAGTGGTCATCAACAAATGCCTAGATGCGACACGAAAGCTTATGATCACAGCCGAAAAGCTTCCCAGTAAGCTTTTGAACCGGCGCCTCGCAATGGAGTCTGCTGTCATCGTGAACATTGCGAACAAATTGATTGAAGAACTGTCGAGGCGTGACCCTTTGGCTGAAAGAGTCGTCTTGTCAAAAAGCCAGCTTGCTCTATGTACTTTGTCTGGAATCGTGAGAGGTACATTGCGCTACTAATACCAATGGCGTGATTGATTGTTTCTCAGAGCCTGATTTGAAACTGGTTGAGTGAATTCAGCTGGTTGTGGTTCTGTTCGCTTGTGAAACTGAATGGAGATCACGATGGCCTGGACCGACCTCACTCGCCGCCAACATGCCCGAACGGGCGGCAGGTATGCAAGCGACCTGCCCGCCGCGGAAGGGGCGATCATTGAACCTTTGATGCCGTCGCACACGTCCACCGGCAGGCCGCGCAAAACCGACCTGCGTACTGTGTTCGATGCGCTCCTTTACATTGCGACAACCGGTTGCCAGTGGCGGCTGTTGCCGAACGCCTTTCCACCGGTTTCGACGGTGCGGGGGTATTTTCAGGGCTGGCGCACTGACGGACGACTGGACGAGATGACCCGCGCGCTTGTCGGGATGGCGCGTCTGGCCGAGGGTCGCAAGGCCCGCCCGCCCGCCGGTATCCTCGACAGCCAGAGCGTGAAAGCCACGGAAAGGGGCGGGGTTACCGGCTATGACGCGGGGAAGCGGATCAAGGGTCGCAAGCGCCCCTATCGTCACCGACACGCTTGGCTTGCTGGTCGGATGGGTGGGGCACAGTGCCGGGTTCCAGGACCGGGACGGTGCGCCGGATGTGCTGAAAGCCGTGGCCGTGCGGTTTGCCATGTTGCGCCCTATTTTTGCCGATGGCGGCCAGGCCGGGCCAAAGCTGCGCGACGCCTTGAAAGCCATCGGGCGCTGGACCGTTGAGATCGTCAAACGCTCCCACATCGCCGGGGGCTTTCAAGGGTCTCCCCCGCCGTTGGGTCGTCGAACGCACCCTTGCCTGGCTCGGACGATGCCGCCGTCTGTCAAAAGACCGGAAAAAATCCATCGCAAGCGCGGCGGCCCGGATCACCATCGCACACATCCGACGCGTCACCAGACATCTCGCAAGGGCAGGAAAACCCTGAAATAGTTTTGAAGCAGACTCTCAGACAGTTTTTGGTTGAAAAGAACCCAATGAAACCCTAACCCACTATCCTGCTTCTGGGCCAGTCGATGTCGAAAGGACACCAAGACCTCGTCTCCTGCCTCAAGTGTTGGCTCGCCAACCGCATTAACTCCATGAGCAGTGATGACACCGCGAAAGGGTTAAGCGCATGTTTGGATAAAATAGGGGAGTCCTGGTAGTTGCTGCGCTGATGGGAGTGTAATGTTGTCGATTTGGCGGGACACGTTGAGTGTTGGTTATAGCTTTTCCCTCAGTGCTTCGTAAGGCGTCTTGCCATTGAAGGCCCCATGTGGCCTTGCGAGATTGTAGAAGTGTTCCCATTCTTTCAGTTTGGCTTCCAGATCAACATCACCCTTGTAGGTCAGGAGTTGGTAAAACTCTTGCTGGTCTGATCGATGTGATCGTTCGACCTTGCCATTGAGCTGTGGTGAGCTGGGTTTGATGTAGGCGTGACGGATACCCTTGTCTTTGACATACCAGTGGAACTTGGCCTGGAACTCATGGCCATTGTCGGTTCGGATTTCCTTTATTCTGAAGGGGAACTTGTCGATCACGTAATCGACGAAGTCGATGGCACTTGCCTGGGTGTGACGCTCATAGATTTTAAGGGCTCTGACACGGGTTGCATCATCAATGGCTGTGAACTGATAGCGCTTGACCTTCTGGCCCTGTTTTCCCCGGAATGTCAGGAACTTGACGTCCATCTGAATGTGATGACCAGGTACCTGTTTATTGTATCGTTTGGTGTGGACCATGTGTAGCCGCGTTCCCCTTGGGAGACGGTTCAGCCCATGGCGGCGCAGTATCCTGTAAACGTCGGCATCAGAGATTTTGATGCCGTGGTAGCGCTCCAGATACCAGACAATCCTGATTGGGCCGAGATGATATTTGCGCCGTAGATGCAGGACCTTTTCCACCACCTCTTTCGGCGTCTGGTTCGAATGACTCTTGGGCACAGGGCTGGCATTGACCAAGCCAGCTTCGCCATCACTGCGATAGGCTTCACGCCACCGATAGAAACTTGAACGACCGATCCCGAAATATCGACACGTCTTGCCGACGTTGCCACGCTGCCCAGCGTGCTCAAGAATGCGAATCTTGCGGCGGATCTCGCGTTGATCTGTGTTCATTGAAAACATCCTCCCTTTCCAGATCCGAGATTATTGGATGTGTCCCACGAGTTCTTACATATCTACAACCCAGCTATCTATTCATTCCGCTGATTGTTAAAGGCGCTACACCGTTTCGTCTATGCGGTAATTGTTTTCATTGCCTTGTCCGGCGAAACAGAAAACTGCCGAATTCTCCTATTAGTTCTGACACCTGCCAGAAACAAAAATGTAGAAATAAATTCTAAGTCAAGGAATCTGGCCGCGATCCAACTTAGGCCCGCTGCTACCAGCAGAAAAATGGGCAACTGAACAGGCCAGCTTTTTTGAGAAGACCGATAGGCCAGCCAATTGTCTCTGCCCGCCGTTTTTCTCTGGCATCTCTAGCAATTGAGTGATCTCCCGGTTTACCGCTGCCGCCGTCCGTCAGGAACGTGGCTCTGGCATCTCTAGCAATTGAGTGATCTCCCGGTTAAAGAGAGTATCGTTACCCGCCGGTGACGCTCATATGCCGGGAAACCGCAGGTGACTTGGTCGTACGGTCGATCACAAAGTCATGGCCCTTGGGTTTGCGACCGATGGCTTCGTCGATCGCCTGGTTCAGCAGTTCATTGCCGCTTGAGGCGCGCATGGGGGCGCGAAGGTCGGCCGCGTCATCCTGGCCGAGGCACATGTATAACGTGCCGGTGCAGGTGAGGCGGACGCGGTTGCAGCTTTCGCAGAAATTGTGGGTCAGGGGCGTGATGAAGCCAATGCGGCCGCCGGTTTCCTTGACGTCCATATAGCGGGCCGGGCCACCGGTTTTGTAGGGAATGTCTTCCAGCGTCCAGCGTTCGGCCAGATCTGCGCGCACCATGGATAAAGGCAGGTACTGGTCTGTGCGATCTCCGTCGATCTCGCCAAGGGGCATGGTTTCGATCAAAGTCAGATCCATGCCTTCATTATGGCACCATTGCATGACGTCATCGATCTCGTGCGCATTGACGCCTTTCAGCGCGACCATGTTGATCTTCACATGAAGCCCGGCCTTGCGAGCGGCTTCAATGCCTTTTTCAACCTTGTCAAGGTCGCCCCAGCGGGTGATCTCGTGAAACTTGTCAGGGTCGCGGGTGTCCAGAGACACATTCACCCGGCGCACACCGCAATCATAAAGTTCGTCTGCAAAGCGGGTGAGCTGGGAACCGTTCGTGGTGAGCGTCAGCTCTTCAAGGGCGCCTGAGTCCAGATGACGACCGAGGCCACGGATCATGGACATGATGTTCTTGCGCACCAATGGCTCGCCGCCGGTGAGGCGCAGTTTCTTCACACCCTTCTCGATGAAGGCAGTGCACACCCGGTCCAACTCTTCCAGGCTCAGCACATCGCGCTTAGGCAGAAAAGTCATGTGCTCCGACATGCAATAGACGCAGCGGAAATCGCAGCGATCCGTGACTGAAACGCGCAAATAGGTGACCGCCCGGCCAAACGGGTCGATCATCGGGTTCGCTTGCTTCAAGCCGTCCACCAGAACCGGTTCCGGCATATTGATTGGTTCGTTACTCACACCCGTACCTGCTTGTGATTTAGATTACCTCAAACTTGCGCTCTTTGGAGCCGATTGCAAGGCACAACTTCGTGCACTTTAGTCCATTGCCACCGGATGAAAAAAATCTTGAGACGTCTGGAATGCAAATTGTTGCCGGGTTCTAGCAAAGGACAAAAGCCACACGATATACCAGTCGTGGCGAAGCCGAGATGCTCAAAAATCCGGTTTCCGATTTGCTGGCAATCAACACAATTGAGCGCAACATGGAAGGCATAGTCAATTGATGCTGTGTATCAGGCTTTTCCACCAAGACCTTTGGGCCTAAAGATCAATCGGGCCTGACGTTGCAGGACGCAAGGTTCTTATCCTTGAAGAGTACTGTGGATTATTTCTTTTGCGTCCACTTTCCACCACGCTGCGCCCAGCGTTCGGCGCGACGGCCCCTATAGCGTTTCCAGGCCTTGCGAGTGTGATTGCCATACTTTGCCCCGGCACAGTTTAGCTGGCGGTGGTAGAGGTTGGCGCCGAGTTTAAACATAAGACGGCAATACTCGCGATCCGCCATCTTCTTCGACCACCAGCGCGGATGGGCGCGGGTAAGAAAGCGCAAATGCCCGGACGACGTATACATAGCATCATGAAAGAAACCCGCCATGCGCGTAGCGTGATTATCGGGAATTGGTGAAGAGGAGCCGTCAGATACGAAGCCTTGGGTTAGAGCCACTGTCCCCCATTGCCTGGTGTCGAAACGTATGGTCCGCGTGAGTTTGTATTTGCCGTTGCCAATAGCAATGTAGGGCAAGTTCTGCGCGGCTGAAGGGGCCCACCCTGAGAAAATGAAAGCCAAAACAACTGTAATATGCAGTACGTGTCTCATACTTTACCGGGTCAGGTTCAAAGTGCAACGACGCACCGAATGACCCGGAAATAAGGCCATTTGTTGAATTCCGGCAAGCCTGTCATCATTTCGCTTGTCAATCCGTTAGGTGGTACTGGTGATTGGACTGGCAAGTTTGGCCATCCGTTTCGTGATTCCATATAGTGGGAATTGTACTAAAGGTCGGTTGCCCGCCTGGTTCAGGCGAGTCATACTCCACACCGGAATGAGTCTTAATTCCACGGAAACGTTCAAAAAACCTGAAACAACAAGGCGATAATAAGGAAGGCGGGTTGGGAGTGACTGCAGCTGAAGCTGTTAGAACTTCTATTTCAGATGAGGATGTGCTTCGCGCGCAGCTTTACCGCTTGCTTGCGCTCTACCTGCAGAGCGCTCCCCAAGAACACGGACTGGATCTTGCCGCACATCTGGCTGGTGATGATTCCCCGCTTGGGAAAGCGATTTCGACCGTTGCTCGGATCGCTGCCAAAACACAGGAAAGCACCATCCGTCAGGAATATGACGACCTGTTCGTCGGGATGGGCCGGGGCGAGCTATTGCCCTATGCGTCTTACTACCTGACAGGCTTTCTCAATGAAAAGCCTCTGGCAAAATTGCGCAATGACATGAGCGAGCTGGGCATCCAGCGCCACGAAAGCGTCAAGGAGCCAGAGGATCACGCCGGTGCCCTCTGCGAGATGATGGCAGGCCTGATCGAGGGCGATTTCGGGGACGGCAGCCTGGAAGGCCAACAGAAATTCTTCAAATCACACTTGAGCGCCTGGATCCGGCATTTCTTTACGGACCTGGAGAACGCCAAGTCGTCGGTATTTTATGCTGCGCTCGGCAGTGTCGGTAAGGCTTTCATGGAAATCGAGGAAGCCGCCTTTGAGATGAGCTGAGTACAGATACGGTTTTCGGCCGGAGCTGCAGAGCCGGTTGAAAGGGGGGAAGAAAAATGAGAGTACCGGAAAGGTGCCGGAGTGAGTAAGAGACTTAAAAGCTTAAGCAACCGCGATCAATCGTTCTGAAAGATCGCAAGATGGAGGAAAGCGATATGTCTGACAAAGACGTCAAAGCTGGCCGTCGTGACTTTCTGAAGCTGACTGGAGTTGCCGCCGTAACAGGTGGAACTGCACTGGCCGCAGGAAAAACGGAAGCAGAGGCAGCTGAAGTCGGCACGGGCAGCGATCTGTATCGGGAAACCGAGCACGTCAAGGCCTATTATGATTCTGCACGGTTCTAGGGCTAACGGAAACGTAAGGACTTCAACAATTACCCCGCTCGTGGGGAGAAAATGAAGCCAGGCGAAGGTCTGCTTCAAAAATCAGGAGAATAACATGCTTAGGAAGAAGACAGGAGGGGTAGCGATTGGCCCCCGTTTGTCATCGGCCCTAACCGAGCTCATCGGCGGCGCCATTGATCGGCGCACGTTCCTGAAGAGATCGGGCCTTGCCATCGGAGGATTGGCAGCGGCTTCGACTTTGAAGAACGGCATGGTGACAAAGGCCGAGGCACAGTCAGCCGCAAGCGCAGTGGAAATTAAAAAGTCCGTCTGCACCCATTGTTCGGTTGGCTGCACAGTGCTTGCTGAAGTGCAAGGCGGCGTCTGGATCGGGCAGGAGCCCGGCTGGGACAGCCCCTTTAACCTGGGCGCCCACTGCGCCAAGGGTGCATCTGTGCGTGAACACGCGCACGGCGAGCGCCGGCTGAAATATCCAACCAAACTGGTAGACGGCAAATGGACCCGTATTTCCTGGGATGATGCGATCAACGAGATTGGCGACAAGCTTCTGTCAATCCGTGAAGGCGCCGGCCCGGATTCGGTCTATTGGCTCGGTTCTGCCAAGCACAATAACGAACAGGCCTATCTGTTCCGCAAGATGTATGCCTTCTGGGGCACCAACAATGGTGACCACCAGGCCCGAATCTGTCACTCCACCACGGTTGCCGGTGTTGCGAACACCTGGGGCTATGGTGCGATGACGAACAGCTATAACGACATCCACAATTCCAAGGCAATCTTCATCATCGGCGGTAACCCGGCTGAAGCTCACCCTGTGTCGTTGCTGCACGTTCTGAAAGCCAAGGAAGAAAACAACGCGCCGCTCATCGTCTGCGACCCGCGCTACACGCGTACGGCCGCCAAGGCATCCGAGTATGTCCGGTTCCGCCCGGGCACAGACGTTGCCCTGATCTGGGGTATTCTCTGGCACATCTTCGAGAACGGATGGGAAGACAAAGAGTTCATCCGCCACCGCGTGTGGGGCATGGACAAGATCCGTGAAGAAGTCGCCAAGTGGAACCCGGAAGAAGTCGAGCGGGTTGCTGGCGTTCCAAAATCGCAGATGCGCAGGGTTGCGCGTACCATGTCTCAGAACAAGCCTGGTACGGTGATCTGGTGCATGGGCGGTACCCAGCACACCAACGGCAACAACAATACCCGCGCTTACTGTGTCTTGCAGTTGGCTCTGGGTAACATGGGCCGGACTGGTGGCGGAACGAACATCTTCCGCGGCCATGACAATGTGCAGGGTGCTACGGACTTCTGTGTCCTGTCCCACTCACTGCCTGGCTATTATGGTCTGAAGAAAGGTTCCTGGAAGCACTGGGCCCGGGTCTGGGGTGTCGAATATGACTACCTTGCCGGCCGGTTTGCATCCGAGAAGCTGATGCAGTCCAAAGGCTTCCCGGTCTCACGCTGGATCGACGGCGTTCTTGAAGACAAGGACAAGATCGATCAGCCGGAAAACCTGAAAGCGATGATTTTCTGGGGTCATGCTCCGAATTCGCAGACACGTTTGCCGGAAATGCAGCAGGCCATGAAGAAGCTGGACATGCTGGTGGTGATCGACCCGTATCCAACCATGACGGCCGTCATGCACGACCGCAGGGATGGGGTCTATCTGCTTCCTGCATCAACCCAGTTCGAGACCTATGGTTCGGTCACGGCTTCCAACCGCTCGCTCCAGTGGCGCGAAACGGTTGTGGACCCGCTGTTCGAATCCCTGCCTGACCAGACCATCATGTACAAGCTGGCCAAGAAGCTCGGCTTTGCGGATGAGATGTTCAAGAAGGTCAAGGTCGAGAACGACGAGCCTTTCCTGGATGATGTCACGCGCGAATTCAACGGCGGCATGTGGACGATCGGTTACACTGGTCAATCACCTGAGCGGTTGAAGAAGCATATGGCGAACCAGCACACGTTCGACCGGACGACGCTCCGGGCGAATGGCGGTCCTTGCGATGGCGATTACTACGGTCTGCCTTGGCCTTGCTGGGGAACCGCGGAAATGAACCATCCAGGTACGCCGAACCTGTACGATCCGTCCATGCCTGTGGCTGAAGGCGGGTTGAACTTCCGTGCCCGTTTCGGTGTGAAAGCACCGGACGATTGGGGTGGCGGTAACCTTCTTACCGAGGGTGCTGTTGAAGGACTGTCCTATCCTGTCGGCAATGAGCTGAAGGGTGGCCATCCTGAATTCACCATGGCTATGCTCACCAAACTCGGCTGGGATGCAGATCTCACCGATGAGGAGCATTCCGCAATTGATGCGGTGGCCGGTGAAAAGACAAACTGGAAGACCGACCTTTCCGGTGGTATCCAACGTGTCGCCATCAAGCATGGTTGTGCTCCGTTCGGCAATGCGAAGGCCCGTGCGATTGTGTGGACATTCCCGGATCCGGTGCCGTTGCACCGCGAGCCGCTCTACACGCCTCGCCGTGATCTTCTGCCGCAATATGCGACCTATGCGGACAAGCAGGCCTATCGTCTGCCCACCAAGTACGCCTCCATTCAGGCGAACGACTATTCCAAGGACTTCCCGACCATTCTGACCTCGGGCCGTCTGGTGGAATATGAAGGTGGCGGTGATGAGTCCCGCTCGAACCCATGGCTTGCTGAGTTGCAGCAGGAAATGTTCGTGGAGATCAATCCCCGCGATGCCAACAATTCCGGCATCAAGGACAAGGATTGGGTCTGGGTGAAAGCTCCGCCAACCCATACAGGTGCGGAAGGCGGCAAGGTGAAGGTGAAAGCCATGATGACCGAACGTGTTGCCTCCGGTGTAGCCTTCATGCCGTTCCACTTCGGTGGACACTTCCAGGGCGAAGATCTGCGCTCGAAATATCCTGCAGGTGCCGATCCGTATGTGCTTGGCGAAGCCAGCAACACGGCTCAGACCTACGGCTATGACAGCGTGACCCAGATGCAAGAGTCCAAAACGACTCTCTGCCGCATTGAGAAAGCGTAAGGAGAACCACAATGGCTAGAATGAAGTTCCTTTGTGACGCCGAACGCTGCATCGAATGCAACGCCTGCGTCACGGCTTGTAAAAACGAGCATGAGGTGCCCTGGGGCGTTAACCGGCGCCGCGTCGTCACGTTGAATGACGGCAAGACCGGTGAGCGTTCCATTTCGGTTGCCTGCATGCACTGTTCATCAGCACCTTGCATGGCTGTCTGCCCTGTCGACTGCTTCCTGCAGAACGAACAGGGTGTGGTCCTGCATAACAAGGATCTCTGCATTGGTTGCGGATATTGCTTCTATGCGTGCCCGTTCGGCGCGCCGCAGTACCCGCAGCAGACCAATTTCGGGACCCGTGGCAAGATGGACAAGTGCACCTTCTGTGCAGGTGGTCCGGAAGAGACACATTCGGATGCGGAGTACAAGAAATACGGCCGCAACCGCATCGCAGAAGGCAAGTTGCCGCTCTGTGCTGAAATGTGCTCCACCAAGGCTTTGTTGGGTGGTGACGGCGACCAGCTGTCCGCCATCTACCGCGAGCGTATTATTGCCCGTGGGTTTGGCTCTGGTGCTTGGGGCTGGGGCCGGGCGTACCCGGGTTCAGGCTCTTAGGGACAAGCAGACGACAAAATTTTGGGGCGGCGTTTTATTAACGCCGCCCTGTTTTCTCCATTTCCTGTTTGATCCTTTTTGACTGGCGCCGGAGGCTTATGGGCCAGGTGTGTATTCGCTTTTGTAAGGAGGGTGGGATGACCAAGATCCTTGCCGCGCAAAATCTCCACGCCGTGCTGGCTGCATGCATGATTGTTCTGTTCGGGGCGATTGCCCTTACCGGGGCCAATGCTCAATCCAGCGTGAGCAAACCCGAAGCCCCGAAATCTCAAACCATCAAGAGTCTGGAGAGCGATAGCGATTTCTGGTCCAAGCTGCGACATGGCGAAAGCGGCAAGGGCGGGCAGCTTATCCAGTCGCAAGGCGAGGATTTTCGCCTGCTGCGCAATGGACCGCTCTTCGAATATACTGCCATTGCCCTGCTCGTGACGATTATGGTCCTTGGCCTATTCTTCATTGTGCGCGGGCGCATCAAGATTGATCATGGCTGGTCCGGCTGGACGATTGAACGCTTCAACATGATTGAACGCTGCGGCCACTGGATTCTGGCGGTTTCGTTTGTCATCCTCGCGCTGACCGGCCTGAACGTGAGTTTTGGCAAATATGTGCTCATGCCGGTTATCGGCAAGGAAGGTTTCGCCACCATCACGATTGCCGGAAAATATCTGCACAACTATGTGGCTTTCGCCTTCATTCTCGGGCTGGTCTGGGTTCTGGTGGTGTGGATCAAGGAGAATTTCCCGCGCGGCGCTGACCTGATGTGGGTGCTGAAAGGCGGCGGCATTCTCGTGAAGGGCTCGCACCCGCCGGCGCACAAGTTCAACGCCGGGCAGAAGGTCATCTTCTGGCTCGTCATCCTGACAGGTGTCTCGATCAGCTTGTCCGGCTGGGCGTTGCTGTTCCCGTTCGAAACGGCCATGTTCGCCAAGACATTTGCCCTTGTTAACAGTGTTGCGGGAACCAGCTATCCGACGCAGCTCAGTGCGATCCAGGAACAGCAATATGCCGTGATCTGGCATACAATGATGGCCATCTTCATGATCTGTGTGATCTTCGCGCACATCTATATCGGAACGCTCGGGATGGAAGGTGCGTTCTCGGCCATGGGATCCGGCCGGGTTGATCTGAACTGGGCCAAGGAACACCATTCGCTCTGGGTCGAGAAACTTGAGAAACAGGACAAGCTGGATCTGGAACCTGACGAAGAACATGAAGCCAGCGTCGACGCCAAAACTCAACCGGCCGAGTGATCTTTGCGTGATGGTGGGACATCTTCTAAACTCGCCCTCCCGTCTTGTTTTTCTTTCACTCTTGTTCCTTGCTGCGGCGTATGCGGTGCCGCTGCACGCAGCAAGCGGCAATCTTTCCGGTCACGGCGGGCCAGTCAAAGCTATCGTGATCTCTGAAGATGGAAACCGGGCGCTTTCCGGGAGCTTCGATTATTCAATGATCCTCTGGGATCTCACTGGCGAGACGCCAAAAGAGCTCCTCAGCTTCGATGACCATGAAGGTGCGGTCAATGATGTGGCTTTCCTGCCGGAGGGCTCGCGCGCGATCACTGCGAGTGACGATGGAACCGTCGGGTTCTGGGACCTCAAAGCGGGCAAGCTTCTGAAGCGCTTCAATGGGCACAAGCACAAGGCGGTCAAGATTGCCGTGAACGCCGATGGTTCACTTGCAGTGTCGGCATCGTGGGACAGGACAGCCCGCCTCTGGAACCTGAAGCGGATGAAGCCGGGGCCTGTGCTTGAAGGCCATACCAATACAATCAACGATGCTGTGTTCTCTGTGGACGGAAAGCACGTTTTCACGGCGGGTTATGACGGGACGATCCTGCAATGGCAGACGTCGGACGGTGCCCAGATTGGCCAGGTCTATAATCACGGTTGGGGCGTGAACGTGCTTGCGGCCTTGCCCGATGGCAAGCGTCTGCTGTTTGGCGCGCTGAATGGTTTTGTGGGGATTGTTGATATTGCAACCGGCAAGATTCATCGGCCCTTGCGCCCCTCCGAGCGCCCTTTTTTGTCCATAACCGTGAATGCAAAACTCAATCTCGCTGCAGCCGGCGCCGGCGATGGCCGGATTTCGGTCTGGGATATGGGGAACTGGAAAGAGAAGTTCGCCTACGAGAACCCGTTCGGTCCTGTTTGGGGGCTGGGTTTCAATTCTGACGGAAAGTCGCTCTATTTTGCCAGTCTCGATGATGATGCCATTCACTGGCAAATGGAGCCGGCCAAACCGTTTGAACCGGCCCAAGGCAAATACCCGCGCCGCTTCCAGATCACTGACGGCATTGACCCTGGCGCCCTTCAGTTTGCGCGGAAATGCTCCATCTGCCACACGCTGACGCCGGATACGGCCAGCCGGGCAGGCCCAACGCTCTACAATATCTTCGGCCGCAAGGTCGGCACCTCGCCCGGCTATTCTTACTCAAAGGCTCTGACGAGCCGGGATTTCCTCTGGACAGAAGAAACAGTGGAAGCGCTGTTTGCAGAAGGGCCGGAAAACTACGTGCCCGGCACCAAGATGCCGTTGCAGAAAATGAGCAATCCAGAAGAACGCAAAGCCCTCATCGCGTTTCTGAAGCATGCGACTGAAACAGGAAAACCGGCGTCTGAGGCCTATGTTGCCTATAAGGCGACGAAGAAAAAAGCAGGCGACCTGCCAGCGGATTAGATCTTGCGTACTGTGGACAGCAGGGGCACGCCTCGAGAAAATACAATTTTGCAGGAACTCGGCCATCAATCCCGAAACAGAAACAGTGGAAAGTTGAGCGTGATAGCACCTGTGCTGGCGCCAGTTGTGATTTTGGGAATATTGCAAAATTTTCCTAGGACCATTTTATATAAGCGCAATACTTAAATACTGCGGCTGACGGGCTCAGGCTCTCCGAGGGGGGTTCCCAATCGATGTTCGGCCTGCTTCAGCATGGAAAACAAGGGAGGTTTTCCATGGCAGCAGCTGTTCAACCGAGAGCGGACTTTCCGGGCGATGACCTGCCTCGCACAGCGCGCAAGAGCGAAGAGGCGGATCAGACGCGGCAGCTTCTTGCCCTGGCGGTGATCCTCGACGGTGGGTCTCGCCGCGAGGCCGCGCGCACCGGCGGCGGGGGCCTGCAGGTGATCCGGGACCTTGCGCTTCAAGGCCGGCGGCGCGGCGGCCCTGGGGACCCGCAAGGCGCCCGGAAAGACGCCGATCCTGACAGACGAACACCGCACGGCGCTGGCAGCGACTGTTGAGGCGGGGCCAAGGCCCGATATGGAGGCATCGGGCGCTGGCGGCGGGTCGATCTGGCGCAGGGGGTGCAGGAGGACCCGGGCGTCCCGGTCAGACGCCGGGACGGGACCTTCGCGCCATCGGGTTCGCCATGGGGGGTCGCCATGGGGTTGGCCGCTCTCCGCCCGCCCGCAGGACGAGGCCAGCGAGGCGTTCAACAAAACGTCTGCGACGTCGTCGACCACATCCGCAGCCAATGGGGCGGCAAGCCGATAGAGCTCCGGGTTCAGGACGACGCCCGGATGGGTCAGAAGAACAAACGCACGCGACGCCGGGCGCGGCGGGGGACGCGGCCCCGCGCGCCGCACGATCGGCGGACCGAAGGGGCCTGTCTCTTCGGGGCTCTCAGTTCAAAAAACTTAAATATAAAAAAGGATTTTTGTTAGCATCTTCTAAAAAATCAGTTTTAAAGCAAGGTTGAGATTTCCAGCTCAACTCATACAATATCTAACTTTATTAAGCTTCACTTTAACAAACACTCTCTTGCATCAAATCATAGAGCTGAGAATTTACTTGCCTATTGCTATTCTATGATACATCAAGAATTAAGATACAGCATATTATTTTATCTTTAATTGATTGAACTTAAACTAACTTGCGGCCCAAATATCCTTTACTCTTCTTTTCACTTCTTCTAAAGTATTCAAAAACTCTTGAACTAACTCATTCATCTCAGGACAATTTGTATTATTGGATGCACCATGCAAATCCCTGCAATGAGCTTGATTCATCATCTCATATCTCTTTAACTCCAATTCCTTATAAGCGACCGCTTGCTCTTGAAGCAATTCACACAGTTTTATAAATGGGGTATAAAGTTCCTGCTTAAAATGCGGCTTCTTTCTCAAAACTTTACAATAACCCGCATGCTCTATCGCGCGGTCTAAATAATATATCCCATTTTTATTGTGTTCAGGGTAAGTATTTATATCTCGATCTCCTTTATAATTACGGGATTTTAATAATCTTAAATTAAAATCTCCATTAAAAGCTAGATAAAACATTTTTATATAAACTTCCGCCGCGGCAACGTACGATTCCAGCTCAATGTTCATGTCCTCTTCCCATACAACATACTTTAAAGGAGGGTAATTATTCCATGTTTTAATTATAGCAAGCGTTCGTAAATAGTAGTACGTGGCTTCTTCCAAACCATCCTTGGAGATTTTGTTACCAAAAGCTCCTCCTGAGAAATGATATTCAGCCAGAAAAAAATTTGCAAACACATGATCTTTATCATCCGCGAAATGATAAAGCATAGATAACCCCTTATTTACTTCTGATTGATTTCCTGTAGATTCACCTTTGACCACAAGACAAAAAGCATAAATCAATTGAACATTTACATTGTCTGCATATATTGTCTTATTAGCATCTTTTTCTCTCTTCTCAAAATAACCGCAGGTCATATTTCCTCTTCTGTAAAAAGCTGCTAAGGCGTCAGCTGCGCCGAAGGCAAGCATGGCACCAACCGCGGCGCTCATCATGAGGTTTGAGAATTTCATTTGGGCTATTTCCTCCACTGTTATTTTTTGCGCTCGTTGAGAGCCGATCGAAGCACTCCCTGTCCACCGTACCAACCGCAGAAATGTGGAATTTCAATTGTATTATTTTTAATACATGATGTTATTATGTGATAGGCTGGAAATCAAGGTCAGGCCGATAAGTCATGAACATGGCGAAGCCCAAATCTGCCCAGAGCGAATCCGGCACACTTTACGTGAGCTCGGTTGAGAAGGGTCTTGAGGTGCCGGAGGCCATCCGGCGCGGGCAATCCGGGCTGGGCCCACGCGATTTGAGCTTGTCGGAAATCTCCAGACTTGCGGGCATGGAATGGGTAAGAGCGCAACCCAGCGCTTCACCAACACGCTCGTGCGTCTGGGGTATCTGAACAAGGATCCCACGACCCGCCGCTACCGGCCCGCTGTCCGCCTTTTGCACGGCTGGCGGGTGCATAATCCTTAGCCGCATGCCGGCAGACAGCTGTGAGCAAATTCTCTCCGACTCCGATCTCAGACCAATAACGCCGCAACCATGGATGTCGAATTCGAAACCATTGGGATAACCGGCTTCTGCCAACAGGGCTTTCGTCTTGGCCGGATCATGATCGTACCTGGGCACATCCTGGGTGCAGCCGAACTGGTCGGGAGGGCAAGCCGGGTGGATGACCTCTGAGGCCGGGCCCACAAGGTTTTCGGCAATGGCTTTACGGTTGATCGCATGAGCCACGGCCTGACGCACCTTCTTTTGGTGAAGACATCGGTTCCGGAGTCCCCGTCCTCATCAAAGGTCATGTGGGAAACACAAATCAGATATAATACAGCGGCTGCCTGGCTCAGGCTCTCCGAGGGGGGGCCAATCGATGTTCGGCCTGCTTCAGCATGGAAAACAAGGGAGATTTTCCATGGCAGCAGCTGGTCAACCGAGAGCGGACTTTCCGGGCGATGACCTGCCTCGCACAGCGCGCAAGAGCGAAGAGGCGGATCAGACGCGGCAGCTTCTTGCCCTGGCGGTGATCCGGGACCGGGTGTTGCGCTTCAAGGCCGGCGGCGCGGCGGCCCTGGTGACCCGCAAGGCGCCCGCAAAGACACCGATCCTGACAGACGAACACCGCACGGCGCTGGCAGCGACTGTTGAGGCGGGGCCAAAGCCCGATATGGACGGCATCGTGCGCTGGCGGCGGGTCGATCCGGCGCAGGGGGTGCAGGAGGACCCGGGCGTCCCGGTCAGTCGTCAGACGCCGGGACGGGACCTTCGCGCCATCGGGGTTGCCATGGGGGTCGCCATGGGGTTCGCCAGGCTCTCCGCCCGCCCGCAGCACGACGCACAGCACGACGAGGCCAGCGAGGCCAGCGAGGCGTTCAACAAAACGTCTGCGACGTCGTCGACCGCATCCGCAGCCAATATGGAGAACTCCGACCTTAATGCCTCGGTTCGGTAGCCAACAAACAGGGTATCACCTTCGCCACCATCGGCGCGGGCGATATCACTCTCAGGGATTGGTCGAGCTTCGATCTGTCGGCGTTGAACCGCGATCCGGCGAACATGCAGCGGGTCGTCTCCGACACCGGGTTCTCAATCGAGACCCCGGGGATCAACCGGTAATATTCGATGGTTGATGGCCATGCTACATCGCCAACGATGCCAATTTTTTCATCTGCGCCATTATCAAACTGTCTTCATTTTGTGCCGGGTTTCAATTACATATGGATTTCAGCTTCAACCAGTCTGCTTCCGATAGAGGCGGTACAGTCCCCGTTGTGTCCAGCTGCTTTAGCGCCGCAATTCGTTTATCAAGGCCTGGGTGCGTGCTGAGAATATTGCTCAACTTACCAAGACGTTTCATGAGTTTTTCGGTGGGTTCTGATTTTGCCGCTTCAAAGAAACCGGCGAGACCATGCGGGCTGATCTTCGCTTCCTTCATCAGTTCTATCGCAAGTTCATCGGCCTCGCGTTCCGCTGCTCTAGTGTAACTGAAGACCGAGAGCATGGCTCCGCCCTGGGCGAGGTAGTCACCAACACCTGAGCCTCCCCACAGGGTGCTCATTATGATCTGCAAACCCAAGACGCGGATTATCTGTGTCTCAGGATGGCCGGCCTTCACATGGCCCAGTTCATGAGCGAGCACACCTGCCACCTCGTCCGGCGATTGTGCGCGTTTGATCAGTTCGTTCGTGATCACGACGCGACCACCGGCCATTGCAAAGGCATTTACGATTGGCATTTCGTAGACCCGGACCGTGTTGGGTTTCACCGATCCTGAAAATTTGAAACTCAACTTGGCAAGAGCCTTTTTACCTTCTGCGCCGTGGCATCTTTTGTGTCCCTGCATGAGGTTGCGTTCGATGTTGGTTCCGATCTGTTGCCACCATCTCTCCGGCACCATGTTGGCGACGGCCGATGGTGCTACGGAAAGCAAGATCCAGACTACTCCGGCGAGAATTCCCAATCCGGCAATACACATGCCAGCAGAGCGATGAGCAGGGCGACGATAATTGCACCAAGAAACAGTTCCATTCCCCTGCCGGTGTATTCCAGAGGTTTGTCATTGATATGAACTGATGACCAAATGTGTTTTCGTACTTCGGTCTTGGCCCAGAAGCTGTAGATGCCAAACGTGATTATCGTCAGAAGAAAGTTTATGATCACCAGCCTGGTTAGACCCGGCTGATCCTGGAATTCTATCTTCACGTGTGTTTCTGATCCCCTGGCACCACTCATGGTGTTTCCTCCTGAAACCGTTTGCTGGTTATCCGTTCAGTAATCCCTCATGTTGTGGAGTCGCGCTTTGATTCCCACTTTCGCATAGCGGTTTCGACGCTGCTAGCGGTTGGTGCCTGATTTTGTTGTAATTTGGTCACAGTCGCTGAGAGAAACACATCATGGCGCAATCTAGGCACTGGTCATCTTTTTTGTGCCTAGAATACACCCTAGCGTTCGAAGGTAACGAGGCCAGATTGAAAAGCCTCAAGTAAGTTGTGTCAATTTTTCGACCTTTGGGTATTGGTTAGAACAGGGTGATTTTCGAGGTGTCGGTCGGGTTTCAATAGCCTGCTTTTAACGAGCCTTAAAGAAACCCAACACAAGAATTTCCCAGCCCAAGGTAGCGAACCGAGGTGTTTGAATGGACGCTAAGACGTTCGATAAAAAGAATTTGCCAGGCCGGCATGTGACTGAAGGGCCACAGCGGGCGCCGCATCGCTCGTTCTATTATGCGATGGGCCTCACGCGCGATCAGATAAATCAGCCTTTTGTTGGCGTTGCCAGTTGCTGGAATGAGGCTGCTCCCTGCAACATTTCTCTGATTGCGAGAAATGCTGGCGACGACTGCTGCGCTCTACGGGCAGGGCATGGGTGAGAAAATGTCACTCATCACTGACGGTCGTTTTTCCGGCGCTACTCGCGGTTTTTGTATTGGCCACGTCGGACCGGAAGCTGCGGTTGGCGGCCCGATCGGATTGCTCAAAGGCGGAAACATGATCACGATTGACGCTGTGAAAGGCACAATTGATGTGTCCGTAAGTGAAGATGAAATGGAAACCAGGCGTAAACAGTGGCAACCGCGTGAAACGGACTATCGTTCCGGCGCGATTTGGAAGTATGCGCAAACAGTCGGGCAAGCCCGTGAAGGCGCCGTCACGCAACTTGGTGGAGATGCTGAAGTTGTCTGCTATGCTGATCTATAAGAGTACAAATTCCCTGGCCTGCCTAAAGCGCGGTTGTGTGCTTGCACTCGCAGGTGGCATGCTGCTGACATCAGCACCTGCAGCGCAAGCAAACGAGAAGATTCTTGGCTTTGGTCAAGAAATGTTTTTCTCGTTTCGCGAAGCCACGAAAAAGATATCGCCGGATTTCGATATTCGAATTTGGGCTTCCGATCTGGAAAAGGCATTGGTGGCCTATCGCAAGGGCAAGTTCAAAAAGGCCCACCACCTTTTCAAGGCATCTGCTGATGACGGCGACCTCATGGCCCATTGGTGGCTGGGCCGGATGAGCAAACTCGGGCAGGGCGTGCCACAGAACGATGGCTCCGCCTTCTATCATTTCCGTCAAGCAGCCCTGAAGTTTGAA
Source organism: Hyphomicrobiales bacterium (assembly GCA_965204985.1). Taxonomy (GTDB): domain Bacteria; phylum Pseudomonadota; class Alphaproteobacteria; order Rhizobiales; family CAJQND01; genus JAAEUE01. The sequence goes on along the minus strand of CBDBFP010000002.1, from coordinate 2,257,530 downwards.
GGTTTTGACGATCCGGGGCCGCTTATGGGTGCAAAGCTGGATTCCCTGGTCCATGTTGCACGTTACTATCGGACCGGTGTGCCGAACACGACGATCAAACGGCAAACCGCGCGGGCACTGAGGATTTTCCGGACGGCTGCGCAGTACGGTCATCCTGGCGCGCAATATGGCATCGGCGCGATGTATTATGACGGGGACGGCATGGCCAAGCGACCCAGCCGTGGGATGAAGTGGCTGAAACTGTCTGCTCAAAAGCACTTCCCATTGGCGTTAGCGAAACTGGGCGACATTTACTGGGGAAAACGTTCCGATGGGGGCAACCGGGTTCGTGCGTTGATGTGGTATACTTTGGCGCAGAACGCTGTAAGCGCCGAAACTCATCCGGACATCATCACTCAGTTCAATGAGATGTCCAGAGCAGTGCCAGAGAATGAGTTGCATGACGCCCACCAAAGGGCGTTGCGTTGGAGCCGCCGCTTCCCGTCGCCACACCGGCGCGTTTTGCAGCAGCCCGTAGGTGCAGACGAAACCGCTGACGCCTCGAAATAAGGCAAGGTCGACTGGTGATATGAAAACCGTTTGTCTGCTGGGCAGCCTGCGGCGTGGCGGGAACAGCGATCAGCTTGCAGACCATTTTGTAAGAGGGCGGCTGAGGCGGGTTCAGATTTCAAGCAGATTGCGCTGTCTGATCTGGAATACAACGGGTGCTTAAATCTGTTTCTGTGCAAGCAGGATTTGAATCATTGTGGTCAACTCGACGGATTGACGAGCGTGTTGGAAGACATTGCTCACGCGGATGTTTTGGTTCTGGCAAGCCCGGTCTATTTCACTAACATCTCCGGTATATTGAAGCTCGCAATCGACCGTTTTTTCTCGTTCTTCATTCCAGATTATCCCACTTCGGAAAACAAGAGCCGCTTGGGTCCAGGGCGAAAACCGGTTTCATCCAGACACAAGGCGAGCCAGAAAAACGATATGGTGAACTATTGCAGAACTATGCCAAGAGCTTTGAGTATCTGGAGTATGAAGACCAGTTTCTCATTCGCGCGTGGGGTGTCCGTGAACCGGGCGATGTCTTGAAGGACAGAAGCTTCATGGAGCGCTGTGATGCGGTTGCTGGCGAAGTGTATGAGGTTTAGGGTCTCTCTTTTCCACCAACTGGATTTTTCATTGTATACGGCAGCACGAAGCTTAAATTACCCAGATGTCAAATACACTCCGATTGGGAGATGCACACGATGCCAGGACCGCTGCACGGCTTTAAGGTTATCGATCTTACGTCCATGGTTTCAGGACCTGTTTCAACCATGATCCTGGCAGACCAGGGGGCCGATGTCATAAAGGTCGAGGCCCCGCAGGGCGATCACGTCAGGCAAGTGGCGACGCGGAAAGCTGGATTTTCGGCTTCGTTCCTCAATAACAATCGGAACAAGCGGTCAATTGTACTCGATCTAAAATCGAAAGCTGGTCTGGATGCGATCAAACGTCTGTTGAAGGATGCAGATGTGATCGTTCAGAATTTTCGGCCAGGTGTTGCAGAACGAATTGGTGTCGGGGAAGATGCCGTCCGAAAGGTCAACCCGGAGATCATTTATGTCTCAATTGCAGGTTTTGGATTTGAAGGGCCTTTTTCGCAAAAACCGGTGTTCGACCCGCTCATCCAGGCACTGTCCGGACTAACAACGGTTCAGGCCGGATCCGACGAGGAACGCCCGTGTCTCGTTCGAACAATTCTGCCTGACAAATTGACGGGGATTCAGGCCTCGCAGGCGATCACCGCTGCTCTGCTGAGCCGTGAGCGCACCGGAAAAGGGCAGCATGTCAAACTCTCCATGCTTGATACCTTGGTCTCGTTCCTTTGGAGCTCTGATATGGGCGGACATACATTTGTCGGGAGGGAAAGCAAGAAAGAAACCGCCCAATCTTTCATTGATCTGATCTACGAAACGACAGATGGATTTATGAGCGTCGCGGTCATGCAGGACAAGGAGTGGCAGGCGTTTGCCAAGGCTGCTGAACGCCTCGATATCCTTGATGATGACCGTTTCAAAACGGCGACCGACCGGGAGGTAAATAAGGACGCGCGATTGGAATTGATCCAATCAATACTCCTACTGAGAAGCACCGAAGAATGGATGAAAAGACTTGAGGCGGAGAATGTCCCATGTGCACCAATCTTGACCAGGCGCGAAATGATCCGCCATCCACAGGTCGTTGCAAATGGCATCGTCGTCGAAAATGAGCACCCTGTCGCAGGCAAGTTGCGGCAGGCTCGTCCTGCGGCTGAATTTTCCATTAGCAAGCCAACATATCGTTTTGGTGCTCCGGTGCTTGGCGCTCATTCACATGAAATTCTTCGAGAGCATGGATATTCAAATGATGAGATCAGCGAGCTCGAAGCCGGAAAAGCGACTCGGCAGGCAGAGGTTGGGTAGATCATGATCGATTTCTATTATTGGCCGACGCCGAATGGCTGGAAGGTATCCATCCTTCTGGAAGAGCTAGGGGCTCCCTACAACTTGATTCCGGTAAACATTGGAAAAGGGGATCAATTCAAACCGGAATTTTTGCAGATCAGTCCCAACCATCGCATGCCTGCAATTGTTGATCATGATGTTGAGGGAGAACCGGCCGCAATCTTTGAGTCCGGGGCGATCATGTATTATCTGGCTGAAAAGTACCAGAAATTCATGCCTGCGGACGCCTTGGGACGGAAAGAAACATTGGAATGGTTATTCTGGCAGGTGGGCAATCTTGGCCCGATGGCCGGGCAATACAGTCACTTCTTAAACTATGCGCCAGAAGGTCAGACCTATGGCCACGACCGGTACAAGGACGAGTACCACCGTTGTATTGGTGTTCTGGAGCGCAGGCTCGACGGTAGATCCTACATCCTGGGTGAAGAGTATTCCATCGCAGACATGATCTCCTGGCCCTGGATTTTAATCGCCAAGGCGATGGGTCAACCACTTGGCGAATTTCCGAATGTGACGCGCTGGCGTGCTGTGATCAAAGATCGTCAGGCGGTGCAGAAAGGCGTTGATCTTGGCAAGGAGTTGCGCCGGTCCGCACCGCCGTCAGAAGAGGAACGAAAGGTCATGTTCAATCAGCGGGCCGATATCGCCGGGATTAATATCGCGGCCGCGACGACTGCGGGGACCGATTGATACAGAAACAACTTCAGCGCAATTGTTCTCCAGCCTTCCAAGCCTGCGACTAACATCTCCTCGCGAGAAAGAAAATTGCGGGATGCTGGTGCCAAATGTTTCCAGGGATACTGAGTGAGCAAACGAGCCCCGCGGCGAGGAACACATTGTACAGACCTATATGGTAAACCAATGGCTTGGTGACCTCGAGGAAGTCAGGATATTCAAAATACGGGCCTAATGCTTCACTGCCTTTGGCCGTCCAAAGTTTTATTTCGGCGATTGCCAGAAATGAATGGACTGCTGCTGGAGCAACGACAAGCGCATATACGTACCAACTCATGCGGTATCCCTCCTTATCCAAATTTACATAATACCAATGGCGTGATTGATTGTCTCTCAGGCCTTTTCAACCCGGCTGCACTCTGGATCCATGCAGACAAAGCAGGATTTCCGATGTCTGCAGCTGTTGGCGGTCGTGATGACTATGATGCTTTGCCCCTTCGCGACCTTTCCAGGACGAGCGAAGATCTCCGTCAGGCCCGGCGTTTGCTTTCGCTTGCTTGTGTTCATGACGGTATGAACCGGGCGGATGCGGTGAAGGGGGGACCGGCAGAGCCTAGGGGACCGGGGGCACCGTTTCAGCGAAGCCGGGCCCGAAGGGCTGTTCGACCGCCGGGTCCCGCAGCCCCAGATGCGGATGCGGCGCCGATGGCTGAACTTGCTGAGATCATCGAACCCGGCCCCTGCCTTGAGGATGACGCTTGAGCATGACAGGGGGGTCCGCTGGAGACGACTTGACCTTCAACGGGGGATGATCGAAGACCGGTTCGGTGTTGTCTCTCACGAGAGGACCTTCTCCAGGCTGCTTGCAGCGCCCGGCTTTTCCCGCCTCACCGGGCGCCCGCAATACCCGACCCCAGGCCAAGGCCCCGGGCCTCATGGAGGCTTTCAACAAAACGTCCCCCAAAGCCTTGCCTCCCCTTTGAACCACGGTCCGGCAGACAAGCCGATCGAGGTCTGGGTTCAGGACGAGGCCCGCATTGGCCAGAAGACCGGCCGCGTCCGCATCCGGGCGCGCAAGGGGACGAGACCGCGATGACCAGCCGGTCAGCGTTACAAATCGGCCTGCCTGTTCGGCGCGGTGTGCGCAGACAGGGAGACCGGTGCGGCTCTGATGCTGCCATGCTGCCATGGGGGCGGACACTGGAACAAGGAACCTGCCTCTCAAGAGGGATCCGCCGGACCGTTGCAAAAGGCGCTCAGGCCGCCGTCCTGAATCGACCGTGAAACGTTACGGATGGGAACATATCGTTTGCGGTTTTCATCATCGCAGGACTGTTGCAGTCGAGCCGCTTGTCCAGCGTTATGCGAAAGACAGTGTAATCTTCCGCTTGCCTATCGAATTCTGTGTTCGTTGTGATTACGTTCCGGGATTCATCGATTATGCAGACACCAACAGACAGCCGATTGAGGTTGTCAACGACCATTGAGTGATGCTCTGCCAAGACCGATGTTGGACGTCCTACGTTCATGGCCTTTGCCAAATGAGGCAGGATCAAATTGCAAAAAATAGGCGTTCTCTTCATCCAGTGACCCTTGGGATTTGCTGAACTGAAAGGCAAAATGATTGCGCGTATGGATATCCTTATTAAGCAGCGCTCCTGCTCTGTAACGGACACCAAATATCTTCATAGCTGCAACATTGCGATGGGTTTCCAGCTCTGCCCGGCTCTTTGCCAGCACTTCGTCCTTGATCAGTTGGATGTCGTCGGTTCTCTTTGAATGTGCAGCCAGCACTTCCTGGTTATGTAGCTCCTCCTCATGGAAGTGTTTGAGGTAATCGTGCATGAAGATTTCATCAATATCCGGCTGAATAGCTCTGGAACACGAGCTGGCGTTTATCAGGCAGACCCGTTAACTCGAAGACGAGAGCGCCCATTGCGCCCACAAAATCAGCGAATTTTCTCAAGACATCCTGCCATTGATTTGGTTCAAGTGACGCGTCATAGATATCCAGGATCAGCTCACGCGCCTGCTTTTCTGCGTCAATCACTCTTGTTCGTCCTCGCCCGCCTGCCCCGCAGTTCTAAGATACGCCTAAACATAGTTGTTTGAACAGTTTTCGATGTTGTCGAGATTATTCAAATATCCGTGCGGCTTGAACTTTTGAGTACTGCCCGCATAAGTGCCAGGAATAGCCATATGGCAATGCCGACAGCTGCAAAATACGGCAGGATTGTTGCCAGATCCGCCGAAGTCAGGGATCCGGTATCTGACGCACCGAAGGCGGCGAAAAACAGCGCGCAAGAAAATCCAAGTCTGCCAGTGAGACTTTGAACGGAAAGATAACTTGCCCGGTAAGCTCCTTCCAAGCGCGGCTGTGTTAATGCCAGCACATATGGCTGTGAAAGGGCGCCAGGGACCATGCGCAACAGCAGAAGGGGAATAATTCCGGGGTGAAGTACGAAGGCCATAACAACAATCAGGCCAATCTGAATCCCTTGGGCAATCAAGAAACTGCCAGCATTGCCCAGCTTACGATTCACATGAGGTGCAATGCGTCCGGCCAGGACTGAAACGACCATCATTAGGGAGACAACAAGGCCTGCAATTATTGTTGTTTGTTCAGACCATGCACTTTCGGCCAGAGTTTCCCTCAAATATGGCTGAGCAAAAACAAACGGCACGTGGCTTAAGGTGTAGCCAGTCACAACGAAGATGAAAAGCCAAAGCAGGACCGGGTCCTTCGCTTTCAATATTATGTTCGTGAGTTGGCGAAGAGGGGGCTCGACACGCGCTTTTCCTGAAATGGGTGGTTCTACACTCAGAACCATGCAAATCATTGCGATGATTGAGGCAATCCCGCTCAAGAGGAAGGCCAGCGGCATGCTCCAATAGGCAACAATGCCGCCGACTGCGGCCGATATAGCAAAGCCGGAATATTGAAATCTCCAGGAAACAAGCTCCTGTTCGGCAACTTCACTTTCCTGCTGTTCTGCGGCCAGACTATCATAAAGAAACGCATTGTCAGAACCGGATGAAAATGCTGTTCCTGCTCCCAGAAGCAACTGCGCGATTGCCACTGATGTGAAACCATCTGCAGTGTAGATCAAAAAACACCCGGCCGAGGTGGCTATGGCGGATAGAATGAGTGTGGGGCGCCGTCCAACGGCATCCGAGAGGTAACCTGAAGGTACTTCCAGGACGATTACTCCAACATCATAAATGGCCGCAAGCAGAATGGCTTCTTTGGCGCTCAAGATATCCTGGAAATACAAAAACCAGATCGCTTGCCAGAACATGAGACTCCGGGCAAACTGGAAGTAGCGGTAAAGTTTTATGTTCCCTGACATGTTGCCTCCAAGTGTCACTTCGATTGCTCTCACAACCGCACCTGTTCGCAAATCTTCCGGTCTTCGGATCCTGGACAAAGATGAGAAGAAACTTAAAATCCTCGTCTCCAGCTCCTATCTATAGGAACGAGATGTCAGACAAAGCGAAAAGCACACAACCTACTGAGGTCGCTAAGACCGGCGACGTGAGGAATCTATCGCAAAATGATGAGATCAACGCGTTTCTGGAGAAGGTCAACTTGATGCCAAGGGTCGGTCGATCCGGGGAAGCCGGGCGGCTGTTGTTTGCAATGGACGCCACAATGTCGCGACAACCGACCTGGGACCAGGCGCTCCACATTCAAGGAGAAATGTTTGCCGAGGCGGACCGGATCGGAGGTTTGGATGTCCAACTCGTGTATTTTCGAGGGTTCGGAGAGTGCAAAGCGAGCAAGTGGGTCAGTGATGGAAAAGCGTTAGCCAGGTTGATATCGACAGTTGATTGCCGGGGCGGTCACACTCAAATTGGCAAGGTCTTGGCGCGAATTCTCCAGGAACACAAAAGGGAGCGGGTGAATGCGGTTGTGTTCGTTGGCGATGCCATGGAAGAAAATGTTGATCATTTGTGCAATCTCGCCGGTGAAATTGGAATGCTGGGCGTCCCGATTTTTATGTTCCAGGAAGGTTTCGACATTTCTGCTGAACAGGGCTTTCGTGAAATTGCGCGTCTCACGCGAGGGGCTTGGAGCCGGTTTGATGCGTCATCGGCCAGTCAGCTTCGAGAACTGTTGTCTGCCGTAGCGGTTTATGCAAGTGGAGGCAAAAAGGCGCTGGCAGACTACTCAAAAAGCAAAGGTGGCAGTTCTGTAGCCTTGCTTGAACAGTTGTCATAGGCCCTCATTTCGTTAAGACTGACCGCCGTGTCCAGGCTAATTTTCATACTCGGGTTCTCCCTGATTGCTTTGCCAATTTTGGCGTTGCTGTTCGTAAAGATTCCAGCACAGCGGCTCGCAATGCTGTTTCGCGTTCTGGCCGGCTTGGTGACAATCGGAGTGGGGACGCTTTTAGCAACAAGGGGTCTCGCTCTTGTTGGTGGCCCATTGGTGTTTTTCGGGATCATGATGTTATCGCGCGCGTTCGGATTGGGGCCATTTGGGGCCGCACGCAAAACGCCAAGTCAAAATTCTAGCGTAAGAACGAAGGTTCTCTCGATGGAGCTTGATCACGACACGGGGACCATGGACGGCGAGGTGCTCTCCGGCGAAATGACAGGACGTCGACTCTCAGACCTTGAGTTGGATGAGCTCAATGTGGTGATGGAGGCTTGCCTTGCAGCTGGAGATCAATCGCAAGCCTTGCTTGAGGCTTATCTGGATCGCATATATCCAGATTGGCGGGGAAAAGATGGCACTGCAGGGGCGAATCAGACCTCCGGTAGTAGCCCCATGACTGTTGAGGAAGCCTGTGACATTCTGGGTGTTTCTCCAAGAGCAAGTAAGCGCGAGATTACTTCTGCACATAGAAAGCTGATGAAGAAGTTTCATCCGGATCAAGGCGGATCAGACTATCTCGCCGCTCGCATCAACCAGGCAAAAGATCTTTTGCTCGGAGAGTTCTGAGTAAAAAAACAGTTTTTCAAAACATCGTTTCCAGTTCATTAAGCACTGTCCTGATATGGATCAGGTCGTGAGTTGTCCGTGTGCGTACTTTTCGAAATCACTCAAAGTGTTGCGGAAAGCGGAACTGGAGTAATACTGCGGCTGACTGGCTCAGGCTCTCCGAGGGGGGTCCCAATCGATGTTCGGCCTGCTTCAGCATGGAAAACAAGGGAGGTTTTCCATGGCAGCAGCTGGTCAACTGAGAGCGGACTTTCTGGGCGATGACCTGCCTCGCACAGCGCGCAAGAGCGAAGAGGCGGATCAGACGCGGCAGCTTCTTGCCTTGCCGGTGATCCTCGACGGTGGGTCTCGCCGCGAGGCCGCGCGCACCGGCGGCGGGGGCCTGCAGGTGATCCGGGACCGGGTGTTGCGCTTCAAGGCCGGCGGCGCGGCGGCCCTGGTGACCCGCAAGGCGCCCGCAAAGACGCCGATCCTGACAGACGAACACCGCACGGCGCTGGCAGCGACTGTTGAGGCGGGGCCAAAGCCCGATATGGACGGCATCGGGCGCTGGCGGCGGGTCGATCTGGCGCAGGAGGAACCGGGCGTCCCGGTCAGTCGTCAGACGCCGGGACGGGACCTTCGCGCCATGGGGTTCGCCAAGCTCTCCGCCCGCCCGCAGCACGACGAGGCCATAGAGGCTTTCAACAAAACGTCTGCGACGTCGTCGACCACATCCGCACCCAATGTGGCGGCAAGCCGATAGAGCTCCGGGTTCAGGACGACGCCCGGATGGGTCAGAAGAACAAACGCACGCGACGCTGGGCGCGGCGGGGGATGCGGCCCCGCGCGCCGCACGATCAGCGGACCGAAGGGGCCTGTCTCTTCGGCGCCCTCTGCCCTGCCAGTGCCAAGGGCGACGGGAGGGTCATGCCCTGGTCCCTGGTGCGACACTTACCCCATGGCTGAGCCTCTCAAGCTCATCGGTCAACAGGTCGAGGCCGGGGCACACGCCCTCCTGATCCTTGATCGGGCGGGAGGGCAGAGCTCACCCAAATGGGCTGTCCCCGACAACATCACCCTTCGTCCCACGGCCGCCAAGGTCACCAGAGGTGAACCCGGTCGAGAACGTCTGGCCGTTCATCCGGGACACCTGGCTTTCGACCCTCGTTTTCAAGACCTGCGACGACATCGCAGATCACTGCTGCCAAGCCTGGAACACCCTCAGGCATCAACCAGGGCGCGTCATCTCAATCGGAGGGCGCGAATGGGCCCATCGGGTGTGAGCATTGAGCGATGGTATAAGTGGCTTTGAATTTGTCCGGCGTAGTTTTTGGCAGGTGGGATCGCGGTTTCAGGACTTGTAGGCAGCGGTTGTGCAGCGCCATTCGGTGACACTCAATCATACATTACGGGAACCATCAGTCCTCAGAACCAAAGCACAGTCTTTGAATGGACCGACATCGCGCTGCAGGCACTTCGTGATCAATTGGTGCCGCCTCCCTTGGCTACGCGGGTTCTTGCCATGGGACATGTGGCTGGCTTTCTGGCGGTCAATGGAATTGAGCAAAAATTTGACAACGGGAATTTTACCAACGAAGCAGCTCCGTTGGGTGCGGGTCCGCGTGTTGCTTATGGTGTGGCGGCTCAAACAGCCTTCGCGGAGCATTTCCAGCAACCATTTGTTTTCGATAGGTTGAAATTTCTCTCGAGGTTTCCAAATGGGCAGGCCAAAACTCTCGGCAAGTCCTGGGGGCGACGCGCGGGCCTTCACGTGGTCAAGATGAGGACCAACGATGGGGCCGAGCCGAGCAAGGTCAATTACTATTTGAATCGCTATCCTCGGCGCGAGGATGCATTGCGATGGCACCCCACAGGACCAATGTTTGACTCTGGCGGCACAGAACAACCTTTCGTGGAACATACGCACGTGGTCTGCTTCTTGGCTTTGGACACGTAAAGACATGGGCCATATCTTCAGCCGGAGCATATCTTGCTCAGGATTTTCACGATCCTGCCAGCCCGGAATTTGCCGAAGAATTTACACTTGTAAAAGACTGAGGCGCCGCTGCTAGCAGAACCCGGACGGTGGACGAGACGCAGATTGCCTTCTTCTGGGAAGATGGACCTTGGGGTGTTAGTCCGCCTGGGCATTTTGCGATTATCGCAATGCAGCTTCTACAACATTTGCATCTGCCTTTGGCGGACCAGGCAATGGCCATCGGTCGGGCGATTGGGGATCATGTTTATCAAACACAATTCAGGCGGTGCACATGATCAAGCAAGACAAAATTCGCATCGTCTGCATTGCGCTTGTTGTTGGATTCGGTGCTAATGCAACCTGTGCTGCAAATGGGAATTTGAATTCAAGCGCACTTGAGTTCTTTGAAGAACCTATTGCCTTTGATCGGTTTGGATTTATCGCCACTTATTACAACCAGCTTGCCGATGCACCGGTGGTTTATGACTTTACGTCCCGTGAAATCGATTTGCATGCACGGGCGAGTTTCCAGAAAGAATCGCGTCTTAACCGCGGGGTGCGATCGCGATGCACTGGATCGAGCGGCGGGTGAGGGCGTTGCATGTGCGGGCTGCCTGACGACGGTTAAATCCAGAAAACCTTGCCCTGTAAAGCGTATTGCCACTGCTGGCGACTTTCAAAGTCAGGGCCTTTTTCCTCTTCAGTAGTTTTATGCCTGTATTGCGGGCTTTCGCCAGACCGCTAAGAGCGTCTTGTGTAGTTGAGAATGCGCCAATCTGTATCTGCCAGGTGGTGCCCCGGGCGACGTCTGTTGCGTCAGCGGGCTTGTTTTCGGGGGTTCGGGATTTTGACGGAACCATTTGTTTGTTTCTTGCGCGAGTGGTGCGCTTGTTGTTGGACCGAAGGGAGATTATTTTCGCTTGCGTGGTGATTTGTCCGTTCACCCCCGTGACGGTCGGGCGGGGCAATAGCTTGGATTTCTTGCTTCCTGTCGAGGTGGAAGCATGGCTTGCATTTCTCGACTTTGCCGGTTTGCCAGCTGTTGATGCAATTTGCCGGTTGCGTCGGGAGGGAACTTTCTTCAGCGCACGAGCCAGAATAGTTTTCATGTACCGATTGCGAGACTTACTTGACCGTCCACCGAGAACAACTCCAACGACATGCTTGCCATTTCGTTTTACAGAAGAGGTCAGATTAAAACCTGAAGCATGCGTGTAACCGGTTTTGATCCCATCTACACCTTTGAGACGGCCGAGAAGTTCGTTGTGGTTGCCGTATCTCCTGCCGTTATATTTGAAGGATCTCGTTCTGAAGTATTTGTAATATCTTGGAAAATCCTTCTGAATTCGAAGTCCTAGTGTTGCCATGTCCCGTGCGGTGGTGAGTTGGCGTCTGTTAGGGAGACCGGACGCGTTGGCAAAAGTGGTGCGGGTCATGCCCAGCGCGCGCGCTGTCCTCGTCATGCGGCGCGCGAAGTTGGATTCAGTTCCCGCCAATCCCTCGGCAACCGTGGTCGCTACGTCATTGGCGGACTTTGTAACCAATGCCAAAATCGCATCTCGGACGCGAATTGTGCTTCCTGGGCGCAGACCCAACTTAGATGGTTGACGTGAGGCCGCCAATTTTGAAACACGCAAGGGAGAGCTGAATTTAATGCGGTGTGCTTCCAAATCCTGGAAGAGCAGGTACAGCGTCATGATTTTTGTCAAGGAAGCTGGGTATCGTGGGGCATCGGCGTTTCGAGCAAACAGGATGCGGCCGTTGTGGGCATCGATTGTGATCGCCGCGAACTTCGGTGCGGCTTCAACTGAAGGAACCGTAGCCAACGAGATTGCTGCGGCCAGAACCGTTCCGATTAGGTTGATCGCGAAAGACGAAAGTCTGACCCGGATCCGGCCGCAGAACGCTTGAAAACTTACCAACATAAATACGCTACGCCTCACACTACCGGAGTCTGATGATGAACCATAGGCGAGGGGTAACCTTGCCTGTTTCATCATCCGGGAATTGGTAAAAAGGACTCTTTGCCTTGACCAGCACAATACTTACCGGTCGGCAAAATTTGATGCCCTGTCCCGCTAACTCGATACTCCGTTACGCTACACACACCCCTGTCCCTAAGGGGGTTGCTGCCGACAGTTGCCAGCTTGCAACAGGGAAGGAGTCTCCGTGAACTCGCTTACTAAACGATTAAATGAAACGGTGAAATTTGCGCCATATTGGATCTGGTGAAATTTTTTTGTGCGGTGCAGCAAAATTGGATTGACATTTATGGTGCGCTGCACATATAGACTGTGTGCAAGCGCGACGGGCAGATGTTCTGACCGCGGTAAGAATTCAAACAGTCCGGTGCGGACAGGAGCTATTAAAATGATCAAGTCGTTCGAAGACGCCCAAGCATGGGGCAAACAGGGTTTTGATGCGTATGTGGCCAGCGCAACTGCATGGACCAAAGGTTTCCAGACGATTGCAACCGAAGTTGCTGACTACTCCCGCAAATTCTTCGAGGAAGGTTCTGCTGTTGTTGAGAAGGCTGTTGCAGCAAAATCTTTCGATAAGGCAGTTGAAGTGCAGCAGGGTTACGTGAAATCCGCTTCTGAAGGTTTTGTCAGCGAGATGACCAAGATTGGTGATCTTTACAAAGAAACCGCTCAAGAAGCTTACAAGCCTTTCGAAGCAAGCGTTGCCAAGTTTACCGGCAAGGCAGCTGCTGCTTCAAAGTAAGTCAGATCGCCAACGCGATCCCGGAGCATTCCGGTTAAAGAGCCCGATGCAGGAAACTGCGCCGGGCTTTTCTGTTTGAAGTTTAGTATTTTTTCCGGGTCATGCTTGGCTGAGTGGATTTTGTCTGAGGTCAGTTAGCCGTAATTTGTATCTGTTGGAATGCCTGTTGTTGTCTCTCCATTCAGTTTCTTTCAACGGCAGATGAACGGTGTGTTCTGGCACACCTTTGACCTTTGACAGACCCCCCTTTGCCACCCCCGATAGACCCTGTTGACACTATTACGATCAAGGCCGCTGAGTTCGGCTGTCTGTAGAGCGGTCAGACCGGCGGCGAAGTTGCGAACACTCGCGCGGATTTTCTTCTCTGAAATGCGGGACCCTTTGCAATATTGATTGTTCATTTCATACCATAGCTTAATGAGAAAGAATCCCCTCAACCAGGCATAACCCTTTTTCCCTTCCCACTTGCAACGCACCGACAAAATTCGCATCTTTGCAGCTGAACACTATATTGGTGTCGAATGCACAAGAATTTACTAGATTATCAGGGCAATGATTCCTTGCTTTACAGCCACGATGATGGCGGAAAAAGATGACGAAGGCGGCGGATCGCACGGCGAGACCGGTGTCATCACACGTGCAAAGCCGAAAACAAAAAAACCCAGTCTCTACAAAGTTTTACTCTTGAATGACGACTATACGCCAATGGAGTTTGTGGTGTTTGTTTTGGAGAGATTCTTTGGGATGAACCTTGACCAGGCCACTCGCGTAATGCTCCATGTGCATCAGAAAGGGGTGGGCATTTGCGGCGTCTACACTTTCGAAGTAGCCGAGACGAAAGTGACGCAGGTTATGGATTTTGCCAAAGAACACCAGCATCCGTTACAATGCACCATGGAAAAGGAGTAATCTGACCCGTGCCATCATTTTCACGCAGCCTTGAGGATACCCTACATCGCGCTTTGGTTCTGGCCAATGAGCGGAGCCAAGAATACGCAACGCTTGAACACCTGCTTCTTGCGCTTATCGACGATACAGACGCAGCTGCGGTTATGCGCGCGTGCAACGTCGAACTGGATACTCTGCGGCGCAATCTAGAGAACTACGTAGATACAGAATTGGCTACGCTGGTTACGGCAACGGGAGATGATTCAAAGCCAACCGCAGGCTTTCAACGTGTGATTCAAAGGGCGGTTATCCACGTACAGTCTTCTGGCCGTGAAGAAGTTACTGGTGCCAATGTGCTCGTAGCTATTTTTGCGGAACGAGAGAGCCATGCTGCATACTTCCTGCAAGAGCAGGATATGACCCGTTATGATGCTGTGAATTATATTTCGCACGGCATCGCGAAACGTGCAGGTGCTTCTGAAACCCGGAGCGTTAGCGGCGTCGAAGAAGATCGCGAACAGGGGGGTGAAAACAAAGACGGAACCGATGCTCTTGAGGCCTATTGCGTGAATCTAAACCGGAAGGCTGAAGAAGGAAAAATCGATCCGCTGATTGGCCGCGAGGCTGAGGTGAAACGGACGGTTCAGGTTCTTTGCCGCCGGCAAAAGAACAACCCGCTATTTGTTGGCGATTCTGGCGTGGGCAAGACTGCGATCGCCGAAGGATTGGCGCGTAAAATCGTCAATAGCGAAGTGCCCGAGGTTCTTCGGGAATGTACAATTTTTGCCCTTGATATGGGAACCTTGCTTGCAGGAACGCGTTATCGCGGCGATTTCGAGGAGCGTCTGAAAGCTGTGGTCAAAGAGGTCGAGGAATATGATGGTGCCATCATGTTCATCGATGAGATTCACACGGTCATCGGTGCTGGTGCCACTTCAGGCGGAGCGATGGACGCGTCCAACTTGCTCAAACCTGCTCTGGCCGGCGGAACTTTGCGCTGCATCGGTTCCACTACCTACAAGGAATACAGGCAACATTTTGAAAAAGATCGCGCGTTGGTTCGCCGTTTCCAGAAAATAGACGTAAACGAGCCATCAATCGAAGACGCGGTAAAGATCCTGAAGGGCCTGAAACCCTACTACGAAGAGTTCCATAACATCCGTTACACCAATGATGCGATCAGACAGGCCGTTGAGCTTTCATCCAAATACATGAGCGATAGGAAGCTTCCCGACAAAGCAATTGACGTGATTGACGAAACCGGTGCATCGCAGATGCTCGTCCCGGAATCCAAGCGGCGCAAGACTATTGGTACGAAAGAAGTGGAAGAGACTATCGCCAGCATGGCAAGGATTCCGCCGAAAACAGTGTCGAAGTCGGATGCTGAAGTGCTGATAGACCTCTCGGCCAGTTTGCAGCGTGTTGTGTTTGGGCAGGATAAAGCGATCGAGGTCTTAGCGTCCGCTATCAAGCTTTCGCGCGCCGGGCTACGTGAGCCGGAAAAGCCGATTGGCAACTATTTGTTCTCCGGTCCGACTGGTGTTGGCAAGACAGAAGTTGCGCGTCAGCTGGCTGACACCATGGGTGTGGAGCTGCTCCGTTTCGACATGTCCGAATATATGGAGCGGCATACTGTGTCTCGCCTGATCGGTGCACCTCCGGGCTATGTCGGCTTCGATCAGGGCGGACTGTTGACCGATGGGGTCGATCAGAACCCTCATTGTGTGCTCTTGCTTGATGAAATTGAGAAAGCGCACCCGGACCTTTTCAATATTCTGCTTCAAGTGATGGATCATGGCAAACTTACCGATCACAACGGCAAGTCTGTTGATTTCCGCAATGTTATTTTGATCATGACCACCAATGCGGGTGCATCAGACATGGCTAAGCCCGCCATGGGTTTCACGCAGACCAAGCGGGAAGGGAATGACGAAGAGGCGATAAATAGAATGTTCTCGCCTGAATTCCGCAACCGGCTGGATGCGGTAATTCCATTTGCTCCACTGAGTGTGGAAGTCATCCAGAAGGTTGTCCAAAAGTTCGTCATGCAGCTTGAGGCACAACTTGCAGACCGTCAGGTTTTGATAGAGCTGACTGACAAGGCTACGGACTGGTTGGCCAAAGAAGGCTATGATGAGCTTTACGGCGCACGTCCTCTTTCAAGAGTGATTCAGGAAAACATCAAGAAGCCTCTTGCAGACGAAGTCCTGTTTGGACGTCTTGTGAATGGCGGGACCGTACGCGTCGTTGTAGAACGTGCGGAAGGTGGTAAGTCCAGACTCGGCTTTGAATATCTTACCGGGGATGCCGAGAAGGCGAAGCCCACAAAACCAAAGGCGACTCGGAAAAAGGCAGCTACAAAGAAGAAACCTGTAGCAAAGAAAAAGTCTCCTCCACGGAAAAAGAATGGTGGCGGCGGCTCGGTACCAAGCATGCCTTTGCTAACAGATTGAGTCGGCGTGGGCTTGTCGTGCCCACTTCAATTGCAAGCAACTCCGTCGAGTTCCCGGAGAAAATCGGGCAGGACCGATGCGAATTGTCATGCTTTCATTCGTTGCGGGGTTGGTTGCTCTTCTCGCGGGCTATTGCGTTCCGTCCCAATCAGTGGCAGCACCGGCTAGTTCTGACCAGGAAAAGCTGAAAAAGTTCCTGAATTCTCCAAATTATGTCAATAAATTGCGCGCCATAGTTGCAAGGTACGAGGTGCGTGTTGCCGGCTGCAAGGCGCCCAAAGTTTCGGGTCGGATCACTGCGAAAGTTTTGCGTACTCCGCTAGCCATGCCGGGCATTGGATTGCCCAAATCCATGCAATGGGTCGACGTCGCTCGTATTGAAGGATGCGGCAAGCCGTTTGGCCGAAAAGTAATCGCCACAATGAAAGACGGACAAGCCGTGTTTTTCTCCTATCTCCATGGTAGCACGAAGACCACGCCAAAGCTGCAATTTGAAACAATGCGGCATCTGTTGACCAAAGAGCTCAGTAGATCGACAAAAGCTGGATGCAAAAAGAACAGTCCGTTAATTCTGAACACGACAGAGTTTGTTGCGGAAGCCAAGTTTGAAACCGGAACGATGTGGCGCGAGGCCTGGACAATTACAAACTGCAAAGGCAAGCGCGTGGTCGGAGTGTTGTTTGTGCCAGATGCTTCTGGAAAATCTACGATCACTATCGAATAGTCACTGACCAAACGGTCTTAAGGTGCCAATTTGCTTCATGGTCCACATAACAAACCACCGTTATGATTGGTCTGCGTTCTGGCCCGGTGTTTCCGGGATATTTTCGCTCGCGGGACTAGTGATGTGTGCCTCGTTCTTCGGCTTTGGTGCCTTGGTCAGAGGGATGGGGTTCGATCTTTGGCCGGCTCTCGCGACCACCGTTTTGATTTGGGCGCTGCCGGGCCAGGTGGTTTTACTCACTTTGTTCAGGGAAGGAGCTGCGATCTTCGTGATCGTACTTGCGGTGAGTTTTACGGCAATAAGGTTATTGCCCATGGTTACGATTGTGCTTTCCAAGTCTGCGTTGCCTGGCAATGTAAAATGGGTGTTGTACGGTCTAGCTCATTTCATAGCTGTCACACTTTGGGTCTTAGCCGGCTCACATGTGGAAAAGATGCCGAAGGAGCGCCGCTTGCCTTGGTTGATGGGGCTTGGTGTATGCCTCATGGTGGTCATGCTGCTTGTTACGACCGCAGGCTATTATCTAACCGGAGTATTGCCCACAATTGTTGCGGCAGCACTCGCCTTTATGTCTCCTTGCTTTTTTTTCATCGCTCTATTTTCGAATGCAAAAGCGCGGACAGATATCCTCGCAGTGGGAGGCGGTGTAGTTCTGATCCCAATCTGTAGTCACTATTTCCCTGACTATGATTTGCTTCTGGCTGGCCTCGTTGGCGGCTCGGCTGCATATTTTGCAGGGCGGAATATAAGGTGGTTGTCGTGAACGAAAGCGCGCAGCTTTTGCTTGCGATAATCTTTATCGCAGGGGCAGCAACCTACTTTTGGCGGATCCTAGGTGTGGTCGCGGCACAGAGACTTGACCCGGACGGCGATCTGCTCCGTTGGCTTAGCTGTGTGGCGACCGCCATAGTCGCCGCGCTTTGTGTAAAGCTGGCTCTATCGCCCCCGCAGGTTCTGGCTGAAACGATGTTGATTACGCGGCTAGGCGCGTTTGCCTTTGGCATTATTGCATACTATGCTGCTTCAAATGCGACTATCAGCGTTGGTGTCTCTTTCGTGACAATCATTCTGATGGAGCAACTTGTCAGGCCGCTCCTCTCGTAACACTGCGATGCGAGTTGTAAAGATTTTTCGCCCACCGGATGATCGGTCGTAAGCTCCAACGCTGCAAGTCTGCCTCAAGCGAGGCGGGAAGTTCCATTTTGGAATAGAGTGGAAGGTGAGGCGGACGGACAATAGGAGAAATCAGACTCGCAACCGAAATGTCCGCGCGACTGAAACGCACATCGACCAAGTACTTCTGGTCGTCCTGCAAGAAACTGTCGAGCCAGTCCAACTCAGTTTCAACCTGGCTTCGGCTATCTGACGCTGAGTTAGAGTCGATTTTGAAACCTTTGATCATCAGCCGCCGGGTCATACCATCGCTCAATGATCACACCCGATGTTCCCCTTCGCGCCCTCTCAATCGGAGGGCGCGCCCTGGTTGATGCATGAGGGTGTTCCAGGCTTGGCAGCAGTGATCTGCGATGTCGTCGCAGGTCTTGAAAACGAGGGTCGAAAGCCAGGTGTCCCGGATGAACGGCCAGACGTTCTCGACCGGGTTCACCTCTGGTGACCTTGGCGGCCGTGGGACGAGGGTGATGTTGTCGGGGACAGCCCATTTGGGTGAGGGTCTGCCCTCCCGCCCGATCAAGGATCAGGAGGGCGTGTGCCCCGGCATCGACCTGTTGACCGATGAGCTTGAGAGGCTCAGCCATGGGGTGAGTGTCGCACCAGGGCATGCCCGCCCGTCGCCCTTGGCCCTGGCAGGGCTGAGGGCGCCGAAGAGACAGGCCCCTTCGGTCCGCTGATCGTGCGGCGCGCGGGGCCGCGTCCCCCGCCGCGTGCGTTTGTTCTTCTGACCCATCCGGGCGTCGTCCTGAACCCAGAGCTCCTATCGGCTTGCCGCCCCATTGGCTGCGGATGTGGTCGACGACGTCGCAGACGTTTTGTTGAACGCCTCGCTGGCCTCGTCGTGCTGCGGGCGGGCGGAGCGCTTGGCGAACCCCATGGCGACCCCGATGGCGCGAAGGTCCCGTCCCGGCGTCTGACGACTGACCGGGACGCCCGGTTCCCCCTGCGCCAGATCGACCCGCCGCCAGCGCCCGATGCCGTCCATATCGGGCTTTGGCCCCGCCTCAACAGTCGCTGCCAGCGCCGTGCGGTGTTCGTCTGTCAGGGTCGGCGTCTTTGCGGGCGCCTTGCGGGTCATCAAGGCCGCCGCGCCGCCGGCCTTGAAGCGCAACACCCGGTCCCGGATCACCTGCAGGCCCCCGCCGCCTCGCGGCGAGACCCACCGTCGAGGATCACCGCCAAGGCAAGAAGCTGCCGCGTCTGATCCGCATTTTCGCTCTTGCGCGCTGTGCGAGGCAGGTCATCGCCCAGAAAGTCCGCTCTCGGTTGACCAGCTGCTGCCATGGAAAACCTCCCTTGTTTTGCATTGTGAAGCAGGCCGAACATCGATTGGGACCCCCCCTCGGAGAGTCTGAGCCAGTCAGCCGCAGTATAAGTGGCCACATCAGCTTGCCAAGCAAGCGAGGCAATCCCTTTGTTTGGTGAAAGAGTGCCGGTTTGACGACGTGTGGGTGTTCGGACAGGCACAGTGAATAGACCAATCGATAACTTCGTTGCTGCCCTGGACAATTCGAGTATCCGTCACCAGGATTGGAAGTGAAGATCGCTTGGCGGTGGCACGCTTAGCCAAAAATATGTGCGGGCCAGGAGGCTGACCTTGGAAACTTGCCGTCGTCGACGTAGCGCTGCATCCAGCTGTCGATCTGTTTTAGTCTCGCCGGGTCAAAGCCCAAGCTGCTCGGATCATCAACGGCTCTCATTGCTGCTATCTCTCCTGATGGAAATTGTTAGAGCGCGGAGCGCAGTTTTTCGGCGTGTGTCGCGATTTGATCCATGTTGCCCATGTTGCCGGGCGAACGCATCTTCACGCCATCATAACGCGGCAAAATATGAAAGTGGGTGTGGAAGATTTCCTGGCCTGCTGGCGCCTCATTGAACTGCTGGAGCGTAACACCGTCTGCTGAGAAAGCCTTGATCGCAGCTTTGGAAATTTTCTTCACTGTCGAAGCTACGGCTGCCAGATCTTCTGTTTCTATGTCCAGAACGTTTCGAGAAGGTGCCTTGGGAATAACCAGACAGTGACCATCCGAGCGGGGCATAATGTCCATGAAAACAAAGGTCTTCTCGTCTTCGTAGACTTTGTGGCACGGGATTTCTTCCCGCAGAATTTTCGCGAAAATGTTGTCATTGTCATATGCGGTCATCTGGTCGATTTTTCTGTTTGTTGTCAGTTTCGGTTTTGTTGGAATTAGTCGGGCCCTTCGCCGTCCTGACTATTTCTTGAATGGCGTATAGGTGTTTAGTTGGGCCTGTGCCTCGGCAATGTATTTTCGCTCACCGATAAGATAATCCCGAACTGCCTGATCGAGACCCGAGTCGGCAACAAAATGCGCTGAATAGGTTGTCACGGGAACATACCCGCGGGCAAGTTTGTGTTCTCCTTGAGCGCCCGCTTCCACACGACCCAGTCCTCTTTCGATTGCGAAGTCGATAGCTTGATAATAGCAAAGTTCAAAGTGAAGGAACCGGTGGTCTTCGATGCAGCCCCAATTGCGACCGTACAGTGTGTCACCGCCTATAAAATTGAGGGCGCCAGCAATGTAACGTCCGGCGCGCTTCGCCATGATCAGCAGAATATCATCGGCCATGGTTTCGGAGATGATCGAAAAAAACTCCCGTGTCAGGTAGGGGCGGCCCCATTTGCGTGCCCCTGTGTCCATATAAAACTCGAAGAACGTATCCCAGTGGCTTTCCGTTAAGTCGGACCCGTTTATCCATTCGATTTCGATTTCGTTGGATATTGCTGCAGCGCGCTCCTTTTTTAGATTCTTGCGCTTGCGCGAGGCGAGGACGCTGAGGAAATCATCGAATGACTTGTAGTCGTCATTCAACCAATGAAATTGCTGATCGGTCCGTTGAAGTAAACCGAGGTCTCCAAGACGTTCATATTCGTCCTTGGTGATGAATGTCCAATGGACCGAGGAGGCATTGGCTTTTCGGCAGAGTTCTAGGGCACTGGACATCAGTGCAGTTTCACGAGTTGCCAAATCCGGCCCATCAGCGACAAGGAGCCGTCGGCCAGTGGCCGGAGTAAACGGAATGCTTATTTGCAGTTTTGGATAATAGCGGCCCCCGGCTCTCTCATAAGCGTCGGCCCAGCCATAGTCAAAAACGTACTCGCCTTGGCTATGTGATTTGACATAGCAAGCCATGCAGCCTGTTGGTTTGCCTTCTTCCTCGAGTACAAGATGCCGTGGCAACCACCCTGTTCTTCCGGAAACAGAGCCAGACTTCTCCAATGCATCCAGAAAAGCATGGGAAATAAAGGGGTTATAGTCTTGCGATGAAGGATTTGCGCAGGCGTTCCAGTCGTCAGAAGCTATATCTGACATCGCGCCTTCCACGCGAATTAGCAACTTCTTTTCCGGGCGTTTATTTGCGTCAACCATGGGTATGTTCTTACTCACCCAGTGATCATAGCATTATGGCCGAAAGTCTTCGAAGACCATCTGGTCCGCATATCGTGCGACTTTTTTGCGTTGACGTGCCGTGCGGACTGTCCAAGTAAGAATTGGTCTTCGGAGTGCGCGGAACAATCGGGATGAGCCGTACGGTAAGCCGTCGACGTGAAAGTTCAGGAAGTGTGGATCAGCATCGGCGATTTCACAGCCGTGTCTTAGAGTTCTGATTTGCAACTGGTTGAGTGAATTCAGCCGGTTGTGGTTCTGTTCGCTTGTGAAACTGAATGGAGATCACGATGGCCTGGACCGACCTCACTCGCCGCCAACATGCCCGAACGGGCGGCAGGTATGCAAGCGACCTGCCCGCCGCGGAAGGGGCGATCAGTGAACCTTTGATGCTGTCGCACACGTCCACCGGCCGGCCGCGCAAGACCGACCTTGCGCCCTGTGTTCGATGCGCTCCTTTACATTGCGACAACCGGTTGCCAGTGGCGGCTGTTGCCGAACGCCTTTCCACCGGTTTCGACGGTGCGGGGGTATTTTCAGGGCTGGCGCACTGACGGACGACTGGACGAGATGACCCGCGCGCTTGTCGGGATGGCGCGTCTGGCCGAGGGTCGCAAGCGCCCTATCGTCACCGACACGCTTGGCTTGCTGGTCGGATGGGTGGGGCACAGTGCCGGGATCCGGGACCGGGACGGTGCGCCGGATGTGCTGAAAGCCGTGGCCGTGCGGTTTGCCATGTTGCGCCCTATTTTTGCCGATGGCGGCCAGGCCGGGCCAAAGCTGCGCGACGCCTTGAAAGCCATCGGGCGCTGGACCGTTGAGATCGTCAAACGCTCCCACATAGCCGGGGGCTTCAAGGGTCTCCCCCGCCGTTGGGTCGTCGAACGCACCCTTGCCTGGCTCGGACGATGCCGCCGTCTGTCAAAAGACCGGGGAAAATCCATCGCAAGCGCGGCGGCCCGGATCACCAGCTCCGCAAAATAGTTCACGTATGAAGCCGATGCTGCGATCACCATCGCACACATCCGACGCGTCACCAGACATCTCGCAAGGGCAGGAAAACCCTGAAATAGTTTTGAAGCAGACTCTGAGACTTAACTGGCGTTCAAATAGGAGTACACGTATTCTGGATCGTCCTGATACTACCAATGGCGTGATTGATTGTCTCTCAGGCCTTTTCAACTCGGCTGCACTCTGGATCCATGCAGACAAAGGAGGATTTCCGATGTCTGCAGCTGTTGGCGTTCGTGATGACTATACCCGCGAATGCCTGTATCTGGTATATGATCTTCATGTGGTCCCGTAGCTCAGTAGGATAGAGCACAAGATTCCTAATCTTGGGGTCGCAGGTTCGAATCCTGCCGGGATCACCAGCTCCGGCGCTCAGATGTCCCGGGCTTCTGGCGCGTGTGGATGACGGCGCCGCGAAGGTCATCGGTGGTCAGGCCCTGGGGTTCAAAAGATCCAGGCTCTCCTTGAGGATCAATTTGTTCAGCTCAAGGGGGTCACGCTCTTCTTCAACCGCTCATTCTCCTTCTCAAGAGCCTTCAGCTCCGAAAGCTGTGATGTGCCCATTCCCCCGAACCTTCTGCGCCAGTTGTCGTAAGGTGCATCGCTCACGCCAGAAGAGCGACACGCTGTGGCAACGGCGTTACCAGAGGCTAGGCTCAACTCAATCTCGCGCCAGAGACGCAAAACATCCTCATCTGGATACCCCTTCCGGGCCATGATCACCTCCTCCTGAGCCAAACAAACAATGGACCAGTTTAGGGGGGAATGACACCAAAGGGCTGACCGAGAGGTTGGCCCTTTTTATTTTTTGGCTTTTTTGACCAGGTCGAAAATCCCTGACGAGGCTGCCTTGGCCACGTGCCGGGCGTTCGGCCCAAATCCCTCATCGACTAATCCGGCTGGTACACTGTTCTTCTGGCGAATTGTGCCGAGTACCCTGCCTGCAGGATCTGTGACCGTCCAGGCCAATTGAACTGGCTGTTTGCCGCCGTTCGCGCTGCCGATCCGGACTTTGCCGCGGACGGTCAATGTGTCCGGTCCCGGTTTCCTGCGTACAGGCCATCCTGCATTGCGCAAGACATCCCGCATGGCTTCAGTGAGCTCTGCATTTCCATCCCCCGGAGCACCCTTAACCTGAAGGACAGCGACTGCCCGAATGCGTTTTTTGCCAGTTTTTGGATCAACAGCGGCCACCTGTTTGGGGGCAGCGGCGGGCCGTGCCTGTTGCTGAAGGTTCTGAGTTGGAGGACCGGAAGGCCGGCTGCCAAAGGCCGGGTCTATCGGAGGTGGCCTTGTCACTGTGCCAGATTCAAGAGCATACAGGTCACCCGCATCACGATGAGTGGGGTCAATTGCCGACCCCCCGCGTTTCTTGGCCTGTTCGATGGCCGCCGGATCCGGGTCCACAACAGGAACCCGGCCGAAGCATGCACTCAACGCAACTGCACACACCAACAGCAACAGTGGCGTTCGCCAGCTGCGATTGTTATGTCCAGAGTGTGGAAACATCCGCACCATCACCCAAACATATAGGGGAGAAAAGTGTTCGCCTAGCGGTAGATCATTTCCACCGGCAAAGCGGAAATGCATTCTGGTCCGTCTTCACCGATAATGTAGGTTCGGCCCGGGCACATGGCGTTTCCGCTGTCTGAATCCATCAGAATCATGTGGCAGAAGAACACCATGCCGGGCTCCAGCGCCGCAGGATTGCGTGTGTAAAACATGGGCCAATCCATCCAGCTGGGGGTGAATTTCGCGCCCAACGAATATCCGCAGGCATTCATTCTGTGATCCACCATGCCATGACTGTCCATCGCTTCGGCATGGGCATCGAACACATCGCCTGCAGTTTTTCCAGGGACCAGGCTTGCTTCCACCGCGATCAGGGCGGTGGTGCAGGCTTCCAGCATTTTTTCGTGTTGTGGCGTCGGTTCTCCGATAATGACCGTCCGCATCATGGCGGCATGATAGTGACGATAGCTACCAGCCCACTCCAGGGTCAGCTGATCTTGTGCGTTGAGCTTGCGTCGGCCTGATTTTGAACGGCAGAGCAGGGCATCTGGACCTGACCCAATGATAAACTCGTTGCCGGGATAGTCACCGCCGCCAGCAAAAACAGCGCCTTGCATGGCCGCAAGAATTTCACCTTCGTCCGCTCCTGCCTTGGTGAGTGCGAGACCAGCTTCCAACGCTTCATCCGCCAGACGGCCTGCAGTTCGGGCATATTCCAGCTCGGCTTCTGACTTCACGACGCGGACCCGGTCCACAAGTCCTGACGCATCTTCCAGGGTGGCAAAACCTTCCATGGCCGCATCCACTGCCTTGCCGGCTTTGGTCGGCAATCCATAGCTGTCATATTCAATGCCGAGCTTTTTGCCTTTGGCCCCCAGGTCCTCCAGCATGTCACGCAACTGAAGGGCCGGTTGAGCGCCCGCTTCGTCGGACCAAACGCGGATGTCTTCAAGGAGAGAGGTGTTCTGCGCCTGCCTGTAGTCCGGCAAACGCGTGAGCAGAGCCAACTTTCCGTCTGCGCCCAGATACAGGCATTGAAAAAAGCAAAAACCAAACGTGTCATATCCTGTGAGATAATACATGGACTCCTGCTGAAACATCAGCAAACCGTTCAGGCCGCGTGTGTTCAACTCCGCAATGATCTTCGCCTGGCGATTGGCAAATTCGGATCGTTCAAAATGCAAGGCCATTGGGCTTTCTCCTCAAGGCTAAGATTGTCTCAGAACCCCTTAAATCCAAAGACGGACATTGTCTGCTGAATTTTGAAGTGGACTGTTAGAAAATTGCTCACCCCGGTTTGATATCGTTGCTGCGCAACGCGGAATTACGGAATTCGATCCATTTTCGGATTTTGAAAACATTCTTTTGAGTACGTTGAACCACCTTTTCAGCAAACGGCCAACCCGTATGATTTCGATCCGGTGGAGGATGTTCCTGCTGTTCAAGTGATCGGACCGTGGCATCCAAATATGGCCGAACATCTTCGCAAGAAGGGCATTCGTGGTCTTCTGTTGAATCCCCACAAAGGGTTCAGCTGTGAGGATTATGGTTTCTTGTCAGAACTCAATCATTTGGAATTGCTCCAGCTTGGTCAACCAAAGTCCGCTGGTTAAAGCGGGTCAATGCTTCTTTCCGGTCTAAAGAACTTGAGATGCCTTTCAGCGACATTCGCACTGCCTGAAGCCGTGGACTTCAGCAGTATATCTGGATTGCAATCCTGCAGCCTTAAGTGGACGCCCAAGAGCAATGGCGTCTTTCAGGCAAAGGAATTGAAAAAACTGTACTTGACGAGCCTGACCATGAAGAAGGCTGATCAGATCGCGGAGCTCATGGCTTTGCAGAATCTTGAATTGGCTCACAGTGGTATAAAGTCATTTGCCCCATTGGCCGAGCTCCGGGACCTGTCACGCCTGTGCCTCTCGGTCTGTCGTGGCCTTGAAGATTTCACCGGGATAGAAACTCTCTCAAAATTGAAACTGCTCTATCTTGATGCGGTGCACAAACTCCACAATCTTGAGGGTTTTGCGGCTCTCGGAAATCTGGAAGTTCTGATGATGCGGGACTACGGGGAGATCGCTTCGCTGGCGCCTCTTGCCCATTTGAAAAACCTGAAAGCCGTTTCGTTTGAGGGCGCACGCACACTATTCTGGATGGAGACCTGGCACCACTGACACAGCTCCCGAAACTTTCCATGGTGTTTTTCGGTCAGCGCAGGCACTATAACCATCGCGCGACAAAGATCTGGAACTGGAATAATCTCGACAAGTCTGACAACATGCTGGTTGCTGCTTGGCCGAGCGCTGTCCTTTTGTTATGCTGCGGTCATGCTTGAATCGGGTATACAAGGCGGGGAGGCGATTGGTAGCAAATATGTGTGCATGCCCACTCTCAAAGTCTTTTGCAGAAACATCCACGTAGGTTGCGCCGGCAGAACAGCGATCCCCACAGCGGTGTTCACGCTTCACATTCAGGGGAAAGAGGCAACTGTCACGAGTACTGGTTCTGGAACTTCAGAGCGGGGTGTTGCCTTAACCGGCAGAGATCTGATGATTCGGTTCCCGGATGGGCGCAGTTGGATTCGCGTGGAGCCGGACGGTAAATTCAGCCAGCGCATCTATCCGGACACGCGCGCCGCCATGAGCGCTGGGCATTGCAAAAGGCTTAGGGTCCAGACCCTTAGGTTGCCGCCGGGCGCAGGCCGGACATAGTGGTCTTGAGTAAGAATTCAAAAATCTGATCTGATGTTTCAGGCCGGGAAAGGTCCCCGCCGGTTTCCATCGAACAAAACCCCTGCAAGAAGCCGCTGAGACAGCAACTCGCCGAATTGGCGTTGTCAGGCTCAACGACTTCTTCGCAAAGTTCGTAAACATAGCGTGCGCATTTGGTCCCGTCTGATCCGTGTTGTTTTTTGGGGTGAGCCTGACTAAGCAATCGAAAGAGGGACCTGCCGAAGTGCAAAATTCCGGTAGGAGTAAGCCAACGCAATCAGCAACTCTTTTGGTTGTGTGGGCTTGCTATAATCCAAGGCAGCTTTCATGGCCTGGGTAAATTCAGCTTGCACTTGCCGCTTCACGGCTGAGAGCAGAGCATCCCGGTTGGCAAACCTCTTGTACAATGACAGGCGCCTTGATCCCGACTGTGTTGGCCACATCTTTCAGCAACAGGCCATCAGCCCCCTTTGCCACAACAATCGAGCGCGCTGCCTTGATGATATCGGAATCTGATGTTTTCGCGGCGGTTGGGCACATTTACATGAAGAACAACACTGGGGGCTAATTGCATTCACATTCAAGGCTATCGCAATTGGCCAAAATTAGACAAAATCCCCCGACACCAGTTAGTTTATTCAGAACCCATTGATTATCTACAAAATTATTTGACTTCGAACATACCCCATCCATCAGCATAGCCACCCTTTTGACGGGCCAACTCGTCAAGGCGTCGTTCGATTTCTGCGATATTCTCCAAGGTGGGAACCATAAACTTCACACATGTCACATTCCACTCGCTTTCAAATTTTCCAACATCTGGTTCGTACTTTGAGAGTTCACAACGATAACCGAAGCCTTCTGCCCAAAGCTGGAAACGCGCTGCGGCAGATTTGCCGGGGAACAAGTGTTCAAACTCAATGTTTCGCGGTTTCGAAAGGTGATCGCCGGATGCGGCCGCGCGGTCAAGCACGTCTTGATTGATTGACATAACCTCAATCCAGTTTGGGAGCCTGGAAGCCGCCAAGCTCCTTCTCAAGCACCTCAGCAACAGCCAGACCGCTCAAGTCTTCCTGATAGGGCCCGACGATCTGCACACCCAATGGCAATCCTCCTGCCGAAAGTCCGACAGGCGCTGAAGTTGCGGGCAAATGACACAAGGTCGCCAGACCCACCCACCGGAGCAGTTCCGCGTATGGGCGCTCCTCGCCATTCACCAGTGTCTTGCGTTCCGGTACGCGCCGTTCCGTATCATGCGGAAAGGCCGGGACTGAAGTCACCGGGCAGATCAGGGCATTATAGGTTTCAAAAAAATTTGCCCATTCGGCCTTCAGGGCCTCCCGCCAGCTGTTGAGGCCAAGATATTCATTATAGGAGAGCACCGAGCCACGCGCTTGCAGTGTGAGATCGTCTGTCGCGTCCTCTGGCGCCTTGGCAGCATGCTCCTGCAAGTAAGACAGCGTCTTTTCCGGCCATCTATCGCTTATGATTGAGGAGAGAATGGTCAGGTAGATAGCATGCGATGCTTCAAAGCTGACATTCGGTCGGGCGTCAAAATCAACCTCGAAGCCAACGCCTCTTAATGCTTCGCCCGCTTGGACAATCGAAGCACTCACTTCGCTGTCGACAGGTGCAAACGGATCGTCGGTCCAGACCGCAACGCGCATGCTGGATCTGGCTAACGGCAAGCTGAGCCTGATTGCTTTTTCCGATTCTCCTGGCCCGGCCATGAGCCCGAGCATCAGTTTCAGATCAGCGACGCTGCGGCCCAGAGGACCTGTGACAGCAAGATCTGCCGCCCCCAAGGCGCCCGGCGGCGGGGGGATATGGCCTCGTTGGGGAACCAGACCAAAAGACGGTTTATGCCCGAACAAACCGCAGAAACTGGCCGGCACGCGTATGGAACCACCGATGTCAGATCCAATCTCGGCAGTAACGAGCCCGGCGCTGAGGGCCGCCGCCGCACCGCCTGAGGACCCTCCTGGTGTCCGTTCAAGGTCAAAGGGATTGTTCGTGCGGCCATAGACATCGTTGTAACTTTGCCAATCGCCGGAATAGAGGGGCACGTTGGTCTTGCCGAAAATGTTCGCACCAGCGCCCCGCAACCGAGCCACCACATCTGCATCAGCCTCAGGCACGTGATCCTTCAATTCTGCTGCACCAGCAGAGGACCGCATCCCCTTGACTTCAAACGCATCCTTTATGGTCATGGGCAAGCCGTGCAGAGGCCCCCATATTTCCCCGGCTGCCAGGGCTCGATCTGCCTCATCGGCGTGACCCCGGGCTGCATCAATATCCATCGTGACGATGGCGTTGAGTGCCGGATTGTGTGCTTCGATCCGCTCAAGATAACAGTCCAGCAACTCTCGCGCACTCAGCTCTTTTGATTGAACCATGCGCGCCAATTCTGATGCGGATTTGAAAGCTTTATCACTCATGCTAAACTCCAATGGTCACACCAATCACAACCCTGTTGTGACAGCGCCGCTAGACCGTTATATCCTTGCGCCCAACGGGATACCATTTGCGATCAAAACGCAAGTTTAGAGAACTAGAGTGAGGACGGAATTCAATGCAGGGATTGATGCAGGAATGGCCGCTGTTGGCCTACAAGGTATTGGAACATGCCGCCAGGTGCCATCCAGATCAGGAAATCGTTTCCCGCTCCGTTGAAGGCCCGATTCACCGCCAGACGTATACCGATCTTGCGCGCCGTTCTCGTTTGCTCGCCAGCGCACTTCAGAAACGAGGCGTGAAGCTAGGCGATGTGGCGGGTACCATGGCCTGGAACGGTTACCGTCATATGGAGTGCTGGTACGGCATCATGGGCATTGGTGGGATCGTTCATACACTCAATCCACGTCTGTTTCCCGAGCAGCTTGTTTACATCATCGATCACGCTGAAGACTTGTGGTTCTTTGTGGATCTGACCTTCGTGCCGATCATGGAAGCCATTCAGGACAAGCTTCCGCGCATCCAGAACTTCGTGATCATGACCGATCGCGAACACATGCCGGAAACAAAATTGCGCAATCCGATTTGTTACGAGGAGTTGCTCGAAGAAGGCGATGAAAACTTTGTCTGGCCGGATTTCGATGAAAATACAGCCTGCGGGATGTGTTATACATCAGGAACCACCGGCAATCCCAAGGGCGTAGTCTACACACACCGCTCCAACGTCTTGCATGGAATGTGCACGAACATGGCCGATGCGCTGGGCTTCATGAGCTCCGACTGCATCATGCCGGTTGTGCCAATGTTCCATGCAAACGCCTGGTCAACGGTTTTCTCCGGCCCGATGTCAGGCGCCAAAATGGTCATGCCTGGTGCGCAGATGGATGGAGTGAGCATCCACGAGCTTCTCGACACAGAAGGCGTAACCGACACTTTGGCCGTTCCGACAGTCTGGCTCATTCTGCTACAGTTCCTGGAACAGAATCCAGACAAGAAGCTTGATGCACTGCGCCGCGTGGTGATTGGTGGCTCGGCTTGCCCAGAGTCCATGATGAAAGCGTTCGAGGAAGACTACGGCACAGAAGTCATTCACGCCTGGGGCATGACCGAAATGAGCCCTCTCGGCACTCTTGGCACCAAGAAAGGCGGCATGGACGACATGCCACACGAAGATTGGTGGCAATACAAACTCAAGCAGGGCCGCACGCCGTTCACCGTTGAAATGCGCATTACCGATGATGACGGCAACGAGTTGCCCAATGACGGCAAGGTCTTCGGTCATCTGGTTGTCCGCGGCCCGTGCATTTCCAGTTCTTACCTGAAAGGCGAGGGCGGCAATATCCTGGACGATCAGGGTTATTTTGATACCGGCGATGTTTCCACGATTGATGAGCTCGGTTATATGCAGATCACTGATCGCTCCAAGGATGTCATCAAATCGGGCGGTGAATGGATTTCTTCGATTGATCTGGAGAATGTGGCCGTCGGTCATCCGGATGTGATGGAAGCCGCGGTTATCGGGATCGAGCATCCCAAGTGGGATGAGCGGCCATTGCTGGTTGTGGTCAAAAAAGAGGGTACAGACCCCGATGGCGCTGACATTCTGAAATATATGGAAGGCAAGATCGTCAAATGGTGGATGCCTGACGATGTGGCTTTCGTCGACGAGATCCCGCACACTGCCACTGGGAAGATTTCAAAACTCCATCTCAGGCAAAAGTTTGAAGACTACAAGTTGCCGACAGCGTAGAGACATATGGAGTGAGCAAGCAGAATAAGCCTGCTTGCAGTTTGTTGGTCTAACAATCCGGCTCGATGAGCTGCTGCAAAGGAGAGTTACATGAAAGGCCTAATCTTCGCGTTATGTCTCATGTTCGCCGCTATCGGTGCTGTCGGTCAAGTCAATGCCAACGAGACCGCTGGGCGGCCGGTCTTGAAAGGCGTGGCTACGGTTGCGATGGCCGTCAATGGAGAGGTCATAGAGATTGAAGTCGACGGCAATGCGGCTCCTGTCACGGCAGGAAACTTTGTCGATCTCGTTTCGCGCGGCGTATACAATGGCACCATGTTTCATCGGGTGATCCGCCAACCCGATCCTTTTGTGGTGCAGGGCGGAGATCTGCAGAGCAAAACCGCGACTTACCTTGACCGGAACCTCGGTACGGGTGGGTTCATCGATCCAAAAACGCGCCAAAGGCGGATGATTCCGCTGGAGATCTTGCCTGAGGGGGCTGAGTCTCCTCTTTATGGCCAGACGTTCAAGACAGCAAAGATCAGGGTTCGGCCAGTGCTCAGTCACAAAAGAGGTGCGGTTGCCATGGCACGTAGCCAGTTCCCTGACAGTGCGTCCTCCCAGTTCTATTTCGCGCTTGGGGACCTGAAATTCCTCGATGGAAGTTACGCTGTATTTGGTTACGTGACCAAAGGCATGGATGTGGTTGACCGGATTCAAAAGGGCGACCGGATTTATGAGGCTGAGGTGACCAAGGGGCTTGAGCTTTTGGAAAAATAGGAAGTCGAGCTAAGTCCAGCTGGCTTGAGCGAACCCCGGATCACAGGCAGGCAATTCCCAATATTGAGGTGTGCCCTCTACCCGCAAAGCCGGCTTTAGTCGCTGAGCCGGCGCCCCCAGGGCCTAATCTCCGCCTTCTCCGAATAGTCTGCCGAGTGTTCGGGTGAACTCAATTGAACCCGGTTCTTCTTGCACATGCGCCGTCAACTGTTCGGCCATGCGCGCGAGCGATAATAGCGCGCTGCCAAGCCCCTTTCCATCTGCAGCATCGTAGAGAAGCCTTATGATAGCAGCCGCCATCAGATACCCTGTTGCATGATCGAGCGCCTGCACGGGGAGGGGGGTCAGAACATCCCGGCCGGCGCATTCCATCCCGGCTGCGGCAATCCCGCTGCTCATTTGCACCAGACTGTCAAAGCCGCGC
This sequence comes from Hyphomicrobiales bacterium, assembly GCA_965204985.1. Lineage (GTDB taxonomy): Bacteria > Pseudomonadota > Alphaproteobacteria > Rhizobiales > CAJQND01 > JAAEUE01. The sequence continues at coordinate 2,225,480 of CBDBFP010000002.1, read as the reverse complement.
CTGTTGGCCCAGGGGCCTGTCCAACCATAAGCGTCCAGACACACTTCGATCAGCTGTGGCGCAATCTCTAATCGCTTTTCAGACCCAAATCCGAGCAGTTCCAAAGCATCTGGACGGTAACCGTGCAGGTGCCAAGCGGCGCATCATCAAGCGTGCTCGCGTCCAGAAACGCAAACCCAGAAGAAAGACGCTTAAGCGTACCGTCCGGACTGTCGCCCAAAAAATTCAGAGCAGGTTTGCACCCAAAAAGAAGAAGACCACCAACCTGATCGTGACACCGGCATCAGATCGTCCGCGAACAAGATCAATGGGCCGGGTCTCCAGACCGCTTGGGTCTTCCTGAGAAGATAGTTTTTCACGACTTGGTTTGCATTCAAGGTGCAATCGATCCGGCTGCGCGGTAGGTTGGCATCAGCTTTATTCCAACTGATCGAGGCATGGCATGGCAAGAGTGGCGGTGGTGGGCAGCGGATTTATAGGGCGTGCCTGGGCAATTGTATTTGCGCGCGGTAGGCAGGACGTTCATCTGTGGGACCGTGAAGCAGGAGCGACTGACGCAGCGGTAACTTATATTGCAGACGTGCTGGGTGACCTGGAACAAAATGGTCTGCTGGACGGTCAAACCCCGGCGGCAATTCTGGATCGACTTCATCAATATCAGGATCTCTCCAATGCGCTGGACGGTGTGGTGCACATTCAGGAGAACACGCCGGAAAACCTCGAAATCAAGCTGTCTGTGCTCGCCGATCTGGACAAACTTGCGCCTGACACCGCTGTGATCGCAAGCTCAACCTCAGCACTGCTGCCCAGCGCTTTGTTCGAATCCTTGCCAAGCCGGCATCGGTTTCTGGTGGCGCACCCCATCAATCCGCCATATCTGGTACCGGCCGTCGAGGTCGTTCCAGCCCCCTGGACCTCGCCTGAAGTCGTGGAGCAAACCCGTGCATTTTTGACTGAATGCGGTCAGTCGCCCATCGTCATGAAAAAGGAATATGACGGCTTCATCATGAACCGTATGCAGGGCGCACTTTTGGAAGAAGCCTTTCGGCTGGTTGCTGAAGGGTACGGAAGTATTGAGGACATTGATATCGGGGTCAGGGAGGGTCTGGCGCTTCGGTGGTCCTTCATGGGTCCATTTGAAACCATTGATCTGAACGCGCCAGGTGGAATTTCGGACTACATTGGCCGGTACCAGGGGATTTACAAGAATATCTTTCCGCAAATGCAGCGCCGGGTGGATTGGGCTGGTGACGTGCTGGAAACGGTCGAGGGGGACCGCCGCAAACAGCTGAGCGCGGAAGATCTCGAAGCCCGCCAGAAATGGCGCGACAGGCGTCTCATGGCATTGGTGCGCCACAAGCGGGAGGCGGTCACGGAAATTGGCGAGTGACCATTCGAACATCAAATTTGTGATTTGCCGTGATGCAGGCTTTCAGGAACACTGAAGGGCGGCTGGGATCAACAGGAACAGAATGTATGATTAGTTTTATATCAAGTCTTATAATTGCTTTTTGGCGATGGCTCAGAACAGCGTTCGAGCGGTCGCATGTAAGTACCTCAGATGATGTCGACCAAGAAAGGCAGTCGTTCCTACGTGGAAGCATGACCCTGTGGCGCTGGCTGTTGTCGCTACGGGTATGTTCGCCAAGCTGGCAACAGCTTAGAGCCATCGCAGAAGCCGTAGCCTGAATTGGGGAGTGCACACGGGCTTGGGATCCCCGGTAATCGACGCCGCCGTCATGGCTGGCGCCGGAGCAGCGGCGACCACAGCAGGCGCAGGAGTTTCAGACGCGGCCGGCACAGCTTCCGCGGACGCCGCAGAAGAAGAAGGTTCTACAGGCGTTGGAGAGGGCCGACATTCATCCTCGTATTGTAGGGCCGTAGCATTGAAACGCCCCCGATCCCGAATCCGACGGTAGCCGGGACTATTCAGCGCCTTTCTCTCTGCTATAGTTTATTGGGGAGGAAAGGGCAGGGTGTGAGGTTAGGGGAATTGTTTCCATGGCGCCAATTTTGTCGTTTGTCGGCAGTCGCTTTTGTGGGGGCGGCAGGGTTTCATATTCTCCAACTTATCTGGCTTGGCGAGTTGGCAAAGGGTTCTCTATATCACGCTGCATTTGTGGCAATTGACCTGTCGCTGGCCATATTCATTTTGCGTCGTCCCAACTGGTTTCCCTATTTCTTCGCGATTGTTCTGATCCAACAGGTCTGGTCTCCTGGGCAGCGCGCGATCGAGATGTGGGCGTTGGGTTCATTCGATTATTTGTCAGCCCTTGTGCTGGTGATGATGCCGGTCTGGTTCCTGGCGCTAATTCTGGACCCAGATCGAAAGGTGTCGGCGGTAACCGGTTCCAGTTCGCAAACAGAATCTTCGCCGGGGGTTCAGTAAGCCTTAGAAATCACCGGTGGCCGCAGCTTCCATGATGGCTTCGATACGTTCGCGCACATTGATTGCGCGTTCGCGAAGGTCTGCAGGCATACGGTTAGGATTGGGGCTCGTATCAAGTCAGCGAACATCCCAGTCGATTGTCACAAGCCAAATCTGACCATCGGCATCTTCGGCGACCGATATCTTGCAGGGAAGGAACGCCAGGAATTCCAGCGAGTAATCCAGAATCTTGCGCATCGTAATCAGATCGCAGAAGGAGAGGATTTCGACCCGCGGGCTGTTTGGGTCGTCGATCTGGCGGAGGCGTGTTGTGCTCAACTGCCCTCATGTTGAGTTCGTTCGCCTTGGTTTTCAGCGATTCGATCACTTCGTCGAAAGTGATGCCCGACAGCACCTTCTTTTTTGCGACCATGAAATTCATCATGTCGCGCAGGCTGAAAGGGTTTAGCATCATACCCTTTGCGCAGCTCTCATCTTCGCTTCCGACGAGATCAGTAGCATCATGGTATTCTTGCGGTATTCCTCCTTTGACCGCGTTGGAATTTGAAAGAAACCGGTGTTGTTGACCGGTTTGTTCCCTCGCTCTTCCAGAAAGCAGGGCCGGGCTCAGCATGGAGCTGACACTCGAATCTCGCTGCTTTTCATCAGGTCACACGATTAGTTGTTCTTCTTTGTGTCCGCCGTGCCTGGGGTCATGCCCTGCATCATCTGTGGTGACATGTTCATCATGCTGGACATCATTTTCGGGTCCATCATCTTCATCATGGCTTCAATCATCTTAGGGTTGGTCATCATGCCCATCCATTGGTTCATCAGAGCCGGATCAGCCATTTTCATCATGGCCTCCCATCATCTGTGGGTTCATCATAATCTTCATCAACTGGCCAAACATGTCGGCATTCATTGTGCCGGTCCAGCTCTCGGCCCATTTGGGATCGGAGAAGGTCTTTGCCTAGTCATTGGTATTTGTGCTTTGGGCGAGAGCTGGAGTTCCGCTCAACATCGGGTGGCAAGTGCCAAAATGGCCTTTCTCATCATTGCATTATTCCCTCTTTTGCAACACCCATCAGGAGCGTTTTCAGTTTGATGAAGTCGTTCCAGCTCCATTCGCGTTTGGTGTCACCCTGTCTTGCTCATCGCGCTCATCATCGAGAACATTAGGTTCATCATGAATTCCGGATTTGCCATCCTCGTCGCAGCTTGCATGGTTGCAGGATTGCTCATAAGGCCCGTCTATAGTTTCACGGACTCCGGACCGGCCAGTTCCATCATGGCCTTGAGCATTTCCGGATCCACCATCATGCGCGTGAACTGGGCTGCCTGATCCGGCTCCAGCATGCTGGAAAAGGTTGCTACGTGATTGGGGTCAATCATGATGCGTAACCAATTTTTCATCAGCAAGGGATCAAGCATGGTCATGCTCGCCTTGATGAAATTCGGGTTGGTCACAATATGGACGAGCGGTTTGATGATTCTGGGATTGGCCGTCTTCATCATGTGAGGATCGGTCATCATCTTGGTGTAGTTGGTCATCAATGCCGGGTTGCCCCAGGTCATGAGCGCGTTCAGCAATTCTGGTTGCGCCGCAACTGCCATCCAGGCAGCCATCAATTCTGGATCGGTCATGTGCATCATGGCCTGCATCATTTTCGGATTGCTCATGAGCCCGAAAAAATGCATCACTATTGCCGGGTTCGCCGGAGCTTTCCAGGCGTTGCCCCATTTTGGGCTGGTGAATGACTTGGACCACTCTTTTGTGGAGCCAAAATTGAAAGGCAATGGTGACTGAGCCTCAGCATTTGGGGGGCAAGTGCGAGGACCGCAACCATGAGGCATGAAATGCAAATTGCCCGAAAATGTTTCATAGCGGTTCCCTTCAACGCGGTCTGTTTCTCAGTCGCTAGAAGTGACATTATATTCGAATATTATAATATATGAAATCAGCTTATTAAAGCACGCAACTAAAGTATGGGGAACCTCCTCAGAGAGCTGCTATGAATGTGACTGTCAGTAGGGCGCCTAATGTTGTGTACCGGATCGCAGGAGCTATCACGTCGGTCCTGACGCCATAGTTGAGAGCCAAGACGAACGACATTGTTTCACACGGTGCGGCCGCAATCATCATCGAGATATTCGCGTCATCAAGACTGAAGCCAAGCAGGACACAAATGATGAGCCATGCCGCAAAAGGGTGATCAACGAGCCTGAGTGTTGTGATCGCAGCCGTTTCGCGAACCCGCTTCCCGAGTTCCACCTGGCTAAGGATGATGCCCAGACAAAACAGCGGGCTGCTGCATTCCCGACGAACGTCAGGAACAGGTTGACGCTGTCAGGTATATGTAGACTCGAAAAGGCGACTACGATGCCCGACAAAAGTCCGATGATTGGAGGATTGCTGAATATCTTTTCAGCCAAGAAGCCGACTGAAAGCTCAACGCTGGTAAGCTCTTCCATCGCTATCAACATGCCGGAGAAGATCGGAAGCGAGTCAAGTGTGATAATCGCAATGATTGGAACAGTTGCTGCTTCGCCAAAAAGGTTTGTGGCTATGGGCAGGACAAAAAGCAAACCGTTGCCAAAGGAAGCTGCGAGATCGAGCAACAGTGATTCCTGCATGTCGCATTTCAGAATTTTCCAGGCGAGCAGGGTTTCGAGCACATAAATGACGACTTTTGAAAGGAAGAATCCAATCAGCAACTGCCAGTCGAAATCCGCAAAAGGTGTGTTGGCAACCAGTTTAAAACTGAGCGCGGGCACCGCGACCATGAACAAGAGCCGGTTGATGATGCCGACATCGGACGGGGTAAACGTCTCGCGTCGGCCCATGATGTAACCGATGATGGCAATAGCGAAGACCGGCAAAACCCCGTTGAGAAGAACGTGACCCATTGCTTGGCAGAATGCTAACCGGTCAAAACGATCGCAGAGAGCTGGCGTCCGTAGTCAGGTTCCTTGTTGTGGGTCGTGCGGCGGTAGCTGAAAAAGCGCTGCTCGTCGCGATAGGTGCACAGTTCCATATCTTCGATTTGACCAATTCCGGCCTGTACTAAACGAAGTTGCACAAAACCGGGAAGGTTGAACATGTAATGCCCGTCCTTTTCGGACGGGATGAAAAAGTGGGCAAACGCGCTGTCTTCTGCGGTGAAGCGTTCGCGATACTCCGGTCCGACTTCGTAGGCCGCCTGAGATATAACCGGGCCGATCACCGCTGAAATGTCTTGCCGCCGGGCTCCGACGTCTTCCATCGCCGCAATCGTCCATTTGATCACGCCGCCAATTGCGCCCTTCCACCCGGCGTGCGCTGCGCCGACTACGCCCGCGTTGCTGTCAGCAAAGAGGATAGGTGTGCAATCGGCCGTGTTGACAGCAACAGCAAGCCCAGGCGTGGCTGTTACGGCGGCATCTGCTTTCGGACCGTGATCGGTAGGCCAGGGCTCCGTAACGATCACAGCATCGGGGCTATGAACCTGATAAGGAGTTACGAGCTTGTCGACAGATACGCCAAGGTCGTCGGCAACAGCCTCCCGGTTTTTCATCACTGTTTCCCGGTCGTCGTGAGAACCGAGGCCTGTGTTCCTGGATGCATAAATACCAGAGGAATGCCCATTCTCGCGGGTGAAAAACCCATGGCGGATGCCTGCGAGCTTCTTAAGGTTGCCGGCTTGTATCATGACGTCAGTCCTTCAAATGGTGCTGGCATGGGGCTGTCAGGATGCGTGACGGCCATGACTTTGAACAATTCGCCCATCTGGTTGCGCGCTGCCAACCGCTCCACGGCACTATCGATCAAATGCACTTGCCGGCGTTTGGCTTTTTTGCGCAATTTTTCGCCCCTGATCTCTAGGCCCATCGCGTGAAGAAATGGACCCTGTGGAACTGGGCCATATGTTTTGGAGCCTCCGGTTTCAAACGCTTTTCCGAGCGTTTCGAAATCCACATGGCTTGTCACATCGCAATGACCCGGTCGCTCTAATATATCGACGTACCCGTGTTTTGACATGGCCTGCAATGTATCTCCGGTGGTTGATTTTGTGTGGCCGTAATCGACAATCAAACCGCAACCACCATGGTTCGCAATACGTGTGCCGAGTGCATTTGCAAGCTCTATCCTGGGCGTGGATGTTTCCGCAATTGCGCCGACGTCATCCGTAGGTGTTGAAAAATCTGGCGCCGCGGTTTTCTCTCCAACTCCGATTTTCAGTTCATCATCCTCTAAGCCGATCATGCGTTCGCGCCATCCATCTGCCGTGAGTTGCAACTGGCGAATGGGCAATGCGTCGAACAGCTCATTTGCGACCATAATCGTTGGTAATTCTGGAACTGTGTCCAGCGTTTGATGCCACGTGACAGGAACGCTGGCGTTCTTGAGTTTGATCTTTTGCTCACGGGTGAGCAGGGGACTGGTTTCGACAAGATGAATTTCAGCGGCATCCATAAAACCAGGCATCACCTTGGCGGCGCGGAGCAGATCACTCATCAATGTGCCACGCCCTGGCCCGAATTCCAGGAGTGTAAATTTCTGTGGTGCGCCCATCATCTGAAAACCGGCAGCACACCAGATGCCGATCAACTCCCCAAAAATCTGGCTCACTTCGGGTGCGGTGATGAAATCCCCACGGGCGCCAAATGGATCGCGGCACATATAGTAGCCGTGCGCAGGATGGCCGAGCGCCAAGGTCATATACTGTGCAATCGAGATCGGGCCTTCCTGTGCTATCAGCTGCTTTAGCTCAATCTCAAGTAGCGTATCCTTGCGATCACTCATGTTCGTCTTCCTGCCCAAACCATCAAACCCAGCCCAGCGATCAGCATGGGAAACGACAGCACCATGCCCATCGTGATGGGGCCTGCCAGATATCCAATATGCGCGTCCGGTTCGCGGAAGAACTCGACGACAATCCGCGATGCACCGTACCCAGCTGCAAAGGTCCCGGCCACAAACCCGGGCTGATGGAACTTCAGCAGCCGATGGCTCAGCCACCAGATCAGCACAAACAGGACAACGCCTTCCAGCGCAGCCTCATAAAGCTGACTAGGATGCCGGGGCCCTGGTCCTCCACTGGGAAACACGACACCCCAGGGGACATCAGTCGCGCGTCCCCAGAGTTCTGCATTTATAAAATTTGCAATTCTGCCAAAGAATAGCCCTGCAGGGACAACAGCTCCCGCCAGATCGAAGATCTGAAGAAATTCGACGCCTTTGGCCCGTGCAAAAAGATACATCGCGAGCACAACCCCGAGGAAACCGCCATGGAAGGACATGCCCCCTTGCCATACGGCCGGAATCTCAGCCAGATTGCTGAGATAGTAGCCCGGATTGTAAAACAATACATATCCCAGCCGGCCGCCCACGACCACACCCAACGCGCACCAGAACAGCAGGTCATCCACTTGTGAAGGGCTGAGAAACGATGTCTTCCAGAGTTCTGTTGACCCGGCGAGTTTGCGGGCGTACCACCAGGCAAACGAAAGTGCGGCAACATACGCCAACCCATACCACTTGATCGCAATCGGGCCGATCTGCAGCGCAATCGGATCTATGGTGGGAAAATCCATTCTGCCTCCGGGCAGCAAATTCAATAAACGCAAAAACCATGATGCGCTTCGTGCCAAAGCGTCAAGCGGCAATGCTGCCCGCGACTCCATCACACTTGTAAGAGACGGCGCTCACCACCATATTCCAACCAGTTGTACCACACATGGATATACCCAGAATGAACACCGGTTCCGCCCGCTTCTTCGATGAAATTGCCAAGCTAATGACCAATGCGGCAGGTGCTGCTCAGGGGGTGCGTGGTGAACTGGACACATTATTCCGCACACAGGCCGAACGCGTTTTGAACGAACTGGACGTCGTTCAACGAGAAGATTTTGATGTGGTCAGAGACATGGTCACCAAGGCGCGTGAAGAAAATGACGAGCTTCGTGCGAGAATCGTCGCGCTTGAGGAACAGCTGGCTGCAGTAGCCGCAAAAAAGCCGGCCACGCGGACCCGGAAAGCCGCTGGAGCATCCAAAGCCAAATCATCGACGCCGAAGTCCTGATCAACCTTTCCACAACTTAAACAAGTTTCCCCTGTCCTTGCTTGTGGACGGGCGCATGAGCCCGCTTGTGCGGGCCTTGCACCGATTCAGTGGCTCAGGCAGTTTCAGCCACATAGTTGGTTGCTTGATTCGTAACGCAAATTTTGTGTGGACGCTGCTTCTGACAATGAATTTGGCTGGATCCGGCAACCGCCCGGCAAGGGAAACATCAATGGCAGCGCTGCCTAACTTTCTGCAAGACGAACCCAATCCGATGGATGTGGTCGAGGCTGTGGCCTCCATGCGCGGGTGGAATTTCGAGCGTCCGGTAGATGACGAAATTAACATGACAATCGTCGGTTCGTGGAGCGATCTGCATGTTTGCCTGAACTGGCGAGACGATCTGGAAAGCGTGCATCTCGCGGCAACGTTTGACCTCCGGATTCCGGACGGCAGACGCGAAGAGATCAGCCGGCTGGTCTCGCTCATCAACGAACAACTGTTTATCGGACACTTTGACCTTTGGCGTCAGGACGGCGTTTTGATGTTCCGCAATGGACTGTTTCTGAGCGGCGGTGCTGAGATTTTGCCTGAGCAGTGCGAGGCCTTGCTCGTGTCTGCGCTTGAAGCTTGCGAGCGTTACTACCCTGCATTTCAGTTCGTCATTTGGGCGGGACGCAATGCCGAAGAGGCGATTGAATATTGTTTGATGGAAACCCGTGGAGAGGCGTAATGGCTGCTCTTTCAGGTAAGCTGGTTTTGATTGGCGCCGGCAAAATGGGCGGCGCCATGCTTGATGGTTGGTTGAAGCAGGGCATTTCGCCAGATCAGATCGCTATCTCAGATCCAATGGTATCTGACGAAATGCAGGCGCTGGCAAATGAATACGGATTTGCCATAAATCCCGATCTTTCCAGTCTTGAGGCCGTTGAGGTTGTGCTGCTCGCAGTAAAACCGCAGATGATGGATGCCGTCTTGCCCACTATAAAGCCGCTGTGCGCATCGAAGCCGATGTTCCTTTCCGTGGCTGCCGGCCGCACAATTTCAGGGTTTGAGGCTGCGCTCGGATCGCATGCCGCAATCATTCGTGCAATGCCGAACACACCAGCCGCGGTCGGCCGCGGGATCACAGCGATCACCCCGAATTCCAATTGTACCGAGGCCCAGGCTGAGCTTGCCACTCGACTGTTGGAGGCGATTGGCGATGTCGTCCGGCTTGATGATGAAAAGCACATGGATGCCGTGACCGGAGTTTCCGGCTCCGGGCCGGCCTACGTTTTCCACCTGATTGAGTGCATGGCGGCGGCCGGTGAAGCAGAAGGACTGCCTGCGGATGTGGCCATGAAGCTGGCACGCGCTACCGTCTCAGGCGCCGGGGAGCTTGTCCGCCAATCGCCGTTACCTGCGTCCACATTAAGAGAGAATGTGACCTCTCCAGCGGGAACCACGGCTGCGGCCCTAGACGTTCTGATGGCCGAGGATGCCATGCCACGCATTTTGCGTGAGGGCATTGCCGCCGCCACCAACCGCTCGAAGGAGCTTGCCGCCGGCTAGCCGCGTTAGGCGAACACTAATCCAGCACTGACAGGTCATCCGGACAAACGCTGGCTGTTAGCCACACGCCGTTTTTGGCCAAAAAGAATTGCTGTCCAGATTGATGCAGGGCACGTGCAGCCAATTGCAAGACGACAGGCTTGCCGTGGTGTTGACCGACTTTCACTACAGTTTCCAGTTCATCAGATCAAACAGTGCTGGCAGTTACCCCCCACAGCGATCCTATCATAACCGGATCTGTCGGTAGAAAGTGACGTGGGTTGCCGCTGGTTCAAATTGTTTGCGCCTGGGCAGTTGCAACACTACGTTAGGTGTATTGGAACCTGATACAGTGCAATTCTGCCCATGGCCCGAATATCCAAGAAAGACAAGATCATCAACGCCACGTTGCAATTGGCAGCGGTCGTCGGCTGGATGGATCTCAAACTCTCCAGCATCGCGGCAGAGGCGAAAGTAACACTTTCGGATATTTCCAGTGAGTTTGCTTCAAAAGCAGACATTCTGGATGCGTTCATGGCTCGGACAGACGCGCAGCTTTTGGCGAGATTGGACGAGGAAGAGGAAAGTGAAGAGTTGCCCAGGGACCGGTTGTTTGATGTATTGATGCATCGTTTTGAACTGCTGGAGCCTTACAAGCCTGCCTTGCGAGCCATTTCGAAAGACCTCCGGTGGAACCCGCAAGATTGGGCCGTTGCCGGCAATGCTTCCCTGCGCTCGCAGGGCTGGATGCTGGCAGGCGCCGGGATCGAGGAAAGCGGCTTCCAGCACCTTATAAAGCGGGGAGGTTTGGCCTACATCTATGGGCGAGTCTTCCAGATCTGGCTTGAGGAAGACGATGCCGGATTGTCGAAGACCATGGCTGAACTAGACCGGCGCTTGCGCCAGGGCGAGAATATACTTGAACGCTCAAGCACACCTATGGCTATCGGTAACGCCGTATTTCAGTTTGCCAAAGCTTTTGTAAGAGACCGAAAGAAACGGTCGGAGCGATCAACACAAGAAACACCATCTGCTGCAAAGTGAACTTTCATGACAGATCAAATCAAGACGCCCGAAATCACGTTTGATGATTTCCTCAAAGTTGATGTGCGGGTAGGGACCGTAATTGATGCGCAGCCCTATCCCGAGGCGAGGGTGCCTGCGATCAAACTCTGGATTGATTTCGGCGAGGAGGTCGGTGTCAAAAAGACCTCTGCCCAGATCACCCAGCACTACACTGTTGAAAGCATCATGGGTCGCAAGGTTTGTGCTGTGGTGAATTTTCCGCCACGCCAGATCGGCAAGTTCATGTCTGAAGTGCTGACACTTGGCATGCCGGATGGGGATGGAGATGTGGTTCTTGTCGTTCCGGATCAGGACGTCCCCAATGGTGGAAGGCTCTATTGATCAGATGAAAATCGCCAAGCTGGAGACCTTCACCAATCGCTATGTTGGATTTGTCCGCACCACCTCAGATAGCGGGGAACAGGGCTGGGGACAGGTTTCCACCTACCATTCGGACATTACTTGTCAGATCCTGCACCGTCAGGTGGCGCCGCATGCACTGGGAACAGACGCACTTGATTTCGACAACACGCTGGACATCATAACGGAGCGCGAGCACAAGTTCCCGGGCTCCTATCTCCGCCGGGCGATGGCAGGCTTGGACACCGCGCTTTGGGACTTGCGCGGCAAGCTGGAGGATAAACCGGTTGTTTCCTTGTTGGGCGCCGAACCGCGCCCGATCCGGGCCTATGCTTCCTCCATGAAGCGCGACATCACTCCCGAGGATGAGGCCGATCGTCTATGCGGTCTCCGCGACAAATTTGGTTTTGATGCATTCAAGTTTCGCGTGGGCACCGAGGTTGGTCGTGACCAGGACGAATGGCCCGGCCGCAGTGAAGAAATTGTGCCGACGGTCAGCCGGGCACTCGGTGATGGCATTACAAAAATGGTGGATGCCAATTCTTGCTATTCGCCAGCAAAGGCGATTGAGCTTGGTAAGTTGCTTGAAGACGAAAGTGTTACTCATTTCGAAGAGCCTTGTCCATACTGGAAGCTTGATCAAACCAAGCAGGTGACTGATGCCCTCTCGATTGATGTGACGGGTGGTGAACAGGATTGTGATCTGGCGACGTGGCAACGCATGATCGATATGCGCGCGGTCGACATCACGCAACCAGATGTCATGTATATGGGTGGTCTGAACCGCACACTCCGGGTGGCGCGCATGGCGGAAAAAGCGGACCTGCCCTGCACCCCGCATTGTGCGAACCTGTCGCTCGTGACGATCTGCACGATGCATCTTCTCGGCGCAATTCCGAATGCGGGAAAATATCTCGAGTTCTCGATTGAAGGTGCTGATTATTACCCTTGGCAGGAAGGCATATTCCTCGGCGATCCGTTCAGGGTCGTTGATGGAAAGGCTCAAATTCCGGAGGATCCGGGTTGGGGTGTCGAGATAAATCCAGATTGGTTGGAAGCGGCCGAGTATCACGTCAGCGAGATGTAGTGGCGTGCTCATTTCCGAACTGATTTGCAAAGAGCAAGTTCAAAGGAAACATCACGATCAAACTGCGTACTGACAAGATTTCGCGTTTCCACCTCCCCGACCGGTCGGTGCTGCGGGATGAACCGGGCTATCTCGTTGATCCGGAAGAATGGGATGAAGAAATTTGCCGCATCATCGCCGCGGAGGAAGCCATTTCGCTAGGCGATGACCATTGGGCAGTCATTTACTTTATGCGTCACTATCAAACCGAGCATGGCATCTCGCCGGATGCGCGTCTGGCATTCGCGTTTCTTGCCACAGAGAAAAACCTGAACAGGAATGCAGCCCGGCAACTGTTCTTTGAATTGTTCCCATACGGATACGTGAAACAGGCCTGCAAAATTGCCGGAATGATGCAACCCAGGGCCTGGAGCACCGGTTGACCTAACAGATATCGGGAACGAACGTTTGGTCACTCAAGAGCGGACGGACATACCCGACCTCTTCTTGTCGCGGTGGCAGTTCGATTGGCTCAGGTGTCAGATCCTCATACGGAATCATAGAGAGGAGATGACTGATACAGTTTAACCGGGCGCGTTTTTTCACATCCGCGTTCACCACATACCAGGGCGCCTGTTTGATGTCAGTGTAGAGGAACATGTCATCCTTTGCCCGGGAATACATGTACCATTTGCCGCTGCTCTCAAGATCCATTGGCGACAATTTCCAACGGCGTGTTGGATCGGTAACCCGTTTCTGGAACCGGCGTTTCTGCTCCTCATCGCTCACAGAGAACCAGTATTTGATGAGCAAGATGCCGGAGCGAACAAGCATTCGTTCGAACTCGGGGCAACTGCGGAGAAATTCCTGATACTCATCGTCAGTGCAGAATTCCATCATCCGCTCAACACCGGCCCGGTTGTACCAGCTTCGGTCAAGCAGACCCATTTCACCTGCGGCGGGTAAAGGCGGCACATATCTTTGGAAGTACCATTGGGGCTTTTCGCGCTCGTTGGGCGCGGTAGCGCAACGACCCGGCAAATGCGAGGGCTCAGACTTCCGGTGATCTTATTGATGACCCCGCCTTTGCCAGTCGCGTCGCGCCCTTCAAACACCACGACCACTTTCAGGCCCTGGTCCTTGATCGACTCCTGGAGTTTCACCAGCTCAATCTGAAGTGTGGCGAGCTCTTTCTCGTACCACGCATTATCAATTTTCTCGGGAAGCTTGGCATCGGCCTTTGTATTGCTCGCCTTCCCGGAGCTATTTTTGTCTGACTTGTTCTTGGCTTTTGTAGCTGATTTTAACTGAGCCGTCTTCTTTCTCACCATGTTAGCCTCCCGCCTAACGTCAATGCGGGGGAGAACATAGCGCAAATGAGAGTTGTTGGCTTCTATACAGGTATTCGCAGGGTTGCGTGCAATCCGCCGAGTTCGCTGTCGTCCAGTAGGAGCTCGCCGCCGTGGCTGCGTGCAATGTCGAGTGCGATGGTCAGCCCAAGGCCTGAACCAGTGTCATCCTGGTTTCTGGCCTCGTCGAGTCGGACAAATGGCTTGAGCACCTCTTCACGTTTGTCTTCCGGTATGCCCGACCCGTCGTCTTCAACCGTGATTATGAGTTCGTGCTCGGCCGCGCGTGCAGACAATTGAACGCGTTTGGCGTGCCGCGCTGCATTATTTACAAGATTGGTTATGCAACGCGTAAGAGCATTGGCTTTCACTTCGACGATGAGTTTGCGTTCGACATTGAATCTGGTCTCGACCTCTTGATGCCGCAGCCGCTCCTGCACCACGGTCAGAAGAGCTGTGACGTCCGTAAGGGCTGCCTGTTCTCCGCCATCTCCGCGGACAAAGTTCATGTACCCTTCGAGCATGTTTTGCATTTCATCCACATCGTGCTTCAGATCAGCAACACGGTCGCTTTCATCAAGGAAGGCAAGCTGAAGCCGGAACCGCGTGAGGATTGTTCTCAGATCATGGCTGACGCCTGCCAGCATCGTGGTCCGCTGAGCAACATGCCGCTGGATTCGCTCTTTCATACCAATCACGGCGCGTGAAGCACTTTGTACCTCGCTTGCGCCGCGTGGATGAAAGTCGGGCACATCCCGCCCCATACCAAAGCTTTGCGCTGCATCTGCCAGCTGTTTGATTGGGAAAATCTGATTCCGGAGAAAGATGATTGCGACGGCCAAAAGCACGAGCGACGAACCAACCATCCAAAGAATGAAGATATGAGAATTGGAAGCGTACGCCCGGCTCTGCGGCGTCACGAAGCGCAACACAGTGTCCTTGCCGACAAGGATGCGAATATCCACAAAGTCCGGCTCCCTCAGCTCCTTCAGCCAAAACGGGCGCCCGACACGTTTAGTGATCTGTTTGGACAGTTTCAGGTTCAGCAATGAAAAGAAGGGTTGGATGGTAGGCGGAGGGAGCGTCGTGTTGGTCTTGATTTCCAAGGAATAGCTGAGCCGGTCGCGAACAAGTTGCTCCAGCTTGTCGCGGTTGGCTTTTGTCTTCTCCATGTTTTCGTAACTGTCGGCTACAAAACCAATTTCACGCGCAACCGCCTTGGATAACCGCGTCGAGACGTTATCCCAATGACGTTCCATGAACACGAAAGCCATAATGGCCTGGAGGAGAACAATTGGCGCAATGATGATTATCAGGGAGCGGGGGTAAAGTCCCGACGGAAGGTGGCGTTCCAGGAAGCGGTTGAACCGCCAATACAGTCCATGTTTCTGCTCGGATTGGCCCTTGCTTGCGATATCAGCCATTTTTTGAGTCAATCCGTGTACAGAATGTAACCCGCGCCGCGGACGGTCTGCAGGTAAGTTGGCGCAGACGGATCAGGTTCGATTTTTCTGCGCAAACGATTGATTTGCACGTCAACAGCACGGGCGCTCTCGTCTGCACCGTTCTGGGAGAGGTCCGTACGCGATATCGGTTCCCCGGGCCTGTTTGCAAACAAGCGCAACAAGTCTTGTTCACGCGTAGTCAGTCTCACAGTTTCATCACCTTTGCATAATTTGCCGCGTTCTACGTGGAAGATGCTTTCGCCCAGCCTGATTTCGCTGACATGGTCTTTCGGTGTTATCGACCTGCGGAGGATGGAGTTGATCCGCAACACCAACTCTTCAGGCTCAAATGGCTTGATCAGGTAATCGTCTCCACCGCTTTGAAATCCGTTGATGCGGTCCTCTGGTTCGGCGAGTGCTGACAGGATCAGTATTGGAACAGAATCGACCTCGCGCAAGGACTTGGCAAGCTCCAACCCGCTTTCGCCGGGCATCATAACGTCTAGGACAAGCAGATCAAACGACAAACCTTCAAGCTGCTCGCGCGCTTGCGCTGCATGACCTGCTGTGGATACTCGGAATCCACGCACATTCAGGTACGACTTGATAAGGTCACGAATGCGCCGGTCGTCGTCAACAACGAGAATGTGAGGGCATTGATCGGTTATGGGTTTCCGCTCCATCAGCTCAAAATCTGTGCCCAACTTTGAATCGGCAAGGGTCAGTCTATCACAGGCTCAGCCAGAGCGCGCGAAATTCGTGCGGCCACCTTTCCGTGCTCATCTTTGTTCACCAGATTAATCAGCACATCATGATAGATATTGGTCGCATCTTCGCCAGATGCAGCCAGAGCGTCGTTGAATCGGTTGATTTGGGGTTGAATCAGCCTTTTGCGCAAATCTTCGCCTTTGGAGGTGAGATAGAGCAGGCGGTGACGTCTGTCTTTTTCACCTTCGCGTTGCTGCACATGTCCGCTCTCGATGAGATCCTTGAGAACTCTGCCCAGGCTCTGTTTGGTAATACGCAAAATGTCCAAAAGCTCTGCCACCCGGATCCCCGGGTTGCGCCCGACAAAGTGTATGATGCGATGGTGAGCGCGGCCAAAACCGTAATCCTTAAGGATCTCGTCAGGATCTGATACGAAATCCCGATAGGCAAAGAACAGAAGCTCGATGAGCTCTACAATCTCCTGCTCGCGCGATGTCATCAGAAATGTCTCCCAAACCCTCTGTTGGTCCAACTTACAACGTTCGAAAAAATATGTCAGCATTGTTGACATATTTTTTTCTGTTGCTAAAGTCGCTCGTCTCAAGGGATGGGCCTTGATAACCAGCGCAGGAGTTTAGTGCGATGCCAGCACCGTCATTCGATCAGATGGAAGGCCAGATCTGGCTGAACGGAGAATTCACCGAATGGGAGAACGCGGAGATTCATGTATTGAGCCATGGCCTTCACTATGCCAGCGCTGTGTTCGAAGGCGAACGCGCCTATGGTGGAAAGATTTTCAAACTGCGCGAACATACAGAACGCCTTTTTGAATCTGCCCGTATTCTTGATTTCGAAATTCCTTACACCGTCGAGGAAATTGACGAAGCCTGCAAGCAGACGTTGGCGATCCAGGGGTTCCAGGACGCCTACGTTCGCCCGATCGCCTGGCGAGGTTCAGAAATGATGGGCGTTTCGGCGCAGACCAACAAGATCAACGTCGCCGTCGCCGTCTGGGAATGGCCCAGCTATTTCGACCCCGAACAACGGCTGAAAGGTATTCGCCTTGATCTTGCGGAGTACCGCCGCCCAGACCCGCAAACTTCCCCCTGCAAATCAAAGGCGGCTGGTCTCTACATGATTTGCACGCTTTCGAAGCATGCTGCGGAGCGCAAAGGCTACGCCGATGCCATGATGCTGGATTGGCGGGGGCAGGTTGCCGAAGCCACGGGTGCGAATGTGTTTTTTGTGAAGGATGGCGAATTGCACACGCCGACCCCTGACTGTTTCCTGGACGGGATTACACGGCGCACCGTCATCGGTCTCGCACACGATCACCAGATCAAAGTCAATGAGCGGGCCATTATGCCAGAAGAAATGGAAGGCTTTGAACAGTGCTTTATCACCGGCACAGCTGCGGAAGTGACCCCGGTTTCAGAGATCGGTCCCTACAATTTTGAAGTCGGTGACATCACAACAGCGTTGATGGACGACTACATGAAGGCCGTTCAGCCAGCAGCAAGCTAATCTAGCCTGCTTATTTCCAGGCAAATGCGGGTTGGTCGAAATGGGCGACCCGCGTTTGTAGTCCTCGGATTGCGACTTCCCTGAACTGATAGAGGATCGCGGCGGTTGGCGCATAGACCGTATGCCCGAGCGAGGCAATTGGCGCGCAAAGAACCGGGTGCTCGCCTTCATCCGACGGGATCAGTTTGGGAACTTCCGAACTGTCCAGATCTGCAAGCGGGATTCGATAATAGGAATGCACTTCACTTGGATCGGGGGTGATCTCTAGGCTTCCTCCGCCCCAGACGACAATGGGGTCATGATGAAACCGGACCTGGTGGCGTAGTCATCGAGCGGCCCAATGACCGCACTTTGAGGCAGGTCGACCCCTAATTCCTTGTGCAGTTCACGGAGCGCTGCTTCAATCGGTGTTTCCCCATCATCAAGACGTCTGCCAGGCAGGGCGTATTGATTGCTGTGCCTGTTCATTTTGATGGGTCTCAATGTGAGCAACACGCAGGGAGCAGCCCCCGTTTCATCCGGCACAACAACCAGGGAGACCGCGGCTTTGCGGAGTTCCGCATTTTCGATTGTCTGAACGTCCAGGCGAGCCACATTGGTTTGGATGTGGTGACGTAGAGTCTCGTCGATGCGGGTGAGCATAGGGCTGCCTTTTTTGCTTGTTCTTACGCTCCTTCCTTGCCGCAATTTCCATTGGAATTGAAGCCCTGTTCATGAGAGATGTGTTTTCAATAGCTGGAGCAACGAAATGCATCGACCTTTAAGCCGGGCGGTTACATCTCTTTCGACGCCGCCAATCCCCGAAGTACAGGGTTGGGCGGCTGAATATGAGGGCAATCAAGGGCCGCTGGCAAATTTTTCCCAAGCTGTGCCCGGTTATGCACCACATCCTGAACTCTTCGGCTGGGCTGCTGAAACGGCGAGTTCAGGCAAGGCATCCGGATATGGCTTGATCGAGGGCGATCCGGAACTGATATCTGCATTTGCGGAATACGTATCGGACCGCTACCAGACCCAACTGAACCCGTCTGGGGTTCAGATTACTGCCGGCTGTAACCAAGCTTATTTCGTCACTTTGATGTCCATCAGCAACCCGGGTGACGAGGTCATCTTGACCAATCCGAATTTTTTTAACCACGAAGCAACGCTCACGCTTCTTGGCCTGAATGCGCGTTACGTTGATTGCCGGGCTGAAAATTCCTTTCTGCCTAATCCAGCAGATTTCGCAGATGCGATTGGCCCAAAAACAGCTGCGATTGTGCTGGTCAGTCCAAACAATCCAACTGGAGCGGTCTACCCGCCAGATCTTCTCAAGGAGATCTTTGATCTCTGCAGATCCAGAGGTGTTTGGCTGATTTTGGATGAAACTTACAGAGACTTCCTTCCGCCCGATAGAGTTCCGCCGCATACTCTCCTTCAAGATAACACATGGCAAGATCACTTCCTCCAGCTTTACAGTTTCTCGAAGGGCTACTGCATACCCGGTCATCGCGTCGGGGCACTCGTTGCGTCCCCTGATGTGGTAACTGAAACCGTCAAGATCATGGACAACATTCAGATCTGTGCTCCGCGTCCAGCTCAGCAAACTGTGGCCCGAGCTTTGCCAGCGTTGGCAGATTGGCGTGCTGGCAATTCAGGAGAAATGCAAGCGAGAGGTCGCGCCTTTGAGGAGATCATTGACAAGATCGCTGGCTGGAATGTCCGCGCGTTGGGAGCTTTCTTTGCGTATGTTGAGCACCCTTTTGCTGGAGAATCTTCTAGAGATGTAGCCCGGCGATTGGCGCGTGAGCAGGGTGTTGTTGCGCTGCCGGGGACCTATTTTGGGAACGGACAGGAACCATATTTGCGTTTTGCGTTTGCCAATTCGAATGCTGAAGAGATAGGTCTACTTAAAGACCGACTCTAGGGGAACTTAAGAAGAGAGGGCGATACGGAAACTGGCAGGCGGATTGTCCAGCAAATCTTACAGTTATGGCCAGCTCAAAGCGGTGCTGTATTGCCGGGCCGCGCGCCACGCCTCAGCCCAAGGCTTCAGCGGGGGATATCCCTTGAGGTTTCACAAGTTGGAGGGTATCAACGCGGCTGCTGCTCACGTCGCCATTACGTCGGTGCAACTCTTCCATGGTTCGCCACCAGCAGGGAAAACAGCGCTGGGACAATCCGGGTGTTCACGGATGTCAAGCGCGGCTGGTTAGCTGTTGATCCAACAGATTTCTCAATTTGCAAGGCTATCTGCGAAGTATTTGATGGATATTCAACGGTGGCGGCTATTTCCTGTCACTGATTTCTGTCGCTAAGATTACGAGCGTTGGAAACGCATGTTCGCCTGAAAGGGCATATGTTCGCCGCAAAATGCATTGTAACTGCAGGCGTCACGGCAAAAAGGGAAGGAGCAAACAATGGGCCGCTATTTCGAGGAATTTACGGTTGGCGAAGTGTTCGAGACCTATTCGCGAACCATTACGGAAACGGACCTGGTCAATTTCGCCGGCATCACCGGCGACAACAATCCGCTCCATATGGACGAAGTCTTTGCTTCTGCAACACCTTTTGGTGGGCGGATTGCCCATGGACCCTTTTTCGTCGGGCTCACTTTTGGGCTGTTCAGCCAGTTCGATTTGCTCGAACGAACGGCGATGGCCCTGCGCCGGGTCAGCTGGCAATATG
The DNA here is from genome assembly GCA_965204985.1 of Hyphomicrobiales bacterium. GTDB lineage: Bacteria > Pseudomonadota > Alphaproteobacteria > Rhizobiales > CAJQND01 > JAAEUE01. The sequence continues at coordinate 2,205,351 of CBDBFP010000002.1, read as the reverse complement.
ACGGTGCAGTGAAGATTGGGGACACTGTGCGGGTTCGCGCCGAAGTCACTGCGCTCAAGGAGAATCCCGGCAAGACCGACCGCGGTAACCTATCAATGAACGTCAAAGTGCTGAACCAGCGAAACGAGGAAGTTCAGACAGGGAGCTTTGACGCTGTGATGGCCCGCAAGCCGGTCAAATAAACCGGCCCGAAAGTTGCAGATAGCCTCTTAACAGACCTGAACGGCTCGGCGGCGGTTCTCTGGTTCTGGAGAGGCCAACTTTGCAGGAGTGAGAAATGCGGATCTCACGGCGTATCATTAGGGTTTTACCGGATTACTTGGCACTGATTGCGGGTGTTTGCCTGATTGACTTGTCATTTCCTCCGTCAACTTTCTTTTCAATCAGCTGGATAACCGATACCGAAGTCGACAAGGCTGCTCATTTTGCCGCGTATGCGTTCGTGGGATTTCTGGTGTTGTACAGGCGCCGCAAGATTTCCACCTCGCTGTTGACTGCAGCGGTGCTTATCTACATTGGCGGGGTTATCGAACTGATGCAGTCCGACGCCCACCGGTCAACCGATATTGCCGATTTCATTGCCAATTGCCTCGGAGTTGTCTTCGCAGGGTTGGTAGTCGCCTTAGTCCAACTTTGCCGCGAATCTGTGCAGAGGAGATCAATGTACAGCGGTATCTAAGTTGAGAGCGCTATCTCAAATTGAGACTGGATCTTAACCGGCTTGAGAAAATTGGACCTATTTTTAAACCAAATTGAAAAAATTTGTGCTGGTTATCGCGTTGATTTTGCCCAGCTTATACGCTTGGCCACTTTTGTGGTGCCAATCTGTCCAGCCCCAATCCCTTATCAAGAAATGGCACATGAAATTGGGGCTGGACAGCCTCGTTTTTCCTATCTGGAACCTAGGTACACCTGGGAAATATTTGCGGAAATTGGCATCCACGGAACAGATTATCATCCGCCATCGGACATCAGGCGCGGCGAAGCCTTCTTGCGTGATATCTACAACCACCTCGTAGCTTCACCGCAGTGGGAGGACACGCTTCTGATCATAGCCTTCGATGAGCATGGCGGCACATTCGATCATATCCCGCTGCCAAACGGCGCAATTAATCCTGGCGGCACAGACAAGAATGAATGCGGCTTCAACTTTAAACGCTACGGTGTCCGCGTGCCCATGGTGTTTGTATCACCCTAGGTAAAGGAACACACAGTTATCCGCAGCGATTGCCTGGGAATTCCATTTGATCACACCTCTTGGCTTGTCACATTGCTGCACTGGTTCGATCTGGATCCTGGACTGCTTGGCACAAACGCACCGCCGGCGCGCCGAAGTTTTGCGATGTTGTGAGCGAAGAGAAACGTGATGCTGCCCGAGCTCTTCGACTGTCAGACAGAAGCTGGCTTGCCGGACAAGGCCCTGACTGCCGAACTGGCTGAGGTAATTTCGAAATTCCTGAAAGCGGCACATCCAGAATCGGATCGTATAAGGAGATCCTGGAAAAACCGGGACGGAAACGGAACTGTACCAGTTCGTCCGCGAATTCGAGCCGGAACAACTGACCCGAGAAGATCAGCAATAAACCTACCTTCGACTGGTCTTTGCTTTCAACAATCAGATCTTCTTAAAATCTCCACCACGCCCCGCTCCGCCTGCGAACCTGCCGGCGCCAGCAATGCCTTCCTGATTGATGATGTCCAGCCCGCCAGACCATTCGCCCTGCATGGCGTGCCAGAGTTCCTTGTCGTGCTGGTCGTAGATTGACGTCCGATCGGCGCGAACACATGCTTGCGGAAAACGGGCAATCTCGTGTGCCAGCTCCTCAGCGCCTTCGCGGACTGTTCCATCGGGGACTATCCGTTCGCAAAGGCCAATACGCAGGCATTCTTCTGCTGGCACCTTCCGGCCGGTCATCGCAATCTCCAGCGCCCGGCCCATGCCGACCAGGCGCGGCAGACGAACTGTACCGCCGTCAATCAGCGGTATGCCCCAGCGCCTGCAATAGACCCCCAGATAAGCGCTCTCTTCCATCACCCGGCAATCGCACCACAGCGCGAGCTCCATACCGCCAGCTACGGCGGGGCCTGCGATGGCACCGATGACGGGTTTGGATAGCCGCAAACGCGAAGGGCCCATGGGCGCGCGTGGTATCCCGGCTCCATTGTCATTCGCCTCAAACTCATCGGGAAACTGCAGATCGCTGATTTCGCTGGCATCTTTCAGCTGGGCGGCAAATTTCAGATCCCAACCAGCGCAGAATGCTCCACCCTCTCCATAGAACACGGCTATATCTGCCGCATCGTCAGCATCAAACTTAAGGAACGCAGCCTGTAAGGCTTCGGCACTTTCAGGATCCATGGCATTGCGTGCTTCCGGACGGTTATGAATGACTGTCCAGACACGGCCTAATTTTTCTATGGAAACTGTCATGGTGTTCCTTCTCATATCTGCTAGATTTTTGCGCAATGTGTTGCAGGGAGATATGAGATGGCAAGACCAGAATATAAAAGTGCACTGATTGTTGGCGCAGGACCCGGACTGTCCGCTTCGTTCGCGAGGCTATGTGCTGGAGAAGGATGGCAGGTTTCCCTTGCCGCCCGTACGCCTGACGATCTGGCAGAGCTGTGCGCTGAAACTGGCGCGCAGGCTTATGCTTGCGATGCAACGGACGTTGACGCAGTCGCCGGCCTCTATGAAACGCTTGATGGCGAAGGCCGCACGCCCGACGCTGTGCTCTACAACGCGTCTGGCCGCGAGCGCGGCGCCTTCAATGACTTGACGTCAGAAGGGGTCAAGACTGCGATCATGGTGAGCGCTTATGGTGGCTTTCTCGTGGCACAGGAGGCGGTTAAGCGCATGCTGCCGAACAATCATGGCGCTGTGCTGTTCACCGGGGCTTCTGCTTCGGTCAAGGGCTATGCCAAGTCCGCGCCCTTTGCGATGGGCAAGTTCGCTTTGAGGGGGCTTGCACAGTCAATGGCCCGGGAACTTTCACCCCAGGGTATTCATGTGGCCCATTTCGTCATTGACGGGGGCATCAGAAATCCCCTTCGGCCCGAGCGTATTGATAAGTCAGAAAATCCGGCCTCCATGCTTTGCCCGGACGCAATCGCGCAAACTTACATGGACATTGTCAAGCAGGACCGCTCGGCCTGGACATGGGAAGTGGAACTCCGGCCCTGGGTTGAGAACTTTTAAGCGGCCGCAATCTCCTGTTCGGCGAACTCGAAAAAGCTCTGCCGTTGTGCGTCGTCGGCGAATGCGTTCGCCGGAATTAGAACGGGGCTTGTCGGTGTTGTTTTGAGCAGGATGGAATCGTCCATGCTGGTTGCTTTGCTGAAAGTGGCCCACTTGTAGTCAGTTTGACGTTTTGGGAATCGCACCGAAATTCCAGCATCGTCTGCGACATATAGGAGATTTTATTTTGATTACCAGAACTCTTGGCATTGGTACTATTTAGAGACCTTGTTGTTATTTTTCATTATATGATATACTGTATATAGAGAAAAAGAAAATGGTTCCTTCTCGTAATTAAGAGAGAATATGATGATGAAAGTGCTGGCAGGAATATTTCTGTTCATTATTGCGCTTACAGGATGTCAGACGGTGCAGATGTAGAAAATAAATATTCGTGGAGAAGTTGTAAACTTTGAAGTGGTGCAAGCGGGTTGTACCAGTGGTGAGCGTGAATATAGGTTGAGATATGTCGCGCAGTATTTTCCTGATTTTTTGATGTTAATATTTTGCTTCAGAAGGCAGACAAGATCAAGGCATATTGCAATGCTAGCAAAAAGATTGCTGCGGATGATTATGCAGGAATGGAACGGTGGAGAAGATCTGCTGCCCGATATTTCATTCGTGAAACCAATGATGTTGCGCGGCGTCTGTATGGACATTCCCGTAAATATGAAATCAAGACCCGCCAATATTATTCCTGTGATAATCGAGTATATAATAGAACCAAAACGACTCTTGATGTCGTATTTAAGTAATCGCCTCCCAAATATCATAAACAGGTAAATCATGCGTTTGATAAGTAGATTTCAAAGCGGAATTGTGCATGCCCTGTGATCGCGAAAAATCTTTCTCATGCTCGAGAAGAAATTAAGGTGAGAGAGCATTTTTGGAGGGTTGCAGGGTTTGCGACAAGGAATAGTATAGTTAGGGAGTAGCAGTTTTCCATGCATACTCTAACTTCCAACTGAAATCCCCCATACAGTTAAACTAACTGTATGGGGGATTTTAATATCCAAAATCACCATCGGCGGTGTCGCCGTTTCCAGCACCCTCCACCGGCCTAGCCTTTGTACATTCTGGCAGTCTCGAACACGGGGGCAAGCCCGTGCCGTTCAGCTAGAGCAATGGCAGCGGGGTTGGTTTCGGGAACATCAAGATAGATTGGCCCTGCTTCACAGTGCGCTGCCAAATGCCTGAACAGGTCGTCTGCAATCGCTTCTGTATTTGCAAACAGGGGGCCGACTTTCGTGCCCATCCGGCAAGTGCGCGCCACACCGAATCCTTCAATCTCCCCGTCCTGGACACAAACCATTCCACTCCGGGTTTTGCTGACGCCTAGCCAGAACGTCATGAATGCCCGCTGGTCTCCAGGATAGAAGGGGGCGTCAGACTCAAGCAACTTCTCAATGTCAGCTGCTTCGATAGGGCGAATCTTGGGACTATCTGTGGCGGCGATGCTGATGTCTCCGCCATACCGGATGTTGTTGTGAGCAAGAACGAAGCCAGATTTGCGATAGTTGTCTTGCTGATCGACCACACCATCAAGCCCTACGATTCGGCCTTCAAGATATCCCATGCCCGCCTGCCAGATCCTTTTGCGATCCCCAGATTAATTCCGCTGGTGCCGCCGGAAACAAAACTGTTTTGCCGGAAAAATCAAAACTCACAGACATTCAAACTTCCCTTATCAAACCTGCCGAGCCATGTGTCCCAGCGCATTAACAATGATGCGCGCCGAATTAAGCGCGCCGATGCCGTTCACATCGCGCTCAGGCATAAACTCTATAATGTTGAAACCTGCGATACGGGCTTTGGCCGCCACACCCGAAATCATTTCCACAACCTGATAATAAGTCAGGCCGCCTGGAGCGGGGCCAAGCACACCCGGCACCAGCGACGGATCAAGCGCGTCCACGTCAAGTGATATGAGGACATCACGGCCCTCGTCCACATGTTCGAGCACCTGGCCCAAACCATCCTTGTGTATTTGCTGGGCGGTTATGAATTTTGCTCCCCACTTGAGGGCATCTTCATAATCACTGGGCCGGGCAGAGCCAATTGCCCTCTGACCGGCTTGAATAATTTTGGTGATGTGCGGTGTTTCTGACGCGCGGCGCATGGTGCTGGAAAGGCCCATTTGCACCCCGCCAACTTCTTCGCGCCAGTCAATATGGGCATCAATTTGCAGGATTGTCAGATCACCGCGGCCCTCAAATGCCTGAATGACAGGTATCGGGATGGAATCGTCACCGCCCATGACAATGGGAACCGAGCCCTGATCGAGGATGTGGCACAACGCATCTCGAATCCGCTTCCGGTTCGCTCGCGGCTCCTGCTCATCGTAGGATATATCCCCGCAATCAACAGCTGAAACCTCATTTTCCGGGAAAATCTGGCCGCCAAGATCGAAGTCATAATGATGGCTGTTTTCCGCATATGGCGCGATCACTGTACGCATGGCTGCCGGTCCGCTTGAGCAATAGGGACCAACGGTCGGGTAGGGCGTCGAGCAAGGGGCGCCAATCAGCGCAATCTTTGCGCCTTCCAAATCTTTCACATCGGAACAGGGCGGCAGACCCAGGAATGTATCTGCCCCGCCGGCTCCGAACATTGTGCCGATATCGATATCTGCCGCCATAGTCTGTCTCACTGATAACTTGAGATTCAGTCTAGGGGCCGAACAGCCGCAAGGCAATCAGTTGCCTTGTTTCTCTATCAACTCGACAAATCTCTCAAACAGGTAGAACGAGTCCTGCGGTCCCGGAGAAGCTTCGGGGTGATGCTGGACCGAGAATATCGGTTTACCATCGACGGCAAGGCCGCAGTTTGACCCGTCAAACAGCGAACGATGTGTTTCGCTCACGCCCTCAGGCAAGCTGTCTGCATCCACGGCAAAGCCGCGGTTCATCGAAGTAATTTCCACCTTGCCAGTTGTGTGGTCCTGAACCGGGTGGTTGGCGCCGTGGTGACCCTGGTGCATCTTCTTTGTGGAACCGCCAAGCGCGAGCGCCAGCATCTGGTGCCCGAGGCAGATGCCAAAGATCGGCTTACCGCTTTCGATCAGTTTTTTGATTTCTGGCACAGCATATTCGCCCGTTGCCGCCGGATCGCCGGGTCCATTTGAAAGAAAGATGCCATCCGGATTTATCGCCAGAATATCGTCAGCTTTCGCATCTGCCGAAACCACCGTTACCGCGCAACCTGCGTCCGCCAGACAACGCAATATGTTGCGTTTGGCACCAAAATCCATGGCGACCACTTTGTGCTCTGGAGCATCGAGCAGGCCAAACCCTTTGTCCCAAATCCAACCGGTCTCATACCAGTCATACCGTTGGGCCGTGGTCACGCCGGGCGCAAGGTCCACACCTTCCATTGGAACGAGCACAGCAGCTCGTGCTTTCAGCGACGGCAAGTCGAACTCACCATCGGGCGAATGGGCGATCACAGCGTTCGGCATGCCCTTTTCCCGAACCAGAGCAGTAAGCGCCCGCGTGTCGATGCCACAAATGCCAACGATGCCGCGGGCTTTGAGCCATGCATCAAAATGCCGGGTGGCGCGGTAGTTCGACGGATCGGTGATATCTGCCTTCATCACCGCTCCACGTACGCCAGAAGAAGCTGCAAGATTGGTTGTCTCGATATCTTCGTCGTTGGCTCCCACATTGCCAATATGCGGGAAGGTGAAGGTGATGATCTGGCCGGCGTATGACGGGTCAGTCAGAATTTCCTGGTGGCCTGTCATGGCCGTATTGAAACAAACTTCGCCATCAGCTGAGGTTTCTGCGCCAAGCCCAAATCCTTCGATCACGGTTCCATCCGCCAAAACCAAAACGGCGGTGTACCGTGGCTCAATCCATGGTGCTGGTTGCTTGTGGATAATGCTGTTTTCTGAAGATGTCGGCATGAAGCGGTCTCTCGCGAGCCGCTTGCCGATAGCAAGAGCTCGGGATTTTGCTGCTGAGTACAGCAAGTTAGGCCTGAATTGGCCGCAAATTAGGCAGAGTCTGTGCTGACGTCAAGCATATCTCCACAAAATAAAATATATTAGGATCGTGCCTGGCTGAGGGGATTTTGTCTGAGGCCAGTTAGCCGTAATTTGTATCTGTTGGAATGCCTGTTGTTGTCTCTCCATTCAGTTTCTTGCAACGGCAGATGAACGGTGTGGTCTGGCACACCTTTGACCTTTGACAGACCCCCCTTTGCCACCCCCCAAAAGCCTTCCAGACCCTTGATATGAACACCGCCTCTGGCGAATGCGCCCTTGGAACGATCGACCCTGTAATGCCCATAGCCAGGATCAACAAGGCCATTGTCCCCTCGCCAGCCATCGCAGGTGAGGACCCAAGCCGGATCGACCTTCCCTCCAATACTGCCTTGTAGAGTGGCTTTTTTGCAACCTGGAACGACTTCCGCGTAAACCTGACCCTCACGCGCGAAGAGGCCGGAGACGGTTGTCTTGCCAACTGCGCCCCTTCCTCGCTTTGCTTTCCCCCGCCTGGCTCCAGACAAGCTTTCATTCCCTTCAACAACACCGAACATCGGGCGCTGCGCCTGGCAAGCTGTATGGAGGCGCTTGCGCAATGCCCGATAGACCCTGCTGACAGTATTGCGATCAAGGCCGCTGGGTTCGGCTGTCTGTAGAGCGGTCAGGCTGTCGGCGAAGTCGCGAACACGCGCACGGATTTTCTTCTCTGAAATGCTGGACCCTTTGCACTATCGATTGTTCATTTCATACCATAGCTTTATGAGGAAAATCCCCTCAACCAGGCATGACCCTATATTATCAACAAGTTATAGCTCTTCAAAAAATTTGCATCCATCCCGTAACCTGTCCTATGGTCGAAAACTCTTTGGCGGAGAGGCGTTGAAAGGCGTGTAAGAGGGATGACAACATCAGTGCGCGATGAAATCAACGTTGCGTTGAAAGACGCAATGAAGGCGCAAGAAAAGCGGCGCACGGCAACGTTGCGTCTCATGAATGCGGCAATCAAGGACCGCATGATTCAAAACAGAACGGCGGGAAAAGGGGATGAGGTTGAGGATGCCGAAATCCTCGAGATCCTCGCCAAAATGATCAAGCAACGCCGAGAATCCGCGGACACATATGAGAGCGCAGGCCGTCTCGAACTCGCAGAACAGGAACGCGAGGAAATCACCATAATCGAGGAGTTCCTTCCCAAACAGTTGGGTGAGGACGAGATGAAAACTGCTGTCGAGACTGTCATTGCCGAGCTCGGGGCGGAAGGTCTCAAGGACATGGGCCGCACTATGGGTGCGCTCAAGGAACGTTATGCCGGGCAAATGGATTTCGGCAAGGCTAGCGGGATGGTGAAGGCGAAGCTGGGGTAGAGGAAACCAATTGCTTCCGGGTGCCTCCGTTCACCTCTAACCGCTGCCTATATTATTTTTTGCAGGGATAGAGATGAGTCACGCAGACGGCGATCGGTTGGAAAGTCCAGTAGTGGAACCAATTTTAAGGCTGGCCAGGTTTGGAAATACCAAACCCGTCCGGAAGAGGAACTGTCTCGCGTCATCATAGGAAAAATAGAGGAATCCGCTGATCTCGGGACAATCGTTCATGTGAAATTGGTCGGTGTTCGCATCAAAAACCCTATGGCACCACAAGGATTTTCTCCGGTTTGGGCCACGCCCCCGTATCTGCCAAGGCGTTTACCCGCAGTGTCCTCGCTCTTACAAATGAATCTGTTGATCTTGAGGGTTTCGTGGAGGGATACGAATCCTGGCACTCCGCATTCACGGACGGAAACGCAGGAATTTTTACGATTACTCTGGCCGAAATCGTTGAGTACATGGAGCAAGCTTTGAACCAGTGAGACAAGCGATCTGCGCTGTGTAGGCCAGCTTGTGCCTCGTATCCAGGTTGCCGATTACTTACGCTTCAACCACAATGCGCTGGCTAGAAATCCCGGAGCGCTCTGTTGCCTTGTTCTCGCGCCACAAAGTTCGGAGGATCCATGCCGCTGCAATGATCGGAATTACCGCCGATCCGGGAATGTTTGAAACACCTGCCGTGAAAGTGATCAGCGGAAGCCAGAAGAAAGCGGTCATCAAGCCAAATGCGACGCGGTCATCCGTTATCCGGTTTGCCAACAGCAGCAGTACAAAACTGAATATGACCAGGTCGTAGATCATGAGATAGGGTGTAGCGAGCACGGTTCCAACAATAAGCAGTGCAAACGAAAGGGCTGGCTCGCGCCGGCGATAAAAGCACCAGCCAACCGCTCCAATGCTGCAACAAGCGACAAAAGCCTGTGCTAGATAAGCTGCCTTCCGCAGGCACGCCGACCAATCTCAGGTTCATGTATACGGTTGGCATGAAGCCTTGGATAATAACGCTCGGATTGTCCAACACGCCGCTCTCCTGTGCGCCTACTGCAACGGTGAAGTAGCGGCTCCAGACCTGTGGCCCGAAGAGCAGTGCGGTCGTGCCGGCGATTACAAGTGTGGTGATCCCTGCCGAGACAAACACAGTCCAGCGCCTGGAGGCAATGAGCACAAAGGGCAAGAGGACACCCATGTTGTGGCTTCAACGTCAGGAAGCCGATCACAATACCAGCCAAAATCGACTCCGTATCCCAGAGCCTGTAGATCAACAGGAATGTTGCGCCCGTCAGAAAAGCATTTTGCCCGTAGATGAGGCAAACAATGGCCGCTGGTGAGGCCAGAAGCAGAAGCAGGAACTTGGGCGAGGCCGTCCAGCCGGCGCTTCTGACCGAATAGGCAAATAATCCGAGATCGGCGAGCATCCAGATAAAATAGGTGCTGAGATACGGCAGCAACCCGAAAGGCGCACCGGGCAGAAGACTGTTCGGAGGGTATGACCATTGCTGGTAGGGGTAGTCCTTACCCAAGAGATCGCTGATGAAAGCAGAATAGGCCGACATATCGTAGAAGCGGCCGGGTTTATTCCCCCAGGCCTCCAGGCCCATGGTCCACAGGTTCAGAAAATCCCTTCCAATCGCGTAGCCGACCACATCCCACGGGAAGGGCAACTGCCAATCGACACTCGTAAGATAAAGGACTGCAATCACAAGAGTGGCGATAGTCCCCTTGGCCCCCCGATTTGCCACCAGACAGATTCGCCTGTCACAGGGCTGCTGGATCCCTCATTTCCCATTCTCGCAAAATCAGTGAAAAACCTTAAACAGCCCTAATACTGCGGCTGACTGGCTCAGGCTCTCCGAGGGGAGGGTCCCAATCGATGTTCGGCCTGCTTCAGCATGGAAAACAAGGGAGGTTTTCCATGGCAGCAGCTGTTCAACCGAGAGCGGACTTTTTGGGCGATGACCTGCCTCGCACAGCGCGCAAGAGCGAAGAGGCGGATCAGACGCGGCAGCTTCTTGCCTTGCCGGTGATCCTCGACGGTGGGTCTCGCCGCGAGGCCGCGCGCACCGGCGGCGGGGGCCTGCAGGTGATCCGGGACGGGGTGTTGCGCTTCAAGGCCGGCGGCGCGGCGGCCTTGATGACCCGCAAGGCGCCCGCAAAGACGCCGATCCTGACAGACGAACACCGCACGGCGCTGGCAGCGACTGTTGAGGCGGGGCCAAAGCCCGATATGGACGGCATCGGGCGCTGGCGGCGGGTCGATCTGGCGCAGGGGGTGCAGGAGGAACCGGGCGTCTCGGTCAGTCGTCAGACGCCGGGACGGGACCTTCGCGCCATCGGGTTCGCCATGGGGTTGGCCAAGCGCGCCGCCCGCCCGCAGCACGACGAGGCCATAGAGGCGTTCAACAAAACGTCTGCGACGTCGCCGACCACATCCGCAGCCAATGGGGCGGCAAGCCGATAGAGAGCTGGGTTCAGGACGACGCCCGGATGGGTCAGAAGAACAAACGCACGCGACGCTGGGCGCGGCGGGGGACGCGGCCCCGCGCGCCGCACGATCAGCGGACCAAAGGGGCCTATCTCTTCGGCGCCCTCTGCCCTGCCAAGGCCAAGAGCGACAGGCGGGTCATGCCCTGCTGCGACACTCACGCCATGGCTGAGCCTCTCATGCTCATCAGTCAACAGGTCGAGGCCGGGGCACACGCCCTCCCGATCCTTGATCAGGCGGGAGGGCAGAGCTCAACCAAATGGGCTGTCCCCGACACCATCACCCTCGTCCCACGGCCGCCAAGGTCACCAGAGGTGAACCCGGTCGAGAACGTCTGGCCGTTCATCCGGGACATCTGGCTTTCGACCCTCGTTTTCAAGACCTGCGACGACATCACAGATCACTGCTGCCAAGCCTGGAACACCCTCATGCATCAACCAGGGCGCGTCATCTCAATCGGAGGGCGCGAATGGGACCATCGGGTGGGAGCAGTGAGCGATGGTATCAGATCCCAGAAATGCCTTTATCTTTTTGGTTTTCGAGGGGTCCAATGTTCCCGAAAGGCGTTTCGTCATACCCTTCTGCAGTATTTCCTGTGAGAGAGTGGCATCTACTGCCTCATCCCAGACGGAACGTAATTTCTCGACTGCGGGTGATTGTGCCAGTTCCGGTGAATTAGCCGCGCCGCGAACACCCTTGGTGATCGCTCCGAGCGCCTTGTCAAAGCCAGAGGCAGCGATAAACTCTTCCGGTGTCCAAACATCATCCTTGGTGTTTAATTCAAGTGCTGGTGAAATAAAAAACAATAGCCCAAAAAAAATTTGAGCTGCGGCGATCACTTTTTCGATTTCATAGTGATTTTCTCTCGTCTTTTATTGTGAAATATGACTCATTTGACATGCTTCATGATTTTGAAAGCTATGTAAAGCAGCAAATGTCGCATTCACCGGTTGATAGGCGCGCCTATACATTCTAGTCGCTGTCGACCAACTTGAGTGTTTACAATGCCGGTTTTGGAATGGAGCATGCGTTGGTCATTCTTGTTGAAAACCCGGCTCTTGATTCGGCGGACTTCACCACTCACGTTAAACTTGGCGACTGGGCCGGAGCCAAAACTGCAGCATGCGCTTTTCAGATCATATACTCGACGAGATTCGGGCTCGGTTGTCGATTTCAGAGGTGGTCGGCCGCAAGGTCACGTGGGACCGGCGGAAGTCTGTGCCCTCCAAAGGAGATCATTGGGCGTGCTGTCCGTTTCATGGGGAGAAGACCCCGTCATTCCACGCCGACGACAGACGGGGCCATTATCATTGTTTCGGCTGCAAGGAATCCGGGGACATCTTTACGTTCGTGACCAAGATGGATGGCTTGAACTTCCCAGAGGCCGTGGAGATGCTGGCAGGTCTTGCCGGTGTCAACTTGCCCAAGCCCACCCGCGAAGATGCGGAACGGGAAAAAAAACGCTCAACGCTCTATGATGTTATGGAGTTGGCTGCGGATTTCTTTGAGGAGCAGTTGCAGACCGGGCAGGGGTCTGCCGCACGCGGTTACCTCTCGGACCGGGGGTTGTCCGCCAAGACCCAACAGACCTTCCGCCTGGGCTATGCTCCTGCTGACCGCCGGGCACTCAAAACCCATCTGGCCTCCAATAATGTCACCCCTGAACAGATGGCTGACTCCGGAATGGTCATCCATGGGCCGGACATTTCGGTTCCCTATGATCGTTTCCGCGATCGCATCATGTTTCCGATCCGTGATGCGCGGGGCCGGGTTATCGCCTTCGGAGGCCGGGCGCTTTCACCGGATGCGCAGGCAAAATATCTGAACTCTCCGGAAGGTCCGCTTTTCCACAAATCCAACGTTCTATACAACTTCGATACAGCCCGTAGCGCTGGCTATGAAAAAGGCACTCTCATTGTGGCTGAGGGCTACATGGATGTGATCGCTTTGGTTCGGGCAGGCTTCCCGAACGCCGTCGCTCCGCTTGGGACAGCGCTCACCGATGGTCAACTCCGGCTAATGTGGAAAGCCGTGCCGGAACCGGTGCTCTGTTTCGACGGTGATGCAGCGGGTTGTAAGGCCGCCTACCGCGCGATTGACACCGCGTTGCCGTTGCTTCAGCCCGGCTACTCCCTGAAGTTCGCGTTGCTTCCCGACGGCAAGGACCCGGACGACCTCATAAAGGCAGGTGGTTCGGAGGCCATTCCCGAAATTCTCGGGCAGGCTCAACCGCTCGCTCAATTGCTTTGGGACCGGGAATTGGAAGCAGGTGACCTCTCAACGCCTGAGCGACGCGCCGACTTCGAGACCCGCCTTTTTGCTGCAGTTCGTCAAGTTAATGACGATCGCGTTCGCAGTCATTACGAAGATCATGTCCGGAGCAAACTGACATCGCTCTGGAGCTCAGCAAGTGGAAAAACCGGCGATCAGGTCAGTGTCAGAAAATATGGACCGCGCGGCGGGCAGAAATCAAAGAAAGCCCGACCGCAAGGCCGCTGGTCTTCGCAGCATCCATGGGATCTCCAGTTCCCGCCGAGCCAGGCGCTGAAGCGGCTCGCAGGGAGTGCGCAAACCGCAACCGGTATAGAGCGCCGCGCAAATTTGATTGTGCTGGCGGTCGTCAATCACCCTTGGCTGGTGGAGAACGATCCGGACGAATTTGCAGACCTTAAATTCTCTACCGTTGCCCTTGACTCTGTGCGCCGGGAAATACTAGATGTCGCGGCTTTGCAAAGCCCCCTTGACACAGCTTTGTTGCGCGACCATCTCGGCCAGAGAGGATATTCGGAATTCTTGGGAAAGCTTGATGCAGGCACGTCGTACAAGAGCGACTGGTTCGTTCACCCGGAAGCTGCCAAGGCAGACGTGGAAACGGGCTGGTCTCAGCTTGTGTTGCTGCACAAAAAAGCACTCATGTTAAACAGTGAATTGAGGGCCGCCGAACTCGCACTAGCAGATGAAGCCACGGAGGAAAACCTTGCACATCTCAATGAGATACGCGAACAGCTCCGCTCGCAGGCAGGCGAAGAAGCGACCGTAGAAGGATTTGGAGAAGCATCCGGCAGACCGCAGGCGCTGAGTAACTGAAGAACCTCGCAAACTGGCCTGATACAAAGTTGGCAAATACCAGTCTGAGCACATTGGCGCGTCACGCTATGCTTAAGGTCAGGTTAACGGAACGCGGTCTAGAATCTGCCGATACGTTAAATGCTAGGCGAACTGACAAAATTGATTCGGCGGCGAACAGGACACTCAACATGCGGAGCCACCAGCACACAGGCTGGTGAACGGCCGCACGGGAAGATGGTACATCATGGTTGCAACCACAGCTAAAAGGCAAGACGTCAAGACCAAGGAACAGACATCGGCAGAAGCCCCAACTTCTGACGGTCCAGTTCTGGACATGAACAATGCAGCGGTCAAAAAGCTGATCAAGGCTGCAAAGAAGCGCGGTTACGTTACCTACGACGAGCTGAACGAAGTCCTGCCATCGGACGAAGTAACGTCCGAGCAAATTGAAGACACCATGTCCATGTTCGCCGAGATGGGCATCAATGTAGTGGAATCCGAAGAAGAAAACGAGGACATCACTGCAGAGGCCAAAAAAACCGAGGCTGGCCTCCCTGTTAAGACCACCACAACCACCAAAGAGCCAGTCGAGCGCACGGACGATCCTGTCCGCATGTACTTGCGCGAAATGGGCACGGTGGAGCTCCTGTCCCGCGAGGGCGAAATCGCCATTGCGAAACGCATTGAAGCTGGCCGTGAAGCGATGATCGCCGGGCTTTGCGAAAGCCCGCTCACCTTTCAGGCCATCATCATCTGGCGCGACGAACTGAACGAAGGTCGCATCCTTCTTCGCGATATCATTGATCTTGAGGCCACTTACGCCGGTCCGGACGCCAAAAAGGCGCCTGAGGTAAAGCCGACTGACGAGGAAGAAAAAGAGAAAGTGGAAAACGCCGACCTCCTCAAGAAACCTGGTGATGAAGAAGCCGAGAACCAGGAGGAAGAAGAGGATGATGAGGATGAAGTTAACCTCTCTCTCGCAGCCATGGAGGGCGAACTAAAGCCCAAGGTTGTCGAAACCTTCGACCTGGTTGCCGGCGATTACAAGAAACTGCGTAAGTTGCAGGATCAGCAGATTGGTGAGAACAAGACCCTCTCCACCTCGCAGGAGCGCCGCTACAAGAAGTTGCGTGAAGACATTATCGTTCACGTGAAGAGCCTCAGCCTCAACAACAACCGTATCGAGGCCCTGGTTGAGCAGCTCTACGACATCAACAAGCGCCTCTTGTCTCTGGAAGGCCGCCTCATGCGCATGGCCGATGGGGCAGGAGTGCCACGCGATGACTTCCTCAAGCAGTATCGCGGCCAGGAGCTTGATCCTGGCTGGGTGCGCCGCGTAGTCCGCCTGTCAAAGAACAACTGGAAAGAGTTCATCCAGAACGAGCGCCCGATGGTGAAGGCCATCCGCGACGAGATCCACCAGCTGGCGTCTGAAACGGGGCTGGAAATCGCCGAATTTCGCCGCATCGTCCACATGGTGCAAAAGGGCGAGCGGGAGGCACGCCAGGCCAAGAAGGAAATGGTCGAGGCCAACCTTCGTCTAGTGATCTCCATTGCCAAGAAATACACCAACCGCGGCCTGCAGTTCCTCGACCTCATCCAGGAAGGCAATATTGGCCTTATGAAGGCGGTGGACAAATTCGAATACCGCCGCGGCTACAAGTTCTCCACCTATGCAACATGGTGGATCCGCCAGGCCATCACCCGTTCGATTGCCGACCAGGCGCGCACCATCCGTATTCCGGTTCACATGATCGAGACTATCAACAAGCTGGTTCGCACCGGCCGCCAGATGCTGCACGAGATCGGCCGGGAACCGACCCCGGAAGAGCTGGCTGAAAAGCTCGGCATGCCGCTGGAGAAGGTCCGCAAGGTGATGAAGATCGCCAAGGAGCCGATCAGCCTGGAAACGCCGATCGGCGACGAAGAAGACAGCCACCTCGGCGACTTCATTGAGGACAAGAACGCGACCCTGCCGATCGATGCGGCGATCCAGTCGAACCTGCGTGAGACGACGACCCGTGTGCTCGCCTCACTCACGCCGCGCGAAGAGCGTGTCCTCCGCATGCGTTTCGGCATCGGCATGAACACCGACCTCACGCTGGAAGAAGTCGGCCAGCAGTTCTCGGTGACCCGCGAACGTATCCGGCAGATCGAGGCCAAGGCGCTGAGGAAACTGAAGCACCCAAGCCGCAGCCGGAAGCTCCGGAGCTTCCTGGACAACTAGGCACTGCACCATTCAGGTGCTTCTCAATTTTCAAGTTCAGGGACGAACATAAACGTTCGCCCCTTTTCTTTTTATGCCGGTCCGCCACGACTGATTTTCCCCATTCGTGCTGGGTTAGCAACCGCGCGCTCGTTTGAGAGAGGTTATGAGCAGGTTCCCGTCTGAGGGGAGTTCAGGTTATGATGGGTTGCCTATCTCGCTGAGGTCTCAACGTTATGAGCCAATACGCCGTTTTTCTTGTGGAACACCGTGTGGACGGCCAGTGGCGCTCGGCCGATGAGTGAGTGTCGGTCGAGGGCAGGGGTATGCTGCAGGAGACCATTGATGAGCCTGCGGACCCATTCTACGACGGGCAGAACAGAGCTCTCTATGCCATTCTGGGTGACCGCCATAATTTTTCCGACTTTCCCACGATAGCACCGGAGCCACGTGGATTGCCAGACGATCTGTCGGAAGAAGTGCAAAGATATCTCAACTGGTATCGCGACGAAGATCAGTTTGTCTCTTACCCCAGTTGGGTCACCCTGGCGGAAATCCTCGGCTTTGACTGGGACATGCCGGTGGAGCTGCATGTCTATGCTAACGGCCAGGAGTTCGATGCCATGTCTCGCCCGCCGCTTGGCAAGCCTGGAGTTATCGGCGAGCCTGCGCACGCCCTCGAGGCCGCCCACCGAGACGGTTGGACGTATGTGGGTCCTGAAGAGATGACCGAAAAGATTATTGCCGCAACTGAAGTCGCGATACAGAGAGCAGGACTGGATGAAGGGCTTCACGAAGGAACTCCACACTACCTATTGCCATGTGACTTACAAGGAGACCTATGGCGAGATGGCGGGTTGGTTTTTCATCGAAGGCGTGCCGCTCATGTAAAAACTTAGTGCACCCGAAGACGTCCGTTGCATCTTCTGGCACAGTTGAAGCTAGGATGGTGGAGCACATCAGGATTCCTCATCAGCCGCCGACACGGGCGGGTGGTTCAAACGTGTTTAGATGCCGACGAAACCGACGCGCAATTGTATTCGCGCGTTGTCAACCGTCGTCGCGTAGTGGTATGGGGATGATCAAGTGTGGGCCGGGACAAAGTTCCAATGCGTACCTGATCAATCCTTCTGGACGATTTCAGTTGGGATGGTGAAACGGGTTTTGCCCTCGGTTGATTCCACACTATCGACCGCGAAAATGTTGATGGTCATGTCCGTTGTGGTGGCGCTTACAATGGAGCAGGAAATTATGCCCTCGAACGGCAAGTCCTGCTGAAGAATTTCTGATTTAAACGAGAATATTACAATTTTGTCGCGGAATCGGTGCGTTTGCTCATTTGTATCGATGAACTCACACTCGACAAAAGTCGGAAAGAATTCTTGGTCGATTATCTTGGAAACCATGACTCGTACTGATGACATGATACTCCTCAAGTTTCGATCATCATTTCTACAGCCACAATCCCCGAAAGAAACGCCCCGTGGGCAGTTGTGAAGAAATCGGGGGATGTGGCTTCACCAGCAAAATAGATGCGCTCATCAAGCGGCTCAAAGAGTTTGCGGCGCTGGTGATGTTGTCCGGGCAACGCGCCGGCATATGCCCCTTTGATCCAAGGATCGCCGCGCCAGGCGGTGACGATGTGGGTGCTTGCGTGCTTGGTAATCTCGCTACCAAAGACAGCCTTGAGTTTCTGCTCCATATAATCGAGTGAGGCCTGTTGGCCAACCTGTTCCAGCCAGTCCGCAAATCGTCCTCCGGTCAAACCCGTGGCAAAATTAGCGCCGAACGGTTTGATGTTCATTGCGAAATTGTTGCCATCCACCGCATCGGTCGTGAAACCGGCTGGGGCATCTGCGCCGAAGACGTCCCGGTCAAAGCCAATGCAAATCCGGTTGTGATTGCCTAGGGGTAGAGCGGCGATTGCTTCCTGCTTCCAGTCCGGAAGTCCGGGATCAAACCGAATATCGCCGGCGGCAAGAATGCCCGTCGATACCGTAATGAGAACTTTCTGCGCTCGGATTGTGCCCTTGGCCGTCTCGACTTTGACGGTTCTGCCAGACCAATCAATAATGTTAACAGCGCTATTCAACGAGACAGGTATCTGACCACAAAGCCTCGCTAACAACGTGCCATAGCCTTCTTTTAATGGCCAATTCTCATCCGTTTCGTTGTAAATGAGCAGATCGCTGACCGAGACTTGGTCTACGTCATGAGACGCATCAAGCGACGTGTAATAGTTAAACAATGCCGACCATTTGTGTTCCCGGTCGGTAGCATCATAAACCGAGCAGTCTCCTTGCGTCTCCGCAGCCTTCTGCATCATCTGAAACTGACGATCATAAAAGACACCGAAGTCGGCA
This sequence comes from Hyphomicrobiales bacterium, assembly GCA_965204985.1. Classification (GTDB taxonomy): domain Bacteria; phylum Pseudomonadota; class Alphaproteobacteria; order Rhizobiales; family CAJQND01; genus JAAEUE01. The sequence goes on along the minus strand of CBDBFP010000002.1, from coordinate 2,186,641 downwards.
ATCTCTTCAGCGGTTTGCCATCGACCTTCAAAAAAGCCGCCACGTGGATAGCCGTCTTTCGTGTAAGTAAACCCAAGCTTATCCGCGAAACCGACCATTGGATTGAGCGAAGCTGAATGCATCCAGTGACATCCAAGGTCAAACGGAACGCCGGGAAGGATTTCTTCCGTATAGCCTCGTCCACCGACCCGGTGGGATGCCTCCAGCCAGACGAAATTCTTGCCCAGCTCTGTCAATGTCCGCGCAGCGCCGATGCCGGCTGCGCCTGCGCCCACAATGACAATGTCTGTCTCTGAAGTGTGTGTCACTTTGGTTTCCTGTTTGTTGTGCTGGTGCGATGCAGCCTGAGTGGGGTTTGCGGTCTATCCACCCGCAACGCCTTGCGTATTCACATAAACAGAATAGAGCGATTGGCTCGCCGCCATAAACAACCGGTTGCGTTTCGGGCCGCCGAAACAGATATTTGCGCAACGCTCCGGAAGCCGGATACGACCGATCTTTGTACCGTCCGGCGCAAAGACGAGCACTCCGTCCAGCTCTTCATCCCCCATGCCCCAGCCACACCAGAGATTACTGTCCACGTCTACGCGAAAATCATCTGGTGTGCCGCCCAGGCCTGCATCAACAAATACGCGCTTGTTGGTCAGTGCTTGGTCATTATCTGTCAGATCGTAAGCCAGAATTTTCCGGTAGGGTTCACCACGGGACTCAACCACATACAAAATTCTCTCGTCCGGCGAGAAGGCCAGCCCATTAGGCCCCAGAATGTCATCGGCCACAACGGTTGCTTCGAAGGTTTCGCCATCGACCCGATAGACGGCCATCTGGACTTCGGACTCTGCCTTGTTGCCTTCATAGTTTCCCAAAATTCCAAACGGCAGATCGGTGAACCAGATACTGCCGTCGGACTTAACAACCACGTCGTTTGGTGAGTTGAGCGGTTTGCCCTGCCAGTTATCCATGACAACCGTGATGAACCCGTCATACTCGGTGCGCGTGACGCGGCGCCCATGTTCACATGTGATGAGCCGGCCCTGCCGGTCGCGGGTCTGCCCGTTGCCAAAATTCGAGGGTCGCCGGAAGTCAGAAACCCTGCCGGTCTCTTCTTCCCATTTCAGGATCCGGTTGTTGGGAATATCGCTCCAGAGCAAATAACGCCCATCGCCAAAATAGACAGGACCTTCTGCCCACCGGCAGCCGGTATAGAGCCGCTCCACAGCTGCACTGAAGATCATGTATTGGTTGAAGCGGGGATCGAGCGCCTCGATTGCTGGATCAGGATAACGCGGATACTCCCGCCATCCGGCGGTCCGGAGATACTTGCTATTCATCGAAAACGTCCGGCAGAAACTTGTGGGACGCTAAGACTAGAAGACCGCAGCAATCGGAGCAAGGTTGCGAGAATAATGCGTTGGACCTGCCGATCATTCCGCCGGTGTCAGCCAAACTTCAAGCAATTGATACTCCTGGTGATCCCAAACAATGGTCCCCTTCACTTTGCCAACCGGTGCGTATTCTGTGGCAAAGGTGCAGCCGAATGTCTTTTGAGGTGGCGCGGGTAGACGATGTCCCACCTTTTGACCTTGGATTCGCAACTGGCTTGCAAGCGCACGGGTTTCTGGGGTTCATTGTTCTCTTGTGCGCTGACCTTGACGACACCTCCTGGCCCGACCATCATTGCAGGAGGAACCCCCGCGTCGCCACCATGATTGTTGTTCCAGCATCCGCCCTTGAGCAACACAAGGCCATTCGCATCGTTCTTATCCAGCACCTTTACTGTTGGAAAAAGAAATTGTTTATGCATTCGAACTTGATATGCAAATTAATTTAAGAAAAAATTTAATACAAATACATTTACTAAGAGTAATAAATTAATAAAAATCTCATAATATGAAATGTATATTTTTATTTTAATAATAAATATATTAATAATATGGATAATATTAATTGTGGGGCGTTTATGTCCGGCCCAACCGAGAGTGGGCGCTGATAAAAGCAGGCACGTTCGGTTCCGAAGTCTAGTTCTCTTGAGCGAGTGAAATCGATTTTGCTCTGGCTAGATAGACCAGAGGCATCGGTCCTCTCGTTCAGCCGCCACCCAGAATGCCGTCTATATTCTTTATAATCGCTATGATGATCATGCCACCCATTATCCACTAGGATTGCTCAGGTGAAAAACTGAAACGCAATCGCGCCAGCTTTCGCGGCGCATGATGCCGAAGATCCCTGCAATCACAGCTAGTCCCGCCAGAACGGCTGCGACCGTTTTCAATACGCGATCAATCGTCCAGGGTTCAGCCTGTGGCGCCGGATTCAGCTTGCCCTGAAGCTTCCGCTTCGCCGCTTCGCGCATTTCCGCAGCAATTTCACCAACCGTGACCGAGGCTCGTTGTTGTGGGGCGAACGGACCAGCGGCGAATTGAACAAGCACAAGCAAGAGCGCAATCGCGCCGATCACAAAGCTGGCGAGGCCAGCGGTGGAGTGCGGGGGCGGCAATAGCATCAGTCATGACGGGATCTTCCAGATGAGTTGTCACAGAATGGCCAGAGGCACGTGACGAAGTTATACCGGCAATTGTTCTGGCGCGTCAAAAGCTGAGCTTGAAGCCGGCCCCGTCTGTTGTCTTACCGAGCATGATGCGGCCCCCGTGCGCCTCTACCAGAGATCGGACAATGCCAAGGCCGAGGCCCGTGCCACCGATCTCCCGCTTAGTGGTGAAGAAGGCATCGAAGATCTTGTCACGATTACCCGACGAGATCCCCGGTCCATTGTCCCGGAAAATAATGTCGTGGTTATCACTTGTGCCGGACACACGGATCTTTACCTTGCTGGCGCCCGCAGCCAACGCATTCTCGATGAGATTGCTGGCAATAATCCCAAGATTCTCCGCAGAGAGTCGGGTCTCAATCGGTTGTTCATTCAGAAGGGAAACCGATGCCTCTCTGTAGTGGCTGGCGATGTCCTCCAGTGCCACTCCAAGATCGGTGGTCTCGTCCATGGGCAGCACATTGTCCGATTTGGCCAGATCCATCAGGCGGTTCACCAACGCCTTGAGCCGAGCGGTGTCTGCCTGTATATTTCCAAGGAAGCGAGCCCGTTCTTCGTCGCTCATGTCCGCATAATGTTCAGACACCAGTTCTGCCGAACCCCGGATAGACGTAAGCGGGGTCTTGAACTCGTGGGACATGTGGGTTGCAAAGTCCCGGATGTACTGGCTGCGTTGCTCCAGGGCATTGGCCATGTCGATGAAGCTTTCGCCAAGCGTTGCGATCTCGCGCGTGCCGTAATAATCGAGGGGCTCCAGATTGCCGGTCTTGTTGTTGGCAAGGTCCTGCGCCTGTGCAGACAGGGCCTTGATCGGTCGTAAAAGCGTTCTTGAGGTTAAACCACCCCAGCAAAAGGGTCAGCGCGAGCACTAGTGCACCGAGCGCAATTGCGCGTTCCTTGTAGGCATAGAGATGCTTCAGAATATTGTTCGGGGTGCGGGACATGTAGACCACCCCCCACAAACGCTTGCCGGACATGATCGGAAAGGCAGCAAAGATCCGAACCCCTGTGCCACGGCTGATCGACGCATACGAAGGTGGCGGCTCGTCGGAAATCCGTTGACGTAGCCCGCTCGTGTAGAAGCCCTGCAGAGCCCGGTCCACTTCATAGACATGCGCCAGAGACTACATCAGGATTGAGCTTCAGAGATAGCTCAACCCGGCGTCCATTCACACGGCCCGTGATTGAGATTTCGCGTTCCCCGTTTGCTTTGAACTTGCCCTGGATGCGAATTGAGTCACCGGTAAACAAATTGGGCAGATGGGAAGGCGTTAGATGCTCGGGGTTCAACTCACCCCAATCGATGTTGATGTCGGTCAGCACGGGGTTCTCAAGCCGAGAAGCAAACTTGATCGCCTGATCGTTACCGTTTTTCGTAGGATCCATGATCCGGGAGATGCCGCACCCATGACGGGCCATCTCGGCGATCAGATAGCGGTTACAGCTGCGCCGACACCGAACGCGTAGAGCCGGCCGCGGCCCACGGACTTCGAAACCAGTCTCAGGATTTCGGCTTCATTGCTCACATAGCCATCTGAAAGAAACACGACAACCCGAAGCACATTGCGATGTTCCGGAGCAGCATAGGCAGGCCGAAACCCGCTCAGGATCTCCGTTCCGCCACTTGCGGTTATGTTGTTCACACAATTGATGCCGTCAGCAATATTCTGCGGTGATGCGGGCAACGCAACCGGGCTGAATTCGTCGGCCTGGTTGGCAAAACGGATGATGCGGAAATAGTCAGTTGGCCGCATGGTCTTGAACGCGTGGCGCATGAAGACCTGGCTGACCTGCGTGGGTAGTCCGTGCATGGAGCCGGATGTATCCAGCACAAACACCATTTCCCGCCGGGTAATGTCAGCTGTGCGCGGTACCTCAGGCGGTTCAATCAACAGTGAAAACGTGCTCTGCTTGTCCTCTTTGTGAAGCAAAAGGCTCGCTTGCGGCTGCTTGCCTGCCAACGAATAGCACAGCATGAAATCCTGATTGTCGATGGTATTGCCGCCGGCGAGTTTGATCGCCCTGCTCTCTTCATCGCCGGACACGGCCAGTTTGTGGCTGGTGCTCGTCACGTTCTCGAACGTGATCGCCGAACGTAGGTTCAGGTTAATCGAGACCCTGTCCTTTAACACGGTTTGCGGGACGTTCGACCCGCCACGGATGGATAGTTCGGAACAGGACCAAAATTCCAGGTGCCGAAAACCGGTTCCTGTTTTGGTACCTGCAGGTCCTCTTGCGGGCTCTCCATGCTGACCGTGCGGGGCTGCGCGTGGTTCGGTTCTGGGATGTAGCGTGGGCCGACAACGAGGGGCACCCTAAGCTCATAGGTGCTATCAATTCTGGGCACCACCTGGCTGTATTTGAGCGTTATCACCACAGGTTTGCCGGGCATCAGATTGGCAATCTGCTGGGTGAACATGTTGGGTCTGTGTTGCTCGAGCAACGCCACTGCCTTGCCTTCACACTTTGCTTCCTTGAAGGTCTTGCGGGCCTTGGCCTTCTTTTCAATTTGCGCGATAACGAACTCGTTGCCAACCCACATTTGCATGGCATGGATTGCCGCATCCTTGTTGAGCGGGAAGAGGTACTTGGCGTTCATTGGCCGCTGGGTGGGGTTCACAAATGTCTGCCGAACCGTAATTGAGGCCGGATCACCACGCAGGTCTCCGGAGATCTCAGTCTTGAGGCTCGGGAGTGAAATGGTCTTGCCATCAACCCGGGCAACAACCTGTCCGTCAAGTGCGTCCTCCATGGAGGTGGCGTGATTATGGAATGGGTCGGTGTGACGATCGTAATCGCGAAGAACGCCAGGCAGGTTTGGAACGAGGTTCGCATCAAATGGTTCCTTCTTCTTGTGTGAGATGAGGGGGTGGGGTGAGCTCCAGGGCAGCAATGACCGCTTGGAAAACTTGTTGTGTTCGCGTGTGGGGATCGCTTCAAGTGAAATCCGCTGAACGGCGGTCCAGCTGGAGGCATCGCTCTGCAGCCAGCGTCAGACAGCTGTGGTCACATTGGTGGTGACTTCGCCGCGGTCCGAAACGAAGCTCACATCAATGCGGTACTGGCGGCCATCCGGCGCGATTGCCCTGTAGATCGCGGTTGGCACTGCGCCGAAGGTGGTGTCCAGATAGGCCACGTCATAAGAGCTGAGAGCAGCAGAAGGCCAATTGCCAGGTTCTTCTGCTTCCGATTTGTCTCCGCTTCTGCGCGGCTGGTGACGCTCCAGACGAAAAGGCCGGCCACCAGCAAGAACACGGCAAGACCATTAGAAATGTACGCTGGTTCGAGCCAACTATTTACAAGCCACAGGGCTGGATGGATCGCCAGAACGATACCGGCCGCGATCAACACGAGCGCTGGCCACTGCACCTGATGTATGGATTGTTGAATTGCCATAGCATAATGACTACGGTGCTGAAATGCGGTCTTCGCCGATCAGCTGTGGTCGTTTGGGTGAATGTCTGTGCAGATTATGTGCAGGGGCGGCAGCGCGTGTTTACTCTGAATTCAGATCAGTGCAATTGAAATTGAACATTGTTCAAATTTCCTGTAAAGTTCGATTCGAACGAGCGGGATTGAGGCGTAGAATTTAAAGGACGCTGGATCCATGGAAGCATTTTTTGCTCTGGTCGGGCTTGTATTTCTGATAGCCTCTGTTTTGGGCGTGATCGCATTTGTGCGTGTCCGCAAGGTTGAGCGGGAACTAACGGCCGTCCGCAACCAATTGGCTCTCCTGAAGGCCAAGCCAATTCCCGAACCGGCAACTGTCGCGGAAACGGCGCCACGGGAAGCGGATGTTGTTGCACCATCAACAGAAAGTCCGGCACCCGCCGAGGAAGCTCCGAAGCCCGAAACCGATGAACCAGCAACAGAAACCCCTGGCTATGCGGCCCATGCAGGACCCTGGGGTGCGCAGGTCTCGCCAGAAACTGTTGAGGCTGATGTTGCAGCGACGGCCAATAAACCTGGCTTCATCGATGAGCTGGGTGCGCGCTGGTCTGTTTGGGTTGGTGGTGTGTCTCTGGCGCTCGGCGCCATCTTCCTTCTCCGCTATTCGATCGAGGCTGGCTTCTTTGGGCCGGGCATGCGGGTAACCTTTGCTGTCCTGTTGGGCGCTGTTGCGTTGGGTGCAGGGGAATGGCTGCATCGCTCCGAGAGCGAAGACAAGAATCCGGCATTGCAAAAGGCTTACATCCCAGGTGTTCTGACTGCTGTCGGCATTCTGGCGTTCTTCGGCGCGGTCTATGTGAGTTATGAGCTTTACGGGTTTATCGGCTCAGCACCGGCCTTTGTGTTGTTGGGTCTCGTCTCCTTAAGCGGGCTGGCGCTTGGACTACGGCAGGGGCCAGCGGTTTCAGGCCTTGGATTGGCCGCCTCTTTGGTAACGCCGCTCCTGGTGACCACCACGGAACCCTCATACCCGGTCCTCTATGCCTATCTGGCAATCGTCGCTGCTGGTGGCCTGGTGCTGGCAACTTACCGAAACTGGAGTTGGTTATCCTTTGCCGCTGCCGGTGGTGCATTCGTCTGGGCATTGGGCGGTCTTGGTTTGCACGGAAACGGGCCCTTCTACGCTTGGCTGACCTATGTCGCGGTGATCTTTACGATAGTCATTGCGTTGAGCGTTGTGAACATTTTGAAGCGCGAGTCCTCCGCCGATCTGATGCAACACACGATATTCCCGATTGCGAGTTACGCATCGGTCTGCATTCTACTCCTTGGTTTGCTCGGTGTTAACGATGCTTCTGCCCGGGCGATGTGGCCGGCACTTGCCGCCACTGCTTTGGGATTTGGCCTAGCCTGGCAGTGGAACCGGCTTGCGCCCATGGTGCCTATTGGCGCGGTGTTGTCCATGCGCGCGCTGGTGGGGCGAGGGGAGAAACTGTCGGGCGGATTGGGTAACTGGTCACCCGTTGGCTTCCATATTCCCACGCCGCTAGAAGGGACCTGGGGCGGCCACGTCCTGATCGCGTTCGTGTTTGCATTGGCGGTGATCATTGTGACCTGCCTTGCAGCGCGGAGAAGTCTGCCAGCACAAGGATTCACCGCAATTCTCTGGGCTGCCGCCGGCACAGTGTTTCCTCTCATCATTGTTTTCGGCCTTTGGGGCTTGGGCGCGCATGGCGAGATACAGCGCCCGTTCGCTCTCATATTCGCGCTATTTGCCCTGGCTTTTGCCGCAGCGGCGGAGTGGCTTATCCGTGCGCTGCCGCCAGCGTCCCAAAAAGACGATGCAGTCTCGCCGCTCATCCACTCCTGGCCGGTCAATCTGTTCGCGGTATTTGCCCCGATCTCGGCACTACTGATGCTCGCAGCCAGCCTGCCGGGCATGTTGATGACGTTCGGCCTGGTGGCTGTGCTGGCAGCAACCGCCTTTGCACATACGGTACGACCGGTCTGGCTGCTGCGCCTCGCCTGCGTTGGCATCGGCGCTGTACTTACTTTGCAAACCCTGAATGCAATCGCAAATGGCGGCGAGGAAAGCGCGCGCTTTCTGTTCAATGAACTGTGGGCCTATCTTGCTCTGCCGGCTGCAGTCAGCGCTGGTGCAAGCTGGCTGCTTTCGCAGAAGCATGAAGACAAGTGGTCCCAGGTCATGGAAGCGCTCGCTTTGGCCTTCACCGCCTTGTTTGCCGTCTTCCAGGTGCGCCATTTTATGAATGACGGAGACATCTTCGCCGGCACCATGAGCCTTGAAGAACTCAGCCTGCAAATCCTGGTTGGTCTTTGCTTTTCGCTTGGCCTTTCCCGTATCAAATCTGTGAGCAAGTTCAGCGTGTTTTCCATCGCGGCGATGGGAGCCATGGGGATCTCGCTCCTGAACCTCCTGTTTGGCAGTCTGTTGGCGCTCAATCCGCTTTTCAATCCCGATGAAACTGTGAATGGCGGTTTCTTGTTTAATACCTTGCTGCTAGCCTACTTGGTTCCAGGTCTTGCCCTTGGTGCGATCGCTTGGCTGCAACAGGAAAGACGGCCCACCTGGTACCTGAAGACACTCGGTGGCGTGGGCTTGCTGCTGCTGGTGGTCTACCTCACGACCATGGCCCGCCTGGGCTATCAGGGCGGGGAACAGATGGCCCTGGGCAACTATGACATTGCGAACGCTGAGCAATATACGTATTCCATCGTCTGGTTGCTCTTCGGCATTGCCCTGCTGGCAGCTGGCCTGGTGTTCAAGAGCCGGGAGCTGCGCATCGGCTCGGCTGCGGTTATGATGCTTACGGTTGCAAAAGTCTTCCTGGTTGATATGTCTGAATTGGAAGGTATTTTACGGGCACTTTCCTTTGTTGGTTTGGGCGGAGTATTGATTGGTATGGGGCTTGTTTACCAGCGCGTCCTGTCGCGGGATGAAAGGGAACCGGAAATGGCAGAGACGCAGGACGCTTCGTGAAACGTTTCTTCAAGATATTGAGCCTGACTGTTGTTCTGATCGTCGTGCTCGCAGGCGCTTTTGGCTTCTGGCTGATCCGCAACCCGTTGTTCGGGTCTGTGGTTCTTGCGCCGGAGATTCGTCCGACAACGGGTGAATTGAGCGCCGATGTGGACTCGCTGGCCGCGATCATCCCATCCCGGAACAGCGCCAATCTGCACTCGCTGAATCGCGCGGCAAACTACATCCGTCAGGAGTTCCAGCGCGCCGGCTGCGATCTGGAGGAACATCCGTTCACAGTGAACGGCGATACGTATCGCAACATCTCTTGCCTGTTCGGCCCGAAGGACGCAGATCGTCTGGTTTTGGGCGCGCATTACGATGTGCATTACGACAACAATCCCGGCGCAGACGACAACGCCAGTGGCGTGGCAGGCATACTGGCGGTAGCGCGGATGATCGCGAAACACCAGCCGAAGCTGAAACGCCGTGTCGAGCTGATTGCCTATACGCTGGAGGAGCAGCCGCACTTCGGTGAAGGCACTATGGGCAGCCAGCAGCATGCCCGGAAACTGATGGCGCAAAAAGTCCCGCTGAGACTGATGATCAGTGTCGAGATGATTGGCTACTTCACAGATGAGCCCGAGTCTCAGAAGTTTCCGTCTCCCCATTTGAAACCGCTTTATCCAAATACCGGCAACTTCATCGGTGTCGTGGGCAAGCTGTTTGACCGGGGCAATGTCAGGCGGGTCAAGGCCTTGATGCGGGAAGCTTCTTCGCTCCCCGTTTACTCCTTGAATGCACCTGCCACTTTGTCTGAAGCCAGCCTGTCGGATCACGCCAGCTTCTGGGAGCTGAACCTGCCGGCACTCATGGTGACGGACACGGCTTTTTTGCGGAACCCCAATTATCACAAGCCCACCGACAAGCCTGATACGCTGGACTACAATCGCATGGCGGATGTGGTGTCGGGACTCTATCGTGTTGCTACCCACTTCTGACCCGCAAGCCGGGCTGTAAACCTGACAAAGGATATCGCGCAAATGACTGGCCACTACGATGCCTATACGGCACTTGATATCGACTACCCTGCAGACCGGATCCTCCGGATCACCTTCAACCGGCCCGAGACTTACAACTCGGTCAACGAAGAAGCCCATTCCCAGCTGACCAACATCTGGCGCGACATTGATGCAGACCCGGACATTGCCTGCGTGCTGGTGACCGGTGCAGGCAAAGCCTTCTCGTCCGGCGGCGACTTTGAGATGATCGAGAAGATCCTCAAGGATGACCGGGCCCGCATGGCCACCTGGAAGGAGGCCAAGGATCTCGTTTACAACGTTGTCAATTGCAACAAGCCCATCATCTCTGCCATCAATGGCGTCGCTGTTGGGGCAGGCCTCGTGGTTGGCATCCTCGCTGATGTCTCGATTGCCGGGAAATCTGCCAAGATCGTTGATGGTCATACCCGGCTCGGCGTGGCCGCTGGCGATGTGGCGTGCATCATCTGGCCATTGCTCTGCGGTATGGCCAAGGCCAAGTACTACCTGATGACTTGCCGCCCGGTTTCGGGCGAAGAAGCCGACCGCATCGGCCTAGTTTCCATGTGTGTCGAAGATGAATATCTGCAGGCCACGGCAATGGAGATCGCAACCGAATTGTCCAACGGCGCCCCCAGCGCAATTCGTTGGACCAAATATGCGCTGAACAATTGGCTCCGTATGGCGGGTCCTGCCTTCGACACCTCAACGGCGCTGGAGATGCTGGGCTTCGCCGGCGAAGAGGCGAGGGAGGGGCTGGCGAGCCTGCAGGAAAAACGGAAGCCGGAGTTCCCGAAGACATCGCCGGTCTAATGGCGCTGGCGTGTCAGGCAATGCCAACTTGGCGGCTGTTGCCGGGCGGCAGATCGACCGACGGTTTACACCGCTAGTCGAGGGGCGCTGGATGGTCCAACCGAGGTCATCAAACACGTTTTAGCCAACGGGAACAGTGCGGACGTTTTGACCGACGGTCGGTGATCTACCGAATATCTGTTTCCGATGGCAAAGCAGAAGCTCTGCGCGATCAGCGAGCATCCACTAAGTGGCAATTCGTGTCATCAGATTAGTTTTTACTTTAAATTGAGCAAAAGCATATGTCTCAACTGTAACCCGGACATTATCGGTCATGTGCAGGAAATGACGGATACAATCTATGGTCAGTGGTCGGCCTTGAGCTGTGCTGTTGAAATTGGTTTCAAGCGCGGCGCAACCGACCGGACCCGGCTCAATTATCCGGATCAGTACGCAGCGTTGATTGAACCTATTTGTGCCAAATAGTCACGGTGCCAGTCTCTGACACCAGGGACCCAAGACCGAAATTATGTTTAAAATCGCCTTCACTCCAGGTCCATTTCCGTGCGAACTTGAATGCCTTGCCCGATATTATGTCTTTAAATACCGTGTTCGCATAATCATGCTTGTTTCGCCAATCGCCATGGTCAGAACCCAGCAATTGCCCTGAATTGAAGGTCAACACGTATTCAGTAGCCGCCGCCGGAGTGACCTGTCACGCGAGACCGGCAAGCAAAACAAAGCAGGCGATTGGTCGAAGATACAGCATCTGTTGGCTCCATTATCTTGATATCCCCCAGATGAGATTGGGTGATGCGCTAATGTTGGCATACCGATCATCTTTTTCCAAGTTTTCGGTTCCTGGGTGCTCTTTCTGGCGGGCTGCGCTTCATGGGTTTCATGGGCTTGCGCAAAGAGCGCAAGGGTTCTGCGGTATAGGCGCGAAACAGGTACGCGCATTTAGGAGCGGTCGCCCGGGGCCGCTTTTCTTTTGGCAGGAGAGTCCGAGTTGGATGAAAATGCCCGTGGCGGCAATGGCAAATTTGGGGTGCGAAACTGCCACCCACCGGGGAACATTCGAATGACCGGGATGAGGGCGATCAGTGTTCATGTGGATACGGAACCGAAGGCACAGCGTGCCTGAGGCAAACGCGACTGCACGCCGCCGCTTATGCGGCGCCCATGTATGTTCGAAACGAACCAAACATCGGGCGGCTAAACCCATCGCTATGGCCGGACCTGAAGTCGACGATCTTCACGCTAGCGGGCAAGAAGTGTCTTCCACAGGCAGAATTCGATCTGGTCCGAGCCCCAAGGCGTTACTCCTTAACAGGCAAGCATCACATCCTCCATCCGCAAAACAGCAACAACCTAGGCTCAATGCCCTCTCGTGATAAATGTTCCTATCATGTTCTATGCAAATTGTCAAGAATAACCTTGGTAATAAATCCTATGAACAATTGCCCGCAAAAAAGTTTGCATGGCGCTTGAATCAAAAATCAGCCAAAATCCGCAAAACGGGAAACAGAAGGATGTGGCGGTATGAGATGCCTGGTTCAGAGGGTTACAAGCGCAAAAGTCACGGTCGTCGATCATATGACAGGCGAGATCGGGCAGGGGGCGTTGCTGCTTGTTTGTGCCATGCAAGGTGATGAGGAAGCGAATGCAACCAAGCTTGCCCAGAAGGTCATGAAGTTGCGCATTTTTGCCGATGAAGCAGGCAAGATGAACAAGTCTCTGCTCGACATTGGCGGCGAGGCGCTGATCGTCAGCCAGTTTACGCTTGCCGCCGACACCTCCCGAGGCAACCGCCCGGGCTTCTCGTCCGCCGCCGCACCCGAAAGGGGAGAGGAATTGTACGAGTTCTTCTGCGAACGGGTACGTGCTGAGGGCGTCACCGTCGCCAAAGGCGAATATGCCGCCGACATGCAGGTGTCGCTGGTCAATGACGGACCAACGACGATCTGGATGGAATTCTAGGCTTGCTTTGCCGGCTCAAGCCGGAGCCATCCATTCTCCGCTGATGTGTTTGGAGGGTTGTCCGTCCACACCAACCGGAATGGTGCCGTTCAGGGTGACCCGGTAGAACACGCGGTCGAAATCGCTGTCATAGACGTCGCGGATTGCCTGATGCTGGGTGGCTCGATTGTCCCAGAAGGCAATGCTGCCGGCCTGCCATCGGAACCGCACGCTGTATTCCGCGCGGATCGCATGCTCCCATAGAAACTCCAGCAACACGTCGCTTTCGCGCGGGTGGAGGCCAACGATATGTTTCGTGAACTCCTGGCTCGTATAAAGGCAGGGCTCGCCCGTTTCCGGATGCACGGTCACCAATGGGTGCTCGGCAACAACCGGGTTGTCATCGACCATCTTGTTGTAGGCGTCCGCCTGATCGTCATCGCCGGCCCGCTTGAACCGGTGGATAGCACGCAAGGTTGAAAGATAATTCTGCAGGCTCGGCGAAAGGCCCCGGTAGGCGGCGGCCATATTGGTGAAGTGGGTGTCGCCCCCATAAGGCGGCACCACAACGCCTCTCAAGATCGAACCGAACGGCGGGTTCACTGCAGCCGTGATGTCCGTATGCCAGTCTGTCCAGGCGCGGGTTGCCGACGGGCGTCCGGCAAAGGCCGCCCGGTGCTTGGTCACCGGATAGATTTCCGGATACTCAGGGTCCGCGCCAAAAACCGCGTGGGCGGGTGTCACGTCGCCAAAGTTCTTCGCAAAGTCGATATGCTGCCGGTGGGTCAACTCCTGGTCGCGAAAGAAGATCACCTTCCAGTCCAGCAACGCGTGCCGGATGCTGCTGACTTCGCCTGGAGTGAGCGGCTGGGTAAGATCAACACCGCTTACCTCCGCACCGATATTGACCGACATCGGTTCCACGGTCACGTGATTGGCAGGTGCTGCGTCGCGTTGGTTGTGTTGGGACATGATTGTGCCTGCTCCATCAGGGGAACTCTGCATCAAGCAGGCAGAATGGTACTCTACGGAAAAATGTCAAGGATTGTTGCGCAGACGGGGTGAAGGCGATTGGGTAAGGACGCAGCCTTTGTCAAAATCAGGCGCCCGGGCGTCCTCCGAGTAGCTTCAAAACATCAATGTCCGGGGCTTTTCTGATACCAGTACCGCGCCCGCCCTTCTTCAGTCCGGAAAGATCAAAGTCCACCCGGGCATCGTATTTCCGTTCAATCTGACGTAGATGCTGTTCTGCCGCGTACCAAGCCTGTTTGACCTTGCCGTCGGGGCAACTGGCCAGTTCCTCTCCATCCACTGCGCCCCAGCGCCGTTCAATGCAATGGGAGGGATCGAATGACAATCTGAAGAGCCCTGCAATGCTCTGAAACGACAGCCTGATCTCCTTGCCATCGGAGTTTGTGTATTCCACCGCACAAGCCGCCGTGGTAGATTTGTAGACTCTTAGCAGGTCTCTTTTCAGGTTCTTGCCCTTGTAGTCGAGCAGCCGGTCGCGCTTTTGTTGGAGCTTCAGGAAGCGCTTTGCTGTATCGCGCAATTCCTTGAACGACGTCTTCAACCGGGCATCGCGGGAGGGCGTGGAGAAGATCTCCCATTCACCTGTGGTCCCGTAGATGTTCTTCGGCAACCGTGAAGGCGGGCCTTCCGGTGCAGGCCGTTCTTGATGGCGATGTTTACTGCATCGGCCCGATAGATCAGAGCGGTGCACAATCCATCAATCATGTAGGTGAACTCAGAGACCGGGTTGTAGCGCAGTTCCTTGCCCGCGAGCCGCGTTCTGACAAAATCATACCAGCCAACCTTGCAGCCCAGTACCTTGAACTTGCACTTTGTCCATTTCTCCGGTTTGGGGGTCTCGTGCCGAAGAACTGTTCGGTTGAGTAGTTCTTGATCTGATTGTTTGACGCCACGCTCATCTTGCCGCCGATATAATTGCCGTCCGCATCAGCTTGCTCGCCATTGAGTGTGATCGCGCGCCAGTTCTTGAAGCCGGGGCCCGAGTTGGGTCTGCTGCGCTGGGTGAACCGTTTGCTGTAGGTCCCCTGGGTCAGGCTTGTTGTCCGGGTGAGCATCGATAAACAAGATGCGGCCGTTCTTCGTCACCTCGTAAACCACAGCCACATGCCCGTTGGGGTCGCTGGCATGGTAAAACGGATTGGAGACCTTGCTCTTCAGGCAGTTTTCTACATTCCAGCAGGCTCTCTTTTTCACAGCCTTCCCGAGAATGGAAATGAACTCGCTGTAACGCGCCTCATCGGTTTGCGCACCTCGTTGTGCAGTCCCCTGAAATCTTCGAGAAAATTGAGAGCATAAAGATCCCCGCAGCGGAGCTGGTAGACTAGGGTCTTGCGGATCGAATTCGCAAGAATTTCTCATTCAGTTTCGACCTGACAAGCCCGCCGGCGCCGTTTGAGGAGCCGTGTCTGATCCTGAATGGCCGCCAGGATGCGATGTCCGGCTACAAGGATATGATGGATGGGATTGAAAGATATCCGCGTGCGACGTTGGCGGTTCTGGACCGGGCCGGCCACAGCCTGACCTGGGAGCAACCCGAACTGTTCAAGCCCCTCACTTTGGATTGGTTGGACAAGATTAAAGAAAGGTGCCGGATATGATCGAGGCAGTGAAAACGCCGCAAGAACGCTTTACGGATCTGCCTGGCTGGCATTGGACACCGGAGTTTGCAGAAAGTTTGCCGTCATATGACGGGCTCCGAATGGCGTATCTGGACGAGGGGCCGAAGGATGCGCCGGTGTTTCTCTGCATCCACGGCCAGCCCACCTGAGGTTATCTCTACCGCAAGATGATTCCGGTATTCCTGGAAATTGGTGCAAGGGTGATCGTCCCGGACCTGTTCGGATTTGGCCAATCAGACAAGCCGGTGGATGACGCGGCCTACACCTACACCTTTCACCGCAATTCCCTCATTGCTCTGATCGAGCGTCTGGATCTGCAGCAGGTCACACTGGTGTGCCAGGGACCTGGGGCGGGCTGCTCGGTCTGACCACCCCGCAGGATATGCCCGAGCGCTTTGAGCGCATGTTGATCATGAACACGGTCCTCGGGCTTGGCGGCGGCTCGAGCGAGGGTTTTGAGGCTTGGAAGCAGTTTCACCGCGACCAGCCGGACTACGATCTTGCGACCCTGATGCAGCGTTATGTGCCAGATCTGTCTGATGCGGAAGCGGCCGCCTATACGGCACCGTTTCCGGACCGCACCTACCGGGCCGGCGCACGCCGTTTCCCGGAGCTCGTGATGACAAGGCCCGATATGGAGGGCGTTGATATCTCCAGGCGAGCCGCCAGATGGTTCGCCTCAGACTGGCAAGGCGACAGCTTCATGGCCGTCGGCATGAAAGACATCCTCATCTCACCGCGGCTGATGGAGCGGATGAGGAATATTCTTTGTGTGAAGCGTGAGCCCCTGATGTTGCCGGATACGGGCCACTTCGTTCAGGAAAACGGCGAAGCCGTCGCCCGCGCCGCGCTCGCGGCATGGGCGAATGGCTGACAGTCCATCCAGTCCTGGCGCTCTTTAATGTTTCTGGTTCTTGAAAACGCGGATGCTGATTGAAGGTATTTTGTTGCCCATCCAGGAAGTCCGGTGGGGGCAAAATTATATTCAAAATGTCCCCGATGGTTGCCGTTCGACCAATGGGGAAAACACGGCAAAAAAGTATCATCAATCTCGCAGTCTGTGGTAGAGCGAGACATTGCAGATTGGCCGAGGGAGCACACGTTTCGATGAGGCTCACGCAGGAACAGCAGCAGTGGCTGGACGGCGAAGCGGGTTGGGCATTGCAATGGGCGATAGAGCTCAATGTCTCGCTGGGCGGTTTGTAGGTACCGAGGCGATGGTACCGGTTGCCTCGGCGCATTTTGGGCCGGATGGACGTGCCAGCGGCAAGCCCGCTCAACGTTTGATGCGCCGGCTGCTGGACGATGGCGCTCGCGTTGCTGTTCCGAGTACGCTCGATCCATGCATGATCGACTTCGAACGGGAAGCAGAGTTTGCGAACGCGTTTGGGGCTGCCGGAAAGTTGGAAAAGCAGCTGTTTCGGGACAGCGTTGAGCTTGGCTTTCGCCCAACCTACACGTGTGTCAATTACCAGACGATCAAACCTCCGAAGTTTGGCCAGCATCTGGCTTGGGGCGACACCGGAGCGGCAGTCTGCGCCAATGGAATTTTCAGGGCACGGACCAATTTTGAAGGTGGGCCTTCTGTACTGGCGTGTGCACTTACAGGCTTCACACCAGCATACGGTTTTCATTTGGAGCAGAACCGCAAGGCCAATCTGATTGTACGTCTGGATTGTTCACCACAGGAGATCGCAGATTGGGGAGCAATCGCGATTTGGGTGGGACGGATTGCAACGGGTTACGAAACCGTTCCGGTCTTTTATGGAGACTTTGCCAAGCCCGGCTTCGACATGCTGAAGCAACCAGGTGTCGCTTTGGCGAGCCATGGTGGCAATGCCATGTTCCACGTGGCCGGCTCAACGCCGGAGGTAACAAGTCTCGAGGACGCTTTGGGTGGCCAGCGGGGCGCCGAGGAACATGTGATGACCGCTTCGGAATTGGATGCGGTCTACACATCTAGCCAGTTACCCGATGATGGCGTTGATCTTGTTGTCTTTGCCGCGCCGCAGCTCGGCCTGGACGAGGTAAGGGCAATCATTGACCGGATGAGGGACAGACAGGTGCATGGGAACATCAGAATGATCCTCTGCATTGACCCGCAGGTCCGTACCAACGCTGACCGGCATGGTTTGACCGACAGGCTACATGCGCTTGGAGGCGAGTTCTTCACGGGCACTTGTTTTTATCCGGAAGCTCTCCTGCTGCGGGAACCCAATTGCTGGAAGACGCTCGTGACGAACTCCGCAAAGCTTGTCAACACGCTGCATTCAGCGGGCTATGCCACTGTTCTCAGACGTCGCGATGAGTGTCTTCGCGCCGCTACATCCGGCAGGTTGACGCAATGACGACAGATCAAGCTCCAGCCTACGTTGTCGGCGGTGGTATGGGTATGGGCCAGGATGCTCAGGGCTTGGCACTGGTCTCGTCTTAAGGTTTCGGCATCAGGTACGACATGGATCCGGAGCTGGGCATCATTGGAAACCCGGAACATGATCTGTACGGCGAGGTGCTAACGGATCGGATCGTTGTCTTTAGGAGCCCAAAGGCGACATTGCCGTGTCCTGGACCCTGGCGCTGCTCTCCGAAAGGAACATCGCGCCCCGTGCGCTAATATTCTGCAATACCAGCCCGATCTTTGCGCAAGGAGCATTGTTCGGTGAAGTCCCCATTCTGCACCGGTTAGGCCGCGATCCCTGTATGCTGCTGCGAACCGGAGACGAGGTCGCCGTTTATCCCTCCGAAGGACGGATTGAAGTGTTCAGATAACAGACCAGCCTGATTGCACTAGTCAGTGGCGAAGTGTTTGCTGTTCTCCATACCAGCGACGGCAACGATTAGTGCATTGCTACCGTCGACATGCGCGCCCGCTCATGCACGGGCGCGCATGTCGGCAGTCTGGTGGAATAAACCCTAGCGAAGCTAGTTCATCGTCGGGATAATGAACTCAGCGCCTTCTTTCATGCCGCTCGGCCACCTTGACGTCACTGTCTTGGTGCGCGTGTAGAAACGCACTGAGTCCGGACCGTGCTGGTTGAGATCACCGAAGGCTGAGCGCTTCCAGCCGCCGAAGGTGTGGTAGGCGAGCGGGACCGGGATCGGTACGTTGATGCCCACCATGCCGATATTGATGCGGCTGGCGAACTCGCGGGCAGCATCCCCATCGCGGGTGTAGATCGCGACGCCATTGCCATATTCATGGCTCATGGGCAGATCAATGGCTTCTTCATAGTTTTTCGCACGCACCACCTGCAGCACGGGGCCGAAGATCTCTTCCTTGTAGATGCGCATGTCCTTGGTCACGTTGTCGAACAGGCAGCCGCCCATGAAGTAGCCGCTCTCATAGCCTTGCATCCGGAAGTCGCGGCCATCCACAGCCAGCTTGGCGCCTTCCTCAATGCCAATGTCCACATAACCCCGAATGCGCTCCAGCGCTTGTGCGGTGACAACCGGGCCGTAGTCAGCTTCGCGGTCAGTCGACGGGCCAATCTTGAGGCTTTCCACTCGGGGGATGAGCTTTTCCATCAGCGCATCGGCGGTCGCTTCACCCACAGGCACAGCGACGGAAATCGCCATGCAGCGCTCGCCGGCCGAGCCGTAGCCCGCGCCAATCAGTGCGTCCACGGCCTGGTCCATATCGGCGTCCGGCATGATGATCATATGGTTCTTCGCACCGCCGAAGCACTGCACGCGTTTGCCCGAAGCCGTGCCGCGCGCGTACACGTACTCGGCAATGGCAGTGGAACCAACGAAGCCCACGCCCTGAATGGTTTCGTTGCCGAGGATTGCGTCCACCGCTTCCTTGTCGCCGTTCACCACGTTGAGAATACCTTCGGGCAGACCAGCCTCGATCATCAATTCACCGAGCCGCATGGGAACAGACGGGTCCCTCTCCGAGGGCTTAAGGATGAAGGCATTGCCGCAAGCGATGGCCGGGCACATTTTCCACATGGGGATCATGGCCGGGAAGTTGAATGGCGTGATGCCGGCAGCCACGCCAAGAGGCTGGCGCATGGAGTACATGTCGATGCCTGGGCCGGCACCGTCCGTGTATTCGCCTTTGAGCAGGTGAGGGATGCCGAGGCAGAACTCAGCCACTTCGATGCCGCGCTGGATGTCGCCGTGGGCATCCGGGATGGTCTTGCCGTGCTCGGCAGACAGCATCTGGGCCAACTCTTCCTTTTCTGCGTTCACCAGATCAATGAACCGCATCATCACGCGGGCGCGTACCTGAGGGTTCTTGGCGGCCCAGGCCGGTTGTGCGGCAGCGGCGTTGGCGACGGCTTCGGCCATCTCGTCAGTGCTCGCCAGCGCCGCTTTGGCCTGAACTTCGCCCGTGTTCGGCTGGTAGACGTCAGCAAAGCGTCCGCTTTTGCCCGCTACGTTCTTGCCACCGATAAAATGTCCGATTTCCTTGACCATATGCCCTAGCGCTCTGCCCTCTAGAAGTGGGGCCTGAAAGCGTCCCTCGTTGGAGTGAAAGCTGGCGCGACATTATCGGGGAATGAAGCAGGCGGCAACCCGCTATGCAGGGGTGCGGTTTCTGGCGTCAGCGCTTTCCGGGAGCTGGCATGGCCGTCTTCGTTAGCCCCTTCTATACCCGCTGGTGATAGCACCCACGGCAGTTGGCAAATGCGGGGTGAAGATGAACAAGGACGAGCAACAACTCGCCGGTCTGCTGCTGAAGAATGCAGCCAGAATCATCTGCCGGAACATGCCCACAGAAGACATCCAGAATCTCGAATAGCCGTATCCGGATTTCCAGATGGAGGCAAAGGCCGGGGCTAAATTCTGGAACTTTGACTCAGCGGCCAACATTTCCGAGAAGCTCTTTAAGGAATTCGCGTTCGTGAAACCGCTTGGCGCGCGGCACTATGAATTGGACACCTTGAAATCCCTCGTCAAATCGCTACTGGTTTGGTTCAATGACTGCATTGGTTGTGCGGGAGATGAGCGGTGCCGGGACAGGCCGGGTTTTGGGATGTTGATGAACGCTATGCGCGATTGAGCTCTGCTGGCGATCCTCTTGAACGGCTTGATGCAGTGGTGCCGTGGGAGATTTTCCGCAAACCGCTTGCCAAAGCGCTGAAGCGGTCAGACCGGGCCAGGGGCGGCAGGTCACCGTGCTGTCGTGATGATGTTCAAGGTGCTGGTGCTTCAGGCCCTGTACAACCTCAGCGATGATCAGGCCGCGTCGATTATCAACGATCGGTTGTCATTCATGAGGGTTCTGGGGCTTGGCCTTGGCGATGCGGTTCCTGATGCCAAAACGATCTGGTTGTTCCGTGAGCCTCTCCCTCAAGCCCGTGCCGTGGACAATCCGTTCACTCGGTTTGACAGGCCCCTCACCAAGGCCGGTTATCTCGCCATGGGCGGTCAGATCGGTGCTGCCCCCGTTGTGGCAGCACCGAAGCAACGCAACACGAATGGTGAGAAGGCGGATATCAAGGCTGACAAGGTCCCCAATGACTGGAGGGCTAAACCGGCGAAGTTGGCCCAGAAAGACCGCGATGTACGCTGGACGATGGAATACTCCAGGGCCAAGCCGAAGGGAGACGGCTCAAAGCAGGTCGATATTGCAGTCCCCACCTTCGGCGACAAGACCCACATCCAGATTGACCGGCATCATGGCCTGATCGGACGCTGGAAGGCCACGGATGCGGCGCGCTATGACGGCGCGCAACTGTCTGCTCTGGTGGACAAGACCAACACCGCATCGGGTGTATGGGCCTATACGGCCTGTCGTTCGAAGAAGAACGGGGTCTGGCTGGCCAGGAATGTCTTTGTTTCCAACATCCACACCCAGGAAGCCCAAAGGCAGGCCGATGTCCGAGCGCGCTTCAAAGGCCAGCGGCAGGCGTTCCAAAGTCCGTGCCCTGGTTGAACATCCCTTCGCCTGCCTGAAAGGACCCATGGCGCTGTTCATCCGAACCATCGGTTTGGCGAGGGTCACGACCAAAATCGGTATGGCAAATCTGGTCTACAACGTCCAGCGTCTCGTCTGGCTCAACGGGAAACCCGCGCAGATTTGAAGGCGATGGGGCGGACCACGCCACACAAGCACAACGTCCAGCACGCCAAAGTAGCCGCTCAAGTGGCCGGGCCGCCGTATTCGGCCCTGCAGCAATGCAAAATCGCGGGTATTCGAGATGTCCAGATGATGAATGAAACGAACGCACGATGATGCGCCGGGTCTCGCCGGTCACCAGGTCTGCCCGAAGTGATTTTGCCATGTCAGCTTCGGGACAATTCATTTCCGGGGCATGTACGCCCCTGTACGCCGGCGGCGCAGCTTCTGTGTGCGGAGGAATCTGCAAGCTCAGTCAAACCTTGACCTGCGGGCCCATGAGCGCCAGTATCCCCGCTCACATCAAACCCCGGCTGGCGGGCGGCTGAGAGAACGCTTTGGAGGCAAATCATATGAGAAATGGATCATGAACCAGCTGCAAAAAGCGGCCCGGAAAGGCGACGTAGAGGAGATCGCGGCGCTTTTGACCAAGGACGACGATCCCAACGAGTGGATCAAGAATGGCAAGACCCCGCTGCACTGGGCGGCCGAGAGCGGCAACGCGGAAGCCATCAATGCGCTTCTGGCCGATTCCCGCACCGATCCCAAGGCGCAGGACACGGAGGGCAGTCCGACCCCGCTGCACTTGGCGGCCGAGAACGGTCGTGCGGAGGCCATCAATGCGCTTCTGGCCGATTCCCGCACCGATCCCAAGGCGCAGGACACGGAGGGCAGTCCGACCCCGCTGCACTTGGCGGCCGAGAACGGTCGTGCGGAGGCCATCGATGCGCTTCTGGTTGGCGGCGCCGATCCCGAGGCGCAGGATACGGAGGGCAAGACCCCGCTGCACTTGGCGGCCGAGAACGGTCGTGCGGAGGCCATCGATGCGCTTCTGGTTGGCGGCGCCGATCCCAACACGACGGACACGGAGGGCAAGACCCCGCTGCACTTGGCGGCCGAGAGCGGCAACGCGGTGGCCATCGATGCGCTTCTGGCTGGCGGCGCCGATCCCAACGCGCGGAACAAGGAGGGCAAGACCCCGCTGCGCTGGGCGGCCGAGAGCGGCAACGCGGTGGCCATCGATGCGCTTCTGGCTGGCGGCGTTGATCCCAAGGCGCAGGACACGGAGGGCAAGACCCCGCTGCACTTGGCGGCCGAGGAAGGCCGCGTGGTGGCCATCGATGCGCTTCTGGCTGGCGGCGCTGATCCCAACGCGCAGGACACGGAGGGCAAGACCCCGCTGCACTTGGCGGCCGAGGAAGGCCGCGTGGTGGCCATCGATGCGCTTCTGGCCGCCGGCGCCGCCTACGCCTATCCCAACGCGCAGGACACGGAGGGCAAGACCCCGCTGCACTTGGCGGCCGAGAACGGTCGTGCGGAGGCCATCAATGCGCTTCTGGCTGGCGGCGCCAATCCCAAGGCGCAGGACACGGAGGGCAAGACCCCGCTGCACTTGGCGGCCGAGGAAGGCCGCGTGGTGGCCATCAATGCGCTTCTGGCTGGCGGCGCCAATCCCAAGGCGCAGGACACGGAGGGCAAGACCCCGCTGCACTTGGCGGCCGAGAACGGTCGTGCGGAGGCCATCAATGCGCTTCTGGCTGGCGGCGCCAATCCCAAGGCGCAGGACACGGAGGGCAAGACCCCGCTGCACTGGGCGGCCGAGAACGGTCGTGTGGAGGCCATCAATGCGCTTCTGGCTGGCGGCGCCTATCCCAACGCGCAGGACACGGAGGGCAAGACCCCGCTGCGCTGGGCGGCCGAGAACGGTCGTGCGGAGGCCATCAATGCGCTTCTGGCTGGTGGCGTCGATCCCAACACGCCGGACACGGAGGGCAAGACCCCGCTGCACTGGGCGGCCATGTGCGGTCGTGTGGCGGTCATCGATGCGCTCCTGGCTGGCGACGCCGATCCCAAGACGGAGGACACGGAAGGCAAGACCCCGCTGCACTGGGCGGTCGAGGAAGGCCACGTGGTGGCCATCAATGCGCTTCTGGCCGCCGGCGCCAATCCCAACGCGCAGAACGAGTATGACATGACCCCGCTTCACGATGCGGCCTCTGCAGGCCACGCGGAGGCCGTCGCGGCGCTTCTGGACGGCGGCGCCGATGCCAAAGCGCAGAACGAGGATGGCCGGACCCCCTTCGATATGATCTCCGACAACTCTCCGCTCGTCGGAACACCGGCTTACACGCGTCTGCGTGAGGCCCGGTGAGATTGAAGCCCTCCGCCCATATCGCGGAGGGTCCGGGGCGCGCGGCCCGGTGTGTTCCGGGTGCGATGCGGGCGGCGGGCCGGACTCCCCCGGCGAAGCGGACTCCCCCCTTTGGGCCGGACATGCTGGCGCGGGAAGGTCATGTAGGCCAGAACGTCGTGCTCGCTTTCCTCCATGAGACCGGCGAGTCTGGGCCAGCGGGGCCGGAACTGATCCGCCACGCGCCGCCCTGTCTCGCCAGCGGACTTGAGGTCAGGGTGATCGATGCAAGTGCCGGATGCGCTCTCCCGGAAAGCGGCGTTTGCAATTTCCCCGGTTGGGAGCGTTGAGGGCGATTTTCGAACCTGACGTATTCGAAAATCGATCCGGAGGCGGGCCGCCAGGCTCGAGCCTCGAAGAAGCTATGCATGGATGGGGCCGATGTGCGGCTTTACCGGGGCCTGCCCGACTGCGGGGGTGGGTGCCCCCATGATTTCCGCGTTTTTTCGTTTTTGAAAATCGCGGTTTAGTTTACATCGGCCCGGCCAGGTGGTGGCTCAACCCGCGTTGCCTTTGGGATGATGCCTCTCAAGCCCTTATACCAATGGCGTGCTTGATTGTCTCTCAGGCCCTTTCAACCCGGCTGCTCTCTGGATCCATGCAGACAAAGCAGGATTTCCGATGTCTGCAACTGTTGGCGGTCATGATGACTATGATGCTTTGCCCCTTCGCGACCTTTCCAGGACGAGCGAAGATCTCCATCAGGCCCGGCGTTTGCTTTCGCTTGCTTGTGGTTATGACGGGATGAGCCGGGTGGATGCGGCGAAGATGGGTGGAAGGGACCGGCAGAGCCTGGTGGACCGGGTGCACCGGTTCAACGAAGCCGGGCCCGAAGGGCTGTTCGACCGCCGGGTCCCGCGGCCCCCAGATGCGGATGCGGCCCCGATGGCTGAACTTGCTGAGATCATCGAACCCGGCCCCTGCCTTGAGCATGACGCTTGAGCACGACAGGGGATCCGCTGGAGACGACTTGACCTTCAACGGGGGAGCGAAGACCGGTTCGGTGTTGTCTCTCACGAGAGGACTCCTCTCCAGGCTGCTTGCAGCGCCCGGCTTTCCCGCCTCACCGGGCGCCCGCAACACCCGGGTCTCATGGAGGCTTTCAAACAAACGTCCCCCAAAGCCTTGCCTCCCCCTTGAACCACGGTCCGGCAGACAAGCCGATCGGGGTCTGGGTTCAGGACGAGGCCCGCATTGGCCAGAAGACCGGCCGCGTCCGCATCCGGGCGCGCAAGGGGACGAGACCGCGACGGCCGGCCGGCCTGTTCGGCGCGGTGTGCGCAGACAGGGAGACCGGCGCGGCCCTGATTCTGCCATGGTGCCATGGGGGCGGACACTGGAACAAGGAACCTGCCTCTCAAGGAGATCCGCCGGGCCGTTGCAAAAGGCGCTCAGGCGGCCGTCCTGATGGACCGCGCGCCGGGGCACACATCCGGCGAGGTGAAGGGGCCGAAGACCCTGACCCTGATCTTCCTGCCCGCCAGATCACCGGAGCTCGATCGGGTCGAGAGTGTCTGGCAATCTCTTCGGGAGAACGGGCTCTCCAACCGCCTCTTTGAAGATCAGGCAGACCGTCTTGCCGCCGGATGTGATGTCTGGACCCGGCTCATGAAAGAACCAAGGGCAATCCAATCGGGCGCATCTCGAGATTGGACCCAAAACAGGCAAACCTGAGGACCGTTAGTATTAAGAGTTAAAGTTCACACATGGACAATCTGACCTTGAAAATCTGCGCTGATGGCTCTCCCGTTTTTCCATTGGCAAGTCTGAAAATGTCTTGGTGCCTTCAAAGGAAAGCGCGCGCGCAGCCGTTTTCCATGCGCTGACAAACGCGCTCGCCTTGCTTGCTGAGATCACCCCGTCATTGTCATTTTGCGCAAAGGCAGTTGTGACGGATGAACGTTCCGAAGAAAGCGAACAATGTCGGGACGTCTGCGCCGGCGATTTGCGCATAGTTCTGCCGGAATGGTCGGTTCCGTCGGTCGGTGTCTATGCTGTCTGGCTGCCCAACGCGCCAAAGAACGGGCTGGTCAAACAGTTCGTGGACTATTTCGCAGTGGAAGTCTGACGCCTCACCAGTTCGTCGGCGTTGGCCGACCGCGCAGTTTCAGCGTCTGGAGCTCGTCTACATTCTTTACGCCGAGCTGGATCATGTTGTTGGCATAATCGTCCTTCAGCACTTTCATCACATGACCCGCACCTTCTTCACCGAGCGCGGCAACCGCATAAAGAAACGGACGGCCTAGGAGGCAGAAGTCGGCGCCGAGCGCGCGTGCACGAACAATATCAAGCCCGGTGCGCAAGCCGCTGTCGAAAATGATGTCCGTCTTGCCGCCAACCTCAGCTGCAATCTCCGGCAGGACCGAGATTGTCGCAGGCACGCCGTCACATTGCCGTGCCCCATGGTTGGAAACCACAATGCCGTCGAAGCCACGCTTCACCGACTCAACAGCATCTCCCACATCCATCACGCCCTTGACGATCACGGGTCCGTCCCAGACATCGCGCACCCGCTCAACATCATCCCATGTGGGACGTCCGTGCAGCAGTTTGGCCAGGAAGGCGCGCATATCGAAATTGTCGCTCTCGTATTTCTCCAGCGTGACCAACTTGGGCTCACCCCGTTTCAACGTCGCGGCAGCCCAGGCCGGCCGTTTTGCCACGTTCCAGAACGTTTCAAGATTGCGGGGAGGGGGCATCTTCAGCCCGGCCTTCAATTGGCGTTCGCGGGTGCTGGTGATCGGCACATCGATGGTGATGATCAGCACCTTGAAACCGGCTTCCTTGCCGCGGCGAAGAATGTCGTCGCGGACCTTCAGTTCTTTTGTGGGGTAGTACTGATACCAGCCGTAATCGCCCACCAGCGGCCCGATCGTCTCCGGCGTCTCCGCGCCAACGGTGCTCAGCCCATAGGGGATCTTTCGTTCAGCTGCGGCCCTGGCGAGATATTTCTCAGCTTCCGGCCAGATCAGGCCAGAGAGCCCGACCGGTGCAACGCCGAATGGTGCGTCATACTCAAAGCCCAGAACGCTGGTCTTTGTTTCCGCCTCCACGTCACCCGGCAGCATCTTGGGCACCAGCTCAATCTTCTGCAACTCAGATTCGTTGCGCTCCTTGCCGAGTTCCATCCCGGTGCTGCTGTCCAGCATTTCCCATGAAAAATGCGGGATCCGCTTGTGGGCACGATCACGCAAATAGTGGACAGACGGGTAACGTGTGAGGTCAGTCATGGCGGCCTGATTATTTGGTTACGATTGAACAAAAGAGCTATCTTAGCACTGGCGTTCGCCGGTTTCCACTGCCGGCATGATTTGACCGGTCTGATGGTTATCTGCACAAGGAAGAACCACACTCGCAAAGGGGACTTGCGATTCGCACCGAGGTTTCGCATTTCCAATGCCGTCTTTCGAATTACCACCGGCAAAGCCGCAAAATCCGAACATTATGATCGGCATTCCAAGTTACGGGGACCTGACCTATGACGAACTCGCAATCCTGCTTCTGCGGCTCGGCACGAAGTTTCAATTGCTCGGTGCCGGACTTACGCTCCATTGCGGTGGCCGCACATGGATTGAAAAGTCGAGAAACATCATCGCCTCACTGTTTTTTGGCGATGGCGCCTTCACTCATCTGCTGTTTGTGGATTCCGAGATGTCGTTCAGCCCGGATTTGGTGATGCAGATGATTGCCTTTGACAAACCCTTCATCGGTGTTGCGTTGCCTGCGCGGCAGGTCAGCTGGCCGAGCATGCACAGGGCTGCGGACCTCTCGGAAAATCCTGAAGAACTGGCTGCGCTGGGTCACTAATTCATCCACCAACTCAGCGACCCCGCAGCAAGCGAAACTTCGCGCAGTATCTCGCTGGAAAAAGGGTTTGCCCGGGCGCACGCGGTTGGCGGCGGGGTAATGTTGCTCAAGCGTGAAGTGTTTTCAGCCATTGCGGAGGCCTATCCCGAAATAAAGGAGCCTGTGGACCAACAGGAAAGCCGCCGTGGTCTGGAGGCCTATTGGAGCTTTTTTGATACGTTGTGTCCGTCGCCCGATGTGAAGACCCTTTCTGAGGATCTTTCGTCCTGTCATCGCTGGCGTGAGGAATGCGGCGGCGAGATCTGGTGCAATGTGAACAGCACCATTAACCACTATGGCGCCAGCACCATGCGTGGGAAGCTTCAGGATCAGCTGGCCAAGGGCTGGCTGGATTAGCAGCGGAAACCGTGTTTACCCAATAAGGCGCATCAAGCCGTGGGCGCCGAGGTTCGCCATTGCGCCGCTTATGAGAGTGATAAAAGTCAAGATCATACCGGCCACTCTGAAGTTTGACCGAGCTCTGCCGCCCAGCAGTCCGTAGGCATGACTGATACGGCCTGCAAGCATTAGCGCGCCCAGCACATGTATGAAGATACCTGATACCGACTGAAGCTCAGCCAGGGCCATGAGGATGAGGATCATCGGGACATATTCGGCAAAGTTGCCATGGACCCGAATAGCGCGCCGCAAACCATCGTCTCCGCCATCGCCGAGTGAAGTTGAGGTGTCCCGCCGCCCGCCGATCACGCGGAAACTGAGATAAACGTAGAGTAACGCAGCGATGGCAGCGTAGGTGGGGGTGATGGTCATCGGTGTCTCTGGTTAACAACTTCATAGTCACTATATTTCATATATTTTGTGCAAATCAAATTGATTTTGAGGATGTCATCCAAATGTCTTTTGAGCTCCATATGAAATGCCCGGTTGCCCGCGCGTCGAAAGTGATCGACGGCCGTTAGACAACACTGATCTTGCGGGAGTTTTCCTGAAAGGCCTCAGAAAATATCAGGAATTGCAGAAAACCTTGCTGGATATTCCCCCCACAACGCTTTCTGATCGATTGAAGTTGCTTGAGGCTGAGGGTGCGCTAAAGCGGCGACTTTACCAGGAGCACCCGCCGCGCGCAAAGTATGTGCTGACGGTCAAGGGGCAGGCCCTGAAGGGTGTGCCCAAGGCCATGCGGGATTGGGGCATGGAAGCCTGGAGGGGCAATCGGATGGCTGAATTTGACAGGACACGCCGGCTGGCGGCCGAGGCTATTGGCACAGGGTTGTTGGTGTGCACGGTTGTGGGTTCAGGCATCATGGCCGACAAACTGAGCGATGATGTGGCGGTATCCCTGCTTGGCAATACAATTCCTACCGGTGCAATACTGGTAGTGCTGATCACCATTTTCGGCCCGATTTCGGGAGCTCATTTCAACCCGGCGGTTTCGCTTGGCTTTGCCGTGAAACGGGATTTGCCCTGGGCGGATTTCGCACCCTATGTGGCCGCGCAAATCATTGGCGGCGTGATCGGGACATTCGTTGCGCATCTGATGTTTGATCTTTCCGTATTGCAGGCCTCGACGACTGTGCGCACGGGCGGTGCACAATGGTTTGCAGAGTGGGTTGCAGCATTCGGATTGATGGCGATCATCCTTGGCGGCATCAGGTTCAAACCGGAAGCTGTGCCCTGGCTCGTCGGCCTCTACATCACGGCGGCCTACTGGTTCACGGCGTCCACATCCTTCGCCAACCCCGCGGTGGCCATTGCCCGTGCGTTTACAGACACCTTTTCAGGCATCCGTCCCATCGATTTGCCAGGCTTCATCATTGCCGAATGCATTGGTGCTGTATGCGCCGTGGTCGTGTTTGGCTGGCTCCTCAAGCTTGAGGGTGATAAGAGCGGCGCCTGACACATCGAAGGTGAGGGCAACTCATGGGAAAAAGCACCCATTCATACGAAGACGACCCGCGCAACGCGGCCATCCTGATTTCCATCAATGGCGAGCTCTTCCCGCGTGATGAGGCGAAGGTTTCGGTCTTTGATTCAGGGTTCGTGCTTGGAGATGGGGTCTGGGAAGGCCTGAGGTGCTACGGCGATGGTATCGCCTTTCTCGATCAGCACCTGGAGCGCCTCTATGAAGGGGCCCGTGCCATCGATATGGAGATCGACGTGGGGCCCGAAGAACTGACGAAGCGCATCTTCGAATGCCTCGATGCAAACAAGATGGGCGATGGCGTTCACATCCGCCTGATGGTCACGCGCGGCATCAAGGCAACCCCGTACCAGGACCCGAGGGTCACCATCACGCCGCCAACCATCGTCATCATCCCCGAGCACAAGACGCCCAAACCCGAAGTACTGGAACGCGGCATCTCGCTGTTCACTGCCCACATCCGCCGAACGTCTCCGGATACCCAGGACCAGAAGCTGAATTCTCATTCCAAATTGAACTGCATCCAAGCCTGCATCCAGGCTGCCAAGGCAGGGGCCGATGAAGCGCTCATGCTGGATCCGCAGGGTTTTGTGGCCACTTGCAATTCAACCCACTTCTTCATTGTGCGCCGCGGAGAGGTTTGGACCTCCACCGGCGACTACTGCCTCGGCGGCATCACCCGCGCCAACGTCATCCGTTGCTGCGAGGAAAACGGCATCCCGGTAAGGCAGAAGAATTTCTCAACCACAGACGTTTACGGCGCCGACGAAGCCTTCGCCACCGGCACCTTCGCCGGACTCTGCCCGGTCAGGGAAGTGGACGGCCGCGTCCTCGGGCATCCGACGAAACCCAGAGCAGAGGGCAGTGTGACAGGACCCGTGACGCAGAAACTGCAAGGGCTCTATCAGGCGCTCGCGAAGCGGGAAAGCCATCGGCCAGGTTAGGTTTTCCAGGCAGGTTTCGAACGACTCAGAAACCCCTACCGACGTCGCAACCACGGCCAATTTGCGTTATTTCCAATCGCCTGGAGCGTGAGAACGGCGCTACGCTGATTCACGAATAATCCGGTCGAGCAATGCGATTACGGTTTCGCCCTCTGTCTCAAGCCCTTTGTATTCCAGCTGATCGGAATTGAAATCCAGAATTTGTTGGCGCATGCCTGTGGCTAGGTTTGCTGCATCGCTATGGTTGCTCAGCCGTTCAAACGGGTCCATGCACGTCGGCGAGCGCATTGCCGAACTTTTCTTTTAGCGACCATTCTGACGGGAAACACGCGCATGCAGCCACAATACGATGCCCTTCGCTGCCCGGCCGCATCAGAATCAAATCCTCTTGGACAAGGCGGGACGCAAGTTCCAGCGGGCAGTCCGCAAAGTCACTGATCGTATATGACGTGCCAAGCGGGAGAACCTTGATGCTGCCATCCTCATAAAGATAATGATCAGGATAGTGTCGGGGGAGGTAGCTGAGGAGAAGGTCCAGAACTTCCTGCTGCGCCGCCTCTGTATCGGCTTCCGTCATCAAGACATCGTCGCGACTGTTTGAAATTAGAGCGTCTTTCTCGGCAAGATACTCGGCCAGTCGGTCGTCAACCTCAATCCACTCATCGGGATTCAGCGGTTGCAATGCCATTGTGAACGGCTTGGACGACCCGTCCATAGGGTGTGTGCAGTCTCATTGTCCGTTTGCTTTCTGAATGACCCCGGGGCGGCTCTATCTTTGGCAGCCTATAGTAAAAAGACGATTTGGCTGGGCGACGGTACTGGGGCATGGATGCAAGCCCCAACGTAAGGAACAAGCAAGAATTCGGTTTGGCCGTCTTCGGAGAATTCCAAGGGTAACAGGTAACCTACCAGCTTGACAGTTTCGCCGCTCAGACCTTGTACGACTTGTTGTCCACGCTGTGCGACCGCTTTCTTCCAGGTTTCGTATTCAACAATCAACTTGTCGACGTCGATGCCTTCCTTGCGTAACGCCTGTTCGAATTCGGCCGCATCTTGCAGACCGAACTTTCCATCTTCGGTATTGCGTTATTCCTCAGTGAGCGAGCGCGTCCATTGGATGGTTTCAAATTCCAGCTGCCGGTAGAGCTCCAATTCCTCGAATGGGTTCTTCAAATCTTCTTTGAATTTCGGCACCAAATCTCCCCAAACCAAAACGTTGGTAGGTGCTGCCAAAGCAGCCGGTATAAGAACCAGAAATATCAAATCAAGACAGCTTGAGCAGCAAACGCATTTCTTGATTGCCCCCTGCGTTCAACGAAAACTGCCCTTCACCACAGCACTGAATGGGCCGGAGGTGAGGGGCTTTTGGATCCTAAATTAGACAGCAACGAAGGTCGTTCGACCTAGCTGGAACCACCGAGACTAATCGCGGCATTGTCGTGCGTTGCTTCAGCTTTCTTCTGTGAACTTGAGCTCACGATGCTGACACTCAGCTTCTGGGCATTTTTGAAAGTCTCGAAGTAAGTGAACGAGAGAGTCTTAAGGTTTTCCGGGTTTGCGCAGTTCAACTGATACTCGGCGTGAAATTCAGTGTGCCCGGGTTCCTCCTCAGCATGCTTTTCGTGATCATGATCATGACCATCGTGATCTTCGTCTTCCCCTTCTGTGTGGAGCGCGACGTTTGTGGCGGTGAGCTTGCAATCAGCCGCCGCGGGAAGTGCAACGATCTTTGCAAGGTCCCTCAAAGTGGATTTGGCATCCCTGATGGCCGCCTTGTCCTTGTCCGAGTGGGCCGGGTGTTCGAACCCGACAATATCAGCGCCGGGCGCCTCGAGCTCCATGGCGAGGAATTTGCCTTCTATCGCGACGTTAAAAACGCCTGCGCCGTGCTCATGTGCGTCAAGTTCCTTGTGTTCATCCTCTGCGGCAATGGTCAAAACAGGCAGACAGGTGACAAGTGCAGTGGTCAGCAGAAGTCGCATGGAAGGGTTCTCCTTGGGTGGAATTCAAAATTGTTATATTATAACATCTCACGCCATGGGCGGCAACATGGAATCAACGGGACGTCAACTTTTCGGTCCAAATCATAAACCAAAGCGGTCTGTTTCGGCGCTCACGGTAAGTGCCGCCAAGAACTGGACGGCCGTGTTCTCAGGCATCCGACAAAGCCCAGAATTATACTAACGGGCCTCAGGTTTGGCCGTTTTGGGTCCAATCGCGAGATGCGCCTGATTGAATTGCCATTGGTTCTTTCATGAGCCGGGTCCAGGCATCACATCCGGTGGCAAGACCGTCTGCCTGATCTTCAAAGAGGCGGTTGGAGAGCCCGTTCTCCCGAAGAGATTGCCAGACCTTCTCACCCCGATTGAGCCCCGGTGATCTGGCGGGCAGGAAGATCAGGGTGGGTCTTCGGCCCCTTCACCTCGCCGGATGTGTGCCACGGCGCGCGGTCCATCAGGATGGCGGCCTGAGCGCCTTTTGCAACGGCCCGGCGGATCTCCTTGAGAGGCAGGTTCCTTGTTCCAGTGTCCGCCCCCATGGCAGCATCAGGGCCGCGCCGGTCTCCCTGTCTGCGCACACCGCGCCGAACAGGCAGGCCGATTTGTAACGCTGACCGGCCGGCCATCGCGGTCTCGTCCCCTTGCGCGCCCGGATGCGGACGCGGCCGTTCTTCTGGCCGATGCGGGCCTCATCCTGAACCCGGACCTCGACCGGCTTGTCTGCCGGACCGTGGTTCAAAGGGGAGACAAGGCTTTGGGGGACGTTTTTTTGAAAGCCTCCATGAGGCCCGGGGCCTGGGCCGGGTGTTGCGGGCGCCCGGTGATGCGGGAAAAGCCGGGCGTTGCAAGCAGCCTGGAGAGGATCCTCTCGTGAGAGACAACACCAAACCGGTCTTCGCTCCCCCGTTGCAGGTCAAGTCGTCTCCAGCGACCCCCCCCGTCAGGCTCAAGCGTCATGCTCAAGGCAGGGGCCGGGTTCGATGATCTCAGCAAGTTCAGCCATCGGGGCCGCGGGACCCGGCGGTCGAACAGCCCTTCGGGCCCGGTTTCGTTGAACCGGTGCTTCCGGTCCCTCGGGCTCTGCCGGTCCCTCCCACCCCCCTTCGCCGCATCCGTCCGGCTCATCCCGTCATAACCACAAGCAAGCGAAAGCAAACGCCGGGCCTGACGGAGATCTTCGCTCGTCCTGGAAAGGCCGCGAAGGGTCAAGGCATCATAGTCATCACGATCGCCAACAGCTGCAGACATCGGAAATCCTGCTGTGTCTGCATGGATCCAGAGAGCAGCCGGGTTGAAAAGGCCTGAGAGACAATCAATCACGCCATTGGTATAAGGCAGTTCTATTCAATGAAAACCGCGGAAAATTGCTTTTGCGGCATGCCATGAAAGACCGTCAACCGCAAAGGGTTACTCAAGGTCGCACAAGTCTGTTTTGGACACCAATGCGTCAAGAGTTGAAAGTTCTTAACAGTCCGCTTTGCCGGCATTGTTTCAGCCCGGCCGTCGCGAAGGATTTGGATGTCTTCAGCGCGCAGCGGATATCTGTGGCTCGCCAGGCTCTGCATTGCTGCCAGCGTCAAGCCGTGTGAGTGGCGCTCTATCCAGCCTGCTTATGACCGCCGCGTCATTGCATATGTTGCAAGACATATTTGTAAAAAATGCCGGAAACAACCAGCTCAGAACTTCGGAAAGAAAGTGGAAAATTCCCGATATTGTCCGCTGCCGTGGCCCTCAACAAAATTATACCTCTTCAGCACGGGGATGATTTGACAAAATCACCCCCTCCCAAGCGCTTTCAGTTTCTCTAACCAGTTTTCATTCTGAATAACGCCGCCATTCACAATCCCTTCCGGAACCCGTCCTTCGATCACATCAAACACAGCCTGCACATCATCCGCACCAATCCCCGCGAAGCATTGGTCTGTCCAGCAGATCGAATGAGGCGTGACGATGACATTGTCCAGCTGGAACAGAGGATCATTAGCGCATGATGGTTCTTTTTCGAATACGTCCAGCCCGGCGCCGGCAATGCGACCATCTTGAAGCGCTTGCGTGAGTGCTGATTGATCAACGATAGGTCCGCGGGCTGTGTTGATGAGAAACGCACTTGGTTTCATTAAAGCAATGCGCTCGGCATTCACCAGCTTTTCGGTGTCTGGTGTCAGCGGACAATTCACGGCCACGAAGTCCGACTGCCTGAACACATAATCCAAAGCCACTAACTCGACACCCAGCTCCTTGGCAACTGTAGCATCCGCATGCGGATCATGGGCAATGAACTTCATATCAAATGACCTCGCCAGCCCGAACATCTCCGCCCCGATATTGCCGATGCCGATTGAGCCCAGCGTCAGCCCGGCGATCCCTATGCCCATATGCGCGCCGCGCTGGGTCCAGCCTTCCGGTCCGGCCCGTGTCAGCCGGTCCTTGATCAGCAATCTGCCCGACAGCGCCAGAATGTAGGTGATGATCGACACGGCCACAGGGCGCCGCACACCGCCGGGTGTAATGACCAGAGCAACATCATTGGCATCGCAGGCCGCCACATCGACCGTGTCGTAGCCAACCCCGAACCGGGCGATCAGAGCCAAACGTCCATCGCCCGGAAAACTGTCCGCATCGAACCGTGCAGCCAGCAGGATCAGCGCGTCAAATCCTTCAATATCCGTCGACGCGATACGCCCATCCGTCACAGGCACGTAGGACCAGTCCACCCGCTCATCCTCCTCCAGTGGCGAAAGGTCAAAACTGGGGAACGCCGGTGAGCCGTCCGGTTTGCGGAAATCGGCGCTGAGCGCCACCTTGAACCTGGCCATCTAGGCGTCTCCTTGTGCGCGTATTGCAGCAAATCCCTCGCGCAAAGCGGATTGATAGAGCCAGATGTCGCCGGAGTAGCAGATGAAATCATAACCGCGCGCATGCAGCGCCCGGCACTCGTCCACGCTGGTGGCGAGACGCCCGAGGCTCTTGCCGTTCGCCTTCGCAGCATCCATGATCCGTTTCTCCGCTGCCACAAAACCGGGATGGTCAAACTGCGCCGGGATGCCGAGCGAAGCGCTCAGATCAAAGTGGCCAACCCAGATGCAGTCCACGCCATCCGTCGCCGCGATTGCCTCGCAGTTCTCAACCCCGTCAGCCGTCTCTATTAGCGGCACCAAGGTGATCTTGCCGTTGGCGGCCTCCATCGTCTCCAGAACTGGCCCCGGTGCATAATCATCGTGTGCAATGGCGAAGGCGCATCCGCGCTTGCCAAGAGGAGGGTACTTGATGGCGTCCACGCCTGCCTTTGCTTCCGCCTGCGTGGCGAGCATGGGCAGCATGACCCCTTGCGCACCGATATCGCAGGCGAGCCCCAGGTGATGCGGTAGCTTGGAGGGCACCCGCAGCACCGTGGCGATGTGATGATCGTGCAGGCTGCGCAGCAGAGCCTTGGCGGTCTCAAAGTTGAACGCGCTGTGCTCCATATCCACGAAAGCAAATTCGGCCCCCGCCTCCTTCAGCATCGGCCCCATGCCGGGCGTGGCAAACTCCCCAATATAGGTGCCCACCTTGAGCGCCTTGTTTTCTGTAAGCCTCTTATAGCCGCTCATATGCATATTCCTGTCCGTTGGCGTGAGCCGGGCAGCTTACATCTATATTGCATCAGCTGTGAAGCTGCGCACCTTGCAAACACGTTAAAGGTGGACTTGGTTGTGATCGCCCGCTGTTAAGGTGAGAGGGAAGAGGGGGCAGCCGGATTGGCGGTGGTAGGTCGAGAGAGCTGGGCTCTGCCTGATATCGACACCATCCTCATCGCAAGCTTCAGCCCAAATCGATCAACCCGCTAGGCGGATCGGTTGGGGAGAAGGGGGCCGGGGTGTTCTGTTTTGCCTTTTTCCACGCGGTCCAGGCGATGAGCAGTGCCGCAGCACCGCCAGGGCGCGATGTCCGCGCGCCAGGGACCGAAGATCAGATTAGGTATCAGAGCGGCTTCCACGAGCCCGATAAGCACCGCCAACGTGAGCCACAATGTCCGGAATCCCGTGCCGCCGGTCAAAAACTTCGCCTCCGGATTCGCATCGGACACACGGAGACACAAGGCACGCACAAAAGGTGCACAAGTCTTTGCCCGGTTTTCGAAGGAGCCGAGTGACATGAAATGATGGGACCGGATTTTGACGCTGGCGCCAGACGCATGCCGAATTGTCAATTGGCCATGGATATCTCCTGGATCAACCATGTCGGCCAAGCAGGTCACAAGGTTAAGCTGCGTAAGGTTTTATACGGCAAGACCTGTGTGCCGCCTACCTTCCGTCCAGACGAGTGCGTCGTCCTCAAGTCGGAACGTGCGTTCGTCCATGCGCATGCTGTTTCGTACGCTGTGTTGAACTGTGGGTGCGATTTGCTTCCTCCTTTCTCAAACTGCAATCCGCGGACGACCCGAGGCAGTAGCAGTGAGTTGGGATTCGATTAGGGTTTGCCGGCCCTCGATGTCTGCCATCTTGTCTGCACGGGAGAACGTCACAGAGATGTCGCCCGCGCCGGCCGCGATGGCGGCTTCGCGCACTTCGGTGTCGAGGCGCGACTTCGTTTCTTCCAGCGCCGCGTCCAAATTGATGAAATCCTTTGGCGGATTTGCGCCGTCCGCCAGGAACACCCGGAACCGCCCCTCATCCGGCTGCGTGATCAGTGCATCGCGGATAATCCGCACCTGACCTGCAACCGCCCCCACAGCGTTGGCCACATCGGCATGCTCCGGGATGACCGCGTTCGTGCCGAGCAATTCGGTTACGCCTGGATAGTAGATCGGTGCAGACGCCCCCAATCCGATCACCGGAATTTTCAGCTTCATTTGAAAATCCACCAACCCGGCACCTTTCCCTTCAGCTGTCCGGTTTAACGCAAAAAAGGCCGGGGAGGGGTCATCATGTCCATCATCGCGCATGGCTTGCGTGATGAGTGCCTGGGCAGAATTCAGTTCCAGTGTCTGGATGATTGCCCTCGCGAGAGCCTCCGTATTTTGCATGTAAGCCTGGCCGAGCCCGTCCCGCCGTGAGGCGAAATGAGCCAAGCCCTTCCGCGCGGCGTCCACGTCCCACGTGTTGTAGGTGCCCAACAAGTGGGACGCATCCGTTGGCGTAACGGCAGACAGTATGACAAGCCCGCGCGAGACCAGCTTGTTGAGTGTGCCCGGTTGCATGCGTGTGGTCAACGCCTTGTCCAGAGCCATTGGCTCGGCCGTGATGCGATCCAGCAGTTCCTGCTCCTTGTCCGCAAGCGCGGCGAGGTGCGCACTTTTCCGTCCAACTGCACTCACAAAAACGCCGTCATAATCCTCATGCCGCCCGCGTTTGGATTGCCGCTCCAGTGTGCCGTGCACCAGGTCAGGATGGTTCGATGCAAACAGGCAAAGTGGAATAACCCGGCGCGGTCCCAGTTCAAGCCGCAATTTGGTGCCTTGTGGCACCACCCGCACCTCGCTGTCCCCGCCGAGACCAATGGTGTGCATGTCGACCGCTTCCACCATCGTGCGCCAGCCGCCAACGGTTGCCCCTTGTGTATCGAGCCTTGGTTGCCCGTCCTGGAGCACAGCAGAGTCTGTCGTGGTTCCACCAATATCGGAGACGATCGCATTCTTCTCCTCCGTCAGCCACGAGGCGCCAACAACACTTGCGGCGGGCCCGGAGAGAATTGTTTCGATCGGCTTGAGTTTGGCCACATCAGCCGAGATCAGCGCACCATCCCCACGTACAACCATCACAGGCGCATCAATGCCAACTTCATTGAAATGTTTTTTAGCCGAGGTGATGAGGTGGTGGATCAGGCTGATTAGCCGGGTGTTCAGGACACAGGTGAGGGCGCGCCGCGGACCATCCAATTTGCTCGAGAGCTCGTGGCTGCAGGTGACCGGCAGGCCGGTCAATTCCCAAATCAGATCGCGCGCTGCAATTTCATGCGCCGGGTTGCGAACGGCAAACTGACCTGCGACGGCTACAGCCGAAATCTGTCCCTTTAGTGCAGTCAGTGAAGACCGCAAATATTCTTCATCAAACGCGTTGGCCTGCGAACCATCTGCATTGTGGCCGCCAGCGACG
The DNA here is from genome assembly GCA_965204985.1 of Hyphomicrobiales bacterium. Lineage (GTDB taxonomy): Bacteria > Pseudomonadota > Alphaproteobacteria > Rhizobiales > CAJQND01 > JAAEUE01. The sequence goes on along the minus strand of CBDBFP010000002.1, from coordinate 2,148,277 downwards.
ATGACATGGGGATCATCTTTTAGTGCTTCGGCGAGACCGGCCCGGGTGAGGGCGCTTTCATCGAAACCGATGAGAACGAGACACACGCGCCCGCCCTGACCTTCAACCAGGGCATTGGTCGCAAGCGTGGTGGAAAGCGAGACCAGACCAATCCCGGACGCAGGCACGCCTGATTTCTCCAGCGCCGCCGAAACCGCCCCGCCAATCCCGACCGAGAGGTCGTGACGGGTCGTGAGCGACTTGGCCGTTTCCAGCACACCCTTGTCTTCATCAAACAGAACGGCATCCGTGTACGTGCCGCCGGTGTCGATCCCGAGGAGAAGTGACATGGCAATTTTACTCTGGCGCGTCAGGAGGCCGTTGAAAGCCGGGCTGCGATCAGGCTGATCATTTCAAACATGACGGCAGCAGCCACCATGGCGGTAATGTTGTTCGGGCTGTCCTTGGTCGGCATCAGGCAGACCACGTCCCCGCCAACAACGTTCAGGCCGCGCACGGATTGCACAAGTTCAATCGCCTGGTCGATCATGAAGCCCTGGCAACCTGGTTCCAGATTTGAAACCCCCGGTGCGATTGTTGGATCCAGGCAATCCAGATCAAATGTAATGTAAACCGGAGCATCGTCAATGCGCTCCCGGATGATGTCGATGCAGGCAGCCGGGCCCATTTCCCGATACCGGTCAATCGTGATGACTTCATAGCCAAGATCATAACTTGGCTGGAGCCAGTCCAGCGAGCGGGTATTGCCGCGCAGCCCGATCTGCGTGCTCTTGGTGGCGTCCACCTGGCCCTGCTTCATCAGATAACTGCCCCAGTGAGCGGCGGACTTTTTCGCGCCCAGGAAATGGTCGAGCTGGTCGTAGGTATCGGTGTGTGCATCCAGATGCAGGAGTGCCACCGGCTGATCATTGGTCAGTCTGGATCCTTTGCCGGCAAGTCCCTGCAAAATGCCCCCGGTAATTCCATGGTCGCCGCCGATTGAGACCGGACGCACGCCAGCGGCACTCACTGCCTTGAAATAATCGGTCATCCGCTCAATGCAGAGTTCGTTGTTGTTTACTTCGGGAAGGGGCACGTCGCCCAGATCATTGATCCGGCACACGTCCCAGGGAGACAGTTCGAACTTGTTATGAACACGCCGCGCAGACGAGGACACGTTGCGGACCGCGCGTGGTCCGAGGTGTTGGTCGTGCTCAGTGGTGCCATTCCCAGCGCTATGCGGAATGCCCACTAGGCCAATATCGCAATTGGCCAAGTCTGCATCGTGAGGGCATCTGAACAGCGTTGGAACGCCCCACCAGTATGTTGTTTCAAGGACCTGTTGCTCGGCTGCGCCTGTTTCCAATGCCATCTCAAATTCACCTGTCACTGTGTCACGTATTGAATTCGATCTCTTTGCAACGCTGCCCTGCAGGATGCAAGCGTTCTTCACCATGTTGCAATTGGATGGTGTGTTACGGTTTTTTGGCCCTTAACTAATTCTTTAGAGCGCGATATGGTGATGCCTCGCCTCAAAGGGGCAAAAATATTGGCAAGCACATGTTTGTCAATGAGGGTACTGGGAGAAAAAGGAGTTTACCTCAGATGAAAGTGACTAAATCAATTTTTGGTACGGGTGTTGCGCTGGCTCTTATGGGCAGCGTATCGGCCCAGGCCGCTGACGTTGTCATCGGTGTGCCGAACTGGCCGTCCGTTCGTGTGACTGCACACGTTCTCAAGACTGTGATGGAAGAAAACCTGGGTCTCGAAGTCGAACTGCAGAACGGCACGAACCCTGTTGTCTTCGAAGCCATGGACTCCGGTTCCATGCACGTTCACCCGGAAGTGTGGCTTCCGAACCAGGTCAATCTCAACAACAAGTTTGTAATAGAGAAAAAGACCGTTCGCCAGACACCTGCTGGCGTTGCTGGTGACCAGGCTATGTGCGTAACCAAAGGCACTGCTGAGCGCACAGGCATCAAGGACCTGGCTCAATTGTCAAACCCTGACATGGCCAAGAACTTCGACACCGATGGTGACGGCAAAGGCGAAATCTGGATTGGCGCAGCTGGCTGGGCGTCGACAAACATCGAAAAAATCCGCGCTAAATCTTACGGCTATACCGAAACGATGAAGCTGAAGGAAATGGACGAAACTCTGGCTATGGCCGAAGTGGACAACGCTGTTGCCAAGAAAGAAAACATTGTTTTCTTCTGCTATACGCCTCACCACATGTTCGCTCTGCATGATCTCGTTATCCTGAAAGAGCCTGCATATGACAAAGCCAAGTGGAATGTGATCCAGCCGACTGACGATCCGGAATGGCTCGAAAAGTCCAGCGCTGGTGTTGCCTGGAACACAGCTTACCTGCACATTCACTATGCTGCTTCTCTTGAAAAGAGCCATCCGGCTGCTGCCAAGATGCTGCACAGTGTGAAGCTCGACACCGACACAGTGTCTGCAATGACCTACGCACTGGTTGTTGAAAAGCAGGATCCTGCTGCTTTCGCCAAGAAGTGGGTTGCTGAAAACGCCAAGACTGTTGATAGCTGGCTGAAATAAGACGTCTGTTTAAATGGGCGGCGCATGATTTCGCGCCGCCCATCTTTTATTTTTCAGAAATTTTTGGTGAGGGCGTGGCCGCATTTAGGCCGCATAAGGCTGAGAGGTACCGGCCGTGAGTGACGAAGAAGTCATCAAACTGGAGGGCGTCTGGAAAATTTTTGGCGACAGGGCTGATGAAGCCATGGCTGCCATTCAGAAAGACGATCTTTCAAAAGCAGAAGTTTTGGCGAAGTTTCAATGTGTGGTTGGCATTGCCGACTGCTCGTTTTCTGTGCCGCGTGGGGAAATCTTCTGCATCATGGGGCTTTCCGGCTCTGGCAAATCGACCTTGGTCCGCCATCTGAACCGGCTGATTGAACCAACCGCTGGTTCCATCATGATGCTGGGTAAAGACGTTCTGGGCCTGAACGCCGAAGAACTCCGCGAAATGCGGGCCATGCACATTGGTATGGTGTTCCAGCACATGGCGTTGCTGCCCCACCGTACCGTCCGCGACAACGTAGGCTTCCCGCTGCAGGTTCGCGGCGAACCTAAATCCAAGCGGTGGGCCACCTCCATGGATTGCCTGAGCAAGGTGAACCTGGACGGCTATGAAGACCGGTTCCCTAGGGAACTCTCTGGCGGTATGCAGCAACGCGTGGGTCTTGCCCGTGCGTTGGCCTCCGACCCGGAAGTCCTGCTGATGGACGAACCGTTCTCGGCGCTCGACCCGCTCATCCGTCGCCAGTTGCAAGACCAGTTCATGGCGCTCTCGGCGGAGCTGAACAAGACGACGATCTTCATCACTCATGATCTTGATGAAGCCATCCGAATTGGCAATCGCATTGCAATCATGAAGGATGGCCGCATTGTGCAGATCGGCACGCCGGAAGACATCGTGACGAAGCCGGCTGATGACTACGTGAAAGACTTCGTGGAAGGCATCTCCAAGCTGAAGCTGGTGTTTGCCCATTCCATCATGGAGAATATCTTAAAGTACAAACCCGCACGCGGTGAGAACCTTAAAAAGGCGCCCCGTGCTCCACATGACACGGATCTTGACCACCTGATTGATATGTCGACCGAAACAGAACAGCCAATTGTCATCACCAATGACAAGGGCAAGGACGTTGGCGTGGTCAACAAATCAATTCTTCTGAAAGGCATTCAGGGAGGCAAAGCATGACCGATACAGGCCTCGAACTTGGCGCCAGCGAGGAAGATCATTCCGTTGGCGGTTTCGTAAAAGAAAGTCAGGAATACTACACAGCAGAATTCGACAAGATTCAGGGCACCACGGGTTTTGCGTGGTCCTGGAACCCTGTGGCTGCTCTGTTTGGTCCGATGTGGGGCGCCTGGAGAGGCGTCTGGGGATTCTTCTGGACCTTCCTGGTTCTGGAACTCTTCGCATTCGTGCAGTTGGGTCGTGGCCTCTGGGGCGAGCTTGGTGCAGACCAGATCGCGAAAGTCGAACGACTGAGTGCTAACATTGCCAAACGTGAACAGCAAGCCAAGGAAGCATTGGCCGCTGGCGATCAGGCGGCGGCTGATGGTGCACTGCGGATTGCAGAAAACCTCAAGAAGGTTGTTGGCAGGGCCCAGGAAGCGGCCGACGCGGCGGCGACCCAGGCGACGACGATCCTTCTGACGGGGTTAGCACTGCTTATCATCGTCAAGGTGATCGAAGGTTTTTACGCCAACATCACCTATGAGAAGCAATACCTGACCTGGCGCGCAAATTCGAAGGCCGTTCAGGCCGGGCCAAACAACGGAAGCGCCATTTTTGGTGCGGTGTTGCTGGCCGCGATTTGGCCGCTAACATTGTTCAGATTCACGATAACCAATCCTGACAAGATCTTGAGTTCTTTGACAGGCGGATTCCTTGGCGGCCGCATCCCGGTAACCGAGTTCCCGGTGAAGAAGGAAATCTATGCAGCCTGGGCCAAACAGGGTGATGCAACCTTTGACTGGCTTTCCGTGGAGTTCGGTACAGTCTTCAAGGGTGTTACGGCCTCCATCCGGGCGGTCCTTGATTTCATGGAAGTTATCCTGATCCAGACACCGTGGCCTGTGGTGATGATTGTTATCATAGTTATGGCGTTCCGCCTTGCCGGCGCGCGTGTTGCGATCTTTACGGCAGCATCACTGGCCTATCTGGCGTTTATGGGACTGTGGGAACTGTCCATGATCACAGTGGCATTGATTGGGGCTGGTGCCGCGCTTTGCATCATCTTCGGCATCCCGCTCGGCATTTGGTTTGGCAAGTCCAAACGCGCTTACGCTTTTGCAGAACCGGTGCTGGACTTCATGCAGACAATGCCGGCGTTTGTGTATCTCATCCCGATCATTGCGTTCTTTGGAACGGGTAAGCCTCCAGGCGTTCTGGCGACCATCATCTTTGCGATGCCGCCGGTGATCCGTCTGACTGCGCTTGGTATGCGCGGCGTGCCGGAAGCAACGAAAGAGGCTGCTGTAGCCTTCGGGTGTTCGCGTTGGCAATTGTTGACCAATGTTGAGATCCCGCTTGCCATGCCGTCCATCATGACCGGTATCAACCAGACCATTCTGATGAGCCTGTCGATGGTTGTGATCGCGTCGCTGATCGGTGCGGAAGGTCTGGGCGCCGTTATCCTGGAAGCTCTGCAATATGCAGCGAAGGGCCAGGGTCTCCTCGGCGGTCTTGCAATTCTGTTCTGTGCGATGGTCATCGACCGCATCGCGCAAGGCATGTATCGCAAGAAGACTGAAGGACAGTAACAAGATGGCTTTTACGCTCCGTGCGCATCAACACGCATGAAGCGGGCGGCCGCTCTTCCCGTGGATCCCGAAACCCGGATGCCACCCGAAATGATGGAACAAGAAGACGCGCTGTTGGCAAGGGCAAAAGACTTTGCTGCAGAAGTTGTGGTTTCGTCCGCGGCCCGGTGGGACCGCGAAAATGCCTTCTGCCATGATATACTGAATGACGCCGCAGAGCTCGGTTTGGTCGGCATTCAGGTGCCTGTGGATATGGGCGGGCAAGGGTTTTCATTTTCCTGCAAGGCGAAGCTTGCCGAGATTCTGGCCGGAGCAGATTTCGGTTTTGCCATGGCGCTGTTGAACACCCACAACGTTGCGCACAAGCTCGCACGCGGTGCCGATCGCGAGGTTGCAGCGCGCTATCTCCCGGATCTGCTAACCGCGAAACGCTTGGGAAGCACCGCTCTGACCGAACCTCAAGCTGGCTCTGATTTCGCCGCGATTACCACAACAGCCGCACCCAACGCCGAGGGTTGGAGCCTGAATGGCCGTAAGGAATGGATTATCAACACGGTTGCTTCTGACGTGCTGGTTGTCTTCGCCCAGACCGAGCCGGGCAGTGGGGGCAGGGGGATCGGCGCATTTCTGGTGGATGGCCAAAGAGAAGGATTTATCAGATCCGATCCGGCCAGACTTGTGTCTCAAACGTCGATTGGCGTTGGCGGGTTCGAATTGAAGAACTATCAGGTCATGGCCAACGAGGCCCTCCAGCCACCGGGTGAGGCCTTCAAGGCTGCTCTGCACGAAATCAATGGGGCGCGGATCTATGTGGCGGCCATGTGCTGCGGGATGGTGGCTTCTGCCCTGAAGATTGCCGCCGCCTATGGCCGGGAACGCAAGACATTCGGCAAACGCCTTGCAGAACATCAGGGCTGGCGTTGGCCGCTGGGTGATGCGGAGGTGGACCTGGCTGCCGCCCGATTGATGGTAGCCGAGGCCTCAGGCCTGATCGACCTGGAACAGAACGCCCAGTTTGAAGCTGCCCGCACAAAGATTTTCGCAACCCGAATGGCCGAACGCCACCTGCCGGCTCTGGCGCAACTGATGGGAGCGGAGGGCCTGCGCGATCATTATCCGTTCGGCCGGCACCAGTTGGCGGCGCGCATCGTGAGCTTCACGGATGGTTCCACGGAAATGCTCCTGGAACGCATCACAAGTCGCCACGTGAAAGATGTGAGGTGAGGGGATATGACCGATTGCTCTATCCGATCTCGCCAGTCGAGCAACATCCGGACAAAGTTGCTTTCTCCATCGTCGAAACGGGCGAAAGCGTCACGTTCAAACAGCTCGAAGAACGAAGCAATCAGGCCGCCCACCTCTTCAGATCATGCGGTGTTCAGCGTGGTGGTCATATCGTGTTGCTCTCGGAGAATTGCCGCCAGTTCCTGGAAATCTGTTTTGCCGCTGACCGCGCCGGCCTCTATTACACGGCCATCAGCACCCACGCTACCGCCGGCGAAGCCGTCCACATTGCAGCCCATTGCGGGGTAAGTCTCTGGATCGTCTCAGCAGCAAAGGCGGAGATCGCCGAGGCGCTCAGTGAGGAACTGCCCGAAATTGCGCATTGCTTCATGATAGGCGAGTCCATCGCGGGATGCGAACGCTGGGACGCCGCTATTGCCGCGCAGCCCGGGACGCGGATCGCCGATGAGCATCAGGGCCTCGATATGCTGTACTCATCCGGCACGACGGGGTGCCCGAAAGGCATCAGGCGGGAGCAGGCTTGACGTACCGCCGGGACAGGGAACCATGCTCGTCAAGCTCCTGGGCGGTCTGTTCAGCTACACCGACGAAACACAGTACTTCTCTCCGGCTCCTCTCTATCATGCTGCGCCCTTGCGCCATTCGATGGCCGTGATCAAGCTTGGCGGGAGTGTGACTGTGATGAAGAAATTCGATGCGGAACGCGCTCTGCAATTGATCGAACAGCAGGCGATCACCCACAGCCAATGGGTGCCCGCCATGTTTGTCCGCATGCTCAAACTGCGGGATGAGGTGCGCCTGAAATATGATTGCAGTTCCCAGCAAATTGCCTTGCACGCCGCGCCACGCCGTGCCCTGTTCCTATCAAACACAAGCTCCTGAAGCGTGAAATCCGGGATCAGTACTGGAAACAAGACAGATAGTCGAAATGCTTCATAACTTGGGTGAATTTGAAAAAACAGCTGCCAATCCCCATATCTAGACTTGATGTTGGATATTGGAACGGACTGCATACAGACAAAAACGAATACTGAAGAAATCAAATCGGCAATACTGCGGCTTAAGCAGGGGTTAATGCTGGGCGATCACCGCATGTACCGGCCACAGCATGCATTCATATACAGCTCCGGAGCACAAGCGGTTCCATTGCTTGTTGGAGAGCTCGACCGCATTGAACTCCAAACATTCGATCGGCCCGAGGCCGCCAAAGTGGTCATTGGGCTTGCGACTTTGCTGCACGATCTTGATGAGGAAGCATCTTCGAAATTTCTGACGCGGGCTCTTTCGAACACGTGCGACCTGCTCGTTGAGAGTGGGTTGAGAGCCCTGCAGCGTTTCTCCCTCAACGATTTCCGCCAGATTAGTGCGCGTGGTATTGAGATATTTGAGCAACAAGATATTGATTCACGTCATGAAGTGTCGCGATACATTGCGCGTTGGTCGCGGCGGCTCAGACCAGAAGCAACTTTGTACCACGAGATCGACTATCATTTTCATGACCACAAGGAGAGCGGACAGGTTCCTCAACAGTAGAAAGAGGCCAACGAGTATAAGCGCAAAATGATGCGAAAGCTCATCCAGTGCTCTGGGTGATCGCAGCAACGCTTTGCTGGTGTTTCAGAACGATTGGCCGGGCTCTTTTCGTGCGATCAAGATCAAGCAGAACTCACTGAACGAGCGGAGATTGGCTGCGGCTCTTTCAAATTCACATCTCCGTATATTTTCCTTGCCATCTCACAGGCACGGTGACACACTCCTTGCTACGTACGGGGCGCAAGCTCCCAATACCCGGGCCACAACCCGCAAGGAGGAAACCATGAACCGTCTCTTTACATTCGCCGTTTCATCACTGGCAGCCATTGGCATGATGCTCGCGATCGTCGCTGATGCAAATGCCGGCGAACGCTACGGCAAACAGAAAGTCGTCTATCACATCAACTACAATGGTGGGGACAAGGACAAGAAATACCGCGGCGCCATGCGCAACATCCAGAACCACATCAACGCAGTTGGTGCGGACAACATGGAGATCAAAGTCGTGCTGCACGGCAATGGTCTTGGTCTGTTGATGAGTGCGAAGAAGAACGACAAGCTTGAAGGTGCCGTCGCCAGCCTGAAGTCGCAGAATGTAAACTTCCACGTTTGTGCAAACACCTTGCGGGGCCGCAAGATCAGCTATGAGAACGACCTGTTCGAGGTATTCGAAGAAGATATCGTGCCAAGCGGCGTTGCGGAACTCTCATACCTGCAACAAAAAGGCTACACCTACATCAAGCCGTAAGTGGGCTTCATTTGAGTTCGACAGGTGCGCCGTGAGGCGTGGAGAGGTAAGCCTGCTCCCACGCCCACGCATCGCGGCGCGCCGTCAAATCGTCCGCAGGCACCGCGCCTGCGCCATCCAGCAAGCTCTCCAGTGCGCGCAAGGCCGCCGCGTAATACGTCGCCACATTGTCTTCATCGCCCGCGGCCTCTGAGTTTTTCAGTTCTGCGCCGAGAGTGTCTGACCAGTCTGCGCCCCAGTCTGCGCCGAAAACTTACCCTGCCTCACCAGATTGTCTGCCATGGCCAGAACCTGCGCCTGCCAGAGCTCGTCAAACACGGGCTCCGCATCCGCTCGTTTCAGAGGTTTCAGACCCTCGACATCAGGCAGGTTCAAGGTAACTCTCCCAGAGATCGATAAATACCCGGTCCCGTTTGCCGGAACCTTCCGGCCAAAGTTCTTCGGCGTTGAAAACCACCGAATAGAGGTGCTGAGCCACTTCGTTTCCTTTGGCGCATTCATCAGGGAAGACGTGCGCGCCGTGATGGTCGTGGATAATGCCGCGTTTGCCCCGGGTATAGGCGGGCAACCGTGTGTGGTGTTGCCGGGTAAACGGCTGTGTGCGAACCGCTTCCCCCGACGTGAATTTCGGAGCTTCTTCAATGTCGCGCTGATAACTGGTTCCGCTCTTGGCATCAATGGCGAGCGTGTCCTCCAGGGTGAGAACCTTTGGCCCCCACATCCGGCCTTCCCACTCCTTGTGGAACGCTGCATCAGGTTCATCGACCTGGATCGGGCCAAAGCCTTCCTTGCCGCCGAGGTCATGAGGTCCGTCCATCACGCATCCTCTCCGGCTGCCAGATCCCCGGTCCGTGCCGATCATCGAATTCCGGGTGACCAGAGCGGCCAGTTCAGCTTCGGCAAGATCGTCTGTCCCATCCGGGCGTTGAGGCAATACCAGGTATCTGAGTTCCGCAGTGCTGTCCCAGACCCGGATCTCCGTATCGTCATCAATCTCAACACCAGACTCGGCAAGAACCCCGCGAGGGTCCCGAACGGCGCGCGACCGGTAGGCGGCCATCTTGTACCAGTTGGGGGCAACGCCAAGGATCGAAAATGGGTAACAGGAACACAAGGTACAGACGACGAGGTTGTGCACGCCGTCCGAGTTTTCCACCACCTTCAGATGTCCGGTCGCCTCGCCGAGGTAGCCCAGCTCTTTGATGGCAAAAGGGGCATCCGCCATCAGACGGGCCTTGTCGTCCGGATCGCTCCAGGCCTTGGCAACAATATGCGCGCCGCGTTTCGGGCCGATCTCTTCCGAATAAGCCTCGATCCAGACATCAATCGTGCGGCTGTCCACCAGGCCTTTTCGACCAACAGGCTCTCCAGCGCCTTCACTCTAAGCGCCGGCTCGGAGGGCAGGTGGCTGTGCAGATGCCGGTGAATTTCAGCAGCTTTCCCGGAATCATAATCGGACATCGCGCACCTCCTCGGTTCTCTTGCGCAACTATGCATGGCGGCGCGGGAACCCGCAATGACGATGCAAGCTCAGTTCTCGCCATTTGCGGGCCGCTGCGGCTGTGCTATCCAGCGGGCATGAGTGATACCAGTGCACAAACCGGCATCTCCGGTGCCCCCACATTGGAGGCCTCCATTGGCGTGCAGGTAAAGAAACTGCGCAACGGCCTGGATATGACCATTGGCGATCTCTCCAAGGTTAGCGGCCTTTCGCCCGGCATGGTCTCCAAGATCGAGAACGGTCAGACGTCTCCGTCCCTCGCCACCCTGCAATCCCTGGCCAATGCCCTGAACACGCCCATTGCCACCCTTTTCCGCACCTTCGACGAGAAGCGTGACGCGACCTATGTGAAAGCAGGGGAGGGGCTGACCATCGAGCGTCGCGGATCCCGTGCCGGACATGTGTATCAATTGCTTGGGCACTCTGTACGCAGCGAGGTTCACATCGAACCGTATCTCATCACGCTTGAAAAGGACGCCGACAGTTACCCCGTGTTTGAGCATCCCGGCCATGAGTTCATCTACATGCTCAAAGGCGATGTTACCTACCGCCATGCTGATCAGACCTACCGGCTCAAGCCCGGCGACAGTCTGTTCTTCGATGCCGAAGCCATACATGGGCCGGAGGCGTTGAAGAAGCTTCCAGCGGTATATTTGTCGATTATCGTCTCCCCGCCAGAAGCCGAGTGACCTCTATGAACGGGCACCATCGACCAGGAAATCTGCCATCTGGGATTTGAAGCCCGGCATGCCGTCATAGATATGATCGATGACCTTGAAGACATAGGTCACCGCCTGATCCATATTCTCCCGCCAGTTCTCCACGACCTCATACTAACGGGCCTCAGGTTTGGCTGTTTTGGGTCCAATCGCGAGATGCGCTCGATTTGATTGCCCTTGGGTCTTTCATGAGCCGGGTCCAGACATCACTTCCGGCGGCAAGACCGTCTGCCTGATCTTCAAGGAGGCGGTTGGAGAGCCCGTTCTCCCGAAGAGATTGCCAGACCTTCCCGACCCGATCGAGCCCCGGTGATCTGGCGGGCAGGAAGATCAGGGGCAAGGTCTCCGGCCCCTTCACCTCACCGGATGTGTGCCCCGGCGCGCGGTCCATCAGGACGGCGGCCTGAGCGCCTTTTGCAACGGTCCGGCTGATCTCCTTGAGAAGGCAGGTTCCTTGTTCCAGTGTCCGCCCATAGCAGCATGGCAGCATAGCCATGACAGCATCAGAGCCGCGCCGGTCTCCCTGTCTGCGCAACACCGCGCCGGACAGGCAGGCCGATTTGTAACGCTGATCGGCCGGCCATCGCGGTCTCGGTCCTCTTGCGCGCCCGGATGCGGACGCGGCCGGTCTTCTGGCCGATGCTGGCCTCGTCCTGAACCCGGACCTCGACCGGCTTGTCTGCCGGACCGTGGTTCAAAGGGGAGGCAAGGCTTTGGGGGACGTTTTTTGAAAGCCTCCATGAGGCCCGGGGTCGATGATCTCAGCAAGTTCAGCCATCGGGGCCGCATCCGCATCTGGGGCCGCGGGACCCGGCGGTCGAACAGCCCCTTCGGGCCCGGCTTCGTTGAACCGCTGCCCCCGGTCCCTCAGGCTCTGCCGGTCCTTCCCCCCTTCGCCGCATCCGCCCGGCTCATCCCGTCATGAACACAAGCAAGCGAAAGCAAACGCCGGGCCTGGCGGAGATCTTCACTCGTCCTGGAAAGGCCGCGAAGGGTCGAAGCATCATAGTCACCACGACCGCCAACAGTTGCAGACATCGGAAATCCTCCTTTGTCTGCATGGATCCAGAGAGCAGCCGGGTTGAAAAGGCCTGAGAGACAATCAATCACGCCATTGGTATAAGATGTCGAGCAAGGCTTCCTTACGCCCGAATGCGATCTCGTTAAACAGTGGAACCTTCAAACCAGATTTTCTTTCTATCCGAACCTGATGGTCAACACTCATCGCTACCGTGAGGTCAGCAGTGTCCAGAACTTCTGAGGTCAAACGTCGGGGCGTATGTGCGGACACATCCACGCCGCGCTGCAGATGATAATCCTGTACCCAATCCAGAACTCCATGGGGCGGGTTGGTTGTTCCGGCCGCCGAGGATATCGAGATTGGTAATTCATCCTCGCAGGCCGCGCGCAGGGCATATTCCGCCGACATGCTGCGAAAAACATTGCCGGTGCAGATGAACAAGATGTGCGGTTTCGGCGTCATCTGATTCCAACCTCCGCATAGGGCTCGTCCCGTTCCGCTCTCCCGAACTCCATGGGCGTGAGGTCCAGCGTCTCATAACGGCCATGCAAAACCAGTTCGCTCAGAGCCCGTCCAACTGCTGGCGCATGCATGATGCCGTGCCCGGAAAAACCGCATGCGGTGAGCAAATTTTCATGTCCTGGTGAATAGCGCCCGATGATCATGTTGCCGTCCAAAGTGTTCTGCGCGTAGTGGCCGGGCCAGCTGCGCTCCAGTTTCACCGCTTCAAACTTTGGAACCATATGGGCGATCAGGGGCCAGACAGTCTCTTCGAAATAGTTGGCGAAGAATCCGCGATCAATGTCCCAGTTGAAGCCGGGCGCAATGTCGGGCGGCGGGCGCCCGCCGCAAAAGCCATCTCCTTCCGGCCTCAGAAACGCCGCTGAATCGTCCTTGATCAAGGGGAGGGGCTCAATGCTTTCCGCGCACTTCCAGAAGTGTTGAACTCTGCACATCGGCACGATTGGCAGGCTGGCACCGCTCATTGCAGCCACCTCCCCAACCCAGGCACCGGCAGTATTGATAAACACATCACCGGAAATGTTCTCGCCGCTCTCCAGATGTGCCTGTTTGATAGACGAGGCGCCGCCTTCAAGTCCTGTGACCCTGTCTTTGATAAAGCGAACGCCAAGCGCCTGCGCCTTCTTGCGGAAACCAATCATCGCGGCGTGCGGGTCGATCCAACCGTCTTCGGGGGAATGGCAGGCTACAGCTACGTTGTCGGTTCCGACGGAAGGGAACCTGGCTTTCAGCGCGAACCGGTCGAGCAAGACGGCCGGCACACCTTCGCGCGATTGGGTCTCAAAATTGTAGAGGAGATCCGCTTCCCCTGCTGCGTCCGTGAGAAACAAATAGCCCTGGCGGCGAAACTGAATATCTGCAGGATTATCCCCGGTTGCCATTTTCGCCTGAAAATCCGCATAAAAATCCAGGCTGAACTGGGACATTCTGATGTTCTCAGGCCGAGACATCAACCGCCGCACACCGCCAGCCCCAGCAGGCGTGGAGGCCCGCGCATAGGTCGGGTCGGGTTCGATAACCGTAATCGTCCCTGCATTTCCCGAGGTGGCCAGGAAGCAGGCTGCAGCGCTGCCGATGATTCCGCCTCCCATGATAACAATGTCTGATTTCATCAATGGTCCTGTGTTTCCTGTCAGGAAATATAATTTCCCTATGTTGACTCCGCCGGATTGAGAGTGCAAAGCTTGCCTTCAACGATAAACCACGGAGCGCGATATGTGCGGAATTGTTGGGTTGTTTTTGAAAAACAAGGCTCTTGAGCCAGAACTGGGCCGCCTCACGGCCCTAATGCTGCATGAGATGCGGGACCGCGGGCCCGACTCGGCCGGATTTGCCGTCTATGGCGATGAAGCCGAAGGCACCAAGATCACGCTTTTGTCCAAGATGAACGAAACCGATTGGGATGCCCTGGCCAAGGGACTGACCGAAGCCATGGGTGAAGAAGTGGATGTGGAGACCATTGGCAACCACGCGCTCTTCAAGACGCCGGCAGAAGGCATGGGCGCCCGGCGCTGGATTATTGAGAACGCGCCTGATGTGACTGTGCTCGCCGCCGGCAAGTCTATCGAACTCTACAAGGGCATTGGCGATCCGGACCGCGTCATCGTGGACTACAAGCTGGCAGACCGCACTGGCACCCACGCCATCGCCCACACGCGCATGGCGACGGAATCGGCCATCACCACGGCCGGGTCCCATCCGTTCTCAACGGGCGAAGACACCTGCCTGGTGCACAACGGGTCCATGTCCAACCACAATCGCATGCGCGAAAACCTGCGCCGTCATGGCGAGACCTTCCAGACGGAGAACGACACGGAGGTCGCCGCCGGTTATCTGTCGCACCGTGTCCGCGAAGGCGACACACTCAACGAAGCGCTTGAGCGCGGCCTGGAAGAGTTGGATGGATTCTACACCTTTGCCATTGGTGTGCGGTACGGCTTTGCGGTCTTGAGGGACCCGATTGCCTGCAAGCCCGCCGTGATCGCGGAGAATGATGACTGGGTTGCCATGTCGTCGGAGTTCCGCGCCATCGCCCAGCTTCCCGATGCGCGCAACGCCAATATCTGGGAACCAGAGCCTGCAACTATTTATTCGTGGAGCCACTGATGGGATCCAACACTACATTCGATCTGGAACAGGTGTCGCTCCGCCAGGTCAATCAGGCAATGCAGGAAGCCGATGCTGGCAGTTTCACTGCCGCTAACTCGAAGGGCATGCATGCCCTGGCCTGCGGGCTGGACAGCCCAATAGACGTCACCGTGGATGGTCACGTTGGCTACTATTGCGGCGGCATGAACAAGCAGGCCGAGATCATTGTCGACGGCAACGCCGGCACGGGGCTTGCCGAAAACATGATGTCCGGCAAAGTGCACATCAAAGGCAATGCCAGTCAGTCAGCTGCGGCAACGGCCCATGGTGGCCTACTGGTGATCGATGGCAACGCCTCGGCTCGCTGCGGCATTTCCCTTAAAGGCGCAGACATTGTCGTGAAAGGCAATGTGGGCCACATGAGCGCCTTCATGGCGCAGACCGGAAATCTGGTTGTGCTCGGTGATGCCGGTGATGCCCTCGGCGACTCGATCTACGAGGCCCGGCTCTATGTGCGCGGCAAGGTGGCAAGCCTTGGCGCGGACTGCATCGAAAAAGAGATGAAGGACGAGCACCACGCCCAGCTTCGCGAGCTTCTGGACGCCGCCGGCTGCGAAGATGTGCAGACGTCCGAATTCAGGCGCTACGGCTCTGCCCGCACGCTCTACCACTTCAACATTGACAACCTCAGTGCCTACTGAGCCCCACGGAAGGTCAGAACCATGGGCAATCAAAACTGGGGCTTGCGTGAGAGCTACACGTTTGACCTCAATACCATCCACGAAATTCAACGCGCTGCCAACACGGGCATTTATCGCATTCGAGGCTGGGGCGCCAAACGTCCGTTGCCGACATTCGATGATCTGGTGTTCCTTGGAGCGAGTGCGTCCCGATATCCTTTGGAAGGCTACCGGGAAAGCTGCAACACTTCCGTGGCGCTCGGCACCCGTTTCGCCAAGAAGCCGATCGAGCTGAAAATTCCGATCACCATCGCCGGCATGAGCTTTGGCTCGCTCTCAGCCAATGCAAAGGAAGCGCTTGGCCGCGGCGCCAGCGCAATGGGGACCTCAACGACAACTGGCGATGGCGGTATGACTCAGGAAGAGCGTGGCCACTCGACCCAGCTCGTCTATCAATATTTGCCCTCCCGCTATGGCATGAACCCGAACGATCTGCGCAGGGCCGACGCCATTGAGGTGGTCGTGGGGCAGGGCGCGAAACCGGGCGGCGGCGGCATGCTGCTTGGCCAGAAAATCACCGAACGTGTGGCTGAAATGCGCAACCTGCCCGAAGGCATCGACCAGCGCTCAGCCTGCCGTCATCCTGACTGGACCGGGCCGGACGATCTTGAAATCAAGATCCAGGAATTGCGCGAAATCACAGCCTGGGAAAAACCGATCTATGTGAAAGTCGGCGCCGCGCGACCATACTACGACACCACATTGGCCGTGAAAGCGGGCGCTGATGTTGTCGTTGTTGACGGCATGCAAGGCGGCACGGCCGCAACGCAGGATGTGTTTATCGAGCATGTGGGCATCCCGACCCTCGCAGCAGTCCGCGAGGCTGTTCGTGCCCTTCAGGACATCGACATGCACCGGACGGTCCAGCTCGTGGTCGCTGGTGGCATCCGCTCTGGCGCCGATGTGGCCAAGGCGCTGGCCATGGGGGCTGATGCGGTTTCCATCGGCACAGCGGCGTTAATTGCGATAGGTGACAACGATCCTCAGTATGAGGAGGAATACCGCAAGATCGGTTCCGCAGCCGGGTGCTATGATGACTTCCAGGCAGGCAATGATCCTGCGGGCATAACCACTCAGGATCCTGAGTTGTCCAAACGCCTTAACCCGGTTAAGGGCGGTCAGAGGCTTGCAAACTATCTGCGTGTGCTGACGCTCGAGGTTCAGACCCTTGCCCGGGCAAACGGCAAATCGGATGTGCGCAATCTGGAACCAGAAGATCTGGCCGCCCTTACAGTCGAAGCCGCCGCAATGGCCGGCGTACCACTCGCAGGAACAGGCTGGATTCCGGGGCAGAATGGTTGAGTAATCGACCCCAATGAAGTGAACGAAGACCAACGTTACCGTTTTTGAGGAGAAAGAGGCGAATGGCATTAGATCTGGAGAAAGAAGCAAAAGCCCGTGGGATCAAATATTTTCTGATCTCTTACGTGGATCTTTTTGGCGTAATGCGGGCCAAGTTGGCACCGGCTCAGGCTATCGGAGATATGGCGAAGGAAGGAGCCGGCTTTGCTGGTTTTGCCTCCTGGCTCGATATGTCCCCGGCAAACTCCGACATGTTCGGCCTGCCTGACCCGGACAGTCTCATCCAGCTTCCCTGGAAACCGGAAGTGGGGTGGCTCGCGGCTGATCCGTGGCTTGATGGAGCCCCTGTGGAGCACGCTCCGCGGAACGTTCTTAAACGGCAACTGGCAGCAGCTGAGGCTGACGGCCAGTATCTCAAGCACGGTGTTGAGTGTGAATACTTCATCGCCAATCCTGACGGCACTGAAATTGCTGACGCGATGGATACTCAATCCAAGCCTTGCTACGACCAGCACGCTTTGATGCGCCGATACGACCTCATCACCGAGATCTGCGATGTGATGCTTGAGCTGGGTTGGGGGCCGTACCAGAACGACCATGAGGACGCCAACGGCCAGTTTGAAATGAACTGGGACTATGACGATGCGCTAAAAACAGCGGACCGCATGTGCTTCTTCAAGTTCATGGTGCGCTCGCTGGCTGAAAAGCACGGGCTCCGCGCCACGTTCATGCCCAAGCCATTTGCAAACCTCACGGGCAACGGTTGCCACGCCCACATTTCCCTGTGGGACAAGGCCGGCAAGAAAAACCACTTCCATGATCCAAACGGTGAGCTTGGCATCTCCGAGACCGGTTATCACTTCCTTGGCGGCATCATGCATTCCGCCATTGCCATGACCGCGATCACGAACCCCACCGTGAACTCCTACAAGCGCCTCAACGCAGTCCCGACAGCTTCGGGGGCCAGCTGGTCACCGAACGCGGTCACCTACGGCGGCAACAACCGCACGCACATGGTCCGCATCCCGGATGAAGGCCGCTTTGAAGTGCGCCTCGCAGATGGCGCGGTAAATGCTTACCTGCTCCCTGCAGTGCTGCTTGCTGCAGGCCGTGATGGCATGGCAAACAAACGCGATCCCGGCAAACGTGTTGATCTCAACATGTACACCGAAGGCCACAAGGTGCGCGGCGCCAAGAAGCTTCCGCTCAATATGCTGGATGCCCTGCGCGGAATGAAGAAGTCCAAGGTACTCGAAGAAGCCCTCGGATCCGAATTCATGAACGCCTACCAGAAACTGAGAGGAGAGCAGTGGCTCGACTACACGCGCCACCTTTCTCAGTGGGAGCGGGACAACACACTGGATTGCTAAAACGAAGCCAGTAGCAATTACTCAGGGCGCACTCCTGCAAACGCAGGGGTGCGCTTTTTCGTGGCGGGGAGACCGGAAGGCTACGATCGGGCGCGCCCGATCGGCCGCAAGCTTGCGAAGGCGATCTACGAATTGAACTTCATCAGGGACAAGCTCACGATCGATGGGCATACGCTGGATCTCGCTGAATCGCGTAAGCTTCCACACCGCAATTCTCCCTGCGGTCTGCCGAACCAATCGAATTGTGAGCCTTTGAGACTGAGCGGCCCGCTTCTTCGCTCCTTCACGCGAAACGAGCCGCTCGGTTAACTTGTTCCCACCCGTCTGCAACAACAGGTGATGTGAATTTTGCTTCTAATATCCTCGCACCCTGTCAACTTCGTGCAACAGCGGCTCTCTGGCCATCAGGCGCCGGTAATTTTCCGCCACATCCTTCAAGGCATCATCCAGATGCCAGCCGGAAACATGCGGAGTGACTGTCACCTTCGGGTGCTGCCAGTAAGGATGATCCGAGGGCAGGGGCTCTGGCACCACCACATCCAGAACGGCACCGCCGAGGTGCCCCGAGTCCAGGCTGGCCAGCAAATCACCCTGCACGACAAGGTCGCCGCGCCCCGCATTCACAATGACCGCACCTTGTTTTGTGGCCGCCAGAATGTCGGCGTTGAACAGCCCGCGCGTCTCCGGTGTGGAGGGCAGGATTGAGCAAATATAATCGCACTCCCCCAGCATGGGTTTCAGCGCGTCCAATCCCTGCCGGCAATCCACATCTTCAGTGTGTTTCGGCGAACGGCTCCAGCCGATGACCTTGAAGCCCAGACCAGCAAACATCCTCGCCGTGCGGCCGCCAATATGGCCCAGTCCCAATACACCAACAGCTGTTTCCGGAGTGTAGCGCGGTGGGATTGCCTCCCAGATCCCCTGGCGCTCCTTCTCCTCGTGAAATGCCATGTTGCGCTGCTCCCGCAACACATAGGCAACACAGAACTCGGCAATCTCGCGGGCAGGCGCGTCGGGTTTCAGACGGGTGATCCGCACATGCTCCGGCAGGTTCGGGTTGGACACTATCGTGTCCACGCCGGCGCCAAGCTTCTGGATCAGTTTCAGGTTGGGCAACTGGCCGGGCAGTTCCGGTCGCAGACGGATAACGGCAGCCATCTCAATTTCGTCAGCATTACCCATGTCATCACAGAGACGCACATCTGCATCGGGTACGCGGCCAAGAATATCCGAGCGCAGGGCTTCGTCCTCCATCCATTCGGGCATGCCCACATCGACCAACAGTGCCATTTTGAACCTCAACTATCCGGGCGCAAATCCAGTGGTCATCTTGTGGACCTGAGCAAGGAAGATCAAGACAAGAAGGGCGTTTGCCACCTTTCTCGGGTGGCATTAGAATTTGGGCAGGAGCCCCGGGATGACACTGACAGGACTCAGCAGATTTGCATCTGCAGCCACGATGCAGATCGTGGGTGCCGCTGGTACCTTGTTTGCTGTTTCCGTCATTTTCTTTGTCCTGACCGACTGGCTGCCCGGGGATTTTGCGACGGCCACGGCATCGCGAGACACTCTGACCGAAACCATCATGAACACCCGGTTTGAATTGGGCCTGTTCCGGAGTGCATCCGAGCGCTGCCGGGAATGGCTGTTCAACGTTCTGCAGGGGAATTTCGGAATGTCCTGGTACACACGCATCGATATTCCGGAACTTGTCGGCAATCGCTTCTGGCATTCGCTGTGGCTGGCGGCGTGGGCAACCGCAGTTGCCGTTCCAATCGGCGTTGTCCTCGGCGTTATGTCTGCGGCATGGCAGGGTTCCCTGTTTGACCGGTTCGTCAACACAAGCGCCTTAACCTTTGTCTCTATTCCCGATTTTGTGATTGCCTATGCACTGATGGCTCTGTTGGGTGTGCACTTCAAAATCTTCCCGGTCTTCGTGGCCTGCGAACCCTCGCTGCCGCTCAGCGAACGCCTGTTGGGGACCGGACTACCAGTTCTTTCGTTGGCAATTGTTGCTTTAACACCAATCCTGCGCCTCACGCGGGCCAGCATCATCAATATTCTCACAGCTCCGTTTGTGGAGATGGCGCAACTCAAGGGCATGGGCACAGGCCGCATCGTCTTGTTCCACGCCTTACCCAATGCCGTTGGCCCAATTGCGAATGCGATCATGCTGGTGATTGGAAATCTGATTGTGGGACTGGTGATCATTGAGACCGTCTTCTCTTACCCGGGGTTGGGTGAGCTGTTGATCACCGCAGTCAAGACACGTGACGTGCCGTTGGTTCAAGCCTGTGGTTTGATCACAGCAACAATATATCTGGTTCTCAATCTGTCAGCAGATCTCATTTCCACTGTCAGCAATCCAAGATTGCTCTATGCACCGCCACGCAGAGGTGCGTTCAGCTGGACGTCCCTGGAAACAAAATGGGCCTGGTTTCTGAACGTACTCAGAAAACCCTGGGGGTTGCTGTCGGCAGCCGCCGCGACAATCGCATCGACCTGGTACCTTTCACCAGTTAACGTCGACAATTACGAGCAACCCCTTCATGTCCCGCCCGCTAAACCTGCTCCAAGGGCAGAGCTGACAGTTGAGCAGTTGCAAACCGGCAGTGCAGCCGAATTGATCCACTTTGACTATTTCGCGCCAATCGGAAAGCCACGGCCTGCGTTACACAAGCTGGAGGGAGAAATTTCCGCCCCGTCCTTCAAGGTGAGCAGGAGGATGGCTGAAGGGAAGATCGTGACCACCAGCACACGTTTTCCGAAATTCTCGGCACGCGTATTCACGGTTGGAGACCGGCTTGTCCCGGTCGAACGGCAGCAATTCTTGGCTGATGGCAAAGGATCGTGGCGGATCATTCCCGGTATCGGTCGCGTCTGGTCGGAACCGGGAGACGAAGGCTGGTCCCGAGCTGCTTTCCCATTCACGCTGGTGCGGCGCTGGGGCGCGGCCAGCTTCAATGGCGTTGGAACGGCACCTGACCGGGGCATTCCGACCGGCTGGACCTATGAAGATGGCACCAAATCCACCTACGATCTCAGTTTCTGGCTCATGCCCTTCGAAGGCCGGGGCGGATGCAAATCGCGGATTCCGGCAATGGTCGGAATTGGAGGCAATTATGTTGTGCTCATGCCCAACAATGTGATTGGCTTCCGGTTCGCGGACGGTCACGACGATGCGCCGGGCACCTGGGTCAGCAAACACATTCGCGAAGTTGCAGATCGGGTGAAGGGTATATGCGATTGATCCCGGAACGTTTCAGCCGCGCAGGAACGCAGCATCGGTCAAGCCCGGTGTGTGGATCTGTGTTAAACGGTAAAGATCCCAAAAAGTGGATTCGTGCATGTTGAGGGCAAATACGAGCGCAGTTCTGATGGGCCTCTTGACATGGGGCCTGGTCATCGTTTCAGGCAACCAGTCTGCGGCGTTGGCTGCCAATGTTGGCCACGCTTCCCACAAGACTTCGCAATCAGGAGATACGCCTGACGCGGACGGCAAGAAAATCCCCTTGCTTTATATTCCCGACTGGGATTTTCGCTGGCAGAATGTCTACATGTACAGAGAGCCCTTGAAACTGCCCAAAGGCAGTCGGATCGACACCTGGTTCCGCTTCGACAACTCGTCAGGCAATCCGTACAATCAGCATTTTCCACCGAAGACCATTCGCCGGGATTGGGCCTCTGATGAGGAAATGTGCGGGTTGTGGATGCGCTTTGTCTCGGATGATCCCAAAAAGCGCATGTGGTTCTCAAATGCGGGGAACCGCTCCTGGCGGCGTCCTGCGGATGTAACAGAACCACCACCTGTTTGGACCACACAGCGGCCGGTATCTTGTTGATGGCACTCTGGTCTGCGTTTCGTCCCGTTGCGACCCGTTTCCTCCACAGCATCCTCACCCTGTGGCTGATCACCATCCTGTTCTTTCTGATCGTTGAAATGATACCGGGCGACTTTGCGATCGCTACTGCGACGCAGGAAACCACGCAGGAAATGATCGCCGCCACCCGGTTTCAGCTCGGTCTCTACGACTCCGCTCCCGTCCGTTACTTCCGCTGGCTGACAGATGCCCTGTCCGGTGACCTGGGGATCTCCTGGTGGACGCGCAGTCCGATCGTGCCGCTGGTTGGCGAGCGGCTCTGGCATTCGGCCTGGCTGTTTGGATGGGCCGTACTGGTCACCCTGCCGCTAAGTCTGGTGCTCGCAGTCTGCGCTGTCATCAAGCCGCACAACTGGTTCGACCGGGTCAGCTCGTTTCTGACTTTGAGCGTACTTTCCGTGCCGGAATTCGTGGTTGCCTACGCGTTCATGTTTATCCTTGCAGTTCAGTTCGATGTCTTTCCGGCGTACACGATGTATGCCTTGAATCTTCCCTGGACAGAACGCCTCTACGCCACCACCTTGCCGATCCTCTCCCTGATCGCCGTTACGGTGACGCCAATATTCCGCCTGACACGCGCTGCGCTGCTCGACGTGTTGAACAAGGAATTTATCCAGTTGGCCGAAATCAAGGGGATCCCTCGCGGGCGCATCCTGGTGAAACACGCCTTTCCAAATGCCGTTGGTCCGGTTGCCACGGCGGTTGCGCTTGGCATGGCAAATCTGTTCTTTGGCCTCGTGATTGTCGAGATTGTATATTCTTATCCCGGGCTCGGAAAGTTGCTGATCACGGCTGCACGATTGCATGATGTGCCGCTTGTACAAGCTTGCGCCCTCATCGCCGCAATCGTCTATATCTCCCTGAATTTCATCGCAGACACAGTCAGCGTTCTTGCCAATCCGAAATTGCGTTTTCCGATCCGGGAACAGGCAAATGCCAGTGTGCGTTTTCAACCGCTTCGGGCTATCGCGCTTGAACCGGGGCTTGCGGCTTTTGGGACAATAGCTTGTGCGGGTGTAGTCGCGGTTGCCTGGGCCTTGTGGCCTGCTTCAAGTGAGAAGTCCCGCCCGGAAGTAACAGTGTCTCCGGCCGCCGATGGCGTGCGGGACAAGCTGAAAATCTCTGATCTTCTGGATCCGAATTTCACTGCAACCATGCCGATTCATTATAAATATTTCGGTTCATACGATTCCCGATCTGCCGCACCGGCCAAGCTCAGCGGTGTCCTGGAGATTCCGCGCTCGAAACTTCGTTATCGTAACGCCTGGACCGACATTGAACCTTTGGAAGCCGATTTTCCATCCTTCTCCTTGCGCCTTGTTTCGCACGGAGATGTGCTTTTGCCGCTTGATCGCGGTGAAATCCTGTGGTCGGCCAATCGCGCTTGGAACATCATCCTGTCACCAGGAAAAATCTGGCGCGAGACGGCAGATCTGGAATGGTCGCGTGCGGCTTTTCCGTTCACGATTTTACCTGAAGGGGTCGGCGTCCCGCGTTATGGGGTCGCAACATTTGCTTACACAGACCAGAAGGTCTCGCAACTGCGCATCCAGATTGCCCAGGAGAGCGCGAATTGGAGCCAAAAGGATTTCTGGGGGCAAACCGCCATTACATTCGGTCGCAAGAGCTTTGAGGACGCAGGCAAGGCACGAGCAGCATATGATCGGCAAGAGGTCACCAGGCTCGATATTCGTCCGTGGTCGGAATTGGCGTCAAATCAGTGGCGGTCCATCGAAGACTTCGATGGCAAAGGCAACCGTCGCAACATAACGGTCAGCGGTCTGATGGTGGATGATATAGTCTATCTGCGCCGCTGCAGAACACGGGCCGGTGCACATCCGTTCTGCCGGCAAATGCGGCACCCCGTCTTTTCGATTGCCAAATCCCTCGGTGCCGGTGTGGCCATGTTGTGGCTTGCGCAGAAGTATGGGCCTGAAGTTTTCGATGAGAAGATCGTCGATCACATCATCATTCCGGCTCGCCACAACGGATGGAAGGACGTTACGTTCGGGTACGCGCTGGACATGGTCACAGGCATCGGGAACGTTACGCCGCAGAAGGTCGACGAATATGTGGAGGCTGACCAAACCCAAATGATGGCTGGGGTCCGGCGTGCTCCGACGCTGGAAGGCAAGCTGAAGGCGATCGCCGAATTCCGCAACTATCCCTGGGGTCCGGGCGAGGTTTTCCGATACCGCTCGTCCGACACTATTGTGCTCGCCGCTGCCATGCACGCGTTCATCAGGAAGAAGGAAGGTCCTGATGCAGACTTCTGGGACTTGCTTACCAAAGAGGTCTTTGTTCCACTCGGCATCCAACGCTTGCCTGTCATCCGGACGCGCGAGGAAGATGGCAGCCGGGGCACGCCGATACTTGGCAGCGGCATGTTCCCTACAATTGAAGAGGCCCTGAAGATCGCCCGGCTGTTGCAGGATCATGGCCGGCACAAGGGTAAACAGTTCCTGCATGAAGGACTCACCAGGCGGGCCGTCTCGAACGATCTGGATCGTGGTTATCCCAATGGATGGACTACAGGCGAAGGGGGCAAAGGGCGTTATGAAATGAGCTTCTGGCTGCACCCGCACCTGCGCTGGTTCAGTTGTGATGTGCGCATCCCCACCATGTCGGGATCTGGTGGCAACTACATCTCAATCATGCCGAACCGCACCATCGGTCTTCGCTTCGCCGATGGCCACGACGACGACCGCTACACCTGGGACAGCTCCGGCATCCGCAACGTGTCCAGCCGGATCAGGCCGTTTTGCCAATGACAATCAGGCCGCGCGCAGACCAAGGATTTCACGTGCCTGCTGCCATGTGGCGACCGGGCGTTCGTATTTTTCGCACAGTTCGGCTGCCCGCTTCACCAGCGCCGCGTTGGATGGGGCGAGGGTTTGCCTGTCCAGGCGCACGTTGTCTTCAAGTCCGGTGCGGACGTGGCCGCCTGCGGAGATGCACCATTCGTTGAGCTTGATCTGCGCTGCGCCAATCCCGGCACCGCACCATTGTGCCTCCGGCGCCAGACGCTTCACCGTCTTGACGTAGAAGTCGAAGACCTCCTTGTCCGCCGGCATGGCGTTCTTGATGTTCATGACAAACTGAATGTAGAGCGGGCCTTTCAGCCGTCCATCGCCTGCCATTTTCACAGCCTGAAAGATCTGACTGAGATCGAACGCCTCGATCTCGGGTTTCACGTCATGCTTGAGCATCTCGGATGCCAGCCAGTCGATCAGGTCAGGCGTGTTCTCATAGATGCGCGTGGGGAAATTGTTCGAGCCAACCGTAAGCGAGGCCATGTCCGGCTCCAGGGGAAGCATGCCGCCGCGCTCATGGCCAGTCCCGGACCGGCCGCCTGTCGAGAGCTGCACGATCATGCCCGGGCAATGTTTGCGCAGACCTTCCGTCAGCCGGGCAAATTTATCCGGATCGGACGTCGGCGTCTGGTCCACGTTGCGCACATGGCAGTGGGCGATGCTCGCGCCGGCCTCAAACGCCTCATGAGCGGATTCGATCTGTTCTTCAATGCTGATGGGCACAGCCGGATTGTCGGCCTTGGTGGGCACGGAACCGGTGATGGCAACACAGATGATGCACGGATTGCTCATGAAATTTCCTCTTTGGCCTTGTGTTTGAGAAAAACAGGTCTCGCGATCTTGCGCAAGGTTCAACTGTAGCTGGCCACAGGTTCCCCGAGCGCATCCAGGTCAGGCGTGACCCCGAGGCCGGGAGCCGACGGCGCGATGATGCCACCTCCTTGAGCCCTGCGTCCAATCTGGCAGTCTTGAGCCCGACCGTCCCACGGACATCGAGGATGCAGCGAAGGACGCGTTGCGGAACCGTTTGCCCGAGGTGGATAATGGCGGCAAGGGCGATTTCCGAACCGACTGTATCCTGCACGCCAGCGGTCAATCCCGCGGCAACACATATATCCCGCTGGCAGCGGCCGGCAAATTTTCGCCAGGCTGGCGGTCAGCCTGGAAAACGCCGATGCGCCTGATTTTCATTGCGAACCCTGAGGAGGGATCAGGACCAGCTTGCCCACATGCTTTTTGGCAAGAAAGTCTTTCTGGGCCTGCACGATGTCCTCAAGCGGATAGGTTTTGGCGACCAGCGGCCTGATCTCGCCCCGCTCGATATATCTGACCAGGTTCTGGAAAACGATTTGCTCCTGGAAGGTGCAGCCGAAGAAGGTCAGGTCCTTCAGATAAAGCGTGCGCGTGTCGAGTTCCACCAGTGGCCCGCCGATGGCGCCCGCAACCGCATATCGTCCTCCGCGTCGCAGCACGTCGAGCAATTGAGGCCATCCCGGCCCTGCAACCAGATCGATAGCCACGTCTATGCTATCCCGGCCAAGCTCCTGCACCAGATCCGCATCCCGCCCCACAACCTTGTCAGCACCGACCGCTAGCAGGTCGTTGGCCTTGGACAGCGACGCCACCGCGATCATTTCCGCGCCGCGTCTTTTTGCAAGCTGGATTGCGGCAGATCCGACCCCGCCGGATGCGCCGGTCACGAGCACACGCTCAGCCCCGACGTTCGCCCGGTGCAACATGCCTTCCGCTGTGGAATAAGCACAAGGGATGGACGCAAGTTCCGCATCGGTCCAGTCGCAGTCCACCTTGAGGGTCTCGCGGGCAGGGGCCTTGGTGTATTGCGCAAAGCCGCCGTCGCATTCGGAACCGAATGTCCAGCACACGTAATCCCGATAACCCGAATAGCCCTGCATGATGGGGCGCACCATGACACGTTCGCCAATGCGCGCCGGATCCACAGCCGCACCAACGGCAACGATATGGCCGCAGCAATCTGCGCCCTGAATGCGTGGGAAGATGAGGGGAACACCCGACCAGGAGCCGTCATCGTCGTCAGCCGTGTCGAACCCTTCAGCACCGCCTTCATTGGTCTCGCCGGTCACGCCTTTGGAATACCAGGCGGTGCGTGTGTTGATGTCGGTATTGTTTACCCCAGCGGCTGTTACACGGATCAGGACCTCATCGGGCCCGGGGGTGGGCACGGGCACATCGTGCTGAACGCTCAGGGCATCGAAACCGCCATGACCGGTCAGGAGCACGGCTGTCATGCTGGTGGGAAGAGACATTCTGAAATACCAATCCAGTGTGAGGCGACGCGCGGTCCATGAACGGTCCGGTTGACCTTCGGGTCACCGCTTACGCCGGGTTCATTCTCATAAACCATCGCTGCCATCAAGCGATCTGTTTTCCCTTCCGCGTCCGTGACCCGGTGCACGGACGTGCAGCCGCGGAAAATCACCAGGGCCGCCCGGCTCGCGCGGCACCTCGACCACGTGTTTCATCCCGCCAGACAGCACATCGCGCAGCCTGTTCTCGGCCGGATCAGGATCAATCTCCGGCAGTGTCCGGGTGTGCGGCGCGATCTGGAACTCACCGCCACTTTCGGCCACGAATTCCTGGAAGGCCTCCGGGTTGCAAAGCGCGCGCAGCGCGGAGTTCTCACCGGGCAAATCATAAGCAAGCATCCGGTAACCGGCATTCAGGTGACGCTGCCAAATTTTTTATGGCTCTGTCTTTTCTTTCCACGTAAGAGACAGATTGATCCTGTCAGAGCATATTTGTGGTGAGGAAGGCGACCATGACCATCGTCAAGGCAAACGGCATCGGAATTTACACCCGCTGGGACGGCCCTGACGGCGCGCCTGTCCTGCTGCTGTCAAACTCTCTCGGCACGAGGTTGGAGATGTGGGACGACCAGATGGACGACCTCATCAAACACTTTCGCGTCCTGCGTTATGACAGCCGGGGGCACGGCCGCAGCTCTGCGCCGGACCGGGATTACACGATCGATGAACTGGGAATGGATGCCGTCGCACTTCTGGACGCGATGGAAGTGGACAAGGCCTGGTATTGCGGTCTTTCCAAGGGTGGCATGGTTGGGCAGTGGCTGGGCTGCCACGCGCCGGACCGGGTTGAGAAACTCGTGCTCTCGAATACTGCCGCCCACATGGGCCCGCGCGACCTGTGGGATCAGCGCGTAAGGATTTCGCGGGAACAGGGCATGGAACCGCTGACCGACACGATCATCAGCCGCTGGTTCATGCCAGCCTTTATCGAGAGCGCTCCTGAGCGTGTGGAGCGGGTCAAGCAGCAGGTCCTGGCTACACCGGGTCACGGCTACGGTGCCTGCAGCGCGGCAATTCGTGACATGGATCAGCGCGAGGCGATCAAGTCAATCACGACGCCAACCATGGTCATCGCTGGCGCCGAAGACCCGGCCACTTCCCCTGAAGCCGGAAAACTGATCTCGGATTCCATTGCCGGCGCGCGCCTGCAAATCATTCCGGACGCAGCGCACCTCTCGAACATCGAGCAAACGGAAATCTATAACCGCGTGCTCGTGGACTTCCTCACCTCATGAATCACATCACAAGAAGGACCATGAAAATGGCTGATCTCGACGAAGCAGGCATGAATGCACGGCGCGAAGTTCTGGGCGCAGAATACGTTGATAACTCGGTAGACAATGCCGACGATTTCATGATGGCGTTCCAGGAACTCACCACCAACCATTGCTGGGGCGCCTGCTGGGTGCGCGAGGGCCTGTCCCGCCGTGACCGCAGCCTGATCAACGTGGCCATGCTGGCCGCATTGGGCAAGACCGATGAACTCAAGCTCCACGTGAAAGGTGCGATCAACAACGGCCTGAAACCGGAAGAGATCCGCGAAGCGCTGTTCCAGGTTGGCATCTATGCCGGGGTTCCGGCCTCGCTCTCAGGCTTCAAGGCCGCCCACGCCACCTTGAAAGATCTCGGCGAGATCTGATGGAAACGCGCCTTCATGAGGATGCGCGGCGGTTCATCAATCTGATCCGTGCAGACATTGTGAAGAACGCAAGCGCCAATTCCGGCATTGCCTCCGGCCTTGCCCGGCTCGACGAGGTCATGGCCGCAGATACCTTCGCGGTCAAGCCCGTCGAGGCGGGCTCCACAGCTGGCTTCAAGTGGGTCGATGCCGGTGCTGCCATCCTTGAGAACACACGCCCTGAAATGGCGGATGCCATCAAGCCGGTCAAAGGCCATCTTTGCTGGCACGCGAATGCATCCTATCCGGAAGACAGGTTTCCTCCGGGCTACTTCGACGATTGGGCATTCACGCAAATCATCGGCCCCGGAGGCCTGTTCACGGCAGATGATCTGATGATGGGCATGTTCGCCATGGGTCCGGGGATCTTCTATCCCCGACACAACCACGCTGCCCCCGAACTCTACTACCCGCTCATCGGCACCCACAAATGGCAAAGATCGAACGGCCCCTGGAGCGAAAAGAGTGCGCCGGAGATGATCTGGCACGACGCCTTCGAGGTCCACGCGACCGAGACAGGGAGTGAAGCGTTCCTGTCCGTGTGGCTGTGGAGCGAGGATACGGACCAGTGGCCGGTGCTGGTTTGAGATTTCGCCATTGAAGGCAATGGCCGGTTGTCGTTTCGCGTTGGAAATCTGGCGTCGTCAGCCCGGTGTTTCGCCTTCATTTTACTTTATTTCAATGAAAGAGGTCGCCAAGTGGATCGAAACGCAGACCGGGCAAAACGAAACGATTCGCATGGGTGAGAATGCCAGAACGTCAGGCGCACTGGCTCGATGCTGGAGTGACGAGAGTTGAACGCAGTAGAAATCGAGAAAGCCATATCCTTGTTGGCGGAGCAGGAGTTCGATCCGGCTGGCTTCCCGTTTGCGTTTCTGGAGGCCTTCGGCAACAAGGCAACCACCATCAAACGCCTGCGCTCGGGATCCTCCAACAAATCCGACCTGGGCGGCGTCCTCCAGACCAACAACATTCACCTGAAGGTTTGCGGGGCAGGGGAGGCCGCAACGACCCTGGCGCAGCTCAGGGCCAGCCCCGCAACGACCAGGGCCAGGGCGAAATTCGTGCTGGCCACCGATGGCGCCGACCTTGAGGCCGAAGACCTGACCAGCGGCGAGACCATCGCCTGTGCCTGCACCGATTTCCCCGATCACTTTGGCTTCTTCCTGCCGCTGGCGGGCATCGCGACCGTCAGGCAGATCCGCGAAAGCGCCTTCGACATCAGGGCGACCGGCCGCCTCAATCGTCTCTATGTCGAACTGCTGAAGGACAACCCCGAATGGGGCACCGCCGCGCGCCGCCACGACATGAACCACCTCATGGCGCGGCTGATCTTCTGCTTCTTTGCCGAAGACACCGACATTCTCAAGGGTGAAAACCTGTTCACAGCTACCATCGGGCAGATGAGCGCACGGGACTCCTCGAACACCCATGAGGTGATAGCCGAGCTTTTCCGCGCCATGAACACCAGGGCCGAGGATCGCCCGGCCGCAGGCATCGCCCGTTGGGCGAATGTCTTTCCCTACGTGAACGGCGGGCTGTTTTCCGGCCCTTCCGACGTGCCGCGCTTTTCGAAGATCGCGCGGTCTTACCTGCTGCATATCGGCAATCTCGACTGGACCAGGATCAACCCGGACATTTTCGGCTCGATGATCCAGGCCGTGGCGGACGATGAAGAGCGCGCCGCGCTTGGCATGCACTATACTTCCGTGCCGAACATCCTGAAGGTGCTCAACCCGCTTTTCCTCGACGATCTGCGCGAAAAGCTGGACGAGGCGGGCGACAACCCGCGCAAGCTTCTCAATCTGCGCAACCGCATGGCGCGGATCAGGGTTTTCGACCCGGCCTGCGGTTCGGGCAACTTCCTTGTGATTGCCTACAAGGAGATGCGGGCCATCGAGGCCGGGATCAACGCGCGGCGCGGCGAAGCCGACCGGCGCACGGACATCCCGCTGACCAATTTTCGCGGGATCGAGCTGCGCGACTTCCCCGCCGGGATCGCCCGCCTGGCGCTGATCATCGCCGAGTATCAGTGCGACGTGACCCATCGCGGCCAGAAGGAAGCTTTGGCGGGGTTTCTGCCGCTCGACGCCATGAACTGGATCACCTGCGGCAATGCCCTGCGGCTTGACTGGCTGAGCATCTGCCCGCCCACGGGGACGGGCGTGAAGCACCATGCCGAAGACCTGTTCATGTCGCCGCTCGACCAGGCGCAGATCGACTTCGAGAACGAGGGCGGGGAGACCTATATCTGCGGGAATCCGCCTTACCTTGGCTCGACGTGGCAATCATCTGAACAGAAGTCCGACTTGGAAGCCATCTTCGCGCACGCGCCAGGAGCTGGAAATCTCTCGACTATGTTGCGGGATGGTTCATGAAGGCGGCGGATTATGGGGTTCATACGCCCGCCATGTCGGCCTTCGTGTCGACCAACTCCATATGTCAGGGGCAACAGGTTCCGATCCTCTGGCCGTTGATCTTCAGGACGGGGCATGAAATCGCTTTCGCCCATACAAGTTTCAAGTGGGCCAACCTTGCCAGCCATAACGCAGGCGTCACCGTGGCGATTGTCGGGATTTCCAATCACGCTCGACCGGTTCGCAAGCTTTTTTCGCTAACTGATGAAGGCGAGACTGTCGTCAAGGAGGCCCAGAATATCAATGCTTATCTGGTTCCGGCAAGAAACGTTTTCGTGGAGCGTGCACCAAAGCCGCTAGGTGAGAAAGCCGAAATGCTGAGGGGCAACATGCCCTATGATGGCGGGCACCTTCTTCTTTCCCCTAGCGAACTGCCGTCGCTGGGCCTCACAGACTCACAAAAGGGCAAGTTTATCCGTCGAATATACGGATCGGCGGAGTTCATTCGCGGATTAGAGCGATACTGTATCTGGATCGAAGACAAAAACCTTTCCGACGCAATGGAGATCGACGGTATCCGGCAGCGCGTCGAAGGTGTCCGCGCAATGCGGCTCGCAAGTCGTGACAAAAGTGCGAATGACATGGCTGCTTGGCCGCATCGTTTCAGAGAAATGAACGTTGCAGAAAGTCATACATTTGCCATGCCGCGAGTGTCATCAGAAAATCGAGAGTTCTTACCAGTTGGCTTGCTTCGTAAGGGTGCTGTCGTCACTGATCTAGCCTTCGCCCTCTACGACGCCCCGCTCTGGAACATGGCACTTGTCGCCTCTCGCTTACATCTCGTCTGGATTGCCACTGTGTGTGGAAAGTTGGAAACCCGATATCGCTATTCCAACACCCTCGGCTGGAACACCTTCCCCGTCCCCGGGCTCACTATGAAGAACAAGGCCGACCTGACCCGCTGCGCCGGGGACATCCTTCTGGCGCGCGAGGCGCATTTCCCCGCCACCATCGCCGATCTTTACGACCCGGAGAAGATGCCCGCCGACCTGCGCGCCGCCCATGAGCGCAACGACGAGGTGCTGGAGCGCATCTATATCGGCCGCCGCTTCCGCAACGACACCGAGCGCCTCGAAAAGCTCTTCGAGCTTTACACCAGAATGACCACCTCTATTTCCGGGGGCAAGGATTTGAACAGGACCAATTCGGGAAGGAAAGCCCTAAGTTATGAATAACCCCAAAGCCGTCCCCTCCGTTTCCGTAACCTATGCTCAAACCGGCGGTTCGACCAGGTCGAACGAGCTTGGCATGCGGGCGATGCAGGAGCGCGCCTATGGGAAGCGGGGCGAACAGTATCTTCTGATCAAGTCGCCGCCGGCTTCGGGCAAGAGCCGCGCGCTGATGTTCATCGCGCTCGACAAGCTGGCCAACCAGGGGCTCAGGCAGGCGATCGTGGTGGTGCCGGAAAAGTCGATCGGGGCAAGCTTCAACGACGAGCCGCTGAGCAACTTCGGGTTCTGGGCAGACTGGCAGGTCGCGCCGAAATGGAACCTGTGCAATTCGCCGGGGACAGACGGCGGCAAGGTCAAATCGGTGGGGGCGTTCCTGGAAAGCGGCGACCAGGTGCTTGTCTGCACCCATGCCACGTTCCGCTTTGCCGTGGAAAAGCTCGGGGTGGAGGCGTTCGACGATCGGCTGATCGCCGTGGACGAATTCCACCATGTTTCTGCGAGCGAAGACAGCATCCTGGGCAAGCAGCTCAATGACTTCATCGCCCGTGACCGCGTGCATGTGGTGGCCATGACCGGCAGCTATTTTCGCGGCGATGCGGTGCCGATCCTGTTGCCGGAGAACGAGGCCAGGTTCGACACCATCACCTACACCTACTACGAGCAGCTGAATGGCTACAAATACCTGAAAACGCTCGATATCGGCTATTTCTTCTATTCGGGCTTCTATGTCGATGACATCCTGAAGGTGCTCGATCCGAACGAGAAGACGATCGTGCACATCCCGAACGTGAATTCCCGCGAAAGCACGAAAGACAAGCACCGCGAGGTCGAGCAGATCATCGACGCCCTGGGCGACTGGCAGGGCACGGAGGATGCGACGGGCTTTCAGCTTGTAAAGACGCCCGAGGGGCGCGTGTTGAAGATCGCCGATCTGGTGGACGATGAGGCGGTGAAGCGCGACAAGGTATCAGGCGCGCTGAAAGACCCCGCCCGGAAGAACAACCGCGATCATGTGGACATCATCATCGCCCTGGGGATGGCCAAGGAAGGTTTTGACTGGATTTGGTGCGAACATGCGCTGACAGTTGGCTATCGGGCAAGCCTGACCGAGATTGTGCAGATCATCGGCCGCGCCACACGCGATGTCAAAGGCAAGACGCGCGCACGTTTTACGAACCTGATCGCGGAGCCGGATGCTTCCGAAGAAGCCGTCACCGAGGCAGTGAATGACACGTTCAAAGCGATAGCTGCCAGCTTGCTCATGGAGCAGGTTCTCGCCCCGCGCTTCAACTTCACACCCAGGAATCCCGACAATGGACCTGTCGAAGGATATGACTATGGGGAGGGCGGTTACGACCCGAACAGGGAGAACATCGGGTTCAGCGAGGAAAGCGGACAGTTCCAGATCGAGATCAAGGGGCTGGCGGAACCGAAAAGCAAGGAGGCTGAACGCATTTGCCAGGAAGACCTGAACGAGGTGATCACGGCTTTCGTTCAGGACAAGACGACGATCGAACGCGGGCTGTTCGATGAGGAACTGGTGCCTGAAGAGCTGACGCAGGTGCGCATGGGCAAGATCGTCGGGGCGAAGTTCCCCGAACTCGATGCAGAGGATCGGGAGGCTGTGCGCCAGCACGCGGTCGCTGCCCTGAACCTGACCCGGAAGGCCAAGGAGGCCGCACTCGCAGCATCCGATGACGAGGCGCAAACGAGCGCCAGCAAGGCGCTGATCGACGGCGTGCGCAGGTTTGCAATGGATGTGCGCGAGCTGGATATTGACCTGATCGACCGGATCAATCCGTTTGGCGAAGCCTATGCGATCCTGGCCAGGACCATGAGCGAGGAAAACCTCAAACAGATTGCGGCGGTGATATCGGCCAAGAAAGTGCAGCTCACGCCAGAAGAGGCGCGGGACCTTGCCCACCGTGCTTTGAAGTTCAGGCAGGAACGAGGGCGGTTGCCGTCCATCACATCGCCGGATGCCTGGGAAAAGAAGATGGCTGAAGGCGTGGCCTACCTGGCGCGTATGAAGCAGGAGGCAGCGAATGGCTAAAGAATTCACCCGGGAAGACGATGACCTTCTCGCCGAGCTTGGCGTTGAGGTCGAGACCGGGAACGCTGTTACGCGCACGCCGCGCGAAGAGCGGATCGTTGCAGGGTTTGAAGAGCTTCAACGCTTTGCGCAGGAGCAGGGACGAGCACCCCGACATGGTGAAGATCGCGACATCTTCGAGCGCCTTTATGCCGTGCGCCTCGACCGTATCCGGGATCAGGCCGATGCCCGTGCTCTGGTCGAGCCAATGGATGACACGGGGCTTCTCGCAGGGGCTGTGTCCGATCCTGTCATTGCAGAAGACGGTCTCGACGACGACGCGCTTCTGGCGGCGCTCGGGATCGAGGCCGAAACGTCGCCGATCATGGAGTTGCGCCACGTGCGTTCAGCGGCCGGGAAACGCGCGGCCGGGGAGATCGCGAACCGCGAGCGCTGTGAGGACTTCGAGACCTTCAGGCCACTCTTCGATCAGATGC
This sequence comes from Hyphomicrobiales bacterium, assembly GCA_965204985.1. Taxonomy (GTDB): domain Bacteria; phylum Pseudomonadota; class Alphaproteobacteria; order Rhizobiales; family CAJQND01; genus JAAEUE01. The sequence goes on along the minus strand of CBDBFP010000002.1, from coordinate 2,113,373 downwards.
AGAACGAGCTCGACACCGGACTTCGGGAGACCCGTGTTTTTGAGCGGAAGGCTGAGATCGAACCGGGCAGGTTTTTCATCGTAGGCGGGCAAAAAGCCTATGTGGCCGGGATGGGAGAGAAGTTTTCCAATGAGAAGGGGCATACAGACGCTCGATTGCGTTTGATTTTCGACAATGGCACCGAAAGCAACATGCTGATGCGCTCGCTTCAACGCGCACTGAACGCCGATGGCGATGCAGGGCGCAGGATCACCGACCCGACAGCCGGGCCCTTGTTCTCTGATCAGACGATCGACGGGGACGAGGCAAGCGGGATGATCTATGTGCTGCGCAGCAAGTCGGATCACCCGCTTGTTGCCGGGAACAGGGAACTCGTGCACAAGATTGGTGTGACCGGCATGAGCGTTGAAAACCGCATCGCCGGGGCGCCTCTTCAACCCACGTTCCTGATGGCCAATGTGGAGACCGTGGCCACCTACGAGCTCTACAACATCAATCGCACCAGGCTGGAAAACCTGATCCACCGTATCTTCGAACCCGCGCGCCTCGAGATCGAGATCATGGACAGGTTCGGGCGGCCGGTTTTCCCGCGTGAATGGTTTCTCGTGCCGCTTTTTGCGATCGAGGAGGCTGTTGAGCGGATCAGGGACGGAACGATTTCAGGCCATGTATACGATCCGCAGAAAGCACAACTCGTAAAGCGGATGGCATAGACCTGGCTTCAGGTGCCGCGGGTGAAAATTCGTTCGTGAGAAAATCAGGGAAGTCGCGGAGCTGTCAGACTGCGGCTCACTGGCTCAGGCTCTCCGAGGGGGGCAATCGATGTTCGGCCGGATTCAGCATGGAAAACAGGGGAGGTTTTCCATGGCAGCGGCCGGTCAACCGAGAGCGGGCTTTCCGGGCGATGACCTGCGGCGCACAGCGCGCAAGAGCGAAGAGGCGGATCGGACGCGGCAGCTTCTTGCCCTGATGGTGATCCTCGGCGGCGATCCTCGTCGGCGATCCTCGGCGGTGGGTCTCGGCGGTGGGTCTCGCCGCGAGGCCGCACGGTTTCACTATCGCCCGGATTTTCATATGACCTGCGAATGTGTTGAGTCGCCTGAAGGATTTGAAATCCTTCGCACAGGTCGCGAACGCCCGCGCGGATTTTCTTCTCCGGAATGCGGCACCCCTTGCAACATCGATCGTTCATTTCATACCATGGCTTCATGAGAAAAAATCCCCTCACCCGGGCATCGCCCTGTTATTCCGCTTTTCCGTCACGGCACCCGCAAGAGCTGCACGCGCCTTGTTGACCGGTCTCAAGGGTCACCCTACACTCCCGGGATGCAGTCGAAAATGAAACGCCCCGGTGAAATCGTTCGCGAAAAATGCCTCACGCCGCACAATTTGACGGTCGCAGCTGCCGCCCGTGTTCCTGGCGTCAGATCGGCGAACTCTCGGCAATCTTCTGAACGCAAAAGCTGGAATTTCTCCTGAAATGGCCGTTCGCCTCGAAAAAGCATCTGGCACATCGGGGTGAAGCCGTTTCCCGGCAACACCGAGGAGGACAGGGAATGGCATGAATGCCGTTGAAATTGAAGAAGCCATTTCCGCGCTGGCTGAAGAATCGTTCGATCCGGAAAATTTCCCGTTTGCGTTTCTGGAGGCCTTCGGCAACAAGGCAACCACCATCAAACGCCTGCGCTCGGGATCCTCCAACAAATCCGACCTGGGCGGCGTCCTCCAGACCAACAACATCCACCTGAAGGTTTGCGGGGCAGGGGAGGCCGCAACGACCCTGGCGCAGCTCAGGGCCAGCCCCGCAACGACCAGGGCCAGGGCGAAATTCGTGCTGGCCACCGATGGCGCCGACCTTGAGGCCGAAGACCTGACCAGCGGCGAGACCATCGCCTGTGCCTGCACCGATTTCCCCGATCACTTTGGCTTCTTCCTGCCGCTGGCGGGCATCGCGACCGTCAGGCAGATCCGCGAAAGCGCCTTCGACATCAGGGCGACCGGCCGCCTCAATCGTCTCTATGTCGAACTGCTGAAGGACAACCCCGAATGGGGCACCGCCGCGCGCCGCCACGACATGAACCACCTCATGGCGCGGCTGATCTTCTGCTTCTTTGCCGAAGACACCGACATTCTCAAGGGTGAAAACCTGTTCACAGCTACCATCGGGCAGATGAGCGCACGGGACTCCTCGAACACCCATGAGGTGATAGCCGAGCTTTTCCGCGCCATGAACACCAGGGCCGAGGATCGCCCGGCCGCAGGCATCGCCCGTTGGGCGAATGTCTTTCCCTACGTGAACGGCGGGCTGTTTTCCGGCCCTTCCGACGTGCCGCGCTTTTCGAAGATCGCGCGGTCTTACCTGCTGCATATCGGCAATCTCGACTGGACCAGGATCAACCCGGACATTTTCGGCTCGATGATCCAGGCCGTGGCGGACGATGAAGAGCGCGCCGCGCTTGGCATGCACTACACATCGGTGCCGAACATCCTGAAGGTGCTCAACCCGCTTTTCCTCGACGATCTGCGCGAAAAGCTGGACGAGGCGGGGGACAACCCGCGCAAGCTTCTCAATCTGCGCAACCGCATGGCGCGGATCAGGGTTTTCGACCCGGCCTGCGGTTCGGGCAACTTCCTTGTGATTGCCTACAAGGAGATGCGGGCCATCGAGGCCGGGATCAATGCGCGGCGCGGCGAAGCCGACCGGCGCACGGACATCCCGCTGACCAATTTTCGCGGGATCGAGCTGCGCGACTTCCCCGCCGGGATCGCCCGCCTGGCGCTGATCATCGCCGAGTATCAGTGCGACGTGACCCATCGCGGGCAGAAGGAAGCCCTGGCGGAGCTACTGCCGCTCGATGCCATGAACTGGATCACCTGCGGCAATGCGCTTCGGCTTGACTGGCTGAGCATCTGCCCGCCCACGGGGACGGGCGTGAAGCACCATGCCGAAGACCTGTTCATGTCGCCGCTCGATCAGGCGCAGATCGACTTCGAGAACGAGGGCGGGGAGACCTATATCTGCGGGAACCCGCCTTACCTTGGCTCGAAGTGGCAAAGCAAGGAGCAGAAAGAAGACCTGAAAGCTATTTTCGATGGGCGCATTAAGGGATGGAAATCTCTCGACTATGTTGCGGGATGGTTCATGAAGGCGGCGGATTATGGGGTTCATACGCCCGCCATGTCGGCCTTCGTGTCGACCAACTCCATATGTCAGGGGCAACAGGTTCCGATCCTCTGGCCGTTGATCTTCAGGACGGGGCATGAAATCGCTTTCGCCCATACAAGTTTCAAGTGGGCCAACCTTGCCAGCCACAACGCGGGCGTGACCGTTATTATCGTGGCTGTCTCTAACCATGCAGGGCCTACGCGCAAGCTCTTCACTCAGTCAGATGACGGTGGGGCGGCCTTGCGAGAGGTCGACAACATCAATGCCTACCTGGTTGCTGCTCCAAATGTTTCAGTTTTGCCGCGCACCAAGCCGCTTGATGAACGAGCGACAATGCAATTTGGCAATCACCCGTATTATGGGGCTGCGCTAATCTTTTCGCACCAGGAAGGGCAGGAAATGGTTGCCGCCTATCCGGCGGTCTCCCGGTTTGTACGCCCCCTTTACGGTTCGAAGGAGTTTATTTCAGCTGCACCGCGCGCCTGTTTATGGATCGAGGAAAAAGACCTTCCGGGTGCCCTCGAAATTCCCGCTATCTCTCAACGGATGGAAGAGGTGGCCAAGTCTCGTAAAGGCGCGAAGCAGGACAAGGCGGCGCAGAAACTGGCCAAGACGCCGTATAAGTTTCGAGATCAGGTGACGGCGGAAAAATCAATAATGGTCGTGCCGCGTGTCAGCTCCGAGAACAGACCATACTTACCTGTGGGTCTTCTGCCATCGACAGCGATTGTACAAGATCAAGCCTTCGCTCTTTACGACGCCCCGCTTTGGAACATGGCACTTGTCGCCTCACGCTTGCATTGGGTATGGATCGGAACGGTCTGCGTGCGTTTGGAGATGCGCTTTAGCTACTCCAACACCCTCGGCTGGAACACCTTCCCCGTCCCCGGGCTCACTATGAAGAACAAGGCCGACCTGACCCGCTGCGCCGGGGACATCCTTCTGGCGCGCGAGGCGCATTTTCCCGCCACCATCGCCGATCTCTACGACCCCGAAAAGATGCCCGCCGACCTGCGCGCCGCCCATGAGCGCAACGACGAGGTGCTGGAGCGCATCTATATCGGCCGCCGCTTCCGCAACGACACCGAGCGCCTCGAAAAGCTCTTCGAGCTTTACACCAGAATGACCACCTCTATTTCCGGGGGCAAGGATTTGAACAGGACCAATTCGGGAAGGAAAGCCCTAAGTTATGAATAACCCCAAGGCCGTCCCCTCCGTTTCCGTGACCTGCGCCCGAACCGGCGGCGCTTCGGCTATCGCAGGCCCGGTCCGAGGCTGGAGCGCGAAGGGCTACACATGAACCGCAAGAAGCTGTACCGGCTCTGGCGGGAGGAAGGGCTTGCTGTGAAGCGCCGGGAAAGGGGCGCAAACGGGCCACAGGCAGCAGAGCACCGCTGACTGTCCCGTCACGGCCTTCAGAACGCTGGTCCCTGGACTTTGTGCCGGATGGTTCGCCCGAGAGCCGCCGTTTGCGCATACCGGCGGCGATCGATGACCATACCCGCGAAGGCCTCGTGTCTGCTGGCCGATAGGTCCTTGTCAGGCGAACGCGTGGCCCGGGAACCGGACCGCCTGATCGGGCTCCATGGCAGGCCGGACACGGTCGTGAGCGACAACGGCACCGAACGCACCTCCAGAGCCCTCCTGGAATGGCAGAATGAGAGCGGTGCGGGCTGGCCTTGCATTGAGCCGGGAAAGCCAATGCAGACCGGTTTTGTGGAAAGTTTCAACGGGCGCTTGCATGAGGGGCTGCTGAACGAAGAGGTCCTTGTCGGTCTCGCTGAGGCCCGGCGAGCCCTGGAACTGTGGAGATATGACGACAACGACATCAGACCCCCTTCAGCACATGGAGGCACTCCCCTGTGAATACGGGACCCATGAGGGTACGTCACTTGAAATTCAGCCTCAGGACGGACACTTGAAATGGACTGTTGCCTGGCCAATGTAACAATCCTGCTGTCTGCCGACGAAAATTGCGATATTGCAGCACGGCAAATGATCGGCGAGCAAGCCCCCAACTTGAAGTGAACTGGATTAACCCGATGGTTGAAATACCAAAATTCCAATTATACGGAGAGAATAACCCTGATATCCAGGAACAAATACAAAAAACGCTCAAACTGAGAGAATGGAATGTTTTGACAACTTCGGAAAGAGAAACAATCATATCGGAAATGAAAAGACATGGATACATTTCAGTTGACAATCCGGGAATGGTAAGTGCGATTGATAAACTAAATGAAAAATATCTTAGAATTTTACCAGGAAAAGAGTTACACAGAACATTATCTAAATTTAATCATCCAGAAAACAGACCAATTAGTAATTTAATAATAGATGCAATGGAAAGAGAGGCAGCTTCAATTGATTTTGAAAATATTTTATGCTCTTCAGATAATAATCCACTTGTATATTCTGCTATTTCTTTTTTATGTAAAGAATATATTGATGATTCTTGTTTATATGATCAGTTACCAAATGGAGAAAATGAAATTACTGACGAATCGCCTCGGTCAGCCTATGAAGAATTCGACGAACTATCCGGTACATTAAATCATATTTTTGAGCAATTTTCAATCAACATTGTGATAACCAGGGCCGGCCTGTTCCCCAGGCAAGATGAAAATATATCCAAACGAATATATATTCCTGTGATGGACATCTTGAGCCATCCAAAATATGAGAAAATAAATAATGATTTGTCGGATATAATTGAATCTTATGATGAACGCAAATATCCTGATGTAATAACAAGATGTCATAGGTTGGTCCATCGTTTTTTGAAGATACAGCTTCATAGTGACGGGGCAAGTGGAAAAGGAGAATTTGGAGCCCTGTTTTCGGAGGCAAAAAAGTCGGGTATCATACCGAGTAACCGTTTTTCCGAAGGGATAATCGAAGCTACAAAAAAACATTTGAGTTCCGAGAGAGTGCTAAAGGGCACAGCCAAGCCCGATACCGAATCTGCGAGCTTCTCCGATGCATTACTGATCATGAACTCAACAATGATTTTTCTTCAATTCTGTCTTCAAACCAAACCATAAGGTACAGGTTTTGCGACGCCTTCTCCACACTGTCTCAAGACCCCGTTCCTGATTTTGATACACAGGGTGTCATCAGGTACCTTCGGCAATTGAAACAGAAGAAGTTCCTCGATCGTAGCCTATGCACGTACTTCCACCTCTGATCAAAATACGGTCTGAAGGCCCGGCTGCAAGCGTCCGGTGTGCTCGGTGTGCCCGCTCTGCCTTGCGGCAGGCCAAGGCCAGACCCGTCTTCGATGAATTGGAAAACGGGCTGCAAACCCGACTTCCCGACTTTCCGGGCTCTCTGGTAAAACCATCCTCGCCGCGGCAATCCGTTATGCCCTGAACCGCAGGCCCAAAGTGCGAACCTGCCTCGGCGACGGACGGCTGAACCCGACAACGACATCTGCGAGCGCTCAATCCGACCCGTCGCGTCGCTCTTGGCTGCAAGGACTATCTCTTCATGGGCTCCCTCGGCGGCGGAAAGGCCGCAGCCGGCATTTCAGCGTTTGGGCTCTACCGGGAAGCAACCGACGATCTGAAGAGATGGAGCCTGATTTCCGTGCGATGACGCTCAGTAATTGGTTTGAGGCCGCTGGGTGGTTGGTTGGTTGGATCTGCGATCCCGGCAGGGGTGGTGTGATGAACGAGAGATCAAGCTTAACACTCAATTTGACGCCTTCGGCCGAATGTGTATAGTGACTACTTTCCAAATTGAGGTACATCATGCGTCTTTTTAGCCGATTTACTGCAGTGCTGTTTATCGTTCCTGGATTTATTTTTGCGGGCTGCGCAGTGAATAAAGAGTTGCAAGCGACCGGAGGCAGCCGCGCCGACGGAGTGGTCGAATTATCTTATGAGGTTGGCAGCTTCGAGCAGGCAGTAATAGACGAACAGCAAGGCCTGCAGACCGCCCGTCAACGGTGCGCGGCCTGGGGTTACACAAACGCCGAAGCCTTTGGCGGACAGAAGCACCAGTGCCAGCAGTTCTATCAGAGCAGTTGTGTGCAGCAACTTGTGATAATCGCCTATCAATGCACCGGGCGACCTAGAACGAGCGGTTGATTGTACAGATTGCGCAAGGGTGCGTAGAAAATGTGCGGGTCGCAAAGGGATCGAGGCTCCGATCTGCCGTCAATTCATGATAAGCCCTTTCAATTTCGGCGAGGACCTCCTGCGCCGGGAACCCGCGCAACTGAGGATCAATCGGTCCCATGTTGGAATGACTACCCATCACAATGGTTTTGCAGGCGCACGCGACCATGGTCCCAGCAGACATTGCAATTTGCGGCACGATAGTTCGGACATCATTGCCAAACATCCGTTTGAGATAGTCAACAATGGACTCAGCTGCTGCAACACTACCGCCCGGCGTGTGCAGCATTAGATTGAGGCCCGGCTGCGGTCAAGCCCATGGATGGCCATCATGAACGCGTTCTTGTCGGCGTCCGTCAGGTCCATGCTGGCATCATGGTTCTTGTTAAGAAACCCGGAATAATAAGCGATCGTATTTCGGCCAGTATACTCAAAGAGTTTTTTCAGGTATTTCCTGCGAACTTTTTCAAATCCGGGCTGCGCGCCTCTCTCACCCGCTACTCTTTCTTTCTCGATCTCTGCAAGGACCCGATTCCAGTCTGGCATAATCGCTTGCCGTCATGCCAAGGCCGCCCCTGGCCTTCTCCTCGTGATAGAGCCGATAGCGCGCCTTCGGCATGCCAACGTCGGCATATGCTGGCGCGCGGGGTGTGCTGACGATCCGGTTTCTGATCGTTAGGCGCTTGAGTTTGAACGGTTCAGGCAGCGGGTCGGTTTTGCTCATTTACGGTCAGTCGTCGTCGATCAGGAAATCGTCAGCGGTGAGCTCGGTCGGTTTGGCGCCGGCCTTCACGGCTTCGCGCTCCTCCAGATAGTCCTCGGTGCGGATCACGCGGGGCTGACCGCCACCGAGGGTAAACGGATCATTGTTGTTTTCCGCCTGATGGGCAATCCGGCAATCGTCGCACATCCTGATCAGACTCTGGGCCTCATCGGAGGCGAACATTTCATGCTTGCCGGCGAGCTGCTCCACAATGCGTTCAATCGTGCTTTTCGTGCCAAACGGCTTGCCGCAGCGGATGCAATCGAAAGGTTCTTCCTCATGCAGGACCACCGGAGACAAGGCCTCATTGGAGAAATTGTACCGTGATTCCAACGTGATAACGCTTTCCGGACAGGTGTTGCGGCAGAGGCCACACTGCACACAGGCACTTTCGATGAGACGCACGGACGGCTTGTCCGCATTGTCCATCAGGGCATCTGCCGGGCAGGCGGAAACGCAGGAAAGGCAAAGCGTACAGCCCTCTGCATTGATGGAAATACGCCCGTAAGGGGCACTTTCCGGCAGTTCGATCAGCTCCTGTCTGGCTGGTGCCTCATTGTTCAGCAAGGCCAGAGCCGTGCGCGCCGCTTCGCGTTTACCGGCGGACGGGACAAAGCTCTGAGGCTTCAGGCCCGCCTGAAAATCTGTCCCGTAAAGTCCGGCTTCGACCGCATCCGGGTCAGTTTCGTTCAGCAAACTGACCCGATCGGTCCCGTTTTGTCCCATTGCGTCCAGAAACGCCCGGGTCAGTCCAACCTGCGCCTCAAGCCCGGTCAGTTCGTCTTCCCGCCTGGGATCGGGGAGGAAAACGATGTTGGCAGCCCCGGCGGCAAAGGCAGTGAGCATCCAGTCATGGCCAACCTGGGTCACCTCGTTAACGGTGAAAGGGATGACGTTGCCAGGCAGCCCGCGCCCGAACCGGGACAGCGCGCCGATCATCTCCGCTCCATGCCGCTCGTCATGCACCAACAGGGCAGGCGACGTTCCACCGGTACCGCAATAGGTCGCCAAAACCGACTGGGCGCGAAGTGTCAGGTCCTGGCGCCGAGGCATCGTGTAGGTGACGGCACCAGTGGGGCACACAGAGGAACACGCACCGCAACCGCCGCAGACCGCGTGGTCAATGTCCACAACGTCGCCAGCTGACGAGATTGCAGATGCCGGGCAAATGTCGACGCACTTGCTGCAGCCAATCCTGGTGCTGCGCGAATGGGCACAGATATCGCCATTGTAATTTACATAGATCGGTTTTTCGAACTCGCCAGCCATATCCGAAAGCTCGAACATGGCATCGGCGATCGCCACCGCGTTGCCTGGCTCAATGCGGAAATATCCGTCGCGCTTTTCGTGCGAGGGCAGAAGAGGGTCGCCGCCTGAAATGTCCAGGATGACACTGCAGGCCGAACGCGCGCCGTCCCGCGGCATCACAAACGCCATATCGCCCTTCGATGAAGCCATCGCTGGAGCGTAACCGTCCACGATCACTTCGAAAGCTCCGAAATGCCCTGACGCAGCGGAGATCCGTCCCTTGTAGATGGGAACATCCACAACACCCGGTGGCAGGAGATCGCCGGTGTCCGTCAGCATGAGCGAAACGGTCAGCCGTGTGTTGAGTTTTCGGGCCACATCAAGCGCTTGCTGACCAGCCCCGTAAACAAGGCACATGCCATCGGAATTGATCGGCATGGCACCGGGCGGCATGGTGTCCAGACACGCTTCAGCGATCAAGGCCGCCATCTTCGGGGCAAGCCCGGTCTTGTCTTCCGTCCAGCCTGCACGTTCGCGGATATTGGTGAAGGTCACATTGCCGCCTTTGCCTGCTTCTTCGGCAAGTTCACGAAACAGCGGGGCTTCCTGAGTGCAGGCAACGAGCAACGGTTCATCCGTGTTCAGGGCATCGGCAAACCTGGCAACCTCCGTGCGGCACAGATGGCTGCAAATCTCGGGCTCGTCATCAGCGCCGAGCGCTTTTGCAATCGCCTTGCCGTCGAGCGTCATGGTGCGCTCGCAGTTGCACAACATTACGCGGTGTTCACCAACCCTCATATTACCCTCAAACTTCGCCGGAATTCCCGGCGCCTATAAAGCCTGCACTTCAATCGCGAACAACACACATTCCGCATCGCGGTTTGACGTCAAGCCGTATTCCGGAGTTAAATTGCGGCCACAATGGAATCTATAGTGCAAAAGAGCGACAGCTTAAAGCTCGGGATTATCCTGGAGCGCCGGGACAGCGACCATCCCTGGCTCGATCACGAGTGGGTGCTTGCGGGCGTCATCGCCGGTGCTGCGGACGTCGACCGGTTCAGGGTCCTGCGCGAGACGGAACGGTCCATCCAGTATCACGCAGCCACGCTTGAACTTGAGTTGCACAGGGCGGAAGCCGAGGCCTACCGATATAATCTCACCTCACCGGAGCCCTCCCTGTTTGTCGTTCTGCGCGAAGATGAGGATGGCGACACCGGGGATCCCGTGATCGTTGAATTGATCACGGCAAGTCCCTACGAGGCGCAGGATTATCTGGATTCATCGGAGGAGTTGGTGGAGCGGATTGCCATTCCCGAAATCATCCGGGAATGGATTGCCGAATTTATCGAAGCTCATTACAGGGAAGAACCGTTCAGGAAACGCCGCCGCGACAAGGTCGGGGTTGAGGACTATAAGTTTGGCCAGGAACCGCTGGTGGAATTGAGAAAGCGCATGGAGCGCGGTGGAAACGATGTCCATTAATCGCAGAGATAAAGACGAAGGCCTCCTGTCGCGTTGGGCACGGCGCAAGGAAGCGGTCAGGCAGGAAGAGCAGGAGGTTGCCGAAGCTGCCGCTGCCGCCGAGGCACCGGAAGAATTGCCGGAACCGGAGACGGAAGAAGAGGCACTGGCCATGCTGGCTGAAGAAGAGCCCGGGCTTGCAGAAGAGTTGTCGGCCATCGACATTGACAAGCTGACCTATGACGATGATTTTTCGATCTTCATGAAGGACAAGGTTCCCGCTTTCATCAAACGACGGGCACTGTCCAAACTCTGGCTCAGCAATCCCGTCCTTGCCAATCTCGATGGCCTGAACGAATATGACGAGGACTACACGCAAGCCTCGAACGCGGCGGAGATGGTGGCCAAAGCCTTTGAGGATGCCCGCAGGCGCGAAGTCGAAAAGGCAAAAGCCGAAGCGGCCAAACGGCAGGTCGTCGAAGCAGATGGGGAACACGCTTCCGGCGATGAGGAAGATGAAACCGAAACGGCAGAGACCGAAACCGATGCCGATGATCCTGTCGAAGATGATGACGGAGACCTGGAGGCGTAGCCTCATTGTACTGGCTTTCTGTCTGGGAAGCATCTCAAACGCGTTTGGCCAATCCGGCAGCGATCCTGTGGAGATGGTGCGGGCGGCTGCAGCGGGGCATGTGCACATCGTTCAACAAATGCTGGACCGGGGCGTCGATCCCAATCTTGCGGACGACATGGGCACGACAGCCCTTATGGCGGCCGCTGCGTTCGACCGTACCGGCATCGCTGAACTGCTTCTGGACCGGCTGGCGGATGTGAACGCCGCACGCGCCGATGGCCGCACAGCATTGATGATTGCCGCAAGAGGGGATCTGACGGCCATGGTGCGGCTGCTCGTTCAGCGCGGTGCGGATTTGACCGCAAAAGACAAGATTGGCTGGACTCCGCTGCACTATGCGGCCAGGAGCAGGATAGTCGATCCAGCTGCGATCCTGCTAGGTGCGGGTGCCTTGCCAAACGCTGGCGCAGGCATCGTCAAGGCGACGCCGATGATTCTTGCTGCGGGCTCCCGGAACGAAAAGGGCCTCGGGATTCTTGCCGAGATGCTGGGGCACGGAGGCGATCCCGACGCAGCCGGGCGGGATGGCTGGACCCCGTTGATGGCCGCTGTCCGACGCAACAGGCCCAGGCGCATCGTGCTGCTGCTCGATGCAGGAGCCAGGATCAATGCCCACACGAACGATGGACGCACAACCTTGAGCGTCGCCATAAGGGCACGGCGGGTTGCCTTGTCCGCCCGGCTGCTGCAAAGGGGCGCAAGTCCCAACGGCGTCAAGGCTGGCGGGGAAACACCCCTGACGGCCGCCGTGCTCGCTAAAAGCGAGGAGCTTGCCAAGCTGTTGGTGGAGAAGGGTGCCAGGATAGATGAACCCGGCAAAGACGGCAAGACCCCCCTGATCCTCGCCGCCTCGCTTGGTGAGGATAACCTGGTTGAGTTCCTCTTGAAGAACGATGCCGACGTGAATTTCGCGAACGCCGAGGATGGAACCACCGCCCTGATGTGGGCAGCCAACACCGGCGCAAAGAGCACGGTGAAGTTGCTTGTCGAGGCAGGTGCCAATACAGGCGTAGTAGCAAATGACGGATGGAACGCCGTAGACGCTGCGCGCAACGCCGGTCATGACGATATCGCAGATTTGCTGGCGCGGGATATCTAGCTGCCCGCGTGGAAGCGCCTTCCAGCTCTATCGAAAACGGGTATCGCAGCGAATAATAGCATCGCTCACTGCTCCCCCCCTCACTGCTCCCCCCCCCCCCCGATGGGCCCCTTCGCACCCTCCGATTGAGAGGGCGCGCCCTGGCTGATGCCTGAGGGCGTTCCAGGCCTGGCAGCAGTGATCTGCGATGTGGTCGCAGGTCGTGAAAACGAGGGTCGAAAGCCAGGTGTCCCGGATGAACGGCCAGACGTTCCCGACCGGGTTCGCCGCGGGTCACCAGGGCCGCCGCGCCGCCGGCCCTGAAGCGCACCCCGTCGAGGCTCGCCCCGCATCAGGCAAGGGGGGAGGTCCCCTTCGCACCCTCCGCAAGGCCAAGAATCTGCGATGCCGCGTCCGAAAGCCAGGTGTCCCGGATGAACGGCCAGACGTTCCCGACCGGGTTCGCCGCGGGTCACCAGGGCCGCCGCGCCGCCGGCCCTGAAGCGCACCCCGTCGAGGCTCGCCGGCAAGGCAAGAAGCGGCCGCGTCCGATCCGCCTCTTCGCTCTTGCGCGCTGTGCGCCGCAGGTCATCGCCCGGAAAGTCCGCTTTCGGTTGACCGGCCGCTGCCATGGAAAACCTCCCCTGTTTTCCATGCTGAAGCCGGCCGAACATCGATCGGGACCCCCCCCCGGAGAGCCTGAGCCGGTCAGCCGCAGTATAAAACCGCATCTCGCCCCGCTCCCCTTCGCAACGCCGGGAAATCTGGCTTTGAATTCGGCCATCGCAAGATGAGCATGCGGGTATCAACGCACGTGGTCCTGATGCTCGCTTGAAGATCTTGATTCAACAGGGGTATTGTCAACTTCGCTCTGGTTCGCCTGCTGGTGCGGAAACAACTCACCAGAACGCGACGCAGAAGGATCATTCGATGACCGGAATTCCAGCCACCATGACGGCTGTGCAACTGCTCGGCCATGGCGGATACGACATGCTCGAATACCGCGAAGACGTGCCAGTGCCGTCGCCCGGCACAGGGCAAGTCCTCATCAATGTGACGGCCGCCGGTGTAAACAACACGGACATCAACACCCGCATTGGCTGGTACTCGAAAACCGTTTCCGGCAGCACCGACGATACGGCCTCAGAAGCTGGCGCAGATGAGGAAGACGAAAGCTCATGGGCCACGGAACTCAAGCTGCCCCTGATCCAGGGCGCCGATGTATGCGGATACATTGTTGCAGTGGGCGAGGGGGTGTCATCCACGTGCATCGGTGAGCGGGTCATTGTCGAGCCGGTTTTGCGGGAACCGGTCAGTTGGGAACCGTTCAGGACATTCTACCTGGGCGCCCAGTGCGATGGCGGTTTTGCGCAATTCGTGGTTACGCCTTCGGTGCACACCTACAAGGTGGACTGCGATTGGACAGATGCGGAGCTGGCATCGCTGCCCTGTTCCTGTTCAACGGCAGAAAATTTGCTGACACGGTCCAGCGTTTCCGAAGGCGAAACGGTTCTCGTTACCGGTGCGTCCGGCGGTGTTGGCTCGGCTGCCGTTCAGCTGGCAAAGCGCCGGGGGGCGACGGTCATCGGTGTGTCGTCGCCTTCGAAAGCCGAAGAGGTCCTGTCGTTGGGCGCTCACAAGATTGTCCCGCGCGGTCACAACCTTGCGCGCGCACTTGGCGCGGGTTCGGTAGATGTGGTGATTGACATTGTTGGCGGCGATCAGTGGCCGCAATTCCTGGAAGTCCTGAAATCCGGCGGCCGGTACGCCGTTTCCGGGGCAATAGCCGGGCCGGTTGTGGAGCTCGACCTGCGGGCATTATACCTGAAGGACCTCAGCTTCTTCGGGGGCACGGTGATTGACGAAGCGGTTTTCGGCAACCTCGCAAGCTATGTGGAAAAGAACGAAATCAGGCCCGTGGTTGCCGCCACCTATCCTCTCTCGGAGATCGCGCAAGCACAGGAAGACTTCCTTCAAAAGAAGCACACCGGTAAGCTCGTACTCATTCCGCCAGAATTGAGTTGAACGCCCCACTTAACGGGCAAGCGTGATTCTGTTTCTCAATCTGCGCGGTCCACATCTCCCACCGCACCGTCGGGCTTGAACAGGCGGATCAGGATCGGGCAGATCAGTCCGATCGACGCCATTTGGCCAAAGGCAAAAAACCAGGCCATTGACGATGAACTGCCACCGATCAGATCGAGAGTGAAGCCGACGATAAACGGTCCGACGGCACCGCCGCCAAATCCGAGGGTCGAATGCAGTGCCATTGTGGCGCCGCGCAGTCCCGGCGTTGCGTTCGAGAGCGCCCCGGCCGTGATCGCCGAACTGTCGGACATGATCGCTGCGTTGTAGAGCACGATCGCGGCTGCCGTGACGGCATAAGTGTAATGGGTGGACAAACCCATGGCCAGGGCCAGCAATGCGGTGAGGATCATCACAAGCGTGACGATCAGCCGGCGGCCGAACCTGATGCAGAGCTCGTTGCCGAAAATCGTCAAAGGCAAACCGAGGATGGTTGCAAACGCGGTGACCCGAACCGGCGTCATCCAGTCGACCGGCGCATGCCCGGCGGCCGCACTGTTGGCAGAGGCGAAAACCAGGAAGGCAACTGCCCAGGCCCGCAGCGCGAAGAGTTCGCCGGAGTGCAGGGCATAACATATCGACCACGTCACCGCTGACTTGTTGGAGAAGACTTTGCCAATAGATCTGAGCGGCACTTTTTCTGTGCCCGGGTTGGAGGGCGGGATGGCAAGGAAGATGATGAGACCGGCACCAAGCGAGCAGGCGGCGGACAACAGGAAGACCGCGGGCCAGCCAAGCATTTCAAAGACGGCTTCTGAGATCAGATAGGACAAGGCAGCCCCGGCACCGAACATGCCCGTGTAATACGCGGTTGCACGGACAAACAGGCGCCCCTCGATGTGGTCGCCGAGTGCTTTCAGGCCGGGCATGTACATGCCGCCAACGCCTGCGCCGATCAGGGCGTGATAAACTGCAGCGCTCGTGGCTCCTTCTGCCATGAAGGAAAATCCCAACGCGCCTGAAGAACTAAGCAATGCGGAAAACATGTAGATGTGCCGCGGGTCCATCCGGTCGCTGAGGATGGTCAGGACCGGTACCGAAACCGTGTAGCCAATGAAGAAGGCGGCACTTACGGTTCCCGCCTCGGTGCTCGACATCGACCATAGACGCGAGAATTCCGGCAGCAGCGTCGCAAATGCGGCAAAGCACATCATCGAAAGGATATGCGCAAGACACGCCGCTGCAATCAGACCCTTCGCAGAGAGGTGCGGGCGCATGTATCAATCCCAGGCTTCTTGCGGCAAAGGCGGGACAGCTCGTTGCCTGCGAAAGTCCGGCAACTGCGCAAGCACGGCACCGGCAACCACCAGAGCAGCTCCCGCAATGTGCCCGGGCAGGATTTCCGCATCGAGGAACAGGCTCATCACGACCACGTAAAACGGCACCATGTTGTGATGCATGCCGGCAACGGTCACGCCAAGCTCGCGAGAAGCCCAAAACCAGAGCGCCATGGAAAGTCCGAGCGAAGCAATACAAACCCACGCCAGCAGCATCAGGGAATAAGGTTCGGCATCAAAGCGGATTTCAGCAAGACCAAGTGGCAGGGCGAGTGCAAAAACCACGTAGGCAACATACCCTGCGGGGATCATCGTTATGCCCGCCTGAACAACCGGTGGCAGATCGCCCAGGCGTTTGATGCTGGCCCGTGTATACCAGGCGAAGATGAAAACGCTGCCCAGGATGAACAGTTCTCCGCCCTGAAAAGTGATCCTGGCATCCTGGCCCGCCAGCGCACAAACGGCACCTCCCACAAGTGCCAGTACAATTGCGAGAGAGAGTTTGATGCCGATTTTCTCCTCTCCGGCGGCAAAGCCGATCAAGGCGGAGCAAAGCGGCAAGGTGGAGACGATGACAGAAGCTGTAACCGGATGGGTCAGGCTTTGGCCGATCACAAAGAGAATGGTCGCAACCCCAAGCCCCGCGCCACCAATCAATACGACATCGAAAGAATGACAGAGCCGCAGATAGCGCAGCGACCCCGTCAGCAATGCCACGAACAACAGGGCCAGGCCTGGAACAAGCGTGCGCGCGATTGACAGGGCAACCGGGTCCCAGGTTTCCAGCAGTTTTGCCAGAAGCGGGAATTGTGTCGCCCAGGCTGCCATAGCCAGAAAGGCTACAATGTTTCCTAACAAACGCCCCGACATGTGAAGATAATGCTCCGCCCAGTTCGAGCGGGCAACTTAGTGCCAACATGACCTCGTGAACAACGGCTATTCGCGCATTGGGCGGATAATCTGCGACAGGGTTCAGAAGCGGATACCGCTCAGTTCCTGCGCTTCTTCTTCTTCCGGATCCTGTTCGATCTCGGCGGGCCCTTTGATTTTTGGGCAGGCCTGTGAAGTACCGCCCTGGTCACGCGGCGCCGGACCGCCTCGGTGAGTTGTCCGTAGATGCGCATTTGCTTGTGCGTCAGCACTTTGGAAAGGGCGCGCCGCTCCCTGTGTCCGATCACCGTCAACTCATTTGCGGCGCGCGAGATCCTCACCAGAGATGGAGAGCGATTGTACGGGTTAATCCCGTATTTCCTGAGCACGCGAAACAGATCCTTTGTGCTGCGCCGCATGATGCGCCGAACCTTGGGCCGTTGTTTGGCCGTGAGTTTCATCTTCCCGTCCATTTTCAGCGAGTAGATGGTGGATTGTGCCGCGCTGCCCGTTCCATCGATTGAAACGAACAACATGGTCAGGATACAAGGCGCCACCGCGGTCAACCGTCTTGCGTGCATGCAGCTACTCCTGGCAGGTCGGGTCCGATCTGCCAATGCCGTGGCAGGTCAGATCGGGAGTCTGCCCATTCTCAACAGATGGTCAATCGATTCCCAGTCCCTAAAGGACCATATTCTCTATCTGTTTGGGATGGTGCGTAATCTGCTCATAGCCCGTTTCGGTGATGATGACACTGTCGCCGACCTGTGCCCGGAATTTGCCCGCAACGCTCACCGATCCATCGACAGCCAGGACCATACCCGGCTGCAAGATGGTCCTGTCGCCGAACACCAGCTCTGGCTTTTCCAGAAAACTGAAGCCCGTCGCACGCCCGCAACGGAACGGATAATCGTAGCCCGCCGTCTGGATAATATCGGCATAGGCCGCATGCACGTCTTCAGCGGCAATGCCAGGGCCCAGAACAGAGAGGGCTGCGGCCTGGCTATCCACTGCGACCTGATAAACATCTGCCTGCAGTTGGTCTTCGATCTCGCCAATCCAGAAAGTCCGGTCGAAGCCGAGTTTGAACCGATGAAAATTGGTCATGCCGCAAAAGCAGAGAAACACAGGCTCGCCGTGTTTCATCACCCGCGTTGTAGCACGGTGATGGGGCATGGTGATTTCGCGGCCGGACGCCATGATCTGCAGAAAGTGTGTGTTCGGGGACATCCGTACATCTTCATGATGTGCAGCCAGCAACTGGGCCGCCTTGCGCGTGCCTGCAGCGGATGTGGCGAGCGCCACTTCGAACTCCTGAACGCCGTTCCCGATAGCGCCTCGGCCGGCTTCCATCATGGCCATGGCCACTTCACCGGCGTGGCGGGCGAGTTGCAATTCTTCGTCTGACTTGATCATGCGCATGTCCGCGATGACCGGCGTGACATTGCAAACACGGCGTGCGTCAACCAATGTGTCAACATAGTTGCGAACCAGCGGTGGTATTCGATCTGGCTCGAGGGCAATTAGACCGGAGCCTTCGAGTGCAGCGGGGAGGGCTTCGCGCCATTCATTGCCCGATCCGTCATTCCAGGCTTCGATCCTGTCGACCTGGGCTGCCGCTTCGGCCATGTCCAGTTCCATGCTGGGCGTGATCAGCAGGCTGTCGCCGTCGCGCGGCACAACGAGGATTGTGGGCCGGCCAAACTCCATATGGAGATAGTCGTAATAGCCGGTGAAATAATAGACACTGTCATCGTCGGTGATGAGTGCAACGTCTATCTCGTTTTGCACGAGCTTCTCGCGAAGCTCCGAAAGGCGCCGTGCAAACATCAAGCTGCGTCCGAGCTGGGTTCCTGCTCAACCAACCGCGTCCCATAAGACGAGCCCGGTGTCAGGATCCCATCATTGAAATCATAATCTGCTGAGGGCAGCGGGTGTGCGTTGGAACCGTTGGTTCCGTTGCCCTTCTGCAAGACGCCAACCGCGCCGGTCTTGCCTGTTCCGGTGTGGACCTGCAAGCCAAACGCCCGGAGCAATTCAGCCACGCGGGCAGATGTTCGCTCTTCCTCAAAACCGGGTTCGCGATGTTCATGCAGGTCGTGCCGCCAGCAGGTCATCTCTGCTTCCAACCAGGCTGTAGGCAAGTCGTTCGTTGTCGTGTTCTCGCTCCGATCATGGCGTCTACGCCTATTCGAGAGTGGAGCAGATCACAAGCATTTTGCGTCAGGAAGCAATCGGCAGAACGCTGGAATACCTCACCTGGTTGAGAGCAAAGGAAGATTCGATGGAAGAAACGCCTTCAATCCGGGTGAGGGTGGTTTTCAGAAAGCGCTCATAGGCCTCAGGATCTGCCGCGACCGCGTGCGACAGATGGTCACGCGACCCGGTCATCAGGTAGCCTTCCAGCACATCGGGATAGTTCGCGATTTTGCGCTCAAAGCTGGCCATGGCGCCTTCGCGCTGGCGCTCGGGTTTTACCGAAACAACCACGGACACAGACAGCCCCACAGCCTCTTGATCGACCACAGCCACAGAGGGTCAATGATCCCGTCGCGCTCCAGGCGCTTCACACGGCGCAGGCAGGGGCTGGCGACAGGCCCGCCTTTTCCGCCAGTTCCTGGTTGGCAGGTCGGCCGTTCTGCCGGAGTTGGGTTAGCAGCTTCCGGTCGATCGAATCCAGGTCATTCATGGCAGTAAATTCCAATAGTATGCAGAATTACGCATCGATACACCACTTCGACTGAGTTGGTTGGAATAATTTGGCAGGATTGACCGCGTGAGATGCGGTATACTGCGCCTATGACAACAAGACCACAGAATTGCCCGTTACAGTCGAGGACGTCGAAGCGGCCGCGCGTGCGATTGCAGGGGCGGTCAAGCGCACGGCGTTCCAGAAGAGCGACACTCTGTCGGCAATTCTTGGCTGTGAAATCTGGCTCAAGTTTGAAAATCAGCAATTCACTGCGTCCTTCAAGGAACGCGGTGCTTTGAACCGGCTTCTGCATTTGACCGACGATCAGAAGCAAAAGGGCGTCATCGCCATGTCGGCGGGCAATCACGCCCGGGGCGTTGCCTATCACGCCAGCAAGCTTGGGATTCCGGCTGTCATCGTCATGCCCGAGGGCACGCCGACGGTGAAAGTCGAAGGCACCAGAGCGCACGGAGCGGAGATTGTCTTGAAAGGGGCAACTCTGGAAGACTCCACGCAGTTTGCCGCCGATCACGCAGAGGAAAGGGGACTGACCTTCATCCATTCCCATGATGATCCATTGATTATCGCGGGACAGGGCACTTTGGCCCTTGAGTTGCTGGAGGATGGTCTGCAACTCGACGCCTTGGTTGTGCCCATCGGGGGAGGCGGTCTCATGTCTGGCATCGCGATTGCCGCCCGCACCCGCGCTCCGGAAATTGACCTGATTGGCGTCCGGAGCAAACTGTACCCGGCAATGCAGGCATTGTTCGCAGGGGTAGAGACGTCTGCCGGAACGGGCGGCGACAGTCTCGCAGAAGGCATATCCGTCAAGCGCCCGGGTAAACTGACCGGGCAAATTATCAAGGCGTTGGTGGATGACATCGTCCTCGTCAGTGAATCGGAGCTGGAACGTGCCGTAACCCTGTTGCTCGATATCGAGAAGAGTGTGGCCGAAGGGGCGGGGGCGGCCGGGCTTGCGGCGATCCTCTCTGGTCCGGACCGGTTTAAGGGCAAACGCATCGGGTTGATTGTTTGCGGTGGCACCATCGATATGCGCCTGCTGTCAGATGTTCTGACACGCGAACTCGCGCGGGAAGGGCGCATTGCCCGCCTGGCGATCGATGTGCGCGACAGACCGGACGCTCTTCGAGATCGAAACCCGCGACCGGTTGCATCCGGATTCTGTTGTCGATGCTATTTCAGCCGCCGGTTACACCGTCACCCTCCGTGCTCCAGATGAGATATGACCCATGAAACAAGACGCCCATACCCCTTTGTCCCTGGAAATTCTCGAGGACCTCGAAAAGCGCGTTCTCTATCTTGCAGCTCAAATAATACACCACGCCAACCATGACCGGGTGAATGTGGATGGGCTGAAAGTGGGCGGCCACCAGGCGTCATCTGCTTCGCTGGTCAGTATCATGACCGCGCTCTACTTTTCCGTCCTGAAGCCGGAGGACCGGGTCGCGGTTAAACCGCACGCCAGCCCGGTGTTCCACGCAATACAATATCTGTTCAAGAACCAGACTCTGGAAAAACTGAAGGAATTCCGCGCGCTTGGCGGCGCGCAATCCTATCCGTCGCGCACCAAGGACAACGACGATGTGGATTTCTCTACCGGTTCAGTTGGCCTTGGCGTTGCCATGACGTCCTTCGCCAGCCTGGTTCAGGACTATATCCACGCCAAGGGCTGGGGCGGCGATTGGTCGGAAGGGCGCATGGTGGCGCTGGTTGGTGATGCCGAACTGGATGAAGGCAACATCTACGAGGCGCTTCTGGAAGGCTGGAAGCATGGCCTGAAGAATTGCTGGTGGGTGATCGACTACAATCGCCAGAGCCTGGATGCCGTGATTTCCGACCGCCTGATGCCCAAGCTCGAAACCGTGTTCGAGAATTATGGCTGGCATGTTGTGTCCCTGAAATATGGCCGCAAGCTTGAGGCGGCTTTTGCTGAACCGGGGGGCGGGGCTTTGAGGGAGTGGATCGATACGTGCCCCAACTCACTCTATTCAGCTCTGACCTTTCAGGGCGGTGATGGCTGGCGCGAGCAGCTCAACGAAGATCTGTTGGATAAGCCGGATACGCTGTCATTGATCGCGAGCTACGATGACAAAGCCCTGGCGGATTTGATGACGAACCTCGCCGGGCACTGCCTGGCCACTTTGCTCGAAGCGTTCAACGAGGCGCCAGATGGCAAACCGGTGTGCTTCATCGCATACACGGTCAAGGGGCACGGACTCCCGCTTGCTGGCCACAAGGACAATCATGCCGCCTTGATGAGTCCCGCCCAGATGGAGGCTTTCCGGGCGGAAAACAATATACTTGAAGGTCAGGAGTGGGATCGGTTCGCAGGGCTTAACCGGGCTACGGAGGACATGGAGCGGGCGTTGGAGAATGTAGCTTTTAACGTGCGTGGCACGCGCAGGCTCTCCGCACCGAAGGTCGAGGTTGGCGAAATCCCCTGGCCGGAAATCAAGGGCGCCATGTCCACTCAAGAAGGGTTCGGCAAGCTGCTGGACGAGATCGCCAAGTCAAAATCCGTACTCTCTGACCGCATCGTCACCACTTCACCGGATGTGACGGTCTCCACGAATCTGGGGCCCTGGGTGAACCGGCGTGGACTCTTCTCGCTGGAAGAGCGCAAGGATGTGTTCCAGACCCGCAAACTCATATCGGCGCAGCGCTGGCACATGGGGCCTGACGGGCAGCACATGGAACTGGGGATCGCCGAGAACAATCTCTTTCTGCAGCTGGCCGCACTCGGCCTGTCGCACGAGATTTTCGGTCAGCGCCTTTTGCCTATTGGCACGCTGTATGATCCCTTTATTCAACGCGGCCTTGATGCCCTGAACTACGCCTGTTACCAGGATGCGCGGTTCATACTGGTGGCAACGCCATCCGGCATTACCCTCGCACCGGAGGGCGGAGCGCATCAATCCATTAGCTCGCCACTCATTGGCATGGCACAGGATGGCATTGCCTCGTTCGAGCCGTCTTATGTGGATGAACTGGCAGTGATCCTGGAATGGGCACTGGATTACATTCAGCGGTCACCCAGGACAGCCCGGAAAGATGAATGGCTGCATGAGCGGGAAGGGGGATCGGTCTATTTGCGTCTGTCCACCCGGGGTGTCGATCAGCCGGTGCGGGAGATGCCGGAGCAGATGCGTGAAGGCATCATCAAGGGCGCCTATTGGATGCGCCCACCCCGGGAGGGCGCGCGGCTCGCCATCGCCTACACCGGTACATCGGCGCAGGAAGCCCAGGAAGCCCTGGGTGCCGTGCTGAACCGTTTCCCGGGAGCAGGGCTCCTGGCTGTCACGTCTGCAGACCGCTTGAATGCCGGCTGGAAAGCCGCCCAGACTGCGCAGCAGCATGGCAATCGAGATGAGCAATCCTATGTAGAGCAGCTTCTTGCCCCCCTGGACCGCGACGCCCAGATCGTCACGGTGATCGACGGACATCCCACAACCCTCTCCTGGCTCGGTGCCGTACATGGCCACAAAGTGCAGGCTTTGGGCGTGGAGCATTTCGGACAAACGGGGACGATCGATGATCTCTATGCCGAATATCGCGTTGGAACAGATGCAATCATCGAGGCGTGTCTTGCGACCATGCCGGTTGTGCGGCGAGTTTAGTTGTACCGGTGAAATTTAGAATTTACTTGCATTTTGTTTGTTTAAACATGATGAAATAAATAAATATATTTATTTGAAAATAAAATACATGGGAGTAAAATGTGCTGAAGTAAAAAAATAATTAATAAAACGGTCAAATCAAATCCTGCTGATGGCAAAAACAGGTCGAAAAAACGAATCATATCACTGCCGGACGGGACCGGGAACAGCGTATCCGGCACACATAAGACCAATGTTTGGAGAACATATCAGGCGAGCGACTTGTCTGCCCCCCCGAACAGGTTGTTTTCTACGATAATGGCGTCGGAACATCGGCGTTCCGACCTTCGGCATGGCTGGGCCTGACGACCGGATGGGGATTGGCGTACAACGTCAAGCAGATATACAGCTTCCTCTGCCGCACCTGTCAACCCGGGGATGAAATCTACGCGTTCGGCTTCAACGCGGTGCCTTCACGATCGGGGCTGTTGTGGGATTGATCGTAAGCCAGGGGATCTGCAAAGGTTCTGGACGCGCTCTGTCGGTTGCTGCTGAAACACGGCAAACCTGAAGACATCCGGTCTGACAACGGCCCGGACCTTATCGCAGCTTCGCTGCACAAGGGGCTGATCAGGACCGGCATCAAACCCATCCGGATCACCCCGGGTTCACCATGGGAAAACGGAGACAATGAACGCTTCGACGGCAGACTACGCCGGGAAGGTCCCAACGCGGAGGGGGTCAACGCTACCAGGCAGGCTCGGATTGTCATCAATCAGGGGCTCAGGCAGTACAATCGTATCCGCCCGCATCAGGCACTAAACCAACCTCCACCAAGCCCCCGGACCTTATCAGGAACGGGCACATGAAATCGGGGCTGGACAGCCGCATTGCGGACAATTCTGCGCGTGGGTTGTGTGGGCACCTGTCACGGGCAGCAGTGCGGCCAGAATCAAACCCCGGAGAAATCCGTTCAGCGTCTTTCATGACCGCGTGTCTCCAACTGCCTGGCGGACAACCAGAACAGAGCACTGCGTGTGCCGAACAACGCGGGCAGCAGTTGATCCAAGAAGATAATCTGGCAATCCGGGCCGATGGGAGCCAACAACAATCAGGTCAACTCCCAATTCTTCTGCCACGATGTTGATGTCCCGGTTCGGGTTTCCTGAATGCAGGTGGGATTGAACATTGCCATCAATCGAACCGGCGACCTTCCTCAGGGCTTCTGCTGCCGCCTTCTTCGTGTTCTCCAGGAGATCTTCCGGTAGTTCGGCAGCCATATACATCGGGACGGTTTCGATCACATGCAGCAAATGCAGCTCGGCGCCCTTGTCACCGATATTTTGTGCAAGTTTCAAACAGCCCTTGGCTTTTTCGAGGTCAGACAAATCAATTGGCACCAGGATTGATTTGTACATGAGGCTCTCCAAAGTCTTGCGGGTCTGGAAAGCATGCTATGCGCGACGCCATGCGCCCGCATCGATTGAGGTCAATCAGACTCTGAGCTTTGGCGAGCTGGATTTGGTCTTGGTTAGCCGTGATCGGGCGTCAGACGGGAAATCCCGAAACACACAGCGCCGCGATAGGTGGTGACAGGCCAACAGCGGGCGGAAACGGCTTCATTGTGCGCGGAGGCATTGTAGCTCTCGCACCACTTTTTGCCGTTGACCGACCAGTTTCCTGTGCCGGACTTTGTACCTTCCATATTCTGCCAGCTGAACGAGCCATCTGCAGAATAGGAGACCTTGCCACGGTGATACTCGCCGCGCTGGTATATGAATCTTTTGCCAACCAGATAAGGCACCGGATCGGCAACAGTCGGGTGGTAGGCGTTGGGCCGGCACTGGTTCGCCGTCGTATTGTCGCCGTCCGAGACAGTTCCGGCATAAGAATTCACCCTGTCGGAAGCACTGGACAAAAACCGGTCCACCTTGGCGCCACTGCAGCCGGAAATCACGACGGCAGCCAAGAACATGCCACAGACTTTCAGACAATGCCCGATTTTGATGCGCTCTTTCATCAACTGACTTTCATCCTGCCGCACACGTGCGCCGGTGGTTATGTGGACCGAAAAGAAGCTTTTCCACATCCACGCTCCCCGGCATTGTACAGCCAAAAAGGTTTTCAAACAAACAAACGGCTCGCCGTCCGGCCAACCGGTTAGCCCTTCTTGGCCAGGCCGGCAACATACTTTCCGTGAAAGCGGCTGTACCCCTGCTCTGAATGGATAATGTGGTCACGCATCAATTTGTGAAATCTGGGCAAGTTATGGAACGGCACTGCGGGATAGGCGTGATGTTCGGTATGGTAGGGCATGTTCCAGGCAATGAAGCGGACAAAAATGGTGGTGTAGGTGGTCCGGGTGTTGTCCAGCATGTTCTGCACGTGCGGGCAACCGGTGTGTTCTGCTCGCAGATAGAGCCGCAGAAACGGTTGCCCCAGAATTGCAGGCAGCACCCAAATCCAGAACAGAACGGAAGTCTGCAGCCATAAACTTCCCAACAGCAAAAATGCGCAGGTTGCGAGGAAAACCTGAGCCTCGCGCCGGACTTTCGTCAGCCCGCGCACTGGCACAAACTGTTCTTCACCCCATCCCGCAGCATTAGTCACTATAGTACGCACCAGCGACAACCAGACCGGGCCTCCCGTCAGATCCAGCAGGTACTGCCAGACAGATTGTGGTTTCGGCGTCGCCAGTTCCGGGTCGTTTTCCGGATCATGCGTGTAGCGATGATGAGCCAGATGGAAATAGCGGAACCAAACTGGCGGCGTTAGCACGAGGAACCCGCACACCAGTGCCACGAATCGGTTCAACCAGTCGGTCCGAAAGGCAGTCAGATGGATTGTCTCATGGAGTGGCGTGAACAGAAAGATGATCAGCACACCTTGCAGTACCAGCACAGCCTGCCAGCCAGGAATGGCATTCAGGATGAACCAGGTGCAGACACCAATCGTGCCCCAATGCAGTGCGAGCTGGCGCAAGCCCGGACCGTTAGATTGAGTCAAAAGCGATTTGCGTTCATTGGAACTCAAGCCGGCAATCAATTGTCGATGATCGAACCCGGCCATGGGACTGTCCCGCTTGCCGTTACACCAACGGGCTCATTGCCCGCGAGGCCAAAGCGCCCAACGCCGGATACGCCTCGCCCGTGCCGGACTCAAATGAGCCTCGCGCAGCACAATAAACAATCCTGAGGCCGCCACAATGGCTGCGCCGAGCAGCGTCCAGCCGTCCGGTACTTCCTCCCAGATCAGGTACCCGTAAAACATCGCCCATAGGATGGCGGTATATTTGAAAGGCGTGATGACCGCTATTTCAGCATTGCGGGCTGCAATGGTTTGCGCAAATTGGGCAATCCCTCCAAGGATCCCAATGGCTGAGAGCAGGCCAAAGTCAACCAGTGTCGGGGTCTTCCAGAAGAACGGCAGCATGATGAGTGAGGCAACGGTTGTCATCATAGTGAAGGACATGACGATCGACCCATTGGTTTCGGTGCGGGTCAGTTTGCGCACGTAAACTGTGGTGATTGCGATACAAATGGCCCCCAACAAGGCTGTCAGAGCCGCTGGCTCAAACGCACTCGTGCCGGGCCGGATGATAAACAGGACGCCAAGGAAGCCGGCTGCAACGGCGAGCCAGCGCCGCATCCCCACTTTCTCTCCCAGAATCGGCACAGACAGGGCTGTGGCAAACACCGGCGCCGAAAAGGTAATGGCAACGACATCTGCCAGCTTCATCAGGGCGAAGGCCATAAAAACTGACGTCATGGCGCAAAGACCGATCAGCGCACGCCAGAAATGTGCCCAACCGTCCTTGACCTTGATTTCATCCCAGCTCCCGCTGTGCCAGACCATGAAGCCGATGGGCACAAACGCGAGCACACTGCGGAAGAAGATCACCTGCACCACGCTGTAGGTCGCAGATTCCCACTTCACGATGGTATCCATGCCGGAGAAACACGCAATCGAGATGAGAGCGAACGTGATCCCGATTGCCGGATTGAGAGGGTCTTGTGTTTCGCTTGCGGGTCTGGGCGTTTGGGTCATTATTGTTCTTCTCATACGCCAGTGTTCTGGTCACATCAGGTTAGCGCACATCTGGCTGAAACGGCCCATTGATTGCCACCATGAGAGACGGATCCTGCAACCGCCTTGGCCCGCTGGTTTCTGGGGCAAGTATAGCAGCTTACCGTAGAGATGGCGACTTGCGTCGCATTATTCCGGTCCTTGGCGTCATTCTTCATGGGACGGCCCGGTCGGCGCACCTTGACCCTGTAAGCCTTGGCACTGTCGGAACAGATAAAACTGACCTTGTAATCGCGCTTTTTGTAGCGCACCATTTCGTTGCGCTGACAGGCCCCGATGACGCCGCCCATTAAAGAGCCGGTCTGGCAACCGGCAAGCGGGACCGCCAGCAAAGCAAGCATGAAGAAAAGGCGCATCATGCGCTCCACCGATTGAATGACCCGGCCAGCCGATCCTGAGGCACTCCGTCAACGGAGGTCTGACTAATCCCTCAAAGTGCTTCTAATTGGGCAATGATTGCCGGTTTCTGAACTTTTCGAAATAAGTCTGTGAACCGGCCTCTACCACGGCATATCATCGCCTTCCCAGCTGCGGAAGGCGCTTGTGAGTTCCATTGTCAGCCCATCAATTTCCGAGATGAGGCCCGACGCAGAGTCCACTGCATTCACCGGTCCTGCATAGCTGGTCATATCCGTGGCCACATAACCTGGATGGAGCAGGATCACAGCAATGTCGCGGGAAGCCAATTCGATGCTGAGCATCTTGCCGACCATGTTAACCGCCGCCTTGGAGAGATTGTAGCCGTAGCCTGTTGCCCGGTCTGCGTTGGCGATTGATCCAAGGTCAGAGGATACGATGGCAAGCTTGCCGCCATCGGAGATCATCGGCGCCAGTGCCTGGCAGACTCTGAGCGGACCAAGCGTATTGACCTCAAACTCTTCGCGCACCGCGTCCATGTCGGTGCCGGCCAGGGCATTCCGGTCTTTGAATATTCCGGCATTGTTTATGAGAACGTCGATTTTTCTACCAGAGAGCGCGTTCCGTAACTGTGCCACGCTGCCAGCATCGGTCACATCAATTCCGGACACGATCTCTGCCCCGGTCTCGACAAGGTCTGGTGTTGGGTTCCGAACAATTGCGATGACGTCGTCATCGCGAGCCCGGCACTGGCGCGCCAGCTCAAGGCCAATGCCTCTGTTGGGTCCTGTTATACAAACTGTGGCCACGGGCGAACTCCCTGTTGTTATCAACGCGACGTTTAGACAGAGCGCTCGCACATGGCCAGTATTTTTACGATTTCAGACGTTAACAAGGGTTTGGTGTGCCGGGCCGGGAGATCTGGCCCGGGTTCGACGTCGCGATGAGTTTGCCAAAGGTTTGTTTGACTGACTTAAACATCGCAAGAACTGCTTTTGCGCGCTCGACCCGGCCGGCATTCAAATAGGTATGCATGTTGCGGGGATCGTAGTTTTTTGAGATTTTGGTCATTTTGGCATCCTTTTTAGCCCTTTAGAGTCAAACCCTGTGGTCTGTGGAGACTGTCTGGCTCTTCGATGGTTGGATATCTAGGCGCTTTACATCCCGGTGACAAACGAGTTATCTTTGTCCTTCACTTAAAATTTTTTTTCTTGAAAGTGTGATAGGATGACCTACCGCCTCCCTCCTCTGAACGGACTGCGTGCATTTGAGGCAACAGCCCGGCATATGAGCTTCACCCATGCCGCAGAAGAGCTGCACGTCACCCCGGCCGCGCTCAGTTATCAGGTGCGGCAGCTTGAGGAGACACTCGGTGTCAAACTGTTCAAGCGGCTGAACCGGGCCATTGAACTCACTGAACAGGGCGAGGCTCTCTTCCCTGGCATACGCACTGGCTTTGAGCATATGGATGTGGCCATGCAGCGCCTGCGCCGGCGGGCGGCAACCAATGTTCTTGTGGTGTCCGTTGGCCCTGCGTTTGCCGCAAAATGGCTGGCGCCCCGGCTCTATCGCTTCATTCAGAAGTATCCCGATATCGATCCGCGCATATCTGCCAATGTGCAGATCTCGGATTTTGAGAACGAACAAATCGATCTGGCCGTGCGGTTCGGGTCAGGTCACTATCCTGGGCTCTTTTCTGAAAAACTACTGGATGACTATGTAACCCCCATGTGCAGTCCGGATCTCGTCGCAGAGATCAACCCGCACCCGATCAGAACGCCTCAGGATCTTAAACATCACGTTCTGATTCACGATGAGTCTCTCTCCTTCTTTGAAAACGTTCCGAACTGGAAGCTCTGGTGCGATCAGGCCGGCGTTGACGGCCTGGATCTGGATGGTGGCGTGCACTTCAGTCTTGCCGACCACGGACTTGACGCGGCCGTGGAAGGTGCCGGCGTGGTTCTGGGCCGGGGCGCGTTGACTCACTTCGACCTGAAGTCCCGCCGCCTCGTCTGCCCGTTCGAGTTAAAACTCCACGCCCAATACAGCTTCTACGTGGTCAGCCCGTTGAGCACCAAGGATGACCGTAAAGTCGAAGCCTTCCGGGAGTGGTTGCATGCGGAGGTGGAGGCGGATCAATCCGCGATAAAAACCATGACCCAACCCTGATACTAACGGGCCTCAGGTTTGCCCGTTTTGGATCCAATCGCGAGATGCGCCTGATTTGATTGCCGTTGGTTCTTTCATGAGCCGGGTCCAGGCATCACATCCGGCGGCAAGACGGTCTGCCTGATTTTCAAGGAGGCGGTTGGAGAGCCCGTTCTCCCGAAGAGATTGCCAGACCTTCCCGACCCGATTGAGCTCCGGTGATCCGGCCGATGCGGGCCTCGTCCTGAACCCGGACCTCGATCGGCTTGTCTGCCGGACCGTGGTTCAAAGGGGAGGCAAGGTTTTGGGGGACGTTTTTTTGAAAGCCTCCATGAGGCCCGGGTCTTGGCCCGGGGCCTGGGGCTTGGGCCGGGTGTTGCGGGTGCCCGGTGAGGCGGGAAAAGCCGGGCGTTGCAGGCAAGCCTGGAGAGGGTCCTCTCGTGAGAGACAACACCGAACCGGTCTTCGCTCCCCCGTTGCAGGTCAAATCGTCTCCAGCGGACCCCCCGTCAGGCTCAAGCGTCATGCTCAAGGCAGGGGCCGGGTTCGATGATCTCAGCAAGTTCAGCCATCGGGGCCGCATCCGCATCTGGGGCCGCGGGACCTCAGCGGTCGAACAGCCCTTCGGGCCCGGCTTCGTTGAACCGGTGCACCCGGTCCCTCAGGCTCTGCCGGTCCCTCCCGCCCCCCTTCGCCGCATCCGCCCGGCTCATCCCGTCATGAACACAGGCAAGCGAAAGCAACCGCCGGACCTGACGGAGATCTTCGCTCGTCCTGGAAAGGCTGTGAAGGGGCGAAGCATCATAGTCATCACGACCGCCAACAGCTGCAGACATCGGAACTCCTGCTTTGTCTGCATGGATCCAGAGAGCAGCCGGGTTGAAAAGCCGTCTGCGAGTTTGTGGTCGACCACGACGTAGAACCGGCCTTTCTCGTTCTGCAGCCAATGGGGCACCACGATGTCATCCTGCGGGTCGTGAACAAGTAAATCAGGCAGCGATTGAGTCGGGCTCGGAGAGCCAGTTGGCAAAGGTTTCCAGCGCGCGGGCCGCTTGCATCTTTTTGCGCAGGATGCCGCGTTCCTTTCCGCGGATGCGTTTGCCATCCACTGTCTTGGGGGTTGGGATTTCCGGGAAAAGGCCGAAATTTACGTTCATTGGCTGGAAGGATCTGGACTTGCCGGACTTCTTCTCAGTGATATGTCCGCCAGTGATGTGGTTGAGCAAGGCGCCATGTGCGGTTGTCTCGGGCGGCAGTTCAAATTGGTGTCCAAGGACCTCTGCAGCGGCCACTCGGCCCGCCAAGAGGCCGGTTGCAGCGCTTTCTACGTAGCCTTCGACGCCGGTTATCTGACCGGCAAACCGGATAGACGGCCGGGACTTGAGCTGCATACTGTGGTTCAACAGTTTCGGAGAATTCAGGAAAGTGTTGCGATGAATCCCGCCTAGACGGGCGAACTCTGCATTTTCAAGACCCGGAATCGTCCGGAAGATTGTTGACTGGGCACCATACTTCAACTTGGTTTGAAACCCGACAATATTGAACAGGGTGCCAAGTGCGTTGTCCTGGCGTAACTGGATGACAGCGTGTGGTTTTTTGTCCACGTGCGGGTTCGTTAGACCAACCGGTTTGAGCGGGCCATAGCGTAAAGTTTCACGACCGCGTTCGGCCATGACCTCAATCGGGAGGCAGCCCTCGAAATAGGGCGTGTCTGTTTCCCATTCCTTGAATTCGGTTTTTTCTCCGCCAAGCAAGGCGTCGATGAATGCTTCGTACTGGTCCTTGTTCAGCGCGCAATTGATGTAATCGGCACCAGTGCTGCCTGGACCTGCCTTGTCGTAACGTGACTGGAACCAGGCTTTGGCCATATCAATGCTGTCACGGTGCACGATGGGTGCAATGGCGTCGAAGAAGGCGAGATCGTCTTCTCCGGTCAATTCTGAAATTGCGCTGCTGAGCGCTGGCGAAGTAAGGGGGCCGGTCGCTACGATCACGTTTTTCCAGTCTTCGGGAGGAAGACCCGCGATCTCTTCACGTTCTATCTGTATGTTCGGATGGGCCGATAATCGGCCTGTGACCTCAGCCGAAAAACCCTCACGATCGACCGCCAGTGCGCCGCCTGCCGGGAGTTTATGTTTGTCGCCGGAGGACATGATCACGGAGCCCGCAAGCCGCATCTCCTGATGGAGCACGCCAACTGCATTATTCTCGTGATCGTCCGAACGGAAGGAATTGGAACACACCAGTTCAGCAAGCTTTTCTGTCTGATGTGCGTCAGTTTCCCGTTCGGGGCGCATTTCGTGCACGATCACGTTTGCTCCTGCTTCTGCCGCTTGCCAAGCTGCTTCCGAACCCGCCAATCCGCCGCCAATAATATGGATCGGGTCCATCGTGCACTTTCCAATTGTGAAATGAGGTGTTTTCCATACCCCATGTTCGAGCTGCGATGAAGGGCCGGTTTTGAGATTGCGCGGCCCATAGTGACGCGTTAAGCAGGGGCTATGTCCACACCGAATCCAAACGTAACTGTTGGGGCGGGCAATGCCGTTGCCTTTTCCAACCAATCCCCGCTGACACTCATCGCCGGTCCTTGTGCCATGGAGAGCCGTGATCATGCCTTTGACATGGCTGGCGCATTAAAAGCGATCTGCGGTCGATTGGGCATGGGGTTTGTTTATAAATCTTCTTACGACAAGGCCAATCGCACGAGCCTGTCCAGCCAGCGCGGCGTCGGGCTTGAAAAGGCAATGGGGATCTTCAGCGATCTCAAGTCGGATCTTGGGGTTCCTGTTCAGTCAGATGTGCACGAGCGTGAGCAGTGTGCGGAAGCCGGCGAAGTTCTTGATATCCTGCAAATACCTGCGTTTCTGTGCCGACAGACGGATTTGCTATTGGCTGCGGCGGCGACCGGCAAGGTGGTCAACGTGAAGAAAGGTCAGTTCCTCGCTCCGTGGGATATGCGCAATGTGGTCGACAAACTGACGGGGTCCGGCTGCAAGGATGTGATGCTTACCGAGCGCGGTGCCAGCTTTGGTTACAACACTCTTGTCTCTGACATGCGGGCGCTGCCGCAAATGGCGGATATGGGATGCCCAGTGATTTTCGATGCAACCCATTCCGTACAGCAGCCTGGTGGGCAGGGTGGCACATCTGGCGGCCAGCGCGAATTTGTGCCTGTTCTGGCGCGGGCGGCCGTGGCCGTTGGTATTGCGGGTATATTTATCGAAACGCATCAGGAGCCGGACAAGGCGCCGAGCGATGGGCCGAATATGGTCCCTCTGGCAGAACTGGAAGCATTGCTTGCCAAGCTCATTGCGTTTGACCGGGTTGCAAAGCAGACTAGTTAAGAGCTCATCGGCTTCTGCAGTAGCGCCACATCCTTGACTGGCGACTCGCAGCGCCAACCACGCTGCTTCGCGATCACGTCAAAGGTTGTCCGCCGATAGAACACCACGTGCGTGGGGTCCTTGCGATAATGCCAATTGGCAAAGAGCGCATCGTCCGTTTGGAAACATGTCATGATTGCAAGCCACCCTCCGGGTCGCAGCATTGCTCCGAGCCGGTCGAACTCTTCTGCAGGTTTGTGAAAATGCTCGGCGGTCTCGGTACAGGCGATGAAATCATACAAGCCCGACAGCGGCGCCGGTTCAGCCGCGAATAAGGGGTCATACAGGCCCATCATATGGCCGGCTTCCCGGAGCATTGCTGCAAGGGCGGGCCCGGGCCGCAACCATAATCCAGGCCGCTTGAGTCCCATTGCAGCTTTTCCAGCAGCGGCTCCGCAAGGCGCAAGAGGAATTTGCGGTATCCCGGATCGTCCGGATCGTTTTCGTGGTGCAAATAGTGGGCGTGTTCTTGCTCAGCGCTCAACCAAAACTCAGGTTCCAGATACCGCGCCTCGCAAGATTCGCATTTTCTGTAGATCTTGTCATCGATCTCCAGGAAGAATGAGGTCGATTGCGAACGACAAACAGGGCAGGGGGCGCTATCCCCGGCCACGATAAGAAGCCACGCCCTGATCAGGAAGCCAGACATCTTCCAACGGGGCGCCGGTCTGCCAGAACACGTCAATCGGGATGCCTCCGCGCGGGTGCCAGTATCCGCCAATCCGGAGCCATCGCGGCGCCATCAGCTTGACCAGATCTTTGGCAATACCAACTGTGCAGGCCTCGTGGAATGCACCATGGTTACGAAAACCGAGCAGGTAAAGTTTCAGAGACTTCGATTCCACAATCCATTCATCTGGCACATAATCAAGGACCAGATGGGCAAAGTCCGGTTGGCCTGTGACCGGGCAGATTGACGTGAACTCAGGTGCGGTGAAACGCACGAGGTAGTTCGTGTCCTGATGGGGTGCCGGGACCCGTTCCAGGACGTTGAAGTCTGGCTCCGTCGGAATTGCGCTTTCTTTGCCGAGATGGCTTAGCGCCTCTGTGCCGGGGTTGGTCATAGTTTTCTCGCAACCGTTGAAATTTAGCGGCTGATAGACTGTGCCCGGCTGCGTGGCAAGTCTGTTCCGCATGCGCGACCTGGGGGACAATTCCCAAACCCGCATTCGCGCGTTAGAAACGCCTCACTTCATTTCAGATTCCCCGACAAGATCAGAGAACGCCAAATGCCTGTGATTAAACAAGTTACTGCACGCGAAGTCCTGGACAGCCGCGGCAACCCTACTGTTGAGGCCGATATCCTTCTCAATGATGGCACGCTAGGCCGAGCCATTGTTCCATCCGGTGCTTCGACGGGAGCGCATGAAGCAGTCGAATTGCGCGACGGCGACAGGGGACGTTTTCTCGGCAAGGGCGTGCAAAAGGCAGTCGCCAACGTCATGGGTGAGATCGCCGAAGCAA
Organism: Hyphomicrobiales bacterium; assembly: GCA_965204985.1. Taxonomy (GTDB): domain Bacteria; phylum Pseudomonadota; class Alphaproteobacteria; order Rhizobiales; family CAJQND01; genus JAAEUE01. The sequence continues at coordinate 2,078,920 of CBDBFP010000002.1, read as the reverse complement.
TCTCAGGTATGGATGCTGGTGCGCAAGCTGACATTGATCGCAAGATGATTGCGCTTGACGGGACGGAAAATAAAGGCCGCCTCGGTGCCAATGCAATTCTCGGTGTTTCCCTCGCGGTGGCCAAAGCCGCGGCACTCTCTTCAAATGTTCCTCTTTACCGGCAGGTGGGCGGCGAAGCCGGTGTCACTTTGCCTGTGCCCATGATGAACATAATCAACGGGGGCGAGCATGCGGATAACCCGATCGATATCCAGGAATTCATGATCATGCCGGTGTCTGCAGCTAGCTGTGCTGAGGGCATTCGTATGGGTGCAGAGGTGTTTCACACACTGAAGAAGGGGCTATCTGAGGCTGGCCACAATACAAATGTTGGTGACGAAGGCGGATTTGCGCCGAACATTGGTTCTGCGTCTGAAGCCCTGGATTTCATAATGAAATCCGTAGAGATGGCAGGATACAAGCCTGGCGAGGACGTTTACCTTGCGCTGGATTGCGCATCGACCGAGTTTTTCGAAAACGGACGCTATGAAGTTAAAGGGGAAGGCAAGTCCCTCGATGCTGATGGGATGGCCGCGTTCCTTGCTGATCTTGTGGACCGCTATCCGATTATCTCCATCGAAGACGGAATGGCAGAGGATGATTGGGTCGGATGGAAGGCGCTCACCGATGCGGTTGGCGACCGATGCCAACTCGTTGGCGACGATCTGTTCGTGACCAATACGATACGTCTTAAGAATGGCATTGATCAGGGCATAGGCAATTCCATTCTGGTGAAGGTGAACCAGATCGGTTCGCTGACTGAGACGCTGGAAACCATCGAAATGGCGCACAACGCGTCATACTCCGCCGTTATGTCCCATCGGTCGGGGGAAACAGAAGACACGACAATTGCGGATCTTGCGGTAGCGACCAATTGTGGACAGATCAAAACAGGTTCGCTTGCCCGCTCGGACAGGACGGCAAAATATAATCAACTGATCCGCATTGAGGAGGAGCTCGGTTCACGTGCTGTCTATGCTGGGCGCTCGATCTTGTGGGGAGCCAGCAACATCACATGAGTGTCGACATTGTCGATGATCTTGTAAGACCAGCCGTGGGGGAAGCCACCCATGGCGCCGACTTCATGTGCTGCATCAAACGCCATTTGCGTTCGAAGTGATGAAGTATAGGCTCCGGAATGTCTTCCGTTCCGGATACATACTCGTGCTTCACGATTTCTGAGCGCAGATGGTTGTAGAGTTCGGCCCATCCGGATATCAGGATGTACGGTTCTTCAATCAGATTGAACATGTTCGTCAGATCCAGCCTTGAAAATGGCAAACTGGCCCTGTTCTGCGCGGCCCACTCAATCAATCTGTCGAACTCACTTTCTGCTGCTTTGAACTCTTTGAGTTGAGCTTCGATTTTATCGATTTGCGGCTTTTGGTCAGGTTTCTGCTTGCGTCTGTATTCAAGGATCAATTCCGCTGTGCTCGCATACTTTTGCACGAAGATCGCAGCTTCTCCTCTGTTTTCCGGCCAGGGGTTGCTGAATTGCGAAAACTGTCTCCAAACCTTATCCTTGTAATCGTGATGTCTGGCTGGCCGGAGATCCAGCTTGAACTCATTGAGTTGCTTGAACAGAGTCTCGATTTGCTCGGCGTATTTCTTCCATAATGCCGGTTCTGCGTCCTTGAAGATCCGCCAACCTGCCATGTTGGTACTCTGCCCGATCGCTGTTGGCGGCAGCCTCTTGTCATCCCTAACTGCAATGGATAATTCGATTATTCTCTTTCGTAGGGCTTCCCGTCGCTGTTTGAGATCGGATCTTTTGTCGAGAATTTCATACGCGGCGCGGTGGAATTCATCGACCAGACTAATAGCTTGCGCACAGAGACGAGCCATGGGTTCTCCGTGCTGCATGCTGTCGATCACCTGAAGTGTGCGCCATTCGGCGGCTGCTTCAGCATATGGGCGCCAGCTTTCAGCATCAAACCGTCTGGTTTTTTCGTCCCGTTCAAGACGCCCTTGTAGTGCAAGGGCGTTGCCGAGAATTCTGAGGGCGATGGTGTCGTCGAATGCAGGAGCAACGCGCTGGTTGTACAATACTGTCAGGCTTTCCAGCAGCACCTTGCTATGCTCTTCGGTATTGAGTTTTGCAATGTCCAGCAGGAGTGAGAGAGTCTCCCAATTGTGCGGGGCGAACAGGGGATTAGACAGAGCGATCTTTTCGCCTTCATAGGGATTGGGTAAGTCAGGATCGTTGGTTTTTGTGTATTTCCCGATCGGATCTTCATCACTTTCCCGATACGTGGTGATTTCGGCCGGTCACTTTGGCTGCTCAAATTCCCAACCGGCAGGTGCATAGTTAAAGGGATACAACTGGAGGTCCTTTCGCAGCCAAGGCATGGGAGGCATACGTCCTGGACCCAGGGTTGCAGTGTGAATGACCCGGGTTTTCGCGGCATGTTCAAAACTGACAAAAAAGGCAAGCCAACCTGTGCGCGGGCCCGCGCCGCGCCATATATTTTCAGGCAGCTGACTGCAGTCAATTTGAGTGAGAAAGTGTAATGGATGGCCATCCTGGATCGGCCAAATGAATGGATCGGGCAGACGTGGGTTGCCGCCAATCCAGCTGTGAATTTCCTGATCCGGATCGATTGGCACCTGGAATCGCAGCCGGGCTCCTTCACAGAACTGAGGCCGCTTCGGAATGTCTTCATCTGCAGCAGTTGCAAGCGCTCTCACATTATATTCAATTATGCCTAGCAATAGATCGGTGAGGTTTTTGTCCGCCATTCATTCCTCCATGCAATTTGTGCAATAAGAACACATAGAGATGAATTTTGCCTTGTTGATCTGGAATGGCTGCTTGGCCATCGTGCGCAACACTTTGTTAACCTTCGCCGGACAATGGTGGAGTTCGATGTTCTTGCGCTGGTTTCGTTTGTAACTATGAAGAGATTCTTCAAAAGTCTGATTTTCCCTTGCCTTTGCCTTAGCGTGTTGGCGTGGTTCCACTGGAACGGCATTCACGGAAAGAGGGGAGAATTACAGATCGCTCATACGGAAGCGGCGATCTCGAAGAAGCGCCTTGAGTTGGAAGGGCTCAAAGCAGAGCACGAGACATTGTCAGCCAAAGTTTCTCTGCTTAGATCAGATACGCTTGATCCTGATATGCTCGGGATTCAGGCCCGGAAAATGCTGCATCAGAGCCATCCAAATGAGCTAATCATTTATCTACCCAAGTTCGTGAATCAGAATTGAATTTTGTTTTAACTGAAATCACGTTAAAAACTAAATTTTACCTATAAAACAACAAGTTGCAAATTTTTTCTTTTCTGGCGTTTTTCCAATTCTGCCTTTACTGTGAGTCCAATTCCGCTGCGTCTTACAGGGAGGCACCATATGGCCGCGCGCAAAGCCCGCACCAAAAGCAAAAAATCTGAAAACAGTTTCACTCCGGAACAGGAGCAGGAAGCCTATCGCGAAATGTTGCTTATCCGGCGTTTTGAGGAAAAGGCCGGGCAAATGTACGGGATGGGGTTGATTGGCGGATTCTGCCACCTTTACATTGGACAGGAAGCAGTAGTCATTGGCATGCAGATGGCATTGGAAGAGGGTGACCAGGTGATCACATCCTACCGGGATCACGGACATATGCTTGCCTGTGGAATGGACTCCAATGGTGTTATGGCAGAACTCACAGGCCGTCGTGGAGGCTATTCAAAGGGCAAAGGCGGCTCGATGCACATGTTCAGCCGCGAAAAGAATTTCTTTGGCGGCCATGGAATCGTCGGCGCACAGGTGCCTTTGGGTGCAGGTCTGGCCTTCGCCAACAAATACCGTGGTAACGACAGGGTCAGCGTCACTTACTTTGGCGAAGGCGCTGCCAATCAAGGACAGGTCTATGAGAGCTTCAACATGGCCTCGTTGTGGAAGCTACCGGTGATCTTCGTGATTGAAAATAATGGCTACGCGATGGGGACGGCAGCCAAGCGTTCCGCTGCCAAGTCAAAGGAAGTTTATGCTCGCGGGGCGGCATTTGGAATTCCGGGCGAGCAGGTGGACGGTATGGATGTTCGTGCCGTGAAGGCAGCAGGCGACAAAGCGGTTGCTCACTGCCGGTCCGGCAAGGGACCTTACATCCTTGAAATGCAAACCTACCGCTATCGCGGACATTCCATGTCAGATCCGGCGAAGTATCGCACCAAAGAAGAAGTCCAGAAGATGCGGCAAGAGCATGATGCCATCGAACAAGTCAAAGCACGCCTGTTGGAAAATGGCATCGCGACAGAAACCGATCTCAAAGAGATCGACAAGTCGGTAAGAGCGATTGTCACGGAAGCGGCAGAGTTCGCGCAGACGGGTCCGGAGCCTGATATATCGGAGCTCTGGACTGACATTCTGGTAGACGCGTAGGGAGATTGAATAATGGCTGTAGAAATTCTGATGCCTGCGCTTTCGCCCACAATGGAAGAAGGCAAACTTGCAAAATGGTTGGTGAAAGAAGGTGATAGCATCACTTCCGGCGACATTATCGCAGAGATTGAAACCGATAAGGCGACCATGGAAGTTGAAGCGGTCGATGAAGGAACCGTTGGGTGTCTCCTCGTTGATGAAGGTTCTGAGGGAGTAAAGGTCAACACGCCGATCGCCATCGTGGTCGGGGAAGGCGAGGATGCCTCTTCAGTTGAAGTTTCTGCCGCGCCGGTTGCGGATGTTGCTGCGTCAGCCCCAATAGAGATTGCTGCGGCGCCGGATCCGGAAATACCGGAGGGAACCGAACTGGTTTCAACCACCGTTCGCGAAGCCCTTCGTGACGCAATGGCCGAAGAAATGCGCAGTGATGATGCCGTCTTTGTTATAGGCGAAGAGGTGGCGGAATATCAAGGTGCCTATAAAATCACTCAAGGATTGCTCAATGAATTCGGTGATCGACGGGTCATTGATACTCCGATCACGGAACATGGTTTCACCGGTATTGCCGTGGGGGCAAGTTTCGCCGGATTGAAACCGGTTCTGGAGTTCATGACTTTTAACTTCGCCATGCAAGCGATTGATCACATCATCAATTCCGCTGCCAAGACGCTTTATATGTCTGGTGGTCAGATGGGCAGTCAGATCGTGTTCCGCGGTCCGAATGGCGCTGCTGCACGCGTGGGCGCACAGCACTCGCAGGATTATTCAGCCTGGTACAGCTCTGTTCCTGGTCTGAAAGTTGTCGCGCCCTATACAGCCGCTGACTCCAAAGGCCTTCTCAAGGCGGCTATTCGTGATCCAAACCCTGTTGTGTTCCTGGAGAATGAAATTCTGTATGGGCGCTCGTTCGATGTGCCGAAGCTGGATGATTGGGTCGTCCCGATTGGTAAGGCCCGGATTTCTCAGGAGGGGACAGACGTCACCATTGTCTCGTTTTCTATCGGTATGACCTATGTGCTGAAGGCTGCTGAAAAGCTTGCCGAAGAGGGGATATCTGTGGAGGTGATCGACCTGAGAACCTTGCGGCCTATGGATATTCCGACCGTTCTGGGATCAGTCAAGAAGACCAACAGGCTTGTGACCGTAGAGGAAGGCTGGCCGACTGCCGGAATTGGTGCGGAGATTTCAGCCAGGGTTCATTCTGAAGCGTTTGACTGGCTTGATGCACCTGTCACCCGCGTGACCGGCAAGGACGTGCCAATGCCCTATGCTGCCAATCTTGAGAAGCTCGCTCTGCCGACTGTCGAAGATGTCGTCGTAGCGGCTAAACAAGTTCTCTACATCTAAGCGGCGAGGAACCAAGCGATGCCAATCAATATCACGATGCCTGCGCTCTCGCCCACGATGGAAGAGGGTAAACTCGCCAAATGGCTGGTTAAGGAAGGCGATAACATATCCTCCGGCGACCTCATTGCGGAAATCGAAACCGACAAGGTGACCATGGAAGTGGAAGCCATCGATGAAGGAACCGTGGGCAAGCTGATGGTTGCCGAAGGCACTGATGCGGTAAAGATCAACGAAATCATCGCGGTTCTTCTGGAAGACGGGGAAGACGCAAGTGCAATATCCGACGCGCCTGCACCTGCACAAAGTCCTGCGCTTGCAGCGAAAGAAGAAGCATCACCACCGTCTTCGGCTCCAGTGGCACAAGAGATCCAAACTGCTCCGGTAGCTGTGACACAGGTTTCCGGAAATCGGGGTTTTGCATCGCCGTTGGCCAGACGAATCGCGTCGCAGGAAGGCATCAATCTGTCCGCCGTTTCAGGTTCCGGGTCGCATGGCCGCATTGTGAAACGAGACGTGGATGCTGCCATCGCGAACGGCACTGCGATCCAGCCTGATCAGGCAGAGCAGGCACTGGCGGCATCCGTGCCAAAACCTGAACTTGCGATCGGTATGGCTGATGATGCTATTGCGCGAATGTACCGTGAAGGAACGTACGAAATCGTTCCTCACGATGGCATGAGACGGATAATTGCTGAGCGGTTGACCGAGGCCAAACAAACCATCCCGCACTTTTACCTGACTGTAGATGTGCAGCTTGATCAGCTGCTGGCTCTGCGGGCCGAACTCAATGCCAAGGCCCCTTCCGGCGAAGATGGCAGACCAGCTTACAAGATTTCGGTGAATGATTTTGTGATCAAGGCGATGGGCGTCGCCCTTCAGCAGGTGCCGGATGCCAATGCAACATGGACCGATGGAGGTATGCTCAGGCATTCCGTATCGGATGTGGGGGTTGCCGTAGCTATACCTGGAGGACTTTTGACCCCTGTTGTGCGGAATGTGGAAAGTAAGGGCCTTGCAAAAATTTCCAACGAAATGAAAGATTTTGCCGCACGCGCACGTAACCGCAAACTGCTTCCAGAGGAATATCAGGGCGGCACAACAGCGGTTTCGAACCTTGGCATGTTCGGAATCAAGGATTTTTCAGCCGTGATCAATCCACCTCATGCCACCATTCTTGCTGTCGGTGCCGGGGAAAAACGGTCGGTAATCGTGGACGATGAAATCCGGATTGCCACTATTATATCCATCACATTGTCCACAGATCACCGGGCAGTGGATGGGGCATTGGGAGCGCAGTTCTTAACCGCGATTAAAAACAACCTCGAAACTCCTGCCATGATGCTGGTATAAGCTTTAGTTCTTGGGATGATCTGGACTTATATAGATGCAGCAGGACGACGAGAGTGGGAAAAGCGGTCTGCTGTTAAGGGGTACAAGATGACCAGGTCAACTAGCCTGATTATCTGGCTGATTGGGCTATTGGGCTGTGCAATCCCGATAATGATCATCTTTGCTGCGCATTTGTTCCCTGATAAAGTCCCTGTGAGCGGCATTCCGTGATGGACGTTGCGCGCCAAGCTTATCCAAATGTGCTGTTCCTTGTTATTGCGGTGAGCGGTATTGTGATCGCGGAAGCAATCATGCTGTTTTTCCGGATGGTCGAAGTGGGGGAGGCCAACCCTACACCAGCCCTTTGGCTATTGACGATGGTTCTGCTGATTGTTTTCTCTTCGATCTCATATGCGCGTGTCATTGGTGCTGATTTCAACCCCGCCAGAGTTTCCGACCAGCAGCTCTGGCTCGCGGTTGCAGGCGCTGTCGTGGCGGCGCTCGCATTGCGGTTATCGGTCATCAAACTTGAGCTTGTTGCGCGCCAGCATGTTCATGACAATGCTGTCATGAACATGCTTGATGATTTGCGTGAAAACCAGAATGAGTATCTGGATCTTTACGAATTCACGACATTTCCTGAACCGGCTTCATCTAAATCCGATGACGCCAAAGAGGCTGAGGCATATACGCTGGCTCCTGACAAAAAGGTAGAAATCCCCAAGCCTGACGAAAAACCGCAACCGCCAAAAGAACTGGCAGAACCCGGCACTGAGGTCGTGCGAATTCGGCGTGATGCGAATAAAGACAAAGAATCAAGAGCGGAGGTTGAAAAAGCGGCTGCGGAAGAGTTGAAAGCGGTTGAGCCGGACAAAACGACTGATACGGCAAAAACGGAGTCTTCCAAGTCTGAAAACCCGCGTCTCAAGCGCCGATCAGCCGGAACACGCATAAAGAAACCAAGGTCCAAGGACGCCAAGACCTAGGAAAACCTATTAGCTTCAGCGGTTTCGCTGGATTAGTCGCATGCTCTGCCGGAGAGTCTCCGGAGACAAACAACATCGTGAGTAACCCGCATGTCTGAAACTCAATTTGATATCTTGATTATCGGCGCCGGTCCTGGCGGCTATGTGGCAGCAATACGTGCCGCCCAATTGGGTTTGAAAACGGCAATTGTCGAAGATAAACATCTCGGCGGGATTTGCCTGAATTGGGGTTGCATTCCCACCAAGGCGCTGCTGCGGACGTCAGAGATCTACTACTATATCGAGAACGCATCTGCTTATGGGTTGAGCGTGGAGAAAGCCGCATACGATTTGCCTGCGATCATCAAACGATCCCGTGATGTGTCTAAGCGATTGAATTCCGGCGTTGGGCATTTGTTGAAGAAGAACAAGGTGACCGTCATTGACGGCACGGGCACTCTTTCGGGAAAACAACAGGTGACCGTGAGCAATGGCGGGAAGTCAGTTGGAACATATCAAGCCAAACACATAATCCTCGCGACCGGTGCGCGACCGCGGGCGCTTCCCGGAATGGAACCCGATGGCAAGCTGATCTGGACGTATTTCGAGGCGATGGTGCCGGAGACAATGCCCAAGTCCATGCTGGTTGTTGGATCCGGTGCTATCGGGATCGAGTTTGCATCCTTCTATGCCACAATGGGCGTTGATGTGACGGTGGTCGAAATTGTCGATCGCATCCTGCCGGTTGAAGATGCTGAGATTGCCAAGCTTGCCCAGAAACAGTTGCAGAAAGCAGGTCTCAAATTCATCACCGGAGCGAAGATAACAGGCGTCAAGAAAGGCGCCAATGATCTGACGGCAACAATTGAAGATGCCAAGGGCAAGAGCCAGGAACTCAAAGTCGACCGGATGATCTCTGCAGTTGGTGTCGTTGGCAATATCGAAGATCTTGGACTTGAAGCGCTAGGCGTCAAGACCGACCGTGGTTGCGTTGTCATCGATGAGTTCAGCAAGACTAATGTTCTTGGCATTTACGCCATAGGAGATGTTGCCGGCCCACCAATGTTGGCACACAAGGCGGAGCACGAAGGGGTAGTCTGCATTGAGAAAATCGCAGGCGTAAAGGACGTGCACCCCATCAATAAGGCCGCGGTCCCCGGGTGCACCTATTGCCATCCCCAGATTGCATCGGTCGGCATGACCGAAGAAGCTGCCAAGGCCGCCGGCCTCAAAGTAAAAATTGGCAGGTTCCCGTTTGTAGGAAACGGCAAGGCGATTGCACTCGGCGAAGATCAGGGGTTGGTGAAAACGATTTTCGATGAAAAGACCGGTCAGTTGTTGGGCGCACATATGGTGGGCGCTGAAGTGACCGAGTTGATTCAGGGGTATGTGGTGGCGATGACACTTGAGACAACGGAGGCTGAGCTGATGCACACGGTCTTCCCGCATCCCACTCTATCGGAAATGATGCATGAGAGCGTTCTTGATGCGTATGGCCGCGTGATACATATGTAGGGTCGGGATTCAAACGAGCCGAAAAGTGGGAGGGTGAATATGGATGCACGATTTTTGATAATTATGCAGGTAATTGGCGTGGTAGTCGGTTGGCTTGCCAGCTTTGTCGTTGGTGGTGGTGGATTGATCCGCTATCTGATCACCGGCGTTATAGGCTCCTTTGCGGGTAGCTTTATTTTCAAGCAACTGGGTATCTCACTCGGGATCGGCAATGTGATCGTGCAGCAAATTTTCGTCGCAGCGCGATTGTGGTTGTGTTGTTGGCGCGCCTGATCGCCTAAGAGGGCTTCGCTAAATGGATTACGCTCTCATGGATATTGGCGGTAGCGTCGGGTTTTTCGGCACACTGCTGATTGGTATTCTGGCCGGGTGGGCTACAGAAAAGATAACCAAAGCGAGCCATGGATTGATCACCAATCTGGTTCTCGGAATAGCCGGCGCATATGTGGGCGGGTTCCTTGCCAATCTGGCAGGCATACGGCTTGGCGAGGTGTTTGAGGGTTGGTTCTGGGGCAATCTGATTGTGGCAATCGTTGGCGCTGTCGTATTGATCATGGGCTACCGGATGCTTACATCTAAGGGCAACTGAGGTTGCAATTTGCTTGAAAGGGAGTAGAAAATGGCAGGCATGGGTTGGATTATGACAATTAATCTCGGCGGGGCTGGCCGGGGGATTGCTGAAAAGGTCATGAAGTTTGACACCGGATTGGTGGCGCCTGTATTTTGATCTATGTGTACCGGATGCTTCAGAGCCACTAGAGCAAAATAGGAAGTGGGCGGTCAGCGATGGTGACAGTTCTTGATACCGTTAAGTCGGAGCGCCCGCGTCATCCTGAGAAGGTTCGGCGGCCGGATTCTCCTGTTTTGCGGAAACCGGACTGGATTCGCGTCAAAGCGCCAGGCTCGCCGCTCTACAAAGAGACGCGCCAGATCATCAAGGAAAACAACCTCGTGACGGTTTGCGAGGAAGCGGGCTGCCCCAATATTGGCGAATGTTGGGAGAAGAAGCACGCGACTATGATGATCATGGGCGATATCTGTACAAGGGCCTGTGCTTTCTGCAATGTTCGAACAGGACTGCCCGAACCACTGGACACAGACGAACCTCAGAAAGTCTCTGAGGCTGTCGCAAAACTCGGCCTCAACCACATTGTGATCACTTCCGTTGATCGTGATGATCTCGCCGATGGTGGCGCGCGTCATTTTGCAAACGTGATTACTGCGATACGCGCTGCGGCACCAGAAACGACTGTTGAAATTCTAACGCCGGATTTCCTTCGTAAGGACGGTGCGTTGGAAATCGTCGTTGAAGCTGCGCCTGATGTGTTTAACCACAATCTTGAAACGGTGCCGTCTCTTTATCTCAACGTCCGGCCTGGAGCGCGTTATTTCCATAGCCTCCGTCTTCTGCAGAGGGTGAAGGAGTTGAGCCCGAACATGTTCACCAAGTCCGGCATCATGGTGGGACTCGGGGAAACCAGGGAAGATGTTTTGCAAGTCATGGACGACATGCGCGTGGCTGATATTGATTTCATCACAATTGGACAGTATCTGCAGCCAACCAGGAAACACCATCCGATAGACCGCTTCGTTACACCGGCTCAATTTGCCACATTTGAAACCGTTGCATATGCTAAGGGTTTTCTTATGGTCTCGGCCAGTCCGTTAACCCGATCGTCGCATCATGCTGGTGAATACTTCGCCCGCTTGAAAGAGGTGCGAATCTCTGCTTAAGTAGACCACTATAACCATGTACAAGTATTCCGCCCACGAGACAGTGCCTTATATGGCGCAACAACTTTTTGATTTGGCGCTTGATATTCAGAGTTATCCTGAGTTCTTGCCCATCTGCAAAGGGGCAGAAGTCGGTGAGCGGAAAGATCTTGGCGACAGAACTTTTGCGATGGATTCCATACTGGTGTTCCGCTTCGGGAAGTTCGGAGTTCATGAAGAGTTAAGGAAGTTCGGAATTCATGAAGAGTTTAAGAGTCGGGTTATTGCCGACCTGGAAAACAAGACGATCATTTCTGAGTCCAATGACATGCCCTTCAAGTCTTTTCGCGCTGTATGGACATTCATGGATATCAGCAAAAACGAATCTGAAGTGAACATCGACGTTGCGTACGAATTCCGATCGCTCGCACTTGCTATGTTTATCAATCGCAACATGGGCATCGGTATAAGGTACTTGATGCAGGCATGGAGATCTCGTGCCCACGAAGTGTGTGGGAATGTGCATCCTGAGATCGCTTTAAGCAGTCATCGGCTTTGATGTCCTCGACTTTATGATCTCGAAAATGACTTTAACCGTGGCCTCGCGTATGGCTCTGCGTCCGAGATCATCGAACAGGCACCGTTCGTGATAGGTGGCAGTATCTGCCCGCGCGGCGGCGACATGCACCAGACCGACAGGCTTTGTTTTGGTTCCGCCTCCAGGTCCGGCAACGCCGGTGCAGCTTACAGCGATATCGGCATTGGAGTTTTTCAAAGCACCTTCCGCCATGGCTCGGGCCACGCGCTCTGAGACGGCGCCATCGCTCTCAATGAGAGACAGGTCGACGCCGATCATCTCGGCTTTGGCTTCGTTTGAATAAGTGACAAATGCCCTGTCGACAACAGAAGAAGAGCCGGCAACATCGGTCAAAACCGCAGCGATCAGGCCACCGGTGCAGCTTTCGGCTGTGGCCAGTTTCCAGCCGTGTTCGCGGCAGATGTCGAGCACGTCCTTGGCAGGAATGATCAGGTCGCGGCTGAAAATGTGCTCACTCATGAGGGCAATTTGATTGTTGCAGAGGCAAGCGCAGCGATGCCTTCCCGGCGCCCGATGAAGCCGAGCCGCTCGCTGGTTGTTGCTTTTACGCTGATCCGTTCCCGGTCTATTTCCATGATTTCCGCCAGCACCTTGCGCATGGAATCTACATGTGGTCCGATTTTTGGCTCTTCGCAAATAAGTGTGATATCACAATGGTTTATCATGCCGCCGCGCTTCCGGACGCGCTCGGCCGCATGGTGCAAAAAGATGTGGGAAGCAGCGCCTTTCCATTGCGGATCGCTGGGAGGAAAGTGCTTGCCGATGTCGCCGTCTGCCAGGGCACCATATATGGCATCGGTGAGGGCGTGCATGCCCACATCGGCGTCGGAATGACCTTTCAGCTTCCTGTTGTGGGGAACGCTCACACCGCACAAGATGACAGCGTCACCCTCTTCAAAGGCGTGTACGTCGTAGCCCGTTCCTGTCCGGATATCGTCCAGCATTGTCCCGTCATTTCCTGCATTTTCCAACTGTGCGTCCAGAATGTCCTGCGCAGTGGTGATTTTTCTATTTTTGGCCGAACCTTCGACAATCACAATGTCGAGCCCCGCCCATTCGGCGACTGACGCGTCGTCGGTAAACTCCTGTTCGCTGGCAGACGCGGCGGCAACATGTGCCTTCATGATCTTCCTGAAATGGAATCCTTGCGGTGTCTGCGCGGCCCGGAGCTCTGCACGGTTGATCGTTTCAATGATCATGCCCCCGTCGGCGCGCTTGATCGTATCGACAACAGGCAAGACGGGCAGGGCGCCGTCTGCATTTTCCAGCGCCTTAATGGTGTCGCTGATGACTTGAGCTGAAACAAACGGGCGGGCCGCGTCGTGGATAAGGACAGCGTCTGGTGCATGGGCCGAGAGTGCATCCAGCCCTGATTTGACGGAGGCCTGTCTGCTGGCACCGCCTTTAGCTGCAGCTTCGATTGGGAAACCTTCAGCGGCTGCGGAAAACAGATCTTCATGTCCGGCGCCAACGACCGGCTGCACCAGATCAACCTCCGGATGAGAACAAAATGCTTCCAGCGTGTGGGCAATAACCGGCTTGCCGCGCACATTCTGATATTGCTTCGGCAGATCGCCGCCAGCCCGAAGTCCCGAGCCACCGGCAACAATAACAGCTGCGATTTTCATTTGATATCGCTCTTCTAAACCCAGCCGTTTTCGCCCAGCCGTTCCTGGGGCTGGAAGCGCTTCTTGTAGTCCATTTTCTTAGAGCCTTCCACCCAGTACCCAAGATAGAGATAGGGCAGGCCAAGTTTGCGGGTCCGCTCCAGGTGTTCAAGGATCATGTAGGTGCCGAGGCTGCGCTCGTTCTGGTTGGGATTGAAAAAACTGTAGATCATCGACAGGCCATCGCTCAGTATATCGCAAAGCGCGGCGCCAGCCAGCTTCCCCTTGCGCCGGTCCGGGTCCGACAGGGAGATGTCTGGCTTGCGGCGATACTCGACAACACGAGTGTCGACGAAACTGTCTTCCACCATGGAGGCAAAATCGAGTGCGGTCATGTCTGCCATCCCGCCGTCGGCATGGCGTTCATCAATGTAATCCCGGAAGAGCGAATAGAGCTCGGGTGTTGCGCTGGAGGCGGTCATGTCTGCGGTGATATCGCGGTTGCGGGCCTGGATACGCTTCATTGAACGTGTTGGCCTGAATTCTTCAACGCGGACCCGGACGGACACACAAGCCTTGCACGTCTCACAGACCGGCTTGTAGGCGATATTCTGGCTGCGCCGGAAACCGCCATGGGTCAGCTGATCATTCAGGAAGTCGGCATCGGACCCAATCAGGTGGGTGAAGATCTTGCGTTCTTTCTGGCCCGGCAAATAAGGGCATGTCCCCGGCGGGGTTAGATAGAATTGCGGAAGATGCCGTTGCTCAATACTCAAAATCGATCACTCCAGATGGGTTCAGTGCCTGCGATGAATCTATTGAAAGCTCTAAATAACACCTTGCCGCCCGAGGCTCCAGTTCATTTGAAGGGGTGGAGCGGACAACCGAGATTGATTGAAACTAAAGTGTTTCAGCGGGTTTTGTGGTCATTGAACGGCGTCCGGAAGTGATCTGGCGGCTGGGTCAATCAATCATCATCATCAGTCCTTTGCGATAATAAGGCAGCGTAGTCCGAAGGGTGGGTTTTAAAGATCAACGGCAAGCAAAAACTATTGGACCAGCGGAGGTGAACCAAGTACGGCTCAGAATTTTCGGTTCCGGCAAACTTACACACTTCGCGATTTTCGAACACGGGTTTTTCAGCGCCATTGATAACCACAATTAACATTGCTGCTGACGGATAGAGTGTATCTATTTCCAATACAGGCATCAAAAGATCCAGAGCTGAAATGTTTGTTTTGCCATTGTAAGGTTCTAGTTGTTTGGCTAGGCAGCATAAAGCCCTTCCTGAAAATGAATTTACCAAAAAGCCTAGACGTCAACAGAATGTTCTTTGCTTGCCCGTTAACTCTGGTGAAAAGGATTAGTCTCCGCTCATCTCTTGAGGCTGCTGAGTGCTGAATAGGCAAAAACGAATGCTAAAATTTGTTTCTTCCAGAACATTGACCAAGACTTGTAGGTAGTCAACCGTGATCCCCTAGAATTGATGTATGTGCACCTGTGCATGATAGACGCTAATACTAACGGCCCTCAGGTTTGGCCGTTTTGGGTCCAATCGCGAGATGCGCTTGATTTGATTGCCCTTGGTTCTTTCATGAGCCGGGTCCAGGCATCACATCCGGCGGCAAGAAAGTCTGCCTGATCTTCAAGGAGGCGGTTGGAGAGCCCGTTCTCCCGAAGAGATTGCCAGACCTTCTCGATCCGATTGAGCCCCGGTGATCTGGCTGGCAGGAAGATCAGGGTCAGGGTCTTCGGCCCCTTCACCTCGCCGGATGTGTGCCCCGGCGCGCGGTCCATCAGGACGGCGGCCTGAGCGCCTTTTGCAACGGTCCGGCTGATCTCCTTGAGAGGCAGGTTCCTTGTTCCAGTGTCCGCCCCCCCATGGCAGCATGGTAGCATGGCAGCATCAGGGCCGCGCCGGTCTCCCTGTCTGCGCACACCGCGCCGGACAGGCAGGCCGATTTGTAACGCTGACCGGCCGGCCAGCGCGGTCTCGTCCCCTTGCGCGCCCGGATGCGGACGCGGCCGGACAGCCTCGTCTTCTGGCCGATGCGCGCCTCATCCTGCCACCAGATTTCCAAAGGCCTGCGGGCGGCCCAGCCGCTCAGGTGCGCGGCAACCGTGGCCGAGAAGTTTTTTTGAATACTTCGATCACCCGTGGATCCTGCTGGAGACGCGCGCTCAAATGTGAGAAGCCCAGATCATGCAGAACCTGCGAGACCCAGCGCTCGCCATACTCCACTCTCCGCGCGCTCAATAACAGCAACCAAATGATGTATGAAGAAACATGACTCCCCTTATTAACACGGGACCCATGGGGGGCAGGTCAGCTGGCATAGGGTTGATCCTTCTATACCGACCTTGAATCAGACAACAGGCGATTTGAGAATCCCAGATAATTCAAACCCCGATACCGCTGGTATATAGCGTTAGAGGGATGGGTGAGAGAGGGCTCGAGTGCGGGTAATTTGGCTTCGGCCTTGTCGCTTCATATAATCGCGTGGCGGACGCGGGCGGAGACCCATTCACTGACGATGACGGTGGCCAGGATGACAATCAGGATGAGGGAGACTTGCGTCCAGGCAAGCGTTGAAATCGAGGCATCGAGCTGCAAACCGATGCCGCCGGCCCCCACCAGCCCCAGAACTGTTGATTCCCGGATATTGATATCCCAGCGGAAGACCGTGATACCTGCAAAGGTCGGCAGAATTTGCGGGACCACACCATAGATCAGTTTCTGGCCGCCGCTTGCACCGGTCGTCTCAATCGCCTCAACCTGCGTAGGCTCGATCTCCTCAATCGCCTCATAAAGCAGTTTGGCGCAGAAACCGATGGACCGCAAACCGATGGCCAGCACACCGGCAAACACGCCGGGCCCGATAATTGTCACCAGCATGAGCGCCCAGATAAGCGAATTGATGGATCGCGACGAGACGATCACCAGAAGGGCAACAGCCCGGATGCTTGTGTGCGGGGTTGTGTTGCGGGCCGCCAGGAAAGCGATGGGAAAAGCAATGACAATCGCCATCAGCGTGCCCAGGGTCGCAATGTTGATGGTGTCCCAGACCGGTCGCCAGAGCACGTCCATGTAGGACCATTTCGGCGGCACCATGCGTGAAGCCATGTCCGCTGCCTGCGTGCCCGCATCCAGTACGAAGAACCAGATTGTTTTGTCCGAAATCAGTTTCCAACAATAGCCGACGATGGCGACACCGATCAGCCAGCAACCCCATATTGTCCATTGTGCCCCTGAAGTGCGGCGGCACCAGACCGGGCCTTTTTCTGTCTCAAGCACTGGCATTATTGCACCCACTTGCGCAAATAGCCGGAGCTGTATTCGAGCACCATGACAATGGCGATGATGATCATGAGGATGGCTGCAGCGGAGTCAAACTCATACCTGTCAAAGGCCGTCAGCAGCGTTGCGCCAATGCCGCCGCCACCCACGATGCCAACCACGGCCGACTCGCGGAAATTGATGTCGAGGCGGTAGACGGCAAGTCCGATCATTCGGGGCATCACTTGGGGCTGAACGGCATAGTTGATCCACTGGAACCACCCGGCGCCAGTGACTTTCACAGCTTCGGCCTGGCCAGCGTCCATATCCTCAATATCTTCAGCCAGCAACTTGGCGTAGAAGCCGATAGTGGCGATGGAAAGCGCAAGGAATCCGGCAAACGGACCGAAGCCAAAGAGCTTAACAGCGAAGATCGCAAGGATGATTTCGGGAAAAGTACGCGACAGGGCAATGACAAACCGGCAAAAGAGATAAACAGGGGCTGGTGCCAAATTCCGCGCGGCCCCCAGTCCCACCGGCACTGACAAAGCAATGCCTGCGACGGTCGCAATGACGGTCATCCAGATGCTCTCCAGAATCCCGTCAACAATGGAGTCCCAGCGGCTGACAAAATCTGGCGGGAAGAATGCAGCAATAAACTTCTGCCCGCGCGGCAAACCCTCAGCCACCCGGTCCCAGTTCACGTCCATTGTCCCCAGCGCCAGGGAGAGGTAGATCGCCGCGCCAAACCACAAGCCCCAACGCAAAAGGCGACTGGAAATCAGGGGCGGTTTCTTCCAGGTTCGCGGATAGTTTGAAGCCGTTGCGTTGCTCATGATGATCAGGACCCGGAGGCTCCGGCCTCTGCAGCGAGCACGTTGTCGGTGCCCGCCTCATCATTCTCTTCGATATTTTCGATCGTGGCTTCCCAATCCTCTTCGCCATAGATCTCCGTTAGCACGTCCGGTGTCAGCCCGTCAGGTGCACCGTCATAGACAATCTCACCTAACCTGAGACCAACAATGCGTTCGGCAAACATCTGGGCGAGCAGTACGTCGTGAATATTGATGATCGCAGCAAGGTCCCGTTCCTTGCAGAGCTCACAAATGAGCCGCATGATCTGACGCGATGTTTTCGGGTCAAGGCTAGCGGTGGGTTCGTCGACCAGAAGCAATTCCGGATTCTGGATCAGTGCACGGGCAATTCCAACGCGCTGACGCTGACCGCCTGACAATTCGTCGGCGCGTTTGTCTGCCATCTCCAGAAGGCCCATGCGGTCAAGCAACCGGAAGGCCTCCTGTACATCGCCTGCTGGAAACTTGCGGAACCAGCTCTGCCAGAAACCCACATAGCCAAGGCGCCCTGACAGGACGTTTTCCATGACCGTGAGCCGTTCCACCAGGGCGTATTCCTGGAAGATCATGCCCATGCGCCGGCGCGCGGTTCTAAGGCCGCTCTGGGAGAGGTTTGTGAGTTCGAGATCATTCAGGACCGTGCGCCCGGATGTGGGTTCCACGAGCCGGTTGATGCAGCGGATGAGAGTGGATTTACCCGCACCGGACGGCCCGATAAGCGCCATTACCTGTCCGTCAGGGATCTCGATGCTGACCCCTTTAAGGGCTTCATCACCCGTGCGGTAACGCTTGTGCAAAGTTTCAAGGCGCAGCATCCGGACGTTTCCCCTCGTCACCGTTCAAATGAGACAGGCTGCCGGTCCCAGTCCCGAACCGGCAGCCTTGACTTGGCTGAAGTGGAGATAGCCTCACTTGCAGTCGTATTTCACGCCATTGGCTGAATCGATCTGGCGGATGACGGCCCAGTCACTCTTGTGGTGGATGGAGATGAAACGGCCTTCCTTCTTGAACTCCTTCTGAAGGTCAGAGCCTTCCCAGGGGAATGTGAAGAAGGCCTGCTTGATCTTCGCAACCACAGTCGGATGCAGGTTGTGGGCATGACCATAACCTGTGGTCGGGAAAGTCTGTGACTTGTAGACCGAGCGGATCTTGGATGGGTCGACAGCTTTCCGGTCGATCATGCGTTTCAGGACGGAGTTAGCAACGGCAGCCGCCTCATAGTCATTGTTGGCGACCCCGAGGATCGAGTTGTCATGCTTGCCGGAGAACGTCGTCTTGAAATCCTTATCGGCAACAAGGCTGAAGGTGCTCTTCAAGATCGCAGACGGCGCCTTGAAGCCTGAATTGGAGGTGGGCGAGGTGAAAGCCAAGGTTCTGCCCTTTAGATCTGCCGGTGTCTGGATGGCGCTTCCTGCAGGCACGATGATTTCCATTTCGTAGCCGAAGGAACCATCCTTGGCAGCCATCATGGCGAATGGCACAAGGCCGGCGCAGGACACAGCAACCGGGTTCCCGCCCGTGTTGACACCTGCGATGTGAAGCCGGCCGGACCGCATGGCTTCGTATTGGGCAGCATAGGATTGCACCGGAAAGAAGACGACCCGTTTGCCGGTGACGTTGGTCATATGCTTGATAAAGCCGTCCCAGACTTTCGCGTAGACGGCCGGGTCTTCCACGGGAGTATAGGAGAAAATGATTGTAGAGGGATCGACCCACTTGCCTTTATCCAATGGTAGGTCAGCAACCTGATCATTGTTGCGGTCGCAATATTGCTTGTCGAGGGTGCCCCTGTGGCAATCTTCAGCTTTGGCGGAACCGGCAAAGGCAGTCAGGCCCAGGGCCAGGATGGCGCTCATGATTTTTCGCATGCTTTTCTCCCTATTTTTCGGATTTGTTATCATCCGGGTTCACTTTCTGGTAGTTGTCTCCGATAGTGCAGATTATCCCCACCGGAATCCAGCACTTTAACCATGTGAGCAACTGCCTTGAACAACTCGCCCAAGCAACAACAGCAATTCGATAACATCAATTCAGACACAAAGTGGGCATTTGAACGCTATGAGCAATTGCGCAGTCGGCTCCCCTCGGTGGCAGCCAGGGGATCGTGTGAAAGAAAGAAAAATCTTGGAGAATTGGTCGACCACTTCGATGTATTTGTCTTTGATTCTTTTGGTGTTTTGAATGTGGGTGAGGAGCCGATTGCTGGCGTCTCAGAACGTATAGCGATGCTGCGTGCGGCAGGCAAAACGGTGATTGTACTCACCAATGCCGCTACTGCGCCTCTGGCTTCGCTATCGGACAGATATCATAACCTGGGTTTTGACTTTCTGGCGGAGGAAATTGTCAGTAGCCGCGCTGTCCTAGCTGCTGAGTTGGAGCGCCGGCAGACAAACGGTGTGTGGCTTGTAATTGCTCCGCGAAGCTCTGCTGTAGATGAACTCGGTGTTGAGTATTGCCTGTTGGATGAATGCGGCACTGGAACAGAGGACTTGCAGGGCGTGTTATTCATAAGCAGCCAGACGATGACCGAGCCGCTCTATAAAAAGCTGAAGAATATCCTGACAGGTAATAACTTGCCGCTACTCGTGGGCAATCCTGATCTTGTGGCGCCGCGCGTGAACGGCTTCTCGCGTGAACCCGGCTTCTATGCGCACAGGTTGGCAGACGAATTGGGTATTACGGTCGAATTCTTCGGTAAACCCTATCAGAATGCCTTTGATACCGTGATGACCGGCCTGGGTGCCAACATCCCGGCTGCGCGGATAGTGATGATAGGGGACACCTTGCACACGGATATTCTTGGGGGCGCGGCCGCCGGGTTTGGCACGGTTCTGGTTGCAAACTACGGGGTTCTCAAGGACCTCGACGTAGCGCACTGCATTCAAAGTTCGGGTATTGCACCCGACTACATAATTTCGTCCATTTGACCGGCCTTTCAAACTCAACTCCGGCATGCAGAACACGCTCCGGTTTCACCAACATTCCAATGGAGAGTATTCGAGCAACTGTTGGCCTGGCGAAGACAACTTACTTGGGATCGGTCGCGTCATCATCCAGCAGTATGCGCTCTGCAGCGCCGTCGAGATCTTCAAACTGGCCTGAGTTAAGCGCCCAGAGAAACGCGATCAGGCCGGTCAATCCCAGGAGAACGGCTGCTGGTATCAGTATGCTCAATACAGTCATCTGAAACGTCTTTCTCTTCTGATTGGTTAGTTCGCAGGCTTGCCTGTTTTGGCCAGGCAGCGGATTTCATCGTGTGTAAACGCAAGGCATTACCCATTACCAGGAGCGACGAGGCTGACATCGCAATTGCAGCAACAAGTGGCGAAGCAAGCCCTGCGATCGCAATGGGGACGGCAATCATATTATACATGGCTGCGAGCAAGAAGTTCTGTTTGACGAGACGGTTTGCCTGACGGACCCTGAGCAGGGTGGCGGGCAGTGCTGTGAGTTCCGGTCCGGTTAGCACCACGTCTGCTGCAGTGCGCCCGATATCCGAAGCGCTGGAGGGAGATATGGATGCGTGTGCTGCCGCAAGCGCCGCTGCATCATTGATACCGTCGCCAATCATCAGTGCGCGCTGGCCCTTCGCATGGAGCCGGGAGATATAGTCGACCTTGCCGATCGGAGAGGTGGCCGCTTGCCAGGTGGAGATCCCCGCTTGCTCTGCCACCGCCACCACCACAGGCTCACGATCACCGGAGAGGAGGATGATGTCCAAACCCATGGATTGGAACTGCGCAACAGTCTGGGTCCCATCGGGGCGCAGTTGATCTTCAAACTCAAAGCGGGCCAGCTTCTTGCCATCAATTGAGGCGTACACCTCAGGGAAACGGGAAGACGAATGTGCGGTCAGGCCAAAGCACCATTCCGAACTGCCAAGCCGGACCATCTGTCCGCTGAGTTCCGCTGAGAGTCCGGCTCCAGGCGTTTCAGATACATTTTCGAAATCTATCTTCGATCCGGCATCTGTGCCGAGGGCCGAAGATAGGGCCTGGGCTAGAGGGTGAGTGCTTTCAGAAGCCAGCTTGGCGATCACCGCACGATCCCGGGGCTTGAGCTCGGGCGCTTTCCGCAAGACAGGCCTGCCTTCAGTCAGGGTGCCCGTCTTGTCGAAGATGACGGTGTCAATTTCGGCGAGGCGCTCCAGCGCGCTTGCACTCTTGACCAAAACACCACTGCGGAAAAGACACCCGGTTGCAACCATCTGAACGGCCGGGACGGCCAGACCGAGTGCACAGGGGCAGGTAATGATCAGAACCGCAATGGCCGTCAGCAGAGAGGTATGCCAGTCGCCGCTCACCCAGAACCATCCTGCAAAGGTGATGGCAGCGGCAAGATGCACGAGCGGGGCGTAGATCTGTGCGGCTTTGTCAGCCAGCCTGACGTAGCGCGCCTTTCCTTGTCCTGCTTTTTCCATCAGCCGGATGATTTCAGAGAGGAACGTGTCCTCTCCAACAGCAGTAACGGCAATCTTCAGCGGACCCGTCAGGTTGGCCGTACCGGCTTCGACCTTGTCGCCAGGGCCCAATGCTTCAGGGACAAACTCACCTGTAACGATGGAGCGGTCCAGGTCGCTGGAGCCTTCAAGTATCTCGCCATCAATGGGCACCCGGTCGCCAGCACGAACAGAGACCTCCATTCCGGGCACTACTTTGCTTATGGGCAGCGAAGTAATGGCACCGTCGCGATCAATGACATTTACCGTGGAGGGGGTAATTGCGAGCAGCTGTGTAACCGCCGACTTGGCCTTTGCCCGCATCATGTGATCAAGATAGCGCCCGGACAGGAGAAACAGGCAGAGCATCAGCGCAGCGTCAAAATACACATGCTGGCTGCCGTTCATCGTTTCAAAGAGGCTCATGCCTGTGGCCAAAACTATGGCGACGGAGATTGGAACGTCCATGTTGAGGCGTTTTGCGGCCAACGCGGAGGCTGCCGAACGGAAGAACGGGCGGCCTGCATAAGCGGTGGCCGGAAGCGCGATGAGTGCCGAAATCCAATGGAACAAGTTCCGTGTGGCATCTTCCGCTCCAGACCATACGGAGACAGAGAGAAGCATCACGTTGCCGGCAGCAAATCCCGCTACGGCTAGAGCGCGAAGGAGTTCGCGGCCACGCTTTTCATCTTTTGAAAGGGCTGGCTGGCCTGGGTCGAAGCGTCTGGCTGGAAAGCCGAGCTCATCAAGGACTTTGATCAAACCCTCTTCCGATACCAATGCAGGTGCATGCTCAATGGTGACTCGCTTAGTCGATAAGTTCACTCTTGCCGAATTCACTCCGCGTGTTGCATGCAAGGTGCGCTCGATCTGACCAATGCAACCAGCACAATGAATATCGCTGACGATCAGGTCCAGGCGTTCCACGTCTGGAAGCGTTTGAGCACCGTTGTTTTGCCGCTCAGATGAAGCAGCTGTGGCGCCCTGGCCACGTTTCAAGTGACAGTTCATGCCGGATCTTTGCCGAGCGTTAGCCGGAATATCTTCTTGTAGGAGTCGCCACTCTTGTTGGTGGCAAGAATGGCAACTTCCCATACTCCCGGCTTCAGCTTTGCGGCAGTTTGGTAATGCCCGGATTGCCCCTCTTTCAGCGCGACAGTACGGTCTTGTGTTTCAACAACCGGGCGATAGATGCGCGCCGATACGTCCAGTCCTCGGAGAGGATTTGCATTGGAGTCCTTTAAAACAAACAACAGGCTTCCATCGGCAGCAGTGAAGCGGCTTTGCCAGCCGAGTTTGCTTTGCTTCCTGGCATTGGCAATCTTCCGGTTGAAGTCCTGACTGGCCACATAGCTGTTCTTCACGATCAGGCCGGTCCAGGACGAGTTTGCGATCGCGGCAATCAGAATGTTGACCCCGATAATCACGCCAAAGAAACCAAGCATGATGAAGAGCATATGTTTGCCAGTGAATTCACCCGGCTGTTTATCCATTCTTGCCTTCATTTTTCCGGTCCTTCGAATTTTGCCGAATAGGTCGATATTTCCTGTGCCAGTGGATCTGTTGCCACGAAGGAAATTTTGCTTTGCCTGCCGGGAAAGTTTCCAGGGCTGACCCGGACATAGACCTTGAGCGAAATCAGATTGTCGGGATTAAGAGGGACGCTCACGGTTTCGGACGGACCATCGTCGCTTCCGGCAACTGTCATCGACAAGCCTGGCAGGCCGGATACCCTGAGACTTACGGTTCGCGGCTCCGGCTTCATGTTGAGGATCTTGACTGTGTAGCCGTTGCGAATGGCGCCATCGGATAGTTTCACAAACACCGGATTGCGGTCATGCAGAACATTCACATCAAGACGATCCCGGATTAGCAGAAACCCGAGCATGACGAGGCCAATCAGGGACCAGAGGGCAATGTAGATAAAGGTCCGCGGCCGGATGAAAGAGCGCCAGGTCGTCGGACTTGGTGCCCCCGCCGTGCTGGCATTGTAATTGCGCAGGGTGGCATAGGAGATCAATCCTTTCGGCCGACCGGTCTTCTCCATCACACTGTCGCAGGCATCAATACACAGGGCACAAGTGATACATTCCAGCTGTTGTCCATCTCGGATGTCGATGCCTTGCGGGCACACGGCCACACAGAGGTTGCAATCGATGCAATCGCCAAACTTCATGCCGCTTTCAGCCTTGCGTTGCTTCTGGCTGCCTCGCTGCTCGCCCCGCCAGCCGTTGTAGGTGACGACGAGTGAGTCCTCATCCAGCATGGCCCCCTGAATACGCGGCCAGGGGCACATGTAGGTGCAAACCTGTTCACGCATGAAACCGGCAAAGATATAAGTTGTCGCGGTCAGAATGCCGACGGTGGAGTAGGCAACCCAAGGCGCATTGAAGGTCAGGAAATTCTTCAGAAGGGTAGGGGCGTCTGCAAAATAGAAGATCCAGGCCCCGCCGGTGGCCAGCGCAATGACGCTCCAGATCGTGTGCTTCAGTGTCCGTTTTCTGATCTTGTCGAAGGTCCACGGACCCTTGTCGAGCTTGATACGGGCATTTCTGTCGCCCTCAACCCATCGCTCCACGACCAGAAATAAATCCACCCAGACCGTTTGCGGGCAAGTGTAGCCGCACCAAGCCCGGCCAATCGTGGACGTCACGAGGAACAATCCAATGCCGGCCATAATCAGCAAGCCGGCCACATAGAACAGTTCCTGAGGCCAGATTTCGATAAAGAAGAAGTAGAAGCGGCCCTTGTCCAGATCAATCAGAACGGCCTGATCGGGCGCATGGGGGCCGCGGTCCCAGCGCAGCCAGGGCGTTACGTAATAGATGCCGAGCGTGATCAGCATCACCCACCATTTGAGAGAGCGGAAGCTTCCAGTCACGCGCTTGGGAAATATCTTCACGCGCGTGGCGAAACTCTTCCGCTTCTCCTTGGAGTTGACGGCTTCTGCGTCGATGCGCTCAACGCTGTTGTAAACCGTGACCATCCCGGTTTTGTTCCCTACTCACCGCCGCCCAGAGAATGCACGTACACTGTCAGCTTCTTCAGCGTAGCATCGTCGAGGCGCTTGACCCAACCCGGCATGACCCCATGCTTGGGAGCTGCAATCTGCGCGACGATTTCGTCTTTGCTTTGGCCGTAGAACCAGATTGCGTCGGCAAGGTTAGGTGCGCCTTGTTCCTTGTTGCCAGCGCCGGTCGCTCCATGGCATGCGGCGCAGTTTTCATCATAGACAGTTTGTCCGCGTGTGGCAGCTTCAGCATCGTGCTCCAGTTTTGCCAATTTACGAACATAGGCGGCCGCATCATTGATCTGAGGTTTCCCAAGCAACTCGTCAGCGCCAAAGGCTGGCATTTCCGAGCTTCTCGTGTCCTCATCCCACTGGAAGCGGATGCCATGTTTCAGAGTGGTATAGATATCCTCAAGCTTGCCGCCCCAGATCCAGTCGTCATCGTTGAGGTTCGGATATCCTGGGTTGCCGGCAGCGCCAGCACCGTGGCACTGCACGCAATTCACATTGAAAGCGGATTTGCCGCCAGCACGGGCAAACTGCAACAGTTGCGGGTCCTTGCGAATATCTTCGAGTGAACTGCTTTCAATTTTCGACAGCAGCTCACTTTGCGCCACCTTGGCATTGACGATTTCCTTGGTCACGTCAGCGCGGCTGGAATAATCCAGCATGCCGCTGGTGGTTGATGAGATAAGGGGGATCGCTGGATAGGCGATGACATAGCCCAATGCCCAGATGCAGGTGGCGTAAAATGTCCACAACCACCAGCGCGGCAACGGATTGTTGAGCTCCTTGATCCCGTCCCACTCGTGGCCGGTCGTCTCGACACCGGAGATCTGGTCGACTTCTTTATTGGCCATTGATCAATCCTCCTTGAGTGGAATTTTGGCTGCGTCGTCGTAGCGTTTCCGCGCGGAAGGCCGGAATGCGAACAGAACGACCGCGATGAACAGGATGACCAGATAGAGAAGTCCCCAGCTGTCAGCCAAGATACGGAGATTTTCGTAATTCATGCCCAGCGTCCCTTAGCGATAATTTTTGTCTGCGCGATACAGGTTGAAGTCGACGAGGGTGCCGAGCATCTGGAGATAGGCCACGAGCGCATCCATCTCCGTCAGTTTGCCGGTGTTGCCGTCGAAATTTGCAACCTGCGCCTTGGGATATCGCTTCGTCACGTCTTCAGCACCATCAGCATCTGGATCTGCCTGCGCCAGCAAATCTGCTTTCGCATTGGCGATCATTTCGTCGGTATAAGGTACGCCCACAGCCTTGTTGGCTTTCAGATGAGCAACGACATCGTCCGTGCGAACCTCGGCATCCTTCAGGAAGCCGTATTTTGGCATCACGCTTTCAGGCACCACCGATTGCGGGTCGATCAGATGCTGTACGTGCCAATCATCCGAATAACGCCCGCCGACGCGGGCCAGATCGGGGCCGGTGCGTTTGGAGCCCCACTGGAATGGGTGATCGTACATGCTCTCCGCGGCGAGCGAGTAGTGACCATAGCGCTCCACCTCATCCCGGAAGGGCCGGATCATCTGCGAGTGGCAAAGATAGCAGCCTTCCCGAATGTAAATGTTGCGTCCCTTAAGCTCCAGCGGCGAGTAGGGCCGGATCCCTTCCACCTTCTCGATCGTGTTCTGCAGGTAGAACAGCGGGGCGATTTCGACGATCCCGCCGATGGAGACGGTGATGAGGCTTAGTACCAGCAGCAGCGTGGCATTAGTCTCGATTCTTTCATGATTGATTTTGAACATGTTCCCTGTCCTTCTCTCAAGCTGCCGCAGCCACGGGTGCACCCATTGGCTCTTCTTCACGCTTTCGTCCCTGGATGGTGCAGTAGATGTTCCACGCCATGATCAGCGCGCCGGCGAGGTACAGGGCACCACCAAAGGCCCGCAGCACGTAGTAGGGGTGCATCTCGGCGACGGTCTCGGCGAAGCTGTACACCAGGAAGCCCTGATCGTCGTAGGTGCGCCACATCAGACCCTGCATGATGCCGGAGACCCACATGGCAGCCGCGTAGATGACGATGCCAAGAGTGGCCAGCCAGAAGTGCCAGTTGATAAGCCGCAGACTGTAGAGCCGTTCCTGACCCCACAGTTTCGGCACGAGGAAGTAGATCGCGCTGAAGGAGATCATGCCGACCCATCCAAGTGCGCCTGAGTGCACGTGGCCAATGGTCCAGTCAGTGTAATGGCTGAGCGAATTGACCGCCTTGATGGACATCACCGGTCCTTCGAAGGTGGACATGCCGTAGAAGGCAACAGCCAGCACCATCATGCGGATGATCGGATCTGTCCGCATCTTGTCCCAGGCACCAGACAAGGTCATCAGGCCGTTGATCATTCCGCCCCAGGACGGCATCCACAGCATGATGGAAAACACCATGCCCAGAGTTTGCGCCCAGTCGGGCAGCGCCGTGTAGTGGAGATGGTGCGGTCCAGCCCAGATGTAGAGGAAGATCAGCGACCAGAAGTGGACGATGGAGAGTCGGTAGGAATAGACCGGCCGCTCGGTCTGCTTGGGCATGAAATAGTACATCATGCCAAGGAAACCTGCTGTCAGGAAGAAGCCGACAGCGTTGTGGCCGTACCACCATTGGGTCAGGGCATCCTGGACGCCGGAGAACAGCGAGTAGCTCTTTGAACCCAGGAACGAAACCGGCATGGCCAAGTTGTTGACGATATGAAGCATCGCCACTGTCACGATGAAGGCAAGATAAAACCAGTTGGCCACGTAAATGTGGGGTTCCTTACGCTTGATGAGCGTGCCGAGGAAAACGAGCAGGTAGACCACCCAGACTATTGTCAGCCACAGGTCCACATGCCATTCTGGCTCGGCGTATTCCTTCGACTGGGTGACCCCCATGAGGTATCCGGTCGCCGCCAGCACGATAAAGAGCTGATAGCCCCAGAAGACCAACCAGGCTGCATTCCCGAAGGCCAGCCGTGTCTGGCAAGTCCGCTGAACCACATAGAAACTGGTGCAAATCAAGGCATTGCCGCCAAATGCAAACACAACGGCGGACGTATGCAACGGTCTGAGGCGCCCAAATGTCGTAAAAGGCAGGTCGAAGTTGAGCGCCGGGAAGGCCAGCTGTAGAGCGATGATCAACCCAACCAGAAAACCAACAATACCCCAGAACAATGTCGCGATCGTGCCGTAGCGCACAACGCCATCAAGGTACTTCTCCTTGTCGGCCGACGAATGGCCATTGCCTTCGTTGCGAGCCAGCGCAAAGATTGCGATCAGGCAAGCAATCACCATGATCCAGGCATGGGTCGCAAACAAACTGTCATGCGCTTTCGCAGCACCCAAAAGGGCCGCCACTGCGGCAAGTGCAATTACGCCGATTAAGGACAAGGTAGACGTCATGATTGTTCCCTCATTCGCTGTATCGCCGTAGACAAAGACGACCAAGCATAGCAATTGGGTCGGACAATGTCTGTTCGGCTTTGGACTTGCTTTGATCTGGATCAAGGCGGTTGCTGGGGCATTGACAACTTAACTTTCTGAGATTGCGACGGCTTTGATCGGACTGAGTTGTTATGCAGGGACTGTTACATGCAGCCACTCTGACAGCGCGGCATCCCGAAATCGGCGAAGGGTTGCTCTTGAGATCAGATGGCGATGGACGTTGAAGAGATTATAAATTGAAGAGTGAACTTAAAGAAATCGTTGTGCTGAGCCGGCAGACTTGAACCGCTGCATTTTGCGCTCTCGTCGTCGAACTGGCTGATGTGAATTCTCAGCCCGGTTGTTCTTTCGTCCGCCAAAGTCGTGACATCTCGATAATCCCAATTCTCTCAATGCAGCACCGTACGATGACAGTTTGTCAGAGACGATAGTGCGGGGCACAAGCCTTGTTTCTTCAGAAGCTTACGCATCAGCTTCGCAGCGGCCTTCTTGTTCCGCCTCGATTGAACCAGAACATCCAGAACCTCACCCTCATCATCGACTGTCGCCATAGGCACTGCCGTTTACCGCCAATCGAGACGAAGACCTCATCAAGGTGCCATTGGCAGTTTGGACGGGGCCGTTTAGCACCAATCCGTTGGGCGTATTGCCGCCCAAACTTCAAAACCCAACACCGGATACTCTCATATGAAATATCCACACCTCGCACCGCCAGAAGCTCTTCCACGTCACGAAAGCTCAGCGTAAAACGGAAGACAGTCAGACCGCATGTTGGATGATTTCAGGTGGAAATCGGTGTCGCTTATAGGAGATAACAGTCATTCAACGACACTAACGACGCACAAAGATTCGATCCAACGACTTAATCTGACAAAGCCTTCCGGTTGGCGCCAATAGGTGAGGGGAGAGAAACAAATCCAGAAATGTCGATTGGGTTGCCGAGTGACCATGGCAGGAAGTAACCGGTGATGACGACCGCGGTGATCGACAAAAGAAAACCCCGGAACACGGCCTGAGACAACAGATTAGCAGAATGGGTTGTTGCGGGCGTTCCGGCATGTCTCTGGTAGCCCGGTGTGCCACGCGCCAGAGCAGAAGTATCCCCATGATCGCTCCGCCGCCAACATGCACAGTGTATCCGAAAGATCCGCGGGCAGCTTCGTGCGTTACAAAGAGGGCGATCACAAAGGCTGCCCCAAGCCAGTGCAAGGTGATCGAGGGCGGAGAGTATCCTTCGTTGCTTGAGGCTTCCCTCATGTTTCCAGGCCCTGGCCGTTAGTGCGCTTCATCCCAGTTATCCGCTGCACGGGCATCGACCTTGATCGGAACGGCCAATTTGAGAACTGGCTCCGCTGCGCCTTCCATGACTTCGATTGCAACTTCCATCGTCTTGTCGACTTCAGCCTCAATAGCTTCAAAGATCAGTTCGTCATGCACCTGAAGGAGGATTTTCGCCGAAAGCCCGGCGGCGTCCAGGGCATCCGGCATGCGGATCATAGCCCGCCGGATGATGTCGGCAGCCGAACCCTGTATGGGCGCGTTAATGGCCGCGCGTTCCTGGAAGGAGCGTTCCGAAGGATTCGTGGAATTCATGCGTGGGAAATGGCAGCGCCGCCCGAAAATGGTTTCCACATATCCCGTTTCGTGCGCAAATTTCTTTGTGGCATCCATGTAGTCTTTGATACCCGGAAAACGCTCAAAATAGGTCTTGATGTACTGGCTCGCCTCGGACCGTTCGATGCCAAGCTGGTTTGCCAGGCCAAATGCCGAGATCCCATAGATGATGCCGAAATTGATGGCCTTCGCGCGGCGGCGCACGGACGGGTCCATGCCTCCAATGGGCGTGTCGAACATCTCCGAGGCGGTCATGGCATGAATGTCGAGACCATCCTCAAATGCCTTCTTGAGCTGCGGAATGTCGGCCACATGCGCCAGAACACGCAATTCGATTTGGCTGTAGTCAGCGCTGATCAGTTTTGATCCTTTAGGAGTCACAAATGCGGTGCGGATTCTGCGTCCCTCTTCCGACCGTACTGGAATGTTCTGCAGGTTCGGATCGGAGGAGGAGAGGCGGCCTGTTGACGTGGACGCCATTGCGTATGATGTGTGAACACGGCCTGTCCTGGGGTTGATGAATTCAGGCAGCGCATCCGTGTACGTGCTCTTCAGTTTTGAGAGTTGTCGCCAGGCAAGCACTTTTTGTGGAAGTTCGTGTCCCTGGGCAGCCAGATTGTCCAACACATCCGCACCGGTGCTCCAGGCACCGCTCGCCGTCTTCTTGCCGCCCTCCAGATTCATCTTGTCGAACAGGATTTCGCCAAGCTGCTTTGGTGAGCCGATGTTGAAGGTTTCACCGGCAAGTTCGTGGATCTCGGTTTCGAGAGAGGCCATGCCGGTTGCGAACTCACCAGAGAGGCGCGCAAGGACCGTCCGGTCAACTTCAATCCCTTCGTTTTCCATATTGGCCAGCACTGCCACAAGCGGCCGCTCGAGGGTCTCATAGACAATTGTCTTTGCTTCAGAGACCAGGCGGGGTTTCAGCAACTGCCAAAGCCGGAGCGTGACGTCAGCATCTTCGGCGGCGTACGGCGTCGCCTTGTCCAGTGGCACCTGGTCGAACGTGAGCTGGGACTTGCCGGTGCCGGCCACTTCTTTGAAGGATATCGGTTTGTGGCCAATATGGCGTTCCGACAGATCGTCCATGCCATGTCCGCCGCGCCCATTGTCCAGCACATAAGACAAAAGCATGGTGTCATCGAGCGGTGTGATGTCGATGCCGCGTTGCTTCATCACCAGAATGTCGTACTTCAGATTCTGACCTACTTTCAGGACAGAACGGTCTTCAAGCAAACCTTTCAGCGCGGCCAGAGCCTGATCCATTGGAATCTGATCGGGCGCTTCGGTCCCTTCATCCAGAAGATCTCCGCTTCGTCCCCCATGTCCAACCGGCACATAACAAGCTTTGCCGGGCGCTGTAGCAAGCGAGAAGCCTGCAAGCTCCGCCTGCATGGCATCCAGAGAATTCGTTTCCGTGTCGAACGCGACAAGACCGGCTTCCGTCGCCTCAGAAATCCAGGCGTCAAGCCGACCCGGTGTCGTTACAGTCTCATAGGACTGATTGTCGACCGGCAGGTCCTTGAGTTTCGCCGCATATGCGGCCGCGCCCTCGGCTGGGGTTTTGCCGATTACCCCTTCTTCGACAGAAGCTGTGTCGTCCGATGAAGAGACTGGCACGCCCCAATGTTTGATTGGCACATCGATTGCGGCAACTTCGGTTGCGTCCATATCAAGTTCAGAAGATACCCGTTTTGTCAACGTTGTGAACTCCATCGCCTTGAGGAAGCCAATCAGCTCCTTTGGATCTGGATCCGTAATCCCGAAGTCTGCGAGCGGCACCTCTACAGGAACATTTTGTTCCAGCGTCACCAGTTGACGGGACAACCGGGCCTGCTCCGCAAATTCGATCAGGTTCTCCCGGCGCCTGTTCTGTTTGATTTCACCTGCCCGCTCTAGAAGCGTGTCGAGGTCGCCATATTCGTTGATCAGCAGCGCGGCCGTTTTGATTCCGATACCGGGAACCCCCGGCACGTTGTCCACGCTGTCACCTGCCAGCGACTGGACATCCACCACCTTGTCCGGCCCCACGCCGAACTTCTCCATAACGCCTTCATGGCCAATGACACGATCTTTCATCGTGTCGAGCATGTGCACCTGATCGTTCACCAGCTGCATCAGGTCCTTGTCGGAAGAGATGATCCGGACGGTGGCACCCGCTTCGTGCGCCTGACGGGAATAAGTGGCGATCAGATCGTCCGCTTCATACCCCTCCATCTCGATAGCCGGCACGTTAAATGCCTTCACGGCTTCGCGGATCAATCCGAACTGGGGCCGCAGTTCTTCGGGTGCTTCGGGCCGGTTGGCCTTGTACTCAGGATAGACATCATTTCGAAATGACTTGCCCGAGTAATCCAGAATAACCGCAAGATGTGTGGGCGCATCATCGCCTTTGGACTCACGCAGGAGCTTGTTCAGCATGTTGCAGAAGCCCGCTACAGCGCCGACGGGTAAGCCGTCGGACTTTCGCTCAAGGCCTGGCAATGCGTAATAAGCCCGGAAAATGTAGGTGGAGCCATCGATCAAGTAGACATGACTGCCGGATTTGATGGGGGAGGGTGTAGATGCATCTGACATGGCCGCACTATGCCACCGGCAGCTTTCGCTTTCCATGGGCGACTACTTTCAGCCCACAGGCTAATGCTTGTTAGGGACCAGGATTGATTGCGAGTCTTGGGATAGCTGGTGTGGGTGTAGTTTAGGGCTCCAGCGCGCCTAGGCTGGGCGAACAAACAGGAGTGCCATGGGTGTTTTGTGTGCCAGCCAGGCCATGGTAAGGGCACCGAACACGGCGGAAAGCGTGACGAAAATTGCAAACAGATCGATATTTTCAAACAGACCCAATTTTGTGCCGAGGATACGGGCTGCCACCATTGGGAAGCTGAAAGCAATATAAATGTAAAGGGAGTTGCGGCCGCAATAGCGGACCGGTGCAGCAAGCCAGTGCACTCCAACAACGCTGCTTGCCGCTACAATAACAACTGTTCCAAAAAACCCGAGGCAGAACGCAAAGGCGGGTGTCTCACAAGACCCCACTCCATGATCTGCAGATTGACCAAAGCAAAGAGGAAGACCGCCGCAAGCACCGCCAAAGCCTTATCCGATGCCCGAATTGCTATGGCCCGGATCCAGGGGCCACCCATACAGGCCGGCAAGAAAGAAGAAGAGATATTTCGTGGTCGCATCAAAGGCAATCCACCCGGTGTTTGTCTGGAAGGGCGACAGGAGCCCGGCAAGGCAGAGCACATATCCTGCACGTTGGCTCCGCACGAACCTCGCGATGAGGAAGAAGAATGGTAAAACATAAATGAACCATATCGTGCCAAACGGCTCGATCGGGATAAGGAACAGCTGTTGCCAGGAAATCTTGTGATTGCCTTGCCCGGCGAAAACAAGCCTTGCTCCAATTTGCAGCACACTCCAGAGTACATAAAAGTAGGCAAAATGGATCAATTTGGTGTCAGCAAACCGGCTCCACAACCGGTGAATGGCCGATGCTGCGAACAGGCCGGAAATGGCAAAAAACAGCGGCATCCTGAAGGCGCGGGCAAACGCCACGATGTCTGCCATGAACGCCGATTTTCCGGTTGCAAGCTCAACGCCCAGCGTCGAATGCATCATCACCACAAGGATGATGGTGAGCCCTTTGGCAAAATCAGCCCAGCTGTCTCGCGAAGTCTGTGCCGCAGTTGCGAACGTCATGGCAATCGGTTTCTGTTCGATCTTGAGAACGTGGGCCGGTCCCTGCACGCCCCGTATCAGTTGGCCCAGGAGCACAGGGAATGGAGGTAAACTATTTGTGAGGCCCGCGCTTGGCTTTACAAATTCGTCAAGTTCCTTCCCCGCGCCTAGAAGGCAATTGCTCCTTTCCGAAATCTGGTCTAAAGGGAGCGCAGATCTCCGTCCCAGCACCCCTGACCTGAAAACAGAGGTCACCAAGGCACCCGTAGCTCAGCTGGATAGAGCGCTGCCCTCCGAAGGCAGAGGTCAGAGGTTCGAATCCTCTCGGGTGCGCCAAACCTTTCAAGGAGTTTAGCGTGAAATATAGCTTGAGAAATTCTGTTTACGGAAGCTCAGAGAAAGCAAATGAGCTTCATTCATACTCAATTTATGATCATTGATTATGATCATTGAATTTTATATTCCACCTTGACATGATTTGCTGGTTTAGCATAAAATTACTGCTCTAAAGGCTTTACACGCAAGGACAAGGTTTAGACTCATGAAACTCTCTGTTTCAATAGCTATACTATTGATTTTCCAAGGAATTTCCGCTTTTGCTCAATGTCCTGTAAATGAAGGTCAAGTCGTTCAAATGCTATCCGCAGCAGACGTTTTTAAACGTTTAAGTGCGACCTCCTTAACAAAGGGTGAGTTTGAAACTACAGCGCAATTTGAAGCCCGTAAGGCACAAGCAGGTGGCGCACCAAACGACCCAATTCTTGTGGAAACAAGATTTAATAACAAGCTAGTCGAATATGACGCTGACAATGCTCGGTTTATAGTTAGGCCCTTTTATTGGGGCGAAAGGGGCACCTTTATGAGGTGGCCCTCAATCTTAGGCAAGGGATAAAAGAGCACGGCATTGAAGCAAAAATGTATGCCCATGGCATTAAGGTTGATGAAGATAGGCAAATTGGAAGAACTTACACGGCTTCAAATTCATATGGCGCGACGACTGAGGTCACTCAAGTTACCGAGATTATTTATGTAATTTATGACCGAGCGAAGAAAAATTCTAAAGCCGAAAGTTGGGAATCAGAATTTTACGTAAGCGGAGGACCAGCGGTAAGTGTTCATGTTCCTATAGCGCGCGCAAAGCAAATCAAAGGCAAGTTGAATGCTGGAGTATATATATTACCTAAGGGCCCTAAAGCGTTTATTAGCCGGGGGTGGGGTCGTGCCGCCACTTTCACAAATCCATATGACAAAGACCTTTATTATGGAACGATAGTCGCAGACATGCTTTGCGTTGTAATAACTGATGGGTCTGGAAAAGTGCTTAAAACGGTCTCAACCATATACTAGGGCTCAGGCCCTGTTAATTTCAGGGGTTCGCATTTTGTGGGATTTGTGATTCATCTGGTGCAAAGGCGATTTGCGATGCGTGATTTGTTTTGGCTGACAAAGGAGCAATTGGCTCTGACAGACCCGTTTTTTTCCTCTGGCACGCGGGGGTCCGCGTGTCGATGATCGGCGCGTGGTGTCCGGGATTATCCTTGTCATTGAAAATGGCTTGCGTTGGCGGGATGCACCCTCTGAATATGGCCCTCACAAGACCTTGTACAACAGGTTCAAACGCTGGAGCCGGATGGGTGTTTTCGATACTCTATTCAGTCACCTGGCCGTATCGGGCGCCCCACCCGATACCCTCATGATTGACGCCACACCTCTCAAAGCCCACCGAACTTTTGGGCTACCGTCTTTTGCAGGCTTCTTAGGACGCACAAGGCTTCTTTGTCCGAATGAGCTCCCATCGCTAAGTTATCCGCATATGAGACTTTAGCGACGCCCTTGCCAATATTGGCAAGGTAACCATCAATGAGACAGCTCAAGAGAAAAGAAGAGTGAACACCGCCTTGGGGTAACTCTCGGTGGGGGAATCCGGTGGTAGTGCTTTTTGCACTGACTACATCGTCACCTCTAGGAAGGGTAGGGAATGCAACATAGCGCCCCAATCTTTCATTCACACTAAGCAAGTGTGTAAGATGATAGTGTCTCACCGATGGAAACGCAGATTTTATATCAGCAACGGCCCAAAAACGGAACTGAAATATATAGCACAATATAACAATTGGAATACTACGATGTAAACTTATTTTGCCCTCCGAAGGCAGAGGTCAGGGGTTCGAATCCTATCGGGTGCGCCAAATTTTTCAAAGAGTTAGTCTAATTCTTTGGTGGAAAAAGAAAGCTGGTGGGCACGGGGTGGGCACCAATGACCACCAATTCAATGCGCAGCAGGGTCCGCGTGACACAGAAATGCGCAAGTGAGAGATCGGACAACAAGAGGATATCGGTCAGACACCAGCGCTGGCTCTAAAACGTCCCGTGTCTGACGCATACTCTGTACTCAAAGATACTTTATTCTCTTCTGAAGCACGTACCCGTGAACGGTACTTCATTTGCTTTGCGCATATTAAGAAAAAGAGATCGCAAAACTGAAATACCGCCGAACAGGTTCTCACCAAGTTAGCCGAACATTAAAACGACGAGTCTGTGGCGATCAGACCCGTCAATGGTTACGGCTGACCTTTTGAATTCGATCAGCCAAACAACACTGGCCGCAACTCTTGGTGACCTGCTCCCCGTTATGTTCACGTTGTGGCCCGTCCTGGACCGGGTTGCAAATACCATCGGTGCGCGTCCGTTGAGGCTCGAATGAGGCCTTTCAGTATTGTCGTCTCGGCGCCATGCGTTGATCACCTTGCGGGCATGGGCATAGCTGGTGAACAGGTGTTCGTTCAGACATTCGTCACGCAGGCGGCCATTGAAGCTTTCCACCAAACCGTTCTGCATCGGCTTGCCGGGCGCGATGTAGTGCCAATCGACCTTTCGGTCTTCCTGCCATTTGAGGAGAGCGTTCAATGTCAATTCTGTTTCGTTGTCGCTGACCGCCATGTAAGGGTAGCCGCGATACTCAGCTATACGGTCGAGCTCGCGGGCAACCCGAATGTCAGAGGTCGAGTTATCAACCACAGTGGCGAGGCATTCCCTGGTGAAGTCATCGATGACACACAAAATGCCGAACCGCCGGCTGTCCAGCAACGCATCGGATACGAAGTCCAGGCTCCAGCGCTGATTGGCGCCTTGCGGGATTGTCATCGGTGATCTGGAGCCCAAAGCGCGCTTGCAGCCGCCCCGCTTGCGCACAATGAGCCGCTCCTCCCGGTATATCCGATAGAGCTTCTTCCAGTTGACATCGAAGCCTTCACGCTTGAGCAGGATAGGCAGGCGACGATAACCGAACCGGCGACGCTCCGATGCCAGCTCGCGCAAGCGGTCACGGATGACCTTATCGTCTGGCCGCATTGAACGGTAGCGAGAGACCCGCAGGTCAATCCCTGCCAGATCACAGGCACGGCGCTGTGACAGTCCCTTATTCTTCATAGCCCGGTCCACGGCATCTCTCCTTGCACCGGGCGTCAGACGTTTTTTCCGGGCATTTCCTTCAACGTCGAGTTGTCGGGCCTCTGCCCGGCCAACAGTTTCTTCAGCTTGCGGTTCTCATCTTCAGGTGATTTGAGCTTCCTGGCATCGGACACTTCCATGCCACCCTGCCTGGAACGCCACTTGTAAAAGGTGGCATCGCTGATGCCGTGCCTGCGGCATGGCTCTGCGGCCGAAAGCCCTGCCTGATGCTCCTTCAGCATCCCTGTGATCTGTTCTTCACTGAACCTTGATCGCTTCATCCTCCGTCGCCTCTCTCAAGAGAACAGACTAACCTCAAACCAAGGACGACTATTCAGGGGAGCAGGTCAGCGGATGTGATGCCTGGACCCGGCTCATGAAAGAACCAACGGCAATCAAATCAAGCGCATCTCGCGATTGGACCCAAAACGGGCAAACCTGAGAGCCGTTAGTTAGTATTAGCGCTCTTCTGTCTGCAGTGCTCTGTAGACGCAGTAGCACATGAGCAGAACCACGACGGTAAACGGTATACCCGTCGACACCGCCGCGCCTTGAAGCGCTGACAGTCCGCCGCCCAGCAAGAGGGCGATGGCGACCAGTCCTTCCAGCGTGCACCAGAATACGCGCTGTACGACCGGAGCGTCCATCTTGCCGCCGGCTGTAATCGTATCGATCACCAGCGAACCGGAGTCCGATGAGGTTACGAAGAAGATCACCACCAGCACGAGGGCGATTGGCGCCACGATGCTGTACAGCGGCAGCTCTTTCAGGAACCCGAACAGGGAGCCTTCCGGCTTGTAGCTGTCAATCACGGTGGCTTTGACGCCTTCCGCGCCGCCTGCATTCAACATGTCGATGGCGGCACCACCAAATGTCGACATCCAGAGAGCGCACACCAAAGTCGGTGCGATCAAGGCACACAGGACGAATTCGCGTACCGTGCGGCCTTTCGAAATGCGGGCGATAAACATGCCAACGAATGGTGACCAGGCAATCCACCAGGCCCAATAGAACGTCGTCCAGCCATGGAAATAGCTTGTATCTTCACGCCCAAACGGGTTCGACAGTGCAGGTAGAAGCAGCACATAGTCCACCATGACCCCGACATATCTCGTGATCGCGGTCCACGCGCCGGTTACCAAGAACACGAAAATGAACAAAGCCACAGCCATGATCATGTTGACTTCCGACAGGCGTTTGACGCCCTTGTCCATGCCCATCATCACTGATCCAAGCGCAATCGCCGTGATGCCGACGATCAGAAGAACCGTTACGGTGTTGGATTGCTGGATGCCGAACACTTCGTTGAGACCAAACGCAACCTGCTGAGCGCCAAGGCCGAGCGATGTGGTTAGGCCGAACAAGGTGGCAAACACCGCCAGTGTGTCGATGACGTGACCCCACCAACCCCAGATCCGCTCGCCCAGAATGGGATAGAAGGCAGATCGCAGTGTAAGCGGCAGGCCCTTGTTGTAGCAGAAGATCGCCAATGTCAGGCCGACGACGGCATAGACCGCCCAGCCCTCAAGACCCCAATGGTGAATGGTACCGACGACGCCGATATAAGGGTTCTCGGCAATGTCGATGCTCAAGGGCCGCGCGGCACCTTTTTCAGCGAAGTTGTAGTAGGTTGGCTCAAGCACACCGAAGAACAACAGACCAATGCCGATCCCGGCCGCGAACATCATCGCGATCCAGCCGGCGTAGGAATAATCCGGCTTGGCGTCCTTGCCGCCAATCCGGACCGAGCCGACCGGCAAAAAAATCAGTGCCAGGCAGAACAGAGTCATAATGTCGACCGAGAGAACCAGAAACCAATCGAACTGCTTTGTCAGAAACGGGCGCAGCCATCCGAAGAAGCTTGCAGCCCCTTCCTGGTTGGCAAGGGCCAACAACACGAATGCGATAATAATCAAGCTGGAGATTAAAAAGACCGGGTTGTGCATGTCCAACCCGAAGGGGCGAATATTGTCTTGCCCCATTTGATAGCCGGTAGTTATCTCATCACGATCAGACATGATATTCCCTCCTCAATCAATGCGAGTACCGTAGCTTGGCAAAGACCCAGAAAAAAAGCAATCGCTCAAATTTAGCGGATTTTTCCAGGAAATTGGCCAAATTGGCCAAATTGGCCAAGTATGGCATGATTTCTCCAATAACTGTGCGGAAGCGAATCAATAAAGACGATCATATTTAGGTGCTGTGCATGAACCTTTTCGGCTTTCGTCGCTACACATCAGCAAGCAAGCTGATGGAGCGAAAAATGAACACGCAAGTCACCCGAACGGATTCAAGGGCAACTGACAACACTGAAGTGATGCGTGCCACGCATCTTTCCCCGGACCCGGATTTTGATGTCTGGTGCGAACAGATTGTCAAACTGGACGGGGCACGGTATTGTGTCGAAAATCATCTGATCTGAGGCGGCAAATTGCGGCGCTTACAGCTCAAAATACCAGGGTGCGAACAGCGAGTAGCAGATCCACAAAACCAGAAGGAGCGGGGCGCCGGTTCTGGTGTAGTCGAGGTACTTGTACCGGCCTGGACCCATGACCAGAAGATTGGTCTGATAACCCATGGGTGTTGCGAAGGAGCAATTGGCGGCAAAGATCACAGCAAAAATAAATGGCGTGGGATCAAGGCCAAGCTCCCGCGCCGTGCCCACAGCAATCGGTGTGAAGAGCAGGGCTGTTGCATTGTTTGAGAGAAAATTGGTCAGGACCGCGATCGCCAGGAACAGCCCCGACAGGATCAGGGCAGGGGACTCGTTGCCAACCAGATTGATCACGGAATGGGCGATCAGCAATCCCCCGCCGGTTTTGTCCAGGGCAAGGGCCATCGCAATGGCTGCTCCGATGAGAAGGTAGATTCGCCGGTCAAAGGCCCGTGCGGCCTGACGTATGTTGAGGCACCCTGCCGGCAGCATGGCTGCAGCTCCGGCGAGGGCGGCGATGACGATTGGCACGACGCCAGTCGCGGCTGCAAGCACGGTAGCAACAAAAATCAAGCGCGCCCGATAGGCCAGTTTGATATCCGGGAGTTCATGTGCTGACCATTCCAGCAGAAGCAGGTGCCGGTTGGAGCGCAAACTGCGTATACGGTTGCGGGGACCGAGTAGCAGCACACTGTCTCCCGGTTCGAGGCGGATCTCTTCAAGCCGCCCCCTGATCATGCGGCTTCTGCGTTGAATGCCGAACACGATGCAGCCGGTTTCAGAACGCAGGCCACTTTGCCCGATTGGACGGCCTACCAGCCTGGAGTTTGGCGTTATGACCGTCTCGCATAGCGTCAATTCTCCACCGGATGCATCCAGAGCAGCAGGCTCGTCTATCTCGTTTTCCGGGACTTCCGTCGTCAGAACCCTGTCCACTTCCATGAGGGCTTCCGTGAGGGTCTGCCGCGTGGCCGCGACGATGATGAAATCGCCCGGCTGCAATTCCACATCTTCAAACGGCGGGAGAATGGTTTCATCACCACGCTGCACCAGTCGAACAGTCATTTGTTTCAAAGCCGGGAACAGGCCGGCAATTGCGCGGGTTCCGTTGAGAGGGTGATCCCGGGTCACTTTGATCTGAGCGATAAACTGTTTGCCGGTGAGCTCCGACGCCTCAGAGGCGAGGGCCTCGCGCTCAGGCAGCAAGCGGTCTGCTGTAAGTGCGAGATAGACAAGGCCTGCCCCGGCCAGAACCAATCCGGGGATGAAAAAGTCGAAAAAGCCAATACTGGGCAGGCCGATTTCTGTCACCACGCCGGTGACGAGCAAGTTGGTCGAAGATCCGATGATCGTGGTCATGCCGCCAAGAATGGAAATGAAGCTCAAGGGAATGAGAACCTTTGACGGTTTCACATTCAGGCGCGCGGCAAGCGCCGTCAGCACTGGAATAAACATGACGACGACAGGTGTGTTGTTCAGGAATGCTGAAAGCACGCCAGCGCAAACAAGCGTGGTGACCAGTGTGGTTTTTGGCCGGCGCCTACCCATGAAGGCTAGGTAGCGTGTAGGACGTTCCAGTGCCGCGGTGTGGAACAAGCCTTGGCCAATAACGAGCAGGGCGATGATCGTAATAAGTGCAGGATTGGCAAAGCCGGACAAGAGCGATGGGGCGTCCAGCACATTTGACTGCCCATCCAGCGGGAGCGGATTGAACTCAAAGAATATCAGTAGCCCAACGATCACCAGGACCGAAGTGAGTTCCATTGAGATACGCTCAGAAACATACGAGCCAATGGCCACTCCGATGATGGCAAAAGTAATCCAGAGTTGTAATGCACTCGCCGCAGCCATTGGAGGCATTGTGCCTTCCAATGGTGCGAACGCCAAGCGATAATGCTCTACCTCAACCCCGGACGCAGGCTCCTGTGCGCCTCCCAATCGGCGGGTGGTTCAAGCTTCCGGGCCAGGTTGTTCAATGCCTGCGATGGAACGGCGGTGCTTCTGGCTGCATTCTGGCTCGCAAGTTGATCGGGTCCCACTTCGATTTAGGCGATTTCGATGTGAGCATTGTAATCGCGCAGAAGACCCAGAACCTTGGCCCGTAACTGCCGCGTGATGTTCGTTGTGTTCCAGACAAAATCCTGTCCAGCACGCAAATGCTCCCGCTCGCGTTCCTGGGCTGCCTGTATAATTCGCCCCTGATTGCCCGTCGAAGATGCACCGGTTTCTTCGAGGATTGTATCCAGACTTGCGACTGGAAGATTGGGCCGATTTTTTTCGATCCAGATGTCCTTCCCGGAGTCGGGCAAGCCGGACATGACAGTTACCTTGCAGCGAAAATCTTCGTGGGCAGCATAGTGCAGGTCGCGATCATCCCGCTCAAAGTAGGCGACACGGCTTTCGTCATTGGCGAACGGAAAGGCTCTGTCAAAGCAGCTCACGTCTTCGAAAATGCTCTGGGTAAGATCAATGTTTTCAAGAACCGAATTCTGGTCATCATAAACGCGTCCCCGCATGTCTGCACGGGCGTGCAGACAAAGGTGATCCGGGCGGCATTTCCATGAGGTCTCGATCACGAGGCGCGCAGGGTCGGGCCGCTCCAGAAGTCAGAAGGGCAACTGGTGTGATCCGATCAGACCGCATATTTCCTCACGCCAGGAAAATGGCGCGCCGGCCTCCCAGAGGAACTGGCGCGCAACCGATGCGCCCGTTCGAGAATGGCCGTGCGATGTTATCCTTCCATCGTCTTCGTGCCGCGTCGTTGCCGGTTTTCCGATATCGTGCAGCACGGTGGACCAGAAAACCCCGGTGCGGTGGTCCTCTGGCAAGGTCTGCCAAGCGGGATCTGCGACGAGGGTCTCAACCACCATCCGGGTGTGGTTGCCCACATCTCCCTCGGCGTGATAGACCGAATCCTGCGGGCAGGCATCCATTGCCGGAAAGTGGGGCGATAGAGATCAGATCGAAGACCAGTCAATCTCCCGGTTCGGTGCAGAAGGCACTAACTCAAGCAGACTGGCATATGTGGCTCGAGTGGGCTTTCGACTAGGCATAATAAGCTCCTGGTGTTCCAAGTTTGCTCGCAAAGATATCGACGCCCTCTGCCAGTCTGTTTGGCAGGATTGTACGATCCTGCCAATGACCTTCTGAAGCTTGAATGGCTTGCAGAAAATCGCCGCGGACATACTTGAAACGATCCGTCACGGTATGCTCATTTTCGACCTTCAGATAGAGACCTTCCGCAAGATCGCTGTCTTCGGTTTGTTTGTCGACCATGTCCAATCTGCTTCCGGATGCGGACGCAGCCTCTTCGAGCATGCTTCGCCAATTTT
The DNA here is from genome assembly GCA_965204985.1 of Hyphomicrobiales bacterium. Taxonomy (GTDB): domain Bacteria; phylum Pseudomonadota; class Alphaproteobacteria; order Rhizobiales; family CAJQND01; genus JAAEUE01. The sequence goes on along the minus strand of CBDBFP010000002.1, from coordinate 2,035,935 downwards.
CTGTTTTATAGAGCGATGGGCAGACATGCTTTGTCACGTTCTCGATGGTTGCGATGGTTCCTCGATAACCGGAACCGGCATGACGGGCAGGCCAGTCAGCAGCTCGCGTCTCGCTGTGGTTGAAAGAAATGCTCTGGTAAGACGGTCAAGAACGTCAAACTCCATAAAGTAGTGAGGGAGGTTGTCATAAAAGACTGTGTGCTTGGCGTAGAGCCATTCGCCATACATAAAAAGCGATCCGACAATGCTTTATGGAAGGCATGCGCATGGGTTGTCGCCCATATCTTGAGCAGATCGAAAGGCCGTTCCCTGCTGCCGCCTGTCAGAAAATGACCTCTGCTTTGCAGGTGAAGCTTCGCATTTGTGTCAAAAGAGATCGCGCAATTGGTTCCGTCGACTTTTTCTTCAACGGTAAGATCAAGTCCATGCAATTCAGCGATTGGTTTGTCGTCCGCAACGTCGCCGACCTGAAGGCACGGGCCTTCAATGTGCCGCGTTCGCGGGTATTTCACGATATTCATTGATTTTCTCGGTGTCTTCACAGCAGGGTCAAACCGCTGCGGAAATTTCACATACAGTATCGTTCAGGCCAATTATTGCCTGTTGAGGCGCTCATCGTATGCGTGTTCGTGTTACACCGTTCTCTCCATCAAGTTGCCGGATAGATAATCGCAGAGAACCTGTTTGGCAAGCTTGCGGCGTGAGAATTCAGATGAAGCAGTTTCTAAACTGATTCAAGTTTTGAAAAATCAGTAATGTTTTTATGCGATTAAGTCGATTGTCCGCGAGATTGAATCAGCTGATCTTCGAGCTGGCGCTGGCTTTTCCTCCGGGTGCATCCAGTACGGATACACGATATCCGGCTGTTTCCAGATCGGTGACCACCTCTTCCACATGTTGAGGTCCGCGCGTTTCGATCATGAAGTCTAGTTCGGCTCCTTTGGCGGAAACATCCAGAAACATGCGCGAATGGGCAACTTCGAGAATGTTGGCGCCCGCTTCCCCGATGATGGTGGAAATGCCGGCAAGTACGCCAGGGCGATCGTCGATCGTGACCCGGATGTTGACGATGCGCTGTTCTCTCTCAAGCTCACGGTAAATAACGGACGCCATAATCCGGGGGTCGATATTGCCGCCGCAGAGGATGAGCCCCACGTTGCGGCCTGCAAAATAATCCGGATCTGCAAGCACTGCGGCAAGCGGGGCGGCACCGGCACCTTCGGCACAGGTTTTCTGATGACTGAAATAGGCATTCACCGCGCGCTCAATGTCGGACTCTGACACAATGCGGATATCGTTTGCCAGTTCGCGAATAATGGCAGAAGTTTTGACGCCGGCCGATTTCACAGCAATACCGTCGGCCAGGGTTGAACCGCCGCACCTCATCTCTTGTCCACGCACGGCATTGTACATGGAGGGGTAGAGGCCCGCTTCCACACCGATCAGCTCGATTTCCGGATTTATCGAGCGTGCAGAAATTGCGTTGCCCGCCAGGATGCCCCCGCCACCAATCGGGATGACGAGCACATCGAGATCCGGTGCTTCTTCCAGCATTTCTAGGGCTATTGTGCCTTGCCCGGCGATCACGTGGTCATCATCATAAGGGTGGACCAGTGTTATGCCACGCTCAGCTATGATTTCTTCGACCGTTGCCCGGGCATCGTCCAGGGTTTCACCGGCCAGCACCACATTCGCACCATGTGCTCTGGTGCGCTCGACTTTTGTGAAGGGGGTGAACTGAGGCATCACGATGGTTGCGGGAATGCCGAGGCGTTTGGCGTGATAGGCGACGGCCTGAGCATGATTGCCCGCAGACATGGCGATCACGCCTTTGGCCTTCTGCTCATCAGTCAGTTTGGACAGGCGGACAAATGCGCCACGATCCTTGAAAGAGTTTGTCACCTGGGCGTTTTCGTATTTGACCCAGATATTCGCATCTGTGAGTTCCGACAGTTTGGGTGCGTGCAACATAGGTGTTCGGACCACCTGACCCTCGAGGAGCTTACGGGCTGCGTGGATATCTTCGATGCTAACCGTCATGGCATTATTTTCCGCACAATGAACCGGGTTGGAATTGTATTGAAGGCGCTTTTCTAATACCAGTGCAAACTTGAATTCAGATCAATCCGGCATTCCGCCCCGGCATTACGACACTTCGACGTTTTAACGCGGGCCAGGGGCTAAAATCAGGTAGAAAAGGTGAACATCATGGGTGAGAAATTAGCGTGGATCGGTTTGGGCGTTATGGGGTATCCCATGGCAGGTTACTTGCAGAAGGCAGGTCACGATGTAACGGTTTACAACCGCACGGCGGCAAAAGCTGAAAAATGGGCAGCCGAGTATGGCGGCTCGCATGCATCCACACCGAAGGAAGCTGCTGAGGGTGCCTCCGTGGTTCTTGCCTGCGTTGGAAACGATGATGATTTGCGTTCGGTTGTGACCGGGCCTGATGGGGCTTTCCATGGGATGGCCGAAGGCACCCTGTTCATTGACCACACCACAGCTTCAGCAGAAGTTGCCCGTGAACTCCACGCTGCAGGCGCGGAAAAGGGGATTGCCTTTGTCGATGCGCCAGTATCCGGTGGTCAGGCAGGTGCAGAGAACGGTGTGCTGACGGTTATGTGTGGCGGCGATCAGGCAGCCTATGACAGGGCGGTTTCTTTCATCGAATGCTATTCCAAGATGCGCGCGCTGCTTGGTGAGTCCGGGGCAGGTCAGCTGACGAAATGCGTGAACCAGATTTGCATTACCGGGCTGGTGCAAGGTTTGTCGGAAGGTATCCATTTCGGGAAGAAGGCCGGGCTCGATATCGAAGCCGTCATCGGCGTGATATCCGGTGGCGCTGCCCAGAGCTGGCAGATGGAGAACCGCTACAAAACCATGAATGCAGGTGAGTATGAACATGGATTTGCGGTGGACTGGATGCGCAAGGATCTGGAAATCTGCCTGAACCACGCAAAGAAAACCGGTGCACTTCTCCCGATCACTGCCCTGGTGGATCAATTCTACAGCCAGGTCCAGAAAATGGGTGGTAGTCGCTGGGATACCTCCTCTTTGCTCGCCGTTCTCGAACGTGAGTAATCGCACATCTGCACCGGGAGGTGTGTGCTAAGCCTTTGACGGCGACACGCGCCTCGGCCATTTGGTTTGCAAACCAGCCAAAACGGATTAGATTGCCTGTAATAGGCACCAGGGGGACGACACGGGAATAGGGCGGAAAGTAGAGGTGGCATGGCTGCTGAAGCCGAAATTCCGTCCCAAGTTCTTTCTCTCTTATATGCGACCGCAACAGATCGGTCCAAGTGCAGGTTTTTTATGACGATTTGAAGCAACGCGCACAGGCGCGGATCTTGTTGTTTGGCCGCAACATATCGGACAACGAAAGTCTCGGCATAATCGCCGGAGGCGTCGACCCGGATCTCCTTGATGTCTATCATGAGTATTATGCGGACAAGAACCCGTGGATGCACATGAATGTGGTGATGCCTACGGGGATGGTCGGGGGTGTCTGATCATGGCCCGGAAGGGTTATTCAGATGAAGATGTTTTGCGTCTTTTGTGCGAGATTGAGTTGAACCTGGCCTCTGGTAACGCCGTTGCCACAGCGTGTCGCTCTTCTGGCGCGAGCGATGCACCTTACCCCGCCTTCCCCAGGTAAATCTCTGATTTCGTTGTCCTGATCTTGATATTTTCCATATAAAGCATGGTGTTGATGGCTTTGAGAGGCGTGTTTCATGGATCACCCGGAGGGTGCGGGTTCAGACCGGGGGGACCGGGTCGATTTCGATCGCCGGGTGCTGCTGGAATTCCGCAGCGCGCAGATCAGTTCGGATGGCGGTCTCCTGGTGATGCGCGAGCTTGATGACGCGCTCGGACTTTCGGGCCTGGCGTCATCGGCGCGGCGGGCTGTTCCGGCAATCGGTCTGCGGGCGTCTTGCTGGCTACGAGGAGGTCAACGACGCTGACCAATTGGCCCTCGATCCGGTGAGGCGTCAGATCGGGGGTGGGGCCGCGCTGTCGACGCGCAAGCGGCCTCGGCCCCGCAGATGGGGCGGTTCGAGACCGGGACGCTGGCCGCGCCGGAGAACCGGGACGCGCTGGCCGACCTGAACGGCCAATGGATCGACCGGCTCCACGACCGCAAAGGTCTCAAGCATATCGTGCGGGACATGGGCAGCTCCGTCAGCCCCACCCATGGCGATCAGGAAGGGTCCGCATGGAACGGGCATTTCGACTGCACCTGCTCTCACCCGCACTTCCTGTTCAACCGGTTCGGCCTGCTGGACCGCTGCGCCCTGCGCAACGGCAACGTCCACCGTGCCGATGGCTGGCGGGACGTCCTCGACCCGGTGATCGCCCGGTCTGCCAGGCGCGACCTCATGCGCTTCTTCCGGGCGGATGCCGCCGATGCGCTCCCCGCCCTCCACCTCCATGAGCGGCTCGAAGAGGTTGGCTGTTTCCACGCCATACGGCGGCCCGCAAATGGCGTCCTGCGGGAGAAGAGAGGCGCACCGATTGACCCGGCCCATGGGGCGTCCGTCAAAGAGCAAAGTGAAGCGGTTCCTTGAGGACTTCCAGTATCAGGGCGGATCCTGGAACAAACCGCGCCGCGTCATCGCCAGGATCGAATGGCCCCCGGGCGAGCTGTTCGCCCGCGTGGGCTTCATCGTCACCAACCTGCCCCTGGAGCCCGAGGATGGAGCCCGAGGAGGTTACCCGCTTCTACAATCAGCGCGGCCCCGCCGAGCAGCACATCAAGGAAGGCAAATACGCCTTGCGCTGGACGCGGCTGTCCTGCAAACGGTTCCGCGACAACGAGCTCCACGCGTTGGCCTCCAACCTGGCCACTTTCCTGCGCTGCCTTGAGTTGCCCGAAGAAATGGCCGACTGGTCGCTGACCAGCCTGCAGCTGCAGCTGATCAAGATCGGCGCCCGCGTCGTGCGACACGCCCGCGCCATAACCTTCCAGTTGGCCGAGGTGGCGGTCACCGGGCCGATGGTGCGCGCCATTCTCGCCGCCACATCCGCCGCCTTCGAGCGCCCCCGTCATTTGCCTGACGCTGAAGCGGCCCGAAACCGAACGAAAGGGGCAGGGCAGGTCTGTCCGACGCGCTGAAACACCCCGCTGCCAGGCCAGCACGCCACGGATTCGCGGCTTGATCCGTACAGTTCCAGCTGCTTGCGCAGCCACGTGCACCTCCAGGGGCACAAAACGCTTGATCAACGACCCTGATCAGGCGATCTTGACGTCAAACGGCAGACCACTTGGGGAATGTCGGGATGGTTCTTTTGGTAGTCTTTGATTGTGAGGTTTGGAGGCAAGATGCCTGAATATACGATAAGTTATTTGAACGGAGAGGGCGCAAAACATGCAATGACCCATTTAATCAAGTGCGTTGAGCACGGGGAGCCGTTTGTCACTTACGGTGGAATTGCAAGGCATCTAGAGCGACGGCTAAGTATTCCGAGCGTATTTCCGCTACATATTGGCGGCGTCGTTGGGGCGATGATAAACGAGATTTTGGAGGTTGATACTGATGCGCCACTTCTCAATGCCTTGACGACATGATCGAATGGTATCCCTGGACCCGGCGTTGCATGGTATATTGACCAAAAATATTTGAAAGGAAGCAAGAAAAAATGGGCTGACCTTTCGGACAAGAAGAAGCTCAAAATTGTTGAGAGAATTCGGCAAGACGTCCGCTCATACTCTAGTTGGGACCAAATCTACCAAAAGCTTTGGGACGAACCCGTAGCTGAAAACTATCCTGAAGAAAAGATTAATGATGAGAAGGGTCCTGACGAGAATGGCTCTGGATATGGTGGCTCCGCCGAAAGCGATCAACATAAGGCGCTTAAGAAGTGGGTAGCGGAGAACCCGGCCGAAATCGGTGTTCCGGATAGCTTTGCTAAAGGAAAAACTGAGTTTAAGTTGCTGTCTGGAGACTTGGTTGATGTTCTGTTTACGGACGGGAAATCGTTTTTTGCGGTCGAAGTTAAATCCGTCATTTCCAGTGACGATGACTTTCGTCGCGGGATGTATCAATGTGTTAAATACCGAGCTGTGTTGGAAGCGCAAGAGCTGCCGATGAAAGCGGATGTAACCGGAATCTTGGTCACCGAATGTGATTTGAACGGCGAGCTGAAAGAGCGAAGAAAGCTGTTTGAAGTCGAGCATTTTGTTGCCGCGGTGAATTGAAACTTCCAAAAGAACGCATCGCTTTGGAGTATGCCAGATCAGCGCCGGGAGAAAGGGGTGATCATTTTGCGAGAGGCAAACGGTACAGTATTGTTTTCGGCATCAGACCTGATGAGGTTTTCAGGATAAAGGCTTGAGAGTCATCATCCCAAAGGCAACGCGGGTTGAGCCATCATCTTGCCGGGCCGATGTAAACTAAACCGCGATTTTCAAAAACGAAAAAACGCGGAAATCATGGGCCCCGTCTCCGCAGTCGGGCAGGCCCCGGTACAATCCCTGTTTCGCCGGCATGCCGCCGCGCCGGTACAGCCGCACATCGGGCCATCCAGGAGCAACCTGGCGCGTTTCTTCATAGGTATCGACTGCAAGGGAGGAATGCTGCCTTCAATGAGCAGAGCAGGGGACATCGTGCCGCGATTGGTGAAAACCACCATGTCGGCCTTATCGTCGAACGCGACTTGGTAGTCCGGCAAGTGGTCATGTTCTGCAAGTTGCCGGCTTACGACAACTGGCGCAGAAGGTTTGGGGGAATGGGCACATCACAGCTTTCGGAGCTGAAGGCTCTTGAGAAGGAGAATGAGCGGTTGAAGAAGAGCGTGACCCCCTTGAGCTGGACAAATTGATCCTCAAGGAGAGCCTGGATCTTTTGAACCCCAGGGCCTGACCACCGATGACCTTCGCGGCGCCGTCATCCACACGCGCCAGAAGCCCGGGACATCTGAGCGCCGGACCTGCAGGACGTCAGGCGTTGCGCGCAGCACGGGGCACGACAAGGCCGCTCCCAAAGATGAAGAGACCGCTCTGCGTCTGGCGCTGGTTCGGCTGGCCAAGCGGTCCGGTCGATAGGGATACCGTCAGATCTCAGGGCGTCTGCGGGGTGAAGGCTGGCAGGTGAACCATAAGAAAGTCGGGCGTCTCTGGCGCGAAGAGGGAGGGCAGCTTCCCCTGCGCCACAAGACGCGCAAGCGTCTCTATCACAAGGACAGCTCACTCATTCGTCTGAGGCCCCGGGTCCCCGCCACATCTGGAGCGTCGACGCCGTCCACGACAAGCTGAGCAATGGCCGAAGCGACAAGAGGCTCACCGTGCTGGACAAATAGAGGTGGTGGTGCAGGTCTACCAGACGATCCTGCACACCGAGAGCATCGGCAAGCTGCCGCGCCCCATTGAAGCGCATGAACACGCCGTCACACCACCGGGTGCACCATGGCTCGAACCGGAAATATCTGGACAAGAACTACGCGGGCATTTTCATCATTTGGGACCGGATGTTCGGAACCTTTGCTGAAGAAGACGAGAAGGTGGTTTACGGGCTCGTCAGGCCGATCAACTCCATCAATCCGCTTGTGACGTTCTTCCACGGGTTCTATCGCATCGGCAAGGGCGTCTGGGAGATGGAAGGTTTCCGCAACAAGCTCGGCGTGCTGCTCGGCCCGCCAGGCTGGGCGCCGAAGAAGGACCGCCCCAAAATCGAGCCGGCAGAGTAGGGGGCAGGGAGGCATGCCAAGCTGGATATGAGCGGTCAGTACCCGGCAGAGGGTTATGCCACGTCAAGAACGGACGATCCCTATATAACCCCCAGCTTCCGCAAGGCCGCCGTGAAGCCGGGTTACCACAAGATCCCCATGCACTATCTCTATTAGACGGTGGTACTTTCGGGCTGAAATTCCCAAGTGGGTGTGGTTTGTCTCAACCGCTCTTCAACCGCTTCGCCATTTCCAGCGCGAAGTAGGTCAGCATGCCGTCTGCGCCGGCGCGTTTGAACGCTAACAACGTCTCGGGGATGACCTTGTCGCCGTCGAGCCAGCCATTGTCGACCGCTCCGCGCAGCATGGAGTATTCGCCGGAGACCTGGTAGGCGAAGGTGGGGACGGCGAATTCGTCTTTGACTCGCCGCACGATATCCAGATAGGGCATGCCAGGCTTGACCATCACCATATCGGCGCCTTCGGCGAGATCCAGTTCCACCTCGCGGATGGCTTCGTCCGTGTTGGCCGGGTCCATCTGGTAGGTGCGCTTATCGCCGAACAGGGTGGTTGAGGAACCAACGGCGTTACGGAACGGGCCATAGAAGCCGGAAGTATATTTGGCGCTGTAGGCGATGATCTGGGTTGAGGTATGGCCCTCTTCCTCAAGCGCATGGCGGATCGCGCCAATGCGGCCGTCCATCATGTCGGATGGGGCAATCACATCACAGCCAGCTTCCACCTGGATCAGGGCCTGCTTGATGAGCACTTCAACCGTTTCGTCGTTGAGGATTTCGCCCTCGTGCAGCAATCCGTCATGGCCGTGAGAGGTATAGGGATCGAGCGCCACATCGCACAGGATGCCCACTTCCGGCGCTTGCGCCTTGATCGCACGGGTGGCGCGGCACACCAGGTTTTCCGGGTTGAGCCCTTCGCCGCCGTCTTCTGTGCGCAAGGACGGGTCTGTATAGGGGAAGAGCGCGATGACCGGGATTTCCAGCTCGGCCGCCTCGGCGGCTGCTTCTGCAGCCAGATCAATACTCAGCCGCTCAACGCCCGGCATGGACGGCACTGGCTCGCGCACATTATCCCCATCGCGCACAAAAATCGGCCAGATGAAATCATGCGCGCTGAGCGCATTTTCGGAGACCAGATTGCGCGCCCATGGTGCCTTGCGGTTTCGGCGCATGCGCCGGGCGGGGAACCCACCCGCAGGCTGTTCTGGGGCAGGTGCGCGCGGGGCGTCCTCGCGCAAGGGAATGGATTTGCCGTATTTTAATGCCATCGTGAACCTCATCGCCGCTAGGATTGCCGGGTTATTACCGGCAAACCCTAGCAAGAAACAGACCGCCTATTCAACAAGCCAGCGCTTCAGGTTCTTTCAACCGCGCTGCCACCAACCCCTGCGCTTTGGTCGATCGGGCTCCGGGGGTGGAGGGGGTGCTGCCGGTTCGGCGGCCACGGGTTTTAGCCCTGACTCGGGAGCTGCTTCCGGGGCCGGTTCGGTCGCGGGATCCGAACCGTTTGACGGAGCTTCCTCCGCAGGCTTTTTGCTCTCGGCTGCGGCGTCTTTATCTCCCTTCTTGGCCTTTGGCTCTGCCTTTTTGCGCGGTTTGCGTGTTCGGAGCTTTTTCTCCGGTTTGGGAGCGCCGTCCTTGACTTCGGCTTCTTCGGCAGTTTCTGCCTTGGCCGCTACAGGCTCCTTGACAGGTGTCGTGTCCCACGGATCGACCGTCTCCAGATCCGCATTAGCAAGGGCTGGTTGTGCAGCTTCTTTGGCTGGTGCTTCTTCCGTTTCTTCGCTGGAGGCAGACTGCTCATTACGCCTGCCACGCCCACCGCGAGAACGGCGTTTGCGGCCGCGCTTCTGGCCTTCACCGCCCTCGTCAGACGCCGCATCGCCTTCGGCAGCTTGTTGTTTTTCTGAAGAGCCATCCTCTGAAGCAGCGTCCTGGTTCTCGCCGTCACCTGCTTCCTGGTTGTCCCAGCCGCGCGATCCTCGTCCACCGCGGCGTCCGCGGCGGCGTTTGCGGCGGCGTGGCTTTTCTTCCTCGCCGTCAACATCGGTTTCGTCTTCGGCGGCCCGAACAGCTTCTTCGTCTTCCGCAGCATCACTGTCTTTGTCTGAGTAGGCGGAAATCAAACTGACGGCCGCGACCTGGGCAGGTTTGCGCGAGGGCGCATCAGCCTTTTCAATCTTGAAATCAGAGCCGCGCATTTCGCCGGAGATTTCGACAAAGATTACAACCGAAAACGCGCTTTCGAGCGCATGCAAATGATCGCGTTTCTGGTTGAGGATATAAGCGGCAACAGCGGAGTCACAGCGGACTGTGATGCTGTTGGGCGATTTCTGGCCCATCAGGTGTTCTTCGGCTCCCCGCAAAACGGAAAGCGCGCAACTCTCAACGGAACGAATGAAACCCTGGCCTTCACAGTGATGACAAACAAGTGTCGACCCTTCGAGTACGCCTGTCCGCATGCGCTGACGCGACATCTCCAGAAGGCCGAAGTGACCGATGCGGCCCACCTGAATGCGCGCACGATCATTCTTGAGCGCATCTTTCAATTTGCGCTCAACTGTGCGGTTGTTGCGCCGCTCTTCCATGTCGATGAAATCAATGACGATGAGGCCGGCGAGGTCGCGCAGACGCATCTGGCGCGCTGTTTCTTCCGCTGCCTCGCAATTCGTCTTGAGGGCGGTTTGCTCAACATTGTGCTCGCGGGTGGACTTGCCCGAGTTGACGTCAACAGCCACCAGCGCTTCGGTCTGGTTGATAACGATATAGCCGCCTGAGGGCAGGGTGACCTGCGGCGAGTAAAGCGCATCCAACTGCGTTTCGATCTGGCTGCGTGAGAACAGAGGTTGGGAATCCTTGTGAGCCTTCACGTTCTTCGCGTGGCTGGGCATCAGCATCTTCATCAGGCCTTTAGCATCGCGGTAGGCGGCTTCGCCTTCCACTTCGACGCTGTCCACATCCTTGTCGTAGAGATCCCGGATGGATCTCTTGATGAGGCTGCCTTCTTCGTAAACCAGGTTCGGGGCGTTCGAGCTCAAAGTCAGATCGCGGACGCTTTCCCAGAGCCGCAAGAGGTAGTCGAAGTCGCGCTTGATTTCAGCTTTTGTGCGGTTCGCACCTGCTGTGCGCACGATCAATCCCATGCCTTCCGGAATATCGAGGTTGGTTGCGACTTCCTTCAGGCGCTTGCGGTCCTGCGTATCGCTGATTTTGCGCGAAATTCCACCGCCTCGCGACGTATTGGGCATCAGCACACAATAGCGGCCGGCCATGGAGAGATAAGTGGTGAGCGCTGCGCCCTTGTTGCCGCGCTCTTCCTTGACCACCTGAACAAGGATGATCTGACGGCGTTTGATGACTTCCTGGATCTTGTACTCACGGCGGCGTTTGCGGCGGCGCTGCGGGACTTCTTCCATCGCGTCTTCGGCGCCAACGGATTCAACGCTTTCACCGTTGCCATTGCCTTCGTCTTCATCGCCGTCTTCTGACGGATCCTCGAGAACCGAAGGCTGCTCGGCTTCTGCAAGATCAACTTCCTCCGTCTCGTCAGGAACCACGATCTCGGATTTGACGCTGTCGTCTTTCGCCTCTGTTGCGAGCTGGGCAATCTCAGGCTTGTTGTCATCTTCGCTTGCGTCTGCGGACGCCGTTTCCTCCACAGGCGAGGCTTCTTCTTCTGAAACTGCTTCTGAAACGTCTTCAACTGCGGCAGGTGCTTCCGTTTCGGTTGCAGTTTCGTCTGTTTCTACCGCAGTTGCATTAACCTTATCCGAGGCGCCTGGCTCATTTGCCGTTTCGGCATCCTCCGGGGTTGCTGCTTCTGCTGCTGAATCTGTGCCGACGTCCTCAGAATCATCGGTTTCTGAAGCGCCGTCTGCTTCGTCCGCGCTATCTTCCGCTTTATCAACATTATCGCTGTCAGTGTTTGCCCGAGGCTCTTCGTCTTCGGAAATCGGGTCTTCAGGCACATCCGCTGCGCTTGCGCCTTTTGTCTCTTCGTCGTCATCGTCTGAGGAAGAACCTTGATCTACCTGCTCCTCCTCCAACAGTGCCTGCCGGTCCGCGAGGGGAATTTGATAGTAGTCAGTGTGGATTTCGCTAAACGCAAGGAAGCCGTGCCGGTTGCCGCCGTAATCTACAAATGCAGCCTGCAGAGAGGGTTCTACACGAGTTACTTTCGCCAGATAAATGTTGCCGCGGAGTTGTTTGTGCGCGGCGGACTCAAAGTCAAAATCCTCAACCTTGTTGCCCTTGAGGACGACAATCCTGGTTTCTTCCGGGTGGCCGGCATCGATGAATATTTTTTTGCCCATTTGGGGATTCTCCGGCGCATCTGGCCGTTAAACTCCGTGGTGGCTGCCCAGAGCTGCCAGTTAGAAGTTCATGACCATGTGCGCGAAATGTGTGGAGCGGGGCGGCCTCGTAGTGGGGGCCAACACGGCCAGGTGGGCTGGAAATTTTAGGCATGCCAAGCTGCATGGCCCCCCTTGGGGGGGCAGCGAGCTCATTATGTAATTTCTGCCACGCGTCCATCGTTTACCTCAGGCCCCGGAAACGTCCAGGACCGTTACTTAAGTGAGCTGCGAAGGTTCGGCTTTTCTAAGCGGAACATCGTGCTCTTGGTTCAGACCTGCAGCTACCTGCAGGTATTACCTTCGGCGTCTTGGTTCCTGAATAACAATCAGGGTATTAACGCCCGAAAATCTTTGTGGCATCGCTCAAATAATACGCACACTTGCGTGCAAACCATCTGCTGGAGTGTTTTGTCTGGAGGCTGAAAACCCGAAAGTTCGATTCTTTAGCGCACATTGGCCGGAGTTCGCGCCAGTGTTTCAAGAATGCACCGTCCCCAGACACCGTCGCATGCCAAAACGGTTACCATGCTCTGTCTAAGTGCAGATTCCACCCATTGCAAGAGCCATCATGCAGTTAGAGCTTATTTTGCTTTAAGAACAAAAAGATCTGCCGAAGGCCTGTGCAGGTAAAGATTCAATTAACCACCGGTCTTTAAGGTCCGTTAACGAGATTCTCTAACACAGATCGGGTTCTCCGTGACCGATCATCTGACGGAAATGGGCTGTGGCGCAGCAATTCAATCAAATGGCATCAATCAGCCATCCTGGGCGTTTTGTTTATGGTCTGATTGCGGCGGCGATTATGCTGCACGTTGCGCTCGCCCTACAGATTTGCAGCACAGCTAAAGCCGGTAATAAGGAAATTGCGGCCTTGGCAGCCCGCCTGGGTGGAGATGCTAAGAAAACCCGGTTTGTCACAGATTTCTCAAAATCGGTCGATTATTCCATAAAGGTGCTGTCAAACCCATTCCGTGTGATTGTCGACTTGCCTGAGGTGGAATTCCAGTTTCCTCCAGGGTTGGGACGGTTTGGCAGGGGGCTGGTAAAGGAATACCGCTATGGCCAGTTCGGGGAGGGCAAGTCCCGAATCGTTCTGGACGTAAAATCACCTGTCCTCGTTGCCAAATCTTTCGTCATTAGCGCGCGAAACAATCAACCCGCGCGCTTTGTGCTTGATTTGGTGAAAACGGATCTGGCTACGTTCGCAAAAGCGAAAGCTGTCAAAAAACGCAAATCCAAACCCGATATCGATCAGGCTGCCCAAATTGCCACTGTGTTGCAGCGGATGATTGCGTCTAGCCCGACGCCGCAGGCGAACAAATACCGTAAGTCCACCGATAAACCACGCGCCAAACCTAAGAAAAAGGCTGCAGCCAGACCGATTCTGCCACCATCTTCGCGCAAGAAATCTGGTGGAAAGCGGATAATCGTGATTGATCCCGGCCACGGCGGCGTTGACCCCGGCGCCCTCGGCCGGCGCGGCACTGCGGAGAAAAGCGTCACATTGGCCTTCTCGCGGAAGCTCAGGGATGAATTGAAGAAATCGAGCCGTTATGAGGTTTATCTGACACGTGACTCAGATCGGTTCATCAGGCTCAAGGACCGGGTCAAGTTTGCCCGGGAAAAACGGGCGCATCTATTTATTTCAATCCACGCAGACTCAATTAAACGGGGTAGAGCAAGCGGTGCGACACTTTATACTTTGTCGGAAAAAGCCTCTGATAAGGAAGCCGGTGAACTGGCTGCACAGGAAAATCGGGCAGACATCATTGCCGGTGTGGCACTTCAGTCCGAAAGCAATGCCGTAACAGGCATTCTGATCGACCTGGCACAAAGGGAAACCAAAAACCATTCCATTTTTCTGGCCAAGCAAGTGGTCAACTGGATCAAGGGCGTCACTCGTGTGAGGAAAAAATCATTGCGCCAGGCGGGCTTCCGTGTGCTGAAGGCCCCCGATGTGCCTTCAGTGCTGATCGAACTCGGGTTCCTGTCGAGCCGCAGAGACGAAGCGAACCTGCGGTCCAAGGCCTGGAGAGCGAAAGTCGCGGTTGCTGTCAAATCGGCCATCAACAGGTATTTTGCGACGAAACTTGCGAACAGATTCTGATATGCCGCAACTTGTTGCCACAATCTCCAGATACCGGAACACGGCTTGGAGCGACGGCAACAAAATAGTCGAAGAGTATATTGTCAGCTTAGGGTTTAGCAGTGTACGAACCGGGGCGCATCAAATAGTCGAAACAGGTGCCGGGGAGGGTCTTTTTGATGGCATTTTGGCAATACAGAGGACGCATGCATTTATGATCCGGCTCTTGGGTTACCTGTTCACGGCTGGTTTTCTGGTGTTCTGTGCGATTGCGGTCGCCATCGGCTATGTGATCTGGGACAAATCTGAAGGTTTGCCCACACTTGAGACGCTCACCTCTTATGAACCTCCGGTCATGACGCGCGTCCACGCCGGTGACGGATCACTATTGGCTGAATATGCAGAACAACGCCGGCTGTATCTACCAACCAGCGCAATGCCGGAACGACTGATTCATGCTTTCATATCTGCAGAAGACAAAACGTTTTTTAACCATGCCGGGATTGATATTCAGGGCATCATTGCTGCCGTGGTGCGGTATGTGCAGGCCAAGATAAAGGGCGAAAGCCGCCGCCTGAGTGGGGCGTCAACAATCACGCAGCAGGTTGCGAAGAACTTCCTTTTGAGCAGTGAGCGGACCTGGGACCGGAAACTCAAGGAGGCCTTGCTGGCTCAGCGCATTGAGCAGGCATTTGCAAAAGAACAGATTCTCGAGCTCTATTTGAATGAGATCTATCTAGGCTTGGGTTCGTATGGCGTTGCGGCTGCTAGCCTCAATTATTTCGGCAAGTCATTGAAAGATCTCGAACTGGAAGAGATGGCGTATCTTGCTGCGTTGCCGAAGGCGCCCAGTAATTATCATCCTTTTCGCCATGCCAAGCGGGCCACCACCCGACGCAACTGGGTGCTCGGTCAGATGAAGGAAAATGGTTACATCACCGCTGAAGAGCTCGCGGCAACTGTAAAGAAACCCCTGATCGTAAATCCGCGGCCTTACGGGGTTCAGCTTTTTGCCTCAGAAATTGGGGCTGAAGCGTTTGCAGAGGAGGTGCGGCGCGATCTGGAACGCGCTTATGGGCGGAAACGCCTGAGGGAAGGCGGATTGTCGGTTAGGACAACTCTTGATCTCAAGATGCAGATTTTTGCCCGCCAGGCGCTTCAGCGCGGACTGATGAAGTTCGACCGTGCCCGGGGGTGGCGCGGAGCGAAAACGAAGTTGGACCCTGTCGCTGGTGAATGGGGCGCTCAGCTCGGTAAAATTAGGGCTTTTGATGATTTACGCCCTTGGCGTCTCGCGGTGGTTCTGAAGGTTACTCCTGAGCAAGCGACAATCGGATTGCAACCTCCCACTTTGAAATCGGGAGAACTCTCAAAGAAGCGGCAATCTGCGATCATTCCGGTGAAAAATGTTGCCTGGGCCCGTGCGCACGTTCCTGGCCGAGAGGGCAAATTTTCACTGGGCAAAGAAGTGAAATCGGTCGAGCAGGTTTTGCAACCCGGAGACGTCATTTATGCCTCGCCATCAAAGGAGAAAGGCCTTTGGCATTTGGTTCAGGTTCCCGAGGTTGAAGGCGGCATTGTTGCGATGGACCCGCATTCAGGCCGCGTTCTGGCGCTGGCAGGCGGTTTTTCGTACGCCAAGAGCCAATTCAACCGCGTTGTGCAGGCAAAACGCCAGCCGGGTTCTTCGTTCAAACCGATTGTCTATGCAGCCGCTCTGGATAATGGCTATACTCCTGCGTCCGTTGTTCTGGATGCCGAGATATCCTTTAGGTTGAGCAATGGTGAGGTCTGGAAACCCAAGAACTACACCGGCAAGTATTATGGTCCATCCACACTGCGCCGTGGGATCGAACAATCGCGCAACGTGATGACCGTTCGTCTCGCCCAAGACATGGGGATGAAAAAGGTTACCCAGTATGCGCGCGACTTTGGAGTTTATGACAAGTTGTCGCCAGTGCTGTCTATGTCTCTCGGCGCAGGCGAAACTTCCTTGCTTCGGATGACATCGGCCTTTGCCATGTTCGTGAACGGCGGCAAGCGCATTATCCCGTCTCTCGTCGACAGGGTGCAGGACCGCCGCGGCAAGACTGTGTTCAGACATGATGGGCGAACCTGTACAGGCTGCAGTGCAGAAAAATGGGAAGGGCAGGATGAGCCGGAACTGGTCGATGCCCGTCGTGCAGTCATCAACCCCTATACCGCGTATCAGATTACATTGATGCTTGAGGGTGTTGTGCAGCGGGGCACGGCAAAAAAGGCATTTGCTGATTTCGACTATCCGCTCGCGGGCAAGACTGGCACGACAAACGATGAAAAGGATGCCTGGTTCGTCGGCTTCACACCTGATCTCGCAGCCGGGGTTTATGTGGGTTACGACAACCCGCGGCCGATGGGTAAGTCAGCCAGTGGTGGCGGGCTGGCCGCGCCGATTTTTGCTGACTTCATGAAGCTTGCCATGCGCGGGAAGCCAGCAATTCCGTTCCGGGTGCCACGTGGGATTCAGCTGATACCGATTAATCCCAATACCGGCGAGCGCGCGTCATACGGCGGTAAGAACGTCATTCTTGAAGCCTTCAAACCTGGTGAAGAGCCAGCCGAAGACAACGTCGTGATCGGCGGGCAAGGTTTCGTGCCCAGCGGTGTACAGCAGGCCGACACGTCAACCCGCGATGGCGGGCTTACAACAGGTACCGGCGGTTTGTATTAGATTTCCGGTCCTAAGGTGCCGCCTTCTCGTGCATCGGGATTTTGTCCAGTTCCTTGAGCCAGTTGAGTGCTGATTGCCCCCAATATTGAACCTTGGACACCAGTTCTGCACGCTGGCGGATGGTTCCGACCCTAAGATTGTAAACCTTCGGTCCGTCGCCAACTGACGTTGCGTAGATCGCCGAGCCGCATTCAGCGCAAAAGGCCTGTTCCCGTTTGGCTCCGCTGTCGCCAGTCTTTATATAGACCTTCGGTGTCCCGGTCAGTTTGAGGTCCTCTTCAGGTACCATGGCCACCGTGCGGAAAGCAGTGGCGGACAGGGTCTGGCAATCTGTGCAATGACAGATCCCCACTTTGTTCTGGTCGAGCTCGGCTTCGTATGTAACCGCGCCGCAATGGCATCCACCATCAATTTTCATATCGTCCTCCTGCTGGTTTCCTCCATCCTTTCTAGCATACGGCAAACCGGAAAGACTGGGGCCAATACTTATTGACAGGCTGATCCTGTCTGCCATTTGTCGGGTGAACGTTTTAAAGCTGGAAAGTGGAGCCGAATGGACGTCCAGGATGCAATAAAATCAAGAAAGTCAATTCGCGCGTTTAAACCCGATCCAGTACCCCGTGAGACAATTGACGCAATTCTGGAAGTTTCCCAGCGCGCGCCAAGCGGAACGAACACGCAGCCTTGGCATGTCTATGTGTGTACAGGTGCCGTCAAGGAAGCCATTAGCAGCGATGTGCTTGAGATGGCCAAAGCCGGGGAGGGGAAACCCTATGAGCACTATGACTACTACCCGGCCCAATGGAAGGATGTTCACCGCGACAGGCGGCGCGGAATCGGGTGGGCATTGTACGGACTGTTGGGAATAGAAAAGGGCGACCGGGAAGGCAGCGCCCGGCAAGGTGCACGCAACTTTTTGTTCTTTGATGCACCGGTCGGCCTCTTCATAACAGTGGATTCATATCTGGCGAGGGGGAACTGGGCGGATGCTGGCATGTACGCGCAGACGATTATGCTTGCGGCTAAGGGATTTGGTTTGGATACCTGCCCCCAAGCGGCTTGGATCCCTTTCCAGGAGCCAATCTATAAACATCTGGAGATTCCCGATGATCAGGATTTGGTTACAGGTATGAGCCTCGGGTACCCAGATCCGGACGCAATTGAAAATACACTGGTTAGCGAACGCGAAGAGCTCTCCAATGTGGCGCAATTCAAGGGGTTTGATTAATGCGCTAGTGGAGGCGTGTTGACTTGAGCGCTGCGCGCAACGCGTTCAGTTTGTCCTCAGTCATACTGGTGTGCAGAATGACGCCAGCAGTCTGTTTTGCATTTTCAAGGAAGTGATTTGCATCCTCATTGGCTTCAGGGATGTAGAAGACCGAGGATGTTCTGGGCATCATCATGAACTCCAGAAAGGTCACGAAATCACCATTCATGCTCGTTTCAGGGATCTGCTCACCATATGCGGTTTCGATCATTTTCCACTGTGCCCGCTGAGGGAGCGCGCGCTTCAGCAGTTCTTCGTCCAGCACGCCCTTGCTAACGTTTTCGATCTTGTTGCCCCGGTTCAATTGCAGCATTCTCGCTTCAATCGTGGTTTCAGGCGTCCTGTCAAAAATTGAAATTGTTCTCAGGCAATTGGCAAATTTATGGTTTGCGTGCACTGCGTTCTGAAGTGTCCCTTCGGCCAACGAAGTATAATCGAAAATCGCGACCAATAGATCTGTCTGCATCCTGCGAAGTTCTTAAAGTGCGGAGAACAAACCGGTGCCTTGATTCCCGCTCAAAAACCTCCGTCTCTATAGACGAATAGGGTAAACCAATAGTTGGCAATAAGGAGTCAATGCCTCTTTGTTGTGCTTGGAGCAGGTGCTGTCCGGCAAGCGATAGAAATTGCTGACAAAACCCGTTGCACTTTGTTTCCCGCCGCATTAGCTAGTGCGTCTAAGCAAGAACAGGATGTTGCCGAATGCGTGCCGAAACACAGACACTGGTCGATGAAATCAAGCAGTCACTTGCGCTGCTGAGGAGGCATCTTTGACTGGGATACCGCCCAGCAACGCCTTGATGATCTGAACGCAGCCGCCGAAAATCCGGATCTATGGAATAATCCTGAAGACGCCCAGGCAACCATGCGCGCGCGCCAGGAACTGGATGACGCTGTCAATGCCTACAAAACCCTTGAGGCCACGGTCGACGACAATGTCGAGCTCATCGAAATGGGCGAGATGGAGGGCGACGCTAATATCGTCCAGGAGGCCGAAGCCGCCATCGCCGCTGCCCACAAGGAAGCAGCCAAACGGCAATTGGAGACGCTTCTTTCCGGCGAAGCGGACAAGAATGACTGTTACGTCGAAGTGCATTCTGGGGCAGGAGGGACGGAAAGCCAGGACTGGGCACAGATGCTGGCACGCATGTATACCCGATGGGCTGAGCGCAAAGGCTACAAGATCAATGTGATCGAAGCCCAGGATGGGGATGAGGCCGGCCTGAAATCCATGACAATGGAAGTAAAAGGTCCCAACGCCTATGGCTGGATGAAAACCGAAAGCGGCGTTCACCGTCTTGTGCGTATCTCTCCTTTCGATTCCAATGCGAGGCGGCACACGTCATTTGCTTCTATCGGCGTCTTTCCTGTTGTCGACGACACTATCCACGTTGAGATCAATGAGAGTGACTGCCGGATCGATACGTACCGTGCATCCGGTGCTGGCGGTCAGCATGTGAACACGACTGACTCTGCCGTCAGAATCACGCATGAGCCTACAGGTATTGTTGTTCAGTGCCAGAACGAACGTTCACAGCACAAGAACAGAGCAACGGCCTGGGACATGCTGCGGGCGAGACTCTATGAAGCCGAACTTCAACGCCGCGAAAAAGCTGCACAAACCGAGCAAGCGCAAAAGACCGATATTGGCTGGGGACACCAGATCCGGTCGTATGTGTTGCAGCCCTATCAGCTGGTCAAAGATCTGCGCACGGGCGTCGAGAACACCAACCCCTCGGCCGTGCTGGACGGAGATCTGGACGGTTTCCTTGAGACTTCGCTTGCCCAACGGGTGCAGGGCAGCTCTGATGCCGAGGTTTCAGACCTGGATTAAGCCGTCTGGCCGTTGAAAAATGCTGACTATTTTTTGGCGATGATTAAGCGCATTTCCCAGAAACGCCGCGGCGATAGCGCTTTCTTGTAAACTCGTGTTTCATAGTGCAAATGGGCGCCTGTACTGCGGCCCGTGTTGCCCAGTTTACCGACGACGTCACCCCGGCGTACGCGCTGACCGGGCTTCACGCTCAGATGGCTCATGTGCGCATAACGTGTTGTAATGCCGTGACGGTGGCGGATTTCGACCATTTTGCCATAGGCGCCGTAGCGGCCCGACTTGTCCACTATACCATCTGCTGTGGCTCTGATCGGATGGCCATAGCGTGCTTTGAAATCAATGCCTGTGTGCATTGCACGTGTGCGTCGGAAGGGATCCCGGCGAATACCGAAGTTGCTTGTTACCCGGAAATCGCCACGAAGCGGGTAGGTGATGGGCATTGACCGCATGGCGTTAACAAGTTTCTCGTGCGCGGTCATTTTGCGGCCGATGGCCAGAAGTTTGTTGCCTATTGCGTCTTTGATAAAATCGGGGTCCTCTGAATTGATGAAAGGGCCACCAATGAAGAGTTTTGGTTTGGGCGCATTGCGAACCACTGTTTTCGGATTCAGCTCAACGCGCCTTATAGCCTTGCTGGCTGTCTGAATTCGGCGATCATTAAGCCGGTCAATCTCATCAAGCAAATCAAGTTGCCGCTTGTTCAGCGTTGCGAAATGCGAACTGAGCTCAGATAATGGCTGCCTTGCCTGTTCATGTGTCTTGAATTCTTGTTTGTATTTGCGGCGGAAGACATTTGGAACGTTACGGACCACGCGTTTTCTTTTGCCGACTTCAGTGACGATTGACGATTGACCCGGTATACGAATGCTAGGCAGCGTCTGCAGAGGTTCGGTCAGGCCGTCTTGTAAGGTTTCATCGATCTCTTCAACTGGTACGGGTTCTGGAACGGTACTTTGCGCACTGTCCTTGACGAATTTTGTTGGCATCCAGCCTTGACGGAAAAAGGTCTCGATCCTGGCTTGCCGGTTGTTAATGGCATCAAGCTCCGCCTTCAGCGCGTCGACTTTCTGAAGGTATTGATTCTGGTCTAGCAGCAGTTTTCCGTTCAGACCGTCTATCGCCGTTCGCATTGCAGAGAGCCGATCTTCATAAGTGATGCGGACGTATTGTGACTTGCGTTCCTTGAGGGCTATCAGCTGATCCTTGAACACGATATTGACTGTGGCGAACGCCAGCCAGAATAGACCTGCGGTAAAGACAATCGCGAAGCTGATTTGAAGCCATGGACGCAGCGTGATGAATTGCACTTGGCCATCGCTGCGAAGATAAACCTGACGCTCGCGGAAGACGTGTTCCAGCCAGCGGCGGATGGCGTTTCTTTTCCTCGGCTGCTCCTCATCCAGAAACCCGAAGTTCTCGCCAACACTGAACTCATCGTCAAGCAGCATGGACGTCTGTTTTCTTTTGTCTGCCTGCGGAAATCCGTGGACCCGTACTCAT
Organism: Hyphomicrobiales bacterium; assembly: GCA_965204985.1. Lineage (GTDB taxonomy): Bacteria > Pseudomonadota > Alphaproteobacteria > Rhizobiales > CAJQND01 > JAAEUE01. The sequence continues at coordinate 2,014,501 of CBDBFP010000002.1, read as the reverse complement.
GCTAATACCAGCTTGCGACAAGCAAAATCCGCGCCACACACACTGGTCCCTCACCGCTGATTCTTATAGCTGCAAAGCTATGAGTTGTCACCATGATTCGCACAAGTTTCCAGCCAGTTGGTGGCGAAACAGGACCGCTTTAGCCCTACAAACGTAAACTGTGGGACAAGATTGTGGTGAGGTCATGTCATTGCTCGCCACAAAGCGTCGGGGAATGAGACACTGGCCCAGTCGTTTCGTCACAACAATTCCTTTTGCCGGTCAAAACTTTGTCCATGAATGCGCAATAGGTCTGATCGAAACCCGGTGTTAACCAAACTGCCGGAAAAACAGACACTGTGGTTGGTTTGTGAGCATGTGATGAAACGTCAGATTTCCAGTTTCCTGATCTCATTCGTTGTCCTGATTTCCCTTTGTACCGCAAGTGCGAATGCGCAATTTGATGAGCCTCTTTTCGGGCTGACAAGCTTCTTCAGGCAATTTGGAAACGATCTTGAAAAAGGTGTCCGTTCGCTCGGCGATGACGTCGGTCAAATCATTACCGGCAGCACCCACAAGTTTGTGGACATCGCTCCGGAACATCCTGTTGGTTCGATCATCATCCGTACATCAGAACGCAAGCTCTATCTTGTCGTGGAACATGGAAAAGCACTGCGCTATCCGGTTGGAGTTGGCCGGGAAGGTTTCCAGTGGGGCGGTGTCTCATATGTGTCCCGCAAGAAGGAGTGGCCGAACTGGCGTCCTCCAAAAGAGATGATTGAACGCGAGCTGTTTCAAAATGGACGGGTTATTCCTGAGTTCATGCCTGGTGGACCTGAAAACCCATTGGGTGCGCGTGCGTTGTATCTTGGGTCCACGCTATACCGGATCCACGGGACAAATCAGAATTACAGTATTGGCGGATCTGTCTCTTCAGGATGCATCCGCATGAAGAATTCCGACATCGTTGATTTGTACCAGCGCGTCGCGGTTGGCTCCAAGGTCTTCGTCTACCACTAATCGAGAAACTTCAATCTGAAACGAGGAGGGCCCCAGTCTTCCACCAGAGACCGGAGCCCTTGTCAGCGCCGGGTACTCCCCCACGCGCGGTATTCCTTGCACTCGTTTGTCCCGTTCAGGGACTTGTTGGTGAGGGTCCCGCAAGAGGTGTGCCGTATTTCACACTCTCGAAAGATTGAGCCCGATGGCGCGCCATCGGGCTCCTATCAGTTTCTAGTTTCTGGTGTTCGATCAGGCAGTCAGCGGAAGCTGGTCCAGCTCGGGAACAAGCGCTTTCCACTCATCAAAGGTCATCATGGAAATGCCCAACTTGTCGTAGTTCACACGGTAGAAACCGTCCTCACCGGTGATCACGGCCTCTGGTGCCACGTTCAGGACTTCCTAGACCATCACACCAACCATGTCGGTATCGCTCCATAGATACTTGAAGCGGTACAGGGGCAGGCCGTTGGCCAGGGTACCCAGAGCTTCGATGTCGCGCTTCAGGCGGATGTCGGAATGCTGGCCACCGGCCGCCACTGCCTTCGGAATCACGGCTATTGCCAAAGTCGCCACCAGCGCGGAAATTCTGCTGGCGGGTTGGGCTGGTCAGCGTATTGAGAATGCGCGACGTTGCGTGAAGTTGCAATGGTGTGTTGCATTGTTCTTTTTGACTTTGCAGCCCTTCTTCGTAGCGGCTTCCGCAGTTGAAACAGATGTTTCTGCGATAAATGCGCCTGTGGTTACTGCCATTGCTGCTGCCAATGCGAATTTTGTAAAACGTGTAGTCATCTTGGGGTTCCTTGAGTGGGGTATAGATTGCGGTGTCGAAAAGCTTGCCTCCGGTTATGGCAGATCCCATTTGAACCATTCACGGACGCGTCATTCATAATTTGTTCATACATTCAAATCCCCACTTCAGTTTGATTGTAAGATCCTCTTTGAGAAAGCGAATTATTTGCGTTAATTCAGATATTTATCTAACATCAAGCACCTGAAAATTGGTGGCAGAACAAGGCTCAAATGGGTTCAACTTTTTCCATGATTAAGTGTTTTCTCCGGATTGGCATTGAAACCACCGCATTGAAAAATGTTTCCAAGCTCACCCAGAACCAATGGTTGACTGTTTGAGCCGGTCCTTTAGGGGATAGGTCAGTCAAAATCTTTAGAGGACAGTTCGAATGGGTCTTCCCAGTTTTCACATGATCCAGGATGCACCGCAGCCGGTTGCACCTTTCTCCCATGCTACCGAAATTGACGGATGGGTGTTTCTCACCGGCCAGATGCCCACATATCCAGGTGAACCTGATCGCGCGTTGCCCGAAGGGGTCAAGGTTCAGACCCGGCAGGTGATGGACAATCTCATTCGCGTGCTGCGGGGCATGGACCTGGAGCTTGAGAACGTGGTGCAGGCCCGGGTTTACATCACCGAGTTTGAACGCGACTATGCGGCGATGAACGAGACATATCGTTCATATTTTCCAGAGAGCAAACTGCCTGCCAGAACTTGTATTGGGGTTACCGGACTGGCGGTCAATGCACTGGTGGAAATCGACATGGTCGCGCGCAGGCCTTAGAGGAGAGCATTGATGAGTGATGGCCAAATCCTCCGTCTTCACAGTGAAGACAATATCGTGGTGGCTCTGTCGCGGATTGCGGAGGGCACCGATATTGAAAACGGGACCGTTGCTTCTCAGGCCATTATGGCTGGCCACAAGGCAGCAACAAGCTCGATTGCCAAAGGCGATGCCGTCAGAAAATTTGGTCAGATAATTGGTTTTGCCAGCCAGCCGATCTCGCCCGGTGAACACGTGCATGTTCACAACTGTCACATGGGAGAACATGATCGCGATTATCAGTTCGGCACAGAAAAATCTGATCCTGAAGAGACAACGGTGCGCCAGACATTTCAAGGGTTTAAGCGTAGCGATGGCCTCACCGGTACCCGTAACTATATCGCAATCTGTTCCACAGTGAATTGCTCGGCCACCGTCTCGCGTTACGTGGCAGATGAGATCAATCGCTGCGGCGTGCTGAATGATTATCCCAATGTAGATGGTGTTGTGGCGTTCGCCCATGGGACCGGCTGCGGGATGGCAGGTGAGGGCGATGGTTTTGATAATCTGGAACGTGTGATCTGGGGACATGCAACGCACGCCAATGTGGGGGCAGCGTTGTTTATCGGGCTGGGTTGTGAAATCTTTCAGATGAGCCGGATGGCCGAGAAATACGACATTTCGGATCCTTCTCGTTTTCATCGAATGACCATTCAGGGCACCGGAGGAACCCGCAAGACAATCGAAGCAGCAGCTGAGCGCATCAAGGAATTGCTGCCAACGGTGAACGCGATTGAGCGGACCGACAGGCCAGCTTCCGAGCTTAAGGTTGCCTTGCAGTGTGGCGGCTCCGATGGTTTGTCTGGTGTAACGGCCAACCCGGCCCTAGGCCATGCGGTGGATTTGCTCGTTGCTCAGGGTGGAACGGGAATACTGGCGGAGACACCTGAAATTTTCGGTGCTGAACATCTGCTTGTTCGGCGGGCAACTTCCCGGGATGTTGGTGAGAAGCTGATCGAGCGTATTGCGTGGTGGGAGAACTACACCTCGCGCAATGGCGGAAAAATGAACAACAATCCGTCACCTGGAAACAAGGCGGGCGGCTTGACCACGATCCTTGAAAAGTCACTTGGTGCAGCTGCGAAAGGCGGGACGACGTCTCTGACCGGGGTTTACAAATATGCCGAGCGGGTTGAGACACCTGGTTTCGTTTTCATGGACAGCCCTGGTTACGACCCCGCTTCGGTTACGGGGCAGATCGCATCCGGCGCCAATCTGGTTTGCTTCACCACGGGTCGCGGTTCAGCGTTCGGAAGCAAACCTGCCCCGACGGTTAAACTTGCAACAAACAGCCGGACTTATGAAAACATGATTGAGGACATGGATATCAACTGCGGAGATATCATCGAAGGGAAGTCTACGGTCGAGGCAAAGGGTTCAGAAATTCTGGGTAAGTTTCTTGCAGTGGCGTCAGGTGAAAAATCAAAGAGCGAAGCGTTGGGTTTGGGTGACAATGAGTTCGTGCCCTGGCAAATCGGCGCAACCATGTGAGGATTGCAAATGACCAAGTTTCTGGAAGAAGAAGATCTGGGCGGCGGCATTGGAGTGTTGCGGCTGAACCGACCGCCAGCTTCGGCACTCAATACGCCTTTCCTGCTCGATATTGAACAAAAACTCTCAGAGCTGGCTGAAAGGCAGGATTTGAAGGCACTGATCCTTACCGGCACCGGAAAGGTTCTCTCGGCGGGGCTTGATCTGAAAGAAGCCGTAGGTTTCGACCTTCAGGCGCAGACTGACATTTGCGACGCACTGAACCGGGCCTATGGTGCGCTTTATGGATTTCCGAAACCAGTCATCGCGGCGATCAACGGTCATGCAATTGCCGGTGGTTTTTTCTTTGTGCTTGGAACTGATTACCGGATTGCCACTGACCGGGCGACCTTCGGGCTGACTGAAGTGAGGGTAGGTGTTCGGTTCCCCGTTGCTCCGCTTGAGATGGCGCGCGATGAACTCTCCGCAACGATGCTCAGGCGCTTCTTGCTCTCCGGCCGCAACATAAAGGCCCCGGAGGCGCTTGATCACAAGATCCTGGATGAAGTCGTGGATGCAGAGCAGGTCATGAAAAGGGCGATTGAAGTGGCTGCGGATTACGCCACAATTCCGCCGATTGCCTATGGCGATGTAAAGCGGCAGATTCGGGGGGCGACATTGGCGCGGATTCGTGATGTAATCGAGAACCGAAATGATCCGACGCTTGATGGCTGGTTTACAGAGGAAAGCAAGGCATCCGCGGCCGCTTTGCTCGCTGCGGCTACACAAAAGTAGCTGTTGAAGCCTGGCCATTCAGGGGAAAGACTGAATGAGCACAGAAGACCTGGAGCCGGAACCAGACGAAGCCTATCTGGAGTTTGAAGAGGCTGACTATGAGCCAGAGCCGCCCGGACGGGATTGGCGGGTTGCTCTGGTGTTCGGGCTTTGGTTACCTCTACCTGGGTCGGCCCTGGCGCTTTGTAATCGTTCTGGGCCCGGCCTGCCTACTGGTCGTTTGCCTGCATCACGGGCTTTGGGGCTGGATGAGCCACCCTCTGGTTTTTTGTCGGTGTTCTGGCGCTGGGAGTTCTGAGTGTCCTGTTGGCGGCGTGCGACATTTACATGCTGGCTTTGGCAGGGAGGCAGTTTCCGGATAAATGGTATGACCGGACATGGGCCTATGCGGTGTTCGGCATCATTGGATTGGCACCGCTTGTTCTGTTCTTTGCGCTTGGGGGCCGGGGCGAGATGGCAACACGGATCTTCGCCATACAGTTGGGCGCAAACAAACCGACGATCCAGATTGGCGATCACATCGTCACAGATATGAATCCCTATGACCAAGAAGACCCAAAGCGTGGAGATCTGGTGCGGTACAAGGTCAAACCTGACGCTGAGGAGTTCTATTTCCTGCGCGTTATGGGGCTGCCGGGTGAAACCGTTTCGTTTGACAAGGGGACGGTCCTGATCAATGAAGCTGTGATTGCGCGAGGCAAAACGGGCACGTTCGAAGGTGCTCATTATCAGGGAGACGATGTCTACGTTGAGACCCTGATGCGCGGATTGTCATACCAGACGCTTATGTCCTCAACCCCGCTGCTCGAACATGACGGGAAGAAGTTTGACGTTCCCCAAGGCCAATACTTTCTGCTCGGTGATAACCGAGACAGTTCCTGGGATAGCCGATCCTTGAAGGGACATGGATATATCTCGCGAGAGAATATCTTCGGTAAGGCAGGCGGTGTCGTTTTCTCTTCCAAACTCAAGCGGATCGGTGCCTGGTTCAATTGAGCTGTTCTAGAAATCCAGTTTGATCAACTCAACCGGATCGCCCGCTTTTGCGGGCGCAGCGTGGGGCAGGCGGATAACGAGGCAATCGGAGATGGCCAATCGCCGCAACATGGAGCTGTCCTGTTTGGTGAACGGATGAGCAATCATTTCTCCGCCCGCGCCAATCTCCAGGGTTGAGCGCAAATAGTCCTGTCGTTGATCGTTTGCAGCAAGGTCGCAGCCAAGCTTGCCGGCCAAAGGCGGGTCTGACGCATCGAGACCTAACAGCGCATCGATAAGGGGCTTTAAAAATAGCCGGGCGCACACAATTGCAGAAACGGGATTTCCTGGCAGCCCGAGGACACGAGTCCGGCCCAACTTTCCAAACATCAGAGGTTTTCCGGGTCGCATGGCGATCTTGTAAAAGCTGAGTTTCAGGTCTGCGGCTTTGAGCGCATCCTGCACGAGATCATGGTCACCAACAGAGGCCCCGCCGATGGTGACGAGGACATCGCAATCTGCAGCCTTCTTGATGGCGCGCACGAGGGCACACTTGTTGTCTGCCACAATGCCAAGATCCACGGGCTCTCCTCCGAACTTCCGCACCATCGCAGCGAGTGCAAAATTGTTCGAAGAGATGATCTGGTCAGGCCTGGGCTTCGCTCCCGGCGGCACCAGTTCATCTCCGGTTGGCATGATTGCAATTTTGGGCTTGCTGCGCACGACAAGGGCCGCGTGGTTCATCGCAGCGGCAAGACCAATCTCCCGCGATCCGATGAGTTGTCCTGCTGACAGCACCTTTTCGCCGCGCTTGAAATCCAGGCCTTTGGACCTGACGAATTTCCCCGGGCTGGCCGATGCCTGCACTGTTACCTCGTCACCTTCAACGGTGCAATCTTCCTGGATGACGATTGTATCTGTGCTGGCCGGTAATGGGGCACCAGTGAATATCCGGACCGCTTCTCCGGCTTTGACTTTCCCCTTGTAGGCCAGACCGGCGGGCGCTTCACCAATGACTGACAAGGTTGTTGGCGCGCTTGCAACGTCGTCGCCCTTGACGGCGTATCCATCCATTGCCGATGCGGCGAACGGTGGCTGGTCGCGGCCTGCCTTGAGATCCTTTGCAAGGATGCGGCCGGGCGCGTTGCGCAAACCAATCTTTTCAACGCTGGTGGCCCGCACGCCTTTCAGAATTGCCGCTTTTGCCTCGTGGACCGGGGTGAGTGCCATTTAAGTTGCCTGGAACGTGCCGGATTTGCCGCCAGTTTTTTCGACAAGCCGAATATCGCCAATGCGGATGCCCCGATCAACCGCTTTGACCATATCATAGAGGGTAAGGCAGGTGACGGAGACGGCCGTCAAAGCTTCCATTTCGACACCGGTTTGGCCGGTTGCCTTTACGGTCGCCGTGACATCCATCCTGTTGTCATCAAGGTTCTCATCGATCTCGACACTGATCTTTGAGACGGGCAGGGGGTGACAAAGCGGGATCAGTTCATGGGTTCGCTTGGTCGCCATGATGCCGGCGATGCGCGCAGTACCGATGACGTCACCCTTTTTCGCCAGACCTTCGCGGATCATGGCCAGTGTTTCCGGCTGCATCCAGACTGAACCCTTGGCAACAGCAGTTCTGCTGGTGATGTCCTTTTCGGAGACATCAACCATGTGGGCATTGCCCTTCTCATCAATGTGACTGAGACCCGTCATCAGGCAACTTCGTGCCTGGCTGCTTGTTTTGTCAGGATCGTGTTCGTTGCTGCTTCCACGTCGTCCTGGCGCATCAGGCTTTCGCCAATCAGGAATGCATTGACACCACACGCCGACATACGCGCCAAATCTGCAGGTGTGGACAGACCGCTCTCGCCAACAAGCAAATAGCCCTCAGGAACCATCGGCGCGAGTTGTTCCGTCGTTTTGAGAGATGTTTCAAACGTCTTGAGATTGCGGTTGTTGATCCCGATGAACTGGCTTTGCAGCTTCAGCGCGCGTTCCATTTCAGGGGCGTCGTGAACTTCGATGAGCACATCCATGCCATAGGCAAGGGCTGCGGCCTCCAACTCGGCTGCAAGGTTGTCCTCAATCATCGCCATGATGAGAAGAATGCAGTCCGCGCCCCAGGATCGGGCCTGCGCGACCTGATAAGTGTCGAGCATGAAATCCTTGCGGAGCGCGGGCAGAATTGTTGCGTCCCGTGCTGCTGTCAGAAACTCTGGTGTGCCTTGAAACGAGGGTGTATCGGTCAGCACGGACAGGCAGGCAGCGCCGCCAGCTTCATAAGCCTGCGCCAAGGAAGGGGGATCGAAGTCCTTGCGGATCAGTCCTTTGGACGGGCTTGCGCGCTTGATTTCTGCAATGAGCCCATAGCGGCCAGCATCGATTTCCAATTTGAGTGCGTTCACAAAACCGCGCGTGCCGTTCAGCGCGTAGGCTTCGCTTTCCAGGTCTGTCAGTGATCGTTCGGCCTTGGCTGCCTCAACCTCTTCACGTTTGTAGGCCGCAATTTTGTCGAGAATGGTTGCCATTAGCTGTTTGACACCTCAACAAGTCTGCCGAGGACTGCGTTCGCCTTGCCGCTGTCGATGGCATTGGCGGCTTCGACGGCGCCTAACTTCAGATTATCCGTTTTACCCGCGACCACTAGAGCCGCCGCAACTGTCATTACAACTGTGTCGCGATAGGTACTTTTTGCGCCGCCGAGGAGATCGCGTATGGCTGCTGCATTGTAATCGGCATCGCCTCCTTTGAGTTCGCCGAAGTCGCCGCGCGAAATCCCGGCATCTTCAGGATTGATCTCAAATGTGGAGACGTTCCCGCTTTTAAGTTCTGCAACCCATGTTGTTCCTGTCGACGTGATCTCGTCCAGCCCGCCTTCGCCATGGGTGACCCACACAGCTTCTGCGCCAAGGTTGTTCATCACGTGTGCGAGCGGTTCAGTCCATTCTTTTGCAAAGACGCCAATAACCTGTCGCTTCGTACTGGCGGGATTGGAGAGGGGCCCCAGCATGTTGAAGATCGTGCGTGTGCCGAGTTCCACCCGGCTTGGCCCCACAAACCGCATGGCAGCATGGTGGGCAGGGGCGAACATGAAACCGACCCCGGCCTCATTGACACACTCGGCGATCTTCTCAGGTGTGATTTCGATATTGACGCCCAAAGTCATGAGTGCATCGGCTGCGCCAGATTTGGAAGAAAGTGCCCGATTGCCGTGTTTGGCAATCTTCAACCCGCAACCAGCTGCAACAATGGCTGAGCAGGTGGAGATGTTGTATGTGCCCGAAGCGTCGCCGCCTGTGCCGACGATATCGATTGTTTCTGTGGGCGCTTCGACCGGGATCATCTTGGCGCGCATGGTGCTCACGGCGCCAGCGATTTCATCCACCGTCTCGCCGCGCACGCGCAAGGCCATCAGGAAACCGCCAATTTGCGAGGGCGTCGCTTCACCGGACATTATGATGTTGAAGGCATCACGCGCTTCTTCGAAGCCAAGACTTTCGCCGCCAGCTACTTTCGCGATCAATGGTTTTAGTTCTGCCATTTTGCTTTTCCCTCAAACCCCGTTACGCAATGCCTGCAATGGTCAGGAAGTTTTTCAATAGCTGATGGCCGTGCTCTGAAGCAATGCTTTCGGGATGAAACTGTACACCATGGATCGGCAGGTCCTTGTGTTGAACACCCATGATTGTGCCATCCTCTGTCCTGGCAGTGGCCTTGAGAGAATCAGGCATGCTGGATGGTTCTATTGTCAGGGAATGATAACGCGTGGCCTTGAAATCCTGCGGCACGCCCTGGAACAGCCCCTGACCGGTGTGCTGAATTTCAGACAGTTTGCCGTGCATGATCGTGCTTGCACGGACTATATCTCCGCCGAAGCACTGGCCAATGGATTGGTGACCAAGGCAGACTCCCATCAGGGGCATTCCAGCTTCTGCAGCCTTTTCAACAAGTTCTAGACAGATGCCTGCTTCGTTCGGCGTGCAAGGACCAGGAGACAGCACGATTGCCTTGCATCCCGACGACATGACCTGGCTTGCGCTGATCTTGTCGTTACGATGAACAACCGTCTCCGCACCCAGATCGCCCAGGAACTGGACCAGATTAAAGGTGAAGCTGTCGTAATTATCAATGAGCGTGATCATGGCTATTGTCCCCGTCCGACTTGGCCAGCAAAGCGTTCAGCTTCTTCGGCAGCCTTGAAAAGGGCTTTTGCCTTGTTGATGCACTCAAGTTGTTCGCTGTCAGGATCTGAGTCTGCCACAATCCCTGCGCCCGCCTGCACATACATCTTTCCGTCTTTCACCAGCGCGGTGCGCAAGACAATACATGTGTCCATCTGACCGTTCGCGGAGAAATACCCCACACAGCCCGCATAAGGACCACGCTTTTCCTTCTCCAGCTCATCAATGATTTCCATCGCCCGGACTTTGGGTGCGCCAGAAACCGTCCCGGCGGGATAACCTGCAATCAATGCTGATATGGCGTCGTGGTCGTCACTCAATGCACCTTCCACGTTGGAGACGATGTGTATCACCTGGCTGTAGTGCTCCAGGAAGAATTGGTCGGTAATTTCAATGGAGCCAGTTTTGGCAACCCGGCCCACATCGTTGCGGCCGAGATCTAGCAACATGAGATGTTCTGCAAGTTCCTTGGGATCGCCCAACAAATCTTCACCGAGAGCTTGGTCTTCCGCTCGGGTCTTGCCGCGCGGGCGCGTGCCGGCAATGGGCCGGATGGTGATCTTGCCGTCACGGACCCGAACCAGAATTTCCGGGCTGGAGCCGATGATGGAGAAACCACCAAAATTCAGACAATAGAGGAACGGGGAAGGATTTGTGCGCCTCAGTGCCCGATAAAGCGAGAAAGGAGGCAAAGCGAATGGTGTCTCGAAACGCTGGGAAACAACAACCTGGAAGATGTCGCCGGCAAGGATGTATTCCTTGGCCTTCTCGACCATCTCTTTGTATTCCTCTGGAGTTGTGTTGGAAACGGCCGCTTCCACCACATCATCACCCCCATGCCGATGCGCTTCATGATCAAGCGGTTGGTCAAGGGAATCCATGACGTTGGTAATGCGCTCAACGGCCCTGGCATAGGCTGCATCGGCTTTCAGGCTGGCATCCGGATAGACCGGCGTTGCAACCGTGACTTCATCTTTCACTGAATCGAAGATCGCGATCACTGTTGGTCGGATCATTATGCCGTCGGGCACGTCGAGTACGTCGGGGTTAGGTTCAGGCAAGCCCTCCATAAGGCGGACCATGTCGTAGCCCATGTATCCAAACACGCCTGCCGCCATGGGAGGCAGGTCTTCTGACAGATCGATGCGAGAGGATTCCAGCAAATCGCGCAGGGAGTCCAGTGCGGGTTTTTCGCATGGCTCAAAAGGTCCGTCCGGATCGACAAGGACCTTAGTGTTCACCTCTGCGGTGTTTGCCTGGCATTTCCAGATGAGATCCGGTTTCAGGCCAATGATGGAATAGCGGCCGCGTACAGCACCGCCTTCAACGGATTCCAGGAGGAAGGAATATTCCGAATTCGCCGCGAGTTTGAGCATGGCGGAGACAGGGGTCTCCAGATCTGCGACGAGGCGCGTCCAGACAACCTGGGCGTGCCCGCCCGCGTGGCGTTGCTTAAACTCGTCAATAGCTGGTTCAATATGCATGGCCTTGGACCGGCGCTTTCAAATCTGGTTCTAAAATTCAACACTGGGTGAAGAGGCAATTAGCTGCCCTGGTAAACCGAACCAGGGTTTTGGATCTCCGACCAAAGACGGTCGTTGATTTTCACGCCCAATTTGGCTTGCAGGTCCACCAGATATTGTTGCCGCAGATCCTGGCTAATACCGCCCCGGAGTGCTGTTTCCACCTGCTTGGCCTGTGCGCTGGCCTTTGTATAGTTGGGGACGGTTATCTCTGACGTTTCAAAGATGATGAGTCCCTGGTTCGTTGGCGTGCTGGTCATCGCGGTTCGGCCCTTTGTTGTCGCAAACAGGGCTTGAAGCGCAATCCGTCCCAGGGCACCGGAATTGCTCTGACGCGTGAGCGGTGTGGTCGTCTCGATCTTCAGAGCATTTTCCTTGGCGATGTCGTCAAAGCTTCCGCCCTTGTTCGCTTCATCAACGAGCTTGCGTGCCGTTTCGCGGAGCGAATCGTCTTTCTTGGATGCGATCCAGAGTTCTTTTGCCTTTTCCTTGACTTCGTCAAAGGGCTTCAAGGCTTCCGGCGTGACGGCAAGCACATCCATCCAGACGAATCCTTCTTCCGGGGTTTCCACCGGGTCGTTCTCCACACCAACATCGCTCTCAAACGCCAGTTTCAGGATGGTTGCTGAGGCAGGCAGGTCCTCGACGGTTTTGCCAGCAACGTCTTTGCCCGATTGATCAATGGCATCTACCGTAATCACAGGCAGATTCAGGGATTTGCCGATTTCGGGCAACGAGCTTCCCGCGGCGCGGTCATCTTCAATCCGGTCATGGAGATTCAAGATCTCTTCCTTGGCGCGTTCAAGCTTGAGATCGCTCTCCAGCTTGGCTTTCACATCGGCATAAGGCTGTGTGCTGCCGAACACGATGTCCGTAACCCTCACCAGCACAGTCGCAAGGGCGCCATCAACCGGCTCGGTTACCTTGTCCTTGTCGAGGGCAAAGGCAGCCAGACCAATTGCGGCATCAGGTACTTCCTTTTGCGTTAGACTGCCCAGATTGTAGTCGCGCTCGGTTAAGCCCTTTTCTTTCGCGATATCGAGAAAGCTTGCGCCTTCCTTGATGCGCTTGTGCGCTGCTGCCGCCTCTTCCTTGTTAAGGAAGGCGATCTGCTGAAGGGTGCGTTTCTCGGGCACTGAGAAGCTGTCGATCCGCTTTTCATAAGCAGTTTTCACATCTTCCTCGTTCACAGCAATGGTTTCTGCCACGTCTGAGGGTTGCAGCCGCAGCATCGAAAGTGTCCTGAACTCAGGCGCTGTAAATGTGCGTTTGTGAGTATCGTAGTAGGTCTTCAGATCGCTCTCGCTCGGATTAGCAGGGGCTTTGGCAGCGCTGGCGGGCAGCGTGAAGTAACGGGCTGTGCGCGTTTCATTGCTGTAATCCCAGGCAGCCTTGGTGAGTGTGTCGGGAACAGTCAGCTCCTGGTCAACGGCGCCGGCGAGCTCTGAACGCAAGATGCGTTGGCGCTCCTGGGCCACAAACTGACCTTCGGAAATGCCATTGCTTGCGAGCAGTTGGCGGAAACTGACAGGGTCAAATCCGCCGGTCCCGTTCTGAAAATTGGGATTGATCGCGATCTGGCGTGCAATTTCTTTCTCGGAAACGGCAAGTTTCAGCTGGATGGCCTGGCCGTCCAGTGCCGCTTCCCTGATCAGTCCGTTCAACACCTGCCGGTCGATGCCGAGGGATTTGATCTCATCAAGTTGGACACTCCGCTGCAACTGGACTGCAATCTGGCGTGTGCGGTTCTGGAGCGCCAACTCGTATGCCTGGCGCGAAATTTCAGTTTCACCAACGGTAACGAGCGCGTCGCCGCGATAACCTGTGAAAATGTCGTTGATACCCCACACGGCAAAACTCAGGGCCAGAAGGCCGATAAAGGCCTTGGCGATGATACCGCCGGTCTTACTGCGCAGGGTCGCGAGCATGTTCGTTGTCCTCAGATTTCAAGCCACTTTGAGGCCTGATTTATAGCATTTGATTCAAAAGTGCGAGCGCACTTGGGCATAAAAATTGCGCGAGCGGTTAATATGCAACGCTGGAACATGGCAGAGGCTCAAAAACTGGCCCGTGGCTTGCATTTCGGCGCATAACCAAAGGAGGCCAGGTTATGTCGATTATGGTGAACGCCGCAGATTTGCCCGCCAACGGGTCCTTAAAACGGGCAGTATCGTGTTCAACAGCAAGCATTGTTCGTTTGATTGCGTTGTGCGTAACCGTTCAGAAATGGGCGTGCGCTTACTGCTTGAGACACCGGAAATCATCCCCAACACATTTGTGTTCCGCATTCCGAAAGAAGGTTTTGAGACAGGAGCAGCTGTCGTGAACCGGGATGCAAGCGGTATCGGAATCCAGTTTACCGACTTAAACCGCGTCCAATTGCTGCCGATTGCCGGCTGGCTGCCATAATTCGCTCTTGATTGCTCCATGCCAATTGACTTCGCAGTCTTGCAGGCTTACATGGCGTCCAAGCCCATTTGCACGTGCGTTGCATTTACCTGCGATCCGGGTTAAATCCCGCTAGCTTACGGGCGATTTTGATGCCGTAGCGCCAGCAATCTAAACAGAGTTTTCATATGTCTTCCGTTCTGCTCGTTATCCATTTGATCGTGGCGATTTGCCTGATTGGCACCGTTCTGCTTCAGCGTTCCGAAGGCGGTGCCCTTGGCATGGGTGGTGGAGGCGGTGGCGGAGGCGGCGGTGGTCTGCTGTCTGGCCGTGGCGCGGCCAACGCATTGACGCGGGCAACAGCTTTGCTGACGGTTTGCTTTTTTACGACGTCAATCTTGTTGACACTGCTGGCCCGGCAGGAAAGCGCGCCAAGTTCGGTTCTCGACAAGGCAGGCCAGCAATCTGAACAATCTGGTGGTGGCTCTGCGCCAAGCTCTGTACTGCCACAGTTGCCGCCGAGCAATTCTGATCCGAAACCGGCCGCGCCAAGCAACAACTAGCGGGTCCGCACGACGATGACCGGCAGCCCGCTTCCAAGGTTCGTTTGAGAAGGGGGTGCCGAACGATGTCCCGTATTACAACCATTGAAGAGCTTGAAGCCATTTATGATCCGCCCGGCGAATCCTCGACGGCCAAGGAAATCAACTGGATCCCTGAAAAGAACCAACGGCAATCAAATCAGGCGCATCTCGCGATTGGACCCAACAAAGGCAAACCTGAGGCCCGTTAGTATAACGCACGAGAGCACATCCGAAGATTTGGTCAGTATTCTCTGGAAATGGAAGAGGTACCCGAACCGCTAAAACCACGTTCATTGCAATTGGTGGCATGAGGCCAGCTTGTGGCTATGAGAACTTTCTACACGTATCCCGGACTGATCCCGTTTACTTCCAGCGCTATTTCTGAACGTGAAGCAACGAGAAGCCCCCTTCTGGGTTCTGGGATCCAGAAGGCAGTACAGCAAACAGCACCCGAAACCGGTCACAGCAAAGCTTGTGCTTCAGCTTCAAACTCTGTTCCGGCAAGCTCCGCGACGACAGCATCTGCGTTGGAAATGATTTGACGCAATGGTGGCGTAACTTTTCTAAACGTAACCTGCGGGCGTGCGTCAAGCTCCATGCCCAACCATTCCTCGGAAACTGCCCGTGCCTTGTCCGAAAACCCGTTGTTTTCAAAAAGATCCTCGTAGCTGATCTCCCAAGTCCGCGGATATTCCTTGAGAAGAGACCTCATTGTATTTGTCAGTCTTGCTACTCGCCGCATTCTATGAAGAAGGTCTTGAGGATCAGGGGCAAAGGCTGGCGCTACCGAAAAATCTCCGCAAGGCGAATGATATAACCCTCGCTTCCTTGCGTAAAGACTAGAAACAGCTTGCTCGAGTAAAGATTTTCTAACGATGTGTAGTATTGGTATCGATTTGCTTTTAATGTAATCCATCAGGAGAGGTGAAGCATGCAAATCTTGAAAACCAGAGCTGATAGGATAGTATTGATCGTATCTTATACAAACTATGTGGTAATATTTTTCCACTCCAAGCTCTTCTTTCGTGTATTCCTCGAAACCAAGGCGGTACCGATCGAAAAGCCGTTGCGCACTACCAAATTGAGGTATGATCACATCCGGGTCCCGCGCTATCTCCCGCTTCAGAAAATGAAAGAAGTTGCTTCTTCTGTCACGTTTGGGAGAGAAACATTCACCATGATAAATGAATCGGGGAAGAGCCCAAAGGCAGTTGTTCCGCTTCTCTGGTTCGTGGTGATTACAAAGTCCATCGTACCATCTGCTTGTAGTTCGGTCTTGTTTTCACTGACGCCCATGACTGACGCCCATGACTGAGTGACTGAGTGGTAATTGCTTCAGCAAAGCTCATCATGCAAGGTACTATAAAGCCTCTCTGCTTGTGTCCAGCCCAATTTCATGTGCCAGTTCTCGATAAGATCCCGGGGATTGGTGAATGGGACGCTGAGAACAACCAATAGCTCTGTCCGGAAGGCGAAGCGCTAAAGCAGTTGCGCCGGAACTGTTCCGATCCGAACCGCGGTCCGACGGGCAAGGGCGTCGCGAAGTATCAGGCGCTGAAGCATACCTGTCAGGCCTGCCCATCAAAGATAAAAGGCTGCCCGAAAGCAGAGGCCCGCAAGATCACCCGTGAAGAACATGAAGAGGCCCGCCAAGTCGCCCGCGAAATAGCCAAGACCCGCCAATACGACATCTCGATGAAACTCGGAAAGAAGGTCGAGAGGCTCTTTGCCCACCTCAAACGCCTCCTCGGCCTCGGCAGATTGCGATTACCCGGCCCCTGCGGCGCAAATGATGAATTCCTGCGCGCCGCAACCGCCCAAAACCTCCGCAAATCAGCAAAGAGCTTTCCTGCACCGCAGCAAACGCAAAAAGCCTGATCAGAAAGGCGCTCGCGCACTCATTCCAAAACCACTTTCCGCACCCGCAACACTGTGTTCTTCCACAGAATCAGCTATACGCATGATTCCTGAATCCAAGCCTAGTTCGGCGCATAAGTGCGCTTTTGTTGCTGGATCTGTCAATGAGTATTTTGTGGCGGCAAGTTCTGAGAGGTTTCTCAGGGTATTCAGGCTCTCAAGGTCAACGGCCTGACTGAAAAGGTGATCCCGCACAAATTCTTTTACCTTGCCGTAGAGGGCGTCGTAACCGCTGATAAGCCTCAAATCACCCATGATCGTCTGGGTGAAGCGCCCCAGTACACTCCGATAATCGGCTACGCCTGCCGTATCCAGAATAGTCGAGTGGGTGATTTCGCCCGTCGTGATGTCCTTGAAGACAATCTCCCGCTGCTCTTCTTTACTGAATTGCTGAATCGCCGTGCAGACAGAAAACCGGCCGCGCCGTCGGATATTGACGACGAGACGGAAGCGGATGCGTTGCTGATGTTGCAAGGAACGGGCGACCGCCAACAGCTGCAGACATCGGAAATCTTCCTTTGTCTGCATGGATCCAGAGAGCAGCCGGGTTGAAAAAGCCTGAGAGACAATCAATCATGCCATTGGTATTAGATGATTTGCCCGTAGCTGATTCAAGAACATGTCGATAACCATGCGTGCTGGGCATTTTCCCTTCCCAATTCCCTCGACTCTCTCTATATCCAGACTCCCATGGCCCGGTATATTTTCATTACTGGCGGCGTGGTTTCTTCCCTTGGAAAAGGTCTCGCATCTGCAGCTCTCGGCGCGCTTCTACAGGCGCGTGGCTACAAGGTACGTTTGCGGAAACTCGACCCCTACCTCAACGTTGATCCAGGGACGATGAGTCCCTATCAGCATGGCGAAGTCTTTGTCACTGACGACGGTGCAGAGACGGATCTGGACCTTGGACATTATGAGCGGTTCACGGGCCGCCCCTGCACGCAGCAGGATAATGTTACCACCGGACGTCTCTATCAGGGCATTATCGAAAAGGAACGGCGCGGGGACTATCTGGGTGCGACTGTTCAGGTGGTTCCTCATGTGACCAATGAAATCAAGAACTTCGTTCTAGATGGCAACGAGGACTATGATTTTGTGTTGAGCGAAATCGGTGGCACGGTCGGTGATATCGAAGCGTTACCGTTCTTCGAGGCAATTCGCCAGCTTGGCAACGATTTGCCGCGCAGCCAGTGCATTTACGTGCATCTCACGCTCATTCCCTGGATACCGAGTGCGGGCGAGTTGAAGACAAAGCCAACCCAGCACTCCGTGAAGGAACTACGCTCGATCGGTATTCAGCCGGACATCCTCATGTGCCGCTGTGATCGGGAGATTCCGGCAAACGAATGCCGGAAAATCGCATTGTTCTGCAATGTGCGAGAAAGTGCTGTCATTCAGGCTCTGGATGTTGGCTCGATCTACGATGTGCCCGGCGCCTATCACGAGCAGGGGCTCGATGCCGAAGTGCTTGAAGCCTTCGGCATTACTGGCGCCCCCGACCCGGATCTGAGCTGTTGGGAGAAGATCTCCCGGCGCATACACGAACCGGACGGCAATGTGACAATAGCAGTCGTGGGCAAATACACCGGCTTGCTTGATGCCTACAAGTCGTTAAACGAGGCACTGGCGCACGGTGGGATCGCCAATCGGGTCAAGGTGAAACCTGAGTGGATCGAATCTGAGATCTTTGAGCAGGAAGACCCAGCCCCTTATCTGGAGGGCGTGAACGGCATCCTGGTGCCGGGCGGGTTTGGCGAACGAGGCGCTGAAGGCAAGATCGCTGCGGCCACCTTCGCGCGAACCCGCGGCGTGCCGTATTTTGGCATTTGCTTTGGAATGCAAATGGCAGTGCTTGAAGCGGCCAGAAATCTCGCCAGCATTTCGGATGCAACGTCCACGGAATTCCAGGAAGCGGACAATCCCGTCGTGGGTCTGATGACGGAGTGGCTGAAAGGCAACGAGTTGGAGACCCGCCGTGCCAACGGCGATCTCGGCGGAACCATGCGCCTCGGTGCATTTCAGGCAAAACTCAAGGATGACTCAAAGATTGCTGAAATCTATGGCAGCTCAGAGATTTCCGAGCGGCATCGCCATCGCTACGAAGTGAATATGAGCTATCGGGATCAACTGGAAAAAGCTGGAATGAGTTTTTCCGGCACATCGCCTGATGGTTTGTTGCCGGAAACCATCGAGCTGCCGGATCACCCCTGGTTTATCGGTGTGCAATATCATCCTGAGTTGAAGTCCCGTCCGTTCGAGCCACATCCCTTGTTTGCATCCTTCATTGAGGCCGCAGTGGTCCAGAGTCGGTTGGTCTAGGCAGCTCAATTTGCCGCTTTGGCGACTCGGCTGTTCGGTGGATAATTTGCATAAGCTAAATCGGGGCGCGTTTCTAAAAGGCTGGAAGAAATGAGTTCATCCTTTCGACAGGTTGTGGTTGCTCTTATCCTTTTGGTGTTTGCCGGTTTCACTGCTCCGGCAGACGCTGATCCAAAGAAGGCTGAGCACGCTCTTGAGGCTTATTCTGAGATTCTCAAGAAAGCCAAAGATGCGTTGAAGCTGCCTGATCTGCGGCCGGAACAACTTCAGAAGTTGAGAAATGATCTCGATCAACTGAGAGCGGATGCGCTGACCCAAACGACCAGCCTGTCGCCTGACGTGAAAGACGCTGACAGCCAGCTCAAACAGCTTGGCCCAAAACCGGAAAGTGGTGAGGAAGACCCTGCGGTTGCTGAGAAACGCGCAGCAATTGGTGCTCAATTGACCAAACTTCAGGGGTTGGCCAAACAGTTGGATATTACGGCGCTTGCGGCCAGTCAGCTCTCTGCTAAGGCGGCTGAAATCGAGCGCAATCAGTTCTTTGAGAAGATCTTCAAGCCCAGTCAGTCAATCGTAAACCCGGCCCTTTGGTACAAGGGCATGGCCATGCTTGGCCGTGTTACCACCAGCGTATGCCGGATCGTAAGCAATTGGCTGACAACAGCGGCAAACGAAGCTGGTGCGGCCATGGTCTTTGTTATTCTGTTGATACTGGCTCTGGCAGCAATTGGCGGTATTGGCATCCGGCGCATGATGGCCCGTCTAATCGGGCCGGATATGAATGAGGTCTCGCCATCTGATCTCGGTCGTCTTTGGAGAGTTTTCCGCGGCCTCATCATAAATATCGTGTCTGTCTTCGTGGCGTTTTCGTTCGTAGGCGTTGCGCTTGATCTTATTGGGCAACTGCCACTGCAAATCCAGAGGATTGGCGCGGCTGTGATGAGCGGCAGCCTTTTGATTGCTGCTGTCCATGCACTGACTCAAGGTGTGCTCGCACCCTCGCGGCCTGATTGGCGGATCGTGAAGATAGATGACAGCCGGGCGCTCAAGTTGCGTAGCATGCTGGATCTGGCGGCCGTCATCGTTGCCTTGGGGTACATGTTGCGCCAAGTCGGGTCGGTGGTATTCCTGCCTCCGGATTCCTCGGCACCCATCAGTGCGTTTGTAGCTGTTGCCGGAGCAGCCGTCCTTGCGATGTGTCTGATGATTATGCGGCCGGTTGCAGAGGAGGTCGCCCCGGCTGCTCCATTCGAAGAAGATCGTCCGGGCGGCTTTGGCTGGGTGAAGAATATCCGGATCCTTATCTGGCTTCTGATTCTGGTTGTGGCTGTAGTCTCGGTCCTTGGATATTTGGCTCTTGGCCGGTTCATGATGGTCCAAATGGTCGTAACAGGGAGCCTGGTTGTGGCGCTCTATCTCGCACATCGTCTGTTTGATGAACTCGTTGGAACAGGTTTTCAGCGAGGCTGGGCTGCGGGTGATTTCCTGCGCAAGACCATTGGGCTCGGCGATGTGGCGGTCGAGCGCTTGGGCCTGCTTGTGGGCACGGTTGGCGACTTCCTTCTGTTCTTCATCGGGCTGCCGCTCGTTGCCATGCAGTGGACCTATAACCTGGCTGACTTCAAGGGCTGGGCGACCACCGTCTTTTTCGGCTTCAAGGTTGGCGGTGTCACCATCTCGTTCGCGTCGATCGTTGCTGCTGCCATTGCCTTCATTGTCGGGCTCATTGTAACCCGGCTTGTAACGGGCTGGCTGGACAACCGGGTTTTGTCGCGCACGAACGTTGACCGGGGTATCCGCGATTCGATCCGGACCGGTGCTGGATATCTGGGCTTTGCCCTTGCTGCTCTGTTTGCGCTTTCCTATGCCGGAATTGACTTCTCCAACATTGCCATCATTGCCGGTGCCCTTGGCGTGGGCATCGGCTTTGGCCTTCAGTCGATCGTCAACAATTTTGTATCCGGCCTGATCTTGCTCGCTGAGCGTCCCATCAAGGTTGGGGACTGGATCAAGGTCTCTGGCGGAGAAGGGTATGTGACGCAAATCAACGTCCGGTCCACTGAAATCAGGACGTTTGATAATTGCTCGGTGATCGTGCCGAATTCGAGCCTGATATCAGAGCCGGTTCGCAACTGGACGCACGAGGATACGCGTGGCCGGGTGAAGCTGGCCTTTGGTGTGGGGTACGACAGTGATCCTCATCAGATTCGAGAGATTGTTTTGGGGTGTGTTGAGAAGGTGAAGAAGGATCACCGGATCCTGCTACACCCGGCACCACAGGTGGTGTTTATGGATTTCGGCGCAAGTTCACTTGATTTCCAGTTGCGCATTCATATTCCCGAGATTGACTGGGCTCTCGCGATTGCCAGTGATTTGCGGTTTGAAATTCTGGCCGCTTTCCGCCAAGCTGGTGTTGAAATTCCGTTCCCGCAGCGGGATGTGAATTTCAGGGATATAGATCGTCTCGAGGCTGCAATTGCGAGCAAAGGCAGTCCGCAGCGGGCGGCAAAGGGGCGTGCAAAGGCCAAATCGTAATGCGTGGAATTGATCATCTGGTGTTGTGTGTAAGTGACCTTGAGGCAGCCCGCACACGTTATGCAGAGCTGGGGTTCAAACTCACGCCTCCGGCCAAACACCCCTTTGGTACAGCAAATTCTCTTGTTCAACTGTCGGACCACTCGTTTCTAGAACTGCTCGCTATTGACGACATCTCGGTGATCAAACCACCGGAGTCCGGGCATTTCGGGTTCGCGGAATTCAACCGGCAGTTTGTCGAGAAAGGACCAGGAGAAGGTTTCTCCATGCTTGTGCTCCACAGTGCTGATGCTGCCGGAGATCTGGCTGATTATGAAAGCGCCGGATTGCAAACCTATGCGCCATTCGATTTCTCCCGGAAAGCAAAGTTGCCCGATGGGGATGAAGTGACGGTTGGATTTTCCCTGACTTTTACAACCCATCCAAAGATGCCGGACGGTGCGTTTTTCACCTGCCAACAGCATGCGCCGGAGCACTTCTGGAAGGATGAATTCCAGCAGCACACCAATACGGCCAGCGGCATGAATGAAGTCATTGTGCTGGCGGACGAGCCCTTGCAGTTTGTTGACTTTTTCCAGGACTTCGTTGGGGCTGAGGATGTTTCTGCCTGGGATGAGGGCGTGTCCATTCAATCAGCCCGTGGAAACATCTCCGTGATTTCGCCTGCTGAATGGCATAAACATTACCCGGACGCTTTCGCACCGGACCTTGCAAACGGCCCGCGCCTTGCTGCCTACAAGATTGCGGTCAAGGATATTAAAGCGGTTCAGGAATGCCTAAGGGAGGCGGAACTCACGCGGATGGTTTATGGCTGCGGTGTTGTCGTGCCGCCTGATGAGGCGTTTGGTGTCGCGATCGCATTCTCTGAAAACTAGACCGGATGGGACATGAACAGTTTTGCTGACGTGAAAGATCTCACGGGTCTTGAATTCCTGCAGAAAATGATGGCCGACGGGGTGAGGGCCAGGATGGCCGAAACCTTGGGGTTCAATCTTGTGGAGGTGGGTGACGGGATCGCAGTGTTCGAGGGCAGGGTCAGTGAAGCTTTTTACAATCCGCTTGGGGTTGGCCATGGCGGCTACGCTGCCACGCTACTGGACAGCGCTCTGGGCTGCGCAATCCAGACAAAACTGCCGAAGAACACGCCCTACGGGACCGTTGAACTGAAGATCAATTACATCCGCCCGGTGATGGCAGAGTGCGGTATTGTGCGGGCAACGGCCAATGCCATCCATGTTGGCCGCCGCATGGGAACGTCCGAAGGGCACCTCGTGGATGAGAACGGCAAACTTCTGGCGCATGGTTCAACCACATGCATGATCTATTGAGAACAATCGGGGCGGGATTGGTTGCCTTTGCTTTTGCTTTACCGGCGGGTGCGGAGGAACTGCGTGCGCCGAGTTTCAACTGCGACAAGGCATCGGCTGCCGATGAAAAAGCCATTTGCGACAACTATTCCATAGCTTGGCTCGATCGCCAGCTGGACCGGGCCTGGCAGGAAGCTGTGCAGAGGGCAGGGGCCTCGGGCTTTTCCGGTCTGAAGACAGCGCAGAAGACCTGGCTCAAATCGCTCCGGTCGTGCGGGAAGGGGACCGGTTGCCTTTTGTCCAGCTACCTTAAGCGGTTGAAAGAGCTTGCGTCGTCTGAAAATGGCGGGGCCAATCTAACGGCGTCCTATGGTTACAAGGCAGGCGAGAACGGCGGAGGCTCGCTCAGTCTGGTGCATCATGACGATGATACGCTGGCCAGGGCAATCGGGTTCGTCTCATTGACGGTCAATTATTGCAACAAGCTTATTGGGAACTAAGATGCGAAGTCTCATCTGAAAGACGGTGCAGGCGCGGACGAAGTTTCCTCGCCGCGGGGCCTGCGAGACGGGATTGCGGTAAACTAAATCGCCCGCTGGAGGATTAGGGTCCAGGCTCATTGATAGCCAGAAGGCGGGGAATGAAGCCACTGCGCCGGCGGAGAGGAAGTTCCTGGGGAGTTTGTCGTAACGGGTTGCGAGCCGGCGGAAGTCCTTCAAGCGGCAGGAGGCGTTTTCGATGAGATGGCGGCCTTTGTAGTGGAGCTTGTCATAGCGTATGACGCGCTTTGTGTTGGCCTGGTCGGGAATGACCGGGACGATTGCAGACTGACGCAGTCGCCTTGGCAAGGCGTTTGCATCATAGCCTTTGTCAGCGAGCAGGTATCTTGCACCCGTCAAGCCAGCCAAGAATGTGCCACTTCCAGACATATGCGATCTGGTGATTGCAATTGCTGAGCAACAGACCGGCCAAATGCTGAGAAGTATGAGTGTCGATCTGGCTTACGAGTCGATCATCGACCAGCGTGTGCCGGGAGCATGCGCTGACATCACCGCCTTGACCTGGCGTGCAGCTTCGCGAATAAGCGGCGTCACCGGGCGTCGACGGGCAATATATAATGATAGCTTTCGAGTGATAGTCGGCTCAACAATCTCAGCTGCAGCGAGACCCAAGCGTTGCCGCTTTTGCGCAATGATGCTGTAGGGCATGATGGAAAACCCTTCGCCCTCCAGAATTAAGTCGAGCAAGGGTGCATTTGCATCTATCTCAATGCGGGCAATCGGATTCTCGCCGAGAGTATCAAAAGCTTTGTCAATCAAGGTCCGGAAGCCGCCCGGCATGGCGTTGAGAATAAGTGGGAGCTTTGCAGCTTTGGCCAAGGGTATTTTGGGTCGGATAATCTCGGGCGAGTGCTCGGTGCCGATGAGAAAAAATTTTTCCGTACAAAGATCTTCTGGCGTTCCGCCGGGTGGCGGATGGGTGTTGGCGATGATGCCGATATCGACTGCACCAGCATCCAACATCGGAGGGATCGAGGCACTGGAGGCGGCCACTGTGCGAACCGCGGCGTCCGGATGTGTCTCTTGAAACTGTTTGATCAAGGGCGCGAACAGATTGTCGCTGACGCTTTCGGGGGCGGCGATGCGAACTTCGCCTACCAGCTTTCCGCGGATGTCCTGCAGTTCGGCGTACGCCAAATCGTGGAAGTGAAGGACCCGTTCTGCATTCTGGAGGAATACTTTTCCGGCTTCTGTCAATGACACGCCGCCAGTTGTCCGAGCGAACAGATGAATGCCAGCGGTTGCTTCAATTCGTCCAACCAGACGGCTCACCGAAGGCTGAGGTAGCGACAGCGCAGAAGCTGCCGCGGACATGCTTCCATGCCGGACTATCGATTTGAACACTCGCATCTGATGGATAGAGAACTCTGGCTCATTAGACATGCCTTTAAGAGCATGCATAATATGCTTTGTGAAGCAATAGGCCGGCAAATCTGCACCCGTAAACTACCCCCTCCAGACCGCTTGGCACATGGGAGTAGATTGCGATGGCGTTACCTCAGTTCGACACTCCGGATGAACCGGCAATTGCGATAACCAGAGAGGCCGGTACCGGTCTACACATCACTTGGACGGATGGTTTCCAGAGTTTCTTCCACTTTATCTGGCTGCGCGACTGTTGCCACTGTGCAGACTGCGGAGATTGTTATTCGAGCAAGCGCTTTCTTGTGCCCTGCGATCTTGACCTGAATGTAAGGCCGGGTGCAGTCGATATTGCGCCGGACGGTAAACTTGCAATCACTTGGGAGCCCGATAACCACCAATCGGCATATGATTCGGCTTGGCTTCGACACAACAGCTATGATGCCGAAACCCGTCAAACCCGGCGGCATAAACCAACACTGTGGGACAGCACGGTGTCCTCCGACCTTCCAAGCGTTGACTATCAAACCGCAGTGCAAGACGAAGCCACACGCCTGACCCTTTATCGCAAGTTGCGCGACTACGGCTTTGTGGTTCTTTGCGGGGGACCTGCGGAGCCAGACAGCGTTGCAGAGGTTGCCAGCCTTGTCGGCGATCTGGGCGAGTCCGCCTATGACAAGATCTTTGACCTCTCGCCGTCCAGCAAAGTCAGAACCATGGGCAATACGACGCGTCCGGTTCCCCCGCACACGGATGAGCCGTTCCGCTACTCGCCTCCCGGTGTGATGGTGCTGGGCTGCGTGCGTATGGCGGACGATGGCGGAGACACGGTTCTGGTCGATGGGTTCCAGCTGGCTGAGATCATGCGGAACGATCATCCAGAACAGTTCGAGTTGCTGTGCAATCTCAGCCAAACCTTCATCCGGCGCCACGATGGATCGCTTGATCAGGAAACGCGGGTGCCCATGTTCGCCACCGATGACGAGGGTGAGGTCTGCGGCGTGCGCATCCACACCCGTTCTGCCGGCCCCCTGGATTTGCCGGTAGAGCAGGTTGAGCCCTACTATGCCGCCCACCACAGGCTTACCCAGCTCATGATGGCAGACGAAAACCAACTCCGCATCCGCTTGCAGCCCGGCTATGCAGTGCTGTTCGATAATCACCGGATCTTGCACGCCCGCACCCATTTCACCGACCCCAACCGTTTCTTGCAGATCTGCAGTGTACCGCGCGAACAGTTTCATGAGCGCCTGCGTCTGCTTCTGGCAGAGCAGGGTTATGTCAATGAAGCGCGCATGGTCTTGCCTGCAGGCGCCATCAGATAATCACCGGATATCAATAGGGAGCAGACAATGGTGACCACTCAACTTTCAGCCGAAGACTTTAAACATGCCGAAGGCGTAATCGCCACAAGCGCCGAAGAGCATCAGGCGCGTGTTGACCTCGCGGCGATGTTCCGCCTCACAGCCATGTTTGGCTGGGACGACACGGTGTGGAACCAAATCACCGCCCGTGTTCCAGGCTCTGACCATACTTCCTTATGCACCCGTTTGGCCTGTTGTATGAAGAAGTGACCGCCAGTAATCTGATCAAGGTGGATGAAGACGGCAATGTCTTAGAAGGACCGAGCGATGTGAACACGGCAGGCTTCGTTATCCACAGCGCCATTCATCTGCATCATCCTAACCACAAGTTCGTGTTCCATGCTCATCCCCCAGTGGCGATTGCCGCCACCGCGTTCAAGGATGGCATCCCCCATCTCATCCAGGATTTCTCCATGCTCTATGGCGAGATCGCCTATCACGATTGGGAGGGATTGTCGGTCGACTTGGATGAGCGCTTCAGAATTGCGGAGAATCTCGGCGACAAGAAGTGCCTGATCATGAGCAACCATGGCTTCCTCACGGTAGGCGAGATGGCGGGGGAAGCCTTCATGAACATGTACTACCTCATCCGCATGTGCCACACGGCACTGGCTGCTCAGGGCTCGAGCCTGGAACTGGACCCGGCATCTCCTGACCTGTGGGCGCTTTCGCGCAAGCAATATGAGGGCTTCTCGCCTGGCAAATTCGAATGGCCAGCACTGTTAAGGCGGTGTGATCGCCTTGATCCTTCCTACAAACATTAGGACCGGGCAATCATGCATGGAGCCAGCAAAGACGGGTTCGGCAGTAGAACGACCAACAGCGGATCCGAATGACTGATCGTATATCCCTGATTGAGCCATACTTCATCCCTGCCGACCCGAATCCGCATCCCTGGTGGGCACACAAGCCGTCTCTCTTGGTTCGGGTGGAAACCAGCGAAGGGGCCGTGGGATGGGCGAATGTCATATGTTGAACGATTGCGAACATGCCCTTGCCGCGGTGGTTCGCGTCGTCGGAAGCCGGCTGATCGGTCGAGCTAAAGGTTGCTCCTGCAGTGTCGCTTGGTGACGGTCTAATTGACCTGCTTGGAGGCTTTGAAGAAGTTCAAAGACTGTGGCTGCGATACTCGACCGCGGCCCCCACGATCTCCGATCCTTGGCTCAAGATGTGTTTCCAGAGGTGACACCTGAGTGTGCTCAGGAAGCGCTAGTGGGGATGATATCTGTCGGCGGGTTGGCTGTAAGTGCCGATTCGTCTGTTTTTCCCCTTCTTTCGGCACGGTATCACCTGTTTTCGACCGCGTAGGTGTGACGCTCAGTGCCGATGCGCCCGGACAGATTGGCGAGGTAGTGGTAGGCGCCACGCGTGGCGATGAGGAGAGCGCAGCTTTTCATCTCATGGTCTGTCGAAACTGCGGCGAACCTTACCTTGAAGCTTGGGAAACGGGAGCCGGCCTTGATCCAGAAATTGGCGCTCCTCAGACGCGGAGGCTTCTTCGGCCACTGCCTGGACTCGCTACGCATGAAGAGGATGACAATAAGGAGGACATTGAAGCCGACACGCCTCAGATCTCTTATCTGGATCCAAGGAACGGGAAGCCCAGGGAGCCCGGTGAGGCAGGAGTTGTGGCGGTCGAAAATGTTACTCTGGTAACAGACGAGGAAAATGATGCTCCGCATCTTCGTCGCTGTGCGGTTTGCGGTCACCGGTCAACTCGGCATCTTGAACCCATTACAACTGTTCATCCAGGCGATGGAGCGTTCTCTGCGGTATCTGCGCAAGCACTACTTGAAGCATTGCCACGACGAGATGTCGGCGAGCAGCCGCCAATGGGGGGCGAAATCTCCTCGTTTTTTCTGATAACCGACAAGATGCGGCGTTTTTTGCTCCTTTTTTCGAACGGACCGCCCGAGACATGGCAGTGCGAGGAGGGATTTTGCGGTCGGTCGAGCATGGCGGAGAGATGGATCTCGACAATCTGGTAACAGCGGTGCAACGCGTGCTGCGCCAAGATGGTCTTCGCCTCTATACGGCAGGCGTATTCCGTTCGTTGATAAGAACCAACCGTTGTTAGGATCGGGGCGCAGATTTTAGATTGAGTTTCGGTCTGCGGCTTGAAGAGTCTGGATTGCCTATTCCGCCGCCTGCGTAACCGGAGCTTTCCGCTTCAGGATTGGCGCGAGGAACTGGCCGGTGTAGCTGCGTTCGCAATCGACCACTTTTTCCGGTGTGCCTGCCGCAACGATCTCACCGCCACCATCACCGCCTTCGGGGCCGAGATCTATGAGCCAGTCGGCGGTTTTTATAATTTCCAGATTGTGTTCGATGACCACCACTGAGTTCCCCTGCTCGACAAGCTCGTGGAGGACTTCCAGCAGCTTGGCCACGTCGTGGAAGTGCAGGCCGGTGGTGGGTTCATCCAGAATGTAGAGTGTGCGACCGGTGGCGCGGCGGGACAGTTCCTTGGCGAGTTTGACGCGCTGGGCTTCGCCGCCCGAAAGCGTCGTGGCCTGCTGGCCCACCTTGATATAGCCGAGGCCAACCCGCTCAAGCGTGACCATCTTCTCACGGATCGGAGGTACGGCCTTGAAGAAATCTGCGGCTTCGGTGACGGTCATATCGAGCACGTCGGCGATGGACTTGTCCTTGAACTGCACTTCCAACGTCTCGCGATTATAGCGTTTGCCCTCGCATTCATCGCAGGTCACGTACACGTCTGGCAGGAAGTGCATTTCGATCTTGATGACCCCGTCGCCCTGACAGGCTTCGCAGCGTCCGCCTTTCACATTGAACGAGAAGCGGCCCGGCTTGTAGCCCCGAGTGCGGGCTTCGGGCAGACCCACGTACCATTCGCGGATCGGCGTGAAGGCGCCGGTGTATGTGGCTGGATTGGATCGCGGGGTGCGTCCGATGGGGGACTGGTCGATGTCGATGATCTTATCCAGATGCTCCATGCCTTCCAGCCGGTCGTGGGCGCCGGGATGTTCGCGTGCATTGTTGAGCTTGCGGGCGGCGGCCTTGTAGATCGTGTCGATGAGCAATGTGGATTTGCCGCCGCCGGAGACACCGGTGACGCAGGTGAGGGTCCCGAGCGGGATTGCCGCCGTGACATTCTTCAGATTGTTTGCCGTCGCACCGACAATTTTCAACTCGCGCCCATCGCCTTGCCTTCGGTTGTGTGGCACAGGGATTTGCATCATGCCCGTCAGATACTGCCCGGTCAGCGAGTTGGGATTCTGCATCACCTGTTCCGGCTTGCCGGAAGCGACAATCTCGCCGCCATGGATGCCGGCGCCAGGGCCTATGTCGACTACGTAATCGGCCGTGCGGATCGCATCTTCATCATGCTCGACCACGAGCACGGTATTGCCGAGATCGCGCAGATGGCGGAGCGTCTGCAGGAGGCGTTCGTTATCTCGCTGGTGCAGGCCGATCGATGGTTCGTCAAGGACGTAGAGCACGCCGGTGAGACCGGATCCAATCTGAGAAGCGAGGCGGATGCGCTGACTTTCGCCGCCCGAAAGCGTGCCGGAAGTGCGCGAAAGCGTGAGGTACTCGAGCCCCACGTCGTTCAGGAACTTCAGGCGTTCGCGGATCTCCTTCAGGATGCGCACGGCGATCTCGCGCTGCTTGGCGCTCAGCGCGCTGTCAATGGCCCTGAACCACTCATCGGCTTCGCGGATGGACATGAGCGAAATTTCGCCAATGTGCTTGCCGTCAATCTTTACGGCCTTTGCTTGCGGCTTCAGCCGGTAGCCGCCACAGGCATCGCAAGGGTGATCAGACTGGAAGCGGGAGAGCTCTTCGCGTACCCAGCTGGAATCGGTCTCGCGCCAGCGGCGCTCGATGTTTCCGACGACGCCTTCGAAGACTTTTTTGGTCTTGTAGGTGCGCAGGCCATCGTCATAGACGAAGGTGATCTCTTCCAGATCCGTCCCATAGAGCACAGCGTGTTGAACCTCGAAGGGGAGAGCGTCCCATGAGGCATCCATGGAGGCGCCGTAGTGCTTCGTCAAGGCCTGGAGCGTTTGCATGTAATAGGGCGATGTGCTGCCAGTCTTGGCCCATGGGGCAACAGCACCTTTGGACAGCGACAGGGCCCCATCAGGTACAACCAGGTTGGCCTCGAATTTCATTTCCGTGCCCAGGCCATCGCATTTGGGGCAGGCACCAAACGGGTTGTTGAACGAGAAGAGCCGCGGTTCAATCTCATCAATGGTAAAGCCGGAGACGGGGCAGGCGAACCGGGCCGAAAAGATGATGCGCTCGTGGGTTTCGTTCTTGGACTTGTTCTTTGCGGCTTCGGCGGTCTGGTCTGCGTCCAGAGGCTTGTCGGCAAATTCTGCGATGGCCAGGCCGTCTGCCAGCTCAAGGGCGGCTTCCAGACTGTCTGCCAGCCGGTTGCCCAGATCTCCACGCACGACGATTCGGTCCACCACCACATCAATGTCATGCTTGAATTTCTTGTCGAGGACGGGGACCTCTTCGATCTCGTGGAAGGTCCCGTCTACCTTCACTCGCTGGAAACCCTTTTTCATGAGCTCGGCGAATTCCTTGCGGTATTCACCCTTGCGCCCGCGCACGATGGGGGCCAGCAAGTAGAGGCGCGTGCCTTCTTCCAGCTCTGTTATCCGGTCCACCATCTGGGTGACGGTCTGGCTCTCGATCGGCAGGCCAGTGGCGGGCGAGTAAGGGACACCCACACGCGCAAACAACAGGCGCATGTAGTCGTAGATTTCGGTGACAGTGCCCACCGTGGAGCGCGGGTTGCGTGAGGTGGTCTTTTGCTCGATGGAAATGGCGGGCGACAGGCCGTCGATCTGGTCCACATCCGGCTTCTGCATCATCTCCAGGAACTGGCGTGCATAGGCGGACAGGGACTCTACATAACGCCGTTGCCCCTCAGCATAGATGGTGTCAAACGCAAGCGACGATTTCCCTGAACCGGAAAGACCTGTGAAAACAATCAGTTCATCGCGCGGAACCTCAAGCGAAACGTCCTTGAGATTATGTTCGCGGGCGCCCTGGATCGAGATGGTTTTCTGCTGCGGTCTGGCCATGGCTACTGGATAACTTAAACGGTGCAACGCGTCTATCAGATCACCGTGATGATCCACCGCGGAATAAGCGGCCGCTGACAGGCTTTGTCAGGATGTTGGGGCTGGTGCCCCATCCGCTGTCATGCAGATTTTGTCTAAATGCCTGCAGCGAACGACACTGTCGTCAATGATCCGACCATGGTGAAGAGGAGAATTCGTGCGACGGTCCCGGTTCGCACGCCATAATTCAGCGCGAGAATGAACGGCATCGCGGCACTCGGAGATGCCGCGACGATCATTGCCGGCTTTGCCCAATCCAAACGGATCTCCAGCAGGTGAAAGAAGACGACCCAGCAAAGCAGCGGGAAAAGGAACAACTTCAATCCGGTTGCGACGAGTGGCAGAGCCAAATCTGGTTGATCTTCCTCGCGGCTGAGGATTATTCCCAGAGCAAAGAGCGAGCAGGGTGCAGCAGTGCTCCCTGCGAAATTGGTGAAAACCTGGATTCCCTTGGCAAGGTTGATCCCAAGAAGCCCGATCAAGAGACCGCCAAAGATCGCCCAAACCTGGGGATTTTTCAGAAATCCCATCAGCACGCGAGAGACTGATCCATCGGCGCCGCTGGCGGCATCCAGGATAATCATCGTGGCACCATATATCAGCATGATATCGACGATACCAATCGCCAGGATCGGCATCACAGCGCTTTCGCCAAAGAGGGATCTGGCGATCGGCAGAACGAACAGGATGTGGTTGGCGAAGGCTGTTGCCAGTCCGATTAAGAGCGCTTCTTTCGCATCGCGTTTGAACAGGAAATACGCAACGGAAAAGCCAGTTGCATACATGACGATATCGACTGCCAGATAGGCGCCAATTGCGAGCCAATTGAAATTCTCAAAAGGGGCCTGGGCGAGAAGGCCGAAGATTAGTGCCGGGGCAGAGATCAGAAAAACAAACTTGTTGATCGCCGCCGCCATCATCTGGTCAAAGACACCCGCACGGCCAAGCGCGAACCCAATAGCCAATAACGCGAAAACCGGCAGAACGGCAGAGAAGAGAATATTTGTCACAAAATGCTCATTGTCTCGGTTGTTGAGATCGCGCCGGCGATTTAACCCGCTAGCCTGGAACTGGATGCTGCCCGAGTGTCGCAACAACAATGACGATTCGGATTATATTGTGAAACTCGCTTCGTCTGCCATAAGCTCGTAAAGACGGGCTGGATGGCAATCGATAATCGTGATACTCGAATGGCGACTTCGTTGCTGCTGGAAGTACGCGCCAGCAGCAACGGTATTTGTGCCTAAATCTTCTGGGCGTGAACGATGAATGTGGAGCACATGAAGATGCCGCGCCAGTCGGCGGGATTGTTTTCGAACTCTGCGCTCAGGCGGCGGAACTCCTCCTTGTCGGAGTGCTCGAAGATCGGGGGCAGCGCGTGGAAGTGGTAGAAGTACAAGCCCTGCTGCTGAAGCCCGTGCGGGGACAGAATGTCGGCTTGAACCGTCAACGGGTTGTGGTTGTAGGTGTGGACCAATTTGTCATCGATCGTCTCGAACGCACGCTCCACATCTTCAACCTTGTAGCGTTCTTCCATCATCCGATCCAGCTTTTCGCGCAGGTCGGAGGACAGTTTATCTTTCGGGAAGAACGTCCGGTACATGTACTCCACGCTGTAGTCGTTCATGGAGAACATGGAGAACAGATCATTCCGGAGGGTGATGATCATGTGTCCGCCGCTGGGGAGCAGGTTCGCGATGCTCGAGATCGTCTTGCCGAAATCACGCGCGTAGTAGACAGCGCCGAGGGCGATGGCGCAGTCATATTCACCCGATTTGGCATTCGTGATGTCTTCCATGTTGTCACGAAACACGATGTCTTCAGGGTAACCGGCTTTCACCACATTCTGCCGGGCTACTTCGACCATCTCTTCTGCATAGTCGAAACCGTGTACGTCGTGCCCGGCCTTGCGCATGGCGATGAGAGGGTCGGCGGTGCCGCAGCCAATGTCGATGACCTTCTTGGGTTTGATGTCGTTCAACAGGTTGATGAACGCGTTCAGGCGGAAGACATTGGCCGGATATTTCGTGGCTGCGAGATCTGGTTTTTCGTATTGCTCGCCGTACGTTGTGGCGCGTTCTCCAAATTTCACATAGGCATCGTGCTTCTTCATGATTATCGAAGTCTCATCTTTCGTTTGTGACATCATCCAGCAAGCCTGCTTGTCGCAGCCTTTCTGCCGGTTCCGCCAGGTTCCATATGGGTTGATTGATTTGCTGGGCAATGTCCAGCAGCGACGTCCTTCCATCTGAATAGGCCAGAATGTTTAGCATGTCTTTTGGTTTCGGATCTCCCGCTTTGCGCACCGATGGGTAGAGGCCGTATTTCCCAAGCTGTGGTTCGCCCAGAACTGTAGCTTTGTAAGTCTTGTTGGCCTCAAGGCTAAGGCAACAATGACGAAGGGCTTCAAATCCCCCGTTTAAACCGGTGGGGCTGATGAAGTCCAGATTGTCGTCTGACGTATGATATTCGCCATAGGCACCAAACTTGGACCGCATGACCGACGCCACCGGCAGGTCAACACCCGGCGCACAGTACTGGCGTTCATCACTACCGCGATCAAGGAAGGTGTAACTGATGTATTCACCCACCAGATTGTCGAGCACATGTTTTGAGATGTCGTCGCTTAAGGTATCACCGGGCCGAGATGGCAGATAGGAATAGGTGTCGTCATCGCCCACACAGGAAATATTGAAGCCGGCAACAGTGTGTTCCTGCAGGTGCCTCAGGTTGCGGCTGAGGTAGACGATCGCTCCGATGGTTTCAGGGATAAAGACGAACCGGTAACAAAAGCGGCGTTCGGCCTGGTCTGCCAGCCAGTTGGCAAGTGCGGTTGCTACCACCGGGCCTGATAGTTCGTTGTTGGCCATTGAAGGGTGGCACACATAGGTTGAGAGGAATATCTCTTCATTGCTTCCAGTGGTCGAAGGCAGAAAGCACTCGCCGTAGGTGAGGTGGCCTTTATCGTCGAGTGTGCTGTCGATAAACACCTCATAGCCGCCAGGCTGTAGGGCCTCTCGTTCCTTGTGCGACAGGCAAAAGCCCCAGTTGCGCTTGTAGTAAGACGTCACGTAGGGGATCGCCTCAGGGCGCTCTGGCAGCGAATGAAGATGTGATTGCAGTTCGGCCAGATCCAATGTCACTGTGACAGGTTCTGAATATCCAACCAGATGCAGATTGTGTTCTTTCAGCTCAGCGAACTTCTTTCCGTCCGGGGCGGTAATATAGGCGTCGCGCACATTCCACTCGGGCGGAACCGTCCAGTCAAAGCACGATGTGCCGCTTGGCACCTCGTAAGTCTGCAAGTTCAGGAGTTCGCGTTGCAAAATTTCAAGGGTTTCCCGAACGCCGTTGCCGGTAATACTGCGCGTAATCGGAAACAGTTCGCGTGCGAGGGCGTACATGCGCTCGCCTCGGAGGGTGGGACTATCTTGCTTTTGTGGACGCGCCATGCCGATACCAGGACTGGTCCCATTTGAGTTGCAAACCGGGGGTACTAACAGCCAAAGGACTGCGCAACAACGAAGATTTCCTGGGGGGCAAGAGTTGTTTGTGCCAGCTCAACCCTTCGCCGCTGTTACAGCCACTTCCACCATCCAGTCCGGGTTTGCCAATGGGGCGACGACCATGGTCGAGGCAGGGGTCGCGCCGTTCAGCATGCGGTCGCGGACCTCTCGGTAGATGCCGACTTGGTCGTGACTGTTGATGAAGCAGCGTACGTCGACAATGTCTTCAGATCCCATGTTTGCGGCGGCAAGGATGGCAAAGAGGTTCTTCCAGGTGTTTTCATGCTGCTCAAGCGCTTCGTCAGGCAATGTTCCATCAAGTCGTGCGCCGACCTGACCAGAAACGTAAAGCGTTCGGACACCTGCGGGGGATTCGACGGCCTGGGCATAATCTGAGAATGGGGCAGGGGCGTTCTCGGTTGAAATGATGCGGTTCATGTATGAGGTCCTTCAGGCTTGATCTTTTGTGTATATTGGTATAGAACAATGATAGAACATTGTGGATAAGCGGCCCACTTGCTGGCGGCTTTGCAGGTATTTCGTCTATGGTCCGCCCACTTTATCGCTTCGATGACACGAACGGAAGTGCCGGAGTCTAGCAGGGAAGGGTTTGATATGGCTGGATCAGTAAACAAGGTAATCCTTGTGGGCAATCTGGGGGCTGACCCTGAGATCCGTCAAACGAAAGATGGCAGGCCGGTCGCTCAATTGAGCATCGCAACTTCAGAAAACTGGAAGGACCGGAACACCGGAGAGCGGCGCGAAAAGACCGAATGGCACCGTGTTGTGATCTTCTCCGAGGGGCTTTGCCGGGTTGCGGAGAACTACCTGAAGAAGGGCGCGAAGGTGTATATTGAAGGCCAACTCCAGACCCGCAAATGGCAGGACCAAAGCGGCATGGACAAATATACCACCGAGATCGTTTTGCAGGCCTTCAACTCCACGCTTACCATGCTCGACAGCCGTGGCGGCGGGGTCGGTGGTGACTTTGGCGGCGGCGGTGGTTTCGGCCAGTCCAGCAGCCCGATGGATGACCGCGGTTCCCAGCAACCGTCACGCGACTTCTCGCGCGATCTGGACGATGAGGTCCCATTCTAGAAATCCGGGCGAGGCGATGAATGTCTGAATAGATGACCGTCTTGCGCTCAAAACTCTTCGACGTGATTTTCGGTCTTTGGACCCTGGTGCTGGGCTTGGCGGTGCCGTTGTTCATGGTCATTGGCAGCCCGCGCATTGTGCGGAAGTTCTCCCGGCTCTGGTCGGGCGGAATAATTTTTGGATTGAAATGGATCGTCGGTCTCACGCACCGGGAAATCGGGCTTGAGAACAAATTTGGTGATGGGCCGGTTATTTACGCGAGCAATCATCAGTCATCCTGGGAAACGCTGGTGTTCAACGTGCTGGTCCCAGACATTGCGGTGGTGTTGAAAGAGTCACTCTACAAATATCCCATTATAGGCTGGTTCCTGAAACGCTCGCCGATGATCGCCGTAGACCGGGCAGCAGGTGTGGCGGCCATGCGCCAACTCATGGCGGGTTCGAAAGTGGTACTTGAAGAAGACCGCAGTATTCTCATTTTCCCGGAGGGTACCCGGCAGACACTGGATGCCCGCGAGTCTTATAATCGCGGCATAGCTTTGCTCTACAAACAGCTGAAACTGCCTGTGGTGCCTGTGGCCATGAACTCAGGCGTCTACTGGGCGCAGAATGGTTTCGACAAAAAAGCGGGCAAGATCACAGTGTCGTATCTGCCACCCATTCCGCTAGGATTGAGTGCGGATGAGTTCATGGAGAGTCTGGAAACGGCGATCACGAACGAGAAGGAGCGATTGGCGAGGGTTGATTGATGCACAGTTGCTATTTTCGCCAATAATACTCAGGTTCGTCCTCAGCAGCAGCTTCAAAGTAACTTGACCCGTCGACAAGAATATTACTCGACTGTGCTTCGGCCTCTGAAAGAGGCGGCCACGTTTCATCTCGCTTGAAGTTTTGGCAATCTTTGATGTGCAGCGGTAATACTGCGGCTGACTGGCTCAGGCTCTCCGAGGGGGCCCCAATCGATGTTCGGCATGCTTCAGCATGGAAAACAAGGGAGGTTTTCCATGGCAGCGGCTGGTCAACTGAGAGCGGACTTTCTGGGCGATGACCTGCCTCGCACAGCGCGCAAGAGCGAAGAGGCGGATCAGACGCGGCAGCTTCTTGCCTTGGCGGTGATCCTCGACGGTGGGTCTCGCCGCGAGGCCGCGCGCACCGGCGGCGGGGGCCTGCAGGTGATCCGGGACGGGTGTTGCGCTTCAAGGCCGGCGGCGCGGCGGCCCTGGTGACCCGCAAGGCGCCCGCAAAGACGCCGATCCTGACAGACGAACACCGCACGTCGCTGGCAGCGACTGTTGAGGCGGGGCCAAAGCCCGATATGGACGGCATCGGGCGCTGGCGGCGGGTCGATCTGGCGCAGGGGGCGCAGGAGGAACCGGGCGTCCCGGTCAGTCGTCAGACGCCGGGACGGGACCTTCGCGCCATCGGGTTCGCCATTGGGGGTCGCCATTGGGTTCGCCAAACTCTCCGCCCGCCCGCAGCACGACGCACAGCACGACGAGGTCATCGAGGCGTTCAACAAAACGTCTGCGACGTCGTCGACCACATCCGCACCCAATGTGGCGGCAAGCCGATAGAGCTCCGGGTTCAGGACAAAGCCCGGATGGGTCAGAAGAACAAACGCACGCGACGCCGGGCGCGGCGGGGGACGCGGCCCCGCGCGCCGCACGATCAGCGGACCGAAGGGGCCTGTCTCTTCGGCGCCCTCTGCCCTGCCAGAGCCAAGGGCGACGGGCGGGGCATGCCCTGGTGCGACACTCACCCCATGGCTGAGCCTCTCAAGCTCATCGGTCAACAGGTCGAGGCCGGGGCACACGCCCTCCTGATCCCTGATCGGGCGGCAGGGCAGAGCTCACCCAAATGGGCTGTCCCCGACAACATCACCCTCGTCCCACGGCCGCCAAGGGCACCAGAGGTGAACCCGGTCGAGAACGTCTGGCCGTTCATCCGGGACACCTGGCTTTCGACCCTCGTTTTCAAGACCTGCGACGACATCGCAGATCACTGCTGCCAAGCCTGGAACACCCTCAGGCATCAACCAGGGCGCGTCATCTCAATCGGAGGGCGCGAAGGGGCCCATCGGGTGGGAGCATTGAGCGATGGTATAACTTGCCCAAAATTCTTTTTTGGCCTTCTAGCAACGAGTAACGATTGGCTCCGCGAGTCAGAGGATACCTCAACTGGACATGACCATCTTCCCAATTACAGATTTCACAAATGTCATAGTTGCCTGGGAGTTCGTCAAACATAATGAAGCCGCAACAAGGGCAGGGGTATCCCAAATCCATTCCAAGTCTCTCTCTCAATCGATCAGAGCACTTGTCTTCACGGTATCCATTTCTCCGCCCGCAACCGCTTTAGCAAGTCGCGCATCATGTCTTCGGTGTCCAGGCAATCGTGGAAGCCAAACTTTCGGGCCTTGATAGTGTTGGCGGCCACGTCCCAGTCGATATTGAAGACGTAGTCGCCGAAAGCCCAATCGACGAGTTTTGTCAAATCTCCTTCGTTCAGGTCTTCGCGGCTTGCGATTTCCTTCCAGAGCTCGGCATGTTGCGCCCCAAATTCGGCAAGCGAAAGGGATCGGGCCGGTCCCGGCTCCAGTTCGAACTCTTCTGCAATGATGGGCCACATTGTTTCCCAGCGAATTAGATCGCCGTTGGTGATGTTGAAGGCTTCGCCGCCACAGCGGGGTTCGGTCATTGCCCATTCGATCGCGCGGGCGATGAGGCGGGCGTCATTCGCCTGTTGCAGGGTTTTCATCGCCGATGGTTTGCCCGGAAAATTGAGCGGTGTGCCGAGCTCCTTGCAGAGACTTGCGTAGATGCCGATCTGCATGATCAGATTCATGGGAGATTTTGGTGCAAGACCAGCAACAATGTGTGGGCGCAGGCAAACCCAGTCCCAACTTTCGCTCGCCGATCGTTCCATCAACAGGTCCTGATGATCGAAATAGAAATTCGGGAGCTCGTGGCGGGCGTCGTCTTCCTTGGTTGGGGTTTTGAACGGGCCGAGATGACTGCCATAGTATTTTTGCCCCTGGATCAGCACAACTCTCTCCATATCCGGCATGTAATCCGGCACCAAGTCCATCAAACCCTCGAACATTTGCGCGTTTAACGCGCTCAATTCAGCCCAGTTCATACCCGGCGGCTGCACGAAGCCACTATAAATGAGGTGCGATGTCTGGGAAAGCACACTTTTTGAGGCCTTATTGAGTGAAGGATCGAGCATATCCAATTGCATAAACGGGTAGGCACACATGTCGCCCGGTTTGTTGCGTGCCAGCCCGATTGCGCTCCAACCAGGTAGAGCGTTGAGATGAGCCATGGCATGCCGGCCGATTATGCCGGTGGCACCCGCAATCAGAGCGTTTTTGGTCATGAGGAGGTCCTTCACTGATCCGGTTTGTCACGTCGTACACATTGGTGTAGACGAAACAGAAACGGTTGCAAGGTCAGGCGCACAAAATGGCGGATAACAGGATCAGAGGCAACAAGCCCCATGTCAGCTTCATTGGCCTCGGTGTCATGGGCGAGTCCATGTGCCGGCACATATTGCAGAAAGGCCTTGGAGAAGCCGTATCGAGGGTTAGTGGGTTTGATTTGTCGGCAGACCCATTGAACCGCTTGCAAAAGCATGGGCTGGAGATCGCAGATGGCATTGCCGCCTGCGTCGATGCAGGAGACATGATCCTGCTTTCGCTCCCGGGAGACAAGGAACTGGAGGCGCTTTGCAGGGCAGAAGATGGTCTGCTGGCCAGCGTCCGTGCCGGTCAGACAGTTGTTGATCTTGGTACAACATCCGTAAAACTGAGCCGCGAGTTGCGCGACGAGTTTGCCGCTCTCGGCGTTGCCTATGCAGATGCACCGGTCGCCCGGACGCGCGCGGCAGCGGAGACGGGAACGCTGCTTGTCCTCGCTGGTGCCAGCAAAGAGATTTTTGAGCGGATCCGGCCGGTGCTTTTCTGCTTTGCCGAAGAGGTTCTTCATTGCGGCGAAGTCGGCGCCGGTCAGGTGGTCAAGCAAATGAACAACATGGTGCTTTTTCAGACGGTTACCGCACTGTCCGAAGCATTGACCATAGCCGGTGACGCTGGCGTGGACGGGCAGGTGTTGTTTGATGCATTCGAGCTTGGTTCGGCCAACAGCTTCGCCCTGGCCAATCACGGCCACAAGGCGCTGCTGCCGGGAGAATTTCCAGAGCGCGCATTCCCGACCAGCTATGCGCTGAAGGATTTGGGCTACGCGATCAGCCTTGCCGAAGAACATGGCATCAAAGTGGAAGGCGCTGAAGCGACGCGGCGCACTTTTGAGACTGCAATTGCGGCAGGTTATGGCGATGAGTATTTCCCTGCCATCATCAAGACCTTGCAGAAAACTGAAGGGAGTGATGAGGCATGATGGACAAGCACCGAAGCGATGATCTGTTGATCGCGTTGCACTATCAAAATGAAAATTGCCATCCCGATGGAAAGATTAAGGTTGGCATTTCTGACGGTGCTGAATGGCGCGAGGAAACCCTCAAGACAGCGCGCTATTTTCTGAACGGCACGCGAAGAGTGGGTGTGCCGATTATCCACGTGCGGCTCGCGGTGCGGCCGGATCATGCGGATGTCATTAAAAACAATTTCATCTTTCGCCAATGGGTCGAACTCGGCGCCTGGGCGGAGGGCAGTTGGGGTGTTCAGTTTCTGAATGGCTTTGAGCCGCTCGATACCGAGTTGGTGGTCACGCACACCCGGAACAATGGGTTTTACGGCTGCAACCTGGAGGAGGCCGTCAACCTCTACAGGCCGAAGCGCTTGATCTGTGCGGGAGTGTCCACTGCCTATGTGGTTGAATCTACCGTGCGGCATGCATCTGACATGGGATTCGATACCTGGGTTGTCAGTGATGCCTGCTCGACCGGAACCGTGGCGCAACACGAAGCGGCTTTGCGGGCGATGGAACTTGTGGCGACCGTTTCGACGGTGGACGAAGTGCTCGCATCATTCTCACGCTAATGTGTTGTGCTTTTGTGCGTTTGATGTATTCCAGCCACGGCAAAAGTTGAAAAGCCGCCGCTGAAGCTCATCAAATTTTAACTGTGATCGGCGAATTCTATTCGCACGATGTTTGTATGCGCACCAAGATAAACAAGGACGTGTGTTCGATGAAAAAAATTGCCCTGATTGCATTGACGGCGATTGGATGTGGAGTTGGCTCCGTTGCCCTTGCGGCAGACGATAGCAACAAGCAGGACATGCTTGCTGCCAATGAAATCATGGAATTGTTCCCAAGTAACTACAAGGCCGAGGTCTCCGGTTATGACATGCTGATTACAGGTAGCACCAACGGCGATCTGCGTGGGCGCGCCTTTAAACCGCCAGGATCGCGGCAAGTGGTGGGTTCAGGACGATACGCTTTGTGTGTCCTGGTCCAACTGGACCGATGGCAAACCCATGTGCGGGGCAATCACGCGCGATGGTGACTGGTTCACCAGCAGCAACGATAAAGGCGAGGGGATGAGGTTTCAAAAGCTCCAGACACTCGCAAGTCATAGTCTTGGACGCAAGAACCGTCTGAACTCGTTCGACGACAGGAATTAGATTCTGATTTGATCAGCACAGACTGACGGAAGCTCAACAGGCGGCGGGAGTTTGACTCCCGCCGTTTTCATTTGATCTGCAACCGACAAACTGTGATCGATATTCTTCGAATTCGCCACCAATCCGTTGGCTTGTTATAACAAGTTTTCCTATATTGGCGCCGCCGGTCGCGAAAACTTCCCGATCAACGCCTCCGTCGGCGTTAAGGGATTTATCGGAGAACAGAATGAAAAACTCGTCTTTAGACCTCTCTATGCTCACGCCATCGCATTTGCGGCCTTGCTGGCAGTAGCAGGAGGCGTGACGGCTGCGTCAGTTGTGACCACGCCGGCTGTGAGCCAATTCCACCGAACTGGCCTCCCGCCGCCAAGTCCAAAGCCAAGAAACTCAAGAAAAAGGTCAGAAAAAATGGCGCATGCGCCAGAATTTCAACTCTGGTTCGGCCGATCCGAATTTGTTTACCCTCAGGAACCCATCAGAGGTGCCTGAGCTCACGCTTGCAAATGCTCAGATCAAGGCCGGCAACTACCGCACAGCGATCACCACGCTGAATGCTTTGGATCGTCCAAACGATGCGAACGTGCTCAATCTACTTGGATATTCTCACTGCAAGCTTGGCCTGATTGACGTCGGCATTCGGTATTACCTCGCTGCACTTGAAAACACCCGCAGCATAAAGGTGTGCACGAGTATCTAGGCGAAGCCCATTTGCAAAAGGATGACCTCGCCAAAGCACTCGCTCTAGAAAAAATTGACCGGCAGGGGCAAAGAGCAACCTCTGCCGGTTTTTCCTAGTTCACATCACTTACCTGTGGCACGATGAGCCTCGCTCGAATTGTTGATCCGAGAATGACATGGCCGTAGGGAAAGTTGCATTCATTGCCAGCGATGCGCCTGAAGCGCAGGCTGCCCTTGCGCTGTTCGGTAAGAAATTTCCTGAAACCAGCCCCGACGATGCCGATGTTATTGTCGCCTTTGGCGGCGATGGTTTCATGCTTCAAGCCATGCACCAGTTCGTTTCAACGGGCAAAAACATCTATGGCATGAACCGGGGCTCGGTGGGTTTCCTGATGAATGAGTATCGGGAAGATGAACTCATGGAACGCCTGACCTGTGCCGAAATCACTGTGGTGCATCCCCTGCGCATGGTGGCGACAGATACGGCGGGAAAGAACCATGAATCCCTTGCCTTCAACGAAGTTTCACTGTTGAGGCAGACCTATCAGGCTGCCAAGCTTGAGCTGGCAATTGATGAGCGGACGCGCCTTGATGAACTGATTTGCGATGGAATATTGCTTTCCACCCCCGCTGGTTCAACCGCCTATAATCTGTCTGCCCACGGACCAATTTTGCCGATAAACTCCCCACTGCTTGCGCTGACCCCGATCAGTGCGTTCCGGCCGCGGCGTTGGCGCGGCGCAATTTTACCCTGTGAGGCGCAAGTGACCATAAAGGTCCTGGAGGGTGGCAAACGGTCTGTGAGCGCCGTGGCCGATCACGATGAGTTCCGGGACGTCAGTGAAGTTCATATCCGTGAAGACCAGAAACAGTCTGTGCGCCTGATGTTCGACGAAGGGCACAGTCTGGAAGAGCGGGTACTCTCCGAACAGTTCCGTTTTTAGACAGATCTGGCACTCTCCGATAGCAACGCCATCCTGCAAAGCTGTTTTGTGCCAAAACAATACAGGGTTTGCTGCGACTTTCTCGAGATGATTTAGGGAATTTTAAGTCACACGGCCTAGATTACGTGATAGTTAGTTGCGTACGGGCCTGTTGGCTCGGAGTGAGTACCGAATGCCGGGGTGTTTCCCCGGCATTCGTGTTTA
This sequence comes from Hyphomicrobiales bacterium, assembly GCA_965204985.1. Taxonomy (GTDB): domain Bacteria; phylum Pseudomonadota; class Alphaproteobacteria; order Rhizobiales; family CAJQND01; genus JAAEUE01. The sequence goes on along the minus strand of CBDBFP010000002.1, from coordinate 1,971,517 downwards.
TAAGCGTCTTTTCAAAACTTTATCTTTAGCTGGTTTGACCTGCTCCCCTGAATAGTCCTTGGTTTGAGGTTAGTCTGTTCTCTTGAGAGAGGCGACGGAGGATGAAGCGATCAAGGTTCAGTGAAGAACAGATCACAGGGATGCTGAAGGAGCATCAGGCAGGGCTTTCGGCAGCAGAGCCATGCCGCAGGCACGGCATCAGCGATGCCACCTTTTACAAGTGGCGTTCCAGGCAGGGTGGCATGCAAGTGTCCGATGCCAGGAAGCTCAAATCACTTGAAGATGAGAACCGCAAGCTGAAGAAACTGTTGGCCGGGCAGATGCCCGACAACTCGACGTTGAAGGAAATGCCCGGAAAAAACGTCTGACGCCCGGTGCAAGGAGAGATGCCGTGGACCGGGCTATGAAGAATAAGGGACTGTCACAGCGCCGTGCCTGTGATCTGGCAGGGATTGACCGGCGGGTCTCTCGCTACCGTTCAATGCGGCCAGACGATAAAGTCATCCGTGACCCCCCTTGAGCTGGACAAATTGATCCTCAAGGAGAGCCTGGATCTTTTGAACCCCAAGACCAGAGCACCACTGACTGTACCGTCACGGCCTTCAGAACGCTGGTCCCTGGACTTTGTGCCGGATGGTTCGCCCGAGAGCCGCCGTTTGCGCATACTGGCGGTGATCGATGACTATACCCGCGAATACCTGTGTCTGGTGGCCGATACGTCCTTGTCAGGCGAACCGTGGCCCGGAAACCGGACCGCCTGATCAGGCTCTATGGCAAGCCGGACACGGTCGTGAGCAACAACGGCACCGAACGCACCTCCAGAGCCCTCCTGGAATGGCAGAATGAGAGCGGTGTGGGCTGGCCTTGCATTGAGCCGGGAAAGCCAATGCAGAACGGTTTTGTGGAAAGTTTCAACGGGCGCTTGCGTGATGAGCTGCTGAACGAAGAGGTCTTTGTCGGTCTCGCTGACGCTCGGCGAGCCCTGGAACTGTGGAGATATGATGACAACAACATCAGACCCCCTTCAGCATATGGAGGCCCCCTCAACCGCAGGCGGCTCGCTAGAGCTTGTGGGATACTCCACTCCCCGCGCGCTCGATAACAGCAACCAGATGATGTATGAGGAAACAGAACTCCCCTTATGAACACGGGACCCATAGGGCGCAGGTCACAAGGAGATCAGCCGGCCCGTTGCAAAAGGCGCTCAGGCCGCCGTCCTGATGGACCGCGCGCCGGGGCACACATCCGGCGAGGTGAAGGGGCCGAAGACCCTGACCCTGATCTTCCTGCCCGCCAGATCACCGGAGCTCAATCGGGTCGGGAAGGTCTGGCAATCTCTTCAGGAAAACGGGCTCTCCAACCGCCTCCTTGAAGATCAGGCAGACTGTCTTGCCGCCGGATGTGATGCCTGGACCCGGCTCATGAAAGAACCAACGGCAATCAAATCAGGCGCATCTCGCGATTGGACCCAAAACGGCCAAGTTAGTATAAGGAGCTGGTTAAGTATGTTCCTCGGTGGGTTCCTCCGGATATTCTGAAATCTCGATTGCGATCGCTGTCGCGGCAACAGATGTGGTGGGGGGCGATACTAGCACAAAATCTCCTTGCTCCTTGAGCGGCAGGGACGCCCGGCGTGTCATGCGATAGAGGGCGAAGAGGCATATCGCGCCGTAGACGGAACAAAGGAAAATGAAGAAGCCATTTGGCCCCACGCGTTCCATCATTTCACCAGCAACGACCGGCCCGGCGGTTGCGCCTATGCCAAATAAAAAGACAAGTTTTCCGGCGGCACCAAGCATCTGGTCGCTTTCCAGATAATCGTTCGCATGGGCGAGGGCGAGTGAATAGAGGGGCAGGGCCAACGATCCGAAAACACCAAACAGTACGACTTTGTAGACGAGATCCAGATTTGCAATTGACAGGCCCGCGAACGCCACCAGCCCAGTCAGCAGTGCGATGATGGTCATCACCAGACGCCGGTCAAAGCGGTCAGACAGCATGCCGATCGGGAACTGCGATGCGATAACCCCCAGCATTGGAACCGCCATCAAGAGCGAAACTTCACCAAGGCTCAACCCTACCGCCTGCCCATAAACAGCGCCAAGGCTGAAAAAAGCACCCTGGCCGAGACCATTGAAGAAACAGGCAATGATTGCAAGCGGGGAGAGTTCGTAAATCTGCTTTAGCGTGATCGGGCGAGGGTTTTCCGTTTCCGGGACCGGGGTCTTCGCCAACGACATGGGAACGAGCGCCACGGACATGAGAACCGAAACGATGATGAATAGAATGAAGCCATTATGGTCGGGAATGTTCAACAGGAACTGGCCAAGGCCCATGGCCGCAAAGATGATCATCATATAGGCAGACAGGAATTTGCCTCGCGTCTCATTTGAGGCTGCTGAATTGACCCAGCTCTCAGAGACGATGAATAGTCCGGCGATACAGAGGCCTGTTACAACCCGAAAAGCAAACCAGGCAACCGGGTCGACAAAGACAGCATGCAACAACGAAGTAGTGGAGACGATTGAGGCAAATGCCGCAAACACGCGGATATGACCAACCTTTTCGATCAGTTTTGGCGCGACGACAGAGCCAATCAGAGAGCCGACAAAATAGCCTGCCATCACATAACCGATGGTTGTAGCCGCAAAACTGGCGTCCGTTGCGCGCACGCCAAGGAGCGTGCTCTGCAGGCCATTGCCAAGAGCAAGTATGGCGACACCGATGAAGAGCGCCCATACTGAGCGAACACCTGCACTCACTTGTTAAACTCCTGAAGCAGCGGTCAAATCTGATCATTGTGGACGCGCTATCTAGCCCTCCATATTCCGGATTTATGTCAGAGTTGCGACATTCTAAATGCCGCTTTTGACTGTTGTCGCAGGGCAGGGTCAGGTTCTAGGCGCGAATTGAAATGCAATAGCCATATTCGCCGTCTTCAACAAGAGCCTGAAGCTCTGCGCGCATTTCAAGAAGCTGGGTCTTGAATGCGGCAATCTCCTTGTCTGTAAGATCGTCTTGTATTGTTGAAGGTTACCATGAAACGGGATCAACTGGTGACGCCAATTTGCCTGAGCTTGTTTTCAAGAATAGCGTCGTCAAACGGTTTCATGATGCAATCATCCGCGCCGTGTATGAGTGCCGAGCTTATCGTGGCAGGGTCGTGATCGCGCGCGCATGAGGATGAAAGGCTTTTCCTTCAACTGACTTGCAATGGCCTTCAGTCGGATCAGCATAGTGGAGGTCTTGCGCTTGTCTCCAGCATCGGCCACGAGGATCATGGTTGGTTTCTCGGATTGGCAAACCTGAATGGCTTCGTCTTCTGAAGATGCAAATCTGACATCCAGTTCCAGGTTTTGCAGAAGCCCGATGGCCCTGTCCTGATCATCGTTGCAGTCGTCTATAACCAGGTAACTCGTCATATCCATAACTCTCCCGAACATGTCCGCTTGCTCCTTTCGGTTCTCTCTATGCGAGTCCTAGTGATGGGGTGCTTAACGAAGCATTAATGGGAATTTTGTTCTGATTTTCTCCTTTAAAATCTTTTTGATTCAATAAGTTATGGGGATTTCGTGAAATTTTGATTCCAAAGCTCTGCGTATGATCCTTAAGAATTCCGCGACTCGCATAGCGACTCACCGATGCTTCTCTGCACGTTATGAGTGTGTGTTCTGGTGAAGTCACGCATGTGGAAGTCTCTGGCGCAATCTGCCGCAAACATCTTCAAGAATCGGGTGCAAATAATGATAAGTGCAATCGGTATTCTAACGCGGAGAATATGCTGTGAGCGGGCTCTATTACGAAGAATTTGAGATTGGAAAAGTCTATGTTCACGCTCTGCGGCGCACCGTTACGGAAATGGACAATATGATGTTCTCCAATTTCACGCTGAACCCGCAACCACTGCACATTGACCGCCATTTCTGTGAGACACAGACTGAGTGGGGCGAACCGCTGATGAACAGCATTTTCACTCTCGGCCTGCTGATTGGCATCTCAGTGGGCGAGACCACATTGGGAACCACCATTGGCAACCTTGGCATGACAGACGTGAGGTTTCCCAAACCGATGTTTCAGGGCGACACGTTGCACGGTGAGACGGAAGTGATGTCCAAGCGTGAAAGCAAATCACGTCCTGATGCCGGAATTGTTGAATTTGAGCACCGGGGTTTTAACCAGAATGATGTATTGGTCGCTATATGTAGACGTCAGGCCTTTATGCGCAAAAGACCTGAGGAAGCTTGAAGCGCGGAGTTTGAACTAAAATGCGATCCTACCTGTTTGTGCCGGGGAACGATGAGGACAAGATTATCAAGGCATTCGATTCCGATGCGGATGCAGTGGTCCTTGATCTGGAAGATTCTGTCGCGCCGCAGGAACGTAACAAGGCACGCGGGATCGCCCGGGACGCGCTTGAAGCGCTTACCTGCGATATGCGCAAGGCCTGTCCAAAGCCGTTCGTGCGGGTAAACCCCCTGGGGGACGGGGAAGCATTCCGCGATCTTGACGCCATCATGCCCGGTCGCCCAGCAGGAGTGTTGCTTCCAAAATGCCGGGATGGAGAGAATGCCCGCAAGCTTTCCGAGATGCTGGTGGCAAAAGAAAGTGAGATGGCGCTGGCTACAGGCACAGTCAAGCTCATTGCCATAGCCACAGAAACTGCACGATCCATGTTTGGACTGGGAACCTATGGTGGCTCCACACCGAGGCTTCTGGGGCTTGGTTGGGGGGCGGAGGATCTGAGCGCCGATATTGGCGCGCTCGCCAGCAGAGACGAAAACGGCCAATGGCTCCCGCCTTACCAACTGGCCCGCAATCTTTGTCTGTTTGGAGCACATGCCGCGCAGGCCGAGGCGATCGATACTGTGTACGTGAATTTTCGTGACCTTGAGGGCTTGAAACGGGAGACCGAAGACGCCTTGAGGGATGGCTTTTCCTCTAAAATGGCCATTCATCCTGCGCAGATTCCGGTCATCAACGACGCGTTTACACCGCTGAGGTCGCAAGTAGACAAGGCGAAAGTAATTATCGAAGCCTTTGCGGGGGCCGGCAATGTGGGTGTCATCGGTATTGACGGCGAGATGTTTGACCGGCCTCATCTGACCCGAGCAGAAAAACTTGTAGCCAGGGCCGATGCCTATGGGGTCAAGGACGATCCTGTGAAAGAGCAGGGCGGCAAGAAGAAAAAGAAGAAGGAAAAGGCCGCCAAAAAGAAATAGTTGGCGGCCTATGCGTGCTTCACCTTTCCAATCGAGCGGCGCTTAAACGAAGCTGAAATCGTCCGAGCTTAGTTCTGCTGCCGTAACACCGGTCCGCTCTATCCAGTTGCTGGCATCGTAACGGATTGTGGTCGTTGATCCGTCGTCAGTTGCTGCCGCCTGAACGGCGGCGAAGTTGGTGAAATCCGCGGTCGAAAACTGGATCGTGTCACCGTCGCTGAAATCCTGGATCCGATCAATGTTGAGTGTGCTGGTGGAGAAGACGAACGTATCATTGCCTGCACCGCCGTACATGTAGTTGATGATTGTGCCGCCGGAGATTGTGTCGGCGCCTTCATCGCCCCGCATCCAATTGATGACACCGCCGCCGCCTGCGATTGTATCATTCCCATCGCCGCCGTAGAGTATGTCGAAGCCACTATCGCCGCGCAGGATATCTGCACCATCGCCGCCATCGAGAAAGTCATCCTCGCCATTGCCATGCAGAATGTCCGATCCGCCGTTGCCGATCAGTGTGTTGGCATCATTGGTGCCGGTCAGGGAGTCTGAAAATTCTGAACCGATAATGCCTTCAAATCCGGTTATCGTGTCGCCATCGGTCCCGCTCCAGGCTTTGCTGATGCAGATGTCAACCGTTAAGCCTTGAGTGGCCTGGCTATAGTCAAGCAGGTCGAAGCTGTCGCCTCCGGAAATGGTGTTATCCTCTGCGCCGCCATAGATTTCATCATCGCCACCGCTCAGAACATCGTCCCTATCGTATCCGTTGATGAGATCGTCCTGTATTGTGCCGATAAGCGTATCGGCCCCAAGGGTTCCGTTAATTGTGTTGGTTGTCATTTGACCTCTCCTGTGAGTTGCCAAACAAAATACTACACTTTTAACGGGATTTATGTCTCTGAATCAACTCAAGGTTAATTGACGCCTATTTCCGATACGGAAATTCAGTGAACAATTCTGGTTTGAAATCCATGCCATGGCCAGGACGGTTTGGCGGTGTCAGCATGCCGTTCTCCGGGAGAAGCGGTTCCACCCACAAGTGATCGTGCCAACCCATATATTCCAGCCAGGACGGGTTCGCGATTGCCGAAACCAAATGACAGCTGAGTTCCGGGAAGAGGTGAGGGGCGATCTTGATTCCGGCTTTGTGCGCGTGACCAGCGATCGCTCTCAGCTCCGTGTACCCGCCACGCATGAGATCAGGTTGCAGGATTGGGATCTTGCCGCTGGCGAAGAATGGTTTCAGGTCATGGTGGGTGAAATGGTTCTCTCCGCCCACCACCGGGGTTTTGATGGTGTCCGCAATCTGATGGTAACCCTCAAAGTCATCTGCCATGACCGGTTCTTCGAGCCAGGTGAGATTGCATTCATCGACCTGTTGGCCGACGGCGATGGCTTTCTCGGCGTTGTAGCCCTGGTTCACGTCCACCATGATCTCAATGTCATCGCCAAGGGCTGTCCGCATGTCACGCATGTTTGTGACGTCTTCGTCGTTGCTGAACACATGGGCTACTTGCATCTTGATGGCCTTGAACCCCTGGGCAACAAACTTGTGCGCTTTCTCGATCATGCCGTCATGGCCGAGCCCTCGAAAACATCCCGAACCATAAATGGGGAGAGGGGCACCGCTGCCACCCCAGATCTGCCAAAGCGGTTTAGCATCCGCCCGGCCCACTGCGTCCCATAGGGCAATGTCGAGGGCGGACATGGCCATAACGCTTATCCCCATGCGACCTTGTATGAAGGTTGCGTCCCACATTTTTCGCCAAAGCGCTTCCACTTGTCGGGCATCTTCGCCAAGCAGCAGGGGTTTCAGCATTTCGTGGATACACATCTCCAGCGTCCGTAAACCGCCAGAGAGTGGCTGCAGATGTCCGGTACCGATCACTCCATCATCCGTTTCGATTTCCACCACCAGCAAATCGATATCACCGGAAATGCGGTAACCTGCGCGAGGTGGATCAACGTAGGGAACACAAAGCAATTGGGTTCGTATGTCGGCGATTTTCATTTTTCCCTCCACAAGTACTCTCCTGATCTTGCCAGACTATCGCTGAGGTCGCACCACCGCCAGTTTACTTCAAGGGAACATCAATGCTTTCCAGCCACGGTTTGATGTCCAGCAAAGGCGTTCCGTCGACACAGTCAATTGCGTTGATCTTCAATCGTCCGTTTGTTTGGTCGATCTCCAGGATCCTGACCATAGTCAGCGAGATTGGGTTTGGCCGAATGGGTGAGCGCAGGGCGAAGGTGCCGGTTGGCTTATCCTTGTGGCCGGGATGCAGGACAATCAGGTCTCGTCTCGCTTGATGCATCCAATAGAGCAGCGCCGCAGGAGAGTTTACCTGTAGTCCGGTCAATCCTTGCCAGTAGGCTGCATCAATCTCAACGAAAGCATCGCCGCCGCGCTGCCGCGCTTGGCGTGGATTTTTGGGGCAATCCTGCAATGTTTTCCACGGCGATCTGATTTGACCAATGAACACAAGTCCAGCGTCAGGACTCTGTGCGATAGGGGGCAAAGGTAGCCTGACTTCGCCCGGGCGCTGCTCTTGATCAACCACGCCCTTAGCCGCAGCAGCCTTTGCCAAGCGCCTTCAGCCGCCAGTAGTTGTAGGGCAAGGGGGCGAGGAACCCGGCAAGCAGCATGATCGGCACAACCCACCAGGTCAGCCGTGCGCCACCCGTAAGCAACACATCAGTGATGTTCATGGCCGCTTCCATGGCGACCATCGAAATGAATGACATGCCAATCGCGGTCCTGAACGCCGCTTTAAGTTCCATCTGCCGAGACAGGATGAATGTTTCCAGTGCAATGGACGTCATCAGGCCATTGACAATCGCAAGTGTCATGATTGCCAGAGTAGGCCAGGGGATCCCGGTAAACTGAAAGAAAGCGATTGTACCCAGATCGCCAATTGAGCAACCGAGCAGGCACCATAGAGTGTTGATGGAAGCTTGCTTCCATGTGTGGCGGCAGGCCCAGTCAACCCGTGGAATCAAAGTTATATCGGCCATCTTGAATCGCTCGTTTGATCAATCTGTCCATTTACATAGGCCTTCCAGTCGATGGAAGGTCAAGCGCGTTTCAGATTTGATTTCCGTGGTTGGTAATGTTGGGAATTCGCTGGACCGGGGCAAGGTAGAGACGTAGCATCGCGCGCTGGCAAAGCGAATGTAATATTTGAATTGGAGGGGTGCGTTCAATGGACGTAGAAGAATATGCATCGTTCGATGGCCTGGGCCTGGCGGCTCTTGTCGAGCAGGACGAAGTGACACCGGCCGAGTTGGCCAAGGCAGCCAAGGCGGCAATCGACCGGGTCAATCCCAAGATAAACACCGTGGTTGAGACTTAATCTGGACCAGATAGATGACTTGCGCGAAGAGACGCTGCCGGAGGGTCCATTCTGCGGCGTGCCGTTCCTGATGAAGGACACAGGAGCGTTTCTCGGGGGGCGTAAAACTGAATGGGGCAGCCGCCTGTGTGAAGGTTACGTGGCACCGCATGATGCAAACTTTGTGAAGTTGTTGAAGGCATCGGGGACAAACATTATCGGTCGCACCAATGTGCCGGAATTCTGCATTGCAGGCACGTCTGAAAACAAGCTTTACGGAAATACTTCGACACCTTGGAAAGAAGGGTTTTCTGCAGGCGGTTCAACAGGTGGTGGCGCGGCTGCCGTCGCAGCTGGCATTGTTCCTATCGCGCATGGTTCTGACATTGGCGGTTCGATCCGTATCCTGGCGTCCTGGTGCGGTGGTGTTGGGCTGAAACCTTCGCGCGGCCGTGTTTCCGTGGGGCCAGATCTGGATGAGGCAGGTTATGGCATGGCTCAGCATTTTGTGCAGACACGCACGGTGCGTGATGCCGCTGCAATGCTGGATGTGCTCGGGATGCCGCAGCCGGGTGATCCTTATGTCGTTCAGCAACCGGAACTTTCCTTTCTTGATTCCATGGACGAGGAGCTGGATACCCAACGTATTGCTTTCAGCTCGCAGTCGTTGAGCGGTGATCCGGTGGATCCGAAGATTGCAGACGCCGTTGAGGCCGCTGCAGAATTGCTGGATGAAATGGGCCACGAAGTGGAAGAGGCTGCACCGCCTTGGGATTTTGATGCTGTGATGGAAGCGTTTGAAGCCGTATGGTTCTTTGGGTACTTCCGTCTGTTCGACAATTTCGCGGCAAAGCTGGCACGCGCGGTCGGGCTGGACACTCTGGAGCCGGTCACGCTTGCCATTTACGAGGCTTCCAAAAAAGCAGACCCCTACGCATTCCAGGATGCCCTGAGTTATCTCAACAAAATCCGCCGCGATTTCGGAGAATTCTTCTCCAAATTTGATGTGTGGGTCGCGCCCACCACAGCCCTGCCGCCGGAGACCAATGGATTATATGGACTAAGTCTAGATATGGGGGCGGAAGAATTCATCCGGCACTCGGAAAAGCCTGTGTAGTTTTGCGTGCCCTACAACATCACTGGCTTGCCTGCCATCTCTCTGCCACTCGCGGAAACCTCAACGGGATTGCCCTTCGGTATTCAGTTTGGAACGCGACATGCCGAAGAAGCAAGGCTGCTCAGTCTTGCGGCAGACCTGGAAGAGGCGGTGCCTTGGGCAGATCGGCTTCCGCCATTGCACGTCCTGAATGTGTGAAGTAGCTTTCTGGATATCGAATCTGGAAGGGGACTTGCCATGGATTGGGCCGCTGCGAAGGAACAGTATGACCGGGATGGATACATCATTCCGGACTTCAGGCTGCCCGAGAAAACGCTTAAGCGGATCCGTGACGCACACACCCGGCTTGTTGAGCGGTTCCCCAGGTTTGTCGATTATTGCCCGACACTGCTGCACTACGATCTGGGGTTCCTGGATTTTGCGCGCGACCCGTTGATCCTGGATATGGTTGAACAGATTATCGGGCCGGATATCATTTTGTGGAACATGAGTTTCTTTGCAAAGCCAGCAAAGAAAGGGCGAAAGACCCCTTGGCATCAGGATGGTGAGTATTGGGCGATCAATCCGCTTGCAACTTGCACGGTTTGGGTCGCAGTTGATGACGCCACGGTGGAGAACGGATGCCTGAGGGTGATCCCGGGTTCGCATCGGGACAAAACCCTGCACCCCCATTCCAGCAACCTCAGTCCCGATCTGACACTGAGTGCTGAATTGAATGCATCAGAGTTTGATGAAAACGATGCCGTTGATCTTGTGCTTGAGGCTGGGCAGGTTTCTCTGCACGATGTCTATCTGTTTCATGAATCCGATCCGAACCTGTCGGAAAAACCACGCCGCGGTATGACCATGCGGTTCATGCCCTCAACTTCGCTTTATGACAGGGAAAAAGAAAAAGCTGTTTACGATCAATTTAACAGCGATGCACCGCCGCAACACACCATCTTCCAGATGCGGGGAGAGGATCGCCATGGCGGAAACGACTTCGGGTTAAGAGCCGGCATCACAGCGCCAGAGTTTCGCAATTGGGGCTGAAGTCTATAAAGTTACAAGCTCGGCCTGAATTTCGATCCCGCTTTTTATGGGGCGAAAATCGGGGCTCAATAGACATAGAACGAAATGAAGGGCCGCTCGCCTGACGGGTTGGCGTACTCGTACCTGGCTTTCAATCTGTTTGCTTGCAGCTTTGTGCCCGGTTTGCTCAGCACACTTGGTATTGCGGCTTCACAAGACTTTTTTGAAGTCCAGGTCTGAGGTGGCCGGGAAATGACATCGCATCTGGCACCGTGATCATTGTAGCCTGGTACGGTCATGGCGACACTGCTGCGGTGATCATGGGATTTGCTCTTTCTGCTCAATATATCCGCTGACTGTGATTGGGATCAGCATTGGGGTAATCCCCCGGGATTGTGGGTTTTTGAGACGGGCCATTCTGTGCTGCCCTATTGCGCGGTTAGTGTTTTGTGAAAGCTGAAACAGGCGGCAGCTTCAGGACGAGCAACAGTCCTAGGCTGACCAGCACGGAAAGGCTGATAAAGGCCCAGTCATAGCTCCCGGTCACATCGAAGACACGGCCGGCCAAAACCGGGCCGATTGCGCCGCCTATGGTGCCGCAGAACAAGACAAGGCCGAAGATCGCGCCGTGCGCACGCAAGCCAAAATATTCAGCCACTGTCGGCGACATGACTGTGAACAGGCCACCATGCGCAAATCCGTAAAGCGCCACCACTGCAAACAAGGCCCAGTGCTCCTTGAGGAGAAACAGTGCCAGCAGGCTGGTGATCAGCGGAACGAAACATAAGATCAGAGCGCGTTGCCCTCCGATTTGGTCCACTATTGTCCCGACCAGGAGGCGTCCGGCAATGCTGGCACCACCCGTTACCGTAAGGAGCGAGGCGGCAAGAGTTGCTGTCATCCCGAGGTCCATTCCATGGACCACGATGTGCAATGGCACCGTTATGAGGGTAGGCAGATAGGAAAACTGGATCGCGCACAACATCCAGAGCTGGGGTGTTTTTCGCGCATCACCAAAGCTCAAGCCCGGCGTGCCACCTTGGGCTCTGTCCGCCTCATGCTCGGGCGGGTCTTTCATCAGGATTGCCGCGATAATGAGAAGCACGGTTGCTGCTGTCCCGAGAATGATCAGAGACGTCTGCCAACCGCAACTCAGGATCAGGAATGCTGCGACCGGGGGGATCACCATCTGTCCAACTGCCGTGCCGGATTTGACGACACCGGTCATCAGGCCGCGCCAGTTCTTGAACCATTTGGCGACAGTGGACAAGGTCACCACATCGTGGGTTGCCAGGCCAAGCCCAACAAAAAAACCCATGAGGACAAACAGTTGCCATTGCTGGCTGACTTGCGACATGAGCATAAAACCAACGCCGCAGATCGTCCCTGTCGTTGCTAGAACTACTCTGGGTCCATAGCGGTCGGTGATATGACCACCAAAGAATGCGAAAGTGCCCATCACCAGAAAGGCAATGGATGCGCAGCTGGAAAGAAAAGTTCTCGACCAGCCAAACTCTGCCTGCAAGGGTTTGAAATAGAGACCGTACGCGAACAACAAGCCGATGATCACAACTGGGTGAGACATGCGCCGAGCACGATCCAGTAACGCTGATCAATGCGACTCGATGAAGGGGCGGTTTGCACGAGGCTTGGGATCCACTTGCGATTGGGCCGGATGGCCGGGACGACGAAGGGTTTCTAAACGGCCAATTCGATCATGACCGGGATGTGGTCGGATGGTTTCCCCCAGCCACGGACGTGGCTGAGTGTTTCGCATGATTTCAGGCGATCGGCTCCCTGCGGCGAAAGCAGGAGATGGTCGATACGTATCCCGTTGTTCCGCTGCCAGGCACCGGCCTGATAATCCCAGAAAGTGTAGATATGTTCTTCAGGCGTGACGGCGCGCAGGGCATCAGTCAGGCCAAGCCCGAGCAGTTGTCTGAACCGTTGTTTCGTTTGTGGCAGGTAGAGTGCGTCGTTAGCCCAGGCATCCGTCGAGTAGCAATCTCCAGGTTGCGGGATCACGTTGTAGTCACCGGCCAATACCAGCGGTTCCTCGTACTTTAGCTGTTCTTCCGCATGCGCGATTAACCGTTCCATCCAGGCGAGCTTGTAGGGATATTTCTCGGTGTCGACCGGATTTCCGTTCGGCAAATAGATTGATGCGACTCGGACAATACCTTCATCGCCGGGAATGACCGCTTCCAGGTAACGGGCCTGTTCATCGCTCTCGTCACCGGGAAGGCGAGGGATGAGTTCATCGAACGGCCTCTTTGACAGGATGGCGACACCGTTGAATCCCTTTTGGCCGTGGGTGGCTACGTTGTAGCCCAGATCCTCGATCGCCCCGCCAGGGAAGTTCTCGTCGACCGACTTGATTTCCTGAAGGCAAACAACATCCGGATCGGCTTCCTTGAGCCAGGCAATCAGGACCTCAAGGCGCGCCTTGATACCGTTGATATTCCAAGTGGCAATTTTCATGGGCGCACCTTGCATGGCTCACAGGTCGGGCGCAACCGGGGCGCGGCAGATGCCTGTGGACTGCGTGGCTCAGGACGCTGCAGCAGCTACGGCACTGGCCAGGATTTGCGCACCGGTGACCAGGTCTTCGCGTTTGGTGTCTTCCTTGAAGCTGTGACTGATGCCGCCGATTGAGGGTACAAACATCATTGCGGTTGGCATGACTGCCGAAACGTTCGTCGCGTCATGAAGCGCGCCTGATGTCATGCGGCGCCAACGACCAGGTGCATGCTGTTTTGCTGCGTCCGTGATGTGTTGCACCAATTTTGTGTCCAGTTGAACAGGTGGAAGCGTCTGATAGTTGTCGATCTGCAACTCCAGCCCTTGTTGCTCAGCGGATTCTTCGGCAACCGCACGCACCACTTTTTCCATCCGATCCAACCGGTCCGTTTCAGCGTCTCGCCATTGTACGGAGAAGCGAATTTCTCCGGGTACAATCGAGCTGGCATTAGGTCCGACCGTTACATGACCGATCGTCCAGACCGAGGACGGCTGCACAATGTTCCTCATGCGGTCATCCAGACTTTGCGAATAGGCAGCCAGGCCCTTAACCGCATCCCGTCGTACTGCCATCGGCGTCGTGCCGGCGTGGTTGGTCTCTCCGCTGAAGCTGATGTAGAGCTCGCGTTTGCCAACAATGGCCTCGACAGCTGCAGCGGCTTCGCCAGCATTGTCGAGATTTGGACCCTGTTCGATGTGGGATTCGATGAAGCCGGTAAAGCGGGAATAGGGCACGAAATCCGTAGAGGCGATATCGGCAATCGAAGCCCTGGCGTCCTTCAGGCTGACACCGTCCGCATCGCAGTAAGCATCCGCAGTGGCCAAATCCAGATCGCCTGACCAGACCTGACTACCGGTGAGAACGCCAAAACGGCCTTCTTCGTCCTGGAAGGAGACAACGGCTACGGATGGTCCGCCTGCTTCTTTACACGCTCGGGCGGCTTCCAGCGCCGCGATGACACCATATGCGCCATCCAGCCAGCCGCCCTCGGGCTGGCTGTCCGTGTGGGATCCTGTGAGCAAGCAAGGTTCGTCGCCGGGTGGCAGTCCGAAAAGGTTCCCCACCGGGTCCAAATGCGTTTTCAGACCGGCGTCGCGCATACGCTGCGCTACCCACTTTCGGGTTTCGACTTCAGGCTCAGTGAAAGCCGGGCGCACAACACCTGTGCCGGTGCGGCCGAAATCGCGCAGGCGATCGAGGTCGGCGAGCAATCGCTCTGAATTTATTCTAACTTCAGGCATCGCCGGGCTGCGGGCCGTCATAGCCTTCAATGATCATGGTGTCGCCTTCGCTCACCGGTGTGCGCAATTTTATGGCCGCCTGGTAACTTTCGGAATGATAGCAGGCCCTGGCCTTTTCATAGCTGTCGAACTCAATCACTACAGTCCGTTGGCGATGCGTGCCTTCCGCCTCTTCGCACTCCCCACCACGCACCAGAAACCGTCCACCGTATTCAGCAATCGGTGCTGCGTTGGCGGCAATGTATTTCTTGTAGGCATCCATGTCGTGGACGTCGATGCGGGCGATCCAATATCCCTTGGCCATTTGGTTTTCCTTCTTGGTTTGCTGGCGCGATGAAATCAGACCTCGCGCCGAATAGCAATTGTGTGTGGATCGCTTATCAATGGTTTTGCGGTCGGGCGAGCGGACGCTGCAGCACACCTATAATCGCGCCGGTCAACAGAACCGCGCCTGCAATAGCCAGCCCCGTCCCGGTCCCTCCGGTTTTATCTGCTATGTAGCCTGAACCCACAGGTCCGACGATTTGGCCGACAGAGAATATGGTGGTGAAAAGCGCGAGAGATGGCCCCCATTGTGCGCCGGAGAGGTTCTTTCTGCCGAATGTGGTCGTGGACGTGGGGACCATGAAGAAAGACGCGCCAAACAGGGTGGCCGAAGCGAGGGCACCGACGGGTCCGCTGATCAGGAGGGGCAGGATGATGCCGGTGCCAGTCGCCAGCGAGGTGAGGGCAATTGCGAGCCCGCCCATGGCGTATGCCAAAACCTTGCTCCAGATGAAGGGAGACGCCATTACCATCACACCCATGAGCGCCCAAGTGCCGGCTACCAGCCCGGTTCCCGCCCCTTCGTTCCGCATCCAGGCGATTAGGAAGGTTATGTAAACGATGTATCCAACACCAAAGCAGAAGTAAGCCAGTAACGCGGGGCTCATAGCCAGAATTGGCAGGTGCTCTTTACCCGTGCCGCCCGTGCTTGGCGGGGAAGGTTCCGGTGCCGCGATTGCAGCCCAGTATGCCGGCATGAAAAAGATGTGACTACCGAGCCCAAGCAGCAGCCACGCATAGGGCCAGACGGTGATGTCGTACCAGTCGACCATATAGGGCAGAGTCGGACCGGTTAGCACCATGCCGAGTCCGCCGCCGCCGAAATAGACGGCAATGGCAAGGGCGTTCTTTGACTTGTCTTCCGAGAACAAAGCCGATGCCAATGCGCCTCCCGCAATGAAAACGGGTGCACCGCCAATACCGGCGAGCAGGCGCCAGGCTGACAGGAGCCAGAAATCTCGGGACAAGGCGGAAAGCATCAGGGCAGCGGACGTCAGCACCATCCCCCAGATGAAGAGCCAACGCGCACCCAGCCGCGAGATGAGCGCAAGCGCGAGCAGGGCGCCGATGAGGTAACCTATGGCATTAGCCGTGTTGATCCAGCCGGCTTG
Organism: Hyphomicrobiales bacterium; assembly: GCA_965204985.1. Taxonomy (GTDB): domain Bacteria; phylum Pseudomonadota; class Alphaproteobacteria; order Rhizobiales; family CAJQND01; genus JAAEUE01. Next base: position 1,955,643 of record CBDBFP010000002.1, on the reverse strand, counting down.
GGTGAAATTCCAGGCCAGATCCTCACGCATGGCAGGCAGCAAGAGTCCGTAAGAAAAGCGTGCAAAGCCGTTGCTGATCGCGGGGCCCAAAGACAGGCCAAGCACGATGAGCCAAATGCGGGCATTGCTGGTTTCGTACATGGGCCTCCTCAAAGCGCTTTCATCAAGCTATTGACGGGGTGCACAGATAATTCAACTGGGGCGGCTCAGGAATTCCGCTGAATGAAATGACGATGGAAGACGCAAGAGACATAAACATCCTGTTCGTCTGCAGCCGCAACCAATGGCGCAGCCCAACCGGCAAAAAGGTCTGGAGCTGAACACAAGGGTTTCCGCCCGCTCAGCCGGAACAAGCCGCAGTGCCCGGCGCCGGGTCAGTGTTGGCGACATCCGCTGGGCTGATGTAATCCTGGAGATGGAAGAAAAACACAAGTCGCGGCTGAGAGCAGAGTCCCGCCAGGAGGTAAGTCATAAAGAGCTGCATGTGCTGGATATCCCGGATGGTTGCGGGTTCATGGACCCGGAGTTGGTGGAGATTATGCACGAGAGGGTGGAGGCTTTGCTGTTTCCGTAGAGTCGGGCTCCAGCGGGAACTTGTCTCCTAGCTCCGATTTGAGTACATAGACCAAATCGGAAAATTTGGCTTCGACGTAATGGTGTGCCCGCCATCCAATCTTTGTGGCGGCTTCAATGTTTGAAAGTCTGCCGTCTACCAGGAATAGTACTAACGGCCTTCAGGTTTGGCCGTTTTGGGTCCACTCGCGAGAGGCGCCCGATTGGATTGCCATTGGTTCTTTCATGAGCCGGGTCCAGGCATCACATCCGGCGGCAAGACCGTCTGCCTGATCTTCAAGGAGGCGGTTGGAGAGCCCGTTCTCCCGAAGAGATTGCCAGACACTCTCGACCCGATTGAGCCCCGGTGGATCTGGCGGGCAGGAAGATCAGGGTCAGGGTCTCCGGCCCCTTCACCTCGCCGGATGTGTGCCCCGGCGCGCGGGCCATCAGGACGGCGGCCTGAGCGCCTTTTGCAATGGCCCGGCTGATCTCCTTGAGAGGCAGGTTCCTTGTTCCAGTGTCCGCCCCCATGGCATTATGGCATTATGGCACTATGGCACTATGGCAGCATCAGGGCCGCGCCGGTCTCCCTGTCTGCGCACACCGCGCCGAACAGGCAGGCCGATTTGTAACGCTGACCGGCCGGCCATCGCGGTCTCGTCCCCTTGCGCGCCCGGATGCGGAGTGAGAACGCCAGGCTCGTCCCCTTGCGCGCCCGGATGCGGACGCGGCCGGTCTTCTGGCCGATGCGGGCGTCGTCCTGAACCCGGAGCTCTATCGGCTTGCCGCCACATTGGGTGCGGATGTGGTCGACGACGTCGCAGACGTTTTGTTGAACGCCTCGATGGCCTCGTCGTGCTGTGCGTCGTGCTGCGGGCGGGCGGAGAGCTTGGCGACCCCCATGGCGAACCCCAATGGCGACCCCCATGGCGCGAAGGTCCCGTCCCGGCGCCTGACGACTGACCGGGACGCCCGGTTCCTCCTGCGCCCCCTGCGCCAGATCGACCCGCCGCCAGCGCACGATGCCTCCATATCGGGCTTTGGCCCCGCCTCAACAGTCGCTGTCAGCGCCGTGCGGTGTTCGTTTGTCAGGGTCGGCGTCTTTGCGGGCGCCTTGCGGGTCACCAGGGCCGCCGCGCCGCCGGCCTTGAAGCGCAACACCCGGTCCCGGATCACCTGCAGGCCCCCGCCGCCGGTTCGTGCGGCCTCGCGGCGAGACCCACCGTCGAGGATCATCGTCGAGGATCACCGCCAAGGCAAGAAGCTGCCGCGTCTGATCCGCCTCTTCGCTCTTGCGCGCTGTGCGCCGCAGGTCATCGCCCAGAAAGTCCGCTCTCGGTTGACCAGCTGCTGCCATGGAAAACCTGCCTTGTTTTCCATGCTGAAGCATGCCGAACATCGATTGGGACCCCCCCCCTCGGAGAGCCTGAGCCAGTCAGCCGCAGTATAAGACGAAGCATCCGGGGATCGATGCGGTCATCTTGATCGAACCAGTAGTCAATGATCGTTTGTGCCGAGATCTGCGCCTGCGCTGTCTCACACCGCTCTGCAACTGTGTAGAGAAGGTCAATCTTTCCGCGCAGAACGAGGTTAAACTGATCACCGAAACCGATGAAGAAAAGGAATTGAATTGTACCCCCAGATCCTGCTCAAAATGCTTGCACCAGCCATAGCGGCCATCCTCATAGCTTCGATTGATGATGCCATCGAAATCCCAGAAAACGTAGTCGATGTTGATCCGGGGCATTCGGTTTTTGACTTTCCTTGGCGCGATGTGTGCCAAAATTAGTTTCAGGTTTGGATGTTCGCAAGGTGCGCCAAGCGTGGCAAACCTCCAGGAAGTCACGAGCGTGGAACATGGATCTTGTCTTTAGCACGGATATCGCGATTGCGGCCGCCATCGCCGCTGCTGCTGGCTTGATGCGCGGATTTGCCGGCATTGGGTCCGGCATGTTGATGGCGCCGTTTTTTGTGTATCTGTTTGGGCCGGTGCAGACGGTGGGCATTATCATCCTCATTGAGATCGTCGCGACGGCTCAGCTCCTGCCGACACTCCACCGGGAAATTCAGTGGAGGACGATTGCGCCGATTGCGGCTGCGGCTGCTGTCTTTATGCCGCTTGGGAGCTGGCTGCTGATTTCTCTGAAGACACCGAGTTTGCAATTTGGTGTTTCTCTACTGGTTGCGGCCTCTGCACTTATCTTGCTGACAGGCTGGCGGTACGAAGGGCGCAAGCCGTTTCCGGCCACGCTCGCTGTCGGAACATTGTCCGGTCTGCTTATGGCGTTGACCAGCTTGGGCAATCCGCCAGTGATGCTCTATCTGTTGTCCAGTCAGGATTCGGCGGCGACCAACCGGGCCAATTTTACCGGATACTTTGCGCTCACGCTCATCGCACTGATTGTGATGATGACAATCAGCGGGTTGATGACCTTGAAAGTTTTGGGGCTGGCCGCGACGCTGCTGCCGGGCTTCCTGATAACCACCTGGATTGGCGCACGCATGTTCCGCAAATCCAGTGAGCAGCTCTACCGGCGGATCGCGCTGGGCATTCTGTTGTGCGCAGGGCTTTATGGCATGACGCTTTGATCTTTTCTTAATGTCCGTTCCCTGCTATAGGGGACATAGCTCAAGTGAACACGCAGTGAGCGCCTAAACAGGTGTGTGTTGCTCAAGCGGGCGCGATAGTGAGCCTAATCGGTAGGCGCCAATTTGGGATGTAAACAACTTGAGGCACGGTGATCCCCGTGGGCAGCTACTTTCTCGAATCCGAAATTGCCTTTGATGCTGATGGCCGTCTGATTGATGCCGGTTATCATGATGCCACCAAGAATGCATTTGAGCCACGTGATTTGCGCGGCGTTTTTGGTACCTTCGCAACAGGCGTCACGGTCATCAGCGTCGAGACGACCTCTGGCGAGATCACAGGCGCAACCGCCAACTCATTCACGTCGGTGTCGCTCGACCCGCCTTTGGTGCTGGTCTGCTTTGCCAGAGGCAGCCGGACTATGGCGGCCATGCGTTCTGCCGGGTGCTTCGCGATCCATATTCTTGCAAAGGGTCAGGAGTCGGTGGTCTGGCATTTTGCCGGACGGCCGATGGAAGGCGGTGAGAACGTGTTGTCGGGCCGTACCGAGCGCGGTGTGCCCTGCCTTGAGTATGCCCTGTGCGTCATTGATTGCAATCTCAGCCAGGTCGTGCCGGGCGGTGATCACCGGATCGTGCTGGGTGAAGTGATGGCTTTCAGGTTTCTGAAACCGCAAGTGAGCCCCTTGTTTTTCATCGTGGCAAGTTCGGTGATTTTCTCCGCAACGGCGATTAGGGTCTAGGCCTTGAGTCGCTCATCTGAGGAGGTGCATCATGCGCTTTGGATATTTTGCCAACCAGAACAATCGCAATGGCGAGAAGCCATATGGGCAGGTGCTTAGCGAAACGATCAAGCTCGCTCAGTACATGGGCCAGAACGATTGGTCGTCCATATGGTTCACGAAGCATCATTTTGGCCATGAAGGTTTTGAGGTTTGTCTGAACCCGGTGTTGATGAGCACCTGGGCTGCGGCGCATACAAAACGTCTGAGGTTGGGGCAGGCGGCCAATATCATTACATTCTGGAACCCGCTGCGCTTTGCCGAAGATCTGGCGATGCTCGATCACATGTCGGGCGGGCGGGTCGAGGGCGGGATCGGGCGAGGGATCTACGGTTGTGAAGCGATCAATCTCAACAAGGTTGCCGATACACGCAATCCGGAGCAGAACTAGAAACTCTTCCGTGACAGTCTGGAAGTCATCAAACGTGCCTGGACCGGTGAGTCCTTTGAGTTCGACGGCGAAATGATGACGATCCCTGAGTCGGGCGTCTGCTGGGGATCATGACATGAGTCCGAAGGACGCCGAATTCATGGACTTGCAGTCAAATGCAATTCAAAAGCTGGCTTTGGTGCCGTGTCCCCTTCAACAACTGCATCCTCCTTTGTGGCAAGTGGTGGACTCTCCCTTATCCATTCAGTTTGCCGCTGAAAACCGGATGAACTGCATGATGTGGATCCCGCCGGTCGATGCATTGAAGCCGCGCTTTGAGCTTTACCGTGAAAAACGTTCAGAAGCGGAAGGGCGCACGGTAAAGCTGGGTGAAGGCGTTGCGCTGGTGCGTGACATGTTCGTGGCCGAAACCATGGAAGAGGCCGAACAGTTCGCAACCTAGGGGATTCTCGATTATTTGCGCTGGGTCTGTCATTGGCGCGGTCTCGGCAATCACCGGCATGTTGGTGAAGAGTTGCCGGAGACAGAGGGAAAATTGGATCTGCTCGATTACGACTGGTTGCATTCGCGCAACCTGCTATTTGGTACGCTGGACCATGTGGCAGAGAAAATCGAGGAGCTGAAGACCGAACTAAACCTGGAAACCCTGCTGGTCTGGTCACATTTTCCGGGTGTGCCACATGATGCCGCCATGCGTTCGGTGAAACTCTTCACTGAGGAAGTGATGCCGCGTTTTCAGGGATCTGTGAAAATCAGGGCTGCTGAATAACCCGGAATTCAGCGCCGTGATGCATTCACCTGGGCCATGAAGCGGCCGAGCCTTGTCGCGTCCAGCTGATCGTTTGTCCGGACGCCGGAGCAGACATCCACGCCGAAGGGACTGACCTGTTCAATTGAGCGTCTGACGTTGTCGGCGTTCAGGCCTCCTGCGTGAAAAACCGGGACCGGTGATTGCTCAACAAACTCTGCGCTGATGTCCCAGTCGTGGGTGCAGCCAGTGCCACCGAGTTCGGAGAGACTGCTGCGTCCGGCCAACCGCTATCAAGCAAAAATGCGTGCACATACGGCGCATAATCCGGGATCATGTTCAGACATGCCCTGTCGCTCACATGCACAATCTGTATACGCTTCAGACGCGGGTCCCTCTGCGCCATGATTTCGTGCTCCGCCGGGTCTAATGTGGCGAACAATCTGAACCATGCTGGTCGTGCAATGCTGTGCGTGGTCGACAATCTCGGTGCCGCTTGTTCGCGAAGTGAGTAGAGACGCGCCCACAGGAGGCGGGGTTGCGAGCGCAATCTCGCGATCACGTCATCGCTAATGACGCCGGGCCCGCGGACGGCATATCGCTGATCAGCCCAATGGCGGTCGCGCCAGCAGCTACGGTAAGCCGGCTTCATCCGGAGACCCTATGCAGCAGATTTTCACTTTCATAGCTTTCGCATGGCATGATGCAGGGGAACGCTAAAGTCACTTTGGTCACGCTGGCATGCAGAAACCGCTGGCGTTCTGCGTGACAATTCTGTAGTGAAGATTTGTTCTATGAAAAGAACGATCTGGAGAGCCCAATGTACAAAGGTGATATCACACCTCAAGAGGCGATGGACCGGCTTCAGGCGTCAGATAACGCTGTTCTGCTGGATGTACGGACGTTTGCCGAGTGGAATTATGTTGGAGTACCCGCGGTTGATCGGCTCTTGACTATCGAATGGCAGTCCTTCCCGACTGGCGCCAAAAATCCAGCTTTTGTGGCGAAGGTCATTCAGGCAGGTGTGCCAAAATCCGCTGAAATGCTGGTTATTTGCCGATCTGGAGTGCGTTCGATCGCGGCTGCCGAGACTTTGACGACCGAAGGGTTTGAAAGTGCGTTCAATGTGCTTGAAGGCTTTGAGGGCGTGCCAAACGAGCTTGGGCAACGCAGCACCGTGAATGGTTGGAAGTATCACGGTTTGCCTTGGAGGCAAGGGTAAGGCCATTCGGCGCCTTTTGCTGCAAACCCTGCCGGATTTGCCTTGCCTGCTAACGAAGGGTTCTATTTTTAGGACAATTCCTTAAAAAAGGGCTATTCAAACCCATTTGTTTGATATATAGGACGATAGTTCGTAATTCGAAACGTAGTGAGGTTTGGCATGTATAGGGATGATGTTTCTCCAACATTTGCAATGGAGCGACTCAATGGCTCCTCCACCGCAGTTCTGCTCGATGTCCGGTTTTTTGAGGAGCTGGAAGATGTGGGCATGCCGGATGTACCTCGTTACATGCACGCAGAATGGCTCAATCTGCATTCGGGCGAAGTGAATCCTCATTTCGTGGACCACGTTGATTGGGCAGGTGTGGCCAAAGATACCGAGATCTTTGTTCTGTGCCGGGTTGGGGAACGGTCCGTGCCGGCAGCCATTGCGCTTGCAAAGGCTGGGTATACACAAGTTTATAATATTGACGACGGATTTGAGGGTGATGCCGATGCTGAGGGATATCGCGGAACAGTCTGCGGCTGGATTTACGAAGGACTTCCCTGGCGCGAAGATGTCAGAAGGGCAGCCTGAGCCAAAGCTGCCTGAAGATTGGGCAGAAGATACCCGCCTGGTGCGCGGTGGGCTGGACCGGTCACGTCATGGAGAAACGTCCGAAGCGCTTTACCTGAACTCGGGCTTTGTCTATCCGGACGCTGAAGCCGCAGCTGCAAGGTTCGCTGGCGACGAAGACGGTTTCGTCTATTCGCGTTATGGTAATCCCACTGTCGAAATGTTCGAGCAGCGCATGTGCCTGCTGGAGGGCGCGGAGGCATGCTACGGGACGGCTTCGGGCATGTCCGCAGTTTTTGGCGCATTGGCCAGTCAGGTGGAAGCGGGCGATCATATCGTTGCTTCACGGGCGCTGTTTGGCTCCTGCTTTCAGATTGTGAATACGATCCTGCTGAAGTTTGGCGTTGAGACCACGATTGTCGATGGCCGCAGCCTGGATGCGTGGCGGGCAGCCGTTCGCAAGGGCACGAAGTTCGTGTTCCTTGAGACCCCGTCGAACCCCACGCTTGAGGTTATCGATATTGCTGCTGTGGCTGAAATCGCCCACGCGGTTGGGGCAATGGTCGTGATCGACAATGTATTTGCGACACCCATCCTGCAGAAAACCTTGCCGCTTGGTGCGGATATTGTCATTTATTCCGGCACCAAGCACATTGACGGGCAGGGCAGGTGTCTTGGCGGGGCGATTCTTTCAACAGAAGAATTCAAGGAAGACACCCTGAAACCGTTCCTGCGCCATACGGGGCCATCCTTGTCGCCATTTAACGCCTGGGTTCTTCTGAAAGGGCTTGAAACCCTGAAACTTCGGGTCAAGCATCAGTCGAACACGGCCTTCGAAATTGCAAAGAAGGTCCGTGAGTCGCCGGGTGTGAAACGGGTGCTCTACCCGTTGCTGGACTGCCATCCTCAGGCGGAGCTCTGCCGCAAACAGATGACAGGTGGTGGCACCATTCTGACGTTCGAGCTGGATGGTGGCAGGCAGCGCAGTTTTGATGTTCTGCGGAAACTGCAAATTGTCGATATTTCCAACAATGTCGGCGATACGAAATCCCTCATCACACATCCAGCCAGTACGACTCATCGAAACCTCGGCGAAGAGGGTCGGGCGGAAGTCGGTATAACCGAGGGCATGGTGCGTCTTTCGGTCGGTCTTGAGGATACGGATGATCTGATTGGCGATATTGAACAGGCGCTGATTTGTTGAAGTCTGTTTCTGGGGATGTATATTTTAATTCTATTTAGAGGTGGTCCTAGGTTTTCGACCGTTGAAGGCGAGGCCCCAGTCAAAACATGAGCGTTCAATTGGTGCCGCTGATGTACGTTGATAAGCCGCAATACTGGGAAATCCGGGTCATCGGCTGCGTGGAAGGTGTCTGCCTTACAGCTGTGAAGCCATATAACATCTGGCGGGAAATTACCCATATGATCGGACATAAGGGAATTTTGGTTGTGGTTTTGAACAAACAAGAAAAATTCGAAGTTCCGTAGAGCCGAAAAGACGGTTGAATTGAGAAGTTGAATTGCCAAGTCAGAAGAACGGCGAACAATTTCTGGAGCAAACCGAATTTCGATGTTTCTCGCATTTCTGAAAATGATACTGTTCCTGTGTCAATATCGGTGATGCTGGGAATATCAAGTGAATGCGCTAACTGCTGCCCCTAATCTGGCGCCCAAGGCTTCTGAGCAACCAACCTTGCCGCTGTTTGAATTGCTGCTTGTAGAGGCGACGCCAGAAAGCCTGAAAGGCTACGGTGGAATCATCCCGACACAAGATGCCCGGGAAATCGAAATCCTTCAGTGGCCTCAGCCAAACTGGCGGCCAGGTAGCTCCAGGGACGGGGGACGAGGGTGGCACGACCGAAGGAATTTTCCATTTCAATTGGAAAGGCGATGTTCTGCGTGGCAAGAATGAAGCCGTGGAAGATGCTTACGTCCTGGGATGGAGTTGCGATCCGCAGTCAGCTTCTGAATCTCAGCAAACGTGCCCGCGCGAGCGCGTGCTTCTCTGGCATAGCAATTACCATCCCGATGGCGGGCAATTGTTCTTTCCGTTGGACCCCGGTCCGTTCGTCGTGCCCCTGGCGCTGCCAGGCGATGATGTGAAGCCAGAGGATTTCAAGGCATTTTGGTTTGAAGGCAGGGAGGGGCTCTACATCCACCCTTCGATCTGGCATGAAGGGGTGTTTCCGGTGAATGACAAACAGAGATTTTTCGACAAGCAGGGCAAGGTCCATGCGCGCATTAGCGTGGATTTTGGTAAAGAATTCGGCTGTTATCTCTCTGTTCCGTTGGTGCGCTAAATGACTGTGAAACTCGTCAGTTACAACATTCAGTTCGGCTACGGGCAGGACTATGCCTATGATCTTGGCCGGATATCGAGACCATGCGCGGTCAGGATATCATTTGCCTTCAGGAAGTTACGACGAATTGGCAAGCCAGCAACGGGGATGACCAGCCGGAAGAGATTGCTTCAGCGCTTCAGATGTACAATGCATTCGCTCCTGGCTTTGAGGTGGATGTAGGCGGGAAGGATGCCGACGGCCGGCTTGTGAACGAGAGGCGCGGGTTTGGCAACATGGTGTTGTCGCGCTGGCCGATCCTTTATTCCCGGGCTTATAGCCTTCCTCGGCCACCGGTTAAGCCGGAGGATGTGCCAGAAGGATTTCCCCTGGTGGTTGATCTGCCGCGTGTTGCCCTTGAAGCTGTCGTGGATGTGCCGGGGTGGCCGTTGCGGATGTTCTCAATTCATCTCAGTCATCTGCCCGGCGCCCAACGTCTTGCGCAGATTGACGTGTTGAGCCAACTCGTTCATTCGGTCGCCGGAGAAGTGCCGCTGTGGGAACCTGATCCGAGCATTGCGGTTTTTGTAGAGGGTTCGCCGGCACCGCCGATTCCGGGTGATACTGTCCTATGTGGCGACTTTAACTGCGAGCCGGGCCACCCTGAATATGCAGAACTCAAGAAATTGTATCAGGATGGATGGGTATGTGCGGGCAACGACCGCGCCGACGGCGGCAGTTGCGTTGAAACGGATGGACGGGTTTCAACGCTGGACTGTGGGTTTTTCACAGACGGGATCGCAGAGACGGTTGTCAGTGTACGGACTGATGTGAGCAACAAATCGTCGAACCATTTCCCGCTCTTCTTTGAACTTGATCTCTAGGCAAGGTGTCGTGCCGAGACGACCGGGCGTTGACCGGGCCGGCTTAAGGAGCGGTGGTAGGTGAGGGTTATGGCTTCCGCTACCTCTGCCCAGCGTTCCACAGGGAAACGGTCTGACTGGAATTCGAACGTGTCAAAGCCTGCCTCCAGCATGAAGGCGAACTGGTCCGGGAGCAGATCGCCAGTGGCGCGAAGTTCGCCGGAGAATCCGAAATGTTCGCGCAGAAATCGCGCCTGACTGTAGGCGCGACCATCGGAAAAAGCAGGGAAATTCAAAGTGATAAGGCTTGCGCGTTGGGAGGCTGATTCAAGGTCTTCAGATTTTGAATCATTTGCAAGCATGACCCCGAGCCGTCCGTTGTGCCGGTCTGGCAGGCGGTTCAGGGGTACGATGATGTGGCCAGAGAAAAAAACGTCATCATCTGAAAGAGTTTGCCAGGTGTCCGCAATGATGCGGCCTGATCGGTCAAGCAGGGGCATAAAGCGCTTCCTTGAACGGGGTGGTCCCGATCCGACTCACACAGTCCAGAAATGTCTCGCCGGTGTCCCGGATTTTCAGGTAAGTGTCCACGATTGTCTCGATGGCTCCGGAAATTTCCTCTTCTGAAAATCCCTTGCCCAGAACAGCACCGATGCTGGCATCCGTACCGGAATTGCCGCCCAGAGTGATCTGATAAAACTCCTTGCCCTTTTTCTCCAATCCGAGAATTCCGATGTGGCCCACATGGTGATGGCCGCAGGCATTGATGCAGCCTGAGATGTTGATGCGGATCGGACCGATCTCTTCCTGACGAGCCGGATCTGAGAACCGGCGGCTGATGGACTGGGCAATGGGGATTGAGCGGGCGGTTGCGAGAGCGCAATAATCGAGCCCTGGGCAGGAGATTATGTCGCCAAGCAAACCAATGTTGGCCTCGCCCATGCCATTGGCAGACAGCACTGTCCACACCTCATAGAGGTCAGAGAGTTTCACATCCGGCAGAACAAGGTTCTGGTGGTGGCTCACCCGAATTTCAGAATGACTGAAGCGCTCGGCCAGATCGGCGACGGTCCGCATCTGCTCGGCAGTGGTGTCACCCGGAATGCCACCTGCCGGTTTGAGCGAGATATCGACGATGCCATAGCCTGCTGCGCGATGTGCTCCAACGTTGGATTTGACCCATCTCGCAAAGGTACGGTTTTCAAGCTTCCGGTTCTCCAGCTCTGGCTGGAGATAGCTGAGCGTTTCGTAGTCGGGAGCCGCAAAACAGGAAGCGATCCGGTCGAGTTCCTTGCGCTCCAACTCGAGGGAAGGGCGGGGAGCTTTGGCATACTCTTCCTCAACAAGGCGGCTGAATTCTTCGGTGCCTGTTTCATGGATCAGGATCTTGATGCGGGCCTTGTATTTGTTGTCGCGCCGTCCGAACAGATTGTAGACACGCATGATGGCTTCCAGATAGCCCAGCAGTTCCGGTTCAGGCAGAAAGTCGCGCACGGTCACGCCAACCATGGGGAATCGGCCCTGGCCACCGCCAACGATCACTTCCCAACCACGCTCTCCTGCTTCATTGAGATGCAGGCGCAAGCCGATGTCGTGGAACTTCACCGCTGCCCGGTCCGCCGGAGCTCCCGTCACTGCGACCTTGAACTTTCTCGGGAGGAAAGAGAACTCAGGATGCAGAGAAGACCATTGACGGATGAGCTCGGCGACCGGGCGCGGATCTGCTAATTCGTCTGCTGCAACGCCCGCCCAGTGGTCCGCAGTTACATTGCGAATGCAGTTGCCGGATGTCTGGATGGCGTGCATCTCCACTTTGGCAAGATCTGCCAACAGGTCCGGCGTTTCCTGCAGCTTCGGCCAGTTGAACTGGACGTTCTGGCGCGTTGTGAAGTGACCGTAACCTTTGTCGTACTTTTCGGAAATGTCGGCCAGGGCGCGCATCTGGCGGGCATCAAGCGTGCCGTAGGGAATAGCAACCCGCAGCATGTAGCCGTGCAATTGCAGGTAAAGTCCGTTCATGAGGCGGAGCGGCTTGAACTCTTCTTCTGTGAGCTCGCCGATCAGCCTCCTTTGCGTTTGCCCGCGGAATTGCTCGACCCGCTGGTCGACAAAGGCCTGATCGAATTCATCGTAACGGTACATAATGCGTTGCCCTTACGTTGGCACCAGATGTGAGGTGAAATCAGGTGGCAATTGCGTCAGCGCAAGCGCTGCTTTCGTCTGCCAGATAATCGACGGTTGGACCGCAAGCCCGGATCCTTTCGCGTACATGGCTGGGGATGATGGTTCCATCATCAAGCCGCGTTGCTTCGACCAGGTAGGCGCCGGTGACCGCGTTGGAGGTCTCAAAGTCCGTTCTGCGCTTCTCGAGCCCTGCCTTGGCATAAGGCTCTTTTGCCATGACCGCGTCGTCAATGTCCCGGGACCAGGTGTTGGCTGGTGTCAGAAACACAACGAGGCCGTCAATCAGTCTGTTTGCAGTGAGAACGTGTCCGGTGGTCATGGTGTTTTCCTTTCAGCGGTTTGCTGCTCGTGTTCGTTTTTCGGAACAGGCAACAAGGGTTCAGATCCAAAAGCGTTTGGCGTTCAACCTTGCAATTCCCGAGGAAATACTCGATATTATGGATAATTCCTGCGGTCCAATCGGGCTTGTGCCGCGAGTTTCAACAGTGTTTGCATTAACGCACGTACGTTCTATAAAAAGAACATACATTTGTCAAGATGTACGGAGGCCGAAATTGGCTCAGAAAAAAGAGGGTGATTATCCCGGGGCGCTCGGCCAGACCATTCAGCGCTTACGCAAAGCCTACAATATGTCGCTCGGAGATTTGTCAGAGCAATCCGGTGTCGCCAAATCGATCATTTCACAAATTGAGCGGAATGAAACGAACCCGACGATCGGTACTGTCTGGCGGCTTTCAAAGGCGCTGGATAGTTCAATCGACGAAGTTCTGAAAACAGACGGCGGGTCAAATTTCCTGGAACATCACAAGGGTAGCGCAATTCCGGTGCTGACCAGTCAGGACGGCAAGTGCCATCTCGCCATCATCGGTGCCTTGCAGGTCGTGGACTATTTGCAATGGTACGATTTTCGTGCCGAACCTGGTGGCGAACTGGTCTCTGAACCACACCAGCCTGGAACCGTTGAGCATTTATCGGTTCTTGCGGGAGGCCTCGAAGTCACCGTGAATGACGAAACAAAGACGGTGGGGACGGGAGAAACAATTAGATATCGCGGGGACCAACCGCACAAAATCGTGAACACCGGTGATGTTCCGGCGCACGCAACAATGGTTGATGTCCTGAAGCTGACCGTGGTTGACGGCCGATAGCCCCTATTCCGGGAACGTATCTTTCCAGCCTTCAATGGCTTCCACACTTAAGGTTGGCCGGTAATTGGCCGGTGAAACTACTGGCCGTGCAGGAGGGCGTTGACTGGCTGGTGATGTAGATCTGTGGAAGCACTTTGACGCCAGGCTTTGCAGGCTGAGCGGCTCCGGTGCCAGCGCTCTCCAGCGACGGATTGGTGGACCCGGTCTGAATCGGATCCACAGATGGCTGATGATCAGGATCCGGATTGGCGTTGAAGGCTGCGTTCAAGGCTGTTCTGACCAGACCGTCTGACAGCTTCACCAGTTGCTCGTTTTTCATTGTGCTGCCTAAGGCACCGATGGCGCCCACTGCTGCTATCCCCACAAACATGGCGCACATGCAATATTCGATTGCCGTTGCCCCGCTTTCATTTCTCGGAAAGCGGCTTGTCGTCTTCTTATTATCAAACATATTCACACAATTCACTTTTCCCCAAACCCAGATTACGTAGGGTGAGTATGTCGCATTTGAATTAAATTCGATTGAAAGAACATCCTTAACGATAACCAAACGTGCTAGCATGTTTGTGTCGGATAGAGTTGTTCGCGGAAGCAGGACAAAAGGGCAGGCGGAATTATCTTGGATACGTTTTCGATTCTTGTTGCCGTGTTCGGATTTTTCTTCGCAGGATTCATCAAGGGGCTCACAGGGCTGGGGTTTTCTTCAACCTGTCTACCCTTCCTCGTTCTGGCTCTAGGGTTGAAGACGGCGATCCCCCTGGTATTGCTACCGTCGCTGGCAACCAACACGGCTGTCATGATTGATGCTGGGCATGCAGGCGAAACGCTAAGGCGGTTCTGGCCAATGTACTTGATGAACCTGCTGGGTCTTGGATTAGGGCTCTATTTTCTGGTTTCGCTTGAAGAGAACGGACTGGTGGGTGCGCTTGGACTGGTCTTGATCGTTTACGGTGCCTATGCGCTCGCCAAGCCGGATTTGAGGTTGCCGGATTACCTGGAAAAGCCGTTGGCAATCCCGAGCGGATTTCTCACAGGTGTCATCAATGGGTGCACCGGCTGTCAGCTTGTGCCGTCCATGCCGTTCCTGATGGCACTGCACATGGACCCAAACAGGTTCCTGCAGGCCATCAACATCTCGTTTTCCCTTTCCTCGGTGGTGGTTGCCGCTGGGTTGGCAAAGTTCGGGTTGTTGACTTGGAAAATTGCCGGATTCTCACTCTTGTCCTTTATCCCGGTGTTCTCGGGAGTCTGGCTGGGGTCGAAGCTCCGCAAACGCCTGTCCGTGACCGGCTTCCGCGTGGCGGCTCTGGCAGTGATGATGCTGCTTGGCGCACTTCTCCTCTTGCGGCCGCTGGTCTAGTGTCAGGTAGCAGGTTTGAGCCTGTTGCCAAGCCAACTCCAGAGCCTGCCATCGGTCACGCTGAGACCAATGGCAATGAGCGCGAAACCGAGCCAGGCTTCACGGCCTAACTCTTCCCCCAGGAACGTGGAACTCAAACCCACGGCGATCGGCGGAATCATGAGGGTGACCAGCATGAGGTTTGCCGATCCTGCCCGCGTCAGGATTTCGAAGTAGAGAAGGTAGGCTACCGCCGTGGACAGCAAGGCGACTGCGAGGAGGGATGCCCACACGTGTACAGACAAATTGAAGACGGGGACCCCCTCAACAAGAAAGGCAACCGGGATCATAAGAATGGAGCTTCCCACCAGCATGCCAAAGGCATTCATCACTGGTGGATGACCGGACAAAAACCGCTTTCCCCAGACGCCGGCAAATGCATAGGACAGGGCTGCACCCAGAATGGCCAGTTGGGCAAGATTGTGCAGGTCGAAATTCGTCAGGGCATCAAGGCCCATTATTACAGCCACACCAAAAACGCCGAAGAGGGCGCCAATGATTTTCCGGGCAGTCAAAGGTTCGTCGACAAGAAAGATACCGGCGACGACAGCACCGAACACTGCGGTTGTGCCATTCAGAATTGAGGCGAGTCCGCTTTCAATGCTGACCTGCCCCCAGAAGATCAGGGAAAAGGGCAGGGCGTTGTTCAACGCGCCCATGCCCAGGTAACAGAGCCAGGTATTGATCGACGTGGGGATCTTGAGACCTTGCCACCAGACCGCCAACAGCAATGCCGGCACGGCCCAAAAGATGCGGTGCAGGGCAACTGTCAGTGGAGGTGCTTCAGTGAGGGCAATTTCAGCGAAGAAGAACGAACCGCCCCAAACAGTGGCGAGGCCTAAAAGCAGCAAGCCGGAGGTCAAATTTATTGTGGGTGCCTGATTTTGTGTCATGCGGCATGTTTAGCGAAAGAAATTCGCACAGCCACCCGTTTCTTGCGTATGCCATGCGGCATGACATCAAAAGGTGTGGAGACCGGGTAGCCGGCGGCTCATTTTGCAATCGAGTACTGGCTGCGTTTGTGTCGCCGCCTTCGTCCAGGCGCACATAACCAATCATGCATTTGAGAGATGGGGAATAGGCGCTTGCGACCACTTCGTCAATACGCTGGCCGTCAAGAGCAAAATCCAGTTCGTTCACGAAAACGCTGTCGGCATTGTCGAGTGCCTGCTCGGCGGATGTTTTTATACCGAAGAACCGGCAAGCCCGATCCACTGTCGTCAACGCTTCGCGCCCAATGAAATCCGGCTTTTGCAGATTGACAAACGCACCCAGTCCTGCCCGAACGCCTTTCGCAAACGTGGCTACAAAATTCGATCCCCAGGGTACACTGTCTTCCCAACCCTCGTGTCTGTCATCAGTCTTGATGCAGACAAGTGTCTCATCAAAATGCGACGTGACCCTCCCTTTGGAGATCGGAAATGGATCTATGGGAACATCAATCTGATAACATCGATCTGGGAAATTTTCATGTGAGCCCCTCTAACGGGCGATTACTGGCATCTCGCGTGGGGCGCGGCGGGTGAGAAGCTCGCAGCCGTCTTCTGTTATCACCACGTTTTCTTCGTGCACGATCATCTTGCCGGGGGCGTATTCCATGCCGGGTTCGATGGTCATGACCATGCCGGGAACGAGCGGTGTGTCGTCGCCGGGCTTGTTCGATGGCGGTTCTGTGAGCTGCATGCCTAGGCCGTGCCCGAGCCGGCCGACGTTCAGGCCTTCCGAGCCGTTGGCTTCTAGGATCTTGGCCATGGCGTTGAACAGATCAGTCGTTGTGTTGCCCGGCCTGGCCGCTTCTATCCCGGCTTCTGTCGCCTGCCATACGGCGTCATGAGCTTTTGCGGCATCGTCGCTGAGCGATCCGAAGGAGAAGTTTCGGTCGAAGTCGCAGGAATAGCCATCATAGATGGCACCGAGATCCATGAAGAGAATGTCACCATTATCGAGCGGGCGAGGGCGGGAGCCAACGATGATCTGGTCCGGGCCGCCGGGGCCGGAGCAGGAGGCAATAAAGGGAATAGAGTCTGCCCCGCGTGCGATCAGTTCAGCGCTGAGTTTGCGCGCGGCGTCCAGCTCGCTGTCGCCGAATTCCAGCTTTGACGGCATCGCCTCAAAGGCAAGACTTGAGAGCTGGCAGATATGGCGGAGATGGCCGATCTCGGCGAGTGATTTCACGATACGCAACGCCCAGATGAGCGGGGAGGCGTCGACAAATTCCAGCCCTTGCACAGTGTTGCGCATCCGGTCGAAATCGCTGATGGGCATGCGGATGATGGATTCCCGGCCCATTTCCCAACCGATCTTGCCGGTGCTGCGCGGCAGAGCTTCCAGCGTTGCGGTCATAATCGAGATGCCGTCATCTTCCGGCTGCGGGGCAGGCCAGGTGCGGATGTCGTCGATCCAGGTCAGTGCAAACCCGGGCGCGCCGATTTCGGGAATGACTGCAATGGGACCGCCTTCGCGCGGGATGATCACAAACCAGGGCCGCGTGGGACTCTCCCAGAATTGGGAGGCAAAGCCGGAGAAGTAGCGCACCGTGTGCGGGGCTGTGACGACAACGGCGTCCAGCCCATCTTTCCGCATGCGGGCTTTTGCGCATTCGGCACGCGCTTCATATTCCGAAGCTGGAAAACCGCGGGCAGGGGCGTTTGTCATTTTTGAACCAATCAGAGGGGAGGGAGGCCCTTTGAAACGCCTTCCTGGATAACTTCAGCTCGATAGGGTTTGCGGGCGAACACCTCGCGTACCATTGGCGCGAAATGATCAAGGTCCTCATATTCGTAACCAGGGTCGAAAGAGGACTGATCCCAGCGCTCGCAGAAATCCACGCAAGCCTGATAGTGCTTGTGGCCCTTGAATTTGTCGCGGGCGTTTTGGTCCCAACCATAGTGGTGGCCAAAATAGTAGGTCTGGAACAGGCCATGCTGTTCGACCACCCAGGCGCATTCATCACGAACGAACGGGCGTATGATTTCGGCGGCCATCCGGTCATGGTTCTGTGGGGCGAGGCCATCGCCAATGTCGTGCAAGAGCGCGGAGACGATCCAGTCGATGTCGGCACCTTCGCGTTCAGCGCGTGTGGCTGATTGCAGGCCGTGTTCCAGGCGCGTGATCTGATAGCCCTCGATAGTTTCATCGCCCTGACGCTTCAACTCTTTCAGGAGGCGATCAGCCGTGCCTTCCAAAAAGGCCTGCTCTTTTTCGTGGAGGAATTCGTATTCTTCCCTGGTCCCGTCTTTCATTTGGGTGAAGGCAACAGCTTCCATAATCTGATCTCCTCTGCGCGCGGGGTCTCTTTACCTGTTTTCTGGCTGAAACCACAGCGGCTTGTCCATCAAAAAAAGCTCACCGCCTCACGGGGCGGAATATCTCCATGGATGGCAAGGGCGCCTGGCGCGACAACATCTTCGTTGAGCGCCTGTGGCGAACCATCAAATACGAGGAGGTTTATCTGCACGCCTGTCGCGACGTTCCCGAAGCCCGCTCTGGCATCGGCAAATATCTGGACTTCTACAACACCAAGCGCCCATACTTATCGCTTGACGGACAAACACAGGCTTACTTCAAGGCGCTAACGCCAATCCCGGCGGCGGCATAACAAGGGCTAGGGCTGTGATCCAATTAGAGAAACAGCCCCAACCGTTCAAGATGCCCAAGCCAACTTCTCTTATTGACCGTTATGCTTGCGCCATTCGTTCAGAAATATTGCTGCTTTATCCATAATGCGCCGATCAATCGAAGTGCCAATTTCTACTCCCGACACTAATTCATTGTGCATCCACGCCGCGACCATCTCTCGCAGTTCACTGTCCGCTTGCGATGTGCCCCGAGGAAGGAACCTGCGAGGTAAGAAACCGCCGCGACACAAAGCATGTTAGCGGCACGATAGCCGAGGACAGTCACAATCAGGGCGACGCTCTTTTTGGCTTCGACCTCAGGAGGAGCGTCCTGAAGACATTTGATGCCGTGCCGCGCAAAAAACAGCTCAGGACGAACCTTATATCCCCTTTGCTCCGAATCAGCAACCGTTTCTAACGTTGTCTACTACGGTCACATGGATATGCGTTTTGTCTTTAAAGTCATTTCCCAAGAGTATCTGATCTTGCGCCAACGCTGGCACGACCGTGAAACAAAGTACCAATGCAACTGCTATCGCCCACTCCCTAGTCATAGCCAGATCACTGTCTGCAATCGGAGCACGGATCCGGAGCAGATTGTGTCCTACATAGTTGATGAGCTCGGCATCAAGGAGTTTGACATCCTGCCGCCGGATGCCACTCATAACGACAATCCACCGGCGATTGACGGCTATTTCACCAAGCTTTTCGACCTGTGGATGGACAAATATGCCAAACAGGGCGTCCGGATCAGCACGCTGGATGCCATGATCCAGGGCCTGATCGGGAATTTCTCAACCGCCGATACCATCGGCCTTGGCCCCATTGATACCGTAACTTTCATGACCGACGGAACACTTGAGCCGCTTGATGTGCTCAGGATAGCCGGTGACGGGAGCACGATTTCGACTTCGAACGTCTTCGAAAATCCTTTCCAGGACATGGAAGAGAACCCACTGTGGAATGAAGCATTCGAGGCTGGCCTGAACCTGTGCAATAAATGCAGGTCGTGCGAATATCTCGATGCTTGTGGCGGCGGTCATCTCGCCCAGCGATGGTCCGATGATCGGAGGTTCGACAATCCCAGCGTCTATTGCGAGAACTGGAAGAACATGTTTTCGCACATCTGGAAGCGGATTTCCCCGACCCTTGTCTTCGAAACCAATCCCATTTTTGATCAATCCGGCGATCAGCCCCACGCAGAGCACCAACATTAAAAACAGGAGGTCGCCGGACTTGATGATACCCAGCGCCAACGCAGCAGGAAAAACGTAACATGAAGAATGTGGACTCTGTTCGGGTGGCAGCTATCCAGGCGGCGCCGGTTTTTCTGGACACTGAGAGCTCACTCGAAAAGGCTCTGGAACTTGTGTGTGATGCCGCGAATACGGGCGCAACCCTGGCCGCCTTCGGCGACGGCTGGCTGCCAGGCTATCCCGTTCATTGTTGGAACTCCAATGCACCAAAACTCTGGTGGGAACTTGCTGGCGAATATCTGGAACAAGCCATTGAGGTTCCGGGCCGAAGGACGGTCACCGATGCGCCATGTGCAGCGGCTCAGCAAGTCGAGATCGACATTGTTGTTCATCGGCGGCGAGGGAGAGCTTCTCGGCGGCCACCTGTGAAATGGCCGAAGTGCACGCTGCAAAAGTGGCGTTCGCCAGTGCCGGGCACGCGACCCGTCCGGACCAGCTCATGCTCTGGAACAGGTCGATGGAAGACGGCAAGCCGCCCGGTTATGGTGATGATATCCAGGATTCCGGTTTTGGTGCGCCAGAAAAAGACGACGAATCTGCGAGCTGATTTGCGCTCTGACACGGCGACCGGCTCTGCTGACCAATACTGTCCTTAGTACGCCGGTAGCCAGGACTCCCCGACAAGAAACGTCTTTGGCGTTTGGTTCCTGGCTCTTTGTAGTCCCTGCTAAAACACCCCTGCCTCAAGCCCCGCGGCCATCAGGGTTCCGAGTTCCTCGCAATCTGCCTCGAAGCTGTCCTGATACTCGCCCTTGCAGAGGAGCGGTTCTTGTACGGCTTTCCATCTCAATCCCGTGGTGATCGATTTCACCGCGCGCATGGTTCCGGTGCCATCCAGTCCGGCGCGGAGGTAGAGGACGTAGGGTTTGGCTTCCGTTTCCTCCAGGCAGGGATAATAGATGCGGTCGAAGAAATCCTTCAGGGCGCCGCTCATGTAGCCGAGATTTTCTGTTGTGCCGAGGATGATGGCATTTGCCGCCTTTACATGTGCCGGGCCAGCATCGAACGGGCTGAGTGCCGTTACCTCGACACCCTCAATCTCCGGATGCCGGGCACCCCGTTCCACGGCATCGCGCAAGATTTGCGTATTGGGGGAGGGCACGTGACCCACGATGAGGAGTTGCTTGTTTGCCATTTGCCGCAGTTAAGCGGCCTGACGCCGGAAAATTCAATCCCCTGAGTTGACTTTTCCATGTTGGCCTTGGTGCCGGATCGGACGGATTTTGCTTGCGATATGGGGATTGAGCGGAATTTTGTGCGGTGTGAAATACGACTATGAACGTCCCGGGGAAAATTGGCGACGCAAGCGAAGTCAAGCTTGCGAATTCTGCAGAACAGGGTGACGCTCAGCGTATGTTGCCACCGTCGGCTAATGCCACGCGTTCGCATGCGCTCAGATTGCGCATATGTTGCTTATTGCCATCTGGACACCCGCAATGACCTCCGGCTTTGGGGGTTGTGCTGTGATTCACTGGAGGCATTGAAGGGAGCCCATGGAGGCCTCCACCGGGTTTGTTTTCATTGTCCGGTCCTCTTTCTCGCTTGAGCAAGGACGGCGATGCGCCGGAGGTTCTGGAGGGGAGGGCAGATTTCGAGCGTTTCCGCACGCTGCTGGTGGACGGTCCTGGCCACAGCGATGGGAAGAAGGGCGAATCGACGGCGCGGACACGGTGACGGTCACGCGGCAGGAGGTCATCACCTCGCTGCACGAGCCGGAAAAGTTCATTTTGGCAATCGTCCTGGTCGAGAACGGCTTTGCCCGCGAGCCGCGTTATGTGCGAAAACCGTTTACGCAGGAACCCGAGTTCGGGGTCACCGCGATTCAGATGAACATCAAGAGCCTGCTTGAGCGGGCGGAGGAGTCGGGATGAAGAAGAAGAGCATCAAGTTGGCCGCTGAGAACTTCGTTGAAAACACCGATGAAATCAGGAAGTTCACGAAACGCGCCGAGGCGCATCTGACCAGGGAAGATCAGTACTGGTGCTACGATCTGGCAATCATACGCCTGTACCGTGAATTTGAAGATTTCATGCTGAACTGCCTGATTGCGCTCATCAACAGCGACCCGACGGCTTTCAAGGAGGAGCTAAAGGAGCGGGATTTTCCGGACCACATGAACGTAGCAGTCTGTGAGTATCTGATCTGTGGCGACACATATTTCGATTTCAAAGGTCGAAGTGGTCTGATAGAGGAGATCAAGACGTTTGTAGATAAGGAGCATTGGCTACCAAAAATAGTAGGTCATGAGGATTACAAGGACGCGCTTGACAGAATGTGCGCCCTCAGAAACTTCGCCACACATAACAGTATTGTGTCGAAGAGAAGGGCGTTGAAAGCGATTACCCCGGAGAAAGAGATTTCCAGGAAGAAAATGTTGTCGAGCGGCGCATGGCTGAGTAGCCAGGGTCGTTTCAACAAAATCTGTAAGGAGCTAAAAGGATTAGCCGAGGAAATCAAAGCTGAAGCGCCGTACTGAAAGAAATTCCCATAACCCAAACCTGCAAGAAAAAACTCATCGAGGTTGCCATTCCGCTGGAAGCGATCAATGCGGCGGCGGTGCGGGAGAAGTCGATCCGGCACGGGCATCCCAGCACGCTGCATCTGTGGTGGTCGCGGAAGCCGTTGGCGGCGTGCCGGGCGGTGCTGTTTGCGCAGCTGGTGGACGATCCTTCCAGCCTGCCGGACGAGTTCCCGACGGCGCAGGCGCAGGAGGCCGAGCGCAAGCGGCTGTTCGCCATCATCGGGGACCTGGTGAAATGGGAGAACTCGACCAACGCGGAGGTGCTGGAACGCGCGCGGGCGGAAATCCGCAAAAGCTGCGGCGAACCGCTGCCGCCGGTCTGTGACCCGTTTTCGGGCGGCGGGTCGATCCCGCTGGAGGCGCAGCGTCTGGGCCTGCCCGCCCATGGCTCCGATCTGAACCCGGTGGCGGTGACGATCGGCAAGGCGATGATCGAGCTCCCGCCGAAATTCAGGGACAGGGAGCCGGTCCATCCCGGCATCAAGGAGCGCAACCATTACCGCAATGCCGAAGGGCTGGCGGAGGACGTGAAACATTACGGCGCATGGATGCGGGAGAAGGCGTGGGAGCGCATCGGGCATCTTTATCCGCAGGTTGACCTGCCGAAAGAGTATGGCGGCGGAAAGGCGACCGTGATCGCCTGGCTCTGGTCGCGGACGGTTCCGAGCCCTGACCCGGCGTTTGCCGGCGTGCAGGTGCCTATTGCGTCGAGTTTCCTGCTGAGTTCGAAGAAGGGCAAGGAGGCGTGGGTCGAGCCGCTTGTGGACCGGTGGGCCAGGACCATCGCCTATCGCATTCGGCACGGTGGCACTGAAGATGATTGGGCCAAGGCAAAAGTAGGCACCAAGGCCGGGCGCGGCGCGCATTTCCGCTGTCTGATGTCGGATACGGCGATTACGCCGGATTACGTCAAGCGCATGGGTCGTGACGGCAAAATGGGGCAGACACTTATCGCCATTGTGGCCGAGGGCAAACGAGGGCGAGTTTACCTTGCCCCGCGTCAAGAGGACATCGCCTTAGCAAAGAGCGAGGAGCCAACCTTCCGACCAGAAACACCGATTTCCCCGGATCGTCGTGCTTTCACTCCGCCCGATTATGGAATGGCAACATTCGGCGATCTGTTCACAGATAGGCAATTGGTCGCGCTGAACACCTTCAGCGACCTGGTCCATGAAGCTCGTGCACAGATTGAAGCTGACGCACTTTCGGCGGGCCTGTCAGCAAACCAGGTCCCCCTTCGTGACGGCGGCACGGGAGCGAAAGCCTACGCCGAGGCGGTGAGCGTATATCTGGCGTTTGCAACTTGCAGAGCCTCTGATTTTTGGTCTTCCAATGCTACGTGGGAACCAGGAGGCGGGTTTATAGCGCACGTTTTCACTCGACAAGCTATCCCTATAGTCTGGAACTACGCTGAGGCAAATCCGCTATCTTCAGGAACAGGTTGTTGGGGAAAAACCTGCGTCGACTGGATAGTGCGCGTACTGAACGGATTCGTTCCACAAACCCGAGGAAACATCACGCAGCAGCCGGCTCAAACTGTCAAATTGCCTGAAAATGCGTGTATCTCTATGGACCCTCCCTATTATGACAATATCGGATATGCCGACCTGTCCGACTTCTTCTACGTCTGGATGAGACCTCTTGTTCGCCCGGTCTATCCAGAACTGTTCGGCGTGTTGGCGACGCCCAAATCCGAAGAACTGGTCGCCACGCCCTATCGACACGGGGGCAAACAGGGCGCCGAGACCTTCTTCCTTGAAGGAATGAGCCGCGCCATCGCCAACATGGCGGCGCAATCGTCCGAACGCTTCCCGGCGACGATCTACTACGCCTTCAAGCAAAGCGAAATCGCGCAGGAAGGGATCAGTTCCACTGGCTGGGCCACTTTCCTGCAAGCCGTGATCGAGGCCGGTTACGCCGTGGTCGGCACCTGGCCGATGCGCACTGAGAGATCTGCGAGGATGAGAGCAATCAACAGCAATGCCCTCGCCAACTCTGTCATCCTCGTCTGCCGCAGGAAGGAAGCCACGGCGGAAACCATCGCCCGCGCCGAGTTCATCCGTGCCCTGAAACGCGAACTGCCGCCGGCCATCGCCGAACTTCAGGCCGCCAACCTCTCGCCCGCCGACATGCCGCAATCGTCCATCGGTCCCGGCATGGGCGTCTTCTCGCGCTACACTGCCGTGCTTGAGGCCAACGACAGCCCGATGAGCGTCAGGACGGCGCTGCAACTCATCAATGCCGAGCTTGACGAGTACCTCGGCGGCATTCAGGGCGAGTTCGACCCCGACACGCGCTTTGCCATCAACTGGTTCGAACAGCACGGCACGGGCAAGGGCGACTATGGCGTGGCCGACAACCTGGCCCGTGCCCGCGGCATCTCGGTCGACAGCGTCAGGCATGCCGGCATCGTCGAAAGCGCGGCCGGCAAGGTGCGCATCCTGAAGCGCGACGAGCTCGACCCGGAATGGGAGCCACAGACGGACACCCACCTGACGGTGTGGGAATGTCTGCAACACCTCGTGCGGAGCCATGAGCAAGACGGCGTGTCGTACAACACGGCGCTGCTATTGCGAAAGATCGACGACAGGGCCGGGGCGGTCAAAGACCTCGCCTATTGCCTCTACGACATCTGCACCGGCAAGCGGCAGGACGCGAAGGAGGCAACCGCCTATAACGCCCTGATTGCCGACTGGCCGGACCTGACCCGGGAAGCCGCCGCGATCCACGACACGCGCGGTCCCGGCCAGACAAGCCTGGATTTGTAAGGGAGCGATGATCATGGCAAGGAACACACGCCAGCACGTCTTCGAAGGCATGGAACTGCTGCCGGAGGGATTGATCCCCTTCGTCGAAAAGCGGCTGGACTCGCAGATCAAGGGGCACTGGCAGGTTCAGGTCTCTGAACGTGTCCGGGGGCTGCGGGCGGGCAGCGATGGGCAGGTGAACTGGGACCAGCAGGGTCTGCTGTGGGCGATGATGATCTTCTGGAAAGAGGCCTTCTCAACCGTCCTCGGGCATTCGGAACGCTCCTACGTGTCCGAGCTGCTGGGGGTGCGCAACAAGCTCTCGCACAACGGGACCTTCACCGATGACGACGCCGAGCGGGCGCTGGACACCATGTGGCGGCTGCTGGAAGCGGTCAGCGCCAGGGAGGTGGCGGAGAAGATCCGCGCGGCGCGCGAGACGATGCTGCGCACCAGATACGCCGAGCCGCACCAGGACGTGGCAACCGGCGATTTCCAGCCGCACCAGGACAGGCCGGGTTCGCCATTCTTGCTCCCGTTCCCCTGGAGCATCTGGAATCCGGTCAGGCCATTGCAGAGGAAAAGGGCTTTGTTGCGTTCGGGTCGCGCAGGTGGAAACTCTTTCGCGACATGGACGAGCGCCGGGACGGCAACCCCGTGCCCGTTCTCATCTATGCGTCGGATGGAGACGGCCCCGCCAGGTTCACCTCGAAGGTGTCATGGGTCGGCTGGTATATCGGCAGAGAGGAAACGCACACTGGCTGGCACCGGCTCGGGATGAAACACCGGCCGCCGACCACCGCACAATATCCCGACGACAACAGCGGTCATTGGGCTGTCTTCTGGCATGTCGAGAAGCTGTCGCGGCTTGCGGCCAAGGACTGTTTTGAGATTTCGGAATTGCAGACCACCAAGGGCGGCTGGCGCAAGGATGCCCCACCGCGCGGGCCCGTACTTGTTGACGTGCCCCCATTTGTCGAGTTCCCGGAATAAGCAGTGACCCAAACCTGCAAGAAGAAACTCATCGAGGTTGCCATTCCGCTGGAGGCGATCAATGCGGCGGCGGCATATGAAAAAATGCCGGGCATTGGTCCACATCCGCGTGGGCTTCATCAATATTGGGCGAGACGACCTCTCGTGGCGTGCCGGGCGGTGCTGTTCGCGCAACTGGTGGACGATCCTTCCAGCCTGCCGGACGAGTTCCCGACGGCGCAGGCGCAGGAGGCCGAGCGCAAGCGGCTGTTCGCGATCATCGAGGACCTGGTGAAGTGGGAGAACTCGACCAACGCGGAGGTGCTGGAACGCGCCCGGGCGGAAATCCGCAAAAGCTGCGGCGAACCGCTGCCGCCGGTCTGTGACCCGTTCTCGGGCGGCGGATCGATCCCGCTGGAGGCGCAGCGTCTGGGCCTGCCCGCCCATGGCTCCGACCTGAACCCGGTGGCGGTGACGATCGGCAAGGCAATGATCGAGCTCCCGCCGAAATTCAGGGACAGGGAGCCGGTCCATCCCGGCATCAAGGAGCGCAACCATTACCGCAATGCCGAAGGGCTGGCGGAGGACGTGAAACATTACGGCGCATGGATGCGGGAGAAGGCGTTCGAGCGCATCGGGCATCTTTACCCGCAGGTGGACCTGCCGAAAGAATATGGCGGCGGCAGGGCGACCGTGATTGCCTGGATCTGGTCGCGGACGGTTCCAAGCCCTGACCCGGCGTTTTCGGATGTACAGGTGCCAATTGCGTCGAGCTTCCTGCTGAGTTCCAAGGCCGGTAAGGAGGCGTGGATCGAGCCGATTGTGGACAAGGCCGCGAAGACAATAACATATCACATCCGAACTGGAGGGACCAGGTCCGAGATTGCCAAAGCCAGGGAGGGAACGAAATCCGGGCGAGCGCATTTCCGCTGTCTGATGTCGGATACCGCCATTACCGCGGATTATGTGAAGTCTGAAGGGAAAGACGGAGATATGGCCCAATCATTGATCGCCATAGTCGCCGAAAGTAAAGGTGGGAGACGGTATGTCGCGCCCGAAGAATATCAAATTACGACTGCATTCAGCAAGGAAGCTGCGACCGTTGCTTTTGAATGTCGAGAGACATTCCTTTCTGGCGAGACACCTGCAAGACTAACTGGTGGGACTTGCCATGGATATGGCCTGGATCAATGGGGAAAACTGTTCACCGACAGACAGCTCCTGGCGTTGAAGACATTCAGCAATCTTGTTCATGAAGCTCGAGCGCAAATTGAAGCTGACGCACTTTCGGCGGGCAGGGCAGCAAACCAGGTCCCCCTTCGCGACGGCGGCACGGGAGCCAAGGCCTACGCCGAGGCGGTGAGCATTTATTTGTCATTTGCCCTCGATCGCTGCGCCGATTTCAACAACTCCCTTACCAGATGGAGCTCATCTAATCGAAAAATCATGAATCTATTTGGTCAGCAAGCTATACCAATGGTCTGGGACTTTGCTGAAGCTAACATACTGGAAAAGGTTGTTGGAGGGTTTCAATCAGCCAGCTCCTACATTTCAAAGTGCATTGAGCGACTCCACCTTTCAGCCCCCGGCAGCGTTGTTCAGAGTGCCGCACAATATCTGGAGTATGCAGATAACGCAGTGATCTCCACAGATCCACCTTATTATGATAATATCGGCTACGCGGATCTGTCAGATTTTTTCTATTGTTGGCTTCGCCCTGCTCTGCGAGATGTCTACCCTGATCTATTTGGTGTTATCGCAACGCCAAAATTCGAAGAACTCGTTGCATCACACAATCGTCACGCAGATAGTAGCGAGGCAGAAAAATTTTTCCTCGATGGAATGACTTTGGCCATAAAGCAAATGCCCGGTATGTCTTCAGATCTTTTTCCCGCGACAATTTACTATGCCTTCAAGCAAAGCGAAATAGAGCAAGAAGGACTCAGTTCAACTGGGTGGGCGACATTTCTGCATGCAGTCCTGGCAGCCGGATATAGCGTAACTGGCACCTGGCCTCTGCGTACCGAGCAGTCGTCTCGAATGCGAGGGATGGGAACCAACGCCCTCGCCAATTCGGTCGTCCTCGTCTGCCGCAGGAAGGAAGACTCGGCTGAAGTGATCACCCGCGCCGAGTTCATCCGTGCCCTGAAACGCGAACTGCCGCCGGCCATCGCCGAACTTCAGGCCGCCAATCTCGCGCCCGCCGACATGCCGCAATCGGCCATCGGCCCCGGCATGGGCGTTTTTTCACGTTTCAAAGCGGTGTTGGAGGCCGACGACAAGCCGATGACGGTCAGGACGGCGCTGCAACTCATCAATGCCGAGCTCGACGAATACCTCGGCGGCATTCAGGGCGAGTTCGACCCCGACACCCGCTTTGCCATCAGCTGGTTCGAGCAGAACGGCATGGGCAAGGGCGACTATGGCGTGGCCGACAACCTGGCCCGCGCCCGCGGCATCGCCGTCGACAGCGTCAGGCATGCCGGGATCGTCGAAAGCGCGGCCGGCAAGGTGCGCATCCTGAAGCGCGACGAGCTCGACCCCGGGTGGGAGCCGTCCGAGGACACCCATCTGACGGTCTGGGAATGCCTCCAGTACCTGGTGCGCCAGCATGAAAGGGACGGCATCTCGTACAACACGGCGCTGCTGCTGCGAAAGATCGACGACAGGGCCGGGGCGGTCAAAGACCTCGCCTACTGCCTCTACGACATCTGCGCCAGCAAGCGGCGGGACGCGAAGGAGGCAACGGCCTATAACGCCTTGATTGCCGACTGGCCGGACCTGACCCGGGAGGCCGCCGCGATCCACGACACGCGCGGTCCCGGCCAGACACACATGGATTTGTAAGGGAGCGATCATGGCAAAGAGCACACGCCAGCACGTATTCGAAGGCATGGAACTGCTGCCGGAGGGATTGATCCCCTTCGTCGAAAAGCGGCTGGACTCGCAGATCAAGGGGCACTGGCAGGTTCAGGTCTTTGAAAGTGTCCGGGGCCTGCGGGCGGGGGGCGATGGGCAGGTGAACTGGGACCAGCAGGGTCTGCTGCAGGTGATGATGATCTTCTGGAAAGAGGCCTTTGCCATGGTGCTGGGGCATCCGGAACGCTCCTACGTGTCCGAGCTGCTGGAGGTGCGCAACAGGCTCTCGCACAACGAGACCTTCACCTATGACGACGCCGAGCGGGCACTGGACACCATGCGGCGGCTGCTGGAAGCGGTCAGCGCCAGGGAGGTGGCCGAGAAGATCAGTGCGGCGCGCGAGACGATTCTGCGCACCAAATACGCCGAGCTGGCCCGGAACGAGGAACGGCGGAAAACGCAACGCTCCGATATCTCGGTCGATACCGTAGCGGGCCTGATGCCGTGGCGCGAGGTGGTCGCGCCGCACCAGGATGTGGCAACCGGCGAGTTCCAGCAGGCCGAGTTCGCCGCCGACCTTGCCAAGGTGCACAACGGCAGCGCGCCGTCCGAGTATCGCGACCCGGCGGAGTTCTTTTCCCGCACATATCTGACGGAGGGTTTGAGCAACCTGCTGATCGGCGCCGCCAGGCGGTTGTCCGGCGCGGGCGGCGATCCGGTCGTCGAGTTGCAGACCAATTTCGGCGGCGGCAAGACCCACTCGATGCTGGCGCTCTATCACATGGTGGGCGGGACGCCGGTTGAGGATCTGCCGGGGCTCGATCAGCTGTTGTCGAAGACCGAACCGGGTGTTCCGAAGAAGATCAATCGTGCCGTATTGGTCGGTACGTCGCGCGGCCCGCAGGATGTCATCGGCCTGGAAGGCGGTCGGGAAATCCGCACGACCTGGGGCGAACTGGCATGGCAGCTGGGCGGGGCCGGGGCTTTCGACAGGATCGCCCGGCAGGATGCGAGCGGGATTGCGCCCGGCTCCGACCTGCTGGAAGCGATCTTCAGGACATGCGCGCCGTGTCTGATCCTGATCGATGAATGGGTCGCCTATCTGCGCCAGATCTACAAGGTTGAGGGTCTGCCCTCCGGCTCTTTCGACGCCAACCTGACCTTCGTTCAGGCGTTGACCGAGGCGGTCAAGGCGAGCCCGGACACGCTCTTGGTTGCATCGTTGCCAGCCTCGCAAATCGAGGTTGGCGGCGAAGGTGGTCAGGAAGCGCTGGCACGCTTGAAGCAGACATTCAGCCGTGTTGAATCCTCGTGGCGCCCCGCTTCGCAGGAAGAAAGCTATGAGATCGTCCGTCGACGCTTGTTCAGGGAAATTCCGGGCGACAGGTTTCATCACCGTGACAACACGCTGAAACAGTTCGCGAAACTGTACCGTGAGAACAGCAACGACTTTCCGCAGGGCTGCACGGATGAGGACTACCGGCGCAAACTGGAAAAAGCCTATCCGATCCATCCTGAACTGTTCGACCAACTCTACACCGGCTGGGGGTCTCTGGAGAAGTTCCAGCGTACACGCGGCGTTCTGCGTTTGATGGCGCAGGTCATTCATGAGCTCTGGATGGGCAACGACCCATCGGTCATGATCATGCCCGGAAACGTGGCAATCAGCACCGCCCGTGTGGAACCGGAACTGCTTCATTATCTCGACGCAAGCTGGCAGTCGATTATCGCTGGCGACGTGGAGGGCGTAACCTCGACCCCTTATAAAATCGATCAGGGCGCGCCCAACCTGAACAAATATTCGGCAACCCGTAGAATAGCGCGCGCCATATTCATGGGAACGGCACCGACCCATGGCCAGGAGAACAAAGGCCTCGACGATAAACAGATCAATCTTGGTGTGGTCCAGCCCGGTGAGCGCCCGGCTATTTTTGGCGATGCCCTGAGACGCCTGACCAACCAGGCCAGGTTCATGCACAGCGATCTTGGCCGCTATTGGTATTCGATGTCGGCGAGCCTGAACCGGATCGCCGCCGATCGCGCAGGGCAGCTTGAGGAAGCCCTTGTCCTGATGGAAATCGACAAGGCGCTTGCTGGCTACATCAATGGCCTCGGTGACCGTGGACACTTCGATGCTGTGCAGGTGGCGCCGGGCAGCTCGTCTGACGTGCCCGATGAACCGGGTGGCGTGCGCGCCGTTATCCTGGGCGTAGCCCACCCCCACCCCCACACCGGCAGAGATGGCTCCAAGGCGCTGGCCGAAGCCAGGGACATGCTCATGCAGCGCGGCAGCACGCCGCGCGTTTACCGGAACATGCTTGTATTCCTGGCGGCGGAGCAGCGTCAGCTTGACAACTTGAAGGCTGCCATGCGCTTGGTTCTCGCGTGGGAGGAGATCGTTCGCGAAACCGCCCGTCTCAACCTGACGCAAAGCGACAGTGCGCTCGCCAAGGCAAAACTGACGGAGGCCAATGAGACGCTGAAAAGCCGCCTGAAAGAGACCTGGTGCTATCTGCTTTATCCAATCCAGGAAAGCGCGCAGGCAGGTCCCGAGTGGACGTCAGCCAAAGTGCCGGTTCAGGACGGGTTGCTGGCGCGCGCAAGCAGGAAGCTTGTCAGCGACGAAGGGCTTTTCCCCGAACTTGGACCCACCCGTCTGGACCGTGAACTGCAGAAATACATCTGGAACGGGAAAGACCACCTGTTGCTGAAAGACTTGTGGGAGTACATGAACCGGTACACCTACTTGCCGCGCGTCAGGAACCGCAGCGTACTTGCGAAATCCGTTCAATCAGCGGTCAGCGGGATGCTTCCTGGCCCATTTGCATACGCTGATCGGTGGGATGAAACCAGGAATGGCTACGTTGGTCTGGCGATATCGGGCTCGAGCCAGGTTCAGGTGGTGATCGACAGCGATTCAGTCATCATCAAGCCCGACGTCGCAGAGTCTCACCGGCCCAAACCAGAAGCAGAGCCCGCTGGGCCAGGCAGAGCAGACCCCACGGACCCTGATCGCGCCGCGCCAGCGCCAGGTGGTGATCCGGGTGGAGAACCGGCTCCCAGCCCCGAAAAGCAACCCACGCGTTTCGTCGGTACTGTCATGATCTCTGCCGACCGACCGGCGCGAGACATCCACCAGATCGTGGAAGCAATTATCGAGCAGCTGACCACACTGCCAGGCAGTGACGTGTCTCTGAAACTGGAAATTGATGCTGAGGTCCCCTCCGGTCTGGATCGCGCCAGGGTCAGAACCTTGATTGAGAACGCAACTACGCTGGGCTTCATCGACAAGTCTGTCAAGTGATGGACAGCAGGGAATCAAATGTGTTTGCGGCTGACATGCGCCGAGGCCTTGCCTTGGAAGAATAATGCAAGTTCAGCTCGCCGCTGACGCGAAAGCCAGGTCTGCCAGGATTCCCTGCGATCCGCTATTTGGATCGAACCCTCGTCTGTCTTCTCTGGTCTCCGAGACCGACAGCATCAGGAAGCGGCATGGCCTTCCTGTTGCGCGCGCGTTGATATTTGCGATCAACAAGCTGCCCCACTGGCACGCCGACAAGGAAAAGATCCCGGTTGCTGGCGGCAAGGCACACCTGGACTGCCTCGCGTTCAACGCCAACGCAGGGCAGCTCTGTGTTTTCGAGTGCAAGCGGTGGCCATGGGGCGTTCGCCGGCGACAAGATCCGCGCCATTGACCTGCGCCTGGACAAGGTCAAGGCGTCAATAGGCACCCATGCCGCGTCTGACGGCGGGCTTGCTGCAAAGCCTGGAAACGGCGCTGTGCGAGGTGTAGTCCAACGCACCGCC
Organism: Hyphomicrobiales bacterium; assembly: GCA_965204985.1. Classification (GTDB taxonomy): domain Bacteria; phylum Pseudomonadota; class Alphaproteobacteria; order Rhizobiales; family CAJQND01; genus JAAEUE01. The sequence goes on along the minus strand of CBDBFP010000002.1, from coordinate 1,923,152 downwards.
TGGCAAGCAGCGTGGTGCCGTTTCCCGAGGCCCCGGATCAGGACATGAGCGATCTGGCGCGTCGGTTCCATGGGTTCCGGGGCAAGGTGCCGGTGAGGGAATCGGTCAACGTCACGGCGGTGGGGGACACGGCCCCGCGCGCCGCACGATCAGCGGACCGAAGGGGCCTGTCTCTTCGGGGCCCTCTGCCCTGCCAGGGCCAAGGGCGACGGGCGGGTCAGGCCCTGGTGCGACACTCACCCCATGGCTGAGCCTCTCAAGCTCATCGGTCAACAGGTCGAGGCCGGGGCACACGCCCTCCCGATCCTTGATCGGGCGGGAGGGCAGAGCTCACCCAAATGGGCTGTCCCCGACACTATCACCCTCGTCCCGCTGCCGCCAAGGGCACCAGAGGTGAACCCGGTCGAGAACGTCTGGCCGTTCATCCGGGACACCTGGCTTTCGACCTCGTTTTCAAGCCCTGCGACGACATCGCAGATCACTGCTGCCAGGCCTGGAACACCCTCAGGCATCAACCAGGGCGCGCCCTCTCAATCGGAGGGCGCGAAGGGGACCATCGGGTGGGAGCAGTGAGCGCTGGTATCAGCCCGTCGGAGGGAAGGGATCATTGCCGTAAGTGTTACGTTTGCGGATGCGACCGTTTTCGCCGTGGATCAGCATCTCGCTGCCCTGACGAATGGCGGTTTCACGCGCGGATGCGATGGCCTCGCGCTGCGTGTCGTGGACGGAAGACGCACGAGAGTTTCCCGCCCCTTTCACTGCCCAACCATCTTGATGAGGTACAACATGCTGGTTTTTCTTGGACATTTTAATTTCCTTATGTCTATTTCGATTGACGATTCGCCAACTTTGTGTTTAAATATATGGAAAAAAATGGCGCTTATCAACCAAAAAACAATCGCCGGAAGAGGACCATGTTCGGACAAAGGCTCAGGCTGGCCCGCAAGCGGGCCGGTTTATCCATGCAAGCTCTCGCCGACCGCGTGACCCCAGGCGTATCGGCGCAAGCCATCAGCAAATACGAAGCGGACAAGATGATGCCGTCCTCGTCGGTACTGGTCGGCCTCGGAAAGGCGCTCGGCGTCTCGCTCGACTTCCTGCTCGGCGGACAGGTCGAAGCCTTGGAAAGCGTCGAATGGCGGAAGAACCCAACCGCATCGGCACAGGATCGCGCGATGGCGGAAGCGCTCGTCATCGAGAAACTCGAAGACTATCTCGCGATTGAAGACATCATCGAACTGCCTCCAGCCGAAGATCCCTTTGCCGCACTGCGCGTGGATCAGGTCGCCAATGAAGAAGCCAGCGACGCCAAAGCGCAGGAGGTGCGCAAGGCGTGGAAGCTTGGGATCGACCCCATCCCGAGTATGACCGCCCTGCTCGAAGACAAGGGGCTCAAGGTCATCGAGGCCGATCTCCCCGAACGGATCAACGGGCTAGCCTGCCATGTCGAGCGAGCAGAAAGTTCGCCGACCGAAGTCATCGTCGTCTCGCGACACACCAGCGTCGAACGCAAGCGTTTCAACCTCGCGCATGAGCTCGCGCACCGGATCATCACCGCAACCGGCAATGGAACTCTGAAGAAAGAGCCAGCGATGAACCGTTTCGCGGGAGCATTCCTCATGCCGCGCGAGCATCTGGAAGCAGAAACTGGCCGAAACCGGCACGGCATGACCTGGATCGAAATTATGCGGCTCAAGCGCACGTACGGTGTTTCGGCTGCCGCAATGCTCGTGCGTCTGGGTCAAGTGGGCATCCTGTCGAAAAGCGCTGTGGAATATGCGTTCAGGACCTATGCACGAAGATGGCGACGTGAAGAACCGGAACCTGTCGGGCCAGGGGAAGGATTTGCGGCCTTCGAAAAGCCACAGCGCTTCGAACGCCTCGTTTGGCGCGCGCTCGGCGAAGAGATGATTTCACCCGTTCGCGCGGCGCAGATGCTCAGCCTCCCGTTGAGCGTTGTAGAACGTGACATCAGGGGGCCACGTGACCATTGACCTGTGTTGTCGTCAATGACGCTTCCTGCCTGATTGACTTGAAGAAGGGGGAGTTGCTGCATGCCCTGCTGCGGCTGCCCTGTCGTTTCATCGTGCCCATGCCGATCCGAGAAGAGGAATTGCTCGACTTCACGGCACAGGAGTGGCGGAGGCTCGAAGAGGGCGGTCTCGCAACCTGCGACCTGCCGAGTGAAGAAGTCGCAAAGATGTTGGCCCTCAAACAGAAACATAGCCGCCTGTCGGCCAATGACTGCTTCGCTCTCGTGACGACAACCTGCCAGGAGAGCGGAATCCTGCTGACCGGTGACAACCTTCTGCGGAAGGTTGCGACGGCACACCCCGTGCGTGTTCATGGCGTGCTTTGGATCATCGACGAGCTGCACGCTGCCGAAGTCTGCGAGGTCGAGCTTCTAATTTCCGCTCTGCAAACTTGGCGTGCAGATGATGCAGTCTTCCTGCCCCCAGGCGAGACTGACAAGCGGCTGCGCCGTCTGGGGGCATAGCGGCAGGGGCGATCTCTTCCCCCTATTCTGTTTATTTCGGACTTGCTCAGGCGAAGCCTGTGGCTGGCGGCGCCCCAGCGCCGCATGAAGTCTGGCCTGCGACTCTTGAGAGCGCCGCATCGCGCTCGCCAATCTGCGCATGATCATCTCGATGATCGACTGCCGCCGTCTGCAAGTTTCTATGGACGTGTCGCGCCAGGTTACGCCTCAGCCTCTTCCTGCTTCTCTTCGGGAAGAGGAACATTCATATCCTCGGCACCGATGGCGATGGCACGCTCGACAAGCGCATTGTAGGCGCCGGCGGTTAGTCCTGCCATCCTGGCCTTGTGAAGGCGGCGGATGGCGAAATGCGGGTTGAGGATGACCGCATGGGAAAACTCCCCTGCCGTGCCTGAAGCGATGCGGATAAAGCCAAGCTTGGCAAGCTCCCTCATCCGTTCCTTCCAGGAGCGCACGGCCCTCTGGCCAGTATAGCCCGAATGGAAGGCAAGCTCGTCCGTTTTCTGCAAGCTGACATACATCTCGTCGAATGCCTGTCCCCAAAGGGCAAGATAGGTCATCGAGGTGCGTTTGCTGCCCGGTGCCAGGTCGTCAATGATATTCATGATCAGGGGCATGGTGCGCGGAACGGATGTGAAGCCGTCATAAACATTGCGATGCCACAGATGTTTTAGTGTCGGTAAGAACTTCAGCAGTTGCGTAAGCCCACGAAGAGTGAAGTCTTCTGGTTCGTGTTCCTGGCTGGCGCTGGTGCGTTCAAGTCCAGCTTCTCTGCGGATTTGTTCTTTATCCGATTTCTCCAGTACTGACTGTCTCGCTTCCGGATTGAGATAGCGGCTTGCACCACAGGACACCAACAGGTCACGGATGTCTTCGCCGCGCAGGCAATCGTATTTGTTATCAACAATCAGAATGTCTGGAACGCCGGCAAAAAGCTGTTGCAAGCGGTCGGTGGCAATATAGGTCTCGCCCGGCTTGACGACGTCTGTCTTTCCGTCGCCGGTGTCGACCGCCCTTACAAAGTTGGTCTCGCGCAAGGCAGAACGGAGTTTTTCTTTCTGCGCGGTCGAGTCCGTGCCAAAGGCGACGCGAATGCGTTCGATGTCAGAAGCGTAGGTTTCGTCGTCCACATCCACTTCTTCGTTCTGGTATTTCGGCAGAAGGTTCCGGGTCACGTCATCGACCGGATCGGGCTCGGTGATGCCGAGCGAGACCAGGAATTGGCGCACTTCGGGTGTCGCGCGCACGACGCTTCGAATGGTCGGCAAGTCTGTAGCACTGGCGCTAGGTAGAAAGGCCTTGGCTTCACCGTTCTCAAAGGCGACGACGTGAGAACCATCGTCCAGGCGAATAAACGGAACAATTTCAAGGGGGTGGCGCAGGGTTTTCTCCTGACCGCTCAAGAACTTGTACAGTTGAAGAACCCATTCATCTGATTGAGACTCGAGAAATGGCTTGGTCAGGCTCCGCAGAAAATTCTCTGGCCTGATCTCGTCGCTATCAAGCTCGCGCATCAGATACTGTCGAATCTCGGGCGCCTTATCCTGTGTAATGTCGCCTGAAAGCCACGCGCCTGAATTTGAGTTGAACAGCGCCGCAACCTGTTCCGGAGTCAACAAATCACGCAAGTCCTGGGTTCGCGCAAGCTTGGTCTTCGAAGCAGAGATGTAGCCGTTCTCATTGGTGGGCAGCAATGCGTCGTCGCGAAATGCCTCTCGGACTGCTCTGAACATCGGAGAAAACCGCGAGTCTTCCCGAAATTTCCCGGGGTCGACCGGCAGACAGCGCAGCACCGATACATCCAGTATCGCCTCATCGCGCAACCAGTGCATTGCTTCCACCAGCAGGCTTGACGTTTCCATTACCAAACGCTGGTTCCAGGGGTTATCTGACGGAATATTTTCCCGGCTGGGCGTGGTGCGATATGGCCCTTGGACGAGAAAGCCAAGGTGTGTCTCAACCACGGTTGGGAAGAACACCACCAAGGGAGAGGTTGGCAGCGACTGCACTACCCAACTACCGGAGGTTCCTTTCGATGCGGTTATAGAAAACGCGATCTCCACCCGGCCGACTTTTTTCTGCTCATCGGAGAACACGTCGCGGTGGAACACCAGCCAGTCCTGGTCAACCTCATCTTTTCCTGTCTCATGGCCGACTACCATCACGCGCCGGACGTTGGTTCCGAGCACTTCCGGCGGGTTGCGCCTGTAAAAACCAGAAGCACCATCCTCGACGTTCCAATTAATCTCCTCGATGTTGCGCAGAAAAAGAAGGGCGCCAGGCCCCAACCTGCGGAAGCCTGCCATTATGTTCTGCTCATCAGCAGTTGGGTCTTCAAGGGTAAGAGGTAGGATAATCTGCGTCTCGTCATGCTCGCGTGGAGCTCGAGGCGCTGGCTTGGGAAAAACAAAGCCCTCGATGGCGAAGTCCTCATCCCCCGAGTGTATTTCCGGCAGGTTTGTAACTCTATAAACCGACTTGAAGCCAAGACCAAAGCGGCCAATCGATGACTCGTTCTTGGTGCTCTCAGCGATATCGCACACGCTCCGGACATCAGCCTCATTGAACGGCTGACCAAAATGGGACAGCGTCAACCTGTTCTGATTCAGAGTGAATGTGACCTTACGTAATCCTTTCCAGTCCTCGCGCCTGCCAAGAGCATCTTCGGCGTTCTGAAGCAGCTCGAAGATGAAGTGTGTTCGATCATCGTACATCCCTGCGGCCAGTTCACCAGATTTTTGGGCGCCTTCCGTGCCGTATCGCTGCCGATTTTCTTCACAAATCATTTCATAGTTCGATGCCGCCTCTGCGCCTCACTTCCGCAGGGTTGATCCGGAGGAGATCAACCCAGTCAAATCATCTTGCCAAGTTTATACATTCTTGCCCTTCTGCGCAATTTTGCGCAAGATAGCGCATAGGCGCGAGCCGGTGAGGGGTGCCCATGGGCGATCAGGAAGACGAAATACTCACTGTCGAAGAGGTCGCTGCTTTCCTCAAGACTGGGAAGCGGACGGTCTACCGGCTTGCCGCAAATGGAACGATTCCAGCCTTTAAGCTGGGTGGGACTTGGCGATTTCGAAGAACCGCTCTGAACGCATGGATCGAGAGCAAAACGAATTCTGACGGTCCAAAGATAGCGAAAGGCGCAACTGATCAATGAACGCTCCTATATCGCTATCTTCAAATGCCAACGCCCAGCAGCTGGAGGCAATCAAGGCCACCACGGGGCCAGTCCTGTTCATCGCTGGTCCAGGTTCGGGCAAAACGTTCACGCTCGTGGAACGCATCGTTCACCTCATCAAGAACGAGAGCGCGGCGCCTGAAGCACTTTTCGTGGTGACGTTTACCGATAAAGCGGCCCGCGAACTGACAACCCGAATTTCAAATCGCCTGTCAGAATTGAAAATCGATTTCAATCTGAACGAAATGTACCTCGGTACATTCCATTCAATATGCCTCCGAATCTTGGGGGATTATCGTGAGTACACGCGCCTAAGGCGCAGCTTCACCCTTTTCGATCAATTCGATCAGCAATATTTTGTGTACCAACGAATAAAGGAGTTTCGCGAACTCCCTGACGCTCAATTGGTCATGGGTGATGATCAAACTGGGCGCTGGCGGCAATCGGAGCAACTTCTTAAGTGGCTTAACAAGGTCAGTGAAGAGGCGCTTGATCCGGCGACCTTGGAAAAGGCTCCGGATTTGGAAGTCAGGGCTTTGGCCGGATGTTTCCAAAAATACCAGAAGCTTCTACTCGAGGACAACTGTTTGGACTTTTCGGGCATCCAATACGAAGCGCTCAAGCTGCTGGAAGCACATCCTGACGTGCTGGAAAACCTGCGCGCCAAGCTTTCGCACCTCATGGTCGACGAGTACCAGGACACGAACACCATGAAGTCGAACTCATTAAGCTTCCGCCAAGCGGATACTACGAGATGACAGCAGCAAAGGACAAAATCGTGCGCAGTACCGACGCCAAGGAAGCCGAGATTGGAAAAAGCTTCCACCTGGATACATACTGTTTTGACTCAAACCCGGAAAGAACACTGTTCTGGGATCTGCTGCGAGAGCAAAGGGTGAAGAAAATCTATTTCACCGGCATGCTCACACACGACCAGTCAGATTTTTTCATTCAATACATTGATCCCGATTCCCGCACCGTTCGCAGCTACTATCCAGACTTTGTATTCGTGCGAGAAAAACCTGATGGCAGCGAAAAGTATGTCATCGTGGAAGTTAAGGGGGACCACCAAATCGACGACGCCGTAGTTCAAGCAAAGAAAGACCTTGCACAGCAGATCGCCGTTGCCAGCGGCATGGAGTATCGCATCATTAAATCAAGTGATGCCGATGAGCGTCGATATCGGATGCTGATGTGATCGGCCATGATCAAGAGAAACCTCAAGCGAGGCCTAGTTCTGCTTTTCAGGCAGGAACAAGCCCGCCGTTGCTGTTAACCTGAAAAGCTATCTTCATGTCGGAACATCTTACCCATGCCACCTTGAAGGCCAAACAACGCGCCATTCGTGCGGATTTCCCCGAAACCATGGGACTGCGCGCCCATCGCGCGATCAGCTGGGTCGGCCGAGCCGAGGCCTGTGGTGAGGACGATGATGCCCGCTTCATCTTCCTATGGATTGCCTTCAATGCCGCCTATGCCGACAAGCAGGAGTTTCAAGCGGTGGCCCCGGGCGAACGCACTGCTTTCGCCGACTACTTCGGTCGGTTGGTCCCTCTTGATGAAGATCGGCGTATCTATGAGGCGCTGTGGCAGCGTTTTTCCGGCCCGGTTCGGATGCTTATGAAAAGCCAGTATGTCTTCAATCCTTTCTGGCAATACCACAATGGGATCGACGGGTTCGAGAATTGGGAGGATCGATTTAAGACCTCGGCCCGATCCTTTGCGCAGTCGTTTCAGACCGGCGACAGCGTTCGCGTCCTGAGCCTCGTCTTCGACAGGCTCTATGTTCTACGCAATCAACTTGTTCACGGAGGGTCGACTTGGAACAGCGGGGTGAACCGGGCGCAGGTTCGAGACGGCGCTGAGATCCTTGGGTTTCTGATGCCTGTGTTCATCGACATCATGATGGACAACCCCAGTAAAAACTGGGGCAAGCCGTTCTATCCCGTTGTCGAATAGGTGGGGAGCCTGACAATTCTCACTGTGTTTTAAGTGGATATGCACGCGTGTGCCTGATCCCGCATCATCGTATAATCACCCATCATCTCGACTATGGCCGATCGGTCCGGCAGCAGCGCCAACTCCTCTGCCGCCAGCGTCTGAAGTTTCCTGCTGTATTCCACAACCGACGGGTCCAAGACCTCTCCCGTGCCTGGATCGACGTGTTCCTGGCTGGTCGCAAGGCGCATGGTCTCGACGCAAAGATAGCCGTATTTGCTCCTCTCGGTCGCCAGATCCAGCGCTGTCGCAGCGGCCCCGCGGACGAACTTCACGTACCCTTTGGTGGTCAGCACGTTCAGCCGTTCGCGGATAATCGATTGCCCGCCAAGACCCCCGGTGTTCTCGAAGGTCTCCGCGAAATGGGTCATCGTGTACATTCGACCCTGAAGCGCCTCTTCGTACAGCAGGCCGCAGATCACCTCGCCCTTGCGATCGCGTTCTGCATCATGCTTCGCGCCAACTTCCTGGCGGACGAGGCGCTCGTTCATCGGGTTGATCTCGACCCATTGGCCGCCAAAACCTTGTCGATCACCCTCGGGGGGAGCGCAGAGCCATTCCTGAGCTCGATCTCCAACTTGCGCTGTGAGCATTCCTCGTCCGGTCGGTGCAGGATCAAGCCGGAGGTGTAGAAGCCCCGCAGCGCGCTGGCGCCGGAAAGGGCGAGGAAGGGCTCGTCCTTCACCTGTTGCTTGCTCAGCTTCTTGGTGTGGTGGATCAGGATCACCCCGCAGTCGGGGTCGATATGGTCACGCAGCACCTCCACCCGTTCCTTCAGGAAGAACATCATGGCCGTGTTGTCATTCTCGCCGCCGCCATCGGGCCCGCCGTCGAACAGGTTGCGGATCGGGTCAACGCAGAGGATGTCGGGCGGTGCATCGGTGAACGCAGTCTGGACGGCGCGGGCAACCTGCACGCTGCCCTCGTTGTCGAGCAGCATTTTCAGTTTCGGCGTGGCGACGAAGGTGTCGCGCGCGGCGGCCAGAACCTCCGGCGGCAGGGCGATCTGCTTCAGCCGTTCCCGCAGATAGTGATACTGGATTTCTGCCTGAAGGTAGAAGATCCGCAGCGGGCGTGGCGGGGTGAATCCAGGAAATGGCACACCAGCCGCCATATGGACGAGCCAGGAGATCAGGAGGTCGCTTTTGCCGATCTTTGGAGCGCCGCCCAGCACCAGCAGCCCGCCAGGCGTTAGAACGCGGGGCGCGATGATGTCTTCGGGCATAGGGCCCTGGTCGTCCAGGAGTTCGCCGAGCGTGAAGGTGGGCATCTCTTGCGGCCCCGGTGCGCCGGTGTCCAGATGAACCTGGTCTCCCACATTGTCGAAAATCTTGTGCAGTCCCTTGCGGTCGCCCCGGTTCGGCGTGGCGGTGACGCCGAAAATCCGGCAAGCGGGATTGAGGCTGTGCGCGCGGTCGACGATCCGGCGATAGCTGTCGGCGCGGGCGTGGTGCGCCTCATCGATCACGAGCAGATCGAGCGCCGGCATCGCCTTGAGATTGGCGGGACCCGTCAGCGTCTGCACCATGGCGAAGGTCGCCTGGCCGGACCAGTCCTTGCCCTTGGCATCGACAACCGAGGTTGAGATCTCCGGCGCGACCCGGCTGAACTTGTTGCGGTTCTGTGCCGTCAGCTCGTCACGATGGGCGAGGATGCAGGCCTTGGCATCGCTGACGGCGATGGAGCGCGCGACGACGGCGGAGAGCGCGATGGTCTTGCCGAAGCCGGTAGAAGCGATGCTGAGCGTATTGCCGCGCTCGCAAAGCGCAGCAAGGCTGCGATCAACGAACTTGCTTTGGCGCGGACGGAGAAGCATGGCGCAGACCCTTACTGAGCCCATGCCGGGCGACCCGGCACAGGTGCGGCGGCGGATTGAGGCCCGGGTGCGGAATTGGCGGCGGGTTGCTGAAGACCCAGCGACGGTGCCGCGCCCATGACCTGCGAATAGTCGCGATGATCGGGCGTGACGGCGCTGCGGACCTCGTTCTTGTCATCGCCATTGGCATCGGTGCCCATGTCGATGCGGGCGATGAACTCGATCCCGTCGAGATCCGCAAAGCCACTGATGCGCCGTGCGACCTGCGCCTCGGCCGACATGTCCTTGTCAGAAATCCCGCGTGCCGAGTTCAGCATGCCGCGCACCAGGCTGCGACCCATGTTGGTCCAATCCGGCCCCTTGGGGCTGTAGAGTCCGATCAGCGTGAAGATCTTGCGCCGGGCGTATTGGCCTTCCGTCACGGTGAACTCGCCATTGAGATAGACAGCACCGGTTGAGCCGCGCGTGGCATAGCCACCGGTCCGGCCCTGCGAGGCGTCGTCGAACCCGCCGGGGCGGATCGTCAGGCGCACCTTGGCCAGCGTGCCCTTGGGGATGAGATTGGTGTTGCTCTGCGCGTCGTTGAAATCGTTCCAGGAACCCATGGGGAACCTCCTTTTCTGATCAGGATTGCGGTTGGGATTGGTCATCAGCCGCCGGTTCGGCGGGCGGTGGGGCGTAGATCAGCCGGTCGGATGCCGGTGTGGCGGGCGTCCGGATCTTCGCCATCAGGCGGCCGAGATGGGGTTCTTCGACCTGTCCCAGACGGCCGGAGCGATCCTTGGCCGGAAAACCCCAGGGATTGATCTTCTGGCAGACGAAGGCGCGATACGGATCGCCGCCATCGGACTTCAGTTCCGCCATGGTGATCACCTCATCGACGATCCCGGGCAGCTCGAGCCCGGTCTTCGAGCCATCGATCTGCGGCTGGAACACCTTGCGATTGAAGTTGTCGAGGATCCCGACAAACCAGACATTCTTGGCCCGCGTGTGCTGCAGATGGGTGAGCCAGCCGATCATCTCGCGGCCGTGCAGGCCGTAAGCGCCTCGGGCTGGCCCTTGCACCAACCAAAACACAGCCGCCCGGCGACGGTGATCGAGTCCACGAAGATCGTGTCGTAGCGATCAAGCGCTGCCGGATCACCGAAGTGTTCGCAGACGGCAGCATAGTGCGCCGGGCTATAGGGCTGTTCATCCCGCAGGGCCGGGTTAGGCCCGCCAATGAACACCGCGAAATCCCGGCATTCCGTCCAGGTCCGCGGCCGGATGCTGTCGTCCGCCCAGCCCTCGATGGCGAGGTCACCCGCCTCAAGATCTGAACAGGGTGCGCTCGGGATCGAGGGTCCAGAGCCGCGAGGTTTTCCCGATTCCACTTTTCCCGAAGATGCAGCCCTTGATGCCGCGCGGCTCGGCCAATCGCTGGTCGGCGCTGATGATGGGCAGGTTCACTGGTCTGCCCCCTGCGCGAGGATTTCGACCTTGAGCGTGCCGGTCCGCACCAGTGTCCTTGCCCGAAACCTGCCGCTCCTCGGCGGCGCGGGTGGCGTAGCGGACGGCCAGCGCAGCATAGAAGCGGGTCTTGGCGGCCTTGTCGCGCTTCAGACGCTCGTCGATCTTGCGCTGCAGGATCGCCAGCAACTCGACAGGCAGGGCCGCGATCTCGGCCGCACTACGCGCCCCAGCATCGACAAACTGGCCGAGGTCGCCCGCGTGCTGAAAGTCGAGCGGGAATGGCTGATCCACGGCATCGGCGAGGTTGAAAGCGAGCCGCCTTTCATCGAGAACCCCGACGAGACATTCGTGGCGATCGCCCATGCCAGTCCGCGCCCCTCGATGAGCGGCGGCGCGGTGGTGACCGAGGAGCTCGACACGCCCGGCCGTGCCTATCACTTCCGCCGCTACTGGATTAAGGACAGCCCGTCGCAGCTGCGCATCATGCATGTGGAGGGCGACAGCATGGCGCCGACCCTGCTGGACGACGGCATGGGGCTTGTCGCCAAGCGGCTCGAACACGTGCCCAACAGCGACCCACCCGCCGTGCGGGTGATCTCGGACAACGGCTTCTACAGCCCTTACGAGCGCAGCGCCGAGGAAATCCACATCATCGGCCGCATCCGCTGGTTCGCACGGGAGATTTGAGGCTTAGCAAGCCAGTATAGAGAAACCGCGCTTTCTGTTGATTGCATGACGGCGCAGCGATCTCAGTGCATAACAGCGCGACTGCTGGCGGTATCGTCGACGCCCACTAGGTCAAGGCAAGAGCGGCCGCCCGTTGGCCACTGAGCCCTCCGCCAAGCACTCAAAGAACTCCAGCTTTACGTTGCAGAAACCTTTACTTCCCACTATATTTCCCATAGGCATACAGAAAAATCACTCGGGAGGCGTGCCAGGTGTCATTCGCGGATAGGGACCCCTTCTTTGGCGATGTGCCTGGAAGCGTTCATCTGCCCAAGACCCCCTTAACAGGGGTATTGGTGCAAATGCGTTTTCCCGAGGTTCTTTCGATCTCGAAGCCAACATTCGTCGCTGATTTTCAAGAGGCAATTCGCCAAGCGTACCCACAACACGTAAAAGAAGATGGCTTTCAATTAAGCTTTGGACCGGATGGACCGCAGCACTCCAGCATATCAACCCTGTGCTTCCTGGATACCGCTAGAGAATGGCGTGTTGCTTTGACCACAGATTTTCTGTCTCTTGAAACACGCGCATATTTGTCAAGAGATGACTTCGCTGAACGGACATCAAAGCTGGCCAAAGCTTTACAGAGTACGATCAACCCAGGATATCTCACGCGCTTAGGGGTTCGCTATGTTGACCGGATACACGGTGATCAATTTGCCAACCTGAAAGGGTTTGTTCGCCCGGAGATTCTGGGCATTTTCAACACGACCTTGCGGGAACGCATAGATAGAACCATTTCTGAAGTACACGCAGAAACTGACTGCGGTAAGCTCTCTTCAAGATGGGGTTACATGCCTGCAAATCAAACCTACGAACTCAGATTAATGCCCGCAATAGCTGTTCCATCATGGTTTTTGGACATAGACACGTACCAAGACTTCAAAGAGCCAATTGAATTCAACCCAGACGATGTCAGAGAGCGAACAATGCAGCTAGCTACTAGATCTCATGGATTCTTTAGATGGGCAGTAAGCGATGACTTCTTAAGGTCGTATGGAGGCGAACTATGACCGAAGCGCTGGCAATAGTTGCAAACAATGCACGTACGGATCTACCTCCAGAGACTTTTCCCCTTGACAAGATGAGCCAGGTGGCTGCGCCTCGTCGCTCTGATTGGGATGAAAAGCAACTTGACGTTACTCAAGCCTGGAGCCGGTTTTCTTCTTCCGCCAGCACATGGGAGTTCTCCTTTTCAACGTGTGGAGGGGTAACCTGGAGCCGGTTTTCTTCTTCCGCCAGCACATGGGAGGAAATGTTTGATAGCTGGATTTATCAAGCACACACATCCAACGCTCCACAGTTTATCGTTGGCGGGGACAGTCATGCACGTATGAACGCAATGTCACGCGCTCGATCAGTTGATAGCAGCATGGCTTCTGAGAATGTTTTCGAAATTAGACAACTTACCGGTTACTCGTGGGCAAAGATTGGCAAACTGCTGAATGTGGACCGCCGAACGATCAATAACTGGGCTCAGGGAAGACCAGTACGTGAGGAAAACCAATCGCATGTCGCGATGGTCTTGTCTGCGATTAGATACATTGATCGCGGGGATATCGAGAAAAATCAAGAACTACTTGAAAGAAAAATTTTGGGCACCCGGACTGCGTTTCGCGAGTTGGCTGAAGGCAACGCAGAAGGGGTTAAGCGAACACTTTCATTCGGCGAGTCAAGTCGTTTGCGACCAATGAGCTCCGAACATTCAGTTCAACTGTTTGATGGAATTCTTTTGCACGCCGCCGCCGATGGAACAGAAGCATTGAAGCCTCTGTCGTTTGAAGCAAAGCCAACATCTTCAAAGAAGGCGCTCAAGCGCTCGTGAGGCGTAAAGATTTTGTCTGATAACGATGAAAATGAAGACGACTACGCCTTTTTGAGTGAATGGCGGCAAGGCGACTTCTCGTTGAATGTTGGAGGTTTTCTCTATGCAGGGGCCTCCACAGACGGTGAGCCATTTGATGCCAGAGAAGTTCGAAAAGGAGTTTTGGGTCTCGTCGTCATCAGTCAGACTTGTGACATAGTGAGGCTGAGGTGGAGCGATGGGCGTCACTACGTCGCCGTATGCCCGCTCATTCAGCTTGCACCAGAAAAGATCAAGGAAGTTCACAAGGGGCGAAGACCGTACCTTTCCGTCGTTGAAAATGTTGGGGATGGGGTTTTCGCAGATTTGAGACGGCCTTTTTCTGTTGACAAAGACCTTTTGCGCGAGTGGGAGCGGGTCGACGGCTTTTCTTCCGAAACTAGGCGGGCGAGATTTTCCTCGGTGCTGGAGCGGAAATTTGGTCAGTTTGCATTCCCCGATGATTTTGACTCCGCCTTTAAGAATTTTAAGGATCGAGTCTGGTCAAGGCACGATAAAACAGATTCTCCACCTGGAAAAGTATACCGATCAATTCAACAGATACGTTTCAGAGTTCTTCCAAATTGGGAATCTCAAGAAAAAAATCTGGCAGTGATTGCTATCTTGCTTCCCGCCGCTGATCGTGAGGTCGATGTTGAGGTAATTTCGGCGGAACTCAGTGAACAATTGGCGAAAGTAGAATTACCAGTCGGGTACACATGGGATGAGCCGCAGTTTGTCGCTCAAACTGCTGATAGTCTCACTGCAAACGATATACTACAAAGCCATCGTGGCGACTTTGACTTTTTGTGTTTCTGAACCGAAGTTTATTTTTCCACGATATTTTCGCAGATTGGGCCGTGTTCCGCAGGCCCAGAGAATACTTGGGCGAAAATTTGGTGCCACGAAACTGAATGTGAGCGGGACCAGCCAGTTACCCGGCTTGTGTGAGATAAGCGGATACTATGACTTGCGAGGAACTACGACGAACTACGACAACCCATTGTTTTAACTTGAAATCCCTTTCGCATCGCGGCCACCACAGGACAAAACAGCTCCTGAGGTTCGCCTGCCATGCCCGATACCAGCGTCAATTTCGTCCCTCCGCCCGAAACCCTCACCACCGATGAGCGGCTGGCGGAACTCGCCCGGATTCTCGCCTCGGCCGTGGATCGCGCCAACCCACTGACAATAAACGAGAATTCTGCGAGTGACGCAGACAGTTCGCTGGACATCCTCGCCCTTGTTCGCCGTCGTCACCAGTTGCGAACCCGAGTTGGAGAGGATGAATGACGAAAACGACAAGAAAATCAGTGGGAAAGAGAACGGGCATTGGTCCTGCGCAGGGCTACGCCGTTCTGGCGGACCTGGTCGCGCTGAAGGCAATGACCGTGCCTGAGCTGCGCGAGAAGTGGGCAGCGATCTTTGACGCGCCAGCGCCGAACACCAGCCGCCAGAACCTGGAACTGACGATGGCATGGGTCTGGTCGCCAAGCGGCTCAAGCATGTGCCCAACAGCGATCCGCCTGCCGTCCGGGTGATCTCGGACAACGGATTCTACAGTCCCTATGAGCGCAGCGCCGAAGAAATCCACATCATCGGCCGCATCCGCTGGTTCGCACGGGAGATTTGACATTGTACGGGAGCTGCTTAAAGCCGTCTACTTAGCGGGCAGCTACCAACTCCCGAAGTCGAATGAAACGGCGGTCTCTAGTTGCTTCAGGGCAGACCTCTACGATTAGATCCAAGACCTGACCAAGGTCAAAAGGAAATCCTGCTGGATCATCCGGCACAATCGCATCCAGCAGCGAAAGAACCTCCATTGGAAACATACTAGTGACCGGTGTTTCATCGTCTTCTACGCTTTTGTAAAAGCGAGAGAGCCAGGGATGACCTTGATGTATGGGTCGTAGGAAAGGTCGCACCGCCTCTAGAACGACCGGAAACTGATCCCCGCAGTCCTCCAAGAGTGAAACGAAAGCGGCTGACGTCGTCGCGATCTGATATTGCGCCTCGCGCGGCCAAGCATTCTTAATGAACGGTGCCACTGCATTTTCCCACGCCCCATCGCTGCTACGGCCAACTTGTCCCAGATGATGGATAACGTTTACCCGACCGGACGTCTTGAACCTCCTAATACAAGTAATTGCCTCGTCATATGAGGTGTAGCGTTCGTATTTACGATGACAGACGCAGGTTTGCGCCACCCAGCAATGAGCGCGCTCAAGATCCGACTCATCCCAATGCCAATCGTAAATTTGAGGGAAAATCGACAAGAGCTGGCTCTTTACTTCGCCAAATAGCTCAGGCTGAGGGATTTTCGAATGAAGTAGGCCATTCCAAGCAGGTTCCGCTGCTTGGTGACCAGTGGCGAACAGAGGCAGCAAGCGTGAACTTGTCCAATCAGGAGCTATGCAATTGAGCCAAGACAGCCATTTAGTAAGGGAGGAAATGGCATGATCAGAACCGTCTCCCGGAGATGCCAGAAGCCTGTCAAACCGAGTGGCGAATGCCTCGGGCAGTCCACTACCCTTCGAAAGCTTTCGAGCTTTCAGGATTGACGCAAGGGCATCCACTGTTTTGCCGACCAGAGAATTGATAGCGTGGCTATATGTTCGGCAAGACTGAACAACCCATTGACCAGCTTCAAATGCATCTCCAATGTCGCTGTCGGTGATGGCCTCTCCCCCGCTCAGAAGGCGGTCCAGCAAATCGTCGAGAATTGACAGCGCGTAGGGTTCATCTTTGCCTGCAAGGACCGGCAG
Organism: Hyphomicrobiales bacterium; assembly: GCA_965204985.1. GTDB lineage: Bacteria > Pseudomonadota > Alphaproteobacteria > Rhizobiales > CAJQND01 > JAAEUE01. The sequence continues at coordinate 1,906,874 of CBDBFP010000002.1, read as the reverse complement.
CTTGTCTCGAATCCAATCACCGACTGGATGATGGACTTCCTGAAGTACCTCAGCTGGAAGTTGCCGCAAACGATCATGGAAAGTTCGCGTTGCCTCTTCGGGTGCCGTATCTGGCCAATCATGGATCAACGTACGCCATAGTTCCGCGGGATAATTTTCTTTCTGCGCTGAGAGTGCGAGAGCATTGATGGCCCGGGCTGGGTAATCTGCCACCAGCCCTTTAAACGGGCGATACTCTGTGAATTTCCCCCAAGGCCGACCTGGTTGTGCAAGAACTGTCGCGACGATCTCGGCATCAGCGACATTCAAGAGTATGCTAGGGTCAGAATTCGTGGCGACATTGCCACTTCGTACGCGAGAGATTTCGCTTGCTGCGCCGGTAGCGCAGCTATTCTCCCATTCAGGAATCTTTTTCTTTTCAGAAGCCAGCGCAGTCGCAGTGGCGTCTGAGATCGCGCACCCCTCCTTAACCAACCACGTTAGCTTCATGGAGATGCTTTCAGCCCGATCCAGCTGAAACTCTTCATCGTTTTTATAGTCCGACTTGTCGGGACCAGCCAACAATCTGGTCTCAACTGCGAGCCGCTCATCGGTGGAGAAATCCGACCACCGGTCCCTGAGCAAGAACAGCAATTCTCGTCGATTGTTTGGATGCCAGAATGCATCTTGATCAAGGTTCAAGACGGAACGCATTGCCTGCGATGCCGAAAAGACCTGGGGCTTATTCCAGAGGAACAAGCGAACCTTGTCGAAAATAAAGGTTTCTGGTGCTGGCCATAACGACGCAGTCGCCGCCACTTGATCAGGGTGCAGCACGACCATTCGCTCAAGTATTTCAAGAAACCATAGGATAAAGCGATCTGACTGGTCGATGTAGACATCTCCATCCTCTTCGACACTTGGATAGAGTGACGGGACGCGGAACCAGCGGCTATCGATTTCATTCAGATAGTCGATACCACGCAGCAAGTTACGGTTGAAGGCGGCGAACACCATCGCCAGCGCAGAATCTGGGATCTGTGGCGTGGCACCAGTTTCCATCGGGAACTCCACAGATGGGCACAGAAAATCTCCGAGCTTTAGGTCAGACCATTTTTTCAATGGCGGACGGACTCTGGAGGTCCCATATGGTGCGTCCAACTTAATGACCGGTTCAGTGGCTTTTGCAAAATCCCGAAGGGTCTGAGTGTTCCAGCCCTGTAGCGAGATTTTTTTTCTTGTTCGGTACCACTCCGTATTGCCAGGGCCCGGATTACCCCGCTCCTGAGCGCTGAGGATCAAGTTCCAAACAGAGTGCCCGAGTTCCGGCACATTCTTTAGGTCGTCGATCAGGTTCGCGATCATCTCAGCAAGATGGGGATGCAAACCTGCCTGGCGCGCCGCCCACCACGCGACGACGGGGTCTTCTATTTGACTGCAAATCCACCGCGCCAAATGAAACATTCTTGGTGGAACAGCTTCATAGCCTCGGACAACTCTCCCCCCGAGCCGAATTTGGTCGGTCTGGACACTGTCACCATAACGCCAAGAAAGCAGATCGTCTGGACCGCCTCCTGTTTTCTGGACGTCGCCCGAATCTCGTGGAGGATCGTCGTCTAATCCATAAGCGGCGATAGGATCGAAACTTTCCGCTTCTTCTCCAGGACCATCAGACGGCTTTGCGGTACGGCACGAACGATCAAAAACACACAGCCACTCCGCGGGCGGCGGTGGAGTCGCATCTGCAAATTCCTCGGCGCCAATATTGTAGCGAACTAGATGGGCGACTTGGCCGCGTTCGTGTGCTTCCAGCTCCTTCGGGCCACGTCGGGCCGTGTCGATCACCTTCGCGCGCCATGCGGTCGGATTGCCAGCGCGGTCGGCCCAAGCGTCAAGACTATCCCAAAGATCCGCATGATCGCCAACACCACCATATGCAATCGGCGTGACACCCCTGTCGCGCCACTTCGCTTTGACCATGTCTGGCTCGCCCCGGTCAAATGCGAAAAGTTTGTCGGGCTCCAATGCGTCGGCGCTGTTCAAGCCCTGAAGCAAATACTTCATAGGCGGATCGTTGGCCGTATATCCGAGCAAAACGACAGTGTAACGCTCCAACAGCCGCCGCATGAAACTGGTCGCCCAACCATCTGCAAGATAGGCCCGGCCGAAATCTGAACTACTCAGAACGTAATCATGTGGGCCATTCAGCGAGGAACTCAATCGGCCGTGTAGATAGGTAATTCCAGAAATTGGTTGATCATGCCTCAAATCTGGTAATGTTGGCGGCACGTGTGTTCTTACATCACCGATTATGTCGGGGTCTTCAAACAACAGATCAAAGTTGGTTGTTACAATCTGGGGTGTGCCTGTCTGATCGGAAGACAGCCTGGCAACTGTACGATGCCAACGTGATGGTCCGACTTGATTCGTCGGAACTACCAGTCGCTCAGCGACGATCTTTCCGACCTCGTCCCGTCCATAGGACTGCTGCAACATATTGAAAATAAGATCAAACGAAGGTTTAGCTTCATCTGGGATCTCACGCTGTCCTGGCGGTGTTGGCCGCCAAAAGGAGAACGCCTTCTGTGCGTCTTCGTCATCCGGCACCTTCAATTCACGAAGAACATCCTCGGTGAGGCTTTTGAAACTGGGCATGTGGCAAGGCATTGAGACGCCCGCCCCGCAGAGGAACACGACCTGCCCGTTGTCTCGTGCCACCAGCAGACGGTCTGGTATGTTTGGCCCGTTGGAAAGAAACCTCAAGCTGTTCAGTCTCCAAAAGAAAATCGATCACACAGCGCTGACCTTCACCATAAATTGTGCTGATGCAGTCTCGCAAGCCCACATTTTGCGACATGAGCCGAGAGTCGATCCAAGTCCGGGCTCTCGACTACTTCGTCTATGTTGAGGGGCGGCACGCTGGAGAGACCCGCGCTGAAGGACCTGATTGCCGACATCGAGGACGGGCTGATCGACATCGTCGTCGTCTACAAGATCGACCGCCTCAGCCGAGCGCTGATGGATTTCTCCAAGCTGGTCGAGATCTTCGAAAAGCACGGCGTCATCTTTGTGTCCGTCACGCAGTCATTCAACACCACCACGTCCATGGGGCGGCTGACGCTCAACATCCTGCTCAGCTTTGCCCAGTTCGAACGTGAAGTGATCGGCGAGCGGATCCGCGACAAGGTCGCTGCGTCGCGCAAGAAGGGCATCTGGATGGGATGGCCGGTGCCGCTCGGCTACAACGTGAAGGACCGCAAGCTGATCGTGGACCCGGCCGAGGCGGAAACGGTGCGGACGATCTTCGCGCTCTATTCCCGGTCCAGTTCCACGACGGAGGTGATTCGAGAGTTGGACGCACGCGAGATTCTCACCAAGACTGGCAGGCCCTACGACAAGACCTCGCTCCTCAAGACCCTGCACAACAAGGTCTATCGCGGCCTCGCTGTGCACAAGGGCGACGCCTACCCCGGCGAGCATGACGCAATCATCGATGCGGCACTTTGGGATGAAGTGCACGAGGTGATCGCGAACAACCGTGTCACGCGGGCCGCCGTGGCCAAGGAATCCTCACCGGCGCTGCTGCGCGGGCTGATCTTCACCGAGACCGGCGTGGCGATGACACCCCATCACACGAAGAAGGGCACGCGGCGCTAGCGCTACTATGTCTCTATGGACGTGGTCAAAAAACGGCCCAAAGCCGAACTGCGCGGCCCGCAGCGGCTGCCGGGCGGCGTGGTAGAAGATGCTGTCATCGGTGAAATCCGCCGCCTGCGGCGCACGCCGGAGGTCGCTGCGCGGGTGTCGCGGACCCTGCGCAAGGATCGGCCAGACCTTGGCGAGGCGGGGAGCAGCGCATCGCTCACACAGTTTGACGAAATGTGGAAGGCGCTGATCCCGGCCGAACAGGCGCGCGTGGTCAGGCTTCTGGTGGCACGCGTCACCGCCAGCGAGGCCGGGTTGGCGGTCGATCTCCGACATGAGGGCTTGGGCGCGATCGCCGCACTGATGGCCCCGGCCAAGCCGGAGGTGGCGTGATGACAGAGCCCGAGACCCTCCGTGTCCACATCCCGCTCACACTGCGCAATCGTGGCGGCCGCCCCCGCATCCTGCCGCCCAAGGAGATCGAGGTCGCCATGGAACGCGGCCAGGATGCCCGGCTTCTGCGCGCCATCGGCCGCGCATGGGACTGGCGGCGCAGGCTGGAGCGCGGCGACGTTGCCACTATCGCCGATCTCGCCAGAGAGCAAGGCATCTCCGACCGCTACGTCAGCCACGTGATCCGGCTGGCTTGGCTCGCACCCTCCGTGCTGGAACGACTGGTCCTGCGGCGCGAGCCCACGGTGCTGTCGACCTTTAATCTCTGCGGCGTGGCGGAACTGCCGTGGATCGAGCAGCCGGAGCGGGTGTTTGACTGATCCACAGAACGCTTGGGGAGGTCCGTGGTTTTGGATTGCGTGGATTGAAGGTGTCACTTGGCGGCATTTTCTATAGCCGCTTCTTCCCCTTACATTTGGGATAGTTCACGCAGCCCAGGAAAGGGCCGTAGCGGCTGGAACGTTCAACAAGCCAGCCATCCTGACACTCAGGACAGGCACAGAATATCGCTCCACACGAGCAAAAAGCCTCGCCTGAGGTGTCTTGGCGCTCAGGCAAACCCATGCCGCATTCCGAGCATGCGGGTAGAGAATGCCCACAGAGTTCCGCATGCTCGCATCTATACCAAGTTCGACCGTCTTTCGTCGGAAAGGCCAAAAGGTGGCCGCCGCATTCGCCGCAAATCTCATCGCGTTGCCGGTCCTTGTCTTCACCAGCTATTCCGTACTCTGGGTCAGCTATCAGCTCGCCTACAAATGCAGACTGCTTGGAGGCCGAGCCGATCAGCGTCACTGTGCGCCGGGCGCGCGTCATGGCCACATACATCACCCGGCGTTCTTCGGCATTTTCAAAAGGCTCCGTATCCGGAGAGACCAAGCTCAAGAGCGGATCGTCTACAATTTCCGAAGGGAATCCGGTGCGTCCCCTGTACAGATTCAACAAGACTACATGATCCGCTTCCAGTCCTTTGGACGAGTGGATGGTCCGAAATGACAGATCGAGATTGGGGAAATCCCGCTGCAACTTGGTCAAGCCGGTTGGAGCGACATACTTATATCTGCCAAGCAACAGGACGCTTGACCTCTTGCACTCCAGGTCAGCGAGTTCCGAAAGGGATTGAAGCACCTTCACTAGTTTTTCATCAGCATCGTGGCGGAATGTCGAAACCGCCCTTATCGCTGGGTAGGTGGCTTCTCCCGCAGGGATGACGGTTTTTGCAATCTGGGCTGGATTCTTGAGCACGAACTTTCTGGCTGCGTGGGCGATCTTGTCGACGGATCGAAAGGTTCTGCCCAAATCCACCGTTCTATGAACCGCCGTCTGACCATCGAAACTGCCGCCGAACTCGCTACCGAAGTTGCGCATGAGATTGATGTCCGACCCTGCAAAACGGTAAATCGACTGCCAATCATCCCCAACACCAAAGATGCGGGCGTCCGGATGTTGTGCTTTCAGAGCCCGAACGAGACGCCCCCGGCTACGTGAAATGTCCTGGAACTCATCGACCAATATGTGTCGGTAGCAGCTGCTGTACTGGCCGTTCTCAACGTATTCTGACGCACGCAGAATCATATCCTCGAAGTCGATGCGGCCCCCAAGCCGCTTCTGATACTCGCGATAGACAGGCTCGAAGATCGACAAGAACGCCTGCGCGCGGCGACCGATCTTCAGCTTTTGTCCTTTAGCTTCGCAGTCCGCCAGACTGTAGCCACCACCTTTGTAGTGGCGTAGAAACCTCCCGAGCAGCTGAACAAAGCTGTCGACCTGGTTCAGCTCGACCACATGATCGAACAATGTTTCACGAGATCGCGGCTTTAGTGTTTCGAGCGGCGCAATTTTTTCTGCCAGCGCCTCAAGCAGGCGGCCGTCTTCGTGCTCATAACTGAATGTTTCTATCAGTGTCGTCTCATGGGTCGTGTGAACTTCACGTTTCCACGCCATTCCCGCCAGATACTCTTCACGGTCGACGAAAGGCGCTGTCGAAAACTCGTACGACCCGTCGGCCATTTTCCTGCGTCTCACACCGAAATGTTCGATGTAGACGCCGCTGTTCTTCAGGCGGAAATCCGGGCAGTAATTTCGTCGGCCTGTATCAGCGATGTGGTGTTCGTAGTCGGGCTCGTATTCATACTCGACGCCGTTTTCATAGAGCCAGTTCGCGATCATCAGCTCTTCAAAGCTTTTCACCTGCTCGCCCTGCAAGGTGCGCAGGTCTGCCGTTTCGATGAACGTGTAGTACTGGTGCTTTTGCTTGAAATCCCACTCGCTCTTTTCATCCAGCCGGGCGTATGAAAACCAGCCGATGATGGATTTCGATACCTCTGAAACGGTTTGAACAAGCGCCCGCAGGATTTCTTTCAGGAGCGCCAGGAACGCTTTGTCATCGGTCGCGTGGGCGGCCAGCGCAGGCTTGTTGCCCTCGACTGCGCCAATGATGTCGTAAGCCAGTGCGTGGAAAGTTCGCGCTTCCAAAGGCTGGCCACAGCGAAGCTCTATACGCTCCGACATCTCCTTCGCAGCATCTTGGGCAAAGGCTAGCAGGAGAATTTCCTCCGGTTTCCGGATTCCAGCTTTCACCAGATATGCAGCTTTGGCCGTGATGACGCTTGTCTTTCCTGAGCCCGCCCCGGCAAGGACGAGCGTCGCATCTTCATCGGCAACGATGGAAAGCCTCTGCTCCGGAGTGAGAGGGTTCTTCTCGAAAGTGTCGAAGAACTCTTGCCACCGCAGGACTTCCTCCCTTTCGAAGCGCTTGATGGCCTGATCTCGCCGAGGCCTTGGAGCGTTGGTGAACTCGCGGATCTTCCGGATCTCCGCGAAATGCACGTCGCCGATTGCTTCAGAGCGAAGTTTGGTGAACAGCGTCTTTTCGAGCATGCGGCCTGCATCAAGAACGGGAGACATGACGCATGCTGCTGGATACCTGGTTGGCAGGCCAAGTTCATTTATCGCACGCAAGATGGCATCAATTTCGCCGCGCTTCTCCTCAAAGAGCGCGATATTGAACGCGCTCCAAGCCTCTTGGACTTCCTGCGCAAAGGCTTTTGCAGGCGCATGGTTGGCCCCCTTCAGAGCCACGCCGCTGCCATCGTCCATCTCGATGCGGACCGTCGTCCCCAACAAGCCCTTGGTCACGGATGGTGGAGCTGCGAGGTTCTTCAGATGGACTTTTCGACCGCGACGCGCGTCGATGATGAGTTGCAGATCGCGATGCTCAATCCCCCGGGCATGGGTGCCGAACGGATTGAGAAGTATGGACAAAAACGGCTTAGGTTGAATGCGCATCAGGTCAGTTTACTCGCTTGCGGGAACGGTCCCATACATCTCCTGCACAGCTCGTCCGACTTTCTGCCAAGCTAGGGAAGAGAAAATCATTTGTCATCAGCGGTTTCGGTGAGTGAATGGGATGCGAACCTACCCCAGCAATCCGCCTGTTTACGCTGGCATCCCGAGCAACGCGCCTGCCGCGCGTTCTGTCTATGTTATCATCCATATCGTTCGGAACGCGCGTTTGGGTTTTGGCGGGGCTTGGCGGCAGGGCATTGAAAGGTAACGGGAAAATGGGACCGAACTGGAATAGGCGGGGTTCGCCCAAACTGAGACTGAGGGCCATTCTGAGACTGAGCCCGGCCTGGTGCTGCGTCTATGAGGTTCGGTCGGCTCACGCAAATCCCTTTGATAACACGAAAAAATCCGTGCCCATCAGGGCGGTGTCATTGGTTCGCAATGGGGATAATGGCGGAGGGGGTGGGATTCGAACCCACGAGACGCTTTCACGCCTGCCGGTTTTCAAGACCGGTGCCTTCAACCACTCGGCCACCCCTCCCCAGAACCTGTTGAGGCCACACGCGCATAGCGCAGATTGACCGTGAGTGAAAGCGGAAAATTCAAACGCCAATCAGGAAGCGTAACTGGGATCTTTCCGGTCGAGCAGCTCGCGGGCCTGATCGAAGTGATCGCGATGGGAACCATCGATAAATCCGGTCCATTCTTCGCGGACCTGTTCGGCCAGATCGTCGGGCATTTCGTTCAGCGGCTGGCCGGTAGAATAGGCCAGAACCATGGTCTTTGCGGCCCGCTCCAGGTGATAGAGATCATCGAATGCCCGTGAGACGGTATCGCCAACAACACTCACCCCGTGATTGCCCATCATCATGATGCGCCGGTTCCCAAGGGCCGCGGCAATGCGTTCTCCCTCCGCTTCGCCTTCAGCGATACCGCCAAATTCCATGTCATAGGCAATGTTGTTGTAGAACCTTGCTGTGACCTGATCGATGGGGCGAATTGTCGGGTCTTTCAGTCCTGCCAGGGTTGTGGAACAGGGCGGGTGTACATGGAGGATGCAGCGGGCGTTGGGATGATTGCGATGAATGGCGCCATGAATGCTCCAGGCTGACGGATCAGGGGCATCGGGAGCCTTCATTGTTTCGTTGTCGTCCGCGTCGATGAGCAGTAACTCGCTGGCGCGGACAAGAGAAAAATGGCGGTTCCTGGAGTTCATCAGAAACTGTTTGCCGTCGGGCGAGACGGCCAGTGAAAAGTGATTGGCCACCCCTTCGTGCCAGTCGTTTTCAGCGGCCAGCCGGAAGGCGGCGGCGAGATCAACCCGCAGGTCCCAATCATCGGAAGGATTAAGTGGTGTTACATTGCTCCCGGACAAGCTCATCAGACAAACTCCCAAAAGTGGTGACTCCTCTGGTAGCATTATATACCGCGTTTGCAAGCGGCGTCGAACTCTAGCAGCACGGCCAGTCTCCATTGCTTTTTATCGATGATTGCGAAACTGGGCAAATGGCACCACAATATATGTGAAAATCCAATTGCGGAGAATCAGATTTGCAAAAATGTTGTGACCTATTTGAGATTAATTTCTCAATTTTTATGGATTTGGCAGTTTGATTTTCTCCGCCAGATATTTTGATCAATTTGGGGAATTCCAACAACAATAGTTGTGTATTAATAAATGTTGCAACTGGGACACGGTCACCCTCAACAAGGCGACCAACACCACGTCAAACAAGACCTGCTATGAGCTGAAGGGCGGAAATGGCATCAATTTCGGCACCTATCCGACGGACGGTGACGTGGCCAGCATGACCCTGCTCGAGGTCAATATGGGCGGCAACTATGGTCAGGCCGACTGGTATGACCTGAGTGCCATTCCGCCAGGCTCCTGTGCCTCACACATGAACCCGGAGGAGAAGATCAAGAGCGGCGGCACGCCCGCGCGCGACGGGTTACTCTTATCCAATGAAGGTTGAGACGGTCCGGCCGGAAGCCAAGTACAAGCTGGCGTCTTGCGTGACCAAAATCTGTACTGCAGACCCGAAACCGGGCTCCCGGGTTCTTCAAGGTGCAATGGTTATCTCTGGCCCTATGATGACAAGGCTGCAACAGTGACCTGTTACGGTACACCGGACTACAAGATCACATTCTGCCCGGCAAGCTGACGTCACAGTCGTTCCAGCAAATATAGCCGGTCGCGCCTTCCGGGGTGCGGCCGGTATCACTATGAAGAACAGGCCGCTCAGCCAAGGAGAGTTGTGGATGCCGCGATCAGGGTGCTTGAGAAATTATTGAAGCCGCCAGATTCGCTAATGGCTCAATTGGCAGGGGCCCTAACACGGGATGCCTTTTGCGTTGCTTTAGGGCTCATGCAATTTTGCTCAGTCTACTGCCCTTTCGAAGTTATCAGGATCGAGAAAAGACCCGGGTGAATGCTCAAGCCGCGACTTTCCGGCCTCTTGCTCTCTACGTGCCCCGACAGTAATTTGCCCAAAATTTCAACAATCCTCGTTTGCGCTTAAATTATGAGCATCACCGTCAGAGCCGTCCGGACCTCCAATCCCGTTTTCCTTGCGCCCATGTCGGGTGTCACGGACCTGCCATTCCGCAGACTGGCCCATGAGCTGGGGGCTGGGCTGGTTGTGTCTGAGATGGTGGCGTCCGAAGACCTCACCTCGGCGCGAGATGAGACGTTGCTGAAGGCCGCCGGGCAGGGCGCTGTTTCACCGCTGGTTATCCAGCTGGCCGGGCGGGAAGCCAGGTGGATGGCTGAGGGCGCGCGGATTGCTGAGGCCATGGGCGCCGATATTGTGGATATCAATATGGGGTGCCCGGCGCGGCAGGTGACGCGGGGGGCATCCGGGTCGGCGTTGATGCGCGATCTGGATCATGCGCTCATGTTGATTGAGGCGACCGTTGGCGCTGTGAAGGTGCCGGTGACGCTGAAGATGCGGCTGGGGTGGGATGAGAACTCCATCAACGCCCCGGAACTCGCAAAGCGAGCGGAAGATGCGGGCGTCCAGCTCGTGACCGTGCATGGCCGCACGCGCTGCCAGTTCTACAAGGGCTCTGCCGACTGGGACGCCATCAGCGCGGTGAAGGAGGCCGTCTCCATCCCGCTCATTGCCAATGGCGATGGGATCGACGCGCGCGACGCCAGGCTCATGCTGGAACTCAGCGGCGCAGACGGCGTCATGATCGGCCGCGGCGCATATGGCCGGCCCTGGCGGCTGGCGGAAATCGCAGCCGGTCTCGGTTACCCCGGCCGTGTCGCGCCTGACTTTGCCGAACGCCACGCACTCATCCGGCGGCACTATGAGGAAATGCTGGAGCATTACGATCTCTATCTCGGCGTCCGCTGCGCCCGCAAACATCTGGGCTGGTATCTGGAGACGCTCGCCGAAGATGGCTTGCTGCCGCCAGACGCGGTCGGGCCCTGGCGTGGCTGTCTCTGCCGTGAGGAAAACCATAATGCGGTGCTGGCGGGAATTGATGAGCTGTTCGCCGCAACCCCGTTCCTGGAGGCGGCATGAACGCTCCAGCTTCCCTCGAATCCACAGCCGCCAACGAACCCGGCGCCATTCTCAATGCGCTTCGCCATCCGGTGCTCACCGTCGGGCCGGACAACGAGATTGCCTACGCCAATGCGGCGGCGGAAATCTTCTTTTCCACCAGCTCCACCATGCTGCAGCGGAACCGGCTGGAAGCCTATGTGCCGTTCTCCAGCCCGCTGCTGACCTTGCTCGATCAGGTGCGCCAGTCCGGGGTCTCAATCAACGAGTATGATGTGGATATCGGCACGCTTCAGACCGGCGGCATCCGCCTCGTCGACCTACAGGTCAATCCGGTGCCCGACCAACCGGACACCTGCATCATCCTGCTGCAGGAACGCAACATAGCGCAGAAGATCAAGCGCCAGCTCTCTCATCGCAGCGCCGCGCGCTCAGTGACGGGCATGGCCTCCATGCTTGCCCACGAGATCAAGAACCCGCTCTCCGGCATTCGAGGGGCTGCGCAGTTGCTGGAAATGATGGTGGAAGAGGACAACAAGAACCTCACCCAGCTCATCTGTAATGAGACCGACCGGATCACGACTCTGGTCGATCAGATGGAAGTGTTTTCCGATGAACGGCCATTGCAAGCTGAGCCGGTGAACGTGCACGCGGTACTTGGTCACGTGAAGGAACTCGCGGCAGCCGGATTCGCGTCCGCCATTGAGCTGGTGGAAGATTATGACCCTTCACTGCCGCAGACGGCAGGCAACAAGGATCAGTTGATTCAGGTCTGCCTGAACCTGGTGAAGAATGCAGCTGAAGCCATCAATTCGGCAAGCAAGGCCGGGGAAATAAAGCTGGCGACTTCTTGTCGGCCGGGCATTCGCATGTCGGTTGCCGGCAATCCAGGACGCGTGAGCCTGCCTCTGGAAATCCGGATTGAAGATTCCGGCCCAGGCATCCCGGCAGATCTTATGCCTCATCTGTTTGAGCCCTTTGTGACCACCCGCGCGTCCGGGAAGGGGCTCGGGCTGGCGCTGGTCGCCAAGATTGTTCGCGATCATGGCGGGGTGATCGAATGCGAGTCCCAACCGGGACGGACCATCTTCCGAATGCTGCTGCCTGTTTATGACGGGCGTGCAAGTGAAAGGCTCGGTGCACCATGAGTAGCCCGAAAACCGTTCTCGTGGCCGATGATGATGGCGCGATCCGCACGGTCCTCAATCAGGCCTTGGCGCGCGCAGGCTATGAGGTCAGATCGACTGACAATGCTTCGACCTTGTGGCGATGGGCAGCGGAGGGGCAGGGCGATCTGATCGTCACAGATGTGGTCTTGCCCCATGCAAACATCTTTGACGTGTTGCCGCGCATCAAAAAGTTCCGGCCGGAGCTGCCCGTGATCGTGATTAGCGCGCAGAATACGATCATGACGGCGATAACTGCAGCCGAACGCGGGGCCTACGAGTATTTGCCCAAACCGTTCGATCTTGTTGAACTGGTGGAGACCGTGGGCAGGGGGCTAGATCAGGTCTCTCTGAAATCGGCGCCGCAGGCGACTGACGCTGAGAAGGCGATGCCTATCATTGGCCGCTCAGCGGCAATGCAGGACCTCTACCGGGTTATCGCCAGGCTCACACAGACAGATCTTACCGTGATGATCATGGGCGAGTCCGGCACCGGGAAGGAGCTGGTCGCAAAAGCTCTGCACGACTATGGCAAGCGCCGCAAACGACCCTTCGTTGCCTTGAACATGGCGGCGATCCCACGGGACCTGATCGAGTCAGAATTGTTCGGTCATGAGAAAGGATCGTTCACCGGCGCAAGTGCCCGATATGCGGGCCGGTTCGAGCAGGCAAGTGGCGGGACGCTCTTCCTGGATGAGATCGGTGACATGCCAATGGAGGCGCAAACCCGGCTGTTGCGGGTTCTGCAGGAAGGCTCCTTCACCACTGTTGGCGGGTCGCGTTCCATCAAGGCAGACGTGAGAATAATTGCGGCGACACACAGGGACCTTGAGCGCCTGATCCAACAGGGGTTGTTCCGGGAGGACCTGTATTTTCGATTGAATGTGGTCCCGGTTCAATTGCCACCCCTGCGCCAGCGCAGTGAAGATATCCCCGATTTGTCGCGTCATTTCCTGGCGCAGTGCGAGGCAGAAGGTTTGCCAAGGCGTTATCTGGACCACGAAGCAATACACCGCCTGCAACAGCAGAGGTGGCCCGGCAATATTCGCGAACTTGAAAATCTGATCCGGCGTCTCAGCGCAATCTGGCCGGACGAACGGATTACCGCAGACGCGATTGATCAGGCGTTGGCTTCTGTCCCGGGAGTCGAGACGGTGCAATCTGCAAGGGACGTCACTTCTCTCGGCGAATTCACTGAACAATATCTTGTGGACTATTTTGGCAGTTTTGGGGACGACCTGCCACCGCCAGGCCTCTATGATAAGCTTGTTAAAGAGATTGAAAAACCTCTCTTAACTGCTGCACTTACATCGGTTAATGGCAATCAGATCAAGGCCTCTGACTTGCTCGGAATCAATCGCAATACCCTCCGCAAAAAGATGCGCGAGCACGAAGTTCATGCCGTGCGAATGCCTGCTCAGCGCTAGATCGCGCCATATTCTTGACAAATTATGTTTCTTTTATGCAACAATTGTTGTGTAAATGCCGCACATTCATGGGCGCACTGCAAGCTGCACGCAGCTGCATCTTTTGGTCTGGAGATAATTTTTTTGACGATCAGTGATGTAGGTTCCCCAGTGCTCGTCGGTGCAGATGAGCACAAGCCGGCTGCCAAACTGGTGGACGAACATTCTGAGCATGATTCCACCGAGACGGTTGCGGTCGGCCGTCGCTTTAATCCCTATTTTGGTCTGGCCATCGTCATTCTGGCGGTCGGGTGTGGTCTTGCCACCTTCGTGCTTCTGACCGGTTTGACGCCAGTCAAACCAACGCCTGAAGTGATCATGGCGTTGATGGGTATCAATGGCTTCCTCGTGCTTTTGATGATCGCGATGATCACCTGGCAGCTCGCGGTCCTGTTCCGGGCCCGGCGGAAGAGAGTTGCTGGCGCGCGACTGCATATTAGGATTGTGACCCTGTTCTCGATTGTCGCCGCTGTGCCGGCTCTGGTCGTGGCGTTATTCGCAACTGTGACGCTGAACAGAGGGCTGGATGCATGGTTTTCAGAACGTACTCAAACGATTGTTGATGAAGCCCAGTTGGTCGCTCAAGCCTATCTTGAAGAACATGATCAGGTCTTACGTCAAAGTCTGACAACAATCGCCCACAATATCGGACGGCAAACAGAGCTCCTTCGGAACGACAAACAACTGTTCACCAGACGTCTGGCAAACGAAGTTGCCTTTCGCGGCCTGGCAGCAGCATTCCTCATTGATGCAGGCAAGCGCCGTGTCGAATCCAGTGTGACATCCACCGGGGGGATTACATTCTCTCCTCCGGCGAAGCGACTCCTCGACAGTGCAAGACAAGGCAAAGGGGTTGTTGTCAGTCCAGATGAAGGCGACTTGTTGCGTGGACTGATCAAGGTCCCAAATCTGACCGACAGCTATCTCTACATCTACAAATATGTGGACCCAAAAGTTCTGCAGCATTTGAAACGCACCGAAGAGGGCAAGGCTGAATATGATGCATTGAAGACCCAGAGGGCGGGTGTGCAGCTGACCTTCGGTCTTATGTATGTTGGCGTGGCGTTTATTTTCTTGTTGGCAGCCGTCTGGTTGGGGCTTTGGGTCGCCGACCGGCTGGTCGAGCCTATTGTGCGCCTCGTGAACGGCGCGCGGGCCGTGTCGCGCGGTGATCTGGATGTGAAGGTTGAAGCGGACAAGGATCAAGGTGACCTTGCAACACTTGGCCGAACCTTTAATCAAATGACCAGCCAGCTCAAAAGTCAGCGTGACGATTTGGTTGGCGCCAACGAGCAACTTGATCAACGTCGAAGGTTCACAGAGGCGGTGCTTTCAGGCGTGTCTGCCGGTGTTCTTGGACTGGACAAGGGTGGTGGCATCACGCTCGTTAACCGCTCAGCCTTGAAACTGCTTGGCAGGAAGGCAAGCGGCGCCCTGCAGGGCAAGCTGTTGCTCGATGCTTTCCCGGATATGAAGCCTGTCATGGATGCGGCATTGAGCAAACCATCCGGCTCAGCAGAAGGTCAGATCACGGTACGCGTCGGATCTTCTGAGCGCACGTTCACAGTTCAGGTGACCACGGAACAATCGCAGGAAAGCGAGCACGGCTATGTCGTAACATTCGACGACATGACCGAACTGGTCATGGCTCAGAGGAATTCTGCCTGGGCCGATATCGCGCAGAGAATTGCGCATGAAATCAAGAATCCGCTGACACCAATCCAGCTTTCTGCAGAACGCCTGCGCCGCAAATATCAAAAGGAAATCTCCTCTGATCCCAACGTTTTTGAACAATGCACGAATACAATTATTCGTCAGGTGGGTGATATTGGTCGCATGGTGGATGAATTCTCATCGTTCGCCCGGATGCCCAAGGCCGAACTGGACACAGGCGATTTGGCTGAAATCGTCAAGGATGCACTTGTCCTTCAAAAGGCCAGCTCTGAAGACATGGAGTTCGAAATCGTTTTGCCTGATGAACCGGTCGCCGCAACATTCGATCGCAGACTGATCACCCAGGCAGTGACCAATCTGGTCAAGAATGCGCGCGAAGCCATCGAGCCCAAGATGCAGGAAGACAAGGATTATCGTGGCCGCATTCATGTGCATTTGACTTACAAAGATGGGCAAGCCGAGATCAGCGTCGCCGACAACGGGACCGGACTGCCGAAAGAGAAC
Organism: Hyphomicrobiales bacterium; assembly: GCA_965204985.1. Classification (GTDB taxonomy): domain Bacteria; phylum Pseudomonadota; class Alphaproteobacteria; order Rhizobiales; family CAJQND01; genus JAAEUE01. Next base: position 1,891,190 of record CBDBFP010000002.1, on the reverse strand, counting down.
AGGAACCGGTTGACTGAACCGTACATGACAACGCGGGAGAAGGGCACCGGACTTGGTTTGGCCATCGTGAAACGCATAATGGCCGAGCATGGTGGAGAAATCCACTTCACCGATGCACCCGAAGAACTGGGCGGCGCGAAGGTCACGCTTGTTCTAGGGCAAATCGAGGATGCGAAAGGTAATGGCGCGTTGCCGGCAGGTGATGAGGCCACAGAAACAAAATCAAAAAGCGCAATGGGCAAAGCCTTGGCAGCCCAACCAGGTTCATAAATTTACGGAATAAACATGGCCTCTGAAGTTCTGATCATTGATGACGAAGCAGACAATCGTGAACTGATTGCCGGAATCCTCGAAGATGAGGGTTATGAAACCCGCTTGGCGCGGGACAGCGACACCGCACTGGCCGCAATCGAAGAACGCCGTCCGTCAATGATTGTGCTTGATATCTGGTTGCATGGCTCAAAACTTGATGGGCTCGACCTGCTGAACGTGATCAAGGAACACCATCCTGATCTTCCTGTTGTTATCATCTCAGGCCACGGCAATATCGAGACGGCTGTTACGGCCATCAAGAGAGGCGCATACGAGTATATCGAAAAACCTTTCAAGGCTGATCGTCTCATTCTCGTTGTCAGCAGATGTCTGGAGGCTGCAAAACTCAAGCGTGAGAATGAAACCTTGCGGCAGAAGGCCGGTTCGAGCACTGAATTGACTGGCGAATCCATGCCGATGAAGCAGTTGCGCCAGTCCCTGACAAAAATCGCCCCCACAAACAGCAGGATCATGGTGTTCGGGGCGCTCGGCAGCGGCAAGGAACTTGTTGCCCATTCCCTACATGCTTTGTCGCATCGCGCGGACGGTGCGTTTGTGGTGATCAATGCGGCCAGTCTCTCTCCGGAACGGATGGAGGAGGAACTGTTCGGGATGGAGAGCGAGCAGGGCGGTGTGACCAGTACAGGTGCTCTGGAAGAAGCTCATCTCGGCACAATTTTTATTGACGAAGTTGGCGATATGCCGATGGAAACCCAGGCGAAGATCCTTCGCGTTCTCGTGGATCAGGCGTTCCAGCGCGTGGGCGGCAATACGCGGGTCAAGGTTGATGTGCGTGTTGTCTCGTCGACGAGCAAAGATATGGAAAAGGAAATCGCAGAAGGCCGTTTCCGTGAGGATCTTTTCCATCGTTTGAACGTGGTGCCGATTGTGGTTCCGTCCTTGTCAGAGCGGCGCGAGGATATACCTGTGTTGATCCATCATTTTGCGGATCAATTCTCCAAGGCCTCAGGCCAGGCGCAACGAGCGCTCGCCGATGACGTTATTACGGTTTTGCAGACGCAAGACTGGCCCGGCAATGTGCGGCAGCTCAAAAACAACATTGAGCGCATTCTCATTTTGGCCGGCGGTGATCCAAGCGCGGAAATCACAGCAGACATGATTCCAAGTGAAGTGAAGTCGACGGCGCCACGGATCAATGGATCCAGTGAAGGTGCTCATCTCATGGCTCTGCCACTGCGCGATGCCCGTGAAGTGTTTGAGCGCGAATATCTCGATGCCCAGGTTTTGCGTTTTGGCGGAAATATCTCGAAAACCGCGGCATTTGTCGGGATGGAGCGTTCTGCCCTGCACAGGAAACTGAAACTTCTGGGACTTCACAACAATACCCAAAGCAGCAGCGACGCAGCCGAATAGGCAAGGCTTTATCGATGGCCGGCGGCCGATTGGGCATTTAGTTCCTGCAGAGCCACTACGAGAAATAACAGAACGAACAGTGGTGCAATCGGTCCTCCCAAAATTCGCGATGGTCATGTCATAGTAGAACCCATAGGGCGTGGTGAGAAACGTTGCACCGACGAGCACGACGAGTTTCAAGTTACTGTCCCGCTCTTTTGAAAACGCCCAGATCACTCAAGTTACGCCGACCAAGGCAAAAGGTGCATGGATAAGGAAGGCACTTGCGCTTTCAATGCCTAGAAGGCGCGGGCTCATAAAAACGGTTGGCACCATGTACAAGAACAAACCGGTACCCTTCGTTATCACATCGCTTTGAAAAGGCATGGTGTCAGCGGTGTAAATCGTCCAGGTCTCAAATCCAAAGATGAGGCCGGAAAGGACGGCCAGGCCAATCCCGGTTGCAGCGGCGCTTACAATCGGAACCCATTGACGCGAGGCCAGCAACGCAAACGGGATCAGCCCTGGCCCGTTCTGCAAATTGAAGGCCAAATATGGCGGCATGGGCGTTTCCGAGGCCCGTCGGCTTCAAGGTGCTTGAGCAGGAGAACAGCCAGGCTGAAGAGGCTTCTGGCCGACCAGATGCTCGATAATTCCATCCTGAAGGACCTGTTGGGAAACGGCTGACGGGTCCGGCTGAACGCCGGGCTGCAGCTCTGGACGTACTGGATCGCCATGAGGTCTCGCAGGCCCGGGTCTGCCGCCTGATCGGGGGCGATCCGAAGACGATGCGGCGCAAGGAGAAGAAGACAGATGAGAAGATCAGACAGCGCATGGACCAGATCGCGGCAAACCGGCGGCGCTTTGGCTATCGCAGGTCCGGTCTGATGCTGGAGCGCGAAGGGATACACATGAACCACAAGAAGCTGTACCGACTCTACCGGGAGGAAGGGCTTGCTGTGAAGCGCCGAAAGGGGCGCAGCCCCCCTCAACCGCGCGCGGCGCGCTAGAGCTGTGGGATATTCCACTCCCCGTGCGCTCGATAACAGCAACCAGATGATGTATGAGAAAACAGGGCTCCCTTATGAACACGGGACCCATAGGGGGCAGGTCACCACGCTCCCTTCGGCCGTTGGAAAACACAGACCTTTATCGCCGCCCCGCGCTCACACAAACCGGACGCGCCATGGATCGTCGGGACATCTTCAATGTCTGGGTTCAAACCCAGCTGTCCCTGCATTGCGCAAAGGCGAAATCGTGATCCTGGACAATGTGACTCCACAAAAGCCCCCGGGCCGAGCAAGGCATACGCGAACAAGGAGCCTGGATCCTGTTCCTGCCGCCTTGTTCCCCAAATCTTAACCCCATTGAAATGGCGTTCTCGAAAATCAAGGCACACCTCGCAAAGGCCGCTGCCCGAACCCATGATGCTCCCTGGAAATCCCCCGGACAAATATGAGAACTGTTCCCAGCCAAAGAATGCAGAAACTGATTCAAAGAAGCCGGATATGAGGGCGATTACACATGAAACACTCTAGGATGTGCTGCATGTGCAGGACGAGCTGCTTGTGCGTTATGGGCCGCCGGTGTACAGATCCGCTCAGATAACGGCCCTGAGTCCGTGGCGAAGACTGCGCGCGAATGGTTGGCAAGGCTTTAGATCAAGACCCTCTTCATGCATCTTTTGTCATTTCAATTGCTTTTCAATCCCTGTCGAGATTTTGAGATTTGTGAGAACACGAGGACATGAGGCTTTTGCCGTTGATCGTGGCCTTGTTACACTAGGTCATTGGTGGGCTTGAACATGTCGAATACGATCCCACGACTCGTGATTTACAATAGCTCCTGTTTGTTCTCGAAAGTTCCCAAATGACCGCTTGACGAACGCCTGAAAAACTGTGAAATGCGCGCCATACCCACGGTTCGGGGCGTAGCGCAGCCTGGTAGCGCATCTGCTTTGGGAGCAGAGGGTCGCAGGTTCGAATCCTGCCGCCCCGACCAAATGTTTGTCCAGCGAGTTATTTTCGCTGGTGTCGAGGAGGGTGGGGAAATGGCAGCGCGCATTTACAAGCCGGCCAAGACAGCCATGCAATCTGGCCAGGCCAAGACAAAGACCTGGATCCTCGAAAATGTTGCGGAAAACGCCCGCGAACGCGACCCGCTCATGGGGTGGACAAGTTCGGCTGACACCAAGCAGCAAGTTAAGCTGAAGTTCGACAGCTTGGAGGCGGCAGAGGCCTATGCCCGGAAGAACGGCATTGCCTACCGTGTCGAGGCCCCCAAATCGTCAGTTCGTCTGAAGAAGTCATATTCAGATAATTTCAAATGGGGCCGCCCTCAGCCTTGGACGCACTAAGCGCCGCGAGCTTTATAAGACTGCTACACGCAATCTTCTTGCAAAATCGATTTTGGCGACCCCGGCAGGATTCGAACCTGCGACCTGCGGATTAGAAGTCCGCTGCTCTATCCAACTGAGCTACGGGGCCTTTTGATGGTGACGCCTTTTAGCAGATTTCAGACTTAAACAAACCCTGCTAAATTCGCTTAAACATCCAGCACATCTTCTGCAAATTCGGCGTTCTCTGTGATGAACTTGAAGCGCTCTTCTGGTTTGTTCCCCATCAGGCGGTTCACAATTTTTGTTGTTGAACCGACTTCGCCGTCTTCCACATAGATCCGCAGCAAGGTCCGGGAATCCCGTTTCATCGTTGTTTCTTTAAGCTGCGCGGGCAACATCTCGCCGAGACCTTTAAACCGGCTGAACTCGATCTTTCCGCGGCCCTTGAATTCCTTTTCCAGCAACTCGTCCTTGTGGGCATCGTCACGTGCGTAGAGAGTCTTGCCACCTTGCGCGATCCGGTAGAGGGGAGGGACGGCAAGCCAGAGATGGCCTTGCTCTATCAGTTCTGGCATCTGCTGGTAAAAGAACGTGATCAGCAAAGAGGCGATGTGGGCGCCGTCCACGTCGGCGTCCGTCATGATGATGATTTTTTCATAACGCAAGTCCCCGTCGCGGTACTTGTTGCCAGTGCCGCAACCAAGCGCCTGGATCAGGTCGGAAATCTGCTGGTTCTGTACCATTTTCCCTGCGCCTGCTGAGGCCACATTGAGGATCTTGCCCCGCAGTGGGAGCACAGCTTGCGTTTTGCGGTCACGGGCCTGCTTGGCAGAGCCGCCGGCACTGTCCCCCTCAACGATGAACAGTTCAGAGCCGGTTGCAGAATTCTGCGAGCAATCAGCCAGTTTGCCAGGGAGGTGGAGCTTCCGAACTGCTGTCTTCCGGTTTACTTCCCGTTCCTGGCGTTTACGGACCCGGTCCTCGGCACGGTCGATCACCCATTCCAGAAGTTTGTTGGCCTGATTGGGATGACCGGAGAGCCAATGGTCAAAATGATCGCGGACAGCAGTTTCAACAATCCGGGTGGCTTCGACGGTAGCCAGTTTTTCTTTAGTCTGACCCTGGAATTCCGGCTCGCGGATAAACACAGACATCATGGCACCGGACGATGTCATCACATCGTCAGCTGTGATCATGGACGCCTTCTTGTTTCCTGCCAGTTCGCCAAATGCTTTCAGCCCCTTGTTCAGCGCGCTGCGCAGGCCGGTTTCATGCGTCCCGCCTTCCGCAGTGGGAACGGTATTACAATACGAATTGAGAAAACCGTCCGCGCCGCCAAACCAGGCCACTGCCCATTCGACAGATCCATGGCCGCCCGGCTTGGTGACTTTGCCGGCAAAAATATCATTGGCCACCCGGGTGCGGCCTTCGATCATGACCTCCAGATAGTCCTTCAGACCGCCAGGGAAGTGGAAAGTGTCCTTGTCCGGAACCTTGCCATCGGCCACAAGCGAAGCATCGCACTGCCAGCGAATTTCAACACCGCCGAACAGGTACGCCTTGGAGCGGGCCATTTTATAGAGCGTTGCCGGCTTGAACTGTGCGGTTTTGCCAAAGATCTCCGGGTCCGGTTTGAACCGGACGCGGGTTCCGCGCCGGTTGTGGACCTTGCCCATATCCTGAAGTCTACCTTGCGGGATACCGCGCGCGAACACCTGGCGGTAAAGCACCTGATTGCGGGCAACTTCCACTTCAAGGTCCTCTGCCAGTGCGTTGACCACAGAGACGCCGACACCATGCAGACCGCCAGAGGTCTCATAAACTTTGGAGTCGAATTTCCCTCCGGCATGCAGCGTGGTCATAATGACTTCGAGCGCGGATTTGTCTTTATATTTGGGGTGTGGATCAATGGGGATGCCACGTCCGTTATCCGTAACGATGAGATAACCATCTTCTCCGAGGTGAACTTCGATCCAGTTTGCATGCCCGGCAACTGCCTCGTCCATTGCATTGTCGATGACTTCGGCAAACAGGTGGTGCAGTGCTTTTTCGTCTGTACCGCCAATATACATGCCAGGGCGCCGGCGGACCGGCTCGAGACCTTCAAGGACTTCGATATCCGCAGCTGTATAGCCATCTTCCGCGGTGGCCGGCTTGCGGCTCGATTTTGCAGCGCGCGCCTTGGCGGCTTGCGGCGCAATTTCCGCTTCCAGTTTGTCGAAAAGATCGTGGACTTCAGTTTTTGGCATGGCAAAAGGTGTTTTATCCTGGCGTTCTAACGCGTTGGGTTGGCCACATCATGGCGAACTGCAATTGGACCTCGAATCAGTTGCAGTATGCCACCGGATCTTATTGCAGGCGAGGGCGCGAAAAATCCAGCCTCAACGGACTTTCTTTGCAACTATTTTTGCGGTTTCCACGCCAGAGAGATAGGCACCAGCGCAGGTCGCCCACTGCGTCCGATGACAGGCTTTACCCGCAAAATAGATCCGCCTGCCGACGGGACGGCGCAGCACCTTGCGCATGTGGGCGTAACCAGATTCGTCAGAGGCGTAGGCTCCTCGCGTCCATTCATCTTCGCCCCATTTGGTGTAATTCGCAGCTGAGAGGAAGGAACCGACAGAGCTTCCATAAACCTTCTTGAGTTCGCTCACGGCAAAATCGATAGCGGCCTGTTTGCCGGCAAGCTCAAGTTCCCGCGCGAGGCTGCCGCCAACGTAGGCATAGCTCAGATTTGAACCTGAAGCGTTGGTCAGCAGACCCATGCTGCGGTCACTATCGCTCTGGTAGGCCATAATGCCGTCATCGCCCAGTTCGAAGATATCTTCAGAGAATTGTATGGCCACATGATTGTAGTGCCCCATGGAAATCTTGTGAAAGCTTTCTTCTTTTTTGGCGGGTAGCGCGGGATCGAACCTAATGTCGCCGTCTGCAAGCACACCGGTGGCAACCGTCAGGACGACGGCTTCAGCCTTGATCGTTCCCTTGTTGGTTTCGATTTCAACACCCTTGCCGCCCCAGCGGATGAGTTTGGTTACATTATTGAACTCAACAGGAATTCCTTGTCCGTAGCGGGCAACGAGGCTTCCAAACCCCTGTTTGCAGAACCAGTCGGCTCCACCCGTTCCGCTCCACCAAGTCGGTACAGGAAAAATGGTCGAGATCTTTCCCCATGGACCAGGGGTCGACGGTGTTTCGGGCAAAATTGGCCCAGGGCCCCTTTACCTTTACAACGGACTGTGGGCTCACATCACGGCTCTTTCGACGACCCGCCCTACCAATTGCTTTGCGAGCCGAACTCAGCGCGGCTTCGGCTGCGATATACCGGGCATACTCTGCTTCTTCGCTGCCCACATAAAACGTCATATCGTCTTGTTTCCTGGCAGGATAAAGATCGAAACCGTTCTTCTTGACGTAGCTGACCCAGGGGGTCTTGTTCGCAGAGTGCAGCCAGTGGCATCCTTGGTCATAGGGCACACCAAAGGTGCTGGTTTCCGTGTAGGCCCGGCCGCCAATTCTGTTGCGGGCTTCTATGAGAAGATTAAGAGACCTTTCGGGCCGCAAGTGACTGGGCTGCAGCGAGACCAGCCGCACCTGCGCCAATTATGACCACGTCAGCGTTTGAGGCAGCTGAAGGGATGCCGGTGGACAATCCCGTTGCAACCGCCGCAGCACCGGCCGCAAGCAATGACTTGCGATCAAGTCGATTCATCATACTACCCTTTCGTTCTGCGCGATTCCGATGCAACGTTAATCTATCGCCGAAGAGTCGAAAATCGCATTCTCAAGTGGACAGGTTTTGGGCTAACGTGATCCAAATCACTGGAGCAAAAATAATGGATGCCTCAATCGTTCAACGCAGCGCGATCCCGGTCGAGCTGGATGACCGGCCCGTTCCAAAACGAATTGGCCTGGTTACACTTTCCACCGATCACACATTTGAGCGCGATTTTCAGCGGGTCTGTCCGCTGGACAAGGTTGGGCTCTATTCGAATCGTGTGTTGTTCGAGAATCCGACGAACCCGACAACTCTCAGGCAAATGCTGCCGCGCATTCAGGATGCTGCCGGTCTGATCCTCGGCGGCTTTGAACTTGATGCTGTTTGTTACGGATGCACGGCCGCCACTGTTGTCATAGGCGACGACCCGATAACCGAGGCCGTGCAGGGGGCGAAACCTGGAGTTCCGGTGATCACGCCCTCGGGATCCGGTGCACTCGGCCTCAAAGCGGTTGGCGCCAAGCGGATCAGTATCCTCACGCCTTACAACATTGAAACCAGTACGCCCTTTACGGACTATTTTTCATCCCGCGGGTTCGAAGTCGTTCGGCTTGAATGTTTGGGATTGGATGACGATGGCGATATCTCAAGAGTTTCGCGCGCCACGATATTCGATGCTGCCAAAGCAGCAATGACACCCGACTCCGATGCAATCTTCCTGTCTTGCACAGCTCTCCGGGCCGTTGAATGCATTGATGAGCTTGAACAAGAGCTTGGCAAACCAGCGGTTGGCTCCAATCAGGCCAGCATCTGGCTCAGCCTGAGGCGCGCCGGAATTGATGATGCCATACCGGGCTTTGGCAAACTTCTGACACTCGGGGTACCTGCGTAATGGCATCAGTTGGAATTGAGGAGATCTGGTCGGCGTGTGAGCGGATCTCAGGAAGATTGCGTACAACTCCGGTCGAACGATCTGAGACTTTGAGCGAGATCGCTGGAGTGCCCGTGACTCTGAAGCTCGAACATCATCAGATCACAGGGTCCTTCAAACTCCGCGGAGCGACCAACGCCGTCCTTAACTTGACGGATGAGCAAAAGGCCACCGGCGTGTGCGGCGTCTCCACCGGCAACCATGGCCGTGGATTGGCCTATGCCGCCCGCGAGGCTGGCGTGAGGTGCATCATTGGGATGTCTCAACTTGTGCCACAGAACAAGCTGGATGGTATCAAGGCGCAAGGGGCTGAAGTTGCCATTGTCGGAAACTCCCAGGACAATGCTCAGGTGGAAGTTGACCGGCTCGTGAGCGAGGAGGGCATGACCATGCTGCCCCCGTTCGATCATCCCGACATCATTGCCGGGCAAGGGACACTTGGGCTGGAGATCATGGAACAAGTGCCGGAAGCGGAAACTATCCTTGTGCAATTGTCCGGTGGCGGCCTAATCTCTGGCCTCGCCGCAGCAGCCAAAGCCATCAAGCCGAACCTCAATATCATCGGCGTCAGCATGGAACGTGGCCCGGCCATGCATGAGTGTTTGAAAGCTGGCAAGCCTATTCAGGTGGAGGAGCTGGCAACCTTGGCAGATTCCCTGGGCGGAGGGATTGGTCTCGACAACCAATATACGTTCAATATGACCCGGGATCTGGTCGACGAAACCATTACTGTGAGCGAGGCTGAGATCGCAGAAGCGATCTGTCATGCCTATTGGAAAGAGCGTCAGATCGTTGAAGGATCAGGCTCTGTCTGTATGGCGGCGTTACTTGCCGGCAAGGCGAATGTGAAGGGCCACACGGTCTGTCTCGTTTCCGGCGCCAATATTGATCTCAACCTGCATCACCGGATCATTTCCGGCGAGAACGTGGATGTTACCAGGAACCAGGAGCGCACATGGACCGCTGTCATCTGATTATCGAAAATGCGAATGTCATCGATGGCAGCGGTGCTGAAGGCCGGCGTGTGGATGTTGCCATTGAAGCGGGTCGCATCACCGCCATCGGGGACGTTACCGGTTGGCAAGCGGATGAACGGATAGACGCCACTGGCCTGGTGCTCGCGCCCGGCTTTATTGACGTGCACACCCACGACGACATGGCGGCGCTCAAAACGCCGGATATGACTTTCAAAATTTCACAAGGTGTTACCACGGTTGTTGCCGGCAATTGCGGGATCAGCGTGGCGCCTTTCTCAACCGACGGTAATTTCCCGCCGCCGTTCCCGCTATTGGGCGCCGAGCAGGAATTCGCCTTTCCGACCGTGAATGATTATCGGCAGGCTCTGGATGCCAAACAGCCCGCCGTAAATCTTGCTCTCTTGACCGGTCACAGTTCCTTACGCGTCATTGCTATGGAGGGAGCGTTGGACCGCCCTGCGACTCCAAGCGAAATTGAGACCATGTCGAATGTTCTCCACGGCGCTCTACAGGATGGCAGCATCGGGTTCAGCACGGGCATCGGGTATCCCCCGGCCATGGCCGCGCCTGAGGAAGAGATCATTGCATTGGCTTCGGTGCTGCGTGAATTTGACGACGCGCTCTACGCCACCCACATGCGAGATGAAGGCGATTTCGTGGTGGAAGCGGTAGAGGAAACCATAAGGGCAGGGCGCAAGGCAGAGGTCCCCGTTGTGATCTCTCATCACAAGTGCGCAGGCCGCAAGAACTACGGCCGCAGCGGCGAAACTCTCAAACTCATTGAAGACGCGAGGGTAGGCCAGAAAGTAGCGCTTGATGTCTATCCATACACAGCCAGCTCGACTGTTCTTCTCCCGGAGTTCATTCGCGAATCCGACGATGTGCTCATCACGTTCTCAGAACCTCATCCTGAGCACAACGGCCGCCGGTTGCAGGATGTTCTCGATGAGTGGGGCTGCACGATGGAAGAGGCGACGGAGCGTCTCTACCCGGCTGGAGGCATTTATTTCCAGATGGACGAAGAAGACCTGAAACATATTTTGGCTTATCCACCGAGCATGGTGGGCTCAGATGGTTTGCCTGGGCAGGCGCGGCCGCATCCGCGTCTTTGGGGCACCTTTCCCAGGGTCCTTGGTAGGTATGTCCGCGGGATGAATTTGTTCAGCCTGTCCCAGGCGATCCATAAAATGACCGGGCTGTCTGCAGAAACATTTGGCCTGAAGCAACGTGGTTTCATCCGCGAAGGTTATCATGCGGACCTTGTACTGTTCGATCCGGCAGTGATCGAGGATGCAGCCACGTTTGATGAGCCGGAGCAACCAGCACGCGGCATCTCGAAGATCCTCGTCTCCGGCGAAATCACCTGGGATGCCGGGGGCACCACCGGTGCGCGGCGGGGATCGTTCCTGACTCACTAATCAGGGCAAAATCCAGGTTATCCCACGTGAATTTTCATACCCGTAAAATACGGGTGCAGATAGAAAACCGTCGCAAACACGGCGATTGTTATGGCAATCCCGATCAACTCGCGTGAAAGTGGCATAGGAGAGGGTTTGACCCAGGCGCCGTCGCGTTTGCTGATGACCAACATGGACACAAGGGCCCATAAACCCAAACCCCCAAACAGGATTGCCGAACGATTGTCACCGTTGGCCAACAAATGGGCGCCGGCCCAGACCACAACTCCCGTGAGCTGAGGATGCCGGATAATACGGCGTATATTCCCGCCATAACCTGCCCCCGCCATCAATAGAAAAGCAATGCCCACGAGCAGGCTGGTAAGCGGGCTGTTCCAGAGGGGCGGATCGTACAAGTGGATCGTATCGGTCGAACGCCAACCAAAGACGATCATTGCAACTGAAAGAAGGATGACGAGCGAAAACAGCCCGCGGTATTTGTCTGGCCCCATCTTGTCGATGAGCCCTTGGCGAATTCCGGTTCTGAATGACGAGGATAAATGCGCTCCAGCCCAAAGAAGGACTCCGAGGTTTAAAAGTATCATCTGAAATCCCCAATGCCCTAACAGTTTATCGTTGCCGCCTGCGGATAATAACATACTTAGCAACGATGAAAAGCAGAACCAAGACACCCGGCCGTCGCCGGCAGAGCGCCCTGGGGAAAAGTCAAGGGCTTCGCCCGTTATGCAGCGGGCGCAATATTCACGCCGCAATGAATATATGCGCAGGTTTTTTTGGGCATAATTCTTTTCAGCTTCGCCAATGGACGTATCATCCAGCAATGTTGCCAGATTTCTCGAAAGCTGCACATGATTGACGTTGCAACCATTCAGTAGTTGGTAGGCAGCAGGGCCGCTGAGCAGGCCCGCTGAGCAGGCCCGGCATGATAACAGCAGATACAGCCCCGACGGCTGCACTTCCGAGAAGTTTACGGCGATTGATAGTGCTCATGGCATTTTCCTCCAAATCCTGAGGTTGATGTATCGTAAGGTGTTTGCGTTGATTTCGATTTTCTTGCGGCCAGCGCCCTTTGGGCCTGTGACCTAAGCTCGACGGATTGACACCGCCGTGCATGCGCGCCTACTGGTCTGCGACGTAAGGTTCCCAGTAGCTGATCATTTGGACCAGAAATCAATGCCTAAAATCAAGATTTTGACCGAAACCGAACTTCGTTCTCATGTAGGACTGGATCTCCAAACCGTCAAGTGCGTGGAGGATGCCTTCGCCGCTTTGGCCGGCGGAAAAGTGGTCATGCCGCCAATACTCTCAATGGATATTGCAGAGTTCAATGGAGAAGTAGACGTCAAAACGGCGTATGTGCCTGGCGTTGAGAGTTTTGCGATCAAGATCTCTCTAGGTTTCTTTGATAATCCCAAACTTGGCTTGCCGAGCGTGAATGGCCTGATGGTGCTGTTCAGCGCCCAAACGGGTATTCTTGAGGCCGTATTGCTCGACAATGGATATCTGACAGACATCAGAACGGCGGTCGCGGGCGCAATGGCGGCAAGGCATCTATCTCGGGAAGATTCTGAGGTAGTGGCAATCATTGGCGGGGGAATACAGGCCCGTCTCCAGCTTGAAGCACTCACCCGGATCAGGCCAATCAAACAGGCATCAATCTGGCCCCGCGATCAGGAGCAAGCATCTTCAACTGCTGCGGAGTTGTCGAAAACCCTTGGCATTGATATGTCTGCCGCAGTTTCATCAGAAGATGCCGTCCGGGCTGCCGATATCATTGTAACCACAACGCCATCCACCGAACCTCTCGTTGACGCAGATTGGTTGGGAACCGGCCAACATCTGACGGCTATGGGTTCCGACAACGCGCATAAGAATGAAGTTGATCCCAAGGCGGTTGGAAAAGCAGATCTCTTCATATGCGATAAACAAAGCCAGTGTGAAAAATTGGGCGAACTTCATCATGCGATTGAAGCTGGCATAGTTTCGGCAAGTGTGCAGCACGCAGAAATCGGTGACATTGTTGCAGGCAAGAGGGAAGGGCGTACGAATGAGGCTCAACTGACCTACTGCGATCTGACCGGCACGGGTGTGCAGGATACCGCTATTGCGACAATGGCGCGTCAGCTCTGCGAGGCCGCTGGATCAGGGGCAGATTTTGAGAGCTGATCGTCCTCTATTTGATGAACGCTGGATGAACGGGGGCCTCAGAGTCGGTTCAGTTGGTTTGATGTAGGTTCACACTCACAAACACACACGAGCAACACCTTATACCAATGGCGTGCTTGATTGTCTCTCAGGCCTTTTCAACCCGGCTGCACTCTGGATCCATGCAGACAAAGGAGGATTTCCGATGTCTGCAACTGCTGGCGGTCGTGATGACTATGATACTTTGACCCTTCGTGGCCTTTCCAGGACGAGCGAAGATCTCCATCAGGCCCGGCGTTTGCTTTCGCTTGCTTGTGTTTATGACGGCATGAGCCGGGCGGATGCGGCGAAGGGGGGTGGTGTGGCCCGGCAGAGCCTGAGGGACCGGGGGCACCGGTTCAATGAAGCCGGGCCCGAAGGGCTGTTCGACCGCCAGGTCCCGCGGCCCCGATGGCTGAACTTGCTGAGATCATCGAACCCGGCCCCTGCCTTGAGCATGACGCTTGAGCATGACGGGGGGGTCCGCTGGAGACGACTTGACCTTCAACGGGGGGATCGAAGACCGGTTCGGTGTTGTCTCTCACGAGAGGACCCTCTCCAGGCTGCTTGCAGCGCCCGGCTTTTCCCGCCTCACCGGGCGCCCGCAACACCCGGCCCAGGACTCGGCCCAAGACCCGGGCCTCATGGAGGCTTTCAAAAAAACGTCCCCCAAAGCCTTGCCTCCCCTTTGACCCACGGTCCGGCAGACAGGCTGATCGAGGTCCGGGTTCAGAACGAGGTCCGCATCTGGGCGCGCAAGGGGGAGAGACCGCGATGGCCGGCCGGTCAGCGTTACAAATCGGCCTGCCTGTTCGGCGCGGTGTGCGCAGACAGGGAGACCGGCGCGGCCCTGATGCTGCCATGGTGCCATGGGGGCGGACACTGGAACAAGGAACCTGCCTCTCAAGGAGATCAGCCGGCCCGTTGCAAAAGGCGCTCAGGCCGCCGTCCTGATGGACCGCGCGCCGGGGCACACATCCGGCGAGGTGAAGGGGCCGGAGACCCTGACCCTGATCTTCCTGCCCGCCAGATCACCGGAACTCGATCGGGTCGAGAAGGTCTGGCAATCTCTTCGGAAAAACGGGCTCTCCAACCGCCTCTTTTGAAGATCAGGTAGACTTTCTTGCCGCCGGATGTGATGCTTGGACCCGGCTCATGAAAGACCCAAGGGCAATCAAATCGGGCGTATCTCGAGATTGGACCCAAAACAGCCAAACCTGAGGACCGTTAGTATAAATGTCCGCGATAAATTTTGGATCTAGACCCCGAACGCAAGAATCCATGGTTGGCGCCTCCTAAGTAGATGGTTTATATGAATTCCCTGTTTCGGCTATCAGATGAGCAGGACAGGCTTATTGAACCGGATTTCTGATGAGTGCAAACGTCTTCGAATCGCAATTATTGGGTGGATTGTTTGGGGATGCAGAAGTCGTCGATGCATTCAGCTTGGATAGCACCCTACACCATTTCAATGCTTTCGAGGCGGCGTTGCTGGGAGTTTTGGCTTCCATGGGCGTGGTTGATGTGTCTGACCTGGAGGGTACAATCGAAAGGCTGGTTGCCTTTGCGCCGGATGTCCAAGCAATCAGTGCTGCTTCTGCTCGCGACGGAATGCCTGTGCCCGAATATGTCAGACAGGCGAAACGCTGCCTGGGTGAAGACTTTGCAACATCATTCCATTTCGGCTCCACGAGTCAGGACCTAATTGATACGGCTCAAGCATTAGCCTTGCGTGACGTGAACTCAATTTTCTCAAAGCGACTCGTGGAATTAATTGCGGTTATTGACGAGGTTATGAATGCGCATGGGCAGGGGGTCTTGATGGCCAGGACCCGGATGCAGGCAGCTTTGCCGGTGAAAGTTGGTGATCGGATTGCGAACTGGCGTTCACCCCTCAATCGTCACATCGAACGATTGGATCTTCTGAGTCCGAAACTGCACGCCTTACAATTTGGTGGCCCGGTTGGGACGTGTCACGCATATCAAGGCAAAGGGAAAGACGTTGCCCTACGGGTGGCAGAAGAATTGGGTCTGTATTTTCACGGCGCAAATACTCACACGCAAAGAGATCACCTGTCAGAATATGCTTCCTGGTTATCGTTGGTGACCGGTGCTCTGGGTAAAATCGGGCAAGACATCTGTCTGATGTCCCAGCAGGGAATTGAAGAAATCGCGCTATCTGGCGGAGGCAGTTCCTCTGCGATGGCGCACAAACAAAACCCAATTCAAGCCGAGTTGCTGGTCACCTTAGCAAGATATAACGCGACACAGGTCTCGGCCATGCATCACGCATTGGTGCATGAGCAGGAACGTTCCGGCAGTGCCTGGGCCCTGGAGTGGATGATTCTGCCGCAGATGTGTCTGGCGACTGGTACAGCGCTGAGATCAGCGATTGATCTTTTGGGCACAATCGAACGAATTGGCGATCCCTGAACGCGATCAGTTGTGCTTTGTGTAATCCTGCGCAACTCGGCCTCTGTATTTCGATGTGAACTCTGCGGGCACATCGTTCTCATCGTAAACCCCAATTAGGACGCCAACAGCACCAGCCTTCCGTTGGCGGGCTTGAAGCAAATCTTGCTCAAATTTCGTTGTTCGTTGGGACATGCGGCGCGCCCATTGTCCCAGCCTTTGGTACATCAGTTCAATGATGTCTGTATGGGCTTCGCTGGCGCCGAGATCCTGGAATTCGTCCGGATCATTCTCAAGGTCAAAGAGTATCGGCCGGAAGCCGCCTTCGACATGCATGAACTTCCAGCGTTTGTCCGCGATCATGAAGAGACGAGCATCTCGCGGTGAGGCCCCCAGGTCCGCGGGCCATCGGACTCCTGCCATAATCGTATTCACTGACGGCAAACTCCCGCCAGTCCTCTGGCTTGCGGCCACGGAGAAATGGTAACAGCGATCGGCCTTCGACGATGTGATCAGGTACATCGCCACTCGCAATTTTGATGAATGTGGCCGTCAAATCGATACCTTCGATCAACTCATCGCAAACGGTGCCTCGTGGCGCATCAGCCTTCGGTGACGGGTCAAATATCATCAATGGCACTTTGGTCGATTGTTCATGAAACAGGTCTTTTCGTCCATCCAGTGATCGCCAAGGTAGTCCGCATGATCTGACGTAATAACAATCATGGTATCTTCCATCTGACCGCTTTGTTCGAGGTAGTCGAACAGGCGTCCCATCTGATCATCGCATTGTTTGATCAATCCCATATAGGCAGGAATTGCAGCCTGTCGGACCTCCTCGCGCTGAAACGCCCTGCCAGATTGTATTGTTCATGAATTGGTCGAAAACCGGATGTGGGTCAATCTTTTCGGCTGGATGTCTTAACGGTAGGCAAAATCTGATTGGGGCCATATATATCGTGATAAGGGGCAGGCACGATGTATGGCCAATACGGTTTGATGTAAGAGAGGTGACATAGCCAGGGCTCGCCGCCCTTATGTTCTTTCAAGAAATCAATTGCCCTTGACGTCAACCATGGTGTCTCAGAATCTTCTTCGCGAATGTTTGCTGCCTTGCCTGATACTAACGGTCCTCAGGTTTGCCTGTTTTGGGTCCACTCGCGAGATACGCCTGATTTGATTGCCGTTGGTTCTTTCATGAGCCGGGTCCAGACATCACATCCGGCGGCAAGACCGTCTGCCTGATCTTCAAGGAGGCGGTTGGAGAGCCCGTTTTTCCGAAGAGATTGCCAGACCTTCTCGACCCGATTGAGCTCCGGTGATCTGGCGGGCAGGAAGATCAGGGGCAAGGTCTCCGACACCTTCACCTCGCCGGATGTGTGCCCCGGTGCACGGTCCATCAGGACGGCCGCCTGAACGCCTTTTGCAACGGTCCGGCGGATCTCCTTGAGAGGCAGGTTCCTTGTTCCAGTGTCCGCCCATAGCACCATGGCAGCATCAGGGCCGCGCCGGTCTCCCTGTCTGCGCACACCGCGCCGGACAGGCAGGCCGGTTTGTAACGCTGATCGGCCGGCCATCGCGGTCTCGTCCCCTTGCGCGCCCGGATGCGGACGCGGCCGGTCTTCTGGCCGATGCGGGCCTCGTCCTGAACCCGGACCTCGATCGGCCTGTCTGCCGGACTGTGGTTCAAAGGGGAGGCAAGGCTTTGGGGGATGTTTTTTTGAAAGCCTCCATGAGGCCCGGGTGTTGGCCCAGGTCTTGGGCCGGGTGTTGCGGGCGCCCGGTGAGGCGGGAAAAGCTGGGCGCTGCAAGCAGCCTGGAGAGAGTCCTCTCGTGAGAGACAACACCGAACCGGTCTTCGCTCCCCCGTTGCAGGTCAAGTCGTCTCCAGCGGACCCCCCGTCATGCTCAAGCGTCATGCTCAAGGCAGGGGCCGGGTTCGATGATCTCAGCAAGTTCAGCCATCTGGGCCATGGGACCCGGCGGCCGAACAGCCCTTCGGGCCCAGCTTTCTCCTATTGTGTACTGGTCGCGACCATGGCTGAAAGCAACGCCATTTGCTAGGGAAATTGTGCGACTGCGATTCAAATCCGGTGTTCAGGCTTTTAGACAGTATTGCGGTAATCAGATCGGCGAATCCGAAGTTTCATCAGTGCTTTTGCAGAAGGAATTGACCGTCATTCTCCCATACGAGATCTACAGGATTGGCCTCAACAAATTCTGTAACCGCACGGACCACATTGTCTTTCCACCAATGATCACCGACAACGTAATCGTCACCTGATATGAAACCGCCGTTTCGCACTTTGGCAAAACTCAGGCGAAGATCCTCTCGAACGGCTTCATAGGAATGGTCACCGTCAATATAAGTCCAGTCGAGTTGACCGTCGGTGATACCCAAAAACGCTGTGGTCGAAAAATCGCGTATAATTTCTACAGTACCATCGGCAACCTCTGTGGAAAAACGTTGCCGTACCATCTCGTAAATTTCATCCATGTAGTTTTGATCGACGGTTTCGTACCAGCTTCCAGCCTGACTTTCGCCCTGCAGGCCGACCCATGAATCGATCAGAATGAGCTTTTTCGGATTTAATTGTTCCAAGATCATTTGCGCAAAAGCGCCCATATATGTGCCGACCTCTGCACCAACAGAGATTGCCGGTAACCTCTTCAATATTTCGACGCGCGCGGCGTAAGAGCGTTCATCAAACTGATGAAACGCGCGAATCATTGTTATCGGTTGATTGCTGGTATTGGAGGCGGCACTCGGATCGTTCTTGAGGGCATCAAGCGCCTTGATCCTGTTGTCGACCAAATCAATGAATTTATGGAAGAAACGGCGGATTATTGGTTTGACCGCTACCCAGAAAAATCGCTTGCTAGACTTATCGTAAGAGATCTGCACTTTTACAAGCGAGCAGTCTGGCCCTTCATCAAGAAATTCATAAACGATTTCGGCCTTTAAGCTTGCATCATCTTTGTCCCAAGTTGTGAATTTTAGGCATTGGCCTGGTTTGTCCAGATCGAATTGGATGATGGCTTCCTCACTGATACCGTATCTCAATATTTCAAAGACATACTTAGCTGTGCCGCGATCTGTGCCGTTCGACAGTGTTTCACGAGACTCCACAGTGCTCGTCTTGCAGACAGGAAAAAAGTTTTGATGTTGATCAATGTCGCTCAACACATCCAAGATCTTGTTTGAAGGATGTTGTAGTGTTTTTTCCAAGTTTAGGACGGGCATAAGATACAATCTCAATGTCGATCAAATTAGTGGACCGAGAGTGGGGCAATGTTCGTAGCAACACATTCGCAAAAGGGCAAGAGGTAGTCTCGGGATTTCGGAGTTGTTAAGGTGGCTCGTCCAATAAATTGCATTCCAGGATCGGTCAGCTTGTCGTCGAGCGGGATTTTTGGGCCGATGCCTCGTTTCAACTGCTCGGGACGCGCGGCAAAAAATGGTGAGCAAGGATCATAAGCTGAGCCTTCGCCGTCAGTGCGCGTTGCTGACGCTGACGCGGTCCAACCTGGACTATCCCCCGAAGGGCGAGAGCACAGAGAAGCTGCGGTTCATGGCAATCATCGATAAGCAGTTCCTGGAAACGCCCTGGTACGGATCACGCCAGATGGCGCGGTACCTGCAGCGTCAAGGCCACAAGTGTGGGCGGCATCGGGTCCGGAGGTTGATGCGCCTCATGAGGCTGGTTCCGATCTACCAGGCCCCCAACACCAGCAAGAAACATCCGCAACAGAGGATATGGCCGTATCTGCTGAGGACCGTGGTGATTGAACGGTCTGACCAGGTCTGGTGTGCGGATATGACCTACATCCCCCTGCGCAGAGGGTTCCTGTATTCGGTGGCCATCATGGATTGGTACAGCTGCAAGGTACTGGCCTGGCGGCTGTCAAACACGCTGGAGGCCGAATTCTGCGTTGATGCTTTGAAAGAGGCGCTGGCCAAGCACGGCAAGCCGGAGATATTCAACCCCGATCAGGGGAGCCAATTCACCAGCGCAGACTGGATTGATGTGCTGAGCGACGCGAAGGTCGAGATCAGCATGGACGGCAAGGGGCGCTGGATTGACAACAGGATGATCGAGCGCCTGTGGCGGTCGCTGAAGTATGAATGCATCTATCTGCATGCCTTTGAGACTGGCTCAGAGGCGAAGGCCGGTATCCGCAAATGGCTAACCGACTGCAACGTCGAGCGACCGCATCCGGTCCACGGCATCTTGACCCCCGACGAGGTCCATGCCAGCAAAACCGAACCCATGAAAATGGCAGCCTGATTTGAAATCCTGATCCACCTTGGCAAGGCTGAAAACTGGTCGAAAACCTAGGACAACCTCTAACTACAGATCGCTTTGGGAACAAGCCGCCACGACCCCCAAAAGATTTATTCGCCCCTCAGCAAAATGATGGCGCTATGAGGCCACGCTATGCGCCTATCTTCCCATTCGACTACGAATTTGATTTAAACAAATATATTTGGTGATGACATCTCATAAATTTCAGTATTGCATAAGAAGCCCCGCCCCGTGCGGGGCTTCAAGATTAACCGTGAATGTAACGCCTAATCATGCGTTCCGCTCTGCGGTCTGCTTCGGTGTAGGGTAAAACCCCAAGATTTGCCTCCTGCACCTCTGGCAATAGTGGGTTCACCAGTAATGGATTAGCCACAAACGAAAATGAATTTTTCATTTAATATCCTTTCGTTAGCTGGCTAATATGCCACAAATAAAGAGGGTTTGTCAAAATGATCTGGGTTCGATCCTTCATCATAAACCGTTATTTTCAATGGAAAACCCGCCTGTATAACAGGCGAGTTAAGGCGCATATTGCCAAGCATTACACCCCAATCAATCGGGGGTGAAGCTCTGCCCAGGGGGCTTGATTTCGCGCTCGTCGTCCTCGCGCTTCTGGTCTCGATCCCTGCCAAGGCCAAAGCCTGATTGATTACTCACGGCCTCGCAAATGGAGCGTGTCGACGTCTGTAACGTATGACACGACCCCCGAATATTGCGCGGGGGTTCTGGTTCGTCCCTCTGGGGCTGTGATCCAACCAAAGGCAAGCAAGCCCACAAGGCACACGATCAACCATGCGCCTACGGTCATTTTAAGCCTCTGGGGCTTCTGGTTCTGCGTCTGGCTTGTCCCAATCAATTGCCCTGATTTCGATCCTCTGGCCGTTCACTGGCACGGCCTCAAGCTGTAAACTCATTCCGCGCATGTCACCGTGCATCCATCCTGCGCCGATCTTGTTCCAAAACCTTTTGCCCCCTTCTTTGCTACCCGGTGTCACGATGTAAGCGCGATGGCTTGGGCGTCTGTTCGTGTTTTCTGTCATGGTAAAAATTCCTTTCTGAAAATATAAGGCTGCTTGATTTGCATCATTGTGCAAACCGTCCGTGATCTGGTGGGGGATGGTAGTTTTTAGCGCCTTTCCCTTTGGTGAGTGAGCGACCTTCGCCCGCGCGTGGCCTCTGGCCACATATAGCGGGCTACTCATCCGCCCCCTTGGGCGGATTCCTTTTACCTCTTGTAAAGAGATTATCCACAAGCCCCGCTTGTGTGTTCTAGTGTTCTAAGATGGTGTTCCCCCTAAATTTCTTGAACTGAATCAATAGTTTAACGACCATAGGGGGATTCAGCAAAATATACGCTTAAGGGGGAGAGATTCAGCACAGGGCGTTTGTATCGGCCATATTTCGCGCCAGCGGTTTTTTGTTTCAATCATGTTTCATATCGGCGGAATTCTTGCCGGATAGGACGGTGGGGTAGATTAATAGGCGACGCAGCCGATCAGTTGGCCGTATAGAAGATCTCTGCAGAATCGAAACCGGCCACAGATCAATCGCATGAGCGAGCTCCTGGCAGCAACGCCAAGAAGAATTCCCCCACCGGGCCCACGGCCTGAGGAGCCTGACGGTGCCGCTGCATGGTGGCGGTTGGGCATGGCGCTTCTGCTCGCAACGATTGGCGGGGTCGGTTTGTGGTCAACAGTGGTCATTCTGCCGCCAATACAGGCTGAGTTTGGTGTCAGCCGAGGAGGGGCCTCGCTTCCCTTTGCCCTGACGATGCTCGGCTTTGCCATAGGTGGCGTCGCAATGGGGCGCGTTGCAGACAGGTTCGGGATCGTTCCGCCGACCATCGTGGGATCATTGCTGCTGGGGTCGGGATATCTGCTGGGCGCGGTTTCGCAGGACTATTGGCAGTTCCTCGCAATCCAGTGCGTATTGGTTGGGATGCTCGGCAGTTCAGTGACCTTTGGACCTCTGGTTGCGGACATTACCCACTGGTTTGTCAAAAGGCGGGGCATTGCCGTCGCTATTTGTGCAAGTGGCAATTATCTGGCCGGTGCTCTTTGGCCGCCGGTGATCCAGATTGGCATCGACACAATTGGCTGGCGGCAAACATATCTATGTGTTGGCGTGTTCGTGGTTCTGACCATGATCCCGTTGGCTCTGCTGCTGCGCGGCAAGACCGGTCCCGGGGCAAAAGCCGTTCGGCCACCGGTTGCACGAGACCTGGTCCCGTGCCCGGTTCCCTTGCCTGTCCTGCAGGTCCTGCTCATCACCGCTGGTCTGGCCTGTTGTGTAGCCATGGCCATGCCGCAAGTGCACATGATCGCCTATTGTATCGGTCTCGGCCATGGTGCAGCGCGCGGTGCCGAGCTTCTCTCGATCATGCTGATTCTGGGCGTTGTCAGCCGTCTCATTTCCGGCGTGGTTGCCGACAAGATTGGCGGGCTGGCGACGTTGCTTATCGGATCTTCTCTGCAATGCCTTGCGCTGATGTTTTACCTGCCGTTCAACGGACTGGTTTCTCTCTACGTGGTGTCGGCCTTGTTTGGTCTTTCCCAAGGCGGCATCGTGCCAAGCTATGCCCTGGTGGTGCGTGACTATTTCCCGGCAAACGAGGCCGGAACCCGGGTGACCATTGTCCTCATGGCAACGGTCGTCGGCATGGCGCTGGGGGGCTGGCTGTCCGGCATCATCTTCGATCTCACCGGCTCCTATCAGGCGGCCTTTATAAATGGCGTGGCCTGGAACCTGTTGAACATGTCAATCGCCGGCTGGCTCCTTTACACCCGCATGCGTCCGCAAGCTGAGGTAGCTTATACTAACGGCCCTCAGGTTTGACTGTTTTGGGTCCAATCGCGAGATGCGCCGGATTTGATTGCCGTTGGTTCTTTCATGAGCCGGGTCCAGGCATCACATCCGGCGGCAGAAGATCTGCCTGATTTTCAAAGAGGCGGTTGGAGAGCCTGTTTTCCCGAAGAGATTGCCAGACATTCTCGACCCGATTGAGGTCCGGTGATCTGACTGGCAGGAAGATCAGGGTCAGGGTCTTCGATCCCCCGTTGAAGGTCAAGTCGTCTCCAGCGGACCCCCGTCATGCTCAAGCGTCATGCTCAAGGCAGGGGCCGGGTTCGATGATCTCAGCAAGTTCAACCATCGGGGCCGCGAGACCTCAGCGGTCGAGCAGCCCTTCGGGCCCGGCTTCGTTGAACCGGTGCCCCCGGTCCCTCAGGCTCTGCCGGGCCCTTCCACCCCCCTTCGCCGCATCCGCCCGGCTCATCCCGTCATGAACACAAACAAGCGAAAGCAAACGCCGGTCCTGACGGAGATCTTCGCTCGCCCTGGAAAGGCTGTGAAGGATCAAAGCATCATAGTCATCACGACCGCCAACAGCTGCAGACATCGGAACTCCTGCTTTGTCTGCATGGATCCAGAGTGCAGCCGGGTTGAAAAGGCCTGAGAGACAATCAATCACGCCATTGGTATAAGGCATGCTTGGCCTCTCAAATTGGGTTTCAAAATCTATCTTTGAAGGGCCTTGGACAAAGCGGAGGTGAGTGTGCCGCTCAATAACCCATCAACCGGGAGACCTGATCTTTTTTTGAAAAGCGCGAATGGCGCGCTTGATTTTTCCACCAGACTTGCTATCGATCAGACTTGGATCATAATCATAGCCTAGGGATTTCAACGTCGCCTGGACGTCGGCCAGCGAGGAGATCTTGACCGACGCTTTAAACGGGCTGGAAACTGTTTTGACAGGGCCATCTGTTTTCAGGGCAACAAATCTCTGGTCTCCCGATTTGTTCAGAACCAGCAGCAGGACGGCCTTTCTTCCCTCAGCCTGCAGGCGACTGACCGCTTCGTACACATCGCCAGGTGTCAAAACCCGTTGCTGTCCCACCTCAATCACAACGTTTCCCGGTTTCAATCTGCGGTCAGCCGTAGGGTTGCCTGGCGCGATATTGGCAATCAGGACACCGGATATATCTCGAGAAATTTTGAATCTTACGCGTTCCGGCTGTGTGAGGGGGATCACAGTCAGACCCGCGAAACTTACTGCTTTTGCGTCAGGTTTGGCCTGTCCTGCTGCTGTGCTGCCGCTTGCGGTTCCGGCAGGTTGTTTCGTTTCGCCTTCTTTGGCCTTCGACGGGACTATGGTCGAAACACCGACAATTGCTGGCAGGACCTTTTCCAGCATGTCAGGGATTTGAGCGGGGTTATGGGCTTTGGCGGATTGAGGGGCTGAAACAACCTGTACAATAAATAGAATAAACAGAGAGCTGCAAATACTTGCCCAGCATTCACTATAACGCGGTGAATGTTCACTCATTTTCCTGTACTCCCTCTCTCGTCTGCCCCCAAATATATCCTTGCCTAATTGTTTGGAATCTCAGCTTAGACAAATCTGATGTGCAACAAAAGACAAGAGTGTAGGTTCGTTCGGCAACGCTCAGTGCGAACAGGATTTTTAATTTCTCAATGGAACGCCGCCGGAGCGGAACTTGACTTAGTTTCCGTCACCATCCGCTAACTCAAGGCTCAGCATGGCCTGGCGTACTTGCCGGCCGCTTCGGTCGAACCGCTCGATCACCTGTTGGCAGTAGGGATTGTAGCGGTAGACTTCCTCGAAGAGTTTCCCGTCGTGGCGCACGGAATCCACTGCGTCCATGAGAAAGCCGAAAGAAACCGTGTCGATATCGGTGCGCTCGAAACCGCCGCAGGCAATAACCTGGCCCACATAGTGTGTGAGGAAGAGTGTCTCTGCCAGGTCTTTATCGTGGGCATCGGCGGTCGTTTCGATGATTGAGAACCCAACCTCGGCAAGCTTCTGCAGGATTGTTGTGTAGAGTGACGGCGCCAGGTTGTGCCCGGTGACAACGATCCGCAATCCGGTGACGTCGCCGGCGCGTTTGTCATAACTTTCAGGCCCAAACATGGGATGCATGGCCACAAACGGGCGCGCAGGCTTTGCGGACTTCAGCAGGTCCGTGGTGTGTTTCTTGACTGTTGCCACATCGACCAAGATACCGTCCGGCTTCATGTGAGGACTGATCTTTTCCAGAGTGGTCTCGTAAGCGCTGATTGGCACAGTCAGGATCACCGCGTCGCAAGCTGCAACCTCTTCAAGCGAAAAGAACAGGTTTCCGTCCGGTTGCTTCCGGCCGGAATGGATCTTCAGTACCGCGTCCGGCAAGTAGCGCTGTGCGAGATCATGGAGAAACGCGCCGAAATGGCCGTATCCGATGATGCCAATGGATAGGGACATGAATTCTGTTTCGTTGATGTTGCAAAGATTGCCAAGGCTTCCACCATGGCTGCTGTCGGCATAAAGCGTGCAGACCGCAGACGCAAGTGGGGCTTTCGGGCTTTAATCAGTCATGGGATTTGCGGCTGTATCAGCCCGGTTCCGCCCTTTCAGGCAATCAGCTCTTCTCACACCACCGTGCGGCGCTGCGGCAAATGGCTTCTCCGCCGGTCTTCGCGCACTCGGGCGCGCAGGTATCTTGCTGTGAGCTCACCGGGGCCACTCAGCTGGATGCACACACCACGTGAGTTTAGGACCGCGCCTTCGGTGCATTTTTCAACATGGATCGCGCGCCGCCTTTTGGGCCGCCACCGCTGACAGCGGCCTCGTTCGGCATTCCAGTGCCGGCGGCGACGTGGGCATCGGCAGGATTTTATTGTTCGCCAATGCAGCGGCCGCGTGCATCGCGATTGTTGCGGTTGTAGAGCTTCTTCGGCTTTGCCTTTTTTGGTTTTTCCGGTTTGGCAGCCGGTTCGGTTGGAGCAACTTCGGCCGTCCGGATTGGCGGTTCGGCGATGTTATGTGGTTGCTGGGTTATGGACGTGCCCGGTGGGGCCCAGCCGTCAAAGGCGTATACACCATAAATATCTCCTTCCGTATTACCGGAGAAAGAGGCCACATAGAGTGTGTTCCCGAGGATAAGGGCATCGTGCGGGCTGATCGCGGGGCTGCTTGAGCGGATTTCCCGCTTAATGCTGAGATCATTTGAAGACAAAACCCAGATTGTTCTGTTCCTGCCGACGGCGACAATGCTTTCCTCCGTGGCTGCGATGGCGAGGATGTATTCGCTCACATCGCGCCGCGCAGTAATTTGCGATTGGCCGGCATTGACCTTGCGAATGACGCCAGTCTGGTCGGCGATGCGACCACCCCCAAGAAGACGGCCTTCGGATTTGCCGCCAGCCGGCCTGTGCGCGCATCAGAGGTGCCTGTACGCGCAAGTTGCTTTGTGGCCGGATTATAGATGCTGATATATCCCGGTCCATTGCTTGTGCTCTGCGCAATGTAGACAACGTCGTGCGCAGCCTTGATGTCCGATATGGCATTCAGGACCTGGACTACACGTTTCGGTTTCCCTGTCTTGTGCGGAATAGAATATAGATAGCCGCCGCCTGTGCAGCCGGTGATTGAAATGGCCCAGAGCTGCTTTGAATCCGCAGTCATGTTGTTCGCGCAATGGGGGATTGCCGCGTAAGTCTCCGCTTCGGCTTCGCCGGCGCGGCGGATCCAGAGGCGGTCGTCTGTGTTGTTCAGGGCATAGACCGTGCCGTCAGGGGCAGCAGCCATATCGACGGGAAGACGGCCGACCTTGAACCTGGTCACAACTTCCCGGGTGCCTGGCGTTGGATCAATTACACTGATCGTGCGTTGGCCGCTTTCAGACACCCAAAGGGTTTTGCCATTATAGGCAAGGTGCTCGGGCCATTTGCCAACCGGGATCAGTTCCGGGTTGATGGCGATTTTTCATGCCCGCCAGGTCGAGGGGTGGTGATTTTGGCTTTCGTCTCCTCATTGTTGGTCTGCGTCTGTCCCGCAGCCGGCAAGCAGAATGCCGCGAACGAGAAGAAAGTCACGAGAAATGCCAAGCGGAAAGTCATTCACTGTCTTCCATATATTGCCCCGCAACAGGCAATATCGTTCAACAACTTTGTTGCCTGAAGTCTTCAGTCGCGAACGTTTTCGTCACCATCTTCAAGCGTCTGGGGTTGGCTCCAATAGTGAAACTGCGGTGTCCAGTCAGAGGTGCCGATCCCGGCGAGGCTCAGGAAATGCCAGACCGGGGAATAGAGATCGCCAGGGCCAAAGGCCGTGCCGCCGCGGCGGGAGATTTTCCGTCCTTGCGTTCGTAGATGGCTGCGCCTGGCATATTTGGGTACTCGCCCATGGCGCATTGCTCGTCCATATAGACGCCGCCACCATGGGAGGCCATCGTGAATTTCCAACCCCGGTCTAGTGCTATACGCCGCTGTGTTTCCGGCGCATCCTTGGAAACTATCGCAACCGCCATGGCGTCTTCCAGATGATCCAGAACGCCATTGATGCCGTCTGCCCATAGCGTGCAATAGCGGCAAGCATGACCCATGTTGTGGATCAGCAGAAGCCGGTCGCGATCGCCAAACAGCGAGGAAAGCGCGATTTCTCCCGTCATAGTCTGAAAGGTGTAATCTGGAACTTCTGTTTCTGGTTCAGCACGGCGCAGCTCAGCCAGCTTTTGCGCATTCTGCATGATTTCATATTCGAGTTGTTGTGCTTCGATCATCCCGGCCAGTACTCCCGCGATCGATTCGGGCGGATTCTGCCGCCGCAGGAGTCCAGCTTATAACTCAGACTGGGGCGTCTGCGTGGCGAACACCTGTCAGATGCGATTGATCGGCGCCTTGCACCTTTGAAGCGGTTTGTATGGTCTCCATACCAGCAGGAGCCCGAAACAAGGCGGCGGTCACCATCGGCGGGAATCTATTTTTGAGCAGTATACCAGCAGGAGCCCGAAACAAGGCGGCGGTCACCTGATCACGCAGCATGTTAGCGGACTCTGCAATGCGAACTGCGGTCAGCATATTTGTGAATTCAACGTTCACCTGGTTCACGAGGTCATCCGAATAGGGGCATTCTCAGGTGTCATTGGCATGATTCAGACGCGCTTCGGCATAGCGGGACTGTACATAAGCCATGCGTTCAATGTCTTCGAGCTTCCAGTCCTCGGTAATGAGACCCCGGATTTCCATGAAAGTGCAATCGACCCAAGTCATGTGACGCTTCCTTTTTGATGCCGCTTTGGAACAGTATCCGGAAGCCGAAGCAACTAGGGTGCCAACTCGCGACTCACTTGATCCAGATGCTCCAGAACGATGTTCATGGCGCCAGCGGCAATTCGGATATTGTGGGCCCGGCGCAACACGTCGGCGTGGGTGAACCCATCTGGCGGCGAAAACTTGTAGCAGGCCAGTTCAATCAATTGCCCAAGCGGGTCACGAAAGTGCAGCGAATCCATAAAACCGCGATCCACTTCACCAGTATTGGCGAAGCCTGAGTCGCGCAGGCGTTTAGATGCACTGTCGTAGGTTTCCTTGGATACAATGAAGGCCAAGTGGTGCAGATTTCCTACATTATTCGGGTTGGGCGTGGAATCTGGTTTCCAGTCTTCATGGGTGAATATGGTGATCAGACGCCCATCGCCGGGACTGAAATACAGATGGTTGACGTCTGGCCTGTCCGGATTGGGCTGTGCGAACACGAACGGCATTCCAAGAACGCCTTCCCAGAAATCAATGGATGTCTGACGGTCGGCGCCATTCAGTGTGATGTGGTGAACACCTTCGGTTTGCAGCACGGCCATGTGATTTTCCTGATTCTTGATTAAGGGGATTAACCCCGGTCAGGTTCCACATGGCCTGTGCATTCACGCAAGTCAAAGAGGTTGGGAACTAACCCGGGAACGGGCTGCTGCCATATCCCATCACGGCAAGTGTTCCCACAAGCGTGGCGGCTATAAGCCATGCGCATACGACATCGACGGTGATGATGGGGGCTTGTTTGCTGCGATCTTGTTTGGTGACCATGCCCTCGGTCCCTGTATTTGGCGGTTGGTTCCCTCGTTGTTGGGTTAATAAATACTGAAGATTACCTGGGCTGCATGTGAGGATTCCCACAACGCTACGTAAAACTTAACGCGCGGCCTCGATAGACTTGGCAATCACGCACATCATCTCAAACATCATGTTGGCTGCGGTGACACAGGTCACGCCTGTGGGGTCATAGCAGGGGGCAACTTCACAGATATCGGCGCCGATGATGTTCTTGCCCTCCAGCGAACGGATGATGACCTGCACATCGCGGGGCAGGAGGCCGCCGATTTCCGGCACGGGCGTACCGGGGCAAAAGCTCGGGTCAATGCCGTCAATATCCAGCGTTACGTAGGACGGACCATCACCCAGGGTCTCGTTGATGATTTCAATCGTCTTGGCGCGGCCGAGTTCCTCATATTCGTCGATCGTGATGCAACGGAAGCCGGCGTCCTGACCGAACCGGATATCGTCATCCCCAAACCGGCTGCCGCGCAAGCCCAGCTGCACCACACAATTCGGATCAATAAGGCCTTCTTCAACCCCGCGGCGCATGATGGTGGCGTGGTTCACTTTTGTACCGCAGAGTTCATCGAGGATGTCCGCGTGGGCATCGAACTGGAGGAGACCGACCGGCTCATTCTTCGCAAGCGCGCGCAGCACGGGGAGGGGGACCGTGTGATCGCCGCCAATGGCGATGGGGCGGATGTTGGCTGCTTTCATCTCCGCGAAGAAGGTTTCTATCAGATCAATTGAGAGATCTTTGTTCATCGGGTTGACCGGGGCGTCGCCTACATCTGCCACGTTGCAAAGTTCATACGGTTTGATCCCGCTGACCGGGTGGGACATGCGGATGAGCCGGGAGGCGTCGCGAACGGCGGCGGGCGCGTCGCGCGGGCCGGACCGGTAATTCAGGCCAAGATCGAAAGGGACCCCGCACAGGCCGATGTCGATCTCATCGGAGATATCGTGCCGGACCGTGCGCATGAAGGTTGCCACATCGGCAAAGCGCGGTGTCCTGGTGGCATCAATAGGTTTGAACTTGTCTGAATTTGTCATTGTGCGTTGCCTGTTCAGATAGGTGTTTAGAGGGGCGATCCGGCGGTCAAATGCGTGCCGCCGTCGATGATGAGCGTCTCGCCGGTGATGGCGAGGTCGCCAAGGGCAAACCAGCACGCAGCTTCGGCCACATCGTCAGGTGTTGTCAGGCGCTTGAGGGCTGATTTGTCGGCGATGCGCTGCCGGAACGCAGTGGCGCCCTCATCGGTCTTGCTTGCGTAGGGGGATTTTTCGTGCCAGGGTGTATCAACATAGCCAGGGCAAACAGCATTTACCCGGATCTCAGGTGCCAATGCGCGCGCCAGACTGAGGGTCAGGGTATTAAGTGCCCCTTTGGAGGACGCGTAGGCAATTGAAGAACCGATGCCGGAAAACCCGGAATGGGAGGAGATATTGACGATTGACGCCATCGGCGACGCCTGCAGATGCGGCCGGGCTGCGCGAGACATGGCATAGGCACCACCCACATTTACGGCGGTGATCCGCTCGAAATCCGAGATGTCGAGCGCATCCAGATCGCTGGCTCGGGCGAACTTTGTGGTGCCGGCATTGTTGATCAGCACATCCAGCCGGCGCCATTTCTCAATGGTTCTGGCCACCAGATTTCGACAGTCCTCGTCGGATGAGACATCTCCCTGGACGATCAGAGTTTCGGCGGCAAACTCTTCGCATACCTTGGCGGTTTCCTCCGCGCCATCCCTGTTGCCTGCATAATTGATACA
Source organism: Hyphomicrobiales bacterium (assembly GCA_965204985.1). GTDB lineage: Bacteria > Pseudomonadota > Alphaproteobacteria > Rhizobiales > CAJQND01 > JAAEUE01. The sequence continues at coordinate 1,860,597 of CBDBFP010000002.1, read as the reverse complement.
GACGTTCATGCCGCCCCGAGCCAGATGCTGGGCGCAAGCTGCGCCGATGCCGCTGGAGGCGCCGGTGACGATTGCTACAGACATGTCCATCAGCCCACCCTTGCGCCGCTGCGCACCATCTTGTCCGTGAACGCTGCGAAAAGATCAGCGTATCGCTCAATCATGTCGTCAACCTGTTCAGGCGTCGTAATAAGGGGAGGTGAGGTCATGACCCAGTCTCCGTACTGGCCATTGTTGGTGCGCCGGGCGTAGAGACTGAGGCCATAGTCCAGGGCTATGGTCCGGAGTGTGTCCGGTGCCTTGGCTTCTGCGGAGAATATCTCCTTGGTCTGTTTGTTTGCAACGATCTCCGTCGCCTGGAGCAAGCCGAGGCCACGTACGTCCCCGATGATCGGGCAGTCTTCGGCCAGGGCCTTCACGCGTTCCATGAGGTAGGCACCGGTCGAGGCCGCGTTCTCAATGAGTTTGCGTTCCTCCAGTTCCTCCAGCGTGGCGAGGCCCACGGCGCAGGCCAGCGGATTGGCGTTGGAGGTGTGGCCGTAATTGAAGCCGGTGAGCCCGGAGAGTTCGTCCACCATTTTTGCCGGCGCAAGCATGATGCCGAGCGGAATGTAACCGGAGCCAATGCCTTTTGCGAGCACCACAATATCAGGTTGGCAATCCTCGCCATGATGTTGCGCGGTAAGAAACTTGCCGCTGCGCCCGGCGCCGCTCATCACTTCATCCAGAATCATCAGCAACCCGTATTTGCTGCAGATTTGGCGCATGCGGCGCAGAAAGCGGCCGGACAGGACATTGGCCCCGGTGGCCACGCCACCAACGGGCTCCATGATCAAGGCGAGGCAGGTTTCCGGTCCAAGCTCCACGATGCGCTGCTCAAACTCATCGCAAATATGATCTTCGTTCTGTTTGTGCGTCATCCCTTCGGGAGGGCGGTAGGTGAGAGGGGCGTCAATGCGTTCCGGCACCGCGACCATGCCTTCATAGATTGGTGCAACTGCAGCATCGCCCGACAGCATTTGCGCGGCAATCGTGCCTCCATGGTACGATGGCATCAGGCTGAAAAGGGTTTTCCGCTCCGTGTCTCCATGCGCCCAGGCCCACTGTCGGGCGAACTGTACAGCGGTTTCGTTTGCTTCCGACCCGCCGGAACAAAAGAAGGGCCGTTCGAAACCGGCCCCGGAGAATTCTGCAAGCTTTTTCGACAGTGCGATGTTCTCATCAGTGCGGGCTAGGCGGATGGCATTGTAAGGCAGCTTCTCGACCTGCACCTTCATGGCCTCGACAACGCGGCGGTTATTGTGTCCGAGGTTGCTGGCGATCGGGCCGGACGAGGCGTCAATGAACCTGGTGCCGTTTTCATCGTAGAGATAGATGTTGTCACCTCGCACGAGGCGCGGATAGGGCCATTCACCGTCGCGGGTGAAAAAGAGATCCTGGGGGCCGCCGGGGCTTTCCCAGCCATCAGCGTTGGTTTCGTATCGATTGGGGCGGGTGTTCATGAAGAGAATTCCAGATCATTGCTGTGGGTGAACTGTGCGACGGGCACCGCGGAACAGCAAGGTGATGTTTTGACGCCATGGCCGGATCAGTATTGTGCGGGTATACTGTGGGCTCAGCCGTTGGACCCAGCGAGGATATTTCATGAGCGAATTGGCAGGTAAGTGCGCTGTTGTGACAGGCGCAAGCAGAGGAATTGGTGCAGCAGCAGCCGAGGTATTTGCTGAACAAGACGTAACGGTTGTGCTGGCTGCACGGACGACCAGCGAGATTGATGCGATCGCCGAGACCATTCGGGGCAAGGGCGGCAAAGCTGAAGCGGTCGCCTGCGATGTGAGCAAATATGCTGATGTCGAGAATGCAATTGCCGTCTGTCGCGACAAGTTTGGCGGCCTTGATATCCTGGTCAACAATGCCGGAGTTATCGATCCCATCGGACATCTTAGCGAGTCTGATCCTGAAGCGAGCGAACATGCGATCGACATCAATCTGAAGGGTGTCTATTTTGGATTGCGGGCGGCCATTCCGGTTATGGAGGCGCAGGGCCACGGCGTGATTGTGAACGTAAGTTCAGGCGCCGCGCACAGTCCGCTAGAGGGTTGGAGCCATTATTGCGCCGCCAAGGCCGGGGCAGCGATGCTGACCCGCTGCGCCCATCTGGAATCCGGATCCAGGGGCGTGCGTGTCGTCGGCATGAGTCCCGGAACAGTCGCGACTTATATGCAAAAGGCGATCAAGGCTTCAGGCATCAATCCGGTGAGCGAGCTTGATCCTTCCGTACACATCGATCCGAGCTGGCCAGCCCGGGCGATTGCTTGGCTCTGCACCGAGGACGCTGCAAAGTTCGCCGGGCAGGAGGTTAAGTTGAGAGAAGAAGACATTCGCCGGAGAATCGGGCTGATCTAGAGGTATGATTCAGACAATTAATGCCCCTTTTGTCATCCCGGAATTTTGCGTCAGAAAAATATCCGGGATCTTCGTGCAGCCAGGGCTTCAGCCAAATTGCGAGAAGATCCCGGATAAATCGCAAAGCGATTTTCCGGGATGACGTCGGACTCTTATGTCTAAATCGGTCTACTAGAGCTTTCCTCCGCGTGTCCGTCTTCCGCCCATTGGTGTTGCTCCGGACTCTCCTGATCGGAGCAGTTGGATCTGTGCTGTTCACCTGGTTCGGTTTGCCGGCTGCTGTGATGAGCGGGTCCATGCTGGCCGTTGGATTGGCGGCGCTGTTAGGCGTCCCGGTCGAGATTCCTGATAAACTCCGAGGGTTCTCGTTCTTCTTTGCCGGTGCTTTTTTCGGATCGACGGTGGATCAGGAAACCGTGGCCGCGTTGCCACATGGCCAGTGTCCATTGCCGGGCTCGCGCTTTGTCTGATCGTCATGTTGCTCATTTTACCGCGTTACTTCCAACGCATGCACGGGTTTGACAAGGAAGCTGCATTTCTCTCCTCAATCCCCGGCGCGTTGAGCTTTGTGGTTGCGTTGGCTGTGGAGCGGGGCGCCGACGTGCGGAGAATCAGCATAGCCCAGACGTCGCGGCTCGCGGTCCTGATTGTCGGCATCCCGATCGCGATGGGGCTGTCGGGTCAGGTCGCCGGGCCACTGGGAGCCGGTGAAAAGGTTCTTGAGAACTGGGGCATGGTTGTCTTGCTGGCGGTGTGTCTTGTCGGGTGGCCACTTGCAAACTTGCTTCGCATCCCAGCGCCGCTGTTTTCCGGTCCATTTTTTGTGGGCGGGATTTTGTTTGGATCAGGACTGCTGGAAGGGGCGGTGCCGCAGCACTATGTCTGGCCGGCCCTCGCCATTCTAGGATGCTCTATTGGCGCGAGGTTCGCCGGCTCGGAATTCAAAAGCCTTGGGCGGATTTTGCTTGCCGGTTTTGGCGCAACGATGATCGGGATGATCATCGCCGCATTCTTTGCGTTTCCAGTGGCCGAGCTGCTTTCGCTGCCCTTCCTTCAGGTGTTGTTGGCTTTTGCCCCGGGCAGGATTGGTGCGCTGACCATACTGGCCTTTTCGCTCGACGCTGATCCGGCCTTCGTGGCCGGGCATCAGACGTTGCGGTTTGTCGGGCTCAGCCTGTTCATGCCAATTATTGCACGTTACCTGGATAAGTGATCGTTATCACTGATCGGTTGAGAAGGCTCCGCGTGAGATTGGCGGTGTAACCTCGCCGCCGTCATATTGCACCGTGAGGACGAGTTCGACGGAATGATTGACCGCCAGACCACGGCAGCCAATTGCAGCGCGGGTTGAAAGCGCCTTGTCGCCGAAGACTTCGACGAACAGATCGCTCGCGCCGTTGAGAACCCGGGGTTGATCGCTGAAGCCAGGGGCCGAATTGATATACCCGGTGAGCTGCAGGAATTGCTCAACCCGCTCCAGATCGCCAATGGCATGCTGCAGGATGCCCAGATTGCAGAGGGCAGCCTGCCGCGCGGCCTGGTAGCCCTGTTCGACGTTCAGGTCGTCACCAAGCAGCCCAAGCATGAAAGGCGCGCCATCTTTGTGGGCGCACGTGCCGGTCAGATACAATGTTTCTCCGACGACCCGGTGTGTGATGTACTTTGCGCCGGATGGGTTCTGGCCGTAGATGTCATCCATCGTCGGGATGGTGAGACCGGCGTTCTTGAGATTTTCGCGGATGCCCATGCAGATTAATCCTTAATCAATGTGAACCGGGGTGGAAGTATTCTAGCCCCTGGAAGGATCGGGTCAAATCAGGAAATGGATATCAGGCAAGCTTCCGGCTTGCCGATGGAGACAACCAGGCCCTTTGCCAGTGCAAGGTGTCGGTGAAAGAGTGTCTGTCTTCAAAGCCGGTCCAGGGCCAATCGCTACCCCAAAGCATATTTTCATGGCCAGCACAGGAAAATGGATCTTCCGGGTCGGGCAAACCGAAATGATCGATGACGACAGGCTCGCAATGGTCGAGCAAACAGGGCAATACCTTCGCCAAGCGCATTATCGCGCTTGCGCGGGCCCTGGTTGGTTGGATTCGCGGCGGGCTTGCGCACGTGAACGTCGTTACGTCGATGTTTATGGCAGAGATGTCAGGGTCCGCCGTTGCCGCGGTTGATGAGCAAGATCTTTGTTCCGTCCATGCAAAAGCAGGGTTATCCCAAATCAATCGCTGGGGCCGTGACGGCCACCAGCGCGACCCTGGAGATCATCATTCCGTCTTCAATTCCAATGGTGCTTTACGGCGTCACCAGCAATGTTTCGATCAAGGATCTGTTCATTGCGGGGATTGTGCCCGGTATAATTCTGGGCGGAGCTTTCATGGTCACCAGCTATATCTTTGCACGGCGTGAAAACCATCCAGTGGATGAGCGTTTTGAGCTGATCAGGCTCGGCGTTCAGTTGCGCCGTGCAGGAGTACCGCTGATAATCCCGGTGATAGTTGTTGGCGGGTTTGATTGGGGGCTTTGTTACGCCAACAGAAGCCGCGGCCGTGGGCGTGGTTGCCGCGTTGGGCTTTGGCTGGCTCTTGCAGCGTGATCTCAATTTGCCACGCATCTACGAACTTGCTGTCAACCCTGTCCGCCAGACTTCCGTGGTGATGATGATCATTGCCGGCTCAGCGGTCTTGGGTCAGTTCCTGGCGAGCGAACAGATACCTCAGCAGATTGCATCCGGTCTGGGAGAGCTCTCCGATAACTTCATCCTGCGCATGCTGCTCTTGAACATGCTCCTGCTGTTTCTGGGCATGTTCCTTCACGCTTCAGCAGCAATTTTGTTGTGGTTCCCATGTTGCTGCCACTGGCCAGGGAGATGGGCATCGACCCGGTGCATTTCGGCGTCATTGTCTGCCTGAACCTGGGTATCGGGCAGCAAACGCCGCCAGTGGCTTCTGTCCTCCTCACAGTCTGTTCCGCAACTGGGCTGCGGATTGAGGAGATCATGCGCTACTGCAAGTGGTACATTCTGACGATGTTCATAACGCTCATGGTTGTGAGCTTCCTGCCGCAAACAGCCATCTGGTTCAAATGGCCGATAACAGGCATCGGCGCGTCTTCTCGATAACGCTTTCGAAATTCAACGGATCGTTTAGGATTCCCTATGGACCTGATTCCGAATGTGATCACGCACAATTACGACCCAGCGAGGGGCATCGGCAGGAATATCTGCAACCTACCGCCAGACCAGGCAGAAGGTGTGCTGGAGGAAATTCGTGCCTCAGGGACGCGAAAGATCAAGTCGAATTACCTCAGCCGCCCGATGGTCGTGAAAGACTGGCTGATTGCAGAACGCGAGCGGTTGCTGGAAAAAAACCCCATGTCGCGTCCAATATACTGTTTTCTTGGGAATTTCGCAGATGGCAAAGATTTATCAAGGCCTGCATCGCTGGTTATGCCGTTTGATGCATTCCCAGCAGAAGCTCTAACCTTTACGTATCCGGACAGTATGGCCAGTCTGCCTATCGCAACTAAAGAGGGTCACTTGGTCCATCGCAAAGAGTATCACGGACAGGTGTTTACGCTAGCCGAGATCAAAACTGTCGTGGCTCAATATGGCCTGCCGGGTGACCGTTGGATGCACGATCCAACAATGATCTACGACAGATTTATAGAGGTTCAAGTTTGGGACGATGCGCCCATGAAGCAATTCGTTGATGCGCTATGAGGCTTGACGGCAAATTTGTTTCTTGAGTCCCACTGCCGTCTTTTGACATGCAATTTGCCCTAGAGCAGACCCGCTGCCCGGAGGCCAGCGGTGGCTTCTGTAGCGGGGTCCAACATTGTCCGGAATTTTTCATCACGTCCTCCAAACTGCTCGTTTGCAACTGTTATAGGGATCAGCTAATTCGGGAGTCAGCCGTTCACTATCAAGAATTGTCTGCTTTCTAGACAGAAAATTGCCCGGATAGCTGTCTGTATGATATTTATCGGCAACGCGTTCTTATATCGAAATGTCAAATCGAGAGGTCATTACGGAAGTAAATCATGCTACAAGTAGAAATTGACCATGGGCGTAAGCGCCCTTGGCGGAAGTACGTCGGGAGGCCGGGGCTGTTCGACGTTATAGGCGGCACACAGTTCAGTCTGCTCTGTCTGTTCTTGGGGCTTCGTGAAACACATAAGGTCCTGGAAATCGGGTGCGGTTGTTTGCGGGCGGGTAAATTCCTGATTTCATACCTGGATGAAGGCAACTATTGTGGGATTGAGCCTCGGGAAGAGGTTTTGAACTGGGGTTTGGAACATGAGCTTGGGCACGAAATGCAGCGGCTGAAAGCTCCTCGCTTCACCGCACGAACCGACTTCGGATTTCACGAATTCGAAACGACGTTCGATTTCGCTCTGGCTTATTCAGTATTCACCCATACGCCCCCTCGCGACATACCCATCATCTTTGACAACCTCAGCAAGTGCTTTCACGATGACTCGGTTTTGCTGGCCTCGGCGGCTTTTGGGAAAGAGGAAAGGATTATCGACTATGAAAACTGGACGGACAGGCCGACAAACCGTTATTCGTTTTCTCGAATTGAGGGTGCGGCCAATGATGCCGGGATGCGCGTGCTCCGCGTGGGTCACGCCTATCAGGGCTGGTTCGTCGCGTTCATTGATGGCAACCAGAAAGCCGAAGCGGCAGCAAATCAGATGTCGAAAAACGACTTCAAATCTCTGTTATCGAAATGGGAAGTGCCGGAGACGTTTCTGGAAGAACCTGATAGTGACGAGACAATAATCTCCCCGAGTACCGCTCAACCCAAGTCCATCTTCAGCAGACTGCAGGGCATTTGGCGGCGGTTCGTAGCACGGTGAAACATCGGTCTTCGCTGATGTGCTCTCGCAGAAATTCGCTCAAACCGGGCCCTTTCCGGAATTGAACCGTATTGGGTGTAATCTTGAAAATTCTTTTGAATCAATTCTTTATGCTATATATTGACCTGCCCTCATGGGTTCCGTGTTCATAGGGGGAGTCCTGTTTCCTTATACATCATCTGGTTGCTGTTATCGAGCGCGCGGGGAGTGGAGTATCCCACAAGCTCTAGCGCGCCGCGCGCGGTTGAGGGGGGGTGCCTCCATGTGCTGAAGGGGGTCTGATGTTGTTGTCGTCATATCTCTACAGTTCCAGGGCTCGCCGAGCGTCAGCGAGGCCGACAAAGGCCTCTTCGTTCAGTAACTCATCACGCAAGCGCCCGTTGAAACTTTCCACAAAACCGTTCTGCATTGGCTTTCCCGGCTCGATGTCATGCAGGCTGGTGTCGTAGAATTTGTCGGCCATATCGCGAGGACCGCGGGCGATATGCTCAAGGGCACCTTCAAACAGTCCAATCTGGCGCGCCATTCTATCTGAATAGATTTTGGCTGGGGCCACTTCAGGGGTGTTCAGCGTGAGTGCGTCCATCTCCTGCCCAGTGACGGACTCTCCTAACAAACGAGGCAGATTCTGGGGGGCAGGTCACGTCCACTTTGACACCGACATGAGTGAAGGAATTTATGCTCACCCCGAGATCATTGAATTGGTCTATGAACATGAGGGCAAGGGCTCATTACCTTTAAAGCAGATGAGTTTGTTTGCCTGGGTAGCTAAGTTGTCGGTCCAAAATTCTCATCGAAGAAGCGCAGCCAGTTGGCTCCCATGACTTTCGCGGTTTCATCCTGACTGAATCCCATCTCGCGGAGGCCCAGTTCTATGTTTCCGAAATCGCGGTTGTCCTTGAACCAGTCCGGCTGTGGCGGGAAGCCGGCATTGTTCTCGGAGCCTTCGCCATAGTCGATCTCCTTTGACCAACGACCTACACGCATCCATTCAACAATCGAATCCGGCTGGTCCTGGCAGAGGTCGGAACCAATGCCGATATTATCCGCGCCCATCAGATCCGCTGTGCGGGCAATCATTTCACAGAAACTGTTGAGGCTGCAGTTTGTGCCGTCCTTCAAGTGATGCGGATACATGGAAAAGCCGAACATACCGCCGCTCTCCCCCAAGACCTTCAGGATCTCGTCGGTCTTGTTGCGCAAGCCCGGATGCCAGTTCTTCGGGTTGGCGTGTGTGATGGCAATCGGGCGCTCTGATAACTCAATGGTCTCCAGCGTGGAGCGGTCAGCGGAATGGGACATGTCGATGACAAGACCCACGCGGTTCATTTCTTTCACCGCCTGTTTGCCAAAGCGGGTGAGGCCCATGTCGTCCGGCTCATAGCAGCCCGTCGCGAGAAGAGACTGGTTGTTGTAGGTGAGCTGCATGAAGCGCGCGCCGAGCATGTGGCAGATTTCGATGAGGCCTATATCGTCTTCGATAGGTGCACAGTTCTGAAAGCCGAAGATTATGGCCGTGCGGCCGGATTTCTTGGCGGCACGCACGTCGTCGCCAGTTTTTGCATGACAGATCAGATCCGAATGGACCTCAAACCAGCGGTTCCATTTTTCGATATTGGCGACCGTCTCCCGGAACATCTCATGATAGCAGATGGTCACATGGACTGCGTCCACGCTGCCCTCGCGCATTTGCCGGAAAATTTTTTCTGACCAATTGGCATATTGCAGGCAATCGATAATCATGGGGCACCGGGTTTGCTTTTGTCGTCTGACGAGCCCTTGCATACAGCAGGTGAAGGGGCTTGCCACCCCTAAAATTATCCTCTGCAGCTTAATGCAATTTGAAATAGTAGCTTTAATTTAATACAACTTATGATATTGATTCGCTTGGCGCTGAGGGCAATGGTTGTGCCTGCCAACGTCCTTGTGGAGCGGAACGCCAACACGCTTCTTAGGGCGGAGCAGCCGGGTGCGTGTTGTTTTCTCTCCAGAAACCGGTGACCAATTTCACCGATACAGCACGCCCCCGGATTCATGTGTAGGATGTCCGGCAAAAATGGCCGGTTAGTTTCCTTTGGAATCAGCAATATTTCTCCGGTCCCACCCATTGGCCGACGGAATAGCGGTCGCCGTGGGCCCAGCCTATGGGCAGGACCTCAAGAACGCGCGCGATGTCCTCTGCAGAGAGGTCCAGGGTGCCGCCGGCTGCAAGTTCGCGCAGGTGTTTGACGTGGCGGGTGCCTGGAATGGGCAGAATGTGATCGCCCTGGTGCGCCAGCCAGGCAATCGCAAGGGTTGCAGCGGCAACGCCTATATCGGCGGCCAGCGCCCGGAACTCGGCATTTCTCGCAAGATTTGCGCTGAGGTTTGGTTCGTTGAAGCGCGGGTTCACTTTCAGGAAATCCATCTCCGGGATTGTGTCGGCCTGATGCGGCCGATCGGTGAGCAGGCCGCGCCCCAAGGGCGAGAAGGCCACGAGTGAAGCGCCGATTTCAGCGCAAGTTTGCACCAGACCCATTTCGGGCGAGCGAGTAGAGAGGGAGTATTCCGACTGCACGGCGGCCACCGGGTGGACCGCATGGGCACGGCGCAGCGAGGTAGGAGCGATTTCGGAAAATCCGATGGCCTTGATCTTGCCGGCCTTCACGAAGCTGGCCATGGCTTCCGTCACCACTTCGATCTCGATGGCCGGTTCACGGCGGTGCACGTAGTAGAGGTCCACCGCCTCAACCCCCAGGCGCATCAGGCTGGCATCCAGAGCTTCGTGGAGATGTTCTGGATCATTGTTGAAGCGTCGGCCCGGCTCTCGTGTGATGGAACCCTTGGTGGCAATGGTGAAAGGCGATTCCCCGCCGCGCCGCTTCAGCCAGTTGCCAATAACCTGCTCGGACCGTCCCATGCCATAGGCGTTGGAGGTATCGATATGGGTAATGCCAAGCTCCTCGCAGGCATCCAGGATCTCCATGGACCCTTCATCGGTGGCAGGCCCGTAAAAGTCCGTGAACGACATGGCCCCGTAACCCACGACCCCGACGGAGGACCCATTCTGCCCGAATTTGCGCTGTTTCATGTGTGGGGGATTCTTGGAGTGGTGATGAAGACTAGGGCGGGGGAGAGTTTATTACGTCAGAGAGATTGCGCAGACAAGAGATGTTGATAAACCTCATGTCGAGCGTTTTGATATGTTCTTCAGGCCACGTAAAGGGTACTCGAACCGAATGGTGCGCGCATAATTAGGAGAACGAATATAAAACACGATCAAAATTAATTATGTATTTCAGTGTTTTAAAAAATCACTTGCCAATGAGAACAAAAGGCGTACAAATGAATGTCAGACAGTGGCGGACAGAACCTGGGGCAAAAGTTCGAATGTTCACGACGCTGAAAATGGAATCATATAGATAGGGAGCTTATAGCAATGGCACAGTCAAATCTCAGGTTGGTGGACAGCGACGGCATGGACAGGCAGAAGGCATTGGAAGCAGCCCTCGGGCAAATTGAGCGGGCCTTCGGCAAGGGCTCTGTCATGAAGCTGGGCAAGGGACAGGTTGTCGAGATCGAGGCGATCTCCACCGGTTCTCTTGGGCTTGATGTGGCGCTCGGCATTGGCGGTTTGCCAAAGGGGCGCATCATCGAGATTTACGGCCCTGAATCATCCGGTAAAACCACGCTGGCCCTGCACACGGTGGCGGAAGCCCAGAAGGTAGGCGGGATTGCCGCCTTTGTTGATGCCGAGCATGCGCTGGACCCAACCTATGCCCGCAAGCTTGGTGTTGATCTTGACGAATTGCTGATTTCGCAGCCGGACACTGGTGAACAGGCACTGGAGATTGCCGATACACTGGTGCGCTCCGGCGCGGTGGATGTGCTGGTTGTGGACTCCGTTGCGGCCCTGACCCCGCGCGCCGAACTGGAAGGGGAGATGGGCGATAGCCTGCCGGGTCTCCAGGCCCGTTTGATGAGCCAGGCCATGCGCAAGCTCACCGCTTCCATTTCCAAGTCCAACTGCATGGTCATCTTCATCAACCAGATTCGTATGAAGATCGGTGTCATGTTCGGCTCGCCGGAAACCACCACTGGCGGTAATGCCCTGAAGTTCTACGCTTCCGTCCGGCTCGATATCCGCCGCATTGGCGCGGTCAAGAATCGTGATGAAGTGGTCGGCAACCAGACCCGGGTTAAAGTGGTCAAGAACAAGGTGGCGCCGCCCTTCCGGCAGGTTGAGTTCGACATCATGTATGGCGAAGGCGTGTCCAAGACGGGCGAGTTGCTTGATCTTGGTGTGGCGGCCAACATCGTGGAGAAGGCCGGCTCCTGGTATTCATTCGACGGTGACCGGGTTGGCCAGGGCCGGGAGAATGCCAAGATCTTCCTGAAAGAAAATCCAGATATTGCTGCCATGATCGAAACCCGCATCCGCCAGAATGCAGGCCTGCTGGCCGACCAGCTTGAGGTCGGCATTAGCGAAAAGGATGGCGACGAGATCGATCCTGAAACAGGTGAACAAAAAGACGCCGCTGGTTAGCGGTTCCGGTGGGGGCCGCCTGCATACCAAGGAGATGCAGGCGGCCTCTTAACCTCCAGGCTTCAGTGCCAGGCGTCGCCCCACACCCCGGACTGTCCCTTTGAGTTCTCACATTAAGGGGGAACGGTCAGATGTTTGCCCGGTCCATGGCCTTGTCCCTCGGCCGCCTCCCCAAGGCATTTCCGTGGCATATCCTTGCACTGATCCAGCACCTTCCCGAAACCCACGGGAAGGTGCTTTTCTTTGTGTGAACATTCCTAAACCGGGTCTCCTTGCTCACTTTGTCTCCGCTTATCCGGACGTCTTGTAGACAGCAGGGGAGGGCACGGCTAAAAGGCATCAAATTGTACTCGCCGTGTATCCGGTCAGGCTGCAAACAGACATACCGAATCTCAAATTGAATGGAGCTCCCATGTCGGGCGTCAACGAAATCAGGTCCACGTTTTTGGATTATTTTGCCCAGAATGGTCACGAGGTTGTTGCCTCCGGCCCTCTGGTTCCCCGCAACGATCCAACCCTGATGTTCGTCAACGCGGGAATGGTTCAGTTCAAGAACGTATTCACCGGGGTTGAGACACGGGATTACAGCCGGGCGGCGACCTCCCAGAAGTGCGTGCGCGCAGGGGGCAAGCACAATGACCTGGACAATGTAGGATACACCGCGCGCCATCATACATTCTTTGAGATGCTTGGCAACTTTTCGTTCGGTGACTATTTCAAGGATCGTGCGATTGAGCTTGCCTGGAACCTCATTACAAAGGAATTCGGGTTGCCGGAAGCAAAGCTTCTGGTGACTGTCTATTCTGAAGACGATGAAGCCTTTGATCTGTGGAAGAGGGTTGCCGGTCTCAGCGAAAACAAGATCATCCGGATTCCGACCCATGATAATTTCTGGGCCATGGGCGACACGGGCCCGTGCGGTCCGTGCTCTGAAATCTTCTACGATCACGGGGACAGCATTCCCGGCGGGCCTCCAGGCAGCCCGGATGAAGATGGTGATCGGTTCATCGAAATCTGGAATCTGGTGTTCATGCAATATGAGCAACTAACTTTGGATGAGCGCGTTGGTCTTCCGAAACCCTCCATCGATACTGGGATGGGCTTGGAACGTATTGCCGCCGTTCTGCAAGGCACGCACGACAATTATGAAACCGATCTATTCAAGGTCCTCATAGGGGCGGCTGAAGACCGCGTCGGCCGCAAAGCTGAGGGCGATGAGGCCGCATCGTTCAAGGTCATTGCCGATCATTTGCGTACCAGCAGTTTCCTGATTGCCGATGGCGTGCTTCCGTCCAATGAGGGGCGCGGATATGTTTTGCGCCGGATTATGCGCCGCGCCATGCGCCACGCCGAATTGCTCGGCGTCAGTGGACCGTTGATGTGGAAATTGGTTCCGGCCCTTGTGCAGGAGATGGGGCAGGCTTTTCCGGAACTTGTCCGCGGTGAAGCTTTAATTACAGAGACACTTGATCTTGAGGAGAAGCGCTTCCGCAAGACGCTTGAGCGTGGCTTGAAGATTCTTGATGAGGAATCCGGCTCCCTGGTTGAAGGAGACACCTTCTCCGGAGACGTTGCTTTCAAACTCTATGACACATACGGATTTCCGCTTGATCTGACACAGGACGCTTTGAGGTCCCGTGGCATTGATGTGGATGTGGATGCCTTTTCCGTTGCGATGGAGCGGCAGCGTGCCGAGGCCCGTAAAGCTTGGTCTGGATCAGGCGACACAGCAACGGAAACAATTTGGTTTGAATTGAAACAGGAACATGGCGCCACCGAGTTCCTAGGTTACGATACCGAGCAGGCCGAAGGTGTTGTCAATGCAATCGCATCAGATGGCAAAGTGACCAATGAGCTTCAGCAAGGTCAGACGGGAGCCCTGATTTGCAACCAGACGCCGTTCTACGGGGAGTCCGGTGGTCAAGCGGGGGATCGCGGCATCATCAAAACAGCGGACGGGACGGTTTTCAAGATCACAGATACCCAGAAGAAGGTTGGGGGTGTGTTCGTCCATTTTGGAACTCTGGAAAACGGCGCTCTGAAAACCGGAGACGCGGTGGAACTGAACGTAGATCACGCACTCCGCTCTGGTTCGCGAATTCATCACTCGGCGACGCATTTGTTGCATGAGGCCATGCGGTTGACGCTCGGCGAGCACGTAGTCCAGAAAGGCTCTCTGGTTGAACCGGGTCGCTTGCGGTTCGATTTCTCGCATCCAAAGGCAGTCGGTGCAGAGAAGATGAAGCAGGTCGAGGCTCTGGTTAACGAGATCGTTGATCAGAATGATGAAGTCACGACCCGCCTGATGAATGTGGATGAGGCCATTGAGCAGGGCGCTATGGCGCTATTCGGTGAAAAGTACGGCGAAGAGGTGCGCGTCGTCTCAATGGGGCAAGGGCCCGAAGGTTCCAACAAGCCCTGGTCCCTGGAACTTTGTGGGGGTACGCACGTGCAGCGCACAGGCGACATCGGGCTTGTCAAGGTCGTGTCGGAATCTGCGGTGGCTGCTGGTGTCCGCCGGATTGAGGCGCTGGCCGGCGAGTCGGCACGTGCATATTTGGACGAGCAGGCCGAGACGCTCGCACAAGTTTCCGATTTGCTGAAAGTCAAGCCTGCCGATGCTGCGGCACGCGTCAGCCAGCTGATGGATGAGCGCAAGCAGCTGGAGCGCCAATTGGCGGAAGCCAGGAAGCAGCTTGCATTGGGCAGCGGGGGCAGCGGCGGGAATGCTGATGACGGCGTCATCGAAATCGACGGCAAGAAGTTCTTGGGCCGGGTGCTACATGGTATCTCCGCAAAAGATCTGCGCAGTCTGGTTGATGAAGGCAAAAAGACCATCGGTACCGGCGTTGTGGCGATCATCGGTGTTGGCGAGGATGGCAAGGCGGCAATTGCAACCGGAGTGACTTCGGATCTGGAGGGTTCGTTGAATGCTGTGGATCTCGTGCGTATCGGTGCCGCTGAAATTGGCGGCAAGGGCGGCGGTGGCCGCCCCGATATGGCACAGGCTGGCGGCCCTGATGGTTCCAAGGCGGATGCCGCTATTGAGGCCATCAAGGCGGCGATCTAATTTCTAAATGTAGTTGAGCGGCAATTCGGTTGTGTCCTTGATGTTCTCCATCACGAAGCTGGAGGACACATCGTCCAGTTCAACCTTTGAAATCAGCCGTTGATAGAGTGGTCATAGGCTTGCCATATTCGGAACAGAGGCGCGCAAGAGATAGTCGGTTTCACCGCTCAATCTGAAAACCGCAGTGACCTCCTGCAGGTCCTTTACCGCCCGCTTGAACATTTCCAGCCACGCGGCCGAACGGGAGCGAGTCTTGATGGCAATGAAGACCGTCAGAGCAAGATTGAGCTGACCAGCATCCAGTATGGCGACGCGCCGATTGATCATTCCGCTGTCTTCCAGCCGTTTGATACGCCGCCAACAGGCGTTGCGGGACAATCCAATCTTGTCGCCGATTGACTCTGCAGGTTGCGAGGCGTCGCGTTGCAATTGTTGAAGGATCTGATGATCGAATTTATCAAGTGTCACAATATATCTCCATTTGTTGCAATAAATTTGCATAAACTGGACCGTGACGTCAAAATTTTGGGAAAAACGAGAGCCGCGCAGATGATACTGTTCCCTCATTGAATTGATCACAGGGAACATGCTGCCATGAACAACGCACTTCTAAAGCCGTTCACCGAACATCCGGCCAGGATTGGAGAGAGCTATTTGGAGCATCAACGCTTTGCACTGAGTTTCTCCGGGAGGCTCTTTTTGGCGGGCGCCGTTGCGTTGATCCACTCAGTCCTGCCATTTTGCTGCAAATCTACAGCTGGTAACCTTGTCCGGCAAATGCACAATCAAATATCGCACCGGCCATAAGAAATCTCTTCGCCGCAACCCGGGAGATGCGCTATAATCGGACGCATGTTGCCTGTTGTAAAACATCTTGCTCGTGTGGGCATCAAGAAGCTGATGGCAGATCCGGAAGCCCGCGAGAAAGCCGTTAAGGTTGCGCAGGCGGTAACAGAAGAAGCAAAGCAGATTGCGGCTGAGCCGGATCGGGCCCGTGCAGCCGGCAAGGCGTTCAATCGCGCTGTCAGAACCTGGAAATCGAGCGACTGAGTCGCATCGTTCCAAGCAGCTGATCAACTTGATCTGGCAGAAATGTTATCCAAGCTTAAGAGACATTTGCGTCTGGCCGTTTATATACATGTGAAATCGAATCTTACTCCTGCCTCTACGGGGCAGAGAATTCTATGGAGGATTTCACAATGAACAGAAGGAAGTTTCTGAGGTCAGGCGCAGCGTTTGCCGGATTGGGCGCGGTTGTCGGTTCGGCGGCCCTGTTTAGGTCCGCTCAGGAAGTTGCATCGTCCGAAGGCGCCTTTGAAGTTGTTAAGACGGATGCTGAATGGAAGAGCGTTCTCACACCTAAGCAATATGCGGTTTTGCGCAAGGAAGGCACTGAGTACGCTTATAGCAGCCCGCTTCTGAATGAGAAACGTGAAGGCACCTATGACTGTGCCGGTTGCAAATTGCCTCTCTATTCTTCAGCGGACAAGTTCGACAGTGGCACTGGTTGGCCCAGCTTTACCCGCGCGCTGGATAATGCCGTGGGCTACAAGACGGACACCAAGTTCTTCATGACGCGGACCGAGGTGCACTGCCGCAGATGCGGTGGACATCAGGGCCATGTGTTCGACGACGGTCCTGCGCCGACGGGCAAGCGTCACTGCATAAATGGCGTATCGCTGGTCTTTTCCCCAGCCTGATTGGTCCAGTTTCCCCTAACTTACCCAACCATTTTGTGTTGGCTGCCCTTTAAATCGCTCCCGGGGCCGTGTAGTCTGGTCTAACGTGACCAGAAAACTGGTCCTGGGAGGATTTGAAAGTGCATTTTCTTTCGTTCTTGTTGTTGATGGCGACCCTCGTGGCCGCCATTTTTGTTTTCAAACCCGAAAGCGTTCGCGCTCAGAGCTTGGCCAATGAGTTGCGAAAACAAGGTTATACCGACATCAGGGTCATCAAACGCACGTTCAGCAAGATTAATCTGGAGGCGTGTCAGAATGGCGTACGCTACCTGCTGAAATTGAAGGCGACGGGCCGGCTCGGAGCAGACGAAGATTAGCGATTGCGCGCCCGCGTGCTGGGGGGTTCACCGTATACGCGAAATTCTGGCGCAGGAAGGCTATCGCCGAATTGACGTACAACCGACTGGTAATGGCTATGACGGCACGGCTTGCCGGGATGGCAACCGGTACAACGTTTCTCTTAACAAATATGGACGCCTGCGGCGTGTGGACCCTGCGGGGCGCTGCCAAAAGAAGGCTTTGACCCCCAAACAGATTCAATCGTAATTGCACCAAAGTGGCTTTGATCGAATCCGTTTCACTGACCGCCAGTTGCCCCGGTATCTTGCTGAGATCTGCAGGAAGAATGACCGAATCGAGCTTACTCTGGACAATATGGTTCAATCACAGATCAGATCAAAGTCGGTACGTGCCGGCATCCTCTCTCAGCCGAACAGCTATTGAACAAGCTGCGCGCTCAGGGCTACAAACGGGTGCGCTATCGTGGCCAGGATGCAGGCGATTTCCTCGTGCGGGCCTGTTACAAAAAGCGTCGACTGAGAATTCGTTTCTCGGCCTATGGTGAAGTTGTCCGTAGACGCGACGCTGGTCTGTGCGTGATCCCGAATATTGATACCATTGCGAAACGTTTGGGAGACCGAGGGTACAACCAGTTAAGGTATTTTGTGAAAGCCTGCCGGAGGGGCCGACTTTACAGAATTCAAATCAATGAATTTGGTTCCGTGATCAAGCGTGATCAAATCGGAAAATGCAAATGATCTGCCACATTTAGCATGGGTCTGTATTTTTTTGAACCCGAAAGTTTAAAATTTTAGGCTTCTGTTAAGGGTGCATGGTCCTTGATAGCACGTCCATTGAGTGAGGTGCTGTCATGGGAAAAGCTGCGATTAATACTGCGCGCTCATACTTGACGCGGAAGCCCGAAGTAACGGTTCCAGCGAGCATTATAGAGCAGGTTACGACGTCTGGTCCAGCAGACGCTGTTGAAGTTGCATCCAAGTTGCCTGGAGCGCAACGGGCGATGCTGGCCCAATTTTGCTATGGCCGACGCCATTTGCGTCACCTTGGTCTCAGCATTGCCTCAACCCTCAGTCAGGAAACGCTGATGAAAACGTTCGGCGGGGCCTGGGAAGTGGTTTACAAGCAGGCGCAAGATCCAGAGAGAACCCTCGCGTCTGAAAAACGTCCGGCCAGTGAGCAACTTAAGCGTTCCGTATCATTGCCGATCGTCGGCGCGACACCGCCGCCTTCCGTCGAAGATGGGGATGATGAGGCCTGGGACGATGATGACGTTCCCGCAGGGCAAATTGGCTGACCAGACCGGCCAGCAATTCATCACCAAATTCTGAACTATAGACTAAGATGCTTTGAGGCGCCTTTGCCTTCCCCGTTTGCTCAATCCTTGCTATGAACCCCTCAACGTTCGCAGGTGCAGCAACCGATGCTGCGCGTGCAAAATCCAAAAATTTTGAAATGGGGCGTTTAGGCAGACTATGGCTAATATCAAGGTAGCAAAACCGGTCGTCGAGCTTGATGGCGACGAAATGACAAGGATCATCTGGCAGTTCATCAAGGACAAGCTGATCCATCCTTATCTCGATATCGATCTCAAATATTATGATCTGGGCATAGAGTCCCGAGATGCGACTGATGACCAGATCACGATCGATTCTGCGCATGCCATTAAAGAACACGGGGTAGGGGTGAAGTGCGCGACGATCACTCCGGACGAACAACGGGTTGAGGAATTCGGCCTGAAAAAGATGTGGCGCTCGCCTAACGGGACGATCCGTAATATTCTGGGTGGAGTTATCTTCCGTGCGCCGATCATCTGCCAGAACGTGCCGCGGCTTGTTCCTGGCTGGACTGAGCCAATCGTGGTTGGCCGTCATGCGTTTGGCGACCAGTACCGTGCCACTGATTTCCACTTCCCCGGTGCCGGTAAATTGACCGTCAAGTTTGAGGGCGATGATGGTCAGGTGATCGAACGCGAAGTGTTCCAGGCCCCGGGGGCTGGCGTTTCACTCTCCATGTACAATCTGGACAAGTCGGTTGAGGATTTTGCCCGCGCATCGTTCAACTACGGCCTCAACCTTGGTTATCCGGTGTACCTCTCGACCAAGAACACAATTCTCAAGGTTTACGATGGCCGCTTCAAGGACATCTTCCAGCAGATCTTCGATGATGAGTTTGCGGACAAGTTCAAGGAGGCCGGTCTGATTTACGAGCACCGGCTGATTGACGACATGGTGGCAGCGTCCATCAAATGGTCCGGTGGTTATGTATGGGCCTGCAAAAACTACGATGGCGACGTGCAATCTGACACAGTTGCCCAGGGCTTTGGTTCACTTGGCCTCATGACCTCAGTGCTTCTGACGCCCGATGGACACACAATGGAAGCGGAAGCAGCCCACGGAACGGTTACGCGTCATTATCGCCTGCATCAGGAAGGTAAGGAAACGTCGACCAATTCAATTGCCTCGATCTTTGCCTGGTCGCGCGGGTTGGCTCACCGGGCCAAGCTGGACGAAAATGAGAAACTGGCTGACTTTGCTACCAAGCTTGAACAGGTCTGCATCGACACGGTTGAAAGCGGCTTCATGACCAAGGACCTGGCGTTGCTGGTCGGTCCCGATCAGGAATGGCTGTCGACAACCGGCTTCCTCGACAAGATCGATGAAAACCTGCAGAAGGCCGTTGGATAACGGATCAACCGGTTCCCAGTACCTGTAATTTGCGAGAGAACGCACAAGGGAAACGGACCTTATCTGCTCGACGAAGTAGGTGTCAATTGTCGTCGATATTCCGGAGCAGTCAGGTCCGAAAAAGTTGCACTCATAGTTGAGCGCGGTCATCGGCTCGAACACTTCGTTCTCTCCGTTCATGGAGAGGTCGTAGATGTAGGTGCCGACCCAGTCGGGCGGGAAGGCTATGCCAAACTCGTATCCGCCTGACCAGTAGCATTCATCCCAAATGCCCGCGCTCTCGTAATAGGCTTGCAGCGCTTCCAGGAGTTCCCGGACACGCCGGCCCGGATTTGAGCATTTCATCAAGAATGGCGTAAGCGCCGATGCTGGCTTCATGCATCTTCCAGACCGCATCTGGTGGGTTTCCAGTCCAGAAGCTGCGGGCCATGTTGACGTGATAACGTTTGAAGACACCGCACAGATCCACGTTCACGCGCTCGTTCCTCTGAATGATTTTGCGGCTTGCAAGCGGATGCAGGCAGTTTGAGCGAAACTCCGACATCACTGGCGGAATGATGCCGGAAAATTCACCGCTCGCTTTGCCCATCGCCGCAACGATTTCGCCAAACACTTCCAGTTCCGGTTTCCCCGGTTCTATAGCTTGCCTGGCTGCGATCATGCCTATATCGGCGCGGGACGCTTCTTCCATAGCCCCTATCTCCAGCAGTGATTTGATGTGACGCAGATCGCGTAGTAAGTCAGTTTCATCTGAGACCGCCATACCCGCATTTTCAAATCCATTTTGGTACTTCTGCGAGACAACAGGGTTGTGCCGGTAGCTGGAGAGTTCCATGCCTGCGTTGCCGCCAAGCCAGCCCATGACTTTCAGCTCAGAGAGGATGAACGGGAGGCCATCTCGCCGTGTCTCCAGTGGAAAAATGCGCACATCTCGGGACACCGCACCGATAGCTTCACTTGGCGTCTCAAAGTGAATGTAGGCGTCATGATCCACGTGCACCGCAAGCCCGCTGCTCGATGGAAAGTTACGGCCCGACTGTGCCTGATACCAATGCCCCTGGAACCCGCTGATGTAATACCATCGCTCACTGCTCCCACCCGATGGTACCCTTCGCGCCCTCCGATTGAGATGACGCGCCCTGGTTGATGAATGAGGGGGTTCCAGGCTTGGCAGCAGTGATCTGCGATGTGGTCGCAGGTCTTGAAAACGAGGGTCGAAAGCCAGGTGTCCCGGATGAACGGCCCCAGACGTTCTCGACCGGGTTCACCTCTGATGCCCTTGGCGGCCGTGGGACGAGGGTGATGGTGTCGGGGACAGCCCATTTGGGTGAGCTCTGCCCTCCCGCCCGATCAAGGATCAGGAGGGCGTGTGCCCCGGCCTCGACCTGTTGACCGATGAGCTTGAGAGGCTCAGCCATGGCGTGAGTGTCGCACCAGGGCATGGCCTGCCCGTCGCCCTTGGCCCTGGCAGGGCGGATGGCGCCGAAGAGACAGGCCCCTTCGGTCCGCTGATCGTGCTTCGCGCGGGGCCGCGTCCCCCGCCGCGCCCAGCGTCGCGTGCGTTTGTTCTTCTGACCCATCCGGGCGTCGTCCTGAACCCGGAGCTCTATCGGCTTGCCGCCCCATTGGCTGCGGATGTGGTCGACGACGTCGCAGACGTTTTGTTGAACGCCTCGATGGCCTCGTCGTCCTGTGCGTCGTGCTGCGGGCGGGCGGAGAGCTTGGCGACCCCCAGGGCGCGAAGGTCCCGTCCCGGCGTCTGACGACTGACCGGGACGCCCGGTTCCTCCTGCGCCCCCTGCGCCAGATCGACCCGCCGCCAGCGCCCGATGCCTCCATATCGGGCTTTGGCCCCGCCTCAACAGTCGCTGCCAGCGCCGTGCGGTGTTCGTCTGTCAGGATCGGCGTCTTTGCGGGCGCCTTGCGGGTCACCAAGGCTTCCGCGCCGCCGGCCTTGAAGCGCAACACCCGGTCCCGGATCACCTGCAGGCCCCCGCCGCCAGTGCGCGCGGCCTCGCGGCGAAACCCACCGTCGAGGATCACCGCCAAGGCAAGAAGCTGCCGCGTCTGATCCGCCTCTTCGCTCTTGCGCGCTGTGCGAGGCAGGTCATCGCCCAGAAAGTCCGCTCTCGGTTGACCTGCCGCTGCCATGGAAAACCTCCCTTGTTTTCCATGCTGAAGCAGGCCGAACATCGATTGGGACCCCCCCCCCCTCGGAGAGCCTGAGCCAGTCAGCCGCAGTATAATAGATGCTTTACGGAGAGGCCGGGAAAACAAGGTCGAGCGAGGCCTCGCTCACGGCATTGCGGAGGCAGGTGAGGTGCCTTTCGAATTCTGCCTCGGGAAAGGAAAGTTCCTTGTGAGCCGGTGCGTGCGCGATTGCCTGCTGAAAGTTCTGTTTCATGGAAGGTGCGTCAATCCAGGATTTCGTAGTGACATTCCACGGTTGAACCCGCATTTACGGGCAGGATGTCCTGCGGACAACAGGACATTGCGGCGATACAATCCATCTCAGCGCGCAAGATCACATGATCGCCCGGTTTGGACACTGGCTCACCCCAGCTGGTTTTGCCATCCTCCGCGACCGGAATATTCATCCAGAGGTTCAACGGGCTGGGGGTTTCCAGACCGTCGAAACCGAGTTCGGCCATGGCGTTCCGGAGATTGTCGGTGCAGTTGTCGTGATAGCCTTCCACGCCCAGCAGGTGATAGCGATGGATATCACAGGCCGCCATAAGCGTGTCATGGATACCGGGGGAGGTGTCTTCCACGAAATGCATGATGGGCCTTCGTCGGTTTGTGTGGAGATCATCGCCCGCGTGCGGGAAGATGGTTGTGAGTGTCGCCCGGAGATGCTCCATGGAGAGAAACTCAGTCAGGTCCGTGGCGTTGAACGCCCAGAAATCCACGACCTGATGGCAATGGGTATTGATGATTTTGATGGATTGTCCCTTGTTCAGCCTCGCAGCCGTGCCCTTCCGTGCCGGGATTTCTTTCAAGTCAGTTGTCATGTGTGTTTCCTCCCAATTTCCCGCCGTGTTTGTCCGCAGGTTAGCCGTCGTGGAGCAGATCGGGCAAGGCGATTGTTGGGGGAATAAATCCCGTGCTTTGCCCGTCCCGGCAGGGTAGAGAGACGGGTCAACATGAGAACCTGAGCGGACCTGAATGACGAATGCTCCTGCCCCAAGCTTGCGTCCTGACGCATTGCCTGCAAGCGGTTTCCTGCTCTTGGCAGGCGTGACACTGTTCTGGGGTATCAATTGGCCAGGCATGAAGATTGCCCTGGCTGAAGTGCCTTTGTGGTGGTTCAGAACGCTTAGCGTTGGCATCGGCGGGGCGGGTCTCCTGGCGATTGCGCAGATGTCCAGTGGCACCATCAGGCTTTCGCGCAAGGAGATTCTGCCGCTGATCTTGTGTTCCATATTCGCGATCATGGGTTGGCACATCTTTTCCGCCTACGGGGTCATGATGATGCCAGCGGGGCGGGCCTCCATCATCGCGTTCACCATGCCGGTCTGGGCGTCGATCATCAGCAGCTTCGTTCTGAAAGAAGCGGTCACGTGGTCGAAGGTTGTCGGCCTCATTCTTGGCATAGGAGGGCTCGTTGTCCTCATGGGGGAAGACTTTGTTGTGCTCGGCACAGCACCGATCGGCGCGCTGTTTATGCTTGGCGCCGCGGTGACCTGGGGTTTTGGCACGGTGTTGTTCAAGAAGTTCACCTGGACTGCACCGGTCGCGGCCCTCGTTGGCTGGCAGCTTCTTGCGGCCATGGTGCCAATTGGCATTGTGGCGATCGCGACGGAATCGTTCCCCGATCTCACGGCCCTTAGCGTGCCTGCGATCATCTCGCTGGTGTACTTGTTCACGATCCCGATGGTGTTCTGCCAATGGGCTTATTTCAAAGTGGTGATGATCTTTCCAGCCGCCATTGCTGCGATGGGTACATTGGCTGTGCCGATAGTCGGCGTGTATTCCAGTGCGCTGATCCTGAGAGAGCCAGTGGGCTGGCAAGAACTGGCCGCCCTCGTGCTCACCTGCTCAGCTCTGTGTGCTGTTCTCGTTGTGCCGGCGTTAAGGGCGAATTCTGCTTCGAATCCGGATCGCCGGCGCCTTAAATTTTTGCCCAGGTGGATGACCGACCCGGTGTGAACCGGCTGCAGAAATCGTCCTGCCCTTGCAGTGCGGACCGACTTGCCTCGGGTTATTCATCTTTTCTATTTCTGTGATGGTAGATTTGTCCGGTTCTTGCCAGGCGGCGCCAGGGCCGCGCTTTAGTCAAAGCTGTTTCAAACTGCGCATCAGCTTTGCTCAATTGAACCAGTTGGATCAAAGACTTGGTCGTTGTCTCACAGCGTGAAAGGCAGAACCCGTTCGGACCGATCAGTCCGCCCGGCAAATCGTTCCCACATTGGGCTGGCACGCAGACACTGATCCAAAGGTTGGTCGAGGCGGCATGACCTGCGCCTCAGTCCAGAACATTGGGTCAAATGAGTATGCCGAAAACAGAACGGTATCGGCGTCCAGACTTTCATATTCGGTGAACAGTTCGGAAAAGTGGATTTCAATACAAAGCGCGCACCCTAATCGAAACCCGTCCAGGTCAAACACCAGGGGAGCGCTTCCGACAGAATACCAGTCGCTGATCTCTGTATGTGAACAGAAGCATTTGTCATATCTGCCAACAATCTTTCCTTGGTCAGAGATGACATATAAACTGTTGTAGGGCCGGTTTGGAAGTTGCAAATCATGCGGACATCCCAGGACCACCCAGATCCCGAGGCGTTGGGCGTGCGTCACAGTTTTCTGGAGTTCGCGGTTCAACGCTTCCCAATCAAAAGACGTCCAATTTGAAATTTCTGACTTTACGTTTCCCGACAGAGCGCCTTCCGGAAAGTGAACCAGGCGTGCACCGGCCCGGCTCGCATCAGTCATCATGTTCCGAATATTGCGCCCATTCTGCTCCAGGTCACCGGAAATACTGTTCTGTGCGATGGCAATCGTCAGCTGGTCGCCCATTCCAATGCCTTGAGTTGAAGTGAAGTCTCGCGGGAATCTTACAATAAACCAACCATGTGAAACACCGGACACCGCTCAATGTGCCTGACGTGGTTGATTGGGACTTTCCCGTTAGATCCGCTCGACTGTCATCCGGGGCCATCGTTGCAACCAGTCCTTACTGTTGATCCGTCCCATATATTCCTTCGGTTTTGCGCGGCCGGATGGAGTGGGGCGGAGGGTCATTTCAAGCAGGTCCTTGACGCCAAAGGGGGCAATAATTTCAATCTCGCCCGAGACGGTACGTGCGCCGATGGCAGTCGGTGTTTCGAGGAAGTGGGCAATTGCATCCTCTGTGTTCTTGTAAGGCGCATCATTGTTGCGGTGGTGCATACGGGCCTGGTTCTTGACCTCCCAATCGTAATAGGGCGCTCTGTTCTTCAAGGCTTGTGAGAAGTCAAGTTCACGTGCTTTCAAATCATCAGAACGATCCAGAAAGACAACGTCCACATCGGCGCCGAAGCCATTGTCTTGCTTATAGCCGCCGAGATGATTCCAAACAGCGTTGCGGAGAAAACCTGCGGCAATCCAGCAGTCCGGCAATCCGAGCGCTTCCACTTCAGACAAGGCAGCGACAATGTGAGGTTGGCTGCCAAAGAAAATCACCGCGTCTTCGGGTGTACGCATCGGCGAGAGCGCCCAGTCAGCTGATGTTGAACTGAGCACGGAAGGCTTTCTCACCTGCCGCAGTGAACTGGACAATGCGCGTGCCTTCCAAACGTTTTGCCCACTTCAGATCATAGAATCGGTTAAGCAAGGCCGCGCCAAGGCTGCCTGCCAGGTGCGAGCGGCGAACACTCCAATCCAGGCATGAGCGGCATACGGGGCGCCGAAGCTTTGAGATGTGTACCATGTCGATGCCGAAGGCTTCGGCCATGCTGCGGCCTTCGTCGGTCAGATCGGGCATATCGCCATTGTCGTGCAGCAAGCCGTCCCGTTTGAGACTGTCAAACAGGCTGACGCCAAAATCTCCGGCCAGATGATCGTAACAGACCCGCGCTTTTCGTAGCGCTGGTTCCTTTGGACCTGGCCGCACCCTGGTGGGTTTGCGCTTGGCGGCAAGCCCCATTAGCTTTTCGAGCACGTCTGCGACCTGATCGTCAGCCAGTCTGAAGTAGCGGTGGCGGCCCTGTTTTTCGGCCGCGATGAGCTCAGCATCGGTCAGTTTTGAAAGATGGGCGCTGGCGGTTTGCTTTGTCACACCAGCCTCGGTTGCGAGTTCCGTCGCGGTCAGGGCTGCGCCGCCCATAAGGGCCGTGAGGATATTTGCGCGGGCGGGGTCGCCGATGAGCGACGCGATGCCCGCGATGTCAGGTCCGTGTTTCATGGTTCGATCATAAACGAACTATCTCTGCAGAGCAATGTTCTAAAACCGGCATAGCAAACCTAAGGAGAAGACAATGATCACCTGCTTCATCAAGTATGAAATCGAACCCTTCAAGCGCGACGCTTTCGAACAGTATGCCCGAACCTGGGGGGAGACGATCCCGCGCTGTGGGGCTGATCTCATCGGATACTTTGCGCCCCATGAAGGTTCCGCGACCACGGCATACGGCGTATATAATGTGGAAAGTCTGGCTACCTACGAAGCCTATCGCGCGCGGCTTATGGCCGATCCGCTGGGTAAAGAGAACTACGCGTTTGCCAAGGCAGAGCAATTTATTCGCCGGGAAGACCGGGTGTTCCTGCATTTGGTATCAGAACCACATGGAGAGTTTGTGAAAAGATGATCGCAATCATATTTGAGGTGGAGCCGAAGTCCGGCAGGGTCTCCACCTATTTCGACCGGGCGGCCGATCTGAAGTCCGTGCTGGAAAAGATGGATGGTTTCATCTCGGTGGAACGATTTGAAAGTCTGATGCAGCCCGGGAAATATCTTTCGCTATCCTTCTGGCGGGATGAGGCGGCCGTTGAGCAATGGCGCAATGTGGGCGAGCACCGAGCGGCCCAAAGCGATGGCCGAGCGGATATCTTTGCTGATTACCGCCTGCGGGTGGCCAGCGTTATCCGCGACTATGGGATGAAGGAACGAGCGCAAGCACCCAGGGATTCACTTGAGGAGCACGACGCGGGCTAACGTTCAGAAGGCGGCACATCCTTCAGGCGCTCGGTCAGCTCACGCTGTTCAGTTTCTGAGTGCTTCATGTGAACCCGGTCCGTCTGCGGGGTCTGATTGCTCCGGCCCACGCCGTCCCGCCACTGGTTGGCGGGGCGAATTGGTCTCGACACCAGGCCACCTCCGCAATTCGGGCAGACATTCTGCAAGACTGTGTCAACGCAGTTTGCACAGAACGTGCATTCGTAGCTGCAGATCCTGGCATCCTCGGCATCTGCCGGCAGATCCTTGTCACAGCGTTCGCAGTTGGGGCGAAGAGCGAGCATTCAGAGCACCTTTCCGGGGTTCATGATTCCTGCAGGATCGAAGAGGTGCTTCACTGAATTCATAAGTTCGATTTGGGTATCGGGCACATGCATCTGAAGTGAACGGCGCTTTTCAGTGCCAATGCCATGCTCTGCGGAGAAGGACCCTGCAATCTCGGCCAGTCCCTCGTTTATGGCATCGGCAATGTCATCTTCGTGCTCCTCGATGACTTTCCCGGAAGTGACCGTCAGGTGCAGATTTCCATCTGCAATGTGGCCGAGCGGGAACAACAATAGCTCCGGTGAAATCCGGGCGAGGCGCTCCCGCAGACCTGTGAGGTAGTTGGCCAGTTCGCTAATAGGGAGCGAAATGTCATAGGAATAGCCATTGGGGTAACGATCTTCAACCCGAAAAACATCTTCGCGCAGATCCCAGAATTTCGCCCGGTCGCTTTCCGATTTGGCGAAAACTGCATCGAAAACTTCTTCGTTCTCGGCACAATTTATGAGCGTTTCTGACAAAATTGAGTCGTGTTCTTCAGGCACATCCAGAAGTAGAAAAACCGCATTCAGATCGGCCTCGAATGCCAGGGTCGTTTCATCGCCGCGTTCTTCCGCTGTCACCCGGGCGTACCCGGCGGACATGTATTCCACCGAGAGCAGCTTGAGTTTCTTTTCATCCCGGAGACGCCGGAAAGCTTTCACTGCGGCCGTTTCATCGGGGCAGCTGACCAGTGCACTGGCTTTATGTCCATCAGCCGGCACCAGCGCGACCGCGATTTTGGTCACAACACCGAGGGAACCTTCACCGCCGATGAACAGATGTTTCAGGGCGAAGCCTTCATTGGACTTGGAAATTTTCTTCAGGTCTGTGAACAGGCGTCCATCCCCCAGAACGGCCTCCAGGCCGAGCACCCGGTGACGCATGACGCCGAAGCGGAAGCTCTGTTGACCTCCTGCGTTTGTGGATACCATGCCGCCAATTGTAGCTGAATCGCGAGCACCGAGATCAATGCCGGGGGAGAGCTTGTGTTCGGCGCAAACAGCTTGGAGGTTGGCTAGGGTCACACCTGGTTCAACAATTGCTGTGGCTGCATCCGGATCGATTTCGATTACTTTGTTCAACCGGCGGGTTGAGAGCACAAGCTGACCGCGTTTAGACCGGGACGCGCCGGCGAGGCTTGTGCGCCCGCCATGGGTCACGATGCCCACGCCCTGATCGGCACACCAGGAGACAATGGCCTGGATCTGTTCGACGGTTTCAGGTTCGGCGACCACCCCGGCATCAAGATTGTCCGCCTCGCGCCCCGGATCGAGAAGTTCGATTCTATCTGGCGGAACCAGGTAAGTTGCAGACCCTACCGATTGCAGGCCCTTCAATATGTCCTGTTGTGTTGGACTGGCTTTCAACATTTTACTGTCCGCCGATTCAATTGGAGTTGTGGGGGAAAATGCGCCGAAGCAGTGATGGGGTCAAGCGGCGGGCTAAAGCGATTTGAGAAATTCGATTAGCTGTTTGTGCTTGTTTTGGTGTCAGGTTTTGAACAATCTTGGCAGACTTGCTGGCTTCGCCACCGTGCCAGAGGATCGCTTCAAGCAAGGCTCGCGCGCGGCCATCGTGCAAATAGGCTGCGTTGCCATTGACGGCCTCATTCTGGCCGATACCCCAGAGCGGGAGTGTGCGCCATTCCCAATAGTCTGCGTCGCCTTCAAGAAAGTTGTCGGCCAGATCGTCGCCCATGTCATGAAGCAAGAGGTCGACGTATGGCCAGATTGTCCTGTTTCGCAGATGTGTATGGGTTTCGGGGCTTGAACCTGTTGTGAAACTGGGGGGTGTGGCAACCTGCACAGCCTGAGAGTTTGAACAATCTCTCACCAGCAGCAATGTCATATTCATAGGCTTGGGTGTGCGCGGCACCGGCAAATTGTTCGTATAAACGGTCAAGTCGTCGAGTTGCTGCCCGCTGACTTCCGGTTTGAGCTGCTGATCCGAAGTCGTGCAGTTGCCAACCAAAGGCGCGCAATCGCCTGCCCGTGACGGGAACAGTGAGGTGGAGAGATCGAGATCAAGCGCGAAGGCAGCGGCATTCTGCTGTTTCACGGTCAGCTGGGCGGCCTTCCAGCCGAAGCGCCCTAGCGCAATCTCCCGGTTTGAATATTGCGTATCCGATTGAGTTTTCCTGAAATGCCATCACCGTTTCGGTCCTTCACATCCGCATTTTTCAGGATGTCCTCATCAGGGATGACCGCAAGCAGACCAAGTCCAAACAGAGAATTTGCAATATGCGGGGAGAGTAGGGAGCCTTCCATGATTGGATGCTTCGAACGCCTTGAAATTCTAGCAATGGGTTTGCGGAGGGTAACCGTTTCTCCACCGTTCAACATCACTTCGTATTCTTCGAAATGGATCTTGATTTGCCCCTCGGGGCTTTGTCTTTGACTGCTCTAGTTTGGATTTGCTGGCCATAGTGTGGCTCAGGAAACGAACTGATGACGCAGGACAGAAGCCTTTGTGCTTCGGTTTCTGATCCGGGAAGAATGCCGATTTTGACCGTGAGTGTGGGAGAGGCGGCTCCGTCGTCCTCCAGCAAACGGCCGCGGCCGCCGCTCACATGGCAGCTTGCACAGGACTCGGTATTGAAACGCGGCCCTAGGCTGCTTCTTTGGAAGAACACAGTGTTGCGGGTGCGGAAAGTGGTTTTGGAATGAGTGCGCGAGCGCCTTTCTGATCAGGCTTTTTGCGTTTGCTGCGGTGCAGGAAAGCCCTTTGCTGATTTGCGGAGGTTTTGGGCGGTTGCGGCGCGCAGGAATTCATCATTTGCGCCGCAGGGGCCGGGTAATCGCAATCTGCCGAGGCCGAGGAGGCGTTTGAGGTGGGCAAAGAGCCTCTCGACCTTCTTTCCGAGTTTCATCGAGATGTCGTATTGGCGGGTCTTGGCTATTTCGCGGGCGACTTGGCGAGCGACTTGGCGGGCCTCTTCATGTTCTTCACGGGTGATCTTGCGGGCCTCTGCTTTCGGGCAGCCTTTCATCCTTGATGGGCAGGCCTGACAGGTGTGCTTCAGCGCCTGATACTTCGCGACGCCCTTGCCCGTCGGACCGCGGTTCGGATCGGAACAGTTCCGGCGCAACTGCTTTAGCGCTTCGCCTTCCGGACAGAGCTATTGGTTGTTCTCAGCGTCCCATTCGAAATCAGCACAAGACCCTGTGCCATCCTTGCGACTAGCCTGGTCGAGCCCTGGGATGTGGGGTTTGATGTCGCGTCTCACCAGCCAATCCAGCCTTGGACCTGATCCCTGGGCGGCCGTCCGCAATAAGCTGCTCAGGATGGAGATCAAATTTATCCTTGACCCGGTCTGACCTTGAGCGCACGCAGCCAACCTCAGCTTGTCGGATCGATCTGCTCGCCTCAACACCGACGATCACGCTGGGGTCAGTGTCAATCAGAGAGTTCGTGGAACAGGCAAAGATTGCAGGACCTTTACGGGCTGCTGTCCACTGACTGGACGGGTCGGAATGTGATGTGAACTCAGGCTCAACAGTCGTTGCTGCCCCAAAGGCGGCATCATCCAGGACTTCCAAATATGCCTTCACCGCGCGGGGCGCCTCTCCTGGATCAATGGCGCTGCGATCCCACTCTTCCCCGGGCCTGGAGTTCTGTTTGTTGGCGTCGGCTTCAATCAAACCGCCATCCGCCGCAAAACGCTGACCGCTTGACAGACCGGCAGAAATGCACCGCGCTACGGTCATCTCGAAGAGGGGCCGCAGCAAATCACTGTCGCGGAACCTGCCATGACGGTTCCTGGAAAAAGTGCAATGATCCGGCACAGCGTCTGTCAGATCGAGACGACAGAACCAACGATACGCCAAGTTCGGATGCACCTCTTCGCAAAGCCGCCGCTCTGACCGGACCCCCAGGCAATACCCGACCAGCAGCAGGCGGATCAGCACCTCGGGATCAAGTGAAGGACGACCAGTATGACTATAGAAATCCGCCAGATGCCCACGGAGGCTGCTGAGATCAACAAACCGATCTATTGAGCGCAGAAGGTGATCTTTCGGTACAGGATCCTCAAGCGAAAACTCATAAAACAGCGCAGCTTGTGCTTCTTTCTTCGGTCCTGACATCGCCATCAAACCCCTCCAGCAATACAAGAATTGAAGCAGCGATCAGCACACCAAGCAAGAAGAGTTTTTTAACAAAATTGGCCCTCTTCAGCTGCCCAGACCTTGTTGAATACCGCAAGCCGCGCTCGAACGCCACTTTGTCCGGTCCTGCCATTGCGGCAGAACCGGACAGTAACAACGCAGCGAAGCGGACTAAGCGGACCAACACTGTGCGCGAGAGGGCAGCTGGTTCTGAGCTATTCCGCTTCGTCGGCAGAAACAGCCTGCAGTTGTCCATAGTTCTGGATGCCGATATTGCCGATCAATTCCAGCTCGGTTTCGATGAAGTCGATGTGACCTTCTTCGTCTGCTAACAGGCCTTCGAAGAGCTGCATGGTCACATAGTCGCCCGCATCCCTACAAACCTCACGGGCCTCCTTGTAAAGTGCGCGAGCACTGTATTCGGCCTCCAGATCGCACTTCAGGCATTCTTCAAGGTTTTCTCCGATTTTTAGTGGATCAAGTGTTTGCAGGTTGGGGTGCCCTTCCAGAAAGATGATGCGTTCCACCAGTTTGTCGGCGTGCTGCATCTCTTCGATGGATTCTTCCCGTTCCTTTTTGGCCAGCTTCTTGAAACCCCAATCATCCAGCAACCGATAATGCAGCCAGTATTGGTTTACGGCTGTGAGCTCGTGGCGCAGGGACTTATTGAGATAGTCGATAACCTTGGCGTCGCCTTTCATGAAAGGTGCTCCTGAATGTGTGGATTAATCATAGTTTGGAATAATTCCAAACTATGTGACGTGTCAAATCACGAGTTTCTAGGCCGCTTAGCGGCATTCAAATTCGGAACCGGTCTTTCTGCTGGAGATGCGTGTTCCTCAATCAGTTTTGTCATCTGGGGCATGCAGCAGCCACAACAGGGGCGTTTGCCACAATGTTTGAAAACGCTTCCAGGTGTGACGACGGTCAGCCCATCGTGACCTGCGGCTCTTTCCGCGGCGGCCCTGACCTCCTTGCAGCTTATGACATTGCAATGACAAACAATCATCTGTTCATTCGCTCATCTGCCGTCAGGATAACATCCATCTGGTCAATAAAACCTAAGAGTCATGCCTGGCTGAGGGGATTTTCCTCATTAAGCCATGGTATGCAATGAGCAATCGATAGTGCAAAGGGTCCCGCATTTCAGAGAAGAAAATCCGCGCGGGTGTTCGTGACTTCGCCGCCGGCCTGACCGCTCTACGGACAGCCGAACCCAGCGGCCTTGATCGCAATACTGTCAACAGGGTCTATCGGGCATTGCGCAAGCGCCTCCATACAGCTTGCCAGGCGCAGCGCCCGATGTTCGATGTTGTTGAAGGGGATGAAAGCTTGTCTGGAGCCAGGCGGGGGAAAGCAAAGCGAGGAAGGGGCGCAGGCGGCAAGACAACCATCTTCGGCCTCTTCGAGCGTGGGGGTCAAGTTTACACGGAAGTCGTTCCAGGTTGCAAAAAAGCCACTCTACAAGGCATTATTAGAGGGAAGGTCGATCCCCGGTTTCGGTCCTCACCTGCGATGGCTGGCGAGGGGACAATGGCCTTGTTGATCCTGGCTATGGGCATTACAGGGTTGATCGTTCCAAGGACGCATTCGCCAGAGGCGGTGTTCATATCAAGGGCCTGGAAGGCTTTTGGGGGGCAAAGGGATGTCTGTCAAAGGTCAAAGGTGTGCCAGACCACACCGTTCATCTGCCGTTGGAAGAAACTGAATGGAGAGACAACAACAGGCATTCCAACAGATACAAATTACGGCTAACTGACCTCAGAGTCTGGTTCAAAACTATTTCAGGGTTTTCCTGCCCTTGCGAGATGTCTGGTGACGCGTCGGATGTGTGCGATGGTGATCCGGGCGGCCGCGCTTGCGATGGATTTTTCCCGGTCTTTTGACAGACGGCGGCATCGTCCGAGCCAGGCAAGGGTGCGTTTGACGACCCAACGGCGGGGGAGACCCTTGAAGCCCCCGGCTATGTGGGAGCGTTTGACGATCTCAACGGTCCAGCGCCCGATGGCTTTCAAGGCGTCGCGCAGCTTTGGCCCGGCCTGGCCGCCATCGGCAAAAATAGGGCGCAACATGGCAAACCGCACGGCCACGGCTTTCAGCACATCCGGCGCACCGTCCCGGTCCCGGATCCCGGCACTGTGCCCCACCCATCCGACCAGCAAGCCAAGCGTGTCGGTGACGATAGGGCGCTTGCGACCCTTGATCGCTTGCCCACGTCATAGCCGGTAACCCCGCCCCTTTCCGTGGCTTTCACGCTCTGGCTGTCGAGGATACCGGCGGGCGGGCGGGCCTTGCGACCCTCGGCCAGACGCGCCATCCCGACAAGCGCGCGGGTCATCTCGTCCAGTCGTCCGTCAGTGCGCCAGCCCTGAAAATACCCCCGCACCGTCGAAACCGGTGGAAAGGCGTTCGGCAACAGCCGCCACTGGCAACCGGTTGTCGCAATGTAAAGGAGCGCATCGAACACAGGGCGCAAGGTCGGTCTTGCGCGGCCGGCCGGTGGACGTGTGCGACAGCATCAAAGGTTCACTGATCGCCCCTTCCGCGGCGGTCAGGTCGCTTGCATACCTGCCGCCCGTTCGGGCATGTTGGCGGCGAGTGAGGTCGGTCCAGGCCATCGTGATCTCCATTCAGTTTCACAAGCGAACAGAACCACAACCGGCTGAATTCACTCAACCAGTTGCAAATCAGACTCTAAGACAAAATCCACTCACTCAGCCAAGCATGACCCTAACCTAATTTGTTAGGAAGCCTGTTTCCAGCGGCCTGACGATATTACCTGATTGAGGACAATGACAGGAACCAGCCCGATGGTGACAATCATGAGGGCTTCCGGGGCGGCTTCTTCGAATTGGTCAAGGCTGGCCAGCGTGTAGACGTGGGTGGCCAGCGTATCAAAATTGAATGGCCGCAAGAGCAAAGTAGCTGGGAGCTCCTTCATCGCATCCACAAACACCAACAGGGCGCCCGCGCCAATTGCGGGCGTGAGAAGCGGCAGATGCACATCCTGCAAGACTCCGATGGGGCTTCGGCCAAGGGAACGGGCGGCGTCATCCATGTGAGGAGAGAGCTTGGACATGCTGGAGTCCAGCGAGCCATGAGAAATCGCAAAAAACCGGACGATGTAGGCCATGATGATGGCGCCAGCAGTGCCGCTTATGAAGAGGCCAGAAGTTACTCCAAAGACCTGTTCAGACAGAGAACCGAACGTTGCTTCGAGCCACGAGAGGCTGATGATGACGCCAATTGCCAGCACCGTTCCAGGAACGGCGTAACCAATGGAGGCTCCAACGGCAAAGCCCGTCAGCACGCGCGATGGAAATGTGCGCCGGGTGAACACGACGATCAGTCCAAACACAGTTGCGATAGTTGCGGCCGAAAGGGCCAACATGAAACTGTGAAACGCGTGGTTCCAGAACGTTCCGGTAAAAGCTTCATCGATGAATGTGATGGTCGCATCCACAAGGAAAAGGGCAGGGACGCCGAAACCGAATGCAATGGGAATTCCGCAAGCGGCGACCGCGAGCCATTTGCGTGCACCTGCTAGTTCGATTTCCTTCAAGGGTTGCCTGGAGGCGTTGCCCTGATGGAATGCCTGCTTGCCGCGGCTCCACCTTTCGAGGCTAAAAAGTGCTACCACTGCAACGAGCATGGCGCAGGCAATCTGTGCGGCGCCTGCGAGCGAGCCACGCTCCAGCCACGTGTCATAAACCGTTATGGTGAGGGTATTTACACCAAAATGCTCAACCGCGCCGATATCGTTCAGGCACTCCATCAGGGCCAGTACGGCTCCGGCTGCAATGGCTGGACGCGCCAAAGGTAGGCCGATCTTCCAGAATGACTGGAACGCGTTGCAGCCAAGCGTGCGGCTGGCTTCAAGAACACTGGTGGATTGTGCGATATAGCTGGCTCTGGCAGTGAGATAGACATAGGGGTAGAGCACAAAGGACATCACGAAAATTGCGCCCCCGAGGGAGCGAACCTCAGGAAACCAATAATTCCGCGCGCTGGTGAAACCGAACGTGGCCCGAATAGCCGTCTGCACCCAGCCTGAATAATCCCAAACTTCAATGTAACAGAAAGCGGCCAGATAGGTTGGTACGGCGAGAGGAATAATCAGTGCCCAACGGAAGAACATCTGGCCGGGAAACGCGTACATGGTGACCAGCCAGGCCGTGCCTGCTCCGAGAAGGACGCTGAACAAACTGACCCCGATCATCAGCAGCAATGTGATCCAGGTTGCCTTGGGCAACACAGTTCGCAGCAGATGCGGCCAGGCATCTGCATTAGCCGACAAGGCAGTGATCACGAGGCCGAAGATAGGCGAGAGAATGCCAGCAATGATCAACACAATTGCGATATGCCACGGCGTCAAAAAAACCTTCATGCGGCCGAATGGGGTCGCAGACGTTTTGATGTCGTTTGTTGAGTCGAAGCTGGTCATAAGAGGTGATCAGAAAAACCAAAACGGCCCGGCAGGGAAATACTGGGCCAAAAATTTGGATACCTGATAAGAAGCTAACCGTCTAGGAACTCGGTCCATCGTTGAAACCAACTTCATCAACAAGTTCAGTGGCCCGTTTTCTAAGGCCGGCAATGTCTTCAAGCGGCGTGGTGTCAGATTTGAAATCACCCCAGCTTTTGACGATGTCAGATGCCGGTACTCCCGATTTTACGGGGTATTCATGGTTTACTTCAGCGTAGATTTTCTGCGCTTGTTGACCCGACAGGAACTCGATCAATTTGATACCGTTGGCCTTGTTGGGCGCATGTTTCGCGAGCGAGGCACCGGAAATGTTCACGTGGGTTCCGTGATCGGCTGAGTTGGGGAACAGCAATTTAACGGACGCTGCCCACTCTTTCTGCTCAGGCTTCTTTTCGTTCAGCTGCATCTTGGCCATGTAGTAGGTGTTGCCAATGGCGAGGTCGCATTGACCGGAATACACGCCTTTCACCTGTGCCCTGTCATTGCCTGAGGGTTTGCGGGCCAGGTTCGCCTTGAGGCCTCCCAGCCAGTCTTTCGTTTTTGCCTCGCCGTGATGCTTGATCATGAAGGCAATGAGGGCGACGTTATAGACGTGCTTGCCGGAGCGGATGCAGATCTTGCCTTTCCATTTCGGATCGGCCAGATCCTCATATGTAATGGCGTCCTGGCTGACACGGTCCCTGGAGGCATAGGCAACACGGGCACGCGTCGTCAAACCAATCCAGTGTCCTTTTGGATCCCGGTAGGTGGCCGGGATGTTCGCGTTGACGATTTCTGAGGACATGCCCTGGGTCACACCCTTGGCCTTGGCGCCTGTGAGGCGGCCAATGTCGACGGTCAACAAGACGTCTGCCGGGCTGCGGCTACCTTCTTGTGCCATGCGTTCGATCAAACCCTTCTTGGCGAAGATCATATTGACATTGATGCCGGTTTCGGCTGTGAAAGACTTGAACAGAGGCTGCACCAGAAACGGCTGGCGGTAAGAATAGACATTGACGTCACCTCCGGCGATTGCCGGTGCGGTGAGACCTGCGATTGCAGAGAGAGAAATAAACGTAGCCAAGAGGCGATTTTGCATCACGTTCTTCCTTGAAGCGACTTACAACTGACGTTCCCTTGCATCGTCCAATATGCCTCAAAAATTCAGCTGTCAACAAAAACCAACTAAAATAGTCAAGCTTAGAATGTTTCAAAACTGCAATGTTTTCAATAGTTTGGAAAATTTCTAAATTACGAGGCTCTCAGGGAGGCGGCATCCGGTTCCCAAGTATCGAGCACAGCAACCTTGTAAACCTCGGCGAGCGTTGGATAATTGAAGTGTTTTCAACGAAATACTCCAGCGTGCCACCCAGATTGAGCACTGCCTGACCAATATGAATGAGCTCCGTCGCGCCTTCGCCGACGATGTGGCAGCCCAGCAAACGGTGTGTTTTCAGGGAAAAGATCATTTTCAACATTCCCTTGTCGAGGCCCATGATGTGGTCCCGCGATGTCTCACGGAACCGGGCAATGCCGCATTCATAGGAAATGTTGCGCTCAATGATTTCCTCCTCGGTCATGCCGACTGTGAAAATCTCCGGTATCGAGTAAATGCCGTAGGAGAAATATTCCGGTGGATCGTAAGCCTCTTCTCCCAGCGCGTGGCAGGCTGCAATCCGGCCCTGTTCCATAGAAGTTGAGGCAAGGCTGGGGAAGCCGATGACATCGCCCACGGCATAAATGTGCGGGACACTCGTCTGGAAGGAAGCAGGGTTCACTTTGAGGCGGCCTCTGTGGTCGCACTCCAGGCCACATGCGTCCAGGTTGAGGTTCTTCGTGGCGCCCATTCTGCCGGCTGCGAAGAGCACGACATCGCTGCGAATAGTTCGGCCGCCTTTCAGTTCAATTGTGCAGCCACCATCGTCCCGCTTGGTGACCCGTTCCGCCTTTCGGCCAAATCGCAGCGCCATGCCGCGGTCCCGGAGCTGATTAGGTGAAATCGCCAATCAATTTCCGGTCCACGAAGTCGAGCATTGTATCGTGTGGTTCAACCAGCGTCACATGGACATCCAATGCGCTGAAGATCGTCGCGTATTCGATGCCAATCACACCGGCACCAATGACAGCGATTGAGCGGGGGAGATTGCCGAGTTCGAGAATGCCATCGCTGTCGAAAACAGACTTTTCATCGAATGGAATGTAGTCCGGGCGGAAGGGTATGGTTCCGATCGCAAGCAGGAAATAGTCGACCGTGAAGGTGAATGTCTCGCCTTCTTCTCCTGCTACGGTGATGGTCTTTTCATTCGCAAATCTGGCTTCTCCTTTGAGTGTTGCCACCTGATTGCGGGCGAACTGGTGCTCAAGAACCTCAATCTCGTGGCCGAGCGTTGTGGAGACGTGTCCGGAGATCATCGGCAGTGATATCCTGCCTGACGCGGTAAGACCGGCCATAGAAGCCCCGCTTGCGCCAACCGGAAAGATTGAGTGCGGTCTTTCGAAGGGTTTTCGACGGATTGGTTCCAGTGTGCACGGATACGCCGCCAACACGCCGGCCGCGTTCCACCACCAGCACGTCTTTGCCGAACTTTGCGGCCTGAATTGCCGCGCGCCGCCCCGCTTCCAATAACAATCAGGTCGTAATGATCCATTTCCGCCTCCCATCCTCTAAAATAACTCAGTAATGGAATTACCGGGGATGCAATGGGGATCGATGGCATTGCTTTTGGCGCGCAGCTCGCTTATGCCCCGCAGCCATGGGTCATATTAAGAAAAATCTGAAAGCAACGCTCGCTCCATGCGTCATACTGGTGGAACCGCAGTTAGGCCAGAATATTGGCACAGCTGCGCGCGCGATGGCGAACTTTGGGCTGACGGATTTGCGGCTGGTGGCACCTACCAATGGTTGGCCAAATGAGCACGCGATCAAGGCCGCGTCCGGCGCCGATATCATCATAGAACAGGCAAGCGTCTTCGACACGGTCGAGGAGGCTGTAGCGGATTTGAACTTTGTTGTGGCAACCACGGCGCGCAAGCGCGATATGGTGAAACCGGTTTTGACACCTGAAACAGCGGCTGCCGAAATGCATGGGCGGCTGGGACGGGGCGAGCAGGCGGGAATTCTGTTCGGACGCGAGCGCTTCGGGTTGACCAATGATCAGGTGGTGTTGGCCGATGCGTTGATTATTGCCCCGGTAAACCCGGATTTTGCATCCCTCAACCTGGCGCAAGCGGTTCTGCTGATTGGCTATGAGTGGTTCAAATTGAAGAGTACAGGTGGCTTGGGCCGCGAAACAGAAGTTGAAACAGCAGCGCGCGAGGGTCTTGGCGTCCGTGACAGCCGGCCCGCAAATCGGGAAGAGCTGGTTGGTTTTTTTGAACGGCTGGAACATGAACTCGATGAGGGCGGATTCTTACGTCCGCCTGAGAAACGGCCAACCATGATTCGCAATGTGCGGAACATGTTCACGCGGGCAAATCTTACGGAGCAGGAAGTCAGAACCCTGCATGGGCTCCTGTCTTCGTTGATCAGAGTGCATGAGCGCAATGAAAACTCCTGCCTTTCTCATTGAAATCTACACAAGTTGGTTAGGAATTGGCCTTACTGTTGAAGCCATAATGCTGCCGTTCTGATTGAAGCGAAGAGGGTGCAGTTGAATGACAACGAAGCGGGTTCTCGTTTTTGATTCCGGTCTTGGCGGTCTTTCTGTCGCGAGGGCGATCATGGCCGGTTTGCCTGATGTCAATGTGATCTATTCTGCCGACAATGAAGGCTTTCCTTATGGGGATTGGAGCGAACTGGAACTGAAGGAACGGATCTGTTCGGTTGCAGACCGCTTAATTGAGCAGATCAAGCCAGATGCGATGGTGGTGGCGTGCAACACGGCGAGTACGATTGCGCTTTCCGCTCTCAGGGAACGATTTGCCATTCCGTTTGTCGGGACAGTTCCTGCGATCAAACCTGCTGCCGAGGTGTCCAGATCAGGCATTATTGGCGTTCTTGCAACGCCCGGGACGGTTGACCGCGCCTACACACAGGCTCTGGTCGATACGTATGCCTCTCACCGTGAGGTCATGCTGCATGGCTGCAAGAACCTTGCGGCCTTTGCTGAACGGGCACTTAGAGGAGATCCGGTTAGCGAAGCGGAGATGAGAATGGAGATTTCTCCGGTTTTTGTGGAGAAAGACGGTGGGCGAACCGACGCAGTGGTTCTGGGTTGTACGCATTATCCGCTCATTGCGGATCAAATATCGTCAGCGGCGTCTTGGCCTGTCTCTCTGATCGACCCGTCCGACGCAATTGCCCGGCAGGTGGGAGTTGTTCTGATTGGAAGGTCCCCCTTACGGCCGGCAGATGTAGGTGTGAGGGGAGCGTTCCTCACAAAAACAAGTTCGGTTTTTTCAGGGATTCTTGCACGGGAAGGCTTTGCGGGAACGAACACAATTGCTGCTGCCTGATGTGCTTTCGTTGTTGACTTCAGTTGGCCAAAAGCCTAGAGAACTCCCGCATCACCCGTGCCATTAGCGCGGGTAGTTTTTTGCTTGCCTGTGGCAGACCTGATCTAGCGCTTATTTCATGTCTGCCTGTCGGCCGGGAAACTGGCAGAGGAAGGCTCGCTTTTGCTCAAATCTGGCGGCCATCAAAGGTTTCCAGCCACATTAACAGTACGACTTTGGAGCAAACGAAATGTCGAAGCGCGTCTCTGCGAAATACAAGATTGATCGCCGTATGGGCGAAAACATCTGGGGCCGTCCGAAAAGCCCTGTCAACAAACGTGAATATGGCCCAGGCGAGCACGGCCAGCGCCGCCGCAGCAAACTGTCTGACTTTGGTGTGCAGCTGCGCGCTAAGCAGAAACTCAAAGGCTACTACGGCTGCGTCACAGAAAAGCAGTTCAAACGGATCTACAAGAAAGCTTCTCGCGTTCAAGGTGACACCTCTGAAAACCTGATTGGTCTTCTTGAGCGGCGACTGGATGCAGTTGTGTACCGCGCAAAATTCGTTCCTACGGTTTTCGC
This sequence comes from Hyphomicrobiales bacterium, assembly GCA_965204985.1. Taxonomy (GTDB): domain Bacteria; phylum Pseudomonadota; class Alphaproteobacteria; order Rhizobiales; family CAJQND01; genus JAAEUE01. The sequence continues at coordinate 1,819,967 of CBDBFP010000002.1, read as the reverse complement.
TTCCCGCCAGTTCATTAATCACGGCCATATCAAGGTCAACGGCCAACGGGTCAACATTCCCTCCTACCGTGTAAAGGTCGGCGATGTGGTTGAAGTCCGCGAAAAGTCCCGGGAGCTGCCGATGGTACTTGAAGCGGTCCAGAGCGCCGAACGTGACACACCGGACTACATCGAAGTGGACCACAAGAAGATGACCGCATCAATGATCCGGATCCCCGTTCTTGGCGATGTGCCTTATCCGGTGCAGATGGAGCCGAACCTGGTGGTGGAGTTCTACTCGCGTTAATTCGCGAATTCCTCTTACCAAAGTTTCAAGGGCCGCCGGTGTTTCATCCGGCGGCCCTTTTGTTTTGGGACGTCAATAATGCTCGAATGGGTCGATATCTCTCTGTTGCTGTTTGGCGCCTTTCTGGCTGGCATCGTCACTGGCCTTACGGGCTTTGGCACAGCTCTCACGACGATGGCCTTGTGGCTCTATGTGATACCGCCAGTTCTGGCGGCGCCGTTGGTGGCGTTTTGCTCATTGTCTGCGCATCTCACGACCATCCGAAAAATTTGGCCTGATGTGCAGGGCAGGGCGGCGCTTCCTTATTTGGCTGGTGCGTTTGCCGGTATACCCCTTGGCGTTTGGTTGCTGACGTGGCTTGAGCCATCAGCCTTCAGACTCGCAGTTGGCATAATGCTGATCGGTTATCCGTTGTTCGCTCTGCTCGTGAAACAGCCGCTGAAGTTGACGGCCAAAGGAGTTTTGCCAGAGGCCGCTATTGGAGTGTTTAGTGGCGTCTGTGGCGGACTTGCTGGGCTGTCCGGACCAATTCTGGTTGTTTGGAGCCAACTTTCTCAATGGCACAAAGAACGTGCCCGCGCTCTGTTGCAGTTGATCAACATGTCGATCTTTGTTGCTGCAATCGCGACTTATGCGGTGAGAGGGCTAATCAGTATGGAACTGCTCAAGATCGTGGCAATTTGCTTTCCCGGCACGCTGGCCGGTGCCTGGATCGGTTTGCGGCTGTATCTCAAGATCGACCAGGAAACCTTCAGAAGGGTCGTGCTTGTCCTGTTGATGATCTCCGGCCTGGGACTGATCCTGCCGCGACTCTTATGACGCTTGTGGTTTTGCCAGGAAGCTTGGCGCCATAATCTCTTTGATTGGCAGATGGACGAGTGCCGCCACCAAAGCCAAGGCTACGCCAGCCCACCACATGGGGTCGTAGGTGCCTGCATAGTCGTAGATCTTGCCGCCCAGCCAGACGCCGATGAAGGCCCCGACCTGATGGGAGAAGAACACAACTCCAAACAGGGTGCCCATGTAGCGCGTGCCGAACATTGCCGCCACGAGGCCTGCTGTTAGCGGTACGGTGGAAAACCAAACCAGTCCAATAAACCCTGAAAAGAGCAAGGCAGACGTCAGCGTGACCGGGAACAACACAAAGGTCGTAATTGCGATTGCACGGCCAAAATAGAGCACCGTCAGAATGTATTGTTTGGGCAACTTGCCACCGAGCACACCGGCCGAATAGGCGCCAATGACGTTACAAAACCCAACCAAGGCCAGACACCAGGCTCCTGCACTAGCGCTCAGACCATGGTCAACAAGATCCGCGGGCAGGTGTGTAGCAATGAACGCCACATGGAAGCCGCAGACGAAGAACCCGAAAATGAGCAGAATGTAACTGTGGTGCCGGAAGGCTTGTTCAATGGCCTGAAACAGGCCCAGATCCGTTTCGCCTGCCATTTGTGAGGTCTGATCAGATTTGCCACGCACAGGCCAGGACAACGGGATCACCAGGAAAATGAAGAACGACAAAAAGATCAGTGCGTTTGCCCATCCAAAGGCGTTGATGAAGCCTTGGCCGACTGGCACAAAGATGAACTGCCCGAGCGAACCGGCAGCTGTTGCAATGCCAAGTACCCAAGACCGCTGATTTTCTGGCACAGCGCGGGCAAATGATGTCATAACGATTGCGAAGGAAGCAGTGGCAATGCCGATCCCGGAAAGAATACCGGCGGTCAGATAGAGTTGGAGGGGAGTGGTGGCGAGCGGTGTGAGCACCATTCCAAGAATGTAAACAATCGCACCGAGTGCCAGAACCTTTGCCGTTCCGTATTTGTCAGCCAAACCGCCTGCAATCGGCTGGAACGCACCCCATACGAGATTTTGCAGTGCGATGGCCAAACTGTAAATCTCGCGTCCCCAGCCGAGCTCATCCGAGATCGGCTTTGTAAACAGTCCAAAATCGGAGCGGACCCCAAAGGTGATCATTGAGATCAAGCACCCTGCAATAATAATCAGCTCGAGAGGTGGACCTTTGCGGGGCCGAGGGCCGGGAGGTGGAATCCGTCTCGCAGGGGCGGCGGGTGGGGGCACATTGCTCATAAACATCTCCGGGTCAGATCAGGCCACATTTAGACCGAATGCCACGTCGGAGCAAAGGCCGGATGCAAAAATCCAATTGAAAATTTTCTTAACAGCCCGCGATTTCTACTCATAAGTTTCACGAATGAAGCTCGACAATGTTTTTTGGATCGATAGCCAAATTTTTAGTGGCTAATTTCGGGTTGTTTAAGGCGTAGACGTTGACTCAAAAGCCGAATGTTGGTTAAAGGCAGTCTTCCAGATGAAGGCAAATCATTAGTCAATTTATGAATGTCGAACCGAACTCGGGAGAGACGCAAAGAACGCTCAAGAATGTCCTTTTTATCCACATCCCCAAAACTGCAGGGATGGCATTTGGTAATGTGTTTTGTTTTGCGTTTGAGCGCTATTTGCCAAGTCAGCCCGCGCACGATCTGGCTTGGCGGGAAGCGTTAAAGGACGATTCCAGTTTTTTCATCTCGGGCCATTTTCAATACAGACAGGTCAAAGATGTTGTTTCTCGCAACGATGCTTTTGCGATCACGTTATTGCGTAATCCATTTGATCAGCTGATTTCGCACCTTAGATGGGTCAAAGCCTATGGCAACCCAAAACGAGCGGACAAACTTGGCGAGATTGGGCCAAATATCGCAAAAATTGCGATTGAACTCTGGCAAACTCATTTGGGTGACGTAGAGAGGATGAGCGAAATTGTCAGCATTCCAATCGGAATGCGGTTATTTGACAATATGCAAACTCGTTGCTTGTGCAGCGCTGTGCCTAGCTCATTTGAGGATACTCATGTGAGTGAAGCATTGAAGAACCTGCACTCATTGGACTTCTATTTTGTGCTGGAAGATATGGACAAAGCCTGGAAATTCATGGATTTCAAGTTTGGACCGTTTGAAGAGATCAAAAACATAAACACCGCAATGATTAATGAAATGCCGAATTTGGATGATCCTTAGATAAACCGCTTTTATGAAAGACTCACCTGTTTTGACCAAGTTCTGTATGAGCAGGCGAAAATGTCGTCGCGGACGAAATTTTGGTCGGGGGAATAGTCTAGTCCGCCGGCAGGTTTTTGAATTGGCTTTGCAACTGCTTCAATTCTGTTTCTGCTGCTGCGAGCGAAGTTTCAATCTGCTGATCGCTCATCATCAGAATTGGCAATAAGGGCCCGGATGCGGTCCTTTTTTAGCAGCTTAATCTGGATTTTCTTGAGGCGGATTTTTTCTTGAATGGCTTCTTTGTCAGATCGGTCTAGGTCGTCCACTGGGGGTCCTGGTCAATATTATACCAATGGCGTGCTTGATTGTCTCTCAGGCCTTTTCAACCCGGCTGCTCTCTGGATCCATGCAGACAAAGGAGGAGTTCCGATGTCTGCAGCTGTTGGCGGTCGTGATGACTATGATGCTTTGCCCCTTCGCGGTCTTTCCAGGACGAGCGAAGATCTCCGTCAGGCCCGGCGTCTGCTTTCGCTAGCTTGTGTTTATGACGGGATGAGCCGGGCGGATGTGGCAAAGGGGGGTGGGAGGGATCGGGTACCTCGGTTCAACGAAACCGGGCCCGAAGGGCTGTTCGACCGCCGGGTCCCGCGGGCCCCGGCGGCTGGATGCGGCACCGATGGCTGAACTTGCTGAGATCATCGAAACCGGCCCCTGCCTTGAGCATGACGGGGGGATCCGCTGGAGACGACTTGACCTGCAACGGGGGACCGAAGACCGGTTCGGTGTTGTCTCTCACGAGAGGACCCTCTCCAGGCTGCTTGCAGCGCCCGGCTTTTCCCGCCTCACCGGGCGCCCACAATACCCGGCCCAAGCCCCAGGCCGCCCCGGGCCAAGACCCGGCTTCATGGAGGCTTTCAACAAAACGTCCCCCAAAGCCTTGCCTCCCCTTTGAACCACGGTCCGGCAGACAGGCCGATCGAGGTCTGGGTTCAGGACGAGGCCCGCATCGGCCAGAAGACCGGCCGCGTCCGCATCCGGGCGCGCAAGGGGACGAGACCGCGATGGCCGGCCGATCAGCGTTACAAATCGGCCTGCCTGTTCGGCGCGGTTTGCGCAGACAGGGAGACCGGCGCGGCCCTGATGCTGCCATGGTGGCAAGGTGCCATGGGGGCGGACACTGGAACAAGGAACCTGCCTTCTCAAGGAGATCAGCCGGCCCGTTGCAAAAGGCGCTCAGGCCGCCGTCCTGATGGACCGCGCGCCGGGGCACACATCCGGCGAGGTGAAGGGGCCGAAGACCCTGACCCTGATCTTCCTGCCCGCCAGATCACCGGAGCTCAATCGGGGTGAGAAGGTCTGGCAATCTCTTCGGGAGAACGGGCTCTCCAACCGCCTCCTCGAAGATCAGGCAGACGGTCTTGCCGCCGGATGTGATGTCTGGACCCGGCTCATGAAAGAACCAACGGCAATCAAATCGGGCGTATCTCGCGATTGGACCCAAAACAGTCAAACCTGAAGCCCGTTAGTATTACCATTTCGTCCCTCCTCGAAAACATTCTAGCATCAGATTGTTAAGCCATGGTGACCAAAAACGGGCAAAACCAGTATGATTCCGAGAGAAAAATCCCAAATTATTGAGCTTGCCAGGTTGGTTGTTTACCAAAGCTGCGGTTTACTGACCATTAGCCAAAAGATGACCAGCGCCAACGCGAATGTCGGAGTAGCCAATTGCGCCCACAGACGCATGTTTGCGTGATAACCGTCGGGTAGGGCTTTCTAGGAAGACGCTATACGGGCCATATTCCGGCACTGGATCTGGAGCCAGGCGACAATAAACCAGAGAAACGTCATGATCGCATAGAGCACATAGGCCGTGACAAGCCAGGGTTCCCATAAGCCGTAGCCCTTGGCTTGCATCAGCAGCAGGCCGGATGCGGGTTGAATGAAACCTGCTGTCGTCACAACAAGCCAGTCAACCGTCACCACGGTGCTAAGTACTGTCGCGATTGCGCGGACTTCCTGGGATTTATGAGTGAGCCAGCAATATTTGGAGCTGCCGAGGGCAGCGCCAAACAATAGTGTCGAGCTGACAATGTGCACCCATTTAAGCAGCAATTAGGTCCATCGATTATACTCTGGATGAAATCGATCAGGCCTGAGCAGGCGCAGTGATCTCAACTCCATTTTCGGCCATGTGCGACTGCAGTTCGCCGTTTTGGAACATTTCGGTGAGAATATCGCAACCGCCCACGAATTCACCTTTAACGTAGAGCTGCGGGATGGTCGGCCAGTCCGAATACTCTTTGATGCCGTGGCGAAGCGCATCAGATTCGAGCACATTGATCCCGGCATATTCGACGCCAATATAGTCAAGAATCTGTGTTACGCGGCCCGAGAAACCACATTGGGGAAACTGTGGTGTGCCCTTCATGAAAAGCACAACGTCATTGGCCTTGACCTGCTCATCAATCCATTGGTTCACATCGGTCATATGGAGTTCCCTCTAACTTCGGTCAGAATTGAGTAAGTTGCAGCCACATGTAGTGCGGAACTGCGGTTAATTCCAGTCCCAAAAATGGATGCCCGCTTTACTCTGGTGCAGCGGTCTGCAGTGCAAGGGCGTGGAGCTCCCCACCCATCTTGCCTTTGAGTGCCTTGTAAACGAGCTGATGCTGCTGGACCCTGCTTTTGCCCCGGAACGCTTCGGCAACGACGTTCGCGGCATAATGATCGCCATCGCCCTTAAGGTCCGTCAACTCGATTTGTGCGTCCGGGAAGGCTTCCTTCAGCATGGCTTCGATGTCACTTGCGATCATAGGCATTGTCGTCATCTCCTAGCGTTAGGATCCAGATCCTAGTTCTTGGGTGCGCCAGCCATGTAGGCCGGAAGCCAGCTTTCGTGGCGTGTCTTCATACCGACGACAGTTATGGCGGTGATGTCCTCGAAGGTCAATTCCTTGCCGCCGGTCGTACCAATCTGAACGGCAAAAAGTCCACTATTCTGGGCATTTACTTGTATTTGATCAGAAACCGAGTTATCGCAAGTCACCACATAGTATCCCTGATCTTCGCCAAAGAGGATTGCGTGAGCGGGTACGTCATCAACCGGCTGGGACACGGTTGCGCCAATGCCTGAAGCCATTGCCATTTCTGCCAGGCTGATTGCCAGTCCGCCGTCGGACACATCGTGAACCGCGGTTAGCATTTCATTCTCGATCTGCCAGCGGACAAAATCTCCGGCCTTTCTTTCTGCGGCCAAGTCAACGAACGGAGGAGGACCATCTTCGCGACCCAGGATTTCCCTCAAATAAATGGATTGGCCCAGATGGCCGTCGGGAGCGTTGGCACCAATAAGCAAGATTGCCTCGCCTTCCTGCTTGAAGGCCAAGGTGGTCATTTTCGAAAGATCTGGAAGCAAACCCACGCCTGCAATGGCCGGGGTGGGTAGGATGGCTTCGCCATTGGTCTCGTTGTACAGGGACACATTGCCGGAGACGACCGGGAAATTCAGGACGCGGCAGGCCTCGCCTATCCCGTCAATTGCGCGGACAAACGTGCCCATGATTTCCGGGCGTTCCGGGTTACCGAAATTCAGATTGTCTGTAATGGCGATGGGTTCGCCACCAACGCAAGTGATGTTGCGCCAGACCTCAGCCACGGCCTGCTTGCCGCCTTCAAAGGGATCAGCTTCCACGTAGCGCGGGGTTACGTCAGCGCAGATGGCAAGACCTTTGTGTGGCGCGTCCATGACCCGCAAGACGGCGGCATCGCCTCCTGGTATCTGTGCCGTGTTTGATTGGATCAGGTGGTCATACTGTTCCCAGACCCAGCGGCGCGAGCAGATGTCGGGAGAGCCCAGGATGCTAAGGAGAGCGTCGCCTAAATCATTTGGCGGAGGGACGTCCTCATGGCTCAGAGCATCGGGGACAGGTGGCATGACCCAGGGACGATCATATTCAGGGGCTTCGTCACCAAGATCCTTGATCGGCAGATCCGCAACCTGATCGCCTTCATGGAAAATGCGGAAACGCAGAGTGTCGGTTGTCTTGCCGACAATCGCAAAATCGAGACCCCATTTTTCAAAGCTCGCCTGGGCCTGTTCTTCGAGCTCCGGCTTCAGGACCATGAGCATGCGCTCTTGGCTCTCGGAAAGCATCATTTCGTAGGCGCTCATTGCCTCTTCACGGCAAGGGACCCTGTCGAGATCAAGATCAATGCCAAGATCGCCCTTTGCTCCCATTTCGACTGCAGAGCAGGTGAGGCCGGCAGCGCCCATGTCCTGAATCGCAATCACCGCCCCTGAGGCCATGAGCTCTAGACAGGCTTCCAGCAGGCATTTCTCAGTGAAAGGATCCCCGACCTGAACAGTTGGGCGCTTCTCCTCGCTGTCATCAGCAAACTCCTGGCTTGCCATGGAGGCGCCGTGAATGCCGTCACGCCCTGTTTTGGCGCCCAGATAGACGACCGGCAGGCCAACGCCTTTGGCTTCAGAAAGGAATATCTTGTCCTGATCCGCGAGACCAAGCGCAAAGGCGTTGACCAGAATGTTGCCGTTATAGCGGGGATGGAAATTGACTTCGCCGCCGACAGTCGGAACGCCAAAGGAATTGCCGTAGCCGCCAATGCCGGCCACCGCGCCAGATACGAGATGGCGTGTCTTCAAGTGGTCCGGCGAGCCGAAACGCAAGGCGTTCATTGCAGCGATTGGCCGGGCGCCCATTGTGAACACATCGCGCAGGATGCCACCTACGCCTGTTCCCGCGCCTTGGTAGGGTTCGATGAAGGAGGGGTGGTTATGACTTTCCATCTTGAAGATGGCCGCCTGACCATCACCAATGTCGATGACGCCTGCATTTTCGCCGGGCCCGAGAATAACCCGATCTCCGGTGGTCGGCAGGGTGCGCAGCCATTTCTTTGAGGATTTGTAGGAGCAATGTTCGTTCCACATGGCCGAGAAGATTCCCAACTCCGTGAGTGTCGGTTCCCGGCCGATCAGTTCCAGGATACGCTCATATTCGTCAGGCTTGAGGCTATGTTCGGCGACAATTTCCGGGGTGATTTCAATATCATTCGGAATGGACATTTGGCTGCCAGGACACTTCTTTTTAAGGAGGGGACCGATTGCGGCGCAAACTGCACTGAGTCCGCGTGGAGAACAAGCCGCTGGTGCGCTTCTTGTGTTGAAAAAGCTGCCACAAACAGTTTGAATGGCGCCGCAAATGGCGGGAGGCCAAGGATATGTCCGTTAGCAAACGAATTTGGATGTTTTTGGCCGCTGTTTTAATGCTGGCAGGGGTGTCATTTTTGGCACCAACCCAAGCTTTGGCGCAGACTGAACAGACCGCCGCCGTCAAGGCGCTGGAACCGTTCCTGGAACAGGCCTGAAAATCTGGTGCTACCGTTATTGTGGTTGGCCCCAAGGCGGAAATCAAAGAGACGAAGATCGAGGAAGCTGCGGAGAACTTCGACATCGGCACGTTGTTGGACCGTGCTCAGTTCCGTTTCCGTCTCGTCCTGCAAGATGCTCACCGTGCTGGACGAATAGACCTGCCAGGCCTTGTGTGTGACCGTGAGCGTCAAGAGGGGATCTGCAGAGGTTCTGGACGCGCTCTATCGGTTGCTGCTGAAACACGGCAAACCTGAAGACATCCGGTCTGACAACGGCCCGGACCTTATCGCAGCTTCGCTGCACAAGGGGCTGATCAAGACCGGCATCAAACCCATCCAGATCACCCCAGGTTCACCATGGGAAAACGGAGACAATGAACGCTTCAACGGCAGACTACGCCGGGAAGGTCTCAACGCGGAGGGGGTCAACACTACCAGGCAGGCTCAGATTGTCATCAATCAGGGGCTCAAGCAGTACAATCGTATCCGCCCGCATCAGGCACTAAACCAACCCCCACCAAGCCCCCGGACCTTATCAGGAACGGGCACATGAAATCCGGGCTGGACAGCCCGCGAACCCATTGTGAAAGCTGAATAAATCTGTGGCTCTACTTTAGCTGCCAATCCCTTCTTACTTCCAAAATCCACGCATTTGATTTATAGATCAGAGCCATGACCCTTCGACTGAGACCTTTCCTGATAGGGCTTTTTGCCTTGCTCACAGCGGCGCTTCTGGCGCTTGCACCCACACAGGCAAAACCTGCCTTGGGGGATATCAGGAATTTTTGCCTCCTGCGTCGGCACAGTCAGAGCATATTCAACTGAGTTCATTGGGAAATGAAGCCGGTATCAGGCTGTTCCAGCGCATGATCGTGAACGGTGCTTCGCTGGCCAATTTTGTTAAAAAGCTCTTCTTGCTTGGTGTGCTGATCGCTGCTTCAATTCTTGTATTGCTGGAGGGGTTTGATGGCGATGTCAGGACCGAAGAAAGAAGCACAAGCTGCGCTGTTTTATGAGTTTTCGCTTGAGGATCCTGTACCGAAAGATCACCTTCTGCGCTCAATAGATCGGTTTGTTGATCTCAGCAGCCTCCGTGGGCATCTGGCGGATTTCTATAGTCATACTGGTCGTCCTTCACTTGATCCCGAGGTGCTGATCCGCCTGCTGCTGGTCGGGTATTGCCTGGGGGTCCGGTCAGAGCGGCGGCTTTGCGAAGAGGTGCATCCGAACTTGGCGTATCGTTGGTTCTGTCGTCTCGATCTGACAGACGCTGTGCCGGATCATTGCACTTTTTCCAGGAACCGTCATGGCAGGTTCCACGACAGTGATTTGCTGCGGCCCCTCTTCGAGATGACCGTAGCGCGGTGCATTTCTGCCGGTCTGTCAAGCGGTCAGCGTTTTGCGGCGGATGGCGGTTTGATTGAAGCCGACGCCAACAAACAGAACTCCAGGCCCGGGGAAGAGTGGGATCGCAGCGCCATTGATCCAGGAGAGGCGCCCCGCGCGGTGAAGGCATATTTGGAAGTCCTGGATGATGCCGCCTTTGGGGCAGCAACGACTGTTGAGCCTGAGTTCACATCACATTCCGACCCGTCCAGTCAGTGGACAGCAGCCCGTAAAGGTCCTGCAATCTTTGCCTGTTCCACGAACTCTCTGATTGACACTGACCCCAGCGTGATCGTCGGTGTTGAGGCGAGCAGATCGATCCGACAAGCTGAGGTTGGCTGCGTGCGCTCAAGGTCAGACCGGGTCAAGGATAAATTTGCTCTCCATCCTGAGCAGCTTATTGCGGACGGCCGCCTGTGGATCAGGTCCAAGGCTGGATTGGCTGGTGAGACGCGACATCAAACCCCACATCCCAGGGCTCGACCAGGCTAGTCGCAAGGATGGCACAGGGTCTTGTGCTGATTTCGAATGGGACGCTGAGAACAACCAATAGCTCTGTCCGGAAGGCGAAGCGCTAAAGCAGTTGCGCCGGAACTGTTCCGATCCGAACCGCGGTCCGACGGGCAAGGGCGTCGCGAAGTATCAGGCGCTGAAGCACACCTGTCAGGCCTGCCCATCAAAGATAAAAGGCTGCCCGAAAGCAGAGGCCCGCAAGATCACCCGTGAAGAACATGAAGAGGCCCGCCAAGTCGCTCGCCAAGTCGCCCGCGAAATAGCCAAGACCCGCCAATACGACATCTCGATGAAACTCAGAAAGAAGGTCGAGAGGCTCTTTGCCCACCTCAAACGCCTCCTCGGCCTCGGCAGATTGCGATTACCCGGCCCCTGCGGCGCAAATGATGAATTCCTGCGCGCCGCAACCGCCCAAAACCTCCGCAAATCAGCAAAGAGCTTTCCTGCACCGCAGCAAACGCAAAAAGCCTGATCAGAAAGGCGCTCGCGCACTCATTCCAAAACCACTTTCCGCACCCGCAACACTGGGTTCTTCCAAAGAAGCAGCCCTACAGCAATGCAAAATCGCGGGTATTCGAGGTGTCCAACTTTCATCCTCATTGGGCGCCATGGCGTCTGCAAAAATTCTTGATATCCCCCCAAGGCAGATTTTGCCTGTGAGGAGGCCAGACCCAATGTCAGGGTCACCATTAAAGCCATCAGGCCTGTCAGGAATGTTTTGAGTTTTGCAGCTAAAAGAGAAGGGTAATCATTCATTCAGACCAAGGGCTTATCCCGATGATCAAGGCATGTGCTTCCCTCTAAAAAGGGATCAGTAATGATAGTACTACATTGATAAATGATTGACGTAATCATAAAGCCAACAGGCCACCAGTTCAATCAATCATCATAAATTGCCCTAGAACTCTCAAGACTTCAACATTTCCAGCATCATCTCTTCTAAAAAAAATCATATGTTCCTGACATAAACAGGATAGCAAACCCTGTTTAATATGGTCTCTTCTTCTGTCTAGTCTATGACTCTCAAGCAAGCCATTGATGTTCTTGTCCAGAACCCCAAGATAAAGGTTTCTTTGCTTCACACCCCAGTTCTTCTGGGTGTATCTACCAATATCCTTGATATCTTTTCTTGCCAGAGGGGCAATGACCACCTCAGGCATTCGAAGCCATTTCCTGATCTAATTCACCAATGATGGACTGCATGTCATAAGGTTCACATTTCCCACTTTCAGCCTGTTGCCATGCAGGTTCAATGGCATCCCTCAATTTTTGCAGCTTGATCTCATCCGTTTCCTCAGTGGCAATTTTCAACCTGAGAGCTTCCCTCACAACTTCTGATGCATTGTTGTACAGGCCGGATTGGACCTTTTCCTTTACATATTCATCCAGTCTGTCAGTCAAAGATACATGCATGTGATATCCTTTCAACTTGACAGGATGATACAATTTTTGAGAATCTTTGTAAATTGATATCATTCAGCTACATCCTCAGATTCATCCCTATTCTCAGGCATCATCTTTGCCGGATGAGGGAGGGTGTAGACTTGTTTGAGTTGTCTTATGGAGACTTGGGTGTAAATCTGGGTGGTGTCCAGCTTGGCATGCCCCAGAAGCTGCTGGATGTATCTGATGTCTGCCCCATTCTCCAGCATCAAGGCGGCACAACTATGCCTGAACAAGTGGCATGATCCAGATTTGCCTATTTCTGCTGCATTGATGTGGTTTCTGACCAGTTGGGTCATTCTGTTGGGGGTAAAAGCCTCTCCAAAATTGGTCAGGAATAAAGTGGGATCATTGCCCAGAACATCAAAATGTATGATCTGGATATTTCCAGCAAACCAATCCCACAGGACCTCAAAGGCTATCTCAGAGGCCTGAGGTCAGACTTAGCAGCATTCGCAATGCAACGCTTGACATCCTCATTGAGCGCCACGGCGTCTGCAAAAATTCCCGGCGCGTGCTTGGCACGCCAAAGCAATGTGCCCATCAAGTTCGCCAGAAAATCTGCATCTGTGAATTGATGCCATGCACCATCGACAAGGTTCACGATGTTACGTGAAGATATCCCGGCAAACGCACCAACAAACCAATTGACTTTGTTTAGCAAGGTCTGCCGGGTCACCGGGTCTGCGAGGATCTGCCCGAGTTGGTCCAAAGCAATCTGACAACGCGCAGTCAATGTCGAACAATCGACACCAATGTTCGTTGAGAACGTTCCGGCGCCGTTATCGGTGTAGAAAACGGCTTCCCCGAGAATTGTTGCAACATGGACCTCCTGCAGGACGTTCTGGATGCCGCCAAATTGCTTTTTTGCGAGCTCAAGCCGGGTTGCCAGTTTGACCGCATCCCGGAACTCAGGCGTTGCAGCCAGACGTCTGGCTTCCGCTGATTCTTTGGAAGAACCCAGTGTTGCGGGTGCGGAAAGTGGTTTTGGAATGAGTGCGCGAGCGCCTTTCTGATCAGGCTTTTTGCGTTTGCTGCGGTGCAGGAAAGCTCTTTGCTGATTTGCGGAGGTTTTGGGCGGTTGCGGCGCGCAGGAATTCATCATTTGCGCCGCAGGGGCCGGGTAATCGCAATCTGCCGAGGCCGAGGAGGCGTTTGAGGTGGGCAAAGAGCCTCTCGACCTTCTTTCCGAGTTTCATCGAGATGTCGTATTGGCGGGTCTTGGCTATTTCGCGGGCGACTTGGCGGCGACCTCTTCATGTTCTTCACGGGTGATCTTGCGGGCCTCTGCTTTCGGGCAGCCTTTTATCTTTGATGGGCAGGCCTGACAGGTGTGCTTCAGCGCCTGATACTTCGCGACGCCCTTGCCCGTCGGACCGCGGTTCGGATCGGAACAGTTCCGGCGCAACTGCTTTAGCGCTTCGCCTTCCGGACAGAGCTATTGGTTGTTCTCAGCGTCCCATTCGAAATCAGCACAAGACCCTGTGCCATCCTTGCGACTAGCCTGGTCGAGCCCTGGGATGTGGGGTTTGATGTCGCGTCTCACCAGCCAATCCAGCCTTGGACCTGATCCACAGGCGGCCGTCCGCAATAAGCTGCTCAGGATGGAGATCAAATTTATCCTTGACCCGGTCTGACCTTGAGCGCACGCAGCCAACCTCAGCTTGTCGGATCGATCTGCTCGCCTCAACACCGACGATCACGCTGGGGTCAGTGTCAATCAGAGAGTTCGTGGAACAGGCAAAGATTGCAGGACCTTTACGGGCTGCTGTCCACTGACTGGACGGGTCGGAATGTGATGTGAACTCAGGCTCAACAGTCGTTGCTGCCCCAAAGGCGGCATCATCCAGGACTTCCAAATATGCCTTCACCGCGCGGGGCGCCTCTCCTGGATCAATGGCGCTGCGATCCCACTCTTCCCCGGGCCTGGAGTTCTGTTTGTTGGCGTCGGCTTCAATCAAACCGCCATCCGCCGCAAAACGCTGACCGCTTGACAGACCGGCAGAAATGCACCGCGCTACGGTCATCTCGAAGAGGGGCCGCAGCAAATCACTGTCGCGGAACCTGCCATGACGGTTCCTGGAAAAAGTGCAATGATCCGGCACAGCGTCTGTCAGATCGAGACGACAGAACCAACGATACGCCAAGTTCAGATGCACCTCTTCGCAAAGCCGCCGCTCTGACCGGACCCCCAGGCAATACCCGACCAGCAGCAGGCGGATCAGCACCTCGGGATCAAGTGAAGGACGACCAGTATGACTATAGAAATCCGCCAGATGCCCACGGAGGCTGCTGAGATCAACAAACCGATCTATTGAGCGCAGAAGGTGATCTTTCGGTACAGGATCCTCAAGCGAAAACTCATAAAACAGCGCAGTTTGTGCTTCTTTCTTCGGTCCTGACATCACCATCAAACCCCTCCAGCAATACAAGAATTGAAGCAGCGATCAGCACACCAAGCAAGAAGAGTTTTTTAACAAAATTGGCCAGCGAAGCACCGTGGGCTGGATTACTCGGCCCGGGACTCCATCCTGCGTGCTGCGGAGAATGTGGAGGGTCTTAAAGATCTGGACCGGGACGGCTTCGCCGCGCTGATTACAGGGGATTCAGAACTTCGAGACGTTGACCTTCTCATCCGCACCAGCGGAGAGAGCAGCGGTTGTCCGATTTCCTGCTTTGGGAATGTGCCTACGTGGAGTTTCATTTCACGCATACGCTCTGGCCAGAATTCAAAGCAGTAGATTTGCAGAAAACTCTAGATGAATTTGGCAATCTAGAGCGATGATTTGGAAAATTTCCCAGAAAGTCATACCTCTTTGATGAATTAAGAGATTAAGATATCAGAATATCTGCCAATTATTCAAGATAATTCTTTGTTTTAATATTAGTTAAATTCTAAAATTTGCCTTGCGATAGCCTATAAATAATCCAATAACAAAAAAGGAAGTTCAAAAAAACGAATTGAACTCTTAAGCATTCTACTTTCAGCACTAATGCTGTTTTCAACACCCTGGGCTGGCACAGAGGCCCAAGCGGCACGAAGCGGTTGTGTCAGTTTTAATCCGATCCCCGGCACCCATAACTGGAAATTCTGTAGTCACTGCTGATCTCATTTGGCAATGGCTTATTTCATGCGTTATTCCTGCGGAAATCCGTCAAAATACATTGGAAGTTTTACCCTGCGGCGAACATTGACCGTCTATCTCAAAAAACATTCAGAACCGCATTGTGGTGAGACATTGCATACTCGGCACCTGCGGCCCCCGCGCGCCTGGCTGTTAGGTGCGCCACGCTTGATCAGTACCACATCACCCGCGACACTTGCCATCCGGTTATTGGTAGCGAGGTGCCAGTATCTGCCTTGTACGAGCGTAGTAATCGTCATGGCTTTGAGACGACCGCTGGGCTAGTTTGAGTTTTATGGAAAGCAGAAAACCAGAGCGGCACCTTGCCGCCATTCTGGCCGCCGCTGTCGTCGGCTATTCCCGTATAACAGGCGAGGACGAAGTTGGCACATTGGCCTGCCTCAAAGATTGCGAGAGAAATGTAATTCAACCTGCCGTCAGTGATCACTTGGGACGTATTGTCAAGAAGATGGGCGATGGATATCTCGTTGAATTTCCAAGTGTCGTCTCTGCGGTCGAATGCGCGATTAGTTGGCAGGAGAAAATAGCCGACCCGCTTACGTTTCGCATTGGGATCAATCTGGGAGATGTAATCGTTGAAGATGATGACCTGTTCGGTGAAGGGGTAAATGTCGCTGCTCGCCTGGAGGCTTTGCGGGTCCCGGTGGGGTTTGCCTTTCCGAGGATGCATGGCGTCAATCGAGAGGAAAAATTGAGGCGCATTTTGAGGACCTAGGGACCAAGAAACTTAAAAAACATCGCTGAACCGGTACGTGCCTATCGCCTCGTATCGAGCACGCTCACTTCGTCTGATGCATTACAGAAAACAGCGCAACACAAAAGTTCGCAATCGGCCTGGAGGCTTCCCGCCATTTTGCTTTCGCCATTTCGTCACTTGGGATCCAACAGTGGCGCAGAAAGCCTGGCTTCGGGGCTGACTGAAACCTTAGCCTCGGCCCTTGCCCATTTTGAGGAATTCGAACTCATTGATCCTGGCAGTGGATGCAGGCAATCGCGAACCTTGGAACCCTGGATGTCGGAAGTCGACTTGGCGCGGAATTCGCACTGGAGGGTACAGTGCAGATTGCGCTTCAAAAAGAACGCATCGGTGTTCAACTTATTGAAGTGTTTAGTGGACAGCGGGTTTGATCCGACACGCTCGACCGCAGTCTCGACGATGTATTTGAAGCTTCAGGACGACATAACGGCGTTCGTTGCATCCATAATGAGCGATGCTGTTGGGGAAGAGCAGGCGAAAGCGATCTCTGACCGGATTCCGACCTTGTTCTTCATGAGCATATTGTGCGCGGTATTCAATTCCTCCACAGGGTCAATCCCGAAGGCAATGAAGCTGCCAGGGCACATTTCGACACAGCTTTGAGATCTGATCCAGACGGGTTGTTCCCAAAGCTTTGTTTGTGCTGGACCTATGCAGTGGAATTCGCTGGCAGTTGGCCCCTGTCGAGGGTGGATGCACTTGAGTTTAGTCTGAATGAAATGCTCAATCTCATGCGCCGGCATCCGCATTCCGCTCACATTCATAGACTGATGAGCCGTCTGCGCTTTTTCGATGGCGATTACGCACAAGGCGTTGCGCACGCTGGACGGGCGTATGAACTGAACCCTTATCACAGCGACATGATGATCGCACTTGGCATGGCCCGGTTGTGAAACGGAGAGCCGGACCTGGCTATGGTTCATCTTGAGCGAGCATTCTCAACAAATCAGTATGCGACTGACGTGTTCAAAAATTATCTGTCGCTGGCCTATTTCCTTGCTGATCGTTGTGAAGACGCACTCAAACTCTTGAGTAGCAGTTAAGGCGGGGCACCTGTCACGAGATTACACTGGATACTTAACCTGTGGGATCCAACCAGGTTAAGGAAGCCAGGAGAGAGGCACTCTTGTTGCTTGATGAAAACCCGGGCTTAGTCTCGATGGCACACAATCCTTCAATTCGTTCAGACGAAAACAGGATCATACGCGTATTGTAAGCGCCTTACGCGAGGCTGGCCTGACGGTATAAATCTATTGGCTCAAAGGTTCTGCTACCCCGTTACCCCAATCATATCACTCTGGCATTGCTCCCAAACAGCACCAGCGCTATACCGCGCCCATGTCAATGGTTTTTTATGTTGCACTCGGCGGTGCTCTTGGGGCGTTGGGCCGGTATCTTGTGGGCGTTTGGGCCGGGCGAATGCTAGGCGCAAGCTTCCCCCATGGGACCTTGTGCGTCAACATTCTGGGCTGCTTCCTGATGGGCGTGGTTATTGAGGCGGCAGCGTTGAAATATTCCCTGTCACAGGAGATTCGGGCGTTTTTGACGACAGGCATTCTGGGCGGCTTCACCACCTTCAGCGCCTTTGCCTTGGACTTTGCCTTTCTCACTGAGCGCAAGGCGAGCTTGCTCGCTGCTGTATATCTCGGGGCGTCGATTCTGGGGTCTATTCTCGCCCTGTTCGCAGGGCTTTGGCTTATGAGGGCTGTGTTGCAATGAGTGGCGTGACAACAGAGACGGTGACGCCTGACGAAGCGGATATGCGCCTTGATCGCTGGTTCAAGAGCCATTATCCGGATCTCGCCTTTGGCCGCCTGCAGAAGTTGCTGCGCTCCGGCCAGGTGCGCATCAATGGCAAACGCGCCAAGTCGAACCAGCGGCTGGAGCCCGGCCAGACCGTGCGCGTGCCTCCCATGAACGATCCGCCGCCCGCCGTCGTTGATTTCGCTTCACAGAAAGATCGCGAGGCGCTGCAGAAGATGACTCTGCATGATGACGGCACAGTCATGGTGCTCAACAAGCCGCCGGGCCATGCGGTGCAAGGCGGACCGGGGTTGACACGCCATGTGGATGGCATGCTGCCCTCGCTCATCGGTCCGGACGGACAGAAGCCGCGCCTCGTCCATCGGCTCGACCGGGAGACTTCAGGTATCCTGCTCATCGCCAAGACCCGTCTTGCCGCGAAGAAGCTGGTGGAGAGCTTCAAGGAACGTAAGACCCGCAAGCTCTACTGGGGTCTGGTGGCCGGCGTGCCGCGCCCGAGAGAGGGGCGCGTCTCCACTTGGCTGCGCAAGGAGCACGATGAAGAAGCCGATGCAGAGATCATGCGCTCCTACCGCTCACGCCAGAAACATGCGGTTCACGCCGTCAGTCAGTATGCGGTGGTAGAGCAGGCCGCCCACAAGCTCTCTTGGCTCATCCTGCAACCCATTACCGGACGCACCCATCAGCTGCGTGTGCATGCGGCCGAGATCGGCCATCCGATCGTGGGCGATGCCAAGTACTTCAATATCGAGGACTGGCAATTGCCAGGCGGCATCCAGAACCGGTTGCATCTGCACGCCCGGTCCATCGAGATTCCTCATCCCGATGGCGGAATTTTGCAGATTTCCGCGCCGCTCGCGAACCATATGAAACAAAGCTGGAATCTTCTCGGACTCAACGAGACTCTTGGGGACGAATTGGCACAAGAGCTGGAATAATCGGGAAAATTCTGGACACAACTGGACGGATATGGACAGCCATAAACTCATCATTTTCGATTGCGACGGCACCTTGCTCGACAGCCAGGATCTGATCGTTCAATCCATGAACGATGCCTTCGAAAGCGAAGGCATGGAACCGCCTGCACGGGCCGACACATTGTCGATTGTGGGCTTGTCTCTGGTGGAAGCAATGCAGGTTCTGATACCCGGTAAGTCTCTGAATTTGCAGAAACATATGGCGTTGCAGTATAAGCAGAGTTTTGGCGAGTTCATTGCCGACCTCAACCGCAAGGAACCGCTTTATGACGGGGTTGAGAAGGTGGTTCGTCGGCTGGCTGCCTGCAATGACGTTGTCCTCGGGATCGCGGCCGGGAAATCGCAAATAGGTGCGTGCCGGGTTCTCACCGAATATGATCTAAGCCATTGTTTTGTAACGATTCAAACAGTCGATAATGCCCCTTCTAAACCGCATCCTGCCATGATCCATCAAACCACATCAGAAGCCGGAGCATCCATTTCAGATGCTGTGATAATTGGTGACACCACGTATGATCTTGAAATGGCCAATGTTGCCGGCGTGGTCGGTATTGGTGTGGACTGGGGATATCATCCCGCTGAGGCACTGGAGGCTTGCACGCCATCTGCCTTAATCAGTTATTTCAATGAGTTAAAAACAAGACTGCATGAAATATGGGGCGCATGCGCCCCGGTTAAGAGGGCCATAAATTGACACAGGACTCGTCGAACGGCCGGACTCCACATTTCGATCCGGAGGACCTCGCCAGGAAGGTCGCCGCTCAAGCCGTTTATGACCGGCCGCTGCCCAAGCGGTTCTACAAGGCTGTGGATCTGGTGCCCGCAGAGGATGGCTGGAAACTGGAGCTTGATGGAAAGCCGATAAAAACACCTTCAAAACAACATCTTAAAATGTTGTCGCAACCGCTCGCCAAAGCTGTTGCCGCAGAATGGGAGGCTCAGGAAGAGTATGTCAACCCGCTGACAATGCCTCTCACGCGCTTGGCAAACACGGCATTGAACCGGGTTGAACCCGACAGAGAGAGGATAATCGAGGAAGTCGTCAGCTTCACCAACAGCGATCTCTTGTGTTACCGGGCAGAACAACCGGTCGAGCTGATAACCCGGCAAACCGAGCGCTGGGATCCGATTCTGGATTGGTTTGCGGAAAAGTACTGCACTAGGCTGGAGATTGTGGCCGGCGTGATGCACCGAGAGCAATCTTCCGATGCACTGGGCTCTGTTCGCAACGCTCTGAAAAAGCTCGATTCTTTCAACATTACTGGCTTGCATAACGTGATGGCTCTCACGGGTTCCGCTGTGCTCGGATTTGCAGCGGTTCGTCAGTATTTGCCTTGCGAAGAACTCTGGCTGATTAGCCATATTGACGAAGACTGGCAGATCGAGCTGTGGGGACCAGACGAGGAAGAAGCC
Source organism: Hyphomicrobiales bacterium (assembly GCA_965204985.1). GTDB lineage: Bacteria > Pseudomonadota > Alphaproteobacteria > Rhizobiales > CAJQND01 > JAAEUE01. Next base: position 1,799,874 of record CBDBFP010000002.1, on the reverse strand, counting down.
AAGCGGCGCAAACTCAGATTCGAGGAATTCTCCAAAACCCTGGAATATCTCGCTCTTCTGTCCTGATATGACCAAATGCTGATATGTCGTTCCGCGGGGTCAGTGTTATACAAGCGCAAATTTGCCAATTTTTAGGGGCTGAAAACCATGCAAACTATTATTGAACAGCTCGAGGAACGCCGCGCTGAGGCCCGTCTGGGAGGCGGCCAAAAGCGGATCGATTCCCAGCATGGTCGCGGAAAACTCACCGCACGCGAGCGTATTGATCTGCTCCTGGACGACCGATCTTTCGAAGAATTCGATATGTTTGTGGAGCATCGCTGCACCGATTTTGATATGAAAAATCAAAAGGTTCCTGGTGATGGTGTCGTGACAGGGTGGGGCACTGTGAACGGCCGCACCGTCTATGTTTTCGCCAAGGATTTTACGGTTTTCGGTGGGTCATTGTCAGAGTCTCACGCGCGAAAAATCACGAAGATCCAGGACATGGCTCTTCGAAACAGAGCACCGATCATTGGTCTATTTGATGCTGGCGGCGCACGGATTCAGGAAGGCGTCGCTGCACTCGGTGGTTATGGCGAGGTATTTTACCGGAATGTGATGACGTCAGGTGTAATCCCGCAGATTTCTGTCATTATGGGACCTTGCGCTGGCGGCGATGTTTACTCACCGGCAATGACCGACTTCATCTTCATGGTGAAAGATACGAGCTACATGTTCGTAACCGGTCCGGATGTTGTAAAAACTGTTACAAATGAAAACATTACGGCCGAGCAACTGGGTGGGGCGTCGGTGCACGCAACGAAATCCTCAATTGCAGACAAGGCATATGAAAACGATGTTGAAGCGCTGTTGCAGATGCGCCGATTGATTGATTTTCTGCCCTCTTCAAACGTTGCTCCGGTCCCTGAACTAGACAGTTTCGATGACTATTCAAGAGTTGAGGGCAGCCTGGATACGCTCATTCCCGACAACCCCAATCAGCCGTACGATATGCATGAACTGATCACGAAAGTGGTCGATGAAAGCGACTTTTTCGAAATTCAAGAAGCCCATGCGAAAAACATCATCACAGGTTTCGGTCGGATTGAAGGTAAGACAGTTGGCGTCATTGCAAACCAGCCGATGGTCCTGGCAGGCGTTCTCGATTCCGATGCAAGCCGCAAAGCGGCGCGTTTTGTGCGTTTCTGCGATTGTTTTGCAATTCCTCTCGTTACGTTTGTTGACGTGCCGGGTTTTCTGCCGGGCACGGCTCAGGAATATGGCGGTTTGATCAAACACGGTGCAAAACTGCTCTTTGCCTACTCCGAAGCGACCGTGCCCAAAGTTACAGTCATCACCAGAAAAGCATATGGTGGCGCATACGATGTCATGTCTTCGAAACACATTCGGGGAGATGTGAACTACGCTTGGCCGTCTGCGGAAATCGCGGTTATGGGAGCCAAGGGCGCTGTAGAGATCATCTTTCGGAAGGACATCGGCGACGCCGATAAGATCGCTGCTCAAACGAAGAATTACGAGGACAGATTCTGCTCGCCATTTGTTGCAGCGGAACGCGGGTATATCGACGAAGTCATTCTGCCTCGAAACACTAGGTGGAGAGTGGCTCGTGCACTAAACATGTTGGCTAACAAGACAACCGGGAATCCCTGGAAGAAGCACGACAATATCCCACTCTAGCATAGTTGAGCCGCCTAACGCGCTCGTTAGTCAAATCGAAACCGCTATAGTTTATCGAGAACCTCAAATTTACAGGAATTTGTTGGGGTTCAAGATATGTCAACACTTGCAATCACCAAGCCAATAGCAGAACTGGCCCAGCGGGGTCATATCAGACCTGAAACAGTGATCGAACTGCGGCGCAAGATGTATCCTGATGGATTTATTTCTGCGATAGAGGCAGATCAGTTGCTCTACCTTGATGGCGCCTGCTCGGAAGTGTATTAGGAATAGGTGGACTTCTTTATTGAAGCGTTGAGCAATTATGTCGTTCAACAAGTGGAACCGCGTGGCTACGTGTCGGTCGCTAACACCGAATGGCTGATTGAAAAAATTGAAGCGGACGGCCGTGTTGAATCTAGCTTGGAACTGGAATTACTGATTAGAATTATTGAGTTGGCGAAGATGGTCCCGCCTATCCTTTCTGCGTACGTTATCCGGCAGGTGAAGCAGGCAGTGCTTTATGGTGAAGGTGTTGTAATCCGCCACCAGAAAATGCTGAAAAAGGAGAGCATAGGCGAGGCGGAGATTGACGTCCTGAGACGCACACTTTATGCGGCCGGCGGTGCAGGTCACACCGCAATTACGCAGGAAGAAGCGGAAATGCTGTTCGACCTGAACGATACGACAAAGAACGCTGAAAATGTCCAGATTGGTCGGCTCTCTTCGTCAAAGCAATTGCAAATTATCTCATGGCGGCTTACGGATATTCGGCTCCGAGCCGGGAGGATTCCATTCTCCAAGCAAAATGGATTGACGAGGGCTCAAAAGACGTTGGCAGCATGACCGGTGACAGCGCCCTGTCCGGCTCCAATTTCATGTGCCCGTTCCTGATAAGGTCTGGGGGCTTGGTGGAGGTTGGTTTAGTGCCTGATGCGGGCGGATATGATTGTACTGCCTGAGCCCCTGATTGATGACAATCTGAGCCTGCCTGGTAGTGTTGACCCCCTCCGCGTTGAGACCTTCGCGAATCCGGCGATGAAGCGCTGGGAGCGGTTCGTTGACCCCCTCCGCGTTGAGACCTTCCCGGCATAGTCTGCCGTTGAAGCGTTCATTGTCTCCGTTTTCCCATGATGAACCTGGGGTGATCCGGATGGGTTTGATGCCGATCTTGATCAGCCCCTTGTGCAGCGAAGCTGCGATAAGGTCCGGGCCGTTGTCAGACCGGATGTCTTCAGGTTTGCCGTGTTTCAGCAGCAACCGATAGAGCGCGTCCAGAACCTCTGCAGATCCCCTCTTGACGCTCACGGTCATACACAAGGCCTGGCGGGTCTATTCGTCCAGCACGGTGAGCCTCTTGTCGCTTCGGCCATTGCTCAGCTTGTCGTGGACGTCGTCGACGCTCCAGATGTGGCCGGGGCCCCGGAGGCTCAGACGAATGAGTGAGCTGTCCTTGTGATAGAGACGCTTGCGCGTCTTGTGGCGCAGGGGAGGCTGCCCTCCCTCTTCGCGCCAGAGACGCTCGACTTTCTTATGGTTCACCTGCCAGCCTTCATCCCGCAGACGCCCTGAGATCTGACGGTATCCCTATCGACCGGACCGCTTGGCCAGCCGAACCAGCGCCAGACGCAGAGCGATCTCTTCATCTTTGGGAGCGGCCTTGTCGTGCCCCGTGCTGCGCGCAACGCCTGACGTCCTGCAGGTCCGGCGCTCAGATGTCCCGGGCTTCTGGCGCGTGTGGATGACGGCGCCGCGAAGGTCATCGGTGGTCAGGCCCTGGGGTTCAAAAGATCCAGGCTCTCCTTGAGGATCAATTTGTCCAGCTCAAGGGGGTCACGCTCTTCTTCAACCGCTCATTCTCCCTCTCAAGAGCCTTCAGCTCCGAAGGCTGTGATGTGCCCATTCACCCCGCTTTAGCGCCTCTAATGAAGCAGGTCGCTTAGAACTTAGGCTGCAGGAGCATAGATTGCCATGGGTTCCTGAACGCCCTTGAGTTCTTCGCTACCCAACTCAAGCCAGTCTCCACCAGCATAGTCTTTGAAAGCAGAGCTGCCCAAAATTGGCTGTCCGTATTTTGACGTCATCGATTCCAGACGTGCTGCTTCGTTGACAGTTGCCCCAAACACGGAATAGGCGAGGCGGTCCGCCATACCGACGTTGCCGAACATCACATTGCCGATGTGCAATGAAATTCCATAGTTCAATTTATCCAGATTGTCTTTTGCTCTCAAACCGTTGGTTGACTGCATGCGGTTAATGGCATCCTGAGCAGACGCAAGTGCACTTTGCGTTGCGATAACGCTCTCTTTCCGGTTCCTGCCGCACGGAAAAATGGCAAGAAAAGCATCTCCGATAAAACTCAAGACCTCGCCGCCTTGGTCTGAAATTGCTCCACCCGTGGCATCAAAAAAACTATTCAAAGCATCGATATACGCTTGCCGCCCTTGTTGATCGGCCAAAGCTGTCGATCCCCTCAAGTCACCATACACAATGGCCGCCCTAGTGGTTTCGCCGTCGCCGCGTTTAATGTTTCCCTTCAAAACGCGCTTACCCGCATCACTGCCGAGATAGGTGGAAACAACATTGTTGGTCAGTTCGCGTTGAACGGCCATTTTACATGCGACAGCCAACTGGTCGTTCAAGCTCAATAATGCAGTGATCTCACTCTCGTTAAATCCACCCTGCCGATCAGTTGCCCATGAGCCAAGCACACCGTTGTCACCCTTGCTGTTAAATGACAACGCATAAGCCAGATAGTCTGTATGACCTTGTTCTCTAAGCTCGCCGAGAACGGGGAACTCTGCCCCAGGATCGCCACCGCCCTCAAGTCTTCGGCGAATGAATTCGATGTTGTTGTGCCGAAGTTGAAAATAGGGGCTGCGGCGAAAAGCTTCCGGGATATTGTCACTCAAGAAATACGCATAGCCCTCTATCGTCGCGCCTTGTCCTGGTTTCCAGGATATCCCGAGCGCGCTGTAGAGCGGGTGCAAAATAGCGAGCACCATATGCGATCTTGAGATAGGCACACCCGCAGCACAAATCCGTTCAAAACAACCGGTTAACATCTCTGTTAGCTCAGCATCGAAGAGAGCTTGCTCAAGAAGCCAGTGGGCTGTGTTGTTGACCAGAATGAGAGAAGCGGGGCCTCGTTCAGCGGAAGTGTCCATAATTGTCCTATCCTTTTATGCGACTTGGCGCTGCGTACATCATTTGTCCAGTTTACCGCGTCTTGCTGCAGGTCTAAAAGGCGTCAACACAGACTTTTATTTTAGGTTCAGAACAGGTGGGGTGACAGTGCCGGTTTTCAAGAAAATTCTAATTGCCAATCGGGGGGAAATCGCGTGCCGGGTGATCAAGACAGCGCGTTCAATGGGAATTGCAACAGTTGCTGTCTACTCGGATGCGGACAAGCGTGCTTTGCATGCCCGGCAAGCGGATGAAGCCGTCTATATCGGAGCATCGGCACCGGCAGAATCTTACTTGGTCATCGAAAAGATCGTTGAAGCTTGCAAATCGACTGGTGCCGAGGCTATCCACCCCGGTTATGGATTTCTTTCTGAAAACGCTGCGTTCGCTCAACGCCTTGCGGAAGAAAACATTGCCTTCATTGGACCGAACGTGCGCGCAATCGAGGTTATGGGCGACAAGATTGAATCGAAAAAATTCGCTGATGAAGCGAAAGTTTCGACGGTCCCAGGGCACCTCGGCGTCATTCTAGACAGTACAGAAGCGGTAAAGATTGCAGATGAAATCGGCTATCCCGTCATGATCAAGGCGTCTGCCGGTGGCGGCGGCAAAGGTATGCGCATCGCCAATTTTCGCGAAGAGATGGCTGAAGGATTTGCCTCTTCCATGTCGGAAGCAAAATCTAGTTTCGGCGATGACCGGGTTTTCATCGAGAAATTTGTCGTCAATCCTCGCCATATCGAGATTCAAGTGCTTGCTGACAAGCATGGGAATGCAATTTACCTGGCAGAGCGGGAATGTTCAATTCAGCGTCGAAATCAGAAGGTGATTGAGGAGGCTCCAAGTCCGTTTCTGGATGAAAAAACCAGGAAGGCGATGGGTGAGCAAGCCGTGGCTCTCGCTAAGGCGGTGGATTATGAGAGTGCAGGAACGGTCGAGTTCATAGTCGACAAGGACCGCAATTTCTATTTCCTGGAAATGAATACACGTTTGCAAGTGGAGCACCCCGTAACTGAATTGATCACCGGGATTGATCTGGTTGAGCAAATGATTCGCGTTGCCGGCGGCGAAGAACTTCAGCTTTCTCAAAACGACATCAAACTGAATGGATGGGCGATAGAGAGCAGGATTTACGCGGAGGATCCATTTCGAGGCTTCTTGCCATCAACGGGCCGCCTTGTGCATTATCAACCACCCAAAGAGGAAACAACTGAATCTGGATTGACGATCAGAAACGACACCGGAGTTTATGAAGGCGGTGAGATATCTGTCTTCTATGATCCGATGATCGCCAAGCTTTGCACTCATGGGCCGGATCGGATCAGCGCCACACGTCATATGGCCACTGCACTGGACGAATTCTACATCGAAGGCATTCAGCACAATATTCCCTTTCTTAGTGCATTAATGGAGCATCCTCGCTGGATCAGTGGAGATTTAACGACGGGTTTTATTGCAGAAGAATATCCTGAAGGTTTTTCTGGAGTTGAGCTTTCTGCTGATGCTAGGCTGATTTTGGGCATTGTAGCAATCTCAATTGACCATGTGTTGAATTCCCGGAAGCGAGGAATTTCTGGGCAAATGGGCGGCCGGGCAGTCAGTTTCTCCAAACGCAGAAGCGTCCAGCTTGGGGACGAGACCTGGCTCACCGCAACTATTGAGGGACAAGCACGCGATAGCTTTGAAGTCTCCGATCTCGTGACGGACGGAGTGGGCGATGACAAGCAAACGCGTTTGGTGCGTTCTGAGTGGGTGCCTGGAAAACCGGTCTGGCGTGGGCAAATTGATGATGAAGCGGTGTCCGTTCAGGTCTCGCCGGTCTTGAATGGGGTTTTGTTGTCATGGCGCGGCGTTCAACAAAAGGCCTGCGTGTTCACTGATCGCGAGGCTGAGTTGGCACGGCTCATGCCAATAAAACTTTCCCCAGACACCTCCAAGCTTTTGCTGTGCCCAATGCCAGGGCTTGTTGTTTCGATTGCCGTCACTGAAGGCGACGAAGTGAAAGCTGGTCAGTCTCTCTGTGTTGTTGAAGCAATGAAAATGGAGAACGTTCTCAAGGCCGAGCGCAATTGTGTTGTTTCACAGATCAAGGCCGCTCCTGGCGACATTCTGAGCGTCGATGAAGTAATAATGGAATTTGAATAGCCACGGTCGTTTATTGTCCCGAACGTAGAACCTGTTGGCCAAAGCCGCTGTCTCATACTCGCCAATGAGCTGAGAACGACGCAGAACAGACCAATGCCGCGAAATCCTCACATCCCTATTTGACGCGATATTTGTTCGGCAAGAAATGCAGGCGATCTTGATGCTCGACTGCCAGATGACAAGGCACGTAAAAGTCCACTTTTGCCGATCCAGTTTCGTTTGTGGTTCCGAACAATGAACCATCTGGCATTATCATAGCGTAGCGCCAGTCACCGCTTACATGGTTGAAACCTGCTTGCATCTTCTCCATTACGAATAACGGGCCAGGATTGGCGTCCCCATTGGCGGTAATGGCGACGCTGTCTTTTGCAATAATTGATCCGACCGCGAGCTTACCTGCATTTTCGTATTGGCCATAAATAAGCACCAGCAACTTTATTGGCATAAGTGTTCATGAATCTGCGACCATTGCGGTATGGTGCCGAATTGTAACGCATCCATTTTTCATGATTTTTGGCAATCGGACTTTCTGAGGCGCCATAGGCCGCAACCACCTGTGCTTTGAGCTTTTGGTAAACTGTCTCGGCATCTGCATCTTGAATGTCAGCATGATCCGGCACCCTGAAATGACGTCTTGGAGCTGAAGGGTCCTCGGCCGGCTTTGCCGGCCCGGTTGACAGATCCCGTTGTTCTTCAAGCTCAGAGTCATCGTCGGTCATACTTGGTTCGGAGCCAAGATCGGTTATCGTGAATACGACGGGTGAAGTCAGAAGGCATACAATGCGGGCGAAAGAACTATTAAGGGTCATATTTTAATTGCTCCTGTTATAGCGGTTGACCCGAAGCAGGAGTAGTTTGACCCGGCTTTGCTCGATGGTGAAATCAAGCCGCGTCACGTGGTTGCGACGGCAATGTGAGTTGATACTGCCGAACTATTCCGTTGGCGGCGATGCCCACTTAATTATACGAAACGCCGGAAAAGCCCAGGCTACGCCTGCGACCCCGTAAAAAATAAGTTGCACCAAGCTGTTTTGGTTATTTACAAAGGGTGATGCCTAGCTGAGGGGATTTTTTCTCATGAAGCTATGGTATGAAATGAACAATCACTATTGCAAAGGGTCCCGCATTTCAGAGAAGAAAATCCGCGCGCGTGTTCGCGACTTCGCCGCCAGTCTGACCGCTTTACAGACAGCCGAACCCAGCGGCCTTGATCGCAATACTGTCAACAGGGTCTATCGGGCGTTGCGCAAGTGCCTCCATACAGCTTGCCAGGCGCAGCGCCCGATGTTCGGTGTTGTTGAAGGGGATGAAAGCTTGTTTGGAGCCAGGCGGGGGAAAGGAAAGCGAGGAAGGGGCGCAGGCGGCAAGACAACCGTCTTCGGCCTCTTCGCGCGTGAGGATCAGGTTTACACGGAAGTCGTTCCAAGTTGCAAAAAAGCCACTCTACAAGGCAGTATTGGAGGGAAGGTTGATCCGGTTTCGGTCCTCACCTGCGATGGCTGGCGAGGGGACAATGGCCTTGTTGATCCTGGTATGGGCATTACAGGGTCGATCGTTCCAAGGACGCATTCGCCAGAGGCGATGTTCATATCAAGGGCCTGGAAGGCTTTTGGGGGGGCAAAGGGATGTCTGTCAAAGGTCAAAGGTGTGCCGAACACACCGTTCATCTGCCGTTGGAAGAAACTGAATGGAGAGACAACAACAGGCATTCCAACAGATACAAATTACGGCTAACTGACCTCAGACAAAATCCCCTCAGCCAGGCATGACCCTTTACAAAATTCACCCCAACCCACATCGCTAAGAGCGTGTAAACGATCACGAAGAACAGTAATCCAAGGGATCCGACGGGTTTTCGGGCACGAGGGCTGGTAGATTGACGGCGCATACAGTTAGATATCGTGAACAACGGATTTGACCAACCAGCATCGCTGCTTTGGCACCGCGACCAGCTGACGCGCGAAGCTTTGGCCGGTTGCTTTCACATAGCTTAGCCTTTTAGGGCTTTTGCATGACACTAGCTAGTTCCGCACCACACGACTCTGAACGTTCTGACTGGGCAGTACGCTTTTGGCTATTCTTTGTCGCATTCCTCGTTTTCATGATGGTCGTCGTCGGGGGGGCAACCCGATTAACGGATTCCGGTTTATCCATCACGGAATGGAAACCGATCCTTGGAGTAATCCCTCCGCTGAATGAAGCTGATTGGCACGTTGCATTTGAAAAATACCAGCAGATACCCGAATACAAAAAGATCAACAAATGGATGGACCTAGAGGCGTTCAAGTTCATCTATTGGTGGGAATGGGGACACAGGTTCCTTGGCCGGTTTGTAGGCGTTGCCTTCATTATTCCTTTCATTTTTTTCTGGGTGACCGGAAGGCTCGCGAGTACGCCGAAGGGGTGGTTGATTGTTTTTTTCCTACTGGGAGGCCTGCAAGGGGCTCTTGGCTGGTATATGGTTGTTTCTGGCCTAGCCGAACGTGTGGATGTTAGCCAGTACAGGTTGGCGGCTCATCTTAGTTTAGCTGTTGTCATTTTTGCCGGGCTTTTCTGGACCGCAATGACGTTGGGTCGTGAGGCAGAATATGATCTCAAAAGCCTTCACAAAAATTCGGTGATTCTGTGCTTTCTCGTTTTTATACAGATAGTTATCGGGGCGTTTGTCGCCGGGCTTGACGCCGGGTTTGGCTACAACACCTGGCCACTGATGGACGGTTCGATCATCCCATCCGGGCTATTCTCCATGTCCCCGGGCTGGAGGAACCTGTTTGAAAATGCACTGACTGTGCAATTCATCCATCGGATGTTCGCCTATGTCGTTTTAGTGTTTGGATTCAGCTACTTGTACAAAGTGCTACGAAGCTCCGACGAAGGGGCAGCACAACTGAGCGCCGGATTTCTCGGGCTGGCGCTGCTGGCGCAGGTCGGATTGGGCATCTGGACTTTGCTCGCAAAAGTCCCGGTTTCGCTAGGCGTTATGCATCAGGGGATGGCCATCGTACTCTTGTCAGTTGCGCTCTGGCACCTCAGGATAATGTCCAAAAAAGTCCAGTAAAAGAAAAGCCCCGTCCAGCTAAGTCCGGGGCTTTCCAGATTTTTCCAGGTCTTATCCGGCTTGGTCCGGAAAATTCTAACTTGCTTTCATTGCCTGTTTGAGATCGGCAATGATGTCCTTGGTATCCTCAATGCCGATGGACAGCCGGATTACATCGGGCCCAGCTCCTGCTGCCGTTTGCTGTTGCTCAGACAGCTGCTTGTGGGTCGTGGAAGCGGGATGAATGATCAACGAGCGCGTGTCACCGATATTGGCGAGATGGCTGAACATGTTGACGTTTGACACCAATTTTACGCCTGCCTCGTAACCGCCCTTAAGGCCGAAGGTGAAAACAGCGCCTGCACCGTTCGGGCAATATTTTTGGGCCATCTTGTGATGACGATCACCCGGCAAGCCGGCATAGCTGATCCAAGAAACATCCTTGTGGGACGAAAGCCATTCAGCCACTTCTTTTGCGTTGTCGCAGTGGCGCTGCATACGCAGGCTGAGGGTCTCCATACCCGTGAGGATAAGATAAGCATTGAAGGGCGACAGGCACATGCCAAGATCGCGCAGGCCCAGAACCCGGCAGGCGATCACAAACGCGATGTTACCGAACGTCTCGTGCAGTCTGATGCCGTTGTAGCTCTCGCAAGGCTCGGACATTTTGGGGTAGCGGCCATCCCGTGACCAGTTGAATGTGCCTGCATCGACGATAATACCGCCCATCGAATTGCCATGACCACCCATGAATTTGGTCAGTGAGTGCAAGACAAGATCAGCGCCATGCTCAATTGGTTTGCAAAGGTATGGTGTCGCCAATGTGTTATCGACGATCAGCGGAACGCCGGCGCGACGTGCAATCTTTGAAATACCCTCAAGATCAGTGACGAGACCACCAGGGTTGGCAACCGACTCGCAGAATATCGCCTTAGTCTTCGGCGTGATCGCCTTCTCAATGCTCTCAAGATCGTCCGCGTCAGCCCAGTTGACTGTCCAATCGAACGATTTGAAGGAAACGTTGAACTGATTGATTGAACCGCCATAGAGCTGACGCACAGCAACGAATTCGTCACCAGGCTCCATGATTGTGTGGAACGCCAGAAGCTGTGCGCCGTGGCCCGAGGAGGTTGCCAATGCCGCGGTGCCGCCTTCAAGTGCAGCAACTTTTTCCTCCAGAACCGCCTGGGTCGGGTTCATAATCCGCGTGTAGATATTGCCGAAGGCCTGGAGACCGAACAGCGAAGCTGCATGATCTACATCGTCAAAAACAAACGCAGTTGTCTGATAGATCGGGGTAGCCCGGGCGCCTGTCGTTGGATCCGGTGCAGCGCCTGCATGAATTGCAAGTGTGTCAAAACCGGGAGTGTCATCTAGGACCATCTTTGATCTCCATTCTCTAGTGTATCTTTATCATTTTAAGCAGGTGTCTGTGTGCCAATCCACGCCACTGCTTTATTAGTCCTATAGCAGGGGTTGGAAAACCAAACAATCGTTCGTTAATTCGAACGGCGAATTTTACGGGCCAAACCCTGTGTATGTCATGCAACTGCCCGTTTGGCCGTATCACTCGTGATTTCCTCGGCGATCTGACATTCGACCCCTGCGAGATGAAGGCGACGGAGGATTTGGGAGGGCGGAGGCTGATCTGTAACCAAAACATCGAAGTCGTCAAAGCCACATACATTCACCAAAGCGGTTTGCGAAAACTTGGTGTGATCCGTGATGACCGTGCGCCTTTGCCCGCAACGCAGGACAGTTCGAGCAAACTCTGCCTCTGCCAACTGGTGATCCATTAAGCCGGTCTCTGCATCGATAGCTGCGATGGAGATTATTGAATGTTGTACCGAAAAATTCGCCACAAACTCAATGGCTGACCGGCCGAAAGTTGCGCCGTTATCCCCATGGAACTCACCACCTGCCATGTACACCTTGTTGCCACTCACCGTCGCAAGTGTCCGAGCAATGTCTGATGAGTTGGTCACGATAGTCAAAGTTGACTTTCGAAGCAGTTCGCGCGCCAGGATGCTGGTGGTGGCGCCTGTGTCCAGCATGACGCTGTCGCCATCATCAATCAGATCTGTGGTTTTTCGCGCGATCGCAAGTTTGACGGCGGCGTTTTCTCTCAACCTTCGTTCGAACGGTGCTTCTGGGCCAGCCAGAGCCACGCTGACTGAACCATGGTGTTTGAGCAAAATACCCGCCTCAACAAGTGGGCGTATATCTCTGCGGATTGTTTCAAGCGAAACACCAAGGGTCTGGGCGAGATTACCAATTCTTATTGTCCCGTTTGCTTTGGTGGCATCGACGATCTGGCCCTGGCGGTGTGTCGGATTTTTGCCGTTTCTGATTTCCATGCGTTCTGAAATACTGCAAATTTGGCAAATTGCCAAACGAAACGGGCAAATTCCAACACAAACGGGCAAACAACAACGAAAAAACCTCAGGCAAACTTGACTATATTGATGGCTGGCATGCATATTTTGCTCTCTGGGTGGCGCGTAGCCAACTCATGGCTGCCAGCGGCGGCCCAGCAAGTGGAGGATGTCAAAAATGTTCAAACTATTATCATTACGGCCATTGGCTTTTGCTGCAGCAGCAATTGCGGGGCTGTCGTTTTCGCCAGTCGGTGCCAAAGCAGATGTTGAATCGAAAGATCCTATCAAACTTACGTTGCACGACTGGACTGGCCAATTGATCACCACACAGATCATGGGCGAGGTTCTCAAGAAAGCCGGATACAACGTCGAATACGTTCAGGCCGACTATATTGCCCAGTTCGCCGGACTGCAGTCGGGTGACCTCCATATCGCCATGGAAATGTGGGAAACAACTGGCAAGGACGCCATGGAAGCCTCTCTCAAGACCGGCAAGACGGTTGATCTCGGCGAAACCGGAATGGATGCCAAAGAAGAGTGGTGGTACCCACACTATATGAAGGAAAAGTGCCCGGGTTTGCCAAACTGGGAAGCCTTGAAAGACGAAAAATGTGCAGAAGCATTTTCAACCGCCGAAACCGCACCAAAGGGGCGTTATCTCGGCGGCCCGGTAACCTGGGGCGGTTATGATGATGAAAGGGCAGAAGCGCTCGATCTGCCATTTGAAGTGATCCACGCAGGCACTGACGCAGCTCTGTTCGCGGAACTTGAATCCGCTTATCAACGCAAAGCGCCGATCATGCTCTGGGTCTATGCACCGCATTGGGCTGTCGCCAAATTTAAGGGCGAATGGGTCGAGTTTCCTAAGTATACCGACGCCTGTTACAAGGACCCCAAATGGGGAAGCAATCCGGACATGGCCTATGATTGCGGTAAGCCTTTCGGCTGGATCAAGAAGGTTGGCTGGAAAGACGGCGAAGCCAAATGGCCCGGCGCTTACGAAGCAGTCCGCAACTTCAAGATCAAGAATGACGAAATGAGCCAACTGATCGTTGAAGTCGATCTCAACAAGAAGAAGCTTGAGGACGTTGTTGCCACATGGATCAAGGACAACAAGGATCGGTGGTCCGCCTGGATCAAGTGACCGCCAAGCGGCCCTGAAATCCTGCAGGTAGCACTCAGTATTGTGCAAGAGTGCCGCCTGCTCAAAGGTCCGAATGCCCTGATGTCCCGCTTTGCAGTCTCCAGTTTTTAGCGGTAGCGGCTGAATTGATAGATCGACAATGACGACTGCCCACGCAAAACTTGAATGCCGTTCCGTCTGGAAACTGTTCGGTCAGGACGAAGCCGCTGTGCTCAAAAAGGCGGGCGGAAAACTCAGCTCTAAAGAACTTACTGAATCTGGACTGATTGGCGCGGTTCGCGACGTGAATCTGCAAGTTCAGGAAGGCGAGAGCTTCGTCATTACGGGGTTGTCCGGATCGGGCAAGTCCACATTGATTCGCTGCATGTCACAGTTCGTGGAACCAACCGCAGGAAAGATCATCTTGAACGGTGAAAACCTGCTGGATGCAGCGCCAAACCGGATGATCGAAATCCGGCGGCACCAGATGGGTATGGTCTTCCAACACTTTGCATTGCTGCCTCATCTAACAGTTCTGGGCAACGTCGCTTTTCCGTTGGAAATCCAAGGGATTGATCGCGCAACTCGTGAGGCGCGTGCCAGGGAAATTATTCAACTCGTCGGTCTTGAAGGACGTGAAGGTTTCTTTCCCAATGAATTGTCTGGCGGCCAGCAGCAATGGGTCGGTATCGCAAGGTCATTGTCTGTTGAACCGGAAATCTGGTTTCTGGACGAGCCGTTCTCAGCGCTCGACCCGCTCATTTGCAGAGAGGTGCAGGACGAGTTCATTCGCCTGCAGGGCGTGTTGAAAAAGACAATTGTCTTCATCACACATGATTTCGACGAAGCGATCAGACTTGCCGACCGTATTGCCATCATGAAAGACAGTATGGTTGTGCAGACAGGCACGCCGGAAGAATTGGTCATGGCACCTGTCGATGGCTACGTGTCCGAATTCACCAGGAACGTTACAAAGGCAAAAGTTGTTCGGGCTGGAACGATCATGGATGCGTTACCGAAGCGGCCCCCCAAAGGTGGCTATTCGGTCGACGTGGCAGCCTCTACCGCTATTGCCGATGTGGCGCCCAGATTTGTCTTGGATGAAAACAACCAGCCGATTGGCTGTTTGACACGCGGTGATGTTGTTCGCATCATGATGCAGGCTTAGTTGATATGTCGGCGCCCACGTCATCAGCACACAACGACGATGGGTCTTTGCTTGCCCGGCGTGATAGCTGTTTCTCCCCAATCCATTGGTACGCGCTCTGGGGGCTCGCGCTGACCATGTTTCTGGCTTTGTGGTACTTCGGCAAGCCGCTCGCACGCTGGGCTTTTAAATATCCCCGGAGTTCCCAGATTCCAGCAAACAACTGGATCGGGGACTTTATGAAATGGCTGTTGGACGAGGCTCATTTCGGGTTTTTCACCTTCAAGGAAATGACGCGTTTCATCGCAACAGTTATTGAGTTTCCCTATAAAATTACATTGAGCTTGCTCTCGACAGGATTCTTGCAGGGGCAGGGGTCCGATGCCGTGCAACTGCTCCCTCCGATTTCGTGGATCGCCGTAATCGCTGTCTTTTCGTTGATTGGTTATTTTGCAGGCGGCCGCAAACTGGCCGTTCTGGTCGGCTGTTGCTTTGGTTTCCTTGCAATGTTCGGCCAATGGAACAACGCAATGATCACCCTTGCGTCGATCCTGGTTGCTGTGCCGCTCGGCATTGCCGGCGGCTTGTTTCTCGGCGTCGCCGGCTACAGGTGGAAGTACTTCGCACTGGTTCTGAAACCAATTCTCGACCTGATGCAAACCGTGCCGGTTTTTGCCTACCTCGTCCCAATCCTGTTTCTCTTCGGTTTCGGGCCCACGGCTGCTGTCGTGGCAACCATCATTTACGCCTTGCCCCCGATGACCAGGATCTCAATGCTCGCCCTGAACGGCGTTCCGGCAGAGGTTCATGACCTGGGCAAAATGGTTGGTTGCACCAGGCGGCAGATGACATGGCGGGTGCTTGTGCCCTCCGCCATGCGGGGGCTCATGGTCGGTGTGAATCAGGTAATCATGCTGGCTTTGAATATGGTCATCATCGCATCGATGATCGGGGCAGGGGGATTGGGTTTTGAAGTTCTCTCTGCTCTGCGCCGTTTGGACATCGGAAAAGGCATTGAGGCCGGCTTTGCCATTGTCGCCCTGGCAATTGTGCTCGACCGCATTTCCCAAGCCCTCGCCAATCGCACCCGGGCTCACCGTGAAGACGATGATGCAAATGCACCTCTGCTGCAGAGGCATCCCTACACAATCGCTGCAGGCATTATCGTGCTTGTTACCGGTGTTGCAGGTCTGTTTGTCGGGGCGATTCAGAGCTATCCCGAGTCCTTGCAAATCTCCAGCGGCAGTTTCTGGTCGGATGTGGTCAAATACATCAACGTCACCTTCTTCGATCAGCTGGAGGCTGCGAAGAATGCGCTTCTGCTGAACGTCCTCATACCCTTCAAGCGCTTTTTGCTGGCGCTCCCCTGGATCGGGGTTGTCTGCTTGCTGACACTTTCAGGGTGGGCGCTGAAAGGGTGGCGGCTTGGTGTTCTGGTTGGTCTGCTCTCGTTTCTCATTGCAGCAACCGGGCAATGGAGCAAGGCAATGATCACGGTCTATCTCTGCGGGATTTCTGTGATCTTCGCTTGTTTGATCGGTTTGCCGATTGCAATCCTGACAGCTGAGAAGGCACGATTGTGGCGCTGGGTCGAAGCTATCATCGATACGCTCCAGACGTTGCCATCTTTCGTTTACCTGATGCCGGCTGTGATACTTTTCCGGGTTGGCGACTTCACGGCCATGCTCGCCGTTTTCGCCTATGCTGTGGCGCCGGCTATCAGATACACCGCGCACGGATTGCGTCAGGTCGACCCGCAGCTGGTGGAGGCCGGAACAGCCGCCGGGTGTACACCGTGGCAGCTGCTCATGAAAATCAAACTAAAGCTGGCGCTGCCGGAAATCATGCTGGGTCTGAACCAGACCATAATGCTGGCGCTGTCGATGCTCGTGATTACGGCCCTCGTTGGCACCCGTGATCTTGGTCAGGAAGTCTATATCGCCCTGACAAAGGCAGACACCGGGCGGGGGCTGGTTGCAGGACTTTCGGTGGCCTTCATCGCCATCATCGCAGACAGATTGATTTCAGCGGGCGCTGACCGCATGCGCGCGCGCCTTGGACTAAAGAGATAGGGGACAACACATGTCAGATCCCACAGAACGCATTGAAGCCATTCCGTATTGGACGGAGCCGATCACCTGGGAACCTTTGAAGGGCGGCTTATCGAACGAAAGCTATTGCGTCACGCACGCAAGCGAAAAGTTCGTTGCCCGATTTGGTACAGACTTTCCCTTTCACCATGTGTTCCGTGATCGGGAGATCATGGCCGCCCGCGCCTCCCACGAAGCAGGTTTTGCGCCTGAGCTTGTCTATGCGGAACCGGGGATCATGGTGTCCCGCTTCATCAATGCCAAGACCTACGACGGCTCAGACGTGCAGGCGAACATTCCGAAAATCGCAGAAACTGTGAAACTGTTTCACACAACGATGTCCGACTATGTGAGCGGAGCCGGTTTCATATTCTGGGTCTTCCACGTGATCCGCGACTATGCCCACACTCTGAAGGAAGGTGGCAGCCGGAAGATCGATGATCTGCCGAAATATCTCGAGTTGGCCCGCGAGATGGAAGACGCTCAGGTCGCGCTACCGATCATCTATGGGCACCATGACTTTCTGCCTGCAAACTTTCTGGACGACGGCGAAAAGCTTTGGATCATCGATTTTGAATATGCGGGTTTTTCCACCGCCATGTTCGACCTGGCAGGCGTGGCCTCAAATGCGGAATTCAATCTGGAGCAGGCAGAGGAACTGCTCACCAGGTACTTTGGTGAAAAACCCGGCCAGCCGCTCCTGAAGAGCCACGCCGCGATGCAATGCGCATCGCTTTTGCGTGAGGCCATGTGGAGCATGGTATCCGAAATCCACCTCAACGCCCCAGACGCTGATTACGAGGAATACACCGAGGAAAACCTGGCGCTCCTCGCCAGCGCTGTCGAGTCGTACAGATCATCATTCGGGAAGGATTAGAACATGCAGCTTCCTGATCGCGCGCAGATTGTTGTCATTGGCGGCGGCATCATCGGGTGTTCAACCGCCTACCATCTGGCCCGGGATCACAACGCCGATGTTGTTTTGCTGGAGCAGGGAAGGCTGACCGGCGGCTCCACCTGGCATGCGGCTGGTCTTTTGGGCCAATTGCGATCTTCGGCTTCAATCACCCAAGTGCTCAAATACTCCGTCGATCTCTACAAGCGCCTTGCCGAAGAAACCGGCCTGGAAACCGGCTGGAAGATGAGCGGATGCCTGCGCCTGGCCTGCAATGAGGATCGGTGGACAGAATACCGACGCCTCGCGACCACGGCTGACAGCTTTGGCATGGAGATGCACCTTCTGTCCCCAGATGAAGTGAAAAAGATGTGGCCGTTGATGGACGTGAGCGATCTCGTCGGCGCGTCTTATTTGCCAACTGATGGTCAGGCCAGCCCATCTGACATCACCCAATCCCTCGCCAAGGGTGCACGGATAAATGGCGCCAAATTGCACGAAGGTGTTCGCGTAACCGGCTTTGCAATGGATGGGCTCAGAATCACTGCGGTTGAGACAACCAATGGGACAATACGGTGCGAGAAGGTGGTCAACTGTGCAGGACAATGGGCACGGCAAGTGGGCGAGCTGGCGGGCATCAATGTGCCGCTACAACCGGTGAAGCATCAATATATCATCACCGAAAAGGTGGAAGGATTGAGCCCGGATGCCGCGACAATCCGCGACCCGGATCGCTTCACTTACTTCAAGGAGGAAGTCGGCGGTCTTGCCATGGGTGGTTACGAGCAAAATCCGATTCCCTGGACAACCGGTGTTGTACCGGACGATTTTGAATTCCAGCTGTTCGACGATGACTGGGATCATTTCGAACAGCATCTTGATCAGGCTGTTGCACGCGTACCGGTGCTTTCGAAGACCGGTGTCAAACAGATGATCAATGGTCCGGAAAGCTTCACCCCGGATGGAAACTTCATCCTCGGCACGGCCCCGGAATGCCAGAACATGTTCGTTGGTGCTGGTTTCAACGCGTTTGGGATAGCATCGGGCGGTGGGGCAGGGTGGGTACTTGCCCAATGGGTTATCGAGGACGAGGCTCCGATGGACCTCTGGGTTGTCGATATTCGCCGTTTCACCGATCTGCACAAGGATCGCAAATGGGTTTGCGACCGAACGCTTGAGGCCTACGGCAAACATTATGTCATCGGTTTTCCTCATGCAGAATATGAGAGCGGTCGGCCACGCATCGTCTCGCCACTATATGAGCGCTTGAAGAGAGAAGGCGCCGTGTTCGGTTCCAAGCTGGGTTGGGAAAGACCCAACTGGTTTGCCTCGGAAGGCGTTGAACTTGTCGATGTGTATTCGATGGGCAAGCAAAACTGGTTTGAAGCAGTAGGCGACGAGCATCGCCTGGTGCGGGAAAGCGCCGGTATTTTCGACCAATCCTCGTTTGCCAAGTTCGAACTGTCGGGAGTCGACGCAGGCGCAGCTCTGGGCTGGATTTGTGCCAACGATGTCGCAAAGCCGAAAGGTCGCGTGACTTACACGCAACTCCTCAATTCGCGTGGTGGTATCGAGTGCGACTTGACTGTCGCACGCCTCTCAGCAGATCTTTTTTACATCGTGACGGGTACAGGCTTTCGCGTTCACGATGGTGCCTGGATCTGCGATCACGTGCCAGAAGGACTGAACGTTGAATTTAAAGATGTGACCGAAGATTTTGGTACGTTGTCGTTGATGGGGCCAAAATCGCGTGAGGTCTTGCAGCGTGTAACCGATCATGATTGCTCGAATGAAGCCTTTCCTTTCGCTCATGTCCGGGAGATCGACATTGACGGGCATGTTGTTAGGGCATTGCGGCTAACCTATGTTGGAGAGTTAGGTTGGGAACTTCATGTCCCTATTGATGCGATTGGAGAAGTTTTCGATGCGCTAATGGAAGCCGGTGGAGCCGATGGGATCCGACCTGTCGGATACCGGGCTCTGGAGGCATTGCGCCTTGAAAAGGGCTACCGTGCGTGGAGTTCTGACATCACCCCGAATGATAGCCCGTTCGAAGCAGGCCTTGGCTGGGCCGTAAAACTGAAATCGGAACGCGGCTTCATCGGTCGCGATGCTGCGGAGAAGGCGGCCAACACCATCCCCTCCAAGGTGCTGGCTTGCTTCACTGTCAATGATCCCGAAGTGGTGCTGCTCGGGCGGGAAACAATCCTCAGAAACGGAGAATTCGCAGGCTACTTGACCAGTGGAGGCCATGGGTACACGATCGGGAAACCTATTGGCCTTGGCTATGTGCGGCATAAGGATGGTGTAATTGACGAGTATCTGAATTCAGGATCCTACGAATTGGTGGTCGCTCAGCAAAGAGTGTCTGCCAAATTGCATCTCGAACCGCTTTATGATCCGCGCAATGAACGGGTGAAAGCCTGACAATTGGCCTAACCAGATGAATCGAGGATCGGTTGTATGAGTTCAGTTTCGTTATCAGATTCAGAAATTTCAAAGGCCGTTGATGACGGCTTCGCAGCCCAAACCGCATTTCTCGAACAGCTCGTCCGCTTTCCATCTACGCGCGGCAATGAGCATACAGTTCAGGATTTTATGGCGCGCAGCTTGCGCGAAAGAGATTACTTCGTTGATCTGTTTGAAATGGATCGGGCCGCTTTAGGCGCACATCCGGGTTCTGGCGAGCACTCGCAAGCGCCAGTTGTGGTTGGAATTCACCGGCCAAAATCGGAAGTCGGCTGCTCCCTGATCATTCAGGGACACGTAGATGTGATTCCAACCGAGCCGGGGGGCAATGTGGTCCAAGGCGCCGTTTGATCCGGTTATCGAGAATGGATGGATGTAAGGCCGGGGCAGGGGACATGAAAGCTGGCGTGAGCGCTATGATCTTTGCTCTGGATGCCTTGCGAACCTTAGGTGCTGCATACCCGCCGCCACGGTCTACGTCCAATCTGTGGTGGAGGAAGAATCCACGGGTAATGGCGCCCTTATGACTCATCTGCGTGGCTACAAGGCAGATGCAGCTCTGGTTTCTGAACCACCGGTGAACGCCTGATCCGCGCCAATGTGGGGGTGATCTGGTTCCAGTTTGAGATTCGCGGAATTCCGGTACATGTAGCAAGCATGGGTGAAGGTGCAAATGCCATCGATGCAGCATATACCGTGCTGTTGGCAGCCTGCGCCAACTGGAGCGGCGCTGGAATGAAACAATGCGCCCTGGGACTCTGTTTGAAGATCATGACAAACCAATCAACCTCAATCTTGGCCGCATCGAAGGCGGCGATTGGGCGTCTTCGGTACCGGCATGGTGCAAGGTAGATTGCCGCATCTCGGTCTTGCCAGGACGGAGCGCGCGTGAAGCTATGGAAGAGATAACGCAATGCGTCGCTGATTTCGCGCGCCAGGATCCATTTCTGGCGCACAATCCTCCAACTATAACCTTCAATGATTTTGTCGCCGATGGTTACGTTTTGGAACCTGGATCAGACGCAGAAAAAATCTTGGACGGAGCACATCGAAGTGTCAATGGTTTTGCGCTCGAAAGCCAATTGGCAACTGCTTATCTGGACAGCCGGGTCTATGCATCGTTCGATCAAATTCCGGCGCTGAACTATGGCTGTAAGGCGGACATTAGTCAAAGGGCGCTAGCCCCTTGAAACCAATACCAAGTAACTGAAATTCCTTCAGACAGCGGAATTTTGCACCCAAATCCGAACTGTTTCTTAGCCTTCTTGATATCGCAATACGTATGTTTCAACTCACCCAACCGGAAGTCTTTGAAACAAACGTTTGCAGAGCGTTTTGTTGCGTTCTGGATCTCATACCATCGCTCAATGATCCCCCCCGATGGGCCCCTTCGCGCCCTCCGATTGAGATGACGCGCCCTGGTTGATGCCTGAGGGTGTTCCAGGCTTGGCAGCAGTGATCTGCGTTCGAAAGCCAGGTGTCCCGGATGAACGGCCAGACGTTCTCGACCGGGTTCACCTCTGGTGCCCTTGGCGGCCGTGGGACGAGGGTGATGTTGTCGGGGACAGCCCATTTGGATGAGCTCTGCCCTCCCGCTCGATCAGGGATCAGGAGGGCATGTGCCCCGGCCTCGACCTGTTGACTGATGAGCTTGAGAGGCTCAGCCATGGGGTGAGTGTCGCACCAGGGCATGACCCGCCTGTCGCTCTTGGCCCTGGCAGGGCAGAGGGCGCCGAAGAGACAGGCCCCTTCGGTCCGCTGATCGTGCGGCGCGCGGGGCCGCGTCCCCTGCCGCGCCCAGCGTCGCGTGCGTTTGTTCTTCTGACCCATCCGGGCTTTGTCCTGAACCCGGAGCTCTATTGGCGTGCCGCCCCATTGGCTGCGGATGTGGTCGACGACGTCGCAGACGTTTTTTGGGGAATTATATACCAAAGTCCCAATTTAAGTGTTGACTACCATGCAAACATTGATACAGTAGAGTCACCGATTGGAGATTAAGTTGATGACTCATAAAGCCCCTGGAAAATCAGATCGTGAAGGCATCAGCCTTGTAAAACTGATGAAGATGTTTCCTGATGATAAAGCCGCACTGGTTTGGTTTGAAGCACGTATTTGGCCACAAGGTCCATTCTGCCCCCACTGTGGCTCGTTCAATGTGATGGCTGGTATCAAACACAAATCAATGACACATCGGTGTCGTGATTGTCCGAATAGACCTCAATTTTCACTTCGTACAGGTACACTTATGCAAGGTACGAAGCTGGGATATCAAGTCTGGGCGATTGCTATATATTTGTGCCTGACAAGCCTCAAAGGAATATCCAGCATGAAGTTGCATCGTGATCTCAATATAACGCAAAAGTCAGCGTGGCATCTTGCGCATCGTTTGCGCAAAGCATTTGAGGTTGGCAACCCGTTATTTTCTGGCCCTGTAGAAGCCGATGAAACTTACATTGGCGGCAAGGAAAAAAACAAGCACTCCAAAAAGAAGCTACGTGCTGGCCGAGGCGCAGTTGGTAAGATTGCAATTGTTGGTGCGAAAGACCGCAAGACCAACAAGGTCACTGCCAAAGTCGTGAATCATACCGATTCGTCAACTTTGCAAGGTTTTATCAGGGATAGAGTGGAGCCGGGTTCACAACTCTTCACGGATGAAGCGAAAGCGTACAAGGGAATGGTTGATTACGATCACAAGGCCGTCAATCATTCAACCAGTGAATATGTAAAAGACATGGCGCACACTAACGGAATCGAATCATTTTGGGCACTATTGAAGCGTGGTTACCACGGTAACTTCCACCACATATCGGAAAAGCACTTACATCGCTACGTGAATGAATTTGCAACATGTCACAACTTGCGCCCAATGAATACTGAAATGATCATGGCAGAAACCGTGGCGAGAATGACAGGCAAACGGCTGACCTATGCCGATTTAATTGCAGACTAATGAGGGAACAGAAATGAATGAGACTGTAGCACTACCACCTATCAACGCAGAACCGGAAGATATATCTAAGGCGTTGTTCCCGCCCCGCACACAGACGGCGACGGTATTGGATAGAGTGCGCAATGCGCGAAATGTCGCGTGGGCAAGAAATCCAGTTATTCCAAGTTGGGTGAATCCGGAAACGGTAGACTTGGATCGATTTTTTACGCGTCCCGGAATAGCCCGAAAATGCCATGAGGATTTTCTGCGAATAATGACCGAAGATAACGCTGATCAGAGTCATTATAACTTTGTAGACCCATCTGCCGGGGATGGTGCGTTTTATGATTTATTGCCGAATGATAGGCGTGTCGGTGTCGAATTGGTCCCCGGTCGTTCGGAATTTGTGTGTCGGGATTTTCTTGGATGGAAACCTCCTATGAACAGACAAAGACCTTGTAATCGTCCGCCCGCGCTCTGCAAAGGTCGAACTTGGGCGTGATATCCAGATACCTGAATGAGCTGAGGAAAAGGCCCGTGAAATCGCCCGCGACAAGGGCTGGGATTTCTATGCCCTACAAGACAAGTGGCTTGGCATGGCTTGAACTTTGCATCGCTAAGCTCTCAGACCGTGGGTCGATGTACGTCATGACAAGCACACAAGCGATGCCCTACCTTGACCTCTACCTGAGAGACAAAACCAACGTCCTGTCTCGCATAATTTGGGGTTATGATAGCTCTGGGATGCAAGCCAAAAAACACTACGGCTCAATGTATGAACCCTTACTGTTATGTGTGAAGGACAAGAAAAACTACACGTTCAACGCTGATACGATAGCTGTGGAAGCAAAGACAGGCTGCAAACGAAAATTGATCGACTATCGGAAAGCCGTCCCAGCCCCTTACAACACCAAAAAAGTTCCGGGGAACCTGTGGGAGTTTTCGAGGGTTCGGTATCGGATGGAAGAGTATGAAAACCACCCAACGCAGAAGCCAGAAGCTTTGCTTGAGCGCATCATTTTAGCAAGCTCTAACGAAGGCGATACCGTTCTTGACCCATTTTCGGGAACGTTCACAACATGCGCAGTTGCGAAGAGATTAGGCCGCAAGTCGATTGGCATTGAATCTCATTCTGAATACGTTGATATAGGCTTGCGCCGAGTTCTTGAGTTCGACCAAATTGATGGTCGAGACTTAGCTGCGCCCCAAAAAACAACGAAGCAGAAAAACCGCAATGGCGTAAAAAACGCTAGGGTCGAAGATGCGGTAGAGGACCTATTCAATGCCAGTAAATAAGCATGGGTTCACTGACAAAATTGTGGAAATAGTGAGCCACGAAACGGGAGCTGATGGTGACGAAGCTATAGAAAAAAGTAACTTACTCCAGTATCTTAACACCAAAACTAAGGCTGCGGATAGGAACTCCAAGTCACGGGCAAGTCTCGCCAACCATTACGCCCTGTATGTACTAATCGAAGATTATATTGAGAACGGGTTCCACGAGAACTCAGGTTATACAGATTATGATGGTGTGCAGTTTTCTCAACTTTTCAAGAGACAACGGGAACTACCGTTCGGTAATAAACTACAAAACCACGCACTCAACCATAGATTAAACGAAGAGTTCAAAAAGTATTTTCCAACAGAAGATGCATTGCCAATCATCAGGGACGCTTCGACCAACAAATATTGGATAAACGAGAGGCTCCTAAAGGTCACGGTAAATGGCGAACCTATAAATCTCGCTACGTCAGTGATTGAGATAATCAAATCCTATGTCAGCACGCGGGTGGCCTCATTCAATTTGTTCATGCATGAGTGTACGCAACTTCTTAAGATACAAAACAAAGATACCTCATCAGCCATTGATTTTATTAAACAGCTCTTGAGACCAAATGTGGATGCTCGTGTTTTCGAGATAGTTAGCTATGCTATTTTAAAGCAACACTATTCTGAAAAAATCTTATTCTGGGGTTGGTCGACAGACGCTTTGAACAAGGAGCACTTGGCTCTCTTTAAGACTGGTAGAACAAATGCAAACGATGGTGGTATTGACTTCGTAATGCGCCCCCTTGGACGTTTTTTTCAAGTTACTGAGACAGTAGACGCAGATAAATATTTCTTGGATATTGATAAAGTATCAGAGATACCCCATCACTTTCGTTGTTAAAACTGAAGAGACGACTGAGACCATTACAGAGAAGTTACGTCAACGAGCCACTGCCAAGTACGTTGTTAAAAAGATAGTTGATCGATATATTGCGTGCGTAGAAGAGATTATCAACGTTCCTATGCTCGTCGCTCAGTTCGCCGCTATCGTGTCACAAGGTCAGATTCGTCCCGTAGTTGAAGAAATCATCCTGCAAAGCAGGGTTGAGTTTAACGTTGAAGAGGAGGGTGGCGGTGTTTTAGCTTTCGACAAGAGCAATGACGAAGACGACGTTGACAAAGCCCAGCCATCGATAATCTAGCAAAATTAACTCAAAAAGCGCATCCATAGACCCCGCTTAGGCGCTTCTGCAACCTTTGCACGTTGGTCTGTAATTTGTGCGGTCAATGCCCTGCGCTCGGCACTCTCTGCATCAAGGCGCGTTCGCAAATCTTCAACAATTTCAGTTAGCTGAGTCCGCTCGCGTTCTGCCCCCATGGTCTCAATCTGTTTGCGCAACACATCAATTTCGCCTTGCAAAGCATTGGTTTCATGGGGGGTTTCACTTCCTAACTTGTTAGGATTTGTAACCTTTTCAATCGTTATGGCAGGCCAGACCCGATATAGTTCTGATGCCTCAATTTCATATCCTCCACCATCGAGCTTGGAAGCCGTCAACTTGCCACTAATGGAGCCGGTACGCTCGTAACAATGGAGAAAGGCGCAAACGCATCTTACAAACTGACCAAAAAAACCGGGACAACTCATGCCTATTTCGGAGTTTGAAACCTTGGTGCAGGCTTTAGTGACCAACCCCGATGCATAGTCAAGTATGTAAGTCCCTTATGTTACTACATCTTTTGAGGAGACTGTGAAATGAGCAACCACACTAAAACAAATGCCGTACCAATCGTTGAAGTTAAGCCGCATAGTTACCAGCCAAGTAAGGCGGAGAGGGAAGAAGTGATTGGCCTTAAAAACCCAGACGGCCAAAATCCAACGCCAGAAGAATTGGCAACGTGGCTTTTGCGACCAGTAAAAATCATAGAAAGTGAATGACGCGCATAGATTGGGACTTTGGTATATGATTCCCTTTTTTTGAACGCCTCGATGGCCTCGTCGTGCTGTGCGTCGTGCGGCGGGCGGGCGGAGAGCTTGGCGACCCCCACCATGGCGACCCCGATGGCGCGAAGGTCCCGTCCCGGCGTCTGACCGAGACGCCCGGTTCCTCCTGCGCCCCCTGCGCCAGATCGACCCGCCGCCAGCGCCCGATGCCGTCCATATCGGGCTTTGGCCCCGCCTCAACAGTCACTGCCAGCACCGTGCGGTGTTCGTCTGTCAGGATCGGCGTCTTTCCGGGCGCCTTGCGGGTCACCAAGGCCTCCGCGCCGCCGGCCTTGAAGCGCAACACCCCGTCCCGGATCACCTGCAGGCCCACGCCGCCGGTGCGCGCGGCCTCGCGGCGAGACCCACCGTCGAGGATCACCGGCAAGGCAAGAAGCTGCCGCATCTGATCCGCCTCTTCGCTCTTGCGCGCTGTGCGAGGCAGGTTATCGCCCAGAAAGTCCGCTCTCGGTTGACCAGCTGCTGCCATGGAAAACCTCCCTTGTTTTCCATTGTGAAGCATGCCGAACATCGATTGGGACCCCCCCCCCCTCGGAGAGCCTGAGCCAGTAAGCCGCAGTATTAAAGCGTCGCCATTTGATGGGTGAAACGATTGTGGGTTCCCGGAGTTGACGTTTTGTGATTCATCCTCTGTGGGAGGATGTGCCATGGGGAATGCGCTCTGTAAAGGATGTAAGCATGTGGTTACTATTGAGCCTCATCCATAAAATCATTAAACTTAGCGAGGCGCGATTGACTGACTTTCAAGGTTCTTCCATCTACCAACTGCGCCTGCCCGATTGATCCTTTCGTTTCCAGTTTTACAACTGCTGACTTTGCTACCCAATGCGATCTGTGTATTTGGAATCCATCCTTTGGACTAACCTCCGCGATTGCATCACTAAGACGCAACAAACACAACTCAGTTCCCAATTCGGTCGTTATTTCGACATAGTGATCTTGCGCGGACAATAACAATATAGTCTGAGCATTTGAGTGTTTTTTCAATCGATCAAGCAGTGCTGGACGCTTCTTAATAGTCTCTTTATTCGGTGTAAACATCGAACGTATCACAAGAACAGATAGCAAAAAAATTACTGTTGCACTGGGGAAGCTGTATGACAGCAATTCAGTGTGACCCGGATACCTCTGGATCGGAGGCAAGAGCGATAAGCTGATCAGAATGACAACCCCCGCTACGAGCAGGCCAAATACGATGCTAACAATAGAAATTTTTGAAAACGCGATGTAATCCCTCGTGCGGATCAGCGCGTGCATCCACAAAGCAAGCAAATTGGTCGTCAATACAATCGATCCCCAGTAGATCAATCTGAAGCCATTTGGCAGTGCTTCAAGTGTTCCAAAAGGCCCACTCAGATAGCAAATAGCAATAACACCAAAGTTGATTATCCAGAACGTTGAATTTCGAAGCGAGTTGGTGGCAACTTTTGTTGTTATGCGTAATGTTTCCATTCAGGTTCCTTTGGCACTTCCAAAATTTCACGCTTCGTGAGTTCCAATTTCCCGTCTTTCACGAACTACAATCTATGGTTGGTGTATTCATCAAGAGGTAAGCCTTGCCCTACAAAAACCAATAGTTCAGTCTCATATCACCGTAACTTAACATGATGATAAAAATGTACAAAACGATGATACTCGCTATGACCCTTGCCTTGGCTTATGCAACGACAGCAATCGCTGAGACACTAAGACTTTCCGTAGAAACAGCATCTACTACGGGCAATATTCGCGCTGCAATCTATTCCAGCCCAGAAGCATTTGAGAAAGGCGATGTAACCGCAGGAGCTGCTGGTCCTGCAAAACTTGGTGTGACAGAGCTAGAAATCAAGGGTCTTGAACCCGGAACTTATGGTGTCGCCCTATTTCAAGATTTGAATGAAAATGAAGAACTGGACAGGAATCTTTTTGGTGCTCCGAATGAGCCATTTGGTTTTTCAAACAATCCAACAATAGGATTTTCTACCCCCAAATTTGAAGAATTTCAGTTTGAATTTGATGGGGAGCCAAAAGAACTCCACATCAAATTGAACGGAGGCTGAAGAATGGATCGACGCACGTTCACCAAAACATTGATGGGGTTGATAACAGCTTCCGCGCTGCCACGTACCTTACAAGCAAAGCCATCTATTGGAGATCAAGCATCTTTCCTGAAAGCACTTAAAGAAAAACCTTGGCTGCTTGGGTACCTTGGAACACGAGAGACCGAGCTTCACGCAAACCTTCGCATTGTGTCAGGGCGTGTACCACTTGATCTGCAAGGTCATTTTTACCGCAATGGGCCTGCGCTGCACAATATTGGGCCGGATCGATTCGACCATTGGTTCGATGCTCCGGGGATGATTCAGAAGTTCACTTTTGCAAGCAACAGTGTCTCTCACCATGGTCGACTAGTTGAGACCGGACGAAATATTGCGGAAGCTGACGCTGGAGGCATCCTGTTTTCAGCATTTGGCACACATGGGTATAATTTAGGCTCTGGTGGGTCTGCTGATGGACAGAACGTCGGAAACATCAGTTTCGTGCAGCATGCAGGAGAACTGCTAGCTTTGTGGGAGGGCGGGTCTGCTCACGTCATTGACCCAAAAACGTTGAAGACAGAGGTACGCAAAGATTGGTCCCCAGAAACCAAAGGGCTTCCGTTCGGTGCGCATCCTCGTATGGATCAGGATGGCTCAATGTGGAATATTGGGTACTCTGCAGACCCTGCGGCACTGATTCTCTATCATATTTCAGTCAATGGTCAGCTTTTACGAACTCATGTCTTGCCTCAAACCGCGACACCTATGATCCATGATTTCATGATTACAGGGTCGAAAATCGTGATTGTTGCACCGCCCTATGCAGCATCAAATACCACAGCTGACACTTTCGTTGACTGGTTCGAATGGAATGCGAAGCAGCCAACCCAAATATTGGTCATCGACAAAGATGATCTCACTAATGTGTCTACTATCGAGATTGATCCGTTCTGGGTATTTCACTTTGGCAATGCCTATGACATTAGCCCGACCGAGATTGGCTTTGATTTTGCTCTTCACGACAACCCCAGTTTCATGACACAAGATGCGTTTGCAGCAATGGATGGCAGTTGGGATGGAGGTGCGTCTGCTGCCTCACGCTATGTCCAAGCCAAGGTCAATTTGAACTCGAAAACTGCTAGACTAGAGGAATGCCCTGAAATGGGTCAAGTTGAGTTTATTCAAACGGACGTTCGCGAAAACCTTTTGCGGCATCGCTATGCTCTTATGCTTTCCCAGCCCGGTGGAGCAGAAGTTTTCGGCTTCAACCGCCTGCTTTTGGTTGATCGCCTATCAGGAAAACATTCTTTCGTTGACGCGGAAAAAACTGAAATTCTCGAAGAACACTTAATTGTTCCAAAACCTGGACGTGAAAATGAGTTTTGGATAATGGGAACTGCACTTGATTGGGGGAAAGGTGTAACCAACCTGTCAATTTATGAAGGAGCGCATCTGTCTGATGGCCCAGTCATGAAAGCTGAACTAGACTTAGCCCTTCCACTCGGCCTGCATGGAGCATTCATTGAAATATAGACGCTCAGGTGTGGTGATTTTAATGAGATCTGGTTGGCGGCTGAATGTCCGTGGCCGTTATTGTAGAAAGGCTTTCTGCATCGGGTGATTTTTCATCTTGTAGGCTGATAGCCAAATTTGAAACACAGTCGTCAAACAAGTTGCGGACATCGCGCCCATTTGCAAAATTTGCGTCGCGGGTTTCATACATTTTGGCGAGGCGCTGTTTGGCTACAGGTTTTGCATCTTTTGCTAGCTTGAATTCTTCCTCTGATGAGCTTTGTTGGTATCCGTCCGGTCATCCCGCGTTTTGAGTATTTTCGGGCTGCCAGTTCCAAGGTATGAGTTCATTGATGCGGTTGATCTTGTGATCTGACAGACGAACACCGCACGGCGCTGGCAGCGACTGTTGAGGCGGGGCCAAAGCCCGGTATGGACGGCATTGAAGCGCAACACCCGGTCCCGCATCACCTGCAGGCCCCCGCCGCCGGTGCGCGCGGCCTCGCGGCGAGACCCACCGTCGAGGATCACCGGCAAGGCAAGAAGCTGCCGCGTCTGATCCGCCTCTTCGCTCTTGCGCGCTGTGCGAGGCAGGTCATCGCCCAAAAAGTCCGCTCTCAGTTGAACAGCCGCTGCCATGGAAAACCTCCCTTGTTTTCCATGGTGAAGCAGGCCGAACATCGATTGGGACCCCCTCGGAGAGCCTGAGCCAGTCAGCCGCAGTATCAGTCGCCAGTTCGAGGACTGTGGTTGGCTTGCCACTCCCCAATTGAAAGACACCTGTTTCGCGTGAACCAAGGGCCAGAATAATTCCGTCTGCCAGATCGCGGGCATTGGATGAAGTCTCTCGTTTGACTGCCATCGCCATAAATGACAATTGGCTCACCGGCCGAAATGGCACGCATAAACGTTGCCACCGCGTTCCCTTGTGATGCGAGAAAGGTCCGTAGACATTGGAACGCAACGAGATCGCTTTCATTCCGAAGGCCGCCGAAAACGCTGAGCAGTAACCTTCCACGGCAAGCTTTGACGCTCCGTAGGGGGACAATGGGTTTGGCGCCATCGCCGTATGAACCGGGGGTTCGCAATTTCCGATAATGGCGCCGCCGGTGGAAGCATTGACGATACTTCCAACCCCACACCCACGCATTTCTTCCAGAAGGCCGTAGCTCGCAACAATGTTCTCTTGAAAATTGTTCGTAGGCTGTTCGATGGAACCCAGAACACCGGTGTCGACGGCCAAGTGCACCACATGGTCTATGCCTGACAGCGCTTGTCTCAGATCGTCCCGGCAGCGGATGTCGCCAGAGATGAAGTCATCAACTTCCAATCCATCAAGAAACTTGTGATGCCCGGCGCTCTCGTTGTCAATGACGCGGATGCGGGCTGATATCTGCCGTTCTCGAATGCGCCTGATGAGATTGCTTCCAACAAAACCGGCGCCCCCTGTAACTAAAAGGGTTCCAAGTCCTCCCGTCATTCGGCCGCTAGTCTTGCAAGCATGGGGATTCCCGGGACCTGTCGCGCGGTCCAGATCGATATTGCCGGAATTTTCGAGCAATCGCACCAATGCCTGTAACGCCGGGCGGCCTGTTCAACTTCTTCAAGCAATCCGTCTGCCAAGGTTATCGGCTTCCAACCAAACCCGCGCAATACGTTGTTTTTGACATTGAGGTCGTTCCGGGCTGCTTCATTCCGGGGGTTGTCCACATATGCAATTTCGGATCCCGTATGCTCGGCGACCATTTGAGCCAGTTCGTTTACGCGCCTGGTTTCTGCCATCTGGTTTGCGATCTGGACACGCTCCCCAGCTTCCGGTGGGTTAAGCAGCGCGAGTTCAATGCATTTCACGGTATCGCGTATATGGATGAATGCCCTTGTCTGCCCACCCGTGCCGTGAGCCGTCAGCGGGTACCTGATGGCCGATTGAAGGAGGAACCGGTTCAGCACGGTTCCATAGTCCCCATCATAGTCATAACGATTGATCAAATCCTCATGCAGCTCGGTCTCGGGGGTTTGTGTTCCCCAGACGATGCCCGGATGCAGACCGGTAATCAGGATGCCATCATTTTTCGCGTAGTACCGAAAAGCGTGATGGTCCATCACCTTCGTGAGATGGTAAACTGATCCCGGATCGGATGGATGTACGATCTCCTGGCGTTTCAGGTCTCCGCTTTCACAGCATACATAAACCGGCATATAGCCATCGGGTAGCGCGGCGTCAGTTCCGCCATAACCATACACCCCATGGTCCTGAGATGCACAAGATGGGCCTCGGTGCCAATTTCTACAATTGCGTTCAGCACATGCTCGGTGCCACACACATTAGCTTCGCATTGTATAGTTCTTGTGCCGCGCGGACTTCGTGGAGAAGGGCGCTGCTGCCCGCTACTCGGCAAAATGTACGATCATATCGGGCCGTTCAGCCTCAAGCATCTTCAGGAGGTCCTCGTAATTTTCCGCAAGGTCGATGTTATGTGCTTTGACTGTGCGCCCGCTGACTTGTTTCCAGCGGTTCAATCTGCGGCCAAGTGAACTGATAGGCGTTAGAGTTCTGATTTGCAACTGGTTGAGTGAATTCAGCCGGTTGTGGTTCTGTTCGCTTGTGAAACTGAATGGAGATCACGATGGCCTGGACCGACCTCACTCGCCGCCAACATGCCCGAACGGGCGGCAGGTATGCAAGCGACCTGCCCGCCGCGGAAGGGGCGATCATTGAACCTTTGATGCTGTCGCACACGTCCACCGGCCGGCCGCGCAAGACCGACCTTGCGCCCTGTGTTCGATGCGCTCCTTTACATTGCGACAACCGGTTGCCAGTGGCGGCTGTTGCCGAACGCCTTTCCACCGGTTTCGACGGTGCGGGGGTATTTTCAGGGCTGGCGCACTGACGGACGACTGGACGAGATGACCCGCGCGCTTGTCGGGATGGCGCGTCTGGCCGAGGGTCGCAAGGCCCGCCCGCCCGCCGGTATCCTCGACAGCCAGAGCGTGAAAGCCACGGAAAGGGGCGGGGTTACCGGCTATGACGTGGGCAAGCGGATCAAGGGTCGCAAGCGCCCTATCGTCACCGACACGCTTGGCTTGCTGGTCGGATGGGTGGGGCACAGTGCCGGGATCCGGGACCGGGACGGTGCGCCGGATGTGCTGAAAGCCGTGGCCGTGCGGTTTGCCATGTTGCGCCCTATTTTTGCCGATGGCGGCCAGGCCGGGCCAAAGCTGCGCGACGCCTTGAAAGCCATCGGGCGCTGGACCGTTGAGATCGTCAAACGCTCCCACATAGCCGGGGGCTTCAAGGGTCTCCCCCGCCGTTGGGTCGTCGAACGCACCCTTGCCTGGCTCGGACGATGCCGCCGTCTGTCAAAAGACCGGGAAAAATCCATCGCAAGCGCGGCGGCCCGGATCACCATCGCACACATCCGACGCGTCACCAGACATCTCGCAAGGGCAGGAAAACCCTGAAATAGTTTTGAACCAGACTCTTAGACCTTGCATCCCCAGATCACGGTCTATTTCGCGTCTTGAAAAGTTGTCAACGATTGTGACGTCGTGAACAGAATTTGATAGGCGCAGGACAGTCGGCCAGCAGCAAAAGCCATCGCCCCCTAGAACGAATACTCTCATTTTAAACGCCTCCCCGGTTCGGCGTATTGAATGTTCATTGGGCCGTTGCCGGCCCGCTCATTTTACTCCTGTTATCCCACCAGCCTTGAGTGACCAGTCCTGGTTCAACCCTTTGACGGTAACAGTCGCTATTGGTGGCAATCCACAAAAGTGGGTACGAATCCGATTTTGGTTAATGGGTGCGAGAAAGGGCAGATAACCGAACAAAATCGGCATTTTGATCCAGTCAGTTGTGATGCAAAATTTGTAGACGCTCTCCGAAGCGCCGTCTAAGACAGGGGCATGACCTCCAGCATCTGACAGGCAAAATGACAAAATCAATTCCTGGATCAATCGACGAAACGCAAGATATCCTGGCATCACAAAACTATGTGGCCGACCGCGCTCTGGCGACAGTACTTTACTTGAGCCTGAAACTTGAACGACCAATTCTGCTGGAAGGCGAGGCAGGGGTCGGCAAAACAGAAATCGCAAACGTTCTCGCAAACGCCCTGAACCGACCTCTCATCCGGTTGCAATGCTATGAAGGTTTGGATGTGAATTCTGCCGTCTACGAGTGGAATTACGCAAGCCAAATGATCGTAATTCGTCTCGCTGAGGCAACCGGCGAAGTGAAACGCGAAGATATTTCTGCTGACATATTCTCTGAGCGCTTTCTAATTCGCAGGCCGCTTTTGCAAGCGCTTAAAAATAGTGATGGCAGGGCGCCGGTTCTATTGATCGACGAACTCGATCGGACCGATGAGGCATTTGAGGCCTTCTTGCTCGAAGTATTGTCGGACTTTCAGATAACAATCCCAGAGCTGGGAACCATCAAGGCCGCTGAACCTCCAATTGTCATTATTACATCAAATCGCACTCGGGAAATTCATGACGCACTGAAACGCCGCTGTCTCTATCATTGGGTTAGCTATCCCGATGCGGAGCGTGAATTGGCCATTATCCGCGCCCGCGCACCTGAAGCTTCAGGTGCACTGGCTGAGCAGGTTGTTGTATTTGTGCAAAGCCTTCGAGATCAGGAACTGTTCAAGCACCCCGGGATTGCCGAGACGCTGGACTGGGTATCGGCATTACACGAACTCGACCAGATTGCGCTCAATCCTGAAATCATAAACGACACGCTCGGTGTGCTCCTGAAATATCAGGACGATATTGCGCGAATGGAAGGCTCCGAAACCAAACGACTGCTGGAAGAAATTCAATCAGACCTCCGAACCAAAACGGCGTGATGGCGAACGCTGCTGCAATTTCAAAAGACGCTGGAGGCAAGCTCTCCGAGAACATTGTGTATTTTGCGCGGCTCCTGCGCGATACAGGCCTGCCGATCGGTCCGGGGCAGGTGATCGCGGCACTGGATGCCTCCC
Source organism: Hyphomicrobiales bacterium (assembly GCA_965204985.1). Classification (GTDB taxonomy): domain Bacteria; phylum Pseudomonadota; class Alphaproteobacteria; order Rhizobiales; family CAJQND01; genus JAAEUE01. The sequence continues at coordinate 1,765,024 of CBDBFP010000002.1, read as the reverse complement.
AGGCGGGATGCCTTCGATCACGAGAAGATTTCTATTGGGCACTGCACTCTGTTTTCGTGAAACGTTTGGAACAGAGAACATTGTTTGACCAGACGTTCCAGGCGTTCTGGCAAAAGCCAAAAATGGTTGAACAACTTATGCAGATGTTCTTTCAGGAGGTGAGCAGACCGGCTGGACAGGAAAAGAAAAAAGCAGGGCACCGCCGGCTCGCAAGCGCCATGTTCAATGAAGCGGACATGAAGACCGTGCGCAAGGAACCGCCAAACGTGATCGAGGTGGATGCAACCCACACGTTCAGTGCCAAGGAAATCCTGCGCCACAAGGATTTTGAACAGATGAGCGCCGAAGAACAGGCGGACGCCAAACGGGCGATTGCGGCCTTGAGACAGAAAGCGTTGGAGGTCAAAACGCGGCGTTTCAAGTCAACTGTGCGGGGAGTTGTCGATATGCGGAGAACGCTCAAATCAGCGGCTCGCTCCAGCGCCGGCCTCACAGAGCTAAAGCGTCGCAGTCCCGCCACAAGGGAACCGCCATTGGTGGTGCTTTGCGATATATCCGGCTCCATGTCAGGTTGCTCCCGCATGTTTCTGCATTTCCTTCATGCGCTGGCCAGTGATCGCAGCAGGGTTCACGTTTTCCTGTTTGGGACCAGGCTCACAAACATCACACGCGCGCTCAAATTGAAAGATGTGGACGAAGCGATCGAGGAAGTCACCAAACAGGCCAAGGATTGGTCCGGTGGAACGCGGATTGGTCACTGTCTGCACGATTTTAATTTCAATTGGTCCAGATGCGTCCTGGCACAAGGTGCACATGTCTTGTTGATTTCAGACGGGCTGGACCGCGATGACAGTGATCAACTGGAAACCGAAATAGCCAGACTTGGGCGCAGCGCCAAAAGACTCATATGGCTCAATCCATTGCTCAGATTTGATGGTTTTGAAGCGCGTGCTGGCGGAATCCGTGCAATTCTCAGTCATGTGGATGAATTTCGCCCGGTTCACTCTCTTGCCTCTCTTGAAGAGTTGGCACAGTCACTCACATATTCTGGTAAGGAACGCTATAATCCGCAGAAATGGTTGCGGACGGCATCTGCATAATAGGTGATTTCAATGACGGCGCCTGAAATGAGCATCTTGAATGACGCAAAGGACTGGCTTGATGAGGGCCGAAACCTTGCTATTGCCACGGTAATAGAAACCTGGGGATCAGCCCCGCAGCCAACCGGGTCGCAACTGGTTATTGATCACGAAGGCAACTTCATGGGTTCCGTCTCGGGAGGCTGTGTAGAAGGTGCTGTTGTAACTGAAGCAATCGACATCATCGACAGTGGCGAACCGAAAATGCTCGAATTTGGTGTGTCGAATGAAACGGCGTGGGAAGTCGGACTGGCCTGCGGTGGTTGCATCAGAATTTTTGTCGAACCATTGGGCAACTAAACTTCATGAAACGTGCACTTCTCCAATCGGTTCTTTCCGCAAAGGCCAACCGCAGAGCGGTTGCCATTGTGACGACTCTCGCAAGCGGTGAACAAAGACTGGTCGAATTTGAGAATCTGTCAGGCGATCAGTTGGAAGCTGAACTGCGGTCGGCCTTTCGGTTCGACAAATCCCAGACCGTCCAGTTTGAAGGCGCTGAATATTTCATCGATACCCATAATCCTCCCCTGAAGATGATGGTTATCGGCGCTGTTCATATTGCGCAGTCGCTGTTTCCTCTCGCGCAAGCAGTTGGTCATGATGTCACCGTCATTGACCCAAGAGGTGCGTTTGCGACAGAGGCAAGGTTCCCTGGCGTGGCGCTTTACGACGATTGGCCAGACGAGGTGCTTGAGAGTTTTGACCTCGATGCACGAACAGCATTCATTGCCCTGACCCACGATCCGAAGATCGACGACCCTGCACTCTCATACGCACTGAAATCAGATGTCTATTACATTGGCGCACTTGGCTCACGCCGCACGCATGCAAACCGCCTGGAGCGGCTTAAAGAGCTTGGTTTCGATGAAGCGCAACTGATACGGATCCGAGGGCCAATAGGATTGAATATCGGCGCCAAAGGACAATCTGAAATCGCAATCGCCATCATGGCTCAGGTCATTCAACACTTGAGGTTGGGTGAGGATGCGGAATGATCTTTTCATCCAAATCCACGGATGATGCGGCCGGTTCAATTCTTGCCCATTCTTTGAAAGTCAGCGATCAAACCCTCAAGAAAGGGCGAACGCTCGCGCCAAGCGACATCAAAGCACTTCAGGACGCAGGCGTAGAAAATGTCATAGTTGCTACTCTTGAAGCGGGCGACCTGCACGAGGATGAAGCTGCGGCAGCAATTGCCTCGTCTCTGGCTGGAGCGAACACAACTTTCTCGGAACCGTTTACGGGCAGATCAAACATATATGGCGACGCTGATGGCCTTGCAGTTATCGACGAAGAACGGTTGCATCAGATCAATCGGTTGGACGAGAGCCTGACGGTTGCCACATTGCCCCGACATTCCCAGTCTGCAGCCCGACAAATGCTGGCCACGGTAAAAATCATTCCGTTCGCGGTCCCCAAGACCATCATTGACCAGGCTGTCAAAATAGCAAAAGCCGGTGATCCGATTGTCAGCCTTTCACCATTCAGGGTTGGAACTGCCGATCTTATCCTCACGCGGCTCCCTCATACGAAGCCGTCGATCCTGGACAAGACGGTTGCCGTCATTTCAGACCGGTTGAAAAACTGCAACGCGCAGCTGGGTGAAATTCTCTATTGCGGCCATGCAGAAGACGAAGTCGCTAGCTCAGTTGCGTCGCTCCGGGGACGCGGAAATCCGCTTCTCATCTTTGGGGCATCGGCGATTGTTGACAGGCTAGACGTCATACCGGCGGGCCTCCAGACCGTGGGCGGTGAAGTCGTTCATCTAGGGATGCCCGTTGATCCCGGCAATCTGCTCATGCTCGGAAGCTTCGGGAATGTACCGGTCGTGGGCGTTCCCTCCTGCGCACGGTCACCGAAGCTGAACGGATTTGATTGGGTGCTGCAGCGCATTCTGGCCGATGTCAAAGTTGGTCGCGAGGACATTATGAGCATGGGGGTAGGGGGGTTGTTGAAGGAAATTCCGTCCCGGCCCAGGCCGCGGGAAAACACTGGTGACAACGCAGGCGGAAAATCAGAACCCAGAATTGCAGCGATTATCCTGGGCGCGGGGCGTTCGACCCGTATGGGTGAAACCAACAAGCTGTTAAAGGAACTGGATGGCGTTCCGGTAATCCGAAGAACCGTTCAGAAAATCGCACAGTCCAGAGTTTCGGAAATCGTTGTTGTTACAGGGCATGAAACTGAATTGGTGGAACAGGCTCTCGAAGGCCTCAATATAAGGTTTGTGCAGAATCCCGACTATAAACAAGGAATCTCGAGTTCTCTGAAGCAAGGCATCAATACGGTTTCCAAGACTGCAGACGGAGCAATAGTGGCATTGGGCGACATGCCGTTTATCTCGCCTGCATCGATCAACAAGCTTGTTTCTGCCTTTGATCCTGAAGAAGGACGCGGCATCTGCGTGCCTCAGTATAGACGCAAGCGCGGCAACCCGATTCTCTGGGGAGCAGAATTCTTCGATGTCATGCAGGGCTTGAGTGGGGATATCGGTGCAAAGCATTTGATGGCCGAATTCAGTGATTCTGTGTGCGAAGTGGAAATATCCAGCCGCTCGATTCTGATCGATTTGGATACGCCAGAAGCCTTTGAAAATTTCGAGAACGGCACGCTGTCCAATTCGCTGGAATGAATGGATGAAAGCCGTAGATTCAAGTTTGCTGGCCCTTTAAGGTCTTTAATTGAGGAGACTCCTATGGGGCGCAAACTTGCAGCAATAATGGCCGCTGATGTGGTGGGCTCTTATGTCGGTTGATGAAGCCGGCACACTCGCAGCGCTCAAATCCCAAAGGGCAAACATTTTTGATCCAGAAATTGAACGTCATTCCGGTCGCATCGTGAAACTGATGGGAGATGGAACACTCGTTGAATTCGGTTCCGTTGTGGCTGCTGTTAACTGCGCAATTGCAATTCAAAGAACCAACTCCGCGCAAGAAGGACCAATCGACCTGAGGATCGGCATCAATCTGGGCGATGTAATTATTGACGGTGACGACATTTACGGTGACGGCGTCAAGTCAAGGTCGCAGCAAGGCCTTATTCCGTTGAAAAAGTCGCCGGATTGATGGCCATTTTGGGTGATTCAGTTTTCCAAGTGATTTGGGAGACTGAATGCGATGATGGGTCCAGGAAAAGAAGCTGAAGCCGGCCTGTTTTATGATTTCAGCCTTGAAGATCACGTTCCTGCAGATCATCTGTTGCGTTGCCTTGATCGATTTGTTGATCTGGGTAGTATCCGCAAACATTTGGCGCCGTATTACAGCTTAACTGGAAGACCATCGATAGAGCCCGAGTTGATGCTCCGCATGTTGTTAGTCGGTTACATCATGGGCATTCGGTCGGAGCGTCGGCTTTGTGATGAGGTTCATCTGAACGTGGCCTCCCGCTGGTTCTGTCGGCTCGATCTGACAGGCGCCGTTCCCGATCATTCTACTTTCTCCAAAAACCGGCATGGCCGCTTTCGTGAAAGTGACCTGTTGCGCCGTGTGTTTGAGCTGGCAGTCGCCAGATGCCTTGAAGAAGGGTTGGTCGGCGGCCAACGGCTGGCCGTCGATGCCAGTCTGATCGAAGCCGACACCAACCGGCAGAATTCGTCCCCTTTGTCGGATTGGACACCCGACATGACTGATCCCCAGACAACGCCTCGTGCGGTGCTTGAATATCTGGAGACATTAGAGGAAGCGGCCTTTGGTGCCGCCACACCTGTGCAACCCAAGTTCACTTCCCATTCCGATCCCGCGTCTCAATGGACGGCGGCTCGCAAGGGGCCTGCATATTTTGCCTATTCGTCCCATTATATGATCGATACCGATAACGCAGTGATTTTGGACGTTGAGGCCACGCGATCCGTTAGACAGGCCGAGCTGGGTGCCATGCAAACCATGCTCGATAGGACCAATGAGACTTGCGACATTCATCCAGAACGCATGATCGCAGACACCGCTTAGGGTACAGGCCGCCCATTGCTTGAATGGCGGCTTCAAGAGCGCGGCAGCGCTCCTCACATTCCAGTGGTCGACAAATCCGGGCGAACGGACGGAACATTCCAGAGATCTGACTTTACCTATGATGCAGATAACGACGCCTACGTCTGCCCCGGTGGCAAAGAGCTCAAACAGTATCGCCGCGCCTGCAAAGCACCAGGAACACCGAAGCCTGCCAAATAGGGAGGGCTTCGTTATCGCGCTCGCAAGGCCGATTGTGAGGCCTGCTCACTAAAGCAACGATGCTGTCCAAAAGAGCCGCAACGCAAAGTTACAAGAGCCATCCATGAAGCCTCCCGTGATAGAGCACGTAACATCACCAAGACCATCGATTATGCTATATCATGCAAACTGCGCAAAAGGGTGGAGATGTTGTTCGCTCATCTCAAACGCATCCTGAAACGCGATCGGCTCCGATTGCGTGGCCCCTGCGGCGCAAAAGACGAATTCCACCTCGCTGCAACCGCTCAGAACCTCAGAAAACTTGTAAAAATAATCCCGCAAGCCAGTCCAACAGCCTGATCACAAAGAAGGCCAAGGAAATCTCAAATTCCAGAGCACCTTCAAACCAATTCAGCAATCAGTTTTGCAACGGAATAAGCTCGTAAAAGACATCGAAAAGCCCATTCGCATCTACAAGTGGACTCCGGAGAAAAGCGTGCCTGAGCCCAAGAAACGCGATCCGGTATTGGTATCTGAAAACCATCAATTGTAGTTCTGGCTTTTGACAACATGTCCGGTGACGCTGATCAGGATTATTGCTCCGACGGCATATCGGAAGATATCATCACCGAGCTTTCCAGATTTTCCGAGCTGTTTGTTATCTCAAGGAATTCATCTTTCGCCTTCAAGGAGCAGGCGGCCGATATCAAGGAAATTGCCCGGCAACTGGACATTCATATGTGGTCGAAGGCTCTGTCAGCAAAACAGGCAATCGCGTGAGGGTCACTGCCCAGTTGATTGACGCGATTGGCGGCGGCCACGTGTGGGCCGACCGATATGACCAGCAGCTGGAAGACATCTTTGAGGTTCAGGACGATGTTGTCAGATCGATCATGGCCGTTCTGCCGGGCAGGATAATTGAAGCTGGTGCCGATTGGGTCAAACACAAACCAACTGCTAGCTTGTCTGCGTTTGACTACCTCCTCAGAGGGAACCACGCCATTTCAAGACGTGGAGACAGCATCAAAAAGGCCATCGCCTTTTACAAACAGTCCATCGAAATTGATCCGGAATGTACTCCTGCATATCAGGCATCGGTATTGCGGAGGGTATGTCTGTCTGGGATCTTTCGACCTATGACGACAATCCGCTCGACCGAGCCTATGAGTTTAGCAAGAAGGCTCTTGAACTCGATCCTAGTGACTAATCGTTCTCATGCTGCCTTTGGAGAGACCATGAGGCAATTGACCTGCAAGAGAACATTTGCTGAGAGCCAAGGCTCTCAACCCCAACAGCGCGCAGGTTCTGGGTTACTGGGCCATGTTGCAGACCTATACCGGAGATCCGAAAGGTGCCATCGAGACCCTACAATCAGGCCATCAAACTGGATCCGTTCAGCCAGGAATATCTGAGGAAGGAGGTTCCGGCGGAGGCCTACTACAACCTCAGGAAATATGAAAAATCAATCAATGTTCTGAAAACGATGCTGAAATTGCCGATTTTCTATGCTCATCAGCAGATCGCGATCGCTTATGCGCAACTGGGAAAGATGGAAAAAAGTGCCTGGCACATGGAACAATACCAGAAGGAACTGCCCGACACTTACGATGAAATGCGACTGCTCGAGAGCCACTTGCAGCTATGCGAGTGGGACGAAGACAAAGAGCATTGGCGCGAGGGCTATCGGCTTATCGGACTAGATGTCTAGATGGAGAAACTCGTGCCGCAGCCACATGCAGCAGTTGCGTTTGGATTGTTGATTTGAAACGCCTGACCGATCAGGTCATCGACAAAATCGATCTCAGAACCTTCCATATACATTAGCGAGATCGAATCTACGTAGACCTTGATCCCGCCCCGTTCCAGGACGAGATCGTCCTCAAGAGCATCGCCAGTCAGCTCAAAGCCATATTGAAAGCCTGAGCAGCCGCCGCCGGAAACTGAGACCCGAAGAGCCTGTTTATCTGGCTCCGTGGCGAGAAGCGCTCCAATGCGTTTGGCTGCCGCGGCGGAGACAGTAACACTTGTTTCAGATGCGGTTGTCATAATAGACGCTCGGTCCCTTGGGTTCGAAGTGTTTCTTCATATCTAGAAGAGAGGGAGAGAATGTCAATCCTGGAATCAACGAATGGTGAAGGGGCTCGGACCATGTTGCCGATTGCTGCAACCAGGGAGACGAGCCGCGGGCGCTTGTTTGACGAACCGGCAAGCCCGGACCGGGAACACTATCAGCGCGATCGCGACAGGATCATCCATTCGACTGCCTTGCGCAGGTTGAAACACAAGACGCAGGTTTTTGTCTATCACGAAGGCGATCATTATAGGACCCGGCTGACGCATTCTCTGGAGGTTGCGCAGATCGCAAGGTCGATTGCCCGATCGCTCGGTCTCAATGAAGATTTGACTGAAGCCCTTTCCCTTGCACATGACTTAGGTCATACGCCATTCGGACACGCAGGTGAGGCCGCTCTGGGCGCCTGCATGGCGCCGTGGGGAGGGTTTGATCACAATGCTCAAACCCTGCGTATTGTGACCTCTCTGGAACGCCGCTATGCCGATTTCGATGGTTTGAACCTGACTTGGGAAACCCTCGAGGGCCTGATCAAGCACAACGGACCAATCACCACACCGGACGGAGGACCAACGGCACGCTACGCGGAAAGAGGAATTCCCACTGCCTTCACGGAATTCCCGCACATATCTTCATTCATGCTCAGCACGTTCGCCTCCGCCGAGGCCCAGGTTGCCGCCATTTCCGACGACATTGCCTACAACGCCCATGATATGGATGATGGATTGAGGGCAGGGCTTTTCGATGTAATTGACCTTGCCGATATTCCACTGGCCAGTGCAGCCCTGAGCGAGGTCTTGACGAAATATCCTGATATCGACCGATCCCGGATGGTGCACGAGACCGTTCGGCGGGTAATTTCGAAAATGGTATCAGATGTCATCACCGAAACGCGCAAACGCGCAAACAAGGTTCAGCTTTCACAGCCGGATGATGTTCGCAATATGGAGATCCCGCTTGTGGGGTTTTCACCCCAAGTGGCCGAGGATAACCGGATACTGCAACGGTTCCTCACCCGGCAAATGTACAAGCACGAGAAGGTCGTGAATATCATGGATCGGGCCAAGCGGCTGGTATCGGACCTGTTTGAAATTTACATGACAGACCCAAAGGCGCTTCAAGGAACCATTCTGGCTCACAAAGCAGACGAAATTGATGACGTAAGAGCACGGGATATCTGTGATTTTGTGGCAGGCATGACCGACCGGTTCGCTATGGACGAACACAAGCGGCTATTTGACCTAGACCCGCTTTTCCGTTAATTCGCGTCATAGATTGGCATTGCAGAAGCGGCGAGTGAAGATTTGTCAGGCAATCCAAGCGACTTACCTCTCGAAATCAAACACAAGTTGTGCCTGCCGTGAATATATTCAATCACTTTCGTGACGTGGTGAAGACATCTGTTGATGCGCTTCAAAAAGAAGGCGTGCTTCCTGAAGTCCTGGATACCAGCAGGTTTGTTGTTGAGCCGCCGCGCGACAGCAGCCATGGCGATATGGCCACCAACGTTGCCATGGTTTTGGCCAAACCGGCCAAGATGGCATCACGCACCCTCGCAGAAGCGCTTGTTGAGAAAATCTCGGCAGACCCAGACATTCAGACGGCGGAAATCGCTGGGCCCGGTTTCATAAACCTGAGGCTTGAAAGCAACTTCTGGCCCAAAGTTCTGAGCGCAGCGCTTGAAGCAGGTGAAACGTTCGGCACTTCCGATCTCGGCGCCGGTGAAAAAGTGAATGTTGAGTATGTCTCTGTAAACCCAACCGGTCCGCTCCATGTGGGCCATTGCCGAGGTGCAGTTTTCGGAGATGCACTAGCCAGACTGCTCAGCACATGCGGCTATGCCGTCACGAAAGAGTATTACATAAATGATGCTGGCGTGCAGATCGACGTTGTCGCCCGGTCCGCCCACTTGCGTTATCGCGAAGCACTCGGTGAAGACATTGGCGAAATCCCATCGGGCCTGTATCCCGGCGAATATCTCGTACCGCTCGGTAAAGACCTCGCTGCAGAACACGGTGAGAAGTATCAATCAGTTTCTGAAGCCGAATGGTTGCCCATCTTTCGCAAGGCTGCCATCGACTTCAACATGGATATCATCCGTGATGATCTCAAGGCACTGAACATTGAGCACGATCTGTTCTTCTCAGAACAAACTTTGCACGACGCAAATGCTGACGGTCAGAGCGAAATCGATACGGCGATTTCTGAGCTTCGCGAACGAGGCTTGGTGTTTGAAGGACGTTTGCCGCCCCCGAAAGGTCAACCGCCCGAAGATTGGGAAGACCGCGAGCAAACTTTGTTCAAGGCAACTGAATTCGGCGACGATATTGACCGTGCGTTGATGAAATCTGATAGCAGCTACACGTACTTTGCTGCGGATATGGCCTATTTTCACAACAAGTTTTCACGCGAGTTCAAGCAGATGATCTACGTGCTTGGCGCTGACCACGGTGGTTATGTCAAGCGTCTGAAAGCGGTGTGTGAGGCTGTCGCTGGCGATCAGGCAGAAGTAATCGTCCGGCTGTGCCAGTTGGTGAAATTTCTGCGCAGCGGTGAACCTGTTCGAATGTCAAAGCGGGCAGGGGAGTTCATCACGCTTCGTGAAGTGGTGGATGAAGTCGGACCAGATGTGGTTCGCTATATGATGCTTTACAGGAAAAACGAGGCTCCACTGGACTTCGATTTCCAGAAAGTTACCGAACAATCGCGCGATAATCCTGTGTTTTATGTCCAATATGCACACGCGCGAATCTGTTCTGTCTTCCGGACTGCTGAGCAAGAACTGGGGGATTCAAACCCCTCGATGGATGACCTTAAGGCAGCAGATTTCGGGATATTGGAGGACCAAGCAGAGCTTGCGCTGGTGCGCAGGATTGGCGAATTTCCTAGGATTCTGGAAGGTGCTGCCCTGAATCATGAGCCGCACAGACTGGCCTTCTATCTATACGATCTAGCATCGGACTTCCACTCCTTATGGAATCGGGGCAAAGAGTCGCCGCAATTGCGGTTTATGATTGATAAAAACTTTAGTGCTACTTTTGCGCGGCTCGCGTTGCTGAAAGCGGCGCAATGTGTTTTGATGAGCGGTCTACGCATCTTGGGTGTAACACCCGCAGAGAAGATGTGAGTGGAATCCGCGGGAAGTTAAAAGGGACGCCTTGAAAATCATGAGTACGGGCAACGGCAATAGAAGCTGGCGGGATCGACTCGGTCTTACGGACCAGGAAGAAACATTGCCAAAACTCTCAGATGAGTTTGGCGGCAGTTCCAAGGAGGAAGCACCACGCATGTCTCCGCCACCTGCAAAGGAAGCGGATCCGACCGCAGCAAGTCCCGCTGCCAAGAGCTTTGCCGAGCGTCTTCGTGCGCGCCGCGAAGCCGCAGAACGGGCAGGGGAAGCTGCTGGCGATGATTTGGGCGGCGGATTGCATCTGAGACCCGCAGGTTATGAAAAGCCTGAAACTCTGCCTGCACCAACCAATAAACCCGAGCCGAAAGCACCAACGTCGCGGCTGATACCGCCGCCAGCACCCGAGAAGGTCGCCGAGCAGGAAAATCCCGAGCCAAAGCCAGAACCCCGCGCGCCCGAGCCTGCAGCAGCGGCTGGTACGAGCGAACCCGAGGCAACCAAAGCGCCTCCTCCACCACCACCGCCGCCTGAAACAAAACGGGACTTCGAAGAGGCTCCGTTCAAAACGGCAGATACTACATCGGAAAACCGTCCAAGGTTTGCGCCGCGGGATGATCGCGTTTTTTCCTCGTTTGACAATCCTCCAGGAGCGCCTGCTAGAGATCAAGGTCCCGCTCTCCCGGCAGGTCAGGATACCGATTTCCAACAAAGCGGATCTGGTGGCTGGTTTGCACCACGAAACGATACAACTGCCCCGTCACCGTCCTATGACAATTATCGGCGGTCGGAGGCCTCCAACGACTATGCGAGATCAGGGGCCGCTGGGCCGTCATATGCAGGCAATTACAATCGTGATGACGAACTTTACGATGATATCTGGTACGACGACGATCAGGGTGACTCCTACAGAGGAGGGCATGCTCAAGCTCTAAATTCGGTCGACGATGATGAGCAATTCGAGCCCGAGCGCCGCCGACCTGAGTTGAGTCGCCCAACAGCAAATGATTACGCAGACACGTACTATGATGAGTACGACGATGAGTATGAGTATGTGGATGAAGAACCAAGAAGCCGCGGGCCGCTCCTGCTGTTTGCAGGCCTGGCAGGTGTAGGTGTCATTGCAGCAGGCCTCATTTATTTCTATCTGCAAAATCAACCGACAACCGGTCCAAACGCAAAGATTCCGGAAGTTCCTGCGCCGAGCAAACCGCCAAAAACCGCAGCGCCTAAACAGGAAGCACCTCCGGCCGCACAACAGACAAAACTGTTCTACGACCGCATTGTTGGTGAAACCACAGTGCCAGGAACGCGGTTGCAACCCCGCGAGGAACAGCCGCTGGATCCGGGTAATTCCGCAGAACCGCAGCCGCTCCAGCCATTGACGCCAGATCAATTGGACAGCGGTGACTTACCTGTACCGTTGCCGCCACCTCTGCCGGGTACATCGGGCTCATTGCAGCCTGGAACCAATGATAGCGGGGCGACAACACAAGTTGCGGCCCCTGCAAACTCAACATCAGTGGCCCAAGTCTCGCAAACCGAACCGGTGACGCCAACCGGTTGGACTTCTCCATTGCCTAGAACGGATGACGATCCGGCCTTGCCAGATACTGGCGTTCCGCAGCTCCAACCGGTTGTCAATTTGACAGAAACGCTTAGCCTGACCAACAGTCTTTTGCCTCGACCGAGAGCCAAGCCATTGGCAGTGATCCGCGCGGCACGAGCTGCAGCTGATAAGAAGAAAACGCGCGTTGCCTCTGTTTCCCCCATAACTGCAGCGCCCACTGAGCCTCTCAGCATCATACCGTTACCGGGAAGCCAACCAAGGAGGCCTACGCAGCCTGCACCATTGCCAGCGGTTGAGTTGCCGCCCGCTCAGCAACAGCCTGCTACTCAAGCACCGCCCTCAAGAGTACCCCGCGTTGGTTTGCGAGATGATGAACTTGGCCTCACCTCTAGCCAGCAGTTTGCTGCCCGGCTACCAGCAGCACCAACAACGCCGGCAGCACAACCACAACCGGCAACCCCGTCAGTGCCAAGCGTCGCATACGTCGTGCAACTTGCATCATACAAAGATCAAACGTCCGCACTTGCCGGTTTCCAGGAACTGCGGGCACGTCACCCCTCTTTGCTCAATCGCTTCCAACCGCTGATCAGCAAGAAAGCAGTCGGAAACTTTGGCACATTTTATCGGCTCCAGGTGGGCCCGATGGCCAGCTCACAGGCCGGCAACCAGATTTGCGCATCACTTTTGGCCGCTGGCGAAAAAGACTGTCTCGTAAGACGACGCTAAATCAGACATTCGCCAATTGAGTGAATCCGGCTACACGAAAGTAAGTGTTGCCAACTTAAGAAGACACCCCTTATGACAAAAGCATTCATATGCGGTTGCGCGAGCTTGAAGCTTTCTCGGGAAGAGATCGAATTTTTCCAAACTGAAAAGCCGTGGGGTCTCATCCTTTTCACCCGCAACTGCGATAACCCTGAACAGATCAAGACACTTGTATCGGATTTTCGTACGGCCACCGGAGTAACAAACGCTCCAGTCCTGATTGATCAGGAAGGCGGGCGCGTGCAGAGGCTTCGCGAGCCGCATTGGCCATCATATCCAACAGGCAAGCAATTGTCAGCGGCCTTTGCCAATGACGATGAAGAGGGATTGCGAGTAGCGAAAAACATCGCACGCCTCATTGCGACCGATCTTACAGAACTGGGAATCAATGTGGATTGCCTGCCGGTCCTGGATGTTCCGCAACCTCACGGTCATGACATCATAGGCGACCGGGCCTACGGCGCGACGCCGGAAATGATTACGGCGCTGGGCAAAACAATGAGCGAAGGGCTCCTGGAAGGCGGCGTTTTGCCGGTCATCAAGCACATTCCCGGCCATGGCCGCGCCACTGAGGACAGTCACCTTGGTCTTCCGACCGTGAGGGCCAGCAGAGAAGAGCTGCGGTCAGTCGATTTTCCGCCGTTTGCGGCTTTGAACAAGATGCCCTTGGGCATGACAGCGCATATCGTCTATACCGCATTTGACGAGCACTGTACAGCGACCCAATCACCAACGATCATAAACGATGTGATCCGCGGCGAAATTGGCTTTGACGGCCTCTTGATGACCGATGACCTTTCCATGAAGGCTCTTGGTGGCAGTTTCACGGAACGCGCCGAAAAATCTATCGCGGCCGGTTGTGATCTTGTTCTGCATTGCAACGGCCACATGGAAGAGATAAGCGCAGTCGCAAAGGGCACACCAGAACTGTCCGGCGAATCCCTTCAGCGTGCTGAAAGGGCAATGGACTATCTCAAATCACCATTGCCTTTCGATCAGGCCCTGGCGAAGTCTCATTTGAACAGCATGATGACCTGACAAGCCAATCAGCAGGGGATAACTTAGGTACAGGATGTGGTCCTGAATCTTCCCTATGGCCTGAATCATACTACCTGTTGTAGGTAGCAGCATAGCAAAGTACTGAACTTGCCATGTAAAAGTAGGTCAAATTTGTCAATATGACCAGTGAGTTGGACTTTAACGGCGATGGGAACACTGCGGGCCAGGATTGGCCGGACGGTGGCGGTCCCTTGCGTTCCAACCCAGAAAATAGCGAAGATAAAGGACCTTCTCTGATCCTGGATCTGGAAGGATTTGAAGGTCCACTGGATCTGCTGCTGACCCTTTCGCGCGAGCAGAAGGTCGATATTGTCAGGATTTCAGTGCTGGCGCTCGCAGAACAGTATCTGACTTTCATAAACGAAGCCCGGAAGTTGCGGCTTGAGTTAGCTGCGGACTATCTGGTGATGGCCGCCTGGCTGGCCTACCTGAAGTCGCGTTTGCTCATCCCCGACCCTGAACCTGATGAAGAGATCCTCGCTGCCGAGCTTGCTGCCAGGCTGGCATTTCGCCTTCAGCGGCTGCAGGCCATGCAGGACGCTGCGGCTCAACTTATGGCGCGTAACCGGCTTGGACGCGATGTTTTCGCGCGCGGCGCGCCTGAGCCAATCATGATTGATACACAAACCGAATACGCAGACAACCTTTATGATCTCCTCCAGGCTTCTGCCGAACGCCGACAGAAGGATGTTGCCCACGGCACCTACAAGGTCAAAGCCCGGAAGGTCTGGACAGTTAAACATGCGCGGGAAATCCTGGAACGGCTGATTGGGCAGTTTACCGAGTGGGGCCGGTTCGACAGCTATTTGATGGAATATATGGGCACATCTGAAGAACGTCCGGGCATCGTCGCCACCAGCTTTGCCGCATGTCTGGAAATGACGAAGGAGGGAATGCTCGAAATTCGCCAAGACCGTGCCTTTGAACCCTTGTTTTTGCGTACCCGTCCAGCGGACAATTCTGAAGTGAGAATGGAGAACAGTCGATGACAGCGCCAGCTGAACCGGAACTGCAGGAAGACGTCGTGCACGACGAAAGCGACGAACTCCTGACCAATGTGGCTATCCATCCGCGCGCCGATAGCGGATACCAGCGTCGCGTGATTGAGGCCCTGTTGTTCGCTGCTTCAGAACCCCTTTCCACTACTCAATTGACTGAGTGTCTGGCAGAAGGAACCGAGGTCAAGCCGCTCCTTGAGGAGCTGCAAGAACATTATAAGGGACGCGGTGTCACGTTGATCCAAGTGGCGGGCAAATGGACCTTCCGTACAGCCGAAGATCTGAGCTTCCTGCTCCGCCGCGAGGCCGTTGAACAAAAACGCCTCTCCAAAGCGGCGCTCGAAACGCTGTCCATTATCGCTTACCACCAGCCGGTCACGCGAGCGGAAATCGAAGAAGTTCGTGGCGTCAGCGTCTCCAAGGGCACGCTTGATGCGTTGATGGAAATGGGATGGGTGCGCATGCGTGGCCGCCGCCGGGTGGTGGGCCGCCCTGTCACATACGGCACAACCGAAGAATTCATGTCACATTTCGGCCTTGCTGATATCAAGGATCTTCCCGGCCTGCGCGAACTGAAAGGGGCAGGTCTGCTGGACGCCAATCTACCATCGGATTTTGAAGTGCCGGTGCCGAGCGATGATGCCGAACTGGAAAAAGACGAAGATTTGCTAGAGGATGAAGAGCTTCCTCTGGAGATGCATCTGCCGGAAGAGGTGAGCGCTGAAGAAGAGGAATACGAGCCTCTTAAGTACGAATAGCGAAGGCAGTGAGAATTTTGCTGCGGGTGCCGGCAGTTTTCGGCTAAACCCTGCTGCAATGACGCTTACAGAACCAGAAACAGCACAACCGTCTGCAGATGTTCCATGGGGCCCGCGCGGGACGGCAGCTGCAACCTTTGCCGGCCGCTTGAGCTTTGTGGATGTCTGCCGTTCCTTTGGTACGGCAGCGGCGGTTCAGAATGTCAGCATTGACCTTGAACCAGGCGAAATCCTCTGTTTGCTAGGACCTTCCGGGTGTGGAAAGACAACGCTTTTGCGCATGGCCGCCGGGGTGGAACAACCCTCGTCAGGGCAAATCATACTCGCTGGTCAGGAAGTCGCCGGCCCCAATGTTGCCGTTCCTCCCGAAAAGCGCGGCGTTGGATTGATGTTTCAGGACTTCGCACTGTTTCCGCACCTGACAATTCTGGAGAACGTGGCTTTTGGATTGCGCAATCTTGATCGCAAGACGGCTAGAGAAGAGGCGAGCCTCGCTCTAAGGCGGGTAGGCTTGGAGAAATACGCAAAGAAATACCCTCATGTTCTTTCTGGCGGTGAGCAGCAGCGTGTTGCGCTTGCCCGCGCCATTGTGCCTCGCCCGGCCGTGATTTTGATGGATGAGCCTTTTTCAGGCCTTGATCAGCGTTTGCGTGACAGTATTCGCGCTGAGACACTGGCTTTGCTCAAAGAAACCCGGGCAACATGTATGCTGGTCACGCACGATCCGCAGGAAGCTATGTGGCTGGCAGATCGAATCGCGTTGATGCGAGCAGGGCGCCTGGTGCAACTCGGTTCCCCATCAGAGCTCTATCAACACCCGGTTGATGCAGAAGCTGCGAGGTTTTTCAGTGACTTCAACGAGTTTGACGCTGACGTGGCCAACAACAAGATCAACACGCCCCTCGGTGTAATGCCTGCCGAGGACGCACAAAATGGTAGCAAAGCCCATGTGATGATCCGTCCTCAGGGAATCGTGCAAGCCGCGAACGCCAAGCAAAAGGGGTTTGAAGGTTACGTTTCCAACGTTCGGTTTGTCGGCGACAGCACTGTGGTCATGCTGAATGTTGAGGGTTTGGACCAGCTGATTACGGCCCGTTTGCTGGGGCTTGCGCAGATTTCTGCAGGCGAAGTGCGGAAATTTACCGTTTTGCCCGAATACGTGCTTATCTTTTCGTGAGAATTGTCTATATACACCTCTGAACGGTTCGGTCATAGGTTACCTGTGGTGGCCTGTGTTGCAGGCTGATAGTGATTTTGCGATAGATAGTGCGCTTCAGAGAAGGCGTACTCTGGTTGGGAGTTAAGTTGAATGCCTGGTGATGTAGAGATCATCTTGGGAATTATGCCTGGTGGTGTAGAGATCATCCTGGTCTTGGTGGTCATTGTTCTCTTGTTTGGACGTGGCAAGATCTCCGAATTGATGGGAGATGTTGCAAAAGGCATCAAGAGCTTCAAAAAAGGTATGGCAGATGATGTGGCAGAGGCTGAAGAAGAAGCCTCCAAAACCATCGACGTATCAGCAGAAGAGGTCGTCGATACAGCCAAGAACAAGTCAAAGTCCTAAGCTTTGGCCGGTGGCTGGCCCGCGGGTTGGCTTTGGCACATTTGCCTGCGGAACATAACCAATGTTTGATCTTGGCGCGACAGAGCTGCTGGTCATCGGGATCGTGGCAATTATTGTGGTGGGTCCGAAGGAGCTGCCCAAGATGCTGCGCGGCTTTGGCCAGTTTGTGGCCAAGATGCGCGGAATGGCGCGCGAATTTCAGGGTATGTTCGAGGAAGCCGCCCGGGACACCGGCGTGGACGGCATTGCCAAGAGCGTTGGGGGTGTGAAGGACTTCTCGGTAACCGATCAGGTCAGCAAGGCATTTGACCCCATTGCCGACGAAGCAGGCAGTCTGGATTTCGACCTGGAAGCCGATGAACCTGCAACCGGATCGAAGAAGAAGCCGAAAGAAGAAGATCCCATCGAAGCCGGCAACAAGGCATCATCGACCAAATCATCGGCGGCCAAGGCAGCTCCCAAACGGGTGCGCAGTAAGACCAAACGCGCAACCAAGCCCAGGAAAAAGAAAACGGCCGGATCAGGCAGCGCAGGATGAGCCAGGAAGATATTGACTCCACGCAAGCTCCTCTTGTCGAGCACCTGACCGAGCTGCGGCAACGGCTGATCTACTCGACAGTTGGATTGCTGATCGCGGCAACCGGGTGTTTCATCCTGGCCGATCACATCTTCAATATTCTGCTATACCCCTATGAGCGCGCCACTGGAAATGTGGGCGAGCTCCGGCTGATTTTCACTGCACCGCAGGAGTACTTGTTTACCCAGTTCAAGATTGCCCTGTTCGGTGGTTTATTCCTGTCATTCCCCGTCATTGCAACGCAGCTCTACAAGTTCGTTGCTCCCGGGCTCTATAAGAACGAACGAGGCGCTTTTCTGCCGTTCCTGATAGCAACGCCCATATTGTTTCTATTGGGCGTGTGCCTTGTTTACTTCCTCATCATGCCACTGGCCATGACCTTCTTCCTGGCCATGCAGCAAACCGGAAATGAGCAGCAGGCTGCAATCGAACTAATGCCGCGTGTGAGTGAATATCTCAGCTTGATCATGACGCTGATTTTCGCGTTCGGTTTGTGTTTCCAATTGCCCGTGGTTTTGACCCTGCTGGCCCGCACCGGCCTGACGTCGGCAGACGGGCTGAGAAGCAAACGTAAATATGCGATCATGGGTACGTTCATTGTCGCGGCGATCCTGACACCGCCCGATCCGGTCAGCCAACTTGGCTTGGCAATCCCCACACTGTTGCTCTACGAACTCTCGATCTTTGCGGTTGTCATGGTCGAGAAGAAGCGCGCAGCAGAGCAGGCAGCACGGGATGCCGAACTCGGCTAATTGATCTCAATCTTCTCTAAAACGGACATTTTGGGCCTGTTGAACTGGCGCTTTGCCGCTGTGGTGCGTATACACTCCATATGGGGGTGCCCAAGCACCCGATTCCCAATGTCCAAAACATAACAATTCCAAGTAGAGATCCATGTTCGATATCAAGTGGATAAGAGAGAACCCGGCTGCATTTGATGCAGGTCTCGCAAAACGGGGTAAGGCGCCGGCTGCCGACGAAGCCATCAGGCTAGATCAGGCTCGGCGCGATCATATTCAGAAATTGCAGGACGCACAGTCGCGGCGCAACGCAGCCTCCAAGGACATCGGGAAGGCCAAAGCATCCGGAGATGAAACGGCAGCACAGGCCCTGATTGACGAAGTTGCCGAGATCAAGGCCTTCATCCAGTCTGGAGAAACCGAAGAGCGAAGGCTGACTGCCGAGCTTGAAGATTTCCTTGCTGCAATCGACAATCTGCCGCGCGATGACGTGCCTGAAGGTGCGGACGAGGACGACAATGTGGAGCAGCGTCAGGTTGGCGACAAACCCGTTTTCGACTTTGAGCCAAAGCAGCACTTTGAAATTGGTGAAAGCCTGGGGCTTATGGATTTTGAAACGGCAGCCAAGATTTCCGGCAGCCGCTTTGTGGTTTTGAAGGGCGCTTTGGCCCGCCTTGAACGGGCTCTTGGCCAGTTCATGCTGGATCTGCAAACCGGCGAGTACGGTTATACGGAAGTTTCACCGCCGATCCTTGTGAACTCCGATGCGCTTTATGGCACGAGCCAGCTGCCTAAATTTGCCGAGGATCAGTTCAAGACGGAGGATAACCGCTGGATGATCCCGACGGCAGAAGTGCCGCTCACCAACCTGGTGCGCGAAAGCATTGTGCCGGAAGAAGAGTTACCAAAACGCGTGACCGCCTACACGCCATGCTTTCGTGCAGAAGCCGGGGCCGCCGGCCGGGATACCCGAGGCATGATCCGGCAGCACCAGTTCCTCAAGGTGGAAATGGTCAGCATCACAACGCCCGAACAATCCAGCGACGAGTTGGAGCGCATGGTGACCTGCGCCGAAGAAGTGTTGAAGCGGCTTGGGCTGGCCTACCGGGTTGTGGTGCTCTGTGCCGGCGACATGGGCTTTGGCGCCCGCAAAACATACGACATCGAAGTCTGGCTGCCAGGGCAGGACACCTATCGTGAAATTTCAAGCTGCTCGGTCTGCGGTGACTTTCAGGCCCGGCGCATGAATGCCCGTTACAGGGATGGTAAGGGCAACGTGAAACACGTGCATACCCTGAATGGCTCCGGCCTGGCTGTCGGTCGCACGCTCATTGCAGTTCTGGAGAATTACCAGCAGGCTGATGGCACAGTGAGGGTGCCAGATGCGCTTGCACCATATATGGGAGGCATCACGACCATTGGTGCCGCCAATGGCTGATAATTTTCTGAAGACGGCTGATGGCCGGACCGCACGCATTCTGCTGACCAATGATGACGGGATCAACGCATCCGGCCTCGTTTCACTGGAAAAGATAGCTATGCAACTCAGCGATGATATCTGGGTGGTGGCGCCGGAATACGAACAATCCGGTGCATCCCGTTCGATCACTTTGTCCAAACCGCTCCGCATTCGGGATGTGTCGGAGCAAAAATTCGCGGTAGAAGGCACGCCTGCTGATTGTGTGCTGATGGCCACGCGCCAGATTCTGGATGCCCCGCCCGATCTTGTCCTATCCGGCGTCAATCGCGGGCAGAACATTGCCGACGATGTGACCTATTCCGGCACCATTGCAGGCGCCATGGAGGGCAGTGCGCTGGGCTTCCGTTCCATGGCCCTGTCCATGTCCTATGGCCTTGATCACACGGACCGTCAATCCGTGCGGTGGCAATGCTCAGAAGTCGCAGGTCCGGAGATTGTCCGCAAACTGTTTGCCTCGAACTTCAATTCAGACACGGTCATGAACATCAATTTTCCCGACTGCGAACCTGATGCCGTTACCGGCACGGAAGTGACAACGCAGGGCAGGCGGGATCAGAACCTGCTCAATATTCTGGAACGCACTGACGGACGCGGCTGCAGTTACTATTGGCTGAGCTTCAGACGGGAGTTGTCCAACCCACCCGAAGGAACCGACTTGCGGGCCATTTACAGCAACAGGATTTCAATCACACCGTTGCATCTCAATTTGACGAAGGAAGCCTCCCTAGCCGACGTTCGAGGCGCGATTGATGCTTGATGCTGTCGCTGGAACTGGCAATTTGCTTTTGCAGATTGAAGTCAGCCCACTAGCGCGTATGCAGATCTTCGGCTTCCGCAGCGGCTTTGCCTTCGGGCTTAAACTCTTGCGCGGTCTGTCCACTAATGAGTGCGCGCGAAAACGCAACACGGTTGACAAACTGCACCGGACATACGGATGCATTCAATCCTGCAATTGCCTCGGACGCTTCTACTGCCTCATTACCTTGAGGCACGACCGCGTTCATGACCAACATGGACATTCGCATTCACGGTACGTACCAGGTTGAGCGTGTTGGTGATCCGCTTCCAGGTTGAGGATAGCTGGACGGCACGGCACCAAATGAGGTCCGCCACCTTGGCGGCTTCCAGTGCAGCGCTGTCAGAATGTTGAGATATCCACCTGTCGTACAATAAGGCCCTGGGTCAAAAATTTCGCCCGCATCTTGCAGTTCAACGATAGACTGGGTGAGTATGCTTTTTACAGCGTTAGAGAGGTGGTCTCGGGATTTCGGAGTTGTTAAGGTGGCTCGTCCAATGAGAGAGACGCTCCAAGATGACGAAGAGAAAGAACCATTCGCCAGAGTTCAAGGCCAAGGTTGCGCTTGAGGCGATCCGTTAAGATATGACGCTGGCAGAACTGTCGAAGAAGTACGGTGTGCACGCGACCCGGATCAGCACGTGGAAGCGGGCAGCGATCCAAAATAGGGCATCTGCGTTTACACGGCGGGGGGCCGATCCGGCTGCGGTCAATACGGCCGGGATCGAGAAATTGCATTCCAGGATCGGTCAGCTTGTCGTCGAGCGGGATTTTTGGGCCGATGCCTCGTTTCAACTGCTCGGGACGCGCGGCAAAAAATGGTGAGCAAGGATCATAAGCTGAGCCTTCGCCGTCAGTGCGCGTTGCTGACGCTGACGCGGTCCAACCTGGACTATCCCCCGAAGGGCGAGAGCACAGAGAAGCTGCGGTTCATGGCAATCATCGATAAGCAGTTCCTGGAAACGCCCTGGTACGGATCACGCCAGATGGCGCGGTACCTGCAGCGTCAAGGCCACAAGTGTGGGCGGCATCGGGTCCGGAGGTTGATGCGCCTCATGAGGCTGGTTCCGATCTACCAGGCCCCCAACACCAGCAAGAAACATCCGCAACATAGGATATGGCCGTATCTGCTGAGGACCGTGGTGATTGAACGGTCTGACCAGGTCTGGTGTGCGGATATGACCTACATCCCCCTGCGCAGAGGGTTCCTGTATTTGGTGGCCATCATGGATTGGTACAGCTGCAAGGTACTGGCCTGGCGGCTGTCAAACACGCTGGAGGCCGAATTCTGCGTTGATGCTTTGAAAGAGGCGCTGGCCAAGCACGGCAGCAAGCCGGAGATATTCAACCCCGATCAGGGGAGCCAATTCACCAGCGCAGACTGGATTGATGTGCTGAGCGACGCGAAGGTCGAGATCAGCATGGACGGCAAGGGGCGCTGGATTGACAACAGGATGATCGAGCGCCTGTGGCGGTCGCTGAAGTATGAATGCATCTATCTGCATGCCTTTGAGACTGGCTCAGAGGCGAAGGCCGGTATCCGCAAATGGCTAACCGACTGCAACGTCGAGCGACCGCATCCGGTCCACGGCATCTTGACCCCCGACGAGGTCCATGCCAGCAAAACCGAACCCATGAAAATGGCAGCCTGATTTGAAATCCTGATCCACCTTGGCAAGGCTGAAAACTGGTCGAAAACCTAGGACAACCTCTGCAATCTGGCTAGAACGACGCAGTTAGCACACTGGTCAAATTGCTTGAAGGAACCGTTCCCTCGTTCCACACAATTAAATGGTTGCCGGGAGAATTCTCAGATAGCGAAGAGATTGGCTCCCCGAGCAGGACTCGAACCTGCGACAAAGCGGTTAACAGCCGCTTGCTCTACCAACTGAGCTATCGGGGATTAATCCGTTGGATATGCGCTCTTATATACGGCAATTTTATAAATTCAAGCGGTTGATTGCCAATTGTGCCCTAAAATTTAAACGAGTTGGTTTCTCACCGGTTACGCTTGCAGCTGCTTATTGACATCGCTATCTCGAAAAGATCATGCGAATTAGATTCTTGAATCGAGATTTTGGCTTGCCTGCAACCCAGCTTGCTCGAACAATCTTGGGTTCCTTGCTTATCATTGGCGGAATTCTTGGTTTCCTGCCCGTTTTGGGGTTTTGGATGATCCCTCTGGGTTTCGTTGTTCTGTCGGTTGATTTCCCTTGGGTGCGCAGGATGCGGAGGCGAGTGGAAGTGAAGATAAAACGCTGGTGGTTGAGCCGTTCTGACCAGACCGGAAAGGGGCCATCTGCAGAGAGTCGGAAATAATTTCTCCAAGGATCAATCGGGCGGTTGTACGGAGGGACACTTCCTGTTATCAGGCGTACTCTGAAGGTTGGGGCCACGTGGCGGAGTGGTTACGCACCGGACTGCAAATCCGTTTACCCCGGTTCGATTCCGGGCGTGGCCTCCAATTTTCAGGAACTTCCATCCCCACAATATGTCTAGATGTCACGGAAATGACTTGAGCTGCTTAATGTGGCCGAAGAATTGCTCATTTGTGGGATGAGGCGTTGGAGGTTATATCTAATACCAATGGCGTGCTTGATTGTCTCTCAGGCCTTTTCAACCCGGCTGCTCTCTGGATCCATGCAGACAAAGGAGGATTTCCGATGTCTGCAGCTGTTGGCGGTTGTGATGACTATGATGCTTTGCCCCTTTGCGGCCTTTCCAGGACGAGCGAAGATCTCCGTCAGGCCCGGCGTTTGCTTTCGCTTGCTTGTGTTTATGACGGGATGAGCCGGGCGGATGCGGCGAAGGGGGGTGGGGTGGCCCGGCAGGGCCTGAGGGACCGGGGGCACCGGTTCAACGAAGCCGGTCCGAAGGGCTGTCAGAGGTGGTCTCGGGATTTCGGAGTTGTTAAGGTGGCTCGTCCAATGAGAGAGACGCTCCAAGATGACGAAGAGAAAGAACCATTCGCCAGAGTTCAAGGCCAAGGTTGCGCTTGAGGCGATCCGTTAAGATATGACGCTGGCAGAACTGTCGAAGAAGTACGGTGTGCACGCGACCCGGATCAGCACGTGGAAGCGGGCAGCGATCCAAAATAGGGCATCTGCGTTTACACGGCGGGGGGCCGATCCGGCTGCGGTCAATACGGCCGGGATCGAGAAATTGCATTCCAGGATCGGTCAGCTTGTCGTCGAGCGGGATTTTTGGGCCGATGCCTCGTTTCAACTGCTCGGGACGCGCGGCAAAAAATGGTGAGCAAGGATCATAAGCTGAGCCTTCGCCGTCAGTGCGCGTTGCTGACGCTGACGCGGTCCAACCTGGACTATCCCCCGAAGGGCGAGAGCACAGAGAAGCTGCGGTTCATGGCAATCATCGATAAGCAGTTCCTGGAAACGCCCTGGTACGGATCACGCCAGATGGCGCGGTACCTGCAGCGTCAAGGCCACAAGTGTGGGCGGCATCGGGTCCGGAGGTTGATGCGCCTCATGAGGCTGGTTCCGATCTACCAGGCCCCCAACACCAGCAAGAAACATCCGCAACATAGGATATGGCCGTATCTGCTGAGGACCGTGGTGATTGAACGGTCTGACCAGGTCTGGTGTGCGGATATGACCTACATCCCCCTGCGCAGAGGGTTCCTGTATTTGGTGGCCATCATGGATTGGTACAGCTGCAAGGTACTGGCCTGGCGGCTGTCAAACACGCTGGAGGCCGAATTCTGCGTTGATGCTTTGAAAGAGGCGCTGGCCAAGCACGGCAGCAAGCCGGAGATATTCAACCCCGATCAGGGGAGCCAATTCACCAGCGCAGACTGGATTGATGTGCTGAGCGACGCGAAGGTCGAGATCAGCATGGACGGCAAGGGGCGCTGGATTGACAACAGGATGATCGAGCGCCTGTGGCGGTCGCTGAAGTATGAATGCATCTATCTGCATGCCTTTGAGACTGGCTCAGAGGCGAAGGCCGGTATCCGCAAATGGCTAACCGACTGCAACGTCGAGCGACCGCATCCGGTCCACGGCATCTTGACCCCCGACGAGGTCCATGCCAGCAAAACCGAACCCATGAAAATGGCAGCCTGATTTGAAATCCTGATCCACCTTGGCAAGGCTGAAAACTGGTCGAAAACCTAGGACAACCTCTGATATCCCCCTTGATCATCGGTCATATCCCTCCAACTTCTTTATCTCCTGCTGTTTCATGTAATTGTCCAACATGTTTTTTAAATCATGCTCATGCGTTTCATTGTCATGTGAGAAACTCTTACTGATACTCAGTGCTAAGTTGTTAAAATTATTGCTGGAAAAGTCAAATTCAAAAGATTGGATTTGAAGAGTGGATAGTACACGATGTGTCGCCTGAAATACTGCTCTGCGCACCTCATCTTCGGTATCAAACAATTCGGAAAATCTAGCAATATCTTTTAGCTTGGCGCTCTTCTTCGTCAATTTCGCCTTCACCAGTTGTAAACCAGTGAAAATTTACTTGGGCACATGTGCTAGTTTTGTGAGGGTGCTTGTGCGAGGAGATCGGCTTTGGTCGATAAAATCATCCGAATCGTGTCGGGAGTTCCTGTAGCTTGCATAGAGGTTGCTCGTAGCTACATGCCACGATGCTCCAAGGCCAGTTTCAGCCGAGCGATCAGTTCGTCGTTGCCTTTTATCGGCTCTTTGTTCATCACAATCAGATTTTGCAGGAAATGCAATTGATTTTAAAGCGTGAAAATCCCCTTGACGTTGCGTGAAGTATAACGCATTAGTGGCAAATCATACGTCTTTCGGCGCATGTTGCCGTTTCAGGTATAGGCGCAAAGGAAACGACGTAATTTGGACTGGTACGGCGCTGGTTCTGAGTGAAATGAGGGAGCTAGAACTAAAAGGGATTTAGTCCGGGGCATTGGAGGCTTAGGTGATTGTGAGGCGGTTATCGTCTTCTAAGGTTACCTTATAGTTTCCATAAGGATGCGGGTTTCTACCACGTTGCTTCGGCGAAGGTCCGGTCGTTCAGGCAATTTCGCAAGCCAATTCCGTCCCCTCCCTGGAAGAATGGCCGGTGCAAGGGCCGGAGAGGTCGGCCCCAACTTCTTAGCCTCTCCGACTTTAATGCCGATCCTACTGATTTGCACTAAGTCATTTTTGGCATATGATGGGTACGTCAACTTTACGAATCGGCTTTCGAAGAAAACCCATAGTCTTGGGAAGCTCTCTCTTTTGAGATATATCCGCCTTCGATATCGCGCTTGATAAGTTCAGGGTCGCGTTCGCTGGGAGCGCCATAGCCTGCACCGCCAGGCAAAACGAGCATTGCAATACGTCCCGGTGGAATCGATTGCTTGCCTTTGCCGTTCATGACAGTGCCATCATCCAACTCAAACTTTGTAGGTCCGCCTGTCAAGCCGCCTTCTCGCCCACGAGCCGGATGATGTACGCGGTCAAACATTGCGGAAAAATCGAATTCATGGCCTTCGGTTGTTCCGATTTCCATATATTGGCCGAGACCGCCGCGAAATTTACCTGCTCCACCTGAATCTGGCCTGAGCTCCTTACGCCATATGATTACTGGACCAGTATGCTCAGTCGCCTCAATGGGCATCGTCATCACCCCGCTGGGGAATGCTGTGGCATTCATGCCGTCAAGCGTTGGACGTGCACCTGAGCCACCACAGTTGAACATCAGAACTTCCGCGCGCCGAGCATCAGGAGGAGCGTTGCCATCGGATCTGGGACGAATGGACAGCTGGAAGTTGCACAAAGAGCCTGCACCTTCCGCAGGAATTGTTCCTGGTAAAATTTCATGTAGTGCGCCCAAAACGGTATCTGGAATCATGTGCCCAATCACATGCCTGAGTGCGACGGGGGCAGGGTGCTTTGCGTTCAAGATGCTGCCCTCCGGCGCGCTGATCCTGAATGGTACAAGAGAAGCCGCATTGTTCGGAATCTCTGGTGCAATAGCGCACTTTAAGGCATAGCACGCGTAAGCCATCGTATAGACGTGAGGGACATTGATAGCTTTTTTGTCAATGCCGGAGGTTCCGGAGAAGTCGCAATTGATGTGATCGTCTTCGATGTCTAGCCGGACACAAAGGTGAACGGGTACCGAAAACCCGTCTATCGTCATTTCGTTAGTGACACTTGTATGGGGCAGGGCAGCGATCTTTTCGATCGTCGCACGCCGGCTGTTTTCAAGTATGAACTCCGAGATGCTCTCCAGGTTCTGGAGGCCAAATTCCTGCAACATCTCAACCAGGCGACGGTGTCCGATTTCGTTGCAAGAGGCTAGTGCATAAATATCGCCAATCACCTGATCAGCTTCACGCACATTGTTCCGCACAATTTTCACGAAACTCATGTCAACTCTGCCGCGTTCGGCAAACTTCATGATCGGGATGCAAAGACCTTCTTCGTAAACGGAGTTGGCGTCAGCGCCGAAGCCTCGACCTCCAATATCGACCACATGCGCAGTGCAAGCGAAATAGCCAACCAGTTCACCTCTGAAAAAGGACGGGCTGACAACGGTTATGTCGTGGAGATGTCCAGTTCCCATCCAAGGGTCGTTGGTAATGTAGACATCCCCTTCGAACATGTTGTCGATACCAATTTCTCGCATGAAATGACCAACGGATTCGGCCATGGCGTTCACATGGCCCGGTGTTCCGGTGACCGCTTGAGCGAGCATCCTGCCTTCGAGGTCATAGACGCCCGCGGAGAGGTCTCCGGCTTCGCGAACCGAAGTTGAGAAAGCGGTGCGAACCAGTGTTTGAGCCTGCTCTTCAACGACTGAGATCAGACGGTTCCACATCACCTGGTTCGAGACAGATGCCAATGTCGAACGAGTCATCAGAAATGCCCCATGTCTGTTGCTTGGGATGGGTCTGAAAGATTGTTGCGTGTAATGTCCAAACAACCATCTGACTGCAGTTTGGCAACAAAACCGGCCGGCAGAATCACAGTTGTTTCGCGTTCTGAAACAATTGCTGGTCCGATCACTGTTTCACCGACTGCAAGGCTATCCCGCTCGACAGTTTTTGCAGAAACAAATGTTCCTGATGTCGGATCAAACAGTTCTCGGCTCGTGGATCCCTGGACATCGCTGGCATCTGCGGTGGACGAAACCTTGTCCACTTCAGGGACAGCTGTGCTAGCGTTTACAGCCCAACTCGTAATCTCAATATCAAGTCCGCCAACGACCCGGCCAAACAGTGCGGAATAAACCTCTTCGAAACAGGATTTGAAAGACGATTGTACGGGATTCTCGGCCTGCGCAGGGCATAGATCGACAGGGATTTCCCAGCCCTGTCCGACATATCGCATGTAGGCCCGAAGCTCGAAACCAATCTCCGCACGTTCGTCGCAAGAGCGCACAAACTCTGAAGCTTCTTGCTTTAGCTCACTTAACACCTGTTTGACCTGCAGCCCGCTAAATTCTGACAAACGCATGTATATGCTTCGGGTTGCCTCAAAACTGAAGGGAGCACGCAAAAAGCCAATAGCGGAACCGACCCCGGCCCCCGGGGGCACAAGCATCCGATTTATCCCGAGCTTTTCGCATAACCTTGCCGCATGGAGCGGCGCAGCGCCTCCAAAGGCAATCATTGTGTAACCAGAGAGATCTTCGCCACTCTCAACGGCATGAACGCGGGCAGCATTGGCCATGTTTTCATCGACGACCTCTGATAAACCAAATGCAGCTGAAACAGGATCGAGATCCAGTTGATCTCCAATACTGGTGTCTAACGCATTTTTGGATTTTTCAATCGAGAGTGCGATTGCCCCACCAGCAAAATTCTCCGGATCCAGCCGGCCCAGCACCAGGTCCGCGTCTGTAACAGCAGCCAGGGTGCCCCCATTCTGGTAGCATGCGGGGCCCGGATCAGATCCCGCGCTCTCCGGGCCAACGCGGATTTGCCGCATTGAATCGACGTGAGCCAGCGATCCGCCACCAGCTCCAATTTCAACCATTTCGATCACCGGGATCGAAATCGGCATTCCCGATCCTTTCTTGAACCGGTAAGTACGGGCAACTTCAAAAACGCGAGATGTCTTCGGGTTCTGATCCTTGATCAGGCAAATCTTTGCGGTCGTTCCTCCCATGTCGAACGAGAGAACTTTGTTCAATTCGTAACGACCGGCAATATGGGCAGCAAATATGGCGCCGCCGGCCGGGCCAGATTCGACCAGTCGAACCGGGAACTCGGCGGCACTGTCGATTGAAATGATTCCGCCGCCCGAATGCATAAGAAATACCGGGGCGGTTGCGCCGAGTTCAGTGAGCCGCTTGGTAAGACGCAGCAAGTAAGATTTCATCAGCGGTTTAACATAGGCATTGGCGCAAACCGTATTGAACCGCTCATACTCCCGCATTTGAGGTGAAACCTCGGATGACAACGAAATCGTAACTCCAGAGATTGCCTCTTCCAGCACGTTGCGAACGAGTTTCTCGTGACTGTCATTCAAATAGGAGTGGATCAGTCCTACGGCGACGCTTTCATACCCCTCACTGGATATGTATTTTGCAAGATCTTCCACTTCACTGCGATCCAACGGCCGAAGCACCTGCCCAGATGCGCCAACTCGTTCGTCCAGAACGAGCCGATGTTTGCGATCAACCAGGGCGTCCGGAAGTCTAAGGTTGAGATCGTATTGCTCAAAACGGCTTTCAGTGCGCATCTCGATGACGTCTCGAAAACCTTTCGTGGTGATCAGTGCGGTTTTGGCTCCGCGTCTCTCGATCAAAGCGTTCGTGGCCAGCGTCGTACCGTGGATAATCGTTGAAATTTGAGACGGGGCAACTCCCGCAGTTCGGCACACTTGAGCGATGCCATCCAAAATCGCATCTTCGGGTGCATCATGCGTTGTCAACACTTTGATCGAAGTAAGATCAGTGCCATTCTCCAGCGCCACGTCAGTAAATGTGCCGCCAATGTCGACGCCAAGTTTCATTGTGGGATCTATCATCGGTATACTTCTGCCAGGAAAACTGTGAGCACCTATCTAGGCCTCGCCTAAGGTGTGGTGCAAGCTTTGTGAAAGCGTCTTGGAGGTTTGGCGTGGGATTTTTAAAAAATCAACAATGAGAATGGTTTCTCGCTCGCAAATTCGGTCAGAAATGGGTCCAGCGAGAACGGGCCATTGTAATTTGCGTGATCCAGCAGCTGCGCGGTCTTATCGGTCAACTTCGGAATCCGTGAGGGGCTTATCAGGATCACCTCTGGATCCTCTCGTCTCAGCAGTGAACCGCTCACCAGAGGGATGTTGCACCACGACTCTGGCACCGTAATTCTTTGGATATCGCATTGTCAGATCCAGGGCGGCGGAAACGTCAACCCGTTGGCGCTTGCTTGCCAATTCAGATCTCGAATTTTCATCGAAAGAGGAAAAGTCGATCTCATCAAGGGCTAGTGTTGCTACAGCGCAATATTGAAGCGAGTGCCGTGCGGTGAGTTCGGTCGACGTGTTGACCACCTGATCGCATGTGTCGATGGCGTCCTGGTAGGTTTCAATCTCGATGCGAGAGTAAGCCTTGGAGTCGTGACCCTTGTCCATGAGTTGTTTGCGGATATTGAACAAACTCCAAATCGCCGGATGCGTGTGCTAGGAGCAGGGCCAAAGTTTCAGCGCGGTCGCGTGGACTTGCCAAGGCGCGTTCATGTCCGCCAAGATGGCTTCGATGTTGCCGTCTGGACATGTGGCTGCAAAAAGGCCTTTTGGGCCTTCCAGAATATTTGGCGCCCCTACAAACTCTAGTGTCGAAAGAGCTGCAGCGACGAGGCCTGCCTCGGCGGCCCGGCCAGCATGCAGATGCTTGGATTCCGTTCCGGCACCCAGGAATTCCCAAAAACCAGAGGATTGCGTTCCGGCATTGCCAAGGGCATCAACCGTTTGTTTTAGATCAAGACCTAGCAAGTGCACAGCTGCCATGGCCGAGCCAAATGGGTCACAGGTTCCTGTCTTGTGCCAGATTCTGGAGTGCGCAATGCCGACCGCCATGCCAATTCGGCAACTGGTTTCGTAACCATGCAAGAGGGCGGTCAAAACTTCACGTGTAGGCAGGTCCTGACCAAGTGCCACTAGAGCCGGAGCCACAACACTGGCTGGATGAATTCCAGAGATCTGATGCAAATCGTCAAGTTCGTGGACCCGGCATAGGGCTGCATCCAGGAACGCCTGGCGGGCGGGGTCAAGACTGCAAATGCCCCCTGTTGCTTGCAGAGTCTACGAGTGAATTTGCCCAAGTCAGAAGCTTGTTGCCGGTTTCGCTGTTGCGGCCAGCGATCATGTTAGCGATGGCATCGAGTGCCAGGCGACCTGCTGCCTTGAGGTCCTCATCCGTAACCGGCTTGTTCCGGATGTAGGTAGCTAGCACTTCGGTCACTGAGCCGTTCGTCTTCATCAGGTCCGCCCGCAGAATTACTGTCCCGTTTACCAAAAGGGTGGATTTTAATGGTCTCGTCAATGTCTTGTTTACCGTGCTCCACGAAGCTCTGGCGCAAGTTGGCGTCAATGCGCCGCCCGTTTGCAGATGTTGGCGTGTGAGTAGTGTGAGTCGAGTAACATGAGTAACTTTCATTTTAGGCCCAGAGTGTGTCTGCCGTCCAAAGAACGTATGAACTTTGCGGCCAAGGTTGTCTCCCTCATTATCGGAATTTCTGCTCTTGTGGTGGCGAGTGGTTGCAGCGGTCCCTCAGGGAAAAAGAACGCTGATCTCTTTGCTGGCGTTGGCAGTCCAAAGTATCCCGGATCAGGTCCACTGCCTAAGGGTGGAGGGCGTCGGCATGTGGGTAAGACTTACACCATCAATGGAGTAACATTTCATCCAAAGGATGTAGCTTCATATGAAAAAGTGGGCGTCGCTTCCTGGTATGGTCCAAAGTTCCACAGACGCCAAACTTCGAACGGCGAATGGTTCGATATGCATGATTTGACGGCCGCGCACACAACATTGCCTCTCCCTAGTTATGTTAAGGTGATAAATCTGGACAATGGCAAGGAAGCAGTGCTGCGCGTGAATGACAGGGGACCTTTCGCTCATGATCGCATTATTGATCTTTCCAAACGATCTGCTGAGATCCTGGGTTTCAAGGGTAAAGGGACTCAAAAGGTCAGGGTTGTTTTGCTTGGGAAGGCACCACTTGAGCATGATGGAACGCACCTCCATGCCATGAATCGAAAACATCTTCGGCATGGGGACTATACCCGAGTTGCAGGTGCGATGAATTACGATACAAATTCACCCATCCGATATGCTGATACTAAGATGCCAGATGATGTCTCTTCGCCAACTCTAATTGCAGGTGACAGGTCATACTATGTGCAGGCCGCCTCTTTTTTGAGCTCTTCAAATGCTGATCAGGCCAAACGGCAGCTATCATCTCTTGGCCCGGTGATCATCAATCCGGTTTCTGTAGGATATAGCACCTATTATCGGGTTAGTATCGGTCCGCTTGATGACAACAGATCTGCAGAGGAAATTGCGGAGCTGGTCCGGTCACAGGGTATGCGCGATGCGAGGATAATCGCCAATTGATTTGACTACCTTTTCGCAAGGATTTGTGCGAGCGGAGCTCCCAACCGGTCCGAAACCTGGCAGGACCTTCCACTTCGCTTTATGAGCTTGCATTGGGCTTCGGCATCTTTTGAATTGGCGAAGGGTCCAGCAATCAGCCGATATAAGGTGCCTCCTGTTGAAGGCCGGACGGATCGAGCGAATGGGGCAAGACCAGACAAATATGAACTTTCGGACCTGGAAAGATTGGCCCAAGCTGTTGCAAGTGCAGCCGGGTCGGTAAACGTTGCAAGATATAAACCAGCTCCCTCTTGCGTCAATGGAAGAGCGGAAGTCCCGATTCTCACAGGATCCGAGCTTGAACGGAATTGATTGGTTGTGCCGATCTGGCGGTTGTTCTGGATAGAAGCCGTAGTAATTGGGTCACGCACAGCCAATTGTCTCACAATAGACGTCAATTGAGCATTGGTAGTCTCTAGTGCTGCTAAATCAGTTTCCAGGGCGCCAACGTGTTGTGCCAGGTTGCCAATTTGATTGACAAGAGTACGTTCCGATACTTCCCGGCGATGCTGGACATGGTTTGATTGTGCCGAATGTACAGCTTGGTCTGTTCCGGTTGGTTCGATCATCCGGAACACTGCCAGTCCAAAAACAGCAATAAATGCTAGAATTATGCTCAGATGCTGCAAATTCAGCTCCTAAAATTTTCAAAAAGAAGCACAACGCAACAATCACTATCAAAACCGGCGAAACAGGCCGAATCACGCAGTTTACAAATTTAGGAGTGCAAAAATTTGATCGGTTCGTCAAACTCTCGCTGTTGGACGCTATTTCGCCAACATTTTGGTAATCATGATCACCCAAAATGGAGGATGTTCACTTTTCGGCAAACGCAGTGATTGTGCGAATCGCGAAAAAGTTGAATTTAAAATTTATTCTACTAAAAGGGATATCTGTCAAATGTCATCAGTAGCATTCATCGTGCTGGCCGCGGGTATGGGGACGCGAATGAAATCGTCCATCCCAAAAGTGCTTCATAAGATTGCTGGACGCTCGATGCTCTCTCATGTGCTGTCCGCAGCAATGGCTCTTTCTCCTGACCATATCTCGGTGGTGGTTGGTCCGGAAATGGATGATGTTGCAGACGAAGCTCGCGTAATAGCTCCGGACGCCAAAATTGCTGTGCAGACTGATCGACTGGGTACAGCAGACGCTGTAAAGGCTGCATTGCCGGGCCTTAGAGGTTTTTCCGGGAGCGTAATCGTTCTGTTTGGTGACACGCCGCTGATCAAGACCAAAACGCTGCAGAATATGCACAAGCGAATTGAAGACGGCGCCGGTTTGGCTGTCCTGGGGTTTCAGACTGCTAACCCGCATGGCTATGGTCGCCTGGTTTTGGATGAAAATGGCCGCCTTATTGCGATACGTGAGGAAGCGGATGCATCGCCGATGGAAAAGAGCATCAAGCTATGCAATTCCGGCGTCATGGCTTTCAATGCTGCCGGGCTTCCTGCCTTGATTGAGGGTATCGGGAACAACAATTCAAAGGGCGAGTTTTATCTCACCAATGCCGTGCAAATTGCCGCTTTGGCCAGCATGCAACTATCTGTTACTCAATGTGACGAGGAAGATGTGTTGGGTATCAACAGCCGTGAGCAGTTGGCTGTTGCAGAGGCCATAACCCAGGATAGCTTTCGTCTGAAGGCTATGGCAGGTGGAGCGACATTAGTTGCGCCGGAGACGGTTTTCTTCAGTCACGATACGACAGTCGGTCAGGATGTATTGATCGAACCGAACGTAGTTTTTGGCCTTGGGGTGAGTATCAAAGACGGAGCAACAATTCACGCATTCTCGCATTTAGAACATTGCCGGGTTCGAGAATTCGCCACAGTCGGACCGTTCGCTCGCCTGCGCCCTGATGCAGATATCGGTCAGAACGCAAAGGTCGGAAGCTTTGTTGAAGTAAAGAAAGCGGTGATTGAGCGTGGAGCCAAGATCAATCATTTGAGCTATATTGGTGATGCTCGCGTGGGTGAGGACGCAAACGTGGGTGCCGGCACAATTACCTGCAACTATGACGGCACTTCTAAACACTATACTGATATCGGTGCAGGCGCCTTCATTGGTTCTAATAGCTCCCTTGTTGCTCCTGTTCAAATAGGTGAGGGGGCGTATGTTGGGTCTGGCAGCGTGATCAGTAAGGACGTTGAAGCGGATACTCTTGCTGTCACAAGACCCAAACAGATCGCGAAGGCTGGATGGGCCGCACGCAAACGTGATCCGGAAGCCCCCAAATCGTCTGCTGCTGAAACAACTCCCCCGTCAGAAGAACCTGAACTGGCGGTGGAACATCAGAATGATGCTGATGAAGGGCATCCGGAATCTCATGCCGATCCGCAAGCTTCAAAGGCTGAAGAAAGGCCTGCCGTACCGGAGGTGAAGGAACCTGTTTCGGTTGAAGATCACGCAGAGGCAAAAACCGAACCAATTGGTAAAGTTTTGGACAGTCGAACCACTGAGCGTGCAGCACAGAATAATGCCGAATCTGCGCAAGAGCCCGAAAGAGCTGCGGAAAGCGAGGTGGCCAACAATTCCGTTGCAGCGGCTGTTGATGACAGACCACAAGTGGAGCAAATCCAGCCAGGAAATGGTTCTGAATCACCGGCCGACACCGAAGTCGTCCCAGCTGCAGACGAACTAAGACCCAAACCGTCGATTATTCCCCCTCCACTTCCAATTTCCGAGGTTAAGCGTCCAAAATCAATCGAGACCATTGGATCAGAGCCCGATGGAGCAGAAGCTCCATCTACTGAAGACGCGGAGAATGCTGGCCAAAATTCAAATCCGCCTGCTGTTTCAGAACAGGATGAAAAGTCTTCGGATGGCCATCAAACCGAATCTGATGGTGATCTGGAACAAGTGGCAGAAACCTTGCAAGAAGCCGAAAAGCAGGTGGACATTAAGGAACCGGCGGCCTAAGCGCTGTTTCGGATCAAGAAGGGCAAACTCTGATGTGCGGAATCGTAGGCATTCTTGGAACGGGCGAAGTCGCCCGGAAATTCTTTCAGCACTCAAAAGGCTTGAATACCGCGGATATGACTCGGCGGGGATTGCGACTCTGGTTGACGGAAAAATTCAGCGCAGACGTGCCCCGGGGAAGCTTTTCAATCTGGAACAGGTGATGGCTGACGAGCCGTTGCGGGGAACTTCAGGCATCGGTCACACGAGGTGGGCCACACACGGCGCGCCGACGAAGAAAAACGCACACCCGCATTTTGCCGGGCACGTTGCGGTTGTTCACAACGGCATTATCGAGAATTTCCGGGAACTCAAGGAAGATCTTTTGGCCTCCGGCACCGTGTTCGATACTGAAACCGATACTGAGGTGGTGGCTCATCTAATCACCGCGGAAATGAACAGTGGAAAATCTGCGCGCGAAGCAGTTCCTGCAGTGTTGAAGCGGCTAGAAGGCGCATTCGCATTTGCAATCCTGTTCGAAGACCATGATGACCTAATGGTTGCTGCCCGTAAAGGCAGCCCGGTGGCGATCGGATATGGGGACAGTCAGGTGTTCGTCGGATCAGATGCCACTGCTTTGGCTCCTTTTACGAACAGGGTTAGCTATCTGGAAGACGGCGATTGGGCGCTGTTAACCCGTTCGTCAGTCGAAATCTTTGCTGAAGATGGAAGCCCTGTTAAGCGCGCGGAGCATTTCACCCAGCTCTCTGGTGCCCTTGTCGATAAAGGCAACCACCGACATTTCATGGCCAAAGAAATTGCTGAGCAACCCGAAGTGGTTGGGCACACACTAAGTGAGTACGTTGACCTGTCGGAAGGTAAAGTGGCCTTGCCGAAAAACCTTCCGTTCGATTTTGCGAAGCTCTCACGTTTGACGATCACAGCTTGCGGCACCGCTTACTATGCAGGTCTCGTGGCGAAATATTGGTTCGAGCAATATTCGCGACTGCCAGTCGACGTGGATGTGGCGTCTGAGTTCCGTTACCGCGAAGCCC
The DNA here is from genome assembly GCA_965204985.1 of Hyphomicrobiales bacterium. Classification (GTDB taxonomy): domain Bacteria; phylum Pseudomonadota; class Alphaproteobacteria; order Rhizobiales; family CAJQND01; genus JAAEUE01. The sequence continues at coordinate 1,728,720 of CBDBFP010000002.1, read as the reverse complement.
CACTGACGGAAGGTGGGCTGTCGATTGTCATTTCACAGTCCGGCGAAACAGCAGATACCTTGGCAGCTTTGCGATACTGCAAAGCACAGGGGCAACACACTGCAGCAATCGTGAATGTTCGAGAATCAACAATTGCGCGTGAATCTGACTGTATTCTGCCAACCTATGCCGGGCCAGAAATCGGTGTCGCATCCACAAAGGCTTTTACGTGTCAGTTGACTGTGCTTGCAGCTCTTGTGATTGCAGCGGCCAAAGCGAAGGGGTGCATTGATGCTGAAGAAGAAAAGAAACTCGTAACGGTCCTGGCTGAAACGCCTCGGCATATGGCCGAAATCCTGCATCTGGAATCTGTGATTGCAAAGAGTGCCAAGCAGATTGCAGGTGCCCGCGATGTTCTGTTCTTGGGCCGCGGGATGAATTTCCCAATCGCTATGGAAGGCGCGCTCAAATTGAAGGAGATTTCCTACATTCACGCGGAGGGTTATGCCGCTGGCGAACTCAAACATGGACCGATCACTTTGATAGATGAGAACGTACCTGTCGTCGTCATAGCCCCACGTGATGAGCTCTACGAGAAGACGGTTTCAAATATGGAAGAAGTGGCTGCACGTGGTGGTCAGATTTTGATGATCAGCGATGATACGTCCAACGGCAGTGATTATTTTCAACGAATCAGAATTCCGGTTGCTGATCCCTTTATAAACCCACTATTGTACTCTCTCCCGGTACAGCTTCTCGCTTATCATGTGGCGGTATTCATGGGCACGGATGTCGATCAGCCCAGGAACCTGGCGAAATCGGTGACTGTTGAATAATAGAATGTAACCAACTTCGCTTTGTGTGCCAAAAACAGCACACTGGTTTTAGCGTTCATTAACCCAAACTGACGATGATGCTCCCATGAAACTCGCGGGTATAGTGGGCGCATCGTTTGTTGCGTGCACAGCACTTCTCTCCTTCCAGGGCGGTGTTGTGGCAAGTGAAACAGAAAGTGATCAGGCCGCTTCGAAGGCTGCCTTGGGAGCAGGATGGGCCGCTGATATGCGTGCCCGGCAGTTCAATTCCGTGGTCACTAAACTAAATCGAATTCTTTCCAGCGCCTCCCTGACCGGAGAGAGCAAGGCAGTTGCCTACATAAACAGGGGGTTGGCCAATCAGAAGCTGGAGTTGTATCGAAAGGCCGTATCCGACTACAGCTCGGCGCTAAGTCTGGATGCGCTAAGCCCCAAAACGCGGGCCATCACCATATACAATAGAGGCTTGGCCTATCAAAAGATGAAGCGCCAGGCCATGGCCATCGAAGACTTCACCAACGCACTCTATTTGGACGTTGAGTTCGCGCATGCCTATTATGGACGTGGGCATATGATGCAAGAGTTAGGGCGCTACGAGTTTGCCCTGGCTGATTTCAAAAAGGCGATGAAGTACAGGCATCCGGCGGCACATTTGCCATTCTACGGGCAGGCACTTGCCTACGAAGCCACACAACAGAACACAAAAGCACGGAAAGCCCTGTCGAGGGCATTGCTTTTGAAGCCTGATTTTAAACCGGCTCTGGAGCGTTATGAAAAGATTTCAGGCGTTGCCTTTAATCCTCGCAATCTGGTCCTGCGGGCAAAAACCGCTCAAACAGTGTCTGCTGTTCAGTCCACTGCGAAGATCGCTGGAAATCTGCCCCAAGCCAAGACACCACCTGCCGTATTGTTCAATCCTGGCCTTGCTTCGAACAAGACCGAAACCGATTCAATCGTAACGGGTAGCCTGGGTAATGGCGGAACACAGCGAGTTGCCTCGCTCGATACTTCAGGTGTTGGTGTTAAATTGCCGTATCGGTACCCGGGTATCAGTGGTGACACACAGCCCACACCGCAAATGAAACCAATGGTCAAACCCTTGGATCTGCACCCCGCGGCTCAGAAGCAACGAGTTAAGAAAAAGATTTCTCGAATCGATCCGGTCTTGCCCAAAGCGAAAGAAGTGGTCAAAGCCGAACCGCCGAAGGAAGCGGCGGCGGTTGTCGAAACAAAACCAGTGAAAGTTACTTCCCTCGGTAAAAATGCTGGTCTGGCTCTTATGAACGTTGCCTCTACCCAAGCTGCAGAGCCAACCGTGACCGAAGCGCCTGAAGTTCCCATCGTCGGCTGGTTGGTCCAGTTCAACTCACAGCGTTCCAAGAAAGCTGCAAAGTCAGCTTGGCAGCACTACCAAAAAAAGTACAGTTCGGTTTTTACCAATACTAAATTTATTATGCAGAAAGCCGATCTGGGAACCAAGGGAACTTACTGGCGCTTGCGTCTGGGTGGGTACGATAAACGCGCTGTCGCGGTACGGAAGTGCGAACAAATGAAGCGCAAAGGTCTAAGTTGCTTTGTCGTAAAGGCAGGTTAGGCTAACTTCTCTGGATGTCATCCAGAACTAAATTCAGAACCGGCGACCTGGGATTGATCTTTCAGGTCGCCGTTTTTATTGCTCTTCCAGCGATAAATTCCGCAAAGGCGCAGGATACATCCGAGGCGCTGCGGCTATGGAAATTCACCTATCACATGGAAGCAGCGGCATATGGAATTCAGTATATGAGCCAGGATCTCTTGACAAAGGCGGGTAAACAGCTCGATGCGGCTGCAGGGCAAACGATGGTGACCAGCACTCCGATGCGTGTGTGTATAGACGCCGCGGAGCATCTATCGGACTACTTTGAGTTGGCAGCAAAAGGAAAAGGCCAAATCGGCAGCTCCGATCAAAGAAAGCGGACCCGCCAACATTATGAGATGGCGCGAGCGGGATGCATACGGCTCTTGGGATCGGATCCAACTGAATACCCGCTTGGATGGCCGGAATAACAGGACAATGGCTATTCTTTCCGGGAGGAGGAAGGCTGCGTAATGAGCCAAACGGCAACGCATAAAAGAATAATCCCGGTCAGAATAACTGCATGGAATGGCGCCTGACTAAACGCCGCCAACCACGTGAAACTGGTAGACATCATCAGGACTGCGATCACCTTTGCGGACACCGGAACTGCACGATGTTCGGCCCAATCACAGATGTATCGTCCGAATATTGGATGATTTTCGAGCCAGGATTCAAGCCTGGGTGATGATCTGGCAAAGGCCCATAGTGCAACAAGCAAGAATGGAGTTGTCGGGAGCAGGGGCAAAAAAACACCGAGGAATCCAAGACTTACACACGTCCAGGCCAGGGTCAAATAGAATAATCGACTCACAAAATTATGCCATCAGTGCGGCTGCAGACGCCGGGAAGATGTTCGTAACCATAACTCTATAGCGTTCCTCAATCATTCTATCCTAAAGTTGCCATGAATATGGGGATAAAAGGGCGGCAGAACCCTTGAACCGAGTATGGGAGTGCGAGGCTGTCCATGACAGACTCTAAGAAGACTAAAACGCGCCGCAGCTTGCGGTCGCCCTTGCCCCGGCTTAGGTTTTTTGCCCGGTTGCGAACCTATTTCCTGACCGGATTTGTGGTTGCCGCACCGATCACCATCACAGCCTATATTACATGGTGGTTCGTTTCACTTTTTGATGCCTGGATCAAGCCGTTTGTGCCGCCAGGTTTCAACCCTGATAGTTATTTGCCATTCTCTTTGCCTGGGGTTGGGCTATTATTGGCCCTGTTCGGCATCACGGTAATAGGTGCACTGACCGCGAACCTGTTTGGCAGGACCATTGTGGCGTATTGGGAGAGCCTGCTCGACCGTATGCCGGTTGTGCGGAACATTTACCGTGCGCTGAAACAGATTTTCGAGACTGCTTTGGCTCAAAGCTCATCATCCTTCAGAGAAGTTATCCTCATCGAGTATCCGCGTAAGGGACTGTATGCTATTGCGTTCGTATCTCGAGACACAAGCGGGGAAATTCCAATCAAGGCTGGCGCTGGCGATATGGTCAGTGTCTTCTTGCCAACTACGCCGAACCCAACCTCCGGGTTTCTTTTGTTTGTCCCGGTCGACAGTATAATCCGGCTTGATATGTCGGTAGAGCAAGCGGCCAAGCTGGTCATTTCGGCTGGCCTTGTGGTTCCCGACCACAAAGGAGGTGAACAGAAAGAAGCAGACAAGGTTCCAGAAATTACTGAAGACGCTGCACAGCGTCTGATCGATCAGCACGCCAAGAAGACCGAAAAGGTCTGAAGGCAGCTTTGCGGCAGCTGATTGTGCCTCAGGCTAACGCATTTGTTGGGCGAGGCGCTTCATCAACATCAGGCAGGAGGCCTTTGCGTCGATAGAATTCAATGAGAATGCATCCAAAGTGACCTCCATTTATCCGCTGAGTTTGACGCCCACTTTTCCTGCCAGGTCTTGCACGAACTGCCAGGCCACACGTCCTGACCGAGAGCCACGTGTTGAGTACCATTCCACTGCGCCCGCCCGCAGATCCTCTTCTGATACATTTAATCCATAGTGATCTACATAGCCCTTGATCATATCGAGGAATTCATCCTGCGAGCAATTGTGGAAGCCGAGCCAAAGTCCGAATCGGTCAGACAAAGAAACCTTTTCCTGAACTGCTTCGGATGGATTTATCGCCGTTGAGCGCTCATTTTCAATCATGTCTCGCGGCAACAGATGGCGTCGGTTAGACGTTGCGTAGAACAACATGTTGTCAGGTCGACCTTCGATCCCGCCTTCGAGAGCCGCCTTTAGGGATTTGTAGCTTGTATCATCGTGATCAAAGGACAGATCATCGCAGAAGACGATGAAACGATACTCCACGTTGGCACGGACGATGGACATGAGGGTAGGGAGGCCCTCAATGTCTTCGCGGTGTATCTCAACAAGCTTTAGAGGATTGCCTGCGGCAGCAACATCATTGTGACAGGCTTTGACGAGAGAACTTTTCCCCATTCCGCGCGCGCCCCATAGCAGGGCATTGTTTGCAGGTAGACCAGCAGCGAAGCGTTCAGTGTTTTCAAGGAGTTGATCGCGGACCCTTTCGATGCCTTTCAATAGGTTCATTTCAACCCTGTTCACCGATGGCACTGGTAAAAGGGAACCGTTGGATTGCCATACGTAAGCCGTTGCAGCGTCGAACCCGGGGACCGCAGGAACCTCGGGGGTAAGGTGCTCCAGAGCGGAGGCAATTCGGGTTAAAATTTCGATCTTCTTTGTTTTGGGCATTAGGCTGGCACACATTCTTCGGCGAGGAATTTAGCGGTGAGATAGCGGTTCGGGCGATTACCAGCAAGCGCAACATTGACTGGCCGACTTTAAGCGCTCAACGAGCGACCTCTATACGAGAGATCTTTCCCTGGTCGTTGAAAAACAGCTTCTCCTTTCCGGTTGACGAATTGCCGTCACGGGTAATGATAAAGTCAAATGAGACGACTCTCTCTCCCGAGGCCAGAAAATTCGACGGCTGCCAGCGGACATCAGGGAATCTTTCGAAGAACCCCTGCATCATCCCAAGGATTACTTCCCGACCATTGTGATTGCCGACTCCGCTGGAAATGTACTCACATTCGAGTGTCAACATGTCTTCAATTGCCGCGACATCGTGCTCATTTGAAGCAGCAACATACTTTTGCGCGCGTCTAACGAAGTCGCCGGTGCCGTAATCATAAACTTTCATTCCATCTGCCTTTCAAGCTTCCCTTGCGCGGAGCATGCGAATGTCATATTGCAAACCGCCTGCCGAGGGCTATATTCCCCGACAATCTAAATGGCATGGTGCTATAGAGCACCAGACTGCCGCTTGAGTTAAAGGATTTCCCCAGATGTTTATCAGTCCAGCATATGCGCAAGCTGCCGGTGGCGGCAGTGATATGATCGGGTTCCTGCTGCCGCTCGTGGCCATGATCGGTATTTTCTATTTCCTCGTAATGCGCCCGCAACAGAAACGCATGAAGGCGCATAAGGAGATGGTGACCAATTTGAAGCGTGGCGACACGATTGTGACGAATGGCGGATTGGTTGGCAAAGTCAAAAAGGTCGTCGATGAGCGCGAAGTCATGGTCGAGTTTGGCGAAAGCGTGAACATCAAGGTCGTCAAGGACATGGTTGCAACGGTACGCGTCAAGGGTGAGCCGGTCAAAGACGAAAAATAAACGCTTCGCGTCTCAAGGTTTTGCAGAACGGATACCAGCTGAATGCTCCATTTCGCGACTTGGAAGAAAACTGTGATTGCGGTCATTTGTGTGACCGGAATTCTCATGGCGTTGCCAAACGTTTATTCTGACGGCTTCCGCAAAAGTGCCGAGGGGTTTTTTCTCCCGACTTCCAGTTTGAACCTGGGACTGGATTTGCAGGGCGGGTCCTATCTCCTTATGGAGATTGATCAGAAATCTCTGGTAGAGGGCGCAGAAAAAACTGTCGCAGGCCGGACGCGCCGGGCAAACGGCATGATCCAGCGGGTAACCGGCGATGTTCGCGCAAAGTTGCGTGAACAAAAGATTGGATACCAAAACCTCAAGGGAGCCGGTACTACCGCAAGCGTTCGGATACGCAAGCCTGAGCAGATGGATAAAGCCTATGATGCACTAAAGACTCTCGCGGAGCCCGTCGATCAAAGCATCTTTGCCACCGGCGCATCGGCGCAAACGCTGGATGTATCAAGGGACGGCAATCAGATTAAGCTTCAGATTACAGACGAAGCAATCGATGCGCGGCTTGCAGGAGCCTTGCAGCAATCTCTGGAAGTCGTGCGCAAACGTATCGACCCGGACGGAACAACGGAGCCCATTATCCAGCAGCAGGGCTTAAATCGCATCCTGATACAGGTTCCGGGTGCCGAATCCTCAGAAGAAATCGAGCGCAGGCTTGAGGGCACAGCAAAACTCTCTTTCCAACTTCTTTGTAACCAACAGCCGCAAGGGGATGTGTCCAAGTTTAGACCTGAACCGGGTTGTGAACTCTTGCCCGAAAGAACGGATGAAGGGGTCGAGCCGATAATTTTCTACTCTGTTCATACTTCAAGCGCACGGCGGGTAGACGGGGAAGATCTGGAAGATGCGCAAGCGGCGTTCGATCAGCAGACGAATGAGCCGATTGTTACGTTCCGGTTGAATACCCGAGGCGCAAAAAGGTTCGGCCGACTGACACAGAAGAATGTGAACCGCCCCTTTGCAATCGTTCTGGATGAAAAGGTTATCAGTGCCCCGGTAATCCGTGAACCTATTCTGGGCGGCACGGGGCAAATCAGCGGCGGCTTTTCTGTCCAGGAAACAAACGACCTGGCCATCAACCTGAGATCGGGTGCACTTCCGGCCAAACTCGTGAAGGTCGAAGGCAGGACAGTCGGTCCAAGCCTGGGGGCAGACTCGGTGGCAGCAGGCAAAGTGGCGTCCGTCATCGGACTCACTGGCGTGGTTATCTTTATTTTGATGAGCTATGGCCTGTTTGGTGTCTTCGCCAATTGCGCACTGCTCATCAACATCGGTTTGATTGTAGGCATTCTTTCCTTCATCGGTGCCACACTGACCTTGCCCGGCATCGCCGGTATTGTGCTGACCATCGGTATGGCTGTGGACGCCAACGTTCTGATTTTTGAACGGATACGCGAGGAAATGCGTCAGGGTCGATCCCCATTAAACGCAATCGATACCGGTTATGGGCGTGCGCTGAGCACCATCCTTGATGCCAACATAACGACCTTCATTGCAGCGGTCATTCTGTTCGGTCTCGGTTCTGGACCAATCCGCGGCTTTGCGGTGACACTCGGGTTCGGTATCGTAACGTCCGTTTTCACAGCATTTACAGTAACCAGGCTGTTCGTCGCTCTATGGGTGCATCGGACGCGGCCAAAGGCTTTGCCGATTTAGGTGAAACACAATATGAAACTCCTCCGGCTCGTCCCACCAAACACCAAAATTCCTTTCCTGAAATATGCGCGTGCCGCGATGATCGGGTCGATCATTGCATTCTTTGCGTCGATCGTACTTTTCTTCGCGGTTGGATTGAACCTCGGGATCGACTTCCGCGGCGGGACTCTCATCCAGCTTCAGACAGTTGACAATGCGCCGGCGGAAATAAGCAGCCTGCGTTCCAAAATAGGAGCCTTGGGTCTCGGTGATGTGCAGATTCAGGAGTTTGGCGCTGTCGACGAAGTGCTGATCCGGGTGGAACTCCAACCAGGTGGCGATGCCGCACAAAAGGACATTGTTTCAAAGATCAAAAAGGCAATCGGCGAAGGGTTTGTTGTTCGGCGGGATGAGGTTGTTGGTCCAACCGTATCTGGCGAGTTGGCGAGAGATGGTACGATCGCGGTCATTGCAGCTATAATGGCCATTCTTATTTATATCTGGTTCCGATTTGAATGGCAGTTCGCCGTCGGCGCGGTTGTGGCATTGGTGCATGATGTGGTGCTTACAATCGGGATTTTTACCATTCTTCAGCTGCAGTTCGATCTTTCTACAATCGCTGCGCTCCTGACAATTGTGGGCTACTCGCTGAACGATACAGTTGTGGTTTATGACCGGGTCCGTGAAAATCTGAGAAAATACAAGCGCACGCCTATAGACGAGCTGCTGAATCTGTCTGTCAACGACACGCTTTCGCGCACGGTGTTAACGTCCGTGACCACACTGCTGGCTCTGATTGCGCTTTATACATTCGGCGGTGAAGTGATCCGTGCGTTTATCTTTGCCATGATGTGGGGCGTTCTGATTGGTACATACTCATCCATTGCGATTGCCTCACCTGTCTTGATGCTTTTGGGCGTGAAACGCGATTGGTCGGAAAACCCGGGTAACGAAAAAGTCCTGGACGGGGGCTGAGATTGCCCGTACTGCCAGCAGATGGCCAAGTCTGAAGCAACACCGTTCTTCCCTGGCCGGACGCCCATAGAGGCGTATGGCAACGGTGGTTTCAGATTTGCCGAAATGTCCCATCGTGGATCGATCCTGCTCCTGCCAAGCGGTGTCTATGCTTGGCCGGTATCGCAATTTGAGCAACTGACGGTTTCGCATTTTAATCGTGTTTTCGAAGAATCCGCCGAGATTGAATTCCTTCTGCTAGGATGCGGCAACGGGCTTCTGCGCCCGGCGGCGAATATTCGGGATGCATTCTATGAGCACAGTACCGGGCTCGAACCAATGGGAACAGGGGCTGCAGCCCGAACCTACAACGTCCTCCTCGGAGAGCAACGAGCCGTTGCCGCAGCCCTCATCGCAGTCGAAGATCCTGGCCGATAACGGACCCGGCGCCACGGCGGACGACCTGGATTACTGCAGTCAACTGGTCAAGCGCCTTGATAGCGACCGATACCTTTCAGCACTCTTCGCGCCAAAGGAGATGCGTGGCCCGCTATTCGGTCTGTACGCCTTCAACGTAGAACTCGGCCTGATCCGTGAAAACATCACCGATCCTTCGTTTGGAGAAATGCGTCTGCAATGGTGGCGCGATGTCGTGACAGACATTTTCAAGAGTAACGTACCGGATAATCCCGTTGCCCGCGCGCTTTCCGATGCTGTGATGGTCGGGAGGATCACGAAGCCCGGTCTTCACAATATGATTGATGCCCGGACATTTGACCTGTACGACGATCCAATGCCCACAATGAATGATTTGGAGGGATATCTCGGGGAGACATCTTCAGCTCTCATTTTGATGGCGAGTCTGATTCTGACGCACGGCGAAGAGAGCAAGTGCGCGGAAGCGGCCGGTTACGCAGGCATTGCTTACGGCCTGTGCGGCCTTATGCGATCTCTTCCAATCACCATTTCCAGGGGGCAGTCCTATCTTCCCTTAGCGGAGCTTGAGCGACGGGAATTGAGCCCGGATGAATTGCGGGCCGGGGACCTTGGTGACGGCTTTTTGCTGGTGATCAGAAAACTGTGCAGTCACGCCAGCAACCGGCTGCAAGATGCACGTGACCGTCAGGTCACAGTTTCCACCGAAGCGGTCCCGGCTTTCCTGCCGGCCTGTCTGGTCGACATCTATGTCAAGCAAATTGTAGGGGCTGGGGCACAACTCATTCATAAGCCGGCCGAGGTTAGTCAATTGCGCCGCCAATGGCAGCTGCTCAGATTCGCGCTTCGCGAAGACTTTTAGGCATACAGAGAAAAAATGCCGGGACGCGAAACGCCCCGGCACAACATTCTGGTGCTGGTCTGTAAGATCAGACCGAATAGTACATGTCGAACTCGACTGGATGAGGCGTGTGCTCGAAGCGGATGACTTCTTCCATCTTGAGCTCAATATGTGCCTCGATTTGATCCTCCGTGAACACGTTGCCTTTCGTCAGGAAGCTCATGTCGGCTTCCAGAGAGTTTAGAGCTTCACGAAGTGAGCCAGAGACTGTTGGAATGTCTTTCAATTCCTGTAGCGGCAGCTCGTAGAGGTCTTTGTCCATCGGATCACCAGGGTGGATCTTGTTGTCGATCCCATCCATGCCTGCCATCAACATGGCGGCAAATGCGAGATATGGGTTCGCTGTTGGATCCGGGAAGCGAACCTCGACGCGCTTGCCGTTTGGCGAGGGAGAGTATGGGATACGGCAGGACGCAGACCTGTTGCGGGCTGAGTATGCCAGCAGTACGGGGGCCTCAAATCCAGGCACCAGACGCTTGTACGAGTTGGTGGATGGGTTTGTGAAAGCGTTCAGAGCTTTGGCGTGCTTGATAATGCCACCGATGTAGTAGAGGCATGTTTCAGACAGGTCAGCATATTCATTACCTGCGAAGAGAGGTTTGCCATCTTTCCAGATTGACTGGTGAACATGCATGCCGGTGCCGTTGTCGCCGTAAACGGGTTTCGGCATAAAGGTTGCCGATTTGCCGTAGGAGTGCGCAACGTTGTGCACCACATACTTGTAGATCTGCATCCGGTCGGCAATCGCTGTGAGTGTGTTGAACCTGATACTCAATTCGTGCTGGGCGGCGCCAACTTCATGGTGGTGCTTTTCAACGGTAACACCCATTGAAGTCATCACAGACAGCATGTCGGAACGAATGTCCTGGCAGCTGTCGATGGGGTTCACGGGAAAATATCCGCCTTTGGTGCGCGGGCGGTGTCCCATGTTGCCTCTGTCGCCATAATCCCTATCCATGTTGATCGGCAGTTCGACGTCGTCCAGTTTGAATCCTGTATTGTACGGATCCGAGGCAAATTTCACGGTGTCAAAAAGGAAAAATTCCGCTTCCGGGCCCATAATGATGGTGTCTCCAACGCCCGACTGCTTGACGTAGGCTTCAGCATTCTTGGCCGTCATGCGTGGATCGCGCTCATATCCTTCACCTGTGATCGGGTCCAGCACGTCGCAGAACACAACGGCGGTGTTCTGTGCATAGAATGAATCCTTATGCAGGGTCGATACGTCCGGCATCAGCGTCATGTCGGACTCGTTGATGGCTTTCCAGCCAGCGATTGAAGAACCATCAAACATGATTCCGTCGGCGAACATGTCATCGTCGACCGTTGCGATGTCTTGAGTCACATGCTGCATCTTGCCGCGTGGATCCGTGAACCGCATGTCGAGGAACTTGATGTCCTCGTCTTTCATGAATTTCAAAGCATCATCGGTGTCTTTTGCCATCGTCTTTATCCTTTTACCATCGTCTTTATCTTGTTGTTGCGTCAGGTGATGATCTGCTTAAAGCGCGTCGTGTCCTGTTTCGCCGGTTCTTATGCGAATGGCATTTTCCACGTCGGAAACAAAGATTTTGCCGTCGCCCGTCCGCCCGGTCCGCCCGGTTTTGGCTGCGGTTTGAATTGCTTCAACGGCTTTTTCCACAAGGTCCTCCTCCAAAACGACCTCGATTTTTACCTTTGGCAAAAAATCGACGATATATTCTGCGCCCCGATAGAGTTCGGTCTGCCCTTTTTGGCGCCCGAACCCCTTGGCTTCGGTCACGGTGAGACCTTGCAAGTTGACGTCTTGAAGGGCTTCCTTCACTTCGTCGAGTTTGAAGGGTTTGATGATCGCTTCAATTTTCTTCAAGGTTATCCCTTTCCAGATTTGATTGCTGTAGAGATCCAACCCATGAACGGGAAGGAGAGAGTTTGACGCGTTTACCAACCGTGTAATTGCATTCTGCGTGCCAGTTTATATTGGTAAAATAGATTAGTAAAAACAAAGTGTTACCCAAGCTCTTCTGCTCAACACGACTCCAAATTTGCCAATTGTTTATGCATTTGCTGAAAAAATAGGCAAGTTGGCCGCCCTCAAAGTCAGCAGAAAAATATCTGCGCAGAACAATTGACGGAACCGCCCAAAGCACTCCAAGTATGCCTCTCAAATTGAGTGCGAATTCAGGATTGAAAGTCGGAAGATGCGCCAGAAACTGCTGGAAATTGTCGAGGCCTCCTGGTTTGAGCGATTGGTGATGGGCTTGATCGTTGTCAATGCGATTACCCTGGGGATGGAAACCAGCAGCACCATGATGGAACGCTATGGTTCGGTGTTGGGCATATTCGACAAAGCCATCCTGACGGTCTTCGTTCTTGAGATTATCATGCGGCTCTACGTGCGCGGACCCATCACCTATTGGAAAGACCCCTGGCGTGTGTTCGATTTTTGCGTTGTAGCAGTCGCACTCATTCCCGCGACCGGTTCGCTGTCAGTTTTACGTGCTTTCCGGATACTTCGCATTCTCCGTCTGATTTCGGGCGTTCAGGCGATAAGGCGGGTCGTGACCGGTTTGCTTGCAGCGATACCGGGTATGGGTTCAGTCGTTCTTTTGCTATGTTTGATTTTCTATGTGTTTTCAGTCATGGCTACAGAGCTGTTTGGCGAAAGATTCCCGGTGTGGTTTGGCACCATCGGAGAATCTGGCTACTCGCTCTTCCAGATCATGACGCTTGAAAGCTGGTCGATGGGAATTGTGAGACCGGTCATGGAAGTCTATCCATATGCCTGGATGTTCTTTGTTCCCTTCATCATCACGACCTCATTCGCGGTGTTGAACCTGTTTATCGGTATTATCGTTGATGCCATGCAAAAGGAACATGAGGTTGAGGCGGATGCTTCAAGACAGGCTGTGCTGAGTGAGACCGAGCATGTACTGGAAGAAATCAAAGGTCTTCGCGGAGAGGTCATGGCGCTTAGGGATCGGCTTTCGTCCAACAACGCAAACTGACCGTAATGCATGTTTGTGTAGTCAGTTTGGCACCCGGATTGAACAAAACCAGATGACGGAAAATACCGCACAGGTTTTGACTACAGCCGAGATGTATGAGGCCGATAGCCTGACAATCTCATCCGGGATCTCCGGATTCACATTAATGGAAAATGCCGGGCGGGCGGTTGTTGACGAAGTGTGTGCTCGCTGGCCGCAGGGCAGGGCGGCAGTGTTGTGCGGTCCGGGAAACAATGGGGGTGACGGCTTTGTCATCGCGCGGGTGTTGGCTGACCGCGGATGGAAAATTTCTGCATATATTCCAGGAGAGTCCAGCTCGCTGAAAGGCGACGCTGCCGCAATGTACGAGGCTTTGGACAAAGATCCCGAAGCCATCGACCATTTGAAGTTGGATGACGTCGATGTGGTGGTCGACGCTCTGTTCGGAGCTGGTTTGAGCAGGCCATTGGAGGGAGTTTCCGCCGAGGCAGTTCAACGTGTACAACAGGCGAAGCTTCCAGTGATTGCCGTGGACATGCCCAGTGGAGTTGATGGCAACTCTGGACAGGCGACAGGTGCATCATTTACAGCCGATCTGACCGTTACCTTCTTCAGAAAGAAACCAGGACACCTTCTTTATCCCGGGCGGGGTCTTTGCGGTGAAGTTGTCGTTGCAGACATCGGCATTTGTCGGGATGTCCTGGCTACAATTGTCCCCAAGCTATCGGAGAACTTGCCTGAAGCCTGGTTGGATCATTTTCCGCGTTTAGCGTTGCAAGGGCACAAATACGATAAGGGCCATGTGGTCGCGGTATCTGGGCCTGCGTTCAAGACAGGAGCTGCGAGACTGGCTGCCAGTGGGGCTCTGCGTGCAGGTGCCGGCTTGGTCACGGTAGCAAGTCCACCAGGTGCGTTGGCAGAAAACGCCGCTCAACTGACGACTGTCATGTTGAAGGAGGTCGGTGACGCCTCTGAATTGACATCAATGCTGGAGGACCGGCGTTTGAATTCCATCGTGCTCGGTCCTGGTCTGGGGTTGGGTCAAAACGTGCGGGATATGGTGCTGGCAGCTCTGTCCTCACATAGCCGCGTTGTTCTGGATGCAGATGGACTGACGCTGTTTGAATCCGAACCAAATACCTTGTTTGCCGCGATAGAAGGCAGAAAGGATCAATCGACAATCCTGACGCCTCATACCGGCGAATTTTCGCGCCTTTTCGGTAAGGTGACAAAGCCGGGGGAGTCGAAGCTGGAACTGACGAGGTCTGCCGCTGCCACATCACATGCAACCGTTATCCTGAAGGGCCCGGATACGGTCATTGCCTCTCCAGATGGTCGCTGTGCCATCAACTCCAATGCGCCGCCAACCCTCGGTACGGCCGGATCAGGTGATGTATTGGCAGGGATTTGTGCCGGCTTGCTTGCTCAGAAAATGCCGGCACATGAAGCTGCCTGCGCTGCTGTCTGGATGCACGGCTATGCCGCGAACTGTTTTGGTCGCGGGTTAATCTCTGAAGATTTGCCGGGACTGTTGCCGAAAGCCCTCGGGGCACTGGAGGATTTGATCTCGAATGTGTGAGATCCGCCATGCAGCAGCAAGCGATCTGCCGCACATCGTGGAGATCTATAACCATTATATCCGCGAAACCCCGATCACTTTCGATGTTACGGTCACAGACTTGGAGAAACGAGCCGTTTGGTTTGAACAGTTTTCGCGCGAAGGGCGATCGCAGATCCTTGTTGCTCACGAAAACGGACACTTTACGGGTTATGCGCATTCAACAAAATTCCGACCCAAGGCCGCTTACGCAGAATCAGTGGAAACGACGATTTATCTGGATCCGATGTCTCGCGGCAAGGGCGTTGGAAGGCGACTCCTGGCTTCATTGTTGGACAATCTTCGGGAAGAGAACACTCATCGGGCCTACGCAATTATTACGTTGCCCAATGAGGCCAGCATCAGTCTGCATCAAAACCTTGGATTTGAGCCACTGATGGTTCTGAGTGAGGTGGGGCGCAAATTTGACCGCTATTGGGACACCCAATGGATGGAGTTCAAATTTTGATTACTGACCATTCCGTGCCGATTTGCGTTTTCTTCACTGGCGTCCGGTGATTGGCTTTGCTATAGAGCGGGCCGAATTTGCGGCCAGGTCCGCTTTTTGGCGGGCGTGGTGGAATTGGTAGACACGCAGGTTTTAGGTACCTGTGGCGCAAGCCGTGGGGGTTCAAGTCCCTCCGCCCGCACCAGAAGCTCCACGACGCCCCAAAGAGGCAGCCGGCCAGTCACCGCAATACCGGCAACCAGATTTGAATTTCCGGCGTGATGGGCAAGAAACCCTGCGCCCTGAACACATATGAGGACTTGAGAGAGCCATGCAGGTAACAGAAACCCTGAATGAAGGCCTGAAGCGCGAGTTGAATATTGTCGTTGGTGCCGCCGAACTCGGCAGCAAACTCGACGCGAAACTCGAAGAGTTGAAGACAACTGTGCAAATCCGCGGGTTCCGCCCGGGTAAGGTTCCTGTTGCTCACATCAGGAAACTTTATGGTCAGCAAGCCATGGCGGAAATTATCGAGACATCTGTAGGCGACAGCACACAGAAGGCGCTGGAGGAGCGTAACGAAAAGCCGGCCTACCAGCCCGAGGTGGCAATCGTGGATGAAGAGAAAATGCCAACAGTTCTGGCTGGCGACGCTGATCTCGAATTTTCCATGGTCTTTGAGGTTGTTCCTGAAATCGAAGACATCGATTTCTCAAAGCTGAAATTCGAAAAAATGGTAGCCGAAGTCACGGACGACGCAGTTGATGAGGCCCTCAAGACGATTGCCGACCAGAACAAGGAGTTCGTGCCCAAGGAAGAGGGCGCCTCTGTCGAGATTGGTGACCAGGTTACAATAGACTTTGTCGGAACAGTGGATGGCGAAGCATTCGATGGGGGCACCGCGGAAGGTGTGCCGCTCGAAATCGGCTCAAATCAATTCATCCCGGGTTTTGAAGAGCAATTGATCGGTGCGAAAACTGGTGACGACAAGACTCTGAAAGTGACATTCCCGGAAGATTATCCGCAGGCGGCGCTCGCAGGTAAAGACGCGGAGTTCGCCGTCAAGGTTCACGTGATTGGTTCTGGTGGTGTGGGCGACATCGACGACGGTCTGGCTCAACGGCTCGGTATGGAGTCTCTTGAGGCCTTGAAAGAGGCTATTCGCGGTCAGGCCCAGGGCGATTTTGAAAACGCATCTGGGACCAGGTTGAAGCGTGCTGTGCTCGATGAGCTCGATAATATTGTCAAATTCAATCTACCGGAAAAAATGGTGGATCAGGAGTTTGAAGGCATTTGGAGCCAGGTGATGCATGACATCGAGCATCACGGTAAAACCTTCGAAGACGAAGGCACGACTGAAGAAGACGCCCGCAAAGAGTACCGCGAAATTGCTGAACGCAGAATCAAACTTGGCCTGCTGCTCGGGAAGGTTGGTGAGCAGGCCGGCGTGCAGATCAGTGACGAAGAAGTTCAAGCTGCCCTGATTGAGCGGGTCCGTCAGTACCCCGGCAAGGAAAAGGAAATCTACGATTTCTATCGCAACAAACCTGAGGCAATGTTGGAACTTCGCGGACCAATTTTTGAACAGAAGGTTGTCGGCCATATCGTGTCGGAAGCAGAGATCACGGAAAAAACCGTGAGTCGTGAGGAGCTGTTTGCAGATCCCGACGCCGAAGAAGCGGCGGCGGAAGAAAAGCCGGAAAAAAAGCTGGCTGCCAAGGCTGCGGCCAGAAAGGACGAGGCTTGAGCTGGCAGAGCAGTTGTGGCCCGGTTAACCCTGAGATCAATTGATCGGGATTGTTGTCGCACCCCTTTTGGATTCGGCAACGATCCCTTATCTGTTTCAGTGCACTGTCTGCGAAGATTTGATTCGCGTACCGCTCCACGCGGCCCCGCCCAGTTTTACCAAGGACCGACATGAAAGATCCGATTGATACATACATGAACCTTGTGCCTATGGTGGTCGAACAGACCAACCGCGGCGAGCGGGCTTATGATATTTTTTCACGCCTTCTGAAAGAGCGGATCATCTTTCTTACCGGCCCGGTTGAAGATGGAATGGCAGCGCTCACAACGGCGCAGCTTCTGTTTCTTGAGGCTGAAAATCCCAAGAAAGAAATTTCGATGTATATCAATAGCCCCGGGGGCGTCGTGACATCCGGTCTTGCGATCTACGACACGATGCAATTTATCAGGCCAAAGGTTTCCACGACTTGCATTGGCCAGGCAGCGTCGATGGGTTCTCTCCTGCTGGCGGCAGGGGAGAAGGATATGCGTTTTGCATTGCCAAATGCGCGTATCATGGTTCATCAACCATCAGGTGGATTTCAGGGACAGGCGTCCGACATCGAGTTGCATGCCAAGGAAATTCTGGAGTTACGCGAGCGGCTCAACGGGATCTATGCCACGCACACGGGCCAGGATGTAGGAACCATTGGTAACGCGCTTGAACGCGACAACTTCATGACGGCAGATACTGCCAAGGAGTTTGGCATTATCGACACAGTTATCAATAAACGCCCTGATCAGGATGAAGAGGACGCCTGAAAAGTGGCGATTTCGTTGCAAAATTGCTGCTTTTCGCCAGAAATAGAGCATGGCCTATTTGCACAAATCCAGCTGACATGTGACAAGGTTTGAAGCGTTAGGATTTTGGGTGCCATTAAGATATTCTTGGACGGTCAGAGGGTAGCATGCCAGACTGAATTGGCGCGATTGTTGAATGGGACGCAGAGTGGTTCGATTTGAGCGAAATTATCCTGGAGTTTCCCGGCTTTTGTCTCTTTTTGGTCCCGGGGAGCAGAATTTTGTACCGAGTAAGTTGTTGACGTTGCACGTTGGAATAGTCAGGAAAACCAGATGAGCGCTTCCAAGAACACCCTGTATTGTTCGTTCTGCGGTAAGAGCCAGCATGAGGTCCGCAAACTGATCGCCGGGCCGACGGTATTCATCTGTGATGAATGCGTTGAGTTGTGCATGGACATCATCCGCGAAGAGAACAAATCGTCTCTGGTGAAATCCCGTGACGGAGTTCCAACGCCGGAAGAAATTAATCAAGTTCTTGAAGACTATGTGATCGGTCAATCGACGGCCAAGCGTGTGCTTTCCGTTGCCGTGCACAATCACTACAAGCGCCTCAATCACGGGTCCAAGAACAACGATATTGAGCTGCAAAAATCCAATATTTTGCTGATTGGTCCAACGGGGTGCGGCAAGACCCTGCTGGCTCAGACGCTGGCGCGCATTCTGGATGTGC
Organism: Hyphomicrobiales bacterium; assembly: GCA_965204985.1. Classification (GTDB taxonomy): domain Bacteria; phylum Pseudomonadota; class Alphaproteobacteria; order Rhizobiales; family CAJQND01; genus JAAEUE01. The sequence continues at coordinate 1,710,408 of CBDBFP010000002.1, read as the reverse complement.
CCTTCACGATGGCTGATGCCACCACGCTAACCGAAGCTGGTTATGTGGGCGAGGACGTTGAGAATATCATTCTGAAATTACTTCAGGCTGCCGACTACAACGTGGAGCGCGCTCAACGGGGCATTGTCTATATCGACGAAATCGACAAGATCTCCCGCAAGTCCGACAATCCATCCATAACCCGTGACGTATCGGGGGAAGGAGTGCAACAGGCACTTCTGAAGATTATGGAGGGCACAGTCGCTTCTGTACCACCCCAGGGTGGCCGGAAGCATCCCCAGCAAGAGTTCCTGCAAGTGGATTCAACAAATATCCTGTTCATCTGCGGTGGCGCATTTACTGGCTTGGAAAAAATCATTGGTGAGCGCGGCAAGTCCACATCAATCGGCTTTGGCGCTGACGTGACATCGCCGGAAGATCGCCTGACAGGTGACATCCTTCGCCAGATCGAGCCTGAAGACCTTCTGAAATTTGGTTTGATCCCGGAATTTGTTGGTCGCGTGCCCGTTCTCGCGACCTTGGAAGACCTGGATGAAGAGGCGCTTGTCAGGATCCTCAAAGAACCAAAAAACGCACTGATCAAGCAGTATCAGCGTCTCTTCGAAATGGAAGACACAAAGCTGACCCTTGCCGAAGAAGCCCTGAAGGCGATCTCAAAGAAAGCCATCAGGCGCAAAACCGGTGCCCGTGGTCTCCGTTCGATCATGGAAGGTATCCTTCTGGACACCATGTTCGACCTGCCGGGTATGGAAGGTGTTGAAGAAGTGGTCATTTCCGGCGAAGTCGTCGATGGCGAAGCGAGCCCGCTGCACATTTACGCAGATGCTCCGGATGAAGCCGAAATCAGCACATCCGCGTAATTTATCCGGCTGCAATCCTGAATGAAAGATCAACAATCTTTCGTTCAGGCTGCTGCCCAAGAAACCGGGCTTTCGGTACTTGAATTCCAACCCGTCTAACGCCACTTAACACTCCGGGATGGCATGTCATGAGAACCTGCGGATTTCGTAACTTTAATCCCAGCCAATCGTGGCGCGTTGCAATGAATAACCTTAGGATGTGGTCAAGGCGCGATTACGAATCACAAAGCGGGTAACCAGACGGCAGCTCGCTCTGTCGGCCGCAGGGAGCCTTGAAACCATACGTCATAGCTCAAGAGAAATTCATGAACGATAAGAACGATAAGAACGATAAGATTGAAGCCACGGGAACAGACTTAAGCGGCAACGACACGGAAGCTTATCCGGTTCTTCCTTTGCGTGATATCGTTGTGTTCCCACACATGATTGTTCCTCTCTTTGTCGGCCGCGAGAAATCCATCAAGGCGCTCGATGAGGTCATGAACGATGACAAAAAGATTCTCCTGGCCGCACAGAAAAAAGCGCACGATGATGATCCCGCGCCTGATGGCATTTATTCCGTAGGGACGATTGCATCGGTCCTGCAGCTGCTCAAGTTGCCTGATGGAACCGTCAAGGTGCTGGTCGAAGGCGGGAGCAGGGCGCAGATTGTTTCCTACACCGACCGGAAAGACTTCCACGAAGCGCGTGCAATTGAAATCGGCGATGACAAGGGTGATTCCGATGAACTGGAGGCACTTGCAAGGTCTGTCATCGCGCAGTTCGAAACCTATGTGAAACTGAACAAGAAGGTTCCGCCTGAAGTCCTGGGTTCCATCAACCAGATTGATGACCATGCGAAGCTGGCCGACACGGCGGCATCGCATCTGACCATCAGGATTTCCGAGAAGCAGAAATTGCTTGAGCTCGGGTCTGTGGCAGCTCGCCTTGAACGGGTTTATGGCATGATGGAAAGTGAGATTTCTGTCCTGCAGGTTGAAAAGAAAATTCGCTCACGCGTCAAACGCCAGATGGAGAAAACGCAGCGCGAGTACTATTTGAATGAGCAAATGAAAGCCATTCAGAAGGAACTTGGTGATGGTGAGGATGGCAAGGACGAACTTAGCGAACTTGAAGAGCTGATTGCCAGGACAAAGCTGACGAAGGAAGCAAAAGAGAAGGCGGAAGCGGAGCTCAAGAAACTCAGGCAGATGTCACCAATGTCTGCTGAGGCGACCGTTGTCAGGAACTATCTGGACTGGATTCTGGGTATTCCCTGGAAAAAGAACTCGCGGATCAAAAAGGACCTTGGGTTTGCCGAAAAGGTGCTCGAGTCCGATCACTATGGCCTTGAGAAGGTCAAAGAGCGGATCATTGAATATCTTGCTGTGCAGCAGCGGGCAAACAAACTCCGTGGGCCAATCCTTTGTCTTGTCGGACCTCCGGGTGTGGGCAAGACCTCCTTGGGTAAATCCATAGCAAAGGCCACCGGCCGGGAATTTGTCCGCATGTCTCTAGGCGGCGTACGGGACGAAGCAGAGATCCGTGGTCACCGCCGGACCTATATTGGTTCGATGCCTGGCAAAGTCATCCAGTCCATGAAGAAGGCCAAAAAATCCAACCCTCTCTTTCTTCTCGATGAAATCGACAAAATAGGCATGGATTTCCGTGGCGATCCATCATCAGCACTGCTGGAGGTGCTTGATCCGGAGCAGAATTCAACGTTCGCAGATCACTATCTGGAAGTGGACTACGATCTCTCCAATGTCATGTTCGTAACAACCGCAAATACGCTGAATATTCCTGGTCCACTGATGGACCGCATGGAAATCATCCGCATTGCCGGTTACACCGAAGACGAGAAATCTGAAATTGCGAAACGCCATCTCATACCAAAACAGCTAAGGGACCACGGTCTGGAAGAAAAGGAATGGGAGCTTGGTGACGATGCATTGTTGTTCCTGATCAGGCGTTACACACGAGAAGCCGGTGTCAGAAATCTGGAACGTGAAATTGCCAACCTGTGCCGCAAGGCGGTGAAGGAACTTGTCACTTCCAAGAAAAAGGAAATCAGGTTCACGGAAAAGACCATTCCGGATTTCCTTGGAGTGCCGAAATTCCGCTTCGGTGAAGCCGAGCGCGAGGACCAGGTGGGTGTTGTCACGGGTCTGGCATGGACGGAAGTCGGCGGCGAACTATTGACCATTGAAGGCGTTATGCTGCCCGGCAGGGGAAAAATGACCGTCACCGGTAACCTGCGGGATGTGATGAAGGAATCCATCTCTGCGGCAGCCTCATTTGCCAAGTCTCGTGCAGTGGAGTTTGGCATCGAACCGCCGAAGTTTGATCTGAAGGACATACACGTGCACGTACCGGAAGGTGCTACGCCGAAGGATGGCCCGTCAGCTGGTATCGGCATGGCAACAGCTATCATCTCGATTATGACCGGTATCCCGGTTCACAGGGATATCGCCATGACCGGTGAGATCACACTGCGGGGCAGGGTACTTCCCATTGGCGGCTTGAAGGAAAAACTTCTTGCTGCACTTCGCGGTGGCATCAGGAAAGTGTTGATCCCTGAAGATAACGCCAAGGATCTGGCCGACATTCCGGACAACGTGACATCGGAACTGGAAATTGTGCCGGTTTCGACCGTTGATGAAGTCCTGAGGCACGCCTTGACGGAAAAGCTTGTTCCAATCAAATGGGATGAGGAACAGGAGCGTGCGGCAGAAGCTGCACGTCAGGTGGCAATCACAGGAGAAAGCGGTTCCAACATAACGGCCCACTGATCGATACGGTTATGACCGGTGCAGGGCTCGTAGAGGTCCAGCGCCGGTTTCCTAACCGATCTGGCAATTCCGGCTGGCGAGCCCGCAAGATCAGGCGAAAACGACTCTGACGCGGCGGTTCTGACGGCCCTTCTTCTCGATCCTTGAAACAAGCACCGATCCAATTTCTGCCGTCGAGTTCACGTGCGTTCCGCCACAAGGCTGAAGGTCAACTTCGCCGTCTTTCCCGATTTCAATCAAACGCACAGTCCCGGAACCCACAGGCGGTTTAACCGCCATCGTTCGGACGAGATCTGGATTGGCTTCCAGTTCTTCGTCTGTAATTGAGCCAACGGTTACGGGATGATCGGCAGCGATCAGTGCGTTGAGCTGATCTGTCAGGTCTTCCTTGTTTAGTGCGGCTTCCGGAATATCGAAATCCAGACGGCCTGCTTCGGCGGCAATCGAACCACCAGTCACCGGAAAGGGAATGAGTGAGCACAACAAGTGCAAGCAGGTGTGCATCCGCATGTGCCTGTAACGCGTGTCCCAGTTCAGACGGGCAGAAACCTGATCGCCAACGTTGATCTGCCCGATTGGCGGCAAAGCCGGAACATGAACGATTTGCCTGTTCTCGTCATAGACTGCCAAACCAACTGGCACCGCCGTACCATCAGAGGTTACGAGATCTCCGCAATCTCCTGTCTGGCCCCCGGATGTTGCGTAAAAAACCGTCCGGTCCAGCAAGAGGCCACCGCGATCATTGATTGAAATTACCTTGGCGGAGCATTCCTTTGCGTACGCATCGTCGTGAAAAATCCGGATCGTCATTTGTCCTCGAACTCCTCGTAGACAGACGGCAGTTTCGCGGCGTTTTCAGGAACCATCCACTCTGGAACCGGAAGCTCTTTTTCCTTCAGGAACGCCGGATTGTACAGTTTGGAAAGGTATCGCGAGCCGTAGTCGCACAGAACCGTAACGATGGTGTGGCCGGGCCCCAGTTCCCTGGCCAGCCTGATCGCGCCGGCTACATTGACTCCGGAGGATCCGCCCAGGCACATACCTTCTTCCTGCGCCAGGTCAAACATCACCGGCAGCGATTCAGAGTCAGGTATCTCGTAGGCAAAGTCGGGCTCAAAGCCTTCCAGGTTGGCGGTGATTCTTGCCTGTCCGATACCTTCCATCAGAGAGGAACCCTCTGACCTCAGTTCACCTTCGTTATAATATCTGTACAGGGCGGCGCCTTCCGGATCGGTCAGGGCAATTATGATATCAGGATTCCTGCTGCGCAAACCGGCGGCCGCGCCAGCCAGCGTTCCACCCGAACCCACGGCGCAAGAAAAAGCATCGATCTTGCCGGAGGTCTGTTCCCAGATTTCAGGGGCAGTGGTTTCGATGTGCGCTTGCCGGTTCGCAACATTGTCGAACTGGTTCGCCCAGATCGCTCCATTTTCAGATCGGGAGTTCAGTTTTTCAGCCAACCTGCCGGAATACCGCACAAAGTTGTTCGGGTTTCTATAAGGCGCAGCGGGCACTTCAACCAGCTCGGCTCCGAGCAGGCGCAGCGCATCCTTCTTTTCCTGTGTCTGGGTTTCAGGAATGACAATAACCGTCTTGAGCCCCATTGCACCGGCAACCATCGCAAGGCCTATGCCCGTATTGCCGGCGGTTCCTTCAACAATGGTCCCGCCTTGTTTGATGAGGCCGCGTTTTACCGCGTCCTGCACAATGTACAGTGCGGCCCGGTCTTTCACCGATTGGCTGGGGTTCATGAATTCGGCTTTGCCCAGGATCGTGCAACCGGTGATTTCAGATGCACGCTTCAATCTGACCAAGGGCGTTTTGCCAACGGCAGAGGCAATGTCGTCGATTATGCTCATGTTATCGAACCAGTTCTGGAAAGGGGAAGGCAGGTGTCAGTCGTCACAAGTCAGAATACCCGGTGCACAAAGGTTGTGCACACATATTTTGGTCCACTCCTGGGCGGTGCACCACGATGTCTATATGTCCATCCGACAGGAAAAAAGGCAATCCGGCCCGCTGCTGGTCTTATGCGAATTTTCTGATCCTCGAACTCTGTATGCCCGCCCTTTGCGACATCGTTGAAATACCATTGTACCGCCAGACACCTGGTTTGGTTTTGGCTCGAATTGTTATCGATATGCCAATGAAACTGCCCGCCTTCATCGTACTTCTTGATCCTCAATGGCTCGGCATGAAGATCGCGATGGCTGGAGCCTGCCAGGAATTTTACATCAGATTGATATTTTGCCAGGTAAGTCGAGAGGTTCTCCTGCAGGATCCGAATGATGTCAGCCCAACTGTCATCAGGCAGCACCAGTTCCGTTGTCTGCTTTCCCGAAACGTCAATCTCTGCTCCGGCATTCCCGGACACCTTGCCGGTTTCCCGGTCGGGATCCCGATCGAACCGGCTGATAACCCGGTCGCAAACTGCGCGTTCCAGGGCTTGATCGTAATACTTGATAAAGTATGGCACGTGGATTCAGTCCGGTCAGGTTGGGGAGGACTGAGAATGATCTTGTTTCCGGCGAATTGGGAAGTCAAGGCCTGCAACGGCAACACCGCTCAGGACCGCAAGTGGTCTTTGTCGGTCCGCCGGTCGCTCATGCGCAGGAAACAAGACCCGGGAAGGGCTGGAGCCTGTTCTGATGAGCGGCAAACAAATCCATTGGCTGGGGACGGGGCTGCATGCGGCCGGTGACGCAAGGGCAATTGTCCTGGTTGACATTGGCAACGCGTGGTGTTAGGAACGAGGGGCCGAGCTTAACAATCAATTACTTAACGATCAATTACTTAACAATCAATTACTTAACGATCAATTATCGGATCAATAGTTAAAGTTCACACATGGACACTCTGACCCTGAAAATCTGCGCTGATGGCTCTCCCGTTTTTCCATTGGCGAGTCTGAAAATGTCCTGGTGCCTTCAAAGGAAAGCGAGCCGATATGACACAGACCGGGGATGACCAGCAGAAGGTGCGGGACGTGCGGGACCTGATCGCGGAGATCGAAGCCGCCTGCGGAGAGGGCAAGGCTGTTTTCCGGGGGGAGCCCAACAAGTACGACGATCCAGTCTCGTCCGGCATCTACCGCAAGCACAAGAAGATTTTCAACGAGCATTACCAGCCAATCGACGTGGAAAAGGAGATTGTCGGGAATGTCCGTGCCGCGCTGTTCTCCGAGGATACCCCGACTGTGGATATCCTGACGGACCTGCGGCATTTCGGGGGCGACACCGCTCTGGTCGACTTCAGCCGTAATCTGCTCGTGGCACTCTTTTTCGCCTGCAATGGCGATCGGGAAGAGGATGGTTACGTCTTCGTCCTGCAAACCGGTGAGCTTGAGGAGATCGAGAGCAGCCGGATTCACCGCGATGCCCGCGGGCCAGGTGTGGCTCTTGTCTCCGCCGCCCGAACCCCGCATTCCCGTGCGCGGGTCAACGCCCAAGGCAGTGTCTTCGTGCACGTACCCGGCAAAAAGGTCGAAGGGTTCGAGACCATCCGGATACCCATGCGGACATGAAAAGGGACTGCCTGACCCACCTGGCGCGCTTCCACGACATCCGGGAGGGAACAATGTACAATGACCTGATCGGCTATATCCAGAACGAACGGAACTTCAGAAGCGCAGAAACAGCTTTCTACCACGGCAACGCGAAAAGTGCCGACGGCGATCGCGCGGGAGCCATCGGGGATTACGACGAGGCGATCCGGCTGCGGCCGGAGTTCCCGGAGGCGTTCAACAACCGGGGCAACGCGAAAAGTGCCCTCGGCGATCGCGCGGGAGCCATCGGGGATTACGACGAGGCGATCCGGCTGCGGCCGGAGTCCCCGGAGGCGTTCAACAACCGGGGCAACGCGAAAAGTGCCCTCGGCGATCGCGCGGGAGCCATCGGGGATTACGACGAGGCGATCCGGCTGCGGCCGGAATACCCGGAGGCGTTCATCAACCGGGGCACCGCGAAGCGGGATCTCGGCGATCACGCGGAAGCCATCGGGGATTACGACGAGGCGATCGGGCTGCGGCCGGAGTCCCCGGAGGCGTTCTACAACCGGGGCACCGCGAAATATGCCGACGGCAACATGGAAGGCGCACGTGCCGACTTCGAAACCGCTCTTGCCCTGGCCCGCGAACAGGGCAACGAGCCCATTGAGGCGGCGGCGGCGGCTGACGCTCTTCCGAAACTGCGAGGGGGCGCTGACCGCCGCTCACCCGCCGGAGCCATCGGGGATTACGACGAGGCGATCCGGCTGCGACCGGAGGACCCGGAGGCGTTCTACAACCGGGGCATCGCGAAAAGCGACCTCGGCGATCCCGCGGGAGCCATCGGGGATTACGACGAGGCGATCCGGCTGCGGCCGGAGGACCCGGAGGCGTTCTACAACCGGGGCAACGCGAAGCGGGATCTCGGCGATCACGCGGGAGCCATCGGGGATTACGACGAGGCGATCCGGCTGCGGCCGGAATACCCGGAGGCGTTCAACAACCGGGGCAACGCGAAGCGGGATCTCGGCGATCCCGCGGGAGCCATCGGGGATTACGACGAGGCGATCCGGCTGCGGCCGGAGTCCCCGGAGGCGTTCATTAACCGGGGCAACGCGAAAAGTGCCCTCGGCAATCACGAGGGAGCCATCGGGGATTACGACGAGGCGATCCGGCTGCGGCCGGAATACCCGGAGGCGTTCAACAACCGGGGCACCGTGAAACGTCCTCGGCAAGCACAAGGAAGCCATCGGGGATTACGACGAGGCGATCCGGCTGCGGCCGGAGTCCCCGGAGGCGTTCAACAACCGGGGCAACGCGAAAAGTGCCCTCGGCAAGCACAAGGAAGCCATCGGGGATTACGACGAGGCGATCCGGCTGCGGCCGGAATACCCGGAGGCGTTCTACAACCGGGGCAATGTGAAACATGTCCTCGGCAAGCACAAGGAAGCCATTGAGGATTACGACGAGGCGATCCGGCTGCGGCCGGAGTACCCGGATGCGTTCAACAACCGGGGCCCCGCGAAAAGTGCCCTCGGCGATCCCGCGGGAGCCATCGGGGATTACGACGAGGCGATCCGGCTGCGGCCGGAGTCCCCGGAGGCGTTCAACAACCGGGGCACCGCGAAAAGCGACCTCGGCAATCACGAGGAAGCCATCAAGGATTACGACGAGGCGATCGGGCTGCTGCCGGAATACCCGGAGGCGTTCATCAACCGGGGCACCGCGAAAAGTGCCCTCGGCGATCACGAGGGAGCCATCGGGGATTGCGACGAGGCGATCGGGCTGCGGCCGGAATACCCGGAGGCGTTCTACAACCGGGGCAATGTGAAACATGTCCTCGGCAAGCACAAGGAAGCCATCGGGGATTACGACGAGGCGATCCGGCTGCGGCCGGAATACCCGGAGGCGTTCAACAACCGGGGCACCGCGAAAAGTGCCCTCGGCGATCCCGCGGGAGCCATCGGGGATTACGACGAGGCGATCCGGCTGCGGCCGGAGGACCCGGAGGCGTTCTACAACCGGGGCAACGTGAAACATGTCCTCGGCAAGTACAAGGAAGCCATCGGGGATTACGACGAGGCGATCGGGCTGCGGCCGGAATACCCGGAGGCGTTCTACAACCGGGGCACCGCGAAAAGCGACCTCGGCAAGCACAAGGAAGCCATCAAGGATTACGACGAGGCGATCGGCTGCGGCCGGAATACCCGGAGGCGTTCATCAACCGGGGCACCGCGAAAAGTGCCCTCGACGATCACGAGGGAGCCATCGGGGATTACGACGAGGCGATCCGGCTGCGGCCGGAGGACCCGGAGGCGTTCAACAACCGGGGCACCGCGAAAAGTGAACTCGGCAAGTACAAGGAAGCCATCGGGGATTACGACGAGGCGATCCGGCTGCGGCCGGAGTCCCCGGAGGCGTTCAACAACCGGGGCACCGCGAAGCGGGGTCTCGGCAAGCACAAGGAAGCCATCAAGGATTACGACGAGGCGATCGGGCTGCGGCCGGAGTTCCCGGAGGCGATCGGGCTGCGGCCGGAGTTCCCGGAGGCGTTCAACAACCGGGGCACCGTGAAACATGTCCTCGGCGATCCCGCGGGAGCCATCGGGGATTACGACGAGGCGATCGGGCTGCGGCCGGAGTCCCCGGAGGCGTTCTACAACCGGGGCAACGTGAAACATGTCCTCGGCAAGTACAAGGAAGCCATCGGGGATTACGACGAGGCGATCGGGCTGCGGCCGGAATACCCGGAGGCGTTCTACAACCGGGGCACCGCGAAAAGCGACCTCGGCAAGCACAAGGAAGCCATCGGGGATTACGACGAGGCGATCGGGCTGCGGCCGGAATACCCGGAGGCGTTCATCAACCGGGGCACCGCGAAAAGTGCCCTCGGCGATCACGAGGGAGCCATCGGGGATTACGACGAGGCGATCCGGCTGCGGCCGGAGTCCCCGGAGGCGTTCAACAACCGGGGCACCGCGAAAAGTGAACTCGGCAAGTACAAGGAAGCCATCGGGGATTACGACGAGGCGATCCGGCTGCGGCCGGAGTCCCCGGAGGCGTTCAAAAACCGGGGCACCGCGAAGCGGGGTCTCGGCAAGCACAAGGAAGCCATCAAGGATTACGACGAGGCGATCGGGCTGCGGCCGGAGTTCCCGGAGGCGATCGGGCTGCGGCCGGAGTTCCCGGAGGCGTTCAACAACCGGGGCACCGCGAAACATGTCCTCGGCGATCCCGCGGGAGCCATCGGGGATTACGACGAGGCGATCGGGCTGCGGCCGGAGGACCCGGAGGCGTTCTACAACTGTAACGGCGGGGCAGTGGCGGCTGCGGCCGGAGGACCCGGAGGCGTTCTACAACCGGGGCAATGTGAAACATGTCCTCGGCAAGCACAAGGAAGCCATCGGGGATTACGACGAGGCGATCCGGCTGCGGCCGAAGTTCCCGGAGGCGTTCAAAAACCGGGGCAACGCGAAAAGTGCCCTCGGCGATCCCGCGGGAGCCATCGGGGATTTCAACGAGGCGATCCGGCTGCGGCCGAAGTTCCCGGAGGCGTTCAACAACCGGGGCAACGCGAAAAGTGCCCTCGGCGATCCCGCGGGAGCCATCGGGGATTACGACGAGGCGATCCGGCTGCGGCGAAGTTTCCGGAGGCGTTCATCAACCGGGGCACCGCGAAAAGTGCCCTCGGCGATCACGAGGGAGCCATCGGGGATTACGACGAGGCGATCGGGCTGCGGCCGGAGGATCCGGAGGCGTTCAACAACCGGGGCACCACGAAAAGTGCCCTCGGCGATCCCGCGGGAGCCATCGGGGATTTCAACGAGGCGATTGGGCTGCGGCCGAAGTTCCCGGAGGCGTTCTACAACCGGGGCAACGCGAAGCGGGATCTCGGCGATCCCGCGGGAGCCATCGGGGATTACGACGAGGCGATCGGGCTGCGGCCGGAGGACCCGGAGGCGTTCTACAACCGGGGCAACGTGAAAAGCGACCTCGGCGATCACGCGGGAGCCATCGGGGATTACGACAAGGCGATCCGGCTGCGGCCGGAATACCCGGAGGCGTTCTACAACCGGGGCAACGTGAAAAGCGACCTCGGCGATCCCGCGGGAGCCATCGGGGATTACGACAAGGCGATCCGGCTGCGGCCGGAATACCCGGAGGCGTTCTACAACCGGGGCAACGTGAAAAGCGATCTCGGCGATCACGAGGGAGCCATCGGGGATTACAACGAGGCGATCCGGCTGCGGCCGGAATACCCGGAGGCGTTCATCAACCGGGGCACCGCGAAAAGGCACGATCACGAGGGAGCCATCGGGGATTGCGACGAGGCGATCCGGCTGCGGCGGAGTCCCCGGAGGCGTTCAACAATCGGGGCATCGCGAAGCGGGGTCTCGGCGATCACGCGGGAGCCATCGGGGATTACGACGAGGCGATCCGGCTGCGGCCGGAGGACCCGGAGGCGTTCTACAACCGGGGCATCGCGAAAAGCGACCTCGGCGATCCCGCGGGAGCCATCGGGGATTACGACGAGGCGATCCGGCTGCGGCCGGAGGACCCGGAGGCGTTCTACAACCGGGGCAACGCGAAGCGGGGTCTCGGCAAGCACAGGGAAGCCATCGGGGATTACGACGAGGCGATCCGGCTGCAACCGGAGTCCCCGGAGGCGTTCAACAATCGGGGCATCGCGAAGCGGGGTCTCGGCGATCACGCGGGAGCCATCGGGGATTACGACGAGGCGATCCGGCTGCGGCCGGAGGACCCGGAGGCGTTCAACAACCGGGGCAACGCGAAAAGCGACCTCGGCGATCACGCGGGAGCCATCGGGGATTACGACGAGGCGATCCGGCTGCGGCCGGAATACCCGGAGGCGTTCTACAACCGGGGCAACGTGAAAAGCGATCTCGGCGATCACGAGGGAGCCATCGGGGATTACGACGAGGCGATCCGGCTGCGGCCGGAATACCCGGAGGCGTTCAACAACCGGGGCACCGCGAAAAGCGATCTCGGCAAGCACAGGGAAGCCATCGGGGATTACGACGAGGCGATCCGGCTGCCCGGAGTCGGAGGCGTTCTACAACCGGGGCACGCGAAGGGGGTCTCGGCAAGCACAGCCATCGGGGATTACGACGAGGCGATCCGGCTGCGGGCGAAGTTCCCGGAGGCGTTCTACAACCGGGGCAACGCGAAAAGCGACCTCGGCGATCCCGCGGGAGCCATCGGGGATTACGACGAGGCGATCCGGCTGCGGCCGGAGGACCCGGAGGCGTTCAACAACCGGGGCACCGTGAAACATGTCCTCGGCAAGCACAGGGAAGCCATCGGGGATTACGACGAGGCGATCCGGCTGCGGCCGGAGGACCCGGAGGCGTTCAACAACCGGGGCACCGTGAAACATGTCCTCGGCGATCACGCGGGAGCCATCGGGGATTACGACGAGGCGATCCGGCTGCGGCCGGAGGACCCGGAGGCGTTCAAAAACCGGGGCAACGCGAAGCGGGATCTCGGCGATCCCGCGGGAGCCATCGGGGATTACGACGAGGCGATCCGGCTGCGGCCGGAATACCCGGAGGCGTTCTACAACCGGGGCAACGTGAAAAGCGACCTCGGCGATCACGAGGGAGCCATCGGGGATTACGACGAGGCGATCCGGCTGCGGCCGGAATACCCGGAGGCGTTCATCAACCGGGGCACCGCGAAAAGCGATCTCGGCAAGCACAAGGAAGCCATCGGGGATTACGACGAGGCGATCCGGCTGCAACCGGAGTCCCCGGAGGCGTTCAACAATCGGGGCATCGCGAAGCGGGGTCTCGGCGATCACGCGGGAGCCATCGGGGATTACGACGAGGCGATCCGGCTGCGGCCGGAGGACCCGGAGGCGTTCTACAACCGGGGCATCGCGAAAAGCGACCTCGGCGATCCCGCGGGAGCCATCGGGGATTACGACGAGGCGATCCGGCTGCAACCGGAGGACCCGGAGGCGTTCTACAACCGGGGCATCGCGAAGCGGGGTCTCGGCAACATGGAAGGCGCATGTGCCGACTTCGAAACCGCTCTTGCCCTGGCCCGCGAACAGGGCAACGAGCCCGTTGCGGCGGCGGCGGCTGACGCTCTTCGGAAACTGCGAGGGGGGCGCTGACCGCCGCTCACCCGCCGGAGACCAGCACTTCCGTCACACGCCGGCCGATGGTATGGGGTGTGGTTTCATACATTGACGAGGTCTCCTTGTTGGGACCCCCGCCTGGCTGAACTCATCAAAATGAAAATAATTCAATGATTTGTAACTCGCCCAGCCGAATATTCAGGCGGCCGCGGTTTTTTCCATGCCTTGCACGATGCCAACAAGCGCTTGAACCTGTTCAGGCTTGAATAATCCAGTAATTCCACGAGCGTCGATATCCGTGAACGGGCTTTCGTAGAAACGACGCGGGTCAACGGTTCCAGACTCGCACAAGTGATCGATGATCAGGTTCACGAATTCGAGCTGGCTCGATGTCAGGCCCGAACTCGTCAATTCACTGAATGCGGCCTTTGCAGATGGCCGGTCCAGGCCAGTGAGAGATCGAAGAAACAGGCCAAGACCGCCTCCCGCGCGGAGCTCATCCAGCTTTTCCTCATCCGACACACCTTCGTCCATGAACATCCGTTCAAGTTCTTCCAGATCGCTCCGGGTCAGTTGCTCGGCCCGTTTCAACTTCGAGATTGCGATATGGTCCCTGTGTTGCTCCAAAAAGGCGCGGACTTTCATGTTGAAGCGCCCCTTGTCGACGCCTTGGCCCACATCTGTCAGTTCGACATCCGCCTGCTCGCCAATCTCATCCTCGAAGTCCGTGTAGACGATCTTGCGTTCGGCGGGTTCGATCAATTGCATCAGGTCTCGAAGATCGCGGCGAACCTGTTCCAGGATCCCGACATTGATATCCTTCCAGAAATCATCCGTTTGCACTTCGAGGATCGGTTCCAGTTTCGCCTTCACCATCGGAATGTTGGCCAGGCCCTCCAGATCGGAAGCCAGGCGCTTGATCCGGTCCTGGTGCCGGGCAAAATCCGGATCGCTCTGAAGCTGGTCAAGCTGGGCGTTCAGGATCAAGAGATCGAACTGCCTGGCAGGAAGTGCGCCGTCCTCAAAGGCCGACGGCAGTCCTGCGACGTCGTCAATCAAGGATTGCCGGTCTTCGGTCGAGAGCTTTTTCCAGGCCCCTTCGGCCTGGAACTTCTCGACGGTCCGCCGTCGCGGCCGAACGATAAAGTTGTCGAGGTTCATGCCCGCAACCTCGTCAAAAAGCCGGGATTTCAGCGCGTCTTCAAGCTCTGCATGGCCGTCGGCCGGGGCTTTCAGATGTCCGATGAGTTCGACCCGCGTCGCGAACAACCGTTCGCTCATCGACGCTCCCATCGCGCCATCCGCGATGTCCGGGTTCTGATTGAAGAACTCGAAGTTCTGGCAGAAATCGAAGATCAGAAAGTGATCCTTGTCTTCTCCCGGGCCGAACAGGTCCGGTCGCAAGCGCGTGCCGCGACCGATCATCTGCCAGAACTTGGTCTTTGAACGAACGATCTTGAAAAACACGAGATTGACGACTTCCGGCACATCAATGCCGGTGTCCAGCATGTCCACCGACACGGCGATCTGCGGGTTCTTCCCGGCTTCGGAAAAGTTGTCGATGAGAGACTGGGCGTAAGGGATCGAATAATCGATCACCCTTGCAAACTCGCCGCAATAATGCGGATAGCTGGCGTCGAAGCGTTGCGCGATGAACTGTGCGTGTTTGCTGTTCTTGGCGAAGACGATCGTCTTGCCCAGACAATCGCCGCCCGCCACCTTGAGGCCGTGGGTCATCAGGTGCTCCAGGACCTTGTCCACGGTATCTTCGTTAAAGAGCCAGCGGTTCAGATCGGTTGCTTCGACCCGATCCGGAATGGTGCCATCCTCGTCCCATTCAAGCGCCTCCCACTCGGCCTTTTCTTCATCCGAAAGCTGGTCGTAATCGATTCCCCGGCGTTGAAACTTCAGGGGGACGGAGACCGCTTTCGGTGGCACGAGATAGCCGTCGGATACGGCGTCCCCAAGATCGTAGGAGTCCGTTGGAACGCCCCGTTCAAGTTGGAACAGGGAGTATGTATCGCGGTCGATCTCGTCGCGCGGGGTTGCGGTCAAGCCGACCAGGAGACTGTCGAAATACTCGAAGATTGCCCGGTACTTGCGATAGACAGAGCGGTGCGCCTCGTCGATCACGATCAGGTCGAAATGGCCGGGGCCAAACCGGCGTTCAGCGCCTTTCATCTCGTCGATCAGACCCATCATGGTGGGATAGGTCGACAGAAACACCCGTGCGCCCGAATGGTCGTTCCTGGCCGGATCGTGTTTTTCGAGCAGGTTGGCGCCTGGCGCGGACGGCATATGCGCCTTGAAAGCACCGTGTGCCTGTTTCACGAGCGCGATCCGGTCCGCCAGGAACAGAACGCGCCGCACCCAGTTGGCGCGCATCAGCTGGTCAATCGCCGCCATGACGGTCCGCGTCTTTCCCGATCCGGTCGCCATGACCAGGAGCGCCTTGCGCTGCCGGTCCCGTTCAAAGGCTTCATTGATCCTGCGGATTGCGCGCGTCTGGTAGAACCGACCGGCGATGTCCTCGTCCACATGGACGTCATCCAGCACTTTCCGCGTGCCGCGCCGCTGGTGCAGCAGGACCAGTTCATCCTTTTTCAGAAAACCCGAGACCCCGCGCGGCGGATACATCCGGTCGTCCCAAATCCAATGCTCGTAGCCATTGGTGCAGAAGATCGCGGGCCGGCGCCCGTGCATCTTCTCAAGGCAATCCGCGTAGAGCTTGGCCTGTTGCTGGCCCACGCGCGCGTCCTTCCTGGTGCGCTTGGCCTCGACGACGGCCAGCGGTTTGCCGTCGTCGCCCCACAGAACGTAGTCGGCGAACCCTTCGCCGCTCTCGTTGGGCATGCCCTTGACCGGATATTCGCGGTCCCGCGCCTGATCGAGCGGCCAGCCGGCCTCGGCCAGCAGCAAGTCGATGAAGGCGTCCCGCGTCGCGGCTTCGTCGTAGTCGTGACTGTCGGGAACGGCTTCGTTGGCCTTGCGGGCGGCGGACACTTCCGCCTGAAGGCGGGCGATCTCGGCCTCAAGTGCCGCGCGGCCCTCTTCCGAGGCCATCCGCGCCTCTTCGGCCTCTTTCTGCGCCTTCACGGCAGCATCGTGGTTTGAGCGAAGCGACTTGATCTGCTCGACCGTCGAGGCGGAAATCGTCAGCGTCTTTTCGAGCTTTGCCGCGTCGAAGCTCAGCCCGGCATCGGGGCGGGCGGCGCGGGCATAGGTGCGGGCGATCCAGTAGCAGACGTGGAACAGCTCCTTGACCGTGCTGGCCGCGTCCCCGACGCTGACGGGTTCGGTGTCGTGAACCGCGCGATTGCCCCGGTCCTTGATGTATTTCGCCTTGGCGACAATCGCCGGACCGGTCAGCGTGGCAAGGCTCGGCTCGTGGATCAGCGCCGCCAGATTGTCCTGACAGGGCGACCGCAGCGCCGGATCGCGCCGATAGAGCCATTTGAGCGCGGCCTCAAGCGTCAGCCGGGCGTAGAAACACGATCCTCTCGGGTCCGACAGGGCGGCCTGTTCGGCCTTCCTGGCGTGGCCGAGCAGGTCGGGGAAATCGCTTGAGAGGAAAGCGAACTGGGTCATGCGCGAACGATCTCCATCAACGGCTCGAACATATACATGGCCCCGCGCCGACCGCTTGCCGGTCGTAGCTCTCGCAACAGGCCGCCTTCATGAAGCAGCCTGGTCATGCGCACTGCAACGTGCCTGGGCATACCCGACCGCCTGATGAGCTGGCTGTTCTTGAAGACTGGATTTTCGAAAATCGAGTCCTGGGCTGCACTGTGCCATTTGGAACCAGACATCTCGCGAAACGTCTCCTTCATTTCCTCATACAGAGCGGCGATGTTCCGTGCTGTCTTCAGGTTGGCTTCAGCCTGAGAGGCGATGGCATCCAGAAAGAAGGCGACCCAGGTCGTCCAGTCCTCGTCTCGGGAGACCGCACGCATCAGTTCGATGTACCTGTCCTTGTTCGCTTCGAAACAGGCACTGACATAAAAATGCGGTTTGTGGGTCAGCCCGAATTTCCACATGAGCAACGTTATCAGCAAACGACCGATCCGACCGTTCCCGTCGTTGAACGGGTGTAGTGCCTCGAACTCCACATGTGCCACTGCCACTTTGAAAAAGTGGAGCATGTCGCTGGTTTCGATAAACTCCAGCAATGCGGACATTGCGGGTTGAAGCTGCAAAGGGCCGATGGGCTTGAAGTGAATGATTCGGCGGCGGTCATCGCCGATATGGTTCTGTTTCTCCTTGTATTGCCCGGGCTCCTTGCTGGCACCGCGTCCAGAACTCAGCAGGACCCGATGCGCGTTCCTGATCAGCCCTTCATTGATCGGCTCGCCGGCCTCCACGGCCTCTTGCGCGCGGCGCAGCGCTTCCTTGTAGAGGCAGACCTCAATGGCATCGCTGCGGGCGTCGGGCTTGCCGTCATCTTCGGCGTCCGCCTCATAGATCATGACCTCGTCCACGGTCGAGAGTGTCCCCTCCAGACGCGAGGAAATCACAGCCTCGTTGTGACGCATGGGGGCCAGCAACAGCTCACTGTCGGGCAGGGACAGCAACATTTGATCATAGCGCGAGACCGCATCCTGCGCGCGCGCAAGTGGCGCGATCAACCGGGTCAGGTCAAGCGCTGCGGGCGGGAACCGGCCATAGTGGTAGTCGACCGCTTTACTGGAATCATAGTCATCTGGAATCATGGTCATCACTGTGTAACGGCCTCGGGAAAATCATCTCCATAAGGCCATTTATGCAACAAATTTCCAGATATTTGTAACACAAAGCAGCTTGTGGAAGTTTTTTCCAACGCAACCGTGGTTGTGTGACGATTTTCAGGGTTTTTCCGACATAACAAGGTTTGTGGAATCCGAGCCTGTCACAACACGGTTTGTGTGACGGATGGCACGCTTTTTCTGACACAACGCGACATCTGCCGGACCTGCCGCCACATCTCCGACCAGACGCCGATGATCTCCCCGCGCATTTTCAGAGCTCTCCCCGGAAGGCGCGGTGTTGGAGGGATGAAAAGAGGTCATCGAATTTATGTAATTGTCCAAAAGCTGCGTAGAAGCGATTCTATGGCATTAATTTTATCCTCAAACTCGACCTGTTCCTCTCGAGACGGTACAATCAGAATAGCTGGCATTGTTTCAAATTCAGTTTGGGAATATTTGCTCTATTGGTTGCGCTTTCGGTGTATCTCAAGAAGTCCGCGCTTCCCAAAATGAAATGAAGGAAGCAAGTCGACAATCTTTGATTGGGAACATGAACTGCGTACATGTTGCTGCAGAACACATGCGGACTTCTCTGTCAGCTATGGCGACCTTGTGCCAGATAGGGCCGAATCTTGCTGTAGATGAGAGTCGCCTTCTTGGAAGACATACTTTCCACTCGTGACGCCATCTTCACCACATGTCCGAACATTCTCCCAATCGATGCGTGCAACTCCTGAGCCAATGTGTTCGGGACCGACGTGCGGTAGCAGCGAATCTTGTCGGTTGTTGGATCATCCAAGGAAGATTCCGTACTACTATAAGGTTATCTAGCGGTTCCTTATCTTGTTCCCTAAGCGCCTCCCCAAACATCTCATGAAAGATCGCCTGGCCGAGGGTGTTGAGGCGGTCGAGGGCGCGGCGGCGGAGGCGGCGCAGCGCGTCCGCCTGATCCAGGATCGCCGCAATCCGCCTCTGCTCCTCCAGCGGCGGGAGCGGGATTTCCATGGACTTAAGATGGCTTGGGCCAAAGTTGAGTGAGCGCTACCAGTGCCTCGTTGGCTCAACTGTTCGAAACTCATGAGACTGAAACCAATGCTTCAAATAGGGAAGATGCGAGAACCCCTCAACCGCTTTGAAGCGAATTGTGCTGGTGTTCATGCACAAAGGTAAATGAGCAGCTTCAATGAAGCCGACTTTGGTGCGAAGAAAACCGTCACCGAAGGATATCGAGCTGGCAATAACCGGGTCACCCACATCAACGCTAAAGTGCGAGTATTTTGAGGTGAATTCTTCTTCAGATAGGTGCCGATCAGTCCGCGAAAGGTCTATCGAACCATCTGGCATTATGTTTCCAACATTCAGCACTTTAATGCCGTCAGAATGGAACTGCCACTTCCTGACCTGGTCCTTCTTGAAACCAGAACGCATCCGGCAACGGAATCTGCTGAAACTCATCCGAGCATTTCCTCCAGCCGATCCAGCCCCTCGGCGATCTCCGCCTCGATCGCGCGCAGTTCCGCGATGATCTCGGCGGGGGCCTGATGGTCGATCTCTTCGTGCTCGACCTCCTTGTAGCGGTTCAGCGACAGGTCCCAGCTGCCCGTGGCGATGATATCTGCCGCGGGCACGAGGAAGCTTTGCGCCGTGCGCGGGCGGTCCGCTTCGGCCTCCAGCGCCTCCCACCGGGTCAGGATATCGGGCAGGTTGTTCCTGGCGTGCTCGTCGTCGCTCAATGCAGCTTCCGGCACCGGGCCCAGCTTGCCGGCCTCCAGCAGCGGCGTGCGCTTGTCGTCCAGTGAAAACCCGTCGGCGGTCATGTCATAGAACCAGACATCCCCGGTGCCGCCGACGCCGGTCCCGGTGAAGACGACAATGGCGCAGGACACGCCCGCATAGGGCCGGAAGACGCCCGAGGGCAGCTTGATGATGGCCTCCAGCCTGTGGTCCTCGACCAGCCTCCTGCGGATGCCCTTGTGCGCCCTGGACGAACCGAAGAGCACGCCATCGGGCACGACCGCCGCCGCCCGCCCGCCGGTGCGCAGCAGCCGCAGGAAGAGCGCGACAAACAGCAGTTCGGTCTTTTTCGTCTTCACGATCTTCTGCAGGTCCCTGGCGGTGCTGTCATGGTCCAGCGATCCGGCGAAGGGCGGATTGGCAAGGATCAGGGAGTAGCGGCCCGCGTCCTCGCCATGTTCTTCAGCAAGGCTGTCGCGGTAGGAGATGTCGGGATTTTCGACCCCGTGCAGCGTCATGTTCATCGCGCCGATCCGCAGCATGGTGCTGTCGAAGTCGAAGCCGTGGAACAGGCTGGAATGGAAATGCTGGCGCTGCCTTTCGGTGCGCAGCATTTCGGGATGGTGCTCGCGCAGGTATTCGCCCGCCGAGACAAGAAAGCCGCAGGTGCCCGCCGCCGGGTCGCAGATCACGTCCTCGGGCGTCGGCTTCATCAGGTGCACCATCAGGTTGATGATGTGGCGCGGGGTGCGGAATTGCCCGTTCTGCCCGGCGCTCGCGATCTTGCCGAGCATGTATTCATAGACGTCGCCCTTGGTGTCGCGGTCGTCCATCGGGATGTCGCCGAGCATCTGCACGACCCTGGCCAGCAGGCCAGGGCTGGAAAAGCCCAGCCGCGCATCGCGCATGTGGGTGCCGTAGGCGGAGCCTTCTTCGCCGAGCGCGCGCAGGAACGGGAAGACATGCTCATCGACGACCGTCATCATCTCGCGCGCTTCGAAGTTCCTGAAGCGGGACCAGCGGAGATCGTCGTAGGCGCGGCCCTTGTCGTCGGTGCCTTCGGGGAAGATGCGCCGCTCCATATCGCGGCCCGGCATCCCGGTGCCCGGCATCTCGGTGCCCGGCATCTCTGCCTTGCTCTCCTCAAGCGTGTGCAGGTCGTCCAGGCGCTTGATGAAGAGCAGGTAGGTGATCTGTTCAATGACCGAGAGCGGGTTGGACACGCCGCCGGACCAGAAGGCATTCCAGATCTGATCCACCTGGTTTCGAATTGCGCCCGTGAGCATGACCTGTTCGCCCTCATCCTTTTGCCTTGCCTCATCCTTAAGGCGTAATTGCCTGAAATGCCATTGCAATAGTCATACCGGGTCTTTCCTGCCCGACTGTTTTCGCCAATCCCTGTCCCCTGTCTGTCCCCTGTCTGTCCCCCTGTCTCCGGCGCCAGGTCGGTGCAACGGGATCGGGCGTCCTATGACCTCCGCGCGTTTTGCGCCGTGCCCGGTCCGGTCCGCAAATCTGGCCGGGCGGGCCCCCGCGCCGTATAGGGGCCTCAACGCCCTGCCGCACCGCACCCCGCGCCCCCGCGCCAGCCGCGTCATCCCTGTGACTCATCCCTGCTCCATTCAGAGGGCGTCGACGATTGATCCTGAGTGAAAAACCAGTGGTGCCGGCTGAGAGACTCGAACTCCCGACCCTCTGATTACAAATCAGATGCTCTACCAACTGAGCTAAGCCGGCACGGTGCGCTTGCGCTGTCAGCGCGGTGCATAACGCACTCATACCGTTACTTCAACCGGAATTAGGTCTTTCTTCCATTGAATTTGCGGCCGGGGGCTCCGGCAACTCCCCGGTCAACCAGAACGCCGGAAGATGGCCCGCACTCTTGCAGGGATGTTCGCGAGAAAAAACCGGCCTGTCCCGTTTGAAACGGAATTCACGAGACGGGCTTTACGGGCGGCCCACAACATAAAGTGCCAGGGCGGCAGCATTCGAAACGTTCAGGCTTTTGATGGTACCGGGCATATCGATCCGGGCCAGGCAAGAGCACGTTTCCCGTGTCTTGTGCCGGAGCCCTCTTCCTTCAGCACCAAACACAAGGGCGATTCGCGTTTGTGGCGACGCGAAACTCTCCAGCTCATGTTCCGCTTCGCTGTCCAGGCCGATACAGGCGATGCGAGAGGCCTTCAATTGCTCAATTGCCTTGGACAGGTTTGTGACCCGGGAAATTGGAACATGCTCAAGCGCGCCCGAAGCAGATTTGGCCAGAACCGAGGATTCCGCCGGACTGTGCCGGGCCGTCATGACAATTCCAGCGGCCGCAAACGCCGCGCAGGAACGCAACACGGCGCCAACGTTATGAGGATCGGTAATCTGATCCAGAACCACAATTGGTCCGGAACGCTCCATGACCGATTGCAGATCAGGCGAGGGCAGGGGACGGGCTTCCAGCAACAGACCCTGATGGACCGCCTCATGCCCGGTTATCCGCGAAATTGTTGAGGCTGTGGCAATCGTTGGCTCGATCGGCAATCCGGCTGGCATCTCTGGCAAACGTCTTGCGGCATTCTCGGTAGCCAACAGGCGCAAAGGCTTGCGCTCAGCGTTCCCCAAGGCCTGAACGACCGTATGCAAACCGTACAGAATGACTGTATCGCCAGCGTCGGGGTTCTCTTTTTTCCGGTTGAATTGACGCCTGGCGGACTTGCCCCGGCCCGATCGGGAGGAGCCTGTTTCCGGGCGCTGGTTGTACTTCCACATGCGGACGCTTATATGCTGTCGGCAGGCCAGCAACAAGACGGGCAAACTAAGGTGCCGAAATTCGCAATAATTCATGAGTTTACGGGTTGACACAAGGCGTCGGTCCGATCATAAAGCGCCCGATATATGACTTGGACCCGAGGTCCGGGTAATGTGTCGTGCGCGCAACATACCAGTATTCTAGCCGAGACTGTTGATCGGGAGGAGTGCCCGAGTGGTTAAAGGGGACGGGCTGTAAACCCGTTGGCTATGCCTACGTTGGTTCGAATCCAACCTCCTCCACCATCGGCCAACGCCTTGAATAGACTGGAAGACTTGCGAGAGTTTGAAGTGCCGGAGTGGCGTTGAAGCAATTGGAAATTGGAGATGTTCCGATAACGAAGAAGCAGAAACTGCGGAATATGAGAGTGTTTCGGGCGGGTGTAGCTCAATGGCAGAGCAGAAGCCTTCCAAGCTTACGACGAGGGTTCGATTCCCTTCACCCGCTCCAAAATGAGCCCGAACGGTGCCCGAACGGTGTAAGTCTGCCTGCGAGCTGAAGCAAACCGGTAAAAACTGCCAGAACGAAAACACAGAAACGAAAACAGACGTGACGAAATTGAGGACGGCATTCGATGGCCAAGGAAAAGTTTGAACGTACTAAGCCGCATTGTAACATTGGTACTGTTGGTCACGTTGACCACGGCAAGACCACGCTGACGGCTGCGATTACGAAGGTTCTGGCGGAAGCTGGCGGCGTTGCTTCGGCGACGGCGTTTGACGAGATCGACAAGGCGCCGGAAGAAAAGGCCCGTGGCATCACCATTTCCACCGCGCACGTGGAATATGAGACAGAAAACCGTCACTATGCGCACGTGGACTGCCCGGGCCATGCCGACTATGTGAAGAACATGATCACCGGTGCTGCCCAGATGGACGGCGCGATTCTGGTTGTGTCTGCTGCCGATGGCCCGATGCCCCAGACCCGCGAGCATATTCTGCTTGCCCGTCAGGTTGGTGTTCCGGCGCTGGTTGTGTTTCTGAACAAGGTTGACCAGGTGGACGATCCGGAATTGCTTGAGCTGGTTGAGATGGAAGTGCGCGAGCTGCTTTCCTCTTATGACTTTCCGGGCGACGATATTCCGATT
Organism: Hyphomicrobiales bacterium; assembly: GCA_965204985.1. Classification (GTDB taxonomy): domain Bacteria; phylum Pseudomonadota; class Alphaproteobacteria; order Rhizobiales; family CAJQND01; genus JAAEUE01. The sequence continues at coordinate 1,686,848 of CBDBFP010000002.1, read as the reverse complement.
GTGGCCGGTTCTGCGCTGGCCGCTCTTGAAGGCCGCGACGACGAAATCGGCAAGGATGCGCTGCTGAAGCTGATGTCTGAAGTTGATTCCTACATTCCGCAGCCTGAGCGTCCGAAGGATCAGCCGTTCCTGATGCCGATCGAGGATGTGTTCTCGATTTCCGGCCGCGGGACTGTTGTGACCGGCCGTATTGAGCGCGGCATTGTGAAGGTTGGCGAAGAAATCGAAATCGTCGGCATCAGGGACACCTCCAGGACGACCTGCACGGGCGTTGAGATGTTCCGCAAGCTGCTGGACAGCGGCGAGGCTGGCGACAATGTGGGCTGCCTTCTGCGCGGTGTGGACCGTGACGGTGTTGAGCGCGGTCAGGTTCTGTGCAAGCCGGGTTCGGTCAAGCCGCACACGAAGTTTGAGGCTTCTGCCTACATCCTGAACAAGGATGAAGGTGGCCGTCACACCCCCTTCTTCACCAACTACCGCCCGCAGTTCTACTTTCGCACCACCGATGTGACCGGTGTTGTGTCGTTGAGGGCAGGCACGGAAATGGTGATGCCCGGTGACAATGTGGAGATGGACGTGGAACTGATCGTGCCGATCGCCATGGAAGAAAATCTTCGCTTCGCCATCCGCGAAGGCGGCCGCACAGTCGGCGCCGGCGTGGTGTCAAGGATTATCGAGTAAAGAAGGGAACAGCAGGGGAGTAGCTCAGTTGGCAGAGCGACGGTCTCCAAAACCGTAGGTCGCAGGTTCGACCCCTGTCTCCCCTGCCAGAATCTGAAACAGAAGTACGACATGGCCAAGACAAACCCGTTTGAATTTCTGCAGCAAGTCAGGTCCGAGACCAGCAAGGTCACATGGGCAACGCGCAAGGAAACCATAATCACGACCATTATGGTTCTGATCATGGTTGCATTTGCGAGTGTCTTTTTTCTGATTGCTGACCAGATATTGAACTGGGGCGTGAAGCTGATCCTTGGCTGATTTATCGAGAGCCGCGGCGGATTCCAAGAGGACACATGGCTAAGCGCTGGTACATCGTTCACGCATATTCCAACTTCGAGAAGAAGGTGGCAGACGCGATCAAGGAGCAGGCGGCAGTCCAGGGGCTGGACGAGTTGTTTGAGGAAGTTCTGGTTCCAACCGAAGAGGTGGTGGAAATCAGGCGAGGCCGGAAGACGACGTCTGAACGCAGGCTTTTTCCTGGTTACGTCCTCATAAAGATGCAGATGACGGATGCAGCCTATCACCTGATCAAAAACACACCGAAAGTGACCGGTTTTCTGGGAACGGAAAACAAGCCGGTGCCGATCACAGAGGATGAAGCGAACAGAATTCTGAATCAGGTCCAGGAAGGTGTCGAGCGGCCTCGCCCGACAATCATTTTCGAAATTGGCGAACAGGTTCGGGTCTCCGATGGCCCATTCGCTTCATTCAACGGGCATGTTGAGGAAATCGATGAAGAACGGGCCCGGCTCAAGGTTGCCGTGTCCATTTTCGGTCGGGCGACACCGGTCGAACTGGAATACGCTCAAGTGGAGAAGGCTTGATCTGATTGAGTGTGAAAGGTGGGAGGTCGATGTGCCGGATTGCCATTCGGATATATCACGAACCGAACCGCCACTCCTGAAACCCAAGAACCCGGAGTGGGCACAAGAGGGAAAATGGCAAAGAAGATTGAAGGTTACCTGAAACTGCAGGTGCCGGCCGGGTCAGCGACCCCGTCGCCACCTATTGGTCCGGCGCTGGGTCAGCGCGGTCTGAACATCATGGAATTCTGCAAGACGTTCAACGCATCCACGCAAGACATGGAAGCAAATGCGCCGCTCCCGACAGTGATCACGATCTACGCGGACAAGTCGTTCACGTTTGCGACCAAAACGCCGCCGGCATCCTACTTCCTGAAGAAGGCGGCCGGGCTCACAAAAGGTAGCACAGCTCCTGGCCGGGAAACGGTCGGCACAGTCACAATGGCCCAGTGCAAGGAAATTGCCGAGGCGAAGATGGCTGATTTGAATGCGACAGATCTGGATCAGGCAGCAAAAATCATTGCTGGCTCTGCCCGTTCCATGGGCCTGACGGTGGAGGGCTGACCGATGGCAAGAGCTGGAAAGAGAATAGCCGCCGCGTCAGCAAATGTTGACCGCAACAAATTGTACGAACTGGGTGAAGCCGTTGCCCTTGTAAAAGGTGGCGCGAAATCAAAGTTCGATGAAACCGTCGAAGTTGCGATGAACCTTGGTGTTGATCCCCGACATGCGGACCAGATGGTTCGTGGTGTGGTGGCCTTGCCGAACGGCTCGGGCAAATCGGTACGTGTTGCCGTTTTCGCCAAGGATGCAAAGGCAGAGGAAGCCAGGGAAGCAGGCGCCGATATCGTCGGTGCGGAAGACCTGGCCGAAGCCGTGCAAAAGGGCGAGATCAATTTTGACCGCTGCATTGCAACTCCGGACATGATGCCTCTGGTTGGCCGGCTTGGCAAAATCCTTGGCCCGCGCAACATGATGCCGAACCCGAAGGTCGGTACTGTTACGCCAAACGTGGCTGAAGCGATCCAGGCGTCGAAAGGCGGCTCGGTCGAGTTTCGGGTTGAAAAGGCTGGCATTGTGCAGGCCGGTGTCGGCAAGGCGAGCTTTGAGGAAGCCAGGTTGGCTGAAAACGTCCGTGCCTTCGTGGATGCCGTCATGAAAGCGAAACCGTCAGGCGCCAAGGGGACCTACGTGAAACGCGTTTCAATGAGTTCGACAATGGGGCCGGGCATCAAGCTCGATCTCGCGTCAGTTATGGCCGCTGAATAGTATTTTCAGCTGGTCGATTGAGTTCTCTCCGGGCCAGGCAACTGGTTCGCCGAGAAAAGCTTGGAAGGGTTCTGGCCCCGAAGAGTCTAGACCTGTCAGAGATTGCCGGCGCAGGACTTGAACCTCCTGCTTAAAACGACAGCCAGCATGAGACGGGGAGAAGATGAACCTGGAACCAGGCGCGTATTTGCCAGGCTTCGGGTTGGTTTGAACCTCCGTTTCTCTCAGGAGAGTTCCATACGGACACTCGATCGGGAGCGACAGGCAAGTAAGCGCCGCTTTGTTGGCCTGCTTGCGAGTCAGCAAGTTTGCCTGACGAAGCGGCAAACGTGAACCGGCCCGGATATCCAGTGTGCACTGGTGTTTTGGCCAACCAGGAGTAAAGCAAGTGGATCGAGCGCAAAAATCAGAGCTCGTTACAACGCTGAACTCGGTGTTCTCACAGAACACTGGAAGCATCGTTGTAGCCCACAATCTTGGTCTGACGGTCGCGCAGATGACAGATCTGCGCTTCAGGATGGCTGAGGAAGGTGCAACGCTCAAAGTTGCGAAGAACCGGCTGGTCAAGCTTGCTCTTGATGGTACGGATGCAGAAGGCATCAAGGATTTGTTCTCTGGCCCAACGGCCATTGCCTATTCCGACAATCCCGTTGCTGCACCGAAAGTCGCTGCCAGGTTCGCCATGGACAACGAGAAATATGTTGTTCTGGGTGGGGCCATGGGAACGACTGTTCTCGATGAAACCGGCGTGAAAGCGCTGGCAGAATTGCCGTCTCTGGATGAACTGCGAGGCAAACTCGTGGGCATGATCCAGACCCCTGCCACCCGGATTGCAGGTATTCTGCAGGCTCCAGGCGGCCAGGTTGCGCGGGTTCTGAACGCATATGCCACAAAGGAGGAAGCTGCCTAAAGGGGCTTCAAAGTCTAACAGGTTCAAACCAATCTGAAGTGAGTGAAAAGAAATGGCTGATCTAGAAAGAATTGCTGAAGACCTCTCCAGCCTTACGGTTATGGAAGCTGCAGAGCTGTCCAAGATGCTTGAAGAAAAATGGGGCGTTTCCGCTGCTGCCCCTGTTGCTGTTGCTGCCCCTGTTGCTGTTGCTGCTGCTGCAGAAGAAAAGGACAGCTTCGATGTTGTCATGACCGGCTTTGGTGAGAAGAAAATCAACGTCATCAAGGAAGTTCGTAGCCTCACGAATCTCGGCCTCAAGGAAGCCAAGGATCTCGTCGAAGGCGTTCCGGGTACGATCAAGGAAGAGTGCACCAAGGACGAAGCCGAAGAGATCAAGGGCAAGCTTGAAGAAGCCGGCGCCACGATCGAGCTTAGGTAGTTGTGTAACTGGTTCCGGGTGGCGAAAGCTACCCGGAATCGGGTTTTGCGTTTAGTAATTTATAGTTGGTCCGCGACGGTTTCTCTCAAGAGCGTTGATATGCGCTCTTGAAACGAGCCGGTTAAGCGGTTCCGAACACCAGACGTTAGGGAGCGGTCATGTCGCAAACGCAGACACTCATTGGAGCAAAGCGTATCCGTAAATACTTCGGTAGAATTACCGAACAGGCAGAGATGCCTAACCTGATTGAAGTTCAAAAAGAGTCGTACGCACGGTTTCTGCAGGTGCCGAAACCCGATGGCGGCCGGGCCGACAAAGGTTTGCAGGCTGTGTTCAAGTCTGTTTTTCCAATCAGCGATTTTGCCGGCATCTCAACCCTCGAGTTTGTCGACTTTGAGTTCGAAAAGCCAAAGTACGATGTCGAGGAATGCCAGCAGCGTGGCATGACTTACGCGGCACCATTGAAGGTGACTCTGCGCCTCATCGTGTTTGAAATCGACGAAGAAACAGGGGCCAGGTCGGTTAAGGGCATCAAGGAGCAGGATGTCTATATGGGCGACATGCCCCTCATGACTGACAACGGTACATTCGTTGTGAATGGCACCGAGCGTGTGATTGTCTCTCAGATGCACCGCTCACCTGGCGTGTTCTTCGATCACGACAAGGGTAAAAGTCATTCTTCCGGCAAACTGCTGTTTGCCGCCCGTATTATTCCTTACCGCGGGTCCTGGCTCGACTTTGAGTTTGACACCAAGGATATCGTGCATGTGCGCATCGACCGTCGCCGCAAGATCCCGGTGACGACTTTGTTGTACGGCCTTGGCCTGACAACAGAAGAAATCCTGGAGTTCTTCTACAACAAGGTCACCTACAGGCAGGCACCGAAGGCTGCGGGCTGGAAAGCACCTTTCGCACCAGAACGCTTTCGTGGCGTGAAGCCGACATCGGATCTCGTTGATGCCAAAACAGGCGATATTGTTGTTGAGGCCGGCACGAAGATCACTCCGCGTCTTGCACGCAAGCTTGCAGAAGATGGTCTCAAGCAACTGCTTGTCAGCGACGAAGACATGTATGGCCGTTATGTGGCCGATGAGCTTGTTGATGAAGAAACCGGTCTGATCCACGCCGAAGCAGGCGATGAGATCGATAAGACTATTCTCACCAATCTCAAGGAAGCCGGTTACAAGTCAATCAACATTCTGGACATCGATCACATCAACACTGGTGCGTTTATCCGCAACACACTGAAAGTCGACAAGGGCTGGAGCTACGATCATGCCTTGCTCGAAATTTATCGTGTGATGCGGCCGGGTGAACCCCCGACGCGTGAAACGGCCGAAACCCTGTTCAACGGCTTGTTCTTCGACTCCGAGCGCTATGACCTCTCAGCGGTTGGCCGCGTCAAGATGAACCTGCGCCTTGATCTCGATGTGCCGGACACGCACCGGACGTTGCGCAAAGAAGACATCATGGCAGTCATCAAGACGCTCGTGGATCTTCGTGACGGCAAGGGCGATATCGATGACATCGATAACCTTGGCAATCGCCGCGTCCGCTCTGTCGGGGAACTTATGGAAAACCAGTACCGGATCGGACTGGTCCGGATGGAACGCGCTATCAAGGAGCGCATGTCCTCGGTGAATATTGATACGGTCATGCCGCATGACCTGATCAATGCGAAGCCGGCAGCTGCTGCTGTTCGGGAGTTCTTTGGCTCGTCCCAGCTTTCCCAGTTTATGGACCAGACAAATCCTTTGTCTGAGGTTACGCACAAACGCCGTCTCTCGGCGCTTGGCCCAGGCGGTGTGACACGTGAACGTGCAGGCTTTGAAGTCCGTGATGTGCATCCGACTCACTACGGCCGCATCTGCCCGATTGAAACACCGGAAGGTCCGAACATTGGCCTGATCAACTCGTTGGCCACTTATGCTCGGGTCAACAAGTACGGCTTCATCGAAAGCCCTTATCAAAAAGTTGAAAAAGGCAAGGTAACTAGCGAAATTAATTACCTTTCCGCCGTTGAAGAAGCCAAGCATCACATTGCTCAGGCCAACGCGCCGCTTGACAGGAACATGAAGTTCGAGAATGACCTGGTGAACTGCCGTTTCGACGGAGACACAGAGCTCAAAACCCCTGACAGCGTTGAGTATATGGATGTGTCGCCAAAGCAGCTTGTGTCTGTTGCCGCTGCGCTCATTCCGTTCCTGGAAAACGATGACGCCAACCGCGCGCTCATGGGTTCGAACATGCAACGTCAGGCCGTGCCATTGTTGAAAGCCGCTGCGCCTCTGGTTGGAACTGGTATGGAAGCCGTGGTTGCCCGTGACTCCGGTGCTGCGATTACGGCACGCCGGGGAGGGGTCGTCGTTCAGGTTGACGCAAAGCGTATCGTTATCCGTGCAACACAGGAAACCGATGCTTCCAAGCCAGGCGTCGATATCTACAACCTCCTGAAGTTCCAGCGTTCGAACCAGAACACCTGCATCAACCAGCGTCCGTTGGTCCGTGTTGGCGATCTGGTCAACCCGGGCGACATCATCGCAGATGGCCCATCGACAGACCTTGGCGATCTGGCGCTCGGCAAGAACTGCCTTGTCGCGTTCATGCCCTGGAATGGATACAACTTCGAGGACTCCATCCTGATTTCTGAGTGCATGGTGCGCGATGACGTGTTCACCTCCATCCACATCGAGGAATTCGAAGTGATGGCGCGCGACACAAAGCTGGGACCGGAAGAGATCACACGCGATATTCCGAACGTCGGTGAAGAGGCTCTCAAGAACCTTGATGAAGCCGGCATTGTTTATATCGGCGCTGAAGTTGATCCTGGCGACATTCTCGTTGGCAAGATTACGCCGAAGGGCGAAAGTCCGGTGACACCGGAAGAAAAACTTCTGCGTGCCATCTTCGGTGAAAAGGCATCTGACGTGCGTGACACCAGCTTGCGCCTGCCGCCAGGTGTGACGGGTACTGTTGTTGAAGTCCGTGTGTTTAACCGCCATGGCATCGACAAGGACGAACGTGCTCTGGCGATTGAACGCGAAGAGATCGAACGTCTTGCGAAAGACCGTGACGATGAGCGCGGCATTCTCGATCATAACTCTTATGGCCGCCTCAGCACTTTCCTCGTCGGCAAAGAAGCTGCGGGTGGACCCAAAGGTTACACTCTGAGCGGCCGGATCAAGCAGGTTGCGCTGAACGAAATTCCGCGTTCCCAGTGGTGGCAGATTGCCTTGTCCAGCGAAAAGGCACTCGGCGAACTGGAAGCCATGGGAGCGCAGTACGAAGAGTCCAGGCAGCGTCTCGAACAGCGCTTTGTTGACAAAGTCGACAAGTTGCAGCGCGGCGATGAGCTGATGCCGGGCGTCATGAAGATGGTCAAGGTCTTCGTCGCTGTCAAGCGCAAGATCCAGCCAGGCGACAAGATGGCTGGCCGCCACGGAAACAAGGGTGTCATTTCCAAGATCGTACCGGTCGAAGATATGCCATTCCTGGAAGATGGAACACATGTTGATGTGGTCCTGAACCCGCTCGGGGTGCCAAGCCGAATGAACGTGGGCCAGATTCTTGAAACCCATCTTGGCTGGGCCTGTCGTGGGCTTGGCGTGCAGATCGGCGACGCTTTGGACCAGTATCATGCGAGCAGAAAAATCAAGCCGCTTCGGGACAGCCTGAAGAATGCTTATGGCAAGGATCCTGTGATCGAAGCGATGACGGATGATGAGATTGTCGCAATGTCTGGCAATCTCAGGGACGGTGTACCAATCGCCACACCAGTGTTTGACGGCGCGAAAGAAGAAGACATCTGCGATATGTTGATTGCCTCCGGGCATGATGCATCTGGTCAGGTGACCTTGTTCGATGGCCGGACTGGTGAGCCCTTCGACCGGCAAGTAACAGTTGGATACATTTACATCCTGAAGCTACACCACCTGGTTGATGACAAGATCCACGCCCGTTCCATTGGCCCATACTCGCTTGTCACTCAGCAGCCGCTGGGCGGTAAGGCTCAGTTCGGTGGCCAGCGCTTCGGTGAAATGGAGGTCTGGGCACTGGAAGCTTACGGCGCTGCGTACACATTGCAGGAAATACTGACTGTGAAGTCGGATGATGTTGCCGGCCGTACGAAGGTTTATGAAGCCATTGTCCGAGGCGACGACACGTTCGAAACCGGTATTCCGGAAAGCTTCAACGTGTTGGTCAAGGAAATGCGGTCGCTCAGCCTGAATGTTGAGCTGCAGGATCTGCATTAGAACACCTGATATCTCGCCGGGCCAGTGCCGACGGGAAACGTGTTTGTCGAGTAAATTATGCCCGGACGCGGGGTTTGAGACAGGGTGAATATCCAAAAAAGCGGACCGCCCATCCGCGATAAGGAGATCAGAGCTCATGAACCAGGAGGTCATGAATATCTTCAACCCGGTTGGTCAACCTCAGACGTTTGACCAGATCAGGATTTCCATTGCTTCGCCGGAGAAAATTCTCTCCTGGTCGTTTGGCGAGATCAAGAAGCCTGAGACCATCAACTACCGGACGTTCAAGCCGGAGAGGGATGGCCTGTTTTGCGCACGCATCTTTGGTCCGATCAAGGACTACGAATGCCTGTGCAGCAAATACAAGCGGATGAAGTACAAGGGCGTTATCTGCGAAAAGTGCGGCGTTGAAGTCACGCTTTCCAAGGTGCGCCGTGAGCGCATGGGGCACATCGAACTTGCTGCTCCTGTTGCGCATATCTGGTTCCTGAAATCCCTTCCCAGCCGGATCGCGCTTCTGCTGGACATGACTCTCAAGGATGTTGAGCGCGTCTTGTATTTCGAGAACTATATCGTTCTTGAACCGGGCCTTACGCCATTAAAGGAGTTCCAGTTTCTTTCTGAAGAGGATTATCTCGCTTATCAGGACGAGTATGGTGATGATGCCTTTACCGCAGGTATCGGTGCGGAAGTCGTACGTGAAATCCTCATGAGCCTCGATCTTGAAAAGATCGCAGCCGACTTGCGGGTGGAAATCGCAGAAGCGACGACAGAGCTTAAGCCAAAGAAACTGGCAAAGCGTCTCAAACTGATCGAGGCGTTCACGCTCTCAGGCAACCGTCCGGAGTGGATGATCCTGACTGTTGTGCCGATTATTCCGCCGGAACTGCGCCCGCTGGTGCCGCTTGATGGTGGCCGCTTTGCGACCTCGGATCTGAATGATCTGTACCGACGCGTGATCAACCGGAACAACCGTTTGAAGCGACTGATCGAGCTGCGCGCTCCGGACATCATCATCCGGAACGAAAAGCGCATGCTACAGGAATCTGTGGACGCGCTGTTCGATAACGGCCGCCGTGGCCGCGTCATCACCGGCGCGAACAAGCGTCCGTTGAAGTCATTGTCCGACATGCTGAAAGGCAAGCAGGGCCGTTTCCGGCAGAACCTGCTTGGTAAGCGCGTCGACTATTCCGGCCGTTCGGTTATCGTGGTGGGCCCGGAGCTCATGCTGCACCAGTGCGGCTTGCCGAAGAAGATGGCTCTGGAGCTCTTCAAGCCGTTCATCTACTCGCGGCTTGATGCCAAAGGTCTGGCCTCCACTGTCAAGCAGGCCAAGAAGCTTGTTGAAAAGGAAAAGCCGGAAGTCTGGGATATTCTGGACGAGGTCATCCGGGAGCACCCGATTCTGCTGAACCGCGCGCCGACGCTGCACCGTCTCGGCATTCAGGCGTTCGAGCCAGTGTTGATCGAGGGCAAGGCCATCCAGCTGCATCCTCTCGTCTGCGCTGCTTTTAACGCTGACTTCGATGGTGACCAGATGGCCGTCCACGTGCCGCTATCGCTGGAAGCGCAACTGGAAGCCCGCGTGTTGATGATGTCCACGAACAACATCCTGCACCCGGCCAACGGTCAACCGATCATCGTGCCGTCTCAGGACATCGTTCTGGGTCTCTATTACCTCTCGATGATGTATGACAACGAGCCGGGCGAGGGAATGGTCTTCTCCGACCCGTCAGAGATTGAGTACGCTCTTGAAGCCGGAGCTGTTACGCTTCACTCGAAGATCAAAGGCCGGTTCCTTGACGTCGATGAAGCCGGCAGGGAAACACTGCGCCTTTACGAAACCACGCCAGGCCGCATGAAAATCGGCGCATTGTTACCGAAACAGCCGAATGTCACGTTCGAGGTCTGCAACAAGCTTCTGACCAAGCGTGAAATTTCGGGAATGATCGACCACGTCTATCGCCATTGCGGTCAGAAAGACACCGTCGTCTTCTGTGACCAGATCATGGGCCTCGGCTTTACCAACGCATTCAAGGCGGGCATTTCGTTCGGCAAGGATGACATGGTGATCCCGGAAACCAAGGAAAAGCTGGTTGATGGCACGCGTGATCTGGTGAAGGAATATGAACAACAGTACATTGATGGCCTGATCACCCAGGGCGAGAAGTACAACAAGGTTGTCGATGCCTGGGCCAGGTGCACCGACAAGGTGGCCGATGAAATGATGGGCAAGATTTCTGCCCTGCAAATGGATGATGAGACCGGTCGTCAAAAGCCGATCAACTCGATCTACATGATGGCTCACTCCGGTGCCCGTGGCTCGCCCGCACAGATGAAGCAGCTGTCCGGTATGCGTGGCCTGATGGCCAAGCCGTCCGGTGAGATCATCGAGACACCGATTATCTCGAACTTCAAGGAAGGCCTGTCCGTGCTGGAGTACTTCAACTCCACTCACGGTGCGCGTAAAGGCCTGGCCGACACGGCATTGAAAACAGCTAACTCCGGTTATCTGACGCGACGCCTCGTCGACGTGGCCCAGGATTGCATCATTAACGAGGCAGATTGCGGAACCGAACGGGGTATTTCCTCTCGTGCCGCGGTCGAGTCGGGCGAAGTTCTGGTGACACTCGGACAGCGCGTCTTGGGCCGCACGGCTGCAGAAGATGTGCATGATCCGGACACGGGCGAACTCTTGCTGAAACGGAATGATGACATCTCCGAAGAGCAGGTCGAGATCCTCGACAACTCCAATATCAGCGAATTGAAGATCCGTTCAGTCTTGACCTGCGAAAGCGGAATTGGTGTTTGCGCCAAGTGCTACGGCCGCGATCTGGCGCGCGGTACACCGGTTAACTTCGGTGAGGCTGTCGGTGTTATTGCTGCTCAGTCGATCGGCGAACCGGGCACTCAGCTGACCATGCGCACGTTCCATATTGGTGGTACGGCACAGGTGCTGGATGAATCTTACGTGGAATCCGCTCACGACGGTAAGATTGAAATCCGCAACCGCAATGTGGTGAAAGACAGCTCTGGCAAACTCATCGCCATGGGCCGTAATAACGTCATTGCCGTGTTGGATGACAACGGCAATGAGCGGGCCACGCACAAGGTCACCTACGGTTCCCGTCTCTATGTGGACGATGGGGATACGGTGAAACGAGGCATGCGGATTGCGGACTGGGATCCATACACCCGTCCGGTCATGTCTGAAGTCGATGGGATCCTCGAATTTGAAGATCTTGTTGAAGGCGTGTCGGTGAGTGAAGTGGCTGATGAAGCCACGGGCATCACCAACCGTGTGATTACGGACTGGCGTTCAAGTCCGCGTGGCGGTGATCTGAAGCCTGCGATCGTCATCAAAGACGACAAGGGTGAGATCGTGAAGCTGCCCCGTGGCGGCGAAGCCCGTTACCTTCTGTCTGTGGATGCGGTTCTTTCGGTTGAACCAGGTGCGGAGATCAAAGCAGGTGACGTTCTTGCCCGTAACCCAACCGAGAGCGCCAAAACCAGGGACATCACGGGTGGTCTGCCGCGCGTTGCTGAGTTGTTCGAAGCGCGCCGTCCAAAGGACCACGCGATTATCGCGGAGATTTCCGGCCGGGTGGAATTTGGCCGGGATTACAAAAACAAGCGCCGCATCCGCATTGTGCCCGAGGACGAAAGTCAGGATCCGTCAGAATATCTGATCCCGAAAGGCAAGCACTTGCCGGTTCAGGAAGGCGACTTCATCGAGAAGGGCGAATATCTTCTCGATGGGCACCCGGCACCGCATGACATCCTCGCCATTAACGGTGTAGAAGAACTCGCGACTTATCTGGTGAACGAAATTCAGGAAGTTTACCGTTTGCAGGGTGTGGGTATAAACGACAAGCACATTGAAGTGATTGTCCGCCAGATGCTGCAAAAGGTTGAAATCGTAGATCCAGGTGAATCCGGATGCTTGAAGAATGAGCAAATGGACCGGTTGGACTTCAAGGAAATGAACGAGCGGCTTGAGGCTGATGGACTAAAACCTGCAACAGCGGCACCGGTCTTGCTGGGCATCACAAAGGCTTCGCTACAGACACGCTCCTTCATTTCTGCAGCATCGTTCCAGGAAACGACCCGAGTGCTGACCGAAGCTTCGGTCAACGGCAAGGTCGATACGCTGGAAGGCCTTAAAGAAAACGTGATTGTCGGGCGCCTGATCCCGGCAGGTACGGGCGGCATGCTCACTGAGTTCAAGTCCGTCGCAGACCGGCGTGACAACCTGATCCTGGAAGAACAGGCCCGGGCGAACGAGGCAACTGCTGCGGAGGCATTGCCGAGCCCTGAAGAGATGGGCGAAGCAGTTGACGATGGAGAGGTTGCCGGCGCCGCCGAATAAACAACTCAATCAGACGCGAATTCTGGGCCGCCCGGCACAAATCGGGCGGCCCAATCTGTTTTTGGCCTCAGGTTTTGATGAGCTGGCGATAACTCTTCTTCCGGCAGATGTTTGATTTTATTGCACGCCATTGTAGGGTAAACGTTTCGTCCATTCTGGTTTCAGGATCCCCCTTTATGTCGTGCAAGATTTCTCAGGTGCTATCGGGGTTTGTGATAACGCTGTGTTTGCTGCTCAGCCTGGCAACAAACGCGAATGCAGCAAAGTTTGACACGGCAGCCCGGCATGCCATTCTCGTGGATGCTGGCTCCGGCAAAATTTTGTACGAAAAAGATGCCGACAAACTCATGCTGCCCGCAAGCATGAGTAAGCTTATGACGATGGTGATGGTGTTCGAGGCCTTGAAGAGCGGACAGCTTAAGCTGTCGGATAATTTCTACATTTCTGAAAATGCCTGGCGCCGGGGCGGTGCGAGCTCTGGCGGTTCAACGATGTACGCCAAGCTCAATACCGATATCAGTCTTGAGAATCTGATCAGGGGTGTCACCGTTCAGTCGGCAAACGATGCCTGTATCGCGATTGCCGAAGGAATTTCAGGCTCCGAGGAAGCATTTGGCGAAGCTATGACAAAAAGGGCCAAGGAGATTGGCTTGCAAAACTCGACCTTTGCCAATGCCACCGGCCTGCCGCACCCGAAGCATCGCATGACGGTTCGCGATCTCGCCAAACTCGCCCGGCACATCATTTACAAGCTGCCGAAATATTATTTCTACTACAATGAGAAGGAATTTACCTGGAACAAGATTTCCCAGAAGAACCGCAACCCGCTGCTTTACATGAACATCGGGGCAGATGGGTTGAAAACCGGATACACCAGAGAAGCCGGCTACGGTTTGGTTGCATCGGCAATAAGGGATGGCCGCCGTCTTATTATGGTTCTGGCAGGGATGAAATCGTCGAAGGCGCGCCGGATTGAAGCGCGGAAATTGCTGGATTGGGGCTTCAGGCGGTTCAGGAGTTTTGTACTGTTTCAGCGGGGACAAACCGTTGACCATGCAAGGGTATGGGGTGGTACCGAGAGTTGGGTGCAGCTCATGGCAAAAGAACCGATCAAGGTGATGCTGACGCCGGAAGAACGGAACAATGTGAAAGCAGAAGTGGTTTATGACGGCCCGCTAAGGGCGCGCCAGTGCGGCCAGGCGCGCAGATCGGTAAACTCCGCTTTGCCGTCTCTGGCTCGGAAATCAGCGAGGTTCCACTGTACGTCGTCAACAGCGTGGAAGAAGACAATCGACAGTGGCAGCGCGCGTTGGACAGTCTCAAATTCATAATATTTGGCGGTTAGCGTAAGCGCGGTTGAAATTGAATGTCGCGAGGACGCTTTATCACATTTGAAGGTGGCGAGGGAGCTGGAAAGTCAACCCAGCTCAGCTTGCTTGCTGAACAGCTTGCCGGCAACGATATAACGGCTGTTCAAACACGTGAACCGGGAGGAGCGCAACAAGCTGAGATCCTCCGCAATCTGCTGATCACCGGGGAAGTTGACCGCTGGTCCTCGAAGGCGGAAACCTTATTGAACTATGCTGCCCGCGACGATCACCTGTGCAAGACCATAAGGCCCGCTTTGTCTAATGGGCATTGGGTAATCTGTGACCGTTTTTCCGACTCCACCCGCGCTTACCAGGGGATGGCAGGCGGGGTTTCTCGCGAAATGATTGACGCGGTTCACAATGAAATTGTGGGCGAGACCGAGCCTGATCTGACGGTCATTCTGGACCTGCCGGCGGAATTTGGCCTTAAACGCGCAATCGATCGCGGTGACGCAAACAGGTTTGAGAACAAGGGGCTGGAATTCCACGAAAAGCTCAGGCAGAGCTTTCATGCAATCGCCGAGGAATTCCCGAAACGCTGCGTGCTGATCGATGCGTCAGGCAGTATCGAAGAGGTTTCGAGAAAAGTCTGGAATAGTGTTGAAACACAACTTTTGGCGGTGTAGGCCAAGCCCATGGCCGAAACAGAAGATGAAGTGGATGCACTGCATCCCCGCTTAAGCACACAATTGATCGGACAGGAAAGTGCCGAGCAGCGCCTTCTCAAGACCTATCTGTCCGGGAAAATGCATCACGCGTGGATCCTTGGTGGCGCGCGCGGGATTGGAAAGGCAACACTCGCGTACAAGTTTGCCACTTTTGTGCTTCGATATCCGGACCCTGCAGCGTTCGATGATCGCCCTGCAAACCTGGACGTTGACCCAGATGATCCGGTGGCACGGCGGATTGTTTCTCAAGGGCATGCCGACTTGCTGGCCATCACCCCGGCTTGGGATCACCGAAACAAGCGGTACAAAACCGAAATTGGGGCGACAGAAGCACGCCAGGCCTCTAATTTTTTCGCTAGAACGGCAGGTGAGGGCGGATGGCGTGTTTGTATAGTTGATCCTGCAGGCTCGATGAATGTCACCGCGGCAAATGCGCTTTTGAAGATCCTGGAAGAGCCTCCGTCCAGGGCACTCTTTCTCCTGGTTGCGGACACCCCCGGCCGATTGTTGCAAACGATAAGATCAAGGTGTCTTCGCCTCGATTTGAAGCCATTGGATGATTCAAACGTGTCGGATGTTCTGCGAACGCTCGTTGCACGGGACGCTGGTCTTGATCTTTCCGGTGCAAGCTCAATTGTTCCTTATGCTGGTGGGAGCCCGGGCAGAGCAGCCCGGATTCTCAAAGAAGGAGGGTTCAAGATTTTCGAAACCTTCCTCGCCATTGCCGAAAAACTTCCAACATTGGACCGGAAAATGTCGCTGCGTTTGGCTCAACAGCTTGCCGCCCGCAATGCCGCACTGGAGTTTCTTCAGTTTTGCGACTTGCTGTTGTCTTGGCTTACGCAACATGCAGGGAATGCTGCGCGAGGCAGTACACAGCCACCGTTTGTCCAGAACCCTGCGAGCTGGGCCAGTGCGTACGATGAAATCAACCGTTCCCTTCGGCGCACAAATGCCTTAAATCTCGACAAGCAAAACGCAATCCTCAATGTCCTCAATATTCTCGCGGGCGCCGCAGCGACCCCACCTGCATCCGGTGGCTTTGCACAGGCGGGGTGAGGTGTAGGTAGCTTTTAAATGACTGATGAAAAACGATTTTATATCACCACGGCCATCAGCTATCCTAACGGTGCACCTCATATCGGTCACGCCTATGAGGCCATGGCCACTGATGCAATGGCCAGATTCAAACGGCTTGATGGATACAAGACGTTCTTTTTAACGGGCACTGATGTGCACGGAATGAAAATGCTGCAAGCCGCGCGCGCGAAGGGCATCTCTCCAGCAGAATTGGCTGATCGGAATTCGGACCAATTCGAGGATATGGTCAAAGCCCTGAATTGCTCGAACGACGATTTCATCCGCACCAGCCAGGAGCGCCATCACCATTCCGTCCAGGAAGTCTGGCGCCGCATGGAAGCCAAAGGTGATATCTATCTCGACAAATACGCCGGTTGGTATTCTGTCCGCGATGAAGCCTATTATGACGAAAGCGAGCTGACCAAAGGCGAGGGGGGTAAGAAACTTTCGCCGCAGGGAACGCCTGTGGAATGGGTGGAAGAGGAAAGCTATTTCTTCAAACTCTCGGCTTATCAGGACAAGTTGCTTGAGTTGTATGAAAGCCAACCCTCGTTTATCGGACCTGACACGCGCCGCAATGAAATTGTGAGTTTTGTAAAGCGAGGGCTCAAAGATCTCTCGATGTCCCGCACCACATTCGACTGGGGCGTGAAGGTGCCGGATGCAGACGGGCACGTGATGTACGTGTGGGTTGATGCACTGACAAACTACATCACCGGAGTTGGCTTCCCGGATGAGCAGGGTGACCATTGGGGTTTCTGGCCGGCTGATGTGCACATAATTGGTAAGGACATTATCCGTTTCCATTCGGTCTATTGGCCAGCCTTTTTGATGTCGGCCGATATTGATTTGCCGAAGCGGGTGTTCGCGCACGGCTTTCTCTTCAACAAGGGAGAGAAAATGTCGAAGTCCGTTGGAAACGTTGTCGATACGCATTCACTGATCAAGGCATATGGTCTTGATCCTGTGAGATATTTCTTCCTGCGCGAAGTGCCGTTCGGCCAGGACGGGAGCTATACCCAGGAAGCGATTGTCAATCGGATTAACGCAGATCTGGCGAACGATCTTGGAAATCTGGCGCAGCGTTCCCTGTCGATGATCTTCAAAAACTGCGACGGGCAGTTGCCGGCCCCCGGGCAATTCATTGACGAAGATCAGGCGATGCTGGATGCGGTTGATGGTTTGCTTCCCGGGGTAAGGAAGCATCACGATACCCAGCAACTCCATAAGGCGATTGAAGCCATCTGGCAGGTTGTAGCTGATGCAAACAGGTATTTTGCCGGCCAGGAACCCTGGGCGCTAAAGAAGACAGATCCGACCCGGATGGGAACGGTGCTTTACGTAACAGCCGAAACTGTCAGGCAAGTGGGAATTCTTGCGCAGCCCTACATGCCGTCATCAGGTGCTGCATTGCTGGACGCCTTGTCAGTGGACGCTGCTGCTCGTGATTTCACCGCACTGGGCACTGCAAGTCGCCTTGCGGCTGGCTCCGCAATACCCAAACCTCAACCCGTCTTCCCGCGCTATGTGGAAGAAGAAGTGCCGGCGAATTGAAAACATGAAGCTGGTTCCGATTGTCGACAGCCATTGTCATCTAGACTTTCCCGTCCTGAGTGAGGATCTGCCAGGTGTTCTGAGCAGGGCGGAAGATGCTGGCGTGCATTTGATGGTCACTGTTTCCACGCGGGTGCGAAAATTTGATCAGATCCTCAAGATTGCCGAAGCCCACGACAACGTCTTCTGCACGGTCGGCACCCATCCTCACAATGCAGCCGATGAAACCGATGTGACAGCTGAGGAACTGATTGAGCTGTCGCGTCATCCCAAGGTGGTCGGCATAGGCGAGGCAGGACTGGATTATCACTACGACAACAGCCCGCGCGATGTGCAGGCAGAGAGCTTCCGGGTTCACATTGCTGCAGCGCGCGATACCGGATTGCCTCTGGTAATTCATTCGCGATCGGCTGAGGAGGACACAGCCACAATTCTTGAAGAGGAAATGGCCAGGGGCGAGTTTTTTCCACTGCTTCACTGCTTTTCCTCCAACATCGAACTTGCCAGGCGCGGCATCGCAATCGGCGCGTATTTGTCATTCTCGGGGATACTGACGTTTAAAAGTGCAAAGGAAATCCGCCAGTCCGCCGAAATGGCGCCAATGGACCGGTTGCTCGTAGAAACAGATGCGCCTTACCTGGCCCCCGTGCCTCGCCGGAGCAAAAGCAACGAGCCAGCGTTCACGCGCCATACCCTGGACTGTCTGGCAAACGTGAAGAACGTTGATGCCGACAAAATGTCGAAAGTGACGTCCGACAACTTCTTTCGGTTGTTCTCAAAGGTCCCCAAACCTGAAATTTTCAACGGGGCTGCCGCAGCATGACACTGACTGCCAGAATTCTTGGCTCCGGCTCCTCCGGAGGCGTGCCGCGCATTGGTAACAACTGGGGCCAATGCGATCCAGGCAACCCGAAGAACCGGAGAAGCCGTTGCTCACTCCTGGTTCAAGAAACCAATGGGGCCGGTACAACAACGGTCCTGATCGATACGTCACCCGACCTGCGCGAACAATTATTGTCTGCTGAAGTCGGGATGGTGGACAGCGTGCTCTATACCCATGAGCATGCGGACCAATGCCACGGGATTGACGATCTGCGGGCATTGGCCATGATGTCCGGCGGCCGGGTGCCAGTCTGGGCAGATCAGCAAACACAGGCCATACTGACTGCAAGATTCAGCTACTGCTTCGAAACACCGCCGGGAAGCCAGTATCCTCCAATTCTGAACATGAACCTGATGACCTTGCCTTGCGAAGTAACCGTTAAGGGCGAGGGCGGAGCTGTTCGGGCAACCCCATTTGAAGTGGAGCACGGCGCGATCAAGGCGCTCGGATTTCGTGTTGGCGGGTTGGCTTACACACCAGATCTCAACGGTATCCTCGAAGAGAACGTTGAGCATTTGCAAGGCCTGGATTGCTGGATTGTGGACGCCCTGAGGCGCACACCGCATCCGAGCCATTTTTCGCTAAGCGAGACGTTGAACTGGATCGAGCGGATCAATCCAAAACGGGCAATTCTAACCAACATGCACATTGATATGGACTATGCCGAGCTTTGTGCGGAACTACCGGAAAACGTTGTTCCGGGCTATGACGGCCTGACGATCAGGTTTGACTGATCAATTTGATCGCGCAGCAGCGAGCGGTTCGCCTTCTACAATTATGCGATGCAGGACGCGTCTGTATCCAAAACAATCGTCCAGCGCGCAATGCCACGTGGCCCGGTTATCCCAAAAGGTAACGTCTCCTTCTTGCCAACGGTGCCGGCAGCCTCTCTCCAAATGTCTGGTGCAAGCGTGGGGTCAGCAACTTCCGGGCACACCATGTCTGTGTGCCAGGCCTCAAGAGTTCCCAGAACAGCTTTCAGTCCATCCGACAGGTCATCGTAGGCCGCGGGGCCATGCCGGCAAACAGAGTGTATCTCCTCCTACGGGTGGAATCACCCGGGCGGCAAAGACAGATTCCATAGCTGGAAACTGATCGTAGGAGTGATCCGTATGCCAGTACCAGCCAGTGGCTCCGCGTTCATCTGGTTGACTTTAAATATTTAAAATTTCTGGATATATTTCAACAGGATGGAAGAAGAAATTAATGTTGATTATTTCGAACATTTTGGCAAACCGGAACTGATCTGCAGGCTCAATTTCCTGATTGCGAAAGAAGATGACCCGAACTCGCCGAGCGCCTGCCGGATCTCCTGAAACTGTTTGGAACTGACTGGCTCAGCCAGGTTGACCCCCTGATTTCAGCACTCACGGAAGAGGCCATACGGGCAACGTCAATGTGATCGTATCGCGTTTGTTGCATTCTTCACTCCGCTGAATTGCCAGCCTGTTCTAAAGTGTAATCTCGGCAAGCACACCGGGCAACCATGCCCAATCAGTGGGCGCGGCATCATTGATTATCAAATAATAGGTGTTCCTTGCGAAAACCTGGAGCCTCAGGCACTTCGTGCAGCTCGCCAACGGCGCAAAGGGGGACTGCCAGCCGTTCAGGCAAATAGGCTGAGCCGCCATGTTCGAGAATGTGTTCAAGCGCCCAGACTGCGCTTCCGAAAGTGAACTTGGCCGTGTCAGCATCTGTTCTTCTGCATGCCGACGTCCAAAATCGTCTCCTGCATCCACATAGACATAGAGCGGATCGAAGCGCATCGGGCTGCCTTTACGGGTGGTGTAAAGCACCAGGTTTTCAGCGGCCAGCTGATGGATTGTTTGGTTTTCATGTGCCGTGGGTTGATAGGTGAGGGCGGCGTCCACCAGACCAGTGCCGAGCCACTTGTCGAGATCCGCTTGTTCTCCTGGCCAGGTGGACAATGCGAGTTCGGGACACTCGGTGTAGAGTTTGCTGAAGAATCTTTGCCCGAGTTCGTCCTCCAATCCTTTCAGGCGCGCCGTAACGGTAGATTGGGTCACATTCAACTTCAACCGCTCTGACGCGCGCACGAGCAACGATTGCAAGGAAAGTTTGGAGTGCCGCCAGGTTCCATACCGCAATTCGGAAAAGTCGAATGTTTACTGCAAAATATTTCGTTTCACAAATACATTACTGTTTGCGATGTTCCGCCAGGTGATCTCCCAATCAGATTTGTTCAGGATCAATGCCATGGCGGACCTCAAGACATATCAAATGCTCATCGATGGAGAATGGGTGGATGCGTCGGATGGAGTGACATTTGAGAGTGTCAATCCCGCGACCGGAGAGACGTGGGCGCGCATCGCGGAGGCAACGGAAGACGATGTCGACCGGGCCGTGCGTGCGGCAGACAAAGCCTTCAACGAGGGTGCCTGGCCTGCCATGTCACCGACGCAACGTGGGCATTGTTTGCGCAAGCTTGCGCAGATTCTGGTCGACTATGCCGAACCGTTCGGACGCACAGAGGCCATTGACACGGGCAAGCTCTTCAAGGAAACCCGCTGGCAAGCGGATTACCTGGCTGAGTTCTACACCTTCTTTGCCGGTTGCGCTGACAAAGTGAACGGCGACACCTTGCCGATCGACAAGCCGGATATGCTCGTCTTCACGCAGCGCGAACCTCTGGGGGTCGTAGCCGCTGTTGTGCCCTGGAACTCCCAACTGTTTCTCTCGGCCATCAAGACCGGACCGGCATTGGCTGCCGGGAACACGATCGTTATCAAAGCCTCGGAGGATGCCTCCGCAGCTCTGCTCGAGTTTGGAAGATTGTTTGAAGAAGCAGGGTTCCCACCCGGCGTCGTCAACATCGTCACCGGCCATGGAGAGCCTTGTGGCCGCGCTCTGACCTCTCACCCGCTTGTGGTGAAGATTGCATTCACCGGTGGCCCGATTGCAGCTCACCACGTGGTCAAGAATTCCGCCAACAACTTTGCGCCCTTGATCCTCGAACTTGGCGGGAAATCACCGGTTGTTGTTTTCGACGATGTAGACATCGACAGCGCCGTCAATGGCGCGATGGGGGCAATCTTCGGGGCCTCCGGGCAGAGCTGCGTGGCCGGTTCCCGGCTCTATCTCCAGGAGAGCATAGCGGACGAGTTCCTGGACAAGATGGTCAAGCTGACCAACGGCATCAAAGTCGGTGATCCCATGGACGATGCCACCGAAATGGGCCCGCTCTGTACCACCGCTCAGCTGGAAAACATCGAACGCGTGTTGGCTGAAGCCGAGAATGAAGGCGGCAAGGTTCTTTGCGGCGGCAAGCGCCCCGAAGGCCTGACAGGACAATATTTTGAGCCGACGATTGTCGAGTGCCCCCAGCAAGACCTCAGAATTGTCGACACCGAATTATTTGGCCCCGTCCTGACGGTAATCCGTTTCAAGGATGAAGAAGAAGTACTCCGGATGGCGAATGACACCCGCCATGGGTTGGCTGCAGGCATCTTCACCAAAGACGGTGCCCGTTCCTTGCGGGTTGCGAAGGCGGTCAAAGCCGGCATCGTCTGGGTGAACACTTACAGGGCCGTTTCGCCAATCGCGCCAGCTGGTGGCATGAAATATTCAGGCTACGGTCGCGAGAGCGGCTTCCAGGCCATCTACGACTATACCCGTCCCAAGACAGTATGGATGAACACATCGAGCGAACCACTAGGCAGCCAGTTCGTTGCGCGCTGAGGTAGAGGAGAAAACCGAAATGAAATTCTAACTTGCGATCAACCTGGAACGTAACGATGACAGTGTGCCCATGGAGGCGGTGCGCGATCATACGCTCGAGATGGTGCAGATGGTTGAATACTGCGGGTTCACGACTGCCTGGGCCGCCGGGCATCATGCGCTTGAGATGATCATTGCGCCGAACCCGTTTCAGATCCTGAACCTGGTGGGCAGCCCACACGGAGACGATCCGTCCAGGAACCGCGGTTGCCGTAGCGCCATACTGGAACCTCGCAGGCGAGGCTGCCTTCACGGATATGATCAGTGACGGCCGGCTGGAGTTTGGCATTGGCTCTGGTGCTTACCAGTGCGGGTTTGACCGCATGCATCCCTGGCCTGAAGCGGTCGGATGCCTGGCGCTATATGCACGAACTTTTGCCGGCTGTGAAAGCGCTCTGGGAAGGCGATTACGAACACAAGGGCGAGTTCTGGTCGTTCCCCACATCAACATCCGTACCGAAGGCGGTTCAGAAACCGCATCCGTCAATCTGGGTCGCAGCGCGTGCGCCGATCACTTACGATTACGCCGTCAAGCATGGCTGCAACATCATGGCCTGGCCACTTACCCGGCCAATGTCGGAGGCGGAACTGTACCGGGACAGGCTCGCAGAAGCCATGGAGGTCAATCCAGGCCATGCCCGGCCAACCTTCGCGATGATGCGGTGCGGCTTGCTTCTCGGACAGTTTGAAAACCTGTTCCGCAATCTGGGCGACGTTGAGAACGGTTTCCCCAAACAGATCCCGCTTGAGGAGTTGGGGAACCGTGACGAGTACAACACCAACATGCTGGAACAGAACC
This sequence comes from Hyphomicrobiales bacterium, assembly GCA_965204985.1. GTDB lineage: Bacteria > Pseudomonadota > Alphaproteobacteria > Rhizobiales > CAJQND01 > JAAEUE01. Next base: position 1,664,008 of record CBDBFP010000002.1, on the reverse strand, counting down.
TCATGTTCGGTTCGCCCGATGAGGCCATCGCCAAGCTGAAACTCTATGAAGACCTGGGTGTGGATGAATTCATCTACTATGGCAGCATGGGCCTCGGACACACTGAACAGAAACGGTCACTGAAGCTGTTCTGCAAGGAAGTTGTTCCCGCATTCTCATAATCCGGAAGGCTCAAAACTCGCATGCCTGCTGAAATCAGAAGAACACTGCTGCACGTCGAGAACATTCTCGTGGATGGCGGCAAAGTGGCGGAACCGCTAAAGCTCATTGCTGCTGTTGCGGTGCTGAAGAACCCCTGGGCGGGCAGGGGTTTTGTTGAAAACCTCCGCCCGGAAATCCAGGAAATCTCGCCGATGATCGGCAAGATGCTGTCTGAGATGATTGTGGAGGCTGCCGGTTCCGGCGATACTGTTGAGGGCTACGGTAAGTGCTCAATCGTCGGGATGGGTGGCGAAATGGAGCACGCCTCTGCCTTGATCCACTACGTGCCATTTGGCAATCAGTTCCGCAAAGCCGTTGGCGCCAAATCCTGTCTCGACTTCAACAATACGCGCGGCGGGGCCAACACACCCATCATGATTCCATTAATGGACAAGCATGATGGCGGCCGCCGCTCCCATTACATCAACATTCATTTCTTCATCCCCGATGCGCCGGCTGATGATGAGCTGATTATCGCACCTGGTGCCTCCATCGGTGGCCGTCCGCATCATCGCATTGGCGACCGGTACGTTGACTTAAAGGAAATGGGTGTTGACGTGGACAACCCTACCGGGGCTTAAGCTGAGCCAAGAGCCGGGCCAAACAAACTACATTCGAGGATCGAAGCAATGAAACAACTCTCAGGCGGGCAAGCCGCGATTGAATCACTCAAGGCAGAGAATGTCGGGCATGTGTTCGGCCTGATCGGTTCGGCGACGATGGAAATATTCGATGCGCTCTATGACGCCGACAGCATCAATTTTATCGGCATCCATGATGAGCGTACGGGTACGCACATGGCCGATGGCTACGCACGGGCAACGGGGCAGGCGGGTGTCGTGCTCGCCGGGCAAAACGGCCCAGGCGCCACCAACCTCATCACTGGTCTGGCGCAGGCGAAAGCGGCCTACTCACCTGTTGTGTCGATTGCCGGGGCTTTGTCTTCTGGCCACGTCTACCGCGATGCTTTCCAGGAGGTGGACCAGCAGGCACTGTTTGCGCCCATCACCAAAAAGACGTGGACGGTGACGCAGACCGAGCGGGTGCCAGAAATGTTTCGCGAGGCCTTCCGCACGGCCATGACGCCGCGCAAGGGGCCAGTGCAGATCAATCTGCCGCGGGATGTATTGTCGGGCCAAGCGGAGTTCTCTGGCTTCCAATCCCCAGACAATTATCGCTCCCATTCTGCCCCGGCCGCAGCGGGCAATGAAATCAAGCAGGCCGCAGAAATACTGCGTGAGGCAGCTCAGCCGGTCATTGTGACAGGCGGCGGTATCAAGAACACCAATGGCCATGAGCAAGCACTTGCGCTGGCTGAAGCCTTGAATTGTCCAATTGTCACGGCACCCGGGCATGGTGACGCCATTCCGTTTGCCCATCCGTTGAACGCGGGGCAAATGGGGCCTCGCGGCAATCCTGTTGCCTCGCGGCTGGTGAAGGAAGCCGATGTAATCCTGGCGCTCGGTACGCGGCTGGGTTTCAATTCCACCTTCTATTCCTATGACAACATCAACAAAAATGCCGCGATCATCCAGGTTGAGTTGGAGCCGACAGCAATTGGCCGGTTCTTTCCGATTGCTTTGGGGATTTGGGCCGATGCCCGCAATGCGGCTGGGCAATTGGTGACGGAGATTGGCAGACTAGAACAACGAGCCGAAGCTGAGGCATGGACAGCGGCGCTAAAAGCAGACCACGCTGCCTATCTTGCAAAGCGCGACGCTGATGCGGTTATGGATGACAGCCCAATCCAGCCCTCTGGTCTCTTCAAGGCGCTCCGCGATGTGTTGCCGAAGAACGCTGCGATCACGATGGATGCCGGCACCTTGTGCTTGCAGGCCACGGATGCGCTGAACTATCACTCGCCGCGCAGCCTGTTCACACCACTTGATTTCGGCCTGGTCGGCTTCTCGTTCGCCTGCGGTCTCGGGATCAAGGTGGGCTGCCCCGACCGCCCCGTGGTTAGCCTCATGGGAGATGGCGGGTTCGGCATGACGGTGTCTGAACTCAGCACGGCTGTGGATCATGGGATCAACACCGTGACGATTGTGATGAACAACCAGTGCTGGGGCGCGGAGAAGGCCTATCAACGTGATTTCTTCGGGGAACGCTATATTGGCGCCGATGTAAGCAGCCCGCCGTTTGACAAGCTCGCAGAGCTCTATGGCGGGGCAGGGTTCAAGGTGGACAACCTGTCCGACGTCGGTGATGCCGTGAGCGCCGCGCTTGACTGCGACAAGCCAGCTGTGGTGGACATCGCTGTTGATCCGGCCGCACTCTACAGCTTCCGGCGCGACAGCTTTACCCACAGAGCAAAATGAGGTGGCCATGAGCGACCAGAAGAAGACATACTCGAACATCGCCGAGTATCAGGCCAAGGGTGACTGGAACCCGATCTGGAACCAGGCGGAGGAGCTGGACGCAGATTTCTCCTGGAGGCATGCCTCGCCTTCCGCAGCATCCCCCACAAGGAAGGCCCGCTGCCGCAGAAATACAAAGAACTCATCATGAGATCGCCATCAATGCGGCCACAACCCACCTATATGCCCCGGTTGTGAGGCGTCACATGCAGAACGCGCTAAAGGCTGGGGCGACGAAGGAAGAGATATTGGAGACAATTCAACTGACGACTGTTATGGGGATTCGCTCATGCAATATGGCTGTGCCGATCTTGATGGAGGAGGTGGAGAAGCTGGAGAGAGCTAGGAGGCAATTCTGGCGGCCTTAAATGCAACCGTTCTCAAAATGATCGCATCAAACACGAGGCGATCCCCTTGTCCGAACAAATACCAATTTGTGCCTCTATCACTGACCTTTTGGTTCATGCCCGCCGCGTTGCAAATCACATCGACAACCGAGGGGCCACTGTGGGTGAGGGTAGCGCTAAGCATTCTTTCCAACTCGTTTTCTGACACAACCCTCCACGCCTTGCACCCCAGGCCGGTCGCCGCCGTCGTGAAATCAGTCTCCGGATAGATAGCGCACGCCTCTGGATTTCATTTGCTGGTTCTGCTATTTCACGTCGATGAGCGCAAGAGAGGCGTCATTGATGACGATGATGGTGATGTTGCAATTGTTTTCCACAGCCGTGGCGAGTTCGGGCAGAGCCATATACATGCCGCCGTCGCCGATAATTGCGATGACTGGCCTGTCCGGTTCTTGCAGGGATGATGCGATCGCGGCTGGAACCGCGTAGCCCATGGTGGAGAGGCCGTTTGATTTCAGGACGCGTTCCCTCAGATGCGTTCCATGTCGCTATTGTGGAGAACATGTGCGCGCCGGAATCAACGGTCAGGCGCGCACCCTCGGGCCTGATGCGCATCAGGCAATCCATCACGGTTTGAACCGTCAAGCGCTCTTCAGGAAACCTGAGCGCTTTCGCATAGTTTTGCTTAAGTGCCGCAACTTCCTCGACCGTCCAGTCAAACTCGAAATTGTCTTCGTGCAGCAACGTCGTGCACCCGGGCAAATCGTCTGCAATGCTGTGGGCGCAAGTGGCCGGGAGTTCGACGCCAACTGCCGCGCGCAATTCTACGATTGGTGCTTCATATGTCCACGGCGCCGGGATCATCGCTACGGGGTCATAACCGATGAAGACAATCAGATCGGCTTGCCTCAGACATTCAGCTTCAAGCGTTGCGCCTGTGAAATGCCCTACCACGTTGGGATGGTCACAAGGCACGACACCCTTTGCCCGGTAGCTCGTGAACACAGGCGCCACGTTCTTCTCGACGAACTTCTGCAGGTGTTCCGGAATGTCCTGTTCCCGCGCTTCCAGGCCCATGATGAAAACAGGGCGCTGGCTGTCCCAAATCAGATCCAGCCAAACGCGTTCTTCCCACCAGATATGCTCTTCTTCATCTGTGTTGTCTTGCTGGCGAGATTGAGCAAGAGCGGTCGCATCGGTTGCCGTCAGATCATATTGGACGGGTCCACGCGGATGCTGGAGAATACGGTCCACGCCTTTCGCAAACACGTCCACACCAGTTTCCGGCTCCAGTCTGGCCTGGTGTTTGGTGATCGGCGCAAAAAGCGCGTTTTGGTCGAAGGCCTGATGCAGCGACGACGCGGGGCCATCGCAAAACAAAACCAGTGGCGCGCGCTCCAGATGCGCATAGGCGACTCTGTTAACGGTGCTAGCAGCTCCCGGACCAACGCCCGCCAGCATCGCGCCTGGGGAATTCGACAACTCGCCTGTGACCGCCGCCATGATGGCACCGCTTGTTTCCGTCTTGGTCAGAATGAATTCAAGGCCCGCCTCGCCAGCGGCCTCGACCAATTGCAGGCTGGATCCGCCACCGGGCACTCCGAACATGCGGGTTGTGCCGCGGTCTTTGAGGGTGGAGACGATTTCTTGTGCGAGGGATTTTCTGGTTTCTGTCATCCGGCATACTTATCGGCCCGCCGCCCGCAAATGAATAGAAAACTTGCAACGGTCTGTGATTTTATGCCCTTGCTTTTGGAAAGATATAATTTGGTGACAGAAGGCAAAAGTGATGCAGGCACATTACGATCTCAAAGGGAAAAAGGCACTCGTGACAGGCGGGGCTTCGGGCATCGGTCTTGGCACGGTGAATGCGTTTCTGCGCTGCGGTGCGAGTGTGGCCATTAATGATCTGCCAGGGTCACAGGCTTTTACGGATCTTGTGGAGCAGCTGAAGGGTGAGGGGCATGATGTGCATGCCGCGCCGGGTAATGTGGGGGATGCCGCCGGCGCGCCGAAGATGGTTGGCAACGCGGTCGAGGCTCTCGGCGGGCTGGACTACCTCATCAACAACGCAGGCACACCGGGCACGCCAACGCCAATCCCGCCTTCAGACTTTGACCGGCAGGATGAAGAGTTCTGGAATCTGTTGCTGAACGTCAACCTTCTGGGTCCCTATCGCTGTACCAAGGCGGCATCTGCTGCGCTTCAGAAATCCGGCGGGGCCATCGTGAATACGGCCTCGATTTCTGCGTTCGGCGGTGGCGGGTCGAGCTCGGTTTACGCGTCAACCAAGGCGGGCCTGGTCAATCTCACCAAGGAATGGGCGCGGGCCTTGGCACCGGACGTGCGCGTCAATGCGATTGCCCCTGGCCGGGTTGAGTCGGACTGGATGTGCCGGTTCCCGGATCAGGAAGGCGATGACAAGGAAATCTCAATTCTTGATACAATGCCCCTTGGCCGTATCGGTACGCCGGAAGACTATGGCGACACAATTCTGTTTCTTGCAGCAGGCGCAGATTATGTGACCGGCCAGACACTGGTGGTTGATGGAGGGCTCACGTGCTGAGAACAGGCGGTGCAGTTGGTCTTGCCATTTTGCTTTGGTTTGCTCCTCTTTCAGGTCTTGCCGCCGGCAAGCCTGCCTTGATTGTAGCGCTCGGCGCAAGCAACACCTGGGGGAAGGGCGTGAGCCGCTCCAATGCCTATCCCATTCAATTACAGAAGATGTTGCGGGCGCGAGGGATCGCCGCAACTGTCCGGAATGCCGGGATTAATGGGAACACGACCGCGCAAATGTTCGCCCGGCTGAGCAGCGCTGTCCCGTCGTCCACGCGGGTTGTCATCCTGCAACCTGGCGGAAACGATTTCAGACGCGGCGTGTCCCATGCCAGATATCGCGCCAATATAAAACGCATCAAGCAGCGTCTGCGGGCGCGCGGAATTCGTGTGGTCATGTTGCGTAACCGTTTTATCGGTGCTGCCGCGTGTCCTGCGCGCGCTAGGGAAGTAGGCGAGGGATCACCGCACGATCAGGGTTTCTGGTGTCTGGTTTGTGAGGATCTCACAACCGTCATTGGTGAGCATGGCCGTGTTGGAGATAAAATAATCCACAACGTCCGTGTTGGTGAACCAGGAATGGGTGTGGAATGTCATACCGGCCTTCAGTTCCAGCTCAGAGTTGGGGGCGAGACTGGTCACCATGCTGCCACCCGTCCAGCTTGGCGGAAACCCAATGCTGACGAGATAACCGCAATGGTGCCGTTCATAGCCGATCAAATCGGCGGAACGTGCCACTTCGCGCCAGGCGGCATAGGCATCACCGGCTTTGGCGCCTGGCTTGATGGCGTCGCTGATGGCCTGCATGCCACGGATGGCCAGTTCGGCTGAGGCTTCCGCGCCTTTGGGTGCATTGCCCACATAGACCAGCCGGCCCATTGGGGCCTGGTACTTACGGTAGGCAGCAGCGATCTCGAGAAACACGGCATCACCAGCCTTGAACACGTCGCCGCGCCAGGTGGTGTGCTCTTCGCCAAGCCTCGAGGTAGGGCGGATGAAGGGGCCGAAACCGGGATATTCGCTGCCCGCCAGAATCATCGCGTGATGGCATTCCGCCGAGACCTCATAGTCGCTAGCGCCGGCCTTGATGGCTTCGATGGCTGCCAGGGTTCCAGCGTCGGCTGCGATTGCGGCCTTACGCGTGTAATCCATTTCCAATGGAGATTTTACAAGACGAAGATGGTCTGCAATGCCTGAGGCATCTTGCCAGTTCACGGTCGCCACCTTCTCCTGGATGGTTTCTGCAATGCGCGGTGTCATGAAGAGACTGTTTTTCTCCAGGCCAATCCGGCTGCCGCTTAAGCCCAGTTCGACCAGTGCTTTGACGACGTAATCCGCGGGGTCTTCATAGTCTGCATGCCCGAAGAATCTGGCATTTTTCACCTGATTCTCCACCGTAATGCCTTCCATGGCCCGGCAGATCAGGATCATCTCGCCATCGTGCGGAACAACCAGCATGTGACAGGCAAAGAAACCCCAGTGGTCGAGACTCGTGAGATAGTAGATGTTTTCCGGGACACTGATGACAAGACCGTCGAGGTCCGCATTGACCATCTTTGCCCGAAGGTTGTGCAATCTCTGATCCAGTTCCGCTCGCGGGAACACGAAATAACCTGACATGGGCTTACTACTTCAATCTGGTTGGTGAAGTGGTGTTAGAGTTGCTCATAGGTTCCGTTCTGAAACCCGTCGCGAAGTGCGAATTTCTGGATTTTGCCGGAACCGGTGAGGGGAAAGTTCTCCACGGAACACCAGACGACCGGCGTCTTCTGCGGAGAGATATGCTCGCGGCAATGAGAACGGAGTTCCTGCGGGTCGATGGTCAGGCCCGGTTCCGGGCGGGCAAAGCAGGCAACAATCTCCCCCCATTTCTGATCGGGCAGTCCCACCACAGCGACTTCCGCCACGCTTGGATGTTCCAGAAGGACGTTTTCGACTTCAGTCGGAAAGAGGTTTTCGCCGCCGCGGATGATCATCTCCTTTACTCGGCCGGTAATTTTGGTGTAACCGCGAGCATCCATTGTTCCGAGATCGCCGGTGTGCAGCCAGCCGTCTTTATCAATCGTGTCAGCGGTTGCCTGAGCGTTACCGTGGTAGCCGTTCATGTTGCAGTAGCCACGCACGCAAATCTCGCCAACAGTTTCCAGTGGCGCGACGGAATTATCGGCCACATTGCGGATCGACACTTCAGTTTGAGGCATCGGTTGTCCGACCGTGTTGCAGGTGTCATCAAGACTGTCGGTGTGATGGTGCTGGGAAATTAAGGGCGAGGTTTCGGTCTGGCCATAAACGGTCTCAAAATTGCAACCGAAGGCATCGCGTACGCTGCGCACCAGTTCCGGGGCAACCATTGATCCGCCTGAAACCGCCACCTCGACCGAGGATACATCCACGTCCATTTGAGACAAAGCTTCGAGCATGGCGACCAGCATGGTCGGCACACCGAGAATTTTCGTGGCGCGCTCGGCTTCGATCTGTCGGAGGACTGCCGCTGGGTCGAACATTTTGAACAGCATCAAGGTTGAGACTGACTGCAGGCAGCCCAGGGTATTCATGCCGCAGCCTGCAGTGTGAAACATCGGCATGCAGTGCGCCCAGACCGATCCTTCAGGAAGGTTGGTGCGGGCGGCGTAATACCGTGCATTATTCGTGATACCACGGTGGTGGAGCACAGCACCTTTAGGAAAGCCGGTGGTGCCGGACGTGTATTGGATCTGCGCCGCATCATCAGGCGTGACAATTGGAAGACCGGGTGTGCGGCGGCCGGTTGCAAACAGGCCCGCATGGTCATCCATATCGACCATTTCACGGATTGCACTCAGACCTTCCGTGGCCTGGACTGCGATCTCCGCCATGGGGTTGCCGCGAAAGCTGGCGACGGAAAACAACGCGACAGATCCCGATTGCTCCAGCACATAGCGCAATTCGTTAGTCTGATAGGCCGGGTTTGCTGTCACCAGAACCAATCCTGCCAGACTGCAGGCATATTCCATCAACAGCCATTCCGGCGTGTTCGGTGACCAGACCGCCACCCGCTCACCAGGTTCAAAGCGAGAGGAGAGGGCGAGAGCCAGTTTCTCGGTTCTGTCGAGCAGCTCCTGATATGACCAACGCTGGTCGGTTTCACCTTCCAGATTCACTTCAATGAACGCGGGCGCGGCCGGATTCGCGGTTGCGATAGCCCGTAACTGGCCGCCAACTGTTGTTTCCAGCACTTCCAGATCAGACTGTGCCGGGATGTAGGATTCTGTGAGTTGCAGGTTGTACATTTTCGGATGCCAGCAGGGTGTCAGTTCGGAAGTGCACGTTCGATAATCGCATCAAAGTCTGTGCCTGAGGGCAATGTGCCATAAGACCCGCTCCAGCGCGGAGAGAGGCGGGAGGCGCAAAACGCATCTGCAACCAGCTTGGGTGCATGGCGCACGAGAAGAGACCCCTGAAGCGTTGTGGCCATCAATTCCGTGGTCGAGCGGGCCCGGATTTCCAGATCCTGAGGATTGACCAGCTCGCCTTTCAAAAGATCAATTGAACTGTCCAATGCAGTATTGGCCCCGCGCCCCAGTTCAACTTCGGTCAGAAAAGCAGGTACGGCTGCCTCTTCCCGGAACATGGCACGCAGGACATCCAGGCACATGATATTGCCGGATCCTTCCCAGATGCCGTTGAGCGGTGCCTCGCGGTAAAGGCGGGGCATCATTGAGTCTTCGATATAACCAGAACCTCCGAGGCATTCCAAAGCTTCGACAATATGGCCGGGCGCGCGCTTGCAATTCCAGTATTTGGCGACCGTTGTGCCAATGCGGGCGAACGCCGCCGCGGACGGATCATCGGGGGATTCATCCATTGCCCTGGCAATACGGAGCGACAGGGCAAGGGCGGCTTCCGCTTCGAGGGCGAGGTCGGCCAGTACGTTCTGCATGAGGGGTTGTTGTGCGAGGCGTTTCTGGAAGGCGGAGCGGTGCCGCGTGTGGTGCAGGGCCTGGACCAGCGCCTGCCGCATCAAACCGGCAGAATTGGTTGAACAATAGAGCCGGTTTCCGGTCACCATTTCCATGATACAGCGAATGCCCCGGCCATCCTCGCCCAGCATGATGCCGTACGTGTCCTGAAACTCCATTTCGGATGACGCGTTAGACTTGTTTCCAAGCTTGTCCTTCAGGCGTTGAAGGAAAAGATTGTTGCGCTCGCCATCCGGTTTCCAGCGGGGAACGAGAAAACAGGAAAGTCCTGCATCGGTGTAGGCCAACACAAGGAACGCATCGCACATTGGAGCCGAGCAGAAAAACTTGTGACCGGACAAGAGATATTCAGCGCCGGGTCCAGTGGCAGCGCCCAAGGGGACAGCCACCGAAGAGTTCGCCCGCACATCGGAGCCGCCTTGCTTCTCCGTCATAAACATTCCCATGGTTGCGCCGGACTTTTCCTGCACCGGGATATCCCGTGGGTCGTAGGAGGTCGAGCGCAGACGGGGAATCCACTCATCGGCAATCGCTGGCGTCATGCGCAGCGAAAGAATTGCCGAATAGGTCATGGCCATTGGGCACAGGACACCGCCTTCCACCTGACTGAAGATATAGGTCAGCGCCATATGGGTTACGTGGCCGCCCTGGCCAGGATTATTCCAGGCGAAACTCGGAATCTCGTTGCTGATCGCTGTTGCCATGAGATCGTGATAGGCGGGGTGATATTCGACCTGATTGACCCGCATTCCATAACGGTCGAACGATTTCATTTCCGGGCTGAATTTGTTTGCCTGTTCGGCTTTCAAGAACTGATCATCCGTTCCCATAAGCTTGCCAAAGGCCTGCAGCTTTGCAGCGTGCTGACTTCCACCTTCTCGATTGACTGCCACTCGCAGTGGTTTGTCTGAAGCCCACAAATCCTGATCGCCGAGATGCGGCGGCATATTGGTAACTTCGTGCGTTGGCAATTGTGCTAGGGGGCTGCGTGGTCGCATGAGGCATTATCCAAAATTGATTCTGGATGGAAGGTAAGGCGGAGCCGAGCGGCGTGGCAAGCTCTATATCGTGCCCCTAAAGGCTCAAGGTGGGCCTTGTGATTTGACGATCGGCCATTTCCTTTGAAAGCGATGCTTTGGGCACACCGTCTTCCGTGAAGTTCGAAGGCTGCAGCCAGTTTTCAAAGTGCATGCGGATTTCTGGCCATTCATGATCGAGAATGGAGAACCAGGCGGTGTCCCGATTGCGGCCTTTGTAAATGACAGCCTGCGGAAACAAGCCATCATATTGGAATCCCAACCGCTTGGCGGCGCTGCATGAGGGTCCATTCAGGCTATCGCACTTCCACTCGTAACGCCGGTAGCCGAGCTCATCGAAGATCCGCCGCATCATCAGATACATAGCTTCTGTTGCGGCTGCGGTCCGTTGCAATAAAGGGGAATAGTTGATGTGGCCCACTTCAATAACCCCGTTTGCCGGGTCAATCCGCAGGTAACTGGCCACGCCAACGGCTTTGCCTGTGGCCTTGTCGGCGATCGCATAAAACAACGGATCATCGCTAAGGCAGGTTTCGGCCATCCATAGGCGGACCTCTTCTTCTTTGAAAAAGGGGCCGTATCCAAGATAGGTCCAGATCTTGTGCTGTTCGTCTGTCAGAAAGACGTCCAGAAGGTCTGCCGCGTGCGCATCGGGATTGATTGGCTCAACCCGACAGAAACGTCCTTCCATGCTCGTGCGCGCAGGCGTTGCGGCACCAGTCCATCCGGGGACATTCTCGCCAATTGGCTGGCCAAGTTCGTTGGTTCTCTCTGTCATCTCTATTCGGTTTCCCGCTGACTTGGTCCGCGCTGTTGCATAGCCTCGTACAGGGAAGTCTTTGCATTGCCGTCTTCGTCAAAATTTTCAGATGCCAACCAGCTTGACAGGATAGCATCCACTTCGGGCCATTCGTCGTCGAGAATGGAATACCAGGTGGTGTCGCGGTTCTTTCCCTTGAAAATCATGTGATTGTAAAACACGCCTTCAAAACGGAAACCAAGACGGCGGGCGGCCTGACGGGATTTCTGGTTCAGGGAATTGCACCGCCACTGCATGCGCCGGTATTTCAGATCTTCCATCGCATATTTCAACATCAGGTAGAGGGCTTCGGTGGCACCGCGCGTGCGTTGCAATTCAGGTCCAAACCAGATGTGGCCAATTTCGATTATGCCTGCTTGCGGATTAATATCTAGAAAGCTGGTTTGCCCGACCGCCTTGCCTGTTTGATCAGAGCGAATGGCATAGAAGATTGTGTCGAAACTCGATGACTGTTGGCGGATTGTGGCCTCGTAGACTTCAACCGACGGCCAGGGTCCATAGGCCAGATAGTCCCATATCTTGAGCGCTTCATCGCTGTCATGCCCGGCCTCGAACAGCTCTGCTGTATGTTCTGCGGCGTTCTGCGGTTCCAGGGTCACAAGATTTCCAACAAGCGGCGTTCGTGCCGGGACGAGGGCGGAAGGCAAGCTTTCAACTTGTGCACCTGACAGAGGACGCGGAAATATTTCTTCTGATTGTTTGGTCGAATTTTCAGTCGTCATAGTATTGGCCTTGTCAGAAAGCATCAGAATTCACCGGAGCATATAGCGGCTGAATGGCATCTCTCATATGACCAATACACCCTTTTTGAACAATACCAATTGAGTGCTCGGACGAGCAAACGATCCCACAGTGCGAGCAAACTGTTGCATTCACCCAACCGTGATGTACGCTGAAGGAACAATCATAAAATGAACCAGGAGGAACCTCATGAGACTCAAGCTACTTGCCACTGCAGCAACTTTCGCATTTGCCATAGGTGCACAATCTGCCTCGGCTGACACATTTGTCCGCATGGTATCGGGACCATCCGGCGGATCTTGGTATCCGTTAGGGGCCAAGATTATGCAGGTCCTCGATGAGAAAGTTGAGGGCATAACGACCTCCAATACGTCCGGAGGGGGCATTTCGAACGTCCTCTCCGTCAATGGCGGCGACGCGGAAATCGGCTGGTCTTATGCGCATACGGCATTCAACGGCTATTCGGGGAAGGGCAAGTTCAAGAAGGCGCAACCTGACGTGCGCCACTTCGCGACGCTTTATCCCGCTATGTTCCAGGTCGCGGTCCGGGCAGATTCGTCAATCAGGTCGTTCGAAGACATGAAGGGAGCGAACATCAGTCCTGGTAAGGCGAAGTGGACTGGAACGGCGTTCGCTGAGTCCATCATCAAATCCTACGGTTATGGCTTTGATGACATCAAAAAGGCTGGCGGCACGGTTCATCACGTGAGTTACACGGAATCTGTTGCGCTGATGAAAGACAAGCATATCGACGTCTTCATGGCGGCAACTTCCATGCCTCAGGCGTCTTTCCTTGAGCTTGAGCATAACCCGGGTATTCGCTTTATTGGTTTGCCGAAAGACAAGCTTGATGCCATCCTCAAAGCCAACCCGGGTTACATTCCGGGTATGATGCCGAAGGGTGTCTACAAGAGTGTCGGAGAAGATCTTCATACGCTCGGCATCGTCACCAACATGGTTGTCCACAAGGACCTGCCGGACGATCTGGTCTACAAGATGTGCAAGGTGTTCTGGGCCAATCACGCGACGTTTGCTGAAGTCAAATCAATTTGGAAGCGTGTGAAAGTTGAAAACGCTTTGGATGGTGCAGCAATCCCTGTCCATCCTGGCGCTGCCAAATGCTACTCCGAACTGGGTATAAAGGCAGGCTAAAGCTTAAGAGAAGACTGGAGGGCGCCCCGCGGAAACCGGGGCATCCTGCTAATTGCTTGCCATGAATGCCTCCGAAGGCCAGATCACTTACGAAGAAGCCCAGGAACTGGGATTCCTTGAGCGCCTGCTTGTGGGTCGTGTCAGCGGTGCTGCGCACTATGTGATGCTTGGTTGCACCGTGATTGCCGTCGCATTGGCGCTGTTTCATATTTATGTGGCTGCGTTTGGCACGCCGGAGGGGCGCTCGTTCCGCTCCGTCCATCTGACGGTCATGCTGATCCTTGCAATTTTTTCGTTTCCTCTGTTCCGCGGTTCAATCAGGGAACCCGTGATCTCAAACGATGGGGGCAATAATGGGCTCCGCCTGTTTGGATTTACGATTGATCTGCTCTTTGTTGGGCTTGTGATCTTTGTCCAGGTTTGGACGATCCATGACATTGACGCTTTTCATTTACGCTATGGCGAAAAGGAGACGTCTGACCTGATCGTTGGCGGCATTCTCATCCTGCTAGTGCTGGAAGCCACGCGCCGGGCAGTCGGATGGGCGATGGTGATCATCACCGGGTTCTTCATCATGCACTCCCTCTACGCGAACCACTTTTTCGGATTTTTCTATGGACCGCCGGTGCGCTTCGGAAAGTTCATCGATGTTCTGTTCATGAGTTCAGATGGCTTGTTCGGCATTCCGCTGCATGTTTGCTCCACCTACATCGTGCTCTTCATTATCTTCGGCGCATTGTTGATCCGGTCCGGGGCAGGTCGGTTTTTTATCGACCTAGCTGTGGCCCTGACCGGGCACCGAACAGGCGGACCTGCGAAGGCGTCTGTCGTTGCCAGCGGGTTCATGGGAACCGTGTCCGGCTCGGCTGTTGCTAACGTTGTGACCACCGGATCGTTCACAATTCCACTGATGAAGAACCTCGGTTACCGCGCCAAGTTTGCAGCGGCGGTCGAGGCGTGCGCTTCGTCAGGGGGCCAGATTACACCGCCGATCATGGGCGCAGCGGCGTTTATCATGGCCGAGTTTCTGACGACCGCCTACACCAACATTATCATCGCGGCCGCCATTCCTGCGTTCCTCTATTTTGCCACCGTCTATTTCATGGTGCATCTGGAAGCAGAGAAAAACGGCATTGGCCGTATCGAGAAAGCGAGACTGCCGGAGGCCGGCAAAGTGCTGCGCGGCGGATGGCATCTGCTGATCGCACTGGTCGTTCTGATCTACTTCCTCATTTCCGGTTACACGCCGATGAAGTCTGCGTTCTGGGGACTTGTGTCCCTGTTCGTACTCAGCTTTATCAACAAGGGAACCCGGATGAGCCCGGTCGATGTGCTGGCCGCACTGGAATCCGGAAGCCGGGCAACCATGCCTGTTACCATTGCCTGCGCCTGTGCGGGTCTAATCATCGGATCGGTGTTCGTCTCGGGACTTGGCCTCAAGTTCACGCAATCCGTCATCGACTTGTCAGGCGGGAACCTTTTGGTGCTGTTGGCCCTCACCGGTATCTCGGCGATTATTCTCGGCATGGGGATTACCACCACAGCTGTCTATATCACCGTGGCTGCCCTGATCGTCCCAGCCCTTGTGAAGATAGGCGTTGAGCCCATCGCAGCGCACATGTTTGCCTTCTACTTTGGAGTGGTATCCACCATTACGCCCCCGGTGGCGCTGGCTTCGTTTGCCGGTGCGGCCATTGCCAAGACGCCGCCCATGGCAACAGCAATCGAATCCACCCGTGTGGGTATCGCGAAATACCTTGTGCCGCTGGTGTTCGTCTATAATCCGTCCCTGTTGTTTGTTGGACCGGTCTGGATGACGGCCGTATCCGGTTTGACGGTGCTGGCAGGACTTTGGGTGCTCTCCATGGCCGTTGAAGGCTGGTACAAGGGGCCGTTGACTGGTCTCAACCGCCTCGTGGTGCTGATAGCTGCGGCCCTAATTCTCCTGCCGCCGACCAATGAGGTCTTCGGCATTGCGGGCTATCTCTGGGAAATTGCCGGTGCAGTGATCGCCTTGCTAATCGTTGGTCCGCGCATCTTTGGAGCGAAGCAGATTGCGGAGGACAGGGGCGATGCGTGACATCTTCCTGGGCAAACCCTGGCACTGGGGCCTGATGGCAATCGTATCGGTTCTGCTGTGGTGGGCTGGCGGCATGAAGGCTCATGTGATCCATTTCAACAGTTTCATCGTCACTCTGGGTGCAGGATGTCTGGCGATAATTCTCCTTGTGCTGAAAACAACCAAGCCGGGAGAACAGGTTACGCGTGAGCAGCTGGATGCATCAGCCGGAGAGGGAGATGAAGACAGCAAAGGGACGGCCTCCTAGATTACCAACTCAAGCAGCACTGGTTCTGCCGGCTGGTCTTGCATGGCTGTTTCTGTCTTTTGCGTCTCTTCATGCCGCGTATAGTCTCGACGGATCAAACTGCATCATCTTTGTCGGCGCGCCTAAGCGTGATCTTGCCCAATGCGTGCGGCGGACAAGTGAGGGACATACGCTGAGCGTTGTGTTGACGAGCCGTGCTCCAAATGCCGTCTCAAAGACTTCGATCAGCAGGGATGGCAAACCGGCATTCCAGACGCTGACCCTCTTTGCCCGTCCCACACTATCATCCAGCGACGTAGAGTTTCCATGATATGAACTCTGACGGGCAAATCGGTCTGGCTATCATGCGGCCCCCTGCTTCCCAGGCTAAGGCGCCCTACCTCTATTTTATCTATCACCCGGAAACGATGCAATTTGTTCGGAGCGCGAACTTGGAACATCTCGAGGAACCGAAATTCGATGAAAAATCCGAGCGGGTTACGAGCCTATGGAGGAAAGGCAAGATGCGAGGTAGGGACAGCTTTGCCTGGCAAGACGGCGTGTTGCGCCTGCGGGAGCGTATTGTTTGCGCCCAAGATTCCAACTCGTATGAACGCCTAACGTTTCGATGGCAGGGCACAAACACTCGCCGCCACCGGCCCTTGCTAGCGCCGTTAACCCTGAAGGTCGCATGCACAAAACGTGGTCGGGATCTCCACACCGCTTGCAATGGCAATCCGTAGACAGAAGCCAGCGCACACGACGGTCTCGCCGGTCAGCTTCATCATTGCGAGGGATATTCACGATGCAAGGCAACATCGGCTATCAACTAAACGACAGACTTCACATCGCCGTCATCATGAATGGAAACGGATGATGGGCTACCCGTCAAGATCTGCCGTGGCACGAAGGCCACAGAACCGGCGTCAAAACCGTACGCCTGATAACCGAGGTCGCGCTGGAACTGGGGACCGGCACTCTGAACACTCTTCGCTTTTTCATCAGATAATTGGTGGCGTCTCGCCTCCGAGGTCGCAGGCCTGATGGGTTTACTGAAACTCTATCTCAAGACAGAGACCGCCCGGCTCATCCATGACGGCATCAGGCTGAGTGTGATTGGCCGGCGCACCGGCTGCCGGACGGCATTGCGGAACTGATTGACCGTGCGGAGAAGACGATCACACTGCGCTGATTCTTTGGAAGAACCCAGTGTTGCGGGTGCGGAAAGTGGTTTTGGAATGAGTGCGCGAGCGCCTTTCTGATCAGGCTTTTTGCGTTTGCTGCGGTGCAGGAAAGCCCTTTGCTGATTTGCGCAGGTTTTGGGCGGTTGCGGCGCGCAGGAATTCATCATTTGCGCCGCAGGGGCCGGGTAATCGCAATCTGCCGAGGCCGAGGAGGCGTTTGAGGTGGGCAAAGAGCCTCTCGACCTTCTTTCCGAGTTTCATCGAGATGTCGTATTGGCGGGTCTTGGCTATTTCGCGGGCGACTTGGCGAGCGACTTGGCGGGCCTCTTCATGTTCTTCACGGGTGATCTTGCGGGCCTCTGCTTTCGGGCAGCCTTTTATCTTTGATGGGCAGGCCTGACAGGTGTGCTTCAGCGCCTGATACTTCGCGACGCCCTTGCCCGTCGGACCGCGGTTCGGATCGGAACAGTTCCGGCGCAACTGCTTTAGCGCTTCGCCTTCCGGACAGAGCTATTGGTTGTTCTCAGCGTCCCATTCGAAATCAGCACAAGACCCTGTGCCATCCTTGCGACTAGCCTGGTCGAGCCCTGGGATGTGGGGTTTGATGTCGCGTCTCACCAGCCAATCCAGCCTTGGACCTGATCCACAGGCGGCCGTCCGCAATAAGCTGCTCAGGATGGAGAGCAAATTTATCCTTGACCCGGTCTGACCTTGAGCGCACGCAGCCAACCTCAGCTTGTCGGATCGATCTGCTCGCCTCAACACCGACGATCACGCTGGGGTCAGTGTCAATCAGAGAGTTCGTGGAACAGGCAAAGATTGCAGGACCTTTACGGGCTGCTGTCCACTGACTGGACGGGTCGGAATGTGATGTGAACTCAGGCTCAACAGTCGTTGCTGCCCCAAAGGCGGCATCATCCAGGACTTCCAAATATGCCTTCACCGCGCGGGGCGCCTCTCCTGGATCAATGGCGCTGCGATCCCACTCTTCCCCGGGCCTGGAGTTCTGTTTGTTGGCGTCGGCTTCAATCAAACCGCCATCCGCCGCAAAACGCTGACCGCTTGACAGACCGGCAGAAATGCACCGCGCTACGGTCATCTCGAAGAGGGGCCGCAGCAAATCACTGTCGCGGAACCTGCCATGACGGTTCCTGGAAAAAGTGCAATGATCCGGCACAGCGTCTGTCAGATCGAGACGACAGAACCAACGATACGCCAAGTTCGGATGCACCTCTTCGCAAAGCCGCCGCTCTGACCGGACCCCCAGGCAATACCCGACCAGCAGCAGGCGGATCAGCACCTCGGGATCAAGTGAAGGACGACCAGTATGACTATAGAAATCCGCCAGATGCCCACGGAGGCTGCTGAGATCAACAAACCGATCTATTGAGCGCAGAAGGTGATCTTTCGGTACAGGATCCTCAAGCGAAAACTCATGGAACAGCGCAGCTTGTGCTTCTTTCTTCGGTCCTGACATCGCCATCAAACCCCTCCAGCAATACAAGAATTGAAGCAGCGATCAGCACACCAAGCAAGAAGAGTTTTTCAACAAAATTAGCTGAGGGTCGCAAGGCCCGGCCACTTGAGCGGCTACTTTGGCGTGCTGGACGTTGTGCTTGTGTGGCGTGGTCCGCCCCATCGCCTTCAAATCTGCGCGGGTTTCCCGTTGAGCCAGACGAGACGCTGGACGTTGTAGACCAGATTTGCCATACCGATTTTGGTCGTGACCCTCGCCAAACCGATGGTTCGGATGAACAGCGCCATGGGTCCTTTCAGGCGGGCGAAGGCATGTTCAACCAGGGCACGGACTTTGGAACGCCTGCCGTTGGCCTTTGAAGCGCGCTCGGACATCGGCCTGCCTTTGGGCTTCTGGGTGTGGATGTTGGAAACAAAGACATTCCTGGCTAGCCAGGCCCCGTTCTTCTTCGAACGACAGGCCGTATAGGCCCATACACCCGATGCGGTGTTGGTCTTGTCCACCAGAGCAGCCGAGTTGAAAAGGCCTGAGGGACAATCAATCATGCCATTGGTATAATAACGAATTTGGAAAATGCAAAAGTCGGCCTGATTGGCCACTGAATGTTGGTGGGAATTTCAATTGTTTGGCTTTAAGCTTTTCACGGTTGAAATCCGCCACGGACAAACGCTAATTTCCGATTGCACGGGTTTGCAGATTCCCTTTGATCAATTCGCCGAGTTATGGCGAATGCCGTAAAGGAGCCGTTCGTTATGACCCTTGTGCGAACTTTGTTGATTTTGGCCCTGATGTTGGTGCCGGCGACTCATTTGTATGCGGACGAGCAGAACAGTGCTCTGGTTGAGCGGCTAAAGGTCCTCAAGCGTGAGCGTGCGGCCGGTCTTGAACAAATCAAGGCACCGGAGAAGAAGCGTGATGACCTGCAACGGACTGTCCTTGTGGATTGAAGGCGCATTGAAGTCATTGAAAAATTACTTGCTGAAGAGCGCTAACCCGCCGCCGGCTAACGGATTTCGTCCTCGTTTCCGGCCTAGCTGAAATGAAATTTCACCATCTGGGGCTCCCGTTGCGGTTTGCCGAGAATGAAATCGGCCGCACGTGAGGCGATCATCTGGGTTGGCGCATTCAGGTTCGCACTGATGACCTGCGGCATGACCGATGCATCGACGACACGAAGCCCTTCGATGCCGTGCACACGAAGCTCTCCATCAACCACGGCCATTTCATCATTGCCCATGCGGCAAGTGGCGCAAGGGTGATAATCGGTGCCGGTCTCGTTTCTGAGGAAGGCGAGAATGTCGGCATTACTTGTGACATCATCACCCGGCAGGATTTCCGAGCCGCGCAGGTGATCGAATGCCGGTTGGCGAATGAGATCTCGTGTCAACCGGACGCCTTCAATCAACTCACGGCGATCATGTTCGGTTTGCAGATAGTTGAAATGAAGCGCCGGCTTCTCAAACGGGTCGGAGGATTTGAGATCAATCCTGCCGCTACTAGTCGGCCGCAGTTGATCAATATGGATCGCGAAGGCCTGATGCAGCTTTATCTTGTCATTTTCATAGGAAAATCCGACCGGGCCGAAATGATATTGCAGATTAGGGTAGGCCACATCGCGATTGCCATGCACAAGTCCGCCAGCCTCCCAGATGTTTGAGGTTGCGACACCTTTTTGGGCGAGAAGCCATTCAGCGCCGGCCATAACCTTGTTGTGAGGCTTGGCCACCCAATCGATGCTGACCGGTTTGTTACAGGCGACCTGAACAATGACGGTCGGATGATCCTGCAAATTGCGGCCAACGCCAGGGAGATTAATCCGCGGCTCGATCCCGACCGATTTGAGATGGTCAGCTGGTCCGATGCCTGAGACCATCAACAGTTGCGGTGAATTGATCGCACCGCCGCAAAGAATGACTTCCCGTTCCGCGTGCGCCGTGAAGACTTCACCGTGCCTTTGATACTCAATCCCGCTGGCCCGGTTACCGTCAATTACGATCTTTCGAACCATGGTTTCGGTTTCGGTTTCGAGGGTCAGGTTTGCGCATTTAAGGGCAGGGCGCAAATGTGCCACCGCAGCACTGCAGCGGCGCCCGTTTTTCTTGGTGCTGTCCAGGCGGGCGACCCCTTCCGGTTAGCCGTTGAGATCTTCTGAGCGACCTTGTCCAGCCTCTTCACCGGCATCGAGAAAGGCATCAAACAGCTGGTTCTCCAGGGCCCCCTTGGTGACGCCCAGTGGTCCGTCGCCGCCGCGCCAGTCGCTTGCTCCCCGGTCGCTCGCCTCGCCAGCCTTGAAGTAGGGGAGACACTTGTCATAGCTCCATTCGTCCAGCCCGAACTCACTTGCCCACCTGTCATAGTCCTTTGGGTATCCACGCATATAGACCATCGAGTTTATGGAAGATGAGCCACCCACAACCTTGCCTCTGGGTGTGGACACATTGCGGTTGTTCAATTCTGGCTCATCCTCGGTCTCGTAATTCCAGTTGAGCTTGGGGTTGCGATAGACCGCATAAACCCCAGCCGGGATATGGATCATCAGGTTGCGATCCATGGGGCCAGCCTCAAGCACGAGCACCCGGACACCTGGTTCGGAGCTCAGCTTGTTTGCCATTACGCAGCCGGCAGATCTGGCACCGCATATGATATAGTCGTAAGTTTCGGTGTTCATGGGATAGACCTGTTGAGCCCTCTGGGGATTTCTTTGTCCGGGTCATAGAAGGGAAGGGCAACGATAGAGCACTCATGTTCGTCACTGCCAGAAGATTTCAAGACAAGCTCTTTTCCCGCCCAATCACCCGGTTCATCGAACCTGACATAGCCGATCGCACAATCCAAATAAAGTGACCATGCACCGGCAGTTACACGGCCGACAGATTCGCCAGCCTGCATCACCGCATCGTTCATCACCGACTTGACCTTCTTGCACTTGATCCCGTACAGCAAGGTTTGCCGAATGTCTTCGGCGGCTACCTGAATCGTGCTGAGGACACAGAAGCCGCATTCATGGACGGTTGGTTCAGAACTGGCGATGTTGCTCGAATCGGCGAAAATGGCTGCGTTCATATTGTTGATCGAAGCAAGGATGTAATCATTACCGGCGGAGAGAATGTCTATTCCGCGAGGTCGAAGCAGTGCTGTCAGGTTTCGACGGTATTCTTGAGGTTGCTGTTATTGGTGTGCCTGATCCAAAGTGGGGAGAGCAGGTGACGGCGATCATCGTTCCAAAAGCCGACGCTCCGGTTGAAGCGGAACTTGTGGCTTTCTGTCGGGATAAAATTACCGGCTAGAAGATACCAAGGCGTTACCTTGTGGCGTCGGAACTTCCCAAGAGCCCGCTGGGTAAGGCTCTGAAAGGCGACCTTCGCAAGAATTATGGCCAGTAGACTCAGGTGAGCTTCACCGGGTTGGGTTCGCCTGTGAGGTCAAGAATTCGCCGGAATAGGTCTGACGTGCAGGTTTCGGTTTTATTCATCGAAAAATCCTATACCATCCGTAGGCATTATGTATTTGAACTATAGGAGTGATCGGCGGATTTTAGGTGCACAAACAATGAATAATGCGCGCAGTTCAATGCGCAAGCTTGGTTTGGGGTAGACGGGAATGAGGAGTTGGCGCATCATGCTGTCACATTACCACTACCAAGCTGTCGGCAAAACGACATAACAGCCGGCGAAAAGGAATTGATGACATCCACGACAGAAAGGGAGTGTGGACAATATGAAGACTGGAACAATCAAAAAATTGATGACGGGCGTCGCGACAGGGATCGCGATGTTTGCGTTCTCCGGATTGGCCGCCAAGGCGGAAACGGAACTCACTGTTTACACTGCGGTTGAAGCTGAAGACCTGAAAAAATACGCAGCAAAATTCAACGAAGATCACCCTGACATCAAGATCAAATGGGTCCGCGATTCAACCGGTATCGTGACGGCCAAGCTTTTGGCTGAAAAGAACAATCCTCAAGCGGATGTCGTTTGGGGCCTGGCTGCGACATCACTGCTTCTGCTGAAAAGCGAAGGCATGCTGGAAGCTTATGCGCCGAAGGGTGTTGAAAAACTCGACAGCAAGTTTGTTGATGGTTCCAATCCGCCCGCATGGGTTGGCATGGATGCCTGGGTGGCTTCTGTCTGCTACAACACGGTTGAAGCTGCAAAGCATAACCTGACACCAC
Organism: Hyphomicrobiales bacterium; assembly: GCA_965204985.1. Lineage (GTDB taxonomy): Bacteria > Pseudomonadota > Alphaproteobacteria > Rhizobiales > CAJQND01 > JAAEUE01. The sequence goes on along the minus strand of CBDBFP010000002.1, from coordinate 1,641,700 downwards.
CGAAAACCTGGAAAGACCTGACTGACGCCAAATACAAAGGCCACGTCATCATGCCGAACCCGAATTCTTCGGGCACGGGCTTCCTTGACGTCTCCAGTTGGTTGCAGATGTTTGGCGAAGAAGGTGGCTGGAAATATATGGATGCACTGCATCAGAATATTGCCCGCTACACGCACTCCGGTTCCAAGCCCTGCAAGCTGGCAGCTGCTGGTGAAATCCCGATTGGTGTTTCCTTCGCTTTCCGTGGAGCCAAGTCCAAAGCTGCCGGAGCTCCTCTGGAAATCATCGTTCCTGAAGAGGGTGTCGGCTGGGACATGGAAGCCACGGCAATCGTTGCTGGCACGTCCAAGCTTGATGCAGCCAAGACACTGGTTGATTGGTCCATCACCAAGAAAGCCAATGAAATGTACAACGCTGGTTATGCAGTTGTTGCTATGCCTGGGGTGGCCAAGCCGGTGAAGCATTTCCCTGAAAACCTGCTGGAAAAAATGATCAAGAATGACTTCGAATTTGCGGCCAACAACCGCAAGCGCATTCTTGGAGAATGGCAGAAGCGCTACGACTCCAAGTCTGAGCCAAAAGGCTAAAGCCATTACAGTGTGAAATACAGCGCCGGCGGGACTCTGTAATTGAGTGTCGCCGGCGCAATTTGTTTAAGGTGTGGGAGCTCCGGTGAAGGGGCAAGCGAAAACAAGATGAGTGATCCGTATTTGAGCATCCGGGATCTGTTGAAGATGTTCGGCAGCTTCACGGCCCTGAAGGATATTGCGCTCGACATCAATGAGGGTGAATTTGTCTGCTTTTTGGGACCATCCGGTTGCGGCAAGACCACCCTGTTGCGGGCCATTGCCGGGCTCGATATCCAAACGGCCGGGTCGGTTGTCCAAGCCGGCAAGGACATCTCTGCGCTACCGCCCTCAGAGCGGGATTTTGGAATAGTTTTCCAGTCTTATGCCTTGTTTCCGAATCTAACAGTGAACAAGAATGTGGCCTACGGCTTGGAAAATGCCGGTGCTGCCAAGGGTGAAATTACCAAACGGGTTGCAGAACTTTTGGATCTTGTTGGGTTACCCGATCAGGGCGTCAAATATCCGGCTCAACTCTCAGGCGGTCAGCAGCAACGCGTTGCGCTGGCTCGCGCGTTGGCCACCTCTCCTGGACTTCTTTTGCTTGATGAGCCGCTTTCAGCACTGGACGCACAAGTACGGGTTCATTTGAGGCACGAAATTAAATTTCTGCAAGACCGTATTGGCGTAACCACGATTATGGTGACTCACGATCAGGAAGAAGCCTTGTCCATGGCTGACCGAATCGTGGTGATGAATCACGGTGTGATTGAACAGGTGGGCACGCCGACGGAGATCTACACCGAACCTGCGACACTTTTTGTGGCCGATTTTATCGGAGAGATGAATCATCTGAGCGGCAAGACGTCAGGTGCGTCGATGGTAAATGTCGGCGAGCATTCGTTGAAATGCACCACAGACGGATTTGGGAACGAACAGTCCGTCGTCGCAACAGTCAGATCAGAAGATATTGTTGTGACAACAGGCAAGGCCTCGGGGAAAGCCTCCAACAAAATGCAAATGGTTGTCGAAGAACTGGAGTTTCTTGGATCCTTTTGGAAAGTGGAATTGTCCAACGCGGCGCTCGGCGGACAATCAATCTCGGCAAATGTGTCCATAAACAATGAACGAAGCCTTGGTTTGGAGATCGGCAGCAAAGTGAATGTAGAACTGCCCGCCGAGCGCATTCGCGTTTTTGCAGCGGAAGGATAAGTTGCCCGTGACCGACGCTGCAGAAACAATCGGGGCAGGGATGCCGGCAAAGCTAAAACCCAAAATCAGCCGCGACGACTGGATCATGCGCCTGTTTATGTGCGTGATCGGTTTGTATTTCGCAGTCACTTTGGTGATGCCGCTTTATGCGATGTTGTCGAAGTCTTTCTCCACCTACAAGATTGATCTGGGAGCCTATGGGCTGCAGGTGGACAAAGGGGAGGGGTGGAGCGCTGAAACAACGCTGGCTGCTCTCAACAATGATCTGAAAACAATCAAACCAGCGGATTTGTCGGGAAGCTCGGACACCCGTCTGTCTCCTCTGGCTCTGTTTCCCGATTTCAGTTTCCGGAGCAAAACCAAATACCGGCTGAAGAACCTCACGCCTGATGGTGTGTTTTTGTTCGGCAGTGAACGTATTGCTGGCAATGAATGGCATGAATATTCCAGCAACGACTTCAGGCGCATAAGCCTGCGCCCTGCCAGAGATATCGGTGCGGAAAACTACACCCGATACTTCTCCACGCCTTCGCTGTTTTACTCCATCTACAATTCCCTGTTCATCGCTGCGATCAGCACATTCATCACGGTGACGATCGCCTTTGGGTTCGCGTACGCTCTGTCGCGAAGTTGCATGCGGTTTAAAGGGGCTTTCAGGCTCATCGCGATGGTGCCTATCCTTGTGCCATCCCTATTGCCAGGCATTGCCCTGGTCTATCTCTTCGGCAATCAAGGCGTGCTTAAGGAGCTGTTATTCGGTGAATCAATCTATGGACCAATCGGCATCGTGATTGGGTCAGTATTCTTCACACTCCCTCATGCGTTTATCATCATCCAGACTGCGCTTTCGATTTCGGATGCGCGACTCTACGAGGCTGCCGTCAGTTTGCGCGCCTCCAAATGGAAAACGTTCTGGACAGTGACGATCCCCGGCGCGCGCTATGGCCTCATTTCAGCGGCCTTCGTGGTCTTCAATCTGGTGATTACTGACTTCGGATTGCCGAAGGTCATTGGTGGCCAGTTCAATGTGCTGGCCGTTGATATTTACAAGCAGGTTATAGGCCAGCAGAACTTCGAAATGGGCGCGGTGGTCTCTGTCGTGTTGCTGGTTCCGGCGCTGCTCGCGTTCACTGTGGACCGGATTGTTCAGCGCCGTCAGGTTGCTCTGTTGACCGCGAGATCGGTCGCCTATGAGCCGAAACCAAACAAAAAGTTCGATCTGATCTGCCTTGGATATTGCTGCCTCGTGGCAATTTTCATCCTTGGCCTGCTTGGCATGTGCCAGTACGCGGCCCTGATCAAGTTCTGGCCCTATGATCTTAGTTTTTCGCTTAACAACTACAACTTCGATGTCATGGATGGCGGCGGCTGGGCCTCTTACGGCAACTCGATAAAACTTGCTTTGTGGACGGCTGCAATTGGCACCTGCATCATTTTCTCCGGTGCCTATATTGTTGAAAAGATGAACGGTTTTGGAGTGGGCAGGGGGCTCTTCCAGCTGATCGCGATGATGCCGATGGCGATCCCGGGAATGGTGCTAGGTCTGGCTTACATCTTCTTTTTCAACGAGCCGTCCAATCCGTTCAATTTCCTCTATGGCACGTTGGGTATTTTGGTGATCTGCACGGTGACTCACTTCTACACCGTTGGACACCTGACGGCGCTTACTGCGTTGAAACAGATGGATCCGGAATTCGAGGCCGTCTCGTCATCGCTGAAACAACCGGTCTGGCGCCTGTTCTCGCGGGTCACGGTTCCAGTCTGCCTCCCGGCAATCCTCGATATTTCGATCTATATCTTCGTGAATGCGATGACCACAGTTTCAGCTGTCGTTTTTCTCTATAGCCCGGACACGACCCTAGCCTCAGTGGCTGTCTTGAACATGGATGATGCGGGCGACATTGCACCGGCTGCTGCGATGGGCATGATGATTTTCTATACCAATGCTGCCGCGAGGATCATTCACCTGGTGCTGAGCAAGGGGATCGTCACCCGAACACAGGCCTGGCGAACAAGGTAAGTAAACTCGATCAGTCCAACCTGATTTTTAGCCCCATGGATTGCATTTGCAGCAAGGTTTCCGCATTGCCTATTTGCGTTGTCAACAGGGTTGTGGGTGTATTTTGTCTTGCCGCAGATGCTCGAAGTTCTTCCGCGTATCACGAACAAACCCTTTGTACAGGGAACCCAGGTTAGTAGAGCTAAAACTGAATGGGTTCGTGCCTTCAAAGCGGTGAAAGTAGTAGTTGATATACTGCCAATCAAAGCCATTATTGTCAGACACAAACATGGGTCTGCCGCGGCTGTTGGCCGAGAGCCATTGAGAAAACGATGCCACAGCTTGTTCTGGAGCAGGAAACGCTTCCGTTTCTTCTCGGCTGAACCCGCTCACCGCTAAGGCCTCCGGCATCCAACGGTCTGTGATTGGTCTGAGTTTTCTGTAGAACGTCCGCTCTAGCGACGGCTCAACCACAACAGCCCCGAAACAGACCATTGAATACTCACCGGGTATCGGCCCATCCGCTTCGACGTCGACCATGATGTAACTCACGGGAAACCAGCCTCCGGTGGTTCGGGTGTTATAATCAGCTAAGGTTTCTTTTCGCTATTTATGCCTGAGGCTTCGCCCAGATTGGCCGGATCGAACACGTTGCCGAAGGTTCCTTTGCCAGGATTCAGCGGCGAGTCTTTATCGTCCTTCTTCTTTTCATTCTTCGGACCAACCTCGTCCAGGTTGCCCGGATTGAAGACGTCGCCAAATGTGCCCTTGCCCGGGTTTGTAGCATCGTCAGGTTTGTCTTCGCCCTTGGGTCCGGCTTCATTCAGGTTGTCTGGCTTGAAGACATCGCCAAAGGTGCTCTGACCAGGATTGGTGCCGGCAGCGGGTTTCTTGGGCGCGAAGATATCCGGTCCCTTAAGTTGTTTTTGCAATCTCTTCTGCCGTGCCTTTTCCTGCAGCGCTTCGATGCGCTTTTGCTGTTCGGCGCGCTTCTTCTTCAGAAGAATGGCTTTGGCCGGCTCTGGGTCATAGACCGATGAGAACGCAATTGTCGCGACCGCCCCTGCAACAAATAAGGCCAGGACAATTGCGGCGGGGTTTCTGGCAAAGATCTTCGGCATCTGGAAACCGCCGGTGATAGCACCCACGGGCGCGCCGTTTGCGATTGCTAGTTGCGCTCTGCGCGTCCTGACTTCATGGATCAAAGCGAAAAATACTGTCAAACATACAATGATAAAGGCGAGGGCGGAGATCGATGGATTGATCCCGTAGCGAACCTTCTGTGCCAGCTCGATTGTGAGCGTTGGGTATTTCTGGAAGGTGAAGGTCGTTGTGTTGTAGTTCTCGAACGAAGCCAGGAAGGCCAGCACGGCAGCTGAACCGACAGCTGGATAGAGGAACGGCAACTGGATCTTGCGGAAGGCCTGTATATGCGTTGCGCCAAGGTCAAGTGCAGCTTCGGTCAGGCCCGTGTCGTAGCGCTGCAGCCGGGCAACAAACACCAGCATGCAGTATGACGAGATGAATGTGGAATGACCAAGCACCGTCAGGAAAATCCCGTTGTGCAGGAAGCTGTCCGCGCTCAGGCCAAGCATGACATTGATGCGGTCCCAGAACACGAGTGTGGAAATCCCGAGCACCACGCCAGGGATCAGGATTGGTGCAATGATGATCGTGTAGTAGGTCGCACGGATTTTCGGCCATATCTGCGTCAGCATCAGCGCCCCGGCAAGACCGAGGGTCACCGACAGAATGATCGTGAAGAAGCCAACAATAAAGCTGTTCTTCAGGCCATTGAGAATGCGTTGATCGTTGAAAAGAACCGTAAACCATTCAAATGACAGCACTTCCCACGGTGTGACCTGTGGGAATGTGGCCGAGTTGAAGGCCGTGATGGCCATGAGCACAAGCGGCCCAAGCAGATAGCCAAAAAACAGCAGAAGGTAAGCGGCAAGGCCAATCTTGATGAGGGCAGAGCTGGACTTCATTTGCCAATGTCCCCCATGTTGACCTTAAACAGGCGCATTACGGAGAGAACAATGATCACACAGACCACGAGGAGAATCACGGCATAAGCGGAACCTTGCGGCCAGTTACCGCCCGAATTGAACCACTGATAAATCAATTGGGTAAACCACAGGCTCGAGGGGCCACCCAGAATTTGTGGAGCAGCCAGCGCACCAGCCGTCAGCATGAACACCATGGTGCAGCCCGAAGAAATGCCAGGCTTGGCATAGGGGATCACGATCCGCCGGTGGATCATCAACCACGATGCCCCCATGTCACGCGCAGCTTCAATCTGATTGCGATCAAGGCTTTCGATGACATTGTACATCGGGAAAATCATCAGCAAGATGTAAGCATATCCAAGCCCCGCGTAGAGGGCGACGTTCTCTCGTATGAAATCGATCGGATTGTCGATAATGCCAAATAGCATCAGGAATTCGTTGATCACGCCGCTATCGCCGAAAATGATGCGGAAGGCAAAAGCCCGCAGAATTTCGTTGATCCAGTAAGGGATGATCAGCAACAGCACCAGAACACGGAGGAAACCACCGCCCTTGGATTGCCCGAGATAGTAGGCAATCGGGTAACACAAGGCGAGATCGAGAATGGTCACGAAGGCAGCCGCGATCAGGGTTCGCAGGAACACCATCAGGTCAACGCGGTTATAAGGTTCGGGATTGTTCTCGGCGCCAAAGATCAGATATTGGTAGTTCTTCAGCGTATAGGTATCCTTGGGGCCGCCCATTTCCGGAGGCGGAAGATGATTACGGAACGAGAAATCCAGCATGGAAATCTGGGGCAGAATGATCAAGATGATCACCCAGAAGCCGACCGCAATCAGCAGGCCCCAGCCCATGAACTGCCCGTTTGTGCGGAAATAATCTTTCATCATGGCCGCACCTATTCGCTGGCCAGTTCGCCTGCCGGCACGATGACGGCCTGACTGGCGTCATATTGCATGATGAGTTCGACGCCGGAATCATAGAGCCGGGCTTCGCCACGGTTGATCAGGGACATCTTGATCTCTTTGCCCGCATCGCCTTCCATGAAGACGTTGTAGGATTGCCCTTCAAACTCGGAATGCTTGACGCTCGCCCTGATCCGGGTGCCGTTTTTCGCTTTGGCATCTGCAATGTGGAATGCCTCCGGACGAATGAACATCATCGCTTCGTCATCAATTTTCATGGTGTCGCGGTTGGCAGAAGAGATGCGTGACTTCAGATTGCCTGAGCGGTTGGTTTCAATGACGGCCGTACCGTTCTTGGCGATTGACTTAATCTTGCCTCTGAAAACGTTGTTTTCGCCCACAAAGGAGGCAACAAACGCTGTTGCGGGATCATCGTAGATAGACTTGCCGTCGGAGATCTGATCGATAATACCGGCTTTCATGACGGCCACGCTGTCCGACATGGTCAGCGCTTCGCCCTGATCATGGGTGATGTAGATAAACGTGATGCCAACCTGCTTCTGAATCTGCCGCAACTCGGTGCGCATGTGTTGGCGCAATTTCAGGTCCAGGGCGGAGAGAGGTTCATCCAGCAGCAGCACATCAGGCTGCGCACAGAGCGCGCGTGCAATGGCAACGCGCTGCTTCTGACCGCCTGACAGCTCTGAGGGCAGTTTTTCGCCTTGGCCGGGGAGGGCAATGAGTTCGAGCAATTCATCGGCCCGTTTGCGCCGCTCATCCACGCTTGCTCCTTTGACTTCCATTGAGAACGTGATGTTCTCCCAGATTTTCATGAGAGGGAACAGCGCCAGGTTCTGAAAGATCAATGCGGTCGGGCGTTCGTTCGGTCCCTTGCCGGCCATATCGTTCCCACCGATCAGGACTTTGCCTTCACTTGGCTCGAGAAAACCTGATACTGCCCGCAAAATTGTCGTCTTGCCGCAGCCAGACGGGCCGAGGAACGAAAAGAACTCGCCGCCCTTGATATTCACATTCGCTTCGCGAACCGCTACGAAATCCCCGAATCTGATCCACATATCCTGTAGATCAACGCCCACACCTGCGCTCATTCTGTTTACCCCTGTTCGGCAATTGCCGTACGTGCCTACCAGTTTTACCAGTCCGGCTAGCCGGAGCTTTTTCTTGTTTTGGTCCTGCGGGGCAAATGATGCCCCGCAGGAATCTGTTCAAGTAACAAATGCTCTGGCGCTTAGGCGCTCTTGAACTTGTTCACATGCTCCGTGCGCACGTCTGCGTACCAAGGGGCTTCAGCAGGCCATGGGTTGAGGTTGGCAAGTGAATCGCCCGGATAAGCTTCTGCGAAGTTCTTCTTGTATTGGGCGCCAGTAAACTGGTCAGCACCGAGAACCGGCGAGTTGTACCCGTGTGAGTCAATCGCTTTACCTGCTGGCTCAGCCATGTATGCGAATTCAACAAACGCATAGATCTGATCGATGTTCTTCGCACCGGTCGGGATTGACATTCCGTCAACCCAAGCCATCGAGCCTTCTTTGGGAGCCTGGTACATAATCGGGTCGCCGTTGTTCTTCAGTGCGAGCGGCGGTCCATCCCATGTCTGGCCAACAATCACGCCTTCCTTGAGCAGGCCGTTCTTTTGAGTGTCGGCGTCGTTCCAGAGAAGCTTGATGTTCTTCTTGCGCTTGATGCACCATTCGGTGATTTTGCCCCAGATCGGACGCATGTTTGCTTCAGTCTCGTAAGCTTTCCAAACGTCGCCTTTTGCCAGTTCGCCGATGTTTTCCATGTACAGACCGGCACCAAGCATCATTGAGTGCGGTCGACCCATTGTCTTGCCAGCGTTTTCGTCGGCCCAGACATCGCCATAGGAAGGAGTGCCGTCTGCAGGTGTCCAAAGGTCTGTGCGCCAGCCGATGCCTTCTGTACCCCAGATGTGAGGCAGCCAATGGGAGCCTTTGCCGTCAAAGTTCCAGCCAGTCGGACCAATCTTGGCCATCGCCGGGTTAACTTTGCCGATCGGTACCCGCTTCATATCAATTGGCTGCAACAACTGCAGCGGACCCCATTGCAGGTTCCGGTTGTTGGTCGGTGAAATGATGTCGAAGCCCTGGCCCTTGTTGGCCTTCATCTTGTTGATGATTTCTTCGTTCGAGCCAATGCCGGTGTAGTTGACTTTAATGCCGGTCTTGTACGTGAAAGCCTTGATGAAGCTGTCGGGAAGATAGTCAGACCACATCAGGATGTTGACTTCACCCGAAGACGAAAGCGCATTGTTGATCAGCGCAGGAGCTGCCAGGGCGACGGCACCTGAAGCGGCGGCGCCCTTGAGAACCGTACGGCGATTTGCAACTTTGGAATTAAATTTTGTCATGAGATACTCCCTTCTCGTTATTGCCAGATGCACCCAGCGTGCGTCGTGGCGATACATTATTTCTGTGACGGTTATATTATGTCTGGTACGCCAGATCTTATAATTCAGCACGCCTAACTATGAACAAGCAACACCTTGCCCGCAAGCGAAAAGCGGTTCTGGTCCAAGGTGTTGCAAGCTGGTGGTTCCAGTTCTGATCAGCGTTTAAGTGTGCACGTTCCACGATCTGCCCATCCGGGTACGTGATCGGAAAACGTTCCAGTTTCCAGATTAAATTTCAGAATGTAACCCTTGGCAGGAGCGAAGGGTTTTATTGCGATCAAATTGGGAGGATTGCAGGTGGCGACTTTCAGGGATTTGCCGATTTCGACCCAGAGAGCCTCGCACTTCTGTGTATCAATAACAAATGTGTATTTCCCCGTATGGCTGCCGCCCCAGGCGGTACAGGTATATTCCTTTGGGCTTGCTGGGCAGGGTAAGCTACTTAGCCCCGTCAACAATATCCCCAGCAGACTTGCAATCGTGTTTTTCCGTTTAATTGTCGCCTCGTCGAGTTGCATGCTGATAGGTAATATACAATCGAACGTGATGCAAACTGGGAATACTTCAATCCTGATCCAAAAAATTAAATTGGGCCACTCAAATGTTGTTGCGGTTGCGTTTTTCTATATTAAGAAAAGGAGGGGAGAAATCGAGGTTCTCACCCACCAGGGGATTATTCAAGGTGGGCCTCCCGATCATTTCCCGGAACCCGGGAACCAAATTTTCTTCGCTGATCGAAAACTTAACTATCGAAAATTGTCTCTGTGCCGATCTCGCTTCTTAGTTATATTTCAAGCATTGTGTCATATTTTGCAATTCTCTTATTTTTCATATTTTGCGGATTTGTTTGTTGTTGTTTTGGGCATGAATCATCCTGAACGGGTAAATAAATTTACCCGTAACTTACGCTGCGTAAGAAGTGGTGTTTATTGGCACAATTTCAAGGTTTTTCTGGCTTTGCGTGAAGTCGGCGGGCTAAATGCAGAGAAACTGTGTGCTTATGGAAGGTATAATTATGAAGACAAACGCCAGCGAAAGTTCTGTGGGTTCTGTGCTGAGGGCCCGTGTGCCGGGCGGAGGCACGCCGAAAATGTCGAAATGGTCTCTAGAATCAGAGGCAGGGCGACTCACAGATGTTTTGTTGGGGGCCGCCGAGGGGTTTCGCTGGATGGGCCTTCAGAATGCGGCCTACAGTTCCCTTGTGCGTGATACGATCCGCCGGGGATACAACTTCGATAAACAGTTGGCGATGCGCCAACACCGGCAAATGGTGGATGCCTATGCGGAAGCTAATGTTGCCTGTCATTTCCTTCCGCTGGATGAGGGTAACCCGTACCAGGTCTACGCCCGCGATTCGAGCTTCATGACAGAATATGGAGCTGTTGTCTGCCAGCTTGCCAATCCGCGCAGGCGAGGCGAATATGCAGAAGTTCTGAGGTTCTACTTGGCAAACGGAATTTCCGTTTATGACATGGTCAGCCATGGTAATTTTGAGGGCGGGGATTTTAACATCATCGCCGAGAAGTGCGCGCTTGTAGGATACACAGATCATCGCAGCGAAGAAGTTGCGGCCCGTCAGATCGCTGATTGGTTCACCGCAGAAGGATGGGAGATCAAGTTTGCGCCCATCGATCAGTTCTACGTGCACATCGATCTCATGGTTTGCATGCTGAACGCAGAATGCGCAGCGGTGTGTCTGGATACAACGGACGAAGAAATTGTCGATTGGTTAAAGGCGAAAAAAATCGAGATCATTCCTGCCAGTTTCAAGGAAACCATGGCGCTGGGCTGTAACGTTGTGGCGCTGGGACAGGATCGTGTGCTGTCGACCGCTGATGCAAAAGGCTTGAACGCAGACATGCGCGCGGCTGGTTTCACTGTCTACGATCCGGAAATGACGATGTTTACCCAGGCGGGCGGCGGTGTGCATTGCATGTGCCAGCCATTGAACAGGGAAGCTGCCTAATTGGCGAAATCTGATACTAACGGGCCTCAGGTTTGGCCGGTTTGGGTCCACTCGCGAGATACGCCTGATTGGATCGCCGTTGGTTCTTTCATGAGCCGGGTCCAGGCATCACATCCGGCGGCAAGACCGTCTGCCTGATCTTCAAAGAGGCGGCTGGAGAGCCCGTTCTCCCGAAGAGATTGCCAGACCTTCTCGACCCGATTGAGGCCCGGTAATCTGGCAGGCAGGAAGATCAGGGTCTTCGGTCCCTTCACCTCGCCGGATGTGTGCCCCGGCGCGCGGTCCATCAGGACGGCGGCCTGAGCACCTTTTACAACGGTCCGGCTGATCTCCTTGAGAGGCCAGTTCCTTGTTTCAGTGTCCGCCCCCATGGCACCATGGCAGCATCAGGGCCGCGCCGGTCTCCCTGTCTGCGCACACCGCGCCGAACAGGCAGGCCGGTTTGTAACGCTGATCGGCCGGCCATCGCGGTCTCGTCCCCTTGCGCGCCCGGTCCCTCCCGCCCCCCTTCGCCGCATCCGCCCGGCTTATCCCGTCATGAACACAAGCAAGCGAAAGCAAACACCGGGCCTGACGGAGATCTTCGCTCGTCCTGGAAAGGCCGCGAAAGGGGCGAAGCATCATAGTCATCACGAACGCCAGCAGTTGCAGACATCGGAAATTCTCCTTTGTCTGCATGGATCCAGAGAGCAGCCGGGTTGAAAAGGTCTGAGAGACAATCTATCACGCCATTGGTATGAGGTCTCAAATCTCCGGCAGGCCGATTCCACCAAAATCGGCTTCGAATGCTTTCCCGATGCGTAGGGCCACCGCCTCGTGACAACCACATGCCATGATCTGCAGGCCAGTTGGGAGATTTCCTTTTGTCAAACCCATTGGAATTGAGAGTGCACAGAAGCCCAGATGATTGGTCATCCTGGTCAGAGTTGCGAAGGAACACTGTTTTGATCGATCTCGGCCACAACAGGCGCGGGAATTGGCGCGGTGGGTGAGATGATCGCAGAAATGCCCTTCATGGCGGCCAGGAACTCTGCGCGGTCTTCGAGCCGTGTCCTCTGGGCGTGGATATAGTCCCGGGCCGACAAAGTTTTCCCCATCATGATCCTGGCTTTGACATCGGTGTCCATCTCGTTTGCCGGATCTTCATAAGCTGCGCCATGGTGATAGCGCCCTCGCTGCCAATGAGTGTGGCCACACCTTCGCGCATATCGTCAATTGACCGGGGCAGATCGAATTCAATGATCTGTGCGCCAAGGGACCCAAGGCGTTCTAGGGCCGAGACATAACTTTCCAGCACTTCTGGATGCAGGAACGCCCGGTCAGCTTCTGTCAACGCGCCGAGAGTCAGGCCGGAGATGCCGCGGCCCAAAATCCCAAACAGGCCAGCCTCATTATTGAAGTTCTCATTAATGGCGCCGGGTTCTTCACCGCACATGGTCAGATACATGATTGCGGCATCTTCAACCGTCCTGCACATTGGCCCAGGCGTATCGAGCGTGTGGGACAAGGGCTGGATGCCTTCCAGGGGCAAACGTCCTTCGGTTGTTTTCAGACCGGCCAGTCCGCAAAATGAAGATGGAATGCGCACAGAGCCGCCCGTGTCGGTTCCGACGGCACACGAGACAAGACTTGCAGACACCGCTGATCCCGAACTGCTGGAGGAGCGCCAGGAGCATGATGCATATCCATGTTCCAGGGGTTCCAGGGTGTGCCCTTGTGCTGGTTAGTGCCCCAGGGACCATAAGCGACTTCGACAGTTTTTGTTTTGCCAATCAGAATACCGCCACCTGCCAGTAGGCGCCTGACAATGGGGGGCTGTGGCAGTTGCGACCCGGTTCGCATAAGCATTGCTGCCACCTGTTGTGACGTGACCTTCAACATCCACAAGATCCTTGAGAGCAAACGGGATGCCGTGGAACAGTCCCATGCGATTGCCAGATGAAAAGGCTTTCGCTGCCGTCTCTGCCGCATCCCGGGCCTGATCCGCCAGAACGAGTTCAAATGCACTGAGCTTTATTTCATGAGCCTCAATCCGCGATAGGCAGTGATCGATCACTTTGACAGGATTAGTTTCGCCAGTTTTGTATTTTGCGGCCAACTGTTTGATTTCCAGATCGATCATTGCGCTTCCTGAGTTTTGCCGCTGTTCGGCAATTGCATGGTTGGTAGCTGTGTGCCAATTCTTGTGCAAACAACATCAAGAGGGTTCCGCACAATGCAAGAGCTTATTGCACAGGCAAATTCAGATTCCTTTGCACTGAGATGGGCAAAGGGCTGCTCATTCGATTTCATGTGGCGCGTTGGAGAGGAAGGGCACTTGGTTTCCGTAAAAGAGGGAAAGATCGCTGCCATCACTTCGGCAGACCGCAGATTGTCTTCCTGGGATTTTGCGGTGAGCGGATCTAAGGCAGCCTAGCAAGCACATTGGGTTGCCGTGCCAGACCCGACTTACCACGACATCATCGCCATGCGCACCGCCGGGCATATTACGATAGAGGGCAACTTGCAGCCCTTCTTCGCCAACATTCTCTATATCAAACGTTTGCTTGAATTGCCGCGTGAGCAGAGGATCGCAGCATGAGCACCGCGAACATTGAACCGATTATCGGCAGGTACCTGTCTCTTGCACTTTGGGGACAGGAACATCGTGTCTATTGGGAAGAGGCAGGGCAGGGGATCCCCCTTTTGTGCCTGCACACAGCGGGGGCCGATGGACGCCAGTTCCGTGAACTGCTGAACGATCAGGAGATCACCAGCAATTACCGGGTTATCGCCGTCGATATGCCCTGGCATGGAAAATCTTCACCACCATCAGGATGGGAAACGAAAGATTATGAACTTACGACCCAAAAATATCTTGAACTGATCCTTACATTTTCTGCGGCGCTGAAACTCGATAGACCTGTCGTGATGGGATGCTCTATTGGCGGTCGCATTGTTTTACATCTAGCGCGGGAGCACCCGGATGCGGCGCGATGTGTGATAGGTTTGCAGTCTGCGGGAATGGTCAATCCCTACTACGACATTGATTGGTTGTATCGGGCCGATCTGCATGGGGCGCATGTGTGCTCAGGGATGGTATCCGGTCTGATCGCCCCAAACTCGCCGTCAGAGCACCGTTGGGAAACGCTCTGGCACTACATGCAGGGCGGGCCCGGCATCTTCAAAGGCGATCTGCATTTCTATACTGTTGAAGGCGATATCATGGAGCATGTGGCCGCTATCGATACGGCGAAATGCCCAATCTTAATGCTGACAGGTGAGTATGATTTCAGCTGCTCGCCAGAAATGAGCCAAACGACAGCCGACGCAATCGAAGGGGCTCAATTGCAGATCATGAAAGGCATGGGGCACTTCCCCATGAGCGAGAATCCGGAAGCTTTCAGATCTTATCTGATGCCCATGCTAGCTGAAATCAAAAGTTGGGAGGAGGGCGTCTAATTGCGGTTGGGTCTGAGCCTGCGCGAGCTTTTCTTGTCGTGCCAGCCAAACACGATGCCTGTTACACCGGATGCCTGATTAAGCAAACCAAGCTTCTTGATCCGCCCGCGTTCGGCGCCGGTCATAGGCGGCGTTCAATCTCGCGCAGCGGGCATTTTCCGCCTGTATGATGGTGTTAACGCGGCTCCTCGCGTTTTTGCAGCCATGTTTGCGGAAGGATGCACGCATTAAGACGCTTGATCTTTTCTGTGCAGCCAATGTAGGTTGATTTGTGTCTGACCTCATGGCGTTTACGTAGCGGATAAATTTGCCCCACTGGGCCCGAACCGCCGGCACCTTGCGGGAGCTTTTGGACAATCTGGGCATGTGCGTGATGATCAGGGCCTTGGTCGTTGGCCGGCACTTGCCCTTTTTCTTCGTGTTCACACTTTGGGAAATTCTGGTCTGGGTGGTTGCCATGGCAAGGCCGCTATGACCGCCGGGTCCATTGGCCAGAATGCTTCTCAAAACTTCGCCAAGGGTTGTCCCGCTTACAGTAAAGTAAACCGTCTTTGAAGAGATCTTGGCCGCAAGACCATGTGTGGCTGCCGAAGCTGTCCATAATAGGAGAAGCCAAAATATCGGCAACTTCAAGCTAGCACCGCCACGTCCTATGCGCATTACCAAACACTTCCGATCCAGGCTACGTTGGCAAAAATGCGTCAGAATTCATTGAGATGCAACCGCAGACGGGCGTGCACTATTGGCGGCGGGCAGGGTGACACTTACACGTAGTCCCCCGAGTTCTGATTATCCCAGTTCAAGCTGGCCATCGTGGCGTTCCACAATATCGCTTACGATCATCAGCCCAAGGCCCGACCCGCTTTTGGTTTCGTCCAACCTGACCCTCTGGTGCAGGATTTGCGCTCTGCTATCTTCCGGGACGCCCACACCATCGTCTTCCACGATGATTTTCCTGCCTTTCCCGAGTCGACCACTTGCCCGCATTTTCCAGGAGATTGCCGAAAACTTCCAGCTGTTTCGGCCGGGAGCGCGGGATCGGCAATTGTTCCGGTGCGCTTAAGCGAAATTCCTTTTCGATGAAAAGCCGCGTTAGAGCGCGGATGATTTCTTTCACCACGGGAACCACATCGACAAGCTCGCCTGTAGGTTTTTCGTCAGGGCCTGCTGTTGTCAGGCTCAAATGCCTGTCCGCTGCAGCAGACACATTTTCGATCGCTTCATCTGCCAACTCGACATTCATTTGTTCCCCGCGACGTGCCTTTGTGAGCTCGTTACGAAGAATTGCAGCGGGCGTCTTGAGTGCATGGGCCAGGTTCGCAACCTGCACGCGGCCTTTTTCGCGCAATCGTTCGTTGCGTTCCAACAACGTATTCAGATCATCCACCAATGGCTGCACTTCACTGGGAAATGAGCCTCCGATTTTCTTGCTCTCATCGGCATGTCGGTTGATCACCGCTTGTCGCAATATATGAAGCGGGGAGAGGGCTGCCCGCAGCATGAGCACCGCAGCATCTAACATGGAAAAAGCCAGGATTGCAGATGAAAGAAGAAGGGTCTGGCGAAACGAATTGACTTCTTCGGTCAGGGAGGACGTGTCTGCAGCGACAGCCAATGTCCAGGTCTTGTCATCGTGGCCAGTGGTTCTGCGCGCAATCAGCCGCAACAATTGCCTGTCCGGGCCATCCGCCTCCAAGCGAAATTCTGTCTCTGCGCCAAGATCAAACACCAGTTCGCTATCCCACAACGATCTGGATTGATAGGCCCGGCCGTCGCTTGAAACGGCCTGCCAGTACAGGCTTGAAAAAAATCCAGTTGAACTGCGGTGCACCCATCCGGTTTGCAGGTGAGTTCGACGAACTCGCAATTGCTGCCGTCAGCAAATCCAGATGGGCCTCCGCCGCGCTTCAAATTGGTGTGACGCAGAGCCGCTGAAAACGTTCAGAATGACCCAGCCGCCAATGCTGAGTGCGACGATGATCCAGATCACGCCCGCAGCAATCGTCCTGAACGTCAATGACCTCGGTATCATTGGCCGCTGAGTGTGTAAGCCGCGGCCGCGCACGGTCTTGATGAAAGACGCCCCGAGTTTTTGGCGGAGTTGGGCGATGAAGACTTCCAGCGTATTGGAGTCCCGTTCATCATGGTACCCGTAGATCTTCTCTGCCAACTCAGTTTTCCCGTGCACCACGTCGGGCCGGAGCATGAGAGTATTCAGCAGTTTGAGCTCATGGGCGGTCAGGGAGACCGGCTGATCGCCAAAATAGACTTTGCCGGTTTGCAAATTTAGGGTGACATTGCCGTTCCTCAGTTGCCAATGCGCGTCCGGCAGAACATCTGATGAGCGCGCGCAGCCGAGCAATCAACTCTTCCATGTGAAACGGTTTTGCGAGGTAATCATCCCCGCCGGCATTCAATCCGTCCACCCGGTCCTGCCAGCTCTGAGACGCGCCTTAGACAACAATTTCTGGAAAGACACCGTGACGCCCTGTGCGCGGGGTTTGCGCACAAAGTTTTGATCCAGCGCCGACGTGCTCAACGGGAAGCATAGGCACAGAACAAGCGCCACATTATAGCTATCGCCTTGGAACTCATGGCTCTTTCCATGGACCGCCAAGCTGAACTGAACCTGAATGGCCGATTCAGGTTCGCCTCAGCTGGATGTTCTAGAGGTGTGTTCATCACGACTCAAAGGAGCGATTCCAAAGTGGGTGTTGGGAAATTATCGATAGCCAATTCTAGTGCAACTGGCGGAGTTTTGTCCTCTTCCAATTGGCTTGTTCTCGCTACATTGATCGGATGGGGCGGCTTCTGGCTCGTGAATGGTCTCGACAAATTTCGTTGAATTCTCTGGCCTTACACTTCTGCTTTATTGCGGATTTTATCTATTCGCCATCGACCGGGGCGAACTGTTGAAGCACGGCGCCTACCTGGCCGCGCTTCTTGTTTGTTGCGTCATGACCTTTCCTACCCATCAAGCCCAACAAGATGGGACGATGGAAGGTCAGGGGAGTAGTCTACCCGGGGGGGGGGGGGGGGGAGGGCCGTCCCGACCTTGAGGCAACGCGATGGCCGGAGCCGCTGCACCTGGACCTGGTTGCTCCGGCCAAAGCGTTACAACGAATTCGCCAGCAACAGACCTTCTTCAATCGCCCTTTGAGCATCAAGTTCGCGCGCCAGCTTAGCGCCGCCAATGATGTGAGATTCGCTAAACTCTCCGGCAAGATCGGTGACCGAGTCCTGGCCCGCACAAACCACGATGCTGTCGCACTCGACCAGCCGGTCCTCTCCAGCCACACGGATATGCAATCCTTGATCATCAATCTTCTCGTAAGAGACTCCGGCAATCATCTCGGTTTTGGCGCGCATCAAGACGGAACGGTGCACCCAGCCCGTCGTCTTGCCGGGCCGGACCCCATGCGGCCTTCCGACCGCTGCAAGAGGCTCACCTTGTGGGCCGAAGCCAGAGGTGCGGGGCTCTGTTCGATGCTCCAGGCTGACTTGAAAGCCTGCGGATCAAGGTGGTTTTTGTGCCCGCGTTCAACCAGATGAACAGCCACATCGACACCGATGCCACCGGCACCGATTACAGCAACCCGCTCCCCCGGCTGCCGTGCGCAGGTCAGCAGCTCTTCATAGGTCATCACCATGGGGTGTTCGATGCCTGCAATATCCGGCAAACGCGGTTTCACACCAGTGGCCAGAACCACCTCATCAAACCCGTCCAGCTCTGTCCTCGAAGCCCGGGTGCGGAGTTTAAGTTTGACGTTTAGCGCGTTCAGTTTTGTGCGGAAGTAGTGTAATGTTTCATCAAACTCTTCCTTCCCTGGTATGTTGCGTGCGACCAGGAATTGACCGCCGATCTCGCCTGCTTCCTCAAACAGCGTAACCGTGTGGCCGCGCTCAGCCGTTGTGCACGCGCAGGAAAGCCCGGCCACCCCAGCCCCGACAACGGCAATGCATTTCCCGGAATCTGCCCTAGTGCGTGGTATCTCCGTCTCCCGGCAGGCCCTCGGATTGACGAGACAGGTGGAGACGTGTCCAGTGAAATAATGGTCCAGGCACGCCTGGTTGCAGGCGATGCAGGTATTGATCTCGTCAACCCGTCCATCTTCTGATTTGGAAACAAAAGCCTCATCGGCAAGAAACGGTCTCGCCATTGAGACCATGTCGGCAGCACCGTCGGAAATAATCTGCTCGGCAACTGCCGGCATGTTGATCCTGTTGGTGCACACGACAGGAACGCTGACCTCGCCCATCAAACGCGCCGCGGCCCACGACCAACTGCCGCGCGGCACCGCTTGCGCAATGGTTGGGACGGGGGCTTCATGCCAGCCGATGCCAGTGTTCAGTATATCCGCACCGGCGGTCTTGGCGGCCCGGCCCAATGCGATCACTTCTTCGGTCGGGCTCCCGCCCTCAACAATGTCGAGAACCGAAATCCGGTACATGATGATGAAGTCAGGAGAAGTGGCGGCGCGCACTGCCTTGATGATTTCTAGTGGAAACCTGATCCGGCTTTCGTGGTTGCCGCCCCAGTCGTCCGTTCTCTGATTTGTCCAGGACGCGGTAAACTGGTTGATGAGATAGCCTTCAGATCCCATGATCTCAACGCCGTCATAGCCGGCTCGATTTGCAACGCTGGCCGCCCAGCCGAAATCTTCGATGATGCGCTCAATCTCTCTAGGCGCCAGTTCGTGCGGTTCGTTCCGGTGAATGGGCGGACTTGATAGGAGAGGGGTCACGATATCGCCGTGATAGCCGTAGCGTCCCGAATGGATCAGTTGCAGCAGAATGCGTCCGCCTTCATGGTGGACCGCATCCGTGACCGGCTTTGTGTGCATCTGCGTCCTCAGCCACCACAAAGCCAGCATCGCCGCCCAGCCGGCCTTCAGGGCTGGGGGTAAAGCCTCCGGTTACAATGAGACCGCACCCGTTTTTGGCACGCTCTGCATAGAATGCCGTGAGCCTAGCCTGGCCAATCCATCCGGTCCCTTTTCTTCCAGGTTTGTATGCATCGACCCCATGATCAGCCGGTTCGACAGTTCATGCGAGCCGACTTTGATGGGGGCGAAGAGATTTGGGAAATGTGAACTCATGCTATTTGCCAAAACGTTTTGGATCGAAAGGGGAAATGTCAAAGTTTGAAGCGCGGCCTTCCGCCAGATCTGCAACGATGCGTCCGGTGATGCCGCCAAGTGTCAGGCCAATATGTTGATGGCCGAACGCATGCAGAATATGCGGCGAAGCAGGCGAATGACCAATGGCAGGCAGGGCGTCCGGGAAGGTGGGACGGAAGCCCAGCCAGTCGTCGTCCGGTTCGCCGATGTCGCCAAACATCTCTTGCGCCTTGTGTGTGAGGTAGGCAATCCGGCCTGGGGATTTCGGTTTGTGCAGCCCTGCTCGACGGTTCCGGCGATCCGCAAGCCCTCATCCATCGGCGTAGCGTAAAAGCCCGCATCGGCCCAGCCCACAGGCCTTGAAACAAGATCCCCATGGTTTCAGAAAAGCACATGGTGACCGCGCTCTGTATCCCCAAGGGCAATTCTGCGGCGCCCGAGCCAACAATTGACTTTGCGTAGGCATCTGTGGCGATGATAAGTTTTCGAGCACCGATCTTCTCGCTGTCGTCCAAAATCACTGTTATGCCATCGGTTTCGGACTCGGAGCCTTTGACTTCTTTTTGCTTCCAATAGCCGCCCAGCTCAAGGAATTTGGTGTGCATCCTGAGCACTAGAGCTTGAGGGTCGCACACGTGGCGGGCGTCCTTGTAGAGCAGGTCTTTGTAAATCGGCATCTTCAGATTGGGCTCTAAAGCCCTGATGTCATTGGCTTCGAGAAAATCGAACTCAACACCGTTGCGCGCCCGTGCCCCGTTTGATCCGCGTGCTCTTTCAAATCCACTTCTGGTCGACCACACATAAAGACAGTCATTGGAAACCATCAGGTCGTTGGCCTCTGCGGTTTCGATCAGTGGATCGAGCCCGGCATCAGCATGCGCCAACAGGTCCCCGAGGTGATCGGTGATTTGGGAAACCCGCGTTGCCGAGCAATTGCGAAGAAAGGAAATCATCTAGGGCAGGTTCTTCAGGGCATAGAGCCAATCAAACCCGAATGGACTTTCTCTGGAGAAAAACAGGAAGGCAGGTTGGTGACAAGAGATGGACTGTTAACAGGCACACAGGCGTATGTGGCGATGGTGCCTGCGTTGCCGTAGGACGTGCCGGAACCTGGTTCGTTCGGATCGATGAGCAGGACTTTGAGCTCGCGCATTTGAGCCCATAAAGCGCATGAGACGCCAACGATGCCCGCTCCGGCAACAACAAGATCGTACTCAGAATTCTTTGTGGGCATGACTGGAGATATTAATCAGGAACGTGAACTGCCTGCCTAACATGTTCGCAGTACCAAGTTCCACCCGCCAAAGCTCCAATTCGGTGCAGTTTATGGCGGGCTCTTTTGCTTGTGCGTGCTTTGCAGCAGGAAGGTGAGGATCTTGAAGTGGTCCTCTTCAAATGCCTTTTCCGGCACACCTTGTGGCCTGACCTTCACGTGACAGAGGATGCAACTGAAGTTTTTCTGCGTGTAGGATTCCAGTGCAGCGTTAATGAGATTGTTGGTGTTGGTGTTAACGCCGGTGATTGGCCCTTCATGGCCGTTTAGGGCGCGCAGCTCGGGCGGATTGAACTTAACCGGCCCTGGATGCTTGTTCTGGGTGCTGATAAGTTCATAGAAGCGATAAGACCGAGTTGTTCAGATTGGCCTGGTCATGTTTGTTGGCAGCCTTCACCAGCGGCGGCAATTCCGTGACCCAATAGATGTCCACCGGCTTTGGGTGCGGAACCATGACCTGAGGCGGGATGTCGCCTTCAAATCCGTATTTTGCCTGTTGGGCATTCGGTGGCTCCTTGTAGGTCTCCCAAACGGTGAGCGGCTTGTTGCGCGGGGCGGTCAGGTCCGCAGGTGTGCGGGTCTTGTCCGGCTGCCCGCGGTACCCGGATGTGATGACCGATCCCTCCGGAGTGTGTTCAACCTGGATAGGGACGTTGGGCCAATTCAGCGCAATAAAAGAGCGCCACATAAAATCATAATAATTGTACTGCTGGACAACCGGATCGGAAGATTTCTCGAACGCCAGTGGCAATATCCATGGTCGGTCCAGCGCTGTGGTTTCCGCGTGGACAAAATTTACAAAGGCAAGAAGTGAAAGAAAAAGCAGTGATATTTTTCGCATCATGACCCTCCATTTGCCTCAATTTGGCGATGATAACGTTCGGTGGATAGAGAGTCACAAGTTTTATCAAAGTGTACGGGATTGTGATGCTGGTACGCGAGCACCTACCGGTCAGATGCTCTGAGATCAAATGAAATTTATGATGCAAAAACCGCGCGAGGGAATAGGGTGACACCAAGTGTTCGCCTTAATGAGGAATAGAGAATGAGCCTGACCGATATCAAAGCCCTGACGTTTGACACGGGCGGAACCATTCTCGACTGGCACACCGGTTTTTCAGAAGCTCTTGCTGCAGCGGGTTCCAAATATGGCATTGAGAAAGATTGGGCCAGCATCACCAATGAATTGCGCCGGCGATCATTGAAGGCAATGCTGAACCTAGGGGAGCACGAACCTCCTGGCTATAACTTCGACGGGGCGCACCGCTTCACACTTGAGGCGCTGGTGAAAGAGAATGACCTGGATTCGTTTACCGAGGAAGACCTTCACACCATCGCGTACGATGCGCCGCATAATTTCACATGTTGGCCCGATTTTCCGGCGGTCCTGCCGAAGCTGCGAAGCAAATACATGGTCTCCTCCTTCACGATCTTGAGTTACCGGATCATCATCGACACCGCGAAAAAGAACGGCTTGTCGTGGGATGCAGTCTTTTCCTGCGAAGGCATCGGCAAATACAAATTGTTGCCGGAATCCTATCAGGAGGTTGCCCGTCGCCTTCAGCTTGATGTTGGGCAATGCTGCATGGTCGCTTGCCACAATTTTGATTTGGATGCGGCCAAGCGCGGTGGCTTCAAGACAGCGTTTGTCCGCCGTTCGGACGAGTGGGGAGAAGAGGGGCCGCCCGACCCTGAGCCAAACCCCCAGCACGACATCATCGTCGATACTTTCCCGGAGCTGGCAGAAACGCTCGTTGTAGAGGCTTAATTCGTGTCGTAGGAGCGGTCGCGCCAGTTGACGGTCTTGCCGGCAAAGCGCCTGAAGAGAGCGACCCATTGCAGAAAGACCATGAAACCGACACCCAGCGGGTGCATCAGCACGCCAAGGAAGGTTTGCTGGAACCGGTAGGCCAGCAAAAGCCGGAAGGAATAGGAGAATAAAAGCGCCGCAATGGCTAGCGTCGCATGCAAGCCGAACATCAGCGCAATGATCGTCATGATCAACGGCATGATGTGTCCACCCACCAACAGCACTGTCCAGATGGGCAGGGCAATGGGTGTTGCAATGCCCTCATGCGCATTCTTCATGAAACCTGCCCAGATGCCTTGCAGGTTTTCGTACATCCGGGTTGCACACAGGTTTGTTACGTCAACGAGGTCCGTCATGATCTTGTTACGCCGGAAGAGCCGGGCGAGTTGCACGCCATCATGGAGCGAATCCTTGATAGCTTCATGGCCGCCAACACGCTGATATTCAGGGCGGTGGACAGCAACGATCTGACCGACCGCAGCGCCAAACGCAGGGGTCTTGGAATTGCGCATTCCGATGAATGGCAAATATCCCAAGAGCATGACGTGAATGGTCGGAATCACCACTTGTTCCCAGAACGTGACGGTTTCCTGCATGGGCACACCGGACAGGAGAGCCGGTTCGTTCTCGGCAAGATGGTTTGAGATGCGCGCGAAGGCATCCGGAGAGACGATCATGTCAGCGTCGATGAAGATCATATGATCATGACTGGCCTGTGTGCTGAGAAATTGGCAGGCGTGGTTCTTTCCGCCCCAGCCTTCCAGCAGTTTCGGGGTTGTCACCAGCTTGATCCGTGGGTCGTTCTTGGCGAACTCGCGCACGATATCGGCTGTGCTGTCTGTGGAGTTGTCATCCGCGACGATCAGCTCGAACTCGACGCCTTCTGATTCCTGGATGGTTTCAAGAGCCGGACGGATGCGAGCTTCCTCATCGCGGGCCGGCATGAGGATGGAGACCGGTGGAACCTTGCCGTCGGGTTGGCGAGGTGCGCGAAAAATCAGGATATTGAAAATGCCAAGCAGGTAAGACAGGGCGGCGAGGCCGAACACAATCCATGAAAGGGTTATCCAGCTCATTGGTTTTCATCCTCATGTGCCGCAGTGAATTTTTTACCCGTTACGAGCGCTTTGACCCGGCGCCAGGCGTCATAAGCAAATCCAACGCCGGCCTCTCCGCTGAGTAAAGGTTTGAAGCGTGCCGGATCACGGCTCTTGGTATCCTCGGCAAGTGCGTCCTGGGCCGCTTCGAGCCCTTGCTCCAGCACCGTCTGCCAGTCCTCGGTGGGCTTGTCCTCTGTGGCAACCGTTTCGATAGGCGTTCCAAAGTGCATCAACAGTTCGGGTTTGCTCTCGTTCCAGAAGCAATATTCCAGAGCCATTGGGACGAAAGTGACGTTCTCGCTGTCTCGCGCCAGATGCGCGAGGCCAGCCTTGAATTCAACCGGCCGGGCTCTTGCATCAACAAACTGGCCCTGAGGTGTCAGCCACAAGCTGGTGGCTTTTTCCGCAAGCAAGCCGTGAGAAATTTTCAGGAATTGCGCCGCGCCGCGCGGCGTATCCTGTTCGACCGGGAACAGGCCGATTTTCAGCATGAACTTGTATTTTTCCACCGCCTTGGCGTCAATGGGGCCAAAGCCACGGCGGTCCGAGAAAGCCAGCCTGGAAAGATAGAACAGGATCAAGGGATCCCACCAAGAGGAGTGATTGCAATAGACCACCAGGCCGTGACTGGGTTTAATCTTCGGAATCGGACCCTGAAGAGATACCCGCAAGCCATGGAAATTTTTGGCAAAATAACGCTTGAGGTAGCGTTCGAAAAACTTCATCACACGCGGGCTACAGCGCGCGAACACCTCTTCAGCGGCCTGTTCTTGGCGATCTGCCTTTGAGGGTGGTGTTGCCATGGGTGTCAGTTGTTTTTCCAGATCGAATCGGGGTGATCATACAACATAGTGTTCAAGTGGAATCCTGCCAGTCAGACAGGCCAGTTCAAGCGCGTCAGGAGGCTTGTTCGAACCGCAGGTCAACTTCTGACACAACAACTTCTTCGCGGTCTGCCTTTTCGAGGCTGATGCCCAGATCCTTTGCCATCAGACCAGCTGAAATGCGGGCTGACTCGAAAATGACGGGCAAGCCGCTGCCAGGATGCGTGCCTCCTCCGACAAGATACACCCCATCGAGATCCTCAAATCGGTTGTGCGGCCGGAATGTCAGCATCTGTGTAAGCGTGTGACTGAGGTTGAACGTGGCCCCGTTGTAGACGTCAAGTTCATTCTGCCAGCGGATAGGCGACATGATCTTTTCGGTGACAATACGCTCACGCACATCATTAAGACCGATTGCTTTCAGGCGTTTCAGTGCGACTTCGCGGAACTCGGTTTCCTGTGCTTCAGTCCACTCGGTTTCACCCTCCAGATTGGCCACAGGCACGAGAACATAGAGCGTGCTCATGCCATTTGGTGCCAACGTGGGATCATTGATCGATGCGTTCTGGATATAGAATGATGGCTCCGTTGGGACAACCTTGCGGTCCTGAATTTCGTCGATATTGCCCTTCAGGTCTTCGGTCAGGAAGATTGTGTGATGGGGGAGATCATCGTACCGGCCCTTGATGCCGAGATACATCATGAAGGTCGAGCAGGAGTATTTCTTCTTCGCGATGGTTTTGTCTTTCCACCGCTTCCTGATTTTGTTGGGGACCAGTTTCTCCATGGCCCGGCCAAAGTCCGCATTCATGACCATGGCATCGCACTCGTAACGGCCTTCTGCCGTAACAGCGGCCTTGGCGCGGCGTCCATCGAAATCAATGCTCTCAACGCCTTCGCAGAGTTTGATCTTTACACCCATGTGTGTTGCCAGCTCTGCCATTTTGTCCATAACTGCGCCACAACCGCCAATCGGGTGGTAGACACCGTATTCGTATTCAAGGAACGCGAGGATTGTGAACAGGCTCGGGCAATTGAAAGGCGACATGCCCAGGTACTTTGCCTGGAAGGAAAAAGCCTGACGGATCCGGTCATCCGCAAAGTAGCGCTTAAGGTCTCCGTCGATCGACAACTGAGGGCGCAGCATAAATACCGACTTCATCACGTCCGGGCGGACAAAGTCCTTCACGCTCTCGAATGAGTTTTCCAGCACCGGTTTGAAGTGTTCCAGCTTCTGTCGGTTTTCGTCCATATACCGCTGCAGTGCAGGGGCATCGTCGGGGGCAAGACGGGAGATCTCATCCATCATCGCCTTGATATTGCCGCGTGCATCCAGATGACCGCGATTCTCGAACACCAGCCGGTACATCGGGTCGAGCTTCTTCATGGGGATCTCTTCCCATAAGTCGAAATCGCAGGCGGCAAAGACCTTCTCAATTACGGGGGGATAGAGGAAAAACGTTGGACCAATATCAAAGGTGAAACCATCCTGCTTGATCTGACCTGTGCGGCCGCCGACCTGATCCTGCTTTTCGAGCACGGTAACATTGAGGCCTGCATTTGCCAGGAGCATGGAAATGGCTAAGCCACCGGGACCAGCGCCAACGATGATGATTTTTTTGTTTTTGCTTTGCATGTTTTTTTGACTTAACTCAGCCGAACTGGTCCCAATCTACCTTTTCGGGCGGTCCTTGAGACGCACCTACCCAATACGTGGCGAATCGAACAACATCACGCCACAACAATTGAAGGCTATTTAGCGCAGGATTTCTGTATCAGAAAAGCCTAATGTAGGCCGGATTGCTCAATACCACGCCAATTTCTTCGCCAGTATCGCCAAAATGTCATCCACCAAATTTCACGCGCATTTTGCCTCATTTCCAAAGCAGATGGCGTATGCTCTTGCGAGTATCGTTAACACAGCTGCTGTATGCAAGGTCATTCGCAGAGCAGGAACGGGTTCTGATAACCTGACAATTAAGCAGAACAATTGAAATGACATCAATCCGCATACGGAATCTCGAAAAAAGCTATGATGGAACGCTGGCCGTAGCGGGTGTCTCGTTCGAAGTTCAGGCAGGTGAAACGTTCGCACTACTCGGGCCAAATGGTGCAGGTAAAACCACGACAATCGAGATTCTTGAAGGGTACCGGAAGCGTGATCGCGGCGAGGTCGAGGTGCTGGGGCACGATCCCGCAGACAACACCAACAAACTGCGTGAGCGGATCGGCATTGTGCTGCAATCCACCGCCCTTGAACCCGAATTGAGTGTCCGGGAAACCGTAGAAAACTTCCGCAGTTTTTATCCCGAGCCTCATGGTGTAGATGAAGTGCTCGATCTGGTTGATTTGGCATTTGCGGAAGACACACGGGTCAAGGCCTTGTCCGGCGGCCAGCAGCGACGCCTAGAGATCGGCCTGGGGCTCGTAGGCAATCCGGACCTTATATTCCTCGATGAACCTACGACGGGACTAGATCCCGATGCCCGGCGCAATATTTGGGATCTGGTGCTCAATCTGAATGCCATGGGCAAGACGATCCTGTTGTCGTCCCATTATATGAATGAAGTGGAAGCTCTGGCGCACCGTCTTGCTGTATTGGTCAGTGGAAAGATCCGGGCTGAAGGTTCGCCCCAGACCCTGCGCGATGAGTATGGCGAGTACACGGAAATCCGGTTTTTCCTTGGAGATCGCAAGTTACCGGAGAACTTTTCAAAGCCGCTAAAGCAGATCCTGTCGGAAGAGCGCGGCTGGGCGATCCTGGAAGTGGCCAACCCTACCCCAGCGCTTGCGGATCTGACCAAATGGGCCTTCAAGCAACAGTTTGAATTGTCATCCCTGAGTGTGACGCGGCCAAGTCTGGAAGAAATCTATCTCAATCTTACACGCGGCAGACGTGGGGCGGCCGATTTAGCGTCGGCGGACGAGAAATAGCCATAGGATCATGCCTAGCTGATTGAGGATTTTTCCTCATAAAGCTATGGTATGACTCTAGCCATGCTTTTGATGAAACAAACCCTGCATCAGCTCAAACTGTTCCTCCGGCGTCCTGCCGCCATCTTCTTCGTGGTTGCCATGCCACTCATCATGTTCCTGGTATTTGTGGTGCTGTTCGGAAATGAGATAATTCCCGAAACAGAGATAACCACCGCCCAGTTTTATGCTCCGGCGCTTGCTGTCTTTGGGGCCGTAATGGCGTGTTACACCTATCTGGCCATTTCGACAGCCACATCCCGGGACCAGGGGGTCCTCAAGCGGATCAGGGGCACGCCACTCAGTCCTGGCATCTATATTTGGGCCCGCATTTTGGCGGTTACAGTAATCGCCATTACATCTGTGATCGTGGTCATGGTCGCCGGAAACGTGTTTTTCGGTGTGGCTTATTATCCGGAAAAACTACCGATGGCGCTGCTCAGCCTGTTCCTGGGTTGTCTCAGTTTTGCTGGCCTGGGCATGATGGTCTGCGCGATCTGCAAGACATCGGACACGGTGCAAGCTGTGACCAGTGCAACAGTTTTGCCCTTGGCATTTCTATCCGACGTCTTCATTCGTCCGTTCAGGGATATTCCCGTATGGGTGACCTGGGTCGCCGACACGTTTCCACTCAAGCATTTTTCACTGGCGTTCGGTCACGCCTTCCGGTCCGATATGGCGGGGAATGGCTTTGTTTGGTCCGGCAATGAAGAAACATATGTGGCTTTGCCCAGACTGGCGATCATGCTCGCCTGGGGGATTGGTGCAGCGATTGTGGCTGCAAAAATGTTCAAGTGGGATCCCAAGGGTGAAATTTAGCGTGCTGCCGCAATCGGCTTTGTGCACGGTTTAATCCGGCATCTCAAAAGTGGCCACATTGGATCACAAATTTTCCTCGTGATTGCCCGCCTGTCGGCAACTGGTCGCCGCAAGCGATGCATAGCTTCTGTCTTGCGGATCGCTGAACAGACGAGAGTACAGGAGTACCAACATGTTGAGAAAAGTTTTTATCACTGCAGCAGCATTCGCAATGCTTGCGGGGCCTGCCCTTACCGGTACTTTCGATGAAGACGCAAGGATGGTTCAGGAAACCCTGACAACTGCGTAAATCTCCGAAGCTGACAAGGCCAAGGTGATGGAATTAGCCAAGCTTGCGCAGGATCAGAACGCTGCAGGCGAAACCGACCTTGCATCAGCAACGCTGAAACAGGCAAAACAAATGCTGGGTATCAACTAGACGTTGGATTTCGAGGGGCCGTTCTGCGGCCCCTCAAACTTTGGGCGACAGCCTATTCGTCGCCTGGCACGCCATACGAAGGTGCTGCGGCGGGATCGACGGCGCGATTGAGATAGTCGATCATTTGCGGTTCGTAGTCAGTCCACAACTTCCTCAGCATGCCGACGGCATCGTCGTCGTGCCAATCCATTCTGAGATCAACAAGCGGGAAGGGCTGCTGATGGGCCACCAGAAGCGCTGCTGAGTGAACGTCGCCTTCTTCACCACCAACTGCGAGTCCGGCTTCCAGTGAGGACAAGAGACGCTCGGCGAGATGTTGGTCGGCATTATCTGCAAAAGTCCCGGTCATGGCAGAAGGTACGGTATCGCTGGATAAAAGATTGCCGGCTGCGAAACAGTTTTCACCGGCAGATACCGCATTCGTTCCCAAGATGTTTTCACCAGTGTAGCTGGCGGTATTGCCCTGTTTGTCCACAATCGTGAGCTGACGGTAGGCCAGGTTGGCGCGGCCGCGGGTTATATGCTCAAGTGCTTCCTCAGCGCTGAAGCCCGCTTCCAGTTCGTCCAGCATGGCTGGCCCCAAGGCAGGGTCCGTCACATTCTGCGTGGCAACGGCGCCGACGCCGGCCCGGGTATGCGGGCAGCGCGCGCCGACGCAAATGCTTGAGGTTGTGATGGCGACGCCAATCATACCGGTACGCTCGCAGCGTCCAACGATCGAAAAGGTCATGAGGAAGCTTTCTGTTGAGTGAAGAACGAAGCGCCCTTCGGATATTGCGGAATGGCAACGGAATATTCTTCCGTACGGATCATGCCGGGGTCTTCACCGCGAACGATCAGGCCCTCATGGTGATTGGGCACAGGATTGCGGGTGAGGGGGTGCGCGTCTGCTGCAGAATATACCATGATCAGCAGCGTGCGGGATTTGTCGGATAGGTTTGGTGCCGATCCGTGAGCCAGCTTGGTGTGCATCAGGCAAACAGATCCAGCAGGCCCGGTACAGCGAACTGAGTTTGCCTGCATTTCCGATGCTGTGTCATCGTCTATGGCGCCAGTGAATACACCATCATGCCAGATCGGATGGATATCCCCTTTGTGCGTTCCAGGCACAACCTCGAGAGGGCCATTTTCGTCAGTGACCTCGTCCACCATCAGAAGGGCCGTGATCACGTCACTGTTCGAATGTGGCGTGAAAGGGAAGTCCTGGTGCCATTTCACTTCCGTCGCCGCGCCGGGAAGCTTTGAGTTGATCTTGTTGTGGTGATGCTTGACGTTTGGCCCGATCAGCTCGGCAATCATGTCCGTCAACGCGCTGTTTTGCATCGCGTCAAGACACGCCTCTGAAACATCGCAGGGGGCACTCACGCGGCGGAGTGCCGGCTTTTCTGCCGTGTGCCCGTCTTCAAGATCAAAGCGCGGCCGCCCGTCGGGCGCTTCCCCGTAGCTTTGCGAGTGCGATTTGCTCTCTTCCACCCATCCCGAAAACTCGGTTTGCAGCGCGGCAAGCTGTCTAGGCGACACAGCATTGGGAACAGTCAGAACGCCATCACGCCAGAACTGATCCTTCTGGTCTTGTGTCAGGACAGGCATCGCACCCTCGCTTAGTCAGGGATAACCGCAGTTACCTCAATTTCCATGACCCATTCCGGCCGCGCCAGTCCGGCGACAAACAGGCCGGTTGAGCACGGGAACACGCCTTTAAGCCATTTCCCGATAACCTTGTAAACCTCGTCACGGTCTTCGCGGTTCACCAAGTAAACCTGCATCCGGCAGATATGGTCGAGCGAAGAGCCGGCTTCTTCCAGCAGCATCTTGACGTTTTCCATGGCCTTTTCTGTTTGG
This sequence comes from Hyphomicrobiales bacterium, assembly GCA_965204985.1. Taxonomy (GTDB): domain Bacteria; phylum Pseudomonadota; class Alphaproteobacteria; order Rhizobiales; family CAJQND01; genus JAAEUE01. The sequence continues at coordinate 1,610,992 of CBDBFP010000002.1, read as the reverse complement.
GCTGCCGGGTCGCCAGCGCCCACGACTTCACGCGTCTCCAGATCCTGGCCAACCTGACCACGCAAAAACACCAGAGTGCCGCGGGCTTTGACGGCCTGGCAGAGATCGTTGTTCAGATCCTGTTCAGGGTATGTGTCTTTGGTGTTGAACTTGCGATATCTCTCGTGCGCCATAATACAATCTCCAAAACGAGGGGTCTTTTGCCGCGCAGTCTCATGAAGTTCGCGATTGAGTCAAACAGGAAATTGCTTTTACGTGGGTCGATAAATACTAATCGGGAGACGGGTGTTCATGACGGAAAAATACGAAATCGATAATGCCATTCATCGGACCAATCCATTCGGTATTGCTCGCGAGCCTGCCTATTCTGGCGTGAACAGTTTTCTGCGCAGCAAATACACCAAGGAGCTTGACGGCTTCGACGTGGCGGTCACCGGCATACCGTTTGACACAGCGACGACACATCGCCCGGGAACCCGCTTCGGTCCGCGCGCAATCCGCACAGCTTCAAGCCAGATTGACTGGGACCGACCTTACAACTGGCCCTACGATGTGCGCGAACATCTGGCGATAGCTGACTACGGGGATGTGCTTTTCGATCATGGTCGTCTCGGCGATGTGCCGAAGATCATTGAGGACCATATTTCCGGCATCCTTGAGAAAGTCAAATCCACACTCACCTTTGGCGGTGACCACTTCATCACATATCCGGTTTTGAAAGCCTATGCTGCCAAGCACGGCTCCTTGTGCCTGCTCCAGTTTGATGCCCACTCCGACACCTGGAACGATGAAGGCGGCGAGGACCGGATCGATCATGGTACCATGTTCTATCATGCGGTGAAGCAAGGCATCATCGATGCAGAACATTCTGCTCAGGTCGGCATCAGAACTACAAATAAAGACACACTCGGCATCACCATGATCGACGCCAACGAGGTTCATCGCGATGGGCCGGAAGCGGCTGCAAAGAAGATCAAACAGGTTGTTGGCAACCGGCCCGTATATCTGACGTTCGATATTGATGGCCTCGATCCGGCCTACGCCCCTGGAACGGGCACACCTGTGATCGGCGGTCTCACGCCCTACCAGGCCATGACCATGTTGCGTCAGATCGCCGGGATCAATTTTGTGGGTATGGATGTGGTTGAAGTGGCTCCAGCCTATGACCCGGCGGGGATTACCGCGCTCGCGGGCGCCACTATTGCCTATGAGCTTTTGTCGTTGTACGCCTATCCGCATATCAAATCATAAAGGAAGTAGCCCCCATGTTGTCCAATTCGGCCAAAGAACTCTGGGAACTCGACCGCAAACATCATCTGCACCCCTGGCAACATTTCGACAGCTTCCGTGAGGACGGTGCGCTGCTGATCGATAAGGCCGAAGGCTGCTACATCTATGGTGCGGAACAGGGGGAACGCTATTTCGATGCAGTAGGCGGGCTGTGGTGCACCCAGATCGGACAGGGCCGAAAGGAGATGGCCGATGCCATTGCCGATCAGGTGCTCAAGCTGGCCTATTCAAGCCCGTTTACCGACATGGGCAACACGCCATCCGCCGAGCTCGCCGGCAAGCTGGCCTCAATGGCACCGGGCAACTTGAACCATATGATGTTTACGCTGGGCGGGTCGGAATCCAATGACACCGCCTACCGGATGATCCAGTTCTACCATCGCAGCAAGGGCAATCCGTCCAAGCGCCATATCCTGTCGCGCAAGGGCTCCTACCACGGCTCCACCCACATTTGTGCGTCCATCGCCGGTAAGGCTGCGGATATGCAGCCTGAGTTCGACTACATCCGGGACATCATCCATCATTTGTCCTACCCCAATTTTTATCGTGCTCCCGACGGCATGAGCGAGCCGGAATTTCTCGATTTTCTGGTTCAGGAGCTGGAAGACAAGATCAAAGAGCTGGGTCCGGAAAACATCGCGGCTTTCTTTGCCGAACCGGTCATGGGGGCAGGGGGCGTGATTGTTCCTCCCAAGGGCTATCACAAACGCACCCATGAGATCTGCAAGAAGCACGACATCATTTATGTGCATGATGAAGTGGTCACTGGATTTGGCCGGCTTGGTCACTGGTTCGCATCTGAAGACGAGTTCGGCATTGTTCCCGACATCATCACCTGCGCCAAGGGACTGACGTCCGGCTACCTGCCGCTTGGCGCCACCATCTATTCTGATGAAATCCATGAGGTGATCGCCGAAGCAGACAAGAACCGGCTCTTCACAAACGGCTACACCTATTCCGCACATCCGGTGTGTTGCGCTGCTGCGCTGAAGAACTTGGAGATCATGGAGTGCGAAGATATTCTGAGCAACGTCATGGATGTGGGCTTCTACTTTGAGGAGCGTTTGCGCACCCTTGAAGACTTGCCCATCGTTGGCCAAGTCCGCGGCATCAAGATGATGATGTGTGTGGAAAGCGTCGCCAACAAGGAGACCAAGGAGCTGTTCGCCGACGAACTCAACATTGGCGGCCTGATCGCCAATGCCTGCGATGATCTGGGATTGATGGTCCGACCCATTGTCCACCTCAATGTCATGTCACCACCACTTGTGATGACGAGGGACGACGTCGACTTCGTGGTTGAGACCCTCGGCAAGGGCATCAAGAAGGTGACTGATGATCTGGTGGCCAGTGGTCAGTGGAAGGGCTAGCGCGACCCACAATGACGAAATTCCTTGTTGCGGCGCTCTACAAGTTCGTTGCGCTGCCGGACTTTGAAACGCTGAAACAGCCTTTGTTAGACGCTTGCGAAAACGCAGGCGTCATGGGGACGATCCTACTCGCCAGGGAAGGCATAAACGGCACGATTGCTGGCCCGGAAGCCGGTATTCGAGCCGTGCTGACTCACATGCGCAACGACTCACGGCTCAGTGACCTTGAGCACAAAGAATCCTGGGCCAGCGAGATACCGTTCCTGCGCATGAAAGTACGGTTGAAAAAGGAAATCGTGACAATCGGTGCTCCCGAAGCAGATCCCACGAAACAGGTCGGGACCTACGTGAAGCCGGAAGACTGGAACGAACTGATCGCCGATCCCGATGTGGTCGTGATCGATACGCGCAATGACTATGAAGTGGAGATCGGTACGTTCAAAGGAGCGGTAGATCCGATAACAGCGTCGTTCTGTGATTTTCCTGACTGGGTTGAAAATGCGGAAGAACTCGCCACCAAATCCAAGGTCGCAATGTTCTGCACCGGTGGGATCAGATGCGAAAAGGCTTCATCCTACATGCTCGCGCAGGGATTTGACGAGGTCTACCATCTGCAGGGGGGCATCCTGAAATATCTGGAAACGGTCCCTAAAGAAGAAAGCCAATGGGAAGGCGAATGTTTCGTCTTTGACGAACGCGTATCGGTCAAACATGGGCTCGAAGAAGGCTCATACGACATGTGCCATGCCTGCCGGTTCTCCATCACCGAAGAGGACAAGGCGTCAGACAAGTTCGAAAAGGGCGTGAGTTGCCCTCGATGCTGGGACGCCAAGTCTGAAGCGCAAAGAGAACGCTATGCCGCGCGTCAAAAGCAAATGGAACTGGCGGAGAAGCGCGGAAAGGTGCACCTGGGGCAGGCTCAAAAGAAGGCCGGTTGAGCCTATTGAGTCTTCAAGAGCCCGGGCCAGTAAGTGTCGGCCTTCTCGATATTTGCATCAATATCACTGGCCCATTGCCGCCGCACGCGCGGACTGTAATTCAAATAGAGTTTGTCTTTCCAGATGCGCCAGGTATATGGGTCGACGTCCGCAACGGCGTTCTGGGCCGCCGCATAAGCACAATAGCCGCCATACTGGGGCGCATAGCGTGCAGGGTTTTTCAGAAATGTCTCCCGATTGGCCTGGCTGACGAATACCCATTTGGCGCCATTGTACTCGGCTGAAATGTCCGGGTTGCCCTCTTTGGGCTTGCCGCCTTTCCAGTAAGTCATAACGTCATAGCCGTTCAGTGCGAGCTTGTTGAAATGCCCGAGGTTTACGGCCGGTGCATCGGCCAGGACGGAAGCGATGCATAGCCACAAGCCTGCCAGCAAGCCGAAGCCGTTTGCTGTCGCCGCCCTACACATACTGATTGACCTCAATCATATTCATGTGGGGATCGTAAACATAGATCTGGTGCATCCCGGGCATGGCGTAGACTTTTGCGTCCGAGTAGAGAATTTCAGCCTCATCCAAGCGCTTCATAACAGCATGAATGTCCTGGACCCAGAAGGCGGGATGGCCTCCAATTGATGGGTTGTGAGGAAAGTTGTTGCGATGGCCAAAGCCGGGGTCAGGTTCAATCAGTTGCAGGCCCCGGTTGCCTTCGCCGAGAGGTAGAATGGCCAACTTTGAGGGATCAATGCTGAAGTCTCCTATGTCTTCCGGCGGCTGCCACCGGCCTTCTTCCATTTCTGCGATCTCAACAAAGAATGCGATGGAGGTGCGGACGTCGAAAGACTGCAAATTGACGTGGTGCAAGCCCCAGCCCCGGTCCTTCTCCCAAGGGTGCACGCCGCCGCTGACATCTCGGGAGTTCGCATCGACGAATGAGATCAGGTTCCCTGATGGTTCGAAGACATATATGCCTCCGCCGCTGTCGTGCGAAAGATAGGAGTAGCCGGCATCTTCCAGATTGCCGGTGATCTGTTTGAGGTCAGGAACGGCCAGAGTTGTCTGTGCGCGGTCGGCAGGTTTGGATGACAGAACACCGTCTTTCGAAAAAGCCTGTGCAACAGAGCAAAGCGACAGTCCCTGACCGGCTGCGCCAAACGCGGAACCTCCGTTCGCGCCGGCTGGAGTGAGGCCGATGATATCCCCGAAAAAGCGAGAAGACGCAGCAACATCATGGGCAAGCAGCGTCATGTTTTGAATAGACCAGTTCATTCTGCCTCACTTTCTGGAAATTCAGCGCCAGGTGAGGCGCAAACTACCGGCGTTTCTAATGATATTGCTGACCCTATGCAAGGTGATCGGCCCGACTCCAAGAGCTGATTAAACCCCCTGCCTTACATCCTTTACGAAGCCAGGACTGATGGCCCGTGCCGCCTTGTTCGGATTCGGGCAACGGGCATGTTGCTGTTCAATCTCTCCCAAGATTTCGGATGACAGCTCGACCTCTAAAGTGCCCACACACTCTTCAAGTTGTGCCATGGTTGTCCCACCAATGATGGTGGAAGTGACATATTCGCGGCTGTACGAGAAGGCAAGCGCGGGCTGGGTTGGCGTGTGGCCATGGCGTTCGGCGATTGTCGCATATGCACTTGCCGCCCAGCGGCTGACGCCTGAACGATAGCGCGGTTGAAATGTTGGCCACAGGGCGTGGCGGGCGTTTTCAGCCGTCCCGTTACGATACTTCCCTGTAAGCGTGCCTCCGCAAAGCGCTCCATAGACCAGAAAGCCGATATCAAGATTGCGAGGCGCACAGGCTTCAGCGAGCTCCGGTTCAAACGAGCGGTCGAGCAGTGAGAAATCATTCTGGACCGAGACCGGTGGAGGCGCGCCCAGCTCGCTTGCGGCTTGCGCGAACATGCAAACCCCGTAGGTGGTTTCGTTGGAAAGACCCCAGGCGCGCAATTTGTCTTCCTGGATAAGGTCGCTGAGCGCCTGTACCTGCTCCGTGAACGGGATCACGTCTGACTGCTCCCGGTCGTCATACCTGTTGGCGCCGAACATTGTGCCCACATAGCGCTCCGGCCAGTGCAGCTCTATCAGATCAATGTAATCGGTTTGCAGGCGCCGCAGCGAGGCCTCGACTGCACCGCGGATGGACGCGGCATCCATGCGGGTGACGGCTGCAGGTTGAGGCGGATGCCGGCGTAGCGGAATCCACGGCTTGGGGGAGGGGCCTGTGACCTTGCCAAAGATGATGACTTCATTACGTCTCCGGTTTTTCATCCAGGTGCCGATGATCTCTTCGCTGCGCCCTTGCGTTTCCGGCCGCGTCGGCACCGCGTACATCTCGGCGGTGTCGAGACAGTTGATGCCGTGATCCCACGCATAGTCCAACTGCTGATGTGCTTCGGCTTCGGAGTTCTGTTCACCCCAGCACATGGACCCTAGACAAATCTCTGAAACCATCAGATCGCTTTGACCAAGTTTGCGGTATTCCACTACGATCACCTCCAGGCACGGCATCAAAGGGAAGTTCATCATGATCTACGAGTTGCGGCAATATGAAATCAAACCGGGCCGCATGGCCGATAACCATCGGATGTTCACAGAAGTCTGCATTCCGGTATTTGAGGAATTGGGGATCACGCCGCTTGGGTTCTGGGAGTCGCTGGACTTGGATGGCGAAACATTCATTTATCTGCTCGGATTTGAGAGTGCCGCGGCTCGCGAGGAAATATGGGCAAAGTTCAAGGTGCATGAGACCTGACTTGTCGAAAGGCGCCAGTTGGACCGACGGGTCGCCGTACGCAAAAGTGACACCTACATGCTTGCGCCCACGGGATACTCGAAACTGGACTAGATTGGAAATCGCTGGACGTAATTGGACGCAACTGGAGAAAATGGCATGATTGTTAGAAGTTTGGACGAACTTATTGGGACAAAACGGGACGTCCGCGGAAAGGTTTTTGCCAGCCGGCGCTTTCTGTTGGCAGAGGATGGTGTCGGTTTCACACTCACCGAAACGACTATTGAAGCCGGTGCCGAGCAGGTCATGTGGTACAAGCACCACATAGAAGCGAACTATGTCATCGAAGGTGAGGGGGAAGTTGAAGACCTCGGCACAAGCGAGATCTTTCCGATGAAAGCAGGCACAATGTATACGCTCGACAAGCATGAGCGGCACAGAATGCGAGCCTTTACCCGGTTAAAGATCGTTTGTGTCTTTACACCAGCTTTGACCGGCACCGAAATGCACGATGAGGATGGCACGTATACATTCCCCGGTGAAGCTTAAGGGCTTATTTGCTCAAGTAAAGCTTGGGCATCAAGAAGTCGCCGATGGTATCAAAGATCCTAGAAATATTGCTTTCCGTGCCTTCGAGGGAATAGTTGGATTTGCTGGCGCACCGTTTCATCTGATCTTTGCCGGCACCGTCATCCAGTTCGTAAGCCACAGTAACAACGGTCACACCATCGGCTTTGGCTGCATCGCACAAGTGATCTACGTTGGCGTAGCCCTGACTTGAAGACCAAGTTCCTCCTGGTCCGAATCCTTCAGCATTGTGCTGCCCATCGGTCAGCAGGATGATAATTTTTCCACTCGTCATCCCCGAATGGCTGCTCCTTGATCGTAAGGCAAATTCGGTGAAAGCAGGTGGTCCCGAACTCCATGCCAAGCGCGACGTTTGTCCCCGAATTCGGCATCATTGCCTGCAATTGTGAGATGGTTTCAGCGTGGTTTGTTGATAGCAGACGAACGAAAAGGCCATCACTAGCGATCCCGGGACAGACATTGTACTCGTTTGAACTGATTGTATCATTGCTGTCCCGTCCGGCCCCACATGGAATCTATATCTGAAGTCGGCGTCGAACTCTGGATCACAAAAGGCCATTTCCGACCTGCAGTACAGTTTGTCCACGCAACGCCTGGTGTGCCACCCAAAACGTAAGCGCCATCCAGTGTTCAGTGAGCATGATTGGAAAATGGTACCAGGCCGATCTTGACGTTCTTGCTTTTTTGATCGTTTGTTATGGAATTGACGAGCGAGATAGCAGTGTCACGCATCGCATCACATTGATCATTCATGGAACTGGAGTAATCGAGCACGAACACAACTTCAGCTTTGCCAACGCCAGACAATCCGACCTGACTTTTCCCGCCGATCTTGACCTTTTTGAAGCCGCTAAGCTTGATGAGCGCGGTTTCGAATTTGAAGTTGACGCTGGCAGTGACAACTTTTTTCTTGATCTTGATTTTAGGCTTTGCCTTCACGCCGGGAAGGTTTGCTTTCAGATTTGCAGCGAAGGCGGCCTTCCCGATTGCGGTGCTGTCCGATTTGCTTTCCGTTCGGTACGCCTGTGCAGCTGCCAAAGCTGCTGCATCAAGGGCCGCTTGCGTGACCGTTTTGGCGTGCAGCGAGACCGGCCGTAATCAAAGGCAACGCCCCCCAGCCAAAAGCAGCGGCAGGGCCGCAAAACCAAAGATTATGGCCACGTTTCCTGCTTTGCTCTTTCCAAACAGGCCGATCAATTTTGCAAAAGCACCCATTTTATGCCCGCCTCTATACGCTCGACTTTGAATGTTTTAGAGTCTGATTTGCAACTGGTTGAGTGAATTCAGCCGGTTGTGGTTCTGTTCGCTTGTGAAACTGAATGGAGATCACGATGGCCTGGACCGACCTCACTCGCCGCCAACATGCCCGAACGGGCGGCAGGTATGCAAGCGACCTGACCGCCGCGGAAGGGGCGATCATTGAACCTTTGATGCTGTCGCATACGTCCACCGACAGGCCGCGCAAGACCGACCTTGCGCCCTGTGTTCGATGCGCTCCTTTACATTGCGACAACCGGTTGCCAGTGGCGGCTGTTGCCGAACGCCTTTCCACCGGTTTCGACGGTGCGGGGGTATTTTCAGGGCTGGCGCACTGACGGACGACTGGACGAGATGACCCGCGCGCTTGTCGGGATGGCGCGTCTGGCCGAGGGTCGCAAGGCCCGCCCGCCCGCCGGTATCCTCGACAGCCAGAGCGTGAAAGCCACGGAAAGGGGCGGGGTTACCGGCTATGACGTGGGCAAGCGGATCAAGGGTCGCAAGCGCCCTATCGTCACCGACACGCTTGGCTTGCTGGTCGGATGGGTGGGGCACAGTGCCGGGTTCCAGGACCGGGACGGTGCGCCGGATGTGCTGAAAGCCGTGGCCGTGCGGTTTGCCATGTTGCGCCCTATTTTTGCCGATGGCGGCCAGGCCGGGCCAAAGCTGCGCGACGCCTTGAAAGCCATCGGGCGCTGGACCGTTGAGATCGTCAAACGCTCCCACATAGCCGGGGGCTTCAAGGGTCTCCCCCGCCGTTGGGTCGTCAAACGCACCCTTGCCTGGCTCGGACGATGCCGCCGTCTGTCAAAAGACCGGGGAAAATCCATCGCAAGCGCGGCCGCCCGGATCACCATCGCACACATCCGACGCGTCACCAGACATCTCGCAAGGGCAGGAAAACCCTGAAATAGTTTTGAATCAGACTCTAAGACAATTTTCAAGCCGTCCTGCGCGCGTTTCAATTGCTCTGTCATTAACGGTTCGCCTTCATCCAAAGCGGCAACGGCTGCAGGTTGCATAAAGGAAGCAACCCCGGACGTATTGTACTGAATCAGGTTTTCAACGACCTGACCGATCACTTTGGGCGCCTGCATCCAGCCAATGCGCCAACCGGTCATGGCCCAGTTCTTTGAGAAGGTATTTGCAAAGATCAGTTGCTCCTCCGGCTCACAGCATTCCAGCAAGGAGGGGGCAGCCACGCGATTATCCCCATCCTTTGGATAGTAGAATCGGGCATAAACTTCATCGCCCAGCATCCAGATGCCGCGGTGACGGCAAAAGTCCCTTACCGCAAGGAGCTCATCTTCTCGCATCACCTTGCCGAGAGGATTGGACGGACTGTTAAGACAGATCGCCCGTGTTTTGTCTGTGACAGCGTCAAACAGGCGGTCAAGGTCCATATCCCATCCGGTTTCTCCGAATTCCATCGGGACCTCGACAGGTTCTATCTGGAGCATGCGCATGGGCGCGGGATAGTTTGGCCAAGCTGGGCTTGGAATCACAATCTGGTCTCCGGGACTGGCAATAGCCTGCAATGCCAAATGCATGGCCTGCATGCCTCCGCCTGTTATGAAGAAGTTTTCCGGATCGCACGGCACCCCATGCAGATGCTGATGATATCGGGCGAGTGCGTCGCGGAGAGTAGGTATTCCGCGCTGCCAGGTGTAAAAAGTTTCACCATTCGCCATTGCCCTTGAGGCAGCATCACAAATGAAAGCTGGTGTGGGCAGATCCCCTTCGCCGACCCAAAGCTTGATCACTTCAGGCGTTTTCCAAGCGTAATTCGCAACTCTTACAATGCCGCTTTCAGGCTCTGCCTGGATTGCAGGTTTAAGGGCCAGAAATGCACTGGAATCACCATCAGCGCCTTTAAGTGAACTCGCCATAAATCTTCAGCCTAAGGGGTCGGTTGAAACTAGAGATTGCCGGTTAACACCACGGCTTCGCGAATACAACCGTGCCGGGCTCTTCTTCATGTTTATGGGTTCTGAATACTACCTGCTGAGGGAATCCCTGATTTCCCTGAGCAGAAGGATGTCTTCTGAAGGTTCTGCAGGTGCTGCTGCTTCCTCTTCTTCCTGAGCCTTCTTCGCTTTATTCATTGCTTTCACCATAATGAACATGATCCATGCAACGATAAGGAACGCGATCACGGCATTGATGAACACACCTATGTTGATCGTGGCCGCACCTGCATCCTGTGCAGCCTTGAGCGTGGCATAGTCACCGCCGCTGAGGTTTATGAAGATGTTTGTGAAATCAAGCCCGCCCGAAAAGTAACCGACGATGGGCATGAAAATGTCGCTGACCAGCGATTTGACAATTGTCCCGAACGCGGCCCCCATGATGATACCAACGGCCATATCGACCATATTGCCCTTTACGGCAAACTCTTTAAATTCCTGCAGCATTTTTCCGCCTTTCGTCATTCTGGTATTTGCTGTGCCCGTTTCAGAGCCGACTGATCCGTCTAAGGATCAATCTTGATGGGCGTTCTTGCAAATAAAGTGGCGTTGAAAGCAAGGCCTGACGTAACGGCAAGATGCGCTGCCCGGCGCATTTGCCGGGCAACATTTGCATTATCAGTTTGTCGAAGACGCCTTTGCCTTCTTCAACTCCTGCCGTAATGCGTCCATTTCTGCGTTCATGGCGGTGGCGCTGGACTTCATTTTGTCGAGCTCAGAGTTGGATTGGGTCAGACTGTCTTTCAATCTGTTCACTTCCGCTGCCATCGCTGTCACTTTGGCCTGCAGGTCAGAGACAAACTTTGCCGCATCTGCCTTGGCATTTGCCAGTGCAGATGCTGCCTCAGTTGCCTGTTTTGAGGCAACAGCTTTAACGCTTCCGATTTCATTCAACAAACCACTATTTTTGGATGTCAGATCGGACACTTTGCTGTTCAATTCAGCAACGGTTGTCTTAAGCTTGGCGGCGAGGGTTTCTTGCTCAGTCAAAGCTTCCTTTGTGCTGCTCAATTCAGCACCAAGACGCTCTGTTTCAGCCGCTGCAGCTTTTGCGGCGGATGCTGCTTCAGAGCTGGCAGCAGCAGCGGCGTCTTCAGCTTGCTTGTTTGCCGCGGCCAACTTTGCTGAAGCGTCACTTTGGGCAGACGCCAATTTGGCCTCATAACCGGCTTTTGCATCCGCCATTGCTTTTTTAGCTGCAGCTTGCGCAGCTGCGAGTGCGGAAGCAGTTTCTTGTTTTTGAGCCGAAAGTGCTGCTGCAGCTTCTGATTTGGCCTGCAGGTCAGAGACAAACTTTGCCGCATCTGCCTTGGCATTTGCCAGTGCAGATGCTGCCTCAGTTGCCTGTTTTGAGGCAGCAGCTTTAACGCTTCCGATTTCATTCAACAAACCACTATTTTTGGATGTCAGATCGGACACTTTGCTGTTCAATTCAGCAACGGTTGTCTTAAGCTTGGCGGCGAGGGTTTCTTGCTCAGTCAAAGCTTCCTTTGTGCTGCTCAATTCAGCACCAAGACGCTCTGTTTCAGCCGCTGCAGCTTTTGCGGCGGATGCTGCTTCAGAGCTGGCAGCAGCAGCGGCGTCTTCAGCTTGCTTGTTTGCCGCGGCCAACTTTGCTGAAGCGTCACTTTGGGCAGACGCCAATTTGGCCTCATAACCGGCTTTTGCATCCGCCATTGCTTTTTTAGCTGCAGCTTGCGCAGCTGCGAGTGCGGAAGCAGTTTCTTGTTTTTGAGCCGAAAGTGCTGCTGCAGCTTCTGATTTGGCCTGCAGGTCAGAGACAAACTTTGCCGCATCTGCCTTGGCATTTGCCAGTGCAGATGCTGCCTCAGTTGCCTGTTTTGAGGCAGCAGCTTTAACGCTTCCGATTTCATTCAACAAACCACTATTTTTGGATGTCAGATCGGACACTTTGCTGTTCAATTCAGCAACGGTTGTCTTAAGCTTGGCGGCGAGGGTTTCTTGCTCAGTCAAAGCTTCCTTTGTGCTGCTCAATTCAGCACCAAGACGCTCTGTTTCAGCCGCTGCAGCTTTTGCGGCGGATGCTGCTTCAGAGCTGGCAGCAGCAGCGGCGTCTTCAGCTTGCTTGTTTGCCGCGGCCAACTTTGCTGAAGCGTCACTTTGGGCAGACGCCAATTTGGCCTCATAACCGGCTTTTGCATCCGCCATTGCTTTTTTAGCTGCAGCTTGCGCAGCTGCGAGTGCGGAAGCAGTTTCTTGTTTTTGAGCCGAAAGTGCTGCTGCAGCTTCTGATTTGGCCTGCAGGTCAGAGACAAACTTTGCCGCATCTGCCTTGGCATTTGCCAGTGCAGATGCTGCCTCAGTTGCCTGTTTTGAGGCAGCAGCTTTAACGCTTCCGATTTCATTCAACAAACCACTATTTTTGGATGTCAGATCGGACACTTTGCTGTTCAATTCAGCAACGGTTGTCTTAAGCTTGGCGGCGAGGGTTTCTTGCTCAGTCAAAGCTTCCTTTGTGCTGCTCAATTCAGCACCAAGACGCTCAAAGCTGTTTCAGCACCAAGACGCTCTGTTTCAGCCGCTGCAGCTTTTGCGGCGGATGCTGCTTCAGAGCTGGCAGCAGCAGCGGCGTCTTCAGCTTGCTTGTTTGCCGCGGCCAACTTTGCTGAAGCGTCACTTTGGGCAGACGCCAATTTGGCCTCATAACCGGCTTTTGCATCCGCCATTGCTTTTTTAGCTGCAGCTTGCGCAGCTGCGAGTGCGGAAGCAGTTTCTTGTTTTTGAGCCGAAAGTGCTGCTGCAGCTTCTGATTTGGCCTGCAGGTCAGAGACAAACTTTGCCGCATCTGCCTTGGCATTTGCCAGTGCAGATGCTGCCTCAGTTGCCTGTTTTGAGGCAGCAGCTTTAACGCTTCCGATTTCATTCAACAAACCACTATTTTTGGATGTCAGATCGGACACTTTGCTGTTCAATTCAGCAACGGTTGTCTTAAGCTTGGCGGCGAGGGTTTCTTGCTCAGTCAAAGCTTCCTTTGTGCTGCTCAATTCAGCACCAAGACGCTCTGTTTCAGCCGCTGCAGCTTTTGCGGCGGATGCTGCTTCAGAGCTGGCAGCAGCAGCGGCGTCTTCAGCTTGCTTGTTTGCCGCGGCCAACTTTGCTGAAGCGTCACTTTGGGCAGACGCCAATTTGGCCTCATAACCGGCTTTTGCATCCGCCATTGCTTTTTTAGCTGCAGCTTGCGCAGCTGCGAGTGCGGAAGCAGTTTCTTGTTTTTGAGCCGAAAGTGCTGCTGCAGCTTCTGATTTGGCCTGCAGGTCAGAGACAAACTTTGCCGCATCTGCCTTGGCATTTGCCAGTGCAGATGCTGCCTCAGTTGCCTGTTTTGAGGCAGCAGCTTTAACGCTTCCGATTTCATTCAACAAACCACTATTTTTGGATGTCAGATCGGACACTTTGCTGTTCAATTCAGCAACGGTTGTCTTAAGCTTGGCGGCGAGGGTTTCTTGCTCAGTCAAAGCTTCCTTTGTGCTGCTCAATTCAGCACCAAGACGCTCTGTTTCAGCCGCTGCAGCTTTTGCGGCGGATGCTGCTTCAGAGCTGGCAGCAGCAGCGGCGTCTTCAGCTTGCTTGTTTGCCGCGGCCAACTTTGCTGAAGCGTCACTTTGGGCAGACGCCAATTTGGCCTCATAACCGGCTTTTGCATCCGCCATTGCTTTTTTAGCTGCAGCTTGCGCAGCTGCGAGTGCCTTGCTCCTGGCAGCCTTGGCGGCTTCTAGGGCGTCGTTTGCAGCTTTCAATTGTGTTGACGCCGCCGCTTCGCTTGCCTTCTTCGCTTCCATTAGAGCCGATTGAGCTGCTTCGGCCTTTTTATTGGCTTCGGCAACCATAGCGTCTGCAGAGCTCTTTTGCTCAGCCAAAGCTGCCTCTGCTTTAGCTTTTTCCTCTGCCATAGTTGCTTCTGCTTTGGCCTGTTGCTCGGCCATAGCGGCGTCTGCGGCCACCTTTTGTTCAGCGAGTGTTGCTTCGGCTTTGGTTGTTTGCTCGGCTAAAGCCGCATCGATTTTGGTCTTCTGTTCGGCCAACGCTGCATCAAGTTTTATCTTTTGCTCAGCCAAGGCAGTTTCTGACTTGGTCTTTTGCTCTGTCAATTGTGAACTCAGACCCGAAATTTTGCTTTCGAGATCGCCACTTCCTGATTGACCGATCAAATATCCGAATACACCTCCTGCAATAAGCACGCCGACATAAATGATACCTTTTTGAGTACTGTCGTTCATTTCTGCCTCCCAACTTTACAAGCGATAAAATTTTGCTCGGCCAAGCTGGTTCGCCCCAATGCTCCGCCGATTTGTGAATTTTGAGTTTATACCACGGGCCTGATGCAGGCTAGTGTGTAATCAGGGTGGTGCGTGGCTCCGGGCAGCCAGAAGGGAGTTATTTGTGCATAAGATTATTTTTGGAGCTGTCCTGGTTGCACTGATCGGGGTTATGCTCTTGTTTTTTACTGCTGCAGATACCGACCACGCTGCCGTTTTTCAGGAGAAAAATCTGATCGATCGCCCGAACCAGTTTCTTGTTTGTCCGCCAAGTTTTTGTGCAGACGAAGCATATATGGGCGCGCCGGTTTTTGAGGTTTCTGCAGAACGGCTCGCCGTTGCGTGGGACCAGCAGTTTGGAAAGCTTGATCGGGTCGAGCTGTTTCAGGCGTCTTCACCCTCACGCAGGGAGTATGTGGTGCGTTCAAAATTGTTCCGATTCCCAGATCGGATCTCGGTCGAGTTTGTGCCGCTCGGTGAAAACTCTTCGTCGTTAGCGATATTGAGCAGGTCGAAATATGGTTATTCAGATGCAGGGGTAAACGAGAAGCGAGTTACGAAATTGCTTGGCCAGTTGGCTCGTGACCTGCAGAAATAGGGAAAGAACAAATGAAAATAGTCAGTGCCAAAATCTTCTGCATAGTCTTGCTTGGTGTAATCGCTGCCGCCCAGGCCGGAAGTTTGGATCGACCCGTTATGATTGGCAGTGAAGCAGACTACGATGCCTGCGGCGCGACAGGAGATGCTCAAAATCTCAACCCGGCAGGTGACAACTTTCTCGCCGTTCTACGTGTTGTAATTGATGGATTCCGTGCCGGAGATGGATCTGTGTGCTGACCTCTCCCACTTTGTTGTTGCCCGGGAGTTCTCATGGCCCATCAGCGATCTGGTGCAACAACAGATACAACAGGTTCTTGATAGATCAATTGCCTTTCAGGGGCGTGTTGCTTCGCGCGAACAAATACAGCTTCAACTGGACTTCTCGCAAAACCGGGATTGGGTTGAACTGTTTGAAACATGGTGGGAGCGCGGCTTCAGATCCTGAAGAATGCGCGCGCCTCCGGACGGCAAATTGAACTTTCTATGTGAACTCGGCCCGAAAGAATACGCAATGACCGGGCCTGATGGCTATGAATTGTCTGATCGGTGGCATGAAGCGCAAACATTGTGGCATGAGGCGCAAACATTAATGCGCCGCGCGCACACGCTTTGGGAAAACTGTTAGCTCCGAAGATAAGATTGGGCTGCTCAGTCCGCCGGATCGTTCTGGTCAAAATACGGGCTCGGTGAAGACGTATTCGCGTTACCACCAGCGGTTCGCTTGCTGAGATCCAAGTTTGTCTCATAAATCACAGCATTGTCACCTCGCGCAGCCTCAATATCGCCCGAGGGAATGACGGCCTCTGCGAGCACTGCACCTGCGACCAACAACAAACAGACAGCGACGGGCCGCGCCATCTCGGGATTTTGCGTGTACCACTGCATCTCAACCCTCCAACATTGGAAGATTGAAATGTCAGCCAACTCTCTTAACGAATGGTTCCAAATGGCCCGAAACGGCTGGATTAGGAGGGAATATTGGCGATTGGGAATGATCTGCGCCAGGATGCGCGAATATAGTCACCGAAAATCTGAGTTTCGGCCTCAACTGCTTCGTTCAATGGCCTGATTTGCACATCGTGGCTCGGGTTCACAAACAATGGAATTGAATAGCGGTCCCGGCCTCCGCGATTGATCACCCGGTGCGGTGTCGACGAGAACTCGCCGTTGGTCCAGATTTGCATCAAGTTACCGAGATTGATGACAAAAGTATCGGGAATTGATGGAGCGCCAATCCATTCACCGCTCTTGTTCTCGATCTCCAGCCCGTCCCCATCGTCTTGCCAGAGAATGGTAATCGCACCTGAATCGGAATGGGGCACCACACCAATGTGCTTGACGCTCTCCGGCGCATCCTGCGGCGGATAGTGGTTCAGTTTCAGCATCGACATCGGGGCCTCGAAGAAGTGGCCCAATTCGTCTGCCTTAAAACCAAGCGCGAGGGAAAACCCGCGCAGCAAGGCTTCGGCGAGACGCTCGGCCTCTGCGAAGTATCGTGTCATCACGTCGCGCAATTTGGGCAACCCGTCAGGCCACTGATTTGCGCCGTGCAAGGATCTCTCGTCGGGCGAGGGTCGATCATGACTGATCCAGAAACCTTCCTGATGACTTTTGGCGGCATTTTCCTCGCCTTCATAACTGGCGTAGTCGAGAGGCAGATAACCTCGCATACGATGATTGAGCTTGATCATTATCTTCTGCTCAAACGGTTGAGAGAAAAAGTGCTCCGCCTCTTCCCGAAGTTCCGCAATCAGTTCCGCCTTAATCCCGTGACCGTGCACATAGAAAAACCCCACGTCCCGGCATGCAGGTGACAATTGTTCGATTAATGCCGGTCCCGGGTCACCTGAGACCAATTCGCTGACGTCAATTTGCGGAATGTCGGAAAAATTTAGCCGCCGTGAAATGGGGATCGCCATGAAAGTCTCTCGTCAACCTGCGTTTGTCAAAGCAGCCTCAGCTTGCTCCAATTCGTCCATGGCAACAAGCCAATCCACCTCAAAACTTTCGCGTTCTTTCACTGTCCGTGCGCGTTCACGAACGAGGTCATGCGCTTTTCTAGGCGCACTATTGTAGAGAGTGTGATCACCGAGCTCTGTATCAATGGATGCGATTTTCTCGTTAAGTTTCTGAACTTTAGACTCAAGATTCTGAATCTTTTTTTTAAAAGGCTGAACCTTGGCCTTAGCTTCTGCAGCGAGCCGCCGGCGCTCATGTTTTGGCAATCCGGGATCAAATTCGGGTGCAGAGTTCTGCAGTTGCGTTGAAGTGGCTTTAGCCTCTGCTGTGTCTGAACTTGCACTATCCGCCAGTTTGGCTTGCGCGTTGGCGGCTTTGCGAGCGGCGCGTGCCTTCTCCAGAATCAGTTTTGTGTAGTCATCCAGATCACCATCAAACGGCTTGATTGTCCCTTTGTTCACCAACCACAACCGGTCGACGCAAGTTTCAATCAGGTGCCGGTCATGGCTGATGAGGATAACTGCCCCTTCATAGTCGTTGATTGCTCTGATGAGGGCCTCACGGCTGTCCACGTCCAGATGGTTGGTTGGTTCATCAAGGATCAGGATGTGCGGGCCCGTAAACGATGCAAGAGCAAACAGGAGACGGGCTTTCTCCCCACCAGAAAGCTTGGATGCTTTGGTATTGGCTAGATGTGCGCCGAATCCAAGCGCGCCGATCTTGGCGCGGCGCTGCGCTTCGGTGGACTCTGGCATAAGTGCACGGATGTGATCGTATGGTGTACCTTCGGGGTCTAGCTCATCCAGCTGGTGTTGAGCAAAGTAGCCCACTTCCAGTTTCTTGTGATGCCGCATTGCCCCGCCGGTCGTCGAAAGACGACCCGACAGTAATTTTGCGAAGGTGGATTTGCCGTTGCCGTTCGCACCGAGCAAACCGATCCGGTCGTCCGGATCAAGGCGCATCTCC
The DNA here is from genome assembly GCA_965204985.1 of Hyphomicrobiales bacterium. Classification (GTDB taxonomy): domain Bacteria; phylum Pseudomonadota; class Alphaproteobacteria; order Rhizobiales; family CAJQND01; genus JAAEUE01. The sequence goes on along the minus strand of CBDBFP010000002.1, from coordinate 1,593,040 downwards.
AGTCCACGCAGAACCGGGGCACCATAACCCACTTGCGCTTCCTCAAAGCGGACCAGCGGAGGGTTCAGCATCTTTTCCGGTGCAGGGAATAGAAAAGGCGCGACCTGACTGTCTGCCATGGCAGCAACGGGTTCAAGTTTCGAAAGGGCTTTCAGACGGCTCTGGGCCTGCCGTGCTTTGGAGGCCTTGTAGCGGAAACGGTCAACAAACGCCTGCATGTGCCGGCGCTGGTCGTCCTGCTTTTGCTTCATCTTGAGCTGCAGCGCCTGCTGTTCGCGGCGTTGCCGGTCGAATGTGTCGTAGTTGCCCTGATAAAGCGTGAGGTGCAGCTGATCCAGATGCAGGATACTGCCCACGGAGGTGTTCAGCAATTCCCGGTCATGGCTGATAATGATCGTTGTGTAGCGGTATCGCTTGAGGAAATTCTGCAGCCAAATCGTGCCTTCCAGGTCCAGGTAGTTCGTTGGCTCATCAAGCAGCAACACTTCCGGTTCTGCAAAGAGGGCGGCTGCCAACGCCACACGCATGCGCCAGCCGCCGGACAAAGACCCACACGGTTCATGTTGCGCCGTTTCGCTAAAGCCAAGGCCGGAGAGGATCGTCGCTGCGCGGGCAGGGGCCGTATGAGCGCCAATATCAGCAAGCCGCATGTGGATGTCGGCAATACGGCCTGGATCTGTCGCGGTCTCGGCTTCCGCCAACAATTGAGAACGTTCTTGATCCGAAGCCAGCACGTGATCGATCAGCGAGATTTCTCCTCCGGGAGCTTCCTGAGCGATCTCGCCCACTTTCCAGGTTGCCGGCACCGAGACACCGCCGCTGTCAGTGTTGAGCTGGCCAAGAATAATCTTGAAGAGCGTTGTCTTCCCGATCCCGTTGCGTCCCACGAACCCGACCTTGTGACCGGCCGGAATCGCGCAGGTTGCGCCGTCGAACAATGTCCGGCCCTCAATATGATAAGTGAGATCATTTATATGCAGCATGGCAGTGTGAGTAACCGAGCAGGCCGGTAAGGGCAAGAGAGCGGATCGCAAAACACCTCTTCACGAAAACGCGAACGACAACCTATTGATCGACGCAGGAAAATTCGCCCAAATGCGGATCAACGTCCGACAATTGTCATAATCGGGCGGCAGGTTTGCTCCAGCGAACACTCCTAGACAATAAGGGATCGTCTCAAATGAAATCTCGTATCTTGAAAGCAGTAACCGCTGCTGCCTTTGCCGCCACTTTGTTTGTTGCTGCGCCGATCGCCAGCCAGGCGGCGGAATATACCGTGGACCTGTCCCACTCCTTTATTCAATTCCGCACCAAACACCTCGGCTACAGCTGGCTGCCCGGTCAGTTCAACAAGTTCGAAGGCACGATGAATTACGACCCGGCAGCTGGTCCGGGCGCGCAAAGCATTTCGCTGACGATTGACATGGCAAGCGTCGACACTAACTGGGCTGCGCGAGATAAGCATCTGCGGAGCGCTGATTTCCTCAATGTTGCCAAGTATCCAACCGCGACTTTCAAGAGCACCAGCTTTGAAGGCGACGCAGAAGGTGGGAAACTCACTGGTGACCTGACACTTCATAGTGTGACGAAGACAATCTCCTTCAACGTCACCAAGATTGGAGAGGGCAAAGACCCGTGGGGAGGATACCGCGCAGGGTTTGAAGGCAAGTACAACCTCAAGCGTGCAGAATTTGGTATGGGCTACAATTTGGGTCCCGCTGCCGAAATTATTGAGCTTCACCTCATGATCGAAGCCATCAAAAAATAAATAGCACACTCTTTTGTCGGTGTGCTTGCGCTTCAGCGCATGGCCCGCTGCATTCGAAATAATGCTCAAGAATAATGCTTACCGCTTCGGCTTGGTCTCAAAGCTGCTGCACTGGCTGATCGCGCTGGGAATCATCGGGCTGATATGGCTTGGATGGTGGATGGTGAGGCTCGGCTATTATGATCCGTGGTACCATGACAGCTTACAGTTTCATCAGACTGCCGGAATGCTCGTGCTACTGCTGGCGTTTGCAAAGATCTGCTGGCAATTGGGCAACCGGCCTCCCTTGCCAGGACCACATCTGAAACCCTGGCAAATCAGGGTGTCCAAAGGCATGCACTACATGCTCTATGCTTTAATGATCCTTGTGCCGGTAACGGGTTACATGACCACAACATCTTCAGGGCAGGGGGTCCCGATGTTTGGCCTGTTCGAATTCCCTGCATTGTTACCCAGCACAGAAACGTCTCGCGATGTTGCAATCGCGATCCATTACTACGTTTCCTACGTTGGTATCGCTTTGATCCTCGGACATGCAGGCGCTGCGCTCAAGCATCATTTCATCAACAAGGATGACACCCTGAAGCGGATGACCTGGGGCAAAATCAGGTAATTAGCGCAGGCCCGCAAAAACTTATGAACAAGTGTGCAGCACTCCTCGTCTTCGTCCTTCTCGGGGGAGGTCTTCTTATACCATCGCTCACTGATCCCCCCGATGGTCCCCTTCGCGCCCTCCGATTGAGATGACGCGCCCTGGTTGATGCCTGAGGGTGTTCCAGGCTTGGCAGCAGTGATCTGCGATGTCGTCGCAGGTCTTGAAAACGAGGGTCGAAAGCCAGGTGTCCCGGATGAACGGCCAGACGTTCTCGACCGGGTTCACCTCTGGTGCCCTTGGCGGCCGTGGGACGAGGGTGATGTTGTCGGGGACAGCCCCTTTGGGTGAGGGTCTGCCCTCCCGCCCGATCAAGGATCAGGAGGGCGTGTGCCCCGGCCTCGACCTGTTGACCGATGAGCTTGAGAGGCTCAGCCATGGGGTGAGTGTCGCACCAAGGGCGCCGAAGAGATAGGCCCCTTCGGTCCGCTGATCGTGCGGCGCGCGGGGCCGCGTCCCCCGCCGCGCCCGGCGTCGCGTGCGTTTGTTCTTCTGACCCATCCGGGCTTTGTCCTGAACCCGGAGCTCTATCGGCGTGCCGCCCCATTGGCTGCGGATGTGGTCGACGACGTCGCAGACGTTTTGTTGAACGCCTCGCTGGCCTCGTCGTGCTGTGCGTCGTGCTGCGGGCGGGCGGAGAGCTTGGCGAACCCCATGGCGACCCCCATGGCGCGAAGGTCCCGTCCCGGCATCTGACGACTGACCGGGACGCCCGGTTCCTCATGCACCCCCTGCGCCAGATCGACCCGCCGCCAGCGCCCGATGCCTCCATATCGGGCTTTGGCCCCGCCTCAACAGTCGCTGCCAGCGCCGTGCGGTGTTCGTCTGTCAGGATCGGCGTCTTTGCGGGCGCCTTGCGGGTCATAAAGGCCGCCGCGTCGCCGGCCTTGAAGCGCAACACCCGGTCCCGGATCACCTGCAGGCCCCCGCCGCCGGTGCGCGCGGCCTCGCGGCGAGACCCACCGTTCGAGGATCACCGGCGCAAGGCAAGAAGCCGCCGCGTCTGATCCGCCTCTTCGCTCTTGCGCGCTGTGCAAGGCAGGTCATCGCCCAGAAAGTCCGCTCTCAGTTGAACAGCTGCTGCCATGGAAAACCTCCCTTGTTTTCCATGCTGAAGCAGGCCGAACATCGATTGGGACCCCCCTCGGAGAGTCCGAGTCAGTCAGCCGCAGTATTATCGGAAAGCTGGTGGCGCCGGGCGACTGGTATGCTCAACTTAACAAACCCAGCTTTAATCCGCCGGGTTGGGTCTTTGGTCCCGCCTGGACTGTACTTTAATATCTTCATAGCCATCGCCGGCTGGCAGGTTTAGAAGGAAGAACCTAGCGGTAGCGCGATGCGGCTGTGGGGATTGCAGATGCTTCTAAATCTTCTCTGGTCGCCAATATTCTTTGCAGTACAACAAATCGGACTGGCACTGCTTATCATAATGTGCCTGTTCCTGATCATCGGTGGTTTTATCGTCAGCACATGCCGCGGTTCCCCATAGCAGCATGGTTGTTTGCGCCATATGCGATGTGGGTCGGATTTGCATCCGTGCTGAACGGGGTAATACTTGCGCTAAACTAACCGAATTGGATCCGGTTTTTCTGCCGAGTGGCAGGATAGCTCTGTCTAAATCCTATCGACGCGAACGCGCGCTACGCCGGTTTGGGTCAACCCGATCTTGCGGGCAGCACCTAGAGACAAATCGATGATCCGCTTGCGGATGAACGCCCCGCGGTCGTTGATTCGAACCACGACGCTTTTCCCGGTTTTGAGATGGGTCACCCTGAAAATCGTGCCGAAGGGGAATGTCCGGTGCGCTGCGATCATGCCATTTGGCTTGAAAGCTTCGCCGTTGGCGGTTGTCTTGCCGGACTTGTAGAAGGAGGCCAGACCAATCTGGCCAGCGGAAGCTGAGTAAGTGCTCAGGATCAGGATTGTTGCCGCGCTTGCCGCAGCAAAGGCCGCAAGGCAGGTGTCCAGTCTCAAATTCATTGTGTCCCAGCTCTCGGTAGATTCTTTACCTTTCGCGCTTCTGGCATCCGCTTACGGCGGAAATTCAAACGAACTATGGCGATTTCGTGTCTGCCTTTGTCGATCCTCCAAATTGCTGCAAGCAGGGCTTGTGGTGCACCGTTTGATCCGCCAAAAGAAAGGTAGAAACCAAACAAGAGTAAAGCCCATGATCGAAGATCCTCCCGTCCTGACCATATCCCGCAAGTTCACGCGTCCCGATGCTGAATTGGTCCAGCAACTCGTTGGCGTTCAAACCGGAATGGTTGTGGACTGCATGGATGGTAGCGGGGGGCTCCATTACAGCATCAAGCCCGTAACGCCGGAAGCAACTTCATTCACCGGCGTGGCCGTGACCTGTGCGGCTGGACCAGCGGACAATCTTGCGGTGTTTGGGGCAATGGATCTGTGCAAAGCCGGTGATGTCATCATGATCAGCACAGAGGCTCACACCGGTTGCGCTGTTATTGGAGATCTCGTTGTCGGCATGAGTGCTAATCTTGGGGCTGTGGGCATGGTCACAGACGGCGGCGTGCGTGATGTGGTGGGGATTTGCGAGGCGGAAACCCCCTGTTTTGGTGCGGTTGTGACACCTAATTCGCCCGCTCGTAATGGCCCGGGCACGGCAGGTCTGCCGATTGTTATGGGTGGTGTTCATGTTGCATCGGGAGACGTCATCGTTGCGGATGTGGACGGCGTTGTTGTCGTGCCCCAAGCGCAGTTGCCCGCAGTTGTTGCCCGCTTACAAGAAGTTAAGGTCGCTGAAGCCGGTTTGGATGCACAAGTCAAAGCCGGACTTGGCATGCCGGAATTCGCAAAAGAGATTCTATCGAGTGACAAGGTGCGCGAGTTGGATTGACCGCCAATTCACTTTGTAAGATAGGCCTGCAGCGCGGCTACGGACTTCATAGCCATCATCTTGCGTTCGGGCGCAAGCGGATCTGCTTGCGATGACATCTTTGCAATGACGATACTGTTTTTGCGGTCCACAAACAGATACTGCCCATGGATTCCAATACTGAAAATCACCGGTGAACCGGTTTCGCAGACATACCATTTCGACCGGTAGCGCATCTTGTAACCCGAATAATGCTCCACGAACGAACCCTTGTCCCAGGCCTCAAAATCCCCGCCAGATGCAATGTCGGCGAGCCAGGCAGGAGGCACCACAGGTTGCCCGTCGCGTTCTCCATCCTGGACAAACAATTGGCCAACCCTCGCCAGATCGCGTGCTGTGATGCACATGCCACCTGCAGCGCGGGGTGCGCCCAAACGATCCACAGTGATGTAACCGCTGCGTTCAGCCCCTAGCGGTTGCCAAAGGTGTTCGCTCATGAGGTCCGCATAGCGTCTGCCGGAAGCCCGTTCGAAAATCCAAGCCAGAAGGTCGGTATTCGGGGAGACATAGTGAAAGCGTCTCCAGTGCTCACCGTCTGTTTCGGTAAGCGATTGATAGAAGCCGCGCAGATCTGTTGGTGCTTCGCCAGGCTCCAAAGGGTTCCAGTTGGTGGACTTGCGGTATTCGACGATTGGGCCGCTGGTGGCTTTATAGTCCTCGTCAAACTTCACGCCAGCCCGCATGTCGAGTAAGTGCCTGACGGTAGCGCCTGTATAGGCAATCCCCTCAAGTTCAGGAACATAGGAGGATGCCAACGCCTCTGTGTTCAGGATGCCCTGATCCGCCAATATTCCAGCGAGAAGTCCGAGCATGGATTTGGAAACGGACATGAGAATGTGCGGCGTATGCTGCGTCATGCCGTTGGAATAGGTTTCATAGACAAGCTTGCCGTGCTGTAGAACCACGAATGCGTCTGTGTCTGTTTCCTTCAGGAAATCCTCAAGGCGAAACGCTTCTTCATCGTCCAGCACAACTTCAACCTGGCTGAGATCCTGCGGAACAGCGTCAAGTTGCCAGACGTTGTCCGGATCGTTCGCAATATCAGCTGACGCCACGATCTCCCGAACGTGATGAAAGGCCCATTTGTTGAAAGGACCGGTCCGCTAGTTTCCCAGTGACACCTGTGCGTCCGGGGTTGAGGGAAAACCGTTCATCAGGTCAGTCATATTGCCGCTCCCGTTGGTAGATCGCCTGCTTAGCCGAACCGACAGGACTGACGCAAACGGATTGCACAGACTCCGCTCGCAAAAGTTCCGAATATGCTCTATGGCCTGACGCAGCACGCGACCGGAAATGGCCGTTTCCGCTGTATTTCAGGCTAAATGAATTCTTTGTCCTATAACGATTTTATCCGTGCAAATGCCCGTTGGCCCGGCGGAGGGTTCCTGCTCACGCTTGCCTCAAGCTTCGGGCAGACATTTTTCATTTTGCTTTTCAGTGGCGAGATCCGCGCGGAGTTTGACCTAACCCACGGTGGTTTCGGGACAATCTATTCCGCAGCGACCTTGACCAGTGCTGTAGTCTTGATCTGGTTCGGAAAGATAGCCGACAGCATGCGGATGATGCACCTCAGCGCACTGGTGCTGGTTGGGCTGGCGATTGCTTGCATAGGGATGGCTCTGGTCAATTCGATCATCGTCCTTGGCCTTTCAAAATTCCTGTTGCGCCTGATGGGGCAGGAGATGTTGACCCACATTGCGATGACGGCAATGGGTCGCTGGTTCTCCGCGCATCGCGGGCGCGCCGTCGGCTTTGTGAGCCTCGGACATTCGGTCGGCGACGCGATCTTGCCGTTCATCACTATTGTGCTTGTCGGTACTCTCGGGTGGAGAAACGTCTGGTTTCCCGCGTCAGGCGTTCTTGCTCTTGCGGTCCTGCCGGTGATCTGGAAATTGTTCAGTATCAGCCGGCCGCCGGCGTCAACAAGGCCAGCCGCAATGGCGCGTTATGAAGACGCGTATGTACCTAGTGACTGGATTCGTTCGGAGGTTCTGCGTGATCCGGTGTTCTACGGTCTGTTGCCGTGCACACTTGGGCCACCATTTGTTACAACTGGAATCTTCTTTCACCAGGTTCATCTGATGGATGAAAAGGTATGGGATATTGCGACCATTCCTGCAGCGTTCCCTTTTTTGCGGCTGCTGCTGTATTGAGTGTGCTGGCCAGTGGCTGGATTATTGACCGTTGGAACGCGAGTGTACTTTTGCCGATTGTTCTTCTGCCCCTTGGACTTGCAGTTTTTCTCATGGGAGTGATCGACGCGCCTTTGGTCGCCGGTTTCTTTATAGTGTTGACCGGGATGACTACAGGAACGATGAGCACAATTTCCGGAGCAATATGGCCCGAACTTTACGGCACAAAACATATTGGTGCGTTCAGGGCGCTGATGGTTTTCGGGATTGCACTGGCACCGGGTGTTATGGGGCCCTGATCGACTTTGGAATTAGTATTGAGACTCAAATGGTGTTTATGGCAGCTTATACCGTCGTCGCATCCGGCTTTCTTTGGCATGTCATGCGCGTCATTCTATCGACCCAGGCGAGCGACCAAATTAGAGAGCAGGAGAACAGTCTATGAAAATTGACCACACCATGATGCGAGTGAAAGATCTCGAAAAGTCGGTAGATTTTTACACGCGCATTCTCGGAATGAAATTGCTCCGACAAGCCGAATATCCCGAAGGCCGATTCACCAATACGTTTGTCGGATACCAGCCGGAAGGCGAAGGTCCTACGCTCGAACTGACCCACAATTGGGACTAGGATGAGGACTTGGAAATGGGCCAGGGCTGGGGACATCTGGCTCTCATGGTCGAGGACGTTTACGCCACCTGTGACAAGCTTGCAGCCGAAGGTGACAAGATCACACGGCCTGCTGGACCAATGAAGCATGGCACCCGCGTCATTGCCTTTATTGAAGATCCGGATGGACACAAGATCGAACTGGTTGGACCTCGTGATTGATGATCAACGAAATTGCTGAAAGTGATTTGGCGGAGCTGCTGGAACTCAATCAGGCTCACGTTACAGAGCTTTCACACTTGACGCTTGATCGATTGCGTCAACTTGTGAACCAGGCGTTTTATGCAGGCCGGCCTAGCGGGTGCATGGCGTTCCTTCTCGCTTTCGATCAGAACGCGGACTACGACAGCCCAAATTTCCTGTGGTTTAGGGAGAATTATGAGCGTTTCGTCTATGTGGACCGGATCGTCATTTCGCCGACAGAACGTGGAAAAGGTCTCGCCCGCGACCTCTACGAAGATTTGTTCAAGCTTGTTGGATCAGCAAACTTTTCCAGAATTGGATGTGAGGTGAACAGTGATCCGCCAAATCCTGGATCTGACCGGTTTCACGAAGCAATGGGCTTCGAAGTTGTCGGCGAGGCAAGGCTCGAAGAGCGCGGAAAGTCCGTGCGATATCTTCTGAAAAATCTCTGAAATTCACGCGCGCCCAGTAATCGGAAGTTAAGTTCTTCGCCATAAACTTTTTGCTTGAATTGCACGAAACGCCATTGTTGACGGAAGGGATGCAAATATGGTCGATACTGCAGCCCTCGCGAATGCCGAGGATGATGATATGCTGATCGGCGCGCTACTTTGCGAAGGCGAATACTGAAAGCTGGCGTCATGCGTGCCTTGCCTGACTATGAAGGCACCTGCGTTGTCCGGGATCTGTCAGAAGGCGGGGCGAAGCTGAAGGTCGAGAATGCGCAATCTGTTCCTGAACGTTTTCAGCTGCTGATAGAACTCGACGGCCTCACTGCAAAGTGCCAGGTTATGTGGCGCAGTCCAGCCAATGAAATTGGCGTCAAGTTTGATGAACCTGCAGTAATTGTGGAAGCCACGCGCAAGCAGGTGATTTATCCCCCGATGGCGGCCCGGCCGGACATGCCGAAACGCAAGCCACGGCCTTTCAAACGCAAAGACAAAACCATATTCGACAAATAAAGCCGGTTTCGTTTCCCCCGATCCGGCTCGTCCAATGAGAGAGACGCTCCAAGATGACGAAGAGAAAGAACCATTCGCCAGAGTTCAAGGTCAAGGTTGCGCTTGAGGCGATCCGTTAAGATATGACGCTGGCAGAACTGTCGAAGAAGTACGGTGTGCACGCGACCCGGATCAGCACTTGGAAGCGGGCAGCGATCCAAAATAGGGCATCTGCGTTTACACGGCGGGGGGCCGATCCGGCTGCGGTCAATACGGCCGGGATCGAGAAATTGCATTCCAGGATCGGTCAGCTTGTCGTCGAGCGGGATTTTTGGGCCGATGCCTCGTTTCAACTGCTCGGGACGCGCGGCAAAAAATGGTGAGCAAGGATCATAAGCTGAGCCTTCGCCGTCAGTGCGCGTTGCTGACGCTGACGCGGTCCAACCTGGACTATCCCCCGAAGGGCGAGAGCACAGAGAAGCTGCGGTTCATGGCAATCATCGATAAGCAGTTCCTGGAAACGCCCTGGTACGGATCACGCCAGATGGCGCGGTACCTGCAGCGTCAAGGCCACAAGTGTGGGCGGCATCGGGTCCGGAGGTTGATGCGCCTCATGAGGCTGGTTCCGATCTACCAGGGCCCCCAACACCAGCAAGAAACATCCGCAACATAGGATATGGCCGTATCTGCTGAGGACCGTGGTGATTGAACGGTCTGACCAGGTCTGGTGTGCGGATATGACCTACATCCCCCTGCGCAGAGGGTTCCTGTATTTTCTCCGGTGGCCATCATGGATTGGTACAGCTGCAAGGTACTGGCCTGGCGGCTGTCAAACACGCTGGAGGCCGAATTCTGCGTTGATGCTTTGAAAGAGGCGCTGGCCAAGCACGGCAAGCCGGAGATATTCAACCCCGATCAGGGGAGCCAATTCACCAGCGCAGACTGGATTGATGTGCTGAGCGACGCGAAGGTCGAGATCAGCATGGACGGCAAGGGGCGCTGGATTGACAACAGGATGATCGAGCGCCTGTGGCGGTCGCTGAAGTATGAATGCATCTATCTGCATGCCTTTGAGACTGGCTCAGAGGCGAAGGCCGGTATCCGCAAATGGCTAACCGACTGCAACGTCGAGCGACCGCATCCGGTCCACGGCATCTTGACCCCCGACGAGGTCCATGCCAGCAAAACCGAACCCATGAAAATGGCAGCCTGATTTGAAATCCTGATCCACCTTGGCAAGGCTGAAAACTGGTCGAAAACCTAGGACAACCTCTGACGATTTCCGTCGCTGCATACGCAAGTACCTCTGACAAAACTGCCAATCTCGAAGGGGCAGCCGTTGGTACCTACCTTGGCAAAACGGAAGCTGATGTCCGGTCTGCTCTGGAGGCCAAGGGTTTTCAGGTATGGAGCGTGCTTGCAGTCCAGAGCGCTTGCGCTCTCTTTTTCGCAATGGATGCATTTGCCGATGTAACCGGAAGCGAGAATTGGTTCAGGAGCTACAATGAGGATCTTGTGGAGGTTGCCGTCACTTGCGGTCTGGCGATCGGGATCATCTTTGTTTGTTTTGAGATCAGGTCTCTCCTGAAACGGAATCAGAAAGCCGAGGCTCAATTGAAGGCAGCTTCCGGTGTATTTTTTGAGCTACTGAACGAAAACTTTGATCTCTGGTCGCCGCTCACGCCGTCTGAGCGCGATGTGGCCCTGTTGGCAATCAAAGGGCTTTCCCTTGCAGAAATCGCAGAGCTCCGGGAGACCAAGCAAGGCCCAATGTAATGCGATCTACCAGAAGGCCGGAGTGTCCGGACGCCCGCAATTGCTTAGCGTGTTTATTGAAGAACTGATGGCGGACGGGTTGAATTCCCCAGCACGGGCCTAGAAGAAAGCTTCATTTTTCTGCACGTGGCCCAACTACTGCTGGACCGCGGGAAGGCGCGGCGTTATCAGGGCAGTTCACCTCTTCAAGGCAACTGCCCCGTATGGCTTTTCAAGATTATTTGCGCTTTGCCCGCCAGAATCTCAGGTTTCTGGCTTTCGGCTTCGTTGTTGCGCTGACCTCCAGCGCAGGGCAAACCTTTTTTATTGGGGTGTTCGGACCGGAAGTCCGCGAAGCCTTTTCACTCAGCCATACAGAGTGGGGCACGATATATTTGATCAGCACGCTGGCAAGTGCCATTGCCTTGACTTGGACTGGCGGCTTGATTGACCGGATAGACCTCAGGTTGTTCGCAGGCCTCGTGATTGCCGGTCTTGCAGGTGCATGCCTCTTTATGAGTGCGACAAGCTCTGTGGTCATGCTGGTAATCGCCATATTCCTATTGCGCCAGATGGGGCAAGGGCTCACCAGCCACATCGCTTCCACGTCAATGGCGCGCTACTTCAGTGGTAACAGGGGCAAGACCCTTGCGTTGATGTCCATCGGCTTCACCACAGGCGAAGCCCTGCTGCCCGTTATCGCCGTCGCTGCGATTACTGCTTGGGGCTGGCGCGACACCTATGGAGCCACGGCCCTCATTGTAATGCTGATGATCCCCGTGATTCTGTGGCTGCTAAAGGGGCATCAGGATCGGCACACGAACCACATGAAGGAAACGGAAATCGCTCAATCTTCGGGCGGCGCTGCGCCCTTTGGCAAAACCCGCCGGGAGATGTTGAGCGAGGGGCGCTTCTACCTGATCCTGCCCGCAGCCATGACACCGTCTTTAATCATCACGGCCATGTTCTTTCACCATCTGACACTTGCAGAAGCCAAAAGCTGGTCTTCGGCCTGGGTTACGGGCAGTTATTGGGCATTTGGAACTGGCACTGTCATCTCTCTGCTGGCAGCGGGCCCGCTGATTGACCGTTTGACCGCGGTTCGGATCATGCCGTTCTATCTTTTGCCGTTGGCGGCGGGTCTGATCTTGCTCGCGCCAGCCTCTAATCCTTTCTGGGTTTTGCCCTACCTATTTTTGGGAGGCTTGAATTCCGGCATCTATTTTGCCGGTCTTACCGCGCTCTGGGCGGAACTTTATGGCGTCCGCTATCTCGGTGCGATCAAGTCGACCGTAGGTGCGCTGAGCGTCTTTGCCTCATCTCTTGGACCGGTGACGGTTGGAGTGATGCTGGATTCCGGTCTGACGATTGAATTTGTCTGCCTGAGTTCTGCGGCGCTTTGTTTGTTTGCAACGCCGCTGTTTATGCGGGCTCTAAAGCTGCCAGTTGCAACCGGAGGGATGAGAGCAGGGTAGCGAATTGTTTGATTAACAGGATAATCCTTGAAAAGAACGAAATATTCATTATATAGAACGATCCTTGCAATCAAGGAAGCCTCACATGTCCAGTTTGCCAAAGGTTCACGTGATTCACGAAAATAGTGCTTGGTTACCGCCACTTCATCAAGCGTTGGAGGCTCTCAACACACCGTACGAAGAATGATTGCTTGATCAGGAGATATTGGATCTGGGCGCGACCCCTCCTGAAGGCATCTTCTTCAGTCACATGCGTGCATCAAACTATACCCGCGGACATCTTCACGCCAATCACAGCACAGATATATAATTCTGGGGGATTATATACTAGGGTTGACTGCCGTCTCTAGACTCGCATCCGCTCGACGTATTCCGGACATGAAAATTCCCGGTACGTAACCGGTCCCGAGGTGGGGCGATCCGTCGACGGAACACCGACCGAACCCCTCGTGATCGGCCATGCCGGCCTAGAACATACAGGATCGGCACCGGCCCGTCGGTTCGAACGAGACGACCGGGCCGGAGACGGATGCCGTGTAGTCGACCATCGGCTCTTGATCCTCCAATCCCGATACCTATGTGAAAAGAACCCGAGGCCGAGAACCCTCGACCGCCGGCTTCGTTATATCCGATGATCCGGTGGTCCAGTGATATGACGTGCCCGTCGCAATGTTCGAACTGGCACGGATGTTCCCCGACGAGGACGCCGCCTGGCGCTGGTTCGAGGGCGTCGTCTGGCCCGACAACGAACGATACTGTCCCCACTGCGGGGGCACGAACACCCACGAGTGCTCGCACGTGAGGATGCCCTACCGCTGCTGAGGTACCAGCGACCGAAGGCGGGACGGGGAGGACGCCTCGTAACGGCCGGTGTCAACCCTAGTATATAATCCCCTAATTCTGCGTTGGCTGGAAGCACACGGGAGGAGGGTTCAACGGAAGTCAGATCCTGGCGCTCGAGTTCTCCAAAGCTGCCCAGCAGATTCTGATCGACAAGGCGGGCCTCTCAACGTCCCAAACCGTGACCGCTATTGGCCGCGAAAAAATAACTGAAGCAGCACGGCAACTCAGTCAAGAACCTTTCATTGTGAAGCCAAATCAGGGCGGGAAGGTCTTGGGCGTGCAATTGTTTGCCAGTATTTCCGAGCTTGAAAACGCACTGGAATCCGGAACATTTCCGGAGACAATGGACGGCGTCTGGCTCTTTCAGGAGAAGATTGAAACCCATGAAGAGCATATCACCCGGGCAGGGTAGTTCGTCGGAGGACGTTTCGTCTATGCAGTGAATGTGTTCTCCGGCGGCAGTTTTGACTTATTCCGCTGAAAAAGTCGCCGGATTGATGGCCATTTTGGGTGATTCAGTTTTCCAAGTGATTTGGGAGACTGAATGCGATGATGGGTCCAGGAAAAGAAGCTGAAGCCGGCCTGTTTTATGATTTCAGCCTTGAAGATCACGTTCCTGCAGATCATCTGTTGCGTTGCCTTGATCGATTTGTTGATCTGGGTAGTATCCGCAAACATTTGGCGCCGTATTACAGCTTAACTGGAAGATCATCGATAGAGCCCGAGTTGATACTCCGCATGTTGTTAGTCGGTTACATCATGGGCATTCGGTCGGAGCGTCGGCTTTGTGATGAGGTTCATCTGAACGTGGCCTCCCGCTGGTTCTGTCGGCTCGATCTGACAGGCGCCGTTCCCGATCATTCTACTTTCTCCAAAAACCGGCATGGCCGCTTTCGTGAAAGTGACCTGTTGCGCCGTGTGTTTGAGCTGGCAGTCGCCAGATGCCTTGAAGAAGGGTTGGTCGGCGGCCAACGGCTGGCCGTCGATGCCAGTCTGATCGAAGCCGACACCAACCGGCAGAATTCGTCCCCTTTGTCGGATTGGACACCCGACATGACTGATCCCCAGACAACGCCTCGTGCGGTGCTTGAATATCTGGAGACATTAGAGGAAGCGGCCTTTGGTGCCGCCACACCTGTGCAACCCAAGTTCACTTCCCATTCCGATCCCGCGTCTCAATGGACGGCGGCTCGCAAGAGGCCTGCATATTTTGCCTATTCGTCCCATTATATGATCGATACCGATAACGCAGTGATTTTGGACGTTGAGGCCACGCGATCCGTTAGACAGGCCGAGCTGGGTGCCATGCAAACCATGCTCGATAGGACCAATGAGACTTGCGACATTCATCCAGAACGCATGATCGCAGACACCGCTTAGGGTACAGGCCCATTGCTTGAATGGCGGCTTCAAGAGCGCGGCAGCGCTCCTCACATTCCAGTGGTCGACAAATCCGGGCGAACGGACGGAACATTCCAGAGATCTGACTTTACCTATGATGCAGATAACGACGCCTACGTCTGCCCCGGTGGCAAAGAGCTCAAACAGTATCGCCGCGCCTGCAAAGCACCAGGAACACCGAAGCCTGCCAAATAGGGAGGGCTTCGTTATCGCGCTCGCAAGGCCGATTGTGAGGCCTGCTCACTAAAGCAACGATGCTGTCCAAAAGAGCCGCAACGCAAAGTTACAAGAGCCATCCATGAAGCCTCCCGTGATAGAGCACGTAACATCACCAAGACCATCGATTATGCTATATCATGCAAACTGCGCAAAAGGGTGGAGATATTGTTCGCTCATCTCAAACGCATCCTGAAACGTGATCGGCTCCGATTGCGTGGCCCCTGCGGCGCAAAAGACGAATTCCACCTCGCTGCAACCGCTCAGAACCTCAGAAAACTTGTAAAAATAATCCCGCAAGCCAGTCCAACAGCCTGATCACAAAGAAGGCCAAGGAAATCTCAAATTCCAGAGCACCTTCAAACCAATTCAGCAATCAGTTTTGCAACGGAATAAGATCTGTCCGGCGGATGCCTGCAACGTCGATTTTTCGGAGTTTTGTCCAGCGGCTTCAAATGAAGCGCAGGAGTCAGTCGAGACTGGGTCCCGGTTCGAGATTTCCAAGGTACCGGATGTGAAATTGATTGCGCAGCTGGAGGTTTTCCTTGTGGAAAACGGGATCGAAGTCGCGGGAATCGAATATATCCATCGACCTGACGGCACATCGATGATCTACGATACCAATACGAATTACAATGCTGGCGCAGAAGCAGCAGCAGGCTTCAAAGCAGGGGGTATGGCCCGGATTGCGCAGTTTCTAACTAATGAGTTAGACAGTTTGCATGACACGCAAGAGTTCAGGAAAACGGCTTGAAGGCCGATCAGTCGAGCTCGAACTCGTCCTTGTAGTCCTGCTTCAGTGCAGGATCTTGATCAGCCTTCGAGAGCACGCAATTGCCGGCAACAAGTGTCTCAATGTCTGTGCCCATGAAGCAGCGGAAGGCATCTTCCGGGGTGCAGACAATTGGTTCCCCACGAACATTGAAGGAGGTGTTCACGAGGACCGGGCAACCAGTCTTCTTGCCAAATCCGTCGATCAGTGAATGGTAACGGGGATTGGTCCGTTTGCTCACCGTTTGCACGCGCGCAGAATAATCCACGTGGGTAATCGCCGGGATCGATGACCGTGGCACATTGAGTTTTTCGATTCCGAAGAGTGCCTGCTCTTCAGATGTCATTTCCGTGCGATGTTCTGCTTTAACATCGGCCACCAAGAGCATGTAAGGACTCTCAGAATCCAGATCGAACCAGTCGCTCACATTCTCTTCCAATACAGACGGGGCAAAGGGCCGGAAGCTCTCGCGGTATTTGACCTTCAAGTTGAGCATCTTCTGCATGCTTGGGGAGCGTGGATCACCAAGAATTGAGCGTCCGCCAAGCGCGCGCGGGCCAAATTCCATCCGCCCCTGAAACCAGCCAATACCTCTGCCGTCTGCAAGGTCGTCGACGGTCCGTTCTATAGTTTTCTTGTCACTCAGGACTTCAAATCGGGCGCCTGCGGCAGTCAAACGTTGTTCAATTTCAGCCTGCTCGAACGACGGCCCCAAATAGGACCCCAGCATGGCATCATTACCGGCATTTACAGTACGTGGCTTGTCCAGATGCTGATGCCATGCTCCGAGAGCGGCGCCAAGCGCGCCTCCGGCATCACCTGCTGCTGGTTGGATCCAGATGTTCTCAAAACATCTATCGCGCAGCAATTTGCCGTTGGCCACGCAATTCAAGGCAACCCCGCCAGCAAGGCAAAGGTTCCTTTGACCGGACGTCTCGGCAATATTGCGGCCAAGCGCGAGTACCACATCCTCCAGAACATCCTGAGCGGATGCGGCGAGATCCATCTCGCGCTGGGTTAAGAGATGTTCTGACGTCCGGGCCGGGCCATCAAACAGTTTGTCGAACTTCGAATTCGTCATCCTCAGGCCGGTGCAATAGTCGAAATAGTCCATGTTCAGCTTGAAGCTGCCATCCGGCTTGATGTCGATCAGGTTATCCTTGATCAGCTTGGAGAATCTGGGCTCGCCGTAAGGTGCAAGGCCCATCACCTTGTACTCACCGGAATTGACCTTGAACCCGGTATAATAAGTGAACGCCGAATAGAGTAGGCCAAGTGAATGCGGGAAATGGATCTCCTTCAGCATGTCCAGCCGGTTGCCCTGACCAACGGCCAGAGAAGTTGTGGCCCATTCGCCAACCCCATCCATAGTCAGGACGGCAGCTTCTTCAAACGGGGAGGGGAAGAAGGCGCTGGCTGCGTGGCTCTGGTGGTGCTCGGCAAACAGGAGCTTATCTGACCAGTTGAAATCCGGAAGGTTCTTTTTGAGTTCCGTGTTAAGCAATGATTTCTGGAAGAGCTTTTCCTTGAGCCAGATCGGCATGGCCATTGCGAAGGATTTGTAGCCGCGCGGCGCAAAACTCAAATAGGTCTCCAACAGTCGCTCAAACTTCAGGAATGGCTTGTCATAGAAGGCCACATGGTCGACAGCATCAAGGCTGATCCCCGCTTCCTGCAGGCAGTACCCGATAGCTTCATGCGGAAATCCGGAATCGTGTTTTTTCCGCGTGAAGCGCTCTTCCTGAGCCGCCGCAACAATTTCACCGTCACTGACGAGAGCTGCCGCGCTGTCATGATAGAAGGCGGAGATGCCGAGAATATACATGATGCGCGGACGTGTTCCGTTAGAAGATTGTGTAGATGAACGGCGCGACTGCTGAACCCTGGGTGAGCACAATAAGGCCCCCAAACAGCACCATCACCACGATAACCGGGGCAAGCCAGTATTTCTTGCGGGTACGAAAGTACGCCCAGAGGTCTTTCAGAAAGTCGAGCACGGGTGTTGGTCCTTAAACTCAGAATTGATTTTTCATGTGGTCGCCACCCGGTGGTACGGGCTCACGGTTGATCCAGTGAGACTCAGATCCAGAATCGGTCTTGAGACGCATGGGATCCTTGCCGGTCATTCGCATCAAAATACCAACGGGCGTTATGAGCCCATAAAACATGATACTCATAATGATCGGCATCGTGATCTTGTGGAGCAGCAGTCCGAACAAAAACCATAGGCGGTTAAGCGGAGACAATAGGGAAGGGACAAGCATACCAGTTGCCCCAAAGACAACAGCGATGCCGCCAAGCCAGGGCCACCAGTTGCCGCCTCTCCACAATGAGATACCGGCAAAGATCGCGAAAACGACACAGAAGGTCAGGCCAAACGAGCGATTGCTCGGGCCTTTCAGATCTTCAGATCTGTTGAATGTCTCATGAGTTGCGGTGGATTTTGCCGACACGCTGATTCTGCCAAATTGTTTGATCAATCTGCCCGCTTGCGGAGCCGCGCTTCAATACGCGCGACCGTGGTCTGATGTCAATTGGCAGGGAGCAGCTTACTGGCCAACAAATCCTTCGCGAGAGCCTCGCCCATAATTTTGTGCGCCGGCGCTTTGAAGTGACTGTCAAACAGGGTGTAGTGGAGATCAGGGACACCGGCATTGCGTGCGGCCAGAAGGGGCGTCAGGATATCAAAGACTTGGATATCGTTTTCTCCACCAAAAGTTGCCAGATCCCTGTTGGCTTTCTCGATATCAAGTTTGAGGTCCGGGAAAAGCTCGATTGCCTTTTGCAGTTTGTCCTTCTGCACTTGGACGTCCGATGGCATTGAAACCATGACAAACTTTGCACCTTTGGCTGTGGCTTCCTTCCTGATTTCAAGAATCAGGGCTTTCGTGATCGCCCAACCGTCGCTCCAGAGCTCTACATATTTTGATGCAGGCCACCCCTTTGGCGAGGATTTTTGTGAGAAACTTGTCATGTAAGGCCAGCCAAATACGATATTTGGGTCGTACGTTCTTTGACCGCCTGATGTCTTCCAGGCAATCTTGCCGCGTTGGTAGACGGCAGTGTTTTCGTACCAGGGCCTGTCCTCCAAAGGCTTCTCCAGGCGCCATTTGTTTTTCCGGAAATAGCGTTCTGCGCCGCTATAGTCGAATTGAAGCTTTCCCCGGTCATTCAGCGAGGCAACCGGCCGCCGCGGGCCGCGTGTCATCTGCTTGCGGAGCGGGGCGGTATTGAATTGAATATCGTTCTCGGCCGTGAAACCGAAGATCCACAAGTCGGCATCGATTTTGTCCGCCAGTCGTCGGATTTGAACGAGCTCTTGGACGGTGTTGTGTGCGGGGCTACCTGCATTCACCACTTCGAACCTGTTTGAACCGGCGAGTTTGTTGAGAAACAACTCAAGTTGTGCCGGCAGCGTCTCGTTGTCCGCGAGGCCGCTGCCAAAGACGTGAGAATCGCCCAATACCGCAATTCTGATCTTGTCGCCTTTCTTGCCAACTTCCGGTCCACGCAAGCCGAGTGAATTAGTCGTCACAGGTACGATGAAATCCACGCGCTGCTGCGAGCTTTTCAGGTTGGGGTTCAAAACAAAACCGGCTTGTTCGTCCGGCTTGTAGAGCTTGGGTCCGCCAATGAACGGGGCAAGGTCGCCATAGTAGTATAGGCGCATGCCGAATTCGATGATGCCGATGCAAATCACCGCGCTCAGGCAAGTGGTCACGATATTGATCAAGAAAGTTTTCATGCTGGGCCAAGTCCATCGGCTACGGAACAGATTTCGTTTCAGCCGTTTATGTCAGATAACAAATCAGGGCTAGAGGCTAACGGGCCGCAGGCGGCGCTCTTTTGAGAGCCTTGCGCATTTCCTCCCGGGCCGAGGCTGGTCTGACGAACAGGGTGGAGGAGAATGCAAAGAGAATAAGTGTTGTCACCAATGCTGCCAGAGCATCTGCGGCCAGCGACCGCGCGGATCGAATGCACTCATCACTTCCTTTTCACTACGCTCGGCAACCAATGCCCAACGGTCCGTCTGGATTCCAGTGGCCATAGGTGGACAAAGCCCGCTCGCCCCGGTAATTCAATACAGTGTCGGTTCCGCTAAATCCTCCATGCGCCTTGGATATGGAGTCGGATTCAACGTTCTTCTTGAGCAGCGTGTTGGAGCTCTCGAATCTTGCTTGGCTTCGCATCAGATTGTCCGAGCCGACGACATAGGTCTCGCCCGATTTGCCCAATCCCTCGTTGAAATCAAGGATCTTGTTGATCGGCTCGGGCGAGAGTTGAACGGCCAGGACGTCAACAACACGGCCGACCCCATCCACAATTGCATTGCCGGCGAAAGCCGCAGGCTCCCCGCCGCTTGGGTCATAAAGCTCAAAATCGGAAAGAGCTGGCTTGCGGGCCTTGTTGCGTTTTGCCGAGGCAAAAACGAAGCCGAGCCCGGAATCAGCGTAAGGGCCCACCTTCAAGTTTGTGCCGAGGTCATCTTCCTTTTTGACCGAATAAATGACGTTCCCATCGGCCGTAATCAAAAAGAGGGCGTAATACCCAAAATGCTTCAGGAAGTTGCGTGATCAAGGCTGCAGGCGTGCATGGGCGCGGCTGTAGTCCGAGCCGTCGGGCACCGCATTGAATTTCGACCTTTCGCCGGCCGGGTTTGGATTCTCGGTTATGTATTGCCGTCTCAGCTCGTCACCGGCATCCAGGCCCTGAGCGATCCATGCACTTTCAAGATCAAGCCTGGCCTTCATGATGATCGGATTGCGACCCATTGCCTTCACATCAGAACCGCTTGATTTGAAATGATCTTCCAGCGCTGTCTTGCGCAAGCCCAAGAACAGATTGAGCCACGCGAAGGCCTGATCAACGATCTCTTTCCGCTGGAAGTCGTATACATACTTGTGTGCGGAGAAGCCGGCAGCCGCTGAGAGGGTGAGTATGATCACCAAGGGAAGCAGTTTACGGATCATGCCGTCGATCCTTCGTTGATCTGCCCTTTTCTGCGCCTCTTGCGCCGTGAAGGAGGCGGCACGGCAGCCACAGCGGTTTGCTGTCTCAGGAGCTGGGTCTCACGGTCCCTGATCGCATCCTCCACTGCATCATGAGTGAAGTGGAACATGTCGAACTGCTCGGCACTGATGCGCCCGTTGCGGGTTGCGGCGACGATCCTGGGCACGAAGTCGGAAAGCTTCTCATCACATTGATCGATCAGTTCCAACGTTCCGGTATGCCTGGCTTTTTCGGTCAACTGCAAAAGTTCTCCGTTGTACCTGTCCATCTCTCTCTTGTGCCGGTAGCTCGCGAGCTGAACCAGCAAAGAGATCAGAACCACAATAACAGATACGATCAGCGCAATTGGTTCAGCCTTCTCCTGCAGGAAGGAAGGTTGATCACGATCGTAGAATGTCTTTGCACCGTCATGCAGAGGCAGGAATGTGCCGCCAGCACGTTTTGGCTCGCCAATCGAGCCCGTGAGGGGTTCAAACGAAACGAGCTCTCTGCGCCGTTCAAACAGGATCGAGGTGAGGACGTAAACAACACTACCGGGCACTTCATCGCGCACAGCCGGCAGCAGCTTCACGGCGACGGTAGGCAGGTCGGTGTCGGGTACAGGGGGCCGACCACGATAGGATCCGTTCGGAATGAGGCCAGCTTCCAGAGCCGGTTGACGAAGTTGCAATGCGGTCGCCTGGTGGAGCGGCAAGATCGTCGCATTCACTTTGTCTATAAGTTCAAGAAGTTCTTGATCTCCAGGCGAGCGGATCCGGAACAGCGCGTCCACGTCCCCGTTCCGAAAGACTCAGGTCGTTGTCTTGGTCGTGCCGGAGACCACTTGAACATCAGTTACCTAAATGGCCTCTATCCGATAGGTTCCCATACTGCCCTAAAGTATCTCAAACCCCTGAAAATAAACTGTTCAAGAGGGATTGAAGCTGATTCCATGTTTCCCCATATTGTCCAGTAGGCGCCTATTAACTGCCTACAGATGATGAGCACCGATGTAGCAGGCCGTGCAAGGGCCGTGGGCGTGCTGACAGGGGCAGGTGTGCCCCTCGACAAGGCCCATGGAACTGGTGGGCTGGGAATGACCAAGCTGACCCCCCTGATCATCGCCAAGCGAGCCGCACGGGCCAACCCTGCCTTCAAGACGGCAAAGGTCTATGCCGCGGCGCTGGATGGCGGCGCACCGCTCTACACGGTGGCGGGTGAACTGCAAATACGACGCGGCGGAAACGACCCTCGGCTTTGTGGACCGCTCACGAGAAACGGTCCTGACCCTCGGCCCGTCCTATGTCGGCTCTCACCTTGTCACGGTCCTGTCCGAGGTAAACACCGAACGGGGCCACGCTGATCCTTCTGGAGGGTGCATTCGTCCAACGTGCTTGCCACGCTGATAATGTATGACTGCGCGTCCCTGTCCACCCCAGACGCCCCGGTGATCCGATATGCGTAAGCCCATGCCAGCACCGCCCCACATGCCCCGAGAGGGTGCGTCAGCCGAGGAACTCGGCCAGACCCTTGCCGCATTGCTAGACTGGATCTTGAAAGCCCGCCTTGCAGACCTCTTGGAGGCGGGGCTATCCCATGCCGATGTGTTCCGGCTGGTGCGGGTGGCAGACGATTACCGGCGAGGTGAGTTTGGTCCTGACACCTTGGCCACGATCCACGACCTGGCCCCGCTGCTGGACAGGGCGAGCGTGGCCTTGGGGTAGCGGTTTTGAGGGCACTACCTCAGAGGCCACCAGCCTCCATAGGCGTATAAAGGCGGAAATAGGCACATTACAAGCCGAGGGCTGAATTTGCCTAGGTAGCGTATGTAGTTGCCGTTATCTCGATCAAACCACTTGGTTGAATCCCAGACTTGGTCTTTATTGCGAATGCCCGGACCATAGGTATTACTCAAGGCGAACCGTAGAGTGTGGTACAATCTCCAACTAACGGCACAAGACTAACCCCGCTCAAGTAACAGGTAGTTATAGAAGGCGAATTTTGCCTCAAACTGTAGCCGCCCATCGGCAAGGGTGTAGGGGGCGGTTAAGAGGAACACTACATTGTCGGCGCTGGTGTTCAGCCACGTTTAGCCGAACGGCAGCACCTTCGCTGGCCGCTAGGACTTCATTGGGTGTCATGCCCCACCGTGTGTATTGCCAATCTGCCAGCGCAGGGGAACCCGCCAAAATCAGCGAAGAAATCGCAAGTATCGAAAAAATCCGTGTGATCATAAAATGCCTCCAATCGTTAAAATAGCAGGTGGCGGGGGCAGAGTAAAGCGCCGTAAACTGCCTACTAACGCCAGATACCCCGGAGCCACCTCTGCAAGATGCCTCGTAAATCACTGATCGATCTGGGATTTTTGGCTCCGGCGGTAGGGATCGAACCTACGACCACTTGAATACCAGTCTTTCCAAGACCGTAGTGGGCCGCAAGGAATCAGAAAGAGTTGTATTCGCCGCTGTCCTCTGGAGGTAAGGCCAAACGCTTTCCGACAAGATCACCAATCGACTTGATCTGTGTGCCCGGCCGCACCGGTAACTGAAAAGTGTCCGGGTAGAGTTCCGCGACCATGCGAACTTGTGGCGAATTAGTGAGATCGGCCCGGGTGATTGCGAATTGAACCGCACCTCTGGTGAGAAGTTGGGAGTTTTCTAGCGACCCCTTGGTCTCATAGACCCCGATCTGGATTTCGGGATTGTGCCTTCTGATGACTTCCTGAAGAGCTGTCATCAGTTTGAAGGCTTGCCCGGTTCCGCGGACCCGCTGTGATCGCGACACTATAGATGCTGGCGTTTTCGTAGGCCCAGAGACCACCTGAACCGATTGCCAGCAGCACGAATACGAATGCCAATAATTGTCTTGCACCCATAACGGGTTTGCAGCGCCTCTACTCGCTGTGACCTTAGCCGCCTTCCCCAAATGCTATAATAAGTACAAATTGCCGCCACGTCATAGGTCGAGACGTCCCCAAAGGCGGCTTGCTCTCTGCTTGAAGCAGTGCGGTGGCAGGGCTATAAGCGCGCCAAGTTAAAACTCCCCATCATTCCATTCTGAGGACTGAAATGGCACTAGAGCGCACATTTTCCATTATTAAGCCGGACGCAACGCGCCGGAACCTGACTGGCAAGATCATCGACATGTTTGAAACCGGCGGGCTCCGTATCGTGGCCTCCAAACGTATACACATGTCAAAAGAGCAGGCACAGGGCTTCTACGCCGTGCACGCTGAACGCCCTTTCTACAATGACCTGGTTGAATTCATGACGTCCGGTCCGGTCGTCGTCCAGGTGCTCGAAGGCGAAAACGCGATCGCGCGAAATCGCGAAATCATGGGTGCAACGAACCCGGCAGAAGCGGCAGAAGGCACAATCCGCAAATCCTTCGCAGAAAACATCGAAGCCAACTCGGTCCACGGTTCTGACGCGCTTGAAACAGCTGCTGAAGAAATCAAGTTCTTCTTCGAAGAGCCTGAGATTGTTGGCTAAAGCACCAACACAGTTCAAAAAGAAAGGGCGGCTTGTGAGCCGCCCTTTTTGGTTGCCATTGAATTGATGTTAGGCCCGCAAACGCTCGTTCTTCGGATCATAGGCAGGTTGATCGATTACCTTTGCAGAGCGTCGTTCACCGAGAATTTCGATCTCGAACGCTGAATCCACTTCGGCATGCTTTGGATCAACATAAGCGAAGGCCAGCGACTTACCAACGGCATGCCCGTAACCTCCAGATGTGGTCAGGCCAATCACCTTGTCCCCGTCAAAGATTGGATCATTACCACCTGCATCAGTATCGCCGGCATCAACTTCGCAATAAACCAGTTGAATGCGGGCTCCGCGCTGCTTGGCAATTTCCGATGCACCGCGGCCGCGGAAGTCGGTTTCCTTGTCGAGGCGAATGAAACGGCCCATATCGCCTTCGAACATGTCGATTTCCGTTGTGAGTTCGGAACCGAAGCCGCGGTAGGCTTTCTCCATGCGCAGGGAGTTCATGGCGTATGAACCGAACAGGTGGATGTCGAATTCCACACCGGCCTCCATGATGGCATCGAAGAGGGCAGGCATGCTGTCCATCGGACAATGCAGCTCCCAACCGAGCTCTCCTACATAGGAAACACGCAACGCCCGGATATCGTCCACACCAGCCGCGGAGATCGTCTGGGCGGTCAGCCAACGGAAGCTGGCGTTGGTTAAATCCTTATCGGTCAGCTTTGCTAGAACATCGCGCGCGTTTGGACCGGAGAGTACGAGGGTTCCCCGTTCCATGGTCGCGTTCGTAACGGTCACGTCCTCACCATCTTTAACGGCGCTTTTAAGCTGCCAGAGATCCAGCTCTTCTGCGGTCGCGCCTGACAGGACAAAGAAATGGTCATCTGCGAGTCGGGTGATGGTCATCTCGCTTTCGATGAACCCGCCCTCGGTCAACACATGGCTCAGGGACGTGCCGCCTTGCTTTTGCGGTACCTTGTTCGCCGTAATCCGGTCCAGCAGAGCCTCAGCATCGGCGCCTTTCACGTCGTATTTGGAGAAGGTGGAAAGATCCATGAGGCCGACGCGCTCGCGCACCGCTTTGCATTCTTCCGCCACATGTTCGAACCAGTTGGACCGGCGGAAGGAATAATCTTCCCCTTTACCTGTTGGATCAAACCAGCGTGCCCGCTCCCAGCCCTGAACGATCTGGAACTGTGCACCCCGTTCAGCAAGCTTGTCATAGATTGAGGACACGCGCACTGGCCGGCCAGCTTCATGCTGTTCGCCATGGGCCAGACAGGTGTACATGTTCTGATAGTCGTGGATCGACGTGATCTTCGCATATTCGAGTGTCGCCCAATCGCCAAAACGGCGTGGGTCGAACTCTGCCATGTTGATCTCGGCCTGACCGTGAACCATCCACTGGGCAAGATACTTGCCAGCTCCTGCGCCCTGACAAATGCCAATCGAAGCTCCGTTGCACATCCAGTAGCCCGGCGCACCCGGCGCAGGGCCAAGCAGGAAGTTGGAATCCGGCGTGTGCGTAATTGCGCCGGAAATCACGGACTTCAAGCCAGCTTCGGCAAACATCGGCAGCCTCTCTGTCGCCTTCTCAAGCCAGGGGAAGAGGCGTTCTTCTTCCGGGGCAACCAGTTCGTTCTCAAAGTCCCAGGAAAGGCCTTTATCAAAGCAGGTATGTGCTCCCGTGGTTTCGTACGGTCCAATCAGGATGCCATCAGTTTCTTCACGCAAATAGCAGTGCGAATAAGGATCACGAACGACCGGCAGCTCCTTCTCCATGTCGATCAGTGCCTGAACAGGCTCTGTGATGAAATAGTGATGCAGCATATTGGCTATCGGCACGTTGTGCCCGGTCCAACTGCCAACAACATCCGCGTAGGAACCACAGGCGTTGACCACGTGTTCACAGACAATGTTTCCTTTGTCGGTGACCACTTCCCACTCTCCAGAGAGGAGGCGTTTCACATCCGTGCATTGCGTGCGACGATAGATTTCCGCACCTTTTTTCCGGGCGCCAGCAGCCATGGCCATGGTTACGTCTGCTGGAGCCACGTGGCCATCTTCGTACGTAATAAAGCCGGCTTTCACGCCGAACACTTCCAGGTAGGGATGCACGCGCTTGATTTCTTCCGGTCCAACGATATCGCAGTCGAAGCCAATCAGCTTGCCAATGCCTTCAACGTGCTTGAACCAGTCAACTTCATTGTCCGTAAGGGCAAGTCGAACACCGCCGCAGCCGTGCCAGGAAACAGCGTGGCCGGTCAGCTCTTCGAGCTTGGGGTAAAGGTCGGTGCCGACTTTGTGGATTTTCGCCAGATTAAGCGAGCCGGTGAAATTCGGGCATTGTCCGGCCGCGTGCCAGGTCGAACCAGATGTCAGCTCGCCTTTTTCGACCATTACGATGTCGTTGCCCCAACCTTCTTCGGCCAGATGATAAAGCAGGCCGCAGCCCATGGCGCCGCCGCCGATAATGCAAACTTTCGCGTGGGATTTCATTTCATCCGCTCCTGAAGGAATGTGAATAATTTGCGCGCACAATCGTTCAAACGACGTCCGCACTCAAGGGCCAGATTGCCACCGAAGATGATCTCAGTTGACCAAGTCTTGATGCTTAACAAACGGCAAATCTTATTTGCGGCCACCTCCCGCAGCGCCTCCGCCACCATCAGCGCTCTCGCCGCCATTTCCGTCAATTGCATCCATCCGGTCTCCACAGCCACCATATTGTTGCTCGGAGCCGTGCTTGGTGACTTTCCAAGCCCGCCGCCACATTTGCGAACAACCGGGGCAGGGGCGCGGAGACCCTTGTTCAAGGCGTCTTGACTTACAATGTAGGGAACAGTCGCGTTCGGATCAGCCCCTTGCATTATATCGGCATTGGGCTGTCGGGCCGAGGACATGCGACCGCTTGGCTCTATCCGGACACATTCGCACGGATTGTTCAATTTCACGCCGCCGCCGCCATGATTGCAGACTTCGACAGCGCCTTGCAGGAGCACAATGAAAGACTCGCCGCTAGCGCCGATGAATCCATCAAACAATGTTCCGCGAATGCCGACCGCCGAAGTTGGCGTTTTGATTTTGTAAGATGGACTGCCCGCTTTGCCACTGGCAAACCGGAAAGCGCCCCTGACGGCGTTCAAGACGATCTCGTTGGCGCCGCCACCCGAATAAACAAATTTATCGAAATAGACTGAGGCGTTGGGCCCCACAGCAAGGCGGCTCCTGTCCTTGAAAACGAATTCGCCATTGCTGTCTCTGGCTGAGCGAATGTTCTCGCCGCGATGAACCGGTCTGCCCACAGCCAATGGTTTTCGTTTGCCCAGTTTTTCGGTGACCAGATTGACGATCTGTTCCGCGCTGCCGATCCTGTCGGCAGCGGACACAGGTGAGATTATTGCACAAGCCAGCCCGATATTCAGGCTGGCGCTCGCCCTGCGCCATACAGAAGCTGAAATCATGAGGCGCTTATACCTTATGGTGGGACAGATTTGCAAATGACTGGACTAGCCAGCCGGAGGCGTTAATCTCTCCACAAATTGCATCAAAGAGGAATTTGCCACATGACTGAGACGTCTCCGCCCAGCGGCCCCATCTGGCAATGGAGTGCTTGCGACCTTAGCGAAGCGATTGCCAACAAAACGGTCAGTTGTGAAGAAGCAACGACCAGCGCGGTTGACCGCATGCGCGACACGAATGGAAAGCTGAACGCTGTTGTCGAGGACCTCGGCGATAAAGCAATAGAGATCGCCCGCCAACAGGATCAGTCAGGGAGGGGGCGAGGGCAGCCGCTTTACGGCGTCCCAGTGACGATTAAAGAAAATATTGACCAGAAGGGGCATGCAACGCCAAACGGCGTGTCCGCCTTTGCTGAGGTTATGGCGCCGGAAGACTCACCGGTTGCCCGGAATTTCAGGAAGGCCGGGGCGATCCCGATTGGCCGCACAAATACGCCTGAGTTCTCTTTCCGGGCCACGACAGTCAACGAATTGCATGGGCGCACCTACAGCCCCTGGAATGACACCGCATCTGCAGGCGGATCATCCGGTGGTGCTGCCGCCGGTGTGATGATGGGCTACGGTCCACTGGCGCACGGTAACGATATTGGCGGCTCGCTTCGGTTCCCGGCCTATTGTTGTGGCGCAGCGACGGTAAAGCCGGGCCTTGGCAGGGTTCCGGCGTACAACCCGTCTGCACCTGCTGAACGTGGTCCATTGGCGCAGATCATGTCTGTGCAAGGTATAATCGCCCGGGAAGTGAAAGATGTGCGTCTCGGGATGAAGTCGCTGATTTCTTATGATCCGCATGACCCGTGGATGGTGCCTGCTCCGTTTGACGGACCAAAAATCGAGAAGCCAATCAAGCTTGGATATACGCGCGAAACCTATGGCTGCGAACTGCATCCGGCTGTTGCCGAAGCACTGGTTACCGCTCGCGAAGCACTCCGCATGGTGGGCTACGATGTTCAGGAAGTGGAGATCCCGAATGTCAGGGAATGCGGCGAGATCGGCTTCCGGGCGTTGATGGGAGAAGTGAAATGCTTCTTTGAAGCCGACATCCGTAAACATGGTAGTGCTGACATTAATCGCATTTTCGATGACTATTTTGACATGTTCCCGCCTCTGGTGGGCGATGATCTGCTGAAGGCGATGGCCGAACGTGCCCGCTTTGTGCGCAAATGGACGGTTCTACTCAATGAGTTTCCATTAGTGCTCACGCCGTTTCTGATGGAACCATGCTTCAGCTGGAACCGGGACGCGGAAGGTCCTGAAGGTGTCCGAGAAGTTCTCGGAAATTCCTTCTACAGTTTCGCCTTCAACTTCATGGGCTTGCCGGCGGGCAATGTGCCGGCCAACTATAATGATGGCCAGCCCGTTGGTGTGCAGATCGTGGGGCAGCGGTTTCGCGAAGATCTCATCCTTGATGCCTGTGAGGTCATTGAAAACAGCGTCGGTATTATGGCCAAGCGGCTCTGGGAACGCGAGTAGTGGCCCAGCGCGGCAGACATGCAGATCGTATCGTGCTCATCACCGGAAGCACGCAAGGAATTGGTCTGGCAACAGCGAAGAGGTTTGCAGCGGAAGGGGCACGAGTCGTTCTGAACAGCCGAAACGAAAATGCGGCTGCTGCTGAGGCGCTCAAAGCCGTTCGCGGCAAAAGTTCTGAGTCGATCTATGTTCAGGCAAATGTATCCGAGCCTGAGGAGCTGATTAAATTGGTCGAGAGCATCCAGGAGACTTTCGGCAGGATAGACGTCGCAATCTGGAATGCCAGTCTTTCGATGGTCAAACCTTTTCTGGAGTATGATGTTGAAGACTTCGAAGCGATCAATGCGATCAATTTCAAAGGCTTTTTCCATTTTGCTCAATCGGTTCTACCGATCATGCAACAAGCGGGGCAGGGGTGCCTCATGGCGACGCTCTCTGCCGCGCCCTTTTTGTATAAGGCAGGATTCAATCTGAGCGGCCCATCCAAGGCCGCGACTCAATCTCTGATCAAGCATATTGCAACTGAGTTTGCGGCCGATGGCATCACCTGTAACGGGGTGGCGGCCGGGCTGACCCGTACGGCGCTGGCGGAGCAATTTTCGCTGAACAATGAAGAGACGGTAATGCGGGATGTACCAGTCGGGCGGATTGGCGAGCCCGACGAAGTTGCTGGCGCGTTTTCGTATTTGGCTTCGGAAGAGGCAAGTTATGTGACCGGGCAAATCCTGCACATCAATGGTGGCCGTTATATGTAAACTCGGTTACTCCAGTTCCTTGAGCTTCTGCCGGGCAAAATCGATATAGATGCTGTCAGGATAGGTCTCAATAAATTTGCGGAATTCTTCAGCCTTGGGTTTCATCTGAAGTTCCAGCCAGGCTGTAATGTCGGAAACCTCGTCCCGCCGGGAAATTCTGTACGGCTTGTCCAGCTTGCCGAAGACAACTGGAAACTGGGTGTACTGACTTTCATAAAAGACCGAGATTGAAACCTTGCTCAAAAAATCCGCAACCGTCCGGTCGCGGTTGCCGAAGAAGTCCGAAAAACTGCGTGCATAGTAAGCAGGGTTCTTGGCCGGTTCCAAACGATTGTAGGCTTCCGTCGGCGCTGAGCTTACGATCACGCCGACCGTGTTTTTTGGTGCTTTAGGCGGAATTGTTAAATAGGGTAACCAGGTGCCTGGATTGTGGAGCTTGAGCGCTGCGGCTGCATCTTCTGCGCCATCTATGATGACCAGGTTCATCGCACGTGCTCTTGGGGTCTCGAGTAGCGTTTGCGGATGGATCGCCGCATCAATCAGCTCCTTGGTTCCTCCTTCCAGAGCATTGATTGGCAACAATCCTCCGCGATTGTCCTGACCGAGTACAAATCCGTTTACGTAGATGATGGCAGCTTCGGCGTTCTTGGAATCCAAGGAAATCTCGATCAGCGCCTTGCGCAAATCCGAACCTGTCAGGTCGTCATAATGCTGAACAGTGAACCCGATTTTGCGCATTGTCTTCGCGACAAGGGTCTTGCTGTTCTTGCGCTCAATGATGCCGGCAGGCGTAACATAGTTCTCCAGCGAGATGATATAGGCCAGGCGCGCGCCGTCAGCGGCTCGCGCAAAAGTCAAACCGGCAAGCAGAAATAACAGGCAAAACAGATTTCGAAACATAACCTTTCACCGTCTCCAATCCGCACCTTAGTGGATCTGACGCGGTGCCGCAAAAAGATTGACCTAGAAGCGGTCTGCCGAATAGGCGGATATATCGAAGTTAGGTGTCCGGCCCTGCGCAAGGTCAGAGACGACCCGCCCGGTAATGCCCCCAAGAGTCAATCCAATGTGGTGGTGACCGAATGCGAGAATAACTCTGTCAGATTTAGGAGATTTGCTGATCACCGGGAGCGAGTCTGGCAAGGTGGGTCGGAAGCCGAGCCATTCCTCATCTGGCTGACCCAATCCATCGAACATCAAATGGGCCTTTTCGGTGAGAAATGCGATACGCTTCGGGTCCAGCGGTTTTTGCAATCCCGCGATTTCCACTGTTCCCGCCAAGCGTAGACCGGTGTTCATCGGCGTTGCGTTGAAGCCTGCGTCTGCCCAGCCGATAACCCGTGAGAGCTTGTTTTGAGCCCCCTTGAAGACGATGTGATAGCCGCGTTCGGTATCAAGAGGCAGGCTCCCGGCACCGGAATCTTTGATGGACTTTGAATGCGCGCCGGCGGCGACCACCAACAAATCGCAATCGATATATTCAGCGCCGTGACTGGAGATCACCACGCCATCCTTTTTGGGATCAACCCGCGTGACTTCCCGCTGCCTCCAGCTTCCCCCATTAGCCACGAAGTGTTCGAAGAACTTTTCAATCAGTCCCTTCGGGTTCAAAACGTGCCGTGACTCCGAAAAATAGAACCCCTTATGCAGCGGCATTTTGAGACTGGGTTCCATCTCCCTGATTTGCTCACCATCAAGGATCTCGAACGGAATGCCGTTACGTTCCCGCGCTTCGATCGCATACGACGCCTTTTCGTATGTAGCCTGATTTGAGTAGGCATAGACCGCACCGTTTGGAACGATCAGATCACCGGCCCCTGCTTCCTGCACCAAGGGGTCAAGCCCGGCATCGGTATGTGCAAGGATATTTGCCAGGGAATCCGTAATATGGTCCACGCGCTCCTGACGGCAGTTTTTCAAGAATGACAACATCCAAGGCAAGTGGGTGGCTGCATAGAACCAGTCAAAGCTGAGCGGGCTGTTCTTTGAAAACAGGAGTTTTGGCAAAGAGCGAACCAAAGCTGGGCTGTTGACCGGCACGCAGCCGTAAGGGGCGTACGTTCCTGCATTCCCATAAGATGTACCATTGCCGGGCGTGTTCTTGTCCAGAATCACAACCCGCCTACCGGTTCGCTGAATCCATAAAGCGCAACACACCCCCACCATGCCAGCGCCCACGACAGCAACGTCGAAATGCTCCCTAGCCATCAGTTACAGGTGTCACAGGTATTCGCGAGAGGCAAGAACACTATCGATCTACAGGAGGAAATTTGAAGTTTGGAACAAATAGACTCAGTGAGATCTGGTTAGTAACCGATTTCAGTGCGCCAGATGTTCCCGGGCCGACAAGATGAGTTCCCCCGATAGGGCGCGCGACTGCCTGCCATCGACGTCTTCAAGACGTTCGCCAACCAACGTTACCCGATGGAGCTGACGGTCAAAATCGCTCTCGAAGATATCGCTCGGCTCCAGATGCGCGGTTGAGCGATTGTCCCACATCGCGATGTCGCCAGGCCGCCATTTGAATCTGACCGTGTACTCGGGCTGGATTGCATGCTCCCACAAAAGCTCCAGGATCAGCTGGCTTTCACGCGGCTCCAAACTCTCAATTTCACTGAGGAAGTCAGGACTGATGGCGAGTATCAGTTCGCCTGTTTCAGGATGCACCGTTACCAGCGGGTGAATACTCTCCGGCTTCCGGTTCCCAACTTCCTCCGTGTAATCGGCGTTCGAGGAAGCGCCCTCTGGTATCTCAAATTTATGCAAGCCGTCCAGTCCCTCGACAAAAGCCTACAAAGTTTTCGACAAACCTTCATAAGCCGCACCAAGATTGGCCCAGTACGTGTCGCCGCCATAGGGCGGGACGGTAACGCCGCGCAATATCGAAGCCATGGGCAGGTTAACGGCGGCAGTAATGTCCGTATGCCATCCGGTCCAGGACCGTTTTATGATGGTGTCTCTGATGCTGTTCGCTGAGCGGTGCTTGGCGATCGAGTAGATTTCGGGAAATTCATCGTCATGTCCGAAAACTACGTGGCCGATCGTTGGCTCGCCCATTTGGCGGGCAAAAGCCACGTGCTGAGCATGATTTAGATGCTGGTCCCGGAAGAAGACGACTTTCCATTGCAGGAATGCGTGCCGAACTTCTCTTATACCAATGACGTGATTGATTGTCTCTCAGGCCTTTTCAACCCGGCTGCTCTCTGGATCCATGCAGACAAAGGAGGATTTCCGATGTCTGCAGCTGTTGGCGATCGTGATGACTATGATGCTTTGATCCTTCGCGGCCTTTCCAGGACGAGCGAAGATCTCCGTCAGGCCCGGCGTTTGCTTTCGCTTGCTTGTGTTCATGACGGGATGAGCCGGGCGGATGCGGCAAAGGGGGGTGGGGTGGCCCGGCAGAGCCTGAGGGACCGGGGGGCACCGGTTCAACGAAGCCGGGCCCGAAGGGGCTGTTCGACCGCCGGGTCCCGCGGCCCCAGATGCGGATGCGGCCCCGATGGCTGAACTTGCTGAGATCATCGAACCCGGCCCCTGCCTTGAGCCTGACGCTTGAGCCTGACAGGGGGGTCCGCTGGAGACGACTTGACCTTCAACGGGGGAGCGAAGACCGGTTCGGTGTTGTCTCTCACGAGAGGACCCTCTCCAGGCTGCCTGCAGCGCCCGGCTTTTCCCGCATCACCAGGCGCCCGCAACACCCGGACCTCATGGAGGCTTTCAAAAAAACGTCCCCCAAAGCCTTGCCTCCCCTTTGAACCACGGTCCGGCGGACAAGCCGATCGGGGCCTGGTTCAGGACGAGGCCCGCATCGGCCAGAAGACCGGCTGGCCAGAAGACCGGCCGCGACCCCGCATCCGGGCGCGCAAGGGGACGAGACCGCGATGGCCAGCCGATCAGCGTTACAAACCGGCCTGTCTGTCCGGCGCGGTTTGCGCAGACAGGGAGACCGGCGCGGCCCTGATGCTGCCATGGTGCCATGGGGGCGGACACTGGAACAAGGAACCTGCCTCTCAAGGAGATCAGCCGGACCGTTGCAAAAGGCGCTCAGGCCGCCGTCCTGATGGACCGCGCGCCGGGGCACACATCCGGCGAGGTGAAGGGGCCGAAGACCCTGACCCTGATCTTCCTGCCCGCCAGATCACCGGAGCTCAATCGGGTCGAGAAGGTCTGGCAATCTCTTCGGGAGAACGGGCTCTCCAACCGCCTCCTTGAAGATCAGGCAGGCCTTCTTGCTGCCGGATGTAATGCCTGGACCCGGCTCATGAAAGAACCAACGGCAATCAAATCAGGCGTATCTCGCGATTGGACCCAAAACGGCCAAACCTGAGGGCCGTTAGTATCAGGATCTCGGGTTCCAAAGGATGGCGCAAATCTGCACCGCTAATCTCTGCGCCGATATGGATCGCCAAAGGCTGAATGCGTATGTGCCGGTAGCTGTGTCCGGGAGCGATGGATCGAAACTATCGTCAGCCATGGGTAATCTCCTGAATGCGCCAGCGCCTCTGCTTCTTAGAACAGGCGCGAAAGAATTCTGATGATAATCATTATGCCAACCAGAATTAAGACGGTGGCGACGAGGCGTTTCAATCCTTCACGAGGCAGTTTGTGGGCAAGCTGTGCACCACCGTAGGAGCCGGTTGCGAGCCCGACTGCCAGAACTGCCCCCAGTTTTATATACGACGTTCCAAACGCAAAGTTGCCGGCAGTGGCCATAGCTGCGATCGGCAGCTGGACAGCCTGACTGAGACCAATCGCTGTGAAAACCGGTACTTGAAGCCATAGCATCATGGGCACCAGCACGAGCGGACCACCAGTGCCGGTAATCGCAGAAAGGACACCGGTCACAACGCCAATGCTAACCAGGGTGCCCTTGTTCAATTTTGTTCGGCCTGCATCGTCGGCATTGCTGCTCGTCAGCGTGTGCAAACCCGAGGCCGCGGTAAGCACCCCGACAACGAGCTCCAAAGCGAAACCCGGCACGTTGTTGCTTATCCAGGCACCGGCAATCGCGGCGGGCATGGCACCGGCACATAACCAGCCGGCCATTGACCAGTTGATGGATTTGTTTCCAGCATAAACGATTGTACCTATGAGACCGGTCAGCAAGTAGCCCATCATCGCGGCCGCAATGGCGATCTGTATCGGAATGCCAATGAGGTAGAAGAGGCCCGGCACAAGGATTACGCCTCCGATCCCGATACATCCGATGGAAAGGCCGGAAATCAATCCCAGAAGCGCAATGAAAACCAGATTTTCCATTAGCGCTCAGATTTCTTTGTTGTGGCTGGACGTTGCAAAAAAACAGGCTCGAGAACCAGTCGTTTTCGCCGATATCCGTCGATGTGGTGGTGGCAAGTTGGATTGAATGTTCTGGTCAAGAGTAGGGTAATCCCACATAATTTTCAGCCAGCGCGGCCTGCGCTGCCGACGAAGTGCCAAGATAATCCAGCTCCGACAATTGTAGCTGGCGATCATAGTCGGATGCGTCCGGAAAGCGGTGCAGGAGGCTTGTCATCCACCATGAGAAACGTTGCGCTTTCCAGACCCGTCGCAGGCAATCCTGCGAGTAGCTATCCAGTAACGCGCTCTTGTTCTCCTTGTAAAATGCGATGAGCGCACGGGAGAGGAAACGCACATCCGAGGCCGCCAGGTTTAACCCCTTCGCTCCGGTGGGCGGCACAATATGGACGGCATCTCCGGCGAGAAACAAGTGTCCATGGCGCATGGGTTCTGTCACGAAACCGCGCAGTGGTGCGATGCTCATTTCGAGCGCCGGACCAGTTTCCAATGTTTCTGCCAATCGGGCAGGCAGCTTTTGTTTTAGGGCGTCCCAGAACCGGTCCTCAGGCCAATCGTCGAGCTTCTCATCAAGCGCACATTGCAGATAATAACGGCTGCGGGTCCTGGAGCGCATGCTGCACAGCGCAAATCCTGTGTCATCGCTCACATAAATGAGTTCATCATTCACAGGGGTTGTTTCAGAAAGAAGCCCCAGCCAGCCGAACGGATAAACGCGCTCGTATGTTTGAAGTGCTGTAGTCGGCATGCTCTGCCGGCTAACCCCATGGAAACCATCACAGCCTGCAACAAAATCGCACGCGATTTCGCATTCCTGTTCATCCTTGGTGTAACGCAGAACAGGGTTGTCGGAATCAAGTCCCAAGATCTGCACATTCTGGGCCTTGTAGATGAGTTGCCCGTTGGTCACCGTTCTGGCTTCCATAAGATCCTTGGTGATTTCTGTTTGTCCGTACACCATCACAGACGCGTTGCTGTCATGGGTCGAAAGGTCGACCCTCTGCATCGTGCCATTGCTGCAAAGTTCTATGCCGGTATGAACAAGACCGTCGCTGTTCATTCGGGCACCAACACCAGCTTCGTCCAAAAGCGCGCAAGTGCCACGCTCCAGAACTCCAGCGCGAATCCGGCCCAGCACATAAGCTGCGCTTTGGCGTTCCAGCACGATGTTTTCAATGCCGTTCAGGTCCAATAGCTGGGACAGAAGCAATCCTGCCGGTCCTGCGCCGATAATGCCGACTTGCGTTTTCATATCACCCATCCATTCCCCTCAATTTTATGACATGGCTGGGCAAATTAGGAAACTCCGTGCTGGGCTCCGGTGGCCGTGAAGTCAATTTTCCAGGTATGTGTGAGATTTGTCACAGCTTTTAAGTGGTGACTCCGTTAATGAAAGCCTAACAACAGGTGCGGCAACACTTGGACAATAACAGGCGAGCCAATGAGAGCAATAACACTAACAGGTTTGGCAATTTTATCGTATGCACGATGGCGGCGTGGGCCTTCGCGGTTGATCAGGATAACCGTGTTCGCGGTGTCAATCCCACGTTCTCCGGCGAAGTTGTGGCTGAGAACAATCAATAACATTCGACTTAAGTCGAAATTTGTCGTTACTTGGCGTGCTCGCTCAAACGCCGTCCACGTTGCGTCTTCCAAATTGGAGTTCGCGTGACGTTACATTTAATTACGGCGGGCATCCTCACAACAAAATCTCTAGCAGAAGATTAGAAAAATTCAACCAGCTTGGACGCTGATTTGAACTTCTCTGCGAACTGGCGAAGCGCCCCGGGGTGTATGGCTTGATCGAGTGAATTTGAGCTGCTACACGCCACGGCGTCAGAAGGCGTGCCGGTTTTTGCCTTCTGGCGTGGCGGATATTCAGCAAGAACTGGCGATTAGGAGTGTGAGATTTGCGCAAAGGGATCATATTAGCTGGAGGAACCGGATCACGTCTTTCCCCCGTGACGCTCGGCGTATCCAAGCAAATGTTGCCGATCTACGACAAGCCAATGATCTACTATTCGCTCAGCACGCTCATGCTGAGCGGGATCAAGGACGTGTTGTTGATTTCCACGCCGTCTCATTTGGGAAGTTACGAGCAACTTTTACAGGATGGCGCAGCTTTTGGTATGAACATCACATATGCGCAGCAGGTCGAGCCGCGGGGATTGGCGGAAGCGTTTATCATCGGGGCTGATTTTGTCGAGGGTTCTCCCTCAGCCCTGATACTTGGCGATAATGTATTCTATGGCGCTGGGCTTGGAAAAGTGTGCGCAACCGCTGCGGATCAATTATCTGGCGCTACAGTCTTTGCATACAAGGTCCGGGACCCGAAACGATACGGAGTGGTCGCTTTTGACCATCAATCTCAATTGGCAACCTCAATTGAAGAAAAACCGAAAGAACCCAAATCCGATTGGGCCGTTACAGGGCTTTACTTTTACGATGACCAGGTGGTTGACATTGCCAGAAACATCGAGCCGTCAGCCCGAGATGAGCTTGAGATCACCGATGTAAACGTGAAGTATCTTGAGCAAGGCGATTTACGGGTTGAAAAGTTTGGTAGGGGATATGCTTGGTTCGATACGGGTACCCACGATAGCCTGCACGATGCCTCTTCCTTCGTGAGGACTATCGAAAGCCGCCAAGGAATCAAGATTGCCTGCCCGGAAGAAATCGCTCTGTTGCAAGGTTTTATTTCGGCGGAAGACGTTTTGCGGCGAGCGAGAGAGCTCGGGGATACGGAATATTCCGATTATCTGAAGCGGTGTGTGGCCGACCTTGCATCATGAGTTTTGTATTACGTGAACTCGCAATTCCCGGCGTCTTCGAGATTACTCTGCCAAAATACGGGGATGAGCGCGGGTTTTTCTCCGAAACCTACAATCAGGAAAAGTTTGCCGAAGCTGGTATCGATGTTCATTGGGTGCAAGACAATCATGCATTTTCGGCGGAAGAGGGGGTCCTGAGAGGTTTGCACTATCAATTGCCGCCGTTTGCTCAGGACAAACTCATTCGTGTGACAAGAGGCAGCGTATATGATGTGGTTGCAGATATCCGCAAGGGCTCCCCGACGTTCGGGCAATGGGTAGGGGTCGAAATTTCCGCACAGAAATGGAACCAGCTGTTCGTGCCGAATGGTATGGCGCACGGATATTTGACGCTGGAACCGAACTGTGAGTTTCTTTACAAGGTATCCAGCAAATACGCCCCGGAGCATGATCGCGCCATACGCTTCAATGATCCTCGATTTGCTATTGATTGGCCATTGCAGGGTCGCGAACTCAAGCTTTCAGATAAGGACAAGAGCGCGCCTTTATTAGAAGATGCCGACATTCCGGATGCCTGGCATAACTAGAGGACAACAATGCATATTTTAGTGACTGGTGGAGCCGGTTTTATTGGATCGGCAGTTTGCCGTTGTCTGGTTCAGCAAGGCCATCACGTCGTAAATTTCGACAAACTGACTTACGCTGGCAATTTGGCTTCGCTTTCGTCGGTAGAAAACGCGCCAAACTACAAGTTTATCAAGGGTGATATCTGTGATCGGGCGCAAGTGGCCGGGTTGCTGGTAACTGAGCAAATCGATGTCATCATGCATCTGGCAGCCGAAAGTCACGTGGACCGCTCGATCGACGGTCCGGGCGAATTTGTGGAAACCAATGTTGTTGGCACGTTCCGGATGCTGGAAGCGGCCCGTGAGCATTGGTCCAACCTAACGGGCGAGGCGAAGGCAAGGTTCCGTTTCCACCACATTTCTACCGACGAAGTGTTTGGTGATCTGCCTTTCAACAGTGGGATCTTCACTGAAGAAACGCCCTACGCACCATCCTCGCCGTATTCTGCTTCCAAGGCCGCGTCCGATCACTTTGCGAATGCCTGGCACGAGACCTATGGTCTGTCGGTTGTTCTGTCGAACTGCTCGAACAATTACGGGCCCTGCCAGTTTCCGGAAAAACTGATCCCCTTGATCACATTGAATGCCCTGAATGGTCAGGAGCTGCCTGTCTATGGCAAAGGTGCCAATGTTCGCGACTGGCTTTATGTGGAAGACCATGCTGAGGCCTTGGTAAAGATTGCGTTGGAAGGCGAACTTGGCCAGTCATACAACGTCGGTGGAAATGCCGAGCGAACTAATCTCCAGGTTGTTGAAGCAATATGTGATTGCCTGGACGACCTGAGGCCGCTCGCGGATGGCAAAGACCGGCGGTCCTTGATCAAATTCGTCGCGGACCGGCCAGGGCATGACCGACGATACGCAATCGATTGCAGCAAGATCAAGAAAAAACTCGGCTGGGAACCCTCGCTCAGTTTTGAGGATGGGCTCGCTCTGACCATCAAGTGGTACCTCGACAACGAAGCCTGGTGGAAGCCGCTGCGAGAAATAAAATATGCCGGCGAGCGCGTTGGCGTTGCTGCCAAGAGCTGATGTGGGCACTGGTCACAGGCACACAGGGCCAAGTCGCGTTGTCGATGGCTGAACGGCAGGCAAACTGGCCGGGTATTGAGCTATCTTTCCTCGGCAGGCCCAATTTCGATTTGCGTTCGCCGGAGGCCCTGGCGGAAGAGATCTTGCGCCAAAAGCCGGATGCAGTTTTAAGTGTTGCCGCATACACGGCAGTCGATCAGGCCGAGGACGAGCCGGAACTGGCGCGCGAAATCAATGCAATTGCGCCTGGTGTACTGGCGGCCGCAGCCGCTGAAATATCCGTACCGATAGTTCATCTGTCCACAGACTATGTGTTCCCCGGCGGCGGTGATCAGCCGCTTACTGAAGAAGATGAAATCAGCCCGGTGACAAGCTATGGCCGATCGAAACTGGAAGGCGAACAGCTCGTTGCTGATGCAAACGAGAAACATGTAGTCTTACGGACGGCTTGGGTTTACAGCCCGTTCGGAAAGAACTTTGTGAAGACAATGTTGCATCTTGCAAAAGATCGGGATGAACTCATCGTGGTCGATGATCAGCACGGCGCCCCCACTTGTGCACTCGACATTGCCGACGGTCTTTTTGCGGTGCTGGAAAAACTGTCAAAGCAGGACGGGAACACAGCTTCGTATTATGGCACATACCACATGGTTGGGGCGCAGGAAGGCAGTTGGTGCGAATTTGCCCGGGAAATTTTTCATCAAAGCCGAGCGTTGAACGGACCTTACGCCAATGTAACGGCTGTAGATAGCTCTGCTTATCCGGCAAAGGCCAAGAGGCCCACCAATTCAAGACTGAACACGGATAAGTTCAAACGGAAGTTTGGCTGCAGTTTGCCTGGTTACCCCGAAGCGCTTGGTGCGGTCATACCAAGGCTCCTGGCGGAAGCCTGATGACCAGCGAACGTTCTCCGAGAATATTTGTCATCCTTGGATTGTTCCGTCCGGATCCGGACCTCTATCGCAAACAGCTGAACTCTCTTGCCCAACAGACACACGCAAACTTTAGCGCTCTGATAGTGGCGGACGGTCCAGTTGAGAGAGGCATTGCAAGCATTCATGCAAACTTGAATGACCCGAGGTTTAAGCTGGTCATAAATCCTGAAAACGTGGGAGTTCACGGCAATTTTGCCCGGGGCATGCGGGAAGCATTGAAGCATAGTGATAACTCGAATGATCTATTTGCATTCTGTGATCAAGACGATGTCTGGCGCGCCGGCAAACTCGAAGAGCAGGCGAATTGCATGTCCCGTAATCGTCAAATCGCGTTATGCCACTCAGATGCAAGGGTAATAACCGAAGCCGGGGACGTAATCGCAGCTTCGATGTTCGGTTATGAGAAACGCTCAAAACGATTTGAGTTCGTCGATCTTTTGAACATGAACTCGGTGACAGGCATGACTTGTTTGTTTCGCAAGGATGTGGCCGAAGCCGCTTCGAGCTTTCCCATGGCAAACACCAAGCAGATCCTGCACGATCATTGGGTTGCCCTTGTGGCCTGCCAGCTTGGTGAAGTGAAGTTCTTGCCTGAGCCGCTGGTGGATTATGTCCAGCATGAAGCAAACAAGCTTGGCGCAGCGGACTACCGACCGGCCAAACCGTTTGAAAATCTCCTGTTTGGAGGCAAAGCCTATTATGCGAAGTGCCGCGATCAGTATGCTTGGCGCAGAGCAGCACTCACCGCACTGAATGGTAAATTTTCAGGCACGCTTTCATACGTGAGTGTTGGCAAGCAGTGCCTCTCCAGATTTTTTGCTGGAGAATTCAGGCAATCGGCACAGGCGTTCAGATTGCTGATAGGCAAGCTGCTGTCCTAGCTGCGAACCGTGACAAAGGCGCCTGGAGCGGCCTCGATGGTCTCAAGCTTCCCATCGCCAGGCTTGCGTGCCTTTACTTTTTTGCCTGACTTTGCCGCAGTCCAGTTTGCCCAATCAGGCCACCACGAACCTGGATGCTCAGTTGCGGCATCAAGCCATTCGGTGAGCGTCGGAGCACCGTCATCGTTGGTCCAATACTGATATTTGTTTGCGGCAGGCGGATTGACGACCCCGGCAATATGGCCTGATCCGGCCACGACAAGCCGGGTATCCCCGCCAAAAATGCTGCCAAGTTTGAAGGTTGAGGGCAGGGGGGCAATGTGATCCTCTCGTGTGGCTAGATTGTAGATCGGTATCTTGACCTTCGAGAGATCAATCGTCTCACCATCCAGTACCATTCGGCCCTGACTCATATTGTTGTTCAGGTAACATTCGCGCAGGTAATAGCTATGGGTTGACGCTGGCATGCGTGTTGGATCGCCATTCCAGTATAGAAGGTCGAACGGGAACGGTTCTTTCCCTTTGAGATAATTGTTCACGACGTACGACCAGATCAGGTCGTTCGAGCGCAACATGTTGAACGCCTTGGACATGCGGGCGCCTTCCATGAACCCGGTTTCGGCCATTTGCTTTTCGACGGCGCTGATCTGTTCTTCATCGACAAAGACTTTCAGGTCTCCGGCGTGCTCAAAGTCCACCTGGGTCGTGAAGAAGGTTGCAGAGCTGATGCGCTCTTCGCCCTTGGCGGCCAAATAGGCAAGGGTTGCCGAAAGCAGTGTGCCCCCAATACAATACCCGATCGCGTTGATCTGTTTTTCGCCGGTAGCATCTTCAATGGCCGAACACGCCGATAGAATGCCTTCGTGCATGTAGTCAGAGAAAGTTTTAAGCGCCTGTCGCTTGTCCGGGTTCACCCAGGAGATGACGAAAACTGTGAAACCTTGTTCGGTTGCCCAGCGGATAAAGGACTTCTCTGGTGTCAGGTCGAGAATGTAAAACTTGTTGATCCACGGCGGAACGATGAGCAGAGGCTTCTTGTAAACCTTCTCGGTTGCTGACTCATATTGGATGAGCTGGATAAGATCGTTCTGGAAGACCACCTTGCCTGGCGAGAGTGCCAGGTTTTCGCCTACGGCGAATGCGTTCATGTCTGTCTGGGTTATGCGCAGCTCGCCTTCCGACTGAGCCAGATCCTTCGCAAACTGCCGAAATCCTTTCTCCAGACTGGCACCGTTCGTTTCGAGTGTCAGTTTGAGAACTTCTGGATTCGTGAAGGCAAAGTTCGTTGGCGAAATGGCATTCGCGATCTGCTCCACATAGAAGCGGGCCTTTTGACGCGTATGTTCATCAATGCCATCGGCGTTCTGAACGGCCTCTTCTGCCCATTTGGTTGTGAAGAGATAGGACTGCTTCATCAGGTCAAAAACCTGATTGTTGCTCCAGTCCTCGTGCTTGAACCGCCTGTCGGTTGCAGCAGGACTGATCACTGGCAGAGCTTCTTCATTGCCAAGAAATCTCTGCCACGCATTGTTCCAGATTGCCGAATGGCCCTGCCAAAGCTTCTGTTGCGTGGCGACAAACTTCTCAGGATTGGTCATGTAGCCCTTAGCCACCTCGGCCAGCGTTTCGGAAACGCGGCTGAACTCGGTTTTGTTTTCTTCCGCGCTTTCGGTCGCGGCATCGCCGGGCTGGCCGGCGGTTTCGGCCTTCTTCGCCAAAAGACCGGCGATCTTTGCCGTGTGATCCATGACTTTCGCCATGTTCGTCATAAATTCATCGGGATTGCTCACGGTATGGTTCAAAAATAAACCACCGGGCAGGGAAGATTTGCCTTCCGCCATTTTTGGCGCGTGCTCCTGTTGAGATTTGGCTTACGTAGCGTCCAAACGCGACAATTTCAATTCATTACAAAGTCGAAAGCGTAAATTTTTAAGTAATAATAAGGTATGGGGTTGACCAGAAGTTCTTACTGAGCTATCAATATGCCATAGGGAGGCCATCATGAACATCACCAGCGTTTTCTACAGGTTTCCGGACTAGGAAGCCTGCATCGCTCATCTTGAGAAAGTCCGTTGGGGAGACGCCCCGCATTGCGGCTCAGCTAGCGTTGCCCGGAAGGACGATCAAGGCCGGGTTGGCCGCTGGAGTTGCTACGGCTGCAAGTCCAGCTTCAATGTTCTTTCGGGCACGGTCTTTGAGAAAACGAAGATACCGCTTCAAAAGTGGTTTCCGGGTATTGCGCTAATCGTGAATGCCAAGAAAAGCCTGTCCAGTT
This sequence comes from Hyphomicrobiales bacterium, assembly GCA_965204985.1. Classification (GTDB taxonomy): domain Bacteria; phylum Pseudomonadota; class Alphaproteobacteria; order Rhizobiales; family CAJQND01; genus JAAEUE01. The sequence continues at coordinate 1,549,296 of CBDBFP010000002.1, read as the reverse complement.
GTCAGTTAGCGCGTGATCTGGATATGACCCAGCCATTTGCCTGGTATATGCAGCAGCGCATTCGTGCCCAAATGGCCACTGAGCAAGGCCAGATTTTACTGCAAGGTATTGCCGAAGCGTGTTGGAAGTATAATCAGCGCAAGAACGACAATGCCTTTGGTGCATTCATGCAGGGGTGCTTCGCATGAACAAGCTCTATTATGGCGACTGTTTGACGATCATCCAGGATATGCCCCTTGGCAGCGTGGACCTGATCTATCTCGACCCACCGTTCAATTCCAAGCGCAACTACAACGCAATTTACAAGGATGAAACGGGTCGCCCTCTGCCTGATCAAATAGAGGCGTTCTGCGATTTATGGACGCTGGACGCAGAGCGGGAGCGTGCTATCCGCCTAATGCCGATCTTGATGCGGTAAGCCAATATTGACGATGAGATAGCAGAGTTCTGGAAAATCTGGTGTAACGCTCTTCGCAGGACCCAGCCTGGTCTGCTTGCCTATCTCAGCTACATGACTGAGCGACTTTTGCCCATGCGCGGCATTCTCAAACCGACCGGCTCAATCTATCTGCACTGCGACCCGACCGCCAGTCACTACATCAAGGTGATGATGGACGCCATCTTCGGGCACGGGAATTTTCGCAATGAGATCATTTGGTGTTACAAGTCCGGCGGCGCAAGCAGGCGCTGGTTTGCCAAAAAACATGATACAATTCTCTTTTATGCAAGAAATCAAAGACATTGCAAATTTAATCAGTTAAAGATCAAATCCTACGGCCAATCAGGAGGCGGCCATGGTGGTGCCGTTAAATATTATAAAGATCAAAAAGGGACGTATTCAATTGTAACCGCCCGCGACTGGTGGGAAATTTCAATGTTGGCAACGACCCATAGGGAAAGACTTGGTTATGCGACTCAAAAACCACTTGCCCTGTTGGAGCGGATCATTACTGCCAGCACCAACAAGGGTGATGTGGTGTTCGATCCGTTCTGCGGGTGTGCCACGACGCTGGAAGCTGCCCACAAACTTGACCGCAAGTGGATCGGGATTGATATAGCCATTCACGCAATCAAGCGTGTCGCGAAGGTTCGGCTGGAAGATCGGCTTGGTTTGCGGGAAGGCACAGATTATGAAATTGAGGGAGTACCGCATAGCCTTGAAGGGGCACTTGATCTTTGGAAGCGCGACAAGTATCACTTTCAGAAATGGGCCGTAGAACAGATTGATGGCTTCGTGACGGCTCGCAAGACGGCGGATGGTGGCATTGATGGTCGACTCTATTTTGACATGGGGGGACGCAACCTTGAAAGCATGGTGCTTGAGGTCAAGGGAGGCGCAAATGTCGGAATCGGCGTTGTGCGCGATCTGAGGGGCGTTCTTGAACGGGAAAATGTCCCTATGGCCGGACTGATCGTGCTTAAAGATTTGGGCGACCGCAAACGGCGTAAATTTCATCAGGAAATGGCGCAGGCTGGTGATCTGGATGTGAGCGGCATACACTATCCGCGAATGCAGATGCTGACAGTCCCTGAAATTCTTGAGGGTAAGCGGTTTCAGACACCTTCAATTGCACGTGGGCGCGGACAGTCAGAACCGCAACTTCCGTTAGGTTAGCCCATATCTTATGCATATCAATTTTTAAGTTAACGGGGATTTAAGCCCTTCGCGCGAAAATTGTCAGGTCTGATTGCAGGTGGGAGATGGTTTGTAATCCAGCGTGGGCTTCAGTCGAAGGGATGACGGTATGTCTGTTAGGTTTAGGGAACAGATCAAGAGAATCGCATTGACCGCTGATGTTGTTGGCATCGCGGTGTCGCTCGCCGCCTGCAAAACCACTTCGCGCAGTGGGTCAAAGGCAACTGCCGCGGCTCTGCTTGCGGACAACAGTATCACCACCGGATCAATCAACACCGATGTGCCCGCGCCGTTGCCGCGGACAAACGATCCGTTTCTTACATCGTCTTTGCCGACCGAAAGCTGGTTATACCTTGGTGGGCGAACAAAGCGAAAAGCTCTCAAAATTTGTCAAGGAAGCGCGCACCCAGAACAAGAAGATAAAGGTCATTGGCGTTGCTCAAGCCAAAAGTGGGAAGAAGCATGCTCAAGCGCGTGAAAAAGCCAGGCTTGAGGCCAAGAAGCATGCCAAGGCCACAAGTATGTTTCTGCGTGTCTACGGTTTGAAGTTGGAAGACATGGTTTTTGCGATGATGGACGAGCGGCCAACCAAAAAGCGCGATCCATGGCGGGTAGACCTGGTTCTGCAGTAACGGGCTTGTGGTCTATGGATAACCGCGAGGCCAGCTGAATTGGCCTCATCTATTTTTGCGGGCAATTCTTGCATCCCGGCAGCGACCAATCCATAAGTGTGCTGTGGTTCAGTACACTTGATTCGAAGCGAAATTCCTTATGAGCAATCATCTCCGGCTGGGTATTGCCGGACTCGGCACTGTTGGTGCGGGTCTTGTTAATATTGTTACGCAACATAACGATTTGCTGAAGCTGCGTGCCGGGACGACACTGGAGGTAAGCGGTGTAACCGCTCGTGATCGTTCAAAGGATCGCGGAATAGATCTTTCTGGCATCAAATGGGCCGATACTCCCGGGGAAATTGCAGTCTCTGCCGATATTGATGTGTTTGTCGAGTTGATGGGCGGTGATGGCGAGCCTGCGAAATCGGCTGTGGAAGCGGCTCTGAATGCGGGCAAGCATGTTGTAACAGCCAACAAGGCATTGCTAGCAATGCACGGCAATGAATTGGCCAGACTTGCTGAAACCAATGGTGTTGCCCTGAACTACGAGGCGGCCGTTGCAGGCGGCATCCCGATCGTCAAGACAATTCGCGAATGCGCCACCGGCAACCGAATCAGTCGCGTATTCGGCATCATGAACGGCACCTGCAATTTCATCCTCACGAAAATGCGTAATGAAGAACGCGATTTTGCCGATGTTCTTCAGGAAGCGCAGGACTTGGGTTATGCCGAAGCGGAACCAACATTCGACATCGGTGGATTTGATGCTGCCCACAAGCTCGCCATCCTGACATCGCTTGCGTTTGGCTGCGAGATTGATTTTCCCTCAATGTATGTGGAAGGCATCGAACATATCGCGCTGCAGGACATCAAGGCTGCGGATGATTTGGGCTACAAGATAAAGCTTCTGGGCGTCGCGGTCGAAACCGAAGACGGCATCGAACAACGGGTACATCCGACCCTCGTCCCGAAAGGATCGAACATCGCTGAAGTTGACGGCGTGCTCAACGCCGTAGGACTGGAAGGCGACTACGTGGGGAATCTGATGCTTGAGGGCGCCGGGGCAGGGGCCGGGCCGACTTCGTCAGCCGTGATGGCGGATATTGTGGACATAGCCCGCGGCAATCTGGTGCCTCCACTCGGACTTCCCGCGTCGGCGTTGAAACCTTACCAGAAGGCGCAAATGCGGGCCCATGAAGGTGGTTATTACATCGCGCTGGAGTTGTTTGACCGGCCAGGTGAAGTGGCTGCCGTCGCTCAACGCATGGCGGATCACAACATTTCTCTGGAATCGATTGTGCAGCACACCTCGGACAACCCAGGCGAAAACACACCGCGGGAAACAGCCCCATTCATTATCATTACCCATGACACCATGGAACGGGATGTGCGCGCTGCACTCGAAGAAATTGAAAAAGGCGGACATCTCGCCGACAAACCACGAATGATCCGTATCGAACGGTTCTCTTGATAGCGCACGAGTGCGAGGAAAGACGATGGCAGAAAATAAAAGCGGACTGGGCCAGGAACTGGTGATCGAACTGGCGCGTGTCACAGAGCGTGCTGCAGTTGCTTCAGCAAGATTGCGGGGGCGTGGTGACGAAAAAGCGGCTGATCAGGTCGCCGTCGACGCCATGCGCAGTGAGCTCAACAAGCTGGATATTGATGGAACCGTTGTTATCGGAGAGGGCGAACGGGACGAAGCGCCCATGCTCTATATCGGCGAGAAGGTTGGTACCGGTAAGGGTCCCAAGGTCGATATCGCGCTCGACCCGCTGGAAGGCACTACATTGACGGCGAAGGCCATGGCAAACGCGCTAACCGTCATTGCGCTGGCCGAAGGTGGAACGCTGCTTCATGCGCCTGACACTTATATGGAAAAGATTGCCATTGGCGGAGGCTACGTGCCCGACCTGGTGGATCTTGATGTGCCGCCTGAAGAAAACATCAAACGCTTGGCAGAGGCCAAAGGCGTTGCGACAAACGAAATTACGGCCTGCATTCTTGATCGTCCAAGGCATGCAAAGATTATTGAAGCCGTCCGCAGCGTAGACACATCGGTGCTCCTGATCACGGATGGTGATGTTGCCGGTGTCATTGCCACGACGACTCCGGAAGAGACCGGCGTTGACATCTATATGGGCGTCGGTGGTGCACCGGAAGGTGTGCTGGCTGCTGCTGCCTTGCGCTGCACCGGCGGTCAGATGCAGGGACGTCTGGTCACCTCGAGCGCGGAACAGAAGGCACGCGCTGCAAAGATGGGCGTTGAGAACTTCGAGCGTAAGTTCACACTCAACGAAATGGCTTCTGGTGATGTGCTGTTCTCTATCACTGGGGTAACGTCAGGATCGATGCTTCAGGGCGTTAAGTTTGGCAAGGACACGATCTCAACTGAAACTGTTGTGATGCGGTCGGCCAACGGAACGCTGCGCTGGATCAAGGCGCAGCACAACGCGTCCAAATTCGACTAAGTCACGTGAGCGGCATGCAAAACTTTCTGGGTGTCGAAAAATCTGTGACCGGCAACGCATGGCGCGCGCGGCCGATGCAGGACCGTGTCGCTCGGGCGATTTCCCAGCAAAACGATCTGCCTGAACTATTGGGTCGTGTCCTGGCCGCACGCGGAGTCGAACTCGATTCCGTTGCGAGTGTCATGTCACCAAGCTTGCGGGAGATGATGCCCGATCCGCACACTCTGCAGGACATGGAAAAGGCTGCAAAGCGCGTCGCTGAAGCCATTGTCACGGACGAACAAATCGCCATCATCGGTGACTATGACGTGGACGGCACCACGTCTTCCACTCTTCTGCTGCAATTTCTAAAGTCGCTGGACCGCACCGCTGACATTCATATCCCCAACAGATTGACGGAAGGCTACGGCCCAGGCAAGGAGGCGATCTCCAATCTTAGGGATCGCGGGGCTCAACTTTTGATCACGGTTGATTGTGGGATACGAGCGCACGACCCGCTTGAGCATGCCAATGATCTGGGGCTGGAAGTTGTAATCGTGGATCACCACCAGGCTGACCAGGAGCTGCCGAAAGCCGTTGCTGTGGTCAACCCGAACCGTCTGGATGATTTGTCCGGACAGGGCCATTTGGCAGCTGTTGGGGTGACCTTTTTGCTTGTGGCTGCGGTTAACCGGGAACTTCGCGACACCGGCTGGTATGCCGAGCAGGGACTTGATGCCCCGGAATTGTTGTCATGGCTCGATCTGGTGGCCCTGGGCACGGTTTGCGATGTAGTGCCCTTGCAAGGGGTAAACCGGGCCTACGTGACCCAAGGCCTCAAGATGATGTCGCAACGGCGGAATATTGGCATTGCCTGCCTCGCGGACACCGCCCACCTCAGCCGCAAGCCGGATGCGCATGCACTTGCCTTTGTTCTTGGGCCAAGAATCAACGCGGCGGGCCGTCTGGGGCGATCGGAGCTCGGGATCAAGCTGATGTCTGCGACCGACAGGGGGCAAGCCTCTGAGACCGCTCAGGCGCTTGAGCAATTGAACAAGCAGCGTCAGCAGATCGAACTGCAACTGGTGGATGATGCTGTGCGACAGGCCGAAGGCTCACTCGGCGAGAGCACAAGTTTGCCAATCATCATTGTCGCTGGCGAAGACTGGCATCCGGGTGTGCTCGGACTGGTGTCAAGCCGGCTCAAGGAACGCTTCAACAGGCCAGCAATAGCCATAGGGTTTGGTGCAAATGGCGAAGGCACCGGCTCGGGACGTTCCATCCAAGGGGTAGATCTTGGGGCTGCAATCACGAGTGCGGTTGAGGCCGGCATACTTGTAAAAGGCGGCGGTCATGCGATGGCGGCAGGGTTGACACTTCAGCGCGACAAGCTGGGTGCTCTACGGGCGCATATGGAAGAGGTTCTGCAAAGAGATTCAACAGCAGCGATGGCCGATTCCGCCCTTGAGGTGGATGGCGCCTTATCAGCTAGCGGGGCAACGTTGGAGCTGATTGATCTGCTCGAAAGGGCAGGGCCCTACGGTGCCGGCAATCCCCATCCAATCTTCGCATTCCCCGCACACCGGATCGCTTATGCAGATCTCGCAGGTAAGGATCATGTGCGCTGTCAGCTCGTGGCAGGCGACGGTTCCCGCCTTCAGGCAATTGCCTTCAGATCCGTCGGGACGGAGCTTGGTGAAACGCTATTGTCCGAGCGCCAGATACCGCTGCATGTGCTTGGGCGTCTTGCTGCGAATGACTGGGGAGGGTCCAGAACACCCCAGCTTTTAATTGACGATATTGCTTTGCCAGTGGGCGGTGGAAAATAGGCAATAATCAGGGTTGCAATTCCCCAAATCAGTCGTTAGAGAGAGGCGCTTATCGCGATCCGCGGGCCCTTCGTCTATCGGTTAGGACGCCAGGTTTTCAACCTGGAAAGAGGGGTTCGATTCCCCTAGGGCCTGCCACTTCGCCGCGATCTTCCTGAAAAATCAATCATGAACTCCGACAGATTGAATAGCTATCCAAGCTTTCTTGCGGCAACGGTCCTGTCCTAACGAAGGGATCACGGTTTTTTGTCACTTCATACTGATCAAGCGTTTCCATCACCGCATCTGTGAGCAGGCTTGCCGTCTTGTCCCTGTCGTCGGGTCCTTTTGAGCGCAGCAACTTGCGGGTTTTTCTGAGACCGGTTCGCAGAGCCACATGGATTGAAATTCTGAGATATTCCATGCCGTCATTTTGCATGAGAACAAGATGCAAAATATGTGGAATATGACGATGACCAATCATTTTGAGAGATAGGAATGTTCCACAAACGGTCTAACGGGTTATGATGTGAACCCGAAATGCCACAAATTCAATAATCTACGAGTGTTCTATGTGTGTTAAGCTGCCATTGGTCTTGCGTGTTGCTATGGGGTGCGCTAACACGCGCGGCAACGAAGGTGCTGTCCCGAGTCCCGGGGCAGTGGAGCAGGGGTAAACGCGGCACGTTATGGATGAGCTTCTTCGAGACTATCTGCCGATAGTCATTTTCATTGGTGTATGCTTGGCGATTGGACTGGGACTGCTTGTTTCGGCCTTTATTCTAGCAATTCGCCGGCCGGATCCCGAAAAACTGTCGGCTTATGAGTGCGGCTTTGAAGCTTTCGATGATGCGCGCATGAAGTTTGATGTTCGGTTCTACCTCGTCGCCATCCTTTTCATCATCTTTGACCTTGAAGTTGCGTTCCTCTTTCCCTGGGCTATTTCCCTGAAGGAAGTTGGCATTTTCGGCTGCTGGTCGATGATGGTTTTTCTGGGTGTTCTGACCATTGGCTTCATTTATGAATGGCGCAAGCGAGCACTCGAATGGGATTAATCGAGAGACCTGATGGTGCACCTCGTTTGGCAACTGCAGTTGCAGATCCATTCTATGTGTCCATCAACAATGAATTGGCAGACAAGGGCTTCCTGGTCACCAGTACAGATGATCTGATCAATTGGGCCCGCACGGGCTCGTTGATGTGGATGACCTTTGGGCTTGCCTGCTGCGCTGTCGAAATGATGCACACCTCCATGCCGCGCTATGACGTAGAGCGTTTCGGCTTTGCTCCACGAGCCTCTCCGCGGCAATCCGATGTGATGATTGTGGCGGGCACGTTGACCAACAAGATGGCGCCTGCGCTGCGCAAGGTTTACGACCAGATGCCTGAACCGCGTTACGTCATTTCCATGGGCTCCTGCGCCAATGGCGGCGGTTATTATCACTATTCCTATTCGGTGGTGCGCGGATGCGACAGGATCGTGCCCATCGATATCTATATACCGGGCTGTCCGCCCACGGCTGAAGCGCTGCTCTACGGTGTTTTGCAGTTGCAGAAGAAAATCCGCCGTACGGGCACGATCGAACGCTGAGAAAAGACAAAGCGAAGCATGAACGATCAAACCAAACCTGAGGCACTCGATGCCTTGCGGGATCTTGCCGAGTACATCTCCGGCAAGCTGAGCAATGATGTGATCAGCACAGACATCTCCCATGGAGAGCTGAATGTGGTCGTAGTGACGGACCATATCCTCAAAGTTCTGAAGCTTTTGCGGGATGATACCACCTGCCAGTTCGTGGTTCCGATCGACATCGCAGGGGTCGATTATCCGGGACGTGAAAAGCGGTTTGACGTGGTCTACCACCTGCTCAGCCCGTATCAGAACCAGAGGATCCGGGTGAAGATTGAGACGGATGAGGACACACCGGTCCCCAGCGCGATCAGCATTTTTCCAATGGCCGACTGGTTCGAGCGCGAAGCCTATGATTTTTATGGCATCATTTTCTCCGGCCACCCGGATCTGCGCCGCATCCTGACCGACTACGGGTTCGATGGTTACCCGCTCCGCAAGGATTTCCCGACCACCGGATATAAAGAGGTTCGTTATGACGACGAACAGAAGCGTGTGGTCTATGAGCCGGTGAAACTAGTTCAGGAATTCCGTTCATTTGACTATGTCAGTCCCTGGGAAGGCACAGACTATGTGCTGCCCGGTGATGAGAAGGCGAACTGATCATGGCCGAAGCTGACATAAGAAATTTCAATATCAACTTCGGACCGCAACATCCGGCGGCTCACGGCGTTCTGCGTCTCGTGCTCGAACTGGACGGCGAAGTGGTTGAGCGCGTTGACCCGCATATCGGCCTGTTGCACCGCGGCACCGAGAAGCTGATCGAAACAAAGACATATTTGCAGGCGGTCCCGTATTTCGACCGTCTCGACTACGTGGCTCCCATGAACCAGGAGCATGCCTTTGCCCTGGCGACGGAGAAACTATTGGGCATCACGGTCCCCAAGCGCAGCCAGCTGATCCGGGTGCTCTACTCCGAGATCGGACGTCTGCTGTCGCACTTGTTGAACGTGACGACCCAGGCAATGGACGTGGGCGCCTTGACGCCGCCGCTATGGGGATTTGAAGAGCGCGAGAAGCTCATGGTGTTTTATGAGCGAGCCTCAGGTTCTCGCATGCATTCCGCATATGTGCGTCCAGGCGGTGTTCATCAGGATCTGCCACAAGCGTTGATCGATGATATCGCAGGCTTTTGTGATCACCATCCCAAAGTGCTGGACGATATTGAAGGTTTGCTGACCAACAACCGCATCTTCAAACAACGCAATGTGGACATTGGCGTTGTATCTCTTGATGACGCGTTCGCTTGGGGCTTCTCCGGCGTCATGGTCCGCGGTTCAGGGGCGGCGTGGGACTTGCGTAAGTCGCAGCCCTACGAATGTTACGACGAGCTCGATTTTGACGTACCCATCGGTAAGAATGGCGATTGCTACGACCGCTATCTTATCCGTATGGAAGAGATGCGTCAGTCGGTGAAAATCATGCAGCAGTGCATCGACAAGCTCAATTCGCCGGATGGGCAGGGGCCGATTTCGTCAAAAGATGGAAAGATCGTGCCGCCGAAGCGCCCGGAAATGAAAAAGTCGATGGAAGCGCTGATCCATCACTTCAAGCTTTATACTGAGGGATATCACGTGCCTGCAGGTGAAGTGTACGCCGCCGTCGAAGCGCCAAAGGGCGAATTCGGCGTCTATCTGGTATCTGATGGTTCTAACAAACCCTATCGTTGTAAAATCCGTGCACCGGGATTTGCACATTTGCAGGCAATGGATTTCCTTTGCCGTGGGCATATGCTTGCTGATGTGTCAGCTGTTATCGGCTCGCTGGATATTGTGTTTGGGGAGGTCGACCGATGAGTGCGCGGCGCCTTGCTGAAGTTCAACCGGAATCCTTTTCGCCTTCACGCGATACAAAGTCGTTCGCCCGCGAAGCCGTCAAAAAGTATCCCAAAGGCAAACAGGCCTCAGCCGTAATCCCGCTTCTCTGGCGTGTTCAGGAGCAGAACAAGGGCTGCGTCTCCGAGCCGGCCATTCGCTGGACAGCTGAATATCTCGATATGCCTTACATTCGGGTCTATGAGATCGCCACTTTCTACACAATGTTCAACCTTCAGCTCGTAGGTGAATTCCACGTGCAGCTTTGTGGCACAACCCCTTGCATGCTGCGCGGATCAGAAGATTTAAAAGCGGTCTGCCAGAAGATGATCGGCGAGCAGATGGATGTCACCGAGGATGGTAAGTTGTCTTGGGTGGAGGTCGAATGTCTCGGCGCGTGCGTAAACGCGCCGATGGTTCAGATCAACAAGGACTATTATGAAGACTTGACGCCGGAAAGCTTCGAGCAGATTTTGGCGGACATGCGTGCAGGCAAGGAAGTCAAGCCCGGTCCCCAGAATGGCCGCCACAGGTCCGAACCCCTCGGCGGTGCGCTGACGCTTCTGGATATCACTGGTGGCAAGACCAGCGCTAAACCCAAAGCAGCAGCGAAAAAGTCCGCCACAGCAGCAAAGACCAAGGCACCCCCGGCAAAAGCAACCGCCACAAAACCAACATCCGGTGCAAAAAAGTCCGCTCCGAAGAAAACAGAAGCAGCAACCGATAAACCCGTCGCTTTGGTATCAGCAACAAAATCCAAGAAACCGCGGGGCGTTAAGGCGCCGAAGCAGCCTGATGACCTGAAGAAGATCTCCGGCGTCGGTCCAAAACTCGAAGGGGTTCTGAACGACCTTGGCATTTACAAGTTTGCGCAGATTGCAAAGTGGCAGAAGCCGGAATTTGAATGGGTGGACGATTACCTGAAATTCAAAGGGCGTATCAAGCGCGACGACTGGGTGAAGCAGGCGGATGCTTTGGCCCGCGGCGGCACAGAAGAATACATCCGCGTCTTTGGCAAAAAGCCGAGGTGAATTGACAATGCTTCAAGATAAAGATCGCATCTTCACCAATCTGTATGGCTTCGAGTCTCCGGGCTTGCGAGCTGCGAAGAAGCGCGGCGCTTGGGATGGTACGAAGAACATCCTGGAACTTGGCCGCGACGGTGTCATTGATCAGGTCAAGGCCTCTGGTTTGCGAGGCCGGGGTGGCGCCGGCTTCCCGACAGGCCTCAAATGGTCCTTTATGCCAAAGGTCTCTGATGGCCGGCCCCATTATCTCATTGTCAATGCGGACGAATCCGAGCCGGGCACCTGCAAAGACCGAGAGATCATGCGCCATGATCCGCATCTGCTCGTCGAGGGTTGCCTGATTGCTGGTTTTGCCATGGGCGCCAACGCCGGTTACATCTATGTGCGCGGCGAGTTCATTCGTGAACGTGAAGCCCTTCAGGCCGCTGTTGATGAAGCCTACGAAGCCAAATTGATCGGCAAGAATAACAAGAACGGCTGGGATTTCGATCTCTATGTTCACCACGGCGCCGGCGCCTATATCTGCGGCGAGGAAACTGCGCTGCTGGAAAGCCTGGAGGGCAAGAAAGGCCAGCCGCGCCTGAAGCCGCCATTCCCCGCAAATGTGGGCTTGTATGGCGCGCCCAGCACCGTGAACAATGTGGAAAGTATCGCGGTTGTTCCAACAATCCTTAGGCGCGGTCCGGACTGGTTCTCCAGCATTGGGCACCCAAACAATGTGGGAACCAAGCTCTTCTGCATTTCAGGCCACGTGAACACCCCGTGCAACGTGGAAGAAGCGATGGGCATTCCGTTTCGGGAGTTGATCGAAAAACATGCAGGCGGCGTAAGAGGCGGTTGGGACAATCTTAAAGCCGTCATTCCGGGCGGATCGTCCGTTCCCTGCTTGCCGGCCAGCACCTGCAAAGACATGCCAATGGATTTTGACACTTTGCGTGATCTGAAATCGGGGCTTGGTACCGCGGCTGTGATCGTGATGGATAAGTCCACAGACATGATCCGCGCGATTGCCCGTTTGGCCTATTTCTACAAGCACGAATCCTGCGGCCAATGCACACCGTGCCGGGAAGGGACCGGCTGGATGTGGCGTGTGCTGGAGCGCATGGCCAGGGGCCAGGCGGAAAAGCGTGAAATCGACATGCTGCTTGATGTGTCATACCAGATCGAGGGCCACACCATTTGCGCCCTTGGGGATGCGGCAGCTTGGCCAGTTCAGGGACTGATCCGCCATTTCCGACACGAAATCGAAGAACGCATTGACCAGTACGCGGCCAATCCGGCCCCGGATGGCGCTGTATCGCTGCAGGCTGCGGAGTAGGGACCAGATATGAGTGACTTGCGCAAAGTTAAGATCGACGGCGAGGAAATCGAGGTCCCTGCCCACTATACGATCCTTCAGGCGTGTGAAGAGGCGGGCGCCGAGGTGCCGCGTTTTTGCTATCACGAGCGGCTGTCCATCGCCGGCAACTGCCGCATGTGCCTGGTTGAAGTGAAGGGCGGACCGCCCAAACCGCAGGCCTCCTGCGCCCTGGGTGTGGCTGACTTGCGTCCCGGGCCTGAGGGCCAACCGCCAGAAATATTCACCAAAACACCGATGGTCAAAAAGGCCCGCGAAGGTGTGATGGAATTTCTCCTGATCAACCACCCGTTGGATTGCCCGATTTGCGACCAGGGCGGTGAGTGCGATCTGCAGGATCAGGCCATGGCCTACGGGATCGACAAGAATCGGTTTGCCGAGAACAAGCGCGCGGTGGAAGATAAGTATATTGGCCCGCTCGTGAAGACGATCATGACGCGCTGCATCCACTGCACACGCTGTGTCCGCTTCTCAACCGAGGTTGGCGGCGTCGAGGACCTGGGACTTGCCGGACGCGGTGAAGATGCCGAGATCACCACGTATCTCGAAAAGGCCATGACGTCCGAGTTGCAAGGTAATGTGATTGACCTGTGCCCGGTGGGCGCCCTGACGTCTCGTCCGTATGCCTTCCAGGCGCGCCCCTGGGAGCTTCGCAAGACCGAAACGATTGACGTGATGGATGCGCTCGGTTCCGCAATCCGTGTTGATGCCCGTGATCGTGAGGTGCTCAGGATCATGCCGCGTCTCAATGAAGACGTGAATGAAGAGTGGATTTCAGACAAAACACGCTTTGTTTGGGACGGCTTGCGTACACAGCGCCTTGACCAGCCTTATATGCGTAAGAACGGCAAGCTGACACCAGCAAGCTGGGATGAAGCATTTGCTACAATAGCCGAAAAGGTGTCGGCGACGATGCCGGACCGCATCGGGGCAATTGCCGGCGACCTCTGCGCGGCTGAGGAAATGTACGCGCTCAAGGATCTTATGACGGCTTTGGGCGTCACCAACGTTGATTGCCGTCAGGATGGAACTCCTCTCGGTGAAAAAGGCAATCGGGCAGGTTATCTGTTCAACCCCGGTATCGCTGGCATCAATGACGCGAATGCGATCCTTATCGTGGGCTCAAACCCCAGGCTGGAAGTCCCGGTGCTCAATGCCCGAATCCGGCAACACTGGCGCAATAACGGTGTGCCGGTTGCTGTCATCGGTGAGCAGGCTGACCTGACTTACAAATATGACTACCTGGGTGCCGGCGCTGATACGTTGAAATCCCTGGCCGATGGCAAGGGCAAATTCCACTCTGTTCTCAAGCGGGCCAAGCGCCCCTTGATTATCCTTGGACAGGGCGCACTGAACCGCACCGACGGTCTTGCGGTTATGGGACAAGCCGCGAAGCTTGCCGACAAAGTTGGGGCTACAAAATCTGGTTCTGACTGGATGGGCCTTGCGGTGCTGCATACCGTAGCCTCGCGCGTTGCAGGTCTGGATCTGTGTGTGTTGCCAGGTGAAGGCGGAAAAGATGCCCGCAAGATGCTGACTGCTGCTGGTAAGGGCGAGATGGATGTGGTCTATCTGCTTGGCGCCGATGAATTGAATATGAAAGCTCTTGGAGATGCGTTTGTCATCTATCAGGGTAGCCACGGTGATGCAGGCGCACACAGGGCAGACGTGATTTTGCCAGGCGCAGCTTACACCGAGAAATCAGGCACTTACGTTAATACGGAGGGCCGTGTTCAGATGACGTCTCGGGCTGTGTTCCCGCCAGGTGATGCGCGCGAGGACTGGACAATACTGCGAGCCCTGTCTGACAAACTCGGCCAAACATTGTCCTACAATTCGATCAGCGAATTGCGTGCAAAAATTTATGAAGCCGCGCCGCATCTTGCCATGATCGATCAAGTAGAGCCGGCCAATGTGGATGATCTTGGCGAACTTGTAAAACAGGGCGGCAAGCTTGGGTCCAAACCATTCGCAAGCCCTGTTAAAGATTTCTATCTGACTAATCCTATTGCCCGCGCTTCAGCAGTCATGGCCGAGTGTTCGGCGCTGCGGCGTGGCCAGAAACTGGACGCAGCGGAGTAGGGGCGGGCAATGTTGGAAGCAGCCATCACAGTCGGCCTGATCGTTGCGCACAGCCTCGCATTGCTGATCGCATTGTTGATCTTCGTGGCCTATCTCATTCTTGCGGACAGAAAGATTTGGGCGGCTGTCCAGATGCGGCGTGGCCCGAACGTCGTGGGTCCTTGGGGACTGCTGCAATCGTTTGCTGATCTGCTGAAGTTCGTTCTCAAGGAAGTTGTCATTCCCGACGGTGCGAACAAAGGCGTTTTCCTTCTCGCACCATTGGTTACCGCAGTGCTTGCACTTGCTGGCTGGGCCGTGATCCCGGTTGCCGAGGGGTGGGCGGTTGCAGATATAAATGTCGGAATACTTTATCTTTTTGCCATTTCGTCGCTTGGTGTTTACGGCGTTATCATGGGCGGCTGGTCGTCCAACTCCAAATACCCGTTCCTCGGTGCGCTGCGCTCCGCGGCCCAAATGGTGTCGTACGAAGTGTCCATCGGGTTTGTGATCATCACCGTACTGCTCTGTGCAGGGACATTGAACCTGACCGGGATTGTCATGAGCCAGAACGATGGTCTTGCCGATATGCTGGGCGTTCCCTGGCTCACTATGCTGAACTGGTACTGGATCCCCCTGTTCCCCATGTTTCTGGTGTTCTTCATCTCGGCGCTGGCGGAGACCAACAGGCCTCCGTTTGATTTGCCGGAAGCGGAATCGGAACTGGTTGCAGGGTTCATGGTGGAATACTCCTCCACGCCGTACCTCATGTTCATGCTTGGCGAGTACGTGTCCATTACGGCCATGTGCGCCATGACTGTGATCTTGTTCATGGGAGGCTGGCTGCCACCGATTAATGTTGCGCCTCTCAATTGGGTGCCCGGCGTCTTCTGGTTTGTTGGCAAACTGTGCCTGGTCTTCTTCATGTTCGCCATGGTGAAGGCGATGGTGCCGCGCTATCGCTATGATCAGCTGATGCGCCTTGGCTGGAAAGTGTTCCTGCCAATCTCCCTGTTCTATGTGGCAGCTGTTGCAGGTGTGCTCGTGTATTTCGACCTGGCGCCGGGGGGATCGTAAGGCATGATGTCTCTGCTTGATCTCAACCCTTTCAGTGTCCTCGGTGTGTTTGCGGGGATGCTCGTTGGCCTTGCGCTGGTTGCGTTTATTTCGCGCTTTGCACATGCAGTCCTGCGGGATCGGCATGAAACAGCCAAGGTTGAGGGCCGCAAGGCGACCAAACCATCGACCGTTCTGGCGCTGGCAAAACTGTTTGCGTTTTTCATTCTGCCGACTGTTGGCCTGGTGACTTTTAATGTGATTGCAGGGACGGGGACGGCCAGATGAGCATTCTCGGCATTGAAATTACAAAATTCAGCTGGATCGGTGCAGCAGGTATGCCCATCTTCGGCATCATTGATTATCTGACAGTAAACTGGGCTTTGGTGCAGGGCGACCGTCAGGCGCTGCGGGACGGCACGACCAGCGCCGAGAAAACCAAAGCCTTTGAGCGGGTACGTACCGTGCTCGCAGTCATGTGTTTTTGTGTTTCCAGTGATCGGCCTGCTTGCCGGCAACGCGGTCTTTGGATCGTTGTTCTAGCGGCGGGGCAGGAGGTTTAAGCAGATGCTCATACGGAACGCAGCCAAATCGCTGTTCCTCTCCGAGTTCGTCTCGGCGTTTTTCCTGGCGATGCGCTATTTCTTTGCGCCGAAAGCAACGGTGAATTATCCCTTCGAGAAAGGGCCGCTCAGCCCGCGTTTTCGCGGTGAGCATGCCCTGCGCCGTTATCCCAATGGGGAAGAGCGCTGCATTGCCTGCAAGCTCTGCGAAGCGATCTGCCCCGCGCAGGCGATTACGATTGAGGCCGGACCGCGCCGCAACGATGGCACGCGCCGCACCACACGCTACGACATCGACATGACCAAATGCATCTATTGCGGCTTCTGTCAGGAAGCTTGCCCGGTCGATGCGATCGTCGAAGGGCCAAACTTTGAATTTGCAACCGAGACCCGGGAAGAACTCCTCTTCAACAAGGAGAAACTTCTGGAAAACGGTGATCGTTGGGAGCGGGAAATTGCTCAGAACATTGCGCTTGACGCGCCATATCGATAGGGCTGGAGACTGTTAGACATGTCCATTGCCGGTCTTTTCTTTTATCTCTTCTCCGCGATCACTATCGCGGCGGCGTTCATGGTGATTGCCACGCGCAATCCTGTGCATTCCGTTCTGTTCCTGATCCTCGCCTTCTTTAATTCGGCCGGCCTCTTCGTCCTGATGGGGGCGGAATTCCTGGCGATGATCCTGGTGGTCGTCTACGTGGGCGCCGTGGCAGTTCTGTTCCTGTTTGTGGTCATGATGCTCGACATCGATTTCGCCGAGTTGAGACAGGGGAGGCTGCAGTATCTGCCCGTCGGCGGTTTGATCGGGCTGATCCTGCTGGTGGAACTGATCTTTGTTGTGGGCTCATGGGCTCTGTCGTCTGAGGCCGTAGCGACGGTGGCGGAAAAGACGCCGGCTCTCGGGAATGTAACCAACACCGAAGCCCTCGGGCGCATTCTCTATACGAAGTTCGTTTACCTGTTCCAGGCAGCAGGGATCATCCTGCTGATCGCAATGGTAGGGGCGATCGTCCTGACCCTGCGGCACAAGGAAGGCGTCAAGCGCCAGAACATCTCGGCCCAAGTGGCACGCGCACCTGCAACGGCAATTGAAATCCGGAAAGTTAAATCAGGGGAAGGTCTGTCATGATCGAGATCGGTTTGACCCACTATCTGACGGTCGCGGCGATCCTCTTTGCTATCGGCATCTTCGGCATCTTCCTGAACCGGAAGAATGTTATCATTATCCTGATGTCGGTCGAGCTAATGTTGTTGGCCGTGAATATCAATCTGGTGGCTTTCTCCACGCATCTCGGAGATCTGATGGGACAGGTCTTTGCACTTCTCGTGCTCACGGTGGCAGCTGGCGAAGTCGCCATTGGTCTTGCAATCCTAGTGGCCTACCACCGCAACCGCGGCTCCATCGCGGTTGAAGACATCAACATGATGAAGGGATGATGTGAGCGCCATGTATCAGGCAATCGTTTTTCTCCCTCTCCTTGGTGCGTTGATTGCCGGTTTTGGCGGCCGCATTCTGGGCGCCCGGCCAAGTGCAATCCTCACGTCCAGCTTGCTCGTGGTGAGCGCTGTTTTATCTTGGATGGCTTTCTTCGAAGTGGCTATCGGGCAGAAGTCTGTTGAACCGACCGAGGTGCTGCGCTGGATCAATTCCGGCGCGCTGGAGGCCAACTGGACATTCCGCGTCGATACCCTGACGGTCGTCATGCTGGTTGTAGTGAACTCGGTGTCGTCGCTAGTTCATATCTATTCCATTGGCTATATGAGCCACGATCCGCACCAGCCGCGCTTCTTCTCCTATCTTTCGCTGTTCACCTTTGCCATGCTGATGTTGGTGACCTCCGATAACCTGTTGCAGCTGTTCTTTGGCTGGGAAGGGGTCGGGCTGGCGTCCTATCTGCTGATTGGCTTCTGGTATACCCGGCCGTCGGCCAACGCAGCGGCGATCAAGGCGTTTGTGGTCAACCGTTTTGGCGACTTTGGTTTTGCGCTCGGGATCTTCGCCTGTTTCGTGATCTTTGGTTCCATTGGTTTTGAAGAAATCTTCGCCAAGGCGCCGGAACAGGTTGGCAAATCTTTCGAGTTCCTCGGCATGCAAGTGGATGTGCTGACGACGATCTGCCTGCTGCTCTTCATGGGCGCGATGGGTAAATCAGCACAATTCCTGCTCCACACCTGGTTGCCGGATGCCATGGAAGGCCCGACGCCTGTGTCGGCCCTGATCCACGCGGCGACCATGGTGACAGCTGGTGTGTTCCTGGTTGCCCGTTGCTCGCCCTTGTTCGAGCATTCACCAATGGCGCTCGGGATTGTGGCCTTTGTTGGCGCGCTGACGGCATTCTTCGCGGCCACGGTCGGCCTGGTGCAGAACGACATCAAGCGCGTGATCGCCTACTCAACCTGCTCCCAGCTCGGCTACATGTTTGCTGCACTTGGCTTGGGGGCGTATGGGGTCGCGATCTTCCATCTCTTCACACACGCTTTCTTCAAGGCGCTGTTGTTCCTTGGGTCCGGCTCTGTCATTCACGGCATGTCGGACGAGCAGGACATGCGAAACATGGGTGGCCTGAGACCACACCTGAAGATGACCTGGTTGTTGATGCTGATCGGCACACTGGCGCTGACCGGCTTCCCGTTCACGGCCGGATACTTCTCCAAGGACGCGATCATTGAAGTGGCCTATGCCTGGCACGATGGCGCAGCCATGTACATCTTCTGGATGCTGGTCCTCGCAGCTTTTATGACCTCGTTCTATTCTTGGCGCCTGATGTTCATGACGTTCCACGGGCGCCCGCGTGCCTCAGCTGAGGTCATGAGCCATGTGCATGAATCGCCGAAGGTGATGCTCATTCCGCTGATCCTTCTGGCCATTGGTGCCCTTTTGGCAGGCTATCTCTTCAAGGAATACTTCATCGGCCACAAGGAAGCTCTGTTCTGGGGCGAAGCTCTCTACCGTCTGCCGAATAACAAGATTGTGGAAGAATTCCACAATATGCCTGGCTGGGTGCCCTGGGCGCCGTTTGTGGCGATGGTTCTCGGCTTTGCCCTGTCCTGGATGTTCTACATCAAGGATCCAACGATCCCTGTACGACTGGCGAAGCAACACGGCCCGTTCTACCGCTTCCTACTCAACAAGTGGTACTTCGATGAAATCTACGACTTCCTGCTGGTCCGTTCGGCGATGTGGCTTGGCCGCTTCCTCTGGAAGAAGGGTGACGGCTGGTTGATTGACGGATTTGGCCCGGACGGCGTATCTGCCCGCGTTCTCAATGTCACCAACCGGGTTGTGCGTCTGCAGACCGGGTTCGTTTATCACTATGCGTTTGCCATGCTGATCGGTGTGGCTGCGCTCGTCACCTACTTCATGTTCGGGGGCGTGCACTAAGATGCCGATCAATTCCCTTCTTTCCGTCGTTACCTTCCTGCCGTTGGTGGGAGCCCTCGTTATCCTGATCGGGATGCGCGACGACTCAGAAACATGGATCCGCAATATCCGGAACGTTGCACTGCTGACCACGGTGGGCACGTTCCTGTTCTCATTGCTGATCTGGGCAAACTTCGACCCCGCCAATCCCGGTTTCCAGCTGGTTGAAAAGCACAGCTGGCTTGGCAACAAGATCAACTATCATGTTGGCGTTGATGGCATTTCAGTATTGTTTGTTCTTTTGACGACATTCCTGATGTCCGGTGTGATCCTCGCAAGTTGGGGTATCACCAATCGCGTCAAGGAATACATGATCGCATTCCTGGTGCTGGAAACGCTGATGATCGGCGTGTTCGTCTCGCTTGATCTGATGCTGTTCTATCTGTTCTTTGAAGGTGGTCTCATCCCGATGTTCCTGATCATCGGCGTTTGGGGCGGCGCGCGGCGGGTCTATGCCAGCTTCAAGTTCTTCCTCTACACGCTGCTGGGTTCGGTGCTTATGCTGCTGGCCATGATGGCCATGTACTGGAGCGCCGGCACCACGGACATCCCAACATTGCTGGCCCACAAGTTCCCGGTCGACATGCAGACCTGGCTCTGGCTGGCCTTCTTTGCCTCCTTCGCAGTGAAAATGCCCATGTGGCCCGTGCACACGTGGCTACCCGATGCGCACGTGGAGGCGCCAACGGCTGGTTCCGTAGTGCTTGCTGCGATCCTCTTGAAAATGGGCGGCTATGGTTTCCTGCGGTTCTCGCTGCCCATGTTCCCGGCTGCATCCGACATGTTTGCGCCTCTGGTGTTCGGCATGTCCGTCATCGCGATTGTCTACACATCGCTAGTTGCGCTCGTGCAGGAAGACATGAAGAAGCTGATCGCCTATTCATCGGTTGCCCATATGGGCTTTGTGACCATGGGAATTTTCACCGGTACGGTGCAAGGCATTCAGGGCGGCATCTTCCAGATGGTGTCCCACGGCTTTATTTCCGGAGCACTCTTCCTGTGTGTAGGTGTTGTCTATGACCGGATGCATACACGCGAGATCAATGCCTATGGCGGACTGGTCAATCGAATGCCGATCTACGCCTTCGTGTTCCTGCTGTTCACCATGGCCAATATGGGCCTTCCTGGGACCAGCGGATTCGTGGGCGAGTTCCTCACCCTCGTAGGAGCGTTCCGCTCGAACACTTGGGTTGCCGCCATTGCGACGACCGGGGTCATTCTCTCGGCTGGCTATGCGCTCTGGCTTTACCGCAAGGTCGTTTTTGGTGCGCTGGAGAAAGAGAAGCTCAAATCCATCACCGACATGACGGGACGGGAAATCGTTATTCTTGCACCGCTCGTCATCCTGACTATGTTCTTCGGCGTTTATCCTGCGCCGATCATGGATGCGATGGATGCCTCGGTGACCCAACTCATTGATCAATATCAGGCCTCACTTGCCGTCATAGAACAGGCCGGCCAGCTGGCGCTGGCCAAGTAGGGGAAACGGAACGATGTCTATTACCCCTGATCTTCTCACAATCGGCCCGGAGCTGATCCTCGCAATTGGCGCGATGGCTTTCCTGATGGTCGGTGTCTTTCGGAACGAAGACAGCTTCGACCTGATCAGTACCCTGTCGCTTCTGCTATTGGCTGCGGCCGGTGCCGTTCTGGTGTTTGGCGGGCAGGGTGGTGAGACTGCATTTGGTGGACAATTCATCAACGACACCTTTGCCAAATTCATGAAAGCTCTGACATTGTTCGGCTCTGCCGTCACAATCATGATGTCCGTCAGCTTCATGAAACGCCGCGGCATTCAGCGTTTTGAGTATCCGGTGCTTGTTGTGCTGGCCACGCTCGGCATGTGCATGATGATCTCGGCGAACGATCTCGTTTCGCTCTATATGGGCCTGGAACTGCAGTCGTTGGCACTCTACGTGGTTGCGGCGATCAATCGTGACAGCATCCGGTCGTCTGAAGCTGGTCTGAAATATTTTGTTCTGGGCGCGCTGTCATCCGGCATGCTGCTTTACGGTGCCTCCCTCGTCTATGGCTTCACAGGTGCGACCCAGTTCGAGATGATCGCCACTGCAGCCGGCACAGGGCATGCCGGGCTTGGTTTGCTCTTCGGCATTGTGTTCCTGGTTGCCGGCATGGCCTTCAAGGTCTCTGCAGTGCCGTTCCACATGTGGACCCCCGACGTTTACGAGGGCGCTCCCACGCCTGTAACGGCTTTCTTCGCTGCAGCGCCAAAGGTGGCGGCCATGGCGATCTTCACCCGTCTGTTGATTGATGCGTTCCCGGGCGTGACCCAGGATTGGCAACAGATCGTCGTCTTCATCTCGATTGCCTCCATGGTGCTTGGTGCATTTGCGGCTATCGGGCAGGACAACATAAAACGGCTGCTTGCCTACTCGTCGATCGGTCACATGGGCTTTGCCCTTGTTGGTTTGGCAGCCG
The DNA here is from genome assembly GCA_965204985.1 of Hyphomicrobiales bacterium. Classification (GTDB taxonomy): domain Bacteria; phylum Pseudomonadota; class Alphaproteobacteria; order Rhizobiales; family CAJQND01; genus JAAEUE01. The sequence continues at coordinate 1,527,419 of CBDBFP010000002.1, read as the reverse complement.
GCACCGCAGAAGGTGTGCGCGGCGTCATCATCTACATGGCGATCTATATGATCATGACGCTTGGAACATTCGCCTGCGTCATCGCCATGCGGACCAAGGACGAAGGACAGGTTGAATCGATTTCCGATCTGGCAGGTCTTGCACGCAACGACAAGTTCATGGCCTTCGTGCTTGCGCTATTGATGTTCTCACTTGCAGGTATCCCGCCATTGGCCGGGTTCTTCGGCAAGCTGTTCGTTTTCATGGCTGCGATCAAGGAGGGTTTGCTGGCTCTGACCATCATCGGCGTATTGACCAGTGTAGTTGGCGCCTTCTATTACCTGCGCATCGTCAAGATCATGTATCTTGATGAGCCGGAGCATGAATTCGAGGGCGCACCCCGGGAAATCAAGTTGGTCATCGGGCTTGCGGGACTGTTTGTACTGGCGTTCGTCGCTTATCCAAACCTGTTGATTGCTGCTGCTGAAGCTGCTGCTGCATCGCTGTTCTAGTCTCTGGACATGCACGCAATGCCAACCCTGCCAGACGGCTACGCATTGGCGCATTTTCAGGAGATCGACTCCACGAACCTGGAAGCCTGCCGGCTTGCCGAAGCGGGCGAACATGGACCAATCTGGTTGTGGGCCGATCTGCAATTGGCTGGGCGCGGGCGACTTGGCCGAAACTGGTTCTCTGAAAGAGGCAACCTCTACGCCAGCCTGCTTTTACCGCTTAAGCCGGGAGAACGACCGTACGAGCTGTCTTTTGTTGCTGCTTTGGCTGTGTTTTCCGCCGCGTACGTGTGTTTGCCGCAAGCCGCTCGCAAAGAGCTTGCGCTGAAGTGGCCCAATGACCTGTTGCTGGACGAAGAGAAAACAGCAGGCATATTGCTGGAACAGGCCGGATCAATCTCGGTCGCCATCGGTTGCGGGGTGAACCTTGGAAATGTGCCCCAAGAGGATCTCAGGCGTCCTGCGACCGGACTGGCGGTTCATGGGTCAACGGCCGATGCCAGTGCCGCACTGGAACATCTGGCCGAAACCATGGATCACTGGATTAAGGTTTGGCGCAATCAGGGTTTCCATGCAATTCGGGTCGCCTGGCTTGAGCGGGCAATGGGACATGGGGAGATCATCAATGTTTCACAATCCGATGGCGTTCTTACAGGCCGGTTCACCGCGCTTGATGAGAATGGAGCCCTGCTCCTCGAACTGCCGTCCGGAGAAATCACCCGAATCCTTGCCGCTGACATAGAGTTGGCCGCATGAGCCGGAAACGCAACGAACCCGGAAATGAAAAGCTGGTTTTCCTGCCCCTTGGCGGTGCAGGGGAAATCGGCATGAATTTCTATCTCTACGGTTATGGTCCGGTACACAAGCGCCGCTGGCTGATCGTGGACATGGGCGTCAAATTTGGCGATGAGCGTGATCCCGGAATTGACATCGTACTGCCGGATATCAGCTTTCTCAAGGCGCAACGCAAGAACGTTGAAGGCATTGTCCTCACACATGCTCATGAGGATCATTTTGGTGCGGTGGCCTGGCTCTGGCCGGAATTCCAGTGTCCGGTCTATGCAACGCCATTCACAGCTGAACTGTTGCGTGGGAAGCTCATTGAGCACGCCCTTGATGAGAATTTCCCGCTAAAGATTATACCGGTCGGTGGCCGCTTCGAGGTTGGACCTTTTGACGTGGAGCTTGTGACGGTTTCCCATTCGATACCGGAGCCCAGTGCCCTGGCCATCCGCACGCCTGAAGGGTTGGTGGTGCACACCGGCGACTGGAAAATGGATCCCGACCCGGTGTTGGGTGCGCCGTTTGACGAGGCGGCTTTCAAGCAATTGGGCAAAGAAGGTTGCCGGGCGTTGATCTGTGATTCCACCAATGCATTGCGCGACGGGCATTCACCGACAGAAACGGAAGTTTCGGCAAATCTTGCCCGGATTATTGCAGATGCCAAGGGACGTGTGGCTGTAACCACGTTCGCCTCAAATGCCGGGCGTATCGAGGCTGTGGCTAAAGCGGCATATGCAGCTGGCCGCCACTTGATTGTTGCGGGTCGCTCGCTTGAACGTGTCATTGCCGCCGCCCGGGCAACGGGATACCTCAAAGGCATTCACGAAATACTGCTGCCTGACCAGTATGGGTATTTGCCGCCGGATAAGGTCTTGTGTCTGTGCACCGGCTCGCAAGGAGAGCCGCGCGCAGCGCTGGCTAGGATTGCCGAGGACAGCCATCCCCACATCACGATGGAGGAAGGCGACACTGTCATCTATTCCTCCAAGACTATTCCCGGCAACGAAAAGGCGGTTGCGCATGTGGCCAATCTGCTGGCCGGGCAGGGAATCGAGATCATCGATTCCGATGACACGCTCGTCCATGTGACCGGTCACCCGCGCAAAGAGGAGTTGCGGCAGCTCTATCAGTGGCTGAAACCCGAGGTGGTCGTGCCCATGCATGGCGAGATGCGTCACCTCACCGAACAAGCCCGTTTTGCCCAGGACTGTGGCGTGCTGGCTTCCGTCGTCGCGGCCAATGGTGACATGGTGAGGCTCTCGCCTGGACCTGTAGAAGTGATTGACCGGGTACAGGCTGGCTGCAACCACATTGATGGCCGGCTGTTTGTTGATTCGGCGGAAGGGCCGGCCCGGGAACGGCGACGCCTGTCGTTTGCCGGTGCGGTGTCCGTTTCCCTGGTGCTGGATGATAAGGACCGGATTGTCTCTGATCCTGAAGTTCGCCTGTTTGGCGTTCCAGAGGACGACGCCTATGGCGAGCCCATGGAAGACGCCATTCTGGATGAGATCGAAGATGCCTTCGACGCCCTGCCAAAACCATGGCGCAAGTCAGATGATCACTTGGCCGAGATGCTGCGCCGCGCAGTCCGGCGCGAATGCCAGACCCGCTGGGGCAAAAAGCCTGTCACCGAAGTGATCGTGCACCGGGTTTGATATCAATGTCATCCCGGCCGAGCGAAGCAAGCCCCGGGATATTCTCTCTGTGGTTGCAAGACAGCTGCGATAAGATCCCGGATATTTTTGCCAACGCAGAATTCCGGGATGACGACTGAATCTCCTTAAGTCGCGATTTGGCTGTCGGCGACCTCGCCAGCATCACATGCAAGATAGCCGCGGCCGCGGCCGTTTTCTTTTGCGCGGTAGAGAGCCTCGTCGGCTCTGCGGATGATGGTCTTGGCCGTTTTGCATCGTCGGGCCACCAGGCAACACCGATGCTTGCGCCGACCGTTGCCGAGCCGCCATCAAAGTTGATTTTCTCGCAAACTGACGAGATCAGTTCATCGCAGAGCCCCAGAACGTTCTGGTGATCAAGCCTGTCGCGCAAAAGTACGATGAATTCGTCCCCGCCAATGCGCACCGCCATTCCGGTCTCACCGACGGCTCCCGCTATGCGGTTGGCCAAGGTTTTGATGACGGTATCACCGGCCTGATGGCCATAGGTGTCGTTGACCGCCTTGAACCGGTCCAGATTCATGCAGAGGATCGCACAACGATCCTGCGCACCTTCTGAAATAATATCTTCCAGGGCTCGGTCAAATTGGAGGCGGTTCGGCAATCCTGTGAGCGCATCATGGAGGGCGAGGAAGCGATTTTGCTGTTCGCTTCTTTTGCAATGCGGACAATGCGCGGCCATAGCGGACGGAGACCAGCAAGACAGCCACCAGCGGCAGAGCGTGCTGCCATATGGTGTTAGAGGGAGTCTGTGACTGCCAGACCGCCTTAAACCCCGCCTTGCCAATGGACTGGCTGGCATTCGTTCCGGCAATTGCCGCTGCGGCCGGAATGAACGAGAGTTTGGTCAAACCAAGCTTTTCCTGAATGTTCGCAACGACCGTCCGGGTGATCGGTTTGTAAGTGAGCAGAACATGCGAGTGCCCGTCAGGCAGCACTAGTTCGTCGTCCGGGATAATGGCCTGCGCCACCACAACACTCAGCTGCCCATTGATGGGGCGCACGTCAGATACAAAATTGATCTTTCAGAACGGATCGGATGCTGATGGATCACAAAACCGCCGTTTCTGGAGCGGCGATGTTCTATATATTTGGCTTTGGCGAGCGAGATCAGATCTGCGCTTTGGGCCATCGTGCAGCGGCCGTCATTTGCTGCAAGCACGCTGTCTTCGAACACGGTCACGCGCGATTTGCCATCTGCGCCGATGATTATCGAGGACTGCATACCGAAATCGTCCCACATCCATTCAGCGATTCCAGTGCGAATGAAATCCATGTCAATGGACGGACCTAGCGCTTCCAGCGTGCTGTCCCAATGGGAGATCTGTGATTGATCTCGTGCCACGATTTTGATCCGCCGCGCCGCCGGCAGAATTCAGGACAAACAAAGTTGAGCCTGCAAACGTGATAATAACGGCTGCACCAAGGCATACACCACCATTGCAATATTGCCCGGATGGTCAGTTTTGGACTGTGTGAACATCTTGACTTTCCCCTTTACCCGTCAGGAACATAGAGGAAAGATTTGAATTTTCACCTAAGCAGATTGGTTCACAAAGACCTAATCGGATTGTCCAAATTTTATCAGGTTGAACCCTCAATGGGGGTGTAACCGAAGGTACCGTTCTTCAGAAGTTCTTCGCGGCCGCCAAGTTCCGCCACGCGTACCGACTGCTCTGAGAGGGCGCGGGCATCTGTTGCTTCGGGGTCCAGGAAGGTTTCCAGCCTGCGGCGGCCTTCTGCGACAATTTCGCGGTGCTCAGGCTTTACAGCCAAATCGTCCAACTCGAGCGGATCAGCTTCGAGATCAAAAAGCTGCGGCGGATACTGCAGGTAGTCTACGTATTTCCACTTGTCCCAACGCACCATGTAGAATCCGCTCTTGCACCCGCCATCGTGATATTCGCTGAGGATTGTGCGGTCCTGATTTTTACCATCTGCCATGCTGAGCAAAGAAACACCGGCTCGTGGCGCGGGGTCGAGCTCGGGGGTTATGCCGGCAACGTCAAGCGCAGTGGGGTGAAGATCCAGAAGAGAGCAAGGGCCGTCGACGACGGTGCCGGCCTCAACGCCTGGCCCGGCCATGACAAGTGGGACACCTGCGGAATCCTCATACATGGTGCACTTGGCCCAGAAGCCGTGATTGCCGATCATGTCTCCGTGGTCCGATGTGTAAATCACGAGTGTGTCGTTAGCAACACCTGAGGCGTCCAGAGCAGCGAGGATCTTTCCAACATTGTCATCCATATAAGAGATGAGGCCATAGTAGCTGGCACGCGCGACCGCCCGGCTTTCGGGCGTGAAATAGTCCTCAAAGTTCCAGAATTCCCGGAACTCCTTCAGGAACGGATGCCGCTCAAAGGCGAGCGGATCACGCGGGTCGTCCATCTCTTCCGGTGGATAGAGATCGAAAAACTTTTTGGGTGGTGTGAGTGGATAATGGGGTGCGACCATGGAGACAAAGGTTGTCCACGGGGCTTCGGAGTTTCCTGCTTTTTCCTTGGAGTTTCCTGCTTTTTCCTTGAGCCATTTGCAGGCCTCCTCGCAGACGAGCTCGTCATAGTCCACGTAGGTGGAGCCGCCCGGGCCGATCATTTCCGCATATTCTCTCGAAGGTTCTGCGTTAGGCGGCAATTCATCCCTCAAGAGCCCGCTGATCCAGCCGGTGCCGTTCACCACATGCATAGAACAGATCTCCGGATCAAAGCCGTTATCATCTTCCTTGCTGCGGAAATGAAGTTTGCCGATCGAAACCGACCTGCGCCCCTGGGCGATGAGTTCATGCCCCCAGGAGGGCGGACTGCCATCGTAAGGCGTCGCGCTGTCCCAGGTTCCGATCTCATGCACATGCCGCCCGGTCTGGATCGCTGCCCGTGTGGGCACGCAAACCGGGGAGGGTGTATAGGCGTTCGTGAACCGGGCACCACGCGCGGCCAGTGCGTCGATATTGGGCGTCTTGGCAATGGGATGGCCATAACAGCCAAGGGTCTCGAACGAATGTTCGTCCGACATGATGATGAGAAGGTTTTTTGCTTTCATGTGCAGATCAGGTCCGTTCATTCAAAACCGCAGAGCTGACATTGACATAACGCGGCATGTGTTGTGGGTTCAAGTATCTGCTGTCTGGATGAAAGCGGCAAGCGTCTGAGTTGCCCGAATTTTCACATTTTGCGCCCTGGTGGACAGGAACACGGTCCGTTATGACGAAGACATGTATGAGATTATCATCACGGTTGAAGGCCAACTGCCCAAGGAGACAATCTCGATCCTCCAGAAACATGGCGTCGAGACCTTCTCTGCCCTTGAGGGCGTGCCATACGAGATCATACAATTCTGAGGCATTGCAGGGCAAATCGCGCGAGCTTCTCGTGGTGTTGTCTGACCGAGCCGCTCCAAATTCGGTTTAGTGAACCGTCACAGCCCGTTTCGATTTTTCTGAAATTACCTTTCAAAATTCGCCTTTGATCGAATTGCGAAAACATATATTAATCCGCATTTCCCAAGTAGTTTGCTGATTTTGCTTCGCGTGTGCTACTTTTCATGTTATATTTCAGCGTGTTATTTGGTGCTGGGGCGGTTTTCGGTTGGGATTTGACCGGCGTTTCGGCTTGAGTTCCACGGCTCCAGGATCAGCTCCGATAGCGGCCTGCTACTCTTTCGGGAGTTGGACGAGGTGTTGGGGCTGCACGATCTGGCAGGCCACTCGCTGCAGGACACACGGCGTGGCAAGAAGGGCAGTCACACGCTTATCGGTCTTCTGCAGTAGTCTACCTTTGGGCGGCTTGCCGGATATCCAGACGTCAATGACGCCGAGCGTCTCGCGCGTGATCCTGTCATGCGCCAGATCGTGGGCGGTCGCGCGGTCGATGGATTGACAGGAGGCATGACGCTCCTCCGCCAAAGTGGATCACATTGGACATGGACAGGTCCGTCAGCCCCACCCACGGCGATCAGAAAGGCACGGCCTGGAACGGTCACTTCGGGTACAAATGCCATCATCCCCTCTTTGTGTTCAACCAGTCGATCTTGAGCGCGCCCTGCGCAAGGGCAATGTCCACAGCGCCGATGGCTGGAAGGAGGTTCTGGCCTCTGTCATCGCCCTACAAGGGTCGCGCCCTGATGCGGTTCTTTCGGGCCGATGCCGCCTTTGCCCTCCCGGAGCTTTACGAGATGCTGGAAGCGGAAGGTTATTTCCACACCATCCGCCTGAAGGGCGCTTCAGGAGGCCGTCTCATCTGAAACGCCCCGTGGGCCGTCCGTCCAATACTGTGGTCGCTTCTATCATGACGTCGAGTATATCAGGCGGCGTCCTGGGACAACCCCTGCCGTGTCGTCGCAAAGGTCGAATGGCCCCCCGGAGAGTTGTTCCCCCGTGTCGGCTTCATCGTCACCAACCTGCCGATGGACCCCGAATGGGTCATGCGCTTCTATAATCAGCGCGGCACGGCAGAGCAGAACATCAAGGAAGGCAAGCACGCGATCAACTGGACACGACTGTCCTGCAAGCGGTTCCGCGACAATGAAGTCAGACTTCAGCTGCACGCATTGGCCTACAACCTCGGCGGCTTCCTCGGGCGCGCAGAACTGCCCGAGGAGATCGCCGACTGGTCCCTGACCAGCATTCAAAGTCGCCGTGTCAAAATTGGCGCGCGTGGTGTGCGTCATGCCCGTGCCATCCCCTTCCAACTGGCTGAGGTTGCTGTGCCCCGCAACATCTTCGGAAAAATCCTGGCCGCCATCCGCCCCCTCAAACCACCGCCGAGGCCCGCATGACGGGCAACATGTGCGAAGCTGAGCAAAAGCGGCTCGATACCTGTGTTATGCGGACGGCAAAAAGCCCGGAATCGCCTGATCTGCAGTTCGCAGGCCGTAAACATCGAACCTTGCAGACCCATTGGAACCCCAGACTTGATTTGCGGGCCACAATCGTCCAGCGTCACCCCATGACAACGCCACTTGGGAAATGTCGGGTGAAATACGAGGCGTCACCGATTACGCGAAGCTGATGGATATCGTCGGTCGAGCGGCGTGATGAAGCCCCGCTCGATCAATATCTTTCTCCTCGACGGCGACCCGAACGGCATCCGGGTTTCCCAGATCATGATGTCCACAATTCAGGCGATTGCTTTTCGGCGGAACAAGCTTGGCGAAGTCAGAAAGACCTTTCCAGAGATCGAACGCCTTGGGGTCTATATCCTGATCGGCGAAGATGAATCTGAGCCTGACTGTCATCTGGGCTACATTGGTGAGTCCGAGGGCATTGGGGCAAGGCTTGCTACACACAACTCGAACAAGTCTGGCCGCGACAGCAAGGATTTTTGGACCGACACGGTTGTGCTAATTAGCAAAGACGAAAACTTGACCAAGAGCCATGCGCGATATGTCGAGGCGTGCCTCATTCGCAGCACGGGCAACAACCCGCGCTGGGTCCTTCCCAACACAAAGATGCCATCTGGAGATGCAGGCAAACTTCCTCTGCCAGACCGGGCAGCTATGGATGATTTCGTTGTTGACCAGACAAAAACACTGGTCGGCGCACTTGGCTGGGACTTGTTTCGTGAGGTGCGGGGCAAACAGACTGAAGCCGTTCACGCGACAGAAGCCCACACATCTATAGCTCACCTCGAAGGCGAAAAATTCTTCTTTCGTGGCCAAGACTTTTCAGCGGAGATGAAACTCAGCCATTCGGGCGACTTTGTTGTTCTAGCTGGTTCAAAGGCTAGGGTGAAAACCACGTCGACAATCCCACGCGGAACCGTCGCGTTGCGTAAGGCGCTTCTTGAATCGGGTGTTTTGAGCGAACAGGAAGATTTTCTGGTGTTCACAAGCAACTATAGTTTTTCATCCCCGTCAGCAGCGGCGGCAACGGTCATCGGTGCCAGTACGAATGGCAGAATACTATGGAAGCTGCCGGACGGGCGCACCTACGGAGACTGGGAAGCCAACCAAGACAATGCAGAAGGTATTGGCGAGGATGTGCCTGATACGCCGGAGGTTTGAAAACAAATGGCCGACGATGTCAGTCGCGTTCTCAATGCTAAGATCGTCGAAGAAGGTGCTGCCGACAACCGAAACCGAGAGGTGCACAATTGTGCCTATTTCCGGAAAGGACTTTCCGCTGGCTCTGTGCCAAGGTTTAGGGACGGCATCGAATCTGCCGTTAAGTCTGCCTGGCATTGGCCGAGGCAGAACTAACACACGGATGCAGAACCAAAATGGATCACAAGCAAAATTATATCGCAGGCGAATGGCTGGCAGGAGTCAGCGAAGTGGAAAACCGGAACCCGTCCGACACTTCTGATCTGATTGGAATGTTTGCACAGGCTGACGCAGTCCAACTTGACCGGGCTCTTGACGCAGCAGGTTCGACCCAGAAACAGTGGGCAAATGCTGGCCTTGAGCGCCGCTACAACGTTTTCCATGCCATTGGCACGGAGTTGATGCGCGCTCAGCGGAACTTGGCGAGCTGCTGTCCCGGGAAAAAGGCAAGCCGCTGGCTGAAGGTAAAGGCGAAGTCTACAGGGCAGGGCAGTTCTTCATCTATTACGCGGCCGAATCTCTTCGTCAGATCGGAGATACAGCCGACTCAGTGCGCGACGGCATCAAGATTGATGTGCGCCGCGAGCCAGTGGGCCTCGTGGCCATCATTTCGCCATGGAATTTCCCCACCGCAACGGCGAGCTAGAAGATCGCGTCGGCACTGGCGTTCGGCAATGCCGTGGTCTGGAAACCGGCCAATCTCACTCCGGCTTCTGCAGTGGCCCTGACCGAAATCATTTCCCGTCAGGACACCCCAAGGGATTGTTCAACCTTGTCATGGGTCCTGATAGCGATGTGGGGCAGCGGCTTGTGGAGAGCCTGAAGGTCAATGTCATCAGCTTCACCGGTTCTGTTCCGATCAGCAAGAACATCGCCGCATAGGCCATCCAGAATCTGACCAAGGTTCAGATGGAAATGAGCTCAAAGAATGCCCTTGCTGTGATGGATGATGGCGATCTGGATATCGCCTCGGCGCGATTGCGCTTGGCGGTGCATTTGGCGGGAGCGGTCAAAAATGCACTGCGTCCGCTCGTCTGATCGTGCATGAAAAGGTTCGCGACGCGCTGGTTGAGAAATTGGGACCTGCCGTCAATGGTATGGTCGTCGACCATGCCCTTAAGGAGGGGACTCAAATGGGCCCGGTTGTCAGTGAGACCCAGTTGAACGAGAAGCTCGCCTATATGGATCTGGCACGCGAAGAAGGCGGCGAAGTCCTTTGTGGCGGCGAACGCGTGGAGCGTGACACGGATGATGGCTACTACATGACGCCATCCATCGTTGCTGGAACCTCAAACAGCTGGTGGGTGAACAGGGAAGAGATGTTTGCGCTTATCGCCTGCACTTATCAAGGTCGGTTCCTATGACGAAGCGCTGGCAATTGTGAATGATACGAATTTTGATCTCACATCCGGTATCGTCACACGCTCATTGGCGCGGGCGAACCATTTCCGCCGCAATGCCAGGACCGGTTGCGTGATGATCAATTTGCCGAATGCCGGCACAGCCTTATTCCGTTGAAAAAGTCGCCGGATTGATGGCCATTTTGGGTGATTCAGTTTTCCAAGTGATTTGGGAGACTGAATGCGATGATGGGTCCAGGAAAAGAAGCTGAAGCCGGCCTGTTTTATGATTTCAGCCTTGAAGATCACGTTCCTGCAGATCATCTGTTGCGTTGCCTTGATCGATTTGTTGATCTGGGTAGTATCCGCAAACATTTGGCGCCGTATTACAGCTTAACTGGAAGATCATCGATAGAGCCCGAGTTGATACTCCGCATGTTGTTAGTCGGTTACATCATGGGCATTCGGTCGGAGCGTCGGCTTTGTGATGAGGTTCATCTGAACGTGGCCTCCCGCTGGTTCTGTCGGCTCGATCTGACAGGCGCTGTTCCCGATCATTCTACTTTCTCCAAAAACCGGCATGGCCGCTTTCGTGAAAGTGACCTGTTGCGCCGTGTGTTTGAGCTGGCAGTCGCCAGATGCCTTGAAGAAGGGTTGGTCGGCGGCCAACGGCTGGCCGTCGATGCCAGTCTGATCGAAGCCGACACCAACCGGCAGAATTCGTCCCCTTTGTCGGATTGGACACCCGACATGACTGATCCCCAGACAACGCCTCGTGCGGTGCTTGAATATCTGGAGACATTAGAGGAAGCGGCCTTTGGTGCCGCCACACCTGTGCAACCCAAGTTCACTTCCCATTCCGATCCCGCGTCTCAATGGACGGCGGCTCGCAAGAGGCCTGCATATTTTGCCTATTCGTCCCATTATATGATCGATACCGATAACGCAGTGATTTTGGACGTTGAGGCCACGCGATCCGTTAGACAGGCCGAGCTGGGTGCCATGCAAACCATGCTCGATAGGACCAATGAGACTTGCGACATTCATCCAGAACGCATGATCGCAGACACCGCTTAGGGTACAGGCCCATTGCTTGAATGGCGGCTTCAAGAGCGCGGCAGCGCTCCTCACATTCCAGTGGTCGACAAATCCGGGCGAACGGACGGAACATTCCAGAGATCTGACTTTACCTATGATGCAGATAACGACGCCTACGTCTGCCCCGGTGGCAAAGAGCTCAAACAGTATCGCCGCGCCTGCAAAGCACCAGGAACACCGAAGCCTGCCAAATAGGGAGGGCTTCGTTATCGCGCTCGCAAGGCCGATTGTGAGGCCTGCTCACTAAAGCAACGATGCTGTCCAAAAGAGCCGCAACGCAAAGTTACAAGAGCCATCCATGAAGCCTCCCGTGATAGAGCACGTAACATCACCAAGACCATCGATTATGCTATATCATGCAAACTGCGCAAAAGGGTGGAGATATTGTTCGCTCATCTCAAACGCATCCTGAAACGTGATCGGCTCCGATTGCGTGGCCCCTGCGGCGCAAAAGACGAATTCCACCTCGCTGCAACCGCTCAGAACCTCAGAAAACTTGTAAAAATAATCCCGCAAGCCAGTCCAACAGCCTGATCACAAAGAAGGCCAAGGAAATCTCAAATTCCAGAGCACCTTCAAACCAATTCAGCAATCAGTTTTGCAACGGAATAAGCGGCCAGCGGTCACGTATAACACCCAGCGTGCGGCCTTACGATCTGCCATCGTCCGGAAAGACGGCCTCTGTACCATCTGTGAGCCCTGTAACGGGTAGCAATGTGCAAAGTGACGAAGAAGAATGGAGAAACCACCAACCTTCGACATCGCCGACGCCTAGGCCGCAAAATACCAGCTCTATTCCTTCGCCACGCCGAAACCGGCAGGTGTCGTTGAAATTGATCAGCGTTCGATGAACGCACCGGGCATTCGTGCGCAATTGCTTGATAATTTGCAAATCGTCAAAGGCCGTCTGAGCAAAGTCTCGAACCGTGATGGGTACACTTGGCAAATTGATCTGTGAAGATCGACCATGGCTCGAAGCTCAAGGCAAGCGAGATAGCGATCGCTGCAGAGTCTGGCGAGATGCTGATTGGAATCGCTGGCTCACTGGCATGGTCGGATTCACTTTCGGCATATTTCTATCAACTGACGCCAGGCGGCCAAACGTAAATTTGCCGGTCTACTTCCTCCTGGATATGGCAGTGAGGCAAAAAACGTGTCCGTGCCGTTTCTGCTTCAGGACCTGAGCAAGCGCAAATGGCAGGTGTTCAGGATCCGTACGCCGAAGAAAGCTCAGCAAGAGATTGCACGTGGCTAAACGCTGAGCATTTTACACTTCGTCGACCAGCCAGGCTGGCAAGCGTTCGACAGTTATAGTTGCCACACCTAAAATAATAATTATTCCGCCAATATAAATGATTATACCCATTTTCTCATCCAAAAACAAAGCTTCAGCGATCACAGTGAAGACGGGCAAGAGGAGCAGAAACGGGCTAATCTGGCTCACTTCAAACTTTCCGAGCAAATGATATCACAAGGCGTATCCGAGCGCCGTCATTATCAGGCCCAGATAGATGACGTACCCCAGACAATCCAGTTGGCATTCATGATCAGTTCGATCTGATTGGTATCGAAGATGGCTGATGCCACAAACAATTGTGGTGTTGCGAAAACGGCGACCCAGGTGATCAGCGTAAAGCCGACAACATCGCCCAATTTGCGAATCATCACCTGGCCAAAAATCGCCCAGCAGAACGCAACGCGCCGCTCATGACCATGAACAGCGGCACATAGACGTTCTGAAGGCGTGGTTGCCCGGCGATCAACGCCACTCCAGCAAATGCGAGAGCCGTGACCAGAAAACGGAACGCCATCAGCAAGATCGGCGGGAAATAATCCAGCGCGGCTTTGGCGAACACAAAGCCCATGCCCTAGATCAATGGCACAGCAATCGCCATCAGAATATGACGCCGGTCCATGTTGTCTCTTAGTCCTAAACCCGGCAAGTGCTGCCATTCAACCGTCAAACGGGTTTGTGCATGACAGAGTGGCGCGTGTCCATGAGAATAGGCATGATGGGGCGATTTAGTGAAGACCGCTGAATTTCTGAGGTTTTCGATGATTATTATTTTCCATAATATATATTATGCGAATGATGCATGTAGTGGCAAAATACAAACGCGACAGTTAAGCAAATTAGAAGTGCGACAGTTCTAAAACTCAAGCTTTTGAATTTTTCAGGACAAAAGCATGGAATTAACTACATTGAGCAGTATTGAACTGAAGCGCCTTGAGATTATTCAATCCATTATCGAGAAGCGACTGAGCGTTGTTGAAGCTGGCAACCAACTGGACTTATCCCGCAGTCAGGTTCACGGATTGCTAAAGCGATATATAACAAGATGTGTGCAGCCGGACTGGTTTCTGGCAAACGCGGAAAGCCGATTGACCTGCCCCCCAGGATCTGCCTCGTTTGTCAGGAGGGTCCGTCACTGGGCAGGAGACGGATGATGCGTAAGAGCAGATTTTCAGAAGACCAGATCATTGCGATTTTGAGACGGGGCAGGAACGGGGGTAGCCCGACGGCGGAGGTTTGCCGCCGGCATGGGATCAGCCCTGGCCCGTTCTACAAATGGAAGGCCAAATATGGCGGCATGGGCCGTTTCCGAGGCCCGTCGGCTCAAGGTGCTTGAGCAGGAGAACGCCAGGCTGAAGCGCCTTCTGGCCCCAACCAGATGGCTCGATAATTCCATCCTGAAGGACCTGTTGGGAAACGGCTGACGGGGTCCGGCTGAACGCCGGGGCCGCAGCTCTGAACGTGCTGGATCGCCATGAGGTCTCGCAGGCCCGGGTCTGCCGCCTGATCGGGGGCGATCCGAAGACGGTGCAGCGCAAGGAGAAGAAGACAGATGAGAAGATCAGACAGCGCATGGGCGAGATCGCGGCAAACCGGCAGCGCTTTGGCTATCGCAGGCCCGGTCTGATGCTGGAGCGCGAAGGGATACACATGAACCACAAGAAGCTGTACCGGCTCTGGCGGGAGGAAGGGCTTGTGCTGTGAAGCGCCGAGAGAAAGGGGCGCAAACGGGCCACAGGCAGCAGAGCACCGCTGACTGTACCGTCACGGCCTTCAGAACGCTGGTCCCTGGACTTTGTGTCGGATGTGTTCGTTGAGAGTCGCCGTTTGCGCATACTGGCGGTGACTGATGACTATACCCGCGAATACCTGTGTCTGGTGGCCGATACGTCCTTGTCAGGCGAACGCGTGGCCCGGGAACTGGACCGCCTGATCAGGCTCTCTACGCACCTCCAGAGCCCCTCCTGGAATGGCAGAATGAGAGCGGTGTCGGCTGGTCTTGCATTGAGCCGGGAAAGCCAATGCAGACCGGTTTTGTGAAAAGTTTCAACGGGCGTTTGCGTGATGAGCTGCTGAACGAAGAGGTCTTTGTCGGCCTCGCTGACGCTCGGCGAGCCCTGGAACTGTGGAGATATGATGACAACAATATCAGACCCCCTTCAGCACATGGAGGCAAACTCCCCTCAACCGCGGGCGGCGCGCTAGAGCTGTGGGATACTCCACTCCCCGCGCGCTCGATAACAGCAACCAGATGATATGTATGAGGAAACAGGCCACCCCTATGAACACGGGACCCATGAGGGGCATGTCACAGCCCTTGTGATGAACGTCGAACCGAACTGCCGGACAAGCTTTTCCCTCAGTTCTTGGCCAGATATGCCGGCAGGTTCTTGAGGCAACCTTCCCAGCCCATATTGTGCCGGTCGGCGTGCGGCTCATCGAAGAACTGCGTGTGCGTCAGAGTGAGCTGCGTTTCATCCCCATGATCCGCCAGATTGATCGTGACCTGGCTCACGCGATCTTGCTTGCCACCCCAGGCCCAGGTATAGACCAGCCGTTTATCCTGAATGATCTCCAGATACTCTCCGGAAACGGTCGCTTTCTCACCGTCAGGCAGTGTGATTACGATGACCCACTTCCCACCAACGGAAAAGTCAACCTCGGCAGACAATTCACCGCCGTAAGGAGAAAACCACTGGCTTAGCGCCTCAGGGCGGGTAAAGGCCGCAAAAACCTGTGCCGTCGTCGCCTTGTAAGATTTTCGGATAGCAAGTTTCGGGCTCTCAATATTGGCGGGTGCGTTCATGTCTCATCCTCGCTGGATTTTTCGAGATAGGTCCAAGGGCATCCAGGCGCGTGTTCCAGAATTTCAGATGCTTGTCCAACCACTTCGACGTTTCGCCCAGTGGTTCAGGATTTAGGCGGCAAGTCACCACCCTTCCCTGCTTTTCACGCGTGACCAAACCTGCGTCAAACAGTTTCCCCACATGCTTCATGATCGCCGGCAAAGACATGTCATAAGGCTCAGCCAGTTCGCTCAAGGTGGCATCACCCCGCGAGAGACGTTCTACGATTTGACGCCGGGTTGGATCGGCTAGAGCTGACAGGGCAGCGTCCAATGTATTATAGTTAACCATTACATTAACTTAATACTCACCGTCATTGCAGTCAAGAAAAATCTGGGTCTGAACGGCTTGTGTTGGGCGATAGCTCCGTTATCCTGCAGCAGCCCTTGATAAAGGAAACGCATGACCTGGCCATCAAACCAACCTGAACATAAACCGTTGAGTAGCGATGAAATCAAAGCGCTGAATGAGCGTTTTGCCAAGACAGACGCTCAAGCCGGCATCGAAGTTACGCCGGAGTTTCAACCGTTTGAGCAGCGAAATGACATGTTCACTCGCGCTTTCTGGGACAAGGAAGTGATGTCCGAGGAAAGCCTAGGCTTTTTTAAATCCTATCGCATGAAGTTCGCGATGCGGCGGGGCGATGGATTCAGCCAAAAGGACTTCGCCTTACGCAATGCAGCCTGGTCCGTTTCGGACATCATATCCAGCCGGTCCCAAGAGCAGGGCAAGCGCGAAGGATTCCAAGCACCGCTTGAATATGACACGCCAGTTGCACGGGAGAAAGCCGAACTTGGAACGCCTGCTGCTGAATCACTAGAGATTAAACGGCTAGCCAAACTGTTTGGGGCGGATCTGGTTGGTATCACCGAAATCGACCCGCGCTGGCACTATTCGAGCCGAGTGGACACGCGGGACTTTTCTACCGCGCCAAACGATTTGCCAGACGGTCTGACGCACGTCATCGTCATGGGGCATTCGATGGATCCCGATCTCGTGGACACCTACCCATCCGCGCTGGCAGGCGCGTCGACAGGGCTGGAATATTCCCATGAAGCATCAATCGTAATTCAGCTATCGAGCTATATCCGGAATCTTGGTTTTGAGGCGGTAGCCTCCATGAACGATACAGCTCTTGTTATCCCGTATGCCATCAAGGCGGGTCTCGGCGAATATGGCCGCAATCAAATGGTCATCACGCCGGAGTATGGCCCGCGCATTCGCTTTTCGAAGATCTTTACGAGCTTGCCGCTGCAAGCCGACAAACCGCGCAAACTCGGGATCAAGGAGTATTGCGAGATCTGTACCCGCTGCGCAGAGGCTTGCCCGCCCCGTGCACTCCCATTTGGAGAACCAAGTAGTGAGCGGCCAAACCAATCTACAATTTCCGGCGTCAAAAAATGGTCCGCTGATTGCGAAAAATGCTTTGGCTACTGGGCAAAGCTCCGGACAGATTGCGCGATTTGTATGCGCGTTTGCCCGTTCAACCGGCGCGCACACAACTTTTCCGGTTGGCTGTTTCACAAGCTTGCAACCAGCAAAACGCGCAAAATTGCCTTGTGGTGGCAAACCCGAAAGGGTTTACCGGCCAGGCTCAAGCCGAAAAGCTGGTGGGCGGACGGCTAATACGGTCTGTCGTAGTAATTCTCTGCCGATATGGAGCGGAAGGACACATCGGTGCGGAAACCTTATGCCACCGGGTGATCTTTGGCGATGCGATCTTCTGTCATGCCAAGTTTCTCCATCACCCTCAATGAGGCTTCATTGGAGACAAAACTCTTGATCCAGACTGTTTCGCACCAAGACGCTCAAAAGCAATTGAGAGCAGAGCCTGCCCGATCTTAGTACCAAATCCCCTGCCCCAAAGGTCCGGATGCCCCCCAATCAATCTCAAATATCTTGGGACGGTTCATCACCACGAAACCGTCACCGATCACATGACCTGACGCTTTCAAACCGTCGGACAAATGGAAGACTGATCGATTGTGTGCTATTTGGCGGCGGCGCAAACATCTGGCGATGAATTTCTGCACATCAGCAGCGCTCTGATACCGAATTGCGATTGTCGATTGATAATCTTCTCGGAGCATATATTGGGCGAAGCTGCGCGCATCTGCTGCAATCATTTCCCACATGACTAGGCCAGGAGTCTCAAGTGCTTTTATCTCAACTTTTATACCCATGGCTGAAACTGCCTTTCTTATTCTAATATCAATGGCGTGATTGATTGTCTCTCAGGCCTTTTCAACCCGGCTGCTCTCTGGATCCATGCAGACAAGGGAGGATTTCCGATGTCTGCAGCTGCTGGCGGTCGTGATGACTATGATGCTTTGCCCCTTCACAGCCTTTCCAGGACGAGCGAAGATCTCCGTCAGGTCCGGCGTTTGCTTTCGCTTGCTTGTGTTCATGACGGGATGAGCCGGGCGGATGCGGCGAAGGGGGTGGGAGGGACCGGCAGAGCCTGAGGGACCGGGGGCACCGGTTCAACGAAGCCGGACCCGAAGGGGCTGTTCGACCGCCGGGTCCCGCGACCCCGATAGCTGGATGCGGTCTCGATGGCTGAACTTGCTGAGATCATCGAACCCGGCCCCTGCCTTGAGCATGACGCTTGAGCATGACGGGGGGTCCGCTGGAGACGACCTGACCTGCAACGGGGGAGCGAAGACCGGTTCGGTGTTGTCTCTCACTAAAGGACCCTTTCCAGGCTGCCTGCAGCGCCCGGCTTTTCCCGCCTCACCGGGCGCCCGCAACACCCGGGCCAGGATCCAAGCCAAGACCCGGGCCTCATGGAGATTTTCAAAAAAAACGTCCCCCAAAGCCTTGCCTCCCCTTTGAACCACGGTCCGGCAGACAGGCTGATCGAGGTCCGGGTTCAGGACGAGGCCCGCATCGGCCAGAAGACCGGCCGCGTCCGCATCCGGGCGCGCAAGGGGACGAGACCGCGATGGCTGGCCGATCAGCGTTACAGATCGGCCTGCCTGTTCGGCGCGGTGTGCGCAGACAGGGAGACCGGCGCGGCCCTGATGCTGCCATGGTGCCATGGGGGCGGACACTGGAACAAGGAACTTGCCTCTCAAGGAGATATCAGCCGGCCCGTTGCAAAAGGCGCTCAGGCCGCCGTCCTGATGGACCGTGCACCGGGGCACACATCCGGCGAGGTGAAGGGGCCGGAGACCCTGACCCTGATCTTCCTGCCCGCCAGATCACCGGAACTCGATCGGGTCGAGAAGGTCTGGCAATCTCTTCGGGAGAACCGGCTCATGAAAGAACCAACGGCGATCAAATCGGGCGCATCTCGCGAGTGGACCCAAAACGGCCAAACCTGAGGGCCCCGTTAGTATGAGTTGTGGCTTCTGAACTTTCCTTCTTTGATCCGCCAAAGCATCTAGCTAGAAGTGTAGCGACTGATATGGTGATCGATTTCCCAGAAATCGTTTTCCGGTCCAAATCCGTTGCGGGATTGCCCCGCAGATCCTTTTTCTTACCCATCACACTCAAACTCCACACGCTACGCAGGCATCATCGGTCAATAAATCCTTACACGCAGGTGCCGGGCCAAATTTGATGGGTCTTCTGTTGTCTGTGGCAAAGTTCTCAGGTTCTCGCGGCGCGAGGGATTGAATTTGCGCCACATTCAGCACTGCCATACCGTATTTGGCACCTTGTCGAAGTATCAACTTTGCGGTACTCTGACAATAACCAGTTGATAAGGAGGTCTCGGAAAATGAAGCCGCCTACTTGTCTAAAGCCGGTCTGGCGTTAGAAAATACTCTTTCCTCAGATTGGCAAATTCAGAAAACCCTAAAAGTATTCACAACTTTTGTGCGTCTTAGTAGAGGTCCAATATTTGGGTCCGAGTTGTTCTCACATCAGTTGCAACAGGCCCGGCCATCCGGGTCAGGCGAAAGCCATTAGGCTCCGCGTGGTTCAAACCAGCGGAGCCTTCACATTCTCAGATCATATAATCTGTTTTGGACCCATTGAAGTTGAAAATTGGACCAGAAGCGTTGACGTATGGTCTGTTTCGGGGCAGAATGCGCATTCCAAACAGGTTGGGGATCGCCGAGTTTGACAAGACGATTGGATGCTGCGGGGCCATCAAAGCTCCCCTTGCAGTTGGCAGCGACCGGCAACAATTGTCCCAACGTAGGCACAACCCTTGGTCTGTTAGGAAAATGGGGCGGTTCACCATCCCCAGGTTTGGCAGGTATTCAGGCAATGGGGCGCGTGTGACATGCCCCTAGCTCCCTAATTTACCTGGTCGCATGCGTCATCCTGATGAATACGGCCTGTCCAGATTCTTAGTGAACCGAAACCCATCTGGAGAAAGCTTCGGAAAATTTTTGCCGAAGCTTTCTTTTTTGCGGCGTTAACTCAACTCACCGGGTCCTAATTCACCCTGACGCACTTTTGTGTCGGTTGCGTAGGCCACCACCAACCATCAGTCGTTTTGAAGTACCAATGACACTTTTCGCGATATTTGTAGCCCGCATCCGGGTTTCTCTGTCCCGTGTCGCCAGGATAGCGCTGATGAACCTTGACCCTGCTATGCTCCATGATTGTCGGATCACCAATGCCTGTTTTCCGCGCTTGCGCGGTCACTGTTGAGATCGCAAGGAAGCTTGCAATAATAGTCAAGGCGGCAATTCGGATCATGAGATCCTCCTTCTAACATTGATTACCTAGCATAATGGCCTGATTTTGTCGCTGACGCTTAAAAGACAAAACCCGCCGGAGGGAGGGGCCGGCGGGTTTGGATCCAGAGACATTTGGGAGGGGGTGGGGAGTGATTTTGGGGCAATCTCCGGAGGAGTCATACTAACGGCCCTCAGTTTGCCTGTTTTGGGTCCACTCGCGAGATACGCCTGATTTGATTGCCGTTGGTTCTTTCATGAACCGGGTTCAGGCATCACATCCGGCGGCAAGACCGTCTGCCTGATCTTCAAAGAGGCGGTTGGAGAGCCCGTTCTCCCGAAGAGATTGCCAGACCTTCTCGACCCGATCGAGTTCCGGTGATCTGGCGGGCAGGAAGATCAGGGGCAAGGTCTCCGGCCCCTTCACCTCGCCGGATGTGTGCCCCGGCGCGCGGTCCATCAGGACGGCGGCCTGAGCGCCTTTTGCAACGGGCCGGCGGATCATCTCCTTCCACCATGGCAGCATCAGGGCCACGCCGGTCTCCCTGTCTGCGCAAACCGCGCCGAACAGGCAGGCAGGTCAGTTTGTGGTTTGCTCATTCAATCCTCCATGGTAGGTTTGTGTTAGTAATGTAATTATAAAGTAAAGATTCAAGAATTGTTTAATAATGTGATTATCTTTACTTGTTCATAAACGGCCTGAGTCAGGGCGGCCTGAGAGGCGTAGATCGATGGGGTTCCGTCTTTGGAAAACCCTGATTTGACAGCCGCGCTTACATTTTCCGGAGCCAGTTTCACTGAGAAAGTGTCTGCAATGATCTTGACGAAATCATGAGCCTGCGTCTTGTCCAGACCCTTGAAAGTCATCACTTCATCAATACGTCCGTCACGATACAATTCCGGGGGGAGCCTCTGTATATTATTCGTAGTCATGACCACAAGAACCCTGCTTTTATGTTCTGCGAGCCACCACAAGGCCTGAGACAACATTGAACTGGTTGTCTGACTGTCTCCTCCCAGATTTCCTGTGAATGCCTTTTCTATTTCATCAAACAGGGCAATGCAGGGTTCTATTTCTCTAGTCCAGCCTCAAACGGCGTATGGTCCATGGTAACATCATTGCCAAATGAAATGAAACCGCCTTCAGCCCGCTCAATAGTATTCGGGCACCCTGCCCGCACATCGAGATCAGCTCCTGCTTCAACAACATATCCCAAACGAACTCACCATATTCAGAGCCATCAAGATAGAGTTCAAATCCCCCCTGAAAGGACCAGCCAGAGCGGGCAATCACAATCTGTTTGCCATTGATGGTCACTGGCTTGTGACGAAAGAAACGTGTCTCCATAATCTCCCGACCAAAACCCGCTCAATCAGTTCATCCGCCTTGGGTCCCTGGATCCCCTTAGGTGAGACATCAGGCTCAATGACGTTAACATCAAGCCCGAAACCGTTGTGAGCCCCTTGAAATAGTAGAGCATGTCGGTATCGGCCAAGGATACCCAATACCGATCAGTGTCAAGCTTGATTAGAACGGGATAGTTCAACATCCTGCCGTTTTCGTCCACCATGGGAATATAATAGCACTGGTCATCTGACATACGCTTCAAATCCCGCGGCGTAGTCATTTGCAGGAGTTTATCAGCATCCGGCCCTCTGATTTCGACTTGACGCTCGCAAGACACATCCCAAACCTGCACCGCCGACTTTAAAGTGCACATAATCATCTTCGACAGAGCGAAAAATGGCTGGTAGCAGCATGTGATTATAGACAGTGTAGGCTTGGACACCGGCCATCTCGACACGGCGGGAAAATGGTGTGCGTCGTAAACGCGAGCAAGACAAGAGAGGGCAGTCATAGGCGGTAGGCTCCAGAAGTAACGCGTTTATCTTTCTTGAAAAACCTCCCTAACCGCTTAACTCATTAATTGAGCTTATTCCTGACTACTGACAAAGAAATGACCGGCGATTCCCTCCCTCCCCTAAACTGGTTGAAGGCCTTTGAAGCCTCCGCGCGTCATTTGTCATTTACCGGAGCGGCGCAAGAACTAAAACTGACGCAATCTGCGATATCTCAGCAGATCAAGAGTCTCTCAAACGGCAACTCTTTCTCCAGCAGCCAAAATCACTTCAGTTGACAGACGTTGGTCTGAACTATCTGCCGACACCCGGAACTCATGAAAGCCGGTGCTCATTGGAGACCAGCCCGCTATTCGACTGCAGCGGCATGCTCGCAAACTGGGAAACCTGGCTAAAGGATCAAGCAAAGGAATTGCCTGCAACCCAAACGGTCAATTTTGGAGCAACGTTTGTTATTTCTCTGGGTGCGGCACAAGCTGGCGCCGGTCTGGCATTGGCTCATGAAACAATTGCCACTGACTTGCTTGACTAAGGTGCTCTGGTAAGACCTTTTGAGCACGCCATGCCGATGAGAGAGGCCTATTATCACAAACATACGGAAACGCCGGCAAGCAAAGTCTTTACGTCCTGGTTGTTCGAAGCCTTTGACATTTGAGTTTGGCTCTCATCATTTTTACTCCTAGCGAAAGCTATTTCGGCTTACTATCTTAACGTAACTTCGCCGGACCAAACACAAGGGAACCCCCATGACCCAACAAAGCGGTGCCGTCTCAAAAGTTCAACAATTGGATCCTGTATGGAGCCGAATTCAAAAAGAAGCCGAAGACATCAGCAAGTCTGACCAAAGCCTAGGCGGCTTCATCTTTGCAAGTATTCTCAACCACGAGAGCCTGGAAAGTGCTATTTGCTACAGGATTGCCCAGAGGCTGGATCATCCTGATGTGCCGGCTGACCAATTGCTGCGTGCGTTCTCTGAAGCTCTAAAAGCAGACCCGGCAACCGGCGAAGCGATGCGTGCCGACATCGTTGCAATTCAGGATCGTGACCCAGCCTGCCATCGATTTATTGAGCCTCTGCTCTACTTCAAAGGTTTCCATGCTGTTCAAACCTACAGGATGGCGCACCAACTCATGAAAATGGGCCGGGAGGATTTTGCGTTTTATCTGCAAAGCCGCGCATCACTTGTCTTCTCGTTGGACATACATCCGAGAGCCAAAATCGGCCGCGGCCTGATGATTGACCACGCCCATTCCATCGTGATTGGCGAAACTGCGGTCATCGGGGACAATGTTTCATTGCTCCATTCCGTTACCCTCGGAGGAACCGGA
The DNA here is from genome assembly GCA_965204985.1 of Hyphomicrobiales bacterium. GTDB lineage: Bacteria > Pseudomonadota > Alphaproteobacteria > Rhizobiales > CAJQND01 > JAAEUE01. Next base: position 1,504,033 of record CBDBFP010000002.1, on the reverse strand, counting down.
AAGAGCGATGGGGACCGCCATCCAAAAGTCGGCAGCGGCGTGCTCATTGGTGCTGGCGCGAGTGTACTTGGGAATATCAAGATCGGTGATTGCTCTCGTGTTGCCGCCGGCTCGGTCGTCCTGCACGATGTTCCGCCGAACCGGACGGTCGCTGGTGTGCCTGCGAAGATCATCGGTTATGCCGGGTGCGCAGAACCAGCGCTTTCGATGAACCATCTGCTGCCTCAGACTGAGGACAATGCTGGAGAGAATGCAGCAGATTAGTGTTGGGCCGTTACGTCTGAAACCTTGCGAACAAAGTTGCTTCACGCTAGACCGTGCCCACATTTTGGGCTGCGGCGGCGTGGGCCTTTGTATTGACTAATCTTGATGGAGACCTTCGCGTGGACCCCTTAGAAATCGCCAAACTTGAGAATTATCTCCGCTCCAAATTCCAGCTTGCTTCGATCACGATAAAGAAGCGGCCTCAAAAGAGCGACTCATGCGAGGTCTTCATTGGCGATGAGTTTATCGGTTTGATCTATCGCGACGATGACGACGAAGATCTCTCATGGTCATTCCAGATGGCGATCCTGGAATTCGACGTAGAAGAGACCAGCTAACTGCGTGAAATCGGCTAATACTAACGGTTCTCAGGTTTGGCCGTTTTGGGTCCACTCGCGAGATGCGCCTGATTTGATTGCCGTTGGTTCTTTCATGAGCCGGGCTCAGGCATCACATCCGGCGGCAAGACCGTCTGCCTGATCTTCAAAAGAGGCGGCTGGAGAGCCCGTTTTCCCGAAGAGATTGCCAGACATTCCCGACCCGATTGAGCTCCGGTGATCTGGCGGGCAGGAAGATCAGGGTCAGGGTCTCCGGCCCCTTCACCTCGCCGGATGTGTGCCCCGGCGCGCGGTCCATCAGGACGGCCGCCTGAGCGCCTTTTGCAACGGTCCGGTTGATCTCCTTGAGAGGCAGGTTCCTTGTTCCAGTGTCCGCCCATAGCACCATGGCAGCATCAGGGCCGCGCCGGTCTCCCTGTCTGCGCAAACCGCGCCGGACAGGCAGGCCGATTTGTAACGCTGATCGGCTGGTCATCGCGGTCTCGTCCCCTTGCACGCCCGGATGCGGACGCGGCCGTTCTTCTGGCCGATGCGGGCCTCGTCCTGAACCCGGACCTCGATCGGCCTGTCTGCCGGACCGTGGTTCAAAGGGGAGGCAAGGCTTTGGGGGACGTTTTTTTGAAAGCCTCCATGAGGCCCGGGTCTTGGCCCGGGTTCTGGGCCGGGTGTTGCGGGCGCCCGGTGAGGCGGGAAAGCCGGGCGCTGCAGGCAGCTTGGAGAGGGTCCTCTCGTGAGAGACAACACCGAACCGGTCTTCGGTCCCCCGTTGCAGGTCAAGTCGTCTCCAGCGGACCCCCCCGTCATGCTCAAGCGTCATGCTCAAGGCAGGGGCCGGGTTCGATGATCTCAGCAAGTTCAGCCATCGGGGCCGCATCCGCATCTGGGGCCGCGGGACCCGGCGGTCGAACAGCCCTTCAGACCCGGCTTCGTTGAACCGGTGCCTCCGGTCCCCCAGGCTCTGCCGGGCCATCCCACCTCCCTTCGCCACATCCGCCCGGCTCATCCCGTCATAAACACAAGCAAGCGAAAGCAAACGCCGGGCCTGACGGAGATCTTCGTTCGTCCTGACAAGGCTGTGAAGGGGTGAAGCATCGTAGTCATCACGACCGCCAACAGTTGCAGACATCGGAAATCCTCCTTTGTCTGCATGGATCCAGAGTGCAGCCGGGTTGAAAAGGCCTGAGAGACAATCAAGCATTAGCCCGCAATCCCAGATCGCGGCAAACCGGCGGTGCTTTGGCTATCGCAGGTTCGGTCTGATGCTGGAGCGCGAAGGGATGCATATGAACCACAAGAAGCTGTACCGGCTCTACCGGGAGGAAGGGGGCTTGCTGTGAAGCGCCGAAAGGGGCGCAAACGGGCCACACAGGCACCAGAGCACCGCTGACTGTACCGTCACGGCCTTCAGAATGCTGGTCTTTGGACTTTGTGTCGAATGTGTTCGCTGAGAAGAGCCGCCGTTTGCGCATACTGGCGGTGATTGATGACTATTACCCGCGAATGCCTGTGTCTGGTGGCCGATACGTCCTTGTCAGGCGAACGCGTGTGGCCGTGGCCCGGGCACTGGACCGCTTGATCAGGCTCTATGGCAAACCTTCCGCCGTTGAACTGCCCCGTTCCTGCTCCGTCAAAATCGCAATGATCAGCTCTTCTGAAAACCTGCTCTTACGCATCATCCGTCTCCTGCCAGTGACGGACCCTCCTGACAAACGAGGCAGATTCTGGGGGGGGGGGGGGGGGGCAGGTCACAAACCAAGCACCAGTTCGAACGAGCAGCTTCTTTTTAGTTTAATAGGATCAAGCCGCAGGGCTGGGAAAATCCATTAACTTGGGGTCGAATCGCTTGGTGCTGTTTAGTGAGCATGAGCAGCCGGGAGATGGCCTTCTTCAGTCAACTTGATCTCTGCCGCCATCAAGCCTTTCGGACCTTGTCCGAAGCGCACGTACAGAACCTGATCCGGATAGATTTCGGCAATCGCGTACTTACGAAGCGTTTCCATGTGGATGAAGATGTCATCTGCGTCATCAGATTCTGTCACAAAACCGTAGCCGCGCACCCTGTTGAACCACTTAACCTTTACGCGAACCCAATCAGAATCCGGCTCAACTGAGGTATGTGTCCGGACAGGCCGCTGAACAGGCTGAATGGCCGTCGAGGTATCAACCGAGAGGATTTTGAGCGCCTGAAGACCTTTTTGGCGTTCGACCGCTTCGCAGACAATCCGGGTTCCTTCAAGCACCGCGTCATAACCATCACGCTTGAGGCAACTTAGGTGGATCAGGACATCCGGCATACCGTTCTCGGGAATCAAAAATCCAAATCCGCGTGCTACGTCAAACCACTTAACGAAACCCGCAATCTGAATGATGTTGACGGACGTGAGATCGCCTTCGTCAACTGATGTCTCTATTTTGTTATCCACCGCGGAGTGGTCCCCTCGTGTTCAGATGAGACCGTAAAAACCCCTCATACACATCCATAATAGGAATGCCGCATACTACCCTGTGACCTTGTGCGATTTTGATACAGTTTGGGCTGTTTTGTACAGCCCTGTTTGGCCAATTATGTGGAAATCATGGCAAACTATGCGGTTGACGCAGACCCTTCACTTTGAGTGATACATTATTTTTTTAATCATAAATATTTGTATCAAATATTTTTTCCACAAAGTAACGCAACCAGTACGCTAAATTGTGACGGAATATTGCCAAGAGGCTTTTCCAACAATAGGGACTCCCGGTTCGTTGGAATTATACTAACGGCCCTCAGGTTGCCTGTTTGGGTCCAATTGCGAGATGCGATTGATTTGATTGCCGTTGATTTTTTCATGAGCCGGGTCCAGGCATCACATCCGGCGGCAAGAAGGTCTGCCTGATTTTCAAGGAGGCGGTTGGAGAGCCCGTTTTCCCGAAGAGATTGCCAGACATTCTTGACCCGATTGAGCCCCGGTGATCTGGCTGGCAGAGGAAGATCAGGGGGGCTTCGGCCCCTTCACCTCGCCGAATATGTGCCCGGCGCGCGGTCCATCAGGACGGCGGCCTGAGCGCCTTTTGCAACGGTCTGGCTGATTGATCTCCTTGAGAGGCAGGTTCCTTGTTTCAGTGTCCGCCCCCATGGCACCATGGCAGCGGACCCCCCGTCAGGCTCAAGGCAGGGGCTGGGTTCGATGATCTTCAGCAAGTTTAGCCATCGGGGCCGCGAGACCTCAGCGGTCGAACAGCCCTTCGGGCCCGGCTTCGTTGAACCGGTGCCCCCGGTGCCTCAGGCTCTGCCGGGCCACCACCCCACCCATCTTCGCCGTATACGCCCGGCTCATCCCGTCATAAACACAAGCAAGCGAAAGCAAGCGCCGGGCCTGACGGAGATCTTCGCTCGTCCTGGAAAGGCCGCGAAGGGTCAAGCATCATAGTCATCACGACCGCCAACAGCTGCAGATAGCGGAAATCCTCCTTTGTCTGCATGGATTCAGAGTGCAGCCGAGTTGAAAAGGCTTGAGAGACAATCAATCACGCCATTGGTATTAGATGCCTCACGGCCACTTTCTGGTGCATTTCATGCGCAGTGATTCGTCTCGCACGCAACTGCAGTCTGTTATCAGCTGAGCACAGACAAGACATCGCCAATATCGTCCGATACGACCAAGCCCGAATAATTATCAAGTGGTGTCTCATCCCGGTTGATTATGACCAGTTTTGCTCCGTTTTGTGCAGCTATGAGGGGGAAATTCGCAGCAGGCTGCACAGCCAATGACGAGCCAACTGCAAGAAACAGATCACACCCGAGCGTAGCGGCTTCAGCTTCCAGCATCTTGTCTTCAGGTATGGTTTGACCAAACGAAATAGTCGCGGTTTTTACAAATCCGCCACATTCTGAGCAATTCAGGGCACGACCCGGTTTCCTCAAATCTCTCGGCACACCAATCAAGTTTATGGCGCAGGAAGCACGAGAGACATAAAACGTACCAAGCAGGCTCAGGCAGTACAATCATATCCGCCCGCATCAGGCACTAAACCAACCTCCACCAAGCCCCCAGACCTTATCAAGAACGGACACATGAAATCGGGGCTGGATACCGCCGGGTGAGCGAAAATCCGGAATGCCGCACTCTGTAGATATTCCCGCTTCCGTGAACGCGACAACCCTCTCTGCCTCCTGGACCATTCGCTTGAGTTGTTGTGCAGCTTCCATTGCAAATACCTTCGCTTTACGAGGCTCAACAGTTGATTGTAAAACCATCCCAACAGCTAACCCCAGCAAACTCAAGAGGCAGGCATGCAATTTCTCCACACCATGGTCCGGGTCACTGACATCAAGGCGTCCCTCGACTTTTACTGCAACAAACTTGGCATGGTTCAGAAGCGCCGCAATGACTACGAGCAAGGCAGATTTTCACTGATTTTCCTCGCAGCGCCGGAAACCCCCGATGCGGAGCTCGAATTGACGTTCAACTGGGATCCGGAGGAGTACGGCGAAGGCCGGAATTTTGGGCACCTCGCCTTTGCTGTCGATAATATCTACGAGACCTGCCAACACCTTATGGATAACGGGGTCACCGTCAATCGCCCTCCCCGCGATGGCCGAATGGCCTTCGTCCGGTCACCTGACAACATCTCGGTGGAATTGCTGCAAAAAGGCGATGCTCTGCCTATTGACGAGCCGTGGGCATCAATGAAAAACACCGGGTACTGGTAAGAAGGCAGCCAGAGCTTCAGGATTGGCTTTTTAGTCCAGACAACCAGGACCTTACAACTGGCCCCCAAATGTGGACTCCGTCCTCTGAAGCGAGGTCGTGGCCTTCGGCACCGAAGGGCTCAAACATTTTGAACGTGAGGCTCCCGCCAACTTTGCGATACGCCTTTTCAATTCGGCGTGCAAACTTTGGCCCGACAAAACTGTCATTTTTGACGTATAACCAAAGTGCTGACTGCCGGGTGGTCTTGCCAAACATCCCTGCTGCGGCTGCAACGTTTTTCGATCCACAAATACCGTTCAGCTTACCTTTGTTGGAGCCGTGCCCACCAGAAAAATTGATATAACCACTGACGGACTTCGGATTTTGACTCGCCAACACTATCGATCCCCAGCCTCCTTCAGAATGCCCAAACACTACAGCACCCTTCTCTGAAACAAAGGGCAGTGCGATAACTCCGTCCAACGCAGCCTTGATGTCGAGCGCTATCTGTTTACCGGCATTCACGAATTGCCAGGCTTTGCCACACCGGCCCTTGCTCGCCCTTTCAACAAATCAGCCGCAGGTTTCACCATATCCTCGCCTTAAGGGAAACGCGACCACATAACCGAGCCTGCTGAAGAATTCGGCCGTTGCTCCGCAGGCTTCTGGCCGTATTACTCTGCGCTCTGAAGCGATGGTTGTCAGACCATGGTTCATCAAAATGACAGGCCGCGGCTTGTCCCCGATTGCCGGGCGACAAACACACACGACCAGACCTCTGCGGTGCTGTTTCATGAGAATCCGGTGATACTCCTGCCGAAGAAGAAGTCACGCCCTGCCTGAGTTTAAACGCTCTATTCCAGAGCGCGTCGTCCATCAGGGGTGCCGAATTTTCCGTCGATCTTGCCAGTGTACATCTTTCTTGAACAGCGGCTGCAACTCCCGGCGAAATACGACACTTGAAGCATTTGCATTGGAGATAAGTTCGCTAAGTGCCCCTCTGTTCCCAAGCTGAACCGCTTTGTATAACTACTTCGCACCGACTTTCTTGTCGCATCGAATTCCGCGCCTATAATCAAGCACAAATCCAAAGTTCCGCATGCCATATATGTTGCCGGCCTCTGCTGAGGTCTTGTAGAGCTTTGCGGCTTTCTTCTTGTTGACCTTTCGGCCTGTACCGTTCGCAAAACAAACGCCGAGGTCGTTCATTGCATCTGAGTGTTTTTGATCAGCCGCCTTCTGTAACCAATCACACGCCTTGTGCGAATCCTGCTTGATGCCTGCCCCGCGATGAAGCAATCGGGCAAAACTCACCATACCGTCCAGGTGACTGACCGCCCTCTGCCGAAATCCGAAAATGCTTTGCAGCCAAGGCACTGTCTGCTGGAACGCCTGCACTATCAAGATAGAACTGCCCCAAGTTATGCGCCGCCAGCGAGTTACCCAGACTTGACGCCTTTTCATATAACTTGACCGTCTGATCGTAGTTCTGCTTGCGCCCAACACCTTGCGCAAAGCAAGTTCCAAGATTGTTTGTTGCGGTCGGATGTTCTTTTGCAGCAGCTTTCTCATACCAGTCGCACGCCAATTGCTCATCAATTCTAACGCCCAGACCAAAGTCCAGAGCATACGCAAAATTGAACATCCCGTCGCTGTTGCCAGTCTCATTAATGCCCAGTGTTTTCGGTGGCGGCAGCGTTTAGAGTCCAGCGAAACGCCTCTTTTGGATTTGCTTTCTTTTGTCCCTGGCCGGTGCGGAGAAATTTGGCCAGCATGAGCATTCCGCCAACATCTGAAAGCTCTGCCGCTTTGCTCGCGGAACGAAAGGCATTTCGTAGCACTTTGCGGCGGCAAACGCCCTCGCCAAAAGATAATGCCCAGAGCCATCCTCAGGATTGCGCTTTACAAATGCCAAACAAGCATCAGTAGCGGCGATGGCATCGATATTCGCAAATCCCACATCGTGGCCGCTACCTTTCGGATGCCAGGCCAATACCTGCTAGTCGCTCACAATCATGGACGGAAACCGGGCGATGGCTCGTCTCTGCGAATGCTGGAATTGAGAATGCACCAAAAGTCCAGGCCGCCAAAAGAGCGGCGCTGGTTCTGATCAGGCGAATAATTCTGACGGTGTTCTTCAATCTACCCCGTCGATAGTTTCCGTATATCATCTGATTATTGACGCCAATCAGGATCCAGTCTGTCAACGAGGCGCAAATAAGCCGGCCATTCCGGCAACAACACATCGGCCCCGGCCTTGGCAATCCCGGTTTCAAACTGACCGTGCGTTTTTTCTATGACTTCCTTTGGCGGGAGCTTCAGCGTCCCTCCGGACGCCATAACCTTGAGTTGGATGCCGGCACAGTCTTCAAAGTGGTAGAGGCGCGTGAAGGCGTGGGCAATCGTCGGGCCGCAGGTGATGATGCCGTGATTGTACAGCAGCAAGGTGTGTGCGGTGGTCCCGAAATCAGCGACAAGTCTCTCACGCTCATCAATATCGAGCGCAATCCCTTCGAACTCGTGCGTCGCCACACGCTCATGGAACATGCAGCCGGTTTGTGTCATGGGGATGAACCCCTCTTCGAGACAGGCAACTGTGGTGGAATTGGTAGAATGTGTGTGCAGCACGCAATTCAGATCGTGGCGCGCCTGATGAATGGCCGAATGGATCACGTAGCCAGCTTGGTTCACAGGATATGGACTGTCATCCAGTTTGTTGCCCTCCAGATCAATCTTGACCAGGTTTGACGGTGTGATCTCATCGTAGCTCAAGCCAAATGGATTGATCAGGATATCTTCCGTCCCGGGAACACGAGCCGTGATGTGATTGTAAACCTGCGAGGTCCAGCCATGGAAATGAACCAACCTGTAGGCAGCGGCGAGATCAACGCGTGTATCCCACTCTTCCTCGCTCATACCCCGCGGGACTTCCGAAGCTATTCCATCTGAAATGCTGGCAAGTGACATGATACTGTCCTCCACTATCTGAATTTGGCGGATTGTTCCCGAACACCCGGACCAACGCAAGGACTTTTGCCACAGCGTGATACAGCGCAAACAAGCCCGCAGTGGTATCGTGCTCTTTCGGGAAACTGGACATTTCCGGCCCTTGGACCACGACCTAACCTGCAATCTCAGGATGCGGAGACGAGCACATGTTAAACGATGAAATGAAAAAGCTTATCGGTGACCATTCCGCCGGAATGGTTGCCACAATAAACGATGACGGCACCCCATCGGTTTCCCCCAAGGCGACATTAGTAATATTGCGTGACACGGAAATCGCTTTTGGAAACATTCGTTCGCCAGGAAGTCCCGCAAACAGTCCTCTGTCGAAGTTTGCTCTATTGATGTCATCTTGCGCAAAGCGGTACGCGTCACAGGCAAGGCCAGAATCGTGCGTAAAGCCGACACAAGTGCAGATCTTATGGCTGCGTTCGAAGAGAGCTGGGCTCCTTATCTGTCACTTATGCCCTCCTTTGTCGTCATCGACATAAGCGCGGCAGAACTCATTCTCTCTCCCGGTTATGGCATTGGCCTCACGGAGGCTGAGCTACGAGACACCAATCTGGCGAAACTAAACGCGCTCTGATAAGCTTTCCCCGAAACGCATCTCCAACCATGAGGCAGGTCTATTGGGCGCATCATCCAAGGGCGCAACGCTTCTAATCGTCGTCCTGATCGGCTTGCTCTGGGGCTTGAACTGGCCCGCGGTAAAATTCATGCTCACCGAGATGCCGCCAATTACAATCCGCGCGGTAGCTTTTCCGATCGCAGCTGTGCTGCTCGCCTTTGTTGCGAAAGCGCATGGCGATAATCTGCTTCCTTCCAATACAGAACTCCCGTCGATTATTGTAACTGGCCTGCTGGTGGTCTTCGGTTTCAATGTCCTCACGACACTTGGCCAGATGCAAACTGAAACTTCAAAAGCGGCAATCATCGCCTACACGATGCCCGCAATGACGGCGGGATTCTCCGCCTTGTTTCTCGGGGAAAGGTTGGGGCACTACCGCCTGATTGCCCTGATTGTCGGGACCGCAGGGCTGGCCGTCCTGGCGTCAGAAGACTTTTCGGCACTGGTCAACGGACCGGTTGGACCTGCGATAATGCTGGCTGCGGCCCTTTCCTGGGCGCTTGGCAATGTCGCCCTGAAATCCAGAAAATGGGGCCTGTCATCACTCGCTCTAACAGTGTGGTTTTTCACGGTCTCCAGCGTTGCCTGCTTGCCATTGGTCCTGGTGTTTGAACCGCCCTGGACCCAAAGTTGGCCTTCCACCCCAATACTAGCGACCCTGCTCTATCACGCGCTTGGGCCCATGGTGATTTGCTATGCATTTTGGACGGGTTTGGTTGGTCGGTTGTCAGCCTCTGTTGCTGCTATTACCGCGTTGCTGGCTCCGATCGTTGGCGTCCTGTCTTCCGTCGTTTTGCTGGGAGATCCAATGACCTGGCAGAAGGTTGCCGCGCTAGCGATGATCTTGCTGTCTATCGCGCTGGCAATCGCCTCGGCTGCAGAAACCGATAATGAGCGCTGAAGATTATTGTTCCTCGGGGTTGCGCAAAGGGATCGTGCGGTCAATGCCGCGGGCAATCTCTTTCTTTTCGTCATAGAACGGCAATTGAACGATTTCGCAGGAATGGCGCACACCATCCCTGGCTTCCAGCGTCAGCTTCCTGCCCATCTATTCGCCTGCTTCGCTGAATCGGACGTAGCCTATCCCTGCCCCGATGGACGGCGACCAGGCGCCAGCGGTCATGCGGCCGACCTTACTGTTTGCCTCGAAGATGTTCAGCCCAGTGAAGGGCACGTCGTCAGAGCATTTCAAACCATATAGCAACGTATTCTTGTCAGCGCTTAACAGTGCCTCTCGGCCAACAAAACCCGATTTTTCGAGATCGACAAATGCACCCAGACCGGCTTCAAACGGTGTCATGCTCGGGTCCATGTCTGTGCCGTTGTCCAGGATTCCGGATTCCAGCCTGCTGAATGTTAATCCGAACTCGCCGCCTTTTTCCATCAGGTGATCCCATAACCTTGGCGCATCAGTTTCCGGACCTTGGGTATAGATCTCGAAACCCAATTCTCCGGTCCAACCTGTCCGGGAAATCAGCAATTCCTGGCCTCCCATCTGCACCATTGCCGTATGAAAATAACCAAGTTTCCCGGGCAAGCCAGACTCAGCAACTGCCTCGAGCACGTCAAGCGAACGCGGCCCCTGAACCTGCAGAACCCAGGACTTCGGATCGCTAATTTGAACATCCAGACTTTCGGCATTGACCTGCAGCCAAAGGGTAAACTCGCCATCGGCCTGAACGTACCAGAAATGATCTTGCGCCAATCTGATCAGAACCCCATCCATCAGAATACCGCCGTTGTGCAAACAGGCAATCGCATAACGCGCGCGGTTCACTTTGAGATCAGAGATTGGTCGCGCAAAAACCCGATCCAGCAACGCCTCGCTGTCCGGCCCTTGGAGCTCGATTGGCCGCTCAGGCACATCGAAAAGCACGGTTGCTTGCCTCAGAGCCCAATACTTCTCAATCGGGTTGTCTCCCCAGAGGTCAGAGGATAAAGCCGTTGTGCATAGACCCCATGGACGATTTCCGGGGTCTCGTATTTTTCACGGAATGGAGATCTTTCGTACCGGCGAGAACTCACACGCACAGATGTATGGGATAAGGCGTAGTTTAGTTTTTCCATTGCGGCCTCGAGATTAAACTGGCAACTCGTTCTCCAACGGCGCGAAATACGCATCTACGTCGGTCTGCTTCACTTGGTCGAGCGTCGCAGGTTTCCACTTTGGATCGTTATCCTTATCGATGACAACCGCACGAATACCTTCGAAGAAGTCATGACCTTTGTAGATGCGGTTGACCATACGCCACTCAATTTTCATGCATTCTTCAAAACCAACTTTCTCCCCCACACGCATTTGCCGAAACGCAATTTTGAGACTGGTTGGCGACTTGCTGCTCATGATCTTTGATTGTTTCAGGGCCCACTCAGAGCCGTCCTCTTCAAGGCTGGCTACAATCTCTTCAACGCTTGCCTGACCAAAATGTTTATCTATATCGCTTTGCAGCGCTTGGAATTGCGACCGGTCAGACTCGGCGGAAAATCCTTTCAAGGTCTCTTCCACATCATCAGTTGATGTTAGGGCTTCTTCCAGAGCCATAAATCGGCCAGATGGTACGAAGTGGGTGCCCAAGCCTGCGTAGAGAGCGTCTGGGGCTTTCAACCTGGCTCCAGTCGTGGCCATGAACATACCGAGCTCGCCCGGGCATCGAGGCAAAAAATAAGTCCCGCCAACATCCGGGAATAAGCCGATACCTGTCTCAGGCATGGCAAATGTCAATTTTTCCGACACGACCCGGTACGAGCCGTTGATTGAAACGCCGACCCCGCCGCCCATGTCGATACCATCGATTAGCGCAATGTAAGACTTCGGATACCTCTTGATATAATTATCGAGCAGGTACTCTTCTTTGTAGAAATCAAGGAATGTCCGGTTCTTAGCCAAACCCCAATCGTAGAGGGCCCGAATGTCGCCTCCCGCAGAAAACGCTTTGTCTCCGGCGGCCTTCACGATCACATGGTGGATACGATCATCTTCTGCCCAACGCTCCAGCTGCGGATGCATCTCACGCACCATATTCAAAGTGACAGCATTCAGGGCTTTGGGCCGGTTCAGCGTAATTACACCAGCCTTGTTCACCACATCAAAGAGGACTTCAGGTTCGCTCATTCTGCTTCAGCCCTTCAGCAAAGCCCGTGAAACAATCATGCGCATGATTTCGTTGGTTCCTTCCAGTATTTGATGCACGCGCAAATCGCGTAAATACCGCTCAAGCGGATAATCTCGCAAATATCCATATCCGCCATGCAGTTGTAGCGCCTCGTTGACGACCTCAAATCCTGTGTCAGTCGCCAGCCGTTTGGCCATCGCGGCATAACGGGTCGCATCAGGGTGTTTCTCAGTCACCATCTGGGCCGCTTTGTGCAGCAACAGACGGGCAGCTTCCAATTCTGTCGCCATATCGGCAATGCGAAATTGTAGTGCTTGAAACTCGGCCAGCGCTTTACCGAACTGTTTGCGCTCTTGCATGTATGTCACTGCCCGGTCCAGGCTCGCCTGAGCAGCGCCAATTGAACAGGCACTGACGTTCAATCGTCCGCCATCGAGACCGGCCATTGCGATCTTGAAGCCTTGACCTTCCGAACCCACGAGGTTTTCAACCGGCACGCGGCAATCTTCAAAGATAACCATGGCTGTTGGCTGGGAGTGCCATCCGAGCTTTCTCTCCTGGGCACCAAACGAGAGTCCCGGGGTCCCATCTTCAATGATAATGCAAGAGATACCGGAAGGTCCCTCTCCTCCTGTGCGAACCATGCACACATAAACATCCGAGGCCCCGCCGCCGGAAATAAAAGCCTTGGATCCATTCAGTACGTAGTGATCACCATCACACACCGCCCGGGTTTTCAGCGCAGCAGCATCTGATCCGGAGCCCGGCTCTGTCAGGCAGTAACTCGCGACCTTCTCCATCGAACAGAGATCGGGCAGAAAGCACTGCCTCAGTGCATCTGAGCCAAACGCATCGATCATCCACGCAGACATGTTGTGAATAGAGATGTAAGCGGCAGTCGACGGGCAGCTTTTGGAAAGCTCTTCAAATATCAGAGTTGCGTCCAGCCGGGTCAGCGCGGACCCGCCAACATCCTCGCGCACATAGATGCCGCCAAAGCCGAGTTCCGCAGCCTTCTTGAATTCTTCCAGCGGAAAGATGTTCTTTTCATCCCACTCCTCCGCATTTGGCTCAAAGAATTCCTGAGTGAACTGTGCGGCCACGTCTTTGAACGCACGCTGTTCTTCGCTTAGCTCAAAATCCATGTTAACCGGGACCCTGCGACTGATGGAACCATAGATGCAAAAGGTGATAGAAGCCGACATGGGAAGGGGTCAAGCATACTGTGTACTCTGGGCTCTTTTATCCGTAGCAAGCCCCAGCCAATCTGCCTGGGCAGAAGAAGCACCGTTGCCGCGTGAAAAACCAATTGTTGGAACAGTCGAGCCATCTGAACCGGATGCTCTATCTGCCAAGGCAACATTCTTGCGTTATACACATGAGGCCGCGTGCGAAGTGTTCTCCACAATTCTAGGCCCAGACGCCAATGCCGCGCACAAGGACCATCAACATTTCGACTACGGGCGGCGGTAGACGTTTGCAAATAGACCAGCTAACTTACTGTGTAAGCCTGACGTCACCTCCGGCCAATGAACTTGGAACCGGCACATCCGTAGCCGCATAGTCGGAATTCAAGACCAGGTGTGGCCCTTCCAACAGCCAGACCTGCCGCGCTACGATTGCTGTGTATGCGGATTCATCAGCGACTGGTGCGTTCGCATCAGTCTGCAGAACGCTGTTAGGCAGGTATAACGTACCCAGTAGCTTCCTGGTATTGTTGCTCTTGATGCGATGTCTTCTCATTTTTGACAGTGCAGAGAGGTCAGCGAAAGTAGCAAAGAAACCGGAGGCTGTCGACTTTGCGCCCAAGATTTCAGGATCAGGTGCTTCGAAAAAGAGCAAACCTGCCATTGGTCCATCCTTCGGTGCACCGAGGCTGATTTCAGTATCTTCTTCAAAGGAGAAGAAATATCCATCGCCAAGCATTACGAAACTGACATAGTCGCCTGTCATGGCCGCTTTGGCTATCGCAGGACCGGTCTGATGCTGGAGCGCGAAGGGATACACATGAACCACAAGAAGCTGTACCGGCTCTAGCGGGAGGAAGGGCTTGCTGTGAAGCGCCGAGAAAGGGGCGCAAACGGGCCACAGGCAGCAGAGCACCGCTGACTGTACCGTCACGGCCTTCAGAACGCTGGTCCCTGGACTTTGTGTCGGATGTGTTCGTTGAGAGCCGCCGTTTGCGCATACTGGCGGTGATTGATGACTATACCCGCGAAGGCCTGTGTCTGGTGGCCGATAGGTCCTTGTCAGGCGAACGCGTGGCCCGGGAACTGGACCGCCTGATCAGGCTCTATGGCTAACCTGCTACAACGTCGAGCGACCGCATTCGGCCCACGGCATCTTGACCCCCGACGAGGTCCATGCCAGCAAAACCGAACCCATGAGAATGGCAGCCTGATTTGAAATCCTGATCCACCTTGGCAAGGCTGCAAACTGGTCGAAAACCTAGGGCCACCTCTGACCCTTCTTGCCCGACATAACCCACCTCAAGATGTCAACTATCAATGGGGGACACTATCAGCATACTCCAGCACCCGTCAGAGCAGGCACACCGGACGCATACCATCACCACGTTGTCGGAAGCTTTCGTTGTACTCCGAGCAGTTCGTGACCCGGTACTTTGCTTTTGGAAACCTGGCGCGACAAGCATCATTGAATTTGTATGGCATCCACTGCAACTCACGGAAAGGAAAGCACCAGAGCTAATCCGGGAAGACAATCCGTGCAACAAGGTCGTGTGATCTCATTTATTGTCTGAATGAGCTGCGTTCTCTACGGCGGCCTTACGCCAAGTCGACCGATAAGCATTCGACACTGCCAGGGACAACCCAAGTCCCCCAGTTCTACGCAGTAGCTCGATCATCTTCAGGCGGTAGTTAATCATATAGGGGGCTATCTCAACAAGTCGTTCGATCATAGCCAATAATATCTCACTGGGTACAATTTCTTCGGAGAGCTTCATCACCGCTGAGTTCAAAACGTATTGCTCTTTCTCAATGCTCAAATCTTCCGACAGGAAGGCCAGAAGGGGCGACGCATCACGTTCGGACTCTGCATACATCTTCGCTACTGCAATGTCAGCATAAAACTTCTGGCGCTTGGTGGGTGCTGAAGAAAAGTTGGGAACGTTTCCTAGGGCATCTTGAGACAACAAATCGAACCAGCCTTCCTCTGTCGCCACAACGTCATATTGGGGGGGGACCGCCTCACTAGCGCGAAGCGGATCCTCAGAATACCCGAAAGCCTCAAAGTCCTCAGCATAAAGATGGCGGGTTAGTTCAACTGAAGCACTATCGAAGTAAGACATCAGCTTCGTGCTTGCACTGGTCGTGTGGATGCCACGCTTGCTAGCTTCTATTTTCGCTCCAAAGCGCAGAGCGAGTTGGGCCAACCCGCTATCAAGCGTTTCGAGTGGCCAGATCATATCGAGATCGATATACCCGAAGTATATATTTTGAACTTGCGGGCGATAATGTTGATCCAAAATAGCTGGTTTGCTGGCGAGGCACTCGAGGAACTTGCGTAACGACAAAGGCTCTTCTGTTTTTAGGCCGTGCTGGATGTAGAACTGTTCTCGCAGGATACCAGGCCGAACAATTTTATCGAGATAGCCGGACAGGATGCGTGAATAAGGATTACGAACTACAGTGAAACAGTATGGGCGCCCAGTCTCATCACTGCCGAGCTGGCCCTTTGTCCATTCCCCTCCATGAGGATAAAAGATTTCAGTCGTGTCCACAGCCTTCATGACATTTCCGATAAGAAAGCGCTTCACAGCACTCGACCCCGATTTCGCGTTCGCGAGATAGCGAAATCCGAGTGTCCTATCTTGGAAAATCAGTTGCCTTGTGAAAAATGATCCGACAAGTGGCTCGAAGGGACGACGCGTCGCGTTGGCTTGGAAAGTCGTTGTCCTGCAAAAATATATCCCCCAAACCTATTGCGCGGAGAGTATCCGATTTTCTGTGTATGAGTAATCCGGTCCATGCTTCATCAACGAAGGAGCATGACAACGATGACGATATCCATGGACCTTTTGGCCGATATTCCCTAAGTGGTCTTGCCGTTTGATGTCAAGACCGCATGATCAGGGTCGCTGGTCAAGCGTTTTGAGACCCTTGCGGTCGTGCAGCCGGTCGATCCATTGGCCGTTCAGGTCGGCCAGCGCGTCCCGGTTCTCCGGCGCGGCCAGCGTCCACGGTCTCGAACCGCCCCATCTGCGGGGCCGAGGGCCGCTTGCGCGTCGACAGCGCGGCCCCACCCCCGAGTCGTTGACCTCCTCGTAGCCAGCAAGACGCCCGCAGACCGATTGATCGTGAACTTGCCCCGCCGGTTGTCGCGCAGCGCCGATGACGCCAGGCCCGAAAGTCCGAGCGCGTCATCAAGCTCGCGCATCACCAGGAGACCGCCATCCGAACTGCTCTGCGCGCTGCGGAATTCCAGCCGCACCCGGTGATCGAAATCGACCCGGTCCCCCCGGTCTGAACCCGCACCCTCCGGGTGATCCATGGGGTGATCCATGAAACACGCCTCTCAAAGCCATCAACACCATGCTTCATATGGAAAATATCAAGATCAGGACAACGAAATCAGAGATTTACCTGGGGAATGCGGGCCAGAGCCCTCCTGGAATGGCAGAATGAGACCGGTGTCGGCTGACCTTGCATTGAGCCGGGAAAGCCAATGCAGACCGGTTTTGTGGAAAGTTTCAACGGGCGCTTGCGTGATGAACTGCTGAACGAAGAGGTCTTTGTCGGTCTCGCTGACGCTCGGCGAGCTCTGGAACTGTGGAGATATGATGACAACAATATCAGACCCCCTTCAGCACATGGAGGCAAACTCCCCTCAACCGCGGGCGGCGCGCTGGAGCTGTGGGATACTCCACTCCCCGCGCGCTCGATAACAGCAACCAGATGATGTATGAGGAAACAGGACTCCCCCTATGAACACGGGACCCATGGGGGGCACGTCACAAACGAGGCAGATTCTGGGGGGAGGGGGGCAGGTCACAGTCCCAGCCGCCCTGACCAGCGTTTACGGTTATACGAGGCGTTCTAATTTCACGTTGGAATAGTGGCTAAAATTTTAGCTATCTGCCTATTTTTGACCTTCAGGTGACCTGAGGTCGCCATAATAGCCTGATATTTCATCTCCAAGGGCAATTCCCAAGGCATTTATGACACGTGTAAAATAGCCAAAACAGGCGACTATTTGAACGATTTCAAGGATCTCCCGGTCAGCAAAATTTTGAGATCTTAGCGCAACGATATTCGCTTCAGACATAGTTGTGGGGGACTCAGCCAATTCGCGCGTGAATATTAATACAGCGGTCGTCTTTTCATCAAGTTCGCTAAATTCGCCGTCAGATTCAAGCGCATTCAGAACTCGTTTCGCCTGTTCGGGATCAGGATATAAATGAAGAAAGTTATTTCCGTGGTGCGATTTCGCATATGCACAGTTTTCAAGAATGGCAACATAGGTGGCAATAAGTTCCGCCTGCCATTTCGGCAGAGCGTTGGCTTGATTGTGCAAAACTGCCTTGTAGAGATCGTCAGCCGGGCCCAACGAATGGGGCATCAAACTGTACGCCTTATAGAGATTATCCAGCTGGCCATTCGGGCCACGGCACTGGTTAAATACTGACTTCAGATTCGAATCAGCATCTTCATAGCTGATTGTCTTTATCCAGCTGATTGCATCACTCATGTCTTTGCACTCCGTCAATATACAAGGTGCAATCAAATCTACGGATGTGGTCCCCACGGCGCGTTATGGAGCAGTTGGTTTTTTTGATCATGAACGAGTGGTCTGAACTTTCCTGCGAACATCATGAATTGCTCATCCTGGAACAGGCGGCCCCAATGGTCCCTTCTGTCTGCGTCGTCTTCAAATTTCCAGAGATGCACCAGACTGTTCAGGGTGCCCACATCCGAAGTGAAATATCCGATGAGTTTCTTGTCGTAGCCTCCATTTTCCAAGGCAGGCCAGGCGATGTCCTGATAGAGTTTGATTGCCTCGTTCATTTTCCCCACATAGAGCATGTAAGTCCTGAGTTCATAGAGTGGCATTTGTCTGGCCCGGTCCTTCTAACGTCCTTTCTGCATTTTAGTCACAAAAACACAAATCCGGCCACAACAAAAAAGACCCGCAAACCATTAGGGTTGCGGGCCTTTTGGCTTCATATGAGGTCTTTTCAACAGTTATCCGCCAGCAACTTTCGTGTTGCTCAGATATTTCATCGGATTGACGGCGTCAGCGCCTTTGCGGATTTCAAAGTGCAATTGCGGACTGGACACCGAACCTGTGCTGCCGGATTTGGCAATGACGCGCCCGCGAGAGACACGGTCACCGCGCTTCACGAAGAGTTCCTTGTTGTGAGCGTAAGCTGTCACCCATCCGCCATCGTGACGAACAAGAATCAGGTTTCCGTAGCCTTTCAGCTCGTTACCCGCGTAGGCAATAACGCCATTTTCAGCGGCTCTGACGCTCGTGCCTTCAGGCACTGCGATATTGATTCCGTCGTTCCGTGAGCCACTAGGTTTCACGCCGTACG
Organism: Hyphomicrobiales bacterium; assembly: GCA_965204985.1. GTDB lineage: Bacteria > Pseudomonadota > Alphaproteobacteria > Rhizobiales > CAJQND01 > JAAEUE01. The sequence goes on along the minus strand of CBDBFP010000002.1, from coordinate 1,485,455 downwards.
AAGAAACCACACGTCCCTTCAGAGGCCAACGGAATCTCGATGAGCTGCGTTGCTCAGGTTGTGGCAGTGGCTGATATGCCTGGACAGTCTTCTTCTCGACCGGTTTCGATTGATCGATCAAAACAGGTTTCTTTTTCTTTATTGGAGCCGTTTCAACCTTCGTCGAGCGAGAGGTTTTCTGCGCGTTTGCCGGGAAGCGGCCAGCATTCGACCCGCTAGGAATCTGCAGAGTTTGACCCACGTTCAACCCATAAGGCGCTTGAAGCTGATTGTGTGATGCAATCTTTTTCGGATGCACATTGTACTTACGGCCGAGGCTATAAAGCGTTTCGCCTGCTTTCACACGATGTGGGCCAGAATTGGCATATGATTGCGTTGGCGTTGCATAAATCGGTTGAGGGCTGTACGCAGAATTCGATGCCTGACGTGTTTGCCCATAGTTATCACGAGGCAACTGGATCCGCTGACCGGCACTCAGATGATATGGTGCCTGAAAGTTATTGGCTGCAATCAGGTCTTTCACATGCACATTATTGGCACGCGAAATCGAATAAAGTGTGTCGCCGTGATTTACGGTGACAGTGCCGGACGCGTCAGCAACTGACCCGCGCGGCAAAGAGGCCGGTGCTACCGGGGTATCAAGGCTCGAACCTGACACAGACCGATTGTAGTTATCACTCGGCAAAGGCGTGACGTTGCCCTGCGGAGACAACGGATCAACAATAGGTTGACTGGTGTCCGCGGTCGAATTGGTAAAAGAGGAAAGACGGTCAGAGTTTACACTGCAGGCACCCAGCATGGCTGCAACTGAAACCAGGCCCGAAAAACGAATAACCCGCGATACACCACGGGACGATACACTTACGCTACGCATTACAACGCTCCACATACTTACTGATGCAGATAATTAACCGTTTAGGTTAAGGCAGCGTAAAGCAGATGAGGAAAACTTGAAATTTTTCGGTCGAAGTTCAGACTTGATCTTGCAGATCTTTCAACACCAGCTTTTGAAAGCCAGAAATGTGGGTTTCCTGCGTTGGGGAGAGCGGCCCTCCCTCATAGATCCCAGCCTCCATATTCAACTGTATTGTCTGACATGGCCCAAGGTCTTCATGCACGATTTCCTTGGACCATTCAAACGCATCGACACGATCTGGATCCGGCAATTCCGACGAGACCCAGGTCCAGTCTGTATAACGAACATTTCGGGCTCCCATAGGCTCAATCCGCTCGGCTTTGAAAGCCTTGTCGCCGCCAACTCCCTGGAAACCGGGGTAGAGATACCACCATATCCCCGTACTCCCTCTGAGATCAGTCCCCTCGCTGACATACGTAACATGGAAAATGACCAGACGCCCATCATTGTAACTCTCGATGGTGGAGCGCTCGGAATCAACAAGCCTGTTCAATCGTTGATGGACACTGGGAAGGTGGTATCCTTCTAAAGTGTTCTCGCAGAACAGTTTCCAGTTCTGGTTCCCGTCGATGTGAAAGCCATCATAGAATTCCAAGTCATCGGGACCTGGGAATGGCTCAAAATGGTCGGGCAAATCACCGAGCCAATCGGACAAACTTGGCCCTTCTGTTGCAATTCGGACAAAAATCAAACCCTGCCAGACGTCAACGGCAATTGTCATCAAACTGTGTTCTGAAAAATCAAGACCTGCATCATCACCAAAGTTGCGAGCGTTTCTTAGCGCACCATCAAGATCGTAGCCCCAGGAATGATAGGGGCATACCATAAGCTTGCAGCGCCCCTTCCCGTCCGGCATCACCTTTGCACCACGATGTCGGCAAACATTGTGAAACGCGCGCAAATCACCAGACATTGTACGCGTCACCACGATCGCCCAACCGTTTACGGTTCCCGCTTTGTAGGATCCTGCTTGGGCAACATCATGAAGCGGGCCAAAGAATGCCCAGTTGGCCGCAAATATATTCTTGCGTTCAGCCTCGTGCACAGCTTCATCAAAGTACCAGATTGACGGAATTTGCGTCTTGAGTTGTCCCATGTTTTGCCTCTGCCCAATGATCTGAACCGCAGTTTAGATATATCGGCAGCTATGCGCTATCCTGGAAACAACTTCGGTTTGATAGTTTCGTCACAATTCAAAAAAGAAGGGTCATGCTTGGCTGAGGGGATTTTGTCTGAGGTCAGTTAGCCGTAATTTGTATCTGTTGGAATGCCTGTTGTTGTCTCTCCATTCAGTTTCTTCCAACGGCAGATGAACGGTGTGGTCTGGCAGACCTTTGACCTTTGACAGACCCCCCTTTGCCACCCTCCAAAGCCTTCCAGGCCCTTGATATGAACACCGCCTCTGGCGAATGCGTCCCTGGAAGGATCGACCCTGTAATGCCCATGGCCAGGATCAACAAGGCCATTGTCCCCTCGCCAGCCATCGCAGTGAGGACCCAAGCCGGATCGGCCTTCCCTCCAATACTGCCTTGTAGAGTGGCTTTTTTGCAACCTGGAACGACTTCCGTGTAAACCTGACCCTTACGTTCGAAGAGGCCGGAGACGGTTGTCTTGCCGCCTGCGCCCCTTCCTCGCTTTCCTTCCCCCGCCTGGCTCCAGGCTTTCATCCCCTTCAACAACACCGAACATCGGGCGCTGCGCCTGGCAAGCTGCATGGAGGCGCTTGGTCCCACAAGGAAGAGGCCCTCCGCGAAGAGCAAGCGGCAGGTGATCGCAGTATTTGCCAATCAGCACATGGGCCAGAAGACCCGGGCCGGGGCGACCACGCTCAATGGGGCGTGAGGGCAACGGGGCTTGTGCAAAAGACTCGCAGCAGGTGCAGGCCATGCGCGGGCGGATGATCCGGCCAGCACCACAAAGCGGCCCGGGACGTATTCCAGTTCTTCGGTGACATCTTCGATGATCTGACGAAGAGAACCACCGCAGTCGCCACCTTCCTCACTCGGGGACAGAATCTCGTTCTGCCGATCCAGATGATCGGGCAGTGGTTTGCGGCTATGCTTGCGCTTGGTGGGTTTGTCCGCCTCGGTGGCATCAACGTAGTTGGAACTGGCCTCGTTCTTCTGCTCTGTCGCTGCGGCCTCGATCTCTTCGTCGTCTGACAGATCAAGGGCCAGTTGATCCATACTCTCGGACTTTGAGCCAAATCGTGCCTTGCGATGCCCATGTAGCTCAGCCTTCAGCTTCTCGATCTGGTAGGCTTGCGACTGAACCTCGGCCATCAAAAGCTCGCCGACAGCCCGCAGCTCGACGGGATCTTCAGGCAAGGATTTGAGGGCGTCCAACATGGTTGATTTATACCTAAGTATCCCATGCGAGGGAATGACAAACCGCGCCAAACCCCATGTTTTGTTGAACGTTTGCCTATCCTGCTGTCAAAGGCTTCCACGTATTCTGCGGTGTTCGCCAGTCGACCCCTTCCAGCAGCATCGACAGTTGCGACGGGCTCAGGTTGACCTTGCCATCTTTGGCGGCGGGCCAGATAAAGCGACTCCTTTCCAATCGCTTGGAGAACAGACACGCGCCCTGTTGATCCCACCAGATGATCTTCAGAAGATCGCCACGACGGCCACGGAAAACAAACATGTGCCCCGAATACGGGTCTTCAGCCAGAACTTGCTCCGCCTGGGCTGCCAGCGTGTTGAACCCCCGTCGCATGTCTGTCACCCCGGCTGCCAGCCACACGCGCGTATTGCTCGGTACCGGGATCATGTCGCCAACCCCTCGATCAGAGCCAGCACCGCTGAGAGAGCGGTCGCGCCTTCCACCAAAATGCGGCGTCCGTCAGACAGAGTGATGTCCACACGATGGGCAGAGAGTGGGCTGTCGGCATCAGGTGCGGAGATGGGCAGATGAGCCAAACCAGCTGGCGACGCCACCCCTTCAATCTCAACAGGCAAGAAAGTGGGCGGTTCCGCCGCCCCGTCATCGCCGGTGCCTTCCGGTGCAAACCGGGGATCGCGCAGCCATTTGTGGATCAAATTGGCATTCATCGCGTAACGCCGCGCTATCTGCGCTACCGAAACGCCCGGCGCGAACGTTTGCCCACAGATTGAAATCTTCTCCCCAGCCGACCAGAACCGCTTCTTCTGACCCTTCTTGCCCGACATAACCCACCTCAAGATGTCCACTATCAATGGGGGACACTATCAGCATACTCCAGCACCCGTCAGAGCAGGCACACCGGACGCATACGAAAAAACAGGCTTTGTCGCGGATCGGTTTCGTCAAGGTTCAACAGGCCCCAGCTTGCTGTGCTCCGTAGGTAGCCTGACTCTTTGTGTATTTGTCACCGGCATCCGATGAAAGCTGGTCGATGAGCCCGTTGCACGAAAATCCCATCATTTCCAAATATTGCTTTGCGGATACCACCGCCTGAGCATTCCAATCAACAGACAGGCTATTCACAGCCGCTGTAGCGTCAGCAACATTATAGCCATCTCCGTATGGGGAGGATAGCTGTTCAATAAGACCGGCTCGAGAAAACCCTTTGAAACTCAGATAGCTCTTTGCAGACCTGACGGCGTTTTTCTGCGGGCCGGTTAAGTTTTGGGCTGAAGCGATGGAAGCGCCTATCATGGCAAATGATAGGGCGGCTATCCCCATAAATTTAATCATATCTATCGACGATCTTTACCTTATCAGCATACTCCAGCACCCGTCAGAGCAGGCACATCGGACGCATACCATTGATAAGCTCGAAAAGCAAAAGATCATGCTGTCTGAGAAGATGTACGACAACCCTTCAAAACAGCACGGCAAGCGTGAGTGTATGGAACTGTTGCTTCAATTTCTCACAAACCCTTGGATTCTTTACAAAAATAGCTCTCACGCGGTGCGTCGAACAGTGCTTAAGCTGGCCTTTGCAGAGCCACTTTCCTACTGCCCCAAATAGGCGTATGGAACACCGAAAATTGCTTTCCCTTTCAAGGTATTAGGGGGAAATCGCAGGCCAAAATGGAGAGATGGTGCGGACGGCGGGACTTGAACCCGCATGCTTGTTAAAGCGAGAGATTTTAAGTCTCTTGTGTATACCAATTCCACCACGTCCGCGTTCGATCATGTTCTTAGCTTGGTTTGCGCTCACGCGGAAGGGTTGGATTATCCAACTGCGCCGTCCCGCAATGGCGGTGTAAACTGGAGACCCATATCCCACGGCAAGTAGATCCAGGTGTCCTGGCTCACTTCTGTCACAAACGTATCGACTAGCGGCTGCCCGGCAGGTTTCACATAAACCGTCGCGAAATGCGCCTTAGGCAACATTTCCCGCACAGCCCTGCTTGTTTTCCCGGTGTCTGCCAGATCGTCCACGATCACAACGCCTTCGCCGTCCTGACCATTGATCCCCTTCGCCGTTGTGTTGATTTCTTTCAACACCTCTATTTCACCTTGCTTCCCGTAGTCGTAGGACGCGACGCAAACTGTCTCAATGACCCGCAATCCAAGTTCTCTTGCGACGATCGCCGCGGGCACCATACCGCCTCGCGTTACCGCAACAACGCCGGTAAAAAGCCCCGCATCACTGAGCCGCCACGCTAGGGCCCGCGCATCGCGGTGCAGTTGTTCCCAGGAAACCGGAAAACCTTTCTGATATCGGTCATCTACGTCGCCTGCTTGTTTTCCTTCGCTCATGTCCACCCCCTTACACCCGGCTTGGTTTTTAAAGTCTTTGCCATTTCCTCAACGGCCTTTGCTGCCGCCTCGAGTTTCGTCTCATCTTTTGATCGCAGAACAATGTTCGACGCAAAACGACCTTTGTCTTCAAACGGATAGCTGCCAATGGAAACGCCTGAGAACTCTGTCTGGATCGCCTCCAATGGAGCGGCAATATCGCCTTCTCCTATATGCACTTTCACCGTCCTGGAGAGCGTCGCCTTGCCGGTCTTCAGCAGCGGAGCGATGTTGTCCAGCATGGCCTGCATGATCTTGGGAACGCCTGCCATAACAAAGACATTGTCCACCCTGAACGCCGGAGCCCCGCTTATCGGGTTCAAAATCAACTCACCTCCATCAGGTACCCGCGTCATCCGCATCCTTGCTTCGTTCAGCTCCAGATCTGTATTGGCGTAGCGGTCTTTGAGGATTTTGACGGCCTCTGGATGATAGCCGATCCCGACACCAAATGCGGCCGCTACAGCATCAGCCGTAATGTCATCATGTGTCGGGCCTATACCGCCTGTGGTGAACACATAATCATAGCGATTGCGCATGACATTCAGAGCCACAACGATCTCTTCTTCAATGTCCGGAACCACCCTCGCCTCACGCACTTCAACAGCCATTGCATTGAGAAATTCGGCGATATATCCAAGGTTCTTGTCTTTGGTCCGGCCAGACAGTAATTCGTCTCCAATCAGAAGAACAGCAGCTGAAACGGTGTCGGGTTGTGATACGCTCATAATCGCCGGAGTTTACGCAATGCCACGCGCAAACGGTAGGCGCTAGAAGAGGTTGTTCCCCATGAAATTCCCCGCGCCACTGGTTAAAGGCAAGCTGATCAAGCGCTACAAACGGTTTCTCGCCGATGTGGAGTTGGACAGCGGCGAAATCGTAACCTCGCACTGCGCCAATCCCGGCTCGATGATGGGCCTGAAAGACCCCGGAAATTCGGTCTGGTTATCCCCGGCGCAAAATCCTGATCGCAAATTGAAATGGGACTGGCAACTGGTTGAAACCAAAATACATGGACGAAAGACAACAGTCGGGATCAATACCAATCACCCAAATTGTATTGTTCTGGACGCCATAAGAGCTGGGCAGATTGCCGAACTGGACGGGTACGCGAGCCAACGGCCGGAAGTGAAATACGGCAAAAACAGTCGAATCGATATCTTGCTGGAAGATGACGGCAAACCTACATGTTACGTCGAAGTGAAGAATGTTACGCTGTTGCGCGACAAGGGCGTTGTGGAGTTCCCTGATTCGGTGACAAACCGTGGTGCAAAACACTTGGGTGAACTGGCTGATATGGTGGCTGATGGCCATCGCGCTGTGATGTTCTACCTGGTGCAACGGGACGATGCAGAGTCTCTAAAACTGGCGCAAGATCTGGACCCGGCATATACCGAGGCCTTCCGCGATGCGCACCGGAGAGGTGTTGAGGCTCTGGTCTATTGCTGTAAACTTGGTGTAGAAGAGATCACGATTGACAGGCGGCTGACATTAATCGCCCCCAACGACGGAAACTGATGCGTACCAGATGACTTACATTGACGCAACAAGAGCCCCGACGGCGAACACGGGCCAGATTAAACTTCACGGCCCCGAAACATTCGAGGCAATGCACAAGGCTGGCAAGCTGGCCGCGGAAGCGCTGGACCTTCTTACCCCGTTGGTCGTCCCCGGAGCCACAACGGAAGCTCTCGACAAGACTGCTCTTGAATTCGCGCTGGATAACAATGCTGTTCCGGCACCTCTGAACTACAGGGGCTACCCAAAGTCAATTTGCACCTCAACCAACCATGTGGTCTGTCATGGCATCCCTTGCGACCGGCCGATGAAGGAAGGTGACATCATCAATGTCGACATCACATTGATCGTTGATGGCTGGCATGGGGATACCAGCAGGATGTTCCATGTTGGCGAGGTGTCCCGGAAAGCGGAACGTCTGGTCCATGTGACATATGATTCCCTGATGATCGGTCTGAAGCAGGTAAAAGCGGGCAACACCACCGGTGATATCGGTTATGCCATCCAGCGATTTGCAGAAAAAGAACGTTGCTCGGTTGTTCGTGATTTCTGTGGACACGGACTTGGAAGGCTTTTCCACGACGTGCCGAATATTCTGCACTATGGATGGCCAGGCGAAGGCGTGAAGCTAAAGGCAGGTATGATCTTCACAGTTGAACCCATGATAAATCTTGGCCGGCCGCACGTTAAAATACTCTCCGATGGCTGGACAGCCGTCACGCGAGACCGTTCCTTATCGGCTCAGTTTGAGCACTCCGTTGGAGTGACCGAGGACGGCTGCGAAATCTTCACGGTTTCGCCGGCAGGATTACATCATCCTCCCTATTCAACCTAAGAGGAGCAATCGGGGGACATTGTGAACACTCAAGGCCTTGAAGACAGCCGCCCTGCTGACAACCGTATCGGGCACCGGCAGCGGTTACGTGAAAGGTTCCGTTCGAACGGCCCAGACTCACTGGCTGAATACGAACTGCTGGAAATGTATCTGTTCGCCGCCCTGCCCCGCCGCGACACGAAACCAATCGCAAAAGAACTCATCCGCACATTTGGCTCCTTCGCTGAAGTCATCAGCGCGCCACGGGCGCGCTTGCTGGAGATCACAGGTGTCGGCGAACGGGTGGTCGACGATTTGAAACTCGTGCAAACCGCTGCGATCAAGCTCAGTCAGAAAAGTGTCCGGCAGCGCACGCTTCTCGGTTCCTGGTCTTCTGTTCTGGAATACTGCCACAGCTCAATGGCGTACGCTGACAAGGAACAATTCCGGATCCTGTTCCTTGACCGAAAGAACGTGCTGATTACAGACGAGGTCCAACAGGAAGGAACTGTGGACCACACGCCCGTTTATCCCCGTGAAGTTGTAAAACGGGCCCTTGAATTGTCGGCCTCAGGTATCATCCTTGTACATAACCACCCCTCAGGCGACCCCACCCCATCGCGCGCCGACGTGGACATGACGAAGCGCATCATAGAGGCCACAGAAAAGATCGGCATCACAGTTCACGATCACATTATCGTCGGCCGGGAAGGTCACGCCAGCCTGAGAGGTCTTCAGTTGATTTAGGCACAGAGGGCACCGGCACGCATTTTGCAATCTCCCTAGCAGGCGAGACAGGTCAGAGACCCGGCCGTCTCAAATTGACACTGCGGTGAGGTGGCGAAATGGCAAGAATTCTGGTTACAGGTGCCGGTGGATACATTGGCAATGTGGTCGTCGACCAATTGCTGAAAGCAAATCATCAGGTGGTTGCGGCGGACTGGATGGTTTTTGGCGAGTTTCCGCTCAAACCCTTCCGTGACAACCCAAACTTCGAACTGCTGAGACAAGACATCCGCACATTGCCGGCCCGAACTCTAAGAGGCATTGATACAGTCTGCGATCTTGCGGCTCTGCCCAATGAACCCTGCTGTGCTCTTGATCCTGACCTGGCGCGCGAAATCAACCATCTTGCACGTGCACGCATCGCACGGATCGCAAAAGCCATGGGCCTCTCGCGCTTCATAACTTTGACGTCCGCCTTGCACTATGAAGCCGGAGATGGGGAAGTCGTCGATGAAACGTGCGAGATATGCACGGATACAAAATACAGTGAATTCAATCAAAAAACAGAAAACGTCCTGTTCGGTTCCTCTTCCAAGGACTTTGCGGTCACTGTGCTCAGGTCTGCATCTGTTTATGGGCTGTCGCGCCGGATGCGATTTGACCTGATTGCGAACGCTATGATTCTGCACGCCCACAAGACACAGGGTCTTACCATTTCGGGGGATGGCAGCGCTCGTTCGACCTTCATCCACGTCCGTGACCTTGCGCGCTCGATTTGTGAAATCATAGACGCCCCTGCAGAAAAAGTGGCCGGGCAAATCTATAATGTTGGTGGCCAGAATCTCTCCGTTTCGGAGCTTGCCAAAACGATAGCATCAAATTTGCCGGAAGGTGCAAAAACCACATATTTGCACTCCGATGAATTGTATCCAACCCACAAAGTGTCGTTTGACAAAATCAAATCAGACTTGGGTTTCGAACCGCGCATTTCCATCGCTCAGGGCGTCATGGAACTCCATATTGCACTCAAGGGAAATCGTGTCGAACCAACGATCAACACCCATACCCAAAAACTCTACGCCGAATTCTTCAAACACGGGGTAAACCAGCAAGACAGCAAGTCGAACAGAAGGCAATAGGTCTTGGCTGTTATGCGGGTACGCGGTTCCGACTACGGATTGCAGACCAAGCCAACAAAATCAATGCAACTCCAATCATGGGATACAGCGCATAATTGACGGCATTCCATCCGACCAGATGGAGCAGTTTGCCGGATGAAAGGGACGCCAGAGCAACTGTGGCGAAAACGCAGAAGTCGTTGATCCCCTGAACCATATTCTTCTCTGAAGGCCTGTAATGCCCCGTCAACATGGCTGTGGCTCCAATGAAACTGAAGTTCCAGCCAACCCCAAGCAGGATCAAGCCAACTGCAAAGTTCGCAAGGTGAAGTCCCATTAGTGCTGACACTCCAGCGCACCCGAGGAGCGCCAGTCCGAGAGTGATAATGCGTTCGGCGCCAAACCTGTTGATCAACGATCCAGTAAAAAAGCTCGGTGCATACATGGCTATCACGTGCCATTGAATGACAAATGCCGCTGTCTCCACGGAAAATCCGCAAGCGACCATGGCCAAAGGCGTAGCCGTCATGACCAGGTTCATCATCCCGTAACTCATCATCGCGCAGACGACGGCCACAATCAGGCGCGGTTGCCGCAAAATTGTCAGGAGCGGCCGCGCCGGCTCGGGATGATCCTCCTTCTCGCCATCGGGCCGATCAAGCATCAATAGGCTGATCCCCGAAATGGCAGCCAGCAAGGATGCGGCGAGATAGCATCCACCAAATGTTACGGGTGCCAGCAGGTCTTTGGTGCCGATAATGATGAAAGGTCCCAATACTCCGGAAGCCAGTCCTCCGATCGTCACCCAGGAAATAGCTTTCGCCTTGAACTCCGGAGACGCAAGATCCGCCGCAGCAAACCTGTAGAGCATGGCGAAAGCCTGATAGCTCCCGGTCAACATCATGCCGCCTGCAAACAGCCAAAAGTCCTGCAGATAAATTGCGTACAGACCAATGAACGCACTGGCTGCCCCAAAACAGATCCCAGTCAAAAATCCCAGTTTCCGACCAACCCATTTCATGTACATGGAGGCCGGAAGCGCAGTAAGCATGGTGCCAATAACGAAGGCAGAGATCGGCAGTGTCGCAAGGCCCGGATCAGTCGCCAAAGATTTGCCTACAAGTCCACCCGTGGTGATCAGCATGATCGCCTGGGACCCATACATTGCTTGCGCAAAAGCAAAAATTATCGCGTTTTTTTTCGCGCGCCGGTTGCTGGCGGAAGAATCAGGAATTGCGGTGGCAGCAGACATCGACGGACACTAGGCGAGCTGATGTCCGACAACAAGCACCCGCTCGCGTATAGCTGCTATGCCTTTAGCGAACATGGCTCCAGGACGTCTCAACGAAAGACATTCTTTCCCCGCCGGCAGTTCTAAAGACAACTTTACCTGTATCGTTCATCTCGCCGATGTGGCGCACATTGGCCTTGCATGCAGCTTCAAAGGTATCAGCTCTTTTGTCAGAGACGGTGAATAATATTTCGTAATCATCACCGCCAGTTAGCGCACGCTTTTGAATTTGATTGTCAAGCAGACTCAAACTCTCAACAGGACTAGAAAACGGAACTAATCCAGCCACTATGGACGCACCACATCCTGAAGCTTTGGCAAGCTGCTCCAGATCCCCGACCAAGCCGTCAGAAATATCCATGGCTGCACTGGAAAATTCTCGTATCAACTCAACACAATCGGTGCGTGGCCGTGGCAATCTGTATCTGTCAATCAGATACGTGTCATCCAGGCTCCGGCAATTGCCCTGAAGAACATCAAGCCCGAGCGCTCCGTCGCCGATTGTGCCTGTGACATAGACAACATCCCCAGGCCTGGCAGATCCTCTCCGTACAATTTTGCCACAAGGAACTTCGCCAAACGCAGTAATCGTGATGGTCAGTGGTCCATCACTGCTGACAGTGTCGCCCCCCAATAGCTCACAGTTGAATTCCGATTGGTCCTGAGCAAGCCCCTTGGCAAAGCCGGATAGCCAGGCTGCATCAATTTGCGGGGTCACAATCAGGTTCAGAAGATAAGCGCGAACAATTGCTCCTTTCGCAACCAGATCAGAAATGTTCACTCTCAGAGACTTGCGGGCGATAAGCTCGGGCGGCTCGTCACCGATGAAATGAACGCCTTCTACGAGCGTATCGGTCGACACCACTGTATCCATTCCAGTTGCCGGCAACCAAACCGCGGCATCATCCAGCAAGCTGGCAGCGCCTTTGCCAGCCAACGGTGCAAAGCAGGCCTGAATAAGATCTTGTTCGGCGCTACTCACGCTGAGATCCGGTGAGCGGCTTCATATCCACTCAGGAAGCTGGCAAGGTTTTCTCCCAGATGGTCGGTGAGATATCCTCCTTCCTGAATAATCGCTGTTGGAAGGGCGAGCTCCGCAATCCTTTGAGCAATGTTTGAAAAGCCGTCCGTGGTGACTGCACCACCGAGTAATGGATCTTTCTCGTGTGCATCCAGACCAAGGGCAATGACGACGGCTGTAGCACCAAATTTTGCGATGGCATCACAGGCCTGGTCCACTGCCGCCAACCAGACTTCATCACCGCTCTTAACAGGCACAGGGAGGTTCATGTTTGCACCTTCCCCTTCACCCTCACCACGCTCGGACGCATGCCCCCAAAAGAAAGGATAGTAGTTCATGGGATCTGCGTGGATCGAACATGTGAGAACGTCTCCGCGTTCATAGAATATGCCTTGCGTGCCATTTCCATGATGCACATCAACATCGATGATCGCGACCTTATCGCGCGACCGACAGAGGTATTGCGCAGCAATTGCGGTGTTGGCAAGAAAACAGAATCCGCCCGCGCGCTCCGAGAAGGCATGATGCCCTGGCGGACGGCAAAGAGCATAGGCTGAACTTTCGCTTCCACTCGAAATCATCTCAGCAACGCTCAACGCACAATCAGCGCCCTTTCGCACGGCTTGCCAGGTTTTCGCCCCGATGGGACAAGCAAGGTCCGCCTGGTGCCACCCTGCCCGGCCTACGAAATTGTCCGGATAAGTGGCCGGTTGTTCCACGGGATGAACATTGGGAACGATTTCAGGTGCCGCGCCTTGTAGGCCAGACCAGTACTCATAAGAGTCTCTCAAGAACGAAACGTACCGTTCCGGGTGAACCGCGAGAATGTGCTCATCATCAAACATGTCAGATCCATGAAGATCGGCACCCGCCGCTGTCACGCCTTGCAAAAGTCTTTTGGCGCGCTCCGGCTGTTCCGGGTGAGCAGTGACTTTGCCTTTGTGGAGAAAGAATTTTGGATCGTGCTCCAACTGAATACTGTCGAATATCGCCTTCATCTCAGCTTTACGTTCCTTTGTGCTGGCCTATTGCGAAATCAGCTTTCCATCTTCCATGCGCACAATTCTGTCCATCTGCTGCGACAGTTCCATATTGTGCGTGGCAATCAGGGCCGTAAGTCCCTCTTCGGCGATCATCCGCAGGAACTCCGAATAAACGCCATCAGCAGTTCTCGGATCAAGGTTACCAGTTGGCTCATCCGCGAGCAGAACACTCGGTGTGTTTGCAACAGCCCGTGCGATGGCCACCCGCTGCTGCTCACCACCTGAAAGTTCCATCGGTCGATGGCTTGAGCGCTTGGCAAGACCAAGTTTGTTTAAGAGGTCATCGGCACGTTCCCTTGCTTGCTCTTTGCTGCATCCTGAAATGCGTTGCGGCATCATCACGTTTTCCAGCGCGCTGAACTCCGGCAGGAGGTGATGAAACTGGTAGACAAATCCGATTTCACTTCGCCTGACAAGTGTCCTCTGTTGATCGTTCGCGTGCGCAACTTCACGCCCACCAATGAACACTTCACCAGAATCCGGCGCTTCAAGTAACCCGGCTATATGCAGCAGCGATGATTTCCCTGCGCCTGATGGACCGATAAGCGCAACCAGTTCACCGGGCATCAGATCCATGTGCGCTTGGTCAAAAACCCGCAGCTGCGCATGCCCTTCCCCATAGGTGCGGGTGATATTTTTTAGCGAAAGCGCAGGAGAACCCTTTATCTCATTCATAGCGCAGTGCCTTTACGGGATCTATTCGCGCGGCGCGCCAGGACGGATAGAGCGTCGCAAAGATCGACAAGAACAGGGACATGCCGGTGATTGCTATAACTTCGTTGGGATCCACTTCCGCCGGCAATTTGGACAAATAATAGAGTTCCGGTGAAAAAATCACCGTCCCGGAGAGCCAGGAAATGAACAAGCGAATCTCCTCGATGTAGGCACAAAAGACCAGACCAATCCCCAGGCCCGCCAACGTTCCGACAATGCCGATCGACGCTCCCGTGATCAGAAACACCCGCATCACGGTTCCGCTTGTGGCTCCCATTGTTCGCAGAATTGCAATATCTCGTCCCTTATCCTTCACAAGCATGATGAGGCCGGAAATGATATTCAACGCAGCAACAAGAATAATGAGTGTCAGGATGAGGAACATCACGTTCCTCTCCACCTGGAGCGCGTTGAAAAAGATCTCGTTTGTCCGCTTCCAGGTAAAGAACTGGAGTGTTGGACCGCCAGCAACCTGAAGGGGGCGGATATAGCTGTCTACCTCTCCGGGTCGCTCAACGAGCAATTCAATTGCAGATGCCCCCTTCTCTTGAACGAAGTATTCCTGGGCTTCCTTGAACGGTAAAAACACGTAAGTGGCATCGTACTGCGACATGCCGATCTCGAACACGGCCGCGATCTTGTAGCTGCGAATGGTCGGCGTCACACCAAATGGTGTCACCGGACCTCGTGGGCTTATGAGCGTGATCTTGTCGCCAATGCCTACCCGATGTTTGTGCGCAAGCCGCACTCCAATGGCGACGGCCTCGGAGTCGTCAAAATTGTCGAGACTGCCGCGCAGTTGGTCATTATTGATTGACGGCAAGGATTTTAGATCTGCTTCCCAAAGCCCGCGCACCAGCACGCCGGACGCAGTGCGCTTGGAGGATGCCATGACCTGGCCTTCCACATAGGGAATGGCGCGCGTTACACCCGGCACCTTTTTCAAGCGCTCTGTAGCCCCGTTATAATCTGCAATTGGTCCGGCATAACCGTGAACCGCCACATGGCCGTTCATGCCAAGGATCTTTCCGAGCAATTCCTGGCGAAATCCGTTCATGACAGCCATAACGATGATTAAGGTGGCGACTCCCAAAACAATCCCCACAAACGAAAATCCGGCAATAACGGAGATAAAACCTTCCTTCCGGCGCGAGCCGAGATATCGAAGGGATATCATCCATTCGAAGGCTGAGAACGGCTTTGTGCCAGACGCCATATCGTGTTGTATCCTTGAGGCCCTGCGCTACGCAGCAGTCAATTTGTTGATGGCTTCTTCGATCCCCAAAGTTTCACGCTCCCCGCTCTTGCGATCCTTGAGTTCGACCTGGCCATCCTTCAAGCCTCTCGGCCCGGCCACCAACTGCTTGGGCAAGCCGATCATGTCCATCTTGGCGAATTTGCCGCCTGCCCGCTCATCAGTGTCGTCATACAGCACATCGCGGCCAGCGTTGGTCAAAGCTTCATAGATTTTTTTGCAAGCGGCATCAGTCGCATCATCTCCTGCTTTCAGATTGATAATGCCAACATTGAACGGTGCCACTGAATCCGGCCAGATGATACCATTCTCATCGTGACTGGCTTCAATGATACCGGCAACCAATCGGGATACGCCAATACCGTAGGATCCGGAATGAACTGCAACGTTCTTGCCATCCGCGCCCTGAACCAGACAATCCAGAGGTTCTGAGTATTTAGTGCCAAAGAAGAAGATGTGGCCAACTTCAATGCCCCTGCCGGTTACCCGGCGAGCTTCCGGCAATTCAGCGAACGCTGCCGCATCGTGTTTTTCATCTGTGGCAGCATATTGCGACGTAAAACCATTGATGGCCGCCTGCAGACCAGGCACATCGTTCTGATCAATTTCTGCGCTTTGCCAGTCCATGTCCAGATAGCTTGAGTCGAAGAACACTTCTGATTCCCCGGTATCAGCAAGCACCAGAAATTCATGGCTCATGTCCCCGCCAATTGGTCCAGTATCTGCCTTCATGGGTATCGCTGTCAGTCCCAGACGTTGGTACGTTCTGAGATAGGCAAGAAACATCTTGTTGTAAGAATGGCGGCCGGCTTCAACATCCAGATCAAAGGAATATGCATCCTTCATCAGGAACTCACGGCCGCGCATCACCCCAAATCTTGGCCGGATCTCATCCCGAAATTTCCATTGGATGTGGTACAGATTCCGAGGCAAATCTTTGTAAGATTGAACGCCCGACCGGAAGATATCCGTGATCATTTCTTCATTGGTCGGACCGTAAAGCATATCGCGTTCGTGCCGATCTGTAATCCGGAGCATCTCCTTGCCGTAATCATCATACCTGTTTGACTTGCGCCAAAGATCGGCTGATTGAATTGTCGGCATCAAGACTTCAATGGCACCTGTTCTGTTCTGCTCCTCACGAACAATCTGTTCGATTTTTTTCAGAACCCTGAAACCGGTAGGCAGCCACGAGTAGATCCCGGCACTTTCCTGCCGGATCATGCCGGTCCTCAACATAAGCCGATGAGAGACAATTTCGGCTTCCTTGGGATCGTGCCGCACAATGGGCATAAAATATTGGCTGAGACGCATGAGGCATGTCCATCGGGATTAATTGTAACTTGGGAAAGGCAGCTGAAACTCTATACCCACCAACGATTCCCTTCATACAGCTTGTAGGACGACGTGGGTCTGAAAAAAAGGCAGAGTTTGCACAATCACATCCACTCGGCCCTGTCCCATTTTCTGAAGACATTTGGCCCAAATGGTTGTAAACTCGCCGGCAATAAAAATGCAGACTTTTGAATGGTCTTAACAAGAGACCCAAGTCTGGGGAGAATATTGCTTCCGACGGCAATCTGGTGCCATGGAGCGTCATCGTTGAAGCAACGTCAACTTTTTTCGGCAGGACCCTGCCAAAGGTCTTGCCATTCTTTTTTGGGCACACTGTTGATCAAATCGGCAGGCTATCCAGCGACACCAATTTATAGACCCGAACCACATACACGAATGAAAAGATTACGCTTGCAATTATCGACGTCATCAGAAACTTTTTCAGTAATCGCGGTGCTACGGGTGCGCTTGGGGCATGTCCCCTTTCAACTTCTTCGCCTGTTTCATGTGCAGAGTGCGATCCAAAGGGAAGTACAGCAAACAACACAATCCACCAGATGATAAAATATATCGCGAGCCCGCTCGTCCAGTTCATACCAATCAAGCCTGTTCGAGTTCAACAAGCGTCCCGCAAAAATCTTTCGGATGCAGAAAAAGGACCGGCTTCCCGTGAGCCCCAATCTTCGGCTCACCGTCTCCCAGCACTCTGGCCCCTTCACTTTTCATCTTGTCTCTGGCCGCGAGAATATCATCAACTTCGTAGCAAATATGATGAATGCCGCCGGCGGGGCTTTTCTCCAAGAAACCTGTGATCGGAGATCCTTCCCCAAGAGGCTCCAGGAGTTCAATTTTTGTGTTGTCCAACTCGACAAATACGACTGTGACCCCGTGGTCAGGCTCCGGTTGAGGAGCAGAAACTTTCGCACCAAGCGTATTACGATAAACGGCAACACCCGCCTCAAGATCTGGCACCGCTATTGCCACATGGTTCAAACGTCCGAGCATTACAAACATCACAATCGAAGAACTCTCGGACGCTTCTATACACAGGCGAGCTCATACATGGAACCGGCACAGCCCCGCTCATTTTGTCGCGCCAGTCTGGGTATTTAGATGTTGAGTAATCCGTTCCCGGGTTTCAGGCATTTGACTGCCGCGCGGCCCGAAAACGTGCTTTTCAAGGAAAAAAGAGGTCATCCGAAGACCGGCCAGTATTGTTTCCGGATCAGGATCCTTAGAGCTTGCGCCTTTCATGAACTCGGGTAACGAAAGTAGCTTGTCCTTGTAAGGTTGGCCAGCGGACTCAGATACCGCTTTGCCGGACTTGGGTGATACATAAATCAGGTTGTTTCGACTGCCAGTTGCCGCACAAGCGCTAAGGTCCAAACCAAAGCCCAATTCTTCCAACAAACCGAGTTCCCATCGAACGAGCAGCGCAGGCCAAACTTGATCATTATCAATTTGAGCCAAAACGATCCTGAATGCATCATATAGACGTTCATGAGGTTCGCGTTCGGGCAGCAATCTGGAATGCGCTGCCATCGTCGTCAGGCCCGCCAGTTTGAACGCGTCATCCATGAGTCGCGCGGCGTTCATCTCAAGCGCTTCCACTGTAAAGGCACCAAGATGTTCCGGCAGTCTTGCCCGCCAATGAGCGGAGATTAGATTACCTGTCTGCAGTACGGGCCTGAGGCGCCGCCCCCTGCCACCACGGACTAAGCCAAGATGCCGGCCGTGTTCTCTGGTAAACAGTTCAAGAACCGCGTTGACTTCGCCTTGACGGCGAACACCCAGCACAACACCTTCTTCAGACCAATGCATAGCTTAGCAGCCTTGCCGGAAGTCTATCAAGGTAATCGGTTTTGACAGTTCCCTGAAAACTGAAGTCAAAACAGATTCTTCACAGATCTAGCTGGAGCTTGAAAAGTTGCTTTTTCGCTTGGGCACTGCTTTATTGCGAACTTTCCGCACACTAGCTTTCCCGCGTAGACCTTTGTAGGAAACATAAGCTCTTGAGCGGTTCCAGGTCACATGAGCCCAGGCTTTTTGGAAGTAGACCTTGAATGTCACAGCTTTCCCGCGGCGCTTCAATCTGTAAGCGCCCAACGGGGTGTTGATAACAAAACCATTGCCCTTCCAGACAACCTTAACGTTGAACGTTCGATTTATGTCGCCAAAATTACCATCGATAACGTAAACGTCACCGTGTTTGACCCAGCTAGCATAGCCGGCCCGCGCATGAGCGTTGTTGTTCCAGGAAGGTAGAAGCAGTCCGCAGAGCATCAAAGCAAAGAGAAAAATTCCAGGCATAGTACCAACCTCCAGCTTCCCAATCGACCAAATCTCAGGCAACAATTCGAATTTGTGCCAGCTTCGCATCTTACCAGCATTGTTATTATGCGCCGTATTTTTGGGATGCTTTCATCATAGTCAAGCGTTATCTTATCAAGTTTTCATCAAGGCAGTTCAAGACCCATTTGTCGGTAGCGCTCCGGGTCCTCACCCCATTTCTCCCGAACCTTCACAAAAAGAAACAGGTGCACCTTTTGGCCGAGGAATGATTGCAATTCTTCGCGGGATGTGCGCCCGATTGCCTTGATTGTCTGCCCGCCTTTGCCAAGGATGATCTTTCTTTGAGATTCGCGCTCGACGAAAATGAGCTGTTCGACGCGGACAGATCCATCCTTTTGCTCCTTCCATTGTTCGGTTTCGACTGTAGAAGCGTAGGGCAACTCCTGGTGAAGCCTCAGAAACAGCTTTTCCCGGGTAATTTCTGCGGCAAGCAGCCGCATTGGAAGATCTGCAACCTGATCTTCGGGATAGAGCCAATTGCTCTCTGGAATGTTGCGTGCCAGATAGTCTAGGAGCTCTGCCAACCCTTCACCAGACAATGCAGACACCAGGAATATCTCCGAGAACTCGAATCTGTCGTTGCAAAGTTTCGTCAGCGGCAACAATTCATCGCGCCGGAGCGTGTCGATCTTGTTCAATACAAGAACGGCGCTTTTTCCCGATTGTTCGAGCCCCCGAATGACATGTTCATCCTGTTCCGTGAGTCCGCCACGAACATCAATCATCAAAACGACAAGATCGGCGTCCTCTACCCCGGCCCAAGCGCTACCGACCATAGCTTTCTCAAGCGTCTTTTTAGGCTGAAAAATACCAGGAGTGTCCACAAGAATGATCTGACTGTTCCCCGCGAGCACAATGCCCCTTAGCCTGGTTCTCGTTGTTTGCACCTTATGAGTGACAATCGAGACCTTTGACCCGACAAGTTGGTTCACAATCGTAGATTTGCCAGCATTGGGCGTACCGATTATGGCGACGAAACCGCACCGTTCCGCTTCATCATCTGTGTTTTCTCGGTTGTTCATCTAAATTTCAATCGAATTGGAATGGAGAAAATTTGTCGCCGCTTCCTGTTCCGCCGCCCGCTTGTTTTTCCCTTTTCCACAAACTTTATCGCATCCTTCAACTGTGACAGCTATTTCGAACTCTGGATTGTGATCGGGCCCAACACGAGAAATCAGGTCATAAGTTGGAACGGGCAAACCTCGTCCTTGAGCCCACTCCTGCAGTGCCGTCTTTGGATCCCGTTTGAGTTCGTTGATCGCAGCCATCTGGTCTTTCCAGAGCTTGCGTATCATTTTTCGAACAGGTTCCAAACCGCCGTCAGCATAAACTGCCGCTATGAACGCTTCCATTGCGTCGCCAAGAATGGCCATGCGTTTGTGAACGCCACCGCTTCGCTCAGAGCGGCCAACCACAATGAATTTCTCAAGTGCAACGCTGCGCGCAGCGTCTGCACAGGCCTCTTTTCGCACCAGACCATTCAACTTGGTGGCCAATTCGCCTTCATTCGCGTTCGGATAATCTTCAATCAACCATTCTGCTATGACGAGTCCAAGCACACGATCCCCAAGGAACTCAAGACGCTCATTTTCATGAACGACCTTGCCGCCCTTGCGGCACCTGGAGCTTCGGGCGCTCGTATGAGTGAGAGCTTCTTGCAGCGCGTCGTGAGAAGAAAATGTGTAGCCCGTCTTTCGCACCAGGCCAGAAACGTCCTTTGCAGGCACGGTCCTAATCCACCAGGTTGAACAAGCGGCTCCAGCGAACTGTGGCCGGCCAGCGCCAGAATTGCCAGAAGGAGGACCCTGGCTCTTGTGAATAGAACAGGATTTCCGCACGTCCCACAAAATTCTCGAACGGAACATAGCCCACAGCAGGAAACCTGCTGTCCGTTGAGTTATCCCGATTGTCGCCCATCATGAGGTAATGATCGGCCGGCACTTCATAAACCCGGGTGTTGTCCCAGTAGCTTTCGCCCTGATCATGGATTGGATGAACGACGCCGTTAGGCAATGTCTCGTCATAAATCTTGACCTGGACCGGAAGACCGCCACGTGATGTGTCGAGGTAACTCCCAGTCTGCTTAATTTTAACCGGCTTGCCATTGATCTGCAGGACGCCATTGATCATCTGAATTTTGTCACCGGGCAGACCGATTACACGTTTGATGTAATCCGTTTCATTATCAGAAGGCAGCTTGAAAACGGCAACATCCCCACGTTCAGGTTTTGACGCAAAGATCCTTCCAGAGAACGGAAATGGTTTGAAACGGAACAAGCGCGATTCTCCTGACCCAACCGAAAAGGAGAACGTGTATTGGCTGTATCCGTAACTGAGTTTCGAAACGAAAAGATAGTCACCAACCAACAAAGTTGGGATCATCGAGCCAGAAGGAATATTGAACGGTTGATAGAGAAAGGTGCGCACGACAAAAGCGATCAAAAGCGCCTGAATTACGACACGAATGATCTCCCAGGCGCCGCCTTCCGACGTCTTTTTGGCTTCATCCGCTTTTGAACTCATTTTGGCCTGATCCTTGAGCGCCGCCGCTGCGTTCGATGCGGGAATATCCCGTATCTCTATCTTGTGGCGAAGCTATAGACTGCCGGAACATTCCGCGCAACGGACTTCAGCGCGGTAGAATGGGCGTTTCTCATTTATTTGCCGTCAACCACAGGGGGGCATTTGGGAAGGCTCGCCGTCGGGCAAAGCTGATATGATGACGAATGCCTGTGCCCAGGGAAAATCATCTGTGATCGTAATATGCACGACCGGTCTGTGGAGCGGCGGCACCAGTGCAAGCAAATGCTGCTGCGCTCCCCCTGTTAAATACATGGCAGGACGGCCAGAAGGCTCATTTACTACGCCCATATCGCGCCAATAGACGCCTTTTCTGAAACCGGTGCCAAGCGCTTTGGAACAAGCTTCCTTCGCTGCGAAACGCTTTGCATACGACGCTGCCCTCGCCTTTCGCTTCTCCGATTTGCGTTGTTCGGTCTCGGTAAATACGCGGTTGATGAAACGATCACCGAACCGGTCGAGGGTTTTTTCAATCCGCCGGATATCAATGAGGTCGCTGCCCAAACCCAGAATCATGCAGCCTGACCAGCCCGTTCTCTTGCCTGGTTCATCAAGGCACGCATCTTTTGCACGGCAGGGATAAAGCCAAGGAAGATGGCTTCACCGATCAGGAAATGACCGATATTCAGTTCGTGAAGTTCCGGGATCACGGCAACATCTTCTACGGTGTCAAAGGTCAAACCATGACCTGCATGCATCTCCAAGCCAAGACTGTCACCTAAAGCGGCCGCAGTTTTTAGCCTTTCAAGCTCTTGAGCTCTCAATTCCGGTTTACTCTGTTCGTGTGCCTCGCAATAGGCCCCCGCATGCAGCTCCACAATATCAGCCCCAAGCTCTGCCGATGCTTTTATTTGGCTTTCTTCCGGGTCAATGAACAGGGAAATGCGAATTCCGTTTCCTGAAAGTTCCTGTATGAACCGCTTCAGGTAGTTTCTTCCTGAGGCAACATCCAATCCACCCTCAGTTGTCACTTCCTCACGCTTTTCTGGAACGATGCAACACGCGCTCGGCTTGTGAGTGAGGGCTATGTCCAACATTTCGCTGGTGGCTGCCATTTCAAAATTAAGAGGCAGCGAAATTTCCTGGCGCAGCCTGGCGACGTCGATATCGCTTATATGACGGCGGTCTTCGCGCAAATGCGCTGTTATGCCATCAGCGCCGGCGTCAACCGCAAGGATTGCCGCCCTAAGCGGGTCCGGGTGATGACCTCCCCTGGCGTTACGGATCGTCGCCACGTGGTCAATATTTACGCCCAATCTAAGATGTGAAAGTGACATAATGCGACTCCTTAGCTTTGAGTTGCCGCATCTTGCGTTGTGTTCTTCGTCTTGTCAAAAAGCCGGTCCTGGCGGCGTTTCTGGAAGGTTTCGACAGTTGCCTTGACCGGAAAATAGAAAGCTAGGCCAAATACCAGCCCCAGAGGAATCCCGCCGGCCAGCATCGGCACCAATACAGGCCCGACGGTTTCCCAGAACTGCCCCGCGGCAACAGTTGGATGCATGAACAAGTTTGACCAGAATCCTGAAGGCAGGCCGATATTGATTTCTGATTTTTGTTCCCAACCCAGCAAATACCCACCAAAGTTATAGGTTGTCAGCCAAATGATTGGAAAACTGATCGGATTGCCAAAGAAGGTCCCAAATGCGGAGGCGAGCAAACTTCCGCCCAACGCATATGCAAGCAAGGCAGCCAGAATGAAATGGAGCCCCATAAGGGGTGTGAACGATGCAAAGACACCGGTAGCGCAACCCATCGCAATCGCGTGCGGAGTTCCCGCAAGACGGGTGATCCGATGCCAAGCATAAGCAGCCGCACGTTTCCATCCACGTTGCGGCCACGCCCAGGTCTTTAGCCTGTCCTGCCAAGCTGGCTTATCACGCCTTCTAAACAACATACGATTTTGGCCCAGTCTGTTTAAGTGTCATTTACCTGCCCGGTCATTGGTACACGCCGGACTTAAGCAGAATCTCTAACATTGATATATGTGCAACAAGCAGTCATTCCCACCGCTCATATTGTTTTTATAGGCTCAACTCGTTCAAGATTTGTTGCTGCCGACGCATAAAATTCGCGCAACGAAACCTAACCAGATTGTCTTATTACGGCTTGAGGTTAAACTAGGGCAGAATTTTGGTGGCGCGTCAAATGAAGCTCAATGACTGGTGAGCTTTCAGCCTTCACCAGTCATACGAGCCACGCCAGTCACCAGAGGCGCGCGCGCCAACTCCCTATTTATGCGAGTAAGATGTTGGATATCCTGCACCTCAACAACGATTTTTAGATCGTAGATGTCTGGAGATTGCGTGTTCATTTCGAGATTATTGATGTTTGCTTCGCCATCAGCAATCGTTTTTGCTACCTGCGCCAGCGCCCCGGGCTGATTCAGGACCGTAACCTGAATACGGGCCGGAAACGTTTCGGTCGTTCCTTCCTGTACATCCCATGCAAGGTCGATCCAGCGATCCGGCTCATCATCAAACTTGCGTAACTGATCTGAGAAGATCGGATAGATAGTTACGCCCTCGTCAGGCACCATAATTCCAACGATTCGTTCACCAGGAACCGCGCCGGTCTCTGGCGCGATCTTGAAGGGCAGATCGACCTTCAACCCACGTACCGGGATTGCGGTTGAAACGGGTTGTTTTTGCTTTCCCCTCGGTAGCGAAATGATCTGCCCCAATGAACGCAATCTTTCGCCTACTCCAAGACCAGGCTTGGGCGTGTCCTTCATTTTGCCGAGGCCAAGGGCCTTCAAGACATCCGCACATGCAGTCTCACCGCGCCCGATCTTGGCAAGTACATCATCAATGTTCTTTTCACCAAGCCGTTCAATGGCAATCTGCAATTCTTCGTCTTCGACCTCCGCATTGTGCAGCTTGAGGGCACGGTCCAATATTTCACGACCCAGGCCAGCATATTGCTTCCTCAGTGCAAGCCTTGAGGCCCGTCTGATTGCCGCCCTGGCCTTGCCTGTTTTGACGATTTTTTCCCAGGCAGCTGGCGGCACCTGCGCCTCGGACCGCACGACTTCAACCTCATCCCCATTCTTTAATTCTGTTATCAAAGGCGCATGACGGCCATTGATCAAACAACCAACGCAGCTGTCCCCGATATCGGTGTGAACCGCGTAGGCAAAATCAATAGGGGTTGCGCCACTTGGCAAGGCTATCAAATCGCCTGCAGGTGAAAAACAGAAGACCTGGTCATGGAAGAGCTCAAGCTTGGTATGTTCCAGAAATTCTTGCGGGCCGTGCCCTTCTTCGAGCATATCCACAAGCTGACTAAGCCAACGATAGGCATTGGTATCAGCAGCTGCGAACCTGCCGGAAGCGCCGTTGCCGTTCGCTGCCTTCGTTGCGACTTCTGATGTCTGATCAACAGGACTTTCGGATGAGCCCACATCGCGGTAAACCGCGTGAGCGGCCACCCCTCTCTCCGCAATATCATGCATATTGCGCGTCCGAATCTGCAGCTCGATTCGTTTGCTATGTGGTCCCACAACGGTTGTGTGGAGCGACTGATAATTGTTCGTCTTTGGGTTTGAAATGTAATCCTTGAAACGTCCCGGAACCACCCGCCACGTTTGATGCACGACGCCAAGCGCTGTGTAACACTCGTCTACATTTTCAACGATCACCCTGAACCCGTAGATATCTGAGAGCTGTCCAAGCGATATCTGCTTGCGTTCCATTTTGCGCCAGATTGAGTAAGGCCGCTTTTCCCGGCCGCTGACAGTAGCCTGGATGTGATATTCGTTCAGTTTTGTGGTCAAAGCATCTTCGATCTCGCGCAGCAAATTCCCAGATTCTTGCCGCAATGCGTCAAGACGCGCAATGATTGTCGCGCGCGCCTCTTCATTCAGAACCTTGAAAGCAATGTCATCGAGTTCATCCCTCATCGCCTGCATGCCAATGCGGCCCGCAAGCGGTGCGTAGATGTCCATCGTTTCCTGGGCTATGCGTTCGCGCTTGTCTTTTCGCATATGACCAAGCGTGCGTATATTGTGCAGACGGTCGGCAAGTTTTACCAAGAGAACTCGAATGTCGTCAGAAATCGCAAGAAGGAATTTTCTGAGATTTTCGGCTTGAGTGGCTTCTTTGGTAACCAGATCGAGCCGCTTCAGTTTGGTCAGTCCCTCGACAAGCCCTCCGATTTCAGGCCCGAACAGTTCATCGATTTCCTGTTTTGTTGTTTCAGTGTCCTCGATGGTGTCGTGCAACAGGGCAGCAGCAATCGTCGCATCATCCAGCTTCAACTCAATCAGAATTGCAGCAACGGCAAGCGGATGGGAGAAATAGATGTCACCAGAGGCACGCTTTTGGTTCCCGTGTGCCTTCATTGCATAGACGTAGGCACGGTTCAGCAGCGCTTCATCAGCGTCCGGGTCGTAGCTGGTGACCTGCTCAACCAACTCAAACTGGCGCAACATAGATGGAGTCCGGGCTTCGTTTTTTGACACTTCTGCCGCAGCAGTCTCAGCCATGCTCTAACTCACCAAGAACAAAAAGGCCGAAGAGGTTCAACCTACTCCGGCCTTTTCACAAAGCGTTCGAATGCGCTCAAAGTCCGGAGCGCGTGCTGCCCGGGCTGTCCGCCGGCGGCAGTCCCTCCAATCCACGCAGCAAATCTTCTTCTGTCATTCGGTCCATTCGCACCTCATCATCCGGTACGCCCGGGATGATTTCGGCCAGCGAACCATCCGCAGCAAACATCGGCACAACGTCTGCTTCGGGCTCGTCAATCTCCACATGTTTCTGCATCGAATGGATGAGATCTTCCTGAAGATCATCCTTGTCGATCGACACATCAGCAATCTCACGCAAGGCGACAACAGGATTTTTGTCGTTGTCGCGATTGATCATCAACGGCGTACCTTGAGAAATAGAGCGGGCCCGGTGGCTCGCAAGAAGAACCAGTTCGAACCGGTTCGGCACTTTGTCAATGCAATCCTCGACGGTGACACGCGCCATCTCGTTCGTCTCCTAATGGGAAATGTTGGAATCCAGACCCTATTTATGCTGTTGCGCTGCACAAAGCAAGAGTGCCTGTCCAGCAATTTCTACTTAATTTCATCAATCGTAACCGGCAAACATTGATTGGGGGTTTAACACAGCAGGAACTTCTAAAATTCCAGCACGTCCAGGATTCCCCCCGCAGTTCCCCTGTTCACCCGCTTGGCAATCTGGGAAGCAATTTCACCCGTCAATGGATGATGCCAGTTAGGGAGAAGCTCAGCCAACGGCATCATTACGAACGGTCGCTTCACGATCCCCGGATGTGGCAAACTAAGTTTCTTGAATCCCAATTGCCCACGGCGTCCATTTTCAACGCCAGAGCCCACGATCCTGCCTTTCCAATCCAGTAGATCGAGGTCCAGTGTACGGGCGCCCCAACGCTCTCCCCTTGCCCGGGCAGCCTTC
Source organism: Hyphomicrobiales bacterium (assembly GCA_965204985.1). Taxonomy (GTDB): domain Bacteria; phylum Pseudomonadota; class Alphaproteobacteria; order Rhizobiales; family CAJQND01; genus JAAEUE01. The sequence goes on along the minus strand of CBDBFP010000002.1, from coordinate 1,458,621 downwards.
TTTTCAATCTTGTGCAATTTTCCCAAGAGAGCTTCGGGCGGAGCAAAGGATGACACCTCAACAACGGCATTAAGATAGTCTGGCTGACCATCAACACCGTATGCGCGGCTTCTGTAAATGCAGGAGCAGCCGCGAACTGTTACATTCGCGCGGTCAAGTTCGCACAGAGCCTGCCGCAAAGTCTGCTGCGGCGTACCCCACGGCCCCGGCAAATTGCTTCCTAAGGCGATTAATATCATCACGTTTCAACGAATAAATACAAACTGTATTGCGCTGCAACGTATAGCGTGTAGCCAAACCGCGTGCGACCCGCTAAAACGGCAAATTGAAGCTGCAAAACGATTATATCACAGTGAATTTGATGACAACGTCCGCGCAGTGTTCCATTTGCAACATCACCAAAACTCCCCGACTTTGTGAGGGAGAACATTCATTTTTAAGGAGATTGATATGCATTTTTACCCAAACGAGCGCCTTGGCCTTTTCATTGATGGCGCCAATCTGTCCGCGACCGCACGTTCTTTGAATTTTGATATCGATTATCACAAATTACTGAATCATTTTCGCAGCCAGGGGCGCCTCATCCGCGCCAACTACTATACGGCAATGATGGAAGACGCAGATTATTCCCCGATCCGCCCGCTGGTGGATTGGCTCGATTACAACGGGTTCTCGGTCATAACGAAACCCACGAAAGAATTCACTGATGCCCAGGGCCGCCGCAAAATCAAGGGCAATATGGATATCGAAATTGCGGTCGATATCATGCAACTTGCCCCAGAACTCGACCACGTGGTTCTGTTCTCGGGAGATGGCGATTTCCGTCGATTGGTGGAGGCTATACAACGCAAAGGCTTACGGGTGACAGTAATTTCGACATTGAAGACGAAACCCCCAATGGTGGCCGATGATCTCAGGCGGCAGACGGACCAATTCATCGATATCCTCTCATTGTCGAACGAATTTGGTCGTGCAGGCGGTGAGCGCAAACCAAGACTTCAAGCTCAAAACGAACGCCTTGATGATGAGAACGATGGGTACAACTCATCCGATGCGGATGAACGCGATGACTTTGAAGAGTTTGCCGATATCTGAAACCGCTAGATTTTCAACCCGGTAATGGCTAATTCAGAACAAACCGTCACGGCGGAACCCGGCAAATCGTGCCGTCTGTGTCCAAGGCTCGCCAGTTTCCTGGATGAGCAACGGCAAGCGCATCCAGATTGGTTCAACGGACCAGTTCCTTCCTTCGGACCAGATGATTCCCGCCTCCTCATAGTTGGCCTGGCGCCAGGAATGCAAGGGGCAAATCGCACGGGCCGCCCCTTCACCGGAGACTGGGCAGGAGACCTGCTATATCCGACCTTGAGTGACTTCGGCTTTTCAAGCGGGACTTTTGATGCCCGCCCGGATGATGGTCTGAAATTGATCGACTGCATGATAACCAATGCGGTCAGATGTCTGCCTCCCCAAAACAAGCCAGTTGGAGCTGAAATCAGAACCTGCAACCAGCATCTGGTTCAACGCATCAGGCAACTCCCGAACCTCAAGGTCATCCTTGCGTTGGGAAAGATTGCCCATGACGCAACGCTGATGGCTCTCGAAGAGAAACGCAGCGCATATACCTTTGCGCACGGGGCACGACAACAATTTGGACAACTCATACTCTTCGATAGCTATCATTGTTCACGCTACAATACGAACACGCGCAGGCTGACACCGGAGATGTTTAGAGCCGTGTTTCAGGACATCCGGAAGACCCTCAACTGAACCGCCGCAATCGGCTTTACATTTTGCGACTTAAGCGAAGGTTGGCACTTGAAGCCCACCGCAAATAGGGGCATACACGGCAGTGGAGAGGTGGCCGAGTGGTCGAAGGCGCTCCCCTGCTAAGGGAGTAGACGTCAAAAGCGTCTCGAGGGTTCGAATCCCTTCCTCTCCGCCATTTTCTGCAAACAACGCAACGAATTTCAAATTCGACTCAGTAAAGTCGTTCGGTCGCGGATGTCTCTATGATTGCGTCAATCTCAGAAACCGTTTCGGGCATCTTGGAATGAACCTTGATGGCTTCTGCCAGCGACGAGACTTCTGAAATGTCCGACCAGCGGTCCGGGTTCCACATGCCTGAACGGATCATGCATTTTGAACAATGAAACATGACACGTTCGACACCAACGACCAGGACCGTGTGGGGCACTTTCCCCTTGTGGGCGAGTTGTTCGCGCAATTCCTGATCCCGGACCAAAAGCCCCTGCCCGCTCACACGCAGGGTTTCTTTTTTGCCTGGCAGCAGAAAGATCAGTCCAACTGATGGGTTCTGGAAAAGATTTAGGAACGTGTCATTGCGGTTGTTGCCCAGCCTGTCCGGGATTGCCAACGTGTGATCATCCAGGATCTTCACAAAGCCCGCCGGATCTCCTTTTGGCGACAGATCGAGCCAACCGGCACCTCCCGATGTTCCGATCACTACAAAAGGAGACCGTACGATGAACTCTGCACAGAATTTATCGATATGGTCGATCATCTTGTCACGAGCAATTGGGCTTGGCTCGGGCGTGAACTCGCGCAATTGATCAAGCGTTGTAATCGGTTCCTGGAAACGCTCTAACAGGTTCTGGATCATCTCGGGCTCCTTGGGGTTCATCGTATTCAGCGCACAATGTGAGCAGAGTCCAGCATGACTTACATTCAAACCGTTTCAGATGAGAATGCAACGGGATACGTAGCACGTGTCTATGAAGCCCCGGAGGCTGCCAATGGCGGTGTATTTGAAACAAGCCGGGCATAGATACCTTTGGTCGAAACTGATGCGCGCTGAAGAGCCACGGTATAGGGCAGTGATGCTCGCGGAAACCGCGCTAACACGGATGGAAAAGGAAGCCATCGCCCTGGTGATCTCCATGCAGAACAGTTGTGGCTACTGTGCCGCACATCACAAGGCCATATTTTGCGACGCAGGCGGCACCGTTGAGCAGGCGGACATGCTTGAACAAAAGTCAAATGCAAGCGACCTACTGAAACGCTTGAGTCAAATCATAAGCTTCGGATTGCTCAAGCACAGCAGCGAAGCTGACTGTGTCCAAATGCATGACACCGGTTTCAGCGATCGCGAAATTCTGGAAATCATTATCGTTGCCGGGCTCTTTCACGACTTTGATTTGCGCGTCAGCCGGTTGGGGCTCGAAATGGAAGACTGGTTCACCACGGGGCTAAATCACGACAAGGAGAATTGAGATGAGCGTCATGCAGGACTTCGAACGGTTGAGCGGCTACGTGCTTGTGGATGGCGCCTTTCGCAGGAGCTTTGCTTCCAACGGTCGCGACGTGATTGATCCTGCGACCGAGAATGTCATCTCGGAAAAGAAAGTCGACGAGGCCATTGCCTCTGCGGAAAGCGCGCAGAGAACCTGGTGGAAAAAGAGCGCCCTGAAGCGGGCCGAAGCTATGCATGAAATCGCCAATGATTTGCTGGCGATGAAGGCGCAGTTGGCCGAAGCGCTGACGCGAGAGATGGGTAAACCATACAAGGAATCTGCTGATGATGTGGACTGGTCCGTCTCGGCGATCCGCTACTACGCAGAGATTGGCCGCAGCGACATGGGACGCGTCATGAGCCCCGCCGTCGAAGGACATCTGAACTACACACTTAAGCTGCCTGTTGGCGTTGTGGTTTCCATTCAGCCCTTCAACTATCCCATGACCTTGTTGGCCTAGGAGGGCGCAGCGGCTCTTGCAGCCGGCAATGCAGTGATCGCCAAACCATCTGAATATACAACGCTGACGACACTGCTCTTTGCAGAGCCGTTCAACAAACACCTGCCGGCAGGTCTATTCCAAGTGCTGACCGGTGCCGGCGAAGCGGGTCGGCAACTCGTTGAGCACCCGCGAACCAATCTGGTTGCCTTCACAGGAGACATTCTCACAGGCAAGGCTATCGCCCGCACATGCGGTGAAATGATGAAACCTTGCCTGATCGAAACTTCCGGCAATGATCCGTTTTTGGTTATGCCGTCTGCGCCGCTTGATGTGGCCGCCCGCGGGGCGGCGTTCTCTGCCTTTATGAACTGTGGACAGATCTGCGTTTCCGCAGAACGCTTTTTTGTGCACGAAGACATTCACGACAGCTTCGTTGAGAAGATGGCCGAGCACGCCAAATCCATACGGATCGGGAACGGATTAGACAAGGTGGAAATGGGCCCGATGGTCGCTCAGAAGGAACGGGACCGCTACGAGGGTGTGCTGGCACGTGCACGCGAACAGGGGGCCGAAGTTGTCACCGGTGGCGGCCGGCCGTCAGAATTCAACAGGGGCTGGTTTGTCGAACCCACCGTTCTGAAGAACTGCTCTGCGGATATGGATATATTCAACAATGAGAGCTTCGGGCCTGTGGCACCGATCTGCAAGGTGAAGAGTTTCGATGAAGCGCTGGAACGAGCCAACAATTCAGATTACGGTCTGGGGGCCTGCCTATACACCAAGGATCTTCAGGAAACGACACGCGCCGCCGAAGAACTGGACGGTGGTATGGTTCGGGTCAACGCTCCGTTGCTGGACAATGATGCGGGCCCGTTTGGCGGCACGAAGATGAGCGGGATGGGCCGGCAGCTTGGACCCGAGGGCCTCGAAACTTTCAGAAAAACAAAATTTGTCTGGGTCGACCCGAACTGCGGAACACAGGACTTCTGGTGGTTCCCCTATTCCGACGAAGAATCCTATCCGGGCAATGGCAGCTAGCAGCGACGCCAAAGGATTTGATACCAATGGCCTGAAAGCCAATCAATCAGGCCATTGGCATAATGACTGGTTTGAGCCTATTTTTCCGACAGGGTAAATTCAACGAATGACCGCTATTGGGTAGAGAGTATCGATTGGATCTACGTCACTTTACCAGATGAACGGTTCAAACACAGTTGGGAATGGCTCACAGGCGTTCATGCGAGAGCGGGGAAATGCCGAAGAACCTACTCTGCCGGTGACCCTCGTACCCCTATCGATATGTCTACAGTTAGTGTGTCCAATCGGTTTTAGCCGACAATCACTACGTTTCCCAGTGATCTAGTCAGCAGTTTTTCGTTCAGCAACTCTCATAGGAATTTCCATGAGGTCATGGCCAACAACAATAGGACCCTCATAAATCTCTGCCATCTCGGTCACCATACGTTCGCGCACACCGAATGCATCAAGATCGGGCTGCAGGTGCGTGAGTACAAGCATTCCGACATCGGCCGATTTTGCGATTTCAGCATTGTCAATATGTGAGCCTGACATGACGCGATACTCCGACGTCAGTTCTGTGCCAGATAGAAAGTGATTCATGTGGATTAGAACATCTGCGCCTTTTGCAAACTCAATGAACGGCTCGTACACACCGCCGTTGTCGCCCGAATATACGATCATGCCTGACTCTGTTTCGATGCGATAGGCAACACAGTTCAAATTGGGTTGAACATGTCGGGTAGGGCCAACCGTTATTTTCCAATTTCGGCCTTCGATCACGTCACCGACGGTGATCGGTGTCGCGTCGAGTGTTGGGCCTGGCCGCGTTCCTTCTCCCCCGCGCACCTTGTAAACTGCTTGGCTGGCTGGGCTTTCGATCCGTGCGTTGATGTCCAGTCCAAATGCACCCTCGGGCCCAAAGAACTTCTCCAAAACGGTTTCCAATGGATTTGGTCCAAAAATCTTTAGAGGTGGCGTGCCCGGTCCACCATGATCCCATCGAGTCAGAACCAAGCGTGGTAAATCCATGATGTGGTCATAGTGGTAATGTGTCAGGAAACAATGGGTTATATTTTCAGCGTGAAAACCTGCTTCCAGAAATCTGTGATGTGCACCGCCGCCATGATCGAACACGATAAGATCATCACCGATTTCCAGCACGTATCCCGACGACATTCGTATAAGCGACGGTGCTGGTGTGCCAGAACCAAGAATCGTGAATTTCATCAGAGTTGCACCTCTTTGGGAGTGTTTGTTGCGCCTATAGAACGGCGCGTTGCTTGATCTCGAAGGCGGTCAAGCCGCCAAAAACAATGACACCGGCGAATTTGGAAATAAGAGATGGATAGATCAGACAGATCGCGGCGATCAGGGCCAAGCCGCGTTTCCATAGGGCGACGCTAGGCCGCAACAAGGTTCCGGAGAGCGCCACGTTCAAGGCAACAAAACTCAGGAGCGTCAGCGTAAAGGCCAGCACTCGCGTCCCTATGCTGCCCTCAAGCATGAGAAGTTCGGGATAGAGAACGAAAAGAAAAGGCAGCACAAATCCCGGCAAACCAAGGCGTGTTGCAATCAAGGCGGTGCTTGCGTAATTTGCGTTTGCCAGCTTGGCCGCAACCAACGCGGCGAGAGCCACCGGCGGTGTAATTGCAGACATGTTCGCGCAGAAGAAGACAAACATATGGGCAGCGAGAATATCGACACCGAAATCGACGAGGGCTGGAGCGCCAACGACGGCCACCAGTGAATAGGCCGCCGGCGTGGGCATCCCAAGACCAAAGACAAGGCATGATATGGCAGCCAGCGCCAGAAGCAGCAGCAAATTTCCTTCAGCAACACCAAGCATCAGGTTGGATAGCTTTTGTGCGAAGCCCGTAGTGGTCATCATGTCGACCAGAATGCCAATCACGGCAATTACAACCGCGAGCTGAACACCATTCTTCACCCCGTCGTAGAGGCCAGTGAGGATGCGATTGACTGCTTGCCGAGCGCCTTCCGCCAGGTTTTTTTTATGGACTAGTAGTTGCTTCAAAGTCTCGGCGACAACGATGAACAGCGCGGCGATCACGGCGGCATGACCTGGCGGCATCCGCCCGATCAGCAGATAGACCAACAACGCAACCGCGAGAACCAAGTGACCATATTGCATGATCTCGCCACGCAAAGACATCTTCGGTTCAGAAAGGTCATAGGCCGAAGGTGAAAGGTCCGACGACACCGCATAAAGGTGCACCGCGATGATGAGATTACCGTAATAGATCAGCGCAGGCATTAATGCCGCCAGCATCACTGTTCCATAGGGAACGCCGGTAATGCCAACGATGAGGAATGCCGTCAGCCCCATGACAGGAGGCATGAATTGCCCCCCGGTTGAAGCCACCGCTTCGACAGCACCAGCGTAACTTGAGCGCAGGCCATGCCTTTTCATTAGTGGGATCGTGATCGAACCTGTGCTGGCAACGTTTGCCACCGTGCTGCCCGAAATCATGCCCATGATCCCGCTGCCAATAACTGCGACCTGCGCTGGGCCGCCGCGTGAGTACCCGCCGAGCCGTGTCGCAAGCGTTATGATAAAGTCGATGCCCCCGGTGGATTTCAACAACCCGGCAAACAGCATAAAGACGAAAATCAAACTCCCTGAAAGTCCTGTCATGGACCCGAGCAATCCCTCAAAGAATGGGATCGAAGTATAGGAGATTAGCCGCTCGAATTTAATCCCACTGTGATAGAAGAGATCGCCGGAAAAGGACGCCCCGAAATATCCATAGGCCAGCGCACCGACGGCCAAGATCGGGATTGTCAGTCCCCAGACGCCGGTTGCTGCTGTAATCGCCGCGGTTAGAAGAACGAGCCCGACAACAAGGTCGGCTTGTGAGGGGCCGAACATGCGCTCATTGATCAGGGCGTCGAAAGAAACAAAGATATAAGCAAGGCAGCCAAATGCGGCAGCGGCCATTATATACCGCAGACATTTAAGAAAAAGCCGATTGTCATTCTGCGCGGCAATGACGAACAGCGTTGCAATCGCCATGCAGAGATGGAATGTCTTGAACAGGCTGGAGGGGATGAACAGCGTCCAGACCTGAACGATGTGACTGATTGCCATGCCGATAATCAGCACGAGCACCAATATCGATGAGAGTCTAATGCGACCGCGCTCGTTGCGTAGATATTCATCCGGCAAAAATTTTGTCATCGTCGAGCCTAGGTGAAAGCAGCATAGCGCCGGAACGGTTCGAAACCGCCCCGGCTTGCGAAGATCAGGACGCGATCTTGAGATCGTCGCGCCAGACGCCTTGTTCCTTGTAGTATTGCGCTGCCCCGGCGTTAACGGGATAAGCAGCCAACAGATTGTTCACCGCACTCTCCAATCCGACTCCGGCAAGCGGTTTGCCAAATTTCTTGACTTCTTCAACATTGTCGAGAACCGACTTAGTAATGTTGTAACCCGCTTCAGCCGACACCGTTTTGGCCGCCCCGAGAATACCGCCGAAGGCTGGTGTCCGTACCGGCTTCTCCAGCATGTCCCACAGATCGGGCGTTAGCTCGGCGGTCAGAACACCGGGGTTCTGTTCAGCACTCGCTTTCAGAACGTCTTCGGGATATTCGAGTGCACGTAATTTGACGGCCGTGCCCACCTGCTTGACCAGCCCAATCGGATTGCCGTTTGTGAAGATTCCAAAGATGCAGTCGATCTGGCCAACCTGAAAATTGTTGTAGACTTCCTTCCAGCCGCCATAGACCCACTCGACCTCGTCCTTGAGACCGGCGTTCGCGAACAGGATGCGAGAAAGAGACGCTGCACCGCTTCCCGGTTTTGAGGCCGAGTATTTACGGCCCTTCAGATCGGCAATCGTCTTGATACCTGAGTCTGCATGGACCAGCGGAGGGCAGAACCACTTTACGTACGAGAGGAGTTGGTTGGCCTCAATCGGCCCTGGATAAGGCTTTTCACCCCGGAATGCTGAAACCCAGTCAATTGACGTTGTGTGAGCGATATCGAGATCACCAGACCCCATGAGAGCGAAGTTTTCGGTGGTTCCGGCCGTCGCCTGCACGGCGTTCTTCATGTCAGTATGCTTGTTCGTGACATTCGCCATGGCCTCAAGAATGACATAGCCAGACGAGCCGAGGCTGCTAGATCCCCAGCGCAAGGCACCGTCACTGGCCCAAGCGGACACTCCGTTCGTTGCCATCAATCCGGTTGCGGCAATCCCTTGAAGGACAACCCGTCGGTTGAAGTGTGTTTTAGTCATCGATTTCTCCTCCCTTTCAGCACGCCCGTAAGGCGCAATTGGTTTGCTGCTCCGGATTATTGCGCAATTTTTAATTTCCGGGAACTTGAATTTTGTTTATAGAAATCATAAGTAAAAGTTATGGATACATGCATGCCATAAGAAAAGGCCGGAATAATTCCATGAAACTCATACAATTGGAATATTTGCTGACTGTTGCACGTGAAGGCAGCTTTTCACGCGCGGCAGCGGCGCATATGATTACGCAACCGGCCATCAGTCAGCAAATCAAGGCTCTGGAAGACGAGCTTGGTACTCTACTATTCCACCGCACGCAAAGTGGCGCTAAAATGACCACGGCTGGTCACATTCTGGGTGTTCACGCAGAGCGCGTTCTTGAACGAATAGAATTGGCACGCAGTGATGTTTTGTCGAATTCAAGCGAGGTGGCCGGAGACGTAACGCTCGAAGTCACCAATGCTATGGTGGAGCGGTTGGTACCGCCGCTCGTGAACAAATTGAACCGCCAGTTTCCGCTGATTGCCCTTAATGTAACGCCGTTGCCCAGTCATCAAGTGCAACTCAATATTGAAAACGGCCGCGTTGATCTTGGCGTCCTACCCGATCTCGAACGCCTTACAAAGGTTAATGCGAAAACGCTATCGGAAGAGCCACTTCATTTTCTATGCAGTCCAGATCACGAGGCGGCAAAACAGGGAAATCAACCGATTTCGCTAGAAGAGGCTCTGATATACCCGATGGTCAGCACGCACAAAGATCAGCCGTTTCGGCAGTTTCTCGAGAGCAAAATTCGCGAGCATCAACTCAGCACCAACGTAATATACGAGACGAATGAACTATTGATGATTTTCAGCCATGTGACCAGCGGGCTTGCATGCGCAATACTCCCAAATTGCGCGATTCACGAAAAGGGAAAACACGGTGTAATCGTGGCCCGACGGATCGTCAAACCGGACATAAGTCAACCATATCTGGTCGCCTGGCCAAAATCGCTTCCGCTCAGCGCTGCTTCAAAAACCGTAAGGGACATCATTATTCAGTTGTCCCAGAACAGGTGATAGCGGTTGTGCCTCAGTCTGTAGGTACGCTGGAACATTATGGACAGATTGGCCACCCAGAATTCAGGCGTACGAGAGTTCCAGTACAGGCTTCCGCCTATTCCGCAGTGGCTTATACAGCAATAAACCTACACACATTTAGTTGGCTGTACACCACCAGTGAGAACCTCAAGGTTGATGGTGCCATCATACGATCAGTATAAGTTTTCGCCCATCGCAGCATTCTAATGAGACGTTCAGGGAGACAAATTGAAAGGCAGTTTTGTCCCGCACTCCTGCCGTTCGCATAAGTTGAGGAGGCTAAAGCCAAGAGAGTGCCAGTACGACGCTTAGTCGGCTCTATTGGCTTTGACTCTTGGCGGTCGGCCAAAGCCTGACCCGCCTGCGCTTGCATCGAATACAACACCCAACTATTGTGATGAAACAGACGTCAACCAGTCCTATTTAGCATTTCTAAATTGCCTAGACAGTTGCATCTGTATTTTGCCCTAACAATGCATGTGGCTGCGCCTTATCTTAATGTCCCAATTCGGCAATCTGAAACGGTCCAATTCCAAGCCCTCTTCTCTACACCACCGCGCTGTCTCAATAGCTTTGATGGAACCCAGTGATGGATATAGATCCGGTCTGGCGCGTCTAAAATGCCCGCGGAACTTTCTTGTCTGGTCCGGGAAGAGCCAAGACCTGCTTGGTATCCTGCCAAATGATCTTGCCGGGACCGCGCATCGTAATTTCCCTGATTTCACATCCGGCCCCGGTTAGTACATTCGCCAAATCCCGTGCTCTGCGAACGACGCTTCCTTTTTCATAGTTCCAAAAATAAGCATCCTTTTTGAACCAGAACAGTGATTTTCGGACTGATGAAGTGCGCAATTTTCCTTTGAGGCGTGGATACAATACGCCCCACCAGTTACGCTGAACCAGAAGAAAGCCTCGTCATGCGCGCGCTGTACGCTGCCACTCAATCGCAAAAAAAATCAACATCGTCCCTTACGGCAAACATTCCGAGTTCCACATCGACTGTTGGATGCGGCCGGTTGCATACAAATCGAACAAACATGGTTCAGACGTAGCATCGCATCTCAAGAATTTGCAAGAACGAGGCTCATCAGCATCTCGTCCAGATACTTACCGTTGACCTTCAGCGTGCGTGGTTCAATACCGTACGCCATGAAGCCGTGACGCTCATAAAAGCGCACCGCACGTCGGTTTGACCGGACCACCGTAAGCTAAACGATTTCAACGCAACCCCGCCCGTACGTCAGAAGGTTGATGAGCAGATCATCTGCCAGACCGGTGCCTTGAGCTTCCTTGCGTACATATATTCCACTTAGCATGCTCTTATGCTGCAAATTCTTGTGCTCTAGGCGTCGAAAACTGGCGCAGGCTGAGAGCTGACCATTCTGAAAGCCGCCAAGGACTGTGCCAATCTGCAGTCTCTTTTCGAAGAAGGAAAGATCCTGCACGGCCTCAAGCTCATAAGAAGCGGCAAAGGTTTCAGGATAGGGTTTTAGACTTTCCAGTCTCAAGACCCGGAAATCAGGAACATCATCCGCCATCAATGGTCTTACGGTGCTCATTACGCTTCGCCGGCGTTCCTTGGTGTGTTTTCCCCAAACAAGCTTGAACCACTATATGGCATGGGAACTTGTAGGGGTGGTGGAGTTGTCCAAGCTCCCGTGAATGTCACCCTCGCCTCTTTCCATAACCACGTGGGGGGCCCTTCCTGGTGGGGGTCTCTTGTCTGCCCCCTGCCCTTTATTTCTGGGCAATGGCCGACCTTTGAACAGTGGTTGTGGCTGGCTTTCATTGGCGCGCTTGGCAGTATCATCCGGTTCTGTCTCGCAAAGGCCTTTTCGCTTGCGGATACGACAATGGTGTTGCCCTTCGACTTCCTGAAACTGATATGGGGCAGCCTGTGCGGCTATTTCCTGTTTGCGGAGGTCCCGGATCCTGGGCGACACGATCATCTTTGTGAGTGCAGTGTATGTGGCCTGCCGCGAACGCTTGAAGAGCGAAGTTCGACAGCTGGGTGTTGTTGCCATGAAAGCGCTTCTCCTCAAGAATATCGCAAACTGGCCTTCTGGCCTTGAGGGGTCACCGTATGCTGCGTTCATGGGGCGCAGGGAACAAGCACCAGCCCTCTAACACCGGCGATACCTCTCCGCACATATGCCGGAACTGCGGTAGTCGGTTGGATTTCACCGACATTGCCTGCGCAGCTTGTGGCCGCAAGATTTCGCGTTTTTCGCGCTGGCCATAAAACAGGTCTTACAATTCGCGCGCAACACCGGGCAGCATACGCACGAACCGCACATTGATCAGGGTTTCCTGTTCCAGCTTCCCGTCGCGTCTGGTTATGCGCACAATGCACTGATAGGTCGGCTCAAGTTCACCGGTGTCCGCATCAAGCGGCAGGATCATGATCCCACCATCCTTCAATTGATCTGTCAGAGCAGAGGGCACCTCCGGTGCGGCAGCCGTGACGATGATGCGATCAAACGGGGCCTGTTGCGGCCAGCCCTTGTAGCCGTCTTTCACAAGGTATGTGACATTCATCAGGCGCAGCGCTGTAAGACGTTTTTCTGCAGCACGCGAAAGCGTCCGGTAGCGCTCCATGGTGTAGACGCGCCTTGCCAGGTGGCTCAATACTGCCGCCTGATAGCCGGAGCCTGTGCCGATTTCCAGGACCTTGTCCCGATCGCCCACCTGGAGTTTTTCGGTCATGTAGGCAACGATAAATGGTTGCGAGATGGTCTGCCCACACTCAATCGGCAGCGAGTTGTCCAGGTAGGCTTGGGTATGGAAGGAAGGCGGCACGAATTTTTCGCGCGGGGTCCGTTCGATTGCCGCCAGAACACGGGTGTCGCGGATGCCCTGATTGCGCAACGCCATAACCAGTTCGATTTTTTGGTAATCTTCAACCATATCCCGCCGCTCTGCCCTCATGTGCAAGAACCAGTTTGACAGAATCATATCACCTATTTTGATTCAGCAACCGGCTTGTTGGGTTGCATGTACCAGGTTTATTTACCAGGAATTATTTGACTTTGCGTATGGAACATGACAGGAACACATTACTCTCCATCACAGAGGACGCGAACCATGGTCGTCCCCTTGCGCGCCCGGATGCGGGCCTCGTCCTGAACCTGGACCTCGATCGGCCTGTCTGCCGGACCGTGGGTCAAAGGGAAGGCAAGGCTTTGGGAGACGTTTTTTTGAAAGCCTCCATGAGGCCCGGGTGTTGGGCCGAGTCCTGGACCGGGTGTTGCGGGCGCCCGGTAAGGCGGGAAAAGCCGGGCGCTGCAGGCAGCCTGGGAGGGTCCTTTCGTGAGAGACAACACCGAACCGGTCTTCGCTCCCCCGTTGAAGGTCAGGTCGTCTCCAGCGGCCCCCCGTCATGCCCAGGCGTCAGGCTCAAGGCAGGGGCCGGGTTCGATGATCTCAGCAAGTTCAGCCATCTGGGCCGCGGGACCCGGCGGTCGAACAGCCCTTCGGGCCCGGCTTCGCTGAACCGGTGCCCCGGTCCCTCCCACCCCCTCTGCCGGGGCCCTCCCACCCCCTTCGCCGCATCCGTCCGGCTCATCCCGTCATGAACACAAGCAAGCGAAAGCAGACGCCGGGCCTGACGGAGATCTTCGCTCGTCCTGGAAAGGCTGCAAAGGGGCGAAGCATCATGGTCATCACGACCACCAGCAACTGCAGACATCGGAACTCCTCCCTTGTCTGCATGGATCCAGAGAGCAGCCGGGTTGAAAAGGCCTGAGAGACAATCAAGCACGCCATTGGTTTATGTCAGCCAGGTGCGCAATCGCTTGATGGCTTCGGCCATTTGGTCCTCGGCTCCTGCAAAGGACAAGCGCAGGAACCTGTGTCCCCTTTCAGGGTCGAAATCTGCCCCGGGAGTCGTTGCAACACCGATCTCACGGAGCATTTTTCTGGCAAAATCAAAGCTGTCATTGCTGAACCGGGTGACATCCGCATAGATGTAAAAGGCGCCATCGGCCGGCGTGAACTCGCTGAATCCGATGGATGGCAATTCCGACAGCAGCATTTTCCTGTTGCGGGCGTACTTGTTCTTCTGAACTTCCAACTCTTCCACTGCATCAAAGGCTGCAAGCGCGGCGAACTGGGAGAGCGTCGGCGCTGATATGTAAAGGTTTTGCGCCAGGCACTCCACGGCACGCAGCAACCGCTCGGGCACGATCATCCAGCCAATCCGCCAGCCGGTCATGCAAAAGTACTTCGAGAACGAATTTATGATGATCGCATCGTCGCTATATTGCAGGGCACAGGCTTGGTCCAGGCCATAGACCAGCCCGTGATAGATCTCATCTGAAATGAACCAGGTCTCAGTCTGCCGGCATAATTCTGCGGTCCTTCGTAAGGCGTCCGGGCTCAGCATTGTCCCTGTCGGATTGGCGGGGCTCGCTACCAGGAGGCCCGAAATCGGATTGGATTTATCGTCCGCAAGGCGTCTGATATCTGAGAGATCCGGGGCCCATCTGGTTTTTTGCGTGGTTTCAATTTCCGCCAACCCCAAGTCGAGCGCGGCAAGAATATTCTTATAGGCAGGATATCCCGGCATTGGCAGGGCAACCCTGTCACCTGGTTCAAACGCCGCCAAGAAGGACAAGACGAAGCCGGCGGATGAACCGGTCGTCACCACAACCCGGTCAGCCGAGACAGATACTCCATAAGTGTCCCGATAATGCCTGGCGATGCGTTCTCGCAGTGCCGGAATGCCATTTGCGTTGGTGTAGCCGATCTTGTCGCGATCAAGGGCAGACTTTGCCGCTTCAATCACCGCCCGCGGCGGCGAAGCAGAGGGCTGGCCCACTTCCATGTGAACGATGTCTTCGCCGCTCGTTTCGAGCGCGTTTGCTTCACGCATCATGTCCATGACCAAAAATGGCGCGACACGAGCTGCCCTGGCAGAGGCTGCATTCTCATTCATTTTGGAAACCTGCGTTGCTCAACACCGTCTTGTGAAGGAGGAAATCCTGGCCAATTGCGACCTACCTTGCTACTTCGTTCACATATGTTGCGATAGGCCAAATTGTCGCCAAGATTCCGCGCGTTAGGTCGGCACAGAATTACTCTTGAGCTCATGAAGCGAGTCACCGGAAGCCAATGACGTTCCCCGTCAGAACACACGACCTCCCTTTGCGTTCCAGGTTGAGATCATTGGGGCGGTTTTTCGTTGCGGCCCTTTTTGTTCTCACGAGCCTCACCTGGGCGCCGGGCACTTCCCGGGCGCAAAATATCGGGCTGATCCGCGATGCAGAGATCGAGGGATTGCTTCGGTATTACGCTGTTCCCCTGTTCCGCGCGGCCGGCCTGAACCCCAGTGCCGTCCGGGTGTATATTGTGAATTCCGACACACTCAACGCATTTGTTGCAAACGGACAGCGCATCTTCGTTCACACGGGGTTGCTGACACGAGCAAGGGTGCCTAACGAACTCATTGGCGTTTTGGCACATGAAGCGGGACACATTGCCGGCGGCCATCTGGCAACCATCGGCGTTGCGATGGAGCGCGCCAGCACGCAAGCCATCATCAGCATGCTTTTGGGCGCCGCCGCTGTGGTTGGCGGCGCGGCAGCGGGCAGCGCAGACATTTCCCGTGCCGGCAGCGGGATCGTGGCGGGCGGTAGTCAGATCGCACGGCGCAACCTGCTGACCTATGTGCGTGCTCAGGAATCGTCCGCCGACCAGGCGGCCTTGCGTTATTTGAACAAGACGGAACAATCGGGAAAAGGCATGCTGACCCTGTTTCAGCGCCTGGCCAATCAATCGCTGGCATCGGCACAATATCAGGACCTCTATGCCAGAACCCACCCGCAGGAATTCGCCCGCCTCAGGGCTTTGGAGGCAAACGTCAAAAAGAGCCCCTATTTCAACAAACGCGACAGCCGCGCTGTCTTGCTCCGGCACAAATTGATGCAAGCCAAACTGGTTGGTTTTTTGACCCCACGACAGGTGTTCAGGAAGTATCCCAGGAGCAAGCGCACCCTCCCCGCCTATTATGCCCACGCGATCGCCTCTTTTCAGTCAGGCGACATCCGGACCTCTCTGAAATATGTAGAGGCGATTATCGAAGCGCAACCAGATAATCCATATTTCTGGGAGCTCAAGGGTCAGGCGCTCTTGAATGCAGGCAAGGTCCGTCAGGCCATTCCACCGCTGGAAAAGGCGGTGAAACTGGCACCAAGGGCCGGCCTGATCCGTTCACTCCTTGCACAGGCTATACTTGCAACGGGTGACAAGCGGCTCGCGCGAAAGGCCTTGAAACATCTGCGGCGCGCAAAAAGAACGGAAAGCCGGTCACCTCAGCTGCATATAGAACTCGCCCGGGCCTATGCGATGCTTGGCCAAATTGCGAATGCCGATCTGGCAACGGCGGAAGCCGCCGTGCGGACCGGTGACTTCAAACTGGCAAAGCTCAAAGCCAAACAGGCCAAGCGCAAGTTCAAGCGCGGGTCGACGGGGTGGCGGCGTGCTGACGATATTTTGAACATCAGGTCGCCGAAGAAAAAGCGCTAATGCTTGGCTTGCCTGATCAGTTCAGGCACTGTAGTTCCCAGACAAATAGTGATCGCAATCTGGAGTGTAAGATAAATGCTGAAATTTACAACAATCCGTTCTGGGATTGCTCTACTCGCCGGCTGCTTTGTGGCCCTCTCGCTTGCTACCAATGCGTGGGCTGAAAGCTTCAACTCAGAGCAGAAGAGCGAAATCGGTGAAATCGTAAAACAGTATCTGCTCAGGAATCCTGAGATCCTGCGGGAAGCCTTTCTGGAGCTCGAACGTCGGGAGACGGCCGTAAAAGAGGAAAATGCGCGCAAGGGCATCGCTGATAACGCGGACATTCTCTACAAATCCAGACTGTCTCACGTTGTCGGCAACAAACAGGGCGACATCACGATGGTCGAATTCTTTGACTACAACTGCGGGTACTGCAAACGCGCCTTCGGTGATGTGGCTGCCATCCTGAAATCAGACCCGAATCTCAAACTGGTCGTGAAAGAGTTCCCGATTCTTGGCCCTGGCTCCGTCTTTGCCTCTCGCGCAGCAATCGCGTCAAAGGCACAAGGCAAATACTGGGATTTCCATGTGGCAATGATGAAAGCGCGCGGTTCGCTTGATGAAGGCAAAGTGATGAAAATTGCAGCGCAAATCGGCCTTGATACCAAAAAGCTGCGCGCAGACATGGATGCCCCGAATGTCAGGGCCGAAATCGAAGAAACCTATGCTCTGGCAAAAAAGCTTGGCGTGAACGGCACACCGGCATTCGTCATTGATGACAAGCTCATACCGGGTGCGTTGGGTTTGCAAGCTCTGCAGCAACAAGTTGCGGCAGTGCGTGGAACTGGCGGTTGCAAGGTTTGTTAGCCAGCTGAATTGGGCGGCGCGTCCGCAAAAAATTGTTCTTGAGGGGATTGGCGCCAAATTTCGGGGCCAACTCTCTTTTGCCTGTGTGAGGATTGTTTACAAGCACGCCAAATTCGGCCACAAGCTTCCCAATTCATATTCTTCACATTGGCACGAACAAAAGAAGTCCTGTGAGAATCATCATTTAGGCTACAAATCTCGCTACCCGGCGGAAAACCAACGACACACCAGCTTCTGACCCTGGAACAGCATGGCAAACAAACAAGACAAAGGCCCTATTGATAAGGAAATAATCAGGGATCTGGCAGCGCTTCTGGATGAGACGTCTCTGACCGAAATCGAGATCGAACAATCCGGTTTGAGGGTGCGGGTCTCACGCGGGGCAGGACCAGCTGCAAATGTTATTGCCGCTGCACCGGCTGCGCCTCAGGCCGCTGTGCCTTCCAGCGAACCGGCACCGAAGTCGGCAGCAACGTCAGGTCCTGGACTGGTTGCCTCGCCGATGGTCGGAACAGCTTATCAGGCCTCAGCACCTGGATCGCCTCCCTTTGTTAAGGTTGGCGATATCGTTTCCAAAGGCCAAACTGTGTTCATTGTCGAAGCCATGAAGACAATGAACCAGATCCCGGCTCCAATCGCAGGCGTCGTGGTGGAAATCCTTGTTTCGAACGGGCAACCTGTCGAATACGGCGAACCGCTGATGCGGATCGAATAGGCGACGCCCTTTCACATGTTCGACAAGGTACTCATCGCAAATCGGGGCGAGATCGCCCTCAGAATCCAGCGTGCTTGCCGCGAAATGGGCATTTCCACAGTTGCCATCCATTCGACGGCTGACGAGGATGCGATGCATGTGCGGCTGGCTAACGAGAGCGTCTGCATTGGACCGCCCCCAGCCGGTGAGAGTTACCTCAACGTTCCAGCCATTCTAACAGCCTGCGAAATCACAGGCGCTGACGCTGTTCATCCAGGCTATGGATTTCTGTCCGAAAACGAGAGTTTTGCGGACATTCTGCTCGAACACAACATCACCTTTATCGGCCCCGAACCTGAGCATATCAGGATCATGGGCGACAAGATCAAGGCCAAGCGCACAGCGATAGCGTTGGGCATTCCGGTTGTACCGGGTTCGGAGGGCGACGTCGAAGATCCGACAGAAGCCCTCAAAATTGCCAGAGATATCGGCTTCCCGGTCCTCATCAAGGCGGCATCCGGCGGCGGCGGCCGCGGTATGAAAGTCGCACGAACCGAAGCCGATCTCGACGAAGCTCTGAGCACCGCAAGCACCGAAGCGAAGGCCGCTTTCGGCGACGGCACGGTGTATCTGGAGAAGTATCTCGACAAACCAAGGCATATCGAGATCCAGGTTCTTTCCGATGGCAACGGGAATGCGGTTCATTTGGGAGAACGCGATTGCTCGTTGCAGCGGCGGCATCAAAAGATCTGGGAGGAAGCGTTCTCTCCGGCCCTAAATGCTGGCCAGCGCGAAGAAATCGGGGGAATCGTCGCAAACGCCATCGCCGAAATGGGATACTCCGGTGTTGGTACGGTTGAATTCCTTTATGAGAATGGCGAGTTCTATTTCATCGAAATGAATACACGCCTCCAGGTTGAGCACCCGGTCACCGAAATGATCACGGGGCTCGATCTCGTACAGGAACAAATCCGTGTTGCTTCCGGTGCCCGGTTGACGCTGAAACAGGAAGACATCACATTTGCCGGCCATGCTATTGAGTGCCGGATCAATGCGGAAAATCCGAAGACGTTCACGCCCTCGCCGGGCCAGATCAAGGCATTGCATCCCCCCGGTGGTCTTGGTGTTCGCGTCGATTCAGCGATTTATCAGGGATACGAAATTCCACCCTATTACGACAGCCTGATCGGTAAACTCATCGTTTTCGGCAAAACCAGAACCGAATGCCTCATGAGACTCAGGCGGACCTTGGGCGAATATGTGATCGAGGGCATCGATACGACGATTCCCTTGTTCCAGGACCTCGTTGGTCATACTGATATTCTGGACGGCAACTACGATATCCATTGGCTGGAAAATTATCTGGCAGACACATAAACTGCGCCAAAAGGCCGGTATCAGATGTCAACGATAACTCCGCAGATTCTGCTCAAGACTTATGCCGCCGGTATCTTTCCGATGGCGGAAAGCGCAGATGACCCATCGCTTTTCTGGGTCGATCCTGAGTTCAGGGGCATCCTGCCGCTGGATGATTTTCATTTGCCAAGGCGTCTGCGCCGCACTATCCGGTCAGAGCCGTTTGAGGTCCGCATCGACACCGCTTTTCAGGATGTTATGACCGCGTGCGCAGAGGAAAAACCAGGCCGGGAATCTACCTGGATCAACGCGCGCATCAAAACACTCTACACGCAGCTTTTCCGAATGGGGTTCTGTCATTCTGTGGAATGCTGGAAGGATGATCGGCTGGTCGGTGGCCTTTATGGCGTCTCTATTGCCGGTGTGTTCTTCGGCGAAAGCATGTTTGCCCGCGAGCGCGATGCGTCCAAAATTGCGCTGGTTTATGTAGTCGCCCGCATGAAAGCTGGCGGTTTCACTTTGCTGGACACGCAGTTCGTCACGAAACACCTAACTCAGTTCGGCGCCCAGGAAATCGAAAGGAACCTTTATCATCAATTGCTGGGTTCAGCACTGGAAGCTGAAGGCGACTTTGAAGCCTTACCACTCGATGCATCGGCCGAAGATGTTTTGCAGTTCGTCAGCCAGACGTCGTAGACCGGGTGTTCCACTGCGTTCAGTCCCGGACTGGCTGCGAACATCCATCCGGTGAAGATGCGCTGAAGCTTTCCTGTGAGCCGCCGCTCATTTACTTCCACGAATGAGGTGGTTTTCGGCGCCTCGGTGATTGGCCGGGTGTAACACACCCGTGGCGTCACTTGCAGCGTGCCGAATTGCTTGGTGCCATTCACCGGCACCTCGAACGCCGTAATCGTTGCAGTCACCTTATCCAACCCGGCAAAGACAGCGATCGGATTTGCGATCTTCTCAGCCGCTGCCGGAATAGGAGCCGCTGAGATGACTGCCGTAATGGCCGCAAAAATAGTCAATCTATGAACCAGGATTGGCCTCCACACGAACCCGCACATAATCTGCAGTCCAGTTTCCCTTTGTGTCTTTCAGGCTTGGACCAAGCAGCTGGACAATCTCATCCAATGCGCTTTCCGCTCCGTACCTGAATTGCGCAAAGAACGGTGAGCTAAACAATTTCAACCAGGCTCTAATTCCAGTTGGCAATGGTGTTGGACGCGGGAACAATCCAATCCTTCTGACTGTAAGCCCCGCCGCATTTAGCATCTCTGTGTACTCATCCGGCGTGGGGAAAACCATTCAAGCGTCGAACCCGCGTCACCGCCCCGTCTCTCAGCAACCGCATACATCGCGGTTATGATCGCGGCAACGTCCCCATGCTCTCCAAATTCGGCAACAAAACGCCCCGACGGCTTCAGGGCACGAGAAACTCCGGAAATAACCGCCTCCGCATTGGTCATCCAGTGAAGATCTGCGTTCAAAAACACTGCATCGAATTCGCCATCAAACTCGAGTGCCTCCCCGTTCATCAATCTGACATCAAGCCCTTGGGTCGAGGCAGCCGCCACAAAGTTATCAGATGAGTCCACTCCCACGACAGAGCAACCCAAATCGGCAATCTTCTTCGTGAGCGCGCCGTCGATGCACCCGAGACCGAGACTGGTTTCGCCATATTGCGGGTCAAGCCAATCGAGCACGGCCCCGGCCAGATCAGAAACAAACCGGGCGTTCTTGTCGTAATCTTCTGCTTGCCAGACCTGCTCGTGCACTTGGGGATTCATTTTCGCCACATCGCTCCGGCAAGATCAATTAGTCAGTTCAATCCTTATTGATGAACTGGCCGATCAGCCCAAACAAGTCGATCGAACCTTGAGTGTTCTCAATCTTGCCGCCGTCCTTAATCATGGTTTCGCTTCCTCCGACTTCAAGAGCAACAAAATTGCCCCCCAGTATACCTTCAGAAGTGATCTTGGCTGTGGAATCAGCGGGCAATTTGATCTTGGGGTCAACGGAGAGTTTGAGAACAGCCTGATAGCTGGCAGGATCGAGATCCTGAGCCAGCACGATCCCGATCTTTACCCCGGACATACGTACATCCGAACCTGTACTGATGCCAGCCGCATTCTCGAATTCGGCAATAACCGTGTAACCGCCCGCCCCTTTGCCCACGTCGCCTGTAGTATACGCGAACGTGAAAAACCCGGCGGCAAGCACAATAACAGCTGCTCCTACCAACGTCTCAACCAGGCTGTTTTTCATCGCGTCTCTTTCATTTTCTGCAGAATAGCGCATGCAAGGCAGATTCGAGCAAACTGTCTATTCAGGCTGCCATGCCTGATACGGGCGGTTTTCCGCTTCTGCCGCCCGTGGCTTGAACAGGCTTCCGTCAGGCCGGTAAGCATCCGCTGTACCGGTCAGGTTTTCCTGATGCGCCTTTTGCCATTCACGTGCCTGATAATTGCCATCCGGCGGCGTGTCCGTCCTGTGGTGGATCCAGCCGTGCCATCCAGGTGGAATGGCAGAGGGCTCGGCAATTCCCTTATAAATGACCCAGCGGCGCTCAGCGATGGATGCTGGCAGTGCCGAGGGCGCACGGTAATAAACATTGCCCAATTCGTCCTCGCCCACACGCTCACCCTTGCGCCATGTGAAAAACCGCGTGCCCAGTGTTTGACCGTTCCACCAGGTAAAGAACTGTTTGAGGAAATTCAGCATTGTGCCGCCTAAATAATGTGAGCTGCAGTTGTCAGTTATCTTTAAGGAAACAGGGCCACTTGCTCAAGCCCTGCTGTCTCTTCAATGTCAAACATCAGGTTGAAATTCTGTATCGCCTGCCCTGCTGAACCTTTCACCAGATTGTCCAGCGTGGCGAACATGATCACACGCCCTGGAATCCGGTCCTCATGCACGGAAAGAAGCACATAGTTGGAGCCTCTGATGTGCTGAGTCGCCGGGGCCGCACCAGCATCAAGAACGCGCACGAATGGCTCATCCTTGTAGCGCTCGTTCAGGAGATCGCGGATATCTCTCGCAGTTTTTCCCGGTTCGAGCCGCGCATAAACCGAAAGGTACTCACAACGGCTCATGGGAACCAGATGCGGAGTGAAATTGACCAGGACGTCCTTTCCGGCAGCAAGGCTCAGTTCCTGCTCGATTTCAGGTGAATGCCTGTGTTTTGCTGTTGCGTAGGCGGACATCCCCTCACCTGCTTCACAGAAAAGTACGTTCTGCTTCAAACTGCGACCTGCGCCGGATACACCCGATTTGGCATCAATAATGATATCATCAGGATTTACCGCTTTGGCCGCCAGCACGGGCAGCAGCAGATTTAGCGCGGCAGTCGGATAGCACCCCGGGCAAGCAACCAGACGGGCCTTTGCGATTTCATCGCGATAATGCTCACTCAAGCCATAGACAGCCTGTTTCTGCAGCTCCAGGGCAGCATGTGTGTTGCCATACCATTGCGCATAGGTTTCCGGGTCTCTGAGCCGGAAGTCGGCCGACATGTCGATCACTTTCAGATGCTCAGGAAGCTGCGAAATGATCTCCTGGCTGGTGGCATGCGGAAGGCCGCAGAAAACCGCATCAAGCGTTTCCCAGTCCACATCGTCAGTGGTCACCAGATCAGGCAGTCCCAAGCCACCCAAATGCGGAAAAACCTGCTCCATTGTCTTTCCGGCATGGGTGTTTGCCGTCAAAACAGAGATCTCCATACGCGGATGGCGAACAGCCAGTCGAACCAGATCCGAGCCTGTGTAGCCAGACGCACCAATCACACCGATTCTCAACTTCCCCTTCGACATCGTTTTGTCTCCAATTAACGTTCTTCAATTCCTGCGTCATCTTGCCGGATCACGCGTATTTTTGAGCCACTGTCTGGCAAGTGCCAAACTTGTGACCAAATGTGGTGTGACAAGGCCTGCAAATGGATGCCTTAATGTCCGAAACCTAATCCCTACCACGGAGCTACCTCTCGATGAGACGATTGTTACTCACTACTGCCGTGCTCTGCGCGTCCGTTTTATCCGGATTTGCAAATGAGCCTGAAAACCCATCAGCCGAAAAGCTGTCGATTGCATCGATCAACCAGCCACAACGGGTAAACTGGGAAAACAAATCCGACCGGATCAACATCTCCCCTGCAAGTGCAAGACCTGATCAAAACAACTTTGCTGACAAGGGAACCGTGGAAGAAAACAGCAACCGCTGATTCACCCCACCAGTCCCAGACAACAAAAAAGGCGCCGGACAAAAAGCCCGGCGCCTTTTGTTTGCCAGTTCTCTGATATCGCGCTTTAGCGCTTGGAGAACTGGAAGCTCTTGCGGGCTTTGGCCTTGCCGTACTTTTTTCGCTCCACAACGCGGGCATCGCGTGTGAGGAAGCCCCCTTTTTTCAGAACTGGTCGGAGTTCCGGTTCAAAATAGGTCAGCGCACGGGAGATGCCGTGCCGAACAGCACCAGCCTGGCCGGACAAGCCACCACCTTTAACAGTGCAGACCACATCAAACTGAGTTGCGCGGTCAGCGGCTTCAAGCGGTTGACGCAGGATCATTTGCAACGCAGGGCGCGCAAAATAGGCGTTCATTTCCTTGCCATTCACGGTGACAACACCGTTGCCGCGCTTGATCCAGATACGTGCAACGGCATCTTTCCGTTTGCCAGTGGCGTAAGACCGGCCATGCTTATCAATCTTGGGCTTCGCAACAGCAGGCGCGTCTTCGGGCGTTACGCCCATAGCTTCGCCGAGACCGGCGAGCGTTGTTGTTTCAGTGTCAGACATTACGCGACCGCCCTCTTGTTCTTGGAATTCATGCTGCCAACGTCAAGCATTTCAGGCTTTTGTGCTTCGTGAGCATGCTCAGATCCACCATAGATTTTCAGGTTCTTGAGCTGAGCGCGGCTCAGCGGGCCACCGGGCATCATCCGCTTCACGGCCATTTCGATGACACGCTCAGGATAAGCACCATCAAGAACCTTGTCTGCCGTGATCGATTTGATCCCGCCCGGATAACCGGTGTGACGGTAGTAGGTTTTGTCGGTCCGTTTGTTGCCTGTGAATACGGCTTTTTCAGCATTCACAATAATGATGTTGTCACCACAATCGATGTGAGGGGTGAAGCTGGCTTTGTGCTTGCCGCGCAGGCGCGCTGCCACGAGAGAAGCCAGACGACCGACGACAAGGCCGTCAGCGTCAATCAGCAGCCACTTCTTTTCCACCTCTGCGGGTTTCGCAGAATAGGTCTTCATTGGATTAGTTCCTGAAGGGGTTGATCCTAATTGGAAATTACTTGCCACAGCCTCAGGCTGGACAATCCGCGAGGTTATTTATCGGTGATGCCGCGCTGTGTCAACACCAAACATACGTTTATTGCGTAAATTCAATCGCTTATCATAGCGGTATTATATTACCCTGCTGCATTGAAATAGGACATTTCACCATTCGCGATAAGCGTTCCTGACTTTGAAGAATAGATCTTCGTGCCCATGACAACTAACGTGCGTCCGTGCTTCAAGGTGCTGACATCACAGGTGATATCGCCCGGCTCCGGCCGGCGCAGGAAGCTCATTGACATGTTGGTCGTCACAGAGTCTCCTGCCTTTTCACCGTCATGTGCCAGCAACAGGACATAACAGCCAATATCCGCAGCCTTCATCATGGCAGGCCCCATGATTGTGCCGCCCGGACGCAAAGATGAGTCATCAAGCACACAGCGCACACGGACGTGTCCGGGCTCCAACTTTTCGATATGGAACTCCGCGCCGTTCAGGAATACCTGATGAAACGCCTCTCTCAACCAATTCAGGATTTTATCCGCATCCCAGACGAGCGGGCGTTTGTATGCTGACATTGTGGGTACCTTGATCTCTTTTACGCACACGTAAACTCAGCTGACATTTGGTGCAAGGTGCTTCAACACGGCTTTTGCGCGGTTGGCAAATTTATCGTAACTTCAGCAAAATTTATCGAACTCAGCGCGGAGCCGCCCTCATGAATGTTCAAACGCCCGGTGTGACCGGTGAAGCTATCCTCCTCAGCGATCTGGAAGATGGTGTGCTGCGCCTTACCTTGAACCGTCCCAAGGCGCGCAATGCGTTGTCCGAAGCAATGCTGGCGGCGCTGCAGGAAAACCTGGATTCAGCAAAAGCCAATCCTGATGTGCGAGTGATTGTGCTGGCCGGAAACGGTCCGGCCTTCAGCGCGGGGCATGATCTGAAAGAAGTGTCTGCACGCCGGGAAGATGAGGATCGCGGACGGGCATACTTTCAGTGGCTCATGTCCACCTGTTCAACGGTTATGCAGGCCGTGGTGCGTAGCCCAAAACCGGTGATCGCCGAGATCGCAGGCATTGCCAGCGCGGCAGGCTGCCAGCTCGCAGCGAGTTGTGACATGGTTGTTGCGTCCGACAACGCCCGGTTCTGCACGCCAGGTGTCAATATTGGTCTGTTTTGTTCCACGCCAATGGTGGCCATTTCCCGATCTGTCTCGAGAAAACATATGATGGAGATGCTGCTCACCGGTGACATGATGAGCGCGGAAGACGCCTACCGGTTCGGCATGGTCAACAAAGTTGTTGCCGCTGATCAGCTCCGGGCCGAGACAGATGCGCTGGCGAGGAAGATCGCCTCAAAATCCACTGCGGTGCTCGCGGTGGGCAAGGAAGCCTTCTACAAGCAGAGAGAGCTTGATCTGTCAGACGCGTATGATTATTGCTCGGATGTAATGGTGGAAAACATGATGTTCCACGATGCCGCCGAAGGCATAGGTGCCTTCACAGAGAAACGCTCGCCGGTTTGGGAGGGCCGTTAAGAAAAGAGATGGCGTGTTCGGGTTGAATTGGTTGGACAGGATTGATACGCCCACGGGCGGCGAAGGAGATGACACGCTGCACGGCATGACCGGAAACGATTTGCTGGAAGGCGGTCAGGCAGGCGACAATCTTTACCTTGTTGGTGCCAAAGTTGACGATCTGACTGAGCAAAACTTCACGCTCTAGTTTCTCCAACGCGAATTAAGTGTCGCCCTCTCTGTTGCCAACTGGCATCATGAAGGGCTGCATTTTCGGGTCTTGCCCAGTCGCCGGCAGGATCGCCCCACCCACCGCCGCCGGACGTTTCCAAACGAACGCGATCACCGCGCTGAAGGGCCAGACCTGAAATCTTTGATGGCAGTTCCTTTGTATCTCCGTCACGAAACAGGACGAAACGCCCCTTGGAGCCCGGTTCACCGTCATTCAAGCCATAAGGCGGATACCTGAAACGCTCGAAGTTTCCCGATAGCGTGCCCCAGTTCGCATCCAGCCGCCATTCACGGACAAGCCCCATTCCACCGCGATGCTTTCCGGCACCTCCGCTCCCCTCAATGAACCCGTACTCAGTGAACGTGATCGGAAAGAGGCTTTCGCACATCTCAATTGGCGAATTGGCCAGATTATGAAATCCGGCGGAAAACCCGTCTGCCCCATCGGCTTCCGGGTGCCCGCCCCATCCTCCGACCTCGAAATAGACGCGGCGCTCACCTTTCACAATCGGATCAGGCGCGGACAAGGCAGCAACATACGAGACGCCGTAATAGGCAGCGGGCACCTTGTTCGGCACCGCCTCCGCCAAGGCACCAAGCACCGTCGTCACCACCCGATGGCCCGTTGCCATGCGGTTGGCCACTGGCGCAGGTGACAGGCAATTGACAATCGATCCTGGCCGGCAAATGACCTCTATTGGCGCATACGCACCTGAATTCGCCATGACCTTGCCTTCGCCAAGGCAAAGCAATGCGCAATAGACGCCAGATTTTGCCATGTTGAGTGTGCAATTGACCGGGCCTGGCACCTGGTCTGCAGAGCTGGACAGATCCACCGTGCAATAATCCTTGCTAACGATAACCTTGGCCTGAACGGACAGTCCAATCGCATTCTGGCCATCGTCATCAACAAAGTCCTCAAACTCATAGGTGCCGTCGGGGATATCTACAATTACGGTCCGCATGGCGGCTTCAGCTTGCGCAATGACAGCGTCCATCGCTGCGGCGGTCAACTCAGTCCCATAGCGATCTGTGAGGCGATGAACCGCCCGCGCACCAACCGCAAGACAAGCGATCTGCGCGTGCACATCACCCGTTATTTTTTCAGGCTCACGGCTGTTCTGTCCGATGATGGCAAGGACCGCATCATTGATTTTGCCGGCTTTGATCAGTTTGACCGGCGGCAAGCGCAAACCCTCCTGATAAACCTCGCTGGCACCTGCGTAGTAGCTCCCGGGGGCTCCTCCTCCGACGTCGACGTGATGAACAATCGAGGCGGAAATCGCCACACGTTTGCCTTCAGCGAATATGGGCTGAAAGGCCACAAAATCCGGAAGATGCTGACCTCCACAGTAAGGATCGTTGGTCAAAATGACGTCGCCGTCTTCCCATTGTTCCAGCGGGAGATGTTTCGCAACAATCTCATCCAGACACACGGTCATGCTGTTCAAATGGATCGGTATGCGGGTTGACTGCGCGACGGCACGGCCTTTGCTGTCAAACAGTGCGGTCGAATAGTCGAGGGTCTCGCGTACAACGGTTGAACACGCCGTTCGCCAGATCGCAAGGTTCATTTCTTCTGCGCCTGCGATCAACGCGTTGCGGATCACTTCAAGTCTGATTGGATCAACGGTGATCATGTGCTGCCCTCCCATGTCGCCATAAGGACGCCACCGGCCAATGGCGCTAGAATCCAGCCCGGTTCGATGAAAAGAACTGTGTACTCTTCCGCCACGGCAAAGGGACCATGAAGCCCCTCTACTTCTTGCAGCACGGCAGCTCGGGAATGGGTTTTGATATTCTGCCACTCCCCATCCACATATACAGCGCGGCGTCCCCCGGTGACCGGCACGAGCGCGTCAGCAACTTCTGAAATCGAATCCTTCGCCAGTTCGCCAACGGCGACGGCGCGCAAGGTGACGAGTTCAATCGCATCTTCCGGTGTTGCGTACGAATATCGTTTCTCATGCAATTGATGGAAACGCTGAACCACCGCTTCAATCGTTTCCGACGTCAATGACTCCCCATCCGCGGCCTCAGGCCAGGGCGTCGTGATCTCGTAGGCCTGTCCGCGATATCTGAGGTCGCACGCCACCTCAATGCGCCCCCGGCCAGCGCCGAGGCTTTCAGCTTCAAGTTTTCCGGCCGCTTCTGAAAGCAGCCCCGCCAGCGTTTCGTTGATTTGTGGTAACTCGCCCTCGACCATAATCGTAAGGCAGGATCCGGAAAAATCCCAACGCAGATCTGCGCCCAGAATACCTCTAGCGGACAGGGTCACCGCGTTCGTTGGAAATATGATCTTTTTCATTCCCAGATCCCGCGCAATCGCGCAGGCATGCAGGCCTGCGGCGCCGCCAAAAGGGACCAAGGCAAAATCAGCCGGGTCAGCTCCTTTTTCAAACAGGCTCAAGCGAACAGCGCCTGACATATGGGCGTTTGCAACCGCCCAAACCCCTTCCGCGGCAACATCCCGGTCAAGCCCAAGTCCCTCAGCGATCTTTTGATCAAAGGCTGCTCGCGCTGCACGAAGGTCGAGGGACATCTCACCCCCGAGGAAGTTCTCCGGATCGATTCGCCCAAGTGTTACATTGGCATCCGTTACAGCGGGTTGAGTGCCCCCATTGCCGTAACTCACCGGCCCCGGCTGCGCACCTGCGCTTTCTGGGTCAACCCTCAAGGCCCCCTCCTCCGTGTGGGTCAGACTGCCACCTCCTGCCCCGATGGCGCGGATTTCAATCATTGGCAAACGCACCGCCAGACCGTCTATTTCAGATTCGGTTGTCTGCCCCACCACGCCGTCCATGACAACGGACACATCCGAGCTGGTGCCACCCATGTCGATGCCCACCAGGTTCGCAGCATCCAGCTCCGCTGCCAAAACCGTCATCGCCATTGCGCCGCCAGCCGGGCCGGAGCAGCTTTGCAGGCATGCGAGCCGCATCTTCCGGAGATACCACCCCTCCATTCGACTGCACAAGGTAGAGCGGCGCTGTTATATCAGCATCTTCAAGCCGCCTGCCGATCTTTTCAAGATACCCGGAAATGACTGGTTGGAGGGCGGCGTTCAATACAGTGGTGTAGCAACGTTCATTCATATTCCCTGATTTCCGGACTGGTCTCATGGGATGTGGATACACTCAGCTCAGGTGCGATTTTGTTCAGAACTGACTTAGCGAGAAGCTCATTGTCCGGGTTTCGATAGGAATGGAGAAAGACGATGGCAACGGCCTCAACACCCCGGGCCAACAAGAGGGCAACCAGCTCGCGGATCCAAGCCTCCTCAAGACGCGTTTCCATCGTGCCGTCTGCAAGCACACGTTCACTGGCACCAAACCGCAATTCCTTTGGAACGAGCAAGGAGCGCGGTTCAGCTTTGAGCGCATAGACATCCTTGCGCATATGTCTGCCGATCGCGAGCACGTCTTCGAACCCGGCTGTCATGATCAAAGCGGTCTTGGGCAACTTGCGTTCAAGAACAGTATTCGTTGCAATGGTCGATCCGTGGAGGATGTGCCTGATCAGTGATGGTGAAAATTTGCAGCGGGCTGCTGCTTTGCGTAGCCCGGTGATGAGACCAACCGATGGATCAGCCGGGGTACTCGGAGTCTTCAGCGCGAACACTTGGCCGGTGCGGTCATCATGGATCTGCAAATCAGTGAACGTGCCGCCAATGTCGACGGCAAGCTGTATCGGTTTATCTTCTGATATTCGCCCCTCTGCTCGCCTGCACCGCTGAAACAGGCATATCAGCGATCAATTTGGCCATGCAACCAGTCACGCACAGATCTGACCGCGCTATCATCCAGCGCACGCTTGGCGTAAATCAAGTGATAGGCATCTGTCGGTTCAATCCTGTCGGGCCAGGGCTGAACCAAACGCTTGGCCTCAAGATCCTCCGCGACAGGTGACAGACTGCCGAGACCAACACCTTTTCCATCCGGAACGGCCTGCAAGAGAATATTGGCGTCTTCAATAATCCCTCCCGCGACGCTAGCCAGATCGACCTCGGGTCCCATGTGATCGAACCATTGACACCACCCATTCTGATTTCGTTGGTGAAGAAGCAGCAGATGAAATAGATCAACAGGCTGTTTGAGACCACCCGGTGGCAGCTCAAGCGCTGGGCAATGAACCGGGCTGGTTTCAGTACGCATGAACGGCTCGCTCTCGATCTCTGACCAGTTCCCGTCTCCCCGCGCAATTGCGAAGTCGACCTGGGAAATCTACTGGTAGGCTGGAAGCGGCGAATGATGAAGACGCAGGTCGATTCCGGGAAACGTGCTCCAGAAGTCATCCAACCATGGCACGAGCCCCCTCGATGTAAAAAGCGGACCTGCCGCTAGTGTTACCACTTGGTGCTCGGTTGCGTCCGAAAACCGTGCAATGGCACTCCGGATGTTTAGGAAAGCAGGACCTAGCTCATCCGCAAGTTCCCGCCCACAAGCCGTCAGTTCGACTTTGCGAACCTAACGTTTGAACAGTTGAGCGTCCAGTACGTTTTCGAGATTGCGGATCTGATGGCTCACTGCAGTCGGACTCAGGCCCAGAACATCGGCTGCGGCCTTAAAGCTCAGCGTTTGCACAGCTGCATCAAACGTCCGGAGGGCCGTTAGAGAAGGATGCTTCATGGATACATGATAGATGAATTTATCTCATTCATAGATTGAATAATTATCTGTTGCCCCAGCTTTTTTCAATTGGATAGGATGCAACACTTGAAAAAGTCACAGGCATCCTGAAATGACCACAACCACTGTTCAGCAGCGCCGGGGGCGATCCGCAAAGCAAGCGGAACGGCAAGATGATTTCCCGGCTGCCCCCAAGGCAGTGTGGCCAGGCCTGGATGGTGGCCGGTTCCTGCCCCTGACCGAGCAAGATACCGGACAAATCCATGCAACTGTGCTGGAATTGATGAGCACTCTCGGCCTGTCCCAAGCGACAGACGGCATGATTGAACGAGTCTGTGAGAATGGCGGGTCAGTGGATGGTGCCGGGCGGCTAAGATACCCAAAGGAACTTGTTAAAAAGGCAGTTGCCGGATTTCGCCGGGATATTACGCTTTACAGCCGCAGATCAGGAATGGAACTGGACGTATCCGGCAAGCGCGTTCACACGAGCACAGGTGGCGGCGCGCCTTCCATCATTGACATGCAAACCGGTACCTACCGGCAAACCACGGCGCAGGATCTTTACGACTGTGCCCGCATTGTTGATCAAATGGAGCATATCCATATGTTCAGCCGGCCTGCCGTGTGCACGGATGCGCCAGATCCGCTGGCTCTGGATGTCAACACGATCTATGCCTGCCTTGCCGGCACCAACAAACATGTCTGCGTAAGCGTTTCTGATCCAGCGAACGTTAAAGCCATCGCAGAGATCTGCTACGCGGCTGCCGGCAGTGAAGCTGAGTTCCGCGCCAAACCGTTCGTGACCATCATGTGCACCCATGTGGTGCCGCCCATGCGGTTCGCGACGGAATCGTGCGAAGTGGCAGAAAACGCAATCGAACATGGGTTTCCGGTCCAATATATCTCTGCAGGCCAGATGGGCGCCACAAGCCCGGTTACGCTGGCTGGTTCGCTGGTTCAGGCCGTTGCGGAAACTCTTGGCGGCATGGTGTGTGGCTGGTTGCAGGATCCGGATGCGGCTTTGATCTTTGCGCCCAAGCCGCTAGTCTCGGACATCAGAACTGGCGCCATGTGCGGCGGCGGTGGTGAGCAAGCGGTGATGATGGCAGCAGCAGCTCAGATGGGCCGGTTCTACGATCTGCCAACAAGTTCCATTGCCGGGTACACGGATGCAAAAATTCACGACGCGCAGGCAGGTTATGAGAAAAATCTGTCTGTGACGCTCGCAGCCCATGCCGGCTGCAACATCATCACCCACTCCTGCGGCACACTTGCCAGCATGCTGGGATGCTCGCTGGAAAGTTTCATCATCGACAATGACATGCTCGGTGGCGTCCTCAGAAGCGTGCGCGGGGTTGAGGTTGATGCATCGTCACTTTCTGCGGAGGTAATTGCAGATGTGGTGCGGGGTGACGGGCATTATCTTGGACATCCGCAGACATTATCGCGCATGGAAACGGATTATGTTTACCCGCAAGTTGCCGATAGACGCGGACCTGCTGACTGGCAGGATGACGGATCTCAAGACATGCTCATGCGGGCCCGTGACAAGGCGCAAGAGATACTGGCATCACCAGGCTCGAACTATCTGCCTGCAGCGCTGGATACAAAAATTCGCGAGCAATACGACATTCTTATTCCCGGCTCAGCGCTGGAACCGGACAAGTGAAGCAAGTGTCCTCTTTCCCAAATCTGCTGTCTGAAATCGACATCGCTGGCTGCGAGATCAAGAACCGCATCTTTTCTTCGGGTCATCACACCTACTTGGCCGACGTTGTTCCCAGCGATGAACTGATTGCGTATCACGAGGCACGTGCCAGGGGCGGCGCCGGTTTGATTGTTTCTGAAATAACAGCCGTGCACGAGACAGGTGGCTTCTCCGCGCAATTGCTGAGCGCAAGTGCGCGTGACAGCATTCCGGCGTTTCGCAGGATGACCGAAACCATCCACAAACACGGCACTAAGCTGTTTGGCCAGTTGTTTCATCCCGGTCGGGAAATTTCCTCTTCGTTCAATGGCATGGCTCCTCTTGCTTATGCACCATCTGCGGTGCCGAATGAGCGTTTCCACATCATGCCCAAGACGATGTCGGCCGCCCTCATCAGGGACATTGTCTCTGGCTTTGCGCTCAATGCGCAGCATCTGGCCGAGGCAGGGTACGACGGATTGGAGATCGTTGGGAGTCACGGGTATCTTCCATCGCAATTCCTCAACCCGCGCCTGAATCTGCGGGATGATGAATATGGTGGAGATTTTGAGCGGCGCCTGCGATTTTTGTGCGATGTGGCCAAAGCGGTGCGGGAAGCTGCCGGAGGATTGGTACTCGGATTGAGAATTTCCGGGAATGAACTGGACGATACAGGTCTGTCACAGGAAGAAGTTGCAAACGCCTGTTCCGCGCTTGGCCAGGAATTTGACTATTTCAGCGTGGTTGCCGGCACCTCTGCAACACTAGGTGGATCGGTGCATATTACGCCGCCCATGGGTCTTGAGCATGGGTACGTGGCGCCCTTTGCGGCAAACGTGAAAGCCCGCTGCGGGAAGCCGGTCATGGTGACGGGGCGGATCAACCAGCCTCAAATTGCCGAGCAGATTATTGCTGATGGATCGGCCGATCTCTGTGGCATGACCCGGGCCATGATCTGCGATCCGCAAATGCCGGTAAAAACAATCGCCAGCAAACTGGACGACATACGCACCTGTATCGGGTGCAATCAAGCCTGCATTGGCCGGGCGCACAAGGGGCTGGGTTTGTCGTGTATTCAATATCCTGAATCCGGACGGGAAACTGAATTCGGCAAACTTACACCAGCCTTAGAAGTGAAGTCTGTTCTGGTGGTCGGTGGCGGCCCGGCGGGCATGAAGGCTGCCGCTGTTGCCGCCGCGAACGGACACAACGTCACTTTACTTGAGCGGGAAAATCAACTTGGCGGCCAAGCACGCCTCGCCCAATTGCTGCCCGGACGGGAAGAGTTTGGCGGGATAACCGACAATTTGAAACGGGAAATGGAGATTGCCGGTGTTGATGTGCAGACTGGAGAGACCGACGCGTTGGGCACCGCCCGCCTGATAAAACCCGATACGATTTTGCTGGCGACAGGCGCCCTTCCCTATGTGCCCGAACTTGAAGGTCTGGACGCGGCCCATTGTGTCACTGCCTGGCAGATACTCCGAAATGAAGTCAATCCTGGTGCACGGGTCACGATTGCCGATTGGCGCAATGACTGGATTGGACTGGGATTGGCGGAACGGCTGGCGCTTGCAGGATCGGACGTAACTTTATGTCTGAACGGCGCACTGGCCGGCGAAAGCTTGCAACTCTACACCCGCAACCATTATGTGGGCCGCTTGCACAGGCTGGGCGTCAATATCCACACCCACATGCGCCTTTTTGGTGCTGATGAAGACACGGCTTACTTCCAGGACACGCTCACAGGTGAAGCAAAAATGATTGAGAACAATGACACGCTCGTACTCGCCTTGGGGCATGTGAGTGACGAGGCATCTCATGATGCTTTTGGCGAAATATGCGATCAGGTTACCCCGATTGGAGATTGCGTCGCAGCCCGCACTGCTGAAGAGGCCGTCTATGAAGGCATGTTGGCGGGAAGAGAAATATGAGCAGAGTTACAGGCGGACAGGCTTGTGTGGATGTCCTGAAACACGCAGGGATTAAGACCGTTTTCGGCTTGCTTGGCGGCTCCATGCTGGAACTCTACGACGCGATGAGGGACGACCCCGGCATCCGATATATTGGAGCACGGGACGAGCGGGCAGCAGGCCATATGGCTGACGCTTACGCGCGCATGACCGACGGCCCGGGCGTTGTGCTCGGGGCACAGGCCGGTCCCGGGGTTGCAAATCTCGTCACCGCCGTTGCCGAAGCGCATCTCGCCTATTCACCGCTAGTAGTGATTGCAGGAGCAATTACACGAAACGATCTTGGCAAAGACACCTTCCAGGAGTTCGATCAGCTCAGTGTCTTTCAGGCCATCAGCAAACGCTCGATCATGGTGCCGACGCCAGAGCGCCTGCCAGAAATGTTACAGGATGCACTGGGTCTTGCCATGAGCGGCCGCAGGGGACCGGTGGTACTGCATGTACCACGGGATCTGTTTTCCGCTGAGATCGAGCCGCCGGCACTTCATACGATGCCGGTCGTTGAGCCCGGAATTCCAACCAGCACACAGCTTTCGCAGATCATGGACTTGTTGAGAAGCGCTGAAAGACCGATCATCTTTGCCGGCGGCAGGTTCAAAAGCGAGGCTGGGTCCGGGGCGCTTGCAGATCTGGCTGAAGCTCTGAATCTGCCGGTCGTTACGTCGACAGGCCATCTCGATGTCTTATCGGCAGACCATCCACTCCTTGCTGGTCAAACCGGCCCGCGCGGGAATGCGGTGGCGGCAAAGATCACCCGCGAAACCGATCTCATT
The DNA here is from genome assembly GCA_965204985.1 of Hyphomicrobiales bacterium. Taxonomy (GTDB): domain Bacteria; phylum Pseudomonadota; class Alphaproteobacteria; order Rhizobiales; family CAJQND01; genus JAAEUE01. Next base: position 1,423,057 of record CBDBFP010000002.1, on the reverse strand, counting down.
CTGGCGCTCGGCACACGCCTGGCCTTCAACTCCACCTTTCTCAACAATGATTACGTCAACGCAGATGCCCGGATTGTTCATGCGGATATGGAAGCCAGCGCGGTGGGGCGGTATTTTCCCGTCGCGCTGGGTCTTCAGACCGGGGCAATCGAAACGGCAAGAGCGATCATCCAGAGTGCCTCGGACGCGGGTGAGCTAAGAAACAGGTGGAAGAGTTGGGCAGCTGAATTTGTTGAGTCAAAGTCAACACTTAGTCAAGAACGTTCCGAAGAAGAATCAATGGCCGGCAAACCTATGCATCCGCGCAGGGTTCTCGGGGAATTGCGAAGAAACCTGCCGCGGGACGCCGTCGTTACGCTCGATACCGGTAATGCATGCCTTCAAGCCGCCGATCGTCTTGCGCACTATCAGGCACCTGCCCTGATTACCCCGCTCGACTTTGGCCTCGTGGGATTTGGCTATGCGGCCGCGCTTGGCGTGCAAGCCACGGCTCCGGAACGGCCAGTTGTTTCGGTCATGGGCGATGGCGGATTTGGATTCACGATGAGCGAGATCTCTACTGCCGTGGCATACGACCTCCCGGTGATTGCGGTTGTCCTCGACAATGGCGCCTGGGGTGCGGAGAAAGCCTACCAGAAGACGTTCTTCGAAGGGCGCACTCTCGGCGCAGACATTGCCAGTCCTGCTTTTGACGAGGTCGCAAAGCTCTGCGGGGCGTCGGGCTATTCGGTCAGCAAACCGGGCGAGACGGAAGCCGCACTTCTGGATGCGCTGGCCACCAAACGGCCAGCCGTCATTCACACGAAGATTGATCCAGACGCAATCAATGCGCTCCGCAAGGATCTCTTTGCCAAGCCTGGTTAGGCATCCAGAGTCCCGCTCATGACAGGGACGACGTGCCCTCCCACACGGATCTCTGCAATTTCACCACCAACGATATCGGTTTCCAGGTAAATCTGGCTGGCGCGTTCCAGTTCGTGGTGCCTGATCTTTCCAAATAATCGGGCCTATTGAGATGAACGCGGCAGTCCGTTCATGATGGCCAATGCCGCTTCGTTTCAAGTCCGGGCTGACAAAGAGTTCCGCCAACTCGGCCTCCTTGCCTGAAACACATAGCTGGCAGAAGCCAAGCAATTCTTCACCAGAGATACAAACGGCGACCGTGTCCTCCACGATCGCCGTCGCCGTAATCGTCAATTCGTCCTTAAACTGTTCCTGCATCTCTGCAGAGTACCCCCAGGATGCCTTGGAGACGCGCGACAGTTCCATTAGCGCTGAAGCTTCTCAGGTCTGGCTGGACGAATTTCTGCAATTGCGTTAGTTCTTTTCTTTGTCGACCAACTGGTTGGCTGCGATCCAGGGCATCATTCCGCGGAGACGCTCGCCAACTTCCTCGATCAGATGGGCGTCGTTCATGCGGCGCGTGGCCTTGAACTTGGGCTGACCGGCCTTGCATTCGCGGATCCATTCCGACGTGAAGGTACCGGACTGAATGTCGTGCAGGACCTTGCGCATTTCCGCTTTGGTCTCACCGGTCACAATGCGCGGACCCGTGTGGTACTCACCGAATTCCGCTGTATTGGAGATAGAGTAGTTCATGTTGGCAATGCCGCCCTCGTAAATGAGGTCAACGATGAGCTTAACTTCGTGCAGGCATTCGAAGTAGGCCATTTCCGGAGCATACCCAGCTTCCACAAGTGTTTCGAAACCGGCACGGATCAGTTCAACCAGGCCGCCGCAAAGCACAACCTGTTCACCAAAGAGGTCTGTTTCACATTCTTCCTGGAACGTGGTTTCGATGACGCCGGAACGGCCGCCGCCGATTGCACAGGCGTAGGACAGCGCCAGATCATGGGCATTGCCGGATGCATCCTGATCGATTGCAATGAGGGTCGGCACGCCGCCGCCCTTCTCATATTCGCCGCGCACCGTGTGCCCGGGACCCTTCGGAGCGATCATGATCACGTCGATGCCAGCACCTGGCTCGATCAGATTAAAGTGGACATTGAGGCCGTGTGCGAAAACAATCGCTGCACCGTCCTTGATGTTAGGCGCGATCTCGTCTTTCCAGATGTCGGCCTGAAGTTCATCGGGAGCGGCCATCATAATCAGGTCAGCCCAAGCGGCAACTTCAGCCACAGTCATCACTGGCAGACCCACTGCTTCTGCTTTTTTGGTCGACGCAGAACCGGGGCGCAGAGCCACGGCTACATCTTTCACGCCACTGTCATGCAGGTTCCGCGCGTGGGCATGGCCCTGGCTACCAAACCCGATGATGGCAACTTTCTTGCCCTTGATGAGATTAACATCTGCATCTCTGTCGTAATAAACGCGCATTATCTATCCTCTTCCTTCTTGGATATCTGTCATGCGGGCGAGCCCGCCTCATTGCCTGGAAAATTCGCGGGCGACAATACAGCCCGTTCGCTGAAACACAAGCCCGAATGAGCCTGATACTTACATCACATTCCTTCCGGGCCGCGGCCGATGGCAGCGATACCGGTGCGGGAGACCTCCACGAGCCCCAGCGGGCCCATTAGCGTGATGAACTGCTCGATTTTGTTGCTACGGCCGGTCAACTCGAAGACGAAACTTTCTGTTGTGGCGTCCACGATCTGGGCGCGGAACGCTTCTGCAAGACGCAGGGCCTCTACCCGTTTATCGCCCTTGCCTGCAACCTTGATAAGAGCGAGTTCGCGCTCGACGCCGTTTCCGTGCACGGTGAGATCCACAACTGTGTGCACCGGAACCAACCGGTCAAGCTGGGCCGAGATCTGATTGATCACCTGCGGTGTACCCGTGGTCACCAGGGTAATCCGGGAAACATGCGCAGCGTGCTCGGTTTCTGTCACAGTTAGGGATTCAATATTGTAGCCCCGGCCTGAGAACAATCCGACCACACGAGCGAGGACACCAGGTTCGTTATCTACGAGAACGGAGAGCGTGTGGGTTTCTAGAGCGTCAACTTTTTTAAGCATGAACTTGTCTTTCAAATCTCGTGAACTCTAAACGAGGACCTTGCCAGCGTCGGAAATGGTCTCATCAAGGGATTGTTCTTCGTCCCCAAGCAGCATCTCATGATGGCCCTTGCCGGACGGGATCATCGGGAAGCAATTGGCTTCCTTTGACACCAGACAATCAAACAGAACCGGACCGTCATAATCGATCATCTCCTGAATGGCGTCATCAAGCTTGTCCGGATCAGAACAGCGGATACCATGGCAACCAAAAGCCTCAGCCATCTTCACGAAATCCGGCAAAGCTGCGGAATAACTCTCTGCATAGCGGCCACCATGGAGCAATTCCTGCCACTGGCGCACCATGCCCATGTACTCATTGTTGAGAATAAAGATCTTGATGGGCAAGCGGTACTGCACAGCCGAAGACATTTCCTGCATGGTCATCTGCACCGAGGCTTCGCCCGCAATGTCAATGACCAGGCCATTAGGGTGTGCCACCTGAACACCCAGGGCTGCGGGCAAGCCATAGCCCATTGTGCCTAGACCACCTGATGTCATCCAACGGTTCGGATCCTCAAAGCCATAATACTGGGCGGCCCACATCTGGTGCTGCCCCACTTCGGTGGTGATGTAGGCATCCTTGTCTTTGGTGAGTTCATACAGCCTCTGGATGGCGTGTTGCGGCATGATGATGTCTTTGCGGGGCTCGTAGTTCAGGCATTTCCGGCCGCGCCACTCGTCCAGCTGTCTCCACCACCTCTTCAAGGCCGCTTTGTCGATCTCCGGCTGGCGCGCCTTCCAGACACGGATGAGATCCTCCAGAACATGGGCCACGTCGCCAACAATCGGCAGATCGACCTGGATGTTCTTGTTGATCGAAGAAGGATCAATATCGATATGGATCTTGGTGGAATTCGGGGAGAACAGATTGGTTGCCCCAGTAATCCGGTCATCAAAGCGGGCACCAATGCAGATCATGACGTCACAATTGTACATGGCCAGATTGGCTTCATATGTGCCGTGCATGCCCAGCATTCCGAGGAATTGGTCGTTTGATGCCGGAAACGCACCGAGGCCCATCAACGTAGACGTTACGGGGTAACCAGTCAGACGCGTCAACTCGCGCAACAGCTTGGACGCCGCGGGACCTGAATTGATGACACCACCACCGGTATACAGAATGGGATCCTTGGCATTGGCAATGATATCAACTGCTTGCCGAACTGCACTCTGATCCGGCTTGAGGCGCGGTTTGTAGGTTTTGTGCGCTACGTTTGACGGGCCGACATATTTGGCTAGCGCAAATTGGACGTCCTTGGGGATGTCCACGACAACCGGCCCCGGGCGTCCTGAACTGGCCACATAATACGCCTCGTGCAGGATGCGGGCGAGATCGTTGGGGTCGCGAACGAGATAATTGTGCTTGGTGCATGGCCTCGTGATTCCAACCGTGTCGCATTCCTGGAAGGCATCATTGCCGATGAGGTGCGTTGGTACCTGGCCGGTGATGCAGACGATCGGGATAGAATCCATCATCGCATCTGTCAGGCCTGTGACAGCGTTGGTGGCGCCTGGTCCCGACGTGACGAGAACCGTCCCAACTTTGCCCGTGGAGCGGGCATAACCTTCAGCAGCATGTACCGCGCCCTGCTCATGACGCACGAGCACGTGCTGGACAGCGTTCTGATTGAAAATGGCATCATAAATCGGCAGCACTGCGCCACCGGGATAACCAAAAACATGCTCGACACCCTGATCTTTCAGGGCTCTCAGGACAACTTCCGCGCCGGTTAGATCGTCACTCATCTTTTCCACTCTCTAATGGCCATCTGGCCGGGCTATCGTTTTCAACAGTCACTTGGCAAAGTTCGCCAAAAAATTCCAACAAAAAAGGGCCCCTGAGGGGCCCGAATGCGCGCTATGGGAGCCGTGATCTTGTCGGATCACAATCTAGCGCGCTTCATCACGATTACGAGGTTGCTCATTTTAAAGCTTCTCCTCCTGTTAGCGGCGCGGACCATAGGGCGGTGCGGGGTCAAGTGTCAAGGGGTCACCAAAACAGGACGTTAAACAAATTGCCCAAATCCAATCCCACACCAATTTTATTGCGTGCAAGTGCTTCCAAGAGCACTTCCAGAACGGGAGGTCCGATGGCGCCAGCTGTGTTTACAGAGAAATACAGTTGCTGGGTTTTGCCGTCCACCGGCCATACAGTCATTTGTTTGATGTTCCATTGCTCGGTTCCAAGGTCGTAAAATTTCTGTGTCGCAGCTTCACGGCGTTTTGCGCTTAGACCTTCATCCTGCAGGACTTGTTGAAGTTCGAGCATCTGTTTCTGGATAATTGGCAGACGCGTTTTGACCAACTCATCGTGCGCAACACGGACTCGACGACGAAGACGCAATATCGGCCGGATAAACACCAAGTAGGTGAACCCCATGACCAACGCCCAGTGAATGCCGATAGGAACGCGCCAGAATGCATACGGCGTCTCCAGACCTGAAGCACAACTCGCAACAGAATACAGAATAGTGTGGGATTGCAAAGAACCAGATGCCAAGCCAAGGCCATTGGAAACATCACAAGGAGAGCCTGATATAAGTAGAGATCACCAATCGGTTTCAAGCCATTTGCGCCGTCAAAATATCCCGACCTGATTTGTAGTGGCGTTTCCGGCTCGCTGAGCTTTGCCACCAATCCGTCAAAGTTGGACACCCTTCCAAAGAAGGAGCCTTCAACAAAAATCCGCACAGGGCACAAAAGCACGTCATGAGAATGGCAAGGCCCAGCACCAAAACAACGGCAAATGTCTCGAACTGGTGCCGCTGCTTTCAGAATATCGGTATCTCTTGGGCATAGAACCGCACGTAACTTCCAAAGATTAGACCGGAAAAGACAAGCGCGCTGGCGACTTGCATGGGCTGGTCACTTCGTCTCAGATCGGCTTTCAGTTGCTCGGAAAGTGGCAAAGTGCCGTGCAGTTGCAGAGCATTGATCATTGCATCCAGGCGGACATTCAAAGACGGGGCCAGGATGACAGCAATTGCAAAGACCAGTGCCGCAGACAGCGCCATTGCGTCCCAACAATCGGGGCGAAGACCATTGGCGGAGATGTCAAAGAAGAGCTGCGGTCCGGTCATTGCGACTAGCCCGGCCAGAATGAAACTCAGGCCTCGCTTGTCGGTAACTTATAGGTTAAACGCCCTACCCATCCCATGACCGGAGCCTAGCACAAGAGAGGTTGTCCTAGGTTTTCGACCAGTTTTCAGCCTTGCCAAGGTGGATCAGGATTTCAAATCAGGCTGCCATTTTCATGGGTTCGGTTTTGCTGGCATGGACCTCGTCGGGGGTCAAGATGCCGTGGACCGGATGCGGTCGCTCGACGTTGCAGTCGGTTAGCCATTTGCGGATACCGGCCTTCGCCTCTGAGCCAGTCTCAAAGGCATGCAGATAGATGCATTCATACTTCAGCGACCGCCACAGGCGCTCGATCATCCTGTTGTCAATCCAGCGCCCCTTGCCGTCCATGCTGATCTCGACCTTCGCGTCGCTCAGCACATCAATCCAGTCTGCGCTGGTGAATTGGCTCCCCTGATCGGGGTTGAATATCTCCGGCTTGCTGCCGTGCTTGGCCAGCGCCTCTTTCAAAGCATCAACGCAGAATTCGGCCTCCAGCGTGTTTGACAGCCGCCAGGCCAGTACCTTGCAGCTGTACCAATCCATGATGGCCACCAAATACAGGAACCCTCTGCGCAGGGGGATGTAGGTCATATCCGCACACCAGACCTGGTCAGACCGTTCAATCACCACGGTCCTCAGCAGATACGGCCATATCCTATGTTGCGGATGTTTCTTGCTGGTGTTGGGGGCCTGGTAGATCGGAACCAGCCTCATGAGGCGCATCAACCTCCGGACCCGATGCCGCCCACACTTGTGGCCTTGACGCTGCAGGTACCGCGCCATCTGGCGTGATCCGTACCAGGGCGTTTCCAGGAACTGCTTATCGATGATTGCCATGAACCGCAGCTTCTCTGTGCTCTCGCCCTTCGGGGGATAGTCCAGGTTGGACCGCGTCAGCGTCAGCAACGCGCACTGACGGCGAAGGCTCAGCTTATGATCCTTGCTCACCATTTTTTGCCGCGCGTCCCGAGCAGTTGAAACGAGGCATCGGCCCAAAAATCCCGCTCGACGACAAGCTGACCGATCCTGGAATGCAATTTCTCGATCCCGGCCGTATTGACCGCAGCCGGATCGGTCCCCCGCCGTGTAAACGCAGATGCCCTATTTTGGATCGCTGCCCGCTTCCACGTGCTGATCCGGGTCGCGTGCACACCGTACTTCTTCAACAGTTCTGCCAGCGTCATATCTTAACGGATCGCCTCAAGCGCAACCTTGGCCTTGAACTCTGGCGAATGGTTCTTTCTCTTCGTCATCTTGGAGCGTCTCTCTCATTGGACGAGCCACCTTAACAACTCCGAAATCCCGAGACCACCTCTGTTACAAGGTGATGATGCTTACCGATTTTGTGGCCAACTTGTAGAACGTCTGGCCAAACACCTTGGTAAGCGTCGCTCAGACAAATCGTGTGTGCTTGATTGTCAGGTAGACCGTACCAAAACCAACTGCCCCAATTATCAGTTTGCGTGATGTCTGCATACACAACATCGAAGGTTATGCAGAGCTTCTCAAAAAGAGATTTGAGACGGTCAAAGTTTGCTGGGTGGGCGAACAGCTTAGGGCGGAGTTCGAAGCAGACCCTGCCCAACAGAAATCGCCGACGGATCAAGTGTTTCGGGTGCCAGCGTTCGAATGTCTTTTTGCAGGGAATACTCATAAAAATATGGCCAAAAGGTATTTTTGATTTCATGAAGATATCTGTTTCTTCCTTGAAGGAGGAAACCAGTTCTGAGACGTCACCGCCTTCAACCCGACCTTGTAGGGGTTCGTAGTAGCCGTACCTTGCGGGAGTGGCTTCGGGCATTAAGAGCGAAATTTCCCGAAGCATCTCCTCAAATCCACTCTCGTATCATTTTTCTCCGTCTTCGAAGTAAAATGACATCGAGCCGTTGTCATTAGATTGATCTGCCTGCGCTTCTAACTGCCCTGCTCTTGTTGGTGTTTCAAATCGCTCGGTTTGCAGGTCAATCAATACGCCTTTTGTTTCAGCGAGGATTGCCCTAAGCCAAGTATCCACGGCAATCTGATCTGATGACGTGAGATCACCTTCTAAATGAATTCGAAAGAGAACGCGCTTCTTACCTAAGATGGGCAAATAGTTGTCTGGTAAATCCTCTTCTTCGACATGATCAGGACCATCAATGCAAAAGTTTGACCTGCGCATAAGACTGGATGTGAAGCAAATAACATGACAACAATCAGAAATTCACAAGCCATGAAGGCCATTCGCATGAGCACTGTTGCAGGAACATTCGCATGTGGATTGCTTGCCGCTACCATGGCCGCGGTTACTCCTGCTATCGCCGAAAATGCCGGCGGATTTAACAAATCTGGCGGTTCGCAAAGTGTAGGCGGCTCATTTCGTTTCAAAGATCTGTTCAGCGGCCGCTTGCCCGCGGCAAGATTCACGCGAAAGTTGATCTGAGTGATCAGCGCATGACCGTCTATGTGAACAACCGCAGATATGACACCTACAAGATTTCCTCAGGTCGGCGCGGCTATGGCACCCCAACGGGTTCCTGGCACCCAATATACGCATGCATGAAATGTGACGCTCAAGGACAAGGAAGTACAACAACGCACCGATGCCGTTCTCAGTCTTCTTCAAGGGCGGCTATGCCGTTCATGGCACGAACCACATCTGCAATCTCGGACGCCCCGCAAGCCACGGCTGCATTCGGTTGCATCCGAGCGATGCCAGGACCTTCTACCGCCCGCGACTGGGAGAGGCGGCATCGGCCGTCTTTAGGATACCACGGGCGATCCATGGCTGCCGCCCCGCCTCTGTCACCTGCCAGCCCGCAAGGATGGCGATAAACCCGATCGGCCACACATGCTGAACCGGCAGCTGGAACCATTTGCTGTCAAAAAGCTGTTTCCGCCACCAGAGAAGGCCTCCGATCACACCAATGCTGATCATCAGAATCCCCAACCCAACCATGATCCTGAACGCGAAAAACACAGGGACCACCGGTGGGCGTTCTTCCCTCAGGAAGTCCTTAAGGCCTTTGAACTTGCCTTCAAGATCATGGGTAAGGATCGGGCTGTCCATGCCAGGCAATGAGACTTCAAAGTCGTTGCGTTCTTCTTTTTCATTGAGCCAGGCAAACAAAACCAAAGCTCCCGGTTTTGAGCCATCCCAGTGCCCCTCTATCGCGGCAATTTTTTCAGGCTGATGTTTCAGGGTGTTCAAACCATGCAAGTCGCCGATGAAGAGTTGAAGCGGTGCCAGGATCATCACACCATGCCGAGACCCATGCGCATCATGGTGCGGGCCTCTTTCGGGAATCTGCCTGCCAGCAAATAACGCGCACCAAGGGCCAGCACGACCAGCGAGATCGTCAGGTAGGCGGCCGTGAACATGTGCGCAAACCGGTAAAGGAAACTGGGATTGAAGACGATTGCGAACCAATCGAACGGATAGGCAATTCCATCCCTGATCTCATGTCCAGCTGGCGTATGCATCCAGCTGTTGGCCACCATAATCCAGAAGACCGAGAGCAATGTGCCCACCGCCACAAATACAGCAGATGTCACATGAAGGTTCGGTGAGACCCGGTTCCAGCCAAACAACATAATGCCGAGAAAGCTGTAAACACTTCATAACCCAGCAATGGACCAATAACGTTGCCCGTTACCACGGAGAAGTTCGACCAATTCGTGCCGATTTGGTAGGACAGCACAATGCCGGACACCACGCCTATGGCGAAGGAGACTGCAAAAGATCTTTGTCCAGAATCTGGCCAACCTGTGCAGATGTTCCCGCCCGGCCAGACGCCCCCGGACCAGAAGCGTGGCGATGAACGCCGCCAACCCAATCGTGAAGCTTGGAAAGATAATGTGAAAGGCGATTGTGAAAGCAAATTGGATCCGGGCCAGCAAGACGGTATCGACATCCATTGGATCAGCCTTTTGTTGTGATCACACGCACCAAATCTATGCGGCATCGACCAGAGTTCAAATGGAACCTGTGTCGCATGTGCGGCAACTCCACAGCGGCCTGTGGACTTAAGAGTTTAATTGTCTTGTGTAGAAACTGCGGTGCCAAAAAGCACTTGAACTCTCAAGAGGAGATCAGGGCCCCACCGGGGGATCATTGAGGCAGGAGCCCCGACCCATCCCGGCGAACCGGGAACCTTGAATCTGTTCGCCCCCGAACGTCCGAGTTGTTCAATTGAATTCCCAATCAATTAAACACTTTAAGAGGCAAATACCGCACTCATTAGCAGGTGGCAAGACAATACAGCGTTTTTAGTGCGGGAAAATTCACTCACGCCACATCAGGGCTGATTTTCAACGAATTTGCCGTAAATTCATGGATCTAGCGCAATTTTAGGCAGTTGGTGCCGTTACAATCACCGCGTTGCGGCACTGCTTCGCCCCAAGGTTCCGCATTGAGATCAAGCCCAAGTTCTAAACAGGGTCGAATTTAACCGCATGGATGCATCCATACTTTTGCGGCTGATCGGGTGAAAAAACTAATTTTGAAGCCGACACATGAGGCTGTCATGAAAGCGCAAGCTCGTGTGTTTAGAGGGTCACATTCATGGCAGAACCGCTCAACAACCAACAGGTCAACAGCTTCTGGCAAAACGGTTTTCTGGTGCTGGAGAATGCACTGACACCAGAACAGATGTCGGCATTAAACGCAGATTTCGCGAGTTGGGTTGAAGACAGCCGGCAGCATTCAGAAGCCTATGGCGAGATCATGGACGGGCGGCCGCGTTTTCACCTTGAGCCGGGCCACAGTACTGAAAGCCCTGCACTCCGTCGTGTTTCTTCGCCTGTAGAGATCTCAGACGTTTATCTGGAAGTCATGCGCGATAACCGGGCGCTGGATGCCGTTGCTTAGCTCATCGGGTCCAATGTGAAACTCAACAATACCAAGGTCAATTCCAAGCTGCCTGGCGCGAAAACAGAAGTGAAATATCATCAGGACTTCCTGTTTGAACCGCACACCAACCACGACATGATCGCCGTTCTGTTTTTCCTCGATGAGGTCACTATGGAAAACGGCCCTCTTGAGGTTGTACCCGCGAATGCCTGTGTCTGGTGGCCGATAGGTCCTTGTCAGGCGAACGTGTGGCCCGGGAACCGGACCGCCTGATCAGGCTCTATGGCAAGCCGGACACGGTCGTGAGCGACAACGGCACCGAACGCACCTCCAGAGCCCTCCTGGAATGGCAGAATGAGACCGGTGTGGGCTGGCCTTGCATTGAACCGGGAAAGCCAATGCAGAACGGGTTTGTGGAAAGTTTCAACGGGCGCTTGCGTAAGGAGCTGTGGGATACTCCACTCCCCGCGCGCTCGATAACAGCAACCAGATGATGTATGAGGAAACAGGTCCCCCTATGAACACGGGACCCATGGGGGCAGGTCAGAAGCACTACGATTGGTCAAGATCAACGCGATTGAGGTGGACGAGAGGTTCGAAGCGCATCGGAAAAGCTTGCGCGAGGATCAGATTTCACGGTCACAAAACATCCAACGAAGCGCTCTGCAAAGACTTCAGTTGCCGGCCATCAGCAATCTGTTATCGATGATGAATTTGCCCGGCGTGCTCAAATATTGAAGCACGTCTTCCGAGCCCTAGGAGCGGCCGCACCTGGCTGACCATAATGACGACGGCGGCCCCGTTCCACATTCCAGCGATGACCGACATAGACACATACTTGGCCAGATCGCCCAGGCGGAAGAGACCGAGGGCAATTTGAATGATGCCACTTACCGAGACGACGGCGACAAGAAGCACGAGTGCTAACTCTATATTCGGCTGGCCACCCTCCGGTGTCACCGCAAGCACAATCTGCGTGGACAGCACGCCCATCATGACTGAGACGAGGGAAAACGGCGTACTAATCAATATGCGCGGACCTCGCACAATGCAGGGAGCGGCATTGGAGAACACAACTGTGAGGATGCAGCTAACGATTCCGAGGGGAAGGATATCGGGACGGTGAATTGCCAGAGGCAAAAAAATAATCACCGCGTATGCCATTTGCCTCTGGAATGGCAAGAAGACCCGCAACGGCACCTCCCACAGTGTCGTTAATCCAGCTTTTTTTCATTCAACTTTCGCCCAGCCCGAACCCATACATATAATGGCAACGCAAGTTTGCCTCGTCAATATTCGGCGAAAGGCCGGCAGGAGCAGGTGCTAAGTCCACAAATCCGCGGCGATCGAGCCCCCCGGGTGGCACTATTGTTTTTGCCGAAAACCAGCTACAATGCTATGTGATCCAAGCCTCAATTTCCACTTCTTGCCAACACCCCACTAAAGGTCTCATAAAAAGGACACACCATGAAAATCGCAACCATGGCCATTGGTGGCATTGGCGGGTATCTCGCGGTCAGGTTCGCAACTGCAGGTCACCAGGTCGCCACCATTGCGCGCGGTGCGCATCTTAAGGCGATCCGCACCAATGGGCTGAAGCTCAAAGGCTTTGATGGCGACCACGTGATCACGCCGTGGATTACGACGGACACACCGGAAGAGGTTGGCCCGGTGGATGCCATCATTTTCGGCGTGAAGGGCGATGCGCTCCACAGCGCAGGGCGCGCCTGTGCGCTGATGCTCGGGCCGGAAACAATCATTATCCTCTTTCTCAACGGCGTCGAAGCCTCCGACACGCTGGCTGAGATCCTCCCCGAACACAATGTGGGCAACGGCATCGCCCAGGTTTCAACGACCATCTCGCAGCAGGGCGTCACCAAACAGATCGGTGAGTTCAACCGCTTCAGCTTCGCCGAGCGCGACAGCCGTCCGTCAGCCAAGATTGACGCCCTGCGTGCCGCAACCAACGATGCCGGGGTCGTCTGCACCGGAGACAGACGATATCGTGCTGAGTTCATCCTGTTCTCAGCCGGCTCCGGCATTACCTCAGCCGCCCGCTGCACAATTAGTGATATCCTGAACAACGAGCACCTTACGGCTCTCTACCGATCCGCCGTTAGGGAGGCCATCGCCCTCGCCCACGCAAAACAAATCGCCATATCGGACACGGTCGAGGAAGACGTCTGGAAAATGGTGCAGGCCTTCCCGCCCACCATGCGCGCCTCCACGGCCATTGATCTGGAAAACGGTCGATCAATGGAAATCGACTGGATCACCGGCGCTGTCGTTCGTCTGTCGGAAGAGGCCGGGCTGGAGGCACCGGTCAACAAAACACTCTACGCCCTGCTCAGCCTCTACAAGGACGGCAACAACACCTAGCCAAAATCAACAAATCAGACATATCCCACGAAAGAGAAAAAACATGCAAAAAATCGTACTCGCCAACCGCCCTGATGGAGCGCCCACACTGGACAATTTCCGCCTTGAGGAAGCCCCGATGCCAGAACCCGGCGCAGGCGAAATGCTGGTCCGCGCCTGCTGGATGTCGCTGGATCCCTACATGCGCGGCCGCATGGACGATGGAAAATCCTACGCCGAGCCCGTTCCCATAGGCGGCACGATGGAGGGCGGTGTCGTCGGGCAGGTCATAAAGTCCAACATCGAAAAATTTAAGGAAGGCGACTACGTACTGGATCGTTTCGGCTGGTGCAGCCACGCCGTCAGCGATGGCACCGGCGTGCGCAAGGTGGATCCGGACCTCGCTCCCCTTTCCGCCTATCTCGGCGTGCTCGGTATGCCGGGCCTGACGGCCTTCGCAGGCCTTAACGAACATGGGCGGCCCAAAGAAGGCGAAACGCTTGTGGTCGGCGCAGCCACGGGCGCAGTCGGGTCGCTGGTCGGGCAACTTGCAAAAATCTATGGGCTGCGCGCCGTTGGCGTGGCAGGCGGTCCAGAGAAATGCGCTTTCGCCGTGGATGAACTGGGATTTGATGCCTGCATCGACCATAGATCGGAAAACCTCCAGCAAGAACTTTCCGCCGCGTGCCTGGATGGCGTTGACATCTATTTCGAAAATGTAGGCGGTGCCACACTGGAGGCTGTCATCCCGCTCATGAACATGTTCGGTCGCATTCCGGTTTGCGGCATGATCTCCTGGTACAATCTCGGCGCAGGCGAGGCGCCGGGACCAAACTTGCTCCCGAAGGTCTGGCGTTCAATCCTGGTCAACCGCCTCGATGTGCGCGGCTTTATCGTCACGGACCATGCAGACCGTTTCGGCGATTTCATGAAAGAGGTTCCGGGCTACATCCGCGATGGGCGCGTGAAGTTCCGCGAGAGCGTTACTGAAGGGCTGGAGAATGCACCGTCAGCCTTCCTTGAAATGCTGAAGGGCGGAAACTTCGGCAAAACACTGGTGAAGATTGCGGACGAATAGGCGCGTCAGGGCGAGATTGGATTGCGGCTGTCCGCAAGGATCTTCCCGCCAATCCCGATAAAACACACACCGGCTGCGCGTTCGACCCAGTGTTGTGCCTTGTGCAGCCGGCCCATCACGGTTGGCGATGCCATGAACAGGCTCATCAAAGTGTACCAGACGAAGGTGCTGACTAGCACCAGCACGATCATCAGCGCCATGACCCAGAACGGCATGGCACTGGTCACCGCCGTCGTAAACACACTGGTGAAAAGAACAATGGCCTTGGGGTTGGTTAAACTCACAACCAGCCCGAAGGGGACAGGATTGCCCCGGGTTTTGCCTGCTCGCCCGAAATTGCCAGATCGGAAGGCTTGGTCAGCAGCAAGGTCAGACCCAGATAGGCCAGGTAACAGCTCCCGAGGATACGCACCAGCCAGGCCAACCACTGATATTCGATCAGGATCGCCGACAGACCCAACAGGCTGAGCGTTGCATAGAACGGCAGGCCGATCACTCTTAAAATGCGGTGGCGGCCGGTCGGCCTTGTCTCAGGCACGCAGTGCCTTCGGAATCCATTCAACTACTCAACATCGTCATCCCGGAATTTTGCACCGCAAAATATCCGGGATCTTGTGTCAGCAGAATCCGAGCAAGCGGACAGAAGATCCCGGCTCAGGGTCGGGATGACTCGGAGAACTGGAACTCAATTTCCAAACGCAATTCGCCGGTTGGAAGTTCATGTCCCTTGGGGAAGGTGAGACGCTTCCAGCCGGCGCGCTGTGTGCCGGATTGTAGGTCCTCAATCAGAGGATCACGTCACCAGCATCGAAGTCTGCCAGGGCGAAGTTTTCAATGCGAAGAACATTGCCTCCGCCAAAATCCAAATCCAGATGGTTGCCGGACTGGCTGGCGAGAGACTGCACATCCGCAGCAAAATCGGAGAATGCAAAGCCAGAGAGATCGATCTGATCCAGTCCATCCTCGAAACCTTTGACCTTGTCAAAACCGTAGCTGCCATCTTTGAAAACAAATGTATCAGCGGTCAGCTCACCTGATGAAGCACCTTTTAGGATGTCATCTCCAGTGCCTCCATCAAGAACATCGGCCCCGCCGTTCAACACGTCATCGTCCGCGCTGCCGTCCAGCACATCATTTCCGGATCCGCCGCGTAATTTGTCATTGCCGGTCTCACCCTGCAGTTCGTCATTGCCAGAACCACCAAACAAGCTGTCATCTCCGGCGTTGCCGTAGAGCTTGTCGTTGCCGGAGCCGCCATTCAGCGTATTGCCAAGGTAGCCGGCCCAGAGTTCATCATTACCGCTGCCGCCGCGGATGTCGTTGATGCCATCCACCCCAAACAGCTTGTCATCGCCTTTGCCACCAAGGATCAGGTCATCACCGCCGCCGCCAAAGACCACATCATTATTGTCATTGCCACGCAGTTCGTTTACATGATGGTTGCCGATCAGCAGATCAGCCACTGCCCCGCTGATCGCGTTTTCGATTACGGCGTTTTCGGCAATCGAAATCCCGCCCGCCTAGACGTCACCGTTAATGTCATAGAGCCGCGAGAAATACCCGCCTATCCCGGATTCCTCATCAATCACCTCAGGCAGGAATTCAGTGCGCAACTCGCCCGAATCCATCATCTTGTTGACGAGGTATTCCAGTTCAGGATCTGCGTTGTTGAGAAACTCATTTTTGCTGACCTGCGCGGTGTTGAGATTGATGAGAGCATCCATCTGACCGTTGTAGGAAATGGTGTCGTTGCCGCCAGCATCCCATATGGAATAGTAAGCCCGACCGATGGAAACCGTGCCATCATCGCCGTCGAGATCAAGCACGCAGTTCCGGCATTTGTCAGTTTGTAAGTCGTATCCGTGGCATAAGCCTGTCAGCACCGTACATGTGGTGCAGTGCTGCAATGTCGAGCGCCATGAAGGAGACTGCATGGCCATGATCATCTGCATTTGATGAACTCAACTCTGCGCGCGACATCACCGAGGAGCGTTCGTTGTCAAATGCCAAACCATCAAAGAATTCAGAAGAACCGTTTTGTGCGTTATGAAGCCGCCCAAACCCAGCAGCGTGCCGGCCTGTTGCAAAAGCTGCGAGGAAAGGAAATTGCCGCCGCCCGTCTCCGACGCAACCTGCATCCTGGCATCAGCCGTTTCCATAGCACCGTAGCCATATTCTCCTAATAATGGTGATGGTAATTCCGGTGATCATGATGGCGGTAGCGGTGATTCTGCTGGTGCTAATGGCGATGGGGCCTGAGTTAGAGGCGATGCAGTTGGTGGTTATTTACATAAAGGAAAGGTGATAAAGACGACATCGTCTTTATCACCTTTTTATTATTTACCTAGGCGGTATAGGGAAAGAAAGGAGTTGAACAAGTCTCTGTTCTCGGACATGAATTTTTCCTCATTTCCATCGTATCCACGCGAACAAATATTGCTTGCTCTTGCTTTGATGCTTTTTGTTTTGCGCGAGCAGCACTCCGGGGCTTGTTCTCAGCAATAACCTCTGCGGTTGCCTGAGCAACTCTTCCTATATCTCTGCGACAGTTGAAGGCATACCATATCCTCGCTTCTTCAGCGTTTAACCAACGCGATGGATTCCTAATCCAGTAGTTTTGATACTTGATAAATTTGGACCCAATACTTGTGCGCTTTGCCAGCTAGGAACGAGCCTGCTTTTTGGTTTTGACCGAAGACAATTTGCTGCAGAGTTGAGCAAAATTCACTCCTTCTCTTCTCAACCGTTTGATGTTTCTTCGATGTTGAGAAGAAAAATGTTTTGAAAGTTCATCGGTAAGGGCGGGTGAGCCATGATTCCACGCTTTGCATGTGATACCAGCCCGAATTTGGAATCCGCCCAGTTGCTTGCGACCAAAATCACCTTGCTTGGCGTTGTGTTTTGGATTGTCGCAGCTGTTGCTTGGTACGTTACAAGAACGAAGCCAAACACGATAGTAATTAATGCCATCACTTTATTTATTTCTGTTGCTTTTTTGGAAAAGGAACTATTCTTTTTCTCTATGCTCAGTATATCATAAACTAGTATATACTGTCTATCCCCGCTGGCATCGAAAACTTCACCAGGTGAAGAGGCTTCCTGCAAAATGCTCTCACTATTGGATGTGAGATTGTCATAACCGAAGATCTGAAGATCAGAGGTTGAAGCATCCACGGTTTGTTGGCAATTGCAATGGCGCTCCCCAGCGCTGCCAGCATTTCCGCAACCCATGGGAAGCTGACCTGAGTGCCATCCAGATCAAGGAGCTCAAGTTCCGAGGTCATGATATCCTTATTTATCGATTCAAGGATCGTCAAGATTGATGGATCGAACACACTGCCAAAGTACACATTGAGTGTGCTTGAAGATTGATAGGCAATCTGCCCTGCAAACCCGGAAATTATGACAGACGGAACGGAAACATACTGAATTTGAGCCACAATGGACTCCCTCTCATGAGAATTCAGATTGAATAACACCACACAAATTCGTCATGAATTTGTGCACTAAGTGCTATTTTCTGTACTAGGGACCTGGCTACCAAACTTTAATTCCCGTACACATTATGTGGCAATTCACCCTGCTGAACATCAATCGCTTGCGCGAATTGGCTCAAGCGACTAAATCCCCATTCGTGCTCATTCAATAAATTTGGAACCAAACGGATATTCACGCCTAATGAACATTGTCGTCGTTGAGTCCCCGGCCAAGGCCAAAACCATCAACAAATATCTGGGTTCGGACTACACAGTCCTGGCCTCATACGGCCACGTGCGCGACCTGCCGTCAAAGAACGGATCGGTAGATCCGGAAGAAGATTTCGCAATGATTTGGGATATGGATTCCAAATCAAAGCAACGCGTGAACGATATTGCCAAGGCCCTCAAGGGAGCTGACAAGCTTATCCTGGCGACTGACCCTGACCGTGAAGGCGAAGCCATTTCCTGGCATGTTCTGGACATCCTCAAGCAGAAAGGTGCGCTGAAGGACAAGGACGTGGCCCGCGTCGTGTTCAACGCCATCACCAAAAACGCTGTTCTTGATGCCATGCAGAACGCTCGGGAGCTGGATGAAGATCTGGTCGAGGCCTATCTGGCGCGTCGCGCTCTGGATTATCTCGTCGGCTTCACTTTGAGTCCTGTCCTCTGGCGCAAACTGCCAGGATCCCGTTCTGCTGGTCGGGTGCAATCAGTCTCGCTGCGCCTTGTGTGTGAGCGCGAACTGGAAATCGAATCTTTCAAGAGCCAGGAATACTGGACAATTGAAGCGGACCTGAGGACTGCAGAAGACAAGCAGTTCAGTGCACGCCTCAACGCAATTGCCGGCAAGAAGCTGGCCAAGTTCGACATCCCGACGGAAGCGGGCGCCAAGGCTATTGACGCAGCGATCCGTGAAGGCAGGTACACAATCGATTCCGTGGAAGCCAAACCGGCCAAGCGGAACCCCTACCCACCTTTCACAACCTCAACGATGCAGCAGGAAGCCTCGCGCAAGTTGGGCTTTTCGTCCGCCCGCACCATGCAGGTCGCGCAGAAGCTCTACGAAGGCGTAAACATTGACGGCGAGACCACAGGCCTCATTACTTATATGCGTACGGACGGTGTCCAGATCGCCAACGAGGCCATCGCAGAAGCCCGCAATGTGATTCAGAACCAGTTCGGCGAGCCTTACGTACCGAGCCCTGCGCGGGTCTACAAGACCAAAGCAAAGAATGCTCAAGAAGCGCACGAAGCCATCCGTCCGACACAGCTTGCAAGACTTCCAAAAGACATGTCCCGGGTCCTTGATGATGAACAGTTCAAACTCTACGAGCTCATCTGGAAACGCACCTTGGCGAGCCAGATGGAGAGCGCCGAACTTGAGCGCACCACTGTGGACATCGGCACTGCGGGCGCAGACGGCAAACAGTACACCTTGCGCGCAACGGCTCAGGTCATTCGTTTCGATGGCTTTCTCAAGCTCTATCAGGAAGGCCCTGATGATAACGGCGGCGAGGATGACGGCCGGCGTCTGCCCAAGATGACCAAGGGCGAGACTGTTGGACTGGTGAAGCTGGAGCCTCTTCAGCATTTCACTGAGCCGCCTCCGCGCTATACCGAAGCAACGCTGATCAAGCGCATGGAAGAGCTCGGCATTGGCCGACCGTCCACTTACACGGCCATCCTGACCACTCTGCGCAACCGCGAATATGTGCGCATGGACAAGAAGCGGCTGATCCCGGAGGACAAGGGCCGCCTGGTCACTGCGTTCCTGGAAAGCTTCTTCACGCGTTACGTGGAGTATGATTTCACAGCGAACCTGGAAGAAAAGCTCGACAAGATCTCAGCGGGCGATCTCGACTGGAAGCAGGTCCTCAAAGAGTTCTGGAACGAGTTCAGCGCCGCCGTCGGCGAGGCAGCAGACCTGCGCATCACCCAGGTTCTGGATTCCCTGAACGAATTGCTCGGGCCCCACGTCTTCCCTGTCGGCGAAGATGGCAAGGATCCGCGTGACTGTCCCAATTGCGAAGGTGGTCGCCTGTCGCTCAAGGTGGGCAAGTTCGGTGCCTTTGTGGGCTGCTCTAACTATCCTGAATGCCGCTTCACCCGGCAGTTCACCCAGGACGACAGCGAGGATGCCAAGAAGAAGGCCGAGATGACCACAACCGGCATTGAGCTTGGCATCAATCCGGAAAGCGGTATGCCGCTCCTGCTCAAGCAAGGCCGGTTTGGCCCATTCATCGAGCTTGGTCAGGAGGAAGGTGCAGAGGGCAAGCCCAAACGCGCCAGCATCCCCAAACAGATCCAGCTTTCCGATGTGGACCTTGAACTCGCCCTGAAACTGATTTCGTTGCCACGCGAAGTCGGCGTGCACCCGGAAACCAGCAAGCCGATTACCTCCGGTTTGGGCCGCTACGGACCTTTCATTCTGCACAACGGCATGTACGCCAATATTGAAAGCTTTGAGGACATCTTCACGGTTGGCCTGAACCGGGCTGTCAGTTTGCTTGCAGAGAAGACGGCCAAGGGTGGAGGCAAGGCCGGTGCACTGAAGGAGCTCGGCGAGCATCCAACGGAAGGTGGACCGGTCAACGTCATGAACGGACGCTATGGCCCATACGTCAAACACAAGAAGATCAACGCAACGCTTCCGAAAGACACAGACCCGGAAAGCGTGACCATGGAACAGGCGCTCGAGTTGATCGCCGCGAAAGCTGCAAAGACCGGAGCCAAAAAGGCTCCAGCGAAAAAAGCTGCAGCCAAAAAGAAGGCCGCACCGAAGAAGAAACCAGCCGGTGGCACTGAAGCGGCAGAGCCCGCTTAGCCCTTGGGAAAGTCTCCAAAGAAGGGCCGCAAGAGACCTGACAAGAGCCAGCTTCCCAGCGAGGCACAGATTCTGGAATTTGTGCAGGTCAGCACTGGCAAGGTTGGCAAGCGTGAGATCTCGCGAGAGTTTGGCATCAAGGGCCCCTTGCGCGTCCCACTCAAGCAGCTGCTGAAGGACATGACGGAACGCGGGCTCTTGGAGCGTAAATCGCGCCGGCTGATCGATCCGTCACAGCTACCCCCGGTGCTCGTCGCAGAAGTTGCCGGTCAGGATGAGGACGGCGAACTCTTCGCAGAACCCACTGTTCGGGGCCGCGATAGCGAAGCGGCACCGCCGCAAATCCTGCTGCGAATGCGAAAGGCGCGCGGTGAAAACCCAACCCTACAGCCACCTGGCAATGGCGACCATGTGCTTATCAGGGTCAGCAAAACAGAGGATGAGAATTACCCCTACGAAGGGACGCTCATTCGCCGCCTGGACAATTCATCACGCCGCATCATTGGCGTCTTCCAAAGGTCCGGCAATCGCATGCGGATTGTTTCAGCCGACCGCAAGGCAAGAAATGGGCACGAGGTTTTGCCGGGCGATGACAAGGATGCTGTCCACGGAGAACTGGTTTCTGCAGAACTGACACGCGATCGCGGCATGGGGCTGAAGAAAGCCCGCGTTCGCGAACGGCTGGGTCAGCTCAACGATCAACGCAATATCTCGCTCATTGCCATTCACGAGTATGGTATTCGGGATTCGTTTTCTGCCGACATCGAAGCGGAAGTCAAAGCGCTCAAGCCTTATTCGAAGAAGAACAGAACGGATATTCGTCACATTCCGCTGATCACCATCGACCCTCCGGATGCGCGCGACCATGATGATGCCGTGTTCGCCGAAGCGGATGATGATGCCAACAATGAATGGGACTTTAAGGCAATCGTCGCGATCGCTGACGTGGCCGCCTATGTGCGTCCGGGTTCTGAACTCGACCGGGAAGCACGTGATCGCGGTAACTCCACCTACTTCCCTGATCTGGTTGTGCCCATGCTGCCGGAGCGGATCTCAAACAACTTGTGTTCGCTGCGCGAAAAGGAAGACTGCCCTGCCCTCGCCGTCACGATGACCTTCGACAAATATGGCAACAAGCTCAGCCATAAGTTTGATCGCGTGATTATGCGTTCACACGCAAAGCTTTCCTATGAGCAGGCGCAAGGAGCCATAGACGGACACCCAACAGATGTTGAGCCGGAAGTTGTCGAGGGGGTCTTGAAACCAGTGTGGGCAGCTTATGCGGCCCTGAAGAAGGCGCGCAACAAGCGACAACCGCTTGATCTCGATCTCCCCGAACGCAAAGTGGTGTTGGGTGAAGATGGCTCCATTGACCGGATCGTCGTCCCGGAAAGGCTTGATGCGCACAAACTCATCGAAGAGTTTATGATCCAGGCAAATGTCTGCGCCGCCGAGAGTCTGGAGAAGGCGAAGTCTCCTCTGATGTACCGCCTGCATGAGGCGCCTTCACAAGAGAAACTTCAAGGACTTGCAGAATTCCTCAAGACTCTTGGCATGAAGATGCCAACAGCCAAGGTGCTGAAGCCCCAGGATTTCAATCGCATCTTGCGCGAAGTGCGAGGCAAAGAAATAGAGCACGTTGTCAATGAAATGGTTTTGCGCTCTCAAGCGCAGGCAGTCTATTCCGCATTTGACGCCGGGCACTTCGGGCTAAATCTCAGGCGATATTCTCACTTCACCTCGCCGATTCGGCGGTACGCAGACTTGTTGATCCATCGTGCACTCATCTCGACGTTGAACTTCGGCGATGACGGTCTATCGGACCAGGATATTGAGAATCTGGAAGAAACGGCAGAACTCATTTCCTCTGCCGAACGCCGGTCAATGGCTGCAGAGCGGCAGACACTCGATCGCTTGATGGCCGCGTGGCTGTCGGAACATGTGGGCGGAAAGTTCAGGGGACGCATCAGCGGGGTGGCGCGCGTTGGCCTGTTCGTCCGCCTGAACGACTCTGGCGCAGACGGGTTTGTGCCAGAGTCCACAATGTTGGGAGACTATTACGTTCATGACGAAGCCGCCCAAGCGCTCGTCGGCGAGCAATCAGGCGAAACGTTCAGGCTCGGCGATACGGTTGATGTGCGGCTTCAGGAAGTCACGCCATTGGCTGGCGGCCTGCGCTTTGAGCTCCTCAGTGAGGGGCGCAAAGGCAAACCGGTCGGCAGAAGACGCAAGAGTTCTGGTCCAAAGCGCCGCGGACCACCCAGACGCGGTCGGCGACGTTAGAAGCCTTGTGTTAGATCTTGCTCAGATCCTTGATCGCATCTGCGATCTGCGCCTGAACGGATTCAAATGCTTCCTGATTGGCTTTACCGGTCTTCTCGGCAAGTTCTGTCATGATAGCCAAAGCCTTCTCGACAGCCGCACCATAGATTTCGGCTTGCTTTTCTGCCGCATCAATCCCGGAGCTCGTTCCAAGGCCCGCGACCTTTTCAGTCGCACTCTTGGTAATCTCCTCAAAGATTGCCATCTGCTTTTGGTAGAAGTCCTGGCTCGCTGCTGCTGCGGCCTGATTGGCTGCCAGCATCACATCAAAATTGCGCTTGTTGCTTTCCATGATGGCACTCAGATCCGGCCCGGAAGACTTCTTTGGAGCGAAAGCTGACATCATGTTCGCTGGATCGAACATCTTCATCATTTCACTGGCATCAAAGGGATTCTTGTGGGTCATTTTGTGTCTCCTGAATTCTCACGACTCGACATTTAGGTTCCATATAGATTGTTTTTGCTGCATTGCAATATTTTTGCTGCATTGCAATATAATTTCCAATAAACAAATCGGCGGCAAAGTGCCGCTGCGGTGGCATGCGGGCTTCAAGTGAAAGCCCACTTGGACCAAATGTGCATCATGCAAGTTGTTCATGAAACATCAAGAAAGACTGACCGCAACGTATGGCGTGCCATGTGGTGGGGTGCGATGCAACTCTGCCCACAATGTACAACGGGTAGCCTCTTCAGAAAGTATCTAAAGGTTGCGGACAAATGTCCTATGTGCTCTGAAGAGTTGCATCACCATCGTGCAGATGATGCTCCGGCTTACATCACAATCTTTCTCGTTGGCCACCTTCTCATTCCACCGATTGTGCTGATTGAGATCTGGTATCAACCAGAATTCTGGCTCCAATTTGTTGTCTGGACACCCATCCTTGTTCTTCTGACGTTAGGATTGCTGCCAATTGTAAAAGGCGCGATTGTCGGTTTGCAGTGGGCGCTCCGAATGCACGGCTTCGAGACGGCACCTCAACGGCGTAAGCCTCTGGACAGCCTTGACTAAGCCTGTCAGTTATCAGAGTTCATTTTCAACAAGGCAACCACATGAAATCCGTTGAACGACCTCATTTCGGCAAAGGCGTCGCCGCCAAACGGGCAGGCCCTGCACTGAAGCCTCGAGATGCCGCCACTCTCATCATGGTACGCAGAGACGGCGAAAAACCGCGAATTCTCATGGGTAAGCGCCACGCAAACAGCGCGTTCATGCCAAACATGTTCGTCTTTCCCGGTGGCAGCGTTGATCGAGCAGACAGCAGGGTAACGCCAGCCAATCCATTGGACACCCAGGTTGAAACCAAACTCCTGTCCAAAATGCGTGGTCGGCCCTCGTCTGGCCGGGCCCGCGCCTTAGCGATGGCAGCCGTCCGGGAAACGTTTGAAGAAACGGGACTGATTGTTGGTGCGAAGGGTGAAGGAGCCAACTCGTCAGTGCACGCGGACTGGGCCACATTCCTCGGCACGGGCTTGCGCCCGGCCCTTGCTCCTATGCGCTACATTGCCCGCGCGATCACTCCACCCGGCCGTGTCCGACGTTTTGATAGCCGCTTCTTCGCTGTGGATGCCGAAAACGTATCCAACATTGACGATCCTTACGCCTCCACTGACGAACTGATCGACACACACTGGCTGACTTTTGCAGATACCGAAGACCTGGACCTTCCGTGGATCACACGGCAGATGCTGAAATTTCTTGATGCACAACTCGAAAATCCAGATGGTCTCGCCCCAGGTGGCCCGGTTACGTTCCAGTACCAGCGTGGTAATAAATGGTTTGACGAAACCCTTTAAAACTCAAGTTGGGAAACCAGTTTGCCGAACGTGTCTTGACAGCAAGCCGCGCCTGGAGCATATCCGGTCCAACAATTTTCCGCGCAACCTGTCATTTGTCAGATTCGTGTCCAGGAGCAAAAATCATGGCCAAGCCAACAACCGCAAAAATCCGCCTCAACAGCACTGCTGACACCGGATTTTTCTATGTGACCAAAAAGAACACCCGCACTATGACAGAAAAGATGACGATCAAAAAGTACGATCCAATCGTCCGCAAGCACGTGGAATTCAAGGAAGGTAAGATCAAATAGTCTTGCATCCATACGAGATTTGAAAGCACCGCTTAGGCGGTGCTTTTTTTGTTTGCGGCACGTCCTTTTCAGGCTGTTCGCTTGCCAGTTTCATACAATCCCGCACGTATGTGCGCGGCGAGCTGTTCAGCAGACTGGTTGGGCTGACCTGAATCAACGTGCAAATTCACCGCAATCAAAGGAAGACTTGGCAATCCGGATGAAGAACCGAGAGCAACCAGATCACATCTGGCACCGCCGACGCCAAGGAGATGCTGAGCGCAAGGCCCGTTTTTACGACTGTCATCGTCGCATCGATTGTTCCATGCTCATAGACATTGGCCCACGGGATACCGGTCGCATCTAATGCTTCAGCGAAACGCGCAGTCCTCACCTATCATCGACAGGGACGGCGGCCGCTTCCGGTGAACAGCAGACGATTTCTCCGCAATCCAGACCAAAGGTTCAGCGCAAAGCCGTTCGCCGCCTTTTGCACTCATTGCTTCCTCGATGATCGCAATATAGATCTTGCCGGAGTGCAATTTGTTCAAGAGTTCAGGTGAGGTGTCTCTGTCACCAGCGAAATATCAATTGCCGGATGCCTCCCTGCAAAACCATCCAACGCAATCGGCAGGTAGCTTGCCACCAAATCGTGCGGAATGCCCAGCCTGACCTCGCCGCGAACAACGGGCGCAGGCATGCGCCGACCAAATCTCATCGTTTGCCTCTATATAACGCTCTGCAAGTCCAATCAGCTTCTCCCCATCACGTGTGAAATCAAGCGTCCGCCGACCGCGTTTGAATAGAACCACGTCGAGATTGTCCTCCAGACACTTGATTTTTTGACTGATCGCCCCTTGGGTAAGCCAAGCACATCCGCTGCCTTAGTCATACTGCCGGTTCTGGCTACTTCGACAAAGGCGCGAACGAGGTTGATGTCGAGATTACGCTTCATGCCTTCAAATTAGCATACTTAATCTCAGAAATTAAAATTAGGATTATGCCTGGCTGAGGGGATTTTTTCTCATAAAGCCATGGTATGAAATGAAAAATCGATATTGCAAAGGGGCCCGCATTTCAGAGAAGAAAATCCGCGCGCGTGTTCGCGACTTCGCTGCCAGTCTGACCGCTCTACAGACAACCGAACCCAGCGGCCTTGATCGCAATACTGTCAACAGGGTCTATCGGGCGTTGGGCGAGCGCCTCCATACAGCTTGCCAGGCGCAGCGCCCGATGTTCGATGTTGTTGAAGGGGATGAAAGCTTGTTTGGAGTCAAGCGGGTGAAAGGAAAGCGAGGAAGGGGCGCAGGCGGCAAGACAACCGTCTTCGACCTCTTCGAGCGTGAGGGTCAGGTTTACACGGAAGTCGTTCCAGACGGCAAAAAAGCCACTCTACAAGGTATTATACTAACGGGCCTCAGGTTTGCCTGTTTTGGGTCCAATCGCGAGATGCGCCTGATTGAATTGTCATTGATTCTTTCATGAGCCGGGTCCAGGCATCACATCCGGCGGCAAGAAGGCCTGCCTGATCTTCAAGGAGGCGGTTGGAGAGCCCGTTCTCCCGAAGAGATTGCCAGACACTCTCGACCCGATTGAGGCCCGGTGATCTGGCTCGCAGGAAGATCAGGGTCAGGGTCTTCGGCCCCTTCACCTCGCCGGATGTGTGCCCCGGCGCGCGGTCCATCAGGACGGCGGCCTGAGCGCCTTTTGCAACGGGCCGGCTGATCTCCTTGAGAGGCAGGTTCCTTGTTTCGGTGTTCGCCCATGGCAGCATGGCACCATCAGGGCCGCGCCGGTCTCCCTGTCTGCGCAAACCGCGGCCGGTTTGTAACGCTGATCGGCCGGGCGCTGCAAGCAGCCTGGAGAGGGTCCTCTCGTGAGAGACAACACCGAACCGGTCTTCGCTCCCCCGTTGAAGGTCAAGTCGTCTCCAGCGGACCCCCCGTCAGTCTCAAGCGTCATGCTCAAGGCAGGGGCCGGGTTCGATGATCTCAGCAAGTTCAGCCATCGGGGCCGCATCCGCATCTGGGGCCGCGGGACCCGGCGGTCGAACAGCCCTTCGGGCCCGGCTTCGTTGAACCGGTGCCCCCGGTCCCTCAGGCTCTGCCGGGCCACCTCACCCCCCTTCGCCGCATCCGCCCGGCTCATCCCGTCATAAACACAAGCAAGCGAAAGCAAACGCCGGACCTGACGGAGATCTTCGCTCTTCCTGGCAAGGCCACGAAGGGTCAAAGCATCATAGTCATCACGAACGCCAGCAGCTGCAGACACATCCCAGTCCGCCTGTGCGCTGGAGTTCATTCTGTCGACATCTGCTTCGATTAGGCTGGCGTCAACTGCGAAGCCGTGACCGCCAACGAGGCCTTCAGAAATGCAGCGCGCGACAGTTCCTTCAAACACAGAGCAGAGCAGATCGCTATCGCAGAATTTGCCGTGACGGTATTTTGAGAAGGTACTGTGATCCGGCACTTTGCCGTCTATGCCAAGGCGACAGAACCACCGATACGCCAGATTCAGATGGACTTCATCACATAGCCGCCGCTCCGACCGAATGCCCAGAACATACCCAATCACTAGCATCCGGACGATCAACTCTGGATCAACCGATGGGCGGCCGAGGTGACTGTAGTATGGCTTCAGCTGCTGGCGCATCGTACCAATATCCAGCAAACCGAGCTATCTCGCGCAGCAGGTGATCTGCAGCGACATAGACCTCAAGGTCAAAGTCGTAAAACAGCCTGGCTGGAGATCCCTGAACACCCATCATCACCAAATCCTCCCAAAATCTACAAAGGGAAGTGAATCAAACGGCTTGTGCCAAAGCAACAAAGACTTCTTCAACAAAATAAGCTCTCAGTGTCAGAAATATAGGCAAACTTCTGACAGTTTGCAACCAACGTCTTCAAGCGTCTGCTGCAGTCGCACCTTCAATCGCGGTGACCTATCTGTCTAAAGTTCATCTTTTTTTGGCGAAAACCGCTACTTCATCTTGCTCCAAATATCTACCGTGGAGCTTCGGTCAACATCTTGGCGCAAAAATAGCACGGGCATTGAGCGTGGAGACACCAAAAATCGGAATGCTCAATGCCCGTGCGGATTCTACAAAGCAGCCGTTCAGGCAAAGCGCAGCGAAATCTGAGTGAGATCCCATAAAACGGATTCTGCGCGTTGCCTGAATGGCAGCTTCTCTCCTGAAAGTCTTCAAACCGCTGCCAGCCTGCGTCGTGTCAGATCAGAGACGTTGACAGGCTTGGGAAATAACTCAGCAAAACCAGAACTGCAGCCACTGCGATAAGAAATGGCCACAGTGACTTGAGGATCGCGCCGGGCATGACCCCGCTCATGGAGGAGGCGATGTAGAGATGTAGAGGCCGATGCCAACAGGTGGTGTCAGAAGCCCGAGCATTAGGTTCAGGCAGGCGATGACGCCGAATTGGTAGGGGCTGATGTCGTATGAACCGGTGGCAATCGGTAGTAGAATCGGCGTTATGAGAATGAACGCGGCAATCCCGTCAATGACCATGCCCACCAGCAAGAGCGCCAGGTTCACTATCAAAAGGAATACAAACGGATCAGAGGTGATGGAGGTGATCAGCCCGGCCAGTTTCTGGGGCAGTTCTTCGTAGATAATGACCCAGCCAAAGACGCTGGCAGCCGCGATCATAAAGAGGATCATTGAGGCATTCGCTGCAGTTCGAATGAACATCTCACCCAATCTGCGTGGGTCGAGATCGCGGTAGAACAGCCAGCCCACAACAAAGGCGATGAGCGAGGCGATGGCGGCGGATTCGGTTGGCGTTGCGATGCCAAAGAGAATGCCGCCGATAATCGCGAGAGGTACGAGCATGGCAGGGAGTGCTGCGAGCAGCGCCCGGAATGCCTCGGTGCGGGACATCCAGTCCCCTTCCGGGAATTGGCGTGACCAGCCGATAATGGTGATCACCAAGGCAAATGCGAGCGCCAGCAGAAGACCGGGAATGATCCCGGCTATGAACATTTCTCCGATGGGAACTTGGGCGAGAACGCTAAAGATCACGAACATCATCGACGGCGGGATCACCGGCGCGAGCAACCCTCCGGCAGCAGTCGTGTCGGCGGCAAAGCCTTCGTCATAGCCTTCGTCCTTCATGGCAGGCACCATGGCGCGCGACATGACCGCGATTTGCGCCGTGGCCGATCCGATGATGGCCGCCATGAACATGTTGGCCAGAAGGTTGATATAGGCGAGCCCGCCCCGGAACCCGCCGACGAACACGCGGGCCAGTGCTGTCCAAATACAAACACCCGGTTCATTGGCCGCGAGGAACATGAAGATGCGCGCGACTTCGCCCGTCTGGCTGCCAAGTCCCCCTTCAATCCAAAAGCTCAGGCCAAACGCAAGAAGGTCGAGATGCTCTTCGCCCACCTCAAACGCATCCTTGGTCTTGGGCGGCTCCGGCTTCGAGGACCATGCGGTGTAAAGGATGAATTTACCCTCGCAGCCATCGCCCAGAACCTCCGAAAACTCGCAAAGTCAAGACCCATGACCCCCGAAACGAGGATCACAATATGATCTAAACCAGGCCAACAGACCTGCGACCACTACTCCGAGGCAACTAGACCTTCAATTCTAAGCGACTTCTTCAACAAAATAAGCTCAAAGCTGTTCCATGTTCGTAATGCCTTCGCTTCGGGAGGCGTCTATGAAAACCCCGCTACCGGCGCAGCAGCGGCGACATTGGCAGGTTATCTCCGCGATCTGGAATGGCCGTGCGATGGGAATTTCAGAATCTCGCGAGGCGAGGATATGGAATCACCGTCAAATTTGCAGGTCGAATTCTCGTCAACACGCGGCTCCTCAATACGGGTATCAGGAGCTGCAAGATCGATGTGAGCATCATACCATTACCAACAAAAAAGGGAGCGCTTGCGGAAGCGCTCCCTCCTATCAGGGGCCGGTCCGAAACGGTTAATACGAGGAGGCCACTCCAACCGGGACGAACCGGCCAACCCCAAGGTGCCAGGAGATGCGGCGGACCTAACGCCTAGGGGCAAACCATTGCTACGCGGCGGGCGGTTTGGCTCTATTGTGTGAAATCCAGCAGATTGTGTCGGTTCAAATTGTGCCTCCAGCCCCGGAGGCCCGCCATAACCTGTCCTGAATTCAACTCCAGGAGAAACCAGCTTGCTCAGCTGTAACAATTGCGAAGTTATAGATTTTTTCGATTAATTCAACAAAAACAGTTGGTTAATGCGAATTTCGCTACCTTATTAGTAAAATCTTAACCCTAACACAGCCCAGAACGGCCACCGCGCAGTGCGCGCGGCTCATTGGGAAACAAAAACCCGTTAAGAAAGATTAAGCCGCGTTAGCAACAACACAGTTTCGCCCGCCATACTTGGCGTCATAGAGCGCGAGATCCGCGCGTTTGAGCAAATCATCTGGTTGATCGAGCGGATCATCGAGCGCCGACACACCAATCGAGACGGTCACGTCCAATGCGGGCGTCTCGGCGCCAGCATCAAATCGCCTGTTACAGATCGACTCGCGAATACGTTCCGCTATGAACTGGGCCTGCATGGTGTCTGTGTAAGGCAGAACCACGATGAATTCTTCCCCGCCGGTCCGTGAAACCAGATCCAGGCTGCGCACTTCTGTTTGCACGCGTTGCGCAAACTCCTGCAGCACCCGGTCACCAACATCGTGGCCATGATTGTCATTGATGCTTTTGAAATGATCGATGTCGAGCGCCAGCAGCGTAAGTACCTTCCCGCGATTGCCCACTTTTTCAACCAAAATGCTGAGGTGCGTTTCGAGATACCGCCGATTATGCAATCCGGTCAGCGGATCTGTCACTGCGAGCTCAATCGATTCCTGGACGCTTTGGCGGAGACTTTGTGTATATCGCCACCGGCGAATCTGGCTTTTAACGCAGGCATGCAACTCGTTGCGATCAACCGGGCGCACGAGATGGTCGTTTACGCCCATGTCCAATCCGCGCATGAGCCGATCATCTTGATCAGGTTCTACCAGCACAAGAATGGGGATCTTTCTGGTCCGTTCAAGCGAACGGATCTGGGAACACAAGCGCAACCCGTCAAAATTCTCCAGGTCAAGGCTGACCACAATGAGATCGTACGGATTTTCAGCTGCCTCAAACAGAGCACTCTGCAGATCTGTATCTGTAACCGGCGTGACACTGTAGATGCCCTCCAGTGAGCCCCGGATACGTTCTACGGACATATCCAGATCATCCACCAGCAGGATACTGCCAGGGTTTTGAATGTACTCGGCTTCGATCTGCTCATTGAAGTTCGATAAGTCACTTGCCTGCACACGCGCCCGAAGCTCGTCGGTCAGCATCTTGAGACGGAGCAAGGAACGCACACGGCAGAAAAGCGCGACATCATTTACTGGCTTGGTCAGGAAATCATCTGCACCTGCTTCAATGCCCCTCACCCGGTCTTCAGGCGAATCAAGCACCGTTACCATGACGACAGGAATGTGACCGGTCTGCGGGTTGCCTTTGATTCTGCGGCACACTTCGATGCCATCCATTCCCGGCATCATCACGTCCAACAGCACGATGTCCGGCCTGTCGGTTTGAATAATCTCCAGAGCATCAGCCCCGTTCATGGCGGTGACAACTTCGAAATATTCTGCCTGAAGCTTTGCCTCAAGCAGCCTTACGTTCGCCACGATATAATCGACGACCAATACACGCGCTGTCATTTACTCAAGCCCCCACGAGGAATCCGTCAACGGTTTCCAAAAAATGACTGACGGATATTGGCTTTGAAATGTATGCCTCACAGCCACCTTCTCTTATTTTTTCTTCATCGCCTTTCATGGCGAATGCTGTGACGGCTATGACGGGTATATCCCGCAAACCTTCGTCTTCTTTCAGCCACTTCGTAACTTCGAGCCCGGAGACTTCTGGCAACTGAATATCCATCAGTATCAGGTCAGGACGATGTTCGCGCGCCATGTCGAGAGCCGCCAGACCGTCATAGGTCTGCAAAGTCGCATAGCCGTGCGCTTCGAGCAGATCATGAAAAAGCTTCATGTTCAGCTCGTTGTCTTCAACAATAAGAACTGTCTTCGACACGTCCCACTCCCGCGCTGCCAGGGCGCCGTTTGACCAGGAACCATTTCCGAGACGTTTTCTCTTCGCTCGAAATGAGGCGCAAATTGAACATATTCCACCAAAAACAATTCCTTGATTTGGTCATCGACGATTAGACCGGCATTTGGTAACCAAGCCCTTAAGATAGAGGCGTCTGCGCGGGAATATTCTCCCAGCGTAACCAGCCCGTGAACAAGGCCCGTTCAAGAGAGGTTTGATGGACCAAAAATCCGCAGAAATGCTGGTAATTGGAGCACTTGGCTTTCCTGGTGGAGATGTGGAACGGCTAGGTCGATTTCTAGCCGTTTCCGGCGTCGGCCCACAGGACCTGCCCAGTGTCGCCGGCGATCCTGAATTTTTGGCTGGCGTCCTCGATTATTTGCTCTCTGACGAAAGCCTGTTGTTCATGTTTGCCGAATCAGAAGGCACCGACATGGAACTGCCAGCTCGCGCAAGACAGGCCTTGCTTGGCGCACGTGTTCATTGCTAGGTCCCACCCATGTTCGCCCCGCTCACCAAATCTCAGATCTCCGAGCTCGAGTTTAATCCCGTCCGCCCACTTGTCATATGTGATGTGGACGAAGTGGTGATGCACTTTCTCCGTGGCCTCGAAGAATATCTGGACGAAAACGGCCTCTGGCTAGACCCGGTAAGTTTCGCCTTGAACGGTAATATCAAATACAAAGATAGCCATACTCCCCTGCCGGCAAGCGAAATTGGCGGAACTCTGGAACAATTCTTCAGCGAAAAAGTAGGCTCCCTGGAACCGATTGATGGCGCAGCAGAAGCACTAGCGGAATTTTCTGAGCACGCCGACGTGATAATGCTGACGAACATGCCAGACGCTTATCGGGGCGACCGCATCGAGAATCTGCATGACCATGGCATGGTCTATCCCGTGGTTTCGAATTCGGGACCAAAAGGGCCGTCGGTCAGGCATATTGCAGAGATGATTGAGAAGCCCGTGGTGTTCATTGATGATACACCGAGCAATGTGAACTCAGTGGTAGAACACGCCTCTTCCGTCGATGTTTTACATTTCATGCAGGACCAGAGATTTCGGCGTTTTCTCCCGGAAATGACTCAAATAATCGCCAGCGTAGACAATTGGGACGATGGCACACATCACGTCCTGCAGGCCGTTACCGAGCAACTCTAGATCAATGACAAACGCTCCCCGCATCGGCATAGATCTTGGCGGCACAAAAATCGAGATTCAGACATTGAGCAAAGACGGTAACGTACTGTTCAAAAAAAGAATCTCAACCCCGGCGCCAGATTATATGGCAACCATCAAAGTAATTGCAGGTTTGGTCTCCGCTGCAGAGAATGCCATAGCGGGAACGGCCTCAATCGGCATCGGCACACCGGGATCGATTTCTCCCAAGACAGGCTTGCTGCGCAATTCCAATTCTGTTTGGATGAACGGAAAAGCGCTCGCTGAGGATATTAAAACTGCATTCGCGCGAGAGGTTCGCCTCGCCAACGATGCAAATTGTTTTTCCCTTTCCGAGGCGGTTGATGGGGCGGGTAAGGAAGCGAATACCGT
This sequence comes from Hyphomicrobiales bacterium, assembly GCA_965204985.1. Classification (GTDB taxonomy): domain Bacteria; phylum Pseudomonadota; class Alphaproteobacteria; order Rhizobiales; family CAJQND01; genus JAAEUE01. Next base: position 1,389,304 of record CBDBFP010000002.1, on the reverse strand, counting down.
CTTCGGTATAATCATCGGGACAGGCTGCGGCGGAGGCCTCGTCGTCAACAAAACACTCATTGAGGGCACCAACGGCATTGGTGGTGAATGGGGCCATAACCCACTTCCCTGGCCCAATGACAGTGAGTACCCCGCTCCGGAATGTTGGTGCGGACGCAAAGGATGTCAGGAAGTCTGGCTCTCAGGCTCCGGCTTGAGAAGAGATCATCAAGCGGTGACCGGCGAAAGTCTGTCTGGCGAAGAGATTGTAGCCGAAGCCAACGCAGGCAGACAGGCTTGCCAGGCAACGCTCAATCGCCATGCAGACCGGCTTGCTCGTGGATTGGCCTCAATCTGCAACCTGTTCGACCCGGATGTCATTGTGCTCGGGGGCGGCCTGTCCAACATGCCCCATCTTTACGATGAAGTACCCGCCTTGATGCAGCCCTACATCTTCAGCGACCATGTTACGACACGCCTGCTTCCGCCAGTTCACGGCGATTCATCCGGCGTTCGAGGTGCCGCTTGGTTGTGGTAAAAATCCTTGAGTATCGACTTATAGCAATAAAATTCGATGGCATACGATCTGGTTCAATCTGAGGGAGATAGTTCATGTTTCTGAAGATCAACGCGAATGGCGAGTTGAGTCTTGAAGAGTCGGACGACTTCAAACGCTTTCATATCGAAGGAGACGTCAGCGCCAAAACATTCGCAGCAATATCTGAAGATGCTGAAGAAAACTGCTTCTGGATAGACGCGGAGGCCGTTGCTGACCTTGCGGGCCGCAGCGACACCGACGCTTGGTATTCCCAATTCTGGACCATGCTGGAAAAGGCCGAACCCTATGGCTTCTCAGACTTGAAGGGCCGGCGCACCAAGGCCCATAAAGAGTGAAAAGAGCAATATCCTGACACCCGGACTCTGAAATGATTGCAAGCCCCAAGCAGCAGAACTACTGTTCTGTTCAAGATGGCCGAAGCGACCGACTTCTCAGGATTTTGCCGCGACTGTTTCACAACAGTTGACCAACATGCGTTGCGTTGCCCCGCTTGCCGCAAGCCGCGTTTATTGCGTCATCCTGAACTCAATGATCTGACAATCGCTCATTTGGATTGTGACGCATTCTACGCCGCCGTTGAGAAACGAGACAATCCTGCGCTCCGGGACAAGCCGGTGATTGTGGGCGGCGGCAAACGCGGAGTCGTCTCAACGGCTTGTTACATCGCACGAATTCGTGGGGTAGGCTCAGCACAACCCATGTTCAAAGCACTCAAGGCATGTCCTGAAGCGATTGTCTTGAAACCGGATATGGAGAAGTATTCCCGCGTGGGTCGGGAGGCGCGCGCACTTATGCGCGATCTGACTCCGGCAGTAGAGCCACTTTCGATCGACGAGGCGTTCATGGATATGACCGGCACTGAGCGCCTGCATCATGCCCCCGCCGCCCCCACGCTTGCCCGCCTAGCGAAGAAGATCGAGGACGAAATCGGTATATCGGTTTCCATCGGTCTTTCACACAATAAGTTTCTCGCCAAGCTCGCCTCCGACATGGACAAGCCACGCGGGTTCTCCATCATCGGTGCCGAAGAAACTCTGCGTTTCCTCGCCACACTGCCGGTCTCACGCATCTGGGGCGTCGGCAAAGCAATGCAGAAGAAGCTCGGCAAAGATGGGATCCGCTCGATTAGCCAGCTTCAGGTCATGGATAAAGCGACGCTAATGAAGCGGTACGGATCTATGGGTACACGGCTCTACCATTTGTCACGTGGGGAAGATGCGCGTGCGGTCGACAGCCGGGGCGGCGCAAAGAGCATTTCGGCAGAGACAACATTTTTTGACGACATCTCAGATTTTCAGAAACTGGAACGAAAGCTCTGGAAACTGTCAGAGAAAGTCTCCAGACGCGCAAAGACAACTGGCGTTGCTGGCGGCACGGTCGTTTTGAAACTCAAGACCGCCCGTTTTCAGATACTTACGAGAAATCAAAAATTGCCCGAGCCAACGCAGCTTGCCGATGTGATGTTCAAGATCGCACGTCCAATGCTTGAGCGTGAAGCCGATGGGACGCCATTCAGGTTGATCGGTATCGGCATATCAGGGCTATGCACTGAAGAGCTCGCCGATCCAGGAAGCCTGCTGGACCCGGACGCCGGAAAGCGCGCCGATGCGGAACGTGCAATGGACAAATTACGCGAAAAATTTGGCCGCGAGGCTGTCGGGAAGGGCCGCGATTTCTAGATCAGCACTAAGAGAGTTGCAAGAGTTTGACTAAGGGTATTGTCAGACACTCGGGACCGATGGCGTTCGCGCAAGATCAAATTGCCAGAACTTCACGAAAATGGTGCAACCTTCTTTTGAACCTGGTGTATGGGATGATTGCGGTGGATTGCGGATATAACTTCCCACCGGGAAATCGCCGTGTTCATCCTGAAAGACCCCTTCAAGAACCAGGAACTCTTCTCCACCGGTGTGAACATGTGGCGAGAAATGACTGTCTGGCGCATAGCGAACAATCGTTGTCGCGCGTGCAACTTCGTCACCAATTCGATCTAACACACGCCGCTCGACGCCCGGCATGGGAGAAGCAAGCCAATCAATCTTGTCTGCGTGCACGCTCGCGCGCTGATCAAAGTCTGCATTTACTTCCATGGGATAATTCTCAAAGCCACTTGTTACGTCGTTAGAACCAGACGCTCTCAAACTATCATTTACCCATCGGCGTTGGCCAGTCGGCCCCACTTGGAAAATCGCAGAGCATGTTCAAAACTTTGCGTAGAAGGGGATGATTCCACGAAGCCTTACCAATTGTCATTGTGAGTGTTCTGTCCAGAGACACACGGCAGCCGAAAGGCTCAACAAGCGACCCATCTTCCAGGAAATTTCGCACCAATGGTTCGTGACCCATCAGCACCCCTGCCCCATTGCGGACCTCCTCCAGCGCAAGACTGTAGAGAGAAAAACCGCTGCCACTGGTATCGATGTTTATGCCCGGTTGTCCGGCTCCAATTTCATGTGCCCGTTCCTGATAAGGTCCGGGGACTTGGTGGAGGTTGGTTTAGTGCCTGATGCGGGCGGATACGATTGTACTGCCTGAGCCCCTGATTGATGATAATCTGAGCCTGCCTGGTAGTGTTGACCCCCTCCGCGTTGAGACCTTCCCGGCATAGTCTGCCGTTGAAGCGTTCGTTGTCTCCGTTTTCCCATGGTGAATCTGGGGTGATCCGGATGGGTTTGATGCCGGTCTCGATCAGCCTCTTGTGCAGCGAAGCTGCGATAAGGTCGGGGCCGTTGTCAGACCGGATGTCTTCAGGTTTGCCGTGTTTCAGCAGCAACCGATAGAGCGCGTCCAGAACCTCTGCAGATCCCCTCTTGACGCTCACGGTCACACACAAGGCCTGGCGGGTCTATTCGTCCAGCACGGTGAGCCTCTTGTCGCTTCGGCCATTGCTCAGCTTGTCGTGGACGGCGTCGACGCTCCAGATGTGACGGGGATCCGGGGCCTCAGACGAATGAGTGAGCTGTCCTTGTGATAGAGACGCTTGCGCGTCTTGTGGCGCAGGGGAAGCTGCCCTCCCTCTTCGCGCCAGAGACGCCCGACTTTCTTATGGTTCACCTGCCAGCCTTCACCCCGCAGACGCCCTGAGATCTGACGGTATCCCTATCGACCGGACCGCTTGGCCAGCCGAACCAGCGCCAGACGCAGAGCGGTCTCTTCATCTTTGGGAGCGGCCTTGTCGTGCTGCGCGCAACGCCCGGTGTCCTGCAGGTCCGGCGCTCAGATGTCCCGGGCTTCTGGCGCGTGTGGATGACAGCGCCGCGAAGGTCATCGGTGGTCAGGCCCCGGGGTTCAAAAGATCCAGGCTCTCCTTGAGGATCAATTTGTCCAGCTCAAGGGGGTCACGCTCTTCTTCAACCGCTCATTCTCCTTCTCAAGAGCCTTCAGCTCCGAAAGCTGTGATGTGCCCATTCCCCCGAACCTTCTGCGCCAGTTGTCGTAAGGTGCATCGCTCACGCCAGAAGAGCGACACGCTGTGGCAACGGCGTTACCAGAGGCCAGGCTCAACTCAATCTTGCGCCAGAGGCGCAAAACATCCTCATCTGGATACCCCTTCCCGGTCATGATCACCTCCTCCTGAGCCAAACAAACAATGGACCAGTTCTAGGGGGGAAGGACACGGTGTGGCTTCTTTCAACCACAGATCCCAATCGCGTTTAGGCTGACATCATGCAGGAATGTGACTTCGACCAGGTCTTTGAGAGAAGTCAGTCTTGCTGCATACGCAGGGCTCTGTTGCACAAATTGATTGATCGCCGAGGTTTCCCCCTTCCCCGGACGGACTTATCCTAAGGGCTCTGTGACAGGGATGCCGAGCGCGGTGTAGCCGTTCAGGATGGCGATGCGGACCTGAAGGTCTGCGACCTGGCGATCGAAGTCCCGTGCCATGGGTCGCTGGCCCAGCAGTTTCACGCAATGCCTCTTCGTCTCGACGCGGCTTCGGCGGTGGTATCCGCTCCATCGTCGCCAGAGCGCCCGGCCGAGGTCTTTCGATGCTCTCAGGGCTTCGTTTCGCGCTACGGCCCCGGCGGTGACGGTCTTCCACGGCTTGGCGTTCTTGCGGGGCGGGATCACGGCGTGGGCCCCGCGGTCAGCAATGGCATCGTGGCATTTGCGCGTATCGTAAGCGCCGTCTGCGGTGACGCTGCCGATCGTCTCGTCCCGCCGGGGTCTGGCTGAGCAAATCGGGCAGGACGGGCGCATCACCGATGTGGCTCCCGGTGACCTCGACAGCTCGGACCTCCAGTGTTTGCTCGTCGATCCCGAGAGGGATCTTGCGCCAGACACGCCGCTTCGGGCCACCGTGCTTGCGCGCATGCCATTCGCCTTCGCCCTCGACCTTGATGCCGGTGCTGTCGATCAGCAGGTGCAGCGGTCCCCTGGAGCCACTGTAGGGGATGTTCACTGCCAGGGTTTTCTGGCGGCGAGACAGCGTGCTGAAGTCTGGCACTGCCCAGTCCAGGCCGGCCAGGCGCAACAAGCTCTCGACGAACCCGGTCGTCTGCCTGAGCGCCATGCCGAACAACACCTTCATCGACAGGCACGTCTGGATGGCGGCATCACTGTAGCTCTGCTGGCGGCCACGCCTGCCTGACGGCGCGGCATCCCATATCATCTCGGGGTCGAACCAGACCGTCAGAGAACCCCGGCGCTTGAGCGCTTCGTTATAGGCTGGCCAGTGTCTGGTCTTGTAGGTCGGCGGGGTCGGTCTGCTCATGCACCTAAGCTACCACACTGGATTCACAAGATGAATCCCTCACCAGAATTGTGCAACAGAGCCCATACGCAGGCGAGCATACGGGAAATATCTCATCTTGGCAGATCGTCAACGTATCGGCATCGGCCGTATCCGTCCGGAAGAAGATACTTAAATCGAAAGGTTCCCGCATCTGGTTTGGCGGCTGTTCCATTGCGGTTACAGAAACATTCAATTCCGGAACTGCAGCTCTAAGCGCAGGCAGCCGGGGTGACACCCACAATTGGGCAACGCTAGGCAATGCAACGATTCGAAATTGATTGGGGGTCGCAGATGACCTCAAAGTATTAACAGCTTCACCCAAATGGTCGAAAGCAAGGCTGAACGCGGGTAAAGCAATCTCGCCCAAGGACGTGAGCTCAGTGCCTTTCGCCTGTCGTTCAAACAAATTTCCACCAATCCAGGCTTCCAGTACTTTCACTTGTTGAGCGACGACGGCCCCCAGGGGTCACGCAGAGCTCATCGGCAGCCCCTGTAAAACTGGAATGTCTGGCAGCGGCTTCAAATGCACGAAGTGAATTCAAAGGCGGTCCCTTTGGCCGCGGTGGAATGATCGACATGTTTAGACCTAGATTTTTTATGGCTAGCTCTTAGCAAATCTGATTTGCGCTTGACCAGTTCATTTGCTCCCTTTGCCTCACAGCATTGGAGAACTGACCATGAGCGAAGCCGAGCACAAATTTAGTCTATCTCGGGCAAAAGACGGCAAATTTGAACCCATGACAGGATATAGGGATTGGTTGAAGATCCGGGACCTTGGTTTAAGCGAGACAACCAACGGCACATTCGATGCCTGGGTGACACGCGCCAATGATCTTGGGAGCACAACTGGGCGCCATTACCACGAATAAGATTTTCAGATCATGTACATGACCAAAGGTTGGGTGAAAACGTACTACGAAGGCGAAGGAGAATTCATCCTTGAAGCAGGTGACTTCGTTTATCACCCTTCTCGCCACGTTCACGATTTCATGGACTATTCTGAGGATATTGAAATCTTCGAACTGGCTTCATCTGCCAATCATCACTCAATAGACGTTTGACCAGCATCAGGTAACAGCTCATGGCCGCGCACTTCTCTTCAAAAATTCAGGCAACCGATCCACTTATCGCAGAAGCGTTAAGCGCCGAAAGAAAAAGGCAAAGCGATCAGATCGAACTGATCGCATCCGAGAACATTGTCAGCAGAGCAGTTCTCGATGTGCTCGGGCATGAAATCACCAACAAGACTCTCGAGGGCTATCCCGGTGCTCGCTTCCACGGAGGAGGACGATTTGTTGATGTCACCGAACAGGCCGCGATCGACCGTGCTAAAGAACTTTATGATTGCGACTATGTAAACGTCCAACCTCATTCCGGCAGCCAGGCAAATCTCGCAGTTTTCTTCGCAACCCTGAAGCCCGGCGACAAGGTCATTAGCCTTGATCTCGCAGCTGGTGGTCATCTCAGCCACGGCCTCGGTGCCAACTTGTCGGGACGCTGGTTTGAAGCTCATCATTACGGCGTGGATCAAGAAACCGGATTGATCGACTATGACAAGGTCGAAACTCAGGCCCTTGAATTGACTCCCAAATTGTTGATTGCAGGTGGGTCGGCTTATCCAAGAGAAATTGACTTTGAGAGATTGGCTGCAATTGCCAAAAAAGCAGGCGCGCTTTTTCACGTGGACATGGCACACTTTGCAGGCTTGGTGGCTGGCGGTGTCCATCCGTCGCCTATCGAACACGCAGATATTGTTACCTGCACCACCACCAAAACCTTACGTGGCCCAAGAGGCGGTGTCATTCTATCGCGCGATGCCGTCTGGGAACGCAAACTGCAGTCCTCTGTATTTCCAGGGGTTCAGGGCAGCATTCACACTCAGGTTGTTGCTGCAAAGGCTGTCTGCTTCGGAGAGGCGCTACGGCCAGAATTCAAATCCTACGCAAGACAGATTCAAGCGAACGCCAGAGCCCTCGCCAAAACGCTTATGGAGAATGGTGTAAATGTTGTTTCGAATGGAACCGACACCCACATCGTATTGCTCGATCTCGCATCACACAAACTCACCGGTTCCAGGGTGGAGAAGGCATTGGAGCGCGCTGACATCACCTCAAACAAGAACCCTGTCCCTTATGATGTCCCCAAACCTTCAGAATGGGTCGGCCTAAGGCTGGGCTCAAGTGCTGCTACGACACGGGGGTTAGGTGAAGGAGAGTTTGTCGATCTCGGAGAAATCATTGCAGAAATCGTAAAGGCAGAAGCGGCAGGCGATCTCTCATCGGTCCTGAGCGGAGCCAAGGCACGGACGTCTGATCTTTGCAAACGCTTCCCGATCTACTGAATGCAGTTTTCAGCTTCAAGCATTTCGAGACCGCTCAACACACCTTTTAGTTTGAAATCGCCGTAGTCGATCGACATGTCACCTGTTACGCCATTATCAAACAGCGCAAAGCTCATCTGGTGTGATGGAACTTCCTCACCCTCGCTCTTGTTGTTCGGATCGTAATAGCTGACGCTGACCGGCCAGGATTTAAACCCCATCAACGGTTTATTGTGCTCGCCTTCCTTTTGAAACTTACGCTTACCAGCAGCTTTCGCCGGGCCGATGACACTGGAGGCAATGAAAACTTTCTGTTCCGCAGAACCTTCATAAAGATTTATTTCGTCAGACGTCGCTCCTTCCCTCGCCAGTTCAATAAGCCTGCGCGTGTGCGACAGAGGAAACGATGTGTTGGCTGGCAACTGGAAGCTGTCGGCTTTAGGGAGAGAGAATTCCACATCTCCTGGCTGCTCTCCGCCTTTGGCAAATCCCTTGGCCTGTTGCTGCAGCTTCCGGTTCACATACTCTCTACTCGCAAATTGCATTTCTGAGCCGTCAGCAGTTTCATATGAACTGTTCTGTATATCGAGCAGTGACGATTTTCCTCTGCGCAGCGTAAATTGATTCACGAAACGCACATTGATTGTCCAGCCTTCACACCCGGCCGCAGCGACCTCGACAACAAGACGCCCCTTCGCAGCACGGATACCGGCACGGTCACGTGCGCTTTCGAGGCTCAAATCATAGACGGCTCTGTGTGGGGCCATTGTAGGGCCCGCCGCGGTAGCCAGAGAATCTGAACTCAAAAAAGTTCCGGCGAGAACTGCGGCAAAGGTGGAAACGATGTGATTTTTGTTTGCAATCGGGGAGGTGTGATGCATTTGTTCTCTTTCTCCAGCCGAGGGCGTCAATGCTCTCGCGCAAGTATCCAGCCACCAGCTTTTAACGGCAACAGCATGACCAGCAAACCCAAACTTCTCGTGACCCGTAAACTGACCCAGGATGTAGAGGATCTGATTGCGGCGTCATATGACGCAATATTCAATAGCGACGATCGAATTATGGATCCCACCGAGCAAATTGCACTTGCTGATGGTTGCGATGCAATTTTGCTAACTTCAACTGAAAAACACACTGCAGATCATATCGCCAACCTACCAGATTGTGTTCGGATACTTGCCACATTTTCAGTTGGATATGATCACATAGATGTGCCCGCTGCGGCAGCGCGGGAAATCGTCGTTACAAACACCCCGGATGTTCTGACAGCCGCAACGGCTGATATCGCGCTGCTCCTGCTGTTGGGTGCGGCCCGTGGAACCTATTGGGCCGAGCCAATGGTACGCGAAGGCACGTGGACGTCTTGGGCACCCACTTATCCGCTTGGCCACGATGTCACTGGCAAGAAGCTCGGCATTTTGGGTATGGGTCGCATTGGTCAGGCGGTCGCCAAACGGGCCCGCGCCTTTGATATGAAAATTCACTACCACAAACGCACACGGTTATCACCGGACCTGGAACAAGGTGCAGTCTACCATGCCAACGTTGATGATCTTTTTGCCGAATGCGAATTTCTGTCAGTCAACTGCGCATCTACCCCGCAAACCCGTGGATTGATCGACGCAAACGCAATTGCCAAGATGCCTGACGGTGCGATTATCGTGAACACTGCACGCGGCGATATTGTCAACGACGATGCTCTTATAGCAGCCATCGGAAGTGGAAAAATCGCAGCCGCCGGTTTGGATGTTTTTGCCGGCGAACCCAAACTTGACGAACGCTACAGAACTCTGAAAAACACCTTCCTGCTTCCCCATATTGGCTCAGCCACGCAAGGTACGCGAAGCGCGATGGGGATGCGTGCATTGGACAATCTTGATGCGTTTTTCGCAGGCAACAGACCGGGTGACCTTGTCACTCCTGGATAATCAACCACAAGTGAAACAAAAGGATTTATGAGATGGGAAAAATCGACGATCGACTGAAAGAACTCGGGATTGAAATCGCTGCACCGGCCGCGCCGGTGGCCAACTATGTCGGGTATGTCCGCACAGGAAATCTGGTATTTGTGTCCGGCCAGGTAACGCTCGACAATGGTGAGTTCAAATACATCGGCAAAGTCGGCGAAACGTTCAGCGTCGAAGAAGGAGCGGAAGCTGCCCGGCTCTGCGGCATTAATATTATCGCACAGGTGAAAGATGCATGCGGCGGTGATCTGGATCGCGTGAAACGCATCGTGAAACTCGGCGGTTTTGTGAATGCACCAACGGATTTCAAGCAACACCCGCAAGTGATCAATGGCTGTTCGGACCTGATGGTAAAAGTGTTCGGTGATGCAGGAAAACACGCAAGGTTCGCTCTTGGCGCAGGTTCATTGCCGCTCGACGTGGCGGTCGAAATCGACGCGGTTGTCGAAATCGAGTAACTCCATTGGAACCCATGGCACTGGGCGAGCGGCAAGCTCTGAGCTGGCTAACAGCTCGCCCGGGCGCTCACCGCGGCCTGCACGATGTATCTGCGGGAATCGTCGAGAATACCGAGAGCGCCGTTCAAGCGGCACTCGATGCCAATTATGCGATCGAGGTTGATCTGCAATTTACCGCCGACAGTGAGGTTGTGATGTTCCATGATTAATACTAACGGCCCTCAGGTCTGGCCGTTCTGGGTCCACTCGCGAGATGCGCCCGATTCGATTGCCGTTGGTTCTTTCATGAGCCGGGTCCAGACATCACATCCGGCGGCAAGACCGTCTGCCTGATCTTCAAGGAGGCGGTTGGAGAGCCCGTTCTCCCGAAGAGATTGCCAGACCTTCCCGACCCGATTGAGCTCCGGTGATCTGGCGGGCAGGAAGATCAGGGTCAGGGTCTCCGGCCCTTCACCTCGCCGGATGTGTGCCCCGGCGCGCGGGCCATCAGGACGGCGGCCTGAGCGCCTTTTGCAACGGCCCGGCTGATCTCCTTGAGAGGCAGGTTCCTTGTTCCAGTGTCCGCCCATAATACTATGGCAGCATGGCAGCATCAGGGCCGCGCCGGTCTCCCTGTCTGCGCACACCGCGCCGGACAGGCAGGCCGATTTGTAACGCTGACCGGCCGGCCATCGCGGTCTCGTCCCCTTGCGCGCCCGGATGCGGACGCGGCCGGTCTTCTGGCCGATGCGGGCCCGTCCTGAACCCGGACCTCGACCGGCTTGTCTGCCGGACTGTGGTTCAAAGGGGAGGCAAGGCTTTGGGGGACGTTTTTTGAAAGCCTCCATGAGGCCCGGGTCTTGGGTCGGTTTCGATGATCTCAGCAAGTTCAGCCATCGGGGCCGCATCCGCATCTGGGGCCGCGGGACCCGGCGGTCGAACAGCCCTTCGGGCCCGGCTTCGTTGAACCGGTGCACCCGGTCCCTCAGGCTCTGCCGGGCCACCCCACCCCCCTTCGCCGCATCCGCCCGGCTCATCCCGTCATGAACACAGGCAAGCGAAAGCAAACGCCGGGCCTGACGAAGATCTTCGCTCGTCCTGGAAAGGCCGCGAAGGGGCGAAGCATCATAGTCATCACGACCGCCAACAGCTGCAGACATCGGAAATCCTCCCTTGTCTGCATGGATCCAGAGAGCAGCCGGGTTGAAAAGGCCTGAGAGACAATCAAGCACGCCATTGGTATAAGGCTCTTTCCGCTCTTCAGCTTGCCGAAGTGTGTGACGTATACCCTCGAAGTCAGGGTCTCCCCGTGGTTCAGCCGGAGCACAAAATTGTCCGGACGGACATAAAACCCCTGTTCGGATTCAAAAACCGGCGGCTGGGTTGAACTACCGGGCCCGTGCCAAACCAGGAGATTGTCTTTGATAGCAGTGGTTTCAGTAGTAGTGAGTTTTCTGCCCTTTGGAAATTCTTCAATTCCGGCCGTGTTTTCATACCAGTCCTCTGAAGACTGATATTCGCTTTCGCCCAAAGGCCGGAAAACACCTGCCTGTGTATCATTTATCCCAAATTGGACCGATCCGATGTTGAACAGGCCTTTGCCTGTCGTGGTGGGGAGACTGTTGCCGAAATCGCAGAGTACCTTGCCGCGGTCTTTGTCATATACACAGACACCATAATTGATTTGGCCAACCGGCAGGACCTGTCCCCGGCTCACCCTGATTTGCGGGATCATTTGCCGACCGGGTACGAAGTGGTGAGGCCCGTCTGCGGCCGCTGGCCCAACCGTGCCAACCACACGACCGAAACTTTGCTGCGGCCCACTCACCGTATAGCTGTCGACCATGAATTTGATAGACAGAATATCCGGCGAAAGACCCTTGAGCTCGGTCAGACACTTGGAGCTGGAAATATCGCCCCACACCACATTTGTCAGGACGGACTTATAGCAAGCGGAAGCTCCGATATCGCTGCTGTTGCCTGTTCCACCAGATATCGAAGAAACCCGTTGGTTCGAATTCCCCAGACAGGATAACTTCAGCGGACCCTTTCGGACCCGGCTTCAGGACACGGAATTGCAGGCCCCAGATCTGAGATACAAGCTGTTGTTCCGGATTGAAATCGACCAGTTTTGCCGCTGCGCGGTCTCCGGCATCGGCACCAACCATGGCCAGCAGCCCGTCGGACGGAGTTGTACCTTCCTTGCGCGTCTCAGAGATTCCATCTGAATAACAAGCCTTGTTGATCTTGACGTCATACAGCCTCCAGGATCCGGTTCCGTCAGGCTGCCACCCAGCCATTTGCAGCCTGGCGCGTTTGATATTCCTGATCAGACGGTACAAAATTGTTGTTGTTGTGATGATTGTGATCATTATTTAATGTAGAAGCATCAATGCGAGGCATTCTAGCAAAATAAAATCGAATAAAATTCATATAATTCATTTCAACAATTTCCTAATTCAAATCAGATAATTAATTTAATTTCCTTACTGATCAAATTAATTATTTTTATTTTGCAAATTATTTTATATTATCAGAATTTTTATTATTAATTCTGAGAAAAGACAATGTGACTTCACTTGCAGGCCGGACCTGTTATAATTCGGTCAGACTGACTTTTCCCGGGAGGTTCGACGTGCTGGTGGAAAATTCAATTTGCGACTTTGGCTGGCCCGCATCGGCATTTTCTCTCCCGGCCACCGACGGGAAAACATATACGCTTGATGAAATCGCAGGACCTGGCGGAACCCTGATTGCCTTTATCTGCAACCATTGCCCCTATGTAAAATCCATCATTGGCCGGCTGGTGGAGGAAGCAGCACATCTGGGAGACGCTGGCATTGGCGTCGCAGCGATCTGTGCAAACGATGCGATGAACTACCTCGAAGACTCTTTTCCAAGGATGAAGGAATTTGCGGAGTCGAACGACTTCGACTTTCCCTATCTGCACGATGAAAGTCAGGAAATCGCCCGCGCTTACGGTGCGGTGTGCACGCCGGACTTTTTCGGATTCAACAAGGATCTGGAACTGCAGTATCGTGGCAGGCTGGATGAATCAAAGACTGTACTCGTCCCGAATGCAAAGCGAGAGCTATACGAGGCCATGATGCTTGTGGCTGAAACGGGACAGGGTCCACGCAATCAGATCGCCTCAATGGGCTGCAGCATCAAGTGGCGCGTTTAGCCCCCGCGCCTGCCCTATCCGTCAAGCGCGTCAGTGATCATTGAGTGGAAATGGTGCACCGCATGCTCCTGGGTCGCACCGCGTGCTGTGTCGATGATGAATCGTCCCTGATGATAGCCAAGGGAATGAAGACCCTTCTGGACGGTCTCCACCAGTCCGACATCTTCCGGCCCGAGGACATCGTTGAAATAGTCCATCGCCGCTTTTTCGCCCGCTGTCATTTCGGATTCCGGACCATAATATTTCAGGCTCAAATGAGTCAGTTCAGGTTCTAGCGGCAGGAATGAAAACATGGCTATTCCATCCGTTCCGGCGAACTGGGTGAAAAACAGGGACGGGAAGAGGAAAATCACCAGAAACTGATGATTGCAGGTCGCCCCGTCTTCATAGTCGTAGGCGCTGTTTTGCGGATGACAATTCCCGTACTGAATTGACCAGTTCTCAAAGCACTCAACCTTGTAGGTCTCCATATCGACAAGATCGACAAAGGCCTTATGCGCCGGCGAACAGTGGTAACATTCCAGCGCGTTGTCGCCGACATTTTTCCAGTTGCCTTTGATGTCGAAAATGACCTCCCGGTGTTCCTTCAAAGACAAAGGTTCAACAGCGGGGAAATTCTTCTCCAGCGCGGCCCGCATCCCAGGGTAGGTTTCATCCATACTGCGCGCATTGGGGTCAAGAGTGACAAAGACAAAGCCAAAGAACCCTTCCACCCTCACGGCCGGAATCGTGAAGTCTTTCTTGTCAAAGCCTTTGACGTGTTCGCAGTCAGGCGCCGCAACCAGCTGCCCGCCATAGTCATAAGCCCAGGCATGATACGGACATGTAATGACATTCTTGAGCTTTCCCTTGCCCTGCAAAAGCAAATGACCTCTGTGCTGGCAAACATTAAAGAATGCCCGCAACTCTCCGTCCCTGCCCCTGACGGCTGCCACAAATTGCCCAGCAATTTCGCCGGTTATGTAACTGCCAGGCTCGACAACGTCACTGGCGTGACCGAGCCTGTTCCAGGTTCTATGGAAGATCTTGCGCTTTTCTTCTTCCAGCGTGGTTGGATCATAATACATCGGCGCCGGGAGCGTGTATGACAGTTCGGGGTCCGGATCGAAGCTGTCTTTCGTTTTGTCCGGGCGGGAATAGATCTGGTCCATCTGCTAACCTCTTCGCGTAATTAGCAATATTCTATGCTAATCTTCAACAGAGACAAGGGGCCAAGCCGGATGGGTCAGCAAACAGGAGATCGCAATGTTCACACTCAATCTGCCGGCCAAATCAAAATGCCAGATCCTTTCCCTGCTGTTTGCTTGCACGCTGACTGCCGCAAGCCAAACACCCGCTGGCCTGTGCATGCTGCGCAGAATTCGGGCAGAGAAATGAAACGAAAGCCGCAGCCGACGATTACGAGCCTAGCATCATAAACGAATTCGCGTTTGGTACCAGGGCTGGCTTGGCCAATGGAGACAGCGAAGATGAAGCTGAAGGCTTTGGTGCCCCGGAAATAGATCTGTCCGGCGACTTTTACGGCTATCGGATGAAAAGCATTGTAACTGGCAATGGTTGGCGTTTCATGCTCAGTGCAAGTGGAGATAGGAGAGGTACAATCGAGATGCCTTTTCCGCCAATGCTGGAGCGTTTCGAGGTTGACACCCGCGATAGCGGCGCGCCATTCGGCGCAGGAGGCCCTGCGCTTTACAAAGAGTGGAGACCACAAAGCGACGGACAAGTGACCGGCACCGGCGACCGGGCAAAACGGACAGCAAACGTCAGGCTGATTTTCCACGGACGCGGGAACTCCTGTCCAAACGCCACCGACTTCACCCATTGGACCATGATCGTCAGGGGAACCGGCATCAGTTTCGACCTCATCAGAGATATGGCAAAATAGCCCTGAGGGCACACCAACCGCACTCCTCAGATAGCTTGCAACAAGAAGGAGCCCATCCATGTGGCCCAATACAGCCTTGATTGACCTGCTTGGTATTGAGCACCCCATCATTCAGGCACCCATGGCCGGATCCACAACGCCGGAACTGGCGGCTGCCGTCTCAAACGCCGGTGGAATGGGATCCCTGGGCTGTGCGATGATGAGTGCAGAGCGCACAGGCGAAGAGATCGCCAAAACCATGATGGCAACCAACCGCTCGATCAATGCGAACTTCTTTGTCCACGAGCCACCCGGGGATGACCCGGCAAAGAACAAGCACGCCACCAAACTCCTGAAACCTTATTTTGACGAACTGGATCTTGGCGACGTACCTGATTTTGCCGCAACAAATTTTCCGTTCGACGAAGATATGCTGGACGTGATGCTGGAGCTGCGCCCCAGAGTGGTCAGTTTTCATTTCGGACTTCCCGCGCAACATATGGTGCGGGCCATCAAGGATGCCAGGATGATTGTCATCAGCTCGGCCACGACCGCGCGCGAGGCCCGTCTTCTCGAAGAAGGTGGATGCGATGCAGTCGTCGCCCAGGGACTGGAAGCAGGTGGCCACCGGGGCACATTCGCCATCGACCAGCATGAGGCGGGCGTCGGCACCATGGCACTGGTGCCCCAGGTCGTTGATGCTGTCAGTATCCCGGTTATTGCCGCTGGCGGCATTGCAGACGGGCGGGGGATCGCCGCGGCGTTCGCGCTTGGCGCAGCGGGCGTCCAGCCCGGGACTGCGTTCCTGACCACCGAAGAAGCGGCAACACCGGCAGTTCACCGCAAAGCATTACTGGAAGCTTCGGACGAAGACACACGCCTTACCCGTGCTTTTTCCGGCCGGCCGGCCCGGGGCATCACCAACCGGTACATTGAACAAATGGCCGCCCATGATGAGAACTTGCCCGATTTCCCGCTCCTGAACACGGCCACGGGCCCATTGCGCAAGGCAAGCACTCAAGCAGGGTCACCTGATTTTGTCGCCCTGTGGTCCGGCCAGGCCATGAGCCTGAACAGAACCATGCCGGCGGTTGATCTTGTTGAGAAGATGGTCGCCGAAGCGCAAGAAATTATTAGCCGTTAAATCGTCTTCTGCAGCGGACAACCACCAAACCTTTTGCCCTGTCAAAATCCGGCCTCAGTTTTATGGCAGAGGACCAGACAGGAGCGAGAGCGGGTATGGATACGGCCAAGTTCGGCCACTCCCCTTTTAGGGCAAAGGACCATGATCTAATGAAGAAATTTGCAATGTTGACCTGTGCAGGAGCTGTATTGGGCCTTTTTTCCATCACGACCGACGCAGTCGTTTCGGAAGCAGGGGCACAGTCGCGTGAAGAGCACTGCCACCGCAAGGCCACACGCAGAGCACATCGTGCGCGCCGTCCAGGTGAAGCAGCGTTGGGCGCCGGCGCCGGCAGTGCTGCTGTGGGCGCGATCCTCGGCGGTATTCTTGGTGGCGGTAAAGGTGCTGCCAAAGGCGCGATCATCGGTGGTTCGGCTGGCGCCGTCGGTGGCGCAGGAATCAGCCTTGCCCAGCGCGAAGAAATCTACAAGCGTGAGTTTGAGCGCTGCATGGTTGCCTACCGGCCCTCTGCACAGCGTGTCTACACGCAGCCGGACCCAGCCTATGATGTAGCTCCTGAACCTTGGACCGATGAGTGGTACGACTATTGCCGCCGCAAGTTCCGTTCATTCAATCCAAACACAGGCCGCTACAAAACCTACTCAGGGCAATACAAGCTCTGCCGCTAATCAGAGCAGAACCTGAACACCCGCAACACCTGACTATTCCGGTCTCTTCCGGAGTTGAGCGTCTGCTCGCCTCGGGTGAGCGGCGGTGGGGCGCAGTTGCGGCTATTTCCGGTTATTCCGGCCTGGTGCGGGGCCTTTCGATGGATTTCAGACGCCCCCATCCTGCGGAGCATTGTCGTGCGCGGTCGGGTGGTATATCCAGCGCGCTCGATTTCAGACGCCCCTATCCTGCGGAGCATCGTCGTTCGTGGAAGATCGGCCGGTCGAAGGTGCAGGCGAGAGTGGCGCGTGTGGGTTTGGCTTCGGCGCGGGCCAGACCGGGAGTGCGGATAAACAGACCGTATCTGCCTTTCCGATGCGCCTTGTTCTGCTTGCCCGGCCAGAGCTGTTTTGCTGATCTGCCAGCCCTGACCGCAACCTTCCCGGCTTCGGTGTTACCCTGCCCGGGCGCAGGCACGAGGGGGCCTCCATGGGCTCCCTTCAATGAATCCAATGCCTCCAGTGAATCACAGCACAACCCCCAAAGCCGGAGGTCATTGCGGGTGTCCAGCTTCCTGCCGTCGAAGACGTGCCGGTGTGTGCTCCTTGCCATGATCGTTTCCTTACAAATCCAGGCTTGTCTGGCCGGGACCGCGCGTGTCGTGGATCGCGGCGGCTTCCCGGGTCAGGTCCGGCCAGTCGGCGATCAGGGCATTATAGGCGGTTGCCTCCTTCGCATCCTGCCGCTTGCCGGTGCAGATGTCGTAGAGGCAATAGGCGAGGTCTTTCACCGCCCCGGCCCTGTCGTCGATCTTTCGCAATAGCAGCGCCGTGTTGTACGACACGCCGTCTTGCTCATGGCTCCGCACGAGGTGTTGCAGACATTCCCACACCGTCAGATGGGTGTCCGTCTGTGGCTCCCATTCCGGGTCGAGCTCGTCGCGCTTCAGGATGCGCACCTTGCCGGCCGCGCTTTCGACGATGCCGGCGTGCCTGACGCTGTCGACCGAGATACCGCGGGCACGGGCCAGGTTGTCGGCCACGCCATAGTCGCCCTTGCCCGTGCCGTGCTGTTCGAACCAGTTGATGGCGAAGCGCGTGTCGGGTCGAACTCGCCCTGAATGCCGCCGAGGTACTCGTCAAGCTCGGCATTGATGAGTTGCAGCGCCGTCCTGACGCTCATCGGGCTGTCGTTGGCCTCAAGCACGGCAGTGTAGCGCGAGAAGACGCCCATGCCGGGACCGATGGCCGATTGCGGCATGTCGGCGGGCGCGAGATTGGCGGCCTGAAGTTCGGCGATGGCCGGCGGCAGTTCGCGTTTCAGGGCACGGATGAACTCGGAGCGGGTCGATGGTCTCCGCCGTCTCATTCCTTCCTGCGGCAGACGAGGATGACCGAATTGGCGAGGGCGTTGGTGCCGGAGGCAATCATGCGGTTCGCCATTTCGGTGCGCATCGGCCAGGTTCCCACCACCGAATAACCCGCTTCAATCACGGCTTGCAGGAATGTCGCCCACCCAGTCGAGCTTATACCTTCCTGCGCGATTTCGCTTTGCTTGAAGGCATAATAGATTGTCGCCGGGAAGCGTTCGGACGATTGCGCTGCCATGTTTGCCACGGCCTTACTCATGCCTTGGAGAAAGAATTCCTCGGCCTCTTTCTTACTCCCATGCCGATGCGATGCAGCGATCAACTCCTCAGATTTTGGAGTGACCAGAACAGAAAAAATGCTTGGAAATAGAGACTTCATTATTGGCCTCATCCAAGAGTAGAAAAAGTCCGAAAGATCGGAGTAGCCGATATTGTCGTAATAGGGCGGATCGGTGGAGATGACGGCGTTCGCAGGATAGACAACGGTTTGTGCATCTTGCTGCGTTTCCGTTCCTTCTGCCGTGGGCATGAAGGCAGAGACAACCTTCCAGACCCAGTCGCGCATGGCTGTCCAGTTGCCGGACGAAGAGGAAAACGGATTTGCTTCGGCGTAGTCCCATGTCATTGGAATAGCTTGCCTACCGAACGTATTGCGAATCTTAGTATACCCTGAGTCCCAAGAGCAGATAGTGCTACCACGGTCTGCCATACGGGAAATTGCAAACGCCAGATACACGCTCACCGCCTCGGCGTAGGCTTTGGCTCCCGTGCCGCCGTCGCGAAGGGGGACCTGGTTTGCTGCCATGCCCGCCGAAAGTGCGTCAGCTTCAATCTGTGCACGAGCTTCATGGACCAGGTCGCTGAAGGTGTTCAGCGCGACCAACTGGCGGTCCGCGAATGCATCACCCCAAGTGGGCATTCCATACATTGGAAGCCTATCGACGTCATGAGACGGCGTTGGCACCACTCCTTCAGGTTTCGAGCTTGGGATGGCTGAGCGAGCAATGTCCTCATGTTGCGAGGAAGGACTCAAAAAGAGACGGCTTCTGTTGCCTTCAGCAACAATGCCAATTAGCACTTCCGCCATGTTGCCCATCTTGGCTTGCTGGCGGACGTAGGAAGTCTCGATTGCGGCGTCGGAAAAGAGACATCGGAAATTCGCCCGGCCAACCTTCACACCTTGTTTCGCTTTGGCAATCTGTTCTTTTGTACCACCATTGTGAACCCGATAGTCGATCGAGCGTGTTTGCTTGTCAACTATTGGCTCAATCCAAGCCTCCTTACCGGCTTTTCGAACTCAGCAGAAAGCTCGATGCTATCGGCACCTGCACGCCGGCAAAGGCCGGGTCGGGGCTCGGAACCGTCCGCGACCAGAGCCAGGCGATCACGGTCGCCTTTCCGCCGCCATACTCTTTCGGCAGGTCCACCTGCGGATAAAGATGCCCGATGCGCTCCCACGCCTTCTCCCGCATCCATGCGCCGTAATGTTTCACGTCCTCCGCCAGCCCTTCGGCATTGCGGTAATGGTTGCGCTCCTTGATGCCGGGATGGACCGGTTCCCTGTCCCTGAATTTCGGCGGGAGCTCGATCATCGCCTTGCCGATCGTCACCGCCACCGGGTTCAGGTCGGAGCCATGGGCGGGCAGGCCCAGACGCTGCGCCTCCAGCGGGATCGATCCGCCGCCCGAAAACGGGTCACAGACCGGCGGCAGCGGTTCGCCGCAGCTTTTGCGGATTTCCGCCCGCGCGCGTTCCAGCACCTCCGCGTTGGTCGAGTTCTCCCATTTCACCAGGTCCCCGATGATGGCGAACAGCCGCTTGCGCTCGGCCTCCTGCGCCTGCGCCGTCGGGAACTCGTCCGGCAGGCTGGAGGGATCGTCCACCAGCTGCGCAAACAGCACCGCCCGGCACGCCGCCAACGGCTTCCGCGACCACCACAGATGCAGCGTGCTGGGATGCCCGTGCCGGATCGACTTCTCCCGCACCGCCGCCGCATTGATCGCCTCCAGCGGAATGGCAACCTCGATGAGTTTCTTCTTGCAGGTTTGGGTTATGGGAATTTCTTTCAGTACGGCGCTTCAGCTTTGATTTCCTCGGCTAATCCTTTTAGCTCCTTACAGATTTTGTTGAAACGACCCTGGCTACTCAGCCATGCGCCGCACGACAACATTTTCTTCTCGGGAATCACTTGCAACGCGGCTCTCTTCGACCCAATGCTGTTATGTGCGGCGAAGTTTCTGAGGGCGCAAATTCTGCTAAGCACCTTCTTGTAATCCGGATTCCCTACTATTTTTGGTAGCCAATGCTCATTATCTACAAACTTCTTGATCTCGCTTAGCAGACTCTTTTGACCTCCTTTGAAATCGAAATATCCGTCGCCACAGATCAGATACTCACAGACTGCTACGTTCATGTGGTCCGGAAAATCCCGCTCCTTTAACTTCTCCGAGAAAGCCGTCGGGTTGCTGTTGATGAGCGCAATCAGGCAGTTCAGCATCAAACCTTCAAATTCACGGTGCAGGCGTATGATTGCCAGATCGTAGCACCAGTATTGATCTTCCCTGGTCAGATGCGCCTCGGCGCGTTTCGTGAACTTCCTGATTTCATCGGTGTTTTCAACGAAGGAGCGAGAACTTGATGCTCTTCTTCTTCATCCCGGCTCCTCCGCCCGCTCAAGCAGGTTCTTGATGTTCATCTGAATCGCGGTGACCCCGAACTCGGGTTCCTGCGTAAACGGTTTTCGCACATAACGCGGCTCGCGGGCAAAGCCGTTCTCGACCAGGACGATTGCCAAAATGAACTTTTCCGGCTCGTGCAGCGAGGTGATGACCTCCTGCCGCGTGACCGTCACCGTGTCCGCGCCGTCGATTCGCCCCTTGACCTCGATGAAGCGCAGATGGCCCGCATCGGGGTCGCAGGAGGCGATGTCGTAGCCGACCTTCTGGGCAGACACATCCAACGGCATATTCCCCAGCGCCTTTTCCGCGTCGATGACGGCGGCCATGGCGGCGAGCTCGATCTCGCGGCGAGCCACGGGATCCTCTGAAAACCCGTTTGCCCCGGCACCGGCCAGTTCCGGGGTGGGGCTGAGCGTTCTGAGCAAACCGTGCGGGAGGACCACCATGCCGCCGCGCACGCGTGGAGGCCGGGCCGAGATGAACCGCTCCTGCTCCAGCACTTCCATGCGGCGTTTCAGACGCTCTGCCAGGTCTTCTGCGCGCCGTTGAGCGTTTTGCCAGTTCAGACGGGTTTTCTTTCCGGCCCGCTCTTCTTCCCTGAGTTCAAACGCCCGCGCATCCCAGTAGTTGATTTCCTTCTTGAGGCGCGCGCGCACTTCCTGTTCGACCTTGTCGATCTCGGGCAGACGGCGCGCCTTGATCTCGGCCACATGCCGTTGGGCCAGCTCCACCGTTGCAAAACGAACGGCGGTCTTCTCCAGGTCGT
Organism: Hyphomicrobiales bacterium; assembly: GCA_965204985.1. GTDB lineage: Bacteria > Pseudomonadota > Alphaproteobacteria > Rhizobiales > CAJQND01 > JAAEUE01. The sequence continues at coordinate 1,367,654 of CBDBFP010000002.1, read as the reverse complement.
TCCGCAACCAATCCTCATCCAGCAGGGTCTGCACCGGCGCGGTCTCTTCAGGCCTGGCAGGACGCAGGTTCAGGTGCGGGGCAATGCCTGCGTTGGTCGCTTCCCCCGTGCTGTTGATGGCAGCGAATTGCAGCCGTTCTGAAATGATGTGTGCCTTGCCGCTCGCCGTGGCGCGCCCGTCCTGAACGCTGTGCTCAAGCAGAAACAGTGCGGTGATCTCCTCGCCCGGGTCGGCGTCGTCGACCAGGATGGCTCCGCGCTTCATCAGGTGATCGTGGCGCTCGCGGATCAGGCTGATCACGGAATCGAGCAGCGGGTGCCCGGGGCACACAAAGGCGGCGACAGGTTGCTGATGGATCCTGCTCTTTTCGAAGCAGATGCGTTCGTATTTCTTCTGGATCGGCGCGCCTGAGCCAATCTGCCGGTCTCGCTCCCTGAGGCGCATGGGAACGTGGGCGATTTCCCAGCGACCTTCCTCACGGCGCCTGATCCGGCCGCCGAGCTGCCTGAACGCTTCGACAAGGAAGCTCTGCACGTGATGCGGCTGAAGCCTTTGCGCTTCCGCTCGCTCCATCTCAATGCGCAGCTCGTGAACCCTTGCCCGGGGCATGGAGGCATCCGTCAGGGCCCGGCGCTCAAGGAGCTGCAACAGGTGGTTCTGATCGACAGCTCCGTCCACGACAGTGAAGAGCCTGGCCTTGACGTCTTCCTGCTCTCCGTACCGGATCGCCTCAAAAAGCAGGTCCCTGAGAGCTGTTCCCTCGAACAGTTCGCCAAGGACATCATAGACGCGACCCCCAAGAGCTTCCCGCGCGGCCTCCAGCTTTTCAAGCAGGCGGGCATAAACCTCGCCTTCGCGGGTGTCGGCCGCGACAAGATTCCAGAGGTGGCAGACCTCGGTCTGGCCAATCCTGTGAATTCGACCGAAGCGTTGCTCGATCCTGTTCGGATTCCATGGCAAATCATAGTTGACCATGAGGTGTCCGCGCTGAAGGTTTACACCTTCGCCCGCGGCGTCGTTGGCGATGAGCACCAGCATGTCACGGTCTTGCATGAACCGCTCGACCACCTTCCGGCGCTCCTCGCGTGTCACACCGCCGTGGATGACCTCGACGGCGTCCGGTTTGCCAAGCCTGGCGCGTACCTTTTCCACCAGATAGTGGAGCGTGTCTTTTGGCTCGGTAAAGATGATCAGCTTGCGGCGGTTTCCATCCGCGTCGACCATCAGATCGTCATCGAGAATCCTGTCGAGCTGCGTCCATTTCGTATCCTTTCCGGATCGAAGAACGCCAAGCGCCATGGCCTCGAGGTCCTTGAGGGTCCGAACCTCGATTTCAAGCTGTTCCACCGTTTCGGCGGTCGTCGCGCCGGTCGAGATCAGGTCCTCAAGATGATCGACCTCATCCTGCCCGAGCTCCTCGATGTTCTTGAGGACTTCCTCGGTGACGTCGGCGGAATGGATGGGAGAGCCAAGGCCTTTGCGTGCCAGCCGGGCTTCGGCGAGATCCGCTTCCAGGCGCGCGCGCCGCCTCTTCAGGGATTCGCAGATCGCGGCCGGTGAGGAGGCCAGGCGACGCTGCAGGATTTGAAGGGCGAAGCCGACAGTGTTGCGCTTTTTCCCGTCCTGGTCGGCAAACCTCTGGACACGATTCATCTCGGTCCGGACGTACCCTGTCACGGCGCTGTAAAGGCCGGCCTCTTCGGGGGAAAGTTCGTATTTTACGGTATAGGCCCGGCGCTCCGGGAAAAGCGGCCTGCCATCGAATTTCAGCAGCTCTTCCTTGGTCAGGCGGCGCATCATGTCGGTGCTGTCCGCGTAGTGAACGCCGTCGCGGAAACGGCCTTCAAACCGATCGCCGTCGAGAAGAGCCATAAACAGCTGAAAGTCCTCTTCCTTGCCATTGTGCGGCGTGGCTGACATCAGAAGCAGGTGACGGCAAACCTGACCGAGTAGCTGGCCGAGCTGATAACGCCTGGTGTATTTCACCTCGCCGCCGAAGAAGCTGGCAGACATGCGATGCGCTTCGTCGCAGACGATCAGATCCCATTCACTTGATGACAGAAGCTTTTGTTGCAGCTCCTCGTTTCTGGCCAAAACGTCCAGACGCGCGATAAGGCGGTTACGGTCGTTGAACACGTTTCCTGATCGGGACGTTTCGATCATGTCTCGTGAGAGGATATCGAACTCCAGCGAGAACTTTTCGCCCAGTTCGTCCTGCCATTGCTCGACCAGGCCGCCGGGTGCAACGATGAGGCAACGCTCGAGATCGCTCCGCGCAATCAACTCCCTGATCAGCAAACCGGCCATGATGGTTTTGCCGGCGCCGGGGTCGTCGGCCAGAAGGAACCGAAGCGGTTGGCGCGGCAGCATCTCGCCATAGACGGCCAGGATCTGGTGCGGGAGGGGATCCACAAGGCTTGTGTGGATTGCCAGATAGGGGTCGAAACGGTGCGCCAGCTTGATCCGGTTTGCTTCCGTCACCAAACGCAGCAAAGACCCGTCTGCATCAAACGACCAGGCACGCCCCCGCTGCTCAACGCTCAGCCGGTGCTCATCGTCTCTATAGAGCGTGGTTTCCGAATAGAGCGTGGTTTCCGAAACCGAACCGCCCGGTATCCTATACACGAGGTTCAGGGCCTGATCGCCGATCCAGTCGACGGACACGACTTCGACCGACTGGTCTGGCACGACACCAGAGACGCTGGCTCCGTTCCTTATGTCCTCAAGTCTTGTTATCCCGGGACCTCGCGGGTTTCAAGCAGCACGATCTGCTGATCCTGCGGCTTGCGTGCGCCGGGGTCGGTATCGAGCCCGAGACGCTTGAGCGCGTAGTAGAGCAGAGCGCGTCGAACCTTGATCTGCGCCTTGCCACCGCGCATCCCGTAGTCCAGAGCGATCACTTTCTTCTGGCTTTCGGAGAGTTCAGGGTGGGGGCCGATTTCAAGCGTGACGTGCTGTTGCCAGTCTGCGTCGGCTGCATCCGTGATTTCGCTATGTTCAACACCGCGCGTTTCGAGGATGCGCGAAAGCAGGAAGTCCTTGAAGACCTCGTCGGTCTTGCAGAATGCCCGTGTATGCCATCTGAAGCCGTCGAACCCGATGGCGTGAGGCGCGATCCACCGCCAGCTCGGCTCGGGGCGCGAGAGGGACTGGTACCTGACCTCGATGGCCTCAGAGCGGCGGATGGCGCCGACAATGTCTCGCAGAGTGACTGGGTTCATGCCACGGGCTGGCGTGGGCGCAGCATCGTAGGATGGCAGTGCAGCAATCCAGGTATCGTCGCTGTCCAGGATGCCATCGGCCAGGGACCGCAGTTGCGCGAGATAGCGGCTGGCGTCAGGCTTCAGGAACTGCGGGGAATAGTCTGGGCCTGGGACATAGGTCCGTGCACTCCTGTCATAGACCATGTTGTCCGGGGCGAAGCCGATGTAGCGATTCAGGTCGGCGGACGCCTGGTTCACCGACAGTCCGAACTGCTCCATCAAATCGCTGCGGTTCACTCGCCCCTCCCAAAACAATCGGAACTCGATGAACCCGAGGCGCTGCGCGACCCCCCAACGAAGCTCCGACTTGTCACTATCCACTTCGCACTCCCGGCTCGGCGCGCATGGTTAATATGCGCGCCCATTTTTTATGCTGTCTGCACGCTAACAGGGAGTCATGTCGCGTTCAATCGAAATCCTGCGTAATTTCGGGAGTTTGTCGCGGAATGCACAATCTTGAGTAGAAGGGGGCGATTGCAGGGAAGGCTTGCCGAGCAGCGCCGTTGTGGCAACCCTTCCGCTTCCGGGATGACTTCGGGCCTGGTTGATAAGCTGATTTTCCATTGAGCGTCAGATTTGCGCAGGGTTTCTCGCGGGTCCCTCGGGGTCCGAAGCTGGCACGAGAGAGAGTTCGCTGCCAGACGACTCATTACCTCCCCACTTGCACATTGCAAACCCGAGACGAGGCCCCGGTGGGGGCCTTTTTTCTTTCTGTTTCAAAGGGGTTCAGCGAGGCCATCCGACTTTCGGAGACTGGCGTTTTGGCCGAAATCCGTCTCTGAACGCCCCGCGTCTCTTTCCATCCGCCCTTCACCCAAATCGAGACGGATTCAAAAAGTAGCGTCTTTTCTGTGGTTTGCTGAAATCGGACTACGCCGCAGTTGAAGCGGGTTCGTTTGCTGCCGGTGCGAACAGAGACACCCGAAGGCGGCAGGTTGTGAGGGAAAGAACGAATGGCTGCGTGAAACCGTTGGTGACAAACAGACTTTCGTCTCATAGGCTGGCCCATGTCGAACGGGTCATGGACGGACAACGAGAACGATCTGATCGTCGCGGATTACTTCGCGATGCTGGTCGAGGACATGGCGGGCCGTCCCTATAACAAGGCCAAACCGGCGCAGCTGCGCCGTTTTACGGAGCCGAACGGAAGGCTCGATCGAGTTCAAGCATCAGAATATCAGCGCTGTGCTGAAGGGGCTCGCGAAGATTGGATCCCTGGCTACAAGCCAGCGTTCAATTTCCAGATGACTTTGGTCGATGCTTCTGCGCGTTGGTTGGCCTGGATCCGGCTTGGCTTGGGATCCTGGCAAGCGAAGCCATGTGCACGAGGCTGCAAGATCTGAGGCCGTCGCCGACGCTGTCGAACGTCTGCCGCCGAATTGCGCAGATGCTGCATGTCGCGCGGTTCGATGTGGCGGGTCGGGATGAATCAAGGCTAGGCTTGGCCGGAGAACTTTTAGCCGCCTCATTGAATGGCCGGTCGAGACCTGGCCGCAAGACGATGGTATTGCAGCCATCGCAACCTGGTGCATGTCCAAGCTGACGCCGGACACAGGCGTACTGATGTGACGCCAAATCTCCATCCCGTTGTGGCCGCCGAAGAGCGCCGGTCGGAATGGTGCCTCTTCCGCCTCTGGAACTTCTCGCGTGAGCCGAAAGCGTTTGAGTTGCATCCGCCGCTAGACGCCCATGTCTCTTTGACTGCGACAGCCTTTCAGGCGAACTTTCACTGAGCGTATAGCTTGTTGCGCAGCTTGCTCACGGGTCGCCGCTCGTAAGCGAAGATGACGGCTTCCACGTGACGAACGCGTTGAACTTGCAGGCACTACGGCATGAAGGGAGGATATCGGGCTTGCCGCGGATGCATGCGCTCGTTATACCACGAAAGCTGACATTCAATACAGCGCGAAGTCATTCCGGTCGAGAAATCCTCCCGAACCGTGAAATTGTGAACGGGGGTAGGCTGAGCACATAGTTATTGCTCAATGGACGTAGTCCCTGCTATCTCTGGTGCAACGCTTCCGTTGCTGAAGTTTCCGGATCGTGGATGGTTCTTTTCCTTTGGTCCAATTGGATGGTTCTTTCCAACAGAGTAGCTTCTGGTCTGTTTCATAGGTTGGCACATGAAGGGCTACCAAGCGTGTTCAACTAGTGCTTCCTGCACATAGCGTTTCCAACCAAAACCTGCAAGAACCTTCTCAGTACCGAGCATTGTCGAGACAGCTCGTTTTGCCGAGGGGAGCTGGGTTGGGTCAGGGCTCGGTCTGCTAAGTGACCTGCAACCTCGATGGCCGTTCCTCCACATGAGTTCCCAAGGTTCGCAGAGCATCAGGACGCCACTACGGGTTATATGCCCGATCTTCGACCTTGTCCAGCGTGGTTTAATGTGTCATGGCCTTTCGCGCGGCCTATACACATCAACAAGCATCTTCTTTTCAAACTTGGTGAAGGCTTTTGACGGCAAAGTGGCTGGCGTCCTTGATTCCTATGAGACACTATAGCACTCAAGTTCGTTTTGACTGTCACCTTAAAGCGCCCGCCATCGATCATGCTAGCCTGGTCGCTGAACGCACATGAATTTTCGCGCGCTCAGATGCCAGCGCAGAACCTCCAAACAGTTGCCTCAACGGCGTAAAGCAAAACGAAGCGTGCCTTTTGCGCTTTACAAGGACGTCCGTCAAAGCTGCGAGATCATCAGCTTGCGCCTGTTCTTTTACACTGTCGGCCTGGCATTCGCGGCTATCAGGCGGTCTGACAGCTCCGCGACTTCCCTGATTTTCTCACGATAATTTTCACTCGAGGCACTTGAAGCCAGGTCCATGCCATCGCTTTACGAGTCGTGCTTTCTGCGGATCGTATACATAGCCTGATCGTCGTCCCTGATCCGCTCAACAGCCTCCCTGATCGCAAAAACGGCATATCAGGCCGCCGACAATGCCAGAACTGATGCCAGAGCAGAGACTCCAGCCCATGAACCAGAATCCAGCTACTCCCTATTTGCCCGGGACCGGCATTCGCCTGCCTCGACACCAGGATACCAGTCCACAACCTGCCGGTGTCCCCCAACCGGCCGCTGGTCCGTCTGCCTCCCTGGCGATGGCGACACGTTCTGGGCCGGTTTTCGGTCACATTCCGTTGGGCGAACTGGATGGGAACAGGCTCCGGAATGCCTGCGTCGATGGCGAGCCGCCTGGGGAACGCATCATCATATCGGGCCAGGTCCTCGACGAATATATACGCCGTCTACCTCTCCGTAATGTATTTCTGGATAAACCAGCAGACGAAACACCTTGAGAAATCGGCAGAAAAGCCGCTTTCACCAGTCGATACAAGGCTCCGCAGAAGCGCAGAGCATGGCTTCTCCGGTCGGGCTGCCCTGCATCGCGGCCGCTTTCACAGTTATCGGCGTTATCACGATACCCACCGGGGCAAACATTTGGGCAGGATGGCCCGGCTTCGTGTTCTTCGGCTTTCGTGCCGCCATCTTCGTTCTGATGATCAACGCGAAAGGGCAAGGGCAACAGGTCAATATTCTCAAGGGCAGAGGCACCTGCATTCATGACGTCGGGCCTATTACGTCCCTACCCTCCGGAATCGGCAACCTCATCATCATCCGGGTGGCCCATGTCGCAGAAAACGCCGCCCACATACTCAACCGCCGGGTGATGCGGGTCGCCGGGTTCTGTGGCAGCTTCCACTTTCTCGCGATAATCTTCTGCGCTGTCCCTGGGCACGTAACCGATATGGCGCGCCTTGTCGTTGTTGAAGAAACGCTCTCGGTTATCGGAAATCCCGTAAAGCACCGAACAGCCAAGGCGCTCGGCTTCCAGGCAGCGGCTTACCAGCTGGATCAGGTCGTCATAGCTCATCCAGGTTGAGAGATGGCGGCGGTCTTTCGGTTCCGGGATCGAGGTGTTGATGCGTAACAGCGCGCTTTCCATGCCGAATTTGCGGAAATACAGCCGGGCAAGATCCTCAACGAAGCACTTGGAGACACCGTAGAGAGAATCCGGGTTGTGGGGCGTATCCACATCTGCACCATCCTCGCGGCGCGTATAGCCGACGGCATGGATCGAGCTTGCATAGACAATGCGCCTGTTGCCGAGACGGCGCGCGGCCTCGTAGACATTGTAACCGCCGATGATCGAGGACTTGAGAATCTCTGCCCACGGGCGTTCGACTGGCACGGCGCCAAAATGGACGATGGCATCGCAGCCTTCGACCAACTTCATCACCGCATCAAGATCGCCCAGCTCGCAGATGACCGTTTCTTCCCTTGGGCCGGCCGGCTCCATTTCCTTCATGTCGGAGGCCCGGATGGTATTTGCCAGAGGTGCAAGTCCTTTGCGCAGAACACCGCCCAAAGCGCCGGCGGCACCTGTGACGAGGATGCGGTTGAATCGTGCCATGATATCGGCCCCCCGGAAGCGAGACATGTCTGGGCGTTCCCTACCCCGTCCGCGCCGCCAACGCCAGACCTTCCTGCAAAACTTCTTCGTCGCCGATATGGTTTGCCAGAATGAGGACGAGACGCGCATTGAGAGCGTTGCTCTGCGCCTCATCCAGACCATCGTGACACTTCAGCAGCTCCTGGTAAAATCCGTCGCGGTCGGCAATGTTAGGGGTTTCGATGAGCGATGCCATCCTCAATGTCCCTTGGCTTTTGCGATGGCCGCAGAAAGGCTGGCCGGATCGAAGTCCAGCCATCTTGCGGCAATATGCTGGTCCGGACGGATCAGATAGACGGCTTGCCTTGCAGCTCCAAGATAGCGCTCCACCAACAGGCCACCGGCTTTCAGATTAAGCGTGCGGGCGCCTTCAATCTCGCCCGCTTCGGTGTTCAGGCCCAGGATCATGAATTCACCGCCAACCTTCTCCAGCAACCATTCGTCATCAAGCGGCGCATCAAGCATTGAGGTGCCGGGCCTGGTGGCAACGGGGAGCTCGTTTGAATCTGCACCCCGCAGGTCCAGTGCACACGGCACAGACAGGCGGCCCGAATTCACCATGACGCGTGCAAAGGGAGCTTCCCCCGCCAGATCCAGCACAGCCGCGCGAAACAGCGTCTCGGGCCCTTCCTTTGGCGACATGAAGTTTGTGGAGCGCGAAGAGTTCATAATGTTCTCATCGGCACCGAACGTGCGCTCGGTGTTGTAACTTTCCAGCAGATCCGGGCTGCCTTCGCCCGACAGAACAAGCGCCAGTTTCCACCCCAGATTGTCCACGTCCTGGATCCCGCCATTCCCGCCTCGCGCGCCGAACGGGCTGACCACGTGGGCGCTGTCACCAGCGAAGATCACCCGGTCATGCAGGAACCGTTCGAGGCGGCGGCACTGGAACGTGTAGACGGAAACCCAGTCGATCTCGAACGGGCGATCTCCAATCATCCGTTTTATGCGGGGGACAACGTTTTCAGGCTTTTTTTCCTCCTCCGGATCCGCGTCCCAACCCAGCTGCAGGTCGATGCGGTAGATATTGTCGGGCTGCTTGTGAAGAAGTGCGGACTGGCCTGCGTGGAACGGCGGCTCAAACCAGAAACGGCGTTCGCATGGAAAGTCCGCTTCCATGACGATATCCGCGATCAGGAAGCGCTCCTCAAACAGTTGACCTGCAAAGTCGAGGCCCATCATCTGACGCACAGGCGAACCTGCACCGTCACAGGCAAGGAGGTATTGGGCCTCGATCTCATATGCTCCATCGGGCGTATCAACTTTCGCACTCACCTGGTCACCGGATTGCGAAACGCTGACCACCTTGTTCTTGAAGCGAAGGGCAATCAGCTCAGGAAACTCCCTGCAGCGCGCGACCAGATATTCCTCCACATAATATTGCTGGAGGTTGATAAATGCCGGCATCCGATGACCATCTTCAGGAAGCAGATCAAAATTGCAGACCTCTTCCTCGCCGCGGTAGAGCCGGCCGACCTTCCAGGTCACCCCTTTTTCAACCATACGTTTGCCAACGCCCAACCGGTCGAAAACTTCCAGCGTCCGCTTGGCCCAGCAGATTGCGCGCGACCCGGTCGAGACCATATTGTTGTCGTCGAGCACAACTGACGGCACACCCTTCAGCGCCAGATCAATGGCCATCGCGAGGCCAATTGGCCCCGCACCGACGATGACAACCCGATGACGTGTTTCACTCTCGCCGCTCAAGGCGGGCGGGGTTACATAAGGGAATTCCTTGTACGCGTAAGCCATTCGATATCCCTAGCCGCGATACCCGGCCGCCTCAAGGGGCAAGGTTCCCTGGCGGGAATATGCTGTTCCGGTCGAGACTCTGTGAACCGCTCCAGACCGACAAACCCAGGGCAATCAGGCTCAATCCGCCTGCGCCGATCATCCCACACCGTAAGGAAAATCGAAAGGGTCGCGCCATCCCTGCCCGTTGCCCGCAGGCGTTTCCATGGAATTACTCCGCTTGTCGAAATCAGCTGCCTTCAAAGTAGCCTGCGACTGTTAACGAACGCTCAACCCAAAATCAGCTCGCTTACCCCTCAGCCTGCTGCCAGCGGCGCTTTTTCATGCGCTCGTGGCTTTCCGGCGTGCCGTCGTGCATGGAGCCGAACCACTTGTCCCACGGGATTTCCAGGCTGCCGTAATTGCACTCAAAATAGCGGTGATGCATCTGATGGTGAAACGTGCCAAGCGCGAGGCGGTTCTTATCCTTGACCACGACACCTTCAAAACCCGAGTGTGTCGTGGCGGCCGTCAAGGCAAGATATTGAAGATGGTACATCACGTGCACCGGATGGGAAACGATCAGCCAGTGCACCAGCACGGAGCCCAGATAGAGTATGTGCTCGATGGGATGCATGGAAAACCCGGACCAGGGCCCCACATTGGTGTTCCTGTGGTGCAGATTGTGCGCAAGGTCGTACAGGACTTTCACGTGCAGCAGCCGGTGGATCCAATAGAAATAGTGCGACTCCCACAGGGGCACCAGGGCGAAGATCACCACAAACCACACAGGATTTTCGCTGAAGTTCAGGATCGACAAATAGCCATTGGCGAAGCTCCACATCATCACCGCTTCATACGCGGTCCAGATCGTGACCCCGCTGGCGCAAGACCAAATCATGTTGTCAAACACTTGATTTCCCAAGGTGAATGCACGCCCCCTGGCGAGCGGCCGGGCATCGTACTTCCTGTCATTGCCCTGCCGTTTCCAGGTGTAGAAGTAGAGATGCAACCCTCCAGCCACGAGAAACATAAGGCCGAGATTGCGCAAATGGATCTCCGCAATCCAGCCGAATTCGAATTGCTTGCAGCGTTCCAGCGCCGGATGCAGATACAGCCAGCAGACAAAGGCGATGCCAACCAGAATGAACTTCTCGGAAATCAGAAACCAGGAGTTCCAGAACCAGGACAAAATCCTGCGCGGGTTCGGCGGCCAGATGAATACCGGGGAAACCTGAACAGGCAACTGCACCTGGTGATTCCATTGGCGGTCAGCCGGCCGCCGGGATGGACTTGTTGTCTGTGTTGTCTCTGACATGATGAGCTCCCTGACCTGCATCCAGCATCGCTCAATTTCATTCATTTGAAAAACAGAAAGTCTGAGGCATATTGCCCGGAAATTCAGAGGAATAGAATGGAGCTCACACCTAAAGCTCTCCGTTACTTTTACGCAGCAGTGAAGCGAGGAAGCATTTCACGAACTGCGGAAGATGTGGAGCTTGTACCGGAAGCGCCGCGATGTGTTGATTGACGCACCTGAGCGGCACACGGATGATATGGTCGAACTCGAACCCTGCCGGGCTGATATGCAGCTCATTGGATGGTTGCAAGACAATTTGCACAGCGAGATGGATGTGGCCAATTCCATCTGCAACGCAGCCATCGATTGCCCGCCGGGTTCCATCTGCTGCGATGAGTCACGCGTTCGTCCGGGCATCATGCCCGGCTTTGCTTGTGCCCCGGAAGCCGGGATTGAAGTGCAGGTGATCCGCATGAAGGACGCAATCGCGCACGCGAACCAGAACTCTCAGGCGGCGGCCAGCTTTTTGTCGGGGTCAAAGAAGGGCTTCGGAACCACAGACAGTTTGCGCAACGCGTCCGGAGTGCCCGCTGCAACCGTCAGATTGGCTTGGCCGACAGAGGTCTCAAGCATAGCCAATCCAATGTTCTTCTCCAGCCGCGGAGAGTAGACCGCGGACGTGACCTGTCCCACAATCTCGCTGCCGTTCATCACTGGCCAGTGTTCCGTATTCGGACCGGGCAGAGGAGAGCCGTCAATCTCCACGCCAATCTGCTTCCGTGCCACGCCCTGCTCCTTGATCCTTGTCAGAGCTTTCTGGCTCACACATTCAACATCCAGGTCCACCAACCGGTCGAGCCCCAGCTCGAATGGGTTGGTGTTGATGTCCATATCCGCATGATACGACAGCATCCCACCTTCGATGCGGCGAATAGTGGAGGTGTGGCCGGGCCGCAGGCCGAGGGGGCCGCCAGCCTCCATGGTGCGTTCCCAGAGTTCATCTCCGCGCGAACCGTCACGAAGGAACAATTCATAACCAAGCTCGCTCGACCAGCCGGTGCGCGAGACCACAAGCGGAATGCCGTCCAGATCCAGTTCCCGGAACCAGAAATATTTCAGATCGCCAATCTCATCCCCGAAGAGTGCCTTCATGATCTCGCCCGATTTTGGGCCCTGGAGCTGAAGAGGGGAAACGTCAGGCTCGGAGAGCTTTACATCCATGCCGGAATGCACGGCCACTCCCTTGGCCCAAAACAAGACATCGCTGTCCGCCAGGGAAAGCCAGAAATGGTTCTCGCCCAGACGAAGAAGCACCGGGTCGTTCAGGATGCCGCCATTCTCATCGGTGATCAGCACGTACTTGCATTGTCCGACGGCGCACCTGGACAGATCGCGGGGTGTCAACAACTGGGTGAAACGCGCAGCATCCGGCCCGGTGATTTCCACCTGACGCTCCACACCTACGTCGCACAGGATGGCATCGTTCACCAGGTTCCAGAAATTCTGCACCGGATCGCCAAAGTCGCGCGGGATGTACATGTGATTATAGACGGAAAATCCTTTGGCACCCCAGCGCAAGGTTGCCTCAAAGTAGGGGGACCGTCTGATTTGCGTGCCGAATCCGGCCTGACCAGTATTTGAATTCGCCACGTTTACGTTCTTCTCCTGAGGCTCATTCCGTGTCCGGTCCTTTTAGCTTGTTATCTGGAGTACAGTCGGGGCATTTGCGGCACCATTGGGCTGGTTCCCGCCTATAGGTTCGCCCTGAGGCTGTTTTTTGCATGCGTTGGTTGACTGATGTAGCCGATCAAGGCCCTCTACGGTCGTTCCGATGCAAGATGACACACGAATTGCCTACGTGAATTCCTGCGGGCGGAACGCATTGACCATGGCCGTGGGGGCGATGGTGGATTGAACAGATTTGCGTTCTATTTGGGGCTCAATGAAGCAACGTACAGCTGAAAACCGGCAGGTTGATGCAGGGCGAAGAAACATCCAGCATTGCCGTCTTGAAGACCCTGGAACATCGGCGGACGCATGGATTTGACCCATTGTCGCTTGGCGCAACAATCCGTGCATTTCAAAGACGACAGGCTCATGCCTGGCTGAGGGGATTTTGTCTGAGGTCAGTTAGCCGTAACTTGTATCTGTTGGAATGCCTGTTATTGTCTCTCCATTCAGTTTCTTGCAACGGCAGATGAACGGTATGGTCTGGCACACCCCTGACCTTTGACAGACGCCCCTTTGCCACCCCCCAAAGCCTTCCAAGGCCCTTGATATGAACACCGCCTCTGGCGCGAAGAGGGAGAGCAGCTTCCCCTGCACCACAAGACGCGCAAGCGTCTCCATCACAAGGACAGCTCACTCATTCGTCTGAGCCTCCGGGGCCCCGGGGGCCCCGGCCACATATGGAGTGTCGGCGTCGTCCACGACAAGCTGGGCAATGGCCGCAGCGACAAGAGGCTCACCGTGCTGGACGAAGTCAGAAAAGCCGGGGGATTTGTCAGATATGAAGATATGATCTCAGATGTTGCCAAACGGGCCTGATCGCATTAAACAGTTCTCATCGACGTTGAAAGGAACGGGTTGACATTCAGATGCCCTCCAGAGCGAAAGCAGAAACACAAGACTTGACCGCCCGGATTGCGGTTGCTTTGCCTGGCCTCCTCACTCTTGGCCTGCCCGGCCTTCTTCTTATCAGCCCCTGAGCATCGGCTGGACGCTTTCGCGGTCCGGGTGTTCAGGGGATTACAATCAGAATGAACAGACAGTTTTCTGCCACCGCAAAAGCGCGCGTGGCATCCGGGATAAGGAACATCACAAATGAGCACCGACAACAAAGACCACGTGGTCATCTTCGATACCACCTTGCGCGACGGCGAGCAGAGCCCTGGCGCCACCATGTCGTTCGACGAGAAGATGGAGATCGCCCTGACGCTGGACGCCATGGGCGTCGACATCATCGAGGCCGGGTTCCCGATTGCCTCGGAAGGCGATTTCGAGGCCGTGAGCGAGATCGCCAAGGTCTGCAAGAACTCCATCGTCGCTGGCTTGGCCCGGGCCATTCCCGGCGACATCGCCCGGGCGGGAGACGCGGTCAAACACGCCGCCAAGCCGCGCATTCATACCTTCGTCTCCACCTCCCCCATCCATCTGGAATTCCAAATGGGCAAGAGTGAAGAGGACGTGCTGGAGATCATCGCCGCCACGGTCACGCAAGCCCGCAATCTCTGCGACGATGTGGAATGGTCCGCAATGGACGCGACCCGCACCGGCCATGAATACCTGTCGAAATGCGTCGACGTGGCGATCAAATCCGGTGCCACCACCATCAACCTGCCGGACACGGTCGGCTACAACGTGGCAGACGAGTATTACGAGATGTTCCGCCATGTGCGCGATAACGTGCCGGACAGTGACAAGGCCCGCTTCTCCACCCATTGCCACAACGATCTGGGGCTGGCGGTTGCCAATTCATTGGCTGGTCTGGATGCCGGTGCCCGGCAGATCGAGTGCACGATCAACGGTCTGGGCGAACGGGCCGGCAACGCAGCACTGGAAGAGGTCGTCATGGCGATCAACACCCGCGGCGACAAGCTGCCCTACTACACGAATGTGGACACCACCCAGCTGATGAAAGTCTCCCGCATGGTGGCCACGGCCTCCGGTTTCCCGGTGCAGTTCAACAAGGCCATCGTCGGCCAGAACGCCTTTGCCCACGAGAGCGGCATCCACCAGGACGGCATGCTGAAGAGCGCCGACACCTTCGAGATCATGACGCCGGAAAGCGTCGGCGTGAAGGAGACGTCCCTGGTGATGGGCAAACATTCCGGCCGCCATGCCTTCAAGGAGAAGCTGAAGGATCTGGGTTACGATCTGGGCGACAACGAGTTCCAGGACGCCTTTGTGCGCTTCAAGGATCTGGCCGACAAGAAGAAGCATGTCTATGACGAGGACATCGAAGCCTTGGTGGACGACCAGCGCGCCCACGCCAAGGACGGCATCCAGGTGGTCGCCCTCACAGTGATCGCCGGCACAGGTGGCCCCCAGAAGGCCACGATGACGCTGAGCATTGATGGCCAGCACCACACCAAGGAAGCCACCGGCGACGGCCCCGTCGACGCCACCTTCAACGCCATCAAGGCCATGGTGGAGCACGACGCCAGGCTGAAACTCTACAACGTGAACGCGGTGACGGCGGGCACGGACGCCCAGGCCGAGGTCAGCGTGAAACTGGAAGAAGACGGCCAGACCGTCACAGGCCGCGGCGCGGACACCGACACGATGGTGGCGAGTGCAAAGGCTTATGTCGCCGCGCTGAACAAGCTCATGGTAAGACGGCAGCGGACGGCGAAGGCCGAGATCTTCGAAGAGACGGGATAGCCTGCGGCTGCTCATCCTGACTTCCATACAAAAGCATTGCTTTCAAAGAGAGCGTTTGATCCTCCCCCTTTGAATTGGTCCATCCTGTGATTGGGAAACAGGAGGACTGAGAATGGCTACGAAGCATCACAAACCCGAAGAGATTGTCACCAGGCTTCGCCAGTTTGGTGTGCTGGTTGGGCCCGGAATGTCTCGTTAAGCCCAGGGCGGTGCCGCATGTGGCCGACCCCGCCCATGGCAGGGTGAAAAAGGGGATGAAAACAGCGCTCAAGACCACATCAAGCCGGGGCCGTGTCAATATCCGCGGGGCGATTAACCTTGAGAGGTTTGACTGTCCTTTCGTGGAGCCCCGCCACAATGGATGGCACCAGCGCGGTGCAGCTGTTAACCGGGATTGAGGCGCGTAATAAAAGCAAACGCGCGATCCACGTGATCCGGGACAATGCCGCCTGTCACCGCGGCCCGGATGTGCGAGCTTTCCTCAGGCCGCCCTGAGTGCCGCATCAACCTGATCCAACGGCCACCCTATTGCCCGCATCTTAACCCCATCGAGCGGCTTTGGAAGGTGATGCACGAACACGTCACCGATAACTTCTGCATCATCTCACACAAAAAAGCTTCAGATTTCCAATGATTTATGACTTGCAGGGAGGGGGGAGCCTTGCTATACTAGGTACAACTTAGCGAATCTGTGCATTCACAATTCACACAAGGACCGCCTTGGTATGGATATTAGGCTTCCCGATGTCGAACATAACAAGATCAACAAAATTTTCGACGAGATCGGGTTCGGGAAGGTTCCTGGTACTGTGAATCGCGACGACGCACGTTTCCTGGCTCAAACCATCCTTGATGCCGCCCCCAAGAACTACTTGGAAATCGGAGTCGCCTCAGGCGCTTCTGCACTGGCGGCGGCCGCAGTTTCCAGCACGTTCGCGACCAATATTGTTGCAATCGATACCGATATTCATTGGTATGCCGATAGAACAAAAGCAGTCGGATACCTGCTGGATACAGACTTGCTATCGTCTGAAGATCGAAGCAGGATAGACTTGCGGGTTGGCACAAGATTATATGGCAGAATCAAGAAATTTCAGTCTGGTCCAAAGTTCGAAGTGGTATTTATTGATGCAGATCATGCACACCCCTGGCCAACAGTTGATACTATATTTGCACTGACAATAGCGTCAGATAATTGTGTATTTGTGCACCATGATCCATCGCTTTATATGACTTCAGAGTCCCATGAACAGACAGGAGCAAAGTTTTTGTATGATCAAATCCCGGAAAATTACCGGAATCAGGCCCCCGATCAGTTTAAGCCTTCGATTTTCAGCTTCAGATATAACAGATATAACAAAGAAAACAAAATTGCAATTCACCAAGCGTGCGCAAAGTCCCTCTATCTGCCTTGGGGCGACTTCACAATCAATAATGATCTCTTAACAAGGCTTGAAACCATGGCAGAGACTTTGGGAGCCGTTACTATACAAGATGCGCTGAGGGAATGTCGGCAGCGATATCGAATATCCTGAGCTGACCTGTACGGCCGATTTAAACGCCGCCGGTCGATCCGGTCTCCCTGTCTGCGCACACCGCGCCGAACAGGCAGGCCGATTTGTAACGCTGACCGGCCGACCATCGCGGTCTCGTTCCCTTGCGCGCCCGGATGCGGACGGTCTTCTGGCCGATGCGGGCTTCGTCCTGAACCCGGACCTCGGTCGGCTTGTCTGCCGGACCGTGGGTCAAAGGGGAGGCAAGGCTTTGGGGGACGTTTTTTTGAAAGCCTCCACCAGCACCAGGCTCAGCAAACGCACCCGCAGGGCACCTGTGGGCATATGGCCACGCTCCCTTCGGCCGTTGGAAAACACAAGACCTTTATCGCCGCCCCGCGCTCACACAAACCGGACGCGCCATGGATCGTCGGGACATCTTCAATGTCCGGGTTCAAACCCGGCTGTCCCTGCATTGCGCAAGGGCGACATCGTGATCCTGGACAATGTGACCTTCCACAAAAGCCCCCGGGCCGAGCAAGGCATACGCGAACAAGGAGCCTGGATCCTGTTCCTGCCGCCTTGTTCCCCAAATCTTAACCCCATTGAAATGGCGTTCTCGAAAATCAAGGCACACCTCGCAAAGGCCGCTGCCCGAACCCATGATGCTCTCTGTAAATCTCCCGGACAAATATGATAACTGTTCCCAGCCAAAGAATGCAGAAACTGATTCAAAGAAGCCGGATATGAGGGCCATTACACATGAAACACTCTTGAATACGTCTTCATTTGCCCTTCAAATTGAGAATCACCCATCCCCCATAACCGCATCGTGAACCAGGTGCTGGAAGAAGTGGACGTGGTGTTCCGAGTAGGAGCAATCTTCACGGTTCACGACGAACTTGCCTTGCGTATAGCCTTTCGAATTCAATCCCCGCTGCACGTTTTCGCAGAGGATCATATCCTCAGGCACGAGAACCGTGTCGATCCAGTCGATCAGCGCCTGTTCCTGCTCGTCCGGCTTCCCGCACGCGAAATAGAAATCGTGGCGCACATTGCTGAGTTCGGGTCCCAGGGGGTTGACCTGAAACACGACCAGACTGGCAGGCCCCGGGAAGAATAAGGGGATGGTGGTTGGCCAGATATAGCCGAACAGTGAGGCTTGCTCAGCTTCGGCCTCGGTAAGCATGTAGGCGGCCTTCCTGACCCTGCTGTCGCCTGTAACGCCGTGAGAGAACGTGACGCCGTCATCAGACCAGATCGCACGGCTGCGATAATCGACCAGGTCCATGAGCTCCGGATGGTTGACCGCGCAGTGGTAACATTCGTGGTTGTTGTCAACGACGGTCTTCCAGTTCGCGTTCACGGTCCGATCCAGCCTCTTGACGCGCGTAACTTCGTCGAGCTTCGGACAGGCTGCGTGCATGTCGCTCAGAAACTTTCCGGCTTGCGCTGCGAGCGGGGCTGCATCCGGATCGAGATTAACGAACAGCATGCCTCCATATTCTTCAAGGCGTACGGGCTTCAGGTCCGCATTCTCAGGAATCCAGTCGTGCAGAGCCTCTTTTCCGCGGGCGCCCCGGAATGAGCCGTCGGTCCGGTAACACCACTGATGATAAGGGCAGACGATCAGGTTGCAGTTGCCCTGCCCTTCCAGCAGCGGATGCGCACGGTGGCTGCACACATTGTAAAAGGCGCGAAGAACACCATCGCCACCGCGCATTATGACGATGTCCTGACCGGCAATGGCGCCACAATAGAAATCGCCGGGCTTCGCCAATTCCCGCGCGGAGCATTGGTAGATCCAAGTCCGGTGGAAGATGGCTTGCCGTTCCCGGTCAAAGATCTCCGCATCTGTGTACCAGGCTGCAGGAAGGGTCCAGGATGTTTCGGCGCTATCAGGGTCGAAGCGTTCAGGATCGGCAATGGATAAGGGTTTCTCTGCCATCGGTTCCCGGAGTTCTAGAACTCAATCCCCACCTGGGCCTTCACGCCCTGGTCCCTGTAGGGATGTTTGATCTGGGTCATCTCGGTGACCAGGTCGGCGATTTCGATGATCTCATTCTTGGCGTTGCGGCCGGTGACGATGACATGTTTCATCTCGGGCTTTGCCTGCAGGATCTCGACAACTTCGTTCAGATCGATATAGCCGTAACGCAAAACGATATTGAGCTCGTCCAGCAGGACCATCTGCAGGTCCGGATCGGCGATCATGCGTCTGGCTTCTTCCCAGGCTTTTGTCGCAGCGGCAATGTCGCGCTGACGGTCCTGGGTTTCCCATGTGAAGCCTTCACCCATGGCCTTGATCGTCACCTGATCGGGAAACTTGTCCAGGATGGCGCGCTCACCTGTGCTCCAGGCGCCCTTGACGAACTGCACGATGCCGATTTTGAAATCCCGGCCAAGGGCGCGGAAGGCGAGGCCGAAGGCGGCGGTGGATTTGCCTTTGCCCTTGCCCGTATGGACGATCAGCAAGCCCTTTTCTTTCTGCTTGGAGGCCACGATCTTATCGCGGGATTCCTTCTTCTTCTTCATCTTCTCCGCGTGACGGATATCCAGTTCTTCCTCGGTCATGAGGTCGATTTTCTTTACGCGTCTTTCGGTCATGCGGTTTCCTCCAGTGTCTCGTCCAGGAGCTGGCTGAGCTGATGATAAGCTGAGTTTGAGCGCGGCGTCCACAGCCCCCGGTCAATCGCCTCGCGGAAGCGGTCGGAGAGTTCCTTCAGGGCCGGCGCGTTGTTCTCATCAATGAAGTCACGGACCTTCTCGTCCGCGATGAAGGCATCGTAGGCCAGCTGGAAATGATGGTCGCGCACCGCGCCGGTGGTGGCGGCAAAGGCGAACATGTAGTCCACCGTCGCAGCGATCTCGAATGCGCCTTTGTAGCCGTGACGCATGACACCAGCGACCCATTTCGGGTTCACCACACGGGAGCGGACCACGCGGCCAATCTCCTCTTCCAGCGTGCGCACCACGGGACGCTCAGGGCGCGAGTGGTCGTTGTGATAGACTTTCGGCCGTTCACCACGCACGTGTTCGATGGCCGCCGTCATGCCGCCCTCGAACTGGTAATAGTCATCAGAGTCGAGCAGATCGTGCTCGCGGTTGTCCTGATTGTGCACAACGGCTTCGAGCCCAGACAGCCGCTGCTTGAAGAGGTCGTGGCGTTCGGCCCCTTGCGTGCCGCTGCCATAGGCATATCCGCCCCAATTGATATAGCTGTCGGCCAGATCAGCGCGAGCGTCCCACAATTTTTCATCGATCAGCGCCTGGAGGCCAGCGCCATAGGCGCCCGGTTTGGAGCCGAAGACGCGGAAGCCTGCGCGTTTCGCAGCCTCTGCCTCTTCCAGGCCATCTGCCACAAACTGCTTCTGGTCGTCCCGCATCCGGGCGGCGATTGGGTTGTCAGCGGCCTCTTCGTCCAATGCGCCAATCGCACGCACGGCGCTATCGAACAGATCAATCTGAGACGGGAAAGCGTCCCTGAAGAAACCAGACACACGAAGCGTGACGTCGACGCGCGGGCAGCCAAGTTTTGGCAAGGGGATGATCTCAAAGCCGGTCACGCGCCAGTTGGAGTGATCCCATCTTGGCTTTGCACCGACCAGCGCCAGGGCCAGGGCAATGTCATCACCGCCGGTGCGCATGTTGGACGTGCCCCAGGCCGAAAGACCCATGGCCTTCGGCCAGCTTCCATTGTCCTGCAGGAAACGTTCAACCAGCAAGGCGGCGGACTTTTCACCGAGCGTCCAAGCTGCCGGGGTTGGCACGGTGCGATTGTCGACGGAGTAGAAATTCTTGCCGGTGGGCAGGACATCCAGCCGTCCTCGTGTGGGCGCCCCTGATGGGCCGGGCCGAACGAAGCGCCCATCCAGCGCGGCAAGCATCGACCCGGTTTCGTTGGGGCCGCAAGCTTCCAGCGCCGGCCGAATGTCGTCACGTATCGCGTTCATAACCTCGCGTGTAGCGCTCCACGAATCCTCGCAGTCCAGCTCGCCCGAGACGAGGCCGGCGGCCAGCATCTCAAGGCGCTCAACCGTATCACCCTTCGTGCGCCAGGTGTCAGCCGTGAGATTTGCAAGCGCTGCGGGTTTCGCGAGGGTCCACGGTTCGCCCATCTGGCAATCGAGCGGATCAAACCCGCTGAACCCCAGATCCTTCGCCAGAGCACGGATGAGAGAAGCGTCACCCTCCTCGCCCAGATTCCTTGGAACACGCGCCAATGCGACCAGCAGATCCGTCTGCAATCGGCCCACCGGGCTTTCCCCCAGAATGTGCAGGCCGTCGCGGATCTGCGCCTCTTTCAGTTCGCAAATGTAATTGTCGATCTGCTGCAGGGCTTCTTCATCCTCCAAACCCTTGACGCCTGCATCTTCGTCCAGGCCGGTGGAGCGGGTGAGATCAAGAATATGCTCGCGCAGCATGTCCACCCGGCGCTGGTCGAGGCCGGAGGCAAGATAGAATTCATCGATCAGCGCCTCCAGATCCTTGAGCGGACCATAGGTCTCCGCCCTTGTGAGCGGTGGTGTGAGGTGATCGATGATCACGGCCGACGTGCGACGTTTGGCTTGCGTGCCCTCGCCCGGATCGTTGACGATGAAAGGATAGATATTCGGCAGCGGCCCAAGCACAGCTTCGGGATAGCACTCTTTACTCAAGGCCAGGGCCTTGCCGGGCAGCCATTCCAGATTGCCGTGCTTGCCATTGTGGACGACAGCATGGGCGCCGAACACCTCACGGAGCCACATGTAAAAGGCGAGGTAGCCATGGGGCGGCACCAGTGCCGGATCGTGGTAGGTGTCCTTTGGATCGATGTTGTAACCCCGGGCGGGCTGGATACCGACGGCTATATTGCCAAAGAGCTTGATGCCGAGCTGAAAGGCACCATCGCGCACAAACGGGTCTTCCTGAGGCGTTCCCCAACGCTCCTCAATCTCAGCCCGTACCGTCGCGGGCAGTTTTGCGTAATGATCCAAATATTGGGCCAGCGGTAAATTGATCTCACTGGACCGCTCATCGCCCGGATTGTTTGTGGCTCCGGACAGAAGCAATTCTATCAACGCCATTCCATCTGACGGGCTTCCCGAGACCTCGTACCCGGTTTCCGCCAAAGCCTGCAGGAGTTTTACAGTGCTTTGTGGAGTGTCATAGCCAACCCCGTTGCCAATCCGCCCATCTCGATTGGGGTAATTCGCCAGAACAATTGCAACCTTGCGCTCTGCCGCAGGTGCCTGGTTCACACGCACCCAATTGGCGGCCAGGCTTGTGGTGAAGGCAATGCGGTCAGCTTCCGGCGCATAGGTCACCAGATTGCATTCCGTCGCCGCATGGCGTTCCGCGTTGGACTTAAAGGACACAGCGCGCGTCAGCACGCGCCCGTCCAGCTCCGGCAGAACAACATTCATGGCCAGATCGCGGGCCGACAGGCCTTGGGTATTCTTCTCCCAGGCATCCCGCCCAGATCCGGAGAAAACCACCTGCAACACCGGGCAATCCACCGAACTCAAAGGATTGCCTTCATCGGTGGCGTTGTAAGCCGCAACGGCGAAACCCGTTGCGTTCAGAATGACCGAAGGCGTTGCCTGTGCGAACAGTTCGCGGATGGTCGCCGCCGAGACGGAATCTTTCAAACTGGCCACAAAGATCGGCAAGGCGTTTATTCTGCGCGCCCGAAAGGCGTTGATCAAGGCATCAACAGGCGCGGTGTTCCCGCCTTCGATGAGCGCCCGATAGAACGTGATCGCCGCCACTGGCGCGTCTTCGACCCAGTCTTTGCCAAGGTCGTCCAAGGATGGTGTTTCGATGCCCGGCCAATAGAGGCCGGATTTGAGCAGCGGCAGAGGCGGATCAGGTTCGGTTGCGCCCTCAAGCAGGTGAGCGCAATAGCCCAGAAAATTGGAAATATTTCGCGGGCCACCTTCGGTCAGGTACCGCCAGAGCCTCACAACCTGCTCTTCCGGCAGGTTTGAATTTGCGATCAATTCGGGGTCGGGCTGTCCGTCGCCTGGGAGCACGGCAAGCCTGAAGCCGCGCTCTCGGGCCGCTTCAAGCGTCTGTTCCAGTCCATAACTCCAATAGGCTTTACCGCCGAGGAGCCGCAGAACAACGAGCTTGGCGCCCGCCAACGTCTGCTCCAGGTAAACATCCACCGACATGTTGTGCTGCAGTTGCATCTGGTTTGCCAGACGCAAGGACGGTCCATCATTGCCCAGCGCATCATGCGCCCGGGCCAAAGCCGCGAGTTCGGAATCTGCCGCCGAAATGACCGTCACATCGCCCGGCGATTGACCAAGATCGATGGCTTCGCTGCCATCGTCGATCACGCCGGACTGGGTGGCGAGCAAATGCATCAGGCAAGGATGGCGCTGCTGATTGCGGCCTCATCAAATCCGCGCTGCCCAATCACAACGAGTGCTGATTTGCGCTCTTCGCCCGGAACCCATGGACGGTCGAAATATCCATTGATGCGCGGACCAACTGCCTGGACAACGTAACGCGCTGCGGCGCCTTCAACATCCATGAAGCCCTTGAGGCGAAGAATATCATGCGCCTTGATCACATCCACAAGCCGTGCCTGCAAAGCCTCCTTATCGGCGATGCTTCCCATGGAAAGGACAAAACTGTCGAAGTCATCATGGTCGTGATCGTCCTCACCTTCATGACAGATTTCATGGTGAGATTTGCGGTTGTCCATATCGTCTTCCGAGGCGGAAGACATACCGAGCAAAACGGTGGGATCAATTGTGCCGTTGCTCGTGCGAATGAACTGCACCCCATCGCGCACTTCCTTTTTGAGGCTGGCCTCGACGCCTGCAAGACCGTCCGCCGCCATGAGATCCGCCTTGTTGAGCAAGATCATGTCCGCGCAGGCAAGCTGGTCTTCAAACAGCTCTTCCAGGGGGCTCTCGTGATCCAGCGTTTCATCGGCTTCGCGCTGTTCCTGAACCGCAGCTTCATCGGCCGCAAACCGTCCCTCGGACACGGCTGCAGAATCCACAACCGTCACCACGCCGTCCACGGTTACGCGCGAGCGAATCTCCGGCCAATTGAAGGCGCGGACAAGCGGCTGCGGAAGCGCCAGACCTGAGGTTTCAATGACGATGTGATCAGGAGGGTCGGACCGGTCGAGCAACTTGTTCATGGTGGGCACGAAATCGTCCGCCACCGTGCAGCAGATGCAGCCATTTGCCAGCTCAACCACGTCCTCTTCGCGGCAGGTCTCATCTCCGCAGCCTTTGAGCACTTCCCCATCCACGCCCACATCACCAAATTCGTTGATGATCAGGGCAATGCGTTTGCCCTTGGCCTTTTCCAGCAGGTTACGGATGACCGTTGTCTTGCCGGCCCCCAGGAATCCTGTGATCACCGTTGCGGGGATTTTCTCTTGTCCAAGAGCCATGAGGATCTACTCCGTTTCAACTTTCTGCCAGTTGAGACACCAGCACAGGCAAACACCTAGCACCACCCAGAACAGCGCGGCTGTTGCAAGTGAGTTCGCCGCAAACTGCGCGGCCAGCACTGCGGGCACAGCGCTTGCGGTTTCTGAAGGGTGCGGTGCACCAGCAATGTGGGGGAGTGCGGCAATTACCACGCCCAGTGCCTTGAACGCCACGTTTTCCAGCAAAGCGATGCAGGCCATGCCGGCCCCTGTCGCGATCACAGCCGCCCACCACCATATCTGCCTCGCGCCGAGGTCGCCTGCCGGCATGCCCGGTAATGCCGGTGACAAGCCTACTGCAGGAGCGAGCGAAAACGTCACGAAGCCAAGGAAACCGAGAACGACGCCCGTTCCAGGTGCCGTTCCAAACCCCGCGAAAATCATAACCCCCGCCAGCACCAGCGAAAACGCTACACCGGCAAGCATGTTTGAGATCACAGTGAAGAGCGTGCGTTGAAAACCGCCCTCGGGCGCCCAATGCTCGTGGCTGCCATGATCATGGCCACCCGAAGATTCGATTTTTTCCCCGGTCTTCTTTTCCGCGCCATGATTTCCGTGATCATGACCAGCGCTGCCTTCAAACTGCTCAGCGGCAATAATGAGTGGTGTCACCTTCCAGTGCTGGACGGCCGACATGACAAGCGCTGCAGCGATCCCTGCGAGGAGCGCAGCGAGTAAAACCCGCATAATCATCCGGGTACCCTCTCTTTTGAGAAACGCCTAGTGGCAGGGGAAAGTCAATGCATGACGCGTGTCGTGCGCCGCATTGTGCATGATCGACGAGCCGACAAAACCAACGCCCATCAGCAGAAATGTACCGAGAAGCAGGGCAATTGTGCTGGTTGCGAGACGTTCCTGAACGCTGAAGCTCTGAAGAACAATAGAAGATCTTACTTTGGCCATGACACCCTCCGTGTAGGTCCCAGAGTTGGTGGGTCCTCACTTCGCCTTCGTGCGAACCCATGCTAAGCGGCAGGTCTCCTGGCTTGCGGATCGTTGACTTTACGCTGGTCTTCCCGGTTTCCCAGTGACGCATCTTGCGCAAATCTAACCGCTCACAGTTGCGGGGGCAGCCACGGATTTGGTCCCTGATGGGTACGCCGAACCGTGTTCCCTATTTCGTCTCCATCCTCAGCTCGAGTCTGGAGAACCGCTTTTGTGACATTTTTCACGTCTGGAAGACGCGGTCAACCGGAAATAGAAACCGTCAATGAATTGATGGGCAATATTAGCCGGAAATCGTTTTCTTATTCGACGTTCTAAATTATTGAGAGTTTGAACGCCCAAGTTAACTTGGCGAGGGGCGGCACCATTGATTGGAGCACCTTATGGAATCTCAAGGCGCAGACGATTATCCGGGCAACAGGTGTTCGCCTGGAGGACATCCTGCATCTGGCGAAGCAATACAAAAGAGCAGCCGAACTCGCACAAAGTCTTGCCAAAGCGGGCGCGCCCCCGTCTCTCGCGCGCCTTTCCATCTCACTGCTATCCATGCCATTGAACTGTACCTCAGTGCTTTCTTGCGCCTGAACGGGCACCCGCCGGAAGAACTTCGAGGCCTTTTCATGATCTCAGAACGTGGGAGATTCTTGTCCAGGAAAAAAGTCTGATTCTGAGAAAGAAAACCAAAGAGCGCCTGGGAGCAACGACAGCCCGGCGGGGGTATCTTGTTACGTGCTATGGGCTGGAGCTGGCTGGAACGATTTCCGAGTCCAACAGATTGATGGCGACACTCGAAGAAGTTGCGGCAAAGGTTGTACAAAAGGCTGCCTGGGCTAAGCTTCAAGTTCTTCCTTGAGCACCTCCAACTCAAGCCAGCGCTCTTCGTCCGCCTCCAGGTCGGCTTCGGCTTTGGCCAGCGCGTCGGCGGTCTTTTGAAACTTTTCTGGATCCCTCGTGAATAGGTTTGGGTCACTTAAGGACTGTTTATGTGCAGCAATGGCCGCTTGAAGCTTCTCCATTTCGCCGGGGAGAGTTTTGAGCGCATGCTTTTCCTTGAACGACAGTTTGCGTTTTCGTTCAGCTGGCGTATTGATTGAAGGTGTTGATTTTGCGGCCTTTTCCACCAGCTTTTGCTGAATTTCCGGGGCGCGGCGCTGGGATTGCATGTCCGAATAGCCGCCTGCATATTCGACCCATTTGCCATTGCCTTCGGACGCAATCGTGCTCGCCACCACACGGTCAAGGAAATCACGGTCGTGGCTCACCAGGATGAGCGTACTGTCATAATCGGCCAGCATTTCCTGAAGCAGATCAAGGGTTTCCAGATCCAAATCGTTGGTCGGCTCATCCAGGACCATCAGATTGGATGGCCTTGCCAGGGCGCGTGCCAGCATGAGCCGGCCCCGTTCACCACCGGACAATCTGTTGACAGGCGTGCGGGCCTGTTCGGGCAAGAACAGGAAATCCTTCATGTAGGCAATGACATGCTTCTGCTGGCCGCCCACATGGAGCATATCGCGGCCACCTCCAGTCAGGGCGTCCTTCAGGGTCATCTCCGGGTCGAGGCTCTCGCGGCGCTGATCCATGGTCAGGATCTGCAGATTGGTGCCGAGGCGGACGTCGCCGGCATCAGGCTCGAGCTGGCCCAGGATGAGCCTCAGCAAGGTGGTCTTGCCTGCTCCGTTTGGACCAACGATCCCGACCCGGTCGCCGCGATTGATCTTGGTCGAAAAGTCTTCAACGATTTTCAGATCGCCATAACTCTTTGAGATTCCTGTTAGTTCCGCGACGCGTTTGCCGGAGCCCTCGCCCTTGGCAGCGGCCATATTGACGGTTTCGCGCGCCCGGACATTGGACGATTTCCGCTCAACGCGCTCGGCGCGCAACGCATGCAGATTGGCCAACCGCTTGACGTTGCGCTTCCGCCGGGCGGTGACGCCGTAGCGCAGCCAGTTCTCTTCCATCGCGATCTTGCGGCCAAGCTTGTGGGCCTCCAGCTCCTCTTCCTCCAGCAGCTTGTCGCGCCAGGCTTCGAACTGGGAGAAGCCGCGATCCACTTGACGGGTCTTACCACGATCGAGCCAAATCGTTGATTTGGATAGATTTTCCAGAAAGCGGCGGTCATGGCTGATGAGCACCATGGCAGAGCGCATGGATTTGAGTTCGCGTTCCAGCCATTCGATGGCGGGCAAGTCCAGGTGGTTGGTGGGCTCGTCAAGCAACAGGATATCCGGTTCCGGCGCCAGCACTCGGGCCAGCGCGGCCCGGCGGGCCTCGCCGCCGGACAAGATGGAGGGATCGCCCCCAGTATCAACACCCAACTCGCCGAGCAAACAGGGCGGGCGATGGCCGGCATCTCCATCTGTAAGACCGGCTGCCACATATTCCAGGACCGTCGAAAATCCAGAAAAGTCTGGCTCTTGCGGCAGATAGCGAATGGTGGTGCCCGGTTGCAGGAACACCGACCCGGCATCCGATTCCACTATACCGGCGGCGATCTTGAGCAGCGTAGACTTCCCCGATCCGTTACGCCCGATAAGACACAACCGATCGCCCGCGCCCAGCATCAGCTCTGCCCCGTCGAGCAGACCCGTGCCGCCGAAGGTCAGGTGAATGCCCTGCAAATGGAGAAGTGGTGGAGCCATGGGGCGGGCTTTAACGGGCGCGAGTGCAAAGCGCAAGGCGCGTTACGGATTCGTGCCGAATTGTCCGGTTACGTGTGCAAAGGCGTCCTGTTATGTACAGTTATGTCCGGCCTCTTCCGGACTATTCCGGAAATTTCCAGAAGCGTGCAGAACCATGGATGAAGTCCATATCGAAACGGTTATCGTCGGCGCCGGAGTGGTCGGATTGGCCTGCGCCCGGGCGCTCGCCCAGACCGGACGCGACGTGCTCGTGCTGGAGCAGGCCGATGCAATCGGCACAGAAACCAGCGCACGGTCCATCAGGACGGCGGCCTGAGCGCCTTTTGCAACGGTCCGGCTGATCTCCTTGAGAGGCAGGTTCCTTGTTCCAGTGTCCGCCCCCATGGCACCATCAGAGCCGCGCCGGTCTCCCTGTCTGCGCAAACCGCGCCGGACAGGCAGGCCGATTTGTAACGCTGATCGGCTGGTCATCGCGGTCTCGTCCCCTTGCGCGCCCGGATGCGGACCTCGTCCTGAACCCAGACCTCGATCGGCTTGTCTGCCGGACCGTGGGTCAAAGGGGAGGCAAGGCTTTGGGGGACGTTTTTTTGAAAGCCTCCATGAGGCCCGGGGCTTGGGCCGGGTGTTGCGGGCGCCCGGTGAGACGGGAAAAGCCGGACGCTGCAAGCAGCCTGGAAAGGGTCCTCTCGTGAGAGACAACACCGAACCGGTCTTCGATCCCCCGTTGAAGATCAAGTCGTCTCCAGCGGACCCCCCGTCATGCTCAAGCGTCATGCTCAAGCGTCATGCTCAAGGCAGGGGCCGGTTTCGATGATCTCAGCAAGTTCAGCCATCTGGGCCGCGGGACCTCAGCGGTCGAACAGCCCTTCGGGCCCGGCTTCGTTGAATCGGTGCCCCGGTCCCCCAGGATCTGCCGGTCCCTTCCACCCATCTTCGCCGCATCCGCCCGGCTCATCCCGTCATAAACACAAGCAAGCGAAAGCAAACGCTGGGCCTGACGGAGATTTTCGCTCGTCCTGGAAAGGCCGCGCGAAGGGGCGAAGCATCATAGTCATCACGACCGCCAACAGCTGCAGACATCGGAAATCCTCCTTTGTCTGCATGGATCCAGAGTGCAGCCGAGTTGAAAAGGCCTGAGAGACAATTGATGTAAACTGGCGATCCGGTTTCGGCGCGTAGCGCATCTTGCAAGTTCAGTTGATGTTTGAGCGGAGAGTCAGCGATGCCACCAACATCGCGGTATCTGTTAATCTAGGCTCAAGCTGGTACAAGGTTCGCTGGCAAGCACCTCCTAATCCGAAGCTTAAATCAACTCCCCAGATACTCATCATTGTTCGCCCCAAGTGCAGGTGCGTGTTGGACCTCCGAGGCCGGGGAACGAAATTGGGGGGCTATGGCTACGGGGACAGCGGGGAGTTCGTCGCCTTCTTCGTTAGCCAGCGCATGTTCGAAGAGGCCTCTCGCCTGGATGTTTGGATCTGCCAGTGCCTCTTCGAGGCTTTGCACGACGGAGCAGCAGCAGTCGTGGCCGTAGAAGATGCGGCGCCATTCGTCCGCCGATTTGCTGGCGATGATGGTTCGGCAGGCGTCCAGCGTTGCTTCCGGATTGGCTTCATCGTTCTTCAGGGCTTCCGGCAAGGCGATCAGTTCGCAGAATACAGCCCAGAATCGATCCTCCAGCGGAGCAGCGGCCACATGGCGGCCGTCTGAGGTCGGGTAGATGTGATAACGGGCTGAACCGCCGGTGAGCCGTTCGCCGCCAGGCTTCGGCCACTCCCCGGCAAGGATGCCCTGCCCCAATGCCCAGGTCATCAGCATGAAGAGGTTGTCCGTCATGGCAATATCGAGATGGATCCCCTCCCCAGTCTTCTCGCGAGCCAGAAGCGCCATGAGGATGTTCACCACAGCCGGATATGTGCCGCCGGCGAGATCTGCAGCAAGCACGTTGGGCAGGCTGGGCTTGACCGGGTCGCCCATGCTGAGCGCCAACAGACCCGCATCGCCCACATAGTTCAGATCATGACCAGCCACATCCACCTTGGGCCCCGTCTGCCCGTAACCGGTGACCGAGCAATAGATGATGCCCGGGTTGATCGCCTTGATCGCCGCATAGCCCAGGCCGAGCCGGTCCATGACGCCGGGACGGAACTGTTCCAGGATCACATCGGCTTCGCGGAGCAGCGGTTCCATGAGGGCGAGCTGTTGGCGGTCCTTGAGGTTGATGGCGATCGATTTCTTGCCGCGGTTCAACAGATGAAAACCCACGGCATCGCGGCCCCACTTGGGTACGTAGTGGCGCATGTCCTCGCCGGTTCCGGGCCGCTCGATCTTGATGACCTCGGCACCGGCTTCGGCCAGCATCAATCCGGCAAGCGGTCCGGGCAACAGCGTGGAAAAATCAAGAACCTTGATGCCGCTCAGGGGCTGCTTATCTGACATGGTGGGAGGCCTTTGGACAAAACTGGAAAATTCGGGACAAAACGGGACTCAATTGCACAAACCTGGACGGTCGCGGACTGTAGTAGCACCGAACGGAAAAAAACGCGACAAAACTGCACCTGTTGTGGAAGGTTTTGAGCGTCTATGGATGCGCAGTCTAACCTTCTGAAAAATCAGGTCTCCGGCATGAAACTCCCTTCGCAGTTCTACAAACCGCTCGCCATTGGCGCACCTGCTCCCTGGCGTGAGCAGCCGGTGAAACTTGAGCGGATGATTCATTTCGTACCGCCCCACATCGAGAAGATGCGGAACAAAGTTCCTGACCTGATCGAGACGGTCGATGTGGTCCTCGGCAATCTGGAAGATGCCATTCCCGCAGACCAGAAAGTAGAGGCACGTCAAGGGTTTATCCAGATGGCGCAGGACAATGAGTTTGGCGAGACGGGGCTCTGGACGCGAATCAACTGCCTGAATTCCCCCTGGGTTCTGGACGATATCACCGAGATCGTCAGTCAGGTCGGTCACAAGCTTGACATCATCATGCTGCCGAAAGTTGAAGGCGACTGGGACATCCATTACCTGGACCAGCTGCTCGCCCAGCTTGAAGCGCGACACGAAATCCCGCAGCCAATCCAAATTCATGCCATCCTAGAGACCGCACAAGGTGTTAAAAACGTTGAAGAAATCGCCGCAGCCTCACCCCGGATGCACGGCATGTCACTCGGCCCGGCAGACTTGGCTGCATCCCGCGGTATGAAGACAACCCGCGTCGGTGGCGGCCATCCAGGCTACGGGGTTCTGGCGGATGCTGGTGAGGACGATGCAGCCCGTTCGCTCTATCAACAGGATCTCTGGCACTATACCGTGGCCAAAATGGTGGATGCCTGCCAGGCCAACGGCATCAAGGCCTTCTACGGACCGTTCGGGGATTTCTCGGATCCGGCCGCATGCGAATCCCAGTTCCGCAACTCTTTCCTACAAGGATGCCTTGGCGCGTGGTCACTTCATCCTTCACAAATTACGATTGCAAAACAAGTCTTTAGCCCGGATGTGGATGAGGTTAAATTTGCACTGCGGATACTTGAAGCCATGCCAGATGGCACTGGCGCCGTCATGATCAATGGCAAAATGCAGGATGACGCCACCTGGAAGCAAGCAAAAGTGATTGCCGATCTGGCGCATCTCGTGGCAAAAAAGGACCCGGAGTTGGCACAAGCTTACGGGCTCTAAAGTAACAGCACACTGGTTCGTTCGTGCTTGCTTTGGAGCGTCATGCTTGTCAAGGTAAGGCTGGTGGCGAATTTGGAACAGGAAACAGGATGCATCAGGAGCTAGTCATGGAAGTGAACCGTGCTGCGAAATTCCGTATCGGTCAGGTGGTGCAACACCGCGTCTATCCGTTCCGTGGCGTCATTTTTGATGTTGATCCCACGTTTTCAAATTCTGAAGAGTGGTGGGATTCCATTCCCGAAGAGGTGCGCCCTGAACGTGACCAGCCCTTTTACCATCTTCTCGCCGAGAACGAAGAAACCGAATACATAGCCTATGTTTCGGAGCAGAATTTGCTTGTCGATGTGTCTGGTGAACCTGTCCGGCACTCGGAAGTCATGGAGTATTTCGCCGAATATGAC
Organism: Hyphomicrobiales bacterium; assembly: GCA_965204985.1. Taxonomy (GTDB): domain Bacteria; phylum Pseudomonadota; class Alphaproteobacteria; order Rhizobiales; family CAJQND01; genus JAAEUE01. The sequence goes on along the minus strand of CBDBFP010000002.1, from coordinate 1,335,940 downwards.
GCCGAATCCGGCGCATATGTCGTACCGTCGAGCGTCGCCAACTAGTTCGATTTCCACAAAGTTTTCACTTTGTAGGCAAGCGAATGAGTTTATGCTGACGGCATGATTCTGTTTCGCCTCTTCATCGCTGCGTTTGTAGTCTTATTCTGTGTTGGTGCCGCAAGCGCAGAGTGGCGCCACGCCATTGCCATGCATGGCGATCCCTTGTACGGGCTGGATTTCACCAATTATTCGTATGTGAATTCGTCGGCACCTAAGGGCGGAGTCCTGAAAATTTCGGTGTTAGGCCGCTTTGATTCAACCAATCCGTTGCTGGTGAAAGGCGAAAGAGCACGCGGCGTGCGGCAATGGACGCTCGAAAGCCTGATGGCCCGTGGACATGACGAGGCGTTTACACTTTATGGATTGCTGGCAGAAGCGATCGATGTCCCCGACGGGCGAAGCTGGGTGGCTTTCCGTTTGAACGAGAACGCCAAATTCTCTGACGGAAAACCTGTAACGGTTGACGACGTAATTTTTTCGCTGGAGACACTACGGGACAAAGGCCGTCCGAATTTTGGCACTTACTATTCAAAGGTCGTGAAGATCGAACGCATGGGGCCGCGCGAGGTGAAGTTTCATTTCAGCTCTGATGCGGATCGTGAAATCCCACTGCTTCTCGGCCTTATGCCGATCATACCGAAGCACATATTTGCAAAACGGGACTTCACAAAGACATCCCTGGAACCGTTTCTTGGCAGCGGGCCCTATGTCATGGCAGAGATCGACCCCGGTAAGTCCATGACTTATCGACGTAATCCGGACTATTGGGGTCGTGACCTGCCGGTCAACAAAGGGCGTTTCAACTTTGACGAGGTCAAGTACTTCTATTTCAGGGACGGGAGTTCCGCTTTTGAAGCCTTTAAAAAAGGACTAATTGATGTGCGCGAAGAGAGTGATCCAACTCGTTGGTCCGGCGACTACCGGTTCCCGGCCGTGACGGACAACAGAATCGGGCTCCACGAAATTCCAAGCGGCCTGCCGGCTGGTATGTGGGGCCTTGCATTGAACTCACGGCGCGCTGTGTTTTCCGATATCCGCGTCAGGAAGGCTTTGAATTATCTCCTGGATTTCGAGTGGATAAATGCAAATCTCTACAACGGGCTCTACCAGAGAACCCAAAGTTTCTATACTCGCTCGGCCCTGTCTTCGCACGGCAGAAAAGCGTCGAAACGTGAGAGGGAGATGTTGCAAAAATTTCCGAACAGCGTGGAGTCGGATATCCTCGATGGCACCTATTCGATGCCAAAGAGTGATGGCCGAGGCCGTAATCGCAAGAACCGGCGGACGGCCAAGAAGCTACTTCTGGACGCAGGCTACATAGTCAAGGATGGCCGGTACGTTTTGAAATCCAATGGCAAACCTCTGAGCTTTGAGATTTCAGTGGTCACACGTGCTGACGAGCGTTTGCTCCTCTCCTATACCCGCGCGCTTCAACAAGCAGGGGTAGACGCGAAGGTCAGGCTTGTGGATTCGAGCCAGTTCCAATCGCGCCTCGCCTCCTATGATTTTGATGCGGTTCCTTATCAATGGGATGCATCCCTTTCGCCTGGCAACGAACAAACTTTCTACTTTGGCTCAAAGGGACGAAAACTCGACGGGACCAGGAACTATTTTGGTGCAGATAATCCTGCAGTCGACGGAATGATCACCGCATTGTTGGCGGCGAGAGAACGAACAGAGTTTGTTGATGCGGTTCGAGCGCTCGACAGGGTCCTGTTGTCCGGCCATTATGTGGTGCCCCTGTTCCACCGTCCAGGTGCATGGCTTGCGGTCTGGTCAAGAATCCGCCAGCCTAAAAAGATCTCACTATTCGGATATCGCATTGAAACCTGGTGGTACCAGAAGTAGCCGACTCTTGCTCAACCGCTTGAATTTGGCCGATGCCAACGCCAATTGACTGTAGAGTTCACATCTGAACAGGCACAGGATATCACTATGGATGTACACATCTCACCGATAACAATTGATGTGGTTTCTGACATCATGTGTCCATGGTGCCTGATCGGCAAGCGCCGGTTGGAAAAGGCATTGGCGATGCGCGAAGATGTCCCTGTACATGTGCGCTGGCGTCCCTTCCAGCTGGACGCAACCATCCCGGAAAACGGGATGGATCGGCAAGAATATCTCAATCGGAAGTTTGGCTGCCCCGAAGGCGCAAAGAGCATCTATGACAATGTTCGAGCTGCTGGTGCTGAGGAAGATATCCCCTTTCGCTTTGAGGACATCAAGAAGTCACCAAACACCATAAATGCACACCGTCTCCTGCGTTGGGCCGATGCGATGGATGTACAAAACGAAATGGCCGAACGCCTTTTTCAGCTTTATTTCATGGAAGGCGGCGATCTCACTGACCATAAAACGCTAATCGAAAACGCCGAAGCGGCAGGCATGGAGCGGGAAGTTGTCGAAACTCTGTTACCAGGAGACGCCGACAAGGATGAAGTCAAGAACGAGATCGCAACTGCTTCGCAGATGGGCGTTACCGGCGTGCCCTGCTTCATCATTGACGATAAATATGCAGTGATGGGGGCGCAACAGCCTGAAGTTATTGCCGGCGCTATTGACCAAGCCTTACAGGATAGAAGTTCTGACGCGACCGGAGCCGCCGCCCAATCCTAGAATTTCGCTTGCCACCAGACGTCTGCTTACGCAAGTTCAACGCTCAAAGCTTGGAGATCACTATGATTCGACGCCTGACATTTTCAATTGCACTGGGAACTGCTGTTCTGCCCGGCGGCAACACCAATCCAGTGAGCGCGCAGGAAGTTCCGTACGGTGGCAACTTTAGCCGTTGGTTAGATGGCATTCGGAAAGAAGCCAAAACTCACGGTGTTCCGAACAGAATCATATCGCGAGCCCTCAACGGTATCAGACCAGATCCGAAGGGGCTCGCTCAAGATCGAAGATAAAGCATCTTCACCCTCACCTTCCTGAAACTTGCAAGGCGTCTGATCTCCAAGAACCGGATGAATAGAGGGCGGCAAATGAAAGAGCTGCAACGCCGTCTTCAGAGGCGATGTCTTGATGTTGACAAAATTGATGGGGTCCTGGGCGCCGGCACCCGAGGCGCAGTCAAATCAAACAAATGCAGCTCAAGCTGGGATGCCGGCGGACAGTTACCCGACGCCTGCCTTACTCAAACGACTACGCTGAATTCGGACACGCCAGAATTGTCACCGGAAAACCTCGACGAACAATTGCTCGAAGCACACCAGCAAGACGACTGGCAGAAACTCGCGCAGCTCTACCGCCGGGCCGCGGAGCTGTCTGAAGATGGCGGAAGAACCGAGGAAGCCTGTTTTCGTTACACTCAGGCTTACGTGTTCGCCCTGCAATGCGGTGCGGACAAACAGGCTTTAGAAATACGAAACATCCTTGTGGCTTATGGCCGGGAAGAGTGAAGCAAAATGATTTGGCCACATCGTGCTCATCCACCGCGAAGATCGATCATTCGATCAAAGACAATTTGATAGCACCGTGTTTCGAGTTGGTGTTATAGAGACCAAATGGGGTCCGGCTGAGAGAATCGTTTTCGTGGCCCTAAAGAGGAGCAAAGTGGTTATGCGTAAAGTTCTGGCATTAAGCAGTGCAGTTTTTATCTCGGTTGCCGTTTTGACCACTGGCGCCGTGGCAGCTGAGTATTTTATTCCGAAAGGAAATACATATTCGCCGAACAACGAACGGCTTCCGCTGTTGAACAGCAGAAAAGATCGCATCAACGCACGAACCGACGAAATCGAATCGGAGAACTATCGCAAGCAGCTGGAGCAGCGGCGCTTCATCGAGCAGTTCAATTCGTTCGAGGACCACGTCTTTGGCGGAGGCGACCGGCGCTGGAACGCCTGGCAGTAATTCTGGCTTCTCAAAAACAAAACCCTGGATAGCCAAGCCATCCAGGGTTTGCTTTGACGCCTCCTGATATTCCAGGATTGCCTGATTTTCAGGTTTTTTATAAACTAGTGCAAAGTGTAAAGCCATTTGCGAGCTTCGCGCTGAGCGTGGGCGATTTCATCCGGGCTCATTTCGCTTGAGATATCGCGGCGATACTGCTTTGCACATTCGTTGCCGCGCAGAGCCGCAAGATTGAACCATTTGTGCGCAGCGATGAGATCTTTTTCTACATCCTGCCCCAGTGAATACATAATGCCCAACTGTAGCAATGCGCCTGACGATACCGAGCTCCCGTCTGCTGAAGAAACTTCATTCGGGTTTAATTGCATACGAGCCATTTTCTGTTCCTGCCTTTTGCCTGTCGTCCCTATTGTCTGGGACTTTCATTCAATTCCCACCTGACGCTTGCGGGTTTTGTTTGCACCGCGTCGTCATGTGATGGATCATGCAGGGGCTGTCAGAACATCGCGTTAAACGACAAGCTTAACGGAAACTGAAACAATTCAGAGCCGCCGATGGGAATAAGGAATTGTTGACTCTAGGGAATGGCTGAATAGGCGGCATTTGTGCAAAATTTGACTGACAATCACATTGAAAAGATTCAGCTTTCGATAACCACAGTTCACAAAGCCAATCTAGATCTTGTTAAATCGGCGCAACTCAAGGCACGTGTTTGACGGCCAGCGTTGCCTTGACCGGCAGGTGGTCTGAGCCTGCGTTCCTTCCGACCTCAGGGTGCGCTAGCGGTCTGATGCCGTTCGATATGAATATATGATCGATGCCAATCTGGGGCAGTTCAACAAACCAGGTCGGCCACGTCGGTAGTGACGTAATCCGCAGAACGCCAGAAAATTCCTGGAACGCATTCACCAGAAACGAATGTTTTGTGGCGTTAAAATCACCAGCAACGACAAAGGGCCCCTTAGCGATAAATGTTTCAGAAGCCATGGAGCGCATCTGTGTAAACTGCCGGTTTGGCGTAAATGGCCGTGCAAAGTGAACGCCGAACAACGTCAAACCGCCCAGTTCATCACCTGAACGGGTCCACACCATACTGGGTCCATCCCATTCCGCATTTGACCGGCTACCAGTCGCTGCAAACGGGGTCTTGGAGAGAATGACGATGTGGCAGTAGGGTTTGGCGTTGCAATCATGCTGATGGGGGTACTTCTTTTTCAAAAGTTTCAGAAGTTTCCCATAGGCTTTGGTGAATTCGATAAGTACCACCATATCGGCATCTTCTTCATTGAGGTAGTCGATGATTTTTTCAGGTGTCTTGTGGCGTGCCCATACATTGTATGAAACCAGCTTGAAGGGTTTCTCGTACTGACCAGGCTTCAGATCAACCGGCAGGCCTTGAGCTATCCTTGGTGAGAAACCGGCGTACAAAATTGTGGTGATTGCCGCCAGGAACAGGATTACAACCGCGAGCCTGACTTTCTTGAGCATGAACAAGGATATCATCGCCAGACTGAAACCCAACCATGCGCCCATCAGATGGACACGTAGGTTGGCGAATGCATCGAAGGGCGTCCAAAGATGTCCGTAGTAGCTCGCGACGACAGCGAGAAAGAATCCACCTGCTCCCATGATGCAGACGAATTGCGCAAAACGGACCAAAGTCCGCGGACCACGCACATCAACATCAAACTCGGCCAAACCGTCCAAGTTCCGCTTCCTTTTGTTGGCTTGTGCCCCGCCCTAAAGCCCAAGTTTCTTCGCTAATATCTCGTTCACGGCTTGCGGATTCGCCTTGCCACCAGATTTCTTCATCACCTGACCAACAAACCAGCCTGCCATTTTTGGCTTTTCTTTGACTTCAGCAACCTTGTCTGGGTTCTCGGCGATCACTTCATCCACCACTGCTTCGATCGCGCCGGTATCGGTGACCTGTTTCAAGCCTTTTGTCTCAACGATCTCACCTGGCATACCGCCCTCGGCAATCACCATGTCCAGAACTTCCTTGGCAATCTTGCCGGAGATGGTCTTGTCGGAAATGAGATCGATGAGTTCGCCAAGCTGCTCTGCGGTGACACCGGCATCTCCAATAGGAGTACCGATAGAATTTGCGTGCGCAGCCAGATCGCCCATGATCCAGTTAACCACCACTTTAGCCTCGCGACATTTGGCGACAGTTTCGAAGAAATCGGCTGTGGCCGGATCGTCAGTCAGAACTTCCGCATTGTAGGCGGACAGTCCATAGTCAGACATCAATCGCGCTTTCTTCTCGTCCGGCAGTTCGGGCAGGTTCGCAGAGATTTCATCAACGAACGCCTGATCGAATTCCAATGGCAAAAGATCAGGGTCCGGGAAATAGCGGTAATCGTGCGCTTCTTCTTTCGATCTCATAGACCAGGTCACACCGGAGTTCGGGTCGAACAGCCTGGTCTCCTGATCAATTTCACCACCATCTTCCAGAATATCGATTTGCCGGCGCGCTTCATACTCAATGGCTTGACCTATGAAACGGATCGAGTTGACGTTCTTGATCTCACAGCGCGTGCCGAAATCTCCGCCCGGTGAGCGAACAGAGACGTTCACGTCCGCGCGCAGACTGCCCTGCTCCATATTCCCATCGCATGTGCCGAGGTAACGCAGGATGGTGCGCAGTTTCGAAACGTAGGCCTTAGCCTCCTCGGAAGAGCGAATATCCGGTTTGGAGACGATTTCCATCAGCGCAACTCCAGAGCGGTTTAGATCAACAACACTGCTGCCCGGGACCAGGTCGTGTATGGACTTACCGGCATCCTGTTCCATGTGCAGGCGTTCAATCCCTACCTCGACGCATTCCCCATCAGCCATGTCGAGCGTAACCACGCCCTCACCGACGATCGGATCCTTGAATTGGGAAATCTGATAGCCTTGCGGCAGGTCCGGGTAGAAATAGTTCTTCCGGTCAAAAACGGAATGTTTGTTGATCTTCGCTTTCAGACCAAGCCCCGTTCGGACAGCCTGTTGAACACAAAACTTGTTTATGACGGGCAGCATGCCTGGCATGGCCGCATCAACGAGCGAAACATGATCGTTGGGCTCGCCGCCGAATTTCGTCGAGGCCCCAGAGAACAGTTTGGCTTTCGAGCTGATCTGGGCGTGAACTTCAAGGCCTATGACCAACTCCCAATCGCCGGTCGCACCGGAGATAAAGTTGGCAGGGTTAGGTGTTCTGGTATCTACGAGCATGGTACGAACTCACCACCACTTTTCAGGACGAGCCTTGAACTCTGCAGCATCTTCCATAACCCCGGCTGTCCGGAACAATGTCTCTTCATCAAAAGCCTTGCCGATCAATTGCAGCCCCAATGGCAGTCCTTGTGAATCGAGGCCCGCCGGAATCGATATCGCCGGCAACCCGGCCATATTGACCGTCACTGTGAAGATGTCGTTCAAGTACATGGTAACGGGGTCTGAAATTTCACCCGGCGCAAAGGCAGCGTTTGGTGTGGTTGGTGTCAGCAGGACATCCACATCTTCAAAGGCCTGATCAAAATCCTGCATGATCAATGTGCGAATTTTTTGCGCCCTCAGATAGTACGCATCGTAATAGCCGGCTGACAATACGTAGGTCCCGATCATCACACGCCGTTTGACCTCAGGGCCGAAGCCGGCAGAACGCGTGTTTTCGTACATGGAAATAATGTCGTCGCCTGGAACCCGCAGTCCGTAACGAACCCCATCGTATCTTGCCAGGTTGGAGGAGGCCTCGGCAGGAGCAACGATGTAATAGGACGGCAAGGCATATTTGGTGTGCGGCAGGGACACGTCCTTGATCTCGGCACCTGCCTGCTTCAACCACTCAACACCTTGTTGCCAAAGCGTTTCGATCTCCTCCGGCATTCCATCCATGCGGTACTCTTTTGGAATACCTACCTTGAGCCCACGCACATCACCCGTCATGGCAGCTTCATAATCGGGCACAGGCGCATCCACACTTGTGGTGTCTTTAGGATCATGACTTGCCATAGTGCCCAGCATTATCGCCGTATCCCGAACATTACGTCCGAATGGTCCAGCCTGATCAAGTGAAGAGGCAAAGGCAATGATGCCCCAGCGCGAGCAACGACCATAGGTTGGTTTGATACCGGCAAGACCGGTGAAAGCAGCTGGCTGGCGGATGGAACCGCCAGTATCTGTTCCGGTTGCGGCAACGCACAGATGCGCCGACGTCGCCGTTGCAGATCCGCCAGACGAGCCGCCAGGAACAAGGGCAGAATTGTTGCCGCCCGAGCGCTGCCAGGGGTTCACGACATTGCCATAGTATGACGTCTCATTGGACGACCCCATTGCAAACTCATCCATGTTGAGTTTGCCAAGCATGACTGCGCCGTCATTCCAGAGGTTGCTCGTGACGGTCGATTCATACCTGGGTTCGAAACCATCGAGGATATGACTACAAGCTTGCGTATGAACGCCCTTCGTTGCGAACAGATCCTTGATCCCGAGAGGAATACCCACCAAAGCGCCGCCTTCCCCCTTCTGCAACCGGGAATCAGCGGTATCAGCCATCTCGCCCGCCTGCTCGTCAGTCACCACGATGTAGGCATTTAGCGCCTTATTGGAGGTACCGATCGCAGAGAGATAAGCGTCCGTGAGTTCCCTAGATGTGAATTCTTTCTTTCGCAAACCGTCGCGCGCCTCCGAGAGACAGAGAGCTGTCAAATCACTCATGGCACCTATTCAACCACCTTGGGCACAACGAAAAAATGATCTTCTTTGGACGGGGCGTTGGCCACGATGTCGTCTGGATATTCCCCGTCGCTGACCACATCTTCGCGTTTCTTCATTCCCATATGAACAACGGAAGTCATCGGCTCCACATTGGAGACATCAACTTCTTCCAGCTGCTCAACCCATTGCAGGATGGAGGATAACTCCCCTTGAAGCGATTTTGCCTCTTCGTCCGTAACCGCAATGCGCGCCAGCTTGGCAATACGCCGAACGGTCGCCTCATCTACAGGCATGCTGCTTAAACTCCAATGGTGGGAAGGGCACAATGGCGCGCCCGGGTTCAGATTTCAGCGCATCTGATACCACCGGCGTTGTTGCGCCGCAACATTGCAAAACGAACGAAAGACCTAGAGCTCGATACTGCCACCGACTTCAAGAACCCTTACTGCACCGGCATCATCGCCCATTTCAGCCAGGAACTTGGACGCATCGGGATCAATAATCGGGAAAGTTCCGAAGTGGCAGGGCAAAATGGTTTTGAAATTGAAGTAGCGCTGACAGGAAAGCGCAGCCTGCCGCGCACCCATGGTAAACCGGTCGCCGATCGGCACGATCCCGATTTCAGGTTGATGGAATTCCTCAATCAGAGCCATGTCGGCAAACATGTTCGTATCACCCATGTGATAGAGGGTCGGGATGTTGTCGCCTTCAAAGACAAGACCGTTGGGGTTTCCAAGGTAGATTGGCGTGTGCCCATCAAGCGTTGAAGAGGAATGATTGGCCGAGGTGAATGTGGTGCGGAACGCACCGCAGTCCACCGTACCGCCATGGTTGCCTGGGTTTATGTTTTCCGCGCCCTGCCCCTGCAGCCACGTGCAGAGTTCAAAGTTCGCAATCAGTTGCGCCCCGGTCGCCTTGCAGATCTCAGCCGCATCTCCAACATGGTCATCGTGCCCGTGTGTCAACGCCACATGCGTGCAACTGGCGGATGTCTCTTCCAGCGTCCCTTGATAAACGGAGCTGCCGGTAATGAATGGATCAATAAGAATGACGGCGCCTTCAATTTCGACGCGATAGGCAGCATGCCCCAGCCAGGTGATTTTCATCGGTCTTTGTCCCTTCAAGCCATTTGCTCATATAGTTACGGGGTTTGCAACGATAATCAACGGTTTGCTTGAACGATAGCTTGGCCTAAACAGCAAGTATGAAATTCCAAGAAACAAGACTGGAAGATTTGCCGGCAAAACTAGGCTCAGCCCAGCGGTTGCTCGGATTGGATCTCGGCACCAAAACCATCGGCATTGCGGTTTCCGATTTGCTGCGAAGTATTGCAACGCCCGTTGAGACCTGGAAACGCATCAAGTTTACCCGGGATGCTGAACATCTGATTGCACTTGCTGAGCGGGAAAACGCTGGAGCGTTTGTGCTCGGATTGCCGATCAATATGGATGGCAGCGAAGGCCCTCGTGCCCAATCTACTCGGGCGTTCGCACGGAACCTGTCGCAAAAGATCGATCTGCCAATTGTATTCTGGGATGAGCGCCTCTCAACTTCCGCTGTCACCCGGACTTTGCTAGAAGCGGACTCGTCACGGGCAAAACGTGCTGAAGTGGTCGACAAGATGGCTGCTGCCTATATCCTGCAAGGTGCCCTTGATTGCCTGAAGAACCTTGCAAACTGATGGAGAAATCGAATGAGCGTCGTAACACCAGCCACACAACAGCACATTGCGCTGGAAGTTTCTGATACGGACCGGTCAATCGAATTCTATCGTAGCTTTCTGGGCATGAAGCTCACCGAGCGGCACACTGCCGGCGAAGTTGCGGGCATCCCCGTCGATCTTGCTTTTATGCGCCTCGGCAAGCGGCACCATGACCTGGTTCTTGTTCATAACCCCAACAAGAATTATCAGAAGCGCCCGGCCAATCCCAAGGATGATGTAGATGGCATTCCAGCCTTTCATCACTACGCTTATGAGTGCCCTGATCGTGAGTTCTTTCAGGGAGTTCTCGAGCACGCCAAAGAGATTGGTTTAGAAGTCATCCGTGGACCTGTTGTGCACAGCCCATGGGACCCGCGCGGCGATGGATCATGGGGCGAGAATGAATCCTTCTACGTGCTTGATCCTGACAATCATCGGATCGAAATCTTCTGCAATATGGCCATGATCGATGATGATGGCGTGTTCATTGATCACGATGGGAACCGGATAGAAGAAGCCCGGGCTGAAGAAATCTAGCCGTTGCCTGTGTCCCTATCTGCCCATTACGACGTCCCTGTCCTAATTGTCGGCGCCGGCCCGACGGGACTGCTCGCCGCAAATCTGCTGGGGACCTATGGCGTTCCGTGCCTTGTGGTTGAGCGCAACAGCGACGTCTCGAACCATCCGAAGGCGATCCTTCTCGATGATGAGGGATTTCGCGCCATGCAATCAGTGTCGCTGGCTGAAGAGATCGCGGAACAAGTCATCCAGGGTTACGGTGCACGCTATTACGATTCTAACGGTGCCTGCTTTGCCAAGATTGAAGCTCCGGTCACCGAAAATGGATATTACCGCAGGAACTCATTTTTGCAGCCGGACCTGGAACGGGTGCTGCTCAAAGGGCTTGACCGCTTCGATCATGTAACTTGTATGTTCGAAACTGAATTGGCTGGGTTTTCTCAAACCGGGGAAGGTGTGATCGCTGAAGTCCGGGCGCACGGGGAAGAAACACAGATCCACTGCCAGTATCTGCTTGGCTGCGATGGCGGGCGCAGTTTTGTCCGGCACCGGCTCAGTATCAAGATGCCTGGGCGGACGGATCCGCGCGACTGGGTCGTAATCGACACGATCAAAGATCCTGACCGGGACCGGTTTTCCAAGTTCTTTTGCGATCCGGCCAGGCCAATGGTCAGCATCCCCGCACCGGATGGGGGGCGCCGTTATGAATTCATGATCATGGAGGGTGAAGATCCTGAAGAAATGGCCCGTGCGGCAACGGTTCACAGGATACTTAGCCGGTTCAGACCCATCCCTGAAGAAGACATCATCCGCTGTATTGTTTACACCTTCCATGCGCGTGTGGCCGAGCGCTTCCAGGAAGGACGCTGCCTTCTGTTGGGGGATGCCGCCCATCTCTCACCACCCTTTGCCGGGCAGGGCATGAATGCGGGTCTCCGCGATGCCTTTAATGTTGCCTGGAAGATCACATCGATCCTCAGAGGACAGGCACCAGCCTCAATTATTGACACCTACCAACTTGAGCGTCACGGGCCGGCGGAAGAGATGATCGACTATGCGGTCGCTCTTGGTGGAGTGGTAATGCCGAAGGCTGAAATAGATGAGGCAGCCAAAGAAGCGATTGCGGACGCACTTGGCACCGGCGTGTCTGGACAATTCCGGCCAAAGCCACAAGCCGTCTACAATGAAGGCTGGTTGTTGAAGGACACCGGCGAGCTGGCCGGGCGCCCCCTACCCCAACCAGAATTCCGCCTTCCCGACGGCACTGCAGAAAAACTCGATAACGTCCTTGGAACCGGCTTCGCACTGGTGTCCTTTGGCGGCCCCATGCCGGAGCGGCTCTCCGACCGGCTTGAGTGCAAAGAGGTAAGGGGCACGGGTCCGGATAGTTCAAGGATGTCAGAAGTGGCTCAGTTGTTTGGTACGGATTATTTTGAAGACCAAGTCACACGCCGTGAAACCCTGCTCGTGCGCCCCGATAGGTTTGTGGCTGCCCAGTTCACACACGATACCCAACTTGAGGTGGAACAAAGGATATTAAGCTTATTCAACCTGCCTTGAGCAGATCCTTGAGCGCTACATCCGGATTCTTCAATTGCCCCGCGGCAGGCGAAATTCCTTTTTCCATCATCATTTGCGAAAACCGCACATCTCGGGCAATTGCTGCGCCTTGCCCAAAGCCCGCCACACCCATCAGGACACCATCCAACATGCTGAAGTAGGTGACAGCGCCCTCATCAATGCTGCCCCGGCTGACCAATGTATCAAACTCGTTTGGGAATCCGGCGGTTTGAAGGTTCCAGTCATACTGATCCGACCAGAGCCAAGGCACCGGATCATAGGGCTGGTTTTTCCCGCGAATAGTGCGAGCGACATTGGCTGGTTGGAGGTTCGCATTCTGGTAGGATTCAAGGCGGATATGCTTGCCGTAACGGGGAATGAAGGCAGATGCGCAGTCACCCGCAGCATAGATGTTCGGTTGAGATGTGCGGCCAAATTCGTCGGTTACAATGCCGTTATTCACTTCCAGACCGGCTGCCACGGCCAATCCGGTTTCCGGGGCAATGCCGATACCGACAATGACGGCAGCGACGTCCAGTTTGCTTCCATCGACAAAGGATACCGCTTCCACGGTCTTGTCCCCAAGGAACGATGAAATCTTCACGTCAGTCCGGATCTCAACGCCGTTGCGCGCATGAACGGCAGCGATATCGCGGGCTGCATCCGCAGGCATTGAGCGGGAGAGAATCCGATCCAGATTTTCCAAAACCGTCACATTGCAACCGCATTGGCGCGCACTCGCTGCAACTTCGAGGCCGATGAATCCGCCGCCGATAATGGCAATATTTGATCCAGTCTTCAGGTGGGCCGAAATCGCTGAGGCATCATTGGCGGTCCGTAACAGGTGCACGTTGCCCAACTCTGCGCCTTCAATCGGCAGCGCACGGGCCTGGCCACCCGTTGTTAAAACGAGATGACCGTAGTTCAGAGTGGAACCGTCTGAACAGTGAGCAACATTGGAAGAAGGCTCTATCGAGGAAACGGTGCAGTCACTCTTAAAGGTGATTGTGTGGGTCTTATAGGCCTCTTCGTCGGCAAGCATACCGTCCTGAACAGTTGCTTCTCCTTTCAATACGGCTTTGGAAAGCGGCGGTCTCTCGTAAGGTAGCAACGCTTCATCGCCAATCAACGTGATGTCGCCTTCAAATCTCTGCTCGCGAAGGGCACGCGCTGTTCGGCCTCCGGCCTGGCCAGCTCCGACGATGACAACATGCTCCATTTGAGCAGCTCCTGAAAACGATGAAAACCGGCAGCCTCTTAGAGTCTGATTTGCAACTGGTTGAGTGAATTCAGCCGGTTGTGGTTCTGTTCGCTTGTGAAACTGAATGGAGATCACGATGGCCTGGACCGACCTCACTCGCCGCCAACATACCCGAACGGGCGGCAGGTATGCAAGCGACCTGACCGCCGCGGAAGGGGCGATCAGTGAACCTTTGATGCCGTCGCACACGTCCACCGGCAGGCCGCGCAAGACCGACCTTGCGCCCTGTGTTCGATGCGCTCCTTTACATTGCGACAACCGGTTGCCAGTGGCGGCTGTTGCCGAACGCCTTTCCACCGGTTTCGACGGTGCGGGGGTATTTTCAGGGCTGGCGCACTGACGGACGACTGGACGAGATGACCCGCGCGCTTGTCGGGATGGCGCGTCTGGCCGAGGGTCGCAAGGCCCGCCCGCCGCCGGTATCCTCGACAGCCAGAGCGTGAAAGCCACGGAAAGGGGCGGGGTTACCGGCTATGACGTGGGCAAGCGGATCAAGGGTCGCAAGCGCCCTATCGTCACCGACACGCTTGGCTTGCTGGTCGGATGGGTGGGGCACAGTGCCGGGTTCCAGGACCGGGACGGTGCGCCGGATATGCTGAAAGCCGTGGCCGTGCGGTTTGCCATGTTGCGCCCTATTTTTGCCGATGGCGGCCAGGCCGGGCCAAAGCTGCGCGACGCCTTGAAAGCCATCGGGCGCTGGACCGTTGGGATCGTCAAACGCTCCCACATAGCCGGGAGCTTCAAGGGTCTCCCCCGCCGTTGGGTCGTCGAACGCACCCTTGCCTGGCTCGGACGATGCCGCCGTCTGTCAAAAGACCGGGAAAAATCCATCGCAAGCGCGGCCGCCCGGATCACCATCGCACACATCCGACGCGTCACCAGACATCTCGCAAGGGCAGGAAAACCCTGAAATAGTTTTGAATCAGACTCTCAGAGAGTGCCACCACCAACCGAACAATCCCAGGACGGTAAGGAACTCAACCTTGCCCAAGATCATGCCTGCTGCGAGCCCCAGCAAGGAAAGCGGTGGTATGGCCTCATATCCGGCACTTGGCCCTATCGCACCGTCAATCGACATTCCCAATACCGGTCCGGCATTCGAGAGAGCCGCGATGGACGCCATTATGGCGTTTTCGTATGATGTTCCTTGCCATCCCAGCAGAAGAGCAAGCGCTCCAGCGGCTGCAAGAAAGACAACAAACAAAGCCCAAATCGATTTCATTATCTGAATATCAAAGGCCTTGCCGGCCGCCCGTGCGCTTGAAATACCGCGCGGATGGATCAGACGTTTCAGTTCTCTGTGAGCCTGCACTATCATTGTGGACACACGAAACAGCTTGACGCCCCCGGCCGTCGAAAAAGCTGCACCACCGATTGCAACCATGGCTAATGCAAAGACAAACGGCGTAGCCGGCACACCAGCGGCCGCATTGTCGAGACCGGATGTAGTCAACAGGGAAACTGCCTGAAAAAAACCAACGCGAAAGGCGCTGATCGAAGCTTCGTCCTGGCCCCAGTAAATGGCAGTAAGCGCTGCCCCCGCAAGTGGAATGGCGACCAGCATAATAAGGCTTTCGCGCGTATCCAGATGACCGCCGGATGGAAACCGCAGAAATGTTGTTCGATGCGCCAGAAAACTCGTCGCCCCAAGGATCATCCCAAGACAGACGATCACCTCCGCAGCAGGAGCATCATAGGCCGCAAGCCCTGCATTGCTTGATGTGAAACCACCGGTGGAGATCGCACTGAATGCATAGATGAGCGCGTCGAGCTCCGGCAGTCCTGTAAACCAGAGGCCGATCAGAATAACGGAGGTAAGTGCACCATATACAGGGATGATGTCTTGCGCGGTTGCAACAATGCTTTTTGGCAGATCTCCTTGCTCGTAACCGGGAATTGTCGAATTGGTTGGGCCCGTTGCAGCATCGAAGGGGGCGAGAACCAGAACGGCCGTCAACAGGGTCAAGGCACCGCCAAACCACTGCAGAAGCGCGCGCCAGAACAGAATAGGCGTCTCGAGCAACTCCACATGCAAAGTAGTCGTTGCACCTGTAGTGGTGAGGCCCGAGACGGCCTCAAAGTAGGCCTTTACGACCGTTGGAAATTGCCCGGAGACGACGAAAGGGATTGCGGCAAATGCGGGCAATATGGCCCAGATCAAAAGGAGCAAGATGGTTGTGTCGGTTCGCATCATACGATCCGATGCATTCCTGAAACCTAGCAACAGCAGCCCTGCTGCAAATCCGGTGATCAGCGTGGCAAACAGAAAACCACCTGAAGTCTGGGTTTCCGGAAGGACAACCGCAACTACGGTCGTCAACCCCAACAGACCGGTCAAAATACCAAGCGCGCCGCCAAGCAGATAGAGGGTTGTGGCGTTCATCAGCCCGAGTCAGAAATATTCAAGGCTGACACGAAACAGTTTTTCAACTTCCCGGATGGATTGCTCATGCACAAACAACACGATCTTGTCTCCGGGTTTGATTTCCGTATCCCCGCTTGGGATCATGACTTTCTCATCTCGTACCATCGCGCCAATGCGAATTCCGGTTGGCAGCTCGGCTTCGCGAATAGGTTTACCAATGACATGCGAGGTTTCCATGGCCTCGGCTTCCACAATCTCGCCGGAACCGTTCATCACCGGGTAAACGCCGCGAATGCGGCCGCGGCGAACGTGGCGCAGGATCGAAGATACGGTGACAGTCCGGGGGTCAACGTAGGCGTCAATGCCAAGAGGCCCCAGGATGCCGTCATAGTCTCGCGTTGAAATCAAACTCAACGTTTGTTGTGCGCCTTCGGCCTTGGCCATGACCGAAGAAAGCACATTTACATTGTCGTTGTTGGTCAGAGCGACAAAGGCCTCGATCTCTTTTGCACCTGCCTCGCGGAGCAAGGCCTGCTCCATAGCGTTACCATGAAGCACCACTGTCCGGTTCAATTTGTCGGCAATATCAATTGCCCTGCTCCGGTCCATTTCGATGAGCTTGACCTGGGTTCGGCTCTCAAGCTCCTCCAGCTTGCTCGCCACATACAATCCGATGCTGCCACCACCCGCGATGAGAACCTTGCGTGCCTGGCGCTCCTCATGCCCAAAAATCCCGAGCGCACGCTGGGCATGGGTTTTGTTAGCAACAAGATAGACGCGGTCGCCCGTGAGCATCTGATTATCGCCGTGAGGCACAAACAAGGACCGGTCTCTTGAAATACCAACGACTGTGGCCTGCAGATCAGGGAACAACTCGGTCAATTGAGATAAAGGCGTGTCGACCACCGGGCAATATTCGCCGCAAGTGATCCCCATCGCAATCACACGTTCGTCGACGAAGTAAACTGCTTCGAATGCACCCGGCAGGGCAAGGCGCCTCAGCACCATTTCCCCCACAGCAATTTCAGGGGAAATAATCACGTCAATCGGCATGTGTTCCCGGGAGAACAAATTGCTCCATTGCGCACCAAGATAACTCTGTGCGCGGATCCGGGCGATCTTGGTCGGAATATCGAACAAGGAATGGGCGACTTGACAGGCCACCATGTTCACTTCGTCAGCAAACGTAACGGCAATGATCATGTCGGCATCTTCGGCGCCGGCTTTGGCGAGCGTTTCCGGGTGCGATGCAAACCCCACAACGCCCCGCACATCAAGTCCGTCGGTGATGGATTGAACGAGCACCGGTGATGAATCGATGACAGTCACATCATTCTGTTCCTGGGCGAGACGTTCGGCGATGCCTCGCCCAACCTGCCCCGCGCCACCAATAATTATTTTCATCTAAGTCCGCGCACTCTTGCCGCAAGAAATTTCGCGACTGCTTATAGCAGATAATCACAAGTTGGATTCAACTGCTACAATTGCATTTTCGCACGTTCACTAATACTAACGCTCTCAGGTTTGCCTGTTTTGGGTCCACTCGCGAGATGTGCCGTATTTGATTGCCGCTGGTTCTTTCATGAGCCGGGTCCAGGCATCACATCCGGCCCCTTCACCTTGCCGGATGTGTGCCCCGGCGCGGTCCATCAGGACGGCGGCCTGAGCGCCTTTTGCAACGGTCCGGCGGATCTCCTTGAGAGGCAGGTTCCTTGTTCCAGTGTCCGCCCATAGCACTATGGCACCCTGCCACCATGGCAGCATCAGGGCCGCACCGGTCTCCCTGTCTGCGCACACCGCGCCGAACAGACAGGCCGATTTGTAACGCTGATCGGCCGGCCATCGCGGTCTCGTCCCCTTGCGCGCCCGGTGAGGCGTGAAAAGCCGGGCGCTGCAAGCAGCCTGGAGAGGGTCCTCTCGTGAGAGACAACACCGAACCGGTCTTCGATCCCCCGTTGAAGGTCAAGTCGTCTCCAGCGGCCCCCCCGTCATGCTCAAGCGTCATGCTCAAGGCAGGGGCCGGGTTCGATGATCTCAGCAAGTTCAGCCATCGGGGCCGCATCCAGCCCCGCCGGGACCGCGGGATCTCAGCGGTCGAACAGCCCTTCGGGCCCGGCTTCGTTGAACAGGTGCCCCCCGGTCCCTCGGGCTCTGCCGGGCCACCACATCCCCCTTCGCCGCATCCGCCCGGCTCATCATAAACACAAGCAAGCGAAAGCAAACGCCGGACCTGACGGAGATCTTCGCTCGTCCTGGAAAGGCTGCGAAGTGGCGAAGCATCATAGTCATCACGACCCGCCAACAGCTGCAGACATCGGAACTCCTCCTTTGTCTGCATGGATCCAGAGAGCCGCCGGGTTGAAAGGGCCTGAAAGACAATCAATCAGGCCATTTGGTATTATTTGGTTTTCAAGGCATCATCTCAAGCAACAACAATTAACGCAACAGTACCCCTTCGCCCGAGTATTTCTTGCAAGTCACTGCATATAGAGCCCAACGCTCCCTACGGCCTGTTTGTCCGAACAAATTTCGCCATCTCCGCGGCTCTTTCTTTTGGTAGATCAAACTCAGACAGGCCAAAAGCTTCCAACAGCGAATCGTCGAGGTACATAATCAATTTTCTCTAAACATACTTGGAGGAGGGACCCGGCCAGCAATGGAATGATGGCCCCAAATCAGGGGAGGAGGCCGTTCAAATTCTCCGGGCCTTGCAGAGAGTATCTTGTCGAAAACACGGACATATTGTGCGGTCATGCTCTCAACATCAAGCTGGTTGAATTGGAACCGCTCATACGCGTTGCATGCAAACCTAAGGTAATTTAGGCCCTCCGACAATTGGGCAATTCCCTTTGCCAATGAACGCGCATCTTGTTGATCCGCAAGCACGCAGCTACTATCCGCCTCCAGCACTTCCTCTATCCCGGATTCAATCCGATACATACACGGCACAGCCCCACCGGAGATTGCTTCCAGCGTTGACAGTGGCAAGCCTTCGAAGTCCGAAACGAGTATCGATGCGTGCGAACGCACGGCTAAAGCGCGCGCGCCGGCAGAACTGAGACGACCATGAAAAGTAACCAGCCCTGATTGAATATGATCATGCAGTGAATCCACAAGTTCACTTCGAACGGGACCGTCTCCAAGTATGTTAAACTTGTATGGGAGTTTAATCTCATCAAGGCATTGAATGAGTTTACTCAGTCTTGAGGCACATTTCTGATATTCGACTAATCTTCCAGCATATACCAACTGAATTGGTTCGCCACGGGTAATTTGCTCTTGACGAACTTCCACGCTCTCCTCAAATTCTTCTTCATCAAGTGTAGGAGTAATTCCGTAATAGATTCGCGAAATCTTATCCGAAAAAACAGGATTCAATTTTCTAATATTATTCGCTATCTCATCGCTAACGGCCACAATCCAGTTCCAATAGCGCCCCAGTCGATATACCTGCTCATAATGATACTTGTCATCTGAGTGAGCAATCCCGACCACTTTTACATGCTCTGGAAAATTAGCCGTTGTGGCTGCCGCTACGAAATCATAATTGGGTATAACAATACACTGATCGCCATCCTCAAATAATTGGTCAACCTGCTTCCACACATCTTCAGCGTTAGCCGGCGTTTGGAACATCCGAACTGGAACGTTTGGCATAAACCGACGTTGACGTGTCTCAATACTATTCGTAATAATAATTTCAGGCGCATACTTCTTGCTTGAGAGTAGTTGTGCGCACAATTCGGCAGTGAACGTGTTGACACCGGACGTCGTCCAATCCGGATGCAAAAAATACACAGGTATCTTTTTCTTAGCGACCGCCCCATTGACAATTGATTTGGGAGAACACCACTCGAAACTTGATCGCGAAATCCGGCAATGCCCTGCACAGTCATAAAACATCCCAAACAGTTCATCATCTCCAGCTAAATAAACAATATGGTCAAAATCAGACAGCTGTAAAAGTTCCGCAATATCTTTTTGCATTTCAACTTGAGTTTTCTGCGCAAAATTCAAAGATTTACACAGTTGAAAATTGCTCAAATAACTCAAATCAAAATGATGCTCACCTTTCAATGAAACAAAAAGAAGAAGTATACGACAAGATGGGTCTTCTTTATGAATTTGCCTCGCTACATTTTCAACCTTTGCAAACAGCGTGTCTTCATCGAAAACGACGACATACGAGGGCATCTTGTCTTCAAGAAACATGCGATAGTACGGATGATCAATCGCAACAATTCGGTCAATGTTCGTTCTAGGATAATGCAGCAGTCTTGGACGACGCGGAAGCTGGCCGATAGTTACACGGCCACTCAACCATGGAGTGGGATATCGCCAGCCCTCCCTAATCCCGTGCAGAACAAAGTGGCTTAAAGGCTCAAGCCCATTCGCTAATATGTCGTTATACCTGAGCTGATACCAACTTGGGTCAAATACCTTATTTGGCCTAAGCCCGACGAGCCAGCCTTCTGATAAGTAATGTAGCAATAAGTTACGAACTTCTCCAAATGAGGGCCTTAGCTGTGTTCGATAAAAACTCTCGTCGAAAAACGACGTTGATCGCAAAATTGCAACACTTTCAGGAGTAATCCCATACCGACCAATAATTGGGCTAAAATCTTCAGCGACCGACATTTCCAAGCGCTTTTTGGCAACTGAACGCTCATCAAAAAGCCCGGAGCGGAGGCTTCCAGCGCCTTTTCGTGGTCGACCCGTAACACCGTTCACCAGATTACTCATTCAAGACTGTCACTTTTTCTCGGGCTGTCTTTGGTTATCCTCTTTGGACTGTCTTTGGTTATCCTCTTTGGACTGCCTTTGGTTACCCTCTTTGGGCTGTCTTTGGTTATCCTCTTTGGACTGCCTTTGGTTCTCCTCTCGACCTCAACAACCTTCTTACTCGCAAAAAAGTCGGTAACCTGATCTTCGAAACGGCTACCGGTAAAATAATTGATAATTTCTTTTTTGTTTGTGATTTTCTTTTGGTATTCAAGCGGGGTTTTTCTTAGCCCAGAATCTTCTCTCTCCAAACCTGCCTCCAATTTTAACAATTTCCCAATTCGGTCACGGGCAGCTTCTTGAAGTTGATCGTCGACCAAATCATTCTCGTAATTAAGTTCAACTTTGTTTTTGTAATTGCTTAAATAGTCAGAAAACAAAATTTCTGACTCTTTGACGAGCATCATATATTGCGCCGCAGCATTTGGGTCGATCCTGATCCTTGGAACATCGGCCTCATCTATTTCTTCATTTTCCCTATAATGCCCCTGGCCGGTCACCTCCTTAAATTTGTCTGAAACATACATTGAAAAAACATTATCGCGAATTAGGTGAATTATTGGTTGATCTTTCTCCATCCACACGTTTAGAAAAACCGGTGGCTCTGTCGAGTAGAAAAATATTGGATCCAGTATTCTAAAATTATTATATTTAACATCAAATAAAAGAAAATCCTCATCATTATTTAAGAATCCCAAGTATTTGCGCGCACGTTCATATGCTTCGACATGTTGATGGTTCCCGATAAACTCGCCTAAACTGGGCAACGAACGGCTGTTTTTATCCAGGTAATCATAGTAACCAAGGTAACCAAGGCTCTCAAGGTAAGGATCCTGTGCTTTTCTCCCCGACTTACTCTGAAAAGGTTCGCCCGCATTCTTCAGACCCGCAACAGATTTCCTAAGTATGTTCTTGACCGTATTGGACCCTGAGCGTTGATTCGATATTAGCAAAACATTCATTTTTCAAACATTACCCACGCAGCACCAGTTTTATTGCGAGAGGTTGGGGAGAAACTTCAACATCTCGGCGCGCAAAATTTCAAGCGGTTGTGTTCAACGCTTCATGCTTCTCAGTGTTTTTAACTTTTCACGAAGCTCTTGTACCAAATCACGATGCTTCTGAAGATCATCTGTGGTTTTGTCCAACTCAGATTGCAATAACTCTAGGGCGCCAATCCTTTGCTGTAATTCCGTGTACAGTTTTCTAATTTCATTTTCCAACTTCTCTTGAGACTCACTGGCCATTCCTGTGATCCTTTACTTCATTTAACATTTGGTTTGATCAGCTCAAGAGCCGCCGCTTGTTTCAGGCGGCAGCCCAATTGCCCTCCGAAGGGCTCATTAGCGCGATACGACGTTAAGTGCAAGGAAAAATCGGGGAATTATACCGATGGCGTGATTGATTGGTTCTCAGGCCTTTTCAACCCGGCTGCTCTGAAAAGAAAATGGTGGTCTACAACATCCAGAACCGCCAGGCTGAGGAACTTGCTGACCTGATCGAGAAGGTCTTTTCGGTTAGGTCTGCCAATAAAAATCAGGCCCGGACCAATGTGGGACGCTAGCATTTTAAAATGAACTTGTTGTTAATATCAAATCAACGCTCGGGAACTAAGAGGTTGTCCTAGGTTTTCGACCAGTTTTCAGCCTTGCCAAGGTGGATCAGGATTTCAAATCAGGCTGCCATTTTCATGGGTTCGGTTTTGCTGGCATGGACCTCGTCGGGGGTCAAGATGCCGTGGACCGGATGCGGTCGCTCGACGTTGCAGTCGGTTAGCCATTTGCGGATACCGGCCTTCGCCTCTGAGCCAGTCTCAAAGGCATGCAGATAGATGCATTCATACTTCAGCGACCGCCACAGGCGCTCGATCATCCTGTTGTCAATCCAGCGCCCCTTGCCGTCCATGCTGATCTCGACCTTCGCGTCGCTCAGCACATCAATCCAGTCTGCGCTGGTGAATTGGCTCCCCTGATCGGGGTTGAATATCTCCGGCTTGCTGCCGTGCTTGGCCAGCGCCTCTTTCAAAGCATCAACGCAGAATTCGGCCTCCAGCGTGTTTGACAGCCGCCAGGCCAGTACCTTGCAGCTGTACCAATCCATGATGGCCACCAAATACAGGAACCCTCTGCGCAGGGGGATGTAGGTCATATCCGCACACCAGACCTGGTCAGACCGTTCAATCACCACGGTCCTCAGCAGATACGGCCATATCCTATGTTGCGGATGTTTCTTGCTGGTGTTGGGGGCCTGGTAGATCGGAACCAGCCTCATGAGGCGCATCAACCTCCGGACCCGATGCCGCCCACACTTGTGGCCTTGACGCTGCAGGTACCGCGCCATCTGGCGTGATCCGTACCAGGGCGTTTCCAGGAACTGCTTATCGATGATTGCCATGAACCGCAGCTTCTCTGTGCTCTCGCCCTTCGGGGGATAGTCCAGGTTGGACCGCGTCAGCGTCAGCAACGCGCACTGACGGCGAAGGCTCAGCTTATGATCCTTGCTCACCATTTTTTGCCGCGCGTCCCGAGCAGTTGAAACGAGGCATCGGCCCAAAAATCCCGCTCGACGACAAGCTGACCGATCCTGGAATGCAATTTCTCGATCCCGGCCGTATTGACCGCAGCCGGATCGGCCCCCCGCCGTGTAAACGCAGATGCCCTATTTTGGATCGCTGCCCGCTTCCACGTGCTGATCCGGGTCGCGTGCACACCGTACTTCTTCGACAGTTCTGCCAGCGTCATATCTTAACGGATCGCCTCAAGCGCAACCTTGACCTTGAACTCTGGCGAATGGTTCTTTCTCTTCGTCATCTTGGAGCGTCTCTCTCATTGGACGAGCCACCTTAACAACTCCGAAATCCCGAGACCACCTCTCAAGAGATGGCAATGCGTTCAAGCTTGTCAGAGGAATAACAGCGCTGAAATTCAAATTTTTTGGAGAATATTGATCAGTTTGTCGATCATTGCTTTTTGCTCAGCAAGATGCCCGTGTTCGGCTTCGATTGAAAAGAACGGCCTGTCTCTCAGGGCCGCAAAATTGGCGAACGAACAATCGGAGCCAGCTCGGGGGATAGTCTGGTATATTACGTTAAATCCGGAATCTTGGAGGAAATTGATCGCACTTGATACGGCATTTTCCTGCTCAAGGTTGCTCCTGCCCACAAGCCGGATGAAGTCATCAGCGTCACTCGAAACCGGCTCACCATTCGCAAGAGCGCCTGTCATCCATTCGTCGCTGACAGAGGCGGTCACTTCGCCCTCATCGCCATTGTTATCGATCATGAAGACGGGCGAATCCGGCGGAAACAGTTTGTAAATAAACACCGTCAACTTTGGGGACGGATGATCCTTCGCGACTGCGCAATCGGCCACTTCGGTTTTCGTCGTCCCAAACAGCTGGTTGACATCGACGCCTCCGTTCTGCCTCTTTTCATTGCTGTGCACGGCAACAACGCGCCCGCCAAACGTTTTTAGAGCATGGACAGCTGCATCAAAAGCAGTATCACTATCATCATGAGGCAAGAACCAGGTCGGACCGGATGGCAGTCGTGGGTTCTCGAAAACCTGCAAGACCCATCTCGTGCCGCTTTCGACTATGTTCCTCACCTTATAACAAATTTTCTGAGCTTCAAATTCCCGCGCATATTTGCGTACATCCGGGTCTGTGGACGATTTGAAACTGCTTAATGGCCTGCAGTCTGCTGGAAGTTTAGTGACGTTGCGTGGCAAGAGTTCAAGGCTTAGTTCGGCGGTTCGCATGTATGCCTTCAATCCAAGAGGATCAATTCTGTTCGATTTTGTCGGGTCTGTTGCCGGAAGCTGATCTGGTTCGGCCTCGGGTTTGGGAGCTGGTCGCTTCGTAAGCAGAACAAGCGAAACAGCTACGTCTTCTCCTGCTATCTTCTCTTGCCCTGCTTTCACTGCAACGTTCTGACTAGTGGGCTTCTGTATCTTCGGCTCCGGTTTCATTTGACTGAACCTACCAGCAAACTTCAGGTTTAGACTGCTAGTGATTGCCTCAGGCTCGAAGGTGTCACCCTCAAGAACATTGAAACTCATCAAGTACAAAGCATCCCAGACTTTGGTCCGATAGGCAGCGCGATCATATTCCCGAGGGTCCTCCGGCTTCATGACTCGCAGCCATTGCAACAATTCACCGACCAGGCACCAGCTGAAACTGTTCCGATTATCCGCGAGCGGCGCATCTATTTCGGTTTTCGCAAGTGGCTCAAGGACGGGAGAATTCATGAGTCTGTGGAGCGTAGCCGGCCGCACCCAGGACAGATCCACACACTCGTTTCTGATCTTGGTATCTGTGGGGCTTTGAGAAATGACCGGTGAAGGCTCAACAATCAGCACAAGAATAAGGACGAACAAATACAGATGAGGCCAACGAATACACTGTGAAATCTTCAACATATTCGGCTCAATCTCCGTATTTAAGCAGGCTTGTGGCTTCAACTTACAAATCGCCATCGCTTGCGAGGTTCAATCGCCAGTTTCTCTTTTAAAGCGGAGACCGGTTTGCCCCCGTTCAACGCAAGGCGTTTGCGTACTGCTTTTTTCCGCAAGCTGTCAATCGGGTTCCATGGCGCGCAGAGGCCAAACCCTACCCGTTAAAAATGCATTAATCTCTCAGAGTCTGGTTCAAAACTATTTCAGGGTTTTCCTGCCCTTGCGAGATGTCTGGTGACGCGTCGGATGTGTGCGATGGTGATCCGGGCGGCCGCGCTTGCGATGGATTTTTCCCGGTCTTTTGACAGACGGCGGCATCGTCCGAGCCAGGCAAGGGTGCGTTCGACGACCCAACGGCGGGGGAGACCCTTGAAGCCCCCGGCTATGTGGGAGCGTTTGACGATCTCAACGGTCCAGCGCCCGATGGCTTTCAAGGCGTCGCGCAGCTTTGGCCCGGCCTGGCCGCCATCGGCAAAAATAGGGCGCAACATGGCAAACCGCACGGCCACGGCTTTCAGCATATCCGGCGCACCGTCCCGGTCCTGGAACCCGGCACTGTGCCCCACCCATCCGACCAGCAAGCCAAGCGTGTCGGTGACGATAGGGCGCTTGCGACCCTTGATCCGCTTGCCCACGTCATAGCCGGTAACCCCGCCCCTTTCCGTGGCTTTCACGCTCTGGCTGTCGAGGATACCGGCGGGCGGGCGGGCCTTGCGACCCTCGGCCAGACGCGCCATCCCGACAAGCGCGCGGGTCATCTCGTCCAGTCGTCCGTCAGTGCGCCAGCCCTGAAAATACCCCCGCACCGTCGAAACCGGTGGAAAGGCGTTCGGCAACAGCCGCCACTGGCAACCGGTTGTCGCAATGTAAAGGAGCGCATCGAACACAGGGCGCAAGGTCGGTCTTGCGCGGCCGGCCGGTGGACGTGTGCGACAGCATCAAAGGTTCACTGATCGCCCCTTCCGCGGCGGTCAGGTCGCTTGCATACCTGCCGCCCGTTCGGGCATGTTGGCGGCGAGTGAGGTCGGTCCAGGCCATCGTGATCTCCATTCAGTTTCTTTCAACGGCAGATGAACGGTGTGGTCTGGCACACCTTTGACCTTTGACAGACATCCCTTTGCCCCCCCAAAAGCCTTCCAGGCCCTTGATATGAACATCGCCTCTGGCGAATGCGTCCTTGGAACGATCGACCCTGTAATGCCCATAGCCAGGATCAACAAGGCCATTGTCCCCTCGCCAGCCATCGCAGGTGAGGACCCAAGCCGGATCGGCCTTTCCTCCAATACTGCCTTGTAGAGTGGCTTTTTTGCAACCTGGAACGACTTCCGTGTAAACCTGATCCTCACGCGCGAAGAGGCCGAAGACGGTTGTCTTGCCGCCTGCGCCCCTTCCTCACTTTACCTTTCCCCCGCCTGGCTCCAAACAAGCTTTCATCCCCTTCAACAACACCGAACATCGGGCGGCTGCGCCTGGCAAGCTGTATGGAGGCGCTTGCGCAATGCCCGATAGACCCTGTTGACAGTATTGCGATCAAGGCCGCTGGGTTCGGCTGTCTGTAGAGTGGTCAGATCGGCGGCGAAGTCGCGAACACGCGCGCGGATTTTCTTCTCTGAAATGCGGGACTCTTTGCAATAGTGATTGTTCATTTCATACCATAGCTTCATGAGAAAAAATCCCCTCAGCTAGGCATGACCCCATATTCTTTGATACGTCAAAAATATTCAATTTAAATATAGTTTGATTGACGTCATATGGTAAATATGGGCGGAGCTAGATCGCTGTTGTGTAGAGCGCGTATGGTTGTATGTTTGCGTCCAGCTTTGCAAATTGGTGATCCCGCCGTCCAGCAAGGGTCGCTGGAGCACGGACACAAGTTCGGTAGGCAACACGCTGGCGGCATGGCCAGTGCGGATACGAGTTTGTGCCGAATCTAATTTAAGGAGTTTATGTTCCGCGCGGCGTTGGCTTGACCATCAGCGTAATTGAAGGTTGCTGGCCTTTACGGAAGCGGGTGCGGGATATGGAAGGGCCGACAGGTTTACAACTATGCCGTGTCTCTAGCCCTGATGTTTTGGGCTATGCACCGTTGCGCTGGTGTTGAGTCTACCGCGGCGTCCCTAAGGTGCCCCAGTGACTATTGACCGGTGTTCGCACGTACCATTACAGCAGCAAGAGGAGGCTCCAGCCAATGGACACGAGACTCGCGCAGGCATCTGAGGAAACGGTTGCTCAAATTGTGACTCCGGTTGATCAAGCGGAACTCACAGAGAAAAAAGCAGAGATCGCAGCCGAAAAAGCGCGCCTAGTGCCGCTCAGAAAGCAGCACAGGCGAAGGAGAATACCGGTGAGACCGCCGGCAAAGCTGCACACCTGGAGACACAGCGAAAGTACTGGCGAAACCGGCTGAAGACGCCTCCAGATACAGCAGAAGCAATCACAGAAGGCCTTTCGAAGTCGGTTGCACCGCTTCTCGAACACCTAGACAGCATCTATTCGCTGTTTGTGTTTCGGGTTTTCTCCTATGGCGGGCTAACACAACTCGGCATAGTGGTAGCCCTTAGACTCGTGTGCTGGCTGCTGCAAAAGCCGCTGCGGTCAGCATTCGACAGATTCTGGCCTGAAAGCAAGAAAAAGCAAGCGTTTGCCTTGCGAGAAACTGCGCGCGGTCTCATCTGGCCAATTCTGTTTGTTGTCGCGTTATGGATTGCGCTGCCCACCGTCACAGGATTGGGATACAGTAATCATGTCATTCGGATCGCGGCCAGCTTGCTCAACACCTAGATATTCATAAGGCTGGTTTCGAGCGCCGTGCGCGATCCGTTCTGGTCACGAACAATTGCGATTATCATCTGGATTATAGCTGCCTTAAACATTCTGAGACTCCTCAATCCGACGATTGCACTTCTTGACAGCATAGCTCTGACCATTGGCGATAGCCGCTTCTCGCTATACCTGCTCATGTTGTGGTTCACTTCCAGTGCAACGCTAATCCTGCAAAGCCGCTTGACGAAGTCCAGGCGTTTGGCGCCGTCGGTCAAGGTATTAATCGGTCAACTCACACGATTTGGGCTCTTTTTTCTCGTATTCGTCGTTGTTCTGAATGCCGTTGGTATCGACTTCACGGCACTTGCAGTGCTCTCTGGCGCCATCGGTGTCGGCATCGGATTGCAGAAGATCGTCTCGAACCTGATCAGTGGCATTATTCTTCTGTCCGACCGGTCTATCAAGCCAGGCGATGTGATCAATGTTGGTGACACTATGGGCTGAGTATCGAGCCTCGGTGCACGCTACATTTCGGTACGAACCCGGGACGGAACCGAACACCTCATCCCGAAGGAAGAACTCATTGTCAATCAGGTGATCAACTGGTCACACTCTGATGTTGTCGTGCGCCGGAAAGTGCCGATTGGCATCCACTACAAAAGTGATCTGCAACTCGCCAAAAAGCTGATCTATGAGGCGATCGCCGAAATCCCCAGAATATTGGAAGACCCCAATCCAAATGTTCTGTTACGGGGCTTCGGTGACTCGTCAGTGGATCTTGAAGCGCGCTTCTGGATCAACGACCCACAGGCGGGCCTGTCAAATGTGGCCAGCGATCTGTTGGAACGCGTATGGCAGAAGTTTGCAGAGAACCAGATCGAGATACCCTACCCGCAGCGCGATCTTCATCTGCGCAGCACAGTTCCATTGCCAGTCCAGACTTCTGAGGAGAAACAACAGCAGAAGAGAGAAAAACCATCGACAAATGACCCTCAAAAGACACTAGTAAAGAGAACTGCAAAGGTCTGATCAAGAAGATGCCGGTTTTTTGTTCGCTTGTCAGTTAGATGGAAATGGCGGGGCAATACCAGTCGATTGGAACGACGTCAAGGCTTGGAAGCCAACCGATGGACCGCTTTGGGTTCACCTTGATCGAACCGACGAAGAGGTGCTTCAATGGTTACGAGAAGAGAGCGGTCTCACCGCGTTCACCGTGGAGGCAATAACTGCAGAGGAGCACGGCCCCGGGTGTTTAGGGGAGAGAGTGGATACAGTTAATCGCAATGACGACTCTGCTGCTGACAATCTGGTGTCAGTGCGCCTTTGGTGTGACGGCAAGCGATTGATCAGTCTCAGGCATCGTAGGCTTTTCGTTCCAAGAGCACTCTACAGTGAGCTCATTGACGAAGGTTCAGGTCCTGCCACGTTGCCCGAACTGTTCGAACATATTATCTCTCGGCTGGTTCTGCAGATGGGATCGCTGGTGTCGCAATTTGATGATCGATTGGACACAATCGAGATTGAGGTGGAAAACACCAATCCAGCCGACACAAGGCGCGAACTGGGTGAGATCCGCCGTGAGGTGATCGAAGTGCGACAGTTTCTGGCGCCTCAACGCGAGGCATTGTCTGCCATGATTGCCGATCCTCCCAAATGGTTACCAGACGAACTTCGCCCAGCATTGCGGGAGGCCATGGACAGGCAGCAGCGAATGGTTGAAGAACTTGATGCGCTTAGAGAACGGGCGCATGTGATTAAGGATGATATTTCCAACCAACTGAATGAGACGATGAACCGCAACATGTACGTCATTTCAGTGATGGCTGCGATTTTTCTCCCACTCTCATTTCTAACCGGCTTGTTGGGGATCAACGTTGGGGGCATGCCAAGTGTAGAGAATAACTGGGCATTTGCCATCACATGCGCCATCATGGCTGTATTGCTCATAATTGAAGTTTGGCTGTTTCGAAAACTTAAGTGGATGTAAAACCCCAATTTTTTGGCTGGGGACAACCACTGTACCCGAGTACGGACAGCGGGGTATGACAGGTCAGAGAAGTGGCTTGGGCATTTTGAACGGTTGGGACTGTTTCTCTAATTGGATCACAGCCCTTGTTATGCCGCCGGGATTGGCGTTAGCGCCCAGAAGTAAGCCTGATCGGGTGTTTGTCCGTCAAGCGATGAGTGTGGGCGCTTGGTATTGTAGAAGTCCAGATATTTGCCGATTCCGGAGCGGGCTGATAGGCGTGCAGATAAACCTCCTCGTATTTGATGATTCGCCACAGGCGCTCAACGAAGATGTTGTCGCGCCAGGCGGCCCTTACCATCTGCTGACCTGCCCCCCCCCCCCAGAATCTGCCTCGTTTGTCAGGAGGGTCCGTCACTGAGAAGGAGATGGATAATGCGTAAGAGCAGGTTTTCAGAAGACCAGATCATTACGATTTTGACGGAACAGGAACGGGGCAGTCCGACTGCGGAGGTTTGTCGCCGGCGTACAGGGGTGTACATGCCCCGGAAATGAATTGTCCCGAAGCTGACATGGCAAAATTACTTCGGGCAGACCTGGTGACCGGCGAGACCCGGCGCATCATTGTGCGTTCGTCTCATTCATCATATGCCATAAACCTGGGCGATGCGACGCGATAATGCTTCGATGCTCTTCTTCCAGTTGAACCGAGACCTCGCACGCCAGGTCCAATTCATCCTTCTCAATAAGCGCTGTCACTTTAGACGATAGAACATAGTCCTTTGCTGTTGGTGCGACGACTGAACATCCATACTCAAAGGCTTCATTGATCTCTTCAAGGCTGAACATATCCATCGAGTATTCTTGATTCAGTAAATCATCTGGAATTTTCTTCATAAATTCAAATAATTGTGACCCAATCAAGTCCCCATGTTCAATAGGTTTAAAATAGTTTTTCAGGCGAAACATTGTGAGATGAATCCAATGAGGTCCTGCCAAAGCGAAATCTTGATGATGTACGACACTCAATCCTGGTACCAGGTACCGATAAAAATTACGAATTATCGCGCTGCACAAATTCCAGCTTTTCATTGCGTCAATGAATAAATACTCGATGGGCTTTTGACTCTCCCATTTTTCGTGTAACAGGTCGGCTTTGGTTGTCTCAATGAATTTGTGCAAATCTCCCATCTGGTTCGCAAATTCTTGTTGAAACGACTGACCAACAGAAAACGTCCGAGCCAAACCGTACCTCGCGACCTCACGCTCCATCCAAGTCTCCCACTGGAACAAGTCAAATGCATGAATTCGTTTATTCTTATCGTGTACAATTGGGATCATACCTAGTTGATTGAGGATTTTTTTCATAAAGTCATATGGTATGATCCTATGAGCTGTATGGTGTGACCTTACAATTGTATTGCTTTGCAGGCCCATCGCTTGCGCGTATGTGGAAGATCCTAAAAAACAACCCAGATCAACAATCTCACCCCGTCCAGTATAATTATTTTTCACGTAGTTATATATAAAATCACGTTCGATAGGTGAGAGGCATCCGGCTATTTTGCGCAATTCCTGAGACACCTCGTGCATGATTCTCTATCTCCCACATGGCTAAAAACAGGTCTTACTGCTGCAGGTCAACTTTTGCAAGGGGATATGCCCAGCCCCTGATTGATGACAATCTGAGCCTGCCTGGTAGTGTTGACCCCCTCCGCGTTGAGACCTTCCCGGCGTAGTCTGCCGTTGAAGCGTTCGTTGTCTCCGTTTTCCCATGGTGAACCTGGGGTGATCTGGATGGGTTTGATGCCGATCTCCTTCGGTTCGGCGGTCGGGTTGACGCCAGACTGAATGGTCGATACGATTTCTCGCGCGAGCGCCTGCGGGCCTCGCGGAGGCCGATACGGTCCACGCGGTCGACCTTCATCCGGAAGGTCGCACGTTCCGGCGGACGTCGCCCTGTACCGAGTAGGCCTTCGTTGTCCGGTGGCAGATCACCATCAGACCCCGGACCTGTGGATGCCTGAGCCGAGAGGCAGGTCCCTTATTATCCTCGCCTCGGTGAGGTTTATGACAGTCATGGCTTTTCTCTCTGAGAGTACCGTGTTGAGCACCGAACGGTTGTCGCCGAGCATCAACCTCGGTTGACCGATTTCGTGTCATTATGCAGGGTAGATTACTGAAAATACGCCATTAATTGACCTAAGGCGCCCGCGGATCGACCTAGCTTCGCGCAGTTAGGAATCTGATGCTCTATCCTACTGAGCTACGGGACCGCACTGGTGGGAGTGATATATCACAATCGCTGTGCGTTTGAACTCGGGATTTATCAAAATTGGCAACTTATATTGGTTGCCGTTCCTCGCGAAAGAAACCAAGCTTTTCGTGTACCACGCGATCAGAGAAGAAGAAGAGGAAACAATCCTCTTTTGCCTTGAACGATCTCCAGGTCCAGCCGGGGACGGCCAGAGTGTCCTTGGGTGAAACCTGCAGAGTGCTTTCCCCGATTGTCGCCATGCCGGAGCCTTCCGCCACATGCATCACCATGCTGTCTGTCGAGCGGATCGGCGCCGTTGCCGTGCCTGCCTTCATATGCATGATCCAAGTGGACATGGTCGGCATGGCCCAGCCGCCGTCGATAGGGTTGGCATATCTGAGAGACGTGGCTTCGTGAGGATCGGTATCCTCGCCCCGTTCCGCTGCCAGAAGGGCTTCGCGGGTGCGTTCGTAAGGGTATTTGAAAATGGGAGACGTCTGCCCATAGGGCGATGCGGCGTTGATAGGGAGCAGACCCTGCCCAAAGCGCGCATCGCTTTCGCCTTCCGGCCGCGTGATGGCGTGGCGCTTGTCGTTGTACCCTTCCATGAACACAGCTTCAAAAAAGCCCAGCATCGGAATATCAAGACCATCGAGCCAGGCGACCGGCGCGTCGCCATCGTTACCATGATCGTGCCAGGCCCAAGGCGGGGTTATGACAAGGTCCCCTTCCCTCATGGTCGTGCGCTCTCCGCCAACCACTGTGAACCCGTTTTCGCCTTCAATCATGAACCGCAATGCAGATTGGGTGTGACGGTGGGCCGGCGCGGTTTCGCCAGGCATGATCAGCTGAATGCCGGAATAGAGCGTGGCGGTTGAGCGAGACTGGCCGGCATAGGACGGGTTCTCAAAAACGAGCACGCGCCGCTCTGCCTCTTCGGCGGTGAGCAGGTCGCCGGATTCAAGCAGAAGCGGTCGTACGTCGGCGTAGTGCCAGAGATGGGGCACGGCCTTTGGCCGCGGTTCCGGCGGCACGATATCCTTTAAAACTTCCCACAGAGGCGTCATGCTATGCGGCGCAAGCCTGTCGTAAAAGTTCTGCCGGCGCGCCTTCTCGTCTGCACTGGGGGCGTGATCCATGCCACGTATCCTCTTCCTGAATCAGGCCAACAGTCTAATCCATACACGCGCGTGTTGAAATTCTTAGATGAAGCACGCAGGGGCAGTTGTCTGGGGCTGGCAAGTGTGGAACAAGTCATTTCTCAGCAAGCGAGGTCCATATGAGTGCCAGCACACGCAAGCCTGCGCAATCCGAAGGGGAAGTCAACACTTCCGAACGCCGGTGTGCCTGGGCGGCGAGAACGCACGATGCGGACACGCAGGAAATGCTGGATGAAGATGCCCGGCTGTTCCTGCACCAGTCCGTATCCTCACCCTGCATGTCC
Source organism: Hyphomicrobiales bacterium (assembly GCA_965204985.1). GTDB lineage: Bacteria > Pseudomonadota > Alphaproteobacteria > Rhizobiales > CAJQND01 > JAAEUE01. The sequence goes on along the minus strand of CBDBFP010000002.1, from coordinate 1,302,269 downwards.
GTCATTGCAAAAGCGGAAGGCGCCTATGTTGAAGACCTGCAAGGTCGGCGCTATCTCGATTTCCACGGCAACAACGTGCACCACATTGGTTATGGACATCCCCGGCTCAAGGCGGCCATCGCAAAACAGATGGATGAGCTGCCCTTTGCGCCGCGCCGGTTTGCCTGTGAGCCAGCCTCTGCGCTTGCCAGCAAACTCATAGATATTTCTCCCGGCAACCTCTCAAAAGTCCTGTTCACCACCGGCGGCTCAGATGCCATCGAGGTGGCGTTGAAGGTCGCCCGGGCCGCAACGGGGCGGCACAAGACTGTATCTTTCTGGGATGCGTTTCACGGCGCAGGCTTCGGTGCCTCATCTGTGGGCGGAGAGCAGCTGTTTCGCTCCACCCGGGCGGTTGGCCCGCTCTTGTCAGGTTCTGAGCACGTGGCGCCGTTCGCCTGCTATCGCTGTCCATACGGATACCCTGAGAAAGACGGGGCCCCTCAGCTGGATCTCTGCAAGATGACATGCGCGAACTTCGTGCGCTATGTGCTGGAGAAGGAAGGGGATGTGGCTGCTGTGATCGCGGAGCCTGCGCGCGCCGTGCCTTACATCCCTCCTCCGGGTTTCTGGGCGGAGGTGCGCAAAGCCTGCAATGACAACGGCACATTGCTGATCTTCGACGAGATCCCGACCGGGCTCGGCAAGACGGGCCGAATGTTTGCCTGCGATCATGACGACGTGGAGCCGGACATACTGGTCATGGGCAAGGCCCTCGGCGGAGGCATCCTTCCAATTGCGGCCGTGTTGACTCAGGCTGAGCTGGATGTGGCGGGAGAGTTCGCCTTCGGGCATTACACCCATGAGAAGAACCCGGTCACCACCCGGGCGGGATTGACCACCATTGAAATCATCGAAGATGAAGGGCTTGTTGAAAACGCAGCAACTGTGGGGGGCTATGCGGTGGACCGTTTACGCAACATGCAGGCGAGCAGTCCCGTCATCGGCGATGTGCGCGGCCGCGGGTTTCTCTTCGGGGCAGAACTGGTGTTTTCGAAAGAAGACAAAGAGGCGCCCGACGACCTCGCCGAGGAAGTGTTCTACCGGTGCCTCGACAACGGACTTTCCTTCAAGATCTCCATGGGCAACACCCTGACTTTCACCCCTCCTCTGATCCTGACGCAGGCGCAAATGGATGAAGCGTTGGATATTCTCGCAGAAGCAATCGATGGCGGTGCGAGAGCGCTTGGACTGGCATGAAGGTTGTCCGCACCGATCTTGAACTTGAATGTCCAATCGTTGACCAGGAGCTGCAACGCATGGGTGCCGAACTGATGTTGCTGCCGGATGGTGTTGCCGAGGATGAGCTCGCACGCGAAGTGCGCGACGCAGATCTGCTACTGATGTGTTACACGCCCATCACCGGGCGTGTGATCCAAGGCGCGGAAAAGCTCAAAGGCATCGTGAAATATGGTGTTGGTATTGATGCCATCGATATAGATGCGGCCAAAGCCGCGAATATCCCGGTCGTCAATATCCCTGAATATGCAGAAGAGACCGTTGCCGAAGGCGCCTTTTCGCTGATGATAGCACTGGCCAAGAAGCTCATTCCGATGGACAGGGCCATGCATGACGCCGGTTGGCTCTGGCCCACATCGTCGTGGCTGGGTTCGGACATTGCCGGCAAGACGGTTGGCCTAGTCGGCGTGGGGCGGATCGGGCGCAGCATGGCCCGAATGGCAGGCGCCGGTTTCCGGGCGCAGATGCTGGGGTATGATCCCAACGTGTCAGCTGAAGAGATGGCAGCAATTGGAGTTAAGAAGTTCGACGATCTCAAGACCATGCTGAACCGATGTGATTTTGCAACGGTGCACTGTGTCCTGACCCCGCAGTCGCGCGACCTGATTGGGGAAGCTGAGCTCAGAGCGATGAAGAGTTCTGCATTTTTGATCAATGTTTCGCGTGGCGCGATTGTGAATGAACAGGCCATGTTGACGGCTCTTCAGGAAGGTTTGATCGCTGGTGCGGGTCTGGATGTCTATTCGCAGGAGCCACTGGCACGCGAGGGGCATCCTCTAAGCACGCTGTATGACATGCCCAATGTCATCCTGCTGCCTCACCTGACATTTTATACCCATGAGGCCATGGCCCGCCTGGAACAGGAGACCCTGGATCGTTGCAAAGAATTGCTGGCTGGATCGCCAGTACTGGTGAAATCCGATGACCCGCGCCTTCGCAACCAGGAAAATGGCGTGACATTCGGCAACTGATCAGGATTCTTGCCGCTTTGGTAAGACAACGCCTTTGGTCATCAATATGAGGACCAGTGCAGCGGACACAACGCCCAGCAGGCTCATGGCCAGGAATGCGTCCGCACCGAAGGCCCGGTACAGCGGGCCTGCCGATGCGGTCGCAATGGAAATTGCAATACCGCTCGCAATCGATGAATAGAGCCCTTGCGCAGTGCTGTGCAGCGCAGCGGGAACCGAGCGCGAGATGAAATAAATGATGGCGAGGTGCGTCGCCCCAAATGTGAGGCAGTTGCAGGAGTACCAATCCGAACAAGCCCGGTTCAAGTGAAGTGCCAAACCAGCGTAGGATGGCCGCAGCCGCGCCAACGAACAATAGCCATGAAGGTCCGAGCAACGACAGTGCGCGGCCCGACACGTAAAACAGCAAGACCTCTGCGAGTACTCCGAGACTCCACAGAATACCGATCAACCCGCCAAGGATACCCGTTGCCTGCCAATGCAAGGTGCCAAAGCCGTAATAGACGGCGTGGCTTGCCTGAACCAGGCTGGCGGCAATCATGAATGTCAAAAAGACCGGCTGGCCCAGCAATCGGAATGCGTCCGAGAATTGCACCTTGCGCTGCCCGAGGTTTCCATCCGCGGTGACGATTTCTCTCGGCAATCCGAGGACCGCCAGAAACACGAACCCGTGGCTTGCCGCCAGAATGATGATGATCAATTGCGGGTCGGCTGCATCAAGCGAGAGCCCACCGCAGATATTGGCAAGTATAAACACCAGGGATCCCCAAAGACGCATGCGGCCATAGTCGAACTCTTCCCGTTCCGCACCGCGCACCGCTATCGCTTTGGTCATCGGCAAGATTGGCCCCCCAAAAGAATGCAGCTGAAATTGAAACGATGGCGATCAGCGCTTTGCTGTCCAGACCGGTCAGCACCAATGCGCCAAGAAACGGAACCAATGCGAGGAAGACGATCAACTTGCGCCGCTTGCCGCTCCAGTCCGCGAGAAACGCGAACAAGGAACCAGAGATAATACGAACTGTGATTTGTATAACAAGAACCGCAGCGATCTCGCTTTCCGTTAACCCGCGCGATTTCACCCAGACAGGAAAGAACGGCAGATAAATTCCGATCAGAAAGAACAACGCGGCGTACAAAAGCGTGCCGCGAATGCGGAACGATATCAATGGCAATGGATTCCTCCCACGGGTGCCAAATATTTTTTGGTAGAGATTGTGCCAGTCTTTAATGCGTTCTCAACCAATCGCTAACCATAATGATAAATCATAATTCGGGCAGTGTTGCGGGCTGATCGTCCTGTCTCTTGGGTTTGTTAGTGAAAGATTGATGTGGGTATGGCTATGACAATGGGCAACAAAACGCCGGCGTTGAACGAAGACCAATATTCAGAAATCGAATCTGCGGTTATGGAATCCGAGCGCGGTCGCGCATTTCTGAAAGAGTTTCTGGCCCGCAACCGCCAGGCGGACACGATGATGTTGCTGGACGCCATCTCACGCCTTGAAAGCGCGTTGTGTCTCAAAACTGTCGATCATGATCAACCCGGTGAATTTACGCCTGCCCTTGCCGACATAGCTAGCGTCATCACAGCAACGCGCACCGATATCGTCGCGATCAGAAACGATCTGATTGCCGGCGGCGGTATGATACCCGAAGGCGCCGAGCCCTTCTCTGCCGCAGCTGAAGAAGCCAGCACTGTCTCCACTGGTTTGTTGGCCGAAGTTGAAAAACTAGAAACTCTTGCCTGGCGCATTCGCGAGCAAGGAATGGCTGATAGTGTCTGCGATCAGCTGGATGCCTGCGTGGATGAACTGATGAACCTGTGCTGGAAGCAGGATGTAAATGGCCAACGGGCAGCAAAAGCGCTCAATATTCTACAGTTTGTCAGCGAATGCACCGGTGGCAATCTCACTGGCACGCCCTCCGATGATGCCCCTGCGCCGGAATTCATGGCATTGCCATCGGTTGAACAGTCAACGGAAGACGAAGCGCCTGAAACTGAGAGCATAGAAGCAGGGACCGCAAAAGACAGCTTCTTCGCTGAAGATGCAGACTTGTTCAACGACGACTACGTGGAACTTGCACGGCCTGAAATCAAAGTTGCTCCGGAAGAGCCAGCTTCAACCGAAGACGCTGAAAGCGAGGCTGAAACCGAAACCGACGTAGCCCCAGATGAACAAGCTGCAGAGGCCGAAGAGCCAGGTGACAACAACGGCCATATTGTCATCATCCGCACTCCAAGCGAACCAATGTCGAAGTCAATTCCGGAACCGGCATCCCGAGGCGACGAGCCAGAGAGCGGCGAGACCCCGCTGGTGAGCATTCCCGCTGTTGGGCGCTAAAAACTTAGTCACATCAAGTTTGGAAAGAGGCGAAATGGCTTTGCCAGTCGCTTACGAACCTACCAGGCCAGCGCGGAGTTGCTAGCTATCCGTGGCCGGTCACAATCTCGGAAAACAGTCCTGGATCCACATTCCCGCCAGACAGCACGATGGCCGTTTCACGGTCTCTGCAATCAATTTTTCCTGACAACACCGCCGCCAGACACACCGCTCCACCCGGCTCCACCACGAGCTTAAGCGTGCGGAAGGCAAAGGTCACGGCCGCTTTCACTTCTTTATCGGAGACAGCGAGACCACCGGATGCCAGAGGTTTGTTGATTGCGAACGTCAACTCGCCCGGTCGCTCCGCCAACAGGGCATCGCAAACAGAGCCAGTCGTTTGCTTGTTCTTGCGCCGTTTGCCTGACTTCAACGACCGGCGATGATCATCAAACTCTTCGGGCTCCACTGAATAGATGTCGGTCTCAGGGAAATGACCGTTGAACGCCAGAGAGATACCTGCGAGCAGGCCACCTCCGCCTGCAGGCACCAGTAGTACATCGGGCGCAACGCCCCTTGCAGCCAGGTCCTGGGCAAATTCCAGACCTGCGGTCCCCTGCCCGGCAATGACATTTGGGTCGTCATAAGGGGGCACGATGATGGACCCGCGTTTTTTGGCAATATCAGTTGCAATGGCCTTCCTGTCTTCCGAGCCGCGTTCATAGTGAACAACTTCAGCTCCATACCCGGCGGTGTTTGAGATTTTGATCCGAGGTGTATCTCTGGGCATGACAATGACTGCAGGCAGGCTTTTCAATTGTGCTGCGGCGGCCACACCTTGCGCATGATTGCCAGATGAATAGGCAACCACGCCGCCATCTTTTGCCTCCAGCCCCAATTGAGAAATCCGGTTTAAGGCGCCGCGGAACTTGAATGAACCGGTCCGTTGCAGGCATTCTGGTTTGATCAGAACGCGTCCGCCCACCAGATCATTTAGAGCGGGAGATTCGATTACTGGCGTGCGCAGGGCTTTGCCGGCAATTCGCACGGCAGCCATCTCTACAGCCTCAAGGTCTGGCAAATTCACTTTGGCGGACATGTGTTGGTTCCTCACGAAGACGCTAACGCCACACACTCAACCAAAATCTTGACGACCCCGTGGCTGTTTCCTGTTCAAATATAGAGCAAAGCGACTGAACCGGCCACGATCACAGCCATTGAGATGTTGAAAACCTGTAAGGCCCTGTCAGATCTCAGAAACTGCCGGATGGCACGCAAATACCTGCCCGAGGCCAAGACCAACACCGATAATCAGCAACGGAAATCCAAAAGCGATACCCAGCATATGTGGATTGGTTCGCGCATAACCAAAGTTGGCGCCCGATGCGGTGACCATAATCGTGTTGGGTCCAAGGGTGACGGAAGCCGTGATCGCAAAGGCCACAATTGGAAGCAAAAATTCAATCATTAATACGGCCGAAGCATTGGGAGTTTTTAGGTCAGTAATATTGACCTAATTGTCTCAAGAAGGTAATGGCGTTCCCTTGCACCAATGGTCAAGTGACAAGAACGTCCGTCATTCGCCATTATGGCCAATCCAGACTCTTGCAATAATACTATTTCAAAGGAGGCCTAGAATGAGTGACGACCCAAGCAAACAAGTAACAGATTGGTTGACCGGATTAGACAAGGCCTTGACTGCCGGCAATGCAGTTGTGGCAAGCGATTTCTTTGAAGATGATAGCTATTGGCGCGATCTTGTTTCATTTACATGGAATATCAAGACGATGGAAGGCAAGGATGCGATCCGTGAAATGCTGGAAGCGCGACTTGCGGACGTCAAACCATCAAAGTGGGGGCTAACTGGCGAGGCCACTCATGCGGACGGCGTGACCGAGGGATGGATTACTTTTGAGACCGCCACAAGCCGGGGCAAGGGACATGTACGCCTTAAAGGTGACAAATGTTTCACACTCCTGACCACCATGGTGGAACTGAAAGGTCACGAGGAGAAGAAGGGCCAGACGCGCGAGAACGGTGTGGAGCACGGAGCCTTCCAGAATCGCAAGAACTGGGCAGAGCGCAAGGCCGACGAGGAAGCGGAACTGGGCTGCAGCAAGCAGCCCTACTGCCTGATCATCGGTGGCGGCCAGGGCGGGATCGGCCTTGGCGCGCGTATGAAACGACTTGGTGTGCCCACCATTATCATTGAGCGCAACGAACGGCCGGGCGACAGCTGGCGTAAACGTTACAAGTCCCTCTGTCTGCACGACCCGGTCTGGTACGACCACATGCCTTACCTGCCCTTCCCTGATCATTGGCCTGTGTTTTCACCAAAGGACAAGATTGGGGACTGGCTGGAAATGTACACCAAAGTTATGGAACTCAACTATTGGGGATCCACCACGTGTACCAGCGCCAAGTATGATGAGAAGGCCAAGGAGTGGGCAGTACATGTGACACACGAAGGTAAGGAAGTTGTGTTGAAGCCGAAGCAGCTGATCCTGGCGACCGGTATGTCGGCTGTCCCCAACGTTCCTGAGTTCAAGGGTGCCAGCTCCTTCAAGGGTGACCAGCACCACTCGAGCAAACATCCTGGTGGGGGCGCTTACAAAGGCAAGAAATGCATCGTCATTGGCTCGAATAACTCCGCACACGATATCTGTGCCGATCTTTGGGAAAACGGAGCTGATGTGACCATGGTCCAGCGGTCGTCCACCCATATTGCCAAGTCCGATACACTCATGAAACTGGCACTGGGTGGGCTTTATTCCGAGCAGGCTGTCGCCAACGGCATTGATCATCACACGGCCGATCTGATCTTTGCTTCGGTACCCTACAAGATCATGCATGCCTTCCAGATCCCGGTCTATGAGCAGATGGCAGAGCAGGACAAGAAGCTTTACGACAGGCTAGAAAAGGCTGGCTTCATGCTCGACTTCGGCGATGATGGCTCCGGGCTGTTCATGAAATACCTGCGGCGCGGCTCCGGCTACTACATTGATGTAGGCGCATCGGAGCTGGTGGCTGACGGCACAATCAAGCTGAAAAGCCATGTGACCGTAGAAGAGATCACGGAGAACTCGGTGAAGTTCTCCGATGGCAGCGAGCTTGAAGCTGACATCATCGTTTACGCAACCGGCTACAGTTCGATGAACGGCTGGGCAGCAAAACTGATCTCGCAGGAAACGGCAGACAAGGTCGGCAAATGCTGGGGGCTTGGCTCGGACACCACAAAGGACCCAGGTCCCTGGGAAGGCGAATTGCGCAACATGTGGAAGCCGACCCACCAGGAAGCCCTGTGGTTCCACGGTGGCAACCTGCACCAGTCGCGGCACTATTCTCAGTTCCTCTCGCTGCAGATCAAGGCACGGATGGAGGGCGTCCCGACACCAGTCTACGGCATGGGGGAAGTTCACCACCTTAACTAGAACCGAGCGCTCCTGTCCGGCCGATCAGGCGCCGGGCTGGAGCATCTCTTGAATTAACGTCGCTACTGGTGCAGATTGGCGACGCTCTTGGCGGTGAATCCATTCTGATCGGATTTGTAATGCCAATGCGCCTGTCACATCTCGCTCTGTCACTCATAACTCTTGCTTTGCGGGTTTCTGTTCACCAACATCCACTGCGGTATTATTCATGGTTGCCTGGAGTACAGCGAGAAATATCCCGATTACAAGTATTCAGAAGATGGTCCTCACCGTTCTTTCAGCGGTCCAAAGTCGTGGGATGAAGTGGAAGAAAAATTCTTTGCAAACAGAGAATTTGAGGCCGCCCATATCGACCATCACAATAAGCAAGGCATATCAGTCCGGGACGTCACCGGGTTTCGGACCTGGGTAAGGTATGCGGAGCTTATCGGTGACACCTCATGTGAAAAATTCTTGGGCGGCACCCCTTATACACTTACGCAGAACTTTACAGCGCACGCAGCAAAGCTGGCGCCTATCCGGCAATCCGAAATGTAGGAACTTCAGGAACGATCCGCCGTGAAAGCATAACAGTGTGCAAAACCCTGATCAGCTTTGGCTCAATACCACGCGTCCTCCATGCTGGCCTTCCGGTTTTCCACGTAGGCATGGAGTTCCTCGCGGATGGCTTCGTCAATAACCGGCGCTTCGTAGTCATTCAGCATCTGGTTCCAGCGGTCATAAGCACGGACGGCTGAATCCTTTGCCCCCTCGTCGCTCCATTGCTCGAAGCTCTCGGAGTTCGACATGGTGGCTTCATAAAAGGCTGTCTCGTAGTTCGCCAGCGTATGCTGGCAGCCGAGGAAATGTCCGGCAGGTTCCACCTCACCATAGGCGTCCCTGCCAAGCGCATTTTCGTCAGTGAACATGCCTGACAGCATGACCTGATATGCACCGAGGCGGTCGGCGTCCTGGATGAGCTTTTCATATCCCGTGACGAGGCCGCTTTCCATCCAACCGGCCGAATGCAGGATAAAATGCGCGCCGGCCATGGCGGTGGAATGCATGCTGTCGGCGCTTTCATAGGCGGCCTGGGCATCGGGCATCTTGGAGGCCGTCAAGCCGCCGCCACAACGGAGTGGAACATTCAGGCGGCGAGCGAGCTGGCCAATGGCATAGTTGGACATGACCGGCTCGGGCATGCCGAAGGTTGGCGCGCCGCTTTTCAGGCTCATGGAAGACAGGAAGTTGCCGAGAACGAATGGCGCGCCCGGCCGGATGAGCTGGCTATAGGCGCCGCATGCCATGCCTTCGGCCAGCGCCTGGGCAACAGATGCAGCCGTTGTCACCGGCCCCATAGCGCCACCAAGAATGAAGGGCACCACGACGATCCCCTGCCCGTTGCCGCAATAGGTCTCGATGGCTTGCGTGACCACCTTGTCCACCAGCAAGGGTGAGTTGGTGTTCACGTTACCCATGATTACGCAGTTCTGGTCCATGAACTCAGAACCAAAAACAATGCGCATCATGGCAACGCAGTCTTCCGCGCGTGATTGCTCGGTGATGGCGCCCAGGACAGGTTTGTCGCTAAGGGTCAAATGGACATAGAGCATGTCCATATGCCGCTTGTTCACCGGCGTATCGCAGGGCTCGCACGTCACGTGCCCGCTGTGATGCAGCGAGGGCAGCATGTAGGTGAGCTTTACCAGGTTTTTCAGATCATTCAGCGTGCCGTAGCGTCTGCCCTTTTCAAGGCAGCGCACAAACGGCGCGCCGTAGATCGGGGCAAAAACAGTATGCTTGCCGCCAATCTTGACCGTGCGGGCCGGGTTACGGGCGTGCTGAGTGAATTCGGGTGGTGCTGTCTTGATAAGCTCACGTGCCATGCCCTTTGGCAGGCGGACGCGTGTTTCCTTCACATCGGCCCCTGCGGCCTTCCAGACTTCCAGTGCCTTGGGGTCGTCCCGGAATTCTATGCCGTTTTCTTCCAGTAACCAATCCACCTGCTGTTCAATGCGCACCAGAGCCTCTTCATCGAGGAAGGCGTAATAGGGAATGTTGCGGATTACATACGCCGGCGCGGCCACAGTCGAAGAGCCTGATTGCCTGCGTTCGCGGCGTGCGCGTCTGGAGGATGTTTGCCGCATGTTCGTTTATCCACGAATTAGATTGAGCAAGAGTACAAGGCTTATGACGGATACCTGTTTCACTGGCGAGTGAATTTTTCACACTCTTTGCACCCTTCGTCAAAGCCGCTTATTGATCGCAAATCCGATTGCAATCATGCCAACCATCACAACGCCGGCCGAATAGAAGACGACCTGAATCGGAAAGAAAATGAGCAGGATGGCGAACAGTCCTGCGTGACTTATTTCCGCCAGATCTCGCTGCGTTGAGAAAATGGGCGTCATGGCGGTGCGCTGCGAGGGCTTGCAGGCGCGCAGGAACAACGCGTTGCCGTAACCATCAACTATTGACATCGAGAGCGTGGCGGCAAGCAGAAAACCGACAGCAATCCATGGGGTTATCGTCAAAAACCCCGCCCCTAACATGCCAATGGTTGCAATCGGGAAGCACACCAGAGACACGTTTCTAATGCCGAATTTTCGCGCGCACCAACCCCATAAGGGCATCGCCAGCAGACAAGCAGATCCAACGCCCACTAATGAACCCCCGACCGCAGCGCCAAGGCCTGACTGCACCGCCCAAAGCGGTGTGTAGACGTTAAACACGCCCCAGAAAAACCCGCGGCCGATCGCATGTAGCCATGCGAGAACGAGGCGTGGGTGTCGTGCGTACTCCTTCACTTGCGCCCAGGAGGCTGATGTCACCCGGTTTGCCTCCGCACTGATAGCCGGTGAATTACCGAACCGCAGGATCCAGAAATAGACAATCAGCGCCAGGGCGGCTGCCCCACTGGCCGCAAACGGGGCCCATGGCCCCCAGAATTCCTCAAGTTTTACGCCGATCAAAGGCCCGAATGTCCAGGACAAGCCGATAAACAACAGGCGGAGTGGTTCAGAGCGCCCAATTTCTTCGCGCCGCACATGGTCCATGATGTACATGGACAAGACAGCAAAGAAGATCACAGATCCCAGGGCTCTGAACACAAACCCCAGCACCTGCATCGGGATTAGCTGAAACATGAACAGCCCGGTTGAACCGGCCAACATCAGCAATCCAAGCAGGCAAAGGCGTGCACGCCCGAACACCACGCATAATTTTGGAATAAACAGCACAATTGCCAAGGCAGCCACGGAGCCAACCAGTACCAGAGTGCTGACGCTCTCGTCGTTGCCGAACAGGGTCTGCGTTTGGATGGGCAGCGCGGCGGCCACAAGGGCCCGCGTCATGGCCTCAAAGCCACTCAGGATCGCAAACGCGTTTGCGCCGGGCGTGGTAACCCGTGTGGTCCATACTAGCGGCCGGAAAGACATTGGGTGGGCAAACTCAAAAAGTGTATGCGCCCACCCTAACAACATATCTGTTTGGGTCTAGGAGATTAAATCCCAATCACACTCACTAACCTTTGAGCATGGACAAACGTTGTAGCGATGCAATTGCCCAGCCGCTCGCGCCATCCTGCAATTGTGCATCGAACGCACAAAGCAACGACAAGAAAAACCGCGTTAATACATGCCTTTTAAACGCCTGTCCGCTGCCCTTTTAACTGACTTTATACGAGCCTCGAGCCGCTTTACATTCGCACGTACCGAGCTTTCATTCGGGTGGTTCTTCAGGTAGTCAGAATAAAAACCCAGAGCAGTTTGGCGAAGGTGTTGTAGAGTTTCCATTCCCTGTCTTGCAGGCGATCAGCTTTGACAGGTGTGCCCATCATTAGTGCATTTACCGAGCGCGCGAGCACGAAAGAACATAATTTCATGATTTGAATTCCAACAGTTTGCATGGAAACGGAAATCTGGTGTTTTACCTGCCCAGATCGGGGGTGCGAGTTCGTCTCCCAAACAAACTGAAGTCATTCTAGCATTCTGATTCCATTGCGTGATTCCCCCTAGCAATCGCACGACACATTTTAACGGCAGAGGCTTCCTTGTCGAGAGACATTATTCAGTTCTTCATTGAACCGAATGGCTCTGCGTGCGCGTTCCCAAAGCTGGTACTCAAGAAGCCCGGCAGATCTGCATAGGCTGGAACTGTATTTACGGCTTCCAGACGTCGCATGAGCGGCCCTGGGTGCTGATTTACAGTCACCACATCATTTTCAGTCGGACTGAGATAAACCTTGCTCTTCTGCACATAGTATTTGTTCAACCGGCAAGACTTGCGAAAACCCAAATACCGTTGACCCGCGCGCTTGTCGGGATGGCGCGTCTGGCCGAGGGTCGCAAGGCCCGCCCGCCCGCCGGTATCCTCGACAGCCAGAGCGTGAAAGCCAGGGAAAGGGGCGGGGTTACCGGCTATGACGTGGGCAAGCGGATCAAGGGTCGCAAGCGCCCTGTCGTCACCGACACGCTTGGCTTGCTGGTCGGATGGGTGGGGCACAGTGCCGGGTTCCGGGACCGGGACGGTGCGCCGGATGTGCTGAAAGCCGTGGCCGTGCGGTTTGCCATGTTGCGCCCTATTTTTGCCGATGGCGGCCAGGCCGGGCCAAAGCTGCGCGACGCCTTGAAAGCCATCGGGCGCTGGACCGTTGAGATCGTCAAACGCTCCCACATAGCCGGGGGCTTCAAGGGTCTCCCCTGCCGTTGGGTCGTCGAACGCACCCTTGCCTGGCTCGGACGATGCCGCCGTCTGTCAAAAGACCGGAAAAATCCATCGCAAGCGCGGCCGCCCGGATCACCATCGCACACATCCGACGCGTCACCAGACATCTCGCAAGGGCAGGAAAACCCTGAAATAGTTTTGAATCAAACTCTTAGGATATTTGGTTGGTTGCGGTACATCTGCGGTGCCCACGTCTGTGTCAGACTCACCAGCCTTGGGCGCCTGATCATCGAATCCCCGGGGAACCGCAGGCTCACCGGCTTCCGGCACGGTCCAAATGAGAACGCTGCGGGTTTGAGCCGTTGAGGCCCTTTCGGGGGTCCATATTTGGATATCAGCCAAAGCCGATGTGGATGCCAGACCGGCTCCAGCGAATACAACACCAAGAGCGACCAACGAAGCGCAAACGCGTCTTGCAATCATAACAAAACCTCCTGTCGAGTTTCGGTCTCCTCGAAGGTTCATGCCACCGACTTTGCATGGTTAAAAAGTGTTGTCGAGCAGCCAATGTCCGTTGGGTTAACGTTTTTCAGGTGCTTGCAAGTTCACAGAGGGTGTTCCAGACTGAACCATTGGTGTTTCAACGGGACAGATCCGTCTGATGGAGGCATTCACAGGTCTTATCCTCGCATCGCTTGCGCTCATGGGAAGTCCCGGACCGGCAACCATGAGTCTGGCTGCAATTGGCGCCGCTTATGGTTTCCGGCGAGGCCTGCCATTCATGTTGGGCATCGACTTTGGCACGTCTACAGTGCTGCTTCTGGTGGCTTTCGGCGTAACAGGACTTGTGCTGAGCATTCCCGGTGTGACGCCAATTTTGGTTACCGCCGCCGCACTCTATATCCTCTATTTGGCTTACAAGATCGCCACCGATCCGCCACTGACAAATGGAAACGCAGCCGAAGCTGCACCTAAACTGCTCAACGGATACTTGCTGGCCATCGCCAACCCGAAGGCCTACGCAGCGATAGGCACAGTGTTCTCCAGCTTCGTATTGATCGAACATGAGCCAATCTTTGATGCTGTTGTGAAGTTCGGAATCCTGGTTTGCATGATCTTCTTGATCAACAGCGTCTGGCTCGGCGTTGGAACCTCACTTGCCGGATTGTTCCGTTCACCCACGGCAAGCCGTTTGATCAACGTGAGCTTTGCGATCCTGCTCGTGCTTTCCGTCATCTTCTCTCTTTCCTCCAGCTGGCCAAAATGACACTTCCAGAACCAAACCTGCAAAATGCGAAGGCACCTCTGAACGAAGCCAAATCGATGCCCGCAGGCTTCTACACGTCGCCAGAAATTTTCACTGCGGAGAAACAGTACATCTTCCTGAAACACTGGTTCTTTGCTTGCAGGACCGATCAGGTCCCTAACGCCGGTGACTACCTGACCCTAGATACGATCGGTGGTCCCGTTTTGCTCATCCGCGGCGAAGATAACAAATTGCGAGCCTTCGCAAACTTTTGCCGGCACTGCGGCTCAATCCTCTTGGAGAGAACCGGCAACTGCAAACGCATCGTCTGCCCTTATCATGCCTGCAGTTACTTCAATGATGGACGGCTCTATAGTTGCCCTGACATGGCGGACGCGGAAGGTTTTGACCGGATCGAGAACGGCTTGATCCCCGTGAGTTTGGAGATTTGGGAAGGATTTGTCTTTCTCACGTTTAACCCCGCGCCGCTTCCTTTGCTTGATCATCTTGGCGATCTGCCGGCGCGAATGAAGTCCCACAAACTCGGTGATATGCGCTGCACCTGGAAGGTGGAATTACCCTCTGCGTGCAACTGGAAACTCCTCCTGGAAAACGCCATGGAGACCTATCACACCGGGACCGTGCATCGTGACAACGTCGGCGCGCAGGACTCGCGCACTCTGGAGACGATCGGCAACTGGCTTTGCATCCAGGTGACTAGTGGCCGTTCGATCGCTACTCTGCCGGGAGCACCTCCCCCTTTCCCAGCCATTGATGGTCTTGATGAAGATGCACAGATGGGGACCTATTTCACAGTTTTGCACCCAACCTGCCAGTTCGTAATGGCCCAGGATTGCATGTGGTGGCTCAATGTCCACCCGGTCGCTCATGACAAGTCGGTGCTGGAGGTTGGCGGATGTTTTCCAGCTTCTGTCGTAAACGCTGGGGGGTTTGAAACAAAAGCTGCACCATATTATGAACGCTGGATCAAAGTGGCCGAAGAGGATGTTGACATACTCGAGCGCCAGCAAAAGGCGCTTGGTTCCGTTCTTTACAAACCTAGCCCCTTGTCATGGCGTGAGGATCAGGTTCAGGCCCTGAGCCTTTGGGTCCTTGACCAATTGCCGGAAGGGGCATTTTGACGAGCCGATATGCGCCGCGTAAACTCGGTTCAATTGGAGGAGGAAGCAGCAGATGAAATCGTTCCGAATAGGGATTGTGAAGCTTGCGATTGTACTGGGTTTTCTGGCGTCGTCACTGACGACACTTCAAGCAGCCAACCCTGAGACCAAACCGCTCCTCAACAACCTCTTTGCTGAATTGAAGATCGCAAAAAGCCAACGCGCAGCGCTAGAGATCGAGGGGCGCATCTGGGCCGCCTGGTATCAATCAGGAGACCCGAAGATTGATCAAATGATGCGCCGGGCTCGCACTGCCCTCGCTGAACGCAGCATGCGGGATGCCCTCACATATGCCGATGAAATTGTGGCAAAGGCGCCGAACTATTCAGAAGGCTGGAATTTCCGGGCAACGGCCCTGTTTGTCGCCAACCGGTTGGATGAATCGCTCACCGATGTAGTTCGTGTTTTGGCCTTGGAGCCCAGGCATTTTGGCGCTCTTTCGGGTACCGCATTGATCATGCTGCGCAAGGGCAAAAGGGCTGCCGCACTGAAGGCCGTCAACGCGGCAATCGAGATTCACCCCCATTTGAGAGGTGCGGCGGAAATTATCCGTCAGGCAGGCAGTGCAAAAAAGGAAGAACCGATTTGAGAGCCTCCGGACGAACTAACTGTCCGATCACTATTTCCTCGCTTGACCCAATCGCCAATCCTTGAGCATTATCGCCTTACTCGATTGCGTTTGAAGAGGCACTGATGACACCATTTTTTGTTCAGATCAAAGCTGAGCTTGGAAAAGCCTATGGGGTGGCGACCGCGCTGGCGGATGCCGAGATTACTTCGGAAATCCATTCGACCGCAGGCGACTGGGATCTGCTCGTGAAGTTCTATCTGGAGGACGAGCAGGATATAGGTCATTTCATCAATGAGAAAGTGCACTCAATTCCGGGGATCAGAGACACACATACAATCATTACCTACCGGGCCTTTTAAGGCCAGGCCGCACCTCTGCCACCTTAAAACCTATTTTGCGCTTTCAACATAAATCTCGCTGGGAGGAATTAATGACTGCACTTTTCAAAACCGCAAGACTGCTTGGTGCCGCCGCAATAGTCGGGCTTGGCACCACGTATGCCGCGCTTGCTGAAAAATGGGATATGCCGCTGGCTTATTCGGCGACCAATTATCATTCTGAAAATGTGGCGCAGTTCGCGAAGGATGTGACTGATGCGACGGGCGGCAAACTTGAAATTGTTACACACGCCAGCGGTTCGCTGTTCAAGGGCGGCGAGATTTTCCGCGCGGTGAGAACCGGCCAGGCTCCCATTGGCGAGCGCCTCATTTCCGCACTTGGCAACGAAGATCCCATTTTTGAAATCGACGCCCTGCCCTTCCTCGCCACATCATTCGGTGATGCAAAGAAACTCTACGAAGCTTCCAAGCCGGCGATGGGCGAAATCCTCAAACTGAAAGGCGTCAAGTTGCTTTATGCCGTGCCGTGGCCGCCGCAGGGTCTTTACACCAACAAGCCGGTAAACTCTGCATCCGACATGAAGGGTGTGAAGTTCAGGGCCTATAACGCAGCCACATCGCGACTTGCCCAGCTTATGGGCGCGGTTCCCACAAAAATTGAAGCTGCCGAGCTCAGCCAGGCTTTCGCAACTGGCGTTGCTGAAAGCATGATCTCGTCAGGTTCCACCGGTTACGACCGGAAGATCTGGGAGCATGTGAAATACTGGTACGACACTCAGGCCTGGCTGCCCAAAAACATGGTCATCGTGAACATTGAGTCCTGGAACGGTCTTGACGATACCACAAAGGCGATTGTGCTGGAAAAAGCCAAGGCCGCGGAAGACCGTGGCTGGGCGAAAGCATCCGAACTGGCGGATTGGTACAAAGGCAAACTCGCTGAAAACGGCATGACCGTCGGGCCTGCTGGTAACGCGCTTGCAGCCGATTTCCGGAAGATCGGCGAAACCATGATGAAAGAATGGCTGGAACGCGCCGGCAAAAAAGGCACTGACGTCATCGAAGCCTACAAGAAGATGTAAAATTCATAACGGCCGGTGGTGCTCAAATCTCCGGCCGTTTGTTCCTGACCTCCCAGGCACAGGCTTCTCATGTCCTCATTTTTCTGCGCATTGGATCGCGGCCTCAATCGCCTTTATGTTGCAGGTGGCGTGGTCGCGGCCTGTTTCCTGGTTTTGCTGGTCCTGCTGATCCTGCTCTCCATTATCACACGCTTGCTCGGGATATATGTGCCTGGTCTGAATGCCTATTCGGGCTACGCCATGGCGGCCTCGGCCTATCTGGCTCTTGCCTACACTTTCCGCGAAGGTGGACACATTCGCGTTGTCATGTTGCGGAATGCCTTGCAAGGCAAAGCACGGTTCGCGTTGGAAGTCTGGTGTCTCGGCGTGGCCAGTTTTTTCGCCTCTTATCTCGCCTGGTATTTGGTGAAAATGACCTGGATATCGTACAAGTTCGAGGAAAAGAGCGAAGGGGCCGATGCGACGCTCCTCTGGATGCCGCAAAGCGTGATGGCCTTTGGAGCTGCCATTATGGCGCTCACCGTTGTGCATGCCTTGATCAATACCGTGGTTACAGGAACGCCGGATCTGACCGAAGGGGCCAAGGTGGAATAGTCATGGCTGAGTTTGGTTTCACGCTCATCTTTCTGTTTGTTCTGTTCCTGTTTTTGGGGACAGGCGTCTGGATTGCGCTCTCCCTGGTGGGTGTCGCCGTCATTGGCATGGAGCTGTTCACATCGCGACCCGTTGGCGATGCGATGGCCACCGTCATCTGGTCTGCGTCCTCCAGCTGGACGCTCGCCGCATTACCATTATTCATCTGGATGGGAGAAATCCTGTTTCGAACACGCTTGTCGGAGAACCTTTTCAAGGGGCTGCAGCCGTGGATGCAGCATCTGCCCGGCGGTCTTCTGCATGTGAACATCACTGGTTCTGCTCTGTTTGCCGCCATCTCTGGCTCCTCTGCTGCAACCGTTGCCACCGTCGGCAAGATGTCTATTCCCGAACTCAGGCGCCGGAAATACCCGGAGAACATGATCATCGGGACCCTGGCCGGCGCAGGTACACTGGGGTTGCTCATCCCGCCTTCGATCACATTGATCATCTACGGCGTCACGGTGAACGAGAGTATCGCCAAGCTGTTCATCGCAGGGATCGTGCCCGGCATCGTGCTGGCGCTCATGTTCATGATGTTCGTGATGTTCTGGTCCTGGCTGAAGGGTGGCGCGGGCGAGGACGTTGTAGAAGGCACCAGTTGGTGCGGCCGGATTTCGGCACTGTTGCAGCTTTTGCCGGTCTTGTCTCTAATCGCTGCGGTCATGGGTGCGATCTACACAGGCATCGCCACCGCGACAGAAGCTGCGGTGTTGGGCGTGGTTGGTGCATTGATCATGAGCCTGGCTCAGGGTTCCCTTTCCTGGGACTCGTTCAAGGAAAGTCTGCTGGGCGCAACCCGCACTTCCGCGATGATTGCGTTCATTCTGGCAGGCTCTGCCTTCCTGACCCTTGCCATGGGGTTCACCGGCATCCCCCGTGCGCTAGCGGAATGGATCGGGCAATGGCAGTTATCGGCTTGGCAAATCATCGTCGCTCTGACCATCTTCTACATCATTCTGGGCTGCTTCCTTGACGGCATTTCTTCCATCGTGTTGACCATGGCTGTCGTCGAGCCCATCGTGCGTCAGGCCGGGTTCGACATGATCTGGTTCGGTGTCTTTCTGATGATCGTTGTGGAGATCGCCCAGATTACGCCCCCCATCGGGTTCAATCTCTTCGTGCTACAGGGCATGACTGGGCGGGATATTGACTTCATCGCCAAGGCAGCTGCGCCTATGTTCCTGATTATGCTGCTGGCCGTCGTCGTGCTCTCCGTGTTCCCGGGTATTGCCACCTGGCTGCCTGCGAACATGTGATGGAGAGATTTCTCGCTTGGTTGGCTTCAAACGGGACGCGTATTCTCCCGGTTAGCCTCTTTGTCGGACTTGCCTGGGCTGATCTTGCAGCCTTGCTGCGCCCTGCACTCCTGCCGACCGTCTTCTTCATGCTGACCATGCTGATGATCCGGGTCGATATCGGCGCCACCAAGCGTCACCTCGCATCCCCACTTGCGCCAGTGCTCGGTCTGTTGTGGATGCTTTTGGCCGTTCCGGTCATTTTTGCAGCCGGGATTTTCGTTTCCGGCACGTTGCTCTCTGAGGGCCTTGTGCTTGCCCTCATTTTCTGGGCCTCGGCTCCTATGCTGTTCTCGACACCGGCGCTGGCTTATCTACTTCGGCTAGACCCGGCTCTATCGCTTGGCCTCCTGCTGGCCGCCGTGGCCTTGCATCCGATTGTGACACCGTTTTTCACAGTGCTGTTTACAGACGGCAGCATCAGTGTCTCACCGATGGAGCTGGCTTGGCGGCTGCTGGCACTAGTGGCAGGATCGGCGTTCGTTGCGGTCATAGTCCGGCGTTGGCTCGGTCAACAGAAACTGTCGACGGCGGGACCAATCTTCGATGGGTTGAATGTTGTTGGCCTCGTGATTTTCGCCATTGCCATAATGGACGGCATCACTGCACGCCTCTTGGCTGATCCCTACTTTGCCCTCGCAATAATTGCTTTTGTCAGCACATTAAGTTTGGCTGTTATAGGGCTGACAATGCTCGTCTTTTGGAAATTCGGACGACAATTCGCCTGCACGGTCAGTTTCAGTGCGGGAGGACGCAATATCGCGCTCGTTATCGGCGCCCTAGGCAGTGCCGTACCACCAGACACATGGCTCTTTTTTGCTGTTCTTCAGTTCCCGATCTATTGCCTGCCCGCCATATTGAAACCGGTTTATGACCGGTTAATTCCTGATCAGGACGGTACTACTCAGCCATCGTAATCGATGACCACCTTGTCTGTCGTCGGATGCGCCTGGCAGGTAAGAATGTAGCCGGCCTCAATCTCGTCCGGTTCCAAACCGTAAACGATATCCATGTCGACCTTGCCTTCGATCAGCTTGGCCTTGCAGGTGCAGCACACGCCGCCCTTGCAGGCATAAGGCACGTCAATCTTGGCCTCGTGCGCCACATCCAGAATGGGTTCGCCTGCAAAGGGCACACGGATCTTCTTGCGCAAGCCGTGGAAAATAACATCCACATCCGCCGCCGGTGTGGACTCGTCCGCTGCAACAGGAGTTTCGGTTTTTGTTTTCGCCATCGGTATTGGACGTTCGCCGAAACTCTCAATCTTGATCCGCTTGGGGTCCACATCCAGGCTTTCCAACGCCGCCTTGGCGCCGTCCATCATGGGTCCGGGGCCGCAGATAAAGAACCAGTCCACTTGTTCGTAATCGGTCAGATTGCTGACGAGGTCCTTTACCTTTTCCTCGGTCATCATGCCGCCGAACAGAGGGACGTCTGGCACCTCGTCGGACAACACGTGGAACACCCGCAACCGCCCCATATGCGTGTCCTTCAAATCTGAAAGACGCTCGCGGAAGATAATGTCAGCCGTTGAGCGGTTGCCGTAGAACAGCGTGACGCATGCATCCGGCTCCTGAACAAGCACTGTTTCGATGACCGAAATCACCGGTGTGATGCCGCTGCCACCAGCAAACAGCACGTAGGACTTGGCTTCCGCTTGATCCAATGGCGCGTAAAACCTGCCCATTGGCGGCAGCACGGACAGCTTATCTCCGGCCTTCAGATTGTCGTTCACAAAGCTGGAGAAGCGTCCCAAGGGCATCTTCTTCACGCAAACGCGCAACTCACCCTGATCGGGGCTCACGCAAACAGAATAAGGCCGGCGCAGATCTTCCCCGTCCACTTCCGTACGGAGAGTGAGATATTGCCCTTGGATGAACTGGTAGTTTTCTGCAAGTTCATCAGGAACCGTGAATGCGACCGATGTCGCATCGTCTGTTTCCTTGCGGACGTCTGAGACCACGAGTTCATGAAATTCCGGGCGCGCCATTGCCCGTCCTCAGATGCACTTGAAATAGTCGAAAGGCTCCTGGCACGCACAGCAGCGCCAGAGCGATTTGCAGGCTGTTGAGCCAAACTCGGAGATCTGCTCGGTGTTGCGGGAGGCGCAACGCGGACAGGCGACATTCTTGTCACCGCCGCCGAACAGGGCACGCTTGCCGGCTTTGCCTTCCGGCGGGGCGATGCCATAGGATTTGAGCTTCTCCCTCCCCTCAGGCGTGATCCAGTCTGTGGTCCACGTGGGAGAGAGAGAAAGGGCCATCCCCACTTCCTCGAACCCGGCTTCATCAAGAGCCAGACGAATGTCTGTTTCGATCTGTTTGGTGGCCGGGCAGCCTGTGTAGGTGGGTGTGACTACCACCTCCAAATCGCCCGGTTTTCCGCGGACTTCCCTGACGATTCCAAGGTCCACCACGGACACAACGGGGATCTCCGGATCCATCACTTCACACAGAACCGCCCAGACCGCTTCACTGGGGCCATTGTTGGATGTTGCCAGCTGGACTACCATTTGGCGTCCGGATAGGTACGGGGCAACACCTGCATTTCGGCCAACAGATAGCTCAGATGCTCCGTATGACGGCCACTCCGCCCGCCGTCTGGCATCCAGTCATCTTCGGGGATGGAGAGGGTTGCACGCTTCAGAACAGTCCCGATTTCTTCAAGCCAGTCCGGTCTGAGGCCGGCAAAGTCCGGCAGAATCCCGTTCTTGATGACTTCTTCGTCAATAGGATCGGTTTTGAACAATTCGTGCACATAGGGCCACAGTGCATTCACAGCCGCTTGGGCGCGTTCATGGCTTTCCTCTGTGCCGTCACCCAGACGCACCACCCATTCGCCGGAATGACGGGCGTGGTAGGTCATCTCCTTTCCCGCCTTGGCTGCGATGGCCGCGAACTCAGCATCGGTGCTGGCTTTCATCTTTTCGAAGAGATCACGCGCGAAGGTGGAAAAGAACAGCTGTCTCACCATGGCGTGGGCAAAATCGCCGTTAGGCAACTCGGCAATCATGGCATTGCGGAACTCAAAATCCTGACGGTGATAAGCCAGTTCATCTTCATCGCGACCCTTCCCTTCCACACGCCCAGCGTAGTCCAGAAACAGGCGCGCCTGGCCAATCAGGTCAAGCGCATGGTTCGAGAGCGCGATGTCGAGCTCCACAGTCGGCGCCTTATACGACCACTCCGCCAGCCGCTGGCTGAGGATCAGCGCGGTGTCGCCCAACCGCAAACAGGTTTCAAACAAGGTATCCTTGCTGGACATGACTAGAGCCCCCGCCAATTCTGGCCCGAACTCGTCATCCCGAAAAATCGCGCATGCGATTTATCTGGGTTCTTGTGACCGGCTCGCTCTGGTTCTTGCCGAGAGAAGTTCCCGGATATTTTGCTCACGCAAAATTCCGGGATGACGGATTTGAGATCGGGGAGTAGCAACATTGCCTACAAGCACTCCACGTCATCGGGCACCGTGTAGAAGGTGGGATGCCGGTAAATCTTGGAGTCTGCCGGGTCAAACAACATGCCTTTGTCTTCGGGCGCCGACGCGCTGATGGCGTCTGAGGGGACAACCCAGATGGAATTGCCCTCCCCGCGCCGGGTGTAAACATCCCTCGCATTTTCGATCGCCATCTTCGCGTCTGCCGCATGAAGGCTGCCAGCATGCACATGAGACAAGCCCTGGCGCGAACGGATGAAGACCTCAAAAAGTGGCCAGCCATCATTGCTGTTTTGTGTATCGCTCATGATCAAGCCGCTTCCTTCTGCGCACGGGCGCGCTCTTTTTCCGCAAACGCCACCGCTGCTTCCCGCACCCAAGCCCCATTATCGTGAGCATCCCGCTTGTTCTGAATACGCTCCCGGCTGCAGGGCCCATGTCCCTTCACGACGGCCCAGAACTCATCCCAATCGATTTCGCCGATTTCCCAATGACCTGTTTCCTCGTTGAACTTCAGATCAGGGTCCGGGATCTTAAGTTCCAAGGCCTCAGCTTGCTTCACGGCCATATCGATATATTTCTGGCGGAGGTCATCGTTGGAGAAACGTTTGATCTTCCACGCCATGCTCTGGGCAGAATGCGGGCTGTCCGTATCCGAAGGCCCGAACATCATCACTGATGGCCACCACCAGCGGTTCAACGCGTCCTGCGCCATGGCTTTCTGCCCCGGCGTGCCCTTGGCAAGCGCCATCATCAGCTCAAAACCCTGGCGCTGATGGAAGCTCTCTTCCTTGCAGACCCGGATCATGGCGCGGGCATAGGGACCGTAAGAACAGCGACAGAGCGGGATTTGGTTGACGATGGCTGCCCCATCAACAAGCCAGCCAATGGCACCCACATCTGCCCAGGTGAGAGTCGGATAATTGAAGATCGAAGAGTACTTCGCCTTCCCGCTCATCAGATCGGCTTCCATCTGATAACGGGAGAACCCCAAGGCTTCGGCAGCTGAATAGAGATAGAGGCCGTGCCCAGCCTCGTCCTGGACCTTGGCCAGCAGGATGGCCTTGCGCCTGAGGGATGGGGCCCGGGTGATCCAGTTCCCCTCAGGCTGCATGCCGATAATTTCCGAATGCGCGTGTTGGGAGATCTGTCTGACAAGCGTCTTCCTGTAGCCTTCCGGCATCCAGTCCTGCGGCTCGACCTTGTTCTCTGCGCCAACCCAAGTATCAAACTTCTCCGCGAGATTGTCACTATCCTGAACGTCCTGCACCATGATCCGTTCTCCATTCCAATGATTTCAGAAATATGACACAAAATATTTTGATTTCAACTCATTTTTGTATCATATTAATCCGAGTTGCCGGTGATCTATGTGATCGGTAAGACAGTCCGCAATAAAATTAGGGAACTGAGCGGGAGTGAATGAGGGAACGGAGCTGGCGCGCGCCTGCGCGGAATATATGTTTTCTGCCGATATGGCCAGCCAGAAACTCGGCATTGTCATTGACGAGGTCAAACCGGGTTATGCGCGCCTCCACATGGAGGTGAACGACGACATGGTGAATGGGCACAAGCTCTGCCATGGCGGATTTATCTTCACATTGGCCGACTCGGCTTTTGCCTTTGCCTGCAACAGCTACAATCAACGAAACGTCGCCGCCAGCGCCGATATCTCTTTCCTAAAAGCCAGCTTTGCAGGCGAGAAACTAACCGCGATCGCGCAGGAACGTTGGCGCGAGGGCCGCAACGGCATTTACGACGTGACGGTGAAAAACGACAAAGACGAAGTCATTGCCGAGTTCAGGGGAAAATCCAGGACAATCAAAGGCGCCATACTTGACGATGTGGAGGAAACTAAATGAGCCTCAGACCAAAGGAAGAATACGCGGCAGACAAGGCGTCGCTCGATCCGATCGAAATTGCCAGCCAAGATGAAATCACATCACTCCAGGTGGGGCGTCTCAAGTCGACCCTGGCGAACGCCTACGAGAACGTGCCCCACTACAAGAAGGCATTCGACGACGCGGGGGTCCATCCTGATGACGTGAGCACTATGGAGGATCTGGCCAGGTTCCCGTTCACAGTCAAAGACGATCTGCGGCAGAACTACCCCTTTGGTATGTTCGCCGTACCACGGAAAAAGCTCGCGCGCATTCACGCCTCCTCCGGCACAACCGGCAAGCCCACCGTCGTCGGCTATACAAAGAACGACTTGGACATGTGGGCCGACTGTGTTGCCCGTTCCATGCGCGCTTCCGGAACCCGGCCGGGCGACATGATCCACGTGGCCTATGGCTATGGCCTGTTCACCGGCGGCCTTGGGGCCCACTACGGCGCAGAAAAGCTGGGCTGCACGGTCATCCCGGTGTCCGGCGGCATGACACCCAGGCAAGTCCAACTGATCGTCGATTTCGAACCGCGGGTGATTATGGCCACCCCTTCCTACTTGCTCAACGTCCTCGACGAGATGAAAGCCCAAGGGGTGGATCCCGAAAAAACCTCGCTGGAAATCGGTATTTTTGGTGCGGAGCCCTGGACAAACGAGATGCGCGAACAGATCGAGACGCGCAGCCATTTCCACGCAGTTGATATTTACGGGCTGTCGGAAGTCATTGGTCCTGGCGTTGCCAATGAGTGCATCGAAACGAAGGATGGGCTCCACGTGTGGGAAGATCATTTCTATCCGGAAGTCATTGATCCGGAAACTGGCGAGGTCCAGCCGGATGGCGAGTTTGGCGAGCTGGTTTTTACCTCGCTCACCAAGGAAGCCTTCCCGATCATCCGTTACCGCACCCGCGATCTCACAAGGCTATTGCCCGGCACGGCCCGTTCCATGCGACGCATGGAAAAGGTCACTGGCCGTTCGGACGACATGATGATCGTGCACGGCGTGAACGTATTCCCGACGCAGATCGAAGAGCAGATCACCAAGATCGAGGCGCTCTCCCCTCACTGGCAGATTGAACGCGTGAAGGACGGGAACATGGAAGGGCTGCGCGTGCATTGCGAAACGAACCCGAACGCCATCAGCGAAGACGAGCGGACAGCAGCAGGCAAGGCACTACAAAAAAAGGTAAAAGACTTCATCGGCATCAGCGTAAAGGCGCTGGTGCATGAACCCGGCGGCGTGGCGCGGTCAGAAGGCAAGGCCCAACGGGTTGTTGACAACCGGTGAACTCCGTGCCTGACCAACCCCACCTCGCGCCTGAGGTTCAGCGCCTGCTTGACGCTCTGAAGCCAAAGGCAAACTCCCTGATTGTCACGGTGTTCGGCGATTCAATCATGCCGCGCGGCGGTGCCATCTGGTTGGGTGAACTTGCCAACCTGATGAACGTTTTTGGCATGTCGGACCGATTGGTGCGGACTGGCGTGTATCGTCTCTCACAGGATGGCCTCCTTGAGTCCCGAAGCAAAGGCAGGCGCGCCCGCTACAGCCTTACTGAACATGGCCTTAAGAGTTTCGAAGAAGCCGGACAGCGGATCTATGCGGCGAACGCCCCTCAAAGTGAGGACCAATGGACACTTGTGCAAGGTCTGCCTGATCTAGATCAGTCCGAACGGCAAACACTCAGAAGGCGGCTCAAATGGCTGGGATTTGGCCAGTTCAGCACCTCAATGATGGCCTTGCCGTCTGCCGAACCTGAAAGCCTGCAGGACGAACTGAGAACCGCCGGACTTGCCAGCAAGGTCCTTGTTTTCAAATCAGAGTATGCAGCGGAGGGCAGAACACTGCTGGAAGCTGCCAACGCAGCCTGGCCGCTGGACGAGATCAATCAGGAATATACCCGTTTCAACGCCGCGTTTGAGGTGCTTTCAGGTCAGCAGGATTCGCACTGGTCCCCTGCCGATGCCTTCGCTCTGCGTACTCTGCTCATTCATGAATATCGCCGAATCCTGCTGAAGGACCCGCACTTGCCCTCCACCCTTTTGCCCAATGACTGGTCCGGAGATGCGGCGCGGGACTTGAGCGCCCGGCTGTATAGACAAATCGCGGCAGAGGGGGCCGCCCATGTCGAGGCACTGGCCGACATTGAACCAAATTTGAAGTCGTCATACTGGAATCGATTCAATGGCTTGCCGCGCAAACTGGAGAATTTAAATCAAGTGCGATCTGCTGGGTGATCAATCCCCTCGTGCAACCCCACTTCTTCGAGGTCAAACAGGTTCACGTCTTCAAGACAGCCCACGTTGAAGCCGTATTCATTGGGGTCTGAGCGCCGTTAATGGCGGGTGTAGGTTCCACATCGCGAACAGAAATAATGCTTCGCCGTCATCGTGTTGAATTGATAGAAGCGTCAGAAACTCTTCGCCGTTCACAACCTTCAATGTATCAAGCGTCGCTGTCGCGGTGATCGAGCCCCTCCTCCGGCAAATGGAACAATTGCACCGGCGCGGATTGACAATCCCGTTCGACAGCGCAATTTCCAGCTCAACAGCCCCGCAATGGCAGGTTGCTTTGTGTATTGGTTTGATCTCCACACCAGGCTCCTATTTCAGCACAGTTGTCTCGATGATCCGGACAGGCGGAAAGGTGACAACTTCCACCCGGTTGAGAATAACCTCAAACGGCTTTATGTCCGCATCGATAAATTGCAAAGCTTCCGGGTGCCGCTCCCGCCTGACGGCAGTTACCAAACTGCAATGTGCGATCGTTTTCTGGATGGTAGTGCTCGTGGTACAAATCAAGTTCAACAAGCTCCTGCACAGAATGTTGGAGATGGTGAAGCGGGCCGTCAGACTCAGGTGCAGCCCGGATCACAATTGGGTCTGCATTGAAGATTTGAAAGCTGGAAATTCTGACCGGGATGCACACGGCCTCACCTGCGATATGTTCTGCGATTCCGCGTAGCTGATCCAAATGAGCCGCGTCATAGACGGCCAACGTGAAATGGGGCGCGTATCCCAAAGCCATCATCGAGAGAACATCCTCGAGATGCGAGGCCTCATTCCAAAGCGCCGTTATGTGGTGTGCTGTCTCGCCTGAGACGGCAAGCATGATTGCTGCCTTGTGCCGCCTGCGTCAGCCATTTCTCGCTGTCAGAAACGCTTCAGAGCTGACCCGTGACCAATTGCGGGCTCGGGCGCGGGCGACCTCATAGGACAGGTAGATCCGCTGCTCAATGTCGCTGCCCTGACCAAATTCCATGATGACTTCTGTGGCCGCCTCCCGAGCGGCACGGACGATCTCATCTGGCCAGCGGCGCAGGGTTACGCCATCAGCCTTCAGCGCCTGCAACGCCTCGGCATTGCGCCATTCAGTTTCTGCCAGCGCCAGCACATTGGCGGACCGGCAGGCATTCTCCACAGCCAGTTTCAGGTCGTCCGGCAAATTCCGCCAGGATTTAAGATTGACCAGTGCTTCACCCGTGCCATTTGGCTCATGAAAGCCGGGCCAATAATAGTTTGAAGCGGCCTTATAGAAACCGGCTGCGCGATCGCTCCAGGGTCCTAAGAATTCTGTACCATCAATGGCACCGGATTGCAGCGCAGGAAGGATTTCAGAGGGCGCCATCAGCACCGGCACCACGCCCAGCTTCTTCATCATGGCGCCGCCCAATCCGGGAATCCGGAAGCGCAAACCTTTCAGATCTTCCAGGCTCTTGATCTCTTTTTTAAGCCAGCCCCCCATCTGCATACCGGAGTTTCCGGCCATAAGCGGTTTGACCCTGAAGGGCTCATAAAGTTGATCCCAAAGGTCCTGCCCGCCTCCATGCTCGATCCAGGCAATATGCTCCAGAGGCGTCAGGCCAAAGGGCACTGCAGTAAAGAATGCGGCAGCAGGCATTTTGCCGGCCCAGAAGAATGAGGCGGTATGCCCCATTTGCGCGACTTTCCCGGCAACTGCGTCCATGACGCCAAGGCCCGGGACCAGTTCACCGGCCGCATGCACTGTGACTTCCAAGCGGCCTTGCGACATGGTTGTGATCTGGTCAGCCAGGAATTGCGCAATTGTGCCCGGACCCGGCAGGTTTTTCGGCCAGGACGTCACCATGCGCCAGGTGCGGGTTTGCGCTCTCGCAACGGCAGGCGCGGCAAGATTGGCTCCTGCAGCAGTTGTGCTGCCGATCAAAAAATTTCGCCGGTTCGTCGTCATTTTCACGTCCTTACTCAACGCACTCTGGTTCTATTCGCCCGCGCCCCACATATGGTGGAAATGATGCACAGGACCATGGCCTTTGCCAATGCCAAGCGCATCACCCGCCGCAATCGCTGCCTCAATATAATTTTTGGCCTCACCCACTGCGTCCTGCATCGCCAATCCCTTCGCCAGTCCGGCTGCAATCGCAGACGACAATGTACAACCAGTTCCATGTGTATTACTTGTATCAATCCGCCTGCTGTGGAGAACTTTTATGCCGTCCGCATCTGCATAAATATCGGGACTTTGTGTACCTGTAAGGTGCCCACCCTTCAGCAAAACCGCCTTTGGTCCATCGGCCAGCAGAGCCTTTGCTGCCGATTCCATTCCTTCCATGTCAATGATCGGCCCACATTGCAGCAACGTTTCCGCTTCTGGCAGGTTGGGTGTGATCAGATCAGCCAGAGGCAACAAGGTTTTACGCACAAAAGCCACAGCGTGTGGCTGCAGGAGTGCATCGCCGGATTTGGCCACCATGACGGGGTCCAGAACGATATTCCTGGCTTCATGTTGCTTGAGCCCGGCAGCTACTACTTTGATCGTCTCAGACACCGACAGCATGCCGATCTTGACCGCGTGAACTTCGATATCAGTGAAAACCGCATCAATCTGCTTTGCGATAAATTCCGCCGGAACATCCATGACGCCCGTAACGGCTTGCGTGTTTTGCGCGGTCAGTGCCGTGATGACCGAACATCCATAGGCCCCCAGCGCGCTAAAGGCCTTGAGATCGGACTGAATGCCAGCGCCGCCGCCGGAATCAGATCCTGCAATTGTCAGGGCTGTTGGATGGCTCATGCCGCCACCTTGCTGCTGCTGGCGACGGCCGAGGCGAGTTTCCGGGCTGCGACCTCAACGTCATCGGTCATGAAAATATCAGAAATTACAGCAACGCCCGCGGCGCCTGCGGCCATAACAGGCGCACAATTTTCAGATGTTATTCCGGCGATGCCGACAACCGGCTTGCCCGGATCGACCTTGCCCAATTCCCTCACAATCTCGGCAAATCCGTCGACGCCAATTGGCGGCACATCGCGGTTTTTGCTCGACGTCGCATAAACCGCCCCTACTCCATAATAATCGGCAAATTTGACCGGAGCATTCTGTGCCTCTTCGACAGAATGGATTGTAGCCCCAATGATCGCATTATCGCCAAGCCGGTCGCGTGCTTCTTCGGGGGCCATATCTTCCTGCCCCAGATGCACCCCCTCGGCTTCGATGGCATAGGCAATATCCACGCGGTCGTTGATGACGAGCGGGACGTTATGGCGCCGGGTCACTTCGGAAACTTCCATTGCAGCGACGAGCAGTTCTTTCGTGTTGTTGGATTTTACGCGCAGCTGCAGGAACGTGACTCCACCGCGAATGGCAGCCTCGGCCATTTCGTCCAGGGGCCGCCCCCTCGTGCGCGCTGGGTCCAGCACTGCATAAACAGAAAGATCAAAATTGTAGTTTGCCATCTAGAGTCTTTTCTCGGAATATCGAGCCAAGGTCGCGATATCGGACGTTTCTACGTTCGCCAGTGAGTCCAGAAAATGCGGCACATAGGTCCCCGGCCCTGTTGCTGTCCGCGCGGCAAGTTCACCGCAAATGCCAGTGATCAGGACAGCTGAAGCAGCTGCTTCGAACACATCCTCATGAGCCGCACAAAATGCAACAATCATTGCCGACATGGCACAGCCCATGGCAGTCACCTGTGCCATGAGCGGATGGCCATTTTCGATTGCGCCTATGCGCTCAAGGCTCTCAATGTGGTCTGCAGCGCCGGTTGAAATCGCAATCGTTTCATAGTGGGCGCAGAATTCTGAAAAACCATGCATATTTCGCCGTTCCAGCGCATCCATCTCAATGGAGTTCCCACGGACCAGAGTTGGCTTTCTCAGCAGAAGCTCGCGCGCCCGTTCAAGGCGAACCGACGACCTCTCCACAAAGACCGGATCAAGCAGCCAGGGAATTCTTTCGCTTTGCGCAACGTCGATTGCGAGCGTGATGGCCTCATTTCTCTGATCATCCGGAGTGCCCAGGTTTACAAGCAAGCCGTGCGCACCGCTGACAAAGGCTTCCATCTCTTGGGGATGAACCGTCATGGAGGGAATGGCGCCAGCTACAAGCAGCACATTCGCGGTAAAATTCTCCGCCACACTGTTGGTCACGCAATGAACCCTCGGACGGTGTTTGTGCACCGCCATCAGGATTTCGCCAGCCACTTCCACCAATTCACGCACAGCCAATTTGCCTTTCACTGGCAATACAAACCAAACATACGGGGATGGAATCTTGCGCGACGCACCGTGCGCCCAAATCCCTCCGCCAGCATGACCTGGTTCAGGTTCAACGGGTTGGTTGACTCACCTCTCAGCCAATCCTTCCGGATCAGCACCCCGTTTGAGCATTTCTGGCGCGAACAATAGTCTCATCGCCTCTGGTCATCAACAGCAAACTGGCCGTATTGCCGCGCTCCCATTGCCCGCTTGTTTGGCTTTTGCTATTTCGTCCGCTTAACCACCGAAGTGGAAGATCCTAATATGATTCCCCGTTATACCCGTCCCGAAATGGCTGCCATTTGGGAGCCTGCAACCAAGTTCCGCATCTGGTTCGAAATTGAGGCCGCGGCCTGTGAAGCGCTGGCAGAAATCGGCGTCATTCCCATTGAAGCCGCCAAAATAATCCGCGAGCGCGGCGATGCGGCAGAGTTTGACGTTACAAAGATCGATGCCATCGAGGCGGAGGTCAAACATGACGTCATCGCGTTCCTCACCCACCTGGCTGAACACATTGGCGAAGATGCCCGCTTCGTGCATCAGGGCATGACATCCTCGGACGTATTGGACACCTGTCTGAATGTGCAGCTTGTTCGCGCGACGGATATCCTGCTTGAGGACATAGACCGATTGCTGGCCGCTCTAAAAACACGGGCAATCGAGCAAAAAGACACAGTTTGCATTGGCCGCAGTCATGGCATTCATGCGGAACCCACAACGTTCGGCCTAAAGCTAGCTCAGGCCTATGTTGAGTTCGAACGCGGACGCGACCGCCTGGTTGCTGCGCGCAATGAGGTGGCCACTTGCGCGATATCAGGCGCGGTTGGCACATTCGCCAACATTGATCCAAGAATTGAAGAGTTTGTGGCTAAGTCCTTGGGATTGAATTCAGAACCTGTTTCCACCCAGATCATCCCGCGGGACCGGCACGCCATGTACTTCTCGGTCCTAGGCGTCGTGGCATCGTCCATTGAGCGACTCGCAACCGAGATCCGCCACCTGCAGAGAACGGAAGTTCTAGAAGCGGAAGAATATTTCTCGCCCGGGCAAAAGGGCTCGTCCGCCATGCCGCACAAGCGGAACCCTGTGCTGACCGAAAATCTGACGGGCCTAGCCCGTTTGGTGCGCTCGGCGGTCATACCGGCGCTGGAGAATGTGAGCCTCTGGCATGAGCGCGATATTTCTCATTCATCGGTTGAGCGCGGCATTGGCCCGGACGCAACCGTGCACCTGGACTTCGCGCTGCACCGCATGGCAGGCGTGATCGAGAAGCTGGTTGTCTATCCGGAAAACATGCAGAAGAACCTTGACCGCCTTGGCGGCCTGGTCCATTCGCAGCGCGTGCTTCTGGCCCTCACCCAAGCCGGGAAATCCCGCGAAGAGGCCTATTCCCTGGTGCAACGCAACGCCATGCCGGTCTGGCGCAGTGAAGGCAATTTCCTGGATCTGCTGAAGGCCGATGAGGATGTGTCTCTGAGTGACGCCGAACTCGAAGACCTGTTCGATCTTGGGTATCACACGAGGCACGTGGACACGATTTTCGGACGGGTGTTTGGGTAGTACTTTAGAGCCTTGAAAATTGGTCAAAATTCCAGACAACAAGCCCAACGGCCTATTGATGGACAGAACCAGTTTTCAGCGACAAAAAGACTCTCAATTTGAAATCCTCAAACGTGTATTGAAGCAAGTTTTCGCTCAATCCGAACACAACTATGTTGAATGTACGGCAGCAGACGTAATCGCACAAAATACCGATTCCCTACCAAAGCAATCCTAATTTAGGTTTGCACACGAAATCTAAAAGCAATTTTGCGCTCAAGCGATCTCACCACTGAACCTCATTCTGCTAAGAGGCAGATTTAGCACCGCCTCGAAACATGGTGACAACAGCCAAAGTGTGTCCGTCTTTCAAAGCAGCGCAAATCGCTTCTTTGAGACGGGACTCTAACTACAAACAATTATGATGCACCCTAATCCCGCGGAAGATTCAGCCTAATATGGAGTTCTCTGAGCTGCGCTGCCGTCACGTCGCTTGGCGCTCCCATCAGAAGGTCTTCAGCCTGCTGGTTCATGGGGAACATCGTGACTTCGCGCAGGTTCTCTTCTTCACAGACCAGCATGACGATGCGGTCGATACCCGGGGCGATGCCGCCGTGAGGTGGTGCGCCATATTGTAAGGCGCGGAGCATGCCGCCAAACTTGTCTTCCAGGATCTGCTTGTCGTAACCGGCAATGTTGAACGCTTTCTCCATGATCTCCGGCTTGTGGTTCCGGATAGCACCTGAGGACAATTCTACGCCGTTGCAGACGATGTCGTACTGGTAAGCTAGCACATCCAGCGGATCCTTGGTTTCCAGCGCTTCGAGGCCGCCTTGAGGCATTGAGAACGGGTTGTGGGAGAAGTCCACTTTCTTGTTCTCGTCGTCCCACTCGAACATGGGATAGTCCACGATCCAACAGAAAGCGAACTGGTCCTTATCCACCAGCCCAAGTTCCTCGCCCGCGCGGGTGCGGGCTGCGCCGGCAAAGGACGCGAAGTTCTTCGGCAAGCCGCATGCGAAAAATACTGCATCGCCGTCTTCAAGACCAAGCTGGGTGCGGATGGCTGCAGTGCGCTCTTCGCCAATGTTCTTGGCAATCGGCCCTGCCCCTTCACCGTCGCGGAAGAAAATGTAGCCAAGACCATGTTGGCCCTGTTTCTGCGCCCAGCTGTTCATGCGGTCGCAGAAAGCGCGGCTACCGCCGGTCTTTGCGGGAATGGCCCAGACGCGAACGTTTTCGTCTGCAGCAATTTGACCCGCGAAGATCTTGAAGTCCGATCCGGCAAAGTGCTCGGTTACGTCTTCCATCTCGATGGGGTTGCGCAGATCCGGCTTGTCCGAGCCATATTTGGCCATGGATTCTGCATAGGGAATGCGTGGGAACTTATCGGTCACCCGCTTACCGTCAGCAAATTCCACGAACAAATCGCGCAAGACCGGTTCAACCGAGTTAAACACGTCTTCCTGGGTGACGAAGCTCATTTCGATATCGAGCTGATAGAACTCACCCGGCGAACGGTCGGCGCGTGCATCCTCATCGCGGAAACAAGGGGCGATCTGGAAGTAGCGGTCAAAGCCGGACATCATGATGAGCTGCTTGAACTGCTGCGGCGCCTGCGGCAGCGCGTAGAACTTGCCGGGATGCATCCTTGATGGCACCAGGAAGTCGCGCGCACCTTCAGGTGAAGATGCCGTCAGAATAGGCGTCTGGAATTCGAAGAACCCTGCGTCGGTCATGCGGCGACGCACTGACGAGATGATTTCCGAACGCTTCATGATGTTGCGATGGATCGTGTTCCGGCGTAGATCGATGAATCGATATTTGAGACGCGTTTCTTCGGGATAATCGAGCTTGCCGAACACCGGCAGCGGCAATTCCTTGGACTGGCTGAGCACTTCCATATCGGAAATGAAGATCTCCACCTCGCCCGTCGGCAGGTTCGGGTTGATCGTCTCTTCGGTGCGCGCTTTGATCTCGCCATCGACACGGATCACCCATTCTGAACGAACTGCTTCAGCAAGCTTGAACGTCGGCGAATCGGGATCGGCAACAACCTGGGTCAGCCCGTAGTGATCGCGCAAGTCAATGAACAGCAATCCGCCATGATCCCTAACCCGATGCACCCAGCCGGACAGGCGCACATTGCTGCCAACATCGGCGGCGCGGAGATCGTTGCAGGTATGGGAACGATAAGCGTGCATGGGTAAGCTCGTTCAGATGTGTTTTTGACGGAAATCAGCGGTTTGCAAACTATGCAAAACAGCTGCGCGGACAAGCGCATGGAGAAAGAGATTTGTCAAGCTGATGACACCGTCCAGTGGCCATACGCCCTAAATTCTGCCGACTTGTGAGCAATCTCACAGACGCGATTACCCGGTCATGCTCGATTTGTATGCCCACAACCCGCAGGAGGTTTGAAATGGCTGTCAAATATGTGAAGAAATATACGGCGTGGCTGTATTGACGCAAAACCGACGAGGACGGTAGGGTGCAACTCCAGTGGGGGCGTGAAAATCATTTCGGCCGGCTCACCGGAGTCCAAGGTCAAGGTGCGCGGCAAAGCCGGCTATATGAAGAACAGCGACCTGGGAACAAAAAGTCTTCTACTGAATACAAAACAAAGAGTGCTGGGGACAGAACCGCCAAGACAAAAAAGGAAGCTTTGGGCCGGCGCCCAATTATCTCAAAACTGCTCTACGGGCTGGTCAACGTACGAACAGACGGCAAGCGGGTACTGTGTGCCGTCATGAATGAAAAGAAGCACACCTAGAACTACGAAGTTCTCAATGCCAAAGCTCTGCAATAGAGATTACGACCTTACGAGAACTGATTGTTCCGCGGAAAGCCCTTTGGCGGCAGCCGTCCTGCTTGCGTCCGCTTGCCGATCCATTCGCGCAGTTTATCGACTGTCCAGATGCGGCCTGACGAATCCTGCCAGGTCAGGCCATTGGCAATCTTGAAGGTTTTCGCATCTGACAAGCCGCCATCCTTGTAGGTCTGCAGCTTGTTGCCGCGGCCGCGGGTCATTTCCGGCAGGTCTTTCAGCGGGAAGAGCAACAGCTTCCTGTTTTCGCCGATGACGGCAACATAGTCGTCGCCCTCGGCGACTCTGTAACAGCATTGCGCTTCCACAGGCGCCTTGACGTTGAGGACCTGTTTACCTTTGCGGGTGTTGGCCACCACGTCTTTCTCTGGCACCACAAAGCCGCGACCATCACTCGATGAAACAATCAGCTTGGCATCCGGGTCGTGGACCATAAGCGAAATGACGTCGTCGCTTGCATCCATATCAGCCATCAGGCGAACAGGTTCGCCATGGCCCCTGCCCCCTGGCAATCTGTCGACACTCAAGGTGTAAAACTTGCCAGAGGAAGAAAGCAGCACGAGTTTGTCGGTGGTTTCTGCATGGAATATGAAACGTCCTTTGTCCCCATCCTTATATGACAGGCCATCGGTCTCGGTCAGATGACCCTTCATGGCGCGTATCCAGCCCTTTTCGGAGCAAACGACTGTAACCGGCTCTTTCTCGATCATGGCCGCTTCGAGGTCAAAGTCACCCTGAGGCGCTTCAGCAAACGTTGTGCGACGTTTGCCGAGCTCGGTTTTCTTGCCAAACTTCGTGCGTGCCTCGCGGATTTCATCAGCAATCCGGGCCCATTGCTGTTCGTTAGATGCGATGAGCGCGTTGAGTTCGGCCTGTTCGACCGTCAGTGCATCAAATTCAGTGCGGATTTCGATCTCTTCCAGTTTGCGCAAAGACCTGAGACGCATATTGAGGATGGCTTCGGCCTGCATATCGGTAAGCTTGAAGGTTTTCATCAAACTCTTCTTTGCATCATCCTCTTCGCGGATAATGCGGATAACCTCGTCAAGGTTCAGATAGGCAATCAGGTAGCCACCCAGCACCTCCAGACGGTGGGCGATTTTATCCAGCCGGCGGTTTGTGCGGCGGGCGAGCACTTCCTTGCGATGCGCCAGCCATTCCTTCAGCACGGATCTGAGGGACAATACGTTCGGCACCAAACCACGCGACAGCACATTCATGTTGAGCGAGATCCGGGTTTCAAGGCCCGAAACCTTGAACAGGGATTCCATCAGCACGACCGGATCCACGTTCTTGCTGCGCGGTTCCAGAACCAGACGGATATCCTCCGCACTTTCGTCGCGAATGTCCGCCAGCATGGGCAGCTTGCGAAGCTGCATGAGCTCGGCGACTTTCTCGATCAGTTTGCCCTTCTGGACCTGATAGGGCATTTCGGTCACAACAATCTGCCAAGTGCCACGGCCAAGATCTTCAGTTTCCCAGCGCGCCCGAACACGGAAGCCGCCGCGGCCCGTGCGGTAGGCTTCTTCGATCGACGCCCGGTCATCAATGATGATACCACCTGTCGGGAAATCTGGTCCCGGGACAAATTCCACAAGCTTGCCGGCAGTGGCGTTGGAGTGCTTGATCAAATGCAACGCTACGTCGCATAATTCACCGGCATTGTGCGGCGGAATTGATGTGGCCATGCCCACGGCGATCCCGCTCGATCCGTTGGCCAGCAGATTGGGGAACGCACCGGGGAGCACGATGGGCTCGGATTCTTCCCCATCATAGGTCTCGCGGAAATCGACCGTCTTTTCGTCAATGCCATCGAGCAAAGCCATGGCAACATCGGTGAGGCGCGCCTCGGTGTATCGCATGGCGGCTGCGTTATCGCCGTCAATGTTGCCGAAGTTCCCCTGCCCGTCCACGAGCGGATAGCGAACGGCAAATTCCTGGGCCAGGCGCACAAGGGCGTCATAGACAGACTGGTCGCCGTGCGGGTGGTATTTACCGATAACGTCGCCAACCACGCGGGCGCATTTCTTGAAGCCCTGTTCCGGGTTCAATTTTAGCTGCCGCATGGCATAGAGCAGGCGCCGGTGAACCGGTTTCAAACCGTCTCGTACATCTGGCAGAGCCCTGTGCATAATGGTAGACAGGGCGTAAGCTAGGTAGCGTTCTTCAAGTGCCTCACGCAGGTTGATGCTCTCGGCATCTTCTCCACTGGGCGGGGGGGAAATAATCTCACTCATGGGCGCCTACCTATCTGAAATCCTTGAGTCGGAAAACAGGCAGAAACACCAAAAACACAGCTTTTATAAGGCTGAGCAGCAGAAAATCGCTACCCAGCTGCCACCAGCTTGAGACTACTCCGGTGTACCCGATGAGATATAAGCAGTCTTGACATTCGTGTAGAATTCTTTGGCATACCCTCCCTGCTCGCGCGGCCCATAAGAGCTGTCGCCCCGCCCCCCGAACGGCACGTGATAGTCTATTCCGTTGCAAAACTGATTGCTGAATTGGTTTGAAGGTGCTCTGGAATTTGAGATTTCCTTGGCCTTCTTTGTGATCAGGCTGTTGGACTGGCTTGCGGGATTATTTTTACAAGTTTTCTGAGGTTCTGGGCGGTTGCAGCGAGGTGGAATTCGTCTTTTGCGCCGCAGGGGCCACGCAATCGGAGCCGATCGCGTTTCAGGATGCGTTTGAGATGAGCGAACAACATCTCCACCTTTTTGCGCAGTTTGCATGATATAGCATAATCGATGGTCTTGGTGATGTTACGTGCTCTATCACGGGAGGCTTCATGGATGGCTCTTGTAACTTTGCGTTGCGGCTCTTTTGGACAGCATCGTTGCTTTAGTGAGCAGGCCTCACAATCGGCCTTGCGAGCGCGATAACGAAGCCCTCCCTATTTGGCAGGCTTCGGTGTTCCTGGTGCTTTGCAGGCGCGGCGATACTGTTTGAGCTCTTTGCCACCGGGGCAGACGTAGGCGTCGTTATCTGCATCATAGGTAAAGTCAGATCTCTGGAATGTTCCGTCCGTTCGCCCGGATTTGTCGACCACTGGAATGTGAGGAGCGCTGCCGCGCTCTTGAAGCCGCCATTCAAGCAATGGGCCTGTACCCTAAGCGGTGTCTGCGATCATGCGTTCTGGATGAATGTCGCAAGTCTCATTGGTCCTATCGAGCATGGTTTGCATGGCACCCAGCTCGGCCTGTCTAACGGATCGCGTGGCCTCACGTCCAAAATCACTGCGTTATCGGTATCGATCATATAATGGGACGAATAGGCAAAATATGCAGGCCCCTTGCGAGCCGCCGTCCATTGAGACGCGGGATCGGAATGGGAAGTGAACTTGGGTTGCACAGGTGTGGCGGCACCAAAGGCCGCTTCCTCTAATGTCTCCAGATATTCAAGCACCGCACGAGGCGTTGTCTGGGGATCAGTCATGTCGGGTGTCCAATCCGACAAAGGGGACGAATTCTGCCGGTTGGTGTCGGCTTCGATCAGACTGGCATCGACGGCCAGCCGTTGGCCGCCGACCAACCCTTCTTCAAGGCATCTGGCGACTGCCAGCTCAAACACACGGCGCAACAGGTCACTTTCACGAAAGCGGCCATGCCGGTTTTTGGAGAAAGTAGAATGATCGGGAACGGCGCCTGTCAGATCGAGCCGACAGAACCAGCGGGAGGCCACGTTCAGATGAACCTCATCACAAAGCCGACGCTCCGACCGAATGCCCATGATGTAACCGACTAACAACATGCGGAGCATCAACTCGGGCTCTATCGATGGTCTTCCAGTTAAGCTGTAATACGGCGCCAAATGTTTGCGGATACTACCCAGATCAACAAATCGATCAAGGCAACGCAACAGATGATCTGCAGGAACGTGATCTTCAAGGCTGAAATCATAAAACAGGCCGGCTTCAGCTTCTTTTCCTGGACCCATCATCGCATTCAGTCTCCCAAATCACTCGGAAAACTGAATCACCCAAAATGGCCATCAATCCGGCGACTTTTTCAACGGAATAAGCTCAAAACTGCCATTCGAATTGCCAGATGAAACCATCGACAGGGCCTGTTCGAGTTGGCCCGACGTGAGGAAATTGGAACTCACTTTTCTGGAGTTCCGGTACACAGGCGTCTCAACAGTACCAAACAATCCATCAACCCGGATGCCGCTCTTTACCCATTTCTTCAGTTCGTTGGAGCTCTTCTTGCGGGATCAGTCAAACGAATTGCTTCTGGACTTGAAACGCTGCGGCTTCACCAGAAATGTGCTTTCTTCCTCTTCTTCGCTCGATGATGCGAACAGGGACAAGCCGCCAGTGGTCGCAGATTTGTCATTGATGATGACGTAACCCGCAATACTCAGCACAAGCACGTAACCGGCAATGAAACCCAGCGATGAGCCGCCTTTTTCGCCGGATCCGCCTTGCATGGCGCCGCCGTAACCACCGGTGGAACTGCCGCCGCCAGAATCGGAATTAAAGAATGAGGACCCCGAACTCCCGAATTCGGAAGTTCCTGACCGCATGGTCAGTCTGGAGTTGAACTCTACTTTTTGCTGCCGGCCAAACATTTTGTGCGGCTTTCTCCTTCAAAACTCATGGCGCTCTAAAGGAAAAAGGTTGCAAAATGGCCTAGATTATTAAGAGGACGATTTGATTCAAATTTTATCTAGTTTTCGCCTGATGTTCAGCGCAGGTTTTTAGGTTTCAGGTGCAGAGCTTTCGCTTTCCCCGCCACTTTCATCCGCTTCATCATCGCTTTCCGTGATGTGTTCAACGGAAACGACCCGTTCCTCGGCCGCCGTGTTGAAAATCGTGACCCCTTGTGTCGAGCGCCCTGCAACACGAACGCCGTTAATCGGGCAACGGATCAACTGACCGCCATCTGAAACCAGCATGATTTCATCGGATTCCTCCACCGGGAAGCTCGCCACAAGCGGTCCGTTCCGCTTGCTGACCGTCATCGCAATGATGCCTTTGCCTCCACGACCGGAAACACGGTATTCATAGGCGGAGGTGCGTTTGCCATAACCGTTTTCCGAGACCGTCAACACATGCTGCTCAGCTGCGGAAAGCTGAGCGTAACGCTCCTGGTTCACATGCATTTCATCGCCGTTTTCATCTTCATCATCGGCTTCAACTTCAGCAACATCCTCGGCTTCCTCGTCGCCACCCTCAATCTGCCGGCGCAGCTTTAGATAGGCCCGGGCTTCGGCGGGTGTTGTATCCACGTGCCGCAACATGGCCATCGAGATGATGTGATCAGGGCCACGTTCCTTGTCAGTGCCGAGCTTGATGCCACGGACGCCCGTTGAATTGCGGCCCGCGAAGACCCGAACGTCACCAACACGGAACCGGATGCAACGACCATCCCGCGTCGTCAACAGAACGTCGTCAGCTTCGGAGCAGATCTGGACGCCGACAATACCATCGCCGTTATCCAACTTCATGGCAATCTTGCCGCCACGATTGATGCGGGCAAAGTCGGACAACTCATTCCGGCGCACCGTGCCATTGCGCGTGGCGAACATGAGATGCAGATCGCCCCAGGTTGCCTCATCATCCGGCATCGGCATGATGGTGGTAATCTTCTCATCCTGACCAAGAGGCAGCAGATTGATGAGCGCCTTGCCTTTTGCCTGCGGCGTTCCAACCGGAAGTTTCCAGACCTTCAGGCGGTAAACAATTCCCGCAGATGAGAAGAACAGGATTGGCGTGTGGGTGTTGCCAACGAAGAGTTGCGTGACGAAATCTTCATCACGCGTTGACATGCCGGACCGACCTTTGCCGCCGCGCCTTTGCGCACGATAAGCCGTCAACGGCACTCGCTTGATATAACCACGGTGAGAAACGGTGATTACCATGTCTTCACGGGCGATCAGATCTTCATCGTCGACATCAAACTCATGGTCGACGATTTCAGTCCGCCGATCAGTTCCGAACTGCTCGTTGACCTCTGCCAACTCATCCTTGATGATCTGCATGACCCGGGCGCGCGAGCGCAGGATCTCCAGATATTCCTTAATCTTCTCGGCAAGCTCGTTGAGTTCATTGGCGATCTCGTCACGGCCAAGCGCTGTCAAACGCTGCAAGCGCAAATCAAGAATGGCACGGGCCTGCTCTTCAGACAGTTTGTAGGTACCATTTTCGGACAAGGCATGGCGCGGATCCGCAATCAGGCGGATCAAAGGCTCCATGTCTTTGGCTGGCCAGTTACGTGCCATTAATTCGGCACGCGCAGTTGCCGGATCAGGAGCCGCGCGGATCAGCCGGATCACTTCATCAATGTTTGCAACGGCGATCGCCAGTCCGACCAACACATGTGCCCGCTCGCGGGCCTTGCCCAGCAGGAATTTCGTTCGACGGGTAACAACTTCTTCGCGGAAAGCAATGAAAGCCCACAGAAAGTCCTGCAGGTTCATCAGTTCCGGGCGTCCACCGGTCAGCGCAACCAGGTTGCAGCCAAAGCTCGATTGCAGTTGCGAGAACCGGTAGAGCTGATTCAGGATAACGTCGGCAACGGCGTCCCGGCGCAACTCGATGACCACGCGCATGCCGTCACGGTCAGATTCATCCCGGATATCCGAGATGCCCTCAATCCGTTTTTCCCGGACCAGTTCGGCGATCTTCTCGATCATCGAGACCTTGTTTACCTGATACGGGATTTCGGTGATGACCAGTGCTTCGCGTTCCTTGCGAATTTCTTCAGTGTGCACGCGTCCACGGATAACCACAGAGCCCCTGCCTTTGTGATATGCGGACTTGGCACCGGACCGTCCGAGGATCAGACCTCTGGTCGGAAAATCAGGCCCTGGCACATGTTCGATCAGCTCATCTATTGTGATGGCTGGATTATCGATCAAGGCGTTGCAGGCGCTGATCACCTCCCGCAGATTGTGCGGCGGGATGTTGGTGGCCATGCCGACGGCAATGCCCCCGGCGCCGTTAACGAGCAGATTTGGAAATCGTGCAGGCAGAACCATAGGTTCGGACTCGGTGTCATCATAGTTCGTCTGGAAATCAACCGTGGCCTTGTCAATGTCTTCGAGCAACGCGCCCGCAGATTTGTCCATGCGCACTTCGGTGTAACGCATGGCCGCCGGCGGATCGCCATCTACCGAGCCGAAGTTGCCCTGTCCGTCCAGCAACGGTAGACGCATGGAGAAATCCTGCGCCATGCGCACAAGGGCGTCATAGATCGATTGATCGCTGTGCGGATGATACTTACCAATCACATCGCCGACTACACGGGCTGACTTTCTGTACGACTTGTCGTGGGTGTAGCCGTTCTCGTGCATCGAGTAGAGAATGCGCCGGTGCACGGGTTTCAGGCCGTCGCGCGCATCAGGCAACGCACGCGAAACGATCACACTCATGGCGTAATCGAGATAGGAACGGCTCATCTCCTCTTCGATGGCAATCGGAGAGATATCAGAGGGGTCCGGCAGTTCTCCGCCGTCAATTGGATCGTTTGTGTCAGACAAAATCTAGCCCTTCCAGCCAGCCCGAATCGTTGACCCAACTCTAGTATGAATCCGCCTTTGCCGCAAATCAGGAAGGTCTTAAAAAAACACTTATTAAGACAACAATTTCAATAAGTTAAAATGCAGATTCTC
The DNA here is from genome assembly GCA_965204985.1 of Hyphomicrobiales bacterium. Lineage (GTDB taxonomy): Bacteria > Pseudomonadota > Alphaproteobacteria > Rhizobiales > CAJQND01 > JAAEUE01. Next base: position 1,259,460 of record CBDBFP010000002.1, on the reverse strand, counting down.
TGGAACTGGGCAACATGATGCTGGCACCCGGCAAAACGTGGCTCAAAGTCATTCTGGCAATGTTACGGGAAACTCTGCGCCACCATATTTATACACGCTGTCATGCGCTCTGATCGTTACTTTCTTGATGCCCGAAGGCATTTCCACACCACTCAACGAGCGGGTAAATGGCTGTTCATGCTCGTGCGGATGCAGGAGTTTACGGGTGTCCAACACGCTCCCGTCAGGACCTACCACGTCCCATTTGTCGGCATAGTGATCCCAGCCGGTATCCTTGTGCCGAACAGTCACATGAAACGTATAGCTGTTGCTGCCATCTTTACGCGCGGTGACCTTTTTAACATCTGCCTCTCCGGACAGTGCAACCGTGGATGTGAAACAAACGGCAATCGCCAGTGCAGTGAGTGCGGAACGCAACATATCTTTCTCCTGTCCGGGAATCCGAGTATGGCTTCAAGAGCACCAAATGACATAAGGATCAAGACTCAAGCATGGCAAGCCATAGCTCGAAAAAAGTCATTTACGCCGCACTTGCGGGTAACGGCCTCATTGCGATCACGAAATTTGCAGCGTCCGCTTACACGGCTCTTCTGCTATGTTGTCGGAAGCCATCCACTCCGTTGTCGACACAGGCAATCAATGCCTGCTGCTCGTGGGGCTCAAGAGGGCCCAGAAACGTGCCGATGAGGAACATCCTTTTGGCTACGGCCGCGAATTGTACTTTTGGGCCTTCGTCGTTGCCATCCTGATCTTTGCTGTTGGTGCAGGTGTCTCGATCTATGAGGGCATCCACAAGGTGCAGCATCCGGCTGAGGTCACAAACCCGACGATCAACTATATTGTGCTCGGCATTTCCATGGTCTTTGAAGGTGCAGCACTGTACGTAGCCGTGAAAGAGTTCAATAAATCACGCGGCTCAATTGGTTTTTTTCAGGCTGTGCGCCGCTCCAAGGATCCTGCCACGTTCACGGTCGTCTTCGAGGACAGCGCGGCCATGCTGGGACTGGTCATTGCTTTCGTTGGTCTCCTGCTTTCTGAATGGCTCAACCTGCCTGTCCTGGACGGCGTTGCCTTGATCGGCATTGGTCTGGTGTTTGCTTTCACCGCAATATTCCTGGCCTATGAAACCAAGGCTCTGCTGATCGGCGAAGCAGCAGAGCCTGCTGTAGATCCGGGCATCAAAGACATTGTTTCTGGTGAGAAACCCATTCGCAATCTCAACGAATTGCGGACCATGCATATGGGGCCGGATGATGTCCTGATGGCACTCTCAATCGATTGCCACGACCATTACAAGGCAGGCACCGTCGAGCGCACCATCTACCGTCTTGAAAAGGCCATCAAGGCTGCCTACCCCTAGGTTAAGCGGCTCTACATTGAGGTGCAGGCACAGAAGCACCACGAGGAAATCGAAGCTGAAGAAGAAAAGGCCCGGGCTGAAGCAGACGATTAAGCCTTACGTTGCACGCCGCAGTGCTCAAGTCTGCCTGAAACGAAAGCGGCGGTGCCAAAAAGCAACCGAATGCAGGAGAGCATGACAACATGAGTACCAAGATCGGTTTTCTTAAACGCCGCGATCTGATCAAACGCTTTGCATCAATTCCGCTTGCGGGCACCCTCGCCCTGTTCTGGCCCGGCATGTCGGCAGCCAAATTCGTTGACATAGACAAATTGAAACCCGGGCAGTTTATCTGGCTGCCCGAATTCTCGCTGACTGGCCCTGTTTCCATTGTCATCTCATTAAATACCCAGCGTGTGCACGTATACCGGAACGGTGTGCGAATAGGAGTGTCGACCTGTTCAAACCGGGCGCAAGGGCCACGAAACGCCTACAGGCGTGTTTACGATCCTCCAAAAGGACAAACATCACCACTCCAGCACATACAACAACGCGCCGATGCCCAACATGAACCGGCTGACCAGGAAAGGCATCGCCCTTCACGCCGGGAAATTGCCCGGCTATACGGCATCACACGGGTGTATCCGCTTGCCCCTGAAGTTCTCGGCCCTTCTGTTTATTAGTGTCACACATATCGGCACACCTGTGATCATCGCCTCAGGCCACACACAACCGCGCGAAGTGGTTCATCCCGGGCTCGTGCTGAGCAAATATGCAGAAGATGAGTTCATCCACGCAGAACAAGCGCTCAAGGGCAAAAAGTTGCCTGGTTTCACTCACGATCATAATCGGACTGCGCCGGTATCTGTGGTCATCAGCGGGCGCGATCGCAAGATAATTATGCTGGAGAATGGTGAAATCATTGCCGAGAGCCGTGCCGACATCAAAAACGTTCGCCAACCGCTCGGATCTCATATGTTTGTTCTCGTGAACAAACACTCCGGCAGGCGCGGGTTGAAATGGCATGCAATTGGACACCACCACAAACGCAGATCCGCTTTGCCGAACCGGAACTGGAAGTGCTGAAGCGGATTGGCAGTGACCAGGGCGTAATCGATGTTATGAAACGAAAGATGCATCCGGGAATGGCGCTGGTACTGACGGATATGCCCGCAGATCCACGAACCCGTTCATCTCATGACTTCGTGATAGCAACCACAGATCTGTAATCGGGCGTCAAGCTACAGCTTGTTTCTTCCGATTTAGCCAAAGGTCGGCCTTTTCGATCATCGCGCGCGGCGATACAGGCTTGGTCAGGAAATTATCCATTCCTACCCGCTCCCAATTAACCGCATCCGTGCTTGGCGCATAAGCCGTCACACCAACAACGGGCGTATGGCAACCGCGTTCTTTCTCGCGCACTCTGATTTCCTCGGTAAGCTGAAAACCGTCCATCATTTGGCATCGAGATGTCTAAAAAACAGGCGTGGCTTATACCGTTCAAAGAATTCAAGTGCTTCTCGCCCGTTCTGGGCAATTTTGAATGAGTAAGTGGTATCAAGCAGGATTTGCGTGAACACTACCCGGTTCACCTCATTGTCTTCTGCAATCAGAATGTCGAGCGGTTCTTCTGCAGGTTCGATGACAGGTTGAAACTCGCCGGATTCCCACTCCCTTTGCATCTCAGGAGTGACAATGGGTTGCGGGATGGGCGCAGTTGTTTCCTGTGCACCATGTTTCTGCAGGACGCTCACGATCAGATCAAGCAAGGCCTGAGATCGTGCAGGCTTTGAGAGATGATCCTCTATGCCCAGGGACGAGAAAGTCGACCCATCGTCCGCATAATCCACAGACGTCAGCATGATGATCGGAATGGACGCAAACTCGGCCAAATACCTGATGTTATTTGCAAACTGTGCGCCATTCACTTCCGGCATATGATAATCAAGAATGATCAGATCAACCCTGGCGTTCTTGCTGTGTGCGGACCGCAGAACATTCTCCGCTTGCTGCGCACTGGCGCAGGCGGCGGCATCGAAATTCCAGGCTTGCAGATTTTCCGTCAAAATTGACCGGTTGACTTCATTGTCGTCGACCACAAGCACCTTGGCACCATTCAGATCCTTCGGAGGGGCAGGCCTTTCCTTTTCATTCTCATCTACAGGCAGGTTGATCGAAAAGAAGAAGCGCGAGCCCTCTCCGACCGTGCTTTCTACATCGAGCTTGCCGCCCATCATTTCCACGAGAAACGAAGAAATCGCGAGCACCAGACTGTTCCCCCATGTTTGCGGGTAGCAGATCCATCCATCTGGGAAAACTTCCCGAAAACCTCAAAGAGACGATCCGCAGGAATGCCAATTCCGGTGTCTTTCACCTAGAAATTCAATTGTTGGATACCGGGGCGGGGCGGCCCCCTCGGCCTGCGGCCCGGCCACACCTCCACATAGACCGACCCCTCGTCGGTAAATTTGATCGCATTGCCAGGCAGATTGGTAATGATCTGGCGAAGACGGCCTGCATCGCCAATCAGAGTTTCCGGAAGGTTCGGGTCAATCTGTACTATGAGCTCAACCTGTTTTTCTGCGGCGCTGAAAGAAACCAGGGTTGCCACGTCTTCAACCCTATCCATCAAACCGAACGGTTGCGGATCGAGTGTCATTTCGCCTGCATCAATCTTCGAGAAATCGAGAATGTCATTGATGATGGTGAGCAGCGCCGAACCAGAATTCATGATGATGTTGGCGAAAGTTTGCTGCTTTGGCTCGAGTTTTGTGCCGGTCAGAAGCTCGGCCATGCCGATGATCCCGTTCATTGGTGTGCGTATTTCGTGGGATATGTTTGCAAGGAATTCCGACTTGGAGCGGTTTGCGGTTTCTTCCCGCTTGATCGCAGCTGCTTGTTTTTCATTTCCGTGATGTTGCGGCCGACGCCGTGATAGCCGATGAAGGTGCCATCATCGGTGAATGACGGCGTGCCGCTGATCGCAAACCAAACGACAGAACCATCATCTTTGGTTCTCGGATGTGTGAAGTCTCGGAAAGGTTCATGGCTTGCAAGCGTCTCAAGGTGAGCATGCCACACCTCTTCATCCACATCCGGGATGCCCGTTTCCTGGTGCATCTTGCCGAGCAACTTTGCCGGCGAAACCCCGCTGGTCTCATTTTCAAACAACAGGGCCAGGACGCCGGAAACTTTGTTCGTGGGGAAGGGTAACCGGCACAGGCAGATACATTAATCTCTTTTAGAAAAGCGTCTTGAGGAAATTGCTGGGAAGCTCCCGACGACAGGATGACGGCATTGGTTGAGGGCCCCAGCACAGTCTCAAACACGCTGCCTGGGAGAATCAATTTGCCGGATTCTGGCAGCGTGGAGTCCGTGGCAATCGAGAGTACATGCATTGCACTCTCATCTTGTTTGTCTAGATGTGCGATGATGGCACAAGCTGGGCTGCTTCTGTGGAAGAACCCAGTGTTGCGGGTGTGCGGAAAGTGGTTTTGGAATGAGTGCGCGAGCGCCTTTCTGATCAGGCTTTTTGCGTTTGCTGCGGTGCAGGAAAGCCCTTTGCTGATTTGCGGAGGTTTTGGGCGGTTGCGGCGCGCAGGAATTCATCATTTGCGCCGCAGGGGCCGGGTAATCGCAATCTGCCGAGGCCGAGGAGGCGTTTGAGGTGGGCAAAGAGCCTCTCGACCTTCTTTCTGAGTTTCATCGAGATGTCGTATTGGCGGGTCTTGGCTATTTCGCGGGCGACTTGGCGAGCGACCTGGCGGGCCTCTTCATGTTCTTCACGGGTGATCTTGCGGGCCTCTGCTTTCGGGCAGCCTTTTATCTTTGATGGGCAGGCCTGACAGGTGTGCTTCAGCGCCTGATACTTCGCGACGCCCTTGCCCGTCGGACCGCGGTTCGGATCGGAACAGTTCCGGCGCAACTGCTTTAGCGCTTCGCCTTCCGGACAGAGCTATTGGTTGTTCTCAGCGTCCCATTCGAAATCAGCACAAGACCCTGTGCCATCCTTGCGACTAGCCTGGTCGAGCCCTGGGATGTGGGGTTTGATGTCGCGTCTCACCAGCCAATCCAGCCTTGGACCTGATCCACAGGCGGCCGTCCGCAATAAGCTGCTCAGGATGGAGAGCAAATTTATCCTTGACCCGGTCTGACCTTGAGCGCACGCAGCCAACCTCAGCTTGTCGGATCGATCTGCTCGCCTCAACACCGACGATCACGCTATGGTCAGTGTCAATCAGAGAGTTCGTGGAACAGGCAAAGATTGCAGGACCTTTACGGGCTGCTGTCCACTGACTGGACGGGTCGGAATGTGATGTGAACTCAGGCTCAACAGTCGTTGCTGCCCCAAAGGCGGCATCATCCAGGACTTCCAAATATGCCTTCACCGCGCGGGGCGCCTCTCCTGGATCAATGGCGCTGCGATCCCACTCTTCCCCGGGCCTGGAGTTCTGTTTGTTGGCGTCGGCTTCAATCAAACCGCCATCCGCCGCAAAACGCTGACCGCTTGACAGACCGGCAGAAATGCACCGCGCTACGGTCATCTCGAAGAGGGGCCGCAGCAAATCACTGTCGCGGAACCTGCCATGACGGTTCCTGGAAAAAGTGCAATGATCCGGCACAGCGTCTGTCAGATCGAGACGACAGAACCAACGATACGCCAAGTTCAGAGGCACCTCTTCGCAAAGCCGCCGCTCTGACCGGACCCCCAGGCAATACCCGACCAGCAGCAGGCGGATCAGCACCTCGGGATCAAGTGAAGGACGACCAGTATGACTATAGAAATCCGCCAGATGCCCACGGAGGCTGCTGAGATCAACAAACCGATCTATTGAGCGCAGAAGGTGATCTTTCGGTACAGGATCCTCAAGCGAAAACTCATAAAACAGCGCAGCTTGTGCTTCTTTCTTCGGTCCTGACATCGCCATCAAACCCCTCCAGCAATACAAGAATTGAAGCAGCGATCAGCACACCAAGCAAGAAGAGTTTTTTAACAAAATTGGCCAAATGCAGACTTCAGATAAGCCGTTGTTCTATCGAACAATTGCTGACCTTGCGCGGCTTCTTCAAACTGATAAAGCCCTGCAATTACCGATAGTGCCTGTTCAGCGTGGACTGTCGTTACCATTCCCGTCCCCATAACAGCGAATTAAGCTTGGCGACTCTGGGCCTGGTGGTTACCAATCCGTTAACGCGGGTATCCTGAAAGCTCTAAAGCCCTATTCTGTGTAGGCCTCTACTTGGCTTCCAGACAATGTATAACCCACTGGAATGTCAGCACTTCCATCGACAAAACTCAGAGCCTTGCTGGAAACCTTTGTCTTCATTGTGCCTGTAACCCACACCGCGGTGTAGAGGTCATCGCTTTTGAAGGACTGATTAAGTTCAACGAATACAATCTGATTGGTTGGAGGGGTCGGTGCATGGATGCAGGCCCCCACATAAGGAACGAGCAGGAATTCTTTTTGCTCCGTTTCGGAAAATTGCAACGGTATTAGGTAACCGGCGATTTTGACCTGTTTGCCGTTCAAACCAGTGTTAACTCGTTCGTTGCGCTCATCCACCTTTGATTGCCAGACCTTGTAGTCGGTGACCAGTTTTTCGGTGTCGATGCCCTCTTCCCTGAAGGCTTTGTCAAAAGCTGCGGCATCTTCAATGCCATCCTTGTAGTCCGGCGACTGGCGCTGTTCTTCGGTCAAAGCCTGCGCCCAGATGATCGTCTCAACTTCCATCCGCCGATAGAGTTCAAGCGCCTCCATCGGGTCTTTCAGATCGTCCTCAAATTTCGGAACCAGATCCTCCCAGACCAGCTTTTGTGCCGGCAAGGCGTGGGCAACGCCAAAAAAGACAATCAGGAAAATTGGAAACAACTTGAGACTGCGATGCATTGATATCAATCTCCAAACGTTCACCAAAGAGCCGCGCGCAACACGTAAGGCCGATGCGCACATTCTGCAAGTAAAACCTTATCGCTGCTTAACACTGGCAGAAAATTGACGGCAATCTTAGTGTCTGGGATAGGGGAAAAGACGAAAATTTGAAAATCAAAAAATGGCAAAAGAAATTGAGAAATCAAAAACTGTGCTGGACCTCGTTCCGGAGGCCATACGACTGGCCCAACCGGAACGGATCAGAATTGCGGATTACACATTCAAACCTCTGGGCCAAGAGCGACCGTGGTGATTGTTTCGAGAGCAGAACCAGAAGCCATCACACATGCGACGCCATCCGGACGGGTGAAAATTGTTGTCCAGCTGCCAGACTTGGAAGAAAACAGTTCTATAACGCCTTTGTCGGACACGAGGCCGATTGCAGTACGTTTTTCGCCGAACTTCTTCGTCAGCACTTTGACCAGCTAGTCATGCTTGCCGCATTTTACAGCAGCTTCTGCGGCCGGAGGTGCTATGACGCTTCCGGAAAGAGCAACCGCGCCTTATGGCAAATGCCAGGGCCGGTGCCTTGAATGAAAATTTGGTCATTTCGACCTCCGTTGGTTCTCTGATTGGTGCGGACCTGTGAAAGCCTGCTTCTTCATGAGTCACACATTGACACACTGGGTTGGAACCAAGCCTGAACTTGCGGTTCACCTGCCATTCACACTTTGAATTTGGATTTCCCTGTTGCCCGCAGACTCGCGCAGGGGTATGGCTCCCGTCTTGGAACTCAGGATCATTCGCAATTTTCACGCAGCACGACAGTAAAACCCCTTCGGCACCGGTCGAATTTGTTGCCATGATGGCGACACTCATCTCGCTTGTGGCGCTCTCAATCGATGCGATGCTCCCTGCCCTCCCGGGAATCGGTCGGGAGCTTGGTACGCAAAATCCAAACGACGCCCAACTGGTGCTGACGGCCCTGTTTGTTGGTTTGACAATCGGACAACTGATTTATGGCCCCGTCTCGGACAGCATCGGCCGAAAACCCGCAATTTACGTGGGGCTATTGCTCTTTATCTTCGGTTGCATCCTGTCGATCTTTGCGATCAGCTTTGAGATGATGCTGGCTGGCCGCGTGCTTCAGGGCCTTGGCGCTGCAGGCCCGCGCGTGGTCACGGTTGCCCTTGTGCGGGACCTGTTCGAGGGCCGGGCGATGGCACGGATCATGTCATTCGTCATGATGGTGTTCATTCTGATTCCCGCCGCTGCGCCCGCCATGGGTCAGGGCGTACAGATATTGTTTGGCTGGCGCGCAATATTTGTCTGCTTCCTTGCACTTGCTGTCATTGGATTGATCTGGTTCGGCTGGCGCCAGGCCGAAACTTGCGGGCCGGACAAACAGGTTCCACTTTCTTTTGCGGGCATTTGGGCCGGCATCATCGAAACGTTCAAGAACCGCATCGCCTTCGGTTACACTGTTGCGGCCGGGCTGGTGTTTGGATCTTTTGTTGGTTTTCTGGTCTCGGCCCAGCAGATTTTCCAGGAAACCTATGATGCAGGCACAAGGTTTCCATTGTACTTTGCTGCGCTTGCTTTGGCGATTGGTTCTGCGTCATTTCTAAACGGAAAATTCGTAATGAAATATGGCATGCGCCTGCTTTCAAAGTGGTCGCTGCAGATCATGTGCGGCCTCTCAGCTGCATTCTGGCTCTATGTCATTTTCATGCTTCCGACACCACCGTTCTGGCTTTTCATGACTTATATGATGCTCAAGTTCTTCGGATTCGGCATATTGTTCGCAAATTTCCAGTCGCTGGCAATGGAACCCCTTGGGCACATTGCCGGTGTTGGCGCCGCCGTTATCAGCTCGTTCACGACACTCACGGCACTTATCTTGGGCACTTTTATCGGCCAGTCCTACGACGGCACGATCATCCCGCTGGTGACGGGACTATCTGTCCTGACATTTCTGTCGCTTGGCGCAATGTACTGGACTGAACGGCGATAGTTAGCGTGCTGAGTAACCGCCATCCACCGGCATCGCAACTCCAGTAACGAAGCTTGCAGCATCGCTTGCGAGAAATGCGGCCACTTCCGCGACTTCTTCCGCCTCTCCAAGACGCCCCATCGGATGAAGGTTCGTGAGGAATTCTTCCGCACCACTTTCGCTCAGACCGTCAATGATTGGTGTTTTGACATATCCCGGGCAGACCGCATTTACGCGAACCCCAACTTTGGCAAAGGCAACGGAAAATTGTCTGGTCAGACCGACAACGCCATGTTTGCTCGCCACATATGAACTGAGCGCTTCTGTAACAGCGGGCTCATCGTGATAGTCTTCCGGCCTCAAAAGCGCGCCAAGGCCCGCGATGGATGCGGTGTTGACGATGGCTCCACCGCCTTGTTCCGCCATCATCGGGCAGGCGTGTTTTAATCCGAAAAAGACACCGTCCAGATTGATCGATGTCGTCGTCTGCCAGTCCTTCCGTCAACTCCCGCATTGTTCATCAGAACGTCTAGCCGGCCCTGTTCGCAGATGGTCCTCCTCGTGAGTGCTTCCTTGACCTCTTCTTCACTCGCGGTATCGGCGGCACTGAAAATTGCTTCGCGCCCAACTCCTCAGCCTGTGCGGCGGTCGCTTGCGCGCCTTGTTCGTTGATATCGGAACAGACAACCATTGAACCCTCTGCTGCAAGTTTCAAAGCCATTGCGCGGCCGATGCCCGAGCTCGCGCCGGTCACAAACGAGACTCGGTTTTCGAAAGTGGACATCGCAGGTTCTCCTTTTAGTTTCGTCAGAAGGCAAACGGGTTTGTAATTCCTCTTTGGGTGCTGAGCCAGATGTTTTTCGTTTGAAGGAAATCCTTCATTTCTTCCCAGCCATTCTCGCGGCCATAGCCAGACTGCTTGTAACCTCCAACCGGTGACTGCGTACAGGCATTGAAATAGTTGTGATGTATACGGTGCCAGCTTCAATCTGCTTAGCCATGGAGATCGCCCGGCGATAGTCCTCCGTCCAGATCCCGGGCTGCCAAACCAAAGATCGTATCATTTGCAATCCGAACCGCATCATCTTCAAACTGCATGACCGCCAAAACCGGGCCGAATATTTCCTCACGGGCGATGCGCATCTCCGGCGTTACATCTGTGAAGATTGTGGGCTCGATAAACCATCCCTCCCCGCCATTGGCTTCAACCGCCGGGCCGCCACCGATGAATAGCTTGGCCCCATCGGCCGCGTTTTCGATGTGCCGGAGGATCGTTTCATACTGCATGCGGTTGGCGATGGGGCCTACATGCGTTGCCGGGTCGGTCGGATCTCCAAGCTGCGCACTTGAAGCTATGGCGGAGATCTTCTCAACAAAGGTGTCGTGCAAACCGGATTGCAACAGCACATGCGAACCCGCGATACAGCTCTGGCCAGCTGGCGGAAATATACCACCTGCGATGCCATGGACCGCATCATCAAGGATCGCATCGTCAAAAACAATTTGCGGGGATTTGCCGCCAAGCTCCATGGTCACTGGTTTCACACTTTTAGCAGCAGATGCGGCAACGGTTTTGCCGCCGCCAACAGAACCGGTGAAACTCACTTTGCGCACCAGGTCATGTTCCACCAGCGGCGCACCGGTCTCGTTGCCATATCCGGTGACCACATTGATCAGCTCCGGCGGCAAGTCAGCATCTTCCAGTGCTTTCATCAGTTCGAGCGATGAGGCAGAAGCGTGCTCTGAGGGTTTCATGACGATGGTGTTGCCTGCGGCCAGTGCCGGCGCGAGTTTCCAGATGGCAATCAGCAAGGGCGAGTTCCAGGCCGTGATCGCTGCAATCACGCCGAAGGGCTCGGGCCGGGTGTAGTTCATGATGCCCGGCGCACCGGCGGGAATAACCGATCCTTCGATCTTGTCGGCAAGCCCGGCATAATAGGTGAAACTGTCGATCAGCCAGCTGGTCAGCTCGGGTTAGGATATCGCAGGTGCGTTTGCCGTTATCTCTTGTTTCAACGGCTGCCAGCTGTTCAGCATTGCGTGCGATGGCCTCGCCCCGATACGGATTAAGAACACACCCGCGTGCCGTCAGGCTCATGTTCGCCCAGGCGCCATTCTTATCGGCGTCCTGGCCGCGCAAACGGCAAGCTCCACATCCTTTTCATCACAGCGCGGGATCAGCGCCCAAGGTTCGCCTGTCGCCGGATTCTCACTCTCGAAATACTGGCCGGAGGACGGCTCCAGCCACTCACCGCCAGCGTAGAATTTTGTACGTCTCCATCATCAGGCCGCTCCGGTTTGTAGAATCGCTCTGGATAAAGGGGCTTTGCCCAATATCATGTCGGCAGCCTTTCGGCCATCGCCGCTATTGGGCCGTTCGGATTGCCAATGATTTGCGTGGGGAAAATCGAAGCATCCATCACCCGCAAACCCTCAATTCCCCAGACTTTCAGTTCCGCGTCAACCACAGCCATTCGATCGCTGTCGATGCCCATTTTACAGATTGAAACCGGGTGGTGCCCGGTGAGAGGATCTCGCGGGCCGCGTCCAGAATTTCTTCATCGGATTGGAATCTGGTGTCAGGTGAAAGTTCCCCTGATGAAACTTCGCGCATGGCAGGCTGATTGATGAGGTCCCGTGCCCATTTCACAGCCCTGACGAACATGTCTCTATCTCTTTGCCGTGTCAGAAATCGTGGATCAATGATGGATGATTTTCCGGGTTGGCTGAAGCGCGAGCCTCACCGTCCCGCCGTTTTCCGGTTGCATGAGGTTGATATCCAAACTGAAGCCACTTGTGGCCTGCTTGCCTCTTGCAATGAATCTGCTACCGAGTGACGAGACATCAAGAAAGTATTCAGGTTTGCTCTGCTTGTTAACTGGATCCTCATGGATCAGCATCGAGGTCATGAAAACCTGAAACTCCGGAACCTCGCCCTCAAATGCATCGAAGGCAGCGGTAGACCAGAACGGTGCGGTGCCCGGACCATTGGGGAACATGAGGTAGCGCAAGCTCATCCATACGGCCCGGTCCAGGCGCTTTAATCTGGCAAAGCTCAGAGATGGATCCTTCAACCCGCATTGAAACGGCAAGTTCAAGTGATCGTAGAGCGTGCTGCCCACACCCGGGACATCTGCAACAACAGTAAAATCGTATTCCTGCAGATGTTCGGCAGGGCCGATGCCGGAAAGCATCAAAAGTTGCGGTGAAGCAAAGGCACCGAGACATAAGATAGTTTCACGCGCTGCATGCAGCGTTTGGTGTCCCACCTTGCCGTTTACTTCGACACCGTTCGCCCGAGCTCTTTCCACGAGCACTTTCAACACGCGGGTGTGAGGTAAAGCGGTGAGGTTCTTGCGATGTTGTACCGGCCGCAAATAGCTGCGGGCTATGGAGGCGCGGCGGCCTTTGTCGACTTTCACATCTGGTATACCTCACGAGCCTCGTCGTACATCTCGTTCATCGGCACCACAGGAAAATCGCGTTTCTCGACCGGTTTGTTGGCCAATTGATCAAAAAAGTACTTGTCGTCGAAACTGATATTTTCGGCCTCTTCCGGCGGCAGTACGTAATTAGAGCCTGTCGATGCGCGACCAGTTAAAGGCTGGCCATGCACATAGGACATGACAAGTCAATGCAGTACATCACACAACCTTCCAGCGAGAACCGCCCAAGGTTTGCGGCCGCATTGCAGATGGCCACACCACCTCCCGCGTGGGCTGTCGGATCATTGGTCTCGAGCACCCGATTGTGACCTTCTCCAACGATCTTTCCATCCAGCACCACCACTGCGTCAAATAATGGCCACCCTGCCCCTTTTCACATGCCTTCACGGGAAAGCTCTATGGCACGGCTCATGAAGGCTTCGTGGGATATACGTCAGCCCTTCTCCCGCATCAGGCGCGCTTTATCGCGCTGCCAGAAGCGATCTTTTTCGGTCTGACGCTTGTCATGGATCCTTTTACCCTTGGCCAAGGCAAGGTCCATTTTTGCCATGCCGCGGTCGTTGAAATAGAGCTTGAGCGGGATCAGCGTCAACCCTTCACGCTGCACGGCGCCGATCAACCGTTCGATTTCCTTCTTGTGCATCAACAGTTTGCGATGCCGGCGCGGTTCGTGATTGAAGCGGCTTGCCTGGCTGTACTCCGGGATGAAGCTGTTGATCAGCCAGAGTTCACCTCCCTCTTCGCTGGCATATGATTCCGCCAGGCCTGCCTTGCTCTCACGCAAGGATTTCACCTCGGTTCCGAGCAATTGCAGGCCGGCTTCGAAAACATCAATGATCTCGAAGTTGAACCGTGCCTTGCGGTTGTCAGCGATGATTGTCCGGCCGGGTTCCTTACGCGCCTTTTTGGCCCCGCCGCTCTTTTTGGACATTTCGCCTTTTCTCGGAAGCTTTCTAGTTAATCAGCCCGGCATGAGACATTGCATCGCGTACAGTCTGCTTGGTGCTGTCAGTGACAGGAACCAGCGGAAGGCGGGTCTTGTCGGATGCTTTGCCAAGGAGCGAAACCGCGTATTTTGCCGGCCCGGGGCTGGTTTCCACGAACAGGGCTTCGTGCAATGGCATGAGCCTGTCCTGAATGCCAATGGCCGTCACATAATCCCCGGCCGCACAGGCTGCCTGAAACTCAGAGCAAAGCCGCGGCGCCACATTGGCCGTCACCGAGATACAGCCTGTTCCGCCATGGGCATTAAAGCCAAGCGCTGTGCCATCTTCACCGGAGAGCTGGATAAATTCCTTGCTGCATTCGCGGCGCTGCTTGGACACCCGGTCCAAAGCTGCGGTGGCGTCCTTGACGCCGATGATGTTGGGGACGTCCTTGGCCAGCCGCGCCATCGTCTCAACCGAGATATCCGCAATTGTGCGGCCTGGCACATTGTAAAGAATGTTCGGCAGATCGGCACATTCGGCAATTGCTTTGAAATGCTGGTACATGCCTTCCTGGGTTGGCTGGTTGTAATAAGGCGCAACCACCAATGCTGCGTCTGCCCCAGCCTTATGGGCATGCTGCGTATAGTCGATCGCTTCTGTAGTGTTGTTGGACCCGGTACCAGCGATAACAGGTACCCGGCCCGCCACAGTTTCCACAGCCAGTTCGATAACACGTTTATGCTCATCGTGTGTAAGGGTCGGCGACTCGCCAGTCGTTCCCACCGGCACAATACCATTGCTGCCTTCTGCGATCTGCCACTCGATGAAATCCTGAAATGCCTGCTCGTCAATCCCGCCATTCTTGAATGGCGTGATCAGGGCCGGAATTGATCCGTGTATCATGCTACTAACCTTTAAAACCCCACGCTCACAAGACGAACCCTTGTGAATTTGCGGTGCACAATATACACATCGGGTGGTTCGGACAAGCTGAAACCTTAAAAACGTCGCTTTCAGCCTTAATGAAGCTTGGTATGAGACCTGATTTGGATCTTCAGCCTTGGCTGCGCGTCGGGCGACCAACAAGAAAGTTGGACGAATATTCCAATTCACGTTAGCAACGGGAAGAGAAACCACTTCAACAGATGCCCTTGATGCACGATCAGAGACCTCAGCCACCCACACCAATCAAGCATAGCTTTAGGTTTGCTACCGGGCTCTTATCGATTTTGGGCGCAATTGCAGCGCCCGCAACTGCCACGGAGCAATCACGCGCAGGCGATCATCACCCGGCTTTCTATACCGAACCCGTGCCCACTGTGTATCGCTCACCAGACTGGGACAAGGAAGATCTGACGCTCAAAGCCGTTAAACTCGCGCTCGACGGAAAACACATCGCCGCACAGGAAATCAAATCGGAGTTGGAGGACGGAGCGGCCCGAACCTTGATTGACTGGCTCTGGATAACAGGAAAGAACAGCACTGGTTTTGTCCCGTTCATTCACAGTTTCATGCGCGAAAACCCCACCTGGCCAAACATGCGGAGAATCCGCGCCAGGATTGAGCATGCGATGTATTCCCAGAAGACATCCAAAGCGGACGTTCTGTGGTATTTCAAGCAATTTCAGCCGGTTACGGAATACGGGCAATACCTCTATGCCAGCGCCCTCAAAGAAAGTGATCCGGAAAAGGCCAGAAAACTTGTCGAAAAATGTTACCGGGAACACAAACGCGGTCCGGACTTTTCAGCAAAGATTGCGCGCAGGTTTCCCGGCTGGATATCGGACGAAGACAAATTTGCGCGGCTTTCCAGCCTGATCGTCCGGCACAAAACGACACAGGCCAAAAAGACGGCCGCAACCATGGGGGCACCGTTCACGTCTGTCGCCCTTGCCGCCCATAAACTGCTCACGCAAGCCAAGGATGCAAAGAAGGCAAAGGCCGCGTTGCCATTGCGCTACAGATATCAACCGGCACTGCAATATGCATTGATGCGGTATTATTTGCGCCAGGCCACGAAGAGAGTCACCATCCGAAAGGGTAAGAAAAAACGCCGGGTTACCAAATACGACCTGAAAAAAGTGCAAGCTGCCATGAAGGCCATGTTGCGCGCCAGTTTGGGCCACAAGGCACTCCCTGAAGCAGAAAGATGGTGGAAGGAACGGCAGGCTTTCATTCACAAGGCACTGTCTTCTCGCAAGCCTGCAATCGATGATCAGACTTCCTATGAGCTGGCGGCAAACCATGGCCTTACGGCTGGCAAGCATTTGCCGGATGCTGAATGGCTCGCAGGCTGGATCGCTTTTCGAAGGTTGGACAAGAAAGAACTGGCGGCGTCGCATTTCAAGCGATCACGTGAGACCTCAATTTATACGCGAGACAAGTCCAGAGGCTATTACTGGCATGCCCGGGTTTTGGAAGCGCTTGGCGAACCACATCGTGCACTCGAACAGGATCGCCACGCAGCAGCCTACGGTTTTACGTTTTATGGCTTGCTCGGGGCCGCTAAGTCAGGAGGCTTTGCCAATGGTAGAATGGTTCCCCCTTCCGGTTACCGCTCCATTCAAGCGGTCATGCAAGCCCATGGCACAGGACGACTGCGCGCCCTGCGCTTGCTGGAGAAAGCCGGCGCAAAGAGGCAGGTTGTCCAGTTTGCTCTGGAACTTGCAAGGGGCGCACGCACAGCAAACGAACTCGCCGTCACCATGGATGTGGTTAAGTCGATCAGCGGCTTACCCTTGGCGATGAAGGTTGCCCGTTGGGGCGCTTGGGGCGGTGTTCATTCAGGTTCAGTTGCCTATCCAACGGATCCGTTGCCGGAGTTCAAGGAGATTCCAGACAAGGAAACCGAGCGGGCGCTGGTTCTGGCCATTACGCGGCAGGAAAGTGAGTTTGATTCCAAGGCCAAGAGTCGCGTTGGCGCCCGCGGGTTCATGCAAATAATGCCGACAACCGGGCGCTGGCTGTGCAAGATCTACAAGATCAAATGTTCGACCGCCGACCTTGTGAACAAACCTGAGCTGAATGTAAAACTCGGTTCTGCATTTCTGCACATGCTGATCAAGCAATGGAAAGGGAGCTACATCATGGCTGCTGCCGGATACAATGCCGGTTCGAGCCGAGTGGAAAAATGGAACAAGATTGTCGGTGATCCACGCAAGGACGAAATCTCGCCTGTGGACTGGATCGAACTCATTCCCTTCAACGAAACCCGCAATTACGTCAAACGGGTGATGCGGAACGTTCAGATTTACCGGCGCATTCTGGAACCCCAGAACAAGATCTCCATGCAGGATGATCTGGACCGAGGCAGGGTTCGTCCGCTAAAGACGACACAAACCGAAACCTGTGACGCTAACGGCAAGCCTGTCAAAGGGGTCGCCAGATGCGTCAAACAAGATTGATTTGGCAATTCTAAAATGCCTGTGGCTGTCAGTCCTACGCAATCGGCGCAGATCTTGCCAAGCGAAGCGCCGTTCGACGTGGAGTCCTATGGTTCCACCAAGGCTGTTTGGCAGGACGTGTTTTTCTCAAGCCAGGATGGCCTGAAGCTATACGCTCGCGACTACCCGCAGACTGAAGGGCCTAAGGTCACGCCCATTCTTTGCCTGGCCGGTCTTTCCCGAAACTCCAAGGACTTTCATCCCCTCGCCAGAACGCTGGCGCCACGTCGACGGGTGATCACCATGGATTACCGGGGCCGAGGCTGTTCAGAATATGCGGAAGACTGGTCCACTTACACTCCGCTTCAGGAAATGCATGATGCAGCGACCTTGCTGACCGTTCTGGGATTGCACGAGGTCATTGTCCTCGGGACGTCGCGAGGCGGCATCATTGCCATACTCATGAGCACGCTGCGCCCAACGGCAATCCGAGGTGTGATCCTGAATGATGTCGGCCCGGAGATTGAACCGCGCGGCCTGCTTCGCATCAAAGGATATCTCGGTCAGGGCAACGAGCCTTTGTCCTGGACAGAGGCAGCATTCATGCTGCGCCAGACAAATCGCGGCTTTGAAGGCCTTGATGAAGAGGACTGGCTTGCCTGGGCCAAACGGACTTATCGTGGGGTGAACGACATCCCCCGATCAGATTACGACTTTAATCTACGGAAAGTTTTCGCATCGCACGAAGAACTCACGGAAGGTCACATTCCAACTCTGTGGGCGCAGTTCAACGCCTTGAAACGAAGGCCCGTCCTCGTCTTGCATGGCGCGAATTCCGATATCCTCACACCTGAGACCATAACCAGGATGCAAGAGGTGAAGCCGGATCTGATCACACAAACCATTCCCGGCCGGGGACACGTGCCCTTCCTGGACGAACCGGAGTCAGAGGCTGCGATAACAGACTTTCTTCTGCGATTTGGAGCAGGTGATCACGAATAAACCCGTCCACCTGGTTTAGGCTTCGTCCTCCTCGACGATCCAGGGTTCTGCCCGCCCTGCAGCTTCCCATTCCTGCCAGGATGGCAACTTCATCATGGTCTTTGAATAAGCATCCACATAGTCGTCGGCTGAGAGTTCATAGACACGCAAACGATTGACGACGGGAGCGTACATTGCATCGGCGTTGGAGAATTTACCAAAGAGAAAGGGGCCACCGGACGCGTCCAGACATTCTCTCCAGATTCCCTCGATCCGTTTCACGTCTGACCTGACCGCATCGGACACATCAATTGCCCGCAGCTCCCGGCGCATATTCATCGGGCATTCGGAACGCAGCCCGCCAAGGCCCCCATGCATTTCGTGCGACACTGCCCGCGCTTTTGCCCGTGCAACACTGTCTTCCGGCCAGAGACCAGCATCCGGAAACAGTTCAGCCACATATTCCATGATTGCCATGGACTCCCAAACGGTAAGGTCTCCATGCTGCAAGACTGGCACACGTTTCGAGGGTGAAAATTCTGCAAAGTGCTGATTGTGGTTGGGCTCGTCAAACGGAACGACCGTCTCCCGAAATGCAATGCCAGTTGCTTGCATGGCAATCCATGGGCGAAATGACCACGACGAGTAGTTCTTGTTACCAATGATCAGATGGAGATCGTCGCCCGAGCTCATTCGGTATCCACCGGCGCGCCAGCTTTCTTCCAGGCTTCAAAACCACCTTTCAGATTGATCGCTTGCTTGAGGCCCATGTCCTGGGCAGTCTTCGTTGCGAGCAAGGAACGCATCCCGCCAGCACACATGAAGATGTAGGGCCCGTCACCGGCAAACTTATCCTTGTGATAAGGACTGTCCGGATCGATCCAGAACTCCAGCATGCCACGTGGAGCATGAAATGCGCCTGGAATCTTGCCGTCACGTTTCAGCTCGCGGATATCGCGGATATCCACCAGAACGGCCCCATTGTCCGTCATCATTTTTTGCGCTGCTTCAACTGAAACAGATTCAACTTCTTTATCAGCTTGATCACATAACCTCTTGTAACCAGTAGTAATTATTTGCGTCACTTTAAGCTCCATCAATTCTCGCCCGCGTCTCTGCATCGTAGAACAGACTGGAGCGAATGCAACTACGTTAATCCCTGCCCTAATTATTGTCCGGCGTCCAGTTCGCATATTCTGCAAGCGTCTCATCTTCCGGAGGATAGAGCCCTGTCACCGGGGCACCATCTCTCACTTTCTGCTGAACGAATGTTTCAAAACGTTCCTGTTCGAGGCCACCTTCTGCGACCTCGGTGGCCAGGTCAGCCGGGATGATCACGCAGCCATCGCCGTCACAAACCGCAATATCTCCAGGCACAATCATCACCCCGCCGCAGCCGATCGTTTCCGAATGTCCAATGAAATGGAGTGCGCCAATCGATGGTGGAGCGACAGTCCCCGTGCAATATATATCCAGACCTGTTGGCATTATCTCGGCCGCATCGCGCACCGCGCCATCAGAGACAAATGCCTTGACCCCACGGGTATTCAGGCGCATCGCCAGGATATCCCCTAGCGTTCCGGCCGTAGCTTCGCCTCGGGCGTCCGCAACCATGATCGATCCATCAGGTGCTGTATCGATCGCTTCGCGCAAAGTATTTGTCCCGGCGTAGCTGGCAGGCGTTGAAAGGTCTTCGCGCATGGGTACAAAACGAATTGTGAATGCGGGGCCGGCAACACGCTCGTATCCGGCAGCCAACGGAATGGCACCTTCGATATAGCAACGCCGGATCCCACGCTTTAACAACTGCATGCTGATCGTTGCCGTGCTGATACGGCAGAGTTTGTTTAAAGTGTCTTCTGACATGAATGATCCACCATTTCTTTTTGCCTATGCATCCTGCGCAGCAATCTCATCGCGCAGCATACGTTTAATTCACCTTTCCAAGCGCATTGCGCGGGAACTCGGTTCTGAACTGAACGCCGGACAAGCGTTGATGTTTAGCCAGCTTGCCATTTGCCCAACCGAGGATCTCATCTTCACCCACCCCTTGGGGATCACCAACGTATAATACCGCTTCCAGGCCTGACAGATCATGCTGAATCAAATGACGGTTCCGCCAGTGTCATGATGTATTGCGTGGGAACCATGAAAGTATGGATAATCTTCTCCTCAATGATCGTCTCCAGTGCTTCGAGCGGGTCAAACTGCGGGAGGATAACAACAGTTCCGCCGGCAAACAGGGCCGGAAGGATCATTAACCAGGTGCCGTTGGAATAGACCGGCGTGGTTGTTATCGCCCGCGCGTCGCGATGAAAGCGCATTTCAACCGCGTTGCTCCAGGCCCAGTGCTGGCGCGCGCGATGAGTCTGGACGATTCCCTTGAAAAGCCCCGTGGTTTCGGAGCTGTAAATGATATTGAAATCATCATCCATGCTCCGCGCCACCGCTGGCGCTTGATCGCTGACTGATTGGAAAATGTCATCATAGAGGCGCCAACCTGCGGTGCTTGCTCCTGCACAAATGAATTGCTCGGGGGTTACGGACTTAAGGTCGCCGCGGATTTCATTGATCACACCGGTATATTCTGCAGAGCAGATGACACTTCGCGCACTACAATCGGTTATCAGGACTTTCAGCTGGTCCGCCGTCAGTAACCCACTCAAGGGCACCACACACGCCCCGGCGCACACGACTCCAAATATTGTTTCCAGCGTCTCCACTGAGTTGTTCATCAGGACGGCGACCTTGTCGCCGTTTTTCATGCCTTCTGCCAACAAACCGTTGGCAACTTTGCTCATGTTCCTGTCGAATCCACGCCAGGTGCGCCGCACATCCCCGCACACCAGAGCTTCATGGTTCGGCCGGAAGTGCACATGTACCCCCCAGAGTTCAGGCAAATACGCATGTGCATTGTCGATCTTCATCAACGCACATTGAATTCCCTGCCAGTAAAATGTCAATCGTGTTGGAGCTTCACGGGCAGTTTGATATTCCAGACCTTGTTGGCATACTCTGCGACGGGCAATCACTGGAAAATTTGCAGGTTCTTGCAATGCTGAACATGGATTTCCTGGTCCAATCAGTGTGAGTCTGAAAATCTGAATCAATCCGTGCCTGTGCGTCCTGATAAGAGGCAAAATCTGCCAGCACCCGATATCTGTCGCCGCCTTCAAAAAAGGAATGACCTAGTGGTCCGAATATTCCAGGCTCGCGGCGGGAAACCAAGTCGTCCAACAAGGCATTCACGGCACACTGAACCGCTGGCGCAGCGGCAGCCACGGCCCAGGGATCATAATCCTGGTCTGCCCAGGACGCCCTCACCTCTGCGGCATCCATGCCAAACCGGTAGCAATTATCATCTCCGACGGAGGAGAAGATTTCAGCATTTGCCGCCTGGTCTTGGTGAAACTGTTTGGCCTGTACATCGAAAATGCCTCCTACGTCCAACGAGAGGCCATAATGCTCCTTTGCAAAGGCAGCGAACTTCAGTTTGTTCTTCCGCCGCACTTCAGCCAGACGGTCAAGCGCATTGATATCGTCTGCAAGCTCATTGAGCCGGGTGACTTGATTTAAATCGTCCAACCAGCCGACCCCGGCCCATTCATAGAGAAATTGCGCAAGCGGCGTAACACCATTCGTGATATTGCAGAACTTGTCAGGCCAGAGCGCATGAAATCCCGGAGAGTTCCGTCTTGACCCTTTCTGTGTGGAGTTCAGAGACACCGTTAATCCGGTGGCAATCGGCAAAACAAATGTTTTGACTGTTCTGACGATTTCCTGGCCATCCTCCTTGCTGCGTCCCACCAGCAACATGGAAGCAAGGTTGCGGGTCTGTCCCGCCGCGTACCGGGACACATATTTGCTGAAGGCCCGGTCGATCTGCCAGATTATGCCGGCATGGTGCGGCAATACCTTCTCGACAATTTCCATTGGCCAAATTTCGCAGCCTTCAGGGGCAAACGAATGGCAGGTATGTGCGCATGCCTGATAGGTCAGTTGCCAGGCCTTCTCCCAATCCAGACCATGCTCGTCGATCAGGACCCTGAGCAGTTCAACGACTGTCAAGGCTGCATGGGTATCGTTTAGCTGTATCTTTTGCTTCTCGGCGAATGTATCGATCATGCCGTACTGTTTCATGTGCTGGCGAACGATATCCTGGACGCAGCACGAGATCAGAAAGTACTCTTGTATGAGCCGCAGCTGCTTGGCCTTGTCGATGGGTTGTTGCGGGTAAAGGACCTTGGAGATTTTTTCCGAGGCAATCCGATCATCAACTGCCTGAGATAATTGCCGCTTGATGAAATCTGGTCGTTGAACTCGGCGGACGATTTGACCGTGTAGAGCCTGAGCCAGTTCACAGTCTTGCCGCCAAAGCCGGAGACCGGCACATCGCAGGGAACACCGACGACCAGATCCCAGTTCAGCCAGACAGTCGTCGGGTTGCCGCTCTGATCGGTCATGACTTTGGTCCGGCCAAACACCGGCACCATTATCTGCTCCCCTGCCCGCCCAAGCCCGCCATTGCCAAAGGCGTAATTCTTCTCTTCAGCCAAAAGCTCTTCGAGCCTGAATCCTCTTTGCTCAACTACCGACGAGGCAGCGTCGTGCAGGCCAAAGTTTATAAGATTGTTTTCCAGGAGCCTGCCTGTGAGAAATTCTTTCGAGATATAGATATAGTGCACCCGAGTGGTTCCGATGGGCGCAATCTGGTATTCGGAGTTTTGCAATCCATCGACCAGCTGATCCTTGACCACCAGGGTGAGTGCCTGCAACATCAAGCTCAACAGGCAACTGACACGTCAGCGCAAACAGATTGAAGAAGCCTATGGCGAACCGAGGTTGATGCATAACGCCTCCAGGCCGCCGCCAAGCTACAGCAGGCCTACATCCCGGAACTGCTGACAGATTGCCTCGGGGCAACCGTTGCCGCGCACTATTTAGCGGCCCATCATATTGGCAGCGATCTCATTGGCTATTTCCAGGGCGACGATGAGACCATTGTCGGGTATTCGATCGACGTATCCGGGCACGGCATTTCGTCAGCTCTGCTCTGCGTCCAACTGGCCCAGACCTTTGACCCGAACAATATAGGGCGCAATGTCGCTTTCAAGCCTTGCAAGGATGGAACTTACTGATTGAGAAAACCGCATGAGATTGTAAAAGAGCTCAATATACAACATCAAGCCGGACCAGAATCTGATCTTTATTTCACGATGGTCATAACCATGATCAATGTGCGCAGTGGAAAACTGGAGATCTGCCAATGCGGTCACCCGCCACCCGCGATAGAATGACGAGATGGACAAATCGAGTTCATCGGTGAAGGCGGGTCTCCTGTGGGTCTGATCCCGTTCGTGGATTACGAGACGCTCGAATATGTTTTGTATCCAGGCGAACAGCTCTTTATCTACAGCGACGGAATCACAGAGTGTGAAAACCAATCCGGCGCCCAATTTGACGAAGTCGGTCTCGAAGAGTTCTTCGGAACAAACAATGCCCTGACCTCAGCTGATAAATTACCCTGCCTGATGAAGAACCTGACAGAGTTCTCCGGCTCGGATAAATTTGAGGACGACATTTCAGTCGTGTTAATTGGATTGCCTGACGTGAGTAATGACGCGTCCCTCCTTCTGACGCGAACCGCCGCCTGAAACCAATAAGAGATCCCGTTGAAATTCAACAAGATCCCTTTTTCACCGGAATGCCTCTCAAAACGGGCAGACACTGGGGGAGGGCATCGAACCATCCTAAGTTGCTGTTTCCAACATCTGCAATTTATAAGTTTATTAACAGCATGCTAACGGAGATTGCAATGCCGTCACGCGACAAGAATTGGCTTCTTTAGGACTCGCGACGTAATCCCGACCTCGGCTGATCGTGTCGTCCATGGCTACACCTGCCTCGGCATTCGTTGAAAATTGCGGCATGTAATTCAGCCCGATCTGATTTCCAATTCGCCAAATGACGGCACAAGCAGATTCAATTTCACGGTCCAGAGACACGAGACCAATTTCGCTTGGTAGGCGCCGTGCTGCCGGGAGACTTATCAGGGCGCTTTCACTCGACATGTTGTCAATAGTGCAGAAACACAACATCTCACCGCGCGAATCTGTAATTATCCTTGTTCTGTCGCAGGGCTCACGTTGTCCCTTTCGCCGGTCATTACCTGGCCCGTCCCCGGTCATTGATCTTGTCTGTCTTCAGTTACGGCAAGTTTAGCGATACTACATATTGGCGAGTAAACGTAAAAACTCTCTCTATACATGCTACTGTTGAAACCAATCCGTTTACGCGCAGACCTGAAAATGGTAAAACTGAGCCATGGGTATTCTTTCGCGTCTATTTGGCGGCTCTAAATCTTCCGAAGGAACCGGTGGGGCCGGCGGGCCTTCCCGTGGAGAACCGGTCGCGTACGAGGGACTGACAATTGAGCCAGCACCGGAACCTGCTGGAGATCAATGGCGGCTCGCGGGCTATATCATTGATCAAAACGATGATGACCTGATGGAGCGCAAGTTTCTTCGGGCCGACACATTTTCCACCCGCGATGAGGCCGAACAGTTTTCGGTTCGGAAGGGTCAGCAAATAATCGATGAGCAGGGCCGCCGCATGTTTGCCAGCGGCGAGCCGCACGGGCGTGTTTGAGTTTTAAATGACAGGAATATTGCACCCTGCCCTTCTTGCGGCATTCACTTGGATTCTAGCTAGTTTTTGCCTTACGCCGGTCTGGGCCCAGACAAATGGTATGCCCATCGGCACCGCTATCGTCAGCACTGACAAAGGGCAGTTCAAATTCAAGGTTGAGAAAGCCGAAACTGAAGCTCACAAAGCGCGTGGTCTCATGCACCGACAGACTTTGGCGGAAGATCACGGAATGATCTTTACCTGGCCAAAGACACGCCACATCACCATGTGGATGGCAAACACGGTGCTTTCTCTGGACATGGTTTTCATCAAGGAAGACGGCACGGTGCATCGGGTTGAACAGAATACGATCCCTTTTTCGCGCGAATATATCTCGTCCGGCGGGCCAGTGCGACAAGTCCTTGAACTCAACGCAGGTACTGCGTCCAGAATTGGCCTAAAACCTGGCGACAAGATTGAAATTCAATAGGCGTCTCTCATCATGATCACGGGACGTTGTTATTGTGGAGCGAAAAGGTTCACTGCATCACAGTCACCAGAAACGGTAGCCTATTACCATTGTGACGATTGCCGGCGCGCGACAGGCGGGCCTGTTGGTGTCTTTGCAGCCTTTGATGAAAGGCTGTCACATTCACGCCAGATGAAGGCAAGGCCGTCTGCGCAAACCCGGGCGTCAAGCGCACCTTTGCCCCGATTGCGGCTCATCACTTACTGGGTGTTACGATTATCTGACAGGACAAATCTATATATCCATGGGCGTCATCGATCAGGCCAACGATCTCATTCCAAAAATTCATACCCATGAGTCTGAACGGCTGACCTGGCTGCATATCAAAGATGAACTTGAGCGTGTATCCGGTTCTGGAGGATTGACGATAAACGCATCATCCAGAAAACCGACGGACTAATCAGGGTTACGCGGATGCTTGTGGCGCCAAAACATCCAGACCGGGCGCTCGAAGGTTTCCGGTGCAGGATCAAATCCCTGACCGCCCAACGGGTTGCAGCTTAGAATACGGCTAAGGGCGAGCCAGAAGCCGGCCCAGGGTCCATGCAGACTGATTGCGTCGCTGGCATACTCCGAGCAGGTCGGCATAAACCGGCACCTTCGTCCCATGATCGAAGACAGCGTGAGTTGATACAACCTGATCAACTTGAGAAACACCCACGCGCTCGCCCCAGCCAAACCACCCTGCCCTGTTCTGGTCTCTTGCTGTCGATCACACATGGACCTGATATAGCTGATCTTGCGCCCGGGCCAGACTCAATCGCGATGCCAACTGCATTTCGAGGTGCATAAACAGCATTATTGCATTTCCACCACGCGGAAATCAGGGCATCTAAAATGACGAAGGCAGCGAGTGTCGTTAAGATCGGCTCAAAGCATAAATCGGTCATTCAAAGGAACACATCAATGGGTAGACTGGCTGGAAAAACCGCATTCGTAACATCTGCAGGCGCAGGCATTGGACGGGCATCCGCAATTGCGATGGCCAACGAAGGCGCAAAGGTCTACGCGACCGACATTGACGAGGCAGCTCTCGAAACGTTGGTAGCAGAATTTGACAATATTGAAACGTTCAAACTCGACGCATTGGATCCCGACGCAATCAGTGAGGCTGCAAGGCGTGCCCCGGCGCCAAATATTCTTTTCAACTGCTCGGGCTTTGTCCACCACGGAACGATCCTCGAAGCGGATGATAGCGATTTTGATTTTACCTTTAACCTGAACGTTAAAGCGCACTTTCGCGTAATCCGCGCCTTCCTGCCCAAGATGCTCGAGAATGGCGGGGGGGCCATCATCAACATGGCTTCAGTGGCCGGCAGCATTAAAGGTGCCCCGAACAGGGTTATCTATAGTGCCTCCAAAGGCGCTGTCATCGGCCTGACGAAAGCCGTCGCCGCTGACCACGTGACGCAAGGCATCCGCTGTAACTGCATTTGCCCGGGCACAGTGGAAACACCGTCGCTTGATGATCGTATCAAGGCGCAAGGCGATTATGACAAGACGCGTCAGGCCTTCATTGACCGTCAACCGATGGGCCGTATGGCAAGTGCTGATGAAATTGCACAACTCGTTGTGTATCTGGGCAGCGATGATTCCGCGTTCACGACTGGCACCACGCAAATCATCGATGGTGGTTGGTCGCTCTGATGCCGGCGGGCGATCCAACCGAAAAGCTGGACCCCGTAGGCTTCGTCGGAGTCGGTATCATGGGGCACGGCATGGCGTCGTGCCTCTTGAAGGCCGGATATCCACTCAGCGTCATCGCAAACCGCAACCGGCAACCGGTTAATGATCTGGTTTCGAAAGGTGCGAACGAATCCGAGAGCTATACACAATTGGCGGAAGAGAGCAGCATGATCGTCCTGTGCGTCAGCAGTTCGGCTGTCGTGGAGAGCGTCGTCGGAAAACTCACGCCTCACCTCTCAGCGAGTCAAACCATCATCGACACCGGCACATCCAGTCCGGACTCGACGCGGAAAATCGCTGAGCGCTTATCCAAACTGGGCATTGATTTTGTGGAAGCTCCGGTCACGGGCGGCAAACTGCAAGCCGCTGCTGGCGAGCTGGGCGCGCTCGTCGGTGCCACGGAAACTGCATTTGAAAAGTCACAACCGTTGCTCTCCACATTCTGCAAGCAGGTTCACCATTTTGGCGCCCCCGGCGCCGGCAACACGGCCAAACTGATCAACAATTATATGGTGACCGGCATAGTCGCGCTCATCACCGAGGCCTTCACAAAGGCAGACACTGCCAACATTGACTGGTCGAAACTCTACGACGTTGTCACGTGCGGATCAGCGGATTCCGGCGCCCTCCGTCGCATCATCGGAAACGCGAATGAAGAGAACTTCAAGGGGTACGCCTTTGATGTGCAGAGCGCACTGAAAGACATTCGTTATTTCTGTGACATGGCAGAACAGTTCGGGGGCGTCTCGCCGCTCGCCGCGTCGGTTCGCGATGTATACGAAGAAGCGGTTTCGGCAGGGCATGGCGAGCGTTTGGTGAGCGAGCTGTTGGCGCCTGGTGTCCGCAATTCCTGAAGTGACATGGCTGACGCGAAGAAATCCATCGAGATCTGGCTCAAGGCTTTTGATGCCGCGTTGCAGGGAAACGATTCCACCACCGCAGCGGCCCTTTTCGCTGATGAGTGCTTCTGGCGGGATATGGTCGCGTTCACCTGGAACATCCACACTTGCGAAGCCCGCCCAAAAATAGAGGCCATGCTAAGCGCGACACTCGATGAAACAAAGCCGGCCAATTGGCGGATAGATGGCGAGGCCCGGGAAAGTGAAGGATACACTGAAGCCTGGCTTGCTTTCGAAACCAAAACCGGGCCGGGCAAGGGGCATGTGAGGATCAAGGACGGCAAGTGCTTCACATTTTTGACCACTCTGAGAGAACTCCGGGACTTTCCGTTTCAGACAGGGCGGCAGCGAGTGTTGGGCGTCGAGCATGGCAATGCCAAAGGGCGCAAGCTGCATGAGGATCTGCGGGCAGACGAGGTCGCGGAGATTGGGCATTCCACTCAGCCCTATTGTCTGATCATTGGTGGTGGACAGGGCGGCATGGCCCTCGCCTCCCGGCTCAAGTATCTGGGTGTGCCCTACCTTGTCGTGGAAAAGAACAAGAAGGCCGGCGATAGCTGGCGCAATCGCTACCCCTCCCTCTGTCTCCACGATCCGGTATGGTACGACCACATGCCTTACATTCCGTTTCCGGATGGCTGGCCCGTCTTCACCCCCAAGGATATGATGGGCAACTGGCTGGAAATGTTCGCGTGTGTCATGGAGCTGAACTACTGGACGAACTCGCTTTGCGAGACCGCCACATATGATGAGAATACCAAACGCTGGACCGTGACTATCAACCATGACGGAGAAGCGGTCACTCTTTCCCCCCATCATATTGTGTTTGCGACGGGCATGTCCGGATATCCGAATATCCCTGATTTTCCAGGCGCAAAGCAATTCAGCGGACGGCAACTTCATTCCAGCGAGTATCGTGGCGGCAAAGAGTTTGCCGGGAAGAAATGCGTAGTGATCGGATCCAACACCTCAGCCCACGATATTTGCGCGGACCTGTGGGAGAATGATTGTGCCGTCACAATGATCCAACGATCAGGTACGCTCGTGGTGCAGACGGAAACTGTGCTGGAGCATGTGGTCGGGCCGCTCTATTCGGAAAATGCGCTTGATGCCGGGATCGGCACAGAAACCGGGGATTATATGGCGACCACCTGCCCTCACCGCGTCCTCGAACGCCGGCAGGTCGCCAACTGCGCGGCTATGCGGGCCAAGGATGCCGCATTGCACGCCAGGCTAGAGGACGCAGGTTTTATCCTCGATTTTGGACCGGACAACACAGGTCTTGTGGGCAAGTCATTCCGCGAAGGCGGCGGATTCTACATCGATGTTGGAGCCTCCGGGTTGATTTGCAACGGTGAGATCAAGCTGAAGAGCGGTGTCCAGATCCGGCAAATTCTGCCGGACGGACTGGAGCTGGACGATGGTACCATTTTGGACGCAGATGTCATTGTCTATGCCACGGGCTATGGCTCGATGAACCGGTTCGTTGCCGATATCGCAGGTCAGGACATCGCGGACAAAGTGGGCAAATGCTGGGGCCTAGGCGCTGGCACGCTGAAGGATCCCGGCCCCTGGGAAGGTGAATTGCGCAACATGTGGAAGCCGACCCAACAGGAAGGTCTCTGGTTCCAGGGCGGAAATCTAGCACAATCCCGGCACTACTCCCGTTTCCTGGCCCTGCAAATCAAGGCGCGGATGGAAGGTGTTGCAACACCGGTCTATGCACGGGCGCCGTCACATCATACCAGTTGAATTCCGGCGGCAACAGCACGACGATGAGACTTCAAAGTCCGCCGCCGTAATGCGGATTTCCAGTTTTTCCCGCATCCCCGCAAGCTCGGCGGTTTCGCCTCTTTGCTCAAGGCATTCAGCCAGACCATGCAAGGCCCAGATGTTGTCTGGATGCTGGCAGCATCGCGGCAATTCATCACTTAGCCCAAGATCGGCCCGATAGACTTGTTCGGCTTCTTCATAGTGCCCTTGGGCACAAAGCAGTGCGCCGAGCGCGTGACGCGGTGGATGCATCCAGGCCCAGGGTTCCGAATAGGCCATGGCATCGCAGCGCGCGACGGCCTCACGCAAATGCACATACGCCTCTTCATGTTTTCCCTGATAGTAGGCCAATTCGCCTTCCAGCATGCCCTCTGCAACGGCCAGGATATCAACTGCCGAATTGTTGAAGAAAACACGATCCGCTGAAATTCGCCCGAGCGCGGTGTAAAAGGCTTGCCGCTGTTCTTCCGCCTGCTCGAATTCACCCAGCGCCGCATGGGCCACGATACGGGCGTAGTGGATCATGGCAGTTGAAACACAATAGAGTTCCTGGTCATCCGGCAGTGGCCAATCGGTGATCTCGCGCCACTTGCCGAACCGCACCAGCACATGGACCATCATGGAATGATAACCTTCCATGGTGATTGTCATCTGCGGCTTGTCGTCAAAGGTCAGAACGTCGGGCGTCAGCAATCCACACATTTCGGTTGCTGCTTCCATAGCCGGCTGGAACTGGCCGAGGAACATGCATGTGAACATCATGAGGTGCAAATCGTGGCAGCGGGCCGTGGTGTAGAATTTGTAGGGTCCCGCGTATTCGCCATACAGTCTGTCTGCCTGGATGGCCTTGACGCTGGCCTGCTTGGCTTTTTCATACTGGCCGCACAGAACGTAGATATGCCCCGGCATATGATTCATGTGTCCGGCGTCCGGGCACAAGGTTCCCAAAACATCCGCTGAGCGCCTTGCAGCTTCAGGCTCGTTTGACATCTCCAGCGCATGAATATGTAAATGCAAAATGGCCGGGTGCTGAGGCACATCCTGCTCATCCGCTTGCCTGATTGCTCGCTCCAGCACATTGATGACTTCCAGCGTATCTGCGCCAGGGGCCGGTTCGCCGGTTCTGGTATTCCAAAGTTTCCAAGGCGTTCTGGTCATTGCCGCTTCGGCGAACAGAGCGGCGAGATCGAGATCCTCGGGATACGCCTTGTAAACCTCTCGCATGGCGGCTGCATAAGCGCCATCCCACGCATCATAGTCTTCAGGCGAAACTGGATGAGGTTGCTGAAATCTCTTGGCCAATGCAGCGATCAGATCGGCCTCCGGACCTGGTTCGGCCAGCTCTGAGGCCCTGGTCACATGATGATGACACAATGCCGTAGCTTGTTCTGCTTCTGCGTTGCCAAAATCACGCCAGGGTAGATTGTAAAAGGGCCCGGCTCCGTAAGCCATGCCCCAGTGGGCCATTGCGCAATTCAGATCATGCTTCAGTACTTCATGGAAACACTTGACGCCTTCTTCCTGATTGAAGCCGAAACACCAGTTGAGGCCGAGATTGAACCAGCGTTGCGCCTCAGTTGAAACCGTTTTGATAGCCCTTGTGTGGCCCCCAAGATCAAATCTGTCGCCCATTCGCGCGTTACATCCGGAACACACCAAATTTTGTTTCTTCCACCGGAGCGTTGAGGCAAGCAGAATAGGCTAACCCCAGCACATCGCGGGTTTCTTCCGGCGCGATGACCCCGTCGTCCCAGACGCGGGCGCTGGAATAATACGGATGCCCTTCCCGCTCGAACTGCTCGCGGATCGGGTCCTTGATCGCGGCTTCATCCTCTTCGGTCCAGGTGTCGCCCTTGCCTTCCACAATATCCTTGCGGACGGTGGCGAGAACCGACGCGGCCTGTTCGCCGCCCATTACAGAGATCCGGCTGTTGGGCCACATGAACAGGAAGCGCGGCGAATAGGCCCGGCCACACATGCCATAATTCCCTGCCCCGAACGATCCACCGATGATCACAGTGATTTTTGGCACGTTGGCGCAGGCCACGGCACTCACCATCTTGGCGCCATCCTTGGCGATGCCACCGGCCTCATATTTCTGGCCCACCATGTAACCGGCAATATTCTGCAGGAACAGCAGCGGGATCTTCCGTTGGCAGCAAAGCTCGATGAAATGCGCCGCCTTCAGGGAACTCTCTGAATAGAGAATACCATTGTTCGCAACGATCCCGACCGGGATGCCCCAGATATGCGCAAAACCGGTGACGATGGTGGTTGCGTAGAGCTTCTTGAATTCATCGAACTCCGACCCATCCACGATGCGTGCAATGATCTCATGCACGTCATAGGGTTTGGCGAAGGTCGGCGGGATGATGCCGCCGATTTCGGAGGCCGAGTAACGCGGTTCGACCGGATCACGCAAAACGATGTTTGGTTTCTTGACATAATTTGTGTTGGCGACGATCTGCCGGACAATGGCGAGTGCATGGCTGTCGTTCAAAGCATAGTGATCGGCGACACCGCTTTCCCGTGCATGAACGTCAGCCCCGCCAAGATCTTCCGCCGACACAACCTCACCTGTTGCAGCTTTCAGCAATGGCGGGCCGGCAAGAAAAATCGTGCCTTGTTGCTTCACTATAACGGTCTCATCAGACATGGCCGGCACATAGGCGCCGCCCGCGGTGCAGGATCCCATGACGCAGGCGATCTGCGGAATGCCCATGGCTGACATATTGGCCTGGTTGTAGAACTCCCGGCCGAAGTGGATTACATCCGGAAAGACCTCAGTCTGGTGCGGCAGGTTCGCACCGCCGGAGTCCACCAGATAGATGCATGGCAGCCGGTTCTCCATGGCGATCGTCTGGGCGCGGAGATGCTTCTTCACAGTCATCGGTACATAGGTGCCACCCTTGATGGTGGCATCGTTGCAAATGATCATGGATTCACGGCCCGATACGCGGCCAACGCCTGTGATGACGCCAGCGGCATGGTAATCGTTGTCGTACATATCCCACGCCGCCATTGGCGACATTTCGAGGAATGGCGTTCCCGGATCGATCAGTTCCATTACCCGGTCGCGCGGCAACAGTTTTCCGCGCGATACATGCCGTTCTCGCGACCGTTCAGACCCGCCTTGAGCAACGATGCCCCGCTTTTTGACGAGATCCTTGACCAGACCAGCCATCACGTTGGCATTAGCCTGAAATTCACGGGAGGATGGTGAGACGGAAGAACTCAGAAGCGCCATACTGTTCGCCTTAATTTACTGCGTGGAATCCTCACTAACTCAATTTCACGCCGATTGCCATCAGACTGAAGAGTTATTCTCACTCGCTTGAATTTCCGGACTTTAGTTCGCGTCTTCCCCGATCTCTTCCGGGAGCACCAGATTGAGGACAATGGCCAGGAATGCTGCCGGCAGAGAACGCTTCGCGCACCGCTAAGTCGTCCTTGATAAGGATATACGCCTGACGGAAATCATCCGCGGGCGGTTCGCGAAACATCGGCAAGCGCTCCGTTTGCAAGGCTTCCAAGATCATTTTGGAAAGATGTTCCGGATTCTTCGAGCAGTCGTTTTCGCGCGTCCTAATGCAATACGACCTATTCGCGATATTATGTTTGCGACGACTCTATAAATAAGATTTCGCATGCCATCCAGGTCGATGTATCGCCGACGCGTGTCTTCGCGAGTGGTCGTACCCGTTGAATTCAAGTGCTGTCTCACGGAGCCCAAAGAAACAGCACTCGAAACCGGCCACAGCAAAGCTTGTGCTTCAGCTTCAAACTCTGTTCCGGCAAGCCCCGCGACGACAGCATCTGCGTTGGAAATGATTTGACGCAATGGTGGCGTAACTTTTCTAAACGCAACCTGCGGGCGTGCGTCAAGCTCCATGCCCAACCATTCCTCGGAAACTGCCCGTGCCTTGTCCGAAAACCCGTTGTTTTCAAAAAGATCCTCGTAGCTGATCTCCCAAGCCCGCGGATATTCCTTGAGAAGAGACCTCATTGTATTTGTCAGTCTTGCTGCTCGCCGCATTCTATGAAGAAGGTCTTGAGGATCGGGGGCAAAGGTTGGCGCTACCGAAACATCTCCTTTATCCGAATGATAGAACCCTCGCTTCTGTGCGTAAAGACTAGAAACAGCTTGCTCGAGTAAAGATTTTCTAACGATGTGTAGTATTGGTATCGATTTGCTTTTAATGTAATCCATCAGGAAAGGTGAATCACACAAATATTGAAAATCAGTGCTGACAGGATAGTAGTTATTGTAGTTTATCTTGATTAAATGGTAATTTCCTTTCACCCTAAACTTTTCTTTCGTGTATTCCTCGAGACTAAGGCGGTACCGGTCGAAAAGCCGTTGCGCACTACCAGATTGAGGTATGATCACATCCGGGTCCCGCGCTATCTCCCGCTTCAGAAAATGAAAGAAGTTGCTTGTTTTGTCACGTTTGGGAGAGAAACATTCACCATGATAAATGAAGCGGGGAAGCTGCCCAATAGCACTCCCAAAGGCAGTTGTTCCGCTTCTCTGGTTCGCGGTGATTACAAAATCCATCGCATCATCTGCTGATAGTTCGGTCTTGTTTTCACTGACGCCCATGACTGACGCCCATGACTGACGCCCATGACTGAGTGGTAATTGCTTCAGCAAAGCTCATCATGCAAGGTACTATAAAGCCTCTCTGCTTGTGTCCAGCCCAATTTCATGTGCCAGTTCTCGATAAGATCCCGGGGATTGGTGAATGGGACGCTGAGAACAACCAATAGCTCTGTCCGGAAGGCGAAGCGCTAAAGCAGTTGCGCCGGAACTGTTCCGATCCGAACCGCGGTCCGACGGGCAAGGGCGTCGCGAAGTATCAGGCGCTGAAGCACACCTGTCAGGCCTGCCCATCAAAGATAAAAGGCTGCCCGAAAGCAGAGGCCCGCAAGATCACCCGTGAAGAACATGAAGAGGCCCGCCAAGTCGCCCGCGAAATAGCCAAGACCCGCCAATACGACATCTCGATGAAACTCGGAAAGAAGGTCGAGAGGCTCTTTGCCCACCTCAAACGCCTCCTCGGCCTCGGCAGATTGCGATTACCCGGCCCCTGCGGCGCAAATGATGAATTCCTGCGCGCCGCAACCGCCCAAAACCTCCGCAAATCAGCAAAGAGCTTTCCTGCACCGCAGCAAACGCAAAAAGCCTGATCAGAAAGGCGCTGTAGAGACGCTTCACGCCTTTTGGCGGACGACCCGGAGCGCGCTTGAGCAGAGGCGCAATCCTGCCCTGAAGAACGCGATTGGCCCGGAGGCGGATGGCATAGAAATAGCTTCCCGCTTCCAGAGTATTGTATAGCTCCGGAAGGGCGAACGCAGCATCGCCCCGGAAGAACCGCATATCGCGCGATGACCGGCTTCAGAACCGCTTCCCCTCCGTCCGCGCTGTGCACATTGCCAGGGCGCAGGGCGCAGCGTTCGAGGTGACCGAACGGGTTGAACACGAACAGTGGGTGAGAGCACATGCAGCCGAAATGGCCGTTCCAGGCCGTGCCCTCCTGCGCGCCGTGGGTGGCGTGGGTGGGGCTGACTGAACTGTCCCTGTCCAGCGCGATCCATTTGGGTGGCGTTGCCGAATGAACCCGGTCGATCCACTGCCCGGACAAATCGGCCAGCGCCGCACGATTGGCAGCCGTCGCCAGCACCTCGGTCTCGAACCGTCCCATCTGGCTCGCGGACGCAGCCCTGGGATCGACAGCCCGCCCCCCAACGACTTGCCGCATCACTGGATCGAGCGCCAGACG
The DNA here is from genome assembly GCA_965204985.1 of Hyphomicrobiales bacterium. Lineage (GTDB taxonomy): Bacteria > Pseudomonadota > Alphaproteobacteria > Rhizobiales > CAJQND01 > JAAEUE01. The sequence goes on along the minus strand of CBDBFP010000002.1, from coordinate 1,224,222 downwards.
ATCCGCGTCATTCACGTCATCATATCCGGCCAATCGCCCGAAGACCGACTGCCACAACAACCCAACAACTGTATGCAGCCGATTGTCTCCCGTCCGCGTGTCGCGCAAAACACCGCCCGCAATGTCATGCAGGCCCAGCACCTGATCCAGTTCCCGGAACAAAAGCAGGCCGCCGTCTGAACTGATCTTCGAGCCATGGAATTCCAGCCGCACCCGACGGTCAAAACCAAGCCGAACAGCGCCTGTTTCGCCTGCACCCTGAAGGTGAACCATGAAACGTCGCCTCCGACAGTGATAACATGCTGAAATATAACACGTTACTGGCTCTCAGAGGTTCGAATTCTTCAAGTTACTTGGGGAATGCGGGTTGAATGATCTGTCATTTTGTAGCCTCCCCAAAAAACCGATGTCTCTCACCCATGTTAGCCAAGTCTAGGGCGAATCGAAACATCGAATCAAAACCACCAGATTCATGGTCTCCCCCTGTCAAACACACTACATATAGGTGCAACGCGGGCTAGCTCATCCCACAACGGGTATGCTTTAACATTTCACTAACCAAAAATTTTTGGAACTTGCCTAGGAACATCTACCAAGAGGTTAACGGAATGCGGCTTTCGGTGGCGCGTTGTGTCCACAGGCCTGATCGCCCTTGCCCGCGAAAAACCTTGCGATGTGCCTCCGAATCGCCGAATTATGAAACTTCTCCACAAGCTGTCAATAACTACGCACAAGATGTAGTGTTTATGTTTCGTTAACACACTAAGGGTTGACGCCGCCGCGTCAGTGGGAGTAATTTCGGCCTTGGCCGTGGGGCGAGATATTTGAACATGCTCGGGGCGGCCCAAATCTTGATCGTTAGATCGGAATCTAAAAATTAATCAGCGGATTCCCCGGTGGGACTGCAGGCGTAGTCACACATTGGGAAGACAAGGGTAGTCACACATTGGGAAGACAGGGATTGTTTGTGCTTTGAGTCAGCTTCTCCGCGCAAGTGAACTGTGTGCGGAAAACATCCAGGGGATCAAAGCAGGAAACGTATACCCGGACGTTGCTGTGTCCGGGAACGGGAAATCATGCGGAGCAATATGCTCCGGGGACCAGAACAAGATGCCGTCCTTGAACGCCGGACGGAGATAAAGAGCCAAGGGAACTAACAAGAAATGCGCATCCAACGCCACTACACACAAGCCGGAAAAGGTCCTTATGACAGCCTGGAATTTCGTAAGACCACTTCGGAGATCCGTAACCCGGATGGCTCGATTGTTTTCAAGCTGGAAGATATTGATGTACCGGCATCCTGGAGTCAGGTGGCCTCGGACATCATTGCGCAAAAATATTTCCGCAAGGCCGGGGTCCCTACCCGCCTGAAGCGTGTTGAAGAAAACACTGTTCCCTCTTGGCTCTGGCGGTCCGAAGCTGACGAAGAGACGTTGAGCGCCTTGCCGGAAGAGGAGCGCTATGGCCCGGAAATGGATTCCCGCCAGGTCTTCTCGCGTCTGGCCGGCACCTGGACCTACTGGGGCTGGAAAGGCGGTTATTTCGATAGCGAAGAAGACGCACGTGCCTATTACGATGAATTGTGCTTCATGCTGGCGACTCAGAAGGTGGCCCCGAATTCTCCGCAATGGTTCAACACCGGCCTGCATTGGGCTTATGGCATCGATGGCCCCGGTCAGGGCCACTACTATGTGGATTTTGAAACCGGCAAGCTGACACGCTCCAAGTCATCATACGAGCATCCCCAGCCGCACGCCTGCTTCATCCAGTCTGTTGAAGATGATCTGGTCAATGAGAACGGCATTATGGACCTCTGGGTGCGGGAAGCACGCCTGTTCAAATATGGTTCCGGCACAGGATCCAACTTCTCCTACATCCGCGGCGAGAATGAATCTCTGTCGGGCGGCGGCAAATCCTCCGGTCTGATGAGCTTCCTGAAGATCGGCGACCGCGCAGCCGGCGCCATCAAATCAGGCGGCACCACCCGCCGCGCGGCGAAGATGGTCGTGGTCGACATTGATCACCCGGACATTGAAGACTATATCGACTGGAAAGTGCGCGAGGAGCAGAAGGTCGCCGCGCTGGTCACCGGGTCGAAGACCGTCAAACAGCACATGACCGAGGTCATGAAGGCTTGCGTGAATTGCAAGGCAGATGGCGATGATTGCTTCCAGATCGACAAGAACCCCGCCCTGAAACGGGCCGTCAAGCTCGCGCGCCGGGCGCAGGTGCCGGACAACTACATCCAGCGTGTCATCCAGTTCGCACGCCAGGGCTACACATCGATTGAGTTCGACACCTATGACACGGACTGGGACGGCGAAGCCTACCGGACTGTTTCCGGTCAGAACTCAAACAACTCCGTACGTGTCACGGACGACTTCCTGAAAGCCGTCGCCAATGATGATAACTGGGACCTGATCGGCCGCATCTCCGGCAAGTCCGTCAAGCAAGTCAAAGCCAGGGACCTCTGGGACAAGGTGGGTTACTCCGCCTGGGCCTGCGCTGATCCAAGCATCCAGTACCACACCACCGTCAACGATTGGCACACCTGCCCGGCCTCCGGCGAGATTCGCGGCTCCAATCCGTGCTCGGAATATATGTTCCTGGATGACACAGCCTGCAACCTGGCTTCTATCAATCTCCTGCAGTTCCGCATGGAAGATGGCACGTTTGACATCGAAGCGTTTGAGCACTGCACCCGGCTGTGGACCATGGTTCTGGAAATCTCCGTCACCATGGCGCAGTTCCCGTCCAAACAGATCGCCGAGCTCTCCTATGAGTACCGTACGCTCGGCCTCGGCTTTGCCAACATTGGCGGCTGGCTGATGACCTCTGGCTATTCCTATGACAGCGATGAAGGCCGTGCGATCTGCGGCGCGATTTCCGCGATTATGACGGGCGTCGCCTATGAGACGTCAGCGCTCATGGCGAAGGAACTGGGACCATTTCCCGGTCATGCCAAGAATGCCGATCACATGCTGCGCGTCATGCGCAATCACCGCCGCGCCGCCTATGGCGAAACGAGCGGCTACGAAGCGCTCAACACAAAGCCGGTGGCACTCGATAATGCAAACTGCCCAGAACAGAAACTGATCGAACACGCCAAGGCGGCCTGGGACCGGGCTGTGGACCTCGGCGGGGAGCATGGCTACCGCAACGCCCAGTCCACCGTTATCGCGCCAACCGGCACAATCGGTCTGGTTATGGACTGCGACACGACAGGAATTGAGCCGGACTTTGCGCTGGTGAAATTCAAGAAGCTCGCCGGTGGCGGCTACTTCAAGATCATCAACCGCGCGGTGCCGGAAGCGCTCCAGGTGCTGGGCTATGATGCCGATACAATTGAAGGCATCATCAAATATGCGGTTGGCAATGGCTCACTGGACGGCGCGCCCGCGATCAACCATGAGACCCTCAAAGCAAAGGGCTTGGGCGATACCCAGATCAAGGCGATCGAAGATGGTCTCGGCACAGCGTTTGACATCAAATTTGTTTTCAACAAGTTCATCCTTGGTGAGAGCTTCTGCAAGAAAACTCTTGGTTTCACTGACGAACAGCTGAATGACTTTTCGTTCGACATGCTGGCCGCGATGGGCTTTTCCAAGGCTGATGTTGAAGCGGCAAACGTGCATGTTTGCGGCGCGATGACCCTTGAAGGTGCGCCTGGCCTGAAGGATGAGCACCTCTCCGTGTTCGATTGCGCCAACTCGTGCGGCAAGATCGGCAAACGCTATCTCAGCGTGGACAGCCACATCCGCATGATGGCGGCAGCCCAGCCCTTCATCTCCGGCGCGATCTCCAAGACGATCAACATGCCGAACGATGCGACGGTTGAGGATTGCACGGCAGCGTATGAATTGTCCTGGAGGCTCGGCCTCAAGGCCAACGCACTTTATCGTGACGGCTCGAAATTGTCTCAGCCACTCAACTCCGCACTTCTCACCGACGATGATGAAGACGAGCTGGATGCAGTCGATGAGCTTGTGGAAGCTCCGGCAGCTGCACGGGCAACGATCGCTGCCGAGCGCATCACGGAAAAAGTCGTCGAGCGCATCGTGGAGGTTTCGACCCGCGAGCGAGAAAAGATGCCTCATCGCCGCAAGGGCTACACACAGAAGGCTGTTGTTGGTGGACACAAGGTGTACCTGCGCACAGGCGAATATGACGATGGGCGCCTCGGTGAAATCTTCATCGACATGCACAAGGAAGGCGCCGCCTTCCGTGCCATGATGAACAACTTCGCCATCAGTGTGAGCCTTGGCCTGCAGTACGGTGTTCCTCTCGAAGAATATGTGGAGGCCTTCACCTTCACGCGCTTCGAACCGGCCGGCATCGTTCAGGGCAACGACGCGATCAAGAATGCCACGTCAATCCTCGACTATGTGTTCCGGGAGCTGGCCGTGTCCTACGCCGGCCGCAACGACTTGGCGCACGTGGACCCGGCCGACCTCGGCTTCGACAGTCTCGGTAAAGGCGTCAGCGAAGGCAAGGTGCCTGAAAATGGTGGCGGTGCGGCAGCCCCAGCCCCGGTCAAGGCTCGCCAGATACTCTCCAGCGGCTTTGTCCGCCAGAGCGTGGATGAAAAGGTCGTGGTGATGCCGGGCACTGAAATGACTTACACCACAGGTGGCGCGGTTGCCGTTCTGCAGGCAGAGGTTCAAGGCTTTGCCGAAGGCAATGCTGTTGCCATCGCTGAGGTGGCCGAAAACCACCAGGCCCTGGAAGCCAGCATCGTATCTGCCGTCAACGAAGTGGTCGGCGACCGCCTCGAAAAAGACGCTAACGCCCTCCGCATGGAAGCCCGCATGAAAGGCTACGAAGGCGAAGCCTGCCCCGAGTGTCAGAACTTCACCATGGTGCGGAATGGCACGTGCCTGAAGTGTGACACTTGTGGCGGGACGTCAGGGTGTAGTTAAATCACGGAGGCTCAATGTAGCAATTGGGTGAAGCTAGTCGAGCGAGAAAACGCTTTTTCGAGCAACACCCGGCTTGCTGCTTCTGCTCGGGAGATACAGTCGCAACTGAACGGGACCACTACCCGCCGATCGCGTGTTTCGGCCGTCGGGAAAGACCCAGGGGCTTGGAGTTTCCGTCCTGTTCATCTTGCAATCGGGGCTCGAAAGTGGCCGATCAAGTTGTCGCGGTTATCTCCAGGCTAGGATGGTTCGAAAATTCAGACGGGCAGGTCGCCAGCGATCTCAAACGATTCGTCAGCGGATTACAAAATAATCATCCTGAGATTGTCGAAGAGTGGTCATTGAGTGATTGGCGATTGTCGCAGAAAGCCCGTTCTTCGCGGGTCGACACGGTCTCCCTAAGCCGGGCGGAGCAATTACACTGGGGCTTCTTACGCTTCAGCATCTTAACCTGTTCGCGCACAAACTACGCTTGCATTGTTTTATCGAGAAATTGGGGTTCCTTTGAGCGAAACTGGCGGAGTGCATGCGCTCACCCGCCCGAAGGAAATGCTGATCGAAGACCGGACGCCAGAATTCTTGGGGAGCTACCTTGGCAAAGTGCAAGCACTGACGCAAGGGAAATGGAACACAACCGAACAATTCAGATTCCGCACAGGCTGTAACCCTAACGACGGATCTTTCGCGCACATCTCTGAGTTTCGTGATGCGATGGCCGTATACGGATTTGGGGCTCGCCGATCTGTCAAGAATCGATCTTGACGATCACGTCTGGGATTATCTTGCACCTTCGAAGTTATACTAACGGGCCTCTGGTTTGCCCGTTTTGGCTTCACTCGCAAGAGGTGCCTGATTTGATTGCCGTTGGTTCTTTCATGAGCCGGTTCCATAGCCGGAAACGGTCTTGCCATCGATTGTGCCGATGTAGGTGCAAGCAGCCTTGGCCTGGGCAGGTGTTGCAGACATGGTCGTTGCAACGAGACCTGCTGAGAGTGCGGATCCGATAAACGAGAGTGTGGCTCTCCTGTTCATTTGGGTTTCTCCTTTTTATTGTTGTTGGGGTGAACATACACCATGCAACTTGAACGGGTCGTGGGAGCCACATTCATGCGGCATTCACGAGACGCGTCTTGACGTCATGGGCTGCATGGGAGAGTTTTGGTCTCTCTCAACAATGACCGAGCCGACACCATGCCCTGGCCCACACTCGCCCCCCGATTTGACGACCGCCCCGCCACGCGGGCGATGATCGCTTATCTGGTGCTGTCCACCGACCTTGCGACCGAGGTTGACATGCGGCGCTACCTGCATCTGGACGGGGTGGAATGCTACGTGGCGCGGATGCCTATGGCGGAGGTGGCGACGCCGGAAACCCTTAGCGATCTAAAGCACGGCGTGGTGGCCGCAACCGAACAGCTGGCGCCTTGGGCCACGTTTGATGCCTTCGGGTTCAGCTGCACCAGCGGCTCCATCGCGGTGGGAACGTCTGAAGTCACACGGCTCGTAAACACTGTCCGGCCCGGTGTACCGGTGAACAATCCCGTGGACTCTGCCATTGCCGGCCTGAAGAAGCTCGGGGCAAGGGATATCGCGGTGCTCACCCCCTATCTCGACGAAGTGAACAACATCGTTGAAGGCTATTTTGCCGAGCAAGGCCTGAACATCGCCCATGCAGCAGGGTTCAAACAGAATGGTGATCCGGAAATGAACCGGATTGATCCTGAAAGCATTCTGGAAGCCGGCGCCGAAGTGGCAGCGAAGGGCGGCGATGCCCTGTTCATTTCCTGCACAGGTTTGCGCACAGCAGGCATCGTGCAAAGGCTGGAAGACAGGATTGGCAAGCCGGTGGTTACCAGCAACCAGGCGCTTGCCTGGACCTGCCTGAGGTCGTCCGGCATTGAAGATCTCCTGCCCGATTTCGGCAAACTTATGACCATCTGACCTCACTCAAAAAAAGAGACAAACCCCATGCTCCTGGACATCCGTACCTACCGTTGCAAACCCGGCACGATCAACGCGCATCTCGCGCTCTATGAAAAGATGGGCAAGAAACCGCAATTCCGGCGCCTCGGCCAGCCCCTAGCCTATTTGAAGACCGAGACCGGCAACCCCAACGAATATGTCCACATCTGGGTTTATGAGAACGCCGGCGACCGCGAAGCCAAACGCAGCGCAATGTGGTCGGATGAGGCCTGGCTCACCTACACCCGCGAAAGCGCCAAGCTCGGCGCGCTGGAGCATCAGGAAAACAGGCTAATGACGCCCGTGGACTTCTGCCCGCTTGAAAGGTAGCGGGGCACCAGCGCCACGCAAAAGGTGCTATACGGGAACGCATGAACAAAGACGTCCCGATTCCCTTTGAACACCCCTTTGGTGAGCACGATTTCACTGATGTGGAGACCTTGCGTGAAATCATGGACGCCCTGCGCGACCGGGAGAACGGCTGCCCATGGGATGTGGAACAGGATTTCGCCAGCATCGCCCCTTTCACGATCGAAGAAGCCTACGAGGTGGCCGACGCAATACAGCGCGGCAACATGGGCGATTTGCGCGAGGAACTGGGCGACCTGCTTCTCCAGGTGATCTATCACTCCCAGATGGCCTCTGAAGCCGGCGACTTCTCGCTGGACGACGTGTTGCGCGGGATCAACACCAAAATGATCCGCCGGCACCCCCATGTGTTTGGCGACGACGAGACACGGTCCGCGGGCGTCGCCAAGGGCTTCTGGGAGAAGATCAAGGCCGCCGAGAAAGCCGCAAGCGGCAAGGACAAGGCAAAAAGCCTGTTAGAGAATGTGCCCCTGTCCTTGCCAGCGCTTACCCGCGCAGAGAAATTACAGAAAAAGGCTGCCCGTGCCGGTTTCGACTGGCCGGATGCTGAAGGCCCAACGGCCAAAGTGTCAGAGGAATTGTCGGAACTGAACGAAGCGGCCACCTCAGGCGATGCAAACAAGATGGCGGAGGAATTTGGCGACTTTCTCTTCGCCGCCGTCAACATGGCCCGCCATCATGGAATCGACCCGGAAGAAGCCCTCCGCCAGGCCAACGCCAAATTCACGCGCCGGTTTCAGCACATAGAATCCGAACTATCAGCCAGGGGACAAGAAACCAACGAAGCCTCGCTTCAAGAAATGGATGCGCTCTGGAACGATGCCAAGAAGCGCGGCCTCTAGTCCGCTATGCAATCAACACAATCGTTGCTAGTCACAGCCCATGTCGTCCGTTGATTACAAACCGCCCGTCCCGCCCACTGCCGAGCACCGCCCCGTTTTCATGCGCATGTTAATGGGCATGCGCTGGTGCTACATCTCCAACTTCATCGAAAAAAGTTATTCCATGAAGATGGGCCATTTCTGGCTGCCGGGTCGCGACATCTACATGCCCAACCTTCCGGAGCTGGCGCGCAAGATCCTGGTGACAGAAGCGGAGTATTACCCCAAGAGCGATATGAGCTCCAACATGCTCAAACTGCTTCTGGGCAACAGTGTGTTTGTGTCTAACGGCGAAGAATGGAAACAGCAACGCCGCCTGATTGATCCGGCTTTTGTGCTGGCCCGCCTGCAACGGGTTTTCCCGATGATGAATGCGGCGGCTGATGAGCTGATGAGCCGCCTGGCCAGGGTGCAGGACGGTGCTGATATGTCGATTGACGAGGAAATGACCCACGTCACCGCCGACGTGATCTTCCGCACCATGTTCTCAACGCCGCTCAGTCAGGGCGAAGCCATGAAGCTGTTTGAGGCATTCATGCGGTTTCAGGATACCGCCTTCGTGGTTGGCTTTCTCGAGAGCACCTGGTTGCCGTCCTTCTTCGCCTTCGGCAAGCGAAGAGCGGCCGCAAAAGCCGGTCGCGAAATTCGCGCCTTGATCGAGCCGTTTGTGCGCGAACGTTACGAGCAGGTCCAGAGGGGGGAGAAACTGGAACAGGAGGATATCCTCTCTTACCTGGCAAGCGGCGTGGACCCCGACACCGGTGTAAGCTTCTCGTTTGAGGAACTTGTCGATCAGACTGCTTTTCTGTTCCTCGCAGGTCACGAAACATCAGCGAGCGCGCTCAGCTGGTCGCTTTATCTTCTGGCCATGCGCCAGGATGTGCAAGAGCGGGTCTTCAAAGAAGTAACAGAGGTGTTCGGCGACCGGGATGTGGAATTTGGCGATATCAAGAAGCTCACGTTCACGCGAAACGTCTTCCGGGAGGCGCTGCGTCTTTATCCGCCCGTTGGCTTCCTTCCGCGGGAATCTACACGCCATGAAGAAATCCGTGAAAAGAAGATCAAACCACGCGATATGATGCTGATCTGCCCCTGGCTGCTCCACCGTCATCGCCTGATCTGGCCAAAGCCGGATGTATTCGATCCGGACCGTTTTGACGCCGAAGAATGCAAGCATGCCATCAAATCGAGCTATATGCCCTTCTCCATGGGACCGCGCATTTGCACAGGCGCCGGTTTCGCTACCCAGGAAGCAATTCTGCTTTTGGCAACCATGGTCCGAAAATACCGCTTCGAACCTGTGGAAGGCCATGTACCCAAACCAGTGGGACGACTGACAATTCGATCCGAAAATGGAATTAGACTGCATCTGCATCAGCGTAAATGACGTTCTGCAAGTTGATCTGTACTCCGGCACATCCAATCGTTTGTATTCTACTCTTCGGCGAATGCTAAGCGCCCACGTGCTGACGGCTCAACCGGTCAAATGAAACTCTTTGGGCTTGATTAGTTTGCAGAAGGCCGGCCGTTCACTGAGCCGAGATATCCAGGCCTCTACATGCGGCAAGCACCGGCCGATCGAGATCGAGCAGTCTCCAGCGATGAATTCCGGGAGCGGTGGAATATTCTGCAATACCCGACCTGTCCCCTTCAATGTATTGTCTGAATGATAAATGATGATCCAGAATCCTGAGAGACGTTGTCATTGCCTCATTGCATTTATCAGCGAACGCGGGATCTCTCTGAGATGCCGGCAGGCGAACCATATGCAACGCCAGATGGGTCAAGAGTGGATCAAGATGGCTCGTTCGACCAGGACATCCACGTACTTGATCGAGCAAATGTCCCAATGTCCTCTCCATACAATTTCGAAACATATTTGAGTGTCAGATATGTGAGGATCGCGTTCGACTCCCATAGAGTAAATCCACCGTCATCAATCGTCGGGATTTTGTCGTTGGGATTTTGTCGTTGGGATTCATCCTGAGGTATTCCGTCGTATCGCAACCGCTGAATGCTTTGCTGCCGGTGGAAACATGACCTTGTGGGCCCATGGTTCCGCTGGTCAACTTGAGGTCATATGGCAGATTCGATTCTTCCAGACACCAGAGCACCCGTTGAGTACAAATGGACGTGGGCCGCCCCCAGACTTTGATCATGCCAGGATCATCCATGGGTCTAACTCGCTCGCACCTTTGGGCAGGTTTATTTAGCCGCGCGCATTATTTGGCTTTGGTCCGCTTCCTGGATCTCCAGGTTGAACTTGCTTTTACCTTCATGCAACCGGGCTTCGGGGAGCCGCGCCACCAGTTTGACCGTGCCGTTTTCGCAATCTTCGCGCTCCAGAACTTCACCAGCCCGATAGACCCAGGATAATCCAGCGCCTTCAGCAGGAGGAATTCGCACCAGATAGGTTCCACGTTGGGTTGCCAGTCTGCTCTCGATGAGCGCAAGCAGGTCGTCTACCCCTTCACCCGTCAGTGCTGATGTCTGCACAATATGCTCATCGCGCTCTGACTGATTGAGCAACGCGCTGCGGGTTTCCTCATCCAGCAGATCGCATTTGTTCCAGACCTCGATCAGGCGCTCTGTTTGCTGCACCTCATCAACGCCAAGAGCATCCAGCACATTCTTCACGTCGTCAGCCTGAGCGCTTGTGTCTTCGTGCGCGCAATCTCGCACATGAACGATGAGATCAGCCTCAATTACCTCTTCAAGTGTGGCGTGAAATGCGGCAACGAGCTCCGTTGGCAAATCGAAGATAAACCCCACCGTGTCCGAAAGCACGACCTCACGGCCATGGGGCAGTTCAAGCCGGCGCATGGTAGGGTCGAGCGTGGCAAACAGGAGATCCTGCGCCATGACGTCCGCCTTGGTCAGCTTGTTGAACAAGGTCGATTTGCCGGCATTTGTGTAACCCACCAGCGCAACAATCGGACTTGGCATCCGTTTGCGCGCCTTGCGTTGCAGGTCGCGCGTATTGCGCACAGTTTTTAGTTGCCGCTCCAGCTTGGTGATCTTGTCCTGCAGTACACGGCGGTCAGATTCAATCTGGGTTTCGCCGGGGCCACCCATGAACCCGACACCGCCGCGCTGCCGTTCAAGGTGGGTCCAGGACCGCACTAGCCTGCTCTTCTGGTAATTAAGGTGAGCAAGATCGACCTGCAGGCGGCCTTCCCGCGTCTGAGCGCGGCGCCCAAAGATCTCAAGGATCAAGCCTGTGCGGTCCAGCACTTTTACCCGCCAAGCCCGTTCCAGGTTACGCTGTTGTCCCGGGCTGAGTGAGCCGTTGAAGATGACCAGTTCGGCCTCCAGTTCTTCCAGCGCAGTTCTAATGTCCTCTACCTGACCTGCACCGATCAGGGTTGATGGATGGGTGCAGCTGACGTTCAGGATCGCCGATTCTGCGATGTCCAGATCGATTGCGAGAGCAAGGCCAATGGCCTCGCCAAGTCTGGCTTCTGCCGAGCGTGTGTCATTTGCGCCGAGGTTCGCCTTGCGAAACTCTGGGTGCACTACAAAGGCGCGCGTGGGCGCCTTGCCTTCAATCTGGAATTCAACGGTGCCGTCGGCCCCGCCGCTTGTTTTGTCGCGATGTGCGCCCGATACAGGCGCCCCTTTAGCTTTCACCCTGATGGTCGTCCTCATCAAAGAGCTGAACAGGCTGGCCTGGCATCATGGTTGAAATTGCATGCTTGTAGACCAATTGAGACATACCGTCCCGGCGCAAAAGCACACAAAAATTATCGTACCAGGTAATGACGCCCTGAAGCTTCACCCCATTGACCAGAAAGATGGTCAGAGGCGTTTTTGCCTTGCGTACTGTGTTCAGAAACGTGTCTTGAAGATTTTGGTTTTTATCGGCCATTTCTTTTACCCCGCGAACCTTTTGTTCTAGGTGTGCGCGCTTCCAGGAGGCCCTGACGCACACCGCTCGTGTTGCATTTCTGCGGGCATTTTTTGTGCGCAAAATCAATACGCAACTCAAAGCTTAACACACTGTCGGCGCGCACGGAAAATATTTTTCTATCTCAGAGTCTGATTTGCAACTGGTTGAGTGAATTCAGCCGGTTGTGGTTCTGTTCGCTTGTGAAACTGAATGGAGATCACGATGGCCTGGACCGACCTCACTCGCCGCCAACATGCCCGAACGGGCGGCAGGTATGCAAGCGACCTGACCGCCGCGGAAGGGGCGATCAGTGAACCTTTGATGCCGTCGCACACGTCCACCGGCAGGCCACGCAAGACCGACCTTGCGCCCTGTGTTCGATGCGCTCCTTTACATTGCGACAACCGGTTGCCAGTGGCGGCTGTTGCCGAACGCCTTTCCACCGGTTTCGACGGTGCGGGGGTATTTTCAGGGCTGGCGCACTGACGGACGACTGGACGAGATGACCCGCGCGCTTGTCGGGATGGCGCGTCTGGCCGAGGGTCGCAAGGCCCGCCCGCCCGCCGGTATCCTCGACAGCCAGAGCGTGAAAGCCAGGGAAAGGGGCGGGGTTACCGGCTATGACGTGGGCAAGCGGATCAAGGGTCGCAAGCGCCCTGTCGTCACCGACACGCTTGGCTTGCTGGTCGGATGGGTGGGGCACAGTGCCGGGATCCGGGACCGGGACGGTGCGCCGGATATGCTGAAAGCCGTGGCCGTGCGGTTTGCCATGTTGCGCCCTATTTTTGCCGATGGCGGCCAGGCCGGGCCAAAGCTGCGCGACGCCTTGAAAGCCATCGGGCGCTGGACCGTTGAGATCGTCAAACGCTCCCACATCGCCGGGGGCTTCAAGGGTCTCCCCCGCCGTTGGGTTCGTCAAACGCACCCTTGCCTGGCTCGGACGATGCCGCCGTCTGTCAAAAGACCGGGAAAAATCCATCGCAAGCGCGGCCGCCCGGATCACCATCGCACACATCCGACGCGTCACCAGACATCTCGCAAGGGCAGGAAAACCCTGAAATAGTTTTGAACCAGACTCTGAGACATTGCGGAAAGTGCGCTCAAGCTGAAAACACAGCAAAAAGCGCAAGGTGCATTTATTTCATCAAGCCTGAAGGGCGCGTTTCAAGGCGCCGGCAAATTCAGCCTCGAAAACATCAAGGTCTGCTTCGGTTCCCGCGCTGACACGAATGCAACGATCCTGCGGTTTGACGCCCGGCATGCGCACAAAGACGTCCTTGACGATCAACTCACCCAACACGGCTCGCGCATAGTCGCCGTCCTTGCCGCAGTCGACTGCTACGAAATTTGCTGCGGACTCGACAACAGAGAGCCCCTGTTTACCGGCAATTTCAGAAATTCTACTTCTCGCACCAGCAACGCTTCGGACGACACTTGCCAAATGCTCCGTGTCGCCCAACGCTGCCAGGGCCCCAACTTGCGCTACACGGTTCACTCCGAAATGGTTCCGGATTTTGTCGAACCCCTTTATCAGTTCTGGCTCGCCAATGGCATAACCGATCCGGGCGCCCGCCATGCCTCTTGCCTTGGAGAAGGTTCTGAAACGAAGAACGTTGGGGTTCGTGACATCGATTGGAGGAACCACATCTTCAGGTGCAAATTCGCAATAGGCCTCGTCCAGCAGAAGCAGCGAGTTTTCAGGCACGTCTGCGATCATCTGTTGCATGGCATCCGCAGACCACCAGGTGCCCATCGGATTGTCCGGGTTGGCGATATAGACCAGACGAGCAACCGTTTCCTTCACCTTCGCGATCAGGGCTTCGGAGTCTTCATGATCGCCCTTGTAAGGCACCGTCACCAATTCACCGCCGAAACCGGCAACGTGAAAATTGAACGTGGGGTACGCGCCGAGTGAAGTCACCACCTTCACACCAGGTTCCACGAACATGCGCACAACATAACCAAGCAGGCCGTCAATCCCCTCACCCACCACAACGTTCTCCGGCCGAACACCATGATATTCCGCGAGTGCTTTCTTCAAATCATGGTTCTCCGGATCGGCGTACATCCAGGTCTCAGCGGCGGCCGCTTGCATCACTTCAATTGCCTTTGGGGAAGGCCCAAAGACGCTCTCATTTGCGCCAATCCGGGCTCGAAAGCCGCGGCCACGCGAACGCTCCTGGGCTTCAGGGCCGACAAACGGAACAGTCGATGGCAAAGTAGCCACCAGGGGTGTGAAGTTCTTGGCACTCATATTTGCTCAATTCCGATTTCTGAAAACACGAAAAAGCCTGGGATGTTATCCGCACCTAACGATGGTGTAGAGTTCATTCTGAAACCACAAACCGCCATGTTCGGCAAGCTTTTGCCGGGTCGCGTTGATGTAGGACCCATCTTCGATCGCTGCGCTGAGACACTCATCCTCAATCTGCGCCCCTTTCTCGGCGCTTCAAAGCAAGCCCTTCCTCCCGCTAGAGCCGGTACAGCTTCTTGTGGTTCATGTGTATCCCTTCGCGCTCCAGCATCAGACCGGTCCTGCGATAGCCGAAGTGCCGCCGGTTTGCCGCGATCTGGCCCATGCGCTGTCTGATCTTCTCATCTGTCTTCTTCTCCTTGCGCCGCACCGTCTTCGGGTCGACCCCGATCAGGCGGCAGACCCGGGCCTGCGAGACCTCATGGCGATCCAGTACGTCCAGAGCTGCGGCCCGGCGTTCAGCCGGAACCCGTCAGCCGTTTTCCAACAGGTCCTTCAGGATGGAATTATCGAGCATCTGGCTTCAAGAACCCGAGATCCCAATAACCCTGTGAATTTGCGGGAAATCGCAAACCGCATGCGCACAATGAGCCGCTCAATCGTCCAGTAAGAGAGCCTATGCGGCGTCAGCCAGTTTGACCAAATATTTCATGATGGTCCTGCAACCGGCTAGGCGATCCTTGGGTTGATCCCACATGCGTTTCACCACTAGCCGATGGTCCGGACGTAGTTTCACATATCCCTGCCCCTCATTGATGTACCCCACCAAACCGGCGGGATTGGGAAAGGTGTCATCCCGGAATCCGATAACGGCACCCTTTGGCCCGGCGTCCACGCTCGCCACATTGGCGCGGCAACAAAGCAGCTTGATTGAAACGATCTGAAGAAGGTGTTCAACCTCTTCCGGAATTGGTCCGAAGCGGTCGCGCAATTCTGCACCAAAGCCATCGATTTCGGCCTGTTCGTCCAGATCAGAGAGCCTCCGGTAAAGACCCAATCTGACTTGCAAGTCGTCGATATAGCTTTCCGGCAGCAAGACCGAAGTTCCGATATTGATGTTCGGTGCCCATTTTTCTTCTGCCTCTTCTTCGCCTCCACCTTCACGCAGGGAAGCAACTGCCTCCTCCAGCATGTCCTGGTAGAGCTCGAAACCAACTTCCTTGATGTGGCCGGATTGCTCCTCGCCTATCAGATTACCGGCTCCACGAATATCCAGATCGTGACTAGCCAATGAGAAACCTGCACCCAATGAATCCAGTGATTGCAATACCTGGAGGCGTTTTTCGGCCGCAGGTGTAATCACCTTCCCTGGTCTAACTGTCATAAGGGCATAAGCACGTTGCTTCGAGCGCCCTACCCGGCCACGGAGTTGGTAAAGCTGGGCCAGACCGAACATGTCGGCGCGATGCACAACCAGAGTGTTGGCCGTCGGAATGTCGAGACCGGATTCCACGATGGTCGTAGAAAGCAACACATCGAACTTGCGGTCATAGAAGGCGCTCATTACATCTTCCAGCTGACCCGGCGCCATACGTCCGTGTGCAACGCCAACTTTTACTTCGGGAATGCGTTCGCGCAGGAACTCCTCGATCTCTGCGATATCCGAAATCCTCGGGACCACATAGAAGCTCTGGCCGCCGCGGAAATGCTCGCGCAACAAGGTTTCTCTAACGGTCACAGGATCGAATGGGGAGATGAAGGTTCGAACTGCTAACCTGTCGAGTGGCGGCGTGGTGATCAACGACAACTCACGGACTCCGGACAGCGCAAGCTGCAGGGTTCTGGGGATCGGCGTGGCCGTCAGTGTGAGCACATGCACATTGGCACGCATGTCCTTTAGCCGTTCCTTGTGTTTAACACCGAAATGTTGCTCTTCATCGATGATAAGCAATCCGAGATCCCTAAACTTCAACCCGTCGGACAACAAAGCATGGGTGCCGATCACGATGTCCACCTGACCGTTCGCCAGACCTTTCTTCGTCTCGTTGATTTCCTTGCGGCTCACCATCCGGGACGCCTGCTTGATACAAATCGGATAACCCCGGAACCGTTCCTTGAATGTGGCGAAGTGCTGACGCGCGAGCAATGTTGTCGGCACGACAACGGCCACCTGCTTGCCTGCCATTGCCGCAATGAAGGCTGATCTCAAGGCCACTTCCGTTTTCCCGAACCCCACATCGCCGCAAACCAACCTGTCCATCGGGCGGCCACTTGCGAGATCTTCTTCAACGGCTTCAATGGCAGAGAGTTGATTTTCCGTTTCCTGAAAGCTGAAACGGGCACAGAATTCCTGATTGCCTTCAGGTACTTCAAAAACATCCCCGGAACGCAATTCCCGCGCAGCTGCCGTCCTGATCAGTTTCTCAGCAATATCGCGAATGCGCTTCTTCAACTTGGATTTGCGGGCCTGCCAGCTGCCCCCGCCGAGGCGATCCAGATTGGCGCCGGCTTCATCAGAACCATATCGCGACAGCAACTCGATATTCTCGACGGGCAGGAACAATCGATCACCGCCATGATATGTGAGGAACAGGCAATCGTGCGGTGCGCCCTGAACCTCGATGGCCTTCAGACCTTCAAAACGGCCTATCCCGTGATCAACATGCACAACGAAATCGCCCGGGGACAGACTCGACAATTCCGCAATAAAATCAGCGGCCCGGCGCTGTTTTCTCGTACGTCGAATCAATCGGTCGCCCAAAATATCCTGCTCGGAAATTATAGCCAGTTCGCCAGTTTCGAATCCGGCTTCCAAACCAAGCACAATTGCGCTGATGACGCCCTTGCCCTTTGCCGTCACATCTGCCCAGCTACCAGCCTCGGCAATCGCTGAAACCCCGTTTTCCTTCAATATGGCCACCAGACGCTCAAGTGAGCCGCGCGTCCAGCAGGCAATGACCACGCGCTTTCCCGCACTCGCCAGCGCGGACGCATGATCCTTGAAGGCTTCGAAAACATTCCGGCCTTCTTCCGCGCGTTCCGGCGCAAAAGTCCGGCCGACTTTGCCTTCAACAGAAATGACAGGACTTGCGTCCGTAGATGGCGGCTCGAACGGGGTGAACTGATAGAGGCAGTTCCGGCTGTCCAGCGCGTCCTGCCATTCGGTCTCGCTGAGATAGAGTTGAGCCGGTTCCAACGGTTTGTAGGGCGCGGCGCCGAATATGTCCTGCTCGAGCACATCCAGACGGGCCTGGTAAAAGTCCTGGATCTGTTCCTGGCGTGCCCTTGCCGCTTCATCGGAGGCAGCATCGAAAGAAATTGCGAGCCAGTCCGCATAATCGAAAAGGGTTGCCATGCCTTCATGGAACAAACCCAACCAGTGCTCCATGCCATCGTAGCGGCGCCCCGCGCTGATGGCTTCGTACAATGGGTCACTGGACGTCACACCACCGAATGTTGCGGCATAGCTGGTCCGGAACCGGGAGATTGCATCTGGCGTGAGCAGCAGTTCGCCAGCTGGCAACAACCGGAACTTCTTAAGTTGGCCTGTGGTGCGCTGGGTCGTGGGATCAAAGCTGCGGATCGATTCCAGCGTGTCACCAAAGAAATCGAGGCGCACAGGCTCTTCGGTCCCAGGCGCGAAGATATCGATGATCCCACCCCGGCTGGCATAGTCACCGGGATCCACTACGGTGCCAGTGCGCGAAAAGCCATTCTGCGCAAGAAAGCCATGCAGCTGCTCAATGTCGACGATCTGACCCGGCGACGTTGACCAGGCTGAATTTGCGATCATCTGGGGTGGTGGAACGCGCTGGAGAATGGCGTTCATCGTCGTCAGGAGGATCAGTGGGTCGACCGTTGTCTCGTTGTCCGCCTCCTGAATGCGCGAAAGTGCTGAAACTCGCTGGGCAACGATCTCGGCTTTCGGGCTGACCCTGTCGTAAGGCAGACAATCCCAGGCTGGAAACTCAACCAGCTCAATCTCCGGCGCAAATAAGCCAAGTGCCTCTGACAGCGCGCTCAAACGGCGGTCATCGCGGGCCACGTGAAGCAGGAGCGGCCGTGTCTTTGCATCACGCGGCGAACTCAACGCGGCGCGCGCAAGATCGGCGAGCACGAGTGCGTCGAGGCCTTCCGGCGCGCGGGCAATGGTTACGGCTCGGCCCGCCTTGATGATCTGTTCAATTTTCATCCGTTCAACGCTTTAGGAATAGTCGCCGGATTTGTAAGAGAACGAAAGAATCGCGGCCATGAGTTTCGTATCATATTCGTTCGGCAGCTCCGCCTTGCCCGTTGCCCAGGCATCAATATCCGCGTCGGGCACTTCGAGGATAACGGCCAATTCCACCAGATCGTCGCTGCTCATTTCACCGATGTGTTTGTTGACAAATCCGCCAACAAGCAAGTCCATCTCCTTGGTGCCGCGATGGTTGGCACGGTAGACGAGTTTCTTGCGGATAACTTCGTCCGCAGTATGTTCTGAGTTCGTATCAGGCATGTGGATGAATGACCGTTGTGCGGTTGACCGGTGTCATAGGCTCTGTAGGGATTGAGGTCCAGAGGATATGGTGTTTCACCTATGGAAATTGCAATAATCGGATGGGGCTCTCTTCTGTGGGATTTGGAGATCCTGGAAGAGCACGTTGATCCTCAATGGCACCGTGGCATCGGTCCGGTCCTTCCGCTGGAGTTTTCACGTGTCTCACCCAAACGCAAACGCGCACTCGCCCTGATTATTGACCCCGATCACGGAACCAAATGCGCAACAAGTCTCGTTGTCAGCCGCAAGATTTCGCTTAAGGCAGCGGTTCAGGATCTTGCAGCACGTGAACGCGCGCCGTTGGACCGCATTGGCTTTGCCTCCACATCTGGCGCCTGGAACAGCACGGTGCCCAACCTGGAGAACCCTCTGGAAAGCTGGCTTGAGGCGAGTGGGTTCAACGCCGCCGTCTGGACAGATCTGCCGCGCAACTTCGAAGAAGTAACAGGGGAAGTCTTTTCCATCACTTCAGCCATTGCCTATCTGCAAACACTTTCCGGCGAAGCCTTGCTTGAAGCCAAACGCTACATTGAGCTGGCGCCGGAAGAGACCATGACCCAGCTCCGCCGTGCCTTATCTGATGAAACCTGGTGGACACAGGTGCCGCTGGAGCCTGCAGCCTGATGCGGCCGGATATCCTCAATCCGCTGTTTGCCAGCGCCAGAACTCTGCCCGGCGTTGGCCCCAAGCTGATCAAAACACTGGCGCGTCTCTTCCATCTGCCGGATTTGGCAGGTATTGAAGCCAAGATCATCGATCTGATCTGGCACTTGCCCTCCGGCGTCATAGACCGCGGTCACCAGCCTGAAATCAGCGAAGCACCTGAAGCCCAGGCCGTCACCCTCCTGGTCATGGTGGAGAAGCATAAACCCTCCCCGCGCCACAACCGCCGGATCCCTTACAAGGTGGAATGTTACGATGACAGCGGTTCCATCACGCTGGTGTTTTTCAATGCCCATGCCGAATTTCTGAAGCGCCAGCTGCCCGAAGGCGAGCAGCGCTACATTTCCGGCAAGGTGGAGTGGTTCAACAATCAACCGCAAATGGTGCATCCCGATCACATGCTTTCGGCCGAAGAGTTCGCCGAGATGCCCATGATTGAGCCCATCTACCCGATGACTGCAGGGCTCTCCCCCAAGACCTATAGGCGGGCTACGGAAGTTGCTGTCTCCCATGTGCCTGAGTTGCCGGAATGGCAGGACACAGCCTGGCTCAATCAAAAGGGTTGGCAGCCGGCACAAGCCTCCATAGTTGCGGTGCACAGCCCCGAAAACGAATTTGACATTACAGCGGAGGCCCCTGCCCGGCTGCGGCTTGCCTATGATGAATTGCTAGCCAACCAGCTCGCGCTCGCGCTGGTTCGCCGGCAGATGAAACGTGCGCGAGGCCGTTCTTTATCTGCTCCAGGAAAACTGCGCGAACAGATCATTGGTGCTTTGCCCTACAGCCCGACCCGGTCGCAAGCCGGGGTTGTGGCGGAAATCCTGGCCGATATGGCTTCCAGCGACCGAATGCTGCGGCTCCTTCAAGGCGATGTGGGATCGGGTAAGACTCTCGTGGCGCTGCTTGCTCTCGTGACCGCAGTAGAGGCCGGGTCTCAGGGCGCGTTGATGGTGCCAACCGAAATTCTGGCACGCCAGCACCTGGCCAGCCTGACCGGAATCTGTGCGCCCGCTGGCATAACGGTCGATCTCCTGACCGGCCGGGAGAAAGGCAAGGCTCGTGAGGCAATCCTCGAACGTCTTGCAAATGGTGAAACCGATATCCTTGTAGGCACCCATGCGCTGTTCCAGGCTGGCGTTGACTTCAACGATCTCGGCCTGGCAGTCATTGACGAACAGCACCGGTTTGGGGTGCATCAGCGGCTTGCCATTCAGTCCAAGGCCGCAGGGAAAACCGATGTGCTCGTCATGACGGCCACCCCCATTCCGCGCACGCTTTCGCTCACACTGTACGGCGACATGGAAGTGTCCCGCCTCACAGAAAAACCTGCGGGCCGTCAGCCTGTGGACACACGCGTGTTGCCCAGTGACCGTCTGATCGACGTGATCGAAGGTTTAGGCCGCGTCCTCGCCCAGGGCGCCCGTGCCTTCTGGGTCTGCCCGCTGGTTGAAGAGAATGACGCCATGGACTGGGTTGCTGCCGAGGCCAGATACGCCTCCCTCGACAGGCGCTTTCCAGGACAAGTGGGGCTGATGCATGGCCGAATGAAGGGGGCGGAAAAAGATGCAGTGATGGACGATTTCGTCAATGGACGTATTTCCATTCTTGTTGCCACCACTGTTATCGAAGTTGGCGTGGATGTGCCTGAAGCCACGATCATGGTCATAGAAAACGCCCAACGCTTCGGGCTGTCTCAACTGCACCAGCTGCGCGGACGGGTTGGCCGCGGCTCCGATAAATCGTCATGTCTGCTGCTCTACAACGGACCACTTGGCGAGACCGCAAGCGCACGGCTGAAGATTATGCGGGAGACCGAAGACGGTTTCCTGATCGCCGAGGAAGACCTTCGCCTGCGCGGTGCTGGGGAAATGCTGGGAACCCGCCAATCCGGCGTCCCGGAGTTCCGCGTGGCGGATCTCAGCGTCCATGGCGAATTGCTCGCCGCCGCACGGGATGACACCGGCCTGATCCTCTCCAAGGACCCTGATCTCAATTCTGATCGTGGACAAGCGCTCCGCACCCTGCTCTATCTGTTTGAACGCAATGAGGCGATCAGGCTGTTAAGCGCAGGTTAGAAACATATGTCCACTTCCACTCTTACCCGCGCCAGCCTCGTCATCCTGGTCATTGGATTTCTCGTCATGTTTGTAGGTGGCGGCTCGCGCTTTGCGATCGGTCTCGTCCTCAAACCAATGGTGCAAGACCTGAACTGGACGCGCAGCACAATTGGTGGTGCTGCCGCCTTGTTTCTAGCCGCCTCGGCGTCCTGCATGTTTGTGTCCGGGCGCCTTGCTGACAAGTTCAGCCTTCGTATGCTTCTGAGTGGTGGCCTGCTGATTGCCACGGTTGGCATCGGCATGGGACAATTGTTGCTGATTGGCGGTCTGGCCACATTCCTGGTGGACAGCAGCTGGCGCAGCTCCTTCCTCTGGTTTGCCGTGGTCAATATGATCATGAAGCAATTAATAAAAGATAACTTTATCGAATCACTTCAGTGAGATCCAAATGACCCCATGTACTCAAGAAATAATCGAAAATAAATTTAAAAAATATGCCAAATTGCTCAATTTAGTCGATGTTGAGCGTTGACTTGAATTTGAGCGATCAGATGACGGTTCAGCTCATGTGGAAATTCATAATGGGAATCAGTTTAGTTATGTTGTTACAGAAAGAGGATCGGAGACTGAAAGACAGAGCACAAAATCTCTAGATCAATTAATGTACTAGATATTTTCTGACGTAACACATTCAATGGCATCAAAGTATGAAGTGAAGAATCGACATCCAACAAATGATTTCAGAAGACTTCTGTTTTCTAAGCAGCTAGAATTATTGAGTGTTTTATCTGAAAACTGGGCAAGTTTGGAAAAGCAGAGGTTAGAAATGGTACTTGCCAAGTATCCTTATAGTGATGAGGGATAGATCTGACCTATATAAATTATCTCTTCCATGCAGGTGCGTGAGTAGCCTGTTGAATAGCTTGAGGCAAGGCTCAGCGGCCTGAACATTGCGGCCTGAGAGAACTGAACACCTGATCCGTCACCGGCATGAAGACCGGGGCGGTCAACGGAGACAAAAAGATGATCAGACCCGGACACACCTCAGCCTCGAAACTGACCCGGGCTCTTCACGTGTTCATGGTGTTCTTAACATCGGTATCGATGTTGCCGGGAACCGTGCCGGCTCTTCAGGCGCAGCAGATCATTATCGATCCGTCCCGCCCCGTCGGGCCAGTTGCGATCATCCGGCGAGGTGAAGGGGCCGAAGACCCTGACCCTGATCTTCCTGCCAGCCAGATCACCGGGGCTCAATCGGGTCGGGAAGGTCTGGCAATCTCTTCGGGAGAACGGGCTCCCCAACCGCCTCCTTGAAGATCAGGCAGACCGTCTTGCCGCTGGATGTGATGCCTGGGCCCGGCTCATGAAAGAATCAGCGGTAATCAAATCAGGCGGATCTCGCGTTGATCTGTGTTCATTGAAAACATCCTCCCTTTCCAGATCCGAGATTATTGGATGTGTCCCACGAGTTCTTACATATCTACACATTTCAGCTTTTCGTAAAGGCACTTCTCGACCATGTTCTGCGCGCGGCTGTTGATAAAATCCTGACACGAAAGTTCTTTTTTTGTTCCAAACGCAAATCAGTGCATAAGGATGTTCGAGATAAATCTTTTAAGCGACATTACCTATGCAAAATCGTTCCCACGCGGTCATGGCTCAGAGGACTGAATCTAAGGACAGCCGCGATGATTTTCCAACGCCTCCCTGGGCGACCAGAGCATTGCTGGAGCACGTCTTGCCAAGATTTGGGACGATGAAAACACAGTCGTGCCTCGAACCCGCATGTGGTGTTGGCCACATGGACAAAGTGTTGAGCGAATATTTCGAGCAAACGTCTGCGTCGGACATCTTCCCCTATGGATACGGCGAAGTGGCAGATTTTCTCACAGCTCCTTACGAGATCGGGTCATTTGATTGGGTGATAACGAACCCGCCATTCAATCTTGCAGAGGAATTTGTAGGCAGAGCTCGGCAAATCGTCCGTAAAGGGGTCGCTATTCTGGCGCGAACCGTATTCATTGAAAGTGTTGGCCGTTACGAGCGTCTGTTTAGCCAAAGTCCACCTGCAGCGTTCGCCCAATTCGTTGAGCGCGTTCCCATGGTCAAAGGCAGACTCGACAAAAAAGCGTCTACAGCCACAGGTTACGCCTGGTTTGTTTGGTGTGATGCAGATGTCAACGGGCCCGAAGTTGTTTGGATACCTCCTTGCCGAAAATCTCTGGAAAGAGCTGACGATTATGATACACCCTCAAGTCGTAAGCTCCCGCAAACTGCGCAAGCGGAGTTATTCGACATAGATGACATTGCTCGATCAAATGAAGCCAGAGGTTGATGCAACAATTAAAGCATTAGCCGAAGTTAAATTTAGATCCGACCCTATCGCAGGGGTTTTATTTTCTCGCGTGGTAAGCGTCCTTAGTTCGGCATACAAGCGGCACGGCTCGATTATCGAAAGCGCCATCGTTAAATGCTTAAGTTCCAATGATCGGTATGAGGTTTGGGCAGTGGGCAGTTGCTGTCAAAAATTCTTCTAAGTAGATAGACAGAGCGGTTTCGAGGCACAGGATAGCCTCGCTCATCGTTTCGGCGTTCAACAGCAAGCTTCAACAACCGTCGCCGCAGCCGGAAACGACCCTGCTTCACTCGACCATACCCATCTTCCATATGTTGGAGACGGAAACGGGGACAATCAAATCCAGATAGACGCCGTTGTCTTCGACAATGAGACTCGGATTGTTTCTTCGTACGAAATCAAGCGCGGGTGATGCTATATTTTGCAGGGCGAGACCTATCAGCAGGCCAGACATGCCCCACAAGCGCGGGTGATGCTCTTGCCGAACCTCCATGAAAGCCGTTTTCTTGTCCACGTCCAAGCGGCGCGCATGCCCCACAAGCGCGGGTGCGCTGATCGCGCCCGTCCAGTCCACATGGACGCGCAGCTTCATTTCGATAGCATGCCCCACAAGCGCGGGTGATGCTCTTGCCGAACCTCCAGAACCGTTTTCTTGTCCACGTCCAAGCGGCGCGCTATGCGCTCGTCCGTCCAGTCCACATGGACGCGCAGCTTCATTTCGATAGCCCGCCGCTTATCCTCGCTTGTCCTGTGTTGATGGCTTCGAATGTTCTGCTCAGAACTGAAGTCTTTCATTTGGTCGAGCGTGCCGCGAACAACGACAACCGGAATGTCATAGCTGGGTTGAATTCGCTGGTACGCTTCACACCGGGTAAAGCCCGAGATAAGCCGATAGTAAGGTCCAGGACGGCTGCCCTTGTCGTCAGGACAAAGACCAACCACCAACGGCGGAAATTTTCGCCCGTTTTCCATTGATGCCGCATAACGCTTCACCGCGTCCTCAGAAACCTGCGCACGACTCTGCAATGCGGCAATTTTAGAGTCCCTCGGCGCTGGCGTCATAATACTGTCAAGCGGCAAGGTCGTTTCCTCGACAACCTCCAGCCCGAACCGAGCAAACTCCGCCTCCCACTTCTTCAGCGCCGGGTTATCCTTCGGCTTGTCCGTCTTTTTTGCTCCATTGGCGCCGCCGATCTCAGCGCCTTGAAATTGATTTTGAATGTTCATCTAGTTTACTCCTTCTGGCGGAATGTCGTCGCCGGTCAGGGCGTCCGCCAATTCCTGCAAAAAAACGGAGCATTCTGTCAGATCGGAAACGCGGGCATGACGCTGCTCTTCGCTGGTGATTTTCGAAATGTCCCAGATGCCCCTCACCTTTGCCAACTTCAGCAGCGGGGGCATTGCAGCGTTCAATGCCGTCTGCAAACCGATCAGTTCCCATTCCGTAAATTCTCGGATTGTATGGTCAGGGATTTGCTCGACCACGCGCCGGGCACCACAAGCTCTGGCAAACGCAGGCGTCCGCGTTCTGGCTGTTGTGTTCTTCGCTCTCAGTCATCGGCCGACTCCCGCGGCCATTCGGCACCCGCCGATGTGTTTGGCTCCCAAGTGCCCGCGACATAGGCGCGAACCTCAGAAAGCCGCCACGCGGTGCAGCGTTGCGAAAGATGAGCCTTTCCGGGGAAGATGCCTTCACGGCAGTAGCGGTTGATGGTGGCAATGCTGAGCGGCACCATCGTTTTCAATTCGTCGTATCGGATTAGCCGGTCTTCGCCTTCAGGCGGGCTGGCTGGTGTTTTTTCAAGCTTAGTCACATCTGATCTCCATTGCTTGGTTAGCGTTGATGGAGATCAGATGGCGGAATGTAGAAGCTCAATTCCAATGGTGAATAAAGTTTTTTTCGCGACTCTATTCACCATTAAATTTCCGGCCGGAATCCGCGGCCTGCAGGCGATCAGCGCCCCTTGAGACGCTGTGAGATCGCGTCAGATGTGAGCGACTCCCCTTCCGCAATCTTGTCAATTAAGGCCTTGATGAACGACGTGGCCGGTCCCTTGTCCCGCAGCGTGTAATGGTCCACATGGCAGGCAGCGCGCTTGCCGGTATGACGTTCGTAAATATCCGCAAGGTCATGAACCAAAGCATCTACAGCCGGACGCTTGCGACCACGCCCGGTTAGGATGACAGCCGCGCCACCTGTTTCCGCAACTTCGCCAGCTGCATCAATGACGGCAGATAGACAAGCATCGATGCCGAGCGCCTTGCCATGCTTATGAGGCTCTTCAGTCCCAGCCAGCAGCAATGGCGCCTGCAGGCCGCTCAGTTCCTCTCTGAGCGCCGTTGCGAGCTTATGGACCTTCCGGCCTTCGATTCCTTGACCGTGCCAGCTATCTCAGCGTCCAGAAGCGCCATCTGGTATTCATCGGCAACCGCCTTGATATCGAGATAGAGCCCGGCAGGATCTTCTGGTGTGAAGCCAGCAGCATCAGCCGCGCGAAACGCTTCGTTCAGCCACTTGGTTTCAGGATCGATCCTCATTGTGCAGCACTCCCGATTGACACCACCTTGGCCACATCGGCACCGCCCACGATGGCTTGCAGGCGATCTGCCCACAAATCGAGAGCTTCCCGTTTCTCCCGCAAGTAATCGTATCGGATGTAGACGCGAGACGTGACGCCGGACTCCACATGATTGGCCACGGCTTTGATGACGTGCGGTGCGATCTCCATCTTTGCCATGCCAGTCAGAACGGTTCTTCGCAGATCGTGGGGCGTCCACCGATCGGTGCCGAACGCATCGGCATTGCCGGACACGCAGTGAGAGATCGCGCTATTCGTCAGCGTGCCGCCCTTTGGCGACGGGAAGACAATTTCACTTTCTGGTGCACGTTGCCGAGCCTTCCTGAGAACACGCATCGCCATGCCAGAGAGCGGCACCACATGCTGGCGCCCATTCCTTGCCCGCTCTGCCGGGATCGTCCATGTTGCCGCCGCAAGATCGACCTCTTGCCATGTCATTCCCAACACTTCGCCAGAGCGCTGGCCAGTCAGCAGCAACAGGCGCAAAACATCACGCGTCGAATCCGATGCCTTGATGTTTGTAAACGCATTCCAGACCGCCGCAATCTCAGCATCGGACAAAACACGATTCCGTGGCTTGTCTTTCGCTGGTTTGCGAACGCCCTCAGCTGGTGAGTGGTCAATATGGCCGCACTCCACCGCCCAACGGAACATCGTTGAAAGCAACGCCTGCGTTCGGTTTGCCATCGCTGGCGATCCGCGATCCATGATGGCGTCAAGGATGCAAACGAGATCGCCACGCCGCACCCGAGCGACCGGCATCTTACCGATGACCGGCATCACATCCCGTTCGATCATCTGCCGGTCCAGACCTTCAGAACGCTTCGCCGATGAATACCGCTTGAGGAAATCCGCACACAGATCGCTAACCAGATAGCGACCAGTGCCTGCCACAACATCACCCTTCGCAATGGAGTTCAACATATCCCGAGCTTTGATCCGCGCCGATGCCAGATCAATGAGCGGATATCTTCCAAGCTTGGTGCGTTGCGCCTTCTTTGTCGTCGGACACCTCCAGAAAACGTACCACGTCTTTGTTCCCGATGCTGTGACGTTGAACGTCAAACCCGTGCACTTGGCATCATAAAAATCCTTGCGCCCCTTCTCAACCTTGGCTGATTGGCAGAACGCTACAGTTAGAGCCTGAGCCATGCTTTTTCCCGATTTTCTCTTGCCGCAGTTTGTGCAGCAAATGTGTAGCAAATCACGTGAAACCCATGATCTGAACTGATTGCACGTGCACAGAAAAAATAGAGGAAAACCGCGGTCTTTTCAAGTTAGATCTGTTCAGGTAAATTCAATGCAAATTCACGAAGCGCGAGTTGCAGAACCGGTTGTTTCATGAAGTTCTCGCTCCGTTTGGCGTATGAGGACTGTGCCCCGGCGCGAGGCCGGGTGTAGCTGTCCCAAACACGGCAACTTGCTCCCGAAAGGTGATCTTATCCATGACCCTGGCCCCTCTCCTCAACGCGTCCTTTGCCATCCAGCTCCATGTGGCCGCAGCGCTCATAGCTATCTCAGCTGTCATTCCACTTGCAATCTACAGAAAAGGAAATGCTGCGCGGGGATCCTGCAACTGCGAAACTGCCTGTAATCATGTTGAGCCGCGGCCCCTGCAGACCTTGGAAATCTCCGTCCGGAGGCCGGACTCACAAAACCAACACGCTCATCATTGCTGCTCGAGACCAATGTCGAAGTCCTCAGCCGCGCCAGGAACGAAGGTTTGGGAGGCAATCCGTCTTCATTGGCGGACCTTTTGACAGATATGGACCAATCAGGTGCCCTGGTCTCAGGTCCTGGAAAACAAGCGCGGAAAGAAACTGCACCAATCAAGCCACAGCAAATACCTCCGCAGGCGGATGAAAAAGCCACGAAGCCCAAGACGTCTGACCGGTTGGACATTCACATTCTCATTGCCGAAGACAACGAAGTGAACCAACGGGTCTTCCGTCAAATCCTCTACACGACGCCCTATCGTCACACGCTGGTCGAAAACGGAGAACTGGCGGTCGCAAGCTGGCGGAAGAAAAAACCAAAACTCATCCTGATGGATGTGTCCATGCCGGTGATGAACGGCCACAAGGCTGCACGCGCGATCCGGGCCGAAGAGGCCGAAACGGGCGAGCATGTGACGATCGTTGGCATTACTGCGCATGCACTGAATAGTGACGAGGAAACCTGCTTTGACGCCGAGAGGGACGATTATTTGCCAAAACCCATTTTGGTTGGTGCCCTGACGGACATGCTTGCAAAGCACCTGGACGAGGCGGAAGCAACGGCACGGCACACGACAAGGAAAGCGAGCCAGGACAAGCTAGCTATCGCGCCCAAAGCTATCCATCCAGCCAAGACCCGACTCCACGTCAGCACGGGGCACATATTCAGCTCCTACATAATCCTCGTACCCGGTTGAATAGAGCGCGGGGAGCAACCGACTGTAAGCCACCTCCCCTGTGTCAGGTTCATTCCGGCCTGGAACGCCGGCGACCTGCACATGTCCGATCAACGGAAGATGCTGTTCAAATCGCCGGATCAGGTCACCTTGCATGATCTGCACATGATAACAGTCAAACATGATCTGCACATTTGGCCGCCCAAGTTCATGGATTATTTCAGCGGCCTGCTCAACCGTGTTCAGAAAATAGCTGGGCACATCATGCACATTGATCGGTTCGATGAGAATGACAAGCCCATGCGCTTGTGCCTGATCAGCGGCGTAACCAACATTCTCAAGTAATGTTGTGCGGTCCCCGTTCACACCAGCCATGACATGTATCTTTCGGGCGCCGATTTCGGCAGCGTAGGACACAGCCTGGTCAATTGCAGCGCGGGCGTCTGCCTCGCGTCCCTTCAAAGCGGTCAAGCCGAACTCACCCGCCTCAACGTTTCCGCGGACCGTGTTGAGGCTCAACATCGGCAAACCCGTCTGCTCCAACGCCGCGACAACCTCCCCTGAAGAAAATTCATATGGAAAATGGCATTCAACCGCATCAAACCCTGCCTTTGCCGCCAGCCGAATGGCTTTCGGCAAGGCTTCATCCTTCCAGAGAAACCCCAGATTCGCAGAGAGCTTGACCATGCCGTTCCCCTTTTGAAGCCTGAAGCAGGACGAATATCAGCCTCGCCTCCCACAATCCAGTGACAACGCTTGATCCGGCATGGGGCTTTATGCAAAGTGCGCCGCCTGCCATGAAGCTTTTGAGGGGCTTTGGGGCGAAACAGAGACGATTGATCGGGGACAGGCGGCATGGCTGAATTGAGGGATAAACTGGCGCGCGGGGATTTTGTTATCACCGCTGAAATCACACCACCGCTTGGCGCCGCAAAAGACGGCGTCATGGCGCGCGCGGAGCCCCTTAAAGGCCTTGCGGATGCTGTGAACATCACCGATGGCGCGGGCGCCCGCGCGGCCATGTCCAGCATCGCATGCGGCACGATCATGGCTTCTGAAGGCATTGAGCCAATCATGCAGCTCACCTGCCGCGACCGGAACCGGATTGGCTTGGCTTCAGACCTGCTGGGCGCCTCAGCCATGGGGGTGCACAACATGCTTGTCCTGCACGGGGATGACCCGAAAGGCGGCGACATGCCGGAAGCTACTGGCGTTTATGATCTGGATTCGCGCGGGGTCATGGAGCTGGCACGCATGATGCGCGATGAAGCGAAGCTGCCTTCAGGCCGCGAGATCAAACCTGCGCCGGATTTCTTTATCGCCTGCGCAGACATGCCAATGGATCCCGAGGACGACTGGGTACCCAAAGGTCTTGAAGGGAAAATCGAGGCGGGCGCGCAATTTGCCCAGACCCAGTTCTGCTTCGACCCTGCCGTTGCGGAGCGCTATTTCGCCCGGCTGCGCGAGCACGGGATCACAGACAAACTAGAATTCATCGTCGGGATCGGTCCCCTTGCCTCTGGCAAACAAGCACGGTTCATGGACGAAAACCTGTTTGGCGTCACCATTCCACCAGCCACAATCGAACGCATTGAAGCTGCCGACGATGAAAAGGCCGAAGGTCGCAAGATCTGCGTTGAACTGATGGAAGCCTATCAGAACATTGAAGACATCGCCGGCGTGCACATTATGGCTCCCATGCAAGGGGCCAAGGCGATTGCAGAGACCATCAGAATGTCAGGACTGCGCTAGCAGCAAAGAACGCACCATGACCGATTTCAGTGAAATACTCTCCAAGCGGACGCAAGGGTTCGAAGATTCGATCATCATCCAAATGTCGGTGCGCGGTCGTGAGCTGCGCGCTGCCGGCCGGGACGTGGTCAGCCTGACCATTGGCGAGCCTGATTTCGACACCCCGCAGTTCATCAAGGATGCGGCCACTCAAGCGATGGCGGATGGACACACCCATTACTCGCCAATGAACGGGATGTTACCGTTCCGCCAGGCGCTGGCCGCCAAACTGAGTGAAGAAAACGGCCTGGACTACGGACCGGACGAGATTGTGGTCACGAACGGCGCCAAGCAGGCGATCACCAATGCCTGTTTTGCCCTTCTTGATGAAAGCGATGAAGTCATCATGCCAACCCCGTTCTGGGTGGCCTATGAAAGCATCGCCGAAATTGCCGGTGGCACTCCAGTTGTTGTGCCCACAGGCGCAAAGGACGGCTTCAAGATCAAGCCTGAATCACTGGATACCGCGATAACGGAAAAGACCAAGCTGTTCATTTTCTCGAACCCGTGCAATCCCTCAGGAGCGGTTTACACCCGCGCGGAGCTTGAGGCCCTGGCAGAGGTCGTCAAGCAATACCCCCGCCTGATGGTCATGTCAGATGAAATTTACGAGCACATTGTCTTTGACAAGATTCATGTCTCCATGGGCGCCCTGCCCGGCATGCGGGACCGGACTGTAACCATCAACGGATTTTCCAAAGGCTTTGCCATGACCGGCTGGCGGCTAGGGTATCTGGCAGCGCCACAGCCGGTTGCTCGCGCAAGTTCGAAAATTCAGGGCGCGTTGACGGCTGGCGGAAATGCGTTCGTACAGATGGCAGGCGTGAAAGCTCTTGAGGCAGACCGCACCGAATGCCAGGCCATGACAGCCTCTTATCACAGTCGCAGAGACCTGATCGCAGGACTGTTGGCAGACATTCCGGGCGTCAATGTGAATCCACCGGACGGCACCTTCTACATATTCCCGGACATATCCGCTCATCTGGGCAAAACAGCCGGCAATCACAGGATTGAGACTGTCGAAAATCTTTGCATGTGGCTGCTTGAGGAACACGATGTAGCCACCGTCCCCGGCACGGCGTTCGGCGATGGCGACTGCATGAGGATCTCCTTCGCCTGCAGCGAAGAAGACATCAAGAAAGCCATTGTGCGGATCAAAAGGGCGTTCGCCCTTCTTCAGTAGGTCGCCTGGCAACCGGCCCTGTTCTTGCCCCACCAAACAAACCTTTGTCTATGACAACCGGCTTGCGTTTGGCACAATGGTCCCGTGCAGTGTCCAGGCTGCACCATTCGGGTTTGCCCCGAAACCATTTAATAAAGACAATTGACAGATCTCGAGTAACGTGGATGAGTATTCGCTGAGAACGCATCGATATTGTTCGATATTCACAGATCCGGGCATCAGATCATAAAAGATAACACCTGACGTGCCCCCCATGGGTCCCGTGTTCATAGGGGGGTCCGCTGGAGACGACCTGACCTGCAACGGGGGAGCGAAGACCGGTTCGGTGTTGTCTCTCACGAGAGGATCCTCTCCAGGCTGCCTGCAGCGCCCGGCTTTTCCCGCCTCACCGGGCGCCCGCAACACCCGGGCCTCATGGAGGCTTTCAAAAAAACGTCCCCCAAAGCCCTGTCTCCCCTTTGACCCACGGTCCGGCAGACAGGCCGGTCGAGGTCCGGGTTCAGGACGAGGCCCGCATCGGCCAGATCACCGGAGCTCAATCGGGTCGGGAAGGTCTGGCAATCTTTTCGGGAAAACGGGCTCTCCAACCGCCTCCTTGAAGATCAGGCAGGCCGTCTTGCCGCCGGATGTGATGCCTGGAACCGGCTCATGAAAGAACCAAGGGCAATCAAATCAGGCGCATCTCGCGAGTGGACCCAAAACGGGCAAACCTGAGGCCCGTTAGTATGATATCCGCCCCACGCCGTTCCACCAGGCGGCAAAAGTTGACGAAAAACGCAAGGAAAGTAGGCGAAAAAAGCGCGGCCGCCCGGTTTCCTCCAGCCCCAAGCGCCAGATCAGGATTTGCAAAATTTGAGTCAAAACAAGTGAGCTGGACCGGTTCGAGCGTCTCCGGCAATTCCAGGGAGAGCGCCCCGTTCCGGGTTCCGGTTTCAGTGATGGTTGCCAGGCGGTCAATTTGCTCAAGGAGCTGGGACCGAGCGCCCGGCACCCGGCACGCACGCAGCTTGTCAGCCAGCAACGTGGGCACCGGTCCGTGGGTTAGGAACCAGGATCCTCCCCAGACAGCGTACGATGTTCCCTGATTGAAGCTTGCAAAGCCTCAAGCTGATTTTTGATAACGGCTTGATCCATCCGCGGTCCAGCGTCGTTTAGCGCATGGCAAAACAAACCATATCCCCGGAAAGCGGCACAAGAGCGCTGGACATCGTCGCTCAAACCCCTAGTTTGCCTCACAATCAGAAGCCATAAAGAATGGGGCAGCCAGCATGAGCACATCATCTCTCAACGATCAATTCGCAGTGGTTACCGGCGGGGCGCAAGGCATTGGCTATGCCGTTGCGGAACGCTTGACCGAGCTGGGCGCAAAAGTTGCCATATGGGATATGGATGGCGCACTGGCCGAAAAGTCAGCCGCCGTGATTGGCGGTCTCGCTGTGCAAACTGACATCACGGACCTCGCAAATGTTGAATCGGCATTGGCAAGAACAGAAGAAGGGTTGGGTCCCGTTTCAATTGCCGTGAACAGCGCCGGTATTGCTGGACCCAATATGCCAGTTACAGACTATCCTGAGGACGAATGGCGCCGCATCATGGACATCAATCTGAATGGCACCTTCTTTGTAAACCGCGCAATTATCCCGGGTATGAAGGAGCGGAACTACGGCCGCGTCGTCAACATTGCTTCCGTTGCCGGCAAGGAAGGCAACCCGAACGCATCAGCTTACAGCGCGTCAAAAGCAGCCGTCATTGCCCTGACGAAGTCGCTTGGAAAGGAACTTGCCGATTTTGACATCGCGGTAAACTGCGTGACTCCCGCCGCGGCAAAGACCCGGATTTTCGACCAGATGACAGAAGAACATATCAATTACATGCTGTCGAAAATTCCGCGGGGACGCTTCCTGAAGGTTGAAGAGGCCGCGAGCATGATTGGCTGGCTCGTGTCGCCGGAAAACAGTTACACAACCGGAGCGACATTCGACTTGTCGGGCGGGCGCGCAACTTATTAGGGCGCCCAAGCTCCCCAAGCTCCCATAATCTCCGGCGTTTCTCCACGGGAACACCCCACGATCGCCCAGAAATCGTCACAGGACGGCGCGATAACGAGCCTGGCTGCGGTGCAGGTTCGATGGAGTGCTTTATGGGCGAACATGAAAACAAGGCTATTTGGGGAAACGATTTCCATTTCCTGCCATTTGAGGAGAGCGTTCAATGTCAATTCTGTTCCGCTGTCGCTGACCGCCATGTAAGGGTAGCCGCGATACTCAGCTATACGGTCGAGCTCGCGGGCAACCCGAATGCCAGAGATCGAGTTATCAACCACAGTGGCCAGGCATTCCCTGGTGAAGTCATCGATGACACACAAAATGCCGAACCGCCGGCTGTCCAGCAACGCATCGGATACGAAGTCCAGGCTCCAGCGCTGATTGGCGCCTTTTGGCGCCTTGCGGGATTGTCATCGGTGATCTGGAGCCCAAAGCGCGCTTGCAGCCGCCCCGCTTGCGCACAATGAGCCGCTCCTCCCGGTATATCCGATAGAGCTTCTTCCAGTTGACATCGAAGCCTTCACGCTTGAGCAGAATAGGCAGGCGACGATAACCGAACCGGCGACGCTCCGATGCCAGCTCGCGCAAACGGTCACGGATGACCTTATCGTCTGGCCGCATTGAATTGAACGGTAGCGAGAGACCCGCAGGTCAATCCCTTATTCTTCATGGCCCGGTCCACGGCATCTCTCCTTGCACCGGGCGTCAGACGTTTTTTCCGGGCATTTCCTTCAACGTCGAGTTGTCGGGCCTCTGCCCGGCCAACAGTTTCTTCAGCTTGCGGTTCTCATCTTCAGGTGATTTGAGCTTCCTGGCATCGGACACTTCCATGCCACCCTGCCTGGAACGCCACTTGTAAAAGGTGGCATCGCTGATGCCGTGCCTGCGGCATGGCTCTGCGGCCGAAAGCCCTGCCCGACGAAGCGCTGGAAGGCATCATGCTGCGCGAGACCCAGGAGGAAATTCACTACGATCCTTCGTGGGACGCCAATGCCATCCCGATTGATCTTGAGCCTGGCACCGCTGTGGGCTGACCCCAGAACGCCCCTCATCGGATAGGCAATCTTGACGGGTTGAACGTTTCAATCGCCACAGACTATTTTACACCAGCCGCCCTGCGCAAATACGGTGTGTTTTACGCGAACGGCGTAATGCGCCGTCGGTTCGGTTGGACCCCGGTTTCAACGGGTTCAGACGGACTTGGTGCCATGGCGAAATGCGGCGCGGCACGACCGGGCGGTGGTCTTTTTGACGTGTCCAAGATCCACTAACCGAGCGGTGCGATATCGCCCTTCGCCCAGCCTTCCCGGACATCGGCACAATAGTCCGCGTAGGATCCGGCCTCAATCGCGGCTCGGGCCCCTGCCATCAGATCCTGATAATAGGCAATGTTCACCCATGTCAGCAGCATTGAACCCAGGAACTCACCGCACCTGAAGAGGTGGTGCAGGTATGCGCGCGAATAGTCTCTGGCAGCCGGGCATGAGCTCTCAGGATCAAGGGGCCGCGGATCTGCTGCATGCCGTGCATTGCGCAAATTGATCTTGCCGAAACTCGTGAAAGTCTGGCCATGCCGACCCGATCGCGTTGGCATTACGCAGTCAAACATATCGATTCCCAGTGCCACAGATTTCAGCAGATCATCCGGCGTCCCGACTCCCATGAGATAATGCGGTTTGTCCGCGGGCAAATGCGGGACACAGGCCTTGAGAACACGAAGCATTTCAGCCTGTCCTTCGCCAACCGCGAGACCACCGACCGAATATCCTGGAAAGTCCATTTCAACGAGCGCTTTTGCAGATTTTTCTCTCAGATCCTCGTAGGTCGATCCCTGCATTATGCCGAACAAAGACTGATGCGTCCTGTTTCCGAAGGCTGCTTTTGAGCGCTCGGCCCATCGCAAAGACATTTCCATCGACGCTTCTGCTTCGCTGTGGGTCGCTGGATGCGGCGTGCACTCGTCCAATTGCATCTGGATGTCTGAACCGAGCAAACCTTGTATTTCCACCGACCGCTCCGGCGTCAGTTCGTGCTTCGATCCATCAATGTGCGATTGAAAGGTCACGCCACGCTCAGTCATCTTCCGAAGCTTCGACAATGACATGACCTGGAACCCACCTGAGTCGGTCAGGATCGGATGCGGCCAGCGCATGAACTCATGCAGACCGCCCAGCGCAGCCATTTCTTCAGCCCCAGGCCGCAGCATCAGATGGTACGTGTTCCCAAGAACCACATCGGCGCCTGCTTCGCGAACCTGATCCGGGTACATCGCCTTCACCGTAGCCGCGGTTCCCACCGGCATGAACGCCGGCGTTCTGATTTCTCCGCGCGGCGTAATCACCCGCCCGCGCCGTGCCAGCCCGTCCGTTGCGAGCAGTTCAAAACCAAACTTCGTTGACATTATCCGTTTCCAGCAAGGTGCAATAGGCTGGCATCGCCATAGGAATAGAACCGGTAACCGTGCGCGATGGCATAGGCATAGGCAGCCTGCATCCGGTCAAGCCCTGAAAAGGCTGAAACCAGCATGAAAAGTGTGGATCGCGGCAAATGGAAGTTCGTCAAAAGAATATCCACAGCCCTGAAGCGGTATCCCGGAGTGATGAAAATGTCCGTGCTGCCCGAAAAGGCCTTCAAACCATCCGCGCGTGCTGCACTCTCCAGTAATCGAAGAGAAGTCGTTCCAACAGCAACAACACGCCCGCCCTTTGCCCTGCAGGCGTTCAGCCGCTCAGCAACTTCCGCAGTAACCTCGCCCCATTCAGAATGCATCCTGTGATCTGCAGTGTCGTCCGCTTTCACGGGCAGGAAGGTTCCGGCACCTACATGCAAAGTCACAAATTCATGGCCAATTCCAGCAGCCTTGAGCCTTTCAAAGAGATCATCGGTAAAATGCAATCCCGCCGTCGGCGCTGCCACAGCACCATCATTCCGGCTGTAGATTGTCTGGTAGTCCTGATCGTCCTGGGCATCTGCAGGACGCTGAGAGGCAATATAGGGCGGTAAGGGCATGATGCCCGACGCTGCAATCGCTTGATCCAGAGCAGCATCGCTCAATTCAAAACCCAGTATGATTTCTCCACCCTCACCCTTTGATCGAACACGTGCATCAAGGTTTCCGGCAAGGCAGGTGTTCCCCGCCTCGCCAAATCGGATGGTATCATCAACCACAAGCTTACGACCTGGTTTTGCAAACGCAGCCCATGTGGCACCGTCATGACGCTGGTGCAGCGTCACTTCAATCCCGGGTTCGCTCTCTCCCCTGCCAATCCGCCGGCCCGGCAGGCGTGCCGGGATCACACGCGTATTGTTGAGAACGAGACAATCGCCCGACCGCAGCAGGCCGGGCAAATCACTCACCGCATGTTCTGAAGGGCCGCCTTCCTGAACCTCAAGCAACCGCGCACTGTCACGCGGCACCGCCGGTCTCAAGGCGATCCGTTCTTTCGGCAGGTCAAAATCAAAAGCATCTACGCGCACAGGCCATGTCCCGGGACAAGCAAGGCTGAAGCGCAAGCGCCTCGTTCAAAGATCAGCTGCGACGCTCATTCCAACGATGTTGTCAGGGTTCCGCGGTGGCTCGCCCTTTTGAATCGCATCGACCACGTCCATGCCTTCGATGACTTTGCCCCAGACCGTATATTGCTTGTCCAGAAAGCGCGCATCATCAAAGCAGATGAAGAACTGGCTGTTGGCGCTGTTCGGCATGGACGACCGCGCCATGGAGCAAATGCCGCGCACATGCGGCTCTGAATTAAATTCAGCCTGGAGATCCGGGTATTGCGATCCACCCGTCCCGGTGCCATGCGGACAGCCCGTCTGCGCCATGAACCCGTCAATCACGCGATGAAACTTGATGCCGTCATAGAATTTCTTGCGCGCGAGTTTTTTGATATGCCCGCAATGGCCAGGCGCCAGATCGGGGCGCATCTCAATGACGATTTTGCCTTTGCTCGTTTCCATCACAAGCGTGTTCTCGGGATCACTGATGTCCATGAAAATTGTCTTTCTGTTGAATTTGAGTTGTTATTTTACGTCCGCGGCGACCCGCAGAGATTTCATTATGTCCGGGTTGCGAACAGCGCCTGAACCTTTTTCACCGCGACGGATCTTGTCGATGTACCCAAGGCCTGAGACCACCTCGCCCCACACGGTATATTTGCCGTTCAGGCCTGTGTTGCGGGCAAACATGATGAAGAATTGACTGTTGGCGCTATGCCGGTCGCTGGACCTCGCCATCCCAACCACGCCGCGCTCGAACGGATACAGTGAAAATTCGGCGCGAAGATCGGGGTACTTGGAACCGCCACGGCCTGTGCCGGTCGGATCGCCGGTCTGGGCCATAAAGCCTTCCATCACGCGATGAAACTTCAGACCATCATAGAACTTTTCACGCGCCAGCTTTTTGATCCGGGCAACATGTTCTGGCGCAAGATGTGGATACATCCTGATGACCGTGCGTCCGTAACGCGTTTCCAGATAAAGCGTATTCTCCGGATCCAGCACCTGGCTGGAGACAGGAAGCGCCGCACCCATCATGCCCGCGGCAAAGATTCCAAGAAATGCGCGTCTTTTCATAAGTTACACCCGTTTTTTAATCCTGTTTCATAGAGTATCTGATGGCGTCTTCGACTTCTTTCGGGACAAAGCCTGAAATATCGCCCCCCATAAGGGCGATTTGCTTGACCAATGAGGAAGCAATGTGGCGAACCGGCCCGCTGGCCGGCAAAAAGATTGTTTCCAGACCAGGCGCCAGTTCTGCATTCATACCGGCCATTTGCACCTCATAGGCATAATCGGTGGTATCTCTGAGCCCCCTGATCAAGACAGATGCACCGGCCCGGAGAGCGGCATCGACCACCAGATCGTCAAAAGTCTCTACAACGCTCTCAAAGCCCTTGTCTGCGGCGATAGGCGCTGCAACAGATTCCAGTAGTGCAACGCGGGTTTCCGTATTCAGGAAGGGTTTCTTGCCGTGGTGCACGCCCATGGCCAGCACCAACCTGTCAACGAGGGCTCCCGCCCTGCGGATCACA
Organism: Hyphomicrobiales bacterium; assembly: GCA_965204985.1. Classification (GTDB taxonomy): domain Bacteria; phylum Pseudomonadota; class Alphaproteobacteria; order Rhizobiales; family CAJQND01; genus JAAEUE01. The sequence continues at coordinate 1,185,369 of CBDBFP010000002.1, read as the reverse complement.
TCCAGGTGCCCGTTCGTAACAGGATCAAAACTGCCCGGATAATATCCAATCCGCATGCGACTTTTTCCAGATCAGGCGTTAAACCAGCGTCGCGCGAACGCCAACCGGACGCCTCCACCAACGAGAAGTGCTCCACTGATGCGCTGTGTAAGGCGGATTCGCGAGCGTGACAACCGGCTTCCGGCGTTCTCGACCGGCAACGCATAAGCGCTATCGATTATTGTGGTTATAACCATGCAGACCGACCCCAGAGCAATGGTTTGCAAAACATAGCTCCCATGAGCATCCACAAACTGCGGAATGAAGGCCCCACAAGACAACAGAGCCTTCGGATTGCTCAACACCACAAACAGACCTTGCACAAAGAAGTTTGGCCTGTTCCCGCCGTTTGCTTCTGCCAATTCGAAATCAGCCCGGCTCGTGAACATCCTGTATCCGAGACAGATCAGATAGGCAGCACCGATAAAACGAAGCCGGTCGAACCGCAGTCCCATGGTCTCCACAATCGTGGCGAGGCCTGCAACCGGTATCGCAAGCATCGCGACAAGCCCTGCCTGCATGCCGGCAATGTTCAACAAGCCGGCCCGGATATCGTAGTGCAGACTGTTTGCAACGATGACCGTGATGGACGGCCCCGGCACCACAGCAACGATTGCAGCAGCAACACAGAACGTGATCGGGGCTTGCAACGACATGCGGGCTGGTTGGCTGTTTCTATCACACGGCCAGCTCGCCGGAGCAGATTGTCCCGCTGGCAGCTTGGTTTTTGCATCGCCGCAGGCAGTCGCCAGCAAATCTGCCGAAAGGCCTTTTGTGGTGGAAAGATCGACTCTCTCAAATCGTGCCAGGAGCAGGTACGCACCTTTGAACGGAAGCTCCGGCAAGGTTTGAATTGCGAAAGTCCGCCCTGGAAACATTTGAAAAGTCCAGGCTCGCGTTTTCAAGGGTGGCCCCCGAAAATGTAACACGTGAAAAGTCGGACCTGGTCAAACCTGGCCCTGCTGAATTCGGATTTGGTCAGGTTTGCCCCTTCCAGAACGTCGCCGGCCACATTCGCCCGAATGCCAATTGCCCTTGTCAGGTCGGCACCCTTCATGTTGGCATCGGCAAGACTGGATGTCACGAGCACCGCACGGCTGAGTTTTGCGTTCTCAAGACCGGTTTCGCGCAAGGTCGAGCCGGTGAAATCACCTCCAGAAAAATTCTGCCCCTTGAACCGCTTTTTGTCCTTGCGGCAACCGGACCATCGACACCGGTTGCAGGCTTGTCCCTGCACCCCGCCAGCGCGGCTTCAGGTATTGCCAAGAAGGAAAGGGCAAAGCTCGTAATTACAATATCCCGAACAGGTTTCATACCTGACTACTCCCTGAACCAGCTGTTTTGGCGAATTTTGCTACTTGCTGTTATCTCCAGTCCGCCTCTTCGCTCTTGCGCGCTGTGCGAGGCAGGTCATCGCCCGGAAAGTCCGCTCTCGGTTGAACAGCCGCTGCCATGGAAAACCTCCCCTGTTTTCCATGCTGAATCCGGCCGAACATCGATTGACACCCCCCTCGGAGAGCCTGAGCCAGTCAGCCGCAGTATAAGCACTTCGACGTCAGTGGCGTTCCCCGAAAGGGACTGAAACCGAACGTTCACCCTGCACGGCCCGGGTCGGTCAATCCGCCGTCGGCAATGGCGACAGTCCAAGTTCCCTCAGAAACGCGTTGTGCTTCGCCGTTGACTCATCAATCTGCTTTTCGATTTCGATCAACGCCTCGTGCGTGGCCGACAGATCGATCGCCACTTCCTCCCTGGCCGTGCTGACATAGCGCGAGATGTTCAGGTTGAAGTCGTTGGCCTCGATCTCGTCCATGCCCACGCGTCTGGCGTAGCGCTCGATGCTCTCCGGTCGCTGCCGGTAGGTGCCGATGATTTTCTCGATATGCTCGTCAGTAAGATAGTTCTGTCGCTTCCCTTTCTCGAAATGCTCGGACGCGTTGATGAACAGGACATCATCGGGCTTTCTGCACCTCTTCAACACCAGGATGCAGACCGGGATGCCGGTGGAGTAGAACAGGTTCGCCGGCAGGCCGATGACGGTGTCGATGTGCCCGTCTTCGAGGAGCTTGCGGCGGATCTTCGCCTCCGCCCCGCCCCGGAACAGCACGCCGTGCGGCAGGATGATGGCCATCGCACCGTCGTCCCTGAGATAGTGAAACCCGTGCAGCAGGAACGCGAAATCCGCCGCCGACTTCGGGGACAGCCCGTAGTTCCTGAAGCGGACGTCTTCGCCCAACGTTTCGTTCGGAGTCCAGCGGTAGCTGAACGGCGGGTTGGCGACCACGGCGTCGAAGCGGGGCTTTTTCGCCGGGTTGGTCTCGCGAAGCATGTCCCAGTCGTTCGTCAGCGTGTCGCCATGGTAAATCTCGAATTCCGAGTCCTTCACCCCGTGCAGCAGCATGTTCATCCGCGCGAGGTTGCAGGTGGTGATGTTCTTTTCCTGCCCGCAGATCCTGCCGATGCCGTGCGGCCCCATGCGCTTTCGCACATTGAGCAGCAGCGAGCCCGAGCCGCAGGCGAAGTCCATCACGCTGGCGAGGCGTTTGCGCCTGCCGGTCGTCGGTTCCTGGCTGTCGAGCAGGACGATCCCGGAGAGGATGTCCGAAATCCGCTGCGGTGTGTAGAACTCGCCGGCCTTCTTGCCCGAGCCCGCGGCGAACTGGCCGATCAGATATTCATAGGCGTCGCCCAGGCTGTCGCTGTCGGTGGAGAACTCCGCGAGACCCTCGGCAATGCTGGCGATGATCGCGCAGAGCTTCGCGTTGCGGTCCGCGTAGGTCTTGCCGAGCTTTTCGGAGTCGAGATTGATTTCCGAAAAAAGCCCGGAGAACGTGCTCTCGAACGATTCGTTCTCAATGTATTTGAAGCCGGTCCGTAGCGTGTTGAGCAGCTCGCTATCCTGCGTGCAGGCCATGTGGGCGATGCCGGTCCAGAGATGCCCGGGAAGGATGACATAGTGCGCCTTGAGCCGCATCTGCTTCTCGAAGTCCGCCGCGTCGCCGGGGTTCCGCTCGTACCACACCGACAGGGAGGACCGCCCACCGTTGCCGATGTCGTCGGGGTAGTCGCGCCCGAGTTCCTTTTTCGCGGCCTGTTCGTAATTGTCCGAGAGGTAGCGGAGAAACAGGAACGCGAGCATGTAGTCGCGAAAATCGTCCGCGTTCATCGCCCCGCGGAGCTGGTCGGCGATGGCCCAGAGGGTCTTGCCGAGTTGTTGCCGGTCCCGGTCGGTCATGTCGAGTCGCTCGTTTCAGCCGCCGGTTCACTCGGGAACAGGACGGGGTTGAAGGGATGCCGTTTGATGAACTCGCGGAGGATCTTCCCGAAGCACCGCCTGTTTTCCGGTTCCCGCCGCGGATGCGTGGCGAGGGCGTTGAGGTTCGTGAATGTCGAAACGGCGCCCATGGCTCACCGGCGAGGGAAAAAGCCGCTGCATCAGGCCCTGCTTGTGTTGCTTGAGCGTGTCGAGTTTCCGGCCCTGCGCCGCGATCAGACCGTCCAGCAAACCGAGGCAGTCGGCGATGCGATATTGTTCGGGCTCCGTCGGCAGGCAGAAGGCAAACTCGTTGATTTGCTTTGCACTAATGTGAGGGATGCCGGAGCTTGTATTGATTCGATCCACATAAGCGTGGAACTTTGGCGAGTGGACATGATAGAAAATGAACCTGATGGTCGTGTAGTTTTTTGCCCGAAGCCTCGCCACTCGCTGAACAAGAAGCGCACCAGTATCTGAAGGGGTAATTAGCGACGAATTCTTGCCGACTTTTGAACCATCCATGCCAATTACCAAGTCGCCCTTCTTGAGAACATATTTCTCAAGACCCATGGTAGACCCACAGTAATACCGATCGATCTCGACATTGTGGCGAATGACTCCTTCGGTAATGTTGATCCCTCTTAATAGTCGCGTTCCGCTTTTATCTTCGACGATGTCGGCTCCAGCGAATGGAAATCCAGAAATCAATTCAACGTGCTTGCCGATTGTGGTCGGCTGCCACCCCGGCTCATTCCGAAACTCCGGAAACCGCAGCCGGGGCACGGCCTCGCCGGGCCGGGGGAAGAGTTGCTGCATCAACCCTTGTTTGTGATGCCGCAGGGCTTCGAGCTTCCGGCCCTGCGCCGCGATCACGTCGTCCAGCGAGCCAAGACAAGCGGCAATCTTCTGCTGCTCCTGCTCGGATGGAGTATAGATTGGGCAATCCAGAAACGTGGCTACCTGGATGCGTTTCGCCTTCCTGCCGCCGTCTGCGATTTCTCCGCGGGTCTTGTAGAACTGTTCTCGCTGAACGTACTCCAGCAGGAACTTCGGTTTCATCTCTGAAGCGATGTCAAAGCACGGAAGATCAACGGTTGACTCGAATCCGTCCAGATGCACCGGGATGATGCCGAAGGCTTGGTTTAGAAAGTCAAGTTTACTGTAAATGAACTGTCCGGCGCGTCGGCGATAGTACTGGGTGTTTGCGCTACCCTGCACACTCTCATTTTTCTTGAAAACGCCTTTTCCCCATAATTTCACAGTTAATTTCTTTGCTTCATGTCCTCCGCTCCCCTTGATCCGGCTTTCGCTCAGGTAACGGCTCATCAAGCGACGTGGCCAGCCGGGCGCGTCGTGAAACTCCGGAAACCGCAGCTTCGGCGCCAATGGCGTGTCGGCGGTCATCGCGCGTGCTCATAGGCGTTGAGGCCCGAGATCTCCCGGCCGTGAGCCCGCTTGTTCAGGAGGGGAACGAGATCGTCCATCAGGTCGAGTTCACGCTCGCGGCGCTCGCGCCAGCCCAGATCGAGCGGCTCCATCAGGTCGGTGAGCCGTTCGCCGTCGAAGATCATCCGTTGAAGAATGGTCTCGACGAAATCCGCCAGCGATTCGGGCGTCAGATCGTGGTCCCGGGCGAGGCCGGCAATCTCCCCGGCCTGCTTCCCGGCCTTGAACCGTTCGTAGTCGGCGCGGATCGCGGCCTCGTCGAGGCCTTCGCCCTCCTTGAGCGAACGGACGTATTCGGTGATCTCCTCCCGCTCGTCGAGGAACTTGGCGTCGGACCGGATCAGCCCGATGAGCTGGTCGCGGCTGATCCGGAGCTTCTGCGGATCCTGACCCGAGTACTTCGCAATCAGCTTCATGATATAGTCGTAATCGATGAGGGCGGAGGCGAAGAGCACGAACTCGAAGTCGAGCTGGTCGACCTCGGGGTTGGGCGGCTCGCCGTCCGCACCGGGCTTGCCCTGCTGGTCTTTCAGCCGCCGGGCGGTTTCGAGATAGGCGCCGCGGAAGGCGCGGAGGTCGTCCCCGGGGAGGGCCTGTTCGATTTGCGCCCGTTGCTCATCGGTGAGGTCGGTATATTGGTCAAGCTGCGTCTGGAACCGTTGGACCTCCTTGAAACTATTGATGAACAGGGCGCGCGCGTCGTCGCCCTTCAGGTTGTTCACCTGTTCGGGCCTGGCTTCGAGGCCCTGTGAGTTCATGAACTCGCCGAGGTCGGCGACGGCCTGTTTGTAGTTCCCGATGACGACGGGGGCCTTGTCGACCAGCCAGATCTCCCGGGCCCGGTCAGCCTGCGCGCCGGAGAACAGGGCGATTGCAGCGTCGACATTGGCCTGCTGATGACGGAAGTCGAGGATATTGCCATAAGGCTTGGTCGCGTTGAGAACGCGGTTGGTGCGGGAAAAGGCCTGGATCAGGCCGTGATGCTTGAGATTCTTGTCGACATGGAGCGTGTTGAGGAATTTTGCGTCGAAGCCGGTGAGAAGCATGTCGACGACAATGGTGATGTCGATCTTTTCCTCGCCCTTTCTGGGCAGGTCGTGGTTGGGGAACTGCTGATCCTTGATACGCTGCTGGACATCCTGATAATAGAGGTCGAAGTTGGCGATATCGTGGTTCGTGCCGTACCGCTGGTTGTAGTCGGCGATGATGGCCTTGAGCGCCGTCTTCTTGCCCTCGGGGTCGTGCCGGTTGTCCTCTTTTTCCTGGGGAAGGTCCTCCTGGATCTGCCGCACGTCCTTGTCGCCCTCCGCCGGCGGCGAGAAGACGGCTGCGATCCTGAGCGGGACGAATTCCGGGTCGGCGGCCTGGCGTTCGGCCTGGAGCCTCTTGAAGACCCCGTAGTACTCGATGGCGTCGTTGATCGAGGCGGTGGCCAGCAGCGCGTTGAAGCGTCGGTCTCCGGTCGCGGCGGCGTGCTTGTCGAGAATGGCCTCGGCGACCGCCTGCTTGGCGGGCGTCTGACCCGGCCCTGGGGCGGCGCCGTCTTTTGGCTTGTAGTAATCGACGTGGAAGCGGAGGACGTTCCGATCCTCGATCGCGTGCGTAATCGTGTAGGCGTGGAGCTCTTTCTGGAAGAGGTCCGCGGTGGTTCGAAGGGTGGCGACGTCTGCCTCGATCTGCGTGACGGTCGCGTTGTCCTCGAAGATCGGGGTTCCGGTGAAGCCGAAAAGCTGTGACTTCGGAAAGAACTCCTTGATGGCCTTGTGGTTCTCGCCGAACTGCGAGCGGTGGCACTCGTCGAAGATGAAGACCATCCGCTTGTCGCGGAGCGGCTCCAGCCTCTGCCTGAACGTTGACCGCCCCCGAGCGATGCTTTTCCTGTTGCGCTGGCTGTTCCCGTCGAGGGCGAGTCCCAGCTTCTGGATGGTGGTGACGATGACCTTGTCCGCGTAGTCGTCGGACCGGAGGCGGCGGACAAGCGCCGCGGTGTTGGTATTCTCCTCCACGCAGTTCTCCTGGAACCGGTTGAACTCCTCGCGGGTCTGGCGGTCGAGGTCCTTCCGGTCGACGACGAAGAGGCACTTGTGAATGTTCTCGTTGGTCTTGAGCAGTGTCGCGGTCTTGAAGGAGGTGAGTGTCTTGCCCGAGCCGGTCGTGTGCCAGATGTAGCCGTTGCCGCAGTTCTGATCGATGCAGTCGACAATCGCCTTGACCGCATAGATCTGGTACGGGCGCATCATCAGGAGCTTCTGCTCGCTGGCGACAAGGACCATGTATTTGCTGATCATCTGGCCAAGCGTGCACTTGGCGAGGAACCGATCGGCAAAATCGTCGAGGTGGGTTATCTTCGTATTGTCCTCGGCCGCGAACCGGTAGATCGGAAGGAACCGCTCGTCCGCGTCGAAGGCGAAATGCCGCGCGTTGTTGTTGGCGAAATACCACGTGTCGGTGCGATTGCTGACGATGAAAAGCTGAACGAAGCAGAGAAGCGTCCTGGCATATCCGTTGCCCGGGTCGTTCTTGTAGTCGACGATCTGCTCCATCGCCCGCCGGGGGCTGATCCCGAGCGTCTTCAGCTCGATCTGAACCACGGGGACACCGTTGATCAGGAGCATGACATCGTAGCGGTGATGGCTGTTGTCGGTATTGATGCGGAGCTGATTGACGACCTCGAAGGCGTTCTTGCACCAATCCCTGATGTTGATGAGGGTGTAGTTGAGCGGGGTTCCATCGTCGCGGCTGAATGCTTCGCGGTTCCGGAGGGAACGGGCGGCTTCGAACACATCCCGTGTGACGATCCCGTCGAGGAGTCGCTGGAACTCGTCGTCCGTGAGAGTGACACGATTCAGGGCTTCGAACTTTTCCCTGAAGTTCGCTTCAAGCGTGGCTCGATCAATGATATCGGGGCGATATTCGTACTTGAGGTCCCGCAGCCTGGCGACCAGGGCCTCTTCAAGAGCGCGTTCGGGTGTGCTTATCGTCATCGCGGGTGGTCATTGCTTCGTTGCATCTATTGGATGGGGCCGAAGGCCCGGCGTGAAATCCAAAAACTGGCCGAGGGCGTCTTCGGTGCTGCGGGGGCAGGAGATGATTTGTTTATCAATCCGACATTTCCCAAGTGTCGTTGTCATGGGGTGACACTGGACGATTGTGGCCCGCAAGTCAAATCTGGGGTTCCAATGGGTCTGCAAGGTTCGATGTTGGCGGCCTGCGAACTGCAGATCAGGCGATTCCGGGCTTTTTGCCGTCCGCATAACACAGGTATCGAGCCGCTTTTGCTCAGCTTCGCACATGGGTTTGGAGAGATGACCGAGCAGGGGTTTGACGAAGCGATGAATGCCGGTGTTCGCAATCAGGGAGAATCCTGCGAAACCGACGAGCCGGCCCGAATGATGGAGGCATTCCTGGCCAAAAGGGTCGCTGGTGACCGCTCGTTATGGACAATCCCGGATTTCTTGAAACCTTCGAACGGTTGGCCGCAACCGAGCCCGATCGGGTGTTTGCACGTTTCGAAGGAGAAACGCTCACATTTGGCCAATTGCACGCCCAGGCATCGGCTTTGGCCTCGCCCTGGCAGATGTGACTTGGGTACCGGTGAACACGCGGCTGGTCGGCCAGGGTTTGGCGTACATTCTTGAGCACTGCAATCCACAGCTGGCGGTCGCCGATGAAAAACATCAGGAAGCCATTCGCGCCTGCGCGGTTGATCCATCGAGATGCGAGACAATTGAGCACGGCCAAGACGGATTACTTGCGCAAATCCTCATCCTGCCAATGCTTGTGAACGTGCGCATTGCGATGGTGCCGCGGCTCAGTGCGTCACGCTTCTGGCGCGATGTGGCCGAGGCCGGCGCCACGCATATCCACCATCTGGGCGGTATACTGCAGATGTTGCTTGGGCAACCCGTCAGGCCTGACGACAAGGATCATGGCGTTCGCATTGCCTGGGGCGGAGGATGCCCGGCGGAAACCCGGGTGCAGTTTGAAGAGCGTTTTGGCATCCCGATTCGTGAATGTTACGGCATGAGCGAGGCCTCCAGTGTGACGAGCGTGAATGTAAGCGGCAAGGTGGATTCCGTTGGCCGCCCCCTGCCTTGGCTGAACGTCAGCATCGAGAACGCAAATGAGGAGGGCCGAGGTGAAATTGTGGCTCGGGAAACAGAAACCGGCGCTCTCTTCGCCGGATATTTTCGCAACGAAGAAGCAACAAGCAGAACGCTCATCGATGGCGCGTTGCACACGGGCGATCCTGGGTCGCTCGACGAAGACGGAGACCTCTGGTTTCATGGCCGCATGTCCGACAGCATCAGGGTAAAGGGCGAGAACATGTCCGCTTGGGAGATTGAAAGCGTCGTCACCTCCCATCCAGACGTAAAGGAATGCGCGGCAACAGGCGTGGACGCAGAAGTGGGTGAGCAGGACATCAAGCTGTTCGTCCGACTGTCTGAAGGATCGCAGCTGCGGTCTGAAGAATTGGCCGTTTGGCTGAAACCGAGGCTCGCCGCATTTCAGCTGCCGAAATTTTACGAAGTCGTGCAGGATTTTCCGAGAACGCCCGGTCAAAGGATCATCAAAGGGCAGCTCACATAAGGGGCCATAATTCGACAAGCTGTGAAAAGAGGCGTACTCTCCTTTTTATGAGCCTCAGGTAGACAGGTGCAAATCCGTGCCTGGCCTGCGAGCCCAGATGGAAAGGTCACGGTACCACATGACAAAAGCCAAAGCCCGCGCGCGGGCCAAAGCCAGATTGGCGAAGAAACGCGTAACACCTGCAGCAAGCAATCCAACCGACGCCGAACTCGCAGAAAACGCTCCTCGGATCCAGGAGAAGAAGGTCACTTCAAAGCAGATGGCCATGCAGAACTTCGGCAATCGTGGCAATATCACCTCGCCTTCCGGCATGCGCCGCAACGCTTCAGCGCGCTCCCGTTAGCCGCCGATCTGCCGCATCATTGTCAGGTCATCCATCTGGCACCATTGCTCGGCGATTTTCCCGTCAGCAATCCGGTAAATGGAGATTTCATCGATTTCGACTTTTGCCCCGGAAGGATCCTGCCCGGCAAATGGCCCAAGATGCGTTCCGGTTGGGATGTATCGGGTGACCACGCGATCATCCTCGATAATCATATCAACCACCCGCCCGTACCAATCGGGAAACCCGTCTCGCGTTCTGGCGATGCCTCTCGTACTTCGTCCAGCCCCCTCGACCCAGGCACGGGATAACTCTTTGACCAGTGAACGACAATGTCTTCGGCGTAAACAGAGGGCACGCTTGAGAGATCGCCCGTGTTCCAGCTCTCATGCAGGCGCTGGACCAGCGCCTTCTTCTCATCGCGTGTCATTAGAACTTCCCTTTCCAGACGACTTGTGCGTTTCCCGCACTGGCCCCATCGGATTCTTGCTTTTGCGGCCAACAAAATATCCACAATGCAATAGACGCCAAAGACAAGTGCGAGTCAGATATTGTTGCGTCGTTCATTCGCAAGTGCCACCACGTAGCCAACCGGACAAAACCCCAATGCCCCCTGCCCCGCATGCCTGCTTCCTGAACCCGTTGCGCGCTCTGGTAACAGGTTTCGCCGCCCTGGCGCTACTCATTGCAGCACCAGTCTCGTCTGCGAATGCTGCTTGCGGTGTGCTCAAGCTCCTTGATGGAAACTGGTCCGGCAAGGGCCGGATGAAGCGCAACGCAACCGCCAAGAATGAGACCGCACGCTGCCGTGTTCGTTTTACCTGGAATGCAGCGGCCTCCCAGCTTTCGCAGTCAATCAAGTGCCACGGCACTTCAGGCGGCTTTACCGCGACCGGTGCACTCATGGTTTCAGGAAACCGGCTGAACGGCAGTTACAGCACGGGTCGCCGCGCAACTGCTCGCGGCAGCTGCGGTGCCAGAAGTTTGACGCTTAACTTCCGTGGCAAAGACAAAAAAGGCAAGCCCGTGCGAAGCCGTTTCTCCTTGTCCATTTCAGGCGGCGGCAAGCGAATGCGTAATTCGATCAGGGCCACAGATGGGTCTGGACGGCAATTCCAAGCCCTCAACGCCACATTCCGCAAGTGACACGGCCGGCACAGGGATCACGATCAATGAGCGTTGGATTTGGTCTGGAACGCTTGGGACTCCTGGCTCTCCGCTTCACGCGTCTCAGCCTGACTTTCGTTGCAATTCTCACAATCATTCTCTTTGCTGCATCCACCTTCATCGAATTTCGAAGCGATCTGCGCGAGGTCTTCAAAACCAGAACCCCAGATTTTCAAACCTTTCAGGAAATGACCCGGCAATATCCAGGATCAGAGCTGGATGTCATGATACTTGCCGAAGCCAGCGACCTCATAACGCCGCAGCGTCTGGAAAAACTACGTGATCTGCATATTGAGTTGCGTTTCCTGGAAGAGGTTCAGAGCGTCACTTCCTTGTTCTCGGCCCGGCAGCGTCCGGATTCAGAGGGCAACGCAAATCCGTTGTTGCCGGATGATCTTTCCGAAGTCGCGAATTGGGCTGAATTGAAACAAGAGCTGTTCGCCCACCCGATCATAAAAAACCGTTTGATCTCGGCGGACGGTCGCATGGCGCTCCTTGTTATCGGTCTCCGGAAAATCCCGGGTGAAGTGGCTGAGCTTGGTGAAACCCTGAACCGCATGCGGACAATCGCGTCCGGGCTCCTCCGGGATAGCGAAATCAAGGTTTCCTTTTCCGGCATCCCGGCCATGCGTGTCACCATCGTCGAGACACTGATCCGCGATCAGAAAATCTTCCAGGTCACTGGCGTTGTGCTCGGGTTCCTGATCGCCTGGCTGGTCTTCCGGCGTTGGGATCATATCCTGCTCATCGTCATGCCCGTGCTGATCGCGGTGACCTGGCTTATAGGCGGCATGTGGGTGCTTGGGCAAAACATCAACATACTGACGACCATCGTGCCTACGCTCGTTATGGTCATTGCCTATTGTGATAGCTTGCATCTGATGTTTGCAATCCGGAGAAAAATGAGACGCGGCACATTGGCGGCAAAGGCGGTCGAAGAGGCTGTGCTGGAGGTCGGACCTGCTTGTGTACTCACATCTCTCACCACGGCCATAGCGCTATCAACGCTCGCGATTTTTGCAAACGAATTTGTGGGGCACTTCGGCCTCACAGCTGCAGCCGGCACAATCATTGCCTACATCGCCATCATGTGCAGCTTTCCACCAGCTGCTGCCCTCGTTCTGGCCAAGACCGGCAGAAACGACGCAAAGATCCAGAGCGAAACGCGCGTGGGCGCCTTGATCGATGCGATCAGTTCAAAGTTGATCGAGCTTGTGCTGAGCCGGCCAAAAACAATCGCTTTTTCAGGAGTGTCTCTTCTGGTGATCTGCGGGATCTTTTATGCTCAGAACGAGCCCCGCTATCGCTATGCTGAACACCTGCCCCGCAAGAGCGAACCGGCAATCGGACACGAAAAAATCGACAGGAACCTGTCGGGTGTGAATACGGCCCGGATCTTCCTTCAATGGTCAAAACCGCAAGATCTGCTCTCGCCACAAGTGGTCAATGTGGTCCGGAAAGCGGACGCGATCCTGGCAAACGCTGCCGGCATAACCGCCACATTTTCAGTTGCAAGCATTGCTGACTGGATCGCTTGGGAAAATCAAACAGCTAATGAGCACCTTAGGAATTTCGAAGAGCAGTTGGACAGCAGGCTCATCTCAACAAAAGACAATTCGGCAATTGTTGTCGGCTATCACCGGGAGATGGAATCTGCAGATGTTGTAATGCGTACCAATTCCATTCGTTCAAGACTCAATGAACTGGAACGGGAAAACCCTGGGCTGAAAGCAAGTATGTCCGGGATCACTCCTCTTGCTGCCAGCATGAGCGGCTCTATGATCAAACAGCTGAACTACAGCCTGCTGTTTGCCATTATCATCATCATCGTGCTGATGGGACTTGCATTGAGATCCTGGTCAGCCGCGATGATGAGCATCGTACCAAATCTGTTCCCCCTGACAATTGCCGGAACCTTTCTGTACGCGGCAGGAAACGGCTTACAATTCACATCGGTGATCGCTTTCACGGTTGGCTTTGGCATCGCCGTGGACAGCACCATTCACGTTTTTATCCGCCACAAACTTTCCCAGGAAAAACATCCAGCCGATGATGCCGCATTGCGCGAAACATTCCAAGCCATCGGGCCCGTGGTGATTTTCACTGCGATGGTTTTGATGTCGGGACTAGGGGCAATAATGCTGAGCAGCATGCCCATGGTGCAGTTATACGGTCAGGTGACCTGCCTGGTGGTCTTCGCAGCCATCTTTGGTGATCTGCTCTTCTTGCCGGCGATCATGCGCCTGGTGCCGCGCAAGGCTAAAACAGATCCGTGACGATATTCGATTTCTCTTCGAACAATTGCAGACCGGTTTTCCAAACCTCTTTCCCCTTCCATTCCTTCTCAAGCCGGGCGCGCCACACGGGATCCATTTGTGAATTTGTAAAATAGCGCCGGAAGAATTTGCGCGCAGTGTACTGCACCTCGAACTTCGGTTTTCTGGTCTTCTCCCCGCTGAACGCGTCGGCGTAATACGGTTCATGAAACATCCAGCGCGAAGATCTGGCCGCATACCGTTTATGCCCGCGCAAGAAGATCGGCACGCACATGGACAGACAAATGTTCCTCTCGCCGACGTGAGTGTCGACCCTGTGCGATTGTTTCATGTGATCAATGACCTTGATCACTTCGGCGCCCTCGTACAACGATCCGCCGGGAGAGCTCAAATCGATCACGATGCGTTTAACTTTGGCCTTGGATCTGTCGAACGCTTCGATCATGCGCCGGGCCATTGGCAGATCGACTCCTGTATGCCATGACAGAAAAGCCGTTTCACCTTCTACAGAAACAAGAAGACGGCCTTTGTCTTCGTAGACCTTTTGATAGTGCTGCCAACCCATGACACCAGCCACAGCAATGGCGGACCACAGCAGGAGTTGATTGGGTTTGGGCCACATCAATCGAACAGGAACTCCCGGCCTACTTTGACCCTTGGCTGTCCGTCATAGGAGATGATGTCTGCGGTAGCATAGGTCTCCGACAAGGTGGCCGGCAGGAATGATCCGGTCCCAACCATATCGACCGGGGCATTTGCTGCCCCCATAACCTGACACTTCTGCACTCCAAATCCGGACGAGGCCACGATTCTGGCATCCTTGTAACCGGCTTCATCAAGTTTTTTTCGCGTGGAAATAATCGACGCGACAGAAACCCCAGCCCCGAAAAGAATACGCCGGACGCGGTCAACCAGGATGTTACTCGCATCAAGCTGGAAGGCCCGCAGGCCCAGCACCTGTTCCACAATCGTGTATTCGCCAGAAACTCCCATCCAGTCGCCAACTGTTTTGACGGAGAGTTCGTAGTCCAGGCCTTCAGCAAAACGGCCACCATGGGTGTCGAGGCGCACCCCAAAGGTCTTGCCTTGCCTGTGCAATTCAGCTTCATCAAAGAACCATTTGGCGCAAGCTAAGCTGTCCGTGATTTCCTTGCCCGCATAGTCGACGAGAGCAATTGCGACCGGGTTGTCGGGAACAGCCTCCACAAACAATTTTGTAGCTTCCAGAACGTCACTTCTGGTGAAACCGATCAAGGCGTGAGGCATTGTGCCCATGCCCTTTTCAGATCCGAACATCGGAGCGGTCAAATCTTGCGAAGATCCAGTAAACCCAACTATTTCAGGATCTTGCTGTTTGGCAGCGTGGGAGCCGACCGCCGCGCCATAGGCAGCCAACAAGTTCATCTCCGGGCCGGAACCGTGACGGGCGTGCATATCCATGAAAGCTGATGACGGCATGGCCCGGCACATTTCATAGGCATTGTTGGCGGCTACACATGGCAAACCAACCTTTTGCAAGAGCAGCGTCTCGACTTCAGAGAGTTGAGAGAACGGCCCTGTAACCTCCATTAATTTCTGTTCTGTCAGAACAACTTCGCCGTCTTCAAAGCAACGCGTGATCCGCGCATCCGGCGCAAGACGCTTGATCAGCCGGCAGGCTGTCTCCAGAGCCGCGATCACGCGCCGTCTCATGAAGATAGCGTAAGTCACTTCGCAATCGCCGTTTGCCTGGGCAATACGCTTTGTGTGGCTGAAATACTTGTCGGTCAGCGCCTCGGCCGGGCCGGCAGAAAGCGTTAAATCGATCAACCGGTCTATGGCCTGGTCAAATCCTTGGTGAACTGGAACACTTCGATCCAAAACCAATACTCCCGGAGAACCGTTTGTGGGGCAATTGTCGCCCGAGCCAACAGGCGATGTCAATTGGACAATTAAGACCTGGCCTGAGCAAGCGCAGCTTCGCCTGCACTCTCCAGGAAGCCTATGTCGCTGCCAAGAGCAAAGAAACGAAAGCCCTTGGCTAGATAAGTCTTTGCGTGTTCTGGTGAACCAGCATAGATCCCCGGCACAATGTTATACTCGGTGCATTTTGCGACGATCAGATCCAGCGCTTCCAAAACTTCCGGCCCTGCAGAATCCACGGGGCCGGCCCCGCCCGTCAACGAAACACTGAGATCATTCGGTCCGACAAAGATGCCGTCTATGCCGTCAGTTCCGCAAATGTGGTCGATGGAATCCAGAGCGGCCCCTGTTTCTACCATAGCAAAACTGCAGGTCCGTGCATTGATCGTGGCAAGTGCGCCCTTCCCTGCAATATCGCGAACTCTTCCATCCCGGTATGAACCGTAGCTACGCTGACCGACCGGCGGATATTTGGTTGCCGATACGAAAGCTCGCGCGTCATCGGCAGAATTGATCATCGGACAAATTACCGCTTCGACACCGAGATCCAATGCCTTGGCCATGTTTGCATAGTCCTGCAGAGCTGCGCGCAAAACTACAGGTTTCCCCGCAGCGAAAACAGGAGTCGCCATTGCCAGCAGATCCGCATAGTCCACAAAACCATGCTGCATATCTATGCAACAGGCATCCCACGAGCCGTCTGCCAGGGCCTCTGTCGCCAAAGGATCCGGCATAAGCGACCAGGACATGAATACGGGCTCCCCCGTGTTCAAAAGCGCCCGAAAATCGGTCATCGGTGTGATCTCGGGAACAATGGCTCAGGCTTCGTTCTTGATCTGCTCGGCTGCCGTGGCCATCAACTCATCCATGGTCCGGCGGATCTGGTGATCGGATTGATCGACATTCTTGTCGTCAAAGTCGCTGCGAACCTTCCGGAACACGTCTTCATCGCCAACTTCTTCAAAATCAGCCTTGACGACTGTCATCGCGTAGACCTCTGCCTCATCGCAGCTTAGGCCCAGATGCTCTGCGGCCCACAAGCCAAGCAGCTTGTTGCGCCGGGCGGTTGCCTTGAACTCAAGTTCTGCATCAAGCGCATACTTTTTCTCAAAACCTTCTTTACGTTTGTCGAGACCACTCATTTGTCCGCAATTCTCCAATCAGGGGCCACAAAATCCGGGCCTGTTTCTTTTCATCTGTTCCATTAGATATGGGAAAGACAATGGTTCGCGGCAAGCATTAGCTTTGACAATGATCCAAATCAACCGGCGATGATTGGTAACTACGCCGCACTTGGCGCGAGGGCCTCACCGTTCGCGTTTAGCCATTTTTCAACAACGGACTTCAGTTTCTCGGGAGAAACAGGTTTCGCCACGTAGTCATCGAGCCCCTGTTTCAGCAAGGATTCCCGATCCCCCTTCAGGGCATGAGCCGTGAGCGCCACGATAGGGGCTTTCGGAATGTTGTTTTCCTGCTCATACTTGCGGATGGCCAGTGCAGCTTCAACGCCCCCGAGATTGGGCATGGAGATATCCATAAGCACAAGCTTTGGATGATCGCGTTTATAGGCTGCAATGGCCTGCAGACCGTCGAACGCAATTTCGAAAGAATGGCCAAGATCCAACAGGACAAACTCAAAATAGGTCTGGTTGATTTTGTTGTCCTCTGCAACGAGGATCTGAAGGCCGGAACCATCGTCATCTGCTGGTGGGTCTGCCCATGAAACCGTTTCCTGGACCGGAGCCAAACGCGGAGTCTTGTCAACGACTGCCGCAGGTGCTGACGGCACGCTCACCGGCTCAGCGGGCGCGGTAGGTTGCGCAGGTGTAGGAATCGATTCTGCCGCCGCGACAGGAGCCGTGGGCGCTTCAACCGTAACTGGTTGTTGAACCTGCTCATTATTATCCTGAGGAACGTCCGCAGCGTTCTGTACCATCGGCGCTTGTTCAAGGCACCCAACTACCGTCTCAAGCAGAACCGATGACCGCGCAGGTTTGAGCAGATAGGCATTTGCACCGAGTTCTCGCCAGATCTTGCCATCGCCCTGTTGCCCCACTGATGTGAGTGTAATGACAGGCGTCTCAGAACTGCCTTTCTGGTTTCTGAGGATCTTGAGCACATCTTCGCCAGACATGTTCGGCATCTGGCGATCCAGAATAATGAGCGCGAACTGGTCGTTTTCAATCGCAGCCTGAGTGGTCTCGCTCAAGGCATCCCAGCCGTTTGCCACCGATTTCACGGCAAAACCCCAGGACGCCAGCTGCTCTTCAAGTATCTCGCGGTTGACCTTGTTGTCATCGACCAAAAGTATTCGTGCGCCTGAAAACCCGGTTGGCACTTGCGGCGCGGTCAGACCCTGCTCATAAACTTCGAGCGGAATTTCGCACCAGAATTTTGATCCCTCTCCTGCAACACTTTCAACGCCAATTCTGCCGCCCATCTGCTTGAGCAGAAGCTTGGAAATGGAAAGCCCCAGTCCAGTACCTTCCTGGTTGCGGGTTACGCTGCCATCGACCTGGGAAAACTTCTCGAAAATCGTCGCAATTTTTTCTTCCGGAATGCCGATCCCAGTATCTTCGATTTCGACCCGCAGAGCAAATATATCATCGTGCCGCTCACCAGAGGCATTCGCCACCACATGCCCTTTTTCGGTAAATTTCACCGCATTTCCAATGAGATTGGTAACGATCTGTTTGATCCGCCCCACATCACCAATCAACGCATCCGGGATGCCCGGCTGGACCCGCACGGCAAGTTCAATTTCCTTGCTCGCTGCTGACGTTGAAAGAAGCACTGCCACATCTTCAATTGCTTCACGCAACCCAAATGGTGCGGAGGCGAGCTCAAGCTGTCCGCTATCAATCTTTGACAGATCAAGGATGTCGTTGATGATTGTGAGGAGCGCATTGCCCGAGTTCAGGATCGTATTGGCAAAAGACTGCTGCTCGTCATTGAGTTCAGTCTTCCCCAGCAATTCTGCCATGCCCAGAATACCGTTAAGCGGCGTACGGATCTCGTGGCTCATGTTCGCCACGAACTCGTTCTGAAGCACCGTATCCTCAGCACCCGTAGTCGGTCCAGATGTGACTGGTTCGAATTTGAATTCCGATACGTCGACCACATAACCTAAAATTGTATGGCCCGTACCTGATTTTGACGGCGCAAGTTCGCTATGCTCTGAAACCCAGACAATTTCACCGGATTTGTTGAAAAGCCTGTAAGATCTGTCAAAACTCGACGCACTATCATGCTGGCGCCAATGCGACCAGGCAGACTGCAACCCGGTCAAATCTTCTGGATGTACCAGCTGTTCATACGCCACCTTACCGGCGGTCAATTCATCAGCACTATACCCTGTAATTGCAGCAACATTTTTCGTTACGCGCAGCACAGGACGCGGACCCATGTCCCCCCACATAAAAATGCATACAGGGCCGTTTTCAAATATGCGATCAATCACAAAAAGGCTCCAGCTTGTCCCCAGCCGGGTTATCGGCAATAATACAACCTAGCGTGCAATCCCTTACATTTCGTTTCCTTGGATACCCCTTGTTGATAGTTCACCTGAATTCACCTGCTACGATTGTGTGAAAGTGCGCGATGAAGTAGTTTCCTGAACAAGGCTGACAGCGAATCGAAATGCTTCCTGATAGCGCCCAGCCGTCCAACTCTGCCGGAAATTGCACGCTAAACGGCACAGACAACTCAATTCAAAGGGACAAAGATGGCCCGTAAACGCCGCCAGATTTACGAGGGCAAAGCGAAGATTCTGTACGAGGGTCCCGAGCCCGGCACTCTCATTCAGTATTTCAAGGACGATGCCACCGCGTTCAATGCTCAAAAGAAAGCAGTGATTGACGGAAAAGGTGTCCTGAACAACCGGATATCGGAATTCATTTACGAGCGCCTTGGCGGAATTGGCATTCCGCACCACTTCCTCAAACGCCTCAATATGCGCGAGCAACTCGTACGTCAGGTTGAGATCATTCCGGTTGAAGTAATCGTGCGCAACACGGCCGCTGGCACAATGGCCAGGCGCCTTGGTGTTGAAGAAGGCACCCAATTGCCCCGCGCCATTGTGGAGTTCTGTTACAAGTCAGATGAACTCGGCGATCCGCTGATCACTGAAGAACATATTGCGGCGTTCAACTGGGCCGCACCGCAGGAAATAGACGACATGATGGCCATGTCGCTGCGGATCAACGATTTTCTGTGTGGCATGTTTGCCGCAGTCGGCATCCGTCTGGTGGACTTCAAGCTCGAGTTCGGGCGGCACTATGAGAACGATATGGTGCGTACGGTTCTGGCCGACGAAATTAGCCCCGATACGTGCCGGATGTGGGACCTGAAGACTGACGAGAAAATGGACAAGGACCGTTTCCGCCGCGATCTCGGTGGATTGGTCGAAGCCTATCAGGAAGTTGCCAGCCGTCTGGGTATCATAAGCAAAAGTGAACCTGCCAAAGGCGGAAAACCCGTCCTGGTGAAGTCAGATCGTGACGGTTCAATCACCCAAGCTGAAAAATCTTAGAGCCCAGAGATGCCGGTTATGAAAGCCAAAGTTAAAGTCACCCTGAAGAACGGTGTGCTGGACCCCCAGGGGAAAGCCATTGAACATGCACTTGATGGTTTGGGATTTGAAGGCGTCAACGGCGTTCGTCAGGGTCGCTATTTCGAACTCGATGTGGAAGCCGCCGACAAGGTCGCTGCCGAAGCTTCGGTCACCGCCATGTGCGACAAGCTTCTGGCGAATACGGTCATCGAGAATTACGACATAGAGATCGCCTAAATGAAATCCGCAGTCGTCCTCTTCCCCGGCATCAACCGGGAACGTGATATGATGATGGCGCTGGAGCGCGGCACCGGCGTTGCGCCCAGGACAGTCTGGCACGCGGAAACCGAATTGCCGGATGTGGATATCATTGTGATCCCCGGCGGTTTTTCCTACGGCGACTATCTGCGGTGCGGCGCCATTGCCGGGCGTTCCCCCATCATGGCGGAGATCATCCGTGCTGCAAAACGGGGCGTGAAAGTGCTGGGCGTCTGCAACGGTTTCCAGATCCTGGTCGAAACAGAACTCCTCCCCGGCGCCCTGATGCGAAATGCCCACCTTAAGTTCGTCTGCAAGGAAGTTCGGCTAAGGATTGAAAATGACTCAACATTTTTCACCTCAGGCATGAACAAGAGTGACGTTGTCTCCTGCCCTGTTGCTCATGGTGACGGCAATTACTTCGCAACGCCTGAAAAGCTGAAAGAGCTGGAAGGCGAAGGCCGCGTCGTGTTCCGATATGTGGAAGACACCAATCCCAATGGCGCCGTCAACGACATTGCCGGTGTGGTCAACCGCGGCGGAAACGTCATCGGCCTCATGCCGCATCCCGAGAACATGATCGAAGGCCTGCACGGGAAGACGGATTGCTGGCCATTGTTTGAGGGTTTGGCGGCTTAGGAGTTCCGATGACCATCGGAAGCGAAACCGTCACGCTTTGGCGCCCGGTCGGCCCCATAGAACTTCAGTTAATTCGTGATGCGGACATGCAGGTCTTTCCGCCCCGTCTGCCAGAACAACCAATCTTCTATCCGGTTCTGACGAAAGACTATGCGATCAAAATTGCTCGTGCCTGGAACGTGCCTGCAAGCGGGTCCGGATTTGTCACAGAATTTGAAGTGCAAAAGAGTTTTCCTGATCAATACATGGTCGAGGAAGCTGGTGGCCGAGAACACACAGAATACTGGATACCGGCGGAAGATCTCGACGCATTCAACAATGCAATCGTCGGGCAGATCGAGATCACCAAAGAATGTCATAATACTGCGGCTGACTGGCTCAGGCTCTCCGAGGGGGGTCCCAATCGATGTTCGGCATGCTTCAGCATGGAAAACAAGGGAGGTTTTCCATGGCAACAGCTGTTCAACCGAGAGCGGACTTTCTGGGCGATGACCTGCCTCGCACAGCGCGCAAGAGCGAAGAGGCGGATCAGACGCGGCAGCTTCTTGCCCTGGCGGTGATCCTCGACGGTGGGTCTCGCCGCGAGGCCGCGCGCACCGGCGGCGGGGGCCTGCAGGTGATCCGGGACGGGGTGTTGCGCTTCAAGGCCGGCGGCGCGGAGGCCTTGGTGACCCGCAAGGCGCCCGCAAAGACACCGATCCTGACAGGCGAACACCGCACGGCGCTGGCAGCGACTGTTGAGGCGGGGCCAAAGCCCGATATGGAGGCATCGGGCGCTGGCGGCGGGTCGATCTGGCGCAGGAGGAACCGGGCGTCCCGGTCAGACGCCGGGACGGGACCTTCGCGCCTTGGGGTTCGCCATGGGGGTCGCCAGGCTCTCCGCCCGCCCGCAGCACGACGCACAGCACGACGAGGCCATCGAGGCGTTCAACAAAACGTCTGCGACGTCGTCGACCACATCCGCAGCCAATGGGGCGGCACGCCGATAGAGCTCCGGGTTCAGGACAAAGCCCGGATGGGTCAGAAGAACAAACGCACGCGACGCCGGGCGCGGCGGGGGACGCGGCCCCGCGCGCCGCACGATCAGCGGACCGAAGGGGCCTGTCTCTTCGGCGCCCTCTGCCCTGCCAGGGCCAAGGGCGACGGGCAGGCCATGCCCTGGTGCGACACTCACCCCATGGCTGAGCTTCTCAAGCTCATCGGTCAACAGGTCGAGGCCGGGGCACACGCCCTCCTGATCCCTGATCGGGCGGGAGGGCAGACCTCACCCGAAGGGGCTGTCCCCGACACCATCACCCTCGTCCCACGGCCTCCAAGGTCACCAGAGGTGAACCCGGTCGAGAACGTCTGGCCGTTCATCCGGGACATCTGGCTTTCGACCCTCGTTTTCAAGACCTGCGACCACATCGCAGATCACTGCTGCCAAGCCTGGAACGCCTCAGGCATCAACCAGGGCGCGCCCTCTCAATCGGAGGGCGCGAAGGGGACCATCGGGGGGGATCATTGAGCGATGGTATTATAGACTGGGTCGGCCAGACAGGGTGCAAAAATGTCGTCGCCACAAACAACGAGTGCCGGCGTGCAACATACATTGAGCTGGATATGGGGTTTCGTGAACGGGTCCATACAGTCTTTGCATCTGGCCGGATGGGAAGTGCCAAACCGGAAAAACTGTTCTTTGATCAAGTTGCAGAAACGCTGGGCTCCCCTGCCGACAGATTATACTAATGGCGTGATTGATTGTCTCTCAGGCCTTTTCAACCCGGCTGCTCTCTGGATCCATGCAGACAAAGCAGGATTTCCGATGTCTGCAGCTGTTGGCGGTCGTGATGACTATGATGCTTCGCCCCTTCGCGGCCTTGCCAGGACGAGCGAAGATCTCCGTCAGGCCCGGCGTTTGCTTTCGCTTGCTTGTGTTCATGACGGGATGAGCCGGGCGGATGCAACGAAGATGGGTGGGATGGCCCGGTAGAGCCGGAGGGACCGGGTACCCCGGTTCAACGAAGCCGGGCCCGAAGGGCTGTTCGACCGCCGGGTTCCGCGGCCCCAGATGCGGATGCGGCCCAGATGGCTGAACTTGCTGAGACCATCGAAACCGACCCAAGACCCGGGCCTCATGGAGGCTTTCAAAAAAACGTCCCCCAAAGCCTTGCCTCCCCTTTGAACCACGGCCCGGCAGACAAGCCGATCGAGGTCCGGGTTCAGGACGAGGCCCGGATGGGTCAGAAGAACAGACGCACGCGACGCCGGGCGCGGCGGGGGACGCGGCCCCGCGCGACGCACGATCAGCGGACCGAAGGGGCCTGTCTCTTCGGCGCCATCTGCCCTGCCAGGGCCAAGGGCGACGGGCGGGTCATGCCCTGGTGCGACACTCACCCCATGGCTGAGCCTCTCAAGCTCATCGGTCAACAGGTCGAGGCCGGGGCACACGCCCTCCTGATCCCTGATCGGGCGGGAGGGCAGAGCTCACCCAAATGGGCTGTCCCCGACAACATCACCCTCGTCCCACGGCCGCCAAGGGCACCAGAGGCGAACCCGGTCGAGAACGTCTGGGGCCGTTCATCCGGGACACCTGGCTTTCGACCCTCGTTTTCAAGCCCTGCGACGACATCGCAGATCACTGCTGCCAAGCCTGGAACACCCTCAGGCATCAACCAGGGCGCGTCATCTCAATCGGAGGGCGCGAAGGGGACCATCGGGGGGGGGGGAGCAGTGAGCGATGGTATAAGGACCAAGCAAGCGCGCGAAGACGGCTTTTGGCTGCATACGCGATGTTAAATGCCGTAGGCAACCTCGCTGCCTCATACTAACGGGCCTCAGGTCTGGCCGTTTTGGGTCCGATCGCGAGATGCACCTGATTTGATTGCCGTTGGTTCTTTCATGAGCCGGGCCCAGGCATCACATCCGGCGGCAAGAAGGTCTGCCTGATCTTCAAGGAGGCGGTCGGAGAGCCCGTTCTCCCGAAGAGATTGCCAGACCTTCCCGACCCGATCGAGCCCCGGTGATCTGGCGGGCAGGAAGATCAGGGTCAGGGTCTTCGGCCCCTTCACCTCGCCGGATGATCGCAACTGGCCCGACGGGGCGGACGGATCGATAATGATCTGCTGCGCCTGAAGAGCCGGCACGGTTCCCGGCAACATCGATACCGATGTTAAGAACACCATGAACACGTGAAGAGCCCGGGTCAGTTTCGAGGCTGAGGTGTGTCCGGGTCTGATCATCTTTTTGTCTCCGTTGACCGCCCCGGTCTTCATGCCGGTGACGGATCAGGTGTTCAGTTCTCTCAGGCCGCAATGTTCAGGCCCCTGAGCCTTGCCTCAAGCTATTCAACAGGCTACTCACGCACCTGCATGGAAGAGATAATTTATGTAGATTATTTATGAAAACTCAAGTACGTAACTTTACCTGTAGCAACATCTAGTTTGTAAGAATTCCCGCTGAAAGAGTTTGGAATCCAGTCTTTTCCGTCATTTCCTATGCTAACAAAAAAATCATCTTCTCCATAACGAGTTCTCCAAAATTTACAGTGATCCATGCCATTCACGGTCCAAATTTTTTGACCATCTGAGGAGAAAAATTCGACATTTTCATATAATTTTGGAACTGAGTTACCATCAAGGTTATCCCAGAAATAAAGAACCAACTCATTGTTCCCTATCTTTTTTCTATCCAATATCTCATGAGTACTATTCATCTTTCAAACCTCTGAATTCAAAGATCTTGGGTTGGTAAATGTGCTATCGGGAATTTTTATCCTCAACTCAAACTGAATTCCTCCGACGTTACCACCGAAGTTACCAGAATTGACCGTACCTATTCTAATTCTTGTGTTCTTTGAAGGCTTAAAATCAGTGATGCGTGTTGGTAGTTCAGGTAAATCAAATTTATCTTTGATTTGCTGCGGTGAGAGGCCCTGAATATCATCTGCCTTCATTAACCAACGACCCGATTGACTACTGTTCGCCCCAGTATTGTAAACTCTAACATATTGAGTGGTTCCATCAGCCCTGAAATCTACAATTGACTTGCTAGGATCATAGGGTGGTTTGCCAAAACCAGCATTAGCCTCTGCAGGACGCACATCACGAAGCTTTTTGCCTCCGAGTAAGTTATTTGGAGCAGTCCGCGCCCGATTGATGACATGCCCAATTCCGCGTCCCGTCTGGCCGATCCCTTTCGAACCAAGGAAGGCATCGACAGCGCTCAGGCGCCCAAAGGCGCTGGCGTAATCGCCATTCTCGTGGTCGGCCATGAACCCGTCATAGATTTCCTTGCCGACTTTCTTTGCAAACCCGGCGGAGTCTTCCCGGATCGCTGTGACGAGCTGGCTGATTGCTGCGCGATCCTCGGCGTCGCCGCTGATCGCGCCCACAACAAATCCTGCAAAGTCAGCCGGATCGATAAGAGCCGACTGCACGAAATCGGTCAGGAACCGGGTGACGCCATCAACGTACTTCGCATAGGCGGCATGTCCAGCGGCTTGGGTATGGCCATCAGTGCGGACATAGGACAGGTACTTGTCAAGGCCTTCTTCCCCTCCGAAAACGCCATTCGCAATGCAACGCCTGACATCCTCATTGAGCGCCACGGCGTCTGCAAAAATTCCCGGCGCGTGCTTGGCACATCAAAGCAATGTGCCCATCAAGTTCGTCAGAAAATCTGCATCTGTGAACTGATACCATGCACCATCGACAAGGTTCACGATGTTACGTGAAGATATCCCGGCAAACGCACCAACAAACCAATTGACTTTGTTTAGCAAGGTCTGCCGGGTCACCGGGTCTGCGAGGATCTGCCCGAGTTGGTCCAAAGCAATCTGGCAACGCGCAGTCAATGTCGAACAATCGACACCAATGTTCGTTGAGAACGTTCCGGCGCCGTTATCGGTGTAGAAAACGGCTTCCCCGAGAATTGTTGCAACATGGACCTCCTGCAGGACGTTCTGGATGCCGCCAAATTGCTTTTTTGCGAGCTCAAGCCGGGTTGCCAGTTTGACCGCATCCCGGAACTCAGGCGTTGCAGCCAGACGTCTGGCTTCCGCCAGCGAAGCACCGGTCACGATCATGCGCTGGAACAGCCTGATACCGGCTTCACCTTGCGCACACACGCTATCGGGGATGCCTGCCGTCAGCGCACTGATGACATTGGCCGTGTCCTCAATCTGCCGACTGAGCCGCGCCAGGTGATCCCCGGGGTCTCGATTGAGAACCCGGTGTCGGAGACGACCCGCTGCATGTTCGCCGGATCGCGGTTCAACGCCGACAGATCGAAGCTCGACCAATCCCTGAGAGTGATATCGCCCGCGCCGATGGTGGCGAAGGTGATACCCTGTTTGTTGGCGTACCGGACCGAGGTATTAAGGTCGGAGTTCTCCATAGAAGAAGCAAAAGATGTGAGTTAGGACAACCCTTCGTCCTCAATAAATCTGTCAACAAGGAGAAGAAAATAATCCTCAAAACTTCTGACCAATATGTAGGGTTTATTAATTTGTCTTTGATGATCCTCGCTGTGATCCTATAGAATAATAGGAGATTCTCCTTCATTCATTTGTGAAAGAAGAATACATCCCGCAGCATCACCCCCAAAATTCACAATCGCAAGAAGATCATCTGGTAAGTCATGATTTTCACGTAATTCTGTCGTAAATAATATGGCGTTTTGATGAAGGTTTTTATGTAAATCTCTGGGAAACAGGCCATGAAATTCAATACTTCCAACACCACCGAATCCATACTGCAGTACGAAATCACGATATGATTTAGGAAGACTATAACGTAAAAACTCCTCACAACTAACCAAATCTTCTTCTGAAACCGCTCGTGCAGGGTCCATTTCTAAACCAACACCAGAAATACGGTTAAGTACATCTTGATTTCTGATTATTCTTTAGCATTGCTTTAATTAATCGAGCACCAAAAGACCAAGACGTTGTCTCACATTTTGTGCGAATTCTAATTTGAATCCTCGATTTCATATCAATGGCTCCATATCAATTGAACATAAATTCTGTGAGGAGGCCAGACCCAATGTCAGGGGCATCATTAAAGCCATCAGGCCCATCAGGAATGTTTTCAGTCGAAGTGTCATGTTTTGATCCTTACATCAAAGATTGACATTTTTGAACCGTTTTTGGATTTGGCAGCTAAAAGAGAAGGGTAATCATTCATTCAGACCAAAAACAACCGAACTCAGCGGCCTTGATCGCAATACTGTCAACAGGGTCTATCGGGCGTTGCGCAAGCGCAGCGCCCGATGTTCGGTGTTGTTGAATCAGCTCCTCTCGCGGACTAGAAATCAATGGTTGAAGTTGTCCTGCGAATTCCCCGGTCATCCTCGTTCTCCTGCTAACTGCTTGTCCTGCCAAGGTCAATTGGTGCTGCACCTAAGACCGAAGAATAGCACTTACCTCTCGGACACATCATCTTCGCCTTGTGTTGGCTGTGGATACAATGTCCGGGGGACAGTGGGGACGCTCATGGGGACGGAATGAATTTGACCGCCCAAACACATTGATTATAGTGAATTATCTTGAACGCATTTAGTTGGCTGGGGACCCAGGATTCGAACCTGGACTTACGGAGTCAGAGTCCGCTGTCCTACCATTAGACGAGTCCCCAGGAACCATCAGGCGTCCGGCTTATAGGGCAAGGGTTGATCGTGTTCAAGATGGTTTGTGTCTTCAAAGCAAACTGGAAACCTCCCCAATCCACCGTTTCAACAGGATCCCAATTCGGGCCCATGTGTTCAAATTGCACAAGTAGTGGCGCATAATTGCCTCGCATGTGACTTTTCTCACAGTCCTGTTTCAATTTGTTGTTAGTGTTGTTAGGAGATTATAGCGACAGGTGATTGAAAAAGTGAACCAGATGGCTTGAAAATCAAAGCATACCTAATGCTTACGCCCAATGGCGATGGATGACATTCCGGCGATCACACGCTGGTTCGAAGATATGGCGGATCTTTGCCTTTTTGATCGCATCTGCGCATCCCCGAACAGGATCCCCTAGCCCTGGATACCAGCTGATACCTCTCTTGAATCCTGCAGGTGTTCCATCCGCACGCTTGATGAGTTCACCAATAAACTCAACTTCAACGACCCGTATTTCCGCCTCTTCCTGATTTTGAGACGGCATTGATGCGGACGATGCGGAAACAAGTCCAAGAATAACGGAGGACGACGTATCAACCTTCAATAAGGTGCCAATGTCGGGTCGGACCGGCCTTTCGTCTACGGGCAGATCTTCATAACTTTCGAGCAAGACGATGGCTTGACCACCCGTGACAGACACAAGTCTGCCCAGCGGAAGCTGCTCGGCATCGTCGGCTATTGCAGGCGCTTCTGGATTAGGAGCTTGCATGTTCGGGTTGTCTCAATCTCATATGTAGTGTTCTTTGCTACCAGCTCAATTTGCCAGCTTTTTGGAGCGGCGTTTGTCGGCAGCACTGATCTGCGTTGGCAGGCGCATAATAATTGTTGTGCCCAAGCCTGAACTGCTCTTCACATCCAGCGAACCGTCATGAAGTTCCACGATCGTTTTGGAAATTGGCAGCCCCAAGCCTATTCCTTCATATTCCCTGGTATGTCCGCTATCGACCTGGCCAAAAGGCGACAAGGCAATTTCGACCTGCTCTGGGTTCATCCCGATCCCGGTGTCGATCACGCGCACTTCCACAAAATCGTCATCGCTCATTCCCATTGAGGGCGTGACAGCATCGCCTTCGTTACTGA
Source organism: Hyphomicrobiales bacterium (assembly GCA_965204985.1). Taxonomy (GTDB): domain Bacteria; phylum Pseudomonadota; class Alphaproteobacteria; order Rhizobiales; family CAJQND01; genus JAAEUE01. Next base: position 1,157,193 of record CBDBFP010000002.1, on the reverse strand, counting down.
ATTTGATCGCATTTGTCATCAGGTTGATCACAACCTGTTTGATCCGAAGAGCGTCCCCCTTCAGCACAGGGAGTTTCCCATTGCTTTCAAATTTCAGTTCTATGCCAGCTTCGTGAGCTCTTTGGGCAATGATGGACGCCGAGAACCGCACGACTTCTTCCATCGTAACGGTTAGAATTCGATTGATAATTTGCCGGACTGGATCTTTAAAATTTCCAGAATGCGGTTGATCATCGACAGCAAGTGATCGGCAGATCCCTTGATGTAACCGGCATATTGGTGGACTTCTTCGAATTTGATATTCTTGCTCTTTACAAGCATATCCGAAAAACCAATGATTGAGTTCAAAGGCGTTCTCAGCTCATGGCTCATATTCGCAATGAACTCGGATTTGACCGGGAGGCAATTTCTGCCTGCACTTTCGCCGCGCTTAGCGCGATATCCGAACGATGGCGATGCACAGTTGTGCCGATATTGGCAGTATAATCCGACAATAGCATACTTCGCTTCTTGTTCTTTCTCATTTGGTTGAGCATGCTCTATCCTGCAGAATCCACCCCAAAAGTATCCAGAAACTTTCAATGGCAAATTAATTTGCATACCAATTCTGGTGCGCGTGATATTTCACGAATGCAATTGATTTTCTTTACGCAGCCCATGAACCTGCTACACTGGCAGTAACGAAACGATTGTTGAGACACACGATCTCGGTCCCCTTGCCCGGCAAGGTGCGGACCAGCGCGTGTCGGATGAGTTGATGTGGGCACGACCAGCGATGGCCCGCGCGGTTTAACACCTGCGCAGCCTGATTCAGAAACATCGCGCGGACATGCTGCTTGCCAGCCCGTGGACAAACCCAAGCACGCGCAAGGGGGTGGCGGCAGAGGCCGTAACCGGCGGCGTAGGCGCGGCAGGCGACGCGGGCAAGGCAAACAGATCAGGGTCTATGGCGCGCTTGATTTGGGCACGAACAACTGCAGGCTACTGGTTGCAAGGCCCGATGCAGCAGGGTTTCGTGTTATTGATGCGTTTTCGCGAATTGTTAGGCTGGGCGAAGGCATCAGCAGAACGGGTCGACTTTCTCAGCACGCAATGGACAGATCTGTCGACGCGCTCAAGATCTGCGCATCAAAGCTAGAGTGGCGAAATGTGAGCCGTGCTCGATTGATTGCCACTGAAGCTTGTCGCGCCACAGAAAATGGCCAGGAATTCATTGACAGGGTAGCCGCCGAAACCGGTATGCAACTGGAAATCATTGATCGTGAAACCGAAGCAAGCCTCGCACTGGCAGGTTCTGCTGCTCTCATCGACAACGATGCCAAACACACGCTGGTCTTCGATATTGGCGGCGGGTCCACAGAGCTGATGTGGACCAAAAGCAATGGCGACAGTCACGAATTGGTGGACTGGATGTCTTTGCCCGCCGGCGTCGTCACCGTTGCTGAAGGCTACGGTGGTGTGGATGTTACTCAAGACAGCTTTGATGCGATGAAGGCGTTTACGCGTCCGGCGCTGACAGAGTTTGCCAGCCGCATTGCAATGCGGGCGGGCCAAGATGTAAAACCTGATCACCTGCTGGGCACATCCGGGACTGTGACGACGATTGCCGGGGTTCATCTGGGTTTGCGACGGTACGACCGGAGCCGGGTTGACGGCTGCTGGATCAAACGGACCGAAGTACACGATGTCACGCAACAACTCATCAACATGTCCTACGACGACCGCGCAGCAAGCCCTTGCATCGGCCGGGAGCGCGCGGATCTTGTTTTGGCAGGATGCGCAATTTTGGAAGCGATTACAGAGCTTTGGCCTGCAAACTGGATCAGGGTTGCAGACCGGGGATTGCGCGAAGGTATCCTGACCAGCCTGATGCGTGAAGACGGCGTCTACCCGCTCAAACAAAATTATGCACGGCAGCAAAGCTGAGCCAATGCCCAAGAAGAAGAGCGATAGCGGTCGTGGCCATTCCAGGAACCTGAAAGTTAAGGTCAAAACCGCGCGTGGACGCAAACTTTCATCAACAAGATGGCTTCAACGCCAATTGAACGATCCTTATGTGGCAGAGGCCAAGCGCCAAGGATTGCGGTCTCGTGCTGCGTTTAAACTCATTCAGATTGACGACCAGCACAAATTTCTGAAGCCTGGTGCAAAGGTGGTTGATTTGGGGGTTGCGCCCGGTGGCTGGTCAGAGGTGGCCGCCAAACGCGTTCACGCGGTTCAAGGTGAAGGCGTGGTTGTGGCCATCGACATTCATGAAATCGAACCAATTGCAGGCGTGCAGTTTTTGCACGCAGATTTCTACGATGAGAATGTACCGGACCGATTGAAAGCTGCGCTGGGCGGTCAGGCGGATGTGGTGATGTCGGACATGGCCGCTCACGCATCAGGGCACCGCAAGACTGACCATTTGAAAATTATTGCGCTTTGCGAAGTGGCGCTGGATTTTGCCTGTGATGTTTTGAAACCGGACGGAGTGTTTCTCGCAAAAGTGCTGCCAGGCGGCACCGAGCACAAGCTACTGGCAATAATGCGCGAGAACTTCAAATCTGTGCACCATTTGAAACCTGACGCCAGCCGTCAGGGTTCGGCTGAACAATACGTGCTCGCAACCGGATTTAGGGGCGGCGGGAACGAATAGCTGTCCATAGACACAAGATAAGCGATTTTGCCGCTTTACCTTTCTGTCATCCCGGTGTTAAGGACCCTCGTCAACCTGACAAGAAAAGTGACGGTGAGTCGCCACTCCCATGGTCAGTTCAACCCGGAATTGATCGCACCCGGCCCAGGAGGTTGACAGCATGGCACAAATGCCAGGGACATCTGAATTTCCAGAATATTTGACTTTCGATGACGTGCTGATGAAGCCCGCCGCCTCTTCGGTTCTGCCTGCCGAGGTCGACACCGGCACCAGGGTGACACGTGATATTCATCTGAACATCCCGATTCTGTCGGCCGCAATGGATACGGTGACGGATTCTCGTCTTGCGATCGCGATGGCACAGGCGGGTGGTATTGGCGTTGTTCACCGAAATATGGAACCGGACGAGCAGGCCGAACATGTCAGGCAAGTAAAGAAGTTTGAGTCAGGGATGGTCATCAATCCGGTGACGATTACGCCCGACGCTACGCTCGCAGACGTACAAGCTTTGAAGGCCCGTTACAAGATTTCCGGGATCCCTGTCGTCGAACAAACTTCAAATGGCGGGCCGAGCAAGCTTGTTGGCATCATCACGAACCGTGACGTCCGGTTTGCTTCCAACCCGGAACAGCCGGTTTCTGAACTGATGACGAAAGAAAATCTCGTCACTGTGCGCGACAACATCAAACCAGAAGATGCCCAAAAGTTGTTGCATCAACACCGGATCGAAAAACTGATTGTGGTTGATGACGACAACCAGTGCGTCGGTTTGATCACCGTGACCGATATGGAAAAGGCTGAACTGAATCCAAACGCAAGCAAGGATGATCAGGGCCGTCTGCGAGTCGCAGCCGCAACGGGCACAGGTGACAATGGCTTTGCGCGTGCGGAAGCGTTGGTCGATGCAGATGTGGATCTGGTGGTGGTCGATACAGCTCACGGGCACTCCTCGCATGTGCTTTCGCAAGTCACCCGCATCAAGCGTTTGTCGAATTCCTGCCAGGTTATCGCGGGCAACATCGCCACCGCCGAAGCTGCCAAAGCCCTGGCTGACGCGGGGGCGGATGCGATCAAGGTCGGGATTGGCCCGGGATCGATTTGCACTACGCGCATTGTCGCGGGCGTGGGCGTTCCTCAGCTTTCTGCGATCCTGGATTGCGCCAATGAAGCCAGCAAACTCGGAATTCCGGTGATTGCCGATGGCGGCATCAAATATTCAGGTGATCTGGCCAAAGCGATTGCGGCAGGCGCAGATTGTGCCATGGTGGGTTCCCTGCTTGCCGGAACCGATGAAAGCCCCGGGGAAACCTTCATCTACCAGGGGCGGTCGTATAAGTCCTATCGCGGAATGGGGTCGGTCGGCGCGATGGCCCGAGGATCTGCGGACCGTTATTTCCAGCAGGAGGTCAGCGATACGCTGAAACTCGTTCCCGAAGGTATTGAAGGTCAGGTTGCCTACAAGGGGCCGCTGGCGGCGGTTCTGCATCAGCTCATGGGCGGCTTGCGAGCGGCTATGGGCTACACAGGCGCACCGGATATCGCGAGCTTCAAGACCAACACACAATTTATTCGCATCACCAATGCCTCCTTGACCGAAAGTCACACCCATGGCGTCATGGTGACCCGCGAAGCGCCGAACTATCAACGCCCCGCATAAGGCAGCACCCATGCCCCCTGGAGGCCGGATTTCCGCAGCCATGGAAGTGCTTGCGGAAATGGAAAAACACCATCGACCCGCGACCGAGGCGTTGCGCGACTGGGGCCGGACCCATCGTTTTGCGGGGTCTAGTGACCGCGCGGCCATTGGCAATCTCGTCTTCGATGCTCTCCGGCACAAGGCATCTGCGTCTTGGGTGCTGGAGGATGAAACCGCGCGAGCGGCTGTCCTCGGGACTTTGGTTTCCCACTGGAAGAAGTCTCCAGAAGATCTAAAGACATGGTTTGAGGGAGATCGTCACGCCCCCTCACCCTTAAGCGAAACCGAAACGGCTTCTCTGAACAACCGCAACCTGAACGAAGCCCCGAATTGGGTGCAGGCGGACCTGCCGGAATGGGTTGCGCCGCTGTTTGAGGCGAATTTTGATGAAGAACTGGTTGTCGAAGGCAAGGCTCTGGCCGAACGCCCACCGATCGGACTGCGCGTTAACACGCTGAGGTCGAACCGCGAAAAGGTCGCCAAGGCACTTGCGCGCTTTTCACCTCGTGAAACGAGGCTTGCACCGGACGGACTTTATGTAGCCCCGCCGGAAGGCTTTGGACGCACGGCCAATATTCAGGCTGATGGCGCTTATCAAAAGGGTTGGGTCGAAGTTCAGGACGAAGGTAGCCAGGTCGTCGCGCATCTGGCCTTTGCGCAACCGGGTGAACAGATTCTCGACTATTGTGCGGGTGCAGGTGGAAAGACATTGGCACTTGCAGCCTGCATGCAGAACAAGGGGCAACTTTTCGCCTACGATTCTGACCGCTCACGACTGGCGCCAATTCATGAACGCCTAAAACGCGCAAGCTGCCGGAATGTGCAGGTGCGAGAGCCGCAAGAAGGCGTGTTGAAAGACCTTGAGAACCGCATGGATCGTGTTGTGGTGGATGCTCCGTGCACAGGTTCAGGCGTGTGGCGGCGCAGGCCGGATGCAAAATGGCGGCTGACACCAGAGGCGTTGGAAAAGCGCCTGGAAGAACAGCAGCAAGTCCTTCGCGGGGCCGCTGTCTACGTCAAACCCGGAGGCTATCTCTGTTACATTACCTGCTCGGTTTTCGGGGAAGAAAACGAAGGGCAAGTTTATAATTTTCTTGAAGAAAACGGCAGCAACTTCGAAATCTTATCCGCAGGTGAAGTGTGGCAGGATCTCTTCAGTTTTGATGCGCCGCAGCCATGGTCCGCGGACGAATGCTCGGTAACCCTGACGCCGGCAACAACGGGAACTGATGGGTTTTATTTTGCCGTTCTGGGCCGGAAGACCTGACGCAAATTTGCAACAGTCGTGGTTGACGTAACGCAAGCCTCTTGAAATTTCGCGAGTTTGAAGCTATCTCGCCGCCATTGACGAGCGAAAGCTCGCGGAGAGCAAGCCATGTGGACAAATAGAAACCATCCAGCGCCTGTGCCGATAGGATCGGCTCCCAGCACGCGCACTCCGTTTGCCTGATCCTGCTCGTTTTTCTCGACATCTGCTGATCTTCTGACGGACTGAGCAGCCGCTACACGCGGCATTCAATCCGTTTGAAATATCTCAAAAAAGAGGCCGTGGTTCCGGGTGCTTTTTGCCCGGCGCGGCAAGCAGTAAAATGAAAAGCGAAGACGTACATGAAATCATCGAGTGCCTGTCGAAGGGCCGCACGATCTATCCCTATCACAAGGACCGTTATGCGGTTCAGCTGCTGGAATATGCTGTTGGCAAGCAAAAGCAGGTTGCGGACATTCGGTCCAGCCGCTTTGGCAAACTGCTCAACCGGCCTATTGTGCAGGATGTTGTGGCCCAATGCGGTAACGGCTTGATCTCCACAGGAGATCTTGCAACCGCATGGCTTCCGGACACCGAGAGCTACCGGCTTACGCTTGGCGTTTGGGGATCCCATAACAAACGTGAGTGGGATCAATGCTACTATCAGACGTCCCGGCCCGGCCAGAACCTCGTGTTGCAGCTCAATTTTTCCGATGTTCACGACGCCGAATACAAGCGGCGAATGAAATGCGGAAAACGGTCGATCTTGAATTATTGTGGCCATCCGGTGCACGTTCGAAGAACCACACGCTTGCCTGGGCACGGTTGAACATTGATCTCGATCTGGGCGAAGCCCTGATCGAAGAACTTCAGTCTGACTGGGTCCGGAAAAGCCGGTGGGCCCGCCAACAAGGCTCTGGCGGGCGGTGCAAAACGTCATGTTCGACTATGACGGCGAGCAACTCGATGCCCTGGCGACCTGCCGCTATCACGATGAAGTGGTGGCGCCGGTTGCCGATCACTGGGACGAAATCATGCTTTCGGCTGCGATCTGGTTTCTCGTAGACGAAATCGGCATTCGCAAGATCTACCTGCATGATCATGTTTCTGGTGCAAAACTGAAGAGCATAAACGGCACTTTTCCGCCGCACTCGCTCTACACCCGCCTTCCGAAACGCTTTTGCTTCACCGAGACAACCCAGGGCCCATACTTTCTCATGCGCAAAAACGCCGGGCGTCTGCGGTCGAGAGTCAAGAAAGGAGATTTGAGCTTCTGGCGGCTGCAAGTCTGAATCTGCCTGCGGACAATGTTCGGTTACGCATTGCTGTCATGGCGGGAATCCTATAACCGCTCGCTATGACAGACCGTATTCTCATCATCGACTTTGGCTCCCAGGTCACCCAGCTTATTGCGCGCAGAGTCCGCGAAAGTGGGGTTTATTCCGAAATTGTCCCATTCCAGTCCGCGGCAGACGCGCTGAATTGTGATGGGTTGAAGGGAATTATCTTTTCCGGCGGACCGGCTTCGGTCGTGGAAGGTGAAAGCCCCAGAGCACCGCAGGGTGCTTTTGAAACCGGGCTACCCATTCTTGGCATCTGTTACGGCCAACAGATCATGTGCGCCCAGTTGGACGGCAAGGTTGAAACCTCAGACCATCGCGAGTTTGGCCGCGCGTTCGTCGACGTTAAAAGACAGTGCGCCCTGTTCGACGACGTCTGGAAGGAAGGTGAAAGTCACCAGGTCTGGATGTCCCACGGTGACAAGGTTGTCGACCTGCCCGACGGGTTCGAGGTCTTCGCTTCTTCCGAAGGGGCTCCCTTCGCAGTCGCCGGAGACGAGGCCCGGAACTATTACACATTCATGTTCCATCCTGAGGTGGTGCACACTCCGGACGGAGCCAAACTACTCAGCAACTTTGTTCACGGCATCTGCGGTTGTGCGGGCGACTGGACCATGGCTTCATTCAAGGATGACGCCATTGCCCGGATCCGGGAACAGGTTGGGGATGGCAAGGTGATATGCGGGCTCTCCGGTGGCGTGGACTCATCAGTTGCCGCTGTCCTGATCCACGAAGCAATTGGCGATCAGCTGCAGTGCGTCTTTGTCGACACAGGCATGATGCGCACGGGAGAAACCGACGAAGTGGTGAGCCTCTTCCGCGGCCATTATAATATCCCGCTGATCCATTCAGATGCCTCGGATGAGTTCCTGGGGAAACTGGAAGGCGTGAGTGACCCGGAAAAGAAGCGCAAGATCATCGGCGGCACGTTCATTGATGTGTTCGAACGGGAAGCGACAGGCATTGGCGGCGCCAAGTTCCTCGCGCAAGGCACGCTCTATCCGGACGTCATCGAAAGCGTTTCCTTCACTGGCGGGCCTTCGGTCACGATCAAATCTCACCACAATGTGGGCGGCCTGCCGGAGCGTATGGACATGGCGCTCGTGGAGCCTCTGCGCGAACTCTTCAAAGACGAAGTGCGTGTGCTGGGACGGGAACTGGGTCTGCCAGAGCCGTTCGTCGCCCGCCACCCCTTCCCGGGGCCAGGCCTAGCGATCCGCATCCCGGGCGCAATCACGCGGGACAAGCTGGATATTCTGCGCAAGGCTGATGTGGTTTATCTGGACGAAATCCGCAAATCATGGCTCTACGATGCCATCTGGCAGGCCTTCGCCGTCCTCCTGCCCGTGCAAACTGTTGGCGTAATGGGAGATCACCGGACCTATGACTATGTGTGCGCGCTCAGGGCAGTGACATCCACCGACGGCATGACCGCGGATTACTACCATTTTGACCACGAGTTTCTGAGCCGGGTTGCCACGCGGATCATCAATGAGGTCCGCGGCATCAACCGGGTGGTCTACGATATCACATCGAAACCACCAGGCACCATCGAGTGGGAATAATTGAGTCTTACGGCAAAGTTAGCCGAGTATTTTGAGAAACTGAATCAAGTGGTTTGCCACAGATTCCGGCTGCTCCTGTTGCACCCAATGCCCGGCACCATTAATCAGATGACAGCCACGCATATCCGTGCAAAACTCGTTCTGCATCCGCTCAAAATCGCCAGGTTTCTGGTAAACGCCCCAGTCGGATTTGCCAGCGATAAAGCAGGATGGAACATCAATGGTCCGGCCTGAAAACAACTCCATTTCAGGATTGAATCGCCCGCTGGTGCCGCATCGATACCAGTTCAAAGCCGCCTGATAGCCTGTCCGCGAAAACGCATCGCTGTAGACTTTAAGCTCCCGATCAGGGAGCCAGGAACAAGCGTCAATTTCCGATTGCGCCGGCATCTTTGGAGCCACTGTCTCAACCATCCCCCGATCCAGATCCATAATGTAATAGGTCGGCATTTTCGCCAGTTCTTCTGCAATCCATCCCTTGAGTTGAAACGGCTTGTTTTGGGCCCAGTCCGCACTCTTGTGATGGTAATAGGCCCGCATGAAGTCATGCACGCCCTGCGGCGCGTGCAGCATGTTGCCGTTGGCTTCCGGCGTGGAATAGTACCACTGATAGTGCTTTCTTGGCCGCTCCAGCGCCGCCAGATCTTTGTGAATGTCGCCTTTGCCCGGAGCATTGCCAATCGTGGCACCCTGCCCGATGGGCGCACTCATCATGGATACGCTTTTGAATATGTCCGGCCGGATCAGTGCGCACCAAGCAGCAACCGGAGAACCGAAATCATGGCCGAAAACGCCAGCAACCTCATGGTAGCCAAGCGCATCAACGACACCCATGGCATCGCGCACCAGATTGAAAATCCGGAACGGCGCTATGCCACTATGATAGTCCCCGTCCCAGCCGGTGGTGTGGCCATAGCCGCGTTGATCCGGGGCCACCACGTGATATCCCGCCTCGGCCAACGGCACCATGACCTTGCGCCAGCTGTAAGCCAGCTCGGGAAATCCGTGAAGCAACAGGATGAGCGGTTTGCCGTGGGTTTCGTATCCGGCCTCCAGAATATGCATGCGGAGACCGTTGATGCCGCCCAAAAACCGGGAGCGGATCCCGTCCGGCAAAACATCCGATGACAGACCCTGCTCGCCCATCAGTACAACTTCAGATCCAGCAACGGAATTTCCGAGTAAAGGAAATCCATCTCGTGCGCTTCAAGACCTGCTGACTGAAAGCCCCGGTTGACAGGTAGCGGCATGGCCTCATCTTCATCTGTTTCCTGCTTGCTCAACAACCTGCTGTCGACGGACATCAGCGCCTTGGTGCTGGGCAGGATGGCATCGGCCAGCGCCCGTGCGTTCATGGCAAACACTTCGCGGTCAGAAATGTAGAGCGCCTCGTTGAACTCAATGTCTTCACCCTTGCGTTTTTTCGAGAACACCACGGTGCAGATATCCCCATTCTCCGTCCTGAACACCAGAGGATGCACGTTCAGGTCGGCGTGATCGCGAATGGCTTTTCGTGACGTTGAGTCAATGAGATGCGCTGCAATTTCGATATTTTGAATCACCACAAGTTCGCCCTTGGCCGGCTCACCGCGCGTGTGCCAGACGAGCCGGTTGGTCTCCAGCGTGGTCATGCCGGCTTTGAGGCAGACACTCAGAGCCGGCGCGTTTGAGGAATAGGTTGTGAATGTGACGCCGGGTTCCAAAAGTGCAGTGCTCATCATCTTGAAACCAAGGCCGCCGCCGCGATGGGATTTCATGATGTACCAGGATGACAGATTGCAGGTGCGCACATCGCGGCCATTGATGTTCCGGTCCGCATATATCGCGACCAGCACACCGACGATCTTGCCGTCTGCTTCCGCTATGATTGCATAGCCTGCATCATCGGCCGCCCATCGTCGATCAAGAAGCCCCAGCCAGCGTTGGTGAGAGATATTGGGGTTCATCTCTTCATGGAGAAACAAGGCCACATCAGATCGGGTCTCGTTCTCTGCCTTGCGGACCGTGACCATCTCAAGCCTCCTCAAACAATTCGTCAAACGTGATCCAGCGGGTTGCCGGGTGGGCGTTGAGGATGGGAGCGAGTTCTTCCACAAAGCCCCAGATCTCCTCATCGTGGTCGATATGATGGGTCAGGAAGCCGGTTGGCTCTTCTGCATCGGCGACACCTGCGCGCCTGTCCCGTAAATGCCCAACCACATCATCCAGCGCACGCTCGGTTCCTGTAAACCGCGCGCCGCCTTTCCATTTGATCGGATCACAGCGCGTGTTCGCCTCAAGTAATCCTGGCGCTGCATATTTGGCCTTTCTGGTCGGCACCAGCGACAGACCTTTGTAGCCTGCATCTGCCAACCGCTCGGTCACTTCTGGCGCGATCCTAGTCCAGGGCGGCGCCATGACCGGGATAAATTGATCACCAAAGGCAGCTTTGAGTTTATCGAAGCCGAGCTTCAGCTCGCCGAACAGGACCTCCATGGGCCGGTGTGTTCCGAGTTCCCAGGCTCCCTCTCCCTTTGCGGCATAATTCATATGGGCATAGCCGTGCTGCAGCACGCGTACGTGGTCATTTGCCCTGAACAGATCAATGACCTCTTGCGTCAGCCACTTGGGGATCGTTGCCATATGAATGAAGGCGCCTGCGTCTTTGGCAACATTAAGCAACCTGTTGAGATTTCTGTGAGGTAAGGCAGCATCATCGTCGCGCCACCAGATTGAGGCCGTGCGCCCATCTGCGCCCCATGCGTCCAGTTCAACCTGCAAGTCTTCCCACGTGGCCATGTATCTCAACCCTGCCGCATCCTGTTGACTTCCCACCGATGGTACCATCTAGGGGTAAGAAGCCAGAGCAAGTTAGGTCACACAATGTCAATTCAAAAACAAGTCCGCCGGATCACAGCGCCTGAAATTACTGCGAGGAAACGCGGTGAACCCATTGTTTCGCTCACGTCCTACCATGCGCATACCGCATCTATCGCGGACAAGTACGTTGATTTCCTTCTTGTCGGCGACAGCCTTGGCATGGTGATGTACGGATTTGATGATCATGCATGGCAAAGCCGTGGTGCGGGGATCGCAGCGGGCTCTGATTGTGGTGGACATGCCTTTTGGCTCTTACGAAGAAAGTCCCCCGTGGCCTTCCGCAACGCAGCCCGGATCATGAAAGAGACAGACTGCGGAGCAGTGAAACTGGAAGGCGGCGCCCATATGGCCGAGACGATCAAGTATCTCGTGACGCATGGCTACCGGTCATGGCTCATATCGGTCTCACCCCTCAATCTATCAACGCAATTGGCGGCTTCAAAACACAAGGCCGCACCAAAGATCAGTGGGAAGCGATTGAGGACGATGCCAAAGCAGTATCTGAGGCCGGCGCCTTCTCGGTTGTGCTGGAAGCAATGGCAGAACCGTTGGCAGCGAGGATCACAAAGGCGGTGTCGATACCGACAATTGGTATCGGCGCGTCAGCGGAATGCGACGGGCAGATTCTGATGCTGGAAGACATGCTCGGACTCTCGCCGCGCGTACCAAAATTCGTGAAGGAATTCGGCAAGGTGGGCAAGGCGATTGAGCGCGACATCAAGCCCTATGCGGACGACGTGAAGGACCGGTCATTCCTGGCACCTGAGAACACATACGATTTAAAGGATTAACATTTCTGGGAGCGCCTTGACCTTCCTGTTACTGTAAGATCCATGATTGGGTCAGTTCTGGAGGAATCACGCGATGAATATTGGCGCGGCAGCGAAAGCCAGCGGGTTACCCACCAAGACCATCCGCTACTATGAAGAGATCGGTCTGGTCTCACCGGACCGGCGGGAAAACAGTTACCGCGATTACTCCGACGAGCATGTGCATAAGTTGCGATTCATCCAGCGCGCGCGCGCGCTGGGATTCTCTGTGGAGGATTGCCGTCAGCTTTTGTCGCTCTATGAGGACAAAAGCCGGGCGAGTTCCCGCGTAAAACGGCTGGCCCAGGAACATCTGTCAGAAATTGAGCACAAAATCGCTGAACTTACGAACATGCGCGATGTGCTCAATGATCTGGTTCACAACTGCCGGGGCGATAACAGGCCGGACTGCCCGATTATCGATCGCCTGGCCAAACATTAGGAATATCCATGAGAATTCATCCTGCCCGGGCCCTGCTGGCCGTTGCCCTGCTCGTTACAGGCTCTGCCGGCCTGCTCGCCCATAGCGGCGCCAAAGGCATTGTGAAAGAGCGCATGGAAGCCATGAAGGCGATTGGCAAGGCGATGAAGTCTCTTGGCGCGATGGCCAAGGGTGAAACAAAATTACGCGAAAGGAACATTAGGGATGCAGCAGCAACGATCGCGTCCCATGCGGAGAAGATTGGAGATCTGTTTCCAGACGCGCCCAACAGCAGAAAGTCTCATGTGACTGAGGCCGCGCCGACCATCTGGGAATACAATCAAGAGTTCCTCAAGATTGCAAATGTTCTTACCAAAGAGGCCAAATCTTTAAACGCAATTGCTGCAACTAAAGACCGGAGCCAGTTGGGCCGACAACTTGGCGCATTGGGCGCAACCTGCAAGAGCTGCCACAAGAAGTTCCGCATCAAGAAGAACTAACACACACATGCTTCTGAACCGAAGAAGGTTGCTTCATGGACTAGGCGCAGCGGCGCTGAGCAAACCACTTCTTTCAGCGGCGCTTGCGTACGATGGCTTTATTGAGCTGCGCGCGCGCGAAGCCGAAGCACAATTGCTGGCTGAAGGTGAGCCAAAAACCAAGGTTTGGGCTTATGGGGATCGTGTCCCCGGTCCAATTCTTCGCGCCAGACAAGGCGAGCCCTTCAAGGTCAGATTTCACAACCAGCTTTCGCAACCTTCTACTGTCCATTGGCACGGGATCCGGATTGAAAATGCGATGGATGGCGTGGCGAACCTGACCCAAGCGCCCGTCCCGCCCGGCGAGAGCTTCAACTATATCTTCACGCCTCCGGATGCCGGCACCTATTGGTACCACCCTCACTCGCGCACCTGGGAACAGTTGGCGCGCGGTCTTTATGGAATGTTGATCGTCGAGGAAGAGAATGCTGCAGCTTTCGACCTTGACCTGCCATTGATGCTGGATGACTGGCGCCTCACAGACGACGGTGCGATCGACGAAGCCACTTTGGGCAACATGATGGACAAGAGCCATGCCGGACGGCTTGGCAACTGGGTCACCGTCAATGGAACCTCATATCCGAAGATTTCCGTACCGGCCGGCGGGCTTGTCCGGTTCAGACTGGCAAACGCCTCAAATGCCCGGGTCCTGGATCTCAAACCTGGAAGACTGAACGGGCAGATCATCGCCATTGATGGACAGCCGGTCAAACCCATGGATCTCGGTTCCGATCCGGTCAGCATCGCGCCTGCGCAGCGCATCGATTTCGCGGTTCGCATCCCGGAGACGGAGGGATCCTCCTTCCCACTCGAACTCGCGGTGCGGGACCGGGGGATTGAAATTGCAGAACTGAAGATCACCGAGAAGGCAGATACTTCTCACTACAAGGTTACATTGCCGCCCAACCCCTTGCCTTTGGATATGGATCTGACAACTGCCCTGAATGTTGATCTGCGCATGGAAGGCGGCGCCATGGGCAGCCTGCAGCAAGCGAGTTACAAAGGGGAGCTGCTGACAATCCGCGAACTGGTGCGCAAGGGCAATGCCTGGGCCTTCAATGGCGTATCGGGGCGACCCGACAAGCCGTTATTCACCGTGAAGCGCGGGCGGACGGTCATTGTGAACATGATGAATGAGACAGCCTGGCCTCACGCAATGCACTTTCACGGTCACCATGTGAAGGTGATCGAACGCAATGGCAAACCGGTTGCTGATGCCCCGTGGCGCGACACGGAGCTCATGCAGCGCAACGATCAGATCCAAGTGGCCTTTCCCGCAGACAATCCGGGAAAATGGATGCTGCATTGCCACATGCTGGAGCACCAGGTGGCTGGCATGGCGACCTGGTTTGAGGTCATCTGAATTCATCTCCCTTTGCGTTGCGCCGTCTGCTATTGTCTCTGAAAAGGGCAAGAATGCCCGCGAACACGAGGGGTTCAGGCATGGCGCCGCATGCAAATACGACCAGTCCGGTAAAATTCTTGACCGAGGATGCTGACATAGACGAGCCAGAGGTCAGCAAGTTTACCGAACAAGCGCTCCACGATCACAAGCTTGAAGGACTTACCCTGGCGGTGCGGGCTCGCTGGGTCGCCCTTGCCGTGATTGCGGTTATGCTGCCATTTCAGAATTTCCAGTGGGAAGTCCTGTATTACGAGCTTTTGCTGTGTCTCTTCGGATTGATCGGCTGGGCTCAGTTGAAGGTCTGGAAAGTGGGCCAATCCCACGCCGAATTGGCGCTGATGTTTGCCGATCTTGCCCTGTTGACCATCGTTGCAATCGTGCCAAACCCGCTCAGGCCAGATGTTTGGCCGGTCGCGATGCAATACCGGTTTGAGCCATTCGTTTATTTCTTCATCTTTTTGGCTGGCGCAACCCTGTCCTATTCATGGAGGACCGTCATTGCAATGGGCACCTGGGCGAGCGGTTTGTGGCTCGCAGGCATGGTCTGGGTCTACCTCCAGCCGCACAAGCTGCCGGAACTGTCTGAAGCGGTAAAACAGGCTGTTGCTGGAAATGAAAGAATATTTGAGTTTCTTGACCCGCACAGCATCGCCGTCGGGACGCGCATTCAAGAAATCGTGATCCTGCTCCTGGTGGCCGCCACTCTGGCCCTGGGCGTCCGGCGCGCCAATCAACTAGTGACCAGACAGGCTGCGGCCGAGCGGGAGCGGACAAACCTCGCACGCTATTTTTCACCTAACGTCGTGGCAGAACTGTCGCAAAATGATGAGCCGCTCAAGCTCGTCCGTACACAAGATGTGGCGGTATTGTTCGTGGACATTGTGGGTTTCACAACCTTCGCTGAAGGCAAGAACCCGGAGGATATCATTAAAACCCTGCGCGAATTTCACGGCCGTATGGAAACAGAAGTGTTCCGCCACAATGGCACCCTGGACAAATATCTCGGTGACGGCCTGATGGCCACTTTCGGCACCCCGTTCGCGGGCGAACATGACGCCAGCAACGCTCTTGCGTGCGCGAAAGCCATGGTCCTGGAAATTGAGCGCTGGAACACGCAAAGGCAAAAGAACGGCGAAGCACCAATCAAGGCCAGTTTTGGGGTGCATTTTGGAAGCGTCACGCTTGGTGACATCGGCTCAAACCGGCTCGAGTTTTCAGTAATCGGAAACACGGTAAATGTGGCAAGCCGGTTGGAAAACCTTACCCGCGAACTGGATTGTGACCTGATTATCAGCGATGCCACATTACAGCGCGCAAAGGCCGAAAATGGCGGTTTCGGCGACCCGCTGCCGAATTTCCAGAAAAAGCCGAAACAGAAGATAAGGGGCCTTGAACAGCCAATATCCATCTGGGCCTATGGAAATGCGGCGGGCTAGGCACAATATTTGCCTTGCTATTGCCATGGCAATATTTTACGTCGCCTGAATATCAATGATCTAGGGCCTGTCTGTTCCAAGGGCCAGGAGCGAATGTCGTGAGTGACGACGCAATTTTTCGCGAGGTGGACGAAGAAGTCCGTGCCGAGCAGTTTCAAAAGCTTTGGAAGCGTTATGGCCCCTACGTAACCGGGGCGGCTATCGGCATCATCCTTGCCGTTTCTGGCATCAAAGGCTGGCAGTATTGGCAGGTGAAACAGGCAGAGGACGCCGGAGAGCAGTATCTTGCTGCAGCATCCCTTCTGAAGGCGGGGAAAACAGACGAAGCCAACGAGGCCTTCGGAAACCTGGCAGGTTCCGGATCAACCGGCTTTGCTGCCCTGGCCAAGTTTCGTGTTGCGGCCGAACAGGCCAAAACCGGATCTCACGTAAAGGCATTGGCAACATTCGACGAGATTTCTTCATCCGGAAAAATTGACCCCGCCCTTCGCAATCTGGCGCGCGTGCGTGCTGCCCTGCTCGCTGTCGATCTGGAATCACTCGACGCCGTCGAAAAACGTATCAGTTCTCTAAACACAGCGGATGGGGCTTGGCGTCATTCGGCCAGGGAAATCATCGCCATGTCTGCGTACAAGAATGGTGACACCCCGAAAGCTGACCGGCTGTACAATGAGCTGCTTGCGGATATCGCGACGCCGCCAGGCTTGCGCCAGCGGGCACAAATTATGGTCAGCGTGATCACGCCCAAACTTTCGCAAAGACCGAGAGCAGCGGCAAAACAGACGGACGGTGACAAAAAGCAGTCCGGAACGACCGAGTAGGTGTCCACCGTTTTATGTCCCTTCCCTTCCGAACCCACATTCGCACGCCATTTCGCCGCAAACCGCGCTTGGTCACGGTCGCCGCTATTGTTGGTCTCGGCCTGATAGTTAGCGGTTGCAGCGGCGCGCGCAAAGGGTTGGCCAATTTACTTGGTGAAGAAGAAAAACGGTTAGGTGGTCAAAGGGAGGCAGTCGCCTCTCAAGCTGGCGTTTTGGCACCCGACCCGGAATTGTTGACCGAAGCCAACCGAATTCCTCCCGCCAGGACCAATCTTTCCTGGACCCAGGTCGGCGGCAATCCCTCTCATGTCCACGGTAACCTGTCACTTTCCAGGCAACCGCGCCAGATTTGGTCGGTGGACGCCGGCATAGGATCGAGCGATAAAGGCCGCTTGACAGCCCAACCGGTGGTCGCCAATGGCCGCATATACGTCATCGACACAGAATCCAGAGTTACCGCGTTTTCTACCTCGGGTGGACAACGGGCCTGGTCCGTTTCACTGAAACCAAAAGACGAAGACTCTGGCGGCGGCGTTGGCGGCGGGATCGCCATTGACGGCGGAAGGCTCTACATCACCACAACCTTTGGCGAGCTTGTTGTACTGGATGCCCACCGGGGTTCCGTCGTCTGGCGCAAGCGGCTGGATGTTCCAGTTCGGGCAGCACCTACGGTGAGCGGCAGCCTCATTTTCCTTGCGGCCGTAAACAACGAAGTGCATGCACTTTCGACCCTCAACGGCTCCAGCACCTGGAAATATCAGGGTGTGGGCGAGAAAGTATCCCGCGCTGCCTCAACAAGCGCGGCTGTTTCCGGTAACATTGTTGTTGTCCCACTTACAACCGGAGAGATTCTGGCCTTTGACGCGAGCACCGGCTTGTCCAATTGGGGGGACGCGTTGACCGGCTCCACCCGCTTCAGTGGCGCGTCGGTCCTGACGGACATTTCCGGGAACCCTGTCATTGACGAAGGCCGCGTCTATGCGGTTGCGCATGCCGGTTCAATGGGTAGTTTTGACTTAATATCCGGCGAATCTCATTGGACGCTAGCGGTCTCTGGAACGGAAACGCCCTGGCCAGCAGGTGCCTACGTTTACGCAGTCGTGAATAAAAGAATTCTGACAGCGATTTCTAAGAGAAAAGGCCGCGCAAGGTGGAGTTACAAGCTGTCCGAGCGCGGTTCCTGGGCTGGGCCGGTGATGGGCAGTGGCAATCTGATCGTTGCGTCCGACAAGGGCGAACTGGTTTTCATTTCGCCGGAAACTGCGCGGCCGGTACACAATCTGGATCTGGGCGATCCGATCTTCATTTCCCCTGTTATTGCTGGAAACACCCTTTACGTTTTGACGGACAAGGCAAGGTTGATCGCGTTGCGTTAAGCCCGCAGCATGAGCGAACCTGAAGGATCAAATCCAAAATGAGTTTGCATGTGGCCATAGCCGGCAGGCCAAATGTGGGCAAATCCACCCTGTTTAATCGTCTGGCAGGGCGGCAACTGGCACTTGTGCACGACGAACCTGGTGTGACCCGCGATCGCCGGGAGGCTGATGCGAAATTGGGCGAGCTGAGGTTCACGATCATTGATACGGCTGGACTGGACGAAAGTCCTGACGGTTCGCTCGAAGCGCGGATGCAGCAGCAAACGGAAATTGCGCTGGCGGACGCTGACGTCATTCTCTTTCTCGTTGATGGCCGGGCCGGAATAACTCCAGCAGATTCGCATTTCGCAAATCTTGTTCGCAAACGCCAATGCCCCGTTCTGTTGCTTGCAAACAAAACGGAAAGCAAGGCCGGAGAAGACGGGGCGCTGGAAGCGTATTCCCTGGGGCTCGGAGACCTTGTCCTCCTCTCCGCCGAACACGGCCACGGCATGTCCGATCTCTACGAATTTCTGCGTCCCTTTGTGGAAGCAGAAGCAGAAAAAGAAGAGAAAATGGAGAGTGAAGACGCCGAGCTTGGGCCAAACCGGCCGTTGCGCCTGGCCGTCATCGGGCGCCCCAATGCGGGCAAATCCACGCTCATAAACCAACTTGTTGGAGATGACCGGCTGCTTACAGGCCCAGAAGCCGGTATCACCCGGGACTCTATATCCGTCGATTGGTCGTATGACGGACAGCCGGTAAAACTCTTTGATACGGCGGGCATGCGCAAGAAAGCACGGATCAAACAGAAGCTGGAAAAGCTCTCGGTTTCCGACGGCCTGCGCGCCATTAGGTTTGCGGAAGTTGTCGTGCTCCTGATCGACGCAGAGATCCCTTTTGAAAGGCAGGACCTTCAACTGGCAGATCTGGTGGCGCAGGAAGGCCGAGCGATCGTCATAGGCGTCAACAAATGGGATTTGGTGCCCAACAAGCAGGAAAAGCTTGCAGAGTTGCGGGAGATGACCGAACGCCTCCTGCCCCAGTTGCGCGGCGTTCCGCTTGTCACCTTGTCCGCCCTGACCGGGAAATATGTGAACCGTTTGATGCCGGCAGTCATGAAAGTCTACGAAGTCTGGAACCGGCGTGTTTCCACCGGGCAACTTAACCGTTGGCTGGAAGAAACCATTGCCCGCCACCCTCCTCCAGCGCCAAGTGGCCGTCGCATCAAACTGCGCTATGTGACCCAGGCAAAGGCGCGTCCTCCTTCATTCATAGGTTTTTGTCAGAGAGCCGACGACATGCCGGTATCCTACACGCGGTACCTGATCAACGCGTTGCGCGAGGATTTCGAGATCTGGGGAACGCCCGTACGATTTAACCTGCGCAAAGGCAAGAACCCATACGTCGACAAATAAGAGCAATTTGTTAAAGTCCTGCAATGACCTTGCAAATTGAAACCCTTTCCGACTTTACACTGGACAATTACCGGCGCGTGGCCTGGCACGGATCACCGGTGACATTCGACCCTGCGTCGATCGAGAATATGACCTCGGCGCGGTCGCGCTTCATGCAGCTCATCGAAGACCCGGACATCGTCATTTACGGCGTGACTTCGGGATATGGGCAGAACGCAAAACACAGATTGTCGCCGGAAGATCGCAAGGCCCATGCCGCAAAGCCCTTGATTCCACCGGCCGCCTCATGGGGAGATCCGGTGCCGGAAAGGGTCGCTCGCGGAATCGTCTTTGCCAGGCTCGCCAATTTCGTCGAAGGGCATGCAGCGATTACGCCTGACGTCGCAATTGCCGTTGCCAATATGCTTGATGGCCAACCATTGCCCACCGTGCCAGCGCGCGGTCAGGGCGGCGCAGGTGAAATACTGTCGCTTGCGCATCTCTTCGTGGATTTGTCGCGGTCTCTCAGTCTTGGGGAGAAGGATGGCCTTTCCCTTGTGAACGGTTCCCCATCCGCGACCGCGCTGGTGAGCGATGCTGCGCTTGCCGGTCGGCGGCGGCTGGATCTGGCAGCCAAGGTCTTTGCGCTAGCAATTGAAGGCTTCAATGCGCCTTTGAGCCACTATGATATCGGGCTGGAAGACTATTGGAACAATCCCCACGATGGCTGGGCATTGAGCACCCTGAGAAACTTGATCGCTGGTGGCCATTCAGGTGGGCGCAGAGCCTATCAGGCACCCGTCAGTTTTCGGATTGCGCCACGCATTCTTGGCCAGGCCCGCAGCGCCGTTTGCCAGGCCAGGGATGTGGCCAGGCAGTCTTTGCAGGCCGTCACCGACAATCCCGTCTTGCTTCCTCCAGATGCGGAGCACCCGTTGGGCAGTGCGATCAGCACTGGCGGCTACCACAATGCGCAAGCTCCTTCCGCGATGGACGCCACGACTGCGGCCTATGCCAATCTTGCGATCCTCGCCGAACGCATGTGCGCAAAGCTGCTAGACGGGGAAATTTCACTCCTTCCGCCGCAACTTGGCGCCGACGACGGCCTCTCCTATCTTGGTTGCCTGGCGATGGCTGCCACCGGTTATGAAGAAGAAGCCCGGATGCAGGCGCAACCAACGCTGCTGCCGGGCAGCGAATCCGGTGGCTTTGGCCAGAATGATGTGGCCTCGCCTGTGTTTCTTGCCTGGTCCAAACAGGAACGCGCGGGCGAATTGCTGGAGTCTGCTCTGGCCGCTCTCTGCCCGATTGCCTTGCGTGCACTCGATGTGACAGACAGGCCTGTACCCGAACCGCTACAGGCACTTGCCGAGGATATCCGTGAGACTTTTCCCCATGCCGACCCTGATTTGGTGCTTGGTCCGGCGAGCGGCCAGCTCGCTGCAAGACTGCGCGAACGTATATATGCGGAATGAACTATAAAATTCGTGCGGATACGCCACCGATATCTTCGTAGATTGCTTCCACCCTGTCTCCAGGTTCGACAGCAAAAATCCCCGTCACCAACCCTGTGGTGACCACCTGCCCGGCTTCCAACGTTCGGCCCAAAGCGGAAAACGTGTTGGCAATCCAGTGAAGGGCATGCTGTGGACCATTCAGCGCGTTGCGCCCAAAGCCGGTGCTGATGGTTTTGCCGTTGACGCGGGCCTCAACCGCCAATTCAGGCAGTTTTTCGCTGGGCACTTCCAGGGTACCGGGGCCCAGGATCAGTGCATCGTTCAAACCGCAATCGGCCACGTGCCACAAGACGCCGTCTTCAAAACCACCTGGCAAACGCCGGTCGATCACCTCCAGGGAGGGGTGAGCGGTTGCAACCGCATCGACGACTTCGTTCACGCTATAAGGTTTATCCCGCGGGGGCAGATCCTTGCCAAGCCGCAACGCAATTTCCGGTTCTACGACGCGGAGTGAGGTGCTTGCTGTTTCGACCGTTCCGCCGGACGCATAAAACCGCGAGCTGATGACCGGGCCGAAGAACGGACCATCGGTTCCCAACGCGGCTTGTGCTGTCTCGCTGGTGCACCCGATCTTCCAGCCAACCACGGTTTCACCGAGCCCTGCAACGACCGCATCCTGAATGGCAATCGCTTCGGCGAGGTCTGCCGGCGGCTCTCCGGGGTACGTTTCCAGTTTTCCCAGCGCGTTGCGGGTTTTAACAATTGAAGCGGTGATTTTTTCAATGCTCATGGCGTTACCTCAAGCGCGAACTGTAAGCGCCCCATCGTTGAAATCATAGGTCGCGCCTGATGTCCCGGGCGCGCCTGCAACGAAGTTTGCGAGTGCCTGCCCTATTTCGGCGGGAGACGTGAGTTTGTCCGCATCTTCCCCCGGCATGGCCTTTGCCCGCATGGCCGTACGGATCGGGCCGGGATTAACCAGGTTCACACTGATATCCGTCTTTGCGCATTCGGCCGCGTAAGTTTTCACCAGAGCCTCAAGCGCTGCCTTCGAGGTGGAATAGCTTCCCCAGTAGGCGCTGCACTTGTGCGCGGCGTTCGCTGTCAGGAACACTGCGCGCGCGGCGTCTGATGCTTTCAGAAGGAGATCAAATGAGTGAATGAGACGCCAGTTCGCTGTCACATTGACCGCCAGAACATCGTCCCATTCCTTTGGTTCAAGATGCCCCAAAGGCGTCAGGCGGCCAAGGTTTCCGGCGTTTGCAACAAGGATATCCAGCTTCTGCCAACGCTCGTACAGTGCGGCGCCCATCCGGTCGATCGCATCAAAATCCTTCAGATCAAGCGGGACAAGCGTTGCGGAGCCGCCTGCAGATTTGATCTCGTCGTCCAACTCTTCCAGCCCGCCGACGGTACGCGCAACGACAACCACATGAGCGCCCTCTGCGCCGAGGGCTTTGGCAGTCGCATACCCGATGCCCCTGGAAGCGCCGGTTACGACGGCAATCTTGTCCTGCAGTGATTTGGTCATGGATGTTGCGGGCACTCTAGCCCGCTTCGGCCAACAGCGAGAGCTGCTTGGGGGCGTGCGGTCCGGTCATATCGGTCAACGGCGTTGGATAGTCTCCCGTGAATGAATGATCGGTGAATTGCGGGTGCTCATCGTCGCGGCACTCAAATCCCATTGCGCGATAAATTCCATCAATGGAGATGTAAGCCAGCGACGTGACGCCGATATGTTTCGCCATTTCTTCAACGGTCTGGGTCGAAGCGATGAGCGCTTCAGCTCTGGGCGTATCAATTCCGTAAAAGTCAGGATGTTTGATGGGAGGGCTGGCCACGCGCATATGCACCTCTGTTGCACCAGCATCGTAAATCATCCGAACGATCTTGATCGACGTAGTGCCGCGCACAATTGAATCATCAACAAGCACAACACGTTTGCCAACAATCGCATCCCGGTTCGCATTGTGTTTGAGTTTCACACCCAAGGCTCGGATCTGTTGGGTGGGCTCAATAAACGTACGACCCACATAGTGATTGCGGATGATGCCCAACTCGAACGGAATGCCGCTCTCTTGCGCAAAACCTACGGCAGACGGCACTCCGGAATCCGGCACAGGAATGACCACATCAGCCTCAACCGGTGATTCCTTCGCCAGTTCATAACCGAACCGTTTGCGGCACTCGTATACCGATCTGCCATCCAGGACGGAATCCGGCCGGGAAAAATAGATAAACTCAAAAATGCACGGCCGTTTGGGATGGGGCGGGAACGGATTCAAGCTTTCAATGCCATCCTCGGAAATGACGACAACTTCGCCGTTCTCGATTTCCCGAACGAACGTGGCGCCGATGATATCGAGCGCACACGTTTCCGACGCGAGAACGGGTGAGCCGTTCAAATCACCCAGCACAAGTGGCCGAATCCCGAAGGGATCGCGTGCGCCAATGAGTTTCTTGTTGGTCAGAGCCACGAAGGAATAAGCCCCTTCGATCGAGTGCAGAGCCTCGATGAAACGTTCGATAAAACGCGGCTTGCGGCTCTGCGCCACCAATTGCAGCACAACTTCGGTATCCGACGAGGAGTGAAAGATGGCACCTTCATTGATCATGCGGCAGCGCAGTTCCATGGCATTTGTGAGATTGCCGTTATGGCACATAGCAAAGCCACCGCTGGAAAGCTCTGCAAACATGGGCTGCACGTTACGCAGGGCTGGCTCGCCCGTGGTCGAATATCTGTTGTGGCCGATGCCGTGACGGCCGGGAAGCCGCCCAATCGTCTTTTGGGAAGAGAAATGGTCGCTAACATGGCCCAGACGTTTCTCGGCATGGAAACGCGTACCATCGTAAGTCACGATACCTGCGGCTTCCTGCCCCCGATGTTGCAGCGCATGCAAACCCAGGGCAACAAGGGCAGCTGCATCGTCTTGACTATAGATACCGAACACCCCGCACTCATCATGCAGTTTATCCGCGTTAGGATCATATGCGTAGCGTACGGCTGGGCCCTGGCCGGCGACGTCTACGGTTGCGCCGTGCACCTCGGCGCGATCATTGTAGGTGCTCATAGGAGACAGTTTCTCCATCATGAGATGTCATTTGCCCCGGCTGCCGTCAGAACCGCAGCCGCATGATCATTGCGTCTGCTGGTTCTCTATAGTCCGATTCAGTTCCTGGCGGTTGGAATTGTTAAGACTATCACCTGTTTCTGAATTGTCCAGCGTTTCGCTATCCTGTTTGCCTGACGTTCCAGCTCCGGCATTACGGCGGCCCTGTAACGTCCTCGGTTCCAAAACTTCCTGAATTTCGAACGGCAATATCGAGATGACGTACAAGCTGGTCTGGTCAATCCACTCGATCGTCTTTGCGCGTTGAACCCAAGTGGGCACCCTGTCCGGGGCCCAGTAGATTAAGAATATGTAGGCGACAGCCACCAGCAGCAGGCCACGCGCCAATCCGAAGATAAACCCGAGGGTCCGGTCAAGTACGCCGATGTCGGAATCAAGGATCCAGTCTGAAAGCTTCATGGTGATGAGATATACCGCGATCAACACGACAAGGAAGACGATCCCGACAACTGCAAGTTTCGCGACCGTGTCGGACTCGATGTACTGCTTTGCCAGTTGCTGCAAAAGCTCCGACTGAAATGCAAAGATAGCGGCAGCGACTGCCCCGCCCCAGGTCACGAGCGCCAGCACTTCCCGTGTGAAGCCGCGCATGAGGGCCAACAGGCCGGAGATCAGCATGATGCTGATCAGTGCTATGTCCAGAATTTGAAATGGCATATTGATTGTGCCCAGTCACTTGGCCCCGTGTGAGCCTGTTCAGCGATGCGTCCACCCGCCCAGGCATTCCCACTGCCGCCTAATAAAGGGACTGGCCCCCAAAAAGCAAGTGCTTGGCCTTTTCGCCCACCTGTGTTCAGCAAAACAACGCAAAACATCCTTAATAGTGGCAACTCTGCCACTATTATTGGCCCATTCTAGCGGGCAGCAGCCCCCAGAGTGCCTTCTGCAGGCATGAAATCATCGAGAATCGTTTGCTGCTGCGCCTTGTCCTTGTTGGCTGCCACCGCGATTGAAGCGACAAGATCTGCCAGGCTGGTGACAGGCCTGAGGCTGAGATTGTCAGGTGCCGTCACTTTTTGTGCGCCGCCTTGCGCAAAAATGGCATGTTCGAAGCCAAGTTTGGCTGCCTCTTTAAGCCTGGTCTGCCCGTGGGCAACGGCGCGCACCGCACCGGACAAGCTCACCTCGCCGAAAATCACACTGTTGGATGGTAAGGGCGCCCCGGTAAGCGACGACACGAGCGCTGCTGCAACAGCCAGATCAGCAGCTGGCTCGCGAACCCGCATGCCTCCAGCGACGTTCAGGTAGACGTCATGGCCTGCCATAACGACGCCGCAACGGGCTTCAAGCACAGCCAGCACCATGGAGAGTCTGCTGCCCTCCCAGCCGACGACTGCACGCCGCGGTGTACCCAGCGCAGATGGAGCCACCAGCGCCTGCACCTCCACCAGCAGCGGCCGCGTGCCTTCCATTCCGGCAAAAACAGCCGAACCCGGCGCAGGATCATCCCGCTCGCCCATGAAGAGCGCAGATGGGTTTTCCACTTCCCGAAGTCCGTCATCGGACATCTCGAATACGCCAATTTCGTCGGTAGCGCCGAAACGGTTCTTCACTGCACGCAATATACGGAACTGATGTCCCTTTTCGCCCTCGAAATAGAGCACCGTGTCGACCATGTGCTCGATTACCTTTGGCCCAGCAATCTGACCTTCCTTCGTCACATGACCCACAAAAACCAGGCACGTGTCCCGCTGCTTGGCGAAACGGACCAGCGCTTCAGAGGCCGCGCGCACCTGGGAAACCGTGCCAGGTGCTGATTCAATCATGGGGGTCCAAAGGGTCTGAATGGAATCAATCACGACCACCGTTGGTGCCGGACCGTCAGACAGCGTTGACAGAATGTCGGGTACATTTGTCTCAGCTCCCAAAAGTACGTCTGAATCGGCAACGCCCAACCGCTCGGCGCGCAACCGCACCTGAGCCACGGACTCTTCACCTGAGAGATAGACCACACGCTGGCCGTTCCGCGCCAGGCTTGCCATGGCCTGCAACAAAATCGTGGATTTGCCAATTCCAGGATCACCGCCAACCAGCAGAGCCGATCCGGCAACCAACCCTCCCCCGGTCAGCCGGTCAAGTTCACGCATGCCGGTTTCAAGACGCGGCGGGGACTCGATCTCTCCTTTCAAACCAGTCAGGGTAATGCGCCTGCCCTTTGGCATTCCGGCCCCGGCGCCAGAGGTCGTAACCACTTCTTCGGAAATGGAATTCCATTCATTGCAGCTTTCGCACTTGCCGGCCCATTTTCGGGTCTCCGCGCCGCACGAATGACAGATAAATCTGGACCTTGCCCTGGCCACTGGTTAACTCTTTTGCTCTACCCGTGTTTGAGAACATCAATAGAACATTTGAGTGCTTTTGCAAGTTGTAAATTGAACCCCGGATATGATGTGGCGCCGGATTCCCCAAAAACTTCAATATCGTTAGTCAATTTGGCAATCTCTTGCGGTATAGCTTGACTTGCCCCGTCACCAGGCCCATGTAGCCTCGCAGCTTCTCAAAGATGGCGCGAATCGCTGAGGGACCGTCCCTTATGCAATTGTCCTGAGACAATTATTCAACCAGATCCATCCAATCCACTCGCGTATGGACGATGACGACAAGGCAAGGCCTGTCGCGCGCCGCAATGTGCGCCCGCGCCCGTTCTTGCGTGTCAGGAACAGAAAAAGTGACTGAAGTAAAATTTAAACAGCTCGGCCTGTCCGGGCGAATCCAGCGTGCACTTGATGACGCAAACTACAAATCCCCGACCCCAATCCAGGCGAAAGCCATACCTCTGCTGCTGGAGCGTCGGGACCTGCTCGGGATCGCCCAGACGGGAACCGGCAAGACGGCAGCATTTACGCTGCCCCTGCTTCACAATCTGGCAAAGGACAATGACAAACCCAGCGTGAAATGCGCCCGTGCGCTCATTCTTGCGCCGACCCGCGAACTGGTCATCCAGATATCCGGCAGCCTGAAGACGTATGGCCGGCACATGAAAATGCAGCAGGCCATCGTCATGGGCGGTGTAGGCCAAAGGCCCCAGGTGAACGCGGTGCGCCGCGGCGTAGACATTCTTCTGGCAACCCCGGGCCGTTTGCTGGACCTGATCAACCAAAAACATCTCGACCTCAGCCGGACCGAATACCTCATCCTGGATGAAGCTGATCGCATGCTTGATATGGGCTTCATCAAGGATGTGCAGAAGATCATTTCCCACCTGCCCGAACAGCGACAAACCCTGCTGTTCTCGGCAACCATGCCGCCGCAGGTTGCGAAACTTGCCAGCGATATTCTTGACGATCCAAAGCGCGTGGAAATTGCGGCAAAAACGGTTGCTGTCGACCGGATCGGGCAGAGCGTCATGCACATGCCCAAGGAGACCAAGCGGGCGCGGCTCATGGACCTGATGGCTGATCCGGACCTGGAGCGTGTCATTGTCTTTACACGCACCAGACATGGCGCAGACAAGGTGGTGAAACATCTTGATCGCGGCGGCGTCAAAGCCGCTGCAATCCATGGCAACAAATCGCAAGGTGCACGGCAACGCAGCCTGGATGCGTTCCGCAAGGGACAAATCCGTGTGCTTGTGGCAACAGACATTGCCTCTCGCGGTATCGATATCGATCACGTCACGCATGTGATCAATTTCGAATTGCCCAATGAGCCGGAGAGCTATGTGCACCGGATTGGACGCACGGCCCGTGCCGGAGCTGCCGGTATTGCAATTTCATTTTGCGAGCCGAGCGAGCGGGCTTACCTGCAGGACATAGAAAAGCTGATCAAGCGATCTGTTCCGGTCATTGGTGATGCGCCCACAGACGACATTCCGGCCAAGCCAAAAAGGAAGCAAAACCAGCGCGGTCAACGCAGAGGCGAAGGCAAGCAGGAAGCTCAAGGGCAGCAACCGAAATCAGATCGTCCCAAGAAACGGCGCAGACGTTTCAAGGGTCCTGAAAAGAAGGCCGCGTGATGCTGGACCAACCCTCAAAAGTAGAAGCGGCCCCGGCTATTTGACAGTGTTGCGGCACCTCTGGCGGAAGCCCTGGCAAAACGTGGATACACCGAACTCACGCCAGTTCAAAAGGCGGTTCTGGAACCTGAGAATCAAGGGGTCGATGCATTGGTCTCCGCGCAAACCGGCGCGGGCAAGACTGTGGCCTTCGGGCTCGATCTGGCCCCTACCCTGCTCCAGAATGCGGACCGGTTCGAGCGTGCGAAAACCCCGCTGGCGCTTGTTGTGGCTCCAACCCGCGATTTGGCGGTGCAGGTGAAGCGAGAACTGGAGTGGCTTTATGCGCCCGCCAGGGCCACAATCGCCACGTGTGTGGGCGGAATGGACATGCGCTCCGAGCGGCGCCTGCTGGAACGTGGTGCGCATATCGTAGTAGGCACCCCGGGCCGTTTGGTTGATCACATCCGGCGAAATCCTTAAACACCGCTGAACTCAAAGCCGTTGTGCTGGATGAAGCCGACGGGTATTGCCAGGTTGTCTTGTGACGGGTGAGGGGGTTCTGGCCTGGTGTGGTCCTGCGGTCGTTTCGAGGGTGTGGTCATTCCACAACCGGAATGCGTCGGAGCGGGCGTGGCGGCAGGACATTGAAGAGAGTCTGTAACGGCGGGGCTGGAAGAGGGTGTCGATCCGGTCGTGCGCGGAAAGAAAGCCCTGCGCCTGCCGGGGTGACCTGAACCGCCCCATGATTTTCTTGCGTCGTCGCGTTGGACGGCGAGAGACCCCGGCTCTGTTGTTCAGGCCCTTGGGCGCCCGGTGGTTTGCCCCGGGCACAGGATTGCGAACTGGCTTCATGTCGCTGCGCAGCGTGTCGGTGACGACGACACGCGGGTCGCCGAACCGGGCCGTCAGCTTGCGCAGGAACCGCTTTGCCGCCTTCGCATTCCGGTGCGTTTGCACCGGAATGCCGAGGACATCTCCTGCCGCGGCGGGCGATCCCGCCTGATGCAGTCGGCAAGGGGCGGGCCAGATCGGTTGACCCGGTGTCGAACGCTTTCCCGACTGACAGGGACGCCGCGCCCGGCGAGCAGGTCCTCCACATCGGCAGTGCCCAGGGCAAACCGGCGACAGGCCCGGACAGCACAGGCGACGATCTCGCGCGGGAAACGAAAGCCTTTCAGGCGCGGCATTGAAACGAGTATCTTCATCCCGAAACCGCAAAAAAACTTGATAATAATCGACTCACCTTGACCAACCCTCCTTGAAAGTGTAAACCGAATAATGTAGCTTCGAGCTCCGACATGCAGATGAAGGCAGACAATGGCGCAGGAAATCCGGACCGCATTCGATGACGGCAATGACGGAACCATCGATCATGGGACACCGCATGGCAGCAGGCTGACAGTCTCGCCACTCAGCCAGGCCCTGATTAAGAGGAGGACATAGAACCATGACCTCACCCACCGGAGGCACCTATACCAAGAACCACATTTACGACGGGCATGGCACCCTGCTCCGGGTCGAATTCGACTGGGGTGCGGACGGCACCGTCGACCGGACCGCATTCGATGACGGCAATGACGGAACCATCGATCATGGGACACCGCATGGCAGCAGGCTGACAGTCTCGCCACTCAGCCAGGCCCTGATTAAGAGGAGGACATAGAACCATGACCTCACCCACCGGAGGCACCTATACCAAGAACCACATTTACGACGGGCATGGCACCCTGCTCCGGGTCGAATTCGACTGGGGTGCGGACGGCACCGTCGACCGGACCCTCTACCATAACGCCGATGGCACCATCGACCGGAGCGAGACCTACAGCTATGACGGGGACGGCACCCTGATCCGGACCGCCTTCGACGACGGCAATGACGGCACCATCGACCGGACCGAGGCCTACACGTATAATGCGGACGGCACCCGGATCCGGACCAATGTCGACAGGGGTGCGGACGGCACCATCGACCGGACCGAGGCCTACACGTACAATCCGGACGGTACCCTGAACCGGACCAGGTTCGACGACGACAATGACGGCACCATCGATCGGATCGAGCTTGACGACGATGCTGACGGCACCATCGACCGGAGGGTCTACCTGAATGCGGACGGTCGCTGGGAGCGGATGGAACGGGACAGGGATGAGGACGGCACCATCGACCGGACCGAGGCCTACACGTACAATGCGGACGGCACCGTGAGCCGGATCAACTTCGATGACGGCAATGACGGCACCATCGACCGGACCCTGGATTATGTCCATGACGTCAATGGCAACCGGATCGAGACCCGGATCGACAGGGACGGGGACGGAACCATCGACCGGACCCTCCACTATGACGCCGATGGCAATGTGACCCGGCGGGCATGGGACAGGGATGACGATGGCACCATCGACCGGACCCAGGATTATGTCCATGACGTCAATGGCAACCTGATCGAGACCCGGATCGACAGGGACGGGGACGGCCATGCCGACTGGACCCTCCACCATGACGCCGATGGCAATGTGACCCGGCGGGCATGGGACAGGGATGACGATGGCACCATCGACTGGACCCAGGATCATGTCCATGACGTCAATGGCACCCTGATCGAGACCCGGACCGACAGGGACGGGGACGGCACCACCGACTGGACCCTCCACTATGACGCCGATGGCAATGTGACCCGGCGGGCATGGGACATGGATGGTGATGGCACCATCGACCAGGCTTCCCACTATGACGCCAACGGCAATGTGGCCCGGCGGGCATGGGACAGGGATGACGATGGCACCATCGACCGGACCCAGGATTATGTCCATGACGTCAATGGCAACCTGATCGAGACCCGGATCGACAGGGACGGGGACGGCCATGCCGACTGGACCCTCCACTATGACGCCGATGGCAATGTGACCCGGCGGGCATGGGACAGGGATGACGATGGCACCATCGACCGGACCCAGGATTATGTCCATGACGTCAATGGCAACCTGATCGAGACCCGGATCGACAGGGACGGGGACGGCCATGCCGACTGGACCCTCCACTATGACGCCGATGGCAATGTGACCCGGCGGGTATGGGACAGGGATGACGATGGCACCATCGACCGGACCCAGGATTATGTCCATGACGTCAATGGCAGCCTGATCCGGACCCGGATCGACAGGGACGGGGATGGAACCATCGACCGGATCCTCCACTATGACGCCGATGGCACGATCGACCGGAGCGAGGCCTACACGTACACGTATAATGCGGACGGCACCCTGAACCGAACCGACGTCGATACCGACAATGACGGCACGATCGACCGGAGCGAGGCCTACACATACAGGTATAATCCGGACGGCACCCTGCTCAGGACCGATGTCGACACCGACAATGACGGAACCACCGACCGGACCCTCCACCATGACGCCGATGGCACGATCGACCGGAGCGAGACCTACACGTATAACCCGGACGGTGCCCTGAGCCGGACCGAATTCGACACCGACAATGACGGCGCCATCGACCGGAGCGAGACCTACAGGTATAATCCGGACGGCACCGTGAGCCGGACCGAATTCGACGACGGCAATGACGACACGATCGACCGGACCGAGGCCTACAGGTATAATCCGGACGGCACCCTGAGCCGGACCGACGTCGACACCGACAATGACGGCGCCATCGACCGGACCGAGGCCTACACGTACACGTATAATCCGGACGGCGCCCTGAGCCGGACCGACGTCGACACCGACAATGACGGCGCCATCGACCGGGCCCTCTACCATGACGCCGATGGCGCCATCGACCGGAGCGAGACCTACACGTACGATTCGGACGGCGCCCTGAGCCGGACCGACGTCGACACCGACAATGACGGCACCATCGACCGGAGAGAGACCTACTGGTATAATCCGGCCGGCACCCTGAGCCGGACCGACGTCGACCTGGGTGCGAACGGCACCATCGACCGGACCGAGGCCTACACGTATGATTCGGACGGCACCCTGAGCCGGACCGACGTCGACACCGACAATGACGGCACCATCGACCGGAGCGAGTTTGACGATGACGGGGACGGCACCATCGACCGGAGCGAGGAGACCTACTACAGGTCTTATTCTTATTCGGGAGTCACCGACACCAAAACCCTGAGCCAGACTTGGACCAACTTCGACGACGACAATGACGGCACCATCGACCGGACCGAGAAATACACGTATAGCCGGAACGGCAAACCGAGCTGATCGAGATCCGGACCAACTTCGACGACGACAATGACGGCACCATCGACCGGAACGAGTACTCCAGCTATAACGGGAACGGCAACCTGTACCAGACCCACTTCGACAACGGCAATGACGGCACCATCGACCGGACCGAGAAATACTTTTATGGTAGCATCCCCCGCCGGATCGAGACCTACACGTATAATGAGGACGGCACCCGGAGCCGGACCGACTTCGACAAGAATGCGGACGGCGCCATCGACCGGAGAGAGACCTACAGCTATGACGGGGGCGGCAACCTGATCCGGACCTATATTGACCGGGGTGCGGACGGCACCACCGACGAGATCATTCACCGCCATTATGATGAGGCTGGCTACCGGATCCGGAACGATTATGACTCTGATTTGGACGGAAACATCGACCTGAGCTATTTTTGGGGCGAAAGATACATCGACTGGAGCTTTCAGCCCCTTCGGGCTGAGTATTATAGCTATGACGGGGACGGCAACCGGATCCGGACCGATTTCGATTTCGATTTCGACTACGGGGACGGGGGTTATGGTCGCACCATCGACGCGAGCGAGACCTACACGTACGATGAGGACGGCACCCTGAGCCGGACCGACTTCGACACCGACAATGACGGAACCATCGACCGAACCGAGGCCTACACGTATAGGTATAATGAGGACGGCATCCTGAGCCGGACCGACGTCGACACCGACAATGACGGTACCATCGACCGGAGCGAGGCCTACAGGTATAATCCGGACGGCATCCTGAGCCGGACCGACTTCGACACCGACAATGACGGTACCATCGACCGGAGCGAGGCCTACGAGTATAATGCGGACGGCACCCTGAGTCGGACCGACTTCGACACCGACGGGGACGGCGATCTGGACCTGGTTGAGTATGAAGGCCGCGGCCTTGCTTACAGCGGGGATTTCCCGAACCATGCCGGGCTTGAACTGGTCCGGCTGGGCGGGGCCGGCACTGAACTGACCATCCCGGACGCGTTTGTCTTTGCGGGCAATGGCGAGACGCCGGTCCGGATCGAGGGCCGTGGTGTGGACACGCTGCGCTTCGACAGGGACGACTTTACGCAAGGGGATAATATCTACATCGACGGCAGAAATGACTACTTGAGATTCGCGGCTGACGATGGAACGTGGTCATTCCTCGTCGATGTGGATGTCACGCTGTTCGATATCTGACCCGCATGATATCTTCTGATCCTGCCGCGTCGACCGCCCGCCAGAGCCAGTGTTTGCTGCCGCCGATCAGGAGACCGCCTCGTCCGGATGCCATTTGTCGCTCCCGCCTGATGCAGTCGGCAAGGGGCGGGCCAGATCGGTTGACCCGGTGTCGAACGCTTTCCCGACTGACAGGGACGCCGCGCCCGGCGAGCAGGTCCTCCGCATCGGCAGTGCCCGGGGCAAACCGGCGACAGGCCCGACAGCACAGGCGACGATCTCGCGCGGGAAACGAAAGCCTTTCAGGCGCGGCATTGAAACGAGTCCCTTCATCCCGAAACCGCAAAAACAACCTGGCAATACCGGCTGACGCTATCCCGCCGCACGGTTCCTTGCACGGGCACGTGGCCGGACTTCATGGACCGCGAGATCGTCCCCGGTCCTGCCCACAGGGTTGAATCAAGTCCTCCCTCAGCCGCGAGCGAACTGACAATCCGTCCCTGGGCGGTGTCCGCGAGCAGGCGAATTGCCCGGTAGAGGCTGGATTTTCCACTGCCGTTCGGTCCGGTAATGATATTGAGCCGGTGCAACAGCAGCACCCGGCGCCGCAATGAGCGATAACCGGAGGCGGAAAATGTGAGCAGCATGGCAGCGACCGGCTTCGATGAAGTTTCTCACTTTCGCATATACCTCAATTCCGCTTCGCTTGCCTGCTTCGCAAGATATACCTTGACGCGCAACGGCCTGTGTTCCTATGGCCATAGCCCGAACATACGGCAACGGAGAATCACCCCATGAGCTTTTCCGGCAAGACGGCGATCGTAACAGGAACTGCGGGCGGCATGGGACGTGCCATTGCGGCAGAACTGCTGGCTGAAGGGGTCAATGTGGCCGGGGTTGATGCGCAAAAGACCAAGCCGCTCAAGGGCGAAGGCGAATTCCTGGCCCTTAAAGGCAGCGTGGCCGACTGGTTGTTTGTCTCCCGCGCCGTGACCGAAGCGCAAACAAGGTTCGGCAGCATCGATTATCTGGTCAACGCCGCCGGGGTCTTGTGGTTCGACCGGGACGTTTCCGTGGCCGACATTGATCTGGATGTGTGGGACCAGGTGATGTCGATCAACCTGAAAGGCTGCGCGCAGACGATCAAGGCTGCTGTTCCACACATGAAGGAAAATGGCGGGGCGATGGTGCACTTTTCCACCATCCAGTGCCTGCGCGGAGACGACAAACCGCAGGACGCGTACCAGGCGTCCAAGGCAGGCCTGATCGCCTTGTCCAAATCTGCCGCCATCCAGTTCGCCGCTAACGGCATCCGCTCCAACTGCGTCCTGCCAGGGCCAACACAAAGCCCGATGCAGGCCCGCTGGGAAGAAAACCCCGAAGGCCTCCAGTCGCTCGAAAAGGCCATCCCCCTTGGCCGCGTCGGCGCTGTGGACGACATGGCAAATGCCTGCATGTTCCTCCTGTCAGACAAGGCAGGCTGGATTACAGGAACGGAACTGATCGTAGACGGCGGTGTGACGGCGCTGCCGTAAATCCCTATCGGAAATACGGACCAACCCCCGTCTCAAGGCCGTCGGCGAACCAAGCCTGCTTGCGTTGCAGATGAAAAGGGCCTTGGTCATAATCCTTACGAAAGTGTC
Source organism: Hyphomicrobiales bacterium (assembly GCA_965204985.1). Taxonomy (GTDB): domain Bacteria; phylum Pseudomonadota; class Alphaproteobacteria; order Rhizobiales; family CAJQND01; genus JAAEUE01. The sequence goes on along the minus strand of CBDBFP010000002.1, from coordinate 1,122,085 downwards.
AGCACGGGCCGCTTCGGAATCGATGAGAGTTTTATCTCGTATTCGTTCGCTCGAAATCTGAAGCCTGGAAAACCGTCTACAAGATATGGCCCCCCGCCAATGTCCTGACCATCTATGTCGAGATCGCTATAATCGGTCTCAAAGGCAAATTCAGACCATGTCAACGCGTCCTTTTCCCGACGCACAAAGGCACCAATCGCGCCGCATCCGAGATCAGCGCACTCAGAGCACACATACAGCGCAACTCGACCGCCTGGCAGATCCGGTTCGGCGCGCAGTTGCAATCGATTCAGGAAAGGTTCGTCATGCGTGGACTCTCCCCAACCCAGATTGCCCATCGGATCATATCAAGATCCCGAACAAGTCGAACCCCGGTTTGCCCGCAATCACGAAATCCAGAAATCTCATGTCACTGTAGTTGACCCATTCCAACTCGAAGGAATCCATTCAAAAGCCAATGCGATCAAACGCTGCCCGGAGACAGCCAAGCACATCAGGCTTCATCGGTCACAACAAAGGCGCCACATGAACGCTGCAGCTACGGGAGTTTCCTGAAGAACGGTGTGACGTCAAACATCTTTTCGAGGCCTTCGAGGCGTTTTCTGGAGTGTTCCCAGTTGGTATCCTGAACGGCGGCGATGAAGGTTTCGGTGAGCAGCATCAAGGCAACGTTGGAATCCCAGGCTGATGGCACCGATACATGGCAGTTGAAGCAATACGTGGCGAACTTGCTGACGGGCGACTGCCATTGATCTGTGATCAGAACAATCCTGGCGCCCTTCTTGTGGGCGCGCTCGGCCAGTTTTTGCGTGCTGATTTCGTATCGCCTCACATCGTACACGACCACAACGTCCCCTTCAGAAACCTCAAGCAAATAGTCCGGCCAGGAGTTGGAGATTGCGCCGACACGGGTAACGCCGCCCCGGATAACTTGAAGGTGCGTGAAGAGATAATCGGCAAGCGTTCCCGTAATGCGCCCTCCGACGATAAAGACGTGCCGGCCCGTATCGGCCAGAATTTCGGCCGCTGGATCAAAATCTTCTGGATCCACCTGCGCCAAGGATTTGTCGATATTGCTGATGACCGTTTCCGTAAAACGGTTCAGCACGTGTTTTTCGGATGCAGATTCAACCCATGTTGCCCTTCGGGCGATGGGGTTTTCGAGCTTTGCTCCCAGTTCAGCCCTTAGTGCCGACTGGAATTCGGGAAAGCCTTTGAACCCGAGCTTCTGGACCATGCGGGCTACAGATGCCGCTGAGACGCCTGCACTTTCCGCGATGGCCGTGATGCTGCCAAGCCCAGAAACGGGGTAACTTTCAAGAATCACATTTGCGAGCTGCCGTTCGGCCCGGGTCATGGTCTCAAAGCTTTGCTTCAACAAAGCGGCAACCGACTGATCTTGGTCATGCAAAGGCGTATATCCGCTCTTTCTGTAAAATCTCTCCACAGCAAACGCCATACTGAAAAGATTTTTTCAGTTCACATATTGACGCCGGAAAATTGAGTGTGTCAATATTTTCACATGAGGGAGCCAGCAAACAACGGTGTGGCGTCGGCGGGTGAATTTGACGATGTGGTCGAGATCATAAACACGCGCGCCGCACCGGACGTGGTGCTCGTTTGTGAACATGCCTCAAACCATATTCCGCCGCATTTGAATGGACTGGGGCTCGACGAAGCTGCCCAAACCGCTCATGTGGCCTGGGACCCGGGTGCAAGAACCGTCTCTTCTGAACTCAGCGCAAGACTTGATGCGCCGCTTGTTGCGAGCAGGGTTTCCCGTCTGGTCTATGATTGCAACCGGCCGCCGGAAGCTCCTGGCGCCATGCCAGTTCAAAGCGAACAATATCACATTCCAGGGAACGCCGGTCTCACGCCGGATGACCGCAAGGCGCGGGTTGAACGCTACTACCTGCCCTTTCACAATGCAGTGACGAAGGTTCTGAGCAAGGCGCATCAGAGCGTGGCCATGGTTACCGTTCACAGCTTTGCACCCATCTATTTCGGCAACCGCCGGGACGTGGAGATCGGGATCTTGCACGATGACGACAGCCGCCTTGCAGACGGGCTGCTGGACATTGCTTCGGCTCAGACCGAACGCGTGGTCCGCCGCAACGAACCCTACTCGGCCAAAGATGGCGTGACCCACACATTGAGACGTCATGCCATCGACAAAGGCCTGCTGAATGTTATGCTGGAAATCAGAAACGATCTGATCCGGGACGAGCAATCGCAGAGGCAAATGGGGCAGATGATCGCCAATTGGCTGCAGGCCGCGCTGGCCAACCTGAGACAGGTGGAGCTGGCAATATGACCTCAGCCATGCGCACCTGCATAAAGTATGTCGACAAGGTGAACTACGCCGTTGGCCGGGTGATCATGTACGGCATCTTCCTCATGGTGGCGATCCTGCTCTGGTCTGCGATCACCAAGATCCGGCCGCTCGATCTGGACCCGGCGCACTGGACTCTGGAAATGGCCCAGTTTGCAATGGTTGGCTATTACCTCCTGGGCGGCGCCTACTCCATCCAGCTCAAGGCCAACATCCGCATGGACCTTTTCTATGGAGATTGGACGGAGGAGAGAAAGGCCAAGTTCGATGCCTTCACGGTCCTGTTTCTCGTTTTCTACCTCGGCGTCCTGCTTTATGGCGGGATCGACTCCACAATCTACTCTTACGAATACAAACAACGCACCCCTAGTGTGTGGCGCCCTTATATCTGGCCGGTGAAAGTGATGATGTGCACCGGCATCTTCCTGATGCTGCTGCAGGCCATCTCGGAATTCTTCAAGGATGTTCTCAAACTGCACGGAGAGGCAGCCTGATGTCCTATGAGATGATCGCCATATTCATGTTCGCATCCATGATGCTGATGCTGGCAACCGGCCAGCGGGTCTTCGGCGCCATCGGGGCTGTGGCTTCCATTGCCGCGCTGGCGCTCTGGGGTACCGGATCCTCCGACCTGCCCTTCTCCGCTGTGATGAAGGTCATGAAATGGTATCCACTGCTTACGCTGCCCATGTTCATCTTCATGGGCTACGTGTTGTCGGAGTCCAAAATTGCCGATGACCTCTACAAGATGTTCCACGTGTGGATGGGGCCAATCCACGGCGGACTGGCCATCGGCACGATTGGCCTGATGGTTCTTGTGTCGGCCATGAATGGCCTGTCGGTGGCGGGCATGGCGATCGGCGCAACGATCGCGTTGCCGGAATTGCTCAGGCGCGGCTATGACAAGCGCATGGTGACCGGCGTTGTTCAGGCGGGCTCGTCGCTCGGCATTCTCGTGCCGCCGTCCGTGGTACTGGTTCTCTACGCCATGATTGCGCGCCAGCCAGTGGGCCAGCTTTGGCTGGCCGGCGTGATTCCCGGCCTGATGATGGCCGCCATGTTCATTATCTACATTGCCGTTCGCTGCCGGCTGCAGCCTGAATTGGGACCTGTTCTGCCGAAGGAGGAACGGGATGTTCCCATGGCCGAAAAGCTCCGCTTGCTCAGCGCGGGTCTCCTGCCGATGATTATTTTCGCAGCCATGATCGTTCCATTTATCAAGGGCTGGACCAGTCTGGTGGAAAGCTCCGCCGTTGGCGCGATGACGGCGTTCCTTGCCGCGGTGATCAAGCGCCGGATGACCCGTGAAGTGTTCGAAGTCTCAGTGCGCCAGACGCTGGCCATCTCCTGCATGTTCATGTGGATCATTGTGGCCGCCCTTGGATTTGGGGCTGTATTCGATGGCCTTGGCGCGGTGCGGGCCATCGACAACCTGTTCACCGAGCAGTTGGGCCTGAACCCGTGGATGATCCTCATTCTCATGCAGCTGTCGTTCCTGCTTATGGGAACGTTCCTGGATGACACCGCGATGCTTGTGATCGTTGCCCCACTTTACGTGCCCCTCGTGAAGGTGCTGGGATTTGATCTCATCTGGTACGGCGTTCTTTACACCATCACCACCCAGATCGCCTACATGACCCCGCCATTCGGCTACAATCTGTTCCTGATGCGAGCGATGGCTCCGCCCGAGATCGGACTGAAGGACATCTACACGTCGATCATTCCGTTCGTTCTGGTCATGATACTGGCATTGGCATTGGTGATGATCTTCCCGCAGATCGCCCTATGGCTCCCGCAAACAATTTACGCGAGGTGACGAAACAGAATTACCCCCGGAGAAATGGTTCTCCACCCCCACACAAAAAGTCCAAGAGACAGGAGGATATGATGACAACACGACGTAAGGTCTTAACGGGTATGGGTGCTGCCAGTGCGGCGACCCTTGCTGCACCTGCGGTGGTCAAAGCACAAGCGCCGATTAAATGGCGCATGCAAACCTATTCCGGAGCCCCGCTCGGTGCACACGTCATCAAACCGCAAATCGAAGCGTTCAACAAGGCGGCCAATGGCGAGATGGAAATCGAGCTATTCTATGCCGACCAGCTGGTGCCGACCGACGAACTCTTCCGCGCCATGCAGAAGGGCACCATTGATGCGGTGCAGTCGGACGACGCCACAATGGCCTCACCGGTCGATATCAACGTGTTCGGCGGCTACTTCCCGTTCTCGACCCGCTACAGCCTCGATCTGCCAGTGCTGTTCCAGTACTACGGCCTGAACGAGATCTGGTCGGAAGCCTATGGCGAAGTGGAAAACGTGGAATGGCTCGGCGCCGGTGCATGGGACCCCTGCCACATCTTTACCAAAGACCCGATCCGCTCCATTGCCGATATGAAAGGCAAGCGCGTATTCGGTGTGCCAACCGCTGGCCGCTTCCTTTCGCGTTATGGCCTCATTCCTGTGACGGTGCCCTGGGAAGATGTGGAAACCGCTATCCAGACCGGCGACCTCGATGGCGTCGCCTGGTGCGGGTTCACCGAAGCCTACGAAGTGGGTTGGGCGGATGTGTGCAACTACGCCCTGCTCAACAACGTGACCGGCGCCTGGTGCGGCTCCTACTTTGCCAACTCCGAGAGCTGGAAGAAGGTTCCGCCGCATCTGCAAGAGCTGTTCAAGATCACCATCGATCAGTCTCACTACTACCGCCAGGTCTGGTACTGGGGCGGCGAAGCCAAGCTTCGCGTTGAAGGCAAGAAGATGGAACTCACTGAGATCCCGGCAAAAGAGTGGGATCGGGTGGTGAAAGACTCTGCGGAGTTCTGGGACGAACTGGCCTCAGAGAGCCCGCGCGCTGCCAAGGTGGTTCAGATCTTCAAGGACTATTCAGCAGTCATGGACAAGGTCGGCGTACCGTACCGCTATTCCTGATCCAACACATTTCAATCCAGGCCCCCGGAATGTCCGTTCCGGGGGCCTTTTTCGTTTCATCAAATGCCACGCACTACAGTTCGCATTCGTCCTGTCTCAAACGCCGCGTGCGCGGATCACAGAGGAAGCGGCCCGCGTCCTGGCACAACATGGCAGGGTTGCCCCGGTGAATATCGCTCAACGTGTCGCCTACGCTGAAACCGGCGCGACCGGCCAAGGGGTATCCGAGACAACCGACGACAAGGCGGGGGCAGAGATTGCCGCCGTATGGGATTACGTGAAAGGGATTCTGGATGGCTAAGAAACCCGTGGCCCTCGATGGCCTATTGAACACTGAAAGTCGCCCGACCGATACCGGCATACCACAACGCGGGGCAGGGCGTGATCCAAGAGAAAAAACCGGCGAAGCGTCCAAGTGAGAAGCGGCTTACGCTCGCCCTCGATGGCGAGATCTACAAAAGCGCCTCAGGCTTCACGCCGCCGAAACACCGACGGCACCAGGCGATATTGGAAACGGCGCTTTGTCAAACTGACCGACGGCACCAGGCGATATTGGAAACGGCGCTTGCGGAATACCATCGAGCCGGTGACGGCCACCTCGGCCACCTGGAAGGTTATGGCGCGGGCGTGTCGCACGACGCGGGCGCCGATCTTGATCAGCTTCCTGCAATCCGTCACGCAAGGTGTTTCCAGTTCCGATCCAGCTCCTGTCTTCAGCGTGGCCGGTCATGGCCCGGGCGGCGCATTGGCCCCTGCTCCGGGTCTCCGGATGAAGAACAACCAGAGCACCCTGGGACAAGAGTGAGGGTATGCGCGCTGTGGTGAATGTCTACGCGTTTGTCAGCGCAACCCCCGGCGGCCCGCAAATGAAATCCCAGATGGAAAATCAGTTCACTGGCAGCGGCGACTCGACGACCGGCGGCAGTCTGGCGATTGTCGACAATCTGAAAGATGTAGTGCCGCATGGCTGGAACACAAGCGATCCACAAGATCCGCTGAACATGTACGAACTACCGGGGCTTTATGGAATTCCGTTTCTGAAAACTCCGCCAACTGCGGGTTCAAGAATTCTCGCACTGATTTCCGGTGCCATCAGCGTCTCGATCTATGAACGCAACAAAGCCCGATCCAATCCGGACTTTCCCAACCTGTATGACCATGGGAACAAGTGCGCAACAGCAACTGCTGGACGGCACAGTTTATCAAAACGATACGAAGACGAAAGAATGGATGAACTCCGTCTGCCCGAGTTTCAGCCTGCCAGAGACCCTCAACTATCTGGAGGAGGCGCTCTTCCGCATGTGTGTGCCTATGACGTCCTGCTGGGCATGAAAGGGACGCTGAATACTGCCTCCCATCAGTGCGGCCAGAAGAACCAACCGGCCAACGATTGACGGCCAAGTTGGCGGGTCTGGAAGGTCAGGGCTTTAACAGGTCCATCCGGATGGGGCCGTCGACTGCGCCCTTGATAAACTGGTCGACTATTTCGTTGCCGCTGTGGTCGACCTCACTTGCTGCCCCTTCCCAGATGATCTCACCCTTGTAGATCATTGCAATCTTGTCAGCGATCTTGCGGGCCGACGCCATGTCATGGGTGATGGAAATGGCCGTGGCGCCGACCTCCTTCACACATTTCACGATCAGGTCATTGATGATATCTCCCATGATCGGATCGAGCCCGGTGGTGGGTTCATCAAAAAAGATGACATCCGGATCAGACGCAATCGCACGGGCTAGTCCTACGCGCTTTTGCATGCCGCCCGAAAGTTCAGCCGGAGAGAGTTCGCCGATTTCAGGGCCCAGCCCAACCTGGGCGAGTTTTTCGATCGCGATGTCCTTAGCTTCATCGCGCGGTGTGCCCCTGCCCTGTATCAAGCCAAAAGCAACATTCTCCCAGACTGACAAACTGTCGAACAATGCAGATCCCTGAAACAGCATTCCGAAACGGCGTAGCATTTCTTCGCGCTCGGACTGCGCCTGCCTTACCGTTTCCTTGCCATCCACGAGGATCGAGCCACTGTCAGGAGTCAGGATGCCCAAAATGCATTTCAGGGTGACAGACTTTCCTGTTCCCGACCCGCCTATGATGACAACTGACTCGCCACGCGGCACATCCAGATTGACACCGTTGAGCACGTGCTTTGGTCCGAAGGCCTTGTGTACATCCTTCATTTGGATGTGCATTTCCTTACCGCTTTCCGCAGCTGACACCGCTGACTGCCTTGGGGCCGTCGGTGGAATTCGGCGGGAACTTTCAGTCGACATGACCGGTCACGATGTGAACAAGAGAGAAGTCATGACATAGTTGGCTGCCAGAATCAGGATCGAGGCGGAAACAACGGCGTTGGTTGTAGCCTTGCCAACTCCCTGAGCACCGCCCTCGCTGTGGTAGCCGTGGTAGCACCCCATAAGGGCGATAATGAAGCCGAAGACGGCCGATTTGATCAGCCCGGATGAAATATCACCAAACGTCAGGAAATCCACCGTGTTCTTGATGTAGACCGAAGAATTGAACCCCAAAGAGCTCGTGCCAACGACCCAGCCCCCCATGATGCCAATCGTATCGGCAACCGCAACCAGCAGGGGTAGACAGATCACAGCGGCAATAATGCGCGGCGCGACGAGGTACTTGAATGGGTTGGTCGAAAGCGTGACCAGAGCATCGATCTGCTCGGTAACTTTCATGGTACCAAGTTCAGCGGCGATGGCCGCCGAAACCCGGCCGGCAACCATCAATCCGGCAAGCACCGGCCCGAGTTCGCGGGTAATGCCAAGCGCGACAATCGACGACACCAGGTTCTCGGCATTGAAACGTGTTCCCCCAATATAAATCTGCAGCGCAAGCACTCCTCCGGTGAAAAAGGCGGTCAGCCCCACCACGGGCAAGGAGTTGTACCCAATGCGCAGCATCTGTTGGAGGATCAAACGCAGATAAATCGGTGGGGCAAAACAGTGCCAGACGGCATTCTTCAGAAACAGTGTAAGCCGGCCGGTTTCGGCGCAGACACCTATTACAAACCGGCCTATTGCAGCAAATATGTTCAAGCGCCTTATCCTGCCCAGAACGAGATCAGAGAGATTCGTCCCCCGAATATACGCGAGCAAAGCGAGAACCTAAACCGGTAAGTATCTCATAGGCAATTGTGCCGGCCCGGGCTGCCAGCTCATCGGCAGTTACATGCCCCCCGATCAACTCAACTTCAGCGCCCCGGCTTGCAATCTCCGGCGGGAGATCTGTCACATCAATGGTAATCATATCCATAGAGACCCGGCCAATGACCGGCGCATAGTGTCCGCTGACCCAGACCCTGGCATCAATTTTTGCCGGATCAGATGAAAGGCTGCGGCGATACCCATCCGCATACCCTACGGGGATGACGGCAATACGGCTGTCTTGCGGCGCGGTCCAGGTGCCCGAATACCCGACAGATTGTCCGGCTGACACCGTTCTCACCTGGGCAATTTTTGCGACTAAACTGACAACTGTTTTCATGGGGTTCTCACCTGCCTGACGGGGCCTGCCCCCATACAGGCCAATTCCTGGCCGGACCAGATCAAACGCAAAATCACGCCCCAGCAACGATCCAGCAGAATTTGCAAGGCTAGCAGGTGCCGCCGGCAGCTTTGAACGGAGCTGATTAAACGTGCGCACTTGTTCATCGTTGCTTGGACTGTCGGGATCATCTCCGGACGCCAGGTGGGACATCACCAGCGTCAGTTCGAAAGCGCTGCACCCGTCTGGCCTTGCCGCCAACTGTTCGACGTCTTTGGCGGTCAGCCCGAGGCGGTTTATGCCGCTCTCGATGTGTAAGGCGGCTGGGAGTTTTTCACCCGTCGTGTTGCAATAGGCGCCCCATTGATCTACCTCTTCCAGGTTGCATAAGACCGGCCTCAGGCTGTAACGAGCGAATTCCGTGGCGGCACCCTCGGGAAGACCATTCAACACGTAAATAGTGGCGTCCGGCAAAATCGCACGCAGTTCAAGCCCTTCGCTGGCGAGCGCCACAAAGAACACCTTGCAACCCTCTGCCCGCAATGCCGGGGCGACGCGGGCAATCCCGAGACCATAGCCATCTGCCTTCACCGCAGCGCCTGCCACCGCAGGGACCGCCAGCTCGGCAAATTTCCTGTAGTTCATTCTCAGCGCCTCCAGATCCACATGCAACACTGCGCCTGAGGATCGGGACCTGTCTGCTGCTTGCAGGTCTGGATTGTCATTCATTTGCACAATGGCCGGTTCTCGGTTCAGACGATCTCAACTCGCAGGAGCGACAGGGACTTTCTTTCTCCGAGGGAAAAGCCGGGCAACTGCGCCTCCCGCCCAGGTCGCCGATCCAAACACAAACAACCCGAACAGACCATAGGCCAACCCTGAAAAGATTAGTGGTACAGCTGGCCGATAGACGTCCACCGTCCGTTTGGCGATGAATGTGTCCAGAGCTTTCAGAGCAATGCAGGGGCGGACAATCTCAGATGCCTGTTCCAGTTCCTTCAGTTGAGTGGTAATCTGCTTGCTTCGCGAAATCGTCTTGACATTGATGCGCCGCGATCTCTGATCAGCGGGTTTTCATCGACCGTCATCTGTTTCAGGGCTGCTCGCCTTGATAAGCCGTTGTCTTCTGCGTCACGATCAAACTGCTCGACGACAACAACAAGTTCATCAACAGCTCCACCAAGGCGCTGGTGGTATTTTTGAGAGAACTCTGGCGCCTGGGAGCCGATCGTAAAGCCGGCACATGCCATAAACATCGAAGTCAAAAAACGTAAATTCACAACAGACCTTCCCGATCTGGCACTAATTTTAGCATTCTTTTGCTAATCCATTCTTTCTGGAAGATAGTCATCTGCAATGAAATTCGAGAACCTTGTGAGGTTTGCCTCGAACTGAAGCTTGATTGTGCCCGTCGGGCCGTGCCGCTGCTTGCCGATGATCACTTCGGCTGTACCGGTCACGTTCTCCATTTCGGATTGCCATTCGAAATGTTCCGGCGTGCCAGCACGGGGTTCCTTTCGCTGGAGGTAGTATTCTTCACGATAAACAAAGGTCACCACGTCCGCATCCTGTTCGATTGAACCGGACTCGCGCAAATCTGACAGTTGCGGGCGCTTGTCATCGCGCGCCTCCACCTGACGCGAGAGCTGTGAAAGTGCAATGATCGGCACATTCAACTCCTTGGCCAGCGCTTTCAGACCGGTGGTGATCTCGGTCACCTCCTGGACACGGCTATCGCTGGCGCGACGTGACGAGCCGGATACAAGCTGGATGTAGTCAAGCACAATCAGCCCCAGGCCGCGTTGACGCTTCAGTCTTCGCGCGCGCGCGGCAATCTGGGAAATGGTCAGGCTGCCCGTGTCATCGATGTAAAGCGGCAGGTTTGCCATTTCCCGGCTCACGGCAACAAGCCGCTGGAAATCAGCCTCGGTGATCTTGCCGCGGCGGATGAGTTCAGACGATATTTCCGCCTGCTCGGAGAGAATTCTCGTAGCCAGCTGATCGGACGACATTTCCAGTGAGAAAAAGGCCACGACGCCACCATCCAGCACTTTTTGCGTGCCGTCGGGCTGATGTTCCGCCCGGTAATTCTTGGCAACGGCATAAGCAATGTTTGTGGCCAGTGACGTTTTCCCCATTGCGGGTCGTCCAGCCAGGATGATCAGGTCCGAGGCCTGGAGACCGCCCATCTTGTCATCAATATCTGTGAGACCACAGGAAATCCCGGACAGGCCGCCGCTTCGCTCATACGCATTAGCGGCCATATCAATGGCGCCAGCAAGTGCATTGGTGAACTTTTGAAAGCCCTGGCCGTACTTTCCTGTCTCTGCCAGATCGTAAAGTTCCTGTTCAGCCCGTTCAATCAACTCACGTGGTGAACTTTCCACCGGCGTATCGTAAGCTTCATTGACGATATCCGTGCCAATCTTGATGAGTTCGCGGCGCTGTGCGAGCTCATAGATGGTGCGGCCATATTCTTGGGCGTTGATGATCGTCGTTGCAGATGCTGCAAGCCGGGCCAGATAGGCCGTTCCGCCGATCTCTGCGAGAGTGGCGTCGGTTTCGAAATAAGTCTTGAGAGTGACTGGGGAAGCCAGCTTGCCTGCTCTGATGAGGGTCGACGCGGTCTCATATATCCGCGAGTGAACCGGCTCAAAAAAGTGCTCTGGCATAAGGAAGCCGGAGACACGGTCACACGCTTCATTGTTGACCAGGATGGCACCAAGAATCGCCTGCTCTGCCTCTAGATTATTGGGGGCAACACGGAATTCTTCTTCGTCATCATTAGCCGCATCGTGCGGAATATTCAGGGCGTGATCCATGCTGTGTTGATACACACAACGCCTGATTTACGCGACGGTCAAATGGACCGGTACTAGTGGAATCATGAGTTATCAGCCTTATCCCCAATGATCACAGGGGAAAAAAAGATTCTGAAAAAATCTGCTTGATTTGGCCTGGGGAATATGTACGGGCGGCAGCGGATCAGCATCACCGGCCGTTTCAAGTCCATCGGCTTTAGAAGGATTCTGGAGCGCTTCATTCTGATGAAGAGGACTTGGTGTTTCGGGTATCGCATGCGCACCTCGGGAGAGCTCATCGCTATTGTGTAAAGCAGGCGCTGATTCATGCTCACGGGCTGCGAAGTCTTCGTGCAGTTTCACCTCCGCGGCCGGAACCGCCGCAGGCACAGGTGTTTTAAGGTAAGTCAGGTGACTGAGCCGCAGTCTGAGCCGGGATTGCGGCCAACACGGCCGGCTGTGTCGGTTGTGCAGGCGGCACCGAAGAAGCAAAATGTCTGCCTTGGCTGGCAGCTTGCATTTGCTGAAGCGGGATTTGAGGACTGGGGCTGACCGGGGACTGTTGGACTGCCGGATTTGGCTGAGGCGCAGTGCGACCGGGGTGAGAGTCAGCTAGCTGGTTTACAGTTGCGGTCGTACGATCGGCCACGAGCGGTTCAGGCGCCATCGCAGGCTAAGGTGATGGAGCTTGCACCTGCTGCTGGGACGGTGCAGGAGGTAAACCGGAAATCTGTGGCGGCGATGCCTGAGGTACATCACCAGGATTGGCCGGACCCGCGTCGGATGGTTGCGCTTTTTGGGCGGGCGACGCGCTGGGCGCAGACTGACTTGTGGGGGCAATCTGTGCAGCCTGCATTGGCTGTGCAGTTGGCGCTGGCTGTGCAGTTGGCGCGACTTGAGCCACCGGCGCCGGCTGTGTGCTGCTGGCCGGCTGCCCCATTGAAGCAGGTTGTGTGATCAGCGCGGGCTGTGCGCTTTGCGTTAGCTGTGGGGCCGGACCAGGTTGAGCGGATGGCACGGGCTGTGCAGTTGGCGCTGGCTGTGCCGCAGGCGCAACCTGAACTGTTGGGGCTGACTGCGGGCTTTGAGCGGCCTGTGAGCCAGGATTAGTTCAGCGTATGGCTGATCGGCAAACACCGCGCCCATGGCATTCCAGCGCAGCCATCAGCGTCGCGCTCGTCGCTTGGGCGGATTCTGCGGCAACGGCGGGTGGTCCTGGCTGGACCGGCGGAGACGGTTGGGCCGGACTGGAAGGCGCAACGTGACCATCAGCCAAAAAGGCGGGCAGTGACGGATCAACGTTGGTCACAAAAAGCGCCCCATCCCATTTAAGCAAATTGCCATTTTGCCCCCCAAAGGGGGGCAAACTCAGTTGACGCGTGATCTGTTAAGACCTTACATCTCGCCCCAACTGCGGTAAGCTAGCCGAACGGGCTTAACCAATGGCTAAACTTCCGGGATATCAGGCTTTTTTCTCAATTTGTGGATCGGACCAAAATGCGGACTTTTGCAACACTCAAAGACCTTGCTGCAGAGCAGGGAAACGAACTCGGCGTCAGCCCATGGATGACCGTAGATCAGGACAGGATCAACATGTTTGCGGACGCCACAGGCGACCACCAATGGATCCACATTGACCCGGAAAGGACACAGGCCGAGCTCGGAATGTCAACCATTGCGCATGGTTATCTCACCATGTCCCTGGTCGTGAAACTTGTCCAGGAGGTCTATGAAATCGCCAGTCTGAAGCGCGCAATCAACTATGGCGCCAACAAAATCCGCTTCATGAACATGGTGCCCGTGGATTCCCGGGTCCGCGGTCGCGTTAAGTTGATCAGAGCGAGCCATGGCGGAAACTCGCTTCGCGCCATATGTGAGGTGAAGATTGAAATCGAAGGACAGGACAAACCGGCCATGCTGGCAGAAACGATCACCCTGTTCTACGAGTAACCCTTCGAAGGAAGGACAAAACAGGATGAAAGTCACAAAGACTGATGCCGAGTGGCGCACACAGCTGACACCTGAGCAATATCGGGTAACTCGTGAACACGGGACCGAAAAGGCCGGCACACACCCCTATAATTTCGAAAAAGGCAAAGGCAAATTCAACTGCATTTGCTGCGGAAAAGAGCTCTTCAAGTCGGATACAAAGTATGACTCAGGCACCGGCTGGCCGAGCTTTTTTGCCCCGGTCGACGAAGCTGCCGTGAGTAAACATACTGATCGCTCATGGTTTCAAACGCGCACCGAGGTACGGTGCGCCGACTGCGACGCTCATCTGGGCCATGTTTTCCCGGATGGCCCCCAGCCGACTGGCCGGCGCTATTGCATGAATGGCGCTTCACTCAACTTCGAACCAGAAGAGAAATAGGCCTCCCGTGACAGTAGAAGACGCCGCGCCTGAGGCGCCCCTTGCCGACAAGCGTTCGCGTCCGCGAACGATTCATGGAATTCAGTCTACGGATGATTATGCATGGTTGCGGGATGGCAACTGGCAAGAAGTCATGCGGGATCCGTCGGTGCTTGATTCGGATATCCGGGACTATCTGGAAGCTGAAAACGCCTATACGAAAGCAAAGCTTGATCACACCAAACCTCTTCAGGAGAAACTTTTTGAAGAGATGAAAGGCAGGATCAAGGAAGACGACAGCTCGGTCCCCTCCCCTGACGGGCCCTATGCCTATTATGCTTCCTATGTGACAGGAGGTCAGCACCCGCGCTTCTGCCGCCAGGCAAGCGATGGGTCTGATGACCAGATCCTGCTGGATGGAGATGCGCTTGCCGAAGGCAAGGCGTTCTTCACTTTTGGTGGTGCGGATCATTCACCGGACCATTCGTTGCTGGCGTGGAGTTCGGATGACACCGGATCAGAATTCTTCACCATGCGCGTGCGCGATCTCGCATCAGGTGAGGATTTATCTGATGAAGTCGCCGATGTTGCTGGCGGTGGCACTTGGTCGGCGGACGGTCAGACGCTGTTTTACGCCAAGCTGGATGAAAATCATCGGCCGTCAAAGGTTTTCCGGCATGAACTCGGCACGGCGCAGGACCAGGACATTCTTGTTTATGAGGAGCCCGACCCGGGTTATTTCGTGGACGCCGATAAAACCCATTCCGGTGATTTCATCGTGGTTTCGGCACATGACCATCAGACATCCGAGGTCTATCTGATTGATGCGCATGGCCCTGCGTCCGAACCATGCCTGATTTCTGCGCGCGAACCACAACTTGAATACGACGTGGAACATCAGGAAGACCGGCTGATCATCCTGACAAATGCAGACGATGCGGAGGACTTCAAACTGGTCGAGGCTCCGGTGTCCGGCCCAGGCCGGGAAAATTGGAAGGACCTGGTTCCGCACAAACCAGGACGCCTCATCGTATCTCACACGGCTTTCAAAAATTACCTCGTGCGGTTGGAGCGCGAAGGCGGTTTGCCTCGCATCATCATTACCGATGTGGCCAACGGCGAAGATCATGCCATCAGATTTGAGGAAGAGGCTTACAGCCTTGGTCTTTCCGCAGGTTATGAATATGATACGGAGACGGTCCGGTTCACCTATTCCTCAATGACCACGCCGGCACAGGTTTTTGACTACAACATGCGCACGCGCGAACGTGTCTTGCGGAAGACACAGGAAGTGCCTTCAGGTCACGATCCTGCCGACTATGTGACCCGGCGGATCATGGCACCGTCCCATGATGGCGAACCGGTTCCGGTCTCAATTCTCCATCACAGGGATACGAAGCTGGACGGATCGGCGCCCTGTCATCTCTACGGCTACGGCGCTTATGGCGCGACCATGCCAGCGTCCTTCTCAACTTCGGTCCTCTCGATTGTCGATCGCGGGTTCATCCACGCGATTGCCCACATACGGGGCGGCAAAGAGCGGGGATACGGCTGGTACAAGACTGGCCGTCTTGAGCACAAAAACAATACGTTCCTGGATTTCATTGCCGCCGGCCAAGCCTTGTGTTCGACGGAGCACGGATACACGTCAAAAGGCAATATCCTTGCCCGTGGCGGCAGCGCTGGCGGCCTGCTGGTGGGGGCTGTTGCGAATATGAAGCCGAAGCTGTTCTCGGGTATCATTGCCCAGGTTCCGTTCGTAGACGTGTTGACGACCATGCTGGATGACACCCTCCCCCTCACCCCGCCGGAATGGAATGAGTGGGGCAACCCGATTGCGTCCAAACAAGCGTATGAGACGATTTCGTCTTACTCTCCCTATGACAACGTGACGGCCCAGAAATATCCTGCCATGTTCATTACGGCAGGCCTCACTGATCCGCGGGTGGCCTATTGGGAACCTGCCAAGTGGATCGCCAAACTCAGAGCTTTAAAAACAGACTCGAATCTCTTGTTGTTAAAGACAAATATGGATGCAGGCCACGGCGGCGCGTCCGGAAGGTTTGACAGCCTGAAGGAAACTGCTGAAGCTTACGCTTTTGCTCTCGAGATCACCGGGCCCTCGGAGGGAGCCGCTACTTCCTAGCTCTGCGACCCCAGGCCCTGGCAACTCAATCATAGCCGGAGATGTCATGAAAGTTCACCTGCTTTGCGAGAACGAAGCCAGCGACATGGTCTGGCTGGCGGAATGGGGATTTTCTGCGTTTATCGAATACAGGGGCATTCGCATCCTGTTTGATACGGGGTTTTCCGATGTCTACCTGCGCAACGCGAAGCATGCGCAAATCGATCTGAACACGGCCGATTTTGTTGCAATATCGCATTTCCACCGGGACCATACACGCGGGCTGCTTTTTCACGAGTTCAAGGACCGCAAGATACTGGTTCTGCACCCGCGCGTTTTGTCCGCCGTGCTGAAGACGGATGACGGCGGAATCAAAAAAGATTACGCCGATATCCATGCCGTTGTGGACCGGGATTTTGATGTTGTTACCTCCGAAGGTGTCTATGAATTCGCGGACGGGGCCTTCTTCCTGGGGGAAGTGCCGCGCGTTATATCTTTTGAAAGCGGCATGTTCGAAGATGATCCGATGGTTGACGACACTGCGCTTGCGTTCCGCACAGACAAGGGAGCTGTCGTTGTCTCCGGGTGTTCGCACGCAGGGATCTGCAACATTTGCGAATATGCCAGGACCGTGACCGGGCAGGATTTGCACGCGGTTTTGGGAGGCTTTCATCTGATGTCGGCGGAAAACCCACCGGTGGAAGCAACCATCAACTACTTCAAAGAAGAAGCGCCAGACGTGTTGCTTCCCATGCATTGCGTGGATTTCGAATATCTGGCCCGGTTCCACGTGGAGCTTGGGACAAAAAAACTGAGTGCTGGAAGTGTTATCGATCTTGCCTGAAATAAAATCGGCGTTTGCTAATTGAGCGCCTCATCTTTCAGAGCCCCATCAGATCTTAAGACGGATCGGCAGAGTCCAATTAAATATCTGGATGACTAATCGGGCTGTTTTGACCCTATCTCGCGGTCAAATTCTCAACCAGAATGGCCAAATTTGACACCTGGCTCCAGGTAAACCCAGCGAAACCATAGTGATTTAGCAAAGATGGGTAAGTACTATGAGCAATTACTTGTCAAGAATGAGAAAATGTTTCATCGCGACACCAGCGATAACCAGCCTCGCTTCAACTTCGGCCTTCGCGGCAGAAGACTGGAAGCTCAAGATTATACTGACGGCCCTCAGGTTTGGCGTTCTGGGTCCAATCGCGAGATGTGCCTGATTTGATTGCCGTTGGTTCTTTCATGAGCCGGGTCCAGGCATCACATCCGGCGGCAAGACAGTCTGCGTGATCTTCAAGGAGGCGGTTGGAGAGCCCGTTTTCCCGAAGAGCTTGCCAGACCTTCCCGACCCGATTGAGCTCCGGTGATCTGGCGGGCAGGAAGATCAGGGTCAGGATCTTCGGCCCCTTCACCATGGTCATCTGTTCCACGCATCCGGAACCCAACACCACAAGCGATCGCCGCATCGGCGCTGCAATTCGGTACATTAAACCCTCAATGAAACAGTGTTCCGGTGACCGCTCGCTGGTTGCCCTTGCGAGCGGTGAAGACCGCTTTGGCCATTTCGACGTCGCCGGAGCGCCAAGGGGGCGTTTGGCGGAGGAGGACTTTGAAATGTGTCGCCGTGATGCGGAAATCAAACGCCGGGTCCTTTACGAAGGCACCGACGCCAGTCGCGGCAAGCGCTACTAAGCCTACGCTTTCCGCGCTATATCATTCGGCTCAGTCCGACACCCTAAAGATGCTCCGCTTCGCATCAATGCCAGCCACACAGCCAACAAGATCATCACCGCATCGGCCTTATCGAAAAACGCCGCCGGACGAACCCGGTTCTTCTCCTCTACTGGAGACCGCGGAAGGCCCCGTGCCGTGCCGATCACGTGGCAGATGACGAACATCAAGACGGTGAGCACGATACCCGCCAGAAACAGCTTCGGGATCGAGGCTTCGGTGACCAATCCATAAAGGATGAGCGGAATGGATGGGGGGATCAGCACCGAGATGGTCGATGAGGCGGCGTTCACCGCAGCTGAATAGCCTTGCGGGTAGGCCTGTTTCTTCTGTACTGGGATCAGCGCATTCCCAAGCGCCGAGGCATCGGCAACAGCAGACCCTGAAACCCCACCGAAGAGTAGCGAGCCTACGACACTCACCTGCGCGAGGCCCCCTCGAAGGCCGCCCACCAATATTTTAGCAAACGTCACCAGATATTCCCCAAAGCGTCCTGACATCATCAGATCGCCGGCAAGGATAAAGAAGGGAATTGCCAGCATCGGGAACTGGGACGTGGGTTTGTAAAGATTGAGGATTGCTTCGAACAGAAACAGCGGCTCCTCAGAGATCATGGCCGTTCCACTGGCAATCAGCAACGCGTGGGCCACAGGCATGGCCAGCAAGAGCAGTCCGACAAATATGAGACCAGCAACAATGGACATGGTTTCCTTCCAGGGCCTCTCTCGGCCCCATTGGATCCGGCCTTGCTTGCGTCAGGTGTCCACTACAGCGGAGACAAGCTCGTCTTCAATTCTGGTTTGGCCGCCGGTAATCAGCCGGTAGGTGGTGCCAAGCGCCGTAAGGCCCAGCAGCAGATAGCCGAACAGCAGCGCGGCGTAGCTCCAGGATTGCGGGATGCCCAGTGAGGTAAACGACACATCACCGGCCGCATATTCCATGCCAGCTTCGTAAATCCCAAACCCGAGATAAACGTAAATCACCGTGGCGCAGGCCAATAAAAGACGATTTTGCAGGAGTTCTATCAGATCGCGTTCCGCAAGAAGCTCTGCGAAAGCCTTGACGCGCTGCAAGCCGATCTGGATGACTGGCTGCATCACGACAATACCGAACGCCCTCGTCAGGGCAAGATGCGGTGCGGCAGAACACCCATCGAAACCATGATCGACGGGAAAGAAATCCGGCAGGAAAAGTTCGTGAACTGAACCTGACCTGACAGACGCCGTCAGAAGAACGGCCAACTGTCAGATCGCATCCGAACCGCTACACCTTATCTGTAGTGGTTCAGTTCAGCTATTGGGATCGCCCCTTGTCGCGCTTCATCGGCCCACCGGGTCAGAGATCGAACAGCATGACATCCGTATCGATGAGGAATGACCAGCTTCCATTGTCGGCCGCGAAACTCCGGTACTCCTCTCCGTCGACAGTGACACGGTCCCCTTCGGTAAAGTCTTCCATGTCGAAGCGCAGCGTGTCCAAACCACCGCCCTCGATCCGGACCGGCGTCGCCGGATCGCCATTGCCCGCAAAGACAAAACCTCCGGGATGGTCAGTTCAGTGGTGCCGTCACCGCGGCCCGCGAAGCTCATCAGGACCACCTCAAGCCCGGCATGGTTCGGAAAATCCTCGCTGTAATCAAAGTCGCCTTCATACTGAACCTGGTCCAGATCGCCGTCACCGTCGGTGTCTCTATCCTCACGGTATCTGTCAGCACTGCCTTCCGGATACCAGGTGTAATCAACCTGATCGAAAGTGCCGTCGTCCAACGTGTCCACTTCCTGCTTTACCAGACGGCCATTGGCGTCGGAGTGCTGGACCCGATTGATGGTGCCGTCGCCGTCGATGTCGAACTCGCTCCGGTCGATGGTGCCGTCCGCATCGTCGTCGAACGCGGTCTCGATCAGGTTGCCGTCCCTATCATAGGTCTCGATCCGCTCGGCGGTGCCGTCCCCGTCGTCGTCGAACGCGGTCCCGATCAGGTTGCGACTATCGTCATATGAGTAGGTCTCGATCCGCTCGGCGGTGCCGTCCCCGTCGTCGTCGAACGCGATCCGGGTCCGGTTGCCGTCCCCATCAACTGTATAGGTCTCGATCCGCTCGGCGGTGCCGTCCGCGTCATCGTCGAACGCGGTCCTGATCCGGTTGCCGTCCCCATCATACGTGTGGAACTCGCGCCGGTCGATGGTGCTGTCCGCATCCCGGTCGACATTGGTCCGGAACCGGTTGCCGTCCCCGTCATAGCTGTAGGTCTCTCTCCGGTCGATGGTGCCGTCACCGTTATTGTCAAAGTCCCTCTGGGTTACGCGCCGGTTGCCGTCGCCATCATACATGTAGTGATGGATCCGGTCGATGGTGCCGTCACCGTCCAGGTCCCGTTCCAGCCGCTCCAAGCGACCGTCCGCATCAAGGTGGAATCTCCGGTCGATATTGCGGTCGTCGTCGTCGTCAAAGTCCCTCCGGGTCACGCGCCGGTTGCCGTCGCCATCATACGCGTAGTGATGGATCCGGTCGATGGTGCCGTCACCGTCCAGGTCCCGTTCCAGCCGCTCCAAGCGACCGTCCGCATCAAGGTGGAATCTCCGGTCGATATTGCGGTCGTCGTCGTCGTCAAAGTCCCTCCGGGTCACGCGCCGGTTGCCGTCGCCATCATACGCGTAGTGATGGATCCGGTCGCTGGTGCCGTCATCGTCCAGGTCCCGTTCCAGCCGCTCCACGCGACCGTCCGCATCAAGGTGGACTATCTGGTCGATATTGCCGTCGTCGTCGGTGTCGATCTCGATCCGGTCAATGGTGCCGTCATCATCGTCGTCAACCGCGGTCCGGGTTTCTTCTGCCATGATCTGCTCCTGAATTCTCCAAAGTGGGGTGTTATTTGACTGCGCCGGGAAATCACATAATTTTGGTTGGTGAGCAAGTTATTCCCTGAGCGCAGAAGCGCAGAACCGCGCAGAAGCGCAGAAGCGCAGAAGCGCAGAAGCGCAGGGAAATCGCAGAAGCGGTGAGCAGATTCCCTGAGCGCAGAAGCGCAGAAGCGCAGAAGCGCAGAAGCGCAGAAGCGCAGAAGCGCAGAAGCGCAGAAGCGCAGAAGCGCAGAAGCGCAGAAGGTAATAAATGAACGCGGAGTACTGTCAAGTTTTTTTTGCGGTTTCGGGTGGCTACGGCTGCGGGATGAAGAGACTCGTTTCAATGCCGCGCCTGAAAGGCTTTCGTTTCCCGCGCGAGATCGTCGCCTGTGCTGTCTGGGCCTGTCGCCGGTTTGCCCTGGGCACTGCCGATGTGGAGGACCTGCTCGCCGAGCGCGGCGTCCCTGTCAGTCGGGAAAGCGTTCGACACCGGGTCAACCGATCTGGCCCGCACCTTGCCGACTGCATCAGGCGGGATCGCCCGCCGCCGCCAGATGCACTCCGGCTGCGAGCTGGTGGACGACTTTATAGGTCGCGCCCAACCCGGGCTCAGTACCAACTTCATGCAGTTTTGACGAGATAGCCTCCAACACCGGTCGAGCCACTTGGAATGCAGCAGCGCTGCCGGAAGCCATGACTGTTAGAGTGCCACCCTCCGCACCAACTTGACCTCCAGACACCGGCGCATCCAGTATCAAAAGGCCATGTTGCTCCAATTGTTGGGCGATCGTGCACACATCGATTGGCGCAATCGTCGAGCAGATCATAACAACCGCACCCGGCGCTGCGGCGGTAGCTGCACCATCAGTGCCGAACAAAACGCTTTGGGCCTGGGCTGCATTGACCACCATGAGAAGCAGAACATCGGCCCCGGTGGCGGCTTCGGCAGCGCTCAAGACTGCTCTTCCGCCTTCCTGCTCAAGGGACTTGCGAGCTTGCTCGTAGAGATCGAAACCTCGCACCTGCATCCAGGAACTCATCAGGCAACGCAATGTGTTTGTAGGCTGGCGCCAGGCCGGCGTTCAGCAGTGTGCGGGCCACAGCCTCGCCAAGGCCGCCAACCTCAGAGTGGTTTTCCGCCGCCACCACCAGCCGACCCGGCTTCGCGACCGCTTCGACAATGGCCGCCGTGTCAAGCGGCTTGAGGGTCGGCACCTGAAGGACGGCGCAGTCGATAGCGTCCTTCTGCAAGGTCTTGGCGGCTTCCAAGGTCCGCATGGTCATCAGACCGGTTGAGATGAACAGCACATCGGTGCCGTCGCGAACGGTCTTGGCCTTGCCAAGTTCAAATGTGTAGCCGTACTCCTCAAGAACGTTGGGCACCTT
This sequence comes from Hyphomicrobiales bacterium, assembly GCA_965204985.1. Taxonomy (GTDB): domain Bacteria; phylum Pseudomonadota; class Alphaproteobacteria; order Rhizobiales; family CAJQND01; genus JAAEUE01. Next base: position 1,100,093 of record CBDBFP010000002.1, on the reverse strand, counting down.
GCCCCGCAAAAGGCGCATATAGACCGGCCCCTGATGCTCGGCTACAGCGAGGGTCGCCTTCGATCTCCGTGGCATCGCACGGGTCTAGCACTGTTAAGTTCGGCATGCCGCGGAATATCGCCAGGTCCTCTGTTGCCTGGTGGCTGGGTCCATAGCCGGTGGTCAGCCCCGGCAGTGCGGCTACAATCTTCACATTAAGCGCCTCTTCGGCAATGGCCATGCAGATGAAATCGTAAACCCGGCGCGAAGCAAACACTGCGTAGGTGGTAGCGAATACGGTAAAGCCTTCGCGTGCCATTCCGGCAGCCGCGCTGAACAGCAACTGCTCAGCCATTCCCATCTGGAAGAAGCGCTCGGAATATTTCTCGGCGAACACATAGAGATCAGTGTATTTGCTTAAGTCCGCCGTCATCCCCACGATATCGGGGCGCATCTTGGCGGCCTGGCACAGCGCATGGCCGAAGGGCGCCGGTTTTGTCGGCATGCCCTCTGCTGCGAGCGAGGCAATCATGGCAGGAGTTTTGAGGCGGGCTGCCCCCGGCTGCGGCGTCCTGGGTTCGTACTTTGGGCGTCTCATTGGGGTGCTCCCTTCTCCAGAGCTTCAAGCGCCAGGGCCCACTCGTGCGGTTCGACCCGGATGAAATGGGTCTTGTCGCGATCTTCCAGGAATGGGACGCCGCGGCATATGCGCGTATCGCAGATGATGACCCGCGGCTTGGGAGCGACAACAAGGCGGGCCTCATCAAAGGCCTCGCGCACCGCGTCAATATCGTTTCCGTCAACCCGCTGGGTGTGCCAGCCGAATGCCCGCCACTTTTCGTCAACGGGCTCGGTGCACAACATCTTGGTTGACGGTCCATCGGCTTGCTGATTGTTGAAATCGACGATGGCGATCAGATTGTCCAAGCCATGATGGCTTGCTGACATGGCCGCCTCCCAGGTTGAACCTTCTCCCAGCTCCCCATCAGACAGCATGTTGTAGACAAAGGCGTCCGATCCCTTCAGGCGCAACCCCAGAGCCGCGCCCACGGCAATACCCAGACCATGACCGAGCGAGCCACCGGTAATTTCCATCCCAGGCGTGTATGCCGCCATGCCCGACATGGGCATACGGCTGTCATCAGCGCCATAGGTCTCAATTTCATTTTCCGGCAGAACACCCGCCTCGATCAGAGCCGCATAAAGGGCGATCGCATAGTGTCCGGTGGAGAGATAGAAGCGATCGCGATCTTCCCATTCCGGATCATCAGGCCTGTACCTGAGAGCGTGAAAGTAGCTAACGGCCAACACAACACATCGGCGATACCGAGCGCCTGGCCCACATATCCCTGACCCTGCACCTCATTCATGCGCACGGCGTATTGGCGGATCGCCTGGGCACGGCGCTCTAAGCTGACATTGGATTGCTGATGTGTGGAAGCTTGCAACATTCTAATTCACTTCCTTTCCTTTTGATGGGTCGGGTCGGCCCCAATGCCAAGGCGGACTATTGCTCACCTGCTAAAGCACGCGTCGGTCAAATTAGATCAACTAGACAACTTTCAAGACAGAGCTATTTTTTCGGATGCAAGAGCAGCGCGCAAGTTCGAACGCCTTTGAATTTGATTAGAAGCACTAAACAACTTTCGACATTTGTACTCGCCAATCGGCGCTATGCATTGGACCAAGGGCAGACCGTGAGCAGAACCTGGAAACAGCCCCGCTGAGTGCAGGATTTCCGGCATGAGAACGCGTCGCGAAATGGACGCCGCAATTCCAGCCACCACTTCCAAATGCTATTTTGATCATATTAAAAAACCATCGCCCCTGACGTTATCACATATTCCTGGCAAAACTGAGCTTGATCGAAGTGTGAAATCATGAAATACTCATTTGTGGCGTGTCCTCCATGGATCCCGTGTTCATAGGGGGAGTGCTGTTCCTCATACATCATTTGGTTGCTGTTATCGAGCGTGCGAGGCCCTCTCGTGGACCACGCAGACAAGCTTACGAAACACCGAAGCGGTGTACTTTTGCTCCGACAGACGGTGGATATTTACTCTGGCGTTGACAGACTTCGCTCTTGCGAATTGTTGCCCGAAACAATTCCTTAGAAAGACGTACCGGCAGAGAACTGGAAGAGCTGTGTCTTATCTTTGCTGTCTTTGATAAGCGCTTCAGCAAAATCGAGACGGATCGGACCGAACGGCGATTTCCACAGGATACCAACACCGGCCGAAAGACGCAGTCCCATGTAATCGCGTACCGTTGCCGTTTCCGCAGCCGGACCAGATGCGTCAAACAACGTACCAAAGTCTGTAAAGACTGCGCCGCGAATATCAAAAGCCTTCGGCAATCCCAACCGGAATGTGGTTTCGACCGTGCCAATTGCGTAAATCTGGCCGCCAACCGAGTCAGTCCGGGAACCTTCGGCATCATTGGTCATTCCCTGTTCCTGGGGGTCCTCCCGGGGTCCGATACCCGACCTCTCGAAACCACGGAACGAATTGCCGCCTTTGAAGAAACGGTCAATAACCGGTGCACTCTTCCCGTTCCAGCCATCCATGATACCACCGGTGCCGCGAAGCATTAATGTCACGCCGTCGTAGATTGGGTGGAAGTAAGATGCCTTGCCTTCAACGCGCCAGTAGAACACGTCGCCACCAAGACCCGCCAAATCTGCGGTAAGGGTGGCCCTCAGACCCTGCGTCGGCGAAAGCGGATTATCAAGTGTATTGTAAATGTAACCCAGACCAATTTCCGACTTATTGCTCCGACCCGCTGAGCGCACAATCAGCTCCGCCGCATTGTCGGAAATATTCTTGATATTGCGGTTGGAGAACGAATATCTGGGTTCAAATCGCAAGTTTTCCGCAAGCGGGAAGCCGAGCCGCAAGCCGCCACCTATTTCTCGTGAATCGAAGGAAGACTCACTCTGCTGGTCTGTTTCCGTCGCAAATGCGTCGATACCAAATGACATGTTCCGATCCAGGAAGTATGGATCGGTGAAACTGAAATCGACAGACTGCCGCTTGAAACTCAGTGAGGTCGCGAGCCTCGCGAACAGGCCGCGCCCGAGGAGGTTCCGCTCTGAAATGCTGACCGAGCCCAACACTTGCTCGGTGGTGGAATAGCCAGCAGCGAAATTAAGAGTACCGGTCGATTTCTCCGCAACCTTGACGATCAGGATAACCTTGTCTGATGTCGAACCAGGCTGCTCTGCAATATCGACATTATCGAAGAAATCGAGAGCCGTGATGCGCCTGCGCGCCCGGTCCACCAGAACCCTGTTGTAAGCATCACCTTCCACCAGACGGATCTCGCGCCGAACCACCTTGTCTTGCGTACGCACGTTACCGACAATGTCAATGCGTTCGATATAGACGCGTGGGCCCTCATTCAACTTGTAGGTCAGATTGATGACCCGTTGATCTGCAAGCCGGTCTACTTCAGGCCGCACTTGCGCAAATGCAAATCCAAGCCTTCCGGCTTCAAGCGTCAGCTTCTCAATAGATTTGTCGACTTTCGACGCATCGTAAACTTCACCGGTAATTGTGGTCAATTCCGCCTGCAAAGCCTCTGGATCAAGCCCAGTCTGGCCGGGATCGATCACAATTTCGCCAAACGTATACTGCTCGCCTTCCTCAACAGCAAAGGCCAGGAAAAAGTCCTCGCCGTTCGGCGACAGTTCAGCGGTTCCCGAAAGCACACGGAAATCGGCATATCCATTCTTGAGATAGTGCCGGCGCAACAGCTCTTTGTCGTAATTCAAGCGATCCGGATCGTAGGAGTCTGCATTACTCCAGAATTTCCACCAGGAACTTTGCTCGGTAACGATTACCGAACGGAGTTGCCCATCGCTGTATTTCCGGTTTCCAATGAACGAAATGCTCTGCACCGACGTCTCGACTCCTTCGGTGATCTCGAAAACCAGATCAATGCGGTTTTGTGACAAGCGGATGATTTGCGGTTCAACACGCGCATTGAACTGTCCAGACCGCCGATAAAGCGTGATGATTCGATCAACGTCTGCCTGCACCTTGGCCCGGGTAAACACCATGCGAGGCTTCAGATCGATCTCTTTTAGAAGAGAATCGTTCTTGAGCTGCTCGTTTCCTTCGAAGGCAATACGGTTGATGATCGGATTTTCTTGAACGACCACGACCAGCGTCCTGCCCTTCCGCGTGATCTGCACGTCGGAGAAAAGGCCTGTCTGAAAGAGACTTTGAAGAGATTCGTCGATCAGATCGGCGCTGAACGGGTCCCCAACCTGGATCTGCATATAGGAACGAACCGTTTCTGATTCGATCCGCTGATTGCCCTGGACCTTAATTTGCGACACCGTCGCAGACTGTGCTTGCGCATAGGGAATCGGACTGAAGTGGCCGAAGTTCCCTCCCACCAACATCAACAGAGCCAATAGACTAACAAAACCAACTCTATACTGCATTGAAAGCTACTTGCCCTCTGGGTGCCCACCACACCGTGATACTCATTACAGGTGTAAGGTCTAGCCGTGTTCTTCAACGTTTGCAAACCTTACCTGCTTGCAAAATACGAACAAACTGTGACGTGTCAGAAGATACTTAAATGCTTCAAATCATTGAAGGTTGCAAAGAGCATCAACGTCATCACAAGTGCGAGACCCACCCGCAGCCCGTATTCCTGTATTCTTGCGCTGAGCGGTTTACCGCGCACCGCCTCAATGGCGTAGTACAAAAGGTGCCCGCCATCAAGCATGGGCACGGGAAAAAGGTTAATCAAACCTATGCTTACAGACAGTACTGCAGCCAGATTCAAAAGCGCTGTGAAGCTGATTGAAGCCACCTGCCCCGTAACCTGGGCAATGCGGATCGGTCCCCCGATCTGATCGGCCTTCTCTTTGCCTCCGATCACGTTTCCGAGATAAGCGAAGGTCCGGTCCACAATGAACCATGTTTGCTCCACCCCGTAGACCAGTGCCTTGATTGGGCCAAATTTCTCTACGACTCGGTCATTCTGCACATTCCGGGAGATGCCGAGGATACCGATTCGAATTTTGTTACCCAATCCGTCGTCGACTTCCTGCACCTTGGGTGTGGCCTTTAGGGAAACAATCGCGCCCTTGCGGTCAACAGTTATGGCCAATTCATTGCCGCCGTTTGTTGAAACGATCCGCTGAAGGTCAGAAAACGACTCGATCACAGAACCACCCACAGTCCTGATTGTATCCCCAACCATGAAACCGGCAACGGCGGCGGGGCTATCTGGGCGAATCCTGTCGACTACGGGCGCAGTGACAACGCGGCCAATGATCATCACGGTCAGAGCGAAGATAATGATCGACAGGAGGAAGTTGGCAGCCGGACCACCAGCCACAACAGCGGCGCGTTGCCCAACGGTTTTCTTATGGAACGCCCATTCGCCTTCTTCTTCGGACATGTTGTTGAGCGCTTCACGATCAGGCGCGCTCGCGGCGGACATATCGCCTGCAAATTTCACGTACCCTCCAAGAGGGATCCAGCCAAATTGCCAACGCGTCCCCTTGCGGTCTACGAAACTGGCTATTCTCCGGCCAAAACCGACAGCGAACACATCGACCTTCACGCCGCACCACCTGGCGACCAGAAAATGTCCCATCTCGTGGATAAAGACGATCACCGTCAAAACGAGAAGAAACGGGATTGCGATTGACGCAAAACTTGAAAGGAATTCCATAATTGCCGCTCTACCAATCGTGCACGGCCAATCTGCCGCGATTGTGTTTTCTACGCTAAATAACCTGGCCTCTAACCTGTACCTGGATGAGAACTTGCCTCAAAGGTGCAACCTCTGGGCCAACTCCCGGGCTTTTGCCCGGCCGTATTCGTCTGCAGATGCCACATCCGACAAACATGTCAAATGTGTCAGCATTCCAGCGGACTCAGATTCGTCTAGCACATGTTGGGTAAGCCGGGTAATGCCCAAAAACGAAATATTTCCCGCAAGAAATGCCTCCACCGCAATTTCGTTCGAGGCGTTCATAATCGTTGGTGCGCTCCCGCCTCTGTCCAGGCACCCCAGGCACATGCCAACCGAAGGAAACTTGCCCGCATCAATCTTTTCGAACGTGAGTTGGCCAATCGCAGCAAGGTTAAGCCGGTCAACCGGTGCCGAAATGCGCCCGGGCCAGGCCAGTGCATAGGCGATTGGTGTCCGCATATCAGGCACTCCCATTTGCGCAAGAACGGAGCCATCCTGATAGGCAACCATGGAATGGACGATCGATTGCGGATGGATCACCGCATCCAGTTGCTCCACCCCGACGGGAAACAAATGGAAGGCCTCAATCAGTTCCAGCCCTTTATTCATGAGAGTGGAAGAATCAATCGTAACCTTCGGACCCATGTCCCAATTAGGATGCTTGAGCGCTTGTTCAGGCGTGACTTTCTCCAGATCCTTCAGGTCTGCTGTTCGAAATGGTCCACCCGATGCGGTCAGGATAATTTTGTCGACCTGTTTGATATTATCGTTTTCGAACACTTGGAAGACCGCGCTGTGTTCAGAGTCGACAGGTAAGAGCTCTGCTCCTGAATTCTGCAAGGCCCGTTTGAAGACATCTCCCGCACAGACGAGGCATTCCTTGTTTGCAAGCGCAATGGTTCCCCCCTGCTCTGCGGCAGCCAGAGTCGGCTCAAGGCCAGCGGCCCCCACAATTGCTGCCAAAGTCAGTTCCGCGGGCCGACGGGCCGCTTCCAGGACCGCCTCGGCACCTGCCGCAACTTCGATACTGGTTCCCGACAACGCAGACTTCAAATCCTGATACCTGGTCTCATCAGCCGTGACGGCAAGTTCTGCATCGGCAGCAAGCGCCTGGGCTGCCAAAAGTTCAATGTTCGTGTTTCCAACCAGGGCGACGACATCGAAACGATCGCGCTCATGCAAAACTACATCGTGTATCGACACACCAATCGAGCCGGTAGATCCAAGCACAGTCAGCCGTTTTACATCCGCCGAAACATCTGAATCGATTGCTATTTCAGTCGCGCTCAAAAGAACCTCCAAATTCTAATGCTCACCAGGAGAGAAAATGAGCCGCGTTTCGTATATCGCCAGTTAACGCAAATCCAAGGCCAGCACAAAACACGGCTGCGACAACCAGACCGTCCAAACGGTCGAGCACTCCGCCGTGACCGGGAATGAGGTTGCTGGAGTCTTTAACGTCGAATATCCGCTTCGCGGCACTCTCAAAGATATCTCCACATTGTGAGATGACGGCGACAACCGCGCCCAAAATCGCCAATCCCCAAGGATTCTGAAGTCCATTCCAGTATCCAACGGCTGCAGCAACAATTGCCGCGCCTGCGGCGCCTCCCAAAAGACCTGACCAGGTCTTTTTAGGTGAAAACCGGGGACTGAGCTTGGGCCCACCAACCAACCGCCCCGCAAAGTAAGCAAACGTATCTGTCGACCAGACCACAAGAAACAACCACAAAATCGCCAACAGCCCACTTGTGGCATCGAGCCTGAGGAAAAATAACGACAGCACTGGGAGCGTTATGTATGGCACACCGACGACCCGCCACAGGGACAGGCTGTGCCCTTTCATTGAAGACAAGATCAATGAGGCCCCCCACCCCGCCAGCAGCAGCATCAGCGTGGTGTTAAGGAAGTCCACCCGACTGCAAGCCAACGCTCCGGCGACAGCACTACCATGCGCAATCATCTGCCCAGTGCGTTCTTCAGATTGATAGACAAGCCTGCACCATTCCCAGACCATCAGGCCACCGATCAGAAGCAGCAACAAATCAAACACCGGTCCACCCAGCCAGACGCAGGCCAACACCACCGGGACAAGAACTGCTGCTGCGCCAGCGCGCACGCCAAGATCCCGCCACGGGCTTCCTGTTGAGTTTTGGGTCATTTCGGGAAGTTTCAGGACGCAGTCGCAGAAATACCGCCGAACCGGCGATTACGCGAATGAAACGTTTCAATTGCCTTGACCAGAAGCTCCTGGTTGAATTCAGGCCAATGCTCGTCAATGAACACAAGCTCCGAATAAGCAGATTGCCATAACAGAAAGTTCGACAGACGCTTCTCGCCAGACGTGCGCACGACCATCTCCGGGTTCGGCACACTGGATGTATCAAGGTGCGCCTCGAGCAGATCCTCTGAAACATCGTTTGGCGAAAGTTCACCTGAGGCTACTTTGTGGGAAATGCCCTGGACGGCCCGAACGATTTCATTGCGGCTTCCATAGTTGAAGGCAACCACGAGCGTCATCTTGGCGTTGTCAGCCGTCAGCGCTTCCGATTCTTCGATCAGTGCGACCAGATCCGGTTCAAGATTCTCGCGGCTTCCGACAATTTTGACACAGACCCCTGCCGAATGCAGCTCAGCCACGTCCTGATGGATGAAGCGACGTAGCAGGTTGAACAGAAACTTCACTTCTTCAACAGGCCGGGACCAGTTCTCAGACGAAAAACTGTAAAGCGTGAGATAGGGAATCCCCAGGTTCAAACAGGCTTTTACCGTGCGCCGCACGGCTTCAACACCTTGCTTGTGTCCGGATGTTCTTGGCAGAGCGCGCATTTGCGCCCACCGGCCATTGCCATCCATGATGATCGCCACATGTTCAGGTCGCCTGCCATTCAAGCAGGCTGCCACCGGCGAAACTTCATCCAATCTTTCAGGGCTCGCGCTCATTTTGTACCGCACACAGGATCCGCAGAAATTCCCCCGCCTATACCTGCATGATCTCCTCTTCCTTCGCAGCCAGGGCTGAATCAATCTCGGCGATCATGTCATCCGTTAGCTTCTGAACGTCACCGGCACGATCTCTGTGTTCATCCTCGCCAATAACGCTGTCTTTCTCCATCTTCTTCAACTGATCCATACCGTCCCGCCGAACATTCCGAATTGCAACCCTGGCATGCTCTGCATACTGCCTTGCAACCTTAGATAATTCAACACGGCGTTCCTGTGTCAGTTCAGGAATCGGCACCCGCAACAGTGTGCCTTCAGTCATCGGATTAAGGCCGAGGCTGGACTCACGAATAGCTTTTTCAACAGCACTCATCAGGCTTTTGTCCCAAACCTGCACTGACAGCATGCGCGGCTCCGGGACGGATACGGTCCCCAGCTGATTCACTGGCATCTGAGCGCCATAGGCATCGACCATCAACGGTTCCAGAAGGCTCGCCGAGGCCCGCCCGGTTCGAAGGCCACCAAACTCCTCTTTCAAGACTTCGACCGATCGCTTCATCCTGTATGACAGGTCTTTCATATCCAGCTGTTGATCGCTCATCTCAATTCTCCAAATCTGCCAGAACACATACGCTCGTGCCGCAACTATCCAACTGCAGGCGATTTTTAGCTGCCGCGCACCACCGAGAAAACACCTTCACCAGTCACCGTTTTCACAAAACCGTCTGTTTCACGGATCGAAAATACAATTATGGGAATGTTGTTGTCTCGTGCAAGCGCAATGGCAGCCGCATCCATAATTTTCAAATTTTGATTAAGCACGTCGGTAAACGCAAGTTCCGCGTATCGCTCAGCATTCGGATCAGTTTTTGGGTCCGCGGAGTAGACGCCATCTACGCTCGTTCCTTTCATCAGTGCATCGCACCCCATTTCAGCGGCCCGAAGCGCAGCAGCGGTATCGGTCGTGAAAAACGGGTTCCCGGTGCCCGCTGCAAAGACGATCGCTTTTCCATTGGAAAGGTGGGCAAGCGCGTTTGACCGGTTGAACGGTTCACAGACGGTCGGCATTGGAATAGCTGACATCGCTAGCGCATCGAGCCCGGCTTGCTCGAGCCCGTTTTTCAACGCAAGGGCGTTCATCACCGTAGCCAGCATCCCCATATAGTCTGCTTCGCCGCGGTCCATTCCTTTCGCAGCTCCAGCAACGCCCCGGAAAATGTTGCCACCACCAACCACGAGGCAGATTTCTGCCCCGAGTTTTCGAGCTTCCGCCACTTCCCCTGCGATACGGGCAACCACAGCCATGTCGATGCCGTAGCCCTGTTTTCCCATCAAAGCTTCACCGGACACTTTCAACAGCACCCGTTTGTAGCCAAGCTTTACCATCTAACCCTCTTGTTTTTCTGTGCGCAGTCGGAACAAAAAAGCCCCGACCATTTTGCGGTCAGGGCCATAACTCTTAACGCCGAAACGCGATTCGCGCGCTTGGCAGTCGGTCGATCAGTTCACTATCCACCAACGGCTGCTGCAACTTCTGCAACAAAATCAGATTCTTCTTTTTCGATGCCTTCGCCAAGCGCACAGCGAACGAAACCCTTGAGGGTAATCGCCCCGCCAACATCGCCTTCAGCGTTCTTCAACGCCTGCTCGACCGTGTTTTCACCGTCGATGACAAAGGTTTGAGACAGAAGAACGACTTCTTCAAAGAACTTGCGCATCCGTCCTTCAACCATCTTTTCAATGACCGCCTCGGGTTTGCCGGACTCGCGAGCTTGTTCCATGAGGACAGTACGCTCACGTTCGACAACCGCCGGGTCCAGTTCGTCCCTTGTGGCAGCGAGCGGACTTGTTGCGGCCACATGCATGGCTACCTGACGTCCGAGGGCGTTCAGCTTTTCCGCATCGCCATCCGATTCCAGGGCGACAAGCACACCAATCTTGCCAAGACCAGGCGCAACCTGATTGTGAACATAAGTAGCCACGGCACCTGAGCCAACTGAGAGAGCATTGGTGCGCCGCACGTTCATGTTCTCGCCGATTGTCCCAACCATATCCGTGACGTGATCGGTAACATTTTTGCCTGAGCCGGGAAAATCCATCGCCTTGAGCGCATCCACATCGCTATTTGCTTCAAGCGCGAGGGTTGCGATTTCACCAACCATACCCTGGAACTGCTCGTTACGGGCAACGAAGTCAGTCTCGGAGTTCACTTCAACGACGGCACCGGTTGTGCCTGAAGACGTGATACCGATGAGACCTTCAGCAGCCGTACGTCCGGCTTTCTTTTCAGCCTTGGCAATACCCTTGGTGCGAAGCCAGTCGATGGCCGCTTCCATGTTGCCGTCATTCTCTTTCAGGGCCGTCTTGCAATCCATCATGCCTGCGCCGGACTTTTCGCGCAGCTCTTTCACCATGCTTGCGGTAATATCAACCATTTCATCCTCATATATAGAAGGTGGCGGCCGGTATATTCCCGGCCGCAAGTTTCATTCGATCAGGCAGTTAGCCTTTTGCGAGGGTTGCAGCCTGCTCAAGCCATCCATCGCGCTGGATCCGCCCTTTGAAGTCAAGAACGGCGTCGATGTTTGCAATGTCTTCAGCAGTGAACGCTGCGATCTGCCGGTAGCGGTAGATGCCCAACGCGTTGAGTTTTTCTCCAGCACAGGTCTGTAATACTTTCATTACGAACCTCCTTGCTCGCTTTAAAATAAAAACAGCCCTCCCGGGGCTCCCTGCTCATTCTCGCCCAGAATGACTAAAAAAGCGGAAGATCAGAGGTCGGGAGGGCCTGTCACCGCGCAACTAGGAGCATCCACACGATGACAATTCTTGTATACCCTATGCTGTCACAGGGTGTTTCGCAGGATCAATCTTCCGGGATGTGAAGACATGCCTGGGGGCCGAGAATCTGACTCTCCTGCCGCCCAGGTCTTTCCAGGATTTCATATGAGATTTCAAGACCCAACGCTCAACGGGGCCATTCTCGCCATCCCCACAGGGATCCAGGATAAGGTGCTCAGGAGTCACGCGTCCATCAAACTCAAGAGTGATGACCTCTTCCTCATCCACCGGGGGGGCCTCATTCAAGGCAGGCACTTCCTGTGCGGGGGCTTCGTTTGCTTCGCCAGTTGCTGCTTCTTCGGCTGCAGTTGGTTCTGCTGCTGCTGGTTCTTCAACGTGAGCAATTTCAGCAACCGGTTCCTCGGCGGCACCAATATCAATACCGGCACTCACTTGTGAATCGGAGATACCTTCAATCGCTGCACGAGCCATCAGATCGCAATACAATGCAATCGCCCTGCCGGCATCGTCGTTGCCCGGGATCGGATAATCAATGCCGTCAGGATTACAGTTGGAATCCAAAACAGCAACAACGGGAATACCAAGCTTGTTGGCTTCCTGGATCGCAATGGATTCCTTGTTCGTATCGATGACAAACATAAGATCAGGCAAGCCCGACATATCCTGAATGCCACCAAGAGCCTGTTCAAGTTTGCCGCGCTCACGGGTCAAGCCCAGCAATTCTTTCTTTGTGAAAGATTGACTGTCCTGGGACGGCATTTCCTGCAGTTTTTTCAAACGCTTGATAGAGTTGGAAATGGTCTGCCAGTTGGTCAACGTACCACCGAGCCAACGGTGGTTCATGTAGTACTGAGCCGAACGTTTCGCCGCGTCCGCGATTGGCTCGGAAGCAGCGCGCTTCGTGCCCACGAACAAAAGACGGCCGCCGCCTGCAACCACATCGTGGGCCGCAACGAGAGCCTGATGCAGCAACGGAACTGTTTGTGCCAAATCCAGAATGTGCACACCATTACGCGCGCCGAAAATGTACGAGTCCATTTTCGGATTCCAGCGATGTGTCTGATGACCAAAGTGAACACCAGCTTCCAAAAGCTGGCGCATGGAAAACCCGGGCAATGCCATTGCCTATTCTCCTTTACCGGTTGAACCTCTGTGGGGGCATGTGATCCTTTTTGGACACCGGCCGGACAGACACCGCTATATGCAATGCGCCCTGCCACCCACATGTGTGATACGGCGGTATCTAATGGAGATTATTTAATAATGCAAGGCCGCTTTCATCATAAAAGTAACGCTCGATCCGGTCGACCGTGCCGTCCCCGTCCGTGTCTCTTCCGTGGGCATGGCGGGATATCCTCTCTGCCTGAGGGCCTGACTGAATGGCTGACTCTCAAGTCAAGTCAAGATCAGCCATTCTGCGTTTCTACCCGGTTTCTTAAATACTCGCCCCGCTGGATCAGATGTCAATCAGCATGACATCCGTATCGATGAGGAATGACCACGTTCCGTCGTCAGCCGCGAAACTCCGGTACTCCTCTCCGTCGACATCGACACGCTCCCCTTCGGTAAAGTCGTCCATGTCGAAGCGCAGCGTGTCCAGAGCACCGCCCTCGATCCGGACCGGCGTCGCCGGATCGCCGGAGAACGCAAGCATCAGATCGCCATTGCCCACAAAGACAAACTCGTCCGGGAAGACCTCTTCGTTCAGCAACTCCTCACGCAGATCGCCATTGCCCGCAAAGACAAACTCGTCCGGGATGGTCAGTTCAGTGGTGCCGTCACCGCGGCCCGCGAAGCTCATCAGGACCGTCTCAAGCCCGGCATGGTTCGGAAATTCCTCGCTGTAATCAAAGTCGCCTTCATACTGAACCTGGTCCAGATCGCCGTCACCGTCGGTGTCTCTATCCTCACGGTATCTGTCAGCACTGCCTTCCGGATACCAGGTGTAATCAACCTGATCGAAAGTGCCGTCGTCGAATGTGTCCACTTCCTGCTTTACCAGACGGCCATTGGCGTCGGAGTGCTGGACCAGATCGATGTTGCCGTCTGCGTCCCTGTCGATCCGGGTCTGGATCCGATTGCCATTTTGATCATGAATATAGTCTTCGGTCCGGTCGACAGTGCCGTTCGCGCCCTCGTCAAAGCCGGTCCGGATCCACCGGCCGTCCACATAGCTGTAGGTCTCGGTCCGGTCGATGTTGCCGTCATTATCGTCGTCAAACTCGGTCCGGAACCGATTGCCATTCTCATTATAGGCATGAGTCTCGGTCCGGTCGGTGGTGCCGTCATTATCGTCGTCAAACCCGGTCCGGGTCAACCGGCCATCTCCGTCATAGCTGTAGGCCTCGACCCGGTCGATATTGTAATCCCCGTTATCGTGGAACCCGGCCCGGTCGATCCTGCCGTCATTGTCGTCATCCAGGTCGGTCCGGATCCGGGTGCCCGCCGCGTCATAAATGTAGGTCTCGGTCCGGTCGATGCTGCCGTCCCCGGTGTCGTCGAACCCGGCCCGTTCGATCCTGCCGTCCCCGGTGTCGTCGAACCAGATCACCTCATTGGTGCCGTCCGCGTCGGCGTCGAACCCGATCCGGTCGGCCCAGCCATCCCCGTCATCGTCGAAATCGGTCCGGGTCCGGGTGCCCGTCGCATCAAGCGTGTAGATCTCGATCCGGTCGATATTGTCATCACCGTCGTCGTCGAACCCGGTCCGGATCTGCCGACCAATCGCATCATGGCCATAATGTTCAATCCGGTCGATATTGCCATCACCGTCGTCATCGAACCCGGTCCGGTCGGTGGTGCCGTCCGCGTTGTCATCGAACCCGGTCTGGACCCGTCTGCCGTTCACATAGGCGTAGGTCTCGATCCGGTCGGTGGTGCCGTCATCATCGTCGTCAAACTCGGTCCGAATCCGCCTGCCATTCTCATTATGGGCATGGACTTCGCGCCGGATTCTGTTGTCGTTCGCATCGAAGTAAAAGGTCCGGTCGTCGAGCAAGTCCCCGTCATCGTCAAAGTCGGTCCGGACCCGGTTTCCATCTGCATTGAGCGTGTAGATTTTGTACCGATCAGGGGTACCGTTATCGTCTTCATCAACCCCCTCCTGGATCAGGTTGTCATGTTCATCATAGGCGTAGTAGGTGACCTGGTCGATGGTGCCGTCATCATTGGTGTCCTCTGCCCAGTGTGACAAATTTCCTCTGGCATCATAATGACGGATGTTTTCTCTGTTGCCGTCCGCGTCCTGGTCGAAATCGATCCGGATCAGCCTGTCGTCCGCATTATAAACGTTATTCGTGATACTGTCCGGGGTGCCGTCCGCGTCCCTGTCGACCGCGGCCCGGGTCAGGTTGCCACGTTCATCATAGAGGTAGGTCTTGATCAGATCGGGCGTGCCATCCGCGTCATTGTCGAACCGGGTCTGGAGCCGGTTGTCATTCGCATCATAACCATAGTCTTCGATCCGGTCGGTGGTGCCATCCGCGTCATCGTCGAACCGGGTCTGGAGCCGGTTGTCATTCGCATCATAACCATAGTCTTCGATCCGGTCGGTGGTGCCATCCGCGTCATCGTCGAACCGGGTCCGGGACAGCCTGTCCGTTCCGTCATAACTATAGGTCTCGATCCGGTCGGTGGTGCCATCCGCGCCATCGTCGAACCGGGTCCGGGACAGCCTGTCCGTTCCGTCATAACTATAGGTCTCGATCCGGTCGGTGGTGCCATCCGCGTCATTGTCGAAGGTGGTCCGGTCGATAGTGCCGTCCGCGTCCCGGTCAATCCGGATCTGGATCCGGTTGCCGCTGGCGTCATGGACATAGTCTTCGATCCGGTCGATAGTGCCATCCGCGTCATCATCGAACCGGGTCTGAATCCGGTTGTCGCTGGCGTCATGGACATAGTCTTCGGTCCGGTCGATCGTACCATCTGCATCGTTGTCGAAGGTGATCCGGTCTATATTACCATCTGCGTCCCTGTCGATCCGGGTCTGGATCCGATTGCCATTTTGATCATGAATATAGTCTTCGGTCCGGTCGACAGTGCCGTCATCGTCCCTGTCAAACTCGGTCCGGCTCCGGTTGCCGCGGGCATCATAATGCCAGGTCAGGTCGATAGTGCCGTCATCGTTCCTGTCCCATTCCTGTCGTGTCACGGTACCGCTGGCGTCATAGTGGAGGGTCCGGTCGATAGTGCCATCTCCATCCCTGTCGATCCGGGTCTGAATCCGGTTGTCGCTGGAGTCATGGACATAGGTCTCGATCCGGTCGATCGTACCATCTGCATCGTTGTCGAAGGTGATCCGGTCGGTGGTGCCATCCGCGTCATTGTCGAAGGTGGTCCGGTCGATAGTGCCGTCCGCGTCCCGGTCAATCCGGATCTGGATCCGGTTGCCGCTGGCGTCATGGACATAGTCTTCGATCCGGTCGATAGTGCCATCCGCGTCATCATCGAACCGGGTCTGAATCCGGTTGTCGCTGGCGTCATGGACATAGTCTTCGGTCCGGTCGATCGTACCATCTGCATCGTTGTCGAAGGTGATCCGGTCTATATTACCATCTGCGTCCCTGTCGATCCGGGTCTGGATCCGATTGCCATTTTGATCATGAATATAGTCTTCGGTCCGGTCGACAGTGCCGTCATCGTCCCTGTCAAACTCGGTCCGGCTCCGGTTGCCGCGGGCATCATAATGCCAGGTCAGGTCGATAGTGCCGTCATCGTTCCTGTCCCATTCCTGTCGTGTCACGGTACCGCTGGCGTCATAGTGGAGGGTCCGGTCGATAGTGCCATCTCCATCCCTGTCGATCCGGGTCTGAATCCGGTTGTCGCTGGAGTCATGGACATAGGTCTCGATCCGGTCGATCGTACCATCTGCATCGTTGTCGAAGGTGATCCGGTCGGTGGTGCCATCCGCGTCATCATCGAACCGGGTCTGGATCCGATTGCCATTTTGATCATGAATATAGTCTTCGGTCCGGTCGACAGTGCCGTCCGCGTCGTCGTCGAAGGTGGTCCGGTCGGTGATGCCATCCGCGTCATCATCGAACCGGGTCCGGGACAGCCTGTCCGTTCCGTCATAACTATAGGTCTCGATCCGGTCGGTGGTGCCATCCGCGCCATCATCGAACCGGGTCCGGGACAGCCTGTCCGTTCCGTCATAACTATAGGTCTCGATCCGGTCGGTGGTGCCATCCGCGCCATCATCGAACCGGGTCCGGGACAACCTGTCCGTTCCGTCATAACTATAGGTCTCGATCCGGTCGGTGGTGCCATCCGCGTCATTGTCGAAGGTGGTCCGGTCGATAGTGCCATCTCCATCCCTGTCGATCCGGGTCTGAAGCCGGTTGTCGCTGGAGTCATGGACATAGGTCTCGATCCGGTCGATCGTACCATCTGCATCGTTGTCGAAGGTGATCCGGTCGATATTGCCGTCTGCGTCCCTGTCGATCCGGGTCTGGAGCCGATTGCCATTTTGATCATGAATATAGTCTTCGGTCCGGTCGACAGTGCCGTCCCCGTTATCGTCGAACTCGCTCCGGTCGATGGTGCCGTCCGCATCGTCGTCGAACCCGGTCTGGATCAGCCTGTCCGTTCCGTCATAACTATAGGTCTCGATCCGGTCGACAGTGCCATCCGCACCGTCGTCGAACCCGGTCTGGATCAGCCTGTCCGTTCCGTCATAACTATAGGTCTCGATCCGGTCGGTGGTGCCGTCCGCATCGTCGTCGAACAAGGCCCGGGCCGGGTTGTCCTCGTCATCGGGGTAGGTCTCGATCCGGTCGGTGGTGCCGTCCGCATCGTCGTCGAACAAGGTCCGGGCGTTAAAGTCCTCGTCATAGGTATAGGTCTCGATCCGGTCGGTGGTGCCGTCCGCATCGTCGTCGAACAAGGTCCGGTCGTTAAAGTCCTCGTCATGGGTGTAGGTCTCGATCCGGTCGGTGGTGCCGTCCGCATCGTCGTCGAACTCGGTCCGGAACGGGTTGTTATCTTCGTCGGCGAACAAGGTCCGGTCGATGACGCCGTCCCCGTCGTCGTCGTACTCGATCCGTTCGGCTCTTTCGTCCCCGTCGTCGTCGTACCAGGTCCAGATCAGGTTACCCTCCGCATCGTACATGTAGAACTCGTTCCGGTCGGTTGTGCCGTCCGCATCGTCGTCGAACTCGGTCCGGGCCGGGTTGCCATTCCCGTCACGGGTATATTCCTCGATCCGGTCATTTGTGCCGTCCGCATCGTCGTCGAACTCGGTCCGGGCCGGGTTGCCATTCCCGTCACGGGTATATTCCTCGATCCGGTCATTTGTGCCGTCCGCGTCATCGTCGAACCCGGTCCGGTCGATCCTGCCGTCCGCATCGTCGTCGAACCCGGTCTGGATCAGCCTGCCGCCCGAATTATAAGTGTAGTGCTCGTTCCGGTCGGTCCCGCCATTATTGTCGTCGTCGAACCCGGTCCGGATCAGGTTACCCTCCGCATCGTACATGTAGAACTCGTTCCGGTCGGTCCCGCCATTATTGTCGTCGTCGAACCCGGTCCGGATCAGCCTGCTGCCGCCTGAGTTATAGGTGTAGAACTCGCTCCGGTCGATGGTGCCGTCCGCACCGTCGTCGAAATCGGTCCGGGCCGGGTTGCCATTCCCGTCATGGGTGTAGGTCTCGGTCCGGTCGATGGTGCCGTCATTGTCGTCATCCAGGTCGGTCCGGATCCGGTTGCCGCCCTCGTCGAGCGTGTAGATCTCGATCCGGTCGGTGTCGCCGTCATTATCGTCGTCGAAATCGGTCCGTATCCGGTTGCGACTATCGTCATATGAGTAGGTCTCGATCCGGTCGGCTGTGCCGTCCGCGTCGTCATCGAAACGGGTCCGGAACAGATTGCCTCGCATACCATACTGGTAGGCTTCGATCCGGTCGAAATTGTAATCCCCGTTATCGTGGAACCCGGCCCGGTCGATGATGCCGTCATTGTCGTCATCCAGGTCGGTCCGGATCCGGGTGCCCGCCGCGTCGTAAATGTAGGTCTCGCGCCGGTCGATGCTGCCGTCCGCGTCGTCGTCGAACCCGCTCCGTTCGATCCTGCCGTCCCCGGTGTCGTCGAACCAGGTCCGCTCGATGACGCCGTCTCCGTCGGCGTCGAACCCGCTCCGGTCGATACTGCCGTCATTGTCGTCGTCGAAATCGGTCCGGGTCCGGGTGCCCGTCGCATCGAGCGTGTACCGCTCGCTCCGGTCATAGGTGCCGTCATTGTCGTCGTCGAAGTCGGTCCGGGTCCGGGTGCCCGTCGCATCGAGCGTGTACCGCTCGCTCCGGTCATAGGTGCCGTCATTGTCGTCGTCGAAATCGGTCCGGGTCCGGGTGCCCGTCGCATCGAGCGTGTACCGCTCGCTCCGGTCATAGGTGCCGTCATTGTCGTCGTCGAAATCGGTCCGGGTCCGGGTGCCCGTCGCATCGAGCGTGTAAGCCTCACTCCGGTCGACAGTGCCGTCCGCACCGTCGTCGAAATCGGTCCGGAACAGGTTGCCGTCCCCGTCATGGGTGTAGGTCTCGGTCCGGTCGACAGTGCCGTCCGCGTCATCGTCGAACCCGGCCCGGTCGTTAAAGCCGTCCGCATCATCGTCGAACCGGGTCTGGCGCAGCATGTCGTTCGAATTATAGCTATAGCTCTCAATCCGGTCGATGCTGCCGTCCGCACCGTCGTCGAACCGGGTCCGGGCCACATTGCCGTTCGAATCATATAAGTAGCTCTCGGTGCGGTCGGTTGTGCCGTTCCTGTTATCGTCGAAACCGGTCCGGAACAGGGTGCCATTCGAGTAGTACGCATAGGTCTCGCTCCGGTCGGTTGTGCCGTTCCCATCATCGTCGAAATGGGCCCGATCGACGTTCCCGTCCGCACCGTCGTCGAAATCGGTCCGGGTCCGGGTGCCGTCCCCGTCGAGAGTGTAGGCCTCGGTCCGGTCGACGTTCCCGTCCGCGTCGTCGTCGAAATGGGCACGGTCGATCCTGCCGTCCGCACCGTCGTCGAAATTGGTCCGGGCCGGGTTGCCATTCCCGTCACGGGTATATTCCTCGATCCGGTCATTTGTGCCGTCCGCGTCATCGTCGAACCCGGTCCGACTCACCCTGCCGCCCGAATTATACGTGTAGTGCTCGATCCGGTCGGTGTCGCCGTCATTATCGTCGTCGAAATCGGTCCGGATCCGGGTGCGACTATCGTCATATGAGTAGGTCTCGATCCGGTCGAAATTGTAATCCCCGTTATCGTGGAACCCGGCCCGGTCGATGATGCCGTCATTGTCGTCATCCAGGTCGGTCCGGATCCGGGTGCCCGCCGCGTCGTAAATGTAGGTCTCGGTCCGGTCGATGCTGCCGTCCGCGTCGTCGTCGAACCCGCTCCGTTCGATCCTGCCGTCCCCGGTGTCGTCGAACCAGGTCCGCTCGATGACGCCGTCTCCGTCGTCGTCGAACCCGATCCGGTCAATGCCGCCGTCTCCGTCGTCGTCGAAATCGGTCCGGGTCCGGGTGCCGTCCCCGTCGAGAGTGTAGGCCTCGATCCGGTCGACGTTCCCGTCCGCGTCGTCGTCGAAATGGGCCCGGTCGATGCTGCCGTCCGCACCGTCGTCGAAATCGGTCCGGATCCGGTTGCCGCCCGAATTATAGTAGTGCTCGATCCGGTCGGCGAAGCTGCTATTGTCGTCGTCGAAATCGGTCCGGATCCGGTTGCCGCTCGAATCATAGACGTATTCCTCGTACCGGTCAATGAAGCCGTCCGCGTCGTCGTCGAAACTGATCCAGTTCAGCCTGCCGCCCGAATTATACTGATAATGCTCGCTCCGGTCGGTTGTGCCGTCCGCATCATCGTCGAAATCGCTCTGGTTCTGCCTGCCGTCCCCGTCATAGCTGTAGCTCTCGGTCCGGTCGATGGCGCGGTCCGCACCGTCGTCGAAATGGGCCCGGTCGATCCTGCCGTCATTGTCATCGTCGAAATCGGCCCGGATCCGGTTGCCGCTCTCGTCGAGCGTGTAGGCCTCGCTCCGGTCGGTTGTGCCGTCATTGTCATCGTCGAAATCGGTCCGGATCCGGTTGCCGCTCTCGTCGAGCGTGTAGGCCTCGCTCCGGTCGGTTGTGCCGTCATTATCGTCGTCGAAATCGGTCCGTATCCGGTTGCGACTATCGTCATATGAGTAGGTCTCGATCCGGTCGGCTGTGCCGTCCGCGTCGTCATCGAAACGGGTCCGGAACAGATTGCCTCGCATACCATACTGGTAGGCCTCGCTCCGGTCGGTTGTGCCGTCCGCATCATCGTCGAAATCGATCTGGTTCCGCCTGCCGTCCCCGTCATAGCTGTAGCTCTCGGTCCGGTCGATGGCGCGGTCCGCACCGTCGTCGAAATGGGCCCGGTCGATCCTGCCGTCATTGTCATCGTCGAAATCGGCCCGGATCCGGTTGCCGCTCTCGTCGAGCGTGTAGGCCTCGATCCGGTCGGTTGTGCCATCATTATCGTCGTCGAAATCGGTCCGGGTCCGGGTGCCGTCCCCGTCGAGAGTGTAGGCCTCGATCCGGTCGACGTTCCCGTCCGCACCATCGTCGAAATGGGCTCGGTCGATCCTGCCGTCCGCACCGTCGTCGAAATCGGTCCGGATCCGGTTGCCGCCCGAATTATAGGTGTAGTGCTCGATCCGGTCCACGGTACCGTCATCGTCCCCATCCAGTTCCACCCGCTCAATGCGACCGTCCGCATTCAGGTAGACCTTCCGGTCGATGCTGCCGTCGCCGTCGGTGTCGAACTCTCTCCGGTCGATGCTGCCGTCATCGTCGTCGTCGGAATCCCTCCGGGTCAGGCTCCGCTTGCCGTCGCCATCGAACGTGTAGTGATCGATCCGGTCCACGGTACCGTCATCGTCCCCATCCAGTTCCACCCGCTCAATGCGACCGTCCGCATTCAGGTAGACCTTCCGGTCGATGCTGCCGTCGCCGTCGGTGTCGAACTCTCTCCGGTCGATGCTGCCGTCATCGTCGTCGTCGGAATCCCTCCGGGTCAGGCTCCGCTTGCCGTCGCCATCGAACGTGTAGTGATCGATCCGGTCCACGGTACCGTCATCGTCCCCATCCAGTTCCACCCGCTCAATGCGACCGTCCGCATTCAGGTAGACCTTCCGGTCGATGCTGCCGTCGCCGTCGGTGTCGAACTCTCTCCGGTCGATGCTGCCGTCATCGTCGTCGTCGGAATCCCTCCGGGTCAGGCTCCGCTTGCCGTCGCCATCGAACGTGTAGTGATCGATCCGGTCCACGGTACCGTCATCGTCCCCATCCAGGTCCACCCGCTCAATGCGACCGTCCGCATTCAGGTAGACCCTCCGGTCGATGGTGCCGTCGCCGTCGGTGTCGAACTCTCTCCTGTCGATGCTGCCGTCGCCGTCGGTGTCGAACTCTCTCCGGTCGATGCTGCCGTCATCGTCGTCGTCGAATTCCCTACGGGTCAGGCTCCGCTTGCCGTCGCCATCGAACGTGTAGTGATCGATCCGGTCCACGGTCCCGTCATCGTCCGCATCCAGTTCCACCCGCTCAATGCGACCGTCCGCATTCAGGTAGACCCTCCGGTCGATGCTGCCGTCGCCGTCGGTGTCGAACTCTCTCCGGTCGTCGATGGTGCCGTCATCGTCGTCGTCGAATCCCTCCGGGTCAGGCTCCGCTTGCCGTCGCCATCGAACGTGTAGTGATTGATCCGGTCCACGGTACCGTCATCGTCCCCATCCAGGTCCACCCGCTCAATGCGACCGTCCGCATTCAGGTAGACCCTCCGGTCGATGGTGCCGTCGCCGTCGGTGTCGAACTCTCTCCGGTCGATGCTGCCGTCATCGTCGTCGTCGGAATCCCTCCGGGTCAGGCTCCGCTTGCCGTCGCCATCGAACGTGTAGCGATCGATCCGGTCCACGGTACCGTCATCGTCCCCATCCAGGTCCACCCGCTCAATGCGACCGTCCGCATTCAGGTAGACCCTCCGGTCGATGGTGCCGTCGCCGTCGGTGTCGAACTCTCTCCGGTCGATGCTGCCGTCATCGTCGTCGTCGAAGTCCCTCCGGGTCAGGCTCCGCCTGCCGTCGCCATCGAACGTGTAGTGATTGATCCGGTCCACGGTACCGTCATCGTCCGCATCCAGGTCCACCCGCTCAATGCGACCGTCCGCATTCAGGTAGGCCCTCCGGTCGATGGTGCCGTCGCCGTCGGTGTCGAACTCTCTCCGGTCGATGCTGCCGTCATCGTCGTCGTCGGAGTCCCTCCGGGTCAGGCTCCGCTTGCCGTCGCCATCGAACGTGTAGTGATCGATCCGGTCCACGGTACCGTCATCGTCCGCATCCAGGTCCATCCGCTCAATGCGACCGTCCGCATTCAGGTAGACCCTCCGGTCGATAGTGCCGTCGCCGTCGGTGTCGATCTCTCTCCGGTCGATGCTGCCGTCATCGTCGTCGTCGAACTCAGTCCGGGTTTCTGCTGCCATGGTCTGTTCCTGAATTTTCCAAAGTGGGGCGTTATCTGACTGCGTCGGGAAATCACATGATTTTGGCTGGTGAGCAAGATTACTTTACCTTGAGCGCCTGAGCGCCTGAGCGCCTGAGCGCAAAGGGTAACATGAACGCGGGGTATTGTCACCCGACATTTTGCTCTTTGACGGACGCCCCACGGGCCGGGTCAATCGGTGCGCCCTCTTCTCCCGCAGGACGCCATTTGCGGGCCGCCGTATGGCGTGGAAACAGCCAACCTCTTCGAGCCGCTCATGGAGGGCGGGGATCGCATCGGCGGCATCCGCCCGGAAGAAGCGCATGAGGTCGCGCCTGGCAGACCGGGCGATCACCGGGTCGAGGACGTCCCAACCAGCCATCGGCACGGTGGACGTTGCCGTTGCGCAGGGCGCAGCGGTCCAGCAGGCCGAACCGGTTGAACAGGAAGTTCGGGTGAGAGCAGGTGCAGTCGAAATGCCCGTTCCATGCGGACCCTTCCTGATCGCCATGGGTGGGGCTGACGGAGCTGTCCATGTCCCGCACGATAGACTTGAGACCTTTGCGGTCGTGGAGCCGGTCGATCCATTGGCCGTTCAGGTCGGCCAGCGCGGCCCGGTTCTCCGGTGCGGCCCCACCCCCGATCTGACGCCTCACCGGATCGAGGGCCAATTGGTCAGCGTCGTTGACCTCCTCGTAGCCAGCAAGACGCCCGCAGACCGATTGCCGGAACAGCCCGCCGCGCCGATGGATCGTGTTCTTGCCCCGCCGGTTGTCGCGCATCACCAGGAGACCGCCATCCGAACTGATCTGCGCGCGGCGGAATTCCAGCCGCACCCGGCGATCGAAATCGACCCGGTCCCCCGGCCTGAACCCGCACCCTCCGGGTGGTCCATGGGGTGATCCATGAAACACGCCTCTCAAAGCCATCAACACCATGCTTCATATGGAAAATATCAAGATCAGGACAGCAAAATCAGAGATTTACCTGGGGAAGGCGGGGCAAGTACTGGACTCCACCGCAACGTGGGCTATAGGGTCGCGCCGAATCTGCTGGTTAATGCCTCAATTGTGAATTGAAGCTGCGGCACCAAGCCTGCAACGTGTTTTCCAAATCAACAAACGCCACCAAAAGGACAGCTTAATGCGCTTTTCCAAGACAAATTCGTTCTCAAAACCTTCCTGGCCTGCGCAGCAGGCGCACTGCTTCTGACATCGTCAGCATTTGCAGCGGATCAAAAAGTCATTGCGACTGTCGATGGCGCAGAGATCTATCAATCCGATTACGATTTGGCCCAGCGCCTGCTGGGCGCTCAAACGCAAGAAATGAGCGAAGCTCAGCGCAAGCAGGTCATCATGAATGTTCTGACCGAAACCATGCTTTTGGCTAAAGAAGCCGACGGTGCGGGGACCGTTGACACGGATGACTACAAACAGCGGCTCAAATTCACAGTGCGTCGCGCCAAAAGAGACATCTATGTCCAACACCACATCTCTGAAAAAATCACTGATGCGGACGTCCAGACCCGGTACGATCAGTTGATCAAGCAGTTCGCGTCCGGCAAGGAAGTCAAGGCCCGGCACATCCTCGTCAAGAAAAAGGAAGAAGCAGAAGCGATCATCAAGGAACTGGACGGCGGCGCGGATTTCGTAGAGTTGGCAAAGACGAAGTCTACTGGCCCCAGCGGTCCTCGCGGCGGCGATCTGGGCTACTTTGGCAAAGGTCAGATGGTCCCAGCCTTCGAAACGGCGGCTTTTGCGCTCAAGAAGGGCGAATATTCCAAGGAACCGGTGAAATCGAGCTTCGGCTACCACGTTATCAAAGTTGAAGATGAACGCGAAAAGTCCCCGCCCCCTGTAGCAGAAGTCGCTCCTCAGTTGAAAATTCTGCTCGCGCAGGAAAAACTGAAGGCTCTGGTTGCTGAACTCAAATCAAAAGCCAAGATCGAAATCAAATAACAATCTCAGAGGTCCTGTACATCCAGGACCCCTGGCACAGCCTTCAGCGCAGCTTTGATCTGCGGCGTTACCGTGAACGCGTTGCCGAGAGAAATCTCGACTTCGCGGGTGTGGTCCAAAAGCATCACTAGGCGCACAGGTGCCTTACCGCCATTCGTCAGGCGTTTTGAAATCGAAGCCACCGGCTGGGCATCCGAGACAAATATCTTCAGACCGGATGCGATATTCTCTGCAACCCGGTCTATCGGCTCCACGCCATTCAGCCGTAATCTGATTTCTTCGCCATCAAGGTCAGCGCCAACCGTCAGGATAACAGCGGCTCCCACTTCCAGAACATCCCGGAACTGCACCAGCATGTCCGCGAAGACGATCGACTCAAACTGGCCCGTAGGATCGGAAAAACCGACAAAGGCAAACCGAGTGCCATTCTTCGAGCGGCGCTCCTGCCGGTAGGTGACCGTACCCGCCAGCTTCCCGCCGGTTGCCCCTTTGGTCAGGACCTTGTTAGAGAACGCCGCCCAACTGTCCACGTTGATGGAACCGAGGGGCCCCATATATTCATCGAGCGCATGTCCGGAGATGTAGAAGCCGACTGCATCGAACTCTTCGCTAAGGGTTTCCATCGGCAGCCAGGGTTCAATGCCCTTGGGCAGCGGGAAGTCCTCTTCGCTTCCTGTGTCCGCAGCGCCGAACAAGCTGAACTGCCCGGCCTCGCGATCCTGAGCAGTACGCCCTGCGACCGATAGGATGTGTTCGACACTCTCAAGGACCAGTTTCCGATTCGGTTCCAGCTCATCGAAAGCACCGGCTTTTGCCATATTTTCCAACATCCGCTTGTTCACAATACGGGGGCTGACGCGCCTTGCAAAATCGCCAAGGGACTTGAACCTGCCGCCTTCCTCGCGAACCTCAACAATATGTTCCACCGCCCCGCGGCCAACATTCTTCAACGCGGCCAAGGAGTAGTGGACCTCACCGTCAACGACGATGAATTCGGCTCTGGATTTGTTGATCGACGGCGGTTTTATGACAACGCCCATTCTGTCAGCTTCACGTTTGAACACATAGAGCTTTTCAGTATTGCCTGCGTCCAGTGTCATTGACGCGGCCATGAATTCAACGGGATAATTGTGCTTCAGCCAGGCCGTTTGGTAGGCGATCAAGCCGTAACAGGCCGAATGGGCACGGTTGAAACCATAGCCGGCAAACTTGGCGACCAGTTCAAATATGAATTCGGCCTGCTTCTTGTCGACGCCATTATCAACAGCACCATCGACGAACTTGGCCTTCTGTTGATCCATTTCCGCCTTGATCTTTTTGCCCATGGCTTTGCGGAGGATGTCAGCTTCTCCCAGCGTGTAGCCTGACAATACCTGAGCGATCTGGAGCACCTGCTCCTGATAGATGATAATGCCATAGGTATCGGCAACGATCGGCGTTATCGTCTCGTGCAGAAATTCCGGTTTTTCCTCACCACTCTTGGATGCCAGATATTTTGGAATGTTCTCCATCGGGCCAGGCCGGTAGAGCGCCACGAGAGCGATAATATCTTCGATGTTATCCGGCCGCGCCCGCCGGATAAGATCCTTCATCCCGGAACTTTCCAGCTGGAACACGCCTACCGTTTCGCCCCGGCTGAGAAGATCATAGGTTTCTTTCTGATCCAGCGGCAGGTTCGAAAGATCCACTTCAATTTCCCGTTGGGCGAGCAACTTGACCGCAGTTTGCAGCACCGTAAGGGTTTTCAAACCCAGGAAGTCAAACTTCACCAGCCCTGCTTTTTCAACCCATTTCATATTGAACTGCGTTACTGGCATGGGCGAACGCGGGTCGCGGTAAAGCGGAACCAATTGTTCGAGCGGCCGGTCGCCAATCACCACGCCGGCAGCATGGGTCGATGCGTGACGATACAAACCTTCCAGCCGCAAGCCATACTCGAGAAGTTGCGCGACCTGTCCATCGTTTCGTCGTTCATCCTGTAGCCGAGGCTCACCGTCTATGGCTTCGCCCAAGGTCATAGGATTTGCCGGGTTGTTGGGGATCATCTTGCAGAGCCGATCCACCTGCCCGTAAGGCATCTGCAGAACGCGGCCCACATCGCGGCAAACAGCGCGCGCCTGCAATTTACCAAAGGTGATAATCTGGGCGACCTGGTCTTCGCCGTATTTCTGTTGGACGTAGTTGATCACCTCATCACGCCGGTCCTGGCAGAAATCGATATCGAAGTCCGGCATCGATATGCGCTCAGGATTCAGGAAGCGCTCAAAGATCAGATTAAAGCGCAAGGGATCAAGGTCGGTGACCAACAGCGACCACGCAACAACCGACCCGGCCCCGGAACCGCGCCCCGGCCCCACAGGAATATCATGCTCTTTGGACCAGCTGATGAAATCGGCAACAATCAGGAAGTATCCTGGGAAGCCCATCTTGATGATGATCCCAAGCTCGTATTCCAGCCGGTCAAAGTAGTCTTTCCGCTCAAAGCCTTCAGCCAAGCCATGCACTTCTAGTCGTTTTGCAAGGCCTTCCTCGGCCTGCTTGCGCAGTTCGGCCGCCTCCACCTTCTCGCCAGCGTCATTAGAGACACGGGGCAGAATGGGATCGATTTCAACTGGCCGGTAGGCGCAACGCTGCGCAATTTCAATCGTGTTTTCAATCACTTCCGGCAGGTCGGCAAACAGCGCCGCCATTTCATTCTGCGATTTGAAATAGTGTTCCGGCGTCAGTTTCCGGCGATCATCGTGCGCAACAACCGTGCTCTCTGCGATACAGATCAAAGCGTCGTGGGCTGCATAGTCATCTGGTTTGGTAAAAAATGGCTGATTGGTTGCAACAAGCGGAATGCCTAACTCATAGGCCAATTCAATGAGCCCGGGTTCGGACTCAAGCTCTTCGGGCATGTCGTGGCGTTGCAGCTCTACGTACAACCGGTCGCCAAACATGCCCAACAGGGACTCCATGCGTTCTCGCGCCAGATCTTTCTGGTTGTGAACCAACGCATTGTTTACAGGCCCCCCAGGACCACCACTCAAGCAAATCAATCCGGCGCTGCAAGTCTGCAGCAACGAGACCGTCACATGCGGCAAAGCTCCCTCACCCGGCTCAAGAAACGCGGCACTGGTCAGCTTCAACAGGTTCAGATAACCTTCCTCATCTTTGACGAGCAAAGCGATCTTGTCGTAGTTCGCGTCATTCTGGGTGAACTGATTGGCAAGATCCCCCGAATTCCTCACATCGAAATCCACACTCAAGGTGCAACCGATAATCGGCTGTATTCCCGCACCAGCCATGGTTTCGGAGAACTCCAACGCGCCGAACAGATTATTTGTGTCGGTTATCGCGACCGCTGGCATGTTCTCCGCAGCGCAGAGTTTTGCCATGTTCTTGATCGGCAGCGCACCCTCCAGCAACGAATAGGCTGAATGGGTTCGCAAATGGATGAATTTCAAAGCTTCGGAAGACATGTCCCACAATAACCCGGCAGCCCCGCGTCGCCTTACACCAAGCAACGCTCATACACACCATTTCAACAAGGGATTGAGTGATCAGACGCGCTCGAATTCACGCGCCAGCTTGTCGAGTATCCCGTTCACGACCTTGGGCTCTTCGCCATCAAAGAATGCTTTCGCAACATCGATATATTCAGAGATTGCGACACGCGGCGGCACATCCTGTCGGAATTTCAGTTCATAGGCACCCGCCCGTAAAATCGCCCGCAATGTTGAATCGATCCGGGAAAGTTTCCAACCGCCAGCCAACCGTTCATTGATCAGAGGATCAATGGTCCACTGCTGATCCAGAACCCCACGCACGATAGACGACAGAAATTCGAAATCCGCATCGCCGCATTCCCCATTTTCGAACTCGTCTCCCAACCTTACCGAACCGAACTCAGCAAGCACATCGGAGAGATCCGATTGCGCAATGTCCATTTGGTAAAGGGCCTGGACCGCGCCGAGACGGGCGGCAGAACGAGACGCCGCGCGCGGGTTTTCAGCGTCGGCCATTTGAATCTGCATCCATCATCTTGTTGCGAATGTCGATCATGGTGAGAGCAGCTTTCACGGCTTCCCCACCCTTGTTCTTTCCAGATACGCTCGCGCGCGCCATGGCCTGCTCGCCGTTTTCGCAGGTCAAAATCCCGTTGCCGACCGCAATCCCCTCCATACTGAGAGCCATCAGACCGCGGGCGCTTTCTCCGGCAACAATATCATAGTGGCTTGTCTCACCCCGGATAACGCATCCGAGAGCCACATACCCGTCGAACTGCTCAGTCTCCTCGGCCAAAACGATCGCGCCGGGAATCTCCAGAGCACCTGGCACTGCCAGCTTCTGAAATTCCGCACCGGCAGCTTTGAGTGCCGCTTCTGCACCCTTGGCGAGCTCTGTCGCAATTTCCGTGTAGTAAGACGCTTCAACAATAAGGATTGATGCTGACATGTCTTCTAATCTTTCTGAAACTCTGCCAAACGCGCAATGTAACGCGCCAGCATATCGATTTCGATGTTGATCCTGTCACCCGGTTTTGCCGCCCCCCAGGTCGTCACCTCCAAAGTATGCGAAATGAGATTGACGCCAAACTCCGCACCGTCCACCTCATTAACAGTCAACGATGTTCCATCCAAGACAATTGAGCCTTTCGCGGCAATGAACCGTGCCAGATCATATGGAGCCTGAAATCTGAAGCGCACCGAGTCCCCCTCAGCTTCCAGTGAGATGATTTCCCCGACACCATCCACGTGTCCGGACACCAGGTGTCCACCCAATTCGTCTCCGAGGCACAGCGACCGCTCCAGATTGATTGTCCATCCAACTGTCCAATCACCCATGTTGGTCTTGTCGAGCGTCTCTTTGGAGGCTTCCACGCTGAACCAATTTCGGCCTCCCTCAGACCCTTTATCAAGCGCGGTAAGGCAAGCACCCGAGCAACAGATCGAAGCGCCTATCACGATTGAGTCCGGATCGTAGCTGCAGGCAATTTTTAACCAGGTATCGCCTCGTTGCTCGATTTCAAGCACTTCGCCAATGTCGGATATCAGGCCGGTAAACATAGGACCTCGTTCATTTTATGCGGTCATAGACGGCCAATGTATCTTCGCCAAGCAGAACCGTTTCTATGGTGCGAAAAACATCTTCACGTATGAGTTCGAGCGGCGCTGGTACCCCATCGTCGCCAAAGCGATGTGGCGCTCTGAACACATAAATCTCATCAACCAGATCCAGATTGAGGAGAGAGCGCGCCAATTCTGCGCCGCCCTCAACAAGCAAGCGCCCTACATTGTTTTCGGCCAACACGTTCAGTCCGGCGGCAAGGTCAACCATTCCTGCCCGCCCGCAGCAAAATACCCGGACATCCTCTTTTTCAGCCGAACCCGGTTCGCCCGCGAGCACCCAGACAGGTATCGAGGAAGCGGTTCGTGCCAATTTGGTTCCGTTTAAAGTTTCTGCGTTCGTACTCACCACAATGCGAATAGGAGATCGGTCCTCAAGGCCCGGCAAACGGCACGTAAGTGAAGGATCATCCACGCGGACTGTCCCTGCCCCGACCATGATCGCATCCATTCGTGCCCGCATCATCTGGCTGAAACGAAGAGCTTGAGTTCCAGTTATTGCGGTTTGCTCGCCATCAGCGGCCGCAATCATTCCATCATGGGAAACTGCCAGTTTAAGGGTGACATAGGGTCTGTTTCGTTCGATGCGGGAGAGGAAACCGGCCAGATCGCGTCTCGCAAGCTCGCTGTGTAGTCCGGACTCAACGGTTATTCCTGCCGCCCGAAGCCTTTCATCTCCAGCGCCCGAAGTCCTCGGATCCGGGTCGCTGATTGCTGAGCACACCCGCTCGACACCCGCTTTGATCAGTGCATCGCAACACGGCGGCGTATTTCCATGATGAGCGCACGGCTCCAAAGTGACAAAGACGTCCGCGCCTTCTGCCCCCGCGCCGGCTTGCGCAAGCGCTTGTGTTTCAGCATGCGGCCGTCCGCCTTGTGCGGTCACACCACGTCCAACGATGACGCCATCTTTGACAATTATGCAGCCAACAGAAGGATTGTCCGCGGTAACACCCATATGGCGCCGGCCCATTCGCAAGGCCAGTTCCATGTATTGAAGGTCACTCAAACTCATTGTGCGCCGGATAATAGCGGCAAACCAGCGTCAACCACTAGTCGGAATCGGGTTCTTCATCACCCAACAGCTCTCCAAGCAGAGCTTCAAAATCCTTCGCTTCGCGGAAATTCTTGTAAACCGAAGCGAAACGTACATACGCAATGTCGTCGAGGACTCGGAGACCTTCCATCACCAGCTTGCCGATGATTTCTGCATTCACGTCGTTCTCGCCGCGGCTTTCCAGTTGCCTGACCATGCCCGAGACCATGCGTTCTATGCGCTCTGGCTCAACCGGCCGCTTCCGCAAGGCGATTTGCACGGAGCGCATGAGTTTTTCACGGTCAAAGGGCACGCGGCGCCCTGACTTTTTGACCACGGTCAACTCACGCAACTGAACCCGTTCAAATGTGGTGAACCGGACACCACAATCGGCGCAATAACGCCGGCGCCGAATGGTGGTGTTGTCCTCTGTAGGTCTGGAATCCTTAACCTGCGTATCGCTGTTACTGCAAAAGGGACAGCGCATATCGGTCTATACCCTTGCTCGGCATCCTGATTTTAGGACGCATAAATCGGAAAACGATCCGTCAGAGCAATAACCTTCTTATGGACCGAAGCTTCAACCTCACTGTTGCCATCTTCTCCATTGGCCGCAAGCCCATCGACGATCTCCGTTATGAGATTGCCAATCTCCTGGAACTCAGCGACGCCAAATCCGCGAGTTGTTGCTGCCGGTGTGCCAAGCCGAATTCCGGAGGTGATCGTTGGCTTTTCGGTATCAAAGGGCACCCCGTTCTTGTTGCAGGTGATACCTGCCCGGCCCAAAGCAGCCTCGGCAGCCTTACCGGTCAATCCTTTGGGACGCATATCCACCAGCATCAAGTGCGTGTCGGTCCCGCCAGAAACGATATCCAGTCCACCATCTTTCAAAGTAGCCGCGAGCGCTTTGGCGTTATCTGCAACCAGTTGCGCATATTGTTTGAATTCTGGCTTTAAAGCTTCGCCAAAAGCCACTGCTTTTGCAGCAATAACATGCATTAATGGTCCGCCCTGAAGACCGGGAAAGATGGCTGAATTGATCTTCTTGGCCAAAGCCTCGTCGTTTGTCAGAATCATGCCGCCGCGAGGGCCGCGCAATGTCTTGTGGGTCGTTGTTGTCGCCACATGTGCGTGCGGGAACGGGTTGGGATGGACGCCAGCAGCAACAAGGCCAGCAATGTGGGCCATATCGACCATGAAATAGGCGCCAACCTTATCAGCGATCTCGCGGAAGCGGGCAAAATCGAGAGTGCGCGGATAAGCCGAGCCACCAGCAATGATAACGGCCGGTTTGTGCTGTTCGGCAAGCCGCTCGACCTCATCAAAGTCGACGAGGTGATCATCCTCATTCACTCCGTACTGGATCGCATTGAACCACTTACCTGACTGGTTTGGCGCTGCACCGTGGGTCAGGTGTCCGCCAGCATCCAGGCTGAGGCCAAGGATTGTGTTACCAGGCTTCATCATCGCCATAAAGGCACCCTGATTTGCCTGTGAGCCTGAGTTTGGCTGAACATTGATAAAATCGCAGCCGAACAGCTCCTTTGCCCGGTTAATCGCCAGTTCCTCGGCAATGTCCACAAATTCGCAGCCACCATAGTACCGGCGGCCTGGATAGCCCTCCGCATACTTGTTGGTCATGATTGATCCTTGCGCTTCGAGAACCGCAGCAGACACAATGTTTTCTGAGGCAATCAGCTCAATTTCGTGTTGCTGGCGGCCCAGCTCTTTATCTATTGCTGCTGCGATATCTGGATCATTGGCGGCCAGAGTTGCGGAGAAAAATCCGGACATGTGTCGAAATCCTTGAAATGGGGGCGTGGTCCGCCTCAGTCAAAACTCGCTGGGGTCTAGCATACGTCCCACAAGGCCGCCAAGGCTCGCTACCGGCATCCGGCGCACCCAAAACGTCACAGGTCCAAGTTAATTTCCAGGGTCATGCCTGGCTGAGGGGATTCTTTCTCATGAAGCTATGGTATGAAATGAACAATCGATAGTGCAAAGGGTTCCGCATTTCAGAGAAGAAAATCCGCGCGCGTGTTCGCAACTTCGCTGCCGGTCTGACCGCTCTACAGACAGCCAAACCCAGCGGCCTTGATCGCAATACTGTCAACAGGGTCTATCGGGTGGCAAAGGGGGGTCTGTCAAAGGTCAAAGGTGTGCCAGACCACACCGTTCATCTGCCGTTGAAAGAAACTGAATGGAGAGACAACAACAGGCATTCCAACAGATACAAGTTACGGCTAACTGATCTCAGACAAAATCCCCTTAGCCAGACATGACCCCTTTTCTATTTTGGATTAGGCTGCACGCTGCAAAGCAAAAGCCGTCCACAGCGCATCGAGAGCGTCGGCCACAGCTTTCATATCGTCGTCAGAATGATACGGGTTAGGAGTCAACCGCAAACGCTCGGTTCCGACAGGAACCGTAGGGTAGTTGATCGGCTGAACATAAATATCATACTCGTCGAGCAGAGCATCGGTCAGCTCTTTGCAGCGGACCGGATTTCCAACCATCACAGGAACTATGTGGCTGGAATTTTCCAGAACCGGCAGGCCTCGCGCCAGCAGGATGTCCTTGAGCTTCCAGGCGCGCTCCTGATGAGCGGTGCGTTCCACAGAACTCTGCTTGAGATGGCGGACACTTGCCAATGCGCCAGCCGCAATGGCAGGCGCCACCGAGGTGGTGAAAATGAAGCCAGGAGCAAAAGACCTGATCGCATCTACCATGTCTGCAGATGAAGCAATGTAGCCGCCCATAAGACCGAACCCTTTGGCCAGTGTCCCTTCAATGATGTCGACCTGGTTAGCAACTCCGTCGCGCTGGGCAACGCCCCCGCCCTTTTCTCCGTAAAGTCCCACGGCATGAACTTCATCAAGATAGGTCAGCGCATTGTGTTTCCGCGCCAATCCGCAGATGTCACCAATAGGCGCGATATCGCCATCCATTGAATAGACGGACTCAAAAGCCACCACCTTAGGCCGAGCATGATCCAGTTCCGACAAGTGTCTTGCCAGATCGTCGAGATCATTGTGCTGCCAGATCCGCTTTTCACAACGCCCGTGCCGGATACCCTCAATCATGGAGGCATGGTTCATCTCGTCAGACAGGACGACCAGACCGGGAAACAATTTGGACAATGTCGCTAGCGAGGCTTCGTTGGCGATATAACCTGAGGTGAACAGGAGAGCAGCTTCCTTATCGTGCAAGGAGGCCAGTTCTTCTTCCAGTTCAACGTGATAGTGAGTGGTTCCGGAGATATTTCTCGTCCCGCCAGAGCCTGCACCAACTCCGTCGATAGCTTCGTGCATGGCGGCCAGCACGGTATCGTGTTGACCCATTCCAAGATAATCGTTGGAACACCAGACCGTAATTTCACGTTCGCCGTTGGGCCCATGATAGGTGGCACGTGGAAAACGCCCCCGAATGCGTTTGATGTCGGCAAACACACGGTAGCGCCCTTCAGCCTTGAGACTGTTTAGCCGGTTGGAGAGTTCTGTTGTGTAATCCATCTGCGTCCTGCAATAGATTATGCTCAACTAAGCATTATAGCTGATCACAAAGTTGTCTGTGTTCAACTTAACACTGCAAGAACCGGGCCTAATAGCGGGATTTCAACTTTTTCTTCCCATTGCGAGCTTCTGCCGCGGATGTTGAGAAATTGTTGCTGCGTGGCAGATCTGCCGGTTGTTCGTTCTCAGGCGGCAGGATGACCGTGCTGTCTTGCAGGTTGTTGCCATAGCCCACGGCGCCGGAGCCTGCCGCATTGTTATTGCCCGGGCTGTAAACACGCGCCTCTGCCGCCGCCTCTTTGCCAGTAGGCTTAGGCTGACCGCTCACAAAACCAAGTCCATCCAGCCGATAGATATCCGGCCGGAAATAGGTCGTACCGTCAGGCAGGGCCCAAGCGGTCAGGTAAACCATTCTGAGCTGGGACGGATTATACAGGTCCACATCCGTTGGCTGTTCGGATTGGGCAACAGCTCTGATTCGGCTTTGGTTCCAGCCCTGCTGGCCCTGCAACAACCATTCCGTCAACAGATGCACCTTGTCGACCCGCACGCATCCTGAAGAAAAGAACCTCTGATGCCGCTTGAAAAGCTGCTTGGAGGGCGTGTCGTGCAGATAGACCGAATACTTGTTCGGAAAATTAATCTTCACGCTCGCCATTGCATTGGCACCGCCCGGTTCCTGGCGAAAATGAAAGCGGTCGGGAGCAACGGTATTCCAGTTGACACTCGCCGGGCGAATTTCCGGACCGTTAAAACCATCAAACACCCGAATCCGCATGGTTTTCAGCCAATCAGCATTGTTTCGCACCTTGGGCAGAATATCTTTTGCAACAATGGAGACCGGAGCATTCCAATAGGGATTAAAATTCAACTTGTGGATCTTGCTGGCGAGCACCGGAGACGGCCTGGACGGCTTGCCAACCACCACATTGTGCCGGGAATAGACCTTGCCGTTTGCAACGGACTCAAGCTGCGTGGCCGGAATGTTCACAATCACATATCGTCCACTAAGATTCTTCGTGTATTCCAGAACACGAGGCAGGTTCTCGCGCAACTGTTCCAACCTCACGCGCGCAGGTACGTTCAAAACCTTCAGCGTTTGGCGGTTCACCTTGCCAGTAGCGTGTAGCCCATGGCTGGACTGGAACTTCCTGAGAGCGCGCCTCAACCCGTTGTCAAAAGTGCTGGAGTTCGTCGACGCGCCGGACGGCAGATAGCGTTCGATTGCCAATCTCTGGCGCAACCGCCGAGTGTCATTCGCCCGGGTAATTCTCGGCCATCCACCGCGGCTGACAATGATTTCGTACCTGGTTATCGCATCATACATCGCCTGCACAGATCGGTGACTGAGCATCGGAATCGAATTGCCGCGCGAGGTCACTCGCTCGGTCTTGCTTGGCGCTGTTTTGTAGACATGTGTGCCGAAATTAAATGTGCGATTGAAGGATTGTGCGTCTGCTGTCGCTGTGAGAAAACCGATCCCCGCGATACCAGAAACAAATGCCGTTGCGAGACGCGCGGCCCCCAGAAGTTCAATTCTACCGCTCATGCCGAGCAATTCCTGTTCAATTTGCACCCGCTCATCCGCATCCAGACCCCAAAAATGGGCCTGCATCCTCAGAACTGCCCCTCGATTTTTAGCCTACAACTGGTGTTTTTACAAAGCTTTTTCAAGCGCTTTGCGTGCAGGACAGTCCGGATTCTCTCTTCGGCAAATTGTTTGGCAGCCGAATTTTGCAGAAATATGCGATCACAGGCGTGCGCAAAGAAAAGTCCCGGTTCCATTGCTGAAACCGGGACTATTCCACCCACGGCATGCTTCCCACAGCATACCGTCCCTTAAATTTTACGAGCTCTTACAAGCGATAACGAATCTGGTCGGTCCAGAACCGTTCCAGACGCACCAACGCCTTGTTGAGCCGCTCCAGCTCTTCTGTGTTCAAGCCGGCAACGTCACGAATTGATTTCAGTTGGCGATTGTAGAGTTCGTCCACCAGATCGTGAATCTGCTGGCCTTTTTCAGACAAACAAACCCTCACAGACCGCTTGTCAGCAGTTGAACGCTCATGATGGATAAAACCCATCTGAACAAGCTTCTTCAGATTGTATGAGACGTTCGACCCCAAATAGTGTCCGCGCGACTTCAATTCGCCGGCTGTCAGTTCTTGTCCACCCATGTTGAACAAGAGCAAAGCTTGTACTGCGTTAATATCCTGGTCCCCACGGCGCTCGAACTCATCTTTGATGACGTCCAGCAAACGTCGGTGCAACCGCTCAATAAGTGTAAGCGATTCCAGATACTTATTCTTAAATTCCGGCGCATCTTCGCTTGCTGCGTCGTGCGCTACCCCAATCATGACTTCGTTCATCGTGTTCCACCTGCCCTGGTTGATGAGACCGTTTTGTTTTTTGGCCTCGATTGACGTGGACAATACGGCTGTCCTGTAAATTTCGTCTCAAGAGAACAGGTGAATCGAGTGTTATTAAGAATCTTGTCTTTGGATCGCTTTGGGACAGAGCCTAAGCGTTTGTCGGAAAATTCGTTTACGTTTGCGGGATTTCGGCGAAAAAGCAGAAAGGTCTGATTTACCTTCAAATCTTCAAGTTTGACGAAAAATCGAGCGTTTCCTTTGTTTCAAGCGCAAAAACAAGAGAACGAGGTATGTTCACAAAAGCCAATCACTGCCTTCGGCAACAGTTATGACTGTGGGCAGGTCCGCGACCAGAGCATCTTTAACCTGTGCCTTCAGCTGAGCAGCTGTTTCAGCAGATACTGCAAGACAACCGCATGATCGCGCCAATGCCGTAAAGTCCGGATTCATGCCCGTTACGCCGACAAGCGGGATTTTGGCCGTTTTCATATCATCCTGGATCTGTTTCAGCCCGCCATTCTCCCAAATGATGATCGGGAGCGACAATCTGAGTTCAGCTGCGGTTACCAGTTCCTGGATCGTAAACATCACACCGCCATCACCGGCCAGCACCACAACGGGCGCATCGGGCAGCGCCAGTTTCCCGCCAATTCCGTTCGGCAGTCCGCAGCCAAGAGTGCAAAACCCGGCGGGATAGTGCCATAGGCGTGGAGCCTCAACCGGGAAGGCGAATGAACCAGTATAAACGAGTTGCGCAATATCACCTGCGATTACTGTTTCAGCGGGCAACACCTCACGCAGCACGTTCAGGCACTTTATATGCTGCCGTTCGCTTTCCGTGACATCCAAGAGAATCTGTTTCTTCAGGTGGCCCACTTCGCCGGACAGTTCGGGATCTGGTTCTTCAATATTAATCCGGGTTTCCACAAGCGCCTTAGCGACAGCGTCAGCATCACCAATGATGCCAATATCCGCGGGATAGAGATCGTTGATCTTCCTCGGGTCGATATCAACGCGGATGACCTTGCCTGTTATATTGAGCCTTTCAACAAAACTGTCGGTTTCGGCAAGTTCCGTCCCGATCGCGAGGACAACGTCAGCCGTTGATATGAAATTCTGGATTTCCGGACGAACTATGCCGCCCCCAAGCACCAATGGATGGGAGTCCGGCACTGATCCCTTGCCGGCATTCGAAGTGATCACAGGCGCACTCAAGGCTTCCACCAATCGAAGCAAGTCCTGTCCGGCATCAACCGCACCGCCACCTGCATAGATCATCGGGCGCTTTGCGGACGCCAACAGTTTTGCCGCATTCTCAATTTGCGCCGCGTTGGGCAATGCCCGATCAGGCAGCGTGACGGGTTCCCAGTCCCCGTCCGTGGATTGAGCAAGCACATCCAGTGGAATCGAAATATGAACCGGCCTTGGCCGCTCAGAAGCAAAAATTGAAAATGCCTTGCCAATCAACTCCGGCAGATCATCCGGCCGCATGGCAGTCGCACTCATCGCTGTCAACGGTGCGGTAACGTCCGTCAAGCACGGAACTTCATGGAGCGCACCCCAGCCTTTGCCCAAGGTATGACTGGCCGCATCACTGGAAATCATGAGGACCGGTATTGAATCCGCGAAAGCCTGACCAATCGCAGTAAGGGCATTTGTCACCCCAGGTCCCGAGATCACCATACACACGCCGGGACGCCCGCTGATTCTAGCGAAGCCGTCAGCCATGAAGCCGGCGCCCTGCTCGTTTCGGGCCTGCACATGCTGAATGGAACTGCCATCAAGCCCCCGGCACAGTTCAAGTGTATGTACCCCTGGAATACCAAAAACAGTGTCTACACCATACTTTTCCAGCAGCCTGATCAGCGCAATTCCGCAGGTGATCTCGCCCATTTTCGTAGCGCTCCCGTAATCAGCCAGCTTCACCGCGCAACAATTTTATGATGCCGGAGAAGTCCGTATCCCCGTGTCCAGCGGCTTCAAACATGGCATAAACTGCCGCCGCCTGAGCGCCCAGCGGAGTCGCCGCCTTTGATGTTTGCGCGGCATCTTGGGCGAGCTTGAGGTCCTTCAGCATCATGTCCACACTGAAGCCGGGCTTGTACTCATTGTTGGCCGGAGATGTGGGGATTGGCCCTGGCACAGGGCAGTAGGTTGTAAGTGACCAGCACTGTCCCGACGCTGTGGCGGAGATGTCAAAGAGTTTCTGGTGATTCAGTCCGAGCTTTTCAGCAAGGACAAAAGCTTCACAAACACCGATCATCGAGATGCCGAGGATCATGTTGTTGCAGACTTTGGCGGCCTGACCGTTTCCGGCTCCGCCTGCATGGAAGATGTTTTTACCCATGCAATCCAGCACCGGTTTTACAGTTGCAAACACGTCATCTGGTCCGCCAACCATGAACGTGAGTGTTCCGGCTTCCGCACCCCCTACCCCGCCGGAAACTGGCGCATCCACCATTTTCATGCCGGACGTCTCAGCCGCGGCAGCGACTTTTCGTGCAGAAGCCACGTCGATCGTTGAACTGTCGATCATGATTGTGCCCGTACCTGCAACGGCCAGCACCCCATCATCGCCCATGTATACCGAGCGCACATGCTCACCGGCAGGAAGCATAGTCACAACCATTTCAACGTTGGCTGCCGCCTCGGAAGCCGATGAAGCTGCAGCGCCGCCAGCGGAAACGAACCGTTCCACATTCCCAGCAACTACATCATAACCTTTCACCGTGTGGCCATGCTTCACAAGATTTGCAGCCATATGACTGCCCATATTGCCAAGCCCGATAAATCCGATGATTGCCATGCTGCCTCTTCCTTTTGATTAGATGTAACTATCCCATTGGGCACAGTCTTGCCGCGCCTGTAGGCTCATTTCAAGCATCGGCTCACAGAGACATCAAAAGAAAAGTCTATACTGCGGCAACAACGTCGCCGGTTTGCGCTTCGATCTGCGCAACCGCATCGCAAACCGCATCAAACGTCAGCAAGGTGGAGGCGTGACGAGCCTTGAAATCCTTCACCGGCTGAAGAATTTCCAGATCGGACCATTTGCCCTCCGGCGACGGGCCACCATCCTTCAACATGGCATACATCTGCTCGCGGACTTCACGCAGTTCGGGACCGGTTGCGCCGATTACTTGCCGCGACATAATCGACGACGCTGCCTGACCAAGAGCACAGGCTTTCACATCATGGGCAAACTCGCTGACCACCCCGTCAGCCATGCAAAGGTCTACTTTGACCTTTGAACCGCATAACTTCGAATGGGCCATGGCTGATGCATCAGGTGCTTCCAGGCGGCCAACATGATGGATTTCAGCGGCAAATTTCAGAATCTGCTTGTTATAAATTTCGTTCAGCATCGGACATCAGCCATTGAACCGGAACCATTTCATTCCAATATATCGGCGTGACGGTACC
This sequence comes from Hyphomicrobiales bacterium, assembly GCA_965204985.1. Classification (GTDB taxonomy): domain Bacteria; phylum Pseudomonadota; class Alphaproteobacteria; order Rhizobiales; family CAJQND01; genus JAAEUE01. Next base: position 1,059,756 of record CBDBFP010000002.1, on the reverse strand, counting down.
GGACCGCAACAGGAAAGTGACGCAAACGCTCCAAAAGCGCCGGGTTTGTCAAATAGTCCCAGAGCATGCAGTCTATGTTGCCATGCTCAAAAGTCAGTGGTAATCAACCTCGAAACGGAAACGAGCCGTCACGTTTTTCAGACTGCATTCGTTGCACCACTCTCCACATTGCACGGCCTGCCAAGAGCAGGCAGCGGAAGCGGAGAGCGCAAGCGATGAGCAACTGAGTCCGTTGACGATTGAACGCCAACCGAACGATATGAATATGAGCGGAGTGCAGCGACAATGGACGCAATCGTGAAAAATTTCCCCGTCGGCAAAGGCCCGGAGATTGAGCGCCCAAGATTGAAAGAAGCCGAAGAAGCGGTCCGTACGCTGATTGCGTGGGCTGGCGATGATCCCAAACGCGAAGGCCTGAAAGATACACCCAAACGCGTGGTGAACGCCTACCGTGAGTTCTTCAAGGGCTACGAAGAGTGCCCGATTGAAGCTCTTTCACGCACGTTCGAAGAGACTGGCGGTTATGACGATATTGTCATGCTGCGGGACATCGACCTGAATTCTCATTGCGAACACCACATGATCCCGTTCATTGGCTGCGCCCACATTGCCTACTATCCGACCGATCGTGTGGTGGGCATCTCCAAGCTGGCCCGCGTGGTTGAGATTTTCGCGCGCCGTCTGCAAACCCAGGAAACCATGACAGCACAGATTGCAGAAGCAATTGACCAGGCTCTGCGGCCCAAGGGCACGGCGGTTATGATTGACGCCGTTCACCAGTGCATGTCCCTGCGCGGAATTCAGAAGCGCAATGTGGCGACCATCACTACCCAGTTCACCGGTGATTTCAAAACTGATCCGACGCTCCAGACCCGCTTCATGGAACTGGTGCGGACAAATTCCAACTACTAGGTTTTCACTTTTGACAGTTTAGGCTCGCCAAATGAACAACTCGGATGAACCACGCAATGAACTGGAAGAAGGGACAGCCTTAACTCCCAGGTACAATGAACAGGGATTGATCCCAGTTATCTGCAATGATGCGGAAACCGGAGACGTGCTTATGTTTGCCTGGATGAACGCAGAAGCGCTTGCCGTTTCAATTGAGACAGGGACCGCCTGTTACTGGTCCAGATCGCGCGGGAAACTCTGGAGAAAAGGTGAAACATCTGGAAACGCGCAAGAAATTGTAGAGATGCGGACAGATTGCGATCAGGATGTCATCTGGATCAGAGTGAAACAACAGGGTGGAGCAGCGTGCCACACAGGCAGAAAATCCTGCTTCTACCGCTCCATTACTGTTAGGATGGCTGATGCGCCGAACCCGGAAATGAAATTCACCGACGCCAAACGCCTGTTTAACCCAGAAGATATTTATGGCGGCTAACGTATCATCACAAATTATCGTCCGTTTGTGACTGGAAATTTAGCGCTAGCAGCGTCAGAATGGGACGTAGACGGATCGGTACGGCAATTACAGAGCTGAACCGTCATGCTTTGGTTCAATAATAATTAGCCTGCCGGAACCCGCATGTCCGGCAGATGGTATACCGCAGATGAGCACCACACGTGCTGGACGGCCCAAAATTGGACTTGCCCTTGGAGCTGGCGTAGCACGCGGCTGGAGCCATATTGGCGTCATTCAGAAACTCAAGGAAGAAGGCATTGAACCGGATGTTGTATCCGGCACCTCGGTAGGTGCCCTGGTTGGTGGTTGCTATTCAGCGGGCAAGTTGAATCAACTTGAAGAATTCGCCCGCAGCCTGACGCGGACGAAAATCTTCCGCCTGCTGGATCTCTCCTGGAGCAAGGCCGGCATGCTATCCGGCGACAAACTGCGTGAGGTTCTTGACGCGGCGCTAGGGGAAATCCGGATCGAAGAAATTGAAAAGCCGTTCATATGTATTGGCACTGAGCTGCTGACTGGCCATGAAATCTGGTTGCGGAAAGGCCGGTTGTCCAAGGCTTTGCGCGCTTCCTATGCATTGCCCGGTGTGTTCACACCGGTTTACTTCAAGGAGCTTTGGCTGATTGACGGCGCGGTCGTTAATCCGATTCCGGTTTCAGCCTGCAGAGCCATGGGGGCCAGGCTGGTGATTTCGGTCAACCTCAACAATGATGCCTTTGGTGGTACCGTGATCCAGGCGCCCGAAATTGCTGATGTTGAACGCACTGTTTTGAAGGCATCTGCCGAGGCGTCAAGAAAGAAGCCACAAAAAAGTGTGCTGCAGCAGATGTTTGGCAGCAGGTCAAATGAACCTGGGCTTACAACGGTTCTGATGGCCGCCTTCAATATTTCGCAAGACCGGTTGGCCCGTTCGCGTCTCGCTGGTGATCCGCCAGACATTCATATCAATCCTGTCGCGCCTGATATCGGTCTTTTCGATTTCGACAAGAGCGCCGAAGCAATTGAGGCAGGCCGTGACGCGGCCGCCAAGGTCATTCCAGATTTGAAATATGCAATGCAACGCCTGGAAGCAGTCGCTCATAATCCGCCAGAATAAGGCTTGCACCAATTAGTTTATTAGTCTCGCCCATCCCAATGGCCTCTTCCGGGATCAAACAAGCCAAACAACAACATACCAATGGCAAATCCGCCGAGATGCGCTTCCCAGGCGATTGATGAGCCTTCCGGAGCCATGACGCCCCCCCCTCCAGCGAGAACCGTCACAAGCACCCAAACCGTCAGGAAGACAATCGCTTTCGGAGTTTTAAAAACTTCAAGCAGTGACAGCGCACGAATTTCTACCGGATGCGATTGCATTCCCGCGAAAACCGGTCTTCTACCAGCAAACATCAACCGCACAGTGCCGGCCATTTGACCCGAAATGGCTCCTGAAGCGCCAATCAGCGGCGTTGTATCTCCCCAATAGGCCCACAAGTGGACGAGCACCGCGCCAAGTCCCGCGAACGCACTGAACACAAGAAAGCGGAATGCGCCAAACCGGCGGGCAAGCACAGAACCAAACGCCAGCATGAAGACGCCATTTATTGCCAAGTGTGTCCAACCCCCATGGACAAACAGATGGGTTACGAACGTCCAGACATCTGCCCCGCGCGCGCCAGGATAAATCAGACTGGAGGCAGCGTCATAGCGTGCGGGAATGAACGCCAGATGCAACATGATCCATTCAACGGTCAACCGGGACCCCAGTGCCTGGACCAAATGCACGATAAACATCAACGCGCACAACGCCAGCACCACCGTTGGGGCATTTATTGCCGGAACACGCTTGGGTTCTATCTCCGGCTGCCCGTATTGGGGCACAGGATCTGACACGGATCACCTCTTCGTCTCGCTTCACGCCTCAATACTGCACTTGAAACGACTCCACCAAAGAAATCGGCCGAAAAACAGGGCAATGACCAGACTGGCACAGTAGCTGCAAAACCAGCTCGAAACGATCCTTCTCTGGCACAGAACCGTCAGAATTTCAGCTTCGGAAATGCCGGACCACCGGTCTATCGCAACAGGATATATCACAGATGGCTGCACACACGAACACAACTTCCAAAGACGGCATCCTTCACCCGTCAACGCGAAGCCTCTTTGAAGTTTGGGACACAATTCGGCAAGGCCGTTCGGCCCCTTCCCAAAACGAACTGGATCTCCGTTCAATTAAAGATCTCCTGCCAAATGTCGCCTTGATAGAACGCCATTCGCTGAAGATTGCATTTTCGTTCAGGCTCGCAGGCACCGGTTTGCGGACAATTTTCGGACTCGAACTCAGCGGCAATGACTTTCTGGGATTGTGGCCTGAAATCGAACAAAGCACTATTGCCGAGCGCGCAAATGAAGTCATCGCCCAGCACAAACCCTCTGTGATCCGATTCAAGGGTTTTACCGACGATGGACGTGCTGAAGGGATGGAACTCCTGATGCTGCCTTTGCTGTCAAGCAATTGCCATACAACGCAGATTATTGCTATCATCGTCCCCTTTACCGAACCCTACTGGATCGGCCAGCGGCCGATTGTGCGCACGGAACTCATTTCCATGCGCCCCATCTGGCTCAATGTATTCTCCGCTAATCACGACGCATCTCTCGCTGCAAAGGCCAATTTGATAACGGCGCTGTCGGATCAGAAGCAACGCCCGGAGCCGCACGAGGAAGAGCAGATCAGAAGAAAAGAGAGGTTTCGGAACCAGCCTGATTCTGTCGGGGCGCCCAACAGAGCCCGCGAGGCAAGCAAAAGCGTCGCAAAATTGCAACTTATTCGTGGCGGGGTCGAATAATTTCTACTTTATGTGCAGCTTGGTAATCGTCCTTAACGGCTCATTTACTCCCGCTTCCGTATTGTCGTATAGCAAACTCGCAGCACTCATATCGAGTGATCTGTTATTTGGCAATCATAGGATCCGGGCGTAAAAAATAAGCCTTTCTGTGTTGACTGAACCATCGGCAGCAAGCGCCACAAATGAACAAGCGACACCAAATGTTTTGTTTGGGCGCTACGTGAGGCCGGATCGCCGTGAGTTTCCGTGTCAGATCGCCAATATTGACACCAGCCAAATCACACTCATAACTACAGGCGAACGTGAGCTTGGAGAAACCATCTTCACCTATATCGATGAAGTTGGCCGGATCGAAGGCAAAGTCATTCACTTGAGCGAGACAGGTTTCACAATCGGATTATCGCTCAGCGGTGCGCAGATTGAACGGGTCCAAAAGCGCCTGGATTGACCCAAGAACCCAAAAGAAGCGGAAAATCCGAACCAACGACGGCATACACGTTATCAACCAAGCGAAATGTCTTCGCAATTGATTTTGCCTGACGGCAGAACCTACCCCGGTGAAACAGTGGACATCTCAATCAGCGGCGCTGCTGTGCGTGTAGATGTCATTCTGGCCATTGGTACATATGTCATGTTGGGCAAAATGCGCGGACGAGTTACCCGCATTCACGGTGATGGCATTGGCATTGAGTTCGTCAAAATGTTCGACACTGCAGGGCTGAAGAACTCTTTCAATTTTTGATTCTGCCCGGAGCTCTCGTTTGGTCTGAACTGTTCTGCGGTCAGCATGGTCGCGCGGTCTGAAGTGTTCGTCTCCAAAATCTTCCTAGACAATTTCATTGCCAGGTTATTTGCGGCACAGCGATGTCTCGGTCGCGTTTGACGTACAGGCTCCATGGTTTACGAATCCTTTCGGAAATACATACAATTTAATACAAATATTCGATTTATTTTACTTTAATTGCGCAAGCAAACGGAACAGTATAGAAAAATCTATATGACATTGTGCACCTCATCAAGGGAATGGGGTCGATAACAATGTTGAAGAAAATTCTAAAAACAGGGATCGTTGCTAGCGCTGTGGCTTTGGGTGCTGCGGGTTCTACAAACGCAAAAGAGTGGAGCAGTTCAACTGACAGAGCACCGAGTGCCTCTCAGTTCGCCAAAGTGTACGGGGAGACCTTGCCCCCTATCGGATGGGTTCAGTTTTGCCAACGACACAAACGCGATTGTTCTGGAGCAACTGCAGGCCGGACGAGGGTTCATCTGACCGATGATGCCTGGACACAGCTCGTTCGCGTCAACACACACGTGAACACTAAGGTTGCTCCGGTGACCGACCAAGAGCTCTACAATATGCCAGAACACTGGACGTATCCTGGAAACAGCGGAGACTGTGAAGACTACGTGTTACTGAAGCGGCGCTACCTGATGAGCATGGGGTGGCCACGTGAAGCGCTACTGGTGACTGTAGTTCTTGACGAAAGGAACGCAGGTCATGCTGTTCTTACAGTTGTCACGGACATGGGAGACTTTGTGCTCGACAACCAGAACCCGGAAATTCTTCCGTGGCATTCGACCCGCTACATGTTCGTAAAACGCCAGGCACAGAAACACCCGCAACTTTGGGTGTCCCTGCTGCCCAAGGCCCGTAAGCGGGTCCGCACAATCCCAGGGAAAGCAGGCGACTAGCTTTCATCTAAACGAACAAGTTTCCAACCCGGTCAGCGTCCCCTCTCCCATCCCCAGATGACCGGGTTGTTCGAGCCGACCTTGTCCCACCCAAGGCCGGCTCACTTCTTTTGTGAGGCGATACTTCGCGCTCGAACTTCTCAATATTTCAAACCGCTTAGCCCGACTGCCGCAATCTCTTACGCCGCAAGGCTATTCCGTAACGAGCGCATTCCAATACCTGCCAGGGCTTCGCCCTGGCACTGCATGCGAACGAATTCCTGTTAACCAAGAATTGCTCCCTCCGACAATAGTGGTTGGCAAAGCTGCAGCGGGCTGGTTTTAATTGACAAATCATTAACTGGTCAGAATTGTTCGGCCAGCGTTGGCACCATTCATGCATGGCAAACAAGAAGGGGCTCCAGCCCCGATTTCATGTACCATTTCTTGATAAGGTCTCGGGGATTGGTGGACGTTGGTTTAGTGCCTGATGCGGGCGGATATGATTGTACTGCCTGAGCCCCTGATTGATGACGATCTGAGCCTGCCTCGTAGTGTTGAACCCCTCCACGTTGAGACCTTCCCGGCGTAGTGTGCCGATGGCTAAACCGCCCTCTCCACTTCCTTCTCCCTTGGAGCGTCGAACGGCGCCGCCCAGCTGGAAGAACAAACTGGCGAGGAATGCAGAGGCAATAAACAGAGCCGCGAAGTTCTTCACGCTTCGGGTGATTTGGCCAGCGACAACATCACTTGGCAGCTCAACAGCAACCTGAATGCTCCGTTTGCTACCTGCAGGCGTCAGGTCCACGACATAATTCATAGTGGCTATCAGAACTCGCCCAGGGCTGACCGATCTTGTTGAGATCAGTATGGATAACGATCCGCTTGTTTACGGTCAGAGACGCCGCGCTGATATCCGGGTCAGCTTCAGATATTCGCCGAACGTGCGATCAAGTCCCTGAATTTCGTCAATAGCGATGTTGAAGGCAACGACGTCGTTCAGGCGCTGCCCCAGGGAATCAGCGCGCGCGCTTTGTCCTGCGCACTATCAGAATAAAGGGCGACTAACGTGGCAATGGTTCCGGCCGAGAACAGGATAAAGACAAAGCCAAATCTGAGCTGCGCCAACGGAATTCTGCTTTTTTGCCTCCTCGGGCCCGGGCAGGCGACGAAAAAGGCGAAAGCCAGTGCGGCAATCGGAAACCCAAAAAAGAGGCGTTGGAAATACTTGTGCACCCTGTCGTTGACGACAGCTTCAGACATGCTGATTGCGAACGGTCCGACAGATTCGAACTTGTTGCTCAGCGGGACGATAATCCGGTAATGCCCATTTGCACGGAGCAGTTCGTAATCCTTTGACGTGCCACTGCTGCCAACAGAGATGTTACCGCGAGAGCCGGAGTACCTGGATCCCTTTTTCTTGGGGTATTCATGCGGTGCGGGAAGCTCAGACAGGATCGCGGGATCGCCGTATGCAACGTAGACGAGCAGAAGCAACGAAACCAGCAAAGACCACGAACATCGTCGCGGCGTCGCTAATTCGCCTCCCTAACGGGTAATTGCTTGTTGCCATTCGTCTGTGCACCCACCACCAAGAACTTGATATGCCCGAAAGCCAGACACTCAAACTTCACAAATGGTTAAAAGGTTCACTAAATGACCCGCACTTCCGCAGCGTTGACGGAGCAACAAGTCGACACGATCTGCCCCCAGTGACAGGATGAGGTCATCATAGCTCATGCCGCACTCGGCGAGGCCTTCAGCGATCAAGCTGGTCACACCGTCGGATGTATGTGCCTTTAGGTCAGGCTTAGGATTGGTTTCAAGGACAAACAGTTGACCTTTGTCATCCGCCCGAACATCAAGCCTTACAAGGGTTTCCATGTTGAGTTCGCTGAAAACCTTGCATCCCAACGCCTACAAATCGTCTACAACTTGCGTGTCTGCTTCCCGATTGAGCGGACGGACGCACTTGCCTGTGATTGGCCGCTTATCCATCGACGTGAAGATGCGTTCGCCATCCTGCAGGCCCCGTTCAACCGTTGCAAAAGTAAATGGGCCATCCAGCTTTTCAAGCTCACCGCCACGCGCAATAACCGGACCGCAAGCGGCAACACAGTATTCGCGGCCGCCAAGATAGCGCTCAATCAACACGTGTTCTGTGTCAGGTCATAGATTTCCTGCGCGACCGGCGCCAAACTATACACATCACCAACAAACTCCACATTCAGAGAAACGCGGCCAGACACTGGTTTGACAATGAACGGTCCCTCATAGTCCCCGAAAGCTTTCAGGAAAGCAGGATTGTTCTTCGGATCAAGCGGACCTGCGGCACCGTGCCAGGTCATAAACTCAGCGGTTGGAATGCCGAGCCCCATCAATTGCCGCTTGAAGGTGTGTTTGTTGTCAAGGATGCCTGCCATAAGTGGATCATGACCAAGATAGGGCACGCCAAGCATTTCAAGGATCGCCGGAGCGTGCGAAATTGAGCAGAAACCCTTTACACCGCCTGTGTTCAACCAGGCGAAGTGAATCTGTTCATCCTGCAGCCGCTGAGCCCGTCTCATGTCATCAGTCATCAGGCTGACATGCTTGCATCCCATACGTTTCAGACTGGCAGCAATATTCTCTGCAACTGCACGATAGCTCTTCCAGGAACGCGGATTGTGACTTTGGTAAATGACTGCACCGTCTTCGGTCTTGTCGCCACTGTAGATAACAGCAATGCGCATCCGCGCCATGAGCCGTTTCACCTGGCCCATGAGTTCTCCAGCACGCGTGCTACATCGTGGTTGCTCAAAAGCAGGTATTTTTGCATAGTCTGAACTGTCTGGAAGAGGTACACTAAGCGACTTGTGAAGCAATTCGATCCTTGAATTTGCAATCGACGCAGTATTACTAACCATTTGACGCCCCATTACACTGTTATTATGAGCAGTTGCGCTCTTTTTTGTCGTTGATCCCCATCAACGCGAACAGGTATAGAGATGAAAAACTAAATTCCGCGAATTAACACGCATAATATTTGGTAGAAAAATTTGATCAAATTGTATCTAATTTCGAGAAGCACGGCAGGCAGGCCGCGAGAGCTCACCACAGATTGAGAAAACGCATTGACTTCAGTCACCCTGTGCTATCGATAGTGTTGGGCTATCGGGGTTCCAAACGATCCAGCCGGTTTGCGCTCAGCGCAACGGCAGCCAAACCAAAAACAAAAAGGGAGTAATCGATGAGCATCAAAAGAAGTTTCGCAGTTGCCGCCCTGGGGCTGAGTTTGCTTGCAGGAAATGTTTTCGCAGACACTGTGAAGATCGGCATCAACGCTCCCCTCACCGGTTTCGCGGCTGCTGACGGAAAGTCGGCATTGACCGGCGCGCAGCTCGCTGTCGAGCAGGCCAACGCGGCTGGCGGCATAAATGGCAAGCAGATCGAGCTGGTTGTCTATGACGATCAGGCCTCACCAAAAGAGTCCGTCCCTATAGCTCAGAAACTCATTGAGAAGGACGGCGTACCGATCGGTATTTCCGGCAGCTATTCCGGCGCTACCCGCGCAGCGGCAGGGATCTACCAGGAAGCCGGCGTGCCGTTTATATCAGCCTTTGCTGTGCACCCCGACATCACAAGAACCGGGAGTTTCGTTTTCCGCACCTCGTTTGTGGGCGAAGTCCAGGGCCGCGCAGGCGCGAAGCTCGTTGGTGAGTCACTTGGGAAAAAGAAAGTATCGATCATCACGTTGAAGAATGATTTTGGCAAATCACTCGCAGCGGGTTTCAAGGAAGCGGCCGGCAAGTTCGGAATCTCGGTAATCAACGAGTATCAGTATTCCATCAAGGATCGTCAGTTCGGTCCGATCGTTTCCAAAGTGAAATCGGACAACCCAGAGGCAATCTATGCTTCAGGTTATTTCTTCACGGCGGGTCCCCTCGTCAGCCAGCTCCGCGCCGCCGGCATCACGGTGCCGATAATTGGCCAGGAAGGTTATGACAGCCAGAAGTTCATTGAGATCGCCGGCGCAGCATCCGAAGGAACTATCATCACCACCTCCCTTGATCGGGATTCCACGTCCGCCGAGACCAAAAACTTCATCGCCGCGTTCGAAAAGAAAGCCGGCTTCAAGGCTGACATGGTTGCTGCATCCGGACACACGGCTGCACGCGTCGCAATCGAAGCGATGAAGAAGGCAGGCACCTCAGACAAGAATGCAATTCGTGACGCAATCGCAGGCCTCACGATTGAAGCCTCAACTGGAACGATATCCTTCAACGCACTTGGCGAAGTCAAAAAGGATGTGCAGGTCCAAGTCGTGAAAGATGGCAACTGGCATCACCATTCCACGATTTCCGATCCGGAGCTGCTTGCTCCCCCGGCTGAATAACAACAATCCGGAGCGCCTGGGCTTGATCCGGGCGCTCCGCAAATCTGGGCGGCCAACTCCTTGCTTTATCTCGAGCTCCTAATTCAGGGCATCGTTCAGGGTAGCATTTATGCCCTGATCGCGCTCGGCTTGACGCTTGTCTACGGTCTTTTGCGAATCCTCCATGTTGCCCACGCAGCCTTGTTCACTCTCGGCGGGTACCTGGGTGTACTGATTACCAACAGCACAGGCAGCCTTCTCCTCGCGATGATCGTCGCTATGGTCGTCTGCGGTATCGTGGGCATTGGGCTCTATAAACTCGCCTATGAGCCCATCCTCGGCAGTCCGCCCTACGTGCCTCTCATCGCATCGATCGGCCTGTTCATTGCCTCTGAGGAGCTGTTTCGCCTGATCTTTGGCCCTTACGGGCTCTCCTACACAGCGCCGCCGCTGAGCGGGCAAATTGCCTTGTTTGGCACCTTCTCCCTCAGGCAAGCTGAAGTTCTCGTCATCGTACTGAGTTTTGCAATGATCACCATCCTCGGCTGGCTTTCCCTGAAGACCAGGACAGGAATTGCCTGGCGAGCCACTGTTGCTGATCCTCAGATCGCATCGTCCTTTGGCATCAACATCAAGAACGTTCGTTATCTCAACTTTTTCATTGGATCAGCCCTTGCAGCATCAGCAGGTGTGTTGGTGGCGTTGCTGAACAATCTCGTGGAACCAACCATGGGCAGTGTTCCCTCCTACAAGGCACTCGCCATCATCGTTTTGGGAGGCCTTGGCAGCGTGCCAGGCGCCCTCGCCGCTTCTCTGGCACTTGGAGTCATTGAGAGCTTCGGCACCATCTACGCGGACAATTTGATGGACAGGGATGCGATCGCGTTTGCGTTTCTCATCATCGTGCTGATGGTCCGCCCACAAGGTCTGTTGGGAAAGAGCTGAGATGGCTTACGAAATCACTCTCCTGACAACCATGGCGATCAGCGTCTTGTTCGCGCTCAGCCTCAATTTCATCTCGGGCTTTTGCGGTCAGATTTCTCTCGGACATGCCGCGTTCTACGGGACGGGCGCATACACCTCAGCCTTGTTGGCGAAAGCCGGTGTGCCGTTCGCTCTTACCCTATTACCAGCAGGCCTTTTGGCTGGTGCTATCGGGCTGATCGTGGGGTTTGCATCGCTTCGCGTCCGCCATGATTTTCTCGCCATTACAACCATGGGCGTCGGTTTCCTGTTCATCGGCCTGGTCCGCCAGCAGGACGCGTTGGGAGGCGAGCTCGGCGTCTCTTCAATCCCCTCAACTGGTCTGGGAAAATTCGGCTTCATGATCTTTACGGCGGGCCTGGCCGCACTATTTGCTGCATTCTGTCTTTATGTGAAACGATCCTGGATGGGGTTTGTCTATGCCTCGATCGCTGACAATGAGGATGTTTCGGAAATCATCGGCGTGCCGGTTTCCCGCTATAAGCTTGTGGCATTTGCAATTGGCACCGCTGTGGCAGGTGTTGCCGGCGGTCTCTACGCCCATCATGTGCGTTTCATTGCGCCGGACAGTTTCGGGTTTGTGGAATCAGTCAGTGTTCTCGCCATGGTTATCGTCGGCGGCATTGGCTCCGTTTGGGGTGTTGCCTTTGCCGCCGCCATTCTCAGCGTACTACCTCTCTGGTTCCAACCTATCGATGATTTCAAGATCCTGCTCTACGGCGCACTGCTATTTGCGATGATGCGGTTCAGCCCGGGGGGACTGTCGGGTCTGGTCAATCGTTTGAGAGGCCACACATGACCTGGCTCCTCGAAGTCAAGGACATCACGGTTCGATTTGGTGGCGTCACGGCCGTTGAAAATGTTTCTCTGGAAATGGGTAATAAGGAATTGCTCGGTTTTATCGGGCCGAACGGTGCAGGCAAAACAACACTCATGCGCGTCATCACCGGCATGGTGACACCGCAAGAAGGCGCCGTCCGCTTCAATGGCGATGATGTCACAGCATGGCCAATTCATAAACGGATCCGCCATGGCCTCGCTCTGGCCCAACAAAACGTCCAACCGCTGGGCGAATTCACCCTGTTGGAAAACGTCGCGCTGGCAGCTGGGTTGACGAAGACCGGAAACCCGTTCAAAGCCCTCCTGACTAACAAGAAAGAAACCGAACGGGAATTCGCTTACGATCTGTTGAAAAAGACTGGCCTTGCAGATGCCGCTGACAAGTACCCCGGTGAACTTCCGTTGGGTTTTTTGAAACGACTGGAAGTGTCCCGAGCGCTTGCTTTGCACCCTGCCCTGCTGTTGCTTGACGAACCATTGGCTGGGTTGAATCAGGCAGAGGCAGAGAGTCTCGCGGACCTGATCGCAGAGCTTGCCTCTGATGGCCAGGCCATTCTTCTGATCGAGCACAATATCCGTGAAGTCACAAGGATTTGCCCGAAGCTTTACGTTCAGGACAACGGCCGCGCGCTGGCTTTCGGCGCAACTGAAGAGGTCATGGCCACTCCCGCTGTCCGCAGCGCCTACCTGGGATTGGAAACGGTATGCTGACCGTCACCAATCTCACGTGTGGTTACGGCGATATCCTAGCCACCCGGGACGTCAGTTTCACTGTTTCTGAAGGCAACATCTACGCGCTGCTGGGAACGAATGGTGCCGGAAAAACCAGCACCATCATGTGCCTTGCAGGGCATGTTGAAGCCAAATCCGGTAGCATAACCTTCGGCGAAGTTTCGTTGCTCGATGTCCCGGCACACGATCGCATTGATCACGGATTGGCACTCGTTCCAGAAGGTCGGAGGGTCTTTGGTGATCTCACGGTGGAGGAAAATCTCATCATTGGCGGACACACGATTTCGGCCGCAAAACTCTTTGCCAACCTTGACCGCATCTTTGATTATTTCCCCCGGTTAGCGGAACGAAAACAGCAAGCAGCAGGCTCGCTTTCCGGGGGCGAGCAACAAATGCTTGCCATTGGCCGCGCACTGATGGCCGATCCGAAACTGATCATGATTGATGAGTTGTCCCTGGGGCTAATGCCCAGAGCAATAGATGATTGTTACGCCGTTCTGGAGCATCTTCGCAGCGAAGGCTTGACAATTTTGCTGGTCGAGCAGAACACCAGTCGCGTTCTCGACATTGCGGACAGGGTTTGCGTATTGGAATCAGGTCAAAGGTCCTGGGAAGGCGCGGACGCCAAAGGCAACACCGCATTGCTGAACGCCTACCTTGGACAAAGCTAAATGAGTCGCACAGGATCAAACAGCAAATGAACAAGCCTGAACTTTACTTTATCAGCGGGAGTCCACCGTGCTGGAGCATCATGCTTGCCCTGGCGGTTCTGGGCATCGACTATGAGCCGCGAAGACTGAGCAATTCAAGGGGCGATCAGAAAAACGATGCGTTTCTCACCATAAACCCGCGTGGTCGAGTTCCGGTTTTCGTCAATGGCAGGATTGTCGTGCGCGAGACCAACGCAATTCTGGCTTATCTTGATGCACTTCATACTGAGCACGCTCTGTTCGGGACAACGCCGGAAGAAACAGGACAAATCTGGCAGACCGTCAGCGAGGCTGGCGAGCGTTTGCGGGATCCCATTAGCAATGTTACGCGGCCCATATTCAGGGGGCGGGCGCAGGAAATGGCAGAAGAGCTTCAGTCGGACATGACCAAAGTTCACACCGAACTCCACGACCTCGATAAGCAAGTTGCGTCAAGCCCGTTCATTTCAGGAAACAGACTGAGTGCGGCTGATCTTGTAGCCTATCCGGTGATTATGCAATTGCACCGCGGAGCCACACGAGAGGGCGCAGTCGGTCTCGATCTCGGATTTCTTCCGCTTGAACAAACCTATCCGAATATTGCTGCGTGGACCTCACGGATTGAAAGCATAGAGAAATACGATGAGGCGTATCCGCCGCATTGGCGGTGATCAGCAAGTATGTCGCTCAATCGCACTCTTTGTACTTTGACGCGATACACAGTTTCGCAGCGGCCTTGGCCTTGGCAACATCTTCCGGGTTCATTTTCTCGGCAACTTCATCCCGAAGAACGGCCGCTTTTTCTAGGAGGTTGATCCTTGGTCAGTTCAAACCATTTATAGGCCTGCACGTAGTTCTTCTCGACACCCTGCCCCTTTTTGTACATCCGGCCGAGATTGAATTGAGCCCAGGGCAAATCCTGGACTGCTGACAAACGGAACCATTTAAGAGCGGTCTTGTAATCGACAGGGACACCGCACCCTAACCGGTACATGCGGCCCAGATTGACCTGCGCCCAGCCGTTACCTTGCTTGGCCGCCCGCAAGTTCCACTTGATGGCTTCCTTGTAGTTTTGAGGCACCCACTTGCCGCGCTCATACATCGTGCCCAGATTGGTTTGTGCCCAGGCGTACCCACGGTTCGCCTGCATCGTCCAGAGCCGAATGGTCACCGCATGATCTTCCCCTTCTGCAGCATGGCCTCTGGAACGCCGCCAGTCCAACCTTGCCAGAGCCCAAGCATGAGCAAACTCTAAGCAACAAAAATTGTACTGGGAAAACAGAGGACTCTTGAAAAACTCATCGTGAAATCATCCTGAAAGCTTGATCTAAAATCTAGCGCCTCAGGAACTCTTCGCCAGCCAAAATTGCGTCAGCCAGCCAAACGGCGGGCAACACGGAAAGCATTTCACAGGTCAGCCGACGCTGGGGGGGAAAATGGTGGGCGATGACAGGCTCGAACTGCCGACATCTTCGGTGTAAACGAAGCGCTCTACCAACTGAGCTAATCGCCCTTACCATTCGGGGCAGACCTTTAGCGCCTAGTTACCCTGGCCGCAAGAGGCCAAATGAAACCCCCGCAGCAAATTTGCCTGCGGGGCCCCAAAAACTTCCTATTTCGGCGTTCGCACGCCGCAAAAACGTCTGAACTTAAGCGTTCACAGCGTCTTTGAAAGCTTTGCCTGCTTTGAACTTGGGATTGTTCGAAGCCGCAATGGTCATTGTTTCGCCGGTGCGCGGGTTACGGCCCTGGCTTTCGGCACGATAGCTCACGGAAAATGTTCCGAATCCGAACAGCCGCACTTCGCCGCCTCCGGCCAGTTCAGACGTAATGCTGTTCAAAGTCGCTTCCACGGCTTCAGCGGCATCCGCCTTCGACAGCTTCGCCGAAGAGGCAACCTGGGAAATGAGGTCATTCTTGTTCACGGCAGTCTCCTTCACCATTCAAGGTCAAATTTAGTTACGCGAATAACTCATTCTTTGCGATGAACACGCGATAAACCGCAGAAAAGCAAGGGCTTTGCGAAAAAACAACGTAAATTCAATGAATTCAATTAGCTACCTTGAATCTCATTTGATTCATTGCGAATCTATTTGCGTAGAACCCACCAAATTCCGCCGATTTTCGCGAATCAGATCGAGAAATCCCGTTCCATTGAGTTTGATGCGCGCAGCGGGGCCTAGATGGTTTCCTGGAACAACTCACGACCGATCAGCATACGGCGTATTTCGGAGGTACCAGCGCCAATTTCATAGAGCTTTGCGTCGCGCAGCAAGCGGCCAGCCGGGCTTTCATTGAGATAGCCCATCCCACCCAACGTCTGAATTGTTTCCAGTGTCATCCAGGTGCATTTTTCGGCCGCATAGAGGATTACACCGGCAGCATCTTTCCGAGCTGTTTCATTCCGGTCGCACGCCTGCGCAACAGTATAGAGATAGGCTTTGCAAGCGTTCAGCGTTGTGTACATGTCAGCCAATTTCCCCTGCATCAGCTGGAATGTGCCGATCGGTTGGCCAAATTGCTCACGCTCGTGCACATACGGGATCACGATGTCCATGCAAGCTTGCATAACACCGATAGGACCGCCTGACAGCGTCACACGCTCATAGTCCAAGCCGGACATGAGAACCTTGACCCCATCGCCTTCCGTGCCGAGAACGTTCTCCACTGGCACTTCGCAATTCTCGAAGACCAATTCGCCAGTGTCAGAGCCACGCATCCCAAGCTTGTCAAGCTTCTGGGCCGTGGAAAACCCTTTCATGGTCTTCTCGATAATGAATGCTGTCATGCCCCGCTTACCGGCGTCCGGATCAGTCTTGGCATAAACCACGAGTACATCTGCGCAGGGCCCGTTTGTGATCCAGAATTTTGAGCCATTGAGCACGTAATGATCGCCCTTGCGGTCGGCTCTCAATTTCATTGAAACAACATCAGATCCCGCACCGGGTTCTGACATTGCCAAAGCTCCGACATGTTCACCTGAGCAGAGCTTGGGCAAAAATGCATGCTTTTGTTCTTCGGTACCATTCCTGCGGATCTGGTTCACACACAGGTTGGAATGTGCGCCATAGGACAAACCGATAGCCGCCGAGCCACGGCTGACTTCCTCCATGGCGATGCAATGCTCAAGGTATCCCATGCCTGAGCCGCCATACTCTTCCTCGACCGTCAAACCCAGCAGACCAAGCTCTCCAAGCTCCGGCCAAAGATGCCGGGGAAACTCGTTCGAGCGGTCCGTCTCATCAGCAATCGGCGCAATCTTGTCAGAGGTGAAAGAGCGCACCGTATCGCGGAGCATATCTGCAGTATCGCCAAGGTTGAAATTCAAGCTGGGAAAGTCATTCGGGATCATGCACGGCTCCTGCCAAAGTCAGATGAATTGCGGTTCGCCCTAGAAATCACACTAGCCAGATTGCCGCCAGCCCTAAAAAGGCAAAAAATCCAACCACATCCGTAACTGTCGTAACAAAGACGGATGAAGCCACCGCCGGATCGATCTCAAGATGGTCGAGCGCAAGCGGGATGAGAATACCCGCCAGAGCAGCCACAATCAGGTTCATGATCATTGCAGCCCCAATGACATAGGCAAGCTGCGCGTTATCAAACCAGAAGACCGTAAATGCCCCCATGATTAGGGCGAACATGATCCCGTTGAAAACACCCACAGCCGCTTCGCGGCCGACCACGCGAAACGCATTAACTGCGCCAAGATCCCGGGTGGCGATCGAACGGACAGCAACCGTCATGGTTTGCGTTCCCGCATTCCCACCCATAGAGGCAACAATCGGCATGAGTACAGCAAGGGCAACCATTTGCTGGATTGTGGCGTCGAACAGCGAAATGACCCAGGACGCCAGAACGGCTGTCATGAGGTTCACAAACAACCAGACAAATCTTGCGCGTGTAGTCCGAATAACCGTATCGGTGATTTCTTCATCACCAAGGCCGGCCATGCGGGCCATGTCCTCTTCGGTCGCTTCGCGAATCACATCGACCACATCATCGATTGTTACCATGCCAACCAGGCGCTGATTTCCATCGACGACCGCAGCTGAGATCAGGTTGTACTGCTCAAACTTGTACGCCACATCTTCGCGATCATCGTCCACGTTGAAGATCGTCTGATCGTTGTCCATCAGTTCTTCGATCGAAACATCGCGTGTGGTCCGCAAGAGCCGGCTTACCGGAACGGTTCCGGACAGATGGAACAACGGATTAACAACAAAAATCTCCACAAACGAATTTGGCAGATCGTCTTCGGTCCGCATATAGTCAATCGTCTGGCCCACCGACCAGAAAGGCGGCACAGCCACGAATTCTGACTGCATCAGGCGCCCGGCAGATCTTTCGTTGCAGTCAAGCGACCGACGGACCGCTTCGCGCTCGAGCTTGGGAACCTTGGCAAGGATATCTTTTTGGTCTGCTTCATCCAGATCTTCCAGGAGGTAGACCGCATCGTCCGTATCAAGCTTGCGGACAGCTGTGGCAAGCATCCGGTTCGGCAGCGCGTCCACCAGATCATCGCGAACGGTTTCATCGAGCTCCGGCAGAGCTTCCGGATTAAATGTCCGGCCTTGCAATTCAACAAAGATGGGTCGTTCAGCGGGGCGCAAAAACTCGATTAGGTCGGCGATATCCGCCCCGTGCATCGGCCGCACGAGTTTGCGCAACTGTTTCGCATCGCGCTCATCAATGGCCTCGGAAATCACCGAGACGAATTCAGGCGTCAGAGCGCTATTATCATCGTGAATCTGAATGTCTTCAGCAACTTCAGACATGGGGTCGTCCCGTGACCAATCCAGAGCATAAAACGGAGCTCTCTAGGCCATTCTTAGCCGCAAAAACGCAGGATTCGCCACGAGTTCCGCAAATCAGAGAACTATTGGTTGGAGCCCGCCATGTGCCTTCCGGCGATGTAGCCAAAGGTGAGTGCGGGCCCAAGCGTGATGCCGCCACCCGGGTAATTGCCACCCATGATGCTCATTGCATCATTCCCGGCGGAATAAAGCCCCTGTATCGGTTTGCCGTCTTCGGCCAGAACGCGAGCTTTTTCATCCGTGCGCAAACCGGCGAACGTACCAAGGTCACCCACAAGCAACTTCACAGCATAGAACGGCGCTTGCGCGATTGGCCCAAGACAGGGATTGGGATTGGGCTCCGGATCGCCCAGCGAAAGATTGTAAGACGTAGTTCCCTTGCCAAACATTGTGTCCTTGCCGGTTTTGGCAAATGTGTTGGCACGCTCGACGGTTCGGGCCAGCTCGTCTGCATCTGCGCCATCTGTTCTGCGAGCTCATCAAGCGTCTGCCCCGTTAACAAATACCCCGACTTGATCTGAGACTTGAAGGGCACCGGATAGGGCTTCACATATCCGAGGCCGTATTTGCGCAGGGTCCGGTGATCCGCAATGAAGAAAGCACAAAGTTCAACCCCCTCCTCCGTGCACCGCTTGACCATGGCCTGGCAGAAATCGTGATAGGAATCTGCTTCGTTGACAAACCGCCTGCCTGACCTTGTGACGGCGATCACACCAGGCTTGGAACGATCAACAAAATGCGGGAACGTTCCGAGCGTGCCATCCTTGCGAACGGGCCTAGAAATGGGAACCCAGGCAGCGCTGTGAGGCAACTCGGTGGCCACAGTTGCGCCAACAGCTTCTCCAAGCCGCAAGCCATCGCCAGTGTTGCCTGGAGGTGCCGGGGACACATGTTCATGCCCGCTTGGCGCATGATCGAAGTGCTCCTTGCGCCGAACTACATCCTGCGGAAAACCGCCGGCAGCAAGAACAACTCCGCGAGATGCAGAGACTTTCACCTTGCCCTTTTAGGTATCGGCAATCGCCCCGATGACGCGGCCGGTCTTATCGGTTTTCAGTTCGGATGCAGACGCCCGGATCCAGATCGGAACTTGTTTGTCGAAGCAGGATTTTGCGAGCCGCGCAACCAGCGCATTTCCGTTCATGAGCCGCAT
This sequence comes from Hyphomicrobiales bacterium, assembly GCA_965204985.1. Classification (GTDB taxonomy): domain Bacteria; phylum Pseudomonadota; class Alphaproteobacteria; order Rhizobiales; family CAJQND01; genus JAAEUE01. Next base: position 1,040,280 of record CBDBFP010000002.1, on the reverse strand, counting down.
CGGCCGTCCGTGAAACGCCATGTCACATGTCACGCAGGAACTTGAGGAACAGTTTGACCACATAGAAGGCGGAAACCGGAGACCTGGTAACATTGAAAAAATGCAACAGTTCCTTGCCTGAGCCGATCATCATGCCCAAAAAAGTAATCTCCTGAAGCAGCGGACGCAGACGTTTGATCTCCGGGCCGAGTTCACGTCCATCAAAGGGCCTAGCGACGATCGAGCGCCCGCCCGGCATACCCCGGGCGCGTCCGGATGATAATCGGCAAATGTGGACCCGAGATCAAAATCGAGACTGGTCTCGTCTTCAAAAAAGCGAACAGCCTTTGGCCCCTCTTTGAGAAAGGCGTCCACGCGCCCTTCATCAAAATGCTCACCGGCTTCATGCTTGATATATGTTTTGGCCTTTTCTGAGCTGTCTTCCACACCGGCCCGCTGCGCAGGCGCGTTGCAAGGGATCCACATCCACCCGCCCGAACGCGCAGAGGTACCGCCAAACACTGGTTCCTTCTCCACAACAAGAACGTTCAAATGGTTGTGGGCAGCGGTAACGGCAGTGGCAAGCGCTCCCGCGCCCACCACCAGAACGTCACAGTCATAAGTTTTCATGAGAGGCACAGGTTTCCGAAAAGTTCTGAGCCGTTCAAGCTATCGGGGACACCTGCACAAAGCAAATGTCAAATGGTGCGGCCGAGAAGACTCGAACTTCCACGGGTTTTACCCCACAGCGACCTCAACGCTGCGCGTCTACCAGTTCCGCCACGGCCGCACGCCTTGGCAAGACGGCTGTGCATGTAGCAACGTGACCGCAGCAAATCAAGCGAATAACAAGCAATTACAAAACTTACGATTTTCAAGCCCATCAAATGCGGCTAGGAAGCCGGCTATGTCCCTGGAACGCAGCGAAATTGGCAACACAGCAGCCCTCTACTCCAATGCCCAGATCCATTGGCGAATCCTTTCCGGTCTTGCCGATTATGAGCAAACCGTGCTGGACATGGAAACAACGGCTGAAGCGATCGCTGCCGGAAATGAAGACGAGCAGGTCTGGTTGCTGGAACACCCTCCCCTTTATACGGCAGGTACAAGCGCAGACGAACGCGATCTCCTGCGGCCGGAACGCTTTCCCGTGTTCCGAACCGGCAGGGGCGGCCAGTACACCTATCACGGGCCCGGCCAGCGGGTTGCTTACGTGATGCTGAACCTGAACACGCGCAAGAAGGACGTTCGCGCCTTCGTTGCTGCGCTGGAAGCCTGGTTGATCTCGACGCTTGACGATTTCAACGTCAAAGGTGAGCGACGAGAAGATCGGGTTGGCGTGTGGGTGCGCCGGCCGGACCTGGGCCAGAACCGTGAGGACAAGATTGCCGCCATTGGGATTCGGCTCAGACGCTGGGTGAGTTTTCACGGGATATCCCTGAACATCGAGCCGGATCTGGAGCATTTTTCCGGGATTGTACCGTGCGGGGTCAACGAACACGGCGTGACCAGTTTAGTGGATCTGGGACTTCCCATGACGATCGGGGACGTGGACATTGCCTTGAAGAAGAACTTCAACAGGATTTTCGGATCGACTACTTAGGCAGCGTTGACCGTCTTGAAGCTGTTCGCCAGCATGAAGGGCAAGGCAGCCAGATGATGGGCATGACCCCATAGATCATGCCTTTCCGTGTCGTCACAGCCGCTTCAAATCCGGCTCTGCGGGCGCAACTCCGGAATATGCAAGACCGGACGACCGGCGGCGTTTAAATCGGCCGTACAGGTCAGCTCAGGATATTCGATATCGCTGCCAACATTCCCTCAACGCATCTTGTATAGTAACGGCTTTCAAAGTCTCTGCCATGGTTTCAAGCCTTGTTACGAAATCATTATTGATTGTGACGTCGCCGCTCCAAGGCAGATAGAGGGACTTTGCGCACGCTTGGTGAATTGCAATTTTGCTTTCTTCGTTATATCTGAAGCTGAAAATCGAAGGCTTAAACGGATAGAGGGCCTGATTCCGGTAATTTTCCGGGATTTGATCATACAAAAACTTTGGTCCTGTCCGTTCATGGGACTCTGAAGTCATATAAAGCGATAGATCATGGTGCACAAATACACAATTATCTGACGCTATTGTCAGTGCAAATATAGTATCAACTGTTGGCCAAGGGTGTGCATGATCTGCATCAATAAATATCATTTCGAACCTTGGACCAGACTGAAGTTCATCGATTCCGTCATATAATCTTGTGCCAACCCGCAAGTCTATCCTGCTGCGATCTTCAGACGATAGCAAGTCTGTATCCAGCAGGTATCCGACTGCTTTTGTTCTATCGGCATACCAATGAATATCGGCATCGATTGCAACAATATTGGTCGCGAACGTGCTGGAAACTGCGGCCGCCGCCAGTGCAGAAGCGCCTGAGGCGACTCCGATTTCCAAGTAGTTCTTGGGGGCGGCATCAAGGATGGTTTGAGCCAGGAAACGTGCGTCGTCGCGATTCACAGTACCAGGAACCTTCCCGAACTCGATCTCGTCGAAAATTTTGTTGATCTTGTTATGTTCGACATCGGGAAGCCTAATATCCATACCAAGGCGGTCCTTGTGTGAATTGTGAATGCACAGATTCGCTAAGTTGTACCTAGTATAGCAAGGCTCCCCCCTCCCTGCAAGTCATAAATCATTGGAAATCTGAAGCTTTTTTGTGTGAGATGATGCAGAAGTTATCGGTGACCTGATCGCGGAAGCTGTGCCGGTCTTTGAAGATGGTTTTGCGGAAGAAGCGCAGGATCGCATCCGCGAACTGTTTTTGGCTGGGATAATACCGGTTATCGGTGCACTGATCTGGGTTTTCTACGTACAGGATGTCAGCTTCAACTCTGCGCTCTATTTCACCACGGCCTGCGGGATCTCCACTGTAGCGGCTCCTTTTCTGTTCTCTGTCGGAAAACTCTATTCTCTCAACGCTCTGTTGCGACCGTTTGAGAATGGCCCTCGGGCTATTATTGGGTTGGGCCCTATTCTTCGGTGCGGTAACGGCCTTCGTGTTCTTCAGTAAACTGGGCACTACCTATTCGCGCGTCTGGCTCGGAAGCTGGTTCATTCTGGGTTTCACAGATGTTCTGACGATAAGGGTTTGCATCGCGCCTTGTGCGCGAATGGAATTCAGACCGTCGTCTGAACCGCCAGGCGGTTGTTGTTGGCGGTGGACCCGATGCGGCCGGGGTTCGGATTCCCGTGGCTGTGTTCCCGATCATATTGTTGACAATCGTTTATATCACTGGGGGATTGCTCGCCCTGCTGCCTTTCCTGTGAGAGAAAGTCAGCGTACAATTTACGCTGGTGTCGATATATCTGACTTTTACGATGGTGTTCTTCGCCATCTATATTTCGGAATATACCGAAAAGCGCCTGAAAATCATCCAGAACGGATATATTTTCGCCGGTTTAATCTGTGCCGTCGCCGGATTTATCGGATACTGAAGCTGGGTGGTTTGGGTGATCTTTTCAGCCTTTATGACAGGGCGTCGGGCACAACGAAGGACCCGAATGTGTTCAGGGCTTATATGGTTCCGCCAACTGTGTTTTTGCTGTCAAGATTTCTTCGTGGCGGCAAAGGGGCAAAACCGCTGAATGTGGTTCTGCTTGGCTTCTTTACCCTGGCAATTTTTGTATCCTTCTCTCGCGGTGCATGGGGAAATTTCGCAGGGTCATGCGCGCTCCTCTTTGCCCTGATGTTTTAGACGACGCAGTCCGCTGCCCTGCACTGGCGCATCATAGTTCTTGGCTCTGTCGGGCTCCTGTTATTGGCTCTGATCATTGCCATCACGCTTTCATTCGAAAATGTCCGGGAGGCCTTTTTTGACCGGTTTACGCTCGGCAAGGAATATGACGTCGGAATCAATGGCCGCTTCGGCAAACAGATTCGGTCGATCCCGCTTTTGCCCGAAAATCCAAACGGCTTCGGTCCTTTGAAATTCAGCCAGATCATTTCCGAGACCGAACCGCACAACACTTTCATAAACGCGTTCTTCAACTATGGTTGGCTGGGAGGAATCGCCTTTCTGACTTTGGTGGGTGGAACCTGGTTTGTCGGATGGCGACTGGTGTTCATGCAGACGCCCTGGCAGAACGCCGCCATTGCGATTTGGTGCTCGACATTCATGCAAACCCTGCAGTGCTTCCAGATCAATGTCGATCACTGGCGCCACTTCTTCCTCTTGCTTGGGCTGACCTGGGGCTTGTTCGCCGCAAGTCAAGTTTGGCTCAGATAACAGGCGACTCAATACCGCTGATATTCTGGTTTGCATCGCGCGCAATGCAGGTCCTAAATGTGTCCATGCATAAATTGAGTCGCGCCGCTTCCGAAACTCCTCGCTGGAGGACTTTCCCATGATCAACGCCCTGTTCACCTGGCTTGAAAAAACAACAGACCCATTCCCTCAGGAACCCGCGCCAAAGCCGCCAACAACGATGGCGGCATTTATTGTGCACTATTCTGCGCCCTTCTGGCCGTTGATCCTGGCAAGCTCGGTGTTTGCAACGGTAGTCGCGATCATTGAGGTGATGCTGTTTGGTTTTGTCGGCAGTCTCGTTGACTGGCTGAACCGGTCGGAGCGTGAAGGTTTCTGGCAAGTCCACAAGACCTGGCTGATATGGATGAGTTTCCTCATCCTCATCATCCTCCCAGCACTCAAGCTGCTTTATGAAGCCATCGTTCATCAGGGGCTGCTGGGCAACTTCGCCATGCGCACGCGCTGGCAAGCGCACCGCTATCTGCTGCGGCAGAGTATGGAGTTCTTTCAGAATGATCTGGCCGGCCGGGTCGCCACAAAAATGATGCAGACCGCAGTCGGCGTACGCGATGTGGTTATGAAAATCACCGAGGTGTTGTTGTATGTGGGTGTCTATTTTGTTGCAGCATTGGTGCTGTTTGCGTCCAGCGACCTTCGCCTGACAGCCCCGATGTTCGGATGGCTGATCGCGTATCTCATTACACTGAAATATTTTGTCCCCCGTCTCAGCCGCATTTCAATGGAACAAGCCGATCACCGTTCGGTTGTTACCGGCCGCGTGGTAGACAGCTATTCCAACATCAGCACCGTGAAGATGTTCGCCAAGGCAGCACGTGAGGACGCTTATATCCGGGAGGGCATGGAGGGTTTTCTCGGCAACGTCTATCACCAGATGAGATTGTCGACCCTGCTGACGGTCACCCTGAACACCCTAAACAGCTTGCTCTTGTTTTTCGTTGCAGCAACCTCGATCTGGCTATGGTCGATTGAAGCTGTCACGAGCGGCGCCACCGCTCTTGCTCTAGGACTGGTTTTGCGTCTTCAAGGGATGTCACAGTGGATTCTCTGGGAGGTCTGGACACTTTTTGAGAATATTGGCGTCGTGCAGGATGGCATCGAAACCATTTCCAGGGACCGCAAGGTGGTTGACGTGCCGGGCGCCAAGGATTTGACTGTCCCGCGCGGAGAGCTCTTCTACGACAATATCAATTTTAATTATGGCAAAGACCGCGAGGATATTGGTCAGGAGGTGATCGACAAGCTTTCCTTGCGCATCCGGCCCGGAGAAAAGATCGGACTTGTGGGCCGGTCAGGTGCCGGCAAATCCACGCTGGTCTCGCTGCTTTTGCGTTTCTACGACCTGGAAGCCGGACGCATCGTGATAGACGGGCAGGATACGGCTCTTGTGACCCAGGAGAGCCTCCGTGGCCAGATAGGCATGGTGACCCAGGACACATCGCTCCTGCACCGCTCGGTTCTCGACAACATCCAGTATGGCCGCCCGCTGAGCAGCCGGGAAGACGTGATCGCAGCGGCTCGCAAGGCGCACGCCCATGACTTCATTTGCGATCTGGAAGACGCCACCGGAAACAAGGGCTACGACGCCCATGTGGGTGAACGTGGTGTGAAGCTTTCTGGTGGGCAGCGACAACGTATCGCCATTGCACGCGTGTTGCTCAAAGATGCACCAATCCTGATCCTTGATGAAGCAACCAGCGCTCTCGACAGTGAAGTGGAAGCAGCAATTCAGGACAGTCTGACCAGCCTGATGGAAGGCAAGACCGTCATTGCCATAGCACATCGGCTATCCACAATCGCCGCAATGGATCAGCTGGTGGTTATGGATGCCGGCCGCATCATTGAGGAAGGCACGCACGACGAGTTGATCCGGAAAGGCGGATTGTACGCCGAATTATGGGCACGGCAATCGGGCGGCTTCCTCAGCAGTGGTCTGGACAGCTCGGCAAAAACGCTTAGCGAGACTTCAGCCAGTCAATGACGTCACCCGCATTCCTGTCCGGCGGGAAGACCGGATAGAACACGTACTCAATGACACCGTCCTGGATGATCATCGTCAGACGCTTGGTGAGGATCATCCCTGAGCTTTCCAATGTTGGAAGACCCAAAGCTTCAGTAAGAGCCCGGTTCTCGTCAGACAGGATCAGAAATGGCAGGTGCAATCGTTCGGCAGCTTCGCGTTGATAATCCGTGCTTTGAACAGACAGCCCGAACAAGTGGTCGGCGCCAAGGTTCTTCAGCTCGGCAAAATGGTCGCGGAATGCGCAAGACTGGGGCGTGCATCCGCGTGCGCCTGGCAGTATGTCCCAGCCATCAGGCAATGGCACATCGGGCCGTCCTGTCATGGGATACGCATAAACAACCGCGCGCCCTTTGAGCGCAGCCAAGTCCACGGAACTGCCATCCGTCGCCGGAAGCGGGATAGAAGGTAAATTCGTGCCTGTGAGGTGCGCCGCAGCGTTATCGTCCTCCGGGGCCGGAATATCACTCCAATCAACCTCTGTCAGTGAATTCATGTGCCCTACACCATCAACTTTTCATCAAACGGACAATTGGTCAGATTTTCGTAGCCATTTTCCGTCACCAGAACCTGGTCTTCAAGCTTGATCCCGTCCCGGCCTCCGACGGGTCCGATATAGGCTTCTACACAAAGCATCATGCCCGCTTCAATGACACCAGGATAGGCGCGTTCCGCATGATCTTCCGGGTATTTGATCGCCGGCCATTCATCGCATATGCCGACCCCGTGAAACTTCGAACCATATTTCTGAGGCACAAACTCAGCCGGCAGCATATGACCGCCAAAGGTCAGCTCCTCGAACGTAATACCAGGTTTCAACATTTCCATATTGGTCATGATGTGTTCGTGGGCGACGGCGTGTAACCGCTTCTGTTCAGATGTCCCTTCTCCGTCCCCGATGAACCAGCTCCTGGAAATGTCCGCGCACATCCCATAGCAACCGATCAGATCAGTATCCCAGGCCACGATCTCGTTGTTCTGGATCACGCGCGGCCCGCATTCCTGGAACCAGGGGTTTGTGCGTGGTCCAGAGGCCAGGATGCGCGTTTCGATCCATTCACCTCCCCGGCGGATATTGGACTTGTGCAATTCAGCCCAAACGTCGTTTTCAGTCATGCCCGGTTGCGTTACCGCGCGCATCTCCGCAACCGACTGCTCGCATGCGTGCATGGCGCACCGCATTGCCTTGATTTCATCGGGCCCTTTTATGGCCCGCGCACGTTCGGTCAGCTCCTCGCCTTCCTCAACTTCAATCCCCAGCTTGTCGAGCGCGCGCAAACCTGCAATCTGGACCTTGTCGACGCCTAGTTTGCGGTTGGCACCAACCCGCTCACGCAATACCTCATCGATCTGTGTTGCAAATATTTCGGCCTTCTCTTCTGTCCGGTCACCCGTTGCAAAATAGAAGAATGAAGCCCCGGCCCTGACTTCCTTGACCAGTGGATTGAACTCGGAAAGGAACTTGTAACCGCCATACTCCCACAGGATCATGTGCCCATCCGCAGTCAACAGGACGGCACGAAACGGGTTATGCGCATTCCACAATTGCATGTGGGTCGTGTCGGTCGCATAGCGGATGTTGAGCGGATCGAACAGAAGAATGCCGCCCCAGTCCCGTTTAACAATATGGTCCACCAGACGCTGCCAACGAAATTTCCGCATCTCCTGGAGATCCGGGCATTCAATTCCTGCTGCTGCCCATTCTTCATAGGCAAGCGCCGTTGGCCCGATTTCAACCCGGTCATTGTCATCGGGTGTGTTGTCCGGCCGCCTCCTTGATGGATCAATTTTCGGGTTTGGGATTGAATGAACAGACTTATCCAAGATTAGGCCCTCAACAGATTTCTTGCCAGATGCTGACACCTCAATCTACTGAAACACAAGAGCCAATTGCACGATGTTGAGAATTTTGCATCTCAAAGACTCGCGCGGCCCATGATTAAATGGCAATCTGGCATTTCAGGGAGAACGACATGTCAGATCGCCGAATTACAGATGCCGTTGCAGATTATAGATTATAATGGCCTAAAGCAGGTGGAAGCCGGGTTGCCGTCGCAATGGTATTTCGACCCGGCGCATCATCAGATCGAGTTGAAAAACCTCTGGCACACAAACTGGCTCTATGTGTGCCGTGAAGACGCCCTCAACTCGGCGCTCTCCTATCAGACCTATGAAATTGGCGATCAGAACATTGTTGTCTTGAAGACCGCAGAAGGTGAGATCCGGGCCTTTCACAACACCTGCCGACATCGCGGATCGGTCCTCTGCACGAAAGCCCAGGGCAAACTGAAGTCGAAACTCATCACCTGCCCCTACCATCAATGGGCCTACGCTGCCGATGACGGGCGCCTGGTCAAGACCACATCTTTCGAGGAACCTGCCAGGTTCGACAAGGCGGACTATTCCCTGTTCAAAGTAGCAACCAAAGTCTGGCGCGGATGCATCTTCATCAGCCTCAATCCTGACGCCGACTGGGATACGGCGGGCGCGTTCCAACGTCCGCCGGACACTTTCAAATACTTCCCGATGGAGGAAATGGTCACCGGTCGCACGTGGCGCACCACGATGGCCTGCAACTGGAAAACCTTCTGGGAGAATTTCAATGAATGTCTCCATTGCCCGAACGTGCATCCCGAACTGACCGAACTTGTCCCGCTCTTTTCCCGCCGCATCGTGAACCCCAGGGATGTGCCGGACTGGAAGGATTATGAGGGCAGTACCGATCCAAAGTATCGCGGAGGCATGGCAGAAGGCGGCGAGACCTGGTCCGAAGACTGGAGCGCACAAGGGCACACCATTCCAAGCCTGACCGATGAGGATTTGGCCCGTGGTCACACTTATTGTTCCTCCTGGCCGAGCGTGTTCATCGGAGGATATCCGGATCACCTGAGGATTGTCCGGATGCGCCCTTTGGGGCCTGAGGAAACCGAGCTGGTGGTGGAATGGCTTTGGGAACCGGAAACCTTGAGGTCGAAAAATTATGATCCCGAGAAGGTCATCTCTTTTGCCAAACTGGTGATCGAGCAGGACGCGGATGCATCGGTCCTTAACCAGAAGGGATTACACGCCGCACCGTTCAAACATGGTGTCCTGATGCCAGAAGAATATCTGCTGAAAGTATTCCACAATTGGGTAAAATCAGGCCTGAAAATAGATTAAGAAAATGATGTAATATCACCTTCTATATGCCATTTTTTATATTTCTTAAAAATATGGTTGAACTTTGGTGAATCCAGAAAGTTCTCAAGCCAGCTGATCAGGTCTGGCCAGTCCTGAGCATCAAACCAGGCCCGGTCCACGTTGGCGAACTGCCGCACGAAAGGCAGTATCGCCATGTCCGCAAGGGAGCAGTTCTGTCCGAAAAGATACTCCGAATTTTCCAACCGTGTCTCAAGTTTCAGCAAATATTTGCACCCCTTTCCGCGTTCTTCCGTTGGATCAACACCCTCGTATCTGGTGGCGTATTTGTATCTGTCCAATGCGCTTTTGAAAGGGCCGTCAAACTCACTGACAAGCGCAGTCATGTCAGCCAGCGTTCCGGTGCCCGGCGACAGCCATCCTTCCGGGTCATTCTCCTTCAAGACCCGCAACATGATGTCGAAACTTTCTTCGATCACCTCTCCGTCCGAAGTGATCAAAACGGGCACCGTTCCCTTTGGCGAGACCTCCAGAAATTCCGGCGCCTTGTCGCGCAGAACAATTTCCCTGAGCTCGCACTGATAACCGCTGGACGCAATCGCAAGGCGGGCACGCATCGCATAGGGACAGCGCCTGAATGAGTAAAGGACAGGGAGATTACCAGTCGCCGGCATGTTTCAAATCCCGAGAACATCGCACCAGAATGCGCGAACACGATCCAGTTGTCCAAGCGCACGCGAGCGATGCTGAGCACCTTCAGCAAGCGTTTTGCGCAACCCGGCATCTGCTTTCAACATCGCAATTTTCTCCACCCATTCCGACGGCGTGTTCGGCAGAAGAATACCATCTCTCCCATCGTCAATGCGATCAGAAAACGGAGGCACATCGCTATAGAGTCCCACTGCCCCCATCGCGGCATGATCGAACAGACGGGAAATCGATCGGCCGCGATTGAAAGCCGTGTCGATGACCGGAGCAAGCCCAATGTGAAAACGGCACCCATCTGCGTTCCGGCGAAACTCTTCCCAGCTCTGCGGCTCATGATGCGTGCAGGAGGCCAAGCGCAAGGCACGCGGCGCCTGTCGACCGAGAAAAGTGGTCAATTCAACCCCGTTCTTTCCAGAGAGGAATGCCGCGAGTTCATCGGCAATCAGTTCCAGATCCGACAAGTGAGAGCTCGTTGCGCTGAACACCAGTTTGAGCGGTCTATCATTCTGGTCATGATGTTTCAAATCCGCCAATGGATAGATCAGGCCAGGATCCAGAAGACGAGTTTTCACACCCGTGAAATGAGTCAGAATTTGCGGGGATGGAGAGACAACCATCCGCACTCTCTCCGATAATTGGGTGTCGAAGTCCTCACGCAAATTGGTCAAGCGGCGCCTGTATTTCAGAGGCAGGTTTTGCTCCTCATCTCCAGCCCACAAATCGTCGTCAATCAGATAGATCACACCCAGACCTTGCTCACGCTCCAGCAGTTCAAGCGTAGGCTTTGACCAATGCCGAACAACAACGAGCAGATCCGCGTGACGAAACACCGTAGCCTCAATCCGCGTCACCGCACCGTCCGAAGCCAGATGCTCCTTCATCGCCTCGGTAAAATAGAGCGTCGCTGTTGGGGTTTCGCTTCTGGGCTTCTGGGTCAGAAACCTTCTGAACACGGTCTTCAAGTCCATTGTTAGACCGCAATATTGTCGATCAAACGGGTCCTGCCAGCCTGCGCCGCGGCCAGCATACGGAGGGGACCTTCGGATGCATCGGTCACTTTGGCCAATGTGTTGGCATTGCGGACTTCCAGATAGTCCACCGGGATGCCGGATTTCTTCAAGTTGCGCTTCGCCTTTTTCGTCACGTCAACGATATCGGACCCATCGCGAATCAAGGCGGCCGCAGCCTGCATTTCCTCTTGAATCCGCGGCGCCTTGGCACGCTCCTTTTCAGCGAGGTACATGTTTCGCGAGGGCATTGCGAACCCATCGTCATCACGAATGGTATCTGCCCCAATGATCTTGGTCGGGATATCCAGATCCCGTGCCATTTGTGTCACCGTCATCAACTGCTGATAATCCTTCTGCCCAAAAATCGCGAAGTCGCATTGCGCCTGCATGAGCAGTTTCGCAATAACGGTGGCTACTCCGCTAAAAAAGTGTGGCCGGAACTTGTCCTCCAGTCCCGCGCATACCGGCCCCTTGACAGAAACTGAAGTTGCAAAACCGGAAGGATACATTTCATCCCCGGCCGGCACGAATGCCAGCTTCGCTTTTCGCGTCTTCGGTTTGGCCAGATCTCCATCGACATCCCGGGGATAAGAACTCAGATCTTCACCTTCGGCAAACTGTGTTGGATTCACGAAAATCGAGATGACGACACGATCCGCATGCTGACGCGCACAGTCAACGAGCGTCAGACGACCTTCATGCAGAGCGCCCATGGTAGATACAAGCGCCGTTTTCCTGCCATCACGCTTCCACTTGCTGACGCGTGCGCGCAGTTTCTTGACCGTATCAACCTGTTTTAGGTGCCGCGCCATATTCACTCCGATTGCTGCATACTTGTCTTTACCCCGGCTGAAAATAAATGCAAATCTCACCCTTAGAGATAAGCCCATGAAAACCAGCACGAACTCAACGATAGATGAACGGCTTCTGGGCGATGAGGCGGATATTGTTCGCGATCTGATCGCGAAAGCCCGGTCATCATCGCAAGAAAAAGCAGAGACCGAGCGCTTCGCCCGGCGTCTTGTCCACGCGGTCCGCATGGGCCGGCGCCCACAAGGCGGCGTGGATGCGTTTATGCAGGAATATTCCCTGTCGTCGGAAGAAGGTGTGATGCTGATGTGCCTCGCCGAGGCCCTGCTCCGCATCCCTGATGCGGACACGGCTGACAAGCTGATCGCCGACAAGATCGGTGGCCGGGATTGGGATGAGCATATCGGCCATTCAGATTCGCTCTTCGTGAACGCTTCCACCTGGGGCTTGATGCTCACGGGCCGCGTCGTATCTCTCGGGCGTGGCGCCATGAACGATGCAGGCGACATCCTTGGAAACCTGGTCAAGCAGTCCGGAGAACCCATTATCCGGCAAGCCATGCGCCACGCCATGCGCATCATGGGCAAGCAGTTCGTGCTCGGCCGCACAATCCAGGAAGCCCTGGAGACGGCACAGGAAAGCGAGGAAAAGGGCTACCGCCATTCCTACGACATGCTTGGCGAAGCGGCGATGACGGCAGATGATGCGGAGCGCTATCTGCAATCGTACCGGAATGCGTTGATTGAAGTTGCCAAACATGCAGCGGCCTCCGGCAAAACGGCAATTTTCGAAAAGCCGTCGATCTCGGTAAAACTGTCCGCCATCCATCCCCGCTACGAGCCCATGAAGGCAGGCCGGTTGGAGGTCGAACTTTTGCCCCGGATTGCCGGCCTGGCGGAGTTGGCCAAAGAGCACAATTTGGGTCTGACGATCGATGCAGAAGAAGCAGACAAGCTTGATCTTTCCCTCAGCCTGTTCGAGGCCCTTGCACATTCAGACAAGTTGAAAGGCTGGGACGGCCTGGGATTAGCAGTTCAGGCTTACGGACGGCGCGCCTATCCGGTCCTGGAATGGTTGGCTGACCTTGCTAACAAGAGCGGGCGCCGCCTGCCGGTTCGCCTTGTAAAGGGCGCCTATTGGGATACCGAAATCAAGCTGGCGCAGGAAATGGGGCTGGAAAGTTACCCCGTATTCACCCGGAAAGTTTCAACGGACGTTTCGTACCTCGCCTGCGCCCGGCTGATGTTGAGTAAGCCGGAGGCGTTTTACCCGCAATTTGCCACCCACAATGCCCATTCGCTGGCAGCCATCCTGAGCATGGCAAAGCAGGGCGCGGAGTATGAGTTCCAGCGTCTCCATGGAATGGGTGAAGCCCTCTATGATGAGGTGACCGGTCCTGAGAAAGAGAATATCCCCTGCCGGATCTATGCACCGGTAGGCAGTCACGAGGACCTGCTCGCCTATCTTGTACGCCGGATGCTTGAAAACGGAGCCAACACCTCTTTCGTGAACAGGCTGGCCGACGATGAGGCGCCCGTATCTGAAATCATTGCAGATCCAATCGCGCGGATTGAGGGAGTTGAAGACATTCCTCATCCGAAAATCCCGGCTCCCGCCAGGATTTTCGCACCACGAGACAATTCCAGAGGTTTACCCCTGTGGCACGATGCGACGAGGGATGCCCTGCTCGCTGACATCAACACCTGCATAGAAGATGGCTTTTCCGGCACTCCTTTAACGCCGGCAAAAGGCAACAGGCTTGATCCCAAAGTCATCACATCGCCGCACGACAAGGATTGCAAAGTAGGCCAAATCGCCGAGGCTTCGACCGAACTCTGCAGCGCGGCGGGTCAGATGGCATCAGGCGCCCAGGTCGGCTGGGACAAACTCGGGGGCGAAGCCAGAGCCAAAATTCTCGAAAAAGCTGCAGACCTATACGAGGCCAACACGGCCCGCCTGATAGCGGTAATCATTCGTGAAGCCGGCAAGACTCTTGAAAATGCGCTGGCCGACTTGAGAGAAGCGGTTGACTTCCTGCGCTACTATGCCGGTCAGGCCAGTCAGGATTTCGGGGCACCCCAAGTCCTCCCCGGCCCCACTGGTGAACTCAACGAACTGTCGTTCCATGGCCGCGGCATCTTTGCCTGCATCTCTCCCTGGAACTTTCCGCTCGCGATTTTCACTGGACAAATGTCCGCCGCACTTGCCGCAGGGAACTCCGTACTGGCGAAACCTGCTGAACAAACGCCGCTTACGGCATATGAAGCCGTCAAGCTCATGCACAAAGCTGGCGTTCCGGAAGATGTGCTGCACTTACTCCCGGGTGGCGGTGGAACAGTGGGCGCCACTCTTGCCGCCAGCCCGTTAACCAACGGCGTTGTGTTCACCGGATCCAACGAAACTGCGATCTTGATTAACCGGGCGTTAGCAGAAAGGCACGGAGCCATCGTGCCTTTGATCGCAGAAACCGGCGGCATCAATGCCATGATTGTGGATTCCACCGCCCTGCCCGAACAGGCAATTGCGGACCTCCTCACCTCAGCATACGACAGCGCCGGGCAACGATGTTCTGCAGCGCGGGTCGTGTTTGTCCAGGACGATATCGCATCCGGCTTCATCAAGATGCTGCAGGGTGCTGTTGAGGAACTCAAAGTCGGAGACCCGCTCGATTACGCCACGGATGTGGGCCCGGTCATCGACGAAGACGCCCGCGCATCACTCAACGCACACAAGGCCCGCATGGCTGAAAATGCGAAAACGCTTATAGACCTGCCACAGAACTCCGATACCAGAAAGGGAATTTTCGTTACCCCTTCAGCCTATGAAATCAACAGCTTAGAAGAGGTGGAGCGGGAAGTGTTTGGGCCAGTCGTCCATATCGCCCGGTACAGTTCCACACAAATCGATCAGGTTTGCGAGGCCATTAACAACACTGGGTACGGCCTGACGCTTGGGGTTCACACACGCATTGAAGCCACTGCGGAGCAAATTCGCGCCAAGGTTCGCGTCGGCAACCTCTATGTAAATCGCAATCAGGTCGGCGCCATTGTCGGCGCCCAACCATTTGGAGGAGAAGGGCTTTCCGGTACAGGTCCAAAAGCTGGAGGGCCTCATTATCTGCACAGATTTGCCGTGGAACGCGTGGCCTCAACCGACACGACAGCATCCGGTGGCAACACCTCCCTGATGTCGATGGGGCCGTCCACAACACTTGGCTGACTCGTTTTAAGGCGGAAACGGTGCGGACGATCTTCACGCTCTATGCCCGGTCCAGTTCCACGGCGGAGGTGATTCGCGAATTGGACGCGCGAGGGATCCTGACCAAAACCGGCAGACCCTACGACAAGACCTCGCTCCTCAAGACCCTGCACAACAAGGTCTATCGCGGCCTCGCTTTGCACAAGGGCGACGCCTATCCCGGCGAGCATGACGCGATCGTCGACACCGCACTTTGCGGATGAGGTGCACGAGGTGATCGCGAACAACCGCGTCACGCGGGCCACCGTGGCCAAGGAATCCTCACCGGCGCTGCTGCGCGGGCTGATCTTCACCGAGACCGGCGCGGCAATGACCCCGCACCACACCAAGAAGGGGACGCGGCGCTATCGCTACTATGTCTCGATGGACGTGGTCAAAAAACGGCCCAAGGCCGAGTTGCGCGGCCCGCAGCAGCTGCCGGGCGGTGTCGTCGAGGATGCCGTGATCGGTGAAATCCGCCGCCTGCGGCGCACAACGGAGGTTGTCGCGCGGGTGTCGCGGACCTTGCGCAAGGATCGCCCCGACCTTGGCGAGACGGAGATCAGCGCGTCGCTCACACAGTTTAATGAGATGTGGAAGGCGCTGATCCCGGCCGAGCAGGCGCGCGTGATCAGGCTGCTGGTGGCACGGGTCACTGCCAGTGAGGCCGGGTTGGCGGTCGACCTGCGCCACGAGGGCTTGGGCGCGATTGCAGCCCCGATGGCCCCGGCCAAGCCGGAGGTGGCGTGATGGCAGAGCCCGAAACGCTCCGCGTCCACATCCCGCTCACCCTGCGCAATCGTGGCGGCCGCCCCCGCATCCTGCCACCCAAGGAGATCGAAGTCGCCATGGAACGCGGCCAAGACGCCCGGCTTCTACGCGCCATCGGCCGCGCATGGGACTGGCGGCGCAGGCTGGAGCGCGGCAACGTCACCACCATCGCCGATCTCGCCAGAGCGGAAGGCACTCCGACCGCTATGTCAGCCGCGTGATCCGGCTGGCATGGCTCGCGCCATCGGTTCTTGAGCGACTGGTCCTGCAGCGCGAGCCCACAGTGCTGTCGATCTTCGACCTCTGCGGCGTGGCGGAACTGCCGTGGGTCGAGCAGCCTGAGCAGGTGTTCTATTGAGGTTCAGTGAAAGCTGGCTTGAAAGCTCGTGGCGGTCAGCGACACGTGGGCGTCCAGCGGCGGGCGCAGTTCGAACGCCTTCGGTTCCCTTGAAAAGTGATAGAGCCGCATGAGGCACCAGTCGGCCCGTCGTTCGTCGGCAACCGCCAGTTCATTCCGCGAAATATGAAAGGGCGTGCGTTCCCAGCCGTTGGTCGTTTTCACTTCGATCAGACGGGGCCGACCATCCGGCGCATAACTGGCGATATCATACCCCGCGCCATCGCCATCCTCATCCGACACCCATCGCACCTTTGACGCAAGATCAGAGCGCCCGGAGCCAGCCAGCACGGCTTTCTCATGTGCCAGCGCGCGTTCCTCTCCCGCCCGGCCAAGCGCGCGGTTGCGCTCATCACGCTTCGCCACATCGAATTTGCGGGCGGTGGCGATGTTGCGGTAGATCAAAATGACCATAGTGTGCCGCTTCGCCACATCGAATTTGCGGGCGGTGGCGATGGTTTGCCCAAGTTCGGCAGGTGGCTGGTTGCTGAGCGTCGGGGGTGGTCCAACCCAAAGTTGAGCTGCGTCGCGGAGGCCCATCGCGGGCCGGTCCGAAATGCGGGACAGCCAGCCGGGGTTGAGTTCCAGCCAACGCGCCACCGCATCTTCTAATGTGCCCTGGTAGTTTTGCGCGGGCTTGTAGCCGGGGATCCAGTCCTCTCCGAGGGCCCTGAGAACCGCGCTGATGTTCTGGTGCTTGAACTCAATCGAACTGCGGTTGCGGTCGATCTGGGTCTGAAGATCGCGATTGTGCGCGGCCTTGTTATAGGACTGGCCAGAAAAGTCCGCAGACAGCATCGCGAAGTAATCCGCGACGATCAGGTCATTCTCGGCATCTGTCCAAGGCCCGTTCGACATGCGGCCAGGCTAGACGCGGGAAAATCATTTGTCATCAGCGGTTTCGGTGAGTGAATGGGATGCGAACCTATCCCAGCAATCCGCCTGTTTACGCTGGCATCCCGAGCAACGCGCCTACCGCGCATTCTGTCTATGTTGCCATCCATATCGTTCGGAACGCGCATTTGGGTTTTGGCGGGGTTTGGCTGCATGGTGTTGAAAGATAACGGCTAAATCGGACCGAGCCGAAGTAGGCGAGGTTCGCCCAAATTGAGACTGAGGGCCATTCTTAACCCAACTTCGGCCTGGCGGCGCGTCTATGAGGTTCGGTGAGTTCTCGCAAGCCCCTTTGATAACACGGAAAAATCCGTGCCCGTCAGGGCGGCGCTACTGGTTCGCAATGGGGATGATGGCGGAGGGGATGACACATGCAACGAACCCTCTCTCATGCCAGCTTCGGACCCCGAGGGACCCGCGAGAAACCCTGCGCAAATCTGACGCCCGCCCAAAAGTAGCTGTCAGCTGAGTCCGAAATTATCCCGGAAACGGTCGTTCTGGCTACGAATTCTATGCGGGGAGGTTGGCGTGTTGAGCCCTCTATGAGTTTTTCAGTATCTCTAATACTCTAACAGCAATGGCATCGTATTGGACATCTTTGGACTATTTTGCCTCATCCTCCTCTGCTATGGTCAGGAAAACAGCGAGGGCTTGACGATGGCGGATTCGCTTGACCAGGCGATGACAGTCCGAGATGTTGCTGGCTTCCTGAACGTTGATGAGAAGACGGTCTATCGGCTTGTGAAGCGTGGCGACCTCCCCGGGTTCAAGGTGGCTGGCGCGTGGCACTTCAGAAGATCAGACCTCGATAGCTGGATCGATACGCAGAAAAAAGTTGCAAATCCAAACACATAAGGGGGCCGCGTGAGTGATCTGAACATCAGCAACTTTATCTGGAATATAGCCGATGATGTTCTGCGTGATGTATATGTTCGTGGCAAATACAGGGACGTCATACTTCCTATGACTGTCATTCGTCGACTCGATGCTGTTCTTGAGCCGACCAAAGATGCCGTACTGGCCATGAAGGGACATCTCGACAAAGCAGGTGTCGCTAATCAGAACGCGGCACTTTGCCAAGCCTCTGGCGAAGCATTCTACAACACGTCGCAATTCCGGCTTCGCGACCTTACCTCGCGCTCACGCCGCCAGCAGTTAAAGTCGGATTTTGAAGCTTATCTCGACGGGTTCTCGCCCAATGTCCAGGAAGTGCTGGAAAAGTTCAAGTTTCGCAACCAGATCCCAACCCTTGTTGAAGCTGATGTACTTGGCTTCCTGCTCGAAAAGTTTCTCGATTCTGCGGTCAACCTCAGTCCGAAGCCCGTGTTGCACACAGATGGAAGTGTCAAACTGCCGGGTCTCGATAACCATTCGATGGGTACGATTTTTGAGGAGCTAATCCGGAGATTCAACAAGGAAAATAATGAGGAAGCCGGTGAGCACTTTACCCCGCGCGACGTGGTGGAACTCATGGCGTACCTCATTTTCATGCCAATTGCCGACGACATCCAGTCGGGCACTTATCTTGTATACGACGGGGCCTGCGGCACGGGCGGCATGCTGACTGTGGCTGAAGAAACGTTTGTCAAGTTGGCCACCGATCACGGCAAGGAGGTTTCGGTCCACCTCTATGGTCAGGAGGTGAACCCAGAAACCTTCGCGATCAGCAAGGCCGACTTGATCCTAAAAGGCGAAGGCGTTGAAGCCGAAAATATGAAGTTCGGGTCGACGCTATCCAGCGATGCATTCCCCTCCCGTGAGTTTGATTTCATGCTCTCCAACCCGCCCTATGGAAAGTCGTGGAAGACCGACTTGGAGCGGATGGGAGGAAAGAAGGAGATCTGGGACCCGCGCTTCGTGATCAAGCATGGTGGCGATCCGGAATACAGCCTGATCACGCGCTCCAGCGATGGCCAGATGGTGTTCTTGGCCAACATGCTCAGCAAGATGAAGACGTCGTCGCCACTGGGGAGCCGGATCGCCGAGGTCCACAACGGGTCCTCGCTTTTCACTGGAGATGCGGGTTCCGGTGAAAGCAACGTCCGCCGCTGGATCATCGAGAACGACTGGCTGGAAGCCATCATCGCCCTGCCGCTGAACATCTTCTATAACACAGGCATCGCCACCTATATCTGGGTGCTGAGTAATCGCAAGGCGAAGAGCCGTAGGGGCAAGGTGCAGCTCATCGACGCAACGTCGTGGTTCAAGCCGCTCCGAAAGAACCTTGGTAAGAAGAACTGCGAACTAGCGCCTGAGGACATCAAGCGAATCTCCGACGCGTTTCTCGAGCTCAAGGAGGACGAGACATCGAAGATCTTCCCGAACGACGCGTTCGGCTATTGGAAGATCACTGTCGAGCGCCCCTTGCGCCTGAAGGCGGAGCTGACGGATGGCCGTCTGCGGATCTTTCGCAAGGCGTGCGCTGAAGCCAGGGAAAACGATCTAGTGGATGCTGTCGAAGCGGTGGCGGAAGCCCGCGGTCCCGGCCCGCACATGGACTTTAACGTGTTCACGGCCGAGGTGGAGGATGCCGCCAGCGGGCTTGGCCTTCGCATGACGGCGAAGCGGCAGAAGCTGCTCATTTCGGCGCTCGGCCAGAAGGACCCTTCGGCCGAGCCGGTGATCCGCAAGACCTCGAAGCTCAAGGTCGGCGCGGATGCGACGCACGATGCGCTGTACGGCAGTTACCACACGACCGTCGACGGCAAGGCCGCTGTCGTTGAGTATGAGCCGGACACGGAGCTGCGCGACACTGAACAGGTGCCGTTCCTCGAAGATGGCGGCATCGAGGCCTTCTTCCGTCGCGAGGTCCTGCCACATGCTCCGGACGCTTGGATCGATGCTTCGAAGACAGTGATAGGATACGAGATCTCGTTCACGCGGCATTTCTACAAGCCGCAGCCCTTGCGCACGCTCGATGAGATCGAAGCGGATATTCGCGCGCTTGAGAAAGAGACAGAAGGCCTGCTCGAAGACGTCCTCGTGGGAGGGCACTGAGCATGGCTACCCAACGCTACTCCGTGACGCCGCACCCCATCGAGACGCTTCTGACATGGGTGAAGTCCGGCGAGATCGCTATCCCCGAGATCCAGCGTCCCTTCGTGTGGGACGCGACAAAGGTCCGCAACCTGCTCGACTCGCTCTATCAGGGCTATCCCGTCGGCTATCTCATTGCCTGGCGAAATCCCTCTGTGCGCCTGAAGGACGGCTCGACCTCTTCCGGAAAGCGTATCCTGATTGACGGCCAACAGCGGGTCACCGCGCTCATGGCGGCACTGTTGGGCCGCGAGGTGCTGACCAAGGACTATGAGACCGTCCGCATTCGCATCGCCTTTCATCCGGTGGAGGAGAAGTTCGAAGTCTCGAACTCCGCCATCCAGAAGGACGGGGCATGGATACCGGACCTCGCCGACGTGTTCTCACCTGATGCGAGCCTGACCAAGCTGACGCGGGATTATGTAGCCCGCAACCCCGATGTGGATCAGGACGACGTGTCCATCGTGCTGGAACGGGTGCGCAAAATAATCAACAACCATGTCGGTTTCATCGAGCTGGCCGAAGACCTTGACATCGAGACGGTGACCGAGATTTTCATCCGTGTGAACTCGGCGGGCGCATCCTTGAGCCAGGCGGATTTTGCCATGTCCAAGATCGCCGCCAACGATACATACGGCGGCAATACGCTGCGCAAGGCCATCGACTATTTCTGCCATCTGGCGGTCGCGCCCGAGTTTCTGCCACACATCGAAAAAGGCGACAAAACCTTCGCCTCATCGGAATTCTTCCCGAAAATGCGCTGGCTGAAGGACGCGAACGACGACCTGTACGACCCGTCCTATACCGACATGCTGCGCGTAGCGTTTACGTCGGAATTCCGTAGGGGCAAGCTGCAAGACCTCGTTGCCCTGCTTTCAGGCCGGAATTTCGAGACCAAGCAATATGAAGAGGCTGTTGCCGAAGACGCCTTCGCCAAGCTGAAGACGGGCGTTCTCAATTTCATCAACAAGACCCATTTCGACCGGCTGACCATGATCTTGCGCTCGGCCGGATTCATAACCTCCAAACTGATCCGCAGCCAGAACGCCATCAACTTCGCCTATGTCCTCTATCTGCGTGGCCGCGCCGAAGGCATGCCTGCCGCCGATATCGAACGGTTGGTGCGGCGCTGGTATGTCATGTCGCTTCTGCGTGGGCGGTACTCGGGTAGCCCCGAGACGACCTTTGACTTCGATATCCGCCAGATCGAAACGCAGGGCCTGGCCAAATACACCGACGCTGTGATCGACGCAGAACTGCCGGAGAGCTTCTGGACGACGTTGCTGCCGCAGGAAATGGAGACCTCCTCCGCCTCCAGTCCCTACTTCCTGGTCTATCAGGCGGCGCAGGCAAAGCTGGGCGACTTGGGCTTCCTGTCCCGCGATATAACGGTGCGGGACCTGCTGCTGAACCGAAGCGACGTGCATCACGTATATCCGCGCAATCATCTGAAAAGCCAGGGCATGACACGTGGGCGCTATAACCAGATTGCCAATTTCGTGCTCGCCCAGAGCGAGATCAACATCGGCATCGGCGACCGCGCGCCCGAGGTATATTTCGCGGAAATCGCGAACCAGTGCAACGGTGGTCCGAAGAAGCACGGCGGCATTACAGACATGGATGAGCTGCGCGGCAATCTGGCCATGAGCTGCTTGCCGGAAAGCCTGCTTAACGGCGAAGCGCCCGACTATGACGAGTTTCTGGACACGCGGCGCAAGCTGATGGCCCAGAAGATCAAGACCTATTTCGAGGGGCTGTAGGGTGGAGCGTTGAAGAGCTATCCGTACTATTGCGACAGCGGGCTGCCTTGCCTCGGCGATATCCCCGAGCATTGGGACGTGCGCCGCAACGGCCGCCTATTCTCCGAAAGGGTAGAGACCGGTTTCGAGGATTTGCCGATCCTCGAGGTTTCGCTGCGGACAGGCGTTCGGGTGCGCGACATGGAGAATGGCGCCCGGAAACAGCAAATGGCGAATCGCAGCAAGTACAAGCGCGCTGCCAAGGGCGACGTCGCCTACAACATGATGCGCATGTGGCAGGGAGCGGTGGGAGTTGCGCCGGTGGATGGCCTCATCAGCCCCGCCTATGTGGTCGCACGGCCGTTCCCCGAGGTCGATCCGCGCTACTACACCCATCTCTTCCGCACGTCCGCCTACATGCGGGAGGTGAACAAGTTCTCGCGCGGGATCGTCTCGGACCGCAATCGGCTCTATTGGGACGAGTTCAAGCAGATGCCGTCGGCTTTTCCTTCGACCGAGGAGCAGACCCGCATCGCCGACTTCCTCGACGACCACGGCCGGCGCACCGCGCGTCTGATCCGCAACAAGCGGCGGCTGATTGGGCTGTTGAACGGGCAGAAGCAGGCGATCATCAACCGGGCCGTCACATGCGGCCTAAACCCCGACGCCCCGATGAAGCCCACCGGCATCGACTGGATACCCGAGGTTCCAGCGCATTGGGAGGTCAAGCCGCTCAAGCATTGGCTACGCGAGCAGACCAAGGCGCTCAGCGACAAGACCCCACCGGAGTATGAGTTCGATTATCTGGACATCAGCTGCGTTGGGACTGGCTTTCTTGCGGCCAAACCGGAGGGGATGAAGTTCGAGAATGCTCCGTCGCGAGCGCGTCAGATCGTGCAGAAAGGCGACACCATTCTTTCCACGGTCCGAACTTATTTGAAGGCGGTCTACTTCATTGAAGACGAATGGCCCGATCTAATCGCATCGACGGGCTTCGCCGTTCTGCGACCAATTGAAACTGTCGAGCCACGATTGCTCGGATATGTTCTTCAGAGCAGTAGCTTCATTGAGCGTGTCATTCGGGCGTCAATCGGCGTGGCGTATCCGGCGATTTCGGAAGGGCGCCTAGGCACCCTTCATGTCGCGTTTCCGCTCGATTTGACCGAACAGAAAGCCACACTCGATCACATCGTTTCCGAGACGGCGGCCTTCGACAAGGCCATCGAGAAAGCGCAGAGCGAAATCAGACTGATCCGCGAATACCGCGAGCGTCTGATTGCCGACGTCGTAACCGGCAAGCTGGACGTGCGCCACATCGAGCTCGCTGCGTCCCTCGACGAACCGATCGCCGACGAGGGAGACGCGCTGGACGAGGATCTGGAGGCAGAGGACTCGGACGAACTGGCGGAGGCCGTTGACTGACCATGCCGCCCCTCGCCGCCCCGAAGATCTATCACATCGTGCACGTGGACCGGCTGCCCTCGATCATCGCCGAGGGTGGTCTGCTGTGCGATGCGGAGATCGTCCAACGCCAGGCGGCGGGCCAGGCCATGGGCACCACGATCGGGATGAGCGACATCAAGCAGCGCAGGCTGACCTGCCTGTCGCTCGACAGCCATCCGCGCCTGTTCGTCGGCCAATGCGTTCCGTTCTACTTCTGCCCGCGGTCGATCATGCTCTACCTGATCCACCGAGCGAACCACGAAGAGCTGACCTATCGCGGCGGCCAGGGCCCCATCGTCCATCTCGAGGCCGACCTCACGGGCACGGTGGAATGGGCCAACGGCAACGGACGCCGATGGGCCTTCACCTTGTCGAACGCAGGAGCCGTCTACTTCGAGGACCGCGCGGACTTGGCCCAGCTCGGCGAGATCGACTGGGACGCCGTTCAGGCCCGGGAGTGGCGCGAAAAGAAGGAAGGCAAGCAGGCAGAATTCCTTGTAGAACAGTCGTTTCCATGGGAGCTGGTCAGCCGAATTGGTGTAGGATCGCAGCAGGTTTACGGGCAAGTCAGAGCCGCGCTTCAGGCGGCTGCGTACAAACCCCATGTCGAAATCAAGCCTGACTGGTATTACTAGGGGGAGGGAGGCACCAATGTTCGAATACAAGACAGGCGACATATTGGCCGAAGATGCCGAAGCCGTCGTCAATACGGTGAATTGCGTTGGCGTAATGGGGCGCGGTATTGCGCTGCAATTCAAGAACGCCTTCCCCGCGAATTTCGAGGAATATGCCCGCGCCTGCAAGCGTGACGAGGTGCAGCCGGGGCGCATGTTCGTCACCGAGACCAATCAACTCACCAGCCCGCGTTACATCATCAACTTCCCGACCAAGCGGCACTGGCGCGGCAAGAGCCGGATGGAGGACATCGACGACGGACTAGTCGACCTCCAGCGGGTGATCCGCGAGACGGGCATACGCTCCATCGCCATCCCGCCGCTCGGAAGCGGCCTCGGCGGCCTGGACTGGAAAAAGATCCGCCCCCGGATCGAGAAGGCCCTGCGCGGCTTCAATGATTTGCGGGTCGTGATCTTCGAGCCGGGCGGCGCGCCCGCACCGCAGCAGATCGCAAAGCGGCAGTCGGCGCCGAACATGACCCCCGGCCGGGCTGCGCTGGTGGGCCTGATGCATCGCTACCTCGGCGGCTTGCTGGACCCGTTCGTCACCCTGCTCGAGGTGCACAAGCTCATGTATTTCATGAAGGCGAGCGGCGAGGACTCTCTGGACCGCCTCCGGGTGGTCAAGGGGCACTATGGCCCCTACGCAGAGAACCTCTCGCATGTGCTGCGCGAAATCGAAGGGTATTTTGTGTCGGGCTATCGGGACGGTGGCGACGCTCCCGACAAGCAGCTCGAACTTGTGCCCGGCGCCGTTCAGGATGCCGACGAGTTCCTGCGCACCCACCCGGAAACACACGCCCGCTTTGATCGTGTCGCGGATCTGGTCTCAGGATTCGAGACGCCGTTCGGGCTCGAACTCCTCTCGACCGTGCACTGGGTCATCACGACCGAACAGGCCTGGACGATGGACGAGGTCGTCGAGTGCATCTACGCGTGGAACGACCGCAAGCGCCATTTCACCCGCCGACAGATCGCGCTGGCAGCGGACGTGTTGAGGAGCAAGGGCTGGATCGGCCCCGACGCGCTGGTCGCACACTGATGGGCGTTACGGATACGAGTGAGAAGGGCCTCGAGGCGCTCATCGTCCGGTCTCTGAGCGACGAGGCCGGCTACGTTGCAGGGGAATCGAAAAACTTCGACCGCGATCACGTCGTCGACCTGGTGAAGCTGTTCGACTTCCTAAACGCGACGCAGCCGGAGGTGGTCGAGGTGCTCGGGATTGGCGAGGACGGGCCCAAGCGGCTGCAATTCCTGCATCGGCTGCAGGGGGAGATCGCCAAACGCGGGGTCATCGATGTCCTGCGCAACGGTGTAAAGCACGGCCCCGGCTCAGTGGAGCTGTTCTACGGCACGCCCACGCCGGGCAACGCCAAGGCCGAGGCGCTATTCGCCGCCAACATCTTCAGCGTCACCCGACAGCTGCACTATTCCAAGGACGCGACCAAGCTGTCGCTGGATGTGGGGCTGTTCATCAACGGCCTGCCCATCGCCACTTTCGAGCTGAAGAACAGCCTGACCAAGCAGACGGTCGAGGACGCGATAGAGCAGTACAAGCGGGATCGTGATCCGAAAGAGCTGCTGTTCCAGTTCGGTCGCTGCGTCGTCCATTTCGCCGTGGACGATCACGAGGTGCGGATGTGCACGCACCTGAAGGGAAAGGCGTCCTGGTTCTTGCCGTTCAACAAGGGTTGGAACGACGGCGCGGGCAACTCGCCGAACCCCCAGGGGCTGAAAACCGACTATCTGTGGAAAGAATACCTGACGAAGCGCAACCTTACCGACATTCTGGAAAACTACGCCCAGGTGGTCGAGGAGGGCGACGAGCGCAGCAAGAAGAAGCCGCCGAAGCAGGTCTTCCCGCGCTTTCACCAGCTGGACGTGGTGCGCAAGCTGCTGTCCGATGCCGAGGCGGAAGGGGCCGGCAAGCGTTACCTGATCCAGCACTCGGCCGGATCGGGCAAGAGCAACTCGATTGCTTGGCTCGCCCACCAGCTGATCGGGCTGGAAACCGGCGGCAAGACGACCTTCGACTCCGTCATCGTGGTTACTGACCGGCGTGTGCTGGACAAGCAGATCCGGGATACGATCAAGCAGTTCGCGCAGGTGTCGTCGGTCGTGGGGCACGCCGAAAAGTCGGGCGACCTGCGGGCCTTCCTGAAGGCCGGCAAGAAGATCATCATCACGACAGTCCAGAAGTTCCCTTTCATCCTCGACGAGGTCGGCGACGAGCATCGCGGTCGAACCTTCGCAATCATCATCGACGAGGCTCATTCCAGCCAGAGCGGCCAAACCGCGGCAAAGATGAATATCGCGCTCGCCGCGAATGGCGCTGAGGAGGAAGAGGAGACAGTCGAGGACGCCATCAACCGTCTGATGGAGGCGAGGAAGGTTCTGCCGAACGCCAGCTATTTCGCTTTCACCGCCACGCCCAAGAACAAGACGCTAGAGGTGTTCGGTGCGCCAGTCCCGCAGGGGAACAAAATCAAGCACGTGCCCTTCCACAGCTACACGATGAAGCAGGCAATTCAGGAGGGCTTCATCCTCGACGTGCTGAAGCACTACACACCGGTCGACAGCTATTACCGGCTCATGAAGACGGTGGAGGACGATCCCAAGTTCGACACCAAGCGGACGCAGAAGAAGCTGCGCAAGTATGTGGAATCCCATGACCATGCGATCCGCAAAAAGGCTGAGATCATGGTCGATCACTTCCACGACCAAGTCATGGCGCACCACAAGATCGGCGGCGCGGCCCGGGCGATGGTCATCACCAACGGGATTCAGCGTGCGATCCAGTACTTCCACGCCTTCCAGGCCTATCTGAAGGAGCGGAAGAGCCCTTATCAGGCCATAGTCGCCTTTTCGGGCGAGCATGAGTACGGCGGCCAGAAGGTCACCGAAGCGACGTTGAATGGTTTTCCGAGCAGTCAGATCGAGGAGGTGATCCAGAAGGACCCGTATCGGTTCCTGATTGTCGCGGACAAGTTCCAGACTGGCTACGACGAGCCGCTGCTGTACACGATGTACGTGGACAAGACGCTGTCCGGCGTGAAGGCGGTGCAAACGCTGTCGCGACTGAACCGGGCGCATCCGCAGAAGCACGACACCTTCGTGCTGGATTTCATGAACGATTTCGAGGCCATCAAGACTTCGTTCGAGCCGTATTACCGGACCACGATCCTCAGCGAGGAAACTGACCCAAACAAGCTGCACGATCTGAAGGCTGCGCTCGATGGCTATCAGGTCTATGCATGGGAACAGGTAGAGGACTTGGTGGCGCTCTACCTCGGCGGTGCAGACCGGGATAAGCTGGACCCGATCCTCGACGCCTGTGTCGCCGTCTACAAGACTGACCTCGATGAGGATGGCCAGGTCGACTTCAAGGGCAAGGCAAAAGCGTTCACGAGAACATACGGCTTCTTGGCGGCGATCCTTCCGTACAGCAACGCCGACTGGGAAAAGCTGTCGATCTTTCTCAACTTCTTGACGCCGAAGCTACCTGCGCCGGAGGAGGAGGACCTCTCCAAGGGCATCATCGAGGCGATCAACATGGATAGCTATCGCGTCGAGGCGCAGGCCGCCATGGCGATCGTACTTCCTGACGCGGATGCCGAGATCGGGCCGGTGCCCAGTGCTGGTGGCGGTCGTAAGCCCGAGCCCGAACTCGATCTGTTGAGCAATATCCTGAGGACCTTCAACGAGATGTTCGGCAACATCGACTGGAAGGACCATGACAAGATCGGAAAGGTCATTGCGGAAGAGCTCCCGGTGAAGGTATCGGCCGACAAGGCCTATCAGAATGCCATGAAAAACTCGGACAAGCAGAATGCGCGCATCGAACACGACAAGGCGCTTGAACGTGCCGTTATTGAACTGCTGTCCGACCACACAGAGCTATTTAAGCAGTTCAGCGACAGCCCCTCATTCAAGAAGTGGCTTTCGGAGACGATCTTTGCGGCAACCTATGCTGACGCAACTGCAGGAAGCAGCTCGGCTTCTATTCGCAGTTAAACCAGCGCATCACCGTTTGCAGTAGGTGATCGTTGTCTCCGCTCGTTGCCTCCTGCAAGAATGAGCTGATTTCATCCTTGGAAAGCCCAGCATCCTTGGCTGCGCGCTGACAGAGACCAAGAACCATGAAGGCGTTCCCGTCCTGGCCAGTCAGCTGAACGGTTATGTCGGGATATTTCGGGTTCATTTCGGTTTTCCCAGAAGTCTTAGGTCCCACCAAGACGCTCATTTAGTGTTTATTATCAACGCTCTAATTGAGGTCTGGCAGCCTTCATGCCCCAGGGCAATCTGAGGGAATTATGGCCTCTACCGCAACCACCACCATCCCCGTCAGATGCCAGACGGCTGCCATCATGATCCCGAAGTTGAACGCGAACTCGTTGGCGCAGGACTGCGCAAAGAAGTCGCCCTCGAGGAACATGCAGGACCCCTTGCAGAGCTGGACGACCGGGCAGGACATGCATTCAGATCGGAAGGCAAAATGCGTCGCGGTATCGAGGGCGATGGCATCGAAGTCAGCGACATGGCCGATCTTGTGTGCGCCTTTCGCGCCAGTGTTCTGACAGGTCATGACATTACCGCGCAGATCGACGGCAATCGTGTCTTCGCGGTCCATCCCGCATTTCTGGCCCAGTGCCTCGATTGGGCGCTGACGCTGGATTGAGGCATAGTATTCGTCGATGCGCTCGCTAAGGCCGAAGGCGTTCGGGTCCTCGACCAAGGCCTCGAAAATCGCGCGCGTCAGGCTGTTCAGCTCCGCAGGCTCAAACCGCCCCGTCCCTATGGCAGTTGCGGCATCATAGACATTCACCACGCCCTCGAGCCCCACGAAGATGTCCGGCCCGACCTTTTCAGCGAACCAGGCCTTCAGCGCCCGCAAATCGTGATTGTCGCGCGTGAGGACCGCGTTGAACGAGGTCTTGTCCAGACGCTCGGTCAGCAATGCCTCAATCCAGCGGCGCTTTTCAGGGTCGGAGAGCGGATCGGGGCCGCGCAGATGCTGCCCCGGCCCATCGTGGTTGATCGCGATGGCAATGTCGTAAGTCGCAATGAAGTCGATCTTTTCGCGGTCGAGAAGAGAGCCGTTGGTGATGATCGAGAAGCGCGCTGCCGGGAACTGTTCCGCCAGCGCCGGGATCAGCCGCTTGATCTTGACCCAGTAGAGGAAAGGCTCGCCGCGCAAGAGCGAAGAGGCGGATCAGACGCGGCCGCTTCTTGCCTTGACGGTGATCCTCGACGGTGGGTCTCGCCGCGAGGCCGCGCGCACCGGCGGCGGGGGCCTGCCGGTGATCCGGGACCGGGTGTTGCGCTTCAAGGCCGGCGGCGCGGAGGCCTTGGTGACCCGCAAGGCGCCCGCAAAGACGCCGATCCTGACAGACGAACACCGCACGGCGCTGGCAGCGACTGTTGAGACGGGGCCAAAGCCCGATATGGACGGCATCGTGCGCTGGCGGCGGGTCGATCTGGCGCAGGGAGCGCAGGAGGAATCGGGCGTCCCGGTCAGTCATCAGACGCCGGGACGGGACCGAGCGCCATCGGGTTCGCCATGGGGGTCGCCATGGGGTTGGCCAAGCTCTCCGCCCGCCCACAGCACTCCGCACAGCACGACGAGGCCAGCGAGGCGTTCAACAAAACGTCTGCGACGTCGTCGACAACATCCGCACCCAATGGGGCGGCAAGCCGATAGAGCTCTGGGTTCAGGACGACGCCCGGATGGGTCAGAAGAACAAACGCACGCGACGCTGGGCGCGGCGGGGGACGCGGCCCCGCGCGCCGCACGATCAGCGGACCGAAGGGGCCTGTCTCTTCGGCGCCCTCTGCCCTGCCAGGGCCAAGGGCGACGGGCGGGTCATGCCCTGGTGCGACACTCACCCCATGGCTGAGCCTCTCAAGCTCATCGGTCAACAGGTCGAGGCCGGGGCACACGCCCTCCTGATCCTTGATCGGGCGGGAGGGCAGACCTCACCCAAAGGGACTGTCCCCGACAACATCACCCTCGTCCCACGGCCGCCAAGGGCACCAGAGGTGAACCCGGTCGAGAACGTCTGGCCGTTCATCCGGGACATCTGGCTTTCGACCCTCGTTTAAGACCTGCGACGACATCGCAGATCACTGCTGCCAAGCCTGGAACACCCTCATGCATCAACCAGGGCGCGTCATCTCAATCGGAGGGCGCGAAGGGGCCCATCGGGTGTGAGCATTAAGCGATGGTATAACGGGTCTGCAACAGAACGGAGACAATTGGACCTTGTCGACAACTGAAGGCACCGTTTCCGCAGGCAAAGTCATTCTGGCAACAAACGCCTATAGCGATGATCTGTGGCCCGGCTTGCGCGACACTTTTACGCCCTTGCACTTCTTCCAGGTTGCCAGCACACCACTGGGCGACCGGGTTGCACAGGTTCTGCCGGGCCGCCAGCCACTCTGGAACAACAGCAAGATCATGACCGCGGTTCGCATTGATGATTTCGGCCGTGTGATCATCTCCAGCATGGGCAAGAAATTTGGACCGGATGCTGCCATCTGCAAACGCTGGGGCCAGAAGACCCTGAAGCATTGGTACCCAGAGCTTGGCCCGGTCGAATGGGAAACCTGCTGGGAAGGTCAGGTGGCCATGACGTCAAACAACATTCCAAGGGTCTACGAACTGGCCCCGGTCTCCTCGCCCCAATGGGATATAATGGCCGCGGGATCGCGCCCGGCACAGTTTTTGGCAGAACGGTTGCCCGCCATATTGCCGGAAAGATTGATGGAGACCTGCCGGTGCCAATCGCAGAATTTGTCCCGGAGCGCTTCCGCAGCATCCGGCAGTTCAGCTGGGAACTCGCCTTCAAATCCTACAGATTGTGGAACAGTCTTTAGGCGTTTCCTGATTGCCAGACCGTCGGGAACCACTCTTCAGGCAGTTTGTCGCCCATGTTCAACTCCAGCCCCATTTCGGTAAAGGGCGGTGAGAGTTCATGGGGCCGATCCACAAAGCGGACATCTTCCCCCACAAAACGAAGGCTGACAGCCCTTCGCCGGGTCCCGGTTTGATTGGGCGGCGCATTGTGCAAGGTGTGATAATCGAAGGCAATCGCATCGCCCGGTTCAAGATCAAAGCTCCGCAGACGGCCTGCATCACGCACCTCATCAATTTCCGGGAACGGCTTATAGGTGCTGGTATCGCCTTCCAGCGGCTTCAGGGTCTTAAACCTCCGCGGCATATACGTGGCCTGGCCGAGATGGCTACCGGCAAGAAAATGCGGACATACAGCTTTGCTCACCGGGTCGAGCGGTACCCAAAGGCTCACGGTTTGGCCGCCATCAAGGCAGTAGTACGGCAGGTCCTGATGCCAGGGCGTTGCGCTTGAATTGCCAGGCTCTTTAACAAGCACATGCTCGTGAAAGAGCTGAACCTGATTTGCACCCATCAACTCGCCGGCGATCTGCCCCAGGGATCCATCCACACCAACATCCCGAAATGCCGTGAACCGATGCCAGTTCACGTAGTCGCCAAAATATGCGCCGCCATCGTCGCCGGCATGGTTTTTCCCATGAGGTCCAGGCGAAGCCATATTGGCCTCGATGGCCTCGGCGAGATTCTGCCGCCAATCCTCACTCACCACACCGCGAAGAGCGGCAACCCCGTCCTTCTTGAAAGTCTCAATCGTTTCATTGTTTACAGTACCCATCGGCTCCGTACTCCCGTAAGATTTGCCCAAGTCTATCGCAGCTCGCGGAAGAAAGCGACAATCTCTGATGCCAGATCTTCCGGTTGTTCCATCGCCGCGAAATGTCCGCCATTCTGCATTTCGGTCCAGCGCCGGATGTCGCCATACATGCCGGCAGCCAGTGATCGTGGCGGTTTCAGAATCTCAACCGGAAACCCTGCATATCCAGTCGGCACCTGAATTTTCTCGCCAATGGGAATGGGCCAATCGCCGTGAAGGCGGGCGTAGTAGGGCCAGAACGATGAGGTGATTGCCCCGGTGAACCAGTACAGAGAGACATTTGCGAGCATCTGATCCTTGGTAAAGGAACTTTCCAGGTCACCGCCATGATCGGACCAGCGCCAGAACTTCTCTATGATCCAGGCCGCCAAACCTACGGGAGAATCCGTTAGTCCAAAGCCCAGTGTGTTTGGTTTGGTGCCCTGGATCCATTGATAGCCGGTTTCCTCGCGCATAAAATGTTTCAGCTCAGAGTAATACGCTTTCTCCGCCGGACTGGGATCTGCCGCGACTGCCGGATTTTTCGTCAACGGCAACATATTGAGGTGAATACCGATGAAGCGTTCCGGATACACATAGGCCATTCGTGAAGCGGCAAATGACCCCCAGTCGCCACCCTGTGCGGCGAACCGTTCATGTCCAAGCACATCGACCATCAATGTTACCAGGCAATCGGAAATCTCTTCGATACTGAAACGCCTCTGGCCCGCTTCGTATGACGGGCCGAATCCGGGCATGGATGGCGCAATGACCGTGAAGGCATCTTCCGGATTTCCGCCAAACCGCGCCGGATCCGTCAACCGCGGAATGATGTCCATGAATTCGAACACCGAGCCAGGCCAGCCGTGCATCAAGAGCAGTGGGACAGGGTCAGGTCCCCTTCCCTTCACATGCAGGTAATGCAAATCGATATCGTGAACTTGCGCCTTGAACTGCGGGAACGAATTCAGCTTCGCCTCGTGCGTTCGCCAATCAAAATCTGCTGCCCAATAGCCAGCCAGCTCGCGCATGTACTCGACGGACGAACCATAGGCCCAGGGATCTCCAGGCGGGCACTCCGGAAACCGTGCATTCGAAACACGTGATTGCAGATCTGCAATGGCGTCGTCAGAAACGGCAAGTTCAAATGGCTCAGGTTGGCTCATCGCTTCTTCTTCTTTCGCAAGTGGTGTGTGAGAGCCAGACTGAAACAGTGCCGCAGAATGGCTTCATCATACGATTGTCCTGCTTCAAACAGGATTGCCCGGTTGCCTTCAAGCTTCAATTGATCGCCGTAACGTTCCCGGAAATCGGGCACCAAACCGGACTGGCAATGAAAATAGACGGCAAATGAATCCGGTTTCTTGCGGACCTGATCAATTCTAACAGTGGAACCGCTCTTGGTCTGTGGCGTAAGGTAACTCGGTTGTCCCCATTTGAGTGTTTCCTGCAACGGGCCAACATCTTCGGTCGCCGCAGCAGTTTCGAAAATCAAGGTGCGAAGCTTCAACAGTTCAGTCCTGATTTCCGCCGGATACCCTGCAAAAACCTCGCTGACAGCTTTTTCCTGAAACTCTGGATCGCTCATTTCTGGCTCGAAAACATTGAATCGAACCCCAGAACTACACCAACTCGACGCAGCACCAAACCCAGATTGGCTCTAATTTGGGACGCGAAATGTACTTGCGGCTCAAAAAACACCATGGACTGCACACACGCTCTAAACTCAGCGCGTACAAATCAGAGAAATAAAAGGCATTATGCCAATTTCTTCGAATTTGGCGACAAGCAAGCACATTGCGAATGCAGGCTGCTCTTGACACCGAAATCTATTGCTGATCGATAACACAGCGCACTACGGATCACTCCGAAATCCGGTTTTCTAAACGGAACGTGAACGGATGTGACGGGCACGGTTCAGAGCCAAAACCCAGGTCCCCTTCCAACGTTGAAACGACGCCAGCTTCATTCCGGAGCTCAGCGAACAAAACAAAACCTGGAGGAATACCCAATGATCAGGAACCACAATATCGCTCTCGCAGCAGCCCTTCTTGCCGCAACTATCACTCTGTCCACGACAAGCCCGTCAACTGCCGGTACTGTACGGTCGCTTCTGATTGCAGAAGACGGAACTTATCTGCAACGCGCCAAGAACAAGCTAATTTACAAGTTCAAAACACGTCGCGCTGCTGCCCAACGCACAGGCGGAACCTGCAAATGGCACGGTAAACTCCGCGTCCTGAAGCGCTACAGCGCAGTGCACCGCGACTGGTGCAACTGACCTGCCCCCAGGATCTGCCTCGTTTGTCAGGAAGGTCCGTCACTGGGCAGGAGACGGATAATGCGTAAGAGCAGATTTTCAGAAGAGCTGATCATTGCGATTTTGACGGGGCAGGAACGGGGGGGGGCAGCCCGACGGCGGAGGTTTGCCGCCGGCATGGGATCAGCCCTGGCACGTTCTACAAATGGAAGGCCAAATATGACGGCATGGGCGTTTCCGAGGCCCGTCGGCTCAAGGTGCTTGAGCAGGAGAACGCCAGGCTGAAGCGCCTTCTGGCCGACCAGATGCTCGATAATTCCATCCTGAAGGACCTGTTGGGAAACGGCTGACGGGTCCGGCTGAACGCCGGGCCGCAGCTCTGAACGTGCTGGATCGCCATGAGGTCTCGCAGGTCCGGGTCTGCCACCTGATCAGGCTCTATGGCAAGCCGGACACAGTCGTGAGCGACAACGGCACCGAACTCACCTCCAGAGCCCTCCTGGAATGGCAGAATGAGACCGGTGTCGGCTGGCCTTGCATTGAGCCGGGAAAGCCAATGCAGAACGGGTTTGTGGAAAGTTTCAACGGGCGCTTGCGTGAGGAGCTGTAGGATACTCCACTCCCCGCGCGCTCGATAACAGCAACCAGATGATGTATGAGGAAACAGGATCTCCCCTATGAACACGGGACCCATGGGGGACACGTCACTTCGTTGAACCGGTGCCCCCGGTTCCTCAGGCTCTGCCGGGCCACACCACCCCCCTTCGCCGCATCCGCCCGGCTCATCCCGTCATGAACACAAGCAAGCGAAAGCAAACGCCGGGCCTGACGGAGATCTTCGCTCGTCCTGGAAAGGCCGCAAAGGGTCGAAGCATCATAGTCATCACGAACGCCAACAGTTGCAGACATCGGAAATCCTCCTTTGTCTGCATGAATCCAGAGAGCAGCCGGGTTGAAAAGGCCTGAGAGACAATCAAGCACGCCATTGGTATTAGGCTCGCTGACAGGAATAGCAGAACCGCAAACAACCATCGCATCAAGGGGAACCTTCCGAACTTCATTACCTTCAGATTCGATCTTCTGCGCAGATCTACCATTGATCTGAGGCTACCTGATCCAGCGATGAGAAGCCATAAGCGCAAAACGGTTTAGGCATCTGCAAAATTGTCTACGTCCGTGCCCCGCCCCAGTAGCTCCCTTCACGGTTCAACACGGAACTGTTCCATCTGCGCCTCATCGAACGTGACGCCCAATCCGGGGGCTGTGGGCAAACTCAGGGTTCCCTGCTCCGGTATCAGCCTTCCCTTGCACAGATGATCGAGGTCATCTGCGACCTCCGGGAAATACTCACAGAGGCCGAGGTTTGGGATGCCTGCCGCTACATGGGCCATGATTGAGCCGCCGAGGGCCATGCTGTTGTAATTGTGGGGTGAGACGGTGATGAAATAGGGCTCGGCCATGGCCGCGATTTCCCGCATCTCCACAATGCCGGCAGCGCAAATGTCCGGATTGATTTTACTCACCGCCTGCTTCTCGAATATCTCGCGGAAGTCTCGCCGCGACGCCAATGTTTCCCCCACCAGTATGGGCTGGCGCACCTGCTCGCGCAGGGTGCGCAACGCCAAGGCATTGCTGGGGGCGAACGGATCTTCCACCCAATCCAGATTGAAGGACTCCATCATGGCGCACAAATCCCGGGCCCGGTCAGGTGTTGAGTGCCGCCACAGGTCAACGGCGATTTTGACATCCGGCCCAACAGCCTCCCGGATCGCGGCTAGTTTGGCCACGCCCTCCTCGTCGGTCCCGCCTGCGATGAAGGGATAGGCTTTCAGGGCACGAAATCCATCTGCAACTTGCGCCGCCGCCTTGGCTGCCAGCTGATCCGGGGTCACGGGCCGCCGCGTCCAGATATTGGCGTAGATCTCAAGCCGCTCGTGACAGGCTCCGCCAAGCAAAGTGTAGACAGGCGCCCCAAGCGACTTTCCCAATGCATCCCACAACGCAATCTCAATTCCGGCAGCCGCGGCGAACACATCGATCCCGGCCCGATGCTCGCCGAACGCATTGAAGGCCTTGTGTATCACTGCCCTGATCGCCGTTGCATTGGTGCCGATCAAGGTCTCACCCAAGGCATGGATCAAAGCGACCAGGCTCTTTTCGCGCAAGTTGAGCGTGTACCCCTCTCCCCATCCAACGGCACCGGACGAGGTCTCAACCCGCATAAACACGTAGGCCTTGCGCGGACACCAGCGCGCGGGGTCATCGTCGCCCGGCACCAGGTAGGTCTGAATGGACGTAATCGTGTCTGTCATTTGCGTGCAATCCTGCGGAGGAAAATCAAAGGCAAACCATACCGCGTTTACACTTGCTGGCCATGGCTTTTTGCGCATAGTCTGCACAGACGCTGGTCATGCATCGGAAGAGCACGATGGCATGACCGAGAGCTGACCTCGTCTCTCTGGACTCACCGCCTTGCGGCGCATTTACCTTCCCGTCCTTGTCAACAATGTGGATCGCTCACACGCGAGCGGGTTCGTCATTTTGTTCACGCTGGAATCCACCTGCCGCGCCTTGCTAATGACCGTTGTCCCGCTGCAGGCATATAAGCTGCTGGGTGACGCCCAGATGGTCAGCCTCGTCTATTTTGCGGTCAGCTTTATCGGCCTTGTTGTCAGTCTCGGCTTGCCCATGATGATGCATGTACTCAAACGCCGTTGGATGATGTCTATTGGCGCGCTGGCGTACCTCTCATCCGTAAGCCTTATTGCCACGGGAACTATTGGCGGCCTGATTGCCGGTCTGGCCTATCAGATCATGGCAACGGCAATGCTGGAAATCACCATCAGTCTTTACCTGATGGACCACATCCCGCGAAAGGAACTGAATTCTTTCGAACCACGCCGGCTGCTCTATTCCGGTATGGCGTTCGCAGCCGGCCCGTGGCTCGGCATTTATCTCAACGAGAACATTCTCGATGGTCTGACCTACGTTGTAGTCGGCATGAGCGCAATTTGCCTGCTGGTCATGTTCTGGATCCTCCGGCTCAGTGACAACCCCTCCATTCAGGCTGCCAAATCGCCACCTCCCCGGCCGCTGACCTACATCCCGCGCTTCCTCAAGCAACCCCGTCTCGTCTTGGCCTGGACCCTTGCCGTGGGCAGAAACGGCTGGTGGCTGATGTTCTTTGTCTACACCCCGATCTTCGTAACTGAATCCGGATACAGCGCTCAGATCGGGGGGGCCATTGTCTCTCTTGGGGTCCTGCCCATGATCTTCGTGCGCGTCTGGGGCAAGATTGGCGAACGGATTGGCATACGAAAACTGCTGATGTCCGCTTATTGCGTCACAGGCGCCGCAACCATCGCAGCTGGATTGTTCTCACCCTGGCCGCC
This sequence comes from Hyphomicrobiales bacterium, assembly GCA_965204985.1. Lineage (GTDB taxonomy): Bacteria > Pseudomonadota > Alphaproteobacteria > Rhizobiales > CAJQND01 > JAAEUE01. The sequence continues at coordinate 1,002,749 of CBDBFP010000002.1, read as the reverse complement.
GGCAACAATGGTCCTGCTCTGGCTGTCAGCGTTTCTTGCTACGCTCGTCGACGGAGCCGGCAACGTGCCCTTCCTGCGTGCCGTGAAGCCGCGCGAGCGCGCTGAAATGACATCCGTTTACACCACCTACCGGCATGGCACGTCGCTCTTCACCCCGGGCATCTTTGCCGGTGTACTGGCCGTTTTACCCTTGTCGTTCGTGTTCGTCGCCGGAGGCATTGCCAGCATCGGCATGGGACTGCTATCGCGATTTTTGCCGAAGACGTTGTAGCAAATGAGCAATGTACCTGAGACCTCACCTGCAAAACCCAACGCCACATGGATTGCCTGGTTTGTGCTGATCGGCTTCGGCCTGCTTTGGGGCCTGACATTTTCGTTGATGAAGTTCGCCATTGATACAGGCGCTCATCCGATTGGCCTGTCATTCTGGAATGCGCTTCTCGGCGCGATCGGGCTCCTTGCAATCAATGCCGTACGCCGGACACCCATCCCGCTGGCCCCGCGCTATCTGAAGTTTTATACGATCTGCAGTATTCTCGGCACGTCCGTTTCCGGAACGGCTTACTATTATGCGGCTATCCATCTTCCTGCGGGCGTGCTAGCCATTACAATCGCGACCGTACCGATCCTGACGTTCGTTGGAACGAGCCTTCTCGGGATAGATCGCTGGTCAGGGCTTCGCGCAGCTGGTGTGGCCCTTGGCTTGATTGCCGTTGCCTTGATCGTGCTCCCGGATTCTGCTCTGCCGGATCGGAGGGCCGCCATCTGGATCCTGGCAGCTCTATTGTCCGCGCTTTGCTACACCGTTGAGAACATCTATCTCACCTTGCGCAGGCCAAAGGAAATCGACCCTTTCACGCTGCTCATCGGCATGTTCACAATTGCCGCGATCATGATGCTTCCGATTGTCTACCTGGCAGGCGCCCATGTGCCGCTCACCTTTCCGCCCGGGAAACTGGAATGGCTTATCATAGCCATGTGCGTCATCAATGCGTCGGCCTATGGTGCGTTCATCTATCTGGTGGGTATTGCCGGTCCCGTCTTCGCCAGCCAGATGGGTTATCTGGTGACGCTCTCGGGTGTGGGCTGGGGGATTGTGCTCTACTCTGAAAGCCATTCGGGCTGGATTTGGGCCGCACTTGCCGTCATGATTGCCGGATTGGCATTGGTTCAACCGCGCGAAGAGCAAAGTTAGACTTAGACAATGACGAACCCTTCAATCCAGGTAGGTCCGATCCCGGGATCCCCGTTCGGCGCTGTATGTTCCTTTGAAGGCGCCGAGGGCGCTGAAACCATTGTGTCGGCCGCCGAGCAAAACCAGGATGCACTTCTGGATGCATTTTATGAAGCCAATGGCCTGCTGCTGCTGAGGGGCCTGGAAGGTATCGCGCAAGACCCGACCCTTCTGTTGCGCATGAGCCAACTCTTCGGGCCGGAAGTTGAAGACTACCGCCAGACGATCAGGGCGCGGCACAGCATTCATCCCAATGTGCCGGAAATTCTTCTGATCGCCGGCAAGTCTGCGGGCGCGGTCAAGCCCCCGCCGCGGCCCGACCCGCCTCTGACGGAAGATGGACAGCTTCCCATCCAGTTCCCGCACCGGCGCGGCTGGCACACGGATCAGTCCTTTCGCCGCCCGCCACCGGATACATCCCTGTTCCTCGCCGTTGTGCCATCGCCCAGAGACCAGGGACAAACGCTCTTCGCCGATGGAATCGCGGCTTATGAAGCTCTTCCCGCTGACTTGAAGGCCATAGCCGACAATCTGGAAGGCCTGCATGTAATGCCCGGTGCCGGCCGGTCGGAACAGGATGTGCGTGCAGGCAAGATACCTGATCTGCTGAAACCCCATGAGCGACCGCAGCGGCAACCGGTGGTGCGCGTGCACCCGGTGACGGGCAAGCGTGCCTTGTTCCTGTGTGAAGCCGGGCAGATGGACTGGCTGGAAGGGCCTCTGGTTGGTTACGAGCCGGGCCCCGGCGGAGAAGGCGCTAATTTGCTCTACAAACTGATGCATCACTATACCGGCCCGGAGTTCTCCTACGCCCATCACTGGACCAAGGGGGATCTCGTCGTTTACGACAACCGCTCATTGATCCACAGCGCCACCTGGTATGATGTGAACAACCACGAGCGAGTCATGTGGCGAACCACTGTCCACGGCAATCCCGGTCCGCTCTACGAAGGCGAAGCAAAGAGCTGGATCGCTCAGCCGGGCGAACAGATTGCTCGGCAGTAAAATTTCACAAAGACCTCATCTGAATAATAAAGGGAGTGAAAAACATGCAAGCGTTTGAAGGCATCAGGGTTCTTGATTTCACCCACGTTCTTGCAGGTCCGTTCTCGACCTATCAGCTTGCCGTGCTCGGCGCCGACGTTATCAAGATCGAGGGGCCCGATAATTTTGACATGAACCGGGAGATTGGTGCTGTCTCCACATTCAACGATGCCATGATGGGGTCGCACTTTCAGTCCCAGGGCGCGAACAAGCGGGCAATAACCCTTAATCTCAAGACGGAAGAAGGCCGTGAAATTTTCATGGCACTGGCCCAAACGGCCGACGTGGTGGTGGAGAATTTCCGTGCAGGGAAGCTGGAATCGTTGGGGCTCGGCTACGAAGATGTGCGGAAAGTCAAACCGGACATCATCTACTGTTCAATCACCGGGTTCGGACAAACCGGCCCCAAGCGCAAGCATGCCGCGTTCGACAACACCATTCAGGCCTATTCCGGCATGATGTCGCAAACCGGTCCAGCAGATGGCGATGCGGTTCTAATCGGCCCGCCCGTGCTCGATTATGGCACCGGTGCCCAGGCCGCATTTGCCATTTCATCCGCACTTCTCCGCCGGGAACGGACTGGAGAAGGTCAAAACCTGGATGTTGCCATGCTGGATGCGGCACTCATGCTCATGACCTCAGGTGTCCTTAATACAAACACCACAGGCCAGACGCCAGGACGAACCCAATATGCGCGCGTTCCGTTCGCTGGCTATGGAGGATACGAAACCGCTGACGATATCCTGATGATCGGCGCCGTCACTCCGGCACAATATGTCAGATTCTGGCGTGCACTTGGACGCGACGACATCGCAGAAGAAGTCAAGGATCTGCGGACACCGGACATTGCCAGAAGAGGCGAGCAGGACGAACCGGTCATCACTGAAATCCTGAAGACCAGGCCTGCAACCGAGTGGGAAGAAATCCTGATCGAGGCGGGACTACCCGCAGCGCGGGTTCGCACCTTGAACGATGCCCTTGCCAGTGAGCAAGTCGCCAGCCGCTCAGTGGTTGGAGCCTTTCCGTCCAACCATTCCAAGCACGGGGAATTGAAGCCAACCGTTGCCGCATTCCGGTGCAACGAAGATAGCCCGTCCGTGCACGGTACGCCGCCGGAATTGGGCGAACACACGCAAACCATACTGGATGAATTGGGTTATTCTGGCGAAGCCATCGAAGGATTTGCTCAACGCGGCGTCGTCTGACGCACCATCAAAGTCTCTGCGGTTCACGCTCAGCAGCGTTGGTCAACCAGTCTATAAAGGCACGGGCTTCCGGGCGTACAACCGCCACCGGTGTGGTGACCAGGTCATATCCGATGTCCGTGGTCACCTTTTCAGAGAACGGGCACTGCAGCAATCCTGCCGCAACAGGGTCGCGCAAGATCGGCCAGCTGGCCAGCACCACGCCTTGCCCGGCAATTGCCGCCTGCACCGCCAGACCGTAATCGTTGAAGTGCAATCCCTGGTCAGTCGCCAGATGGCTGGCACCCACATGCGATAACCAGCTCTTCCACGTGAACCAGCACCGGGTCTCACGTGCCCAATCCAGTCGGGAGATATCCCAATGGATACAATGTGCTGTCTGCTAGCTGCTCCAGCTGTGTCAGCTCAGGCGGACCTTTTGCCAGTGCCGGGCTGCAGGCTGGAAATACCTGATCATCGAACAACCGATGGAAAATGAGAGATGTGGCCCGCTCAACGCCGTAACGAATGGCCACGTCCGCCTCGCCCTGATGGAGGTCGACGATGTGTTGGGAGGAATCAATCAGCACATTGATATCGGAATTCTTCAAGCCGAGACACCAGCCAGGCCGTTGCGAAAGAGGATTCCACCGAGACAATCAGCTTGTTCTTGGCATCCTGCCGCCGCATCTTTGCAATGGCCGATGCAACGTAGCGCATGGCTGCGGCGAGGTCTTCCTGACCGGCCTGCCCCTCCCGTGTGAGTTCAAGCCCTCTGCCCTTGCGCTTCAGCAACAAGGTTCCAAGAGTGCTCTCCAGCTTGCCGACAAGTTGCTTCGTTGCCGCCGGGCTTAAATTCAGTTCTTGTGCAGCACGCTGATAACTCAGATGTCTGAAAACGGCTTCAAAGGCGCGCAATGAAGGTAGCCATTTGCTTTCCATAATCAAGTTTAGTTTACTTTTGAGAAAGATCAAATCAATTTCCAATGAGAGCTTCTGCGCTTAGATCTGGCATCAATTTCATATGGGTGGAACACGTGCCAAGACATTCGGGAGACTTAAGATGCGTTCAAGTGATGGGAAGACAAGAGATCTCGTAACGAGCATGCCAGGAGCCGGCTGGGACTATGCCCTAACCCGCCACCCCTACCATGAAATTGAGCGCCCGAAGGGTCCTCATTATTGTGTCTACAACCGGCGCCACATGGCCTGTTGTTTTGATGATCACTGCACCGAAGACGGCTATTGGCTGCTTCGGCAGAAGGCGGCCGTGCTCAACACCGGGGAGTTTCCCTTACAATTTCAGGGACCAGACGCTGAACGCCTGCTCGACAAGCTCTTCACCAAGGATATGACCAAAGTGAAAGTGGGCCGTTGCGGCTATGGTCTGGCCTGCTACGAGGATGGCGGATTGCTCGTGGACGGCATCGTGCTGAGGCTTGAGGAGGATAAGTTCTGGTACGCACAGGCGGACGGAGATTTCTATAACTGGGCCCGGGCCCACGGCGCTGGCATGGATGTGGAAATCTCTGACCCGGACGTTTTTGTCTCCCAGGTACAGGGGCCAAACGCTTTGAAGATTCTGGAAGCGGCCAGCGACAATGATATGCTGGAACCTTTCGGCTACTTCGCCGTGGTGCGCGTTTCGTTTGGCGGACAAGAGGTGGTGATTACCCGCACCGGCTACACCAATGAGCTGGGCTGGGAATTCTACACCGAGCCACACCACGATGCCGATACACTTTGGGCGCATCTTGATGTTGCTGGCAAACCGTTCGGCATGGAGATCTTTGGTCTGGATGCCATGAACATCCGGCGCATCGAGGCCGGCATCCTGAACGCGGGGTCAGACTTCAACCCGACAACCACACCCTATGCTGCCGGACTTGGCCGTTTCGTGGACGAGGACAAGGGCGACTTTATTGGGAAGGATGCTTTGAAGACAGCTTCGCGCAAAGCACGATTGCATGGGGTGTCCTGCGCTGGTGGAGAACCCCTGATCTCTGGCGCAGTTGAACAGGCTGGCGCGCGCATCGGCACCATCACCGCAGGAGCCACTTCCCCCTATCTCGGGCACGGCATCGGCTATGCTTTGCTGGACACTGCGGACCTTGGTCCCGGTGACAAGGTAAACGTCGGCTGCAGGGATGGATCCATGCAGGAAGCAGAACTCGTGGAACTTCCGTTCTACGACAAGCTGGCGGAGATCCCCCGCGGCAAGCTGGTCGATATTCCTGAGCGCACGTAAGCGCTGTTCATTATTCCGATTGGGCCCCGCCGTGAAACCGGCGGGCCTTGCGGCTTTCTGGTCGAAGTGTCAGGTTTCTTCTGAAACCAGAACAGACCGGAGCGCCGCAGAACCATATGCAAACACCGACAACTGATCCCAAACCCGCCACCCTGGCCAAAGAGCGCCAAATGCGCGGTGGCCATAACATTCGATATGGATGCCGACAGTATCCTGCATCTGGCACAACGCGAGGTTTGATGCTGACCGCTGCCAGCGGACGAATGACAGACCTTGAAGATCCGCCGCAAGGCACCACACCGGTGATTTTCATTTGAAGCGGAAATGTGCTTCGCTGCAAGCTCCGGGCGAAAAGCGTGGCGCCTGGGTTGGTAATAGTGCCATCCAGGGAAAGTTGATTGAGCGGAGTGTACAGCCTGACCGATGTCTGGAACCATAACCATTTCCATCTGGTTTGCCGTCGTGTTGGTCTTTTTGGCGGTGTTCACAATAGTCAATCAGTTCTTGCTACCTGCCTTCAGATGGATGGCACGCCGCTCGGTCAACAAGGCAATCGCCGATGTAAACACACGCTTCGATCTAAAATTGCCACTGTTTCAACTTACCAAGCGCCAGGTGCTCATCAATCGTCGGTCTACAACCCCGCGGTCCTCACCACAGTTGCCGCCACAGCGCAAGAGCGAGTCGTCACACGCGACGGCGTGATGGCGGAAATCGTCGCATTTGCGCGCGAAATCGTACTCTCGTTCAATCCTTACCTATATTTCGGGTTGGGCTACCGAATTGCCCCGCCGGTTCCTTCGATCCATATATCATGTGAGGGTCGGCTGGGTGTACGAGGAAGTCCGCAAAGAGGTTCCGCCACACATGTCGGTGGTATTTTTCATTAATCACAGGAGCAATCTCGACTATCCACTCGTCACCTACCTTGCATCAAGGAGAGCAGCACTGTCCTACGGCGCTGGAGAATGGGCGCGCATTTGGCCCTTCAGTTTTATCCTGCAGCTTGCCGGGGCTATCCTACGGCGTAATCTCAACAACCCGCTCTACCGTGTTGTGATGAGGCGTTATGTGCAGATGGCCACTGCAGCCGGCGTTCCCCAAGCCATATTCAGCAAGGGCGCACTATCGCGAAACGGCAAGGTCAATGCGCCAAAGTTAGGCATGTTGAGTTATATCTGCCGGGGTTTTGATCCGGCGAGTGACCGCGATATTCTCTTTATTCCGGTTGGCACAAACTTTGACCGGGGTGGTTGAGCAACGTACATTGATCACAAATGTGGACACTGACTACCGCGGCCGTGGCGGTACAGCTTCTTGTGGTTCATGTGTATCCCCTCGCGCTCCAGCATCAGACCGGGCCTGCGATAGCCAAAGCGCCGCCGGTTTGCCGCGGTCTCGCCCATGCGCTGTCTGATCTTCTCATCTGTCTTCTTCTCCTTGCGCCGCACCGTCTTCGGATCGCCCCCGATCAGGCGGCAGACCCGGGCCTGCGAGACCTCATGGCGCTCCAGCACGTCCAGAGCTGCGGCCCGGCGTTCAGCCGGACCCGTCAGCCGTTTCCCAACAGGTCCTTCAGGATGGAATTATCGAGCATCTGGTCGGCCAGAAGCCTCTTCAGCCTGGCGCGTTCTCCTGCTCAAGCACCTTGAAGCCGACGGACCTCGGAAACGCCCATGCCGCCATATTTGGCCTTCCATTTGTAGAACGTGCCGGGGCTGATCCCATGCCGGCGGCAAACCTCCGCCGTCGGGCTGCCCCGTTCCTGCCCCGTCAAAATCGCAATGATCTGGTTTTCTGAAAACCTGCTCTTACGCATTATCCGTCTCCTGCCCAGTGACGGACCCTCCTGACAAACGAGGCAGATCCTGGAGGGCAGGTCACTTTAGATGAGTCCCAGCTCCGCCAATTGACTACGCATCTCCGGCGGGATGTCGGCCTTCATCATGGCTTTGGTGAGATCAGCCGGCGCATCTTCAGGGTCGAAATAGCGCCACCCCTGGAAGGCACGGCGGGGTATCGGGCGGACCGGAATAAGGTCTTCGTGCAGAATAATCCGGCAGCGCTGGATATTTTCAGCGTCCGTGAACTCTTCAAGATCCGTGATCTTCTGACGGCATTGCACCATGCCCTTTATAACCCAGTAAATGGATCCGCCGTTCAGCACATCTTCTCTCCGCCGCGGGCGCATGCGCGTCGTGTGGTAAAGCTTGCCTTCCTGACGCAGCCGGTGAGCTTGCCATTCCTCAAGGCTTTCAACGGTTTCTGAACCCACGCTGAGTTTGATGATATGAACGGTCATACGGCAAATGTAATAGGCTGGAGACGCGATTGAAACCGCAAGACCGGGTCAGCTTGTGGATTATTCGACCGGTTCAAGCGCAACCAGAAGCTGGCCCTCACTGACCTGATCATCAACAGCGGCCCCGACTTCCACAACACGCGCATCGAAACCTGCGCTAAGTGCGTGCTCCATCTTCATGGCCTCCAGGATCGCGACGGGGTCGCCAGCTGAAACCTTGTCTCCCACCTGCACCGAAAGCTTGATCAAACGCCCTGACATTGGCGCGCGGATTAAATTTCCACCTGCGCCTGCCCCGTCTTCCTGTGCCGTCAAATCCTGCAGACCGGCTTCGACCATGACCCGATCGCTGGTGACGACAATTAGCCTGTCACCGCTTGGGGCAGCCGAATAGGTGGCTGAAAAGGTTTCGCCCTGATAGGTGGCAGACACCGATGTGGAACCAAGCTCAATGACTTTGACGGCCAGCAAATAAGATACGTCTCCGGTTTCAACCGATATGCGCGCGCCTCCATTCCATTCGATAACAGCTATGGCTTCCGACCCGTCAATCATCATGTGCAGCCGGTCGCACCGGCCGAGTCCAGCCATCGACCAGCCTGCCTCCATGCCCCACGGTGTGGTGGACGGATTTGGGTTCAGGACCGCAAGCCGCTTCAATTCCAAATTGCTTAGAACAGCCGCCACCAGCGCACGTTCTTTCCAGCTTGGTGGAACAATCTGCTCCCACCTGGCCTCAATGAAGCCTGTGTCCAGTTTGGCGTCACGAAACGCCGAATTGGTTGCAAGCGCGTTCAGGAATGCCAGGTTCGTGCGCAAACCGTGCACACGCGTTCCCAGCAAACCGCCCGAAAGCCTGTCCAACGCTTCGCCCCGGGTCGCCCCATGCGCAATGACCTTGGCAATCATCGGGTCATAAAACGGAGAGATTTCGGCCCCAGCTTCAACTCCTGTGTCGATCCGCAAACCGGGCACATTCTTTGGCCAGGCCAGGTCCAGCAGCTTGCCAGATTGAGGCAGGAACTCGTTGAGCGGGTCTTCCGCATAGAGCCGGGTTTCGACGGCATGTCCGTCAATTGAGAGATCTTCCTGGACGAAACTCAAGGGTTCGCCGGATGCAACCAGAAACTGGTGTTCAACCAGATCGAGTCCCGTAATCAGCTCCGTCACGGGATGCTCAACTTGAAGCCGTGTATTCATCTCCATGAAATAGAAGCCATCAGGGCGCAATCCACCAGACGCATCAACGATGAACTCAACAGTCCCCGCGCTTTCGTAGCCAACAGCACGCGCCGCCAACACGGCCGCCTCCCCCATCGCTTCACGCATCTCGTCGGTCATGCCTGGAGCAGGCGCTTCTTCAAGCACCTTCTGATGACGGCGCTGCAGAGAACAATCACGTTCGAAAAGGTGGACAGCATTTCCATGGCTGTCCGCAAAGATCTGGAATTCGATGTGCCTCGGTTTCTCAACGAATTTTTCGATCAAAACTCGATCATCGCCAAAGGCGTTTTTCGCCTCTCTCCGGCAGGCCTCCAGCGACGGCAGAAAATCCAGTGACCGGTTCACCCGGCGCACCCCTTTGCCGCCGCCGCCGGCAACAGCCTTGATGAGGACCGGATAACCGATTTTGCCGGCTTCCAGTTCAAGGAACTTTCCTGCCTGATTGTCCCCCATATATCCCGGGACAACAGGCACACCAGCTCCGGACATCAATTTCTTGGCCGCGTCCTTGAGCCCCATGGCGCGGATCGCATCAGCAGACGGGCCAACGAATTTAATACCGGCAGCTTCGCACTCTGCCGCAAATTCGGCATTTTCAGATAAAAACCCGTATCCGGGATGTATGCACTCGGCGCTAGCGGCCTTTGCCACTTTCAGCATCTTCTTGCTGTCCAGATAGCTCTTTGAGGCATCGGCCGGCCCGACCAGATGGGCCTCATCGGCCATTTTGACGTGCAAAGCGTCCGCATCAGCCTCCGAATAGACCGCGATCGCCCGCATTCCGAGACGTTGGGCGGTGCGTATCACCCTGCAGGCGATTTCACCGCGATTGGCAATAAGAACAGATGAAAACATGTGTGATTGATACCGCCTCAAAACGCTTCGGGCCAAGGGAAATGTCACGATTAAGTCACTTGATCAACATATTGAAGCCCGACTCGCGGGACCCTATGTCCTGAAGAACGCTTGCCGCGCTGAGACTCAGGAGATTTGTCCATGAAGAAAACACTTCATACCTGTGCTGGCTGCCATTTGGGCAGCATCGGCAGTACCGGCAGCCGCAGATTGGAATGTCAAACGTCTTTCGGTCGCCGCTCGCGACGAAGACACCTACTATCATGCTGACGATTATTCGCCTTACGATGATGATTACGACGAGGGATATGGCGACCCATACTACGAGCCATATCCCAGGTATTATTACGGAAACTCCTATCTCCCGCACCGCTACCGCAAACACTTCAAGCGTTATCGGGGTAGCCGGAGATATTATGGCACAATCCGACACGAAACGGCATGGCGCCTATCAAATTAAGAGCAGAGCCCCGTCACGCATCGTCCAGAAATTCGAGAACCGCATCGGTGAAAATATCATTCTTGTCGCCAGCGACCATGTGGCCGGCTTCGCTCACATCGGCGAATTTGGTGTTGGGCGCGAGCGCCATAAATTCGGCAACCATCTCTTCATCAACCAACTCTGATTGACGCCCACGGATAAGAAGCGTCGGTGCTTCGATCCTTCGCACTGCATTTTCGAGTTGCCTCTGCAATTCGCCCCGGGATTCAGGCATGCCGTGCTGGCGGCGCGCTTCAATGAACTTCGGGTCCCAATGCCAGTGATACCGGCCATCATCATGTTTGCGCAGGTTTTTCGCCAGCCCCGAGAGATCCCGCGGCCTTGGCCGATGCGGCAGGTAAGTGGCAATGGCATCTGCCGCCTCTTCAAGAGAGGCAAACCCCTCATGCGCGTGCTCGGCCATGAAGCCGAGGATTTTGACAACGCCCGCAAGCCGGATCCGCGGAGTCACATCAACAAGAATGACACGGGACAGAATGTTCCGCTTGTTCTGCCCCTCTGCAAGCATTGATGCGATTCCACCCAGCGATGCCCCAACGGCCACAGGCCGGTTGGCAAATCGATCCGCGATCTGATCTGCCACACAAATCAGATCCTCGCTGAAATCCTCAAAATCGTACGCACCGGTTGGCGACCACTCGCTGTCTCCGTGGCCCCGCTGATCCATTGTAATGGCCGTCCAGCCATTTTTGGCGAGAATGTCCGAACTTCCGCGCCAGGAGTGCCGCGTCTGCCCACCGCCATGCACCAGTAAAACAACACCAGCCGGATCATCCGTGGCCGCGATATGCAGATCAGCGGCAATCTTGTTGTTCTGATGCCCAGTGAAGAAGATTTTTTCACGCGATGTTTCAGGTGTCTTGGCGTCCATGTGCCCCGTTTTCTCTTCTTGGTTAGGCGCTAAAGAGCCAAGTTCAGCCATGCTGTTGGAGAAAACGCAAGACACCTTGCTTGTAAACCTTGTCTCCGACTGCGCGCATATGGTCGCGCCCGGGAATGGGCAAAGCTTCCCCAAAAGTGAGCGCTTCGACCATGGGTTCAATGCGCCCCGCAATATCATCATCCGTTCCAGCGGCGACCAGCACCGGGCACCGGATGCCCGCCAGCTCCGATTCTGAGAGAGTTTGACGGGACGCGCGCATGCAGGCGGCCAGGGCGTTCAAATCTCCACCAGTGTGTTCGGCAAAGATCCGGAACGCGCGCGGTTGCGGCTTCGTTACTTCATCAAGTGAAGCAGCCTCCAGCCCTAGAGCAATGTCCTCGCCATCTGCAATGCCCTTGATTATGTTTTCTGCCAGACCGGCGAATATGGCCACTCTTACCAGCTCAGGATTCGCAATCGACAAAAAGGCGGTTATCCGCGCGCCCATGGAATACCCCATGACAGCAGCCGGTCCGATTTCAAGATGATTGATCAGGTTGGCGGCATCTGACGCCAGGATCGACGTGGTGTATGCGCCAGGATCATACAGCTTCCCGCTCCGGCCATGGCCGCGGTTATCGATGGCGATCACGTGATGACCAGCATCAACAAGTGTTTTGACCCAGCCTGTTTCAATCCAGTTGGTCTTGGCGCTGGAGGCAAACCCGTGAATCAGGACGATGGGTTGCCCCTCTCCTTCCTCATAAAAGGCCACTTCGACCCCATCTGAATTAAATGTCTGCAAATCCATCGCGCGCCTTCTTTCTCTTCCCCGGAAGATATGCTAATCGCGGTCTATCTCAAGCAGCGGTCTTGGGAAACCTATAGCTTCGGAGCATGCGCGATGGTCGACCATGGCAAGCCAAAATTTCAGAACGATGCCGGCGTGGACAAGATCACCATAGGCGCAAAGCAGTTTCAGTGTGTGGGCGCAACACCGCCATACGATCACCCGCATGTATATCTGGACATGGGTGACGATGGCGAAATCATCTGCCCCTATTGCTCAACTCTGTACATCTACAACCCGGCTCTGACACACGGCTCATCGGATCCTGCCGGCGCTGCGTTCAGCGATTGAGACAACGACTTACATGCTCGTGGTTCATAGTCTTACAATCCGCTCCTATACCAAAAATGACGAAGACGACCTGCTTGGTCTCATCCGGGAACTCCAGGACTTTGAGCTCGCCATTGAACCACGCATGAAGCCAGCGAGCGAGATTGGTCCCTGGTACATCCAGAATTTCCAGAACGACATTGAAACCCGCATTCCCCAAGTAAATCTCTGATTTTGCTGTCCTGATCTTGATATTTTCCATATAAAGCATGGTGTTGATGGCTTTGAGAGGCGTGTTTCATGGATCACCCCATGGATCACCCGGAGGGTGCGGGTTCAGACCGGGGTGACCGGGTCGATTTCGATCGCCGGGTGCGGCTGGAATTCCGCAGCGCGCAGAGCAGTTCGGATGGCGGTCTCCTGGTGATGCACGAGCTTGATGACGCGCTCGGACTTTCGGGCCTGGCGTCATCGGCTTGGCGGGCTGTTCCGGCAATCGGTCTGCGGGCGTCTTGCTGGCTACGAGGAGGTCAACGACGCTGACCAATTGGCCCTCGATCCGGTGAGGCGTCAGATCGGGGTGGCCGCGCTGTCGACGCGCAAGCGGCCTCTCGGCCCCGCAGATGGGGCGGTTCGAGACCGGGACGCTGGCCGCGCCGGAGAACCGGGACGCGCTGGCCGACCTGAACGGCCAATGGATCGACCGGCTCCACGACCGCAAAGGTCTCAAGTATATCGTGCGGGACATGGACAGCTCCGTCAGTCCCACCCATGGCGATCAGAAAGGGTCCGCATGGAACGGGCATTTCGACTGTACCTGCTCTCACCCGCACTTCCTGTTCAACCGGTTCGGCCTGCTGGACCGCTGCGCCCTGCGCAACGGCAACGTCCACCGTGCCGATGGCTGGCCGGGACGTCCTCGACCCGGTGATCGCCCGGTCTGCCAGGCGCGACCTCATGCGCTTCTTCCGGGCGGATGCCGCCGATGCGCTCCCCGCCCTCCATGAGCGGCTCGATGAGGCGGGCTGTTTCCACGCCATACGGCGGCCCGCAAATGGCGTCCTGCGGGAGAAGAGGGCGCACCGATTGACCCGGCCCGTGGGGCGTCCGTCAAAGAGCAAAGTGAAGCGGTTCCTTGAGGACTTCCAGTATCAGGGCGGATCCTGGAACAAACCGCGCCGCGTCATCGCCAGGATCGAATGGCCCCCGGGCGAGCTGTTCGCCCGCGTGGGCTTCATCGTCACCAACCTGCCCCTGGAGCCCGAGGATGGAGCCCGAGGAGGTCACCCGCTTCTACAATCAGCGCGGCCCCGCCGAGCAGCACATCAAGGAAGGCAATACGCCTTGCGCTGGACGCGGCTGTCCTGCAAACGGTTCCGCGACAACGAGGTGCGGTTGCAACTCCACGCGTTGGCCGACAACCTGGCCACCTTCCTGCGCTGCCTTGAGTTGCCCGAAGAAATGGCCGACTGGTCGCTGACCAGCCTGCAGATGAAGCTGATCAAGATCGGCGCCCGCGTCGTGCGACACGCCCGCGCCATGACCTTCCAGCTGGCCGAGGTGGCCGTCACCGGCCCGATGGTGCGCGCCATTCTCGCTGCCACATCCGCCGCCTTCCAGCGCCCCCGTCATTTGCCTGACGCTGAAGCGGCCCGAAACCGAACGAAAGGGGCAGGGCAGGTCTGTCCGACGCGCTGAAACACCCCGCTGCCAGGCCAGCACGCCACGGATTTGCGGCTTGATCCGTACAGTTCCAGCTGCTTGCGCAGCCACGTGCACCTCCAGGGGCACAAAACGCTTGATCAGCGACCCTGATCAGGCGATCTTGACGTCAAACGGCAGACCACTTGGGGAATGTCGGTCGGAAGGCGATGGATGAGGAGGGGTAGAGATGGGTCGCAAATATCCGGCCCGCACCCCTTTCAGCGGTGGAGCCGCAAGGTCTGAGCTGGCGTGGAACGGTGCCAAAAAATCCAATGGCGAACTGGACACGGCGTCGGGTCCGGGGTGGGCTATATGCGCGGCTGCGAGGTGTAAACGGCGGTGCAAAATTAGGAAGGAAAACCACAATATGGGCCATCCCCGCCTTATCCTGCATGTCGGCAGTGCAAAATGCGGCTCGAGTGCCCTGCAAACTGCTCTATCCGCCCAAACCCGGTTAACCGCGCCTAACACACCTGGACTAGTCTACGCAGCACTCCATGCCCGGCGTGGTTTGTTGCACAGCCCCGACCTTGTCGCAGTGGCCCAATCCCAGAGTTTTGGATATGAGTCCTCATCATTCGCGCAAGACCTGCGCGACATGGACTGTTTTTATCGCGACAAAACACTGGCTGAGTTGCGCGGACTACTGGCCAACAACGACCATGTTATCCTGTCGAACGAAGGCTGGTTTTCGAACTTCAACATGATGGCCAAAAACGGATTTCTGGATGCCCTTGGCGTCTCTTTCGGCGTGTTTGCTGTGGTCCGGCCACAAATTGAATTCGTCAATTCTGGCTGGTAGCAATGGGGCGCCTGGGACAAGTTCCCGTCTCTGGAAACCTGGTCGGCTCGCCAGGCCACCCTCTGGCACAGCCACCTGCGTAAATGGCAGCGTCATCCGGCCTGCACAGGAATCACGGTTCGGCTCATGTCGCGCGACATTGTCGGCGATTTCTTTGACGCCTACGGGCTGACGCCGGAGCCAGAACTGCCGCGGGGCCAGACCTCAAATGTCAGTCTGCCCGGAGAGGTGCTGCGCCTGTTCCAGCGCCATCCCGATTTGCGGCAGGGGCGGCCTGTGATCGATTTTGTGCTGTCAAAGTTCGTGCTGGGCACACAACCTACCCCTTGGGTCGTGAGACCCGATCTGGCAGAAAAACTCGTCACACAGGCGCGTGACGACAACGAAGCGCTCTGTGCGCTGCTGCCCGGGGATCAGGCCGCACGCATGCGCAACACCCAAGGCTGGTGGTCGGCCGATGCCTACGCCGACAAGCCACTGGAATCATCAGTGCCCCAGCCGGCCGACACCGATGCTGCGGCGCAAATGAATGGCCGGCTAATCGCGGCGCTTTCCACTGTGCGAAATCGACTTCTGTTCGGGGAGGTCATCTCTGATGATCTGCTCACACCGCTACCGGCCGGTACCGATGTCATCCAGTTGGATACGCGTAACGCGCTTCTTACCGAAGCTTTGTTCAAGGCAGCTAAAGCGGGGCGAAGCAGTAGGATAGGGGTGAAAAGTATGGCGGTGACATTCTCATCGCCGAGAACGGCGGCAAAGTTTGTGGCTATGCAGCGTTATTGCTTGCAGTTGAAAATGGCGATCCTTACGAAGAGGATTACACGTATGCTGAAGTGTCTGAACTGGCTGTAATCGCCACCTCGCAGCGCAAGGGTGTGGGAAAAGCGTTTTTGGATGAATGCGAACAACGCGCCCGCAAGTTTGGCGCCAAATACTTCAGAATCGCGGCCCTTTCCAAAAATGAACGCGCCCTTGCAGTTTACAGGAGCGCCGGTTTTACAGATCGGATGACGAAGCTTGAAAAAACGCTAGACTAAGCAAACCCAAATCCGAACAAGTAGAAGGTTGACCCCATGCGCATGA
This sequence comes from Hyphomicrobiales bacterium, assembly GCA_965204985.1. Lineage (GTDB taxonomy): Bacteria > Pseudomonadota > Alphaproteobacteria > Rhizobiales > CAJQND01 > JAAEUE01. The sequence continues at coordinate 986,582 of CBDBFP010000002.1, read as the reverse complement.
AAAACAAAGTGGCAATTGTTACAGGGGCCGCATCCGGATTTGGCGAAGGAATTGCCCGGCTGTTCGCCCATGAAGGCGCAGCTGTTGTCGTGGCAGACATCAATGACGAGGAAGGCGCACGTGTTGCTTCTGCGATTAATGACGATGGCGGCAAAGCCCGGTTCAGCCATTGCGATGTAACTTCGCGAGACGAACTGCGCGCTTCGGTAGAACTGGCCCAGTCTGCGTTTGGTCCCCTGAGCACTGTGGTGAACAATGCGGGAATGCCCCAGCGCAACCAGCCGATGATGGATGTTGACGAAGAAACCTTCGACAAAATCTACGAGGTCAACGTCAAGAGTCTCTACCTGTCCGCTATGGAAACATTGCCGGCGCTGCGCGAAAATGGTGGCGGGGCGATCGTGAATACGGCTTCCACGGCAGCCATAAGTCCCCGTCCCGGCCTTGTCTGGTACAACAGCTCCAAGGGCGCCGTCGTAACGCTGACCAAATCCATGGCTGTCGAATTGGCGCCGGAAGCCATCCGGGTGAACGCGCTGTGCCCAGTGGCTGGCGACACGCCGATGCTCGGCGAATTCCTCGGAGGCGAAGTGACAAACGAGATGTACACCAAATTTGTCTCGACAGTGCCCATAGGCCGCCTCTCGACACCGCGCGATCTAGCCAATGCCGCATTGTTTCTCGCCAGTGACGAAGCAGACTTTCTCACCGGTGTTTGTCTTGAAGTTGATGGCGGAAGGTGCATCTAATAGAATGAACAAGTGAGGTTCCCCATGTTACGCCCACTCCTTCTCGTTTCAACTGTCGCCTTATAGCAACAGCGGCACCTGTTTCGGTCCAGGCCGAGAGCAACTTTCTTGACCAGTTCCGCTACAATCCTAAATTTGATGCCCCCAAATACACCCGGCACAAGAAGCGCTCGCGGAAGATCAATAATTTCGGTGCAAGTCACCTATAGTGATGGCGAAAAGAGCCGGATATATACGTACAGACCGTGCAATGTGAATGCCGGAACGTCCTGCGCCAAACTGGTTGAATAATGCAGAGTTTGCTGCTGTAAGAATGTTGATGCAACAAGAGCAGAGTACCACTGGAGAACCTTTGGTCTGGGTTATCCAAACCATGCGGACTGGGGACAGTGCGCAAGCCCGTGCGCTTGCCGATGCGTTAGGCTGGCCTCAGGAACTGAAAACGCTCCGCTTCAATGCGCTTTTCAATTGTCCCAACACGTTTCTGGGCGGCACGCTTGCTTCGCTCAAGGGATATTCAAAACCACTCCTGCAACCACCCTGGCCGGATCTGGTGATTGCAGTGGCTAGGCGCACCGTTCCGGTCGCCCGCTGGATAAAGGATCAAAACGGCGGCCGTACCCAGCTCGTTCAACTTGGGCGACCAAGGCTTGATTCATCAAATTTTGATCTGGTTGTCACGACCCCGCAATATGGTGTGGCTGATCATCCCAACGTCCTGCAGATTCCCGTGCCGCTGCATCAACCAATAACGCAAAGACCTAGTGTCTCAGTTACTCTACAAAACGAACTGTCTTTTTTGCCGCGCCCCTGGTTCAGCATCGTACTAGGCGGTGAGCCTTGGCCCTACAGAATGAACGGAGCGGCAGTGTCGAATCTGGTTTCAGAAATGAACAAACTCACAAAAGGCAACGGCACTTGCATCATCTGCACCTCCCCAAGGACGCCAAAGGGGATTTCGGCCCAGCTTACCTGGTCACTCCAAAGCCAGACCCATTTATTCGATTGGGCTCCCAATGAACAAAACCCGTATCTGAATTTGCTGGAGCTAAGCGATGAACTCATTGTGTCCGGTGACAGTGCATCCATGCTCGCGGAAGCCTGCAGGCACGACAAGCCGGTACATATCTTCGACCTGCCAAAGCGGCGGTTCGCCGAAGTTTTAGCAACAATTGGCGGTCGTTTGGCACAAACGGGCTTGATGGGGCGGCCGAGAAATATGGGCAGGTTGCATGACGCCGTTATCACCACTGGGGCAGCAAAATATCTTGGCGATGGCAACGACGGCGCGCCGGTGACACTGCCAGATCCGATGCCGCTGGTTGTAAAAAGAGTTAAGCAGCTTTTTGACCAGAACTAGGAACCAAAACAACGAGAACAAGGCAATGCGCACAATTTCCACTGTTCTGGCCCTTATCGTTTCTATAACAAGTGCGTCCGCGGTTTATCTTCCCGAACCAAAGCTGCCCACCCTGACAAACCTGCTGTACCTCATTCAAAACCCCCTTACTACGAGTCAAATTGCCACCTACAAGGGATTTCACGCTGCTGTTTTCGGTGGCGAACTTTCCAAAATTTCCGATCTGATCAAGGCGGGCACGGACCTAGAAGCCCGGGACGGCAGCGGCCGGACACCGCTCATGGTCGCCGGCTACATGAAAAATCACAAGGCGGCCAAACTTTTGATAAAGGCCGGAGCGAACCTCAACGCACTGGAAAACAGTACCTATGACCTTCTGACAATCTCAAGCGTTCTGAACGATATTGAAATGGTGAAGCTCGCAATTGCGTCAGGGGCTGATACTGGATTGATCACCAGCCCTTACGATGGCACGGCACTGATCGCTGCGGCACATCTTGGGCATGTGGAAGTTGTCAAGGCACTGATCGCAGGCAAAGCCCCGCTGGATCGCGTCAACAATCTCAACTGGACAGCCTTGATCGAGTCCATCGTCCTGGGAGACGGAGGGCCCAACCATATGGAAACATTGCGCACACTCGTAGATGCCGGTGCAGACGTCACCCTCGCCGATGGCAATGGCGTCAAACCGCTGGCCATGGCCACACGCCGCAGCTACACCGAGATGGTGGAGATCCTGAAAGCCGCAGGGGCAACACCTTGACGTTGATCAATCGATCAGACCAATTTCTTTTTCGCGTTCGGCAAGCCTGGCCTCATTTTCACTTATGTAGTCGCGCGTGAAGGGCACAGAATCCTGAAACGGGGACAGCTGCAATTCGTAGAGAAATCGGCTTTGCGACCGGAATGCCTCGGCATGGTTCTCCAGATAGGTCGCAAGGATCACATTGTTCGTCCTGGCCCGGCACTCAGAGAGAAAACTCGCCTGATCACCCGGGATGATTTCCAGATCCTTGATCAGAAAATTTGTCGCCTCCACCTTTGTGAGGAGTTCTGAAATGGCAGGATATCCGGACGAGCTGCCCCGTTTGTGCTCGCCTATGCCGTGCAACAAAACAACACTGTTGCGTTGCACGGTCGTGAATATCCGCTTGAAGTAAGCCTTGAAATCCCGCTGTCCCTCAAACACGCCGACAGAGATCAGACGGTCGTATGAGCCTACCGTATTGTAAAAACTGGTGACAGAATCACCTGTGACCTTCTCGATATATTCTGCTAGTCGATTGTCCTTGGCGCCAAGCATCAGGACCCGGTGACCAGATTCGACCAGAAGCTTTGCAGTGAGATGGCGCATGCGGCGCACGAGCTCCAGGTCAAACGCGCTTGAGGCAGGCAGCCGTGCCAGATTGTAGATTTCAGGTTGCAACTCGGTCTCCAAGCCTCTGGTTCAAAATCCGGGCATGCGGCGGACCGAGGCTGTTTGTCTAGTAGTCGCGCCGTTGCTCAGCACCTGCATAAAGAATTTCCGCCCATTGCGCATTAACAAGATCACGTGTTTGCGTTGCCTCTGTTGCCATATCCGCAGAAGGCCCGCACGCACGTTAAGACCACGGCCGACCTCAAAGGCGCTGATGCGGTGATCATCGGTGCCCCTTATGCAACCAGCCCGACTTGATGAGTATGCCGGCGTTCCCAAAACCGACTGGCTCGCCGCTCCTCAGCAATCCATCCGCTACAAGTCCGGCTATATCCAGGATTTTGATCTGGATATGTTCGAACACCTGAACGTGGTCGACTACGGGGATGCGGATATCCCCGAAGAGGCAAACCACATTCAGACGCCGGAAGTCATCCTCGCCGTCCAGCGCGCGATCGAAGACAAGGCCAATGACGCGCTGAACGCAGGTGCCCTGCCCATCGTTCTGGGCCAGAAATCGCCGTGTGGATCCTACACCATTGCCAAATGCGTTTCAGAGCACACGACAGGTGAAGTGGGGGTCGTTAGTCTGGATACCCATTGGGACGTTGAGCGCATTGATGCTGTCACGATGGACCCGCAGATCGCGGGAGGTTCCAGCTGGCTTCAGAAGACACTTGAGTTCCAGCCGAACATCAATACCAGACATCTGATTGAAATCGGACCACGTGGTATGCTGGAAGACAAGGAGATCATCCGCGAACTCCTGGCAAACGGCGCGAAATTCATCTCCGGCTAGCACTTGCGAAAAATGGGCATAGAAGCGGTCTGCGAGGCGCTGGATCACGCCTGTAACGGGACTAAGGCCGTATACGCCCATTTCGATATGGATGTAATCGGCTGCTCAGGCCCTGTGCCTGATGATATTCTGGGCAAACGGCTGAGCCCATCGGCATGACTGACTATGAAGCCATTCGCATTGCCCATGAAATCGGTCTTCGCGGCGTGAAAGGGTTTTCCTTCATTTGCATACCGCCCGGTTCAGCCGTCATCTATAGACTGATCGTCTATGTAATTATGTTCCTGCTTGCCGGAAAAGTGATGAGGCCGCGAACGTAAACGTCCACGGCCCCAACCCTCCTGACTCTCCTGTCGGATCAACTTACCAAGGCAAGTTGCGGCGCATCCTCGTTTCCAAGATTCGCGGCGGACTCTGCGACTAGCGCTGTTTTTGTGAGTTCTGACGCTGATATCGGCCGGGAGAACAAATACCCTTGCAGTTCTTCGCAGCCACTCTCCTTGAGCATACGCACCTGATCCTCGGTCTCGACGCCTTCTGCAGTAACGCTAAGCCCAAGAGTTCCGCCCAGTTCGATCATCTTGTTAACCAGCTCGCGGGACTCCGGACTGTCCGTCATCTGATCCACAAACGAACGGTCAATCTTGATGCGATCAAGCCGGAACTCGCGGAGATAAGACATGCTGGAATAACCGGTGCCGAAGTCATCAAGCGCAATCCGCACGCCGATTTCACGCAGCTTGCGGATGGTTTCGACCGTTTCATCCGGATTGGAAATGAAAACGCCTTCCGTGATCTCAAGCTCTAGCCGGTTCGGATCAAATCCGGTTTCAGTCAGAATGGTTTCGATCCGCTGCACGAAGTCTTCCCTGCGGAACTGGATCGGCGAAATGTTCACGGCCAGCTTGATCGGATCGAGGTGCTCAATATCCAGGCAGGCTCTCCGCAACACAAACTCACCGATATCATTGATCAGCCCGATTTCTTCAGCAATAGGAATAAATTCTGAAGGTGAAATTACGCCCTTTTCCGGATGCGTCCAGCGCACCAGCGCCTCAACGCCGTGGATCGAATCCCCGTCATGCGAAACGAGCGGTTGATAGGCTAGGAAGAAGCTGTTCTGGCGAACCGCTTCGCGCATATCCGTCTCAATAATTTTCCGCGAGCGCAGCGTCTCGGCCATTTCAGGATCAAAGATCTGGAGCCGGTTGCGGCCCTTGGCTTTGGCTTCCAGAAGGGCCAGATCAGCGTGGCGCAGGGCTTCTTTGGAATCGACGGTTCCGCCCATGACAACAGCAGCGCCAATTGACACATTGGCGTATATCAGTGTGCCCTGGAACTGGATTGGCTTGCTCATCGCTTTGAAGACGCGGTCAGCAATGAGTTTTGCAGCATTCGATGATTTCACTTCTGTTGCAATGACGGCGAATTCATCGCCAGACAATCTTGCTGCCAGATCTTCGCAGCGAACGACGGATCGAATGCGCGCACCGAAGGTCTTGATGGCCATATCGCCGGCCTCGTGGCCATAACAATCGTTAATCGCCTTGAACTGATCGAGATCGAAATACATCACTGCTAGCTTCGACTGGTGCCGGGCTGAGCGGGCAAGTTCCTGCTCCAGCTTGGTATTGAACTGGCGCCTGTTGGGCAATCCTGTGAGTTCGTCGACAAAGGCCAACTCACCATATTCTGTCTTGTCACGTTCCGAGTGCCGGGTCGTGAAGGCAGCGAACGTCATGGCGGCGCCGGTGAGGACCATAGCTCCTGTCGCCCAGGCGCCAATGCCGCCAACGGGCCCCAAATTCAGGATGCCAGCTGCATGCAAGGCCAACGCTGAGGTGGCCGCAGCAGTGCCCGTCAGAGCGGTAGAAAGTTGTACAATTCGGCTATGCTGTTTCTGCTGAAAGTCCGCCATTTGGTCGTCTCCCCTTTCTGCGTTGATTGATTAACGCAAGGTAGAGGCGCCGCATGAACAAGACGGAAACCAAAAGGTTAAGATTTTAAATGAAACTGGATCAAAGGCCCGGGAAAATTACCGGTTTGACGGCCCCATTCGCTTGGCCACTTCTTCCAGCATGACCTCTGTTGCACCGCCTCCAACAGCCTGGACCCGCGCATCTCGCACCATCCGTTCAATCGGGGTGCCCTGCATGTATCCGTAGCCGCCGTGATACTGTTGGCAGGCGTACATCACCTCGTTGACCAACTCACCGCACAGCGCCTTCAGCATGGACACATCGCGCACCACGTCCTCACCTTGAGAGGCCCGCCAGGCTGTTTCATAGATGAAGGATCGGGCAGAGCTGACTTTGGCCTACAGCATTGCAAGTTTGTTGCGGATAAGCGGCTGTTCCCAAAGAGTTTTGCCAAAGGCCTTGCGCTCCAACGCATATTCGTGGGTCATGTCCAACGCCTTCTGCGCCTCCCCGACAGCTTGTGCCGCAAGCGTAATGCGCTCGTTCTGAAAATTCTGCATGATCGCATAGAAGCCGCGGTTCTCCTCGCCCAGCATGTTTTCGGCCGGCACCCGGCAATCCTCGAAAACAAGCTCAGCCGTATCCGACGAGCGCCACCCCATCTTGTCCAACTGCCGGGCAACGGTGAAACCCGGCATGCCTTTTTCAAGAATGAAGATCGAAACACCCCGGGACCCGGGGGCGTTCACATTCGTTTTTGCGGCAATGAAATAGATATCCGACAAGACGCCATTGGTAATGTAGATTTTTGATCCGTTGAGCACCCAATGATCGCCGTCGCAAACTGCGCGAGTGCGGATTGCGGCAACGTCGGATCCGGCATCAGGCTCGGTCACACCAACCGCCGTGATGAAATCGCCGGATATGACTTTCGGCAGATATTTTTCTTTCTGCGCTTCGGTCCCTGCATTGGCGAGATGAGGTGATGCCATGTCTGTGTGCACAAGCACAGTGATGGCAAAACCGCCAAACGTGGAGCGCCCCAGCTCTTCGGCAAGCAGCGCCGTCCCGAGGTAGTCCATGTCCGATCCGCCGAACCGTTCCGCATAGCGCAGGCCCAAAAATCCGAGAGACCCCATCTTCTTCAGCACATCCCGCGGCACATGACCTTCTTCTTCCCAGGCCTTGCCATATGGTTCGACCTCTTCACGGATAAACCGCCGGATCTGGTCGCGCAGGATGTCGTGCTCTTCGCCAAAGAAAGGGGATTTCATGGAGTGTCACCTCAGATTAATCCCTGTCTCAATCGCACGGAATGCACCTGATCGTCCAGATTACGGGGCACCAAATCATTGCGTCCAACGACAATTCGAGACAGGATACCGCGCACTGAGTGATGGTGGAGGCAAGCACCATGCGATGGGCAATGGCTTTAGGAATACTTATCGCTGTCTGCACGACCGATGCAATGGCCGCGGGACGCTGGAATACAATGCCAATCCTTCAAGGATACCCAACACCTCCTGAAACTGTCTTACAAGCTGGCCCTTCACATCGCCAACACCGGCGACCGGCAATGTCATCGTGTCCCCGCATCATCAAATCCTGGAAAGACTTCTCCTGCCAGGTTCTCGCCGAGAACCCTGGCGATCTGGGCCACATCATCAGCAGCAACTCGCTGGTCGCTGCCCAAATCGTTCAGGAAGACCCGCGTGATGATCGGTTTGCCGAAACGCCCCTGGGCTACATACGCCTACCGGAAACCAAGCAGGACGTGGTTGAGGCGTTTGAGTATTCCAAATGCCAGCACGACAAAACCGACTTTTTCAATTCCCGGCTTTACAGCAACGGCGTGATTTTTATTTTTTGACAGTCCCACCGGCTGTCTGTCTAACCACACAAGACACCCAATCTGAAATTTCTGGAGTGTATGAAAATGGACGTGGCAAACCAACGGCGGGCGATGATCACAGAAACCCTGAACGAAGTCCATTCAATTTTATCCGATGGTGCCACAGAGAGCGCCCTGCAATCGGCAAGAACCTGCATGCTCAAGCTGGCCGGACGCAGAGAGCTGTTCCCGAGATCTGATTTCCCTTTACCCGACGCAGGTTCAAACGAACGCACATTCCTCATTCACGAAGATGAGGATGGGAGCTACGGCCTCTATGTGAATTCCTGGCTCCATGGACAAACGTATCGCCCCTACGATCACGAAAGTTCCTGGGCCATCGCCGTTGCCGTGGAAGGCGATGAGCGGCACCGGGTCTACCGCCATGTCGATGATGGTGCAATTGAAGGCATGGGCGAAGTTGAAGTGATTGACGAAGTGGATGTGACACCGGGTTCAGGAATTTGCCTTCCGGAAAATGGCATTCATTCCATCCATGCTCTGGGAGAAGAGCCTCTGCTCCACCTGCATCTCTACGGCAAGGCCTTTGCCCACCAGTCAACGCGCACCAAGTACGACATGGAAAAAGGCACAACCCACGCCTTCAAACTGAGACGTCTTGATTTTACGAGGATGCGCGATGAAAGCCATCACCGTTGCCGAGTTGTGTGAACGGTATTCGGGGACAGATGAGTTTGCGGTCATTGATCCCCGCGAAGAAGGCATCTTCACTCGCGGCCATCTCCTCGGCGCAAGTAACATCCCTCTGTCACGCATGGAATTGCTGATTGGCAAAACGGTCCCGCACAAGGCAACTGAAATCATCCTGACCGGCGACGGAGACGACACCATCAAGCGTGCCGCCACAGTGCTTTCAGGATTGGGCTACACCAACCTGCACATCCTGAGCGGCGGATTGGCCGCCTGGGTGCTGTGCGGCTACCATCTGTTTTCCGGTGTGAATTTGATTGGGAAGGCTTTCGGCGAGTTTCTTGAGCACGACTCGGAGACCCCTTCAATCAACGCCGAAGATTTGCACAGGCGTAAGGAAGCTGGAGAGAACATTTACCTGCTTGATGGCCGCACACCTACGGAGCACTCGGACTTTTGCATCCCGGGTGCCCTCTCCTGCCCGAATGGAGAGTTGGTTTTTCGCGCGGTTCCGATCATTCCGGAAGACGCTACCGTGGTTGTTCACTGCGCCAGCCGCACCCGCAGCATTCTCGGGGCACAGACGCTGATTGATGCAGGTGTCTCAAATCCTGTGGTCGCGCTTGAAAACGGGACGATCGATTGGCAGTTCGCCGGGCTCGATCTGGAGCACGGGGCAAAGAGGCCATTAGCGCATCCTGGCGACGCCGATGCCCGAGCCGTGAGTGCGGCTAAGGCGTTGGCCCAAAAAACAGAGGTCTGTCAGATCACCATCGGTGAATTGGGCAGCTTGAGGCAGGACACCGACGTTACGCTTTACCTCTATGATGTCCGCTCGAGGAAAGAATTCGCTGCAGGCCATGTGGAAGGCGCCCGCAATGTGCCGGGCGGGCAACTCGTGCAAAATGTGGACCGCTATGTGGTTACCCGGAATGCGCGCACCGTTCTGATTGATGACGATGGTGTTCGCGCCCGGGCTTCTGCCTATTGGCTGACCCGCATGGGGTTTCAGAACGTCTTCACGCTTACAACCGACGAAACCGTGCAGGAGAAAAAAAGCGCACCGCATATCCCGGAAAACAGCATTCCCATCGGCGAACTGCACGATCACTCTAGGCTCGTTATAGCCGATATCCGGCGCTCGGTGGCTTACAGACGCGGACATCTTCCGGGCGCTTGGTACCTCTCCAGGGCTCGACTGGAACAGGACGCCAGAAACCTTCCGGATGGAAAAATCGCATTGATCTCAGAGGATGGCGCCTACGCTGAGTTAGTGGCGCAGGATCTCCAGGCATTGGGGTCGGTCAGTGGTCCACGTTTCCGGTTCCATGGAAGACTGGATCGGATCAGGCGGATCGCTCGAAATAGGCCTCACTGCGCTCGCCAGCGTCCCCGATGATACACACGTGGACGGCGGCGACCTTGATAACCGCGACCAAATCTTCCGGGAATACCGTCGCTACATCGACTGGGAAGTCGGGCTCATAGAGATGATGAAAGGCGACCCTGCTGCGACCTGGTTTGATCGATAAAAGATTGTCACTGCATCGATTTCAGGAGCAAATCGCTCGTTTCTTCATATACCGTGACCGGCTTCAACCCGGCTTTCTCGCGAAACTGGTTTAGGGTCGCAAGTGCCCTCTCCGTCCATTCGTCCCCCGGCTCTCCGGGATCGTAACCAAGGTCCTTGAGCACCTCCTGCACCAGCTTGGCAGGCAGCAGCGGCGTCTTCTCATCCTGCGAGGGAATATCTGTTCCGAGATTGCGCGTGGCGGCTCCTCCTGCTTCATGCAGGCGTAATAGGCGTCACGGTCTTCACCTGCCTCATTGGTGCAATCGTAATAAAGGCTGAGTTCATAATCAGCCCGGTAATGGATATAGGGGGCGATCACCACGCGGCTGGCGCCCTTATCCGAATTCCCCCAACGGTCGATTTTTCCCTTGAGTTCGGGCGTTTGATCGATCAGGACATCCCGCAAATCATCGCCTTTGATGAAGTTGTCGGGCAACTGGTCGAACGGTCCATCCAGAGAATTGTTCAGCATCGAGTTACCTTCAAACACACCAATAAGGATCAGCCGGTCAATGAAATGGTCCTTGAAAAAGGCAAAACCGGTGCGGGTTCCGATCAGCACCTAATCGCTGCTGCGGGACGGACTGAAAATATCCGGCATACTGCTCGTACGGTTCAGAATGTAATGAAACTGCTGGATCTTTGAGTTGTAGACCGGACCAATATATTTTTCGTCTGCCCGCAACAGTCCGCCCGGTGGCGTGACACCGGCCAAGTCGTTCAACTGAAAGATAACGCTCTTTTCGCGAAAAGTCAGACGGTAGCGCAGAGGCGCCAGCTTCTCGATCTTGAGCCCTTCTTTCGAGGTCATTTGATGGTGTTTGCTGACCAGCTCCTCGTTCCATCTTGTGTAGGCCATGAAATATACGAAATGGGCGAGGCCTTTATCCCGGTCAAGTGCATCAAGACGGATATTGCCGACATACTTCACGCCACGATCATGGAAGCTGAAGTAGAAATAATTCTCGGTCAGATAGACGTGAACTTCATCATCCAGGTTTGCAAAAATATGGGCGAACACGGACAGATGATCATTCACATCCACCGGCTGTTTCCGGTTCCATTTCTCAATCAATTGCTGGTTGGTCTCCAGGGAGAAAGCGCTAGTGTCGGCTTTCAGTGCTGCGCCGGGCAACATAGCTAAGGCGAGCGCCAACAGTGCAACGGCAGTTTTGCTTGCATTCTTCACATTCAAAACCTTTCAGATAGGCGCGATTTCAGGATCGCCACCGTGCAATTCCAGCACGGTAGCACGTTCTGCTCAGAAACCGGGGCTTTAGTTCCGCTTCTGCGACCGCGACTTGAGATACGAGCGGCGTTTGAGGTGCGACTTGATCTTCTTGTGGCCGCCGCCTTGATGCGAAGATCTCTACCGGTTGTGCGAACGCTTCTTCGCGTGGGATTGGCGCTTGCAGTGCGATCCTGCCCGGCGGTGAGAGACCTTCCAGTTATGCGAACCGGTACGAGCATGAGACTTGCGCTTGCTGTGCGAGCCGTAGCGCGTGTGCGAACGGTTCACATCATGCGAAGATTTCCGGTAGTGAGAGATATCTCTGTTGTGAGAACCATACTTGCTGTGCGATTGCTGGCGCGTGTTTGCGGGATTACAGGAAGCGGCTCGGCAACTGCAGAATAGACCTCAACATCACCATTGCGGGTTGCATCGTTCCGCGCCAACTCTTCGTCTATTGGATTGCCGGAGGCATCAATGTTTATATTCAGGTCGATCAAATAGGACTGGTCCAGAACCGCTCCGCCAGCGTCGCCTGTTTCTCCACCTTCGGTAGGTTCGATCAGCTCAACGGTTGCTTCCGCAGGCGTACCCTGAAGTCCATGAACCTCTGACGGATCCGTCGCCTGGCCCAATTCCGGGTGATTGCAGGGGGCAACGGGAGAGCACAAGGCATGTCCGCTCATCCCGACAAAGCCGCCGGGCGCAGATGTATCGATAGCGCCGTCTGGCGTGTAGCCATCGCCACCGGATGCGCCGGATCTGATTTTCGGCGCAGGTTCATTTGCCCGATCATAGAACCCGACCGGGTAGCAGCTGGCAGATGTCCAGTTGCCATCTTCTCCGCGAGTAAACTTAAATCGCGCACCTCATGAGGCTCAGCAAATGCGTTTACCTCGGTGAGGCCCAAATTCCTCATGCCGCCGCGTTCCGCCAACACCATTGAGCCGTCGGGGCCAAATGCGATGTCAGAAACCGCTGCCTGCGATGGATTTTCCTCGTTGCCAAGATCCGGAACAATGAATTCGCAGCGCACATCCTGCAGATTAAATCTACCGTCCTCTGTCAGACCAACGGACCAGATCGAATTGTTCTGCTCTTGCGGTGCATCTTCCCAACCGGCAGAGCCAAGCGGCGCAGATCCCCAAACCGCATAGAACAAACGTGTGCTGCCGCTCTCAGCGTCGGTTTGCACACCAAGCCCCCAGATCCGGCGGCGAAAATCCGCCACGTTCCAGCAGTCTGGGGTACTGTCGAATATATCCTCACAATCGGTTACCCGGGCAGCGCTGGCAGGGTCAAAGGGAACAGATTGGAGATTAGCAGTTGTGCCGGATTCCGCATCAAAGAAGCTGGCGCGTCCGTCAACACCGTGATCGTATGTGCCGATCAGGCTGCCATCTTCAACGCTGACCCGATGGATCATTCCGGTTTCCAGATCTGAGACCAACAACTGGCGGTTCTTGGCATCAAACACGATGTTTCTCAGCGCTGCCTCGGTGTTTTCACGGCCGTTCAGAGCGATCATAGTGAAGATTTCCGACGCGTAGCCATTGGTGGCCGTCAGTCCGTAGATGGTGCTTGGGCCTCCTCCCTGCCCCCACATGCCATTCATCCATGCGGAACCATCTGGCGTGCGGTGCAGACCGAATGCTGCAGTGGCGGTCAAATAGATGTTCGGTGGCGAGGCGTCGTCCAAGGCAACTCCGAAGACCTGCCCGATGTCACCAGCAGTTACCGGCGCCCACTGAGGTTCATCAATCCAGTGTTCACCCGCAGCCGGCCTGTTCGGATTACGCACATCGATAATGCTGCCGACAACGCCGCTTGTATCAATGACCGTTTGGCGATCACCGTTCTCAAGCTCTAGCTCGATAGCTCCAGAAAACCGGGTCGCATAAGCCTCGCCGGGCTGCATGCCACCTTCCTGGGCGAGCATCATCTCTGTGGCCAATACAATGAAGGCGACGGAGAATGCTATTGACCGCGACAAAAATTTACAGATAGAACGAGGAATAAAGCTTCGGGATGGACATAAGGGGTCTTCCTTGTTATTCTTGTTGTGCGAAGCTGCACTTTGTTTTTGCCCCCTCGATTTCCCGATCCCAAAGGCTCTTGCATTTTACGTAAGGTAAGCACTTGGATCAACAAAATAAGCCCAATACTGACAAAGCTTATCTGAATGGTTGCTGAGCGGTTGAGGTTTTACTCATTTTCGCACCAACATCCGTTTCGAATCAGTGCAAAGGGCATTTTCTCGCCACCTTTTATGGGCCAAAGTTCATCCGGGAGAGACGGGTAATCGGCTGACGAGTCGTCTAGAATTGAGGGCGCGTTGCAAACTAGGGTACTTCTTTTATGTTTTTCAGATTTGGTCCTGCCATCACATTGATGGCCTTCACGGCTGCAGTTTTGTTTTCAGGCTTTTCCCTTCCCTCACCTGCAAGCGCACAGATTTTTCTCGATGCGCCTGATCTGGCCGTCCGCCTCCGTGGTCCCGAGCGTGGTTGTGCCGTCGGGCAACGCTGCCGGTTTACAACAACGATCGTGAACCGCGGAGATGTACGCTTCAACGCGCCAATATCGATCCGGCACGATGCGCGTCCGCCGCGGCTACGTCTGATTGATACCGGTTCAAGCGAATGGACCTGCAGACCTGGTGCGCGCCAGCTTAACTGCAGGCGGCGAAGCGGCGTGCTTGGCGCCGGTCAGCGGTCCCGCTACACAATAAACGTCTATGTGCCCAGAGACGTGCGCCGCCAGCGCCTGCGGGTTTGCGCGGAAATCAACTGGTCTGCCCCTGGCGCTTTGAAGCAACGCAACCGGCTCGTCCAACAAGTGTTAAACGCTGAAGGCTACAATGTGGGAGCTGTGGATGGGCTGATTGGACCGCAGACGCAAAGCGCGATTTCCCAGTTGCAGGCTGAAGAAGGCTTGCCAATCACAGGCCGCATTGACCGGTTCATGATGCGCGAGCTGCTGGATGGCTGGGGCGTCGGTGATACGCGCGCAAAAAATGACCGGCGTTGCATCAATGTACCGCTCTACGACACCGGACAGTATGATGCCCCGCCTCGGACTGAGCAGCGTCGGGACGACAACTATGAGGAACCGTCTGCTGGCGGGATCAAGCTGCGGTGCCCGCCAAAGCGCATCCAAAGGGGGCGCACTTGCGTCTGCCGCGCCGGCCTTGTGGAAGATGAAACCGGCGCCTGCCTGGCTGAAAAACGGCCACGGCCAGAACGCAAACCCATCATCGAACCGGACGATGATCCACTGGATGACCCGGTCATTGATCGCAACGTTGAGCGTAAACCTCTGCCTGAAACATATTCATGCCGGACAGGCGAAGTGCGCAACGCCGCTGGCACCTGCGTCTGCGCACCAGAACGCATCAAGCGCGGCACCCGTTGCGTCGTGAAGTCCGAGCAACCGGCCTGCGGTATCGGCAAATCCCGCAACACCGCCGACCAATGTGTCTGCCGGGTTGGATTGAGAGAGATTGATGGTCTTTGTCAGCTTCTCCAGAGAGATGATAAAATCTCAAAGCCAAAGAAAGAGCGTTATGCACCATCGCCGCCGAAACCAGTCAAACAGCCGATCGAAGAGCCCAAGCAGACCGAACGACCGGGCAAGGTTTGCAAGGACAACATGATCCTCAATGAAAACGGCAAATGCCAGTGCTATCTGAACCTGAAAAGCCGGGAAGGAAAGTGCCTGGTGAAGGTCAGGGCAAAGTGCTTGCCCGGTGAGATCATAAATGTACGTGGCAAATGCGAATGCCCCAAAGGCCGGGAGATCCGGGGTGGCAAATGCGTATTGAAATAGCGCTGGATAACCTGGATGGCTGAACTTCCAACGACCATGCACGCCGTGCAGCTCACAGGCCACGGCGACCCGGAGAAACTGGTCTATCGCGATGACGTTCCGGTCCCGCGCCGCCTTCCAGCGCCTGCACAGCTACATCGAAAATGGCAATATCAGACCCTTGCTCTGAAAAACATACCCCCTGTCCCAAATCCATCAGGCTCAGGTTGATTTCAAGGCGAAAGGTTTTGTCGGCAAACTGGTCATGCAACCGGACACCAAGTGGCAGGCGGTTGAGGCTTGGACAGAGCGATAGACTCCCCGGCGATTTTGGCCACCATACAGACATGAGCGAACGGCCGAAATGGAGCACTTGTCCACTCTTTTGCGGTTGGAAATTTGACCTTCAAGACTGGTAGATTGGTGTTTGTCCATCATCTGCGTAGCCGATGACACCTAGTCCCCACCATAGGATCGGATTGCCGACAAATGAGTGTCGATTTGCCATTCGTTCAAGCGAGGTCGTAATCTTCTTGTGGTCAGCCAATCGCAGATCAAGATTGAGTGGCCGCTTGCCGCGTCATGCCTTATCTCACGGTTCCCGGCGTGAGCGGGTCATGATCGCGTTCGACACGCGAGGTAAATCAAGGCCATCGGCTGTTGATGAAGTCTAAACTTGGCCCGGAATCTCGCTCACACGCCCGGATTTCGCGGAACCGACCCGTCAATGCCCATTGTTGAAGATGGCTGCCCTTTTCAATGCGGCAACCTAGGATACTTGTAATTCAAGTTAACTTTTATATCTCCACGCCCAAAAAGTAAGTCCACGCGCTTTGGTTTATGTTTATGATAATAAATCCTCTCCCCGTTTTGAAATATCTCATAACTGGGATAACCGTCGTGGGATCCAACGACTCTTGCGCTGCCAGGGCCTCCAGAGAAAGTAAATTCATAATTTATGAATGGACCTATAAATTTTTCTTTTAATTTTTCGCACAATTTAATTTCTAATATGCACCAAGAAGAGAATACTTTAGTGATGCCGGAGGCCGTTTTACCTTGAACAACGAGGCCGGATTCCGTCCATTGGAAGGAAAAATCATCTCCTACACTCGGTAATTTCCATTTCCAGATATTGGTGGTACCGGTTTTAACACGGCTTCGTCCTTCTTTCCAATATACTTGGTGTTCTACCTTTTTGCCGGCGAAACGATCTCCTCTTTCGATAGAGACGACAATTTTAACATAGTCATGACTTGCCTTTCCCGGAGAAGTTATAAACGCAAATAAAGGAACGGATAAAGTCAAAGCAGCAAGGTACGTCACGACCTTCTTCCTCATCACCCCGGTTCGTCCTCTCCGTATGGGTCAGTAAACGCAACCTCGACGTCATCGTCAGCGCTTCCTGTCGGAACAAGCGCGTAACCCAGCCGTTCTCGCCGAACATGATGCTGCTCACAGCGAGATCGAGCCACTCGCCGGCCTAGTATAGGCCGCATGGCACACCTTGTCAATAACTCATTTCATTTTTTCATAAAATCTTAGACATTCAGAATTCGAGGTCAAGCCGCAACCGAAGGGCAAGGTCGCCGGCAAATCCGAACATCTCAGAGTTCTGATTTGCAACTGGTTGAGTGAATTCAGCCGGTTGTGGTTCTGTTCGCTTGTGAAACTGAATGGAGATCACGATGGCCTGGACCGACCTCACTCGCCGCCAACATGCCCGAACGGGCGGCAGGTATGCAAGCGACCTGACCGCCGCGGAAGGGGCGATCATTGAACCTTTGATGCTGTCGCACACGTTCACCGGCAGGCCGCGCAAGACCGACCTTGCGCCCTGTGTTCGATGCGCTCCTTTACATTGCGACAACCGGTTGCCAGTGGCGGCTGTTGCCGAACGCCTTTCCACCGGTTTCGACGGTGCGGGGGTATTTTCAGGGCTGGCGCACTGACGGACGACTGGACGAGATGACCCGCGCGCTTGTCGGGATGGCGCGTCTGGCCGAGGGTCGCAAGGCCCGCCCGCCCGCCGGTATCCTCGACAGCCAGAGCGTGAAAGCCACGGAAAGGGGCGGGGTTACCGGCTATGACGTGGGCAAGCGGATCAAGGGTCGCAAGCGCCCTATCGTCACCGACACGCTTGGCTTGCTGGTCGGATGGGTGGGGCACAGTGCCGGGTTCCAGGACCGGGACGGTGCGCCGGATGTGCTGAAAGCCGTGGCCGTGCGGTTTGCCATGTTGCGCCCTATTTTTGCCGATGGCGGCCAGGCCGGGCCAAAGCTGCGCGACGCCTTGAAAGCCATCGGGCGCTGGACCGTTGAGATCGTCAAACGCTCCCACATAGCCGGGGGCTTCAAGGGTCTCCCCCGCCGTTGGGGCGTCGCACGCACCCTTGCCCGGCTCGGACGATGCCGCCGTCTGTCAAAAGACCGGGAAAAATCCATCGCAAGCGCGGCCGCCCGGATCACCATCGCACACATCCGACGCGTCACCAGACATCTCGCAAGGGCAGGAAAACCCTGAAATAGTTTTGAACCAGACTCTAAGACAATTTTCAACCCGGCTGCACTCTGGATCCATGCAGACAAAGGAGGAGTTCCGATGTCTGCAACTGCTGGCGTTCGTGATGACTATGATGCTTTGCCCCTTTCGCGGCCTTGCCAGGACGAGCGAAGATCTCCGTCAGGCCCGGCGCTTGCTTTCGCTTGCTTGTGTTCATGACGGGATAAGCCGGGCGGAGGCGGCGAAGGGGGGTGGGGTGGCCCGGCAGAGCCCGAGGGACCGGGGGCACCGGTTCAACGAAGCCGGGCCCGAAGGGCTGTTCGACTGCCGGGTCCTGCGGCCCCAGATGGCTGAACTTGCTGAGATCATCGAGCCCGGCCCCTGCCTTGAGCATGACGGGGGGTCCGCTGGAGACGACTTGACCTGCAACGGGGGACCGAAGACCGGTTCGATGTTGTCTCTCACGAGAGAACCCTCTCCAGGCTGCTTGCAGCGCCCGGCTTTTCCCGCCTCACCGGGCGCCCGCAACACCCGGCCCAAGACCCGGGCCTCATGGAGGCTCTCAAAAAAACGTCCCCCAAAGCCTTGCTTCCCCTTTGAACCACGGTCCGGCAGACAAGCCGGTCGAGGTCTGGGTTCAGGACGAGGCCCGCATCGGCCAGAAGACCGGCCGCGTCCGCATCCGGGCGCGCAAGGGGACGAGTTTCAGGCGGCGGTTCGCGTCAGAAGGAGGGACTCCGCATCCGGGCGCGCAAGGGGACGAGACCGCGATGGCCGGCCGGTCAGCGTTACAAATCGGCCTGCCTGTTCGGTGCGGTTTGCGCAGACAGGGAGACCGGCGCGGCTCTGATGTTGCCATGGTGCCATAGTGCTATGGGCGGACACTGAAACAAGGAACCCGCCTCTCAAGGAGATCAGCCGGACCGTTGCAAAAGGCGCTCAGGCGGCCGTCCTGATGGATCGCGCGCCGGGGCACACATCCGGCGAGGTGAAGGGGCCGAAGACCCTGACCCTGATCTTCCTGCCCGCCAGATCACCGGACCTCAATCGGGGTGAGAAGGTCTGGCAATCTCTTCGGGAGAACGGGCACTCCAACCGCCTCCTTGAAGATCAGGCAGACGGTCTTGCCGCCGGATGTGATGCCTGGACCCGGCTCATGAAAGAACCAACGGCAATCAAATCAGGCACATCTCGCGATTGGACCCAAAACAGTCAAACCTGAGGACCGTTAGTATTACCTGCTGCAGCGGATCGAGGATTTACCAGGCGTTGTGATCCTGGCAACCAATCTACGAAGCAACTTTGATGAGACATTTGCCAAGTGCTTCCAGTCAATGATCCCGTTCCAAATGCCGGACGCCGAACAGCGCCTGCGCCTGTGGAAACATCGGTTTGCAGATAAGTCGTTCACTCTGGCAGACGACGTGGATCTAGCTGCGCTTACCAAAAAATACGAACTGTCCAGCGGCAGCATCACCAACGTCTTGCGCCATGCGTGCCTGCAGGCGACCCAGCGATCGCCTCAGGAAATCCGCGAGGCAGATCTTGTGGAGGCGATCAGCCGGGAGATCAATCTCAGGCAGTAAGCCCTATCTGATCACGAACGGATCAGCCATCGGAACATCGGACGTGTTGATCCATGCGGTCTTTGTGCGGGTGTAATCGTAGATCGAATCCAAACCAGCCTCGCGGCCATTACCCGTATTGCGGAAGCCGCCAAAAGGAGCAACCGGCGAGATCGCGCGGTAGGTATTAACCCAGACGACCCCTGCCCGGACCCGCTTCATCAGCCGGTGTGCACGCGCAAGGTTCTGCGTAAAGACACCTGCCGCGAACGCATAATCCGACGTGTTCGCCATCCGGATGGCCTCTTCCTCATCTTCGAACGTCAGGACAGACAGCACCGGGCCGAACAGTTCCGTCGTCACGCACGGAAGTGTCGGGTCGTCACAGGACAGGATGGTCGGCAGATAGTAGTTACCCTTCTCAAAGCCTTCAGGCGTGCCGCCGCCCGTCAAAAGGCTCGCACCGCCGGCAATGCTGTAAGCAACCACCTTTTCAATACGCTGCTTCTGGCCGACTGTGGCCAGGGGTCCCATTTCCGTTGCCATATCCAGAGGCGCACCAATCTTGATTTGCGGCGCGCGCGAAACCAGCCGGTCAACAAATTCGTTGTGGACGCTTTTGTGCACCATCAGCTTGGAACCGGCGACGCAGGATTGTCCCGTCGCCCCGAAAATGCCTGCAATGGACGCATTGGCCGCGCTCTCCAGATTGGCATCGGAAAACACCATGAAGGGCGACTTGCCACCCAGTTCGAGGGATGTGATGGCGAAGTTCTCAGCAGAGTTTCGGACCACGTGGCGCGCGGTTTCCGGACCGCCGGTAAAGGCCACCCGTTGAACAAGCGGATGGCTAGTCAGGCACTTGCCGCACAGATCGCCCATGCCGGTGATAATGTTGAACACCCCCTTCGGGAACCCAACCTTGTCCACCAGTTCTGCGAACTTCAAGACAGGCGATGGCCCGTCTTCCGACGCCTTGACCACAACTGTGTTGCCTGCAGCCAGAGCCGGCCCGGCTTTTGCCGCTGTGAGGAACATCTGCGAATTCCACGGGACCACAGCTGCCACCACACCCAGCGGCTCGCGGGTGGTGTAGACAGTCATGTCCGGCTTATCGATGGGCAGAACAGAGCCTTCAATCTTGTCGGCGAGGCCCGCGAAATAACGGTAGAACTCGGCCACATATCCCGTCACACCACTGGTCTCGCGGATGACCTTGCCAGTATCCTTTGTTTCCAGCTCGGCAATTTCCCGGGCATGTTCGGCAATCAGATCAGCCAGCTTGTAGAGCAATTTGCCGCGCTGGTGGGGCAGCATGTTGGTCCATTCGGGATTCTCGAAAGCGCGCTGGGCAGATTCAACAGCGCGGTCCACGTCAGCAGCGCTTGCTGCAGGAAACTTCGCCCAAACTTCACCCGTGGAGGGATCGCGACTGTCGAATGTTGCGCCGCCTTCGGCATCGCAGAACTCGCCATCGATATAAAGCTTGT
The DNA here is from genome assembly GCA_965204985.1 of Hyphomicrobiales bacterium. Lineage (GTDB taxonomy): Bacteria > Pseudomonadota > Alphaproteobacteria > Rhizobiales > CAJQND01 > JAAEUE01. The sequence continues at coordinate 965,628 of CBDBFP010000002.1, read as the reverse complement.
ACAAAGTTTCCATTGCCGTTTCTCCCTGCCGCACGTTGCGGACTTACTCGTTGATAAATTCAATTAGTGCCTGATTGATCGCATCGGCAGATTCCACCGGCAGCATATGCCGCGCACCGGGGACAATGCAAAGCCTTGCGTCAGGAATTTCGGAGACCATTTGTTCCGCCATGGCCGGTGTCGAACCGAGGTCCAACTCACCGGCTATCACAAGAGTTGGAACCGTGATCCGCGAAAGCTTGTCCGTGACAAGCGGGTCTGACGTTACGAACAGGCGATAAGCCGCCAGAAATTCGCGCGGAACATTACTGGTCAATCTTTTGCGAGTAGCCTCGATAATGTCAGGATTGGCTTCCTGGAACTCCGGTGCATACCACCGTGCAATCGCAGCATCTATGATGGCCACCGGCCCCTCTTTTTCAGCCATTTCCAGGCGCGCCGCAATTGCTGCGATTTGCTCGGCGGTACGCTTGTAGACCGCCCCTACGATGACCAGTTTTTCAACGCGCTCAGGATAGGTCGTAGCAAACAGTTGCAGCGTCAGTCCGCCAAAAGAGAAGCCGACCAGAATTGCCTTCTGCAGACCTTCTGCGTCCAGCAATTCACGTAACTGTTCCACATAATCATGCAGATTGATCTCGCGTTCGGGCTTCCGGCACGTTCCATGCCCGAGGAGATCATAGGTGATGACCCGCGCATGAGGCGCAAGTGCCGGGCGTTGCGCGTCCCAGCACGTTTGATCGAGCCCGACGCCATGAAGCAGAACAATGGCAGGTTTTTCGGCCGTCACACTCAACTCCCTTGCGGTCTGCCTGCAACGACATCACCCGCTTCAGCAGCTGCCTTGTCCATATCTTCCAGGTCCTGATAAGCGATTGCCAATGCGCGGATGGGCCCGCCCACCGGACGAAGCGCCAAGTGCCACAATGATTTCATCCGGCCCCGGCGCATCGGCGATCAAAAACTCAATCGTGATGTAGTGCGACCTCTGGCCGGGATCATTCTTCTCCATCATCGGGATCTGAATGGACGTACCCTGCCCACCGCGTTTGTTGGTGAACGACAAATGGGATGTGCCTTCGACTGCATCCCGGAACTTGTTACCGAACCAGAGCGTGTGGATGAAGCCAGAGGCATGTTCCACTTCGCCATTGTGCCCCACAACGGCCGCCTTGCCGTAGGCTTCGATATTGTCGACCGATCCAAGCTCGTGAAAATCAGGGGCACCAGCAAATCTCCAAGCGGCGGGGTCTGTTCCATAATCACCGGACGCAGGTTTTCAACGAAGTCCTGCCCGGCCCACGGGTTCTGGATCACAGCGGCCACGGCCACCATCTTGATTGGCTCTGGCGCGGCTTTGCCACCTTCGATAAATGTTGTGTCCACATGGGTCACAACTTTCTTTACAATCGGCCCGTCACCCATTGAATTCTCCTCTAAGCGCGAAGCGGTCAAACTAGCCGCGCAGACAGCCTCTACGCAATGGACTTTCACAGAAAATCAGCAGCAAGCATTCAGTTTTTGAATCGGTGCCGAATAGCTTATTGATAAGCAGGGGTAACAGTGAAGGGTGGCGTCGGACCGGCGGAAATGAACGTGTTTTCCGACATAAATAAAGAAATGCCGTCGCGACGTGGGCAACTTCAACCAGGGCAATATCTGTGAACGCACGAAGATCGCTGGCTCTTGGAGCCGAACGTATCGGGCTGATCGCCGCCCGTGCTTTATCTGGTGGTCGTCGCCTTCTTTTCAGCCATCGCACTGTACGGTGCAGCGATCATCAACACCGATGATGTCCTCACAGATCTTTTGAAATCAAATACCCATGAGTACCGCGATTACGAGAATTTCCGCAAATTGTTCCCGTCCGATGAGCTGGACGCCTACATCATCGTAGAAACGAAGACGCCGCTTGATGCGGGGAAAATCGAAAAGCTGAGAGAGTTCCATTTCGATCTCGGGCTGGTGGACAATGTCACGAATGTCTTGTCCATGTTCTCCGTCCATGAGCGCAAAGGCCCGTCCGAGTCGCTCGTTCCGGTCATTGACGAAGAATTGCCAGAAGGTGATGACTTCAAACAATTGCTTGAAAGACTGAAAACCGACAAACGGTTTGCGGGCCGGTTCGCTGCTAGAAGGTCGGACACAGCGAACTTTGCTGTTTTCATAGCCTCGCTCGACAAAAACGCTATTGACGAAACCGGCATTGAAGAGGTGCTGGCGAAGTTTGCCGGCGAGCTTGATGAGCTTCGCAAGAGCACCGACCTCAAAATCGGCATGACCGGCTCGCCAGTCATGAAAGCGGAAATTCTTTCAGCGGCAAAACGCGACGCGGTCATGTTCAACATCGCTGGTTTTGCCTTTGGTTTCCTTCTGTGTTTCGCATTCTTTCAGCGCTGGCAATATGCGGTCATCGTCTTGGTGCCAACAGCGCTGTCCGTCGTCTGCTCGCTTGGGCTGATCGGCCTTATTGGTGTGCCGCTCAACTCTTTGATGAATACAATCATTCCGCTGGTCATGGTTATCAGTTTCGCGAATGCTTTGCATCTGGTTTTTGCCATGCGGCGCAAGCTTCGAGACAAACATTCCGTACGCGACTCCATTGAGCACACGGTAATGAAAGTCGGCCCGGCCTGCATCCTGTCCGCGGTGATAACAGCTATAGCCTCCGGTTCGTTGGCACTGACGGATTCCCACCTGATTAAGGTATTTTGGCCTCATGGCAGCTCTCGCCACGTCGGTGAGCCTGTTACTGGTCACAACGTGCGTCCCTTGCCTCGCCGCGATCATTTTCGACCGGAAAACCAAGACAAAGACAAAATCTCTCTTGCCGAAGTTTTCCGACAAGCTGGACGCCTTCTGCCAGAACCTGTCCGCGGATCTCGCCAGGAATTACCGCATCATCTTTGCCGCCTCCCTTGCTTTTGTCATCGTCTGGACCACTGCTTATGTGCAGCTTGATCCCCGTTACCGGATCAGCGACATCATCCCCGACAATGGTCAGGCTGCCCAGAACTCACCGCTCATCGACCGTCATTTCGGCGGCCTGAATGTGTGATCTAGATCCTGATCCTTTCCCCTGACGATCTGAATGAGAAGACCGACAGGATGTTTGCCGCTGTCACAGAAGTGGAGAAGGCATTAAAGGCCGACAAGCGGCTGGCAAACATAAGATCAATCAATAAGCTGCGGAACGACCTGACGGTAGACGGGAAAGTCCCTCTCCTTGCAAAGCTGCTTGAGGAAGTGACGGACAACGTGACCGGCCGTTACGTGATCCCCCAGCGGCGCGCAACTCTGGTCTCCGCGAACGCCCGCAATTTTCAGGCCAAGCGTATGAACCAGCTCCGCAAGGATCTGGATAAACATATGGCCAGACTCTCGGGTCAGTTCCCGGAGTTCAAGTTCCAGGTTACGGGCATAGCAACACTTTCCGCTGAACGGGCGATCGACACGATCAACAGTCTCAACCAGGTGATGATGTCGACCATCCTGATCGTTTTAGTGCTGATGAGTTTGCTTTTCCGGTCATTACAGGTGGCAGTCCTCAGCTTTTGCGCCAATTTGTTTGCTGTTGTTGCGACCGGGTTTTGCCTCTTCCTGTTCGATGTGGGTCTGCAATACGTCTCGGTTGTGGGCCTGACAGTCGCCTTCGGATTGGCCGTTGATGACACGGTGCACTTCCTCAACCGGTACTGGCTTGAACGCAATGCGGTTGCCTCTGCTGTGCGATCCGTGCGCACGGCTGTAGAAAGAGTTGGACCGGTCCTTGTTTTGACAACAATCGTAATTATCTGCGGACTGGCCGCGACGCTCACCAGTTCCGTTCCGCCAACGCGCATGTTCGGTGCCATTTGCATGGCGACGCTTGTGTTCGCGCTGATTGGAGAGGTGATTGTGTTGCCTGGTGCAATTTTGATGTATCAGAAACTCAGGCCTTCCGGTCCTGCAACAGAGCCGCAGGACGAAGCCTGACGCCGGCTCGAAAGGACAATTGAATGTTGACTCCCAAATCAGCCGTTAGCGCTGCTTTTCTGGGCCTCGGTCTCCTTGCGTTTTGCCTGCCCGAGATTTCCTATGCAGCAACCGGCAACATTTCTGGGACCTGGAAAGGAGGCGGCCGGGCAACCGGAACGGACGGCAAGACCTACCGGGTCAGGTGCAAAATGTCGATCCAGGCACGTCCCGCTGTCAGATTCTACGTCAGTGGCAAGTGCACAAGCCAGAAAGGCACAGCCACGGGCCACGGAACAGTCATCAAGAAGGGCGGCCGTTATACCGGGACGGCTGCAAGCGTTGCCCAGTTCGGCAATGGAACGCTGTCATTGGTTCCGCGCGGCAAACGCATATCTCTCAGAATTCGCGGTAAAAAAGGCGGCTTGACCGTTTCCCTGAGAAAGTCCAGGTGATCATAGACACCTGTCTCTCCACAATTTCATTCTTCCAACAAGACATGATGAGCATCACATGAGCGACAAAGATGAATACGTCCCCCCGAAGGTCTGGACATGGGGCGCAGAAAGCGGCGGCACGTTCGCCAACATCAACCGGCCAATTGCTGGCGCAACCCATGAAAAGGAATTGCCCGTCGGTAAACATCCGCTGCAGCTTTATTCCCTAGCCACACCTAATGGCGTGAAAGTCACGGTGCTGCTTGAAGAATTGCTGGCGCTTGGACATAGCGGCGCGGAATACGATGCCTGGCTGATTAATATCCGGGACGGTGAACAGTTTGGCAGCGGCTTTGTCGGCATTAATCCGAACTCCAAGATCCCTGCTCTGATGGATCACAGCACGGCAGAACCAACGCGTGTGTTTGAATCCGGTGCGATCCTGCTGTACCTCGCCGAAAAATTCGGTGCCTTTATGCCGAGCGACCCCTCATTGCGGGCTGAGTGCCTGTCCTGGCTGTTCTGGCAAATGGGCAGTGCGCCATATCTGGGCGGTGGTTTTGGACACTTCTATGCCTACGCGCCTTTCAAGATGGAATACCCGATCAACCGGTTCGCCATGGAGGTGAAACGCCAGCTTGATGTGTTGGACCGGCGGCTCGCCGACAACCAGTTCCTGTGCGGAGACGATTACACGATTGCCGACATGGCCGTCTGGCCCTGGTATGGCGCATTGGTAAACGGCAAAGTCTATGATGCCGGCGACTTTCTTGACGTGACATCCTACAAGCACGTGAACCGTTGGACCCAGAAAATCAGTGAGCGCGAGCCGGTCAAACGTGGCCGCATGATCAACCGTATCAACGGAGAGCCGGAAGAACAGCTCCACGAGCGCCACGATGCCTGTGACTTTGAAACAAAGACACAGGACAAAGTGGAATCTGCTGCCTGACTCAATGCTGCGCCAGAATCCCGGCCTGAACCTTGTCGATGAAATCGTCAATCTTCTGATTGTTCGTCAAATGATGAACAGTCAGGGTTGATGGTGCGTTATCGGCAATTGCTTTGCATTTGGTTCGATCACTCTTTCTGGCACGCTAAACGTACAGGTAGAAATCCATTTGTTCCCTATTGAGGCGCTCAGGACACCCCTCGGGCAGATCTGGATGGCTTTGCCCCCTATATCGGATAGAGCGCTGCGCTATCCGCGTCATCCGCAGGAAAATCGGAAAATCCAGCCAGACGCAGGTATCTGCTAGCGTCATACGTTCCGGGAAAGTACGCAAATAGTTGCCTTTCAGGATCCATTCTTCGCTGGCATGGACGTTCTGTACAAGTTTGACGGCTTCTGGTTCCGAACGTTCCACCCAACCGGGCTGCCAGTAGATCTGGTCCAGATGAAACACCGGCAAACCTGTTACCTGCCCCAAACCCCGGGCCAGCGTGCTTTTGTCGAAACCTGATCCGCCGATGATCATAACGCGTTTCATGGGTCAACATAGTCAGAATAGGTTTAACGGCCAAGTTAATATTGATAATTATCATAGAACATGATAGGAATGTTTCACCTCCATCGAAGAGGACGCGGACCATGGTCGTTCCTGTTTTGCGGATGGAGGATGTGATGCCTTGCCTGTTAAGGAGTAACGCCTTGGGGCTCGGACCAGATCAAGTTCTGCCTGAGAAAGACACTTCGTGCCTGCTAGCGTGAAGACCGTTGACTTCAGGTCCGGCCATAGCGATGGGGGCAGTTCCCCGATGCCAGTTTACCGGCATGCATGCGTGAGGCCCTAGTCCTGAAGCCTGGTTAAAATATTGCGTGCGAGGCCGGATGGTCCGGCCACAAGGAGTTAAACCGGATACCCAAAACTGTCTTTTGATCACCTTCTGTAATCTGTGAGAACCCACAGTTACCTCCTGACCAAGAGTGACGGCCAGACCATCTGCCCCGCACATTTCCTCAAGTTTATTTCGCTTGCGCCAATTTTGCCTTTGGCAAAATGGCTATGCGGGTGCGCAGCACAAGATCAGCCCGAGCGGAGCGGAACAAGCACGGATAAACTGATCGCTCTTAAAATGCGGCGGCGGCCTGTCGGCCTTGCCTCAGACGCTTTGCGCCTTCGGATCTGTTCCTTATTCAGATCGCAACCCCTCATCCCCGGCCTTCTCCCAATGGGAGAAGGGACTCGTGTGGGACGCTCGGTGCAAGGCCCTATCCCATGGGGAGAGGGTTGGGTGAGGGGTTTAGATCTAGCTAGACTGGCTCACGATTATCCTCTTGATCCGCCTTGACCTGAGAGCACCACCCTGCACACTCTGCTTGCACCGAACACAGAGGCCCAAATGCAAACGCAAATCGAGCTTGGCAACATAACCATCCAGCGCATTGTTGAACAGGAAGAGCCGATCTTTCACATTGACGAGTTTTTCCCCACCCTCTCGCCCGAAATTCTGGAGGAGCACCGCCATTGGCTGGAACCGCGCTTCCTCGACCCGGCCACGCAGTTCCTGAACATCTGCGTCCAGAGCTACGTCGTCAAAACCCCGCACCACACCATCCTCATTGACAGTTGCGCGGGCAACCACAAACACCGCCCTACCCGGCCCGCGTGGCACATGCAGAACAACAACCGGTTCGAGCAAAGCTTCAAGGCAGCCAAGCTGACCTTTGAGGACATAGACTATGTCATGTGCACCCATCTCCACACCGATCATGTGGGCTGGAACACCATGCTGGAGAATGGGCGCTGGGTGCCTACCTTCCCCAACGCCAAATACATCTTTGCAGAACGCGAACTCGCCTTCTGGACCGAAATGTATGAGAAAGACCCGGACAAGGCTGCATGGATGGGAGACTCAGTCTTCCCGATCATCGATGCCAAGAAGGCGGAGATCGTGAAGAGTGATCACTGGCTCAACGATCTGGTGCAGCTCATCCTGTCACCGGGCCACACCATCGATCACTACTGCGTCCAGGTCGGCAAAACAGGCGAAGATGCCCTGATTGTGGGCGATATGGTCCATTCTCCCTTGCAATGCAGATACCCGGAACTCGGCATGTTCTCCGACTACGATTCCGCCATGGCCGGCCGCACACGCCGAGAATTGTTCGGACGCTTCTGTGACAGCTCAACCCTCATGTGCACCTCCCATTTCCCCTCCCCTTCGACCGGTCACCTTACCCGTTGGGATGACGGCTTTAAGATTGCGTGAATTGGCGTAACCCCCGATGAATATGTGTGCCTGAACTCGGGGCAGATTTGGTTCTAGCGTATTGGGCTAGGGGTGATATTGTCCGCCCCAATTTCCGCCTTTTCTTTGGAACCCTGCTATGGCCAAACAACTCCCCTCTCGCGTAGATGTTGCTATCATTGGCGGCGGCGTCATTGGCTGCTCAATTGCCTATCACCTGACCAAGATCGGCATCACGAATGTGGCTGTGCTTGAGCGCAAAATGCTCACCAGCGGCACCACTTGGCATGCGGCCGGCCTTGTTGGTCAACTCCGCGCAACCCGCAACATGACCGAACTTGCGAAATACACCAGCGAGCTGATGGGCGGACTGGAAGAAGAGACAGGCCAAGCAACCGGCTTCAAACAGAACGGGTCCATCTCCATCGCCAAAAATGAAGCCCGCATGGAAGAGTTTCTGCGCGGTGCATCCATGGCCAAGAATTTCGGCCTGGAAATCCACGTTCTGAGCCCCGGCGAAACCAAGGAACGGATACCCCACTTCAATGTGGAAGACAGCCCGGGCGGGCTCTGGCTCCCCGGCGACGGCCAGACCAACCCGGCTGATGTGGCCCAGGCCTATGCCACAGGCGCAAAACAGCGCGGGGCGCAGGTTTTTGAGAATACCAAGGTGATCCGCATCTTGACCGAAAACGGCAAAGCCACCGGCGTTGAAACGGAGAATGGCACCATCATGGCCGATAAGGTCGTGATCGCGTCCGGCATGTGGTCGCTTGATGTGGGCAAGCAGATTGGCGTGCACATCCCGCTGCACGCTGCTGAACATTTCTACATTGTCACGGAACCGATCACAGACATGCCGGCCAACATGCCCGTCGTCCGGATCCCTGATGAATATGCCTACTACAAGGAGGATGCTGGCAAGCTGCTTCTCGGAGCATTTGAGCCGGGCGCCAAACCCTGGGGCATGGGCGGCATACCGGACGACCACGAATTCGAAACTCTGCCCGAAGACCTGGACCATTTCGAACCTGTGCTTGAGCACGCCATGAAACGGTGCTCACTGCTGGAGACGGCTGGTATTTCGCTCTTCTTCAATGGCCCAGAGAGCTTCACCCCGGACAATGCGTACTATCTGGGCGAGGCACCTGAAGTGCAGAACGTGTTCGTGGCCTGCGGCTTCAACTCGATCGGCATCCAGTCCTCAGGCGGCGCGGGTCGTGTGCTCGCGGACTGGATCAAGGATGGCTATGCGCCCATGGATGTGTGCGATGTGGACATCCGCCGCATCCATTCCTTCCAGACCAACCCGAACTATCTACATGACCGCACGACCGAAAGCCTCGGCCTGCTATACCACATGCACTGGCCCTACTACCAACATGAGACCGCCCGCGGTGTGCGTCGTTCCGCATTCTACAATCACTTCCTTGAACTACGCGCGGTCATGGGCGACACCATGGGCTGGGAGCGTCCGAATTGGTTTGCCAAGGACGGCATGACCAAGGAGTATAACTACTCTTTCGGCCGCCAGAACTGGCATGACTGCTGCGGCGACGAGAGCCACGCGGCCCAGAACGATGTGGCTATTTTTGATCAGGCCAGCTTCCCCAAATACAAGGTGCAAGGCCGCGATGCCTGCGCCGTACTCAACCGGATCTGCGCCAACAATGTGGACGTTGAAATCGGCCGCATGGTCTACACCCAATGGCTCAATGAGCGCGGCGGTATCGAGGCCGACCTGACCGTGACCCGTACGGGCGAGCACGAGTTCCTCGTGGTCACCGCCAGCGGCGGCCAGACCCGCGATTTCGCCTGGCTCAACAAGCATATCCCGGCAGATGCCCACTGCATCGCCACGGACATCACGTCTGGCCTGCCAATGCTCGGCGTCATGGGACCCAAGTCGCGCGATCTCATGCAGGCCCTGACGGACGCGGATATGTCCAACGAAGCCATGCCGTTTGCCCACTCAAAAGAGATCGACGTGGGCTACACCCGCATTCGCGCCAGCCGCATCACCTACGTGGGCGAGCTCGGCTGGGAGCTCTACATCCCTGCTGAATTTGCCGGCCATGTGTTCGAAACGGTTTGGGATGCCGGCCAGCAGTTCGGTATCAAACCTGCCGGTATGCACGCCATGAACTGTTGCCGCATGGAGAAAGGCTACCGCCACTGGGGCCACGACATCGCCGATGAAGACACGCCCATCGAGGCGGGCCTTGGCTTTGCCGTGCCGCGCGAAAAGGCAGGCGGCTATATCGGCCAGGAAGCCATTGCCAAGCAACGCAAACAGAACGTTCAGAAGAAGCGCATGATCGCCATTTGTCTTGAAGATGACAGTGCCGAAGCGCCGATGATGTATCATGAGGAGCCGATCTACCGCGACGGCCAGCTCATCGGGTCCACCACATCTGGCGCCTGGGGTCACCGACTCGATAAGTCGCTCGCTCTGGGCTACATCCACAACGACGATGGGGTGACCAAGGACTTCATCAAGAGCGGCAGCTTTGAGGTGGAGATCGCCTGGAAACGCTACCCCGCCAAGGTACAGCTCGCACCCTTCTATGACCCCAAGGCCGAACGGGTAAAGGTTTGAGCCCATGCTGATCCGACCCGCTACAGCTAACGATGTGGAGGCTGTGCGGGCCTGCGCGGAAGGCGCTTATCAGATCTACGTTGAAGCCATTGGCCGCAAGCCCATGCCGATGATCGTAGATTTCGGTGCATCACAACGTGACGGGCATCTCTATGTGGCGGAGCTGGACGGTCAAGTGGTCGGCTTTGCCGTGGTGTTTCAGCGGGACGATCACATCTTTCTGGAAAATGTCGCCGTTAGCCCTGCCCACCAGGGCAAAGGCGTCGGCGGCAAGCTCATGAAGTTTGTGGAGCAACAGGCAACCGAGAGTGGTTTGAACAAGATCGAGCTCTACACCAACATCAAGATGACCGGGAACCTGACCTGGTATCCGAGCCTCGGCTTTGAGGAAATCGGCCGCTGGAGCGAGGATGGTTTTGACCGGGTATTCTACCGGAAACAGCTTTAGCCGGACCAGGTGTCCAGGAAGTCCGGCATGCGCGACATGGCTTCCTCAAAGAGGACCGTATCTGCGCCCAGCCTGATCCGGAAGAACTCCTGAAAGCCAAAGGATTCGCCAGGCAAAACCAACACGTCGGTTCTGTTGCACAACTTTCCGGCTGACCTGCCCCCCAGGATCTGCCTCGTTTGTCAGGAGGGTCCGTCACTGGGCAGGAGACGGATGATGCGTAAGAGCAGGTTTTCAGAAGAACTGATCATTGCGATTTTGACGGGGCAGGAACGGGGCAGCCCGACGGCGGAGGTTTGCCGCCGGCATGGGATCAGCCCCAGCACGTTCTACAAATGGAAGGCCAAATATGGCGGCATGGGCGTTTCCGAGGCCCGTCGGCTTCAAGGTGCTTGAGCAGGAGAACAGCCAGGCTGAAGAGGCTTCTGGCCAACCAGATGCTCGATAATTCCATCCTGAAGGACCTGTTGGAAAACGGCTGACGGGTCCGGCTGAACGCCGGGCCGCAGCTCTGGACGTGCTGGAGCGCCATGAGGTCTCGCAGGCCCGGGTCTGCCGCCTGATCGGGGGCGATCCGAAGACGGTGCGGCGCGCAAGGAGAAGAAGACAGATGAGAAGATCAGACAGCACATGGGTGAGATCGCGGCAAACCGGCGGCGCTTTGGCTATCGCAGGTTCGGTCTGATGCTGGAGCGCGAGGGGATACACATGAACCACAAGAAGCTGTACCGGCTCTAGCGGGAGGAAGGGCTTGCTGTGAAGCGCCGGGAAAGGGGCGCAAACGGGCCACAGGCAGCAGAGCACCGTTGACTGTACCGTCACGGCCTTCAGAACGCTGGTCCCTGGACTTTGTGTCGGATGTGTTCGTTGAGAGCCGCCGTTTGCGCATACTGGCGGTGATCGATGACTATACCCGCGAAGGCCTGTGTCTGGTGGCCGATAGGTCCTTGTCAGGCGAACGTGTGGCCCGGGAACCGGACCGCCTGATCAGGCTCTATGGCAAGCCGGACACGGTCGTGAGCGACAACGGCACCGAACGCACCTCCAGAGCCCTCCTGGAATGGCAGAATGAGAGCGGTGTGGGCTGGCCTTGCATTGAGCCGGGAAAGCCAATGCAGACCGGGTTTGTGGAAAGTTTCAATGGGCGCTTGCGTGAGGAGCTGTGGGATACTCCACTCCCCGCGCGCTCGATAACAGCAACCAGATGATGTATGAGGAAACAGGATCCCCCTATGAACACGGGACCCATGGGGGGCAGGTCAGCAGCAACGCTCCGGACTTCACAGCTGAAACCACTGAAGGCACAATCAATTTTCATGAGTGGATTGGAAGCTCATGGTGTGTTCTGTTTTCCCATCCCAAAAACTTTACGCCGGTGTGCACGACCGAACTTGGATAGTATGGCAAAGCTCAAACCGGAATTTGATGAGCGAGATGTGTAGATCATCGGCTTGAGCATTGACCCTGTCGACAACCACAAGGCGTGGACCAAGAACATCGAAGATGTGATGGGGGTTACAAACCCTCCTACCCGATGATCGGAGACTCTGACCCTGCGGTTGCAAAGGCATACGGCATGTTGCCTCCAGGCGTCGGCGACAGTTTGGAAGGTCGGACCGCGGCAGACAATGCAACAGTGCGCAATGTCTACATCATCGCGCCAGACAAGACGATCAAACTGATCCTTTCTTATCCCATGAGTGCTGGGAGGAACTTCGACGAAATCCTCCGTGTTATCGATTCCATCCAGCTCACAGCCAATCATCAAGTCGCCACCCCGGTAAACTGGAAGGACAGCGAGGATGTAATTATCGTCCCGGCCGTCTCTGACGAAGCAACAAAGAAAAAGTTTCTAAATGGCTGGAAGACCGTAGAGCCCTATCTCAGGCTTGTTCCACAACCCGGAAAATAGGCATATCAGAGCCAAATAGTGCCGTAGCCCGGGTCAATGGCCCGGGCTCATTTGTGCACAGGTGTGAACCCAGATCATCTCTACGAATCGGACAAATCGCGTTTTGTATTATCGTATGAAATACATCTCTCGAACACTTGCGATCTTTGGCTCAATCCTGCTTGGCCTCGGCGCGGCTCAGGCCCAGCAACAGGGCCCGTCCATCCGATGGTTGCCCTCACGCCGGAGGAAATCCAGCTCGGTGTTTCACTGCTCAGAAACGCCCAATTGGTGGATGACAAAACGCAGTTTGCGGATATCCGGCTACGTGAACTTCCAAAGGCCGAAGTGCTGGCTTGGACTCGTGGCAAGTCATTCGGGCGTCCAGCCGGCAATCCATCAGGCCGAATGGAACCGGGCGCGAGAAGCCAACTCAAGAACCCTGTCTGGCTCAAGAAAATGGCTGAATTCGGCTACAAGGACCCCAAATCGGTAAACTGCACTCCCATTGGTGTCGGCGATTTTCCCAACTCCGGATTTGGAAAGAGGCGAGTCCTGAAAGTCGTTTGTCTCGATATCGAGAACCGGCTGGGATTTCTTCAAGCTCGACCAATCGATCATATCGTCACAACTGTTGATGCGGATACCGGTGATGTTCTTAAGGTCATCACAGCCAAAGCTCCAGAGGAGCCACTCGAAATTCCCGGCTATGGCAGCAAGCTCGCGCCGCGCAGAAAGCCATTGCGGCCTGTCGTCAACATTGCCCCAGGCGGCGCCAACTTTGTGCTGCGCGGCGGCATTGAGCTGGAGTGGCAGAACTGGACGTTTCATCTGCGAACAGACCAGTGGGGCGGGCTAGTCATTTCCCTCGCAAACTTCCTGGACGAGGGCAAAAAGCGGATGGTGGCGTATCAAATAGCACTGTCCGAGATGTACGTGCCCTATATGGATCCTGCCGAGACCTGGTCGTTCAAGACCTTTCTGGATGCGGGCGAGTATGGTCTGGGCTATCTGATCTCCACGCTCGCTCCGGGCCGGGATTACCCACACAATGCGGTGTTTGTGGATGCCCTAATCCCGTCCGATCTTGGCGGGATCTTCCGCGCGGACAAGGCAATCTGCATCTTCGAGCGGAATACAGGCGATCCTGCCTGGCGGCACTATCAGTCAGGCGCTCAACGCAATTACTCCGCGCCCCAAGTTGAGCTGGTCGTTCGCATGGCCCCGACGATCAGCAACTACGATTACATTGTCGACTACGTGTTCCAGCTGCGCGGTTCGATCAAGATCCGGCCCGGGCGCTCTAAAGATGGTATCGTCCGCGCAGGCAGACAGCCCCACGGCACGCAAGGATCTGAAATACAGCAATCTGGTTGCCCCCTATCACGATCACTTCTTCTCCTTCCGTCTGGATATGGATGTTGACGGCCAGAAGAACCTCCTTCTTTTGGATACGATCCAGCCGCAGAAGTTACCTGAGAACAATGCCAGACGCTTGATCTGGACCGTACGCACCTCACAGATTGTGAAGGAGGGTGCCGTTCCCCACGGCGGCGGTTACAAGCGGGTTTACTGGCTCCTAATCAATCCGAACAAGAGAACCAAACTGGGGCATTTTCCGGGCTATCGGTTGGAACCTGGTCATGTAGTGACCTCGCTACTGTCCCCTGACGATCCTCCACAAAAGCGCGCTTTGTTCTCGAGCAATCCCCTTTGGATCACGCGGCAAAAGCACGGCGAGTACTGGTCTTCTGGAGATTATCCAAATCAACACCCGGACGGTGAAGGCCTGCCCAAATACGTAGCCGATGGCCAATCCGCAACAAATCAGGACGCGGTCCTGTGGCACAAATATCGGCTTCCATCATTTGACCCTACCGGAGGACTTCCCTGTACTGCCCATAATGTGGCATCATTTCACTTTGCGGCCTGCGAATTTCTTTGCCAAAAATCCGGCTCATGATCTTTCGTCGTCATTCCTTGTGCGAAAACAAAGCCTTGGAAAGCAAAAGGCCAACAAGAAATCGAACTTGACTTCAATCGAAAAAAAACCGCCAGGAGGCCCTAATGCGTCTACATCAAAATCCCGCTTCTCCATTTGTCCGCATGGTTTTGGTGACTGCGCATGAAACCGGTCAAACGAAGGACTTTGAAGACCTGGAAGTCGCGGCGGTCCTGCCGATAGAAACACATTCCGGCACATCGTCAGACAACCCTCTCGGCCGGATCCCAACGCTCGTGACGGATGAAGGCGAAGCGATATTCGACTCCCGTGTCATTTGCCAATACCTGGCCCACCGAGCCGGCAATACCGAGGTCTACCCAGCAAACAATTTCAGGCTTCTGACGCTTTTCGCTTTGGCTCAAGGTCTGTGCGACAGCGCAGTGAATTTGCGGTACGAAACAGCATTGCGGCCCAAAGAACTGCGCTGGGACAAATGGATGGACCGGCAGAGAGCCCGCCTGGGATCGGTGCTGGATGACCTAGAGACAAACTGGATGGATGCCCTAGAGGGCGTTCACGCAGGCTCAATCGGCATTGCCGTGGCATTGGGCTATCTTGATTTTCGCTATCCCGACATGAACTGGCGCGAAGGGCATCCAAAGCTTGCAGGGTTCGAAGCCGAATTCAGCGCACGACCCTCAATGGCAGCAACTATTCCCGAGTAGGAAACCTTAAGGACCCATCCAGTCCAGCGGGCAGATCTCGGCGCTGCGGCCTTCAAAGTCCCAGTTGCGGCCAAAGGCACGCAAGCGAGAGTTGTTCGCCTTGCTGACAATAATCTCAGGCGCAATCCAGTATTGGGAATTGTTGATCACCGTGTGCTCGCCCGGCTTGGTGCTTGGGATCGGTTCGATTTCGCCTTCAACCATTTTCGGGATCTTGAACCGGCGCACATTGCCATCTGTCTCGTAGGTGATGGGCACCTGGTTCACACCCAGGAATTTACCGACGAGGATCGACAGCACGCGGGTGGTCCCCTTCGCACTTCCGGAGAAAATCTTGGTCAAAGCCTTGAGCTGATAGATATCCGCTTTCTCGTCGACGAACACTCCGGCTGTCCAGTTCCCGCGGCTCATCATGCCGGGGATCTCGATGATCAGCCCCACATTGATGCCGCTCAGGCTCACATCGCCAAAATGGCCTTCATCAATCCGGACACCGCCCCAAGTCTGGCAATGACCTTCCGTCGGCGGATGCTGACCCAGCGAAATAACGCACGGGCAAAACACCGTGCAGTTGCAGCTTAACATCAGCTCGCCCTTGAGGGCCCAGGGTTCGATTGCAGCCATAACAAATCACTCCAAACTAAAAGCGCACCAAACCGCCCAGCATTGCTGCGCCGCCCAGTATTAGAACTACCCCGGTTCCATAAACCAAGGGACGAGGGTTTGGTATCACTTTTTCAAGCACCATGACCAAAGCCAATCCCGACATCCAAGCAAGATTCATCAACCCCGACACAAACATCACGGCCATCAAAGCCCAACAACATCCAAGGCATACAATGCCTTGTTCAATGCCGAGTTTGAAAACACCCAGCTCGTCATCGCGCCAGTTGGCCATGAACCAGGTGAAGGGCCGGCGGCATTTTGTAAGGCAATTGTGTTTCACAGTGGTGAATTGCCAGGCACCAACACTAACCAGAACGACACCGGCCACCACGGGGCTCACCAATTTCATCTCGCCAGTCAGGGCGCCGGTTTCGACCAGCCCCCATTGTGCGAACGCGGCCAGAACCGCGAACCCGATCCAGACGCTGATATAACCTGCTATCAGGACAACCGGGCTGACAACCTTCATCTCCTTGGTGCGCGCCACGCCTGCGATGTCCAGGTACGTGGACAGGAGTGGCGCGCCAGCCGGAAGCATCATGGCAAAGGCCATGGCAATCCACATGACGACAGAAAGCAGAAGATCATTCGCGGTCCAGTCGGTATCGGCCACGGTGCAGAGTGACGCAATCAACCTCAGCACATAACTGTCAATTCCGAACACAACACCATTTTGAGCTGCCGACATGACGAAGAGGAACAGCCAGCCGGATACCGCAAGCACAGCCAGTCCGGCCCAGGCCAATGGGCGCGGATCATCCACGCAGCGGCGCAGCAGACTGCCCTGATAATAATCGTCGTTGGAGACAGAACTCACTGGTCCTATTTTCCTCTGAATTCAGCTTTGCGCTTTTGCAAGAAAGCATTCACGCCTTCCCGGAAATCTTCCGACGCCGCCAGCACACCCTGCCCTCTGCTCTCAAGATCAAGCTGTTGATTCAGTGTGTTCATCCCGGCCGCATTAATGGCCCCGCGGGCGCTCAAATAGGCCTTGGTTGGACCACTTGAAAGCTTGGTCGCAATTGCTGTTACTTCTGCCTGCAAGGCGTCGTCTTCCACAGCCTTCCAGATCAGTCCCCAGCTTTCAGCCTGCTCCGCGCTGATTTGCTCGGCCAACAGCGCCATACCCTTTGCTCTCGCCGGCCCGGCAAGCCGGGTCATCGACCAGGTGCCGCCAGCGTCTGGCATCAAACCAATGCGCCCAAAAGCCTGCAGGAATGTTGCTGATTGTGCAGCCAGGACGATATCGCACGCCAGGGCAATATTGGCCCCTGCCCCCGCGGCCACACCGTTGACCGCACAGACCACCGGAAACTCTGCGTTGTAGATGCGCCGCACCAGCGGGTTGAAATCAGATTCCAGCGTGTAGCTGAGATCCACGTCTCCCGAGAAATCAAGATCGGCAAGGTCCTGGCCGGCACAAAACCCTCTGCCGTTGCCAGTCAGTACAAGCGCCCGCGTCCCGGCACTCTCAAGCTTGTCAAAAGCATCCCGTACTTCAGCATGCATCGCCTTGGTCATGCTGTTGAGCTTGTCAGGCCGGTTGAAGGTTACCTTGGCGAGCGGACCGTCCTGCTCATAGATGATTGTTTCATAGGCCATTGTCCGCACTTTCCTCCAGCTCGCAAGATTTTGCGATCAAGTGGCAGGCCTTGCAAAATTTGTCAAATCAGTTCGCAGAAAGGCCGATGGGCTTGAAGTTCAGCGTCCGACAGCCCATAGCAATTCTATGGATGCTAAACTTGAGTTTGATCTGGCAGTTGTAGGTGGCGGCCCTGCTGGCCTGACAGCTGCATGCCTGGCAGGAGCAAGCGGATTGAAGACCGCATTCTGGCCGGGACCTGAACGGCGTGAGGACCTCAGAACCACCGCGCTTATGCTGCCCGCAATCCGGTTGTTTCAGCATCTTGGAGTCTGGACGCGCGACTTGTCTGATCTGTGTGCGCCTCTTCAAAGCCTGCAAATCCGCGATGCAACTGGCCGCGTACCGAAAGCACCGACGGTGACTTTTGAAGCGTCGGAAATTTCGGAATCCGAGTTTGGCTGGAACGTGCCGGTCATGCCGATGGTCGATGCACTGAGCAGTCGTTTGTCCGCCTATGAATCAGTCACAATGTGTGAGGGTTCGATTGCAGAACTGAATTGTTCATCTGATCGCGCCGTGCTGCAAACGGATGCCGGTGCATATGTTACGGCATCAGCGGTAATTGCAGCCGATGGCCAACGCTCGGTCTGCCGGGCAGGCGCCAAAATCCGAACCTCGAAATGGGACTACCCCCAGACAGCAATCGTCACGAGCTTTGCCCATTCCCTGCCCCACAGCAACATGTCGATCGAATTCCACCGGCCGGCAGGTCCATTTACAACGGTCCCCTTGCCCGGAAACAGATCAAGCCTTGTTTGGATTGAGGCAGACGAGTGTGCGGACGGGCTTTTCTCCGAAAGCCTTGAGCAATTTTCAGCCAGACTTGAAATTGAGCTCGAAGGACAACTGGGCAAAATAACCGATGTTTCCAAGCGCGGCAAATTTCCCATTCGTGGCTCCGTTGCGCGCGCATTTGCGCAAAACCGGGTGTTCCTGGTCGGCGAAGCGGCTCACGTCATCCCCCCAATTGGTGCTCAGGGTTTGAATCTGTCCTTGCGCGATGCGGCCTTGGCGGTCGAATTGCTTTCAGAAGGTAAAAGCGACGAAGCCGATATCGGCGGGAGATCAGTTCAAGCGGCCTACGATACACGGCGCAGGCGGGATGTTTTCCCGCGCCAGATTTCGATCAACATCCTGAACCGCACATTGGTGAGTTCTTTCCTGCCTTTCCAGAGCGCCAGAAGTCTCGGATTAGCAGCGTTGCAGATCGTTGGTCCATTACGCCGGTCCGTGATGCGCCAGGGGCTCGCCCCAACGGATAACCTGCCGCGAACCATGGCACTTTAGCACTGCAGGACGCAAGTTTCACTCAGCACACAGATCACCCCTTAAGTCTTTTTTTGTTCGTTGCCTTCCTGTAGATTGCGCCCGTGACATAGCAGAACCTCAATTGCTAAGCGAAACTGAGGAGCCAAGATCATGATGGAAATTGCTGAAAACATGCTGGTTTGGTTATTCTTGGCGCTGGTGCTCGGAATCCTATGCGGATGGTATTGCACAGAACCACGGGGCTGGCCGAGAAACGGCGAATAGCCCAACAGTCAGCATCTCCCTCAAGGCCAATTAAAGGGATCCTGAACCATGTTGTATGCTCTCATACTATTACTGGTCATTTTTGCAGTTGGTTACATAATCGGCTGGTGGCTCAAAAGAAGTGACGCGCCAGCATCCGCGCACCAATCCAACGGGACCTCCAACGTCAAGCGCTGGTACCCGAACGCTCCCGATTCCAGTGGGATGGTAGCGCACCGGACAAAATCCCGCGACTCGGCTGCAAAACCGGAACCGGTTCCGCTCGTCAGTGAGCCGGCTATCATCGAAGAAAAGAAGCAAAAAAACCAGGCCAAATAACAAGACAGACGACACACCAAAACCACCCGGCAAAGATGAGCTTCAGCGCATCAGCGGGATTGGCCCCAAGATCGATGGTCAACTGAAGGCGATGAAGATCACCACGTTCGCGGAAATCGCGGCCTGGAAGAAGACGGACATGGACAAGGTGAACGAGCAACTGAAGTTCAAGGGACGCATTGAGCGTGAGGAATGGGTACCCCAGGCCAAGCTCTTGGCTGCCGGAAAAGAAGCCGCTTTTGAAAAGAAGTACGGAACTGGCGGCATGAAAAATGCAGCCGGAAAAAAGAAGTCGGGCACCAGAACACGAAAATAGCCACACCGCTCGCAATAGCAGATCCAATTTGCGCACATTGAACTTGCAGCATTACGGCTGGTCGCTGTAGTGCTTGGCAGAATCATTCAAGGTGCAGCGGCAAACAATGCAGTCCATCATCACGATTTCAGGGCTTTCAAAAGTCTATGATGGCGGATTTGAAGCTCTCAAGACTCTAAATCTCGAAATCAAGGATGGAGAGATTTTTGCACTGCTGGGCCCAAATGGCGCCGGCAAGACAACCCTCATCAGCATCATTTGCGGCATTGTCACACCAACGTCCGGGTCCGTATCAGTTGCCGGTTTCGACATCATTGACAAATATCGCGAGACACGGTCCAGAATTGGGCTGGTTCCTCAGGAACTAACCACA
Organism: Hyphomicrobiales bacterium; assembly: GCA_965204985.1. Classification (GTDB taxonomy): domain Bacteria; phylum Pseudomonadota; class Alphaproteobacteria; order Rhizobiales; family CAJQND01; genus JAAEUE01. Next base: position 945,586 of record CBDBFP010000002.1, on the reverse strand, counting down.
GATACTTTCGAGACGGTCTGGACCACTGTAAATTTCAGCCGCGAACTTTTCGGCAAGCGCAAAAATCCTGCACATATTGAAAAGACCCTGAAGGCATTGTCACTCTGGGACAAACGCGACGCGAAAATCATGACACTGTCTGGCGGAATGAAACGCCGGCTGCTCATTGCAAAGGCATTGTCACATGAGCCGGAAATTCTGTTTCTGGACGAACCGACTGCAGGCGTAGATGTTGAGTTGCGAAAGGACATGTGGGTGCTGATCAGCAAATTGCGGGCTGCTGGCACAACAATCATTCTCACAACACACTATATCGAAGAAGCCGAAGAAATTGCCGACCGCGTCGGTGTCATAAACAATGGCGAACTGATCCTGGTGGAAGAGAAAGCCGAGCTGATGCGAAAGCTCGGGAAAAAGCAACTCTCGCTGGATCTGCACAAACCGTTGAAGGCCCTGCCTCCGGACCTGGACAGTCATTCACTGGAACTCAGTCCAGACGGTTGCGAGCTGATTTACACCTACGACACCAAAGCTGAACGAACGGGTATAACCAGCCTGCTCAAAGACCTTGGAGAAGCAGGTATCACTTTCCGTGATCTCAAGACGACCCAAAGCTCGCTTGAAGAGATTTTTGTGAGCCTGGTCAGGAGTGACAAATGAATTTTCGGGGCGTTCTGGCAATCTACAAATTTGAAATGATGCGAACCAAACGGACGCTGTTTCAAAGTGTCGTGTCCCCTGTCATTTCCACCTGCCTGTATTTTGTTGTGTTCGGTTCGGCCATTGGATCGCGTATCACTGAAGTTGACGGTGTCAGCTACGGCGCCTTTATCGTGCCGGGGCTGATCATGCTGTCTCTGCTCACGCAAAGTGTAACAAATGCTTCTTTCGGCATCTATTTCCCGAAATTCATCGGCACGATCTATGAGTTGCTGTCTGCTCCGGTTTCTTACTTTGAAGTCGTCCTTGGGTATGTTGGCGCTGCGGCCACCAAATCCATTACGCTGGGCCTGATCATACTGGGCACGGCGAGCTTGATCGTGCCCTTTGAGATCGCCCATCCATTCTGGCTTATGACCTTTCTGGTGCTGACTGCAATTACATTCAGTTTGCTCGGGTTCATTATCGGCGTCTGGGCGGACGGTTTTGAGAAACTGCAAGTCATCCCCCTGCTCATCATCACGCCCCTCGCCTTTCTCGGCGGCAGTTTTTACTCGATCAACATGCTGCCCCCCTTTTGGCAGACCGTCTCGTTGTTCAACCCCGTTGTGTATTTGATCAGCGGATTTCGCTGGAGCTTTTATGAACTTTCTGATGTTTCTATAGGGCTGAGTCTGGGTGTGATCGGTGCGTTCCTGGCACTTTGTCTTGCTCTCGTAGGCTGGATATTTAAAACCGGCTACCAAATCAAAAATTGATCTGATCTACATTCTTCTGAGGTCACCGTCTTAACTTTGTTCATACAAACAACTTCACTCAGTACGATCTGACCCATACTTTACAGGCGGCAAGATACTGAATTTATTAATTTTGGGAACTAGAGATGGACAAGCTTTATAAATGCCACACAACGGGCATGCCCACCGCTGCTGTTGCACTGGCGTCGTTGGTAATTGCCACAGCAATTCCGGCAGCACAGGCAGAAGAAGCAAAGCCGCCGCAGTATACCGCAATATCTTTTGACGGCTCAAAGAACATTGACGCCTGGAAAGAAAGCCGAGCGGCGGCCGCAAAGCATGATGCCAAGTTCACATATTTCATTTCCTGCCTCTATTTTCTGTCCCGGGAGAACCGCAACCTCTACAAGCAGCCACACCGCGGCGCCGGGAAATCGAATCGGTTTCTCACGCACCAGCGAAGACATCCTGGAACGCCTCAAGCAAGTCAATCCTGCCATGGATGAGAAGCACGAAATCGGCAGCCATGCTTGCGGCCACTACAAGGGCCGTGAGTGGTCAAAACGGTCCTGGGTAAAAGAGTTCGACGCGTTCGACCGCATCATGCGCGACGCCTACAAAAACAATGGCCATGCGGACGCAAAGCTGGAAGACCGGGTCGAGCGGATCAAGTCAGCCGTCAAGGGCTTTCGCGCCCCATTCCTCGCCACCAACGAGGCCCTGATCGAAATGATGGGGGAACTTCACCTATGATGCGAGCCGTATCAGCGGTTGGCACAAGCCCCGCGTCCAGCACAAAAACGGTGCTTGGAATTTCAAGCTTGCCCTCATCCAGGAAGGCGACCGGAAGGGCCGGATCGTCTCAATGGATTACAATTTCTACATTCGTCATTCCGGCGGAAAACCGCGGCCGGAGAAAAGTCGGAGTTCCACAGGCACATGTTCAACGCCCACATGGACTATTTCAAGAATGTCTATGAAGGCAAGCACCAGCCCATGCATATCGGGCATCATTTTACCCGCTGGAATTCAGGCGCCTATTGAGACGCCCTGTTTGACTTCGTTGCCAAGGTTTGCCGACGCAAGGACGTCAAATGCATTACTTACTCCGAGTTGGTGAAAATTGCAGAGAAACAGAAGAAGCTGACAAAGCTTGCCAAAAACAACACCGATGAATAGCATCCGCCAACGACCAGGCACATTCAGTCCGCTGCGACGGGATTTTCGGCTCTGGCTCTCGCCAGCCTCGCCTCTCGCAGCCGCCTGTTAAAGTTCACCTGCACCGGAGGAGCCGGGATCCGGAATGGTCCGTCTCGCCTTTTCAAAAACAGCTGTTTCAACGTCCGCATCATCTCCTCCGAAGACTAGAAGCGCGCCATCCTTGTCTGTTTCCAGATAATCGGGTTCTTCCTCCTCGTCTTCCTTCCGAAACCAGGCGAGAGCAACTTTTTGCAAGGCAAAACCGCAACCACATCCGTCGCTCCATCCGGCACAGGTTGCAACAGCGACAAGGTCCAACGGCCTGGCACAGCAAAAATCAATTCCGGATCAGTACCCAGTTGATAGACTCTATCCAGAACCTGGACCTCGAGCCGCACGACGTCATCAGACGGCCAGGATCCGCTAATTTGCGGCAATTCACGGTTTGCAGAGATACGGTCAACGGTCGGAGCTGCGGGCGGCTTCGTATCAATGCGCAAATCAGTTGTCCCGGTATCAACGGATCTGGAATTACCGCGCCAGGCCGTCACTTCAACGTCATACGTACCGTCAGCGAGTTCGCCCGGCACATCAAGTGTCTAGGTCGCCCCATCAATCTGCAATTCTTCGGCTTCATTCAACACGTAGAATCGCCCATCCAGTTCAACTGAAAGTCCAACCGCTGAATCAGTAGGCCAAGTCCCCGAAATTCTGGGGGAACGGTCCTTCATCTCTAGAAATGTAACAGTTGAAGCTGACAGTTCGCGCCAAACCCTAATCTTGGCAGCATTCACGACTTTCCGAACTCCGGACGTTTCGCTGATCACAGTGATCGTTTTCTGCAATATTGCGCGATCTGATGCTTCTCCCAAAATCGTAACATCACGGCCGGAGATCTGCAGATTAACCCAACTCATTTCCCGCCGGTTCAATCCCGCGGCCTTATCAAGCTTTGCCTTAAGTGCCGTTTGCCAGGCACCACTACCTATATAGATTCTGCCAGACGACAAGGCTTGCAACCAAACAGTAGAGGCCAGACCAGGTTTTGATGATTTGGAACCTGTTCATCTAGCCACTGCAATTCTGAGCACAAAGACGATGACTGCCAGCAAACCCTGAGAGCGAGCAATCACGGGCTACGCCCTCATTCGCTTGAAAAGGCATACGAGCCAGTATGACTACAACAGATGAGGGCAATAGCAAACCGGCAACTCAAGTTAAAGAACTATTGGACTGCCTACGATTCTCGTTCTGACCTCCTCGGATTTCGGGCGGCCAATCGCCAAATGTCTCACGCTTGTTATTCGATATTGGCCCAATGGGCACCTAAATTGTGTCTTTTGAGCCACAGGGATGGAAATTGTACGTCATGCTCGCGCTTTGTTATTGATCTGGAAGTCTCAAGTTGTAGAGAGTCGCCTTGTACGATATGTAGGAACAGAACTCACCATTTGAACAAGGGACCCAAGGGGAGCACGTCAAGCCAGCCAATTTCGTTGAATCTCGCTCTAAAGGCCTACTCGACAAGCCGGGCACTCCCAGAGCAAGATGGCAGCCCCCGTAAACCAACAGGAGGCCAAGGCCATGACCCAATCCGTATCCACTCACTTGAATGACGTTGATATTCGCAGCGTTGCTAGTCTTGCCGAAAAGATCCAGGAAGAACCGGATGTGGCCGCTACCAAATGGCAGGCCGAGGTGAAATGGAAAGGCGGCTTTCGCTCTGAGGCGAGTATCCGCGATTTTGATGCGGCAAAGTCAGACGAACCCGATCAACTGGGCGGCACCAACACCGGGCCAAATCCGGTCGAGCAGGTATTGGGAGCCCTCGGCAACTGCCTGGCCGTGGGCTATGCAGCCAACGCCACAGCCGCCGGCATTACCATCAACGACATGACCATCAGTGTGAGCGGCGATCTGGATCTGCACACCTTCCTTGGCCTCAATGAGGGCAATGCAGGCTTCAGCGGCATTCAGGTGAGTGTGGACATCGACAGCGACGCCACACCTGAAGCGCTGCAGGCCCTGCACGACAAGGTGACCAACACCTCGCCGGTTGGTCACACCCTGAACCGCGCCGTGCCGGTTACCATCGACCTGACCTGACAGGCCACAATGCCCCGCTGCACATTCGACCCGTCCGCATTAGCTAGGGGGTTCTGACACAGGCATGATCTTGGCAATCTTTGGCGGTGTGGGTTTGCTATTCGTTCCGCCTGGTTCTGTCTATTTCTTCTTTAGCCATGGCCGCGTTTGGGAGCGCAGGTTTCAGCTTCTTGTTAAAGAACTATTGGACTGCCTACGATTCTCGTTCTGACCTCCTCGGATTTCGGGCGGCCAATCGCCAAATGTCTCACGCTTGTTATTCGATATTGGCCCAATGGGCACCTAAATTGTGTCTTTTGAGCCACAGGGATGGAAATTGTACGTCATGCTCGCGCTTTGTTATTGATTTGGAAGTCTCATTGAATAATGAGAAAGTCGCCTTGTACGATATGAGTGCACGCCCTAGAGTCTATCCGTATGCGGTTGCTCGTAGGGCGGGGGACAGGATTGTTAAGACACTCTTTTGGGAGAAAACCATAATGACTAACAGCAAGTGGCTTCGGCGTGCTCTGCTTGGTGGTGTAGCGCTTGGCGTTGCAACAACTGGTGCGCAGGCTGAAGATCTGTCCGCTTTGAAGGCTCAGCTTGAAGCTCTTCAGAACCGGGTAAATGAACTCGAAACAACTCCGGCCGCCCCTTCGGCTCTGCCGGACGGTGCAAGCCTGAATCACGTTCAAGCGTGGCCAGGGGTCCTTGAGCGACTGGAATGTCGACAGGAAGTCTGAAGGCCGCATACCTCAGGATTCTGGCTTCACGATCGCTGTCACACCAACCGCTGACGTTCCGGCTCCTGTCACTGAAGTGACTGTTTCCGGTTACGTTAAAGGCGACGCGATCTATGACTTCAATCAGGACAACCTGGGGGACACGTTCACTGCCGGTTCTGGCATCGACAACTCTGCGCAGAACACTTCCGGTGTGCGTTTCCACGCGCGTCAGTCCCGCTTCCGCATCCGTTCGCGCACGGACACGGCCGTTGGCCAGCTCCGCACATTGATCGAAGGTGACTTCTTCCGGAACAACAGGAACAACCCTGTGTTCCGCCTCCGCCACGCCTGGGGCGAGTGGGACATGACCCCGAACTGGACCCTTGGCGTTGGCCGCTTCTGGCGCATTCACTGCGATGTGTTCACTTCGATCAGTACGCTTGACTTCGGTGCTTCAGCCGGTGGTTGCACGAACACTCGTGCAGCACAGGTTCGCTTCACCCACACCAACGGTCCGCTGTCCTGGCGCTTCGGCATCGGCGAGCCTCACATGAGTCCTGGTCGTGGAGGCGCAGTCGTTGGAGTTAATGATGATGGAGGCGACGTCGCCGGTCGTCTGTCCCCGGACTTCCCGGCACTTTCGTCAGCTGTTCTGTATGATGCCCCTGGCGGTCACCAGCTCTTCGTTGGTGGAACCGTTGAGCACATCGACTATGAGGGCGGCGATGGTAATCTTGGTTTCAGCGACGACGATGTGGGTTGGGAAGTTCAGGGTGGTGCGAACATCAACCTCGGCGACATTGCTACCTTCACTGGTCACCTGGTATACAGTGACGGCATCACCAACCTGCTGGGCGACGGCCATGGTAGCCACGGAATCCAAATCCAAAGTGGATATGTAGTTGATGAAGACGGAAACCCAGTTATACCCTCAGTCTCACGTTCTCTCGACACCTACAAATCTTGGGGCGGTTACGCTGGTCTGTCGTTCAACGTAACGGACACCACTCAGTTCAACGTCCAGTACGGTCATGCAAACCCATCAGGCGATACAGCTGGCTTCAGACATGTGAACACGATCCACGCCAACATCCAGTGGCGCCCTGTTCGCCAGATGCGTCTCGGCTGGGAAGTGGTTTACGGCTGGAAGGAGAACACAACAGCGACTGCAAATGAGCCGGGCCGCAAGCGCACCGAAGATGCTGTTCGCGGCCAGTTCGCCGCATGGTTCTTCTTCTAGGAACTTGCCAACCGTATAATCGATTTGAACCGGCCCGCTTCGCGCGGGCCGGTTTTTTATGTCGATTGTCCCTTGCGGGGTGGTATCGGGGGCAATAAATAAAAGCCCAAGCTCTAATCTTTCCGCCAACTGAAAACGCAAAGCACAATGGTCCAATCCAATCAGGCAACCATTCTCGCTAGCGAGGCTCGAGCCCTCATACAGGCTGGACGAATTGGCCCGGCGCGAAGAGCATTTAAACAAGCCCTGAAGTCTGCTCCAAATGATCCGCTTCTGATGATGGAAGCTGCCTTCGCCGAAGTTGAAGCCAAGCGGTTCCACGATGCACTTTCCTTGATGAAGAGTGCATTGGCATTGACCTCAGAAGATCCCGACTCGCATCACAACATAGCCGAAGTTTGCCGCCTGGCAGGCGAAGCGGAACAGGCGAAATTTCACTACTCAGAAGCCCTCAAACTCTCACCAGACAATCCCGATGCCTATCACGGATTGGCGGATTTGCTGGTTGCGGAGGAAAACTGGACTGAAGCCAACGAAAACATCGCAAAAGCACGAAGTCTTCGGCCCGATGACCCTGAAATTCTCAATCTTGCAGGGATAATTCTGGAGAAAGAGGGTCAAACTTTCGAGGCGCGGGCGGCTTTAAAACGGGCAGTTCAACTTGCGCCAAACTTTGCGGATGCCCTGTGCAATCTGGGGGCTTTAAACTACGCGACTAAGCATTATGCCGAGGCGATCGATAGCTTCAACTCGGCTGCTTCACTGAGATCTCTCAATGAACAGCAATTGACCGATCTGTTCAATGCCCACCTGAGGCAGGACCAGGGCGCAGAAGCCTTGGAAGTTGCAGAGCAGCTCATGCGGATTTCTGCCAAGAAGCACAAGGCATTGGTTGCACGCGCATCAGCCCACAGATCCGTGGGAGACTTTGAGGCTGCGGAGAAAGATTACCGGGCGGCAATTGCCAAAAGCCCAGACTGCGCCATGGCGTATCACGATCTCGGCACCATGAAGAAGCTGGACGAACAGGATCTGGCGAAGCTCGAACAACTCGCCGGGCGCTCAGACCTGGCAGCGGACACCGAAGTTAATCTGCAATACGCGATTTACTTTGCCCGGAATGCCCAGAAAAAGCACGCATCGGCATTTCAGGCACTCAAGGCGGGGAACGATATTCTGGCTCAAGACCGCCCTGTCGATGTCGCGCAAATGGCAGAACAAACAGGACGGGCGCTGGATGTTTTTTCGAATGATTTCTTTGGTGCGCGGCCGGAATTTGGTTTGGATCGTGAAGGGCCGGTTTTCATAATCGGCATGCCCAGATCCGGTACAACCCTTACAGAACGGATTCTGGCTGCTCACCCGGACATCCACGGCGGAGGTGAGAGACGGAACATACCTCACATCCTGGAGACCCTGAAAGACTACCCTGAGGAAATTACCGAACAATCAGGCGACTGGGTTCAAGAGTATGGCGAGATTGTCTTCGCCTCAATGTTCGAAGATGCCAATGGTGCAAAGTTCGCAACAGACAAACTGCCAGGAAATTACGGCCCGCTAGGCCTGATTGCGCTCATTCTCCCGAAAGCAAAAATAATCTATTGCAAGCGCAACCCGATCGACAATTGCCTGTCCTGCTACGAACAACAATTTGGAGACGGACTCAGATATTCATTCAGCTTTGAAGGACTCGCTGCGGCATATAAGCAACACGAGAGATATATGCAGCACTGGTTTGATGTTTGCCCTATTCCGATCCACACGGTAGAATATGAAGAGCTGGCCACAAACCCGGAACCGGTATCCCGAAGCATGATTGAGTATATTGGTTTGGAATGGAATGAGGCTTGTCTTAAGCCAGAGAGTGTTGGAAATTCGATCGCAACGGCGAGTGTCTGGCAGGCCCGACAGCCGATCAACACAAGTTCAGTTGACCGCTGGCGCAGATATGGAACAGAACTGGAACCTCTGATTAAGGCGTTGGAATAAATTGATTAAGACGGTTAGCACCATTGCCCTCGGAGCACTCCTTGCAGGCTGTGTAAATCCGGTTGGAGAACCCCGAGTGATCAACGTATCTTCGGCATCGACAGCTGGTGCCGCTCTGTCGCCTGCGATTTCGGGCCTATTGGAACAAACCAGGCAGTCTTACGTCACATTGGTCATCTCAAAATCTGCAAGAAAATCCCGCAGCACCCGTAATGAGTTATCTGAATCTGTAACATTCGGCTCGGGCTTTATCATCGACAACGCCGGTCATGTGCTGACCGCCGGCCACGTAGCTGTACAACCCGGCTGGGTTGTCGAAGCCAGAGGGCCCGACGGCCGGAACTACATTGGCCGTGTTGTCGCCGTAAAGAAAGATACAGACTCCGCGCTTGTGAAACTTCATGGCCTTTCTAACGCCCAACCGGTGACACCTGTGGCGCAACCGTGCCTCCAGAGGGGCGCTCCTGTTTTTTCGCTAGGGAAGCCGAGAGAAACGAGCGACACGGCCAGATTGGGCGAAGTCGCCGCAATGCGTTTTGGACATCCTGTGACTTACGAAGGTTTCGGATATTCCGATGCCATGGTTTTGAAGCTTGAGACGCGAAAGGGTGAATCAGGCGGGCCGGTCTTCAATCAGAACGGAAAACTGGCCGGTATGGTAGTGAGCACGCTTTCAGACGGCACAGGGCGGCACCTTAATCTTACCCACGCGGTCACAGCACCCATGCTCGCACAGTTTGTCTGCGCGAATACCAAATGCTCAGCAAGCTGGCGGGCGATCCGCAAGATCAATACGTCTGCCTGTCCGGCAGCTTGACCCCTTTTCTGCGTCAAGGAAGCAAAACTGTGGATCCGGTGGTGTTTCGGGCCTCAAGATCCGTGTGTGCTGCCCGGGCTTCGGAGAGCGCATAGCGTTGATTGACCGGAATCTTCACCTTACCGCTCGCGACCAGATCGATAAGATTATCCGCGTTGGCTGCTAGGGCATCATCGCTTGCTGTGTAAGTCATCAAAGTAGGCCGCGTCACATAGAGCGAGCCTTTCGCAGAGAGTAGACTGAGGTCGAGATCCTTCACAGGTCCCGATGCATTGCCGAATGCAGCGAGAAGACCGCGGGGCCTCAGCGAATCGAGCGATGCATTCAAGGTCGTTGCACCAACACCGTCATAGACCACTGGCACCCCTTCCCCATCGGTTATTTCTCTGACGCGCTCGACCACATCTTCGTGCGAATACATGATGATGTGATCGCAGCCATTTGCTCTCGCAAGTTCTGCCTTTTCTTCTGAACTGACCGTGCCGATGATTGTTGCGCCTATAGCCTTGGCCCATTGGCAGGCAATCAGACCGACGCCGCCAGCCGCCGCGTGCCAGAGTATGGTGTCACCTGACTTGACCTCATAAGTCTCACGCAACAGGTAACTGACCGTCATGCCCTTCAGCATCATAGCAGCGGCCATTTCATCATTGATGCTGTCAGGTATTTTTGAGACCCGTGTTGCAGGCAAATTGCGCGCTTCCGCGTAAGCGCCAATGGGGCCAACGCCGTAAGCAACACGATCACCCACCGCCAGATTGCTGACAGCAGATCCGCACTCTTCAACCACACCAGCAGCTTCAAGGCCAATGCCCGAAGGAAGTGGCAACGGATAGAGCCCCGAACGATGATAGGTATCGATGTAATTGAGACCGACGGCCGTGTGCCGAACGCGGACTTGTCCAGGCTCCGGTGCGGGCAAGTCCAAATCTACAAGATCCATCACTTCCGGTCCGCCGGGTTTGGAAATCTGAATGGCTTTCATCTTTTTGCTCCTGCAAATTTGGACTGTAGCCGCCAATATAAGCGACGCGTGCATTTAGACCAGCAGCTTGCCACTTTGCGGAAATCCACCTTGCACATTTGACGCAATTTTCCAGCTTTGTCATCTGGAAATTCATGATAAGCGAAGATCAGAAACTGAGTGAACTGCAAGACGGTCGGACTTGTTATGATTCAGAAATTTGCGACTAACACAGTCTTGCTTCTCATAGACGTGCAAACAGGCGTAGATGTTTTGAGCCACTGGGGCGGGCCAACTGGCCGGCGCAACAATCCCGATGCTGAGGATAATATGGCCGCTCTGCTCGCCGCCTGGCGCGAGGCAGGAAACCGGGTCTTTTATACGCAACACGACTCGCGAGAAGCCACCTCTCCGCTGAAACTCTCAGAAGCCGGCGGCACCTGGAAACCATGCCTGGAACCGAAAGAAACAGAAACGGTCATCACCAGGGATGTGAACAGCGGGTTCATCGGGACAAACCTTGAAATCGATCTGAGAAGAGCCGGTATCCAGCGTCTCCTGATCGTTGGCTTTTTCACCAACATGTGCGTCGAGACCACCACCCGCATGGCCGGAAACATGGGTTTTGACACCTATCTGGCGCATGATGCCTGCGCGACCACAAACCGGATCGGTTTGGACGGAACCGACCGCGATTCGCAGTTGGTTCACGACATGACAGTAGCCAATTTGCATGGTGAATTTTGCACGGCATTATCTTCAAAGCAGGCGCTTGGACTTTTGAAAAGTGATGACCAGAATTTGCGAAGGGCACAAGGCAATGAGTAATTACGGTGCACAGAACATGACCGCACCGCTGACGCGGGTCATGATGCATAGACCAGGCGATGCCATGGCATCCGCGGACCCGGCAGTTTGGCACTATGGCGGCGAGCTGAATGGAGCACTGCTTGAGCAGCAACATGCTGCATTCACAAGTCTGGTCGAACAGTCAGGAGCAACAGTCGAATGGCTACCCTCCCCCAATTCAGAACTTGCCGACGCCACTTTCACGCACGATCCCTCGCTCGTCACCGCTGAAGGCGCGATCCTGCTCAATATGGGCAAGCCTCTGCGGAAAGGCGAAACCGCAGCTCACCGAGGATATTACGCGAATGCAAACGTACCAATTCTCGGGGAATTAGAGGCACCGGGTACAGCTGAAGCCGGTGATTGCCTGTGGCTTGATGAAAAGACGTTGGCAGTTGGCCGCGGTTTCAGAACAAATCAGGCGGGCATCGATCAGTTGCAGGATATCCTCACCCCATTGAATGTGGATGTGCTGGCGTTCGATCTGCCCATGTATACGGGCAAAGATGCCTGCCTTCACCTGATGTCGATTATCAGTCTCCTGGATCAGGACATGGCGTTGATTCATGAACCGTTGTTTCCCGTTGGTCTGTATCAGTTGCTCGAAAGTCGCGGGGTTCAATTGCTTGCCGCGCCCGAAGGCGAATTCATTGCCAGCAATGGATTGAACCTGAATGTGCTGGCGCTTTCGCCTCGCCACAGTGTCATGATTTCGGGATTTCCCAAGACACAAGCACTAATGGAACAGGCAGGGTGTCAGATAGACACCTTTGACGGCAGCGAACTTTGCGTTAAGTGCGAGGGTGGTCCGACGTGCCTGACACGACCGGTTCATCGAAGCTGAATTTTCGCAATGTGAGTTTCGAATCCGGTGCTATCGGCTTAGCTTGAGCGAGTTACAAATTTCTTGGAGTTAAACCATGTCAGAATGGCTTGTATCCACCCAATGGTTGTCTGAGCATTTGAATGCGCCGGATGTGGTGATTATGGACGCATCCTGGCATCTTCCGCCAGAAGGGCGCGACCCGAAGGCAGAGTATCTCGACGAGCACATTCCAGGTGCCTTGTTCTTTGATATCGACGATCTTTCTGAGGCGAATTCTTCGCTGCCGCATATGTTGCCGCAGCCGGAGAAGTTCGCCTCGCGCATGCGGCGTATGGGCATCGGCGATGGCAACCGCGTCGTCGTGTACGATACCAAGGGCCTGTTCTCTGCGGCACGCGCCTGGTGGATGTTCCGGATCTTCGGGCATGATGATGTGGCCATTCTTGATGGTGGATTGCCCAAATGGAAGGCCGAAGAACTTCCCCTCGATTTTGACGAACCTCGCCCCCGTCAGGAACGCCACTTCAGTGCACGGCTGCAAACCAACATGGTCTGCGACAAGGACGATATGGCCAAGGTCTCCAGCTCCGGCAGCCGTCAAATCGTGGACGCGCGATCAGCTCCAAGATTTGCAGGCGAAGAGAAAGAACCCCGCCCTGGCCTAGGGTCCGGCCACATCCCTGGCAGCCTTAATGTGCACTATAGTGGCCTGTTGAATGAAGATGGAACGGTGAAAGACAAGGCCGCAATTGCCGGTCTGTTTGAATCTGCCGGCGTCGACATGAAGCGCCCGATAACAACATCCTGTGGATCGGGTGTGACCGCAGCCATTCTCACCCTGGGTCTTGAAATGAATGGTCATAAAGACCTTGTGCTCTATGACGGTTCCTGGACCGAATGGGGTAGCGAAGACGGTCTGCCTATTGAAACCGGGCCTGCGAAATGAGCCGAATTGGAACGCCAACTGGACCAGTCGGGAAAGCAGAAAATACGAATAAGAAGCGGGGCGGCAAGAAAGCTCCTGAGCCTGTTCCAACGACGGTCACGTTCCTTGAAATGCACGCCGAACCGCTGCTGAATGTGCCCCCTCCCGCCAAACAGATTGCGCTCATCAAGGCCTCAAAGCCGCCGGTCCACTATATCCGCTATCTCTACGATACAGTTGGCGCAGACTATCTGTGGATCGATCGAAAGCGCATCAGCGACAATGACCTGGCTGCCGCCGTCCACCACGAACAATACGAAACCTATGTGCTGTTCTGTGAAGGCTCGCCAGCCGGCTTTTTTGAGCTCGACGCCAGAAACATGCCGGAAATTGAACTGGCCTACTTCGGCATGTTTCCAGAAGTAGCCGGAATGGGTCTCGGAAAGTATCTTCTCGCCCAGGCTATCAAGATTGCTTGGTCACACAATCCGACACGCTTTCATGTGGAAACATGCACGCTCGATCACCCCGCAGCATTGCCGCTTTATCAGAAGTGCGGCTTCAAACCTTATGCGCAGAAAGACAAGGAAATGCACCCGCTCGAATAGCAGGCAACACTCCCGTGCTAATCAGTGCAGGATCTGGCTAAGGAACAGTTTTGTCCGGTCGCTCTTCGGATTGGTGAAGAACTCCTCGGGCTCGTTCTGCTCGATAATCTGCCCTTCATCCATGAAGATGACGCGATTGGCCACCTGACGGGCAAAGCCCATTTCGTGGGTCACGCAGATCATGGTCATACCTTCCTGCGCAAGGTCCACCATCACGTCGAGCACTTCCTTGATCATCTCAGGGTCAAGGGCTGACGTAGGCTCATCAAACAGCATGATCTTCGGGCTCATGCACAATGAGCGGGCAATCGCTACACGCTGCTGCTGACCGCCGGAGAGCTGTCCTGGATACTTGTTGGCCTGCTCTGGAATCTTCACACGGGTGAGATATTCCATTGCAGTTTCCTCGGCCTCGGCCTTGGGCATCTTGCGAACCCAGATGGGCGCCAACGTGCAGTTCTGAAGGATCGTCAGATGGGGGAACAGATTAAAGTGCTGGAACACCATCCCAACTTCGCGCCGGATCTCGTCGATCTTCTTCACGTCGTTGGTAAGCTCGATACCATCAACAGTGATCTGGCCCTTTTGATGCTCCTCAAGACGATTGATGCATCGGATCAAAGTGGATTTGCCAGAGCCTGACGGCCCACAAACCACGATCCGCTCGCCTCCATGGACGGTCAGATTAATGTCCCGCAACACGTGGAAACTACCGTACCACTTGTTCATTCCAGTGATCTGAATCGCGACCTCATCGGATGCTTGCATCTTTGACATTTCTGTTTTTTCCGCTACCTTAGCCATAATAATGTTCACCCACTCAGCGTTTGTGTCCGGTATGGAGTTTTTCCTCCATATAGATTGAATAGCGAGACATGCCGAAGCAGAAGATAAAGAATACGATTGCTGCAAAAGCATAGCCCGTGTGGTTGACTGACGGCGCAAACCATTTTGCGTCGGCCGTTATGTTCAACTGGATGATACCAAGTAGATCAAACAGTCCGATGATCAGCACCAGCGTTGTGTCCTTGAACAAACCAATGAACGTGTTCACGATGCCCGGAATCACCAACTTGAGCGCCTGAGGCAGAACGATCAGCCCCATCATTTTCCAGTAGGGCAAACCAAGTGCTTGTGCGCCTTCATATTGCCCCTTGGGGATCGCCTGCAAACCACCGCGAACAACCTCCGCCATATAGGCCGCCGAGAAAAGCGCCACACCAATCAGACATCTCAGCAGTTTGTCGAAGTTTACACCTTCCGGCAAAAACAGCGGCAACATCACGCTGCTCATGAACAAAACTGTGATGAGCGGCACACCGCGCCAGAACTCAATGAATATAATCGATGCCATCTTCACGATCGGCATTTGCGACCTGCGCCCGAGCGCAAGGAGAATACCAATCGGTAGCGACGCGACAATGCCTGTGATGGCAACAACCAGAGTCACAAGCATGCCCCCCCAAAGAGGGGTTTCCACATGTGTCAGGCCGAAATCAAAGTCGATGAACACCACCACCACCAGGAAGTAGGCAAGGATTGCGGCCGGTATCAATAACGCCGTGGCCAGGTCAAAGTCCTGTTCCCCGGTCTGCTGTTGCTTGCTGTAGTATGAGCCAGCCAGAAGACCTGCCACCAGCACCAGCAGAATAAGTTTGAAGATGCCGGATGTCAGTTCGATGTTACCACCAGTTAGCAGAACCAACACGATAAACGGGTATGCAGCCAGCATGAAGATGGCGACCCATTTTCTGTAAGGCAAGTTCTCAATGACCATCCAGGCAACGCCAAGTGCCAACAGGACAAAGGTAATATCCACGCGCCAGCGTTCCTCGAAGGGATACCGGCCATAGATGAACTGCGAGAACTTCGCATTTACGAAGGCCCAACAGGCCCCAACGTGGAAACCGACCTTGTCATCAAGACAAACCTGATTGTTTTCGCCGGTCCAGACCGCACGAATGAACGCCCAGTCAACCAGCGTCCAGACCGTAAGGTAGATGATATAGAGACCAATCAGCGTCAGGATCGTGTTGATCCAGTCTGAAAACAGATTGGTTCGCACCCAGCCGACAATACCGACAGTTGACGGCGGCGGCGGCATTGTAGGTGCCATTTCGGTGCGGATATATGGTTCTTCGATCTTTGCCATCATCAACGCTCCGTCAGTGCTATTTTGGCGTTGTACCAGTTCATCAACAAGGAGGTGAACAAACTCAGCGCCAGATAAACGGCCATTGTCATAAGCAGGATTTCAACCGCCTGGCCAGTTTGGTTCAAAACAGTTCCAGCAAAAACGGAGACCAGATCGGGATAGGCGATGGCCACCGCAAGCGAGGAGTTTTTCGTTAGATTCAGATATTGGCTCGTCAACGGCGGGATGATCACGCGCAAGGCTTGCGGTATGACCACCAGACGAAGCGTGTGGCTGTTCTTGATACCCAGCGCGTGCGAGGCTTCCGTCTGGCCATGGCTGACAGCGAGAATGCCGGCGCGCACAATCTCTGCGATAAACGAGGCCGTGTAGAAAGAAAGAGCCAGCAAGAGTGCCACGAATTCCGGAATGACCTGCAAACCGCCAGAGAGGTTGAAAGTCCCCTTCTGCGAGTATTCCATACCGATCGGCATTCCGGTGAAGAGGAAAGCCAGCAGAGGCAAGCCAAAAATCAGCCCCAGCGTAGTCAGAAAAACAGGGAACTGTTCACCTGTATCTTCCTGCCGCTTCTTCGCCCAGCGCCTCATAAAGATCGTGGCAACAATGCCAACGATGAATGCAATCCCGATGGCACCGGAGCCTGGCTCAAACAGGGGCTTGGGAAGGTACAATCCGCGGCTGTTCAAAAACACTGATTCATTCATCAGTACTAGTGAATTTCTGGCGTTTGGCAGCGCGCTAAGAACGCCGAAGTACCAGAAGAAAATCTGCAGGAGCAACGGGATGTTTCGAAGCGTTTCCACATAAACTGTCGCGATCTTGCTGACGACCCAGTTCTTGGAAAGCCGCATGATACCGACGATAAACCCGAGGATCGTCGCGAGTATGATGCCAAAAAACCCGATAAGGATTGTGTTCAGCAAGCCGACCAGGAAAACCCTGCCGTAGCTGGACGCTTCCGTGTACGGAACCAATGTCTGGATTATGCCGAAGCTTGCAGTTGTGTTCAGAAAGCCAAAGCCTGAAGCGATATTTTGCTTCTCGAGGTTGATTAGGGTGTTTGTCACGATAACGTAACCACACCAAACAACTGCCGCAACAAGAAGCGCCTGTGAAACAAGCGACCGAACTTTCGGATCGTTCCACAACGGGACTTTGGCAGATTCAATATCTTCCGAGTTTACAGACATGTGCCGCTACAACTCTCCCAGCCAGATCAAGTTCCTCGGTCCTCACAACCTGAATTTGATCGGGTAACGTCTTGGAAGCCGGTGCTGTTCCCTCACCTGAGGCTTCGTTCATCCAGTTATAGCCTGACCCAGAAGCAGACCTTTGTACAAGACAAAAAGAAAGGCCCGGCGCTTGTAGTGGTCACAATTTGTGATTTCCACGAGCGCCGGGCCACTTAACGGTTGACGTTATTAGCGGACCGGCGGTGCGTACATGATGCCGCCCTTCGACCACAATGCGTTTACGCCACGAGCAATCTTCAGCGGCGTGTTAGGACCAACATTGGCTTCGAAAGATTCGCCATAGTTGCCGACCTGCTTGATGATGTTGTAGCCCCAGTCGTTTCCGACGCCGAGGTTTTCACCGAAGTTGCCTTCGACGCCCAGCAGACGCTTAACGGCCGGGTTTGTGGAACCCTTCATGTCGTCAACATTTGCAGAAGTTACGCCAAGTTCTTCAGCATTGACCATGAGGAACAGAGTCCACTTGGCAAGGTTGAACCACTGGTCATCGCCCTGACGGACAACTGGACCAAGAGGCTCTTTGGAAATGATTTCCGGAAGAACGATGTGATCGTCAGCCTTGGCCAGTTTCAGGCGCTGTGAATACAGGCCAGAAGCGTCAGTGGTGTAAACGTCGCAACGGCCTTTGTCATATGCCTGCACAACTTCGTCAGCTTTTTCGAAAGCAACAACTTCGTACTTCATGTTGTTTGCACGGAAGTAGTCAGCCACATTGAGTTCTGTTGTTGTACCAGTGTTGGTGCAAACAGCAGCGCCGTTCAGCTGGCTAGCAGAAGTCACGCCAAGCGACTTGAGGACCATGAAGCCCTGACCGTCATAGTAGTTGACGCCAGCGAAGTTCAGGCCAAGAGCTGTGTCGCGTGTAGCTGTCCAGGTCGTGTTGCGAGACAGGACGTCCACTTCACCAGACTGAAGAGCAGTGAAGCGCTCTTTAGCGGACAGTGGTGTGTACTTTACCTTTGAGGCATCGCCGAAGACGGCGGCCGCCATTGCTTTGCAGACATCAACGTCCAGACCGGTCCAGTTGCCTTTGTCATCCGGGTTCGAGAAACCTGCGAGACCCTGGCTAACGCCGCACTGGATGTGACCTTTTTTCTTTACGTCGTCGAGAGTAGCTGCAGAAGCTTGTACTGCAACCATGCTGATAGCTGCGCCAGCAGCGATTGAAAGTAGTTTGGTTTTCATAACTGACCCTTTGTCGTTACCAATACTAACCGCGCACGCAAAACGGGGCGTGCCCCACTCAAGAGACGCCCACAAAAGTCAAGTCTGTGTTCCGAGATACGTCAACGCAGTTTTTTCGTTGTAGTAGTTTTTTACTCCCAGAGAGGGCAAATGCCCCTTCTAGGAAGCTTTTTGGCGCTAAAATGGTCCTGCGGTCAAGTGCTGAGATGCAATCTGGGCAATCTTGGTTTATGACGGTGCTTTGCAACGTCGAAATATCTCGCAAAATCAAGGAAGACGCTACGTCATGTCAAACGACAGAAAAAATGGTCAGAAGGCAGGCCCAAACACCAGAATTGTCCACTCGGGCCGCGATCCGCACAATAACCACGGTATTGTGAACCCTCCTGTCTATCATGCGTCGACCATCTTCTTCCCCACTTATGAGTCTCTCACTTCACGAGAGAAACACTTCGTCTACGGCCGCCGAGGCACTCCGACAATGGAGGCATTGGAAGAAGCAGTTGCTGATCTGGAAGGCGGTTATGGGACGAAGCTTTGTCCTTCCGGTCTATCCGCAATAACCACGATGCTGCTGACATTTCTCAAGTCCGGCGACCATTTGCTGGTTACGGATTCAGCGTACAAGCCCACCCGTCTGTTCTGCGATGGCATGCTTGCAAATCTTGGAATAGAGACGACCTATTACGACCCACTTATTGGCGCAGATATCTCTGAACTAATCAGAGAGAATACGAAACTCGTCTACACCGAGTGTCCAGGCTCCCAGACGATGGAGGTTCAGGACATCCCGGCGATCGTGGCTGCAGCGCATGCCAAGGGCGTTCTGGTCTCTAAGGACAACACCTGGTCGGGCGGACACTATTTCAAGGCTTTCGAGCATGGTTGTGATATTTCGGTGCAGGCTGGAACCAAATATATCGTCGGCCATTCTGATGCGATGCTTGGCACGATTACAGTTACTGAAGACCTCTATGAGGAATTGGGGGTTGGTTGGGAACTGCTCGGCCCATGCGCCGGCCCTGATGACATCTATCTCGGCCAGCGCGGACTTCGCACAATTGATGTACGCCTCGATAGGCATATGAAGAGCACGCTGGATATCGCCAGCTGGCTGGAAGGCCGCCCGGAAGTCGAACAGGTGATGTACCCTGCCCTGCCCTCTGATCCAGGTCATGAAATCTGGAAAAGGGACTTCACGGGAGCCAGCGGTCTGTTCTCTTTCGTGATGAAACCATGTTCGCAAGAAGCGATTGCTGCCTTCTTCAACAGCCTTCAGTACTTTGGAATGGGTTTTTCCTGGGGCGGATACGAAAGCTTGGCCGTGCCCTTCAATCCGGATTCCTATCGCTCTGCGACAGTATGGCCTCATGAAGGAACGGGGATTCGTCTCCATATCGGGCTGGAAGATGTTGAAGATCTCAAATCGGATCTCGATCAGGCGCTGGCTGCGATGAACGCGCTGTCCTGATCAAACAAGCAGGAGCACTTTCGTTGTTTAGATTAATTGTTGCGAGCGTTTTCACCTTGTTGCAGCGACGAGCGTCCTGGCTGAGGGCGATCCGGATTTGATCTTCAAGAAATCGACTGTTTTTAAACTCCTGTCTCCAAATCACAAACTGGCCACCTATGCGGTAGACGACCCGCTAATAGAAGGTGTGGCCTGTCACTTCACCGTGCCGGAAAAAGGCGGTTGGGCAGGCTGGGCCGGTCTGGCGGAGGAACTATCCGATGTCTCTCTTGCCTGCCGGCAGGTAGGGCCCGTCAAGTTCAAAGGAAAATTCGAGCAGGGAGAAAGAGTTTATCGCGAACGCCGCTCGATTTTCTTCAAGAAGATGCAGATCGTGCGCGGTTGTGATACCAAGCGCAACGTGCTGGTGTATCTCAGTTATTCGGACAAACTCATCGAAGGTTCGCCTAGAAATTCTACGTCTACCGTTCCGATAATGCCCTGGGGAACGGCCCCTGCCTCGCGCTGCGGAAATTTTCTTGAGGACTAGGTGTGCGTCCGATTGTTCTGGTGTAGAACGAACTTCCTGCAAAGATTGCGCGAGCCCTGATGGACCACAGTTCCTACAACCAGCTTTATATCCGCCAGATCTTGAATTCCGTGCACACAATTGCGTTTGTGGGAGCCTCAGCGAACCAGTATCGCCCCTCTTACATGGCGATGATGTATATGCAGCAAAAGGGCTACCGGGGGATTCCGATCAATCCGGGCCTGGCTGGTCAAAAGATTCTCGGCGAAACGGTTTACGCTTCCATCAGCGACGCGCCGGATCAACTGGACATGGTCGACATTTTCCGCAATGCCGAAGCCGCTGGCAAGATCACTGAAGAAGCGTTGGCTATGCCTGTGCCCCCAAAGGTCATCTGGATGCAGCTTAGCGTGTTTAATCCGGAGGCCGCTGCAAAGGCTGAGGATGCAGGCATGAAAGTTGTCATGAATCGTTGCCCCAAGATGGAATACGGCAAGCTGTGCGGCGAATGGGGCTGGATGGGCGCAAATTCAGGCCGGATCACCGCAAAGCGCGGCGTCCTTACCAAAGACCGGATACAGAGCCTCGGCATACCAAGAGACTGACAATGACCACCACAATCTGGCTGAGAGCTGAAGAGAAGCCGTTTGAACGCCGCACACCAGTCGTGCCGTCTGATGCATCGAAACTGGTTCAGGCCGGCTTCGATGTGGTGGCCGAAGCATCCGATCAACGCGCGATCAATGAAGAACAATACGCTGATGCAGGCTGTGAGCTGGCTGATCAGGGCAGCTGGCGCAAGGCACCGACGGATGCAATAATTCTGGGCCTGAAGGAATTGCCCGACGGTGAAACCTGTCTGCATCATCGCCACATTCACTTCGGCCATATCTTCAAGGGCCAACCCGGCGCGGAACTGGTCTTGAAACGGTTCAAGACCGCAGGTGGCCAACTGTTTGATCTGGAATGTCTCGTGGACGAAACCGGCCGACGCATTGCTGCGTTTGGATATTGGGCTGGATATGCAGGCGCGGCAGTTGCCTTAAGAACCTGGTGCGGGCAGCAGCGGAAGGCGGCACCGCCAATTGGACCGATTTCGGACTACGCGAGCCGGGCTGCCCTGATGCGAGAGTTGAAAGAGGAATTGGCGGGCATCACAGGTAAAGGACCAAATGCGTTGGTCATAGGCGCCTTGGGCAGATCCGGAAGCGGCTCAGTGGCGCTGTTCGAGGACCTGGGGCTGGACGTCACCAAATGGGATATGGAAGAGACAAAATCTGGCGGCCCCTTTCCGGAAATCCTGCAGCACGATCTCTTTATCAACTGCGTTCTTCTCGCCCCGGGTTGCCCGCCCTTTGTTACGCGGGAGACCATACAATCTCCAGACCGCAGATTGAGCGTGATCTCGGATGTCAGCTGCGACCCGGGGAGCGCCCATAACCCTCTTCCTGTTTACGCAGAATGCGCAAGCTTCGATTCACCGTCTCTAAGAGTGCTGAAAGGCCAACCTCCGCTCGATCTGATCGCAATAGATCATCTGCCTTCAATGTTACCTTTGGAATCAAGTGAGGATTATTCCGGTCAGCTTATCAGCGCGTTGCTCCAGCTGGACAAACCTGAAGAAGGTGTCTGGGGACGTGCACTCGCAGAATTCAACAAACATGTAAACGCTCTCTAGGGAGGAACACCATGCCACGCATTCACTGGGTCGGAACCGGCCTTTCCGCCGTTCCTGGCATTCGAAGGTTGATCAAAAATGGCCACACCACGTCTGTCTGGAACCGCACCGTCGAAAAGGCCGAAGAAGCAACAGCAGGCCTTGAAGGTGACTACGACATCAAAGCCTTTTCTCTGGAGGCCTTGAAAGCGGCGCTCGAGCCTGGTGATTTGGCCATCTCAATGCTGCCAGGTGATTTTCATGTGCCGGTCGCCGATGTCTGCATGGATGCAGGAGCAAATTTTGTTTCAAGTTCCTATATTTCACCAGAAATGCGTGAACGCGACAGCGTCGGCAAGAGTAAGGGACTTTGTCTGGTGAATGAAGTGGGCCTCGACCCCGGCATTGACCATCTCATGGTCCATGCGCTCATGGATGACTACAAGAACAGCGATGTATTCGCCGCAGACAATACGATGTTCTTCCGCTCTTATTGCGGCGGTGTGCCAAAGATCTCCAACGACTTTCGCTACAAGTTCAGCTGGTCTCCTCTTGGCGTCCTGAAGGCATTGAAGTCTCCCTCGAGAAGCATACAGAACAGCGATAACTTCGAAACAGATACGCCATGGGATGCCTTAAGCGCATATGAAGCTGACCTGCCTGATGGGCACGAAACCTTTGAGGTTTATCCAAACCGCGATTCCCTGCCCTTCATGGAAGAATACGGCTTTGGAAAAGACTGGCCGGTGGCGCAATTCGTTCGCGGAACCTTGCGTCTCAATGGTTGGGCCCGCGCCTGGGCAGACATCTTCAGCACCGTTGGCGACATGTCAGCAGATGAACTTGCTGCATTGAGCAAAAAGCTTGAGGCAGAAAACTCTTACGACGAAGGCGAGCCAGACAGGGTCGTCTTGTGTGTGGATCTGCAAGCGCAGAAAGACGGTAAGGATGTCTGGTCAAAGAGTTATGTACTGGACGCAGCGGGTGATGCAACACACACCGCGATGGCCCGGCTGGTCTCAAACCCGGTGAGCTTTGCGGTTGAATCTGTCTTGAACGGAGAGATCAAACCTGGGGTGTCGGCAGCACCATCCGACCCTGTCCTCGCCCGCAGCTGGCTTGCAAAACTAAGCAATATGGGTGAACCAATGCGGATTGTTGATCACCTGGCGTAGACTTCAGATGACCTGGCAGCGCCACCGCAGGCATATGGTTTCAAATGCGGCTACATGGAATGCGCTTTGGCCAGTCTGATAGACGGTGACGGTTTGATCAGTGGCATCTGTTGCCATGACAATGCTTTGGGAAGGTTTTGCGAGCGCGAGCAGCAATCATGGCAATGGCCAACAAACCGGCATTCAATTGCGTGTTTTGCATTGTCGTCTCTACTGACCTATTTAATTCTAGGGTCCGCCTGCAAACACGAAGCTAATGGAGAGTTGCGCATGCGTATGTGAGAATCGCCACAATTCCAGTGATTTTTAGCCGGGCCTATCCCAAAATCACGACGACATTCGATCAGGTAAGCATAAGGCTGAATTAGGGGTTGATGTGACACGGCGACTAAGATATTGACCGCATCCATCGACTTGGTGAGAGCCCGTAGCTCAGCTGGTAGAGCAACTGACTTTTAATCAGTAGGTCCACGGTTCGAACCCGTGCGGGCTCACCATATCTCAAATAATGGCCAGATTATCGAACGGTGATTTCAGCCGCAGTCGAGTTGTCAGAACAGTCAGTCGATATAATAGTCATCGTCATAGGATGACGACAGCCAAACCGGATCAGGATCAATGATGAGCTTGGATCCGGCGAGATAGCGCTCTCTACGCTCAACAAGTTCCTTCGCACGCCGGCTGAACACCTACATTCCTAGCTCATAACCGTGCCTGGTGCTTTCCAGTTCCATCATGACAGCACCTCCCTCTTGCCTAAGGGGTGAGCCAGCTTCTGCCAATGGCGAAGCACCACCCCTACCACTGACGGTCGGTTAATGCTCGTTAACAAAAGGTTAATACCATCGCTCACTGCTCCCACCCGATGGGCCCCTTCGCGCCCTCCGATTGAGATGACGCGCCCTGGTTGATGAATGAGGGTGTTCCAGGCTTGGCAGCAGTGATCTGCGATGTCGTCGCAGGTCTTGAAAACGAGGGTCGAAAGCCAGGTGTCCCGGATGAACGGCCAGACGTTCTCGACCGGGTTCACCTCTGGTGCCCTTGGCGGCCGTGGGACGAGGGTGATGTTGTCGGGGACAGCCCATTTGGGTGAGCTCTGCCCTCCCGCCCGATCAAGGATCAGGAGGGCGTGTGCCCCGGCCTCGACCTGTTGACCGATGAGCTTGAGAGGCTCAGCCATGGGGTGAGTGTCGCACCAGGGCATGACCCGCCCGTCGCCCTTGGCCATGACAGGGCAGAGGGCGCCGAAGAGACAGGCCTCTTCGGTCCGCTGATCGTGCGGCGCGCGGGGCCGCGTCCCCCGCCGCGCCTAGCGTCGCGGGCGTTTGTTCTTCTGACCCATCCGGGCTTTGTCCTGAACCCAGAGCTCTATCGGCGTGCCGCCCCATTGGGTGCGGATGCGGTCGACGACGTCGCAGACGTTTTGTTGAACGCCTCGATGGCCTCGTCGTGCTGTGCGTCGTGCTGCGGGCGGGCGGAGAGCTTGGCGACCCCCAAGGCGACCCCGATGGCGCGAAGGTCCCGTCCCGGCGTCTGACGACTGACCGGGACGCCCGGTTCCTCCTGCGCCCCCTGCGCCAGATCGACCCAGCGCCCGATGCCGTCCATATCGGGCTTTGGCCCCGCCTCAACAGTCGCTGCCAGCGCCGTGCGGTGTTCGTCTGTCAGGGTCGGCGTCTTTGCGGGCGCCTTGCGGGTCACCAAGGCCTCCGCGCCGCCGGCCTTGAAGCGCAACACCCGTCCCGGATCACCTGCAGGCCCCCGCCGCCGGTGCGCGCGGCCTCGCGGCGAGACCCACCGTCGAGGATCACCGCCAGGGCAAGAAGCTGCCGCGTCTGATCCGCCTCTTCGCTCTTGCGCGCTGTGCGAGGCAGGTCATCGCCCAGAAAGTCCGCTCTCGGTTGACCAGCTGCTGCCATGGAAACCTCCCTTGTTTTGCATTGTGAAGCATGCCGAACATCGATTGGGACCCCCCTTCGGAGAGCCTGAGCCAGTGAGCCGCAGTATGAGGCGGCGGTTGGGGCAACGGTCACGCCAGGAGTTTTTGCGCCAAAACAAAAAGATACCTGCAAGGATTTCTCCCTGCAGGCTTCGGCATTTTTAACGCCGCAGGATTAGCCGGCAGCAGCGACAGCTCGCTTCGCCATGACAGTCACCAAATGCGCTCTATAGTCTTGAGACGCGTGAATATCCTCGTTCATCGCATCGGCTGGTATCTTCACACCATCAAGCGCAGCAGCTGAAAAGTCTGCAGCAAGTGCCTTTTCCATCGCCTTAGCTCGGTGCGCGCAGTCAGTCGCGCCGGAGATAGCGACTCGCACGCCGCCCTTGCCATGGTCAGCCACATATGCACCGACCATCGCGTAGTGCGACGCAGGATTAGGGAACTTGGTGTAAGCACCACGTTTTGGAACGTTGAATTCCACTTCCGTGATGATTTCGTTCTCCTTCAACGCTGTCTCGAAGAGACCTTTAAAAAACTTGTCAGCTGCGATCTTACGCCGGTTCGTGACAATCGTCGCATCGAGCGCCAGGCATGCAGCGGGATAATCAGCAGCCGGATCGTTATTTGCGATGGAACCGCCGATGGTCCCACGATTCCGCACGTGCGGATCGCCAATGCCACCAGCGAGGCTTGCCAGTGAAGGGCAGTTTTTCTGCACGCCTGCATGAGCAGCGACCTCAGCGTGTATCGTGCCTGCCTTTATGGTGACCTTCTTTGTGGTGGCTTTAATTCCCGAATTGTTGGCATTCGCCAGATCGACTACGTCAGTTGGCGCCGCAAGACGCTGCTT
This sequence comes from Hyphomicrobiales bacterium, assembly GCA_965204985.1. GTDB lineage: Bacteria > Pseudomonadota > Alphaproteobacteria > Rhizobiales > CAJQND01 > JAAEUE01. The sequence continues at coordinate 919,759 of CBDBFP010000002.1, read as the reverse complement.
TAGCGTTGGCAACAGGGTCATGCCACCGGACATGGGCACACCGTCGTCCGCACCTTTGAGGATCTTGACGGCCTCTTTAATGTCTTTCGGCCGGTGATAATTGAATTCGTACATGTGTTCGTTCTCCTGAATTTTGGCCGTCAGACGGAAGCCTTCAAGGCATTCCAAACGTTCTGTGGATTTGCAGGCATCGGCAAGTCTTTGACACCGATTGCGTGCGTTACTGCATTGATGACTGCGGGCGGAGCAGCAATGGCGCCGGCCTCGCCGCATCCCTTTATGCCCAATGGATTGGTTGGGCATTCAGTGACCGTGAACCCAAGGCGGAACTGCGGGAAGTCGGATGCACGCGGCATGCAGTAGTCCATATAGGAACCACTCAACAGCTGTCCACTTTGCTTATCATAGACGCAATTTTCGGTAAGCGCTTGCCCTACCCCTTGGGCAATACCGCCGTGAACCTGGCCTTCGACGATGTTAGGATTGATAATGTTGCCAAAATCGTCAACAGCAACCCAATCCACTATTTCCGCCACGCCTGTTTCCGGATCCACTTCCACTTCGCAAATGTGGCAGCCTGCCGGGAAGGTGAAGTTTGCCGGGTCATGGAACGCTCCTTCCTTGAGGCCTGGCTCGATCTGGTCGGTTGGGAAATTGTGCGCAACATAGGCTGAAAGTGCCACCTCTCCGAAGGCCATTGATTTGTCCGTGCCCTTTACGGTGAAAGAGCCATTCTTGAACTCGATGTCCCTTTCGGATGCTTCCATCACGTGGGAGGCAACCTTCTTCGCCTTGGCCTCAACCTTGTCCAAAGCCTTCGAGATCGCCGTCATACCGACAGCGCCCGATCTTGAACCATAGGTGCCCATTCCGAACTGCACCTTGTCGGTATCGCCATGGACGATTTCCACCTGATCAATCGGAATGCCGAACCGGTCCGACACCAACTGGGCAAAGGTGGTTTCATGCCCCTGCCCGTGCGAATGCGAGCCGGTCAGCACTTCAACATTGCCGGTCGGGTTGACCCGCACCTCAGCACTTTCCCAGAGCCCGACACCGGCCCCCAGAGAACCGACGGCGGCCGATGGCGCGATGCCGCAAGCTTCAATGTAGGTCGAAAAACCAATACCGCGCATCTTGCCCTTCTTCATGGAACGGGCACGCCGCTTTTCAAACTGATCGTATTTGATCAGTTCGCAGGCCTTGTCGATGGAGTCCTGATAGTCACCAGCGTCGTAACACATGATGACTGGCGTCTGATGGGGGAACTTCTTTACAAAGTTCCGGGACCGGAACTCCGCAGGATCGATCCCCATTTCCCGCGCCGCCGTCTCGACAAGACGCTCAACAACATAGGTGGCCTCTGGCCTCCCTGCCCCGCGGTAGGCATCGACCGGTGCCGTATTCGTGTAGACGGCGTCGATCTCTGCATAAATGCTTGGGATTGAATATTGCCCCGAGAGCAACGTTGCATAGAGGTACGTTGGAACGGCAGAAGCAAATGTAGAGAGGTAAGCGCCCATATTCGCCGTCGTCTTTACACGAAGCGCCTGGATCTTTCCGTTTTCGTCCATCGCGGCTTCTGCCTTGGTCACATGATCGCGCCCATGCGCATCGGACAAGAAGGCTTCGTCCCGGCTTGCCGTCCATTTGATCGGGCGGCCAACTTTTGCAGAGGCCCATACACAGACTGTTTCCTCTGCATAGATAAAAATCTTGGAACCGAAACCGCCGCCCACGTCAGGAGCGATAACCCTGAGCTTGTGTTCAGGTGCAATCCCGATGAAAGCTGACAATACCAGCCGGGCCACGTGCGGATTCTGCGACGTCGTATAGAGCGTATAACTGTCCGTCCCCGGATCAAATGCTCCGATTGCCGCACGCGGTTCCATGGCGTTGGGGATAAGTCGGTTATTGATCAGATCAAGACTCGTCACATGAGCAGCAGCTTTGAACGCTTTGTCCACGTCGCCTTCTTCACCGATAGACCAGTTGTAAACTGTGTTATTCGGGATCTCATCATGGACAGCGGACTTGGAACCAACTGCTGTCGCCGTATCGGCCACTGCCGACAGAACTTTGTACTTTACAGTTACCAACTCAGCTGCTGCCTTCGCCTGGGCAGCCGTTTCCGCGATGACAACGGCAACATGGTCGCCAACGTAACGGACTTTGCCGGATGCAAGGATCGGATGCGCCCCCGCATTCATCGGTGAACCGTCCTTGGAGTGGACCATCCAGCCGCAAATGAGGCCGCCGATCCCATCTTTCTCCACATCCTTGCCGGTGAAAATCGCCACAACCCCCGGAGCCGACGCAGCGGTCTTTGTATCAATCTTGCCAAGCTTCGCATGCGCATGTGGACTGCGCACAAAATGCGCATAGGTCTGCTTGGGCAGGTTGATGTCGTCCGTGTAATTTCCGTTGCCAATGATGAATCTCTGGTCTTCCTTGCGTGGCACTCTGGCGCCGATACCGCTGTCGCTCATTGCCGTTTCCTTCCCTGGAAAGTCGTTATAGTTCTCTGCAGATAGTCTCAGTGCAGAGGGCGCCTACATCTTTTTGGCGCCGGCCTTAATGGCCTTGACGATGTTGTGATAGCCGGTGCAGCGGCAGATATTGCCTTCCAGCTCGTGACGGATCGTATCATCTGACAATTTCTTGCCATGTATGTTCACCATGTCGATGGCAGCCATGATCATACCCGGCGTGCAGAAGCCGCACTGCAGTCCATGATGCTGACGGAAGGCTTCCTGCATGGGATGCAGCTTGCCGTTGGCAACACCTTCGATGGTTGTGACATTGGCCCCGTCGCAAGCCGCAGCAAGTGCGGTGCAGGACTTGATGGCTTTGCCATCAACGTGAACGACACAGGCGCCGCATTGGGATGTGTCACAGCCCACATGGGTACCGGTCAGGCCCATATTCTCACGAATAAATTCAACTAAGAGTGTACGACCTTCTACTTCGCCGTTCACCTTCTGGCCATTAACGACCATACTCACATCAGGCATGCGATAAACCTCCCGCAGCATAATTGGTGTTTTGATCTGCCTCACCCAACTGTCGCGCATGTTGGATTGGCGGGTCAAGGGTTGGGCGCCAGTTTGCTATGATACTTTCCACCCATGAGCCCAAAACCCTCACTTTGGTATGATTTGACGCCGCCAGCACCAAAGTACCAAGCTTGTGCACCTGCTAAGGATTCGAACATGGAGAGCGAAGATGAAACTTGCAGACCGTATTTTTCGACATCTTGCCATCAGCCTTTCACTGATTTTGTTTACAGTGTCTGCGAGCGCTGCCGATTGGAGCAGAAAAGACAAGGGCGAGTTTCAATGCATAATCAGTACACAAATTTCTGCGTTCCATGCAGACGATGGAACGAAGGCGTTCTCGTTTGCAACCCCGCTTCTGCAAAAGCGCTTTGTGAACTCCAGCCGGTTCATGAGAATGGTCGAGACCGGGTACCCCGCAATTTATCGTGCCCGTGCATTTTCTTTCGAAGGCTTGTCAAAGGAACTCGGCGATCCGACCCAGCGCGTCATCGTAACCGGGCCTGATGGTGGGCAGTGGCTCGCCCTCTATGGCTTCCAGAAGCAAGCTGATGGCAGCTGGCACATATCGGCGGTTGTCATTGCCCACGCACCAGGGGCATCAGCCTAAACATACCCCGCGCTGATTTCGCGGCGCCGGTGTTTCGACGGCGGTGCGCCGTGGTGCTGCTTGTAGGCACGGGAAAACTCAGCCACAGAAGTAAAGCCGCAGGCCATTGCAACGTCAGTAACGCCCAGTTTGCTGTATGTCAGCAAACGCTCGGCACGCACCAATCTGATTTCACGGTACAAACGTCTTGGAGCTTGTCCCAGATTTTGCACAAACAGCCGTTCCATTTGGCGGACAGACACGCCGCCGACCGCCGCCAATTCGGATGTGGAGAGAAGCTCCTCGGCATTCTCTTCCATAGCCTTTAAAATCTGAACTATGCGCGGGTTATCTACCTGATAGCGCAACTCGGCAGGAAGCCGCGCTTCGCTCACCTCCCCCGGCAGTTGGCGATGTCCTAATTGTTCTGCCGCAAAGATCGATTGCTCCGGGCCAATAACAGCTGCGATGTATTTTAACATCATGTCGATTGCCGCTGTTCCTGTTGCGGCAGTCATTCGATCCCGGTCAATTTCATAGGCCGCCTCCGTCACATCAATCGCACTGTAGGTTTCCCTGAAACCTGCCAGTATTTCCCAATGCACAGCAGCCCGGTATCCGTCGAGTACCCCCGCAGCGGCCAACATGATCTGACCTGAATCTACACCACCCAGCATCACGCCTTGCCGGGCCATTTTGCGCGCGCAATTCAGAACCTGCCTGTTGATCCCCTGCTCCGCCTCATAGCTGGCGCAGAAAATTGCAATGTCTGGCCGCTCCATCGCGCTGACACTCTGATCAGCAGAAACAGGAATACCATTGCTAGCGGCCACTGCCTGCCCATCCGGGGAGACAAAACGCCAAGAAAACTCCGGCGTTCCAAACCGGTTCACGACACGAAGAGGTTCAAGGGCACTTGTGAGGCCGATCATCGAGAACTTGGGGAACAGAACAAAAGCAACTGATCGCATTGCACATCCTACAAACAACAGCTAGCTGTCGATTTTGCACAAAAGTCTGGCGAAATAAATCAAAACATTTCCAGGTGCGGGCGTAATCTTCCACCTAATTATACAGGCTCTCAAGGCCCCTTGCGAGGAGGAACGCTCAATGAACCATAAAGTCATCATTACCTGCGCCATCACCGGAGCGGGCGACACTGTCGGGAAACACCCGGAAATTCCAGTTACGCCTGAACAGATTGCGAACTCTGCACTTGAGGCAGCCTCGGCTGGTGCCGCGATTGTCCACTGCCATGTGCGTGACCCGGAAAACGGAAAAGGCGTGCGCCATGTTCACCTATACCGCGAAGTGATGGAGCGCATCAGGGCGAAGAACACCGAGGTGATCATCAACTTTACCGCGGGCATGGGCGGCGATCTCGATATCGGACTGGGCGAAAATCCACGCGACTTCAACGAAGAGAACACGGATCTCGTTGGCCCGATCGAACGTCTGCTCCACGTAGGCGAACTCCGCCCGGAAATCTGCACCCTTGATTGCGGCTCTCTCAATTTCGGCGACGGCAGCGGTATCGTTGTGCAAACGCCAATTCAACTGCGCGAGCAGGCCAAACTCATCCGTTCTTATGGTGTGAAGCCGGAGATGGAAATCTTCGACAGCGGAAACCTCTGGTTCGCCAAGCAGATGTGCTTGGAAGATTTGATTGACGAACCTCCAATGTTCCAGCTCTGCCTGGGCATTCCCTGGGGTGCGCCGGTTAACACACAAACCATGGCGTATATGGCTGGCGAACTGCCTGACAATGCGGTGTGGGCAGGGTTTGGCATTGGCCGCATGCAAATGCCAATGGTTGCACAAGCCATTCTGCTCGGCGGACATGTGCGCGTGGGCCTGGAAGACAACCTGTACCTTGAGAAAGGCGTCTATGGCTCCAACGCGTCGCTGACGGAACGCGCAACCGAGATCATCCGGCTCATGGGCAGCCAGGTCGCAACAGCTGACGAAGCCCGCGAAATTCTCGGTCTGAAAGCACGGTCATGACAGAAGTGAAGACAGCCGGCATTGCCGGCTCGGGCGTTATTGGTGCGGGCTGGGCTGCGCGGTTCCTCGCACACGGAATCGATGTTGTTGCTTTCGACCCGGCCGATGGCGTCGAAGAAGCGCTTAACATCAAGATCGACACAGCCTGGCCGTCGATGGAGAATCTCCACGGTGGCAAGTCACTGCCGCGGGGCAAGCTGAGCTTCACTCGGAATGTTGAAGAGATGGCGCAAGCCGCTGATTGGATTCAGGAAGCCGCTCCCGAACGTGAAGAGCTGAAAATCAATCTGTTCAAACAGATGGATGCGACGTCGCGACCGGACGTCATCATCGCCTCGTCCTCATCCGGCTTCCTGCCTTCCCGTCTGCAGTCGGAATGTCAGCACCCAGAGAGAGTCATTATCGGGCACCCGTTCAACCCGGTTTATCTTCTGCCTCTGGTGGAGACAGTGCCCGGGGACACAACCAGCTCTAAAGCTCTGGATCGCGCCGGTGCATTCTACAAATCAATCAACATGAAAGTGCTTCGCCTAAAACGCGAGATTGATGGGTACATCTGTGATCGTCTTCAGGAAGCGCTCTGGCGCGAAGCCCTGCACATTATGGACAAGGATATCGTGAGCGCCGGCGAACTGGATGATTCCCTCGTCTATTCCGCCGGTCTGCGCTGGGCGTTCATGGGCCCCTTCCTCACCTACCATCTTGCTGGCGGCGAAGGCGGCATCCAGCATTTCTTTGACCAGTTCAGTCCGGAACTCGATCTGCCCTGGACGAATCTGGCGTCCCCCAAATGGAGCAAAGAGCTGGAAGGCCGGATCGTAAAAGGGTGTGAAGACAGCTACGCGGGCACGCCAATGCAGGAATGGGAAGCCAAACGTAACGATATCCTCGTCGACATGATGAAGGTCCTCGAAAAACACGGCATCGGCGCAGGCACGGTGATGCCGGGCAAGGCCTAAGATGACCTCCCCCTTGCGCGTGATGATCACAGCCGGCGGGGCTGGGATCGGGCGTGCTATTGCCGAGGCCTTTCTGAAGGAGGGTGCCAGCGTCCACATTTGCGATCTGGATGCCGATGCGCTGGATGAGATCACCGAGCTTTACCCGGAGATCGGCGGGGCATGTCTGGATGTGACGGACGAAGAGGCGTTCGATCAATGGTTCGACGATGCGCTGGATGAGCTGGGTGGTCTGGATGTGATGGTCAACAATGCCGGCATTGCAGGCCCCACCTGCGCAATAGAAGACATGGACACAGAGGCCTGGCGCCAATGCATGGCCGTATGCCTTGATGCGCAGATGTACGGTTGCCGCCGCGCCGTACCGGTGATGAAAGATCAGCGTTCTGGATCAATCATAAATATTTCATCGGGCGCTGGCCTCTATGGTTATCCATTCCGCACACCGTATGCCGCTGCAAAATGGGCCGTGATCGGGTTGACGAAATCAATCGCCGCAGAAGTTGGCCCCTTCAACATCCGTTGCAACGCAATTTGCCCCGGCGCGGTTGCCGGACCGCGCATGGACCGGGTCATATCAGCCGAAGCCAAAACAGCCGGGCGCACGGAAGCAGAAGTGCGCAAGGACTATGCCTCCGGCTCCTCAATGCGCCGGTTTGTGGAACCGGATGAGATTGCGGATATGGCCTTGTTCCTGGCCTGTCCGGGATCTGCCATGGTTTCAGGACAGGCCATGTCCGTGGACGGCCACACAGAAACGTATCATTCGGAATAGCCTCTCATGCCTGTTGCTGGATTCATATCGCCGCCAAACTGGTTCGACCCGAGCCCTGCTGAATTCATCAGCCATTGCGCTGACGACATCGGCACCCAACAATACACGCTGCCGCTATTCGGATTTGACTTTGCTTTGAACAGCATCTCGCAGACGGAGCCTGAACAGCTAATCGGTGCCCGGGCCCTTGGAGGTTGCTCTTGCGATGTGATCGCCATGACGGGAACACCCTTCGGCTGGGCAGGCCTTGCTGGCGAAGAAGAGGCACGCAGCAGAGGTGAGCGATTGGAACAAGCCGCTGGAGTTCCAACCGTCATGACCGGCACGGCCATCATTGACGCATTCCGGGCGGCGGGCATTTCCAAAGTGGCCCTCGCCCCAACCTATTACGCACCGGACTGGAAAGAAGCCTGGAAGAGCTTCGTCTCAAGTTGCGGTTTCAATGTCGTCCTTTGCGAAACCCTGGAAGATCAGGGCCTCATCGCAGAAGAAGACAAAGGCAGCCAGTTTGGCTGGGTGATGGCCCCGGAATTGGTCACCGCCTCTCTACAAACAATGGCCCGCAATCCACGCGGTGCAGAGGCTATCATTGTGACCGGTGCCGGTTGCCGCACAAATCAATATATCGCTGAATTGGAACAAGCCGCGGGCATGCCCGTCATCGGGTCAGATACAGCTGTTTTCTGGGCCGCGGCCAAAGCTGCAAACATTCCCCTCAAATCCGGCACGCTCGGCGCCCTCACCGACCTTTGATCTCTGGAGAACTCCCATGGACTTTAACATTACAGAAGAACAACAACTCATTGTCGACACAACTCGCGCCTTTGTCGAAAACGAAATGAAGCCGCACGAAGATGAAATCGAACGCACCGGTGAACTTGATCCCGAAGTGGTCAAGCAAGTGAAGGCAAAGGCTATTGAGGCCGGTCTCTTTGCGGCCAACATGCCGGAAGAAGTCGGTGGCGCGGGTCTGAATATGGTCACCTGGGTGCTGTTCGAGAAGGAACTCAGCAAGACCAACTACGCGCTCCACTGGACCTGCGTAGGCCGCCCGTCGAACATCCTCATGGCTTGCGAAGGCGAGCAACGCGAACGCTATCTCTTCCCAACAGTGCGCGGCGAGCGGGCCGACTGCCTCGCCATGACCGAACCGGATGCAGGTTCGGATCTGCGCGGCATGAAAATGTCTGCTGTGCAGGATGGCGACGACTGGGTTCTCAATGGCACGAAACATTTCATCAGCTACGCAGACTATGCCGACTACGCCATCGTCTTTGCGGCCACAGGCGAGGAAGACACACCGCGCGGCAAGAAGAAATTGATCACGGCCTTTTTCGTGGACAAAGGTACGCCTGGTTTCACGGTCCGGGACGGCTACCAGAACGTTGCGCATAGGGGCTACAAGAACTGCATTCTGGAATTTGACAACTGCCACCTGCCCTCAAGCCAGATCCTCGGCGAGATTGGTCAAGGGTTCAATATGGCCAACCAGTGGTTGGGCTTCACGCGTCTACAGATTGCCGCAGGTTGCGTCGGTCGTGCCGAGATCGCTCTGGATGCCTCAAAGCAATGGGCTGTCGAGCGCCAACAGTTCGGTCAGCAGATCGGCAAATTTCAGGGTGTCTCCTTCAAGCTGGCCGATATGGCCATGCAGATGAAAGCCTCCTGGCTGCTCACCCTCGAATGTGCCTGGAAAGCCGATCAGGGCACCTGCACAGACGAAGACATGGCAATGGCAAAACTGCATGCCACTGAGATGTTGCAGATGGTGTCCGATGAAGCCATTCAGATTCACGGTGGCATGGGTCTGATGCAGGAGTTGCCGCTGGAACGCATCTGGCGCGATGCTCGCATCGAACGCATCTGGGAAGGCACCAGCGAAATCCAGCGTCACATCATCTCTAGAAGTTTGCTCCGGCCGTTGGGAGGCTAAGTATGGATTTCCAACTCAGTGTCGAGGATCGTGACGTACTGGCCCGGACGCGTGAATTCACCAAAAAGCATTTGTATCCGCACGAGTTGGAGGCGGACAGCACCGGCACCGTTTCAGCCGAAACCAAAGCCAGTATTTTCAGAGGTGTAAGATCCTACGATCTCGGCGCCATCAACCATGCCAAGGAGCATGGCGGTCAGTGCATGAGCATGGTGCAACAATGCATCGTCAATGAAGAAGCCGGCAGCGCAACCAACGGATTGCGGGCGCTAGTCTGGCAACCGCCTCTTCCGCTGAAAGACGGGACACCGGAGCAAATTGAGGAGTTCCTGAACCCCGGATGCAAGGGCGAGAAACACTTTGCCTATTGCGTGACGGAATCCAGCGCAGGTTCAGATGTTTCCTGCGTGCAAACCACCGCGATTGAGGATGGCGACTATTACGTCATCAACGGAGAAAAGTGGTTCGCCTCCGGTGCCGATGAATGTGAGTACACCATGCTCCACGCCCACGTGGATGGTGACCCTGAGAAGTCAGCTGTCTTCTTCGTGGAACGGGATCAATCCGGTTTTGAAGTTGCGCGAACACCGCGCTTCATGATGGACGACATCGACAAACACTCTGAATTGGAGATTTCCAATCTCAGGGTCCACAAAAACCGCATACTGGGCAAAGTGGGCGAAGGCTTCGACCTCACCAAGGACTGGTTCGTCGAAGCCCGCTTGGCGATTGCAGCACGTTGCTGCGGCATGGCTGTACGGGCAGCCAATGCAGCCAACTCCTATGTGACCGAGCGCCAGCAATTCGGACAGACGCTAGCTTCGTTTCAGGGGGTGGAGTTCATGCTGGCCGACATGGCGGTCCGCATCATGGCAGCCAAGAGCCTGCTCTACCGCGTTGCCGCCGAAATCGACGCAGGCATTGATCGCAAGCTGATCCACGCCAAGGCATCAGCTGCGAAGCTCCATTGCTCCGAAAGCTGCAGCAAGGTTGTCGATACAGCAGTGCAGCTTCATGGCGGTCGCGGGGTCTCGAGGGATTATCCTGTAGAGCGCCTCTATCGCGATATTCGGGTGGAACGAATCTGGGAAGACGCATCCGAGATTCAGAAAGTGATCATCGCCGGGCAAATCAAGAAGAGGGGCTTGGACGTCTATGCTGGACTCCAGTAAGCGCAGCGCCCTCGCCCGGCTGACCGCCCCGAAGTCGCTCGCCTTTATCGGTGGGGCTGAAGCGGAAGTGGCCTTGCAGGGCACACTCAACCTTGGTTATCCCGGCAAGATTTTTGCCGTGCATCCCAAACGGGACAATCTTGCCGGCATTCCAACCGTGCCCTCAATTGCCGATCTGCCTGAGGTTCCCGAGGCGGCTTTCATAGGCATTAAACGCGAACCGTCGATCGAGGTTGTCCGACAACTCGCAGCGCTCGGAACAACAGGCGTCGTCGTCTATGCGTCCGGCTTCTCCGAGGTTGGCGATGAAGGCGAAGCCCTGCAGGCCGAGCTGCTGGAGGCTGCAAGCGACATGGCGTTGATCGGCCCGAATTGCTACGGCTTCGTCAATTACCTGGACCGGCTCTCCCCCTGGCCTGACATCTTCAGCGGCGGTCCGGCCGAACGCGGTGTCGCAATGGTCACCCAGAGCGGTTCGATCGCCGGGATCCTTGCATTCATTGGCCACCGTCTTCCGCTTGGCGGTATTTATACGCTGGGCAACCAAGCGCAGATTGGCATGGCCGAACTGCTCTCTCACCTTGCCGAAGATGATCGCATTTCTGCCATCGGTCTCCACATCGAAGGCCTGACGGACGTGGAGGCCTTTGCCGAAGTAGCGGAAAAGGCGAGAGATCTTCGCAAGCCCATCATCGCGCTCAAAACCGGGCGTTCCGAGCAAGGCGCACGCACCACCCGTAGCCATACAAATTCCCTGTCGGGAAGCGATGATCTCTACAATGCGCTGTTTGATCGATACGGAATCGCCCGCGTGAAGACCATGAGTGCGTTCGCCGAGACCCTGACGTTGCTCCACCATGGCGGTCCGATTTCCGGCCACAACATTCTCTCAATGAGCTGCTCAGGCGGTGAAGCTGCCTTGGTTGCAGACCTGACCGAATCGATGAAGCTGCAAACGCCCCAATTTCCGGAACACAGCAAGAAGGCGCTTGCAGCGGCTCTCAATGAATATGTGCTGTTGGAAAACCCGCTCGATTACCACACCTTCATCTGGGCCAACCGGGAGAAGCTGACCGCTTGCTACGCCGCCGCCATGAGCGGCGGCTTTGATGCCAACATGCTGTTGATCGATACCCCCAACGGCGAAGGTCTGGACGGCTCTTCTTGGGGCCCCTCATTCGGCGCCTGTATTGATGCTCAAAAGCAAACCGGCGCCCGCGTATTGATCGCCATCCACCTGCATGAAGATATGCCTCCGGAACACGAAGCAGTGCTGGCCGAGGCCGGCATTCCCGTTTTGCGGGGCCTGCAGGATTCGCTGGATGCGCTTGAGGCTGCCGCTTTCATCAACGAGAATTGGGCCAGAACCGATCCGGTTCGTAATCTGCAGCTTTCGTCTTGTTCCGAAAAACCAGTGAAACAACTCACTGAATTTGATGGCAAACGGCGCCTTGCAAAATTTGGCCTCAGCATTCCGAACGGACAAACCTGTGCGATCTCCGATGCAAGCGCCAACGCCGAAGCTGTTGGATTTCCGGTTACCTTAAAAGCATCAAGCGCAGACCTTGCCCACAAGATAGAAGCAGGCGGGGTCGCCCTCAACCTGAACAGCACCGACGAAGTTCAAGCCGCTGCAAACACTATGCATTCCCTGGGCGATCAGGTGCTGGTGGAGCAGATGGTTTCTGGCGCAATCTGCGAATTGATCATCGGGGTAAAACGCGAACCGCAATTCGGCCTGGCACTGGTAATCGGCGGAGGCGGCATTCTCACCGAGTTGCTGGAAGATGCAGCCACTTTGATGCTGCCAACTTCACGTCCCGAGATTGAGCGCGCCCTCAACGGGCTCAAAATCTCAAAGCTCATTGACGGCTATCGCGGCAAATCCGGCGATCGCGCCGCGGTCATTTCTGCCATCGAAGCCGTCACGGCGTTCGCAGCCGAAAACGCCAACGAGCTTGAAGAACTGGATGTGAATCCCCTTTTGGTGCTACCGTTCGGCCAAGGGGCCGTTGCCGTGGACGCACTGATCCGTATCAGAGAAGATTAGGAGAGAAGACAAATGACCGATGAACCTATCAAGACAAATGTCCGCGGCGCAGTGCTGGAAGTCACAATGGACCGCCCAAAAGCAAACGCCATCGACGCTGCCACTAGCCGGATCATGGGCGATATATTCGCCGACTTCCGCGATAACCCGAAATACCGCTCGGCAATCCTGACTGCTGCCGGGCCCAAGTTCTTTTGCCCAGGCTGGGATCTGAAAGCCGCAGCAGCAGGCGAAGAGCCAGACTCAGACTATGGCGTCGGTGGCTTCGGCGGTCTGCAGGAATTGCCGGGTCTCGGCAAGCCGGTCGTCTGCGCCTGTAACGGCCTTGCCTATGGTGGCGGTTTCGAAATCATGATCTCCTGCGACATCATCATCGCCGCCGAGCATGCCACATTTGCCTTGCCCGAGCTCCGCTCTGGCATCATCGCGGATGCCGCCACAATCAAACTGCCGCGGCGCATTCCGTATCATGTGGCCATGGAAATGCTGATGACGGGCCGCGTCCTTGATACCGAAGAAGCCAAACACTGGGGCTTCGTGAACGAGATCGTCCCCGCGGACAAACTGATGGACCGTGCCCGCGAAGTGGCTGACCTGCTGGCATCCGGCCCTCCCCTCGTCTATGCCGCGATCAAGGAGACCATCGAAAAGACTTCCCACCTGCCGATCCAGGAAGCCTTCGACATCCTAATGGGGCGTAAGTTGAAGAGCATTGAGGTTCTTTACTCCAGTGAGGATCAGCTTGAAGGAGCTAAAGCGTTCGCCGAAAAGCGCGATCCAGTGTGGAAAGGGCGTTAAGCTCGCAAAAATTAACCTTACGTTAACGTTAAGGTAAGTTGCAATTCGTCTCTACGCGCCCTAGATTTCGGAACACCAATGGATTGATTCCGGAAAGCAGTTGCCGGTAGCCAATCAAAATCACGCTGATTTCAGAAGCGGTGTGAAGATAGACACATCTGCACCACATTGTTGCGGTCTATCTCCCCGCCTATGGGAGGGGCGCCGAATCTAGGGGTACGACAGTCATGGTGGATCAGGATCACACTTTCCGGCAACGCTACATCTCAAAACCTTTGCTGAACTGGGTTCGCGGAATTCTTCCGCGCATGTCGGACACAGAACGCGAGGCGTTGGAAGCAGGCACAGTTTGGTGGGACGCCGAGCTCATGCGCGGTGATCCGGATTTCTCGAAATTGCTGGAAACCCCGATCCACAAATATACTGAGGAAGAGCAGGCGTTCATTGATGGCCCGACGGCAGAACTCTGCAAGATGATCGACGATTGGAATATCACGTTCGAGGACCGTGATATTCCTGACGAGATCTGGGATTATGTAAAACAAAACGGTTTCCTCGGTCTGATCATTCCAAAAGAGTATGGTGGCAAGGGCTTTTCTGCATCGGCCAACTCGGAAATCGTAATGAAGCTGGCCTCAAGAGGTGTTTCCGCTGCAATTACGGTCGTTGTCCCCAATTCACTTGGACCCGGCGAACTCTTGATGCTCTTCGGGACGGAAGGTCAGAAGGATTTTTGGCTGCCACGTCTCGCAGACGGCCGGGACATCCCGGCCTTTGGTCTGACCAGTCAGGATGCCGGCTCTGATGCAGCGTCGATGACGGATATCGGTGTGGTTTGTTACAAAACCATCAATGGCAAGAAAACTCTGGGTATCCGGCTCAATTGGGCAAAGAGATATATCTCCCTTGGTCCGATCTGCACGGTCCTTGGTTTGGCGTTCAAGATGACGGACCCGGACGGGATCCTCGGAGACGAAGAAGATCTTGGCATCACCCTCGCGCTGGTTCCCACAGACACCGATGGCGTCGACATAGGCCGGCGTCACCTCCCCGGATTACAAGCGTTCCCCAATGGCCCGAACTGGGGCAAGGACGTTTTTGTGCCCATGGACGCAATCATTGGCGGGCAGGAACGCATCGGCCAGGGCTGGAAGATGCTGGTGACCGCTTTGGCCGCCGGTCGCGGCATCATGTTGCCTGCCATGTCCGTGTCGGGTATGAAGGTAGCCGCGCATTCCACTGGCGCCTATTCGCGCATCCGCGAACAGTTCAATATCCCTATTTCCAGATTTGAAGGTATCCAGGAAGCCGCCGCACGCATTGCAGGCGACACCTACAAGATGGATGCCGCACGCCGCCTCACTCTTCAGGCGCTGGATATTGGCGAGAAGCCCGCTGTGGTGTCCGCGATCATGAAGTACCACGCAACCGAAGGCATGCGCCGGGCCACGAATGACGCCATGGACATTCATTCGGGCAAGGCCGTGATCGACGGTCCTAAAAACTACCTTTCAGCAGCTTACCGCTCCATACCAATCGCAATTGCGGTTGAGGGCGCGAACATCATGACGCGCTCATTGATGATCTATGGCCAAGGCTCGATCCGCTGCCACCCGTATATTCAAAAAGAGATGGAAGCAGCACAAAACCCCGACCGTGATGAGGGCGTGCGGGACTTCGATGACGCAGTCTTTTCCCATGCCGGATACACGCTGAAAACTTTGTTTTATGCGGTTACCCGCGCTTGGACATTTGGGCTCGCAAGCAAGTCGCCTGTGGGGGTCGAAACTGGCCGCTACTTCAAACAGATCAAACGGTTATCCTCTTCACTTGCCATTGTGAGTGAAACAGCAATGGTCACATTGGGCGGCACCCTGAAGCGCAAGGAGATGATCTCTGCGCGGTTGGGCGACGTTATCTCCGAGCTTTATCTGGCAAGCGCGACCCTCAAGCGGTTTGAGGACACCGGACGACCGGATGAAGATCGACCCTTGATGCACTACGCAGCACAATCTTCGCTGAACGCTGCGGACAACGCTCTGAATGATGTTATCCGCAATTTCCCTATCCGGCCAATTGGCTGGCTCCTGAAACTGCTGGTTGCGCCATTTGGTGTTCGTTGCCGCAAACCGGCAGATGGTCTTGCAAGACAGGCCTCCGAGGCCATATCCGAACCTACGGATGCGAGAGCACGTCTGGCTGAAGGTATCTTCATTGACGAAAATAGTGAGCTTGGACTTCTGGACAGGACATTCGACCTTATAGTTGAGTTGGAACCGGTTAAACAGAAAATGCGCAAGGCGCGGGTGCGGACCGCAGATGAAGCCGTGGAACTCGGCATTCTGTCCGACAATGAGGCCGTCCGGATGAAGGAAGCTCTTTCAATGGTGCGCGAGGTCTGCCGGGTTGACGATTTTGCCCCTGAAGACATCATACGGAAGAAAACGGGCACCGAAGCAGCGTCCGGTAAGGTTGCGGCTTGATTTCCCTTTGGCGGGCAAATTCTGCCCGCCGTCAATTTGACCGAAGGAGACTGGCCGATGGCCGGCAAAAACAAAACGGCGGTTAAACGAACCGCACGAGCCAAGACACTCGAAAGCAAAGGGCGCCCCGTCTACATTGTTGACGGATCACGCACACCTTTCCTTAAAGCCCAGGATGGCCCAGGCCCCTTTACACCCGTCGATCTGGCCGTGCAGGCTGGCCGCCCTCTCCTCCTGCGCCAACCTTTCGACCCCCGCGAGTTTGACGACGTCATCCTCGGCTGCGTCAACGTTCATCCAGACGAGGTCAATCCTGGCCGCGTCGCTGCACTCCGGCTAGGATGTGGCTCGGAGGTTCCAGGTTGGACAGTGCAACGAAACTGCGCCTCCGGCATGCAGTCACTCGATACTGCTGCCCGTTACATCGCTGACGGCGGCGCCGATCTGATTCTCGCAGGCGGAACTGAAGCGCTTTCACACGCACCGTTGCTTTTCAAAGAAGATGCCGTCCGCTGGTTCAGCAAATTCATGTCCGCCAGATCCACAGGGCAAAAACTCCAGGCACTCTCAAAACTCAAACCCGGATTTTTCTCTCCGTCCATTGGCATTCTGCGGGGCCTGACGGATCCAGTTGTCAAACTGGGAATGGGGCAAACAGCGGAGAAAATCGGCCACCGCTTCGGCGTCACCCGGACGGATGCAGACCAGTTCGCAATCCAGAGTCACGGCCGGCTCGACAGCGCGACCAAGAACGGCCACCTCGAAGAGATGTCGCCGATTATGGCAGGCAACGGCAAGGTCTATGACCACGATGACGGAGTGCGTCCCGGGAACACAGTTGAAAAGCTCGGCAAACTGAAACCGGCATTTGAGCGGCCGTTCGGCAAAGTCACCGCTGGCAACTCCTCCCAAATCACTGACGGTGGATGCTGGACCATTCTTGCTTCGAAAGATGCAGTAAAGAAATTTGGTCTCAAACCGATGGCACGGATTGTTGACGCGGAGTGGGCAGCTTGCGACCCCTCAGTTATGGGCTTTGGGCCCGTCATTTCCTCAACACCCATTCTTAAACGTCACGGCCTCACCCGAAAAGACATCGGCGCTTGGGAGATCAATGAAGCATTTGCCGCGCAGGTCCTTGCCTGCCTGCGAGCCTGGGCTGACGACTGGTTCTGCGAAAACATCCTCAGGCTGGACAAGGCCTTTGGCGAAATTGATCAGTCGATCCTGAATATCGACGGAGGTGCCATCAGTCTTGGTCATCCGGTGGGCACGTCAGGCAACCGCATTACCTTGCATCTTGTACATAGCATGCGAAGGCTCGGCGCCCGTTACGGCGTTGTAACTGAATGCATTGGTGGCGGCATGGGCGGCGCCATGCTTCTGGAAATCATGTGAGCGGGAAACATCAGTCATGAGAGAGATTGTAGAAGCCCGCGAAACGGCATTAGCTGAGCTTGAATCAGATCCGATTTCCCTGGCAAAACCTGCGAAGAAACAGCCCAAGGCTCTTGCCGGCGCAAAGCTGGATCATTGGCGTTGTTACATCGATGACGAAAAGATCATCTGGGCAATCCTGGATCGCAAGAACGAGTCTGCCAACACGCTGTCGGGACCTGTCTTCAGGGAATTTGAACAGATCCTGTCAATCGTTGAGAAGATGCAGCCCGAAGCGCTGGTCTTCCGGTCCGCCAAGAAGAGCGGTTTCATCATGGGTGCAGAGATCAGCGAATTCGTCGACATAACGGAAGACGCACGGGTCAAGGAAACCCTCGAAGAAGCACTTGTCATCATGGACCGGCTGGAAGCTCTGCGTTTCCCGACCATTGCCGCCATACACGGCTTTTGCCTTGGCGGTGGCTTGGAATTTGTCCTAGCCTGCAAATATCGTATCTGCACTGATGATGCACTGTTTGGTTTCCCGGAAGTCTTGCTTGGACTACACCCGGGGCTCGCGGGCACTTGGCGCACGCTGAAGCTGGCTGATCCGGACAAGGGCGTGGAAATGATGCTGAGTGGTCGCATGCTTTATGCCAAACAGGCAAAAAGCATGGGCATCGTGGACGCGGTCACCCCGGAACGCCATATCAACGAAGCCATACGCTGGGCCATCGACGGCAAGTTGAAGGTCCGCCGCGAACAGACCATGAAAGCCAAGGCGATGAATTTGGGCCCTGCCCGCTCGCTCATCGCCATGCAAATGGAAAAGAAGGTCGCCAAGAAGGCAAGGCGCGATCATTATCCTGCACCTTACGAAATGATTGAGCTCTGGCGCGAACATGGTGGCGACCTGAAAGCCATGCGCAAGGCAGAAACCCAAAGCTTCGCGCGCCTCATGACGGGTGATGTGTCCAAGAACCTGATGCGCACCTTCTTCCTTCGCGAAGACCTTAAGGAGAACGGCAAAGGTGTTGACCATGACATCCGCCATGTTCACATAATTGGCGCTGGAGTCATGGGCGGTGACATCGCGGCCTGGTCCGCATTGCGCGGCTTCAAAGTCACGTTGCAGGACATGAAACCGGAGCTCATCGCCCTGGCAATGAAAAGGGCGCAAAAACTCTTCAAGCGGAAGCTGCGCCGTCCGGGCGACGCGACGGCGGCGATGGACCGCCTGATCCCAGACCTGACAGGTGACGGTGCCCGCAAGGCGGATTTGATCATTGAGGCGGTAACCGAAAAGCCCGAGATCAAGCAAATCGTCTATAAGCAGTGTGAAGAGCGGATGAAACCGGGCACAATCCTGGCCACCAATACCTCTTCAATCCTGCTGGAAACGCTGGCCTCAGGCCTGAAAGCTCCCAAAAACTTTGTGGGCATTCATTTCTTTAACCCGGTCGCCAAGATGCCTCTGGTTGAGGTCGTAACGCACGATGGCCTGGATAAGAAAACCCTCAGCTCCACGCTGTCCTGGGTCAACGCGATCAACAAACTACCTCTGCCGGTGAAGTCGTCTCCAGGCTTCCTCGTAAACCGCGCCCTGACACCTTACATGATAGAAGCTTTCATCGCGTATGATGAGGGTATCAAGCCTGAAGAAATCGACGCCGCTGCCGAAGCGTTCGGTATGCCTATGGGGCCGATCGAATTGGCAGACCGAGTGGGCCTCGATGTGGCGCTCCATGCGGCAAAGGTCTTGAAGGACGATCTTGGAAAGTCATTCCCCAACATTCCCGACTGGTTCGAGCGGAAGGTTGCCGGCGGCAGCCTGGGCAAGAAGTCCGGGAAAGGCATTTACGAGTTTGACGAAAAGGGCCGTCCCAAAAAACAAGGCGTTGAAGGACATACCTCCACAGAACTTCAGGACCGGCTTATATTGCCGCTTCTCAACGCTTGTATTTCCTGCCTCGACAAAGGTGTGGTGGAAACAACGGACCTGTGTGACGGCGGCATGATTTTCGGCACCGGCTTTGCACCGTTCCGGGGTGGTCCCATGAATTACATCAAGCGGCGCGGTGTGGACGACATCCTGGAATCCATGGAACGGTTAACGCGCAAGCATGGCGACAGGTTCCTGCCTGATGAAGGCTGGGAAAAGATCGCGCAGTCGGCCGAATAATCCGTTGAGCTGTTACCTCAACAGCTCAACGGTATTGACTGCGCGCTCGCGAACCAGTTGTTTTCGTTATATTTCCACTTGGTCGCCTGCAGGTTTAGTTCAGGATCCGTGCGGGCGTTGAAGTTTTCCTTGAAATAGAGCTTCATGGCGAGCTCGATTCCAAGGTTGTTGATCCCAACCGGATCGTTCGTCCCGATGCCGTTGTCACAATAGTTGTAGTAACAGCCATCCACAGTGCCGGTCGGATCAAGCGCGAGATTGGGGAAACCGTCATAGGCGTTGTAAACATCGCCATAGATCTGCTCCATCCATTGGAGGTGACCAGCGGCCTGGGCCGGATCATCCGATCCAACGGCTGATACTGCGGCTGACTGGCTCAGGCTCTCCGAGGGGGGTCCCAATCGATGTTCGGCCTGCTTCAGCATGGAAAACAAGGGAGGTTTTCCATGGCAGCAGCTGGTCAACCGAGAGCGGACTTTCTGGGCGATGACCTGCCTCGCACAGCGCGCAAGAGCGAAGAGGCGGATCAGACGCGGCAGCTTCTTGCCCTGGCGGTGATCCTCGACGGTGGGTCTCGCCGTGAGGCCGCGCGCACCGGCGGCGGGGGCCTGCAGGTGATCCGGGACGGGGTGTTGCACTTCAAGGCCGGCGGCGCGGCGGCCCTGGTGACCCGCAAGGCGCCCGCAAAGACGCCGATCCTGACAGACGAACACCGCACGGCGCTGGCAGCGACTGTTGAGGCGGGGCCAAGGCCCGATATGGAGGCATCGGGCGCTGGCGGCGGGTCGATCTGGCGCAGGGGGTGCAGGAGGAACCGGGCGTCCCGGTCAGTCGTCAGACGCCGGGACGGGACCTTCGCGCCATCGGGTTCGCCATGGGGTCGCCATGGGGTTGGCCAAGCTCTCCGCCCGCCCACAGCACGACGAGGCCATCGAGGCGTTCAACAAAACGTCTGCGACGTCGTCGACCACATCCGCACCCAATGTGGCGGCAAGCCGATAGAGCTCCGGGTTCAGGACGACGCCCGGATGGGTCAGAAGAACAAACGCACGCGACGCCGGGCGCGGCCCCGCGCGCCGCACGATCAGCGGACCGAAGGGGCCTGTCTCTTCGGCGCCCTCTGCCCTGCCAAGGCCAAGGGCGACGGGCGGGTCATGCCCTGGTGCAACACTCACCCCATGGCTGAGCCTCTCAAGCTCATCGGTCAACAGGTCGAGGCCGGGGCACACGCCCTCCTGATCCTTGATCGGGCGGGAGGGCAGACCTCACCCAAATGGGCTGTCCCCGACAACATCACCCTCGTCCCACGGCCGCCAAGGGCACCAGAGGTGAACCCGGTCGAGAACGTCTGGCCGTTCATCCGGGACACCTGGCTTTCGACCCTCGTTTTCAAGACCTGCGACGACATCGCAGATCACTGCTGCCAAGCCTGGAACACCCTCAGGCATCAACCAGGGCGCGTCATCTCAATCGGAGGGCGCGAAGGGGATCATCGGGTGGGAGCAGTGAGCGCTGGTATGAGGCATTGTCCCAATAGGTTTGATATTGCAGCTTCATGATGGAGCTACATTGAGGAATGGGCGTCTCGCTTGGTCCCACTTCGTTGATTGCACAGCCATAGTTGTCGACCTGGCAAAGAGTCTGGCTCATATCCAGTTTCAAACCGTTCCTGTCCACCGGGAATTCGGTCAACCCGTCATAGAGCGCCTCGACCATTTCGGCTGTGAAGTGCTTGTTCATATAAGCGGACGCGCACGGAAGTGCAGCCTCGGAAAACACCACAAACTTCAGAGAAAAATGGTCGGAGCGGCGAGATTCGAACTCACGACCCCTACACCCCCAGTGTAGTGCGCTACCGGGCTGCGCTACGCTCCGACCGGGAAGGGTGATAGCGGGGAATGACGAACTGTACAAGTATAATAATAGTGGCCTGAAGCTATAGTAACAGGCAATCATCGGCCAGCGGCTGCACCGGCTTGAAATCAGTGTGGTGCTTATACTCCGGGCGCGCAAATTTTGTTTGTTTGTTCGCCACCGAATTGAGGATCAAAGAGAAAATTGGCCGATCCCAGGGCGACATGTTAGGCGGCGAGCCGTGCACCAGGATGTCGCCGAAAATCAATCCGGTGCCAGCCTTCCCCGTCGCGCTGAACAAACCGCCCTTCTCTATCAGACCGGCAACTTCATCCTGTTCAACACACCAGAGAGGATAGCTCGTTGTCTCGGTATCATGATGCGACCGCGCTGCACCGGATTTGTGTGAGCCACGGATGAAGTAGAGAGGACCGTTGAACTCGTTCACATCCTCCAGAAACACATGCAGGTTGAGCGCCAGAGGTTCGGGTACCCCGTCATCGGCATGATGCGTGGCAAAATCATAATGCCATTGCCAGGCCTCCCCATCGAATGCGGCTTTGTTTCACCTGCTGGATGTAGAGATCTGGTCCAAGAATCTGCTGCGCGGGCTCTACCAGCCGGGGATGCCGCACCAGCTTGTCGAACACATCATTGCGCTCATGCAGGCCCATAGCTGTACGAACTTCGCCGCTCTTGCGTTCAATAATGCTCGCGTTGGTTGTTTCCCGGAAGACGTCCTCCCGGGCCTGGTTCAAGATGGTCAATTCATCAGCCGTAAACAGATCCGGCAGCACCAGATACCCGTCAGCGTGAAACTGCTGCAGTTGTTGTTCAGTAAGCCTCATGAAACGTCATTCCAGCAGCAACTTTATGAGGAAAAATCCCCTCAGCTAAGCATCACCCTCAGGCAATTCTACAGAACGAGAATGAAGCTCGGTCCGCGACGCCGTCTCCGCCGCCACCGGCGATTACGTCGGCTGCGCCATCTGCGGTGGAACCGGTGCCGGCTCCGCCATCTGCGATGCCTGCGGCGCCCCCTCCTCCAGCGGCGGCGGCTGCGCCAACGGCCGTGATGGGCTTCTGCTTCAGCTGTTCCACCGATCAGCCCGGCTACGGCAAGAGCTGCGACGGCAGTTCCGCCAGCCAACACCGCGCGCCGGCTCGGGTTGAACCCTTCGGAGGTTTCATCCGATGTTGATGTGAATTTTGAACGCAACCAAAGCCAGCTTTGGCTGTGCAGTGTCGTCAAGTTTATGCTCATTATCCGGCACCTGTCTTTCTATTGTTTTCCCAAGCACCCTCTCGCTTGTAAAACAATACTGATTATCCCGGATAATTCAACACATTTGACATGAACGTGAGATGAACGGTTAGTTCATACACCGGATAGTCTCACACGAAGGTTATTTGCTAGGCGGCTCTGTTCAGTTCACCTGAACTTTCAGACAAAACCCCCAAGATCAGGCATTCAAGAGGTTGAATCTCACAATTCACTCCTCCTTGTAACACAATAAAATCCGCAGCGGAAACAGACTTTCTGATCTCATTGGTATCCACACCGCTTGCGATTACACTAACGCTCATACTGGCGGTGATTGATGACTATACCCGCGAAGGCCTGTGTCTGGTGGTCGATAGGTCCTTGTCAGGCGAACGCGTGGCCCGGAAACCGGACCGCCTGATCAGGCTCTATGGCAAGCCGGACACGGTAGTGAGCAACAACGGCACCGAACGCACCTCCAGAGCCCTCCTGGAATGGCAGAATGAGAGCGGTGTGGGCTGGCCTTGCATTGAGCCGGGAAAGCCAATGCAGACCGGTTTTGTGGAAAGTTTCAACGGGCGCTTGCGTAATGAGTTACTGAACGAAGAGGTCTTTGTCGGTCTCGCTGACGCTCGGCGAGCCCTGGAACTGTGGAGATATGACGACAACAATATCAGACCCCCTTCAGCACATGGAGGCACCTCCCTCAACCGCGCGCGGCACGCTGGAGCTGTGGGATACTCCACTCCCCGCGCACTCGATAACAGCAACCAGATGATGTATAAGGAAACAGGACTCCCGTTATGAACATGGGACCCATGGGGGGCACATCATGCCCATTACGATAGTCCTGCTTTACGGTTTCCCGTGGAGACATAATGAAGTCACGGGAAGTGATCACCCAAATAGGTGCAAAAATCAAAAATACCCTTAAGATTGAATCAAAATTTAATTCCTGCTTCCCAACAGTCGCCAACGGCGTTTCCTCCGCAACCGGAAGATCAATCGCACCGGCAAAGCTAGATCCCACCAGAGAGAACCAACGATGAATTTGATAACCCCGGCAGGGCCAGCAGGATCCAGCCAAACCTTCGGCGCATGTTTGAATGAGAGCCAGCCACGTCTGACCAGGAACAGGCGCAAAGACTTGCTGATGCAACAGGACGGCGATGACATCAAAGCCAACATAGAAGCCTGCAGGTCAATTGCCGCCAGATTTCCGGACAAATGGCAGGTTGATGCCTGAAACCGAAACCATTCATGCCGGCTCTTGTTGTTCGCCCTCCAGAACTCTTGAAATGAATTTGCATCGCCGGAGAGCCATCCAGAATTAGCAAGATCATCAACGCGCTCAATTCTGATCGCATCGGTCAAACTGGAAAGAAGACTCTCCTTCCTGGCAGCGTTGAGCACTGCTTGTATCGGGACGGGACTCTGTCTGTCATCCGATTCCAATTGCTTCAACGCATGTTCCTCTCGA
This sequence comes from Hyphomicrobiales bacterium, assembly GCA_965204985.1. Classification (GTDB taxonomy): domain Bacteria; phylum Pseudomonadota; class Alphaproteobacteria; order Rhizobiales; family CAJQND01; genus JAAEUE01. Next base: position 895,783 of record CBDBFP010000002.1, on the reverse strand, counting down.
CCTGGACGGAACTTGAAGTGACACAGAATTGCTGCCTGATCGCTTAGAGGAAGGAATGAACCCTCACGCGTTGAACGTTTCAATCTGTACGTTTCGTGCCAGAACACCAGCGGGGTCTTATCAAGCGGTGGAACATAAACCATTTGTGCCAGTAACTTCGGCCCGTTTGCGGCTGCGCAACTCAACATAGGGGTATGTCTCAGTTGGCGTCATCACCGCGCTGGCAGGTAGGAAACAAAATGGGGACGCGGCTACAAGCTCATTCAGACTCGAAGCAGATGGCGGTCGTGCTTTCGAACTTTCGGGAAAAAAATCGACCATCGCGCAAAACACACCGAAGGAAATTGCGCTCTCGCATCTGGCAATCAGCCCGGCAACCTCGTCAGTGTAAATTCCCGGAAACAACAGAAACTCGTCTGCATCGACAATAAGCGTCCAGCGACCGGTGCAATGCCTGTCCGCAAGAGCATTCTGCCAGCAAATGCCATCGAAACTTTCGCGATAACTGCCTTGCGTGACATACAGGGTCGTATCCGCCTGATCTTTCAGGAACTCAAAAGTTCCGTCTGTGCTTCCATTATCCAGAAAAAGGAACTCATGGACCCCGGCCCGTCGATAGTGGTTGAAGAACGCCGGTAGAATATCCCGTTCGTTTTTCATTAGGCACAGCACAACAGCCGGACCTGTCCCATTCTCAGATTCCGTTTCCTTGACTGGTTTTAGGTCCTCAGAACCCTCCTTATACCAATGGCGTGATTGATTGTCTCTCAGAGTCTGATTTGCAACTGGTTGAGTGAATTCAGCCGGTTGTGGTTCTGTTCGCTTGTGAAACTGAATGGAGATCACGATGGCCTGGACCGACCTCACTCGCCGCCAACATGCCCGAACGGGCGGCAGGTATGCAAGCGACCTGACCGCCGCGGAAGGGGCGATCATTGAACCTTTGATGCTGTCGCACACGTCCACCGGCAGGCCGCGCAAGACCGACCTTGCGCCCTGTGTTCGATGCGCTCCTTTACATTGCGACAACCGGTTGCCAGTGGCGGCTGTTGCCGAACGCCTTTCCACCGGTTTCGACGGTGCGGGGGTATTTTCAGGGCTGGCGCACTGACGGACGACTGGACGAGATGACCCGCGCGCTTGTCGGGATGGCGCGTCTGGCCGAGGGTCGCAAGGCCCGCCCGCCCGCCGGTATCCTCGACAGCCAGAGCGTGAAAGCCACGGAAAGGGGCGGGGTTACCGGCTATGACGTGGGCAAGCGGATCAAGGGTCGCAAGCGCCCTATCGTCACCGACACGCTTGGCTTGCTGGTCGGATGGGTGGGGCACAGTGCCGGGTTCCAGGACCGGGACGGTGCGCCGGATGTGCTGAAAGCCGTGGCCGTGCGGTTTGCCATGTTGCGCCCTATTTTTGCCGATGGCGGCCAGGCCGGGCCAAAGCTGCGCGACGCCTTGAAAGCCATCGGGCGCTGGACCGTTGAGATCGTCAAACGCTCCCACATAGCCGGGGGCTTCAAGGGTCTCCCCCGCCGTTGGGTCGTCGCACGCACCCTTGCCTGGCTCGGACGATGCCGCCGTCTGTCAAAAGACCGGGAAAAATCCATCGCAAGCGCGGCGGCCCGGATCACCATCGTACACATCCGACGCGTCACCAGACATCTCGCAAGGGCAGGAAAACCCTGAAATAGTTTTGAACCAGACTCTCAGGCCCTTTCAACCCGGCTGCACTCTGGATCCATGCAGACAAAGCAGGATTTCCGATGTCTGCAACTGCTGGCGGTCGTGATGACTATGATGCTTCGCCCCTTCGCGGCCTTGCCAGGACGAGCGAAGATCTCCGTCAGGTCCGGCGTTTGCTTTCGCTTGCTTGTGTTTATGACGGGATGAGCCGGGCGGATGCGGCGAAGGGGGGAAGGCCCGGCAGAGCCTGAGGGACCGGGGGCACTGGTTCAACGAAGCCGGGTCCGAAGGGCTGTTCGACCGCCGGGTCCCGCGGCCCCAGATGCGGATGCGGCCCCGATGGCTGAACTTGCTGAGATCATCGAACCCGGCCCCTGCCTTGAGCATGACGGGGGGATCCGCTGGAGACAACTTGACCTTCAACGGGGGAGCGAAGACCTTGCCCCTGATCTTCCTGCCCGCCAGATCACCGGAGCTCAATCGGGTCGGGAAGGTCTGGCAATCTCTTCGGGAAAACGGGCTCTCCAACCGCCTCCTTGAAGATCAGGCAGACGGTCTTGCCGCCGGATGTGATGCCTGGACCCGGCTCATGAAAGAACCAAGGGCAATCAAATCAAGCGCATCTCGCGATTGGATCCAAAACAGGCAAACCTGAGGGCCGTTAGTATAATTATCAACTAATTGGGGTAAATTGTTCGAAATGGACAAAAAATCGTTCGCTTTTTTGAATAACATATTGCGAAGCAATAGAAGTTAATATAAAGTTTGGGTCAATGATGATGTCTGCTGGGAACATTTTTCGCGAATCCGGTGGAATTAATTAAACTTTAGGGAACCCAATGGAAGATCAAGACGACAACACAGAAATGGCTGTACTTACAGCGGATATCGTTGCTGCCTATGTGGGCAACAATGTAGTTCCTGTTGCTGAACTGCCGAACCTAATTCAGTCAGTGCATGCGGCTATATCCGCTGCAGCTGCTAGTTCTGTAGAAGAGTCGAAAGAAGAGCTGAAGCCAGCTGTTCCTGTTCGCCGCTCTGTTACTCCGGACTATCTGATTTGTCTGGAAGACGGCAAGAAATTCAAATCGCTCAAGCGCCATCTGCGCACGGCTTTCAATATGACACCAGAGCAGTATCGTGAAAAGTGGGGCCTCAAGCCCGACTATCCGATGGTTGCACCGAACTACGCCACCGTGCGTTCGGAAATGGCAAAACGGATTGGTCTGGGTCGCAAGCGCGCCAGCTAATCTGTTGGGCAGCACCCACGCTGCCTGGACAAACAAGAGAGCCCGCAATCAGGGGAGATTGCGGGTCTTTTTTACTTTCGACAAACGCTTTTTCTTTGCAATTTCCGCGGCGCACGCGAATGGACGATGCAATGTTCCGGGGTATTGCCTCAATTCAGACTGACGACATCTTGTCCGTTGCCCTTGCATGCACACGCGCCAAGCATTAGACCGCCTCCCGCAAACATTGTTTAGCAAGGAAGATCCATATGGTGGCGGGCACTGATCACATTTCAGCATATATGGAACAGGCAGCATCAATTTGCGGACAGATTGATCAAGGCAAAATTGAAGAAATTGCCCAGGGCATCGCGGCGACTCGTGAAAAGGGCGGACGATTGTTTGTGCTTGGCGTCGGCGGGAGTGCGGCGAACGCATCTCATGCGGTAAACGATTTCCGCAAGCTTTGCGGTGTGGAAACCTACGCGCCAACGGACAATATCTCCGAACTCACCGCCCGGACCAATGATGAGGGTTGGGAGACGGTATTCGCCGGTTGGCTTCAGATTTCTAACGCTAACGAAAAGGATTCCATTCTGGTCTTTTCCGTCGGCGGCGGAAACGCCGAGCACAATGTGTCTATGAACCTTGTTGAAGCCTTGAAAGAAGCCAAGTCCCGTGGCTGCAAGATTTACGGAATTGTGGGACGCGACGGTGGGTACACGGCCAAAGTCGGAGATGCCGTGGTGTTGGTACCAACTGTGGACGCGCGCCTTATCACCCCACATGCCGAGGCATTTCAGGCGGTGATCTGGCACTGCCTTGTTTCCTCTCCGGTCCTGCAGGTACAAGCCACCAAATGGTGATACGCTAGCGCATGGACGACGCACCACGTAAAGCCGTTTTCCTGGACCGCGATGGTGTGCTGACAATATCAGAATTCCGGGACGGACGTTCCTTTGCGCCGAGAACACTTGCGGATTTCCAGATTTACCCGGATGCCGGCGAGGCCGTCCGCGCGCTCAAATCAGCCGGGTTCGTTGTCATCGTGGTTACCAACCAGCCGGACGTAGGGGCCGGCCTGATGGATATCCGCCTCATTAACGAAATGCATGATCAGTTGAGCGCCAGTATGCCGGTCGATGATATCGAGGTTTCCACAGAAACGCGCGAACAGGCCGTCTGCTCAGGCTCGGACCGCAGGAAACCCGGAACTGGCATGTTGATGAGCGCAGCAAAGCGCTGGAACCTTGATCTGGAATCCAGCTATATGGTCGGGGACAGGGCAAGTGATGTTGAAGCAGGGCTCAAGGCGGGGTGCAGATGCGTCTTCATCGACTTGGGGTACACAAGCGAAAAAGCGCCGACAGGACAGTCTGAAACTGTGAAATCGGTGAGTGAGGCAGCCGCCTGGATCGTTGCGGACGCTGCAAAACAGGAAAATTGAGATTATGGTGAGCGCGAAGGATCTTCAGATCAAGGTGTTTGCAGACGGGGCGGACATGCAGGGCATACTGGATATGTATGCAAACCCGGACATCAAGGGTTTCACGACCAATCCCACTCTGATGCGACAGGCTGGTGTTGAGGACTACGAGAAATTTGCCCGTGAATTGCTGGAAAATATCTCCGACAAACCTGTGTCACTGGAAGTATTTGCTGACGAGTTCGACGAGATGGAACGTCAGGCGCTGAAGATCGCCTCCTGGGGCGACAACGTGAACGTCAAAATCCCGATCACGAACACCAAGGGCGAAAAGACTGCCCCTCTCATCAAGAAACTCTCCGCGCAAGGAGTGGTCTGCAACGTGACGGCCATGATGACCCTGGAGCAGGTCCGTGACGTGGCCGATGCACTGGGTCCGGAAACGGGCGCGATTGTCTCCGTCTTTGCCGGGCGCATTGCTGATACCGGCATCGATCCGGTCCCGCACATGACGGAAGCGCTTAACATCCTGAAAGACCGGCCGAAAGCCGAGCTTTTGTGGGCCTCACCACGCGAATTGCTCAACATTTTCCAGGCCGACTGGATGGGGTGTCATATCATCACAGTTACCAATAGCCTGTTGGCAAAGTTGGCTCTGGTTGGCAAAGACCTCGACGAGTATTCACGCGAGACGGTCGAGATGTTCTACCGCGACGCTTCAAGCGCCGGTTACACACTCTAGAGCGTTTTCCTTTGCATCTTCGTGCGCTCGCAGACCATTAGCAAAACCACGACTGAAAATACGGACGATTGAACCATGAAACACATCTGCGTACTTGGTGGCGCCGGCTATGTGGGCTCGCTGCTTTGCCCTCAGCTGCTGGAAGACGGCCACAAGGTCACCTCCTTTGACATCAATTATTTCGGCGATCACTTCCTGCCGCACGACAATCCGAACTTCAAACACATCGTCGGCGACATCCGGAACGTGGAAGACCTGAAGCCCGCCTATGAGGGCGTGAACATGGTCATTGATCTGGCCTGCATTTCCAACGACGCCAGCTTCGAGCTGGACGAGTCCTTGAGCACCACGATCAATCTGGATGCGTTTGAACCCATGGTGGTCGCCGCAAAAGAAGCCGGCGTGAAACGCTTTATTTATGCGTCTTCAAGTTCGGTCTACGGCGTATCCGACCAGCCGGATGTGACCGAGGACCACCCTCTCCTGCCGCTGACGCTCTACAATGAGTACAAGGGCAAATGTGAGCCGAAGCTCTGGAAGCACATGTCGGACGATTTCGTCTGCTGCACCATCCGCCCGGCCACACTCTGTGGCTATGCCCCGCGCCAGCGCCTGGATCTGTCGGTGAACATCCTGACAAACCATGCTGTGATCAACGGCAAGATCACCGTGTTCGGTGGCAGCCAGTTCAGGCCGAACCTGCACATCCAGGACATGTGCGACTTGTACCGGAAGCTTGTGGATATTGAAGCTGAGAGAATCCAGGGCAAGACCTTCAATTGCGGGTTCCAGAACATGTCGATCATGGAAATCGCCCAGATCGTCAAGAAGATCGTAGAAGAGGAAATGCCGGAGAAAGGCGAGATTGAAATCGTCACCATCCCGACAGACGACATCCGCTCCTACCACATCAATTCCGACAAGATCCACAACGAGCTGGGTTTCGAGATCTCTCATTCGATTGAGGATGCGGTGCGCGATCTCTGCAAGGCCTTCAAGGCCGGCAAACTGCCGGACAGCATGACGAATGACTGGTACTACAACGTCAAGACGTTGAAGAAATTGAACGCGGCTTGAGGTCTTAATCGTTATCCCGGCCGAGCTTAGCGAGAGCCGGGATTTTCTTTCCCCTCGAGTACAGTTAGCCGCAACAAGATCCCGGATGATTCGCGAGTGCGAATTTCCGGGATGACGGAATTAAGAGGTACCTCTATGACCAAAACAGCCCTCGTCACCGGCGGTGCCGGGTTCATCGGCTCACACACAGTCGATGTGCTTCTGGAGCGCGGGTTCAAGGTTCGGGTGGTCGATAACCTTTCCAGCGGTCACGAGCGCAATCTGGACCATCACAAGGGCAACAATGCACTGTCCTGCGAGTGGGTTGATATCCGCGACCTTGAGCCGGACGCGGCGGTTTTCAAGGATGTGAACTACATCATCCACTATGCCGGCATTGGCGACATTGTCCCGTCCATTGAGCGGCCGCTGGAATATATGTCCGTAAACGTTCAAGGCACGGTAAGAGCGCTGGAAGGCGCGCGAGAGGCCGGTGCCGATAAATTCGTCTATGCAGCTTCGTCTTCCTGCTACGGCTTGGCCGACACACCCACAACTGAAGATCATCCGATCCAGCTGCAATACCCTTACGCGCTTTCAAAGTATCAGGGAGAGAAGGCGGCCTTTCACTGGCACCATGTCTATGGTTTATCGGTCAATGCGATCCGCATCTTCAACGCCTATGGCACACGCGTGCGCACCACCGGTGCCTATGGAGCTGTGTTTGGTGTTTTCCTCAAGCAGAAGCTGGCTGGCAAACCGTTCACCATTGTCGGGGATGGCGAACAATCTCGCGATTTCCTCTATGCGACCGACGTCGCCCGCGCCTTTACTGCTGCGGCGGAGACAGACATTTCTGGCGAAGTCTGGAACCTCGGCGCCGGCGCCCCGCAGACGGTAAACAGGCTCGTTGACTTGATCGGCGGCGAGAAAGTGCATATTCCAAAGCGCCCTGGCGAACCTGATTGTACGTGGGCGGACATTACAAAGATCCAGCGCGATCTGGAGTGGACACCGCAAGTCCCGTTCGAGGAAGGTGTTCAGCGCATGCTGGACGATATTCAGGTGTGGTCCGACGCCCCTCTTTGGGAGCCGGACAGCATCGCAAAGGCGACCGAGACCTGGTTCCAGTATCTCGGCGAGGAAAAACCAAAATGAGCGAAAGTCTGACCGCGCGCTTCGGCCACAAGATCAAGACCCGCGAAGAACTTCTTGAGGCAATTGGCCCCTTCCCGCGTGAGCAGAAGGTCATCATGTGCCACGGTGTGTTCGATGTGGTGCATCCCGGTCACATACGCCATCTGGTTTATGCGAAGGGCAAGGTTGACATCCTGGTCGCCAGTCTGACGGCAGATGTGCACAACGAAAAGGGACTTTATCGCCCGCACGTGCCGCAAGACTTGCGCGCCGCGAATCTGGCGGCATTCGAAGTGGTCGATTACGTGATTATCGACAAAAACGCCAAACCTCTGAAAAACATCGAATTCCTTCAGCCCGACTACTTTGCGAAGGGCTTTGAATATGCCTCCGGTGGTGTTGCACCGAAAACAGCGGAGGAATCGTCGGTCGTTGAGGCTTACGGCGGCGAAATCATCTTCACGCCGGGTGATATTGTCTATTCCTCCTCCGCCCTAATCGACATGGCGCCGCCAGAGATCAAGATCGACAAGCTGATGACCGTCATGGAAGGCGCCGGCGTCACCTTCGATGGGCTACGCAAGACGCTAGACCGCATGGCTGGTAAACAGGTGCATGTTGTCGGCGACACGATTATCGACAGCCTGACACAATGCGCCATGAGCGGCGGTCAAATGAAAACGCCAACCATGAGCGTGTTGTTCGAGAACAAGACCGACTATATCGGCGGCGCGGGCATCGTTGCCAAGCACTTGCGGGCAGCTGGCGCCAAGGTGGCGTTCTCAACCGTGCTGGGCCAGGATGCCCTTGCGGAATTTGCGTTGAATGGGTTGAACGACTTTGACGTGGAAACCCTGCCCGTTATTGACGCAACCCGCCCCACCACAAACAAGAATGCGATCGTCGTTGGCGGCTATCGGCTCCTGAAGGTGGACACGCTCGATAACTCGACAATTTCCGACTCCATTCTTGAGGAGCTCAAAGATGCGATCCGGGAAGTCGAGAGCGACGCGGTTGTGTTCAGTGACTTCCGGCACGGCATGTTCAACCGGCGCACCATTCCCTCACTGATGGGTGCCATTCCTGAAGGGGTCTTTAGGGCTGGTGACAGTCAGATGGCAAGTCGCTGGGGCAATGTGACTGAGTTCAAAGGCTTCGATCTGATTACGCCAAATGAGCGTGAAGCCCGGTTTGCTCTGGCGGACCAGGATAGCGGCATTCGTCCGCTGGCCGCCGATCTGTACGACGCAGCAGAATGCAATACGCTGATCCTCAAGCTAGGCGAGCGCGGGGTTCTGACTTGTGTGAACTCCGATCACGAGTCCCTGGACAGCTTCTTCATCATCGACAGCTTCGTTGATCAAGTGGTCGATGCAGTTGGTGCAGGTGATGCTCTGCTCTCCTATGCCACTCTTGCATCTCTCGTCAGCGGATCACCCGTTGAAGCAACGATCCTGGGTTCCATTGCAGCGGCCTGTGAGTGCGAACTGGATGGCAACATCCCGGTCTCACCTCAGGACATCATGGCCAAAATCGATAAAGCCGAAAAACAGGCAAATTTCTCGTGAGCACGTTCCGGGCCATAGTCGCCGGCCTGGGAGTACAGGGCCACAAGCGCCGCAAGCATGCCGGCGAAGACTATGTGGGTTGTGTCGATCCGGTCAACGCGCAAGCAGACTGGAAACAGATTGAGAAAGTACCGCTCGACACTTACGACTGCGCCCTCTGCTGTGTGCCGGATGAGCCGAAAATCGAAATGCTCACCTACCTTCTCGGGCACGGCAAACATGTGCTCGTGGAGAAGCCTTTGTGGGCGACAAACGAGGGGGACATCGAACGGTTGCAGGAGATCGCCCGGGCCAATGGCGCCGTCTGTTACACCGCCTACAATCACCGCTTTGAGCCGCACTATGTGCACATGCGCGATCTGATCCGATCCGGCGAACTGGGAGAGATCTATCGCTGCCGGATGTTCTACGGGAATGGGACAGCCCGGTTGGTCCGCAGTTCAGACTGGCGCGACCAGGGCGCAGGGGTCTTGCCCGATCTGGGATCACATCTGCTGGATACCATTGTCTTCTGGTTCGGGGAACGGGCGGATACCTTCCGGGTTTACACCAGTAATTGCTTTGAGAACCGGGCGCCTGATCATGTGATCATCGGATCCGAGGCAACCAGCACAAAGATCGAGCTGGAGATGACGCTCCTGAACTGGCGCAATTATTTCACCTGCGATGTGTTGGCGGAGAAAGGTTCGGCACATATCGAATCCCTCTGCAAATGGGGACCGGCAACCTTCACCAAACGGACCCGTATCCTCCCAAGCGGCAGGCCGCCGGAAGAGTGCGTCACGCTCATTGAGGAAGATCCAACCTGGGCGGCGGAATATGCCCACTTCAAGGATCTGTGCCTCACCGGCGCACAAACAGATCTCGCCAACGATGTGTGGCTCAACACTACCCTCGGCCGCTTAAGCGCCGACGCGATTGAGATAGCTTCGAAATGACTAAAGTCGCGTTTGTTGGCATGACGCATCTTGGGCTGGTGTCGGCGACCGGGGTCTGTTCGGCTGGATTCGACATGCTCTGCGTTGACGAAGATGACGCGCTTATCGAGCAGCTGCGTGCAAGCGATCTGCCGGTTCTGGAACCTGATCTCGATGATATGGTCGCTGCGAACGGCGAACGACAGAGATATTCTTCTGCGTACGAAGATTTGGCAGACCGGGATGTGGTCTACATCGCGCCGGACGTTCCTACGGATGACTCAGGCAAAAGCAACCTCACCGGCATTCACGCGTTGATCGGTAAAGTAACTCCGCATCTGAATCCGATCGCAACGCTCGTGATCCTGTGTCAGGTCCCACCCGGATTTACCCGCAAGATCGCCTTCGATCCGGACCGGCTTTACTATCAGGTGGAGACCCTCATCTTCGGCCGGGCGGTTGAGCGCGCAACCCAGCCTGAGCGTTACATCGTTGGTTGCGCTGATCCCGCCAAGCCCATGCCAGCTCCATTTGCCGAAGTGCTGGCCGCCTTCAATTGCCCGGTCCTGCCGATGCGCTATGAAAGTGCGGAACTGGCAAAAATCTCCATCAACATGTGTCTCGTCTCCTCCGTCAGCGTGGCCAACACGATGGCAGAGCTGTGCGCTGAAATCGGCGCGGACTGGAGCGAGATCGTCCCCGCCCTGAAGCTGGACAAGCGAATTGGCCAATACTCGTACCTGAAGCCCGGCCTCGGCATTGCCGGCGGCAACCTGGAAAGGGACCTTCAGACAGTCCTGGATTATTCGGAAAAAACCGGGACGCATTCGGACATTGTTCGCGCCTGGCTGGACAATAGCGCACACAACCGGGACTGGGCCGCCTGCGCGCTCGCGCGGCTCTTGAAGGGCTACGAGGAAACACCTTCAATTGCAATCTGGGGCCTCGCCTACAAAGAGAACACCCATTCCATCAAGAATTCGCCGTCTCTCGCCACACTGGCACAGTTTCCTGATGTACCCTTCCGTGCACACGATCCGGCCGTTGCAGAGAGTGACTTCAACCATCCAAAGGCCCAGCGGTTCTTCACCGCCATAGAGGCCGTGAGCGGCGCCGAAATCCTCATGATATTAACCCCCTGGCCGGAATACCGGGCTTGCGACCTTAAAGAACTTGCCAAGGCCATGTCCGGGAAGATAGTGATCGACCCATACCGTATCTTTGAACCGCAGGACGTTCAGGCTGCCGGCCTTACGAGCTACACACTCGGCGTGGCGCCGCTAGACGCAAACCACTGAAAAGAAAGAACAATGCTGGAGCATTTGAATTCCGAGCCGGCCAATCCGGAACGTGTCGTTGTGATCGGCGCAGGCGGTTTCGTCGGCGGCGCAATCATGAAGAAACTGGCTGATCATGGTATAGCAACGCTCGGTTTGGGCCGCAGTGACGTTGACTTGATGAGTGAAGATGCCGGCACGGTTTTGGCCGGCTTTCTTCAGCCGACAGACAGTGTTGTCACTGTTTCCGCTATTGCCCCATGCAAAAACATACGCATGCTGAAAGACAATCTGGCAATCATCGATGCGCTCGCGCAAGCCCTTGTTAAATCTCCTGTTTCCCATGTTCTCAACATCGGTTCTGATGCGATCTATGCAGACAGCATGGAGCCACTGAGCGAACAGTCCTGCGCGGCGCCCGGTAGTGCGCATGGCATCATGCATCTCACGCGCGAAATCATGCTGGCTGAAGATGCCGGAGATGCCCCGTTCGCCACTTTGCGCCCTACCCTCATCTATGGTGCCGATGATCCTCACAATGGCTATGGACCCAACCGTTTCAGGCGTCTGGCCTCCGATGGTCAGGAGATCGTGCTGTTCGGTGAGGGTGAAGAAAGACGCGACCATGTTTGGGTCGAAGATGTGGCCGAGCTGACCGTCCGCATGCTCACGCACCGCAGCAAGGGCACCCTGAATGCAGCGACCGGCACTGTCATCTCGTTCCGGGACGCAGCCGAACTGGTGACAAGCCATTTCGAAAACGCCCCTGCAATCAAGGGCTCGCCTCGGGTTGGCGCCATGCCGCACAATGGCTATCGGCCCTTTGATCCGGCTGGAACGCTCGCTGCCTTCCCTGATTTCTCCTACACCCAGCCCGCTGATGGTTTTGCCGCCGTCCACGGACAGACCTCGGGAGCCTGAGATATGGGTCAGGAAATCAACCTTCTGCGCTCCATTACCTGCACGAAGCGCAACATTGAAGCGCGTGAAGACGCCAAGGATCCGGAAGTCGTCCGCATCTCCAAAGAGTATGGTGAGATGTATTTCGACGGCCCGCGCGACTATGGCTATGGCGGCTACAAATATGATGGCCGTTGGGTGCCAGTCGCCAAGGATATGATCGAACATTTTGGCCTGAAGCCGGGTGATCGGGTGCTCGATATAGGCTGCGCAAAGGGTTTTCTGATCAATGACATGGTCGATGCCCTGCCCGGTCTGAACGTATATGGGCTTGATATCTCTGAATACGCATTGATGAACTGTCACCCCAACGTGGTTGGCCGCATTCATCTGGGAAGCGCTGACAGTCTCCCCTTCCCGGATGGCAGCTTTGATGCAGTGATCTCGCTCGACTGCATCCACAACCTGCCCCGCCAGCGCACCAAGATCGCCCTGCAGGAAATCCAGCGGCTTTCCGGCGGCAAAGCATTTGTGCGGGTTGACAGCTATCGCACGCCGGAACAGAAAGCCATCTTCGAAAGCTGGGTGCTGACGGCGGAATTTCACGACTATACCGAAGGCTGGCTGAAACTCTTCGATGAAGCCGGCTACACCGGCGACTATTACTGGACCATCATTTCCTGAACGAACTCAACGGACACATTCGATATGAGCAAGACCTATGCGATCCTCGGCGGAGGCGGTTCCTTCGGCATCCACGCCGCGTTCTACCTGCTGGACAACGCCAATCCGAACAAAGTGATCGGCATCGGCCGAAACCCGCTGCGCCCCGAACCCTTCTCACTGAACATCGAAGCTCGCGATGGTTACGAGTATCACGCCCGCCACGTGACGCACGAGATGGATCTGCTGCTTGAATTGCTCGACAAGGAAAAGCCGGAAGTCATTGTCAACTTCGCAGCCCAAGGTGAAGGTGCCGTGTCCTGGAAACATTCCTGGCGGTTCTTTGAAACCAATTCCATGGCGCTGGCCAAGCTCACGGAAGAACTGATGAGCCGGGACTGGCTGGAACACTTCATCCAGATCGGCACATCCGAAATGTACGGGTCGGTTGACCACGCCGTGACGGAAGATGAACCGATCAAGCCCTCCAGCCCTTACGCGGCGTCCAAGGTGGCTTACGACATGTATCTCATGTCCGTCTCGAACTTCCTGAAGTTCCCGATGACGATCATCCGCCCATCCAACTGCTATTGCTCCGGCCAATTGCTCCACCGGGTAGTCCCCAAAGCCATCTGGGCTGGCTTGACCGGTCACAAGCTGCCTCTGCACGGCGGCGGCAAGGCGGAGAAGTCTTATATGCACGCCCGCGATCTGGGCCGGGCAATTCATTTGGTTGCTGAACGCGGTCCAAAAGGCGAGGTCTTTAACGCAGGGCCTTTGAACCCAACCTCCATCCGTGAAGTGGTCGAGCGCTGCGCTGGCGCACTCGACATTCCATTCGAGGAACTCTGCGAAGTCACAGGTGACCGGCTTGGACAGGATTCCCGCTATTGGCTGGATTCCACTGCATTGAAAAATGCAACCGGTTGGGAACCGCAAGTCGATTGGGATGAAGGGCTCGCCGAAATGGTTGAGTGGGGCAAACGCTACCTCAATGACATCCGGGACTGGCCGACGGATTACACATTGCGCGCCTGACGCAAGAAGGATCCCTGCCCCATGAACCAGGCCCTCAGCAATGTGTTTGACGCCGGAGCTGCGCGAAAGCGTTGCCTCGCCTACCGGCGCCGAATTCTGGACATCTCGCAACAGGTGGGTGCCTTGCACATTGCTCCTGCATTCTCCTGCACCGAGATCGTGGACGTCATCTATAACGGCCTGATGCGCTGGGATGGGGACGAGAGCCAGGACGTGATCCTGATCTCAAAAGGCCACGGGACAATGATCCAATACGTCATCCTTGAGGAGAAGGGCATCCTGACCCGCGAGGACATGGATCTCTATTGCAAGCCTGGTGGCCGTCTTGGTGCGCACCCGGACTATGGCGTACCTGGCATTGCAGCATCCACTGGTTCCCTTGGGCATGGCATGGGCATCGCAACCGGCATGGCCTATGCCGAGCGGCTTCAGAAACGGGACGGTCAGATCTATCTGGTTCTCAGCGATGGCGAGTGCCAGGAAGGCTCGACCTGGGAAGGCGCGATGATGGCGGGAAATCTGGCGCTGGAAAACCTGACTGCCTTTGTGGATGTGAACGACTTTTCCGGTCTGGAACGCATGAGTGAAGGACACCCGGCGTTCCATCCGCTACTGGACAAGTTCCTGACCTTCGGTTGGGAAGGTGTGGAGGTGAACGGTCACACCGCTGAGGAACTGCATGCGGCCGTTGAAAACCGGAAGGGCGGCAAGCCATTTGTGGTTGTGTCGAACACAGTCAAAGGCAAAGGCGTTTCCTACATGGAGCATGTGCCGATCTGGCATTACCGCGCGCCGAGCCCTGAAGAATATACGCAAGCTTGCGACGAACTGGTGGAGATTTCGGGATGAGGAACAAGTTCGCAGACGTGTTCTACGATCTCGGCAAGGAAAACGACAAACTCTGCATTGTCGTGGCTGATATCTCACCCGCAGGCTCTATCGCGAAATTCCGCAGTGAGTTTCCGGATCGCTTCGTTAATACGGGTGTTGCCGAGCAGATCATGATCGGTATGTGTGCAGGCCTTGCCCAACGAGGCATGCGTCCGTTCGCGTACACGATCGCGACGTTCACCCTGTATCGCCCGTTCGAGTTTGTTCGCGATGACCTCTGTTATCAGAACCTGCCGGTCACGATTGTCGGTATCGGCGGCGGCGTAACCTACTCCACGCTCGGCGGCACACACCACGCGCAAGAAGACATTGGCATAGCAACGGCGATGCCCAACATGTCTGTTATCGCGCCTTGTGACCCCACCGAGGCCGAAACCGTAACGCGCTGGTGTGCGACGCAGACCCGGGGGCCGGTCTATTTGCGTTTGGGCAAGGCCGGTGAGCCGGATCTCACGCTTGATGCTGCCGAACCATGGGAATTCGGCAAGTTGCGCCGACTAACCAAGGGCGAGGATGTTTGCATCCTGAGTTATGGCCCGGTGATGAAAAAAGCTGTCGAGTTGGCAGAGCGGTACAAGGCGCAAGGCAAGAGCATCACGCTTATATCCGCGGCATACGTGAAACCCTTCGACGAAGAAGGCGCTGTTGCTGCCTTGCGCGGCCACAAGGAAATGGTTGTAATCGAAGAAACCGCACCCGTTGGCAGCCTGGGTCTGAAAATAAAGGCTTTGGCCTATGAGTGCGGGGCATCCTGCAAAGTCAGCACATTCTGCCTGCAGGACGAGTTCATCCATCACTATGGCAGCCACGACGACCTCTTGGCTGCACACGGGCTCGAAACGGCTCAGATCGCGGAGAAGTTGGGGCTTTAACGATATGTCTTTGCCCAATACTGGTTCACTTGCGATCAATGGCGGGCAATTCATTTGGTTGCTGAACGCGGTCCAAAAGGCGAGGTCTTTAACGCAGGGCCTTTGAACCCAACCTCCATCCGTGAAGTGGTCGAGCGCTGCGCTGGCGCACTCGACATTCCATTCGAGGAACTCTGCGAAGTCACAGGTGACCGGCTTGGACAGGATTCCCGCTATTGGCTGGATTCCACTGCATTGAAAAATGCAACCGGTTGGGAACCGCAAGTCGATTGGGATGAAGGGCTCGCCGAAATGGTTGAGTGGGGCAAACGCTACCTCAATGACATCCGGGACTGGCCGACGGATTACACATTGCGCGCCTGAGCGAACCGATCAACCGCATCCTGCCAGCCTGGCATCGGTTTTCCGGCGAGGGATTCTAACCTGGAGCACCCGACACTTGCCCAATTCGGCAGCCACAAAGAGGCGCGATCCAGCTTCTCTTCGGCCCGGCACGGCGCAATCAAATCTCTGGGGAAATTGAATGTAGCTGCCAGGCTATAGGCAATTTCCTCATAGGTTGTTTGGGTTGAAGCGGAGATCTGGAACACTCCGCGTGCTTCGGCCTGACGCAATAAAAGCGCCGTCATTTCAACGACGAGATCAATGTGTACCGGAGCTACAATCATATCTGAGAACGGCGTGATTTCGCGGCCTTGAGCAAGATCGTCAAGAAAGCCACTGAAGAGCGCAAACTGATTGTCGATGATCTTTGCAGGTCTTATCAGGACGGCACCGGAATCGATTTCCGTCAGTCGCTGCTCAGCTTCCAGTTTTTGCCTCCCATATGCAGTGGGCGGTGAAACCGGGGAATTCTCGTCGGCAGTTTCAACAGTGCCTTCATGCACCGCAATCGACGAGAAAAAGATAAGGCGGCTGCCAGTGCGTGCGCCCCATTCTGCTATTTTTGCAGGTGCCTCGACGTTTATACGGCCCGTTTTCGCAGGGTCTGCCGCACACGCAGCCATCCGGGGCTCGGCGGCGATGATTACAATGTTTCGTGCTCGTGGAAGACCTTCGAGGCCCTCAAGCGTGAGCAAATCCAGAAAATAAACAGATTTGCTCTCTGGCCGCCGTGATGTGCTGGAAACGGCATCTCCTTGAACGCGCAGATGACGTTCGAGGGCACCTCCCAGCATGGAGTCCCCTCCAATAATTAGCGTTTCCGTCACTCTGACCTCGTTGGTTCCGGTCATCAGTCTCCTTAGCAGGGACCGGTAAACGTGGGATCCGGCACATCCCGCCAGGGTGTTACCGGATCCGGTTCCTGAACAGTTCGATCACTGTCGCAGAGCTTCAGCGCGGTCTCGGCAATGTGAATGGGCCGGGGATAGAAATGATCGGCCAGCTCAGGTGTCGTGGGCGACAGCACTGGGGGCAAGCCAACCCGGACTGGCGGTTTTTTCAGCGCAGAAAGAGCGTGTTCTGCCACGAGAGCAGTGACTTCAGCCGATGCGCCATCGCCAAAATAAATCACACACACACGGTCTTCGTCGCGCCTTTTCATGGTCCAGGCCATGCCAACGCCAACCGAAATCGTGCTGGCCAATATTGGTGCTGAGCCCATGAACCTTGCATCCAGATCGACCAGGTGCTGGCTGCCCCCTTTTCCTGAGGCACATCCGGTTTTGCGGCCATAGAGTTCCGCCATCATGGCGCCAACGTCGCCACCCTTGGCGATGTAATGACCGTGACTGCGGTGCGCCGAAAACACGGCATCGTCTTTACGAAGATGGGCCGAAATCCCAATCGGCGGGGCTTCCTGGCCTATGCAGATATGCGTCGGGCAACGCATTTCACCCTCGGAATAGTGTGCAACGATCTCTTCCTCGATCATCCGGATCCGCAGCATTTCGCGAAACATGCCATGGCGATCCGGCACGTGCTTTTCCTCCGCGGTTTGCGCGTTATTTTGCAAAATCATATCTCCCCAGGAAAACTTGGAGCCCACGCTCAATCGCTTGACTTTACTGATGCCGTGAATTCTATGGCCTTTATTCGCCCGCTATATGCGCCGTCAACGAACAAATGTCCAACCTTACGCACCCATTTCCAAACGAGGCACGTGTGCATGAGCGCTGAGCTGTTTCACAAATCGTCTATGTCGGACAACATGATCTGCAGGGATGTCGGCCTTTCCCCCGAAAGGCCTTTTGTCATCAAGGCTTCTTTGCGCGAGACGTCTCTGGGCGATTTTCTGACAAAGTGTATCTATCTTGCGACGATCGGGGCCCAGTTCGATTTTGCAGAGATCGAATTGCGGTACCGTGACGTGCGCTCCTACAGCAGGGAAGTTGTTTCGCTGGTGCCCGGCATTAACAATGCAATACCCATTCGCGGCCACATTCCGTTGTGGGCCCGTCTGGGGCTGCCGGACACGAGGTTATGGCACCACCTGGCGCGTTCGATTGATGGCAACAAGGGTAGTTGGGGCTCCTTTTGTGATTTCTATCCAACCGACTGGATGCTGAACCCCAGAAGCCTGCACGCGTTTCCCAATCCGGTCCGTTTACAGATTCCCTCTGATCGCGAGGACGAATTACAAACAAAACTGCTGCAGGCCGGTGTAGAGTGCGACCGATGGTTTGCCGTTGTCCATTACCGTGCGAGCACTTATCTCAACAAGCGAAACGGCCAGCTGCGCAACGGCGACCCGAGAGCTCAAAAGGATCTGATCGACTACATCATTGACCAGCTCGGTGGGCAGGTGGTGCTCCTCGGGCATCCTGAACTGGAGCCCTTCCCTTCTCGGGATAACTTTGTTGATCTGAGCCGGCAGAAGAACTCATTCATGCTGCAAGCTTATGCCGCGAGTCGGGCGAGATTTCTGATTGCCGGGCCATCGGGACCCATAAACCTCGGCTGGGGTTTCCAGATACCGACGGGGCTGGTTGATGCTTCAGACGGGGTTGGAGGCTGGGGATCTGGCGAGCAGGTGATCCTTACACACGAGGTCACTACGCCCGACGGGAAGATTATGAGAAATGCGGAGCTGTTTGCTTCAGGTCTGCTCGACTATCCGGCGCTTAGGAACAAAATCCGCGCGGGCGAAAACTTCGCCGTTCGCAAGAATTCTGCGGAGGAATTGACCGCAGTCGCGAACCATTTATTCTCCAAGTCCGGTGACATTCCGCAATGGCGTGAGATGAAACCGCTTGACGAACCGAAGCGGCCCAATTCTCTTCCCTGGCCGCCGCAGACATCAGAGAATCTGAATTTTATCGACGTGTAGACGGGCAGCAGCTAACCCGTAGCCTGCTTGTAGTAGGTGTCTTTCTTGACGATCTTGCCACCTGAGAACATCCAGAGGACACAGCCGAGGCAGTTGATCTTGCCACCAGAAGCGAGTGTGCCAATCACCCGCCATTCGGACAGGGCCTTGTTGCCGAAGATCCAGCTTCTGCCGTCTGTCCACCTGATGTCGGGCGCTGCGTCGAAACGGGCTTGCAGGCCTTGGCTGAGTTCCTCATGCCCCTTGAGGCGGGTGCCAGATATGCCGGGCCCGGCAGTCAGCAGCATTTCCCCATCTTCGGCGAAAGAGCTGACGACCCGTCGCCGTATCATGCGCATTAAAGGCCTCGACGATCTCATCCAGTAATTCGAGCGTCGCATCGGGGGTTCCTGTCATGTTTGCCTCCTCCTCAGCTGCCATTCCGTGTCAGCAAAACATCTACGATGCAGACATTTGCCTTGTGGACAAATAATGGATTGATTTCGACCTCGCAAACCTGGTCCATGTTGGCAGCCATAAAGCGCGCGAGCTTTTGTAGTTCTGCGATGATCGCACCTTTGTCTGCCGGATCCGCTCCGCGGAAGCCATCAAGCAGGCGCGAGACTTTCAGCTTGTTCAAGGCCGCCAATAACTCGCCATCTGACGCGGGCAGCAGGACCGTCGCCGCATCGCCCACCAACTCAACCAATGTGCCACCGCTTGCAAGGGTCATGGCCAAGCCGAATTGAGCATCGCTTCTTATGCTGACCAGGAGTTCTGCGAGAGGCTTTGGCTGCATCAACTCGATCAGGAAGGTATTCGTCACCGCAGAGCTGTCATACTGCCGGACGGAGGCGGCCATGCTGTCGACCGCGTTCGCAATCTCACTGGCACTCTTCAGATTGAGGACCACTGCGCCAGCTTCAGTCTTGTGCAACAGTTTTTCGCCGGCCATCTTTAGAGCCACCGGATAACCAAGACCCTCTGCAACTTCTGATGCGTCCACAGCGCTGCAGGTTTGGCCGGCAGGAACGTTCAGTTCGGCTTTCCGCAACATGGCTTTCCCAGCAGCCTCGTCAAGCGTCTGGCGGCTGGCCTGGACTTGTGGGTTTAAAGCAAGAAACTCCGGCGCCTCTTCGAGCTCCGCTCGCCGTTTGCCATACCAGGCAGCCGCCGCGATGGCATCCAGCGTCTCATGTATGCCCTGCATAGGGGCAACACCTTTGCTGACCAGCATGCCCCGGGTATCTGCATCAATGTTCTCCGGCAGGGTTGAGCAGACGGCGCCGGGAATGCCCGCCTTTTTCGATGCCTCAACGAAGGAGTTTGCATCGTTCAAATAGAAATGCCTGCTCTCGTCCAGCCCCGGCAGAGGATAATCCTGAACGATCACCGCCGCATCGTGCCCATCACAGAGATGGGGTTCGAAAACCGGTGGAACCTTCTCAGTGTCGCCCCAGATCGGCGTCGTGTAATCCAGCGGATTTGAAACGGTAGCCGTATGTGGCAGGTGCCGCTGGAGTTCTTCCCTTGCCTGCTCACCTGGTTGAACAAACTGCAGCCCGACCTTTTCGCCGTAGTCCGCCAGCATGGTGGCGCCACCGCCGGAACAGGTGAGACCGGCAACCTTGTTCCCGTTTGGAATGCCGGCAACCGTCAGGAACTTTATCGTTTCGAGTAGCTGAGCTGGAGAGTGAACTCGAATGATGCCCAGCTTATCGAACAGCGCCGAATAGAGTTCGTCAGAGCCGGACAAAGAGCCGGTGTGGCTTTCCGTGAGACTGGACCCCACAACTGAACTGCCCGTCTTGAGGGCCACGATCGGCTTGCCAAGACGCAGCGCTTTCTGCGCAGCCGCCACGAAGCGGGAGATATCCTTTAGTCCCTCGATATGCAGGCCGAAGGCTCGCACTTCATCTTTCTCGCAAAGCGCGTCGATGAAATCTTCCAGCCCCAGCGTTGCCTGGTTGCCTGCGGAAATCATGTAGGCGAAAGGAACGGAGCGCTGACTCATGGTCAGGTCAGATGAAAGCATGCCGCTCTGTGTGATGATCGCCGCGCCGTAGCCGGGCGCAAATCCGCCATGGGCGAAGGGCCAGAGGGCAACCTTGTCCAGGTAGTTGATCAGCCCATAACAGTTGGGCCCGACCAGCGCTATATCACCGGTCGCCTGGATGAGTTCGGCTTCCAGGCCTGCTCCCTCTTCGCCCATCTCTCCAAAGCCGGCGGTGTAGCAGACCACACCCCCTGCCCCCATTTCAGAAAGCTGGCGCAGCGCATCTATCGCGGGTTCACGCGGGATGGCGAGAAATACGGCATCGGGAGCTTCCGGCAAATCGGCAATGCTGGCGTAACACTTGTGGCCGGCGATTTCGCCGCGTCTTGGATTGACGGGCCAAACCGGGCCGTCGAAACCAATGCGCCTGATCTCACCGGCAACAGTTACAGCATCTGTGCCGCCGGTCAGCGCTACATGCCGGGGCTTCAGGAGCCGCTGCAGATTGCGGCGGCGCTCCGGCGTCATGCGCCGCGCAGGCCCAGCTTCTTGCGGGCTTCGGCCGGCGTTGCCGGTTTGGCCCCCATGCGCACGGCAATTTCCACTGCGCGCTCAACAAGCTGGCCGTTTGAGGCGAGTACACCTCGGTCGAGGTAGAGGTTATCTTCAAGCCCCACGCGAACGTTGCCGCCCATGGCAATGGCGACCGCCGCCATGGGCATCTGCATGCGGGAGATGCCGAAGCTGGCCCATCTGGCCCCCGCCGGCAACTGGTCTTTCATTACCTTCATGGTGTCCACATCCTGATCAGCGCCCCATGGAATACCAAGACAGATCTGGAACATGGGCGGGTCAGCAATCAGGCCTTCTGAGACCATCGCCTTGGCGAAGCGAATATGGCCGAGATCGAAGACCTCCAGCTCCGGCTTCACGCCCCACTCCTTGGTGAGTTCGGCCATCCGCCGCAGGTAGGGCGGTGTTGAGATGTAGATCTCGTTGCCATTGCCGAAATTGAGCGTGCCGCAGTCGAGGCTGCAGATTTCAGGCAGATTCTCCTTCACATGGGTCAAACGTTCTTCTGGGCCAATCATATCCGTGCCGGGACCGGGCATGGCGGGGTCGTCCTCGCTTGGCACCCAGTCGCCGCCCATGCCGGCTGTGAGATTGATAACCACATCGGTGCCACTGTCACGGACCCGGTCGACAATCTCTTTGAACAGCTTGGGATCACGGGAGCCTTTACCGGTTTCCGGGTCACGGGCATGAATATGGGCCACGGCTGCACCTGCCTTCGCGGCTTCGATGGCTGCATCTGCCACTTCCTTTGGCGTAACGGGCACGCCCGGGTGCTTGCCTGTGGTGTCTCCGGCGCCTGTTACGGCACATGTGATGATCGGTTCAAAGTTCATGTGTTCACCTCTTTGATGGCGTTCAGGATTGCAACGATGCCCCGGTCGCGTGCAGCTGCCATGTCCTCGAAATGCCGGTCACCGGCGATTTCGTTGCAGCCGTCAACCATGCGGTTGCGCAACTCAGGGGTAAGTTCAGGCGCCTCAAGGCGGGTCCAGGGCAGCTTCAGCGCAGGGCCAAACTGGTCGAGATTGGTGGCCATACCACCTTCACCGCACGCCACGTGGAAAGCCATGCACTGGCCCTGCAGCGCCATGCGCGGTGCGGGACCATTGATGAGAGCCGTGTCGATCTGCCCAGGTGTGGCTTCCCCGTTCGCAACCATATGCAAGGCTTCCCGCCACAGGGCTTCTTGGAGCCGCGTTGCGACGAAGCCCGGGATTTCCTTGTTCATGATCAGCGGCGCCTTGCCTGCGGCCTTGTAGAACCCGCCCGACCACGCCACGGCTTCGGGCGATGACTTTTCCCCGCCAACAATCTCCACCAGCGGTAACAAGTAGGGCGGGTTGAACGGATGCCCGACCACGGTGCGGTGAGCCGTCGGACATTTGACCTGGATCTCCGTCATGGTCATCCCGGATGTGCTGGACGAAATGACAACGTCTTCGGGCACCATGTCGCTGAGCGAAGCATAGAGCGCCTGCTTGATGTCGAGCCGCTCGGGCGCGCTCTCCTGGACAAAATCTGCTTCAGATGCGGCTTCCTCGAGATCTGTCGTGATTTTCAGCCGCTCAAGGGACGCGCCCTCAGCGAGGCCGAGAGCCTGTAGGCTGACCCAGCCGGTGTCCAGAATCTTGCGGAAGGCCGCTTCCTCGGATGCATCATGGATGTAGCTGATCACATCAAACCCACGTGCGAGGAAGTGCGCGGTCCAGCCACCTCCAATGGGGCCAGCGCCAATGCTGACAACTGTCTTGACGTGATCGGGTGCAGGTCTGCTCATTAGAACTGGCTCTCTAACAGGGAAATCGAGGAACGCCCTGCGCTCAGGACTCCCCTCATCCCGGCCTTCTCCCCCTTGGGGAGAAGGGGCGTTATGGCACGCTCAAGGAAGAGCCCTCTCCCCCTTGGGGAGAGGGTTGGGTGGGGGGAGTCGGTAGACTGCTGTAGGCGTTGAAGCCAAAGATCTTGCATTTTTACCGCCCTTTAAACACAGGCTCGCGCTTCTCGACGAAAGCCCGCAACTCGGCAAACGCCGCACCCGGATCGCGGCTCATGGCCTCATTGATGGCATTGACCTTCGGCTGATTGAGTTTGACCTCAATGACGTGGCCGGACCTGGTAACTTCAACACCGTTTGTCATGGGGTTCACGCGAACGCTGGCATGACTTCGTTGATGAACAACTGAAGCGACTTTTTCTGACGCGGAAAATCGAGACCGATGTTCATGTTGAAGACAAAACTGTCCACGCCCAGGTCCTGGTAAGGTTTCAGCTTGGCAATGACCTCACCGGGTGTCCCGTACATGAGATTGGTCTGCAGCATCTGTGGATTGTATTCATCCCGATCGGCAAGAGACGCCAGATCCACCTGCTCGGGGAAACCGTTGACCACTTCACCGATGTTCTGGAACAGATTGGCGAACTGGCCGAGCTGGCGTTGCAGGCTCTGGGTGGCTGCATCGCGGTCCGTGTCGTTCTCATAGACACAGGAGTGACGCATCATCGCAAATTTGGGGCGGCGCCCATTGGGGTACTTCGCCATCGCATCGTCAAGACGCTGACGGTAAGCCTCGGCTTCATCGAAACCGCGGGTGAGCGGCCAGCAGATGATGTTGCACTCGTGCTCAATCGCAAAATCGTAGGTAATCGGCGCCCGGGCAGCGACCCAGATCGGCGGGTGCGGCTTTTGAACCGGCTTTGGAACCGAGGTCGCAATCGGGAAAGACCAGTATTCGCCCTCGTGGGCATAGTCGCCCTGCCACAGCGCCTTCACCGCAGGCAGCATCTCCTGCATATAGCGCCAGCCGTCAGATTGTTTGACGCCGGGCGCCATCCGGTCGAATTCCCGCTGATAAGCACCTGAACCAATTCCGAATTCCAGGCGGCCCTTGCTGTAAAGATCCACCATGGCGGCTTCGCCGGCCACATTGATCGGATGCCAGTAAGGCGCAACGACAACAGCCGTGCCTAGCCTGATATCGTTGGTGTGTGCGGCCCACCACGTGAGAAGCTGGAAGGGATTTGGCGCGATTGTCATCTCGAGCGCATGATGTTCGGCAGACCAGACCATTTCAAAACCGCCCTGGTCTGCGAGCTGAACCATTTCCAGCGTATGGCGCTCCACCTCTTCCATATCGATGTCAGGTGAGATGCGTTCCATATTGATGACGAGTTGAAATTTCACGGCCGTACTCCCTGTTTACCCGGCTGGTTGCTGGCGGTCCCTATCAGCTTCCCGTATAAAGTTGCAATGAGAAGTTCTAACCTAACTCACGAAACCGTTAACGCCAGCAAAAAGCGCCAGATGGAACCCGGGTTACGGGTTTATGCCATCGGAGATATTCACGGTCGGTATGATCTGCTCCTGCAACTGAACCGCCTGATCGCGAAACATATGGAAGAGAACAAGCCCGCGCGCACGGTTGAGCTGTTTCTTGGTGATTATATCGATCGTGGTCCAAATTCGCGCGAAGTGATCGAGCACCTCATACATGTCCCGCCCACGGCAGATGAACGGATTTGCCTGCGGGGAAATCATGAGCAGACGTTACTTGATTTTCTGGCAGATCCAGAACGCTTGGCCCATTGGGCAAGATACGGTGGACTGGAGATGATGCGGGCCTATGACGTTGACATAGGTACCAGTCCATCCGTCACCGAGTGTCATATGGCTAGGGCACAATTCAAACAGAACTTCCCGGAAGACCACTTGGCTTTCATTGAGAACCTCCCCTCCTCCGCAGCCTTCGGCGGCTATTTTTTTGCTCACGCAGGCGCAAGGCCTGGTGTTCCACTGGAAGAGCAGGATTCATATGATCTGATGTGGATACGTGACGACTTCCTGCACACCGGGTACGAATTCGGAAAACTGATCGTGCACGGTCATACGCCGGGAGAGAAACCGGAGTTCCGGTCCAACCGCATCAACATCGATACTGCGGCGTTCGCGACAGGCGTCCTCACTTGCCTGGTTTTGGAGGGTGAAAGCCAACTCATCATTGCCACCGATTAAGTGTTTGGTTTCGATCTTGCGCGAATTCCAGGAACGCGCTGTTTCCCGTTATAAGAATGGCTATCTCAACGATCCAAAAGTATCCGCTGAAGTTCTGAATTACCGCCCGTTCCTTATTACCGGCGAAGTGAAAAAGGCGGCCGATATCCTTATCGCAACGGCTTGACCGCGCAGGATCCGATCGCAATTGCTGATGGCTATACTTACCGGGCGAACGGCGACAGGGTCTTTATCCGGCGTGAGGGTCAGGACAAGGAAGGGGCTATCTCTCTTAAATCGCGGGGGCCGATCATTCCTGGCGATAACATTCGCATCCCCGAGAGATATTTTTAGGTCACCCGGGGTTCAGCCCTGTCCAGCCAGATTCAATGCGAGTTGCATTGCTGGTAAACAAATTCCCAACAGAAAAGCTCAAATTGACTCAATTCTTCTCCGGTTTTCGGACAAACGGCAATCAATCCCATTTTGAGTCAAAATCCAACATTCCGCCGGGGCCATGGGACCCAGCGGTCGAAAAAGCCTGAAAGCCGATCATCAAGACCTGAAAACGCCTGGGCAGTGGGACGGCAATGCCGCTCAGCGGATCGTGGAAGTTCCTGGTGAGGACCTTTTCCTGTCCGGTCTGGAACTGGTTTCCCAGAGAATCTAGGTTTCAGCGCCAGAGAGCACCTGAGGCAGAACCTTTTCCAGTTTGGCCACTGCGCCGTCCACATCACCGAGCTTGTCGAGACCAAAGAGACCGAGCCGGAATGTGCGGAAGCCATCTGGCTCGTCGCACTGCAACGGAACTCCGGCAGCGATCTGCATGCCTTGAGCAGCAAACTTCTTGCCTGCCTGGATCTCCGGGTCGTCCGTATAAGACACGACAACTCCGGGGGCCTGGAAGCCTTCCGCGGCAACACTCGGGATGCCCTTGCTGACAAGAAGCGCACGAACCTTGTCGCCCAATTCCTGCTGGGCAGCCTTGGCGCGCTCCAGACCGAACGCTTCGGTTTCTTTCATCGCGTCGCGGAACTTGACCAGAGCGTCTGTCGGCATCGTACTGTGGTAGGCATGACCGCCATTCTCGTAGGCCTGCATGATCGCGTGCCACTTGCCCAAATCGCAAGAGAAGCTGGAGCTGGTTGAGTTTTCCAGCCGTTCGCGAGCTGTTTCGTTCAGCATCACGAGGCCCGCACAAGGCGATGAACTCCACCCCTTTTGCGGCGCGCTGATCAATACATCCACGCCGGCCGCTTCCATGTCGACCCAGATTGTACCGGATGCAATACAGTCCAGGACGAACAGCCCGCCAGCTTCGTGCACGGCACCGGCCACGGCACGGATGTAGTCATCAGGAAGGATCATCCCGGATGCGGTTTCTACGTGAGGCGCAAAGACCATGTCCGGTTTTTCCGACTTGATCGTTGCAACAACCTCGTCAATCGGCACAGGCGCAAACGGGGCCTGATCCCCCTTGTTTCCGGTTTGCCGGGCTTTCAAGACGATCTCTTCGGAAGGGATCTTGCCCATTTGAAAAATCTGAGACCATCGGAAACTGAAAAAGCCGTTGCGGATCACAAGACATTTTTTGCCGGCCGCGAATTGGCGCGCAACAGCTTCCATCGCATAGGTCCCGCCGCCCGGGACAACAACCGCAGCGTTTGCCTTATAGACAGACCTCAGACCGGAAGAAATATCACGCATCACACCCTGGAAGGATTGAGACATGTGGTTAAGCGAGCGATCCGTGAAGACCACCGAATATTCCATGAGACCATTGGGATCAACGGGTGAAGTATTGCCGCTCATGTTCGTTCCAATCTGTTGTTGCGTATGATCGAAGAGCCCTGCCTAGTGGGTTCTGCCCAGTATACCCATGATGTATACGTCTGGCGGTAGCCGATTTGCGACCTGCGTCAGAATCGATCAGATTGCCCCTGCACTGTCATATCGCGGTGCAGCTCCAAACTCGCGCTTGAATGCGCGGGTGAGCGCTTCACCGCTTGAGTAGCCCAGCTTTCGCGCCACACTCTGAACCTGTTGCCCGGCCTGCATATGACGGCGGGCCAGGGTCAGCCTCCATTTGCGCAAATAGCTCTGAGGAGAAAGGCCAACCTTGGCAGGGAAAATCTCTGAAAAGCGGCTCAATGACAAATGGGAGACTTCGGCAAGTTCCTGGTTGCTCCAGCTTTTGCCAGGTTCATTGTGCATCGCCACAATTGCCTTGCTCAAACGTTGGTCCGACAAGCCGCTGATCAGTCCCGGGGCCGCACTGCCTAGGGCAATCTCCCGGCGAAGGATATGGATGATCAGCACCTCGCATAGACGGGACAATGCCCCATCTGATCCGCAGCGGGCTGCTGCGGCTTCAGAAATCAGCATCTTTGTGAGCAGTTCCACCTGTTCGTCTTCGTCGACCAAAAGCTCAATTTTGCGGGGCAGCGCATTCACAAGCGGATTGGCCTGCCCACCCCATTCAGCCCTCATCTCGAGTAAGGAGCCAGCCCTGTTGGTGCGTCCCAACGGCCAGAATTCCAATGTGCGTGAGCTCCTGCCCGCTTCGTTTGGATAGATTGCGATATTGCCTTCGCCTTCATCGACAGGATGAACATTCATTTCGAAGTTCGACATCAAGGACGACAGGTGATCAAATTTTCGCTCCTGAAAATCGTATCCTCGATCAGATATATCGGATTTTTCGTACATAAAATCTTCTATAACAGGTATCAGCACCAAAACAAACAAAGGATTACGTTCATGCTTATGCCGCGTCAGAAGACCCCCGACCTTTCTGTTCCGACCTTGGGAGGCGGTCAGTTTGACCTTTCGTCAGAGAATTCAGAGCGCGGTGTCGTGATCTGTTTCTATCGGGGACTGCATTGTCCGATCTGCGCAAACTATCTGACGGAGTTCGAAAAACGCACACCGGATTTTGCCGGGCGTGGCGTTACGACGATTGCTTTGTCGTCCGACGGCGAGGAACGCACGCAGGCCATGGCTGACAAGATCGAAGCCAGAAACCTTCGCTTTGGCTACGATTTGTCATTGCCGAAAGCAAAGGAGTGGGGGCTTTACATCTCTACCTCGCGCGGCACGACGTCAATCGGTATTGAAGAACCTGCGCTGTTCTCTGAACCTGGTCTGTTCATGGTGACGCCGGAGCAGACACTGTACTACGGCTCCACGCAGACGATGCCTTTTGTGCGTCCCCACTTCTCAGAACTGGTCGGTGCCCTCGATTTTGCGATCAAGAACAGCTACCCCGCACGCGGCGAATACGCTGGAGCCGTGTAACAGCCGCATCGGCCACCAAAGGAGTGGGACGCAGCGATGCGTCCCGCAGCTTCAATCCATCAGAGGCACTGTTTGACGTACGCCAGATAATGATCGACGGTCCTGGTCTTCATGCCGGGATCTTTGCCCATGTCATCCCAGATGCGTAACCGGAGCGCGTCGTTTGCATAAGGCTGACTGATGAATGCCTCGGCTTCGTCTTTCTTCATCGGTCCACCTTGAATCCGCAACGTATGAATTGAAGCCGGTGACAGTTTGGCAAAATACTCCGGATCGACCGCACAGAGGTATCGCTTGGCGTCCACATGCATGCGCGCAGGTTCGCTGACTTCTGGACCGAAGTGGGACCTCAAGTAGATCTCGCCAATATTTTCGTGAAACCGGTCCTCGCCGCGTTCCAAAGCCGTTTCAAAGTCAACATCCAAAAGATGTCCAATGTCATGCAGCAATGCTGCCGCTATGAGTGAGGCTGGTGCATTGTCTTCTTCGGCAAGAGCGGCGCATTGTAATGCGTGTTGCCGTTGGGTGACAGGTTCACTGCCATAGAGCTCTGATCCCTTTTCCTCAATCATGCTCTCGATTTCCGCAAGCACATCCATGACAGCCTCCTGCAAACCCTCCCTCACGGAGGAGGACCATAGTGGAGCTTTGCCAAGCTGCCAATGTTGCAGTTCGATGGAAACGATCACAATTTTCCAAACGGTTCCAGGAAGCTGCTACGGTGTCGCCTATGTTTTTTGAAGGCTTCGAGTTAACGCGTCTAAACGTCCCGCGCGGGCAACTGCGTTTGCGGATCGGAGGTGATGGACCGCCGCTGCTGCTTTTGCACGGCAATCCACAGAGTCATGCCATGTGGCACAAAGTGGCTCCTATGCTTGCAAACGATTTTACCGTAATCTGCCCCGATCTCTGCGGCTATGGCGGCTCCTTTAAACCGCCCGCCACTCCGGATCATCTGCCCTATTCCAAAAGGGAAATGGCCGGCGACATGGCGGCAATGATGAGTGCATTAGATTTTGAGCGGTACTCTGTGGCGGGCCATGACCGGGGCGGCCGAGTCGCACACCGCCTGGCGCTCGACTTTCCAGAACAGGTGCAGCGCCTTGCGGTACTCGACATTGTCCCGACAGTGGAACACTTTGAACGAACGGATCTGGCTTTTGCCATGGGCTACTATCACTGGTTCTGGTTGGCCCAGCCGCATCCCTTTCCGGAAAACATCATCAACGCAGCCCCTGAAGACTGGTTTCGTGCTCACACGTCACGTGAGCCCAAACCGCCGGACTTCTTCGACGCGGGCGCACTTGCCGACTACCTTGCGGGCATCAGGAACCCGGAAATGATCCGCGGCATGTGCGAGGACTATCGGGCGGCGGCAACAATAGACCTTGTGCACGACCGGGAAAACAGGGCTGCTGGTGATAAGATCAAATGCCCATTGCATGTTCTTTGGGGCACCAAAGGCAAGATCGAGCAATGGTACAGGCCGCTCGAGATTTGGGAAGTCTACAGCCTGCAAGAACCATCCGGGCTGGGAATTGCGTCCGGACACTACCTTGCCGAGGAAGCTCCGGAAATGGTGCTGCAAGAACTAACGGGTTTTCTGAGATAGCCTGATTGGTCGTTCGAGATCACCGGCACACAGGTTAAGCACCGAGTTCAAAAACCGAAAGATTCGCAAAATTTTCGCGCACAGACGAAACAAAATTCAAGAAGTCAATTTTCAATCGTATGAAATTCAACCGCTCACATACACCTTGCCGCCTTTGCGGCGCTCTTCACTGGCGGGATTCGCAAAGTCAGAACCTCCGGGAGCAGACAGATTTCATCGTTGCACGCCTGCGCTTCCAATGTGACCATTTCAGCATTGCTCGATTGCTTAGGAAGTTTGATGCGGATACCGATCTTCCCTTCAAACAGGGAGAGTTCGTCCTTAGCGATGCCCAGCTTGACCAGTTTGTATTCGGGGTAACTGATTTCCGCAGGCATGGACGAACTGCGCGTTCCAACGTTGATGCTTGTCGGGATAAAGTCGCTGTTTTTGACCACGTTGGCATTCACATGCCAGCCGGGTGAAATTGAAAGATTGACCTCTAGTTCTGACGCGGCAGGCCGGGAGACCTGCGCCCTCACTTTGCCTTTGCCGAGATATTGCAGCGGCCCGCCTTCCCCATTATTCAAAAGATCAGATGCAAACAGCGTGTAGGGCGTGGAATTGGGCAATTGCAATGCTAGGCCGGAGAGATTGGCCACAAGCATATCGGCCCTTTGGCGATAGATTGGTTTGAGAGATCTCCGCGAGAGGCGAGCGAACAATTCCATCGCGGCAGCATTGCCGGATGGGAGTGTGATATCCTGCTTGATTTTTGGGCGGATGAACTCGACCTGCCCTGTGGTGTAAAAATAGTCGCCTGACTGATCGTCCAGGAATTGCTTGTCCATTCCTGCAGCCACCTGCCCGGCACGCTCAAGCCAAGCATCGCCCGCACCGGCGTCATAAATCGAGATCAGGGCATTACCGAAATAAGCATAATCGGGCTGCGTTGCGACCAGCTCTGACTTGCCTTCAAAACGGTAACGCATGAGCCGGCCTTCTGAATCCTTCATTTTACTCCAAAGGAAATCAGCTGCTTTTATGGCGACTTGCGTATAGCGGGGCTCGTGCAGGACCCGTCCGCCTTCCGCAAATGCCCTCACCATCAGCGCATTCCAGCCAGTCAGAACCTTGTCGTCGCGATGGGGCGGTTTGCGCTTGGCCCTGACCGCCATCAGCTTGGCGTTGATTGCATGGATTTTTGCAGCAAACTCATCTGCGCTCAAACCAAGTGTTTTCAGATGAGCTGCGCGATCACCATCCACGAACAATACATTCTCAGCTTCAAAATTCCCTTCGAACTTTACGCCAAACGCCGTCTCCAGCAGATGCAGCTCGTCTGCTTCCAGAACTTCTCCCAACTCAGCGTGAGGCCAGGTGTAATAAGCGCCTTCCTTCTTCTCGCCTGAGGCGGTTTTACTGTCCGCATCAAAGGCTGAGACAAACGCGCCTTCGGATGTGGTCATCTCACGAAGGACGAATTCCAGTGCAGCGCGCGCGGCTTTCGCGTGCTCGACATTGCCAGTCATCTCGAAAGATGAAAGCAAGGCACGCGTGATAAGCGCCTGGTTATAGAGCATCTTTTCAAAGTGCGGCACGTTCCATCTTTCATCCAGTGCATAACGGTGGAAGCCGCCGCCCAATTGATCGTGAATGCCGCCGCGAACGATCGCGTTTAGGGTTGCATCAACAGCCGCGCGGGCCGGTCCATTACCGTGACGGTCAGCCTGATGGAGCAGATATATCAGCATGGATTCTTGCGGAAACTTTGGCGTGCCTTGCGGACCTCCCGCCTTAAGATCGAAGGCTGCAGCCAATTGCCCAGTGACGGCTTGCATGATTTCCGGCGTCATTTTTGCTGCGCCAAGGCGAGTTTCCATAACGGTGGAAACCATGCGTTGCATTTCTTGCGCCTCGGCCAGCATCTGTTCACTCGCCACGCTCCATCGATTGGCGATGTTGGTAATCAGCTGGGTGAACACATCTGGCGGCAGGTAGGTTTCTCCCATGAAGGGTGTCAGTTCGGGAGTGAGAAACACGTTGTTCGGCCACCCTCCCCGCTGCGCCATCAGTTCGGTCACCAGCATAAACGTCTCGTCGATATCGGGGCGGCGCTCGCGGTCGACCTTGATCGAAATGAAGTGCTTGTTCAGGTAAGCCGCGATCTTTGCATCTTCAAAGCTTTCCCGCTCCATCACATGGCACCAGTGGCAGGTTGAATACCCGACTGACAGATAGATCGGCTTGTTTTCGCGCTTTGCTTTCTCCAGCGCCTCTTCCCCCCAGGGATACCAGTTCACGGGATTGTCCGCGTGCTGCCTCAAATAAGGGGAGGATTCTTTCAATAGTCGCTTGGCCCCTTCCGCAGAAGCAGTGGCTACAAAGGCCAACATGGAAATCACACATGTGAAGGAAAGAAGAGTGCGCTTGATCATCTGCATGCTGAACGAATCCTGAGGCTTTGGTGCTGATGAAGCCAGAAGCGGCAGGTGCCTGCATCAAGTCAAGAAACTCTTGATCACATTCTAGTTGCAGACGGCCTCACCAACTTGCCACCAAAATACACCCTAAACGAGAGTAAAATTATCATTTCAATTTTTGGTAATTTTTGATCTCTAAACACGATATAGGAGAAGGCGCTGTGCTTTTGCTGACAAGTCCGCTGTTCATGGTGCAGCTCATCGACCGCGTCCTGCCCAGCGGAAACCAGGCAAGTTTGCTCCTGCTGGGCCTGATCGCGGCGGTGGCCATCCTCACGCTTTCTGTGATTGATGCCGCGCGCCAGCTCGTCATGTCCAAGGCCGGACTTTGGCTTGAAACCAGGTGAACAGCCAGGCTTCTCGAGGACATCAGGCAGGAATGCCCGCCGCAGGGATGATTTCAACAGGCGAGAACACGATGCTCGGCTACTTGCTCGATCCGCTGCAAACGACCTTGCGGCGGGCCTTCTCTGAGGACTGACTGTATTTGCGGCTTGTACGGTCTGGTCTATGCTGGCAATCCTGTGCAGTATGAAGCTTGCCAGAGAATCAGCCCGGACATGAAGGCCGCTTAATGAGCCAGGCTTCCAAGATCAGCATCAAGAACGTGAGCCTTTCGCTTGGGGGCAAGAAAATTCTCGATCAGATCAGCGCCGAAATCCCGGTGGGCAAGAAGTCGGTTCTGATTGGCCCGGCCGCATCGGGCAAAACAGTCTTGTTCAAATGCATTGCGGGTATCCACACACCGGACACCGGGTCAATTGAAGTTGACAGCAAGCCGGTGCCGAAGGCGGGCTCCTCGGGTCACAGCGAGTTTATGCTCAATGTGGGCATGCTGTTTCAACAAGGCGGCCTGCTGGACAGTTTGAAAGTCTGGGAAAACATCACGTTCAGACTGACTCAGGTTCTTGGTGTGAACCGGGCGGAGGCGCGCGATATCGCGATACAGAAACTCGCAATGGTGAACCTGCCCCCGATGACGGCTGATCTCCTGCCATCAGAACTTTCCGGCGGCATGCAAAAACGCGTGGGCGTTGCACGCGCACTTGCGGGAGACCCTTCGCTTCTGTTGCTGGACGAGCCAACGGCAGGCCTTGATCCGATCACCACGAACACCATCAACAAGATGATCTCACGCAACATGCAGGAGATTGGCGCCACTGTCCTCGCAATCACCAGCGATATGAACTCTGCGCGCAATGAGTATGATTACCTCTTCATGTTGAACCAGGGTGCTCTGGTCTGGCACGGACCGACCTCGGAGATCGACAATAGCGGCAACGAATATGTGTTGCAGCTGATCAACGGCCGGGCAGAC
Source organism: Hyphomicrobiales bacterium (assembly GCA_965204985.1). GTDB lineage: Bacteria > Pseudomonadota > Alphaproteobacteria > Rhizobiales > CAJQND01 > JAAEUE01. The sequence continues at coordinate 861,889 of CBDBFP010000002.1, read as the reverse complement.
GGTCCCATCAAGATGCGCATCGAGGCCCGTGCGTCCTAACGTGTGATCTGCACGGTGATTGTACGGCCCAACGAACCGGCGTCCGCTTCCGCCCCTGCTCCCGGAGACACCGAAAAACCTGTGCAACGCGGCGGTGTGGAGCCTTGCTGCTCACTCGTCTGCACCGAGGCGTCAGCGCCTCCGGCGGCTTTAAGGGAAACTGATAGACTTTGTCCCGTGCCAGCCAGGAGGCCCGCATGTCCAAAGTTCCCGGAAATCACCGCATTTACACTGACGCCCACATGAGGATGTTTTGCGCCTTTTGCGCGAGATTGAGTTGAGCCTGGCCTCTGGTAACGCCGTTGCCACAGCGTGTCGCTCTTCTGGCGTGAGCGATGCACCTTACGACAACTGGCGCAGAAGGTTTGACAGATTCTCTCGCAATATTTGGAATAGCAGAAACGTAAATCTGGCGCGCCGATTACGGTTCTTGAGCTAGAGATACGTCGAGATCTCATTGAGATCTGGGGTATCCTCTTGATGCTTCCAATCTAAACCTGCTTCTGCCTGCACTATCGCGCATTTTTGGATCGTCGACCCACAAATGACCTTCTGCTTTGACGGCATCTTCAGGGGAAATTGCGGACGCGTAAAACAGCGCCCCGTGATGCTTACGGCAATCGAGGCAATGGCAAATCCCCACACGATAGGGACGACCTGATGCCTCAATTCTGATCTTGCCGCATTGGCAACCACCTGTGAACTGGTCCATCGGGTGTCTCCTGTCGGTCAGGTGCCCTGTTTGCCATACCCGCCCGCTCCAGGGGTCTCAATGATCACCGAATGCCCCTCCTTCAGTGGCAGGCTCAGCGATTTATTGGGGAGGCGTTTCTTGTGGCCATTATCATCGACCATATGGAACTGGCCTTTCGCACCGGGTTCTCCTCCGTCAAAACCCCAGGGCGCGTGGCGGAAACGTTCGCCAACGCCAGAGAAAACGGCGTTGTGCCCGACAGGCGTGACAACGCGGCGAAGGCCCATGCCCCCTCTGTTGCGTCCAGCCCCGCCTGATCCTTCGCGCAATGCGTATTCCAGCACACGAAGCGGGTACTCCATTTCGCGAGGTGTTGGTGATGTGCACCTGCACACCATCCTTGCCTGGTTTAGTGGCGCGGGCGCCCATGCCTCCGCCAAGGGTTTCCAGATAGACATAGGCTTCGCCCGTTTCCGGGTCGTTGCCTGCGAAGACCGCAGACGTGTTGGCGCCATTGGCAGCAGCAATCGCGCGTTCAGGCATCCCCGGTGCAAGCGCCCCGATCACCACATCCGCAACGCGTTGCGAGGTGTTGGCCCTCAAGGCAACTGCGGCTGGGGGCTGGCAATTCAACAACGAGCCCTCTTCAGCGATTATCTCAACCGGTGCAAATACACCCTGATTGTTAGGCAGTTCCGGATCAAGCATGGCCTTGAGGCTGTAGAAGACCGCAGACTGGACGGCATTGAAGGTCAGGTTGATATTGCCCCGTGCCTGCGTCGAAGAGTCGGTGAAATCGAAAACCATACGATCAGCTTTCTTTTTCACTTTCAGGCGGACTGGCAGGTCCTGCATCCCGGCCCCGTCATCATCCAGCACATCCTCGAAACTGTATTCCCCATCCGGAAAACCCGAGATCGCGGTTCACATGCGCTGCTCGCTGCGTTCAAGAATTTCGTTGCAGACCCTGGCAAGTTGCAGCGGACCGAGATCAATCGCCATTTGCCGCAAGCGTCCTTCCGCCAGACAGCATGCTGCGATCTGCGCGTTGAGGTCTCCAAGCCGTTCCAGGGGAATGCGCATGTTGAGCAGCATGAGCTCGAGCAGGTCGTGCTGCATCTCACCTTCAGCCACAAGTTTGACCAGAGGAATCCGCAAACCTTCCTGCCAGACTTCTGTCAGGCCGCCGGACATGGACCCGGCCGCCGTGCCCCCTACATCTGCATGATGCGCGATGTTGGCCACATAACCCACTAGCACGCCTTCATGAAAAACAGGGGCAGCAAGATTGATGTCCGGCAGGTGCGTGCCGCCCGCCACGTGCGGATCGTTGGCACAATAAATGTCGCCCGGTTTCAGTTGCCCGGCATACTTTTCCACCAGGGCATCAATCATGCCTGTCATGGAGGCGAGATGAATGGGCAATGACATTTCAGCTTGCGCGATCAACCGCCCCTGAGCATCAAGCACGGCGATTGAATGGTCGTGGCGTTCCTTGATGTTGGTGGAAAAAGACGAACGCATGAGAGACAGGAAGACCTCGTCGCAGATGGAGTGCAAACCGTTCCAAGCAATCTGCAGAGAGAAGGTATCAAGGCTCATGTGATTTTCTCCAGCAACAGATTGCCGTTCTCATCCTGGCTTGCCCGCCAACCCGGCCAGACAAGCGTGGTCGAATCCGATTGCTCGATGACAGCCGGTCCGTCGACTGTCGAACCTGGCACCAGAGCAGTCCGCTGGATCACCTTGGATTGTTCCGGACCTCCTGCCTCGAACCAGACGGGGCGCGACTCATCGGCGATATTTTCTTCAGGCGGAGATTCGACTTGCCCCTTCCCTAACGGCAACGCGGGCACCCTCGCAGTTAACCTTATGGCAACAAATTCAAGCGGCATGGAACGATCCGCATGCCCGTAGGCGCGCTCGTGTTCACGCCAGAACGCCTCGCGAAGTGAGTCAAGGTCAGAATTCAACCATTTGAAATTATTTGGAATATCAATAGAAAGCTCATAGTTCTGGCCAACAAAGCGTATGTCGGCGCACAGTTCGGATGTTCCTTCCCAGCCATGTGCTGACAACCAGTCTTCACCTTCTGATTCAAGTTGTTCACACAAAGATTCAAGCAGGGCCAAATCAGAGTCGAGGGCTGTTCGTCGCGTGGCGACAAAAACTTCGCTGCGGTCGGCCACCATCAGCCCGCGTGCACAGAGGATACCCGGGTCCGGCGGCACCAGCACTTCGGTCAACCCGAGCGCCTCTGCCACTTCGATTGCATGCAGGCCGCCTGCCCCGCCATAGGGCACCAGCACAGCCTGTCGTGGGTCGTGACCGCGTTCCACCGAGACAGCGCGGATGGCGCGCACCATGTTGGAGGCAACGATGCGCAGGGCGCCAACGGCCGCCTCTTCTATTCTGACCTTGAAAGCGTCAGCGAGCGGCGCAAGGGCGGAGCGAGCGAGATCCAAATCGAGGACCATGTCCCCTCCAGCAATTTCAACTGGCAGTCGCCCAAGCACGAGATTGGCATCGGTTACGGTTGGTCTGGTTCCACCCCTGCCGTAACAGGCCGCGCCCGGATCTGCTCCGGCGCTTTGCGGACCGACGGTCATCAAACCGTCGGGTCCGACTTCGATGAGCGAGCCGCCACCGGCGCCAACGGCGTTCACATCAACAGACGGCAAGCGAATGGGGAAGCCGGCAACATGCCGGGCATAGGAAAGAGGAACCGTCGCCTCGCGTGCCAGGCAGACATCCGTCGATGTGCCGCCCACGTCGAGCGTGATGATGGCATCGCGCCCTGAACGCGAAGCCGATTCAATGGCCCCAACGACGCCTGCAGCCGGGCCGGACAATGCGGTCCGCACTGGAAAGCGTGCCGCCTGCTCCACGGCCATCAAACCGCCTGAGCTCTGGTTGATGCCGATTTGCGCGCTTGGTGCTGCAGCATTCACGATCCCTTCGACTGACTGGATGTACTGGCTCATCACCGGCTGCAGATAGGTGTTCAGAACTGTGGTTGAGAAACGCTCGTACTCACGGAACACCGGCTGGACTTCGTGGCTTGTGGACATAAAGACGCCTGGAAGCCGGTCTTCGAGGACAGTGCGTATGCGTCTCTCGTGGTCTGCATTGAGGAAGGCGAAAAGGAGGCAGATGGCAACACCGTCCGGCTCGAGGCTAGCGGCCTCATCGGCAACCCGACCGATTTCATCTTCGTCCAACGGTGTGAGCACTTCCCCTTTCGATCCGATACGCTCGTCCACCTCAAGGCGCAATTCAACCGGGATAAGCGGGTCCGGGTAGTCCGCCTGCGAGTCATATATCAATGGGCGAACCTGGCGACCTATGGTCAGCAGATCGCGAAACCCCTTGGTGGTGATTAGTGCGATCTTTCCACCTTTGCGCTGGATAAGCGCGTTTGTGGCCACGGTGGTTCCATGGCAAAACTGCTGGATGGCAGGAACATCAACCCCGAAACGTTCCTCCAGGAGGCTCAGCGCATTCCCGATTGCGATCAATGGATCTTCGGGGGTGGACGGCACCTTGTGGGAGACATACCTGCCGCTCTCGGCCTCAGAGGCAAACACGTCAGTGAATGTGCCACCAACATCAACTCCAACCTGCCACATCGCCTGGCACCACCCTCAAACTGTCTGCATTCTTTAACACTGAATAACAGGCATGATTGCAGCCCGTTCAGCGAGGCACCGCCGAACCTCGGCCGCCAGCGTACTGTGGATTGACCGGGCCAGCTCTAACGGCTTGAAATCATCCACACCTATTTGCCCGGCGGGCAGGCGACATATTCTTCACCCTCACGCCCTTCATCATCATCGGTGTGAACATTAGAGAATTGAAGACCCGCTGCTTGCATCGTGAAAGACGGCGTAAGTCTTTGGCTAGGATTCTGCGCCGGCCACGCAGAACGCGTGCGCTATCGCAGTGTCACCCTTGACCATGACGCCGACGAATTCGCATGAGGCTTCATAGGCGTCCGTGAAATCTGTCGGTGTCAGGTGCCAACGGGAATTTTGCAGACCACCGGCCTTGCTCTCCTTTTCGAATTTCTGAAACTCCTTGCAAATGGGAGCAGTCGCGTACCGACCCTTGATCCAAGGAAGTTTGCTGTCCAGTTTCAAGGTTTCAGCCACGCCAGGAGCGATCATGAAGGCAAATGCGGGCACATTTGTTCTAGCAAATGGGCGGTTCCTGACACCTTTTGCGAACGCAACAAACTACGGGAAAATTATGGCGGCAACTTCCCTAGATGAAGTGAAACTGGAGGACCTTCAACCGCGTGAACACGGGACGTCCTCCTTTGCCGGCATAGGAAACTGGATCTGGCTGGTGGCATTGGCGCCTACCCTGTTGCTCATCGGATTTTTAGCCCTTTAGCCCTGGATCAATCCGGGCGGCCTTCTGCGCGATCCACTCGCTGTGGCAGAACTGAAAGGGACGGCATGTTGCAAGGTCTATGACGGCGCTGTCCAGTCTCGGCATCGCCCTGTGGATTGCTGGTGCGGCTGTATGTTTGTTTGCAGGCGGGATCCTCCTGGCAGCCCGCCGTGGCGTAACGCGATACAGCATCTTCCTGCTGGCGGGTGGTCTCTTCACCGGGTTCCTGGGATTCGATGACCTCTTTCTGATGCACGAGAACGTGCTGCCTGCGTTCAATGTGCCGGAGCCGATCACATATGGCACTTACGCGTTGATTGGGCTGGCTTATGTTGCCGTTGCCTGGCAGCAAATTCTGGAGAACCGCTACGTCATGTTCGTTGCGGCCGTGGGACTGCTGGCAGCCAGCGTGACGATCAACTGGTTTTTCCATTCAGAAAATCCCTGGCGCATCATTGCCGAAGACGGCGCGAAGTTCACCGGGATTTGCCTCTGGATTACGTTCCACATAAGCGCATCCGCAAAAGGCATTGAGGATCTGTTCCGATCAGCCTAAGGCAGCAACCAGCCGCTCACTCAAATTACTCCGCAGCGTCAACGACCTCGCGTTCCGGCAGTGTGACGCCGGCATCTTCTTCAACCCCGTGCTCCATGCTGATCTGCAGCGCGTCATTGAAACGGTTGAAGAAACCACAGAGCGCAATCCTCAGAGCTAGTTCAACGATCTGTTCTTCGCTAAAATGCTTTTTCAGATCGTCAAAGATCGCATCGCGCATGTATTGGAAGTTGTTGGTAACCTGAACCGAGTAGTCGCGCACCAGCATGTCCACCGCGTCGAAACCGGGGACTTCATCGTCCAGAATCCGATCGGTTGCTTCGGGGTCGAACCCCTGCTCTGCCAACCGGGGCGCATGGTGGGCAACGCAGTATTTGCACTCATTCATCTTGGAGACGGCGACCAGCGCGATTTCCAGATAGCGCTTGGGCAATACAGCCTCGTCTGCGAGATTGAGCAGCAGGCCCATAATGTGCCGCAAAGCTGGAGGGCGCTGAGCAAAAATCATCGCCTGATTCTCAAACGGGCCGTACTCGGTCGTGTACCTTTCGAAAATAGCTCGGGCATCTTCAGGCAAGGTTTTCGGGTCAATTTCACTGACTCTCGGCATGTCGGTCTCCCGTCTATCCGGACTTGATTGGCGGCGAGCTTGCTGTCTGCCACTGAATGCGCCATACTTCTTGGCAGCACTGTTATACGTGGGGTATGCAGAGTCAAAGGGTTTACAAACAGGGGCTGCCTGGAATTGCAGGCCCGGAACTAAAACAATCCAAAACAAGGAGTGAGTGAATGTCTAAAGGACGGAAGATATTGCTGGGGGCTGTGGCCGCCGGGTTGATGGCCATGGGATCCGTTGGTGCCAAGGCGGATGTGAACGAATACAAGTTCGATGCCGTGGGCACCTGGGGCTTCCTGGAAAACTACAAGGAATTCGAAAGCAAGTTCTGGAACGAGACTCTCCCAAAGGCCTCCGGCGGTAAGCTGACAGCTAACATCAAACCGCAAACTGAGCTGGGCCTGAAGGGCTATGAAATTATGTCAGGCCTCAAAAAGGGCGCCTATGACGCGGTGCATGCCCTGACATCCTACAGCGCCAAGGCGAGCCCGGCTCTGGAAGGCATTGACCTTGCCGGCGTGATTCAGGACTACGGCACTTAACAAGAAGGCCGTTGATGCCTATCGCGGCGTGATTGAGCGCGAAGTAGCGGAAAAATATAACGCCAAGCTCATCAATGTCTACACGTTCCCGAGCCAGCAGCTCTGGTGTAACATGGGCGACAAGTCGGCCAAAAACATCCCACTCAAGAGCCTGGTCGGCAAAAAATCCGCACTTACAGCCGCACACTCGGCGACTTTATTGAAGGCTTGAACGCCAGCGCGGTGACAATTGCGTTTGCCGAAGTGGTCCCTGCCCTGCAGAAGGGTGTGGCGGACTGCGGCATTACCGGCACCATGCCGGCTTACAACGCGAAATGGTGGCAGGTTGTGACCCATAACATCAGGGTTCGCGTCGGCTATGCCGCGACGTTCGCTGCCATCAACATGGACGTCTGGAACGGCTTCAACAAGGAAACCCAGGATCTGATCCTGTCTGAAGGCAAGAAGCTGGAAGACCAGATTTGGGCCTTCGAGCAAAGTCTTGATCAGAAGGGCATGGACTGCAACGCAGCTGGCCCATGCGATAAAGGTGAGCCAGGCGGCATGGTTCCGATCATGCCAAACGATGAAGATCAGGCCATGCTCAAGGACATCGCGCAAAACGTTGTTCTGAAGCGTTGGGCCAAGCGCTGCGGCAAGGCGTGCGCTGACGAATGGAATGCCACGATCGGCAAGATCGTCGGCATGGCCGAGGCTGAGTAAAATCCGTTAGGGCGGATGACCCTGAGCGCCTCCGCGTGAATTTCCTTGGGAGTTCGCGCGGGGGCGTCGGGGATTTTTTACTCTCGGGGCGGAAGAGGTCTCATGTTCGAAAAGATTCACGGCGGGTTGTTCAGCATTTCGCGTGTAGCAACTTGGGTGGGCGGTGCCGCGTTGCTGTTGTCAGCGATTATGGTGACGCTTGATGTCACCTCCTGGAAGTTGTTCGGGATCACCATCAGCGGCTCCGATGAAATCTCCGGCTACGTGTTCGCTGCGGCCACCACCTGGGCCTATTCTTATTGTCTCTTCACGCGCTCAAACATCCGCATTGATGCGGTCTACAACACGCTCAACATCAGGCCACGTGCGATCCTGGATATCGTCGGACTGTTTCTGCTGCTCTACTACATTTACCTTCTGACCGTGAATGCCTGGGGCATGTTCGCTGATAACTGGCAGTACAATTCCTCAGCCCAGACAACGCTCGCCACGCCACTTTGGATACCGCAAATTTTCTGGCTTTCCGGGCTGGCCTTCTTCCTTATCAGTCTCGCATTCCTCACGGTTTACGCTCTCGTACTTATGACCAGGGGGGATTGGGCTGGCATTGGCAAGATTGCAGGTGTGAAGTCCGTCGAAGAAGAAATCGTCGAGGAAACCCATGTTTAAAAATGCACTGATCTGGGTTTTCGGAGGGGCGAGCGCTCCCCTCAAGATCGTCGGAGTCATGATGGTGCTGGTGTTGGCTGCCGTGCCGGTTGCCGCCGTACTTGGCATCCTCAGCCTGTCATTGGACGAAATCTTCATGCGCGGGCGGCGTTCGCTCATGCTTGGCGATTTTGTCTGGGAACAGAGTATTGAATACATCCTCGTGGCCATCCCCATGTTCATTCTGCTCGGTGAGATCATGCTGCGCGCCGGCATTGCGCTGCGCATGTACAATGCCGTGATCCAATGGATCTCCTGGCTGCCCGGCGGCTTGATGCATGCGAACATTGGGTCTTCTGCGATCTTTGCAGCCACGTCCGGTTCCTCTGTTGCAACGGCGGCAACGGTCGGCACGGTTGCCTATCCTGAAATCGAAAAACGCAAATACAATGAGAGCCTGTTTCTCGGCTCCCTCGCTGCTGGTGGAACATTGGGCATTCTCATCCCACCATCGATCAACCTGATCATCTATGGGTTGCTGACCGACTCATCGGTCCCTGAGCTTTACCTTGCCGGCATCTTCCCGGGCATTATCCTGGCCCTGCTGTTTATGGGCATGATCATGATCGCCTGCTGGCGCAATCCGGAATGGGGCGGCGAGAAAGTTGAGACCAGCTGGGAACAACGCATCAATGTGCTGCCCGATCTGTTGCCGCCCGTCGGCCTTTTCATGGCTGTGGTCGGGTCGATCCATGCCGATATCGCGACCCCAACCGAAGCAGCCTCGATTGGCGTCGTCTTCGCATTGATTATTGCCGCCTGGAACAAGGCTCTCAATATCAAGATGCTGAAAGAAGCCTTCGAGGGCACAATGAAATCCAGTGCCACCATCATGCTGATCATTCTGGCGGCGGTGTTCCTGAACTTCGTTCTGGGCTTCATGGGCATCACCCAGGCCATTCTCGGAGCCATCGAGACCATGGGACTCACTCCGATGCAGACCATGCTGGTGATCACCGCGTTTTATCTGATCCTCGGCATGTTCATGGAAACGCTGTCGATGATGCTAACCACGATCCCTGTGGCCTTCCCGATTGTCACACACATGGGCTTTGACCCGATCTGGTTCGGGATCATGATCATCGTGCTGATGGAAGCCGCGCTCATCACGCCGCCGACCGGGATCAATCTCTACGTAGTGCACGGCATCCGTTCGCGGAGCGGGAACTTCAACGATGTGAGCGTCGGCGCGATTCCGTTCGTCATCGCCATGCTGCTGATGATCGTTCTGCTGCTGATTGCACCGGGCGTCGCAACCTGGCTGCCACAACAGTTCTACTGAGCTCGGCTTCAAAACTCTACGAAAAGCACTGAGAATCCTCGGCGCTTTTTTCTTTAACTCACCTCCAGTTGCGTTAGTCTGCAAATAAAACCAAACAAATTCGCGACTCGGGAAAGAAAAATGAGCAAACCGTTCAACTACATCATTATCGTTATGTTTGAGAACCAGTATCACAGCTATGTGATACAGGGTCCATTCATGAAGAAACTGACCTCCGCCGGCGCTGACATGAAGAACTTCTTCGGGGCGTTCCATCCGCCTCAGACCAATTACGTAGCTTCACTGGCGGGCGAACTTTGTGCTGTCTCGAACGACACGCCCCAGCCTCCCCTTTGATGCAGAAAACACTGGTGGATTTGATGGAACCGGAAGGTGTGCCGGTCAAGGCGACCTGGAAGGCCTATATGGAAGGTTAAGGTTTCTCTGGAAGGAGCATTTTCCTGGTCGGCACCGAAGACGACAGGGCTCAAAGCATCGGGTCGGGTTGAGGCCGCGTGCCTTGGAACTGACATCATCACCATCTTCGAAACCAGCAGCGGGCTTTCCTGCGCGATATCATCCGGCGGCACTTGGAGCGGCGCTCAGGCAACGGGCCTCTCGGCGAAGGCGGGCGCGCCGTTTGCTGTTGCCAATTCCGGCGGCACATTGATGTTGGTCTTTACCGATGAAGATAGCGCGCTCTCGGCCTCGACGAGTGAGGACGGCTCCACTTGGTCAGGAGTTCAGGCGCCCGGCCAAACGGCCAAGGGCGACATCGCGATGGCTTCTGATGGGCAGAAAATGACGGTGATTTATGCAGATGCCAGTTCCGGGGAGATATTTGCCTTAACGGGCGGGTATGGCTGAGCGCCAAAGTGGGACTTCTGACTGGCAACCGGATAGTGCGTGATTAACGGCTGTGCGGACAATGCGGACATTCAAGTGATCATCGGGAATGCCCTTTTTGGGGCCTTAAGCAATGTTGTCGACGAATTCATAGATCGACCGAATTCTAAAAACAAACTAGCCTCTTTCAAAGAGAACTAAGGGAGAATGGCCGGATGCCGAGCGACGATTTACCGCCACTCAATGACGACGCACACCGTGCATTGATGGCCGCGGCACAACATGCGTTGGCATACCGCATCTCTTTGAGCAATACTCCGGTCACGCCCGATTTGCGTCCGTCGGATATGGCATCACAATTTGGCAGCGTCCTTCCCGAACAAGGGAAATCGGCGCTTTCGGTCATCTAGGAATTGGTTGCTGCGGCGGGAGACGGACTCCACAGCCATGCGTCTCCACGGTTCTTCGGGTATGTCTGCGGCGTATATCGAACAGATGGTGTGCCAATGGTGCCTTGAACTTCTTGGTTTGCCCGCTGAGTGCGGCGCTGGGATCGTGTCCGGCGCAACCGTTGCGAACCCAGATCTCGGATCGGCTTGTCTGCCGGACCGTGGTTCAAAGGGGAGGCAAGGCTTTGGGGGACGTTTTTTTGAAAGCCTCCATGAGGCCCGGGTCTTGGCCCGGAACCTGGGGCTTGGACCGGGTGTTGCGGGCGCCCGGTGAGGCGGGAAAAGCAGGCGCTGCAAGCAGCCTGTGGAGAGAGTCCTCTCGTGAGAGACAACACCGAACCGGTCTTCGCTCCCCCGTTGAAGGTCAAGTCGTCTCCAGCGGACCCCCCGTCATGCTCAAGGCAGGGGCCGGGTTCGATGATCTCAGCAAGTTCAGCCATCTGGGCCGCGGGACCCGGCGGTCAAACCGCCCCCTCGGGCCCGGCTTCGTTGAACCGGTGCCCCCGGTCCCTCAGGCTCTGCCGGGCCACCCCACCCCCCTTCGCCGCATCCGCCCGGCTCATCCCGTCATAAACACAAGCAAGCGAAAGCAAACGCCGGGCCTGACGGAGATCTTCGCTCGTCCTGGAAAGGCCGCGAAGGGGCGAAGCATTATAGTCATCACGACCGCCAGCAGTTGCAGACATCGGAAATCTTCCTTTGTCTGCATGGATCCAGAGAGCAGCCGGGTTGAAAAGGCCTGAGAGACAATCAATCACGCCATTGGTATCAGCCTTTCTCAAACGCGCGTTTGCAACAGGTGTTGAATTCGACCATCTGAGGTTGTTTTCACGCATCCCTCATCAATGCGCAAGATTTGCGGCGATCTGAAAAATCTTGACACACTATCCGGAACTCTGCCGGAATCTGCCCTACAAACTTCTCGACGCAGAAGCGAAGTCATTCCGGCCGAGCCAAGCGAGAGCCGGAAAGACGGATGCGATAGCTTCTACGAACTCGTAACGCCCTACTCGTCCAACCTTGCATCCGCGTGGCTGGGAAGGTCCGTGACCAGCATGCAGCCTGGTTTGTGGGTGATGCAGATTTCCGATTTGGCCATCCTGATCGCGTTTTGCGGAGTGACCCCGCAAGCCCAGAACACAGGGATTTCGTCTTCTTCCACGCGCACAACATCGCCCCAGTGTGGCTTTGAGATATCGTCGATGCCGATTTGGACGGGATCCCCCAGATGGACGGGCGAGCCGTGGGTATGCGGGAAACGCGAGGTGATCTCGACGGCGCGGATGGCATTGCGTGCCGTCATCGGCCGCATGGATACCACCATGCCGCCGCCGAACGGGCCAGCTTGATCCGTTTCGATGCTCGTGCGCCACATGGGAACCGTCAGACCTTCATCCCAGTGCCGAAGCGGCACACCACCTTCCACCAACGCCTGCTCGAAGGAATAGGAGCAACCAATTATGAAGGCCACGAAGTCATCCCGCCAGAGATCACGAATATCCGTGACAGTCTCGTCCAGCTCGCCATTGCGATAGACGTTATAGCTCGGGATATCTGACCGGATGTCGATGTCCCGGCCAAGGGTCGGCAAGGACGGATCGCCGGTCTCCGAAACGCCGACAATGGGGCAAGGCTTCGGGTTGCGCTGGCAGTAACGCATGAAATCCAGTGCCAGACCGGTGGGAAGGATGGCAAGGTTCCCTTGAGTATATCCGGGTGCGATGCTGGCCGTATTGCCGGTGAATGCGCCGGTGCGGATTACGCGGCGGGCATCAGCAGGATCGCTCATGTCAAAGTTAGGTTCGACGAGATGGGCATCGGACATTTCGGGGCACCTTTTGATTCAGTTAGACTGGGAGAACTTAAGGACAAACAGGCGAGGCGTCAAAGTCTGGCGTCAGGTTACCGGCACACGCAATTCTTGCAAGGCGGCCCGCATTTCGTCCGAGAGCGGTTTGGGCCGCCGTGTATCCGTGTCCAGCAGTACTGTGACAACCTCAGCACTGGCAACACACACGTCACCTTGAAACAATCCTTGGGTGAGCGAATAGGAAGTATTGCCGAGACGGGACATGCTGGTGCCGATGTCCACGCTACCGGGGAAATGGACCTCAGCATGGAACTGCAAAATAAGTTTCGCGAGCACGAAGCCGGTCAGGAACTTGTCTCCCAATGCCGCCAGATGGTCGTTGCGCAGCCGTACCCGCCCATCTTCGAAGTAGGCGGCAATCGAGGTGTGATTGACGTGGGTGTTCGGGTCGAGGTCCTGATAGCGGATGATGTCTGTGGTCCAGACCGCATAGGTCTCCCGGGATTTTGGATCGAATGTCATGTGGTGCCCGATTGTTTGGGAACGATGAGCGCATCAAGCGCAACGGCACCCTCTGCGCTTACAAGGAAGGGGTTGAGATCAACAGTGTCGATGATATCGGCGTTCTCGGCTGCAAAAACCGAGACCCGGGCGAGCGCCTCTGCCAGCGCTTGCACATCAGCCGGCGGGGCGCCGCGGACGCCGTCCAGCATTTCGTGGCCCTTTGTCTGATAGATCATGTCAAAGGCCACATCTTCGCTGAACGGGGCGAGCCGGAAGCTTACTTCCTTCAGGACTTCAACAAAAACGCCACCGAGGCCGAACATGACCACCGAGCCAAATGTTGGATCATTCTGCACGCCGATCACGGTTTCGACGCCATCTGACAACATCTCCGAGACAATCACGCCATCGATGTTGGCGTCCGGACGTGCATCGTTCGTCCGAGAAATCAGCGTTGCGTAAGCTTCGCTGACAGCCTCAGCACCTTCAACATTTAGCAGAACGCCGCCGACTTCCGTCTTGTGCGTGATCTCAGGAGAAGCAATCTTGAGCACCACCGGCCCACCAAATCCGGCTGCCGTCTCAACGGCTTCTTCAGCCGATGTGACCAGCCTCTCCTGCACCACGCCGATGCCCCAGGATTGCAATATCGCCTTGGCTTCAACTTCATTCACAGGTTCAGAAGATAGTGCACGCGCGTTCTTCGGGGCGTCTGATGGCTCACCGTGGATCCAGTCGAAGCTTCTCCGGAACCCATCCAAAGCCGCGAAAGCGCGAATGATTTTGTCAGGCGTGTCGAAGAAAAGCATACCCGCCTCTTCATACTTGCGCTGGATCTCAACAGATACCGGCGCGCAGAGAGCAATTGGTCGTCCGCACCCGTGGGTCCGGGACCATTGCGCGAGCCCCTCAATGACCTCTTCGCGGGCTGCGATTGGGGTCAGAAACGTGGCGATGGCATCCACCTCGGCAGAGCCGCCCACGAGTTCAAAAGTCTTCAGGAGCAGTTCCGGCTTTTCCACCACCACGGCCGTCATATCGACTGGGTTGGTGGCTGATGCGAAGGGCAGCATCTCCGTAATCTGGCGTTGAAGATCCTCAGGGAACTCCGGCGCGTCAAGACGTTCAGCAACGCAAAGGTCCGCCATCTGGACGCCGACCCCTCCGGAGATCGTCAGCAGCCCGATGCGGTTAGACGCCGGGAAAACACCGCCCTGGCAGGCATAGGCCAGCTCGATCATCTCATCCGTGGTTTCCGCACGGTAGGCGCCATAGCGTTTCAGAAAGGCCTCCACAATCGTGTCGGACACCGCCAGAGATGCCGTGTGGGAGGCAGCAGCCTTCGCGCCGGCTTCTGTGCGCCCGACTTTCAGGAAAATAACAGGCTTCCTGTTCTTGTGCGCCAGTTGCAATGCGACAGCTAGGCCCTCGGGATCATTGATGCCTTCGGCATAGACCATGATGGTGTTCACATCAGGTGCATTAGCCATGAAGGCGATGCAGTCGGCAATGGTGATGTCCGCTTCGTTGCCGGTGGTCACCCAATAGGAGATGCCAATGCCACGCGCATCACACAGCGAATAGAGATGAGCGCCGAAAGCTCCGCTCTGGCTGACGATGCCCACACTCCCGGGCTCAGGCGTCTTGTCGATGATGTTGGAGCTGAAGGTCGCCATGAAACCGGAATGGGCGCTGAAGGCACCAAGACAGTTGGGACCAAGAATCCGAATGCCCGCTTCCTTCGCCACTGCCGCCAGTTCGGCTTGCATGGCCGCGCCTTCATCTCCGAGCTCGGCAAAGCCTGCACTAAACAGGACAGCAGCCTTGACGCCCTTGGTGACGCAGGAGCGCAACGCATCGATGACAGCCGCCGCCGGGATGGCAAGTACGGCGCAATCCGCCGTGCCGGGAACGTCCTCGATGCGCGGGTAGGCCTTGATCCCTTGCACAGTCTCGCGGCCGGGATTGACCGGATAGATCTCCCCCTTGAAACCGGCGCGAAGAATGTAATGCATCACCCGGCCGCCAATCCGGTGCTCGCCCTCGGTGGCCCCCATGATGGCGATCGCCGATGGGTTCAGGAGATGTTTGATCGTGTCCTGCATTTCGCCTCTATCTCGCCTCGCGCCCCAAAATCATCGTGCAGTGGGATGAAAGAATGCCGCCCTCATTATGCACCAGCGCCACATCATTTTTCTTCACCTGACGCGCACCTTCACCGCCTCTCAGATGCCTCACCGCCTCGACAATGCCGTGCATACCACCGGACGCCCCGGCTTGGGCATAGGACAGGAGGCCGCCATGGGTGTTGATGGGCAGGCGCTTGCCAATCCGCGTTTCGCCCGACTGGAACAGCGCGCCACCCTCACCTCGCTTGGCAAAGCCGAGTTCTTCGGCCTCGATAATCGGAACGATGGTGAAACAGTCGTAGAGTTCGGCGAAATCGATGTCGTCCGGGCCAAAACCCGCCATGCTGTAGGCTGCTGCGCCGGAACGGCGGGAGCCGAATTCCGTCAGGTCTCGGGCCATCGTCATATGTTCATGGGTGTGGCACTGGCCGACGCCATGGAGCCAGACCGGCATGTTCGGCAGGTCTGGCGCCCGTTCAAGTGCGGTAACCACATAGGCCGCTGCGGCATCGGAGATCAGACAGCAATCGAGCATGTTCAGCGGTTCGGAGATTGGCTTGGAAATCAGCACGTCATCTATCGAGATGGCCTTGGCTTCCGGCGCTGCCGGGTTCATTCGCGCATGTTCCCGCGCGACCACGGCGACCTCAGCCATCTGTTCGCGTTTGGTGCCATATTCATGCATGTAGCGCTGAGCGATGAGGGCATAGAAGGACGGGACGATTGGACCATAAAGCGTTTCGAAATAGGGATGCCCCACGTGGCTGAGCGCCTGGATGGCCTGGTCGCGTGTCTGGCCGGTGGCCCGGTTTTCGCCCGCCATCACAAGCACCACTTTGGCCTCACCGGTTGCAACGGCCATGGCCGCTTGATGCAAGGCCACACCCGGTGTCGCCCCGCCAACTGTTAGCGACGCGCAGAAGGAAGGCTCAATGCCGAGATATTCCGTCATGACCGACCCAAGCATGAAATAGGGCTCCGTCATGGAATAGGCGGTGATAAGGCCGTCCACATCGCTCAAGGAGAATCCGGCATCACCTAACGCCCGCTTCGCCGCCTGTGCATTCAACGCCAGACCGCTCATGTGAGGGACTTTGCCGACGTCAGAGTCGGCTGCCCCTGCAATAATCGCCTTGTTACGCAGCATGGGGATGTTCCGCTTGGCCTTGGACTGGGCCCTCCAAAGCGTGTCGCAGTTTAACGTGTTTCCGCATCACATTCGTCATCCCGGCCGAGCGAAGCAAGAGCCGGGATCTTCTCTCAGGCATCATCAAAATTTCTGATAGAAGATCCCGGATATTTTGCATGCGCAAAATTCCGGAATGAAGTTGTGCGAGAGCCTGATTGAAGGAGACATTGTGAGTTGACGGAAGCACTAAGACCATCACTTCACACGCCGGAACTGAGGGACTTTGGTATTGCCGCGCGGTTCGAAGCACACTTCAACGGCATCATCAATTTTTGCATCCAACGCGCCGTCGCCGGTGATGTTGGCCATCATGCGCGGGCCTTCGGCCAGATCAATAAGGGCTACGGCATAGGGCGCTTTTTCGCGGAACACGGGGGTGCGGCCCGGTGGACGATGGTGATGCTGTAGATGGTACCTTTGCCGGACACCTGCTCCCATATGTGTGCCTTAGAACCGCACGTGCGGCACAACTGGCTTGGGAAGAACCGCATGGTGCCGCAATCGGCGCAAGTCTGCATGACCAGTTTGCCATCGCGCGCGGCGTCCCAATAGTAGGGACCGGCATCGGCAGTTGGTTGTGGCGCTGGCAATTCAGCTGTCATTAGCTGCCTCGCGCTAGGCGCGCTGTTTGGCGACCACGGCCCGGCGGGCAGGCGCGAAACCGGGGCCGCCATAGGTTTCGAACAAGCTTTGCGTCACATCGTAGTGGTGCGCGAGCCCGCCGCGCTCCAGACGTTCAATCGGGCCACCAGCATATCCGAGGCCGAGCCGGCACGTGAGGTCGATGATACGGCCCGCCCCACGCGGTTGATCATACCGATATCCATGGCTTCTGCAGCGGTCATCTTCTTGTTGCAAAACCAGATTTCCTTGGCCTTTTTCTTGCCCACCAGGTCTTCCAGATACCAGGTGCCGTAGCTGGAGGACCCCATCATCGGGCCGACCTGGCGGAAGATGGCGCTTTCCTTGGCAATCATCAGATCGCAAACCACCTGCAGAACGTTGCCGCCACCTACCGCAAACCCGTTGACACTGGCGAGTACAGACTTCTGCAGCTTGTCGATAGCGTCGTACATTTCGAGTGTCGGCAGCACGCCAGGATAGAGCTGCGTGTCCTCCATCCCGTCCTTCCGCCCACCAATGCAGAAGAACTTGTCACCCGCCCCTGTTAGCACCAGCACACGAGTACGTGTCTCGCGGCGGACCTCGTTGATGCAATCGCGAATCTCATGGCACATGGTCTCGTTGAACATGTTGCCGTCATCCGGACGCTTCAGCGTCAGGGTGCCGACAGGCCCGTCCTCGGCATAGGTTATGGTCTCGTAGCTCATAATATCCCGGGCAACCGCTCCTCCCGCGTGAGTGCTTTCGTTTTGGAAAGTTTAGGTCAATTGAGAGGATGAGGGAAGGAGGAACCCGGCCCCTTTCCACATGGCGGCGTTCGAACTCGTCATCCCGGAAATTTGCTACAGCAAAATACCCGGGATCTTATGACTGCCCACCCAGTACGTGCTGAGTGAAGATTCCGGCTCAAGGCCGGGATGACGGGGACGGCAACCTAAAAGTACGACCGCGGACCCGGCTCCTCAGTGGTGACGGAGAAACGGTGGGCGCGGAGTTCGGCTTCTCTGAGTTCCTGCGGGCCCAGTGTGGCCGGTTTGTCACCTTGCTGGCCGTTGAGTTTCTCGAACGGGTCCATGTGGTCGACGAAGCCAAGGCTCGGCGCACCGAGGGAATAGCCCATTAGGCGTTGGATCTGTTCGGGCAGCTCACAAGCTTCTTCCATGCTCATAGTCAGGAGTTGGTTTTCTTCTTGCCGCAGCCAGCCCAGCACATAATGCAGGGCAACGCCGAAGCGCGGGCGGTTTGAAACATTGGCGCCGCCGCCGTGGATGACCATTACCGGTATAGATCAACACAGACCCAGCCGGCATGACCGCCGGGATGATCTCTCCGGTTCGGGTGCCCGGCCATTTTCCCAGAGGTGGCTTCCTGGGACCAGCAATGTCGCGCCATTTTCCGCGGTGAAGTCAGAAACGGCCCACATGGTGGCCAGCGTCAGGGGTGGTGCCGGGTTGTTGATAGGCCAGAGGTTTGTGTCCCGATGCAACATCTGCGCTTTCTCGCCGGGGCCGAGATGCATGATGCCGGTGTAGTTGACCCAGTAGGTAGCGCAAAATTGCAGGAGGATGTCGTCAGCGGTGTTCAACACGACCGGGTTGACGAGCATCTTCCGGGACATTTCGGATTTGGCAATGAACGCACCGAAGCGCTTGGTGTGGTGGCCCCAGAAATTTTCAGTGCCAAGGTCGGTCACATCCACATGAGGCTGGAGTTCAGCCCGAAGCTGGTTGAGCTCTGCTTCGCTGATCACATCTTCGATGATCGCATACCCATCGCGCTTCACAGCCTCGGTAATGTCTTCCCGGCTTGTGTCTTTAGCAAAGTTGTTGGCCATCTCATCGCTCCTTGCCCGAATACCGGGATGCATATTGATCCACCTTGCGCCCAAGGGCAAGGTGGGCGCTTGTGCAAGGGAGGATTTCATGAAAGCGGTGATGGTGGAGGCGTTTGGCCCGGTCGAAGAGGTCAAAGTCCTTGAGGTCGCAGATCCGGAACCGGGAGCTGGCGAGGTTCTGGTTGCCTTGCGTGCGGCTGATATCAATTATCCGGACATTCTGGTGATGGAAGGAGCCTATCAGGTGAAACCACCCCTGCCCTTTTCGCCGGGCAAGGCGGGGGCCGGTGTTTTCGAGGCTGTGGGATCGGGCGTGACGGCGTTCAAGGCAGGAGACCGCGTTGCCGTTGAAGTGGAGTATGGCACCTATGCAGAGAAGATCGCCGTACCTCAGCAACTTTGTTACCCAATGCCCGATGGCATGGGTTTCCAGACCGCCACAGCGTTGAGCCTGGTTTATCAATCCACTCACTATGCACTTGTCGACCGGTGCAGTTTTCAATCTGGTGACACTGTATTGGTTCTGGGTGCAACGGGCGGCGTGGGCATGGCCGCTGTCCAGCTGGCGAAAGCGATGGGCGCAGGAAAAGTCCTGCGGGTATCAGGAGCCCGGAGAAGGCGCAGGTTGCCGATGCCGCTGACGTAGTGATAAATCTTGGCATGGAGAACTTGCGGGATGGTTTGCGCGATGCGGTCAATGCTGCAATTGACGGGCACGGGGCCGATGTGGTGATTGATCCAGTGGGAGGGGACGCGCACGCAGCCGCGCTCCGGGCCATGGCCTGGAAAGATCGGATGGTGATCGTGGGCTTTGCCTCCGGCGACATCCCGCAGATCCGATCCAACTATCTTCTGGTGAAGAACATAGCCGTTTCAGGCCTGTAATGGTCGGACTATCGTGAGAAAGAGCCTGAAGGCGTGGCGCACGTGCAGGCGGAGATCTTCGGCTACCATATGGGCGGAACGCTGGAACCGCATATTGGGCGGATCTTTCAGATGGAAGCGTTCGCAGAAGCGCTCACCCTGCTCAAACAAGGCAAATTCATCATGACAATTGGCGCGGGAGAAACAACATGACGGGTGTCGTAGTGATCACGGGCGGAGCCAGCAGGATCGGAGAGGCCTGCGTCCGGCGCTTTGCGACCGATGACTACAAGATCGCGGTGTTGGACGTGAATATGGACAAGGCGCAGGCTGTGGCGGCGGACCTGGACGATGCCATCAGCATTACCTGCGATGTGGCAGACCGGGAGAATATGAGTGCGGCCATAGCAGAGGTGACATCCAAATGGGGGCGGATTGATATCTGTGTTGCCTCTGCCGGCATTCTGGAAAACGCCTCAACAGTGTTGGACGCCGACCCGGAGGCGCACGACCAGCGCTGAAAGCGCGGATCGATTCCGGAGACTGTGACCCGGAAATCATCAAAGGATCAGGTGCACTGGATCTGTTCGTGATGCCGGAAGATATTGCCAACGCGGCTGCGTTCCTGTGCTCGGATCAGGCGCGGGCAATCACCGGTGTCATGCTGCCGGTGGATGCAGGATACCTCTCCTGGATGCCCTACAAAGCCTATGCGGGAGGCGTGCCGTGGGAGACGTAAACGGCAATCAGATCGGCATCCTTGCGCTTTGGAATGGTTGCGCCGAGGGCCATTTGGAGGCCTACGAGGCCTGGTACAAATCCGAACACATGATTGAGCGGCTCGGCATTCCGGGCTTTCGCATGGGCCGCCGGTATGAGGAGATTGAGGTTGTCTCCAGATTTTTCACTTACTATGAAGTCGATGAACCGGGCGTTCTGTCCACGCCCGCCTACCTTGAACGGGTGAACAATCCCACACCTCTGACACGCAAGATTATGTCCGGAATCTTCACGAATTTGAGCCGCACAATTTGTTCCCGGGTTGGTGAGGCCGGGTGGGCAACCGGCACCTACGCGGTCACCGCGAAGCTCGCTGAACCGGTTGATGATGCCATCCTTGAGCAACTGTTTAATCTGCCAGGATGCGTCCGCGCAGAGAGCTGGCGTGCATCAGAGATTGCAGACCAGCCAAAGTCCCGCGAAGAACAAATTTGCGGCGGAGAGACCCGCATCGAAGCGTGCCTGCTTGTTCATGCACTGCGTGAAGAGGACACTCAGGTTTTGAGTCGCGAAATCTCTGCAACTATGCAAAATATATCGGAAATTTACATCTATCGCCTCTTGTGAGAACTCAGAGAAACAGAGTCAGGTTCATGAAAATCCTCATCATCCAGGGCGCGAATATGGAAGCGCTCGGCCAGCGCGATCCGGAGCTCTATGGCACCATCACCGCCAAGGAACTCGACGCAGCCCTCAAGAAACAGCACCCGGAAGACGAGTTCGACATCCGCTATTCGAATATTGAGGGCGAAGCGATCAACTGGATCTACGAAGCTGGCAAAAACGGCACTCAAGGGTTGCTCATGAACCCTGCCGGTTTCCTCCATGCCGGCTATGCACTGCGCGATTGCCTGCAGATTTCCAAGTTGCCCTACGTGGAAGTGCATATGACCAACATCGACCGCCGCGGCTTTAAGTCCGTCACCGCCGAGAAAGCGGACGGCATGGTCACAGGCATGGGCGCAGAGTCCTACGTGCTCGGCATTGCGGCGCTGCGGATGTTGGTTGAGGATTAAGTAGAACCATTCCCTAAACGTCATTCTCGCGCAGGCGGGAATCCAGAAGAAGCAGTTGCAGCATCGATCAACGACGCTCTGGACACCCACCTTCGCGGGTGTGACTGTCATGAGAAATCTGCTCCGGTTCTTCTTTGATCATTTGCACCTTGCCCGCCGAACGCCAATATGGTCTCACTAACAGACACCAATTGTGCGACGGAGCAAATCTACTCATGGCGACATTGTACTTTTTCGGCGCTGCGGGAACCGTGACCGGTTCGTCTTCGATGGTCGAGGTGAACGGCAAACGATTGCTAATCGATTGCGGGATGTTTCAGGGCAACAAGTCCGTCGCCGAATTGAACGATAAGCCGTTTCCTTATGACGCCAAGACCATCGACCACATGGTGCTGACGCACGCGCATATTGATCATTCCGGCCTCATCCCCAAGCTGGTGAAGCAAGGTTTCCGCGGACCGATCTACGCGACGGCCCCGACTGCTGATCTGCTGGATTTCATGCTGCTGGATTCGGCCACCATTCAGGAATCCGAAGCCCGGCGCGCGAACCAGAGGCGGCGGCGGCGTGGCCGGAAGGAGATCGAACCGGTCTATTCCAAACGGGACGCAGAAAAAGCCCTCACCCTGCTAAAGCCAGTTGAATATGAAGAACAGTTCGAGATTGCCAAAGGGATCAAGGCCCGGCTCTGGAATGCCGGCCACATGCTGGGGTCCTCCTCCATTGAGCTGCGGATTGATAAGATGGGAGAAAAGAACCCGCTGCGCATGCTGTTTTTCGGGGACATCGGTCCGGAGGAAAAAGCCTTTCACCCTGAACCGGACGCGCCTCAAGGCTATGACTATCTGATTTGCGAGAGCACCTACGGTGATCGGGACCGCGACGATTACACCCTGGAAGCCCGGCGCGAAGCTTTGAAGAAGGATCTGGTGGAAGGCATAATATTGGCGTACTGCTCATCAACGGGGATATCCGCAACACTGCTGTTTTCCTCGATTCTCCGCTCGCCGGCAAAGTCACCAAAGTGTTCATGCAATACACGGATGGCATGTCGGATATCGACCTTCCTGCCTAAGAACTCTTCCGCCACCCAAGCTTTCGCATCACCCAGTTGGCGGACGACCCCAAGGCGATCAACAAAATCAGGGGCGGCGCGATCATCATTTCGGCCAGCGGCATGTGCACGACCGGACGCATCAAGCACCACTTGCGCAACAATATCTGGCGCAAGAACGCAACGGTCCTGTTCGTTGGCTATCAGGCGGCCAGCACCCTGGGTTCCATTATTCGCGGCGGGGCGAAGGATGTACGCGGCGAGCTGAAGCATGCACGATATTCTCGATCTTGAAACCTACCCGCTGCACAAGCAGTATGAACCGGAAGGCATTGCGCTGGTGGAGCGCTGCCAGGCCGAGCTGGCGCGGAACGGCATGTTCAACCTGCCAGGACTTATGTTGCCGGATGCTCTGGAGTGCAGCGTGGCCGAAGTACTGCCCGAGCTAGAGCGCAACGCCTACACACACACGCAACTGCACAATATCTATTTCAAGAAACACGTTGAGGGCGTGGACCCGGACCACCCTGCCCTCAAACTGTCCCGCACCAGCAACCGCAAGATTTGCGGCGACCAGATGCAAGGATTCATCCTGAAGGACCTTTACGAATGGGAGCCGTTTGCGGCGTTCCTAGCCAAGGTGATGGAAAAACCTGCGCTCTATTGCATGGCTGATCAGCTGGCCGGCATCAATGTAATGACCTACCGGGAAGGTGAAACCCTGAACTGGCATTTTGATCGGTCTGAATTCACCACGACATTGCTGATCCAGGCCCCGGATGCCGGCGGTGAATTTGAATATCGCAGTGGCCTGAGGACGCCTGAAGATCCTAATTATGTCGGCGTCGCCCGGCTGCTGGCCGGAGAAGATGATGATGTGCGCACAGTTGCACTTAGTGCCGGGACTTTGAACGTCTTCCGCGGTGTCAATACGGCCCATCGTGTTACCCCCGTCATAGGTCCCAACGACCGGACAATTGCGGTTCTGTCTTACTATGAGACGCCCGATGTCAATTTCAGCGAAGAAGACCGTATCAAGTTTTACGGCCGAGCGGCCTGATTACGAAAGCCTCCGCATGTTCAAGGACGAACGCAAGGTGACCTACCTGAACCCGGAGGGTGCGGACAAGCCACTCAAGAGCCCCCTGCCCCTGTCCACGATTGAGGCCGCACGGGAATACCGGCTTGGCCGCTTTCGCGAGCAGATGGCGCAGCACGATTGTGCGGCCATCTTGCTCTATGATCCCATCAACATCAAATATGCCTTTGATATCAGCAATATGCAGGTCTGGACCGCTCACAATGCGGTGCGCTACGCGCTGATCTTTCAGGATGGCCCGGCGATCATGTTCGAGTTCAAGGGCGCATTTCACCTGTGTGATGACCGCCCGCTGATTACCGAGGTGTGTAAGGCCGTGGGCTGGATTTACATGGGCATGGGCGACCGGTCTGAGGAATATGTGCGGATCTGGGCAGATGAGATCGCAGATCTCATTAAGCAGTATGGCCGGGGCGATTTGCGGCTCGCCGTGGACAAGCTGGAGCCGCCGGGTCTCTGGGCGCTGGAAGTGCTGGGCATCATTTGTGTAGAAGGCCAGAAGTTGACCGAGAGCGCCCGGGCCATCAAATCGTCGGAAGAAATCGAGCTCATGCGTTGGACGATACGGGTGTGCGAGGCCGGCATGGCGCGGATCTATGAAAATTCTTTGCCCGGAAAGACCGAGCAGGAACTCTGGGCCGAACTGCACTATGAAAATGCCCGCTCCGGCGGCGAATGGCTAGAGACCCGGCTTCTTCTGTGCGGCGACCACACAAACCCCTGGTATTCTGAATGCTCAGACCGGCTTTGCAACGCGGGCGAGATGGTCTCGTTCGACACGGACATGATCGGTCCGTATGGCTATTGCGCCGATCTCTCGCGTTCCTGGACCTGCGACCATACCCGCATGACCCCGAAGCAGGCCGAGCTCTATGCCAAAGCGGTGGACCAGGTGGAGCACAATCTGGCACTACTTGCGCCAGGCGTGGGCTTTGCCGAGTTCAATGAGAAATCCTGGCAGATCCCCGAGAAACATCAGCCCTACCGTTATTCGCTGGCTGCCCACGGCGTCGGCATGGCGGATGAATGGTCGGTCGTGCTGCTGCATCCGGACTTTGAGCACAACTGCAGCGGCGAATTCGAGGAAGGCATGGTGATCTGTGTGGAGAGCCTGATCACCGAAACCGGCGCTGAGCGGCTGGATACATTCCCTTGGGAGGAGACCTAGGGGCTAGCCCCTAAGCGCAGCGTTTGCAGCGCGGCGTATGAGGCAGAACTGCGAGCCGTTCGGCAGAAATCTGCTCACCGCAGGCCACACACTCACCGAATGTGCCAGCCTCTATTCGGTCCAATGCAGCCTAGATCATCTTGATCTCCGCCAAGCCTGAGTTGTCAAGGTTTTCCAGAACCTCATCACCTTCCCGTTCAGTCGCGGCTTCTTCCGTGTCTGGGTTCACTGGCTCGTCCAGATCATCCTCAATTTCGTGAAGCCTGACATCCAGTTCGCGCAACTGGTCCTGCAATTGTTTCTTATATCTTTCAAAGGGTCATGCCTAGCTGAGGGGATTTTGTCTGAGGTAAGTTAGCAGTAATTTGATACCCTGCCCCAAGCTTTTAGGAATTGACCCAAATCAACATGCGGACGCATTCAATGGCGGACATTGTAAATGACCTGCTTCTGCAGGACGGCCAAATCCTTATGACGCGCCGGTCGCCGTTACGGCGCACTTATCCAAACATATGGAGCTTCCCTGGTGGACATGTGGAAGAAGGTGCTGTGCTGTTCCATCTCTTTGCAGTTGAAGCATGGGACGGCGAACCGGAGAATCTTGGGCACGAACATTCTGAATTGCGTTGGATGGATCTGAAATCAGCGTCCCGTTTGCCAGATCTCGCATTGAACTCATATGCAGGTGTGTTTGCCAGTTTGATCTAAAGAGTGGGGCTCTAGCGTATGTGCAAAGTGAGTTTTACACCTTTTATGTGATATTTATCACATAATATACTTAATATACTTAGTGAAATCACCCTCCATCGAAGAGGACGCGAACCATGGTCGTTCCTGTTTTGCGGATGGAGGATGTGATGCCTTGCCTGTTAAGGAGTAACGCCCTGGGGCTCGGACCAGATCGAGTTCTGCCTGTGGAAGACATTTCGTACCTGCTAGTGTGAAGACTGTTGACTTCAGGTCCGACCATAGCGATAGGGGCAGCTCCCCGATGCCAGTTTACCGGCATGCCTGCGTGAGGCCCTGGTTAAATACTGAAGCCTGGTTAAAACATTGCGTGCGAGGCCGGATGGTCCGACCATAAGGAGTACCGGTTAAACAAGACAAGTCTTTTGATCACCTTCTGCAGACCGCAAGAACCTGCAGCTGCCTTATGGCCATAAGTGACGGCCAGACCATCTGCCTCGCACATTTCCTTGAGTTTATCTCGTGTGGATGAGGATTGAGCAGAACAATAGTCCTCTCCCCTCGGGGAAGAGGGTTGGGTGAGGGGACTCCGATGCTCGTAAGCTTGGATTGTATTTTCGGCCCTGCACACCGCAGAAATCCAGACTTGGCGGAAGCTGACATTTGCGGCACAAGGTGCGCGGATATAACGAACAAAAAGACCGAGCACATTATGGCTAAAACCGCACTCGTCACCGGCGCAGCCCGGGGCATTGGACTGGCGACAACCAAAACATTCCTGGAACAGGACCGGCGCGTTGCAATGCTCGATATTGACGGGCCAGAGCTGCGCAAGGCCGCAGAGGGTCTCGACAATGTCATCCTGCTTGAAACCGATGTGTCCAAACCGGACCAGGTGGAAGAGATGACCAGGACGATCTCATCGGAATTTGGCAATCTGGATGCGTTAGTCAACAATGCCGGTGTTGCTGATTTCGGCCCCATCAAGGACACCACATTCGAGCGTTGGAAGACCGTGATGGAAACCAATCTTGACGGTCCGTTTCTGGTATCTCAAGCATGCCTGCCCTTCTTGACACAGCCAGGTGGCGCGATCGTCAATATCGCCTCCATATCCGGCCTGCGAGCAAGCACCCTGCGTGTGGCTTATGGCACTTCAAAAGCAGCTGTCATACAGCTAACCAAACAGCAGGCTGCCGAATATGGTGAATTCGGCATACGAGCGAACTGCGTCGCACCTGGGCCGGTCGCCACCAAGCTCGCCATGGCCGTGCACACTCAAGACATTATCGATGCCTATCACGACGCCATGCCGCTGAACCGCTACGGCAGCGAGCAGGAAATCGCCAACGCCATCTGTTTCCTATGCTCCGATGGAGCCAGTTTCATTACGGGGCAATTGCTGGCCGCCGACGGCGGATTTGACTCAACTGGCATTGGTCTGCCATCTCTGCGTACATAAGCCAATTCAAAGGATTAATGATGAGAACACTATTGGCCATTGCAGCCTGTTTCGCCCTGCTCCTGCCGGCAAACATCGCCAAAGCTGAAGGACAAAAATACCGGCTGGTGCTCAACATTGGATGGAGCAAGGCAACACATCCCTTTGAATGGCCCGAAGGCTGCGGACACATGTCTGATCTCATCGGTGCAACGCACAACACTCGCTATGTGATGTTCGCAGACGGCCGCACGGCCTCAAGCGGCCTCAAACTCATCGCCGAAAATGGACGGTCCCGCACAATGAAAGCTGAGCTGGCAGAAGCTGACAGGCGCAGGCGGATCGGTCAGGTGTTCGAAGCAGAGGGCCTAAAGGGCGTTCCCGGCATTATTTCAACCGAATTCACAGCAACGGACTCGAATCCCTATGTTTCCTTCGTGACCATGATCGCGCCGAGTCCCGATTGGTTTACAGGTGCCACCGGTGTTGCCCTCAAGCGAGATGGCGAATGGGTGAACGGGCTTTCGATCACTCTGCGGGCTTGGGATTCCGGGACCGACAGCGGCCCAACGTTCATCAGCAAGAACATGGAAACGCAGCCGGCAGAATCCACCAGGCTGGTGGCCAACCCCCACTTTCTCACTCAACGTGGTTTGCTCAGAATGGGTACCGCTCGTATCGAGAAGGTGGACTAGGGCAACTCTGATTAAACCTAATTCACTCTCACCTTCATATTGAGGGGCCGCGGAGCGGCGTCTCGAAGTATGGCGGCAAACCTCGAGCACGTGAGCATAGTTCGAGACGCACCTTCGGTGCTCCTCAGTATGAGGGCAGCTAAACAAAAATTCTCTAGGCTGCCAGCATCTGTGAAATTGAAGTGCCCGGGATGATCCGCTCTGCGGGGAGCTCAATCACGACTTCGGTGCCCACATCCAGTTCAGAATGGATCTCCAGCCGACCGCCATGCAATTCCACAAGACCTTTTACGATCGGCAGGCCAAGGCCGACGCCTTCCTTGGCAAGATCAAAGGTCTTGGAACTCTGTCTAAACGATGAAAGCACTTCGGGGATTTCTTCTTCCGCGATTCCCAGACCAGTATCCCTGCAGGCGATTTCCAGTTTGCCGCTGGCAAGCTGCGAGACGGCTAGGGTAACCCGACCGCCTTCGGGTGTGAACTTGATCGAGTTGGACAACAGGTTCAGGCAAATCTGCTTGATCGCGCGCTCATCGGCCATGACCATGGGTAGATCGGTCGGGCATTCGAACTTAAGCGCAATTTCCCCGTCATCGGCCTTCAACTGTACCAGATCCACACACTCACTTGTAACGGCGCGGAGGTCCATCGGCTCGTCATGCAGCTGATATTTGTTGGCCTCAATCTTGGTGTGATCCAGAATCTCATTGATCAGGCCCAGCAGGTAGGTGCCGGCAGAGTGGATGTCACCTGAATACTCCTTGTAAGTACCCACCTTGTGGGCGCCCATCATCTCTTCCTTCATGATCTCCGAAAAGCCGATCACCGCGTTCAACGGGGTGCGCAATTCATGGGAGACCGTGGCCAGAAACTTTGTCTTTGAAGTGCTGTTGCGTTCGGCCCGGCGGCGGGCTTCGTCGGCCACAGCATTGTTGTGCTCAAGCTCTGCGATCAGCGCATCCTTTTGCGCACGGAACACCAGCATATCGCGGGCCGTCTTCTGGATCGATTTGGCAAACTGCAGGAAGAACAGTTCCACCATGATCGCAATGCCAGCCATGGCCAGATAGAGAGGCTCCTGGGTCAGCGCGCATTTCAGAACGATGGCCAGCGTAATCGGCACCGTTCCGGCGATGATGATCGGCAGAAAGTGTGAGGCAACGATCAACCTGATGGAGATAACCACCATGAGGATCGCAACCATGAAGGCACGTTGAACATCGCTAGCGGCATCCCAGAAGCTCAACAACAGGGCAGACCAGACAAGAGAATAAATCAGTTCGGAGGAAGCGAGTCGCGAGCCCCATTTGATGAGATCAACCTTGCGGCGGCCTTCTTTCCGTAATCTCTCACACAGGAAGAGCTGCAGACCCTGACAGACCAGGATTGCACCCAACCAGCATATTACAGTGGAGACCGGTGCCCAGGGCAGGCTGGCTGCGGCCATGAGAATGGCAAGCGCCGGCATTGCCAGGGACAGGTTTGTTTGCTGGACAACAAACACGTGTAGCAATTCCTGCTCGTACGTGAGCCCGTCCTTGTGGCTTCTGGGCAGACCGAACCGCCTGGATAGTGCATCGGACATGCGCTCAAGCAAGTCCGGCTTCCGTTCGGCCCGCCGCTCTTGAGCAACGGTGTGCGTCATTGACAATCCCTGTGGGACTGCATCTCTTGATGGAGCAGCTTCCTCAAGGCGAGACCCTAGCGGGGATTGTTTAAGATTGGCTCAGCTGGCGTGGTGAAACGGGGCTTAACCGGATTGATACAATTTTGTCATTTTCTGCGGCTGCTCGAGGCCGGCATAGTACTCCACAGCCTCATCCATGTTTGAGATGGCCTCCCAGTTCGCCGCCACATCTTCAGCGGTTGCGTTGGGGCTAAGGTAGACACCGGGACTCTCAACGAGGGCCGCTTTGGCAAAGCCTCCGGCGCCGGCGCAGAGGATTGTTCCATTGGGTACATCTGGCCCAGCGAGGAAGATTACGGCTGCAGAGACCTTTTCCGGCTTGAACATCTCTTCAGCGTCGGGCGGGAAGATATCTGCTGTCATCTGTGTCCAGGCGGTGGGGGCAAGAGCCGTGCAGCGGATGTTGTACTTCTCACCTTCCAGCTTCAGCGTGCTGATGAGACCGAGCACGCCCATCTTGCCGGCTCCGTAGTTGGATTGACCGAAGTTGCCATACATGCCCGACGAGGAGGTGGTCGCGATGACACGGCCATATCCTTGCTCGCGCATGATGGGCCAGACAGCATGGGTGACCGTCACTGTGCCCATGAGATGCACGTCGAGGACGGTCTTGAAACCTTCGAGTGTCATGTTGTGGAAGGACTTGTCACCCAGAATGCCTGCATTGTTCACCAGCACATCTATGCGGCCAAAGCGATCCATGACCGCCTTGATCATGTCGACGACGCCACCCTCGTGCGTGACGCTTGCACCATGGGCCATGGCCACACCGCCAAAATCCTCGATTTCCTTGACCACACTTTGTGCCGCTTCAGAAGGTCCTGCAGAACCATCCGGGTTCGGCCCGAGGTCATTGATCGCGACCTTGGCGCCGCGGCGGGCAAACTCCAGCGCGTGGCAGCGGCCCAGTCCCGCCCCTGCCCCGGTGACAATGACAACTTGCTCATCAAAACGAATGGTCATGAAATACCCTCTCAACACAGTGCCTGTTCCAGCAGCGCATAAATGCGGATAGGCTGCACCGAGGTCAAGGAAGAATGGAGTTAATCCCACGATGAAGATTATTGAAGATGGCCGCGCGCCCAATCCACGCCGGGTCCGGATCTTTCTCGCCGAAAAAGGCATCGAGATGGAGTACGAGCAGCTGGACATCAATGCGGGCGAGCATCGCAGTGAGGCATTTACCGCCCTCAATCCCATGCAACGCATACCTGTGCTGGTGCTGGATGATGGTACGGCCATTTCGGAGACCATCTCCATTTGCCGCTATTTTGAAGTCCTTCAGCCAGACCCTACCCTGTTCGGCAAGACACCGCTTGAGAAGGCAATGATCGATATGTGGTTGCGGCGGGCGGAGGAGAAATTACTGGTGCCGGTTGCCCAGATCCTTCGGCACACCAACCCGAGGATGGCTGTTCTGGAATCACCTCAGGTGCCGGAGTGGGGTAAAGCGAACCGGCCAAGGGTCGACTGGATATTGGATGTGATGGATGCAGAGCTAGGTCAACGCGCCTTTCTCGCCGGTGACAATTTCAGTGCGGCAGATATTACAGCGCTGGTCGGCGTAGATTTCATGCGGATCATCAACGCAAGCATTGGCGAGCGCAAGAACCTGCAGCGCTGGCATGATGAGGTCTCTGCGCGACCCAGTGCCGTCGCCTGAGATCACGGAGAGTTCAGACGCGCAAACAGAATTAGGCCGCAATTTGCAAACACAAGTTAAACCACTTCCAAGGTAGAAAAGCAGGTATGAGCACCTTGCGCACCATCCTCATCGGACGTGTCTTGTTTGCGCTCAGTGCCTGCGCCACACCGCAGATGCAGCCTGTTGGCTTGACTTTGGAGGAACCGTTCTTTAACGGGAATGCCGCTGTGATGGCCGATAGTGTGCGTTTGCCGATGAATGTGTGGCAAGCCGAAAAGCCAAAAGCTGTGATAATTGGCGTGCATGGCATGAACGACTATGCGAAGGATTTGGCTTCCCTGGCCCATGGTTCTCCTCCCAAGGCATCAGCTTTATGCCTACGACCAACGCTCGTTCGGACGCACGGATAAAGCTCAGTTGGGCATCTGGCCAGGCGGCGACACGATGGTGAACGACCTGAAAGCCGTGCATGCGCTGGTGAAGAAACGGCACAAAGGACTGCCGGTTTATATCGTCGGCATCTCCATGGGCGGGGGCGTCACGATGAAAGCGCTGGACAAGGGGCTGGAACCGGCAGGATCCGGTCTGGGGCTGGCGGACCATGAACCCGTTCCTCAAATCCACACTCTGGATCACCGCCCACGTGTACCAAGCTATTCGCCAACGGGCGAGAGCCTTGATGTGTGGCCGTCAGACAACATTGAGATGCTGCGGACCATCGGCAAGGATCCACTCTACATCACCAAGACACGGACAGACGCAATCTACGGTCTCGTTACCCTGATGGATGAGGCCTACGAGTCAGCCAATCGTCTCAAGAGCCCGATCCTTTATCTTTATGGAAAGAAGGATCAGATCGTACCGGTTGAGCCGACGAACCATGTGATCTCCCGCATCAAGGCCCCGAAACACGTGGTGATCTACAAAGATGGCTGGCACATGCTCCTGCGTAACAAGCAACGCATGAAAGTCTGGAAGGACATCCAGACCTGGATCACCGATCAGACGGCGCCCCTACCGCCAGGAGAAGAAGTGACGTCAAAGAAACTGGCTTTCAGACAGTAAAACAGACACTTACTTTCCAGGATACAAGCGAGTACATTGGCTGTACGGTTGATTTTCCGGAAATCTGCACCAAATAACATCCAACGCAAATTATGATAGAGCGGTCTTTTGATCTGGATTTTTGCAGCTTTTATTCTTTCAACATCACTATTTATTTATTGGCTCTTGCCCATGATTCCGATGAAGGATCGCATGTGGAAAACAGGAGCATCGGCGAGCTTTCCGACCTCACCAAGCATATCAGTTCGCTTCTGAGCGGCACCACACCTTGGAGCGTCCTGACCGTCGAGATGATAAATTCGGATGATGCCATACAGCTCTCTCCGGACGATAACATGGTGCGGATTGACTGCCCGCTGAGATCGAGCAGCAAGATTCCGCTTGAGAGCCCGGAAGCTCAGATATTTGAAAGCGTTGATCAAGCCGCACGGCTCTCTGATGCGCCTGGTCTTGGAGTAATACAGCAAGGACAGCCAGCCTGTGGGGCGAAAGCCGACGCGCTCGTAGACCGGCTCTGCCTTGCCCACAGCTATCAGTCCGGCACATTTCGCCCGGACTTGCGCGCCTCCAGTAATGCGTACGTGAGCAGATATCCTGCAAGCCCCTGCCCCCTGTGGCTCTCTATGGTCCCGACATCATAGATCCCCGCCATTTCGTCAGTGGTGAGAACGGTCACGATGGATACGGCAGGTCACCCTCGGACAGAAGATAGGATTTGAAATCATCTGATCTGGTTTGCAACAGGTGCCCTGCCGCCGCAACGGCCCGCTTCCTGGTTTCGGTTGTCACCTTGCCGAAATATGGATGAGCAACCATTTTTGAGAACCGGTTCATGTCGTGCAGTTGTTCGAGACGAAAGCCCTTCGGCAACTTCGCCTCCGGCAGCAGCTGCAGATCATGGGCCAGGACGTCAAAGCGTTTGGCATGCTGGAAACCAGCTGACTTGAAGCGCTCAACAGCATCTTCAGGCGTTGCAACCTCGCTCACATATGCCCAGACAGCAGAACCAAATGGTGCGGCCTCATCAAGACATTGTTCGATGGTTTGATCGAGTTCCCCAGCCGTGGTTCGAACCTTGTGGATGCCGCTTGCCCCGCCTGCCCTGTCCAGCGTCCATCACAGGCCACGGGTGTGGTCCGGCACGCCATCAGTTACGCACACCTGCGCTTCCCACCACTCTGCGAGGTTGTTTTCGTAGGCTCGTGTAAGATCCTGGTCTGTCATGGCGGCAACCTGCAGTCGGTGAACATTATCCAGACTGCAGACTAACAATCAGAAATTGCGGTTTGGTAAAATGAGAGGTGATAGGGGCACCCCGGACTGCAACCTCTGGTTTGGCAGGTTTCTGCACCTACATATTGACAGATACTACCAATGGCGTGATTGATTGTCTCTCAGGTCTTTTCAATCCGGCGGCTCTCTGGATCCATGCAGACAAAGGAGGAGTTCCGATGTCTGCAGCTTTTGGCGGTCGTGATGACTATGATGCTTCGCCCCTTCACAACCTTGCCAGGACGAGCGAAGATCTCCGTCAGGCCTGGCGTTTGCTTTCGCTTGCTTGTGTTCATGACGGGATGAGCCGGGCGGATGCGGCGAAGGGGGATGGGAGGGCCCGGCAGAGCCTGAGGGACCGGGGGCACCGGTTCAACGAAGCCGGGCCCGAAGGGCTGTTCGACCGCCGGGTCCTGCGGCCCCAGATGCGGATGCGGCCCCGATGGCTGAACTTGCTGAGATCAGCGAACCCGGCCCCTGCCTTGAGCATGACGCTTGAGCCTGACGGGGGGTCCGCTGGAGACGACTTGACCTTCAACGGGGGAGCGAAGATCGGTTCGGTGTTGTCTCTCACGAGAGGACCCTCTCCGGACTGCCTGCAGCGCCCGGCTTTCCCGCCTCGCCGGGCGCCCGCAACACCCGGACCAGAACCCGGCCTAAGAGTCTGATTTGCAACTGGTTGAGTGAATTCAGCCGGTTGTGGTTCTGTTCGCTTGTGAAACTGAATGGAGATCACGATGGCCTGGACCGACCTCACTCGCCGCCAACATGCCCGAACGGGCGGCAGGTATGCAAGCGACCTGCCCGCCGCGGAAGGGGCGATCATTGAACCTTTGATGCTGTCGCACACGTCCACCGGCAGGCCGCGCAAGACCGACCTTGCGCCCTGTGTTCGATGCGCTCCTTTACATTGCGACAACCGGTTGCCAGTGGCGGCTGTTGCCGAACGCCTTTCCACCGGTTTCGACGGTGCGGGGGTATTTTCAGGGCTGGCGCACTGACGGACGACTGGACGAGATGACCCGCGCGCTTGTCGGGATGGCGCGTCTGGCCGAGGGTCGCAAGGCCCGCGCCCGCCCGCCGGTATCCTCGACAGCCAGAGCGTGAAAGCCACGGAAAGGGGCGGGGTTACCGGCTATGACGTGGGCAAGCGGATCAAGGGTCGCAAGCGCCCTATCGTCACCGACACGCTTGGCTTGCTGGTCGGATGGGTGGGGCACAGTGCCGGGTTCCAGGACCGGGACGGTGCGCCGGATGTGCTGAAAGCCGTGGCCGTGCGGTTTGCCATGTTGCGCCCTATTTTTGCCGATGGCGGCCAGGCCGGGCCAAAGCTGCGCGACGCCTTGAAAGCCATCGGGCGCTGGACCGTTGAGATCGTCAAACGCTCCCACATAGCCGGGGGCTTTCAAGGGTCTCCCCCGCCGTTGGGGCGTCGCACGCACCCTTGCCTGGCTCGGACGATGCCGCCGTCTGTCAAAAGACCGGGAAAAATCCATCGCAAGCGCGGCCGCCCGGATCACCATCGCACACATCCGACGCGTCACCAGACATCTCGCAAGGGCAGGAAAACCCTGAAATAGTTTTGAACCAGACTCTCAGGCCTGGGCCAAGACCCGGGCCTCATGGAGGCTTTCAAAAAAACATCCCCCAAAGCCTTGCTTCCCCTTTGAACCACGGTCCGGCAGACAGGCCGGTCGAGGTCCGGGTTCAGGACGAGGCCCGCATCGGCCAGAAGACCGGCCGCGTCCGCATCCGGGCGCGCAAGGGGACGAGCCGCGATGGCCGGCCGATCAGCGTTACAAATCGGCCTGCCTGTTCGGCGCGGTGTGCGCAGACAGAGAGACCGGCGCGGCCCTGATGCTGCCATGGTGGCAGGGTGCTATGGGCGGACACTGGAACAAGGAACCTGCCTCTCAAGGAGATCAGCCGGACCGTTGCAAAAGGCGCTCAGGCCGCCGTCTTGATGGCCCGCGCGCCGGGGCACACATCCGGCGAGGTGAAGGGGCCGGAGACCTTGCCCCTGATCTTTCTGCCCGCCAGATCACCGGAGCTCAATCGGGTCGAGAATGTCTGGCAATCTCTTCGGGAAAACGGGCTCTCCAACCGCCTCCTTGAAGATCAGGCAGACGGTCTTGCCGCCGGATGTGATGCCTGGACCCGGCTCATGAAAGAACCAACGGCAATCAAATCAGGCGCATCTCGCGATTGGACCCAAAACGGCCAAACCTGAGAGCCGTTAGTATGAGGTTGCGAACCGCAGCTGCCTTCACAACTTTCAAAAACGGGAGCCAAACGACCATTTCATGCCGGACATTTTCACGATCCTGATCATAGCCGCGATTACAACAGTTGCGATTTTCCTGGCGCTATTCATCATGTTCCGATCGGAAGACACTGTGAGCGTGAATGAAACCCGGAATGGAAGCTTATCAGATCTGAGAGATGTAATGGGGCTGTTGCTCAACAAGACGGAACCATGGGATACGCTCGTCGTCAGGCTTGCCGGCAATGAAGGCTTTTTCCAGTTTTCCGTTGGCGGAGGGTTCGTTGAACTGGATTATCCTCAGATTACTGATCGGCAAAAACAACTGAGGCCAAGAGTCGAAGGAATTTTCCGCGAAATGAGGTTGTTGTTTCGTGTTACGGATAATGGCCCGGACGAGTTTCTCGATTGCGATCTCAAGGGACATCGCGAAGACATCAATCTAGTTCGCAAGGCATTTGTTCCAGGTGCCTGATACTGCGGCCGTCGAATTTGAGCTGATGGGCGAAAAGGAAGCTCAATCTACCTAGCGGATTTCACTCGCATTGATTAATCCAATCGAGCGCTCGGCAAAAGCATCGCGCGTCGCGTCGGCCGTTCCGTCCATGTCAATTGCCCGGCAGGCGTCCTCAATGACCATGCATTCAAAGCCTTGAGAGCGGGCGTCCTCGGCAGAGAAGCGGCGCAGAAGTCAAACGCAAGGCCGCAGCAGAAGACCCAGGTAAGCCTACGCTCCTGGAGGTAACCTGTCAGACCAGTCGGCGTCTTGTGGTCGTTTTCGAAGAAAGCAGAATAGGAATCGACCTCAGACCGATAACCCTTGCGGATCACCATTTCAGCCTTCGACCATTGCAAACCGGCATGGAACTTGGCGCCCGATGAACCCTGGATACAGTGGTCCGGCCAAAGGGTTTGTGGACCAGGGCATTTGAATTTCCGAGAAAGAATACTTGCCTTCGTGTGAACTGGCGAACGAGCTGTGTCCTGCCGGGTGCCAGTCCTGGGTCAACACCACATGATCGAATTTCCCGATCAACGAGTTGACCACCGGCACGATGTCATGACCGCCTGAAACCGCAAGATGACCGCCAGGACAAAAGTCGTTTTGAACATCAATGACCAGCAAGACGTCATCTTGTTTCGGAGTGATTGTCGCCATCGTCTTAGCCTCTCGCCTTGCATTTCAAAGGCAGGTCGGCGGGGGCCAACTGCCCTCTTCCAATCGCCGAACCGATCTTCAGTCCTTCCAGCACCGCTTCTTCGCAGGTTCTGGGCGTTACCGCATCACCGGTCTCATCCAGATCTCGCCGGGCCAGTCAGCCAATTCCTGTTCCAGCGTCAGGTCTGTTTGTGAGCCTGTTGCCGTAACGAGCGTGTCAATCCCGTCGAGTACCAGCGGCTCGCCGTTCACTGTGTGCTCAAAATAGGCGGTGTTCTCGTCCGCTCCAACCAGTCTGGCAAAAGGTGTGACCTTCACGCCCAGTTTGTGCAATTCGCCGAGCCAACGGCCGCGCATATATTGCTGAATACTCTGGCCGGGCATGTAGCCGTTCGCGGCCAGACGCACATAACACCCATCCCGCGCCAGCCTTTCGGCAAGACTGAGGCCGACCCAGTCACACCTCCAATCCGCAATCACAACCCGGGTCCCCACATTTGCGCCTTCCAGCACTTGATTGGCTTGCACGGCATGGGCACCATCGAGCAACAAATTTTCCGGGACGTGGACGCCGGCGCCTGTCGCGATGACAACGACGTCCGGCTTCAGCTGATTGAGCAAGTCGATATCAACGTTCGTGTTGAACCTCACCTCCACACCATGGCATTCCATTTCGCGGGTGAGGTTGGTTACAATCCCTCTGAATTCCTCACGGTCAGGCAGTTGGCGCGCCAACTTCACCTGCCCGTCCAACTCGGCACCGCGCTCACACTGGGTTACGTCGAGGTCTCGCTCTGCCGCCACGGCTGCGGCTTTCATGCCGACAGGTCCTCCCCCGGCTACCAGCACTTTCAATCTGGTTTCTGCGGCAACCTTGCGCCCCAGATCTGTCTCCCGGCCGGTTTCCGAGTGCTGGATGCAAGAGATGGGAGCAAGGTAACCCGGCTCAAACTGCATTGGCGACACAACATGGATCGACCCGCCAATCCCGGTCATGGACCCGCCGCAGATATCGAAGAAATCCAGTTGGCCGTCTGCATCCAGTTCCTTGCAGATGTGCAGAACTTCCGGTGTCTCCAGTCCGCACGCATTCAGCTTATCGCCAGAGATGCGGATACCCAGCACCAGCCTGCGCTCCACTGCCGCCCTGATGTTGGCAATCACTTCGCGCGGAAACCGCAACCGGTTTTCACGTGAGCCTCCATAATCATCCTCCCTGACATTCGTTTCCGGATTGAGGAATTGCGCTAGCAGGAGACCATGGCTTACCATGATTTCGATGCCTTCATAGCCCGCCTCTTCATAGCGCCGCGCGGCCTCGCCGAAGGCACCAGCAATGTCCGCAATCATGTCTTTCGACATGGCTCGGAGCATCACATGAAAGCGTTCTGTGAGGACAGCTGAAGGAGCGTATGCTGCCAGCGCGGAGCCATCGGTGCCGGAATGGGTTTCGCGGCCGCCATGCCCCATCTGACCGAAGATCCAGCAGCCGTGTTTTTGACCCGCTCCGCTGTTTTGCCAAGTGCCTCGACGACGCCATCCTTGGTCAACTGGATGTTGTAGGCGTTCCATATAGGATGGGTTGCTGCTGATTCCGTGATGATTAGACCGCAACCGCCTTTTGCCCGGGCCTCGTGATAGCCGGCGAACGAGGGCAACGGCAATCCGCCGGAGATCATGCAGGCATGTGACCTGTGGAGAGAATATGGTTCCGCACCTCAAGACCACCAAGCGAGACCGGTTCAAACAAATTTGGAAAGAATTGTGACATGATGCGCCGCTATGGGTTAGAGTTTTCAGCCAACCTAGAGCATCCACATCACAAATTGAAACCCCTGTTCAGCATGTCCGCAGCACATACGAGCAAAGACCGCAAAACTATCGCCGCCCTGTGCTGCGGCGCCCACATCGTGCAGGACGGATTGACGGCTGCGGTCTACGTGCTGCTACCCATCCTGGCCCAGGCCTTCGGCCTGACTTACGCGCAGGTTGGTCTCGTCCGCGCGGCCCACATGAGTTCCATGGCCATCCTGGAACTACCCTCTGGCATTATGGCCGAGTGGGTTGGCGAACGAAGCCTGCTTGCCTTTGGGCTGGTCTGTGCCGGGGTCGGTTATTTCAGCCTGTCGCTGGCTGATGGCATCAATGCAGTCATGCTGGCGTTTGTGATCGCGGGCGTCGGCACAGCCTTCCAGCATTCATTGGCGTCATCGCTCATTAGCACGACCTATCCGGACAAGGGGCGGCGATCCGCGCTTGGTCTTTACAATTCCTCAGGTGATGCGGGGAAGCTTGCGTTTACCGGCCTCTTCAGTGTGCTGCTCGGACTTGGTCTTGGATGGCAGACCATTGTGACCGGCTATGGCTGGTGCGCCATTGTCTCCGGTGTGTTGATTTACATAATTCTTCGCCGGCTTAAAGCTGGTGTCCGCGTTGAGAGCGCCACCGCAACCGGCGGCGGCATGGGCTGGCTGGATTGGGGCATTAAGAACAGGCTTGCGTTTTCCGCCCTCATTGTCGCTGTCTTCCTGGATACAGCTGTGCAATCGGGCTTCTTCACCTTCATCACATTCTTTGTGGCCGATCGCGATGTTCCGGTCAACTATGCCGCCTTTGCGATTGTGGCGACCTTGCTCGGAGGCATTTTCGGCAAGGCGAGTTGCGGTTTCCTGGCGGACCGGTTTGGGGTCAAACTGTCCTTCGCCTTGGTGCAGATCGCAACCGCTGCTCTGATAGGTGTATTGCTGGTAGTGCCTGCCTTCGCGATCTTTTTGCTGTTGCCGCTGCTTGGCATGTTCCTGCAGGGCTCAACATCAATCACCTACGGTGCTGTGAACGATTATGTTCGGAATGAGCGCAAATCCCGGGGCTTCGCGCTGATCTATTCCACCTCCACATTCTCGGCAATCGGCGGGCCTGTGTTGCTGGGCCTAACTGGCGACCTTTTCGGGTTGGACGCAACAATGGTTGCTATGGCCATTATTTCGCTAGCTGCAATTTTACCGGTGATATGGTTTCAAACCGAAGGTGAAGTGGCGCTCAGTCGATAAAATCGAGCATTCATATGCCTTCGCGCTCCTGTCACATCGAAAGGTTCTTCTCACATGACAGCCACCATCGTGCTCCTGAACGGCGTCGGTAGCGTTGGAAAGAGCGCGATTGCCAAAGCGCTTCAAGAGATCACAGCCGAACCATTTATGCATGTGGAGATGGATGTATTTCTAGCAATGATGCCAGACGCCTATCAAGATCATCCCGATGGATTTAGCTTCGAAACTACACTGGATCAGGGTCGGCCATCGGTGTTTGTAAGAACCGGCCCCGTTGCTGAGCAGCTACTGGCGGGTATGCGCCGTGCAGTGGCCGGCATGGCTGCGGCAAACAACAATCTGATCGTGGATGAAGTCTTGTTCGGCAACGTTCCGACAAAGTACGGAAACGCCGTTTCAGACTATCGATCACTGCTTGCACCGTTTCCATTGCATTTCGTGGGAGTTTTTGCACCGCTCGAGATCCTTGAGGATCGTGAGCGCAAGCGGGGCGACAGACTGATCGGCTTGGCGCGATGGCAATTTGAACGCGTCCACGAGGCGATGGACTATGACCTGGAGATCGATACTGCGCGCATGCCACCAGCCGAATCTGCCCTCCAAATCAAAAACAGGTTTAGCTTATAGAACGGTTTCAGAGGCGCTGAAGTTATCCACTAATCCGACTTCTTAAACAGATACAGAAACTGCTGCCAATAGCCGTTCGGCACCGGGTCTCCTCCGACACCGTAGTTCTCGGGCCATCGGCCTTCCGGCATGTGAGGGGTTCTGAACAGGCGATCATAGAGCGGGAAATGGATGGCGAAGTTGACGTCGATAGCTTCCTTTTCCTTGCCATGATGCCAGTGGTGGACGCGCGGGGGCACAAGGAACTTCTCGATTGCACTGAAATTCCACTTGAGATTGGCGTGCACTAGAGATGAGTAAAAATAGACGATCAGGATGTAGACCTGGATGGCAGCCGGATCGAAGACGAGGGTGAACATGGGCAACGCTGTCATACCGCGCAAAAGGGCGATCTCGATGATGTGCAAACGGGCACCCGCTAGCCAGTCCATGCTCTTTGCGGAGTGGTACACGGCATGGAACTTCCAGAGCCACGGGATTTGGTGGAACATCCGGTGGAACCAATATTGTGCGAAGTCCGTGACAACCATGATGATGAAGACCTGAACCAGGAATAGCAGGGCGAAGATCTGACTGCGAATGTCGCTCAAATCGAATGCACTGGTAATGAAGTTGGCTGGCGCCATGGTGAGGAAGGTGAGGACCTGAACCAGCATTGAGCTGACGAGGTAGTAGAACATGTCCTCCTGCCATTC
Source organism: Hyphomicrobiales bacterium (assembly GCA_965204985.1). GTDB lineage: Bacteria > Pseudomonadota > Alphaproteobacteria > Rhizobiales > CAJQND01 > JAAEUE01. Next base: position 820,724 of record CBDBFP010000002.1, on the reverse strand, counting down.
CGGGCGGAAGGCCGTTTGATCGACCCGGTGCGGGAAGAACCGTTCAAGCGAGATTAACAGGAAGCCCACGAACAGAACGTTGAGGATGAAGAAGTCCAGCCCGAAATAGAGACTGGTTGGGTTCACATCGCTGCTCTCCACCTGCGAGCCGCCCAGCAAGGAGGCGATGACCGTCAGGGCCAAAGGCTGTTCCCCCGAGAATCTTGTCTTTGCTGAGAAGCAGACTGAGCAGAGCGAGGGCATAACCGATCAGCAGCACGCCGTGCAGGAAGGGGCGCAGATAGTCGGATTCGTGAATGGCCGCGAGATCGGGGGTGACAAACGACCCTGGCAGTTTCAACACGAGAACGAGCAGCAAGCCGGTCAGGCCAGCGAGCAAGGCCCCTCCTCCACTCAGCCAGCCACTGCTCAACGGGCGTTGGTCACGGGGTTTTCGAGTTCTTTTGTCAGGCGTTTGATCAGAGACATGTCTTTTCCTGCTGCCGCTTTTGGCGGATCGTACGAATAGACTTGAACGCTGCGGAAATACCGAGATAAGCTCGGGCATACCTTCGATTTTCCGGACAATCAAGAATGACACAGAATCTGCATCACAAGGCCGAGCGGGAAGATCTGGCCGCCGCACTTCGCTGGGCCGCACGACTGGGCTGGCAATCAGGCATCTGCAACCATTTCAGTCTTGCTGTAGACGGGGACGACAATGGGGCTCCAGCCGGCGTACTCATCAATCCTCAGGGCTATCACTGGTCCGAAGTTACCGCCTCCTCGTTGCTGCTTATGGACGAAGAGGGCGAAGTGATTGAGGGCGACGGCTATGTGGAAGCCACCGCCTATTACATCCACAGCGCCATTCACCAGCGCGTGCCCACGGCCTGTTGTGTCATGCACGCTCATCCTCCTCAAACCACAGCCATAATGTGCACCGAGGGCGGGCGATTGTTGAACTGCCACCAGGATTGCCTGCGGTTCTACCGGCGAATTGCTTATGATGATGACTTTGGTGGTGTTGCCGACCACGCTGAGGAAGGCGATCGTATCTCAAACGCCCTCGGCAACCGCACCATCATGATGATGGCACATCACGGGATCACCGTGACCGGCCCGGATGTCTGTCATACCCTTGATGACTTCTACTATCTGGAGAATGCAGCCAAGTACCAGCACATCGCCCAGGGTTCAGGCATGCCTCTGAAGATCATTGATGAAGAGACTGCGGACAGGCTGGCTCCGGCTTTCCAAAAGCAGGATGAACAGATGACTGGCCACTTTGCAGCCATCAAGCGCATCCTGGCCAAACAGGAGCCTGAGTATCTCAACTGAGCAATGACCACAGCCCATCCCCTTCTTGCTAACCGGCCGTTGCCCCTGCACATTTCAGCAGGTGAGGACATCGGGCCAGATCACCAATCGCTATGTGCCTGGGCTACCACTCAGCGCGACACTATCGAAGGGTGGTTGCAAGATGCCGGCGTGGTTCTGTTGCGCGGCTTTGAGATTGGGGATGCTGGCGCGTTTCGGTCAGCTTGCGCTGCGATCTCGCAGGACCTGCAGAACTATACTGGGGGAGATTTGCCGCGGCATAACGTGACGGACCAGGTGTACACATCGACTGAATATCCGGCTGATTCTGAGGTGCTGCTGCATAACGAGCTGTCCTATGCCGGCTGGTCGCCGGACCGTGTCTTCTTCTGCTGCCTCATCCCATCGGAGACTGGCGGAGAGACCCATATAGCCGATGGCCGCAAGATCTATACCGGATTGAACCCAGATGTGCGGGAACGGTTTGAGCAAAAGGGCGTGACTTACCTTCAACACCTCTGGGATGAGGAAGGAGAACCTGGTCTTGGAAAGCCCTGGCAGGAAACCTTCGAGACGAATAGCCGGAGCGAGGCGGAGGTCTATCTTGTCCACTCTGGAATGACGTTTGAATGGGCAGATCTGGGCATTTGCACCTCTGCCATTCTCGCCCATCCGGCCACAGGTCAGATGTGCTGGCACAACCAGGCGGACCAGTGGCACCGGGATATTGCCAGCGTCAAAGACACTGTTCCAGGTTCACCCGACGCTGAGAAAGGCGCCAACACGGCAGGCGTTGAGACACTGGGAAACCACGTTACTTTCGGCGACGGTTCCGAGATCGACGTAGATGACTTGATGCATGTACGGGACGTTTCAAAAGCCTGCGAGGTCCTCTTTCCCTGGCAAGCTGGGGATCTGATGATTATAGACAACATTATGGCCATGCATGGCCGCAAGCCCTTCACCGGTAACCGCCGCGTGCTTGTGGCCATGGCATAAGGGCAGGCAATCATGGCGCAAGCTATCGTCTATGTCTCTGGCATGCCCATACCTCCGCCGGCACCAAAATTGGCGCCTGTCCGCCGTGGATACGCGATGATCCTCATGATCGTGAGTTCGGTCATCATCAGCTTCGGCGGCCTGATCGTGCGCAGCATGGAAGAAGCTGGTCCAAGCCAGATCAACTTCTGGCGTTCGCTAGCACTCATCGTGACGTTTGGATCGATCTTCCTTTTCCGTCACAGGCGTCAATCCATTCGGAACTTTCGAAAGGTTAGATTTGGAGGTCTGCTAGCCGGGGCAAGTCTAACTGTAGCCGGGTTGGCCTTCATGCAAGCCCTTGCCCACACGACGGTCGCGAACACCATGTTTACGCTGGCGTCTATTCCGTTCATCACAGCTGGGCTCGCCTGGATTTTCCTCCGGGAGAATCTGAGCCATGTCACCGTGGGAACCATGGTGGTCGCTGCGGCGGGCGTCATCATGATGGTAATGGATGGCATCGGGCTGGGGTCGATCTATGGAAATTTGATGGCGTTACTCACCGCCTTGGGGTTTTCAGGATTTGCTGTTGTTGTGCGCCGAAACCGGCATATAGATATGCTGCCAGCCCTCATTATTTCGGCGGTTCTCATATTGCTGGTGTCAACTGCGGTGAGTTACGACAACCTGATTGTGCCCTGGAAAGACATCGCTCTCTGCTTTCTTTGGGGATCAGTTTTCTCAGGCCTTGGCAACGTTATGTTTGTGGCAGCATCAAAACACCTGGTTGCCGGTGAACTGACTCTTTTCATGCTGCTGGAATTTGCTCTGAGCCCACTCTGGGTCTGGCTTGTAGTGAACGAAGCCCCTACCACGTGGGCCCTTGCCGGTGGTATGCTGGTTATCGGTGCCGTTGCCATTCGTGCAATCATCGAAATGCAATCAGGCAGCAGAATTTTCAAACGCGGTCGGCCGAACCCCGCTTAATTCAAAAGACAAAAACAAGGATCACAGAGATGGCGAACAATGGCAAAGTGGCTTTGGTTACCGGCGCAGGTACAGGTGTCGGACGGGCTACAGCACTTGCGTTTCTGAATGACGGATATGCTGTGGTGTTAACCGGACGGCAGCAGGAACCACTGGATGAGACCGTCTCCATGGCTGGAGCGGAAGCTGAGGATGTTCTGGTCCATACATGTGATGTCGGCGACATTGCTGCCGTTGAAGGATTGTTTGAAGCAACAAAAGATAAGCTCGGCAGGCTGGATGTTCTCTTCAACAACGCCGGCGCCGGCACCCCTCCTCTGACGATTGATGAAATGACCCCGGAGCAATGGCAAACTGTGGTCGATGTGAACCTCACGGGATCTTTCCTCTGCGCACGGCAGGCCTTCGCCATGATGCGGGCACAAACGCCTCAAGGCGGACGGATCATCAATAACGGTTCGATCTCAGCTCATGTGCCGCGGCCCGGAACTGCGGCCTACACAGCCACGAAGCATGCTATCACGGGCCTCACCAGAACCATCTCTTTGGATGGGCGCCCATTTGACATCGCATGCGGTCAAATTGATATAGGCAATGCGGCCACACCGATGACTGAGCGGATGGCTGTAGGCGTGCCTCAAGCGAACGGTGAGATTGCTACTGAGCCGCGAATGAATGCAAACGAGGTGGGAGCCGCTGTGCTCCATATGTCAAATCTGCCGCTTTCAACCAACGTGCAGTTCATGACCATCATGGCAACCAAGATGCCGTTTATCGGACGTGGTTAGATCTTAACGATGAAGCTGGAGTTCGCTGGCGTCCACGCCCAGCATCGCTGCGGAGTTTGTCAGTTCCTCTAATGTCGCAGCGGGAACGGGGATACCATCCCTCAATCTGATTGCGCGCGTCTCCCGTTCACGTTCTCCGGGTATCTCAACCCTTTCGAATCCGGGGGCTGGAGGACAAGTCCGGAGTTCAGAAAGGCATTCCTCAGCAACCCGCCTGTAGCTTGAGATCTTTCTGAACCGGCTTATACCATCGCTCACTGCTCCCCCCCGATGGGCCCATTCGCGCCCTCCGATTGAGATGACGCGCCCTGGTTGATGAATGAGGGGGTTCCAAGCTTGGCAGCAGTGATCTGCGATATCGTCGCAGGTCTTGAAAACGAGGGTCGAAAGCCAAGTGTCCCGGATGAACGGCCAGACGTTCTCGACCGGGTTCACCTCTGGTGACCTTGGCGGCCGTGGGACGAGGGTGATGTTGTCGGGGACAGCCCATTTGGGTGAGCTCTGCCCTCCCGCCCGATCAAGGATCAGGAGGGCGTGTGCCCCGGCCTCGACCTGTTGACCGATGAGCTTGAGAGGCTCAGCCATGGGGTGAGTGTCGCACCAGGGCATGACCCGCCCGTCGCCCTTGGCCCTGGCAGGGCAGAGGGCGCCGAAGAGATAGGCCCCTTCGGTCCGCTGATCGTGCGGCGCGCGGGGCCGCGTCCCCCGCCGCGCCCAGCGTCGCGTGCGTTTGTTCTTCTGACCCATCCGGGTTTCGTCCTGAACCCGGAGCTCTATCGGCTTGCCGCCACATTGGGTGCGGATGTGGTCGACGACGTCGCAGACGTTTTGTTGAACACCTCGATGGCCTCGTCGTGCTGTGCGGAGTGCTGCGGGCGGGCGGAGAGCTTGGCCAACCCCATGGCGCGAAGGTCCCGTCCCGGCGTCTGACGACTGACCGGGACGCCCGGTTCCTCCTGCGCCCCCTGCGCCAGATCGACCCGCCTCAACAGTCGCTGCCAGCGACGTGCGGTGTTCGTCTGTCAGGATCGGCGTCTTTGCGGGCGCCTTGCGGGTCACCAGGGCCGCCGCGCCGCCGGCCTTGAAGCGCAACACCCGGTCCCGGATCACCTGCAGGCCCCCGCCGCCGGTGCGCGCGGCCTCGCGGCGAGACCCACCGTCGAGGATCACCGCCAGGGCAAGAAGCTGCCGCGTCTGATCCGCCTCTTCGCTCTTGCGCTCTGTGCGAGGCAGGTCATCGCCCAGAAAGTCCGATCTCAGTTAATTTTGTTGAAAAACTCTTCTTGCTTGGTGTGCTGATCGCTGCTTCAATTCTTGTATTGCTGGAGGGGTTTGATGGCGATGTCAGGACCGAAGAAAGAAGCACAAGCTGCGCTGTTTTATGAGTTTTCGCTTGAGGATCCTGTACCGAAAGATCACCTTCTGCGCTCAATAGATCGGTTTGTTGATCTCAGCAGCCTCCGTGGGCATCTGGCGGATTTCTATAGTCATACTGGTCGTCCTTCACTTGATCCCGAGGTGCTGATCCGCCTGCTGCTGGTCGGGTATTGCCTGGGGGTCCGGTCAGAGCGGCGGCTTTGCGAAGAGGTGCATCTGAACTTGGCGTATCGTTGGTTCTGTCGTCTCGATCTGACAGACGCTGTGCCGGATCATTGCACTTTTTCCAGGAACCGTCATGGCAGGTTCCGCGACAGTGATTTGCTGCGGCCCCTCTTCGAGATGACCGTAGCGCGGTGCATTTCTGCCGGTCTGTCAAGCGGTCAGCGTTTTGCGGCGGATGGCGGTTTGATTGAAGCCGACGCCAACAAGCAGAACTCCAGGCCCGGGGAAGAGTGGGATCGCAGCGCCATTGATCCAGGAGAGGCGCCCCGCGCGGTGAAGGCATATTTGGAAGTCCTGGATGATGCCGCCTTTGGGGCAGCAACGACTGTTGAGCCTGAGTTCACATCACATTCCGACCCGTCCAGTCAGTGGACAGCAGCCCGTAAAGGTCCTGCAATCTTTGCCTGTTCCACGAACTCTCTGATTGACACTGACCCCAGCGTGATCGTCGGTGTTGAGGCGAGCAGATCGATCCGACAAGCTGAGGTTGGCTGCGTGCGCTCAAGGTCAGACCGGGTCAAGGATAAATTTGCTCTCCATCCTGAGCAGCTTATTGCGGACGGCCGCCTGTGGATCAGGTCCAAGGCTGGATTGGCTGGTGAGACGCGACATCAAACCCCACATCCCAGGGCTCGACCAGGCTAGTCGCAAGGATGGCACAGGGTCTTGTGCTGATTTCGAATGGGACGCTGAGAACAACCAATAGCTCTGTCCGGAAGGCGAAGCGCTAAAGCAGTTGCGCCGGAACTGTTCCGATCCGAACCGCGGTCCGACGGGCAAGGGCGTCGCAAAGTATCAGGCGCTGAAGCACACCTGTCAGGCCTGCCCATCAAAGATAAAAGGCTGCCCGAAAGCAGAGGCCCGCAAGATCACCCGTGAAGAACATGAAGAGGCCCGCCAAGTCGCTCGCCAAGTCGCCCGCGAAATAGCCAAGACCCGCCAATACGACATCTCGATGAAACTCGGAAAGAAGGTCGAGAGGCTCTTTGCCCACCTCAAACGCCTCCTCGGCCTCGGCAGATTGCGATTACCCGGCCCCTGCGGCGCAAATGATGAATTCCTGCGCGCCGCAACCGCCCAAAACCTCCGCAAATCAGCAAAGGGCTTTCCTGCACCGCAGCAAACGCAAAAAGCCTGATCAGAAAGGCGCTCGCGCACTCATTCCAAAACCACTTTCCGCACCCGCAACACTGTGTTCTTCCACAGAATCAGTTGACCAGCTGCTGCCATGGAAAACCTCCCTTGTTTTCCATGCTGAAGCATGCCGAACATCGATTGGGAACCCCCCTCGGAGAGTCCGAGTCAGTGAGCCGCAGTATTAGTGGGGCCTTGTCGACCAATAGGCGCGGCCTCCTGTTCTTCGCAGGTTGGGCTGATGCTTGATCCATGTCCATAACAATCTTCTTTGGCGGATGCCTGTCGTGAAGCCGATCAATAACGCCTCGAAACCGGTCTCAAACCGAGACTTCGGACTGGCCGACGCCGCTTGTCTGAACCCTAATTCAGGTTCGCCGGCTTCGGTCCGCCGGTTGCCCAGTCCAGTAGCTCGACCGTGTGAACAACGGGGATCCCCGTGCCCGACGCAATTTGCGTCATGCAGCCAATGTTGCCAGCGGCGATCACATCGGGTTTTGTATTCTCTATATTATGCACCTTGCGCGCCTTCAGGCGGCCGGCGATCTCAGGCTGAAGGATGTTGTAGGTGCCAGCCGATCCGCAACACAGGTGCCCTTCGGCAGGATCGGCAACTTCAAACCCTGCCGCTTGCAGCAGAGCCTTTGGTTCGCTCTTCACCTGCTGGCCATGCTGCAGGGAACAGGCGGAATGATAGGCGATCCGCAGTTGCTCAGGAACCTTTACGTCTCCCAATCCGTGTTCGGTCAAATATTCCGAGATATCTTTGGTAATCGCAGAAACACGTTTCGCCTTATCCGCATACTTGGGATCCTGGCTTAGCATGTGGCCATAGTCCTTCACCGTCGTGCCGCAGCCGGAGGTGTTGATGATGATGGCATCAAGGCCTACGCCATCCATCTCCGCAATCCAGGCATCCACGTTCGCTTTAGCCTTCTCGTGGCTATCGGCCACCTTGCCCATATGGTGTGTGAGTGCTCCGCAACAGCCCATGGCTGCCGGAACAACGACCTCGACCCCAAGCCGGTTGAGCAAGCGAACGGTTGCTTCATTGATTCCCGGGTTGAGCACGGGCTGCGCGCAACCTGTGAGCAGCGCAACACGGCCCGCCTTTTCCCCTTTCGGCGCAAACGCGCCAGGTGTGCATGTGGGGGTTGCGGCAGGTGTAGATTTGGGTGCGAGTTCAATCATCGCCCCCAACGGTTTGAGTGCAGAACTGCCTTTGAACAGCCCTGCGAGAGGGCGCGCCAGCCGCGCGAGACTGAGCGATGTGCGGAGGAGTTTCGGGTTTGGCAGAACGATCTGAAGAACCTTGCGGATCAGTTTGTCCAAAAGGGGCCGCTCATAATGCTTACCGATATAGGCTCGGCCGTGATCGGCCAGATGCATGTAATTTACACTGGCAGGACAGGTGGTCATACACGACAGGCATGAGAGGCAGCGGTCGATATGTTTGACCACGCCGGCGGTCGGAGCCTTGCCGCTCTCCAGCATTTCTTTCAGCAGGTAGATGCGGCCGCGGGGGCTGTCGAGTTCATCGCCCAGTTCCACATAAGTGGGGCAGGTGGCCGTGCAGAAGCCGCAATGCACGCAATTGCGCAGGATGGATTCTGAATAGGCAAAATCCGGATCGGCCAATTGCTTGATGGAAAAACTTGTCTGCATGGTGCGTCCGCTCAGGCTTCCGGATACATGCGGCCGGGGTTGAGAATGCGTTGCGGATCGAACGCCTCCTTCATCCGGGTTGAGAGAATTGCGAGGCCAGGCGAGGGACGCTGGAACACGTCAACAGCGGCCCGGGTCTGTTGGGGCGCACGGATCAGTGTAGCGTGACCTGTGGTGTCCACCAAGGCCCCGCGCATATAATGGACGCTGGCATTGTTGTCTTCGGGCACTTCGCACCAGATCAGTCCGCCACCCCAATCAAAATAGTATCGCGCCTCACAAACCGCACTGATGGATTTGATCACTTTGTGCCCGTCCATGGGCGGCACTGATATGCGCCAGACCGGGCGTTCTGACTTTCCAGCAAACGAGGCCACATCCCGCACCTCTGCCCAGAATTTCCGGGAAGTTTTTTCCTTGAGCAGGCCGGCCTTGCCGAACGGGGCCAGCAGTTCGGCCAATTTTCCAAACCGGTACTCAACGGAAGCATCAATGCCTTCCAGCCGCAAGGCCGTCGTGGCGGCCCCTTTGATGTCTTCCGGCAAATGGGCCGCGCTGGAGACTTCGCAGCTCGATTGCAGCGCGGCCGACATGGCCTTTGAGGCATTCTCGTCAGACAAGTCTTCGAGCGTAAATGTTGCTTCTGTTTCAGCTGCGGGGAGAACTTTCAAGGTCACGTCCGACATCACGGCGAGTGTGCCCCAGGAACCGGCCATCACTTTGGAGAGATCATAGCCGGTGACGTTTTTGACAACACGTCCGCCCGATTTGAAGATCTCGCCGCGCCCGGATACAGCCGTGAAACCGAGGAAGTGGTCGCGTACGGCTCCCGCCTTGATGCGCCGCGGTCCGGCAAAATTGGTCGCGATCATGCCGCCAAGCGTGCCGGAATTCTTCGCCCCCAGCAGCTTGGAAAGATCCGGCGGGTCGAAAGCAAATTCCTGACCCTTTGCCTTGAGCTTCTTTTCCACTGCAGCGCGCGGTGTAGCGACCCGCGCAGACAGAACAAGCTCTTCCGGTTCATACAGCGTCACGCCCTTGAAGGCAGACATATCGAGCGTCAGTTCCTGCTGGGCCGGTCTGCCAAGCGCCTGCTTGCTGCCAGTCCCCACAACTTCCAGCGGTTTTTCTTCCGAGACGGCCCACTGCACGGTCTCGCGCAGCTGTTCCTGCGTCTCTGGCCTCACTATTGATGACATGACGCCGGCTAAAACCTTGGGATGTCCGGGAAGGGCACCTTGCCCTTGCTGATGTGCATGCGGCCGAGTTCAGCGCAGCGATGCAGTTCCGGGAAGACTTTGCCCGGGTTCAGCAGGCCATCAGGATCGAACACGCATTTAACGCGTTGCTGATGGTTGAGATCTGTCTCGGTAAACATGGATGGCATCAGGTCCCGTTTTTCCACGCCAACGCCATGTTCCCCGGTGAGCACGCCGCCCACCTCGACACAGAGTGTTAGAATATCGCTGCCGAAATCTTCCACCTTTTCCAGTTCGCCTGGAACATTCGCATCGTAAAGAATGAGCGGATGCAAATTGCCGTCGCCCGCATGAAACACGTTCGCGACGCGCAAACCATACTGTTCGGAAAGCTCATTCATCCGGGACAGGACCTTAGGCAGTTGGTGCCGGGGAATGGTGCCGTCCATGCAGTAATAGTCAGGCGAAATGCGGCCAACCGCCGGAAACGCTGCCTTGCGCCCGGCCCAGAACGCGGCCCGTTCCTCTTCAGAGTTTGAGACCCGTATCGATACGGCTTTGTTCTTCTTGGCGATCTTCGAAACCCGCTCGATCAGCAGATCCACTTCTGCCCCAGGGCCATCGAGCTCAACGATCAAAAGAGCTTCCACGTCCAGGGGATAACCGGCTTGCACAAACTCTTCGGCCGCATGGATGGCAGGTTTGTCCATCATCTCCATGCCGCCAGCAATAATGCCGGTAGAGATAACGTCAGCAACACATTGCCCGGCATCTTCACTTGAGGGGAAGCCGACCAGAACGGCGCGGGCCGTCTCAGGAGATTTCAGGATGCGCACCGTCACTTCCGTGACCACGCCAAGCAGGCCCTCTGATCCCACCATCAGCCCGAGCAGGTCATATCCCCCGCTGTCCAGATGCTTGCCGCCGATCCGGACTACTTCACCTGTAATGAGCACAACTTCCAGACCAAGTAAGTTATTTGTAGTCAATCCATATTTCAGACAATGTACACCGCCGGAATTCTCCGCGATGTTGCCGCCAATCGTGCAGGCGATCTGAGAAGATGGGTCGGGTGCATAATAAAACCCTTCATGCTGCACGGCTTGTGTGATGGAGAGATTAGTCACACCCGGTTGCACCACTGCACAGCGGTTTTCGTAGTCAATCTCCAGAACCTTGTTGAACTTGCCGAGGCCCAGCAGAATGCCGTCGGCCAAAGGCAGTGCACCGCCCGACAAGGAGGTCCCGGCGCCGCGCGGCACCACCTTGATTTCCTTTTCTTGGGCGTATTTCAGAACCTGGGATACCTGGTCCACGGTCTCTGGCAGAACGACGAGCAGCGGGATCTGCTTGTAGGCAGTGAGGCCGTCGCTCTCATAGGCCCGCATCTCGTCAGCTTCGTCGATTACCCCCTCACCTGGAACGATGCGGCGCAGGTCGTCAGTGATCATTTTTCGCCTTGCAAGCGTCTCCTGATCAACGTCAGGCATTTTGAGGTTCGACATAAACTTCTCTCAGTCGATGTTAGATTTGGTTTGTTTTTTTTACCATTTGTGGTGCGCTGTCAATCCCCACACAGATGTGAACATTTGTCATGTTGTGAATGACCGCTGAAACGCGACAATCGCGCCGAACTTTTGTCCAAGGCTAAGGGAACGATCCAAATGAAAGCAAGACTTATTCTGGCAACGCTGGCTGCTGCCACCTTCTCGTTGGGCGCGCACGCGGAAGAACCGAATCTGAAAAAGGGTAAAAAGGTCTTCAACAAGTGCAAGGCCTGCCACACGGTTAAGAAAAAAAAGAAAAAGATTGGTCCGCACTTGGTGGGGATCATCGGTCGCCCGGCCGCGAGTATTGAAGGTTTCAAATACTCCAAGGCCATCAAGGACAAAGCTGCTGGAGATCCGCCGCTTGTCTGGACCGAGGAAAACCTGGATGCGTTCCTGAAGAAACCAAAGAAATTCCTCAAAGGCACCAAAATGGCGTTTGCCGGCCTCAGCAAGGAAAAGCAGCGCATTAATTTGATTGCTTACCTCAAGAGCGTTCCGGCTCCGTCGGAATAAGATTTTCCGCGACAAACCGATTTGGATCAAATTGGTCGTACAACTTGACCAATTTTTCTGATCGTCATATTACGCTGATCAAATGAGCCTCCGTAGGTGTGGGGGCTCATTCCGGTTAGGCGATGGCGGCGATGTTTCAGCGCATAGAACAGGTCAAGGTTTCCGATGCCGTTGCACGGCAGATCGAAGCATTGATCCTGGAAGGCGTGCTGAGGTCAGGCGATCAGCTGCCACCCGAACGCGAACTTGCCAAAACACTTGAAGTCTCCCGGCCCAGCCTGCGCGACGCGTTGCTGGAGCTGGAAAGCCGTAGCTTGCTCGTAGCACGCCAGGGTGGCGGTACCTTCGTTGCCGATGTGATGGGATCTGTTTTCGCTGAGCCAATCATCCCGCTGTTTGGCAAGCATGAAAAAGCCACGACAGATTATCTGGAGTTCCGCCAGGAAGTGGAAGGCATAGCGGCAAGCTTTGCGGCTCAACGGGCAACTGCGGCTGACCGGGAAATTCTGGGGAAAATTTTTATCCAGATGGAAGATGCGCACCGGGCGAAGGATGCGGAAAAGGAATCTCAGCTGGATGTGGAGTTTCACAGCGCGATTGTGGACGCCAGTCACAACATCGTCCTCATCCAGACACTTCGTAGTATCTATGCCCTGCTGAAAGCTGGAGTCTTTCACAATCGGCAGATTCTGTATGAGAGCCCGGGCGCGCGGGACCGTCTGCTCGATCAGCACCGAGCGATTTTTGCAAGCGTTGTCGAAGGCAACCCGGATGCCGCCCGGACAGCTGCCGAGTTTCATATTTCTTATATGACCGTTGCGCGAGAGAAAGCGGAGACAGCACAGTCCCGTCAGGAAACCTCGGCGCGGCGTCTTGAACAAATGCAGCGTAGTCGCGGGCCCCGAACGAAGGCACGGCTGCCAGACCAGGAGACAATATGAGCGAGAATAAAACAAAGGTCGGTCTGTTTGTGACCTGCCTGGTGGACATCTTTCGCCCCTCAGTGGGCTTTTCAACGGTCAAATTGCTGGAAGATGCCGGCTGCACCGTGGAAGTGCCCGAAGTTCAAACATGTTGCGGCCAACCCGCCTTCAATTCCGGTGATCGCAAGACCACGAAGGCCATCGCGGAAAAACTGATCCGGGCGTTCGAGCCGTATGAATATGTGGTGGTGCCGTCAGGCAGTTGTGCAGGCATGCTGAAAAAGCACTTTCCCGAATTGTTCGGCCAAGGCACAGGCGTACGTTCCAGGGCGCAGGCGCTCTCGGACAAAACCTACGAGCTCGTCTCGTTCCTGACCGACGTCAAAGGCGTGAAACATGTAAGCGCCGAATTTGGCCGCAGTGTAACTTATCATGACTCCTGCTCGGGGCTTCGCGAGCTCGGCATCAAGGGGCAACCCAGAGCCTTGTTGAATAGCGTGGATGGTCTGGAACTTCGCGAGATGTCGGACTCAAATGTGTGCTGCGGTTTCGGCGGCACATTTTGTGTGAAGTATCCGGATATCTCCAACGACATGCTCAAAAAGAAACTGTCCAACATAGAGGCCAGCGGAGCAGATGTCCTGCTGGCTGGTGATTTGGGCTGCCTAATGAACATGGCCGGCAAGCTCAAGCGCGGCGGATCGAATATTGAAGTGCGCCATGTGGCCGAGGTTCTTGCTGGTGAAACCATGCAAGCACCGATCGGGGAAGGGGACAGCTGATGAAATCCACGGCCCACGACTTCAAGAACAACGCTGCCGCTGCGCTGAAAAATCCACAGTTGCAACGCGCCATGGCTCACGTGCCGCGCGGCTTTGTGCAGAAGCGTACCGACGCTGCTGCCGCCCTCCCGGAGTTCGAGGCTCTCCGTGATCAGGGACGGGATATCAAGAACCATGTGCTCGATCACCTGGATCTTTATCTCGAGGCTTATGAGAGCAAGGTGCTTGAAAGCGGCGGCGTGGTGCACTGGGCCGCGACTGCCGATGAGGCCCGCGAAATCATCGTTGATTTGTGTTCCACCCGGGGCGCCAAATCTATCACCAAAAGCAAATCGATGATCTCCGAGGAAATCGGATTGAACGCAGGTCTGGAAGAGGCAGGGATCCGGCCGGTCGAGACCGATCTTGGCGAATATATCATCCAACTGCGTGGCGAGACTCCGAGCCACCTTATCGCGCCTGCGGTCCATGTGAACAAGGACCAGGTCGAAGCCGATTTCCGCCGTCATCACGTGGACTTGCCGCCGGGCCGAAATCTTGAGGAGCCTGCATCGCTGGTGTATGAGGCCCGGCAGATCCTGAGGCAGAAATACATCGATGCCGATGTGGGCATCACCGGTGCAAACTTCCTGATTGCCGAGACTGGCACATCTGTCATCGTGACCAACGAGGGCAATGGCGATCTCACCCAGATCTTGCCCAAGACACATATCGTCATCGCATCGATCGAGAAAATTGTCCCCACCCTCGAAGATGCCAGCACCCTTGTGCGCCTGCTGGCGCGTTCGGCAACAGGACAGGAAATTTCCAACTACACCACATTTTCCACCGGTGGCCGCCGGATCGGTGATCCTGACGGACCGCACGAGTACCACGTGGTGCTGCTGGACAATGGTCGCTCCAGCATGCTGGGAACCGAGTTCCAGGACATACTGCGCTGTATCCGTTGCGGCGCCTGTCTCAATCACTGTCCGGTGTATCAGGCTGTGGGTGGGCACGCCTATGGCTGGGTCTATTCCGGTCCGATGGGATCGGTGCTGACTCCCAATCTCATAGGTGTTGATGAAGCCGGGCACTTGCCCAATGCGTCAACCTTCTGTGGTCGGTGCGAAGAAGTCTGCCCTATGCGCATTCCGCTGCCGCGCATGATGCGGAACTGGCGCGAACGGGAATTTGAGCAGCATCTCAGCCCTTTCACTTTCCGGAAGGGGCTCGGCATCTGGGCCTGGTTCGCCAAACGGCCGAACCTTTACCGGCGTGTGACGCGGCTTGCCGCAAAGACACTTTCAAAGATGGCCAAGGGCAAAGGGCGGTTGGCCAAGGTGCCGCTGGCCGGGGGCTGGGTGAAGTATCGCGACATGCCCGCGCCACAAGGCAAGACCTTCCAGGACATGTGGAAAGAGAGACAAAATGGCTGAATACACCAGTGCCCGTGAAGAGATCCTTGCCCGAGTCCGGCATTCGCTCAGGATCGATCCAGAAGCGATAGAACGTATTGAGACTGTGGCTGACCAGCTGAAAGGCCACAGTCGCAACATAATCCCTGAACGCGCCAAGGGAACGGCAGCACAGAATGTGAAGCGCTTTCGCCAGATGATGGAAGCGGTGGACGGCACGGTTGAAGAGCTGAAATCTCCAACGGATATTCCCGCAACTGTTGTAGACTACCTGCGCAATTATAACCTGCCGCAAAAAATCCGGCGCGGGGCGGACCCGGCGCTTGAAAGCTTACCCTGGGGCAAGGCCCCGACGCTTCAGGTTGGTACCGGCGTTGCCAGAAAAACCGATGAAGTTTCGGTCTCGCACGCGTTTGGCGCCGTTGCCGAGACAGGCACGCTTGTGATGACCTCGGGTGCAGATAATCCGACTACGCTGAACTTCATGCCTGAGAACCACATCGTGATCATCGAGGCGGGCCGCATTGCCGGGTCGTATGAAGACGTGTGGGATGTTGTGCGCACCGTTCATGGCGAGGGCGAGATGCCGCGCACGGTGAACCTGATTTCCGGCCCGTCCCGCACAGGCGATATCGAACAGAAGATTGAACTCGGCGCCCACGGGCCGCGCCGCTTGCACGTCATCATCCTGCATCGGACCCAGCGTTCCAGAAAAAAGTAAGATGCCGTTCCAGAACCGAGTCACGCCGTGGGGAGAGATCGTCGCTGATCCGGCCAGAGGCTTGTTCTTCGGAAACCGCGGAGGGCGCATTCACACGACTGAAAAACGCCTCGGCAACCGCCGTTGGGCCAGCAGGGCCTGGATCTGCTGCGTGCTCGAATTCAAGGACCGGCAGCGGGAGATCATGTCGGCGAACAGCTACACTGAACTGTTTTTCCTCGATCAGGTAACGGCGCTTGCCGCCGGAAAGATGCGGTCAGATTCTTTGAATGTTATGCGCAGCCAAACGGGTTACCTGCAAGGATTTCCGCCCCGGATTTTGATGGTCTCATGCAGGCTGCGCGTCTGGTTGGCAGACAGCAACGTACGACCATGGCGCCCATTGATCAGCTGCCGGATGGCGCAATGATCCGCCTGGAAAATTCCGTCTGGATGCTACGCAGCGATCAGATGCTGGAGTGGAGTTTTGAAGGTTATCGAACAATCAGTACACGGCCGAAAAATCTGACCGTGGAACTTCTTACCCCCACCCCGGTGGCAGAAGCGCTCAGCTTCGGCTATAAGCCGGTTTTTCACCCAACCGCTGACCAACCAGTCGGCCGCTAAATTCTCGACGAGGCACACTGCAAATGAAACTTCTGCGCTACGGACCAAAAGGCCGCGAAAAACCAGGCATGATGGATGATGACGGCAAGATCCGTGATCTTTCCGGCAAGATCGATGACATCAACCCGACCACCATCGAAAAGAAACTGGAGCGGTTGAAGAAAATCAAACCGGGTTCATTGCCGCTCGTCAAAGGCCATCCGCGGATCGGCGCGCCGATTGCAAATTTCGAAAAATTTCTCTGCATCGGCCTGAACTATTCCGACCATGCGAAAGAAACCGGCCACGACATCCCCAAAGAACCGGTGCTTTTTTCAAAGCACATGAACTGTGTTGCAGGACCAAACGATGATGTGGTTCGGCCGCGCGGCTCCAAAAAGATGGACTGGGAAGTTGAGCTGGCCATCGTTATCGGCAAAAAAACCAAATACGTTTCGAAAAAAGACGCCATGAGCCATGTGGCCGGCTACACCATCGTGAATGATGTTTCGGAACGTGAATTCCAGATTGAACGCGGCGGCCAATGGGTCAAGGGCAAGGCGTGCGACGGCTTTGGTCCGATGGGCCCATGGTTGGTGACGACTGACCAAATCACAAATCCTCATGAGCTTGATATCTGGCTCGAAGTGGACGGCGAGCGTCAGCAGGATGGCAACACGAAGACGATGATCTTTAATGTTGCAACGATCGTGTCCTATCTGTCCAAGTTCATGACACTGCAGCCAGGTGACGTCATCGCAACCGGAACACCTCCTGGCGTGGGAGCAGGACAGAAACCTCAGCGGTTCCTGAAGAACGGCGAGGTCATGACTGTGGGCATCGAAGGCCTTGGTGTTCAGAAGCAGAAAATTGTTAAGGGCTAACCGGCAACGTTAAGACTTGAGGCGCGCGTCACGCTCGTACAGGTTGCCGCGCACCCGCAATTTCCATGAAGACCCGCATATGCTGGGTGAAGGCAATGAACACGGATCGGCCGTTTGCTAACGTGCCTGGCACAATCAATCGCTGATACTCGTGCCAGATTGGCGTGTCTCCGATGCCTCTGGTTCCCGCCTTGACGTGGTCAAGGGCTGGCTTGCCTGTTTGTGCTGCGGCCCGGTATGAGCCGTTTACAGCATTCTCATACTAATACTGCGGCTCACTGACTCAGGCTCTCCGAGGGGGGTTCCCAATCGATGTTCGGCATGCTTCACAATGCAAAACAAGGGAGGTTTCCATGGCAGCAGCTGGTCAACTGATTCTGTGGAAGAACCCAGTGTTGCGGGTGCGGAAAGTGGTTTTGGAATGAGTGCGCGAGCGCCTTTCTGATCAGGCTTTTTGCGTTTGCTGCGGTGCAGGAAAGCCCTTTGCTGATTTGCGGAGGTTTTGGGCGGTTGCGGCGCGCAGGAATTCATCATTTGCGCCGCAGGGGCCGGGTAATCGCAATCTGCCGAGGCCGAGGAGGCGTTTGAGGTGGGCAAAGAGCCTCTCGACCTTCTTTCTGAGTTTCATCGAGATGTCGTATTGGCGGGTCTTGGCTATTTCGCGGGCGACTTGGCGACGACTTGGCGGGCCTCTTCATGTTCTTCACGGGTGATCTTGCGGGCCTCTGCTTTCGGGAGGCCGGGGCACACGCCCTCCTGATCCTTGATCGGGCGGGAGGGCAGACCCTCACCCAAATGGGCTGTCCCCGACAACATCACCCTCGTCCCACGGCCGCCAAGGGCACCAGAGGTGAACCCGGTCGAGAACGTCTGGCCGTTCATCCGGGACACTTGGCTTTCGACCCTCGTTTTCAAGACCTGCGACGACATCGCAGATCACTGCTGCCAAACCTGGAACACCCTCAGGCATCAACCAGGGCGCGCCATCTCAATCGGAGGGCGCGAAGGGGCCCATCGGGTGGGATCAGTGAGCGATGGTATTAGATCAATGCAGACACAGATCCAGTTCAATCCGTCCATAACTTCACCGAAGACTGCCTCTCCCAGAAGCTCCGCCAAAAGGGCCATGCCATAGCCTTTGGGACCTGCCATCGGGAGCAAGGCTCCGCCGTTGAAATAGCCATCAGGGTTGTTTGTTGGGTGTCCACTTGAGTCAATGCAGAGACCCTCGCGAGCTGATTGAGCCGCATAGACCTTTCCCCCAGCACCGGCAGAGGTTGCAAAATCCAAGACAACTGGTCCATTGGCGCCACCCGGGATTCCAAACGCATAAGGATTGATTGGCAACATACCCTTGGTGCCGCCGTAGGGCGCAACCTGAAGCCAGTCTTCCCGCGCTCCGCCACCCAGTATGATTGCCAGACATCCCGCATGCGCGGCATGGTTGGCAAATGCGCCGAGCCGCCCTGTGTGATGAACATTTGCAGTACCCACAGCGGCGGTGCCGTTGGATTTGGCTTCTTCAATAGCGACAGCCGTCGCGAGACGCATTGCAAGAATGCCAACCCACGGTTCCCCACAACCAGCGAATCGCCACCGTCAGTTGAAGTCAGATCAGGTTCTCCTGAGGGATCAAAGCGGCCATAGCGCGCCTGCTCGGCATATTGTGTCAATCGGAATACGCCGTGTGAATAGACACCGCAAAGATCCGCGTCGACCAAATGCTCGGCAACCTCCTGCGCAACTGATGGGGAACACCCCAACTTCTGCAAGAACCGGTTAGCAAAGCTTGTGAGGGCTTCAGCGGGTAGATGGGGATCGTGCATGAATTCGCTGGATCTCAATGATTTGACCAACCGAAACCTTGCATGTTGCACCCCGAAAATCATCTTTCGCCTAAAGGTTTTACTCATCTGTCTGCTTGCTTGCGAAACAACCAACAGATAGGCTCCGCCGCACAACTCAAAATCCCTCCAAACCAATCAAAGAGGTCATGAAATGACATTAAAACGTATCGATGTGGGCGAGCGCATGAGCCAGGCCGTGGTCCACGGCAACACTGTTTATACTGCGGGCCAAGTTGCTCAAGGCGCTCCCGGCGGCTCGGTAACTGAACAGACCGAAGATATCCTCAAAGCTATTGACCGTTTGCTTGCAGAAGGTGGCGGTGATAAATCCAAACTGATCTCGGCCACGATCTGGCTGGCAGATATGGGTGACTTCGCCGAAATGAATGCCGTTTGGGACGCTTGGGTCTCCCCAGGAAACACGCCGTGCCGTGCATGTGTTGAATCTAAATTGGCGGCTCCGCAATTTACCGTCGAAATCGGCGTAATCGCTGCGACCGATTAAGCGTTACAGACAACATCACAAGCCGTTTCCTTGTGCAGGGCAAACGGCTTGTGACCAGCTCCCCAGACGTACGTCAGATCTTCTTGTCTCTGTCGCTCCAGAAATTCTCCTCGAGGATGTTCTTCTGGATCTTGCCGATCAGCGTGCGCGGAAAATCTTCGAAAAAACAAACCATCTGCGGGCGCTTGAATTGTGCAAGTTTCTCGCGGCAATGATCTATCACAATACGGCCTTCCAATTTTGCCTCTGGCTTGAGTTGAAGGTAGGCGACGGGAACCTCTCCCCATTTTTCATCCGGAATTCTGAAAACCGCACACTCCGCCACCTCCGGCAAAAGGTAGATCACATCCTCGATTTCCTTGGGGTAAACGTTCTCTCCGCCTGAGATGATCATGTCTTTGGATCTGTCGACGAGGGTGATAAATCTCTCCTCATCAATCATCGCAACGTCGCCTGACCAGCCCCATCCATCACCAAGTCTGAAAAACTCATCTGTCTGGTCCGGCTCGTTGTAGTACTCTATCATCAGATTATCTGCGCGGGAGACAACTTCGCCGATTTCACCCGGCTTCACGTCGCGCCCTTCCATATCGACGACCCGAACATCCACGTTGTAGGCTTGGCGCCCAACGCTGCCAAGTTTCTGAGGCAAATACCAATCGCGCAAGACTGTAATTACACCCATCTCAGATTGACCGTAGATCTGTGTCAGAACCAGATCCGGCAACCTCTTTCGAAGTTCTGTTTACACCCAGTCAGGCATCGGCGCGCCAGCAAAGCTTGCCTTGCGCCAGGACTTCAGGGCGTTGGCGTCAAAACCCTCATGATTGAGAAGCATCACCGCTTGCGCGGGCACCATGAAGTTCGTTGTCATCTGGTGCTCAGACACCATTGCCGTGAAGTCGCCAGGGTCCCATTTCGTCAAAAACAGGATGGTTGCCCCGGCCAATATTGCCGGCTGAAACATGATGTTGAGTGCAGCAACGTGGAATAAGGGTGTTACGATACCAACACGGTCCCGCTCATCTATGACTTCTTCCACCATAACGGTATGCGCCGTGAGCAGCCCGTGCCCTGTGATTGCACAGAACGCCCTTGGGACGTCCGGTCGTGCCGCCTGTGTAGGTCATACAGAACGGATCCCACTCGGACAACTCTACGGCGGGATCCTCAATCGAATGAGCCGAAATGAAGGTCTGAAAGTCCCCGGTTCTATCAGCTTTCCCGTTGCCACCAATACAGACGAGTGTCTTTAGTTTCGCCAGCGATTTGCAGACCGCATCAACCTTGTCTGAAAAGGCCTCATCAAAGATCAAGACTTCTACATCGGCCTTTTCCAGAACATAGGCCAATTCATCCGGCGCATAGAGGACAGATATATTCTGTTAGAACATAACCAGTTCGTGCAACGCCAAAAAACACAATGCCATATTCAGGGAGGTTTCGGCTTAGCATCGCGACTTTGGCGCCTTTGGCGAGCCCCAACTCCAGCAACGCGTTCGCAAGCTGATTGGCACGTTTGTCCAACTCGGCGTAGCTCAGCCTCAGCACCTGCGAACCGCAAATGATTGCAGGTTTTCCGGGAAACCTCTTTGCGGATCGTTGCAATATTTGCCCTGTCAGCATCGCTATGGCCCTCCGCACGCCACCCGTCGCTCTAGATCGGCTCTGTTGCCCTTACCAGCCAGGCGAGCACATCCCCATCAAGTTGCGGAGAAATCTTTTCGCGCACTTCCGCATGGTAATCGTTAAGCCATTTGCGCTCTTCGTCATCCAGCAAATCCGGATCAATCACCTTGGTGTCGATGGGTGTGAAGGTGATGGTTTCAAACGCATACATATCCCGTTCTTCGCCCGGCCGTTTCTCCGTTTTGTGCACGATCACCAGGTTTTCGATGCGGATCCCAAATGCACCTTCCTTATAGTAACCGGGTTCATTTGAGATGATCATGCCCGGCTCCAACGGAATAGAGCCGGACTTTGCGATTCTTTGCGGCCCCTCATGAACGGAAAGGAAGCTGCCAACTCCGTGGCCAGTGCCGTGGTCAAAGTCCAAACCAGCCTCCCACAGGGCAAGACGCGCCAGAGTGTCCAGCTGAGCGCCATTTGTGCCTTTAGGGAACCTGACACGCGCAATTGCGATATGGCCTTTCAAGACGCGTGTATAGCGGTCTTTCATTTCATAGGTCGGCTGGCCGATCACTACCGTTCTGGTGATGTCAGTGGTTCCATCCAGATATTGAGCGCCGGAATCAATCAGATAGAGCGTACCGGCCTCCAGATTGATGTTGGAGGACGTGTTAACCCGATAGTGGGGCAGCGCAGCATGCGGGCCTGCCCCCGAGATGCTGTCGAAGCTTATTTCTTTCAGCTCACCTGTTTCCTTGCGGCAAGCCTCCAGCTTCCTGGCGGCATCTATTTCGCTAACGTTACCGGATGGCCCTTCTGCATCCAGCCAAGTCAGGAACCTGGCCATCGCCGCACCATCGCGAATATGGGCAACGCGGGCTCCGTTCTGCTCGACTTCGTTTTTGCAAGCCTTGGGCAACAGGCAAGGATCTGCGCCCGAGATAATCTGGGCGCCGCCCTTTTTGAGCGCCATTTCAATAGCTTTGGCGCACCAGGCGGGATCAATCAGAACTTTCGATCCAGAGAAGCTCTCAAGGCTCACCTGAAACTGGTTCGGCTCCTTGATTACAGCAATTTCCGCAAGTTGACGGATAACGTCCTCATCGACCCGGTCTGTTTCCAAGAATATCTCATCCTTTGCATCAAGTTTTGCAATCGCAAAGACAAGCGGGACAGGTGTATGAGGTACGTCACTTCCCCGAAAATTGTAAGCCCAGGCAATGGACTCAGGAATTGTCAGGACGGTGGAATCTGCCCCGGCCTCTACCAATGCGGAACCAAGTTTGTTTTGCTTCTCTGCAGCACTCTCGCCGGCAAACTGTGTTGGATGAGTATAGACCTGTGCCTGAGGTTTGACCGGCCGCCCCTGCCAAACTGTATCCAGCGGGTTTTGGGTGACTGGAACAAGTACAGCATCTGCCTTGCTGCAGGCCGACTGGAGCTGTTTTACACCGTTGACGGTGTGCAACCAGGGATCAAACCCGAGCCGGGCATCGGGTGTCAGATTTGAAGAGATCCATTTGGCCGGCGGTTCGGTGATCAGATGGCACTGTTCAAACACTTCACCATCGGTCTGTTCGGCCGATTGTACTGTGTAGCGTCCATCCACAAAGATTGCCGCTTTGTCTCTTAGAACAACGGCCACACCAGCAGAGCCGGTGAAGCCCGTGAGCCAGGAAAGGCACTCGGAATGAGGTCCAACATATTCCCCCTGATGTTCGTCTGAACGGGGAATAATAAAGCCATCCAAGTTCTGGATCTGAAGTTCTTTGCGCAAGGTATCCGTGCGCGCCGCGCTAGTGTAGCCTTGGCTCTTTTCATCAAAGGATTGATACATTCGATCAGTTCTAGAGCGGCAATTAGGTAAGTGCAAACCTCCACTAATCCGCCCTCAGGCAGAGTAACCTATTTTGTCGAAAACTCGATCAAAATTGCGTCGAATTTCAAACAATATTGCAACGCAATATGAACGCCGAATTCACTTGAATTTCGATCCGAATCTGGACGTAAAATGTCCGAATTAAGGCAATTTTTCATTAACTTAACAAGATTTAACTAGCCATGCAGTTTCTGCATTGCTGTAATGCGAAAACTGCGCTGGTACGCCACTGCGAAAAGCATAGATAGGGGTGAGTTCAAAGACGCCGCTAAACAATCAAACAGCCGGCGCCCGAGACAATCGGATCAACCAATTCAGCAGCAATGGTGCCGTTGATACTTAAAATGGAGTAAAGCCCATGGTCTACGCAACCGCAGTCAACAGCAAGGCCTTTTTCGGACCAGATTCGAAGGGCGTATTCAACCTGCCGACGAAAATCTGGCACAACACAGTACGCTTCTTCCAGCTTTCAGCAACTGAGCGTCAATTGAGTAATCTGGATGATCGTCTCCTCGCCGACATCGGCCTGGAACGCGCCGACATCCACGCACGTGTGTGGGGCGGCAGCCACGTTTGAAAGGCTCCTACTGCCAGCGGCGGACTAGCGGACTAAAGGATTTCGCCGATTGCCATCCGGCAACGGTGTTAGTCAATCTGATTAGTCCGACTACTGGCAAATGAGACTGAAAAGAGCGCTCCCGAAGAAATTCGGGGACGCTTTTTCTTTGTGTTCAAAGACTTGATCGCCGCAATAGCAGTGTAGACCAATTGTCCAACCTCCAGCGCTTGTTCAGAACGAGGCCGAATGGACGGTAGGAGGCCAATAAGCGGGTTTCCTGATCGACCGTTATGCCTGACAAGATCAAGTCCCCTCCTCGGGAAACCGTTTGTGACAGCTCTTTCTTCATCGCCACCAACGATGAGGCAAGGATATTTGCAAACACAAGATCGAACGGCGCTGAATTGCGAATCTCATTATGTTGGGTGCCAATCGCGACCAGCGTGCGGACCAAGGTGCCAGATCGATTGTTTCGAGCATTCTCTCGTGCCACTCGAACGGCTACTGGATCAATATCGCTCGCAATCACAGGCCAGCTTGCGATTTTCGCGAATGCAATGGCCAGAAGAGCAGAACCACACCCAACATCAAGCGCATTCATCGGTTTTCGACGCCGTAAGACATGCTCCAAGGCAAGCAAACAGCCCCGGGTAGTGCCGTGATGACCAGTCCCGAACGCCTGACCAGCCTGTATTTCAACGCTCACCCCACCAGCGGGCCTGTGGTGGCGATCATGTTCCCCATGTACGAAAAAGCGTCCTGCGTTTATCGGACTGAGCGCACTTTGGGAGTGACTGACCCAATCAGTCTGCGGCAAGAGTTCGGACGTGAATTCAGTTTCGGGAAGTAAACGCCTGAGCACACCCTCATCGGGAAGTTGATCCTCGAAGTAAATTTCGAGGCGCCAGTGTTCTGTTTCCAGGTCAGTTTCAAACGCGCTGACCACGCCTCCCAATTCCTGGCAAGCGTCTTCAATCTCCTCCGACAATCGTTCAGCAACCGTTTTGGCCAATAAACAGGTTGAGACCTTCCACGTTTGTGTCATAAGCATTTATCGAGTTCCGACTCACAGTGCTGCCTTAATCCCCTTCTAAGAGACCAGCATGATTCAAAAAACATCCAAATTTCTGCTCTTGTTGCCCGCGCTCCTTGCTTTCGTAGTAACAGCTTACACAAGCTCAGCCGCCTCTGCAGCAACACCGAAGCGTTCAGAAGCCTATTTCATGACCCGCGCGGAACGAGCTGCAAAGATCACTTGCGCCAAAGAGAAGACACCTAAGCGGACTGCTTCCTGCCGAAAGAAACAACTGGCGGCAGCTCGGCGAATAGTGGCCTACATTCGGCGGGGTAACAAAGAGAAACGGCTCAAAAAGACGATTGGTTGCCTGCAAAGGGTGCAAGTTTTGCCTCGCAGGTTGCGCCGACGCGGCATGCTTTGGGTTGAGCGTTGCGCCAAGTAATCTGCAACCAGCACTCCCCAATCTGAACATTTCAGTTTGACGCTGTTCTTCTGCTTTGGCACACAGGCTATTGGTATGGGTAGAGCAACGGTTGAATTATGGGGATATTTACCCGGTTAAGAGCAGTTGTAAGCGGTTCAGGCGCAGAAAACCCAACCTCGCCCGTCCACACCCCTTGAAGAGAATGCTCGTGACGAGGCCGACAGCCTCGACATGCATGCCATGCCACAGGAGAGCACGAACCTGAGGCTGTAATCGATGGAATCCGGCTGGAAATCGCCTATGAGGATGCCGAGGGACGGCAATCCAACCGTTTGATCACCTGCAAACGCATTGTTCACGCAGAGGATGGCGACCGGTTACTGGCCTATTGCTACCGGCGGCGGAGCGACCGCACTTTCCTGCTCGACCGGATCATTGAGGCAGCTAATCACGGCTCTGGCGAGTGCATTCCTGACTTGCGCGCATTCTTTGCACCTTATCAGGAGACAGCCGGCGAACTCTCGGACGATCACGGCACCACCCGGAAAGTTCTAACGGAAATCGGTGATGAGCTTCGTATTTTGGCGTTTATCGCCAAGGCGGATATGAGTTTGCACCGGGCGGAAGATCAGGTTACCTTGATGTTTGTCCGTCATCGCGCGGAAGACCTAAGGCACGAAGTTTCCGCAAATTACGATCATGCGAAGGTGATGGAAGCCGACGGTACAGTCTTGCCAGAAGAACTTGATCGTCTTCATGAACTAGCACAAGCCGTAGATCATGCGCTTTCCGAATTACGGAAGGACAATTAGGCGTCCTTCAAAGCCAGGGCGGCTGTGGTGTATCTTGCCCAACCAGCCAAGTGACAGCCATCCTTTGAACCGCTGGGAACTGCAGCATGAATGGCGCAACCCAGTTTTGCAGAACGCGTTGAAGAGGGTTTGTGCTCATTATCTGACGCGTTTGAGCTTCCGTAAATTTGAGCACCTTCTCGCCAACAGTGTGCCGCAAACCACTGTATCTTCCGGTATCTCCTTTTTCAATTAGCCAGGCCAACGTGGCCGCATCTTCGATGCCAAGATTCATTCATCTCCTCCCGACGGGGGAATGGATGTGGGCGGCATCACCCGCCAAATAGGCATTACCCTGCTGATAAGTCTCAACCTGCCGATAGCTGATCCGGAATGTTGACTGCCAGTTGACCTCTTTCACCTTCGCGACTGCTGGCAAGCGGTTCAGCACATCAGGATGATTGCAGACCAGACGCCCGTGGCCCTCGGATATGGGGAAAAAGGCAAGCACTTGACCTGGTTCCTGATGGAGTACGCCATAGTCGAAGGGGAATGGCCAATCATCGAGCACCACGTCTGCAAGGCCAAATTCCTGAGGTTCAGTTTCACCGTCAAAACTCATACCCAAAGACTTTCGCACAAGAGAATGCGCACCATCGGCACCAATCAACAGCTCGGTTCGGATTTCTTCGGCCCTCTCTTTCGTTTCGAGTTGGCAGACAAAGCCATCTGGAGTTCGTTCAAAGCCGATCAACTCAATATACCATCGAACATCAATACCAAGTTCCTTGAGCTTGCCGATCAGCAGTTCCTCAGTTCGAGATTGAGGGAGAACAAGTAGAAAGTTGAAGCGGTGCTGGAGATGCTTCAGCTCAAGCCTCATCAGCTCTTCTCCGTCTGATCGGAATATCACCCCGTTTATCCGGTTTCCTTCTGCCAAAAGCTGCTCAGATACCCCGGCGGGTTCAAGAATATCCAGGGTCCTTGGGTTAATCGCCAGCGCGCGTGATTCTGGCGTTGGTTCCCCGTCATTGTCAATTATTGTGGGTTTATATCCCCGGCGCGACAACTTAACAGCAGCCGTCAACCCCACGGGACCAGCCCCAGAAATCAGGATTGAAGTGTCTTTCTTCATTTTATCGATACTGCGCGATCTTTACCAATGCGGTCTATGTTCGATGACACATTGACGCCAGCAAGGCGCATCTCCATATTTTAAAGGATAATAACGGGAGTCGTTGACCGTGTTTCGCTGGGCATTTTTGTTTTTGGTAGCTGGAATTCTTGTCTGGATGTTTTCAGACAGCAAGTCGACCCGGGTCATTGGTCTCAGTGTCCTGGGAGCGATTGCCGCGATTTTGGCAATATTTTTCTACTTTCTCGACAATCCTGACCGGCGAGAAGCCGTGCAACCAGTACCAGACCCGTCGGTTGCAGAAGTCAAAGAACTTACCCGAAAACAGGAAACGTCCCAACTTGCCTTGAAGCCCAGCGACGTTGCCCTGTTACGCAGGTCTTTGACTCCTGGAAAGAAGACAACTGTAGATGGACAGGGCAAACAACATCAGACGCCTGATCTTTTCTCCTGGACCGTGTCAGGGGACATCAAGAATCTCTCTGAAAAGAACTCTGTTAAGGAGGTGTATCTACGGGTGTCATTGTTTGATTGTCCGGTCTATTTCGACACCACTCAACAAGAAATCACCTTTCAGTCGTTAAAGAGTGCATGCAGTGTAATTGGGGAACGTAGCGTTGGTCTCTATGATCTCAAGATTGTGCCGGGGTCATCCAAAAAATTCTCCGAAACCGTTCAATTCAACGACCAGATCGAACCACGCAACTGGCGTTCATGGATCAATGTGGACAGGGTCTCTGCGGTTGCTGAATGAGCAATGGAAGCTTGCTTGCGAGAGACAGCCGGTTGTATTCTAGAATTTCGATTTGAGAAGGCTCCGGGCTAAAACGCCCACTGGCGAAGAGGCTTGGGTGGCTAGCAATATTGCACAAAATCAGGATTTTTCAGGCGTCGCTGCCATAGGATGGCAGGAGCTTGTTGACCTACCTGAGCTCGGCATTAGTGACATAAGAGCAAAGATCGACACAGGTGCCAGAACAGCGGCCTTGCATGCAGAAGATATTCAGGTGTTCGAGCGGGATAATACCGAGTGGGTGCGCTTCAAACTTGCAAACACCGGCAATCCAGACAGCTGGCGGAAATGTGAAACGCCTGTCAGTGATGTTCGGGAAATCAAGAACACGAGCGGCGTGCCCGAACGCCGGGTGATTATCAACACCTCATTGCGACTTGGCGGGCGCCGTTGGCGCATTGATGTGTCGCTTGCGAACCGCGCCCAGATGGGATTTGAGCTTATCTTGGGTCGGACATCTATCCGGTGGCGCAAACTTGTCGTAAACTCGGGAAGATCGTTCCTTGCGGGCGCACCAAAAAAGAAGAACAGGAAGGGGACAAGCCAATGAAAATTGCGATGCTCGCGCGGAACCCAAAGCTTTACAGTCATCGCAGAATGGTCGCGGCCGCAGAAGAACGCGGTCACACGGTTGATATTATCAGCACCCTTCGGGTCAACATCTCAATCGCCGCACACAGACCTGCCCTCTACTACAACAATGAACAGCTTTTGGGTTACGATGCAGTGATCCCACGAATTGGGGCTTCCATCACGTTTTACGGTCTGGCGGTTGTCAGGCAGTTTGAAACGATGGGGGTTTGGAGCCTAAATGAATCGGTGGCGATCGGCCGTTCACGAGACAAATTGCGTTCAATGCAGCTTCTTGCCGGCATTGGCATCGGGCTGCCTGTGACAGCTTTCGCCCACGATCCAAAAGAGACTGATGAGGTGCTTGATCTCGTGGGACAAGCACCTGTGGTGATCAAGCTGCTGGAAGGAACCCAGGGCATCGGCGTTGTGCTTGCCGAAACACGAAAGTCAGCCAAGTCCATCATCGAGGCCTTTCGTGGGGCAAACGTGAACATCCTGGTCCAAGAGTTCATCAAAGAGGCCGGTGGTACGGATATCCGCGCGTTGGTGATAGGCGGCAAGGTGGTAGCGGCCATGCAGCGCAAGGGCGCAGAAGGCGATTTCCGGTCAAATCTGCACAGAGGCGGGAGTGCAAAGCCAATCAAGATCACGGCCGAGGAGCGCTCGACAGCGGTTCGCGCGGCCAAACGCATGGGTCTGAATGTGTGCGGGGTGGATTTCTTGCGCTCCAACCACGGACCGGTTGTTATGGAAGTTAATTCCTCGCCCGGTATCGAAGGCATCGAAAGAGCGACCGGAATCGACGTGGCCGGCAAGATCGTCCGATTCATCGAAGACAATGCCAAGCAAGGCAAAACCAAAACGCGGGGCCGCGGCTAGCTCACTTGAATGGCGAAAATCCCCTGTGAGTTCAATGGATGGCCGCAACGCATGCATTTAATCGCTCAGCCGGTGTTTGATAGTCCAGTGTTTTCCGAGGTCTCTCGTTTAGTTCTCTCGCGATTTTATCGAACTGAGCCTGAGAGTATTGTGATAGGTCCGTTCCTTTCGGCATGTACTGACGCAGTAGGCGGTTAGTGTTCTCGTTGGAACCTCTCTGCCACGGACTTTGCGGGCCACAAAAGTAGACATTGATGTTTGTTGCCATGGTGAAGCGTTTGTGGTCGGCGAGTTCGTGATCGCGATCCCAGGTCAGTGATTTGTAGAGCTCCTGGGGAAGCTTTCTGGATTGCTCGATCAGGGCGTTGATGACTGTTTCGGTATTGTTGTCGGTGACTTTGGCTAACATTATACTGCGGCTGACTGGCTCAGGCTCTCCGAGGGGAGGGTCCCAATCGATGTTCGGCCTACTTCAGCATGGAAAACAAGGGAGGTTTTCCATGGCAGCAGCTGGTCAACTGAGAGCGGACTTTCTGGGCGATGACCTGCCTCGCACAGAGCGCAAGAGCGAAGAGGCGGCTCAGACGCGGCAGCTTCTTGCCTTGGCGGTGATCCTCGACGGTGGGTCTCGCCGCGAGGCCGCGCGCACCGGCGGCGGGGGCCTGCAGGTGATCCGGGACCGGGTGTTGCGCTTCAAGGCCGGCGGCGCGGCGGCCTTGATGACCCGCAAGGCGCCCGCAAAGACGCCGATCCTGACAGACGAACACCGCACGGCGCTGGCAGCGACTGTTGAGGCGGGTCGATCTGGCGCAGGGGGCGCAGGAGGAACCGGGCGTCCCGGTCAGTCGTCAGACGCCGGGACGGGACCTTCGCGCCATCGGGTTCGCCATGGGGGTTCGCTATGGGGTTCGCCAAACTCTCCGCCCGCCCGCAGCACGACGAGGCCATCGAGGCGTTCAACAAAACGTCTGCGACGTCGTCGACCACATCCGCACCCAATGTGGCGGCAAGCCGATAGAGCTCCGGGTTCAGGACGACGCCCGGATGGGTCAGAAGAACAAACGCACGCGACGCTGGGCACAGCGGGGGACGCGGCCCCGCGCGCCGCACGATCAGCGGACCAAAGGGGCCTATCTCTTCGGCGCCATCCGCCCTGCCAGGGCCAACGGCGACGGGCGGGTCATGCCCTGGTGCGACACTCACCCCATGGCTGAGCCTCTCAAGCTCATCGGTCAACAGGTCGAGGCCGGGGCACATGCCCTCCTGATCCTTGATCGGGCGGGAGGGCAGAGCTCACCCAAATGGGCTGTCCCCGACAACATCACCCTCGTCCCACGGCCGCCAAGGTCACCAGAGGTGAACCCGGTCGAGAACGTCTGGCCGTTCATCCGGGACACCTGGCTTTCGACCCTCGTTTTCAAGACCTGCGACGACATCGCAGATCACTGCTGCCAAGCCTGGAACACCCTCAGGCATCAACCAGGGCGCGTCATCTCAATCGGAGGGCGCGAATGGGCCCATCGGGTGGGAGCAGTGAGCGATGGTATTACATAGCGCGAATAGCGTTCAACCAGCGTGACGATAAAGCTTTGGTTTGGCCCACAGAGCAGATCCCCTCCCAATAACCGGGTACGGCCCGGTCTTCAACTGAGGCGGGGCGTTCGCTGATCGAGACAGCATCTTTGATTTGCCCACGACGATCACTCTTTTGCTTGGCGTAGCGAAACCGGCGCAACTGCCGCTGAGAACGCAGATACTTCACAAGCTCTCTCTTCAAGGCCCCGCGGGCCTGTACATAAAGGCTTCGATAAATCGTCTCATGGGACACGTGCATTGCCTCGCTGCATGGGTGGTGACGCTTCAGCCAACCTGCAATCTGCTCAGGCGACCAATGGCGTTGAAGTTTGACAACGACAACTTGCCTCAAGCGTGCGTTCTGCGCCAGCTTGCAAGCCTTGGGGTGCAAGGTCTGTTTCCAAGCACGCTTGTCTGCCGCCGCAGCGCGGTATCGCCGGCGTCCGCCCTTGCGATTAATCTCCCGGCTGATACTCGACGTGGCACGCCCAAGCGTTCTTGCAATAACACGCATCGACAATCCAGCCACAAGACCTCGTGAGATCTCCTCGCGGTCAGCAAGCGTCAATGCTAATCGGGATTGCCGTCGCGGCACGGGTGTAATACCGCCGTTCGGCCTGATATGGCTGAAAATACACAATGAAGGTTTGCCGAACTCTCAGCCAATGGCGCTCAGACTTTCGCCCTTCCGCCATCGCTCCCAAAGTTCAGCCTTCTGGGCCTCACTGAAACCAACCCGATGATAGTTCTTTCTCATAGAACCGCTCCACATAACTTCCATTAAGTTACGTGTTGCGATCACCCATTGAACTCACAACCGTAATAGAGCATTCACAATTGGTGACACCGCAGTAGCGCCTGGAGAACAGCGCATTGTGGATTTGCCTATCAGTCTGCTTTCCAACCACACCCCGGTTAATTTGTCTGTAAAAGTCGTCAACGGCAAGATGCAGGGACCAACTCTGTTCATCTCTGCGGCTATACATGGCGATGAGATCATGGGCGTGGAGATCATTCGCCGTGTGCTGGCATCTCCCCAAATGAAGCAGGTTCGTGGGACACTGCTCGCCGTACCGGTGGTCAATGCCTACGGTTTTATCGCCCACTCCCGGTACCTGCCAGACCGTCGTGATCTTAACCGCACATTTCCAGGTTCGGACAAGGGGCTCTGGTAGCCCAACTTGCCGATTTGTTTCTCAACGAAGTCGTGCTTCGGTCTGATTTCAGTATAGATCTCCACACTGCAGCTGCGCATAGAACCAACCTTCCGCAAATCCGTATTTCGTCGCCTTCAAAGACGCTCGAAGAGCGGGCAGCTGTCTTCGGCGCTCCAGTCGTCATCGAGGCAGATTTTCGTCCGGGCACCTTGCGCGCTGTATCGCAAGAGCGTGGGATCGAGATGCTGCTGTACGAAGCCGGCGAGGCTCTGCGCTTCGATGAATTTTCTATTCGTGTGGGCGTTCGCGGAATCCTCTCGGTAATGCGCCAGATGGGCATGTTGCCGAAGAAGGCGATCAAGCCGTCCGGCAAGGCGCCTATCCAGTCTCGATCCAGCTACTGGGTCCGTGCGGGCGCAGGTGGAATACTTCGAGCACACAAGACAATTGGCGATTTGATAGACGATGATGCAGTTGCCGGCTACATCTCGGATCCATTTGGCGATGGGGAGGAAGAGGTCCGGGTTGGTGATGGGTCGTACGAACCCACCGGTGGTCAATCAAGGTGACGCCCTTTTTCATATCGCCCGGGTTCGAAACCAATCGGTAGCCGAGGACCGCCTTGAGGAAATTGAAGAGGAAATCGAGGGACACCCTCTTTTCGACGAAGACGAGCTCCTCTGAGTTCAATCACACTTGTCCGATTGTATGTGTTCTGTGCTTGAATCTACAAGGATACAACCCTTGAGGAATGATCTGCCGATCAAAACCTGATGGTTCATCCCACTTCGATCTGCCAGATTGAACTCCACCGCGCGAAGAACGCCAGTCATGCAAGCAAGCAATTAGACAACAGGCAGGTTCACGACATCAACCCCGGCGCGCCGTATTGGGGAAACGCACACCAAGGGACGTTGAACCTCTGCCCTACCGCCATCTGGCGTTGGTACATAGAAGCGTACCCATTTCTTGCCATCACGCAGGAAGGGCTCTGCATCCAAACCATTGATTGATGACGTTTTTGCCCCGGTATCAAGTTTTGCGAGAACCGTGAAATTGAGTTGAGAAAAGTAGATCTCTTCAACCCAACCAGCCCGGATAGGTTACTCTTCCCCCTTCGCCGCGCCCGCAAAGGGGGAACAAGCGGCTATTACAATGCCCAGACTCGTGAATAAATTCGGTTCATCGCTCAAAACCATGTCCAACAATCTTATACCAAAGGCGCTGAGACCAAATGCGTCATTCGAAACTTATTCTTAATGCTGCAATTCACAATGAAATCTCGCTTAATGAGGATCACACAAGATGCGTCTGAATGCTGTTGCAATTGGTGAAGACCCACCCCGTGTTGTCAATCTTATTGACGAAGTGCCCATTGGCGGGAAGCCGATCAAATATGAAATGGACAAAGATGCGGGCACTGGTGGTGAACCGCTTCCTTTACACATCAATGCGTTACCCTGGCAACTACGGGTTTATCCCTCACTCCCTTGCCGCGGACGGCGACCCAATCGACGCCCTCTTGATTAGACAACGGACACTTATACCTAGTTCGATCATCGCAACCCGGCCAATCGGTGTTCTCAAAATGGAAGATGAGGCGGGCGGGGATGAGAAGGGGATCGTTGTCCCTGTTCCGCGCATTTCCAAACGATACCAGGACGTACACCAGATCACGGATATTCCCGAAATCCAAGTCAAACAGATTGAACACTTTTTCCTGCACTATAAAGACCTTGAGCCAGGCAAATGATCGAAAAGGATATCACCCGTGCAGCGGCTTAAGCTGTATATTGAGACTAAGTCAGCTCAGGAAAACTAAGCCAATCCGGATTGAGCTTTTTCATCCGCTCAACGGAGTCGCGGATCATCTCTTCCAGCATGGCGAGATCCACCTGATCCAGCCGGTTGACGTACAAGCACGACACATTGTGCCTGTGTTTGCCGGGGCACGCGAGCTGATCCTGATACTGCTTGAAACCTGGCATAATGTATATGCTCATGGAAGCTTTCCGGGGCGAAAAACCTGTCAACGGGAAATTGCCAGAGTGCCCTGATTGGTACTTGTAAAAATACTGCCCATAACCGATGATGTTTGCCCTCAAAGGCATGGTTCCATTCCAGTGACCCTTTTGAACACATTCAGCAAAGCAAAGCCGTCTTCCCGCCTTCGCTTATGCTCCACGTTGTCAAGAAAGCTGGTTACATCTGCATCTGACGGTTTGGTTTTGTTTTGTTTTCAGCCATAATGAATATTAGAAGGCGCTCGCAACCTCGTCCAGATTTCCCTGACAATGTGCTGTTGACCGAGATGGAGTACGCCCTGTAACAGGAAGATGGCTCGCCAGCCTCCAAAACCTTCACTAGCCAGACATCTTCGTCACACCACACACGCGCATCCAAATTGTAAGCCCCAAAACCCAAATGGCTTGTTATCGCACCCGTCCTGTTTCTAGGATTGTGGTCGGGCGGATACGCTATCGCGAAGATCGGTTTGCTTTATGCCGAACCGATGACACTTCTCGCGCTGCGCTACTCTCTTGTGGTCGCTATTATGGCGTTCCTGTTCGTGGTGTTAAAGCCTCCCTTGCCCAAAGAACACCTCGACTGGGTGCATTTGTCCGTCATGGGCGTGCTGATCCAGTCTGTCTATTTCGTGATGTGCTATTTGGCTTTTCGCGCAGGCGTCGCGGCCGGTACCGTTGCACTCTTGATGTCTCTCCAACCGATTCTTGTAGGGCTTATGGCACCCCGATGGTCGGGCGAAAAGATCGGCTGGAAGCGTTGGGCAGGGACACTCTTGGGGCTTGTCGGAGTGACAATTGTGATCGCAGGGCGTTCCGAAATTGAAACGCCGTCGGTGTTCGGGTTCTTCTGCGCGTTCCTGGCATTGCTGGGCATAACCTCTGGCTCCTTATGGGAGAAGAGGTTCGGCCTGTCCCATCATCCTGTTGTGTCGAATCTTGTTGGCTATGCCGCCGGGCTTGTTTGTATCCTCCCCTTTGTCCTCGCGCTTGAAACGATGGAGGTTAACTGGACGTGGGAGTTCGCTGCTGCACTTGCCTACCTTGTGATAGGCAATTCGGTGATCACGGTGGGCCTGCTACTCGCCATGATTAGAGCGGGCGATGTCAGCAAGGTCTCTGCCCTCTTTTATCTCGTTCCTCCGCTTGCAGCGTTCCTCGCTTGGATTCTGCTTGGCGAAGTGATGCCTCCGATTGCATGGATGGGCATGGCTGTCGCTGCAATCGGTGTTCTGATCGCCACCCGAAGCTGACGCAAGCCGGGCAACAAGCCCTTATGGCTTATCAATCAGCTTAAACCAGCCATCTTCATCGGTTATTTCCACTCCCAATTCAGCAGCCTTTTTGAGTTTCGACCCCGCTCCCGGTCCCGCTACAACGAGATCAGTCTTCTTTGACACAGAGCCCACGACCTTTGCTCCAAGCCTTTCGGCCATCGCTTTCGCTTCATCACGGGTCATTTGCTCCAATGAGCCGGTGAAAACAACTGTCTTGCCTGAGACTGGAGATACCGACGCAACCGCTTCAAGAGGCTCAGGGGACACCTGCTCCAAGAGGTCCGCCAGCACCGCTCGATTGTGCTGCTCATCAAAGAAATCCACAATTGCTTCAGCGACCACTTCTCCGATCCCGTCAATATTCACTAAATCAGCCCAGGCTTCACTTTCTCGGTTACTCGCGGCCTCTAGCGCTGTCTGCAGAGCTTCCATGCTGCCGTAGGTGCGCGCAAGAAGACGAGCTGTCGTCTCGCCCACATGACGCATCCCCAACGCGAAGATAAAGCGGTCCAGCGAAACTCTCCGGCGTTCGTCAATGGCATCAAACAGGTTCCGGGCCGAGGTCTCGCCGTAACCTTCCCGATCTCTCAACTTCTTCAGTGAGCGGCTGTCCCGTTCTCTCAACGTGAATATGTCTGGTGGACGGGTGATCATGCCGTCCTGATAGAAGGCTTCGATCTGTTTGGTACCGAGGCCTTCAATGTCGTATGCATTGCGCGATACAAAATGCTTCAACCGTTCAACCGCTTGTGCTGGACAGATAAGCCCGCCTTTACAGCGACGTACTGCATCCAATTTCCCGGTTTTTGAATTCTGCTCACGGACAGCATGGGACCCGCAGGCCGGGCATACTTTGGGAAATTCAAACGGGACGGAATCTTCTGGACGTTTCTCCGGTATGTGACCAAGAACCTGCGGAATTACGTCCCCGGCCCGCTGAATCGTCACAGTATCGCCAATACGCACGTCCTTACGCGCAATTTCATCCTCATTGTGCAAGGTCGCATTAGAGACTGAAACGCCGCCCGCGGTTACAGGATCCAGCTTGGCGACAGGTGTCAAAGCACCAGTTCGCCCCACCTGAATCTCAATGTCCTGCAATACTGTCGTCGCCTTTTCTGCCGGGAATTTATGCGCAGTTGCCCAGCGAGGGGCCCGGGACACGAAACCCAATCGGCGCTGCCAGTCCAACCGGTCCACCTTGTAGACCACGCCATCAATGTCATACCCGAGTGATGCGCGTTGCTCTTCAATTGAACGGTATACATCCAACATCTCGGCCAAGCTTTCGCAACGTTTCATGGCCGAATTAATGCTGAAGCCCCACTTTGCGATTTTTTCCACGGCTTCCATTTGCTCAGACCAAGGTTCTTCTGAAACCTCTCCCCAGGCGTAGGCAAAGAACTTCAATGGTCGCGCGGCCGTCATTTTGGGGTCAAGTTGGCGAAGGGAACCAGC
The DNA here is from genome assembly GCA_965204985.1 of Hyphomicrobiales bacterium. Classification (GTDB taxonomy): domain Bacteria; phylum Pseudomonadota; class Alphaproteobacteria; order Rhizobiales; family CAJQND01; genus JAAEUE01. Next base: position 784,191 of record CBDBFP010000002.1, on the reverse strand, counting down.
CGCGGTATTGCGAGGGTTGACGTATGTGGGCTTGCCGGCTTCTTCCTGTCGCTTGTTCAATGTGATGAAATCGTTATGCGTCATATAGACTTCGCCGCGGATTTCCACCACAGCAGGCCAATCGTTTCCCTTTAGCTGGTGAGGGATATCGCAAACAGTTTTCAGATTTTCCGTGACGTTTTCCCCCACTTGACCGTCACCACGGGTCGCTCCTTTCACCAGCACGCCATTCTCATAGCGAAGACTGGCGGAAAGCCCATCGATCTTCGGCTCAGCCGTCATGGCAAGCAACCCGTCTGCCGGGAGGTTCAGGAACCGGCGAATACGGTCGCAGAACTCATCTATGTCTTCGTCACTGAACGCGTTCGACAAAGACAACATGGGCACTGCATGGGTTACCTTGTCGAATTTCTCTGCGGGTGCTGCGCCTACCCTAGCCGAAGGGCTATCCGCACGCACCAGATCGGGAAACTGTGCCTCAATGGCAATGTTCCGCTGCCTAAGGGCATCGTATTCGGCATCAGAGACTTCCGGATCATCGTTCTGATAATAGAGCTCGTCGTGACGGGCGATTTCGGATGCCAGTCGTTCCAATTCGGCGCGTGCTTCTTCAGCCGTCAAGGTCTCAACGGCCTTTTTGTATGCATCAGTCATGATCTTATCCCGTGTCCCGCAAAAGGCGGTCAGCTTGCGCACGCGCCTCATCGGTTACGCTGGCACCTGATAACATTCGCGCTACTTCTTCACGGCGGCTATCTGCCTGCAGTTCAGTAACCCTGGTGACCATCCGCCCGTCCTCAGCACCGATGTCTTTCATTTTGGTGATCAACATATGATGGCCTGCCCGGACAGCCACTTGAGGCGAATGGGTGACTGCTAACACTTGCAAGCCTTCAGAAAGGCTCGCCAACCGCTGGCCGATTGCATCGGCAGTTGCCCCGCCTATTCCAGTGTCAATCTCGTCAAAAATAAGAGTAGGTGCCGAAGCCCTCGCTGCCAGAACAACCTTCAAAGCCAGCATGAAACGGGACAGTTCACCGCCCGATGCAACCTTGATGATCGGTCCTGGAACAGCGCCCGGATTGGTGGCCACCTTGAACTCAAGACGGTCTATGCCATAAGCGCCGGCAATGGTGTCGCCAGATTCCACTTCAGTTATGAACCGGGCTTTGTCCAGCTTCAGCGGAGGCAGCTCTGCCATAACCTGCTGATCGAGTTCAGATGCGACTTCCCTGCGAGCGTCACTCAACTTCTCGGCTGCAGCAAAAAAGGCGTCACGTGTCTTCCCGGCCTCCTTGGTCAGAGCATTCAAATACCCTTGCCCATCTTCAAGGTTGGTCAAATCGGTTCGAAGGCGTTCTGTGACGGCGGGGAGTTGAGCAATCTGACAACGATGTTTGCGCGCGGCGCCTCGCAGCGCGAACAGTCTCTCTTCAATTTGTTCCTGTTCTTTGTCATCGAAATCAAATGATGACCTGGCTAGCTGCAAGACTGACTTGGCTCCATTCATCTCTATGACCAAACGATCCAGAGACGAAACCAGATCATCAAGCTGACCAGCAGCATCTGCCTTACGGCGTTCCAACTTTCTCAGGCCTGCACTTATGCTCACTTCAAAAGTGCCATCACCCGTCAGTGCCCTGTCCACATCCTTCAACGCTTCGGCAAAACGCTCCGAATTCATCATCATTTGCCGTCGGGCGCCAAGGGTCTCTTCCTCGTTTTCCTCGGGCGCAAGTGCAGTCAGCTCCTGAACGGCATGTTCAAGCCAATCGCGTTCCTCTTCGGCGCGTTCCATTCGTTCTGTGTGATTTTTCAGAGCTTCTTCAGCTTCGCGCCATGCAGTCCACAATTGCGAGACTTCAAAGCGGTGTGCCTCAAGCCCGCCAAAAGCATCGACAAGGTCGCGGTGCAACGCAGAATCAAGCAATGCTCGATCATCATGCTGACCATGGATTTCTGCAAGCACAGCGCCCAACTTGCGCAAAAGGCTAACGCTTACAGGTTGGTCATTTATGCTTGCCCGGCTTCGACCGTCTGCAGATTGAATTCGGCGTATGATCAACTCGCCGTCTACGTCAATATCAGATTCATTTAGGAGTTTGAAAGCCTTGTGGCCAACCGGCAAATCAAATGCAGCTGTTACAACACCACGTTCCGCCCCAGATCGCACCAGGTTCGCATCTCCGCGACCTCCAAGCGCCAACCCAAGCGCATCAAGCAGAATTGATTTACCGGCACCCGTTTCTCCGGTGAGCACGGTCAACCCCTCACCAAAGGCCAAATCAAGCCTTTCGATCAGAACAATATCTCGTATGGACAGAGCACTCAGCATGGGGCCGCATTATAGTTGGAGTCGCGGCGCACACCATTCCTTCGATCAAATTTTGTGCAGATTAATTTACGATCGCTCAACCGCTGTTCGTGACGTTCTGGAATATCCTGGTGAGCCAGGATTGATTGTTCACTTGCGGTTCAAGTCCGCCCGATCTCAACAGTGCGTAAGCATCCTTATACCACTGACTGTTGGGAAAATTGTGTCCTAGAATAGCCGCAGCGGTTTGAGCCTCTATGCGAATACCCAGTACGAAATAGGCTTCCGTCAAGCGCTCCAACGCTTCCGGGGTATGCGATGTCGTCTGGAAATCCGTGACAACCTTTTTGAAACGATTGATCGCGGCCACATAAGCATGGCGTTTCAAATAGTAACGACCAATCTTCATCTCTTTACCGGCGAGGTGATCTCGAGCCAGAACGGCCTTTGCGCGCGCGTCACGGGCGTATCGGCTGTCTGGAAAACGGCGCTCAACCTCTTCCAGGGTCTCAAGCGCTCTCTGCGTTATCGATTGATCACGCTCGGTATCTCCGATTTGTTCGTAGTAGCTCAATCCACGGATATAATAGGCGTAAGGTGCATCCTTGTTTCCAGGATGTAATTGGATGAAACGTTCAGATGCGTTAATCGCATCGTCATACGCACTGCGTTGATAATGCGAAAACGCGACCATCAACGTCGCTCGTGTTGCCCAAGTCGAATAAGGATGCTGTCGTTCTACTTCATCGAACTGTTTCACTGCCTTCTTATATTCACCGGCTTTAATGTGATCGAGGCCCTTATTGTAGAGGGTGCCAACGGGGGTTGTATCATCAAAGGAAGCGTTGTCGGTTGGCGGTGCCACGTCACTTGAACCTGACCCGCCAAACGTGTCTCCAAGCATGTTACTAACACTGGAACAACCGCCAAGCGACAATCCGGTACCGACGATAATTGCCACGAGAAATTTGCGCAAATTCTTGCCCTTTAAATTGGTCATAGACCTGCGCATACATTCGACTCGCTTCATGAAAATTTCTCTTTGGCGATCAGACATCAGCAATATACCCGCCGACCGGAAACCGCTGCTTGCTTAACTATCTATTAACCCTACATTCCAGTGCAGGCAAAACCCAATTCAGATGTTGTCCTTAACAGGATTGCGCTTCCCACTTGGTTTGAAACGGAAAACCCGGCGGAATTGTGACCGCCGGGCTCTGTTCTCATCGCAAAGTCGTTACAAGTTTCAGCACCGACGATGGGTCCTGGATCTGAAGGCTAGTTTGCTTGCCTCCGTAAGAATGCGGGAATTTCAAGCTGGTCTTCAACGATGTCCGGCGTGGCTTCCTGCTCACTAGCCTGAGGTTGCTGGACTTCTTTGTATGCCGGTGCAGGCGGTTGTGGAGCCATTCGACGTGGGGCCGCCATTGGAGGCTCGGAAGTTCTTTCAACTTCCTCTTCCTTGCGGCCTAACCCAACACTCTCCAAAAGCTCAAACAGACCTTTGCGCTTGCGGTTTACGGCTGGCTCTTCTGAAGCCTCCGGCAACTGCTGTGCTGAAATCTGACGTTGCGCAATTGGCGGGAAATCCTCAATTTCCGGCAAACGGGCCGATGGTGCAGGTTCTGGCGTTGCTGAGGCAGCGATCAGCTCCGGTTCTGTTGCGGACATCTCTTGCGGAAGTTCAACTTCCGCAACTGCAGCGGGGTGCTCGGCAACCCCTAGCGCTGTTTCCAACGGAGGAGGCATGGCAGTTCGCTCTTCTGCAACTTCAGGTGCAGCCGGTGCCGGTTCAGTTTCCCGTGATTTTATGTCGTACTGATATTCGTCATATGTAGGAGTCGTATTCTCCTGAGCAACTTCTTCAATACCAGTCGCAACAACAGACACTCGAATAACGCCGCCTTCAAGCTCTTTGTCGAATGTCGCTCCCAGGATGATATTTGCGGCAGGGTCCACCTCTTGTCGAGTTCGAGTAGCGGCTTCATCGACTTCGTGAAGCGTCAGATCATCACCACCCGTTATGGAGATTAAAAGACCCTGTGCACCACACATTGAAACATCATCGAGAAGAGGGTTAGAAATCGCGGCCTCGGCGGCCTCGATCGCGCGCTTCTCGCCGGATGCTTCACCGGTACCCATCATCGCCTTGCCCATTCCGGACATGATGGCCCGCACATCGGCAAAATCGAGATTGATCAGGCCTTCTTTGGTCATCAATTCGGTAATGGATGCAACACCCGAATACAACACTTGATCAGCCATGGCGAAAGCGTCAGCAAAAGTGGTCTTTTCGTTGGCAATCCGGAAAAGATTCTGATTTGGAATGACAATCAACGTGTCGACGTGCTGCGCCAGCTGCTCAATGCCTCGTTCGGCGGTCAGCATCCGACGTTCACCCTCGAACAGGAACGGCTTGGTGACTACTCCAACCGTCAGCACGCCCTGCTCTTTTGCGGCGCGGGCAATTACCGGTGCAGCACCAGTCCCTGTGCCACCGCCCATTCCGGCGGTGATAAACACCATATGTGACCCGGACACATGGTCAATCAGTTCCGCCATAACGTCTTCTGCCGCCGCAGCGCCCACCTGCGGTTGCGATCCTGCACCAAGCCCTTCGGTGAGGGATATACCCATGTGGATCTGGCGCTCGGCAATTGATTGAGCCAAGGCCTGTGCATCTGTATTCGCCACAACGAACTCGACCCCGTCGAGTTTGGATGTAATCATGTTGTTGACAGCGTTGCCACCTGCGCCCCCAACTCCAAAAACTGTAATGCGTGGCTTCATTTCTTTTAGATCAGGTACAGCTAAATTAATGCTCATAGAACGGCGTCCCGTGTTAACCCTAGAGATACATTTGTTACCAAGGTCTTGCTAATTCGTTAACAGAACGTGCACGGGGTGAGTCAAAAGGGCGCAGAAAATTCGCTAACCCTTAGAATTAAATCAATTTTTCAGAAAAAACTTAAGGAATTTGAGGCTTTTGGGACCCCGGCAACGGTCCCAAAATCAGCAAACGTGTATACTTTTTTCTACGATTTTTTAGGGTTCGAGAGCTTGATTTCAGAGCAAGCTGTCCAATTTGAGCCACAAATCTGGCCACCTTGGCGGTCACCAGATAGTTGAGGTCAAACCTAAATTCTTTGCAAAAGTGTGCTTGGCGCTCTACTTCTCTTAGTCTGATTTGCAACTGGTTGAGTGAATTCAGCCGGTTGTGGTTCTGTTCGCTTGTGAAACTGAATGGAGATCACGATGGCCTGGACCGACCTCACTCGCCGCCAACATGCCCGAACGGGCGGCAGGTATGCAAGCGACCTGCCCGCCGCGGAAGGGGCGATCAGTGAACCTTTGATGCTGTCGCACACGTCCACCGGCAGGCCGCGCAAGACCGACCTTGCGCCCTGTGTTCGATGCGCTCCTTTACATTGCGACAACCGGTTGCCAGTGGCGGCTGTTGCCGAACGCCTTTCCACCGGTTTCGACGGTGCGGGGGTATTTTCAGGGCTGGCGCACTGACGGACGACTGGACGAGATGACCCGCGCGCTTGTCGGGATGGCGCGTCTGGCCGAGGGTCGCAAGGCCCGCCCGCCCGCCGGTATCCTCGACAGCCAGAGCGTGAAAGCCACGGAAAGGGGCGGGGTTACCGGCTATGACGTGGGCAAGCGGATCAAGGGTCGCAAGCGCCCTATCGTCACCGACACGCTTGGCTTGCTGGTCGGATGGGTGGGGCACAGTGCCGGGATCCGGGACCGGGACGGTGCGCCGGATGTGCTGAAAGCCGTGGCCGTGCGGTTTGCCATGTTGCGCCCTATTTTTGCCGATGGCGGCCAGGCCGGGCCAAAGCTGCGCGACGCCTTGAAAGCCATCGGGCGCTGGACCGTTGAGATCGTCAAACGCTCCCACATAGCCGGGGGCTTCAAGGGTCTCCCCCGCCGTTGGGTCGTCGAACGCACCCTTGCCTGGCTCGGACGATGCCGCCGTCTGTCAAAAGACCGGGAAAAATCCATCGCAAGCGCGGCCGCCCGGATCACCATCGCACACATCCGACGCGTCACCAGACATCTCGCAAGGGCAGGAAAACCCTGAAATAGTTTTGAACCAGACTCTTAGAGGCTATCCCGAATCCAAAAACCAACACGCATAAGATAATTCGGCTCTTGAACAATCACGTCAGGACAAATCTCGGGCATCGCAACCGTGTTCTGATCAGGAGCGATCGCATAATTCAGCAAACCGGCGGCAACCGCAAACCCGGGCCCACGCGCGGACTCAGGCATTCCGGTTACCTGTTGCGGATAACCAAAACGCACCTGCCGATCAAGCATTGAACTGGCAAGTTCCCGCGCACCGTTCAACTGGCTGGCGCCGCCGGTCAGAACCACTCGCCGGCCGGCATAGTGCGCAAGACCAGACGCTTTCAACCGATTTGCCACCAGTTCAAATGTTTCCTCCAGTCTCGGTTGAATGATGCCTGTGAGCATTGAACGTGGAATTTTGTTCACAGCATCAGTGCCCTTTTCTCCGACGAGCGGCACGGAAATCATTTCTCGCTCATCACAGACTGCAGGCAGTGCTGATCCGTAAAGCGTTTTCATGCGTTCAGCATGGGCAATTGGAGTTGAGAGCCCACGCGCAATATCCATGGTGATATTGTGTCCGCCAACAGGGATCGCATCAGCGTAAACGAGCTGGTCTTCCGCAAAGACGGCAATTGAAGTCGTACCGCCCCCCATATCGATGCAAGTTACGCCCATGGACATCTCGTCCTGCACTAAAGCAGAACAACCTGCAGCATAAGGAGCAATCACAAAACCCGAAATGCAGAGGTGGCACCGTTCAACGACGACGGCCAGATTTCTCATTGGACCGCGGTCAACACTTACCGCATTGAGTTCAACGCCTAGTTGATCCCCAAACATACCTTCAGGATTGGCAATGCTCCTCGCCTCATCCAAACTGTAACTCGTGGGAGTGGTGTGCAGAACAACACGTTGGTCACCCACTTCCACTGAAGTTTGCGCTGATTGAATCACCTTACTGACATCTTTGGCGTCAACCTCACGGCCTGCCAAGTGAACCTTGCCGCGGTATGCTTTGCAATGCGGACGTCCGCCAGAAACGTTAACGTAGACAGAGTCAATAGTCACACCGGCCATGCGTTCAGCCGCGTCGACGGCAAGGCGAATTGCCCGTTCCGTCTCAACCATGTCCACTACGGAACCATGCCGCGTTCCACGCGCCACCTGGTGACCCAATCCTAGAATTTTCAGCTGTTTGGTTCGGTCCCCGCCGAATACCTTGTGTTTGAAAGTCGCGACTTCAGCGATCAGGCAACAAATTTTCGTGCTACCAACGTCCAGAACGGCGATGATGGAAGATTTTTCAGGTTGCGTGCCACCACGCGCTTTATGGATGGGAACCACATTCATCGTCAAAAACCCCAATACACAACACACATACTACCCAAAACGCGGGTCAACTCTATGACTTAGCCTTCCTCCGTTTCCGTCGCACTTCTTTAGCGGCACCGTCTGACAGCTTCAAAACGATACGGTCATCCAACCTCAGATCGATCGATGCGATATCCCGACCCAAGATTCCGTGTTTATTTTCCAACTCCACCAACCGCTGCAAGGCCTGTGGAACATCTCTCGCTGGCAATAGAACTTTGACGTCATTTGCCAGATAAAGTGTCCAGCGCCGATCCGCAACGCGGGCTGCTGCACGAAAAAGTAACCTTAACGAAGAATGTTCTTCCAGTTGGTTAACAAGCTCGGCTGCAGTTTGACGAGCCCCTACTCCGGCCACCAGCGGCAGATGAGACCACTTCTTCGGGCTCAAGGTATTTATAATTTTCCCAGATTCGTCGATAACCCGAAACTGACCCTTTTCCTGCCAAACGGCATATGGTTGCCGTTCCTTGACTTCAATAAGAAGCCGATTTGGAAAGAGGCGTTGGACGGATGCTTCAACAACCCAATCAAGTTTTGCGAGGCGGGCACGAGCCCAAACGGCATCGAAGCCGATCAGAGAGGCCCCCTTGTGCATGTTGATGGCGGAGTAAACGTGCTCAGCACGCAGATTCTGGAGGCCAGAAATTGTAATTTCCTGCGCTGATAAACCGAACAGACCAGAAACATCATCCAATGCAACCTTGTAAGGCGAACCTGGCCTCTGCAGCTCACCGCCGGTTGTCAGTGAATAAGCCGCTGATAAACTGAGGACCCCAACCACCAACACATTGGTTAACACATTTACAAAGCGTGGCACACGAGCAGGTTTGCGGCGTGGCTCTCTGGGCTCGTCAGGCTTCTCCTGCGAAGCCTTATACTTTGCGCCTTCTTCTATCTGTCGCATGAAGCGTCCGCAATCATCCACTCGACCAGCTCCTCGAAAGAATATCCGGCGTGTTGAGCAATTTCAGGCACCAATGACGTGCCTGTCATACCTGGTTGCGTGTTGGTTTCGAGGATTACGAGATCACCATCCCCCCCTGGGGTGTCATCGTATCTGAAATCAGATCTCGAAACCCCCTTGCAGCCGAGCACCTGATGGGCCGCCAAGGTATAGGTCTGTATCTTCCGATAAATGTCTTGAGGCAAATCTGCAGGGAGGATATGTTCGGAACCATCGTCCGAATATTTGGATTCGTAGTTATAGAAAGCGTTATCATTAGAGAGAATATCGATCACGCCCAGAGCCACATCTCCCATTACGGCGCAGGTTAGCTCGCGGCCGGCAACGAACCGCTCAACCATAAACTCTTTGCCAAAAGCCTCATGATCCGAAAACGAAACTGAAATCGGTGCATTTGATTCTGAATGGACGATGTGGACGCCAACACTGGATCCTTCCGCAACTGGTTTGACCACATAAGGCATAGGTAAAGGACTGGATTCCATCAGGTGTTCTAATGTCACTACTTTGCTTTCTGCAACAGGAAGCCCTGCTGCTTTGAATACCGTTTTCGCCTTCTCTTTGTGCATGGCCAGAGCTGATGCCAGCACACCAGAATGTGTATATGGGAGACGCAGAATTTCAAGAATGCCCTGAATGTGCCCATCCTCGCCCCATTTCCCGTGCAAGGCGTTAAACACGACGTCAGGCCGCATTTCAGCCAGAACGCTTCCAATTTGCAGATCAACATCAATCATTTCGATGTTTGGGAACCCCGCTCGATCAAGAGCGCCGGCACAGGCCTTACCCGAATTCAAACTGACCTCACGCTCCGCCGACCAGCCGCCATAAAGCACGGCAACTCTGAGACCCTTCTTGTCCGCCTTCCTGAGCTCCATAGGGCTAGTCCTCCTGATCGGTCGATAAAGCGCGGCCAATACGTTTGATCTCCCAGTGCAGTTGGATGCCTGAGGTTTCCAGCACACGTGCCCGAACCGTTTCACCCAACTCCTCGATCTGCGCAGCCGTGGCTCCGCCTTCATTGATCAGGAAATTGCAATGCTTTTCAGAGACCTGGGCATTCCCCACCCGATAACCACGCATCCCGGCCTTGTCGATAAGCTGCCAAGCTTTACCACCTTCAGGGTTTTTGAAAGTTGATCCACCAGTGCGGCTCTTAATTGGCTGACTGCCTTCGCGAGCTTCCGCAATAGCCTCCATTGCTTTCACAATCTCTGCTGTTTCGCCCTTTTTGCCCTGTAGCAGTGCCGAGGTAAAAATGAGGTCTTCGGACGCGCCGCAATGGCGGTAGGCATATTTCATATCTTCAACCGGCAATACATGACGCTCACCTTTGCGATCCACTGCTGTCACTTCAATGAGCATATCCTTAGTCTCTTGACCATAAGCCCCTCCATTCATCCTGAGAGCACCCCCAATGGTGCCGGGTATACCTCTTAGAAAGGTTAATCCATCGATACCCGCCTCGGCCGCAGCGCCAACTGCCCGGACATCCGGAACTGCAGTTCCAACCCTCAGTCGATAACCCTCTTCCACCTTGATCCAACCGAATTCCCGGCCGAGACGGATCACAACACCTTCCATTCCTCCATCGCGGGCGAGCAGGTTTGAGCCAATGCCAATTGGATAGACCGGTACATCGAGAGGAAGCGCTTTCAGAAAATCAACCAGGTCATCTTCATCTGCCGGAGAAAATACGATATCTGCCGGGCCACCGACTTTGAACCAAGTCAAAACAGCCAGTTCTACGCCGGCGCGCATGCGCCCGCGGACTGGCGGCAAACTGTCAACGAAGCTGTTATTCATGTTCAGGCAGATCCTTCCAACGCCGCAAGCTCGTCCGGTAAAGCGTGGGCCCAATGCGTGATTGAACCGGCGCCAAGACAAATAACCAAGTCACCTTCGGTCGCAATCCCGGCTATCATTCCGGCCAGATCTTCAGGCTGTTCCAATGCTCGCGCATCGCGGTGCCCACGTGCCACGAGACCTTCAACAAGCCCTGTGTGTGTGGCACCTTCGATCGGATCTTCTCCAGCGGTATAGACCGGCGCAATGATGACGGTATCTGCATCATTGAAGCAGGCACAGAACTCGTCAAACAAGTCATGAAGACGCGTGTAACGGTGGGGTTGCATTACTGCTACGACGCGCTGGCGTGTAACCTCTCTCGCCGCCTTCAGAACCGCAGCAATTTCTACCGGGTGATGTCCGTAGTCATCAAAAATCGGCACACCGTTCCACGTGCCTGTTTTGGTGAAGCGTCGCTTCACACCAGAAAACGCATTCAAGTTGTTTCGAATGTCATCATCGGCAACGCCGAGTCTGTTGGCCACGGCTATTGCAGCAGCGGCATTCAAGACGTTGTGCTCTCCCGGCATTGGCAGGTGCAGGCGGTCAATATTGTGCTTTTCGCTCGACGCGCGGTTGGTGATTTCAACCGCAAAGTGAGTGTCGCTTTGATCGTATGACAGATCGACTATGCGCACCTGGGCCTGTGGGTTGCGGCCATAAGTGATAATCCGGCGATCGGTAATTCGCCCAATTAGCGCTTGCACCTCTGGGTGATCTATACACATCACTGCAAAACCATAGAATGGAACATTCTGAACAAAGGACACAAAGGCAGCGCGCAGCGTGTCAAAATCTCCGTAGTGATCCATATGCTCAGGATCAATGTTCGTTACGATTACAACGTCGGCGGGGAGTTTGATGAAGGTACCGTCGGATTCATCTGACTCCACCACCATCCAGTCACCATTCCCCAAGCGAGCATTGGTTCCATAGGTGTTGATAATGCCACCGTTGATCACTGTGGGATCGAGGCCGCCGCCATCCAGTAAGGCTGCAACCATGGATGTCGTCGTCGTCTTACCATGGGTGCCGCCAACTGCGACCGTTGACTTGAAACGCATCAACTCGGCCAGCATTTCGGCGCGCCGGACGACAGGTAGAAACCTGGCACGCGCCTCAACCACTTCCGGATTATCGGGCTTTACTGCTGAAGAAATGACAACAACCCTGGCGTCTCCCAGGTTTTCAGGCCTATGGGCAACTGAGACTGGAATATCCATGGCGCGCAAACGTCCCACGTTCGCGCTTTCGTTAAGATCAGATCCCTGCACAGTGTAGCCGAGGGTTTTCATAATCTCCGCAATTCCACTCATGCCAATGCCACCTATGCCCACAAAATGAACTGGCCCGACATCTTTTCCGAACTTTGCATGTGCCATTGCCAAAGCTCTCCTTCTTAATGTTCGAATTCTTGATTGGACGCAGCGGACAACCCTGCATCCCGCAAGGCAGTATCAAGCGCTAACTTGCCAACCAAATCCGCAAGGTTCTTGGCAGCGTCTGATTTCCCGAGAAGTTTCGCAAAGTCCGATGCTGCCTGAAGCTCTAGCTCGGAATAACGCAGCTTTACGATCAGGGACGACAGACGATCTGGAGTAAAGTCATCTTGCTCCAGTAACCAACCCGCTCCGTTTTGTGTGAAAGCTCTTGCGTTCAAGAGCTGGTCGTTGTCCAACGAATGAGGCAAAGGGATCAAAATAGCTGGGCGGCCAATGACACCCAATTCGGCGATCGTCGATGCGCCAGACCTCGCGATCACGAGATGCGAGTTTGAGATCCGTTCGGGCATATCATAGAAGAACGGCGCCAACTCCACATCAATGCCGCTACGCAAATAAGCATCTTGCACTCGTGACATATCCTCCGGGCGCACTTGTTGGGCTACCGACAGGAGTTTACGAACAGTGTTAGGAAGAGCAGTCAGCGCCGCGGGCACCACGTCGGAAAACACCCGGGCACCCTGGCTTCCTCCAAATACCAGCAATTTGAAGGGCCTGTTGGCTTCTGGTGCAACATAGGGCTTGTATGACGCCGCCAAAACGGTATCGCGTACCGGGTTTCCTACGTAATTGACCTTTGAAACAACTTTTGGTGCGAGAGAAGCCAACTTTGGAAAAGATGAAGCGACGGCAGTAACCCGTGATGCAAGCATCCGGTTTGCTCGTCCCATTATTGCATTCTGTTCGTGAATGAAACTCGGGATCCCTTTGGATATTGCGGCGACCAGCGGCGGCACAGAAGGATAGCCACCGAATCCTACAACAGCGAGCGGTTCAAGCAGTTGGAAATTAGAGCGCGCTTCCTTTACACCTGACATGAGTTTGTAGAGCTGACCGGGCACTTTTAGTGGTTTAGACAGCGTTACCGTCGCTGATGGGATGATGTGCACATCAGCAGCAGGGAATCTCTTGCCATATTCACCAACCCGGTGATCGGTCATCAGATGAATGGCATAACCACGCCGCACCAATTCTTCAGCCAATGCTTGGGCGGGGAAAAGATGCCCACCTGTACCACCAGCCGAGAGAACAATGAGCCCTTTTATGCCACTTCCATATGCGTAACTCATGGGCGAATTCCGCCTCCAACTGGCTGGGCGTGCCCCAGCACGGGAGCATCGAGGCCGCTTGCTACATGGCCAGCCGCACGGCGTCTCGAAAAAGCCAACACGAGACCCATTGCGAAAGCCATTGAAAGAAGTGAGGAGCCGCCATAGGAGACGAACGGCAAAGTCATGCCTTTGGCCGGCAACAATGCAACATTGACCCCCATGTTGATGATTGCCTGCAACCCAAACAGGGAAACAAGCCCAGTAATCGCAAGACGGCGGAACGGATCGCCTTCTTTTGTCGCGGCAGCTAGCCCGCGCCAAACAACGTACCCATAGATCGCCAGGAGGACGATGCAGGCAATCGCGCCAAACTCCTCCCCCGCCACAGCAAACGTAAAATCAGAATGCGCGTCCGGGATGATGTTTTTGATGCTCCCCCCGCCTGGTCCGGCACCGATCAACCCGCCGCGCTCGAAGGCATCGCGCGCCATGTCCACCTGATAGGTATCCCCGCCATCAGGTTGCAGAAATCGGTCGATGCGAGATGCCACGTGATGCACCGTAAGATACGCAACGAACAGGCCTATTGCCCCCAGTCCAGCCAATCCAAAGATCCAGATCCAAGGCACGCCAGTTGCAAGGAACATTATGGCCCAAACGGTACAGATAAGAATGGTCTGCCCATAATCGGGTTGCAATATCAGAAGAGCGACTACAATTCCCAGAAGTCCCACGGCAATCAGGTTTCCTGGCATTTCCGGCCGCAATAGTTTTTCCGCAAAGAAGAATGCCGCAACCACAATGAAAGCAGGTTTCAACAATTCTGATGGCTGTATTGCTATGCTGCCCACATTGATCCAACGCGTTGCGCCTTTGATCTCAGCACCGATTTGCAAGGTCAAAAACACCAGGACCAAACTGAACGCTAGGGCGCTGACGGATGCCCGCTTTGCGGCCTTTACACTCAAGAAAGACATAAAAAGCAACACGCCAAAAGCCGGGATCATGAATATGATTTGGCGTTTGATAAAATGAAAAGGGTCAAGGCCAATCCGTGTTGCAACCGCGGGGCTGGAGGCCATATTTATGAGCAGGCCAATTGCCATCAGCAGAAAAAATGCACCTAATAGCTTGTGGTCGACTGTAAACCACCAATTGGCCAGCGCGCCACGGTCCGTGCGTCTGATAAACATCAGGCGACCTCCTGGGTTTTCATTGCAACGCCTTTAAGACCGGCCACGGCAGAGCGAAAAGCTTCTCCGCGAATTTCGAAATTCCGGAACTGATCAAATGATGCGCAAGCCGGTGAAAGCAAAATAACTGCAGCACCGCCTGCGCGAATCGCATCCTGGAACGCGGCAGAAACCGCACAGTCGATGGTTCCACAATCAACAGCCTCTACTTTTCCCTTAAGAGTCGAGGCGAACAGGCCAGCAGCTTCGCCCATCAAGTAGGCACGGCGAATCCGCGGAAAATATTCTTCCAGGCTCTCGATACCTCCATCTTTTGCCTGGCCGCCAGCCAGCCAATAGATGTTTTCAAAACTGTCCAGCGCACGCGCCGCAGCATCTGCATTTGTGGCCTTGGTGTCATTGATAAAGATTATGTCGCCCGAACGACCCACCTGCTCCATACGGTGCGCGAGACCTAGAAAGCTGCGAAAGCCGCTTTCTATCTCACTTGGCGTCAGGCCGAGAGATCGGCAAACCGCCCAGGCGGCGGCAGCATTTTGCCAATTGTGGCTACCTCGCAAGCCCTCAATCCCTTCGAGCTGACAACTTGCGAGCTCTTTACCGTCCAAAGTCTGCACCAGCTGCCCTTGAAGGACAGTCACTCCAGTTTCCAAGCGTACTCTTACTGAAATCCGTTGAACGTTCGGAGCCTTGAGTTGGTCCGCAATCGCACGGCAATAATTGTCATCCACGCCAATGGCGGCAATGTCATCCGAAGTTTGCAGAGAAAAGAGGCGCGCCTTAACCGCCGCGTATCCCGCCATCCCTCCATGCCGATCCAAATGGTCTGGTGACAGATTGAGCAGAATACCGGCATCCGGTTTCAAGGAAGGAGTGAGATCAATTTGGTAGGAAGAGAATTCCACCACATAGTGCCCTTCATCCGCGGGTGGAGTCAGTTCAAGTACTGCGGTTCCGATATTTCCTCCCACCTCAGTATCACGACTGGTTGAATTCAGAATATGGCTAATGAGAGCAGTCGTCGTCGATTTCCCATTCGTTCCGGTGATTGCAATCAGCCTCGTTTTGCACCCGGCTTCGGCTAATGCTTGAACGAACAGTTCGGTATCTCCAATCACTGGCACTTCGGCCCTATGCGCGAGCTTGACAGTCCAATGAGGTTCAGGGTGAGTGAGAGGCACGCCAGGTGCCAAAACCAGAGCATCAATACCGGACCAATTGATCTCGCGAAGATCATTCAGTGGCGCCCCATCGTCGCCGGCTGTTTTGCGAGAGGATTCAGAATCGTCCCATACCAAAACCTCGGCGCCAGCAGCTTCCAACGCGCGCACGGTCGCGCGACCAGATGCCCCCAGCCCAAAAACCGCTACTCTCTTGCCTCGATATGTTACCGCCGGGATCAAAGTCAGAGCTCACCTCAACTTGAGTGTGGAAAGGCCAATCAGCGCCAATACCACAGCAATGATCCAGAACCGGATCACGACCGTTGGCTCGCTCCAACCCTTCTCCTCGAAATGATGGTGCAGTGGTGCCATCGCAAACACGCGTTTCCCAGTGAGTTTGTATGACGCCACCTGGACGATGACCGACACAGTCTCGAGAACGAACAATCCACCGACGATTGCGAGCACAATTTCGTGTTTGGCGGCGACCGCCACAGCCCCGAGCAATCCGCCTAGTGCCAGCGATCCAGTATCCCCCATAAAAATCATTGCTGGTGGCGCGTTAAACCATAGAAAGCCCAGCCCGGATCCAAGAACTGCACCGCACAATACGGCAAGTTCACCAACGCCGGGGACAAAATGCAGCTGAAGGTACTCAGCAAAGACCTTGTTACCCACCAGATAGGCAATCAGAGCAAAGCTTGTTGCAGCGATCATCACAGGCACAATTGCAAGGCCATCCAAACCATCAGTAAGGTTGACGGAATTGCCCGTCCCCACGATCACGAATATGCCGAACGGAATGAACAGCAGGCCGAGATCAATAACGAAATTCTTCAGAAAAGGGAACGTAAGCGAGGTTGAAAGCGGTTCTTTCCCAATGCTGACAAAAACATAACAGGCGATCCCGGCCATCAGGCATTCCAGCAAGAACCTGACGCGCCCAAGAAATCCTTTTATCGAAGATTTGCTTACTTTCAAATAGTCGTCATACAGGCCAATCAGACCAAAACCGAGCACCACGAACAGGACGCTCCAGACGTACATATTCTTGAGATTGCCCCACAAGAGCACAGAGACCAGGATGCCGGCCAGGATCATCAGGCCACCCATGGTCGGAGTACCGGTCTTTTGCAAGTGCGATTGGGGCCCATCATCGCGGATCGGCTGGCCTTTGCCCTGCCGCACCCGCAGGCCCGAAATAAGTGCTGGCCCAAACAAGAAGACGAAGAACAGCGCAGTCATCGTCGCCCCACCTGTTCTGAAGGTGATGTAGCGGAACACATTGAGTACCGAGATCTTGTCGGCCAGTTC
Organism: Hyphomicrobiales bacterium; assembly: GCA_965204985.1. Lineage (GTDB taxonomy): Bacteria > Pseudomonadota > Alphaproteobacteria > Rhizobiales > CAJQND01 > JAAEUE01. Next base: position 767,384 of record CBDBFP010000002.1, on the reverse strand, counting down.
AAGAGTAATGTAATGGAGCATGTTATTCTCTTTTTCGCTTTTGCTCCTGAAATCAAGCCGCTTTTTCTTCAGGAAATCGGCGCTTTAGAGCATCGACGAGTGGTATCATTTTGCTCCCGAGAGAGCCCTTAATCATGAGCACATCACCACTCTGCACATTGGAAAGCAGAGCGTTCTTCAACCCTGCAGATGTGTCCGCATAGGTTGCGCGTTGATGTGCCGGGATGGCGTCCCAAAGATATGTCATCATTGGTCCGCAGGCGTATACGGCATGTACAGCCGCTTCGTCTATCGGTGCGGCAAGTTGCTTGTGGAGTTCAGGCGAGGTTTCTCCAAGTTCAAGCATATCGCCCAAAACAGCAATACGCCGACCGGCAATTCCGGGCTTCGTTCGGCCAAGCAGTTCCAAAGCGGCACGCATTGAGGCCGGATTTGCATTATAAGCCTCGTCAATCAGGATAGCGTGACCGCCTCCTGGCAAAGCGAGCTCCATTCGGGCCCCTCTTCCCTGAGGTGCGCTCGTCTCCGCTAGAGACAAGGCCGATAGGGCGAGGTCGCCGCCTACCAACTTGCAAGCAGCCAGGACTGCCAGTGAATTTTGAACAAAATGCCGGCCTGGAGCCCCTATCTTGTAAGTAACACGCACACCCAAAACATCGGCTTCCACGCAAGAGCAACTGCTATGAAGAACAGACTTGATCAGCCTGACATCCGCTTGCTCATGCACCCCGCACGCTACGATATTCTGAATGCCGGCATCGCGCGCTGCGGCAGCCAGGCGATCAAAGTGCATGTTGTCTCTGTTCAGGACTGCCGTTCCTCCTGTCTCAACGCCTGAAAATATCTCTGCCTTCGCATCTGCGATGTCTTCAACGGAATTAAACTGACCGAGGTGCACAGGTTCGACAGTTGTTATAATCGCAACCTGTGGCTTGATCATGTCAACCAAGGGCGTGATTTCGCCAGGATGGTTCATACCCACTTCAAACACGCCGAATTCAGCACTTGCTGGAAAGTTTGTCAGTGTCAGCGGGACGCCCCAATGGTTGTTGTAGGACTTAATCGAGGCATGCGTCTTGCCTGATTTTGACAAGGCAACACGCAACATCTCTTTGCTGCCAGTTTTGCCGACGCTGCCAGTAACGGCCACAATCTTTGCCTTTGATCGCGCTCGTGCGGCTCGGCCCGCAGCTTCCATGACGATAAGGGGATCATCCTTGACCAACAGCAACGGCCCTTTCGCGCGTATTTCGCTATCTGGCTTGGAAACGATCACAAGAGCGGCTCCTGCATCGAAAGCTGCACCTGTAAACCTATGACCATCGTGAACATCGCCCTTGATAGCCAAATAGATTTCACCGGGCTTCAGTGTCCGTGTATCAATAGAAGCGCCCGTAATCGGCTTGGTCACCTCTCCTTCGAGCGTTCCACCAGTTACCGCCACGAGTTCATCAATTGTCCAGAGTGTTTCAGCCATCGGCGTCACTTTCTCCAATCGCTGCAAGCACTTCCTGATGATCGCTGAAATGGATCCGTTCGGTACCGATTTCCTGATATTCTTCGTGTCCTTTTCCGGCAATGAGGATCACATCTCCTGTTTGAGCTTTTGCAATTGCTCCATGGATTGCTTCCCTCCGGTCAGCTACTTCTATTGCACCGGGACATCCTTCCAGAATAGCGGCCCGAATTTGACCAGGCACTTCAGTCCGCGGATTATCGTCAGTTATCCAGATAACGTCAGCATGCTTGCGGGCTGCAGCACCCATTTGAGCCCGCTTCCCAGGATCGCGGTCGCCACCGGCGCCAAAGACAACCTGTAACCGGTTATCCACATACGGGCGCAAAGTCTGCAAAGCGGTCACCAGAGCTCCCGGGGTGTGCGAATAATCGACAATGACCGGAACGCCATCCGCGGTCCGGCTTACCAGATCCAGGCGCCCACGCGCGCCCGTCAAATTTTCAAGTGAACGCAACACTGAACACGCATCAATCCCGCTGGAGACAATTGTCAGACCAGCCGCAACAAGGGCATTGGAAACCTGAAAATCGCCCACCAATGGCAAGCTGAGTTCATGCTGACTTTCCTCAACTTCAACCGTTAGGTGCTGGGAGAATCCTTGTGGCTCTGAGGATACCAATCTCAAATTCTTACCGTTCCGCCCCACAGTGTAGGCACAGAGACCGTGCGCTTCAGCCACATCGATAACCCGGGCTGCCTCATCGGTGTCTGCATCGATCACAGCAATTGCGCCGGGGTGAAGCAAATCCGTGAACAATCTCATCTTTTGGGCAAAATAGTCGTCGAATGTATCGTGATAATCGAGATGGTCACGTGAGATATTTGTGAAGGCAGCTGTGGTTAAGCGGACACCGTCAAGGCGGTATTGAGCCAGACCGTGGCTCGAAGCTTCGATTGCTGCGTGAGTCACTTTTCGCTGACCCAATTGGTCAAGCACCTTTTGTAGTGTGACAGGATCAGGTGTTGTATGAGCGATGTCTTCCACATCACTTACGTCGGTCGGCGTCTCAACTCCCACCGTGCCAAGGCTGGCGGCGGTCAGTCCGTGCGTCAGCCAAATCTGACGGACAAATGACACGACAGAGGTTTTGCCGTTTGTGCCGGTAACGGCCACGACGGTCTCAGGCTGATGAGAGTAGAAGCGCGCAGCTGCGCGGGCAAGGGCAAGGCGTGGGTTGTCAGCATGAACATAGCGAGCGTGGTCAGCCGGCAAGCTGGTTAAGACTGCAACAGCCCCCTTCTCCAACGCTTTCGGGATGAATTTTGCACCATCAACATTCACACCCGGCAAGGCGGCAAACAGAAATCCGGGCTTGACCTTGCAACTGTCGGCGGTTAATCCGCCAATTTCCATCTCGGCGAGCGATGGAGCAATCTCGGCACCATCTGTTATCAGGGCGTCAAGGCGCATGGTCAGCCTCCTGCCGCGCCTTGCAAAACACTCTCAGCAGTAACCGGTTCAGGTCGCGGGCGAATGCCCAGAAGAGGGGCGATCCTGGCCACTACCTTTCCGGCTGTAGGAACGGCATTCCAGCCAGAAGTCGCATACCCGTGTGTTTCTTTGAGCGGCTGCGGTTCATCGATTGAAACGACGAATACATAACGCGGGTTGTCCATTGGGAACGCACCAAGGAATGAATTAAAGCGATGGTTTTTGGAGTATCTGCCTCCAACGACTTTTTCCGCTGTGCCCGTCTTGCCACCAACAGCGAAGCCATCAGCCTTGGCCTTGCGCGCAGTCCCTTTCTCCACATTAAGGCGATAAAGATAGCGCATCTTGCGGCTGGTTTCCGGTTTTAGCACTTGGTGACTATAATCCTCAACCCTCGAAGATTCCCGCTTCAGAAATGTTGGAGTGATATAGCGACCACCATTTACAAGGGCGGCAGAAGCGGCAACAAGCTGGAGGGGTTGCACAGAGAGCCCATGCCCGAACGATGCTGTCATAGTAGAAACCCTGTCCCACCTTCTAGGCCGCAATGGGGCGGCGGCTTCAGGCACCTCGGTGCGCAATCGGTCAAAGAATCCCAGTTTTGCGAGAAATTGCTGGTGCGGCCCCAGACCAACAGCAAGAGCCATTTTGGCGGTGCCAATGTTCGAAGAATAGGTGAACACTTCCGGTGCCGTAAGCACCCGGCGTTGGGGATGAAAATCATCAATCTTGGAACCACCGGCTTTCAACGGTGCACGGACGTCGTAGCGGCTATCAAGCGAACTCGTCCCCTTGTCGAAGGCCATGGCAAACGTGATTGCCTTAAAGACTGATCCCATCTCGAACACACCGCCGGAGAAACGGTTGATGCGATCATTTTTCAAGGCGTCCTTGGGATCGTTCGGATTGAAGTCGGGTAGTGAGCTCGCTGCAATAATTTCGCCAGTACGCGCATCCATGATAACGCCGATGGCTCCCTTGGCTTTGAACTTCTCGACTGCCTTACGCAATTCCTCAGTCAAACCGTGCTGAACACGTACGTCGATGGAGAGTTTAACGGGTGCTGTTGCCTGTTTATAAGGGTCTGCAAGTGAAGCAGCAAACAGTTTACCATGATCGTCCAGGTATTTTTCAACGCCAGCCAATCCGATAGAATCGACGTCTACAAACCCAACAATATGCGATGCGAGCTTGCCCATCGGGTAAATCCGGCGGGTCTCATTCCGGAAGCCAAATCCTGCAATTCCAAGATCGTGGACGGTCTCCTGCAACCTAGGCGTCAATTCACGTTCGATCCAAATGAAACCTTTTTCAGCCGTGAGTTTCTTCCGCAGTTTTTCGACATTCATGCCAGGAAAGTGCGGGGTGAGAAGCTCGATTGCTTCATCAACATCGTTCACTTTACGTGGGTTGGCGAACAAGGAACCTGAGCGCAAATCCGTCGCAAGGACGAGACCATTACGATCAATGATGTCAGGCCGGGGAATCCGCGACCCGGTCACACTTGCCGTACGGGTCCGATCTACGGATGCGCCGGCAACAGCAAGATAAGTAATGCGCACGGAAATGACACTAAAGCAAACGACGAAGCCAGCCAGAACTATACGACCTCGGTACTGACCACCATTCTTGTCAGTCCGGCTTGTGCCTACCGCAGCAGACAATAGCCGACGCAGCGCCGTCCGTGCGATATTTGACGGGGTCCGGCTCATTAATTCAAACCCTTCAGGATGTCCGCGATAAGATCCGGTTCTTGCTTCATAACTTTTGGACGCTGCTTAACAGCTACAATGTTTCCGGTCAGCATGTCGGCAATCGGATCCTTTGCCTTCGACTCTTCTTCGGGCTGAAGAGAGCGCACCCATTCGCCAATTTCATGCTCTCGCATCACTTGAGGGACCTGGCTCGGGGCATGTTTCAGGTATCTTATGGCAAGCTTCTCCAGTCGAGCCGGCGTATTGAGGTGACTCCATTCAGCTCGCAACCTGCGGATATGTTCGCGCTCTTCAGCAATGGCAGCCTTGAGAGCAACCAGCTTCTTGCCCGCAGCCCTGCTTTGCATTTCCAAGCTATAAACATGCAGAGCAAAGCCCAGAACGGCGGCAACCAGCACAATATTAACGAACCGCATCACGATGGATGGCTCCCAATTGCAAACTCCGGAACATTGGGAACGCCGAGTGCCTTGTAGGATACCGCCACGGGTGCTGCGTTAGTCCTTTCACCAACCCGCAAGCGGGCTGAACGTGCTCTTGGATTAGTTCGGGTTTCCTGATCACTAGGTTCTATCGCTTTTCTTGAAATATCCTGAAACGAAGGAGCACCACTTGCAGCCTCCGGCATATGCCTGGATCCTCGACCAGTCCGCCCCGTGCGCGCTGCAAAAAAACGCTTCACAATTCTATCTTCCAAAGAATGGAACGATACAACGGCCAGTCGCGCACCTGGAACCATCAGCTCTTCCGCTGCCGCCAACCCCTCTGCCAATTGTTCAAGCTCACGATTGACGAATATACGAAGCGCCTGAAATGTTCGGGTCGCTGGATGGATCGTACGCTTTGATGGATTAGCAGGTACAGCCCGTTCAACAAGCTCTGCCAATTGCAGAGTTTCGGTGATTGGCCCCTGATCTCGAGCCCGAATGATAGCACGCGCGACGGCCTTGGCACGCTTCTCTTCACCAAGGACAGAAATGATGCATAATAGTTGGCCCTCTGTCGCCTGGTTCACAACGTCGGCTGCGCTGGGGGTGTCCGCGTTCAGGCCCTGGTCCATTCGCATGTCCAACGGGCCATCAAAACGGAATGAAAATCCGCGCTCTGCCTGGTCTAGCTGCATCGAAGAGACACCCAGATCGAGAGTTACGCCATCAAGAGGCTGATCTGCGAGTTCCCGCATGTCCCCGAACTGGCACTCCATCAGGGTCAGCCTGCCATCGAATTCTTCCACAAGCGCCTGACCAGCTGTGATCGCATCAGGATCGCGATCAATCGCGATGACACGGCAGCTTGCGTCTTCCAGAATGGCGCGCGTATAGCCGCCGGCCCCGAAGGTGCCGTCCAGATAAATCCCACCCTCACGGGGCTGAAGTGCGTTGAGCACTTCGGCACACATGACCGGAATATGACGTTCTGTGTCCTGGCCAGACATTTGTTGGTACGCGGGTTCCCCAGTCCGTTCTGCCGCAAACCGCTTCAATCCGGTTAACGGATGTTAGGAAGATGGCATCCCGGTGCTTAATAAAAGGTTGCGATTTTGATGCAAAATGACTCAATACACAACATATCTACTGCTGATCGCCTTCAGGCCCTAAACGATCCTCCGCCGCTTCGAGCAGCTCCGCGACAACATCGCCCTTGAGGTTGATGCCCACGCCGCATTTGCAGCCAGGACAATCGACAAAAGTTTCCAACCCCAGATCGATTGCCTGTTCAAGCACGGCCTGCTGGCCCGCTTCACTGGTGAGTGGATCAATCCGCAAACGCTGAAGTTTGAGCAACGAAAAAGGATTGCCCCAACGATAGCCCTTAGATGGATCCGGGCATTCAACACCTTTTGGCAGGTTCCCCGGTGTGCCGCCGCCGAAGTTGCGCGCATGCATGGGACAATTGTTGAGGCAGGCGTAACACTCGATACAAGCTGTCAGATCATGGTAAGCGTCGGGCGCTTCCACATTTAGGTCATTGCCCTGTCCACCTACGGCCAACCGCACGCGCATCTGGCGGGCGACCCCGTCGCGGCGCACCACAAGATCACTTAGTACTGGGAGCGTTGCGACCGAGCTAATCACGTCACCTTCCCGGACCCTCGCTCTGCAGGCTATACGTGGCTTACCGTTTATGTCTACGGTGCAGACGCCGCAGTTTCTGGCCCTGCACCCGTACCGAAAAGCAAGCTCCGGCATGGTTGTCGCCTGTGCTTGCAGGAGGACGTCCAGAACCATTGGACGCTCGCCTTCTTCCCTGCGCGCATAGTCGTAGATGACGATCTCCCGGACACCGTCGCGGTGCGTGACAATCTCAACCTTCACGCCTTTGTTGCCTCTCCAACCGCCCCATCAGCACCGCCGGGTATGATTTTAGGAGCTGTTCCGCTCTTACCCATTATGGCAACGTAACGTTCTTCCAGCTTCTTGTCCTGCAAACCTGCCGGCATCAGCCGCAATATTTTGATCTGTGCCTTTCGCCAATTCTCCTGCAGTTTGTAGGAGACGATCCGCTTGAACGGCGTGCGGTCGCGAGCGACACGGGATACTGAAATCCGCCCGCCTTTAACCCGGCTGCAAAGTGTTGAATAAGGTTGGGAGAATGCAGATATCTCGCCGCAATCCAGGCGAACGTGGCCGCCCAGACTGCCATCACGTTCCTTGGCAGCTGCAGACAACAGCTTAGCCGTTTCCAGCATATTGCACAGTTCCTCAAACTCGATGAAAGCCTGGTTGTAGACTGCAAAGTCCGGGATTGAAACGCTCTCCAATTTGGCAGTCCACTCTTCAATCAGTCGATCAATTTTTGCCAGCCGTTCGGCCGTCCTGACCGGTCCGATGCATTCCCAGCTCGCCTCTTGCAGTTCCAATTTCATGGGTGCAGCAGCACAGCTACCCTTCTGACCAAAGCGTTTGGATGCCTCAGCGATAATCGGCTCGAAGGTCTCATCGGCAATTTCGACCTTGCTGTCCCGGGCAAGCTCGGCGGCCGCGGCCCCTTGCCCGCAATCCAAAAACTGCACCTTCGGTGAGCGACGTGGACCCCAACCTGTTCGCACCAAACAGTCCTCCCATCGACTGTCCGGCGGCAAACAAACCCGCAATTCCGCTTGCTGTGTCACCGTCCCCCTCTCCAGCCACAGAAGCACCATTGGCATCGGTCCTAATGCCCCCCATGGAGTAATGGGCGCTGGGGCGCACCTCCCAGGGCTCGTCGCAGCTTGCAGCAGCCTTGCCGAGCTCCTGACGTGCATTGCGATAGGCTGTCGGGAGACAGCTTTCTACAAACTTCATGAAATAGGGACCAGAACGCGGCGGCGTCTTGTTCGCGGTCATATCCAGATAGGCCCCACCATTGGGGCTGCCCTTGCCGGCTTCAACTGCCCGCATGATTGCGGAAGAGCATTCTGCACGGGTCCGCAAGTAGACACCGTCAAGGATTACCTTGCCGTCCTTGTCCCGGAGCACACCAAGGAAGCTGGCTGTGAGGCTCGCCACATAGAAGGCCTTCGTAGGATGGAGGTGAGGCGAGGCAGAATGGCAGAAATTGCAGTTGCTCCATATCCACCAATTCGGCTCCGGCACGCGCCGCGATCGCGTAGGAGTCACCGGTGTTGCCGCGCATGGTATCTGTCTTCGGGAAGAACAGGGTTGAAAGGCCGCCCGCTGCGATCACCACAGCTGGTGAGCGCACGGCAATCAGACGCCCTTCTGAGGCATCATAAATCACCCCGCCCACGATCTGCTTTTTCTCGTTTCGTTGCGCTACAAGATCAAGGAACCAGTCATCTTCCAAATACTCGATCCGGCCACCTTGCAGGATCGCATTCCAGTTTGCATGGCCAACGGATCGGCGGCGGGTGTGACCTCCCATTGGGAGCGGCAGTGGTTGCGGAGTATCACGTGATGTATCAATTGGCGGACGCAGACCCTGCTTGCGGTATTCGTCGTAAGCCGACTGACTGTCTTTCGCGAAGGCATCGGTTACAGACTGCAGTGGCAGATCACCACCGGCCATTTTGAGGTTCTCGGACAGTACCTCTTCACTGTCGTCGTCAGCGCCAGACTGGCGGACAGTGGCTATGCCCTCCGAAATCTTGGTATCTGAACAGCCAACCGGGTCTTTCGACACAACCAGGACCCTGGCGCCGGCCTCAGCGGCTGCGCGTGCGGCTTGCGCTCCGGCGCCGCCGGAACCAACCACCACCACATCAAAGTCAAGCCAATCCGTTTTGATTGCCATTGCCAAATCTCCCAAACCGGAAGCGGATAATGGCGAAAGGTTTTTGGCTTGTCTATCCGGCTTTGCCTCGTGCGATGAAAAAAACTAAGCGGCGGCAAGTTCTCTGCTGGCGTTCAACTCGTCCAGGTCAATTGCAACCCTGGTGACCGCTCGCTCTTCTTTAGGCAGGATGTCCAACGACGGCCAAAGCCCTGTCTCCAATGCGGTTGCGTAACCCTCCGGCAAACCGGCTTCACGCATTTTGCGGGCCGCCTTAGCGTGATCGTATTCCAAGACCCAGTGGGTGAACTCAGACCCTTTCCGGCCGGGAGTCATGACCGAATACCAAACGCGTGATGTGCCATCATTGGCAATCATGCCGAGACCTCCAGAGTTATGACAGACGCGGCCATCGGGCAGGCGGTGCGTGAACGGAAACCCGGTGTGATCTGCAACAACCACATCCGCGCAAGCATGGCCGAGCTCGCGGGCAAAATCAACCATTGGCAAACTCTGCCACATGAAACGGTTCACCTGACCTTCCGGCCCAATTTCACTGGCGTGGAGTTTTTCTGGTCGGGTTGGTGGTGGCACCAATTGTGAGCTTTTCGCGAGAGGAGTGGCCCAAGATTGTTACGTGCCTGGCTCTTTCCGTTAGCGCTTGCGGTATCAGTTTCTATCTTTCACAGGTGACGGAAGGGTTGTTCGTGGATCAGAGTTTGAGGTCAAGCTGTCGTACTATATCGCGGTATTTCTCATTACTTTGTTTGTCGGTCTGGGTATCGGTTACTTCAATTTTGGCTACATAAAGAACTTCCTGGCGCTTGAAGCCGAACGCCGGAAAACGGAAGAACTGTTGATCAACGCTTTGCCCAAACTCATCGCAAACCGTCAATCTGGCAAGCCGGATGGAAGCCACTGGGCGCGTTGGACAAATCCAGGTGTCCGAGAACACTTACTGGCGCCTCAAGGACAAGTACGTCTTTGAAAAACGGGAAGGTTTACTCCTCAAGGAAGGCGAATTGGTCACTGCATTTTTCTTGGTGGGCCGAGCCTAGTGAATGCCGCTTTTATGGTTTGGCAAGACAGAGCTTACGGCAATTGCGAAAGCGGGAATTCTGCAGCCGATCCCCGCGCGTCGGCGAGGTAAGGCAGCTTTCTACTGCGCCTCCACCACACTCAGCGCAGTCATATTCACCACCCCCCTCGCCGTTACACTCGGCGTCAGGATGTGTGCCGGTTTCGCGGCACCTATGAGCATCGGCCCGACCGGCAACGCATCCGCCATCACCTTGATCAGCAAGGTGGCGATGTTGGCGGCATCCAGGCTCGGGAGGATGAGGACATTGGCGGCTCCGCTCAGGCGGGAATTGGGGAGGACACGGGCACGGAGCACTTCGTCCAGTGCCGCATCGCCGTGCATTTCGCCGTCCACCTCCAGGTCAGGGTCGGTTTCGCGCAGGATGCCCAGGGCGCGGCGCATTTTGAGGGCGCTTTCCGTATCGTAGCTGCCGAAATTGGAGTGGGACAGAAGTGTCACCTTGGGCTCGATGCCGAAGCGGCGCACCTGCGCTGCCGTGGAACGGGTCATCTTGGCGATTTCTTCGGCGGTCGGGTTAGTGTGATATAGGTGTCGGCCAGAAAATAGGCGCCCTTGGGCAGGATCAACAGGGAAACGGTTGAGAAATCCGCTTCCCCTTCCGCCAACCCCACCACATTGCGGATCTGGCGCAAATGGCGTCCGAAGTCGCCTTCCACGCCGCAGATCATGGCATCCGCCTCGCCCCGGTGCAGGGCCAGTGCAGCAATCACCGTGGGTTGCGTGCGGACCACCGTGCGGGCGCGGGACGGGGTGACGCCCCGGCGGCCGGAAAGGCTGAGAAAAGTGTCCACATATTCGTTGTAGCGGGAGTCATTTTCCGGATTGATGATTTCAAAATCCTCGCTGGGCACAAGATCAAGACCATACCGTTCCAGCCGCGCCGCGATCACCGCCGGCCGCCCCACCAGAATGGGCCGGGCCAAGCCTTCCTTGATTGCAACTTGTGTGGCGCGCAGGATGCGCTCGTCTTCGCCCTCGGCATAGATCACCCGCTTGGGCTCTGCCCGGGCCTTGGGCAAAGACCGGTTTCATGATGAGCCCGGAGCGGAAGACAAAACGGTTCAGCCGCTCATCGTAGACTTCAAAATCCTCAATGGGGCGGTCGGCAACCCCGGTCTCCATGGCCGCCTTTGCCACGGCCGGCGCGATGCGCAGGATGAGGCGCGGGTCGAACGGGTTCGGGATCAGCTGGTCGGGACCGAATACGCCCGGCTTCCCGCCATAGGCTTTCTCAGCCACTTCCGATGAATGCTCATGCGCGAGCCCGGCAATGGCCTTTACGGCAGCCTGTTTCATCTCCTCGTTGATTGTCCGTGCGCCGGCGTCCAGTGCGCCGCGGAAGATGTAAGGAAAACACAGCACGTTGTTGACTTGGTTGGGGTAGTCGGAGCGGCCGGTGCAGATCATGGCGTCGGGCTTGGCCTCCCTCGCCTCCTCCGGCGTGATTTCCGGATTGGGATTGGCCAGTGCCATGATCAGGGGCCTCGCCCCCATGCGCTTGACCATCTCCGGCTTGAGCACACCTGCCGCTGAGAGGCCAAGGAAGATATCGGCCTCATGATCACCTCGCCCAGGGTGCGCTTGGCCGTATCCTGAGCGAATTTGGCCTTCCACTGGTCCATGGAAGCTTCGCGGCCTTCATAAACCACGCCATCAATATCGGTTACCCAGATGTTCTCGCGCTTTACGCCCATACTCACCAGCAGATTGAGGCAGGCGAGTGATGCTGCCCCTGATGCCACAAGTTTCACATCGCCCAGCGCCTTGCCCGCCAATTCCATGCCGTTGAGCACCGCTGCAGCAACGATGATCGCGGTTCCATGCTGGTCGTCATGAAAAACAGGGATCGACATGCGCTCTTTCAGGGCACCCTCAATCTGGAAACATTCCGGCGCCTTGATGTCCTCCAGATTGATGCCGCCGAATGTGGGCTACATGGCAGCGGCCGCATCGCAGAACTTTTCCGGATTCAGTTCGTCCACCTCAATGTCGAACACATCAATGCCGGCGAATTTCTTGAAGAGCACGGCCTTGCCTTCCATAACCGGCTTGGAAGCCAACGCCCCGATGGAGCCGAGCCCCAGAACTGCGGTGCCGTTGGAGATGATTCCCACCAGGTTTGCGCGGGCCGTCAGACCAAATGCTTCTGACGGGTCGTCCTTTATGGCATCACACGCCGCAGCCACGCCCGGCGAATAGGCCAGGGACAGGTCATACTGATTGGTCAACGGCTTGGTGGCGGATATCTCAAGTTTTCCCGGCTTGCCTGAACGATGGTAAGCAAGGGCGTCTTCCCTGAGATGATCAGCCATGACAGTGGCGTTCCTTTTGTGATGGTTACTTCCTGCGATGAGAGACGGGCTGACGGGTGTTTGTCAACGCCAGCGGCTTCAATTTCGATCACGCGATGCAGTCTTGCCATAGGAACGCTTGTAGGCACGGGCAAAATTCTCCGGATTTTCAAAGCCGCACATGCCGGAGATCTCGCTGACCCGCAGATTCGAATTGCGCAGCAGATTGTGCGCCTGCGCAAGCCGAAGCTGACGATAGTAGGCCGCTGGCGTCTGCTTGAGATAGCGTCTGAGAAGTCTGTTGAGCGTCCAAATGGGAATATCAATACGGTCAGCGATTGCACCAACAGGCATCGGCTCATCAAGCGTTGCGATCATCAGATCGACGGCTTTCGCAAGCCTGTTGTCCACGCGTTTCAGAGACGTATCGACCAACAGTTTCTGCTGCGGGCCCCTGTGACTGGACGGGCTGTAGGTGAGGATTTCGGCAACCCGACCGGCCAGACCCTTTCCGTTGAACCGCTCAATCAATCCAAGTGTCATGTCAAAGGTCGCAACACCGCCGGCACTTGAACAACGGTTTGCTGAAACATCGAACAGACGGTCTACAAACATTTCGCCGGGATACTTCTCGCGGTAGCCCCGCAGCGCCTCAAAGTGAACGGCGGTCGGCGCCGTTCTCAACAAGCCCGTCTCGGCGAAGACGAGGGCACCTGTATCGACACATCCCATTATGGCTCCTGAACGGGCACGGGACTTCAACCAGCTCAGCAGAGGTTTTTCCAGAGCCATCTCTGGGTGATAGGACGACAGAAGCAACACGATATCAGGCTCGGTCCGGGTGAGCGGCAAGGTCTCAATCTCAATCCCGCTGGAGCTTGCGACGCTGCCGCCCTCCGCAGATACGAAACGCCAGCTCCCGGTTGCAAACCCTGAACGGCTCCGTAATGAGCGCAAGCGAAAGGATCGGAAAACGGGCGGTGAGCACGATATCGGCCTGAGAGTCTGATTGCAACTGGTTGAGTGAATTCAGCCGGTTGTGGTTCTGTTCGCTTGTGAAACTGAATGGAGATCACGATGGCCTGGACCGACCTCACTCGCCGCCAACATGCCCGAACGGGCGGCAGGTATGCAAGCGACCTGCCCGCCGCGGAAGGGGCGATCAGTGAACCTTTGATGCTGTCGCACACGTCCACCGGCCGGCCGCGCAAGACCGACCTTGCGCCCTGTGTTCGATGCGCTCCTTTACATTGCGACAACCGGTTGCCAGTGGCGGCTGTTGCCGAACGCCTTTCCACCGGTTTCGACGGTGCGGGGGTATTTTCAGGGCTGGCGCACTGACGGACGACTGGACGAGATGACCCGCGCGCTTGTCGGGATGGCGCGTCTGGCTGATTCTTTGGAAGAACACAGTGTTGCGGGTGCGGAAAGTGGTTTTGGAATGAGTGCGCGAGCGCCTTTCTGATCAGGCTTTTTGCGTTTGCTGCGGTGCAGGAAAGCTCTTTGCTGATTTGCGGAGGTTTTGGGCGGTTGCGGCGCGCAGGAATTCATCATTTGCGCCGCAGGGGCCGGGTAATCGCAATCTGCCGAGGCCGAGGAGGCGTTTGAGGTGGGCAAAGAGCCTCTCGACCTTCTTTCCGAGTTTCATCGAGATGTCGTATTGGCGGGTCTTGGCTATTTCGCGAGCGACTTGGCGGGCCTCTTCATGTTCTTCACGGGTGATCTTGCGGGCCTCTGCTTTCGGGCAGCCTTTTATCTTTGATGGGCAGGCCTGACAGGTGTGCTTCAGCGCCTGATACTTCGCGACGCCCTTGCCCGTCGGACCGCGGTTCGGATCGGAATAGTTCCGGCGCAACTGCTTTAGCGCTTCGCCTTCCGGACAGAGCTATTGGTTGTTCTCAGCGTCCCATTCGAAATCAGCACAAGACCCTGTGCCATCCTTGCGACTAGCCTGGTCGAGCCCTGGGATGTGGGGTTTGATGTCGCGTCTCACCAGCCAATCCAGCCTTGGACCTGATCCACAGGCGGCCGTCCGCAATAAGCTGCTCAGGATGGAGATCAAATTTATCCTTAACCCGGTCTGACCTTGAGCGCACGCAGCCAACCTCAGCTTGTCGGATCGATCTGCTCGCCTCAACACCGACGATCACGCTGGGGTCAGTGTCAATCAGAGAGTTCGTGGAACAGGCAAAGATTGCAGGACCTTTACGGGCTGCTGTCCACTGACTGGACGGGTCGGAATGTGATGTGAACTCAGGCTCAACAGTCGTTGCTGCCCCAAAGGCGGCATCATCCAGGACTTCCAAATATGCCTTCACCGCGCGGGGCGCCTCTCCTGGATCAATGGCGCTGCGATCCCACTCTTCCCCGGGCCTGGAGTTCTGCTTGTTGGCGTCGGCTTCAATCAAACCGCCATCCGCCGCAAAACGCTGACCGCTTGACAGACCGGCAGAAATGCACCGCGCTACGGTCATCTCGAAGAGGGGCCGCAGCAAATCACTGTCGCGGAACCTGCCATGACGGTTCCTGGAAAAAGTGCAATGATCCGGCACAGCGTCTGTCAGATCGAGACGACAGAACCAACGATACGCCAAGTTCGGATGCACCTCTTCGCAAAGCCGCCGCTCTGACCGGACCCCCAGGCAATACCCGACCAGCAGCAGGCGGATCAGCACCTCGGGATCAAGTGAAGGACGACCAGTATGACTATAGAAATCCGCCAGATGCCCACGGAGGCTGCTGAGATCAACAAACCGATCTGTTGAGCGCAGAAGGTGATCTTTCGGTACAGGATCCTCAAGCGAAAACTCATAAAACAGCGCAGCTTGTGCTTCTTTCTTCGGTCCTGACATCGCCATCAAACCCCTCCAGCAATACAAGAATTGAAGCAGCGATCAGCACACCAAGCAAGAAGAGTTTTTCAACAAAATTAGTTGAACAGCCGCTTCCATGGAAAACCTCCCTTGTTTTCCATGCTGAAGCAAGCCGAACATCGATTGGGAACCCCCTTCGGAGAGTCCGAGTCAGTGAGCCGCAGTATGAGGTTGCAGTCTTAGAGTTCTGATTTGCAACTGGTTGAGTGAATTCAGCCGGTTGTGGTTCTGTTCGCTTGTGAAACTGAATGGAGATCACGATGGCCTGGACCGACCTCACTCGCCGCCAACATGCCCGAACGGGCGGCAGGTAGGCAAGCGACCTGCCCGCCGCGGAAGGGGCGATCAGTGAACCTTTGATGCTGTCGCACACGTTCACCGGCAGGCCGCGCAAGACCGACCTTGCGCCCTGTGTTCGATGCGCTCCTTTACATTGCGACAACCGGTTGCCAGTGGCGGCTGTTGCCGAACGCCTTTCCACCGGTTTCGACGGTGCGGGGGTATTTTCAGGGCTGGCGCACTGACGGACGACTGGACGAGATGACCCGCGCGCTTGTCGGGATGGCGCGTCTGGCCGAGGGTCGCAAGGCCCGCCCGCCCGCCGGTATCCTCGACAGCCAGAGCGTGAAAGCCAGGGAAAGGGGCGGGGTTACCGGCTATGACGTGGGCAAGCGGATCAAGGGTCGCAAGCGCCCTATCGTCACCGACACGCTTGGCTTGCTGGTCGGATGGGTGGGGCACAGTGCCGGGTTCCAGGACCGGGACGGTGCGCCGGATGTGCTGAAAGCCGTGGCCGTGCGGTTTGCCATGTTGCGCCCTATTTTTGCCGATGGCGGCCAGGCCGGGCCAAAGCTGCGCGACGCCTTGAAAGCCATCGGGCGCTGGACCGTTGAGATCGTCAAACGCTCCCACATAGCCGGGGGCTTCAAGGGTCTCCCCCGCCGTTGGGTCGTCAAACGCACCCTTGCCTGGCTCGGACGATGCCGCCGTCTGTCAAAAGACCGGGAAAAATCCATCGCAAGCGCGGCGGCCCGGATCACCATCGCACACATCCGACGCGTCACCAGACATCTCGCAAGGGCAGGAAAACCCTGAAATAGTTTTGAACCAGACTCTCAGACTTTTCCAGTGTTCGATGAACAGGGCATTTTCCGGCTATTTCCTCCAGCTTTTCCGCCCACTCCCACTGCTGGGGCACATCTCCGTCCACGCTTATTTGGCGAACAAAGCGATCAACTTGGCCTTCGCGATCTCCGCATTCAGCGCAATCGTCGGCGTGCACCTTGTCATGATCCACATGGACCGAAACCGGACCAAGGTCCCAGCCTTTTCGCTGGGCATACATCCGCAAAGTCATGGATGTGCAAGTGCCCAGCGCAATCGAAAGATAATCGTACGGGCTCGGACCAGAATCCAACCCGCCAACTGAGACAGGTTCATCTGCCATGAGACGATGCTCTCCCGCCGACACCTCGTTCTGAAACTTCCCAGCTCCGGTTTCATGCATCAACACCCCGCTTTCAGGTGCTCAGTTTCCTGCTTCAGTGGAATAAACCGGGATGCCCATGCCGAAAGAACGTTGGCCACATAGATTGCATCAGACTTGCGAGATAAAAGATGATCGGCATCATCGAGAGAAATAAAGCTCTTCGGGTGCTTGGCGGCACCGAAGATCATGCCCGAATTTTCTACGCCCACCGTTTTGTCAAGCGGCGCATGAAAGACGAGAAGAGCCTTTTTGAACTTGCTTATTCGTTCGGTGAGCGTGCTGCCGCGAACATCTTCGAGGAATTGCTTTTTGATTGTAAAATCACGACCGGCCAGCTTCACTGTTGCCTCTCCGGTTCCATCAATCTCGTCAATTGCAGCACCAAAATTGTGGATAACATGCTCTGCATCTGCGGGAGCACCTATTGTTGATACTGCCTTTACTTCTGGAATATCTCCCGCCGCCGCCAACACCGCAGCACCGCCGAGCGAATGTCCAACGAGCACGGACGGCGCCTCATAATTCTCCCTCAAGAATTTCGCAGCTTCCAAAAGGTCTTGGACGTTTGATGAAAAGTTGGTGCTTGCAAATTCACCGTCACTCATTCCTAGGCCGGTGAAGTCAAATCGCAAAACAGCGAATCCGTTTTCGGCCAATCCATTCGCAATGCAGGCCGCCACAAAAATATCCTTGGAACAGGTAAAGCAATGGGCGAACAGAGCGAATGCCTTGGGCGGTCCAACTGGCATATCGAGCTTGGCGGCCAACAGCCCGCCGGAGTGACCAGGAAAGGTGATTTTTTCGGAGACAACCGCCATCGAATTTTGTCCTTCTGAGACTTACTTCGCAGCACAGAATGGTACGAGGCCTATGTCAGGACAAGATCAGGGCACGGAATTGTGAAGCTCAGTCTATAAGTTGTTTTACACGTTCAGCGTCTTTTGCATCCAAGCCTTCTGCAACTTCGGTCACATCCCGCTTCGGTCGTCTAATGAAGATCAGGATAGCTCCGATCGCCAATAAGGCAAACGGCAGCAGCCACAACAGAAGCGTACGCGCTCCAAAATAGGGCTTTAGAAGAATAAACTCGCCATATCGGTCTACCAGAAATTTAATGACCTCATCATCGCTGTCGCCGGACTGGAGCCTTTCACGCAAGAGCACACGCAAGTCTTTTGCAAGCGGCGCATCAGAATCATCGATCGACTGGTTTTGACAGACGAGACAACGCAATTCCGTAGAAAGGACGCGTGCCCTGGCTTCCAATGCAGGGTCTTTCAACACTTCACCGGGGTTGACGGCAAGACTGGCCGACACGCTGAGCACAAAAATGAACGCAGAGAACAGGACCCGCAGCATCTAGGCCTCCACAGGTTTCGCTCGGGCACGTTTGGGAGCACCGACGCGATATCGCCGATCTGTCAGCGACACCAGTCCACCGAGGAACATGATGAATGTTCCAACCCAGATCCACGGTATGAGTGGATTGAAATAGACCCTGACGGTCCTGCCACCTTTAACCTTGTCGCCCATCACCACATAGAGATCGCCACTCACGAAAGTCCTGATCGCGACTTCAGAGGTTGGCTGGCGCGAAGGAAAATAAATGCGCTTTGCCGCTTCGAGCGTCTCAGTTTCCGTCTGACCGTCAATTTTCAGTTCAAACGAGCCAATAGTGTCTCTGTAATTTGGTCCCCGACGCGGCACCTCTCCCTCGAAGGTCACAACCATACCAGAGAGCACTTGCTTGTCGCCTGGTTCCATGACCGCGACAAGCTCCTGTCGCCAGGCAGTTACTCCGACGATGCCAAGCACTGCAATCCCCAATCCAGCATGAGCCATCGCTGTTCCAAACTCAGATCTTGGTAGTCCAGTGAATCGTGACCAGCTTACAGCCAGGCTGGTTTCAAAGGCTTTGGCCCTCCAGGCGAGTTCAGTAATTGCGCCAGCGATTAACCAGACACCAACAGCAATGCCAAAAACGGCAAGCACCGGACCTCCATACATCACGTACCACGAGATACAGGCGCATATGAACGCAAGTATCGCCGCAGCCATTAGCCTTTGGCTCGCAGCGGCGAGATCGCCTCGTTTCCAGGACAAAATCGGACCGAAAGGAACCAAAATCAACAGCGGCATGATAATCAGCCCGAAAGTCAGATTGAAATATGGTGGACCGACAGAGATTTTGTCGCCGGTAACAGCCTCCAGCAAGAGCGGATAGAGCGTGCCGGTGAGCACGGACGCAGCTGCAACCGTCAACAAAAGGTTGTTCAATACCAGTGCGCTCTCGCGGCTGATGGGAGCAAAAAGACCACCTGATTTCAAAGTGGGCGCACGCCAGGCAAACAAGGCCAGTGCACCACCTATGAAGATGCAAAGGATCAAAAGTATGAACACACCACGCTCGGGGTCTGTTGCAAACGCATGAACGGAGGTCAGCACGCCGGACCGCACGAGAAATGTTCCCAAGAGACTAAGAGAAAACGCAATAATCGAGAGGAGCAAGGTCCAGATCTTCAATGCCCCCCGCCGTTCGACAACGATCGCGGAGTGCAGTAGAGCTGTCGCGACGAGCCAAGGCATGAACGAGGCGTTTTCAACAGGGTCCCAGAACCACCATCCACCCCAGCCGAGTTCATAATACGCCCACCAGGACCCCATCGCGATACCGGCAGTCAGAAACATCCAGGCCGCCAGGGTCCATGGCCGGACCCATCGAGCCCATGCAGCATCCACACGGCCGGAGATCAATGCCGCGACAGCAAAAGCGAACGCAACAGAAAGACCAACGTAACCAACATAGAGAAGAGGCGGATGTATGGCCAACGCGGGATCCTGAAGGATAGGATTCAGTCCGCGACCCTCAAATGGCGCTTGTGCAAGGCGCTCGAACGGATTGCTCGTCAAGATTATAAACAGCAAGAACGCTACACCGATCATCCCTTGAATACTCAAGACACGCGCACGCAAATCTTGCGGCAAGTTGGAACCGAAAGCCGCGACACAGCCGCCAAACAACGCCAGGATCAGTACCCACAGAAGCATCGAGCCTTCATGGTTCCCCCAAACACCGGCAATTTTATAGATCATCGGCTTGGCAGAGTGCGAATTTGCCCAGACAATTTTCAAGGAAAAATCTGAAACAATGAAGGTGTGCGTCAAGGCGGCAAATGAAAGTCCGATCAGCAGGAACTGCATCAGGGCCGCTGGCTCCGCAACGTTCATCAGAGATGCACGTCCCGTTTGAGCTCCGTAAAGCGGCAGAGACGCCTGCAGGATTGCGCATGTCAGCGCCAGAATGAGTGCAAAGTGTCCGAACTCAGCTATCATTGTGTGGATTTTCCATGTTGCCAAACACCCTTTTTCTTCAAGGCGTCTGCGACTTCCTTTGGCATGTATGTTTCATCGTGTTTTGCCAGCACAGTATCGGCAATAAAATTGCCGGAGCTGTCCAGTTTTCCTTCTGCGACCACGCCCTGCCCTTCGCGAAACAGATCCGGCAAGACGCCTTCGAACTTTACCGGCAGGGTCTTATCCGTATCTGTCACCGTAAATGAAACCACAGTTCCCACCCCACGGACCACTGACCCATCGGCAACCAACCCGCCAAGCCTGAATCTTTGACCGGGCACCACCTTCTTTTCAACAACCTCACTGGGCGTATAGAAAAACACGATTGTGTCTTCCAAGGCGCAAAGCACCAACCCCACTGCCGCACCAAAGACAACCAAAGCGGTCACGATGAGTGTGGATCGGCGTTGTTTGCGCGTCATTGCCATCAATTAGTCTCCAAACCGAGTTTTGGAGCGAAATCATTCAGCAATCCAAGCGCATTCGTATCGCCGGAAAATTTCGCACGCGCGTCTGAGAGTGCTTGCGCCGCTTTGTCCTTTTCCCCAAGGACTGTTCTCGCCCGAATTAGTCGTAGCCAGCCGTTCAAATCCTTACCATTTTCAGACAACTTACTGGCCAGTCGGTCAACCATTCCCCGGATCATTTCCTGTCTGTCGACCTCGGACATGTTTTGGGCGCTTTCTACCGTTTCTTTATCCAACGCTGGCGGGCGTGCGTCGGTACCTTCGACACGTGCAATATACGCCATGACGGTGGGGCTCCACGGTGCATTGCCAGGTGCGTCAGATAGAAGTGTTTTCCACCGCCGGACAGCTTCTTCTTTGTCCCCGTCCTGCAGCTTCGCAATTCCAAGGTAAAAACGGGCTTTCGGCTCTTTGGAATCAATCTCCAAGGCTTTCTCGAATGCTTTGTGCGCCTCGGCGCTAACCAGACCAGCTTCAGCCATTGTCAGGGCTTCGCCGTAGGAGGTTTGCAAGTTAGCATCCGGTTGTGATAGCTCTATCGCCTTGCCAAATGCGTTGGCGGCATCCTGATAGCGTCTCAACCTCATGTACGCAGGCGCAAGCACTGACCAGCCACGCACGTCTTTTGGCCGCTTCTCCAACTGCTTTTCAACCTGCGCTATCAGGCTAAGAATGTTTGGATCATCCTGCAGCTTGACCACACGTTCAGATTTTGGAACGGCGGGCAAGTTTGGAGAACCAATGGCAAAATATCCACCGATCGAAAGAATAAGCGCAACCGCACCAACTGCCGCTGGCACGAGCACATGAACATTGCCCATAGCCGCGCCTGCGGTTTTTGACTTGTCGGCAGCCTCCAAAAGGCGCCTGGAAATCTCGGTCCTGGCCGCCTCAGCGTCATCGGCAGAAACAACGCCTCGAGAGACATCAGCCTCTAACTCGTTGAGCTGATCCTTATAGATTTCAAGCTCAGGGGCATGCTCCGCTTTACTTGCCCGCTCTCCTCGAAACAATGGACGGAGCACGATCAAGATTGCAGCGATTGCAAGAAAAGAAATGGCGAACCACAAGATCATGAGTGCTATGTAACCCCGATTATCAATCAGGTACGAATCACACCTCGTATATCACGGGTGCAACGGTGTCGCACTTCCCGACTTTGATGTCGTTAATCCGTAGAGCACACGCGGACCCTTTGGTAATGTCCGCCCATTCGGAAGATCCGGATCCCGTCAAATGTTGCGCCTTCTTCGTCAAGACGCGCACCCGCATTTGGATTCTAAAAGATGAAAAAATATTCAATCTTTTCTCTGGCGCGAAATGCCCGGAACTATCACAAGGATTGGGAGCGCGCATGGCGCAGCCCGGATCCCAAGAAAGAATATGATGTTGTGATTGTCGGCGCAGGTGGCCACGGACTGGCTACCGCCTATTATCTCGCAGCCGAACATGGCATTACGAATGTTGCTGTTATCGAAAAAGGTTGGCTTGGCGGCGGGAATACGGGCCGCAATACGACCATCATCCGGTCGAACTATCTGCAAGACCCCTCAATGGCAATCTACGAACTCTCCCGCTCGCTCTATGAAGGTCTCAGTCAGGAGCTGAACTACAATATTATGTTCAGCCCGCGTGGCCTGTTGATGCTGTGCCAGACAGAGCACGAATTGCGCGGTATGAAACGGACAAGCCATGCCAACCGGCTGGCCGGCATTGAAGCCAGAATGATTAGCCGGCAAAAAATTAAGGAATTAATTCCTATTATCAACAACTCCGATGATTGCCGTTATCCGATCCTGGGTGCCTACTATCAGCCTCGCGGAGGCACGGCGCGGCACGACGCGGTGGCATGGGGTTATGCCCGTGGCGCTGATGCCAGGGGTGTTGACATCATCCAACAGTGCGAAGTGACTGGAATTTCGCGAAGCGGAAGCAAGGTTACTGGTCTCGACACCACCAAGGGACACATCAAAGCGAAGAAAATCGCGGTTGTGACCGCGGGCAGCACATCTCTCGTCATGCAGATGGCGGGCGTGAATATGCCAATTGAGAGTATCGCACTCCAGGCACTCGTATCTGAGCCGATCAAGCCCGCCATCAATGTTGTTGTCATGGCCAACACCGTCCACGGCTACATGAGCCAATCGGACAAAGGTGAACTCGTTATTGGCGGCGGCACCGATGCCTACAACAATTACTCACAGAGAGGCAGTTTCCCGGCCCTTGAGCATACCGTGACCGCGCTCGTGGAAACATTCCCCATAATCTCCCGCTTGCGCATACTGCGCATGTGGGGCGGTATCGTTGATGTTACCGGTGACCGGTCACCAATCATCTCAAAGACTGACGTTGAAGGATTGTACGTGAATTGCGGCTGGGGCACTGGCGGTTTCAAATCGATACCTGGCTCTGGATTTGTGTTTGCAGATCTCGTTGCGAAGGATGAGCCGGGCGACATTGCTGGCGCATTTGGACTGGATCGTTTCATGCAGGGCCGCACGATCGACGAGAGCGTCGCTGCGGCCGTGGCACACTAGGAGTTTCAGACCATGCTCGTAATCAATTGCCCAGTTTGTGGCGTCGAAGGCGAAGAGGCCGATTTCCATTGTGGTGGCGAAGCGCACATCAAGCGGCCGGCAACCGAGAATCCGGAAGGCATCAGCGACGAAGCACAGCGCGACTATGTTTATATGCGAAAGAACCCGAAGGGCGTTCATTTTGAGCGATGGCGCTGTGATCGCGGTTGTGGAAAATGGTTTCACGCCTGCCGGGACACTGTCACGATGATGATTCACGGCTACTATGGCATCATCGAGAAACCGCCCACTGAACTGCTGAAAATTGCCGATCCAATTTGGATCGATTTCTTCGAAAACGAGACTTCAGATTCTCGTGAAAAGGCAGAACAGAGATGAGTGAAAAACCTTATCGCGTCCCCTCAGCAGGGACCGGTGACTCAGTCGGCCGCCTGATTGACCGGAACAGGAAAATCGACTTTAGCTGGAACGGCAAAAGATTCGCTGGATATGCAGGCGATACACTCGCGTCTGCACTGTTCGCAAATGGTATCAGAGTCATCGGGCGAAGCTTCAAGTATCATCGCCCACGCGGTGTCATAGGCCTTGGATCCGACGAACCAAACGCACTGGTTGGAGTTGGGTCAGGCAATCGCCATGAACCGAATATTCGCGCAACCCAGGTTGAGCTCTACGAGGGTCTGGAGGCAAAGGCTCAGAACGCCTGGCCCAGCGTTGATTTCGACATCGGGCAAATCAACAGTCTGGCCGCGCGGTTGTTCCCGGCCGGCTTCTACTACAAGACGTTCATGTGGCCGCCTACCTTCTGGAAGTCGATCTACGAACCAATTATTCGGCGTGCCGCCGGCCTCGGCGTCGCACCTGAGGGTAACGATCCCGATACATATGAACAGTTCAATTGCCACTGTGATGTGTTGGTGGTCGGTGGGGGCGTCGCCGGTCTTGCTGCGGCCGAAGCAGCATTCGCAGGCGGTGCACGCGTCATCATAGCTGATGAGAATCCTCAATTGGGTGGCATCGGGGACATCGCAGACGGATCAATTGATGGCGAAGCTCAGTCCGCTTGGATTGCAAACACTGCCAGCAAGCTCGCCGGTGCAGATAATGTCCATCTGATGACGCGCACAACCGTAATCGGCCACTTCCACCACAACTATGTCATGATGTTCGAACGGATCACGGATCACGATCCGCAATTGCTGAAGTCCGGAGCCCCGAGGCATAGACTGTGGAAAGTCCGCGCGAAAAAGATAATTGTCGCAAGTGGCGCTTTGGAACGGCCAATCCCGTTCGCCAACAATGACAGACCAGGCGTCATGCTGGCGTCGTCTGTTCGCGGGCACCTGGCCAGGTACGGCGTGGCTCCAGGGTATCGCGGAGTTGTTTTCACAAATAATGATGACGCTTACCGAACCGCAACAGCACTAGTTGGCGCAGGTGTGTCCGTGTCACGGGTCATTGATGTTCGCCCGAACCCATCTGGTCCATTGATAGAGGCGGCCGAGAACGCCGGTATTTCGGTTTCCGCAGGGATGGCCATTTGCAGTCTCAATGCATCGGGGGGCGGAAAACAGGTCAAGTCGGTTAAGGTTGCACCTTACTCAACATCCGGTCGTGTTTCGGGTGGGGAAGAAGAAGTCCGCTGTGATTTCGTTGCCGTATCCGGTGGCTGGAACCCTGTCGTTCATCTGCACTGCCATAACGGTGGCAAGCTGGACTTCAACGAAGAGCTTCAAAGCTTCGTCCCCCGGCCTCACGAAGACCCGCTCCAAACCATTGGAGCGGCCAATGGAACATTTGGTCTTCAGGACATCCTGGAAGAAGCTTACGCAGCCGGTGACCAGGCAACAGGCCGGAAGAAGGCCAAGAAGTCGAAAGCGCCGGAAGCTTTCTCCGAGAAAGAAAATCCAATTCAGGCAATATGGTTTTCGCCGGCCACGGGTAAGTACAACGAAGGCAACAAACATTTTATCGACTATCAGAACGATGTAACTGCAGCTGATCTCGAACTCGCCCAGCGTGAAGGGTATGAATCCGTTGAGCATACAAAGCGTTACACCACGCTCGGTATGGCTACGGACCAAGGCAAGACCTCCAATATTGTAGGCCTTGGTGTCCTGTCATGTTCGACCGGAAAAGCCATCCCGGAGATTGGCACAACCACCTTCAGGCCTCCCTATACGCCATTCTCGTTTGGTTCGATTGCGGGCACGCAGGTGGGCAAGCTTTTCCATGTGGTCCGCAGAACTGCAGTTTTTGACTGGCACGTCGACAACGGGGCAACCTGGGAGCCGATAGGAGACTGGCGGCGGGCCTACTGCTACCCGAGAGGTGACGAGGACAAACACGCGGCAATTAACCGGGAGATCCTGACCGTACGCAACAAAGTGGGCATCCTGGATGCCTCTACATTGGGGAAGACCGAGGTCAAAGGGCCCGATGCAGGGGTTTTGCTCGACCGGATCTACACCAACACATTCTCAACTCTGAAACCCGGACGCGGCCGATATGGGTTGATGATGAATGAGATGGGCTTCCTCTTCGATGATGGCGTCACAGTTTGCATGGCGGAAAACCATTACCTCATGCACACGACCTCGGGCGGAGCTGAACGCATTGTCATGTGGCTTGAAGAATGGCTGCAAACCGAATGGACCGACCTGAAGGTGTTTGTGACCCCCGTGACCGAACAGTGGTCGCAATTTGCTATTGCAGGCCCGAAAGCCCGTAGTCTGCTTGAAAAACTCGAAGGTGATGTCGATTTTTCAGCGGATGCACTCGCCTTCATGGCCTTCTCGGAAGGTACGATTGAGGGGTGCAAGGTTCGCATTTTTCGTATCTCGTTTTCAGGCGAATTGTCATACGAAATTGCAGTTCCGGCCCACAATGGCCGCGTCTTCTGGGAAAAACTGCTCGAAGCAGGTGAAGAATTTGGCGTTGAAGCCTATGGTACAGAAGCCCTGCATGTCCTCCGCGCTGAAAAGGGCTTTATCGCCATCGGGGATGAATCCGATGGAACCGTCACACCGCTCGACCTCGGCCTGAACTGGGCCGTATCCAAGAAAAAACCTGACTATCTGGGCAAGCGGGCGCTGCAACTGTCTCACTTGGCCCAAGACGTCCGCAAGGAGCTTGTTGGTCTTCTCACCGAAGACCCAAACGATGTGCTCCCTGACGGGGCGTACGCAGTTGCCGAGCTGAAAGACAAACCGCCAATGGAAATGATTGGACAGGTCACTTCAAGCTATTGGAGCCCGACGCTAAATCGATCGATCGCCATGGCATTGATCCAGAAGGGACAATCACGAATGGGCGAGAAGATCAGCTTCCCCGTTGAACACGGCAAGGTCATCACCGCTGAAATTGTAGATCCTGTTTATTATGACAAGGAAGGAGCAAAGCAAAATGTCTGAGGCTATGCTCATAACTCCGCTCTATGATCGGACGGCGCCAGATGGGCTGTCCATCTCGATGACCGAAATCGTGGACCGTGGCATGATCGATCTGCGAGGCCACATCGAAGACAAGAAGTTCATGGCTGCAGTCGAATCAGTCTTGGGTTTCTCGCTCCCGACCAGGCCACGCACCAGTGAATCCAAGGGTGAAATTACATGTCTTTGGATGTCAATTGACCAGTGGCTTATCGTTTGCCCACGAAAGCAGGCTGCAGATCTGCAGGAAAAGCTCAAAGTGCAACTCGGCGATATCTTTTCGTTCGCTGTTGACTTGTCGGATGCACGTACAATCCTCCGTCTCGAAGGCGAAAATGTGCGGGAAACTCTGATGAAAGGATCATCAATCGACTTCACTCAGCCCGAATACACAGCAGGCTGTGTGCGGCGGATGATGTTTGCGGAGATCGCCGCAATGGTCCACATCGTATCTGACGATCCAAACGTGTTCGATCTTATGATGTTCCGATCATATGCGCATCACGTGTGGGACTGGGTGGAAGCAACAGCCAAGGTTGGCAGCGAAGTAGGCTTCCTTAGCCCTCAAAGTACGCCAAATACGATCTGACTATTTGCGAACCTCATCGAGCCAGTCAAACAATTTGTCGAAGCCGCCAAACGGATAAAGGTGCGCGCGCTGAACGTCCAGTTCCGGCCGGTGAAGATGTAGATCTGCCAGTCCCGCCACAAACCCATCTGGTGTGGAGACAGACATCAGCTTCGTGATGTTCATAGCCTGCTTGCGAATGAATTTTGCGGACGCGCCCACGCCGCATACCGCAGCATATTTCACAAGTGTCTTCAGTGTTGCCGGACCCGGGACACCAACATGAATAGGCAGGTGTATGCCTTCCTGTCGCAATCCCTCGACCCAATCTGCTACGGGGTTGGGCTCAAACAGGAATTGGGTCGCGATAAATGCGTCCAATCCGGCTTCGTCAGCAAACTTTTGTTTGTCCTTCAAGGCCTGCATTAGGGCCGGTGCACCAACAGATTTCTCAATATCGGAGTTGCCCTCCGGATGCCCTGCCATTCCGATCCGCGTGATCCCGTGCTTGGTAAACAGACCTGTCTGCAACAATTGCACTGCAGAATCGAAATCTCCCACTGGTGTGGCGGCACCGCCCCCGAGCACGAGTGCAGTTGTGATATCTGCTTCGCCTGTATAGGCCTTTAACCATTCTTCTAGGTCGTTTCTTGTCGGAACAAATCTCGAAGGGATATGCGGGATAGGTTCCAAACCCGTTTCCCGTACAGCACGGGCTGTTTGAACAATGGCCGGCAGATCGCCTTCTTCGATCATTGCGATGAAAACATGCGATCCGGGCCACAAACGGTCCGCCAGAATGTTCACTTTATCATGATGTTTCGGCGTGATCTCAATCGAGAATTCGCTCAAAAAGTGAGCGACCGGATGCAATTGGACCGCGGTTTCTTCGTTTACAGCCGGCATGATGTTCATTTCACTCATCCTTAGGGTCAGCCCGTATCTGGGTCGCGCCAAAATGACGATAAGAGTCAGAGTGCTCACACCCGGGACCGACATGCCCATGGCAAATTGCGACTAGCAAAATTTCTTCTCTGGCAGTATGTGGAGTTCAGAAGTTTAGTTTCTTGATGAAAGATGCCTCTATGTTCGGTGAAACACCGAGAGAGTTGCCCCAGCAGTTCGCTTTCGTCCTCATACCGCAATTTTCGATGATGCCGCTTTCCGCGGCGGTAGAACCGCTGAGAATAGCGAACCGCATGTCGGAGCGAGATCTCTACAAATGGTCAACCCATTCTGTAGACGGGGAACCCGTTGCAGCATCGAATGGCATGCCGATTGCGGTCGACAGTTCACTGAGTGAGATCAGCGGCTACGCAACTATTGTCATTTGCTCCGGTATCAATGTTCATCTTCATGTGGACAAGAGATTGGTGAACTGGTTGCGAAAGGCAGATCGCAGAGGCGCAGACATTGGCGGTCTCTGCACAGCTAGCCATTTATTGGCCCAGGCAGGATTGCTAAACGACTATTGCTGCACCATTCATTGGGAGAATCTGCCTGGTTTTTCAGAGGCTTTTCCGGATATTGAGGCGACCGGCGGACTGTTCGAAATTGATAGAGACCGATTTACCTCTGCAGGGGGAACATCTCCAATCGACATGATGCTGGCAATGATCGCCAGTCAACATGGACAGGATCTGGCAGCGGATACCGCCGAACAGGTCCTGCATTCACCGATCCGGCATCACAGTGAACATCAAAGGATGTCGCTTCCTGCACGAATTAGGGCTCGCCATCCCAAGTTGGTGGAGATTATCGAGCAGATGGAACAAAATCTCGAAGAACCACTATCGCCGAGTATTCTGGCAAAAGAGGCCGGCCTCTCTACACGTCAACTGGAACGGTTGTTCCGTCGCTATCTCGACCGGTCCCCGAAACGCTATTATCTGGAATTGCGGTTGAAAAAGGCCCGCTCACTTCTCTTGCAAACCAATATGTCGGTCATCAACGTCGCGCTGGCGTGCGGATTTTCCTCGCCGTCTCACTTTTCCAAGTGTTATCGGGCGTATTATGGCCGAACCCCTTACCGGGAACGCGGCATTCCAACGCTAGGTAATACTAACGGGCCTCAGGTTTGACTGTTTTGGGTCCAATCGCGAGATGCGCTTGATTTGATTGCCGTTGGTTCTTTCATGAGCCGGGTCCAGGCATCACATCCGGCGGCAAGACCGTCTGCCTGATCTTCAAGGAGGCGGTTGGAGAACCCGTTCTCCCGAAGAGATTGCCAGACATTCTCGACCCGATCGAGCTCCGGTGATCTGGCGGGCAGGAAGATCAGGGTCAGGGTCTTCGGCCCCTTCACCTCGCCGGATGTATGCCCCGGCGCGCGGGCCATCAGGACGGCGGCCTGAGCACCTTTTACAACGGTCCGGCTGATCTCCTTGAGAGGCAGGTTCCTTGTTCCAGTGTCCGCCCCCATGGCAGCATCAGGGCCGCGCCGGTCTCCCTGTCTGCGGACACCGCGCCGGACAGGCAGGCCGATCTGTAACGCTGCTCGGCCGGCCATCGCGGTCTCGTCCCCTTGCGCGTCCGGATGCGGACGCGGCCGGTCTTCTGGCCGATGCGGGCCTCGTCCTGAACCCAGACCTCGACCGGCTTGTCTGCCGGACCGTGGTTCAAAGGGGAGGCAAGGCTTTGGGGGACGTTTTTTTGAAAGCCTCCATGAAGCCCAGGTCTTGGGCCGAGTCCTGGGTCGGGTGTTGCGGGCGCCCGGTGAGGCGGGAAAAGCCGGGCGCTGCAAGCAGCCTGGAGAGGGGGCCTCTCGTGAGAGACAACACCGAACCGGTCTTCGCTCCCCCGTTGCAGGTCAAGTCGTCTCCAGCGGACCCCCCTGTCAGGCTCAAGGCAGGGGCCGGGTTCGATGATCTCAGCAAGTTCAGCCATCGGGGCCGCGGGACCCGGTGGTCGAACAGCCCCTTCGGGCCCGGCTTCGTTGAACCGGTGCACCCGGTCCCCCAGGCTCTGCCGGGCCATCCCACCCATCTTCGTTGCATCCGCCCGGCTCATCCCGTCATAAACACAGGCAAGCGAAAGCAAACGCCGGGCCTGACGGAGATCTTCGTTCGTCCTGGAAAGGCCGCGAAGGGGCAAAGCATCATAGTCATCACGACCGCCAGCAGTTGCAGAGATCGGAAATCCTCCTTTGTCTGCATGGATCCAGAGAGCAGCCGGGTTGAAAAGGCCTGAGAGACAATCAATCATGCCATTGGTATTAAGGCGTCAGAAGCTTCTCCGGCGCCCTAAGAATATAAAAGGGCGGACCCCACGAATGGAATCCGCCCCTGACAAAGCACACGCCCACGACCGGGGGCAAACTAGCGGACGGCCCTCTACCATCCCAATTCGGTGGCTAAGCTACATTACGATTCCAGCGAAGCCAACCAGTCTAAAGGAGAATGGGCTCAATTTTCTTCCATGTGAGAAAAGATTCGTTCTTTGGACGCAGCTTGAGCAACCAGCGGTGGCATCTTGCTCAAGAGTTGAGGTCAATCAGCCACTGCCGGTATCTTGAGTTTCACCTCAAGGCCGCCAAGAGTTGACAGATCCAGTTTGATTTTACCGCCATACATGCCTGCTGTTTCCGATACGATATGAAGTCCAAGGCCGGAACCCGGCTTGGATTCATCGATTCGATGGCCGCGTTTAACAGCCTCATGGCGTTGCTGCAGCGTCAGTCCGGGACCATCATCAGCCACAATAATATCGATCCAGACGCGCCCTTCATCCATTTCGGAAGCACGCCAAATTGCATGTAAATCAATTCTTGTTTCGGCAAACTTGAATGCATTTTCCAGAAGATTGCCGATCATCTCTTCCAGATCCTGCTTTTCCCCGCGAAATCGGGCATTCGGAGAACACTGCACATCAACGATTATGTTGCGCTCATGGTTGACCCGTTTCAGCGTGCGCGCGAGGCTCCCCAGAACCGGCTCAACCATGGTTGTTGATGAAAGTGTTCTGGCTCTGGCCGCCCGTCTCGCCCGGTCGAGGTACATATTGATCTGGTCCCTCATGGTTTGGGCCTGATGAGTGACGTGATCGGCCAATTCACCGGGGAAAAGATTGGCTTCGTTACTGATAACGCTGAGAGGGGTCTTTAGGGCATGCGCAAGATTACCAACTTGTATCCTGGCACGATCCACAACCTCATCATTGTTCTCCAGAAGCAAGTTCAATTCATCAGCCACAGGCTGGATTTCGTCGGGATACTCCCCTTGCAGCCTCTTTTCCTTCCCTGCTCGCACAGCGATCAGGCCTTCCCGTAGAGATCGCAACGGACCAAGCCCGAATCGAACCTGAACGAAAGCCGCTGCTACCAATCCAAACGCCAATATGCCCAGAGCGATGACAAGCGTGCGGTTAAAGGCTGAAACATCCCGCGCGACCACTTGCTCGTCCCCGGCAACCATTACTGTAAAAACCTGACCAGCATCGGAAAGCACTATCAGACGATCCACAACGCGCAATTTCTTTCCGTTGGGACCTTGCAAGCTATAGTTCGCAACGCCCCTGTCGGATCGGGCAGACTTGAGGCTTTGCTCAACTGGCAACCGTTGTTCGAGCAGCGATTCAGAACCAATTGAGTGCTCAACCTGTCCTCTTTGCGGCAACACTTGCCAATACCAGCCAGACAAAGGCAATGAGAATTGAGCGTCAGGCAACGGCCGTCGATTCACCAATTGCCCCTGCTTGTTCAGCTCGACTGAAACGAGCAGCACATCCAGAAAAGACCCCAGACGTGCATCGAAATTTCGTTCTACTGATGTCCGAAACAATTGCATCAGGAGAAACCCTGCGACGGTGAGCACAATCAGGCTCCAGACCGCCGACGAAATCACCAAACGGAATTCGAGAGACCTATGTCCCTTCATCTGGCACCGCAAGCCTGTAGCCCAAACCTCGGGCCGTCTTGATCATGTCCAGCCCGACCTTCTTGCGAACCCGTCCGACAAACACCTCGATTGTGTTCGAATCCCTATCAAAATCCTGATCATACAAATGCTCGACCAGTTCGGTTCGGGTAATGACCCTGTCCTGATGATGCATCATGTAGGCCAGCAACCTGTACTCCAGCGACGTTAGTTTGATCGCCCGTCCTTCGACCGTGACTTTTGCAGCTTTGATATCCAGCATCATTGGACCGCACGTCAACTCGCTTGTGGCGTGTCCGGCATTCCGTCGCAGAAGTGCGCGCACGCGGGCCAGCACTTCTTCCATATGGAATGGCTTGGAAACATAATCATCAGCTCCGGCGTCAAATCCGGAAACCTTGTCACTCCAGCGATCACGGGCAGTCAGGATAAGCACAGGCATCTTACGGCCTTCGCGTCGCCAGGCTTCCAGAACGCTGACGCCATCCATTACCGGCAAACCAAGATCCAGTATGACGCAATCATATGGCTCCGTATCACCTAGGAAATGACCTTCTTCTCCGTCGCTCGCCGCGTCGACCACGTAGCCAGAATCGGTTAGCGCAGTAACCAACTGTCTATTGATATCAGGATCATCCTCGATAACTAGCAACCGCATAACCGTTTCCTCTTAGCTGGCAGTCCAACACCAAAGTCAGCGACGCATTACAGAGCCTGTCTTGGCATTTATCTCAATGATTTGAAGACGGCCCTTATTGCGCACCTTGACAACATAGCGCGGAGTCCTTCCGCCGGAAAGACGTACATTTAACAGCTTACTAGACG
This sequence comes from Hyphomicrobiales bacterium, assembly GCA_965204985.1. Classification (GTDB taxonomy): domain Bacteria; phylum Pseudomonadota; class Alphaproteobacteria; order Rhizobiales; family CAJQND01; genus JAAEUE01. The sequence goes on along the minus strand of CBDBFP010000002.1, from coordinate 734,695 downwards.
GCGAAACGCCTTGTGCAATGCGGGCTGCAGCCGAGGGCGTAATCAGCTTTTTCCCTGTAACCTGAACAATTTTCGTTGCGTACTGTCTGGTGGGCATATTTTTGGAATTAGCGCCGTTAATCACGGCAGAGGCATTTGCTGCAAACGAAAAACCAGCAACGATCAAAATCAAAATTTTAAACAACATGTCCACTCCATAGGTCAGGCGGATACGGACCCTAGATGATTGAGCCTGAACCGTTGATGAACGAATCCTGAATAACACCGGTTACCAGGATAAATCCCTCTCACATCCTGTAGTAGAAGCGGTGCCCAATCAGAGTAATGGCCGATTTACCGGCGGCCCAGTTTGGATTTTCGCTATGAAGGCGAGAGCGATTGGCCCCGAAAGTCGGATCTTCCAACTGCCCGGCAAAGACAGTTGCAACAACGACCAGCGCTTTGAGATACAACGCCTCTTCAGTCGCAATGTTGACATCGGGTCGAGTTGCAGAAATGTGAAAGTCAGTATCCTCAAGTATATTGCCAATTCGTTCCCCTTCAAGAACTCGTCTAGACAGAGTGTTTGTTAAAGGGCAATGTGGTCGCTTGCGGTCTGGGTTTCCAGATTGTACTAGCGGTATCGGGGTTTGAACTATCTGGGATTCTCAAATCGCTTGTTGCCTGATTCAAGATTGGTATAGAAAGACTAGCCCTATGCCAGCCGCTTTATACTAACGGTCCTCAGGTTTGCCGGTTTTAGGTCCACTCGCGAGATGCGCTTGACTTGATTGCCGTTGGTTCTTTCATGAGCCGGGTCCAGGCATCACATCCGGCGGCAAGAAGGTCTGCCTGATCTTCAAGGAGGCGGTTGGAGAGCCCGTTCTCCCGAAGAGATTGCCAGACACTCTCGACCCGATCGAGCTCCGGTGATCTGGCGGGCAGGAAGATCAGGGTCAGGGTCTCCGGCCCCTTCATCTCGCCGGAGGTGTGCCCCGGCGCGCGGTCCATCAGGACGGCGGCCTGAGCGCCTTTTGCAACGGGCCGGCTGATCTCCTTGAGAGGCAGGTTCCTTGTTCCAGTGTCCGCCCCCATGGCAGCATCAGGGCCGCGCCGGACAGGCAGGCCGATTTGTAACGCTGATCCGGCCGGCCATCGCGGTCTCGTCCCCTTGCACGCCCGGATGCGGACGCGACCGGTCTTCTGGCCGAGGTGGGCCTCGTCCTGAACCCAGACCTCGATCGGCCTGTCTGCCGGGCCGTGGTTCAAAGGGGAGGCAAGGCTTTGGGGGACGTTTTTTTGAAAGCCTCCATGAGGCCCAGGTCCTGGGTCGGGTGTTGCGGGCGCCCGGTGAGGCGGGAAAAGCCGGGCGCTGCAAGCAGCCTGGAGAGGGTCCTCTCGTGAGAGACAACACCGAACCGGTCTTCGCTCCCCTGTTGAAGGTCAAGTCGTCTCCAGCGGATCCCCCCGTCATGCTCAAGGCAGGGGCCGGGTTCGATGATCTCAACAAGTTCAGCTATCGGGACCGCATCCAGCCATCGGGGCCGCGGGACCTCAGCGGTCGAACAGCCCTTCGGGCCCGGCTTCGTTGAATCGGTGCCCCGGTCCCCCAGGATCTGCCGGGCCATCCCCCTTCGCCGCATCCGCCCGGCTCATCCCGTCATAAACACAAGCAAGCGAAAGCAAACGCCGGGCCTGACGGAGATCTTCGCTCATCCTGGAAAGGCTGCAAAGGGTCAAAGCATCATAGTCATCACGACCGCCAACAGCTGCAGACATCGGAAATCCTCCTTTGTCTGCATGGATCCAGAGAGCAGCCGGGTTGAAAAGGCCTGAGAGACAATCAATCAGACCATTGGTATTATCTTTGCGCTCCGATTAGCATGCACGGCCGTTGCGCAACCTTACCCCATCGCAGTGACAATGCCCGCTAGGTTTGCCGTCTTTTTGGCGCTTGCCATTGCCTATAACGGCATGAGTCGCGGTGCTGCAATAGAGTTTTCACAATCTAATCAGTCTCTTCCAAAGGCCAATTGACCGTAGCTCCCCACAGGTCCTCCTCTGCAATATGGGACTCAGAAACAATCTTCCCGTGAACTGAAACGCCCGCTTCATGAACAGTATCCGCGGACCCTGAAACAAGCGGATGCCACCACGAGAGATCCTTGCCTTCAGCGATCCGGCGATAAGCGCAAGTTGGCGGCAACCAGTCCATTTCAGACAAGTTTTCGCTAGTTAATTCAACACAATCGGGCATGCGGCTTGACCGATTGACATAGTCACTGCAACGACAGGTCTTTACATCCAGCAAGACACACGACGCCATGGTGTAATGAACCTTCAATGTGTCTTCGTCCTCAAGCTTCACAAGGCAGCAGCGTCCACAGCCATCGCACAGACTCTCCCACTCGGATCGGGACATCGTATCCAGTGATTTCATTTTCCAGAAAGGACGATCAAGTTCACTCATTTCGTGATATATGCTATCGATCTCTTTGCCCAACACAAACAATTTTACGATAACAGGAAAATTCGCGACGAAGCGGTGCGAAATTTGCAATAAATTGGACAAATTGCGCCTTAATGAACATATAGGCTAAAAGGAACTGGACTGGGCGGGAAATTTCCGCTCTGTCGGCGGTGTGAGGCAGGAGTACTTTCGTGTCAAACTTCAAGCGTCAAAGTGGAATCTTTCGATTCTTCACAAACGTGGATTCGATCATCAGCTCCTCTGTTTTCGAGGCCGCAGATTGGACCAAACGCAACTATAGTGCGTTTCAGCCTGGATGACGCGCTGGCGGGTCTGGGGCTTCAAACGCTTTACCGTAGACATGCTTTCGGACGGCGCGACTTTGGGGCTGATCGTAGCTATCGGTATGGCCTATTATGCTCTGCCTCCATTTAGCGGCGAAGGCGACATCTGGAACCGCGGGCGTCAATACGCCATTACATTCACCGATGAAAACGGGGAAGTCATTGGATTGCGTGGTGTACGCCAGGACGACGCTATTCCGCTCAATGAAATCCCGAAATACATGAAGAACGCCTTGCTGGCGACGGAAGACACCCGTTTTTACCATCACTTCGGTGTCGATATACAAGGCACGGCCCGTGCTGCACTTGCAAATGCTCAAGCAAGTGGTGTGGTCCAAGGCGGTTCTACCTTAACACAGCAGCTTGCAAAGAATTTGTTCTTGAGCCCTGAGCGCTCCCTGCGCCGTAAAGTCCATGAGGCCTTTCTGGCACTCTGGATCGAAGCACGCCTCAGCAAAGACGAAATCCTCAAGCTCTACCTTGATCGCTCTTATATGGGCGGCGGCACCTACGGCGTTGAAGCTGCAGCACAATTCTATTTCGGCAAATCTATTCGCGACGTCAATCTCGCCGAAGCTGCGATGCTGGCCGGGCTGTTTAAAGCCCCGAGCAAATACGCGCCCCATGTGAATCTGGAAGCTGCCAGAGCTCGCGCAAATGTTGTGCTATACCGCATGCTGGACACCGGGTTCATCAGCCAAGGCCAGTTGTTTGCCGCGCGACGGGAACCAGCAAGCATCGCCACACCACCTGGCTACTATAGCCCTGACTATTTCCTGGACTGGGCCTACGAACAAACCCTGGAAACCTTGAAGGAACAAAGGTTGTCCAGCGAATATGTAATTGAAGTTCAGACCACCATTGATCAAAACCTGCAACAACATGCCCAGCAGGTTGTGAACATTATGCTGGACACTTACGGAAAGAGTAAACGCGTAAGACAGGGCGCACTGGTCACAATGACACATCAGGGTGCTGTAAAGGCGATCGTTGGTGGGCGCAATTATGAAAACAGCCAGTTTAATCGTGCAACAGAAGCTCTCCGGCAACCGGGTTCGTCGTTCAAACCTTTTGTATATCTGGCTGCGCTCCGCGAAGGTCTACGACCGCAAACAATCGTTCGTGACGCACCTATAACAATCCGGGGCTGGTCGGCTGGTCACCTAAGAACTACAACCGTCGCTACCGTGGCCGGGTAACTCTCACAACCGCCCTTCAAAAATCCATCAACACAATTCCTGTGCACATTGCCCAAAGATTTGGCCGCAAGAAAATCATCAACACGGCACACCTGGTTGGACTTGAAGCCGAACTAAGACCTAATCCATCAATGCCTCTGGGCACGAACGAAGTAACAGTGATGGATATTACTGGGGCTTACGGAACGTTTGCCAACGGTGGACGTTTGACAAAACCTTATACAGTCTTGGAAATCCGCAGGCCTAATGGGGATTTGCTATACAGCCGCACGAAGAATGAGCTGGATGCAAAACAGGTTGTAAGCCCAAGCCGCGTTGCAGATCTCAACTATATGTTGAACCAGGTCGTTGTTGGCGGAACCGGCCGGCGGGCCACACTCGGTTTTACACCACAGGCAGGCAAGACCGGAACCACACAAGGCTACCGTGATGCATGGTTTGTCGGGTTCACCTCTCACTTCGTTACAGGTGTATGGTATGGCAACGATGACTACACACCGACTAACCGGTTAACAGGCGGCAACTTACCAGCAATGACCTGGAAGGAGGTCATGAGCAAAGCTCTGGAAACGCAAGTCGCCGCTGCACTGCCCGGTGTGCCTCTTGACGGGCGCTACGCCCGTTATACCGGTGACAACAACGTACAGATCCTGATCGCGGCCCTTTCAGCACAAACCGACCACAGCAATCTTCCTGATACCTCGACACAAGGGGTCAATACTCACAAACAAGGAGCAGTTGTGAGCGCAGTTCGAGACATCTTTTCACTCTTTAGACAGAAACAAAAACGGTCAACAAATAAGAAAATCAGAACAGTAACTGTTGAGACACGCCAAAGGCTGCGCGATCAGAGAATCAAAAGAAGACGCGAGCGCAGAAGGCGTTTGCAATGGCAAAGGCTCGACAGTCGTTAACCCGGCTAGGATTTCTTGTCCCGATGACGCCATTCATAAAAACAACAATATTGATCCTGTTTGGGTCCTTCATTGGTTATTTTTCAGCGCATTATGTAATTTCAGGCAACTTTGGAGCTCTCACCACTTATAACAATGGCTGGACTCTCTGGAACAAAGCCGGGCAACCAGACGCTGACCCCTACACGAAAGCCCATTTTGCGTTAAAACGGGAGCTTCCGCTAAGTGGTTTCGAGGAAATGATTTTTTCAACCAACCTGGACTCCACAGGCGGACCGTTGACGTCGAATTGCAGGTACCAAATAGAAGGAAACGTGATTTCATCAAGGTCCTGGGGCTTGTCGGTTGTCGCCAGGTCAGGGGGCCGCTCCAGTCCAGATGCCATACGAAAATCCTTCAACACCGACAATGTTATTCGTCAAGGCAAAGGCAATTTCAAAGTGACTCTGTCGGCGCCTGCGCGACCTGGAAACTGGTTGCCGATTCCCGATAACTCTTCAGAAATAAAATTGGTATTGGTCCTATTTAATCCGGACCAGGAAACAATCGAAGACCCTTCATCCGCAGCATTGCCGATCATTCAATTGGAAGCATGCGGATGAAGCGTTTTATCTTCTGGAGCATCATTCTTATTTTGCTGAGCTCTGCAGCTCACATTGTTTCAGCCGTGCTCATGCCTCGAATGGAATTGGCGGATACAATGGAAACTCTTACAAACACAGGGAAAATCAATACACTTTCTGTAGTTGAAAGCAATGAAATGAAAGCTAGATTATTTCAAAAATGCGCCTCCAGATCTCGCAATCGCAATTTGCCCTTACAATATAGAAGATAAACTAATCTCAATCTCTGTTTTCTTATCGGATAATTATTGGACAATCAGTATTTTTGGCCCAGAAGGCCAAAATATATACACGATCAACGACAAACAAATTGGTAAAAACCGGTTCTCAGCTTTGATTATGAGAGAGCAATCAGGCGCTCAGGAATCGGAAGATCAGTCCAACCGGAGCGGCGATGGTATCATTGTGCGTTCAGATTTTGATACAGGGGTCATTGTGATGCGCACGTTCATCTCAGATCGTGCTGCTGCCGAACAAGCAAAAAAAGTTCTTGCGGATGCTGAGTGCCAGCCTACCTTGACAACCGCCGCTGTCAATTAATACTAACGGTCCTCAGGTTTGCCGGTTTTAGGTCCACTCGCGAGATGCGCTTGACTTGATTGCCGTTGGTTCTTTCATGAGCCGGGTCCAGGCATCACATCCGGCGGCAAGAAAGTCTGCCTGATCTTCAAGGAGGCGGTTGGAGAGCCCGTTCTCCCGAAGAGATTGCCAGACACTCTCGACCCGATCGAGCTCCGGTGATCTGGCGGGCAGGAAGATCAGGGTCAGGGTCTCCGGCCCCTTCATCTCGCCGGATGTGTGCCCCGGCGCGCGGGCCATCAGGACGGCGGCCTGAGCGCCTTTTGCAACGGTCCGGCTGATCTCCTTGAGAGGCAGGTTCCTTGTTCCAGTGTCCGTCCCCATGGCACTATGGCAGCATCAGAGCCGCGCCGGTCTCCCTGTCTGCGCACACCGCGCCGAACAGGCAGGCCGATTTGTAACGCTGATCGGCCGGCCATCGCGGTCTCGGTCCCCTTGCGCGCCCGGATGCGGACGCGGCCGTTCTTCTGGCCGATGCGGGCCTCGTCCTGAACCCGGACCTCGACCGGCTTGTCTGCCGGACCGTGGTTCAAAGGGGAGACAAGGTTTTGGGGGGCGTCTTTTTGAAAGCCTCCATGAGACCCGGGTGTTGCGGGCGCCCGGTGATGCGGGAAAAACCGGGCGCTGCAAGCAGCCTGGAGAGGGTCCTCTCGTGAGAGACAACACCGAACCGGCCTTCGCTCCCCCGTTGAAGGTCAAGTCGTCTCCAGCGGACCCACCCCCTTCACCGCATCCGCCCGGCTCATCCCGTCATAACCACAAGCTAGCGAAAGCAAACGCCGGACCTGATGGAGATCTTCGCTCGTCCTGGAAAGGCCGCGAAGGGTCAAAGCATCATAGTCCGAGGTTGTCCTAGGTTTTCGACCAGTTTTCAGCCTTGCCAAGGTGGATCAGGATTTCAAATCAGGCTGCCATTTTCATGGGTTCGGTTTTGCTGGCATGGACCTCGTCGGGGGTCAAGATGCCGTGGACCGGATGCGGTCGCTCGACGTTGCAGTCGGTTAGCCATTTGCGGATACCGGCCTTCGCCTCTGAGCCAGTCTCAAAGGCATGCAGATAGATGCATTCATACTTCAGCGACCGCCACAGGCGCTCGATCATCCTGTTGTCAATCCAGCGCCCCTTGCCGTCCATGCTGATCTCGACCTTCGCGTCGCTCAGCACATCAATCCAGTCTGCGCTGGTGAATTGGCTCCCCTGATCGGGGTTGAATATCTCCGGCTTGCCGTGCTTGGCCAGCGCCTCTTTCAAAGCATCAACGCAGAATTCGGCCTCCAGCGTGTTTGACAGCCGCCAGGCCAGTACCTTGCAGCTGTACCAATCCATGATGGCCACCGAATACAGGAACCCTCTGCGCAGGGGGATGTAGGTCATATCCGCACACCAGACCTGGTCAGACCGTTCAATCACCACGGTCCTCAGCAGATACGGCCATATCCTCTGTTGCGGATGTTTCTTGCTGGTGTTGGGGGCCTGGTAGATCGGAACCAGCCTCATGAGGCGCATCAACCTCCGGACCCGATGCCGCCCACACTTGTGGCCTTGACGCTGCAGGTACCGCGCCATCTGGCGTGATCCGTACCAGGGCGTTTCCAGGAACTGCTTATCGATGATTGCCATGAACCGCAGCTTCTCTGTGCTCTCGCCCTTCGGGGGATAGTCCAGGTTGGACCGCGTCAGCGTCAGCAACGCGCACTGACGGCGAAGGCTCAGCTTATGATCCTTGCTCACCATTTTTTGCCGCGCGTCCCGAGCAGTTGAAACGAGGCATCGGCCCAAAAATCCCGCTCGACGACAAGCTGACCGATCCTGGAATGCAATTTCTCGATCCCGGCCGTATTGACCGCAGCCGGATCGGCCCCCCGCCGTGTAAACGCAGATGCCCTATTTTGGATCGCTGCCCGCTTCCAAGTGCTGATCCGGGTCGCGTGCACACCGTACTTCTTCGACAGTTCTGCCAGCGTCATATCTTAACGGATCGCCTCAAGCGCAACCTTGACCTTGAACTCTGGCGAATGGTTCTTTCTCTTCGTCATCTTGGAGCGTCTCTCTCATTGGACGAGCCACCTTAACAACTCCGAAATCCCGAGACCACCTCTGTCGTCCTATCCTTTCTCATGTGGCGGTTTGGGTCCATGCGGACGCCGGCGCCCTGATTTCGAATTCGCTGATCAGTTAAATCTGCCGGCGCTATTGCGCCCAGTCTTTTTCGCCCAGCGCGACTGCTTCCTGCAACGCGCCCTTGAGGCGTGAGATCGATTGATCCTTGGCGGAATAAGCAAAGAGTGGTCCGGCGCACGCTGCAGCCAAAGCCCACCAGTTTGATATTTCCGGCTTTGTCAGAAATGCAAACGCGAGCAGCAGACCTGCGACCACTGAGGCGATACATCCAAATATGTTCAGCGGAGACAGCCGGACCCTGAACGCGATCTCCGTTTCATCGTCCGGTTGGCGCGTGACGGTTATCACTCCGCGGCTGAAGCGATGCAGGGGTTTGTTGCGGCTCGAAATCATGAATGTGGACACAGCAAAGTTGTAGCCATTCTCGATCTCCTCGACCGGCTGAGCCTTGTGATAATCAAGAAAGTGCCGGAGGGTCTTCAGGATCTTTTTTACCTTGCCCGGCGTGGCTGTAACGGTGAAGGAGTCAGCAGCGTTGAACAGTTCCATGGATTTACCTTGTACGGCGGATGAGTTCGACCATGTAGGCCGTGCTCCAGCCAAACATCAAGAAGCCGTTTGCACCTAGGATAGCGGAGAGAAACCGCCATTCCGTCGGCAGGGTTATGTCGCCGAAACCCAACGTGGTGAAACAAACCAGTGAGAAGTAAAGAGCTGGCTCCAGCCCCTGTACGGCCCCGATGGCCATCAACACGATCGCCCAGAGCGTAACCTCCATGGTGTGCGCCAGAAGGATGCCATGGACGGCGATCACGATTAAACCTGTGTCCGCCAGTCTGGTGGGCCAGTGTCTGGAATGATTGACCAGCCATCCCATCCGTTGGCTGAGCAGGCTGAGAACTTCAGCCTGAATCACAACTGTGGCGGACACGACAAAGATGCCGATGGCCAACTGTTTGATCAAAATGCCGGTGCCGATGGTTTCCATGAATTGAGTCCATCGGCCCCGCTACTTTGCCAAGGAGTCAAGAATCCGTGCCCAGGACCGCGTGCCTTTGACAAAGCTGGACATGTCGTACTTTTCATTCGGGCTGTGGATGGAATCATCATTGAGACCAAAGCCGATGAGCAGGCTGGTCATTCCAAGTTTATCTCGGAAATCCGTCGCGATCGGGATTGATGCTCCATTGCCCATGAGGACGGTCTCGCGCCCGAACTCTTCGGTCATTGCTTGAGCTGCGCGTTGCAGGTGGGGGTCGTCAAGGGCAACTTCGAGCGCTGTTCCGCCGCCGTGATCGGAAAACTCCACGTCACAATCTTCCGGCAACTGCGCCCGCACGAACTCTCGAAGGTTTTCGATGACCTTTATTGGATCTTGGCCGGTTACGAGACGGAACGACAGCTTGACAGTGGCCCGTGAAGGAATGACCGTTTTGGTGCCTTCATCAATGTAGCCGGCAACGATGCCGTTAGCATCGCAAGTTGGCCGCGCCCAGAGCTGTTCCAGAGCCGGATAGTCAACTTCGCCGGCTGGCTGGGAAAGGCCCACGTCGCCAAGGAATTCGTCCATAGGGAACTTGAGAGCGTCCCATTGGGAACGCGTTTCTTCGGATACGTCCGCAATGCCGTCGTAGAAACCCGGGATCATGATCCGCCCGCTATCATCATGCAGCGAGGCGACGATTTTTGCCAGCACGCGGATCGGATTTCTTGCAACACCGCCATAGAGGCCAGAGTGCAAATCACGCGACGGACCGATGATCGCGACTTCATCGTGGGTGATGCCGCGCAGCCTCGTTGTGATGGCTGGCGTTTCCTTGTCCCACATGTTCGTATCGCAGATGAGCGCAACGTCCTTGTTGAGTTCTTCAGCGTTTTCTCTGAGGAATGCATCAAGGGATGGAGAGCCAGATTCCTCTTCTCCTTCAAACAATACGGTGACCTTTACAGGCAAGTGACCGGCAACTTCCATCCAGGAGCGGCTTGCCTCAAGAAAGGTCATCAATTGGCCCTTGTCGTCGGCGGCTCCACGGGCGTATACCCTTTCTATGCCGTCCTCTCCCGTAACGCGCCTTGGTTCAAACGGAGGCGTGTCCCATTTCTCCAATGGGTCGGCGGGCTGGACGTCATAGTGACCATAGAAAAGCACGTGAAGGGCGGTGGCAGGTAAGCTATCTGGGATATGGTGACCAACAACCATCGGCAATCCGGTTGTTGCCCGAATGCTGGCCTCGTAGCCGATTTCCTCCAACATGTTTTTTGCAAGGTCTGCAGCCTTAAGGCACTCGGCTTCGTACGCGGAGTCTGTTGAGATGCTGGGGATTTTGAGCAGTTCGAACCAGCGTTCGATGCTGCTCTCCATGTTCTCGTCGATGCGGGACAAGACGGTTTCGAGCTGGGACATGGATGAGACCTCGAATTTTGGGTGCAGATAACCGGTTGAAATTAAAAACAGGCGCCTGGCCGCTGGGGGAGGGCGTCTTGCGGATGACCACTAACACGTTCGGTGTAGAGCTGTCATGCGCGCAAATTGGGAGCGGAGCCGAGACGTGAGTGATGTCAGCATTGTAAACGACAGCCTCCGGGCGCGCGACATTTCACATGATTGGTCGTCCAAGGTTCGCCGCCGGGGCTACCAGCATATTGCAGCGCTAAGACAACAGGTCAGTTTCTATTATTTCTGGGAAAAGCGCTGGTTTTTCATCGCGATGTTGGTCGGTGCGGTGCTGCTGTATCTGCCGGAGGCCAATGGTCTCACCCACGAGGGCAAAGTCGTTTTGGTGATGTCGATTGTTGCGACGATCCTTTTCATCACCGAACCGGTGCCGCTGCCCACGGTCGCGCTGATGATCATAATAGGGCAAGTCATTCTGCTTGGCCTTGATTCATCGAAGGTGGCCAAGACGTTGATGACGGATTCCGTCCTGTTCATCATGGGATCGCTCATGCTTGCGGTTGCCGTTGTGAAACAGCAACTGGACAAACGCATCGCGTGGTTGATCGTCCGGATGACCGGGACCCGCACCATCAGTATCTGTTTCGGGATTTCCGTCGTCTCCGGCGTACTTGCTTCGTTTGTCGGTGAGCACACTGTTGCGGCCATGATGCTGCCGGTCGGGATCACCCTGATCACGTTGACGTCTGAAGACGGCAAGAAGGTGCGTGGGCTTGCAGCAGTGCTGTTGTTCTCAATTTCCTATGGGTGTTCGGTGGCCGGTATTGGAACGCCATCCGGTGGTGCACGAAACGCGATTATGATCGGGTACTGGAAAGAGTTTTTCTATGACCCGACAAATCCTGAGACGCAAAAGTACATCGTCGATTATGTGCGTTGGATGATCTACGCCTATCCGATGTTCCTGCTGCAGCTTCCTGTTGTGACGGCCATCCTGTTTATCACTTTCAAGCCTGAATACAAACATCTGACCCGTGCGGTTGCCAAGTTGCGGCTGCAGGTCGAGGCACAAGGGCCGTTGCGGCCGGCGGACTGGGCTTCGATTTTGATCTTTTTCCTCGTTCTGCTTGGTTGGATTTTCTATTCGACGGATCTTGGCATGGGAACCGTTGCGTTGATGGGTGCTGCGGGCTTTCTGATCGCCGGACTGGTGCGATGGGAAGATCTGAACGCCGGCGTGAACTGGGGGGTTGTATTGCTCTATGCTGCAGCGATCTCGCTTGGCGTGGAGATGAAGGAAACCGGAGCGGCGCAATGGGTGGCTGAGACTATTCTGGCAGCAATGAAGCCGCTGGGTGCTGACAGTGGTATTGGCCTGTGGGCTGCGATTTCTCTTCTCACGACCGGTGTAACGAATACGATGTCGAATGGGGCCGCGGTCGCGGTCCTTGGACCAATCGTATTGAAAGTCGCCACGGTAGCAAATGAGAGCCCCTTGATCCTCGGCTTCATTACCGCAGTGTCTTCAGCTTTCGCCTATCTGACGGTTGTGGGCACACCGGCTTGCACAATTGTCTATGCATCAGGGTATTTGAAGACGACGGATTTCCTCAAGGTTGGCTGGCGAATGGCAATTGTTTCGATGATAATTCTGCTGGTGGCAGCTGATTTCTATTGGCCGCTGCTGGAACGCTGATTTTCTGATGGCAATGTGAAGATGACTCGTAAAACAACGAAAAAACTGGTCAAACACAAAGATGTGACCGACACCCGCGATGAACTGGAGAAGTTGCGCGAGGAACGGAAGAACCGGTTTCGGATTCTCGCCTGTATCGACGGGACCGACGAGAGTTATGAATCGGTCCGCATGGCGGCCCGTCTGGGGACAGGGCCTGATGTGGATATTATTATTCTTTATGTGCGCGCGATTGATCAGGGAATGCGCACAGGCGGGCTGCAGGTGAGAGTTGCGCGCCAGAATATGCTCGACTGGGGCCTGGATCTGCCCGGGATCAAGTATCTCAACAAGGGCATCAAGGTTCTGAATGAGGAAGGCGTTTCGCCGGACGGCTGGACGTCGTCCTCCTCGCATACAGACACCTGGAACGATCCTCTCGGCGACAACAAGGTTGAGTATGTTCATGAGTCGGGAGCTGTTGTTGTACTCAAACTCAAGACAGCTCCTGATGTGGCCGCCGGGATTTTGGATCAATACGAACTTGGTCCGTACAATCTGATGATCCTTGGCGAGCCGTCCCGTTGGCGCGGTGAGTTCCGCTCGGTGTTTGATGCCGGAGTGGACCAGAAGGTGATGACCCTTGCGCCGTGTTCAACAATGATTGCGCGTCCGGCTGGCCGTAAATCGGGTTTCTTTATTTGTACTGATGGTTCCTCAGTGGCTACAGACGCGGTCCGCCAGGCTGGAGTGCTCGCCCATCACGCTAAGCAACCCATCACCTTGTTCTCGGTGGCAAAAGACAAAAAACAGCGCGAACTAGCAGAAGAGTATGTGGCCAACGGCGCCGCAGCCCTGAAGCATATGAAAATCGATGTGAAAGCCACGAAGACCGCGGTTGGCGATCCGGTCGAGCAGATCATCAGGCATGGCAGCAGTTCGCAGTTGATTGTTGTGACCAACCAGCACCTGACAAAACTCCAACGCTTGATGTCGGGATCTGTGACAACCGGGGTCGTGCGCGGTGCGCGCACTTCAGTTTTGAATGTGCGCTAGATTCCGCGCCTGATATATCGTTTTCAAAACCCAAACAGGAGACGGGCCCGTGGCTGAATATGAACTCTTTTGCTTCAAGGAATCCGGCAATGCCTACAAGGCAGCCCTCATGCTCGAGCTCGCAGGCTGTGACTGGTCGGCTCGCTGGGTTGATTTTTTCAACGGTGAAACACGCACGCCGGAATACCGGGAGAACGTGAACATCATGGGCGAGGTACCTGTGCTGCGGCATGGGGATGTTATGCTGAGTCAATCCGGCGTTATTCTGACTTATCTGGCCGAGCAAACCCGCAAGTTCGGCGGTCATACTAAAGAAGAGAAACGTGAGATCCTTCGCTGGATCCTGTTCGACAATCATAAACTGACTGCTTCTGTTGCTGTGTACCGGTTCACGACATTCTTTCTGAAGAATGTGGACAAGGGTGCCACGGATTTCCTGGCTGGCCGCATGCACGCAGCACTGAAAGTTCTGAACACGCATCTCGAGGGCCGGGATTTTGTGGCCGCTGACCGTGCCACAATCGCTGATCTTTCCATGTGCGGCTATCTTTTCTGGCCGGAGGAATTCGGTGTGAGTTGGGACAAGTATCCGGCCATAGTTTCTTGGCTCGACCGGATTTCCGGCTTGCCGGGCTGGGTTGCGCCCTATGACCTATTGCCGTCCTCTGCTGCCTGATTGATAACGTCCGTTCACGGACATTTTAGCGGGTGTTAATTGACTCAATTGGCGCCGGGGAGTATTGGGGCGAAAAGGATTGATCCAGGAGAGCTTTAATGTCTTCAGATGCCGTGAAACTGACCCTCTATCGCTGAGCCGGTGCGTGGGGTCATTCAAAGTCAATATCCCCGTGCAGTGAATGCTCGCTAACAGTGGATGTCATTAATGACACGCTTGAGACTGAACTTGTCGGTATTCCGGTTGAGCTGGAAATTCGCGATTGACTGAATGAGTGGTGGAAACCCTTGCCCAAAGGCGGTTGGCATGCGCCAATCGTGATTATCGAAGGAAAACTCGTAAGCTAGGGGCATGCGCTCAATCGCGGTGTGCTCACCGAAGCAGTGATTGCGGCGCGTACGGGTGTTACTGGTACCCATCTCTATGGCAAGGCTTCATGTCCCCACTGCGTGCGGGCAAAGAGTTATTTTGAACAGGCAGGCGTGGAGTACAAATATCACGATGTAGTCAGAGACAACAGGACCTTGTACGAAATGATCGGCCGAGTCAAACTAATCGTCGGCCCGAAGACGCCTATCATGGTGCTTGAGAGTCTGGTTCAAAACTATTTCAGGGTTTTCCTGCCCTTGCGAGATGTCTGGTGACGCGTCGGATGTGTGCGATGGTGATCCGGGCCGCCGCGCTTGCGATGGATTTTTCCCGGTCTTTTGACAGACGGCGGCATCGTCCGAGCCAGGCAAGGGTGCGTTTGACGACCCAACGGCGGGGGAGACCCTTGAAGCCCCCGGCTATGTGGGAGCGTTTGACGATCTCAACGGTCCAGCGCCCGATGGCTTTCAAGGCGTCGCGCAGCTTTGGCCCGGCCTGGCCGCCATCGGCAAAAATAGGGCGCAACATGGCAAACCGCACGGCCACGGCTTTCAGCACATCCGGCGCACCGTCCCGGTCCCGGATCCCGGCACTGTGCCCCACCCATCCGACCAGCAAGCCAAGCGTGTCGGTGACGATAGGGCGCTTGCGACCCTTGATCCGCTTGCCCACGTCATAGCCGGTAACCCCGCCCCTTTCCGTGGCTTTCACGCTCTGGCTGTCGAGGATACCGGCGGGCGGGCGGGCCTTGCGACCCTCGGCCAGACGCGCCATCCCGACAAGCGCGCGGGTCATCTCGTCCAGTCGTCCGTCAGTGCGCCAGCCCTGAAAATACCCCCGCACCGTCGAAACCGGTGGAAAGGCGTTCGGCAACAGCCGCCACTGGCAACCGGTTGTCGCAATGTAAAGGAGCGCATCGAACACAGGGCGCAAGGTCGGTCTTGCGCGGCCGGCCGGTGGACGTGTGCGACAGCATCAAAGGTTCACTGATCGCCCCTTCCGCGGCGGGCAGGTCGCTTGCATACCTGCCGCCCGTTCGGGCATGTTGGCGGCGAGTGAGGTCGGTCCAGGCCATCGTGATCTCCATTCAGTTTCACAAGCGAACAGAACCACAACCGGCTGAATTCACTCAACCAGTTGCAAATCAGAACTCTAAGATCTTCCACCAACAAGGCATTATGCTCGGGCAACTTGTAGAGCACAAAATCCCCGCTCAATATACTGGGGACAAAACCCGGGGCAAATGTCTGCAGAACTTCCATGTGCCGGGCGGCCTCCTCCGATTTTCCGGTCTCCGTGCAACACACGGCCATCAAAGCCCGGAGAATTGGGGCCTTGGGCCTCATCTTCACAGCGCGCGTGTCCCATTTGGCCGCTTCTCCGAAATTACCCTCGGCGAAATAGGCCTGTAATTTGACAAGATAAGCATCGCCCAGCCAAAGGTCAGCATCGCGCGGTAAGGCGCAACGCCATGTCGGCATGTGCCTTGGCCTCATGCAGCAGGCCTACCATCGATTCACACCAGGTCATGAGAAAGAGATTCAGAGCGAAATTGGGGTTAATCTCAAAAACGCTGCGAAAGTCGACCATCGCATCGTCGAACTCGCCCCGAAACTGGTTTGCAAGGCCCCGCACCATGTGTGCGCTGGGATCGAAAGCATCCTGCTCCAACAACTGGTTCGCAGCTTGCCACGCCTCTTCCAATGCAACGCCAGGTTCCGGGTGCCAGCGATACAAATATTGCATCGACCGCGTGTATGCGAAAATCCAAAGCACGCGCGGGTTTTTACCGTCAAGCGTCAAGACTTCGCGCGCCTTGGCGATTGCCTGTTCGGTAATTTCCGGAGCCCCGACCCTGATCGCCTCATGAAACATTGCCTGAGCCTTCAGCGCCATATCGTATGCAGAAATGGCCTCATCACTCTCTGCCCGGGCGCGGCCAACTTCTGCTAACTCAATTTGCGAGGCGATGACACCAACCACGCCGCGGGTCAATTCGTCCTGCAGGTCGAAGATATCGACCAGATCTCGGTCGTAGCGCTCTGCCCAGAGATGGCTGCTCCCGGTTGTTTCAATTAACTGGGCCGTCACACGAAGGCGTTGCCCCGCTCGCCGCACGCTTCCTTCCAAAATGTAACGCACGCCAATATCTTTGCCGATCTGCCTGAGGTCCAGCGCCTTGTTTTTGTAGTAGAACGTCGAATTCCTCGCTATACCGAAGGACCTTTTGATCCGCGACAGTTCAGTGATGATGTCCTCGGTCATACCGTCGGAGAAGTATTCCTGCTCGGAGTCGCCGGACATGTTCGTAAACAGAAGGACAGCGGTTGACGGTCCCTCGACTTGCGGCGGAGACTTGTCGGTTTCACGGTGTTGGATTTTTGCTTCGAGGTCTGAGACCAGCTGGTAAACTCGAACCGGCCTGACAATGTTCTTGACTTGGCGTGTCCCCAAAACCTTCAAAGGCCAACTTGAGTTTGCCTTCAACAGCATCAAAACCTGACTTGAAATCATGAGACCACCAGGTTCAGCGAGGCCTTCAAGCCGCGCCGCAAGATTGACATCTTCCCCGAAGATGTCCCGGCCTTCCACAATTACATCGCCGAGGTTCGGCCCCTATACGAAGTTGAATTTGATCCTCTGCCAGCTGTTCGTGCTCCCGCTGGTGAGAAGGTCTTCCTGGATTTCGGCAGCGCACATAACCGCTTCGACAGCACTGGAGAACTCGGCCAGCAAACCGTCGCCGATGAGCTTAATTTTCCTATTTTGTTTCTTTGAATTTCAGGCTATGTTCGTTTTGTTGCTGCCGCAAGTGTAAGGGGAGACTGGCCATGAATCTGCACGAACCTGGCATCGCCAGCTCCGGGGACCTGTTCACATTCTACAAACCGGGACATTCCCTGACGCGCGAGTTCTACACATCGCCGGCCATCTATGAGCGCGATCTGGAAAGGGTCTGGGGCCGGAACTGGATCTGGGCGGGGCACGCCAGCCAGGTGGCAGAACCTGGTGATTTTTTCCTGCTCGAATTCGGCTATGAATCCATCATCATCACGCGGGCACGCGATGGCAGAGTTCACGCCCACCTCAATGTCTGCCGCCATCGCGGTTCACGCGTCTGCCTTGAAAAGGCTGGCCGGACCAGCTCCTTCACCTGCCCCTATCATGATCATGCATGGACTTACAATCTCGACGGCAGCTTGCGCAACGGCCGCGTCATGCCGGACGGTTTCGACCCCGCAGCATACGGACTGCGCCCCGTTCACCTGATCGATTTTCAAGGCCTGCTCTTCATTTGTCTTGCGGAAACACTGCCGGATATCGCCCCAACGCTCGCAGAGCTGGCGCCCTGGACTGCCCCATTCGGCTTTAAAAACATGAAAGTCGCTCACGAGGCGAGTTACCCCATCCCGGCAAACTGGAAGCTGGCAGAGGAAAACTACCGGGAGTGCTACCACTGCGCGCCGTCCCACCTGGATTATTCCAAATCCCACAGCCTTAAGGATGAAACCCTCATCACCCCAGAACTGATGGCCGCCATGGACCAGCGGTCGCTGGAGGTAGGTTTGCCGAACGGCACACTCCATGTGCCATCCGACGGCTCTGCAAACTTTGGCGTTCGAGCCTTCTATCGCCGCTACCCCCTGCTTGATGGTTATCTAACGGGGAGTGAACCGGAGAGGGTGTGGCGCCTTTGTTGGGCGATCTCACTGGATATGTGGGCGGTGCAACGGATGTAGCCATTGGCGGCCTCAACCACTTCCTGGCCTATTGCGATCACGTGGTTGGCTATCGTTTTCTGCCCACTGGTCTGCAGTCAACGAACATCCAGGCCGTCTGGATGGTTCGCGCAGATGCCGAGGAAGGCAAGGATTACGATCTGGAGAAACTTAAATGGCTTTGGCACGTGACGACACTTGATGACGCGCGCATCATCACCCATAATCAGGAGGGCGTGAATTCCTTCCACTGTACGCCCGGCCCACTGGCTGAGATGGAAGTGGCCGTGGGCATGTTCCACGAAATGTATCTGGAGATGATCCGTTAGCCGTCATTCCCTTTACGACCCACCCACCACTGCTGCACTTTTCTTGGCAAGAAGCGGAACAACAACCAACAGACCCAAAGCAACGCTGCAAGGAAGACGATCACGCCAGCAGGCACAGCAAGCGAGAAGCCGACGAGATCGAGCAAACTCTCACCGCGAGGCGCATCTTTTAGGAGAAACATCAGAACCGCGGCCGCGATCAGCCAAAGCGCGGCAACCGCGCCCAATATACCCCGCCGGGTTCGTACTCTTGATCCGTCCATCGCCCACTCAAACTCACGTTGTTTCATTCTTCCGCGGATCTATAGGCAAAAGCGCGTGTGTTGAAAACCGCGCTCTCCAACTCCAGATCTATAGTGCTGCCGCATTGGAGAACTAATACTGCGGCTCACTGACTCGGACTCTCCGAGGGGGGTTACCAATCGATGTTCGGCATGCTTCACCATGGAAAACAAGGGAGGTTTTCTATGGGAGCGGCTGGTCAACTGAGATCGGACTTTTTGGGCGATGACCTGCATCGCACAGCGCGCAAGAGCGAAGATGCGGATCAGAAGCGGCAGCTTCTTGCCTTGCCGGTGATCCTCGACGGTGGGTCTCGCAGCGAGGCCGCGCGAACCGGCGACGGGGGACGCGGCCCCGCGCGCCGTACAATCAGCGGACCGAAGGGGCCTATCTCTTCGGCGCCCTCTGCCCTGCCAAGGCCAAGGCGACGGGCGGGTCATGTCCTGGTGCGACACTCGCCTCATGGCTGAGCCTCTCAAGCTCATCAGTCAACAGGTCGAGGCCGGGGCACACGCCCTCCTGATCCTTGATCGGGCGGGAGGGCAGAGCTCACCCAAATGGACTGTCCCCGACAACATCACCCTCGTCCCACGGCCGCCAAGGTCACCAGAGGTGAACCTGGTCGAGAACGTCTGGCCGTTCATCCGGGACACCTGGCTTTCGACCCTCGTTTTCAAGACCTGCGACGACATCGTAGATCACTGCTGCCAAGCCTGGAACACCCTCAGGCATCAACCAGGGCGTGTCATCTCAATCGGAGGGCGCGAATGGGCCCATCGGGTGGGAGCAGTGAGCGCTGGTATAATCAGCAGATGGCCTACATCCTCACAGGGGTCTCCGCCGCCGGCGCTCTCTTACTGATTTATGGGCTAGTCATTCTGGGCATCTGGGCCGTCATTGCCGGCATGGCCATTACCATCGGCGGGAAAATCTGGTTCGTGGATCGTATGGTTTGGCTTTACGAGGATATGAAAGCCAAGACAACTCTCGATCTAGGCGACTGAGGCCTCTAATCACCGCGCCGCCAATGCGTCCCTGATCAAAGCGTTCCTCGCGTAATCATTGGGTGTCCGGCCCGCTTTTTTGGAAACTTCCGGATCGGCCCCATTGGACAGCAGAATACGGATAATTGCGGCTGCCTCATTCATTTTGCCAGCAGTACTAGGAGCGCCAGTACTCGTCATGGCCCGATGCAAAGGCGTTGAGCCGGAACGCCTGTCAACGACATTCACGTCGGCGCCCTGCCGCAACAGCTTCTCAATCGCAGCAACACTTTGAAAACGCACGGCTCTGTGGAGCGCCGTTACGCCATTACTATCGGTTTCCTGAATATCAGCACCTTTACCGAGCAGAAAGCAAATAACTTCCTGTTGTGTCTCCGGGGCCGGTTCATGAGCAAAGCTGGCGGCGACCACCTTTAGAAGGTTAATCATAGCCCCCGCTCACTAGATGGCATTCCAGGATTTCCGGGAAGGCCAGAATGCCATTTTCGAACGTAGCGAAGTCTTCCCGGCGGTGATCCTTCAACGTGATCTCCATGAAAACGATGATCGCATTGGCCAACTTTGCGATATCGAGCTGCGCCCCATAACCAACGATGAAGCCCGCTTCTTCCAGCCGCTTGACACGCTGGAGGCACGGGCTTGGCGACAAACAAACCTTATCCGCAACCGCAGCATTGGTCGCGCGGCCGTTCTGCTGAAGCTCAACCAGAATTTTCAGATCTATGCGGTCCAGTCGTGCAGATTTGGTCATCGGAGCTTTGAAGCCGGGAAGTGCGCCACAATCAAGCGGTAAGTTCTTCCTGATGCGCTTTTACCAGAGCCGCCATGCTGTTGAACACCATGTCGTACTTGGGCATGTCGCCAGGATTCATGGTGGCCCCGAACCCTTCCTGCTCATGGCGGCGGTAGATCCAACAATTGGCCAGATCGAACTTGTTCGCCGGTGCATGGTCATGGAACATGCTTTCAGCCGTATGCAGGATTTCGTGCTTCTGGATACCCATCCGCTCCAGATTTGCAAGCATATATTCAAAATTGCGCGGGTCGGGCTTGTACGATCCAACATCTTCAGCCGTATAGGCCGCGTCAAACTCCACTTGCAGCTTCTTGTTGCTGTGGACGAAGCTTGTGTTGTCCACATTGGAGAGGACAACCAGCTTGTAATAGCGTTTCAGATACTGAAGTGCCCCGGCACTGTCTTCAAAAGCCGGCCAGTGCTCAACAGACGTACCATAGGTTTGGCACTCTTTCCAGGTCACAGCCCCCCCCCCCCATTCCTCAGCCAGCCGCTTGTAGACCACGGCCAGCAATTGGGAATAGATCTTGCCGGGTGTCTGGCGCTGGGTGGAAGACTCATAAAACGCGTGCGCTTCGAGAATGGCATCGCGCGTGAGAGACTGGCTCACCTTATCCGTCAAGGGCTTGAGACCGGCGACCATGCCGCTCTCCCAATCGATCAGGGTGCCGTAAACATCAAATGTCAGCGCTTTGAAATCGATCAGTTTCATTGGAAATCTCCTCAGTGTCTGAGGACGGTTATGCGTCAAAACCTGCAAAAGGTGTTGCGTTTCTTACCCTCGAAATCAGAACAAAATTCCGTTGATCGCTCCAAGACAGCAATTCGTGCTGTCAGCAGCCGTGGTACCCTTCAAAACTTCGACTCAACCGTCACACCCGCGAAGGCGGGTGTCCAGAGCAGGTTTCGCCAACAACTTTGGCACCATCTGGATTCCCGTCTTCGCGGGAATGATGACGGAGTGTTTTTCCCCGACATTCCAAATCTCAGCGATCAGTAGCAAGAAGAACTTTTACTGGAGCACCCCGTCGCCGGTTTACCTCCTCTTCCCAGGTGGGTTTCATCTGAGAGATAGAATGCGGAGAATGCGTCCTCAAAATCAGGCGCCACCGATTTTTCAGCCAAACCCGTGGCCATGAGCTGTTGCTGCCACTTCTTCAGTTTCGGCCGGTCGCCGATGAAGTCGTAACCTGAGCGCTCTTCAATGATCCGGGCGCGGTGCAACAGGGTGAGCCAGGCAATGTCAACCATGCCGAGTTCTTCACCGCCGAAATAGCTTGAGCCTTCCCCAAGCTGTTTCTCCACCCTATCAAAAGCCACGCCGATCTTTTTTGACCGCTCCTTCAAGGCTTCAGCATCCGGGCTGCGCTGTGCCCCACACTGGACTAGATAGTTTTTTGCAGCCAGATAGCTCCAGGCCCGGTTGCTCGCCTTCTCCTCCAGTGAAACACCTGATTGAAGCGGCGGATAGGTCTCTTCGAGATATTCCACAATCGCATCACTCTCAAACAGCGCAGCCCCACTGTCCGTGATCAGAACCGGCACCTGCCCGTTGGGAGAGATGTCCAGAAACCACTGGGGTTTGTTGTTCAAGTCGATGAACTTGATCTCGTAAGGAAGATCCTTCGCCTCCAGCAAAGCCGTCACGCGTTGAACAAACGGGCAGATCTTGAAACTGATAACTTTCATCTCTCGGAACTTTCGATTGCAGGCTTCGCAGCCGCTTGATTGAACTCTTCGTTCAGTCTAATAATTACATTAACTCAACATTTCAATAGATATTGAGATATGGATGAAAAAAATGCCCTTGCCATGCTTGGTGCTCTGTCTCAGAAGACCAGGTTGTATGTGGTGAGATATCTGGTTCAGTGCGGCAGGGAGGGCGCGCCAGCCGGAGAAGTTGGCACAAAAGTGGGGGCAGCCTCTTCACGGGCCTCGTTCCACCTTTCTGCATTGGAGCAGGCCGGCCTCGTGACATCCGAACGCAAATCGCGCCAGATTATCTACACGGCCAACTTCGAGGCCCTTGGCGGCCTGGTGTCCTTCATCCTGAACGATTGCTGTGGCAGCAACCCGGATATTCTGGCCTGTTGCGGGCTTGATAAGGACTGTTGCTAACTGAACCATAAAACCAGATGAGTAATTTTGACCCCAACGAAATTTTGCCGTTCATCCCCTTCTGGATTCCCTGGATGATGGCCGTCAGGGAGCTGCACAATCATTTCACCAGGGGATACATGCGGGAATATTTGCGGAAAAGCCCAGAAGATGACCGTTCTGCCACCCGGCGCACGACTGCCGCACAACACCCGATCAGCTATCAGTTACTGTTCGCCTTCTATCTGGCCATCGTCATCGCTGTTCCAGTTCTGACACTATACGTGATCACACGGTCCTGACCCGCCTCACTGTTTGAAGATGCACAAAGGCATGTGCGCCGAGACAACCCAGTTGGGCACATCCACGATCTCACTGATATGCAGATTGGCGGCGGTGCTACAGAGCACATATGCGTGTTCACGGGACAGCCCGTGTTCGGAGCCCAGCCACTCGATCATGAAGCGGATGGCGTTCTGCGAATTCTCATAGAGGTCCGGGCCATGGGCCGTGGTGCAATGATACCCCGCGCTATCGACTTTCGAGATAGGGCTTGGACGATAATATTGCATCTCTTTAACAGACATGTCGTCCCGCACATCAAATTTCATAGTCACCGTCATGGGGCACTCAATCCCGGTTCCGCACACTTCCCCTTGCCCTTGCACCGCATGGCAATCGCCTGTCGAGAAATGCGCCCCCGGATGCAGCACGGGCATATAGATGGTCGAGCCGGTGGTGAGGTCTCGGATGTCTACATTGCCGCCATTCGCCCGCGGCGGGATTGTATTGAATCGGCCAGCTTCGGCAGGCGCCACCCCTACGCAACCCGGCATGGGTTCAAAAGGCACGATGATATCCGCCACACCGAAATGACATTCATCGCCATCCAGCATCCAGATATGGAAATAGGCATCCTCGAAATCGTCCGCGATCAAACCGAAACCTGGTTTGAAGCCAGTCCATCCCCATCCCTTGTGCTGCATATCGAGGATTTCGACCTGCAGCACTTGCCCCGGTTCTGCACCTTTGACGGCCACTGCTCCGTTCAAGGCGTGCACCTTGCTGCGATCTGTTGTCAAATAATCCTGCACCGTTGATTCTTTGGACAACTGGCCGCTGGCCTCCAGACACTCGAATACGACCGTATCGCCGGGATTGATCACCAGTCTCGGTTCAACAGAGTTGTCCCAGAAGGGTTGAGTTACGCTGTCATCGAGATGGTGAACGGTCATATCAGGGCTTTCTGCAAAAAATGAGATCAATGTGATTTGTACATTTTTTCCAGTATGCGATCACCTAACAAATGCTCCATCGCCAGAAAATAAGGATCGACACCTGTGAGCAAACTTTTCGAGCCATTTACAATGCGCAACGTGACCTTCAAAAACCGCATTGCCGTTTCACCCATGAGCCAGTACCGCGCAGAGAATGGCTATGCCAATGAGTGGCACATGGTCCATCTTGGCCGCTTTGCGTTGGGCGGTGCAGGCCTCGTGTTTGCAGAAGCCACTGGCGTCGAAGCCCGGGGACGCCGCACGCATGGTGATCTCAGCCTCTGGGAAGATGGTCAGATCGAGGAACTCAATCGCATTTTAGCCTTTCTGGAAGCCGAAGGTGCGGCCCCGGGCATTCAGTTAGGCCATGCCGGAAGAAAGGCATCTGAACGCAGACCCTGGCATGGGGAGACGCCGGTCGACGCAGAAGATCAGGCACAGCGCGGCGAAGCCCCCTGGCGGACTCTCGCGCCCTCGGCGTTGCCATACGCCGAAGGTTGGCCAGAGCCACTTGAAATGTCTCAAGCCGACATCGCAGAGGTCATTGAAGCATTCGGCGCCGCAGCTCGGCGCGCCCATGAGGCAAGCTTCAAGGTGATTGAGGTCTATGCAGCTCACGGATTTCTGGTGCATCAGTTCCTCTCACCCTTGGCCAATGTGAGAACGGATGAGTGGGGTGCGAATGCAGCAGGCCGTAACCGCTTTGCGGTCGAGGTCGCCCGGTCTATCCGCCAGAATTGGCCCGATGATTTGCCGTTGATCTTCCGGCTCTCTTCCACGGACTGGATCGATGGCAGCATAGAAATCGACGACACCATTGAAACCGCGCAGCAATTGAAGGCTACCGGGGTCGACATGATCGACTGTTCTTCCGGCGGTATAGGCGGGCGGGACCGTCCTCGCCGCATGGTCATCGAACAGGGTTTTCAGGTGCCGTTCTCCGCTCAGATCCAGCGTGAAGCTGGTCTTCCAACGATGGCAGTTGGCTTCCTCTGGGACGCAGAGAAGTGTGCTGCGATCATAGACAATGGCGAAGCGGAAATAGTTGCTCTCGCCTGCGAATTGCTGGACGACCCGAACTGGCCCTTGCACATAGCCACGCAGCTCGGCGAAGATCAGGGACATGCCTTATGGCCCCAAGAGTCCGGGTGGTAGCTCAACAAACGGGATCGCCTCCTAAGCAAGCTTGGGTTACGATAGTCTCCAATTGCGAACGCTAGGAGGAACATCACAATGGACTACCAGCCAATTCGCGAAATCACCGAGGACGAAATCCGGACGTACCGCGAAGATGGTGTCGTCTGTCTCCGGCAATTTTTTGATGCTGCAACCATAGAACGCCTGCGCAGTGTAGTTGACCGGGATATGACCGACCCGGCGCCAATAGTCATCGACGCGACCCGCGACGGCGAAGGCCGCTTCCAAGGCAACACGTTCGTATGGAAGCACTATCCGGAACTCGAAGACTTCGTCTTCAACTCACCTGCTGCGGATATGGCTTCTGCCGTCCTGGGTTCGCCGAAAATCAACATCATTTTCGACCAGTTCCTAGTCAAGGAACCGGGCACGACCACCCCAACGCTCTGGCATCACGATGCCCCCCTATTGGCCTGTCGCCGGTGATCAGATCGCCACGCTGTGGATCGCTCTTGATCCGGTGACAAACGAAAGCGGGGCCGTGGAATATGTCTGCGGCTCGCACCTCTGGGGTCAACGTTTCAAGGCGGTCTCATTCAAGGATCAGGAGCTCTACAAGGAAGACCTGCCGCCCGTGCCGGACATTGCCGGAAACCGCAGCAAGTACAAGTTCGTCCAATACGAACTTGAACCAGGCGATTGCACCCTTCATCACGGCCTCACCGTTCACGGGGCGCCGGGCAATTTGACTAGCACCCAAAGACGCCGCGCCTATGTCATCCGCTGGGCTGGCGAAGATGTGACCTATAATCCAAGACCCAATTTGCAACCCATGCTCCATGATCCCGGCCTAGAAATCGGCGCCCCACTCGACAGCTCACTGTTCGCGGTTGTTCGGGGTGCGCAAGCCTGAAAGGTCTAGTTCGTGAGGTGGATTAGGCGTCTTCCATCCCTTGCATTACTTTCACACCTTCAGCAGGAATCCAGCTCTTCGCCTCGCCGGCATACTCGTCTCCCGGATTGCCCATCACCGTCGTCCGCCACATCAGCCGGTCATGGGTCTTGGCGTCATACCAGGTTGCAGCATGCAGGAGGCATCTGTTATCTCCGATCAGCAGGTCGCCTTGCTGCCACTTGTGCACATAGACAAACTCCGGCCGCGTCGCGTGCCGCAGTAGCTCACGTAACAGCCGAGCCCCTTCCCCATCCGGTCCCGTTTCCAGACCTTCAATTGGTCCGTCGACAAAATCCATCTGCTTTTCTTCACAAATATAAAGCGCCGGCTTCCGGGTGTCAGGGTGCAAGCGGACCAGCAGATGGCGTTGTGGCAACTGGTGCGGCAAAAGCGGTTTTGGCAGGTTGCCGGCACGCACATCGTCAGGCGTACGCCCCACCCAACCCGGCGCGTGCAATCCATATAATCCCGAAAGCCGCCGCTTCATATTCGCATCCAGCGCCTCATAAGCCGCCGTACAATCGGCAAACATCGTTTGACCCTGGTCCGCCGGCGGGTTGATCACCCCATAGAGCAAGGTGATATCGGGCGGAGGACGGCGGTAGCTCTGGTCCGTATGCCAGTTTTTCCGGTCCGGGAACTGGACAGGAATGTCACTGGCAGAACTCAGCGGAGAATCTGGCCGCGGCGGCGGTGGGTGGTTACACGGGTGCAGGTTTGAGAGCACAAGGATTTCAGGTACGACCTCATGAAAGAAGCGGGCTGCGGTTAGGGTCTCCCGGTAATTCTCCACTTCGGAGCCAAATATATGCGAAAGCGTCACCAGCTGTTCCGGTGCAGAGGAAATTGAGTCCAGCCCCCGAACGAGCATTAGTCCGCCAGCTTGCTGAAATTTCTGCCGCAGCACCTCGGCTGAATTCAACAATACATCAAGCGCCGACAGGTCCGCCAAACCTTGCACAGAAACACTAATGCCAAATCCACCACCGCCGAGCGGCCCAAATTCGATTTGCTGCGGACTGTTCATTTCGATCACTTTGCCTTGCCATCCTTATCGGACAGCCACGCGCTGATGATTTCGCGGTATCGCGCGCCATCGTAGCTCGGAAAATGCCCTCCATGAACCACGCGCACGGGCACGCCCAGCAAGCGTTTCATACTCGCATAATACTGTCTGGCTTCCGCCTCCCCGCCCCCTTCGATCAAGGGTCCATCATAAACCACATCACCGGAAAACAGGATGCCGGTAGCCGCCTCCCAGAGGGCGATGTCACCGGGTGAATGGCCTGGTGTATGGATAACCTCAAAGTGCCGGTCACCCAGGTCCAGCATATCTCCGTCCTCAACCAACCTCGTGGCCGGTGTCTTCTTCACTGCATATTCAGCTGACATGTAGGGCGCAGGGGGAAGTCCGGTGAAGATGTCATCGGTGGCGGATTTGTCAGCGTACGTGTTTTCACGTGTTGGCTCTGCCAGCAGGGCAACCTCCGCCGGATGCACCAGCCGCTCGGCAAATTCATGATGGCAGCCAATGTGACCAAAGTGCGTATGGCTTGCCAAAGCCAGACAAGGCTTTTCGGTCACAAGCGGCACATGCTCGCGCAAACTGACCACCCCCATGCCGCTGTCCACCAGCAGATCTCTCTCGCGATCTCTGATGTGCCAGATGTTGCACCGGTAGAACGTCTTTATGTAGAGCTCATCAATATGCGGAACGTCGTCACCGACACGTCGGACGCGGTACCAGTCTTGTGCTGCAATGCGGTTCATTGACAAAGCTTATCCGGAACTGGAAGATGAGCCAATTCTGTTTGTGCCGCTAATTTATTAAGGGTCATGCTTGGCTGAGGGGATTTTGTCTGAGGCCAGTTAGCCGTAATTTGTATCTGTTGGAATGCCTGTTGTTGTCTCTCCATTCAGTTTCTTGCAACGGCAGATGAACGGTGTGGTCTGGCACACCTTTGACCTTTGACAGACCCCCCTTTGCCACCCCCCAAAAGCCTTCCAGGCCCTTGATATGAACATCGCCTCTGGCGAATGCGTCCTTGGAAGGATCGACCCTGTAATGCCCATACTAGGATCAACAAGGCCATTGTCCCCTCGCCAGCCATCGCAGGTGAGGACCCAAGCCGGATCGGCCTTCCCTCCAATACTGCCTTGTAGAGTGGCTTTTTTGCAACCTGGAACGACTTCCGCGTAAACCTGACCCTCACGCGCGAAGAGGCCGAAGACGGTTGTCTTGCCAACTGCGCCCCTTCCTCGCTTTGCTTTCCCCCGCCTGGCTCCAGACAAGCTTTCATCCCCTTCAACAACACCGAACATCGGGCGCTGCGCCTGGCAAGCTGTATGGAGGCGCTTGCGCAATGCCCGATAGACCCTGTTGACAGTATTGCGATCAAGGCCGCTGGGTTCGGCTGTCTGTAGAGCGGTCAGACTGGCGGCGAAGTCGCGAACACGCGCACGGATTTTCTTCTCTGAAATGCGGGACCCTTTGCAATAGTGATTGTTCATTTCATACCATAGCTTTATGAGGAAAATCCCCTCAGCTAGGCATGACCCTTTATTAATTGAGCTGAACGGACCTGCTTGGGGCAAGCCGCCTGGACATCAACTCGCCGGGCAAAGGTCCTGTATCCTCTGCAAAGCGGTCTGCCCAGAAGACTATTTGCTGGAGGACCGGCAACAATTCCTGCCCCTTCTGGGTCAAACGGTAGTCGCAACGCACCGGGCGGGTCTGATAGGGAACCTTTTCAATCAGATCTTCCTGTTCAAGCCTCATCAACCGATCGCTCAGCACACTGGTCGTAATCTCTTCTGCAGAGTCCAGAAACTCTGAGAATCGTGTCTTTCCTGCAAGCATGTCGCGAACAATGACAAGCGACCAGCGATCTCCAGTGATGTTCATCAGATAAGCAACTGGACAATCATACCATCGCTCAATGATCTCACCCGATGGTCCCCTTCGCGCCCTCCGATTGAGAGGACGCGCCCTGGTTGATGCCTGAGGGTGTTCCAGGCTTGGCAGCAGTGATCTGTGATGTCGTCGCAGGTCTTGAAAACGAGGGTCGAAAGCCAGGTGTCCCGGATGAACGGCCAGACGTTCTCGACCGGGTTCACCTCTGGTGACCTTGGCGGCCGTGGGACGAGGGTGATGTTGTCGGGGACAGCCCATTTGGGTGAGCTCTGCCCTCCCGCCCGATCAGGGATCGGGAGGGCGTGTGCCCCGGCCTCGACCTGTTGACCGATGAGCTTGAGAGGCTCAGCCATGGGGTGAGTGTCGCAGCAGGGCATGCCCCGCCCGTCGCCCTTGGCCCTGGCAGGGCAGAGGGCGCCGAAGAGACAGGCCCCTTCGGTCCGCTGATCGTGCGGCGCGCGGGGCCGTGTCCCCCGCCGCGCCCAGCGTCGCGTGCGTTTGTTCTTCTGACCCATCCGGGCGTCGTCCTGAACCCAGAGCTCTATCGGCGTGCCGCCACATTGGGTGCGGATGTGGTCGACGACGTCGCAGACGTTTTGTTGAACGCCTCGATGGCCTCGTCGTGCTGTGCGTCGTGCTGCGGGCGGGCGGAGCGCTTGGCGAACCCCATGGCGCGAAGGTCCCGTCCCGGCGTCTGACGACTGACCGAGACGCCCGATTCCTCCTGCGCCCCCTGCGCCAGATCGACCCGCCGCCAGCGCACGATGCCGTCCATATCGGGCTTTGGCCCCGCCTCAACAGTCGCTGCCAGCGCCGTGCGGTATTCGTCTGTCAGGATCGGCGTCTTTGCGGGCGCCGTGCGGGTCACCAAGGTCTCCGCGCCGCCGGCCTTGAAGCGCAACACCCCGTCTCGGATCACCTGCAGGCCCACGCTGCCGGTGCGCGCGGCCTCGCGGCGAGACCCACCGTCGAGGATCACCGGCAAGGCAAGAAGCTGCCGCGTCTGATCCGCCTCTTCGCTCTTGCGCGCTGTGCGAGGCAGGTCATCGCCCAGAAAGTCCGCTCTCGGTTGAACAGCTGCTGCCATGGAAAACCTCCCTTGTTTTCCATAGTGAAGCATGCCGAACATCGATCGGGAACCCCCTCGGAGAGCCTGGGTCAGTAAGCCGCAGTATCAGATCGCATTTTCATGAGGGCTTTCCTGCACAATTGGCATTGATTGCCACGTTACCTGCAAATTGCAACCAACAAGTAAAAGTCATCTCACGCCACTCAATCGCGATCAGCTAGCCAGTTGATAAACTTTTTAGTTAAGTTTATTGTTTTAAGCCGCACTAGGGAGGAAAGGAGCTTCCATGGCTTACGACGAACATCTTGCCACCCGATTCCGGACCTGTCTGGAAGGCAAGGCGGGCATCTCTGAGAAGAAGATGATGGGCGGCGTCTGTTTTCTCCACAACGGCAACATGATTGGCGGCGCATCAAGAGCAAAGACAGGCGAAGGCCGTTTTATGTTCCGGGTTGGAAAATACGATACAATCGCCGCTGATGCATTGCAGACCGGAACACCAGCAATCATGGGAACCAAGCACATGCGCGGTTTCTATCATGTATCGGAAGAGGAAGGCAACGAAGCTGTTTTACGTGAGTGGCTCGCCCTGGTCATGAGTTTCGTCGGAACCTTACCGGCCAAGTAACAGAAGGCACGCAATATGAGCACAGCAAATGATTGGGCATTTCCAACTGATACTGTGACCTTCCTGACAGAGTTGCACGCCAACAACAATCATGACTGGTTCAAGCAGCACAAATCCCGTTACGAGCAGTTCATCAAAGGCCCAGCCAATGAGTTTTGCAACCTGATGTGCCAGGAGCTGCAGCAGATAACCGCCAAATCCCACGGCACAAAAATCTTCCGGGTTCATCGCGATGTGCGGTTTTCGAAGGACAAAACGCCTTACAACGCACATCTGCACATTTCATTCCTGCCGGCAGGGCATCAGGCGGCGTGGTTCTTTGGACTGGATCGCACGAAACTAACCGTGGGCGCTGGACTGTTCGCTTTCGACAAGACGGAACTGGAGACGTATCGCAACCGGGTTTCAGCCGAGGACGGAGCCCAACTTGCAGAAATCCTGGAAACGCTTCTCCAAAAGGGCTTTCGCGTGCCGGAACCTGAGCTCAAACGCGTCCCCGCAGGCTTTGACAAGGATCACGCCAGAAGCGACCTCCTGCGCCGCAAGGGCTTGGCAGCATGGTATGATTTTCCGGATCCTAACCCGGCAACGACACCAGGGCTCGTCAATTCGTGCCGCAAAGTTTTCGGCGAGCTCAGACCGATGATGGATTGGCTAGAGTAACACGTGGAATCGGGCCAGGGCTTCTGGTGGCCAGACAGTCTCACGGTCATAGTAGACCGAAAACGACAACGCGCTTTCCGGCACCTCCATCCACGGCTGCTTTGAATCCGTAAAGATGTGGACATCCGGAGAAATCCGGTCCGGCTCATCCAGCGTCCCGACGCGGATAAAGCGCAATTTGTCTACTGTCGCCATAGCATAATAGCTCCACACCGCGATTTTGCAGGTGGGGCAACGAAAAACCGTTTGATCCTTGCCGCTGTCAGCAGGTGTCGGCACAGTTTCCACCTCGCCACTCAACAGCTCCACTTTGTCGCTCTCAATCATGGCGTTGAGGGCGAGGGCAGACCCGCTCTCGCGCTGGCAGGAACGGCAATGGCAGTAATGGACATAGATCGGCTCGGAGCTCAGTCGGTAGCGAACATTGCCACAGGCGCAGCCGCCCTGAAGGGCCTGAAATTCTACGCTGCCTTTCCTCATGCAAGCAACCTCACCTTCCACTAGCGGGTCGAACCTGTCCGTCTCCGCCGGCGTTTGCGCTTCGACGAAGATCCCTTGAAGATACGGTTTCAACTGCGTTTGCTCTGCCCGGATCCAGACTTCGCAGATCTTGGATGTGTCACCCAGCGGCGATCTGCGCGCGGACTGTTGAACGCCACATACTTTGAACTGGCGCAACCAGATGGGAAAGCCAATGGCGTCTTCGCCCGCATCCGGTTGCCGTACGGCAACAAGCCCTGCGTCCGCCGCAAGGCTTCGCCCGGCCGGCCACCGGCGCGGGTGTTGAAGGTTACACGGTGCCCCTTGCCGTCAATGACCACCCAGGTCGGCAAGTAACCAGCAGCGGCAATCTTCGCCTTGCCCTTCCCGGTCTTGATCAACTCGACCATGCCCAGAATTCCGGCCCGTTCAGCCGTCCGCCTCTGATTGGATACAAAATTGCCGAGGGAATACATGATCAGGCCTTCGCGCCCGCTGTCAGTGGTCACCTTTTCCCAGGGTTGCAACACATGTGGATGAGCACCGAAGACCGCGGTTGCACCGGCCTTGATCGCGGCACGTCCGACTTTGCGTTGCCGATTATCGGGCTTGTGATAGTTCTCAGACCCCAATGCGGGGTCAGAAAAATCGCATCGATCTTTGGATCAGCCCGGAGCGCCTTGATCTCTTTCAGGATTGTGTCGGTCTGCTTGTAGCAGTACAACACAAACCCGTGCCGGTCCGGAATACCGTTGGTGGAATAAGTACAGGCCAGCCAGGCAATGGACATACCGCCCGTCTTTGTCACCACGCTCCACATCTTGGGCTTCTCGTCCCTGCGGCGTGTACCGGTGAACGGCATCTTGTATTGGCGCAAGGCCTCGATCGTCCGGTCCACACCGAGCGGTCCCCGATCCATGGCATGATTATTGGCGGTTGAAAGACTGTCGAACCCGCTGGCAGCAAGATCGGGGATCACCGAGGGATGATAATTGAAGGCCAGCGATCTCAAGGGCGCGCCATAGACCTTGCCCATACGCTTGCCGGTGTCTTTCACGGCACGGCCTCCGGCCGCAACACCGCGTGCTGCCGGGCCTTCGAGGTTGCCGTAGGCAATATCTGCCGCCTGTATGACTTTCTTCACCGGCGTGAAGAAGCGCTTGAATGACGATCCCTTACTGTAAGCCTGTACCTGCAGTTTGCGGTGAAACAAGAGGTCGCCCGCGACCGCCACAGTCATCCGCTTGCCTGAATTTGCAGGCGTTGGAGAACGTCATGGTTTCCGAAGCTACGGGCACACTTGCCCCAGCCAAAGTCAAGGTGGCAACCATAATACCGCAGATACGTCTGTTCACGGAGTCAAATCCTCTCACCGGTGTAAGTGTGGAAGCTACACCGGCGAGACACGATTTGCCAATGCGCGCAATTGCGCATGGATGTGTTTTAGTGGCCAGCGATCCCCGCGTGGGCCTGCTCGCCCCAAACGGCACGCACCCGCCGGTCCCGGCCGCATCCAAAACGGTAGAGTTTATAGCGGGTGGGATTTTTCTTGTAATAGTCCTGATGGTAACCCTCTGCGGGCCAGAAGATTTCGGCGTTTTCGACCGGCGTAACAACCTTGGCTTTCAGGACACCGGACTTTTTGAGCTCGGCCTTGGATTCCTTGGCAATCCGGACCTGCTCACCTTTTGAGGCATAGATCGCCGTTGTGTAGCTATGTCCACGGTCGCAGAACTGGCCGCCCGGATCCGTAGGATCGACACTGCGCCAGAAGACGTCCAACAGCTGCTTGTAGGTTACTTTCGATGGGTCAAAGGTAATCTGCACAGCCTCACGATGCCGACCTGCCACATGGTTGTGGTAGGTCGGATTGTCGTTTGTTCCGCCCGTGTAACCGGACACTGTGTCCAGTACCCCTTCAACGTGGTCGAAGTCTTTTTCGACGCACCAGAAGCAACCGCCGGCAAAGACAGCAACATCTTTTTCAGCCGCTTGCGCAACGCTCAACAGGAACAGCGATAACGCCAAGGAGACTATGAGGATCTTCATCTAATCTGAATCCATGAGAAATTGGTTTGTGTTGAGAAACTATCTGCACCCGGACGTCTTCAAATACAAATAACGCTCCCGTGTAAAACCGGTTGGCGTGGAGAACGTGCCGAGCAAGACGCAATAACTCTCACTCAGGCAAACCCAGGTCGCGCAGAGTTTCATTATATCGCGTTACGGTCTTGTCGTCGGCAAGAAATTGAACAGGCAGGTCGATTTGTAACGCTGATCGGCCGGCCATCGCGGTCTCGTCCCCTTGCGCGCCCGGATGCGGAGGCATATGGTCCGCATGGTTGGTTTGGCTTCAACTCGTCCCCTTGCGCGCCCGGATGCGGAGGCATATGGTCCGCATGGTTGGTTTGGCTTCAACTCGTCCCCTTGCGCGCCCGGATGCGGCCGCGGCCGGTCTTCTGGCCGATGCGGGCCTCGTCCTGAACCCAGACCTCGATCGGCTTGTCTGCCGGACCGTGGTTCAAAGGGGAGGCAAGGCTTTGGGGGACGTTTTTTGAAAGCCTCCATGAGGCCCGGGTCTTGGGCCGAGTCCTGGTCCTGGTGTTGCGGGCGCCCGGTGAGGCGGGAAAGCCGGGCGCTGCAAGCAGCCTGGAGAAGGTCCTCTCGTGAGAGACAACACCGAACCGGTCTTCGCTCCCCCGTTGCAGGTCAAGTCGTCTCCAGCGGACCCCCCGTCAGGCTCAAGCGTCAGGCTCAAGGCAGAGGCCGGGTTCGATGATCTCACCAAGTTCAGCCATCGGGGCTGCGGGACCCGGCGGTCGAACAGCCCTTCGGGTC
This sequence comes from Hyphomicrobiales bacterium, assembly GCA_965204985.1. Classification (GTDB taxonomy): domain Bacteria; phylum Pseudomonadota; class Alphaproteobacteria; order Rhizobiales; family CAJQND01; genus JAAEUE01. Next base: position 700,107 of record CBDBFP010000002.1, on the reverse strand, counting down.
CGGCTTCGCTGAACCGGTGCCCCCGGTCCCTCAGGCTCTGCCGGGCCATCCCACCCCCCTTCGCCGTATCCGCCCGGCTCATCCCGTCATAAACACAGGCAAGCGAAAGCAAATGCCGGGCCTGACGGAGATCTTCGCTCGTCCTGGCAAGGCCGCGAAGGGGCGAAGCATCATAGTCATCACGACCGCCAACAGCTACAGACATCGGAAATCCTGCTTTGTCTGCATGGATCCAGAGAGCCGCCGGGTTGAAAAGGCCTGAGAGACAATCAAGCACGCCATTGGTATTAGCAGGCTTCCCCATCACGCAGAAGAGCGCGCTTGGGTCATAAGGACAATAGTCGCCGCACCATTTTGATGCGTATCCTCAAAGAAAAAACGATCAGGGTCCAGGGTCAGGGCTTTCGTCAAGCAACGCGATGGGCATTGCAATGCGATCAACATTGCACCTGTTTCCGAAAGCCAGTCCCTCTGACATGCCCCTGCCACATCACCGCCCCAGAATGGGCCGCTGATAACAATGAGGAGGAACGTTATGGCAAAAATCAAAGTCAATGGCGCCGAGCAATCGCTGGATGCCCCGGAAGATACCCCACTTCTCTGGGCCATCCGCGATCTTGCCGGTCTCACGGGAACCAAATATGGCTGCGGCACGGGCTTGTGCGGCGCCTGCACCGTTCATGTGGACGGTGAAGCTGTGCGCAGTTGCATTACCACCCTGTTTGAAGTTGAAGGCAAGGACGTCATCACAATCGAAGGACTTTCGCCCGACGGCAATCACCCTGTCCAGAAATCCTGGCGTGAACTGAACGTCCCCCAATGCGGCTTCTGCCAGGCCGGCCAGATCATGCAGGCCGCCGAATTACTGAAGAAAAATCCCAACCCAAGTGATGCGGAAATTCTCGACGCGATGGCCGGCAATATCTGCCGCTGCGGCTGCTACCAGCGCATTGTCGCTGCCGTCCGCCACGCATCAACGGGAGCATGATCATGTTATATTATCTCGAACAAGCAAATCAGACAGACGCAGCTGAACAACCCGAACCCCTTACATTTGCAAATGTCTCCCGGCGCAGCTTCCTGAGCGTGAGCGCAGCAGGATTTGCGATCGCAGCGTTCACCAACCCGGCGGACGCTTTTATCCGCTATCCGGTGGGCGGCACTGCCATGCCCAATGGGCTGAAGTATGACCCCAAAATCTTTGTCTCGATCGATGAAGACGGCACAGTCAACATCATCGCGCACCGCTCGGAAATGGGCACAGGGTCCCGCACGTCCCTTCCCATGGTTCTCACCGATGAGATGGGGGCCGACTGGGCTAAAGTCAAAATCCACCAAGCCGAAGGCGACGAGCCAAAATATGGCAACCAGGACACCGATGGTTCGCGCTCCATGCGTCATCACATCCAGTCCATGCGCCAAATGGGAGCCTCGGTCCGCCACATGCTGGTCAATGCCGCAGCCAAAAAATGGGGTGTTGAATCGTCCGCCGTCAAGGTTGGCGTGCACGAACTCTTCAGCGGCACAAACAAGGCCGGCTTTGGTGACGTGGCCAAAGACGCCATGGCCATGGACGTGCCCAAGTTTGAAGAGCTGATCTTCACCGATGAAAAAGACTTCCGCTACATCGGCAAAGGCAACGTTCCCATGGTCGATCTGCACGATATCACGACAGGCAAGGCCATTTATGGTGCCGACGTGATGCTCCCGGGCATGAAGGTCGCAGTGATTGCGCGTCCACCAGCGGTTGGAGAAACGATCAAGTCCCTGGATGACACGGCGGCAAAGGCGGTTCCTGGCGTAGAACGCATCGAGCAACTCAAAGGCTCGGTCATGCCAGCTAAATTCGCCCCCCTCGGTGGTGTCGCCGTAATCGCTGCGCATACGGCTGCGGCCATTGCCGGCAGGGATGCGCTCGAGATCGAATGGGCGAAGGGTCCACACTCTGGTTACAATTCCGAAGCTTTCACGGCTGAGATGCGAGCAACTGCCACCAAGCCCGGCAAAGTGTTCCGCAAGGAAGGCGATCTTGCCGGAGCGATGAAATCGGCTGCGAAGACATTCGCCCGCGAATACAGCCAAGCCCATATGGCACATGCGACCATGGAACCGCCCGTGGCGGTCGCTGATGTCAAAGCAGACTCGGCAGAGATCTGGGCGCCCGTGCAATCCCCCTTCGGCGCTCGGGGCGATATTGCCAAAGCGCTCGGCATGCCGATTGAGAAAGTGCGAGTGAACGTCACCCTTCTCGGTGGCGGCTTTGGCCGCAAGTCAAAGTGCGACTTTGCGATCGAAGCAGCTTTGCTCAGCCAGAAAACCGGCCAGCCGATCAAGGTCCAATGGACCCGCGAAGATGATCTCATGCACGGGTTCTACCACACCACCTCGGTGGAACGGCTGGAAGCCGCATTGGACGACAAAGGCAAGGTAACTGGGCTGCGCTACAATTCGGTGGCTCCGAGCATCCTGTCCACATTCGCACCAGACGGCGGACATCAGTTCTTCATCGAGAATGGCATGGGTCATGTGGATATGCCATTTGAAATTCCCAACCTCAGCATCGAGAACGGAAAATCAATGGCACATACCCGCATTGGTTGGTTCCGTGCAGTGTCCAACATCCCGCGCGCATGGGCTGTGCAATCCTTCGCCTCAGAACTGGCCCATGATCTGGACCGGGATGAGAAGGAAGTCTTGCTGGAACTGATCGGTTCAGACCGCAAGCTGGATCCGGCAGCCCAGGGTTTCCCGAAAAACTTCTGGGACTATGGGGAAACCTACGCGGAATATCCCATCGACACCGCACGCCTGAAGAACGTGCTCAACCTCGCCGCAGAAAAGTCCGGCTGGGGCAAGAGCCTGCCCAAGGGCGACGGACTGGGCCTTGCTGTGCACCGGTCATTCGTGACCTACGTGGCCTGCGCCGCCCGGGTCAAGATCGCTGACGGGAAGATCCGGATTCCGGAAATGCATCTGGCCATCGACTGTGGTTATGCGGCCAATCCGGAACGCATCCGCAGCCAGATGGAAGGTGCGGCCGTCATGGGCATGACCGTGGCGATGCACAGCGGTGTAACTTACGAGGACGGGGTAGCCCAACAGGCCAACTTCGATACTTATGAAGTGGTCCATGCGGACAACTTCCCGGAAAATGTCCACACCCACATCGTGGACAACCCGTTCTCCGTTCACGCCTCCGGCGTAGGCGAGCCCGGCGTGCCCCCGGTCCCGCCGGCAATAGCCAACGCGATCTTCAACGCAACCGGCAAAAGGTTCCGGGATATGCCGTTCGGCGACAGCATTGAGGCATAATCAAGCATGACTGCGGGTCGGCCACTCGGATGGCCCGCAGCTCGTTTATGGATTGATCGGTGTCAGCAGCATGTCGAATACCTGGGGCACCGGGATCACGCGCGGAACAAAGAAGCCCTTTATGGTCAGGATGGGCGCATTCGGCCGCCCGGCGTCATAGGCGCAATAGGCATGATTGAACAGGTAGTCCAGGCCGGTCCTGTGAACAATCTCCAACATTAGATGATTGTAGCTGGCGAACTTGAACGCGAAAGCCTTCTCGTCATTGCCGTACCGGTTGTCCAAAGCCACCTTCGCACTTGGCTATCTACTTTCCATTGCGGGTACGCGCCTCGTAGTCAGTCTGCTCGTTGCCCGTGGCAGAGGCGATTGAGAGATCAAGCTCCACAATCTTCCCGTCAAACTTTCTGAGGTCCTCGACAAATGCCTTGATCGATTCCGCCGCAGTTGTCGGCGGTTCGTCATGATCGATGCTGGCTTTGATCTTCGTTGGCGAAACCGCACTGGCCTGTCCGATGCCCAACAGAAAAACACTCAAGAATACGAATAGGCCGCGCATGATCATCTTCCATGGATACGGTTACAGTCCGAAGGTCGTACACCCCTAATGTGCAGCTAATGTGGAGGCTGCGCCAAATTTGTGTGCAGCAGCCGGTCAACCAACTATCCGGCCCAACCCTTTAGGGATCTGATCGTTTCCGGACCGATCACTCCATCAGCCCTGCCTTTGTAAACCCCTTGTTTGCGAAGGAATTTCTGCAACTCTCGCCGGAATGTCTTGCTCCAGGCCTCAGGCTTTCGTGTGATGTTGCCAATTGTATCCTCATGACCATATTCGATGGCCCTTGCAAACCACTCTGCGGCGGCGCGCGAGTTCTGGGTCACGCCCTTGCCGGCTTCATAGAGAATCGCCAGCCGGTACATGCTGCCGGACTCTTGCGCATGAGCGCCTTTGCGGTACCACACGACGGCCGCAGTGTGATCAGATGTGAAAAATTTACCCCGTTCATAGCTTCCTGCCAGTTTATCCATGGCAGGTCCAAAACCATTTTCCGCCTCCATGATCAGCCAGTGGAGTTCTTTCTGTTTGTCTCGTCCAACGCCATAGCCACGTTCAAACATGTATGACAAATGGAGCATGGCCTCTGCATGGCCGTTTTCCGCAACCTTCGAAAACCATTCAAACGCCTTCTTGTAATCCTGTTTCTTGCCGCGGCCCATCAGGTACATGTGACCGAGATTGCCCATGGCCTGGGCGTTCTCACCAATCGTAGCCTTCTTGAAGAACTTGAAGATCTTGGCGAACCTGTTCGCCCCAAACGCTTGCTGTTCCTGAGCCAACAAATGATCTGCAACGGGGTTGGATGCTGATTTGGCTTTGGCCGTAGCCTCAGTCTCAGTCTTAGGTTTGACCTTAGCCTTAGCCTTCGCTTTGGGCTTGGTTTTGGCTTTCTGTTCAGCAGCTTCCAGATCCGCGAACGCCTTCTTGATGTCTTTCCGGTTCGGCGCAATTTGTCTGGAGCGTTCGAGAGCCGCACGTGCATCAACCAGACGGCCCATTTTCAGATAGACGTACCCAAGACGCGAATGTGCATGTGGTCGGTTTGGATCGATGCTGACCGCCTCTTTTGCATCACTCTCCGCGTACTCGTAATTCTTCATTTTCGAGTGCACATACGCCCGCATGTTCCAGATGTGGTACTTTTTGGACCCGACCTTCACTGAATGGCTGGCCACCTCCAGAGCATCATCGAGGATGATCCCGCTTGGCCAGAACATGGATCTTACCAAGCAAACTTGGCACATGGTTTGGCAATTTTTGGAGGATCGCATCGTAGATGTATTCTGCCCCGTGCAACTTCCCAGCAGACTGCAGAAGCCGCGCCTTGGCCAGATGAAAATCCATGACACTGGAATCGAGCTCAATCGCCCGATTGATATTCGCTATGGCCTTTTCCGATTTGGACGTTCTGAAATTTGCCGTGGAGCGCAAATAGAAAGCCATTGCTTTCAGCATTTGATCAGAGGTCTTGTTAACAAAGGTGGTACAGGCAGTGATGAGCTTGGATAGATTCGGCGCTTTCGCACAAGCCAACAGATCAGGATCTGATGCCGATTGGGCAACACACAATGACGAAGAAAGCAGAAGTGTGAAACCAACGAGTCCGGCTGTTCTGAGCATGGCGGCGTTCCCTTATTCTTGATCTTTATGCGGAGAATAAAGTGCTCAGCCTGAACCTCCTGTGAACACTTTCGATGTGTGTTCAGCTGCCTGAACTTTCCCGTTTCCTCCTTTTGCAAACACTTCAAAATCTCCTATATAATGGGCAAAGCAACGAATACGCCTCACACGATAGCCCAAGGAGAAAAACATGTGGTGGAGACAGGGGCGCCGGAGTGACAATGTTGAAGACCGCCGCGGCGATGGCGGAGGAGGAGGCTTTGGTTTCCCACTGGTGGCCGAGGCCGCAAGGGCGGCATGGGCACGTGATTATTCTGGCTGTCATGTGGATTCGGCCTGCGGCGCGGCACAAGCGGCCATGGGTCCGTTTTATTGCCCCGGAGATCGCAAGGTCTATATCGATCTGTCGTTCTACAACGACATGAAAAAACAAGCTCGGTGCCCCTGGCGACTTTGCCTAGGCCTATGTGATCGCCCATGAGGTCGGCCATCATATCCAGACCATTCCTGGCATTTCAGAACGCGTGCAATCGGCGCGTAAGCGTGTCAGCAAAGTCGAAGGCAACCAACTTCAGGTTCGCATGGAACTGCAGGCAGATTGCTGGCAGGCATCTGGGCCAGTGCGGCGCAGTGAAAATATAACTGGCTTGAAGAAGGAGACGTGGAAGAAGGTCTGAACGCAACCTCCGCAATTGGCGACGACTGCCTTCAGTGCCGCAGCACGGGCCGTGTGGTGCCTGAGAGCTTTACTCACGGATCTTCGCCCAGCAGAGCGCGTGCTTGGTTCAAGCGCGGTCTCCAGGCCGGGTCCATGGACGCGTATGATACCTTCAAGGCCCGAGAGTTTTAGCCTCTTTTGACCGAAGACAGTTTCACTCAGCTGATCTGTGCCTGGATTGCGCGCGCAATCATCCTGTTGCCGGTCCGGCTCTTCATAACCTCTCCCTACGGACGGCACAATCGCGGCCAATGAGGACCTTCAATAGACAACCGGCTTGGCTGGATCCTTATGGAAGTTGTCTCACCGCTCGTCTTCGCGATTAGCCTGTTCTGGACATCTTCTCCAATGTCCGCCGCGATTTGGACTGTGGCTACTGCACTATCTGCACCGTACCTTCATTTTCCCGCGGCGGATCCGGACCGCCGGCAAGACTATCCCTCTCGCGATCATCGCATCGGCTATGGGTTTCAACGTGATAAACGGCTGGACAAATGGCTTCTATCTAACCTCGGGTTGGGTCGAATATTCAGCCGAATAGCTTATCGATCCGCGCTTTCTGATCGGACTGGGTATTTTCTTTGCGGGAATGGCGATCAACATATGGGCCGATAATCAGCTGATCAACCTCAGGCAGGAGAACGAAACCGGATACGTTATCCCCCCGAGGCGGATTGTTTAATTACGTTTCCTGCCCGAACCATCTTGGCGAGGTTGTGGAGTGGACCGGATTTGCAATTTTCTGCTTTATAACCTGCCTGCAGCAGCCTTTGCGATCTGGACTGCCGCAAACCTCGGCCCACGGGCGCTTAGCCATCATTGATGGTACCGTGAAAATTTCACTGACTATCCCGCCAAACGCAAATCCCTAATTCCCCATATTCTTTGAGATGAACTCATGCGCATTGCCGTAACAGGAGCAACGGGTCACGTGGGGGCAAACGTGGTGCGAGATCTGCTTTCACGCGGGCACGAAGTGCGGGCCCTTTGCCGCCAGACGTCCAATCAATCTGGTTTGGAGGGTCTGACCCTGGAGGTCGTCCCTGGTGACATTCAGGACCCGGAACAGTTGTTCGCAGCTTTCAGCGGGATGGACGCAGTCATCCGTCTCGCTGGCAAGAGCTCGATCAATGGTGACCCCAACAGCACCGTTCACCGGACCAATGTGAAAGGCACCTACAACGTGGCGCGGGCCTGCCTTGATGCGGGCATTCTCAAGCTGGTGCACGTAAGCTCAATCCATGCATTCAAATATCAGGCCAGCAATCCTGATGTTGCGGAACTCACACCCTAAGCCGACGAAACCTGTTTTGCCTATGATCAATCCAAGGCCGCAGGCGAGCGGGAAGTTCTGAAGTGTGTTTCAGACGGCTTGGACGCCACCATTCTGAACCCCACAGGCATTTCAGGACCACACGATTATGCCAATTCACTCGGCGGCACAATGCTGCTTAATCTGTTCACCGGCAAATTGCCGGCCTTGCTCAACGAGGGTTTCGATTGGGTCGATGTGCGCGATGTGGTAGCTGGAATTCACTCAGCTCTGATTAAAGGCAGGCGCGGAGAGAAATATCTGATATCCGGCCGCTGGGCGCCGTTGAGCGAGTTTGCTGATCTATGTCACCAGGTATCCGGAACGCCCCCGCCCCGCTGGCAAATCCCATCGCGGCTGGCGCTTTTGGGCATACCATTTCTCAACTTGCAAAGCCGGCTCACTGGTTCAGAGCCGCTCTATACTGCAGAGTCGATTGAGATTTTGCGTAATGCCAACAGAAACATTTCGTCTGAAAAAGCGCGTAAGGAGCTGCAATTCGTAGCCCGCCCTTTGCAAGAGACCATCCAAGACGGCTACGACTGGCTCCACGAAACCGGGCGGTCTTGAAGTCAGATCAGCTTGAAACCCTTGTCCTTGATAAAGGCACCGAAGGTCTCACGTTCCGGACTGGCATACTGGCGCGCCTTGTCTTCTGACCACCCATAGTTTGCATCTTCGCCAAAGCGTTCCACGTCCCGTTGCGCGGCAATTGGGCGGTGAACATTTCTTTGCCGGTCGTATTTTCCCACATGCTCCCTCACATCATCATCATTGAACCGGTCTTTATGAACGGTCGCTGCCAGAGAGAGACGCATGGTTACGCGAGGCGGGAATTTGGGCCAACCAAGCCCCAGGCCTGCAACCGGAAAAACATGATCCGGCAAACCAAGAAGATCACTCACTCTGGCCGCATTGTTCCGGATCGCACTGATCGGGCAACACCCCAGATTGGCAGCTTCAGCCGCCTGCATGAACGTGCTCAAGGCAATCCCCGCATCGACGGTCGCGTTGAACAGGGCATCCAGATGATCGTTCACAAAAGGGCGTCCGCGCCACTCGTGGATCTGGCGCTGCCGGCGATTGTTCCCGCAGAAAACCAGCAAATGGGGCGCCGAGGAGATCCAGGCTTGCGCCAGGGGACCAGTTGTCAGGAGCGTATTCAGCTCGGCACGCAGATCTGCATCTTCAACGATGATGATGTCGCGTTGCTGCAAGTCGCTCTTGGACGGTGAACTCAAAGCCAATGCGCAAAGCTGCTCGATCAGCGTGCTGTCCACCAGCTCGCCTGTGAAGTGACGGCAAGACCCCCGACCGGCTATTTTTTCCCAGACCTCGGGTACCCCCTCTGCACCGGCAGAGTCCAGCTCCGTCCCGAATCGTTCGGCCAGCAGGTCCGCAACTTTCTCAACCATTCCAGTTCCGTCCTGTTCTGTTAGCGCAGAGTTTCAATTTCTGCACGTTTGATCCAGATCAAGCCCGAGGCCCGGCTTGTCGGGCACACTGACCGTCCCGGCGCCATCTTGCTCCAGATAACTGCTCATCCCGAAGCGCTCTATTTCCCGCAGATACATGTACTCAAAATAATCGCAATTGTTCACTGACTGGATCACATGAAGATTGGCCGCATTGGTCAGCGGATTGCTGCCGGTGCCCACCTCGCAGTTCAACCCGAAGCCTTCCGCAAGCGAGCAGAGTTTCTTCAACCCGGTGATCCCGAGACGCAACGTCGTGCCGCACACCAAACGTACGGCCTGTTGCCGTATAAAATGGGTCGAAGAGAAGAACTGTTGCGGCGCCTGATCGGTCATATAGAGCGGGGTTTTCAGACACCGGCTCAGTTCGATCATTACATCGATATCAAGATGGGAAATCGGGTCTTCGAACCAATGAAACCCGGCATCATCCATCGCGCTACCAACCTCGAGCGCCTTGCGGAAATCATATCCGCAATTGGGATCCATCATCAGTGCCACATCATCGCCCACGCGCTTGCGAACAAGGGCAACGGCCTGGCACGTCTCGCACGTTTCGGTCTCACCAAGATGAATTTTGTAAGCGGTAAAACCTTCCGCCAGCGTGTGTTCAGCTTCGGCGACGAACTGTTCTGCCTTGTTGCTCTCTGCCGCATAAGTCGCGTAAGCGGGAACTGCATGTCTCTGAGCACCCAGCAACTTGTACACTGTGAGGGCGGCCGCTTTGCCCGCGAAATCCCATAGAGCAATATCAATCGCCTCCCATGCCGGATCGACTGACCGGAACCGCCTGTGCAGCTGATTGTGACGATCCCAAAACCATTCGCGCTCAGTCGCACAACGGCCAATCAGCTCGCCCTTCAGAACATTGATGATCGGTGCGAAATACTCTTCCGGACGCCCCCAGAATTCGCCAACAATGCAATTGCCTTCCAAGCCTTCAGTGGTTGTGATCTGGAGGATGCCAAAATTTTTCGCGCGTGCATGATCACTCTTCAGTGCGTCCGCACCTCCAGCAGGAGACCCGCAAACCGCATCGATTGAAAGATCGGATATTACGTAAGACATATCCGGGCATTGGGACCAAGAAACCTCACGCCGTCAAGCACGTTCGGCCCCGCGACATTGGCAGAGACGTCCGAAAAGTGCTTACCCTTCCAGCTCCACAAATTTGGCAGCTTGTCTCACTGCACGGCGCACATGCTTCTTCTTGATCGGTTCATTGGCAAATCGGTTGAGCGCCGCGAGAGCCACGGGCTTCCAGCTTGCATCAGGGTTCAACGCCAGTTCTTCTTTCAGTGCGGTGGCCAGTTTCAACGTATGGGCGGGGAAAATGTAAAGCGGCTCGCCGTGGTCGAGCATAGACGCCAGAACATCGTCGAGCAGCTTGTCCCCATCTTCGGTTGCCCATTCAGATGTCTCTTGAGACCAGTCAACAAACTTGGAATTCCGGCCAAGGAAACAGCCGGTCTGCAGCAAGGCATTCGCCCAAAGATTAGGTTGATTCTCGCACACTTTCCGCGCCGCGTTCAGGTGCGTAATGGCATGGGTAAAGTCGAGCCAGTCCACATTCTGCTGGACTGGCTTATCCGTATAGCTGCGGTATCGCGCATCGTAGTGCAGCATGGCATCTGCAGCCGCATGCATGAGCGCATCGTACAGGGCTTGATGCTTGCCGGATGCGCTTGAGATCAGACCCAGCACCGGTTCTACACCCTTGTCCCGGAATGCATCTGCATCCGGTGTCTCGCCGCCATCTCCTGTCCAGCTCTCAAGCGCCGGTGCATAGGCCTTGAATTCAGGAATAAGGTCCTCGCGAGCGGTCCCGCAGAGCGAGCGCACCAAGGGTAACAAGAGCGCTGCTTCAGACTTTGGACCCAGCAATCCTGCCAGTTCATACGCCTTGTCCACATAGATCACCGAATGGCCAAAGTTCTGATAATGCCTGAGCGATGCCCGCTCCATCGCAGGCCTGAGCACAGCACCACCGCCTTCCTTCAATCCGGCCCGCGCAAGGGAAATCGCCTTGGCTTCATTCTCATTCTCAATCGCCTGCTCGAACGCGGCCTCGTCAAAGGACGCAGTCTCATCGGATACGAGCGGAAACGGCCCCTTCTGCATAAGCACGTCCCAGGAGAGGTGGCCAATGATTTCAACAATCGGGATCAGCCGGTCGTTTGGGTTTTTGGGTTTCATGGCTGCGCGCAAGGCAAGCCAGTCCGGCGCGGCGGCCTGAGCATGGGTCGTGCCAAATTCCAGACCTTCATGTGCCCAGTGTAAAGCCTCGGTCAGCGCATCCAGCGGGTCTCCCTCTGCCCTCTCAAAACGGGCAAGTTCCCTCGCAATGCGCTCATAATCATGCTCATCGAAAGCCTCGCGCAATCCATCCAGCGCCTTCTGCCGAACTGCTTCCGCCGGTGGGTCAGACAAATTGAGCCAGATAAAATCATCCCTGACTTCGTAGGGGTAATGCCGGAGCGCATCACCCCCCACGAGCGTTTCGCCGTCTTCCAGGTTGAACCGCCAGCTGTGCCAGTTGCACGTCAGAATGCAGCCCTCAGTTATGTTGCCCTCAGCCAACGGAAACCCTTCATGCGGACACCGGTTGTTACAGGCGTAGACCTTGTCGCCAGACTTCAACAACAAGATCTGTTTGCCCTCCAGCTTGACCACCGCTTTGCCGTCGGCTTCAAGCTCGGCCAGGGAAATCGCCTTCGTCCATTTTGCGTCTGCAATCGGGTTGGTAACTGAAGTCTGCATGATGTGTCCTTTCAGGCTTGTGACGGCAGTTCAGGCAGTATTCAAAATCTGTAATCCGGTACGCACATCGCCGCGCACCGCTCAAAACATGTTCGACCCGCTCGATCTTAACATCAGAGCCAAGAGCGGCCTGGAAAACGGCGAGCTCCGATCTGCACAGTCCCTGGCAATGGCTCGCAGCGGCGCAGATCGGGCAATGATTTTCGATCAGCATAAATGGACCGTCCGGTTCTTCCGACCATTCGGCCATGTATCCTTCGCGCTTGCGGATCGCCGCAAGCTCGCTAACCCTTGCTTCAGTCGTTTGACACTCTGACAACACCCATTTGTATCCGGCTTCTGTCTGTTTTTCCCGGTCGGCAATCAGGCGATCCAGACCGTCCTCGCCGAAGAGCCGGCCAACGGAGGTCAGCAATTCCAAGGTCAGATCGGAATGGGCATCCGGGAACCGAGCATGCCCTGCTTCGCTCAGCGACCAGTAACGCTTTGGGCGCCCGACTTCTTCGCGGCGGTCCTCAAATCGCACCAACTCTTTGCTCAACAGCACCCTAAGAATCTTTCGCGCACCGACGCTAGTCATATCCAGCCGCTCCGCAAGCGCGGTTGCTGTCTGCGCACCGCGGCTTTTCAGGATGTAAAGAATTCTGTCTTCGCTGGATTCTGACATGCTCAATACCGTTCGTAAATCACAATATAAAAACCAATTAGTTTCTTTATATCAACTCTCAACTGGTCGGGTTGGCTGTCCGGTTTGGCCGATTTTAACCTTGTGTTAAGATTTGACAGGCTTTTTCGCGCCGTTAACCCTATACAGCAGGGAGCCAGGTTTTCTGCAGCTTCAGGCACTGCAAATGGGAGTTTCGGTGAGGTCAAAACCGCAATGCACAGAGCGACTACGAGTTGCCTGACCAATAACGGTCGGCGATTCCAGTGCATTCGTGCTACGCTGGTAAACGACCAATCTGATCCAGGACAGGACTGCTTATCTCAAAATGGCTGAAATATTGCACATTTACGAGGAAGCAGAGGAGCCCTACGACGAGTTCCAGGCGTTAGCTGATGAGCGCGAAGAACTCTACGAAGCCCAAAAGGATTTCGAAGAAGCGCGCCAGAGGTTTTACCAGGAACAGGGCAGGCAATACCTGCAACAGGATGGGATCTACGAGGAAGAGACCGAAGAAGAAGAATACTATGTCGATGCGGAGGATTACATTTCCCAGCGCAGCATCGGGATCGCTTCGCTCGTAGGGGTATTCGGCACGGCTTTCATCGGCATCCTTGGTCTGGCAATTCTCGGCGGAGCTGCAACTTTGTCACCCGCTGCAATTCTGGGTTTTGTTGGCACCGCATTGCTTGCGGCCTGCCTGGTGTTTTTCCTGCTGAATTTCCTTCCCTGGCATGAATTTCTGAACATCCATGCACCTCATGTACCCGGACTATGGGCCTCGGCCTTCCTCGGCGCAGCAGTCACCCTGTGCCTGGTTGCCATGACATTCGGGATCTTCAGTCTGTTCGCGGGAGACTCCAAATCCTTGCTTGATTATTTCAAGGCAGCCGATGCGCGGCAAACTGTTCAATCCAGCCAAAAACTGACCCGGCAGCAGCCCCCGGCACCCGGAACGACAAGTTTCCGGGCTCAAACCGCACCGGCCACAAACTCCAGCGCAGATCGCGCCAGAAGTTCGCGAATTGCCAAACAGAGCACAAGCCTGTTGACGGTAAAGCACAAGACACCTGGCATTTCGCCATATCTGCAGGAAAGGAAAACGGCAGAGCAGCCAGCCCCCGGGATCAAAGTCAAACCTTCCGACAATGAAAACGCCTTCTCGGTCCTGGACGAGGGCGAACGCCTGACCCCGCCCCCTACTCCTATAGAGAAACCGGCAGCCCGCCCGAAAAAGAAGATAACCCGTAACCAGAACGACCCAATTCTCAAAAAATCCAGAGCGACAATCAAAGAGGTTGACCAACTCATGAAGGAAAGCAGCGAGATGCTCAGCGACATCGAGGTCATCTACTAGGGTCCGGACCAGACAAATCGTTCTAACCCAAACAATTGGGATGGCACTATCTGCCGGAGCGCTGTACTCTCACCGCTTCATTAGCGACGCGGATCCTGACATGCGTGACAAACTGCATTACCTCTTCCTGAATGTTGGTCACTTTCTCGACCATCTGTTCATGCTGGTATTCGCGACCGTCGCAGCTCTTTCGCTGAGCAAGGAGTGGGGCATGAGTTATGCCGAACTGATCCCTTACTCCACCCCTGGTTTTATCGCGTTTGGCGCCTTTGCCCTGCCCGCTGGCTGGCTGGCCGATCGTTGGAGCCGGGAGAGTCTCATCACTGTTTATTTCATCGGCATTGGCGCGGCCGCCATTGGAACTGCGCTCGCAACAACACCCCTGCAGATTGGGATCGGATTGTTTTTCATCGGTGTGTTCGCCGCGATCTATCATCCCGTGGGAATTGCGCTGGTCCTCGAGGGGCATTCAAAAACCGGCATGCGTATCGCGGTCAATGGCGTCTGGGGCAATATGGGCGTGGCCGTGGCGGCCTTGCTCACCGGTTTCCTGATCGACACGACCGGCTGGCGGTCAGCGTTTGTGTGGCCCGGCGCAATCTCTGTTGCACTCGGCATTGCCTACGGCTTCACCATTCTGCGTACAGCGAATGCGGACTGTAAGGCCAAAGCGGCAGCACCGGCTTCGTCCAAACCAGCCGATCCTGTGTTCGACCGTGCATTGTTTACCCGGGTTCTCGCCGTAATTCTCTTTACCACCGCCCTCGGCGGGCTGGTGTTTCAAAGCACGACCTTCGCCCTGCCCAAGGTATTGGACGAACGCGCTGGCGACATAGCCGCAACGGCAACCCTCATTGGCTGGCTCGCATTTTTTGCCTTCGCGTTTGGGTCCATGGGCCAGCTTGTTGTGGGATCAATGATCGACAGAACGTCACCACGCGCCGTTTTTGTGACGGTTGCCGCCATGCAGGTGATCTTCTTCGCCCTGATGATCGAGGCCGGTGGATGGTATGCGGTCGTCTTCGCCGTGTTCTTCATGGTCGCAACGTTCGGCCAGCTCCCGATCAACGACGTTCTGGTTGGACGGGTCGCCAAGTCCGAATGGCGTGGACGCATACTGGCGCTCCGTTATACAATCACGATTACGGTCATGGCCTCGTCGGTTCCGTTCATCGCCTGGATCCACGCCAACTGGGGATTTGACCGGCTGTTCCTCATTTTGGCATGCACTGCGGCTTTCATCTGTGCCGCGGTGTTGACCTTGCCGTCGGCAATTTCCGGTACCAAATCCAGACTCGCGCCCGCAGAATAAAACTAGATATTCCCAAAATATAGATCTGATTCAATGTGCAAATAACTACATCGAATCAAAATGAAAATTTGTTACATTTCTTCCTATTTATAGATAGAAAGCGAATGAAACGACAGGTTTTCTGTCACTATTCTTAATCGCGTTGTGTTCTATGTTTACAAATTCGCCAAGTTAGGCGGCGGTCACTGAGACCTGCGACGTTAGTTCGATCACCGATGATCAGTGGCTCAAGCCGAACCCCGCAGCACAATTAGGAGCTGTGCCGGTCAACGGTGCCTTCAAAACACCACCCACCAAGACCGTAGGTACGTCATCCAATTGCGATTTCCATATCTTCTCGTGGCAATGGTTCACCTATCTGATGAACCCTGTGGCCAGCCCGGGCACCGGACGCAATTTTGAAAACTATTCAATCTTTCCAACTGTCGATCTGGACACATGCCCAAGCGTCACAGCGGGATCGGCGTTGTTCCAGGCCGTACATAAAGGCTTGACCCCGGCAGTGCTGAAAGTGATGGATATGCCCGACATTCCAGGTCAGGCCGGACTTGGCAATGCGTTTTATGACCGGAACAAAAACATTGTATTTTACAACCGAACCTTTACCGCAAATGAATGCGGCGTTTATGGAAACAGCAATTTTCCAGATCCCGGTGGCGCAAGCACTACAACGCCTCCATTTCCCACAGGTTTCAATCAAGTTCTGGAGATCAAAACATCCTGGCGCATCATGGGCGCCAACGATGATGCCACCAGATACTATGTGGTCTCAGCAAACATTGAGGGCATTGGAACCAAGACCTTGGGCCTCGTTGGCATGCATAACATCGTCAACACCCAAGGCACATCCCGAGTTCGTCTGGGCCACATTCGAACACCTAGATAATGCACCCAATTGTGTTGTGGCCAACGCAACACCAAGCACGACGGAATTCACGCACCCGCAACCTGCAAATGGATGGTCCTTTGCGAGCTCAAACTGCAACGCCTGCATTGCCGCAACTACACAGACGGCACGTCTCTCAAGACGACCTGCCAAGCGTCCTGCACATTCAACCAGAATGCGTCAAAGCCAGTTCTGGATGTGCAGGGGAACGTGATGATCAATGGCCCCAAAGGGACAACACCGTCAGACATCTGCCTGGATCCGCACTATTGCACATCAGGTCCGCTGCCAAGTGGCGACGACGTGAACATTCCCAACATTCAATATCTGAATACGCTGCTTGTGGGGCCAAGCGGCATCATCACAAGCCTTGAGTCAACCAGTCCGATGTCTATCCTGAAATATTGCTATCTCGACGGCGCTGTTTGGACGAATGTTGATAAGATCACATCAAATTCGCAGCTGTTCAGCAGTGCGCTCACTGGTTCGATCGAACTGGCGAACTCGACGATGGAATCGTTTACCCAACTGAGCAACGGCTTCAAGGACGGCTGCTTCAGCTGCCACAGTGGTGCCTCCAATAACAATACCGCCTTGGCTTCCCACCTCCTCGAGCAGCGCGCTAGGTCTTATCAATCGCTGCAACGTGAAGGCCGGCCCGATCTACAGCCAATCACATGCTGAGTTGGTCTGCCCGACCGTGTGCACCAATGGCTAGGGCTGGAACGGCAACTGGACAACAATCGCCAGCGCGCAATCTGTCTGTGGATGCAATGCCTGCCCAACAGGCCAATAACCTTAACAATCTCAGGAAACCGCCGCGCTCCGGTGCGGCGGTTTCACTTTTTCCGGAATGCGCCGCCGTAGCTTTCCGACGCAGAACCCGCCGGAAATGCCCCTTGCTCAAGATAGCGCTCGTGGCAACGCCCGTTTCGCCGGAGTGGAACCGCAAGCCCACATTGAATTGCTCGCAGGCGCGGATGAACTCCACACCTCGCCGGATGCCGCCGAGATCATTGAGATTGGTAACGATGCAATCAGGGGCCTTGAGCCGCATAGCCTCGGGAAGGTTCACAATGTGGGTGGAGAAGGACGCAGGCGTGACCGTGCGAAGTTGCGCCAGTTCCTCATATGTCTCGACCGGGTCTTCATAGTTGCGGATGTGAAATTTATCGAGCTCGCGCACCGCATGACGGGCCGTCTGCAATGACCATGCCCCGTTGGCATCAAGACTGAGAGGCCGCTCCCCAATGGCGCTGCGGACTTCGGCAACCATCTGCAACTCTTCGTCAAAGGAAACTGTGGCCACCTTGCCTTCAAAATCCGCAGCTCCAAACTGCTCGATCATTACAGCACAAAAGCGCGCAATTTCGGTGGGCGAGCCTTCACCCGGATGACCTTCTCCGGGCAAGCGGTAACTGAAATATTCCGTCAGCGGGATCTCCGTACGCACCGCGCCGCCCAGCAGCACGTGCAGCGGCACGCTTTCCTTCTTGCCGCGGGCATCCCACATGGCCATCTCGATACCACCAAAGAGACGGCGCGATGCGACAATGTCGTTCCAAGGCGAATAGAGCATTTGCGGAACGATTGTGCGTTCTGCGATCGTGGTTTCCCGCACATCCAGCCCGGTCAGGCGATCAGCAACAGCAAGCACATCGGCCGCCCGATTCCCATCGGCGATCTCTCCGAGACCGGTGACCCCATCCTCGGTTTCCAGCTCAATGACTGTCTTGGTGACCGATGCCATGGAACCATAGCTGAACCGGTACGGCGCTATGAAGGAGATGTTGACGGGCGTTGCCCTGATGCTGCGGATTTTCATGACACTCGTACCCGTCTTATTTCAGCTCGGGATATCCAAGATCACGGGCCGTTTGTTCCATCTCGAGGATACAACGGTAATCCTCGTCCGTGAGAAACTCCACCCCTGTCAACATCAGCGCCTCCCGAGTTCCAGCCAATGCGGGAGCCGCAAAGACAGTGCGCAAGGCCTGCTGTATCAGCCCTACTGTTTTCTCATCCGTTTGCGCTGAGGTGACAAAAGGCAAACCCGGCACGCTGCCGGTCCAGCCAATGACCCTGAAGCACGCCGCACGCTCCGGCTCATAGCGCGCGATCAACCCGAAGGTCACGCAATCACTGGCACACACATCTGCCCGCCCCTCAGCCACTGCGTCCAGCGAGGCCCCGTGCGATCCTGTTTCAACCGTCCCGGAGAAGAAGCGGCCACCTTGCGCCAGAGGCGCCACGCAGACCCGCAGCGTATTGTAGCCAGATTGAGATTGCGGGGCGTTGTAGGCAGCCACCCTTCCCTGCAAATCGGCAAGCTTCTGTGCATCATCCTCAGCCCGCACAACAAGCGCAGAGCAGTAGTGTGCGCCCTTGAAGCCTTCCACGCTGTAACAGGGCGTACCGACAAGTCTGACTTGGCCTTGCAACATGGTGAGATAGGGATAACCGCAGGTTTGCGAGAACAGCAATCCGGGCTCAGACCAAAACGATGAATACGGGTCCTGCCGCGTCAACACCCCGGGCGTCGTGACGCCGCGTTCGTTCAGGGCGCTGGAAAGCGCAGCCCAGAACTGGTCCGTCTCGCGGCGGATCGCCGGATGATCATACATCGGCAGGGAGGCAAGGGGTTCAGCGGCTAAGGCGCTCATGTGTCGTAGTCCATCTATGTTCTGCATCTCCGCAGTGATAGACCATTCGGACAGTTTGTGAAGCAGGAGAAATCACCACGATGGCCAATCCTTCAGTCACAATCCGCCGGGCCGTGCGGGCTGATCTTGAACAGATCATTGCCCTGCTAGCCGATGATCAGTTAGGCAGTACGTGCGAAGATGCAAGCCTGCCCCTGGCGCAATACTACCTCGATGCCTTTGCGACCGTTGAAGCCGACAGAAATCAGCTGTTGACCGTCGCCGTGGATAATACCAAATGGCGTGATTGATTGGCTCTTAAGCCTTTTCAACCCGGCTGCACTCTGGATCCATGCAGACAAAGGAGGAGTTCCGATGTCTGCAACTGCTGGCGGTCGTGATGACTATGATGCTTTGACCCTTCGCGGCCTTGCCAGGACGAGCGAAGATCTCCGTCAGGCCCGGCGTTTGCTTTCGCTTGCTTGTGTTCATGACGGGATGAGCCGGGCGGATGCGGCGAAGGGGGGTGGGGTGGCCCGGCAGAGCCTGAGGGACCGGGAGCACCGGTTCAATGAAGCCGGGCCCGAAGGGCTGTTCGACCACCGGGTCCCGCGGCCCCGATGGCTGAACTTGCTGAGATCATCGAACTCGGCCCCTGCCTTGAGCATGACGCTTGAGCCTGACGGGGGGGTCGCTGGAGACGACTTGACCTGTAACGGGGGAGCGAAGACCGGTTCGGTGTTGTCTCTCACGGGAGGACCCCTCTCCAGGTTGCCTGCAGCGCCCGGCTTTTCCCGCCTCACCGGGCGCCCGCAACACCCGGGCCAGGATCCAAGCCAAGACCTGGGCCTCATGGAGGCTTTCAAACAAAACGTCCCCCAAAGCCTTGCCTCCCCTTTGAACCACGGTCCGGCAGACAAGCCGGTCTGGGTTCAGGACGAGGCCCGCATCGGCCAGAAGACCGGCCGCGTCTGCATCCGGGCGCGCAAGGGGACGAGACCGCGATGGCCGGCCGATCAGCGTTACAAATCGGCCTGCCTGTTCGGCGCGGTTTGCGCAGACAGAGAGACCGGCGCGACCCTGATGCTGCCATGGTGCCATGGGGGCGGACACTGGAACAAGGAACCTGCCTCTCAAGGAGATCCGCCGGACCGTTGCAAAAGGCGCTCAGGCCGCCGTCCTGATGGCCCGCGCGCCGGGGCACACATCCGGCGAGGTGAAGGGACCGAAGACCCTGACCCTGATCTTCCTGCCCGCCAGATCACCGGAGCTCAATCGGGTCGAGAATGTCTGGCAATCTCTTCGGGAGAACGGGCTCTCCAACCGCCTCTTTGAAGATCAGGCAGACGGTCTTGCCGCCGGATGTGATGCCTGGACCCGGCTCATGAAAGAACCAACGGCAATCAAATCAGGCGCATCTCGCGATTGGACCCAAAACGGCCAAACCTGAGGGGTTAGTATTAGGCAGCGCTTGCCTCAACACCGCCGCCGCGCCTGCGGCCGCCGCGTCTGCGTTTTGCTGAGATGTCCGCCACAGGGGCCTCGCCTTTGGCGAGCAGGGAGACTTCGCCGAGAAGGGACTCCACTTCGGCGATCTCGGGCCTTGGGCCGACTTCGTGTGCTTCCAGAGCCTCGCGCATGGCGCGCAGGTGATTGGGGGTTGTGCCGCAGCAGCCACCGATGATGCGGGCGCCGGCGTTGCGGGCGAGACGCACATAGTCCTGCATCAGTTTCGGGGTGCCGGAATAGCAGATCTCGCCTTCAACAAACTCAGGCACACCGCAGTTGGCTTTTGCAACAACCAGAATATCCGGGTTCGCCTCCGTGATCCCAAGCACTGTCGCAATCAGCTCCGCAGCGCCCGTGCCACAGTTAGCGCCAATTGCAGTTGGAGCATGTGACAAACCACCAGCCAGACCTGCAAATCCTTCCGGCGTGATGCCCATCATGGTCCGGCCATTGGTGTCGAAGCTCATGGTGCAAATCACCGGCAGGCCGACGGAAGCAGCCCCTTCAACGGCGGCCTGTAGCTCTTCCTGGCCTGAAATCGTTTCGATCCAGAGCAAATCCGCTCCCCCGGACTTCAGGCCTTCAGCTTGGGCGATAAATGCCTCGCGCGCTTCCTTGATCGACAAGGTGCCCACCGGCGCAAAGATTTCGCCCGTCGGGCCCATCGACCCGGCCACAAGCACTTCACGGTCAGAGGCACCCCCCTCTGCCCGCGCATTCTCGGCAGCGGCCTTGTTCAACTCGTGAACCCGGTCCTGCGCATTATGGAGTTTTAGACGGAAACTGTTGCCGCCGAACGTGTTCGTCAGAACAATGTCCGCGCCCGCTTCGATGAACTCCCTGTGCAGCTCGCGCACCCGCTCCGGATGCTCCACATTCCACAATTCGGGAGGATCTCCGGCACCAAGGCCCTTTTTGAAATAGTTCGTCCCGGTCGCGCCATCAGCCAGCAGCCAATCGCGTTCTTCCAGGAGTTCATGAAATCTCATTGTCCGTATTCCTTTGAATCATAATAACATACTCATATAAATATGTTTTTATATTAAATCGGAATTGCGTGCAAGAGGTTAATAGATATAGTGCGCGTTCGAACATCGGAATCTGAGGACAGAACATGCGCGGTTTAACCGGAAAAAACGTGCTCATAACAGGCGCAGCCAGCGGCATTGGGCGGGCCACCGCACTTAGATTCGCCGAAGAAGGTGCCAATGTGGGCATCATCGACCTTGATCCGGACGGTGCGGGCGAAACCGTGAGCCAGATACAGGCAGCAGGCGGATATTTCGAACTATCAAGCAGTACAGTCCGCCGTAGCTGCTCTGGAATCAGCACTCGGTCCCTTTGATGTTCTGGTGAACAATGCCGGCTGGGACAAGGCCGCGCCCTTCCTGCAGACTGAGCCGGACCTTTGGCAGAAGATCGTCGCCATCAACCTCATGGGGCCGGTCAACCTGCATCATATCGTGGTCAGCAAGATGGCTGAGCGCGGCGCTGGAAAAGTCATCAACATTGCATCTGATGCGGGCCGCGTTGGCTCATCCGGCGAGGCCGTCTATTCAGCCTGCAAGGGCGGCATCATCTCGTTCTCCAAAACACTCGCCAGGGAACTGGCGCGGTCCAATGTGCAGATCAACACAGTTTGCCCCGGCCCGACGGACACCCCCCTCTTTACATCCTTTGCGCCGGAAGGCGAAGCCGGCACCCGTCTTGCGGAGGGATTGAAGCGCGCAATCCCCATGCGGCGTCTCGGCGAACCGGAAGACTATCCGGGGATCATCGCGTTTCTCGCCAGCGCAGATGCTGATTACATTACCGGCCAAACGATATCCGTCTCGGGCGGCCTCACAATGCACGGCTAGGCCGTTCCCAGCACTAACTTGTGGAGCATTCGATCAATGATCATTGACCCGGGCCTTCTTCTCGCCTTCGCGGCAGCCAGCTTCATTCTTCTTGTCATCCCGGGCCCGACCATCATCATGGTGATCAGCCAGGCCTTGGCACATAGCAGCCGCACAGCTTTTGCCTCTGTCATGGGGGTCGGTCTCGGGCGATCTGGTTGCAGCCACACTGTCGATCATCGGCGTTGGCACCGTACTGGCGGCCTCTGCTACCGCCTTTACGGTCATTAAGTGGATTGGCGCGGGTTACCTCATCTGGATCGGCATCAAGATGTGGCGTTCACCCGTAACACCGCTTGAACTGGACGAAACCGCCGCACAAACCGGCTCCAGCTGGCCCGTGTTCCGCGATGCTTTTCTGGTCACGTTGTTCAACCCAAAAGGCATTGTCTTCTTCATCGCATTCGTGCCGCAATTCATCTCAACCAGCCAGGCATTCGCCCCGCAAGCCGCTGTGCTCATCGTCGTGTTTGTCGCCCTGGGCATGATCAACGCCGCAGCATACGCACTCCTTGCCGGCTATGCCCACCAATGGATCCGGCAACCGTCAATCCTGCGGTCAGCCACGCGGCTCGGCGCAGCATTTCTGGTTTCCGCCGGCATTGCCTCGCTCTTTGTGAAGAAAACGGCCTGAGCGCCTACAAGGCCCCCCAAGACTCTAAAAGAGCCGTCCTCCAACCGCTCAACCACGGCAATCTCGCCAGAACTGGCATATGTACTGGTCAGCGCGCTGATCGTGACCTGATGTGTAACCAGCACGAGCAGTTGCTGGCCTGCGTATCTTTTCAACCACGCGTGCAAGGCTGTCATACGCCGTTCCTTGTGCTCCGGCTGCTCGTAGAATGAATTGAGAGATTCCAGTATCTCCACCCGCCCAACATCCGGCAGCACCGCGGTCTCCTTGCAGCGGCACCAAGCGCTTGAAAATATGTGGGCCGCGCCAATTCCGTTTGCCTTGAAACGTTTACCGTTTAGAACCGCCTGCGCGCGCACTGCATAGCTCTAGCGCGCTGCCCGCGGTTGAGGGGGGCCTCCATGTGCTGAAGGGGGTCTGATGTTGTTGTCATCATATCTCCACAGTTCCAGGGCTCGCCGAGCATCAGCGAGACCGACAAAGACCTCTTCGTTCAGCAACTCCTCACGCAAGCGCCCGTTGAAACTTTCCACAAAACCGGTCTGCATTGGCTTTCCCGGCTCAATGCAAGGCCAGCCCACACCGCTCTCATTCTGCCATTCCAGGAGGGCTCTGGAGGTGCGTTCGGTGCCGTTGTCGCTCACGACCGTGTCCGGCTTGCCATAGAGCCTGATCAGGCGGTCCAGTTCCCGGGCCGCACGTTCGCCTGACAAGGACCTATCGGCCACCAGACGCAGGCCTTCGCGGGTATAGTCATCGATCACCGCCAGTATGCGCAAACGGCGGCTCTCGGCGAACACATCCGACACAAAGTCCAGGGACCAGCGTTCTGAAGGCCGTGACGGTACAGTCAGCGGTGCTCTGCTGCCTGTGGCCCGTTTGCGCCCCTTTCCCGGCGCTTCACAGCAAGCCCTTCCTCCCGCTAGAGCCGGTACAGCTTCTTGTGGTTCATGTGTATCCCTTCGCGCTCCAGCATCGGACCAATCCTGCGATAGCCAAAGCGCCGCCGGTTTGCCGCGATCTGGCCCATGCGCTGTCTGATCTTCTCATCTGTCTTCTTCTCCTTGCGCTGCACCGTCTTCGGATCGCCCCCGATCAGGCGGCAGACCCGGGCCTGCGAGACCTCATGGCGCTCCAGCACGTTCAGAGCTGCGGCCCGGCGTTCAGCCGGACCCCGTCAGCCGTTTTCCAACAGGTCCTTCAGGATGGAATTATCGAGCATCTGGTTGGCCAGAAGGCGCTTCAGCCTGGCGTTCTCCTGCTCAAGCACCTTGAGCCGATGGGCCTCGGAAACGCCCATGCCGCCATATTTGGCCTTCCATTTGTAGAACGGGCCAGGGCTGATCTCATGCTGGCGGCAAACCTCCGCCGTCGGGCTGCCCCGTTCCTGCTCCGTCAAAATCGCAATGATCTGGTCTTCTGAAAACCTGCTCTTACGCATTATCCGTCTCCTGCCCAGTAACGGACCCTCCTGACAAACGAGGCAGATCCTGGGGGGTGGGGCAGGTCAGTTCACCTGCCAGCCTTCACCCCGCAGACGCCCTGAGATCTGACGGTATCCCTATTGACCGGACAGCTTGACCAGCCGAACCAGCGCCAGACGCAGAGCGGTCTCTTCATCTTTGGGAGCGGCCTTGTCGTGCTGCGCGCAACGCCCGACATCCTGCAGGTCCGGCGCTCAGATGTCCCGGGCTTCTGGCGCGTGTGGATGACGGCGCCGCGAAGGTCATCGGTGGTCAGGCCCTGGGGTTCAAAAGATCCAGGCTCTCCTTGAGGATCAATTTGTCCAGCTCAAGGGGGGCACGCTCTTCTTCAACCGCTCATTCTCCTTCTCAAGAGCCTTCAGCTCCGAAGGCTGTGACGTGCCCATTCCCCCAAACCTTCTGCGCCAGTTGTCGTAAGGTGCATCGCTCACGCCAGAAGAGCGACACGCTGTGGCAACGGCGTTACCAGAGGCTAGGTTCCGCGACAGTGATTTGCTGCGGCCCCTCTTCGAGATGACCGTAGCGCGGTGCATTTCTGCCGGTCTGTCAAGCGGTCAGCGTTTTGCGGCGGATGGCGGTTTGATTGAAGCCGACGCCAACAAACAGAACTCCAGGCCCGGGGAAGAGTGGGATCGCAGCGCCATTGATCCAGGAGAGGCGCCCCGCGCGGTGAAGGCATATTTGGAAGTCCTGGATGATGCCGCCTTTGGGGCAGCAACGACTGTTGAGCCTGAGTTCACATCACATTCCGACCCGTCCAGTCAGTGGACAGCAGCCCGTAAAGGTCCTGCAATCTTTGCCTGTTCCACGAACTCTCTGATTGACACTGACCATAGCGTGATCGTCGGTGTTGAGGCGAGCAGATCGATCCGACAAGCTGAGGTTGGCTGCGTGCGCTCAAGGTCAGACCGGGTCAAGGATAAATTTGATCTCCATCCTGAGCAGCTTATTGCGGACGGCCGCCCAGGGATCAGGTCCAAGGCTGGATTGGCTGGTGAGACGCGACATCAAACCCCACATCCCAGGGCTCGACCAGGCTAGTCGCAAGGATGGCACAGGGTCTTGTGCTGATTTCGAATGGGACGCTGAGAACAACCAATAGCTCTGTCCGGAAGGCGAAGCGCTAAAGCAGTTGCGCCGGAACTGTTCCGATCCGAACCGCGGTCCGACGGGCAAGGGCGTCGCGAAGTATCAGGCGCTGAAGCACACCTGTCAGGCCTGCCCATCAAAGATAAAAGGCTGCCCGAAAGCAGAGGCCCGCAAGATCACCCGTGAAGAACATGAAGAGGCCCGCCAAGTCGCTCGCCAAGTCGCCCGCGAAATAGCCAAGACCCGCCAATACGACATCTCGATGAAACTCGGAAAGAAGGTCGAGAGGCTCTTTGCCCACCTCAAACGCCTCCTCGGCCTCGGCAGATTGCGATTACCCGGCCCCTGCGGCGCAAATGATGAATTCCTGCGCGCCGCAACCGCCCAAAACCTCCGCAAATCAGCAAAGAGCTTTCCTGCACCGCAGCAAACGCAAAAAGCCTGATCAGAAAGGCGCTCGCGCACTCATTCCAAAACCACTTTCCGCACCCGCAACACTGTGTTCTTCCAAAGAATCAGCTGGAACCGGCTTTTGAAATACCTCATGTATTCCCGCCTCAAGCCTCCGCAGGCTTCGCCTTCACCTTGTCCCAGATCAGTTTGAACAGGGGCAGGAACATGAGCAGCAGGGCTGCGGTCATAATGGAGGCTGAATAAGGCCGGGAGAAGAAAATGCTGAAATCGCCATCGCCAATCAACAGCGACTGGCGGAGCGCCGGTTCCGCCAAAGGACCAAGCACGATGGCCAGCACCGCCGGAGCCAACGGGTAGTCCAGCTTGCGCATGAGATAGCCCACAATGCCGAAAATGATCATCAGCCACACATCGTGCAGGTCCTTGGTGGGCGCATAGCCGCCGATCAGGCAGAGCACGAAGATGATTGGCGCCAGGATCGTGAACGGCATTTTCAGTACAGCGATGAACGCCGGAATGAAGGCCACATTGATGATCACGGCAAAGAAGTTGGCCACATAGAGCGAGGCGATCAGACCCCAGACAAAGTCCGCATGTTCGGTGAACAGAAGCGGGCCGGGCTCAAGCCCCCAGATCACCATGCCGCCCAGCAGAATAGCCGTTGTGGGCGAGCCAGGGATACCCAGGGTCAGCATGGGCAACATGGACCCGGTGGAGGCTGCATTGTTGGCTGCCTCAGGCGCAGCCACACCTTCCACGGCGCCTTCCCCGAATTTTTCCGGTTCTTTGGAGATCTGCTTGGCAATGCCGTAAGCCATCAAAGAGCCAGGCGTCGCCCCGGCGGCAGGTAGAATGCCCACGAAGTAGCCCAGGAAGGAACCCATAAACATGGTCTTCCACGAGTTCAGCAGCTCGCGCAGATTGGCCATCGTGCGCTTCACTGTGACGGTCGCCTCAGACAACATGCTCTTTCCGCCGGCCTTGTGGTTTTCCTCCACAGTCCAGAGCATCTCGCCGATGCCGTAGATCCCGATGGCAAGCACCAGGAAGTTGATCCCGTGCATAAAACCGGTGATGTCGCCAAAGATAAGCCGCGGCTCGCCGGATATGATGTCGAGGCCCACGGCACTCAGAACGAGCCCGATGCAGATGGAAAAGATTGTCTTCCAGAGATCATCTCCGCCAAGTCCGACGAAAGTCGCAAAGGCCAGCATCATCAGCGCAAATTCTTCCGGCGATCCGAACACCAGAGCCACGTGAGCCAGCGGCGGGGCAAAAAACGTGAACAGCACAACAGAAATTGTGCCGCCGATGAACGAGGCTACCGCAGCCGTGGTGAGCGCCTTGTCCGCCATCCCCTGTTTGGCGAGCGGTCGCCCGTCGAACGTGGTCGCCACAGCGGTGGAAGCGCCGGGTATGCCCAGCATGATGGACGAGATTGCACCGCCATACATGGCCCCATAATAGATGGCTGCCAGGAAGATGATCGCCCCCGTTGGCGGCACCAGAAAGGTGAGAGGAAGCAGAATCGCCACGCCATTGACCGAACCCAACCCCGGCATGGCACCGATGAACAAGCCCAATGTACAGCCGACGATGACCAGCGTAAGATTGAGCGGTTCCAGCGCCACCGCAAATCCACCCAGCAGAAGTTCAAAAATCTCAATCATCTTAGTCCCTCACCCGGCAGATACACGTGTCCTGTGCAAGTCATGCCGGCCCGCCAAAATCGCTAGGTGAATTTGTAGAAGAATGTGTAGATCGGATAGAACAGCGGCTCGGTTATCCCCTTCGGCAGGGTGATCTTGAGCATGATCTCGAAAAACAGAAACGTGATGATGGGAATCATGATCGCCAATCCGATCGAAAGCACCCAGGAATGCCGTCCCATGAACTTCAGGTAAAACAGGATGAAGAGTGGAAGCGCAAAATAGACGCCGATCCAGTGAAACAGGGCAACCGTGATAATGAGCGAGCCCGCAACCAGCCCCACATCCCACATGACGCTACGTTCAATGTAGGTTTCCAAAGAGCTTGCAATCTTGCCGTTCTTCCGGGCCCAGTTGAACAGGATGCCGCCGCAGGACAGCAGCATGACAGCTGCCAGCCAGAAGGGCCAGAACCCGCCGCCGGGGCCCTCATCCTCAATCCAGCCGATTGGCAATTCGGCGGATTTGTACATCAGATAGACGGAGAACACTGTCATGAGCAATGCCATACACAGTTCGGCTGTACGTACCGTCATGATAGCCCTCCCACGCCTATCTGATGCGATTCGTTACGCGCTTACTTCAGCACGCCCATTTTCTTCAGCATGCCTTCGTGGATATCACGCTCTTTCTTCCAGTATGCCATCAGAGCATCGCCGGAGAGTGCGTCACCCACCAGAGCCTTCTTATTGCGGTATGTCTGCCACTTCTCGGAGTTGAACACCTTGGTGAACAGCTTGTTGTAGTAGGCAGCCGCGTCTTTGCTCATGCCAGGTGCGCCCACAACCGTGCGTTGCATGAAGTAGACAAAATCCTGACCGAGTTCCTTGAAGGTCGGTGCGTCCTTGAACAGACCGATGCGCTCAGGTGTGAAGCAAGCCAAGGGCTTGGTTTTGCCAGCTTCAAAGAAGCCGAGCTGCTCGGAAGGATTGTTCACCGTGGAGTTAGCATTGTTGCCGGCCAGTTCCTTGGCCACCTTGCCGCCGCCCTTGTAAGGCACATACTTCATTTCCAAGCCATAAGCCGTGTTCAGAAAATCTGTGAGCAGATTGTCTTCAGAGTTCTTGCCTGTGCCAGCCATGATCCACTCTTTACCGGCCTTTTTGGCTTCCTTGACAAAGTCATCAACATTATTGATGTCCTTGCGGTCGGAATTCACCCAGAGACAGAATGTGTCTTCAGCCATCCGCATGACAGGTGTGAATGTGGTGATATCAACACCCAAGCCCTTCTGACGAAGCGGTGTGGTGTAAAAGCTATTCAGGGTGAACATGATGGTGTGGTTGTCGCCCTTCTTGCCTTTCATGTAGACAAGAGCTTCAGCGCCCGAACCGCCCGGCTTGTTGACAGGGGTCACCGGCACTTCAGCCATCTTTTCCGAAGCGATGATCGACTGCATGAGGCGAACAGCTTTGTCAGCGCCACCGCCCTTACCGGCCATCACAACAAATTCGACCGGCTTCTTCGGCGACCACCCATGACCATCTGCCATTGCAGCCCCAGTTACGGCAGCACTCATGCCGAAAGCACATGTCAGGCCGAGAATTGCCCGTTTCGTAATACCCATTTTTGATCCTCCCAGGATTGTTTCGGGTTTCGTCAGGTTCAGATCTTCTGATCCATCACCATTTGTAACTCATTTTTACCGGCTGGGCACCCAGAAAGGCCGCCAGCTTCTGCTTTTATCCGACACACCGGATCTGTGGCGTGTGGTATACCACATATCAGACTAACAGGACTCGGCTGCAGACGTCAACAAATCGATCCAATTTCCATGAATGTTTAGTCATTTGATTGACGAGACCAGACCGGATCTCAAGGCTTGGTTCACCATGGCTGTAATCTTAACAGCCTGAATTAACCCACCCTTGCGGAAATCCCTCCAATTTGCCCGATAACAGATGTTTCAGGAGCAAAATCATGTTTGGAAACTTGTTCGGCAGAGGAAAAAACAAAGCAGAAGAGCCTGCACCAGAGGCACTTATGCATCCAGGCCCTGATGCAGACGGTGTAAGCAGGGTCTTCCCGCAGGAAGTCTGGAATGGTGAATCAATCGGGCGACTTTCTGCGTAAACCGGGCATGTCTCCGGATGATTCTTCCAACATTATCGCGCCCCAAAACGCAGTCCAGATCAAGCTAGATCAAATGGCAGATTAGCAGGTACAACCTTTTTGCGCCCTGAACGGGAAACTGCCCCATCCTGTGTTGCCATGGAGAATGCTGCCGGTGGATTGCTGGAAAGGCGATCACGCCGATTGCCAGTTTACCCTCGGCCTTGGCGCGCTCCGCGTCATCCGCCGCCGTCAGCAGCAGAAACCGGTCATCATTCTCGCGAACGAATTTGCGCCAATGGGAAATCCGCCTGATTGCTGTCATCGTGTCTTCAGGACCGTACGCGACCGTGAGGGAAACAGCATCATATCCGGCTTGCCTCATCTGGCTGAGCATGCATTCGTGTGCAGCCTACGTGCCGCAATATTCTGTGACCGGAAACAGTTGATCCCAGACCAGCGCATCCTCAACGATCTGTTTGGCATTCATCGAGACAACCCACTTTCTGTTTGCGGGTAAAATGGCCCGCGCTCGTCTGCAAAGCAACACCGATGCGCCAGGCTTGGCTGCTGGGATTGCCCCCATCACCCCACTCAAGCAGAACGGCCCAAACAAAAAGGGCCCGCCCTGATTTCCCGGGACGGGTCAGAATTCATTTCAACCTTCTGTTTCCAGAGTGCGAGCCCTAGAACAGTCCTTCAATCTCACCATCATCATTGATGTAGATCGTCTCAGCGGCCGGCTTGCGGGGCAGGCCTGGCATCGTCATGATCTCACCGCAGATTGCGACGATGAAACCGGCACCGGCGGACAACCGCACTTCGCGAACCGGAATGCTGTGGTCGCGAGGCGCGCCACGCTGGTTCGGGTCAGTCGAGAAGCTGTATTGGGTTTTCGCCATGCAGACCGGCAGGTTGCCGTACCCTTGCGCTTCCCAGTCTTTCAACTGGTTGCGGATCTTCTGGTCCATGATCACTTCATCGGCCCGGT
The DNA here is from genome assembly GCA_965204985.1 of Hyphomicrobiales bacterium. GTDB lineage: Bacteria > Pseudomonadota > Alphaproteobacteria > Rhizobiales > CAJQND01 > JAAEUE01. The sequence goes on along the minus strand of CBDBFP010000002.1, from coordinate 669,707 downwards.
ATATTTCACGGGTAATGGTTTCGATCTTGGAGGCGAGATCCATATCATCCGGGTAGATCGGGGAGAAGTTGCCCTTGCCTTCATCGATGATTTCACAGACGCGTGTGGCAAGGTCCTTCGTGCCTTCAGAACCAAGTTCCCAGTGGCGCGCCAGGATTGCTTCAGAGCCGAGACCTTCAACGAAATCCTTCACAGCCTGCACTTCAGCATCCGTATCGGTGACGAAGTGGTTGATAGCAACAACAGCGGGCACACAGAACTTCTGGATGTTCTCGATGTGCTGGCCGAGGTTTGCGCAACCTTCCTTAACGGCTGCAACGTTCTCTTCGCCGAGATCATCCTTCTTCACACCGCCATTCATTTTCATGGCGCGAACGGTGGCCACGATGACGACGGCGCTCGGAGCAAGGCCCGCCTTACGGCACTTGATGTTCAGGAATTTCTCAGCCCCGAGGTCAGCACCGAAACCGGCTTCAGTGACCACATAGTCAGCCAGTTTAAGGGCGGTCGTGGTAGCCACAACAGAGTTACAACCGTGTGCAATGTTGGCAAATGGGCCGCCATGGACGAACGCCGGATTGTTCTCAAGCGTCTGCACCAGGTTGGGCTGCATGGCCTGCTGAAGCAGCACCGTCATGGCGCCATCTGCCTTGATGTGGCGGCAGAAAACCGGCGTGCGGTCGCGGCGGTAGGCCACGATCATATTGCCGAGGCGTTCCTGCAGATCTTTCAGATCATTCGCCAGACACAGGATAGCCATCACTTCAGAGGCCACGGTGATGTCGAAACCGCCTTCGCGAGGGAAACCGTTGGCCACGCCGCCGAGGGAGACGTTGATGTTACGCAGAGCACGGTCGTTCATGTCCACCACGCGGCGCCAGGCCACCCGGCGTACATCGATTTCCTGCTCATTGCCCCAGTAGATGTGATTGTCGATCATGGCAGCAAGCAGCGAGTGCGCGGACGTGATTGCGTGGAAGTCACCGGTGAAGTGGAGGTTCATGTCTTCCATCGGAACGACCTGTGCATTACCGCCTCCAGCAGCACCACCCTTCATGCCGAAGTTCGGACCAAGCGAGGCTTCGCGAATGCAGATGCAGGCATTCTTGCCGATGGCGTTGAGTCCGTCGCCCAGACCAACCGTGGTGGTCGTCTTGCCTTCACCCGCAGGTGTCGGGTTGATCGCCGTCACCAGGATCAGCTTTCCGTCATTCTTGTCCGCCTGCGCCTTGATGAAACTGGCGCTGACCTTGGCCTTATCATGGCCAAATGGCAGCAGATCTTCTGTGGGGATTCCCAACTTGGCACCGATCTCCTGGATAGGTTTTTTCTTCGCGGCACGGGCGATTTCAATGTCGGACATTTCGTTCTCTTTCGTTACGGAATTCTGGCTTAAGTCCCTAGAATATCACCGACTGACAGTCCAGCCGATGCGGCCCATTCGCTGGCGGCAATCTTGCCCTCGTCAGCCGGGCGCACCCTCTTGATAACGATACGCCCGCCAATCAGTTGCACAGTTACGCCATCTTCAGAAATATCTATGACTTTCGAGGAAATTCCGTCGCCTGCAGCGCGTTCACAATCGAAAATCTGAACTTCATTTCCGTTCAATGTGGTCCAGGCACCCGGCGTCGGATTGGTGCCGCGAATGAGGTCATAGACAAATTTAATCGGGCTGTTCCAGTCAATATGGACGTGTTTCTTGGTGCAGCGGCGCTCATAGGTGGCCCGGGACTCATCGGGAACAATGTGAGGCGGGTTGCCAGAACGGAACAAATCGCAAACATCAAGCACGGACTCGACAGCCGATGGATAGATCTTCTTGAAGTAGAGATCAATGACCGTATCGTCCGGCGCGATCTCGCACTCCCACTGCAGAAGGCTGTCGCCTTCGTCCAATCCATCAGTGGGGTAGAACCAACTGTAACCGGACTTTGTCGACCCCATGATGATGGGCCAGTTCACGGCGGATGGACCGCGATGAAGCGGTAGCAAGGACGGATGGAAACAAATGGAGCCCATCTTGGGTGTGTCGCGTGCAGCTTCCGGCACAAACACATTGACGAAGGCCATGACCATCAGATCAGCATCGAAGCTGGCCAACGTGTCTAGCGCAGCCTGATCATTGAAATCGGCGGGCTGGTGAACAGGCAGAGCTTTCTCCAGCGCAAACTCCTTGATCGGATCAACCGGTTTGCCATCACGGTCAGGTTCGCAATAAACAGCAACGACTTCGTCTGTTCCTGCATCCAGCAATTTGGCAAGTACGTCTTTGCCAAAAGCCTGCTGCCCCATAACGATAATGCGCATGCCTATTGTTCCCTGTACTATTTCCCGTCGTCCTTGGACTTGACCCAAGGACCCAGGACCATAACCTCAGAGCATTCTGCCCTGGACCCTCGGGGCAAGCCCGAGCGCTACCTTGATGCAAAGTCGCAGAACTACTCCGCAGCTTCCGCCTTGACCTCGCCGACAGCGCCAGAACCTCTGACGCGTTCAAGCTCATCGCCTTCGTAGCCGAGTACCAAGGTCAGGATCTCATCCGTATGTTCACCAAGCAATGGCGAGCGGACGACTTCAACCGGCGACTCCGACAGTTTAATTGGGCAACCGACTGAGAGGTATGGACCGCGTTCAGGGTGATCCACTTCCACGATCGTGCCCGTCTCGCGGAGCGACTGCTCCTCAGCAATCTCTTTCATGGAAAGGATCGGTCCGCTCGGAATATCCAAAGGATTGCAAATATCCATGACCTCGAACTTGGTCTTCGTCATCGTCCATTGTTCGATCGTATCGAAGATCTCGTTCAACTTGTCGAGCCGCTCCAGCGGGGCGGCATAGCCTTCCTGCTCTTTCCATTCCGGCTTGCCAATCACATCGCAGATCTTCTTCCAGGCCGGGGCCTGGGTAATAAAGTAGGTGTAGGCGTTGGGGTCAGTTTCCCAGCCTTTGCACTTCAGAATACGGCCCGGTTGTCCACCGCCGGAATCGTTGCCGGCACGAGGTGTAGCATCACCAAAAGGAATGCCTTCGCCAAACTGGGAATATTCCTTCAACGGCCCTGCAGCCAGCCGCTGCTGATCGCGCAGTTTCACGCGGGAAAGGTTGAGCACCCCATCCTGCATGGCGGCGGAAACCTTCTGGCCTTTGCCTGTCTTTTCACGCTGGAAGAGCGCAGTCACGATACCAAGCGCCAGATGCAAACCGGCGCCGCTGTCGCCTATCTGCGCACCGGTCACGAGGGGCGGACCATTGAGGAAACCGGTCGTTGACGCGGAACCGCCAGCACACTGGGCAACATTCTCATACACCTTGCAGTCCTCGTAGGGGCCGGGACCAAAGCCCTTGATTGAGGCCATGATCATCTTGGGGTTGAGCTCCTGGATCCGTTCCCAGGTGAAGCCCATGCGGTCCAGTGCGCCCGGCGCGAAGTTCTCCACCAGAACGTCACACTCCTTCACCAGCCGCTCCAGCACTTCCTTGCCGGTTTCGTTCTTGGTGTTGAGCGTGATCGAACGCTTGTTGTGGTTCAGCATGGTGAAGTAGAGCGAGTCCGCGTTCGGCACGTCCACCAGCTGTTTGCGGGTGGCATCACCAACACCCGGCCGCTCGACCTTGATCACATCAGCACCAAACCAGGCCAACAATTGTGTGCAGGTCGGACCCGACTGCACGTGGGTGAAATCCAGAATCTTGACGCCTTCTAGTGCTTTCATGTCCCGCTTCCCTTCCCCCGGAGGATGTTTTTCTTCACAGAGCTATTTCTTGGCAACTACACTCTGCGGATTGAGATTTCCGATGCGGCCGCTTTCCGTGCCCGCATTCTCGTCGATCACGGCGTTTACAAGTGTTGGCATACCAGAGTCCAGAGCCTCTTTCACCACGCGTGTCAGATCGTCCGGCGAAGTGGCGTAAACACCAACCCCGCCAAAGGCTTCCATCATCTTGTCGTAGCGGGAATCCTTCACAAACACTGTGGGCGCAACATCATCACCGACCGGATTGGTGTCCGCTCCGCGGTAAATGCCATTGTTGTTAAAAACAACGACACAAATCGGCAGCTTGTACCGGCAGATCGTCTCGATCTCCATGCCGGAGAACCCGAACGCGCTGTCCCCTTCGATCGCCAGAACCGGCTTGCCCGTTTCCACTGCTGCCGCAATGGCAGATCCCATGCCGATACCCATAACGCCCCAGGTGCCAACGTCCAGGCGCTTGCGCGGCTCATACATGTCGATGATTGAACGGGCAAAATCCAGCGTATTGGCCCCTTCATTGACGAGCATAATGTCCGGGTGCTCTTTCACGATGGTCTTGAGCCGGCCAAGAGCTCCGTGGAAGTCCATGGGAACATTGTTGTTCTGAAGCTTGGGCGCCATCCTCGCCACATTGCTTTCCACCTTGGTCCGGATCGCATCCGTCCATTCGGCAGGAGGGGCAGACCAGTCTTCGCCCATGCCATCCAGCAGGGCAGTCACGCAGGATCCTACATCGCCAACCAGCGGCGCAGCGATCTCCACGTTGGAATCCATTTCCTTCGGTTCGATATCGATTTGCACAAATTCCTTCGGCGCATCTCCCCAGGTCTTGCCTTTGCCGTGCGACAGGAGCCAATTGAGACGGGCACCGACCATCATGACAACATCGGATTCCTTCAGGACCAGAGACCGGGCAGCCCCGGCCGACTGAGGGTGATTATCGGGTAGCAGGCCTTTCGCCATGCTCATCGGCAAATAGGGAATTCCACTGCGCTCAATGAAGTTGCGGATTTCCTCGTCCGCCTGAGCATAGGCGGCACCTTTCCCCAGAATGATAAGCGGACGCTTGGCGCTCTTGAGCACTTCAAGCACCCGCCTGACGGCTTCCGGCGCCGGGAGCTGGCACGGGGCCGCATCTATCACTTTGACCAGTGAATTTTCCCCGGCTTCAGCGTCCATCACCTGGCCCAACAATTGAGCAGGCACATCGAAATAAACCCCTCCCGGCCGACCGGACACGGCTGCCCGGATCGCACGCGCCACCGCGATACCAATGTCTTCGGCATGCAGCACCCGGAAGGCCGCCTTGCAAAGCGGCTTGGCGATGGCCAACTGGTCCATTTCCTCATAATCGCCCTGCTGCAGATCTACGATTTCCCGTTCAGATGATCCGGAAATCAGGATCATCGGAAAACAGTTCGTCGTAGCATTGGCCAGCGCAGTCAGGCCATTAAGAAAACCAGGCGCAGATACAGTCAGACAGATACCAGGCTTCTTGGTCAAATATCCGGCTACCGATGCCGCATAACCCGCATGTTGCTCATGTCTGAACGACAGGACCCGCATGCCTGACGCCTGGGCCATCCGTCCTAGGTCAGTGATCGGAATGCCCGGCACACCATAGATCGTGTTCAGCCCATTGAGCTTGAGGGCCGCAATCAGAAGATGAAATCCGTCGGTCAGAGCTTGGGGTTCTTTGTCCTCATCCTTCAACCGGGCTTCAAGGTCGTCTATTGCTGCTGAAACCGACATTATGTTCCGCTCCTCTATTGATTTCTCAGCCCCAAAAGCCTCATTCACCGGATGCTGCCGCACCTGTTCTTGATGAACTCAGAAACTCTTTCCAACTCCGCCGCACATGCGCATGCAATCTCAGCGTATGTTCGCGCACCAGTTCAGACGCGAGGGCACCATCGCGATCCTCCAGCGCCTCGATGATGTGCATGTGATCCACGACGGAGCGCTTGACTCGGTCGCCTTCAGCCATTGCCCGGTTCCGGATGGCCCGCATGTGCAGGAACAGGCCGTCGGCAATATCCTTCAGCATCGAGCACTTGGAAATCTCAAGGATGCGTTGATGAAAACGGATATTAGCCTCAGAATACTCATCCAAATGGGCTTCGGCCTCATCCTTGTTGAATTCCGTCACCATCTGCCGGAGCGAAGCGATTTCCTTGTCGCTGGCATGCTGCGTTGCCATGCACGCGGCCATGCTTTCCAGCGCCGCCCAGACCACGATCATCTCCAGAATCTCTTCCATTGATTTGCGCTTGATAAAGACACCCTTGCGCGGCTGAATTTCAACGAACCCCTCCTGCTCAAGGCGGGCCAGCGCTTCGCGGACGGGGGTTCGGGAAATCCCAAGTTCCTCAGACATCTTGCGCTCTTCAAGGCGCAAATCGGCATCTTCGTCGTAGATGTTCATGCCCGTGATGCCATCACGCAGGACCTCATAAATGTGGTCCTTGAGACTGAAATTCATATCCACTGGCTTGAGTGTCAGCTTGTCTGACATGAAGTACCTTTCGTTTAGCCGGCGCAGCCCGCCCGTGAATCCGCAACGAAATCACCTGCAGAGATCGTTTGTATCTGGTATACCATACACCAGAGAGAAAAAAGCATCAAGCCGGTGTTACCCGCATGCTGGGAAAACAGGTGAACTCCTTGCCGGAAACGGAGGCTAATGGAGCATGGCAAAACACACAGAAAAGCTGGAATTTGGCCCGTGGAATCCGGGCTTGAGCTCAACGATCCCCCGGAAATTTCTGTCGCTTTCCACCATGCATCGGCCAGAAAATGTCTCCACGTCCCTTGCCGAGGCTGAAGATCTTGCCGATTTCACAGGATTGCCGGCAAAGGATCTCGTCCGCTTCAGGCCGGAGAGAATGCTTCAGCACGAGGTGCTCATCCGTGTGATGGCCAATATCTCTGTCCCAGACGGCTCCCACTATGGCGATCTCGGCATCAACTTCCGCCAATATTGCAATGCGATCCTTGATCGTTATCTGACCCCAAAATTGGATGAGATCAGCAAGGCCCTCGAGATGCAAATTGAGCACGCCAGAGTTCTGATCGACAATGAGCTGACCAGGACCATTTTTGCCTCGGTTGAGCGCACGGTGCCAATTCCTGCCAAACCGACTTTCTGGCAAAGACTCGGCTTCGGCAGAAAGCCTGATCCCGCACCCTCATCCCAACCCGCCAAGCCAGACCTAGCCGAAATACAAGCAGCTTGGCGCCCGGCACAAAATTCTGCTGTGGATCCAACCGAAATCGCGGCCTTTGCTGCCCTGATCAAGGCCACATCGGCAATCGCCGCCAAACACGGCAAGCTGATTGGCGATAAAACGATTATCACCCAGATCGCTCTTACCTTCGTTTCCAACAGCTTTGGCAGCGAGGAAATCGGCCGGCTGATCGAGGAGGATGTGCACACAGCGGCTGAAGCAGAAGGCCTGCGCCATCTGCCGGTTCAGGCCAAACCCATCATCATGAATGTCAAGGGCGCGTCAGCGGCGGGCAAAAGCACGCTCCGACCCCTGCAGCAGAAGCTTGCCGAACGCATCGGTGTCAACTGGCAGGACTTCGCCCTCATCAGCCCGGACATCTTTCGCAAGTTCCTTCTGGATTACGATTCCCTTGGCAAAGCAGAAAAATATGCCGGCATGCTCACCGGGCACGAGGTTGAGATCATCGACCAGAAGCTGGACCGCTACATGGCGGAGAAATCGGAAAAGGGCCCGATTTCACATCTGCTGATCGACCGCTTTCGCTTCGACAGTTTCGCGGTTCAGCCCGGTGAGGCCGATGGCGGCCGCCTCCTCACCCGTTTCGGCGATCTGGTTTACATGTTCTTTGTCATCACACCGCCGGAGGCCACCGTTGAACGGGCCTGGGGCCGCGGCCTGGAATATGGACGCTACAAGGCTATTGACGATCTGCTCGATCACAATGTGGAAGCCTTCACCGGCATGCCCCGGCTGTTCTTCACCTGGGCTTTGAACACCTCAAAACGCGTGCACTATGAGTTTCTCGATAATTCGGTGCCCAAGGGAGAGAGGCCAAAAACCATCGCCTTTGGCTGGAATGGTGAGATGACCATCCTGGATCTCAAGAGCATGATCAATGTGGATCGCTTCCGAAAAATCAATGTGGATGCGGACACGGCAAAACAGATCTACGATGTGTCTGATAGTTTGGAAGCTGAAGACAATACCGACTTCCTCAAGCAGTGCGGGCAGACCCTGCCTGTACTCAATTTCGCCAACCAGGAAACGGGAATGGTTTACGCGCAGGTGAGACACGGGACCCCCGCATGGGCCGACATGGCATCGATGGCTAAAGTGGCCCGGGAACCAGATCACAAGGCAGGTCTGGAAGCCCTGTTTGGTGACCTGGAAGAGCTGGATTTGGCAGCAAAACCCTCACCCAATATCCTCATCCCGTCGGCTTCCTCAACTCTGGGACAGTGGGGACCAGCAACAAGATGAGCTTGGCGGACGAAGAGGCCAAGGCCAGTGTGTTACACGCGAATGAGACGTTCTACGAAGCCTTCCGCAACTGCAACTATGAAGTCATGGACGAACTCTGGTCACGGACCCGGGAGGTGACTGTCGTTCACCCGGGCTGGCCAGGGCTGATGGGCCGCGAAGATGTGCTGGAGTCCTAGTACCGAATTTTACGCATTGGCACACCGCCGTCAATCCACGCCAGTGATCCACACGTGCTTTTGAATGGAAACACCGCAATGGTCACCTGCACGGAAGACCTTGGCGACGTCAAAATGATCGCGACGAACACCTTCGTACTGGAAGAAGGAAGCTGGCTACTGACCAACCACCAGGCGCAGCATTTGCCGGAGGGCTAAAGTTCCAGGCCCAGTTTCCGGCCCTCGTAGATCGCCATGATCGCCGTTCGCGGAGCAACACAACCTCCAATCTGGTGCGCTGACATCGTGGCCATGTCTATCTCATCCTGAGCCATCAGATTGACCACGTTCGGCGTCGCTGTCACCAGCGCATCCGCAGCCACATGCTCTTCTGCCCCGCTCAGCAGATCGACCACGGTGGCACCATCCCCGTGCCATTCCTTTACGGCACACTCAGTCTTTAACACAGTGCCCTGTTCTTTCAGCCGTTGCCGCAACGGCCCATCAGCGGACGTCCGCTCAAGCTCTTTGCCCACCATGGCGAGCTGGGTGATAATCGTCACCTCATGCCCGGCTTCAGCCAAATGCTAGGCCGTACCGCCACCGCGCCAGTTCCCGCCATCGTCCAGAACGATTACCCGCTTGCCCGGCCGCGCCTGCCGCGACATGACTTCTTCCACGGAATAAACATTGCCCTTCTGAAAGCCTGGCAACGCATCATGCTGGAGCATGGCACGCTGGAACGCATTGCCATCCGCAAGTGATCCAGTCGCAAACACCACCTCGTCCGCGCCAAAGGCCTCGATTTCAATGCCATCCATATAGGTGTTGTAGCGCACAGAAACCTGCAGCTTCTCAAGCTGGTCCTGATATCAGTCGATCAGATCAATGATCTATGTGCGCCGCGGCTGGAGGCCAGCGAGCCGGTATTGCCCGCCCAGCTTGTCCGAGGCCTCAGCCAACATGACCCGGTGCCCGCGCTCCGCAAGGGTGGGCCCAGTTTGTCCGCGTATGGGAAGGTTGGAATGAGCGAATAGAAATCAAAATAGCTGCCGGTCCCGCAGGTCACATAATCGATCAGGCCGCGCTCATCATGCCAGGATGATAACTTCCTGCATGGCTTCCATGGACAGGGCAACCTCGGCGCCAGGGTCCATGCTGATGGCCATGCCGATGATGAAGTCATCGTCCGTTTTCGCGCGGATCGCTTTGGTGAGTTCCGAAGAAAACCGCACCCGGTTCTCCAGGGACCCGCCCCATTTGTCGTCCCGCCGGTTTGATTAGGGCGTCCAGAATTGATCGGGCAATGCATGATAGGCAGCAAAAATTTCAATACCGTCGAAGCCGCTTTTCTTTGCCCGCTCAGCGGCCAGCGCGAAGCACTCGATGGTCTCCAGAATTTCTGCCTCGCTCATTGCATGGCTGCCATCGCTGTCATGATAGGACGGAAGGCCTGACGGCAACCAGCTGGGCTGGAACGAATTGTCGAAATCCCCGTGCTGGCCCACATGGTACAGCTGGTGGACCATCACTGTGCCCTGCTCGTGGCAGGCATCAGTGATGCGCCGGAACGCGGGGATGACGGCATCATCTCCAGGGTTGAAGTTGCCTCGTGTCAAAAGGGTCGTCTCGTGCACAGGCATGGGCTCAACCACGATTATCCCGGCCCCACCAAGTGACCGCTCAAGATAATAGCCGAGATGCCGGTCGCCCGGCAGTCCGGCTTCTGCCATGTTTGCTGTGCGTGCACCGAAATTAATCCGGGCCTTGAACTTCTTGCCGCGAAGATCAAGAGGTTTGAAGACGTTCGGAAATTGCATGGGTTACCCCGCCGCTTCAGCAATCTCGACGATGTGCAGTGCTGTCATAAGGTCCAGATGCGCACCGCCCACATTCTTGAACACCGTTATCTCATCGGCCGACTGCCGCCCCGGATGTTTATCCCTGCAAAGCGAATAAAAATCCACAACGTCCTCGCGCTTCAAGGTTCCATTCTCAAGCGGTTGGCAAATGTCGCCAGGCTCATCGGCGAACAATTCATAATCCATGAACACACCAGCCGCGCGCGAAATCACCTCGTCATCCGCTTCGCGCATCTCAGGCGTGAAGCTGCCAACCAAATCAAGATGGCATCCCGGCTGTAGCCATCCCCCCTTGACCAGCGGAGACGTCGCCGACGTTGCGCACGATATCAGGTCTGCATGGCGGCAAGCCGCCTCCAGATCCGTGGTGGCTTTTGCCGGGATCCCCTCTTGTGCAAGCGCCGCCGCCATGGCGCCTGCCTTGGCCTGCGTCCGGTTCCACACGGTCACCTCTTCGATGCCCGGTCGCATGGCGCAATGGGCGCGTACCAGATAGGGCGCCAGTGCCCCCGAACCCACCATGGCCAAAGACTTCACATCTTCCCGCGCCAGATAGCGTGTCGCCAGCGCACTGTCCCCGGCGGTCTTCCAGTAGGTTAGAACGGTGCCATCAATGACGGCCTTGGGTTCACCGGTTTCACCGTCGAAAATCGGATAGAGCGCCTGGATCGCCGGCAGGCCGTGCGATTTGCCGGGGTTTGCCGGCAAAACAGTGATCACCTTGACCCCCATGGCAGCTCCCGGATACCAGGCCGGCAAATTCAGGAAACAGTCCGGTGTCTCCCCCTCCCCGTCTTGGGTCAACAAGCTGCGGCCAACCTGCGGCGGCTCTTCGCGGTGCCACTTTGCAAGCGCGTCTGCGAGCGCGGGAAATTCCAGAATACGGTCGAGTGATTTGCCATCGATATAGCGCATGCGCGGTATGCCTCTCAGGTCAAGCGCGGGCCAATGATCTCGCGCAGCAGTTTGCGGTAAATCGCTTTGCGGAAATCGTCATAATCCTTCGCGATGATGACAAAGCTTCCATAGCCACCGGTAATGAACTTTTCAAAATAGTGATTGAGCGTGGGAAACTCGTTGAGAATCGTCAGACCGTTGATCGTGATCCCGAAATGCACGAGTTGATCGCGCACCACATGCGGGCGGCCGCCTTTGTTGTTCCGTCCGTCCGACGAAATATCCAGCACCTGCCGCTCGGCCACAACTGGCGCGATTGCCAGAACTCCGGCCGCATAGCGCATCAAGCCAGTGATGGACGTGCCGCCCTCGGCCAAATAGCGCGGTTGCTGTTCCACCAGTTGGGCGAGGCGCTCAACCTCCTCGCCTGTAGAAACGATTGTCCAGGGGACTGTGATGCGCTGGTTCTTGTCGTCAGACCATTGGACCACCGAAACGGCGATGCGTTTCAACGGACCGGCTTGAATCGCCGCCAAGATTTCCGGGCGCCGAAGCGCCAGAGCTGTGCCATTGGTTTGCAGCCGGAATTCCCGTGTGTCGACGGAGTAGGAGCAATCGATCGACAGCACGAGCGCCAGATCCACAGGCATCTTGCCTGTAGCATTCGCACCATCGTCGGGAGCCGAAATGGCCCAAAGTGCAACCAGAACAAGGCAGGAAATGGCAAGACCAAGCCGCCGAAATGCGCCTGATCTTGCCTTCATGTTAAGCCGGGCTGATGCCGCGCAGACGTTCTGAGCGACGCCGCAGGAGTTCAACCGTGGTCAGCAGCACGACCGAGATAATCACCAGGATCGTTGCAGCCGCCAGAATGGTCGGGCTGATTTCCTGGCGAATACCCGCCCACATTTGCCGTGGCAAGGTCAATTGCTCTGCACCGCCAATAAACAGAACCACAACGATTTCATCGAATGAAGTGATGAAGGCGAACAGGGCCCCGGAAATCACGCCAGGCGCAATAAGCGGCAACTGGATCTTGAAGAAATTGTTTGCCGGGTTGCTGCCGAGGCTTTCTGCGGCCCGGGTAAGGCTGTGATCAAAACCGACCAGCGTGGCGGTCACCGTAATCACAACAAACGGCAGGCCAAGTGCTGTATGCGCAAAGATCAAACCAGGGAACGTCGACGACAGATCAAGCTTTGCATAAAACAGCGCCATCCCGGCAGCAGTGATGATCAGCGGCACGATCATTGGAGAGATCAGGGCCGCCATAATCACTTTGCGGAACGGCATATGCTGCCGGCTAAGGCCAAGGGCCGCCAAGGTCCCAAGCGTAACGGAAAGCAACGTGGAGCAAATTGCAACCCAGAACGAATTGATGAATCCCAGTTTCCACTTGTCACTGCAAACGGTTGTCACGATGGCATCCGTGCAGTCGCCAACAAGGATCTTGTACCACCTCATCGAAAACGCCTCAGGATCCAGTTTCAACATTTCAGGGGTGAAGCTGAGGAACGCTTTGGAGGTGAACGACAGCGGGATAACGACGACCAGGGGAGCGACGAGGAAGAACAGTACGAAGACGCAGAAACCAAGGTAGCTGTAGTGCCAGATGCGCTGCCCGGTGGATGTATAAGCTGGAAGTGCCATGTCTGTTATCCCATCCGCATGTTGTCGATGCCGACAATCTTGTCATAGATCCAGTAGAGGATCAGGATTGCCACCAGCAAGATCACACCCATGGCTGAGGCGAGACCCCAGTTCAGGCTGCTTTGCAAGTGATAGGCAATCTGGTTACCGATCAATTGGCCGTCCTTGCCGCCCACCAGTGCTGGCGTGATGTAGTAGCCGATGGCGACGATGAAGACGAGGATCACGCCAGCGCCAATTCCCGGCAGCGTTTGCGGCATGTAGACCTTAATGAAAGCCCAGGCCGGTGTTGCACCGAGATTTTGCGCGGCCCTCATATAGACGGGCGAGATACCCTTCATCACCGAATAGATCGGCAAGATCATGAACGGCAACAGCACCTGGGTCATCACAATGATCGTCCCGGTGAAGTTATACATCATCTCCGGTCGGTTATGGTCCGCAACGATACCCGAGGCCACCAGCGTATCGTTCACAACCCCTTGCTGCTGCAGCATGATCATCCAGGCGACAATCCTCACCAGCAACGATGTCCAGAACGGCATGAGTACGCAGATCATCAACAAATTGGAATAGCGCAGCGGCAGTGTGGCGAGCAGGTGAGCCACGGGGTAGCCAAGCAGCACACAAAAAACTGTCACAAGAAGACTGACCAGCAATGTCCGTTTCCAGAAGGTGACATACACCTGCCTGTATTCGGGCTGCATTATGACGTTCTTGTTCGCATCATATTTCCGGTCAATTGCATTCCAGTAATACGCAGCGGTGAAATTATCAGACATCTGGGCAAGTGATTGCCAGTATTTCATCTGGCCCCAGCGCTTGTCAGACTTGATCATGGCCTCCTTATAAGGGCCTTCCTTGATCTTCTTGAACTTGCGGCGAGACTTTTTCAGCAGGCTCTTCCAGCCGGATTGCGAATAGTTCATCCGGGTTGAGCCCTTGCCGATCTCAATACCTTTGGCATTCACGATGTCATCGAACATCGCTTTGTACATGCTTTCCGGCGGCAGATCTTTTTTGTTCCACTTCTGGAACTCAACAAAGACCCGCGGAAAATAGGAATTGATGTCGCTATCATCCACGGATTTGACGAGGAGATAGAAAACGGGAATGACAAAAAGAACGATCAAAAACAATCCAGGAATGGCAACAAGCCCCGCCGCCTTGAGTTTGGCCTGGCGCAGCGAGCGCTGGAGGCTTTCCTTGAGTGGCCGACCGTCGGCAGTGATAAGCTTTTCAGCTCCACCGGACATTGCAACATCAGCCATTAGCTCCCATCCCTTCGCTAAATTTCTTAATTTTTGTGGACCGGGCAGAAAACCACCCGGTCCTGATTTTTTAGGTCACTAGATTAAGCTGCAATGCTACTTACTTGGCCATCCAAGCTTTGAAGCGCTCGTTGACTTCGTCGCCGTTGTCAGCCCACCACTCCGGGTTGGCGAAGACGGAACGGGCCATCACTTCAGGGCGGTTCGGCATGTGTTCCATGATGTTCTTGCCATTGTGGAACCAGGGTTCACCAGCCTTGATGATCGCGAACGCGGACTGGCGCATCGGACCATAGTTGATGTATTTCGCCTGGCCGGCCTGCTGCTCGGAAGCTGTTGCATAGCCAACAAAGTCAAACGCGGTTTCCTTGTTCGGGGAACCCTTGACCACAGCAATCCATTCTTCTTCCAGAACCTGTCCGTCCCACATGGTTACGAACTTTTCGCCTTCAGAAAGAACAGCTGCACCAATACGGCCATTGTAAGCGATCGACATGCAGACTTCGCCGGACTTGACCAATTCAAGCGGCTGTGCGCCTGAGTCCCAGAACACAACGTGGTCCTTGATCGTGTCGAGCTTCTTGAACGCACGGTTGATGCCCTCTTCAGTGCTCATGACTTCGTAGACCTTCTTCGGGTCAACGCCGTCAGCAACCAGAGCCATCTCGATGTTGGCATTGCCCCAGGTGTGCATGCCGCGTTTGCAGGTCCACTTCTCAACATTGAAGAAGTCAGCCATGTTCTGTGGCTTTTCGCCCTTCAGAAGGCTGTCATCATAGAACGGCACATAGGACCACCAAACTTGAGGAGCCACGCACTTGTTCGGGCGCGGAACCATGAGGTCTTCGTCGAGCGTCTTGCCGTCAGGCGATTTCATCAGAACACTGTCAGGAATTTCCTCGAACAGGCCTTCGTCGCAACCGGTGCGGGCCTGGTCAGGAAGAATGTCGACGATGTCCCAGGTGACCTTGCCGGCCGTAACCTGGGTTTTGATTTCACCGAGACCACCATTGTAGTTCTCCCAGTGAATCTTCTTGCCGGTCTTGGCTTCCCAGCCAGCACCATAAGCTTTCTGCTGTGATGCAGTGTATGCACCACCCCACGACGTGACCGTAAGATCTGCCGCAGATGCCGCACCAACGCCCATCGCAAAAATGCTGGCGGTGGCGAGCGCAAGTGTTTTCAATTTCACTATATCCACTCCCTTAACGTTATGTGGCTCAATGCCACCTCCATTGACGGCTCAATGCCGTCATCTCAAAATTGCGGGCTATCACTCCAAATTCCCGAAGCCCGCAAAGTCTGCGCGTCAGGCCGGACTTAACATCCGGCCTTGCGGCACATCAAACTGGGTCGAGCGCACGGCAGTCTTCCGTGACCCAACCAATTGTCGCGTTGATTCCTTCGGCCAATGCTTCATGGCCATGTTTATTCGGGATCTTCACGATGAAATCGTCATGCCCGGCAACAGTCATCCGCGTGCGAATGTGGTCACCAAGATAGATAAGCTCTTCAATCGTGCCCTTCAGGATGTTCGGCGTTGAGCCTTTCTTCGGGTTAATTTCAACCCGTTCCGGCCGCAACGACAACATTGTTTTTGCGCCTTTGCCGTCTGTTGCAACGTTCAAGGCGTTCACGGTCTCACCGCTGTCGAGTTTGACCTTGCAGTTACCGTCTTTGCCTTCGCTAACAACGGTACCGTTAAGCCTGTTGTTTTCACCAATAAACTGGGCAACGAAGCTGTTGTCAGGACGCTCATAGAGATCGTCCGGCGAGGACAACTGCTGGATAACACCATCGTTGAACACGGCGATCCGGTCCGACATTGTCAGCGCTTCGGACTGGTCATGTGTCACGTACACGACGGTTACACCGAGATTCTCGTGAATATGTTTGATCTCATACTGCATCTGCTCACGCAGTTGTTTGTCCAGAGCACCAAGCGGTTCGTCCATCAGCACCAGATCCGGCTCGAAAACGAGAGCACGGGCCACAGCAATACGTTGCTGCTGACCACCGGACAATTGTGCCGGGCGGCGGTTGCCGAAGGCACCAAGTTCCACAAGGTTCAGAACGTTCTGCACACGCTCTTCAACTTCGGCTTTACCCATCTTGCGCACCTGCAGCGGGAACGCGAGATTTTCTGCAACCGTCATGTGCGGGAACAGAGCATAGTTCTGAAAAACCATGCCGATGCCACGATTGTGCGGCGCCACATTGTTGATCGGTTGATCGTTCAGGAAGATTTCGCCATGAGTGGCCGGCTCAAACCCTGCCAGCATCATCAGACACGTGGTCTTACCGGACCCTGACGGGCCAAGCATGGTCAGGAATTCGCCTTCGGCAATGTCCAGATTGAGATCCTTAACAACGAGGGATTCTCCGTCGTAACTCTTTTGAACACCGGTGAACCGCACCATGTGTTTTACGTCGGTAGACTTGTCCAACATACAGAAGTCCCTAACCCCACTGTTATAAGCTGAACCTCTCGTCCAGATTTGTTCCTACCCGCTTGCACTTTAGTCGAACTTTGACCCGGCATGCAATCGCCCAAATTGCGCTTTTCACCGCAAATTGCCCCTCCGGCATTGCTCGAAACATACAAGCAATGAAACGAGAGTCAAATATTCCTCTAACCAGCACGGCTGCGGATGGTTAAACGCGACCCTCAAGCGTCGCCTGACGACAAGCCCGCGGCGATTACCGAACTATCCTGAGCGCTCATGAGCAAACGAATTATTGGAATTTTTGCATGCACCAGACCCTGAAAGACCGGACGGCCAAGTTTCAGACCAGGCTCGCGGAAGCCGGCATCGACATCGCCCTGCTGACCGATGAAGACAGTATTTCCTGGCTCGGTGGTTTCTGGGGATATCTCGGCATTGAGTTCGGCCGCCCAAGCATGATGCTGATTCCGAAAGATGGCGACCCCATCGTCATCACACCGCTGATGGAAAGCGACATGGTCAAGGCCATGACCTGGGTGGAGGATGTGCGCAGCTGGCAGGACCCCCGCGGCAGCCTCCATTGGAACGAGATCCTGTCATCGGCGCTCGGAGACAACAAGCCGCGCACAATCGGCATCGAAAAACTGAAGATGCCGGCCCTCGTTTCTGCCCACCTTGACGGCGCGCATGGTGCGGCAGAGATCGTCGACGTGAGCCCGATCCTCTCAGACATGCGCGTCATCAAAAGCGCTGAAGAAATCGAGATCATGCGTCAGGCTGGGCAAATCGCAATTGCCATGCTTGAGGGTGGACGGTCTGCTCTGGGCGAAGGTGTGCCGGAATATGAGATTGCCCTTGCCATCATCGCAGCAGGCACGCGCAAGGCTGCAGGCTTCCTCACCGACGCCGGGCTTGATGCATTCATCTCGCCAACGATCCACAATCTGCAGGTACTGCAGTCGGGCAAAGACACATCCATGGTCCACCGCCGCTCGTCGGTCAGAACCCTCAAAAAAGGCGATCCGGTCTATATGTGTTTCTGTGGAATGGTGAACTTTCGCCAATATAAACTCGGGTTTGACCGTGAGTATTTCATCGGCTCGGTCACCGACGAACAGGCCCGCACATATGAAACCTGCATCAATGCACAAAAAGCAGCACTGGCCGCCATTCGTCCGGGCGCCATTGCCGAAGATGTGCATGAGGCGGCCAACGAGGTCTACCGTTCGGCCGGATTTGAACCCGGATATCGGACGGGGCGCTGCATCGGGATCTCAAATCTGGAATCTCCGGAACTAAAAACCGGCGACCGCACGCCTCTTCAGGAGGGCATGACCTTCGCCGTCGATGGCGGGATCACTATACCGGGTGAATATGGCGCACGCGTTGGAGATTCCATTGTGGTGACCGATGACGGCTTTGAGTTCTTCACTCCCTATCCAAAAGATCTGAGTGTTGTCTGATGGCCAAACTGACCGTTGCCCTGTTTCAGAACGACAGTGTCGTCTGTAACCCTGCAGCCCAGATTGAGGCTCTCAGAGAATCCGCCGAGGCAGGTGCGGACCTGCTGACCATGCCCGAATCGTTCCTTTCGGGATGTATAATGTGGGAAACCATATCGCAGATCTCGCCGAACCGGTCGACGGTCCGAGCTTAAGCGCCGCCGCAGCACTATCAGCCAAGCACAAGGTTGCCTGTCTATTGGCCTATCCGGAACGGGGTGCCGAGAAGGTCTATAACTTGGCCGCCCTGTATGGGAAGAATGGAGATTTGCTGGTCAATTTCCGGAAACTGCATCTCTCCGGACCCTTCAAGAAAGCAGAATTCAGTCCAGGTGATGATATCGTCACCGCGGAGATCAATGGCGTCACCGTAGCGCCACTCATTTGCTATGACGTCGAAATCTCCGAAGCTATGCGGGCAGCCGCACGTGCCGGGGCACATCTGATTACGGTGCCCACGGCCCTGCGTGCACAATATCTGCACCTGACAAAGACAATGATCCCGACCCGGGCGTTCGAAAACGGCGTTTACGTTGCCTATGTCAACCATGCTGGCGACGAGGGCGAATACCGCTATTGCGGCCATTCAACATTGGCAGGCCCGGCAGAGAAACCGACGTGCGCAGGCGGTGATGCTGAACTGCTGATTTGTAAAGTGGATACAGACGAGATCAAAAATGCCCGCGCCGAACTCCCCTACCTGAAGGAAGCCCGGCGCGATCTAGCCTGGCGGTGATTAGGCTAGTGACTCAAGTAGACCATATTCGAGATGGCCTGGCCGGTCGCGTCGAAGGCATCGGAAATGTTGCCTTCCGAACCATTCACATTGAAATTGAAGAAGTACTTTGACGAAGGCTCGCTGGCGCAGTTCTCAAGCATTGTCAGCGTGCTGATCGAATAAAGGTCATATTCGATTGTGATGACCACAATATCCTGAGCCTTCATCGCCGTGCACAAAGCGGCTGTGTTGGGATTGCCATTCGAGCTTGAATAGCTGGATGAACCTTCCGCTCTTCGGGTCTGGACGCCATCGGTAAGAATGACGACCACTTTCACAACCTTGTCGTCTCCATCAGCCGTTTCGTTGTGGTCGTAGGAAACCCCGTCACCAAACGGAGCGTTCGGGGAAACCTGATGCCATCCCATGGCCGTGCCCAGCGAGATGTCCGTGCCGCCGCCCGTCGTCCAGGCATTAATTGCATCCTTCAGGATCATATAATCATTGGTCAGCCGGTAGAACGGCCGGGCCTGATAGGATGACGAGCAGCCGTAGGAGGAGGAGCGCGAAGAGTTTGAAGCTGTCCGCTCACCAAAACCGCTACCCGCTATGCTGCTGCTGGGCGCGGTGTCGTTCCGGGAGTACGAATACTCCCGGTCGCCAAAGCAACCCGTCCATGTGGAGCTGGCAGACGTGTTGCCTTGAGAATTTTGCATGTTCGTCCGGATATTGCTCATATCAAATGTGCCATACATCTGACTGGCAAATGGCGCGGACGCGAACTTGACCCGGTCAGTATCAGCCCCGCCATTGGTCAGAGAATTGATCAGTGACACGGCTCGCTGCCATATTTTCATACTTGTCGCCAGGTGCAGCCGGATCACTTGAATTCATTGATCCGGAAAAATCCAGAACCAAGGCTACCTCGGCGTTTGCCACAACAGGAACAGTCGCTTGGGAATCGGCCTGGATACCCATGTTCAGCAGCGGATTATGAATATCAGCCAAGCGCATCAACGTGGTGTCGACGCTCGTGGTTTCACCCGCAGAAACGATGTTGTCGTTAATGGTGATGAAATTCGTACCCACATTCAATCCATATTCCGATGGAGGAAAGTTGGCCTCGAAGAAGACCTCCCCCAGGACCTTGCGATCAGCATCAGTAGCGTTCGTCATGGAACCGGCCGCGAGAACAGCAGTGTCTATAGCGTGTTGAAGTTTGTGTTTGGTGACGACAGCACGGCCATAGTCTACGGACACACCAGCAGCGATCATGAAAGGGATAATTGCAAAGCCAAATATGATCGCGATATTGCCGCGCTCGTCAGATTGGAATCTTTTGAGAAGCTTGAGCATTGTTTGAACCATCGTTTTCGCCTGTTACGTTACGCTGGTCGTGGTTTCCGTTTTTCCGAAAATTCTTGGCTTACAAACAGTTAATACCAATGGCGTGATTGATTGTCTCTCAGGCCTTTTCAACTCGGCTGCTCTCTGGATCCATGCAGACAAAGGAGGATTTCCGATGTCTGCAGCTGTTGGCGGTCGTGATGGCTATGATGCTTCGCCCCTTTGCGGCCTTGCCAGGACGAGCGAAGATCTCCGTCAGGCCCGGCGTTTGCTTTCGCTTGCTTGTGTTTATGACGGGATGAGCCGGGCGGATGCGGCGAAGGGGGGTGGGAGGGACCGGCAGAGCCTGAGGGACTGGGGGCACCGGTTCAGCGAAGCCGGGCCCGAAGGGCTATTCGACCGCCGGGTCCCGCGGCCCCAGATGCGGATGCGGCGCCGATGGCTGAACTTGCTGAGATCATCGAACCCGACCCCTGCCTTGAGCATGACGCTTGAGCCTGACGGGGGGTCCGCTGGAGACGACTTGACCTGCAACGGGGGATCGAAGACCGGTTCGGTGTTGTCTCTCACGAGAGGACCCTCTCCAGGCTGCTTGCAGCGCTCGACTTTTCCCGCATCATGCGGCCGTCCTGATGGACCGCGCGCCGGGGCACACATCCGGCGAGGTGAAGGGGCCGGAGACCCTGACCCTGATCTTCCTGCCCGCCAGATCACCGGAGCTCAATCGGGTCGAGAAGGTCTGGCAATCTCTTCGGGAAAGCGGGCTCTCCAACCGCCTCCTTGAAAATCAGGCAAACGGTCTTGCCGCCGGATGTGATGCCTGGACCCGGCTCATGAAAGAACCAAGGGCAATCAAATCAAGCGCATCTCGCGATTGGATCCAAAACAGGCAAACCTGAGGCCCGTTAGTATAATTATCGCAGACGATTACGCGCTCAGAGGATTAACAGAATCTTAAATTCCGTGTTCTGGCCCATTCATACTGCGGCTGACTGGCTCAGGCTCTCCGAGGGGGGTTCCCAATCGATGTTCGGCCTGCTTCAGCATGGAAAACAAGGGAGGTTTTCCATGGCAGCGGCTGGTCAACCGAGAGCGGACTTTCTGGGCGATGACCTGCCTCGCACAGCGCGCAAGAGCGAAGAGGCGGATCAGACGCGGCAGCTTCTTGTCTTGGCGGTGATCCTCGACGGTGGGTCTCGCCGCGAGGCCGCGCGCACCGGCGGCGGGGGCCTGCAGGTGATCCGGGACGGGTGTTGCGCTTCAAGGCCGGCGGCGCGGCGGCCTTGGTGACCCGCAAGGCGCCCGCAAAGACGCCGACCCTGACAGACGAACACCGCACGGCGCTGGCAGCGACTGTTGAGGCGGGGCCAAAGCCCGATATGGACGGCATCGGGCGCTGGGTCGATCTGGCGCAGGGGGCGCAGGAGGAACCGGGCGTCTCGGTCAGACGTCAGACGCCGGGACGGGACCTTCGCGCCATCGAGGTCGCCAAGCTCTCCGCCCGCCCGCAGCACGACGCACAGCACGACGAGGCCATAGAGGCGTTCAACAAAACGTCTGCGACGTCGTCGACCGCATCCGCACCCAATGGGGCGGCACGCCGATAGAGCTCCGGGTTCAGGACAAAGCCCGGATGGGTCAGAAGAACAAACGCCCGCGACGCTGGGCGCGGCGGGGGACGCGGCCCCGCGCGCCGCACGATCGGCGGACCGAAGAGGCCTGTCTCTTCGGCGCCCTCTGCCCTGTCATGGCCAAGGGCGACGGGCGGGTCAGGCCCTGGTGCGACACTCACCCCATGGCTGAGCCTCTCAAGCTCATCGGTCAACAGGTCGAGGCCGGGGCACACGCCCTCCTGATCCTTGATCGGGCGGGAGGGCAGACCTCACCCAAATGGGCTGTCCCCGACAACATCACCCTCGTCCCACGGCCGCCAAGGGCACCAGAGGTGAACCCGGTCGAGAACGTCTGGCCGTTCATCCGGGACACCTGGCTTTCGACCCTCGTTTTCAAGACCTGCGACGACATCGCAGATCACTGCTGCCAAGCCTGGAACACCCTCAGGCATCAACCAGGGCGCGTCATCTCAATCGGAGGGCGCGAAGGGGACCATCGGGGGGGAGCAGTGAGCAATGGTATGAGGTCAGTTAGCCGTAATTTGTATCTGTTGGAATGCCTGTTGTTGTCTCTCCATTCAGTTTCTTTCAACGGCAGATGAACGGTGTGGTCTGGCAGACCTTTGACAGACGCCCCTTTGCCACCCCCCAAAAGCCTTCCAGGCCCTTGATATGAACACCGCCTCTGGCGAATTCGTCCTTGGAAGGATCGACCTGTCATTCCCCCCTAGAACTGGTCCACTGTTTGTTTGGCTCAGGAGGAGGTGATCATGGCCCGGAAGAGTTATCCAGATGAGGATGTTTTGCGCCTCTGGCGCAAGATTGAGTTGAGCCTGGCCTCTGGTAACGCCGTTGCCACAGCGTGTCGCTCTTCTGGCGTGAGCGATGCACCTTACGACAACTGGCGCAGAAGGTTTGGGGGAATGGGCACATCACAGCTTTCGGAGCTGAAGGCTCTTGAGAAGGAGAATGAGCGGTTGAAGAAGAGCGTGACCCCCCTTGAGCTGAACAAATTGATCCTCAAGGAGAGCCTGGATCTTTTGAACCCCAGGGCCTGACCACCGATGACCTTCGCGGCGCCGTCATCCACACGCGCAGAAGCCCGGGACATCTGAGCGCCGGACCTGCAGAGGTTCTGGACGCGCTCTATCGGTTGCTGCTGAAACACGGCAAACCTGAAGACATCCGGTCTGACAACGGCCCCGACCTTATCGCAGCTTCGCTGCACAAGGGGCTGATCAAGACCGGCATCAAACCCATCCAGATCACCCCAGGTTCACCATGGGAAAACGGAGACAACGAACGCTTCAACGGCAGACTACGCCGGGAAGGTCTCAACGCGGAGGGGGTCAACACTACCAGGCAAGCTCAGATTGTCATCAATCAAGGGCTCAGGCAGTACAATCGTATCCGCCCGCATCAGGCACTAAACCAACCTCCACCAAGCCCCCGGACCTTATCAGGAACGGGCACATGAAATCCGGGCTGGACACCGCCGAGCCCTCCCACTCACCTTCGTCGCATCCGCCCGGCTCATCCCGTCATAAACACAAGCAAGCGAAAGCAAACGCCGGGCCTGACGGAGATCTTCGCTCGTCCTGGAAAGTCCGCGAAGGGGCGAAGCATCATAGTCATCACAACCACCAACAGCTGCAGACATCGGAAATCCTCCCTTGTCTGCATGGATCCAGAGAGCAGCCGGGTTGAAAAGGCCTGAGAGACAATCAAGCACGCCATTGGTATAAGGTTCAAACTGAATTTTTCATAAAAATTTATCTATCCCTATTCCTGAAGGCGAAGCGAATGGATTAAGCTTGATTGAGATCTTCCCCTGCACCGCCAAAAGAATACGAGGAACCGCTTCCATGGCCGATGAGCCGAAAAAACAAACCCCGAACCGGCAGGAGCGCCGGGCGACCCGCGCCGAAGGGCAACTGGACACAGCCGGATTTCTCAAATTGGCCGACAGCTTCATCGATGTGGCAAACCGGCAGAACCGCCGCGTGAATGCAACGCAGCTCCACATGGCTTTCATGTTCGCTTCAGCGCGTTACACGGCCTACGTGGGAAAGGCAGTTCTGGAAGTTGAAGAACACGAAGAGTTCGTCAAGCGAATGACGGGTGAGTACCAGGATTTCCTCAGACAGCATCTGGCCGATGACAATCTCTCCCGGCCCGCCTAGTGTGTGGATACTAGGCGACCACCACCGAAGCCAGCGTGTCCGCCCGTTCATTGTGTAAAAAAATAACGTCGCCCGGGCCGACCCCCGCCAAACGCGCGATGATTTCGAATGATTCGGCGCTGCCGGCCCCGTCGCCATCGACACCGAAAGCCGCTGCTCCGCCAACATCAATTGCAGCAACGTAGGTCAATGCAACGGGCAAGCTGAAGTTTGCATCAAGTAGTGCGTCGATATCGAGAAAGTCCGAAGGCTCGTAGTCGATGATCAGATCTGTCTCTGTATCCTCTGGCGCATATTCGAACCGGTCAGAACCGGCACCGCCAACCAGGATATCGGATCCTGTATCGCCCGAAAGGTCGTCGTCGCCGTCACCGCCCTCAATCAAATCCGATCCACGGCCACCACTGGCAACATCTGGACCTGGACCACCCAGCAGCACATCGTCACCATTGTCACCGAGCAGGATATCGTTGCCCGAGCCGCCGCTGAGAATGCTATCGCCGAACTCGCTCCCGATCAGCACATCAATCTCCCGGACCACCCGACAGGATAGCTGTTCCGAATACGTCACCAATGATCAGATCATCGCCACGGCTGCCAGAGAGGAAATCATCTCCAAATTCTCAACCAAAAATGACATCGTCTCCACGTCCGCCTCTGATGAAATTGTCATCAAACTCGCTGCCAACGATGAGTTCATCTTACTGCCGCTCTGGATCAAAGATAATGCAGGAGCCCTCACCGCCGTCAAATGGAGCATCGAACAATTCGCCCTGTTTTTCATTTGCTCCTTCCTCGGTTAGTTCTGTTTCCCCGTCCTGTCCGTTCGGAGTTGTTCCCGGTGCTGATCTGGGCCGCATTGTTTCGAACGTAGAATACGCCTGCTCTTCAAATTCCCGATCTCTCAGAAAATCCTCCTGGGTCTTCTGCACAGCGACAACCGGACTGACCGAACTCGCCAAAACGAGCTTCGTTGCAACATCCTGCACCGAGCCGATCACTCTGTCTTGGTCATCATACAAGAGGTACGATCCGATTTTTCCGTCTGGCCCCGGATCACGGATAATCGAAAACGTAACGACACCGTCTTCCACAATAAAGACCGTCGGTGATGTGCCGCGTATACCAAGTGTGGCCACGGGTGTTTTCACCCGCATGTCACGCGACGGCGCGATTTCGCCGGCGACAAAAACAAATCCCCCTTGCACGAGGCTGAAAAGCAAAGTGTTGAAGGAGTTGGAGAATCCGGCTGGATCATAAACCATTTCATCGAGCACCATCCTGGCATTCTCGGACAGGGAAAAGACCGTCCCGTCGGCGAATCCAATGCCGAGCGCCGCGCCGTCACCTGTCGAGACCACGTCCCCTTGGAAAACAGGCGTGGCGGGTGAAAGAGGCACCGTTATCCCGTCAGTTCGCAAAGCAGTTGCGGGGCCGGTAAGCGTTTCGACCTGTCCAATGACTTGGGCCGCATCCAGTTGTCCGGCTTGAGCGATCTGCCTTGGTGCCCGGCTTCCCGCAAGTGCTGACACCGTCTCGAACGACAGTTCCGCACCACCGGGTGACCGCAGGCCAAGATGGTCTTCGCCCGAGAAGAATCCGGGAACGACATAACCAGCATCAGCTTCGCCACAAATGAAGAAATCAGGTTCGGAACGGCCATAGGTTCCGGAGAACATGAGGTGTGCATCCGGGATCTCGATTGGATGACCCACTGCTTGGGGCAGTATCGCGCCGCTGACTTCAAAATCGGCAGCGTTTTCTGCGCTCCGTGCCATTTGAGCACCCACTCCAGCTTCGTTCGGAAACAACTAAAGGGTCATGCCTAGCTGAGGGGATTTTCCTCATAAAGCTATGGTATGAAATGAACAATCGATAGTGCAAAGGGTCCCGCATTTCAGAGAAGAAAATCCGTGCGCGTGTTCGCGACTTCGCCGCCGATCTGACCGCTCTACAGACAGCCGAACCCAGCGGCCTTGATCGCAATACTGTCAACAGGGTCTATCGGGCATTGCGCAAGCGCCTCCATACAGCTTGCCAGGCGCAGCGCCCGATGTTCGGTGTTGTTGAAGGGGATGAAAGCTTGTCTGGAGCCAAGCGGGGGAAAGGAAAGCGAGGAAGGGGCGCAGTCGGCAAGACAACCGTTTCCGGCCTCTTCGAGCGTGAGGGGTCAGGTTTACACGGAAGTCGTTCCGGGTTGCAAAAAAGCCATTCTACAAGGCAGTATTGGAGGGAAGGCCGATCCGGCTTGGGTCCTCACCTGCGATGGCTGGCGAGGGGACAATGGCCTTGTTGATCCTGGCTATGGGCATTACAGGGTCGATCCTTCCAAGGGCGCATTCGCCAGAGGCGGTGTTCATATCAAGGGCCTGGAAGGCTTTTGGGGGGTGGCAAAGGGGCGTCTGTCAAAGGTCAAAGGTGTGCCAGACCACACCGTTCATCTGCCGTTGAAAGAAACTGAATGGAGAGACAACAACAGGCATTCCAACAGATACAAATTACAGCTAACTGACCTCAGACAAAATCCCCTCAGCCAAGCATGACCCCAACTAAATTCAGGTTATCTCAACAGCCGGGGGGAACGCAATGGACCAGCGTCAGGTAATTGGACGCAACGAAACAAAGCCACTCACCGTCATATGAATATCCAGCAATCCGGCTGGTTCATGGTCGTCGAGCAGGCTGTAACTTTGATCATAAAAACTCGAAAACTGTCTGACAACAAGAAGTGGCCGACCTGTTTCCAAATCTGTCAAAAACCCTTTCAAAGCTGAAGCGCTAAGGCGAACATGAATGCGAAGGCTGCGCCGCGTGCCCTCGTCATCACGCGCCGGGTTGACAAGCTCAGCAGCTACAACTTCAGCTTTATGCTTTTTGGCAATCTTGAAGACTGCAAGCTGCAAATGAGCGCCGCCAGTGTTTTGAGGACCGCCTGGCAGAAACAACACGGACTCCATTGCTTCTTGGTGCGGGTTGCGGGGCTCGCTCATAACATGCCTGGCATCCGCAATTGCAGTCTTCAGACTCGCGAGCTCGGTTTGTCTGATCTCAAGCTTTGTCTGAATTTTGCTGGCGATGTTTTGAGGAATGATCACGCTGGCCGCCGCTGAGACGGCGAGCATGCTGAATATCACAAAGGCAGCTATTCGCCTGAGCATGCTACTACGCGGCTCCAGTTTTCAGATCGGCCCGTATGGTGAAGAGCTCAATTGAATGGTCAACCATCCGAACGGTCGGCACAGCATAGTCAACATTGGTCAATAGCTTTGACGCCCGAATCGCATCCAACAGTCTGGCAGAGTTTGTTGTTTTGCCGGAAACCGTCAATTTCCCATTCTTGACTTCGATTGATGTAAGGCTTGCTGGATTGGGCAGATGAGCTGCCAGGGTCTCCAGAACACGGAGGACGGAGATGCGGTTGGACTGACGAATCGGTAAAGCACCAGAAGGAACGATTTCTCCAGTGTTCTGGTTATCGAGAACCTCACCATTTGCGATGATGGAGCGGGCATTCAGGATTTGTACGTTTACGCGTGGCAACTCCGCTTCAGCCTCGGAAACCCGGACGGCTCCTGCACCTGCTGTGAAGAGCACCGCCACAAGGGCCGGCCAAAACAGCCAGCGAAACCATCTGCCCGCTCTTCTGGGCTTCACCTTCGCAAAGGGCTCCAGGACGAGAAGCGTATCAGAGGTCAGACCTGCATATTCCAGTTGGCGCAACGACACGCCCATTTTGTCGAGCG
The DNA here is from genome assembly GCA_965204985.1 of Hyphomicrobiales bacterium. Taxonomy (GTDB): domain Bacteria; phylum Pseudomonadota; class Alphaproteobacteria; order Rhizobiales; family CAJQND01; genus JAAEUE01. The sequence continues at coordinate 642,068 of CBDBFP010000002.1, read as the reverse complement.
TAACTGCGAGTTCATCCATCTTTCGCTTGAGCGCAAACCCGGCGACGACTGGCGTCGGTTTTCCTTTCTTGGGAACTTCAAGCGGAACATACCCGCCCCAAGCCTCTTCCAGAGGCCACGGACATAAAGTCGAAAGTTGCTTCCTGACTTTGCGTTTAAGGTCCCGGCTAGACGAGTGTCTGGACTGCAAATCGCTTGCACGTCACATAATCTGTGCTGAGCCGGAGCGGCAGACTTTTGCTGTTGGGCACCAATCGGCCCAACATGTACTTGAAGGATCGAAACACGCTTGGCTTGCTGTTGTCATGCAGGTTCGCATACTCGCGCCCATACACCACCCTTTAACACGAATATACTGAACAAGATCCAGGGAACAGTACAAAACCGCCTAAGAAGCCCTATACTCATCATAGACCCGACGCAGCCATCCATCGGTTTTGTTCGACCAGAGATCACCATAGACCGCCGTCTTCTCGTTTGAGAAAATCGGGCTGGGAATGTGTGCCAATCAGGCTCATAGACGCGACCTAATCCAAAAGAAGCGATAATTCTCAAAAGCAAGAGCAGAATTCATGCCAACCCCTGGTCTGCGGCCAACTTGAGAAGCTGGGTCAAAAGTCCAAGGCTTCGTCCTGCCAATTTTCATGGAACCGGAATCCATATTATGGGATAAGCTCGGCCTAGTTTTGTTGGTGACGTAGTAGAAGGAGTTCGAGGTGGTACTTCCGGTCGATGATGCGAGAGTCCATACGACTGCCCGCGCTTCGGGGCATGTGCAATCGCTTTCACGTGCACTCAGCCTCATGAATGCATTGTCAGAACATACTCAGGGGCTTTCTCTTTCGGCTGTGGCCCATGAAGTCGGCCTGCCCACATCAACGGCTCATCGTCTACTGACAACATTGCAAAACGCGCGCTATGTGCGGTTTGATCAGGAGCATTCGGCCTGGTTAATCGGCGTACAGGCCTTCCGGGCAGGATCGGCATTTTTACGGTCAAGGGATCTGGTCTCGACAGCACGCCCCTACATGCGCCGCTTGATGGAACAATCGGGAGAAACAGTAAATCTCGCAGTCGTTGACCGGGGCGAAGTAGTTTACCTTGCCCAGACCGAAACCCACAAGATGATGCGCGCGATTGCAAGACCGGGCGGCCGGACCGAAGTTTATTCATCCGGTGTAGGAAAAGCACTTCTAGCCTACACCCCTGAGCCGGAAGCAGAAGCGCTCATAAATGGGCTTTCATTCCAGCAGGAAACCGAGCACACATTGACGAGCTCAGATGCTTTGCGAAAGGATCTGGAAGTAATCCGGCAGCGCGGATATGCGATTGATGATGAGGAAAACGCCATCGGTTTGCGGTGTGTCGCGAGTGTAATCTTCGACGAAAACGCCGAACCTATGGCTGGGTTGTCCTTGTCTGGACCGGCTGCTCGCGTCACTGATGCCCGCATCCCGGCTCTGGGTGGCCTTGTTGCGGAAATTTCCAATGAAATTACTGCACTTCTTGGTGGCCAGATGCTTGCCGAGGCGGCTGAATAAGACCATATATGCAAACATGTGAATATGATGAAGCGGGCGGCACGCCCGTGTGAGAGGACAATTTAGAAAATGAGCGAAATCACGCGTGAGAAGATCCTGGAGCAATTGTCCAAGGTCCGTGGTCCGGATCTGGAGGGTGATCTCGTTTCCCAAGGATTAGTTTCAGAAATCTCCATAAATGGTTCTGATGTGGCTTTCGCTATATCCATAAACCCGGCGGATGCTGAAAAGTTGGAACCAATGCGCAGCGCAGCGGCACAGTCGGTGGAGCAACTTGAAGGCGTTGGCAAAGTTCTGGCCACACTAACTGCCGAACGCAAACCTGGAAGCAACGGCAGTGGCCCGACGACCGGCCCGGCTTCAGCAATGCCGCAGATCCACAAAGGCGGCGGCAAGCCGGCAGGCAGTTCTCCGCAACCAGGATCACCCTCCCCCGCACCGGCCCAGCAGGGCGGCGCCCAGATGGCCGGAATTCCCGGCATCAAGCATATTATCGCCGTTGCGTCGGGCAAAGGCGGCGTCGGCAAATCGACAACGGCCTGCAACGTTGCTCTCGGACTGGCGTCGAACGGGGCCAAAGTTGGCATCCTGGATGCTGATATCTATGGGCCTTCGATGCCACGCTTGCTGGGTATAACCGGTCAGCCCCGACCCGGTCAGGGCGGCGCATTGGAAGCGATGGAAGGGTACGGTTTGCGGGTCATGTCCATGGGCTTCCTCGTTGAGGAAGACACGCCCATGATCTGGCGTGGGCCGATGGTGATGTCTGCGTTGAATCAGATGATGCGGGACATTCTGTGGGGCGAGCTTGATGTGCTTGTTGTAGACATGCCTCCAGGCACAGGCGATGCTCAGTTGACCATGGCGCAGCAAGTGCCTCTCGCTGGCGCAATTATTGTGTCAACGCCGCAGGACCTTGCCTTGATTGACGCCCGCAAAGGCCTGAACATGTTCCGCAAGGTCGATGTGCCTGTGCTAGGCATCGTCGAGAACATGAGCTATTTTGCTTGCCCCAAATGCGGTGAACAATCGCCCATCTTCGGGCATGGCGGGGCCAGAGCAGAAGCTGAGAAAATCGGAGTCCCGTTCCTGGGAGAAGTGCCGCTCGATATGGATGTGCGAGAGCGTTCTGACGCAGGCTTGCCAATCGTAGTAACAAAACCTGAGAGCGAACACGCGCAAATTTACTGCGAAATCGCAAACAAGGTACTGCACCAGCTGAAAGGCGGCAGCACCGGACGCAAGGCCGCGCCAGCCATCGTTATGGAGTAAACGTGCCGATACGGTTAACCAATCCTTAATTTTTCGCTGGCGTTACGCACCAGAAAGTGCAGGAATAGAGGTAACTATGCGTTGTTGCGTAATTTAAGAGTTAGGAACGTGCCATGGCGGCGGTACTTTATTTGCTTGGTTTAATATCGATTGCACTTGGTGCAGTTGTTGGGGTTGACCGTTTTGTTGATGCTTACAGTCTGAACCTCAGTTTAAGTGTAGCCTATCAGGCAATCGTCGGGGGCATTTTGCTCTTTGTCATGGCGCGTCTTCTGCAGCACGCTGCAGCGACGGCACGCAACACCGAAAAGTTCTATCAGCAGGCGCCCATCAACACCGGCGCCGGAGCGGCAGCAGCTCCAGCAGTGGAAACGCCAGCCCCCACAGTCGCGGCACCCAAGGCAACAGCTGAGCCTCCAAAGGTTGAGACTCCGAAAGCAGAAGAAAAACCGGCTGAACCGAAGCCGGCTGAACCTGATAAAGCAGCAGAACCCGCTCCGGAGAAGCCTGCAGAAGCTCCAGCTCCAGCAGCCGAACCAACCGTTGTTGAGCAGATCGAGTACCGCGGTTACATGATCGACAAATTGTCAAACGGCAAGGTTGACGTACACACCACCGAAGGTCCCATGCAGTTTGAAAGCTTGGAAACCTTCGCCCGCGAACTTGAGCTTTCTAACGGCTAAGAAGAATTACGAGGCGGCGAGACTTGGTTTCGCCGTCATTGAATTCTGGCCGCGGTTCGGGTTGGGCTCAACACTCATGCCCAGGATCTCACCGAGCTAATCGGCACCGCCTACATACTTTCCATCAATCCAGATCTCAGAGTTCTGATTTGCAACTGGTTGAGTGAATTCAGCCGGTTGTGGTTCTGTTCGCTTGTGAAACTGAATGGAGATCACGATGGCCTGGACCGACCTCACTCGCCGCCAACATGCCCGAACGGGCGGCAGGTATGCAAGCGACCTGCCCGCCGCGGAAGGGGCGATCATTGAACCTTTGATGCTGTCGCACACGTTCACCGGCCGGCCGCGCAAGACCGACCTTGCGCCCTGTGTTCGATGCGCTCCTTTACATTGCGACAACCGGTTGCCAGTGGCGGCTGTTGCCGAACGCCTTTCCACCGGTTTCGACGGTGCGGGGGTATTTTCAGGGCTGGCGCACTGACGGACGACTGGACGAGATGACCCGCGCGCTTGTCGGGATGGCGCGTCTGGCCGAGGGTCGCAAGGCCCGCCCGCCCGCCGGTATCCTCGACAGCCAGAGCGTGAAAGCCACGGAAAGGGGCGGGGTTACCGGCTATGACGTGGGCAAGCGGATCAAGGGTCGCAAGCGCCCTATCGTCACCGACACGCTTGGCTTGCTGGTCGGATGGGTGGGGCACAGTGCCGGGTTCCGGGACCGGGACGGTGCGCCGGATGTGCTGAAAGCCGTGGCCGTGCGGTTTGCCATGTTGCGCCCTATTTTTGCCGATGGCGGCCAGGCCGGGCCAAAGCTGCGCGACGCCTTGAAAGCCATCGGGCGCTGGACCGTTGAGATCGTCAAACGCTCCCACATCGCCGGGGGCTTCAAGGGTCTCCCCCGCCGTTGGGTCGTCGAACGCACCCTTGCCTGGCTCGGACGATGCCGCCGTCTGTCAAAAGACCGGGAAAAATCCATCGCAAGCGCGGCGGCCCGGATCACCATCGCACACATCCGACGCGTCACCAGACATCTCGCAAGGGCAGGAAAACCCTGAAATAGTTTTGAACCAGACTCTGAGGAAGGCAGGGTTTCAAGGTTAGAGCCGGATGAAGGCGGTGTTGGCGGGCCGGCCCGGAAGTTTCAAATCGGGCCGACCATACTCAACCAGTTGGCCTGTAAGCCGGGTTCTGTCCGCGTATTGGCCGAAGCCAAAACGCTGGATGGCCATTCATCTGGGACGCCTGTTGCCAGACGCCTCGCGCGACCAACCCGGGTAGTGGGCTGAAGTCAGGCCTTGGGTCTCGAAGAACGAAACCCGCACCACCCCTATTCGGTCTTGCTCCCGGTGGGGTTTACCGTGCCGCTCCTGTTGCCAGGCGCGCGGTGCGCTCTTACCGCACCCTTTCACCCTTACCCTCATGTCCGAAAACAGTCAGGCGGTTTGCTTTCTGTGGCACTGTCCCTGGGGTCGCCCCCGCCGGGTGTTACCCGGCACCGTGTCTCCATGGAGCCCGGACTTTCCTCCCCTCAGCCCGCGCGAACACAAACCTCAGGGCGGCCATCCGGCCAGCTGGCGGGGTTCACTTAGGCTTTTGAACTTGGTGCGTCAATGCGGTGGGGGTCAGAATGCGAGCCTCTAAGATCAATGTCCCTCAGCAAGACGAGCAATTTGGACTAATTATCACCCGTGCCGAAACAGGCTCCCGACCGTCCGAAGTTGGGTTGTGAGTTCAATGGGTGATCGCAACACGTAACTTAATGGAAGTTATGTGGAGCGGTTCTATGAGAAAGAACTATCATCGGGTTGGTTTCAGTGAGGCCCAGAAGGCTGAACTTTGGGAGCGATGGCGGAAGGGCGAAAGTCTGAGCGCCATTGGCTGAGAGTTCGGCAAACCTTCATTGTGTATTTTCAGCCATATCAGGCCGAACGGCGGTATTACACCCGTGCCGCGACGGCAATCCCGATTAGCATTGACGCTTGCTGACCGCGAGGAGATCTCACGAGGTCTTGTGGCTGGATTGTCGATGCGTGTTATTGCAAGAACGCTTGGGCGTGCCACGTCGAGTATCAGCCGGGAGATTAATCGCAAGGGCGGACGCCGGCGATACCGCGCTGCGGCGGCAGACAAGCGTGCTTGGAAACAGACCTTGCACCCCAAGGCTTGCAAGCTGGCGCAGAACGCACGCTTGAGGCAAGTTGTCGTTGTCAAACTTCAACGCCATTGGTCGCCTGAGCAGATTGCAGGTTGGCTGAAGCGTCACCACCCATGCAGCGAGGCAATGCACGTGTCCCATGAGACGATTTATCGAAGCCTTTATGTACAGGCCCGCGGGGCCTTGAAGAAAGAGCTTGTGAAGTATCTGCGTTCTCAGCGGCAGTTGCGCCGGTTTCGCTACGCCAAGCAAAAGAGTGATCGTCGTGGGCAAATCAAAGATGCTGTCTCGATCAGCGAACGCCCCGCCTCAGTTGAAGACCGGGCCGTACCCGGTTATTGGGAGGGGATCTGCTCTGTGGGCCAAACCAAAGCTTTATCGTCACGCTGGTTGAACGCTATTCGCGCTATGTAATACCATCGCTCACTGCTCCCACCCGATGGGCCCATTCGCGCCCTCCGATTGAGATGATGCGCCCTGGTTGATGCCTGAGGGTGTTCCAGGCTTGGCAGCAGTGATCTGCGATGTGGTCGCAGGTCTTGAAAACGAGGGTCGAAAGCCAGATGTCCCGGATGAACGGCCAGACGTTCTCGACCGGGTTCACCTCTGGTGACCTTGGCGGCCGTGGGACGAGGGTGATGTTGTCGGGGACAGCCCATTTGGGTGAGCTCTGCCCTCCCGCCCGATCAAGGATCAGGAGGGCGTGTGCCCCGGCCTCGACCTGTTGACCGATGAGCATGAGAGGCTCAGCCATGGGGTGAGTGTCGCACCAGGGCATGACCCGCCCGTCGCCGTTGGCCCTGGCAGGGCAGAGGGCGCCGAAGAGACAGGCCCCTTCGGTCCGCTGATCATGCGGCGCGCGGGGCCGCGTCCCCCGCCGCGCCCGGCGTCGCGTGCGTTTGTTCTTCTGACCCATCCGGGCGTCGTCCTGAACCCGGAGCTCTATCGGCTTGCCGCCACATTGGGTGCGGATGTGGTCGACGACGTCGCAGACGTTTTGTTGAACGCCTCGATGGCCTCGTCGTGCTGCGGGCGGGCGGAGAGTTTGGCGAACCCCATAGCGAACCCCCATGGCGAACCCCGATGGCGCGAAGGTCCCGTCCCGGCGTCTGACGACTGACCGGGACGCCCGGTTCCTCCTGCACCCCCTGCGCCAGATCGACCCGCCGCCAGCGCACGATGCCGTCCATATCGGGCTTTGGCCCCGCCTCAACAGTCGCTGCCAGCGCCGTGCGGTGTTCGTCTGTCAGGATCGGCGTCTTTGCGGGCGCCTTGCGGGTCATCAAGGCCGCCGCGCCGCCGGCCTTGAAGCGCAACACCCGGTCCCGGATCACCTGCAGGCCCCCGCCGCCGGTGCGCGCGGCCTCGCGGCGAGACCCACCGTCGAGGATCACCGCCAGGGCAAGAAGCTGCCGCGTCTGAGCCGCCTCTTCGCTCTTGCGCTCTGTGCGAGGCAGGTCATCGCCCAGAAAGTCCGCTCTCGGTTGACCAGCTGCTGCCATGGAAAACCTCCCTTGTTTTCCATGCTGAAGTAGGCCGAACATCGATTGGGACCCTCCCCTCGGAGAGCCTGAGCCAGTCAGCCGCAGTATAATGTTAGCCAAAGTCACCGACAACAATACCGAAACAGTCATCAACGCCCTGATCGAGCAATCCAGAAAGCTTCCCCAGGAGCTCTACAAATCACTGACCTGGGATCGCGATCACGAACTCGCCGACCACAAACGCTTCACCATGGCAACAAACATCAATGTCTACTTTTGTGGCCCGCAAAGTCCGTGGCAGAGAGGTTCCAACGAGAACACTAACCGCCTACTGCGTCAGTACATGCCGAAAGGAACGGACCTATCACAATACTCTCAGGCTCAGTTCGATAAAATCGCGAGAGAACTAAACGAGAGACCTCGGAAAACACTGGACTATCAAACACCGGCTGAGCGATTAAATGCATGCGTTGCGGCCATCCATTGAACTCACAGAGATAGATTCAATCAATTTGCGCAGGGTTTTGATGGTTGAGACATCGGCAACCCCGTCGCATTTTTCCTGCCGCCAGTGCTGCTGGAAGGAGAACACTACATCGTTTGTCCGTTGATCGAATACGCCTGTGATGCCGATCCCATAGCCATAAAGCGCGAACATGGTTTGCAGGACTTCCACCGGTTCACCGTTGTCTCCCATCTGCAGATATTGCCCAGGTTCGATGAGCGCAGGCTCGACCCACAATCCTACGCCGGCTTTCCCAAGCCTTTCCCAGTCAAACAACTCGCCCGGGTCCAGCTTACGTCCCGGCGCGATGTCCGAGTGAGCGACCACGTTTCGCTTTGGAATGTCGTGGCGCGAGAGGATGTCGAGGCAGAGCGCCTCAACCGCATCCATCTGGTCGTCAGGGAAGGGGTGATAGCCCCATTCGTGGCCAAGGTTCTGGATCTCAATGCCGATGGAGCGGCCATTGTTGTTGGCTTCCCCATGCCACAATGATTTGCCTGCCTGCCAGGCGCGGTGCTGTTCCTCCACCATCTGGGTGATGTGGCCGTTCAGATCCACCATGTATTGGCAGGACACTTCCACATCCGGGTCGCACAAACGGTCAATGGATGCTTCGGCAGAGACCATCCCGGTGTAGTGCAGTACCAGCATGTTGACGGAAATGTGGGCTGGGCGTTCGTTGTAAGTCAGCGCGGGACGCCAAGTGTGGGGCAGGGTGGTGCGCACTAGAAGCCTCGCTGGCGGGAAACTTCGTCATAAGCTGCATTGATCGTGGCGAGCGACTTGTTGGCAAGGTCAATGGCTTCTTCCGGCATGCCCTTGGCGATCAGCTTGTCCGGATGAACTTCCCGCACCAGCACGCGGTACCAGCCTTTAACTTCCTTGTCGCTGGCGCCGGCCTCAATGCCGAGGATCACATACGGATCCAGCCCATCAACCATGTGCCGGGCCTTGATGCGGGAGAAGCATTTTTCGTCAAAGCCGAAGAGCTCGCAGACGGAACGTAAAAACTCCAGCTCCGGAGTGTTGACCACATTGTCGGCCTTGGCGATGTGGAACAAGCCGTCCATGACCGTCTCCAGCACTTCAGGCTTGGCCTTGAACAGCCGGGCCAGGCGGCGGGCATAGCTGTCGTACCCGGCCACATCCTGCTTGGCGAGATTGAAGACCCGGGCCACGTTGGGTAATTCCTCATCGCTAACGATAAAGATCTGCTTGAACGCCGCCACTTCGCTCGGCGCCACATGCCCATCCGCCTTGGCCATCTTGGCGCTGAGCGCAATCACCCCGATGGTGAACGCAATCTGTTCTTCCGGCTCGCCCGTGCGGAACCATCCGGAGATGGTGTCCAGTCCGTCAGACAGCAATGCAGATATTTTTTCCCAGATGGTCATGAGGCAGGCAAACTATAGGGGGAAAGTGAGTCCTGCCAGTTTAGATTGAAGAGCCTTGGGGCGACGAAAGCGTACTTCTGAGCAAAACTTTGCGATCTATGTGTGACCCTGCTCATTGACCATCTGTAGCAAGCGGTTGCTGTGCTGATCCTGGATATTTGGATCCGCACCACGCTCCAGCAGACAGTGCACGGTGTCCGCGTGGGCATTCATCGCCGCGTTAGCGAGGGAAGTGGGCCAGTCTGCGTCGAGCAGGCTTCGGGCGCGCGCCGTGTCGGGCTGACATGCAGGCAATATGAAACGCGTCAGCGTTGATCAGTTCGGTTTTCCGCGCACCGTTTGCCAGCAGATACTCGGCAATCTCGTCTGCTCCCAAAAGCAGAGCAGCCTCATAAGGTGTCCGGCCTTTGATTCCGGTATCATAGCTGTCATCGGGTTTGTTGAGATCAACACCATGATCGATGAACAGTTTGGCGCGTTCAACGTACCCGCGGTGGATGGCCTGGATGAGGTGGAAGTGCATGGTTTCACTCGGGTTGGGCAGGTGCCTCCCGCCCGTCTCTATGAACCAGTTGTTCTTGTCTTGCGCTCCAAGTCCGAATTCCAGCAACAGCTCAAAGCAGCGGTTATAGGTTGCCTGACTGTCGTTCGGGTTGGCTCCGGCTTCAAGCAGCATCCGGGCAAAGGTCATATATTCGGGATGTTCCGGCTGGTTCACCGGACCACCCTCACCCTGACCGAACACGCCGGTGAGGGCCGTGAATTTGTACTGACCACCCCACATGTAGAACGCGTTGGGATCAGCTCCGCGTTCAATCAGACGACGACCGGCCGGGTAGGTTGAAACACCAGGCAAACGCGCATAGGCCGCGTACATCAGTGGCTCCCGATGTAAGCCGCCGCCCTTCTGGTTATGAGTCCCGGGTCAGTATCCAGCCGGCGGTCAATCTCCGCCACGTCGCCAATGGTACTGGTTATGTGGATATTTTCGGTCCTGATTTCCGGCTGAGCTGCGAGCAACTCCGCTGCCTGGTCAAACCTGTGCGGCCCGATATCGGGTTGGGGCCGGTAAACCAGGCAGACTAGATCCAGAAATTCATTGTCCAGCTGGTCGCCCGTGAGCCCGTCTGGTCCTCTGTTTTGTTCCACATGGTCCTTGAGTTTCGATCAGCTGGAAAATCCGTATTCCCGGGCGATCACAAGCTGCGCATTCTGCAGGCCAATCGCCTTGGGATCTCCATAGTAGAGGCCAATACGTTCAAGACTGTCATAATCGTCGGCGCGTGCGCCTTTGAGCAGCGATTTAGCCTGCTTCTTCAGGTTTTCCAGGTTTGGGTTTTCAGGAAATTTTCGGCGTTGCATGAGCATGCCTCCCTTCATTTAGGTCCGGTATCCGCGTCTTCAGACTTAAAAGAGGTGTGTGTTCGTCGCAAAATTCGATGTCAGATGGGCTTGGCCCTTCCTGCGGATCAGAGGCGTCCTGAAACGCTCAACGCAACACTAGCATTAAGCAGATGTCTGTTTCCATCGTCCCGCATCGCGGGATCGTGATGACCTGCGACCAATAACCCTCCGGAAAAACAGGAAAAGATTGCACCGGCATTGAATCGCCGTGCTATAGTAAAATGAAATCTCCGGGTGTGGGGCTCGGGCAATAGTGAGAGTGTTTTCCCTTGAAAAGTGCTTGTCCATGAGCACCGGGACTCAGTCCTGGATGCAGCGTCTGGCGCCGTACCGGCAGCCAGATGATCGCCGTGCTATCTATGAAATTGCCATTACGTTGATCCCTTTTGCGGCCACGTGGGGGATTACGCTGGTGCTGTATCAGATCAACGTCTTTCTGATGATCCCGGGTGTGATCTTGGCGGGTGCATTGCTGGTGCGTGTGTTTATGCTGCAGCACGATTGCGGACACGGGACCATGTTCAGTTCCATGGAAGTGAACAATTGGGTTGGCCGTTGTCTTGGTGTCATAACCATGACGCCCTATGATTATTGGCGGCGAGCCCACGCGTTGCACCATTCAGGCTCCGGCAATCTCGATCGCCGTGGTTTCGGGGACATCGACACGCTGACGATTGCCGAATACCGGGAGCTGGGGTTTTGGGGGAAACTATCTTACAGGGTCTGCCGCCACCCTCTGGTGCTCTTTGGTATAGGCCCGGCCTATGTTTTCCTGCTGCAACACAGGTTGCCGCTCAGGACCCTCATCAAGGCCAAAATGTCCTGGTGGAGTGTGCTTGCCACAAATCTGGGCATCGTTGTCGTCCATGCGCCGCTGATTTACTTTCTCGGATGGTCCACCTTCTTCGCAGTGCAGATCCCAATTGTCATGTTGAGTGCTTCAATGGGTGTCTGGTTGTTCTATATCCAGCACCAGTTTGACGAAACCCACTGGGAAAAAGGTGACGCTTGGTCCCACGAGAACGCAGCGCTCGAGGGCAGTTCCTTCTACGATTTGCCGAAGCCGATCATGTGGATGACGGGTAACATCGGCATTCACCACGTGCATCATCTCTCAAGCCGGATCCCGTTCCATCGCTTGCCGCAGGTTTTGGAGGACCATCCGGAACTCAGGGAAGTCAGCCGCTTGACGTTCTGGGAAAGTCTCAAGTGCATTCCTTTGGCGCTCTGGGATGAAGAGGCCAAACGCTTGATCTCGTTTCGCGACTATAACAAGATGTTGGCCACTGCCTGATAACTGAGCGGGGTCGGACATGAGCCGCATCGTTTACCTGAACGGCGCGTTTGTTCCAGAAACAGAAGCCAAACTTCCGATCTTTGATCGGGGTTTGCTTTTTGCCGATGCGGTCTATGAGGGTTTGGGCGTTCTCGATGGTCAGATCATAGATTTTCCTAAACACATGGCGCGCCTGCGGCGCTCACTTGGAGAGTTATCTATTGCAGAACCGATGGCGCAGGATGAGTTTTTCGCGGTTCTGACAGAGTTGATCGAACGGAACCGTGTTGACGAGGGCTTCCTCTATCTGCACGTCACCCGCGGCACCGCAGACCGTGACTATCTTTACGACGCAGACCTCACGCCAAATGTCTTCGCGTTCACGCAAGATCATCCCGAACAGCGGGCTGACGATGTGCCCGTTGTGTTGAAGATGGCGGCATCTCCGGATTTGCGCTGGGCCAGGCAGGACATCAAGACGACGAACCTGCTGGGTCAGGTTCTCGCCAAAACCGCGGCAAAGCAGGCCGGGGCCGACGAAGTTTTGATGGTGGACTCAGACGGATTCGTAACGGAAGGCGGCGCCACCAGTTTCTTCATCGTCAAGGATGATGCAATTATCGCCCGGCCCGTAACCAATGAAATTCTTCACCGTATCACCCGGCAGTCCATGCTGGCTGTCACTGAGGAACTGGGTCTCGCGATTGAACACAAAAAACTCAAGCTCGAAGCGATTTACGAGGCTGACGAGGTTTTCGTCACGGGTTCGTCCAGCTATGTGGATCCTGTTGGAGAAATCGACGGCCACAAGATTGGCGACGGGACACCCGGGCCAGTGACTTTGCGCCTGCGTACCGAGTATCTCAAGACGGCGAGAGCAACCTTCTACCAGCCGGGTTGAACTGCCAGGGCGATTGGTGTATAGGTCACCCCATGTGATTGACTTCCTAGATATCGGCTCCTCGTTCCTGAGGTCTTGAACGCTCCCACAATCGGGAGCGTGTGTTCTGTCGCATATTTTGACTCTTCTGAAAAATTCCTTGAAGCAATTGATTTTGCGCCGGCCTCATCTGGGCTTTGCCTCTGCGCCTGATGGTCAACTTTCAAAAAGACAAATTAATGTCCAGTACACTTTCGATAGCCGACAAAATACCGCTCAGATTCCGGCCGATTGCAAAAGAAACTGACGCGACCCTGAGACTTGCCATCCCGCTGATCCTCACCCAGCTCGCCCATATCTCCCTCGGGACCACTGACGTCATCATGATGGGGTGGCTCGGACCGGAGGCGCTTGCAGCAGGAGCCCTTGGCAGTCACTTTTACTACCTGGTCTTCTACTTTGTGCTCGGCGTTCTGCTCGCCGTTGCACCGATCCTCTCCCAGCACCTGGGGGCCAGACGTTTCAGGGAAGTGCGGCGCGTGATGCGTCACGGCGTGTTTGTGGCGGCTATCCTGGCCGTTCCGGCAATTCTGTTCATCCTGCAGGCGGACACTGTGCTGGTTCTTGCAGGGCAGAAATCGAACTTGGCGGCGAGTGCGCAATCCTATCTGAGTTTCGTGATTATCGGTTTGTTTCCGGGCTTCCTCTTCGCCTTGTTGTCGGAGTTTTTGAGTGCGCATCAGCGGCCGCGCGCTGTGTTGGTGGTTACGGTGTTCGCAATTAGCTTCAATGCATTGGCCGACTACGCTCTGATGTTTGGCAATTTCGGTTTCCCGGTACTGGGGTTGGATGGGGCAGGGATCGCCACAGCTGCTTCGTCCTGCATCATGTTTGCGGCACTTGGTTTATTCGTGCTGACGGACCAGCGCTTGCGACGTTACAAACTCTATATCCGTTTCTGGCGCATCAACTGGGCGCAGATCTCCGAAATTATCCGGCTGGGGTTTCCGATTGCAATCACAGAGGTCGCTGAAATCGGGATGTTTTTTGCTGCGGCGCTTTTGATGGGATTGATCGGAACGTCGACCTTGGCTGCGCACGCGGTTGTTGCTCAATCCTGTGCAGTCTCGTTCATGGTGCCGTTTGGTATATCCATCGCAGCTTCGGTTCGTGTGGGCCGGGCGACCGGCGCCCGTGATCCGGAAGCGGCCGTGCGGGCCGGCTGGGTGGCTGTAGCGATTGGCATTGCCTATTCGCTGGTTCCAGCCAGCGTCTTCTGGTTCCTTGGAGAGGATCTGGTGCAACTGTTCTTCGCAGCTGAAGGTGACAAAGCATCACTGATCCTGGCCATCGGGCTTCTGGCGATTGCGGCACCTTTCCAGTTCGTTGATGGCATCCAAGTGATCACTCGCGGCGCCTTGCAAGGCTTGAAAGACACCACCGGACCGATGCTGGTCGCGCTCAGTTGTTACTGGTTGCTGGGCCTGCCGCTTGCCGCTTTGCTCGGTCTTTACTTCGCCATGGGCGGGCAAGGCGTTTGGATTGGGCTTGCTTTGGGGCTCGCTGCCGATGCTTTGCTGCTAGCATGGCGATTCCACGTGAAATCAAAAGCTTAACAAAGATTAGTTTTTCAATGAACGGTAGGTGAACCGGCCACTCATACCATCGCTCAATGATCCCACCCGATGGTCCCATTCGCGCCCTCCGATTGAGATGACGCGCCCTGGTTGATGCCTGAGGGTGTTCCAGGCTTGGCAGCAGTGATCTGCGATGTCGTCGCAGGTCTTGAAAACGAGGGTCGAAAGCCAGGTGTCCCGGATGAACGGCCAGACGTTCTCGACCGGGTTCACCTCTGGTGACCTTGGCGGCCGTGGGACGAGGATGATGTTGTCGGGGACAGCCCCTTTGGGTGAGCTCTGCCCTCCCGCCCGATCAAGGATCAGGAGGGCGTGTGCCCCGGCCTCGACCTGTTGACCGATGAGCTTGAGAGGCTCAGCCATGGGGTGAGTGTCGCACCAGGGCATGACCCGCCCGTCGCCCTTGGCCCTGGCAGGGCAGAGGGCGTCGAAGAGACAGGCCCCTTCGGTCCGCTGATCGTGCGGCGCGCGGGGCCGCGCCCAGCGTCGCGTGCGTTTGTTCTTCTGACCCATCCGGGCGTCGTCCTGAACCCGGAGCTCTATCGGCTTGCCGCCCCATTGGGTGCGGATGTGGTCGACGACGTCGCAGACGTTTTGTTGAACGCCTCTATGGCCTCGTGGCCTTGTCGTCCTGTGCGTCGTGCTGCGGGCGGGCGGAGAGCTTGGCGACCCCCAAGGCGCGAAGGTCCCGTCCCGGCGTCTGACGACTGACCGAGACGCCCGGTTCCTCCTGCGCCCCCTGCGCCAGATCGACCCGCCGCCAGCGCACGATGCCGTCCATATCCGGCTTTGGCCCCGCCTCAACAGTCGCTGCCAGCGCCGTGCGGTGTTCGTCTGTCAGGATCGGCGTCTTTGCGGGCGCCTTGCGTGTCACCAAGGTCTCTGCGCCGCCGGCCTTGAAGCGCAACACCCGGTCCCGGATCACCGGCAAGGCAAGAAGCTGCCGCGTCTGATCCGCCTCTTCGCTCTTGCGCGCTGTGCGAGGCAGGTTATCGCCCAAAAAGTCCGCTCTCAGTTGACCAGCTGCTGCCATGGAAAACCTCCCTTGTTTTCCATTGTGAAGCATGCCGAACATCGATTGGGACCCCCCTCGGAGAGCCTGAGCCAGTAAGCCGCAGTATCAGGCTGGATTCAGAGCGTTTTTAATACACCCGTTCTCAACAACCAAGCAGGGCAGACCAAACGACCCTGCGAGAAAAGGAGTATCAGACATGTTGAAAAGAACCGCTCTCGGATTAGCTGCCGCCATCACAGCCAGCGTGCTTTCAGTCACTACGACGTCCGCACAAGCCGGAGGTAACCTTGCCATCAAGGTTCACGGCTGGCACGTGCCATCGCCGTTGGCGCCATCGCGGATGCTACCGCTGGAAGCGCAAGTTCTTCCGCACCGGCAACCCGTTCTACCTGCGCAGCTACCGCCGGTGTGTCTATAATCGCTATTGGTAAACTGGCATAAGTTCGCTGACTTGAAGACCCCGGACGCGAAAGCTTCCGGGGTCTTCGCATTCAATAGATCAGCATGCCAATCGCAAAATATCCAGACCAGAATGGCGAGCCCTGCAATATAGGTCGAGGGCGCCAGCGTGAAATACGGCAATATGACCCCGATCATGAAAAACTGGATCAGTATCGTCAGATGGACCAGATAGAGCTCCTGTGACAGATAACGCCAGGATTCAGCGCCCGATCCCGTCGGTCCCCAAGGGTAACATTCCGGTGACACCGCGCCCTGAACACAGGCAGGTGCCTGGCTGGCTCGATAGAGGTCAACCAGCCACGGCAACATCAGGGCCACAATCAAGGTCTGCAGACACATTTCACCAAATGAAGGCTTGCGCAGCACGTCCCAATCCCGTCCCAGTTGAGTCGAATCGCCGCCAGTTTAGTCGTTTTTGCGCAGAACTGACGCAAAATAAGCTTTGGCGCCGGATGTGAACAGATCCAGTTCGCTGTCTTCTCCGCCGGAGAGACGGGCAAACCGGCCAATCAGGGGGCGCAGGAAACGCGGTGAGTATTTGTCGACGACGGCTACCTTGCGCTCTTCGCTCAATTCCAGCCCACGGATGACCTGTGGAGCAATGCTTTCAAAGCTGAGGACTTCGAGACCACAATTGTGCAATGAATTTTCAAACTTCTGCGCGCGCCCGCGCCGCCGGTAGTCGCAGATCAACAAATGCCCGTTCGGGCGCAACACTCTCCGTGTTTCGCGAAGAAACGTGTCAAAATCCGGGTAGTTGAGTGACGATTCCACCGTGAAAATAATGTCGAAGCTTGCATCCTCAAACGGCATGTCTTGAGCGTCGCCCGTAACGAATTCCAAGCCTTGCGTCTTGTAGCGCTTGTTACAGAAGTCGGTGGAAACCTGCGCAATATCTAGACCCACAAGCTTACGGGGGCAAAAGATGCGCGCAACCCAATCTGTTCCGCCACCACGCCCGCTGCTGATCTCGGCTGCATCCTTTCCGGTCCAGTCAACTCGCTCCGCCAGCTGATTGTAAAGCTGGATAGAGTAGCGGTCTTTCTCCTCGTGAGGCGCAAGGTCGATGGTCTTTGGATCACCTTCAACAGGCGCAAAGCCGTGGTTGAGGAACAACAGGTCATCCCCGGTATCGAGCCGCGATATGAAGTTATACCAGAACACCATCGCCCGGTTTTTCGCCGAGCGCGGCAGATAACGTTCCAAAGTCCATACATGGCGCAGAGCCATAGGCGCAGCGGCGTAAGCAACCAAGTCCCAAATCGTCGCGGGGCCGGGTATTTGACCTATGACGCAAATTTGAGTGCGCGGTGATGGGAAATGGCGCATAGGTCTGGCTTTGGGAATCTGTTGAAGGGTCTAAGGACAATTTATGGCGGACGTCACTTATCCTGTCGCTGTTGGCGCGGGGCTGATCAGTTTTTTGAGCCCTTGTGTGTTGCCGCTCGTGCCGCCCTATTTGTGCTATCTGGCCGGCACCACTCTTGATGAATTGTCATCTTCAGAAGGCATGGACAATGCCATCGCCAAGCGCGTCCTGATTGCGTCTGTAGTATTCGTCTTGGGATTTTCGACTGTTTTTGTTTCCCTCGGCGCCGCCGCATCCGTGATTGGTGCACTCTTGAGAGAGCATTTGAGCACGCTTGCTATCGTGGCTGGCTTGATCATTATCATCATGGGGCTGCACTTTCTCGGCCTGTTCAAGATCAGTGCGCTCTACAAGGAAGCCCGCTTTCAGGGATCCACCAACCCCGTTGGGTATATCGGGGCTTATATCATGGGCTTGGCTTTTGCCTTTGGCTGGACGCCGTGCATCGGGCCAATTCTCTCAGCAATTCTGGCGGTTGCGGCGACGCAAGAGTCTGTCGGGCAGGGAGCCAGTTTGCTTGCCGCTTATTCACTGGGACTGGGTTTGCCGTTTATTGCAGCGGCCTTTGCCGTGAAACCTTTCCTGCGCTTTATGCAGCGCTTCCGCCGCCATATCGGCATGGTGGAAAAGGCCATGGGCGGATTGCTGGTGGTGACCGGCGTAATGTTCATCACCGGATCGTTCACCACGTTCTCCTACTGGCTGCTCGAGATGTTCCCGTCGCTTGGCTACATCGGATAAATCTTTCCAGCTGACGCCCCAACTCTTCCGTTCTAAACTCCGGGTGAAGAACATCAACTGGCGGGCTGGCGTCCATGCCTGAAATCGAAAAAGTAAGACTGTCCGAGTGGGAAATGCGGGTGCATGGCACCGGCCTTCACCAATGCGGGCATGCATCTGGCGCTGGTCAACTACACGCTCGCACCTGAGGCTTCGATGGATCAGATTGTGGATGAAAATCGCCGGGCCATGGCCTGGCTGGCACGCCACGTCGGCGAATACGGCGGCGACTCTTCCCGCATCCAAATCACGGGGCACTCCGCAGGTGGCCATTTTGTGGGCATGATGATGGCCACTGATTGGGAAGACTATTCGAACAGTGCCCTTGGCAACGACGTTATCGCAGGCGGGACCTCTATCAGCGGATTGTTCGATCTTGAGCCGATCCGGCTGTACTACCTGAACGAAACTCTTGGACTTGATGCTGAATTCTGTGCGCCGAAACAGTCCCATCCACCTGAAACTCAAGGTGCGGGCACCGCTAATTCTCTCTTTGGGTGCCATGGAGACGGACGAGTATCATTGTCAGCAATCGAGCTTTAAGGAAAAGTGGCGCCGGTAGGGCTGTGAACTTTCCGTTGTTGAAATGCCTGCCTTGCATCATTATGATGTGATTGATCATCTCGGCTTGTCTGGGAGTTCCCTTCACTTGGCCGTGATGAAACAAGTGGCGGACAGCGGCCCCGAATGATCTGCATCAATTGACCACGTGTTAAAACGGTCCGCCTTGACTACGTCGAATACGAGAAGACGAAGGTTGGCACTGTGCGCAAAGACATTCATAATTCCGATATCCCTGAAGTTTGCCGTTCCTGCGAGGCGCGGCACCAGGGCATTTGTGGTGCGCTCAAGCCGGAGCAATTGTCCACACTTGCGAAACATACAACGCGTAAGTCCTACGACCCTGGCTCGAGTCTGGTTCGGGATGCAGAGCCTGTGGCCGTTTATTCGAATGTCATGCGTGGTGTCGTGAAACTCACCAAACTGCTGGCTGATGGCCGTCAACAGATAGTAGGTCTGCAATTTGCACCTGATCTGCTCGGCCGGCCGCTCAAGGCTGAAAGTCAGCACGCGGCAGAAGCGGCCACCAGGGTTGAACTGTGTTCTTTCCCCAAACCGACGCTGGAATCCTTGATGTGCGAATCGCCGGAACTGGAACACCGGATTCTTGAACAAAGTTTGCGCGAACTGGACGAAGCCCGCGAATGGATGGTGACCCTCGGCCGAAAGACGGCTCCGGAAAAGGTCGCCAATTTCCTGCTCATGATCGCCGTGCATGTTGACCCTGATCTCGACCACGACAATTGTGATCCGGTCACGTTTGAACTGCCACTCAGCCGCGCAGATATTGCCGACTTTCTTGGCTTGACCATCGAAACGGTCAGCCGCCAGCTCACAAAGCTGCGCAAGGCTGGTGTCATATCAATCGAGAACAACCGGCTTATTACCGTGCCGGATATTGAATTGCTGCGGGAGGCATCAGGCTCCTGATCGGGTCATTTTAGCGTTCATGTCGTGGCCGCGCTGACTCTGTTCACAAGAGAGCCGACTCCGCTGACGCTCACTTCAACTTCGTCGCCGGGTTTCAGAAAGACCGGAGGTTTGCGGCTGCCGTCCGGCGAGCCGCTGGCGATCACGTCCCCCGGACTGAGCGACCCAATGTGAGAAATGTAGGAAATCAGCTCAGGCAGGGAATAGACCATCTCTGAAGCGAACGCAGATTGCATTGGTGATCCATTTAGGCTCACATCGAGTTTCATCCCGGCAAAATCATCAACTTCATCGGTGGTCGTGATCCCGGGCCCCCAACTGCCAAAGGCATGGAAATTCTTTCCGGCGTGAACGCTGTGTTTCATCCAGCCCCAGACGGATCCTTCGTTCATGGCGGAATATCCGAGAACGTGATCCATGGCTTGGTCTTCGGTAATGTGCCTGCCGGTCTGGCTAATGATTACGGCGATTTCCCCCTCAAGGTCGAACGTTTCGGCAGCTTCACCGCGCGGCTGTTCGAGACCGGCGCTGTGGCCGACCAAGGTGTCGGGATGGCGGTTGAAAATGATGATGTTCTCCGGATCGGGTGGAGCGACACCCTCTACAGGATAGACTTTCCAGTAATTCAATCCGGCACATATAATCTTGCCCGGCTTCGGAATGGGCGGCAGGAAGGTGATTTCATCGAGGGACAATGGTTGATTGTTGCAATTGTCCGGCAATATGCTGAGTGCATCAGCCGCCAGAACTGAAAGCAAGTCCGCGAATTTGGCTTGAATTTCAGCCGAAGCCGCGTGGAGCCATCAGGTTTTATAATGCCGTAAGCGGGCTTGCCGGCAGTGAGAACGGATGCGAGTTTCATGATGCTTTCGGCCCCATTGGCTGTCTGGGACAAGAATGCGATTCAATAGCGCCTGACCGTTCAATGTCCAGTCCGGAGACCTGAAACTCCGTTGGATGCGGACGTCCGCCCTAAAACGGATGACGTGGCCGTTCGGGTTTGCTAATCGGAATGCATGAATCTCTCGATCTTCGACATCATTGCCATCTTGCTGACTCTTTCAGCTATTTTTGGATACATCAATCACCGGCACATGCGTCTGCCGCATACCATCGGACTGGTCGTCATTGCCCTCGCGGCATCCGGTGCGATCGTCCTGTTCGATTTGCTGGTTCCCTCATCTACTGTTGCCGAAAACGTCACGGCAGCGCTGAAAGGTATAGATTTTCACGAAACCCTGATGGAAGGCATGCTGTCGGTTCTGCTCTTTGCCGGCGCTGTGCATGTGGATTTCAACGAGCTCTCCCAGCGCAAATGGGCCATTGGCCTTATGGCCAGCTTTGGCGTGCTGCTCTCCACCTTCCTCATTGGCACTGTAATGTGGTGGGTCTTCAATCTGGCAGGCATTCCCATGCCGTGGATCTGGGTCTTGGTATTTGGTGCATTGATCTCCCCAACGGATCCGGTCGCAGTGCTGGGCATTTTGAAGACTGTTCGCATCCCGCGGCTTCTGGAAGCCAAGATCGCCGGGGAGAGCCTTTTCAACGATGGTGTCGGGGTCGTGGTCTTTGTCATTATCCTGGCAATCGCTGGTGGTTCATCCGGCCATGCTGCCGAGGCCATTGGAGTGGCACACGTGGCCAAGCTCTTCTTTATGGAAGCCATTGGTGGTGCGATTCTGGGGATCGCAGCAGGTTACCTCGCCTACTACGCCATGCGCCGTATCGATGAGCACAATCTGGAAGTGCTCATCACGCTCGCCCTGGTGTTTGGCACCTACGCTCTGGCTTTGCATTTCCATTTGTCCGGTCCCATCGCGGTCGTTGTCTCAGGCCTCTTTATCGGTAACCACGGCGCCCGGTTTGCCATGAGCGAGAACACCCGCGAGCATGTGTTCCAGTTCTGGGAGTTGGGCGACGAAATCCTGAACTCAGTGCTCTTCCTGCTCATCGGCCTGGAAGTGTTGATTATCGGGTCTGCCTTCGAGTTCGCTTGGCTCGGTCTGGTTGCCATCGTGGTAGTGCTTGCTTCCCGCTGGCTTGCGGTGGCCATACCGATTACGGTTCTGTCGCTGAAAGAGACCTTCACAAAGGGCGCGATCACCATGCTCACCTGGGGCGGTTTACGGGGTGGCATTTCTGTGGCGCTCGCCTTGTCGTTGCCCGAGAATGAGTACAAGGGACCAATCCTGGCTGCGACCTACGCTGTCGTCGTATTCTCGATCATCGTTCAGGGCCTGAGCATGAAATGGCTCGTTGACCGCCTCGGGCTGCTGCAGCAGCTTTCAGGCTCTGATGGCGGCAAAGGCGGCCACTAAAGCGGTCTCCCTCTGCCGCGTCGGCGGCGAAACAATCGATACATTTTTCCTGCCGATCTGAAATCCGGTTGAAACGTCAGAAAGTTATTTTCTTGCTCAGAAAAGTACCGGAGCGCGCGGACCTCATTATCGATCTGGTGCGGAAAATGACCACTTTAGCCATCGAAAGAAACCATGTTGCGTTATTGCTGAGCGTGGTCGCCTTGCTGTGCCTGATCGTTGGCCCGAACTTTGGACCACTGCCATCCCTATTGAGTAGTCATTTACCGATCAACCCCGCTGTCACGGTGCTCCTCCTCAGTTTTCTGGTGGGCTTCATGGGCCTCATAGCGTTCGCGCTGAAAGCAGATGGCCGCCACACGCGCTATCGAACTCGACCACAACAGTTATCGCAGCCACCAGGTCCTGAACCAGATTTATCTATTTGCTGACGAAGACCATGCGCAGTCTCTTGCATCGATCACCAAGGCTCATGAGATCAATCCCAACAAGGCTGACCTCATGAGCCGTAAAGCCATGGTTATCGGCTTCATGGACAAGGACGCAGAAGCGATTGAATGGATCGAAAAGGGCATGCGGCATAATCCGCTCCATCCTGCGTGGTATGAGTGGATTTCGGCTTTCGTCTATGCGGTGGCCGGTAAGAATGAACGGCCATTATCGACAGCAAAAAGACGCTGGCTGTCTACAAAACAAGGGCTTCAATTCGCCGGATTCTGATTGTCGCCTATGGCGCGCTCGGGCAATGGGATGAAGCAAGGCGTTACGCCGCCGAGATTCTGGAACGCACGCCGAAATTTCGTCTCTCTACACACATGCGGAACTCACCATTCCAGGGTCCGGTTGAGCGCGAGCATATTTGGAACCTGCGGCGCAAACCCGGTTTGCCAGATTGACAAGCCTCAGGTCGCATAGTCCGGATCGCGTTTGTTTAGCAGGCGGATGAGGCCTCCCCATTCGGTTTTACCGTTGTAGTTGTAGTCGTCTGATGCCGCCATCTGGTCCTGAAAGCGCGCGACTTTCTGCGGGTCAATCAGATGCAGCTCCCGGCCCATGGACAGGGTCTTGATCTGGGTTGAGCAGGTCTGGCGCAGGAAATAGGCGCGGAAGAATGCCTCTGCCGGTGTTTCTCCAAGTGCATAGTAGCCGTGATTGCGGCTGATCAGGATCTGGTTGTTCCCCAACTTTTCAACAAAGTGCGCGCCGAAGGTTTCGTCTTCCTCGAATTCGTACTCGATATAGCCAGTAATGTTACCCAAATAGACCGCGGGCTGATTGAGCGGCAGAATGCCTTCCTCAATTGAGCTGACCGCCATGACCTCTTCTTCGTGGCCATGAACGAAGAAATTGGTTTCAGGCCGTGAACCGAGAATCCACTGGCACAGGTTCTGAACCCCGTCATTCAGCCAAGGAGCATCTGCATCGACCGCTTGCCCTGAAGCGTCAATCTTGACTATATCTGATGCTTTTGCTTCTTCCCAGAACATGCCGTAGGGATGAACGAGGTAGTGATCCGGTTGATCAGGCACGCGGGCGGAAATGGCTCCGTTCGCCAGATCGGACATGCCGTAATGTGCGATGATGCGGAACAGGGCAGCCAGTTCCATGCGAGTTTGCCATTCGGCATCGGAACATGGCCGTTCGAGCTTCTCAACCGTGGCTGTCATGATGTCGTCTCCTCTATGAAGCTTTCATGTGTCTGATCATTTGCCTAGTTGGCGTTTCAAAGTGCGGATGCGCGAATGCAGATCGTCCCGGTCTGCATAAATACCCTCAATGAAGCGCGTACTACCTTTGGCATCGTAGCCTGAGCGGCCGTGCAGAATGCGCCGGTTATCAAAGGCCAGCAGGTCGCCTGGTTCGTATCGGAATTTCAATTCATACCGGGCCTCTTGCGTTCGGGCGCAAAAGGCCCGGTAGGCCTTGTAAGCGCGCGCCTGGACGGGGAGGGGTGCTCTCAAAGGCGCGCGCAGGAAGGTGTTGTATCGCACGCCTGTGATGCGCTGTTCTTGATCGGTTTCGATCACAGGTCCCCGGCCGCGATAGTCCGATGTCCGGGCCCGATTGGAATACTCCCACACGTCATTCGTCAGAGATGCAAAATTCTCCGGTTCTTCATCCTTCATGTCCTCGGCAATTGCATAAGCATCCACGTAGATACCTTCACCGCCTGTGGTCGTGTTTGTCCGGGTATAGAGGAATTGCAAACCATGCGGCGTCTCTCGCGTGGGTAGATCAATGTGCTGCAAAAGTTTGTCTGACGTGAACGCCTGACTGTCCGGATCATCCTTGATGTCCAACGTATATTACCGTCCGAAATTGCTTTCCCGCACGGGGCCGATCCGGGTGACAAGTTGTTCCAGCAAACCGTTCTTCTGGGGCAATCCGCGCAATCTTGCTACGCCATAGTCCCTCAAGGCTTCCAGACACTGAAGGAAAACCTCCGGCTCTTCCATGGCCGTTGGTCCGTCAAAATTTGGCGGCGCCGCCAGGTCTTTGGCCCGCCAGACAATTGGAGTTTGGTGGCAATCCTCCCCGGTCCAGGCGGTGCCGCGCAGCCAGCCTGGATGGTAGGCAGTGGCCAGTCCGTCGGAAAAGTTCAGCAAGACTGTCCCGTTCTTCTCGATCATGCCCGACTGGATTTTGATGTCTGCGGGGATATCGGTCGGTGCGATGGCCATCTCCCGTGCTTTGGGATGCAGAGTAACCGGATCCGGACTGTTTTCCCTCAACAACAGCACATGATGCTCTGTTGCCACGCCATCGGACCAGATGATGCTGAGATGCTCATCATCCCAATCCAGCTGTTGAGCGCTGTGCTCTTTTGGCCAGTTGGCGAAGTCCGGTGTTATGGGGAGGTCAGTCATCAGGCTTGCTCCAATGGTGCGAGACTAGGGGGAATTCGCAGAAACCAACTGACAAGAAATTGCGAAAACTTGACAAAAAATTACAAATTCGGATCATTCAGAATGCCTTAGAGTTTGATTCAAAACTATTTCAGGGTTTTCCTGCCCTTGCGAGATGTCTGGTGACGCGTCGGATGTGTGCGATGGTGATCCGGGCCGCCGCGCTTGCGATGGATTTTTCCCGGTCTTTTGACAGACGGCGGCATCGTCCGAGCCAGGCAAGGGTGCGTTCGACGACCCAACGGCGGGGGAGACCCTTGAAGCCCCCGGCTATGTGGGAGCGTTTGACGATCTCAACGGTCCAGCGCCCGATGGCTTTCAAGGCGTCGCGCAGCTTTGGCCCGGCCTGGCCGCCATCGGCAAAAATAGGGCGCAACATGGCAAACCGCACGGCCACGGCTTTCAGCACATCCGGCGCACCGTCCCGGTCCCGGATCCCGGCACTGTGCCCCACCCATCCGACCAGCAAGCCAAGCGTGTCGGTGACGACAGGGCGCTTGCGACCCTTGATCCGCTTGCCCACGTCATAGCCGGTAACCCCGCCCCTTTCCGTGGCTTTCACGCTCTGGCTGTCGAGGATACCGGCGGGCGGGCGGGCCTTGCGACCCTCGGCCAGACGCGCCATCCCGACAAGCGCGCGGGTCATCTCGTCCAGTCGTCCGTCAGTGCGCCAGCCCTGAAAATACCCCCGCACCGTCGAAACCGGTGGAAAGGCGTTCGGCAACAGCCGCCACTGGCAACCGGTTGTCGCAATGTAAAGGAGCGCATCGAACACAGGGCGCAAGGTCGGTCTTGCGCGGCCTGCCGGTGAACGTGTGCGACAGCATCAAAGGTTCAATGATCGCCCCTTCCGCGGCGGGCAGGTCGCTTGCATACCTGCCGCCCGTTCGGGCATGTTGGCGGCGAGTGAGGTCGGTCCAGGCCATCGTGATCTCCATTCAGTTTCACAAGCGAACAGAACCACAACCGGCTGAATTCACTCAACCAGTTGCAAATCAGAACTCTAAGACTGCAACCTCATACTGCGGCTCACTGACTCGGACTCTCCGAAGGGGGTTCCCAATCGATGTTCGGCTTGCTTCAGCATGGAAAACAAGGGAGGTTTTCCATGGAAGCGGCTGTTCAACTAATTTTGTTGAAAAACTCTTCTTGCTTGGTGTGCTGATCGCTGCTTCAATTCTTGTATTGCTGGAGGGGTTTGATGGCGATGTCAGGACCGAAGAAAGAAGCACAAGCTGCGCTGTTTTATGAGTTTTCGCTTGAGGATCCTGTACCGAAAGATCACCTTCTGCGCTCAATAGATCGGTTTGTTGATCTCAGCAGCCTCCGTGGGCATCTGGCGGATTTCTATAGTCATACTGGTCGTCCTTCACTTGATCCCGAGGTGCTGATCCGCCTGCTGCTGGTCGGGTATTGCCTGGGGGTCCGGTCAGAGCGGCGGCTTTGCGAAGAGGTGCATCCGAACTTGGCGTATCGTTGGTTCTGTCGTCTCGATCTGACAGACGCTGTGCCGGATCATTGCACTTTTTCCAGGAACCGTCATGGCAGGTTCCGCGACAGTGATTTGCTGCGGCCCCTCTTCGAGATGACCGTAGCGCGGTGCATTTCTGCCGGTCTGTCAAGCGGTCAGCGTTTTGCGGCGGATGGCGGTTTGATTGAAGCCGACGCCAACAAACAGAACTCCAGGCCCGGGGAAGAGTGGGATCGCAGCGCCATTGATCCAGGAGAGGCGCCCCGCGCGGTGAAGGCATATTTGGAAGTCCTGGATGATGCCGCCTTTGGGGCAGCAACGACTGTTGAGCCTGAGTTCACATCACATTCCGACCCGTCCAGTCAGTGGACAGCAGCCCGTAAAGGTCCTGCAATCTTTGCCTGTTCCACGAACTCTCTGATTGACACTGACCCCAGCGTGATCGTCGGTGTTGAGGCGAGCAGATCGATCCGACAAGCTGAGGTTGGCTGCGTGCGCTCAAGGTCAGACCGGGTCAAGGATAAATTTGCTCTCCATCCTGAGCAGCTTATTGCGGACGGCCGCCTGTGGATCAGGTCCAAGGCTGGATTGGCTGGTGAGACGCGACATCAAACCCCACATCCCAGGGCTCGACCAGGCTAGTCGCAAGGATGGCACAGGGTCTTGTGCTGATTTCGAATGGGACGCTGAGAACAACCAATAGCTCTG
Source organism: Hyphomicrobiales bacterium (assembly GCA_965204985.1). GTDB lineage: Bacteria > Pseudomonadota > Alphaproteobacteria > Rhizobiales > CAJQND01 > JAAEUE01. Next base: position 615,320 of record CBDBFP010000002.1, on the reverse strand, counting down.
TCCGGAAGGCGAAGCGCTAAAGCAGTTGCGCCGGAACTGTTCCGATCCGAACCGCGGTCCGACGGGCAAGGGCGTCGCGAAGTATCAGGCGCTGAAGCACACCTGTCAGGCCTGCCCATCAAGGATGAAAGGCTGCCCGAAAGCAGAGGCCCGCAAGATCACCCGTGAAGAACATGAAGAGGCCCGCCAAGTCGCTCGCCAAGTCGCCCGCGAAATAGCCAAGACCCGCCAATACGACATCTCGATGAAACTCGGAAAGAAGGTCGAGAGGCTCTTTGCCCACCTCAAACGCCTCCTCGGCCTCGGCAGATTGCGATTACCCGGCCCCTGCGGCGCAAATGATGAATTCCTGCGCGCCGCAACCGCCCAAAACCTCCGCAAATCAGCAAAGGGCTTTCCTGCACCGCAGCAAACGCAAAAAGCCTGATCAGAAAGGCGCTCGCGCACTCATTCCAAAACCACTTTCCGCACCCGCAACACTGGGTTCTTCCAAAGAATCAGTTGACCAGCTGCTGCCATGGAAAACCTCCCTTGTTTTCCATGCTGAAGCAGGCCGAACATCAATTGGGAACCCCCCTCGGAGAGCCTGAGCCAGTGAGCCGCAGTATTAGAGCGTTTTCTGAACAGTCTGGTGTCCGGCATGTTGCGATGTCCCAAGGGCCGAACTCGGAATCAAATTCTCACCCGAACCAATCTTGAATGAACTGTCAAATTCCATCCCCGGGAAATGGTCCTATTTTCCAGGTGCCATGCACTGGGCAAAGCCGGACGCAATTGAAAACGCAACCAAGGTGTATTCCGATCCGGCCAAGTATCCGCCAGGCAAGGATTTCGCTAACAACGGCACAAGGAAACTTGTGGAACTCTCATTCACTCTTCCCGTAACCCAAAAGGGCAACACAATCGCCACGCTCCATCCGGGCCAAAAAACCGCAAACCTGACCCCCGCTCCAAAAGAACAAGACATTTCTGCAATCCTGAAGCGCTATTCTTAGCTGTTACTGTTCCCATTAACGACAAATTAATCCTTGCCGAACATAAAAAGAACATGTAAATATGTTTCTGATTTGTTCTGATGGGGCTGCGAGTAATTGCCCATCAGGGCGGAACGTCCGTTGAACAAAGTGAAATCTACACATGTTGACACGTAAACAATACGACCTTTTGATGTTCATCAATGAGCGGTTGAAGGAGTCTGGCGTCCCACCTTCGTTTGAAGAAATGAAAGAAGCACTGGATTTGCGCTCCAAGTCCGGCATTCACCGGTTGGTCATGGCTCTTGAAGAACGCGGCTTCATCCGCCGTCTGCCACACCGGGCGCGCGCGCTTGAAGTTGTGAAATTGCCGGAAACCATGTCTCCTGGAATGCCGCGCAAGGCAACCGGTTTCAGCCCAAGTGTAATTCAGGGGTCACTGGGCAAGCGGCGCCAGATCCCGCCGGCCGCCAATGGAAACGAAGAAGCCGAAGCTGCAACTGTGCCTTTGATGGGCAAGATTGCTGCCGGTGTTCCCATTTCCGCCATTCAGGATCACAGCCACAACATCGTCGTACCACCGGAAATGCTTGGGCTGGGAGAGCACTACGCGTTGGAAGTCAAAGGTGACTCCATGATCGAAGCCGGTATCCTCGATGGAGATACGGTTCTGATCAAGAAATCGGATTCAGCCGACAATGGTGACATCGTGGTTGCGCTGGTTGACAATGAGGAAGCGACGCTGAAACGGATCCGGCGGAAAGGTGCCTCTATTGCACTTGAAACCGCCAATCCAGCTTATGAAACCCGCATCTTTGGTCCTGACCGGGTTGACGTTCAGGGCAAACTGATCGGGCTACTGAGGCGGTACTGAGAATTTGGCCCCTTGCCGTCAACTGCGCAGCACAAGACGGCAGGGCTTCACAGATCCGGTCAGATTTTGTGTCGCTCTGATGTGCGGGTTCATTAAGCGCCACTCAATGACTTCGGACCTATTGCCTCTCTTCACCTATTGACCTGCCTCCAGGGCGAAAATAACGTTCTCCGTTGGATCAGAGGAAGGGCTGACTTATGTTCGATTTGGGTTTGGCAGGGAAGATTGCGATCGTAACCGGCGGGAGCGACGGACTGGGCCGCGCAACTGCGCACCGCCTCGCAAGCGAAGGCGCAAATGTCGTCATTTGTGGTCGCAGACCAGATTATCTTCAAGAGACCGCAGCAAAATTGGCTGAGGAAACTGGCGGCACTGCCGTCCCCGTCACGGCTGATGTTTCGAAAGCAGAAGATTGCGCTCAGTTGACGGATGCAACAATCGAGAAGTTTGGCGGCGTTGACATCCTCATAAACAATGCAGGCGCTTCGGCAGCATTCGCATTGGAAGATATTCCCGACGAAGCCTGGCAGGCAGACTTCGATTTGAAAGTGATGGCCGCGGTTCGTCTCTGCCGGGCAGTTGTTCCATACATGAAAGCCAGGGGCGGTGGATCAATCGTCAATGCTTCAATTGGCGGCGGAAAGACACCTCCAGCACGTCAGCTGCCCACATCTCTCACCCGCGCCGCCGGCCTCAATTTGACCAAGTCCCTCGCCAACGAATTTGCAGTGGATAATATCCGGGTTAACGCAATCTGTATTGGTCTGCTCAAGAGCGCGCAATGGGAGCGCCGTGCTGAAGACAGCAAACTTGATGACCTCTATAGTGACATGGGGCGGACAGTCCCGCTCGGCCAGATAGGAGATGCAGAAGATTACGGGGATCTGGCCGCATTTCTGTGCTCAGCCCGCGCCACTTACATCACCGGCACAGCCATCAACCTGGATGGCGGCATGTGCGCAGGACTATAACGAGCAGCTAAGCCATTCCATTCCGGCCAAACGTTTCATAAGCAGGCCGCGTTGCCAGCCGATCATAATAGGCTGCAACTGCGGGGTGACGATGATCCGTGCCGGGAGTCATGAATCATCGATTGACAAATAACCCGACTGGAATGTCGGCAAGACTGAAACACTCCCCGGCAATGTAACGTTCAGTTGCTTGCAGTTGTACCTCAAGAATATCCATCTTTTCGGCCCAACGCCGCAACGAACCTTGTAACCGCGTTGCTTCCGCTTGTTCCGGATTCCTTCGCACGATGGTCTGAAATGCATAAGACCAGGCTGGGTTCAATTCTGAGGCCTGCCAATCAATCCACTTTTCTATGGATGCTCGTGATTTTGGGCTCTCGGGCAAAAGATGACTGCCTCCATAGGTGCCTGCCAGATATCTGATGATCGTATTGGATTCCCAGAACACCAAATCATCGTCAATCAGTACCGGAACCAACTGGTTTGGATTAAGCGTACCCTGTTCTACGCCATTCCCAAGATCAGAGTCTCCCGGATGTTGATCATGATGGAAATCAACTTGCAACTCCGCGCACGTCCACAAAACCTTGCGCACATTGATTGAACTCGCTTTTCCAATCAGCCTTATCATTTCGCTTTTCAAGTTCCAAATTCAAACGCGCACATCCAAATCAGAATTCAACCCCACTCCTCGACCTTAATTGAGTTTAAGCAGCAAATGTGATCTATCACGCCTTAAGACAAGCAGGCATACCGCCCAGCCGATAGTAGAGGAAAACGAAATGTCGTTAAAAGATCAGCTCACCGGATTTATTGGCCTTGGCGCAATGGGGCGGGGAATGGCAGCGAATTGCCAGAAAAAGGGCTTCAACCTGCTTGTCAGCGATCTCAATGCCGACCCGGTCAACTATCTGACCAGCCTCGGTGCAGCTTCTGCAGGATCGCCTGCGGAGGTCGCCAGCCAATGTCCAATCGTCATCACCTGCTTGCCCAGTGGCCGCGAAGTGCGTGAAGTCGTTATGAGACCAGACGGCGTTTTGGCGAACGCTGCGGCGGGCACCATTGTTCTCGACCTCTCGACAATCGATCCGGAAACAACGGATGATTTGCATGAAGTGGCGAAGGTCTCAGGTCACCGTGCCGTTGACGCACCGATTGGCCGGTTGGCCGTTCATGCTGAACGCGGCGAAAGTCTCTTCATGGTTGGCGGCGAGCGTGAAGATTTTGAGACCGTGGAACCCTTGCTTAAGGCAATGGGAACGACAATTCACTATTGCGGCAAAGGCGGAACGGGGACACGCACCAAATTGGTGAACAATTATCTGGCGATCATCCTCTGCCAGCTGAACGCAGAAGCCCTGGCGCTGAGCAACCGCTTCGGTCTCGATCTTGAGACCACCCTGGACGTCATACATGGAACAACCGCAACAAACGGCCAACTCAAGGTCAACTGGCCAAACAAGGTTCTGGCGGGCGACACGGAGCCCGGCTTTACAATTGACCTTGCCCACAAGGACATTTCTCTAATCGTCGGGGCCGCAAACGCAGCCCGCGTCCCGGTACCTGTTGCAGCTGCCGTGCGCGAGGCCTTTTCGTCAGCCCGCGCGCGCGGATATGGAGGTCAGGATTTCTCATCCATGGTGGATGTCATTTGCGATCTCGCGCAAATTGAGCGGGCAAGATTGTCCGACGAAAAATAAGAATGCCGACAATTGCGTTCATCGCCGGCATTCAAAGTGAAGCTATGATCGATAAACAATCTAACCACACGCGCGGTAGCTCACCGTGCATTGCCAGCGAATGCTCGTCTGGCCGCCATGCAATCTTGCCTTGTGACGGCAGCTGGTCGTTGTCTTTGAGGCAACTCGGCAACGCTGGCCGCGAGTTTGCGTAAAGCACCAACGCAATGCACCTTGCCGTGTACCTACATTGACTTGAGTCATGACTGCAGATTTGCTACTGCCCGCGTTCACGCCAGTTACTGAATAACACTGGGGCCGCCTGTGCGGTCGTGCTCAGCATGAGAACACTCATAGCAGATGCGGCAATGGCAAACTTGCGGATACGGTCATGCGTATAATTCATTTTGGGGTTCCTTCCAGATTTGTGTGGTCAGCTCCCGCGCTGGCTCGTGTTGATCGCCATTCTTTCCATCTGGAATGAACAGGGCCGGAAGCAGCCTGACAGGCTTCATTTATGAAAAAAGCAACAATATTTCATGGATTTATGTGGCCAGATAACGCATTTGGGCTATAGATTGAAGCAATGCACTATTGCAAATCTGGCGACGCAACCCGCCATCATCCAGCTAGCAGGGAGCAAACGAACAATGCGAAAAATGGCAATCTCTACACTGGTGTGTCTTGACATATTTACCGCCGGACCAGCTCTGGCCGAAGACTGCAGCGATCCCCAAATGCAAATGAACATATGCGCTGGCGAAGCCTACAAGAAGGCAGACGCGGAACTCAATGCAGCCTATAAAAAAGCACGCAAGCATTTACAAGAGCTGGGATGCGGACAGCCCGGTAAATCTCTCCAAGTCTCTCCTCAAGGCACAACGCGCCTGGCTCAAATTCCGAGATGCCCACTGCGAAACGGTGGCTGCCCAGTATGCGGGCGGTACCATCCAGCCGATGGCCGCTACCACCTGCCTTGAGCAAGCCACCAAAGAGCGAACGAAACAACTATTGATGTTTCTGGAGGAAGGTTGACCTTTCCTGCAACGCTGCACGCCAAGCATGCGGCAAAGAACCTTGCGGACTAATCCGAAAGGCCTGTTGATTTACGTCGTCAATTTCGGCATAAGTCCCGGCGATTTTGAGGCCTGAGGGTTTGGGATAGGTTTGATTCGGTCTCGAGCCGCCGCTCAGGCGCAGTTAACTTCAGTCAACTCAAGGATAGTTTGATGAGCTCAGTAATCTGGCTAATCATCGGCTGCGGTGCGTTGTCCATTGTCTATGGCATCTGGGCAACCCAATCCGTTCTGGCCGCAGACGCCGGCAACTCGCGCATGCAGGAAATCGCAGGCGCCATTCAGGAAGGCGCGCAAGCCTACCTGACCCGGCAATACACAACCATCGCCATCGCTGGCGTAATCATCTTTTTCATCGTCATGTGGCTGTTGGGGCTACCCGTGGCCATTGGCTTCCTGATCGGCGCTGTGCTGTCAGGCGCAGCTGGCTTTATCGGCATGCTGATCTCCGTACGTGCAAACGTTCGGACGACACAGGCCGCATCTAAAAGCCTGGCTGATGGGCTTGCAATTGCCTTTAAATCTGGCGCCATCACAGGCATGCTCGTGGCTGGCCTCGCGCTTCTGGGCGTTGCGGTCTACTACTACGTGTTGACTGGCCCGATGGGCAAAGCCCCTGGCGACCGCGTTGTGATCGACGCACTCGTCGCACTCGGCTTCGGCGCCTCGCTGATCTCCATCTTCGCCCGTCTCGGCGGCGGTATCTTCACCAAGGGTGCTGACGTGGGTGGTGACCTAGTGGGTAAAGTGGAAGCCGGCATCCCGGAAGATGATCCCCGTAACCCGGCAACCATCGCCGACAATGTGGGCGACAATGTTGGCGACTGCGCCGGCATGGCTGCTGACTTGTTCGAAACCTATGCGGTGACGCTGGTGGCGACCATGGTTCTGGCCACGATCTTCTTTGCCGCTTCGCCTGACCTCGTGTCACTGCAGATGTACCCGATGGCCATTGGCGCAGCTTGCGTTGTGACATCCATCATCGGCACGTTCTTCGTGAAACTCGGTTCCAGCCAGTCCATCATGGGCGCGCTGTACAAAGGCGTGATCGTTACCTCGATCCTGTCACTGATCGTGCTCTACCCGATCACCTCAAACATCATCGGCATGGACAAGGCCTACACCTTTGGCTCGACAACTTTCACCGGCATGGACCTGTTCCTGTGCGGTGTGGTTGGCCTTGCCGTTACCGGCCTGATCATCGTGATCACCGAGTACTACACCGGCACGAACTACCGTCCTGTGCAGTCGATTGCGGCGTCTTCGGAAACCGGTCACGGCACCAACGTGATCCAGGGCCTTGCCGTTTCTCTTGAAGCCACCGCGCTTCCGGCACTTGTCATTATCGCTGGCATCATTATCACCTTCGGTCTTGCAGGCCTGTTCGGCATCGCCATCGCGGTGACGACCATGCTGGCGATTGCAGGTCTGATCGTAGCGCTCGACGCCTTCGGTCCGGTTACGGACAATGCTGGTGGTATTGCCGAAATGGCCGAACTGCCGGAAGAAGTCCGCAACACGACCGATGCGCTTGACGCCGTCGGCAACACAACCAAGGCGGTGACTAAGGGGTACGCCATCGGTTCAGCCGGCCTCGGCGCTCTGGTGCTGTTTGCAGCCTACACGTCTGACCTCAACTACTTCATCGCGAACTCCGAGCAGTTCCCGTACTTCAAGGATGTTGAGCTCGACTTCTCCCTGTCCAACCCGTACGTGGTTGCCGGCCTGCTCTTCGGCGGCTTGCTGCCGTACCTGTTCGGCGCCATGGGCATGATGGCTGTGGGCCGTGCAGGCGGTGCGGTTGTTGAAGAAGTCCGCCGTCAATTCAAGGAAAACCCCGGCATCATGAAGGGTGAAGTTCGCCCCGACTATGGCCGTGCGGTGGACATGCTGACCAAGGCTGCCATCAAGGAAATGATGATCCCGTCCATGCTTCCGGTGCTCTCACCGATCGTGGGTTACTTCATCATTATACTGATCGCCGGCAAGTCTGCTGCGTTCTCCTCGGTGGGCGCCATGCTCCTCGGCGTGATTGTTACAGGTCTGTTTGTTGCCATCTCCATGACGGCAGGCGGCGGTGCCTGGGACAACGCCAAGAAGTACATCGAAGACGGCAACCACGGCGGCAAGGGCTCTGAAGCTCACAAAGCAGCTGTGACGGGTGACACCGTCGGTGACCCTTATAAGGACACCGCCGGTCCTGCCGTGAACCCGATGATCAAGATCACCAACATCGTGGCTCTGCTCATGCTGGCAGTGCTCGCGCATTGATGTTACACTGATCAACGAGAGGGGTGGCCTCTAGAGGTCGCGCAACAAAGACCCTGCGAAGCAATAGTTTCGCGGGGTTTTTTGACTCGCGACATCAAAAAATCATCACGCAAGCGAACAATAGATTCGAAGGTAGAGAACTAATACTTCGGCTCACTGGCTCAGACTCTCCGAGGGGGGTTCCCAATCGATGTTCGGCATGCTTCACAATGCAAAACAAGGGAGGTTTTCCATGGCAGCAGCTGGTCAACCGAGAGCGGACTTTCTGGGCGATGACCTGCCTTGCACAGCGCGCAAGAGCGAAGAGGCGGATCAGACGCGGCAGCTTCTTGCCTTGCCGGTGATCCTCGACGGTGGGTCTCGCCGCGAGGCCGCGCGCACCGGCGGCGGGGGCCTGCAGGTGATCCGGGACCGGGTGTTGCGCTTCAAGGCCGGCGGCGCGGAGGCCTTGATGACCCGCAAGGCGCCCGGAAAGACGCCGATCCTGACAGACGAACACCGCACGGCGCTGGCAGCGACTGTTGAGGCGGGCGTCCCGGTCAGACGCCGGGACGGGACCTTCGCGCCATGGGGGTCGCCAAGTTCTCCGCCCGCCCTCAGCACAACGCACAGCACGACGAGGCCAGCGAGGCGTTCAACAAAACGTCTGCGACGTCGCCGACCACATCCGCAGCCAATGGGGCGGCAAGCCGATAGAGAGCTGGGTTCAGAACGACGCCCGGATGGGTCAGAAGAACAAACGCACGCGACGTTGGGCGCGGCCCCGCGCGCCGCACGATCAGCGGACCGAAGGGGCCTGTCTCTTCGGCGCCCTCTGCCCTGCCAGGGCCAAGGGCAACGGGCGGGTCATGCCCTGGTGCGACACTCACCCCATGGCTGAGCCTCTCAAGCTCATCAGTCAACAGGTCGAGGCCGGGGCACACGCCCTCCTGATCCTTGATCAGGCGGGAGGGCAGACCTCACCCAAATGGGCTGACCCCGACAACATCACCCTCGTCCCACGGCCGCCAAGGGCACCAGAGGTGAACCCGGTCGAGAACGTCTGGCCGTTCATCCGGGACACCTGGCTTTCGACCCTCGTTTTCAAGCCCTGCGACCACATCGCAGATCACTGCTGCCAAGCCTGGAACACCCTCAGGCATCAACCAAGGCGCGTCATCTCAATCGGAGGGCGCAAATGGGCCCATCGGGTGGGAGCATTGAGCGATGGTATGAATTCACAAACAATACTAGATCTGCAAATTTTCAATCTTGCATAACCCAATGCAAACACGGCATCTTGACCCGGTGAAATTGCTTTCTATGGGATTTGTCGAATGTCAATTCTGCAGGATACAGTTTGGATCACCACAGTTGCAATTTGTTTTGTACTTTTTTGATTCTCCCTTCAACAGCGCATGACCCCAGTGCGTCAAAACTTGAGCCCCCATACTATTACAACTATCACGACACACTGCTCGACCGGCATCATCAACCAGTCCTGCTGACGCCTGATACTAACGGCCTTCAGGTTTGCCTGTTTTGGGTCCAATCGCGAAATGCACTTGATTTGATTGTCGCTGGTTCTTTCATGAGCCGGGTCCAGGCATCACATCCGGCGGCAAGACGGTCTGCCTGATCTTCAAAGAGGCGGTTGGAGAGCCCGTTTTCCCGAAGAGATTGCCAGACATTCTCGACCCGATTGAGCTCCGGTGATCTGGCGGGCAGGAAGATCAGGGTCAGGGTCAGGGTCTTCGGCCCCTTCACCTCGCCGGATGTGTGTCACGGCGCGCGGTCCATCAGGTATCGCGATACTTTATGGGTATGAGGGGACGCAAAGCAGATGGCACAAAAACCGGTGTGTGCCTTGCGCTCCCAAGATTTGAAGCCACAATGCTAAGCGATCAACTTGGTATGGGAATTGGACCGTCCAACAGAAGCATCGGCTTACTCGGGGTGATCTGTCAGAGCAGCATCACCGGCAAAGCCTGTTTCTGGGATAACCGACCCGCGGGCAGTTTCAGAACACGTTTATCATCCCGCCGGGCGGTTCTATGGAAGCACGAAATTCTGCAGACGGCTGGACTCTGGATGGTGACTCGGGCAGCTATCCAGAGTGCCACCGTGGTGAAAACGTCCTTTTGATCCACCCGGATGATAAAGCGTTCAAGGAACTCGCAAAGACGGTCTCAACCCGATCTCCAAAATGGTATGAACCGATTGCATAGAAAGGACCGCTATGGTCCAACCCGAACCCGGCCGATGCCGTTGCACCGGCGCGCGATATCAACGCCCACCTCCGCAATTTGCCGTTGAGCAACGCAGCTGTTCCTCTGCCGGGCAATCTGGGGATTACGCTGGTCTCCGAAAGATCCTGTGTGGACTGTCACCAGTTCAGTCAACCAATTCCCCAAGGGTATTATTGCAGCACAGTGCTGGCGAACGCCGTGTCACCGAACGATGCCTCCGGTTGATCCGGCAAACGTACTTGATCAGCACGCCGCGTGGAACGAAATCCGCACGTTCGTTGATTACGCCTATGAAACCCACATCAACGCTTTGCGCGACGCATGCGAACTGCCAAAGGCACCCTGGGCACCTAATTTGCTTTCGGTTTTCGAAAGGTGGCGTCCACGGGTTTTCCTTAGAGTCAACAGATAATGCTAACCTTCCATAATGCCTGCTATCGTGTATCCGCCATCGGCGCCCCACACGTGGCCTGTTGTGAAGCTGCATGCGTCTGATGCGAGAAAGAACGCTACCTCGGCAACTTCTTCTGGACGCCCAAAGCGGGCAAGCGGCATGCGAGCCTTCACGCTTGGCCAGGGCTCATCTGGCATATGATCGCCAGTTTTGGTTGGTCCGGGCGCAACTGCGTTGACGAGAATATGGTGCTCGGCAAGCTCAATGGCCATGGTTTGCGTGAGGTTGATAATGCCGGCTTTGCTGGCACCATAGGCCGCCCTGCCCCGCCCACCGAATATGCCTGAGTTGGACGCCACGTTGACAATCCGCCCGCCGCTACCCTGCTCCACCATCTGACGGGCAGCTGCTTGCCCGCACATGAATGTACCAACCAGATTGATGCCCAGCACCTTGTCCCAGAATTCATCCGTCATTTCAAGAAATGGCATCCGGTCCATGACGCCGGCATTATTGACCAACACATTGAGGCGCCCGTATCGGGTCACCACATCGTCGATCACTGCATTGATACTGCCGCGGTCGCTCACATCCAAACGTTGGGCAAGCGCAGTCCCGCCTTCCGCAGTAATCTCAGCTGTTGTCTCATCGGCAGCGTGATCGTCAATATCGGCCACCACGACATTCCATCCTTCAGCGGCCATGCGCTTGGCAGCAGCAGCGCCGATACCTCGGGCGGCTCCGGTCACAATGGCAGTCCTCACAGGTTTTGACATTTTTCTCTCCTGTTTACCGGTTCCCTCGCCACCATATTGCAATAGAAAAACTCTTCTGTCGTCCAGCACTTACTTCCAACAACGCAGCCTGATATCAAGCACCCGGATTTGAATTGGGCCAGTCAGAGGTTGTCCTAGGTTTTCGACCAGTTTTCAGCCTTGCCAAGGTGGATCAGGATTTCAAATCAGGCTGCCATTTTCATGGGTTCGGTTTTGCTGGCATGGACCTCGTCGGGGGTCAAGATGCCGTGGACCGGATGCGGTCGCTCGACGTTGCAGTCGGTTAGCCATTTGCGGATACCGGCCTTCGCCTCTGAGCCAGTCTCAAAGGCATGCAGATAGATGCATTCATACTTCAGCGACCGCCACAGGCGCTCGATCATCCTGTTGTCAATCCAGCGCCCCTTGCCGTCCATGCTGATCTCGACCTTCGCGTCGCTCAGCACATCAAGCCAGTCTGCGCTGGTGAATTGGCTCCCCTGATCGAGGTTGAATATCTCCGGCTTGCCCCGTGCTTGGCCAGCGCCTCTTTCAAAGCATCAACGCAGAGTTCGGCCTCCAGCGTGTTTGACAGCCGCCAGGCCAGTACCTTGCAGCTGTACCAATCCATGATGGCCACCGAATACAGGAACCCTCTGCGCAGGGGGATGGAGGTCATATCCGCACACCAGACCTGGTCAGACCGTTCAATCACCACGGTCCTCAGCAGATACGGCCATATCCTATGTTGCGGATGTTTCTTGCTGGTGTTGGGGGCCTGGTAGATCGGAACCAGCCTCATGAGGCGCATCAACCTCCGGACCCGATGCCGCCCACACTTGTGGCCTTGACGCTGCAGGTACCGCGCCATCTGGCGTGATCCGTACCAGGGCGTTTCCAGGAACTGCTTATCGATGATTGCCATGAACCGCAGCTTCTCTGTGCTCTCGCCCTTCGGGGGATAGTCCAGGTTGGACCGCGTCAGCGTCAGCAACGCGCACTGACGGCGAAGGCTCAGCTTATGATCCTTGCTCACCATTTTTTGCCGCGCGTCCCGAGCAGTTGAAACGAGGCATCGGCCCAAAAATCCCGCTCGACGACAAGCTGACCGATCCTGGAATGCAATTTCTCGATCCCGGCCGTATTGACCGCAGCCGGATCGGCCCCCGCCGTGTAAACGCAGATGCCCTATTTTGGATCGCTGCCCGCTTCCACGTGCTGATCCGGGTCGCGTGCACACCGTACTTCTTCGACAGTTCTGCCAGCGTCATATCTTAACGGATCGCCTCAAGCGCAACCTTGGCCTTGAACTCTGGCGAATGGTTCTTTCTCTTCGTCATCTTGGAGCGTCTCTCTCATTGGACGAGCCACCTTAACAACTCCGAAATCCCGAGACCACCTCTGACACATGAACCTTCCAGCTTTTGTTTCTTCGATTGACGAAGATGTTCGCGCGACGATCAATGAGCAGCTGCGACAGATCGAGGCCGCTTTCGATGTAAGAATTCTTTATGCAATCGAGAGCGGCAGCTACGCATGGAGCTTTCCCTCACCTGACAGCGACTATGACGTGCGCTTTGTTTATGCTCATCCGTATCCCTGGTATCTGAGCATCAGGCTTGGCCGGGATGTCATCGAGTTCCCCATCGACGAAGTCTTGGACATCAGCGGCTGGGACATCCGCAAAGCGCTTGGACTTCTGCTGAAGCCAAATCCGGTGATGCTTGAGTGGCTCTCCAGCCCTATCCGTTACCAATGGGATCGGGATACTTGTAACAAGCTCATCTCATTCGCGGGCAAGATCGCACATCAGACAGCATGCTTGCATCATTACGCCAGCCTGGCCCGCAGCCAATGGGGCAAGCATGTGGGGGACAACGATGAGGTCAACTTCAAGAAATATTCCCATATTCTCCGCCCGGCCCTTGCGATTCGCTGGATCAGGTTACACCCGAAAACCGCGCCCCCGATGAACCTCCAGGATTTAACGAACGATCTTTCTCTGGACGATGTAATGATGGACCAAATTGCCCATCTGCTGGAACTTAAAAGCAAGGCGAAAGAGATCGGAAGCGGTCCCCGCATTCCGGCCATTGATGCCCTCATCTGGAAAGAACTCAACTGGGCGCAAACTGCAGATGTTCGCATCCCATCGCAGACAAATCTGGCAGAGGCGGATGATTTGTTCAGATCAATCATCCTTGCAAGCAGGTAGAAAGTGATGACGCAGTACGTTTCCTGGATCGCGGCAGATTGGGGCATGGATTCAGCAAATCGCGTCATCCAGACTGCGGTCTCGGACAAGGGCATGGGCAGCTTTAAGCCTGAGGAATTCGAGCCTGCGCTCCTCAAGCTGGCGGATGAGTGGCTTCAAGATGGCCCACCAACCTTGATATTGGCCTGCGGAATGGTAGGAGCGCGGCAGGGCTGGACGGAAGCGGAATACTTGTCTGTACCCTCTGAGCCTTTAGTGCCAGGACAGTTCAAGCCGGCCCCGGTTTCCGACACCCGCCTGGATGCCCGTATACTTCCCGGCTTGCAACAATCTGATCTCGCCGATGTTATGCGCGGTGAGGAAACCCAGGTTGCCGGCTTGCTCGCATCAAGACCCGCCTTCAAAGGTGTGATTTGCATGCCGGGCACCCACACAAAATGGGTTCAGATAGCAAACGGACAAATCATCCATTTCAAATCGATCATGACCGACGAATTCTACGCCCTCCTGGAGAATCACTCCGTCCTAAAACATTCGCTCAGGAACGACGATCTGGATCTCGCAGAATTCCGATCTGCTGTCAAAACGACAATTGCGGGTCGCCCCCCTGGCCTGCCCGATCTGTTTTCGATCAGGGCAAACGACCTTTTGCACGGCACAGAAGCGACTGCTTCAAAAGCGCGGTTGTCTGCGATGTTGATCGGCGCTGAGGTTCAGGCAATGAACTCACTTTGGACGCAGGAATATGTACTGATCCTCGGTGCCGAGCGCCTTGCTGAACTTTATCAGATTGCGCTGGAAGCGGCCGGAGCAACACCGGAGCGAGTCGATGCGGCGGAGTTGACTTTGCGCGGCCTGATTTCAGCCAGAGAACAACTCCAACTGACGGAAACAAGATGAGAAAACTGGTGGCGATATTGCGCGGCATAGAGCTAGACGAGGCCCTTGAGATCGCTGAAGCTCTCATCGATACCGGCATCGGCAGATCGAAATACCGATAAATTCCCCTCAGCCCTTCAACAGCATCGAACAAATTGCCGCGAAATTCGGCAACGACGCACTCATTGGCGGAGGCACCTTGCTCAGCGTGAGCGAAATAGAGGATCTCACCAACGCCGGCGGCCGCCTGGCGGTTTCTCCAGATTGCAATCCAGAAGTCATCAAGGCCGCCAAAGCGAAGGGCATGGTCTCTTTCCCCGGCGTGTTCACACCAACAGAGTGCTTTACCGCATTGCGCTCTGGTGCAGATGGACTCAAGATTTTCCCGTCCTTCCTGATGGGCGAAGAAGGCCTAAAGGCACTGCGGGCGGTGTTGCCCCCGGAGATACAAGTTTTTTCTGTCGGGCGCGCGGACGCCGGAAACTTCACATCGTGGTTGCAGACCGGCGCCAATGGTTTTGGCATTGGCCGTGCGATTTACAAGCCCGGTACCAGCGCAAAGGAAGTCACAGCAAAGGCCACTGAACTCGTCAGAGCCTATGACAAAGCGGTTGCGGCCTGATTGGCAAACCGCTTCTGATCAGGCATTATCGCCGCCAATCAAAGAGGATCAGATGATATCTTCAAGTCTTGAGCAACTCGTCACCAGTATCCCGGATGGCGCAACACTGGCCGTACCTCCCACGCGAAGCGGTGCAGCCATAGCGGCAACGCGTGAGCTGATAAAGTGCGGCGTCAAAAACTTGCATCTCATTGCAATTCCCACATCGGGCATCCAAGCAGATATCCTGATCGGCGCCGGATGTGTTGAGACGGTCGAGAGCGCAGGCATAACCCTCGATGAGTTCGGCCAGTCGCCCCGGTTTGTGGCGGCTGTCAAATCAAGTGAGGTCAAACTCAAGGACTCTACTTGCCCTGCTCTGGTTTCCGCACTCCAAGCCGGCGAAAAAGGAATTCCATTTATCCCCATGCGCGGCCTGATTGGTTCAGATCTATTCAATTATCGCGACGACTACAAGATAATTGACAACCCCATGTCAGAGGACAGCGATCCGATTGTTGTGCTTCCCGCAATCGTGCCGGACTTCGCGCTGTTTCATGCGCCTCTTGGTGATCGCTTTGGCAATGTCTGGATTGGCAAGACGCGCGAAATGATGACCATGGCCCATGCTGCAAAACAGACGCTGGTAACTGTGGAAGAGATCATTGATGATGATCTGATGCAGGATGAGCTGCGCGCGCCCGCCACAATCCCGGCCCACTACATCACTTCAATCGCAAAAGCGGAAAGAGGGGCATGGCCCGCGCCACTGCCAGGCCGGTACAATGCAGACGCCGGTGCCTTGGAAGCTTATGCGAGAATGGCACGGACGCCAGAAGGTTTTGCAGAATTCCTGGAGCAAGGGCCACAACCAGCCCGTCATGTTGCTGCGGAATAAATGGATTACAGTCCTGAGGAATTATTGATCTGCGTAATCGCGCGGCTGCTTGATGGCGTGGATCATATTGCCGTGGGCGTATCTTCGCCCATCCCCGGATCGGCAGCCTTGCTGCAGCGGACCCTCTCCGGCGGCAAGAGCCGGGTCACAGTGCTGAACAGTCAGCATCTGCAGGCCCTGAACGACGGTGTGAGCGAGCTGTTTGACATGGCTTCACAAGGACGAATTGGAGCCTTTTTCCTGAGCGGCGGTCAGATAGACGGCAAAGGCAACATCAATTTGGTTGGGGTTGGCGATTACCCGCAAATGAAGGTGCGTTGGTCCGGCTCCTTCGGATCGGCCTTGCTCTATTATCTGGTTCCGCGCGTGATCCTCTTTCGTGATGAGCATACCCGCCGCACAATGGTTGATCAGGTGGACTTCATCAGTGCGCCGGGCACCAGCGAACCAGGGGTACACCGGCCGGGCGGACCACATGCTCTGGTCACAAATCTCTGCGTATTTTCATTCCAGAAGGACAGGGCCAGATTTCGTCTGGAGAGCATTCATCCGGGCCACACGCTTGAAGAAGTGTTGGACAATACCGGCTTTGATTTTGACCACACAGAACAAACACCCGACACACCAGTTCCAGAAGCAGACAGGCTGCAGCTTCTCCGGGAAACCCTTTCTCAAGAGATCGCCGATCCCTATCCGAAGTTTGCCGCCAGCGTCTGGGATGTATAAGTTTCACTATGCTGATGAGCTGCTGCTGTATCATGACAACAAGGTGCAACAGATCTTTGGACAAGACGGAGGGGTTTCGGAATGACTGAGCAGGAAACATCAAACGCGAAGTCTCCGCGCTCTGCATGGAACCACAATCCACAACTCCCCATTTCACTAGCGCCCTATTTCGACTGGCCGTCGCGGCCCGGAGTGACTGCACGCTGGCTG
The DNA here is from genome assembly GCA_965204985.1 of Hyphomicrobiales bacterium. Classification (GTDB taxonomy): domain Bacteria; phylum Pseudomonadota; class Alphaproteobacteria; order Rhizobiales; family CAJQND01; genus JAAEUE01. Next base: position 598,569 of record CBDBFP010000002.1, on the reverse strand, counting down.
GCGCGCATGTGGTTCCCCATTACGGAGCGGGTCATCATCCTTTGCATTGCAACACTGACCTGGTTCTATTTCACACCTGCGCTTGAACGCTGTCGGGAGTTTGCACTCGACTGGATGGCAGAAGTTTATCTGCGTAATCTGACCATGCTTGTCATCGTTGCAGGTGGACTGCACCTCTATCTCTACACATTCGCTAAGCAGGGAAAGAAACTGAGGTACGAGCATCGCGAACTCGCAAAATCCAACCGCAGCTTCACATTCCGTGACCAAGTGCTGGATAACATGTTCTGGTCACTCGCGAGCGGCGTCACAGTCTGGTCAGCATACGAAATCGTGCTTCTGTGGGGCTATGCAAACAGCTTTGCGGCAACGCTTCAATGGTCCGACAATGCCGTATGGTTCGCCGTGTTGTTCCTTCTGCTTCCCTTCTGGCAAGCGTTCTCTTTTTACTGGATACATCGCCTACTCCATTGGCCGCCGCTCTATCGGATTGCCCACGCTATACACCATCGCAATTCCAACATCGGCCCATGGTCCGGGTGCTCCATGCATCCGATTGAGCACATCCTCTGGCTGAGCTCGGTCATGACTCATTGGATTGTCGCTTCTCACCCGATCCATATTTTCTTCTATCAGCAAAGCCAGGTGCTCAGCGCAGCCACTTCTCATGCCGGCTGCTTCGAAGGTCTGCTGGTCGGAGACAAAAAGCAGTACGAACTGGGCGAATTCTTCCATCAGCTTCATCATCGCTATCACGAGTGCAATTATGGCTCGTCAGAAACCCATTGGGACCGCTTGTTCGGCACCTTCCACAACGGTACAGATGAAGCATCGGAAATGGTGGGCGAACGCCGGCGGCAGATGCACGGCACAACCTAGACAGGAACGGGTATGAGCGAACAACAAGACCAGGCCGAACCTGGCAAAGACGGCCATTGCGGGGCATACGTGTTCTCAATCTCACCCGGATTCTGGCTGGCCCGACGGCCGCCCAACTACTCGGCAATTATGGCGCGGATATCATCAAGATTGAGCCCGGGCGCCGGCGACGGCACCTGCAATTGGGGGCCACCATACGTCTAGGACAAGGACGGCAACGACACCAGAGAAGGCGCCTATTACCTCTGTGCAAATCGCAACAAGCGATCCATCGCTGTGGACATGGCCACGCCGGAGGGCGCCGAAACTTTGCGAATGATCGCTCGTCACTGCGACGTGGTGATGGAAAACTTCAAGCTCGGCGGCCTCAAGAAATATGGCCTGGATTACGAAACATTGACCGCCGAAAATCCCGCCCATCATCTATTGTTCCATAACCGGGTTCGGTCAAACCGGACCGAATGCTCACCGGCGAGGTTATGATCTGCTGGCGCAAGGTTATGAAGGCATCATGAGCCTGACCGGCGAACCGGATGGCGAGCCTATGAAAGTTGGCGTTGGCATTGCAGACATCGTGTGCGGTCTCTACGGCGTGACCGGGATCCTGTTCGCGTTGCGCCATCGGGATCTGACAGGCCTCGGTCAGCAGATTGATGTGTCACTGGTCAACACCCAAGTCTCCTAGTTGGTGAACGAAGCAACAAATTACTGATGTCCGGCAATCCCCACAAACGCCAGGGCAATCAGCATCCCAACATTGTGCCCTATCAGGTTTTCGAAGCATCAGACGGCCACGTCATTGTTGCCGCCGGGAATGATGGTCAATACAGCCGCTTCTGCGAGATCATCGGAATTCCGGAACTGGCCGCCGATGAGCGGTTCAGCACAAGCCCGGTCCGCCTTGCCAACAGGGAAGAACTGATCGCTATCATTGCAGAACGCGTCTCAACGCTCAAAAAGCAGGGCCTTGTGGACGCCATGGAAGCCAACAATGTTCCTGGGGGGGGGGGGGGGGCATTAACACCATTCCGGAGGTGTTCGAAAGCGAACAGGTAAAGGCGCGTGGAATGCAGATCACGATGCCATTTGAGCATGCGGATACGGGATCCGTGGAACTTGTCGGCAACCCGGTTAAATTCAGCCGGACTCCTGTTACCTATCGCCGTGCGCCCCCACAATGTGGGGAGCACACCGACGAAGTGCTGCGCGAGTTGTTCGGGAACCAGGAAGAGGATTAGTTCTCCATCGTCCTGGGTGGTGACGGTGTGATCGCTCCCCAGAGCAACGGTGGCAAGATAAAGAATACAGGCAACAGCAGGTCGTTCACCGAGAATATGCCATGGCGCATTCCCGCGCCGAGCAATTCCATGCCCCCAAGAGCAAGCCAATGCCCCCGGCCCATTTGATCCATTCTTTGCCGCTTCGTTCCAGAAGCCTTGGGACGACGAAGAGACAAACAGCAAGACCGGACCAGAGAACAGCAAACTCGAAAAACTTGTTGGGTTCATCAGCCTTGAACACAGGTTTGTAGAGCGTGGCAGCCCAGAGAAAAATAAACGTCTGGATCGTCAGGAACATCCGGAGGTATTTCGCGATCCGAGTTAGCTTGTCAGTTCTAAGTATTTTCATGGGCAAACCGTACAGCAATCACGTCAATACATCACAGATGAGCCAAGTCGCCGAGCGTGAGTGTCATAGCAATCAAATTTGCTAGATCATCCGAAAATTCGGACGACCTGCATAAGACGACGGACGCATATTCCCGTAAGCACAGCCATCTTCCCCTCAGCCCGCCCGAGCCAATGCAAAGGCACCCAACCAACTTCAACTGAGGAACCCCAGATATGTCGCTTCGTTTTGTAACCCAAACCATCCGCGCCTATCTTGATTACCCCGTCGCCATTGCCCTGATGGCCTTGTCTGTCGCTTTGAACCTTGGACAAACGAACCCGTTGGCGTTTTGGCTTTCGGTTGGCACTGGTTTCGCAGCTTTTGTCCTGACCTTGCTGACAGATCATCGGCTCAGCGTTTTTCGGGTTATCCCGTACAAGCTGCATCTGGCCGTTGACCTTGCAGTCGGCCTTGTATTTCTGGCCGCACCATTTGCCTTGAATTTTGGCGGTCTTGATGCTGCATATTACTGGCTCAATGGCGCAGCTGTGTTGATAGTCGTAAGTTTGCACAAACCAGAGCGTGATTTTGTGACGGTCTAACAAAGGGGATGCTGCCAGTGCCTGCTCAGGAAATCCAACCGACATTTGCCGAACTCATGACCGAGGTACGGGCGTGCAACATATGCCAAGGACTACCGCTTGGTCCGCGCCCCATCCTGCAGGCTTACTCACAAGCCCGCATACTCATTGCCGGCCAGGCACCAGGCAGCAGAACCCACGCAAAAGGCATCCCGTTCGATGACCCCTCAGGTGATCGCTTGCGCGATTGGCTGGGCATCGATCGGGAGACCTTCTACGACAACGAACGCATCGCGATAATTCCCATGGGATTTTGTTTTCCCGGAACCGGATCAGGAGGCGACTTGCCGCCGAGGCCTGAATGTGCACAAAGCTGGCGCGATAAAATTCTGTCCAGACTCACCGGTATCGAGTTGACGCTCGTCATCGGCAGGTATGCCATTGATTGGCATCTGCCTGAACTATCAAAAGCAACCGTAACCGAAGCGGTCAAAGCTGGCTCAGAAACAGAAGACGGTACGCTCGTGCTTCCGCACCCCAGCCCACGCAACAACCGCTGGCTTCGGCAGAACCCCTGGTTTGAAGAGGAGGTGCTGCCGAAGCTCAAACAGAATGTAGAAAATATGCTGAACTGAGCTGGGCTTAGCGGTCTTTCACCTGCACATAGTCCCGCTGTGTCGGCCCGGTATAGAGCTGGCGGGGACGGCCGATCTTTTGCTTCGGATCCTCAATCATCTCTTTCCACTGGGCAATCCAGCCAACCGTCCGTGCAAGGGCGAACAGCACGGTGAACATCGACGTTGGGAAACCCAAAGCCTTCAGAGTGATACCTGAATAAAAGTCGATGTTCGGATAGAGCCGTTTTTCGATGAAATATTCATCCTTGAGCGCGATCCGCTCCAACTCGAGTGCTACGTCAAGCAGAGGATCATCTCCGCCGCCCAGCACCTTCAGCACTTCATGCGTTGTTTTCTGCATGATCTTCGCGCGCGGATCATAGCTCTTGTAGACCCGGTGCCCGAAGCCCATGAGACGGAAGGGATCATTCTTGTCCTTTGCCCGTTCTACATATTCCGGGATGTTTTTTACGTGCCCGATTTCACCAAGCATCGTCAGGGACGCTTCGTTGGCGCCGCCGTGCGCAGGTCCCCAGAGACACGCAATCCCGGCCGCAATACAGGCAAATGGGTTCGCACCGGAAGATCCTGCTAACCGGACGGTTGAGGTCGATGCATTCTGCTCATGATCAGCGTGCAGAATAAAAATCCTGTCCATTGCACGAGAGATTACCGGGTCAACGTTGTAAGGCTCGGCTGGAACCTCGAAACACATCCGCAGGAAATTCGCCGCATATTCGATATTGTTCTTCGGATAAATTGAGGGTTGCCCGATGTGGTATTTGAACGCCAACGCCGCAATGGTCGGCATCTTGGCGATCATCCTGCGGCTGGCGATCTCACGCTGTTCTGGATCATTGATATCGGTAGAGTCGTGATAGAAGGCCGAGAGCGCCCCGACCATACCAACCATGATCGCCATTGGGTGAGCATCGCGCCGGAAACCCGTCAGGAACCGGTGCATTTGCTCATGAATCATCGTGTGATAGGTGACCGCGTCCTCAAATTCCTTGCGTTCCGCCGGTGTAGGCAGATTACCGTAAAGCAGCAGGTAGCAGGTCTCGATGAAATCGCCATGTTCCGCCAATTGCTCAATGGGATAACCACGGTAAAGCAAGACGCCTTCGTCGCCATCAATGTAGCTAATTTCAGATTCACAGGACGCCGTAGACGTGAAGCCCGGGTCGTAAGTGAACTTGCCTGTATCTCTGTAGAATGAAGTTATATCAACGGCTTGGGGTCCAATGCTGCCAGTATAGACCGGCATGTCCACGGCATCACCGCCAACCTTGAATGTCGCATTTTCAGGTGAATTTCCCGCCATATCTTTGCCTCTATTGTTGTTGAACCGGAGCCTTGTCGCACGCAGGGGACTCGGCATTGGACTGCTGCGCCAATGGGGTGGCGCGCGCCATGCCAGCGAAGGACCGCATCGTACTCTTCGGACCCCCTTAGAGGTACTTCATTCGTCCGTATGCTGCAAGTGCTAGCAAAATCACGCAGTGCACAATAGGTCGTGAGGCTCAGCCCAGCTGGTCACGAATCCTGGCCACGCACTCATCTTTTCCAAGCACATCAAGCACATCAAAAATGGTCGGCGATGTGGTTGTTCCGGTCAACGCCGCCCGCAATGGCGGTGCAACTTTGCCGAACTTCAATTCCTCCGCATCGGCAAATTCGCGGATACAGATCTCAATACCGTCAACGGACCAATTCTCCAGGTTCTCAAGAACAGGTACCAGCTTGCCGAGCACAACGCACGCATCGTCATCAAGAAACTTGGCAGCCTTTTCGTTGATTTCCAGAGGGCGGCTTGCAAAGAGAAATTCTGCACTGCCGATGAGATCCTTCAGGGTCTTTGCTCGCTCTTTCAAGCCCGGCATCGCGTGCGTAAGCTTGTTGCGAAGCGGATCGTCGATCTGGTCCAATAGCTCAGCGCCGCCTTCCATATGAGGCAGGTAAATCAGCAGGTCCTCGGTCAGAACCTCGTTTTCCCGACGCCGCATGTGTTCGTAATTGACACTTTCAAGCTTGGTGAAATCGAACCGGGCAGCGGACTTGCCCACTGTATCCAGATCGAACCACTCGATAGCCAGCTCGGTGGAAAACACCTCTTCGTTGCCATGGCTCCAGCCGAGGCGCACCAGGTAGTTGCGCATGGCTTCCGGCAGGTAGCCCATCTCCCGGTAGGCTTCCACGCCGAGTGCACCGTGGCGCTTTGAAAGCTTCGCGCCGTCAGCACCATGGATCAGCGGAATGTGGGCAAACTTCGGAATGTTCCAACCAAGTCCCTTGAAAACTTGCGTCTGGCGCGCTGCATTCGTCAGGTGATCATCACCACGAATCACGTGCGTGATGCCCATATCATGATCATCGACCACGACGGACAGCATGTAGGTGGGCGAGCCGTCGGAGCGCAGCAGGATCAGATCGTCCAGCTGATCATTCGACCAAGTGACCCTGCCCTGCACCAGATCATCGATCACAGTTTCACCGTCCTGAGATGCCTTGAGCCGAACAGAAAACGGAGCACCGACCGGTGCTTCAGACGGGTCCCGGTCGCGCCAGCGGCCATCATACTTGGGTGCACGCCCTTCAGCGCGCGCAAGCTCGCGCATTTCAGCCAGTTCTTCCGGCGTGCAATAACAACGATAGGCATTTCCGGAGGCGAGCAGCTGCTCAGCGGCTTCCCGGTGTCGGTCGGCCTGTTTGTACTGATAGACTGGCTCTTCATCCGCATCCAGACCCAGCCAATGCAAGCCGTCCAGAATGGCGTCAATGGCCTCATCGGTTGAGCGGGCACGGTCCGTATCTTCGATCCGCAGCAGCATTTTGCCGCCGTGATGGCGGGAAAACAGCCAATTGAAGAGTGCTGTGCGCGCACCTCCAATATGCAAAAACCCGGTTGGAGATGGGGCAAAGCGTGTGACGACGGGCGTGCTCATGGGCGCCGGCTTCCGTTTTTTCAAGGTTGATGATAGAGTGGATTCTAACAGGTGCGGTCTTTAGCATGTCTTGGCAGCTCCGAACAGAGCTTGTTGTTGGTATTCATGGGCAAGCGGGCAAGCGCTTGCAACCGGGGAGACCGGGGTGGAAGACCTTTGGTCAAGTAGGAGGTCAAAGCCTGCCGCGCGGGACGATGCGGCTGGTCCTTTGGTCTGGATATCTGGCGTCGAGCTCGCCCTTAGGGCACAGCTTGAACGCGAGTGTATGCGTTGGTTTCTCTGGGCACCTGTTCTCGTTGCATCGGGCATCGCAATCTATTTTCAACTTCCTGAGGAACCTTCGGTCTGGGCAGTTATCATTCTTGTCTACCTGGCGACAGCATTCTATCTGGCATCGCGCCGGCCCGCCGCATCGTTGCTCTGCATCGGCACAGCGCTGGTCCTGAGCGGACTCATCGTCGCAAAGGTTCGGACTATCACCGGCGGCCCCGGCAACCTCATCTTGCCTTTAGGGGTCGTCCAGGTCGAAGGCTGGCTTGAACAGGTTCAGATGAAGCCCAACGGAAAGGGTTGGCGTTTCACAGTCGTTCCGAAAAAGATCGAAGGCGTGGCGGCGGCCAAACTGCCAGAGCGGATTCAACTGAGCTGGCACGGCAAAAAGAGACCGAGAACACGATCCGGCGATTATGTAAAAACGAAGGTCCGGTTTCTCGACCCGTTGGAACCGGTTTGGCCAGGCGGTTACGATCCCGGGTTCTCTCGCTGGTACCAGGGCATTGGCGCATCCGGAATCTTGTTCAGGTCACCCGAGCAGCTGAAAAAGCAACCAGTCCAGCCAATCAGGCTCGCCTGGCGTGCGCAGATTGAGCAAATCCGGGCCGCGATTACCCAGAGGCTCCGTTCTGCATTACCAGGAACATCCGGCGCTGTAGCAGCAGCCCTCATCACTGGAGACCGTGCCGCCATACCAGCTGAAGACAGAGACAATTTGCGCGGCGCAGGCCTTGCTCACCTCCTCGCCATCTCAGGTTTGCATATGGCTCTTTTTGCGGGCGGAGCGTTCTGGCTGATCCGCGCAATTCTGGCGCTCAGCCCACTTCTCGCAACCAGCCGTCCAATCAAGAAATGGGCTGCGGTCCTGGCACTTATGTCAGCTGCGGGCTACCTGCTGATCTCAGGTTCGGGCCTCGCCACGCAGCGGGCCTTTCTCATGATTTCGATTATGTTCATCGCAATTTTGTGTGACAGACCCGCACTCAGCATGCGGAACGTTGCCATTGCCGCACTGCTCATATTTGTGTTTCGGCCAGAAAACTTGATGTCGGTGAGCTTCCAGCTTTCCTTCATGGCAGTGATCGCCTTGGTGGCACTGTTTGAATGGCTTGATGACTGGCGGACGGCCCGAGGCCCGGTGGAGCTCGGCGACGGCCCGGTCGTCCGTTTTTTTCGGCGGACTTTCGACTACTTCTTCCGCATTGGTACCACGACGCTGATGGCCGGCCTGGCCACCGCCCCAATCGCGGCGTTCCACTTCAACCGTATGGCCGCTTTCAGCTTGTTGGGCAACCTGTTGGCAATTCCTCTGGTGGGTTCAATCGTCATGCCTGCGGCAATTATTGCCCTGATCATGATGCCGTTTGGTCTGGAGCATTGGCCATTGGCCCTGATGGGTCAGGGCATCGAATATGTTCTCCAGATCGCAAAGCAGGTCACCGCATTGCCGGGGGCGGTCCGGCATATCCCTCTGATGCCTGACAGCGCCGGTTTGCTGATTGCCCTAGGGCTTCTCTGGATGTTCCTGTGGCGTCAGAAATGGCGTGTCGCCGGTTTGGCGATCATTGGCCTGGGCATTGGCATTGGGCAGTTCGCCAGTTTTCCAGATGTGCTGGTCGCGGCAAATGGCAAACAAGTTGGCTTGCAACGCGCGGACGGAAAACTAGCATTCAGCTCAAAACGCGCCGGGCGATATGTTGCTGAGAGATGGTTACTGAAGTTTGGAGACTCCGCGAGCTTTAAGAACGCCACAACACGCAAGGGCTTTCGTTGCGACAGACATGGCTGCACCGGTCACCTGAAATCAGGGGCGGAAGTGGTCATCGTAAAACACCCGGCCATTCTTGCAGAAGAATGCAAGCGCGCGGTGATTGTCATCATTACCTTCATATACAGAGGTTCCTGCCCATCCGCATTAAAGTTGATCACGACCAAGATACTGCAGCACCGTGGCGTGCACGCCCTTTATGTTCAGCCCGGTGCACCATTGGTCCTAGAGACAAGGACAGCACGCACCAGACGTGGGGATCGACCGTGGACGGCAGCACCAGAGCGTATCAGACGCAAACGCCGACCGGCGACCCCTGAACCGAAAGGCATCCCCCAGCCGAAGGACAAAAAGCCACCGGGCAAGGCGCCTGTCAAAGACCCACCCTTACAGGTCAGAATTTAGAGCACGCAGTAGAGGTCACCCGGCACGTCCAGACCACCCCATCGCGGCCATTGAGGAACAATATGCATGCATATTTCGCCCCAATTTCTTTGAAAACTTGCAGGTGTATTTTGGGCTTCTGCGTTGGCACTTAACCCGCGTCGCCTTTTCTGCCTAGCTGCGCGCATAGCTGATGGCACCGGCTTTGCTCGCATTGGTCGGCGTCGCAATTGATGAGTAACATTTTGCATGGGCGGCATGGCTGGCGGTCATAACTGCAACTCCGAATATCGCTGTCACAATGATGCAGGACAGTTTCATATTGCGGGTCATTCTGGTTTGCTCCTTCTGTTCACAAAGCTCTATGAACTCTGCACACCAATTTGTTGAGGAGCATTTTGGGTATGCGCATTGAACAAGGCCGGAACAGACTGTCGTGCAGTGTTCACTCAAATTTTCTTTCGAAAACAATGGTATAAACGCCCAATAGACGCAAATGCGCTGTACATTTTCACGATCTGAAACAGACACATTGACATTAACGGCAAGCGCTATTATTTTACTTTTTGGTAAAGTAATAGGAAATCACGCCAATGAAACTCTACAACGCTCAAGCCCCAAACCCTTGGCGCGTCCGGATTTTTCTGGCCGAAAAAGGTATCGAAATGCCGCTTCATACCTTGCAGGTCCTGAGTGGCGAAACCCGCACACCCGACTTCCTTGAAATCAACTCACTCGGAGAAGTCCCTGCATTGGAACTCGATGACGGCACAGTGATCACGGAAAGCATTGCCATCTGCCGTTACTTGGAAGCTCTATATCCGAAACCCACGCTGTTCGGCTCAACCCCTTTGGAACAGGCACAAATCGAGATGTGGCAGCGGCGCATTGAGCTTCAGATTGTCGGAACCGTCGGCCAGATCGGCTTGCACATCATTCCCTTCTTTGCAGACCGGGTCGAACAGATCCCGGAATATGCCGCAAGCCAGGCACGCGCACTGGAAAAGAAGTGGGAACACTCTGTCAGGAGCCGCCCGAGCTGAGCGGCCTGACAATGTGCTTATTTGATCTCGAAAGGCAGATCAAATGAGGACGGACCATCCGTCGTATTGTGATCCTTGATGGACGTGGTGACGGTGTATTTGCCGGGTGCGAGACCGCTGAAGTTGTAAACAATCACTCCGAAAAACTCCCTGTTTGGAACGCGCGACCGCAGACCAAGCTCAAGAAAATTCTTCTGACCACCCAGGATCTTATACCATCGCTCAATGCTCCCACCCGATGGTCCCCTTCGCGCCCTCCGATTGAGATGACGCGCCCTGGTTGATGCCTGAGGGTGTTCCAGGCTTGGCAGCAGTGATCTACGATGTCGTCGCAGGTCTTGAAAACGAGGGTCGAAAGCCAGGTGTCCCGGATGAACGGCCAGACGTTCTCGACCGGGTTCACCTCTGGTGACCTTGGCGGCCGTGGGACGAGGATGATGTTGTCGGGGACAGCCCATTTGGGTGAGCTCTGCCCTCCCGCCCGATCAAGGATCAGGAGGGCGTGTGCCCCGGCCTCGACCTGTTGACCGATGAGCTTGAGAGGCTCAGCCATGGGGTGAGTGTCGCACCAGGGCATGACCCGCCCGTCGCCCTTGGCCCTGGCAGGGCAGAGGGCGTCGAAGAGACAGGCCCCTTCGGTCCGCTGATCGTGCGGCGCGCGGGGCCGCGTCCCCCGCCGCGCCCAGCGTCGCGTGCGTTTGTTCTTCTGACCCATCCGGGCGTCGTCCTGAACCCAGAGCTCTATCGGCTTGCCGCCACATTGGGTGCGGATGTGGTCGACGACGTCGCAGACGTTTTGTTGAACGCCTCGATGGCCTCGTCGTGCTGTGCGTCGTGCTGCGGGCGGGCGGAGAGCTTGGCCAACCCCATGGCGACCCCGATGGCGCGAAGGTCCCGTCCCGGCGTCTGACGACTGACCGGGACGCCCGGTTCCTCCTGCGCCCCCTGCGCCGGATCGACCCGCCGCCAGCGCCCGATGCCGTCCATATCGGGCTTTGGCCCCGCCTCAACAGTCGCTGCCAGCGCCGTGCGGTGTTCGTCTGTCAGGATCGGCGTCTTTGCGGGCGCCTTGCGGGTCACCAGGGCCGCCGCGCCGCCGGCCTTGAAGCGCAACACCCGGTCCCGGATCACCTGCAGGCCCCCGCCGCCGGTGCGCGCGGCCTCGCGGCGAGACCCACCGTCGAGGATCACCGGCAAGGCAAGAAGCTGCCGCGTCTGATCCGCCTCTTCGCTCTTGCGCGCTGTGCGAGGCAGGTCATCGCCCAGAAAGTCCGCTCTCAGTTGAACAGCCGCTCTCATGGAAAACCTCCCTTGTTTTCCATGCTGAAGCAGGCCGAACATCGATTGGCCCCCCCCCCCCCCCCCTCGGAAAGCCTGAGCCAATCAGCCGCAGTATTACCAGCAGAGTCTTTCACCTCCATGCTGGCGTCCATCTTGATAATGAAATGATTTCCGTCCTTGCTGTATTCGTAACCGGCCATCTCCATATAGATGATCATGTCTTCGCCGATCTTGAACGCATTGTTGGGCCGGGGCTCGTAGCTGGTGGGCTTTTTTTTGCAACGAACATGGCTTCAATGAACGTCAGGGGCACCTCATCCCAAAACTTGGCCACCGTCACATCCATTTGGATGATCGCATCTACGTCCTTGCGTTCCTTAACCAGGGCCTCAGCCTTCACTACCTCGTCGACAATCGGACCTGCAACCGCCTGCCAGCTGATAAGCACCGCAGCGGTAAATGCCACCAAATGTGTTAGTAATTTCATTGGCTTACTCCTCGCACCGCATGGGATTTATTCACCCTCCAGACTATTGCGCGAGAATTGGGAAGCTGCAAGAATTTAGCTGACCCTACGGAAGCTCCATGGGTTTGAATTTCGTGCCATCAATCATCCGGCTGTATCGGAATGGCTCGGGATCAACAATGGGTGTCTTGTCTGTGACGAGGTCCGCTGTGAGCTTGCCGGCTCCGGGGCCAATACCAAAGCCGTGCCCGGAATAGCCAGTTGAAATGAAGAAGCCAGGAAACAGGTTCAGGATCAAGCGTGCGCACCAGTTCGAAGGGCGACACACCATCCAGTTTCCAAGGTTTCAACAAGGACCATTCATCAAAGAAGCGCTTGCCGAAACGCAGGCTTATGGATCCCCATTCAGACCTCAATGCCGGCAGAAACTGACGCATGAACCGGAAACTTGCGGGCACAATATCCGACACACTCATGCCGCCATGGGCAATCGTGTAGCCGCCATCAAGACGTTTGCGGAAGGAGTACTTGTCACCGCCGACAGAATGTTCAAGTCCGATATCAAGCGGCTCGGTGCACATGGCGGAACTGACCGTCGTCAACTGAGGCAGGGAAATGCCCAGGCTGTCGCAAAAATGTCGCGACCAGGCACCGCCAGCCAGAACGACACTGCCCGCCTTGATCGACCCACGTTCCGTGACCACGGTGCTGACCCGGCCGCCTTTAGTCTCCAGCCCGCGCACGGCACAATTGGTAAAAATCTTGCCCCCATGCGAGCGCACGGCATTTGCAATTGCCGGTGCAGCCTTCTGCGGTTCGGCGCGCCCGTCAGTTGGTGTGAATAGCGCGCCCTTGGGAGGGATCACCGCACCCGGCACAAGATCGGCCACATCATCGGCGCCAATCATCCGGGAAGAAAGTTGATAAGGCCGGGCAAATTCATCCAACCATTTTTCGTTCCTCGCAAGGGCGCGGTCATCCTTGCACAGATAAAGAATACCGCACTCGGTAAATCCTGTCTCAGCACCAACGCGCACATTCATGCCGCGCCACAGTCGGAGCGATTCCACCCCCGATCACCACCACATCGGCTTTGCCGGGCAAGTCCACATCGCCATGTACATGATCAGGAACTGGAGCCATTTCGATACCTATGAAATCCGGATCACCTGTTTGTGACCACATTGCGGGTGAAAACTCTAGCAATATAGAAGCACAAAGAACACGGGAGAGAAACGACAATGCCAGCGCTAATCAGCCGCATGATATTTATACTTTTGCGGTCATAATTCTGTTTTCACAAGCATCTGCCGATATAAAACCGCGCGAAGGTTGGGTCGTGCTGAAATCTGCCCATAACCATGCAGATCTGGTCAAAACGGTGAACAGGGTCGCCAAAGCTAACAAGATTGGCATCGTCAGCCGGGCCTCAGCCACCCTCGGCGCGAAACGGGTCCTCAAGAAGACCATCCCCGGAAACATGGTTGTCGGTCTCTATAATCCAAGGTTTGCCGTCCGCATGCTTGAGGCCAGCATCGCCGCTGGCATTGAGGCACCCATCCGGGCCTACCTGACAGAAAACCAGGACGGCACTTCGCAGCTTTCTTACAAGACGCCGTCTCACGTCTTCGCACCTTACATGGAGGAAGGCGGCAAAAAGCTCAAAGCTTTGGCCAAGGAACTTGATGCCTTGTTCGCCAAGCTCACAAAAGAGGCAGCCGGCTAGTCAGAACGCCTCACTAACGTTCCCTCGCGCGATTTCAACCCATCGGCTAATTCCAGCCCCAGGCCCGGCCGCCCGCTTGTGCCGATCATGCCCTTTTCCAAGGGAGGCGGCTGATCCACATAGTCGTGGTACCAGCCATAATAGAATGCTCGTGTGATCTCTTGCTCTGAAACATTCGGGCACGCCAATGCGAGGTGCGTTGAAGCTGTCAGAGTGACGGGGCCTGAGCAGTCGTGGAATGCAATCGGCAATGCATAGGCTTCCGCCAGCGCTGCAGCCTTTTTCGCAAAAGTGATACCTCCCCCCCAAGTGACATCTATGATCGGCACAGACACTTCACTGTCCGCAGCGAGCGTCTTGATCTGTCCCAGTCCGCCGAGTGTCTCACCACCAGCGATGCGCGCGCTCGTTGAGGCTGCAACATCTCCAAGGTTTTCGATACGGTCCATCCAGATTGGATCTTCAATCCAGTCCGGCCCGATATCTTCAAGCGCCGCTGCAATCTTCTTTGCCGCGGGAACGCTCCACAGCCCATGCAACTCAGCTTTGATCGCCATTGTGTCGCCATGTTCCGTACGGATGCGTTCAAAGGGTTCCATGGCCTTCTTCAGGTCGGCCGTGGAGATGTCAGCGCCGTCAGCAGCCCCTTCGGCAAAGTCGAAGGGCCAGATCTTCATGGACGAGATCCCCATTTCCAGAAGTTCGGACGCCACATCTTCTGCGCAATTCAGAAACCCTTCCAGATCTTCAAATCGCTGCCCCCTCAAATCACCGCCTGCACTAATGCCAAAGTTCCCGGGACGCACATCAGAAGTTTTGGAAACATAATCGGGCCCAGCACACGTGTTGTAGACCTTGATGGCCTCACGGTACGGACCACCCAGCAGTTGACAGATGGGCCGGCCTGCCGCTTTTCCAGCAATATCCCACAGGGCCACATCAATGGCAGAGACAGCCCGGATCTCTGCACCGGTACCAAAGAAACCGGCATAAGGCGTGATCTTGCGGTTGAGGCGTTCGATGCCCCGCGCCTCCTCACCAATCAGCAAGGGAGCGATCCGGTCGTGCACATCGGTATCGATGACAGCGGAGCCAAACCAGCTCTCGCCAAGCCCTGTAATGCCTTCATCGGTGTGAACCTGCACCCAGACAACACTGGGTTTCTCCTCCACACGGATAGTCTCAATCGCTGCAATTTTCATGGGCCTGCTCGCACCTGGGAATACACTTCGCCAACAGTTGAAGCGGCTCCCCGACAGCTTTGCAAGCTAATTTGTGAGAGGCAGATTCAATTACCAAGCCAGGAACTCCTGAACGGATTTGATTGCCGTTTGATGATCCGATTTGCTGTAACCAAGAGTACCGCCTCCAGCGGCAAAGCCATCCGGATTGATCCCCTGCCCCACAAATCAGGCATCGCCAAATCCGGCGATGTCAAAGCCATGATATGCATTTGGAAAGAGTTTAAACTCGATCGGAACAGGGTCAGCGCCAGTCAGCCGGGCCATCTGCGCACAGACGGCAGGGTCAACCCAATCATCTTTCCCTGCCGACAAGATCAGCAACGGGCGCTCGTGCGACCCGTGCGCAAAGGAGCAAAATGGATAGAATGCTACGCCCGCGGCATACCGTTCCTTAAAGAACTGGGCTGCCCCTTCCGGATTGAAGACACTTAGCAGGATCATCCCAAGCCTGGACCAGGCCAGCAGAACAATTGAATCGGGCTTGACATTCGGCTGCGCGCGCAAAAATTGGGGGCCCCATAAACGGCCAGAGCGCCCTCTTTCCAGTCGAGCGAAGGCACCTTGTTGTCTACCGGTTTGAAATCCGGCGGCTGGCACCGCCAATGCTGGTCGATCTTCCAATTACCCGCTGCAGCTACCATATGCCTGCTGCGTGGGAGCGCGCGACGCTCAAAAAGAAAGATTCTTCCGGAAAACCGGCCATTGCCGCAACGGTGCCCATCAGTTCGCCCCGGAAGATGGATGCCAACAACCGAACCCAATCCCCTGTTGTCACAAAGAACGCGGTCGTGACCTTCGTCGGGCCCATGCGATCGGCAGCAAACACCTAGCAGCAAAAGAAATCAGGATGGTCACCCTGGGTGATACCGGTTGCAAAATCCAGAGCGGACAGAATTGCAATTGGTCATATAAAGAAATTGCCAATTGGTGGCCATTTCCAAACATCATCCAGAACGCGGCCAAAGCCGATCCCGATCTGGTGATCCATGTGGGCGATTACAGATATTACAACGAGAATGTCACGCCGGACACTTGGCACTACTGGTTTCAGGATTTTTTCAAACCGGCCCAAGCGCTGTTGTTGAAGGCCCCATGGGCATTCAGGAGAGGCAATCACGAGCAATGCATTGATACGTCAGGCAAAATCTGGTACGGTGCCGGGTTTCTCTTCCTGTTTGGAACGCTTGCCGAAGCATGCCCGGACCCGGCAACCGAGCCGGGACCGAGGAACTTGAAGACTTGGCACTTTGATGTCGCTGCCGGCGGAATTGACACCGATTCCAGTTCGAAAACTGCGCATCGTTTTGTGATGATCGACACATCAAATGGTGGAAAGGGCGTTCAAGGCACTCACTTTGACGACGCAGTGAAAGCGTCGAACAGTGCAAATGGCAGTTGGTGGGTCTCCCATATCCCAGGCACGGTTCTGCTTGGTCATCAGCACATGTTCCAGCAGGTTGAGTTCTTCGACCCGGTCACCGGTCGCGGCGACTATGTCTGGCCACAAAGTTACATAGTCGGGCATGGCGGGGTAAAATTGCGCACCCCCGGTTACCCCAGCAATTATTGCACTTTCAAATATTTTCACACTGGCCATGGAAAATTGCACCAGGGCTGGGTCACCAACAAAACGCATTTTGGCTATGTGGTATGGAAACGTGATGCCAGCACCATCAATAACGGCAAGTCTGGATGGTAGCCAGAACCCAAAGACGCAGAAGGCAACACGATGTCCATCGATACACCTTTGACCGGCGCTTGCTTGCGAGGTCATTAGATCCATCACTCCACGTCATACATGTTGCAACAAGTCAAATTAGGACGATGACGAACTTGGAAATACCCGTTAAAACACGCCCATGTTCGTCAACTTTTTCCATGACCTGAAGTCTGCCGGCGTGCCGGTCACACTGAAGGAATATCTTACCCTAATGGAAGCGCTGGAAGCACCGGTCATTCACGGCTCTGTGGAAGATTTCTACTATCTCTCCCGCGCCGCCCTTGTGAAAGATGAGCGCAATCTTGACCGCTTCGACCAGGTTTTCAGCCACACCTTCAAGGACCTGGACCTCATGAGCGAGGAGGAACTCGTCGATATCCCCGACGAGTGGCTCGCCAAGATGAATGAGAAGTTCCTCACCGAGGAGGAAAAAGCCCAGATCGAAGCCCTTGGCGGCTGGGAAAAGATCATGGAGGAGCTCAAGAAGCGCCTCGCAGAGCAGGAAAAGCGCCATCAGGGCGGCAACAAATGGATCGGCACCGCCGGCACCTCCCCGTTCGGCGCCTATGGTTACAACCCTGCCGGTATTCGCATTGGCCAGAAGGGAAGCCGTCATCGCCGGGCCATCAAAGTCTGGGACAAACGGGAATACAAAGACCTGGACGACAATGTGGAGCTGGGCACCCGCAACATCAAAGTCGCCCTCCGCCGTCTGCGCAAGTTTGCCCGTGAAGGCGCCGCCGATGAGCTTGATCTGGATGGCACCATTCGCGGCACAGCGGAAAAAGGCTGGCTCGACATCCAGATGGTGCCGGAACGGCGCAACACGGTGAAGGTTCTCCTTTTCTTCGATGTGGGAGGATCCATGGACCCGTTCATCCAGAGCACCGAAGAGCTGTTCTCGGCTGCGAGGACTGAATTCAAGCATATGGAGTACTTCTACTTCCACAACTGCCTCTACGAGTTCGTCTGGAAGAACAATCGCCGCCGCCATACAGAGCGCACCGACATCTGGGACGTGCTGCACACCTATCCGCATGACTACAAGGTGATTTTCGTTGGCGATGCCAGCATGAGCCCGTTCGAGATCACGCACCCCGGTGGCTCCGTGGAACACATGAACCCTGAAGCAGGCGCCCACTGGTTGCAGCGAGTTACGAACATCTACGAGAACTGCGTGTGGCTGAACCCGTCACCGGAAAAGTACTGGCACTACACGCCCTCGACACAGATGATCCAGCAGATCTTCTCCGACCGGATGTTCCCCCTCACTTTGGAGGGCCTGGACGGAGCAATGCGCGAGCTGGTTCGGTAAATGACAGCACCAGCCCTCGTCATCATCGATGTTCAAAAGGTGATCAATGATCCGGGTTGGGGACCACGCAACAATCCGGGGGCTGAAAGCATCATCGCAGCTCTACTGAACGCCTGTCTGAACGAACACCTGTTCACCAGCTATGCCCATGCCCGCAAGGTGATCAACGCATGGCGCCGAAACGACAATACTGAAAGGCCTCATTCGAGCCTCAACGGGCGCGCACCGGTAGTATTTGCAACCCGGTCCAGGACGGGCCACAACGTGAACAGAACTAATTTATAAACGTGGACATAACGGGGAGCAGGTCAGTCGGCGACGAACGCTGGCGGGTTATGCTCGACACTCATAACGCTCTGACGAGCAATGAGATTGATCGGTTTTGGATTGCGCAAACTTATATACTCTGCAGTCTGAAACGACCTTGAAATGGTAGAGGATTAATACTGCGGCTGACTGGCTCAGGCTCTCCGAGGGGGGGGGGGGGGGGGCCAATCGATGTTCGGCCTGCTTCAGCATGGAAAACAAGGGAGGTTTTCCATGGCAGCAGCTGGTCAACCGAGAGCGGACTTTCTGGGCGATGACCTGCCTCGCACAGCGCGCAAGAGCGAAGAGGCGGATCAGACGCGGCAGCTTCTTGCCTTGCCGGTGATCCGGGACGGGATGTTGCGCTTCAAGGCCGGCGGCGCGGAGGCCTTGGTGACCCGCAAGGCGCTCGCAAAGACGCCGATCCTGACAGACGAACACCGCACGGCGCTGGCAGCGACTGTTGAGGCGGGGCCAAAGCCCGATATGGACGGCATCGTGCGCTGGCGGCTGGTCGATCTGGCGCAGGGGGTGCAGGAGGAACCGGACGTCCCGGTCAGTCGTCAGACGCCGGGACAGGACCTTCGCGCCATCGAGGTCGCCATTGGGGTCGCCAAGCGCTCCGCCCGCCCGCAGCACGACGCACAGCACGATGAGACCATCGAGGCGTTCAACAAAACGTCTGCGACGTCGTCGACCGCATCCGCAGCCAATGTGGCGGCAAGCCGATAGAGCTCCGGGTTCAGGACGACGCCCGGATGGGTCAGAAGAACAAACGCCCGCGACGCTGGGCGCGGCGGGGAGCGCGGCCCCGCGCGCCACACGATCAGCGGACCGAAGGGGCCTGTCTCTTCGGCGCCCTCTGCCCTGCCAGGGCCAACGGCGACGGGCGGGTCATGCCCTGGTGCGACACTCACGCCATGGTTGAGCCTCTCATGCCCATCGGTCAACAGGTCGAGGCCGGGGCACACGCCCTCCTGATCCTTGATCGGGCGGGAGGGCAGAGCTCACCCAAATGGGCTGTCCCCGACAACATCACCCTCGTCCCACGGCCGCCAAGGGCACCAGAGGTGAACCCGGTCGAGAACGTCTGGCCGTTCATCCGGGACACCTGGCTTTCGACCCTCGTTTTCAAGACCTGCGACGACATCGCAGCTCACTGCTGCCAAGCCTGGAACACCCTCATGCATCAACCAGGGCGCGTCATCTCAATCGGAGGGCGCGAAGGGGACCATCGGGTGGGAGCATTGAGCGATGGTATGAGCATGAACGGGTATTGTTTGGGCCTTCGAAGGAAAAGTGACGTCAATCAACATCAAAGGCTACGGGCCGAACTCTTACCGTTTTCTATTCACCGTGGTAGATCCCGTCGACCCCAGCAAAAAGGCCTCCTATCTCTTGGAGACCTTCAGTGGCCCTGAACGCTACGCTGCAATGAGCAATCTCATCTTCACCGCCAAGGTAAATGCCTGGCTGGTTCGCGTGAACTCCAAATCTAATCCGGACGGCGCAGATTTCGCCATAGAAATAGAAGTCCCATAGGGTTCGGGAGGTCATCGCGGCTGGCGAAGCTTCGATGTTCCGGGTAAATTCACCGGCTATGGAACGGCATCCTTCTGGCGGCAAGCAAAAAAAGCATGAAGAGGTATTGAGTATTGTATCAAATGAGACATATATGTCTCATGAAGAAAATCAAACCATTATCCCGCGACGCCATTCTTGAAGCTGCGTTTCAGACATTCGGCCAGAGGCCAGGAGCTTCATTGGGCGATGTGGCAGATCACGCTGGGGTTGGCCGTGCGACGCTGCACCGCCACTTCAGCTCCCGACAAACGCTCATGGTGGCATTGGCAAAAACCGCACTTAAAGAACTGAATGAGGCTGTGGACACCGCTGTGGTAGATGCGCAGAGCCACACGGATGGCTTGCGGCTCGCATTGGCCGCTATCATTCCTCTCGCAAACCGGCAGTGGTTTCTCTCCCACGAACCGGGTCACACCGATCCCGAAATTGCCGCTGCCTATGAGACCGACATCAAAGAGCTTCATGCGGAAATTGAAGCCGCACGGGCTGAAGGCAGTTTTGCCCCGGATTTGTCCACCAGATGGATCGCCAAGACTTACGAGAACCTGATCTACGCAGCCTGGATCATGGTCCGCGAAGAAGAAGCAACACCGGCTCAAGCGGCCGACATGGTCTGGCGCACGTTCATGAAGGGAGTATCCCAATGACAACCGAGATCTTTGAAGGACTGGGAACCCAGGTCGAGAACGCCTTCTTTTTGATCGGTGCGACGATCCTCTTGACTGAACTGGCCGAGACCTAGTTCAAAGGTGCCCTCAAGGGGCACAAAATCATAGAAATGGCGGCCAGCGCCTCCACTCAGATACGGAACATCTTGTTCGAAACCTTCGTCATGACGGCGGCCTACGCAGTCTACTACATTATCGCCGAGGCATTCGTCAGCTGGACACTCCCGATCACCTGGTGGACCATCGCACTTGGTCTGTTCGTTGCAGATTTCTTCTACTACTGGGAACACCGCATCGCCCACGAGGTCCGGTTGCTCTGGACGCAGCACGCCGTCCACCACTCTTCGCGTGACTTCAACAGCGCCAACCCCATTCACGTCTGGTTCTCTGAACTGCCACAGCTTTGGCGTGATTTGGTCGCTGCGGAAACAATCTGGGAGGCCTTCATGCGCCTGTTTGCCCGGTCCGGCTGGCAACCAAGTAGCGAAGATGATCGATCATTCAATCATCACGAGGATGCACGGCCATCCCCTCTAGGACGAATGGCTCTCCGTTGGAACGCTGCTGAGAAAGTTCAAAGGTTCCATTGGCGTAACCTGGTTGCTCACGCTCTTCGAGACGACGCTGACCGCTTTCGCCCCGCTGTTCATTGGTTTCGCAATTGATGGCCTTCTGACGGACGAGGTGTCGGATTTGTTGATCCTGACCGCCCTGCTGGGAGCACTCATTCTCATTGGTGTCACCAGAAGGCTCCGGATACACGCGCCTATAAATCAATCAGAGTTGAGATTGGCAAGACATTAGCCGCAAAGGCAGGTGAAGGTCCAGTCTCGAAAACCAACGCCAGATTGGGCATGGGGCGGGAGCTTGTGGACTTCCTCGAAGAACAGGTGCCTCTGTTGCTGAGCTCGTTTGTGCAACTGGGCGTGGCGCTTGTCATCCTCTGGTCATTCCATCCAATGTTGTTCACATCGGCACTCGGGGCGGGGCTGACAATATTGCTGATCTATGCGGTGATTCACCGGCGCTTCTTCCAGCTTAATGGTGGCCTTAATCATCAGATGGAACAACAGGTCGGAATCCTGAGTACCAAAGCCCCCAAAAGGGTCTTCGTTCATTTGGCCAGACTTCGTAAGACCGAGACCGCGATTTCGGACACCGAGGCCTGGGTCTATGGCGCTATGTTCGCCGTCTTGCTCGGCTTCGTCATCTTCAATTTGTGGTTCGCGGCCGGGAATATCAAAATCTCGGTTGGCCAGATCTTTTCCATTGTGAGTTATTCGTGGGAATTTGTGGAAGTGGCAATTGTCCTGTCGGCAACATTGCAAGGCTGGTCACGCCTATCTGAAATCACCAAGCGGATAAACTCGGCCCCTTAGGGCGGGCAATACGATCATTTTTGGATCGCATGTGAATTGGGCACTCTCCGACAAACGCGCCCACCAAACAAAATGTGCGGGGCAGCCGGAGCCGTCCCGCACCTTTTTACTTCCGCATCCAACTGCTTGAAACCACCGGCCGAAGCCAATCATTCCCAACACCCTTCTTGCGAAAAGCGTCTCCCAATCTCCCCTTCACCTTCTGCGGCAAGCCGCAAGCCGATCCCAGGTTGGTCAGGCGGACCTTCAACTCCGCAGCAAGCTCCAGAGTGTCCAATCCCTTCCCGGTTTAACGGGTCAGCGCCCGTTCACGATCTCATCGCCTCCCCAAGTTGCGCCGTCGAGCCCGAAGGCCGCACCGGCGGTGCCCTGGAGATATGCCCAGTGGTGCGTGTTAACCCAGCTTCAGCTTCTCTTCACAGATTCCAAACCGAAATCCAAACTCTGCAAATTTCACCTGATGCCGGCCCAGCTCCGTCCCTGCCCTCACACCGAAGTGCTCTGGCAAAACCGTCATCTGAACCAGATGAACCTTCCAATCCTCAACGTCACGCCGAAGCGCGCCACTTCCGACCGGCTTGCACATCCTGGCTAACCCGGATCAGCAAGGCCCCTTAGCATTGTCGGGCTGCACCAGCTGCCAAACCCTTAAGAACCTTACAAGTCGAAGAGCGCGTCGAATTCAGCACACTGTCATTGCGCAGATTCAGTTCTCTACACAGCGTCCACAGAATCAATATTCACCCATTCAGATCAAGCAGTTAGAAAAGTGTCACCTTGTGGACAATATTCAGCGGCACAGTCCGGACTGCAGCGGGAGAACATGTGAGGCTGAGATGAAACGACTTATCGCACCCGATCGCAGAAACTTGATTGCGGGCGCAGCAGGGCTGGTTGCATCTACTTCGCTGATGGCAGCAACCCTGACACCACGCCAGACGGCCGGCCCGCTCTATCCAGAAGCGCTCCCCGCGGACTCTGACATGGATCTGACTTTATTCGGCGGCGGCAAGGCGCAAGGCGACGTCATCAAGGTGTCCGGTTACGTATTCTCTGCAAAGGGTCACTCCCTCCCCGGCACCGTAGTGGAGCTTTGGCAAGCCAATGCCTATGGCCGCTACCATCACTCCGTCGACGACAACCCCCAGACGCGCGATCCGCACTTCCAGGGCTTTGGTGCCGTGGCCGCTGACGGAAACGGTGCCTACCGTTTCCGCACCATATTGCCAGGGCTCTATTCCGGCCGCACCAGACACATCCATTTCCGGCTGGTGCGGGAGGGAAAGACCACTCTCGTCACCCAGATGTATTTCCCCGGGGAGACGGGCAACACGCGGGATGAGCTGTTTCGCTGGCTTGATACTGAAGAAGCCCAACGATCCGCAACTGCCCGGCTAACCGATGCAAACTCCCGCGACCGGTTATTGTTCGATTTCGTGCTGGCTTAGGATCCTGCTTCGAACATATCGCTTGTATTCCTGCGCTTTCCGCTGAACTATCTCCAGATTCCAAGTTCGGAGGCATCTCAAAATCATACATACTCATTTAAAACTGCGGCGCGCACGTTGCGCCAGCAGAATGTTTTTGTCTGTATTATTCGCAGCATATTGCACTTTCGCTTTCGGCAACCTGGCAGAAGCGCGCAAGCCGGTCCCTGTAGATTCCGCAAGCACCAATCAAATCGAACTGCCTTATCAGGCACAAAAGGGCGCCAGGTTCACGGTCACGGCAAAGCAGTCAAAGACCAAAGCCCAGGTGGGCAAGCCCCCGGTAACCACCAACAGATCCATGACCTATGATGCGGAGGTCACAGACACGACGGACGACGAATATATTGTCAAGTGGACGCTGAAGAGCGTCGACGTGGAAAATCCCGGTGACGCCTCTCCATCAACCAAACTGAACGTGCTTATGGAACGCGAGATACTAGCGCCGTTTATCGGGCAATCTTACGAGCTGATATCCGATGCGGGCGGCAGGCCCCAGGAAGTCCCCGACTGGAATAGCCTTTCGAAAATCATAGTCGAACGCGTGTCAGCCAGTCTGCCAGCCGCGCTCAACAAGTTCCAGCCAGGTCTCGCGGAAAACCCGCAAATCAAGCCCATTATCGCCGGCACGGTCGCAAGCATGAAGCAGGTTTACGAGGACCGTGACAGCAAAAGCACTTCCGAATTCTTCGAGGCAGAAATGCTGGCAGCATCCGTTCAACACCTCGCCTTGCCGTTGGGAAAGAAACTCGTCTGGCGCAGCGAGCAATTGCCCATATTCGCAAATCAGAATGCGGTGTCGTTCCGAACCACAATCGAATTGCTCAAACATGATCCTCAGCAGGACGAAACAACCATCGAGTGGATCACGACCTACGACAGAAAGCAGCTAAGCGATGCGGCCGTTGCGACAATGAAGCAGCTCTTGTCCCGCTACAACTTGCCAGAAAGCCAGACGAAACCGCTTTTTGAACGCCTTGAAAAGGGCCTGGATATAAAGCGTGTTGATACTGGTCGTGCAAGATTGCGCATCAGCGATGCGCTGGGCATTCGAGATCAACTATGTCCAGTCTATCGAAAACACCACCAAGGGGTTTGAGAACAACCAGCTCGAAACAAGGCATCTCGTCATTGAGCAGCTAAAGGCCGACTAGGGCAAGTTCCGCTCAGATGTCCTTCATCAGCCGCAAACCATCATAGATGGCCGCATGAATGTTGCGTGAGGCGACGGCATCCCCGATCCGGAACAGTTGGAATGTGCCGTCCGGATTGGTGGCAATTTCCTGGGGATGGCCGCTCGTGAAAGCGCCATAGTCAATCTCGCCGCGATTCCGGCTTTCCTCTTTCAGGTCAAAATAGAGCTCATCCAACGGCAGGGTGCCATGCTCGGCGACGACCTGATCCACCAGCCGCTCGCCGACGGGCCCGTTGGTGTATTTGCTGAACAGCTGAACCTTGAGTTTGTTCCCCTTGCGCGAAACCGCACGCACATCCGTATTGATCGTGATGGTGGTACCAGTTTCCTGAAACGCCCGCGCATAGGGTACATAGTTCATGCCACCCACATCCGGCGCAAAAAACCGTTCCGGCGTAACAACTTCCAACTTTGCCCCTGAACGGCAGATGACCTCCGCAGTTGTCATACCGGGGTGTTGGCCATTGTCTTCGTAAAACAGGACATCCTCCGCCGGTTTCAAATCTCCCGACAGGATGTCCCACGACGACACCAGCAAGTCTCCTCCCTCATCCAGACCCGGCAATTGAGGTAGCCCGCCGGTCGCAATGATCACAACATCTGGCTCCAGCGCGCGGACATCATCGACTTCTGCATAAACATTAAACCTCAGATCCACGCCGGCATCCGCACATCGTTCAGCCCGCCAGTCAGCAATGCCGACCAGTTCTTTTCGCCTGTCCAGCCGCGCCGCCAATCTGATCTGGCCACCTGGTGCGTTGGTGGCCTCGAACAGCACCACATCGTGCCCGCGCTCGCCGGCAACACGTGCAGCCTCCAGACCGGCAGGGCCGCCACCGACAACAACCACTTCCCGTCGGAGACCATCCGTCGGCCGGATGATTTGCGGCATGGTTGCCTCACGGCCAGTCGCAGGGTTGTGGATGCACAAGGTGCCGTGACCTTCATAAATCCGGTCAAGGCAGTAAGTGGCCCCCACACAGGGTCGAATCTCATGCTCACGGCCTTCCGTCACCTTGTTGACAATATGGGGGTCGGCAATGTGTGGCCGGGTCATGCCCACCATGTCGAGTTTGCCTTCAGCGATCGCGTGGCGGGCCGTGGCCACATCGCTGATACGCGCAGCGTGAAACACCGGAAACTTTGTTTCTATTCTGATTTCACCGGCAAAATCCAGATGGGGCGCTGATCTCATTCCCCCAATCGGGATGACCTTGGTCAGAGGGGCTTCGTGATCCACCTGCCCTCGGATCACATTGAGAAAATCGATCTTTCCTGTATCCACGAGCCGTTTGCAGATCTCCAGGCCAGTCGCCCTGTCGATACCCCGTTCGTTGTCTTCATCTGCTACCAGGCGGCAACCGACAATGAACTCATCTCCAACAGCCTCTCGCACCGCATCCAGAATTCTCATCGTGAATCGCAGACGGTTGTCCAAGGTTTCCACGCTATACTCATCCGTACGCTTGTTCGTAATCGGCGACCAGAAACCGTCGATCAGGTGGCCGTAGCATTCAAACTCGAAGCCATCCATCCCGCCTTCTTTCATCCGCTGGGCAGCAGAGGCATAATCCTTGATGATGCGCTCAATATCCCAATCTTCCATCTCTTTGGGAAAAGTCCGGTGAGCCGGCTCACGAACAGGCGATGCGGCCAGCACTGGCAGCCAGTCTGAATGATTCCAGTTGGTCCTGCGGCCGAGATGCGTCAGCTGAATCATCACGGCAGACCCATGTTCGTGGCACTCATCGGTCAAACGGCGGATGTGCGGAACAACTTCGTCCTTGTAAACCTGAAGGTTACCGAACGCGGCGGGACTGTCCGGTGAGACAATGGCCGAACCAGCCGTCATCGTGAGCGCTATGCCGCCCTTGGCTTTCTCCACATGGTAGAGCCTGTACTTCTCCCCGGGCATGCCATTGTCATGATAGTTCGGCTCATGCGCGGTCGACATCAACCGATTCCTCAATGTGAGGTGCTTGAGTTGGTACGGTTGAAGAAGCGGGTCTGTGTTGGTCATATTCAATCGACTTGGAAAGTTGGGAAAAAGTCCGGTTTTCCCCAGTCTATCGGTACGCGGGCGAACCCGTAAAGTGGCTGAAACGAAACTGTCTTGCACAATTCACGATTAACTCACACCACTTTCACAAGCGTTGTGTCTAAATGCAGTCTCAACAAACCCGACGAGGTTGCAAAATGGGGATACCAACAACCTATCAATTCGACCTACCTGAGCACGGACGGCCAGACCTATTCACCCTGGAGCAGGAGTGGTATCCGGGCGTGAGAGATTTTTGGACAAACACCACTTCCAATCGCAATGTGGACGCCATCTGCGGTGTAGAGACTATTGTCATTCACGCAACAGCAGGCAGCAGTTCCACCAGTGCTATGTCGGTCATGAAGGCCAAGCGCGCGAGCTGGCATTGGCTGGTTCCGGACGAAGACGAACTCCAGCACGGACATTTTGTTTGGGCGTGCGTTCCCGAATGGATGGCGGCCTGGCATGTGCTTGACACAAAATCGCACCTTGATGTCGGCGGGGACCGCGATTGCATCAATCAATGGAGTTTGGGCATTGAAATCGTCAATGCGCAAGCACCTGCGGATACCTTTTCCGACTGGCAGATCCAGTTACCGCCAGGATTGTCCGCTATTGCTGGGCCAAATATCCGAACCTCAAGCATGTGGTGTCACACGCAAAACTGGCTCCGGTGCGTCGGGCAGACCCGGGATCCCATTTTGATTAGGAGCAATTCGAATCGCTTGTGCGACACGGTGATCCTGATCAGCTGGAAATGCCGCATCCGCTGGCAGCTTCAGCCACACCGGTCGGCGAATTGTATGATCCACCTAATACCAATGGCATGATTGATTGTCTCTCAGGCCTTTTCAACCCGGCTGCTCTCTGGATCCATGCAGACAAAGAAGGAGTTCCGATGTCTGCAGCTGTTGGCGGTCGTGATGACTATGATGCTTCGCCCCTTTGCAGCCTTTCCAGGACGAGCGAAGATCTCCGTCAGGTCCGGCGTTTGCTTTCGCTTGCTTGTGTTCATGACGGGATGAGCCGGGCGGATGCGGCGAAGATGGGTGGGGTGGCCCGGCAGAGCCTGAGGGACCGGGGCACCGGTTCAACGAAGCCGGGCCCGAAGGGCTGTTCGACCGCCGGGTCCCGCGGCCCAGATGGCTGAACTTGCTGAGATCATCGAACCCGGCCCCTGCCTTGAGCCTGACGCTTGAGCATGACGGGGGGGTCCGCTGGAGACGACTTGACCTTCAACGGGGGAGCGAAGACCGGTTCGGTGTTGTCTCTCACGAGAGGACCCTCACCGGGCGCCCGCAACACCCGGTCCAGGACCCGACCCAAGACCTGGGCCTCATGGAGGCTTTCAAACAAAACGTCCCCCAAAGCCTTGCCGCCCCTTTGAACCACGGTCCGGCAGACAAGCCGATCGAGGTCTGGGTTCAGGACGAGGCCCGCATCGGCCAGAAGACCGGCCGCGTCCGCATCCGGGCGCGCAAGGGGACGAGACCGCGATGGCCGGCCGATCAGCGTTACAAATCGACCTGCCTGTCCGGCGCGGCCCTGATGCTGCCATAATGCCATGGGGGCGGACACTGGAACAAGGAACCTGCCTCTCAAGGAGATCAGCCGGCCCGTTGCAAAAGGTGCTCAGGCCGCCGTCCTGATGGACCGCGCACCGGGGCACACATCCGGCGAGGTGAAGGGGCCGAAGACCCACCCTGATCTTCCTGCCCGCCAGATCACCGGAGCTCAATCGGGTCGAGAAGGTCTGGCAATCTCTTCGGGAAGACGGGCTCTCCAACCGCCTCTTTGAAGATCAGGCAGGCTTTCTTGCCGCCGGATGTGATGCCTGGACCCGGCTCATGAAAGAACCAAGGGCAATCAAATCAAGCGCATCTCGCGATTGGACCCAAAATGGTCAAACCTGAGGGCCGTTAGTACTAAGTGTTAGCATATGATTCCGTCGGAGTTGTTTCAAGGGGATTGTGCTAAAGGACGAGAACGAAATTGCCCCACACTTGCTCTAGAAACTTACGTAACGTCATAAAATCAATAACTTGGTCAAATTCATGAACTGTTTAGGCACAACATTTTTTAGACCAACTTCCTTGAGTCTATAGAACCAGACGAATTTTTCGTCCAAATTTCGCCCTATTCGGCGGGCTGCAGAGTTGGCCCCTTGCCGCTCTAGGACACTTCATTACCCTGATCCAGATTGTGGGGAACCATGAGCAAAAGGATCAACGAGACCACGGCCATTCCGGCACCGATCAGGAAGACTGCAGAGTGGGAATGGATCCACACATAGCCAAGCAACACAGGCAGTCCCACCGCGGCCACATGGTTGATTGAGAAGGCCACCCCGGCTGTTGGCGCAATGTCCCTTGGATCAGCAATCTTCTGGAAATAGGTTTTGATCGCTATTGCAAGCGCAAAGAACGCATAACCGATCAGATATAACAACGCGGCAATCCACGGAAAATCCACGAACGCGTACGCGACAAATACCCCCACCAGTCCAATATACTCAAAAATAAGCGCACGCCGTTCTCCCCACTTCACGATCAATCCGCCAATCCAGGCCGCGAACAGCATATTGAACACCGCGTTGACGATGTAGAGCATGGAAACTTGCGCGATGGTGAAACCAAACTTTTCGACCATCATAAACGCAGCAAAAACAATGAAGATCTGCCGCCGGGCGCCAGCTATGAATGTTAGCGCATAGTAGAGCCAGTACCGTTTACGCAGAATGAGCTGCTTGCGCTGCGGGATTTCTTCTTTGAAACGGGGATAATACAACCAAAGGAATGCTGTGATGACAATCGTGGCCCCTCCGCCAATGAGGTATATAGGGATGTACCCCAGCCCGAAAAACTTGTCGCAAAGCCAGACCATCACATAGGCGGAGATGGTCACAAACGCGCCAGCCTGCATGATCCTGCCCAGTTGGCGCGGCGCCGATGCCTTGGTAACCATTGAAGCGCCAGAGACTGGTTCATTGTCTCGTAATAGTGAAAAGCCGACCGACATCAAGAATGTGGTGCAATAGAAGCCGATTTCAGCCGGAAAGTAACCCGTCAGCGCTGTTCCAAGCCCGATAAGCGCCAGGGAGACCAGAGCAAAGGTCTGCTCTCTCAACCAGATGATGACAAAGATCGCTCTAATACTGCGGCTTACTGGCTCAGGCTCTCCGAGGGGGGGTCCCAATCGATGTTCGGCATGCTTCAGCATGGAAAACAAGGGAGGTTTTCCATGGCAGCAGCTGGTCAACTGAGAGCGGACTTTCTGGGCGATGACCTGCCTCGCACAGCGCGCAAGAGCGAAGAGGCGGATCAGACGCGGCAGCTTCTTGCCTTGGCGGTGATCCTCGACGGTGGGTCTCGCCGAGGCCGCGCGCACCGGCGGCGGGGGCCTGCAGGTGATCCGGGACCGGGTGTTGCGCTTCAAGGCCGGCGGCGCGGCGGCCCTGGTGACCCGCAAGGCGCCCGCAAAGACGCCGATCCTGACAGACGAACACCGCACGTCGCTGGCAGCGACTGTTGAGGCGGGGCCAAAGCCCGATATGGACGGCATCGGGCGCTGGCGGCGGGTCGATCTGGCGCAGGGGGTGCAGGAGGAACCGGGCGTCTCGGTCAGTCGTCAGACGCTGGGCGCAGCGGGGGACGCGGCCCCGCGCGCCGCACGATCAGCGGACCGAAGAGGCCTGTCTCTTCGGCGCCCTCTGCCCTGCCAGGGCCAAGGGCGACGGGCAGGCCATGCCCTGGTGCGACACTCACCCCATGGCTGAGCCTCTCAAGCTCATCGGTCAACAGGTCGAGGCCGGGGCACACGCCCTCCTGATCCTTGATCGGGCGGGAGGGCAGACCTCACCCAAATGGGCTGTCCCCGACAACATCACCCTCGTCCCACGGCCGCCAAGGGCACCAGAGGTGAACCCGGTCGAGAACGTCTGGCCGTTCATCCGGGACACCTGGCTTTCGACCCTCGTTTTCAAGACCTGCGACGACATCGCAGATCACTGCTGCCAAGCCTGGAACACCCTCATGCATCAACCAGGGCGCGTCATCTCAATCGGAGGGCGCAAATGGGACCATCGGGTGGGAGCATTGAGCGATGGTATAAAAGAAAGAAAACCCGGGATTTCACGAATTGACTGAAGCCAGCTAATTTCCTCGCCACTGAAGTTTGCTCGCTCAATCGCAAAATTGTTGAGTAGGTTACTCCACACTGCGAACGAAAAGTACATAGCGACGGACATCAGCATGAGCATGATGACCGGGCTGCGCCAGCCTTTCATCCCGGACGGAGAAACTTCACTTCTGGAAATCATGGACGGGCTCTATAGCACCGCACCCGGGCGGTCAAAACGTTTCTGGGCCTCAGCCCCAAAGCTCAGGGCGGGCCGGTTGCATCACGGAGCCTTCGAACTCGATACCCGGCTCACAGTCTTCTGCAAGCAACAGCGGCCCATCAAGGTCAACAAACTCCGAGAGGCCCGCAACCAGCATTGCCGGGGCCATCGAGAGAGATGATGCGAGCATGCAGCCTGTAAAAAGTGTCAGGCCTTCCTCCCGGGCCGCTTCGGCAAAATGCAGCGCGTTGGTCAATCCGCCTGTCTTGTCGAGCTTGATATTCACTGCATCGTATTTGCCTACAACCTGATCCAAAGTTTCTGCATCGTGCGTACTTTCATCTGCGCAAACCACAATAGGACGGTCAATTTCAGCGAGAAGGTTGTCGTCTCCGGCCGGCAACGGTTGTTCAACCAGAGCGATACCAATCTCGGCACAAACTTCAAACATTCTAGGCAAGTCCGCCGGCGCCCATCCTTCGTTCGCGTCAATGATCAGGCGGGCATCTGGAGTCGCATTACGAATAGCGCGCAAACGCTCATCATCGCGTCCATCCGTGGCACCAAGCTTCAGCTTGAGAAGCGGGCGATCCCTGTTTTCCGCGGCAGCCGCCGCCATAACCTCCGGGTCCTCAAGGCTGAGCGTATAGGCCGTTTCCAGTTTGCCCGGTGCCTCCAGACCCGCACGCTTCCAGACAGGAACGCCAGTTATCTTGGCTTCCAGATCCCACAAGGCGCAGTCCAACGCATTGCGGCCAGCCTTCGGCAGGATCAGGTCCGGAACGGAAACCCTGTCTATGCGGGCTTCAATCGAGACTCTCGCCTGCTCCAGTGAAGCCATAACACCGTCGATGGTCTCATCGTAGCGCGCGTAAGGAACGCATTCGCCCCTGCCAATCGCTCCGGATTCGTCTTCAAGGGTCACGATGACAACTTCTGATGCACTCTTTGACCCCCTTGAAATCGTAAAGCTTCCAGCAATCGGCCAACTCTTATGGGCAACAGTGAGTTTGACCATACCCGTCAGGATCCGAACTGCTCTTGAAGGACGTCGACGACCGGGCCGCAACCGGAGCGAATGGGATCGATGGCCGGCAGACCATGTTCGCTGGCAAGCTGCTCAAGATAGGCCATCGCTTCTTCATCGTCCAATGCAGCAGTGTTAACGCAAATGCCGATACAACGAATATCGGAGTTGGTGAGCTGGCCTTCCAATGTCACCAGATCTATCACCTGCTGAATCGTCGGCAACGGATGAGAGATACCACGCATGGTGGTCCTGGTCGGCTCGTGACACACCACGAACGCATCTGGTTGTGAACCATGAAGCAACCCAAGCGTGACGCCTGCGAATGAGGGATGGAACAACGATCCTTGTCCCTCGACTACCTGCCAGGCATCCGGCTCGTTTTCCGGAGTAATCATTTCCGCAGCGCCTGAGATGAAGTCTGCAATTACCGCATCCAACGCAATGCCACGATTGGCAATAAGCACTCCGGTTTGGCCTGTTGCGCAGAACTCACTCTTGATCCCGCGCTTGCGCATTTCTTGATCTAGGGCGAGCGCTGTATACTTTTTGCCGACAGAACAATCAGTTCCCACCGCAAGTAATCGAAGCCCGGAGCGCTTGTTGCCCTTGCCCGTTGCAAATGTGTGGTCACTGAAGCGAACGTCGTGCAGTTGGCATCCATTGCGCTCTGCCGCTGCCGCAATTTCGGGAACCCATGACAAACGGGTGTGCAAACCAGTGGCCACATCAAGTCCGGCGTCCAACGCTGCGACAATCTCCGAGATCCAGTGCGAGGGAAGCACGCCACCCGCATTCACGACGCCAACGACCATGGTCTTTGCGCCGCGTTCGGCGGCCTCCGCTATGGTCACGTCGTCAACACCGCAATCGGCATTACATCCTTCCAGACGCCTCTGCCCCACACACCAGTCCGGGCGCCAATCCACAATACCTGTGGCGGTTTTTGCCGCGAGCTGGTCGTCAACATCTCCGATAAAAAGTAGGTAGGGTTTGACAATATCCATAGCGTGCCTCGTGAACTAACAATCCCGGATCAGGGAATACAACCGCGCGGTTATCTCACCAAATTGGTCCAATTGACAATGGTCCAAACATGGCAAAGAAAAAGGGCAGCGACCCTGGTGAACCGCTGCCCTTCTTCGGAATTATGGGACCGCCCTGCTAGTGATTACCATCTGCTGGGCGAATACCGGGACCTGAAAGATCGATCCGGTCACCATGCCTGCGGACCACATCCGCCAAGGCGCTTAGTGCAGTGATCTGGTCAGAGACAACCCGGCGCATATTGTCTGCATTTGTCTTTGCCTCATCTGGCATATCGATGATCGATTGACGCATTTGCTGACGCACTGTGTCGATCTCTGCCATCACTTGCTGAGCAGCGGCGTGCATTTCCTGAGCTGTTGACGAGAAGTCCGTAGACGTCGATGCCATGATGTTCATCATCGTCGCCATAGCCTTCTCGTACTGTTGCGAGAGGTTCTGGGCGGCAAGCGCAATCTGCTCGTCGCTTGTCGTCTCCATCCGCTTCAATTCGCGGCCAAGACCTTCGAGGGTCTGTTCCAGCATACGTGAAGTGCTGTCGAGCTGGCTCGCAACCTGGCTCGTCGTTCCATCCAAACGCGTCAGGATGTTGCCGCTCACAGCTTCCAGCTGTTCTGCAACCGTTACGCTAGTTGCATCGAGACGTGTCGTTACATCAGTGCTGACACTCTCAAGCTGACCGGTCAACTTAACAGACGTGTTTTCGAGGCGACGTGCCAGCGTGAGCGTCACGTCATCAAGCTGACCAGACATGCCCTCAGTGGACTTGGACAACGTCGTGTAGAAGTTGGTGCTGACGCTATCCAGCTTGCCAGTAAGGTCACCCGTTGCGGATGTTAGTTTTTCGACTGTGTCCTTGCTAACGCTGGACAACACGTTCGTTACGCTGCCAATTGCTTCATCCAGGCTCGCTTTGAGGCCAGCACCGAACTGTTCAATCTGGTTTCCGAGACCGTGTGTCGTGCTGTCCAGTCTGCCAGTGAGGCCGCCGTTAAATTCATCCAGATGGGTGACAACTTTTTCAGCTGTCGCTTCAAGTTTGCCTGTTACATCTCCGCTGACAGCATCAAGACGCTGGTCGAGCGCATTGGCGGTCTCAGACAGCTGCGATGCAAAGTAGGTGTTTGCTTTCTCGAGATATGCAGCAAACTTTTCACCGGAGCCTTCAAGTGCAGCAGCAGATTCCTGGCTCGCCGCTACAAGCTTCTCGTCAGCAGCGCCAAGGCGGTTGGCGATTTCGCCGGTTTTGCCTTCAAGCTTAACAATGATATTGCCACCGGCAGCCGAGAGCTGTTCAGTCAGCTTATCGCCTGCACCAGACAGTTCTGTAGTAACTTTGCCTGCAACCTGATCCAGAGTGCCAGTTGCCTTTGCCAAGCTCCCTGACAGTTCTTCGGTCTTGTTTTCTAGACCCAGAACAATCGTGTTGGTCGCCTCGCCCAATTGATCGGCAAGTTTGACACCTGCACCAGACAGCTTGGAGACCACGCCATCCGCTACATCATAAAGGTTCACGGAAGTAGAGCTGAGGGCCGTTGCAAAGGCTTCAGTCTTACCTTCCAGGTTGACAATGATGTTGCTTCCGGTTTCGCCAAGCTGGTTGGCAAACTTCTCGCCAGCTGCAGACAACTCGGCGGTTACGCGATCTGCGATCTGGTCAAGTTCGCCTTTCGCAGCACCGATTGTCGCTGCGACCTCACCGGTCTTGTTTTCAAGCCCGCTGAAGATGCCCGTGCTGGCTTCGTCAATCTGCGAGCTGAAGCGCTGGCTGACTTCCGCCAATTCACCCGAAACACGGTTCGCAATCTGGTCAAGTTCGATTGCAGCCTTGGAGATGTTGCCAGCAACCTCCCCTGTGCGACCTTCAATTCCGCCAAGCACTGAAGTGCTGGCCGCATTGAGATGCTCGGCAATCTTGTCGCCAGACTTCGACAACTCTTCAGTGATCCGCTCAACAATCTGGTCAAGCTGACCAGTGGCAGCACTGAGGTTGCCGGTCAGGTCGCCGGATTTGTCTTCCAGGCCAAGCAAGATCTTCGTGCTGGCTTCGCCGAGTTGATCAGTGAGCTTCTCGCCCGCAGATGACAATTCAGCGGCAACGCGGCTGGCGATCTCGTTGAGTTCGCCCGTTGCGCGGCTAATGTTGCCAGACACTTCGCCGGACTTGTCCTCAAGGCCAACAAGAATATTCGTGCTCACTTCGCCAAGCTGGTCAGTCAACTTCGCACCGGCGCCAACAAGTTCGCTGGACGCTTTGCTTGCAACGAGATCCAACTCACCGGACGTCTTGGTGAGCGCGCCAGACAGTTCTCCAACGCGACCTTCCAGGTTGACAATGATGTTGCTTCCGGTTTCGCCAAGCTGGTTGGCAAACTTCTCGCCAGCTGCAGACAACTCGGCGGTTACGCGATCTGCGATCTGGTCAAGTTCGCCTTTCGCAGCACCGATTGTCGCTGCGACCTCACCGGTCTTGTTTTCAAGCCCGCTGAAGATGCCCGTGCTGGCTTCGTCAATCTGCGAGCTGAAGCGCTGGCTGACTTCCGCCAATTCACCCGAAACACGGTTCGCAATCTGGTCAAGTTCGATTGCAGCCTTGGAGATGTTGCCAGCAACCTCCCCTGTGCGACCTTCAATTCCGCCAAGCACTGAAGTGCTGGCCGCATTGAGATGCTCGGCAATCTTGTCGCCAGACTTCGACAACTCTTCAGTGATCCGCTCAACAATCTGGTCAAGCTGACCAGTGGCAGCACTGAGGTTGCCGGTCAGGTCGCCGGATTTGTCTTCCAGGCCAAGCAAGATCTTCGTGCTGGCTTCGCCGAGTTGATCAGTGAGCTTCTCGCCCGCAGATGACAATTCAGCGGCAACGCGGCTGGCGATCTCGTTGAGTTCGCCCGTTGCGCGGCTAATGTTGCCAGACACTTCGCCGGACTTGTCCTCAAGGCCAACAAGAATATTCGTGCTCACTTCGCCAAGCTGGTCAGTCAACTTCGCACCGGCGCCAACAAGTTCGCTGGACGCTTTGCTTGCAACGAGATCCAACTCACCGGACGTCTTGGTGAGCGCGCCAGACAGTTCTCCAACGCGACCTTCCAGGTTGACAATGATGTTGCTTCCGGTTTCGCCAAGCTGGTTGGCAAACTTCTCGCCAGCTGCAGACAACTCGGCGGTTACGCGATCTGCGATCTGGTCAAGTTCGCCTTTCGCAGCACCGATTGTCGCTGCGACCTCACCGGTCTTGTTTTCAAGCCCGCTGAAGATGCCCGTGCTGGCTTCGTCAATCTGCGAGCTGAAGCGCTGGCTGACTTCCGCCAATTCACCCGAAACACGGTTCGCAATCTGGTCAAGTTCGATTGCAGCCTTGGAGATGTTGCCAGCAACCTCCCCTGTGCGACCTTCAATTCCGCCAAGCACTGAAGTGCTGGCCGCATTGAGATGCTCGGCAATCTTGTCGCCAGACTTCGACAACTCTTCAGTGATCCGCTCAACAATCTGGTCAAGCTGACCAGTGGCAGCACTGAGGTTGCCGGTCAGGTCGCCGGATTTGTCTTCCAGGCCAAGCAAGATCTTCGTGCTGGCTTCGCCGAGTTGATCAGTGAGCTTCTCGCCCGCAGATGACAATTCAGCGGCAACGCGGCTGGCGATCTCGTTGAGTTCGCCCGTTGCGCGGCTAATGTTGCCAGACACTTCGCCGGACTTGTCCTCAAGGCCAACAAGAATATTCGTGCTCACTTCGCCAAGCTGGTCAGTCAACTTCGCACCGGCGCCAACAAGTTCGCTGGACGCTTTGCTTGCAACGAGATCCAACTCACCGGACGTCTTGGTGAGCGCGCCAGACAGTTCTCCAACGCGACCTTCCAGGTTGACGATAATGTTGCTTCCGGTTTCACCGAGTTTCTCGGTGAAGTCGGCACCTGCTGTAGAGAGCTCGCTTGATATGCGGCCTGCAATGAGATCGAAGTCGCCAGTTGCCTTGCTCAAGACACCTGATAGCTCGCCAGCTGACGCATCGAAACGTGTAACGAGAGCCGAGCTTGTTTCTTCAATATTGGTAGAAAGAAGCGTGCTGGCACTAGCCATGCGCTCAACTATGGATTCACTCGCAGTTTGCAACCTTGACGCCAGCTGTTCGCCAGTTTCGGAAAGATCTGCCGTCACGCGATCAGTGGCACCCTTCATATTCTGGGAAATCTGGGCACTGGCCGCTTCCAGACAGGTTGTCATGTTCTGGTTCACGTCCTCAAGCTGTTTGTGCAGCTGCATGGACGTGTTTTCCAACCGCAACGTCATGGAAGAGCTGGCCGTATCAAGACCTGAAATCAGGGCATTGGACGTTGCTTCAAGGCGCGTTGTCATATCGCCGCTCACAGTATCCATGCGATCCATGACGCGGGATGTAGTTGATTCAACGCGGTTAGTCATGTCGCTGGAAGCTTGTTGAAGATACTCGAACAGCTCCTTGCGGGCCCGCGAGAGATTCTCAACAAATTCACCAGAGGCCGTAAGAAGTTTCTCTGTGATCGCACCACCGGAGTGCTCGATCTGTTTCGATAGTTCGATACCGGACGATTCAACCTGCTTGGCCACTTCCTGCGTGGTCTCTTTGAGGTGGTACGCAATGTTGCTGCTTGTTGAGGCAATCAGCTCGTTAACCTGGCCGCCGGTTTCTTTCAGTTCGTTTGCCACATTGCTTCCGACCCGCTCAAGCTGGCCTGTCATCTCGGCATTGGCTTCCGAGAACTCGGTCGAGGCGTTCCGCATCAGCGTGGTGAAATCGCCGGCAGTGTCTTTCAGACGCAACGACATTTGCTGGCCTGTTGTATCAAGCTGCTTGCTCAGATCGCCATGCGTCTCGTGCAATTCAGCAGATGTTTGCCGCATGATATTGGACACGTCTTTCGCAGATTCGCGAATGTGATCCGTATAAGTCGATGTCATCTTAGTGATTTCATTAGCAATTTCGCTTCCGCGACCCTCAAGGGATTGCACGGTGTTCGCGAGTGTGCCGACCTGGCCGTCAAGCTCGCTGGTGAATGTCTTGAGACCATGCAAGACACCTTCAGACACCTGTTCCAGGCGCTGGGCCTGCGAGCTGATTTCAGAAGTTGCACCTGCTGTCTGCGCAGTGACCTGATTCATGGTCACATTGAGACCATCCGTTGATGCACGCAGTTGATGTTCCAGCGTCCCAAGGGTGTTTGAGGCCTGGCTAACAATCTTTTGCATAACCACCGAGTTTTCCTCAAGGCGGTCCAAAATGGGATTGGCTTCATTACCAATAAGGTAACCGGCCTGCTCCAGCGCGCCGCGCTGGGTCTCCAGGCCTTGAAGCAGATTGTGGATGCGTTCTTCGTTCCCGCCAAATACGCGCTCCAGAGCACTCAACTCTTTATGGACAAGAGATTCCAGCTCGCCAGCACGATTGACCGCATGCTCAACACCGCCAACCAACTGTGAAACTTCCCGGCGAACCGCCTGCCCGACAGTTGTCAGGCCTTCCATTGTGACTTCTTCAGGCCGTACGAGGCGCAGCGCCGTCTGCACCAGGGCATCCGACACATAACTCATCTGCTGGCTGCGGCGGTAGATACCCGCAATCGCGAACATAAGGATACATGGGAGCAAAACAGCGAGTCCGGCGGCAGCAGCCTTGTCCCAAGTAAACTCACCGATCAGGTTGGAACCGCCCTGGCCAACCATGAAGGCGGCAACGAAGATCCAGACAAGACAACCGATGGCAGCAACCCAGAACGGGGCGCTCGACGGTTTTCTCTTCAAACGGCTGATAAGCGCCGCATTGGTTGGTTCGTTCTCATTAGCAGGACGTGCAACAGGAGCTTTGCCGCGCGCTGTCGGCTTCTTCTGTTCCAACGGACGTTTATCTTTAGGCGGAGGCGGGCTTGCGGGTCGTTTCGCGGCCGGCATATCTCTTGACCGCTTCACCTGCGGGTCGGCACCATCTTTTCGTGCTGCAGCGCGTGGCCTGCGGACCAGACGCCGCTGGTTTGATCTCCTGGGATCGGCACTCGTTGTACTCGCCATGACAAACTTTCCGCACTCTCGAACTGTTACAAACCCGGACAACGCAGCACAAACTGTGCCAATCCGGCCTTGGCTATGGGAACAAGGAGGTAGAGGCGTTAGCAGGATAGAATCCAGAACTGACGCACCACCGCATTTTGCGAAAGTACGTTGCTGGCTAATTTTGTTCTTTTTGTGCTTCCCAAAGCACGAACACCAGCTTGTCTGTTGCGCTATCCTGATACGAGGTCTTTAACAGAAGAGGCCTCCCCCGTCCCTTTCGCGCAAGTCTTATATTCATAGCCGATTTTCTCTTAACGATAAACCGGCAACCTGCCCCAAAACCGAACAATCGAGAAAGTTGGTTAAGATTCTCAACCCATTGAAAAAAAGCCGAAAAACAGACAAATACGGCCTCCCGAGACTCCTGACGTTAACATTTGGGTATCTTTACCCTGTTATCCAATTCGAAAATACACCGATATTTCGCCAAAAGCCGAAAAACTCATGCAGAACAAAGACAACATGGTCTCGGAACCCGAACACATGAACAGTCAGACCCAATCTGCAATGCATCCCATCAACTTGGAACACCTGTCACACTATACGATGGGAGGCCAGGCGCTGGCTGAAGAAGTTCTGAACCTGTTTCGCGTTCAAACACGGACATATGTTGAAAATCTGCGCCGTTGTGTAGACCCGGCAGAGCTGAAACTCGCCACTCACACCCTCAAAGGTTCCGCCCAGAGCGTCGGCGCTGACAAGCTCACTGAGTGTGCCTGCCAATGTGAGCACATCCTATCCAGCAAGATTGACGGCGACTGGAATCTCGCCGTGACGGAACTTGAGGCCGCCTTTGAGGAAGCAGACGCGTTCATCCAGAACCTGTCCAGCTGAGTTCACAAAACGGTTATCTTCACACGCGCGTAATTCGCGCATTGCGTTCCCCTCTTTGGTCGCTTATATCCCCCGCGAACTTGCATAATGGCGAAGGCCGTTGTAGATCCTTGCGGTTCTCCACGAACCGCCCTCCTACTTGCAGAGACTGAAGGCAGAGATGGCGAAGATTACCTTTATTCAAGATGATGGCAGCCAACAAACGGTAGAAGCTGAAAACGGCATGACCGTCATGGAATCGGCAGTCAAAAACATGGTTCCCGGCATTGATGCCGATTGTGGCGGCGCCTGCGCCTGCGCAACCTGCCATGTGTATGTGGAACCAGACTGGCTGGAAGCCACCGGTGCCCGCGAAGAAATGGAAGAAGACATGCTGGATTTCGCATTTGATGTGCGCGACAACTCCCGCCTCTCCTGCCAGATCAAGGTTGTGGCCGAACTCAATGGCCTGACCGTGAAAGTGCCTGAAAAACAGTTCTAGTGCAGCCGGACATCCGGCATACCCGCACAATTGAAACTCAAGGACAAAATCTGATGTCTGATTCGATCAAGACTGACGCGATTATTATTGGTGGCGGTCCAGTGGGCCTTTTTGCCATCTTTGAACTTGGCCTCCTGGATATCAAGTGTGAAGTGATTGACATCCTCGACAGAGCAGGTGGTCAGTGTGCAGAATTGTACCCGGAAAAACCGATCTACGACATTCCGGGCTTTCCGGTGATTTCCGGTCAGGAGTTGACGGACAACCTGCTCAAGCAGGCAGAACCGTTCAGCCCGGGTTACCATTTCAATCAGATGGTTGAAGAACTGGAAAAGCTCGACGACGGCACATTCCGCGTCAAGACCGATGACGGTAACGAATTTTTTGCACCGATTGTCGTGATTGCCGCTGGCGGC
The DNA here is from genome assembly GCA_965204985.1 of Hyphomicrobiales bacterium. Taxonomy (GTDB): domain Bacteria; phylum Pseudomonadota; class Alphaproteobacteria; order Rhizobiales; family CAJQND01; genus JAAEUE01. The sequence continues at coordinate 557,831 of CBDBFP010000002.1, read as the reverse complement.
GGCAGTTTCCAGCCCAAAAAACCACCTATGCCCGGGATCGAAAATTTCGAGGGCAAATCAGTGTTCTATTCTGTCAAGAAAATGGAACAGTTCCGCGACAAGGACATTCTGATTGTCGGCGGCGGTGACAGTGCGCTGGATTGGACGCTGAATCTGCAGCCCCTCGCAAAATCAATGACTTTGCTCCACCGCCGGGACGCCTTCCGCGCTGCGCCTGACAGCGTTCACAAGATGCATGCACTTTGCGACGAGGGCAAAATGAACTTCAAGATGGGTCAGGTTACCGAGTTGCTTGGCGAGGATGGTCAATTGACTGGCGCCAAGATCAAAGGCCCCTACGGCGAAGACGATATCTCTTGTGACACCATGCTCCCGTTCTTCGGCTTAACAATGAAATTGGGGTCGGTCGCCAATTGGGGCTTGAACCTGCATGAAAACCTCATTGAGGTCGACACCGAAAAATTCCAGACCTCAGAGCCGGGAATTTTCGCCATTGGTGACATCAACACCTACCCGGGCAAGCTGAAACTCATCCTCTCGGGCTTCCATGAGGCAGCTCTCATGGCCCAGGTTGCATTCAAGATCATCCACCCGGACGAACGGCTCGTGTTCCAGTACACGACCTCCAGCACGAAACTGCAAAAGAAGCTTGGGGTCAGCTAGAAAGACGCGAATTTTCGCAAATTCGGTCACTCGTGAAACGCAATTTTAACTCTGTTAGGCCACTCCTCAGCTCAGTTTGTAAACTGGAGAAGTGTTATGCGTTCGGTAAGTCGCGTGCAAATGGCCGCCCTCTCTGCAGGGAAAGTCTTGTCAGTTCTGTCTATCGCTGTATTGGGTGCAGGGTGCGGATTGTCCAGTCCGACCAGGCTTTGGGCTGAAGGGCAGACGACGGGATCGGTGTCTGCCCCGATAGCCGACACAATCGTTACAGGCTCGAAAAATCCTTACACACCAGCGGCCCGAACACATTCTAGAACGGCCCAAACTGGTGTTGTTTACGTGCGCCCCGGTGACACTGTTTATTCAATCGCCCGCAAACATGGAACCAACGTCCCTCGCCTCGCTGCGGCGCACAGGCTTCGTCCGCCTTACACAATATCAGCAGGCCAGTGCCTGATCATTCCGAACGCCCCGGCCGACTACACCCAAACCGGTTCAATCGCGCCGGCACCGCAACCTGCACAACCCCAACGGCCGCGCTATCAGCCACCAGTCAAATCTGGCGCCGCCGTTACGGTTGGAGCAGGCGACACTTTGTACTCCATCAGCCGGCGCTACGGAGTGCACGTGAATGGACTCTCACGCTTCAACCGCATTCCACCGCCTTACAACATCCGTCTGGGTCAGCGCATTCGCATCCCCGACCGCGCTTTGGCTCCGCGCCAAGCTGCAGCCCCACGTGCTCAGCCGGTTCGAACTGCAACAGCACCAGCCGCAAGCCTGCCGGGACGCGCAGCAAATACGCCGAACAAAGATTACATCTACTACTTCCACAAAGTGAAATACGGCGAGACGCTCCCTGCCATTGCACAGCAATACCGGGTTGAAGCTTCGACCCTGGCGTCCTTCAATCAACTATCGCCAAACGCACAATTACGGATGGGCCAGGTCATCAAGGTGCCGATGTAAATTCGGCAATCAGGACCAAGAAACGAACGGAGTACAAGGTGGGTTGCTTAGATGCAGTCCGCCTTTTTTGCGCAAACTTTCCCACTACCTCCAGACGTCCTCCACCTCGCGCGCCGCAATGTTTTCGCCCGAGCGTTTCACCATGTCCTTAATGCGACCGACGATAAAATAGTAGCCGTCCTGGTTTTGGTAGAAGATGTTGCCTGTGCGGAACCACTCTCCCCGGAACACGTCCCTGTTTGCGACCGGACGCCTGTAGTAACCCCAAAGGATGCCAGTACCCGTAACCCATAATTCCCTGCGCTCCCCGCGTGGCACTTCGGTCCCATGTTCATTGACAATCTTCAATCGGCGGTCCAGCGCTTCAAGCCCGCAGGTCTTTTCATAGTTCCGGTTGTCGGCCCTTGTGGGAGTAACCGTTGCCGTGCCGAGTTCAGTTATCCCATACGCATCCCGCGCAAAGCATCCGGGGAACGCTCTTCAAACCGTTGTTTGTTTTCCGGCCGCCAGCCGAAAGCATATATATATTTCAAGCAGATACCATTATCCACCTCCGATGGTGGAAAGGACTTCAATGCCGGCTCAGGGAAGGTGCAGCTGTTGATTTTGAAGTTCGCAAGCCAACCGAAGAAATTGGAGATGCTCATACGGCGCATAATGTAAGTCGTGGTTTCCAGGAAAAACGCAGATAGAATATTCCACATCCCGTCCATGTAGAAAAACGGCTGCCAAACCAGCACACCGCTCGATGCTATGATCATCGCCCGCGCGCGTGAAGGCCAGCAGGGCGGTGCTCCGGACACGCTGCGCTTCGACATGTCATCGCCCGCGCGCGTGAAGGCCAGATGGAGGACGCCCGTGTCCAGGGGCTGAATGTCGTTCATCGCCCGCGCGCGTGAAGGCCAGATTGTACCTGGGCTGGATCCAGTATTCGTGGGTCAACATGCAACCCTTCGGGAACCCGGTCGTGCCGGATGTGTATTGGATGTTCAGCAGATCGGAAGCCTCCGCAGGAACAGGTGCTTCAAAGGGCGAAACCCCATCCGCGATCAGTTGTTCAAGGTCGGGTTCCCCGCTTCTGGCTTTGCCGCGGACTAGAACATGTCCGGGCACCAGCATCTCCGGGCGCTCGGGAACCTCATCGAGCACACTCTGAAACTCTTCGTCCATGATCAAAAACTGGGCGTCAGAATCGTTCAAGACGAACGAGAGTTCCCACGGAGTGTACGCCGTGTTCACGGGCACCATGACCGCTCCGGCGCGGCCATCGCGGTCCATACAATCATCGTCTCCGGCACGTTAGGCAACATCACGGCCACATGGGCGCCCTTTCGCACACCGAGCCCAGATAAGGACGACGCCAGGCGGTCGGCCTTCTCGTGCAGCTCACGAAACGTCAGAACCCGCTCATCCTGAAACCAGTTGCCCGCAATTTGATCCCCGAGCGTCGCAGCCCTTTCAGCGACAAACGCACCAAGCGTTTTCGGCGTTTTGTAGCACGCATTTACTCTTCCGTGGCGTGGACCTGCTCGATATCTTCGCGAGCCATCAGCCGTCCTCCCTTGCAGCCAACGGGGGCGCCGGATCCATCGCCAGCCGCTGCAGACGGTAAAGCCGCGACGCAAAAGCCAATGCATCCACCCGACTCATGTCTCCTGCCCTCTGGTAGGCTTCCATCTCCGTGCGAACGGCCAGCGGCGGGTGGCTTGCGATCAGCTCAGCAATCTCCATCGTCCGATTTTCGAGCATGTCCGGCTCCACAACCTCGTTCACCACATGGTACCGTAACACCTCCTCGGCGCCGAACATCTCACCGGTCAGCAGCATCCACATCGCAGAACTATTCGGGATAGTGCGGACCAAACGCATGACGCCGCCTGCACCGCCTATCCCGTATTTGATCTCCGGCAGGCCCAGCTTCGCAGCTGTTGACGCTATGCGGATATCGGACAACAACATCATATAAATGAAGCCCTGACCGAGACAGTACCCATTGATGGCCGAAACAATCGGCTTGAACCGCGTGAGTCCCTGGATCTCCACTCCCCAGCCCGGATATTCCAGGCTTTCCTCAGCGTGCCGAACTCCAAGTTCGCGTGATACCATTTCCGCAGGCGTACGCTCCGGCCGCGCCGTTTTTATGTCGTCGCCCGCGCAAAAAGCCCGGTCACCCAGTTGCTGTTCACATGCCGACGTGAACACTGTCATCCGCAATAAAATCCTGAAGAATTTCGAAAAACTCCTTGTGCAACTAAGGCGTAAAGACATTGACCGGCGGATTGTCCAGAACAATCCGGGCGATATGATCTTCTTTTATTTAGCGCAGCGTCATGCGCGCTCGTCCCTTCCAAGCTCTGGTAAGATGCTAACGGCCAAATTGAGCCAAGTCTAATCCTCGAAAGGCAATTCCATGATCAATCTCAACGGTAAAACTGTTCTGGTCACAGGTGGATCACACGGCATCGGCGCGGCAGCTGTTCGCCAGATTGTCTCGTGCGGCGGCAAGGTGATCATTCACCATGGGGCCAACAAAGAGGCAGCAGAAAATCTGACCTCGGAGGTTGGCGAGGATAATGTCCTCCCTGTGCAGGATGATCTTCTCTCGATTGAAGCGACTGAAAAGCTCTGGAATCAGGCCGAAACCTGGCAGGGCGGGGCGATGTGCTCGTTAATAATGCTGGCATATACGAGAAGTGCCCGATTGATCTGAACCTTAACGATTGGCTGGCCGGATGGAAGCGCATCATGCGGATCAATCTCTACCCGGCAGCGCAACTTTATCGCCGGGCCATCCCGCATTTCAAACAGAATGGGGGTGGCATTCTCATCAGTATTTCAAGCCGAGCCGGCCATCGTGGCGACAGCATTGAGCACCAGCAATACGGTGTCTCAAAAGCCGGGATGCTGGCGCTGAACCGATCCATCGCCCGCACCTGCGCAAAGGACAACATCCTGGCGTATGGCATCGCACCCGGGTTCGTGCGGACTGACATGGTGGAAGGCATCATCAAGGAGCAGGGCATCGACAAGATGTCTGTGCTTTACCCAACCGGACGGGTCACCACGTCGGAAGAAGTTACCAGCGTCATAACCTTTCTGGCCAAAGGCCTGGCACCACAGACCATCGGGAAGACCATGGTTCTGTGCGGGGCTGCCGACGTGCGTTGATCACTCCGTCTTCTGACGGAATGCATGCAAAATTGCGTACATGCCGACACCTGCAAGCAATCCCCAGAATGCGCTGCCGATCCCGAAGAATGAAAGCCCGGATGCTGTAACGATGAAGGTAATGACGGCAGGCTCCCGTGCCTCCGTTCCGCTCACAGCGCCCGTAAGTGCAGCTCCGAACGTTGCCATAAGGGCCAGACCTGCGACCGCGTCTATGAGATAACTTGGCGATGCCGCGATGAGAGCAGTGACGGCCCCTGCCAGCAGCCCGTAGATGATGTAACCACCGCCTGCCACAATGGCAGCCCAGTACCGCTTAGCTGGATCCGGATGCGAATCTTCACCCGCGCACATGGCTGCCGTGAGGGCAGCAAGGTTCACCGCATGGCCACCAAATGGAGCGGTAAGGACTGTGAAGATCCCTGTTGTCGTGAACAAAGATCCGGGCGCTGGCGAATAGCCATTTGCATTCAGCACCGCCATGCCGGGAATGTTTTGCGAGGCCATGGTCACGAGAAAGAGCGGTAGACCGATGCCAATCAAAGCCTTCAGATCAAACACAGGCATCAAAAGGACCGGGGCAGGCAGATAGCTCAGATTGCCCTCAGGTGTCCCCTGCCCCGATGCAACAATCATAATGATCGTCACGAGAAGCGCGGCGGGGACCGCATAGAGCTTGTTGAACCGGAACATCAAAGCCCAGGCAACTATTACCGGCAGGGACAGCCAGGGGTCCTGCCCCACAGCCTTGATCGGCGCGAGACAGAAGACCAGCAAGACACCAGCAAGCATGGCGCTGGCAATGGATGTGGGAATAGCGCTCACCCAGCGCCCCAGAGGCTTCCAGAGCCCCGCAATGACAATCAGCACGCCAGTGAGCAGAAAGGCGCCCACAGCCGCCGCAAATCCGCCCTCTGGGGCACCTGTGGTCGCCAGCAAGGCTGCGCCCGGCGTGGACCAGGCCACACTAATCGGCAAACGAGACTTGAGGCTCAAGAGGATGCCGCAAAGACCCATGGAGATCGAAAGAGCCATCAGCCCGGACGCAGTTTCCGCAGGGTTCGCTCCGGCAGCGGTCAGGCCTTGAACGACTATGGCAAAGGATCCGGCGAATCCAACGAACGCTGAAAGAAAGCCAGCAGCAAACGTTTGAGCCGAAAAGTCGTCAAGTATGCCCGCCTGTTTGGTCATGCAGCCTCCGGCAACTTCTCTGTCTTGAATGCAACAGATGCCTGCACGGCCACAGCACCCAACACAATCGCACCGCCAATCAATGTCAGGAGTGTCGGGATTTCGCCCACGCCGATCCAGACCCAGATCGGCGCGGCAACCACTTCCAAGAGCATCAGCAAGGTAATCTCAGTTGCGGGGACTTGCTTGGCCGCCAATGTGATCAGAATGTATTGCCCGCCAATCTGAAACGCACCGAGCAGGCAGGTGACCAGAAGATCGTTCTGGCTAAGCTCAAAATCATTCACCATGACCAGGCTCAGCAAAGCTGCAAACACGCCTGCCAGGCACGTGGCCGGCATCATGTCGATGTCCTTGCCTGCCCGAAAGGCCACGATGCTAGCTGCGTACCCCGTCGCTGCAATCAGAGCCACGGCGCTACCGAGCAAGGTTCCGCTCAAGAGTCCATCCACAACCATGAAGGCCACTCCTGCCAGACCTGCAGTCATACAAATCCAAGACAATGTGGAGATTTGCTCTTTCAGGAACCAACGTGCCAGAAGAGCCGTGATAAAGGGCGATGCACTGAGGATGAAAACAGCATTGGCAATCGTCGTCAGCAGCATGGAAACAATATAGGCGATGAATGCCCCACCAAGACACAAGGCCACAACGATGCCCGGCATTCCAATCGACGCAAACCGCTTGTGAATGTTGAAACCATCCTTGGCGATCATGAAAAGCAACACCGTCAAGGCAAAGGACACAGACCGGAAGAACAGGATCTGCCAACCGTCTGCCTGCTCGACGAGACGAATCAGGATGCCGGCGGAACTGCCGCAAAGAGCCCCGACAAGCACGGCCAGAATTCCAAGGGCCCTGCCCCAATTTGCAATCACACCACTAGCTTTCTGATGTTTCTCTGTTACTGCTCCGTCTACCGCGGCAGCGCCTCATTGTCGAGCACAGTTGTGCGGATCATGATCCTGCGCTCTCTCGAAAAGTCATTTATCGGAAAGTGCAGCGTGAAACGGTTGTCCCACATGACCACCCCGCCGCTGGCCCAACGAAAACGGCACGTGAATTCATGGCGTTCCATATGATCGTACAAATGGCCAAGCAGCGGCGCGCTCTCAGCCTTCGTCATGCCCTCAAACCGCACAACAAACATGCGATTGAGATAAAGGCCTTCGCGCCCCGCTGCAGGATGACGGCGCACCACCGGATGGACGGCCATGTAGCATTCATCTTCCTCACCGTCCGGCCCGTAATAATTGTGAATCGCTGTGAGAGACCGGAGGCTCGCTTTCAGGCCGTCGCTCAGGCTTGAGAATGCCGCAACAGTACTTGCAAAGACCGTATCGCCGCCCACAGGCGGGATAGTCTTGGCATGGAGAATTGACGCATAGCCACACGGATCAAGCCAGGTCACGTCAGCGTGCCAGCTTGCGCCACCGAACATGATGGTCTCATCTGGTTCCCTGCGAAGCTCAAGCACATCCGGACAATCATCGAACCCGTTGTTCACTAGGGGATGCAGGAACGGAGGGCCAAAAAAGTGCGCTAACTTGCTCAGTTGGAAACGATCCAGATCCTGGCCAGGAAAATAGCAAACCAGGTGCTCGTCCAGCGCGGAACGGACCGCGCCAAGTTCATCCGCGCCGGCATTTGCCAAATTAACGCCGCGGACAATCGCACCAAGCGCGCCGGTTACCGGTTCGAGTTCAATCACTATCGGCCTTCCGGTCCAGAATAGGCCCGCTCAACCTTGGCCACCCGGAGTTCATAGTGGGAATACCAGCGCTCCTTGCCGAGTTTCTGCGCCCCGGCGTGCTCGGCAACGGCTTTCCAGACCTTCATCTCGTCTTCGGTATCCCAATAAGACACCGTAATCCCGAGACCGTTTTCATCGCGGACGGATTCAGCGCCGAGACAACCCGGCTGTTTGAGAGCCATTTCCATCATTAGGGCAGCCATGTTTCCATAGCCATGGTCACCTTGAGTTCGCTGCGCGGTGAAAATGACCGCGTAGTACGGGGGCTCAGGTGTATTTGCAAAGCCAGGGATCATCTCATCATCCTTATTCATTCGACATGCCCTGATGCCTCGGCAACTCGTCGTTCACGTCGAACCAAGACAGTTGCTCCCGGCAGAACACATGAAATTGCGGATTGTAATCCTCTGGGTCTTCGAGACTGGCGGCATAGAAGTGAATTTCGTGCGAAAACTTGTCTGCTTCAAACGCCATCGGGCTGCCACAGTTGCCACAGAAGTGCCGCCTCACGCCAGGTGACGAGTGATAGATCTTCGGTTCAGTTCCAGTATATCGCCAGTTTCCGTTCGGCACACCGAGAAATGAGGTCATGGGTGATGAGGTGTTCCGCCGGCAGCTCTCACAATGGCAATGACCTGCCCAGTTCACATCACCTTCAAATTCAAAGGTCACGTCACCACACAAACAGCGTCCGCGTTTTGATGTCATCGAGCTACCTCCTCATCAAACAAGGGGGCGAACCTATCGCACATCCTACCCGGAGATCAATTCTGACACCTGCTGACAAACAGCTTCAACAGCTTTATCCGGATCGTACGCTGGCCAGTGCTGCATCTGACCGCGGTACCAAGTCATTTGGCGTTTGGCATATCTGCGGGTCTGGGTTTGGGCATCAGTTATGGCCTGTTCCAGAGACAGGTCACCCGAAAGATAAGCGGAGATCTCACGCATTCCGATTGCTTTCATTGCGGGCAGATCCGGGTCCAGGTTCAGGGCCAACAGAGCACACACTTCTTCTTCCGCCCCCTCATCTATCATTCCCTGGAAGCGTTGGTCACAGCGGGCGTAAAGCTCCGCGCGGTCTGGCAAAAGATAGGTCCGCAGTACTTTTACGTTATCGAGAGGAGTCGTCACGCTGTCTTGCTGCCATTCCGCCAACAGCCGGCCAGTTGCCTCATAGACTTCAACCTCCCGGATGAGCCTTTGCGGGTCACCATAGGGCTCGTGCGAGCTCGGTAAACAGGCCCGCATGCCTTCACTGCCTTCGCTCTCATAGATCTGTTGGACACGTACGCGCACGGCAGGAGGGATATCGGGCACTTGAGCCACACCCTCTTCCAGCAGTTTGAAGTACAACCCGGTTCCGCCCACAAGAATTGGCAGCCGGCCGGCAGCCCACACGTCATTAATCGCGTTGGTCGCCAGTTCGAGCCATTTTCCGGACGAGAATCGCGCCGATGCGTTGATCTCACCGTATAGCCTGTGTGGTACCAGATCCTCTTCCGCCTGCCCCGGCCTGGAGGACAGGACCCGCAGTTCTCGATAGACCTGCATCGCGTCGGCGTTGATAATCGTGCCGTTGAACCGTTTAGTCAGTTCGAGCGCAACACCGGACTTGCCGCTTGCGGTCGGTCCTGCAATAAGCAGGGCGCGTTTGTCATGCGTCTTCGCCGTCATCATCTATCGCCCGACTAGTCCCTCAAAAACTCAAATGAAAGCTTCCCGCCCATGGACACTGTTCTCCTTCTGATTTCAAGCACAAGCGGGCCCGGGTTTGGCGATAACGTGATTGAAACCGCGAAAGGCCTTCTGGCGTTATCATCGTCGGCAAAACGGCTTGCGCCAAACGCAGCGGAGATTCTGTTTTCCGGAGACTCTGCTGGCATTGAAGACGCACTAAGACAACAGTTGGGCGATCAACCCATCGATATCGCAATATTACCCGCCGCCAATCGCACCAAGAAACTCCTGATAGCGGATATGGATTCTACGGTCATTCATCAGGAATGCATTGATGAGCTGGGAAAGATGACCGGCGCGGGAGAGGCAATTGTCGCCATCACAGAACGGGCCATGCGCGGAGAACTAGACTTCGAAGGCGCGTTGAGAGAACGGGTTGCTCTGATGAAAGGCTTGGAAGTCGGGGCCATTGAAACCGTAAAGCAACACCACATCACCTTTACCGAGGGTGGACGCACACTGGTTCAGGGCATGCGCCTGGCTGGTGCGCATACGGCCTTGGTTTCAGGCGGCTTCACACATTTCACGGCCTATGTGGCAGACGAATGCGGCTTTCACGAGAACCGGGCCAATGAACTCATCCTTGAAGATGGCAGACTTACCGGCAAGGTGAAGGAACCGGTGCTGGGGCGGGATGCAAAAGTCGCTGCATTGAGAGAGCTCTGCAACCGGCTGGGCATTACGAATGGGGATGTGATTGCTGTTGGCGACGGCGCGAATGACCTAGGTATGCTTGAAATCGCAGGACTGGGCGTGGCCTTTCACGGGAAACCGGCCGTGCGCGAAGCAGCAGGCATCAGAATTGACTATTCCGGTCTGGACGCATTGCTTTGGCTGCAGGGGTTAAACCCCGCTGACTAGCCAATATTTGGAAGCGAACCCGCTGGAAAAACTCATAACTGAGAAGAGCGCAACGGTACTCTCTGAATCAATCTTGCCAAAGGGCAACACAAGGACCTCGTACTTGGTTAGCGACCGTCCTTGCCACCCTAGGGTTTTAACGCAAAAGTGGGGGTGCTTGCAGACGACCGCATCGGACAGGCGTTTGTAGACGTCCTCCGCATTGACCGAGGTGCTGCCCGGACCCAGCTCCCGGCGTTCATGGCTCATGCCCAAAATCAGCGCGCATTCATAACCGACAAATTCGACTTCAAAGACATATGGGACTTTATTCTTTACTGAATGCACAACCGCATACTGCATGAATTCAGTATACTTGCCCAGATCGAACTCGCTCAGAATAGGCGGCCCTTTTGTTTGCGAGATCTGCGCTTCCCATGCTGAGTAAAGCTCTTTGGTTGCAATGCCTTGGAGTATCCAGCTACCGGTCAACGGCGCTTGTTCGAAGAGCACATATTGCCCATCATCTTCAGCAGACAGGCGGTCCGGTGTGGAAGATGCCTTTTCCGCAAACATGGGGCGGGCCAAAGCGTCCGCCAGCGTGTAATTGTCGTTAGTCAAATCTAGTTCTGCCGGTCTTTAAGGTGCCCCCGCGCACCAAACGACAGGATGCAGGATTAGCGTAACCGTCAGGTTATACTAACGGTCCTCAGGTTTGCCCGTTTTGGGTCCGATCGAGAGATGCGCCTGATTGGATTGCCATTGGTTCTTTCATGAGCCGGGTCCAGGCATCACATCCGGCGGCAAGACACCGTCTGCCTGATCTTCAAAGAGGCGGTTGGAGAGCCCGTTCTCCCGAAGAGATTGCCAGACATTCTCGACCCGATTGAGCTCCGGTGATCTGGCGGGCAGGAAGATCAGGGTCAGGGTCTTCGGCCCCTTCACCTCGCCGGATGTGTGCCCCGGCGCGCGGGCCATCAGGACGGCGGATCTCCTTGAGAGGCAGGTTCCTTGTTTCAATGTCCGCCCCCATGGCACTATGGCAGCATCAGGGCCGCACCGGTCTCCCTGTCTGCGCACACCGCGCCGAACAGGCAGGCCGATTTGTAACGCTGATCGGCCGGCCATCGCGGTCTCATCCCCTTGCGCGCCCGGATGCGGACGCGGCCGGTCTTCTGGCCGATGCAGGCCTCGTCCTGAACCCGGACCTCGGTCGGCTTGTCTGCCGGACCGTGGTTCAAAGGGGAGGCAAGGCTTTGGGGGACGTTTTTTTGAAAGCCTCCATGAGGTCCGGGTCTTGGCCCAGGTCTTAGGCCGGGTCCTGGACCGGGTGTTGCGGGCGCCCGGTGAGGCGGGAAAAGCCGGGCGCTGCAAGCAGCCTGGAGAGGGTCCTCTCGTGAGAGACAACACCGAACCGGCCTTCGCTCCCCGTTGAAGGTCAGGTCGTCTCCAGCGGACCCCCGTCATGCTCAAGGCAGGGGCCGGTTTCGATGATCTCAGCAAGTTCAGCCATCGGGGCCATGGGACCCGGCGGTCGAACAGTCCTTCGGGCCCGGCTTCGTTGAACCGGTGCCCCCGGTCCCTCGGGCTCTGCCGATCCCTCCCACTCCCCTTTGCCGCATCCGCCCGGCTCATCCCGTCATAACCACAAGCAAGCGAAAGCAAACACCGGGCCTGACGGAGATCTTCGCTCGTCCTGGCAAGGCCGCGAAGGGGCGAAGCATCATAGTCATCACGACCGCCAACAGTTGCAGACATCGGAAATCCTCCTTTGTCTGCATGGATCCAGAGAGCAGCCGGGTTGAAAAGGTCTGAGAGACAATCAAGCACGCCATTGGTATTAATCTGCAGAACATTCACAAATAAGTTGAAGCCGGCACGCAACCGCATGCACCGGCTTCAAATTCAGCGATTTTTCATATCTGGCTTATTCGACTTTCTTGCCAAACTTGATGGCGAGGAAACGCAAATCCCCTTGTGGATTTGAGACCAGCATAAGCACCGTTTTGCGGCCCTTCTTTTCAAATTCCTTCACCTTTGAAACAACCTCCGAAGGCGATGAGACTTTTTGCTGGGCCACTTCCAGAATCACATTGCCCGGCCTGATCCGGGAATCAGCAGCCGCACTGTCAGGATCGACTTCACTGACGACAACCTTGCCGGTGACTTTTTCGCCAATATTGAACTTCTCACGCAGCGGGTCCGTTAGAAGCATCAGCTTGAGACCGAGCGCTGATTCGACCTTTTCGACCTCAGCTTCGCTCTCTTCCCCAACTTTGAGGGAGGCCTTCTTGCTTTCTTCCAAACGGCCAACCGTGACGTGAAGCGTTACTTCCTCACCCTTGCGCAAGACGACAACCTTGGTTTCCTTGCCAACTGTTGTGCGGGCAACCATGCGCGGGAGGTCACGCATTTGCGGAACATCCTGGCCATCAAATTCAAGGATCACATCCCCTTTCTTGATACCGCCCTTGTCTGCTGGGCTTCCTTCAGTGACGTCATTCACCAGAGCGCCTCTGGCTTTGTCCAGGCCAAGGCCTTCAACCAGCTCGTCAGTAACCTGCTGAATGCGAACACCAAGCTTGCCACGGCGTGTTTCACCAAACTTGCGCAACTGGGCGATCACGCCTGTAGCTGTTGAGGCCGGAATGGAAAAACCGATACCAATCGAACCGCCACTCGGAGAGATAATCGCCGTGTTAATGCCAACAACATTGCCGCTCATATCGAACAGCGGGCCGCCGGAGTTGCCCCGGTTAATGGCGGCATCCGTCTGGATAAAGTCATCGTAGGGGCCTGAATTGATGTCCCTGTTTCGAGCCGAAACAATCCCAAGGGTCACAGAACCACCGAGCCCGAACGGGTTACCAATTGCCATAACCCAGTCACCAACGCGCAACTTTTTCGAGTCTCCGAAATCAACAGATTGCAGCGGTTTTTCTGGTTTGACCTGCAGCACGGCGATATCAGTCTTTGCGTCCGTGCCCAGAATCTTCGCCTTCAACTTTGAACCATCGACGAAGTTTACCGTGATTTCATCAGCGCCTTTGATAACGTGATTGTTGGTGATCACGATCCCCTTGGGATCGATAACAAATCCGGACCCTAGGGAATTTGCCGGACGTTGACGCCGCGGACGTCTGCGCTGATCTGGCTGTTGTTGATCAAAGAAGTCCTTGAAGAAGTCTTTGAAGGGAGAATTCTCAGGGAGACCTGGGGTTTGCCGCTCATCCTGGCGGCCGCGATTGGCTTGGCGGACCTTCTGGGTAGTCGAAATATTTACAACTGCGCCGGACAATCTCTCAGCCAGATCCGCAACTGATACAGGTCCTTCTGCATGCGCCGTGCGCGGCGCAGAGATCACCACAAGCATTACCAGCACCATCAATGCGGGATACACCACAATCCGTGCTGAAAGTGCGTTCAACATGTTCATTCCTCATTCTCCCTAGCCAGCTTGAGGCCAGCCTAAGGTCTAGCGAAGTTATCTGCTTTTCACAGAGCAGACCTAGCGAGCCAAATGACGAGGAACCCGATGCCAAACGCCGCAAAGCCCCCAGTTCTCAGGCTCTGTTCGGACATCTCCAGCGCCAGCACCATCATACGCTTCATCGCCGCCGGATTGGCCGCATAGATCAGTCCTTCTATCACCAATACGAGGCCAAGCGCGGTAACAAGATCGCGCATTTTTGTGCGCTCCTATGGTTTTTTCACCTTGCCGCTGAAGAATTCAAAGAATTCTGAGTCCGGGCTCAGCACCATGGTCGTCCCTTCACCCTGAAGCGATTTGGAGTAAGCCTGCATCGAACGGTAGAACGCGAAGAACTCCGGATCCCGATTAAACGCATCAGCGAAGATCTTGTTTCGCTCAGCATCTCCTTGACCACGGATAATTTCACTCTCACGCTTTGCCTTGGCCACAAGCTCAACCGCTTCACGGTCAGCTTCGGCTCGAATTCGCCGGCGCGCCGTTTCACCAATGGCTCGAAGGTTTGCAGCTTCCGCAAATCGTTCAGCATTCATCCTGTCGTAGGTGTCGTTCAGAACATCCGGTGTCAGATCAGTCCGGCGGACACGCACATCGACGATTTCAATGCCGAGCGAACGGGCCTCATTGCGGACCTGATCCCTGATCTCACGCATCATAGCTGCGCGGTCCTTGGACAGGGCCGCATCAAACGTACGCTTACCATAGGTTTGGCGTAGCGCCGCATCCATCCGAGTATCAATCCGGTCACGGGCCAACGTCAGGCTCGCACCAACTGTTTCACGAAACTTCTGCGGGTCCACGACCCGGACCATGGTGATTGCGTCGACGAGATAGCGCCGGCCATCAACCACCTGAACCGTCTTGTCGACACTTTCAAAGAAAACGATACGGTCTTCGACGTAGATCAACTCGTCCAGAACCGGAACTTTGAAGTAGAGACCGGGATCTTTGACCGTCCGCTGGATCTCACCAAAGCGGACCACAAGTGCCTTTTCGCGCTCATCAACCACAAAGGTCGCGGAGAAAAAGAGGAACGCAGCAATCGCCGCAAGCACCAGAGCGGCTGGTTTCATCATGTTACCCATCAGTTCGACCCTCCACTGGTCGTGGAGCCAGCTGCACGTTTTTGTATTTCAGGCAATGGAAGATACGGCACGACACCTGATCCACCTTTGCCACCTTCGATAATGACCTTGTTGGAACGGGACAGCACTTCTTCCATTGTTTCCAGGAAAAGACGCTTGCGGGTCACGTCCTTGGCTTTGGCATACTCATCGTAAACCGAGACGAAGCGCTGGGCTTCACCATCAGCCTCGGCAACGACACGGGCCTTGTAGCCTTTCGCATCTTCGACGGTCTTTGAGGCTTCACCACGCGCTTCACCCAGCAGTTTGTTGCGGTACTTCTCAGCTTCGCGAATAAACTTGTTCTGGTTCTGCTCGGCGCGCTGAACTTCTTCAAACGCATCGATAACCGATGGTGGCGGATCAGCTTTTTCCAACTGCACACCTGTTATCAAAATGCCGGTATTGAATGAATCCAGCGTTTCCTGGATCAGTCTTGCGACCGAGTTCTGAGCTTCCAACCGGCCTTGAGTTCGAATCTGGTCAGCCTTGGTTCTGCCAACGACTTCACGCATGGCCGCTTCAGCAACAACACGTACCAACTGTTCAGGCGCACGGGTGTTGAAGAGGAAGTCTTTTGCTTCCTTGATTTTCCAGAGAACCGTGAAGCGGATATCAACGATATTCTGATCGCCGGCCAGCATCAGGCCTTCTTGCGAGCCGGAACTCACACCGAAGTTCAGCTGATTAACAGCCTGCACTTTAGGCGTTTCAACTGTTTCGACCGGCCAAAGGATGAAATGCAGACCAGGCGATGTGGTCCGGCTGTACTTGCCGAGACGCAAAACAACACCCTGCTCATCCGGTTCGACGGTGTAAACAGCATTCATGATCCAGACGACAGCCAGGCCAAGCACCACAAGCAGAACCATCAGCTTGTTGGAGCCACCGCCGCCACCACCACCGGGGATGATATCCTTGAGGCGTTCCTGCCCCTTTTTCAGCAAATCTTCCAAATCAGGCGGCTGTTGACGCCCTCCGCCTCCGGGTCCGTTCGGTCCCTGGCCCCAAGGTCCGCGGTTGTCACCGCCGCCGCCTTGCCAGCCACCACCTTGATTGCTCCATGGCATATGGTGTTATCCTTTTAGACATTAAAACGTGTGCGCCAAGCCTTCAGCTTGACACAAACAGCACTCGATTAAGGGGTCATATAGGAAAAGGCAGGCGCCAAGTCCATGGATTTAGGTGCAAAATTGCTTGAGCAATTTCGCTTGATTGGCATTTCTCACTGCAGATCCAGCAATTCGGGTCAAAATGTGGTCAGAAAACAAATTGTTCCTATTGCACCTTTTCGTTTGTCACTTAGATACTGCAAAAGACCGTTTCAGGTACGCTCCCACATAAAATTCGAGGCCAGTTTCAATGCCAACCATTAATCGTTTCGCTGATTTTCACAATGAAATTTCTGAATGGAGACGGGATATCCATGAAAATCCCGAGCTACTTTTTGATGTGCATCGCACCTCCGGCGTGGTGGAAAAAAAACTGCGCGAGTTCGGCGTCGACGAGGTAATTCCGGGCATAGCGGAGACTGGCGTCGTCGGCGTCATCAAGGGCAAGAGTTCTGACAGCGGCAAGGTCATCGGGTTGCGCGCCGACATGGATGCACTGCCGATCCAGGAAATCCGGGACCTCCCCCACAAGTCAAAAGTCGATGGAAAGATGCACGCTTGTGGTCACGACGGTCATACGGCCATGTTACTTGGAGCTGCAAAATACCTAAGCGAAACACGCAACTTTGACGGCACGGCAATTGTCATCTTCCAGCCCGCCGAAGAAGGTGGCGGCGGCGGCAAGGTCATGGTCGATGAGGGCATGATGGAGCGCTTCGGTGTTCAGCAGATTTATGGGATGCACAATACGCCCGGCCTTCCGGTGGGAGAATTTGCGCTTCGGTCAGGTGCGCTCATGGCCTCTGCCGACTTTATCGAAGTGAATATCACAGGCCTCGGCGGCCATGCCGCGCGGCCCCACGGGTGTAACGACCCGATTGTCGTGGCAACCCATCTGGTGCAGACATTCCAGACTGTGGTTTCCCGCAATGTTAATCCGTTGGAGTCGGCTGTGATCTCAGTGACAACGATCCAGGCTGGCGACACAAACAATGTCATCCCGCAAACCGCACAGATGACGGGCACCGTGCGCACCTTGAAACCGGAGATGCGTGATCTGATCGAAGAGCGCCTCACAACGTTCTGTACCAATATCGGCGCAGCATTCGGCGTACAGATAGACTTTGAGTACAAGCGGCTTTACCCGGTTACGGTGAATCACGAAGCAGAGACCGGCTTTGCGGCCAGCGTGGCGCGCCAGATTGTGGGCGATGACAAAGTCAATGACGACACCCCGCCGGTCATGGGCGGTGAGGACTTTTCGTTCATGCTTGAGTCGCGCCCCGGTGCTTTCATCTTCGTGGGCCAGGGCGACACGGCGGGTCTTCATCACCCCGAGTATGACTTCAACGATGAGATCATCCCGATCGGCTGTTCCTATTGGGCAAAGCTCGTCGAGACTGCCATGCCGGCAAATTGACCTGATGCCACACAACCGCCCAACCCCAACAGATACCGACGGCGAGCTCGATTGGGACAAGGTTATGAAGCTGGCCTGGCGACCAGCATGGTCGATCCGCAGCAGGCAGGGTGCCGGAAGTTTGATGCTCGCGATAATCAAGTCATGGTTGGCGCGCATGCGTTCGCGGTGATCAAACATCTTGCTTTGTTATGAGCAAGTGTGTCTGATTGGTCGCTTAAGCAACAAGAAAATGTGGAGCCAGGAGCTTGAGCACAGTTCTGTTTCGTAATGCTACCCTCGTCGATGGAACGGCCGACGAGGCGCGCGAAGGATTTCATTTGCTGGTCGAGGGTGACCACATAAAGGAAATTTCAGACAAACCCATTTCTGCCCCGGATGGCGCGAGAGAAATAGATCTTGGCGGAGCCACCCTGATGCCGGGGCTTACTGACGCTCACGTGCATGTTAAGGCGACCATGCTCAACCTGGGCCGGCTGCAGGAAATCCCCTCGACGTACCTGTTCGCAAGTGCAGCGCAGATCATGAAAGCCATGCTGATGCGCGGCTTTACAACCGTGCGCGATTGTGCGGGCGCTGATCGCGGCATGGCCGATGCTGTCGAGCACGATCTGGTCGTCGGACCAAAGTTGCGGGTCTCAGGGCTTGCTCTGTCACAAACGGGCGGTCATGGCGATTTTCGTTACGCAACCGAGCCCTCGACCATCATCACTTGCGCTTGTCAGGTCAGCACAGCTCAACTTGCCCGTATTGCAGACGGTGCTGACGAATGCCGCAGGGCGGCCCGCGATGAGCTCCGCAAAGGGGCACACCAATTGAAGATCATGGCCGGCGGCGGTGTCGCCTCCCCCACAGATCCGATCCAGAACACTCAATATTCCGGCGAGGAAGTCAGAGCCATTGTTGAAGAATGCGACGCCTGGCACACCTACGCAACTGCACATGCCTACACACCACACGCCATCCGCCGCGTTGTTGAAAATGGTGTGCGCTGCATTGAGCATGGCAATCTGGTTGATGCCGAGACGGCCAAGCTGATGGCGGACAATGATGTTTACCACTGCCCGACAAACATCACTTATTTCGCGCTGAACAAACACGGCAAGGAATTTGGGTTCCCGGATGTGGCCCTGCAGAAACTTGGCGAAATTGTTGATGCCGGACTGCGCGGCGTGGAACTCACCCGCGATGCCGGCGTCAAGATTGGTCACGGCAGCGACCTCCTTGGCCCCTGTCACAGATACCAGTCCGATGAGTTTTCGCTAAAAGCAGAGGTTCTCGGCAATCATGGCGCAATCAAATCGGCCACCATGACAAACGCGGAACTCTTTGAGCTGGAAAATGAAATCGGCAAGCTGGCAGAAGGTTTCAAGGCCGATCTCATCGTCGTGCGCGGCAATCCACTAAAGGACATTGGTGTACTGGAACAGGAGGGCGCACACATCCCGCTGGTCATGCGGGACGGCAAGATCTTCAAGGACGAGCCTTTGGTGGCATAATTTTACCTTCAAACGAAAACGAGCGATTGAATTAGGGGCCAAAGCCCGGATAGACTTGGGGCCAGGGAGCGGGGCCTTCTCATAATGAATTATTGACCGCTCCAAAATGTTGGGAATCCTAACGACAACAGGGAGTATTTTTATGAAAAACGCCAAAACGGCAATCGGCGCCCTTTTCGCCGGTGGCCTTATGTTCGGAGCAGCCGCCACCGGTGCGCTGGCCGACGGACACGGCAAGACCTTTAAATGGGCCTTCCAGGGCAATTTGCAGACGCTTGACCCTCATGGATTGTTTGAAACCTTCACCCTGGGTTTCCAACGCAACATCTACGAAGGTCTCGTCGCACGTAACGACAAGATGGAAATGGAAGGTGCGCTCGCAGAGAGCTGGGAAAACATCAATCCTACGACCTGGCGCTTCAAACTCCGCAAAGGTGTGAAATTCCACGACGGCGGCGACCTTAAGTCTGACGATGTGGTGTTCTCCGTTGCGCGCCTGAGCACGGAAGGCTCCGACATGAAAGTCGTGGCTGCATTGATCAAGGAAGCCAAGGCTGTCGATGATTACACTGTAGATCTCGTTACACCTGCGCCGAACCCGATCCTGCCTTTGCAACTTGAAATCTTCTATATCATGGACAAGCAGTGGGCCGAAAAACACAAGGCAACTGCTGCGACTAACGTGAAGGGCGGCGATGAAGGCAACTATGCCAACCTCAACGCCAATGGCACGGGTCCATTCACAGTGAAGTCACGTCAGTCTGGCGTGAAAACCGTTCTGGCTCGCAATCCTAACTATTGGGGCAAGATCAAAACCAACATTGGCGAAGCGGTCTTTACACCGATTGCGCAGGACGCAACACGCGTTGCAGCTCTGATCTCTGGTAACGTGGACATGGCTTATCCAATCCCCGTCCAAGACTGGAAACGCCTTGAAGACGCTTCTGGCGTACGGCCACTTGCTGGCCCGGAAGCCCGGACCATCTTCCTTGGTTTCGACCAGACTCGCGACGAGCTCACCACATCGAACATCAAGGGCAAAAACCCGTTCAAGGATGTCCGTGTGCGCAAGGCGTTCATGCATGCGATCAACATCGAAGCCATCAAGAAAAAAGTGATGCGCGGTGCTGCAACACCAGCAGGCCTTATGGTTGCTCCGCAGATCAACGGCTTCAACGAAGCCATCAATGACCGCTTGCCGTATGACGTGGCAAAAGCTCAGGCTCTGATGGCCGAAGCTGGCTATCCCGACGGTTTCGAGGTCACCATGGACTGCCCAAACAACCGGTATGTCAACGACGAAAAGATCTGTCAGGCGTCCGCATCCATGCTCGCCAAGATCAAGGTCAAGGTAAACCTTCTTGCTCAGCCCAAGTCGAAATATTTCGGCAAGGTTCTGGCGCAGAATGGTTACGACACCAGCTTCTTCCTTCTGGGCTGGACACCGTCAACCTTTGACAGCCACAACCCGATTTCATCGCTCATGGCCTGCCGTGGCGGTGAAGACAAACTCGGCGCCTTCAACCTTGGCGGTTACTGCAACCCACGGATCAACGAGCTCGCTGCAATGATCCAGTCAGAAACCGATCAGGCCAAGCGTCAGGCAATGATCGACGAAGCCAACAAGATCCATAAAGACGAAGTCGGCCACATCCCCCTTCACCAGCAGCCGCTGTCCTGGGGTGTATCTGACAAAGTCGATGTTGTGCAACGTCCTGACAACGTGTTTGACCTCCGCTACGCGGTTGTGAATTAACACCAAACCTCATGACCGGGCCGCCAAATTCAAGGCGGCCCGGTTTTCTTTTTCTCCAGAACCACCAAGCGGCGCATGGTCACCTTCATCATTCAACGCATTCTGCAATCGATCGTGGTTATGCTGACGGTCGCATTGATTGCCTTTGGACTGTTCCGTTACGTGGGCGATCCCATTAACAATATGGTGGGTCAGGACACCACGACCGAAGAGCGCGCAGAATTGCGCGAACGGCTTGGCCTGAATGACGCTTTTCTGGTTCAGTTCTTCCGCTTTGCTGGCAATGTCGCAAAAGGCGAATTCGGATTTTCCTATCAACATCGCAGACCGGTTTCCGAGCTGATTTCCGAACGGCTCCCGGCAACGCTCGAACTGTCCCTAGTCTCCGCGATTCTGGCGCTTGTAATTGGCATACCCATGGGCGTGTACACCGCGATCCGACGAAACGGGGTGCTCAGTCACAGCTTCATGACAATCTCACTTATAGGCATATCGCTGCCGACCTTCCTGATTGGCATATTGCTGATCCTGTTTTTTGGAGTGATCCTGCGCTGGTTGCCCACATTCGGGCGCGGTGACGTGGTCTCATTCGGCTGGTGGACGACAGGTTTCCTGACCTCATCAGGTCTTAAATCACTGATAATGCCGGCCATCACGCTGGCTCTTTTCCAGATGACTCTGATCATGCGCCTCGTCCGCGCTGAAATGCTCGAGATCCTGCGCACAGATTTCGTGAAATTCGGCCGTGCCCGCGGATTGCCAGATCGCTACATTCACTTCGTGATTGCCCTCAAGAATACCCTTGTGCCCGTGATCACGATCACAGGACTTCAACTCGGTTCGATTATTGCATTTGCCATCATCACCGAGAGCGTGTTTCAGTGGCCAGGCATGGGCCTGCTTTTTATCCAGGCCATCGGCGAGGTCGATATCCCTGTGATGGCCGCCTACCTCGTGCTCATCGCGTTCTTCTTTGTAGTCATCAATCTGATTGTTGACGTGCTTTATTACATTGTCGACCCGCGCCTGCGTGTCGACCGTGCTGGCAGCGGCGGGCACTAGCTCATGGCAAATACCGAGACATCCGCCAAATCGACACGCCTTGCACGCGCACTGGACAGTGACATCTGGTACAGCTTCTGCCGCTCACCGATCATCATCGCTTCCGCAGTGATGACGATCCTGTTTTTCCTGGCCGCAATCTTTGCGCCCTTTGTGACGCCCTATAATCCGTTCGACCTTGCTTCCATCGACATTATGGACGCCAGCGTGCCACCGTTCTGGCAAACAGACGGTGACATGCGCTTCATCCTCGGCACCGATGATCAGGGCCGGGATATGTATTCCACGATTGTCTATGGCGCCCGGGTTTCACTGTTTGTCGGGTTCGCCTCGGTCATATTCTCCATCATCATGGGCGTAGGCCTTGGCCTCGTCAGCGGCTATGTGGGTGGGCGCCTCGATGCATTCATCATGCGTGTGGCCGATATCCAGCTGTCGTTTCCGGCCATTCTGATCGCTCTCCTGATCGACGGTGTTGCGCGCTCGATCCTCCCCCGCACGATGCATGAGGAAGTAGCCTTCTACGTTCTCATCTTTGCCATCGGTATTTCTGGCTGGGTGCAATATGCACGTACAGTGCGCGGCTCCACGCTGGTGGAAAAGAACAAGGAATATGTCCAAGCCGCCCGTGTCATTGGCATCGGACCGGCCATCATTCTGCTGCGCCACATCCTGCCAAACGTTATGGGCCCGGTGCTTGTTATCGCCACGATCCATCTGGCGATTGCGATCATTACCGAAGCCACGCTTTCCTTCCTGGGTGTCGGTGTGCCTCCAACCACGCCTTCCCTCGGAACGCTCATACGTATAGGCAACGACTATCTCTTCTCAGGCGAATGGTGGATCACGATCTTCCCCGGCATCGCCCTGGTATTGCTCGTCCTTGCAATTAATTTGCTGGGCGACTGGCTGCGCGACGCGCTGAATCCGAAACTGAGGTAAAGCGCGCATGTCTCTGCTAGATATCAAGGAAATGCGGGTTGAGTTCCCGAGCCGCCGTGGGCACGTGGTTGCGGTGAAAAAGCTCGACATAAATGTCGAGCCCGGCGAAATCCTGGGTTTGGTCGGCGAATCCGGCGCAGGCAAATCGACCATCGGCAACGCCGTGATTGGCCTTCTAGAACCACCGGGGCAAATGACGGGCGGAGAAGTCTACCTGGACGGTTTGCGGATCGACAATCTGGATGACGCCGAAAAGCGGCGCATCCGCGGCAAGCGCATCGGGATGATCTTCCAGGATCCCCTCACCTCGCTTGACCCCCTGCAAACCATTGAGCGCCAGTTGATCGACACGATCCAGGAACATATCGATGTGGACCAAGCAGCAGCCCGCGCCCGCGCAGTCGAACTGCTCGACGCTATCGGCATTCCTGATCCAGATATCCGCATTGAGCAATACCCGCACCAGTTCTCCGGTGGCATGCGACAACGAGTTGTCATCGCGTTAGCGCTATGCGCTGATCCTGAGTTGATCATTGCCGATGAACCGACAACGGCTCTGGACGTCTCCGTCCAGGCGCAGATCCTCGACCTAATGAAAGGCCTGTGCCGGGACCGCAACGTGGGCATGATCCTGATCACCCACGACATGGGCGTCATCGCAGAAACCGCAGACCGGGTCGCCGTCATGTATCGTGGCCGCGTGGTTGAAACCGGCGCGACGGAACAGATCATGGGCGCGCCCAACCATGAGTACACCAAGAGCCTGATCTCGGCCGTTCCACGCCCGGAGAAACGCCTGCATCGCTTCCCGCTTGTAACCTACATTGAGGATGCGACCGAACTGGGCGACAACCTTGATCTGGGGACCCACTGGCTGGGCAAATCCCGCGAATATGAAGGCGCTGATGGCGATCTGGTGCAGGCCGAAAACCTCCACATGCGCTTCATCACACGCAACTCCTTCTTCAAGAAGCAACGTCTCTATCTGGATGCGGTGGACGACGTCTCCTTCACGATCAAGACCGGTGAAGTGTTCGGCCTGGTGGGAGAAAGCGGCTCGGGCAAATCAACCGTCGCACGCATGCTCACTGGCATCTACACACCTACAGGCGGCAAAATCAGCTTTGCCGAAACGGATCTGACCGCATTGAAGACCCGCAAGGAAGCCTCTCCCTGGCGCCGCCAGATGCAGATGATCTTCCAGGATCCGTTCTCTTCGCTGAACGGGCGCATGCGGGTGCGGGACATCGTTGCCGAACCGATCCACTTCCACAAGATGGCGTCGACCAAGGACGAAGCCGAGCGGATCGTCCACGACTTGCTCGACGTGGTTGGCCTCGGCGCACAGGCAGCACAAAAGTTCCCGCATGAATTTTCAGGAGGCCAACGACAGCGCATCTCCATTGCCAGGGCACTCGCGACTCGCCCGCGCTTCCTGATTTGCGATGAGCCAACATCTGCGCTGGATGTGTCGATCCAGGCCCAGGTTCTGAACCTGCTCAAAGATCTTCAGCAGGAACTGAACCTCACCATGCTGTTCATCAGCCACGACCTGCCGGTGATCCGGCAAATCTGCGACCGCGTGGGCGTGATGCGGCACGGCAAACTTCTCGAGGTCGCTGAGACGGAAAACCTCTTCGAGGACCCGCAACACGACTACACAAAACATCTGCTCGACCTGATGCCCAAATTCGTCGGTTTCCGCGAACTGGTCGAATAACGCCAACCACAAGAATCAACGCCCCGGTTTATACTGCCGTCTTGGAACGGAGTGCATGACATGGCGGACAAGGTCATCTGGCTGGGAGCCTCGGTTGCCGTATACATCGTGTTTTGCCTCTACTACACGATCCACGGCGTAAGGCGGTCCACGACAACATCCGATTATTTTTCTGCCGGACCACGATTGTCGGGCTGGCCGTTCGCCGCATTTCTTAGCGCCGCTTCACTTTCGGCTTGGATGTTCATCCAGCATACCGGGCTGATCTATCGGGATGGGTTGCCGTACGCCTATCTCTCTCTTGCCGTCATTACAGTGCCATTTGCTGCAATCTTGTTTTATGAACGGCTTCGGTCGGCGGCGATCCAAGCTCGCGCAAACTCCTTGAGCGAACTGTTGGAAATCTATTTCCAAAGCAAGCTCATTGGCCCGGCGATGATTCTGGCTGGCCTGTGCTTCGCCATACCAGTTCTGGCAATTCAGGTACGTGCGTCAGGCGTTCTTTTGAATCTGCTCAGCGATGACGTCATTTCCATTCAGCACGGCATGATCGCCTCTACCACGCTCATCGCACTGTACGTCGGCATAGGTGGCATGCGCGCTGTAACGCTTGCTGGCATGCTCCAGTTCGTCCTTCTTTTGACCGGCATTGCGCTGATCAGTGCAGTTTCACTATACTACATTGGAGGCTTTGGCCCGCTAGTGTCGGGCATGGAAGAACTGGCCAAACTGGACCAGACCACAACAACCAATGGTCTCAGCCACTACTTTGCAGTTCCAGGCATTATAGAATTCGTTGGCTCTGCGCGCGCAGTTCAGGCCAGCCCGTGGACAGCTGTCATGATCCTCACCTCCCTGTTGGCCTTCTCAGGCATTCTGGCGACTCCAATCTTTTCCAGCATGGCGATTGGCGCCAGCGAAAAACCGGGGCTGGGGCGGAGACAGGTTTGGACGTCGGCACTGTTCGCAGGCCTGTTCCTAGTCATTTTCTCCGTCATAAACGGCATCGGTGGTCATCTGCTCGGCGGTGACATGCACATGGTCGATAACTCTGAGGACGCGGTTTACAATGTGATGGGTGCTAACCTTGGGGGCATGGACCTTATGGAAACGGTCGGGCAGCAGGATGAATTGCTTCCAATCCTGATTTCTCTGACCGGCGATGCACTGCCCTGGCTGTTCGGTTTTTTGACAGTTTGCGCGCTTGCCGCCGTGCAGGTCACAATCGGTGCCGTTCTGTTTGGAACAGGTAAATTGGTTGGGGAGAACTTCAGCAAGGGTAAACTCGCAAGTAGAGCGACTGTCCTTGTTTTCGCTGTCATCACAGTTGCCCTCTCATGGGGAGAAGAGGCAACGATTGGTCAATTCGGCAACCTGGCACTGGCCTGGGGTTTCCAGACCTGGCCGGCCCTAATCGCATTGTGTTTCGTTCCCTGGTTCACCGCACCAGGCATCGTTGCTGGGCTGTTGGCCGGAACGGCCGCTGCTTTCTGCGCAGACACGGCCGGCACCGGCATTCTAGGAATCTCCACTTGGGGAGGATCGCCTTTGACATTGCACCCGGCTTTTTGGGGCATCGCGGCGAACCTTTCAGTTGCCATCCTTGTTTCTTCCATGAGCCAAAATCCATCCGCGTTGGCGACGAGAACCGAGCATCATGCAAGTCGGGCAGGGGGAGACATGGATTCCGAAACAAAATCCGGCTTGCTGCTTTGGGCGGGGGCGGCAGCCTGGCTCTGCCTCGGTGCAGGGCCCGGCACGGTTATCAGCAATACAATCTTCGGAACACCCGCTGATCAGGCCAGTTGGGTTTTTGGCATCCCCTCAATCTGGGCCTGGCAGATCCTATGGTGGGCCCTTGGTGTTGTTTTGCTCTGGGCCTTCGCCCGGCGTTTTGGATTAGCCAGTCAGGCTTCGCAAATATAGGACACCGTCCGAATACGACGCTCAGTCAAATTCTGCACTTGATTGCGCGCCATCTGGAGAAAGTCACCGCCAAGGAACGCCTGCAAACTTACCGCGGGCGGACCTGCATTCTCGATTCTGGCTTTGAGGTTTTCAAACCAGGTTTGGCTTTCTGCTGATGAGTCATGAATCTCTGAAACCTGCATCCCGCAAGAGACATTTCATATTATCCGGCGTTGCAAGATGGCTGATCGCAGGGTCTCTGGCCCAGGGTACCGGAAACACAACCTCGCCCCCTTCCCCTTGCAAAACATCATAAATTGCAAAAATCCCGCCGGGTTTCACCACACGCTTTGCTTCCGCGTAGAGCAGGTCTTTGGCCGCAATATTCATGGTCACATCGAAACTATTGGCGCCAAACGGCAGATCGGTGGCATCTGCCTGCCGGAAACTCGTTTTGTCTGTCAGATCGACCCACGCAGACAGGTCCCTTGCAGCGTCACAAAACGTTCCGTTAGATCAATGCCGCTCACATGACACCCATGCACCTCCGCAACCGTTCGTGCCGGACCACCAGGTCCACTGCCGATGTCCAGCACTCCCGAGTGCTGCAGTCAAATTCATCTTGGCGGCAAGTTCCAGAGTTGCCTTGCGGCCGCGAATATGAAACTCATCCACCAGGCCAAGATCGCTGGTGTTCAAACTTTCGATTGATTTTCCGGCTGTTCTCAATTGTTACGTAATTTGCTCTGACAACCGATGTCCACTTGCATAATGGAATGGTTCGACACATTTTCGGTCATGACAATGCCCCCCCTCCTTGCGATTCTTCACTCCACCTGAGAATTCGGCATCATCTTGTCAGGATCAGGGCACTGCATAAACGAAAAAAGGCTCGGCGTGGGGGCCGGGCCATAAGTCTGGTTGCTCAGTGTATGTGGGGCAAATTGTGGGGTCAGGCGTTCGCAGCCCTGTTGCGCTCGGCCATAAACCTTTCAAACTCTTCCCGGTCACGGGTCCGGCAGAGTTGCTCGACAAATTCTTCAAACGCTTTCTGTTCCTTCTCCAGCCGGTCCAGAGTCTCGCGCTTATATTCATCAAACGCGCCATTGCCGCTGGCAGGCGTCCGGAACTGATCAACAGTGTGCCTAAAAGATGCGTCTACGTCTCCACCCCACAGGATGTAGGCAAGAACGACCAATCCAAGCGGCCACCATACGACGAATCCCAAAACCATTGCCGCAATGGCAAGAGGGGTCCAGCGTCGTCCAGAAGTTTTCATCAAATCCTCCAAGTTGTTTGCGTGACCATTATATGGGAACACTATTGGAGAAATTCAAGATTTGACCAGCATTGGCCGATTTTTTATATTTTACAATGTGTTGTTGAAGCACAAGTCAGACAAGTCACCTGAAAGTTGGCAGAAGAATGGGACTTAAAATGCGTTACTTACAGCTACTTCTGGTCGTTCTAACACTGTTATTCTCGACCTTCGCTGCGATGGCAAACGAGCCGCTGTCTGCTTCTGTTTTCCGGCTGATCTCGAGCAGATTGAGTTCTGAGCTCCTGCAGAGCATTTCAAAGGTCCTCAAAGCAGAGATCGGTTTTGGCGAGGCCCTGCACCGCGTTTCGTCGAATTGATCGAAGTAGATTGCTTGCCTGCAGAGAACTGCGACGCCATTTACAATGCGTTGGGCAAATTGAAGCGGCGTTAGATACAACGCTGCCAGTTGCAACTTTTCGATCTGTCAAGCGCCAGGCGTCCATCTTGCAAACAAAAAACAAGTTATACTTCCTTTTCTGGGTTATCAGGTGAGCTGGCGGTTAGGTAATACAGACAATTGAACTCATCGGGAACAGAATATATGTACACTGAATTTCTCATCAGAACTGAAAATTCCGACTATGTTTGTGATCGCAATATGGAATATGCACTGCCCTTGCTTCCCGAGCTCATATTCTTTGCTCCAGGACACCAATATGACCAGAAGCTCGGTGACCCGGAATTCAAATATACCCGGGAAGGAAAATACGGTATCGTGGGCATGAATTGCCTAGATCTTGATCTGACTACTGACGGTTTGAACACAGCAGGCTTGACTACAGGTTGTTTATGGATGCCCGGAACCCAGTATCAGGAGAATACGCATCCAGACATAGCGGTTTCATCGGATTACTTTTGCGACTGGATCTTAAGCACGTGCGCGACCATCGGTGAAGTTCGGGATGCGTTGGAAAGCGGCAAGATCAGAGTCTGCGGAGTTGGCAAAATGTCGGCACTTCTCGCTCTGCATTTCATGGTCAGTGATGCAAACGGCGACGCCATCGTCATTGAGTTTATTGATGGTGAGCCTAGGATCTACGACAATCCGGTGGGTGTGATGACCAATGCACCGCAGTTCCCTTGGCAGGTGACCAACCTTCAAAACTATGTGGGACCCTCAGCGTTCGATTCCAGCTATGGCCCACCGGGAATCAAATTTGGTGATTTGAGTGTTTGCACCGAAGGGCACGGCAACGGTCTCCAAGCCATTTCTGGAGATTCCACACCGCCTTCGCGGTTCGTGCGCACCGCAACCATGGCCTGATACCATCGCTCACTGATCCCACCCGATGGTCCCCTTCGCGCCCTCCGATTGAGATGACGCGCCCTGGTTGATGCCTGAGGGTGTTCCAGGCTTGGCAGCAGTGATCTGCGATGTCGTCGCAGGTCTTGAAAACGAGGTTCGAAAGCCAGGTGTCCCGGATGAACGGCCAGACGTTCTCGACCGGGTTCACCTCTGGTGACCCTGGCGGCCGTGGGACGAGGGTGATGTTGTCGGGGACAGCCCATTTGGGTGAGCTCTGCCCTGCCGCCCGATCAGGGATCAGGAGGGCGTGTGCCCCGGCCTCGACCTGTTGACCGATGAGCCTGAGAGGCTCAGCCATGGCGTGAGTGTCGCACCAGGGCATGGCCTGCCCGTCGCCCTTGGCCCTGGCAGGGCAGAGGGCGCCGAAGAGACAGGCCCCTTCGGTCCGCTGATCGTGCGGCGCGCGGGGCCGCGTCCCCCGCCGCGCCCGGCGTCGCGGGCGTTTGTTCTTCTGACCCATCCGGACGTCGTCCTGAACCCGGAACTCTATCGGCTTGCCGCCCCATTGGCTGCGGATGTTGTCGACGACGTCGCAGACGTTTTGTTGAACGCCTCGATGGCCTCGTCGTGCTGTGCGTCGTGCTGCGGGCGGGCGGAGAGCTTGGCGCAACCCCGATGGCGCGAAGGTCCCGTCCCGGCGTCTGACGACTGACCGGGACGCCCGGTTCCTCCTGCGCCCCCTGCGCCAGATCGACCCGCCGCCAGCGCCCGATGCCGTCCATATCGGGCTTTGGCCCCGCCTCAACAGTCGCTGCCAGCGCCGTGCGGTGTTCGTCTGTCAGGATCGGCGTCTTTGCGGGCGCCTTGCGGGTCACCAGGGCCTCCGCGCCGCCGGCCTTGAAGCGCAACACCCCGTCCCGGATCACCTGCAGGCCCCCGCCGCCGGTGCGCGCGGCCTCGCGGCGAGACCCACCGTCGAGGATCACCGGGCAAGAAGCTGCCGCGTCTGATCCGCCTCTTCGCTCTTGTGCGCTGTGCGAGGCAGGTCATCGCCCAGAAAGTCCGCTCTCGGTTGAACAGCTGCTGCCATGGAAAACCTCCCTTGTTTTCCATGCTGAAGCAGGCCGAACATCGTCGCCAAGGATCACACACAATGGGTCGTGGTGAAAGATCTGGCTGGTCCACACTATTACGTCTGCATGTACGACTCGCCCTTGGGTTACACAATCTATCTGAATTCAGTCGATTTCAGCACAATGGATGGAAAGAAGGTTCCTGTGCCAAAGAGCGAGCTTGGGATTCAAGTTGCGCTAAACTAGCGCATCTTGCGCGGATCAATCGGTTTTACGGACAAATGGGATCAGCAGGAATCCGGCAATTGTAAAGATCGCCAACATCAACCAGGCTTCGTTAATGGCGAGCGTCAGGCCCGCTTTCTCGACAGTGGGGCGTATAGTCTCGAGCATTTGCTCTGCCGGCACAAAACCAGGCGGCGGCACATCGTAAATGGACATATTCGCAAAGGTCGCCGCATCAGGATCCTGCTCCAAAATTTTGATGCCGATCTCTTTGCCAAGAACATGCGCACGTTCCCAGATCACCGTATCAATCAACGCAATGCCGATTGCGCCGCCAAGATTGCGCATGAGGTTGAACAACGCGCTGCCATCGGGAACCTGGCTTTCGCTCAACATACCCAACGCAATGCGGGTGGGCGGCAAGAGGCAAAACATGATGGCTAGGCCGCGAAGAACCTGCGGCCAGAACATTCCGTCAAAGTCTGTGGCAACCGTCTGGTAAAAGCTCCAGCCGAGCCCTGCCGCAAAGCAGAGAAAGCCGCCTGCGGTCAGGAGACGCGCATCGATCCGTTGTTCGAACTGCACGGCAATGGGCACCGCGAGGAGCTGCGCGACACCCGTGACGAGCATCACCAGCCCGATGTCGAGCGATCCGTGCCCGCGCACCAGTCCCAAAAACACCGGCATCAGGTAAACTGAGCCGAAAAGGCCCATGCCAAAGATAAAACTGAGCACACAGGCAATCGTGAAATTCCGGTCGCGAAAGAGTCCCAAATCTGCGATTGGCAATTCTCGCTTGAGAGAACGGCTAATAAACAGTGTACCGGAAACAACTACTGTCCCGAGCAGCGCCAGGATCATAAGGGAGGCCCAGCCGCGCTCTGGCGCTTCCTTCAAGGCGATCTCAAGTGACGCAAGACCAAGCGCCAAGGCCGCAAGACCCAGCCAGTCAAGCCGTCTGAGCAAACCTTCATTGCGCGATACAAGCGGTAGAAGATAAGCAGCAACAATCAGCGAAAGGACACCGGGCAACACGTTGATCAGGAATAGCCACGGCCAACTGTAAGTTTGAGTGATGCAGCCGCCGACCGTCGGGCCGAGAGTTGGAGCCAGCACAGCCATCACACCGCCGATTGTTGTGGCAATTCCCTGCTGCGACACAGGAAACATCAGGAATACGGCAGAGAATACCAAGGGGATCAGACAGCCCCCGGCCAACCCTTGAATGATCCGGAACCCAATGAGCGTCGAAAAGTCCGGGCTGTATGCACAACCAATTGAGGCCAGCGTAAAGATTGTCAAAGCCGCCAAAAAGAGCCGGCGCATCGACAGGGCGCGAGACAGAAATCCGGTCAGCGGAATGGCTATGACTTCGGCAATCAGATAAGCCGTCTGGATCCAGCTCATCTGGTCCGGCGAGATCTTCAGGGCATCACGAATGGCCGGCAACGATGTAGCCACGATCTGGATATCCAGAATCGCCATGAACATACCGACACACATGGCCGAGAAACCGGCCCAGACCTGCCAGCCGACGCGGCCGTTTTCCGGCGTAGTTGGTTGCTCACTCATTGAGTTTGAGATGGAACCGTTTCTGCCGCTGCTGCCGCTAGTGCCTTATTTTCTGCACTGATGCGAATGTAGAGCATGATCGCATTCAACACCGAAAACACCACAGCGAACCAGATCAGGCCAAAGGCAAGGGGCAGCACCGCGATTTCGCCGATCACAACACAATAGTTCGGATGATTCAGAAGCTTGAACGGCCCGGTGCGAATTGGCTCAGCCCCTGGCAGGACGATGATCTTGGTGGTCCAGCACTCACCCAGTGTCGCCAGGACCCAGAGCCGTAAGCACTGGAGAACGGCAAATATTGCCAGCCAGAGCAAATTGACCGGGGCGTCCCAGGCTAACCACCAAAGACCCAGTATCCAGGCTGCATGGAGCACAACGATGAGCGGATAGTGACCGGGTGCTTCTTCGCGCGCACCCCTGGCCAAAAGCTTAGCGGTGTTCCGCTTGGCATAAACAAGTTCTGCCAGCCTCTGAACTGTCACAAAGGCCAAAATCGCAGAAGCGAAAGTGATCATGCGGCCCTCAGTGAAAAGCAGGATGAAGTAAATCCGGGGCCAAGCGCTGAAAGCAGGGTCCGGTCTGGCAAGCCCTTCTTCATCAGACGCTCCAGAACAAATAACACCGTTGGCGCAGACATGTTACCGAACTCGCGCAACACATCGCGTTCCGCATCCAGTGTCCCCTGCCCCAGTTCCATCGCACTCTCGATCGCCGCAATCACCTTTTGGCCACCGGGATGGAAACCGAAACGGCCCACATCGCCGCGGGTCAGTCCGAGCGTCCCCAGCATTTCATCAACTGCCGGTGCCAGATATTCGCGCGCGAACGGAGGAATAGCCCGATCAAAGATCACGCCAAGGCCATCTTGTTCGACCGACCAGCCCATGATGTTGAGAGTATCCGACCACGTATATTCCTGCGCGCCCTCAACAACCACGTCGCCTTCGTCGTTGGAACTGACAACCGCCGCAGCTGCGCCATCGCCAAACAAGGCGGTCGCAACGATGTTGGCCTTCGTAAACTTGTCGTGCTGAAAGGAAAGCGAGCATAGCTCCACAATGACGAGGAGTACGTTTGATCCCGGATCAGCCTTGGCCAGCCTCGAAGCAAGGCCCAGTCCAGACGTTCCACCAGCGCATCCCAATCCAAAGACAGGCACGCGCCGCACATTTCGGCGAAATGGCATCACGTTGAGCGCGCGCGCCTCTAGACCCGGCGTGGAAATGCCAGTGGAGCTGATGGTCACAATCGTATCGATCTCAGAAGCAAGAAGCCCCGCTTCATCCAACGCCTTTTTTGCGGCATCAATGAACAACTCAGTCGCGCTTTCAAGATAGGCTTCGCTGCGTTGGGGCCAATCCTTCGGTTCCATATACCATTCGACAGGCTGAGCCATCTGGCGCTTATCTATGCCTGCTGTTCTGAACACCGATTTCAATCGTCCGAAATCGGAATATTCAGATGCGAACATATGCTCAGCTACCGCAGCAGCGTCATCCTGTG
Organism: Hyphomicrobiales bacterium; assembly: GCA_965204985.1. Taxonomy (GTDB): domain Bacteria; phylum Pseudomonadota; class Alphaproteobacteria; order Rhizobiales; family CAJQND01; genus JAAEUE01. Next base: position 524,531 of record CBDBFP010000002.1, on the reverse strand, counting down.
AAATAGCGTTTCCCGGAACCGAAGTCGCCAAAGATCGCAAGGAAACAGGTTTTGCCGCTGCCATAGAAGTCCCTCAAGTACGCCCGCCCGAGGACCTCTTAGCGCATTTGGACCATGCAGGCTAAAAGTCTTTCTTCAATTGTCCTTCCGTTTGCGTCATTCCGGCGTGCACACAAATTTAGCCAGATTGACCTGAAGCCGCCATTTCTGCCAGCATCCAGCTTGGAAAGTCCTTATCCGGCATCCGGGTCGCAACTTTGTTTTCCACAGAATTCCAGCTAACAGCTGCGACTGCCGCGCCGGCAGCAACAGTTCCAATCAACCAATTGCTGGCACCTAATTCATAACAAAGACCGCAAACATCAGCACACCGGCAACTGCAATTGTCTTCGGCAAACATTTCATTCTACCTTCTTTTTTGAACAATGTTCATATTCGAGTCAAAAAACACACGTTTCAATCGCGTGCAGTTGATGTAGTATTTTTATGAACATTGCTCAATATAAAAATACACCGACACGGTTTTTGCGTTAACGCCACCTGAACATCATTCAGAATCGGCGGAGGAATGGGCTAGACTGGGTCCAACAGGAAAGATCTTCGATGCCAAAGAAAATCATGGATTCCCGCGAGGAGTTGCGCGGCGCAATGGTGGACACCGCCGAGCGGGTAATCATTGCCGAAGGCGTACGGGCCCTCACCGCCCGCAGGCTTGCCTCGGAGCTCAATATAGCTGTTGGCACGACCTACAACGTGTTCAAGCATATGGATCATCTCATCGCAGACGTGAACGCCCGGACCATCCAGCAGATCACCGAAGTCATCACGAGTATCAACAACAGTGAAGATGACAGCGATGAAGACCAGCTCATGGCCTATACCGACGCCTATATCGGTTTTATCACCGAAAATGGAAATCTCTGGGAGGCTCTGTTTATCGGAGATGCGGACCCAGAGAGCGCGTCTCACCAGCAGAACCTGGCAGAAACGCTGAAACTGTTCAGCCATCTGGAAAATGCCTTGCGTCCGATCTCTCCAAACGCCGATGAGGCAACCATCAAAGCCTCTGCCCGTGCTCTGTGGGCTGCCGTGCACGGCATGCTGTCCCTCGTGGCGAGAGACAGGAATGTTATTCTGTGCCTGGGCGACATCCGCGAAACTATCCGCGTGCTGGTACACCATCATATAGCGGGCATGCGAAGTCTGAAATGACAACAAGCTTCAGACAGCAACTATCTGAGCAGTTTGAAGCGATCGTCGGTTGGCTGACGTCCCCACCTGAATACAAGTCAATCACACCATGGAGACCTTGGCCAGCCAAGGGCGCACTCGCAGTTCTGCACCTGGTCATGGTTCTTATAATTTTCATCTTTTACAAGAATTCGTTCTCCTTCTTTGACAACACCGAACTTGTAAGAGAAGAGAAATTACAGCTTACAACTGATAAGGCTGCTGGTGCGATTAGACACGAATATGCCTTCTTCGTTGGCAGCTTTTTCCATTTGGCCTCATCCTGCTCGCCGCAAGTTGGAAAGATGGAACAGCCAGCGGCATTCTGTATGCGCGGCGCCCTGCCATGGGTCTGAGGCTGTCTATGGTAACTTGCACATCAGCATTCTTGTTGATTTTGATAGCAGAGAACGCGCTCTTCAGGGTTCTCCCCGATCACAGATTCTACGAGACGTACAAAGAGGACATTACGCTGATCAATTCAGCCTTCTGGCCTCTGGTAGCACTCACTGGCGTTTTAGGTGCTCCGATTGTGGAGAAGCTTTGTTTCAGAGGTTTCTTTTTTCTGCATTGATAGCATCAGGATGCGGTTTCTGGCTTACGGCAACGATCACTAGAGATCTGGATCGCATTACATGTGGGCATTAGCTGGCAAGGATTGACAGCGATATTTGCCTCCTCAGTCAGAGGTTGTCCTAGGTTTTCGACCAGTTTTCAGCCTTGCCAAGGTGGATCAGGATTTCAAATCAGGCCGCCATTCTCATGGGTTCGGTTTTGCTGGCATGGACCTCGTCGGGGGTCAAGATGCCGTGGACCGAATGCGGTCGCTCGACGTTGCAGTCGGTTAGCCATTTGCGGATACCGGCCTTCGCCTCTGAGCCAGTCTCAAAGGCATGCAGATAGAGGCCTTCATACTTCAGCGACCGCCACAGGCGCTCGATCATCCTGTTGTCAATCCAGCGCCCCTTGCCGTCCATGCTGATCTCGACCTTCGCGTCGCTCAGCACATCAAGCCAGTCTGCGCTGGTGAATTGGCTCCCCTGATCGGGGTTGAATATCTCCGGCTTGCCGTGCTTGGCCAGCGCCTCTTTCAAAGCATCAACGCAGAATTCGGCCTCCAGCGTGTTTGACAGCCGCCAGGCCAGTACCTTGCAGCTGTACCAATCCATGATGGCCACCAAATACAGGAACCCTCTGCGCAGGGGGATGTAGGTCATATCCGCACACCAGACCTGGTCAGACCGTTCAATCACCACGGTCCTCAGCAGATACGGCCATATCCTCTGTTGCGGATGTTTCTTGCTGGTGTTGGGGGCCTGGTAGATCGGAACCAGCCTCATGAGGCGCATCAACCTCCGGACCCGATGCCGCCCACACTTGTGGCCTTGACGCTGCAGGTACCGCGCCATCTGGCGTGATCCGTACCAGGGCGTTTCCAGGAACTGCTTATCGATGATTGCCATGAACCGCAGCTTCTCTGTGCTCTCGCCCTTCGGGGGATAGTCCAGGTTGGACCGCGTCAGCGTCAGCAACGCGCACTGACGGCGAAGGCTCAGCTTATGATCCTTGCTCACCATTTTTTGCCGCGCGTCCCGAGCAGTTGAAACGAGGCATCGGCCCAAAAATCCCGCTCGACGACAAGCTGACCGATCCTGGAATGCAATTTCTCGATCCCGGCCGTATTGACCGCAGCCGGATCGGCCCCCGCCGTGTAAACGCAGATGCCCTATTTTGGATCGCTGCCCGCTTCCACGTGCTGATCCGGGTCGCGTGCACACCGTACTTCTTCGACAGTTCTGCCAGCGTCATATCTTAACGGATCGCCTCAAGCGCAACCTTGGCCTTGAACTCTGGCGAATGGTTCTTTCTCTTCGTCATCTTGGAGCGTCTCTCTCATTGGACGAGCCACCTTAACAACTCCGAAATCCCGAGACCACCTCTGTCGTCCTATCCTTTCTCATGTGGCGGTTTGGATCAATTTGGTTGTGCATTGCTTTGCACGCCATGTTGAGCGCGATGTTTATGGTTGAGCAGAGATGGTTTAGTTGAGTAGGTTCAGCTACCAGCCTGTCCACGATTCGATTGACAACTTCAAAAGATGCAGCAATATCTTGATCTCATGCGCCATGTGCGCGAAGACGGTGCGGTAAAGGATGACCGTACTGGCACGGGCACTCTATCAGTCTTCGGTCATCAAATGCGCTTTGACCTGTCCCAAGGTTTCCCGCTGCTCACAACGAAGAAGCTGCATCTGAAATCCATCATCTACGAACTTCTGTGGTTTCTGAAGGGTGATACGAACATCACCTATCTGCAGGAAAACGGGGTGCGGATCTGGGATGAATGGGCAGATGAAAACGGAGATCTCGGACCCGTTTATGGTCACCAGTGGCGCTCATGGCCAACGCCGGACGGGCGAAAGGTCGATCAGATTGCCGCTGTCGTCGACAGTTTGAAGAACAATCCGAATTCCCGCCGGCACATTGTTTGTGCCTGGAACGTGGCGGACGTGGACGACATGGCTCTTCCGCCGTGCCATTGCCTGTTCCAGTTCTATGTGGCTGATGGGAAATTGTCCTGCCAGCCCTATCAGCGGTCGGCAGATATCTTCCTCGGAGTGCCCTTCAACATCGCCTCCTACGCCTTACTAACCCACATGATGGCGCATGTTTGCGGTCTGAAAGTCGGCGACTTCATTCACACCTTCGGCGATGCCCACCTCTACAGCAATCATCTCCAGCAAGCTGATGAGCAGTTGACGCGCGACCCGCTTCCCCTACCACGCTTGGCGATTAAGCGAGAGGTGAGCGAAATCGACGGCTTTGAATATGACGACTTCAAAATCCTGAATTACGAGACCCACCCCCACATTGCTGCCCCGGTTGCGGTCTAATTGAGGCGCGATGAAATACTGGCTTGTCATCTACATTCTCTTGGAAGGCACCTGGACACCCGGCGCAGAAGTGCCCAAGGGCGGATGGAGCCCGCGCGCTTACGATACGCTGGAGATCTGCAAGACCCGGCGGGACTTCGCTGCGAAACTGATGAAACAGGTGGGGAAGGTCGAAGCTTTGCACTTCTGTACTCAGAACCCGGACGCGACGCTGGATGAACTCAAGAAGGCTACCGAGCAATGAGCATCAACATCTCCCACGTGGTCGCCGTCGCGCTGAATGGCGTTATTGGCGCTGATGGAGATATGCCATGGAGCCTGCCGTCAGACCTGAAACGCTTCAAGCAGATCACAATAGGCAAACCTATAATCATGGGGCGGAAGACCTTTGTCTCAATCGGGCGCCCACTGCCCGGCAGGGCAAACATTGTTATCACAAGATCAGAATCTTATGAAGCAGATGGCGTGCATGTGGTCTCTTCAATTGATGAGGCCCTGGCATTGGGGACTCGTCTTGCCAAAGACACCGGAGCAGATGAAATCTGCGTCATTGGCGGCGGGGAGATTTATCGCCAGACCCTGCCAAATACGGACCGCATTTATCTTACCCGCGTTATGGCCGAAATGGCCGGCGACACCACCTACCCCGACCTGAACGAAGCCGAATGGGACGAGGTAGCCCGCGAGCACCATTCGGAAGGCCCCAACGACACAGCAGACTTTGACATCGTGACCCTTGAAAGGCTCTGACTTTTCCCGCACATGTGCGCTCAAACGCCTTGCGGAGAAAATTCAAGAATGTCTAGCCAAACCACTGTTCATTCCTCGGTTCTGGATGAAATCGGCAATACGCCGATGCACGAAGTCACCAAGATTGACACCGGCAAATGCCGCCTCTTTCTGAAACTCGAAAACCAGAACCCCGGCGGCTCCATCAAGGACCGTATTGGCAAGGCGATGATTGAGGTCGCGGAAGCTAATGGTACCCTGAAACCGGGCGGAACGATTATTGAGGCAACCGCCGGCAACACCGGCCTTGGCCTCGCGCTTACCGCAGCTCAAAAGGGCTACGGCCTGGTCATCATCGTGCCGGACAAGATGGCCCAGGAAAAAGTCTTCCATATCCGCGCCATGGGGGCCGAAGTCATCACTACACGGTCGGATGTGAGCAAAGGACACCCTGACTACTATCAGGATATGGCCGAGCGCCTCGCAGCCCAGCATGGCTATTTCTATGCCAACCAGTTTGGCAATGAAGCCAACCCCAAAGCGCACTACGACACAACCGGGCCTGAAATCCTGGCACAGTGCAAGGATGCCGGGACCTTGCCGCACGCAGTCGTCTGCGGCGTGGGCTCTGGCGGCACCATTACAGGCCTGTCACGCTATTTCGCAGACAATTGCGAAGAGACCGAAATGGTTCTGGCCGACCCTGAAGGTTCAATCCTGACCCACTATGTGGAGACTGGCAAGGTATCTACGGATGTGGGCTCATGGCTGGTCGAGGGCATTGGCGAGGATTTCCTCCCCCCGATCATGGACATCTCAAGGGTGAAGTCCGCCTACACGATTCCCGATGGTGAGGCCTTCGAGGTCGCTCGTCTGCTGCTGGAAAAAGAAGGTATCCTCGCCGGCTCCTCCTCCGGTACACTCATCGCGGCTGCCCTGAAACACGCCCGCGCCCAAACCAAAGCAAAGACCATCGTCACATTCGTTTGCGACAGCGGGAACAAATACCTCTCCAAGATGTTCAACGATTACTGGATGGTGGACAACGGCTTCATGGAGAACCCCATGACAGGCGACTTGCGGGACCTGGTCAGCCGCAAGCATGCTGAACGCAAGAGCATAACCATCAAACCATCAACGCCTCTGGAGCAAGCCTATCGTTCCATGAAGATGTATGACATCTCACAGATCCCCATCCTGGATGGCGATGAGCTGGTGGGCCTCCTCGATGAAGAAGATCTGCTCTTGCATGTGTATGATACTGGCGGATTTGAAGGCCATGCATCGGACATCATGTCGACTGATTTGCGCACGGTCGACTCGGATGAATCTCTCGACCGCGTTCTCCTCCTTCTCACGCGCGGGCTGGTTGTGCCAATCATCCACGACAACAAGTTCCAGGGGCTGGTGACGAAAATCGACGTGCTGAACCATATGAGGCTCGCGGCCGGATAAATAGCTCCATGCGGGCCGTCCGGAAGACCCTGTTGTCTCTGGTATTGTCTGTACTGTTAGTCTTTTTGTCCAACCAACTCATGCGTGGCAATGCCAGGTCCGTTCCGCAATTGAAGAGATTCAAAATACCGACGTCATTTTTTGTGGCCAAATCCTGAATATTAGCGCGACAAGTGATAATCAGTGCATAATCCAGGTGAAAATCGCACATTCTCTTAAGGGCAAGGCACAGGGGGTGGTCAAAATACACCATACCCTAAGTTTCCAAGGTCTTCGTTGTGGGCAATCGTCGAGCGAGAAGAAAGAGTACCTGTTCTTTGTTCCAGATGATGCTGGCACGTTTCGATCAAAAAGCTGTTCCGGGAAACAGCTACTATCACCATGTGAGTGAGTGAGCGGAAACTGAAGTCTATGATCGACTAATTCCCGGGCATGAAAGCGAGAAGGAAAAAATCGGGCGCAAGCGCCGATTGGCCAAGCGCAAATCACCCAATATCACCCGCAGAGCGTGCGGCCTTATGGGTGCCGGACGCTTAAGTGAAGCAAGAAAACATTTGACACATGGGCTAAATATAGACCGCGGCAATAAGGTGCTGCAGTATCTTGAGTGGCTCTTGTTAAAACGTCAATCAGCTTGCAGGGCCAAACATCTGCCTGAAAAGAGATGTAAACTTAGTTGCCGTTACAAAGATCCCTTTAGGTGTAAGTACAAATAGACATGCCCACAACAATCATTCCGGGCCTCAAGGCCGTTGATAACCTGAAGACCAACGAGCTCTCCGGTTGGCCGTCAAGAAACGATCCCACAAACCGGATCGAACCACTGTGTGAGCCTGGGTTTTCGCCGAGCTTTCATCTGGAACCGGGCGAGAAGGTTTTCACAATCGGCTCCTGCTTTGCACGCAACATTGAAAAGGCACTGGCTATACGTGGCTTTGATGTGGTCACCCGGCGCATCCTCAGCGCGGGTGAAACCTTCCACAAATTCCGAGCAAACATCCTGAACAATTATGGCGTCCCTTCAATCCTGAACGAGTTGACCTGGGCGCTGGACCCGGAGCAGACATTCGATCTGGAGACAAACCTGTTCGAAGTTTACCCCAACGGTTACGTGGATATCCATTTACCCGCCGCCATCCGGCCCGCCTCAAAGGACGAAGTTGTGGAACGCCGCGGCGTAATCACCGATATTGTTCGCGAGGTTCAGAACTGTCGTGTTGTTGTGATCACCCTTGGACTGACAGAAGTCTGGTTCGATAAGCAGTCCGGCCTCTATCTCAACTACTCACCGCGCCGGGCACTTGTGGCAAAAATTCCCGAGAGGTTTGAGCTGCACGTTTTGGGTTACGCTGAAACCATCGCGTACCTCCGCCAGACCGTCTCGCTGCTGAGGGAGAAATGCGGAAGCGCGCAGCGCATTCTCCTCACTGTCTCCCCCGTCCCCCTCACGGCCACATATACCAACAGAGATGTGCTTGTCGCCAACGGCCTCTCCAAAGCTGTACTGCGGACAGCGGCCGATGAAATCATCGCCGAAAACGATCACATCGATTATTTCCCCAGTTATGAGAGCATTACGCTTTCCGATCGCCGGGCCGCGTGGGAGGATGACCAGCGCCATGTGGAACAGGACGCAATCGATCTGAACATTGGCCGCATGATCGCGGCCTACATAAAACATGAAGATGCCGGCGACGAGGATCTCACACCTTTGATCTCCAAAGCACGGACAACGCGGGCCGATGGCGGCAGGAAAAAGGCCATGCGTCTTCTGGAACCCCATGCCGGCAAGCTGGCGCATAACCCGGATCTCGCCGCCATCTATGCTGAAGCCTGCATTGAAGTCGGACGCGCAGAAGATGCGTTGAATGCCCTTTCACACGTGCCCGCAGACTGGGGCGGCTGGCAACGCAAGCTGCTGGAGGCGAAGGTGCGTACAGCATGCGGCAAGACAGAAGAGGCCCTAGGCATTCTCAAACCCCTCGCCGCAACCGAGGCTTCCCGGGCCGGCATTTGGCAAAGTCTGACCGAAGCCTATGCCCTGCAGAACATGTCGGATGATGCCCTCCAGGCCGCAAAGCGCTGGGCTGATCTGGCGAACACCTCAGGCGAGCCTTACAAACACATCGCGCAAATCCACCGCGCTGCCGGCAACATCGACCAGGCCGAAGCCGCCTACAAGGCTGCAATGGAAGCAGAAGCCGGCGGCCAGGAATTCTTGATGGACTATGCTGAATTCCTCATCCAACTAAAGCGCATGGAAGACGCAAGAAGCATGCTGAACGCGGTCATTCCCGAAACCCGCTGGCAAGAAGAACGCCTCGACAAGCTTCGCTTGTTTGCCGGGTAATATCGTGCTTTGACAGAGTGCGGCGAAGCGCATACCTGTGCAGTAATCCAACTCTGAAGAGCCAGATAAATATGAGCCAGAAAAACCGTCAGGGCTTTGCCACCCGCGCCATTCATGCAGGCCAGCAGCCTGATCCTGTTACCGGCGCAATCATGACGCCGATTTATGCGACCTCCACATATGTGCAGGAGAGCCCCGGCAAGTTCAAAGGCTATGAATATTCCCGCACCAACAACCCGACGCGACGCGCTCTCGAAGATTGCATCGCCGATCTGGAAAACGGCAAGCGCGGCTTTGCCACTGCGTCGGGCATGGCGGCAACCGGTTCTGTTCTGGAACTTCTGAATGCCGGCTCCCACATCGTTGCCGGCGACGATCTCTATGGCGGTTCCTACCGGATCTTCGAAAATGTGCGCAAACGAACAGCAGGCCTTCAATGCACCTTCGTCGATTTCGCCGATCTCTCCGCCGTCGAAGCGGCCATCACACCAGAAACAAAAATGCTCTGGGTGGAAACGCCAACCAATCCGCTGCTGAAGGTGGTCGATCTGGAAGGCGTTGCAAACATCGGCCGAAAGCATGGCTTGATCACCGTATGCGACAACACTTTCGCCTCCCCGTACTGCCAGCGGCCGCTGGACAGCGGCATCGACCTGGTCGTGCACTCCGCTACCAAATACCTGAACGGGCATTCCGACATCGTCGCCGGTGTCATCGTCGCATCGAAGGAAGAACATGCCGAGCAGCTGGCATATCTCCAGAATGCTGTTGGCGGTGTCCTCGGAGCGAATGACAGCTTCTGGGTACTCCGCGCCCTCAAGACCCTGCCGTTGCGCATGGAACGGCACTGTGCCAACGCGCAAGCCATTACTGAGTGGCTCGAAGCCAATAGCAAGATTGATAAGGTTTACTACCCTGGCCTGAAATCACATCCCCAACACGAACTCGCGTCCCGCCAGATGAATGGCTGCGGCGGCGTGGTGACAGCAGTTCTGAAGGGAGGATTGGAACCGGCGCGCCGTTTTCTGGAGAGAACAGAACTCTTCTCCCTGGCGGAAAGTCTTGGCGGTGTAGAGAGCCTGATTGAACATCCCGCCATCATGACCCACGCATCGATCCCGAAAGAGATTCGTGAAAGCATCGGTATTGATGACGGACTCGTCCGCCTGTCCGTTGGCGTCGAAGATATTGATGACTTGATTCGCGATCTGGAATCTGCGCTGACCTGACCGGCCGCTTCAACTCGCAAAACGGCCTCTGAGGCAAGCAGTGTGTTTTATTTAGCATACATTTTGGCATGCGCAATCTAAACTTCACAATATTTGATGATTCAAAAAATCATTTGTTTTCAGCGGACTGGTGAGATCGGAGTCAACGGCGGGTTGACTTCCATCTTTTCGCCCCAAATCCGCCAGCTTCGCCCGTTAATCAAACGTCTATCTTCCAATCCGAAAAGGGTCATGCTTGGCTGAGGGGATTTTTTCTCATGAAGCTATGGTATGAAATGAACAATCACTATTGCAAAGGGTCCCGCATTTCAGAGAAGAAAATCCGCGCGCGTGTTCGCGACTTCGCCGCCGATCTGACCGCTCTACAGACAGCCGAACCCAGCGGCCTTGATCGCAATACTGTCAACAGGGTCTATCGGGCGTTGCGCAAGCGCCTCCATACAGCTTGCCAGGCGCAGCGCCCGATGTTCGGTGTTGTTGAAGGGGACAATGGCCTTGTTGATCCTGGTTATGGCGTTCAGTCATAGAGACAAATAGACTGGCAGGTCACGTATAAACAAGCGAGACAGGCTGAAAGCAGCCCCTTGCCAAATCCTTTAAGTAAAACCCAAACGAGCTATCGTCAGATTTGTCCGAAGTGAGCCGGAGCCAGCAAGCCCGGCTCCGGTCTCGATTGTGTGAAACTAGATACCCAGCACCCTGTTACGCTGTACTGAGAACGCCACTTCGGCGATTTTCTGCCAGCCGCCCACTTCCTTGAGCGCCTTCTGGAATTCGTCCAGGATCTTGGCCGCAAGGGCGCTGTGGGCGCGGGTTTCTTCGAACACCGCAGCTGAGGCCTCGCCGAAGCTGTCATAGATGTCTTCGCCGAATTCCTTCACCTCAACCCCGTGATCGTTCACCAGACGGGCAAGATAGGCACCGTTGTTGGCCTGGGTTTCTTCATACTGCGCAGCATGCTCTTCCATGCAAGCCGCCGTGATGATGGCCTGTTCGTGCTTGGAAAGACCGCTCCACCAGCTCTTGTTCATGCCAAACGACAAACCGCCGCCTGGCTCGTGGAAGCCCGGGTAGTAGTAGTACTTGGCCGCTTCATAGAACTTCATGAAGTAGTCATTGTACGGACCAACCCATTCCGTTGCATCAATCGCACCGGACACAAGGTTCTCATAAATCTGCCCGCCCGGAAGCGAAACAGGGGACGCACCAAGCTTGGCCATCACGTCGCCGCCAAGGCCCGGAATACGCATCTTCAGACCTTTGAGGTCTTCCGAAGATTCGATCTCCTTGTTGAACCAGCCGCCCATCTGCGTACCGGTGGCCCCGCACGGCAGGCACTTCAGCCCAAAGCCGTCCGCGATCTCGTCCCACAGAGCCTGACCACCCATGAACTTGATCCAGGCGTTCCACTCAACCGTGGTCATGCCGAACGGAACAGTGGTGAAGAAGGCCCAGCCTGGATGCTTGCCCTTCCAGTAATAGTCGGCTGCGATGTAGGCTTGCGCGTTGCCGGAGGCCACTTCGTCAAACGAGTCAAACGCACCAACGCGCTCGCCGGCTGCGAAATATTGTGTCTTCAGCTTGCCGTCTGAAAGCTCGGTAATGCGGGCAGCCAGTCGCTGCGCGCTGAGCCCGAGGCCCGGAAAGTCCCGCGGCCAGGTGGACACGATAACCATGTCCTTGACGCCCTGCGCAATTGCAGGCGCGGCCAATGTAGACGCAGCAGCCGTAGCCCCCGCAGCAACACCAGCCTTGGTGATAAATGAACGACGATCCATAAGATACTCCTCCCAAAAAAATAACCATTGCACCGCACCGTGCGGCGAACCACTGCATAGGACCAGAATCTCACTCATTTGCCAAGTGTTTCGAGGAGCAGTCAGAAAAAGGGATTACCTAAACGTTACTCCAACAGCGCCAGAAGCGCCGTTCCGGCCTCCACGATAACCTCCCAAAGGGTCCCGAGACCAATCGGACACCTCGGAATACCCGCGATTTTGCATTGCTGCAGGGCCGAATACGGCGGCCCGGCCACTTGAGCGGCTACTTTGGCGTGCTGGACGTTGTGCTTGTGTGGCGTGGTCCGCCCCATCGCCTTCAACCCTGCGCGGGTTTCCCGTTGAGCCAGACGAGACGCCGGAAGTTGTAGACCAGATTTGCCATACCGATTTTGGTCGTGACCCTCGCCAAACCGATGGTTCGGATGAACAGCGCCATGGGTCCTTTCAGGCAGGCGAAGGGATGTTCAACCAGGGCACGGACTTTGGAACGCCTGCCGCTGGCCTTTGAAGCGCGCTCGGACATCGGCCTGCCTTTGGGCTTCCTGGGTGTGGATGTTGGAAACAAAGACATTCCTGGCCAGCCAGACCCCGTTCTTCTTCGAACGACAGGCCGTATCGGCCCATACACCCGATGCGGTGTTGGTCTTGTCCACCAGAGCAGACAGTTGCGCGCCGTCATAGCGCGCCGCATCCATGGCCTTCCAGCGTCCGATCAGGCCATGATGCCGGTCAATCTGGATGTGGGTCTTGTCGCCGAAGGTGGGGACTGCAATATCGACCTGCTTTGAGCCGTCTCCCTTCGGCTTGGCCCTGGAGTATTCCATCGTCCAGCATACATCGCGGTCTTTCTGGGCCAACTTCGCCGGTTTAGCCCTCCAGTCATTGGGGACCTTGTCAGCCTTGATATCCGCCTTCTCACCATTCGTGTTGCGTTGCTTCGGTGCTGCCACAACGGGGGCAGCACCGATCTGACCGCCCATGGCGAGATAACCGGCCTTGGTGAGGGGCCTGTCAAACCGAATGAACGGATTGTCCACGGCATGGGCTTGAGGGAGAGGCTCACGGAACAACCAGATCGTTTTGGCATCAGGAACCGCATCGCCAAGGCCAAGCCCCAGAACCCTCATGAATGACAACCGATCGTTGATAATCGACGCGGCCTGATCATCGCTGAGGTTGTACAGGGCCTGAAGCACCAGCACCTTGAACATCATCACGACAGCACGGTGACCTGCCGCCCCTGGCCCGGTCTGACCGCTTCAGCGCTTTGGCAAGCGGTTTGCGGAAAATCTCCCACGGCACCACTGCATCAAGCCGTTCAAGAGGATCGCCAGCAGAGCTCAATCGCGCATAGCGTTCATCAACATCCCAAAACCCGGCCTGTCCCGGCACCGCTCATCTCCCGCACAACCAATGCAGTCATTGAACCAAACCAGTAGCGATTTGACGAGGGATTTCAAGGTGTCCAATTGGAATCGCGGGAGGTGTCGGCACTTGGCTGAGCGGTCTGAGTGCGGACTGGCTAGGGCAGAAAAACCCCAGATGGCGCCTCTGGATCCCCGTCATCACAATCCTTGTAGCAAAGCCTTTTGCGTTTCTCTTTCTCCTGACCGGCGAGACTGCCATTGCGCTTGCGGGGCTTGCCGTTTCAGCCTCACTGGCTGCCGTGTTTTGGGGACCCACATTTGTCTACCTCCACCTCCACTCAAGAGTCCCCAACAAGATGAGACCGATGGCAACCGCTATCTTTCTCTTTGTCTTCAACCTGATTGGCGTTGGCGTGGGCCCTACGGTCGTGGGCTTGGCAAGTGACGGGATCTTCTCGGAATTTGACGCCCGCTCGGCCGCTTACGGACAGCTATGCCTCCAGATCTTTGGTATTTGGGGAGCCTGGCATTACTGGCAAGCAGCCAAGCAGCCAAGCAGATTCGGGTTGAACGTCCGCTTCCATAACCCTGCACATCAACCACCTTCGACAAGACTAAGTTGGTAGGCATCCACGATCTGCTTGCGCAACCAGACCAGTCTGCATCATCCTCTCTCGATTTTTTCCAGATCATATAAACGTTCTGCTGCGGCATCTCGAACGGCAGGATGTATTGCCAGCGGGTAAGCGGTTGCTGCGGCCCGGGCAAATTCATCCGGCAAGACACTAACCAGATCCGCCTTGCCGATACGCTCGCAACTGAACTCCGTGAGCTCATTCGTGTAAACGGACAATGCCAGGTCGAGATTTCCATCGTTCAAACCAGCTTCGATGCGTGTTGATACATACGGCAAGATTTCGAGTGTGACCGTCCGGAAATTCTGTATCTGATGCACAACCGGCGGCATCAGGATCGGTTCCAGTTGATCAAGCAGGAGCAGGCGGAAATGTTTCGGAGTCAACGCCGGGTCGAACTCCGCATTCTTGCCGACACCGGACTGGATCATCCGCAAAGCATCCCGCACCGGACCGATCATCTGCATCGCTTTTGGGGTCGGCTCCACGCCGCGCCCAGCCCGCACGAAGAGCGGGTCGTCAACGGTATCGCGCAGACGCGCCAGCGCGTCGGAGATTGTGGGCTGGGTCAGATTCAGCAATTTCGCGGCATGTGAAATATTGCCGGCCGTGTAAATTGCCTCAAAGACAACGAGCAGATTGAGATCGATATTCCGCAAACTCATTTGCTCGCCCACCATTGGTTCTTAACCGCAGCCCCCCGGCTTCTGAACTACCTAAACTACACGCCTGAGATCATACCAAATGTCTCAACTTCGCTGCAATCCAAGTACGTGCAAGCGTATCAACCGTTTACAACCAGCTTGTCAGGCGCATGAGTAACTGGTTCACAGACCTGATCGGTCACAATCGCAGTCTCAGCCAGGCTCATCGTCAGCCCGGTCGTGTCGTCCAGCAGGATCATATGCAGAAAGAAGACCATGCCCGGTTCAAGCACGTCCGGATTTCCAGCCCAGATCATCGGCCAGTCCATCCACGTGGGTGGATAGGAAATTCCCAGCGTGTAACCGCAGGCGTTGAGGGCTGCATGGGCAAGACCTGCTCGCTCGACCGTTGATCGATGGGCCTCAAAAAGTTCACCAACCGTGTTTCCTACCCTCAGGGTTTCCTTGCAGGCCTGCAGCGCGTCATGTGCGGCGGTGAACATGGAGAGCTGCTGTGGACTGGGTTTGCCCGTCACCACAACGCTCATGGCACAGGCGTGATAGTGGCGATAGGCAGCCGCAAATTCGTGCTGGACCTGATCCTGATCTGCAACGGTTTCCTTGCCGGTGTGATAGCGCACCATCATGGCGCCTTCGCCCGCGCCCATTGGCCAGCGGCTGGCGGACGGATCCCCTCCTCCGGACATGATGACATGCATCATCTCTCCATAAACATCGCCGAGGAAGACGCCCGGCATTGTCTTTGTGTTGGCCACATCCCAGGCCTGATCGCACAACTCTCCGGCCTTTCGCACATAGGCCAATTCGGCCGGGCTCTTAACCAGCCTCACCTCGCGAACCAGATCCGATGCATCAGAGGTACGACAAAACCCTTCAAGAGCAGCGTTCACCATCCTGCCCCGTTGCGCCGTCAGACCGTAAGCATGGTACTCGATGCCAATGCGCTTGCCCGCACAGCCATAGTCCGTAAGCATATCGCGCAGATTATCACCGGGAGAGGCGCCATCCCGGTCCACCCAGATCCGGATGTCTTCGAGCACGGAAGTCAGACGGGACTGGATCTTGTCCGCTGATCTTGTGAGCAGTGCAATCCGGCCATCTGCACCGAAATACATGCCCTGAAACATCGTATACCCGGATGTGTCGTACCCGGTCAGATAGTACATGCTTTCTTGCTTGAAGAGCACCACGCCATCCAGCTCCTGTCTTGCCAATGCTTGACAGACGCGGCCCTGCCGTTCGGTAAATTCATCGCGGGAAAAGTGTAAAACCATCACTGGATCCTCCTGAATATAAATAGGCAATATTAATCAAAATTTGCCAAATATTTTTATTGAACGCCCTTGCGTGCCCTCACGTTAAGTGGCATGATGACCGCGTGAGAAGACTGTCACATCCACCTGCGCAAACATGCAGGATGGGCAGCCGCATAAAAGGATCGGGGAAGGCCCGGCTCAAGCAGGAGGAATTAAGTTACATGTTCAAGAAAACCAAAGCACTCGCTCTCGCGGCGACAGCCACAATTGCTCTCGGCGTTTCCGCCACGATTGCGGTTGCCGGCGATTTGACGATTGCATCTTGGGGTGGTTCCTATCAGGCCGCTCAAAGCAAGGCGCTTTTCCAACCTGTTGCCAAAGCCATGGGCATCAAGATCAAGGAAGAATCCTATGGCGGCATCTCCGATGTACGTCTGCAGGTAAAAACTGGAGCGGTCACGCTCGACATCATCACCTCCGGTTCAGGTGGCGGCGCTCGTGGTGGCGTGGAAGGCATCCTGATCCCGCTCGACTACAAAATGATCGACGTGAGTAACTTCGTGGAAGGCTCCTGGCTGCCGGCTTGTGTTGGCACGATCCTGTTCTCGACCGT
The DNA here is from genome assembly GCA_965204985.1 of Hyphomicrobiales bacterium. Classification (GTDB taxonomy): domain Bacteria; phylum Pseudomonadota; class Alphaproteobacteria; order Rhizobiales; family CAJQND01; genus JAAEUE01. The sequence continues at coordinate 508,328 of CBDBFP010000002.1, read as the reverse complement.
CTATGCCTACAACACTGAAACCTACAAAGACAAAACGCCTAAGGGTTGGGCGGATTTCTGGGACGTGAAGAAATTCCCGGGTTCCCGAGCATACCGCGCAAAAATGTGGGGTTCTCTTGAACCGGCCCTCCTCGCTGATGGCGTTCCGATGAAAGACGTCTACAAGGTGCTGGACAGCGAAGAAGGCATCAAGCGCGCGCTGGACAAGATCCGCGAGTTGAAGCCGCATGTGGACATCTGGTGGAAATCAGGCGCGCAGCATGCACAGCTGATGAAAGACAGCGAAGTTGACATGACATCCGGCTGGAACGGCCGCTTCGACGTGGCCATCAAGGACGGCGCGAAGGCTGCCTACAGCTACGATGGCGCAACGCTTGACTATGACTGCTTTGGTATCCCGAAGGGCGCACCGAATGCAGAACTGGCCATGAAATTCCTCACGGAAGTCTCGAAAGCCAGCTATCAGGCCAACATGCCTCAGTACATCACCTATGGCCCGACCAATGCCGAAGCTTATGACCTTGGCATTATCGACAAGGATTTGGCCGCAAAGCTGCCATCATATCCTGACAACGCCAAAAAACAGCTGGTAATCAACACCCAGTGGTACGCAAAATGGGAGAAAAAAGCTTCCGAGATGTATCAGGAAATGCTGACTGAATAGGCTGCTGTCAGTAGCCACGATTTTGGGGGGCGGCGGACAACCGGCGACCCCCTTCCCGCTTTCCTCGGACTGATTTGTCATCCCTTCCGAGCAAAACGAATACCGGGATAACCGGAGGAAATTGCGGGTACCAGTAGGGGCTACAATCGTGAACGACACCATTTCGCGGGGCGAAGCGCTCCCAATTTCCATCGGAAACGTAACCAAGACCTACGGCAAGGTGTTCGCGCTTGACGATGTTTCATTGGAAGTGGAAAACGGCGAATTTCTTACACTTCTGGGTCCCTCAGGTTCTGGCAAAACAACGCTTTTGATGGTGCTTGCCGGTTTTACAAGACCTGATCACGGCAGCCTCAAATTCGGCGACAAGGAAGTCATCCGCATGCCTCCGCACAAACGCGATGTTGGCATGGTATTTCAGAATTACGCTCTGTTCCCTCACATGAGTGTGGCTGCCAATGTGGGTTTCCCTTTGAAACTCCGGGGCGTTCAGGGATCAGAACTCGAGCAGCGTATTGAAGGGGCATTGGAAACCGTCCAGCTCGGTGGATATGGCGAGCGCGGCATCGACCAGCTCTCAGGTGGTCAGAAGCAGCGTGTGGCTTTGGCCCGCGCAATTGTCTTTGAACCGCGCATCCTCTTGATGGATGAGCCGCTCTCCGCTCTGGACAAAAAACTGCGCGAACACATGCAGATCGAGTTGCGCCATCTGCATGACAAGCTCAGCATGACAACCGTCTACGTGACGCACGACCAGCGCGAAGCGCTCACAATGTCGGATCGAATCGCGGTCATCAATCATGGCAAGCTGATGCAGCTGGATGCCCCGCGGACGATTTACGATTTCCCGGCCAATACGTTTGTCGCTGACTTTATTGGCGAATCCACATTCGTCCCGGTTCAAGTGTCAGACGGCAAGGCAAGCTATGACGGCACTGTACTCCAGACAGCGACCAAACCCGATGGCGCTGCAAAATACAACCTCATGATGCGCCCGGAACGGATTTCCATCGTTTCCGGCAAAAAGTCCAAGAATTTGAACAGTTTCAAGGGAACTGTCAGCAATCTGGTTTTCCAGGGCGAAAGCTTCCTCATGTACACCGCCCTAAGCGATGGCACGCAAGTTGCGCTGCGGGGGGCCACCCAGAAAGAGGCCATGGCCGCCATGCCGAGCGTCGGCGATACAGTGACTCTCGGACTGCACAAGGACGACACGGTCCTTATTCCCGATACTGGAGATTGATGACATGAGCGTTGCAGAGACAATGAACCCATCGGCCTCGGCTCATCTCTCCACAGCCGGTGCTGCTCCAAATGCTGAAGGTCTTCAGCAGGACGCATCGCGAGAGAAATGGCAGCTCCTTGGCTTGTGCTCGCCTGCTCTTCTGTTGGTGACAATCCTGATGATCATCCCGGTCTTCTGGCTGTTCTATCTGTCATTTCTCAACGATGAAGGCGGGTTCTCACTTGAACACTATGAACGCATGCTGGCAAGCAAGGCCTATGTGCGGATCTTCTGGACAACGTTCCAGGTTGCCTTCCTGACAACGCTTGTTTGCGCGCTGATTGGCTATCCGCTCGCCTATTTCCTGGCGCAACTGCCCCGCAAGGCCGCCGCCATTTGCATGATAACGGTGCTGCTTCCGTTCTGGACCTCGCTTCTGGTGCGAACCTATGCCTGGCTGGTGCTCTTGCAGCGCAAGGGTCTGGTGAACAATTGGGCCATTGATCTGGGCCTTTGGGACACACCGATCAAAATCGTGTATAACCTCAACGGCACCCTGATTGGCATGGTCCATATCATGCTGCCCTTCCTGGTCTTACCTGTTTACGCATCGATGAAGGCAATCAGTGGCGACTTCGTGAAAGCCGCATCCAACCTCGGCGCCACGCCCATGAAAGCGTTCTGGAAGGTATTCTTCCCGCTCTCCCTGCCGGGCCTGTTTGCAGGTTCCCTTATCGTCTTTGTGGTGTCCCTCGGCTTCTATGTCACACCGGCTGTCCTCGGTGGCGGCCGTGTCATCATGGTCTCCATGAAAATTACGGACATCATTGAGATCTATTTCAACTGGGGCGCAGCGAGTGCTCTGGGAGTTATACTGCTGATCATGACGCTCGGGATTTTGTGGGCGGCCTCCAGGCTGTTGAAGCTCGACAAGATACTCGGCGGCGGAGAGCAATGATATGAGCTGGTTCTCCAAACCCGCATCTGAAACCCAGATCACCCATGGCAACCGCTTGTGGCTTTACGTCGTGGCCGGGCTTGTCATGTTCTTCCTCGTGGCGCCCACCGTCATTGTTATCCCGATGTCGTTCTCGGAAAGCCAGTATCTGGAGTTCCCTCCGCGAACCTGGTCCGTGCGCTGGTACGATCACTACTTTGAGTCATCCTCATGGATGGCCGCGACGCGCACGTCGTTCCTTGTGGCAATTCTGACCATGCTGGTGGCAACGCCAATGGGCATCATGGCCGCCTACGGCTTGTTCGTCTCAAACCTGCGCTTTGCCCATTTTGTCTTCATCCTGATAATCTCACCGATGATGGTGCCGATCATCCTGATCGGCATCGGCGTGTTCTACGCGTTCGTAAAGCTGAAGATGGTGCATTCCGTCATGGGGCTTGTGCTGGCCCACTCCATGCTCGCCATACCCTTGGTGCTGATTGTGGTGAGCTCTGCACTGAAGAGCTATGACATGAACCAGGAAATGGTGGCCCGAAGTCTTGGCGCCAGCCGCTTCCGCGCCTTCATGGTGATTACCTTGCCGCAGATCCGCTTTGCGGTGGTCTCAAGCGCCCTGCTGGCCTTCATCACCAGTTTCGATGAAATCATTGTGGCCCTGTTCGTGTCCGGCGGCGACAACGCCACCCTCACGCGAAGCATGTTCATAACCTTGCGTGATCAGATCGATCCGACCATTGCCTCGATCTCGACCATCATGGTTCTGGTCAGCTCCAGCTTGCTGGTCATGGCTCAGGTCTTCGGGAAGGACAAAACCGGCAGCGATTAGGCGATCCGTTGTTTGTCACTGAGTGAAGAAAACAGACGCGTCTGCCTTCTACTCGAACTCGATGATCACTGACCCGAGCGCGCCGAAATCCGCGCGGGCAATGTCTCCGGGCCGGACAGGGTCGAGGCCGGTGCATGTGCCCGTGGCGACAATCTCCCCAGCTTTGAGCCCGACGCGGCGCGCCGACTGATGGTTCACGAGCCAAAGCAAAACGTTGAGCGGGTCACCTAAAGCCCGGCTGCCCGTCCCGGCGCCCCTGGGGGTATCGTTGATCAACATGGTAACAGCGTGCTTGCGCAAATCCTGCTCGCAGTACTTCGCCCATTCTCCGGTGGCAAGGGCGATGTTCACGCCAACATCGGCTGTGGTCAGCAACCGCCCCTTGCCCTCAAATCCGCCCGCGAAGCGCGTTCCAACAACCTTCGATAACGCCGGCCCACACTCTCGATTGCATCGGCGATTTCCGCCATCATGTAGGCCTCTGCTCGCCATGGGAGATCCTTGCCCAGGAGGAAGGCGAACTCTCCCTCCACTGCAGATCTCTGCTCAGGAACGATTTTGAGCCGGGCCGGACCGCCATAGATAAACGGAGAAAAGAGCACGCCCATGCCGGGTTCGTCAGTATGAAGAAGCCGCTGCGCCTCCTTGCTTGTCGAGCCCACTTTGTAACCGCAGCGCTCCAGGCCACACAGGCCCACAATCGCATCCTGCACGGCAAAGGCCTCAACCTTCGTCTTTGGCAGATCATCCCGCTCCGCGCTGATGGTATGGTCAAGACGGCGTGCTTCCCAAAGGTCCTGTGACAGGTCGTTCAAGGCGATCTCCAATCACTCCGCTTTACTTCCAAAACTGACATTCAACAAACGGAGCAAGAGTACTATTGCCGGAACTCCGATCGATTTTCGCAAACTTTTGTTTGGCAAATGTATGCTCCCCCGGTGCGTCCGTCATGGCGGCTCCCTTGATCAGAAACCATCAGCCTTGTAGCCTAGGAACACCTTCGTGACGTCCTCCACCACATCCCAAGTAACACGGCGACCATCACGAGAGAGAATGCTGTCTCCAGGGTGCAGATCGTATACCTGCCCGTCTGTCTGATCGATCAGGCGGCAGTGCCCTGAGAGGATGGTCATGAGTTCATCGCCCTGCTCAGTACAATCGAAAACGCCTTTAGTACACCGCCAGATGCCAAATCGGACGGGGTGCTCCGGGCCGCCAAAATCGAAGCGCCCCGATGCGCGCGGTGTGCCTTCTTTGATTTGATAGTCAGAGTCCGGGTTATCGAACGGCCAGTCGTCAAGCTGTCCGACATCATCGCCTAGTTTGTACATAAACATTGCGGGTCTCCAAATGGCGCGAATGCCAATATGGGTGGCACTCTGACCAGAAAGGTTTACAGTTAAGCTGTTGGTAGATCGCTCAGTACCACCGACAAGCCGATATCCTAAACTGATGGGCTCTGCAACCGATCAAACCGTCAGCCATTAACCAGCACCCGTGTTGAGCCCCACAACGCGAATTCCGGGGGACAACTAGCAGCCTGGCAACCATTGTTCACTATCGTTCTCCAGGTCGCCTTGCCCTCTCAAAGCAGACTCTCAGACAAGCCGGTCAGTCTGGCCGGAGTGCACCAAAAATGACCTTGCTGCTGGTCGAGACTGAATAACGATTTTGCCCCTTCTCGGACACTCAAGCAGCACGGATGACATCCGCTTCACGGTCGAGACTTGCCATTGGACCTTTGGCAGCGATGGCCGTTCGCAGTTGTCCATAGTTTCAGGATGGACGTAGATTCCAATCTCATCCACAGTTAATTTCTCCCAAAAGGGAGAACAGTCTTGGAGCGCCGTCTTACCGCAATACTCGCAGCCGATGTAGTTGACTACACACGTCTCATGAGTGCAGATGAAACGGACACGTTGGAGCGTCTCAAGACTCTGCGAAAAGAGCTCGTTCAGCCGTACATCATCGAGCGGAAGGGGCGTCTGGTCAAACTGATGAGGGACTGCCTTCTTGCTGAGTTCCCGAGTGTAGTTGAAGCTATCCAGTGTGCCGTAGACATCCAGCAACAGATGGATGGACATGACATTGAGATGCCTGATGAACGGCGTGCCCGTCTACGTATAGGGGTTAATTTGGACGACATAATTGTTGAGGGCACTGACATCTAAGGAGATGAAGTAAACCTTGCTGCGTGTCTTAAGGGATTGGCGGATCCAGGTGGCATATGTATTTCAGGTGCGACCTTTGATGCGGTAGACGGCAAGCTTGATGTTGCTTTCGAGAATATGGGACCTCAGAAAGTAAAGAACGTCGCTAAGCGCGATAGCTGCGCTGGCATTTTTTGCCGTCAGTCCGATGATACCCGAGTTGGCGGCCCTCTCCATGCAAACAGGCTTTGTTGTGGTTGCGCTGATTATCATCTCCCCGATGATCGAAATCATATTGTCGTTTTTCATTGCCTCAGGACGACATGCGCTTGGGCAGTTTCTCACTTCGCTCCTGCGGATCGTCCTTTACATGGCGTGCTTCTTCGCATTGGTTCAATTTTCAAACGACGCAGGGTTGACCGCGTCAGACGACCTGGTCACCCATGCGTTCAGCGCAGCCGCCGTTCCGGTCACATCTCTGGTTAGCCTGAAGTGCCTGGGCATTGTTTCTTTACCCAAAGAGAAAATGAGTTTCCCTGCTTTCTGTCAGCAATTAAAATTGTTGCTGGACCGTAGCAAGGCGCTCACGGGAACAGCCTTCCTTGGCATAATGGAAACACAGGTTTCCTGGCCTTTTCCGTCGTGGTGCTTTCGGTTGGGGACATCGGATTGTTGAAGATCGCTATCGCCATATCCGGCGCATCTGCCCTCGTCTTCAGTATCCTTTATCGCGTCTACAACAAGGAAATGCGGCTCTCCATCGAGAACGGGAACGCAGGCGAGTCCGCCGCCATATCGGGCACCGTTTCCCTGTTCGCCACCGTCTTTTCCGGTGCCCTGGTGGTGGCATTCTATTTCTTCGGAGAACAGCGGATGATCTTCGGTACAGAATTTGGCGACGCCTATATGGCTTCATTCATTCTGCTGAGCGGCCAGTTTGCCGTTTGCTGTATGGGACGGCAGCCAACTATCTTGGTGGCCAGGATCGTATTGGCGTCAAAAGCACGGCTTGGTCCATTACCCTCGTAATGCCTTGCATGCTTCTTCTTGGCAACTTATTTGGCCTGACTGGCGTCGCACTAGCACTGTCTCTCGGGCTTATTCTGAAGTGCGTTCTTCTGCTCGTCGACGTCAAGCGCGTGTTGGGTTTTGATCCAACATTCGTCTCCAACCTCGGTTACGTCATGAAATCCGACGCGCTGCGATAAGTCCGACGTGACCGTTCACGTCGGACTTATCGCACTAAAGCCGCCAAAATCAAACCGACCGTGTAATCCCACCATCCACGCGAATGTTCTGGCCAGTGATATAGCCTGCGCCGTCAGAGGCAAGGAACGCCACGGTTGCAGAGATTTCATCCGTCTTGCCATAGCGTTCCATCGGAATCCGGCTTTTGAATTCTTCTTTCTCCGGCAGGCTGTCGATGAAGCCAGGCAGCACATTGTTCATGCGCACATTGTCGGCCGCATACTTGTCCGCAAAGAGCTTCGTATAGGCAGCAAGGCCGGCCCGGAACACCCCTGAAGTGGGGAAGACCGGATCAGGTTCGAACGCAGCAAATGTCGAGATATTGATAATCGCGCCGGACTTTTGCTTCTGCATGATGGACGTCACCAGACGCGCTGGGCGCACCGCGCTCAGGAAATAGACTTCCATGCCCTGGTGCCAGTCTTCATCCGTCAAGTCATTGACTGGTCCGCGCGGCCCGTGGCCGGCACTGTTCACCAGCACATCCACCCGACCCCAACGGTCCATTGTGGCATCCACCAGCTTTTTCACGTCGTCATTCGACAGGTTCGACCCGGTAACACCGATGCCGCCGAGTTCATTTGCCAACGCCTCCCCTTTCCCCGAGGACGACAGGATCGCAACATTGAACCCGTCCTCTGCCAGTTTGCGGGCTGCGCCTGCGCCCATGCCGCTGCCACCTGCTGTGATAAGTGCAACTTTACTGTCCGCCATGATCGTTTCTCCGTAGGTTGGTGTTGCCCCCATATATGAGACACTGCACCGGGCTTGACCAATCATCTTTCATCGCCCAAGATTGTAGAAATTCTACTGTCTGGATCAAGGGCCGGACCTATGCGAACACCAAACTTGAACGGGCTCCGGATGTTTGAGGCCGCCGCGCGTCATCTCAATTTCAGATTGGCCGCTGAAGAGTTGAATCTGACCCAGGGCGCGGTCGCCCAGCAAGTGAGGAAACTTGAAGCAGATCTGGGCCGTATCCTGTTCTTGCGAAAGGCCCGCGGGTTGGCCCTCACCGATGCAGGCAACGACTATCACGCGCGCATTCGGCCGGCCCTTGCCGCAATCGACGACGCGACAAAGGATTTGAGAGAGCAGAGCAGAAAAGTCACGCTGAGCGTGCCCCCGTCTTTCGCGTCGAAATGGTTGGTACCAAGACTGCACAAGTTCACTGTGGCAAATCCGGAGATAGATTTACAAACCGTTGCCAGTGAAAGGCTGTCCAACTTCAAGTCCGATGGCATCGATCTGGCAATCCGGCAGGGAGCAGCGCCCACGGAATCCGGCGTCACGGCTCAGCTCTTGTCACCTCTGAACCTATGCGCCTTGTGCAGTCCTGAGTACGCGCGCAACATTGAAGAAGTCACGGATGTCAAGGACTTCCAGTCCCAGAGGCTGATCCAGGATGGCCACAACCAATGGGACACACTTTTTGACGCTGCCGGCATCAGCTCTCCAAAACAGATCCTGCAATTCAATCAGACGGCTCTTGCGATGGATGCCGCGGCCAACGGCCAGGGCATTGCACTTGCCCCTAGGCTCTTGGCGATAAACGACCTCGCCCAGGGCAGATTGGTCGAAATATGGTGCGACCAGCAAACCGTCGAAGCTGGATTCTACATGGTCCACCCTGCATCCACAGAGCGCACGCAGGCTCGAATGTATATGGCACAGAGCAAAGCGAAGCAATGGTCACTATAATGCAATGGATTATGCAGGAGGCCGGAAACTAGGTTTCCAGGAACTTCTCGCGGGGACAAAACGAATGTCAATCAGGCACACTTGCCGGCAAATCCGGAGCGTGCCGCCGCGCTTGCGGCAGCAGCATTGCAGCGGCAAACACAACTCCTGACGAGGCGGCAAAAAGTCTATCGTACCCGAACGCGACCGGATGCTTGATGAATATTGCATGCGCCGATTGTTGGACCCTGGCTATATGTATCGCTATTTCATGACACTGGAGCGATTTTTTGAGAGCACCTGGCAACAGCACGACCATGTGAAGTTTGCCGGCTTCACCACCTGGATCACCAATTATATCTCAATTTTGATCGCCGCAGTTCAACTGAAGCGCACAAATCCGGATATCTTCATCGTCGCCGGTGGCCCGCAGGTGACCGAAAGCAAGAAGTCAGCCGCGCTCGGCATTGAAGGCGGGATCTTCGATGCGGTCGTCATGGGTGAAGGCGAACAACCCTTGCTGGATCTCTACACCGAATTTACCGAGAACGGCTTCAAGGGCGGCAGCAAACTGATCCCGGGCGTGTTGAAGCATTCCTCACTGAAGCTGGAAGAAGCTGGTGAATGAGATTGCCGAGATGGGCAAGAACTTCGAACGCCAAGACATTATCCAAGTGCTCCAAGCCTCCCACGAAATCGGCATCCTGTCAGTGCTCCAGGCAGTTCTGAGACCGAATTCAGGCCCCCAAATTCCTTTACGAAATCCACTGGAGCAGGCACACTCATCTGGTTCGCAATCAGAAGAGCATCTGCCCCATGGCCAAAGCCTCGAGAAAAACTATCATTACCTGTGCCGTGACCGGCTCCATTCACACGCCGACCATGTCGCCGCATCTACCGCAGACACCTGACGAAATCGCTGCACAGTCAGTTGCCGCTGCAGAGGCCGGTGCTTCAATCATCCACCTGCATGCGCGCGATCCGGAAAACGGCCGGCCGTCGCCTGATCCCGATATCTTCAAACAGTTCCTGCCGCGCATCAAACAGCAGACCGATGCAGTTGTGAACATCACAACTGGCGGCGGCCAGGGGATGACAGTTGATGAACGCATCGCGGCCGCCATGTACGCACAACCTGAAATGGCCTCACTCAATATGGGCTCGATCAATTTTGGGCTCTACCCGATGCTGGACCGTTATCCTGAATTCAAGCACGACTGGGAGCGCAAACACCTGGAGGACTCGCGCAACGCCATCTTCCGCAACACCTTCAAGGATATTGAGCGCATCCTGAAGGAACTCGGGGAAGGCTGCGGCACCCGTTTTGAGTTTGAATGCTACGACGTGGGCCACCTCTATAACCTCGCCCATTTCCTCGATCACGGTCTCGTCAAACCTCCCCTGTTCGTACAAACCATTTTCGGCATTCTGGGCGGCATTGGCCCGGACCAGGAAAACGTGATGCACATGCGCCGTATTGCCAACAAACTGTTCGGCGACAATTACCAATGGTCCATTCTTGCAGCAGGCCGGTATCAAATGCCATTTGGCACGTTCGCTGCCACCATGGGTGCCAATGTGCGGGTTGGCCTGGAAGACAGCCTCTACCTTGGAAAAGGGGAACTGGCGGAAAGCAACGCCCAGCAAGTGACCAAAATCAGACGCATTCTGGAAGACCTCTCCCTGGAAATCGCAACTCCAACCGAAGCTCGCGAGATGCTCAACCTCAAGGGTGGCGATCAGGTGGCGTTTTGAGGATCCTTGCTGCAGCAACCATTTTGATGGCGATGGCGCAGACATCCAGCGCAATGGCGGCGTCAAATGAGTATTGCTGAGATGTAACGGGCAAGGAAGCCTGGTTGCACGATCCAGGTAAAATCCCGGCATTCGAAGGTTGATGCCCTGGCCAACAGAAAGATTACGACGCAGACACATCCTACATCACCTGCCACAAGGGCAGATCGATGTAGAAACTCACAACAACGCTCAAGAACAAGGTGCGCCGGCCGGGCAGACGCCAGAAGGTGAAGTTCAAGATCGGATCGCATACGATCAGAACGCGGGCCAGGTTCAGCTTCTCCGAAATGAACGAGCAATATTACGCGGAGATTGATTTTCCGGCCGATCACAAGGTCTGGCAACTCCTGAAGAATGGAACTAGAGCAAGCATCATCCAATGTCACGTATCAACATCGATCAGCACAGGAAAAATCGAAGAAGCGATCAAGAAGATTGCAGTCTTTTGCGAAAAATAAACAGCACCTCTAGCAGTCGGACTAAAGCACCGAAGATTGGAAAATACATGGCCCAAAGAATTGCCGCACTCGCCATCATCAACATGCTTGCATTTGCAGCATTCGTCTTGCCTGCCGCCGCCTGGAAGATCGGCAACAAGGACGATCAGGGATTCTGGTTCCTCTACGAAGAACCGGTTGAAGGTGTCTACACAAACAGCTGGTGGGGCAAGCAGGCTGGTTCATCCGGGTCCGGCAAAGTGGATGTCAACATTCGCGCCGAAGGCAAAACTGTAGACTTCTCCGGCACCCTACACATCTACTGCAACAATCGAAGCCATTCCTGGAAATCGGGCTCGAACTTTGACGAGGCCGCACGCGTGGACAGGGTACGTGACTTTGCTCCGAACAAGATGATCGGGCGAGCGAGACAAGCGTTTTGCTGAAACGTTGCCGGCGTCATGAAGTTGCCACCAACTGGATGTTCTCTGGAAACAGAGAGGTGGTTTGTGAATTGAACCATTAACCCATTTAACGCCGGTGTCTGATATGCTTAAAGACATAAGGTCGTTTTAGGGGCTCTGGGGTAGGGAAGTATGCCGAGCGTATTCGGCAGATTGACACCATTTCTATACGAGCGCATCGCGCCGAACCTGCGGACCATGTGGGCCTCGCGGCAGCCTTTGGCTTGGCTGCTTGCATTGATCATCGGCGTTGTGGCTGCTTATGCGATTCTCGGCTTTCGCTATCTCATTCTGGCAGTCCACTATCGCTGGCTCAACACATTCGCGGAAACCAACGTTGCCACGTTCGCTGCTCAGCAAGACTGGTGGTTGCTATTGGCGGTGCCCTGCCTAGGCGGCCTGTTGGTTGGTTTCATTTTGCATCGCTTCCTGCCCTCGAACCGCGCAGAAGGCGTGGCCGATGTTATCGAGGCCCGCGCCATTGGCGGCGCGCAAATGTCCCTTAAGACAGGTATCTGGAGTGCCATTGTTTCAGCCCTGTCCCTCGGTTTTGGTGCAAGCTCCGGGCGCGAGGGACCGGCCGTGCATCTTGGCTCCACAATAGCCACTGCAATTGGCGCACGCTTCTCCCTACCCCCGGAAAAACGCCGTGTGATCCTCGCGTGTGGCGCAGCAGCAGCCGTGTCGGCCTCGTTTAATGCCCCGATTGCCGGTGTCCTTTTTGCCCACGAAGTGATCCTCGGGCACTTTGCCATTTCAGCTTTTGTGCCAAGCGCAATCGCCGCCGTCGGCGCCACCATCATCACCCGTATCCATCTCGGTGATTATCCCGCATTCATCATTCCGACGTACGAGATCACTTCGTTGTGGGAGTTTCCCGCTTTTGCCCTGCTGGGCGTGACCTGCGGCTTAGTTGCGATTGGTTTCCAATTCACAATCATGGCGGCTGATTGGACTGCCCGCTCGATCACCATGCCAGTCTGGCTGCGCCCTGCGCTTGGAGGTTTGATGATCGGCGCAATTGCAATCTATCTGCCAGAAGTTCTCGGCGTCGGCTATGAAGCAACCAACCGCGCACTCAGTCATCAGCTCACATTATCCACCCTTTTTGCCTTGTTGTTTGCCAAGACACTCGCGACGGCCATCACCCTGGCCAGCCGGTTCGGCGGCGGGGTGTTTTCACCGTCGCTCTATATTGGTGCCATGGCCGGAGGCGCCTACGGTTTGCTGGCCGCGAATGTATTTCCTGAATTGGCCTCGTCTGAGGGCCTCTATGCGATCCTCGGCATGGGGGCAGTTGCTGGCGCAGTACTTGGCGCACCGATCTCGACGGTTCTGATCGCCTTTGAGCTCACGGGCGGTTACGAAATGACCATCGCGCTACTCCTCACCGTTTCTCTGGCCTCCCTTATGATGCAAGCGGTGCATGGCCAAAGCTTCTTCCACTGGCAGCTCAGCCAACGGGGCCTGTTCCTCCAGGCAGGTCCCCACAAAGAAGTTGTGCGGCGCTGGCGGGTAAGGGATTTCATGATCAATCTGGAAGGTGAAGAAAAAGCCAACCCTCCAACCGTCAATCCCGATCTGCCATTGTTGACACTCGAGGACACGCTGGAATCTGCGCTGCGTGCCTTCGATGCCGGCGCTTACTCGAGAATTTCTGTTGTGTCTTCCAGCGATCGAACCCGCATAATCGCTTATGCCACGCAAATGGCAGCTCTCAGGGCCTACAACCTGGCACTCATCGCTTCCCATGAGGAAGAACACCAGACTGTCGGATGAAAGGCCGGTTATCATGACCTGGCACTCATCGCTTCCCATGAGGAAGAACACGGTAGCTGATTACAACAATAAATCCCTGAAATAAACCTGTTTTCAGCTACTGCACACCACCAGAAAAATTGATCAATTTGGCGGCTCCAACCGCCCTTCTTTCATTTTTTTGAACTGATGTGCTAACCCCACGTTCGACTACAATGAGAATATATGGGACCGCGGGCGGCAATATTCCTATTACCTTCACCGATGAAAGCGGTGAGATCATAGGCACAAGAGGGGACCGGCAGAGCGATTCAATTCCGCTGAATGAAATTCCGGAACACATGATCCAAGCCGTGCTGGCGACCGAAGACGCCCGCTTCTATAATCATTTCGGCATCAATCCGCCAAGCATCATCAGAGCTGCCGTCGCAAATGCGCAGGCCAAAGCCGTTGTACAAGGCGGCTCGACCCTAACCCAGCAGTTGGCGAAGAACCTTTTCTTGAGTTCAGAACGCTCGCTCAAAAGAAAAGTTCACGAAGCCTTTCTCGCCATGTGGATCGAAGCACGGTTGAGCAAGGAAGAAATCTATCTTGACCGCTCATACATGGGTGGAGAGACTTTTGGCGTGGAAGCCGCCGCGCAATTCTATTTCGGAAAATCTGTCAGGGATATCCAACTGGCTGAAGCAGCAATGCTGGCGGGATTGTACAAGGCACCCAGCAAGTTTGCACCCACGTGAACCTGGAAGCGGCAGTTTCGCGCGCCAGCGTTGTTCTCCGGCGTATGCACGAGGTGGGCTTCATTGATGAGGCACAACTTCAGTCCGCCCGCCAGAATCCAGCCCGGATCGTGCCGGCAAAGACCTATGCCAATCCTGGCTATTTCCTCGACTGGGCCTATGAAGAAACCCTGAAGGATCAGAGCATTCTCCACGAATATGTCATAGAGGCCGAAACAACAATCGATCAGTCCCTGCAGGCGCATGCACGGGAAGTTGTGAAGAAAATGCTGAAGAAGTATCAGCGTAGAAAACGCGTTGATCAGGGCGCACTTGCCGCGATAACATCGACTGGCGCTGTGAAAGCGATTGTCGGCGGAAGAGATTATGACAATAGCCGCTTCAACCGTACCACCAAGGCCATGAGACAGCCTGGCTCTTCTTTCAAATCCTTTGTCTATTTGGCAGCATTGCAGGCGGGCATGGAGCCTGACACCAAGATGGTTGACGAAGAGATCAAGATCAATGGCCGCGCACCAAAGAACCACAACAAGCACTTCTGCGGTCCTGTGACCCTGACGCGGGCGTTGCGGCATTCCATAAATACGATCCCGATCAAGATCGTCCTTGATATTGGGGCAAAGGAGATCTTCAAGACCGCCAAGTCAGTCGGGTATAAAACAAGGATCCGGCCCGTTTCCTCCATGGCATTGGGTGCCAATGAGACAACAGTGATGAATATCACCGGTGCCTACGCCACCTTTGCAAATGGTGGCAAACTGGCAAAACCTTACGTTGTTGCGGCGATCAGGCGGCCAAACGGGGATTTGCTCTACAGCCGCGCCCAAAATGCACCGAAACCCAAACAGGTCATCAGGCCCGACAGAATTGCTGATCTGAATTACATGATGAACGAGGTGATCAGAAGCGGCACCGGCCGAAAGGCGAACCTTGGTTTCACCGCACAAGCAGGCAAGACCGGAACCACGCAAAGCTATCGTGATGCCTGGTTCGTTGGTTTTACCGGGCACCTGATAACCGGCGTCTGGCATGGCAACGATGATGCCTCATCGACCCAGAGGCTCACTGGCGGCGACCTGCCAGCAATGACCTGGAGAGAAGTCATGCAAAAGGCACTCAGCTTGGAGGTTGCGCGGGCACTGCCTGGATTGCCTCTCAATGAGCGACACGCCCGTTACAATGGCAACGACGATGTGGAACTGCTAATTGTCTCTCCCGAGCGCCTCGGAACGCAGATCAGCACCAGACCTCTCACTCTGGCCACAAACGAGGCAAAGAAAGCAATTGCCGCACAGACTCAGAAGACTTCAAAGACCGACCCCCGTGAGTGCAAAGCCTCCACCCAAGGTTCGCACCAAAGTGCGCCGCTGGACCGGCCAACGACGCTGGCGCTTGTCCAACGATCATTGACACAGGTCTCAGGTTGAATCGGGCTCCTGATGGCGCGCCCTACCACGCATACTCCTCGTCAGTCACCAGTTCCATCCATTCGATATGCTTTCCATCAAGCGCCTCCTGCAAAGCGATGTGGGTCATGGCGTGATCGGAGGCTGCGCCGTGCCAGTGTTTTTCTTCCGGGGCGATCCAGACAGTATCCCCAGGCAGGATCTCCTGGATCGGCTCTCCAAGCTTCTGCACGCGGCCCACACCGGACACCACGTAGAGGGTCTGACCAAGCGGATGAGTGTGCCATGCCGTACGTGCGCCGGGCGCAAAGGCAACCTTCACTGCACGGATACGAGCCGGATTAGGTGCCGTTACGATGGGATCCTGAAGAACGGTGCCGGTAAAGTATTCAGGATTTGCGAGTGCCGTTGGGCGGCTTGAGGCTTTATGAATATCCATTGGGTGGAGCCCTTCTTATTGTCAGTACAATCAGCCCTACAAAGCACGGCCAAACAAAAGAGCCAAGTTTTATTTTCAGAGCGAAACCGACAATGTTAAGAAGACCTCCAGTAAGAATCGACGGGTGCATCGTTTGCTCCCGATACCGGACAGAGAAATCAGGATTGGAAGAAACCGATGAGCAAATGGACATTTCCCGCAGCAGCGTTGGCCCTCACAGTTGCATTGGCGCCTTCATCAGCAGACGCAGCTCGCTGCAGCAATACAAGCGCGGGTTTTGAACGGTTCAAGAGAGATTTCGCCCGGGAAGCCAAGGCGGAAGGTGTCGGCCGGCGCGGCCTGCAGGCCCTCGCAACGGCAAGGTATTCAAACCGCGTCATCCGCAAAGACCGCAACCAGAAGAGCTTCAAAAAGGGATTTGCGGCATTCTACAAATTGCGCACCACCGGTCTTCACCGGCCGGCAAGAAAGAAGATGAGGCAATACGCCAAAGCGCTGAACGGTATCGAAAAACGTTATGGCGTCCCGCGGGAGGTTCTGATCACCATCTGGGGCATGGAGTCCGGTTTTGGCCGTTTCCTGGGCAAGGACGATATCGTGAATGCCCTTGCCACGCTCACCCACGATTGCCGCCGCTCCGGCTTCTTCCGGCCCAACCTGATTGCGGCCCTGAGAATCCTAGACAAGCGCTACATGTCCAGAGCGAAAATGCGTGGTGCGACCCATGGTGAAATCGGCCAGACACAGTTCATGGCCAAGCACTATCTGAACTACGGCGTCGACTGGAACCGTGACGGCCGCGTGGATCTCATCAGCACTCCAACGGACGTCCTGGCATCAACGGCGAATTATCTCCGAGGTCATGGCTGGAAGCCGGGAGACTCCTTCCAGCCGGGCAACCACAACTACCGTGTGCTGAAGGAATGGAACGCTGCGCAAGTTTACCAGAAGGCCATTGCCCGGTTCGCCAGGGAGATAAAGCGGAAATGACCATTGGGATTGTTGCCGCTTTCCTCGTCATATTCCCGCTGTTCTGGATGGGCATTGTCCTGCTTGTGTCGCGGGTCAGCGGCTGCGGGCGGCCTTTTTCAAGCTACAGTGGCTGCCTCACCGTCACAGTTTCAACAGATGGGTTTCATCTGAAACCGATCTTTGTTTTCGCCGCTGGTCATGATCCGATATTTGTGCCCTGGAGTGCAGTTGAAATGGTCCGCTCAAGCGGCACCTCGTTCTTCGCTTCAGCTCATTTCACAATCAGGAACAAGGATGACGGTGCCAGCAAGGAACTGACCCGCTACGGCTGGAAGCTGATCGACAGCCTCAAGAAGCACTTCCAATTTCGCTGAGCATTCAAGTGTCTTCGCTGGCCAGGAACCAGGTCTGTGTCAGGCCGATGCCTTTGATGTCGATTGGTTCGGGTTTTCGAACTCTCGCTCATCACCCAAAAGATTCCGGCTGGTGCCACTGACATGAATGCATCCGGGCTGTCCGTACGATTCCAGCCGGGCAGCCAGATTGACGGTCTCGCCCCACACATCATAGGCAAACTTTGATTGGCCAATCACCCCGTCAACCACCGGTCCGGTCGCGATCCCCACGCGCAAGCCTAGCGGGATACCGCGCTTGGCGAAAACCTCCTTGATGATCTTCTGCATATCAATCGCTCAGCAACGGAATCCGGCAGCACGTTCCGCAAAAGACGTTCAGAGCGCTCCTCCGCATCCGCTGCAAGCCGCAACGCATATCAAACCACGACCGGAACTGAGCGCCGGTGATCTGGCAGGCAGACACCAGATAGAGGCTGTGCAATCTCCGGTCCCTGTCACGCTCGCCGTGATGGACGTAGACCCACCAGGCGCGCGTGTATCAAGACGGCGGCCTGAGCGCCTTTTGCAACGAGTCCGGCTGATCTCCAGAGGTTCAGGACGCCTCTGTTTCGGTTGTCCGCTGATAGCACTATGGCACATCAGGGCCGCGCCGGTCTCCGGTCTGCGCAACCGCCCGGACCTTATCGCAGCTTCGCTGCACAAGAGGCTGATCAAGATCGGCATCAAACCCTTGCGCGCCCGGATGCGGACGCCCAGGTTCACCATGGGAAAACGTCCTGAACAACGAACGCTTCAACGGCCTGTCTGCCGCCGTGGTTCAAAGGGGAGGCAAGGCTTTGAGGGGACGTTTTTTTGAACAGCTACCATGCAGGCTCGGATCTTGGGTCGGGTCAATGCGGGAGCCCGGTGAGTACGGGAATCATAGCCGGGCGCTCAGGCACTAAGCGCCT
Organism: Hyphomicrobiales bacterium; assembly: GCA_965204985.1. Classification (GTDB taxonomy): domain Bacteria; phylum Pseudomonadota; class Alphaproteobacteria; order Rhizobiales; family CAJQND01; genus JAAEUE01. The sequence goes on along the minus strand of CBDBFP010000002.1, from coordinate 490,258 downwards.
GAGGCGACTCCGATTTCCAAGTAGTTCGCGTCGGAGACCCAGCATCAAACAACAGGCACATGATTGTGGCCATGGCTGGCTCCAGTCTTCCCCTTGCAACGGCTGGCCCGTAGCAGTAAGACCTGTCTTTCGCCATGTGGGAGATAGAGAATATGCTCGAGGTGTCTCAGGAATTGCGCAAAATAGCCGGGTGCCTCTCACCTACCGAACGTGATTTTACATATCATTACGTGAAAAATAATTATACTGGACGGGGTGAGATTGTTGATCTGGGTTGTTTTTTAGGATCTTCCACATACGCGCAAGCGATGGGCCTGCAAAGCAATACAATTGTATACGACAAGAATAAACGAATCCACGCATTTGACCTGTTCAAGTGGCAGAATTGGATGGAGCGTGTAGCCGCGAAGTACGGTTTGGCTCGGACGTTTTCTGTTGGTCAGTCGTTTCAACAAGCATTTGCGGACCAGATGGGAGATTTGCACAAATTCATCGAGACAACCAAAGCCGACCTGTCACGCGAAAAATGGGAGAGTCAAAAACCCATCGAGTATTTATTCGTTGACGCAATGAAAAACTGGAATTTGTGCAGCGCGATAACTCGTAATTTTTATCGGTACCTGGTACCAGGATTGAGTGTCGTACATCATCAAGATTTCGTTTTGGCAGGACCTCATTGGATTCATCTCACAATGTTTCGCCTGAAAAACTATTTTGAACCTATTGAACATGGGGACTTGCGTGGGTCACAATTATTTGAATTTGTGAAGGAAATTCCAGATGATTTGCTGAATCAAGAATACTCGATGGATATGTTCAGCCTTGAAGAGATCAAGGAAGCCTTTGAGTATGGATGTTCAGTCGTCGCACCAACAGCAAAGGACTATGTTCTATCGTCTAAAGTGACAGCGCTTGTTGAGAAGAATGAATTGGACCTGGCGCGCGAGGTCTGGGCTCAACTGGAAGAAGAGCATCGAAACATTATCGCAAGGCAGCGCCCAGGTATATGGCATATGATGAATGAGACGAACGCACAATGATGCGCCGGGTCTCGCCGCCGGCGCCGATCCCAACGCGTGGGACAAGGAGGGTGTCACCCCGCTGCACTTGGCGGCCAGGTTCGGCCACGCGGAGGCCATCAATGCGCTTCTGGACGGCGGCTCAGATCCCGGTGCGCGGGACAAGCATGACCGGATCCCCTTCGATCTGATCTCCGACGGCTCTCGGCTCGTCGGAACACCGGCTTACAGGCGTCTGCATGAGGCCCGGTCGGGTGCTGAACTACGGCGATAGGCATCATTGGTATACCGATATTTATGTTTGGCCTCGTTCTGGCGGTACTTTTTGCGCGGTGGTTCAAAAAGCGAAAAAGTCAGAGCGCCAGGATTTTAGAACGGTAGCTCTTGCACCGTGATTATTTCCGACTGCGAAAACCTATTGAACGAAGGGTTTACGAGATCGCCCGCAGGCATTGTGGCCAGCAGAAAACCTGGCGCATAACACTCGCTAAACTCCTGCTTAAGACTGGCTCGCAAAGCCCTCAAAAACGTTTCCCGCCAGATGATCCGGCAACTTGCAGAACATGACCACTTGCCGGACTACCAAGTCGCGTTCGACGATAAGGCCGACATGGTGGTTTTCACCAATCGCGGCACGATGTCCCCTGCTCCGCTCATTGAAGGCAGCATTCCTCCCTTGCAGTCCGATACCTATGAAGAAGCGCGCCAGGCTGCTTCTGGATGGCCCGATGTGCGGCTGTACCGGGGCGTCGGCATGCCGGCGAAACAGGGATCGTACCGGGGCCTACCTGACTGCGGGGCGGGTGCCCCCATGATTTCCGCGTTTTTTCGTTTTTGAAAATCGCGGTTTAGTTTACATCGGCCCGGCCAGGTGGTGGCTCAACCCGCGTTGCCTTTGGGATGATGCCTCTCAAGCCCTTATACCAATGGCGTGCTTGATTGTCTCTCAGGCCCTTTCAACCCGGCTGCGCTCTGGATATCCATGCAGACAAAGCAGGATTTCCGATGTCTGCAGCTATTGGCGGTCGTGATGACTATGATGCTTTGCCCCTTCGCGGCCTTGCCAGGACGAGCGAAGATCTCCATCAGGCCCGGCGTTTGCTTTCGCTTGCTTGTGGTTATGACGGGATGGCCCGGCAGAGCCTGAGGGACCGGAGGCACCGGTTCAACGAAGCCGGGCCCGAAGGACTGTTCGACCGCGGGTCCCGCGGCCCCAGATGCGGATGCGGCCCCGATGGCTGAACTTGCTGAGATCATCGAAACCGGCCCCTGCCTTGAGCATAACGGGGGGTCCGCTGGAGACGACCTGACCTGCAACGGGGGAGCGAAGACCGGTTCGGTGTTGTCTCTCACGAGAGGACCCTCTCCAGGTTGCTTGCAGCGCCCGGCTTTCCCGCCTCACCGGGCGCCCGCAACACCCGGCCCAGGACCCGGCCCAAGACCTGGGCCTCATGGAGGCTTTCAAAAAAACGTCCCCCAAAGCCTTGCCTCCCCTTTGAACCACGGTCCGGCAGACAAGCCGATCGAGGTCTGGGTTCAGGACGAGGCCCGCATCGGCCAGAAGAACGGCCGCGTCCGCATCCGGGCGCGCAAGGGGACCGAGACCCCGAGGGCAGGTCGATCAGCGTTACAGATCGGCCTGCCTGTCCGGCGCGGTGTGCGCAGACAGGAAGACCAGCGCGGCCCTGATGCTGCCATGGGGGCGGACACTGGAACAAGGAACCTGCCTCTCAAGGAGATCAGCCGGCCCGTTGCAAAAGGCGTTCAGGAGAGCACATCCAGCCCAGCGTCGAGCTCAGAGAATGTGGCATACAGGTTGAGCTCGGAATGACCATGCCGACGGCAGTTTCAATGTCTGATGCAGTGCTGGCTGCAACGCCAAAACAGGGTGGACGATTGCGGCAAGGTTTTTCAGCCTGCTCGACCACGGAATCGCTCGATGCACTGAAGAGTACCGGGGTCGTGGTGGAAATCTCCAACAACTGGTGCTGGGGCAATAGCCTGACCGAGATCATGCCGGATGGTTCGACCGCGCCAGAACTGGCCGAGAGCATTGAATCCAGCGCTGATGCCAAGACCTGGATGTTCAAACCTGCCAAAGACATCCGCAAGGATGGCGCCGATACGGTGATGGTTAGCATAACGCAATTATGTTGCCGCGACCTGAGACCTGCCCCATATTGGCGATGGTGTCCTCGCTGTCGCCAGGGGGGCACGTGAACTTGTTCTGATCGGTCTCTTTTTGGCTTCAGCGTAGTTACCAGCGAAAGGAACCAAAATGCAGGCAGTTCGCGCCTTGCTCCACGAAATCCAATGCACACTCCGAGATATCACAGGCGGCCAGGAACACGCGGAAGAAGTTCTATCGATCCTGGGCAAGATGGATTTGTCGGTAACAAACCAGTATCACTGGACGCCAGCCGAACCGGTCCATGTCCGCGAACTTCAGCAAGCTGTCGCTGCAATGCCCCAACACCTTTCCCGTCTTGCAGATAGGGTACAGAATGCACTGCCTCAGCTTCAATGGCGCGTGGATCGTGGAATTTATTACGACGTGGCCGCGAATATCGGTGATGGCTACCGCAATGGCAACATGCACTGCGAATTGATTGGTCCCAACGGATCAGCTTTCCATCACAACAAGTTCACACCTGGCCTGTTTCTGCTGACCCCGCGCGCGCTCTACCGTGATCATGCGCACCAGGCGTCGGAATTTTTTCTCACTCTAATGGAGCCGACCGGTTGACGTTTCGGCGACAAGGATTGGCAGGACGTTCCGTCGGGTACGGTCATTTGGAATGTGCCGGAAACCAGCCACGCCATGAGGGTCTATGATAGCCCTTTCCTGTCGATTTATTCCTGGACGCGCGACATCCATTCGAAATGCCGCGTTGTGCAGCGGGCCGACTGGTGTGAGCTCGAAGCTGAACTCATCACCGACGACTGCCCCAGGTTAAGTACCAGAGGATTCAAAAAAGGCTTTGAGCGCTGCGAATTTCCAGAGACGGCACTTTGCAACTATGCCAACGATGAGGCATTTTCTGCCTTGTGACGGAGATGGCTTTTCATGCTCAAGAACCGGGCGTGCGTTCTTTCAACGGCCGAAGAAGACGCAAGTCGGATTGGTGTTTTTACAAACTCGAAATCAGCGTCTTCGGCCTCACCAGGCAAAGCCGTCCGGCCTGGAATGTTCAGGCCAAACACCGATTATGGATAACGCCGATCCCTCTTTGACGCTCTCTGCCTCAAAAACTGCAACTCTGTGTCCTCAAGCCGCCTTCACCTGACCGTGCGCAACATCGGCCAGCAACTTGATGCCCGGTTCAATGCGCTCTTCAGCGATGGACGAGAATCCGAGGCGGAAATAGGGGCATGGATATTGCGGACTGGCAAAATGGATACGCCCAGGTTCGATGAGGATGCCGTTCTCCAACGCCTTCACCGCCAATTCTTCGCTGTTGGTGCCCTCAGGCCCTTTCACCCAGAAACTCGTTCCGCCGAACGTCGGCACCCGGGCAGCATCCGGGAGGTGCGTCTGCAAGGCTTCGCTCATGATTTCCCAGCGCGTCCGATAGGCCCGGTGGAGGCGGCGGATCAGGCTATCATGGTGGCCGAGGGAGAAGAAGAGCGCAGCCGTACGCTGATTGTTGTTCGGCGCATGGCGGACCATCAGACGTCGCAAGGCTCGTGCCTCGCGAATAAGCTCCGTCGGGCCCACCAGGAATCCAAGGCGCAAGCCGGGGAACAAGGTCTTGGAGAGCGAGCCGATATAAAGCACCCGTTCCTCGTCATCGAGCGACTTCAACGCCGGGCATGGCTCGTTCACATAGTTGGTCTCAAACTCGTAATCATCCTCGATCAGTAGGAGATCATTCTCCCGGGCCCGGTCCAGCAGCGCCATGCGCCGCTCCAGCGGCATGGTGGATGTGGTCGGGAACTGGTGCGACGGCGTCACAAACGCCACATCACAATCGTTTAAGCGCTCATCATCCGACAGCCCGTCTTCATCAACTGGAATCGGCGTGATGTGATCGGTCCTGAGACGGAAGATGTTGCGCACATCCGTGTAGCCTGGGTCCTCAATCGCAACATGTGTATCGCGGGTAACCAGCAAGCTGGCGAGAATGTAAAGTGCGTTTTGGGCGCCGAGCGTGATCAGGATCTGGTCGTCAGGCACCCGGATCCCGCGGCGCGGCAGGAGTCGGCGACGGATCTGTTCCACCAGAAGCGGATCGTCATTCTCCCAGGTGTCATTGGTCCAGGCGCCAAGCCAGCGCTTTCCGAGCGCCTGACGTGAACATTCACGCCATTCGGTAATTGGGAACAGGGTGTGGTCCACCTGCCCATAGATGAACGGATAGGGATAGGACTGCCAGTCCAGTGGCTTGGAAATGTTCTCTTGCGCAGCCGGTTGAACACGGAAGCGCGCTTTCCAATTTGGCCCGCTGTGCGGGGTATCCGGGTCCACGGGTCTCGGTGTCTCGATCCGCCCGGGACACGCAGCTTCTGCGATCTGTCCATTAACGTAGTAACCTGAACGTTCGCGCGAAACGAGGTAACCATCATCAATCAGGCTCTGATAAGCCAGAACTACGGTGTTGCGGGACACGCCCAAAATCTTCGCCATTTTGCGGGTCGAGGGCAAAGGTTCTTCGTGCCCGAGCTGGCGGTCCAGGATGGCCGACACAAGGGTCTCACGAATTTGCGCCTGCAGGGAATTGACTTCACCCTTTTGAATATGAAACAGCGTATCGCGCATAACTGAACATCTCCGGGACCACTCCATGGTCCAGTTTCGCCAACAATCTCCCTCTTTGGATCTAACATAGGTCCAAACTGACCCACTACCGCTTATTCGCCTCATCTGGTCCACCAGCGACGGAAGACTGCAGTGCATGGACCTGTTGCGAACCCTTCAGACGCGTGATCAGGAAAGGGCATCAGCATGAACGCTCCGGCCGCCAACCAAAAAGTGAACTCCCTTGAAGCCCAACTGGATGCCGTTCACGGCAAACAAGGATTTCAAGGCGGAACCCCGGATGATCGTCAAATCGGAAGGGGTCTATGGTTGGGACCACAAAGGCGGCAAGATCATTGATGGGTCATCGGGCTTGTTTTGCGTTGCCGCTGGCCATGGCAGGAAAGAGATCGCAACCGCCGTCCATGATGCGCTGCTCAACAATGACTATTGCTCGCCTTTCGGCACTGCCCAACCAGCATCCTTCGCCCTGGCCCAGATGGTCGCCAACATTCTGTCAGAGCCCATCAATCATGTGTTCTTTGTCAATTCCGGTTCAGAAGCGGTCGATACAGCCCTCAAGATGTGCATGGCCTATCACCGTGCCCGCGGAGATGGTCAGCGCACCCGTTTCGTCTCGCGCGAGCGGGCCGAACATTGGCGACGTCTCCCTGTCCGGCATGGTCAAAACCGCGAGACCTTTTCCGGCGTCATGCCCAATGTTGTCTGCATGCGCCACACCTGGAACCCGGACGAGCTGTACGTACGTGGTCAACCGGAAAGCGGTGCTGAACTCGCCAACGACCTCCAGCGCTTCTGCGAAACCTATGGCGGATCCACCATCGCAGCAGTGTTCGTGGAACCCGTGGCCGGCTCCACCGGTTGTCTGGTCCCGCCGAAGGGATATTTGCGACGAGCATGGCATTCTCCTGGTGTTCGACGAAGTCATCACCGGTTTCGGCCGCATCGGCGCGCCGTTCGCCTCGCAGCTCTTTGGCGTTAATCATGACCATGGCCAAGGCGCTTACCAACGGGTCGCAGCCTATGGGGACCGTGGCCGTAAAGGATGAGCTCTACGACACCATCATCGGTGCAATCCCGGATGCCGCCATCGAGTTCTTCCACGGCTCCACGTACTCAGGCCACCCTTCAGCCTGCGCAGCCGGCATCACCACGCAGCAGATCTATCAGGACAAAACCTTTTCGAAAAGACAGCAACTCTGTCAGATTACTTCCTGGACGCTATCTTCACGCCAAAAGACCTCGACATTATCACTGACATCCGCGGCATAGGGCTGATGGTCGGGGTCGACATCGCCGCCAAAGGCGCGCCAGGCGCGCGCGGCGGAACTGTACAGAGGCGCCTCTTCTGGAACGGAATGCATGTGAAGTTCACTGGCGATTGCGGAATTGTGACGCCGCCTCTGGTGTCGGAGAAGAAACACATAGACGAGATAGTTGAGAAACTCCGAAAGACACTGGAGCAGGAACAGGCGGCGTAGCAAGAGGCCAATTGTTGGCCATTACTTCTGATCACGGTAGTCTGTGGCTTCCAGCCTTTCACCGGAGGCAGCATGGGTTTCCATGCCGGGCACCACATCTGTATTTTGGGCAGCCATCACGAGCCAAACATCGTCGATACGTTCGGCGATGAAGATCAAGATTGTAAAACGATCTTCAAGAACGTTCCCCTGTTTGTCGCGTTGCCCCGTTAATCTCCAGCGAACATGGACTATGGCTGCGGTGTCCCCAAGCGGCCTCACTTCTGTGCGGCCCATGACCAGTGTCGAATCCTTAAAGAAGGTCCGCAGACCGTATTCATGGGCGCATTCAATATCCGCGCGCGTGTACCACCACAAACCCACGACATTGACAAAGTCGGCATCCTCAGCAAACAACGCTGCCAGCGCCGACGCCTCCCCGTTGTTCCACGCTTCAGCAAAGCACTCTGGGATTTCACCGGGTGTCCGCGGCAGCTTCACGAACCTGCAACTTTCTCCAGGCCGCACCAATCGGCGATAAATAGCGCGATCGTTCCAGTCACCCTCTTGACCGAGCTCAGGCTGACGCGCTCGTCAAACCCATGGATGTTTTCCGAGTAAGGGCCATAGACCAGGCAGGGACAATCGTCATAAAGAACGAAGACCCGGCCATCGAGATAGCCAGGTGTCACGAAGCTTTCCAACGTCTTGCCGTAAGATTTTGCATGCGCCCGGCCCAGTGCCAATTCTGCGTCTGAACGTTCCTCCAACACATACCCTTCAGCAAAGAAGCCGTTCCATTCCACCTCCGGCAGGTTGTTGGCAAGGAAGGCGTTTTCGCGGGCCGCCGCTGCAATGCAGGCTTCGATTTCGGCCGCTTTTTCTGCCGGGTTCCAGCCGGGATAGATCGAGATACGGCAATCAAACGAGCACCAGGCCGGGACAGAGGAGGCCCAATCCCCGCCTTCGATCTTGCCCACATTGAAGTTTATGGGGTGATCCAGATCCTCAAAATATTTCCGCCCGGCCTTCTCCGCGTTCCACTTCTCTTCCAGCTGCCGGAGCGCGGCGATGATAGGGAAAGAGGCCTCAATGGAATTTGCTCCTGAGCCTGCCTTACGCACATGGACAGGGACACCGCGCACGTGCACACGGAACCATAGAACCCCGACATTCGCGCGCACGAGCATGTCATCTTCAGGCTCCGGGATGATGGCCGCGTCCGTCCGATATCCACGCACCAGGCAGGAGAGTGCTCCATTGCCGGTGCATTCTTCCTCCGTCACCGATTGCACATGCACGCGAGCTGCGGGTTGATACCCCAAAGAACGCAAGGCATCCAGCGCATAGATGTTTGCCGCAAGGCCCGCCTTCATATCCGCTGCTCCACGCCCATACATCCAGTTGCCGTCAATGTGAGGATCGAACGGGTGCCTTGACCACATGTCAGCAGGACCTTCGGGGACCACATCGATGTGGCCGTTGAGGATCAGCGAGCGCCCTGTCTCCTCGCGCGGGCGATGGGTGCCGACCACGTTGATGGCGTTTGAATAGTCGACCTTCACCGGAGAGAAGCCGGGATGACTCTCGATATCCGCGACATCAATGGACCAGCGATCCATCGCCAGCCCCCGCTTTTTCAGGCTCTCAAAGACAAAGTCCTGGGCCGTATGCTCCTGTCCGCGCAGGGACGGGAAGCGGACAAGCTCCTGCGTGTACGCCACCTGCTCATCAAAGCCCGCCTCCACAGCGGCAAGGATATCATCAGAGAGCGTCGGATCGAGCATAAAACTCAGGCTGCGGCTGACTTGGCCGAGAAGGCCTCCATCGCCGCAAGCACCTCATCCAGCGACCGTCTCGCCCCCGTCTGCAAGTATTCCATCGCCTTCAGTGCGGCCTCGTGTGCTTCGAGGCTTGAGCCTGCCACACAGTCCTTGATCACACGGCAGAAATAGTCGCTCTGGTGGCCATCGACGAAGGTGTAGTGGACGCAAACATCCGTCAGGCCGCCACACAAGAGCAGCGTGTCCACTTTCAGGCCTCGCAGAAGGATCTCGAAATCCGTGCCGAAGAAGGCCGAATAGCGGCGTTTGCGGATGTGGTAGTCGGTGGGGCGGAAGTCCACGTGCTCTGCAGCGATGGCCGTATCAGGGTCGCCTTCCAGGCAATGCACGTCCTCGGCCCCATCCAGCTCGCGACCAAAATCGACCAGATTATCCCGGTGCACCTCCTGAATGAAAATCACCGGGATATCCTTTTCCCGCGCCTTGTCGATGACCTTGCGCGACAGCGCCATGCGGTCATCAAAGCCCGGCATTTCGGGGATGGCCTTTTCTTCGCCCTCAGCAAACAGTTCGCCCTGAATGTCGATAACGATGAGGGCCGGACGGCCCTCGATCAGCTCGCGCTCTTGCCTCACCCGGCTGTCACCCGTGTGATCGCCCCGTCCATGGCTTCCACGATTTCATCCAGATCAGACTTGGTAGAGATCAGCGCCGGGCTGAGGCACAAGGTGTTGTTGAGGCCCTGAAGCGAACGGTTGGTGACACCAATGATCACGGCAGATTTCTGCATGCAATCCGCAACGATAGCCTGGGCAATACTTTCATCAACCGGCTCGCGTGTTTCGCGGTCTGCCACCAATTCCGCGCCGCAGAACAGGCCCTTACCGCGCACATCGCCTACTATGTCATGCTTGGCTTTCAGGCCTTCCAGCTTTTCGATGAGGTATTCACCCATGGCCGTGGTGTTTTCCAGAAGATTCTCGTCTTCCAGGATCCGCATGTTTTCCAGCGCCGCAGCCGGGCCGGCCGCGCAACCACCGAAGGTGGATATGTCGCGGAAATAGCTCATGGGATCGTCAGGATCCGCCTTGAACTGGTTGAAGACATCTTCCGTGGTCACCGTGCAGGAGATCGCGGCGTAGCCGGAGGCCACACCCTTGGCCATGGTCACGATGTCGGGCTGCACGCCATAGTGCTGATAGCCGAACCAGGTGCCCGTGCGGCCCATGCCGCAGACCACTTCGTCGATGATCAGGAGCACATCATACTTCTTGCAGATTTCCTGGACCCGGTCCCAGTATCCCTTCGGAGGCTCGATGACGCCGCCGCCGGCTGTAACCGGCTCAAGGATGAGGCCGCCAACCGTGTCCGGACCTTCGCGCAGGATCACCTCTTCGATCGCGTTGGCCGCACGGATGCCATAATCTTCCACGTCGCCCCACTGTGAGCGGTATTCCAGGCAGTGAGGAACTTCCACAAAGCCGGGCGTGAACGGGCCGTACTGAGCTTTACGCTCATACTGGCCGCCCGAAGAAAGCGCGGTGATGGTTGTGCCGTGGTAATCGCGCTCGCGGTAAAGGATCTTGTATTTCTTGCCGCCGGTTTTGTTGTGCGCGATCTGACGGACAATCTTGTAGGCCTTCTCATTGGCTTCCGAGCCTGAGTTGGACATGTAGACCCGGCTCATGCCCGGCATCTTTTCAATCAGGCGCTCAGAAAACAGGGCACCTGGAATGCTACCGGCCGAGTTGGCGAAGTAGTTGAGTTTCACCAGCTGCTCACGCACTGCATCGGCAATCTCTGTGCGGCCATAGCCAACATTCACAGTCCACACACCGCCGGACACCGCATCCAGATGCTCACGGCCCGCCGCGTTCCACACGCGCATGCCTTTGCCTTCGATGATGATCAGCGGATCAACGGTCTCATATTTCTTGTGTTGGGACAGATGGTGCCACACATGCGCCTTGTCGGCTTCGATGATGGCTTGAAAGTCATTCTCTTTGTTTTGCACGTTCATGACCGGAATTCCTTTGATTATGCGCCTCAACAATGGCGCTTGGGTTCCAACATGGCAACGCGGCCGCCCGCCTGCCCGAAATCTGGACCCATGTTATAGGCTCCCTGGCTGGACCTCAATAGAACCAATTCTGCGGAAATTTTCGAATCCAGTTTGGATCCGCCTACGGCCCCAATCCGCATGCAAAACCAGGGCGCCTAAAAATCACATCTCGGCTTCGCGCAGGAAACAAAGGCATCGAGCATGACTGAACCGCAGATGCCGTCTGGTTCCTTGCTGAAATGTCCGGCCTTCTTGAGCATTCCTTGCCACGACTTCACCTCGGACTTTTTCGCAAGCTCACAAGCGCGCTTGAAGGCCCCCATCGTCTTTTCACGGTCTCCTGTGTGAAATATCCTTCGCCCAGACTGTGCTGTAGGTTGCCTGCCTTTGGGGCGGGCTTAACCGCCTGCTTGAAATCTTCGAGCGCTTCGGAAATCCTCCCCGATCGCATGTAGGCGTAGCCGCGGCCATTGAACATATTCGCGTCCGCACCCCCGGCCATTCAGCACCTCTCTGTCATTTGGCTGCAATTTCAGGACCGCGCTATAGTCCTTGATCGCAAGAGCATATTTTTCTGTTTCCAGATAGGCTGCGGCTCGCTTCTTCAACGCGCATCGAAATAGCTCGAATCAATTGTCAGAGCCCGGTTATAGTCCTTGAGCACCCGCTCAATTTTGCCCCGAGCCGCATACAAACCACCTCTGTTGGAGTAGGCCAGAGTGTAGTTCGGTTCGTGCTCAAGAGCACGCTCATATAGTTCGCAATGGCTTTGTCCCAATCGCCCTTAATGTCATACTCATTGGCGCCGAGAACATATCCGTCAGCCAGGTCGTACTCTAAAGGATCAGCGTAGGTGTGCCCTCTGTTCACAAGAGGATTCAGGTAATCGGGCTTCAACTTCAAAGCCAAATCAAAGTCGTCGAAAGCGCGATGATAATCCTTGATCTTACGGTACTCATATCCGCGATCATTCAGCAATTGCTTATCTTCCGGCGCAATCTGTAAGGCAGCAGTATAGTCAGCAATCGCCAACTTATGCTGCCCTTGCTCACCGTGCGAATAGGCCCGGCCATTGTAGGCATCGCGCGATTTGGCGTTCAGCTTGATCGCGCTTGTGTAATCGGCAATCGCCTGCGCATATTGCTTGTTCTTGGAGAATGTGTCTGCGCGGTTCCAGATCGCATCCAGGAATTTGCGGTTGCCCGGACAGCCTCGGTAAATTCCTGGATGGCCAGATCATATTTCTTCTGGGCGACATAAATCAGGGCGAGGCTGTTATGTGCCTCGTAGTATCGCGACTTCAGATCTATGACCTTTTTGAAGTCCGGGATGGCAGGCCCATAATCTTTGCGGACGGAGCGCACAAGGCCGCGGTTGTACCCCGTCGCATGAAGCGGTCGCAGGCGGACAATCGTTCCGTAGTCCTTGACCACCGCCTCATACTTCTTGCTGTCGTAAAACGCATGCCCGCGATTCTCATGCGCCCGTTGCGCGGCCACGTGCCGGCCAAGCCTCACGGACTTGCGCATCTGGCCGAGATCAAAATCCGTCGCCAGGAAGTTGGAAAAGATCCGCGGGCGGGCTGCCGGATCCGATGAACGCAACTTGACCCTGCCAGCTCCTTCGACTCTCCCCGGCCCAATGCAAAAAGTGAAGCCGTGAGAAAGCCGCCCGTGTTGTTCATGATCACCGGCAGGTACTGTATTTCCACATCCGAGTGCGGCACGGACGGGTCAGTGCGCATTAACGCGCAGGTTTCCACATTGTTGGTGGCCGCAGGACCGCTGCGCGATGCAAATCAGCGGGCGCCAGTCATCGCCATTTTGCCGGGCCGCATGTGGCCGTTCATCAAAATCGGCTTGTCGATCTTGTATTTCATATAGACCACAGGGTGATCCTGAAGGTTCTGTCCGACACCCGGCAAATCCACGCGGCAAGGAATGCCGGTCTCTTTCAGATGATCCGCCGGATCAATCCCTGAAAGCATGAGCAACTGGGGAGAGTTGATTGCGCCCCCACTCAGGATCACCTCGCGGGATGCGCGAACCTCCAAATTCGCCCCACCCCGGGAACAACCCACTCCCGAAACGCGATTGCCTTCGATCAACAGGCCTCCCGCATGAGCGCAGTCCAGGACAGTCAGGTTCCGGCGGGAAGAATTGGGGCGGATATAGGCCTCTGCCATGGAGGAGCGCACCCCGTCACGCACATTCATCTGCAGCGCTCCAAAGCCCTCCTGATGTTCGCCATTGATGTCGTCGGTCAGCGGAAATCCGGCTTGTCCGCCGGCTTCAAGAACGATTTCATGCAACGGACATTCATATGTGCCCTTGCGCACGGGCACAGGTCCTTGCCTGCCCCGATAGACCGATGCACCACCTTCCCAGGTTTCCAGTCGTTTGAAATAGGGCAGAACTTCGCGCCAGGACCAGCCGTCCGCCCCTTTGCAGACCCAGCGCTCAAAATCCAGCGCGTGGCACTGGATAAAGACCATACCATTGATGGCGGATGATTCGCCGAACACCTTGCCGCGCTGCTGAAAAATTCGCCGGTTGTTGAGCGCCGGTTCCGGCTCCCCCTCATACATCCAGTTATATCTGTGATTGCGTCGGACCTGATGGAATGCGGCTGGCATCTCGATCTTCCAGCCATCCAGCAATCAGCCATGGCTGGACCCGGCCTCCAGCAACAGGACCGACACATTCGGGTCTTCCGACAACCTCGCCACCAACGTACACCCCGCCGAGCCCACCCCCGACGATAATGCAGTCATATTCGGCAGCGACCCTCGCGGTGCACCTATCCGTCGCCGAAATGTTCCACTTCAGCGGTGCCTGCCGCACGGATTTCCTTTGCGGCATGAGACAGAGTGGCGATGACGGCTTCCAGTTCAGTGGCGATCTGGTCAGTGTCACCGCAGTAGCGTGGATTCTCGATTTGCTTGCGCAACATTTCCTGGCCCATCCAAGCGATATGCCGGCTGTATTCAGTCGCAGCAACATGCTCCGGGTCGGCCAGGGAAAGCTGATCAAAGCGCGTGAAGTCGGGGAAACCGATCTCTGCCGGCACATAGCCATTCACCATCGTGATACGCTCACCAGCTGTCTTCAGGCCCTTCGCACGGTGAACCACCATATTGCCCTGTTGCAGGATGGCATGGCCAGAGCCTGGCAATTCGGGTGAGATGACCCGGTCTTCCGGAAGCGGTTTCTTTGCGTCCGTCAGCGCCTTCATTTCATATTTGGTGCCGTTGAAATACTGGAATTCCCCTCCCTCAATCGCGTTGGGGTCAGTCACGAACATCACATAGTCCACACGAAGCGTGTCCACGTGCCATTTGTCCACGTTTTCGCCGACAGTATGGGGATTGTAGTTCAGATGGCCGAGTTGGTGCGGGATCGTGTGGGCCAGCATGCTCGAACCGCAGATTTCCGAAACCAGTGCCGTGATGTCTGGCGACAGACACAAATCGCGCAAGAATCTGGACTGATAGGTGCCCCCCCGAACCATGCGCGAAATACGGGGAATGCTGCGGGCATACTGTTCAAGGCCGCGGGTGACTTCCTGAAGGCAGGCAACCCCTTCATCACTCAGAACGCGAAAGCAGGACGTGATGCCCAGCGAGGTCGGACATTGTGCAATCTCGTCAGCTTCGTAGCCAAGCTCTTCCAGAGAAATAACCGTTTCCGGTTTTTCAAGCGCCAGATGTTTGGCAGGATCGAACTCAGGCTCTGACGCGAGAGCCGGATACCCCTCAGGCAAGACAGGTGGAAAGGAGAGCGGAGCTGCTTGGGTCATTTGATGATCCTCTCAAGAGGTGAGCCGAAATTACGCAGGAACCACACCGACGGCAAATTGATAATTTAAGAGTTTTACATTAGAATTTTTCATATGAATATTCTCGAGTGGCGGCACTACCGCCTTATATCAATGGCGTGATTGATTGGCTCTCGGGCCTTTTCAACCCGGCTGCACTCTGGATCCATGCAGACAAAGGAGGATTTCCGATCTCTGCAGCTGTTGGCGGTCGTAATGACTATGATGCTTCGCCCCTTCGCGGCCTTGCCAGGACGAGCGAAGATCTCCGTCAGGCCCGGCGTTTGCTTTCGCTTGCTTGTGTTCATGACGGTATGAACCGGGCGGATGCGGCGAAGGGGCTGTTCGACCGCCGGGTCCCGCGGCCCCAGATGCGGATGCGGCCCAGATGGCTGAACTTGCTGAGATCATCGAAACCGGCCCCTGCCTTGAGCATGACGCTTGAGCCTGACGGGGGGTCCGCTGGAGACGACTTGACCTGCAACGGGGGACCGAAGACCGGTTCGGTGTTGTCTCTCACGAGAGGCCCCCTCTCCAGGCTGCCTGCAGCGTCCGGCTTTTCCTGTCTCACCGGGCGCCCGTAACACCCGGACCAGAACCCGGGCCTCATGGAGGCTTTCAAAAAAACGTCCCCCAAAGCCTTGCCTCCCCTTTGAACCACGGTCCGGCAGACAAGCCGATCGAGGTCTGGGTTCAGGACGAGGCCCGCATTGGCCAGAAGACCGGCCGCGTCCGCATCCGGGCGCGCAAGGGGACGAGACCGCGATGGCCGGCCGATCAGCGTTACAAATCGGCCTGCCTGTCCGGCGCGGTTTGCGCAGACAGGGAGACCGGCGCGGCTCTGATGCTGCCATGGTGCCATGGGGGCGAACACTGGAACAAGGAACCTGCCCCTCAAGGAGATCAGCCGGCCCGTTGCAAAAAGCGCTCAGGCCGCCGTCCTGATGGACCGTGCGCCGGGGCACACATCCGGCGAGGTGAAGGGGCTGAAAGAAGAATAATAGCGCAACCCTGCCTTTCAATCAGCCCGACACTGTTCCGTGAATACAAGACAACTTCGCACACTCTACATCTCGACTCCCCCTCCCTTACCCCCACCTATCTCCTCTTGGCCTCAATCAATTTGAGGTGCTGGAGGGATTGGGGCACTGTTGTGCAGTGCGAAGGCGTGGTATTGCTGCACCTGCGAACAAGATGCGCTGAGCTGCCGTGTTTGCAGTTCACGCTCTTTACTTCATATTCGAAATATCGAATATATTTTGGCCAGAGGGAACACTTGTGACGGATCAGCCACAGATCGACACCTCGCCCAAGACCTGGGACGATATCAAGCACACCACCTGTTACATGTGCGCGTGCCGCTGCGGCATCAAAGTGTATCTGAAAGACAGCACCGTCACCTACATCGAAGGCAATCGCGACCATCCGGTGAACGGCGGCGTTCTCTGCGGCAAGGGCTCAGCCGGCATCATGCAGCACTACTCGCCGGCCCGCCTGCGCAAACCGCTCCTGCGTGTCGGCCCGCGAGGCTCTGGCGAATTCAGGGAGATCGAGTGGGAAGAGGCCATGCGCCTCGCCACAACCTGGCTCTCGCAAACCCGTAACGAGGACCCCAAGAAACTGGCTTTCTTCACTGGCCGTGACCAGTCCCAATCCCTCACCGGCTACTGGGCCATCCAGTATGGTACACCAAACTATGCAGCCCACGGCGGCTTCTGCTCAGTCAATATGGCAGCCGCCGGCCTCTACACTATGGGCGGCTCCTTCTGGGAATTTGGCGAACCGGACTGGGAGCACACAAAGTACTTCATGCTCTTCGGCGTGGCCGAGGAACACAGCTCCAACCCGCTCAAGAAGCACCTCGGCAAACTGAAAGGCCGCGGCGCCAAGGTCGTGTCGATCAACCCGGTGCGCACCGGTTATTCTGCCATTGCCGATGAATGGGTCGGCATTCGCCCCGGGACAGACGGGCTGTTCGTTGCCGCCCTCATCCACGAGCTCTTAAAGAGCGGCAACGTGGATCTGGACTATCTCATCCGCTACACCAACGCCTCCTGGCTGGTGATCCAGGACACCAACGCCGAAGACCACGGCCTGTTCGCACGCGACGCCCAGGACGAACCGCTTTGCTACGAAAAGGAAGCCAAGATCCTCGTCAATGCAAAACTGCCGGACATCTCCCCTGCCCTCGTCGGTGAGTTCAAACTGAAAGATGGCCGCAAGGCGGTGCCCTCGTTCCAGCTCCTGACGGAACGTTACTTGCATGAGCGCTATTCGCCGGAAGCGCTTGAAGAGCGCACGGGCGTGCCTGCTGAAGACATCAAACGAATTGCTGCCGAACTTGCCCACACCGCATTCAAGGAAGAGATCATCCTCGACATCCCCTGGACCGACTGGGCAGGCCGCAAGCACGACAAGATGATCGGCCGCCCGGTCTCCATGCACGCCATGCGGGGCATCTCGGCCCATTCCAACGGCTTCCACACCTGCCGCCTGATCCACATCTTGCAGATTCTGCTTGGCACAATCGATTGCCCCGGCGGCTTCCGCTACAAGCCGCCCTATCCAAAGCAGACCCCGCCCTGGCTGAAGCCCTCCGGCAAACCGGCCGGCAAACGATCAGCAGAACCGCTCGGCGGTCCGCACCTTGGGTTCCCCATTGGTCCTGAAGACCTGCTGGTCAACCGCTTCGGTACCCCGCAACGGATCGATAAGGCCTTCAGCTGGGATGCCCCCATGGCAGCCCACGGCCTGATGCACATGGTCATCAACAATGCGGCCAAGCAGGATCCCTACCCCATCGACGTCCTTTTCCTCTACATGGCGAACATGGGCTGGAACTCGTCCATGAACGTGTCCGCCACATTGAAGAACCTGACGGAGACGGACCCGGAAACCGGTGAATACAAGATTCCGAAGATCATCTATTCGGATGCCTATTATTCGGAAACGGTCCCGTACGCTGATCTGATCCTGCCCGACACCACTTATCTGGAGCGCTGGGATTGCATCTCTATGCTGGACCGGCCCATCTCCGAACCGGGCAGCCCCGCAGATGCGATCCGCCAGCCGGTGGTGAAACCGGAACGCGATGTGCGCCCATTCCAGGATGTGTTGATTGATCTTGGCGCCCGTCTCGGCTTGCCGGGTTTCAGCAACGAAGATGGCAAACCGGCCTACCCCGGCGGTTATCCCGACTACATCGTCAACCACGAGCGCAAGCCCGGCATCGGCCCGCTCACCGGCTGGCGCGGCAAGGACGGTGAGTCCTATGGCACTGGCGCGCCCAACCCGGAGCAGCTTGAGCGCTACATCGAGAACGGCTGTTTCCATCAGCATCATCTGAAGCCCAGCCAGCGCTACTACCGCCATGCCAATCTTGAATACAACAAGTGGGCCGTGGACATGGGTTTTCGCATGGAAGGCGACCAGATCATTTTTCAACTCTATCTGGAACCCCTGCAAAAGTTCCGGCTGGCCGCACAGGGCCGAGGCAGCATGATCGTTCCGCACGAACATCGCAAACGCATCGAAACCTATTTCGATCCCCTGCCTGTCTGGTACATGCCGTTTGAAGAGGCACTTGCCGGAGGAGACGAATATCCCATGCATGCCGTCACCCAGCGACCCATGGCCATGTATCATTCCTGGGGCTCGCAAAACGCCTGGCTCCGCCAGATCCACGGCCGCAACTGGATATATCTGAATACGAAGAAGGGACAGGAGTTGGGGATCGCAAATGGCGACTGGATCTGGATCACCAGTCCCCATGGCCGCGTGAAGGCGCAGGCCAAGCTCATGGATGGCGTGAACCGGGACACCATCTGGACCTGGAACGCCATCGGCAAGCGCTCCGGTGCCTGGAACCTCGATCCCAAATCGCCGGAAGCCACCAAAGGCTTCCTGCTCAACCATGTGATCTCCGAACTGCTGCCGGAAAAGGGAAGCGGTTATCGCTATTCCAACTCCGACCCGGTGACCGGCCAGGCCGCCTGGTATGACCTCCGGGTGCGCATCGAAAAGACAGGTCCGGAAGAGCAGGGCGAGACCGCCCCAAAGTTCGAACCGCAAAAACGCGCTGCCGGTCTCCGCCGCGCCCCTGAGGACGTTGCCTTCACCGGGAAGGGACGGAAACAATGACCTCCCTCCCCTCAGCCGCTGAACGCTCCGGCAAGAAACTCGGGCTGGTCATCGATCTGGACACTTGCGTTGGCTGTCACGCCTGCGCCGTGTCCTGCAAGGAATGGAACACGCAAGGCTACTCTGCCCCGTTAACGGACACAGATGCCTACGGCCGCGATCCGGTCGGGGCCTGGCTCAACCGGATCCACACTTACGAAATCGACACAGGGGACAACGAGCCGAACCGGACGGTCCATTTCCCCCGTTCCTGTCTGCATTGCGAGGAACCCGCCTGCGTCACCGTCTGCCCCACGGGCGCGAGCTACAAGCGCGCCGAAGACGGCATCGTGCTGGTCAACCCCGATACCTGCATTGGCTGCAAGCTCTGCTCCTGGGCCTGCCCCTATGGCGCACGTGAATATGACGAAAGTCATGGCGTCATGAAGAAATGTACCCTCTGCGTGGACCGGATCTACAACAAGCATCTGGAACCGGAAGATCGCCAGCCGGCTTGCGTCCGCGCGTGCCCTGCCGGGGCCCGGCACTATGGCGACCTGGGCGATCCCGAGAGCGAAGTCTCAAAACTGGTGGCTGAGCGCGAAGGCTTCAATCTGCTGCCTCAATCCGGCTACAAGCCCGTCAACAAATACCTGCCCCTGCGCCCCCGCCGGACAAACAATGTGGGCGCAGATGCCCCTGTTTCGCTCGAAGCGATTGGCGATGAGGATGGCAGCCTGACGGAACGGGTCTTCAAGTGGGCCGACAAGATGTTATCGAGATAACCAAATGCATCCAGCCTATTCCGTCATACTTTTCACCACCGCGTCGGGCGCCGGCTATGGCCTCCTCGCAACGCTTGGCATTTGCGCCTTGTTCGGTCTGGAGCTGCCGCAAACGTTCTGGTTTGCCTTTGCCGCCATGGCGGTCTCACTCGGTCTCGTGACGGTCGGCCTGCTCTCCTCCACCTTCCATCTGGGCCACCCCGAACGGGCCTGGCGCGCGTTCTCCCAATGGCGCTCCTCCTGGCTGTCGCGGGAAGGCGTCGCGGCGGTCGCAACCTATTTCCCTGCAGGCCTATTTGGCCTCGTCTGGCTTTTCATAGACGAGCCGACTTGGATCTGGCAGGTGCTGGGAGGCTTGTCCGCAGTCGGTGCAATCGCGACTGTCTGGTGCACTGGCATGATCTATGGCTGCCTCACTACCATCCGCCAATGGAACCAGCCGCTCGTGGCGCCAGTTTATATCGCTATGGCAGCAGCAACCGGGCTCGTTCTTTTCGCAATGTTGATGGCAATATTTGGCACCGCCCATGAGTGGCACGGGATTATCGCAGCCACAGGCGTGGTGACCGCCCTCGTCTTAAAGGGATTTTATTGGCAGGCCATCGACAACGCCAGGCGAGACCTCACGATTGGAGATGCAACAGGGCTGGGAAAATTCGGCACCGTCCGGCAAACCGAAGCGCCGCACACCCAAGCCAATTTCGTGCAAAGAGAAATGGGCTATCGCGTGGCCCGCAAGCACGCCTTCAAACTCCGCAAGATCTGCCTGTATGTGGGATTTTTCCTCAGCTGGGCGTGCTGTGTCCTGGCGAGCTACGGGGGCAAAGGCTTCGAAATCCCGCTCTTAATCACCGCCACCCTGACCATCGCCATCGGCGCCATCCTGGAACGCTGGCTGTTCTTCGCCGAAGCCGAGCATGTGGTGAACCTGTTCTACGGGACCAGGAAAGCCTGAGCCGCGCCGGTTCGGGCTTGCTGACTTCGAGAGGTCAAGCATCCTTTCCAATCTTACCACACCAATAGGCACCGGAGACCTGGCCAATCTCCATCGATTCAACGAGTTGCCACAACGGCGCGGTTTCCCACCTCATCAGGCACCCGCAACACCCGGACCAGAACCCGGACCTCATGGAGGCTTTCAAAAAAACGTCCCCCAAAGCCTTGTCTCCCCTTTGAACCACGGTCCGGCAGACAAGCCGATCGAGGTCTGGGTTCAGGACGAGGCCGGGATGACGTGTGTAAAGGCAGAGGGTTGGGTGAGGGGGCTCGAACGGTTATGGTGATGGCTTCAACAGCAGCCAATTGAAGAGCCAACAAAATGCGAAACGACTCAATCGTCCAGGTGGTCTCCCTTGGTCAGACCTATGTGGGCAAACAAGGCTTCATCTATGGATCCGGCGCATCGTCGGAAACGGTGGGCGCCAGGCAAATCTGCATGAATCTGCTGCCCATGCCCGACGGCAAACAGGCCAAAGTGCATTACCACGAAGGCATCGAGACCATCGCCTATCTCCTGGACGGAGAATGTTTTGTCTATTACGGCGAGAGACTTGAACGCCGGGTCAAGGTGAGCGCAGGCGAACAGGCTTTCGTTCCTGCCGACCTCCCCCATGCACCCTGCAACCGCAGCGGTGCTCCGTGCACATGGATTGTCACCCATTCCTCGGGCAGCGATCAGGATGGTATCGTTCTGCTGCCGGAACTCGACGCAGTGCTCGAAGCGGTTTAGGCTGCGCCTCCCCTGCCCCAGACAAGGTTCACCATGTCAAAAGTCCTCTACGAAGCAGACGGCCGCATCGGCCGCATCACTCTGAACCGTCCCAAGGTACTCAACGCCATCGACGATGAGGTGCCGGCCCTCCTGGCCAAAGCCGTCGCGACTGCAAACGCTGACCCGAAGGTTCACACCATCATCCTGTCCGGCAATGGTCCCGCCTTTTGCGCAGGATATGATCTAACATTTTATGCAGAGGGCAATGGCTCCGGCGACGTCACCCAGGAAATGCCATGGGACCCTATGAAGGATTACACCTTCATGTCCCGCAACACCGAGCATTTCATGTCACTCTGGCGATCTCACAAGCCGGTGGTCTGCAAGGTGCATGGCCATGCGGTGGCTGGCGGATCAGATATCGCGCTGTGCTGTGACATGATCATCATGGCCGAGGATGCAAAGATCGGCTACATGCCCATCCGCGTTTGGGGCTGTCCGACAACCGCCATGTGGACCTATCGGCTGGGCCCTGAACAAGCAAAACGCATGCTGTTCACTGGCGACAAGATCGACGGCAAGGAAGCCGAACGCATCGGCCTCGTGATGAAGGCTGTGCCCGCCGCTGATCTTGATGCTGAAGTTGAAGCCTTTGCAGAGCGCACGGCCTCCGTTCCGGTGAACCAGCTGATGATGCAGAAGATGGTCGTCAACCAGGTGATAGAGACCATGGGACTGGCCAATACCCAGCGTCTTGCCACAGTCTTCGACGGTATTACCCGCCATTCGCCGGAAGGGATCAACTTCAAGCACCGCTCAGAAGAAGTGGGCTGGAAACAGGCGGTCGATGAGCGGGATCGCGGCACCTATGACTGGACGGAAGACCGTCCCATCAACAAGCCTCAATGAGTACGCGAACGGCAGCCTGCGCCTGTGGCGCGCTCACAATCACGCTCAAGGGAGAGCCGGAGCTGGTCAGCTCTGCAGCTGCCTGGAATGCCGGAAGCGCACGGGCAGCGTGTTCGGGATTTCCGCATTCTTTCAGAAGGATCAGATTGGGAGCACCACGGGCACACCCGGCGTATTCAAAAGAGGCTCGGATGCAGGGCGCACACTCGCCATGAACTTCTGTCCCGATTGCGGAACCACGGTCTACTGGGAACTCGATATGGCATCGAACCATGTTGCGGTCGCGGTGGGATGCTTTGCCGATCCGGATTTCCCCTCTCCCACCAGAACCGTCTGGCACAGCCGCAAACATCATTGGGTCGAGTTTCCGGACCATTTTCAGAAGCACGCCGAGGGTTCTGAATGAAGACACTTGAGGGAAGCACCGCTCTGGTGACGGGAGCTGCGGCCCCCCAACGGCATTGGCTGCGCAACCGCGCCATGCCTGGCAGCAGATGGCACCAATGCGATCATAACAGACCGGGACGGGACTCTTGATGTGGATGGATACCCGTTGTCCACAATGCAATTGCTTGAGGAACCAGCGGACACAATCCGGAATGCTGGCGGAAACGTCATTGCACTCGAAATGGATGTCACCTGCGAAGAGCATCTCAGCAGCTGCATCGCCGAAGCCACCGGCGCATTCGGCGACATCGAAATTCTGGTCAACAACGCAGGAACGACGATTGGAACCGGCCCTTTCCTTAACGCAACGCCGGCGCAATGGCAAACCAGCTTTGAAGTGAACCTGATGGCCCCGGCCCACTTGGCCCAACTGGCAATCCCTCTCATGAAGGAAGCCGGCGGCGGCGCGATCATCAATGTTGGATCAACCGGTAACCTCGGAGCGGAAGCAGGCTTCGGCGCGGACACCGCCATGAAACATGGCATTATTGGGCTCACAAAACGATTGCCGCAGAGTTTGGTGTGGATGGAATCCGCTGCAATGCGGTCTGTCCAGGCTATATCATGACGGATATGCACGCAGGTGCCAACGCGCGGATTGCCCGCGAAACAGGGCGACCGATTGAGGAAGTCAAACCAGTCGCTATGCTGACGTGACCCTGCGCCGGGCAGGAAAGCCAGAGGAAGTGGCAGGAACAATCGCTTTCCTGGCCAGCCCAGCAGCCGCCTACATTACCGGCGTCGCCCTGCCCGTTCATGGGGGCGTGCCCGCCGGACTATAGACAGGCCAGGCACGCCGACTGCACTTGATCGACATCAAAGTGCGGGCAATGCTTTTACTTTACAGTTCCAGTAATCGGAATGGAGGACGCCATGCTGACCAAACCTTCTCTCGCCTTGCGCATCGCCATCGGCAAGGGCGTAGGCTTTCTCATTGGCTTGCTGGGTTTCCTGGCGCTTCCTTGGCTCGCGCCGGAGGCGGACCTGTTTCTGCGCTGGGGCCTCCTGCTCTGGTACGCAACACTGGGTGCCATTGTCGGGATCTTTGGCGTTTACACATACCACCCCTGGATCAAGATGCCCCTGCCCTGGTGGTTCCTGTCACCCTGGGTCGGCGGGTGGCTGAACTTTGTGCTGACGCTCATTGCCTATGACCAGCTAAAGGCTGTCATGCTACCTGTTTTTGGCGCAGACGGATTCTTCAGCTCACCCTTCTGGTTCGTGGCGGAAGGTGCAATTGTCGGCCTGTTCATTGGCTGGACCGCGACCCGCTATGGTGGCGAAGGCCCGGAAACGGCAGGCCGCTGAGGTCTCAGACAAGAACTGGAATCCGCTACTCAACAAACTGCGCCTCGGTCATGCCGGGGCGTATCATGGAGAACGTATTGTCTTCGCGCACAACGGAATAGTCGTGGTAGCCACCGCGGGCAATCGGTTGCGCTTTGGCGGTGTCGAACAATCCATCATCGGTGATGTGATCGTCAGCGATATGTATGCCGACGACCTTGCCGACAATGATGGCGTACTCGTGCGGCTGACCGTCCAGCCCGTCCAGCGGAATGGTTTGGTAGTGGGTGCATTCAAAGACAGCCGGGCTTTCAGCGACCCGCGGAGGTTTCACCATCCGGCAGTCAGCAGCCGTCAAACCGGCAAGAGCCATCTCATCCACAGAACGGGGCACATGAGCTGACGTGGTGTTCATCTCGTCACGCAGCGCCCAGGTGGACAGGTTGCAGACGAATTCGCCGGTTCCCTCAATGTTGGCCCAACTGTCTTTCATGCCAGCAGAACCAAAGCAGACATAATGGGGATTGGACGCCATGGCGTTGAAGAAACTGTAGGGCGCCAGATTGATAACACCTTCCTTGCTCATGGTCGTAATCCAGCCGATCGGGCGCGGTGCAACCAGAGCCTTGAAGGGATCGTGCGGAAGCCCGTGGTCATTTTTGATTGCGTCGTAAAACATGTTTTTCTTCCTTTGAACTCAAGCGCCGTTCAGCTCTGCAAGATAATCTGGAAGCGCATCGATGCCGGGCAGAACCACATCGGCAAGCGCCTCAAGGTCGGCCTGGAAACCGCTGCCTGTGAGCACACCTACTTTATGACCGGCACCACCGGCAACCGCCGTTTCCAGATCGTGGGTATTGTCTCCGACCATTGCAATCTCGGCAGGTTCCAGACCAGTCGCCTCGCAAAACGCCCAGATCATATCGCCGGCAGGTTTGGGCTTGGGAACGCCATCATAGCCGGTGATGAAATCAAAATAGTGAGACAAACCAGCAGCTTCCGCAAAAGCCGTCGCCGAGCGCGTCACATCATTGGTGGCAATGCCCAGCTTGAGGCTCATCTGCTGCAAGGTGCTCAGAAAGGCCTTCAGATCCGTCAGGGGAACAGATGCGGCCGGGGACGCATCGGAGAAATATGTGTCGTACCAGGCAACCTTTGCGGCCCGTTCGTTTGCTGGCAGGTCTGGATGCCAGGCATCCACGAGGTCGAGATTGTTGCCGGCCGCGAAGATGGAACCCGCCGCAAACCTCCCTGCCTTCTCATCATACCCGATCGCAGCCATAAGCTCCCGGGATCTCTGTGCATCGCCGGAAGTCATCTCGTTCACCAGATGCTCCACGATCGGCTGCCAGGTCCGGTCGAAATCTATGAGAGTGCCATCCTTGTCGAAAAGCGCGCCGCGAATTTTCATCAAGCTGATTCCTGAGACCACGAGCTGACGCGGGTTTCGAGACCGGGTCTCGCGCGTTCGGTCGGCTCCGCAGCCCGTGACGCCACATAGACGAAGCCCGCCATCCGCTCTTGTTCACCCAGTCCAAGCACCTTCGCGATTTCTTCGTCAAACGCATACCATTCAGTCAGCCACTGCGCAGCAAACCCCATGGCTGTCGCAGCAATGAGCAGGTTCTGACACACCGCCCCTGCGGAGAGCTGCTGTTCCCATTCAGGTATCTTCACATGAGGCGCTGCCATTGACACAACTCCAATCACGACTGGTGCCCGTTCAAACCTTGCAGCTTCGAAGGCAACAAGCTCGTCGCCAACCTGAGGGTTGAGTTCCTTGAAGCGGGCCGCCAGTGACTGTCCAAAGTTTGCGCGTGCCTCACCCTGAAACAGAATGAATCGCCAGGGCGCTAGCTTGCCGTGATCGGGAACGCGCGCTGCAATCTGCAAAAGCTCGTTGATCTGCTCATCGCCGGGACCAGGCGGAACCATCTCCTTTGCCACTGTCGAGCGGCGGGTTCTGAGGAGTGCAAGCGTGCTGGAAAGGTCGTTCAGTTTCGTCATGGAACCCACTGCCAAAGAAGAGGAAAGCGGATTTCTAGCGAAACAGCACTGGCTTGTCACAGAAGAAATTCTGGCGCTTGAACCATAGGTCTTATTCAGCCGGTTCGTTGACCAACAGGGCTGTATCAAGAAGCGCGGGCCAATACTGAACAATGTCCGAGTGATCCAGAGTTCCTGGCATCGCCATTTCAAGCATTTCGGGTGCCGGCTCTCTCAGTTCGTTGACGAGAGACCGGGCCAGCGGAATGTACGTTGCAGTCGAACCCTGGGGCATTTCGGCTGCTATTCCGGCCGCAATACCTTTGATCATATCAGATCGCTCCGTAACTTGCTTTTCCAGTCCGGAAGAACCCGCCCCAATCCTTCCAATCAAAGGAAGCGCATTTGCCCTGATGTCACTGACATCGGCCCAACCATGGCAGTGTGCGCTTGGAGTGCTCAATGAATTTTCACACATCCTGAACGCCAAATGGGTGAAGTTTGACGTATATACCAAAATACAAAGATGAGGTAAAATCAAGACACCGCTTCTATTAACAAAATCTTCCCGTTTTCAGGCCCATTAACCTTCAATTGAAGATTGGACAATTCGCGGAATATGCCCTTCATGCTGTTCATGGCCAGTGTATATCCCCAGTGAGCGACCAATATCCGCGTTCCGAAGCCCTGTTTCATCTCCCATGGCGAGCAACTTGAGAATCGCAGTCTTCAAGTCCGTCATCGCGCGTTGAGCAAGTTGGTATGCTTCGGCAGTATTTCTTTGATTTTCCGGTCTTTTTCCCACGTTGAATCTCTTTCCTGGAAGCGGTGCGCGGTGCACCGAAACACTAGCTGAGGGTCAGCGACGACGACGGCTGATTGGATGGCGATACTGGTGGTTGGCTCGGCGACTTTGGTTTGAAGCGAGAAAACTCTTGCGGAAGCCTTTCAATGATCTTCACCGGGCCGAGGTCTTCGATGTCCCATGTGACTTCCAGCTGCTGACGGACCTTGGCCAGCCGGCGGGGCGTGCCGCCGCTCTTGCCGCCCGCGCCCGGCTTCAGCGTGCCCTTTGCATCGTCGTAGTAGAGGCTGCGAGCAACCTGCTGGAATGCAGGATTGAACATATCCTGCTGACTCGTCAGCTGCTCGCGGATTTCCGGGAGAATTGAAGGGTTACCGCAAAGCAGGTGGTCGGCGACGTCGCCCAGCGACTTCAACAAAAGCACAGGCATCCGCACCAAATGCCTTTGTCCCTTCTGCCAGTCATTCGGATTGCTCGGATACCAGCGATGGACTTCGCCGACCTTCCAGGTACCATCGCCCGCCTTCTTGAATAGCTGATCACGCATAACAAAGGTCAGCCATGCCCAAAGCCCGGCATTTGGCAGGAGATCGGGGAAGTTTGCAGCGCCAAGAGAACCGAGGACACACTGCGCCATTTCTTTGGTTGTTTTATATTCGGATACCGTGAATGCCGTCGTACCGTGAACGCGTGAGGCAACAGCCGAATCCACCGGATCAATTGCAGTATCGTCGATCTGGCCGGTAAAAACTTTCTCGAAGGCTTCGAGCCCGGCGGCATTGAATTCATACAGGGCTGAGTACGAGATCATGGTGTCGACTCCTGCTTGAGTTTGCCGACCAAAAGCTCCAGCATACCGTGCCTTCCGCAAAAGCTGTCGAGCAGGTCCGCGATCCATGCCTGCTTGTGTGTGCGATCATCCTTCCACGGAGGCGCCTTGCCGGGCATGAGAGTATCGGCCCAACCAAGCCAATCATTTGCCCATGTCTGATCAGGAGGAGAATTGCTTACAAGAATGTCGTCGAAGACCTCTCGGACGATTGCGGGCAGCACGCAGCTGACGAAGATCGGATCATTTCGGACCCAAGTGCGCGCGTCCGGGATTTTTTTGTCGAGATAGACAATGGGATAGTCGTCCTCGCGGACATCAAGCTTCCAGCTGCGAGGAGCGATATCGTGCGGTTGGAAGAGCAGAATGCCCTCGCTCGCCGTGCCACCCTCATCTTCACCGCCGGTTCGAAGGGTCCAGGTGTTGGTGCTGCCCAGAAGCAGGCCTTTGTGACCATCGTCGGTCGCAACTATGCGGAGCTGACAGGAAGGAGCAGAAAACGCACCTTTAGTGATCTCGGCAGTGATCTTCATGTCTCCGAGTGTTCCAAATTCCAGAGTCTCGGAGAACTTGTTCTCAAATAGCCGCAGCTTGACGCGGGCCGTTTCCGGCATCTTGCTGAAAGCATTGGCCTTCGCAATCGTCATGGAAACAATTTTTTTGTTTTCGGTTTCGGTAACTTTAACCTCGACGGAAGAACGGGCAAGCTGCTTTCGCCCTGTCAGTCTTATTTTCTTACGCATTCTTCCACGACCTTATACTCGTATCCAGCTCCCGGTTCGTATCAAAACCAGTGATCTTGATTTCAGCGTCTGACCCGCAATTCAGGGCCTGCACTTTGTTCTTATCCATCGTCAGCTCGCAATCGGTGTGATCGATATTGAGTTCATCGAGCTTGAAGTCGAATGGGCTCCATGACGGACGGCGGGTTCCGTCCGCATAGGCAATTCCCACGGTGACGTTCACAGGCCAGTCTGGGAAGTCGGGATTGGCCTTGACCCGCAAACCGTCCGCTAGTGTTTCGACACTGAATACAAGGGGCTTCGGAGGCGGCGGGGGCGAGGGCGGATCATCAGGCTTGTCCGGCTTCTTCTTTTTGCCGGGCTTGTCAGCGGGTTTAGAGAAATAGCTGTCGAAAACATGTGAATCGGGGGCTGTCACGTCTGGCGTAAGAAGAAGTCTTAGCTCTGCAGGCAGGTTCTTCACCAGACGTTTGACCTGTGACCCGTCAAAGCCGTGATCCTCAAGCTTTTGGCGAACGTCCTTTGACTCAAACAGATCGAGATGAGCCTTGCCTTCGCAGAAGTTTAGATAGGTAGCAAGCTCGCCCTGCCCGACGAGCATAAGCAGATCAAGCTCGCCGGGAATTTTGGACCTGACGTCCGGGAGACTCATTCCTTCGCGGAAAAGGCGGTCAACTGGCCTTCGTGCAGCGCCTGCAGGGCCGATCACCGCCCGTAGGGATACTACGCTCTTGGTGTTGTCCTTGCGCGCCAATGGAAATGTCACTTCTAGCACGACATCCTGTTCGCCTGCGATCTTGCCCTGTAGTGCCTTGATAGCAGACGCCTTGCGGAGCGGTTCAAAGTCCCCCCCTTGAGCGTTGGGCAGCGTGATCTTGTGCGGTGAGGCTTCTTTTTGAACACGCCGAACGAGGTTCAGGTATCGGGCGACATCCGCTTTTATGGCCTCGTCGTTCAAGTGTTCTTCGACCTCAAGCGCCACTTCATCGATAGAGGAGGCATCAAGCACTTGCCCATCCACGTTCAAGACAAGGCTTCCGTTCATGATGTCCTGCTCGCGGGTTTTCCATGCCAGCCGTTCTCGATTGCCGGGGTCTCGAAAAAGAACGCCCTGGGACGGCAGCACGGATTTCGCTGCGAAGCGCAAGGAACTCTCTTTTTCGATGTGGCACGCATAATCGAATATCACCGCCCGAAAGCTTTTCTTCTGGAAAACGTGAAGAACCTGATGAGCCACGACCGGGGACGAACATTCGAGATCATCCGCCGGACACTCAAAGAAATTGGGCTATCACATAGATGACCGCGTGATCGACGCGAAGGGCTTCGTGCCGCAACACCGCGAGCGTATCTTTATTGCGGGCTTCCGGGACCTGAACGCATTCAGCTTCAACAGTCCCGTGGCACCCGATCCGCTCCCGGGACCGAAACTCGACAGTATCCTCCATCCTGAGGACGGCTCAGAGCAGCCGGAAGAGCGCTTTACCCTTGGCCCGGCAGCCCGGGTGATCGAAAAGTACACGCTTCCGGACCACTTGTGGCGTTACCTTCAGGATTATGCCGAAAAGCACCGCGCCAGGGGCAACGGCTTCGGCTTTGGTCTCGTGGACAGGGACGACGTCGCCCGTACACTTTCGGCGCGTTACTACAAGGACGGGTCGGAAATTCTGGTGAAGCAGCACGGGCAGAAGAACCCTCGCCGGTTGACCCCCAGGGAATGCGCCCGGCTCATGGGCTTTGGGAAAAAGGGGGGCGACAGTTTCAATATCCCGGTCTCCGACACCCAGGCCTACAGGCAGTTCGGGAACGCAGTTGTCGTGCCTGTCGTCGAGGCCATCGCAAGGCACATGCAGCCCTTCATTCTCCCCGAAGCACCCGCGCTGGAAGCCGCAGTGGAAGCGCGGGCCGGTGCCTGATATTGTCGATAAAGAGACGCGAAGCCGGATGATGTCAGGCATCAGGGGCAAGAACACAAAACCCGAGTTGCTGATCCGGAAAGGACTGCATGCGCGGGGGTTCCGGTTCCGGCTCCACACATCAAAGGTGCCCGGAAAACCTGATCTTGTTCTGCCGCGCTATCGTACGGCCATTTTTGTGCATGGCTGCTTCTGGCACAGCCATGGTTGCCATCTCTTCAAGATGCCCTCGACGCGGCCCGAGTTCTGGAAGGCGAAGCTTGAGCGCAACCGCGAGCGCGATGCAGAGGTCCGAAAATCCCTACTGGAAGCAGGCTGGCGGCTACTGGTGATCTGGGAATGCGCTCTCAAGGGCAAATTCCGCGTCGATCTGGACGAGCTTCTCGACCAGGTCGCCGCCTGGATCAGGGGCAACGAAACAGAAAGTGAGATGGCCGGGAGGCCCGCATGAAGTTCGGGATTCTCGCGGACCACTTTGAAGGGGCTTGACACTCCCTCGTCGGAGACGCAAGCTCAGCGTGAGCTTGCCTTTCAACATGTCCTTGATCCGGTGCAGCAAGGCGTACGTCCAGATCGACGCGCTGGTCCTGCACTTCATATCGCAAGCACCGCGGCCATGGAGTTTGCCGTCACGGATCTTCCCGCCCCAGGGATCTGTTGTCCACCCCTCAGCCCCGGGATCATCGACAACCTGAATTGTGTCATTGTGCAGATGGGCGAAATTTACCCAGATCTGCCGGCCATCCGGCCGCGCAACCGCAAACACTGGCTGGCTGTGAACGTCTACCGCGCCGGTTTGTTTGAACGTGCGGGAGTCTACCGCGAACAGCTGGTGCTGACTCGCTGCGGGAAAAATGAACTTGATCTCTTCGCTATGAGGACCGCAGGGTACCAGTTCGTATGGTTGTCCTAATTCCTCCAGCATCCAAAGGATCCGGAAGCCTTGAGCCTTTGGCGTTCCGTAAATTGTATACATCATTATTGCTTCCATAAGAATTGATGATGAAAGTGCTCGGTATGTTCCGTTTTTTGGTCGCCGATGGTCTCAGACGCGACTTTATTTGGCTCCCTGCCTTGATAGTCTCTGCAGAGGACGCGTCAAGCCATAAACCAGGCTTGAATCAATGGTTTGTTTATCTCGCGAAAAATGCGAATGTGTCCGTCGCGCCTTTGTGCGTTGAGTGGCCGGTTTGGAACCTGCATAAACAGACCAAATCCGGTGGGTAAGGGTAATCTCGGAGGAGTTATATGGAGAAACTCGACCAATTAAAGAGTGGCTATAAGAGCGGTAAGGTCAGCCGCCGTCAGTCTATGGAAGGTGCTCTTGCACTTGGTATGACTGTTGCAACTGCAAACGCATTTGTTTCCGATGTGCATGCAATGACGCCCAAGAAGGGCGGCGGCATGAAGTTTGGCATTGGCGCGGGGTCAACAACTGACTCGCTCGATCCAGGTTCAGCAAAGTGCTCTATCTCCCGGTGCATGAGCGAATTTCCTGTTTCCCTTTTGAAAGGTTATCAGACATTCAAATCCGGTCGCTTTGCCCATGAGCATCAAAGATACCGTCAACTTGCCCGCGAAGGCCAGAGCCCGGAGGTACTGGTCATCGCCTGTTGCGATTCCAGAGCAGCGCCGGAAACCATTTTCAATGCGGCGCCTGGGGAGATCTTCGTTGTCCGGAACGTCGCGAACATCGTCCCGCCCTACCGGCCGGACGGTGAGTTCCACTCCACGTCGGCAGCCCTTGAGTTTGCGGTGCAAGGTCTGAAGGTCAAGCACATCGTTGTGTTGGGTCACAGCCGGTGCGGCGGCATCAAGGCCGCTCTTGCTCCGGCTGAAGACCCTCTGTCCCCGGATGATTTCATTGGCCGCTGGATGGAGCCGTTGGCACCTGCGGCACAAGCCGTGACAGGCAACAAACTGATGACCCCCGGAGAGCGGCAAACGGCACTGGAGCGTATCTCAATCCGCCATTCGATCGAGAACCTGCGCACGTTCTCCTGTGTGTCAATCCTCGAGGGACGCGGCAAGCTGCATCTGCATGGCATGTGGTTCGACATCTCAGGCGGCGAATTGATGGTTATGGACCCCGAAACAGGTGATTTCGAACTGGCGGAAATACCCGCGACGGAGGAAACAGACTAATGGCCGAAATCGAATATTATTACTCCGCGCACTCCGCCTTCGCCTATCTGGGTTCAGCGCGCCTGATGGAAATCGTTGCAGCCGGTGGCCACACGATAATCCACAAGCCCTATGACTTGCGGCACGTGCTGAAAGTCATCAAGACGCAGAGTTTCGCAGAACGGTCCAAGGCTCATCTGGACTACTACTTCGGCCGCGAGATCGAACGCTGGTCGGAATACCGGAATGCACCGGTTGGCACCGAAAATCCAACCCACCATGCCAAGGATTTCATCTTCGCCAATCGCATCCTGATTGCCTGCATCCAGCAGGGGTTTGATGTTAACCCGCTGGCGCACAGGATGTTGGTATCCCACTGGCGCGACGACAGCGACCTCTCTGATGAAGCGACTCTGGCGGCACTCACGGCAGAGTGCGGTTTCAACGCTGAAGCCCTGATGGCCCTGGCCCGAACAGATGAGATCGGTGCAATCCACGACACAAACACCCAGGAAGCCATAGACCGCAGTGTCTTCGGCTCGCCCACTTACTTCCTCAATGGTGACATGTTCTACGGTCAGGACCACCTGGAAATGCTGGAACGGGCCCTGACTAAGCCGTTCGCAGGAAAGTGGCCCAGACACTGAAGCGCGAGCGCACCCGAGCCGGTTTAACAATACATCGTCATCCCAGCCGAGCACAGCGAGAGCAGGGATCTTCTCTAGGCAGACCTGATCTGCGAAGTTAGAGGATCCCGGATATTTTGCTTTGCAAAATTCCGGGATGACGGGTTCTTAATGAGGTAATGTGCACGGGGTTAACCGGCCACGGGCGTCTCACCGCCCAACACCTTGGCGAACTTGGCCGCATCGATGTTGCCGCCACTCAGGATCACGCCCACACGCTTGCCGGTCATCTGGGCGCGCTCCTGCATCAATGCAGCCAACGCGCCGGCGCCTGCACCTTCCGCGATGTTGTGCGTAGCCCGGAACAACAAACGCATGGCTTCTGCAACACCGTCTTCGGTCACTTCGACCACATGGTCCACGCCCTCGTTGATCGCATCGACGGCCTCCGGGTGCGGCACCCGGACCGCCATGCCTTCTGCGAAACTGTCCGCCGCATTTGTTGCCACAGGTTTTTTCACCTCGAAAGACAGGCGATAGGCATTGGCCCGCTCCGAAACCACGCCAATGACCTTCGTCTTCAATCCCATCAGATCGCGTGCCGCCATCACACCGCAAATGCCGGACCCAAGACCGATCGGGACATAGACCGCGTCCAGTTCTCCGGCAGCGCTGAACAGCTCATGCGCATAAGTGCTCACGCCCTGAACCAGATCAGGCTGGAAAGAAGCAATCATATCGAGCCCCCGTTCCGCCGCAATGGTTTCCGCCTGGTCCTTGGCCGCATTGAAATCGTGGCCAGTCTCGATCAGCTCGGCCCCCAGAGCCCGCATGGCGGCGTTCTTTTCCCGTGAGTTGTTCTCCGGGACCACAACAACGGCCTTAACCCCCTCACGCTTTGCAGCAAAAGGAATGGACTGACCATGATTGCCCGTCGAAGCCGTGATCACACCGCCTGTCAAACCGCGCTCAATGCGCCGCCGCATGTGCACCAGACCTCCACGGACCTTGAAAGCCCCGAGCGGTGTGTGGTTCTCGTGCTTGACCCAGACCTCGCACCTCAGCTCGTCTGCGAGCACCGGCCAGGCATGCTGCAGGGTCGGCTGCAAGGTTGCATAGACAATCTCCTGGGCCTGCTCGAACTCGGCCTGGTTGCAAAATCTCGGCATGATTGGCTCCTTCTCGCTCCTTCCTGTTTCAGTAACGCGCAGCACACACCTTGGCCACGTCTTTGTGTGGTTATGTTGATTGGAAACCTCAGTGGCTCACCCCCGGATTGCGATCAACACGAAACGGAAGCCAGGCAAAACGCGGCGCCCCAAAACAAATTGAAAGGACCTCAACTATGAACATTTGCGCCCGTCCGCTGCTCGTTGCCTCAGCCCTTGCTTTCGCGGCTATCCAGGCACCGGGCAAACGCAATCGGCATTGACCTGACAATCGGTTACGGCTCATTGAAGGCTGAATTTGCGGTTGAAAATGCCGGGGCAACTTACGGCACGAAGCTACGCGACGTGCGCCGCAGCAGCCTGGTCAAACGCAGAGGTTTCACCACAAAGCGCCGGAATTTCGGTGTGCGCCGCAAACGCAAGTAACACCACAAAGCTAGCCCGGAGTTTCCGCCCGCCTCAAGGCCTTCGCCCAGACGGCACCCGCGTCCCCCTCCTTCCGCGCTCATGCCTGCGATAGGAAAGAGGCGGGCGGAGATCTCCGGGGTGAGTTGTTTCCCTGACGGCTGGCAAATCCGTTCCCTCTCCCATCGCCCAATTATCTGAGCCTTTCCTTCGTAGTCATCCCGGGCTTGACCCGGGATCTTCTCTCCATTGAGACCGAAGTTGTTAAAAAGGGATCCCGGATATTTTGCTATCGCAAAATTCCGGGATAACGAAGTTATATGGTTGAGTGGGCTCCGAAGGCACTGCGTGCCCGAGGCAAGGCCGACTGGCTGCCGCCGCATTTCAAGAGCGATCAGCTTGTCCGTGCTCGCTCCGCTACGCTCG
Source organism: Hyphomicrobiales bacterium (assembly GCA_965204985.1). Classification (GTDB taxonomy): domain Bacteria; phylum Pseudomonadota; class Alphaproteobacteria; order Rhizobiales; family CAJQND01; genus JAAEUE01. The sequence continues at coordinate 455,071 of CBDBFP010000002.1, read as the reverse complement.
GGCTGATCTTGTGCCGCGTACCCGCGTAACCATTTCCGCGCAAGCGGAAATTGGCGCGCGCGAAATAAACTCAAGAAAATGAAAGGAGCGTTATTCCTGTTGTCGCTGGTTCTGATCGCATTCACGGCGGCCAATCAGGCCCAGGCCCAATTCCAGAACTGCCCAATGCTGCAGCGTTGTTTGGTCGGCTGTGCCGATAAAATCCTCGGCGGAGCCAACGGCAGTGCCTTTGACAAATGCAATGACCGTAGCCTTGATGTGGACAATTGCGAAGAAGGTCGCATTTCCCAGTCACCCAGGATGAAGACCGCACGCGCTTGCGCAAGACTTCACCTCTGCCTGGTGGGCTGCACGATATACCTGTTCTCACCGGGGCGATAATGACGAGCTGAATGCCTGCCAAGATCGATGTTTCAACAAAGGTCGGGCTGCAGGACCGGCAGCGCAACGAAGCCAACATCTGTCGTAGCGAAAACAACGACAGCCGATGCCTACCTCGTTCGCAGTGACTTTGTTGAAAATGACAATGGGAACCTGCGCTTGTCCGTGCGCGGCAGAAGATACCTGTTCTATTGAGGGCACCATTAACTCAAATACGCCCCGGCAAATAAGACAAGCCCTGAAAAAGAACCCCGGGATTCCGGATTTCACGACATTTTCCTGGACTATTACAAGTCAATCAACATCTCGCCGGAGTTCTATTGGTTCACCCTGAAATTCCGCGCTGACAAGATGCACTGGATAAGCATTCCTGAAATGCGCAAATACCGGGTGTTCACCAAGCTTGTAGACTGATCCCTGCGTTCTTGCGGTGGGTTGCGCTGACTGGGAAAATATTACACGGGCCTGCAATGTTGCCAATTCTGATCGGGCAGTTGAAAACTCCCCCCCTGGCTTGACAACCTCGCACCAAACCCCGAAGGCTCCCTGCCAAATTTCAAGACTTCGGGACCACATTCATGACAGCAGCATTCACCTTTCCAGGCCAGGGCAGCCAGGCCGTCGGCATGGGGCAGGCCCTGGCGGAAAACCTCCCCGCAGCCAAAGCCGTGTTTGAGGAAGTAGACGAGGCGCTTTCCCAGAAACTCTCGGCAATCATGTGGGAGGGTCCGGACGATGCGATCACGCTCACAGAAAACGCACAGCCAGCTCTGATGGCAGTTTCGATGGCCGTGGTTCGGGTGCTTGAAGCCGAAAAGGGGCTGAATCTTGCAAATTCTGCCAAATACGTGGCCGGGCATTCGCTTGGCGAATATTCTGCGCTGGCCGCCGCAGGTGTCTTTTCTCTTGGCGATACCGCGCGTCTCCTGAAAACCCGTGGTCAGGCAATGCAGCAGGCCGTGCCCGTGGGTGAAGGCTCAATGGCTGCACTCCTGGGCCTGGACTACGATGTGGCAGATACCGTGGCGAAAGAAGCTGCCGGCGCCGAAGTCTGTGAAGCGGCCAACGACAACGCACCGGGCCAGGTGGTGGTCTCTGGCAGCAAGGCTGCTGTTGAACGCGCCGTTGAGATCGCCAAGGCAAAGGGCGCACGCCGCGCCATGCTCCTTCCCGTCAGCGCCCCTTTCCATTGCGCACTCATGCAGCCGGCAGCAGATGTGATGGCTGAAGCTCTGGCCGATGTGCAAATGAACGTGCCCGTCGTACCAGTTATGGCCAACGTGAGCGCCAGTCCGCTGAGCGACCCCGATGCGATTCGCGACAGCCTCGTGAAACAGGTCACCGGCATGGTACGTTGGCGCGAATGCGTTGAAGCGATGGCAGCAGATGGTGTCACAGCGCTTTACGAGCTAGGCGTCGGCAAAGTACTGAGCGGCCTTGCCCGCCGCATCAATAAAGAACTCGAAGGTAAGTCCATCGGCACGCCCGACGACATTGCCGCTGCTGAAATCTAGGGAGAGTTTCCATGTTCAGTCTCGAAGGAAAAAACGCACTGGTCACCGGCGCCACCGGCGGCATCGGTGCAGCCATCGCCAAAGCCTTGCACGCAGCCGGCGCAACCGTTGGCCTGTCAGGCACGCGGGAAGCGGTTTTAGCAGAACGCGCCGCAGAGCTGGGCGACCGCTGCCATGTTCTCCCCTGCAACCTCGCTGATCCTGAAAGCGTTGCCGCTCTCATCCCCGCTGCAGAAGAAGCCATGGGCTCGCTGGACATTCTGGTGAACAATGCCGGCATCACCCGCGATGGCCTCGCCATGCGCATGAAGAATGAAGATTGGGACGCGGTTCTGGCCGTCAATCTCTCCTCGTCCTTCAAGCTCGCCCGCGCCTGTCTGCGCGGTATGATGAAACAACGCTCCGGCCGCATTGTCTCCATTACCTCAGTCGTCGGCACCATGGGCAACCCGGGCCAGGCCAACTACGCCGCCTCCAAGGCCGGCACCGTTGGCATGTCGAAGGCTCTCGCACAGGAAGTTGCCAGCCGCGGCATCACCATCAACTGCGTTGCTCCGGGCTTCATCGAGACGGCCATGACCGACGCCCTGAACGACAAGCAGAAGGAAGGCATCCTCGACACAATCCCGGCTGGCCGCCTGGGTCAGGGCGATGAAGTTGCCGCAGCCGTCCTGTTCCTCGCCAGCGACGAAGCCGCCTACGTCACCGGCCAGACAATCCACGTGAACGGCGGCATGGCGATGATCTGATTTTGGCGCCCCTGGGGTGCGTCACTTCCGCTGAAAGAATCCACTCAGGATATTCGGCCCACTCTCGCCTTCGCGAGGCCTGATCCCGTCCTCAAACGTGTTGAGGAGGTCAGGCACTCAAAGCCGTAGTGCGCGAGCAAAGCAACAAGCGACTCACGGTCAAAACGATGCAGGTGCTCATTCGGCAGCAACATGCGCCAATTGGCAAGTCATTCATCGCCTTCCGCCCCAAGCTCGCGCCATCTGCAATAAGGCACCGCAATTGCCAGATGCTTCGCGTCGAGCCGTTCAAGGAACGTCAGATCGGGAATGTGTTCAAGCACATCGAACATCGCGGCCAAATCCCAGCTGTGGGTCAGCACTTTATCCCAATTTTGAAACGCCACTCCTTCAGGCAGAGGATAATCGGCAATATCACAACCAACGCATGTGGGCACGCCGGTGATCTGCTCCACCTTGATGAAAGTTCCCATCCCATACCCGATTTCCAGCACGGACGCCGGGACCCGGTTGAGCAACCCCAGGATCCAGCCCAGCCGCTGATAACCCAGCTTGATGGTCTGGTCACTCTTGTCTTCGTAGTAGGAAATATACGCCTTGTCGTAGGTGATCGGTTCAGATTCTATCTGGTGAATTACGCCAAACCGGTCAATTTCATAATTTTCAATCATCTTACGGCCCCCTGGGTGCTTAACTGAAACCCTTCCCTATTCGCCCTCAGAGCGAGGGTCCCAAAAGAACGTGTTTCCAAAGAAGACATAACGCCCCGCAGCCATCACAGGGTGGCAGGCCCAGTCGCGTCCCTGCCAGGACTGCGCAGGATCGTACTTCTCGCAAGGTTCGTTGCCCTCAATCCGCCACATGCCGGTACCGGAATAATTTGCATCAAGCCGCTTCCACCAGAATGTGCCGTTCTCAGCATACCCCCGTTCCCGATCCGGCTTGCCGTAAACCCTAGCAAACGCCAATGCAATAAAGGCGCCTTGAGCATCTGACCAACCTCCTCGACGCTCAGCCGCGTCGCGTCCTTTGGAAGCTCACTAAACAACCCTGAGACCAGAACGACGGTCACAAACAGAGATGTGTTGAACATTTGACTTCTCCTTTGACACGAGACCTTCCCCATCAAAGATCAAGAAACAATCAGGATTTGGGAAAACCCGACACGGCACGTTCCAGACAATTCTTGTCACAAGTCTTTACAGACGCTTCGTGGCTCCCCATCTCAACCCGGACCGAACAGCCCGAAAAACGCCGTTTCCTGCCGGATTCCGGCGCAAATGGACCTGCTGATGTGCCACAACCTGTGGCACTTGGATTTTTGACGGGACTTATGGTAAGGACGCTCCTGAATTCAACAGAATCCGGGCCGCGATTCTGGAGTCCTAAAAGGTACGCGTTGAACTGTGTGGCGAATTAGCCGCCGCGCAAAGGGCGAACTGTCCGACCCAGACCAAGTGGGACATGCCGCTTGAGACCATCCGGCTTTGGCGAATTAAAGGCTAACATTGAGGACCTAATAGAATGAGTGACGTAATAGATCGGGTAAAGAAAATCGTTATCGAACACCTGGGTGTCGACGCAGCCAAAGTCGAAGAAGGCGCAAGCTTCATCGACGATCTTGGCGCAGACTCGCTGGACACCGTTGAACTGGTGATGGCATTCGAAGAAGAATTCAGCATTGAAATCCCTGACGATGCAGCAGAAACCATCCAAACGGTTGGCGACGCTTGCAAATTCATCTCGGAAAACTCAGCCTGATTACCGGCGAGCCAGGTCCGCGCCATGCGCACTCAGGCACCTGGAACGAATATCCCAAATGGCGGGGTGTGGGATTTCCACACGCCGCCATTGTCATGTTGGAACGCAAGTCTTAATTGAGTTCCAAGAACATCAATTTCGAAAGGCTTAACCCATGCGCAGGGTCGTTATTACCGGATTGGGGATAGTTTCACCACTGGCCGATGGCGTCGAAGCCAGCTGGTCCCGCTTGCTGGAAGGCAAATCGGGCGCTGGGCCCATGCAGGGATTTCAGACAGACGATTTGGCCTGCCGGGTTGCCTGTCACGTGCCGCGTGGTGATGGTACGGACGACACCTTCAACCCCGACCGCGCAATGGCACCCAAGGAACAGCGCAAGGTCGATGATTTCATCCTCTATGGTATGGCTGCTGTCATCGAAGCCGTGGAAGATTCTGGTTGGATGCCGGAAGACCACGAGGATCAGGTCCGCACCGGCGTCCTGATTGGTTCCGGCATCGGAGGCCTTGATGGCATCGCAAGCACAACCCTCACTCTGGAAGAAAAAGGTCCGCGCCGGGTCAGCCCGTTCTTTATTCCCGGCAGACTGATCAACCTGGCATCCGGTTACGTTTCCATCCGCTACGGCTTCAAGGGCCCGAACCATGCGGTCGTCACTGCCTGTTCCACAGGCGCACACGCCATCGGCGATGCCTCGAGGCTGATCGGTCTGGGTGACGCGGATGTCATGATCGCAGGCGGTGCCGAAGCTGCCATCTGCCGGATCGGAATTGCCGGCTTCATCGCCTGCAAGGCGCTTTCCACAGGGTTCAACGACACTCCTGAAACAGCGTCTCGTCCTTATGATAAGGATCGCGATGGCTTTGTCATGGGTGATGGTGCCGGCATCGTGGTGCTGGAAGAACTGGAACACGCCAAGGCGCGCGGCGCGAAGATTTATGCCGAGGTTATCGGCTATGGTCTGTCCGGCGATGCCTACCACATCACAGCACCAGCATCCGATGGCGATGGGGCATATCGCTCAATGACAGCAGCAATCGAACGCGCAGGCATCTCTCCAAAGGACCTCGACTACGTCAATGCACACGGCACCTCGACCCCGCTTGGCGATGAGATTGAGCTCGACGCCGTTGAGCGTCTCTACGGAGATGGTGGCAAGGGTCTGACAATGTCCTCGACAAAGTCAGCTGTCGGCCATCTTCTGGGCGCTGCAGGTGCTGTAGAGGCCGTGTTCTCCACATTGGCAATCCGGGACAATGTGGCCCCACCAACGCTCAATCTGGACAATCCGTCAGTAGAAACAGGCATAGATCTGGTACCGCACACGGCAAAAGAAAAGCCGATCAACACAGTTCTGTCCAATTCATTTGGTTTTGGTGGAACGAATGCATCTCTTGTGATGAGACGCTACACTGGCTAAGTGCGAATCACTTCGCAGCTAGCGAAATATCCAGAACCGGAGCGACCGTTGTGACAGACGGCTACGATGACTACCCGGACGCGGGCCCGCCGCCGCGCAGATACCGCTCCCTTCGCGTTCCCGAGCGTGGGATGGACGAACCCATTCGTGAGTTTTCTGACCAGAAACCCAAGCGCAAGCACAAATCGGTTTTCCGCCGCCTTGCCAACATACTCATTCTTTTGGTGTTCATGGGAAGCATCGGCATAGGGTCCCTGTTTGTCGGGTATCATCAGTTTGCAAACACCGGCCCCCTTCAGAAAAAAGCCGACATCACCATCACGCGGGGTTCAGGCACAAGCAAGATTGCCAATACACTGGAAAGTGCCGGTGTAATTTCAAATGCCGCGATTTTCCAGGCCGGCGTCTATGCAAAACGGGCTCAAAGCAAGCTGAAGGCCGGCGACTACAGTTTCGAACCAGGCATCAGCATGGATGGCGTTGTTGAAAAACTGGTGAAGGGCAAGGTTGTCACGCTGAAGATCACCATCCCCGAAGGTCTCACCAGCCAGCAAATCGTAAAACGTCTGAATGCCAGAAAGGACCTTACCGGAGAAATCACAGAAGAGGTTCCGGAAGGCAGCCTGCTGCCCCAGACCTACAGCTTCCGCCGCGGCGAAGAACGCGGCAAGGTTCTTGAGCGCATGCGCACGGCGCAAAAGAAAGTGGTCGAAAAACTCTGGACTGAGCGGGCAGAAGGCCTTCCCGTCAAGACCCTGGGAGAGGCAGTCATTCTTGCATCGATCATCGAGAAAGAAACCGGCGTGGCAGCCGAACGCCGCCGTGTCGCTGCTGTCTTTACGAACCGGCTCAAAAAAGGCATGCGCCTGCAATCAGACCCGACCATCATCTATGGCCTTGTCGGTGGGAAGGGCAAATTGGGACGGCCGATCCTGCGAAGCGAGATCGACAGAAAAACACCCTACAACACCTACAAGATCGACGGCCTGCCACCGACGCCCATAGCCAATCCGGGCGAAGCAGCAATTGCGGCGGTCCTGAATCCATTGAAGACTGAGGAAATCTACTTCGTTGCTGATGGCACTGGCGGACACGCTTTCTCCGAGACCCTGGAAGAGCACAACAAAAAAGTCAGGGTCTGGCGTAAAATTGCAAAGGAGCGCCGCACCAAACAGAAGTTGGCAAAAGCCAAAGCCGCGGAAGAAACCAAAGCAGCATTGACCAGCGCTGCACCCACAACGAAACAGCCCCAGCCACAGTTGGCACCGACAACGCCGGCAGAAGATGAACCTCCGATCTCTGGTGGTAACGCAGTAGCAACCGCAACACCTGCCGCACTGACACCTGTGCCAGATGCAACAGACGATACCGCCGCCACGCCCCCGGCCCCCGCTTCTGCCGGCGCGGCCACACCGGAAACAGCGCCTGCAGCTGAAACTCCAGAACCCACGAAAAAAGTTGCGAAATCGGCAATTCCGGTACCGCGGCCAAAGCCTAAGTTGGGGAATTAGGCTCCCGGCCCTATGGCAACTTCCGCAGTTGGCCGACAAAAATGAAACTCACGCTCATTGGCGATACCCACATGCGCCACGATGAATTGGGCCCGCTCTCTGGCGATGTGCTGATTCATTGTGGTGACATGTTTGATTTGTTTCAGCAACAGCGCCGTGATCTCAAGCAAGTCGACGCCTGGTTTTCACAGCAAGAGTTCGACCTCACCCTCTGCATCGGGGGAAATCACAATCGCCTGCTCGAGGAACGCTGGAGTTTTACGGGTCAACCTTTCAAACATGCCACTTACCTGGAAGACCAGGTTTGGGAGCACGACGGCGCTGTATTTTACGGCACGCCCTGGGTGCCACTGCTCAGGGAGCATGCGGTTTTCGCCAATGAGGCCGAACTGGCGGAAAGACGCACCCGGATTCCGGATACCGTCGATGTTCTGATTACACATACATCACCCGCCAGGATTCTGGATCGATCCAGTCGCGGCAGGCAGCTTGAGTGCCCTCACCTTGCAGAGCGCGTTGCAGTGTTGGCCCCGTCGGTCCATTGATTGCTTTGGGCACGTGCACGCTAGTGGTGGCGTGAGCAGGCTTGACCGCACGACCTACGTCAACGCATCAATGGTCCACACTGAGTGCACCCCTCTACGCAGCCCCTGCGTCATCCAGCTTTGACCCTTTGGAGCAAGTCTAGATTGCCGGCCGTCTTCCAGAATCCACATACCAGGTCCCAACTTCGGCCTCATAGGCCATCGCAACCTGGAACACATCATCATCCCGGTAAGTCCGGCCAACAATCTGCATGCCTGTTGGAACGCCATTTCCTGCAACGCCCGACGGCATCGTCAAAACAGGACACCGGCTCAGCATGTTGAACGGCGTTGTCATCACCCAGCCAAGCATGGGTTCAACACCCTTGCCGTTTATCGACAGTGTATCGCGGCTATGATCAAACTCTGCGGGGATTGATGGCAGGGCGGTCGTTGGACACACAAGAACATTGTATTGCTCGAGCAGCGGTCCGAGTTCGCTGTACATCCGCCCGCCGGCTCCTTGCGCCCTGAAGAACTGATCGGCCGTTGACGCCTGGCCGCGTTCCGCAAATTCACGCGCATAGTCGGTCATTTCACCGGCATGGTTCTTCAACAGTGGGGCAAGAGAGTTCCCAAAAAAATGTTCAAGATAGCCATGAGCCGCTTCCATGCAATCCCGGCCCCAACCAAGCTTCACTTCTTCTACAGTCGCCCCGAGGCTTCGAAACACATCAAGTGCGGACTCAGTGTTACGGCGCACCTCCGGATCGACTTCAAAGAACCCGAGATCCGGTGAATAGGCAATCTTCCAGCCCTTTATCCCTTCATAGGATGAAGCAAGATCAAGCTTTGGCCACAGCGAAGCTGCATCTGCAGGATGCGGTCCTGCCATCACATTCTGCATCAGTATGGTGTCGGAGACTGTTCGTGCCAATGGCCCCACATGGCAATAGGAATCCATATTGAACGGCGGCTCTTGAGGATTGCGCCCGTAGGGCGGCTTGTACCCAACCAGGCCGCACACCGATGCAGGGACACGGATCGACCCGGCAATGTCGGAGCCAGTGCAAAGTGCCGAGGTGCCTGTTGCCAGAGAGGCCGCCGTTCCACCGGAAGACCCACCGGGGGTAAAATCCGGGTTCCAGGGGTTCCGCGTGACCCCATTTAGCCTGGAGTGACAGAACACGGCACAGGAGAATTCCGGTGTTGCCGTGCGTGCATGCACAATGCCGCCTGCCTCGAGAATGCGTTCGTTCACGATAGTTGTTGTGTCCGGCACATAATCCTTCATCGTCAACGAGCCATTAGAAGTGGGCTTACCGGCAAGATAACTTTCGTCCTTGATCCCGATTGGCAATCCTTCGAGAGGCCGCGTCTCCTCAGAGCTCGCGTAACTGGCCTCAGCCGCACGCGCCTGCTCCAGCGCTTCGTCATAGTAGGTGTAGGTGAATGCATTGATTACAGGTTCAACCGCGTCCGCCCTGGCAATGTGAGCTTCGAGCAATTCAACGGGAGAAAGGGACTTTGCCCTGAACTTCTCAACGGCTTCTGTTGCAGACAGGTAACAAAGATCCAGATCCGGCATGATGCACTCCTCCTAGGCCAGTTGTTTCCGCAGGTCTTCGTAGCTTTGCGCACCGGTGAGCGGCTCCAAGACCTCTGTCCACAAATCGTCAAATCGTTTGGAGGTGGCCTCCGACATCACCTGTTTATGGCCACCAACCTTCCCGGTTTTCACCTTCGAGGATTCGCTACCCGGCGGCAGGCCAATGGCCTCATCGCGCGTATCGCGCAACAGATTGTCATCAAACTGCCCTTCATGCACTTTCATGAATTCAATGGAAGACTGCCGTGTCACGATATCAAGCAGCTCGTCATCTGGAGTGATGCCCAGGAATTCTGCCACGTGTCGGATGGTGGGCGCAGGGTCCGATTTCGTGTCTTCAAAAGAAAACATGATCACATCATCATCCTGCCGCCGTTTCCACCATGAGCACAGATGGTCCCAGTAACCCTCGCCATCCTTGCGGTCAAAACTGATGGCTTCGATAAACTCATCCACACTCACCGTTCCCGGTTCGAGGTACCAACCCACCATAAAATTATAGAGCGAGACCGCCGCGTCCTTCGGATCCCGGATGACAATGATGTAGCGGCCACCCTGTGGAACCTGATCAGCACTCATATGCGCCTTGAAAGCACGTGGCTTGGCAACCTGTTCTGCGTTCAGGTCAATGCCACAATCCCATGCCACTTCTATAAACGGGATGACTTCCGAGATCTCCTTGAAATCCATGGACCCGCCGGTCCTCAAGCCGTGCACGATCTGTTGCATCCAGGTGGTGCCCGACTTGGCATAGGTTGAAATGAACACATCGTCTGGCCGCACTACGAGTTCAGACACATGGGCCTTGCACTCTTCCGTGCTGGAGCGGTCAAACAACTCAAACAGTTCGGGCATGGTTCTGGCCCGCCGGCCATCAAAGGTCTTTTCAGTTGTCATTGTGGCCTGCTTGGATGAAATTGATTTCAGGGGAAGGGTGCTGGCAGAAAGAGATTTGCATGACCGAATACTATGATCTGGGGAGCCATACACGCAAGATCACAACGACATCAGCAGCAGCACAAATCTGGTTCGATCGCGGCCTGAACTGGTGTTACGGTTTCAATCATGAAGAAGCGATTGTCTGTTTCGAGAACGCTCTGGAACACGACCCTGAATGCGCCATGGCCCACTGGGGTATCGCCTACGCCATCGGTCCCAATTACAACAAGCCCTGGGACAAATTCGACGAGAAAGATTTCACCGAATCTCTGGCTCGCGCCTGGCACGAGATTGCAGAAGCGGCGGAGCGCGCAGTCAATTGCACAGATGCCGCGCAAGGCTTGATCGCCGCGATGAAAGAGAGATTGCCGGAGAACAACCAGGATCACGACTTCGCGCGCCGCAACGATGCCTACGCCGATGCCATGCGCATCGTGTACCGGAACAACCCCGACGACATGGACGTACGCTGCATCTTCGTCGACGCATTGATGAACCGCACCCCGTGGCTTCTATGGGATCTTGAAGCGGGAACCCCGTGCGAAGGCGCCGATACGATGGAGGCTATTGAGGTTCTTGAAGTTGCCTTTCGCGATTACGACGCAGAAGGCGCCAACCGGCACCCCGGCCTGTTGCACCTTTACGTCCACCTCATGGAGATGTCGCCGCATCCAGAACGGGCCCTAAAGGCGGGCGATACGCTTTCCTATCTGGTCCCGGACGCCGGACACCTCGCCCATATGGCCACCCACATAGATGTGCTGTGCGGTCACTATCAGACTGTCGTGGAACGGAACTCCACGGCCATCGTGGCCGACAGGAAATATCTGGAGCAGGCCGGACCGATGAATTTCTATACCGGCTACCGATGTCACGATTACCATTTCAAGATCTACGGCGCGATGTTTCTCGGCCAGTACCAGCCCGCCATGGAGGCGGCCGAGGAGATGAACACAACGCTTCCCCGGGAGCTGCTGCAACAGGGTTCACCGCCCATGGCAGATTGGCTGGAAAGCTACGTGCCGATCAAACACCATGTCCAGATTAGGTTTGGAAAGTGGGAGGAAATCCTGGCAGAAGTTTTTCCCGATGATCCTGAGCTTTATTGCGTCACAACAGCGACGCTACATTACGCCCGGGCCGTCGCCATGGCTGCAACAGGTGACGTTGCCGGTGCCGAGGCAGTACGCGAACTCTTCCTGGCCGCCTGTGAACGCGTGCCGGAAACCCGCATGACCTTCAACAATACGTGCCGGTCAATTCTCAAAGTGGCTGAAGCCATGCTGGATGGCGAACTGTACTATCGCAAGGGCCATTTCAACAGTGCTTTCGATCACCTCCGCCGCTCCGTCGCACTGGACGATGCGCTCCCCTACGAAGAACCCTGGGGCTGGATGCAACCTACCCGCCATGCACTGGGCGCCCTGTTGCTGGAGCAGGGCCATACCGATGAGGCAGAAGATGTGTACAGATCTGACCTCGGTCTCAATGGTAAACTCCGCCGACCCTGCCAGCACCCGGACAATATCTGGAGCCTCCACGGCCTGCACGAATGCCTCACAAAGCGCGGAGAGGCCGCCGAAGCCGCGCTGATCAAACAGCGTCTCGATCTGGCCATGGCAAGAGCGGATGTGGAGGTAAAAGGGTCGTGTTACTGCCGGATGCAACACGCAGCGTGAGCTTTACGCACGAGATAAGAACGTCACTTCACGCAGATACCGCATTCATGCGGTGGCGAAGCATCTTGCGTGCCGCAGCGGCGGCGCCGAAACCGTTATCGATATTGACGGCGACCAAACCTGGTGCACAGCTGGCAAGCGCCGATGACAATGCCGCCTGCCCGCCCTCGGCAACGCCGTATCCGACGGAGGTTGGAACAGCAATCACCGCACAGGGAACGAGACCAGCCAACACTGAAAAGAGCGCACCCTCCATCCCGGCGACAGTTATAATCAGATCCTTGGTCAGCAGCTCGGGCAAAATCTTCTGTAAACGCCAGAGCCCGGCAACCCCTGCATCGGCATAGAGCTCGGCGTCCAGACCGAAATATCTCGCCGCATTCCGGCTTTCCCTGGCAACCGGAAGATCTGATGTGCCCGCTGCAACGATAGCAATCTTCGGCGCCGCCGGCCCAATTGACGGCATGTTGTAGATGGCGGTTCGTGCCAGCTGCTCAATCTCCAGATCGCGGCCGGAAAGACTGTCCATCTGACGGGCCGTGAGCCGCGTGAAGAGCAGCGGTTCAGCGCGCTGCTCATGAGCGTCCAGGATGTCCAGAAGTTGCTCGCTTGTCTTGCCTTCTGCAAAGACAACCTCGGGCACGCCCGTCCGCTCCCGCCGCTGCCAATCGAAGTTTGTGTGATGGTCCATTCACGACCCCGGCACAATGAAGGCGCTGCCTCGTGAGTAAGGTCCAATACCCATCAGGGACCGGTGTTCCGCCTGGCACATCTTATTCACAAGAGCATAGGCGTCATCTGCCAAATCGTGATCTGTCTCGATCCGGACACCGTCGCGCAAAATCCGGCACCTGAGATTAGCTCCGGGCGCACAGGACCGCAATTCTAGTTCAACGCGGTTTATGAACTCCAGGTCTTCCGGCGAAATGGCAATGCCAGTTTCAACCCGGCTAGCGAGACATGGCTGGGCCGGCAGCTCCGCGATATCCTGCAGACCGAATCTGCGTGCGATCTCGCGCAGATCTGATTTGCTGATGCCGGCTTCAACAAACGGATGCACAACCTGGTGCTCCTTGGCAGCCATCAGGCCTGGCCGGTAGTCCCCCAGATCGTCCGTATTGGTGCCCGACGCAATGGGTCCCTCAAAGAGCTCCGACATGGTGCTGTAGAGGTTTGACTTGCAGAAGTAGCACCGGTTGTGCGGGTTGGCGCGATAGTCCGGGTCATCGAACTCGCCGCTACCCACGACCTTGATCGGCCATTGGTTCCCCGCCGCATAGCCCTTCACCCGGGATGTGGCTTCAGCCGGCACGGCAGGAGACACCGCGTGAATGCAAAGAAACTCCGGCACCCATTGTGCCGCGCAGTAGGCGAGCGTCAGACTGTCCACGCCGCCGCTCACAGCCACCGCCAGACGTTCATATTGGCCCAACACCGCCTTCAGTCTTTCAATCGGGCTACTCATCAACGGTCTCGGCAAAGCGGGCTCTGGCCCGGCGCTCCTTGAGAGTCGGATATTCCGTCAGATCATCGCTTTCGGCTTTGGCGGTGACGCCATACGGCCGCCTTGCTGTCTTGATGCGTGTTGTCCCGGCCTTCTCTTCCTGTCGGGCAAGCACATGTCGGACTACCGTCTCAACTCGCAGGCCAAGTGTGCTGGTTTCCGAAAAACAGCGCTCAACAATTTCGTCGTTGCATTCAGGCCGGGTCATCACGGAAACCGAAAACTGGGGCCGACCCTTTTTCCCAAAACCTGTGACTTGACCGGCATCGAGAACCCCGTCCACCGCCCTCAACCTGTCCAGTGAAACGGCCAATTCCTCCGGTGTCATGTCATCAATCTCGAACCTGATCATATTGACAATTTCAGCGGATGCCGGTGCGGCATCGAAACAGAGGACCCGCAGCAGATTGGGGATGCCATCAATTTGCATGGTACCGGCGCCGGTTCCGGTTGTTCGGAGTTCTCCCCGAGATCCGGTAACGCTCTGCGTTGGCGCGAGATATCTGAGGATCGCCGCCCCTGTCGGCGTGATACGCTCACCTGCACCGCCATCATCAACGAACGAAAACCCCTTGAGCAATTCTGCCGCTGCCGGCGCGGGCACCGGAACGAGCCCGTGTTGCGTCTTTGCGCGACCACGCCCCAGTGGCAACAAAGAAACGCTCCAGAAATCTGATTTTGCGAACTCAATGACCGAAGCCGCTCCGACCACATCGGCGATCGAGTCCCAATCTGAAAGCTCGTGGAAGTGCACATCTTCAACGGATACATCGTGGCAAGCGGCTTCTGCCTCAGCCAACACCTGGAAGATCGCTATAGCCCGGGAACAGACCTCCGGGGTCAGCTTGCTGTTTTCGAGCTCTCGGCGGATCTCCTGCCAGGTCTTCAGCCTGGAGCCAGTATCCGCTGAAATTGATACATCCATGCGGAGGGCCGCAAAGCCCTTTTCACGGATCTGCACCGGTTCCATCCGGACCTTGTCCGCAAGCCCGGCATCCTTCAGATCAGCTTCAAGTTTCTGCCGCGCATCGGGAAATGCAAAGAGCATGGCAGCGAGGAACATGTCGCCGGCAATGCCTCCTGTAATATCGAGATGCAGGTGCCGTGTCATGCAGCTGCCATCGCCGCTTTTGGCACCACATATGGACCTTCAGGGATCACTGCCACCATGGGATCGTCATGGCGCGCAATGCTGTCGGCAATGGCATCGGTCAGACTTTCGATGCGCTCTACGCCGGTGATCGCAAAATCTTCATCCGATAGATTTCCTGAATAGAGCTGGATCCGGCCCACCCGCATCGGTTTCAGTTGCATTTCCGTCTGCCACTCATCAACGTCAGCGAAAGTTTTCGCTTCGAGAATCTTCAGGAAGGCCTCTGGTCCGACCTCAACGAGCTTTTCCTGAGCGCTCCTGAAATGGTCTGAACCAAAGCCTTCCGCGCAACTCGACGCAACGATCAACGTCCCGCCTTGTTCCAGGATATCGAGCGGCGTGACCATGCCCTTGACGGTCTGGTAGTAAGTCTGGTCGAGAGGATAGCCAGCAGACGACGTCACCACCGTCTTGAATTTCCGCCCAACGGGAATCTCCGTAAAGTCGCGCACGAACTCCACTGCAGCCATATGGCTTTCAATGATTTCGCCAAAGCTGCAGAAGACGAGGTTGCGCTTGTCATCAATCACCGTATTGAGCGCATGGATGTCGCCAAGCTTGCGGACGATTTCCAGTTGTTCCTCATGCAGCGGATTGCCATCAAGATTGCATTCCCGCGCGCAAGGATCTTCCATGAAGCGGGCGGAATGAAACGTGCGGATGGTCTCATGATGCGCAACGCCCGGTGCCACGACCTTGCGCCCACCTGAGTAGCCAGCCATGAAATGTGGCTCAACAAGACCCGCGGCAAGCTTTAGATCAGCGTCAACAAACCTGCGGTCGATCTTGATGGGCACGCCGCGACCCTCCGTGAAGCCAAAATCCACATGATCCTCGTCGTTCATCGCGAAGTGATTTTCGACGCGCACATTTTCCAGCACCCAGTCATCGCCGACCAGTTCCCGTAGTTCTTCATCCTCATTGGGTCTGTGCAGTCCGGTGGCCACAAGAACGGTGATGTTTTCTTTGGGAATTCCCTGTGCGTTCATCGTCTCGATCATGGGGCGCAGGAAAAGATGGTTCGGCACCGGCCTGGTGATATCGCAAATCAGAATGCACGCTGATCGCTTGCCTTTGGCCAAATCTGAAAGAGGCTTGCTGCCACGCGGTTCCTCCAGGGCCGTCCTGATTTGCGTTGTCGGATCTACGGCCGCAGGGAAAGCCGGCTTTTCAATCACATGGGCCTCAGCCTCTTCGGGCAGCGATACCGACAGACCTTCCCGCCCATAGAGCAGTTCTACCTTCATCCACGTCCTCCCTTTCTGGAGACGCCGCAAGCCTCACCAGATCAGCGACCTGTAACTCTGCGGCATATTGCATGTTCTGGCGCCGATGACAGCCAACCCCAGCCTGGAATTCACAGCGTGTTTTGGCAAAACCTACCATTTCAAATCGACGTCTGAACAGTCCGGACCTTACAGCCCAAACGGTAAAAAAGGCGCCGGGCGCATGCTGGAATATAGAGAAAGACGCCGCCTGCCGGGTTTGGCATCGCCGCGTCGATGAAAGCCCAATGTGTCCGCAATCACCATCGTATTCGCGGCCACCGTCAACCGCTTGGGTGCTGGCAGGCCAAGCGCCGACATTTCTTCTTCCGTGATTCTGAAGGAACCACCACCCGCTGACCCCGTTTCCAGCCGCTTGTTGACAGCGGCGCGGGCCTGGGCATTCTCCCATTGCATTCTGGGGCGATCGAGTTTGTGACTACCCGGGACGTAAACAAACGGACCGTCATCTTCCTCAACCGGTTCCAGGAAATACCAGAACTTCATCGATGAGAAGAAGGTATCGCGATGAAAATCCTTCTGGATATCGTGATTGCGCTCTTCATCACCATTGTAAGTCTCGTAAATGCGCACGTACTGCGGCTTGATAGGCAAACCCACAATCAGGCGCGAGAGGTTTGACAATTCGCTGCGCCTGCTGAAAGCGTGCAATTCGGGGAGTTTCTGCGCATCGCCCTTGATGAAACGGTTCAGAGTCCCGCCATCAAACCGGTCATACCCCCAGGCATGGTGCTCTTGCGGCTGAAATCCGGGTTTACGGTTGTCGCGCACCGGACATATCTCGCGCACTTGCTCTGCAGCATCATGTACCTCTTTCAGCAATCTCCCAAAGACATCATTGGGCAAAAAGTCGGGGATCGCCACATAGCCATCCGCCTGCACGGCCTTTGCATGAGGATTGCGGCGCCAGGCCACTTGCCAGCGCCGGAATGCAGCACAGGCAGCTGCGGCTTTCATCCGGTACCCGTGCAGTCCATTGTCCACCAGCCCCAGGTGTCCGATCCAGGGGTCATTGAAGTTCCAGCTCGATGTGAATAACGAATACATGCTGCGGACAAGTTCTCCGTGGTTCACAGTCAATTAGCACATGTTTGGCGGCATCGCGAGACGGATATTTGTCGCGCACGGCCCGTCAAAATGGGATTAGACACTTCAATGTCAACGTTTCAACTGCAAAAAAGGCCCTGAAATGACCGGCCCTCTGAAAGATGACCATCCCGGTGTCCGCGTTCCACCTTTGGATCTCCTCTACAGCAGACCCTAGCTGCGGATTTCGGCCAGCGCCATGCTTTTCGAGGACTAGGAACGATCCGCCCGCATGCAAATCAGATCATCCTCCGCAATTGAGAGGCGGCGGATGCCCCTGGGGCGCAGTTTGTGTTTCCACTTTTCCAACAGATACCGGCGGCCCTTGATCTCGGCCGCCCGGTTTTCGCGCGCTTCACCACAGATGCCATCCGCACCTTCACCAAAAATCTGGCGGTATTCAGAGAGCAAACCTTCCACCCAGTGCGCGCGGTCGGGGTCGAGCAGAAAGATGCGCACAAACAAATCCCAATCCTCGCACCACCAGCATTCTTCGTCCCAACCGCCAACCTGCTCCCAGGCATCGCGCGTGTGCATCATCGAATTGCTGTCGACCACGTTCATCTCAAACACACCGTCGCTCGTAAACTGCTTGCGCGGCACATCACGCCGTTCGATCAAGAACCATTCACCGTCCGCTGTGCGCTCCCAGTCTGTATGCACCTGGCCGCAGTACCAGACATTTCCCGGCTTCGAGGCCGCAGCCCCAAGCAGGGTCTCAAGAAAATACGGTCGCCACACATTATCGGAATCCAGATAGGCAATCAGGTCTCCTGACGTTTGAGCTACACCGAAGTTCCGGGCAGCCGATGGCCCCTGATTTTCCGTCCGGCAGTAACGAATGCGCTTATCGTTGAACTCTTCTGCCATCCGTGCCGTGCCGTCGGTTGAGCCATCATCCACGATGATCAGCTCCCAATCCTGTTCGGCCTGCGCCTGAATGCTCAGAACCGCCCGCCACAAAACATAGGCGCGGTTAAAGGTCGGGATAACGATGCTGACTTTGGGTGCCATGAACTGACTGTTGCAGGCAGCCGATGAGTCGGCCAAGGCCTACGATGCGAGCCGCTCCACAAACGCGCTTGGCTCCTTTCCCGGCATTGCTTCTGGCAAACTGATAAACCGGCACCGGCTGCAAGCACAGACGTTAGGCCGGACGCAACAAGCAGCACGGTTGTCAGCCTGGCCGACCGCCGCGCCGCTCTTCAAAAATAAGCCCGTCGCTCAACTTGGCTTAAGCGCGCCATCTCTTTAGATTGCGGCAGGTTCGCAACTGATTCTCTAACCACCAGGTGCCGCACAGCCATGCCTTTGACTTCCATGACAGGGTTTGCCCGTTCAGACGGCGCCCATGGCCCTGTGCGCTGGCACTGGGAACTGAAATCAGTGAATGGCCGGGGCCTCGACATCCGCTGCCGCCTGCCCCAGGGCCATGACCCGCTTGAGCAAGAGGTCCGCAAGACCGTGTCTGCAGGGCTGTCCCGGGGCAATTGTCAGATCGGGCTCACCATGAGCCGCGAGCAGGAAGCCGGTGCGCTTCGCATAAATCATGATGTGCTGAGCAAAGTGGTGGAAGTCGCAAACTCTCTGAAAGACGAGATCGATGCAGCGCCCCCCACACTGGACGGTCTGCTTGCCATCAAGGGCGTGGTAGAGCTGGCAGAAGCTGAAGAAACCGATGCAGAACGGGCTGAGTTGCACGCAGCCATTCTGACAAATCTTCGCGAGGCAGTCGGCGCGCTCGTTACGATGCGCGAAAGCGAAGGGGCAAAAATGCAGAGCCTGCTTGAGGGCCAGATCAACGATATCGAGCGGCTCACCAATGCAGCACGCAAATCCACTGCCCGCTCGCCGGAAGCCATCAAAGTCCGGCTCGCAGCCCAGGTTGAGAAGCTCCTTGAGGCTTCGTCCACACTGGATCCCGACAGGCTTCATCAGGAAGCCCTTCTCCTCGCAGCCAAAGCGGATATCCAGGAGGAACTGGACAGGCTTGACGCCCACATTGCGGCGGCCCGCGAGTTGTTTGCAAGCGATGGCCCTGCGGGCCGCAAACTCGACTTCCTCACCCAGGAATTCAACCGGGAAGCAAACACCCTGTGTTCCAAGTCCAACGATGCGGACGTCACGACCATTGGGCTCGAAATGAAGGCCTTGATCGACCAGATGAAAGAGCAGGTTCAGAACATTGAGTAACACGTCCCAATTGAATTCCGTGAAACGCCGCGGGCTAATGCTTGTCCTCTCGTCGCCTTCGGGCGCAGGCAAATCCACGTTGGCGCGCAACCTGCTCGCGAACGACGACGGCATCACCATGTCTGTTTCGGTGACGACCCGTACTCCCCGCGAGGGCGAAGTTGATGGCACAGACTACTATTTCGTCAGTCAGGAGAAATTCGTCAAGTTGAGAGATGCGGACGGCCTGCTCGAATGGGCGACAGTCTTTGAAAATTCCTACGGCACGCCGCGCGAAGCTGTGGAGCAGGCGCTGGGCGAAGGCCGCGACGTGCTGTTCGACATTGACTGGCAGGGCACCCAGCAACTCGTTCAGGCCATGACTGAAGCTCTCGTGCGCGTTTTCATCCTGCCACCATCTGCCGAAGAGCTCAGCCGCCGCCTGATCAACCGTGCCCAGGACAGCGCCACCGTTGTGGCCAAGCGCATGGCCGAAGCTGCCAACGAGATCAGCCACTGGGCGGAGTACGACTATGTCATCATTAATGATGATCTGGATGAGGCAAAAGCCTCTCTCGCGGCAATCCTGCGGGCCGAGCGCCTGAAGCGGAAGCGGCAGACGGGCCTGACCGCGTTCACCCGCACCCTGGTGGATAGGCTCTGATATGTCACGCCCTGCATAATGTACCCTCTCTCCCGGCTTGCCATTGGCACAATCAACGCTTTTCGCGCAGAAAAACTGGACTTCGGCGATACCAGCGAAGTTCATTTCCGCTGCCGGCCCTGGGATCTGGACATGTTCCTGGAAATGAACAACTGCCGGACCGTGACCCTCTGCGACCTGGGCCGCTTTGATCTGGCCGTTCGCACCGGTCTAACCCGCGTGCTCAAAGAAAAACGCCGGGGCCTCACTGTCGCCGGCTCCTCAATCCAGTACCGCCGGCGCATTACATTGTCCGAAAAAGTGACCATGCGGACCCAGGCGGTGGGCTACGATGACAAATGGATCTATCCGGTGCAGTCCATGTGGGTCGGCCAGAAGCCAACTTCATCGGCGGCTTTCCGTACAGGCGCCATTCAAAAGGGCCGCCTTGTCCCTGCCAGAGAAGTTGCAGAAGCCCTGGGGGCACAGGACTGGAACCCCCAACTGCCGTACCGGGTCTCGCCGGTCACCAGGTCTGTCCGAAGTGATTTTGCCATGTCAGCTTCGGGACAATTCATTTCCGGGGCCTGCACACCCCTGTACGCCGGCGGCGCAGATTCTGTGTGCGGAGGAATTTGCAAGCTCAGTCGAACATTGACCTGCGGGCCCATGAGCGCCAGTATCCCCGCTCACATCAACCCCCGGCTGGCGGGCGGTTGAGAGAACGCCTCGGAGGCAAATCATATGAGAAATGGATCATGAACCAGCTGCACAAGGAGGCCCGGAAAGGCGACGTAAAGAAGATTGCGGCGCTTCTGGCCAAGGGCGACGATCCCAACGCGCAGATCAAGAATGGCAAGACCCCGCTGCACTATGCGGCCGAGAGAGGCCACGCGGCGGCCGTCGCGGCGCTTCTGGCCGGCGGCGCCGATCTCAACCCGCAGAACAAGAATGGCTGGACCCCGCTGCACTATGCGGCCGAGAACGGTCGTGCGGAGGCCATCAATGCGCTTCTGGCCGGCGGCGCCGATCTCAACGCGCAGGACACAATGGTGGCGGGACCCCGCTGCACTGGGCGGCCGAGCAAGGCTCGCGGCGGCCATCAATGCGCTTCTGGCCGGCGCCGATCCCAACGCGCAGATCAAGAATGGCTGGACCCCGCTGCACTGGGGCGGCCAGGTATGAACGCGGCGGAGGCCATCAATGCGCTTCTGACTGCCGCGGCGCCGATCCCAACCCGCAGATCAAGAATGGCTGGACCCCGCTGCACGGGGCGGCCGAGAACGGTCGTGCGGAGGCCATCAAGGTGCTTCTGGACGGCCGATAACGCCACGCCGATCCCTTCTGGCCGGCGGCGCCGATTCCAACGCGCAGAACGATTATGACATGACCCCGCTTCACGATGCGGCCTCTGCAGGCCACGCGGAGGCCGTCGCGGCGCTTCTGGACGGCGGCGCCGATGCCAAAGCGCTTCTGACTGCCGGCGCCGATCCCAACCCGCAGATCAAGAATGGCTGGACCCCGCTGCACGGGGCGGCCAGGTATGGCCACGCGGCGGCCATCAATGCGCTTCTGACTGCCGGCGCCGATCCCAACCCGCAGATCGAATGGCTGGACCCCGCTGCACGGGGCGGCCAGGTAGGCCACGCGGCGGCCATCAATGCGCTTCTGGACTGCCGGCGCCGATCCCAACGCGCAGATCAAGAATGGCAAGACCCCGCTGCACGTGGCGGCCGAAATTCTCCCCTGAAAATCGTTCGGACCTGTTCCGCGGGACCCCGCTGCACGTGGCGGCCGAGAACGGCGACGCGGAGGCCATCAATGCGCTCCTGGACGGCGGCGCCGATCCCAACGTGCAGGACAAGTATGGCGGGACCCCGCTGCACTATGCGGCCACGTCCGGTCGGGCGGCGACCATCAATGCACTTCTGGTCGGCGGCGCCGATCCCAAGGCGGAGAACACGAAGGGCATGGACCCCGCTGCACTTGGCGGCCGAGAACGGCCGTGCGGAGGCCATCAATGCGCTTCTGGCCGATCCCCGCCGATCTCAACGCGCAGGACACGACCAAGGACACGGCGGGACCCCGCTGCACTGGGCGGCCAAGAACGGTCGTGCGGAGGCCATCGCGGCGCTTCTGGCCGATCCCCGCACCGATCTCAACGCGCAGGACACGACCAAGGATTGGGCGGCGGGGACGACCGCTGCACTGGGCGGCCAAGAACGGTCGTGCGGAGGCCATCAATGCGCTTGGGCTGGCCGATCCCCGCACCGATCTCAACGCGCGGGACAACGCGCCAAGGATGGCGGGACCCCGCTGCACTGGGCGGCCAAGAACGGTCGTGCGGAGGCCATCAATGCGCTTCTGGCCGGCGGCGCCGATCCCAACGCGCAGGACACGACCAAGGATTACGGCGGGACCCCGCTGCACTGGGCGGCCAAGAACGGTCGTGCGGAGGCCATCGCGGCGCTTCTGGCCGGCGGTGCCGATCCCAACGCGCAGGACAAGGATGGCGGGACCCCGCTGCACTGGGCGGCCGAGAACGGTCGTGCGGAGGCCATCGATGCGCTCCTGGCCGCCGGCGCCAATCCCAACGCGCGGGACAACGTGTATGACGCGACCCCGCTGCACTGGGCGGCCGATAACGGCCACGCGGCGGCCATCAATGCGCTTCTGGCCGGCGACGCCAATCCCAACGCGCAGGACAAGTATGGCAGACCCCGCTGCACTGATGCGGCCAAGCACGGCCGTGCGGCGGCCATCGATGCGCTTCTGGCCGGCGGCGCCGATCCCAAAGCGCGGAACACGGATGGCAAGACCCCCTTCGATCTGATCTCCGACGACTCTCCGCTCGTCGGAACACCGGCTTACACGCGTCTGAATGAGGCCCGGTGAGAGTGAAGCCTTCCGCCCATATCGCGGAGGGTCCGGGGCGCGCGGCCCGGTGTGTTCCGGGTGCGATGCGGGCGACGGGCCGGACGCCTCCGGCGAAGCGGACTCCCCCTTTGGGCGAACATGCTGGCACGGGAAGGCCATGTAGGCCAGAACGTCGTGCTCGCTTTCCTCCATGAGACCGGCGAGTCTGGGCCAGCGGGGCCGGAACTGATCCGCCACGCGCCGCCCTGTCTCGCCAGCGGACTTGAGGTCAGGGTGATCGATGCAAGTGCCGGATGCGCTCTCCCCGAAAGCGGCGTTTGCAATTTCCCCGGTTGGGAGCGTTGAGGGCGATTTTCGAACCTGACGTATTCGAAAATCGATCCGGAGGCGGGCCGCCAGGCTTGAGCCTCGAAGAACAGAACGAGGCGTCCAATTGGCAAGATGTCAATCGGCATTCAAAGTTGACGCCCTTTGCGGTGTGCTGGCCCGCCGCTGCCCGATGGCTGCCCATGGATGGCCCGATGTGCGGCTGTACCGGGCCAGCACGACAATAGCGCCGGGCCATTTGAACATAACCCGGTTATGCGCCGCCTGGCTGCAGCCATCCGGAAGCATCCGCTTTATGCAGAGCGTTACATCAATCCAGAATACAGGGAGACAGGTCTTGCCAGAAATTTTGATTTCGATGGTGAGAAAGTTCAGATGTTTAATGGTATCCCGTTCGCCATCCCAAGTTTGGATCAATATTCCAGATTCTTCGAAATAGAATGCAAGCGGGGACAACGACGGGTGCCCGAAACCTCTCGGGCGGTAATTGATCTTGGCAGGTTCTAAAGCGAATTTTCCCCCTTCCCAACGCCCTCATCCTCTGGTTTAACTCACTCCCGACCTGTGTCAATCCCGCCCCGGCAATTCAGCTCAGGGTGGATGGGAGAATGGGAAATTCATATGAGATTTGAAGCGCCTGAAACGGTTGAGGCGGCGGTTTCGTTGCTGGCGGCGGAAAGCGGGATGGCCCGCGTTCTGGCTGGCGGCACAGACCTGCTGGTGCAGATGAAATCAGGGATGGCCGAGCCGGACCTGGTTGTGGACATCAAACGCATCCCGGCGATGCATGAGATCACGGAAGAAGATGGCGGCTACCGGATTGGCGCCGCCGTCCCCGGCATCGCCATGGGAGAGCATGACGGCCTAAAGGCCGCCTGGCCTGGCGTGGTTGAAGGCACCGAACTGATCGGTTCAACCCAGGTGCAGGGCCGCTGCACAATGATCGGCAACCTCTGCAACTGTTCCCCGGCCGCTGACAGCGTTCCAGCCATGGTCGCAGCAGGCGCGGTAGCCCGTGTGACCGGCCCGAACGGCCCGCGGGAAGTTGCAGCAGAAGATATCGCTGCAGGCCCCGGCAAGACGACGCTGGAGAACGGCGAACTGGTTGAGTCCGTTCTCTTGCCAGCACGCCCTGCAAATTCCGGTGATGCCTACCTGCGCTTCATTCCGCGCACGGAAATGGACATTGCCGTTGTCGGCTGCGGCGTTAGCCTGACCCTCGATAATGACGGCACCTGCACAGCCGCCCGGGTTTCGCTCGGTGCGGTTGCCGCCAAGGTACTGCTCGTTTCAGAAGCTGCGGACGCGCTCATCGGCACCAAGGTCGACGATGCAGCACTCGACGCTCTTGCCGCCGCCTGCTCTGCGGCAGCTACCCCGATTGATGACAAGCGCGGCACGGTTGAGTTCCGCAAGAAGGTCGCCGGCGTGCTCGCGAAACGCGCTGCCAGCAGCGCCCGCGATCGCGCAAAAGGAATTGCATAATGTCTCAAGTTCACGTTACGACGAAAATTAACGGCGACAACACGGAGTTCCTGTGTGAAGCCGATGAACCTTTACTCGATGTGCTGCGTGATCGGCTCGGCATGACCGGCGCCAAGGAAGGCTGCGGCACAGGCGATTGCGGCGCTTGCTCTGTCATGGTTGACGGCCGTCTGGTTTGCTCCTGCCTCGTGCTTGGTGCCGAAACTGAAGGGCGCGAAATCGAAACCATCGAAGGCATGGCGGACGGTGAAAACCTCCACCCGCTGCAGCAGAAGTTTCTCGACCACGCCGCGTTGCAGTGTGGCATCTGCACACCCGGTTTTCTGGTCGCCGCCAAGGCGCTTCTGGATCACAATCCGGACCCCACAGAAACCGAGGTGCGCTACTGGCTGGCCGGCAATCTCTGCCGCTGCACCGGTTATGACAAAATTATCCGCGCGGTCATGGACACCGCCGCTGAAATGAGAGGAGCTTGATCACATGCTCGATAAAACAGCAGAAAAAGGTGCGTTCAAAGTCATCGGCACACGTCCGGAACGCCCCGATGGCGTCGACAAGGTCACCGGCCGTGCCCGCTTTGGCGCTGATATGGTCATGCCCGGCATGCTGGTCGGCAAGGTGCTGCGTTCACCGCACGCCCACGCGAAGATCAAATCCATCGACACATCCGCAGCCGAAGCGCTCAACGGCGTGAAAGCCGTCATCACGGCAGCTGATTTCACTGCCGACGTGCCCGAAGCTGAAGTTGACACCATGCTCAACTGCATCGCCAAAGACAAAGTGCTTTATGACGGCCATGGCGTAGCCGCCGTTGCGGCGACAAGCCAGTCGGTTGCCCGCAAGGCGCTGAAGCTGATCAAGGTGGACTACGAAGTCCTTCCCCACGTCACTGATGTGGAAGAAGCCTGCCGGGACGATGCTCCTGTCCTGGACGAAAACATCTTCACAGAAGGTCTGGAAGAGACCCCCACTACGCCGTCGAACATTTCCGCCCGCTGCCAGTTTGGCCATGGCGATATGGACGAAGGCTTTGCGGCGGCTGACACCATTGTGGAGCGTAAATTCCGCACTGAAGCCACCCACCAGGGTTATATCGAACCGCACGCCTGTGTGGCCAATCTGAGCCCGGATGGGTCCGGCGATCTGTGGTGCTGTACACAAGGACACTTTGCAGTGCGCAACACTTGCGCGGCGATCCTGGGTCTCGACATCTCCCACCTGCGTGTCACGGCGTCTGAAATTGGCGGCGGCTTCGGCGGCAAGACCATGGTCTTCATAGAACCCATCGCACTGGCATTGTCCCGCAAGGCAGGCCGCCCGGTGAAAGTGGTCATGACACGCGACGAAGTCTTCCGCGCCTCTGGCCCGACATCTTCGGCAAGCATGTTGATCAAGATCGGCGCCAAGAAAGACGGCACCATCACCGCTATGGAAGGCCTCCTGAAATACCAGGGCGGCGCCTTCAAGGGTGCCTGGGTGAGCCTGGGCTGCATGACGGCATTTGCCTGCTACCGGGCCGACGCCATGAAGACAGTTGGTTACGACGTTCTCGTAAACCGGCCGCGTGCGGCCGCCTACCGGGCACCGGGCGCACCGATGGCGGCCTTCGCCGTGGAGAGCGTTGTCACGGAACTGGCCGAAGAGCTAGGCATTGATCCGATCGAGTTCCGCCTGCAGAACGCGGCGAAGGAAGGCGATCAGTCCTCTTATGGGCCGAAACACCGCGCTCATGGCCTGATTGAAACCCTTGAGAAGGCCCGCGATTCTGAGCATAACAAGATCCCGCCTGGGCCCAATCAAGGCCGCGGCATTGCCTGTGGTTTCTGGTTCAACTTTGGTGGCCAGACGTCCACATCGCTCAATATCGGTGTGGATGGCACGGTGAACCTGTCTCTTGGCACCCCTGACATTGGCGGCTCTCGCGCCTCCATGTGCCTGATGGCGGCAGAGGAACTGGGCATTCCCTATGATCAGGTCCGCGCGGTGATCGCCGACACAAGCTCGCTCGGTCACAACGATACCACCGACGGCAGCCGGGTGACGTTCGCTGCGGGTCTCGCCACGATCCAGTCTGCCCGCGATGCGATCAAAAAGCTCTGCGCCCGAGCCGCAAAGACCTGGGAAATCCCGGAAGATGCGGTTGTCTGGGAAGATGGACATGCCCGTCCTGCCAGCGCGAATGCCGGTGAGTTCGAGCCGCTCTCTCTGGCTGAGATTGCCGGCAATGCGGAAAACACAGGCGGCCCGATCGCAGGCCATAATGAGATCAACGCCAGAGGCGCCGGTGTCAGTTTTGCCACGCACCTGGTGGACACCGAAGTGGATCCGGAAACCGGCCGCGTCACGGTTCTGCGCTACACCGTTGTCCAGGACGCCGGCAAGGCTGTTCACCCGGCTTATGTGGAAGGCCAGTTCCAGGGTGGTGCTGTTCAGGGTATCGGCTGGGCGATCAACGAGGAATATATTTACGGCGAAGATGGCCGCCTGCAGAATGCAGGCTTCCTCGACTACCGCATCCCGGTTGCCTCAGACCTGCCCATGATCGACACGATCATCGTGGAGAAGCCAAACGCAAGCCACCCCTATGGTGTGCGCGGCGTTGGCGAAACCTCGATCGTGCCGCCCATGGCAGCCATCGCCAACTCGGTGTCGGCAGCAGCAGGCGTCCGCCTGACAGAACTGCCCATGTCGCCGCCACGCGTCCTGAAAGCGATGGACGACGCGAAGGCATAGCGCCGGCCGAGAGATCGCAACCCCTCTTCCCAACCTTCTCCCCGTGGGAGAAGGAGCGGTGTGGCAAGCTCCGGAAAAAGCCCTCTCCCCTTGGGGGAGAGGGGTTCAGGTGCTAATACCAACGGGCCTCAGGTTTGGCCGTTTTGGGTCCGATCGCGAGATGCGCCTGATTTGATTGCCGCTGGTTCTTTCATGAGCCGGGTCCAGACATCACATCCGGCAGCAAGACCGTCTGCGTGATTTTCAAGGAGGCGGTTGGAGAGCCCGTTTTCCCGAAGAGATTGCCAGACCTTCTCGACCCGATTGAGCTCCGGTGATCTGGCGGGCAGGAAGATCAGGGTCAGGGTCTTCGATCCCCCCGTTGAAGGTCAAGTCGTCTCCAGCGGACCCCCCGTCATGCTCAAGCGTCAGGCTCAAGGCAGGGGCCGGGTTCGATGATCTCAGCAAGTTCAGCCATCGGGGCCGCATTCGCATCTGGCACCGCAGGACCCGGCGGTCGAACAGCCCTTCGGGCCCGGCTTCGTTGAACCGGTGCCCTTGGTCCCCCAGGCTCTGCCGGTCCCTCCCACCCATCTTCACCGCATCCGCCCGGCTCATCCCGTCATAAACACAAGCAAGCGAAAGCAAACGCCGGGCCTGACGGAGATCTTCGCTCGTCCTGGAAAGGCCGCGATGGCACCCCCCAGTGAATGGCCTGTAAGATACGTGGTGTATTCAGGTTTCAGCCTTGGCTTCAGATGGGCGTAAATTCCGATCGCGGACACCCTTGATATCGAGATCAAGTCTTCTGTTGACCTTGTTCGCAGTACCTCGAACCGAAACCACCTGGATCTTTCGGGCATGGTTGAAATTCAAGACATATTGAACCTGGGAATTACCGGGCGTGTACGCCCTCGCCGTCTTGTTGGACAACCGGCCCAGAACTTCTGATTTCCCTTCATAGGCCTGATCGGCCAATTGCGCCACGTGATAGAGAAGCTCAAAGTTGAAGTCAGCAGCTCTTGTCGCAGCCGCGTGCATGAATATCAGCAACGCAGTTGCCGCTGCCATAATCCGAGGCATCATTCTGGTCACAAGACTCCAGGCTCCTGCCGCACTTCAAAAAGGTCCACTTTCCCGACCTGCAAGAAAGCAGAACATCGCACAAGCGGGACTCACAAGCCAGCACACTGGCTCCTGGTTGCGTTCACCTGTTTTCGCAAGTCACTCAGGGTTTTGCGGGCCTGGAGCAAAGTGGCGTGGTGTGCTTGCCAGTCCGGGTCAGACGCACTCGGCTTCTTGCTTTCCCACCAGGTGATCTGAGTGCAAAGGCTGTGCATGAACTCTTCAGTGCGTTCCTCGCATTTGCGCTTTTTCACTGGCACTTGAACGAACCACCCTCCCGTCCTGAATTTCATAACCTGACGGCAGAGTGATTTGGGTTTCTTCGTCGATTTCGGCGTCATCGAATTTCGCCCATTGCATGTTGGCCTGGTTGAGGCAGGCCCCTTGCAATTGTGCGCCGCGCAAATCTACGCGCATGAGATTGACCCACTTCAGTTTGGTCCCGCGCAAATTGGCCCCCGCCAGACAAGCGTCCTGCAAGTTGGCATCCGTCATGTTGGTGCCTTGCAGGTTGGCGCCCTGAAAGTTTGAGGTTCCCAGCCTGGCTTCCTGGAGGTCGGCGCGTTGTAGTTTGGCCGCCTGCAGGCGTCCACATCGCGCATATCTGCGCCTCGGAAGTTTGCAGGTCCGAGGTCTACACCGCAAAGATCCGTATCGCGCAGGTCAGCGCTTTGAAGATTTGCTGAGTGAAGTTTCGCATTGCGCAAATCTGCGTCACTCAGAGCCACACTTTGCAGAGATTTGAGATCCGCGGTTCCACCCAGGATTTCAAGGACGACATTTTGCTCGGCCATGCATGTATTGGCTCCGATTGCCGGTTTTCACGTGCAGACTGACATAGAGCTTTCAAACTGCTTCGCAACGAAAACCCGTGTCGAAATTCAAACTTTTTTATGTCAGCCGCCGGGCCA
The DNA here is from genome assembly GCA_965204985.1 of Hyphomicrobiales bacterium. Classification (GTDB taxonomy): domain Bacteria; phylum Pseudomonadota; class Alphaproteobacteria; order Rhizobiales; family CAJQND01; genus JAAEUE01. The sequence goes on along the minus strand of CBDBFP010000002.1, from coordinate 425,703 downwards.
GATATTTTTCGAAATCATGGATCTCGCGTTCCAGCCAACTGAGCGGACCAGGCTGCGCAAATCTTGACTTTGCACCAGCAAAAATTCCCTCCACAACGTGGCGGTCTTCTGCATTCACCACGTCGAAGAAATCAACCAGCTCCGAGAGCCATTTATCGTCGCTTCCAAGTTCTTCGTGAACTTCGGGTGCCAGCGCGACGCCGAATCTCACATCAACTTCACCGATGCCTCTGGGCCTGAGAGACAGGTACCACAGGTGATCAGGCGCCAGCACATACATGTGACAGGGGAAAACGGTAGGAAGAACGGATGTATAGCGCCAGGCGCCTTCAAGCGACGCATTGTTCTTATGGGCGCGGCCGTATTTGGCATTCTCGCTCTTGGCAAACGTCTGATACGTGAAAGCATCGAAGGTTTCTTCGGGAAAACCGGTTTCTTCCGCCGGGAACCAGGCGCCGACGGTTGCCTTGTGGGCAACCGGCAAATGGTACCCCTCCATAAAATTCTCTGTGAGCAGCTTCCAGTTGGTCTGCCACACATGCTCCTGATGTACGACGGGAACGTAGCCCGCCATATTGTAGCGCCCCACCACTTCTTTCAGCCCCACCAGACACTCCTGCACCGGGGAAGCATCGGGATTGAGTGTGATGTAAATCCAGCCCTCCCAGATTTCCGTGCGGATTTCCGGCAGGCACATTTCCTTCTTATCAAATCCCGAAGACCATTTCATTTGCGCAGCGCTGATGAGCTGGCCATCAAGATTGTAGGTCCAGGCATGGTAAGGGCATACGATCCGGCCTGCGTGCCCGCGGCCTTCCACAAGTTTCATCATCCTGTGGCGACAGACATTGGCATAAGTGCGGATTTCACCTTTGGAATCGCGCACGCAAAAAACCGGCTCGCCAGCAACGGAAAAACTCAGATAATCGCCCGCTTCCGGAATTTCTGCTGCCAGACCCGGACAGACCCAATCCCTCCTGAAAATCTTCTCCCTTTCCAGCTCGGCAACTTCATCATTCAAATAAATTCCGGGAGGCAATCCGGTTGCCTCTTCCAGAGGCTTTGTTGCCAATGCATGCAGCTGACTTTGCAGGGCTTCCAGATGCGCGCGTTCTGTGTGCATGGGAGGTCGTACCTTACCTCAAGAGACAAAATTTCAGCGGCTCACTATCACCTCTTGGTCACAATGTAAGGTACAAATAAACTCAACATAGACGTGGCTAAGCCTGGTCAGCGCTCAACCGGATAGGCTGGCCGTGCGGCGTTGCGTGAGCGGCGCGGTCCCAAGCCTCCTTCCGGTGCTGAAGTTCGGCCTCATCGGTGAGCTTTTTTGCCGATGAGATTTTTTCCAACGCGCTCATCCAGTGGCGATAATAATCTGTTCCGTCCTGCTGAGGGCCGGCTGCTTTCAATTCAGCACCCAGGGCAGATGCCCATTCGGCCCAGGTGAATTTTCCAGCCCGATGCAAAGCCACCGTCAAGGCGAAAGCCTGCGCTTCCCAGGGTTCCTGAAAGACAGGTTCATTTCCATCACACGGGATGCTCCCGATCTCAGCCAGTGCCTGTTGTTCTGCTTCAGACGCGCTCAAGATAGGGCTCCCAGCAATCCACATGCACATGGTCAACCGGGTTGGCCTGCTTGCCCCAGAGATCGGTTGCCTTGAACCGCACACTGTAGAGCCAGTGCGGGTCCTCACCCTTGTCATGAGCGTTGCTGTCCGGGAACACGTGGGCAGCATGAATTTTGTGGATCACCCCTTCCCGGCCGCGCAAGTAGCGTGGCAAACGCGTATGGCCGGTTGGATGATTGTTGATGGTCCGAACCCTGTCACCGGGCTGATATTGAGGTTTATTCTCGATTTCCCGGATATAAGGGCCGCCCTTGGAGAGGATCGTTGCCGTATCCCCTCCACCCAGAACCCGCTTTATTGGAGCCGGGTCGCCCAGAGACTGCCCACTCTCGATTTCCTTTTGCGTAACGAGGCCTGCGTCTTTCAGCAATGCCTCCAAAGCACCTGTCCAGATTTTGTAGTAGCTCCAGGAGATATAGTTACTTGGTCCAACACACTCACGGGCATGCCTGGATTTGTCGATATTCCACATACCGCCAAAGCCCATTGCCACGGTGAGCGCCAGGGCCTTCTTCTCCCATTCGGCATGAAAAACCGGTTCATTCGGTTCAGGGACCACCGGGCCAAACCCTTGCAAGCCCCCCATGTCCTGCGGGCCGTTCATGCTGCGGCCTCCGCAGGATCCAGCGCCAGACCCATGCCAATCATTGAATCTCGGGTGACAAGTTCAGAGAGCTGTTCTGCCGACCACTTATCTGTCCCTTTCGGGCGCTGCGGCAACACCAGATAGCGCATTTCGGCGGTGGAATCCCACACCCTCACCTCACGGTCTTCAGGGATACTCACCCCAAACTCGCTCAGCACACCACGAGGATCGATCACGGCCCGGGAGCGATACGGAGCAGATTTGTACCAGACCGGCGGCAGGCCCAGGACAGCCCACGGGTAGCAGGAGCAAAGCGTGCAGACGACCATGTTGTGCACCTGGTTGGTGTTTTCGACCACATCCATGTGCTCCCCCTGGCGCCCGGTGAACCCCAGAGAAGCAATCGCAGCCGACCCGTCTTTCAGCAGCCACTCCTTGTAGTCAGGCTCAGTCCAGGCTTTGACAACAACCTTGGCGCCATTGCGCGGCCCCACATTGTGTTCATAGGTTTCGATGATCACATCGAGCGCTTCAGGATCCACGTAGCCCTTCTCCACCAGAAGGGATTCCAGTGCTTTCACCCGCAAATCCATTTCCGGAATTTCAGAATGATCGTGGTCGTGTTCATGCGACATAGGAGAAGGTTCCATGGCAGGGAAATACAAGGACCGATCCTAACACACATTGCAATTCTGTGAAGGCTTTAACGGGCCTAAAACCAATCAATTCCTGCCAGTTGGGGACTTCCAGCAGATGGAATTCAGGTTGCAGAACTCGCGGCAAAATTGCATACACGCTCAGGGTGGGAGGCGCGAATGGCATAGCCGGAGGTTCACAATGAGCGACGTGAAATTCGATGGCATTGAGGCTTGCGTCTTTGATGCCTATGGCACCCTGTTCGATGTCCATGCCCCGGTCGCCAGCCTTGCATCAAAGGTTGGCGAACATGCAGATGCCGTATCGGCCATGTGGCGTCTCAAACAACTCCAATATACATGGTTGCGCACGCTTATGGGCGCGCATGCCCCGTTTTGGCAGGTCACTGGTGAGGCGCTCGATTTCGCCCTTTCATCTCATGGCGTTGAGAATCCCGGCTTACGCGAAGAACTGATGGATCTTTATTTCAACCTGGATGCATACGAGGATGCCAAAGATTGCCTGAGCGAACTCAAACTCGCCGGATTGAAAACGGCCATTCTCTCCAATGGCAGCCCGGATATGCTCGAAGGCGCAGTTTCCTCGGCCATGTTGCGCGAAGTGCTGGACGATGTGATTTCGGTTGAGGACGTAGGGGTCTACAAGCCGGACAATCGCGTTTACCAGCTGGCGGTGAAGCGGCTTGGCGTTTCGGGGCCCTCAAACATCTGTTTCGTTTCAGCCAACACCTGGGATGCACAAGCTGGCGCCCATTTCGGTTATCAGGTGGCCCGCATTAACCGCTTCGGTCTGCCCGACGATAACATGCCCGGGAAGCCCAAGGTGCTGCTGGACAGCTTGCGCGAACTGCCGGGCATTGTCAGCCCGGAGGAGACCTAACCGGCTTTACGCAATTCCGTTTTTCCGGTACGTACGGCATGCCGCGCGCGCGCGGCGTCACCAAACGCCTTGAACAGTTTCACTGAATCGGCGTTTTGGACAGCCTTGTATTCCGGGTGCCATTGCACGGACAAGGCAAAATCTTTGGCATCGTCGATCGATATAGCCTCGATGAGGCCGTCGGGCGCCGTTGCTTCGACCTTAAGACCAGCTCCTAACTTTTCGATCGCCTGGCGGTGCACCGTGTTCACCATGGTCTCCCGAGTGCCCAGAATCTGGTGCAGGAGACCACCCTCCGCAAGGCTGATCGCGTGAGCCGGTTTGTATCGCATCTCGACTTCGCCGGGATCGCCGCGGTGATCCATCTTACCCGGCTGATCCTGAACTTCAGTGGCAATCGTCCCCCCGCGCGCCACGTTGAGTTCCTGATGCCCCCGGCAAATACAGAAAAGCGGAATACCTTCCGCCAGTGCCATATCGATGAGCGGAAGTGTTGTGGCATCGCGCGGGTGATCATAAGGCTCATGGGCTGGTGTCGGTTCATGGCCAAAAAGGCTGGGATGCACATTGGCAGGAGACCCCGTGATCAAAAGACCGTCTAGCGTTGAGACGAGATCCCGCAAGGCTTCGGCATCTCCCAGCGAAGGGATCAGCAGGGGATGGCAATTAGCAACATCTGAGACAGCCACCGCGTACTTGTCGCCCAGAATATGGAACGGCAATCCGTCTCTTTCGGTCGTGTCTGCGGGAAGGCCAACCAAAGGCCGTTTTGTATGCATGATCCTACCTGCCTGAAATAGAGTTCCGGTTTTCCTTACAGAACCGGCCCCTTGAATCCAAGCTTTCGTTTAATGGCTCACATTGACACCAGCAAATGTGAGTTTCCCCACCTGCTTGCCGCGCCACCTCAGGTATCGTTTCACACTTTCAACCACCCTGCTGAACGGGCGAACGAAGCAAGACAAACAAGAGGATTGGACATGCCGGTACCCGAGATTCGCGCAGATGGAAGCATCAAACCTGGAAAGTATTTTCTGGGAATCGACGAAACGCTGCACGTGGAAAAACCGGTTAATGCGGTCGGTGTGGAAATCATAAAGGCGGCAATACAATCACCTGAATTGAAGCCGGCCGTAAAACTCACCTCTGGTGGACGCCTTTCCGACCTGTCGATCAAATATGCTGGCAGTTATCAAGTTGGAGCGATCGAGACCGAAGGCGAACAGATGGTTCTGGAGAATGTGCACGTTTCCGGAGGCTATGCGGGGGATCCGGGTAAACCGGGCCAAGGGGATGAATATCGTGAATTGCCATGTTTCCGGGTGTTCCCACAACTTGTATTTGGGTCCGCACGGCAGTGGCTGCAAACCGCAACCCAGTTTCTATAGACCGCAGCAATTTTGCTGGTGAATGTGACTGAAGGTGCATTCTGAATTGCGACTGTGCTTATTGCCATTGTCTTGACTCCACCGGGTTTGAATTGTTGGAGCGCAAGATAGGCCTGCGACGCTTCAGTTTGATGTCTGCAGGGGCGGAACCATGTATCAATTGTTGCCGGAACTATTCCCCCTGAAACAATTGAAATTGCGATGTCAGCGCATCCGCACACCACGAAACGTGGCACGCTTACAGTTCAGTGAGGCTTGTGTTTTTCTGGTTGATAGGCTTTAAGATCGTGCCATAGCTGGGACGGGTAACACCAAATGATATCCGGCCAGATACAGGTTTCGCCGCATGGAGTGACGGAGCCAATGGGAGGTGTCGGTGGGCAAACCAAATGTTTGCCGGCATGTTTGTCATTCGATCAAGGGAGTATCTTATGGATCGTCGTTCATTTATCACCAAGGCTGGTGTTGCTGCGGGGGCTACGGCTGCTGCGTCTACATTGGCCGCGCCTGCAATTGCGCAGGGCGTCAAGGACATGGTTATCGTGTCCACCTGGCCGCGGGACTTTCCGGGCCTCGGGCTCAGCGCGCAGCGACTGGCTGCCCGCATTACCGAGCTTTCAGACGGCAAGCTGAAGACACAATATTTCGCAGCCGGCGAGCGCGTTGGTGCGTTTGACTCGTTTGACGAAGTGGCCTCCGGCAACGCGCAAGCCTACATCGCAGCCGACTATTACTGGAAGGGCAAGCATCCAGGCTGGGCCTTCTTCACCACTGTTCCGTTCGGCATGACCACGGTTGAGTGGAACGCCTGGATCAAGTTCATGGGTGGTCAGGCTCTGTGGGACGAGATCGCGGACGGCTTTGGGCTGAAGTGCCTGCCGTGCGGGGCCACCGGTACGCAGATGGGCGGCTGGTTCAACAAGGAGATCGAATCTTCGGAAGACCTCAAAGGTCTGAAGATGCGTATTCCGGGCCTTGGCGGCGACGTGATGGCCAAGCTTGGTGCGTCCCCTGTTTCGCTTCCGGGCGGGCAGATTTATGAGAACCTTGTGTCCGGTGCGATTGATGCAACGGAATGGGTTGGTCCGTACAATGACTACTTCATGAAGTTCTATGAAGCGGCCAAGTACTACTACTACCCGGGCTTCCACGAGCCAGGCGGCGGTTTGTCGTTTGGCATGAACAAGAGCTGGTGGAGCGGTCTTTCCAAGCACGAACAGGCCATCATCACGGCGGCTTGCATGGAAGAGCATGCTGCGCAGTATGAAGAAACCCAGGCCAACAACGGTGCCTATCTTGCCCGTCTGGTGAACGATCACGGGGTTGAGGTGAAGGAATTCGGCGAAGACATCTATGACAGCTTCGGCGAGGCCTCAGCTGCGGTGTTCGAAGAAACCCGCGCCCACAGCGCCCTTGCGGCCAAGATCCTGGACGAATTCCAGAAGGCGCTCAAGGAAGTGGGCGGCTGGCAGAAAATCGCCGAAGTGGCGTTCTCAGTACAGCGTAACAGGGTGCTGGGTATATAAGACGACAAACGGCATCTGCCGGAACAGGGACGTGGCACATCGCTTCGTCCCAACTCTTTGAGAGGGTAAGGGGTTATGGCCGAGAGTGGGAGCTCGGACGCTGCAGAAGTGGCGGACACGGGGGAATATCAATTTGACAGACTGACGCTGGCGATGCGGGTTTTCGCCTGGGCCATCGTTGCAGCAACCTTTGTGTTTCTAATTCATCTCTATTTGAATTTCTGGCGGGGCTGGCCAGGCGCAGGTACAGCGTTCACCGGCGGCGGGGCGTTAGCCTGGCTCCAGATTGTCAGCTATCTCGCCGCAATTGGAATCCCGATTTTTTACGTCATGAGCAGCAAGGAACGGTCTTTGCGCGCAGATGGAAACACTCTGGATCAGCTCACGCGGTACATTATCCGGGCGGCCTTCTGGATGGCACTCCTGATCGGCCTGGTTGATATGGTTATTTCATTTTTGCGGGTGGAAGGGCTGCTTGCCGCTATTGTCGGCGAGGAGATGACAACTCAGCTTGGCCGCTCCAAATTCCGCGGCACCTATGTACATATTCCGCTGATACTGATCTCGCTGATTATCGCTGGCTTTACCCGGACGCTGGGTTTCACCTGGCTGGCCCTCCTGGTGGTAGTCGCCGAGTTGCAGATCGTGATAACCCGCTTTGTGTTCTCTTATGAACAGGCCTTCCAAGGCGACCTGGTACGTTTCTGGTATGCAGGCCTTTTCCTTTTTGCCAGCGCGTACACGCTGACCGAGGAAGGGCACGTGCGGGTAGACGTGCTCTACGCAGGCTTCACAACCAGAGTCAAAGGCGCTGTAAATGTCGTCGGCTCAGTGCTCCTGGGCATTTCCCTGTGTTGGGTCATTCTGGTTCTCGGAATGAACGGCAAGTCCAGCATCATCACATCACCCCTGCTCAATTTCGAAGTCTCGCAATCGGGTTTCGGGATGTATGTGAAGTATTTGATGGCTGGTTTTCTCGCGATTTTTGCGATTTCCATGATGGTTCAGTTTGCCGGATATACGCTAGAGGCTTACGCGGACTATCGCGGGGATCCGGACAAACGAAAACTTGAATCGGCACCGGCCCATTAGGAAAACTCAGAGCGGCTCAAGACTATGGAACTATTTTTTCTGGCAATGCTGATCGTGCTGATGGCTGGCGCACTTGGCTCCGGCTATCCGGTTGCCTTTGCGCTTCCCGGTTCAGCGATTTTGTCCGTTGGTCTCGCTGCTTTTTGCGGCTGGCTCTTCGCAGGAGACTCGGCCGCCTATTTTGCTCATGGCAGTCCGGTGCAATGGCTCACCGCCGGCGTAACAAACTTCCGGGGAGTTTATTGGGAGGTCGAGCGAGATACGCTTATAGCCATTCCGCTCTTCGTTTTCATGGGCATCATGCTGCAGCGGTCCAAAATCGCTGAAGATCTGCTTGTTGCCATGGCCCAGTTGTTCGGCCCAGTGCCCGGTGGCCTTGGCATTTCAGTTGTATTTGTCGGCGCCCTGCTCGCCGCAACCACCGGCATTGTAGGCGCCACCGTTGTCGCCATGGGCCTGATCTCATTGCCTGCAATGCTGCGCAACAACTATTCCCATTCGCTGGCAACCGGGACCATTGCCGCTTCGGGAACGCTTGGGCAGATTATTCCGCCGTCAATTGTCCTCATTATCCTGGCCGATCAGCTTGCCAGCGCCGTTGACCAGGCAGATGCGTCCCGCAAGGCCCTTTACAAGGCGACAACCGGGCAGGTCAGTATGCCATCCGAGTTTGGCGTGGTCTCAACCAGCGCTGGCGACATGTTTCTGGGGGCTTTCGTGCCGGGCCTGGTTTTGGTGGCGCTGTACATGGCCTTCATCCTTGTATTTGCTTTTCTCCGCCCCAAAAACGCACCAGCAGTCCCCTTTGAAGGTTCCTATGATCGCGCATTCGCAGGCCGGGTTCTTTTAATCCTGGTGCCACCACTTACTCTGATCTTTGTGGTGCTGGGCTCCATCATTATGGGCATCGCGACAGTGAATCAGGCTGGCGCAATCGGGGCTGTGGGCGCCATGATCATGGCTGGTTACAGATTGGCTGAAGGGCGCAAGGATGCCTTTTATCCCGCCATTCTCGCGATCATCTCGCTGGGGGCGGTGTTTATCATTGGGAACATTTGGGACGTTAACATACGCAACATCAAGACGACCTCAGACGCATGGGGCGTTGCACTATCGGTGATCGCGGTCACTGGTTTCCTGATCGCAGTCTTCTGGAGCGGCTGGCGAGCCTTCAAGATCGAAGACACAATGCAAGGCGTGATGGTGGAAACCGCCAAGACCACTTCGCTTGTTTTCATCATCCTTTTGGGCGCTGCGATGTTGACCGCAGCCTTCCGTGCTTTTGGCGGCGAAGAACTGGTTCGTGAATTCCTGACCAGCCTGCCCGGCGGTTTCTGGGCGCAGTTCATTATCGTCATGGCCGTGATCTTCATCCTGGGCTTTTTCCTGGACTTCATCGAGATTGCAGTGGTCGTTGTGCCAATCGTTGCTCCGATCCTGCTCATGGACCCCTCGGCCAACATCACGGCCGTATGGCTCGGCGTCATGATTGGCCTGAACATCCAGACATCCTTCCTGACGCCGCCATTCGGGTTTGCATTGTTCTACCTTAGGGGCGTTGCACCAGCGATGGTCAAAACCACCTCCATGTACCAAGGCGTTATCGCCTTTATCGGTTTGCAATTGCTCGCTCTGGTGATTGTCGGCATCACACCAAGTCTCGTGAACTATCTGCCGAACCGGATTTCATTAACGTCCGATACGGCACCGCCGCCGATCAACCCGCGCCTGAAATATTGCATGGAGCGTTATGTGTTCGAGGAGTACTCCACCCGCGGCAACGAAATCCGCGATGCGATCACCCAGGTCCGCACAAGAAACCTCTCTTATCTGCCGGCCAAACTACAGAAGCAGACGGTCAAGGGCTTCGATCTTTCACTCTCCGTGTTCGGTCATCTTGAGAAGATCGCCACGGCCGAAAAAGCACGCGATGAAGGCGCGGTGGGCTTCCGGGATCTTCATTTCAAGGTGCGACGTCTCGAAAGCGACATTCGCAAGCGGGAAGCCGAAAAGAAAGAACAGGCCAGCCTGCTCACAAGGCTCAAGCGTCAAACGCCACCGGATCAAAAAGCCATCGCGGCTGGCGAGGCGCATCTGACCGAAATCGACAAAGAGATTGAAGCGTTGAAGGTTCAGATTCCGGACAATTGGGAAGCCGACCGCAAGGCCTTCGCAGCCCTGCAAAAAGCCGACACCAAAGCTCGCCGCGACTACCGTAGAGCAGCAGATGGCGCCTACGAGAGTGTTGCAAAGCTGATTGCCATAGTCGAAGGAACCGAGGCGCTTGAAGGCTTCTCGTCCGAGATGTCCGGGCTGAAAGTCGCTATTGCAGATAAAGAGCCCAAGGCCGCTTCAAACATTATCAAGGAGCTGTCAAAACGGATGCGCAAGATCGCTGGTGTCAAAAAGATCCGCTCAGACCTGAGCAAGGCCCGCAAGCAACTGCGGGGCAAGAAAGCAGATCCTGAAAAGGTGGGCAAGGCGCTGGACAAGGCACTTGCGACATACCAGGCAGAGGTGACCTGGCGCAAAAAAGCGAGCGCCGAACTGTTGCCGGCGCTCAAGTCATATGAAGGACAAATCCGCGAAACCATTGGCTTGCGCAAGCAACGCCGCTTGCCGCCAGCTCAATCCCTCGCGATCGCGCGCTGCAACTCAGATCATCGGGATATTTCTCTGCACTTCTGATCCGAAGCGGCGCGGTGAAAATCTGACAGCGGTTAAAGTGCCAATAGTTTGGCCGTCGGCAGCACCCTCGCGAATTCGCCTTCCAAGTTGGCGAGGCTTGTGGAATGCACTTGCTCTGTGCTGTGTTCCACCCCGTCGGGGCCGGTTGCAGCGTATGCCCATACCGCGTCTGATGCATAGAACGTCTCAAAGCCAAGATTTCCAGCCATCCGCGTTGTGGTTTCCACGCAATGGTTCGCCGTGGCGCCGCAGGTTACGAGCCGTTCGATACCGGCGTTCCGCAGGTCTTCGTCCAGGCTGGTACCGATGAAGCCGCTGCTCACATGTTTGACATAGACCGGTTCATGCTCATGGGGCTCAGCAACAGGTTGCACAGCAGCGCCCGGCGCATCGGCATGGAAGGGATCGTCCGGGTCAAAACCCATGATGATGTATATGAATGACCGGATCACCCTTTTCCCGGAACGCCGACAGAAGGGTTGAGATATTCTGCTCGGCCTGAAGACATGATCGTTCGGCACCGTTTGCATCATCGTGGGCCAGCGCCATCTGGACATCGATGACGAGGAGAGCTGTTTTCATGGGTTGCGTTCCTATTGTTTTCTTGCCGACGAGGTTATCGAGCGTGATGCAGCATCCCTGATTGGAGAATATGAGCGCGCACGAGGCGTGACGATCGAACCGCCGATCCCCGTTGAGAACATCATCGAAAAGTACCTCAATCTGCGGATCGAGCTTGACGACATGCACGCGCGCCACAACATTCCGCGCCCTATGAACGGCCAACCGGACACCCTTGGCGCGATCTACGGCGACGGCAGCATCTTCATCGACGAAAGCCTTGATCCTGAGGAGAATCCTTCACGGGAGGGCCGCTATCGCTTCACGCTGGCCCACGAGGGCGGCGGGTGGGGTTCTGCAGCGGCATGAGAAGAGGACCTTTCACAACTGGATTGGTCCGCAGAATGCCTCGGGCTATTGCTCGCGAACAAACAATACTTTTGTGATCGGCGGCGCCTGCATCCGGCAATCCCAGACCGCTTTGTGCAGTCCCAATCCTGACGCGCCAAAGCTCACCAGTATGGTGCAAGCGGCACCAGCACCTAGTTTACGGGCGAATCTATGGCTTGGTAGAATGTACGCTTCAATCAATCGTCAGCACCCCAGTTCCAGAAGCCGTCCCCTTCTTTTTCGTAAAACCTTGAGAGCACCATCTTGTGCACTTCAGACGCGCCATCTACCAGCTTGGCGCAACGGGCGTAGCGATAAATCCACTCAAGAACTGTGTCTTCCGAATAACCTTTGGCTCCGCACATCTGGATCCCGGTGTCTGCCGCCTTGTGCAAGACGTCCGCCACGTGGATCTTGGCCATTGAGACTTCCTTGCGGGCGCGGGACCCCTGATCCAGTTTCCAGGCGGCATTCATCGTGAGCAAACGGCCAATGTGGATCTCATGGGCAAGGTCGCCATACATCATCTTGATGGATTCCTTGTCGCCTAGCTTTTCACCAAACGCCTCGCGCGTGGAGGTGTATTCGCTTGCCACTTCCATGCACCGCTTGGCCATGCCAAGCCAGCGCATACAGTGGGTCAGGCGCGCCGGGCCAAGGCGTATTTGGGTCAGGCGCAGACCATCGCCCTCCTCCATCAGGCGGTGTTCCATAGGAATTTCAAGACCATCGAATTCGAGCTCACAGATGCCGCCGTGTTCATCAGGCCCCATGTTCCCGATGCGCCGCACGATGCGCCAGCCCGGGTCGTCCTTGTGAAACAGAAATGCGGTCAAACCGTTTCGCGGATCATCTGAGGTCCGCGCGATAAGGATGAAATGACTGGCCACATCCGCCCCGGAAATGAACCACTTGCGCCCATTGATCACGTAATGATCGTTCTTGGCTTCGGCCCGCGTCAGCATCATGCCGCCGGGATCAGAACCTGAACCGGGGTGAGGTTCGGTCATAACAAATGACGAACGCACATCGCCGTCGATGATGGGTTGGAGCCACTTGTCTTTCAACTCTTCCGTTGCGAGCACCTTGTTGAGGACAGACTGATTGCCATCGTCAGGTGCCTGGCAATTAAGGATCACCGGCCCGAAAATTGATCGTGCCGCCTCTTCGTAGAAGACCGCCCAGCCTGTGATCGGCAGTTCAAGACCGCCGCGTGATTTCGGCATTTGCGGTGCCCATAGCCCGGCCGCCTTTGCCTTCTCGCGCATGGGGCCAAGCACGGAGAGCTTTATGTTTTCATATTCGTTGTAGTTTTCGCGGTCACTTTCCAGCGGAATGACCTCTTCGGCGATAAATGCCCTGACCCGCTGGCGCAATTCTTCAAGTTCGGGGGAAATTGTGAAATCCATATCCGCTTACCTCTGGTTCGTGTTGCAGATACTTTTCACCACTCAGACCGGAAGATTCAAGGGCGCGCTGGTCCAGCAGGCGGAAATGACGCTATCGGCAGAACTTGGGCACGTAGACCTTCGCGCTTGGCAACAACCTCCCGCGCAATCCGCGGACCTGCCCACAATCCACACAGCCCTTCATCTGATTGATCCCGGCCTGTTCGAGGTGCCCGTTCCCGTAAAGAGCCGAAATGTCCCGGATCTGGCTTTTATAAAAGGATACCTTCTTCAGAGAGGGCTTGTTTCTGAGCGGCGAGATATCCTCTACGGGATTTCTGCTCAAGATCACTTCTTCAAGATTGCTGAGGTCTTCAAGAACCGAAATATCTGAAATCTTGTTGCCATAGAGATCAACCACACGAAGGTTTTTCATCCCCGAAAGGTGTGTCAAATCGGTAACCTTCATGTTGCGGGCGTGCAGTGTCTCAAGCTTTGTCAAACTCTCCAGCCCTTGAAAGGAGGCAAGTTTCCAATTCCGGCTCAGGCCCAACACACGCAATTCGGTCATGTTCTGCAATGGCTGGAGCGAAGTGACGTTGTTACGCCAGAGCCTCAACTCCTGCAGCCCGGTGAAATCTGCCAAGGCCGAGATATCCGTGATGTTGAAGCTCGAACAGTTCAGACGCCTGAGATCTGCCTTGTACTGTACCCTTTCCTCCACCACGGCTTTCTGAATGCAGAAGTTCAATACCATCTGCGAATGAAGTTGTCGGGGCACTTTTGTGCTCCCCAACATGCTGTCAAACGCACCGAATTCCTTGGCTGTTGCGCCGCCGGCAATTGTAAAGAACCCGGCAAAGAACAGGAGATTCAGCCTGGCGTTCCGGCCAAATGCAAAAAAGCCCAGTGCAAGCAGAATGAAAGACGGGAAAAGCCAGAACTGGAAGAAGCTGTTGATGCGGCTTTTTTCGAATCGGATGGATTCACCAGAATCGTTGTTTTTCGGCCAATCTGCGACCGGCACCATGTGGCATCGGAAATAAACTTGGTCCCAACTGCTTTATGGCCGCTGGGCGTCACCGCAACCGGAGCATAGCCCCAGCCCCGTCTTCCGCCCACTTTCCGGTGCGCCTTGCTTTTGCAGGACAGAATAACGGCCGGATGACTGACCGATTGGGGCAGAATTTCAATGCGATCCTTTGCAATATATCCTGCAGGCAGGAGCAGAACCAAAAGGCCAACCAGCATAATAATCGATTTGGTTTTTATCGCGCACAGACCCTGAGCTTGAACTTTCCTCAAGCTCAGAGTGCCCGAACAGTCAAAATTTGGAGTTAAGAAGAAGCCACTTTTTAATGACATGCGTTCCTGTCAGACCTGCATGTGATCAAGGTAAGTGTCGTGGAAATGGCGCATCATCGCTTCGGAAAATTCCATGTTCTCCCAATCGAAGATGTACCAGCCCTGATCGAAACAGCGTTGCGTCATGCCTTCCTGGACCGAGAGCAAAAACGAATATCTTCCAGTTGAAGAACATCCTGTCCCCAAATCATCCTCTTGTGCTGCCGTTCGCGCATTCCCGGATCGGTGGCTCGGGAACCTCCAGATTGATACTGAGCCGGTGCGCCCTGCCTGTGTGGATGGGATTCTACTGAAAGAGGCTGAGATTCCCAAGGCCGGCGAACTGGGAGATGCCCACGTTCGGGAACAAATACCAGAAGTGCAGGTCCATCACGTCGTGTTCCGGATCGAGCGGGTAAGCCAGATTGTCAGCCTTACCCGACGAGGGAATGAAATTGTAGGCGAGATTCTGGTCGAGCGTGTAGGTCTGGTTGTTGATATCCAGCATATCGGCGAACGAGATGTGGCCATGACGGCAATGCTGGCATTCGAGATAATTATCGATCTGAATTTTCCAATTGGCAACCACATCAACTTCATGAATCGCGACCGCGGAATTACCCAGCACATAGTTTGAAACGTTCGGACAGGTTTGCAGGATATGCTCCTCGACGCCCGGCCAATATTCTGAGATCGGCGCGGCATCCGGATCGAGATTAACAAAGACGAAGTCGAGCAAACGATCAACGCAGACACTGTGCAGGCAGACCGACTGTTTGTTGGGAGCTGCACTCGTTTTCATCGATCTCAAGCTGCGCAAAGACCCATCAAGCGAAAAGCTCCAATGATGGTAAGGGCACACGATGACGTTCTTCCTTCCGAAACCTTCGACCAGCTTGTGTCCGCGATGTGGACATATATTATAAAAGGCTCTGATTTCGCCGTCGGGGCAGCGCACGACAAATACATTCTGATTCAGGATACTAAGGGGCTACAAAAGCACCAGGTTCTGCGAGTTCACTTGCATGGCAAGCATACTGCCAGGCCTTGAAGAACAGCTTCTCCTTTTCCTGGGCAAAGATGTCTTCGTTTGAATAGTAATCCGCGTGCAAGGCGCGCCGCCGTTCTTGTTGCACGATTGGAGGCCCATCAGTCATGCTCGGTTGGGACATGCGTATTCCAATCAGGAATGCGCTCGGCTTAGGCAACCGTATACCGAAACGCGGCCTCAGATAACGAACGCTCCTCTGATCAACAGCACTCGCTTGCTTGGGTTGAATTTGCCATCTTCAGGCAACCAGACCGAGATCAAAAAACTCAACTTCGTCTGCGGCAGCCATCCGCCAATCTACATAATCTCTTCCGGCAGGATCAGGCCAATTGCCTAAACCCCCAACACCTGACCACCATCAACAATAATCGTCGTCCCTGTCATAAAACCACTAGCCTTGCGTGAGGCCAGAAGGAGGATCGTGCCATCCAGGTCACTTGGGTCACCGATGTGGCGTTGGGGGATGGTTTTGATCATGTGATCCCCGGCCCCGCTTTCAAAGAACTGGCGGTTGATTTCTGTCAGGATGTAGCCCGGTGCAATGGCATTAACGCGGATGTTTGAGCCAGCAAGCTCCACGGCAAGATTTGATGTGAGCTGTTTTATGGCGGCCTTCGTGGCCCCGTAGGCTACGAGGGTCTTGAGGGCACGGTAGGAAGCTACAGATGCGATGTTTATGATCGCCCCGCCTGTGTCTGCTTCCTTCATGCGGCGAGAGGCTTCCTGAGCGCAGAACCAGGGGGCATCAAGGTTCACGGCCATGACCTCACGCCAATCTTCCGGCGTGAGGTCCATGCCAGCCATGTTGCCGGATATGCCGGCATTGTTGATGAGGAGCGTAACCGTCCCGAAGGCGGACTCTGCGGCATCGAAGACCGGCGCAATTTGTTCACGATCTGCCACGTCCAGTGTGACAGCCAGCGCGCCACCACCCTCAGCCTCGATTTCGGCTTTCAAACTTTCCAGCTTGTCTGTGCTGCGCGCAGCGATCACCACCCTGGCGCCGTTTGCCGCCAGGACCTTTGCGAAGTTCCGTCCAAGACCGGTCGAGGCGCCGGTGATCAAGGCCACTTCGCCAGTAAGATCAAAAAGGTCTGCAGCTTTCATCTCGTCATCTCCCCATAGAGTCAATCGGGTAGCCAGGTTGCCAGTTCCGGCCAGAACCACAACGCGCACAATGCGACGAGCTGGAGGCACACGAACGGGACCGCCCCTTTATAGATGTCCACGGTCCGTATCGCGTCTGGCGCCACGCCGCGCAAGTAAAATAAGGCAAATCCGAACGGCGGGGTCAGAAACGATGTCTGAATATTGAGGCCCATCATGACCCCCAGCCACACGGGACTGATCACTTCGCTTGGTGCAAACTCCATCTGCAAAAGGATGGGCGCCACTATGGGGACGACGATGAACACGATCTCCAGAAAGTCCAGGAAAAAGCCCATGAGGAACATGACGGCCATCACAACCAGGATCGCTCCAAGAGCACCTCCGGGCAGATTTTGCAGAAAATCCTCGATGACCTTGTCTCCGCCGAACCCGCGGAAAACAAGCGAGAACAGCGTTGCACCAATCAAAATCACGAAGATCATTGATGAGATGACCATGGTTGATCGCATAACGCTGAGCAAAACGCGTGTGCCCTCCCGGTCTCTCGCGCCGTATGTCCCTGAAATAGCTTTCCAGATCCCCCAGGCAAGACCAGAGGCGAATAACAGGGCCAGGGCAATCGCGGCCTTGTCGCCCACGGGGACTGCATCACGCTGCCAGCGCAAATCGAAACTGGCCGTCAGCACCAGAAGCGCTGCTGCGCAAAGCACTCCTGCAAAAATTGGCGTGTCCCCGTGCGGGGACAGGCGAATGCCTGCCAGCATCATGGCCCCGACCGCTCCAAAGGAAGCAGCCTCTGTTGGCGAAGCAATACCGGCCAGAATTGACCCCAGCACGACAAGGATGAGCAACAAGGGAGCAATCAGCGTTTTTGCAAGATCAGCCCAGAAATCCGGACTATGTTGCGCTGCCGGTATGGCCGGAGCTTGCTCCGGCCGCCAAATGGCAAAAGACACCTGGTAGACCAGATAGAGGCCAACAAGCATGAGGCCTGGCAAAAGTGCTCCCGCAAACAGATCGTTTACCGAGACCGTATCCGGGGCAAAAATACCCTTGGCATATTGCGCGTTCTGATACGCAATCGAAATCTGGTCCCCCAAAATCACCAGAACGATTGACGGCGGAATGATCTGCCCCAATGTCCCAGCCGCACAAATGGAGCCACATGAAAAGGCGGGGCTGTATCCGCGAGTCAGCATGGCAGGCAAAGCCAACAGCCCCATGGTGACAACGGTTGCGCCAACGATGCCGGTTGAGGCCGCGAGCAGCATGCCGACCAAGGTAACCGACAATGCCAGTCCGCCGGGCCGCGCACCAAAGGCCCGGCCCATGGTATCCAGAAGATCCTCGGCCACCCTTGATCGCTCCAGCATAACCCCCATGAACACAAAGAGCGGCACCGCAACGAGCACCTCGCTCGACATAACTGCAAAAATGCGCTGTGGCAATGCAACCAATAACGCCAGATCAAATACGCCAACCCCATAACCTATCAGGGCAAATATTGTGGCTGTGCCCGCCAGCGTAAAGGCAACCGGAAAGCCGAGCAGCAACAAGCCGCAAACAGCAACGAACATGGTTGCGCAGAGCCAGATTGAGAGATCCATCAAAATTGCCGTCCGGACGGATTTTCAAGTGGCGGATAAATATTGGCAGACCCGCGCAAAAAGGCCAACGCCTTGGCTGCAGTTGACAATCCCTGCACAAACACCACGGCGGCAAATATCCAGATGATCAGCTTGTAAGCCCAGATCAACGGTAATCCGCCAAATTCCGGTGAGCTCTCCAAAATCCAGTTGCCGTTCTGAAAGTCGTAGATCGCATTCAGCACATAGTCCCACGACGTGTAAAAGGTGAGGCCGCAAACCGGGATCACAAACAGCAGACAACCGCCAAAATCCGTGATGGCTTTTTGTTTCGGCGACGCTTCGCGATAAAGCACGTCAACCCGCACATGTTCATCACGCAACAGCGTGTAGCCAGCTCCGAGCATGAACAGCAGACCATGCAGGTGCCAGACAGCTTCCTGCATTGGCGCGAAACCAATTGAAAATACATATCTCAGAACCACGACGGTGAATTGGACCAGCACCAGTGCAAGCGCTAACCAGGCAATGGCATGTCCCAGTTTTCGGTTGAAGTTATCAATGCGGCTAATCACGGCAGACCGGACGTTGTGGAGCTCTGCGGAATGCGCTCCCCGCACCCCTAGACCGCCTCTTTAACACACTCAGGCGGCCGGAAACCACTTGATCCAGATCAAAGCCGAAGGAGATCAGATCGGCGATGTTCCTTGAAACTTTGAGAAGGAGCAACCGATGACACTTGGCGAACTAATTTACCTCTTTGTCCCTCTCACCGCAGCAGCGATGTTTATTCTTGTGTTCGGATACCTTTCCTCCCGCGGCCAATAATTCCGGCCCGATTTTTGAACAACTGTTGGCCAGCGCTCATTTCAGAGTGCTGGCTAAATTTTTGTCTAATGTGACATGAGCACCGGGACGGTCATTTGATCCAGGATCTTGCGGGTTGCTCCACCAAAGATGAACTCGCGCAATCGCGAATGACCGTAGGCACCCATAACGAGCATATCCGCTCCCACATCGGAGACCCTGTTCAAAAGAACATCTGCCGGCTCGAGATCAGGTGCCGTCACGGGTTCAGAAATCGCTTCAATGTTATGACGAGCGAGCGTCGTGGCCAGTTCCGTCCCTGGAAGCATATTGGTGGTGCCTTGGTTAAGTTCTGAATCCACCCAAATAATATGCGCGGTTGCACCATCCTCGAAAATCGGAATCGCATCAAACGCGGCACGCGCAGATTCTCGCGTGGCGTTCCAACCGATCACAACACTATCCATGCGTCCTTCAAAGTTGCCGCATTTGGGAACCATGAGCACAGGCCGTCCTACGTCCATGATCACTTTTTCCGCGAACTCCACATCGGTCCCAGTCGCGGCGGCCTGCTCCACCTGGCTGATCACAACGAGATCTGCCTGGCGGCCATGATCGACAACTGTAGAGGAAATCAGGTGGCTCTTTCCTTCAATGTTGCGCCACTCGCCCTTCAGTCCCTGTTTGCGCATGCATTCGTTGAACTTCTCTTCCGTCTTTTTTGCACGATCACGGAAAAATTTCTGACCCACATCAATCATGTCCGCAGTGACGTGTATTGAAACGCCTGGATAGACATACGCAGCCGGAATGACATAGAGGCCGATCACGTGCGCATCATATTTGGCGGCGAGGTTGGCGGTCACTTTCAAAAGTGTGTCGACCCGGCCGGTTTCATTCAAGGATACAAGAATAGTTGAAATGCCCATGAAATTTCTCCGACTGCTTGGTGCGTTTTGGTAAGAGCGGCGGTGGCGGCGGGGCCTGAGGGAACGGTTAGGCGAATGTCCAACCATCCGCCGCTCGCAGGCGGAAACGGCGGGGTTTCGGCCTGATGACTTTCCGGCCACTTCGAGCAGCGAACGGCAAGACACGCTCGAAACCTAGATTTCCCCTCACGAACAGTCTTTGATGCAGATCAATCCTGGTCGTTAAACGATACCTTTGAGCAAATACCCAATCGCATAGGCTGATCCTGCCGCGAGCAGGCCGATACACAGTGTTTCCAGACCTGATTTCCACCAGGATGCCAGAGACCAACGGCTTTTGATGGTACCGATTACAAAAAACACGAGACCCGTCGTGATCACGGCAAGTGGGAACGGGTTATCGAGATAAAAGACAAAGGGCAGCAACGGCACTGCGCCGCACAAGACGAACGCCCCGAATGTGCTGAGGCCAGATAGCAAAGGGTCGCGGAGCACAGGGCTCAAGCCGTACTCCTCCGTCAACATGGTCTTTATCCAGGTTTCCTCATTTGATGTAATCGCAACAACAGCTTCATCGAGCGCTTTGCCCCTGAGCCCCTTGGCTTGGAGAATTTGGCGCACCTCTTCACGCTCGCCTTCAGGCACGGCTGCGATGTGCCGTCGCTCCACTTCCCGCAACCGCGCATGGTCGTCCACTTCCGCTTTGGTACCGCTATAATTGCTCGCGGCCATGGAGAACCCGTCAGCCAGCAAATTGGCCAACCCGAGGATTATGATAACCTTCGATGACAGAGCCGCACCGACAACACCGGCCACAATGGCAAATGTTGTGATTGCGCCATCAATGCCCCCGTAGACCCAATCTCTTACGTAGCTTGGCTGGCGGTCGAGAGACAGCCGATCGCGGATTTCAGAGGTACTGTGGCCATGCTCCATGGTCATTGGAGATCCCTTTGCAATGATGATTCGATTCTTGCAGGGTATCAAATGCAGGCTTTGCTCAGGGGGTTAATGACCTTCGCGGTACCAAGCGAACGCCAGCAGGAAAAGCAAGGCCGCGAGCGCCAACAAGTGCGAGAACAAGGATATCTCGCGCAAGGACTCAACGCGATATGCGCCATTACGCTTCAGGCCCATCCAGCCCTGACCGGACATGCGCCTGCCCGGTTCGATCCTGCGGATTGCAGGCAGTGAAACCTCAACAGCACCAGCCTCGGATACCCAGAACGCACGCCCTCCACTCAAATTCAGAATAGGTGCCAGTTTTTTCGTCGAGGCTATTATTTCTGCCAACTCACGTGGATCGGCGCTCCCCACTGCTGCGACGGCAGACAGGGCGTCATCCTCCAGCCGGTGCACACCAACTTCATTGACAATCAGGCGGCCGCGCCAAACGCCAGGCAGTTCCTGGCTCATCTGGACTTCAGCCTGTTTGCCAGAGGGCGAAGTCACCGTGACTGGCTTTGCTGTTTCAGCCATGGTCCGACGCTCTACGGTCAGAGTTCTGCCTTTGTGGCTGCCCAGAAGCGCCTCTTCTTCAAGATCCGGTTCTTTCATGAGCCAATGGGCCAGACGGCGGAGCATTTCGGCTTGTGGGCCACCACCTTCAAAGCCCCGAGCCCAGAGCCAGGCATGATCCGACAACAGTTGGGCCACCCTGCCCTTGCCGACCCGGTCAAGGATCATCAGGGGCCGGTCCGAGGCTCCGCGCATCACCACTTCACCCTGTTTCGGGTCAACATCAATCAGGCGGAACCAACGGCCCCAGTCCGGCGGCGATTGTTCACCACCCTTCAATCCCCGCGTTACGGGATGGCGGTGTCCACGAGTGGTTATGACAGGATGGAAAGGCCGGGTGATGACTTCACCTGTGGGCACTGACGGCAGGAGTGAAGAAAGAGGCGTCCGATAGAGGCTCAATGGCGTGGAGAAAGCCGGGCCTGCCGCAGTCAGCACTGCCCCGCCCTCCTCTACAAATTGTGAAACGTTGGCCAAATAGATGAGCGGCAGCACACCACGGCGCTGGTAGCGGTCAAAGATAATCAGGTCGAACTCACTCAATTTTTGGGAAAAGAGTTCGCGGGTTGGGAACGCGATGAGCGAAAGTTCATTAATCGGCGTTGAATCCTGCTTCTCAGGTGGGCGCAGAATGGTGAAGTGCACCAGGTCTACGGCCGCATCGGATTTCAGCAGGTTTCGCCAGGTGCGCTCGCCTGCATGAGGTTCGCCGGATACCAGCAAAACACGCAGTCGATCACGAACGCCATCGGTTAAAACGACAACACGATTATTGATTTCGGTGATTTCACCAGGGACCGGTGCCACGGCCAACTCGGTGATGTTGGTGCCACCATGGTCAATCTTGATTTCGATCTCAACGCTGCGACCAACAGGGACACCAAGACGTTCCGTCTGCTGACCCCCCCGGCTCAGCGTTACTTCAGCGGTGCCTTCGGTGATGTTGTGGTCTTCCACATGGAACTTGATTGTCAATGTTTGACCAACGATCCCGAATTTCGGTGCTTCCTCAACCACAATGCGCCGATCGCGTTCAGTTTTGCGGCCAGTGATCAATGCCTGGACCGGGCCATCATAGCCTTGGGCTTTCAGGCTTTCGGGCACATCATGCACCTGACCATCTGTTATCAGAACCGACCCGGCAAAACGTTCCGGCGGCACATCCGCCAACGCCTCGTTCAGGGCCTTGAAGAGCTGGGTGCTTTCATCATCCGGCACCGGATTGGGCCTAACGGTAACGTACTTCACTTCCAGATCGCGGGCATTCTTGAGTGCCTTTTTGAGCTCGGCTCCGGCGGCAACGGCCCGCTTATCACGACCATCAATCGTCTGGCTTTGGCTCAAGTCTGTCACCACAACAGCCACATCGGGCAGTACGGTGCGAATTTCATCCCGTGCTATCGGGTTCAAAAGTGCGAGAAATACAACGGCTGCGGCTAGCGCACGGAAGAAGGCTCCGCGGGCACGGCGAAAAATAGCAAAGGCCGCAATGGCGAGCGCGATGACACCAAAAACAGCCAATAATTCGGTAGGCAGCAAGGGGGCAAACTCGATGGAGAGGTTCATATGTACCGCACCCTATTGCCCAATACGTTCGAGGATCGACGGCACATGCACCTGGTCCGCCTTGTAGTTGCCGGTCAAAGCATACATGATGATATTGGTGCCGGTCCGGAAGGCAAATTCCCGCTGGCGCTTGCCGCCGGGAACGGTTGGATAAAGTGGCCGACCGGTTGGATCTGTGGACCAGGCCGCCGCATAGTCGTTGGCGCCGATAATCACGGACGATACGCCATCCGTGTTGGACGTGGTGCCGGTGGCAGCACGGTCAGTGGCTTCCACCCAAAGTTTGCCGCCAGCCCACCGACCAGGAAACCTGTTCAACAGATAAAACGCCTTGGTCAGCACATGGTCCGGCGGGACGATTTCCAAGGGAGGAATATCAAGACCAGAGAGAATGCGCCGAAGAGCTGCCCGAGCCGGCCCTTCGCTGAAAACGCCGTTCAAGGCTTGCTGATGATCGCGGGTGTCAAACAGGATTGTGCCACCGCTCTTGAGGAAAGCTGCCACCTTGGCCGTTCCTTGCTTTGAAAGGGCCTGGGCGTCCCGGTGAACAGGCCAGTACAGCAAGGGGAAAAAGACGATTTCATCCTTTTCAATATCAACACCCACCGGGGTTTCGGGTTCGAGAGATGTTTTCTGGCGGATATAATCAGAAAGGCCGTAGAGCCCTGTCCGGCTTACTTCGTCCATACGGGCGTTGCCGGTCAGAACAAATCCCAGCCGGGTGTTCAAGGTGGCCTGCATCGCAAAGCGGTCACGAACACTGATGCCGGATGAACTGTCCTGCGCGATTGCGCCGGGCACTGACACAAGGAGAAACACCGATCCGGCAACGAGCGCCAGAGCAGCAGGTGCAGCCGTACTCGTAATCCTCCTTGCGAGGCGTCCGGCCAGCCAAAGGCTCGCTACCGCATCCACAAGGAGCAGCACGAATGCCAAGCCAAGCAGCCATGGCTTCAGAGAAAGTGCGGGTTCTTTCACATAACCATCAACTGCGACACCCGACGACAAGCTGCCAAGCGGTTCGAACTTGAACTTGCTGCCTGCCAGATTGATTGCATGGGTCTGCCCGCCGCGCCGGTAGAGACCTGGAAGATGCTCCGGAGCCGGTCCGGCCTGGCGAATTTTTTTCGCGGGAACTGGCGCTGCGTCAGCGGGTGGGCTGGACAATTCACCGTAACCATTCAAGACACGCACCGGGGCAAATGCGCCAGATGCATTGAAATTCGCCTGTCGTTCGGCCTGTTCTGCGGTGGCGCCAACGCCCTGAGCGCGGGCAACGAGGCGGCGCAACATGTCCACGAACAGGCCCGACAATGGCACGTTTGACCATTCCGGACTTGCGGTCACGTGAAACAGCACAATCGTCCCGGATCCAACCCGGTTTGCCGTCACCAGAGGCGTGCTGTCGCCAAGACGCGCCCAGGTCTTCTTGTTCAGGTCGATATCCGGTTCCGCAAGCACCTGCCGCGTAATTGAAACATCTTCCGGTGCAACGAGACCGTAGAACGGGCTGTCTTCGTCGAACGGGCTGAGCGGCTGCGGGCTTGCCCATGACAGGGCTCCACTCAATGCGCGGCCACCGCGCCGCAACTTTACTGGCACAAGATCGTCCTGGCGCGCAGCAAGGCGGGGTCCGGCGAACCGCACGAGCGTTCCGCCCTTCTGCACCCATTCTTCAACAGCAATCCGGTCCGCTTCCTGCAGTTGCCCCACATCGGCCAGTACCAGCATTGAAAGGCCCCCTTCTATGAGGGTCCGAATACCGGAATCTGCTTCGTCCAATGGCGCGCGTTTCAATTCGGTGAACGGCTCGAGCGCCCGCGAAACATAGTAGAGTGGGGACAGCAGCGGTTGGGCGAAATACAAGCTCTTACCTGAGACGAGCCCAACACTTTTGCGGCGCCAGCTGTCATCCAAAAGGAAGACCGAAGCTGCTGAACGCGCATCGGTGATTGACAGTCTCGCTACCTCGTTCCGCAAGGCGACGGGAAGCTCCAGAACCGTCTTCATTTCAATAGCGCTGCCTTTGAACGCATAGCTCACATTGCCCAGGGCCCTGCCGTTGGTGGCCACGGCTGTTACGGTCCCATTCGAGGTGCCATCGGCCGTCAGCCGCATTGCAGTCAGAGCCAATTGCCCGTTTTCCAGTTCCAAGCTCTTGATCGCATGTGAAAGCTCGGCGGCATCCGGCATAAGCGCGGTCACGTTTGCATTGCCGCCTGCAAGACCGGCCAACGCTGTCGCAAACTCTGATGCGGCACCATAATCCACACCGTCAGATAACCAGATTACACTCAGTGCATCTGCCGACTTAAACCTTACTTCAAGACGTTGCGCCAAAGCCTTCCGGTCAGGTGTAAGCGATCTGGGCAACAGCACCGATACAATATTTGCCGCATTCCGCGCCGAAACGGCCTCCAGCGGCTGCGGAGCTAGCCTCGGTGCTGTGGTCTGTATCGTTACCAGACGGGACTCCCGTTCAGCGGTTTCCAGCACCTCCTCAAGGACACTAAGCCGCCGTGACCAATCCTTTGCAGCCGCCCAGCCATCATCCAGCACAACCAGCATTGGCCCACTGCCGCCAATGGCGTGAAGCGATTTGTTGAGGACCGGGTTGGCCAATGCAACGATGATGAGCCCAGCGCACATGAGCCTGAGCAATATGAGCCACCAGGGTGTCTTGTGCGGTGTCTCTTCGCGCGAAACCAGTTCCAGGAGGAAGCGGAACGGCGGAAAGGCAATGCGTTCCGGACGTGGCGGTGTGAACCGAAGCAGCCACCAGATAATCGGCAACGCAATCAAAGCAATCAAAGCCCAAGGATTCAGGAACGTTATGGCACCGGCTTGCAACATGATTATCCGCCCGCCCCTGCCGCGCGGCCTGATGCAAAATCTCCAGAGAGCCGACCATAAAAGCTCAACAAGGCGTGATGTGGCGAGGCGTCCGTGTGATGAACAGCGAAAGTCCAGCCCAGACGCCGACAAATTGCACTGAGTTCCCGGCGGTGCTCTTCGACCTTCTGATGATATTCGCCGCGCAGGCCTTCGACCTTGCCTATTGTCAGCTTCAGTGGACCTCCAACTTGCGCAAATTCCTTGCGGCCCTCATAAGGCAGTGTCTCTTCGGCCGGATCCAGAACCTGCAGAACGTGGCCCCGAATGTCCCGCCCGGCCAGCTCTCCAAACCGGTCGGCAATTTCGTCAATTGGTTCCAGAAAATCGCCAGCCAGAATCATTGTTGAAAAGCGCGGGATCTGAATGACTGGCGGCAAGATGCCATCGTCGGTGGCATCATGTGTAAAGTAGCGCGCAAAGCGCCGCATGGCCGCCCGGTGCGGCGAAGGAGGTGTTGGCGACCCCAATATCCCTACCCGCTCTCCGGCCTGCAAAAGCAAATGAGACAGGGCGAGGGTTATCAGAATAGCCCGATCACGTTTCGTGCCTTGCGCCAGATGAGACTTGAATTCCATGCACGGGTTAAGGCACACCCAGAGCCAGACTGTGTTGGCCGCTTCCCATTCATTCTCCCGCACAAAGATATCATCCGACCTGGCAGATCTGCGCCAGTCGATCGTCGCTGCACTGTCGCCGAAACGGTATTGCTTGTATTGCCAGAAAGTTTCGCCCGTACCTGAGCGGCGGCGGCCGTGAATACCATGAGCGACGGTTTGGGCGATGCGTTCAGCTTCAACCAGCAATGCAGGAAATGCCGAGGCCGCCTGTTCGGCAGCTTCGCGCACGGCTTCGGTCTTGCCGTGGGGGGTGTCCTTTTGCCCAAGTGTGCTGAAGGCCATGCGCCGGTACCTGCTTATGTCAAATCGGCAGTAAGGCGGGCAATCACATCGTCCAGCGTGATCCCATCGGCGCGCGCTGCAAATGTCAGCGCCATGCGGTGGTGAAGAATAGGTCCAGACAGTGCAATCACATCATCAATAGAGGGTGCAAGCCGGCCATCCATCAGAGCGCGGGCACGGATGCCGAGCATCAATGCCTGACTTGCGCGAGGGCTTGGTCCCCAGGCCACGTTTTCGCGCACAAACTCGCTCGCATCGGTTACCGGGCGGGCGGCACGCACGAGGCTCAGGACGGCTTCGACAACCTTTTCACCCACAGGGATTTTGCGAACCAGGGCTTGTGCTGCCATAAGTTCCTCAGAGCTCATGGCCTGACTTGGTTCTTCTTCCTCTGGGCCGGTCGTGGTGAACAGGACTTTACGTTCTGATTCCAGATCCGGATAAGGCACATTGATTTGCATGACGAAGCGGTCGAGCTGGGCTTCCGGCAGCGGATAGGTGCCTTCCTGCTCAAGCGGATTCTGCGTTGCAAGAACATGGAATGGTTCAGGCAAGTCGTAACGCTGCCCGGCAACCGTTAAATGGTGTTCCTGCATGGCCTGCAGCAGCGCAGATTGCGTGCGGGGGCTGGCGCGGTTGATTTCATCTGCCATCAGCAACTGCGCGAACACAGGCCCTTCGACAAAACGGAATGAACGTTTGCCGGACGCACTTTCTTCCAACACTTCGGAACCAATGATATCGGCTGGCATCAGGTCAGGCGTGAATTGCACACGCTTTTCCGACAAGCCAATGACCGTACCGATGGTCTTGACCAACTTGGTCTTTGCCAAACCCGGCAAGCCCACGAGGAGCGCGTGGCCTCCCGTCAGAATGGTTGCGATCGAAAGATTGATCACACTCTGTTGCCCGAAGATGGCCTGACCGATGGCTCCGCGCACCTGGCCAAGTTGTTCGCCTGTTTTCTCGATCGTCTCAACGATTGATTTGTCGAGCTGATCCGGCGCTTTGTTGAGGGTCTCCATGGGCTTCCATTATAGTTGCTAGACTCACGGTTTAGAAAGCGCAGATATTGCTCTGTGCGAAGAAAAACATCACGATAGCTTGAGGGCCTCAGAAGGGCGATTTTCAAGCTGGAATCGTTGTAAGTAGCTGTGCACTAGATAAGCGTGACTGGAGTGTGGCGGAGAGAACATGTTTGCTGAAAGGCCATCAGGCCCACTATTCTACCAGGCTTCCGGTACATCCGTGCAATCAGAAGAAAACTCAGAAACCATCATTTTCCTTCATGGTGTTGCAGTAAACCATGAGATGTGGCGGCACTGGGTCCCTACGCTCGCTGATCGTTTTCGCCTTTTGATGCTGGAACTGCGGAGGTTCGGACAATCAAGTGGCATGACAGATGTCGCCTCCTGGACCATTGACGATGTCTCCGATGATATCCTTGCCGTTGCCGATCAGGAAGGCATTGAAGAGTTCCACGTGATTGGTGAATCTTTCGGTGGAACGGCTGTCCTGAACCTGGTGACGCGTGGACTGAACTGCGTGGACTGAACTGCGTGCTCACCACCACCTGCCTTTCAACTGCTCATCGCGGTGGGCAGATTGAGCGGGTCAAGGCCTGGGAAGCAGAAATTGAACAAAAAGGCATTGCGTGGTGGTCAACCCAGATGATGGATCACCGTTTCGTGGATGGCGTGCTCAGCGCGGAAGAGCATGACTGGTTCCAGACCATGCAGGACGAGACGATGCCGGAACCGCTCCTGCGGGCTGGAAACATCTTGCTCGAGTCGGACCTCACGGCGAAGCTTGGCAACATAAAATGCCCGCTCTTGTTGATTTCTGCGGACCGGAGTCCGTTTGTAACCCCGGATATTCCCGTTGAAATCCTGAATGCCGTGCCTTCGGCACAACTTTGCATTATACCCGGCTCCAAGCATGGCATTCCCTTTTCGCACGGGAGCTATTGCGCAGGGCAATTTCTTGAGTTTCTGGGGCGATGCAAGACCTGACAAAGTTTGAAGACGCGGCCAATACCAGCAAAGGCCTCCCGCCGGTGCACCTTTGGAAACCGGACTATCTGGGGGATCTGGACATGCGCATCGCAGCAGATGGGAGCTGGTATTACCAAGGCACGCCGATCATCCGGGACCGTATGGTGCGATTGTTCTCCACCATCCTGAGAAAGGATGAAGATGAGCGCACTTATCTTGTCACCCCGCATGAGAAATATGGCATTCGGGTCGAAGATGCGCCCTTCACAGTGGTTGCGATGGAAGCCCAGGGCGGCGGTCCTAATCAGACACTTATGGTTACGACCAATGTTGGGGACGCATGCCGGATCAGTTCCGATCACCCCTTTAGGTTTGCCCAGACAGATGAGGCAGGAATGATCAAACCTTATGTCCGCATTCGCGGGCGCCTGGATGCCTTGATGAACCGTGCCATCTTTTATGACCTGATCGAGTTGGGTGCCGTAGAAAACCGGAACGGCGAAGACTGGTTTGGCGTTTGGAGCGGCGGCGAATTCTGGCCGATGGCGCACGCGGATGAGATCGGAGCTGAGTCTTGAGGACAAACGGATTCGCATTTGACGCTGCAGAGTTCAGGGGCCTGGCGCAATCACGCCTACATCTGGACATCCCGCACGAGATGCAGAACATGATGCGCCCGGCGCTGCGCTCGGACGATGATCTCAACCGGCATCTCGGTTCCACATTCGGATCGGTTGAGAACCCCAGAGCAGCCGCCGTCTTGGTTCCGCTCGTCATGCGGGAAGAGCAGCTGACTGTTCTGTTGACGCGGCGCAGTGACGAAATGCCGAGCCACCCAGGTCAGGTCGCCTTTCCGGGCGGCAAGGTTGATCCGGACGATGATGGACCTGTCGCGGCAGCCCTTCGGGAGACCGAAGAGGAGACCGGACTGGCGCGATCATTTGTCGAGATCAGCGGCTTTCTCGACGCTTACGAAACCCGTTCCGGCTTTCGCATCTGCCCGGTCGTCGGCCTGGTGACACCGGGTTTCACGCTCCAGGCGGAAGAAGGAGAAGTTGCCGATATTTTCGAGGTGCCGCTGAGCTTCCTGATGGACCCGGCAAACCACCAGTGCCATGGCCGCGAGTGGCAGGGCAAAAAGCGCTGGTTCTATGCAATGCCCTATAACGGCCATTACATCTGGGGCGCCACTGCTGGCATGTTGCGCAATTTCTATGACCGCGTATTCGCACCGGGCCTCGGGATCGCCGGGTAGTTATGACAAGCAGTTCTGCTTTGAAGAATGCTGACTGGTTGCAATCCCCGGCGCTTCACCGTGTTTTCGATGCTCTTCAGGCGGACGGCGGGGTGGCACGAATTGCCGGGGGTGCTGTTCGCGACGGATTGCTGGGCTTGCCTGTCAACGACATCGACATCGCAACCACTGAGACACCGGAACAGGTGATCAAGCTTGCCAGGAAAGCCGGGCTCACCACACACCCAACCGGTCTACAACACGGAACTGTCACGGTGGTCGCAGATGGTTCGCCGTTCGAAGTCACAACCCTGCGCGTAGATGAGGAAACCGATGGGCGTCACGCCACGGTTTCCTATACGGATGATTGGCAACTCGATGCTGACCGGCGCGACTTCACCATCAATGCCTTGTTCTGCGAGCCGGACGGAACGGTTGTTGATCTTGTGGGCGGGCTTGATGATCTGAAAGCCCTCCACATTCGATTTGTCGGCAACGCCGCAGATCGCATCAGTGAGGATTATCTGCGGATATTACGGTTCTTCCGTTTTACTGCCCGCTACAGCGAAGGCCCCATGGACGGCGATGCTCTGAAAGCTTGCATCGACGCAAAAGAGAAACTTTCAACACTCGCGCGCGAGCGAATACGGCAGGAACTGCTCAAGCTTCTCGTTGCCAGAAATGCCTTGCAAGCTCTTGAAATCATGATCAAAAATGGTATTCTTGAGATCTTGATTCAGGATCTCTTTTTACCTGATAGGTTCGCCCACTTATCAAAGATCGAAGCCAAGACCGACATTGAGCCAGATCCAATTCGCCGCCTGGCCGCGCTTTGCTCCAAGGCGGAAGCTGCTGCCTTGCAAGAAGAACTGGTCCTGAGTAACGCGCAAGCTGACCAGCTGAAAGCGCTCGCACAACTCCCACCGATATCTCCTGCTTTTCGGGATGCGGAAAGACAAACATTACTCTACTGGCATGGACGCGAGGCTGTTATCGATAAGCTCCTGTTGAGCTGGAGCGACAGCGAGGCGGCGGCAGACGACAAGATCTGGCGGGGAATGCTGCAGGCAGCGCAGGATTGGGCGAAGCCGGATTTTCCCATGTCCGGGAAAGATCTTCTGGCCGCCGGCATTCCGCAAGGCGTTGAGCTGGGCCGCTGTCTCCAGGCGCTGGAAGACTGGTGGATTGCCAGCGGCTTTACAGCAAACAAAGGCGATCTGATAAAACGGCTCGCCGCCATTCGAAATTGAACGGGTTCAGACCGAAGGAGCAAGATCAAGATGGAAAAATTCGGTGTTGGGCAAGCGGTGCGACGGCGCGAAGACGAGCGCTTTCTGAAAGGTGCCGGGCAATATCTTGACGACATCAAACTGGACAACATGTGTCACGCCGCGGTGCTGCGCAGTCCACACGCTCATGCGCGGATCCTCTCCATCGAAACTGAAGAGGTAAAATCTGCACCGGGTGTGATCGCTGTTTTAACAGCTGAGGATTATATGAAAGAGGGCTACGGACGCTTCCCTACCCTCACCGAAATCGACGGACTGGATGAACATGGGGTCCGCCACCCTGAACGCCACGCGTTAACCGGAGACGTGGCACGGTTTGTGGGCGACGCGATCGCCTTGATTGTGGCTGAGACCCGCCAACAGGCCAAGGATGCCGCTGAGCTGATTTATGTGGACTATGAAGACCTGGCTCCCGTAACCGAGCTTTCAACTGTGCTTGATGACCATACAGATGTGATCTGGCCAGATATTGGCACCAATCTCTGCTATTCGTTTTTCAAGGGTGATCGGGAAAAGACGGATGCCGCAATTGCAAACGCCGCACACGTGATTGAGCTCGAGCTGATCAACAATCGTGTGGCGCCTTCGGCGATTGAACCGCGCGGGGCAATTGGCGACTGGGTTGCTGAGGACGAGCAACATGTGCTCTTTGTTTCCGGTCAGGCAGTGCACGCGCAAAAGGGCCAGATGGCTGCTGCGATCTTCAAGTGCGATCCGGATAAGGTCCGCGTTATCGGCCCTGATGTTGGCGGCGGCTTTGGCGCCAAGAACTTCGTCTATCCTGAAAATGTTCTCGTCTGCTGGGCCGCCAAGAAGATCGGACGACCTGTCAAATGGGTCGCTGAAAGATCAGAGAACTTTCTCTCTGAGATCCACGGCCGTGATCACCTCACCAACGCCACCCTGGCCATGGACTCAGACGGCAAGTTCACTGCACTCAAGGTGGATACCAAGGCCAATATGGGTGCCTATCTGTCGAGTTTTGCCACCATCATCCCCACCAGTGCCAGCTGGGTTTCCATGGGTGGCGTTTACGACATTCCGGCTGTCTCAATGGATGTGCGGGCCGTCTTCACGAACACGGTGCCGGTGGACGCCTATCGCGGCGCTGGCAGACCGGAAGCCGCTTACATTATCGAACGGATTATTGATGTGGCCGCAGCGAGAACTGGTATGGAAGCGAACGAGTTGCGCAGAAAAAACTACATTCGCTCGTTCCCGCATAAGTCGGCGCTCGGCATGGTGATAGATTGCGGCGCGTTTGAGCAGAATTTTGAGCTCGCGTCGGAGGCAATCAAATTGGGCGATGCCGACAAGCGCAAAGCCAAAGCCAGCAGACAAGGCAAACTGCACGGCATAGGCGCATCCTCCTATCTTGAAGTCACCCTTGGCGGGCCCGCAGAAGCCACGGAGGTTCGTTTCGAAAGTGACGGCACAGTGACCATGCTGGCAGGAACCCAGTCGACAGGGCAAGGCCATGAAACAGCCTTCCTTCAGATTCTGGAATCGCAGCTGGGCATCCCTCAGGACAAGGTTGCTTTCGTACAAGGCGATACCGGGATCATTCCCACTGGTGGCGGTCATGGTGGGGCCCGGTCCCTCGCGATTGGCGGCACGTCCTTACATAACGCCACTCTGGAGATCGTGGAAAAAGGCACAATTGCCGCCGCGCACATTCTGGAGGCAAATGCTGGGGAGATTGATTTCTCCGATGGACTTTTCACGGTCAAAGGAACGAACAGATCCATCTCCGTGCTCGAACTGGAAAGAGCGCTGAACAATGCGGACGTTCTGCCGGAAGATGTGCCGGGCACTCTCACCACCAAGGGCCAATATGAGCGCGAAGCGTTTAATTACCCCAATGGCTGCCACATCGCCGAAGTCGAGGTTGATCCGGACACAGGCCATATTGACTTAACCCACTATGTTGTCGTTGACGACTTCGGGAACATCGTGAACCCGCTGATTGCCGAGGGTCAAGTTCTAGGCGGAACAGTTCAGGGCATTGGTCAGGCCATGCTGGAAGGTGTGGTGTTCGATGCTGGCAGCGGCCAGATGGTGACAGGCAGCTATATGGATTATTGCCTGCCACGCGCCAGCGACCTGCCCAACATCGACGTGCAGCTCAATCAGGACCAGCCTACCAAAACCAATCCGATGGGCGTCAAAGGCGCAGGCGAAGCCGGGGCCACCGGCTCACCCCCCGCGATGGTAAATGCCGTTTGTGACGCCTTGTCTGGACTCGGTATAGATCATATTGATATGCCGATGACGCCGGAAAAGGTCTGGCGCGCCATTCAGGATGCAAAGACCGGATGAGCACATTCGCAAACTACAGCGAAGCCGCCTCAGTTTACGACTCAACCCGCAAGGCCGAAGCCTATGAAATCTGGCTCGGCGCGATCTGCAGATATGCCTCTGCACCAATTAACAAGGTTCGATTGTTGGATGGCGGGTGCGGTACGGGCAACTACGCGGCAGCCCTCGCCCCATATGTGGGCCGACTGAACGGAATAGACTTCAATCCCGACATGCTGGCCCAGGCGGAGGCA
The DNA here is from genome assembly GCA_965204985.1 of Hyphomicrobiales bacterium. Classification (GTDB taxonomy): domain Bacteria; phylum Pseudomonadota; class Alphaproteobacteria; order Rhizobiales; family CAJQND01; genus JAAEUE01. Next base: position 392,143 of record CBDBFP010000002.1, on the reverse strand, counting down.
AAACTTGGCGAGACGATCGCACAGGACCGCGCCAGATTGGAACAGGGTTCTCTGCTCTCCCTGCCGTTTGAAGATGCAACATTCGATGCAATGATGATCAATCAAGTCCTGCACCACCTCGAAGACGGCACGGATACTGTTTACAATGGCCACCGCGCTGCGATTTCCGAGGCAGCAAGAGTACTGAAGCCCGGCGGTGTGCTTATGGTCAACACCTGCTCGCACCGGCAGCTGACCGAGGGCTTTTGGTACAATCACCTCATCCCGCAAGGCCTTGAGGCTTGCAAGCGACGTGTGGCACCAACCCGGCATTTCCGGCAGCTGCTTGATGAATCCGGTTTGTCCGTTATGGCGCGCCACGTGCCTGCAGAAACCATCATGCAGGGCGATGCCTATTTCAATCTGCCGGGCGTGCTCGATCCGGACTGGCGTGCCGGAGACTCCATTTGGGCCATGGCACCACTTATGGAAGTGGAAGCGGCCTGCAATACGGTTCATACCTTGCTCGACAGCGGTGAGTCTTACCATTGGCTCGCAACCCATGATGAGCAAAGACAATATGTCGGGCAACTGACTTTCTGGATTGCCATGAAACCCGCATCACCGTTCGAAACATCCATCTCTGGCTGATGCTGGCCCTGACGTGTCTTTTGTTATCTGGCACAATTGCGCAGCCAGATACCAAGGAACCAGTCGGCGAAAAACGTAAATATTTCAGGGACTGGCTGGCGGCCTGCAGGGGTAACGGCTATTGTTCCGGAACGGCTTATGTCCGGCCAGGCACAGATGCACATGGTGAGGCCTATGTCCTGCGTGTAGGCCGGAAAGTCGGATCGGCATCGGCTTGGAACATCTCGTTCACGGCAATAGATCACATGCCAAAACCGGGCACCGAAGTCACATTCAAAGTCGACGATGAATCGCCCTAGCCTCTGACTAACGGCCCTGGATATGCTGCTGTTGGTAGCAGCAACGAATATTACATAATGGCAAACTCGGTCCTACCGGACCTATTGGCACAAATGCGGCTCGGCAGTTCAATGCAAGTGGTCTTTGGAGATACAGCCAATTCTTGGCGGACAGCGCGCTTCTCGCTCCGTGGTCTGTCCGCGACGATACTTTGATCGATGCTCAACAAAATCGCGTCAGCCAACAAGGAAAACTATTCAGAAGAGGTGTCAGCGGCTGAGTTGCCCGCCGACATACAACGGTTTCACAATACCAGCGCTGATTGCGAGGATTGGAAAACCCAAGCTGGGGGAAATCAAAAGGCGAGCAAGATAAAACTCGACGCAAATCGTTCAGCCTACATCGTGCCCTGCTTCTTTGGAGCCTACAATTTCATTTCGAAACTTTACGTGGTCGGGAAAAGCGGTGAAACCGTGCCTCAACTCTTTGCCGAGAGCGATGCTACGGAAGGTTGGCGTGGTACGGATCTGCTGGTGAATGCCCATTATGATCCAGGATCTCGTCTACTCTCCTCATTCTCTAAAGGCCGTGGGTTAGGAGATTGCGGCTCGGCGGGAACCTGGCGCTGGACAGATGGCCGCTTCGTGATGCGGGAATTCCGGGCCTGGGCAGATTGTTCAAACGGCAGGCGGCCGGAGAAATGACCAGTGCTCTTCAAGAGCAGAAACTAGGCCAAATTCCTACACCACCTTGAACTCAATGCAGACGCGCCGGCTCTGGGCATGAAACGGGATTGATCGCTGATACACATAAGACGGGAACAGCGCCATCATACCTTCCTCCGGGCTGATTGTTACATGTCGGTATTCCCGCGAGCAGCCAAATTCAGGTGAAGGCTTGCCAAGGCTCCAACCCTCCTTCTGCCTCGGCTTTGCCAGCCCCGATTTCCTCCGGTAAGCGGCAGAAGTAATACCAATGGCGTGCTTGATTGTCTCTCAGGCCTTTTCAACCCGGCTGCACTCTGGATCCATGCAGACAAGGGAGGAGTTCCGATGTCTGCAGCTGTTGGCGATCGTGATGACTATGATGCTTCGCCCCTTCGCGGCCTTGCCAGGACGAGCGAAGATCTCCGTCAGGCCCGGCGTTTGCTTTCGCTTGCTTGTGTTTATGACGGGATGAGCCGGGCGGATGCGGCGAAGGGGGGTAGGATGGCCCGGCAGAGCCCGAGGGACCGGGGGCACCGGTTCAACGAAGCCGGGCCCGAAGGGGCTGTTCGACCGCCGGATCCTGCGGCCCCAGATGCGGATGCGACGCCGATGGCTGAACTTGCTGAGATCATCGAACCCGGCCCCTGCCTTGAGCATGACGCTTGAACATGACGGGGGGTCCGCTGGAGACGACTTGACCTTCAACAGGGGGATCAAAGACCGGTGCGGTGTTGTCTCTCACGAGAGGACCCTCTCCAGGCTGCTTGCAGCGCCCGGTTTTTCCCGCCTCACCGGGCGCTCGCAACACCCGGTCCAGGACCCGGGCCTCATGGAGGCTTTCAAAAAAACGTCCCCCAAAGCCTTGCCTCCCCTTTGAACCACGGTCCGGCAGACAAGCCGGTCGAGGTCCGGGTTCAGGACGAGGCCCGCATCGGCCAGAAGACCGGCCGCGTCCGTATCCGGGCGCGCAAGGGAACGAGACCGCGATGGCAGTCCGGTCAGCGTTACAAATCGGCCTGCCTGTTCGGCGCGGTTTGCGCAGACAGGGAGACCGGCGCGGCCCTGATGCTGCCATGGTGCCATGGGGGCGGACACTGGAACAAGGAACCTGCTTCTTCTCAAGGAGATCAGCCGGCCCGTTGCAAAAGGCGCTCAGGCCGCCGTCCTGATGGACCGCGCGCCGGGGCACACCTCCGGCGAGGTGAAGGGGCCGGAGACCCTGACCCTGATCTTCCTGCCCGCCAGATCACCGGAGCTCAATCGGGTCGAGAATGTCTGGCAATCTCTTCGGGAGAACGGGCTCTCCAGCCGCCTCCTTGAAAATCAGGCAGACCGTCTTGCCGCCGGATGTGATGCCTGGACCCGGCTCATGAAAGAACCAATGACAATTCAATCAGGCGCATCTCGCGATTGGACCCAAAACGGCCAAACCTGAGGACCGTTAGTATAACATCCGCTGAGATGGCCATCATAGTGAATGTGAGATCCAACCTCACCTTCATTTTCAATCATGCTAGCCCATGCGATGACATCGTAGAATTTAGGTTGCGCTGCAATAAAAGGATTGGCTTTCGGACGGTCGATTTTGGAATAATACGCCAGAACATGTGCGCGGATTACGCGTTCCAGATCCGCGAAAGGGCACATTTCCTGACCAAATACTTGGCCGGTCACCTTTGTGGTCCGATCATCATAGTGATAGTCATCGCCGCCAGATGGTTGAGACAGGCTCCAATTGCTGAGAACCACAATCTCAAGAGACCAGTTGAAGGTCTCCATTGAGCTTATTCCGTTGAAAAAGTCGCCGGATTGATGGCCATTTTGGGTGATTCAGTTTTCCAAGTGATTCAGTTTTCCGAGTGATTTGGGAGACTGAATGCGATGATGGGTCCAGGAAAAGAAGCTGAAGCCGGCCTGTTTTATGATTTCAGCCTTGAAGATCACGTTCCTGCAGATCATCTGTTGCGTTGCCTTGATCGATTTGTTGATCTGGGTAGTATCCGCAAACATTTGGCGCCGTATTACAGCTTAACTGGAAGATCATCGATAGAGCCCGAGTTGATACTCCGCATGTTGTTAGTCGGTTACATCATGGGCATTCGGTCGGAGCGTCGGCTTTGTGATGAGGTTCATCTGAACGTGGCCTCCCGCTGGTTCTGTCGGCTCGATCTGACAGGCGCCGTTCCCGATCATTCTACTTTCTCCAAAAACCGGCATGGCCGCTTTCGTGAAAGTGACCTGTTGCGCCGTGTGTTTGAGCTGGCAGTCGCCAGATGCCTTGAAGAAGGGTTGGTCGGCGGCCAACGGCTGGCCGTCGATGCCAGTCTGATCGAAGCCGACACCAACCGGCAGAATTCGTCCCCTTTGTCGGATTGGACACCCGACATGACTGATCCCCAGACAACGCCTCGTGCGGTGCTTGAATATCTGGAGACATTAGAGGAAGCGGCCTTTGGTGCCGCCACACCTGTGCAACCCAAGTTCACTTCCCATTCCGATCCCGCGTCTCAATGGACGGCGGCTCGCAAGAGGCCTGCATATTTTGCCTATTCGTCCCATTATATGATCGATACCGATAACGCAGTGATTTTGGACGTTGAGGCCACGCGATCCGTTAGACAGGCCGAGCTGGGTGCCATGCAAACCATGCTCGATAGGACCAATGAGACTTGCGACATTCATCCAGAACGCATGATCGCAGACACCGCTTAGGGTACAGGCCCATTGCTTGAATGGCGGCTTCAAGAGCGCGGCAGCGCTCCTCACATTCCAGTGGTCGACAAATCCGGGCGAACGGACGGAACATTCCAGAGATCTGACTTTACCTATGATGCAGATAACGACGCCTACGTCTGCCCCGGTGGCAAAGAGCTCAAACAGTATCGCCGCGCCTGCAAAGCACCAGGAACACCGAAGCCTGCCAAATAGGGAGGGCTTCGTTATCGCGCTCGCAAGGCCGATTGTGAGGCCTGCTCACTAAAGCAACGATGCTGTCCAAAAGAGCCGCAACGCAAAGTTACAAGAGCCATCCATGAAGCCTCCCGTGATAGAGCACGTAACATCACCAAGACCATCGATTATGCTATATCATGCAAACTGCGCAAAAAGGTGGAGATGTTGTTCGCTCATCTCAAACGCATCCTGAAACGCGATCGGCTCCGATTGCGTGGCCCCTGCGGCGCAAAAGACGAATTCCACCTCGCTGCAACCGCCCAGAACCTCAGAAAACTTGTAAAAATAATCCCGCAAGCCAGTCCAACAGCCTGATCACAAAGAAGGCCAAGGAAATCTCAAATTCCAGAGCACCTTCAAACCAATTCAGCAATCAGTTTTGCAACGGAATAAGCCATATCCTTCTGGAACATCAATGACTTCTAACATTACGAAACGATCGAAATTCATCAGCTTGTGAGCAGCCACCGCATGACCGGCTTCCTCCAGAGCAATGGCTCTTATGGAAAGTGCTTCGGTGTTAGCCGGGGCGAGCTTCAGCCATTTGTTCGCAAAACTGGCTGCCTGCCTCGTATCGTCGTCTGCCAACAAAGCCGTGCAAATGTTGTGATACAGATTGAGATTATCCGGTTCCTGCTTCAGGGGTTTCCTGTATATGTCAAGTGCGTCTCGAAATCGTTCAGCCTGATGCAGACTGAGTGCAAGAATGTCCAGCAATTCGGGGGTTTCACCGAATTTTTCCGGCAACGGCTCAAGCAACTCCAGCGCGATGTCGAGGTCTTCAATATCCGCATAGAGCCTGGCGATCGTCAGATGAGCTTCCAGGCTGTCGGTGTGCAGCTCCAGAGTCTTGCGGCAGATATCGAGATGCCTGTGCGCCTCTTCAAAGCGCCCCAACCTACTTGCCGCTGAGGCAGCGAGAATATGAGAGCTCGTGACCAATTTGGGCGGTCGTCCAGCGCAGCTTCGGCGCATTCAAGTGCCTTCTCCGCATCGCCTCGGTCTAGCGAGCGCTCAACACTGGAAAGATCGTTAGTCACAGCTTACTTTCATAGTACCGTCGCATTTCGCAGCAATTAGTATAACCCGAGGCTGGATATGCAAACGCCGCCCGATTATCAGCCCCGCGACGTCCGAATCAAGTAGGAAATGCTCAACACATTCATGATCGAAGGAAAATTCAGATGGCCCTATTCGGTTCTGTACCAAACGTCCCTGTCGCCCGCCACGACCGTGTTGCCGGCACAGCGGATGATATTGATTTTGAAATCAAGGGGTCCGAAGCACAATTTGTCGAGATTGAACTGGATCCCGGAGAGAGTGCGGTCGCAGAGGCTGGCAGCATGATGTTCAAGGATGCAACGATCAGCATGGACACTGTGTTTGGCGACGGTTCCGAAGCGCCGGAGGGTAGTGGCGGTATCTTCGATAAGATTGTTGGGGCCGGAAAGCGGCTGATAACCGGAGAGAGTCTGTTCACCACAGTTTACACCCATCAGGGACAGGGCAAGGCGCGCGTTGCCTTTGCGTCCCACTACCAAGGGCACATTGTCCCCATGAAGCTTGATCAGCTCGGCGGCCGTTTTGATCTGCCAGAAAAATGCATTCCTCTGCGCCTCACAAGGAGTTTCGCTCGGAATCTATTTCCAACAGAAGATCATGACCGGCATGTTTGGCGGTGAAGGCTTCATCATGCAAACCCTTGATGGAGATGGGTGGGCCTTCATTCACGCTGGCGGCACGCTGGTGGAAAGGACGTTGAATGCGGGCGAACAACTGCACGTGGATACCGGCTGTGTAGCGGCTATGACGCCAACAGTCGATTTCGATCTGGAAAGGGCCGGATCCATCAAATCCATGATCCTTGGCGGTGAAGGTGTGTTCTTTGCCCGTCTGACTGGTCTTGGCAAAGTGTGGATACAGAGTCTGCCTTTCTCGCGTCTCGCAGGCCGGATGTATGCCTCGATGCCTCAAATGGGCGGCCGGGATACAGGGGAAGGATCAATCCTCGGTGGCCTGGGCGATATGTTGGACGGCGACAGGTATTGAGCATCCACGGCAGATACGCCACATTGATCCTCAACAATGCAAAGTGATCCCGAACCAGCAGTTGAAGTAATTGAACAGGAGGTTCCGCAAACGGAATCCCCAGTGGAGGCGGTTCCGCGCGGCCCGGACGTGATCGCGGCCTTTGTCAAGACCTTGCCGAACAAACCGGGCGTATATCGGATGTTCAATGAAGCCGGTGATGTTCTCTATGTGGGTAAGGCTCGGAACCTCAAAAAGCGGGTTGTAAACTACGCCCGTCTGGTTGGACACGACACGCGCATTGCCCGCATGATCCTGGCAACATGTTCGATGGAGTTTGTCACAACAAACTCCGAAGCCGAAGCGTTGCTCCTCGAAGCTAACCTTATCAAAAAGCTGAAACCCCGTTACAATGTCTTGCTGCGGGATGACAAATCCTTTCCCTACATCCTTATCACCAAGGATCATCAGATTGCGCAAATCAAGAAGCATCGCGGTGCGCGAAATCAGAAGGGAGACTATTTCGGCCCGTTTGCTTCTGCGGGCGCCGTGAACCGCACAATCAACGCCCTGCAGCGCGCTTTCCTGCTGCGTTCATGCACAGATTCCGTTTACGAAAATCGATCACGTCCGTGCCTGCTCTATCAAATCAAGCGCTGCGCCGCCCCGTGCACAGGCGAGGTCTCCAACGAAGAATATGCCGACATGGTAGACGAGGTGCTGCAGTTCCTTGCCGGAAAGAGCCAGAAGGTCAAAGACACGCTGGCAAAGGCGATGGAGGACGCAGCAGAAGTCCTCGATTTTGAAACGGCAGCCCGCTATCGGGATCGCATTTCCGCGCTCAGCCATGTGCAGGCAACGCAAGGCATCAATCCGCAAACGGTGGGTGAAGCCGATGTTTTCGGCATCGCCGATGAAGGCGGGCAAACCTGCATACAGGTGTTCTTCTTCCGCGGTGGTCAGAACTGGGGCAACCGCGCCTACTATCCTCGTGCCGACAAAGGTCATGCGCGCCCAGAAATTCTGGAAGCTTTTCTCGCCCAGTTTTACGATGACAAGCCGGTGCCGAAACAGATTCTGCTGTCAGACGACATAGCCGGCCGGGTCCTTCTTGAGGATGCACTCGGCGTTAAAACGGGCTCCCGTGTCCGGGTAAATGTGCCGCAACGTGGAGAAAAACTGGCGCTTGTTTCCCATGCGGTTACGAACGCCCACGAGGCACTGGGACGAAGGATGGCGGAATCTTCCTCTCAAACCAGATTGCTGGAAGGCGTGCAGAAAATCTTCAAGCTTGAGGAAATGCCAAAACGCATCGAGATTTACGACAACAGCCACATCCAAGGTGCTCATGCTGTTGGCGGAATGGTGGTTGCCGGTCCGGAAGGGTTCCTGAAGAACCAGTACCGGAAATTCAACATCAAATCGACCGACATCGCGGCCGGTGATGATTTTGCGATGATGCGCGAAGTGCTCATGCGGCGCTTCTCACGACTGCTGAAAGAACAAGGCGAGCACCCTGCTAAGGACGAAGATGATGGCGAAGCGTCGCCGTGGCCGGATCTTGTATTCATCGATGGTGGACGCGGTCAGCTCTCTGCAACTCAGGCAGTGATGGATGAACTTGGCATCAAAGATGTGGTTCTCGCCGGTATTGCGAAAGGTCCGGACCGGAATGCGGGCCGCGAACACTTTCATTTGACCGGCCAAGCGCCCTTCATGCTCGAACCACGCGATCCTGTGCTCTATTATATTCAGAGGCTAAGGGACGAAGCGCACAGATTTGCCATTGGCACACATCGTGCACGGCGCAAAAAGGCGATTGGAGCGAACCCCCTTGATGAAATTTCAGGCATTGGTCCGGGGCGCAAGAAGGCACTATTACGTCATTTTGGGTCTGCCCGGGCGGTCAGCCGTGCAAATGCCGCAGATCTTTCTTCTGTAGAAGGTATTTCCAAAGCGCTCGCAAAACAGATATATGAGCATTTCCACGAAGGTGCCGAATGACTGATATGGCAGGCAAAGAAGTTGGCAAGAAATCCCGGCCCGACTCCGGACGTCTTGTCACGTCCCTGCCTAATCTGCTCACCTATGGCCGCATCGCTGCCGTTCCCGCCCTTGCCTGTTGCTTCTTTTTCGAAGGTGATCAAGCGAGATGGATCGCGTTGGCGATCTATACCGTTGCCTGCATCACAGACTTTTTTGATGGCTATCTGGCACGCATTTGGGACCTGCAATCTTCTCTGGGCCGCATGTTGGATCCGATCGCCGACAAACTTTTGATTTCAGTTGTGCTTCTGATGCTGGTTTTCGACGATACGATCTCAGGCCCGAATGTGTGGGCGGCCATCATCATCCTTTGCCGGGAAGTTCTGGTTTCAGGATTGCGCGAATTCCTCGCCGAACTTCGGGTGTCTGTGCCCGTCACACAGTTGGCGAAATGGAAAACAACCATTCAGATGATCACCATCGGTTTTCTTATTGCTGGGCCGGCGGGCGACCAGGTTTTGCCTTTCAATTCCGAAATTGGTGTTGCTGGCCTCTGGATCGCCGCGGTCCTCACTCTCTATACTGGCTACGATTATTTCCGGGCCGGTTTGGGCCACATTGTTCAGGACTGACGTGTAGTGAAAATTCTTTATTTCGCCTGGGTTCGCGAGAAAGTCGGTAAGCCGTCCGAAACCGTAGACGTGCCGTCCGACATCAACACGATCGGTGATCTCATCGCGTGGTTGAAGTCGCGGGGCAAAGAGTACGAGTTTGCCTTTGAGAACATCGATGGCATCAGGGCCGCGATAGATCAAAACCATCAGCCGCTGGACGCCTCAATCGCAGGCGCCCAGGAGATTGCGTTTTTCCCACCTGTCACCGGCGGGTAGCCGGTTCCTTTGTTACAAGCTCAAACCCCAGAGCTGCCCCGACAGCCTCTTGTCACAGCAGTACACGTCTTCCCGGAAATGGGCTGACCCATCCTTGTTCACCCACGCGGTCAGATAGGTGATGTGAACCGGTATTGGCTTTTTCAGATTCACGATCCGCTTCTTCTTTGCAGCAACGGCTGATTTGACCTTGTCAATGTCCATCCCTGCCCCCTCAACAGAACTTCGGCGAGTGCAGGTGGATCCTGAACCCGGATACACCCGTGGCTGAAAATCCTTTTTGATTTGGCAACAGGCTCTTGGACGGCGTATCGTGAATGTAAACGTTGAACCGGTTCGGAAACATGAACTTGATCCGTTCCAACGCGTTCTTGGGGCCTGGGTCCTGCCGCAACCGGAACGGAAAGCTCCGCGGCGAAATTGCGTTTCAGTTGATACCATAGGGATCAATGCGTGAACCGCCGCGCAGCACATGAATATTCTGGCGGAGGAGATAGCCTGCATCCTTCCGGAGTTTGGGCAAATACTCTTTGCGGACAATCGAGGACAGCACATTCCAGTAAGGATTGATCACCAGATACTTCCTCTTTTTCGAAAAGACCAGCGTCGAATTGTAGGTCTTGCGGGAGATCTCCGCCCGAGATCATGCGGGCACGCAGAGCTGGCACCCTGTCCTGAACAGCGCCGACTTCAAGACTGGCCCTTCCGGAACGTTGCCCCACCCGCCTTGAGCTGCCCAGGAGCGGTAGATTGCGAGCATTTCACGCAGGCGCGAATGGTTTTTGTCTGGGGTTTCAGGGTCTCAACCAGGCGCACAATAATCATCAGTGCTTGGTGCACGCGCCAGAAGACCCTCTGGCGTTGGGCCTTTGGGAAATACAAAACGTCCTTATTGACCTTGTCAGGCACCACTGTGCCAGCACCAAGGTCACGGCCATAATCTATGAGGGCCTTGGATAGGACCAATTCAAGAGCGGACAAAGTTACCGGGTCTGATGCGCTGATCAGGTCCGTCAAGATGTCCCCGCGGTATGTGTTCGGGTGCAACGCTTCTTTGCCGGCCTCCTTCAGCAGTTTGACCGGGGTCCGGGCGTTTTCGTTGGCGCCCCCATCGGTCGCCCAGAGCGGTGCGAAATTGCGTTCACGGTAAAAGTCGTGGACCCGCAACATGCGCTCGTCATCATCATCTCCGAGTCCCCCGCCTTCGCCGCTGTCTATTCGGGCCTGGATTGCCTCACGAAGTCCTTGCGCCCAAACGTCTGTTGAGTTCAAGGGGGTTAATATGGCACCCAGCAAAAGGATAAACAGAACTCGAGTGAAATTGCAAAGCGCATATTGGACCTCTCCTGATCGCGAATCCCGGCCACCTCATGGTTGCGGATAATGCACAGGCCGAATGCGAAATCCATAGGCTGGACAGCGGCCGCATGCTCAATTGATCCGAATCTTATGCAAGATTTTCGTGATCGTGTTGCGGAACGCGTTCCGACACCAGTCCCGGCTGGCCGCTTGCGGGAACCCACATGCCCAAGGCCTCGATCTTTCTCAGATCTTCTGGACTGGGTAGCCTTTGGACACTCAGCAACAGATCGCCTCCAAGCAGCAAGTTGAAATTGCAAGTCTCATAGCGGTGATGTATCCAGTGATGAATCGCCAGAAATCGAAAATAGGGCGTTCGCGAAAACAGCCTGATACAGCGAGGTGCTTCGGCTTCGACCTGTTGCGTCGACATGTGGATAAATGTTAAAATCTTAGATGCTTAAATGTTTGCTTTTTAGGCATTAATTTTGCTATATATAGCCTGAATTCAAGAAGGATTGAGAAGATGAAACTATCAAAATTACCCTGTTGCACTTTATTGCTATTAATAAGTATTTTTTCTATTGATGCTTTTTCTATTGGAGGAGTGATAAGACCAAACCTTTATAAAGGTATGAAGTCTTCAAATGGTTCAGCCTCTCAGCTTAATGAAGTCAATTGTATGTTAAACTCTAAAAACTGTCTTCATAAAGCAGCTTGGTATCAAGACAGGGATAATTCAATGAGTCCTGTTTCTACTAAAAGTGGTGTTGGAGCTGCGATGGCTATTTTAATGACTTTGAATGGATACACCCAGGGAATTCAAGTTTGCCCTGGGATTTATTTAGCAACCGCTCATGGGGCTTTAGATGATCCAAGGAAAGCAAGAAAAGAGGGAAGAACCTTAAGAAGTCCTTTAAAAAATTCGGTTAGAGTTATTGGTTATCCAATGCATCCTGAAAATATAATGAGAGCGAAGGGAAGTGAATCTCAGTTCGTCTCCCCTCGCTTAAGAGATCCATCTTTATGGAATGACCCAGTTACAGATTACGTATTTATAAAAGTTGATAATCCATTAAGACCTGATAATTTTGTAAGACCTGTAAGAAGTTCTAATCAGAGACTGATTGAGGCTTCAAGAAGAGGTGAAATAGATGTTCACCTTTATAGACCACAAACAAGATTTAATACCGATTCTTCAAATGGAGTACCTGATTTTAACAATAAAACTTGGGCTTCAAAAGTAAAACAAATAGAACCTTTATATCAAGCTCCAATGAGAGTGAATGAGCCTTGTCAAACTGTTGAAGGTTATGATGGTTTGATTGGTTCAAATTGCCCAACTGAACAGGCTATTTCTGGTAGTTCTTATGTAACTAAAATAGACGATCAAGACTATTTAGTTGGTCTACATGTAAGGGGGGATGCTAATTCATATGAAAATTTTTCAGATGATAGCATGCCCAATTTGAACATACCTTCTTCTGAATTTTGTAAAGACTATGAATCAGTCTGTGGCGAGCCTTGTGTTGATTTAGATGAAGTTTTGTCAAGAAAAGAAATTTAAGGATGAACATTATGAGCATGATGAGGATGGCACCCGGAGCCGGGACCGACGTCGACCCGATCCTCGGTCCAACTTGCATCTGCATAAGGGATCATCTTGAACCCAAATCCTCATCCTGGAATGTAAGGTCATTCCGCCCGGCAGCACGACGCACAGGACGACGAGGCCATCGAGACGTTCAACAAAACGTCTGCGACGTCGTCGACAACATCCGCAGCCAATGGGGCGGCACGCCGATAGAGCTCCGGGTTCAGGACGACGCCCGGATGGGTCAGAAGAACAAACGCCCGCGACGCCGGGCGCGGCGGGGGACGCGGCCCCGCGCGCCGCACGATCAGCGGACCGAAGGGGCCTGTCTCTTCGGCGCCCTCTGCCCTGCCAGGGCCAAGGGCGACGGGCGGGTCATGCCCTGGTGCGACACTCACGCCATGGCTGAGCCCTCAAGCTCATCGGTCAACAGGTCGAGGCCGGGGCACACGCCCTCCTGATCCTTGATCGGGCGGGAGGGCAGAGCTCACCCAAAGGGGCTGTCCCCGACACCATCACCCTCGTCCCACGGCCGCCAAGGGCACCAGAGGTGAACCCGGTCGAGAACGTCTGGCCGTTCATCCGGGACATCTGGCTTTCGACCCTCGTTTTCAAGCCCTGCGACGACATCGCAGATCACTGCTGCCAAGCCTGGAACACCCTCAGGCATCAACCAGGGCGTGCCATCTCAATCGGAGGGCGCGAAGGGGACCATCGGGTGTGAGCAGTGAGCGATGGTATGATCTGAAATTCAGTGATTTCTTTGTCTTCTTGCTGAGACAGTTTTACAATGAGCCGCTGCCAGATAGCACGCTGCTCGCTCTCAATGATTACATTATCCAGATCTTCATATGGTTGCTGCCTTATGCATCGCTCGATATTCTGGCTGACATCTTGCCGCCGGTTGCCGCTGGTGTGATATATGGTGAAATTCTGAAACTGGATCAGGCTGGATGCTCAGGGCAAACGGAAGTGGAAACAAAACATGCTGACTGAAACCGACAAGAAGTTCCTCCGCATCTCTTATGAAGAAGCCTTGGCAGGTTTTAACGAGGGCGGCTGCCCCATCGGCTCAGTGCTTGCCGAAGGTGACCGTATCATCGCACAAGGCCGCAACCAGCGGGTCCAGGGTGGCGATCCGATTGCCCACGGAGAGATGGACTGCCTGCGCAAAGCCGGGCGCCAGAAGAGCTACCGCAAGATGACGCTCTACACGAGTTTGAGCCCTTGCATGATGTGCTCCGGCACGATCGTGCAGTTTGGGATCCCGCGCGTCGTGATCGCGGAAAATACCACGTTTGGCGGAAACGAAGAGTTTCTGCGAGAACGCGGTGTCGAAGTGGTCGTCGCTGATGATCCGGACTGCATCGCCTTAATGGAACGTTTTATCCGTGAGAAACCGGAACTCTGGGCGGAAGATATCGCCGAGGATTGATTTGAACCGAACTGTAACACTCCTGAGCTAGTCTTTTTTCATCTGGACATCGCCCGCCAGATTGTCCAGACTGAATGTTTTTCTGCAAGCTGTGTGGAAATGGAGACCAGTTATGAGTGATCAACGGCCAATTGTTCTGACGTCGCATCCGCCGACGGGCACCGCAAAGCCACGGGAAGTGAACTGGGGAGCTTCGACGCCACGTGAACGTGGCCCGGTGATCGGCAGCTTCCACGATGCATCGAAACGCAATGTGGTTGGCGCTCATTCAGGTGCATACGGTTTGTATCGCGCACTCGCCATTGCAGCTGGAACGCTTGATCCCGTGCACCGGCCGGACCTGACGAACACGTCGCCCTCGACAAAAATCGGTCCTCATCCACAATGGTCAGACCCGGGCAAGATCGTTTCGATCGACCCTTACGGCGCTATGGTGGCCGATGCGTTTTCTGAAGAGATTGGGGAAGGTCTTTCGATCCAGCCCACTATTGCGATCACACGAGCGCGGATCCAATTGCCGGAGTTTCGTCATTCGATCGAGGAGGGCCGTCTTGTGCCGGATGGCGAGGTGTTGGCGGAAAGCGGTGAAGCTTCTGTAACTAAAGCCGCCATCGAGCCTGTATGGCATTTGCCGGGCATTGCCAAACGGCTTGATCTTGATGAAGGCGAATTGCGCCGGGCGCTGTTCGAGCACACTGGAGGCATGTTCCCCGAACTCATTACGAGGTCGGACCTGAAGGTCTTCCTGCCTCCTATCGGCAATATCACTCTCTACATTTTCGGGGATGTTGAGAAGCTCGGCAAGCGGGACCACCCGTTGACCTGCCGTGTGCACGATGAGTGCAACGGCTCGGACGTATTTGGTTCAGACATCTGCACCTGCCGACCGTATCTGACACACGGCATCGAGGAATGTGTGAAGCAGGCCCAGGGCGGCGGAACCGGCCTGATCGTCTACAACCGCAAAGAGGGCAGGGCGCTTGGCGAAGTCACCAAGTTTCTCGTCTACAATGCCCGCAAACGGAACCCGGATGGAGATCATGCGGGCGCCTATTTCGAACGCACCGAATGTGTGGCCGGCGTGCAGGACATGCGCTTCCAGCGCCTCATGCCTGATGTTTTCCATTGGCTTGGTATCAAGCACATCGACCGGTTTATCTCGATGAGCGATATGAAACACGATGCTCTGGCCAACCAGGGCATCACGGTTGGCGAACGAGTGCCGATCCCGGATGATTTGATTCCGCCAGATGCGCAGGTTGAGATGGATGCCAAAAAGGCGGCTGGGTATTTTGTAAACGAAACCGTTTCAACGCCTGCTGATCTTACGACAACACAAGGCCGTGCTCTTGAAGATTACTGAGCTCGCAGAGTTTTCGAACGACGAGGCGCTGGCACGCTGGCTATTGTCGCCTGAGGCCATCAGGGCGCGATGCGGTGAGGTGTTCGCCGCAGCTGAGACAGGTGAACTTGAGCATTTTGTGCTGCAGCGCGCGCAGCTGGACGCTTGTGCGGATTATGTCGTTGAGACCATTCGCCAGAACTATCCGGATCTGGAGATCCCCTTCCACGCTCGTTGGCGGCATTTTCGGCTGGATGGCGAGGATATCTGGTCGAACCTGGCTGCCCGGCAGGATTGGCAGGGGCTTGAGAAGGCGAGGGTGGCCTTTGATTTGGCCGTGACCAGCGTTCTGCTTGATGCAGGGGCTGGTCCGGAGTGGTCTTACGTGGATCAGACAGGGCAAACCGTGCGCCGTTCGGAAGGGCTGGCTATTGCAAGCCTTGAGGCCTTTCAGAATGGCGTCTTTTCCAGTGACCCTGAAAATCCCTGTCGTGCAGATGCTGGTGCCTTGAAGGCCTTTACCCCAGCAAAACTTGCTCGAGCTTTTCAGGTGACCGCTGACAATCCGCTTGCAGGCCCGGAAGGCCGTGCCGGTCTCATGCAGTCTCTCGGGGCTGCGCTGGCGGATCAGCCTGATGTCTTCGGCGTCGAGGCGCGCCTTGGAAATCTGGTGGATACATTTGCCGGCGCTGGCAGCTTGGTTCCTGCGAGGGATATCCTTATCCGGGTTCTAGAAAGTTTCGGATCCATCTGGTCTGGCCGCACGGCAATTGGTGATCTCAATCTGGGTGATACCTGGTATCACCCGGCGATATCAGCGTCTGACGGTCTGGTGCCGTTTCACAAACTCTCACAATGGCTGAGTTATTCGTTGATTGAACCGTTGGAGGAAGCAGGTATCAAAGTCAGCGGGATTGACGACCTGACCGGCTTGGCGGAATATCGGAACGGCGGTCTGTTTATGGATTCAGGTGTGCTGGAGCCAAGATCTCCGGATCTATTGACGGTGCCGCAAAGTCCCGGAAATGAAGCAATTGTCGAGTGGCGTGCCCTCACAATCATCCTGCTTGATGAGGTCGCAGATCTTGTCCGCAGCAGATTGCAATTGGATAAAAAAGGATTTCCGCTGGCAAAAGTGCTTGAAGGTGGCACCTGGGCGGCCGGGCGCAGGATTGCGTTAAATAAGCGGTCAAGTGGTGGCCCACCAGTTGTTATAGAAAGTGATGGCTCAGTCTTTTAGTTTTACTTTTTAATAAAGTAATAATAGTGAATTCATAGAGTTCATTATTGGAGCAGTGTGCGGATATTTAATATCAACTGTCGGGAAATCCTTCTTTCATCGAACCATCCAACACGCCTCTCCGAGGTTGAGGAACTGTCATCAGACGCTGGGTAGGTTCGGTCTCGCTTTGGCGCGCGCCTGGTACACACATCATACCAATGGCGTGATTGATTGTCTCTCAGAGTTTGATTCAAAACTATTTCAGGGTTTTCCTGCCCTTGCGAGATGTCTGGTGACGCGTCGGATGTGTGCGATGGTGATCCGGGCCGCCGCGCTTGCGATGGATTTTCCCCGGTCTTTTGACAGACGGCGGCATCGTCCGAGCCGGGCAAGGGTGCGTTCGACGACCCAACGGCAGGGGAGACCCTTGAAGCCCCCGGCTATGTGGGAGCGTTTGACGATCTCAACGGTCCAGCGCCCGATGGCTTTCAAGGCGTCGCGCAGCTTTGGCCCGGCCTGGCCGCCATCGGCAAAAATAGGGCGCAACATGGCAAACCGCACGGCCACGGCTTTCAGCACATCCGGCGCACCGTCCCGGTCCTGGAACCCGGCACTGTGCCCCACCCATCCGACCAGCAAGCCAAGCGTGTCGGTGACGATAGGGCGCTTGCAACCCTTGATCCGCTTGCCCACGTCATAGCCGGCAACCCCGCCCCTTTCCGTGGCTTTCACGCTCTGGCTGTCGAGGATACCGGCTGCACTCTGGATCCATGCAGACAAGGGAGGATTTCCGATGTCTGCAGCTGTTGGCGGTCGTGATGACTATGATGCTTTGACCCTTTGCGGCCTTTCCAGGACGAGCGAAGATCTCCGTCAGGCCCGGCGTTTGCTTTCGCTTGCTTGTGTTCATGACGGGATGAGCCGGGCGGATGCGGCGAAGGGGGGTGGGATGGCCCGGCAGAGCCCGAGGGACCGTGGCTCCGGTTCAACGAAGCCGGGCCCGAAGGGCTGTTCGACCGCCGGGTCCCGCGGCCCAGATGGCTGGATGCGGCCCCAATGCTGAACTTGCTGAGATCATCGAACCCGGCCCCTGCCTTGAGCATGACGCTTGAGCATGACAGGGGGGTCCGCTGGAGACGACCTGACCTTCAACGGGGGAGCGAAGACCGGTTCGGTGTTGTCTCTCACGAGAGGACCCTCTCCAGGCTGCCTGCAGCGCCCGGCCGATCAGCGTTACAAACCGGCCTGCCTGTTCGGCGCGGTGTGCGCAGACAGGGAGACCGGCGCGGCCCTGATGCTGCCATGGTGCCATAGTGCTATGGGGGCGGACACCGAAACAAGGAACCTGCCTCTCAGGGAGATCCGCCGGCCCGTTGCAAAAGGCGCTCAGGCGGCCGTCCTGATGGACCGCGCGCCGGGGCACACATCCGGCGAGGTGAAGGGACCGGAGACCCTGACCCTGATCTTCCTGCCCGCCAGATCACCGGGCCTCAATCGGGTCGGGAAGGTCTGGCAATCTCTTCGGGAGAACGGGCTCTCCAACCGCCTCCTTGAAGATCAGGCAGACCTTCCTGCCGCCGGATGTGATGACTGGACCCGGCTCATGAAAGAACCAACGGCAATCCAATCAGGCGCATCTCGCGATTGGACCCAAAACGGCCAAACCTGAAGGCCGTTAGTATGATATCATGTGGTGCATCATTATCTCACCTATTGCACGAGCCACGTTCGGCAGTTCGGTACTTCCGAAGAGAAAGAAAGATTGGATCGCTATTTGATCTCCAAAGGTAATCAATATGTGCTGGACGAGTCCTACGGGTCTCGTATTGGCCGACGGCCGTGAGATTACCTGATGTATATGGTGCCAACACTACCATTCTTCATGGTGGCCTGCTGGTACGGTGGTGCAACATTCACTTTGGGTGCCTTGATTCCCTTCCTGAGCTGGCCCGCAATCGCGCAATATGTTCATCCTTAAATTTCTTTTCTTGACAAAACTTCATCTAGATCAACACAAGGCTCGCCACAGACTGATTCATAGTCTTTACAAAATTCAGAAGAAGGTATGTTCAAATTGGGCATGCTATCATCTGAAAAATTTTCATATGAATTAGCATCCCCCCTTACATGTAGACCAACTAAATAGTCTTGATCGTCTATTTTAGTTACATAAGAACTACCAGAAATAGCCTGTTCAGTTGGGCAATTTGAACCAATCAAACCATCATAACCTTCAACAGTTTGACAAGGCTCATTCACTCTCATTGGAGCTTGATAGCGTCTTGTCATCTCACTACCACCTACCAATTTACTATTAAAATCAGGAGTTCCTTTTAAGTCGGTATCAAACCTAGTTTGTGGTCTATAAAGATGAATATCTATTTCACCTCTTCTTGAAGCCTCAATCAGTCTCTGATTAGAACTTCTTATGGGTCTTACAAAATCATTAGATCTTAAGGGATTATCAACTTTTATAAATACGTAATCTGTAACTGGGTCATTCCATAAAGATGGATCTCTTAATCTAGGTGAAATCATGGTAGATTTATCAGGCAAAGCCATTTTAGTACCTCTACTCCGCGGGTAACCAGATATAGACCAATACGGACCTTTTCCCTTAGCTTTGTTTGGATTGTCTAAAACCCCATGAGCAGTTGCTAGATAAACACCTGGGCAGACCTGTATTCCTTGAGTTACTCCAATCTGTGTCATTAAAATTACCATAGCAGCTCCAACACCACTTTTAGTTGAAACAGGGCTCATTGAATTATCCCTGTCTTGATACCAAGCTGCTTTATGAAGACAGTTTTCAGAGTTTAGCATGCAATTGATTTCATTAAGCTGAGAAGCTGAACCATTTGAAGATTTCATACCTTTATAAAGGTTTGGTCTTATCACTCCTCCAATAGAAAAAATACTTATTAATAGCAATAAAGTGCAACAGGGTAATTTTGATAGTTTCATCTTCTCAATCCTTCTTGAATTCAGGCTATATATAGCAAAATTAATGACCTTACATTCCAGGATGAGGATTTGGGTTCAAGATGATCCCTTATGCAGATGCAAGTTGGACCGAGGATCGGGTCGACGTCGGTCCGACTCAGGGTGCCGTCCGAATGATACCTGTAGATCTCTTTCCGGTCTATGGTGCCGTCATTGTCGGTGTCGACGTCGGTCCCGGCTCCGGGTGCCATCCTCATCATGCTCGTAATGTTCATCCTTAAATTTCTTTTCTTGACAAAACTTCATCTAAATCAGCACAAGGCTCGCCACAGACTGATTCATAGTCCTCACAAAAATGTGATGATGGTATGTTCAAATTGGGTATGTCATCTTCTGAAAAATTTTTTATATGAATTTGCATCCCCCTTTATATGTAGACCAACTAAATAGTCTTGATCGTCTATTTTAGTTACATAAGAACTACCAGAAATAGCCTGTTCAGTTGGGCAATTTGAACCAATCAAACCATCATAACCTTCAACAGTTTGACAAGGCTCATTCACTCTCATTGGAGCTTGATATAAAGCGTCTTGTCATCTCACTTTTTGCCACCTACCAATTTACTATTAAAATCAGGAGTTCCTTTTGAAGTCGGTATCAAACCTAGTTTGTGGTCTATAAAGATGAATATCTATTTCACCTCTTCTTGAAGCCTCAATCAGTCTCTGATTGGAACTTCTTACAGGTCTTACAAAATTATTAGGTCTTAATGGATTATCAACTTTTATAAATACATAATCTGTAGCTGGATCATTCCATAAAGATGGATCTCTTAATCTAGGTGAAATCATGGTAGATTCATTTTTAGCCATTTTATACCTCTCTTGATCATTGGGTAACCAAACATATCCCAGTACGGAGCTTTTCTTTTATCTTTTCTTGCATTTGGATTGTCTAAAACCCCATGAGCAGTTGCTAAATAAACCCTGGGCAAACTTGTATTCCCTGATTTACTCCATATCTGTTCTAAAAATAGCCATCGCAGCTCCAACACCACTTTTAGTAGAAACAGGACTCATTGAATTATCCCTGTCTTGATACCAAGCTGCTTTATGAAGACAGTTTTTAGAGTTTAACATACAATTGACTTCATTAAGCTGAGAGGCTGAACCATTTGAAGATTTCATACCTTTATAAAGGTTTGGTCTTATCACTCCTCCAATAGAAAAAGCATCAATAGAAAAAATACTTATTAATAGCAATAAAGTGCAACAGGGTAATTTTGATAGTTTCATCTTCTCAATCCTTCTTGAATTCAGGCTATATATAGCAAAATTGCGGAGAGCTTGGCGACCCCCATGGCGCGAAGGTCCCGTCCCGGCGTCTGACGACTGACCGGGACGCCCGGTTCCTTCTGCACCCCCTGCGCCGGATCGACCCGCCGCCAGTGCACGATGCCGTCCATATCGGGCTTTGGCCCCGCCTCAACAGTCGCTGCCAGCGCCGTGCGGTGTTCGTCTGTCAGGATCGGCGTCTTTGCGGGCGCCTTGCGGGTCACCAGGGCCGCCGCGCCGCCGGCCTTGAAGCGCAACACCCCGTCCCGGATCACCTGCAGGCCCCCGCCGCCGGTGCGCGCGGCCTCGCGGCGAGACCCACCGTTCGAGGATCACCGGCAAGGCAAGAAGCTGCCGCGTCTGATCTGCCTCTTCGCTCTTGCGCGCTGTGCGAGGCAGGTCATCGCCCAGAAAGTCCGCTCTCGGTTGACCAGCTGCTGCCATGGAAAACCTCCCTTGTTTTCCATGCTGAAGCAGGCCGAACATCGATTGGGACCCCCCCTCGGAGAGTCCGAGTCAGTGAGCCGCAGTATAAGCGGCTCCAAACAGAAAACTGACCAGCAGGAAACGTAGGAAGTGCCGGCGGCAGATCTGAAGCCATAATGCGAAATCCAGCCTGCCCGTAGTCACCGCAATGGACACTAGACCGTACAGGCCAGCCGTGATGACTGACTTGCAGAATAGTTTTGCGATCACAAGTACGTTAGCAAAGCTGAGTACTTTGGAGACATCGTAGTATGGTTCTGGATCGTATCAGCGACATATGAGGCAAAGAGTGTTCGCTCTGCTTGGTCAACTGCCAGATCTGCAATCCTTGTGTAAATCAGCACAACGGTCACCAGTCCAACGCTGCAGGAAAGCTCCAGATTTCGGGTTCTGGCAGGCTGGTTTTGCAGCAGTGTCCGCAACACCGCCACGGCAATATAAACTGCTGTGCCCACCAGCCAGGGTAACCAGGCCAGCGCGATCCAGCCGGGTGCCCGGGTGACGACCTCAACGACGGTTTTTCCAGCTGCGGCCATAATGTCGAGCCGATAAGATTTTTCCACCATTTATGTTGCTGAAAAAATGTGGTGGCACCGGCCAATTGTCTTCACGAAACCGGCCCTTCGAAATAAGGCAGGTCTTCAACACGTGGGATGTGCTCGCCAGATGTCCGCACGGCTTGCGCATGATCGGCAATCTCTCCCAAGGTCGCGAACCAGACGTTCTTTTCTTTCAGCGTGCGCTCCAGCCATTGCTCGACCAGGCGCCAGCGGGCCAGGCGGCCGGTGAGGAACGGATGCACGATCAGCATGAAGAACCCACCAGCTTCGTATTGCACATCGAATTCTTCCCAAAAACCTGCAAGACCGGCTGATGGGCCGCGGACGGGCATCATATAGCCGATCTCGTCGTAATGGGCGAAAGGTGGCCAGTCGTCGGTTCCCCAATGCACCGGCATCTCCCAGAGTTCACCCTTGGGCGTTTTCATAAGATATGGGATGTCGTCGGCCATGAGGGATGAGTCATACATGAAGCCATGCTCCACCAGTAGGTCGATTGTGTTGTTGGTCACATTGTAGACCGGGGCGCGGTAACCGCGGGGCTTCTTCCCGCAAATCTTCTGGTGGGACTCCAGTGCCTTTTCAAACCAGTGCCGCTGTTCGTCATCCGTGGTGACCGGATCTTCATGAAGGTAGCCGTGATGTCCGACCTCATGGCCTCCTGCGAGGATCTGCTCGACTGTCTCGGGATATTGCTCCAGGCACCATCCGGGCACGAAGAAGGACTGTTTGAGCCCCATGCGCTTGTAGGTATCGAGGATGCGCGGGATGGCCACGGTCGGCCCGTAGCGGCCCATGGAAATTGGATAGAGCCGCTTGTGGGAGTCTTCCGGACGGGCGATGTGGATGAGGCTATCGGCATCCATGTCAAAAGTAATCGCGCAGGCACACTGGGTTCCGTTGGGCCAAGGAAACGGGTTCTGGATCATGACACTCACTCCCCCAATATATGCGCGTTGGCTGTCGGCCAGGTCAGATAGATCTTGCCGGTTGTCTTGAGATCGATCTTTTCCAGCTCGTGCTCCTGGGCCTGGGCGCTGAATTCGGTGCCGTCTTCGCTTTCGAGGAACAGAGTGACGACTGAGCCGACGAACTCCTCTGAAATCAGACTGCAGGCGACCACATTATCGCCCTTCGGTCTGGTGGTGGAGAGGCGGACAAAGTCTGCCGAAACTGAGAAGGAGATGGCGTCCCCTGCCACAACTTCGCACTCCTCTTTGACCGGGACCTTGAAGGTACCACACGCAGTCTCGACGGACGCCACATTCGACCGGACCGATTTGACGGAGCCGGAAAGGATATTGTTACGACCAACAAACTCGGCAACAAACCGGTTGGCCGGTGCGCGGTAGATGTCCTTGGCCGCGCCCATTTGCGCAATCTCCCCCTCGCCCATTATGACCACGCGGTCTGCCATGGCGAAGGCTTCGGATTGGGAGTGGGTCACATAGACAAAAGTGATGCCCAGCTCTCGCTGCAAGCGGGTGAGCACACCCTGCATGCGGATCACTAGGTGCGCGTCGAGCGCAGACAGAGGCTCGTCGAGCAAGAGTATCTGCGGTTCCGTCACCAGAGCCCGGGCGAGCGCAACACGCTGCCGTTGACCGCCGGAGAGTTGGGAAACATCGCGTTCGGCGAACTCGCCGATACCGAGGCGTTCCAGCCAATCCAGCGCCTTTACCTTGCGCGCGGCGGCATCCATGCCGCGCATCTTGAGGCCGAACTCCACGTTCTGGCAGGCATTGAGGAAAGGGAACAGGGCCAGAGACTGCCAGACCAAAGGCGTGTCACGCTCGTGCGGTTTCACGTCATTTATGACGCGCCCGCCAAGCAGGATCTCGCCTTCTGTCGGTTTTTCGAGACCGGCCAGCATGCGCAGGGTCGTAGTCTTGCCGCAGCCGGATGGACCCATGATGGCGACGAACTCACCCTGATGAATGTCGAGATCCATACGCTTCACGACGGTGAAATCACCAAAGCGTTTGAGCACGCCTTTGAACTGGACCAACGGATCGCTCATGCGCCCTGCCCTTCTTTCTTCTGTCTCGTCATGAACAGCACCTGCGCGATGATCACCAGCGTCATGGATGTGAGGAAAACGAACGTGCCAATGGCGTTGACCTGCGGGTCGATGTTGCCTTGCACGATCTCCAGCACGACCACTGGCACGGTCTTGTTGAGCCCGGACACAAACCAGGCCACCGCAAATTCATCGAATGATACCGCAGCCGTCAGGCAAAGCGCGGAGATGATCCCGGGTTTGGCAAACGGCAAAACAACATCACGCATGGCAACCCATTCAGAAGCACCGAGGTTCCACGCCGCCGCTTCCAGATTGGTGTCCATCTGCGCCAGACGCAGCCGGATGACGGCCATGGCGAATGGAGCGGTCAAGACAGTATGCGCGATGATGATGGACCAGACCTGGCCGGATGCCCCGATCTTGGAGAACCAGGCGAGCATGGCCAGTGCCATGATGATCAGCGGGATTGTTGGCGGCAAAAGCGCCAACGCGAGATAGGTACCCTTGAAGCGGAAGTTGTAGCGGAAATCCGTATATGCGGTGCAAAAGCCGATGAAGGTGGCAAGGATCGATGTGCAGACCGAGACGATGATGCTCGTGCGCACCGCGTCCCAAACGTCAGGGTCGGCGAGGATCGTCTCGTACCATTTTGTTGTGAACCCGCCAAGTGGGACCGTCGGGAAGCGCTGGTCATTGAACGAAAAGATCACACTGGCAATGATCGGAGCGAAGACGAACAGGAAGACAAAGCCGAGATAGGCCCAGAGAAAATATTTGATGCCGCGGTCAAGGGTCATTGGCACACAACCTTCCTCTCGTCATTCCCGCCTTCGCGGGCATGACGGAATGGTTGATCATCACGCCCCCCTCTTCCGATACGCTGCCGCGATTGCAGCGAAAGCGGCAATGAACAACGTCACCATCATGGTGATCGCAACCACGGCGGCCCTTGGCCATTGCTGGCCGGACTTGGTGGTGTCGATGATCAGGATCGGCAAGGTGGGTGGTTTGGAACCGCCGAGATAGTAGGGTGCAACGAAATCCCCGAAGGAGAGGATGAAGCAGAACACAGCCCCGATGATCAGTCCCACCTTGGCCAACGGCACGATGACCGTGAAGACGGTGCGGACCCGGCCGCATCCCAGATTATGGGCGGCCTCGATCAGACTGCGGTCAATCTGGCTCATGGAGAGAGTTTGCAGGATGATGACCAACGGCAAGGTCAGGGTCATGTACCCCACCAGCGTGCCGAACTTGGTGTTCAACATGGTGTAGGGGCCAAGCCCGATATAGCCCAGCACCGCGTTGATCACACCGCTTTCGGCGAGGATCGTATACCAGGAGAAGGTGCGCACCAGATAGCTGGTGAAGAACGGGATGATCAGCAGGAAGATCAGCCAGCGCCGCGTATTGTCAGACACCTTGAACGAGAGTGCATAGGCCGCCGGAAAGGCCAGCACTGTGGCCACGCATGTGGAAACTGTCGCGAGGCCGAGAGTAAGCCAATAGCTGTCCCAGAAATAGGACCGCTTGAACATCTTGATCCAGTTGACGAACTCGAACGCCTCCGTCATCCGGTAGTTCTTCACTAGGAAGAACGACATGGCGATCATGAAGATCAGTGGACCTATGAAAAACAGGCACTGCCAGACGATAATCGGCATGCGCCACGTCAGGGCATAGCGGTCGATGGATTTTCGTTCAGGTGTTGCCACTGCGGTCTCCGGACGTCAGGCGGTCCTCATGCTGAGGAGGCGCAAAGCGCCGTCTCGAAGCATGGCGGCACAGTAGGAGCAAACGGCCATCCTTCGAGACGGGAGCGCCGAGGCGTTCCCTCCTCAGGATGAGGTCAAGTGCCAATCAGGCGTTCTTGTATTCAGACCAGAAGTCGTTCCAGTCTTCCAGGCTTTGATTCACCGGGATGTTCCGGTAGTGGATCCGGCCTTCCTTGATTAGGGTGATCGGGTTGTTGGCAACCCCATCGATCTGACCTGTGCGCTCGGCTTCTTTCATGTTGGCGTCCTGAAGCGCCTTCTGGCCGGCCTTGGTGATGGCAAAACCAGGGTAGGCTTTCATCTGTGCAGAGCGCACCTGGCCGCGTGGGCTCAGCATGTACTGAATGAACTTCTTGACGATGTCCGCCTTTTCGGAACCCTTGCCGATGGAATAGCTTTCGGTCCACTGGATGCCACCTTCTTTCGGCACGACAGAAGCAACAGACGCGCCGTCCTTCTCAAGCACACCGGTGATCCAGTCGCCGATACCGCACATGGCAAGCATCTCACCGTTCTTCAGATTATTGAAGGTGCCGCCATAATCGAAGAAACCACCAACCTGCGGACGCAGGCTCATTGTTGTTTCCTGAACCTTCTTCCAGCCGGCATCGTCCAGATCCCAGAGTTTGGCGCCGTTGCCGTTGTAGAGGCTCATCATACCGAGTGACGGCAGGTGCCAATCAAAGTGGCCGACCTTGCCCTTCACTTCCGGCTTCCAGAAGCACTTGTAGCTCGCAGCTTCTTCAGCCGTGATGGCATTCTTGTTGTAGGACACACCAAGGTGTCCGCAGCGCACCATCATGGAGAACAGCTTGCCGTCCTTCCAGTGACCGGGGAACTTGGTGAAGTCCTCATAGAGCATGTCGTCGAAATTGTAATCGGCGGCATTCATCTCTTCAATGTAGCCGGCTGCATTGAGCTGCTGCACGAACTCAGCGTCCGACAGAATGATGTCGTAGGTTCCAGGAGGCGACTGGGCAATGAGCGCCAGCATATTGTCGCCGCCGGCATAGTATTTCGGCTTGAACTTGACGTTGTTCTCCGCCTCGAACTCCTGAACCATGTCCGGTTCGCCGTGGCCATACCAGGCCAGCATGTTGATTTCGGTCGTTGCAGCCCAAGCCCGGCTGACGAAGGGCGTGAACAGGGTTGCCCCGGCTGCAGCACCTGATACCTGCAGCAGCTTGCGCCGGCTCGTGGCCAGATTCGGTGTGGTTTTGGTTGTCATCTCGTTTGATCCTTCCTCGCATGGAGCGGCCTTTGTGGCCTGCCCGTCATCTCGTTGCAATAAGTACCCATCACTTTCCCAAGGCACCACGGTATCCCACCGCTTTTGGCGGAGTCTAGGTCAAAGCCCCGGCTCTGGCCCAAATGCCCACAGGAAATATAGACCACAGCGGCTGTTACGCGAAATTTGCCCTGTTTATGGGGCCATAAGTGCTTATGCGATCGCTGGATGAACTGACGGCATGAAGTCCTAGGCCTGCTGTGAGATGTTCAATCAGCGATAGCCCGGCGATTGACTGGCGCGGGTGTTTGTAAAACAGATCAATTCGGATTTTTTCCATTGGAGGAAAACCCTCGCGCTCCGAAAGCGTTCGTATCCCTTCCCTCAAAGTTTTTCGCGTCAGGGCGCTGACGCTCAATCCGCCAGACACTGCATCCTGAAGACCTGTAATGCCCGGACTGCAATAGGGCACGCGCCATTCCCTGCCCGCACAGTTGAGGGTTTCAACAATGCGGGTCCGGTAAGCGCAACCCTCAGGGTGTGTGACCAGCGGCAGGGGTTCCGCCTTGTGCACAGCTGCCTCTGATGAAGTTGCCCAGACCGGCTGTTCCTCCCAGGCACGGACCAGATACTGCCCGGCCGTGTCGTCGATGAGAGCGACAACATTATCGAGTTGATCGGCAGGCCGATCCGCAGAGGGCCGCGCACGTTTGTCTTCCGGTAGCGGGCAACCGCCTCGTCGTTCAGTTGCAGGATCTGGCGCGCAAAACCGGCCAGAACCTTGCCATAAGACGTTAAATTCACGGTGCCGCCTTCATGCACCAGAAGCTTTTCGCCGAGCAATTCTTCCAGGCGTTTCATCTGCAAGCTGATGGCCGACTGTGTCCGGTGCAGAACCTTCGCGGCCTTGGTGTAGCCGCCAAGATCACTAACCGTGATGAAGGCGCGGAGCAAGTTCACCGGGAGATCAACTGTCAACATCTGCCATTTCCAGAACTAATGGATTGATTAACACCATAAACTTCCCTTACACCGTTGAAAAGTCTATCCCATATAGCAATTGCCGAGGAGCTCAGATGAACCGCACCGCCTTTCGCAAACTGTTCAAGGCCATCGGGCCAGCCGTTCTGCCCGTGATCCATGTGCTAGATGCAGACCAGGCGGAAAGGAATGTGCGCACCATCATGGGCGAGGGAGCACAAGGGGTGTTCCTGATCAACCACGACTTCTCGCGCGAAGAGCTCATTCCCGTCATTGAACACGTACGGATCGCCTTCCCTGCCCTGTGGATCGGCGTGAACTTTCTGGCAGTAACGGGCAAGGATGCGTTCCCGATCCTGGGCGAGCTTGAAGCGCGCGGGGTTTCTGTCGACGCCTATTGGGCTGATGATGCGCATATTGATGAGCATGTCGAAACACAAGTGGAAGCGGAAGAGATCGACCGGATCAGGACAGAAAGCGGCTGGACAGGCATGTATTTCGGCGGCACTGCGTTCAAGAAACAGCGCGAAGTTGCACCGGAAGACTATGGACGTTCTGCCGAACTGGCGTGCCGCCATATGGAAGTGGTGACAACGTCCGGCATCGCCACTGGCGAGGCTGCGGACCTAGCAAAGATCAATACGTTCCGTCAGGCCTGTGGAGACCAAGCAATTGGTATCGCCTCCGGTGTAACACCGGAGAATGTGCACAACTATGCCAACGAGGTGGACGCCATACTTGTGGCAACGGGTATCAATCTGGAGGGGGATTTCTACAATGCGGACTCCGCCCGCCTGCGCCTACTCATGGAGAATGTTCGGGCCATCGGGCTTAGCGAGACTTAGAGGAAGAATTCAATATGGCACGAGACAAAGGACCGCGCGACGACCGCTGGTATCTCAACATCATGGCGCCCAATACCAAGGGCGAAAAGTTTGCCTGGCTGGACCCCACGTCGATCTACATCAATGGCGAAGCCTTTCACGATCTGCTCGACGATCTGATGGCCGATCTGGACGGGGTCAAATGCGATGTGGTGGCGGGACTGGATGCCATGGGCTTCGTGCTGGGCACCGGGCTGGCGACACGCATGGGGGTTGGTTTCCTGCCGATCCGCAAAGCCGGCAAACTCTGCGTGGACACTGATGCGGTGTCCTTCACCAACTACTCAGAGCGCACCCAGAACATGGAGATGCGCCTGCCCGCCTTTGCGCCCGGGACGCGCGTATTGTTGGCTGACCAGTGGGTGGAAACCGGCGGGACCATGGACGGGGCCATCCGGCTGGTGGAGCGCCAGAAGGGCACCGTCGCCGGCATCGCCGCAGTGGCCATTGAGGACAATCCGCGCATCGAAGAATACCGGCCCAAGTATCCGTGCGTGGCCGCGGTTGTGCCCGGATCCGAATGGCAGAAACAGTGCAACAGGCAATATCTGAAAAGTTTTGAGACTTATGAACCGGAAATGGCCTTTCCGACAATTGGAGACCCTTGATCACACGGGCCGGGCTGCCGTAAAGTGTTCTGGCACGTCTGAAAAGGTTCTTCTTCCATGTCCGTCAATCCCACCGTTGTCGATCATCCGCTGGTTCAGCATAAGCTCACACTGATGCGCGGGGTGGATACACCCTCTGCTGTCTTCCGCCAGCTCCTCCGCGAAATCTCGACACTTCTCACCTATGAGATCTTGCGCGATCTGCCACTGACGACAAAGAAGATCCAGACACCAATTCAGGGGATGCATGCCCCGGTGATTGCCGGCAAGAAGCTGGTCTTCGTCTCAATTCTTCGCGCTGGAAACGGGCTGCTGGATGGCATGCTGGACCTGGTCCCCAGTGCCCGCGTGGGTCATGTGGGCCTATACCGCGATCCCGTCACTTTGGCAGCGGTGGAATATTACATGAAGGTACCAGAAGATATCGGCGAACGCCTGACCATTGCCGTGGATCCGATGCTGGCCACAGCCAATTCCGCCTCTGCCGCGCTGACGCGCCTGAAGGAAGTGGGTGCCAAGAACATCAAGTTCGTCTGCCTGCTCTCTGCCCCTGAAGGCATTGAGGCCCTTTCAACTGCCCACCCGGATGTGCCGATCTACACGGCAGCCGTCGACAGTCACCTGAATGATCACGGTTATATCGTGCCAGGCCTCGGTGATGCCGGCGACCGCATGTACGGCACGAAGTAGGTGCGGACGGAGGCATCCGGTCTGCAACAACTCATCTTTCATTCACGCTACACTAATAGCTGCGTCCAATACCTCCTGACCAGAGAGAGCTTCCCAGTCGTTTGGTGAAATCTCGCACGAGCAAACCGTACTCAAAAAATATTCTGGTTAACCCGACAGAAATCCCGGCGCGAACCGTCAAGGAGGAGGTATCACTTCAAATGAGAAACGCATAATGCACCTAACCATTCTCACTGCGATGGTCCTGATCTTTGCTTCCAATGTTGCAATGGCTCAGGATCGCGCAAAACTTCAGAAGCTTGTAACTGAGCTGGGTGTCAGCAAATGGACCCTATTCACCTGCGTGCGGGGAGCTGGGGGCGCCCTGATCGCGACGCCGACAAAGCGCAACGCAAGGCCTTCGGGAATGCTCTATACGGCTGTCTCTCTGACAAAAATCCCAAGTTAACGCGCGAGCATTTCATATCTACTCTGAAGCTGATGAGGTGATAGAAGATCACTATCAGTCTCCGGCTTTCAGTCACGCGCTTCTTCGCTCTCTGGAGAAAGCCAGGATGAGAATGTTTCAATCTCTCATGGATGCTGTTCCGAGCGCCTGTGGCGGGAGCAAGAAAGTTGGCGAAGATTGAGTCTCACTTTTTGGGTTTGGCTTTGCCATTATCCTGAGGAGCGGAAATTTTGAGAATTGGATTTTGACTCGGCTCTGGGAACCTTAACTGCTGGCGTATCTCATATAGCTGAACCAGTTCTTGATTTTCTTCTTCCGTGTTTTCGTCGTCGTTGTCATCAGATTCTGATAGTGGCAGCATTCTGATTTCAACAGTCATTCCGCGCTCTACACGTTCCATGATATATGTTAGGGCGAATTTGAGGCGAGAATTGAGCTCTGGTGTAGATTTCTCTTTTGCTAATTCTTTAGCTTTTTGTTTGATTGCGGTTTGTATCGTGCTTTCGATTTTCTCTTCAATCTGCTTTTCGATGTCATCCATTCCGCCAATTTCAGCGGTTTGGGCTCGCAAGTTCCGTATTTTTTCGACCATGTACCACTGCCCCAATGCCCAACTAAACGCACCAGCTATGTGATAAATTATGGTTGTATCGATGCCCAAAATTATTAGTGGGTCACTTGTCGAAAGTTGCGAGAGTTCAATTTCCTGAGATTCGCCGATTACCACATCGGAGAAGGTGTTTACGATGTATCGCAACACACTCAGCTCTTTCATGAAACCGTCGAGGTTATTTTCGAAAATATTTCTGGGAATTTGGAATCCGATTTCAGCTTCACCCTCTTCAAGCTCTATTTCATCGACACCAAGGGGCTTGAAGTTTTCAATTATTACATTGATTGAATTCAGGTAGCTTTCGCGTTGCTGAATTATCTCAGTCACCTTATCGCGCACCACAGCTGGGCTCATGGCGTTTGCTGCAATATCGGTGCGAAGTTCGTCTACTAAATCCGCGCTAAAAAATTTGTCCGCACGAATATCGCTAAGTCTTTCTAATTCTTGAGGAGAGAGCTCATTTGATAACTCGGTGAAGCCTTGTTCCAATTCTGCGAGGGAAGCAGACAAACTGTTTTGCTGACCTACATCTTGTGGTGCGCTCGTTACACCATCCAAAGCAGCTTTGACTGCACTTAGCTTGGGCTGAAGGGAGGATTCTCCTCCAAATCTTTAATTCTGTTGAGAAAAACATTTAAAATTTCAATGTTCATTCAGATATCCTTATCTGATTTAGTGCACATTCTGCTCTTTTCTGAAACTCTTCTGTTTCAATGTCCGATAGAGCGTTGAGCGATTGACGCCTAGAGAAGTGGCAACAGCGGCGGGCGATTCTCCGGATTCAATCAATTTCCGAGCGTGTTTGACTTGTGCTGCGTTGAGCGCAGGAGGTCACCCTAGACGTGTACCACGCTTTTTTGCAGCCAGCAAAAGGCCAGCTTGCGTGCGTTCGACTATCAGGGAGCGCTCAAACTGCGTTAGGGCGGCAAATAGATGGAATATCAGTTCACTATTAGCTGTTGTGGTGTCGATTGTTTCATTGAGCGATTGAAAACCTACTCCGCGCTCTTTCAAATCCCCTACTACATCGAGGAGGTGCGGGAGCGACCGCCCTACCCTATTGAGCCGCCAGACTGCCAGAACATTACCAGCATTTAGTGCCCGCAGGAGCTTGTCTAACTTTGATCGTTTAACCGATGCGCTGGACACCTTTTCAGTGATGACTTTTTCACAGCCTACAGCCTTGAGTGCATCACGTTGTGCATTCGGGTTTTGGTCAACAGTAGAGACGCGTGCATATCCAATTTTCATGCAATTATTTTGCAACAAGATTTTGCGACAGCCAAACCTTTGAAATCATTTGTCCCCAGAAACCGTTGCAAAAAGGAAGATTTTTGCGACGAGATTAAAACCCAAATTGCCCTTTGGGGTTTAGGGGTTACCTGAACCCCTGCCACGTGGCGAACGCAGGGTAGCAAACGGAAAGCAGAATTTACATGGTTTTGGTGCGGGCGCAGGGAGGCTTTGCCGACCGAGCCACGGCCTGTTGATTATGCTTGTAGAGCGCGAGGGCGGAGCCCTTAGCCTTTAATTGGTGTTTTCTCAGGCCTTTATGCGGTTATCGCTTTCTTGAAATAGAGGAAGCCCATCATTTCTGTTCGGCAAACTGTCTGTGTTCAACCAAGAAAGCGAAAGCGCCGTGGAAGGTATGATGTGAACCTTATCAATCTGGTCACGCTTGAGGGAATCTAGAGACGTTGCAATAAGGACTAACTTGCAGTTCCCCTTGTTCTTCGAGGCTTTGCTCAATGCGTCGATTGCTTCTCTGACGGTTTCACCATTCCGCTGAACGCGAATAAATGCAGGCAGCCCGTCCATTTCTTGCTTGAGCAATCCATCGATACCCCGATTTCTGTGAATTGGAGTGTACTCGATTCCAGCTAGATGCTTCGCCGCGTCGGGCGAGTGACTTTTGTAGGTCTCTTCACCATCTCTGAGGAGAGCAGAGCCAGTTACAACCGGATTATCCAACCGCCTATTCGCTAACTCGATGGCTTCCTCGTATACGTCAATTCCTATTGAATTTCGGTTTAGAAGCTTGGCAGCCACAAGGGTGGTTCCGCTTCCGCAGAACGGATCTAGAACAGTGTCGCCCTCATCAGTGACCAGCTTAATGATTTGGTCCATTAGCAGAACAGGCTTCTGAGTTGGGTAGCCCACGCGTTCCTTTGCTTTTGGATTTAAAAACGGAATCTCCCAAACGTCGGAGAGAGGAACGCCCTTTTTGGTTCCGTTACCAATTATAGCTCCATTTTTTTTGTCTCGAGCATACACGGATTTATTACGTTCGTCTCGTGTACGCTTCTGCATGATCTGATCAACGTTTGTTGATAGGGCGTAATCTCGATATGAGGGGTTAAATTTGAAACTGTCGGTTTTGGAGTAAAAGAAAATGGTCTGATGTGCGGGCAACAATCCTTTTTTCGAGTTCGACCACCGTTTAAAGTGCCAAATGATTTCAGACTGAAAACACTCTGGTGAAAATACACTGTCGAGCATCAATCTGGTTATGTGAGACGCTGATTTATCGCAGTGGAAGAAGAGACTGCCCGTATCTTTGAGGACATCTCGCGCCTTGCACAGCCGTTGAAATATGAAATCTGCATATGCGTTGTCGGTGTCCCAAATATCACTGAAGCTAAAACTCTCAGACCCGTCGCGTGTCGTAAGGCTGTGGACTCGTTGCGTAAAAAAAGGTGGGTCAACGTAGATCAAATCTACGGAGTTTGGTGCAGTTTTCTCCAAGATATCGAGGCAATCGCCAATATGAGTTTGTGCTTTATTCCCCATTGGTCCGCTCTTCTGCTATTGTTTCTAGTATGCTCTTCAAATCAACTTTGGTGTATTCTTTGACGTACTCCCATGCGTTATCGCCGTAGTGATATTCACCGCCTGCACCCGCGTAGAGTGTTTCAAGCGTCTTTTGAATCCTTTGTGCTTGTGTGCGATTGGGGTAGTAGAACATTACCCGAATTGGCTTGTAACCCGCCTCCTTCACATTCTGCATTCGAGTGTGTTCTTTGGTTATATGATCGCCGTCTGTTGTAGCGTCTCTCCATTTGATCTCAATTGCGTCCTTGTTGTCGACAAGGCAATCGATCCCAAATGTTTTTGGGCGTTGACCGATTGTGTTTGGGATTTTGATTGATCCAGAATCTGGAAAATTTTCTAGGAAACATAACTTTGCCGCATCTTCTAAAAACGATCCGGCGTACTTGTAGAGAAAACGGCCTTTATTCTGATAAACATCAATTAGCCGCCCCTCTTTGTCGGAGACATCTAAGACTTGATATATAAGATAGTGGCTATTGTCGTCGGCCTCCATCTCCTCAACGCGCTTGCCCATACGCTGTTTGAGTGTTTCAGCGTATTTGTCGGCGAGTTGCCGCAATTTGATGTCTATCGACGTGGGTGTCTCAGTCATAAGAAATAGGGGCACTTTCGAATAACCACAAATGTGGTTTTATGTTATTGTTGTTATGTGGTTTTTTTCTCAAGCTCGCTCACGCGCCTCTCGATAAAGGCGATTATTTCGGGAGCCATCTTGATCTTGGTCTTGGCACAGGCGACTTTGAAACGGGTATGCAGGCTTTCCGGCACATCGATAGAAACGCGCTTCACAGGCTCGTCTGCCTTCTTGTCCGTCCCTGCCCCGCCACTGACATAGGCCTCGACCTGCTCAGGCGACGGAGTGCGTTTTTTCGGCACGGTTTTGAACGACTTTGCCATGATACATCCTCTCTATTTCTTGGCCGAGAGCACGAATTTCCTTCGCGGCCTTGCTGTTGGGCTGGTATTCAAAAATTGTCTGGGCGAGCGTTACCGCCTCGGCATGGGCAACGCGATTAACGATTGCAGTGTCGAAAATAGGCAGACCAGATTCTGCGGCTAGCTCGCGAATATCTTCACCGATTACGGTTCTCTCGATTTTGCGGGAAACCACAATCCCACATATGATTTATGAATCCGATAATCATCGAATCAACAATGCCACATATGGGGTATTGTGTAAAACCACATTTGTGGTTTTTCATGCTCGTCCATGATTTTCAAACCATTTTTGGCAGAAGCCTAGAAATGCCTTGTCGGGGTTCTTGTGTCGTTCAAGTTCTTTTGTCGCCATCCAGTCTCGCAATTCATTTTCGAGATGATATGTGTCCCAGCTTGGGGCTACCTCCTTAGCCTTGATGTGGGTGTCAGGCTTAAGGAAAATCATGGCTTGTTGAGATTTATTGGCTTGAGGATGCATCGTGCCTTTGTTGGCAAATGTCACCTGATCCCCTCAAGACGCACACTGTAGTCAGGCATATGGCTGTGCTTCGTATCTTGCCGAACGATTTTGTGAACGAGCCGCTTGAACTCGCGGGGCGTCGAGTTTGAGCCTCACTTTTTCTGCAAAAGGGCGAGGGAAATTTTCCAGCCGTTCTGAGCGCCGCAATGCTTTCTTGCCAACTCGTAGATGCGCCGCTCTAACGGTTTTCGTAGGCGGAAATAGTCGCGGTGCAGGGTCAACACCTCTTTCGCCTGTATGGCATTGAAAACCCAATCCGCGAGCTTGATTTCGACTTCCTGCATCCGTCCGTCGCGGGTTTCGCGCACGATCTTTAGCACGGTCAATGAGACCAAATACGTCGAACTGTTCTTCGCCGCCAGTGACGATGTTTGTGCTGATTGTGGTGCCTCTGAGCCGCTCCAGAGCGGCGCCTTGCCCATTAACCTGCCTATTCGTCGCCTGCAGGAGGTCATAGGCCTTAAAGCGCACGATCTGAGAAAGGGAACGGCCATCGTTTCTGTCGTCATGGTGTCTCCGCCCCCCTTCCGATTGCTAGGCACCAGAAGCACCTAATGGTAAACAAATCACAGCATTTGCCACTTAATGGCCGCTACTGCCTTTGTATTTGCCCCGCGCCAGTACACCTCAATCGACGGGGATCACCCACGAGCGTTTGAACGGAGTGGGCTCACCGCCTTGGAACAAGGTTCCCTGGCATTCCAGTTTTCACTCCGCATTTTCCATTTCAAGGATGCAAGAGGGCAGATAGATGCATATGTCCGCGCGCAGGCCGCCGTCTGCGGGACTGCAACGCACTGGTGAAGACGTTTCCCAAACGGCAAATCCTTCCATCGCCCCGCTGAAAACTGATTGCTCCCATCGGATACAAACGAGCTTTGCGCCCAGTTTTGCGTTTGTGAACCTGTGGGGTAAATCGAAATCAGCAGCCAGACGTTTACTATCTGTGGCAGACAATGGCTGGATACGCAGCGCAGTCTTGCCGACGGCCCAAAAATCAGCCTGCTTGTTCCACCCCTTCCAGGCGATAAACAGTCCGGCCACTCTCAAAGGCAAGGTCACGAGAATGAGGAGATCACCTTCCCGGACAGCCTCGCGCAAGCCAAAGAGCGCAGGCAGGCCGCCGGCAAGCAGAAAAATCACACCAAATCCCAACAGGAAACGGTAGCGATATATCTCACGGCTGCTCTGTTTGGTCAGATCCTGAGCCGCAATTGTTGCCCCTTCACCACTTTGCATCGATAGAAACCTCCCGGAAACCCGGTCATCACCGTGGCCTCACGGGGACCTACCGCCTGTCTGGTGTCGATCCGGTAAAAGGCTGCATCAATTCGTGCAAGTTCGCCAGACTCTTCATCAACGTCCTGTACGCCAAGATCAGCTTGCGTTCCTGAAGCAATTTGCGATTATTCCAAGTCGTGACAACACAGAAACGGTCGCCGTTTTTAGCCTTAACTTGCGTTGTCAAATTGAGCACACCGGTTTCGCTGCCACCCTTGTACGCCATCTCTAACCAGTTGGACCGCCCGGCAGGCCCGGGGTTGATCTGCATGACATCGAGTTCCGCCACACCCTCAATCAACGCACAAAGCTTTTTGGCGGGAATGAACCATTCACCATGCTTCAGGAAGGGGATGTGCTTGTCGTAGGTCTTGGGCAGTGGCAGCTTTCCCACTTCCTTCAAAATCCCGCGCCGCCCGGTCAGGTTTGCGGCAACGTATCGTTTGCAGATCTTCTGGCTCTTTTGCAATTTGAAAAGTTATGCGGTGGTCAGCAGCGGGGCAATGCCGGCAATCTTCTCGACTTCCTTTCGCCCCAGGTAATCGATCAACAAGTCCGTTGCCGTGTTGTCGCTCTGCGCAATCACCAGCGCCGCGGCCGAATGAAGGGTTAGAGGTGCG
This sequence comes from Hyphomicrobiales bacterium, assembly GCA_965204985.1. Taxonomy (GTDB): domain Bacteria; phylum Pseudomonadota; class Alphaproteobacteria; order Rhizobiales; family CAJQND01; genus JAAEUE01. The sequence goes on along the minus strand of CBDBFP010000002.1, from coordinate 355,014 downwards.
CCTGCGGACATGTCCTGCAAGATGCCGGATGGCAGGGATTTGTGCTTCGATTGAAGCCGGATCACATCCGCCCACTTGGCTTTGCCCTGATCGACCCGGCTCTTTAGCGCCGCCAGAACTGCCAGTTTGAAAGCCGACCCGACTGCCAAGGGCGCGTTTTCCCCGCTGGCTGCCAGCTCTTTGCCGTTCTTTGTGATGAGGTAAGCGATCTTGCCGGGCAGCTTTTCGATTGGCGCCAGATCAGCTTTGAGATTTGCAACGAGCCGTGCCGGGGTGTGAAAGAAGAGCGTGTGGATCTTTCCTGCAAGGTTGCGCCGGAGCGTAACGGGAAGCTTGTGACTCTCTGTCCAGACCACATAGCGTTCGCCATCCAGGCTGACGCGACGGACCTTTCCGTAATTCTGCCTGAATGGGCGCAGGGCAACCCGGAGTTTCGTCTCGGGAACCGCTTCCAGAAAACTTTGCGTGAAGCTCTCAATGGGGATGGTGTCTGTTGACAACAAGTCTCTGAGGAACCTGCGATCCTCGACTTCGCCAGCATTGGCGCTGTCGGCCAAGGCCAGCAATATGACGCAGGCAAGACAACAGAATCGCCTCGCCAACGAAATCAGATCCAGCCTTTCAACTCGTTCTCGACCAGGCCTGAGAGAACCCTGATCGCATCGTCGCTATCATTCAGGCACGGGATGGCGGTGAAATTTTCGCCTCCATGTTCCTCGAAGATCTCTTTCAGGCCGATCGCCACTTCTTCCAGTGTCTCCACACAATCTGCGATGAAGGCCGGCATGATCATGGCGAGGTTCTTCGTCCCGCTCTTGGCCAGCTCAATGACCGTGTCTTCCGCGTACGGCTTGAGCCACTCTTCCTTGCCGAAACGGGACTGGAAAACCACCCGAAGTTTGTCTTCGCTCCACCCCAGTTGTTCGCGCATGAGACGTGCTGTCTTCATGCAGTGGCAATGGTAGGGATCGCCTAGGTCGAGATAATGCTTGGGCAGGCCATGGAACGAGGCCAACGCCAGATCCGGTTCCCAGTCCAACGTGGCCAGATGCTCCTTCATAGAGTTGGCCAATGCATCAATATAGACGGGATGGTCATGAAAGGCCGGAACGGTTCGTATGGCCGGCTGCCAGCGCATCTCTTTCAATGCATCAAACGCCTTGTCCTGAACGCTTGCCGTGGTGGCGGCGGAGTATTGCGGGTAGAGCGGGAACAGAAGCACACGATCACATCCAGCCTCTTTCAGGCGCGCGATGCCATCCTTGATGGGAGGTAAGCCATACCGCATGGCCCAATCCACCTTGATGCCGGGGTGGGCTTCCAGAGCTGCGGCCACTTTCCCGGATTGACTGCGCGTAATCGTCTTGAGCGGCGACTCGTTGAGTTCGTGGTTCCAGATCTTCTTATAGGCCTCGCCGGATTTGGACGGCCTCGTGGTCAGGATGATACAATTGAGAATGAACCACCAGACAGGCCGCGCCACATCAATGACGCGCTCGTCCCAGAGGAATTCCTTTAGATAACACCGCATGGGCCAATAGGACGTGGCTTCGGGCGTGCCGAGATTGATCAGCAGCACACCGATCTTGCCATAGGCCACATCCGGGTGCCCTTTGGGGAAGTGTTCTTTAGGGTCATTGGTTTTTTTGAGCATAATGCGGACTTCCTAAATCAGTTCGCTCCCATATTGAAGAGCCCGGTCAACTTTAGAATAATTGACAGGCTGCAGGTCTCGTATCAAATATGAATTCGCCACTCTGTGGTCGACATAACAAGAGCAGCAAATGCTTTGAGGGAGGAACATGACGCCCAACGCCACTGGAGCGGATTCGAAGGCAGGTGCCTACGCCCTGACATTTGCAACTGCAATGATTTCAGGCTTTCTGTTTAGCGTATCGGCACCAGCGGAAACCCAGCAGGAAAAATTTGCCTCAATCCTGGCCAAGGCCGATGCGGCCTATGGCGAATACCTCGCCGGCCAGTGTGTGGCCTGTCACCGGGTCGGTGGCGGCGGCGATGGCATACCGCCAATCGCCGGTTTGCCGGACATCTACATTGTTCAAGCCATGCTCGATTACAAAAATGCCCGGGAAGAGCGCACCAATCCAGCCATGGTGAACGTGGCCAAGAACCTGTCAGACGAGGAACTGGGTTCACTGGCGCTGCATTTTTCGAAACTGAAAACCGAATAAGTTTAAACCAAAAGGGAAGGAAACTTGATGACACAATTCACACGACGCCGGTTTGGTGCACTTATGGGTGCGGCGGCCGCCACCAGCCTCGCGGCGCCAGCTGTTCTGGCCGGTGCAAAAATGAAACTTGTGGTAATCGGCGGCGGCCCCGGTGGCGCCACGACGGCACGTTATGTGGCCAAGGGTTCAAAAGACGTTTCCGTCACCATTATCGAACCCAAGCATTACTTCACCACATGCTTCTTCTCAAACCTCTATCTCGGCGGCTTCCGGACGCTGGACTCCATCACGCACGGGTACGGCACACTTGCCGCCCAATACGGCATCAATATGGTGCATGACGTGGCCAGCGATGTGGATCGCGCGGGCAAGATGGTCAAGCTCGGCAAGGGCGGTTTTCTCACCTATGACCGTCTCGTTGTCTCCCCGGGCATCGACATGCGTTACGACATGATCGAAGGCTACAGCGCTGAAGCCTCCACGATCATGCCGCACGCCTGGCAGGCCGGCACACAGACCGCAACACTGAAGGCGCAACTTGAAGCGATGGAAGATGGTGGCGTGGTTGTTGTGGCCCCTCCCCCGAATCCGTTCCGTTGCCCGCCTGGGCCATATGAGCGGGTCTGCATGATCGCGCACTACCTGAAGACCAACAAGCCGAAGTCGAAGATCATCGTGGTGGATGCCAAGAACAAGTTCTCCAAGCAGGCTCTGTTCCAGGAGGCCTGGGAACAGCACTATGACGGCATGATCGAATGGCTGCCTGAAGAGGTCACCGGCGGTGTCAAGGCTGTGAAGACCAGCTCCATGGAAATCGTTACCGATGGCGACACCATTAAAGCCAACGTGGCAAACATCATCCCGGCACAGACAGCTGGCGGCATCGCCAAAGTGGCAGGTTTGACCGGAGACAAAGGCTGGTGCCCGATTGATCCGCACTCCATGCGCTCGAAGAAGGACGAGAACGTGTTCGTCATCGGCGATGCGTCCGTGGCTTCGGCCATGCCAAAGTCAGGCTTCTCAGCCAACAGCCAGGCCAAGGTTGCGGCCAACGCGATCCTCGCCGACTTGACAGGTTCCAGGAAGTTCCCGGCCAAGTTCCGCAACACCTGCTGGAGCCTCGTTGCCACAAACGACGGCGTGAAAGTGGGCGCGGACTACAAAGGCGGCGACGTCAAGATCGAAGTGACCGGCAAATTCATCTCTAAGACCGGAGAGGCTGTCGATCTTCGCGCCCAGACGGCCGAAGAGGCCAATGGCTGGTACGCGGGTATCACGAAGGACATCTTCGGATAAATCCCTCCACACAAAAGAACCAGAAGGCGGTGCATTCGATTGCGCCGCCTTTTTCATTTGCGCGGGCAGAACGCGATCAAAGACGTCGCGGTTTTCCTGGTCCTAAGTGACTTCCATCATCCCGGCCGAGCGGAGCGAGAGCCGGGATCTTCTCCCAGGCACTCCTCCAAACTCGGACAGAAGATCCCGGAGAGTTTGCTGGAGCGAACCGCACAATCAGCTGATACTAACGGGCCTCAGGTTGCCTGTTTTGGGTCCAATCGCGAGATGCGCCCGATTTGATTGCCCTTGGGTCTTTCATGAGCCGGGTCCAGGCATCACATCCGGCGGCACGACCGTCTGCCTGATCTTCAAGGAGGCGGTTGGAGAGCCCGTTCTCCCGAAGAGATTGCCAGACCTTCCCGACCCGATTGAGCCCCGGTGATCTGGCGGGCAGGAAGATCAGGGGCAGGGTCTCCGGCCCCTTCACCTCGCCGGATGTGTGCCCCGGCGCGCGGTCCATCAGGACGGCCGCCTGAGCGCCTTTTGCAACGGCCCGGCTGATCTCCTTGAGAGGCAGGTTCCTTGTTCCAGTGTCCGCCCATAGCACCATAGCACCATGGCAGCATCAGGGCCGCGCCGGTCTCCCGGTCTGCGCACACCGCGCCGAACAGGCAGGCCGATTTGTAACGCTGCTCGGCCGGCCATCGCGGTCTCGGTCCTCTTGCGCGCCCGGATGCGGACGCGGCCGGTCTTCTGACCGATGCGGGCCTCGTCCTGAACCCGGACCTCGATCGGCTTGTCTGCCGGACCGTGGGTCAAAGGGGAGGCAAGGCTTTGGGGGACGTTTTTTTGCGTGCCCACATTAGATGTCTGGCGTCAGCCTAGGTCAACTCGGATGATCGGACCTCCGGCACCTTTTTCACCGCCGCGATCCGGCGTCGGAAAGCAGACGGGTCAGCTTAACCCTGTGCGGCACAAAGAATGCGTGCCGAAGCGAACTTTCAAACTGATCGCACCACAAAGACGGACGTGTCGGAATGCGAAGCAATTTTGCTGCCGTTCGATGGCCAAACGTAGTTCACGAGGGTTGGCACATGCGAAGCCATCACGACAAGATCAGCATTAATCTCTTTGGCCGCGTCGAGCAGAACATCGTCAACATCGGCCACAAGGTCATGGCCAACGAATGTGCGGGACGTAACTTCCAAGCCGTGCCGGGACGCTTGTTCTTCAGCAAATTCGCCCAGTTTTTCGTCAAATTCGGTAGGGTTGTGCGCTATTGCACTAGGCTGCGAATTCGCGACACCCACATAGCAAACCGGCGTTCCATATTGTTTGGAAATATCAGCTGCAACAGTAAGTGACCTCTCAAGTTGATCAGCATGCTCAAGATCAACAGGAACCATCATCTGCCTAAACATGTAAACCTCCTGCAAAAAACTCTGATGGGGTGCGCAGAAGCGCGGCTTAGCGATGGAGGCTATGCGTTTTGTAGTGTTGAGGGTTTGATGCAGGTCAATTGCGCGCTCGCCGTGCAAGCAAACGGTCGTATTCGGCAGCAAGGCTGCTGCCAAATGATCCTGCCCTTACCGTGACACCTCAAACAGGAAGTACCAGCTGTACCCAATGATCACGGCTGGCACCGCAGAGTAGAGGGTCGCGACGACGGCAGCCTTCGGGGCGAGCGCGATGGCCGGGAACAGGGCGTCACCGTCATTGGCGATGGCGTTGCCGAGCTGTGCGGACAGGGGAATGAAGCCGCTCAGATAGAGTGTCGTGACGACGATCTGAGGGCCGCAACCCGGGAGAAAACCAACAAGTACACCCATCAGCGGCACGAAGGGCGCCCAGACCTTGAAGAAATCCTCAATGCCCCCACCTGCCAGATGCACGCCGATTTCGTAAACCAGGAAACCAAAGATTACCCAGACCGTGATGAAGTTGGTGTCCTTGACGATGCGTTTCCAGGTGGAGATCTGTTCGATCTCTACGCTATCGTGCCGATCATGAGTGTTCTGGTGACCGGACAGCATCCAAAGAATGAAACAGGCCAGAGCCCCGATAAAACCGAACCATTTTGTCGGCTCTGAGCTCGCCAGCGGCCCGAAGAAGTTATCGGTGTCATATTGGAAAGCCACGAATAGACCGATGATGAACATCGGGGCGATGTAAACAAACCATCCAATATTAGCCCAGCTCAGATCACTGCCGCGTTCATCTTCGGTGAGATCGTGTGATTTTCGCGATTCAATGATGGTCTTTTCATCAATGTGCGCGCGCATGAACTCCTTGCCGTGGATGGCATCGACAACCCAGCCACTGATTGAGCCCACAACAAAACCCATGACGAAAATGCCAACCCCCACGATCGGATCGCGCGCCAGCAACAGGAATGCCGCGTCCCCCATGGTTGCGACCAACACCGCAACAACGCTGCCGAAACTCACATAACCGCGTGTGTATTGCGTGACGACCACAATGGCGCCGCCGCACCCAGGCAGTGCGCCAAGGAATGAAGAGACCGGGGCCTGAAACTTGCCTTGCCGTTCAAGGAACTCCCCAACATCCGCCCGCCACCAAGCTTCCAAGCCGTACACGATTGCCAATGTGCCCGCCACAAAAACCGTGACCTGCACATAGGCGTCCTTCATGGCGGAGATCGTCATATCCCGCAATTCTTCAGACCAGCTCAACAGAAGCATGAGGGCAGCAAAGGCAATGAACCTCCAGAGGTTCCGGCCCTTGGTAATGTCCAACTGCATCAGCAGCCGGCGCCCGGCTTTCAATGCGAGTTCTGTCATGGTTTTACATGTCCCTGAATACAGGCAAGCCAACAACGTCCTTGTCTAGAATGTATTTAATAATGGTTCTCAATAAAAGTCAATTGCAAATCATTCTCAATAATGTGATCAAGACGACCCTGCCGGAAATTGGACCGATGCACCCAGCTGCGCTTTGAACTATGCTGACAGGGAAGTACCGATTCCTTCGCGCAGGTAACGCCGTGGCGGCCAAACGCAAATCATCGCTGAATTCTGGCTTGCCCTGCTGGCCGGCGCGCTGGTGCTGCTTGGCGCCATCTACACACATTATTCACAGCCGATCCTGATTGAAGGCCTGACCCTCTCGGTGTTCGACAGCTACCAGCGGATCAAGCCCAGGGAGCAGGTGAACAGTCCGGTGCTGGTTATCGACATTGATGAGATTTCGCTCAAGAAACGCAGTAAGTGGCCATGACCGCGCACCGATATTGCCGAATTCGTGCGACGGTTGACCAATCTTGGCGCAGCCTTGATCGCATTCGATATCGTCTTCTCCAAACTCGACCGCATCTCCCCGGCCCGGCTCGCCGAAACCCTGAAACAGCTGAAACTGCTCAAGGACGACGCCAATCTCAGCACTCTGCCGGACAATGACAATATATTGGCGGAGATGCTCAAACAGATCCCGATGATTGGCGGGATGATTCTGGTGCATGAGCCCAATGACCATCGCCCTCCCCTCAAACGCGGCATGTCACATGGCGGCACGAACCCGGCCACCTACTTGCCCTGGCTCAAGGGCGCAATCAGCAATCTGGAAGGGCTGGACGCAGCACCGCCCGGACTAGGTTACTTCTCCTTCCAGCCGGACCGGACAGACCGTGTCGTGCGCCGGCTGTCCCTAGTCTCCGCGCTTGAAGACACGCTCTATCCCTCGCTCGTGGCCGAGGCGCTCAGAGTGAGCGCAGAACGAGGATTCCATCTTCATCAAGAGCAATGACGGCAGCGGGGAATGGGCCGCAGGGGCCGAGGGCGGGATCGTGCTCGTGAAGGTCGGCCAGATAATCTTCCCGACCAATAAGCTGGGGGAAATCTGGATTTACTATTCCGGCCCCCGCCCGGGCCGCACCATTTCCGTCAGCGAAATACTGGAGGCAGATGAAGCGCAGCTCCAGAACATGCAAAATGCCGTGGCTGGCAAGATTGTCCTGATCGGCATAAGCACCCCTAAGCCTTCTGGATATCCGTGCGATGCCCCTCAGCTCCTCCACGGCAGGTGTGGAAGTTCACGCCGAGGCGCTCAAGCAGATCATGGCAAACCAGTATCTGACGCGCCCTGACTATGCGACAGGGGCGGAGCGTTTTGCGATGATCCGTGCCGCTCTGGCACCGATCATCCTGATGCCGAAGGTTGGCCCTGCCTGGTGCGCAGTTCTGGGCGGCATTATCGTCATCTGCACTGTCGGTGGCTCCTGGTATTCGTTTTCCCAAAAGGGCTTTCTGTTTGACCCGGCCTATCCAATGCTGGGTTCAACTGCTGTCTGCCTTGCTGTGTCGAGCATGCTGTTCCTGACAGCCGAGCGCGAACGGCGCTCCGTGCGCCGTGACTTTTCGCAATATCTTTCCCCGGAAATGGTTGAGTGGTTGGCAGATGATCCGGACGCTCTGCAGCTTGGGGACGAAGACAAGGAACTTACCGCCCTCATGAACGGTTTCCTCACGTCCATGAGCGACATTTTGATGGAGCGCGGGGCGACGATCAACAAATATATCGGCGACGCCATCATGGCCTTCTGGAATGCGTCGCTGGGTATCGAGGATCATCCGGCCAAAGCCTGCGCGGCCGCCTTGGCCATGGTGAACGGCCTTGAACAGGTGCGGCACGACACCGGCCACGACATTAACATTGGCATCGGCTTGAACACCGGCGAGTGCACGGTAGGCAATTTCTGATCAACAAAGCATTTCAACTACTCGGTCCTCGGCGACACCGTCAACCGGGCCGCCCGCATTGAAGGACAAACGAAAGGCCATAGGGTGGATATCCTTGTGGGCGAACACACAGCTCTCTCCGCGCCCGGGTTTGCATTTCTGGAAGCCGACCTGATCCGCGTTATTGGCAAGCAAAACCCGGAGCGGGTTTTTGCATTGGTGGCGATGAAGCTTTGGCGCAGGATCATGGGTTCCAGACCATGAAGGCAAAGCACGACGAGGCTCTGGCCGCTTACCGAACCCAAACCTGGGACGCAGCCACGTCTGCTTTCGACATAGCCCTCGCCCTACCTCCGGCGGTCTCAACTGCACTCGTCTGCGGGCCCTCTATCTGGAACGCGTCGCCACCCACCTCTTGTCTCCTCCCCCGCGAACTGGGACGGGGTGACGGAGGCGACAAGCAAGTGATGCTGATTGGGATGCCGGTATTGTGGGGGCCGCTTGCGCTTGGCCCCGTAGTTTAATGTTAGTTGCCGGCAGCCTTTGCATCAGCCAGGATCTGGACGACCGTCAATTCCGGATAGGCTGAGAACAGGTTGGTCTCCACATTGTTCTTGGCCACAAAGGCGTTGAACTTCTGCGGGTCGTTTTCCACGGGGATGAGGGCGGAGCCGCCTTCCACATATTGCAGCATGTCGTCAAAGAACCAGCCAAGATTGGAAACGAAATTCTGGATACAGGACTCAAACGAACCATCGTAAACTGTGCAGATGAACACCTTTGGTATTGTTATCGATGGGCAGAAGCCGGGCGAAATGAACGGTTTGAACACTGTTGAATGATTTTGCGATTTCGGGTTGATTCTCCTCGATATACGCAGTCAGTTTTTTGTAATTCTCTTCCACTGAGTCCGCGATCGTCAGAAGCAGATTGAGTGCATTCTGGACTTGTCCTGGGGCGTTTACTGGCATGGTTTTTCTCCTTGGTTATGAACTGAATGAAGGGAGGGGATCTGGCTCAACTGGACGACGTCTGGCCGGTGAGATAACGGATCGCCGTCAGCGAAGGCATGAAGCAGTAAGTGCCGCCATGGGTGTAAACGAGCTGAGGCACGTTATCGATTTTGACGGTAGCCTGCCATCCGGCATGGGGATCCAGAACGGATTTGGGGAGTTATACCAATGGCGTGATTGATTGTCTCTCAGACCTTTTCAACCCGGCGGCTCTCTGGATCCATGCAGACAAAGGAGGAGTTCCGATGTCTGCAGCTGTTGGCGTTCGTGATGACTATGATGCTTCGACCCTTCGCGGCCTTGCCAGGACGAGCGAAGATCTCCGTCAGGCCCGGCGTTTGCTTTCGCTTGCTTGTGTTCATGACGGGATGAGCCGGGCGGATGCGGCAAAGGGGGGTGGGAGGGACCGGGTGCACCGGTTCAACGAAGCCGGGCCCGAAGGGCTGTTCGACCGCCGGGTCCCGCGGCCCAGATGGCCGGCCGATCAGCGTTACAAACCGGCCTGCCTGTTCGGCGCGGTGTGCGCAGACAGGGAGACCGGCGCAGCCCTGATGCTGCCATAGTATTATGGGCGGACACTGAAACAAGGAACCTGCCTCTCAAGGAGATCAGCCGGACCGTTGCAAAAGGCGTTGAAGAAAGCCTGAAATCAATGCAGCACTATCTGCCCTCTAAAAAGCCAGCGCATTGACCTGTTTCACCTGAGGCAGACCACCGATCTGATTGAGGACCTTTCCTGGCACTTCTCCATCTACCTCCACGAGCGCAAGGGCGCCTCCGCCCTGTTCTTGCCGGCCGAGATGGAACGTGGCGATATTTACGCCTGCATCCCCTAGCAGGGTCCCCAGGGCGCCGATAAAACCGGGTTTGTCTTCGTTGGTGACGTAGAGCATGTGCGGCCCCAGCTCGGCTTCCAGATTGATCCCTTTGATCTGGATGATCCGCGGCTTGCCGTCGGAAAACACCGTGCCCGCAACCGAACGCTCCTGCCGCTCTGTTACCACAATAAGGCGAACGTAGCTGTCATAGACGCCGCGCGGGCTCTGCTTGACCTCATCCACCCTAATGCCGCGCTCCTTCACCACTGTGGGAGCGGAGACCATGTTCACGTCCGTCATAACTGGCCTTATCAGACCGGCCAGAAGGGCGGAGGTGAGCGCATTGGTGTTCATCTCTGCAACGTCGCCAGCATACTCAATGGTCACCGCCTTCAAACCCGAAAGGGTCAGCTGCCCGGCAAATGACCCAAGCTGCTCGGCCAGCGCCACGAATGGCTTCAGTTTCGGTGCTTCCTCAGCGGAGATTGACGGCATATTCAGCGCATTGGACACCGAACCGCTCAGCAGATAATCCGACATTTGTTCGGCCACCTGGAGCGCCACGTTCTCTTGAGCTTCAGACGTGGCCGCGCCCAGATGAGGTGTGCAAACCACGTTTTCCATGCCGAACAATGGATTGTCCTTTGCTGGTTCTTGTTCAAACACATCAAGCGCGGCCCCCGCTACATGACCCGATGCCAGGGCAGCTTTCAATGCCAGCTCATCTACCAGGCCGCCGCGTGCACAGTTCACAATGCGTACCCCCGGCTTCATGCGGTTGATTGCGTCCGCATTGACGATACCCCGGGTTTTGTCGGTGAGTGGGGTATGCAGGGAGATGAAGTCGGCACGCGGAAAAAGCTCGTCGAGCTCGACTTTCTCCACGCCCAGCTCAACGGCGCGTTCCGGAGACAGGAAGGGATCGTAGGCGATTACCTTCATCTTCAGCCCTTGCGCCCTGTCTGCGACGATCGCACCAATATTGCCGCAGCCTATAATACCAAGCGTCTTGCCGAATAGCTCCACGCCCATGAAGCGGGATTTCTCCCACTTGCTGTCTTGCGTCGACGCATTGGCCGCCGGGATCTGCCGGGCCAGCGCCATCATCAGGGAAATTGCATGTTCGGCCGTGGTGATGGAATTACCAAAGGGCGTGTTCATCACGATGATGCCCTTGGCCGTGGCCGCGGGGATGTCGATATTGTCGACGCCGATGCCCGCACGGCCAATGACTTTAAGGTTATCGGCGGCGGCGATTATCTTTTCCGTCGCCTTTGTGGCTGACCGGACTGCCAGACCATCATAATTATCGATAACGCTGAGGAGTTTCTCCTTGTCCTTGCCGAGGTCGGGTTCGTAATCAACATCGAGCCCGCGGTCCTTGAAGATCTGCACAGCAGTTGGAGAAAGTTTGTCGGAAATCAATACACGAGGAGCCATTTCTGGGTCGTCCTTCTGATAAGAATTTGGAAATTTGAGAGATCAATTGGCTGAAGCTTTGGCATACGCCCAGTCGAGCCAGGGGGTGAGCGCTTCCAGATCGGAAGTCTCCACCGTCGCTCCGCACCAGATGCGCAAGCCTTGCGGCGCATCGCGATAGCCGCCAATATCGAAGGCAGCACCTTCGGCCTCCAGCAGCTTGGCAATCCTCTTGGGGAGCGCTGCCGCATCCTCGGCGGACAGTCCTGCCGTCACTGCATCAGACAACTTGAGGCAAACCGAGGTATTGGAGCGCTGGGCCGGTACAGCCGCCAGATGCTCAATCCAGTCCGTCTGCTCCACCCAATCCGCGATGGCCTTTGCATTCGTGTCAGCCCGGGCGATCAAGCCGGCCAGGCCGCCTACGCCTTCAGCCCAGCGGAGCGTGGCGATGTAATCCTCAACACACAACATGGACGGGGTGTTGATGGTGGCACCTTCGAAAATCGATGCATTCAACGTACCGCCCTTCGTCAGACGGAAAATCTTGGGCAAGGGCCATGGCGGAGCGTAACTTTCCAGCCTCTCGACCGCACGCGGGCTCAAGATGAGCATGCCGTGGGCCGCCTCTCCGCCCAGCACTTTCTGCCAGGAATAGGTCACCACATCGAGCTTCGGCCAGTCCAGCCTTTGCGCAAAAGCAGCCGAGGTGGCATCGCAAATTGTCAACGCCTTACGGTCAGCGTCAATCCAGTCTGCATCAGGCACACGGACACCGGATGTGGTGCCGTTCCAGGTGAAGACGCAGTCCCGTTCCCGGGTGTCGACCCTGTTGAGATCGGGCAAATAACCGTAGTTGGCTTCAATCAGACGGACATCTTCAAGTTTGAGTTGCTTTGAGACATCGGTAGCCCAGCCGGAGCCAAAGCTTTCCCAGGCCAGCATATCGACACCGCGGGCACCCAGGAGCGACCACAGTGCCATTTCAACCGCGCCGGTGTCGGAGGCCGGCACGATGCCGATAAGATAGTCATCTGGCACATTGAGCACCTCACGTGTCAGGTCAATGGCGAGCTTCAAGCGCACCTTGCCATCGCTTGCGCGGTGCGAGCGTCCCAGAAATGCGTTGTTGAGAAGATCAGGTGTCCAGCCTGGAATTTTGGCACAAGGCCCGGACGAAAAACGCGGATTAGCCGGCCGCGTAGCCGGTATGGGGATGTTATCCATATCCCTATCCTTTCAGATAGTTGCCTCTCGTTGGGGAGAGGTGTCCCACCGCTGTAGGTATAGAATGCCGGACGAAGTTGCAAGGTCTAGCGTCCACGAATTCCCAAACTGGCCAGGATTTGCAATTCGGTGCTACGGTTTGGTGGGCTGGTTATTGAAAGGGTGCGTTATGGCCATAATTCGCAACACACTTGTGCTAATCACAAGAGCGTTGAATGATAATCTCAGAAACTCGATCCCCACCGGCGAAGACTGGACGAAGCTGACAACTCTTGTCGAACATGATGGCAGTCCAAATCCGGATGCGGAAAACAAGATTGTCGTTTTCCTGGCGAATTTGAAACACGAAACAGTCATCGCCCCCCGAAATCTCGCACCATCTCAAGACCCTGAGCAATTTTTGATTATGTCTCCGCCCTTGTATCTTGATCTATCAATTATCTTGATCTATCAATTTTGTTCTTTGCAAACTTTTCCGGACGCCAATACGAGCGCGGATTGGAGCTCATCTCGCACACCATAGAGTTTTTTTAGCAACAACCTGTGTTTACTCACAATAATACTAACGGGCCTCAGGTTTGCCCGTTTTGGGTCCGATCTCGAGATGCGCCCGATTTGATTGCCCCTGGTTCTTTCATGAGCCGGGTCCAGGCATCACATCCGGCGGCAAGACCGTCTGCATGATCTTCAAGGAGGCGGCTGGAGAGCCCGTTTTCCCGAAGAGATTGCCAGACATTCTCACCCCGATTGAGCTCCGGTGATCTGGCTGGCAGAAAGATCAGGGTCAGGGTCTCCGGCCCCTTCCCCTCGCCGGATGTGTGCCCCGGCGCGCGGTCCATCAGGACGGCCGCCTGAGCGCCTTTTGCAACGGTCCGGCGGATCTCCTTGAGAGGCAGGTTCCTTGTTCCAGTGTCCGCCCATAATACTATGGCAGCATGGCAGTATCAGGGCTGCACCGGTCTCCCTGTCTGCGCACACCGCGCCGAACAGGCAGGCCGGTTTGTAACGCTGACCGGCCGGCCATCGCGGTCTCGTCCCCTTGCGCGCCCGGATGCGGACGCGGCCGGTCTTCTGGCCGATGCGGGCCTCATCCTGAACCCGGACCTCGATCGACTTGTCTGCCGGACCGTGGTTCAAAGGGGAGGCAAGGCTTTGGGGGACGTCTTTTTGAGAGCCTCCATGAGGCCCGGGTCTTGGGCCGAGTCCTGGGGCTTGGGCCGGGTGTTGCGGGCGCCCGGTGAGGCGGGAAAAATCGGGCGCTGCAAGCAACCTGGAGAGGGTCCTCTCGTGAGAGACAACACCGCACCGGTCTTCGCTCCCCCGTTGAAGGTCAGGTCGTCTCCAGCGGACCCCCCGTCAGGCTCAAGCGTCAGGCTCAAGGCAGGGGCCGGGTTCGATGATCTCAGCAAGTTCAGCATTGGGGCCGCATCCAGCCATCTGGGCCGCGGGACCCGGCGGTCGAACAGCCCTTCGGATCCGGCTTCGTTGAACCGGAGCCCCGGTCCCTCGGGCTCTGCCGGGCCATCCCACCCCCCTTCGCCGCATCCGCCCGGCTCATCCCGTCATGAACACAAGCAAGCGAAAGCAAACGCCGGGCCTGACGGAGATCTTCGCTCGTCCTGGAAAGGCCGCGAAGGGTCAAGGCATCATAGTCATCACGACCGCCAACAGCTGCAGACATCGGAAATCCTCCCTTGTCTGCATGGATCCAGAGAGCCGCCGGGTTGAAAAGGCCTGAGAGACAATCAATCACGCCATTGGTATAATCTCCCCGGTCTCGACTCAGCGATCGATAAATTGACATTTGAATTCCAGAATCTGGACATCCAGGAATTGAACCAACTTATGGGAGTTACAGGTACCTGTTACCTATCCTCTGCCTGCTACAAGGTCCGAACCATACCCATCCGAGGCGAGCAGCTCCGCCCTGAGATCCCGTCTGTCGGGGCGGTGAATTCTGATTGAGATTCCAGCTCGGTACCAATATGCGAGCACTGGCCGCAGAGCTTTGACTGCAACTACGCCAGCCTGTTCGGCGAGGCCTGCAGCAATATCTCAGAACAGGTTCATCTGGGCGCCGCTGATTTCGCTGAAGCTGGTGTCCAGGAACTGCAGGATGCCATCGGCAACCGGCGCAAGTTGCTTATCGAGATAGTGCTGATAGTCGGGCGCTGACTGAAGAGCAGCAATCGGTTCCGGACCGTTCAGCGTGATGACGTAGCGGACGCTGTTGCCTTGAGGCGGTTTCTTGCGCGCGGCCTGAACGTGGGGTGGAACATTGCGCTTGTAGTCGTCCAGCTTCCGGCGGAGCCGTTTCCTGTAGACCAGCGCATCATTCAGTTCTCCGCTGCGTAACGCGTCTGCAGTCTCCCGCACATAGCTCTCGAACGGCAAACCGAGGAACACACGCCGCAACAGTTCGCGTTGGAAGTCCCGCGCCAGAGGCGTCCAGTCGGTCCGGGCTGCCTCCAATCCCTTCACTATAAGCTCGGGTTCGCCGCCAGAGCAGGAGACCATCCCGGCATATCGCTTTTTGCTGCCCATCTGCATGCCGCGCACAGTTGGCATGAGAAACCGGGTGTAATGGGTCTCGAACTCCACTTCGAGATGGCAGGGAATATCATACCTGTCAGCCAGGTTTTGCGCCCACCACCGGTTCAGATCTTCCATCAGTCTGCGGCCGACGTTCTGCGCACTCATGTCATCATGCGATGGCCCCAGTAGCACAAACAAAGAATCTGTATCACCATAAATGACCCGATGCCCGAGTTCTTCAATCCTGTCGCGCGACTGAGTAATGATTTCGTGTCCGCGGCGGGTGATGCTGGAGGCCAGCTGCGGGGAGTGAAAGCGGCATCCGCTTGACCCAAGCACCCCGTAGAACGAATTCATGATGATCTTGATCGCCTGCGAAAGCGGCGCATTTTTCTCGCGTTTGGCGTCGTCACGCGCTTTCCACAGTTCTTCGATCAAACCGGGCAAAATGTACCGGTCCCGCGAAAATTCAGCGTCCAGGAAACCGGGAACCGGGTTTTCTCCCGGCTCGGCAAGTCCCAATGGGTCAATAAAGAAGGTTCGAATAATGCTGGGGTACAGGCTCTTGAAATCGAGCACCAGCACGTTGTCATAAAGACCCGGTTCTGAGTCCAGGACATACCCACCTGGGCTTCCGAGCCCGCCGCTGCTGTTGTTATCGATATCCGGCGCCACAAACCCCTGGCGGTGCAGTCGTGGCAGATAAAGGTTGTCCAGCGCAGCGACCGAGCCGCCGAGCCGGTCGATGGAGAGACCGGTCAAATTGGCTCGCTGCACGGCGAAGGCAATCAAATCTGCCTTCAGGAATATTTCGTTGACTAGAGTGCAATCGCGCATGTTGTAGTCGGCAAGCATGGGCTTGTCGTCACGGAATTGGCGGTTGATCTCTGCGACTTTGTTTTGCTCCGGCGTGATCAGCTTACCTTCCCCCAGCAATTCATGGGCGACGTTCTCCAGCGAAAAACTCTCAAAAGCCCAGAATCCGGCCTTCAGCAGATTGATCCCGTCCAGAACTGCGCGACCGGGGATGCGCGCGGTACGGGGCTGGTCCGGGTTTCCCGGCTGCAGGATTGCGGCGGGCTCCTTGCCACGTCCCACGTCGAACGGAATACCGAGCGAGCGGCATTTGCGGTCCAGGAAATTCAGGTCAAAATTCACCACGGCCCAGCCGATGATCAGATCCGGATCAACGATTTCAAGCCATTCAAAAAAAGCGGCCAACAACGCGCGCTCATCCCGGAAATAGCGCAAGGTATACCCATCGCGCGCCTCATCCTCAGCGGTTCCGATCATGAACACACAGGCGGCAAACTTTTCGCCGTCCGAGTTCATTGTAGCGCCGGCAACGGAAAAGAGCTGATCGGAGTTGCCCTGGGTCTCGATATCAATGGACATTGACCTGAGATTGGGCCGGATATCGGCGCTGCACAGCCGGGGATTGAACAGGGTCCGGACGCCATCCTTAATCGTAATCTCACCTGTCGCTTCGAAGCCCGTGCTGACAAAACGTTCCATCAGAAAGCGATCGGTCGGTTTTACATCCGACTCCGCGAGGATCACGTCAGACTTCCGAAGCGCCTGCAGATCCCGTTGCTGCTGGAAATAAAGCACATCAATGGCTCCGCCACCGAGAAGCCTGAGTTCGCGCTCCTCACGCCTCGTGCGGGGCGGCAGTGAGACGGCACAGGAGCGCTCGATAAAACACACAGATTCCTGCCGCTCAAATATCAGGCGAACAGGCCCGTCGGCGGACGCCCCCCAGAAACTGAGCTCCAGCCCGTCCGGCGTGTCCCGCCAGCGGCGGGTTAGCAAATACCCTTTGATGGAATCGTCCATAAGGACAGAATAGCGGATTGCCCGCTTTAAGCGCAGCGGTATTTGGCTTCACATCAATGTCTGCCCAAAAATTCAGGCGAGCGTCAGACAGAGGCCGAGATGATCAGAGGGATAGAGACCCGGAAAAATTGCGGTGCCGCCAAAGAGCTCGATCTTCCTCGCCAAATCCTTAACCATCTCATTGCCCCCCAGAAATAATCAATGCGCAGCTGCTTCTCATTCGGGCTCGAAGTCGTTGAGCCGGCCTCGCCCGGTCTCAAAACCTCCCACAAGTCATAGAACCCGGCCTTGTTCAGCTGCTTGAGACCTTCGGTTCATGGTGGCTTGTTCAGATCACCTGTCAAAAGGCAGAGCCCGTCAAACTGAGCCATATAGTCCATTGTCTCTTTCACATTGCTGATGAAATTGTTCTCGGCGTAGGGCAGATGCGCGTTAAAAAGGGGGCAAGGGTTTGCCACCGATTGTCGTTTGGGCATATTGCATTGCCCGGCGATTTCCATCGCCTCCATCGGAAGTGAAACTGAGCAACCTGTTGCCGGTGTCCCGAACAGCGGCGGAAGCCTTGGAAAGAAACGTTGAGTCCTTCCAATATTGCTTTTCGCCGCCGCTAACGACCGGATCGCTGGGAAACTCCCACGTCGAGATGTGATTTGGGCCCATGTAAAACATGCTCTTCGCTGTCACGAGGCTGGATTTGTCAAACTTGTCACCACTTTGCTTTTTGATGGCCGCCAGCACCATTTCAGCCATGTCCTGATAGTTCTGACGCATTTGTTCTTGCGTCGAATCGAACCGCACTTCCTGCATTGCCACCACGTCAGGATCAAGCTTAATCAGTTCAGCCGCAATTGCCTCAACACGCTTATCCCAGTGATGTTGTAAGTGATGATTTTCATATGAATTCCCAAAAACTATAAAAATAAACTTATATTCTTTCTTCGTTTTATTTAAAAAATGAAATAATGCGCTGATTCGTTTTCATGAAACATGGACACCCGCAATGACCTCCGGCTTTGGGGGTTGTGCTGTGATTCACTGGAGGCATTGAAGGGAGCCCATGGAGGTCTCCACCGGGTTTGTTTTCATTGTCCGGTCCTCTTTCTCGCTTGAGCAAGGACGGCGATGCGCTGGAGGTTCTGGAGGGGAGGGCAGATTTCGAGCGTTTCCGCACGCTGCTGGTGGACGGTCCTGGCCACAGCGATGGGAAGAAGGGCGAATCGACGGCGCGGACACGGTGACGGTCACGCGGCAGGAGGTCATCACCTCGCTGCACGAGCCGGAAAAGTTCATTTTGGCAATCGTCCTGGTCGAGAACGGCTTTGCCCGTGAGCCGCGTTATGTGCGAAAACCGTTTACGCAGGAACCCGAGTTCGGGGTCACCGCGATTCAGATGAACATCAAGAACCTGCTTGAGCGGGCGGAGGAGCCGGGATGAAATTGAAATTTACAGAGTTTTCATATGGCTACGCGTTCACGGAAAACCTGATCCGGTCAAGTGCTACCGGACCCGCTGCGGCACCTGTCTTTCCAAACCTCGTCCAGGAAGGTCAACTTGGCTATGATATGAAAATCGATTTCCCCGGAGTTCCGCTTTTCTTTCAATTCAAATTGCCCGAACGAATGGTGAGGCATAGTGCCAAAGAGATTTCGATCTTTCAGCTTCAGGGTCTTTCAGTTCCTTTTTTTCGTATGCCACTCATGCAATGCAACCATTCCGATCAGCACGCTCTCCTGATCAAATGTGAAAAACAGTTCAAGAATTTGGTTTTCTATGCGTCACCAAGACTTGACGGTTTGGAGAGCTTCAACGACGCGTATGTTCAGGCGAAAGTGCATCTTCACTCTGTGTTGTTTTCGCCAAAAGATATTGGGCGTTTGCCCGACAAAAAGAAGCATTGGGTATCCTACTCCAAGTCCTCCAATTCGCATGTAGCGTGGCGGTGTTCGGAACCGAAAAAGGTCGAAGCGCAAAACTTCGAAGCACTTGCGCGTGGCGCAAATGAAGAAATCAATCGGAGGACAGGGCGCCCCCTTCGCGACACAGCGGCCGAAATCCGGGAGGGTGTGAAGGGTGTGTTGGGTCTCATATCGTCGCAACTTCGTGAAGCCGAGGAGGAACTCCGCGATCGGATCGAAGCGCGTCTCCCCGCCGCTGACGGTGTTTCTGACGCGCGCCGCGACGTTTCAATTGATCTGCTGGTCACGCGTGAACTGGCGCGTAACGGCCTTGGCTTGGAAATGCTAATAGCCCAGCCGAGAAAAAAATAATTCTGAACAGATAGCAAAAGATGCCCCAGCCCTACCGGAAGAAACTCATCGAGGTTGCCATTCCGCTGGAAGCGATCAATGCGGCGGCGGTGCGGGAGAAGTCGATCCGGCACGGGCATCCCAGCACGCTGCATCTGTGGTGGGCGCGGCGGCCGTTGGCGGCGTGCCGGGCGGTGCTGTTTGCGCAGCTGGTGGACGATCCCTCCAGCCTGCCGGACGAGTTCCCGACGGCGCAGGCGCAGGAGGCCGAGCGCAGGCGGCTGTTCGCCATCATCGGGGACCTGGTGAAATGGGAGAACTCGACCAACGAGGAGGTGCTGGAACGCGCCCGGGCGGAAATCCGCAAAAGCTGCGGCGAACCGCTGCCGACGATCTGTGACCCGTTTTCGGGCGGCGGATCGATCCCGCTGGAGGCGCAGCGTCTGGGCCTGCCCGCCCATGGCTCCGACCTGAACCCGGTGGCGGTGACGATCGGCAAGGCGATGATCGAAATCCCGCCGAAGTTCAGGGACAGGGAGCCGGTCCATCCCGGCATCAAGGAGCGCAACCACTACCGCAATGCCGAAGGGCTGGCCGAGGACGTGAAACATTACGGCGCATGGATGCGGGAGAAGGCGTGGGAGCGCATCGGGCATCTTTATCCGCAGGTTGACCTGCCGAAAGAGTATGGCGGCGGAAAGGCGACCGTGATCGCCTGGCTCTGGTCGCGGACGGTTCCGAGCCCCGACCCGGCGTTTGCCGGCGTGCAGGTGCCGATAGCATCGAGCTTTCTGCTGAGTTCCAAAGCCGGCAAGGAGGCGTGGGTCGAGCCGCTTGTGGATCGGTGGGCCAGGACCATCGCCTATCGCATTCGGCACGGCGGCACGAAGGACGAAATCGCGAACGCGAAGGAAGGCACCAAAGCCGGGCGTGGCGCGCATTTCCGCTGTCTGATGTCGGATACGGCGATCACGCCGGATTATATAAAGCGGACCGGGCGCGATGGCAAAATGGGGCAGACACTTATCGCCATCGTGGCCGAGGGCAAGCGAGGGCGGCGTTACGTGGAGCAGAACGACGAGCAAATCAAAATTGCCTTTTCCGAACGACCAGAGCGGAAGCCTGAGGCATCATTACCAAACGATATGCGGGCATTTTGGACACCGCCATACGGTCTTCGCACTTTCGGGGATCTGTTCACGGACCGCCAGCTTGTCGCCTTGAACACATTCAGCGATCTGGTGCATGAGGCCCGCGCGCAGATCGAGGCGGACGGAATGGCGGCGTCCCCCGATCTGACACCGCTGCGCGACGGCGGCACGGGAGCCAAAGCCTACGCCGAGGCGGTGAGCGTGTATCTGGCGTTTGCGATCAATCGTATGGCAGACCGTGGTAGCACTATCTGCTCTTGGGACTCAGGGTATACTAAGATTCGCAATACGTTCGGTAGGCAAGCTATTCCAATGACATGGGACTACGCCGAAGCAAATCCGTTTTCGGGTTCAACGGGCAACTGGACGGCAATGCGCGACTGGGTCTGGAAGGTTGTCTCTGCCTTCATGCCCACGGCAGAAGGAACGGAAACGCAGCAAGATGCACAAACCGTTGTCTATCCTGCGAACGCTGTCATCTCCACCGATCCGCCCTATTACGACAATATCGGCTACTCCGATCTTTCGGACTTTTTCTACTCTTGGATGAGGCCAATAATGAAGTCTCTATTTCCAAGCATTTTTTCTGTTCTGGTCACTCCAAAATCTGAGGAGTTGATCGCTGCATCGCATCGGCATGGGAGTAAGAAAGAGGCCGAGGAATTCTTTCTCCAAGGCATGAGTAAGGCCGTGGCAAACATGGCAGCGCAATCGTCCGAACGCTTCCCGGCGACAATCTATTATGCCTTCAAGCAAAGCGAAATCGCGCAGGAAGGTATAAGCTCGACTGGGTGGGCGACATTCCTGCAAGCCGTGATTGAAGCGGGTTATTCGGTGGTGGGAACCTGGCCGATGCGCACCGAAATGGCGAACCGCATGATTGCCTCCGGCACCAACGCCCTCGCCAATTCGGTCGTCCTCGTCTGCCGCAGGAAGGAAGCCACGGCGGAAACCATCACCCGCGCGGAGTTCATCCGCGCCCTGAAACGCGAACTGCCGCCGGCCATCGCCGAACTTCAGGCCGCCAACCTCTCGCCCGCCGACATGCCGCAATCGGCCATCGGTCCCGGCATGGGCGTCTTCTCGCGCTACACTGCCGTGCTTGAGGCCAACGACAGCCCGATGAGCGTCAGGACGGCGCTGCAACTCATCAATGCCGAGCTTGACGAGTACCTCGGCGGCATTCAGGGCGAGTTCGACCCCGACACGCGCTTCGCCATCAACTGGTTCGAACAGCACGGCACGGGCAAGGGCGACTATGGCGTGGCCGACAACCTGGCCCGCGCCCGCGGCATCTCGGTCGACAGCGTCAGGCACGCCGGCATCGTCGAAAGCGCGGCAGGCAAGGTGCGCATCCTGAAGCGCGACGAGCTCGACCCGGAATGGGAGCCACAGACGGACACCCATCTGACGGTGTGGGAATGTCTGCAACACCTCGTGCGGAGCCATGAGCAAGACGGCGTGTCGTACAACACGGCGCTGCTATTGCGAAAGATCGACGACAGGGCCGGGGCGGTGAAAGACCTC
This sequence comes from Hyphomicrobiales bacterium, assembly GCA_965204985.1. Classification (GTDB taxonomy): domain Bacteria; phylum Pseudomonadota; class Alphaproteobacteria; order Rhizobiales; family CAJQND01; genus JAAEUE01. The sequence continues at coordinate 333,077 of CBDBFP010000002.1, read as the reverse complement.
GCCTACTGTCTCTACGACATCTGCAACAGCAAGCGGCAGGATGCAAAAGAGGCAACCGCCTATAATGCCCTGATCGCCGACTGGCCGGACCTGACCCGGGAAGCCGCCGCGATCCACGACACGCGCGGTCCCGGCCAGACAAGCCTGGATTTGTAAGGGAGCGATCATGGCAAGGAGCACACGCCGGCACGTCTTCGACGGCAGGAAGCTGGACACCCGCAATGACCTCCGGCTTTGGGGGTTGTGCTGTGATTCATTGGAGGCCTTGCAGGGAGCCCATGGAGGCCTCCACCGGGTTTGTTTTCATTGTCCGCTCCTCTTTCTCGCTTGAGCAAGGACGGCGATGCGCCGGAGGTTCTGGAGGGGAGGGCAGATTTCGAGCGTTTCCGCACGCTGCTGGTGGACGGTCCTGGCCACAGCGATGGGAAGAAGGGCGAAAGGCCGCCGTTTGATCCGGTGTCGATGTTCAAGGTTCTGGTGTTCAGGCGCCGCATGATCTGTCGGATGCAAGGATGGAGTTGATGATCCGCGACCGGCGATCATGGATGCGCTTCTTCGGTTCTGACCCTGGTGGCCCCCTGCCGGACGAGAACGCGATACGTCGCTCTCGCAACCGGCTCAGTGAGAGCGGCCCGCTTGAGGCTCTGTTGCACAATTCTGGTGAGGGATTCATCTTGTGAATCCAGTGTGGTAGCTTAGGTGCATGAGCAGACCGACCCCGCCGACCTACAAGACCAGACACTGGCCAGCCTATAACGAAGCGCTCAAGCGCCGGGGTTCTCTGACGATCTGGTTCGACCCCGAGATGATATGGGATGCCGCGCCATCAGGCAGGCGTGGCCGCCAGCAGAGCTACAGTGATGCCGCCATCCAGACGTGCCTGTCGATGAAGGTGTTGTTCGGCATGGCGCTCAGGCAGACGACCGGGTTCGTCGAGAGCTTGTTGTGCCTGGCCGGCCTGGACTGGGCAGTGCCAGACTTCAGCACGCTGTCTCGCCGCCAGAAAACCCTGGCAGTGAACATCCCCTACAGTGGCTCCAGGGGACCGCTGCACCTGCTGATCGACAGCACCGGCATCAAGGTCGAGGGCGAAGGCGAATGGCATGCGCGCAAGCACGGTGGCCCGAAGCGGCGTGTCTGGCGCAAGATCCCTCTCGGGATCGACGAGCAAACACTGGAGGTCCGAGCTGTCGAGGTCACCGGGAGCCACATCGGTGATGCGCCCGTCTCCTGCCCGACTTGCTCAGCCAGACCCCGGCGGGACGAGACGATCGGCAGCGTCACCGCAGACGGCGCTTACGATACGCGCAAATGCCACGATGCCATTGCTGACCGCGGGGCCCACGCCGTGATCCCGCCCCGCAAGAACGCCAAGCCGTGGAAGACCGTCGCCGGGGCCGTAGCGCGAAACGAAGCCCTGAGAGCATCGAAAGACCTCGGCCGGGCGCTCTGGCGACGATGGAGCGGATACCACCGCCGAAGCCGCGTCGAGACGAAGAGGCATTGCGTGAAACTGCTGGGCCAGCGACCCATGGCACGGGACTTCGACCGCCAGGTCGCAGACCTTCAGGTCCGCATCGCCGTCCTGAACGGCTACACCGCGCTCGGCATCCCTGTCACAGAGGCCGTAGGATAAGTCCGTCCGGGGAAGGGGGAAACCTCGGCGATCAATCAATTTGTGCAACAGAGCCTATCGAACTGGGAACCGGATGCCAGCGCCCTTTGTGCTGAATGATCTGCTAGGCAAGCGCTCCGGGTTCCTCTAAAACCCTGCCAACTTTCATCCCAACAGAAAAGGCGGAACAGCTATGGACGTGGCAGGCAAAAAAGCAATTATCTTCGGCGGCACCTCAGGCATCGGTCTGGCGGCAGCAAAACAGCTGGCGGCACTCGGCGCAGAAGTCATCGCGATCAGCCGGAACCCCAACAAGGCAGGTGATCTTCCGGACGGCATCAGCCTTCGCCAGTGTGACACGCTTGACCGGGACGCGATACAGGCGCTTTTCAAGGAATGCGCCCCCTTCGATATTCTCATCAGCGCAGCTACAGGCGGTGCACGCGCGGTTGGTCCGTTCCTGGAAATGGACATGGACGGCTATCAGGGCTCGTTCGCCAAACTGTGGGGCTATGCCAACGTGGTGCGTTACGGGACTGAGCACATGAGCGCAGATGGCTCGATCGTTCTTGTCAGCGGCGCGCCTGCCCGCAACACCAAACCCGGCCAGGTTGCGATCGGCTCAGTGGGTGGCGCTGTTGAAGCCATGGTTCGCGCGGTTGCTCCAGAGATCGCACCGCGCCGTTTGAATGTTGTCTCACCCGGTCAGATCGACACCCCCATGGTCGCGCTCGAAGGTGAAGCGCGCAAGGAATTCTATGACAAGATGACTGCCGGCCACATCATCCCCCGCGCCGGAACGGCCGATGAAGTTGCCATGGGCATCGTCTTCATGGTGCAGAACGACTTTGTCACCGGCACGACAATTGATGTGGATGGTGGCTGGCTTCTGTCATAAGCCGAGTTCACGCAAAATCTTGTCCGTCAGGGCCTCGGGCCCTGGCGTGACATCCAGTGAAATTGCATTTTCATCTTGTCCCGGAGGCTCAAGCGTTGCCAGCTGGCTGTCGAGCAAAGCAGGCGGCATAAAGTGATCCTCACGGATCTCCATCCGTTCCCACAGTAATTTATAATACCAATGGCGTGATTGATTGTCTCTCAGGCCTTTTCAACCCGGTTGCTCTCTGGATCCATGCAGACAAAGGAGGATTTCCGGTGTCTGCAGCTGTTGGCGGTCGTGATGACTATGATGCTTCGCCCCTTTCGCGGCCTTGCCAGGACGAGCGAAGATCTCCGTCAGGCCCGGCGTTTGCTTTCGCTTGCTTGTGTTCATGACGGGATGAGCCGGGCAGATGCGGCGAAGGGGGGTGGGGTGGCCCGGCAGAGCCCGAGGGACCGGGGGCACCGGTTCAGCGAAGCCGGGCCCGAAGGGCTGTTCGACCGCCGGGTCCTGCGGCCCCGGCGACTGGATGGCGCACACGATGTGACGATCCACCTGCTGGCCGCCCTGCCCAACCGATCCTATCTGGAAGCGCATGGTTTTGGCTTGGACGATTACATCGCAAACCCGCTTGTCATTCGTGACGGGATGGCCATCGCCCCGGAGGGGCTCGGACACGGCATCGCGTTTGACTGGGCTGGACTTGAGAAACTCAAAAAGGGTTGATTGGGTGGCTGGGGCGGCAGGGATCGAACCTGCGAATGACGGCATCAAAAGCCGTTGCCTTACCACTTGGCGACGCCCCATCACACATCCGCCTATCTTAGGAAAAGACAAGCGCTGAGTCGGGACGGAACATAATCGCAAGTTGATCGAACCGCAATTGTCGAATTTAGCATTTTCACCGCTTGCGGGTGCGGCAGCTTCAGCGCTATAACCCACCGGCTTTGGCGGAGTGTGGCGCAGCCTGGTAGCGCACCTCGTTCGGGACGAGGGGGTCGCAGGTTCAAATCCTGCCACTCCGACCAATTCAGCCGTTTCCCGCAAAATTTTTGATCCAGGTAGCCGACGTGCGCAGGCGGTTGCTCCTAGCTGGTCAAGCAACGGCGGCAGCGCCTTGCCATAGCCGGTCTCCTTTTCAAGCAGGTGTGCGATTTTCAGGAGGGTTTGGTCTTCGCCGCGGCAGCCCGTGAACAAAATCCCATGGGGCATGACATCGCGGGTAAAGCCCAAGGGAACGCATATGGACGGCAAACCCAGCATTGGCACGAGATAGAGCGGAGACCAGTCAAAGGCTTGCGCGACTGCCTTGTCATCTGCGTCGAAGGCAAGCCCTGCATGGATCGGCTGGGCGAGGATTGCGTACTTTTGCATGTACAGCTGGAGTTTCACTCTCAGTGCGTCCCTAGCCTTGAACATTTCTTCAATGCCGATTGCCGTCACGCGCTCGTACTTGCTCACAATGGATCGGATTGACGATTTCACAGCGCGGTTGTTCAGGCAATCGTTCAGAACAATTTCGGGCAGGCCTTTGACGTTCGCGAATGCCTCATACTAACGGCCCTCAGGTCTGGCCGTTTTGGGTCCGATCGCGAGATGCGCCTGATTTGATTGCCGTTGGTTCTTTCATGAGCCGGGCCCAGGCATCACATCCGGCGGCAAGACCGTCTGCCTGATCTTCAAGGAGGCGGTTGGAGAGCCCGTTCTCCCGAAGAGATTGCCAGACCTTCCCGACCCGATCGAGCCCCGGTGATCTGGCTGGCAGGAAGATCAGGGTCAGGATCTTCGACCCCTTCACCTCGCCGGATGATCGCAACTGATCCGACGGGGCGGACGGATCGATAATGATCTGCTGCGCCTGAAGAGCCGGCACGGTTCCCGGCAACATCGATACCGATGTTAAGAACACCATGAACACGTGAAGAGCCCGGATCAGTTTCGACGCTGAGGTGTGTCCGGGTCTGATCATCTTTTTGTCTCCGTTGACCGCCCCGGTCTTCATGCCGGTGACGGATCAGGTGTTCAGTTCTCTCAGGCCGCAATGTTCAGGCCGCTGAGCCTTGCCTCAAGCTATTCAACAGGCTACTCACACACCTGCATGGAAGAGATAATTTATGCAGGTCAGGCCCCTGAGGCCTTCTGCTCAGCCAAAGCCACAGCCCGATCAATGTAGTCCTTAGTCACATAGTCCACAAAGCCAAGCCGATCACCAGCCTCAAAGCTGACCTGATACGATTTCAACCGAGCAACATCCCCAAGCACAGCTAACGCTGCCAAATGCCATCTTGGAAGCGTACCCGGTGCATCAGTTGGCAAAGACGCATGATCTTGCATAGCTTTATCCAAATCCTGTTCTTTAGCCCATGCAATCGCCTCATCAGATGCCTGACAAACATGCTCTTCGAGGATTTCTGGAGCGCGTATATCCACCCCCTTCCATGCTTGGATAAAAGAAGGATCACTACTGTAACCTGGATAAATCTCTAAACAGGCATTTGAAAAATCTTCCGTAGCTAAACCAAGGGTAGAAACAAAGTGCTTTTGCCCCCAAATTCTATCGAGTCCGTAAATGATCCTTACTTTGCGATCTGAAAGTTGATATTGGGCAATCCTGTCACCAACTTCATCTTTTGAGATTTTCCAACCTAAATCCTCAAGACTCTTTGTCACCTCTCGGATGTTCACTGGCCTGCTCCTGGAAAAATCCTAATTTCTATAGGGATGCCGTTTGGGTAACCTTGATCACGTAGAGGTATGCCTGGATCAAGATCAAAGTCCATATAGAAGAGATAATAAATGTAGATTAGTCATATTTCACACAGACATCATAAAATCTGAAAAACAAATCATCTTCTTTCGGTTGCCCTGGATAATACTGTGTTCCTATCCCCCGATAGGTAGAAAAATTCTTCTGAATATGATCTATATTTCACTTTCGAAAAAACTATAATAACGGACTGTTGATAATTAATATTGGTTTTACTGAATTTATGGAAAATCCAATTTAAATTATCAAACTCCCGTATAAGAAGATCATCTATGAATATATTTATATCTCTTGTCAGTAAAAATTGCAAAAGATCTGATCTTTCTTTCTACATTATTTCAGAACAAATCTAAAAATAGAAATAACTCAGCAAAGAGAAAAAATCTCTCCTATCGAGTACTGGATAACTACAATTTTTTACGTCATGTTTAATATTCCTATTGGTTCAGGAATTGATTCAATATACAAGCCATATATTATCTTAATCTCTTTTCTTTCAGCAAGATAACAAGATGACAAGATTTATCTAACTTAGAGTCAAAATTTCATATCTACTCATTCATCTAATATTCTAATTCCAATATCTGCTTCCTTTAGCTGCCTCTGTAATTCAGAGGTAGGCCCAACCCTACCAGTTTGCACACTCCTCCTAAACTTCCAGGTAACCGAGGTAACATCATCATTTTCCAATAGTTCTCTATCTTTAATGATCTGTGAGAGCTTTTCTACCACTAGGGGTATCATGAACGCCAATTCTTGCAAGTTTAATTTTCAACTGCTGTGATCTTGCAGTGTTGTGTGGACCTGAGGTTACCTTGCCAAATAAGTAGTCAAATTTTCCACTGTCAATTTGAACTGTTCTCTTTGGAGCAGTCCGCACCCGATTGATGACATTCTGAAGTCTGCGAGGATCTGCCTGAGATCGTTCAAGGCAATCTGGCAACGCGCAGTCAATGTCGAACAATCGACACCAATGTTCGTTGAGAACGTTCCGTCACCGTTATCGGTGTAGAAAACGGCTTCCCCGAGAATTGCTGCAACATGGACCTCCTGCGGAACGTTCTGGATGCCGCCAAATTGCTTTTTTGCGAGCTCAAGCCGGGTTGCCAGTTTGACTGCATCCCGGAACTCAGACGTTGCAGCCAGATGTCTGGCTTCCGCCAGCGAAGCACCGGTCACGATCATGCGCTGGAACAGCCTGACACCGGCTTCATTTCCCAATGAACTCAGTTGAATATGCTCTGACTGTGCCGACGCGGGAGGCAAAAATTCCTGATATCCCCCCAAGGCAGGTTTTGCCTGTGTGGGTGCAAGCGCCAGAAGGCCCGCAAAGAAGGATTGAGCCGATAGGTCATGGCCCAGTCATAGACCAAGACAAGGTGCTTTGGGAAGCCGTAAGGCTCTGGCAGCTAAAGTAGAAGTTCAATAATTATAGCGGCACTGTGCAATGAGCAGTTGATCATCTTCCACCCGATAGACCAACCGATGCTTCCGATTCAGACGTCGGGACCACCAACCAGAGAGCTGCCCTTTGAGCGGTTCGGGCTTGCCGGTGCCGTCAAACGGGGTGCGTGTGCATTCTTTATGAGGCTATTCAGGCGGGTCAGCAACTTGCGATCATGCTTTTGCCAATACAGGTAGCCTGTTCGTGGAAGATGATCTTCACTCAATCAAGGCCTTCTCGATCCCTTTACCCACATCCAGATCACGCACAGCATCCAACAGCCGTTTGGAGTTCTCCGGACTGCTGAGCAGATAGCGGGTTTCCTCAAACGACGCGAAGTCCTCTAAGGACATCAGCACAGCCGCAGCCTTGCCGCCGCTGCGCGTAATCAGCACGGGTTCATGACCATCAGCAACACCGTCAATCGTGGCTGACAGGTTGCGGCGGAAGTCGGAATAGGCTGTACTCTCATGCCTATATATGTACGCGATTACGTACCTAATTTCAAATTTCATCTTCCACAACATCATTTTCTCCGCTCATTTTTGCGGGATGGGTCAGTGTGTGGACTGTTTGAGCTGTCTTATATTGACCTGCGTATAGATTTGCGTGGTATCAAGTTTCGCATGACCCAGAAGCTGCTGGATGTAGCGGATAAGCCGCCGGCGCGGCTGAAGCGGTTGCGAGAGTGGCAAGCAGGAATTTGCGACGATTCATTTGTTTGAACTCCATCAGGTTATTGGAATTAAAGGGCTACTGAGAGGTCCTGAAGCCCGATTGGCAGCATACGAACTGCCCATGCCTCCAGAACATGGTGAAAGCGAAACAGGATCATTACGCCAACCGCCACAAATACGGCACCCGTCAGGGGTTTGGCATTTTCCGCCAATGATTTGAGCGCGTTTGCCCGTGTCCGCAGTGTTTCCTGCGCGCCCAGGCTGAGGGCTATGATGAGCATGGATACACCCAAGGGCAAAGGCCAGCATGATGACGCCTGCCCAGGCAAGTTGCTTGCTCCGGGAGGCCAGCGTTATCGCACCGCCAAGGGTGGATCCGATGCAGGGCGATCAAACCGCGCCCAACAAAATACCGCCGAAAAACTGGCCACCCGGCCCGGACAGCGCATTGTTCTGCAGTTGCTGATCTGCGCCGGCGGATATTCCGGCTGTGGCAAGTTCGAACCGCCTACCCAATGACGGAACCAATAGAACCGCGCCAAAGCAGATCATCAACACCGCCCCGATGCAGCTGAGCACATTTTCCGTGAGACCAATCGCATGACCGGCACTGGCCACAAGCAAGCCGAACATGACAAACGACACGCTCAGACCCGCTGCAAGCAGAAGCGGTCCACGTCGATTCTGGCTAAGAGCAGTGGCCAAAACGATGGGCAGCACGGGCAGGACGCATGGATTTATCAGCGTCAAAAGCCCCGCCTCAAATGTAAAAATCAGTTCCATGCCTGCGCATCCCTTCTGTCTGCGCCTTACCTAGCAATGGAGCCAATCCCCCACAATCGAACCTTGATTACAATTTGCGGAGGTTCGTGGGCGTGTGCTACTATTTGCCTTTGAAGACCGGTTTTCGCTTTTCGAGGAAGGCATTCACCCCTTCCAGGTGGTCCTCGGTTCGTGTGCAGCGGACCGTCCGATCAGCCTCCATATCGAGGCAGGCTTTAAGATCGGACACAACCGCCCGGTTCAGATTCTCCTTCATATATCTCAATGCCAATGGCGCGCCGGAAGCGATCGCGCTTGCGAGTTCTTGAGCACGCGAAGGCAGCTCATCGAACGGCACCACTTCATTGAAAATGCCCAGTGACAGAGCCTCTTCAGACGAAACGTGTCGCCCCGTCAGATAGATTGCCTTCGCCCGACCGGGGCCAATCAACTGTGTCAGGAACCAACTGCCGCCGTAATCCCCGGACAGACCGATGTTCGCAAAACCCGGCGCAAGAAATGCTGTATCCGATGCTAGGCGGATGTCACACGCCAGCGCGAGAGACATGCCCGCCCCCGCAGCTGCCCCCGGGAGAACGGCAACAGCCGGTTTGGCAAAGTTATAGAGCCGAAGCGTCAGCGTATCCTGCCGGTGCTGCAGATTGCGAATGCCGTCCTCAAGGGTGGCACGCGCGCCGCCGGGGGTTCTGCCAGCAAAATTCTTACCCAGCCCGCCCATATCGCCTCCAGCGCAGAAGGCTGTGCCAGTCCCGGTGATCACAAGGACGCGCACGTCAGGATTCGCCTCAACCTCTAGCAACGTTTGGCGCAGAGCAGGTGTCAGCGAGTCTGACAGAGCATTGCGTTTTTCCGGCCGGTTCAATGTGATGGTTGCGATGGAATTCTCCACCAAGCACAGTAGTTCTTCGGTTCCGGTATCCAACTTTACCGCAGACATTAAACCGCCTTCGCCCGCTTCAGCGCTTCGCGCGCGTTCAGGCGGTCAATGTAGGCGGTGACATTGGATTTATCGGACAGGTCCGATCCAAGCCTGGCTGAAACCGAGCACGCATGGCCCGTCATGATATCCGCACCACTGAAATCCCCGGCCAGAAACTCCCGGCCTTCCATGTAAAGATCAACAGCGCTCAACATGCGATTGAGCTGCTTGGTGGCCCGGTCAACATTGACCTGGTTCTTGCGTTCTGCAGGCAGCAGGATAGTTTCCACCACGACGACATTGACCTGCGGCATGATCATGCCTTCGGCATAGTGCAGCCATTGCAGATAAGGACCGTAATCTGGAGAGTCCGTGTCTGGCACCAGGCGGCCCTCGCCATATTTTGCCAGAATATACTCAACGATCGCGCCGGATTCGAAGAGCTTCACATCCCCGTCTTCAAGCGCGGGCACCCGGCCCATCGGGTGGATCTTGAGATAGTCAGGCGACCGCATGGCAGGATCGCCAAGCTTGTAGTTTTGCAACTCGTACGGCAGACCAAGTTCCTCGCACAACCAGACAATTCGGACAGCGCGGGTATCGGGGGCAAAATGTATTTTCATGGCATTCCTGTGTGCTCCGGGCAGGTCGGCTAAGTGCTCAGACTCAGAGAATTCTCAGCCGGTTAACTCAACCGCTTCATACCTCAGGTGACCCGGCAAACAAAACATGAAACGTCGACATTGCACCTTTGGGTAAAAGATTTGGAAATCAAACGCTTTAGGCCTTAGAGTCTGGTTCAAAACTATTTCAGGGTTTTCCTGCCCTTGCGAGATGTCTGGTGACGCGTCGGATGTGTGCGATGGTGATCCGGGCGGCCGCGCTTGCGATGGATTTTTTCCGGTCTTTTGACAGACGGCGGCATCGTCCGAGCCAGGCAAGGGTGCGTTCGACGACCCAACGGCGGGGGAGACCCTTGAAGCCCCCGGCGATGTGGGAGCGTTTGACGATCTCAACGGTCCAGCGCCCGATGGCTTTCAAGGCGTCGCGCAGCTTTGGCCCGGCCTGGCCGCCATCGGCAAAAATAGGGCGCAACATGGCAAACCGCACGGCCACGGCTTTCAGCACATCCGGCGCACCGTCCCGGTCCCGGATCCCGGCACTGTGCCCCACCCATCCGACCAGCAAGCCAAGCGTGTCGGTGACGATAGGGGCGCTTGCGACCCTTGATCCGCTTGCCCACGTCATAGCCGGTAACCCCGCCCCTTTCCGTGGCTTTCACGCTCTGGCTGTCGAGGATACCGGCGGGCGGGCGGGCCTTGCGACCCTCGGCCAGACGCGCCATCCCGACAAGCGCGCGGGTCATCTCGTCCAGTCGTCCGTCAGTGCGCCAGCCCTGAAAATACCCCCGCACCGTCGAAACCGGTGGAAAGGCGTTCGGCAACAGCCGCCACTGGCAACCGGTTGTCGCAATGTAAAGGAGCGCATCGAACACAGGGCGCAAGGTCGGTCTTGCGCGGCCGGCCGGTGGACGTGTGCGACAGCATCAAAGGTTCACTGATCGCCCCTTCCGCGGCGGGCAGGTCGCTTGCATACCTGCCGCCCGTTCGGGCATGTTGGCGGCGAGTGAGGTCGGTCCAGGCCCTCGTGATCTCCATTCAGTTTCACAAGCGAACAGAACCACAACCAGCTGAATTCACTCAACCAGTTGCAAATCAGAACTCTGAGACTCATTGACCAGCCTCAACTGGTTGATCCGGTTTGAATGTTAGTGCGTAGACCCATTAGCTCTGAGTTCGATTTGGGAGGCTTCAGGCTGTTAAAGAGTAATTTTGGGCTTCAGATGAACAATTTGAGCTGATTATACCGCATTCGCCTCACCGTGCTGGACGAATAGACCCGCCAGGCCTTGTGTGTGACCGTGAGCGTCAAGAGGGGATCTGCAGAGGTTCTGGACGCGCTCTATCGGTTGCTGTTGAAACACGGCAAACCTGAAGACATCCGGTCTGACAACGGCCCGGACCTTATCGCAGCTTCGCTGCACAAGAGGCTGATCAAGACCGGCATCAAACCCATCCGGATCACCCCAGGTTCACCATGGGAAAACGGAGACAACGAACGCTTCAATGGCAGACTACGCCGGGAAGGTCTCAACGCGGAGGGGGTCAACACTACCAGGCAGGCTCAGATTGTCATCAATCAGGGGCTCAGGCAGTACAATCATATCCGCCCGCATCAGGCACTAAACCAACCTCCACCAAGCCCCCGGACCTTGTCAGGAACGGGCACATGAAATCCGGGCTGGATACATTCGCAAATCGAGGAGAAACCGAAAATACCAGCGCCGTCTTCCGGTGCCCATGACCAACCTCAACATAACTCATAATCCGTGTTCGAAGTTCAATCGGATGCGGCTTATCCATGAGATCCTCCAAAGTTGAATTAAGGAATCACCAATCAGCTGATTTGGCCAGTTTGAATCACGTCAAAAACGAAACGCTCTAGCCGCTCATCAGCATGATGCCTGCTATCTTCTGGCCGATAAGGCTTACGATGCGGAGCACTACCGCGCCCGGTTGAGGCAATTACGTATACAGCCGGTCATTCCCAACAAGAGAAATCTTACGAAGCCTGATACTGCGGCTGACTTGCTCAGGCTCTTCGAGGGGGGGGGGGGAGGGGGGCCAATCGGATGTTCGGCCTGCTTCAGCATGGAAAACAAGGGAGGTTTTCCATGGCAGCAGCTGGTCAACCGAGAGCGGACTTTCCGGGCGATGACCTGCCTCGCACAGCGCGCAAGAGCGAAGAGGCGGATCAGACGCGGCAGCTTCTTGCCTTGCCGGTGATCCTCGACGGTGGGTTTCGCCGCGAGGCCGCGCGCACCGGCGGCGGGGGCCTGCAGGTGATCCGGGACGGGGTGTTGCGCTTCAAGGCCGGCGGCGCGGAGGCCCTGGTGACCCGCAAGGCGCCCGCAAAGACGCCGATCCTGACAGACGAACACCGCACGGCGCTGGCAGCGACTGTTGAGGCGGGGCCAAAGCCCGATATGGACGGCATCGTGCGCTGGCGGCGGGTCGATCTGGCGCAGGGAGCGCAGGAGGAACCGGGCGTCCCGGTCAGTCGTCAGACGCCGGGACGGGACCTTCGCGCCATCGGGGTCGCCATCGGGTTCGCCCTGGGGTTCGCCAGGCGCTCCGCCCGCCCGCAGCACGACGCACAGCACGACGAGGCCATCGAGGCGTTCAACAAAACGTCTGCGACGTCGTCGACCACATCCGCACCCAATGGGGCGGCAAGCCGATAGAGTTCCGGGTTCAGGACGACGCCCGGATGGGTCAGAAGAACAAACGCACGCGACGCCGGGCGCGGCGGGGGACGCGGCCCCGCGCGCCGCACGATCAGCGGACCGAAGGGGCCTGTCTCTTCGGCGCCCTCTGCCCTGCCAGGGCCAAGGGCGACGGGCGGGGCATGCCCTGGTGCAACACTCACCCCATGGCTGAGCCTCTCAGGCTCATCGGTCAACAGGTCGAGGCCGGGGCACACGCCCTCCTGATCCCTGATCGGGCGGGAGGGCAGACCCTCACCCAAATGGGCTGTCCCCGACACATCACCCTCGTCCCACGGCCGCCAGGGGCACCAGAGGTGAACCCGGTCGAGAACGTCTGGCCGTTCATCCGGGACACCTGGCTTTCGACCCTCGTTTTCAAGCCCTGCGACGACATCACAGATCACTGCTGCCAAGCCTGGAACACCCTCATGCATCAACCAGGGCGCGTCATCTCAATCGGAGGGCGCGAAGGGGACCATCGGGGGGGATCATTGAGCGATGGTATCAATGGCCCTGAATTTCTTGCCATATTCAGCCAGCGTCTTGGCCATAAACTCTGTCATGCCCTTTCGATAAGCCTTCTGATGCGAAGCTGACACAAGCTTGCAATGCTTGCCCAGCGCAAATGTTCCTATTGTCCCAACATCGGCATAGGTCTTGATGAGTGAATGGAACTGGTTGACAGAACCCGCCTGCGGCCTTCAACATCTTGTTGCTGACTTTGTGGATGAGAAACCTTTTGCAGCACAAGCGCTTGCTGCGCTGGAGGTGCCTATGGCCAGACCAGTGGTCAACATAAATGCTTGTACGCGTCCCCGGGCTATATCTGGAACATTCTCACTCCCTTGCGGCTAAAACTTCCGCTTTTTGCATGTCACGACGGCTACCGTGATGGCAGGCTGCAACGCATACGGAATTGTTATAGAAGACGAGTGGGGGAAATCACAAAAGGCTTAACGCCTGAGCACAACGATCAGTTTGTCGATATTGCCATTGTGCTTTTTCACATAGTTCACAAAGGCACTGCGGAGGAACGGGGTGAGCCAGAAACCTAATACGCGGGCATCCTGTATCTGGAACCCTTTCCGGGTGGGGCGCAATTTCCAAACCACATTGTATTTTGTGCCTGAGGACAGATGAATCTTGCTGTCGACGAGCACCGTGCGACCGCTCTTACGTGCTTTGGAGAGAATTTGGACTTTGCTCACATGATATTTGCGCGACTGGGCTGCAAAATAGCGAGAAACAAATCTGCGAACCCCTTCGTAGTAGGATTCCTTGCGCTTGTTTTTCAGGCCGGGCAGATAAATGCCCAGGGAATAGGTCCCGATATGCCGGGTATCAGCGTGCCGCAAAATGGACTTGTAAAACGCTGACCGGGAACTCAGCCGGCCTGCTTTTACAAGTTCAGTGGCAACCCGTTCCATGTACCTGACGGCCGGATCTTTCGCATTGGCATTTTCCGTAAACAGCGTCGTTGCGATACTCAGGCAGAACAAGAACGCGATGCACGAGGTTACGGAAAACAGATTGCGGGCAGAATGCTGGTTCATGGAAAATAGCTGTGCTGACGTTTCCCTGAAAACAGAATCACTTTGGTCGGAACGCTGCATAAAAAACCGCAAATCGGGGGTTGCGTTAACGCAATAGTTTCGGATTGGATTTCACTTTTTCATGTATTTTGGGCATTGGGCCAAGCATTACAGGAAAAACTGAGCTTCTTTTGTCACACCTGCCAATTATCGGCGCAAATGTGCAATCAAAGCAGCCACCTTGCCGTTATTTCTGGAGATGTGAGAGGTGAAGCTTGTCCGCAACGAAATGACCATGGAAATGCCTTTAACGGTCACATCAAAGATCTTGTAGCTGTTGCCACGCTTGATGATTCGCCAGTTCACCGGCACGGACACGCCGTTTGAATAGACGACTTTGCTTTTTACGATGACAGTGCTCTTGCCCTTGTTTCGCGAGCTGACGATCTGGAGCTTTGCGTTTTTGAAGCTCTTGGTGTTGGCGCGCAACAGTTTGGCAATGTGGCCTTTTGTAAGGCTGTAATATTCCTTTGCCTGGTTTGCGGCGAGGCCTTTGCGGTATTTGCCCAGTGAAAACCGGGCAATCGTCCGGACATCAGCATAACGGGAAACAAGACCGTTGAAGGCCACCGGGGAACCTCCCGCATTAATCGCGGATACGATTTTTCCAGCCACAGTCTGAACGTAGCCTTCCGGCGCGCTCAGCGCCGCGGCAGGCGCAACAAAGCCTGAAACAGGTGCAGCCGAAAAGAGGCTTCCGGCCAACAGGGTCATTGCAAGTTTACGGCGTGTGATCATCGGATTGCTTTCGTAAAGTTCGCGCGTTTGGTCAGGAAATGATCTTAACGGCTTAGTTCATTATCCTTGGTTGCTTCGTCAAGGCGGAAACTCACCTTCCTGATCTTGAAACCGGCCTGTTTCGTTTGTTGCTTGGCTTCAGGTTCTGCGCTTTCATTGCCATCCTTGATCGCAGCCTGCCGGTTCTGGGCATATGCGCTCTTGGCACTCGCATAAAAATCAGGGGAGTTTTCTTCCAGATTGTCTATGGCTTCTAGATTGGCATCTCGCTGCGTGACCAAAGTTGCCATCGTCGGAGACGAGGAGACAAGCAGGCTTGTGTCCCAAAGAAACCAACTCAAGGGATTGGTGAGATAATCAACAGTCCGGCCCACGAGATGGCGCGGTGTGGCAGGTCCGATGACCGGCACGACAACATATGGCCCGGGCGGAACACCGTTCATCGCCAACGTCTGGCCAAAGTCTTCATAATGCTGGGGCAGCCCGGCCATGGTAGCCACATCGAGCAGACCGCCAAATCCAAGGGTTGTATTGAGCAGAAAACGAACTGTGGTATCGCCAGCTTTTTGGTTATCGCCCTGCAAGGCGGCGTTCACGATAGTGATCGGCGCATAGGTGTTGTTGACCACATTCGCGATGCCGACCCTGATGGGTTCCGGTGTGATGAAACGATATGTCAAAACGACCGGTTTCAGAATCGCCTTGTCGATTATCTGGTTGAATCCGAATGTGAGCCGATTGGCCTCTTCAAAGGGATCGAGAACCTGAACTGTGGGATCCTGTTCGGCTTCATAGTCCTCTTCCAGCGAGTCCAGCAGCTCGTCATCGCTGCTCGAGTCGGCCTCGCTGACCTGCGCTGGCTGTTCTGTTGCGTGACTGATCCCGGGAGCCGCGAACGGGAGTGAAATCAGAGCGAGTACCACAAGGGTCTTCAAAGTACGGAGAAGCTTTGTTGAACTGGTAGATCCCCGACAAACAGACTCAATCATTTACTTCTCCCAAAACGCGGGCACTCATGGTTTTCAGGGCTAAATTTGCACCTGCGGAAATGTACAGCCCCACCAATCAAGAATCAAGCGTTGGGGAGGAAGCGACGGTTCAGAATTTACCCAGAAAGAGTTGTCAAAATGTTCCATTTCAGACTTTCTAGTGTGGTCCAGAAGTGTCCGGTGTTGGGTAGATAATACCATCGCTCAATGCTCCCACCCGATGGGCCCATTCGCGCCCTCCGATTGAGATGACGCGCCCTGGTTGATGCATGAGGGTGTTCCAGGCTTGGCAGCAGTGATCTGCGATGTGGTCGCAGGTCTTGAAAACGAGGGTCGAAAGCCAGGTGTCCCGGATGAACGGCCAGACGTTCTCGATCGGGTTCACCTCTGGTGCCCCTGGCGGCCGTGGGACGAGGGTGATGTTGTCGGGGACAGCCCCTTTGGGTGAGCTCTGCCCTCCCGCCCGATCAGGGATCAGGAGGGCGTGTGCCCCGGCCTCGACCTGTTGACCGATGAGCCTGAGAGGCTCAGCCATGGGGTGAGTGTCGCACCAGGGCATGACCCGCCCGTCGCCCTTGGCCCTGGCAGGGCAGAGGGTGCCGAAGAGACAGGCCTCTTCGGTCCGCTGATCGTACGGCGCCCGGCGTCGCGGGCGTTTGTTCTTCTGACCCATCCGGGCGTCGTCCTGAACCCGGAGCTCTATCGGCTTGCCGCCACATTGGCTGCGGATGCGGTCGACGACGTCGCAGACGTTTTGTTGAACGCCTCGATGGCCTCGTCGTGCTGTGCGTCGTGCTGCGGGCGGGCGGAGAGCTTGGCCAACCCCATGGCGAACCCCATGGCGCGAAGGTCCCGTCCCGGCGTCTGACGACTGACCGGGACGCCCGGTTCCTCCTGCGCCCCCTGCGCCAGATCGACCCGCCGCCAGCACACGATGCCGTCCATATCGGGCTTTGGCCCCGCCTCAACAGTCGCTGCCAGCGCCGCGCGGTGTTCGTCTGTCAGGATCGGGGCGTCTTTGCGGGCGCCTTGCGGGTCACCAGGGCCGCCGCGCCGCCGGCCTTGAAGCGCAACACCCCGTCCCGGATCACCGGCAAGGCAAGAAGCTGCCGCGTCTGAGCCGCCTCTTCGCTCTTGCGCGCTGTGCGAGGCAGGTCATCGCCCAGAAAGTCCGATCTCGGTTGACCAGCTGCTGCCATGGAAAACCTCCCTTGTTTTCCATGCTGAAGCAGGCCGAACATCGATTGGGAACCCCCCTCGGAGAGCCTGAGCCAGTGAGCCGCAGTATGACGGAGATCTTCGCTCGTCCTGGCAAGGCCGCGAAGGATCAAAGCATCATAGTCATCACGAACGCCAGCAGCTGCAGACATCGGAAATCCTCCTTTGTCTGCATGAATCCAGAGAGCAGCCGGGTTGAAAAGGCCTGAGAGACAATCAATCACGCCATTGGTATAAGGTCCACTTAGACCTTGCGCTTCAAAAGCCGGTTTGGCTCACAAGGTTTCACTTTGACCGGGATAACCTTTCGGCACTGGTCCATTCCTCCAGCGCCCATTCCGAAGCCAATGCCTCCTCGGACATCAGCAAGACAACCGTCTCATTCATCTCCAGAGCCTCGTGCATCTTTGCAACAAAATTGTTACCAGCGGCAAAGTCCGCAAGTTGTACCGTCGTGTCATGGCCAAGCGTGTGCAGGGCCTTGTCGACCCATTTGGCCAATTCCAAATTTGAGCCGGTGAAGCTGATCAAAAATGAAGGCAAGGCATGCCCCCAGTTTGCAAGCCCTGCCCTACGATAACTGAGGCACCGTGCAATCGGAAGTGGCCAATCTCACACTAATTTCGCTATCCAACCGTCTCCGCCATCAGCGTATCCACGACCGCCTTCAGAGCGTCCTCAGGCTCTGCGCCGTCTTCTATCGCCTTGGCATAGACGCGGCGCTG
Organism: Hyphomicrobiales bacterium; assembly: GCA_965204985.1. GTDB lineage: Bacteria > Pseudomonadota > Alphaproteobacteria > Rhizobiales > CAJQND01 > JAAEUE01. The sequence goes on along the minus strand of CBDBFP010000002.1, from coordinate 315,402 downwards.
GCGGTCGGCGCTGGTGCCGCCTTTGACGATTTCGCGGACATGTTCGATCTCGGCCACGCAGCCCATGGCTTCGGCGTCCTCGCGCACCAGTTCGATCAATTCCTCCATGAGATCTGCAAACGGCACGACGTTCTCCACACCAAAATCGATCAACCCGTCGTCCATGCCATAGCGCTGGGCGCGCCAGCGGTTTTCGTCGATGAGAAAGTTCGGGTATTGCCGCCAGTGCTGGTTGTTGCGGCGGAGGCGATAGAGCAGGCGGGCGATGCACACATAAAGCGCGGCGATGGAGAGCGTATCGTTCAACCGGGTTGGCACATCGCACACGCGCATTTCCAGCGTCGGGAAGCGCGAGGACGGGCGCAGATCCCACCATATCTTTGATGTATCCTCAATCATGCCCGCCTGCACCAGCACATTCACCGTGCGCTCATATTCGCCGAATGAAGCAAACTGCGTCGGCAGTCCCGTCCGCGGCAAGGCGTCGAACACCGCCAGGCGGTAGCTCTTCAGCTTGGTATCCCTGCCCTGCCAGAACGGCGAAGAGGCCGACAGCGCCAAGAGGTGCGGCAGGAAGTAGGCAAACTGGTTGTGGATGTCGATGCGCATGTCCGGATCGTCAATACACACATGCACATGCATGCCGCAGATCAGCAGGCGCTGCACGACGCTACCGAGATCCTTGGCCAGCGTGTCATAACGTTCCTTATGAGTGTGCTGCTGGTCTGCCCATTTGGCAAAAGGATGCGTAGATGCTGCGATGGGGGCAAGACCGTATCCACAGGCCACTTCGGCAATAGTGCCGCGCAAGTGGGTGAGTTCCGCGCGAGCCTCGGCAATCGTCTTGCAAACCCTAGTGCCAACCTCAATCTGGCATTGCAGGAACTCCGGGCTGACCTGGTCTTTCAGTGCTGCAGAGCACTTCTCCATCAGGCCGTCCGGTGTTTCGCGGATCAGATCGCGGCTCTCCTTGTTGACAAGCAGATATTCTTCTTCAATGCCGAGAGTGAAGGACGGTTCGCTATAGGCCATGGGCGTTTGGTTTCCCCAAAGGATGCTCGTTCCCTTGAGGAGAGTGTGCCGCACCCGCGGCCAAGAGGCAAGGTCAGGCTGTGGCGCCGTCGCGAATGAGTTTCCAATTAATGGAATCGATCAACGCCTGGAACGAGGCATCTACAATATTGCCGGAGACACCCACAGTGAACCAGCGATTGCCCTCCGCATCCCGGCTCTCCACGAGCACACGTGTCGTGGCCCCCGTGCCGCTGTCCAGGATACGAACCTTGTAGTCCACCAGATCCAGATCCTGCAGAAAGCTGGAATAGCACCCAAGGTCCTTCCGCAGCGCATTGTCGAGCGCATTGATCGGGCCATTACCCTCACCTACAGACATCATGCGCTCGCCATCAATGTTCACCTTGACGGTAGCTTCAGACATGGTGATCAGTTCGCCTCGCGCGTTGTGGCGCCGCTCCACGATCACGCGGAAACTGTCCACATCGAAATAGTCAGGCACAGTGCCCATAATCCGACGAGCCAGCATTTCGAACGACGCATCCGCGCCGTCATAGGCGTAGCCCTGAGCTTCGCGTTCCTTCACTTCGCGCAGGAGCGCATCTAGGCGGCTGTCAGACTTGTCTACTTTCAGGCCAATCCGGTTCAGTTCGGACAAGAGATTGGATTTGCCAGCCTGGTCCGACACCAGAACCTTGCGCGTGTTTCCCACAAGATCAGGCGCGATGTGTTCGTAGGTTTCCGGTTCCTTGAGGATGGCAGATGCATGAATACCGGCCTTGGTGGCAAACGCGCTGTCGCCCACATAGGGCGCCTGGCGATCAGGTGCCCGGTTCAGCATTTCATCGAAGGCGCGGGACACATGCGTGAGTTCTTTCACCTGATCTTCGCCCGGGCCGATCTCGAACCTGTCGGCGTAACCGTCTTTCAGCGCCAATGTGGGGATGATTGATATCAGATTGGCGTTTCCGCAGCGCTCGCCGATACCGTTCAAAGTACCCTGGACCTGGCGGGCCCCGGCTTTCACCGCCATCAGAGAATTGGCGACCGCATTCCCGGTATCATCATGCGCGTGGATACCGAGGTGGTCGCCGGGTACGGTTCCAATCACATCGCTCACAATGTCATTGATTTCGTCCGGCAGGATTCCGCCATTGGTGTCACACAACACCACCCAGCGCGCGCCCGCGTCATAGGCTTTGCGGGCACAGGCTAGGGCATATTCCCTGTTCTCCTTGAAGCCGTCGAAGAAATGCTCGCAATCCACCAGCGCTTCCTTGCCCGCCTCAATTGCAGCCCGCACGGACTCGCGGATACCTTCAAGGTTCTCGTCATTTGTGCAACCAAGCGCGACACGCACCTGGTATTCGGAGGCCTTGGCCACGTAACAGATGGCCTCGGACTTGGAGTGCAGAATTTCCTGTAGACCCGGATCGTTGGAGATCGAGCGGCCTGCCCGTTTGGTCATGCCGAAGGCAGTAAACTTGGCATTTTCGGTGCGCGGTTTTTCGAAGAATTCGGTGTCAGTAGGATTCGCGCCGGGATAACCACCCTCCACATAATCCAGACCCAATCCATCCAGGAGCTTGGCGATGTAGCGCTTCTCTTCCAACGAGAAATCAATCCCCGGCGTCTGCGCCCCGTCCCGAAGGGTCGTATCGAATAGGTAGATGCGTTCACGGTTCATCGGGCAAGTTCCCATGTGGTGTCGTCCAGTCCATCTTTGAGTGCGATGCCCTGGGCGGCCAGGTCGTCGCGGATGCGGTCAGCCTCTGCGAAATTCTTTTCGGCGCGTGCTTTCAGCCGGGCTTCGATTTGCTCCTGAACGGCCGCTTCATCCACATTTGAGGCCCGTGGATCCTTCAGATTGCCCTCAAAGCCCATAGCCCGGAGGCTGGCGATCACCGCGCCGGGCTCGCCGGCACCATGCAAACGATGGAGTTCTGTCATCACCGCCGGGGTGTTCAGGTCATCCGACAAAGCGGTCAGAACGCCCGGTGCAAATTCCGGCTCATGTGCCGACATGTCCTGGCCCGCAAGAAACCCGGAAAGAGCCTTTGCGCTTTCCTCCAGACCTTTTGCCGTCCAGTCGATGGGCTGGCGGTAGTAGGTCCGCAGCATGTTGTAACGCAAGACCTCACCCGGCCAATCCTGCAGCAACTGGTTGATGGTGATAAAGTTGCCGAGGCTCTTCGACATCTTCTCGCCTTCCACCTGCAGGAAGCCATTGTGCATCCAGACATTGGCCATCACATCGGTATCGTGGGCGCATTTGGACTGGGCGGCTTCGTTCTCATGGTGCGGAAAAGTCAGATCAATCCCGCCGCCATGGATGTCAAACACCTCTCCCAGATGCTCCTTGGCCATAGCGGAGCATTCAATATGCCATCCGGGCCGGCCACGCCCCCAAGGGGAAGGCCACCCCGGGAGACTGTCATCGGACGGTTTCCAGATCACACTGTCAGACGGGTTTCGTTTGTAGGGTGCGACCTCCACACGGGCACCGGCAATCATTTCGTCCGGCGAACGACCGGACAGGCTGCCATAGTCAGGGCAAGCTGCCGTGTCCAGCAACACGTGCCCTTCGGCCTCATAAGCAAAGCCTTTCTTGATCAGCACTTCCGCCATCGCGACCATCTGCGGAATATGGCTGGTGCAGGTTGGCTCAATGTCAGGCGGCAGCACGCCCAAAGCGGCAATATCTTCATGGAACTGCTGCGTCGTGCGTGATGTGACTTCCGCTATGGCATCGTTAATCGGCAGATCAGGATATTCTTCAGCTGCCCTGTCGTTGATCTTGTCATCAACATCTGTGATGTTGCGAACATATTTGATGTGGGCTTCACCATAGATATGACGCAGAAGCCGGTACAGCACATCGAACACAATGATGGGGCGTGCGTTCCCGATGTGGGCATAATCGTAAACCGTTGGCCCGCACACATACATGCGAACATTTTTGGCATTAATTGCCTCAAACGGCGCTTTCTTGCGGGTCAGCGTATTGTGAAGTTTCAGTTCCATAAAGTCCCATATTTCCGCCCTGAACAGGTAGTCCTTAGCCGCTGGTTGGAACGCTCATCTCGATTTTTGAAAACAGAACGGCCGGGCCAGCGAGTGTTCGCTAGCTAATAATAATGCCGCAGCAAATGTTGCGGATCGGTGTATCGAAAGCCGTGTTCATGTGGCGCTATAAAGCGCGGGCGGCACGGAACGTCAAGCCCCGTGCCGTAAATTCGTTATTCAGCTGCGTCAACCCTCCAATCAGGAGTCTCGTCTTGCTTTGCTTTTTTCAGTTCTTCAGCAACCAGGAAGGCCAATTCGAGAGATTGGCTGGCATTCAGACGCGCATCGCAGTGGGTGTGATAGCGATCAGAGAGACCCTCTTCAGACACTTCGCGGGCCCCGCCAATGCATTCGGTCACATTCTTGCCGGTCATTTCCACGTGGATGCCGCCCGGATGGGTGCCCTCTGCCTGATGAACAGACATAAAGCGCTTGACCTCATCGAGAACACGATCGAAAGGACGGGTCTTGAAACCGCTGGAGGCTTTGATCGTATTGCCGTGCATGGGATCGCAGGACCAGACGACTGATTTGCCTTCCCGCTCTACGGCACGGATCAGGTTAGGGAGATATTGTTCAACCTTGTCCGAACCGAAACGGGTGATCAATGTGAGACGGCCCGGCTCGTTCTCCGGATTCAATATATCGATCAGGCGGATCATTTCGTCGGGATCAATTGATGGTCCGCACTTCATGCCAATCGGGTTCTGAATGCCCCGGCAGAACTCCACATGGGCGCCATCGGGCTGGCGGGTGCGATCGCCGATCCAGACCATGTGGCCGGATGTGGCGTACCAATCGCCGGAGGTCGAATCTACCCGCGTCAGCGCCTGCTCGAAACCGAGAAGCAATGCTTCATGCGAGGTGAAGAAATCTGTCTGGCGCAGTTGCGGGACGGTATACGCATTGATGCCGCAGGCGCGCATGAAGTCCATTGTCTCGGTGATGTGACCAGCCAACTCCAGATATTTTTCGTACTGGGGCGTGTCGGCGAGGAAACCAAGTGTCCAGCGGTGCACGTGCTCCAGGTTTGCATAACCGCCTTGCGCGAAGGCACGGATCAGGTTCAGCGTCGCTGCAGATTGTCGGTAAGCAAGGAGTTGCCGCTCAGGATCAGGGATACGCGCTTCCGACGTGAATTCGATGTCATTGATGATATCGCCGCGATAGCTCGGGAGCTCCGTATCTCCAACTTTCTCCACGTCTGACGACCTGGGCTTGGCGAACTGTCCGGCAATCCGGCCAACCTTCACCACCGGCGAAGAGGCCGCATAGGTCAGAACCACAGACATCTGCAGAAACAGACGGAACGTGTCCCGGATATTGTCTGCGGTGTGTTCAGCGAAGCTCTCGGCGCAATCTCCGCCCTGAAGAAGGAAACCCTTACCCTGGGCAACCTTGGCAAGTTTGCGTTTCAGCTTGCGGGCTTCACCTGCAAAAACGAGTGGCGGAAAGGTGGAGAGCTCGGCCTCAACAGCAGCCAGCTTATCTCTGTCTTCATAGGCCGGCATTTGAATAACCGGCATGTCGCGCCAACTCTCAGGCGTCCATTGCTGCGACATAATCATAACCCTTTCACGCATGTGGCCTTGGCCAACTCTAAAACTCACTCTCCGTTGCAATATAAAGCAAAAGCGGAGCTAAATCATCTGCAGCGTAGAGAATTCAAGCCGCGGCTTATAGCCTGATAATCCGTATCTGGCCAGACTGCCATTAATACTGCCGCGTTAAGGAAACGCTAACCACAACGTCAACCAATTTGGCTGCTGCTATAATTTTCAGGAGCTCATCGATTATATTGGGCAGCGGTGGATGTAGCAGATTGCCTTGAAGAGGTCTGGGACATGTTAGGTTGGATTAGCGATACAATTTTCTGGCTCTATATGGATTTGATTTATCCATTGCTGGATATTGGATTCTGTTGGAACGGGCTGTTCGATAACGACTCGGAGGTAAACAAGGACTGGAACTCCGGGCCTTCAATGGTCTTTCAGACAAGGCTCATCGTGGGCAATGTCTCGGCGATTGCTCTTGATGCTTCCATGCGGGGCTGGATTTAGACACACAGCGCCTACCAGTCGCAATTCTTCCGCAAAAGTTTGATTGCCTGTTCCAGGCCGCGCACATCAAAAGCTGCTGTGACCTTCTTTGAGAAGAACTGCGCTCCCGTCAGTTTCAGTTCCCGCGCGCCTATCAAGGCTTTGACCGTCGGGATTGATACTCCCCCGGTCCAGAGGCCCACAGCCTTGAAATCCTGCGCCACTTCGAACGTGCGGGCAAGTTTCTTAGTTCCATTAATCACGAGGGAGACCGGCACCTCATCGAGAACCGAAGACACGATGTTGCCGCCAAAGGTGACGGACAGGCTGGTGACGTTGCTGCGGCACGCAATGATCAAGCTGAGAGGCGAACTCTGACCCACAATATTCCGCAAGGTTTTCCGGGAGCGGGCGGTGAGAACAACGTTCTTGCCGTTGATTTTACTGTCCCAATCGTTTTGTCTTGGCGGGTCAGATTTCTTTGCGGCAGGTTTCTGAACCCCTATTGGTTCGCTCTTGCCCGATTTTGCAGAAACATTCGGTACGAAACCACCGTCAGACCGGTCGCCTTTGCCAGTCTTGCTGCTGCTGGAATTTGGCGGCTTTTTGAAAATCTGATCGTAGCAGATCAGCCGCTTTAGATCTGGGTCAATTATCGCGCAGCTTTCGGGAGTCTGGGCCTTTAAATGACCAGCCAGAACCAAGATCAACACACCGGCCAACAAAGATGTATCTACTTTGCGCATCACTCCAACCAAACCAACTCAATTACTCCAACGGGCACGCAACAATTATGCCCTTTCCAGTCGGTAGGAGAAAGTTGTGACGGCTTAATGGTCACAGATCAAGTGCAGGATTTGCAAGGGACAACTCGAACGTCAGACTTCTGGCGCGCGCCGTGCACCTCGAAAAGCCAAAAAGGCGGCGAAAAGTGAGATCACGAAGTTCCATCCCGCAAAAGACAGCCCGAACATACGCCGCTGAACTTCGTCGCATCTGATGACATCATTCTTTGACAGATCCGGCAGAATTTGCCCTGAATCCAGACCTGCCCCTGCCGCACATGAGGTCGGTCCGGGCCACCAGCCCCATTCAACGCCAACGTGGTGACCGCCAAGTCCTGCGCTGATCAACATGATGAGGCCGCACACGACAAGACCCGCGCGCACCAGCCCGCTGGCTCCATCAGTCCGGGAAAACAGAAAAATCAACAGCATAATCGGGATAACGGCATAATATGGCCAGCGCTGCTGCAAGCACAGCGGACAAGGCATGTATCCACCGATCAGCTGAAAGGCCCAGGCACCTGCGATCGTCCCGACCGTAATCAGGAGCAAACCCAGCGCCGCCGGGCAACTGTATTCTCCAACGTTTTCTGACATGCCACTTATTTAGCGAAAGAATGATCGGTTAACAGGTGGCCAAGGTGTCACATCAGGTATTTTACAGCCACGAATCCAGCGGCGATCAGCACAAAAAACAGAACGGTCAGCAAGCCGAGATATTTTTCGATAAACGCCTTGATCGGCGGGCCGAAGAAGTAAAGCAGGCCAGCCACAACAAAGAAGCGCAGGCCACGCGCCACAACACTTGCTGCGATAAAGACCGGCAACAACATGCCGGTGGCGCCGCTCGCAATCGTGATCACCTTGTAGGGGAAGGGCGTCAGTCCGGCCCCAAAAACCCAAAGCGCGCCATTCTTGTTGTAGTTTGTGGCAAACTCCTCAAAGTGTGCCTGATATCCATAAAATCCCAACAACGCTGACCCGATGGTGTCGTAGAGAAAGGCACCTATGAAATAACCAAAAATGCCGCCCAGCACTGACGTAACCGTGCAGACCAGAGCGTACCACCAGGTTTTTGCCCGGTTCGACAGCACCATGGGTATGAGAAAGGCATCCGGCGGAATAGGGAATACCGAGCTTTCAATGAAGGAAACCGTGCCCAGAACCGCAGTTGCGTTGCGGTGGGCGGCCATTTCCATCATCCAATCATAGATCCGTCTCAACATGGTCGCTGGATAGCCGCCTGTTTCCTGATTTGTCCAAGGCAAAATGAATTTTCGTGAATTTTGTATCTGCTGTTGACGGTTGATCGCTGCACCGGTTAATTGGCGTCACTCTTGTCATTCAAGAGCCCCTGTGGCGGAACTGGTAGACGCGACAGACTCAAAATCTGTTGTCCGTATGGACGTGCCCGTTCGAGTCGGGCCAGGGGTACCATTTCACTTAGAAATGGCAGAATTCCGAAAAACCTATCTAGTGTAAATGACCTGCCCCCCCCCCCCCCCCCCCCCCCCCCCCAGGATCTGCCTCGTTTGTCAGGAGGGTCCGTCACTGGGCAGGAGACGGATGATGCGTAAGAGCAGGTTTTCAGAAGAGCAGATCATTGCGATTTTGACGGGGCAGGAACGGGGCAGCCCGACGGCGGAGGTTTACCGCCAGCATGGGATCAGCCCTGGCCCGTTCTGCAAATGGAAGGCCAAATATGGCGGCATGGGCGTTTCCGAGGCCCGTCGGCTTCAAGGTTGCTTGAGCAGGAGAACGCCAGGCTGAAGCGCCTTCTGGCCAACCAGATGCTCGATAATTCCATCCTGAAGGACCTGTTGGGAAACGGCTGACGGGTCCGGCTAACGCCGGGCCGCAGCTCTGAACGTGCTGGATTTCCAGCACTATCAGCGGGAACTTCGCAGAAACCGCCAAGGCCATTGCCCAGCACAAGGTGACGCTATCCCCTATGGAAGCGGTTGTGCGAGGTATCTTGTGCAATGCCCTAGTTTGTCTTGCCGTTTGGTTGACGCTTGCCGCGCGAACGGTTAGCGGGAAAATTCTGGCGATCATCTGGCCAATTGCCGGCTTTGTTGCCTTGGGTTTGGAACATTCAATCGCCAACATGTATCTGTTGCCGCAAGGCTATTTTGCAGGCGCGGATCTGACCACAAGTGCGGTCTTTGAGAACCTCGCGCTGGTCACGATTGGCAACATTGTGGGTGGGCCGGGTTTGTGGTGATCGCCTATCGGATGGCCTACGGAACCAAAGTGTCAAGCTGATGAGCAACGTGTCCCAGACGGCCTCAAGAACCTGTTATGGATAGGGGTTCGCAGCTTGCGCGTTCAATCAATACACAAGGGAATTGAGGATCAGGTAAGCAGCCAGAATGATGGATATCCATAGCACCATGCTCCCTGTCGACCAACTCTCGGACAGATGGATCTGAGCAAGCGAAGATTGAGAGAAGGATGTTCGAATACGAAGCATCGGCGATATGATTGCCTCCCACGTTGCTTCCTTTGCATTTCGCAGCAAAATCAATCCGCGGACCACACCAGCAGGAAGCAGCTTCCTGTAGAACCACTCGGCATCCAGGTTCGTCGAGGGTATTTCCGGCGGATGTATGTCCTTCACGGTCATCCACACAAACGCCAACGCTGCAAAGATAAGCAGCTGTAGCTGTGCCAGCACGTGAGTGGTGTCGTAGGGCCAATAATTTATTTCCCAAGGCAACATCGCATACAGATATTGCGGTTGGGCGCCGATGAAGACGCAAACAAAGGCGGCCAATCCCATTGCAAGCAACATGTTGAGTGGAGCTTCTTTCGGGCGGAGGCCAGAGTCGTGAGCATAGAACGCAAAGTAGGGGATCTTGATGCCGGCGTGGTGAAGCACGCCGGCTGATGCAAACAGCGCGAAGAGCCAGCCATAGCTGTACCCTTCTTTTATCAGGGCCGACATCACCATCGATTTACTGATAAAGCCGCTGAACAACGGAAACGCGGAGATCGACATTGCCCCGATAATGCAGAACGTCGTTGTCTTGGGCATGGTCTTGTACAACCCGCCCAGATCCGATGCCTTCACATGGCCAACACGGTACAGCACAGCGCCCATGCTCATGAAAAGCAGCGCCTTATAGATCACGTGGCTGAATGCGTGTGCAACGGTGCCGTTCAAGGCAAGCGCGGTCCCGATCCCGATGCCGGTCACCATGAAACCCAACTGGTTTATCAGGCTGTAGGCCAGCGTCTTCCTGAGGTCGTTTTCAATGACGGCAAAGAAGATCGGGAAGCACATCATGGTGATTCCGATGTAGATCAAAATCTCCTCACCGGCGAAACCTCGCACCAGAGTGTAGATTGCAAGCTTAGTTGTAAATGAAGAGAGGAACACAGCACCGGTTGCGGTAGCCTCAGGATAACTATCGGTAAGCCACGTGTGCATAAACGGAAATGCGCATTTGATTCCGAACGCGATGAAGATCAGCCAGCTGGCAACCCCAGTGAGACCGAAATGTTCGAAGACGAGAGAGCCGGTCGTTTGATAGTGAACCAATGCGCCCGCCAGCAGAAACAGACCTGACAGAATTTGAAAGACCAGATAACGCATGCCCGCGTTTATGGCGCGTTCCGTACCCTGCCCCCAGATGAAAACGACTGAGCTGACAGACAGTATTTCCCAGAAAATGAACAGCGTAATCAAATCCCCGGCAAACACGGATCCGAGAGTGCTCCCCACATAAACAAGTCCGGCAATCTCCTGTTTGGTGTCGTCCACTTTCAGCGCAAAGAGAGTTGCGAGAAATCCGGCCAGGCAAAATAAGTAGCCAAAGATCAGGCTCAACTTGTCCACGCGCAAGAGCGTCAACTCAACATTGAGGAAAGAAATAGGAGGCGCCGTCCCGGTCTCGACGTTCATCCAGATATGCAGACCCGCCAACAGCGGAGCAGCCAACAAGACGACCTTGCGGGCTTTCCCTCTGATTCCCAGCACCAGAATGGCAGCGAGGAAGAATATGACGAAGGGTGGCATCTCACTCATCGTAATAGTTCTCCTCGCGCATCACGAGCTTGCGCAAAAAGTTTGAGAGAACAACCAGAAGGACGTAGGCCATAAAACCGTACAACGCATAGAAGGCCGGTATTTTCTCCCAATCCAACGACGTGTGCCGATGAATGATGAAGTCGGCTATGACCAGGGCACCACAGAGGATGTAGAAGCCCGTCAGCAAGCGCTGAATGTTTTTCGGGTCGTCAAAAATGTGTTTTTTGTCCGCCTTGTCTGACATGTCAGGGACCTCCGGCAGCTAGAGTTGCCAGTCGATAGAACGGATCCGGGTAGAAGAACAATATGAGGCAGGCAGCCGAAGTGACGATCATGGCGGCCAGGATCGTTTTTGGTGCCTCTTTGATTTCTGTATAGGGTTCACCGCTAGCGGGCTGGCTCAAGAAAGCCCGAATTGGGATGGGCAACAAATAGGCGATGTTCAAAAGCGAACTCAACATCAGCACGCCAAGCAACAACAGCTGATCGGTCTCGACTGTTCCAAGCCCCAGGTACCACTTGCTCCACATTCCCCCGAATGGTGGCAATCCGATAATGCTGATGGTGCCCACCAGGAAGGCGCCAAAAGTGATGGGCATGGCCCGACCCAAGCCATCCAGCTGACTGATCAGTTTTTTGCTCGTGGCCACGTAGATGGCGCCGGCTGCAAAGAAGAGCGTGATCTTCGCGAATGCATGCATTGCGATATGAAGCGAAGCGCCCACGAACCCAGATGTGCTGGCCAGCATCGCACCCAACAAAATATAGCTGAGTTGGCTGACGGTTGAATAGGCCAGCCGTGCCTTGAGATTGTCCTTGGTCATGGCAATCAAGGACGCCAGCAAGACGGTTGCGGCTGCGATCCAGATCAACATGCCCGTAACGTCATTGCTCAGAATGAATTCGCCGCCGAAGGTGTAGATTGAGACCTTGAGCAGCGTAAACACGCCCGCCTTTACGACGGCGACCGCATGCAACAGCGCACTAACCGGGGTTGGCGCGACCATGGCAGCGGGCAGCCATCTGTGAAACGGCATGATGGCTGCTTTACCGATCCCGAAAAGGAAGAGGGCGTAGAGCAATCCTGCCCAGGCGGGGTCAAGTTTGCCTGCGAGTATGCCGCCTTGCTGGAAGTCTACTGTGCCGGCCACAAACCAGATCACGAGTATGCCCAAGAGGAACAGACCGATGGACGTGCCCAACAGAATGAGGAGATAGGTTCTTCCACCCTTTTTGGCCTCGTCTGTGCCGGAGTGCGCGACCAAGGGATAGGTTGAAAGCGTCAACAGTTCGTAGAACAGGAACAGCGTGAACAGGTTGGCTGAAAAAGCGACGCCCATCGCACAGGAGATTGCAATTGCAAAGGCTGCAAAGAACCGGGTCTGGTTATTCTCATTGGTGCCGCGCATGTACCCTATCGCGTAGACCGACGTGACGATCCAGAGCAGACCGGCAACCAGTGCGAACAGCATCCCGAGGCCTTCGATCTTGAACGCAATCGTGATGCCCGGCATGGGCTCAGAGACGACGAGCGCAAATTCCGCTCCGCTGAGAAACCGTGAGGCTGTTATGACAACAAGAACCGCGACTACCGACGCCGTTACAAGTGTGGCGCCTTCCCGCAAGTTGGGTGAGCGGCCAAGCGCGATAATCCCAACCGCGCCCAAAAGCGGCAGGAGCAATGTTAGAAGAAGCAGCGCGGTGTTACTCATTGGGCCGCTACCCCTAGAGCCTGCGCTGCGCGCTCCGCAACACCCACAGTCAAGTCAGTATCGAAGCCGAAATAGATGTTTGCCAGAACCAGTATCCAGGTGGGCAGAAGCAGCATGAAGGGAGCTTCTTTCACCTCGGAATTTGTGTCCGTTGCTGGCTTGAAATAAAGAGCTTCGACAATTTTGCCGATGTAAACGACGGCAAGCAATGAGCCAATCAGAATAATGGCTACGACGATCCAGGCTTGCTGTTCGAGTGCGGCCAATACCAGATACCACTTGCTGACGAAGCCGGCTGTTCCCGGCACACCGATCAGGCTTAATCCGCCAACGACTATGGCCCCGAAAGTCCATGGCATTTGTTTGCCAAGCCCATGGATGTTTTCCATCCGGCAGGCACCGATGCGGTAGATGATTGCGCCAACGGCCATGAACAGCGCGCCCTTCATCAAAGCATGATTGAAGAGATGAACGATCGAAGCCGTGACACCGCTCAAGGTGGCGAAGCTCAAGCCAATCGCCATATAGCCGATTTGTGCAACACTGGAATGGGCGAGCATCTTTTTCACGTTCGCCTGCGAAATGGCACGCACCGAACCGCTGAGAACGCCGATCGTTCCGGACAGGAGGAAGAGATTGCCAGTGGGCGTGTTTGTTACGAAACCGCCCGGGAAAACCGTAAACAGAACCCGCAGGATCACATAGAGCGCGACCTTGGTTGCGGTTGCTGCGAGAAACACGGTTATCACTGAAGGTGCATGGGCATAGGCGTTGGGCAGCCAGAGGTGCAACGGAAACAGCGCCAGTTTCAGGGCAAAGCCGATCATGATGAAAGCAAAGCCGGTGTGCACTGTCTTCAGCCCGGTGACTTCTGGCAGGCGGGCTGCCAGATCCATCATGTTCAAGGTGCCCGTCTGGGAATAGATCAGCCCCACACCAATCAGGAAGAAGGTAGCACCCAGAGTGCCCATGATCAGATATTGATAAGCGGCCGTCAGCGCTTGGCGCCTGTTGCCCATACTGATCAAGGCATATGAGGACAGGGACGAAATTTCCAGGAACACGAAGAGATTAAAGATATCGCCTGTTTGCGTGATGCCGAGCAGTCCGGCCAGACAGAGCAGGAATGCGCTGTAGAACAGCGGAAGTTGATGCTTTGGGATTTCCTGCTCGGCGCTTAGCAGAGCGTACGGAACGGTAACGGCGGCGATACCACTAACCATCAATGCGACGAGCGCGTTAACGGCATCAATGCGATACGCGATGCCCCAGGGCGGCGCCCAGCCGCCAAACTCGTAATTTATCAGCCCGTTGTTCAGGACGGCCCATAATTGCATTGCGGCCAGCAGGGCACACGCCGCAGACACGACCGACGAAAGCAGCCAAGGGGCGCGGCCGGTTGGCAAAATCGCCGCGATCGGGGCCGCGATCAGGGGAAGCACGACCAGCAACAGACTGAGATGAGCCTCTATCACAACGAATTATCCATGCTGTGAATTTCGTCTTCCTCGATGGTGCCGTAAGCTTCCTTGATGCGAACGACGAGCGCCAGCGCCAGCGATGTGGTCGCGACACCAACAACGATTGCTGTCAGTATCAACACGTGGGGCAGGGGGTTCGAATAGACATTTACGCCCTCGGTCACGATTGGAACTGCGCCATCTTTCACTGTGCTCAGGCTGATGTAGATCAAGAACACGGAAACCTGAAAGATGTTCAATCCAACAATCTTCTTGATAAGATTGCCACGGCTGATGGTGGTGTAGAAACCCAGCATCATCAGAAAGATGGCGATCCAGTAATTATAATGGCCAAGAACAATATCCATCAGTATCGCTCCCTGCCTGCAAAGGCGAAAAAGATGGTCAGCATGACGGCAAACACGGTAATTCCGACGCCCAGCTCAACAAGTAAAATACCCATATGCTGCCCGGCAACTTGTGTGTCTGCCAGCACTGAGTAGTTCAAATAGTTGCCGCCCTTGAACAACGGAACCAGACCGACGCCTGCAAAAATCAGAACGCCAAGCGAGGTAAGAAAGGCCAAAATCGATTTGGGCACGATGCGTTCCGCTGCGCCAAGACCGAACACCAGCGAATAGAGAATGAGGGCAGCGCTCATAATGACCCCCGCCTGGAAGCCGCCGCCCGGGCTGTAGTCCCCGTGAAATTGCACATAGAGCGCAAACAGGAGGATCATCGGGATAACCGTTTTTGACACGATCCGCAGAACCAGATTCTGAGGAACGCGCTTTTCTTTTTCTCCATCGGAATCCGGTTCTTCGCGCCGGCCTCCAAGCAGCAGCATCACGGCGACACCGGCTGTAAAAATGACCACGACCTCGCCGAGCGTGTCGAAACCCCGGTAGCTTGCTAGCACAGCTGTCACAATGTTCGGCACGCCGGTGTCACGGAAAGCCTGCTCAATGTAGTAGGGAGAAACGTGCGTTTGCGCCGGCGATGCCGCATCGCCGAAATACGGGATATCCATCGTGCCGTAGACCAGTGCTGCACCTGTGGTCAAAACGATACCCAAGCGGAACCACTGACGATATGGGGACAGGTCCTTTTCTTCGTGATCCTTGGTTAGGGCAAGAGTTGCCAGCATCAATACAGTGGAGATTCCGGCGCCAACCGCGGCCTCTGTCAGCGCTACGTCGACAGCATCCATAATCATGAACAAAGAGGCCGAGAGGAAACTGAATATGCCAAACAGCATAATGACGGCGAACAGGTTCGGGATACGCACGATGGCGCCTGCCGAAAGCGCAAGAAAGGTCAGAAGCGATATGTTGATGAGTAGCTCAGTCATGACTTGCCCTCACCGTCATTGTCAAGCTTGGGCTTGAGGCCGCTATGCACAGCCGCGCTTGCCAAAGCGTGTGTGGCCGCCGGGCTGGTGATGAACAGGAACAGGAATATCAGCGCAACTTTGAACGCAGCAAGCGTGAACCCGGCCTGAAGGCCCAGACCAAGCAGAATAAAGATAGCGCATAGTGTATCTGTTGTGCCGGTCGCGTGCTGGCGGCTGAAAAAATCAGGCAACCGGTGGATACCGATCGCGCCAATGACGCCAACCAGGCCTCCGGCAACAAGGCAAATCCAGCTGAGAACATCCAATATCATCGGCGCTTCCGCCTCACTGAGATGACATTGTTTTCAGACGCCGAATGGAAGTCTCTGTGACTGAACAAACGCAAGACAGCCACCACTCCGATGAAGTTGATCAGCGCGTATACCAGCGCGATGTCGAGCAAATCCAACCGCCCGGACAAAAAGGCAAAGACGGCAATCAGCAACACCGTTTTTGTGCCGAACATGTTGATCGCTGCGATGCGGTCAAAAACAGTGGGGCCCATGATCGCACGGGCAAGCGCGAGACCCAGCGTAATAAGAATGGCAATGGCTGCCGCAGTAAACATCATGCTTCGGCCGCCTTGTCTGGAATGGCCCGGGCCATCTCGCCAGAGGACAGGTCGTCAGCCAGTTCTTTGGCAAGAGAGTGCACAAGAACGGTGTCTTTCTTCAGCTCCACACTGACCGTGCCCGGTGTCAAAGTGATGGAGTTTGCATAAATCACACGCCCAAGATCCGTCGTTTGCGGCAATGGGTACTCTTTCCATTGCGGCGTAATCGCTTTGACATCTCTGCTTAAAATTCGCTTGAGTACATCAATGTTCGATTTGCAGATTTCCCACAAAATGTAGGCAATGAAGGCGGGCAGGCTTGCCAAGATATGCAGCGGGAAGCTCTCATTATCGAGAATATCCATCCGGTGGGTGAGATAGAGCGTCAGAGCGACCGATGCTATTCCCAGGCCGAGCAACAAGGGATCGAAATGGCCTGATAACAGGACCCAAAACAGACACAGAAGCGCACCGTACAAAGCCGCCGTCATGATTTTTGAAGCTCTTTACCGTTCCTACGAATGGCGACTTTAACATTCTTGCTGCGTTTATCGATAGGCTCTTGCGCAATTCCAGCAGATTTGAGGGCTGGCCGACGAGAGAGCCGCCAGTATAGTCTGAGATATGTTCTGACAGCGAGGCGCGATCATCTCAAGGCAGCAAAATATTACGGAACCAGAACCCGTTACCCGAGGTGCAGACGGTCAGTATCTGAACGTGGACGGAACAAGGACGTTCTACATTGATCGTGGCGCGGGCGATGTCATTGTGCTTTTGCATGGTGCCTCTCTGGGGATTGATGCTTATATCACCTGGTTTCGCATCATTGAGCTTCTCGCCAAGTGGTTCCGCGTCATTACATTCGATCAGATCGGCTTCGGCCGTTCTGACATGCCAGTGGATGGCTGCTACCCCAATCGTCTCGAGAGATGCAAGCACGCGGCACGGTTTCTTGAACTGATGGGTATCAAACAGGCGACACTTGTCGGCCATTCAGAGAGCGGGTTTATGGCCACCCATCTCGCTCTGAACGAAAGGGATATTGTGACCCGTCTTGTGATTGTAACAAGCGGTGGCGTGTCGCCTGTTTTAGGTGGCAGTGCTGACGACTCTTGGATCGAGGCGTCGACCAGCGCTTACGATCATGCGGATCAATCTTTGACCAAAGACCATTTCATTGCCACGAGCGAATACCTCAAGCGCGCCGCTGATCCTGTCTATGAGGAGATATTGCGAGACAATTTTCACCACGCTCAAGTTGGCCAAGTCATGGCCAAGTCAATCGATCTCTAGCACCAAAGGCTGATGATCTGACGCATCGGTTTCCGTATTGACAGTTACACGGGAAACTGCGCTCGCAATCGTTTTGGTCACAAAGAAGAAGTCACGGCAGTGAGCGCCTTGGGGCCATTGGAGCAGATCAAATATTCCGCAGGTTGGTTCGTGATCCCGATAGGGATCGGCGGCCCGCCAGGCATCCTGGAATTGCGCGTCTCCCCCACCATTGATCATGATGGTATATTCAGTTGAATCCACATCCATATTGAAATCACCACATACGATACACTCTGCTGGTCGATCGACCCGCTGATATGGACCGCCGGGATCGCAGGCAGGCGGATTTTGGGTGTTGGCGCAGATATCAGCCTGAATCGACCGTAGGCGACGAACTTGCGCAATGCGTTGGTTCGTCGAGTGAAATTCCAAATGTGTGTTGACGACGCGCAACGGCCCCTGCTGTGCGAGCACTGTTAGCTCGATCGCCTGCCGCGGCATATGACGCGTGCCGGGCTCAGAGGGCTGAGGCAATGGATGGTTGAAACGCGAGGACACGGGCAACCGTGTCAATGTGGCGTTTCCGAATTGCCATCGGTCAAAAGACCTTCCCTCACCACCCTCAACGGCGGAACCAAATACAGTTTCGTAGCCTGGAAACAGGTGTGAAAGCTCGGCAACCTGGTCCGGGGCACTCCCTTCAGGGCCGAGACGCAGATGCCTGGAAACTTCCTGCAAGCAGATGACATCAGCATCTGCCATATCCTTGATGATCTCAGCGATGCGAACGAGCGAAACCACACCATCAACGCCTTTGCCGTTCTGGATATTCCAGCTCAGGATCGTCGTCATTTCATGCCCGCATACATGAAGGACTGGACGAACTGGCGCTGGAACAGCAGGAAAGCAATTAGAAGCGGAGCGACGGACAGCAACGTGGCTGCCGAAACGATGGACCAGTCCACGCCCGATTCAGGCGATGCGAACACACCGAGGCCAACGGTCAAAGGCCTCGTCTCGACAGAGTTGGTGATGACCAGGGGCCAAAGGAAGTTGTTCCAGTGGTGGCTGATGGAGACAAGACCGTAGGCGAGATAGGTCGGTCGTGCCAGCGGAACATAGACCCGCATGAGAATGCCGAACACGCCGCAACCTTCGAGCCGCGCCGCCTCTTCCAACTCTTTGGGCACCGACTTGAAGGCCTGCCGCAAAAGGAAGATCCCGAAGGCACTGGCCATATACGGCAAGCCGATACCAAGGATGGTGTCCACCAGACCAAGCTTCGCCAAGGTGCCGTAATTTTCGACGATCAGGATTTCAGGTGTGATCATCAACTGCATCAACACCAGCGCAAACGCGATGTTGCTGCCGCGAAATTCAAACCGGGCGAAGGCATAGGCCGCAAGCGTACCGACGACCAGCTGCGCGATGAGAAGCGTTGTCACCAGCACAAAGGTATTGAAGCCGTACCGCAGGAAGGGGGCTTGCGAGAGCGCTTCACGGAAGTTCTCGAGCGTCAGCGGCGCAAACAGATTGAAATGAATGGAATACTCGCTGGCGTGGAACGCGGCCCAGAAGGCGTAGAGCAGCGGCAATATCCAGAGGAAAGCCAGGAACCAGGCGCCCGCGATTTCCAGATAATCGGTGATGGACCTGTCTTTCATCGGTAATGGATCCGCCGGTCCAGAACAAAGAACTGAATGAAGGCCATCGCCGCGAGCAGCGCCAGTAGAACCACGGTCAGGGTCGCCGCATAGGGGGTGTCAAAGAACGAGAACGCGCTTTCAAAGATGTAGTAGAGCAGCAGGTTGCTCGCATTGTCCGGCCCGCCCTTCGTCAGGACAAAGAGGTGATCCACCAGTTTGAACGAATTCAGCACGGCATTGATCAGCACGAACAGAGTCGTCGGCATCAGCAACGGGAACAAAACCCGGCGGAAAAAGTACCAGCGGGTCGCGCCCTCCAGCTTTGCCGCTTCATTAAGTTCAGGCGGAATGTTCTGCAGGGCCGCAAGATAGAAGATCATGAAGAACCCGGCTTCTTTCCAGACCGTCATGATGATAATGGCCGGCAGCACAGTGCCAGGATCACCCAGCCAGTTATGACCGGCAAAACCGAACCAGCCCAGCACCTTGTCGATCAGGCCGATGTCGGGCGTATAAAAGAACAGCCAGATATTGGCCACCGCGATCATGGGCAGAACCGTGGGCGTAAAGTACGCCATGCGGATGAACGGGCGCCCGGGAATGGCGCGGTTGACCAACAAGGCCATGGTGATGGAGAGCGCTATCGAGGTGGGAATGGTTCCGACTGCGAACCACATATTGTTCCACAGAACCTTCCAGAAGATCGGGTCCTCTGCCATGGCCCGGTAATTGTCAAAACCGATAAACTGGGAAGGCCTGACAGGATTTCCCTTTGAAAAGAAGCTGTTGAACAGGGTTGCGCCGGTTGGGTAATGTGTGAACGCGATCAACAGGATGGCGGCCGGCGTGAGCAACAGCCAGCCATAAACCTGGTTCATCTGATCGCGGGATAAATTCATTAGACTCTCGGAGCGGAAGAGGTGGAGCGGGACAAATGGATACCCCGCTCCGCTTGGGTTTGGTTTAGCGGTAAGCCTTCAGAAGCCGGTCAGCCGTGGCTTGCGTTTCCTTGAGGGCCGCCTCAGGCGTTTTTGCACCGGTCAGCGCAGCCTGGATCGCATCATCCAGAGCCTTACGGACACGGCCCGTCTGATATGTGGCGAGTTCAGCTGTTGCATGATTGAGCTGATCTCTGGCCACGGCAGCGTATGGGAAGCCTTTGACATATTCTTTCAGCTTGTCCGTATCATAGGCAGCCTGACTGATACCCATGTAGCCGGTCTTCATGGACCATTCTGCCGAACGTGACGGGCTGGTCATGAATTTGATAAGCTTCACGGCTGCAGTCCGTTCAGCCTCCGAGGTTTTCTTGAAGATATAGAAGTTGCCACCGCCGGTTGGCGTGCCGCGGCGCTTGTTGGCCGGCAGCATGGCGACGCCGAAGTCAAACTTGGCTTTCTTTTTCACCGTCGTCAGATTGCCAGTGGAGTGCCACATGATGGCGGTCTTGCCTTCAAGGAAGTTCTTGCGAAGCGTTCCCCACTCAATCGTGCCTTCCGGCATGACCTTGTGCTTGGAACCGAGATCTTTCCAGAACTGGAGCGCTTCAACGGTTGCAGGCGCGTCGAAGTTGGTCTTGGTTCCTGCACCGTTCATCAGCACCTGGTCGTTCTGCATGGCGAGCGCGCCGAACATCCAGTAGGGATAGCCGGTGGACGGGATCATCATGCCCCACTGCGAGCCATCAGCCTTGGTGAGCTTCTTGCCAGCAGACACGAGCTCATCCCAGGACGCCGGAGCTTTTTCCGGATCAAGGCCGGCCGTTTTGAACGCGTCCTTATTGTAGTACATGACAATTGTTGAACGCTGGAACGGGATGCTCCAGGTCTTGCCACCGGTGACACCATTCTGCATCAAGGTCGGGTAGAATGATTTCAACCAGGCTTTTTCTTCATCGGACTTGACCACGTCATCAAACGGGATGATCGCATCCTGCTCAATCAGCTCGTAGAGATCGATCGAGAACATAACCGACAACTGAGCCGGCTTGCCGCTCTTCAATGCGGCGAGCGCCTTGATACGGGCATCGTTGTAGTTGCCCGCATAGATGGCGTTTACGTCAATGTCAGGGTTGGCTTTCTCGAAGTCGGCCACCATGCCGTCAACGATTTTGGTCAGCGGACCACCCACCGCGATGGGGTAGTACATGGTCAGTTTCGTTTGAGCTTCGGCCATAGCGGTCAAGCCAAATGTCATTGCTGACATGCTGGCTGCGATTGCGGCGCCTTTCAGTGTCTTCTTCATCATCATGGTCATGAGGTTTAACTCCTCTCCTCCTTGGTTATGCTCCCGGAACCGGATTTTTCCGGCTCCACTTCCTTGCCGTCACGATGATGAGACATCGCTCAGGCCTGACGGTGCGGCCGCTCAGCCTGTCCGCCTTATTCCGTGTTCATCGAACAGATGGAGATCGCGCTCGTTCCATCTGATCCTCACCGTGTCGCCTGGGCCTGCGGCAGCACGCCCATTCACGCGCACCATCAAGCTCTGCGTTCCAATCTTCAGACGGAGAACCGTCTCCGCTCCCATGTAGTCGACAGCATCCACTTTCGCCGGCTGACCCTTGCTGGAAATCTCAATGTTTTCGGGTCTGATACCCAACTGCCACCCGGAGGCGATGTCTTTGGGTTTGTTCGTCGTTATCTGGTCCGCTGGCAGAATGTTCATAGGCGGCATGCCGAGGAAGCGCGCCGCGAACGTGGTCTGCGGGGTCTCGTAAAGCTCGGCAGGCGTGCCGACTTGCTCAATCTTTCCATCCTGCAGGAGCACGACCTGATCAGCCATCGACATCGCCTCGATCTGGTCATGGGTCACGTAAAGCATGGTGAGGCCAAGCTTGCGTTGGAGCGTGCAGATCTCATCCCGCATCTCTGCCCTGAGTTTGGCATCCAGGTTTGAGAGCGGTTCATCCATCAGACAAACCGGTTGCTCGGCGACAATGGTTCTGGTGAGCGCCACGCGCTGACGTTGGCCGCCTGAGAGGTTGGCGGGTTTGCGGTCGAGCAATGCGTCCAGTCCGACCATTTTTGCAGCGTCGGCCAACCGGCGTTCCTGCACGTCTTTTGGAACTTTGCGCACCTTCAGGCCAAAGAGGATGTTCTCGCGGACACTCAGATGCGGGAAAAGCGCGTAGGATTGAAACACCATGGAGACGCCGCGCCTGGACGGATCTTCGTGGGTGACTTCCTGATCGGCAATCTGGATAGCGCCCGCGCTGATTTCTTCCAGCCCGGCAATCATGCGAAGGATCGTCGATTTCCCGCAACCGGATGGGCCGAGCAGAACGGTCAACGTGCCTTTTTTTGTTTCAAAAGAAACATCATTGACGGCGCGGACTTTGTCCCATTGTTTGACGAGATTACTGACCTGGATGCCCCTCATGACACTTGCTCCGATCCGCAAACAATCAGCTCTGTTCCGGACGCTTCAAGAATTTGCAGGATAGTGTTCGGCGGTTGTTTCTCGCAGAACACTTTGGTTGCCTCACCAATGTTGCCGCCGCGCACATGCGCCGCGCGGGAGAATTTTGTGTAATCGAGAACCAGGAAAGTTTTGCGACTGTTTTCCCGGATCAATCTACGGGCCAGCACTTCCTCAGGATAGAAATCCAGCAAGGTGCCATCTTCTGCAACACCAGCTGCGCCATAGACACCGATATCGACCATGAGCGAGGATAGAAAACTCTCCAGTCCATCGCCTAGAATATCCCGGTCACCATTGCGCAGGCGGCCACCGGCAATTGTCACCTCAAAGCTCGGATTCCGGCAGGACAGCATTGCGATGTTGAGATTGTTCGTGAAGATTTTCAGATTGTTGTGCCTGAGCAACGCCTCGGCAACGAGTTCAGGCGTTGTGCCGATGCTGAAGGCCAGAGCGGCGCCGTCTTCAATATGACTGGCAACTTCACGCGCAATGGTCTGCTTGGCAACCCGGGCAAGAATTTGCCGGGAATCATATGCGAGGTTTCCTGGCGGCGATGCGCTTTCGAGGCCACCATGCCGGCGCCGCGCGACCCCAAAATCACAAAGTGTGGTCAGGTCTCGCCTGATGGTCTGGGTGGTAACGTCAAAACGTTCCGACAGCGCGTCCACGGACATAAACCCGTTCTCACGCACCAGATCCGCGATTTCAGCCTGCCGTTCCGACAAGTCCATCTCAGGTCTCCCAACACAGGGAGTGTGGCACAAGTTGTTTAATTGCGCATCGCTTTTGTTTCAAATGAACATTTCAGCGGAAGATAATGTTCAAACGAACAAATCGCGACGTGGTCAATCGCAGGGCTCAAGGCCAACACTGGATCAGTGCCTGTACTGCGGTGGAAGACCAGATCGAAGCCGAGTCGGCCGGAGAGTTTTCCTTGAAGGGCTTGGGAGACGATTTTGCAGGAGTTCCATCAGATCGCGTTCCGCAAGAAGCCCTGCGAAAGCCTTGACGCGCTGCAAGCCGATCTGGATGACTGGGCTGCATCACGACAATACCGAACGCCCTCGTCAGGGCAAGATGCGGTGCGGCAGAACACCCATCGAAACCATGATCGACGGGAAAGAAATCCGGCAGGAAAAGTTCGTGAACTGAACCTGACCTGACAGGCGCCGTCAGAAGAACGGCCAACTGTCAGATCGCATCCGAACCGCTACACCTTATCTGTCGTGGTTCAGTGCAGCTCCTGGATCGCCCCTTGTCGCGCTTCATCGGCCCACCGGGTCAGAGATCGAACAGCATGACATCCGTATCGATGAGGAATGACCAGCTTCCATTGTCGGCCGCGAAACTCCGGTACTCCTCTCCGTCGACAGTGACACGGTCCCCTTCGGTAAAGTCTTCCATGTCGAAGCGCAGCGTGTCCGGAGCACCGCCCTCGATCCGGACCGGCGTCGCCGGATCGCCATTGCCTGCAAAGACAAAACCGTCCGGTATGGTCAGTTCAGTGGTGCCGTCACCGCGGCCCGCGAAGCTCATAGTGGTGCCGTCACCGCGGCCCGCGAAGCTCATCAGGACCGTCTCAAGCCCGGCATGGTTCGGAAAATCCTCGCTGTAATCAAAGTCGCCTTCATACCAGACCTGGTCCAGATCGCCGTCGCTCGTCGATCTCGATCCGGATCTGGTTGCCGTTCGCATCATACGTGTTGGTCGCGATCCAGTCGGCTGAGCCGTTCCGTCATTGTCGTCGTCGAAGCGTCGGAGTCTATTTCGAACCGGGTCCGGTTGCCGTTCGCATCATACGTGTAGTGATTGATCCGGTCGATCCTGCCATCGCCGTCGGTGTCGAACTCTCTCCGGTCGATGGTGCCGTCATCGTCGTCGTCGGAGTCCCTCCGGGTCAGGCGCCGGTTGCCGTCACCATCGAACGTGTAGCGATCGATCCGGTTGATGCTGCCGTCATCGTCCCAATCCAGGTCCATCCGCTCAATGCGACCGTCCGCATTCAGGTAGACCCTCCGGTTGATGGTGCCGTCGCCGTCGGTGTCGAACTCTCTCCGGTCGATGGTGCCGTCATCGTCGTCGTCGGAGTCCCTCCGGGTCAGGCGCCGGTTGCCGTCGCCATCGAACGTGTAGCGATCGATCCGGTTGATGCTGCCGTCATCGTCCCAATCCAGGTCCATCCGCTCAATGCGACCGTCCGCATTCAGGTAGACCCTCCGGTTGATGGTGCCGTCGCCGTCGGTGTCGAAGTCGGGTTTCCTCCGGTCGATGCT
Source organism: Hyphomicrobiales bacterium (assembly GCA_965204985.1). Classification (GTDB taxonomy): domain Bacteria; phylum Pseudomonadota; class Alphaproteobacteria; order Rhizobiales; family CAJQND01; genus JAAEUE01. Next base: position 290,730 of record CBDBFP010000002.1, on the reverse strand, counting down.
GCCGTCATTGTCGTCGTCAAAGTCTCTCCGGGTTTCTGCTGCCATGATCTGTTCCTGAATTTTCCAAAGCGGGGTGTTATCCGACTGCGCCGGGAAATCACATGATTCCCGATCCTGTCACCCAGGATATAATGTTGCATTGTTGCCTAACACATCACCCAACGGGTGATTGGGCCTGATTTTTCTTGAGCAGAATCAAGTCCGCACGCTTATCCGCAACAAATTCATGACATTCGCGAAGGGTTCTGTGCTGACAAAACAAACCGTCCATCCACGGACCCCTCTGGTTTAGCATTGCCGTTGAGCGAACTTTCAGTCCCCAGGTACCTAACAAGTTCCGAATTGCGGACGGTGGTAAATCTTCAAAACGATTCACACCAAACAAGGTCATTTCATCGTAAAGACGTAGCGGCTCATTCTCGAACATGAACCGATAGCCTTTGAGGTCATCAACGTCACCGGCTGTGCGCATTGTTTCGAGAATCTCGGGAGTATTTTTCTTCCGCGACAAAGCGCTAAAGTGAAAGTTTGTGCGCATCTCGGCAAACTCATGTACCGAGAACAAGGCGCAGCTTGCGATTTTCAGCTCCGAATTGAATGTATCTAATACGGTGTCCCATTTTTCTGGGTCAGCGCTGCACTCAAGAATGCTTTTTATTAGGTCTTTCACTGGTATTACACAGGTTGTGCAGAAGCAGCCAATTAACGGTTTTACACTGCGGTAGTCTGATAGGGGTCACAGCGTTGCCAAGGCCAGGTTTATAAAATAATGCATGACCGTTATCAACATAATCTAAGCCATCGATATCGTTTTTAATTCCGGAACAACCGGCTGCTCGATGACTTCCAGATCTCCAAGAACCCGGGCAAGATCGCCGGTCTTTTTGAGCTTTTGCATGATCTTGACCAACGCATCTGCCATTGGAATGACAGGCTCTCCATCTGCCCAGACCAATCCAACGCGTTGAGAGACTTCAGGTTCCACGAGTTTCAGCACTCTTGTACCGGCATGGAGCCCGGGCATCTTGGCGAAGTGGGTCGGTACAATTGTGACCAAATCTGAGAACTGTGTCTGGAACATGAGGTGCAGGATCGACTCAGATTCCACCAGCGGTTTGGGCTTTTTGCTCACTTGTTCAAACACCCGGTCAATATATTGGCGCTCATGCATCGTTGGACGCAGCATGGCCAGTGGCAGATCCGCAACCTCTCGCCAGGTGATGGAATCTTTCCCTTTGAATTGGTCAGAATCAGGCACAAGGAGGCTGAGATTTTCCGGGAAAATTGTCAACGTCTTCAGGCGGCCCAGATCTTCATAGTCGAGATAGGTGATACCGACATCAAGCGAAAACTTGTTGAGCCGAAGCTTCATTTCTTCGATGCCGAGGAAGTGCACATCTGCATTGATCCCTGGGTGTTGCTCACGCAGCATGGATATCAATGTGGGCAGAACGGGCGACATGGAGGGCATCGCGCCAATTCGTATGGACCCTTTCAGATCGCCTTTGAGCGTATCAAGTTCGTCTTTCATTGCGTCGCAATGGGCAGTGATCCTGCGCGCCCATTTGGCGACCCGTTCTCCCTCGGATGTGAGGCCAAGAAACCGTTGGCCACGGCCGCGCAGAAAAATGGCGACCCCCAGCTCAAGCTCAAGTTGTTTGATGCCGCTCGACAGGCTTGGCTGAGTAACACAGCACCGATCCGCAGCCCTGCCGAAATGCCGCTCCTCGGCAACTGCAATCAGATATTTGAATTGTCTCAAAAACATTTTTCGCTCCCTCTGCCCCGGTCAAAAATAGGTTTTGTTTAGGTATGGATTGTTTTCATCTTTTTTTGACTTTGATAGATACTATTTATCACACGATTCAAATTCCGCAAAATTTTGGAGCCAATTTTGTGAACATTCCCAGACCAAATCGACTGTGGTTCTTGCGGCGGGCGAGTTTTGGCTAACCCATGAACCGATATGAAATTCCCGATTTTCCTGAGGCTTTCGGCACCCCCTATGAGGAAGCGCAAGCCTGCCGGAGTGATTGCGGATTGTTCAATTTTTCCTTTGTTAAGCGGGCTCGCCTTGCCGGGTCCAAGGTCACTGATCTCATCGAGCACATTGTGAAACGCCGGATCAGCGGAATGCAGTCCGGGCAGATCCGGTACGGGTTCCGCAGTGATGACAATGGCCATCTGATTTCAGATTTGACCATCTGGAAATTCGCTGAAGATGCGTTTGAGATCATGACCGGACACGGCCCTGACATTGAGGCCTTTCGACAAAGCAGTTGTGAGCAAGTCAAGGATCTCAGCAAAAACACCAGTATCTTCGCAGTACAAGGCCCAAACGCGCTGAATGCACTCAAAGGAGTTGGAAGCCAACGCAATTCCTTGAATGACCTGGATTATTTCGAACACCGCTCAGTCGAGATTTGTGGGGTGAGCTGCAATATTGGCCGGCTGGGATACACTGGCGAAGCGGGCTTTGAACTTGTACTGCCCATAGCAGATAGCAAGCACGTGTGGGAAGCACTCAGCGCATTTGTCAGACCGTGTGGTTTCGCGGCCGCAGATGTTCTTCGCATTGAAGCGGGTTTTCCCCTCTTCTGGAACGATTTTGTGGTGCCTGTCACGGCAGCGGAAGCCGGGCTCGGGCGATTTGTTGAACAAGGCACAAGGCAGGGACATGAACCGGTGGTCCGGATTTGCGCCCGCGCAGAAGCTGACTTTAGCCCTGCGCTCTGGAGGCCCGACACTCCGCCTGGCAGACCGAGGAAAGCAGGTGAAGTGAGCGTAACCTCTGCATGTGTCAGCCCTTCGGCGAAAGGCATCTTACTGCTGGGTTTTGCGCGTGCTGAAGACTTGCAATCAGGGATGGATTTTTATGACTCTTCGGGAAATTTCAAAAATTTGCGCGCTGCAAACTTGCCGTTTTACGATCCGGGCAAGCAACGCCCACGACAGGGTTGGCATTGAACGGGCACGTCAATCCGAAGACTGATAGACAACAAGTATCTCCTTATAGAAAATACGTATCCTTCTGTTATCATTAAATAATGGATGTCGGTTCCGCCGCGTGTTACGTTCAGTTACCGCATAAGCTCGCGGCCAAAATTTCGCAACGTTCATCATCCACCCACAGAAAAACACATAATGTGGGGGTCCATGCCCTCATGGATGCTGGTGGCGTGCGATCAATTTTAGGGAGGAAACCTATGGCGGATGCCAAACCCAGAAGAAAGATTACTATTAAGACTTTGCAGAAGCGGATGCGGGATGGAGAGGCCATAACCCAGCTCGCTGCTTATGATTATCGCACGGCCGTGGTCGCAGACCGTCTCGGCATGGACATCTTGTGCGTTTCCGATACTGGCGGCATGATTCTGTTTGGTCACCAGAGCACCGTGAGCGTCAGCTTTGATGAAGTCATGATGATGGCCAAGGCGATCGACCGCGGTAGCCAATATGGCTTGCGTATGGTCGACATGCCGTATTGGAGCTTCCATGTTTCCGCTGCGCAAGCGGTGGAGAACGCAGGCCGGTTCTGTCACGAAGCAAATGCCGAAGTGATGAAGTGTGAGGGCAACCAGCACCACGCCAAAAATATAGAGGCCATTGTCAGTGCCGGTGTGCCGGTGCAGGGTCATATAGGCATCACGCCGATGCGCATGCCGCAACTTGGCGGTTTCGTTGCCCAGGGCAAGACAGCAGACCGGGCAAAACAAATGATCGATGACGCCATGTCATTTGTCGATGCCGGTTGTTTCTCCATTCTTTGCGAAGTGACCACGCACGAAGTGTGTGAATATCTGACTGAGAAACTAGATGTGCCAGTCATTAGTCTTGGCGCAGGTAACAAGGCCCACGGCGTGCATATTATCTCGTCCGATCTGTTCCATCTCTGGGAAGAACATGTGCCGCGTCACTCGCGGATCTACACAGATCTGATCCCGATTATGGAAGACGTGATCACCCGCTACATGGCCGATGTGAAAAGCCGTGACTATCCGGGTCCGAAAGAGACGGTGTTTATGGATGAAGGCGAGCTGGAGACATTTGCCAAAGACATGGGTTGGGACTCAAAGCTGGAAGAGCTTGAGACCAAACGCAGCGGAAGCTAGCGGCCAGTCTAAAAGGCGAGGCTCAAGATTGCAGCTACGCCGAACAGAAAAAGCATCACCAGTGGCCATGCCACCGTCATGCGATCGTTCGCCTTCGCCTGGCAGTCATAGGCCAGCAAACACTGGGCACAGACGCTGGGGTTGGTGGGCCGGCAAGCTGAAACACGCTTGAGGTGCGCGGGGCTGGTCATAGTCCTGTTTTCCAATCAAAAATGCCAGGGCGATTTGCCCTGGCATTATCTTCCTGGATCCCCCGTTACCTTACCTTGATCCAGATCAATCCGGATCGTCATCCCCGCGAAAGCGAGAACCCAGAGCGAGCAAACTCAGAGCGTGCGGCTCCTGGGGTGGGCCCCGGATGTTTGCTGGCGCAAATTCCGGGGCGGCGGTGGGAAGGAGCTACTTCTTCAGTATTGGCTCCAAGGGGGGACAGTGCTTCATGCATCGGGTCGAGGTGACATCAGGCCGATCATCGACCATGAAGCCTCCTACATTCGGCATCTTTATGCCCTTCAGCGTTTCAGCGTTTACTGTCGCACCGTCGGGAACAAGCCCATTGAGGTTATAGATATAAGCAGTCAGCGCATAGACCTCGTTGTCCGACAAGCTTTGCGGCTCCGTCATAGGCATGGTCCGGCGCACATAGTCGAACAGGATGGACGCATAGGGATACATGCTTCCCGGCGTCAGCTTACGCTTCGGCTTAGACATCGAACCGATGCCACCCACCATGGAGCCGTACATGGAGCCGCCGCCGGCATTTTCGCCGTGACAGGCAACGCACTTCTCTGCATAGATCTTTGCACCGTCAGTAACGCTTCCTTGACCGGACGGTAAACCTTCACCGGTGGACGTGGAAATATCAATGTTCCAGGCCGCAAGATCGGCTTCGCTTACGGGCGTGCCATAGTTGCCTGCGACGGCGCCACCGGCGAAGGCAAACGATGCCAACAAAGCCAACCCTGCGGATACAGATATCTTAAGCGATTGCATTTTTCACCTCCCCATTTTCACTGACAGACCACGGGAATATGCCGTTGTGGTGCTGCACGAAGCCTGAGGTGAACCTCTGCTTGGCGATATCTGCCACGGTGGGCTGCACATAGTTCGTGTTGTCCACGGCGCGGCTGGCAATCTTTGCCGGTCCGCCTTTCCACTCCCAGGTGTAGCGGAAGCGTGTCAGGCAGCGGTCGAGGATCGGGCCCTCCAGATCGGCGTGATGCCAAGTGACGCCGCCATCGGTTGTGATGTCGACGGCCTTGATCGAACCGTTGCCGGACCAGGCAAAGCCCTCGATCTCATAAGTGCCCGGCCCTTGCAGCATCATGCCGCCGGAGGGACGGGTGATCACCGACTTGCACTCCATGATCATGGAGAACTGACGCCACTTGCCATTCGGCATGGGATCGGTGTAGCGGGCTGTTTCGCTGCGCAGATGCCACGGCTTGTCGGACACTTTGATGCGCCGGAGCCATTTCACGCATACATTACCCTCCCATCCGGGCATGAAGGCCCGCAAGGGGTAGCCATTTTCCGGGCGCAGCATCTCACCGTTCATGGCATAGGCCAAAACGGTGTCAGCCATGCACTTCTCAATGGGGATGGAGCGGGCGTGCGCTGAGCCGTCGGCGCCTTCGAACAGGATCCATTTGGCTCCCGGTTCCAATCCCGCTTCATCAAGCAATGCGGAGGCAGGAACGCCAGTCCACTGGGCGCAGGACAGCAAGCCATGAGACTGCTGCACTGTGGTGGTCTTTGCCTGCTGCCAGTCAGTCAACGTGTTGCCGGAGCATTCCATGAAGTTGAAGTTTGAGACCGCCCGGTAGCGCATGAGATCATTCATGGAAAACCTGAGCGGTTGTTTCACCATGCCATGGATCACAAGCGCATGCTCATCCGGGTTGATATCTGGCGTGCCGGCGTGATGGCGCTCATAGAACAAACCGTTTGGGGTTACGATCCCCGGCTGTTGGTGAATGGGCGTCATGCTCCAGTCCGACCAGTGCTGCTTGTTCTTTAGCACGTCGGTTCTGCGCCGCTTCACGTGCGCCTCGAACTTGGAGGGCAAGCCATAGGCTTCCGACTCGATCTCACGCCCCATTTCCTTGTTCGACTGCGACACCGCCAACTTGGCGGCATTCGCCGGGGCGGCGCTGAAGGCACCCCCCGTCAAGGCCATGCCTGTAAACAGCGCGCTGTTGCGCAGGAAGTTCCTTCGCTGCTCGGATTCCAGACACTCTGCATCGTAATCGCTGCAGATGCCTTTAGAAACCGGATAAACTATGTGTGTCATTAGGGTTCCTCCCTTGCCGTTGCTAATTGGTGGCGGAAAGCGGTGCGCAAACAAACGCATAGCTCTTGTATACGCTGCCGTGCTCATGCGGCAGGCATTAGAGTCAAACCAACATTGTCAGTCGATCAAGGCACTTAATCCGAAGGGGCGTTGCGCGCGATGCCAGTCTACTCAAGTGCCAGCTTGATAAGCTACATCAAATTTTGAGACCTGTCGATCCGTTTGTATCTATTCCAAAACAAACGCGATCTAACAACTTGTCGTCTATTATGAGATTGACGACAGCATTCGGCTCTCAATTTTCTCTTAGCTGAATTTGTCGTAGCGGATATCGCTGACGGGCAATTTGCCCCCTGCAATGAGCACGCGCAGCGAGGCATCTACCATTGGCGGCGGCCCGGCGACATAGCCAATCACATTGTCCCAACGGCCAGTCATGGCCCGGGACGTGGCTTCGTGGGCAAACCCGGTGTCGAGTTTAAGATTGGCAAAATCCGGATGAGCCTTGAGGCCTGGATCCTCGTCAGACAGGACAACCGTGATCTCCAGATTGCTGCCTGCTTGCTTCTGGTGCTCGGACAGTTCTGCAAGATAGAAACAGTCCTTCATGGTGCGCACACCGAAAAAGACATGGCCTTTATGGTCCGAGAAATAGTTTTCCTGACAGGCCCGGTTCAGGATCGACATCATTCCGGCAATGCCGGATCCACCGCCCATCAGAACCATGTTCTTGTTTTCTTCAGGGTAGAATGTCGCGGCTCCCACCGCGCCAAAGACTTCAATCGTGGCACCGTCGACCTCGTGCTCAAACAGCCAGTTGCAAAAGCCGCCACCGGGAAACCGCTTGACGACGAAAGAGAGGGTTGTGGTGTCACGGTCATAATTGACCATCGAATACGCCCGCGCACCTTGCACGCCATCGACCGTGAGGGTCACGAACTGACCGGCATCAAAGCTGATCGGTTCATCAATCATGACGTCGAAATGGATAACATCATGGGTGAGCAGTTTTGAGTTGGCGATCCTGCCCGCGCGGTGATCCGGCACGAATCCCTTGCTGAATTTGGCGGCAACATTGGAAGAAGGCACTCGCACCAGCGCATCCGTCTGGGCAGTTGTCTGACACAAAAGGCAGTCGCCTTTATCGCGCTTCAATCGTTTCGCCCCCGGCGCTTCCGCCCAGGCCATGTGCGTTCGACCTTCCATGACCCGGCCACGGCAGGTGCCACAGGTTCCCGTGGCGCATTCATAGGGGAGCGTCACGCCATTTCGCAGACCAGCAGCGAGGATATTTTCACCGTCCTGACAGTTGAATTCAAATTGGCCGCTCTTGGTCTGAACAGTTATCTTCATAGCGGGCTCGGGCGCCGGCTATGAGTTGAAGAAGTCGTCATCGTCCATTTCGTCTTCTTCGTCGAACTCGTACCCATGTTCGCTTTCGATGAAGGCGTGAACGGCACCATCTTCTTCCTTGCATTCATAGAAATGCATCGGCTTTTCAGTTTCGCTGCCGGCCATTTCCTTGGTGCCCAGATCCCACTGCCATAAATGTTTTGAGCACGTGAGCACCTTGCCTTCAATAAAGCCGGACTCTTCAAGGGGTTCTTCCATGTGCGGGCAAATTGGCGGAATCACACGAAACCCTACGCCATAATTGGCAACAACCACCGGAATACCGTCAATCTCAAACTTCTTCAGAGTTTTTTCGGCAACACTGTCGGCTGCACAAATCCGTCTCCAGCTCATGGGAGTTCCTTCTCAGCCCTTGCCGGGCCATTTTAGAGTGGCCAGTGGGAGCCTTTGTCGAGGCGGCGGGTGTCGAGTGCAACTTTACGGGAAACGAAGACTGCTTTGCCGTCCACTATCTTCATCTTGTCCACGTATCGCCCGATAACGAAAAGGTGGCTTTCGCCAGCGTCGATGTGTGAATTGATGCCGTCCAGCAGGTTTTGATAGATGGCAAGAGAGCTCACGACGTCTAGTATACCATCCTCGTTTTCATCAACCGTATAGACGGTCGCGTGACGGCGGAGCGGCGAGTGATCTGTATTATGCTTCTCCAGCATGTCGCACATACTCTGGAGATAGGCCCTGTTGCCTGAAAAATAGATCATATCCTTACGGATTTCAGGGCTCCAGGCGCCAACTTCGTACTCGAAGCTTTCGTCGCACATTTTCAACCAGTCATTCCATTTTTCATCATCAAGGTAGATGCACGCGCGGTAAACCGCGTCTCTCACTGCATCCATTCCCGACACACCATTCGTGCCCATCAGCCAAAACCCTCATAAAGGCGCACGCGCCGCGTTAGTCCGGAAAGGTCACGATTTTGCGCAACCCTTCGATTGTTGTTTCAGTTTTGGTGCCGATGCCTATTCAGCAGCCTCAGCCGATGCATAAGGCAGCGACGGATTACTCGGCTTGCGGTTCATCCACTTGCCCCACTCATCGTAGTAGTGGCGCATACCAATCTCATCATGGATAAGGTTGTTCTCGTGGCGGCCATGAAGCACACGGCGCGGCTCGGAACCAGGAAGCATGGCAGAACCCTGCCCTGCGACCCCAATCAGGTCTTCATGCAGGTTGCGGCCAAATGGACCCCAAATCGAGTTGTGGTGGTCGATCCGGGTGCGGCGGTCTTTGGCCGAGTCGCTCTTAAGGCCAAGGCCGCGGAACTCGATCATCACTTTGTCAGGACCAAGCGGTGTCACGATATCACAACGAAGAGCCGATCCGCGCAGGTTGAAGTTCATACCGGGGAAGAGATCCACCATGTACCACTGGTTCGGCGGCAGGCCCGGGAAGGACAGCTCTTCGCGGGATTCGAAGCCCTTGTATTCACCATACTGCACTTCGAAAGAACCCACATTGACGTGGCCATGCTCGAACGCCGTGTTTTCGCGAGCAAAGTAGGCATCGTTAAAGCCGGTGATCCGGTTATGGTAGTGCATGAAGTCGTGGTAGAATTCACTGTTGGTGTCGTGCCACAGCTTGTAATTCGTGCCAATTACAGCCTTGTGGTAGTGGAACACTTCCAAAGATTCTTCTTCGAGAGGACCACGGATGCATTTGAAAGCTTCGCCGCACCAGTCCTCCAGCTTCATTGCCTTGTCATTCAAGGTTACCCAAACAAACCCGCCGAAATTCACTTCGCAGCGCAGGCGGCGCAGGCCGGTATCTTCCTTGCAAAGCCGGTCCTGATAACCTTCCTTCTCGCGTGAGATGTAAACGCAATTGCCCTTCATGTCATATTGCCAGCCATGGAACATGCATGTCATGCGCTTTGGGTTACCAGACGGAGACGCCTCTTCGAACGAGCCGGAAGGGCGGCGCTCAATCATCATACCACGGTGAGGGCAGACATTCAGGAATGCGCGGACCACGTTGTCTGGGCCGCGAGCGACTACAATTGGTTCACGCGCAACTGTTGCCGTGCGGAAATCATAAGCGTTAGGTAGTTCGGACTCATGACAGATCGGAATCCAGACCTTCTTGAAGATATCCTCAAGTTCCTGCTCATAGATATCCGGATCGGAATAAATCCGGCTGTCAATCCACTCGCCATTTTGCAAGTTGGGATCAGCTTTCCACTGATTGTGATTTCTGGCTGGCATCGGTGTTCTTTCCTCTCAGAGAGACCAAGTGAGCGCAGCAACAAAGCTGCTTCTCTTAAATACCTTGTCTCGTCAAAACCGTCTCGGTGAGTCCATAGGAATCACCTCACGGACACACGGCCCCGTGCAAGGTAACACAACAGGATCGCTATCGGGTCTTGAAATTGAAATTCCTTATGAGCTGATAGATAACATCACTCATGTTGGGATTTTGCAAAGGAAGCAGCATATCATAAAATTCAACATTTCCCCCTCTGAATTGGTCCAATTTTCTCAGATTTTTGGGCCAATTGGGACCGCTTCGTTCGGTCACAGGCGTAAAAAATTTGCCGAATTTGCAAAGACGATAGGCGAGTTCTATCAAGATATTAGTCCGAACGATTTTACAAACGGCTACGTAGACGGTGCCATGGCCGCAAGGAGCAGCCTTCTGATCGGTTCAAATCTCGCGCCGGGAGCGAAACATGGAAGGTTTCACCTGAACCAAATCTTGTGAAAAATGAGGTGCAAAAACAAAGAGATAACAGAAAAATTTTAACAGTCCTATGCCGTTGCGAATTGTTGGCACCGAAACCACAGCAAAAACTGCGGCCAAGCAGAACGCGGCTTAGAGACAGTATTCTTCGATAGTTAGAATGATCCAAATGGGAGGAAACCACATGAGATCGCTAAAGAAAATCGTACTGGGCCTGGTGGCCGCGGGCTGCATGACAGTTCCGATGTTCGCGCAGGCCGAAGTTGACTTCGGTAAGCCTGGCGAAAAGGTCAACCTGGTGATTGGCTACCAGCCCTACTACACCGAGTCCTGGTCTGGCGTTGTTAACAATGGCAAGCAATTCTGGAAAAAATATCTCCCTGAAGGCTCGACCGCAGAATTCCAAATCGGTTTGCAAGGTTCCGTTATCGTGAACGCAATGACCGGTGAAAAGCAGCATATCGGCTACATGGGCGATATGCCGGCCATTGCTTCCACCTTTAAAAATATCAAGGCACGTGGCGGGACAGACATCCGTATCGTCGCTGTTCTGGGTACATCCAAGCAGCAGTGCAACATCTTCCTAGTCCGCAACGATGCTCCTAAATTTGCCAACGGCAAGGAAGCTGTGAAGTGGATGGATGGCAAACTGACATCTGCACCACACGGTGCCTGCACTGACAGATTTGCACGTTTGGCGTTCAAGAAGGCCGGCATCAAGCCCCGTCGCTATCTGAACCAGAACATCGAAATCATCACAACCAACTTCCGTGCCAAGAAACTTGATGCTGCCGCAATCTGGGAGCCAACTGCTTCCAAGATCGTAGCTGCTGGGCTTGCCCGTCGTGCCGCAAGCGGCGAAGACTTTGACGCTCTCGATGGCGGTTTCATGGTTATGTTGAATGACCTAGTGTCTCAACGCCCCGACGTTCACAGGGGTTGGCTGGAAGCCGAGCTCGACGCTCAATTGTTCCTGAACGATTTTAACAATGCAGCTGAAGTTGCTGCAATGGCTGCTGCGCAGACGGAAAAGATCGACAAGAAAGTCCTCTGGTCTTCTCTTTACGGTGAAACACCGAAGGATCAGGGCGGCGGAGACGTGAAGGTTCAGCTTGACTTCGTGGTGACACCCCGTGTCCAGGGCCTGCTTGATAACGCAACAGCGTTCTTGTACAGCCTGCCGAAAAAACCGGCTGCTGCTGCAAAAATTCGTGACGGCGGCGTAATTGACGGCGTTGCTCAGCAGATCCTCAAGGATCGTGGTTTGACGAGCCCAATCGGTATTGTGAAAGCACGCCCTGCTTCAGCTTACAAAGAATAGCAAAGCATCAAAAGATACCGGCGGACATGTACTGCGTGCATGTCCGTCCTCGTTCTGAGGTCTCCAGATCTAAGCCTTTTAATCGATTGGCAATACTGGATGTTTCCCGAACCGCGGGATTGGCTTGACAGGCAGCAAACAGGTCCCGTGTTAAGTTAATCAACCATTTATAGCGAAAGCGTGGAAATGAGTGAGCAGGCGACAACTCTAGCCAGCGGAAAATCAAGAATGACCGAACCGACCGGTTTCGCGTTGATCTGGCATAACTTCCAAAAATCTCTTTCGACCCCGATGCCCTATTTGACGGTTTTTGGACTGTTCCTCTGGGTCTTCACTTACTGGCTATTGTGTGAAGGGTTGGAAGTCTGGCGCTTTGGCAAAATTCCTGGTCCGGTCACCGTGATGACCGACTGGTTCTCCCGTGACCCTTTCCAAGGCATTTCCATTTTCAAGGAAGAGTATTATATCCACATCTGGTCGAGCTGCAGGCGCATCGCAATCGCGTTTTGCATTGCCACAGGCGTCGGGGTTCCGTTGGGCCTCTTCATGGGCTGGTCGAAGGCTTTCCGGGACTACACGTTTCCTATCCTCGAAATTTTGCGGCCAATTCCGATCTTGGCCTGGGTCCCTCTCGCAATCCTGATGTTCTCCGGCTTTGAAACACCGGTGATCTTCCTGGCCACTCTCGCTTCGCTTTTCGTAACCACACTTAACACGCTCCTGGGCGTGGATTCGATCGATGAAGAATATTTCCGTGCAGCCGGGTGCCTGGGCTCCAGCAAGTGGCAGATCTTCAAGAATGTTGTGGTCCCCGGAGCGCTGCCCTTCATTTTCACCGGGCTTCAAATTTCGATTGGCGTTGCCTGGTTCTCATTGGTGGCGGCCGAGATGGTGTCGGGCGACTATGGCCTTGGATATCTGATTGTCGACTCCTTCATGAACAATGTTACTGTTCCAATGGTGATTGGCATGCTCACCCTGGGGCTCGTTGGCTGGATGACTTCAGTGATGGTCCGCATGGTCGGCAACTACCTCATGAAATGGCACGTCAAGGAACTCGCCCAACAGGGCCGATAGCGGGAAAGAGTCGAGGAAAACAAAGAATGCAAATGCAAGCACCAGCTGAAGACCTTTCCGGCGAAACCGCTTCAAGCGGCCAGCTCAGCATCCAGAATGTCACCAAGATCTATGATCCGGAAGGCGTCAATGTGATGGCTGTCGACAACTGCTCGATGGAAATCGCGGCAGGCGAAGTCTGTATGATTGTGGGCCCATCTGGTTGCGGAAAAACCACGTTGCTGAACGCGATTGCCGGCTTCCACTCGATTACGCATGGCGAAATCTATCTGGATGGCGAACTGCTCTGTGGTGGCAACACACCGCAAGCGACAATGGGCGCTGACCGGATGGTGGTGTTCCAGCACGGCGCCTTGTTCCCTTGGAAAACACTGCTCGAAAACGTCGCCTATGGGCCGATTGTTCAGGGAGCAATGACCAAGGAGCAGGCAGAAACCCAGGGACGCCTCATGCTTGAGGAAGCCGGTCTTGCGGATGTGGCCAACAAGTATCCAGGCGAAGTGTCGTCAGGCATGGCTCGCCGGGTCGAGATTGTTCGCGCCTTGATCAATTCGCCGAAGGTGCTGCTGCTGGACGAGCCGTACCGGGCCATGGACGCTCTCACAAAGTCAATCATGCATGAGTCCTTGCTGCAGGTTTACGATCGGACCAAGGTGACCATCTTCTTCATTACTCATGATCTCGAAGAGGCCATATTCCTTGGCGACCGGGTTTATGTGATGACGACCCGGCCCTGCAAGCTGAAGAAAGTCGTGGACGTCGATATTCCCCGTCCGCGCGACTACAAGATTTTGTCCTCCGAGCGCTTCCGCCTTCTGGTCGAAGAAGCCAAAGAGGCTGTTCATGAAGAAGCGATCAAGGCCTTCCAGGCTGGCGAACGCGAGTTGGCTTGACGACTTGAGACGCAAGAAGGTGTAGAATGACTGATATGGTTCAATCCAGCCACGATACCCCAGTTGTCGTCAGGCGCTCGCGGTTTCAGAAGGCAATTGCCAACAAAAAGTTCTGGCGCGGTGTAACGGCGATCGCAGTGTTTCTTGTGTTGTGGGAAATCGGATCCAGGTGGGAAAGCTGGTTCGGTTATGCGCTTCCCTGGGTCGGGCTGATCCCGGGCCCCACAGCTGTCGCTCTTGCAGCAACTGAAGTGGTCACCAAGATCGGCTACTGGATGAGCTGGATTGACAGTTTCAAGCGGGTCATGATCGGTTTCTTTGTGGCGATGATCCTCGGCATTCCCTTCGGTCTGGCGTTGGCGGTCAACAAATATTTCCGCGGTATCTTCTTTCCCCCATTTGAAATTCTGCGGCCTATCCCACCGTTGGCCTGGGTACCGGCCTCTCTGATTTTCTGGCCGACAAATGAGATGTCCATCGCATTTGTGACCTTCCTCGGCGCGTTCTTTACCGTGGTTATCAACGTGCTGGGCGGGGCCCGCGCGATTGATGTGCGTTATCTCCGTGCGGCTCAATCCATGGGCGCCAGCCAGTGGCATCTGTTCTCCAAGATTATTCTGCCGGGAACCCTGCCTTCAATTTTCACCGGCGCTGCTGTGGGCATGGGCATCACCTGGGAAGTGGTCCTTGCAGCTGAGATGATTTCAGGCGGCGGCACGCAGGCCGGTGGTGGTCTTGGCTTCTTCATCTGGAACTCCTTTATGGGCGGGTCTTTGGAGCAGGTTGTCGTGGGCATGATCTCGATCGGGATTGCCGGTTATCTCTCAAGTAGCGCGGTCCGCGCGCTGGGTGACTATTTCATGCCATGGCGGCGGCTGTTCTGATCTCCGATCAGAGCGAATCCGTCCGCATCGCGTAACTCACAGGAACTCAAAAACATGGCAACCGCAAAGAAACCAGCTGACACGACAGACTACGGCGCCGGCCAGAGCCGGATGGAGCTGAAGCACGTCTCCAAAGGCTACGGCGAGGAATGGGACTTCGATCAGGTGCTGGGTGATCTCAGCCTTGAATTGGAGCCAGGCATGTTGACTGTGGTGGTTGGCCCATCCGGTTGCGGCAAGTCCACACTTGTGAATCTGATCGCCGGCTTTGAAACGCCGGACACAGGTGAGATTACGCTCGATGGCAATCCTGTCACTGGCCCCGGCAAGGACCGGATGGTGGTGTTTCAGGAAACAGCGTTGATGCCCTGGCAAACCACTTATCAGAACATCATTTTTGGCCCGAACTTGAGAGGTGATCTCAAAGGAAAAGCGCTCGAAGACGAAGCAGTCCGCCTTATCGAAAAGGTCGGCCTTGCCGAGTTCAAGGACAAGTTTCCGCTCCAGCTTTCCGGCGGCATGCAACGCCGGGCGGAGCTGGCCCGTGCATTGATCAATGAACCGCGTATCATGATCATGGACGAACCTTTCCGCGGGCTGGACGCCATGTCGCGCGAACTGATGCAGGAATTCTTCCTGAAGATATTCGAGGAGAACCGCCGTACGCAAATCTTCGTCACATCGGAAATCGATGAGGCCATATTCTTGGCGGACCGTCTCGTTATTTTGTCAAACAAGCCGGCTGAAGTCCGCAAGGTGATCGATATCGATTTGCCACGGCCAAGGGATTTCAAGATGATGAGCTCCCCGGAAGCCTATGCCTACAAGCGCGAGGCCATGGAAATACTGCATGAAGAGGCAATGAAGAGCTTCGCGGATCAGACAGGCGCCAGCGATTTCATGGAAGCCTATGCCGGGGGCGCTCAATAAGCGCTCCTAAAGCTCGCAATGTTTTCTCTGGCCGCCGACATAATCGCCCTCATAACCTCGCGGTCCTTTATTATCTCGCTTGCAATACTTGGCGCTGTGATTGCCACTGTGGGCTCGTATCTTATGCGCGACGAATCCCGGATGCCGCCGCGACATGCCCGAATGATCACCAGAAGCGGTTATGCCATCACCTGGGCAAGCGTGGCGGGGTTCATTGTTGTCGGCTTTATAGCAGAGTGAACGGAAACATTGGCCTGTTCGAGCAAGTCCGGCGTAGACAAATGATAGAAGCCAAAAGCCTGAGCAGGTCCTTTTCATCAAACTGCGCTCTTGATGATGTGAGTTTCCAGATTGAGACCGGCGAGGTCGTCGGTTTCCTCGGGCCGAACGGCGCTGGCAAATCCACCGCAATGAAAATTCTCGCCGGCACTCTGCGGCCAGACGCCGGCAGCGCATGCATTGCAGGTCATGACGTTGTCGCATCACCGGCGGCTGCGAAGGCGAATCTGGGCTATATGCCGGAAGCCGCAAGCGGCTTTGGAGAACTGACCGTCGCGGAGTTTCTCTTGTTTTGCGCAAACTGCAGGGGCGTGCGAAAAACACAAGCGCTCGACGCGATTGGTTGGCTGAATGACCATATCGAGCTTGCGCCCGCAATGAACGAACCAATCAGCACCCTGTCAAAGGGATGGCGACAACGCGCCTGGTTTGCGCAGGCCGTCCTGCATCGTCCTCCGGCGCTAATTCTTGATGAACCGACAGATGGCCTCGATCCAAACCAAAAAGCCGGAATGCGAGATTTCATCCGTGAGATTGCGAAGGAAACCGCTATTTTCTTTTCTACTCACATTCTGGAGGAAGCCGAAGAGCTTTGCGATCGGATCATCATTCTGCGTGAGGGCAATATTGTCTCGTCTGGCGTGCTGAACGAGCTCACTGATGAATACGGCAGGCTTGGCCCTGCATTTGCAGAACTTACACAGCCTCAGGCACCGGCCCCGGCATGAAGCAAATCCAGGTGCCTTCATGGATTGAAAGCATTTTCGCCATCTTTCGCCTTGAGTGGCGCCAGATGATGCAGGCGCGTTTGACCCACATATTCCTGGCTGCATTTCCGCTCGCACTGGCAGCACTTGTTTTTGGTGCTGCAGATTTCTTTTCCAGCAATGAAGCATCCTTGCGGTTGCTCATTACGTTCCTGCCATGGGTCGCCCTGGTTCTTGTACCCGCACTTGCAATGCGGTTCTGGGCAGATGCCAACAGCGACCGCAGCCTGGAACTGGGACTAGCCTTTCCGTTGTCGACCAGCGCTCTGGTGGCCGGAAAGTTTATCGCGGGATCCTCAGTTCTGCTGATCGCGCTCGGGTGCACCGCAGCCTTTCCGATTTCGGTGATCTATCTGGGTGAACCCGATTTCGGTGCGTTGGTTGCCGTTTATGTTGCCGCGGGCCTTTATCTCATGACTTGTTTTGCCATTTGTCTGTTGGCCTCAGCTCTGGCCCACGAACAGGTGACTGCTTTCATCCTGGGTGTCTTTTTCCTGCTGATGCTCACATTGGCGGGATGGAACCTGTTTGGGAATTTCCTTGAGACCTGGTTGCCCGGAAGTGCACGGGACGTTCTCATGCACATCAGTCCCAAAGTGTGGCTGGGCCGCATTGCGCACGGCAATCTGCAGCTGTCTGTGCTGTTGAAATTTGCTGTCATGATTGGTTTGTGCCTCGCTGCGACGACACATGTGGTCGAACAGAGACGCGCCGCCCTCTCTACAATCAATTCAGCCATCCGGTTTGCCGGAGTGATTCCGGGCATGCTGGTCGCGTGCGTTCTAATTTCGAAAGGAGCCGATCGCATCACAATTGCAGCCGACCTCACGGATGAGAAGGAATTCTCACTCCCGCGGACATACGAAGAAATCCTGAAATCAGTGCCCGAGGGTACGGAAGTAAAGGTCTACTGGAGCGAAAGCGAGGGCTCCGTTCCGACCTCAATTTCCAGCCATGCGCGGCGTGTGGTCGAGCGGCTCCGCCTTATCGCGCGCCGGTCGTCCGGCAACCTTAGCGTCCAGGTGATTGACCCGAAGCCCGACAGCAACAAGGAACTGCAGGCCCTGCAAAACGGCTTGAGGCGCGTGCCCATGACGTCGGGCGACTTTTTTTATCTGGGAGCCATCGCAACTGCCGGGGAGCGGATCGGACGAATTGGCTATTTTGACTTCCGGCGGCAGCAATTGCTGGACTATGACATCGCCGTTCTTCTCAGCGAGCTCGGCCGGAAGGCGACAAGGCGCATCGGGATCCTCAGTCCGCTGATTGCCCCGTCCCATCTGGACACAGGCCGTCCCGGTTTGAGTATTCTTGAAGATCTCCAAAAGGCCTTCGATTTGGCAATTATTCCGCATTTCAGCGATAAATTGCCATCTGATTTGGACGCGCTATTGGTGATCGACGCAACCATCTTAAAGCCGGAAATACTGTATGAGATCGATCAGTTTGTCATGCGCGGCGGTGGATTGATCACGCTGATTGATCCACAACTTCGCTCCAATGCCGCCAGCAATCTGGTCAACCCCACGCCAACCGAAGAGCTCAATGATATTTCCGATTTATTGTTGCGCTACGGCATTCGCTACCTGGGCAAAGAGGTGATTGGTGACGGCAGCTATGCGGCTCAGGTCATGAACAACCGGCAGCAACAGTCCAGTTATCCGTTCTGGCTGCGGCTGCCGCGCGGCGTGCTGTCGAATTCACATCCGGTTACCGCCGATCTGAATGAATTGCTCATTGCGGAACCAGGGGCCCTGGAGATTTTGCCTTCATCCGGAGGTCGGAAATTGATCGAAACATCATCCGATGCCGGATCACTGCCACGCGCACTTTTCAAAAATGCAGCGCCGGAATTGCTTGCAACGCAGTTTCAGCAGGAAGGCGGTCAGAAGCCCATCGCCGCAACACTGTTCGCGCCAATAGCATCCGCATTCCAGTCGCGGACTGAGGGACCTCACCTCAAGACGTCAAATGGACCTGTGCCGATATTCGTGGTGGCCGACATCGATTGGATCTTCGACGACTTCGCTGTTCAAAAGCTTGTCGCCGACAATCAGGAAACAATCACCCGGCCGCTGAATGACAATCACGCTCTTCTGACCAATATGATCGAGTTTGCAGCGGGAGATCGCTCGCTCATATCAATCAGGTCGAGAGGCCAACTCAATCGACCCTTTACGCGGGTTGAGAAGATGTTCCGCGATGCACAGGCCCGCTACCGCGATCAGGAAACCACCCTGGCAGAGCGGATTTCAAGGGTCGAGGCAGAGATTGCCAGGATTCCCGCAGCTGCCGGTGTGAAGTCGATTGATGAGCTCCCGGTGAGCATCAAGACCAGGATTGCAGACTTCCGCACCAGGCTATTACCCTTGCGGAGGGAACTCAGGCAAATCCGGCTTTCCATGCGCGAAAAGATCGAACAGTTGCGTATGCAGCTCACCGTCTTCAATTTGCTGATGGGCCCATTTCTGGCCTTGCTGCTGGCCGTACTCGCCCGCATGACGCGAATGCGTTGGCAACTTCGATAATGCGATAGACGGGATCAAGTTTACAGCCCCGCTAGTGGCAACGATAAAAAGTGAAGAACAAACTATTTCGATGGTGTCATGACAGAAACAGCGTCCAGCCTTGTTGATTGGCCAAAGAGCACTTCCCAGCTGGAGACCATGCCGTCGGCGATTGGCCAGGCACACAGCGCAGTGCAATGGATTGCCCGCATTGTGAACAGTTACGTCATCCCTGCAAGCAATGGCAGTCATCTTCATATGATCTGGGATCCGGTTGAGCGCACATTGGAAAGTGCGCCCTTTGAAAATGGTCTCACAGTGGAAATGCGCCTCCCGGAGTTTGTTCTGCAGTTTAAGGAGAATGGCGTCCGTACGGCTCACGAGATGCCTCTCGATGACAGATCGCCCGCCCAGGTTGAAGCCTGGACCCTGATTGAATTGCTTCATCGCAATCTCGACAGGGACAAATATTCAAAATGGCTTCCCTACGATGTGGCCTCACTCATGAGCGGCGATGCTGCGGATTACCAAACCTATGGTCAGGAGGAGGGATTTGAGGCCCTGACGGAACTGCTGGTTGCTTCCGATGAACTGTTGCGCAAGGAGATGAGCGATCGGAATCTCAACTCGGAACCAATCCGCTTTGCACCTGAGTCCTTTTCGCTTTTCGCCAGCCTGAACACCAGCAGTGGCGATCGCTCGAACCATGAGATCAGCGAAATCGGGCTTTGCGCGGATACCAGAAACGGCGCGAAGCCGTGCTTCTACATCGAAAACAAGAAAGCCAAAGAGCGCAATGTTCTAGAACTTGAGAATGCAGTCGATGAAGCAAGTGTGTCCACACTTTTTGCCAAATTAGGCGAGTGTCGATCCGGGTTGACCTGATCTCCTTATCTTCCGCATTTTGAGCTAGAGTTTTCCGCTTGATTTTCCTGGCTGGAAAAGGAAGAGAAGCAATGAAGTCCTTGATGTTCACGGACGCGCAGGACGGCGTTCAGATTGGAGCAGGGCGAAGGCATGCCGGTTGCGGAGCTCTGCCGCAAGGCAGGCATCTCGCAAGTGACGTACTTCAATTGGAAAAAGAAGTATGACGGCTTGCTGCCGGACGAGATGCGCCGGCTGAAGCTTTTGGAAGACGAGAACAACCGGTTGAAGAAGAAGATTGTGGCTGATCTGCTCCTTGACCGGGAGAGGCTCCAGGACGTGATCAAGCGAAAGCTCTGAGGCCTGCTCGCAAGCGCAAGCTGGTGGACGGAATGCGAGCGGACTGGAACGTGTCGATCGGGCCTGCCTGCAGGCTGCTGCAACTGGATACCTCCAGCTACCAGTATAATACCATCGCTCAATGCTCCCACCCGATGGGTCCATTTGCGCCCTCCGATTGAGATGGCGCGCCCTGGTTGATGCCTGAGGGTGTTCCAGGTTTGGCAGCAGTGATCTGCGATGTCGTCGCAGGTCTTGAAAACGAGGGTCGAAAGCCAGGTGTCCCGGATGAACGGCCAGACGTTCTCGACCGGGTTCACCTCTGGTGCCCCTGGCGGCCGTGGGACGAGGGTGATGTTGTCGGGGACAGCCCATTTGGGTGAGGGTCTGCCCTCCCGCCCGATCAGGGATCAGGAGGGCGTGTGCCCCGGCCTCGACCTGTTGACCGATGAGCTTGAGAGGCTCAGCCATGGGGTGAGTGTCGCACCAGGGCATGACCCGCCCGTCGCCCTTGGCCCTGGCAGGGCAGAGGGCGCCGAAGAGACAGGCCCCTTCGGTCCGCTGATCGTGCGGCGCGCGGGGCCGCGTCCCCCACCGCGCCCGGCGTCGCGTGCGTTTGTTCTTCTGACCCATCCGGGCGTCGTCCTGAACCCGGAGCTCTATCGGCTTGCCGCCCCATTGGCTGCGGATGCGGTCGACGACGTCGCAGACGTTTTGTTGAACGCCTCGAGGGCCTCGTCGTGCTGCGGGCGGGCGAACCCTCATGGCGACCCCTCATGGCGAACCCGATGGCGCGAAGGTCCCGTCCCGGCGTCTGACGACTGACCGGGACGCCCGGTTCCTCCTGCGCCAGATCGACCCGCCGCCAGCGCACGATGCCGTCCATATCGGGCTTTGGCCCCGCCTCAACAGTCGCTGCCAGCGCCGTGCGGTGTTCGTCTGTCAGGATCGGCGTCTTTGCGGGCGCCTTGCGGGTCACCAGGGCCCGCCGCGCCGCCGGCCTTGAAGCGCAACACCCGTCCCGGATCACCGGCAAGGCAAGAAGCTGCCGCGTCTGATCCGCCTCTTCGCTCTTGCGCACTGTGCGAGGCAGGTCATCGCCCAGAAAGTCCGCTCTCGGTTGAACAGCCGCTGCCATGGAAAACCTCCCTTGTTTTCCATGCTGAAGCAGGCCGAACATCGATTGCCCCCCGGAGAGCCTGAGCCAGTAAGCCGCAGTATAATAGCATTGCTGTATCTGCGGAGTTTCAGCGAATAGGCGTTTGATCTGGTCAATCCCGCTAGCCGTTTCGCTGACGAGTTCCATTTCGACAATAATTGTCAGGGGTCGGCCGGTCCTCCCCGGATCCAGAACCGCAGTGTTCGCGGCGATGACGCCGGACTTTTCCATTCGGCGAATGCGCCGTTGCACCGATGGTGCGGACAAGTTGACCTGCTCCCCGATCAAACGACGGGGCACGGTATTGTCATTTTGCAGAACTCCGAGGATCGCCAGATCAAAGGAAGCCAGTGCAATGGCAGCGCTTGTATTCACCTGTGGCCCTCATGTGAACAATTCTTGCATTGTAAGCGTCAAGATAGAGCACAAAAATCGTATGATGTGCATTGGTTTCTCGTCCGCAATTCAAAGCACGAGAGATTCCAGAGACGATTTTGCAGGAGTTCTATCAGATCGCGTTCCGCAAGAAGCTCTGCGAAAGCCTTGACGCGCTGCAAGCCGATCTGGATTGGTGCATCACGACAATACCGAACGCCCTCGTCAGGGCAAGATGCGGTGCGGCAGAACACCCATCGAAACCATGATCGACGGGAAAGAAATCCGGCAGGAAAAGTTCGTGAACTGAACCTGACCTGACAGACGCCGTCAGAAAAACGGCCAACTGTCAGATCGCATCCGAACCGTTACACCTTATCTGTCGTGGTTCAGTTCGGCTCCTGGATCGCCCCTTGTCGCGCTTCATCGGCCCACCGGGTCAGAGATCGAACAGCATGACATCCGTATCGATGAGGAATGACCAGCTTCCATTGTCGGCCGCGAAACTCCGGTACTCCTCTCCGTCGACAGTGACACGGTCCCCTTCGGTAAAGTCGTCCATGTCGAAGCGCAGCGTGTCCGGAGCACCGCCCTCGATCCGGACCGGCGTCGCCGGATCGCCATTGCCTGCAAAGACAAAACCGTCCGGGATGGTCAGATCCGTACTGCCGTCACCGGAGCCGTCCCCGCCCAGCTGAACCACCTCCAGCCCGGCATGGACTGGAAACGCGCCGCTGAAATCGATCCCGCCGTCATACCGGACCTGGTCCAGGCTGCGGTCATTGTCGGTGTCTGTATCCCACCGCACCACGCTGTCCCCGTCGTGGTACGCGATCCGATCGATGCTCCCGTTCACCCTGTCGTCGAACCGGGTCTGAAGCCGGTTGCCGCCCTCGTCGAGCGTGTAGAGCTCGATCCGGTCGGTTGTGCCGTCCGCATCGTCGTCGAAATCGGTCCGGATCACCCTTTGAATCCCATCGCGCGTGTAGTGCTCGATCCGGTCGATCTCGCCGTCATTGTCGTCGTCGAAATCGGTCCGGATCACCCTTTGCGCACCGATCGTGTGGTGTTCGCTCCGGTCGATGATGCCGTCATTGTTATCGTCGAACTCGGTCCGGCCGTCGAAATAGGTCACGCTCCGGTCAACGGTGCCGTCCGCGTCATCGTCGAACTCGGTCCGCTCATAGACGCCGTTCCCGTCATTGTCGAAGTCGGTCCGGATCAGGTTCCCCTCCGCATCGTACGCGTAGATCTCGTTCCGGTTAATTTGCCCGCCGGACACGGCGTCGGCGCCGTCGGAGAACCAGGTATGTCCAACCCTGTCGCTGTCCGCCAGGTAAGAGTATTGTTCCCTCCGGTCGGCGATTGTGTCACCATCGTCGTCGAAGTCGATCCGGACCACCCTGCCGTTCGAGTCGTAAGCGTAGCTCTCCCTCCGGTTGAGGAGGCCGTTCCCATCGTCGTCGAAGTCGGTCCGGATCAGCCTGTTGTTCCCGTCATAGCTGTAGGCCTCGCTCCGGTCGGTGTCGCCGTCATTATCGTCGTCGAAGTCGATCCGGGTCACGTTGTCGTACAAGTCGTAGTAAGAGTAGCTCTCGCTCCGGTCATGGGTGCCGTCCGCGTCGTCGTCGAAATCGGTCCGGATCCGGTTGCGGCTATCGTCATATGAGTAGGTCTCGATCCGGTCGGCTGTGCCGTCCGCGTCGTCATCGAAACGGGTCCGGAACAGATTGCCTCGCATACCATACTGGTAGGCCTCGATCCGGTCGAAATTGTAATCCCCGTTATCGTGGAACCCGGCCCGGTCGATGATGCCGTCATTGTCGTCATCCAGGTCGGTCCGGATCCGGGTGCCCGCCGCGTCGTAAATGTAGGTCTCGGTCCGGTCGATGCTGCCGTCCGCGTCGTCGTCGAACCCGCTCCGTTCGATCCTGCCGTCCCCGGTGTCGTCGAACCAGGTCCGCTCGATGACGCCGTCTCCGTCGGCGTCGAACCCGCTCCGGTCAATGCCGCCGTCTCCGTCGTCGTCGAAATCGGTCCGGGTCCGGGTGCCCGTCGCATCGAGCGTGTACCGCTCGCTCCGGTCATAGGTGCCGTCATTGTCGTCGTCGAAATCGGTCCGGGTCCGGGTGCCGCCCCCGTCGAGCGTGTAAGCCTCACTCCGGTCGATGATGTCGTCCGCGTTGTCGTCGAATTGGGTCCGGATCACCCTGCCGTTCGCGTCATGAGAGTAGTACTCCCTCCGGTCGGGGATGAGGGCGCCGTCATCGTCGTCATCGAAATCGGTCTGGATCACCCTGCCGTCCCCGTTATATCTGTAGAACTCGTCCCGGTCGATGGTGCCGTCCGCGTCATCGTCGAACTCGGTCCGGATCAGCCTGCCGACCGAGTTGTAAGAGTAGGCCTCGCTCCGGTCGGTGTCGCCGTCATTATCGTCGTCGAACTCGGTCCGTATCCGGTTGCGACTATCGTCATAGCTGTAGGTCGCGATCCGGTCGGCTGTGCCGTCATTGTCGTCGTCGAACTCGGTCCGGAACAGGTTGCCACGCGCACCATACTCATAGGTCTCGATCCGGTCGAAATTGTAATCCCCGTCGGTGTCGAACCCGGCCCGGTCGATGGTGCCGTCATTATCGTCATCCAGGTCGGTCCGTATCCGGTTGCCCGCTGCGTCATAAATGAAGGTCTCGGTCCGGTCGATGGCGCCGTCCCCATCGTCGTCGAACCCGGCCCGTTCGATCCTGAAGTCCCCGTCGTCGTCGAACCAGATCAGCTCATTGATGCCGTCCCTGTCTTTGTCGAACCCGTACCGGTCGATGCTGCCGTCCGCGTCGTCGTCGAAGTCGGTCCGTATCCGGTTGCCGCCCTCGTCGAGCGTGTAACGCTCGCTCCGGTCGATGGTGCCGTCGCCGTTGTCGTCGAACTCGTTCCGGTCGACGGTGCCGTCATTGTCGTCGTCGAAGTCCCTCCGGGTCAGGCTCCGCTTGCCGTCGCCATCAAGCGTGTAATCTTCGGTCCGGTCGGTGGTGCCGTCATCGTCGTCGTCGAAGTCAATCCGGATCAGACTCCGCTTGCCGTCGCCATCAAGCGTGTAATGTTCGATCCGCTCATAGGTGTAGTCATTATCATCGTCAAAGTCGGTCCGGATCAGCCTGTTGTTCTCGTCATACGTGTAGGTCTCGCTCCGGTCGGTGGTGCTGTTATTGTCGTCGTCGAAATTGGTCCGGCCCAGGTTGCCATTCGAGTCGTAATTGTAGACCTCGTTCCGGTCGGTGGTGCCGTCATTGTCGTCGTCGAAATTGGTCCGGATCCGGTTGCCGCTCGCATTGAGCGTGTAACGCTCGCTCCGGTCGATCGTGCCGTCATTGTCGTCGTCGACATCGGTCCGGATCCGGTTGCCGGACTCGTTATAAGAATAGGTTTCAGTCCGGTCGGTGGTGCCGTCATTGTCGTCGTCGACATCGGTCCGGATCCGGTTGCCGGACTCGTTATAAGAATAGGTCTCGATCCGGTCGAAATTGTAATCCCCGTCGGTGTCGAACCCGGCCCATTCGATCCTGCCGTCATTATCGTCGTCGAAATCGATTCGGGTCAGCCTGCCATCATCATCAAATATGGCGTGCCCGATCCGGTCGACATTACCGTCATCGTTGTCGTCGAACCCGATCCGGTCGGCGGTGCCGTCATTATCGTCGTCAAAGTCGGTCCGGATCAGCCTGTTGTTCCCGTCATAGCTGTAGGTCTCGCTCCGGTCGACGGTGCCGTCATTGTCGTCGTCAAGGTCGGTCCGGATCAGCCTGTTGTTCCCGTCATAGCTGTAGGTCTCGCTCCGGTCGACGGTGCCGTCATTGTCGTCGTGAAAATTGGTCCGGATCAGCCTGTTGTTCCCGTCATAGCTGTAGGTCTCGGTCCGCTCAACGATGCCGTCCGCACCGTCGTCGAACTCGGTCCAGCTCAGCCTGCCGTTCGCATCATAGTAATAGAGTTCACTCCGCTCGGTGGTGCCGTTATTGTCGTCGTCGAAATTGGTCCGGTTCCGGTTGCCGCTCGCATTGAACGTGTAACGCTCGCTCCGGTCGATCGTGCCGTCATTGTCGTCGTCGAACCTGGTCCGGGTCAGGTTGCCGCTCGCATTGAACGTGTAACGCTCGCTCCGGTCGATGGTGCCGTCCCCGTCATCGTCGAACCCGGTCCGGGTCAGGTTGCCGGACTCGTTATAAGAATAGGTTTCAGCCCGGTCGATGGTGCCGTCCCCATCGTCGTCGAACCCGGTCCGGTCGATCCTGCCGTCATTATCGTCGTCGAAATCGATTCGGGTCAGCCTGCCCTCATCATCAAATATGGCGTGCCCGATCCGGTCGACATTACCGTCATCGTTGTCGTCGAACCCGATCCGGTCGGCGGTGCCGTCATTATCGTCGTCAAAGTCGGTCCGGATCAGCCTGTTGTTCCCGTCATAGCTGTAGGTCTCGCTCCGGTCGATCGTGCCGTCATTATCGTCGTCAAGGTCGGTCCGGATCAGCCTGTCGGTCTCGTCATAGCTGTTGGTCTCGCTCCGGTCGGCGGTGCCGTCCGCGTCGTCATCGAAACGGGTCCGGAACAGGTTGCCCCGCGCACCATACTGATAGGTCTCGATCCGGTCGAAATTGTAATCCCCGTTATCGTGGAACCCGGTCCGGTCGATGATGCCGTCATTGTCGTCATCCAGGTCGGTCCGGGTCCGGGTGCCCGTCGCGTCGTAAATGTAGGTCGCGGTCCGGTCGGTTGTGCCGTCATTGTCGTCGTCGAAACTGGTCCGGGTCAGGTTGCCGCTCGCATTGAACGTGTAGGTCTCGCTCCGGTCGATGGTGCCGTCGCTGTCGGTGTCGAACCCGGTCCGGTCGATCCTGCCGTCATTGTCGTCGTCGAAGTCGGTCCGGGTCCGGGTGCCCGCCGCATCGAGCGTGTAGCTCTCGCTCCGGTCGATGGTGCCGTCATTGTCGTCGTCGAAGTCAATCCGGGTCACGCGCCGGTTGCCGTCGCCATCAGACGTGTAGTGATCGATCCGGTCCACGGTCCCGTCATCGTCCGCATCCCGTTCCACCCGCTCCAGGCGACCGTCCGCATTCTGGTAGGCCCTCCGGTCGATGGTGCCGTCATCGTCGTCGTCGAAGTCAATCCGGGTCAGGCGCCGGTTGCCGTCGCCATCGAACGTGTAGTGATCGATCCGGTCCACGGTCCCGTCATCGTCCGCATCCAGGTCCACCCGCTCCCAGCGACCGTCCGCATTCAGGTAGACCCTCCGGTCGATGGTGCCATCCGCGTCATCGTCGAAAGCGGTCCGGGTCCGGTTACCGGCATCGTCAAACGTGTAGTGGTTGATCCGGTCGATGCTGCCGTCATCGTCGTCGTCGAAGTCAATCCGGGTCAGGCGCCGGTTGCCGTCGCCATCGAACGTGTAGTGATTGATCCGGTCCACGGTCCCGTCATCGTCCGCATCCAGTTCCACCCGCTCAATGCGACCGTCCTCATTCAGGTAGGCCCTCCGGTCGATGGTGCCGTCGCCGTCGGTGTCGAACTCGCTCCGGTCGATGCTGCCGTCATCGTCGTCGTCGAAGTCTCTCCGGGTCAGGCGCCGGTTGCCGTCGCCATGAGACGTGTAGTGATCGATCCGGTCCACGGTACCGTCATCGTCCGCATCCAGTTCCACCCGCTCAATGCGACCGTCCGCATTCAGGTAGGCCCTCCGGTCGATGGTGCCGTCGCCGTCGGTGTCGAACTCGCTCCGGTCGATGCTGCCGTCATCGTCGTCGTCGGAGTCCCTCCGGGTCAGGCGCCGGTTGCCGTCGCCATCATACGTGTAGTGATCGATCCGGTCCACGGTACCGTCATCGTCGTCGTCGGA
The DNA here is from genome assembly GCA_965204985.1 of Hyphomicrobiales bacterium. GTDB lineage: Bacteria > Pseudomonadota > Alphaproteobacteria > Rhizobiales > CAJQND01 > JAAEUE01. Next base: position 262,957 of record CBDBFP010000002.1, on the reverse strand, counting down.
GTCCCTCCGGGTCAGGCGCCGGTTGCCGTCGCCATCGAACGTGTAGTGATCGATCCGGTTTATGGTACCGTCATCGTCCCAATCCAGGTCCATCCGCTCAATGCGACCGTCCGCATTCAGGTAGGCCCTCCGGTTGATGGTGCCGTCGCCGTCGGTGTCGAACTCTCTCCGGTCGATGCTGCCGTCATCGTCGTCGTCGGAGTCCCTCCGGGTCAGGCGACGGTTGCCGGCGCCATCGAACGTGTAGTGATCGATCCGGTTTATGGTGCCGTCATCGTCCCAATCCAGGTCCATCCGCTCAATGCGACCGTCCTCATTCAGGTAGACCCTCCGGTCGATGGTGCCGTCGCCGTCGGTGTCGAACTCTCTCCGGTCGATGGTGCCGTCATCGTCGTCGTCGGAGTCCCTCCGGGTCAGGCGCCGGTTGCCGTCGCCATCATACGTGTAGTGATCGATCCGGTCCACGGTACCGTCATCGTCGTCGTCGGAGTCCCTCCGGGTCAGGCGCCGGTTGCCGTCGCCATCGAACGTGTAGTGATCGATCCGGTTGATGGTGCCGTCATCGTCCCAATCCAGGTCCATCCGCTCAATGCGACCGTCCTCATTCAGGTAGGCCCTCCGGTTGATGGTGCCGTCGCCGTCGGTGTCGAACTCTCTCCGGTCGATGGTGCCGTCATCGTCGTCGTCGGAGTCCCTCCGGGTCAGGCGCCGGTTGCCGTCGCCATCGAACGTGTAGTGATCGATCCGGTTGATGGTGCCGTCATCGTCCCAATCCAGGTCCATCCGCTCAATGCGACCGTCCGCATTCAGGTAGACCCTCCGGTTGATGGTGCCGTCGCCGTCGGTGTCGAACTCTCTCCGGTCGATGCTGCCGTCATTGTCGTCGTCGAACTCAGTCCGGGTTTCTGTTGCCATGATCTGTTCCTGAATTTTCCAAAGCGGGGCGTTATCTGACGGCGCCGGGAAATAACATGATTTTGGCTGGTGAGCAAGTTACTTTACCTTGAGCGCCTGAGCGCCTGAGCGCCTGAACGCAGGGTATTGTCACCCGACATTGTGAGTGTCCCGGACCGTATCGGCAGAGGTCAATAGGGCAGCCGCGCTCCAGGCGTTTTGGCATGGGGACGCCGCGTGCCTCAAGTTCGGTTCTCATGGCGCCATCAAGTGGAACCGTGTGACCGGTTTCGGGTTTTGCATTCATCGCGCCAGGGGAAATAGCTCTCGACAGAGCGCGTTCTGCTTTTTACTTTCCGATAAAAATTTGGAGGAAAGCATGGCACACTTGGATCTTGGACCTGGCAGAGCAATCTACTTCGAGCATGATGAAGGCGCTGATGGGAAGCCGACTTTTGTATTCGTCAATGCGCTGACGGGAAGTACCGCAGCGTGGCAGGCGGAAATCGGCCCGGCTCTCCGGAATGCGGGTTTTGGCACACTGGCTTGGAATTTCCGGGGACAGGCGGAAAGCAAATATTCTTCGGGAGATACGCTGGACGAGGGCACGATTACATCTGACCTGATGCGTCTGTTGGATGAATTGAAGCCGATCAAGCCAATTCTGGTTGGTTTGTCCATTGGCGGTCTTTATTGCGCGAATGCCTACCTTCGCGGCGCTGAAGCATCGGCACTGGTGTTCATCAATACACTGCGCAAGCCGGGCACCCATCTGGATTGGGTGAATGAATCGGCAACGCGCCTGGCCAAACTCGGCGGAGGCCAGCTGATGATGGATGCCACGCTGCCGCATATTGCAGGCCCGGCTTTTCTTGAGAAGATGCGGCCCAATGCTCTGGGCGATGCGCCTTATACAGGCCTGGAGGAGGAGGATGGTATCTACCAGTTGATGGCAAATGCCCGGCGGAGTGATTGGGATGTGGCCTACGAAAAGCTCGACCTTCCAGTGCTCTGTCTTAGCGGCCAATGTGACCGTGTGTTCTACAATCAAGAGAATGTTGCAGAGCTGATGGCGCGTTTGCCGAATGCGTACGAAATCGTCTATTCGGATTTGGGTCATCTGATCCCGGTAGAAGATGGCGCACGCACTGCCGAAGCATTGATTGAGTTAGGGGTTGGCTTATAGAGCGGATGAATCTCCGGCAACTCAGAACACTGGTTGCCATTGCAGATCATGGATCTTTTGCAGCGGCGGGAAAGCAGATTGGTCTTAGTCAATCGGCAGTCAGCCTTCAGATCCAGCAGGCCGAACCGGTTGAACAGGAAGTGCGGGTGAGAGCAGGTGCAGTCGAAATGCCTGTTCATGCGGACCCTTCCTGATCGCCATGGGTGGGGTTGACGGAGCTGTCCATGTCCAGCACGATAGACTTGAGACCTTTGCGGTCGTGGAGCCGGTCGAGCCATTGGCCGTTCAGGTCGGCCAGCGCGTCCCGGTTCTCCGGCGCGGCGCGGCCACCCCCGATCTGACACCTCACCGGATCGAGGGCCAATTGGTCAGCGTCGTTGACCTCCTCGTAGCCAGCAAGACGCCCGCAGACCGATTGCCGGAACAGCCCGCCAAGCCGATGGATCGTGTTCTTGCCAAGCCGGTTGCCGCGCCGCGCCGATGACGCCAGGCCCGAAAGTCCGAGCGCGTCATCAAGCTCGTGCATCATCAGGAGACCGCCATCCGAACTGATCTGCGCGCGGCGGAATTCCAGCCGCATCCGGAGATCGAAATCGACCCGGTCCCCCGGTCTGAACCCGCACCCTCCGGGTGATCCATGGGGTGGTCCATGAAACACGCCTCTCAAAGCCATCAACACCATGCTTCATATGGAAAATATCAAGATCAGGACAGCGAAATCAGAGATTTACCTGGGGAAGGCGGCTCCAGATCATGTTGAGCGCCTTTCAGACAACCGCCATTGCCCACGCAGCCGGTCCAAACCGGAGTGGCAATGCGAGCGAAACCGTCATCACAACCGAAGCCCTCGCCAACGCACGGCAGGAAATCACGGCCTGGCAAGGCTATGTGCCCACACCACTGGTTTCTCTGAAAGGCCTGGCGTCAAAGCTCTCTGTGGAGACCGTTTTCTACAAGCACGAAGGCCCCCGTTTTGGATTGGGAAGCTTTAAAGCTCTTGATGGCGCTTGCGCCCAAAGTTGTCGCGGTGGCGCTGGATCTCTCTCCCTGCCTGATCGCAAGCGCCAGACGCGGCAAAGCAACCGCCGTTTCTATTGACGAAGAAACGTTGATGGCCGGACTGTCATGCAAGGAACCGTCTCAAATTGCCTGGGAGATTTTGGCGGAAGAGGCGTCGGACTTTCTCACCATCCCGGAAACCATGGTCGGACCCGCTGTATGACTCATGGCGGGCGGTGTCGATGATGACATGCCGCTTCAGGTTGGTGAAAGCGCGATTGCCGGACTTGCGGGCTTCCTCTGTTCTGCCTCGCAGGACGAACCACGGGCACAAACTGGCCTCAACGAGAACTTGAGAATTTTGCTGATCGGTTCAGAAGGCGTAACGGATCGCGCCTGCTTCGAACAATTGATTTTCGGCAGTGTCTCCGTGAGGCGGTCGTTGAGATGCTCCAAATGTCGTCTGGGTTTTTGTTACTGGCCCGCTCTGGGGGCCGGCCCTCCTTGTCCCGCGCGCCGGGATCGGCGCCATCGGCGAGGCATTCGCGCACCAATTCGTCACCCGCGTCCTTGAAGAAGTCCCAGGTATTCCAGGCATCGCATCCCGGTTCGGCGAGAGCGGGCTGCCCAAGCGAGAGGACACCGGCGTTATCAGCTGGCTGAAGTCAAGCTGGAGCAGTAGAAGTCTGGCGCTGAATGCAGCCGCTCAGGCGGCGTTCAGTGCCTCTTTCACCTTGTCGGAAATTTCCCGCAAGCCCGCGCTGCCGCCCATTTCGTAGGGCAGCAAATCGCCGGTACCAAAGGCTGTTCGGACCGCGCCGTCAAGCAATTGGCCTGCCTCGACCAGACGTTCTGATCCGTGGGTATCTCCCAGCCATTCGAGCATCATGGCCGCAGACAGGATCATCGCGGTCGGGTTAGCCTTGCCGGTTCCCATGATGTCAGGTGCCGTGCCATGGCAGGGCTGGAAGACCGCATGCTTGTCGCCAATATCGGCTGAAGGTGCCAAGCCCATACCGCCCATGAGTGCCGCGCCAGCGTCAGACAGAATGTCACCGAACATGTTTTCCGTCACCAGCACATCAGTATCCCAAGGATTGCGGATAAGCTTCAGGGCCATTGCGTCCACGTAGCAATAATCCTTCTTGATATCCTCATAGCCAGCCGCACAATCATCGAACACTTCCCGGAAGAAGGCCATGCTCCCCAGCACATTGGCCTTGTCAACGCAGGTCACCCGGCCTTCTGCACCGCGCTCCTTGCGCCTGCGGGCGAGATCAAATGCAAATTTGCAGACCCGCTCCGTGCCGTGCCGTGTGATCACCATCTTGTCGTGAGCTTCATCCTTGTCGATGAATGATTTGCCGCGCCCCCAGAATAAGCCTTCGGTAGATTCCCGGACCATCACCATGTCCAGATGCTGTGCACGTTCGTCGGCAAGCGGCAGGGGCATACCGGGAAATGTCCGCACAGGACGCACCCCGGCATAAAGATCCAGAATCTCCCGGATGTCGATTTGCGGAACGATTTCCCGCCCGTCCGGATAGCGCACATCCGGCAAACCCATTGCGCCCAGCAGAATGGCATCGGCATCGCTGGCCCGCTTCATGGCTTCATCAGGCAAAGCTTCGCCGATGCGTGAAAACAGACCCGCTCCAGCTTCAATCCAATCGTAATTCAGTGCAAAGCTTTTGGTCTTCTGGCAAACCAGTTCCAGCAGTTCCACACATGGTGCCATTATTTCTTCACCGATCCCGTCTCCGGGCATGACTGCAATTCTGAGTTCGTTCGTTCTGGCCATCTGGATCCTCAAGTGGGGTAGGATCTTTGATACAGCTTGACCTGCACAAGCGCAGCCACATCTGCATCAGATTGTTTAAAATGATCGCTCTCGAGATGCAGCTTGAAAGCTGCTTCATCGCTGTAGATCTCATAGAGAAATACAGTGCCCGAGTTGTCCGGATCGGTGCACACATCGAATCGATGGCACTCGGATTCCAGCTCAAGCGAGTTTTTTGCCTGGGCATGCATCAGCGGCATGAACGCCTCTTCGGCACCGGATACGAGTTCGAATTTCACGGTTGCAACAAACATATTGGTGAATGCATATTCGTTCAGGAGGGGAAAGTGTCGTTGAGCTCGGCAATTTGTTTTTCGTCACGTGGCCGGGTGGCCTGTCCTTCCAAAAGGAGGAAAAGCTTTGCGGTTTCTTCCAGTTCTTCGGCTGAATAGACTGCTGCGTCAAGGGCCTTGGCGGAAACGATTGGCCCGTGATTGGCAAGCAGCATGGCGTGGTGCTCACGGGCACAAACCCGGACCGCATCAACCAAGGATTTATCACCTGGCCGGAAATAGGGAACAAGCGGCAACTTGCCGACTTTCATGACGTAATAGGCCGTGAGTGGCGGCAGCACGTTCTCTTCGTCAATACCATCAAGACAAGACACTGCGACCGAATGGGTAGAATGCAGATGCACGATCGCATGGTCGTCCGGACGTTCTTCGTACATAGCCAGATGGAAGAAGGTTTCCTTGGATGGTTTGGCGCCGGAGAGGTGATTGCCATCGAACGAAACCTTGGAGATTTGCTCCGGCTCCAGGAAGCCCATACAGGAATTGGTCGGCGTCACAAGAATGCCGTCATCGATCCTGACAGAAATGTTGCCGGACGATCCGTAACCATACCCGCGCATGAAGAGCGAGCGTCCGAACTGAGCTATCTGCTCGCGCAGTGCGTTTTCGTTCATGCCGCGACCTCCCGCGCAGCCAACACATCGAAAGCCTTTGAGAAGAAGTCGGCCCCACCGAAGTTTCCTGATTTCAGGGCCACCGCTAGGCGGGATTCCGTCAGGGATAAGGTCCAGGGCACGCCTGGGTCGATCTCGAGGCCGATTACCAAGGCGTCCAGCTCCAGGGCGGAGACAACCGCTCCGGACGTCTCTCCGCCCGCGATCACGAGCTGCGTGACGCCAGCAGAGACCAGCGCCTTCGCGATGTCCCCCATGGCTCACTCTGTCAATTCACTTGCCTTGCGTTGCCCCGGCTCAGCCTGAATGGCCTTGAGCTCTTGTGGATCTGATGTGGAGTAAATCAGAGTCGGACCGTTGGCCGATGCCTTGAGCGCAAAAGCAACCGCCCCCTCAACCTCCCGATCATAATCCGAGGCCAATGCCAGCGGATCGAGTTTACGGGATGGTCTGTGCTTTGACATCTCCGCCACTTGGCGGTTGGTGGCCTCAGAGCAGCTCCCCGAAATCACCATACCGCGCCCCTCAGTTGGCCAATCACTGGTGCGTTGCTGATCCTTTAGCAGGCCCGACTGTTTGAACAATGCCGGCAATCCAACGGCAAGCCCCGATCCTCCAGTTAAGAGTTTCAGGTCAGCAGTTCCTTCGACCAGGACCCGAAGATGATCCTCCAGCACCGCATCGGCTATTGCCATTCGGCTGGCCTCGCCACGAAGTTCCCGGCTTCGCCTGGAAACCGCATCCGGACCTCCGGCGACTGTTTCAAAACCAACAAGGCCCACCGCACCTTCCGTCTGACGATCAGGCACACGAACAAGACTGGAATCCGTCATCGGGGTAATCGGATGATTGCGCATGCCCGTTTCCGCAAGCGGTACCCCATGCACAAACAGATGCCCCTGATAAACGGTCCGGCCATTCTCAGGTGCCGCCGGACAAGCAATGGTGAAATCTTCGCCGAGAGCCTGGAGCAGTGCTTCGGCCACAGGCCCGATATTGCCATCTGCCGTGCAATCAAATGTGGAGCAGTATTTAAAAAAGAACTTCCTGCAGCCGATCCCCTGCAGCCAGTCCAGCGCCAACAACGATTGGGCAATGGCCTCTTGAGTCGGGATGGATCGGGCTTTCAATGCCACGACAACGGCGTCGAAATCGCTCAACCTTTCAGCATTGTTGTCGTTCAGAGCCGGAATGCCATTGAGCTGTACACAAGACAGGCCTTCGCGCGTCAGCACGTTGGCCAAATCTGTCGCGCCGGTAAAATCATCGGCAATACAGCCCAAAATCACAAGAACACCCCTCTCATTCTGGCGGCACCATGCTATGTCGGTGAAGGGAGTCGTTGCAACTGTCTGCGCGGTCGTATCAACGCCACCTGGCGGAATTTCCTGAGAAGGAAGACCAAAATGATTGATCTGAGTGCCATCAGTTTCATTGGAAAAGATTTGCAGCGCCCCGAATGTGCGCTCACACTGCCGGACGGGAGCCTGCACGTGGCCGACTGGCGCGGTGGCATCACCATTATTGAACCTGATGGAACACAGGAAACTGTTCTCGCAAAGGGTGATTTTTCGCCGAAACCAAATGGTTTCGCGCTGCACCTCGAAGGAGGCTGGCTGCTTGCGCATCTCGGAGACAGCGATGGCGGGGTCTACTGGCTCAGTCCTGACGGGGCATTGGTGCCTTTCCTGCTCGAAATCGACGGGGAATCGCTACCGCCAACGAATTACGTGCATGTGGATAGCCAGCGCCGTGTCTGGATAACCGTCAGCACCCGTGTCCAACCGCGTGGCGACGACTACCGCCCGAACGCGTCAACCGGTTTCATTATTCTTGTTCAGGGCGACGGGGCGAGAATCGTGGCAGACGGTCTGGGTTACACAAACGAGTGTCTCATCCACCCGGAAACCGGCCAGCTTTATGCCAACGAAACGTTTGCCCGCCGGTCAGTGACGTTTGACGTTGGCGAGGATGGTACGCTGGGGGCCAAGACGACCGTTGCGGAGTATGGACCCGGGACGTTCCCGGACGGCCTTACCTTCGATGCAGAAGGGGGCTTCTGGATAACCAGCATCGTCTCCAACAGGATCATCCGGGTTGATGCAAGCGGAAACCAGGAACTCATGATGGAAGATTGCGATCTGGAGTTCATGGATTGGGTCGAGGAAGCGTTTCAGGTCGGCACCATGGGACGCCCACACCTGGACAACAACAAAGGCAAGGTACTGCGCAACACGTCCAGTCTTGCATTCGGCGGGCCGGATCTGAAGACTGCCTATCTGGGCTGCCTGTTGGGCGACCAGATCGCGAGGTTTGAAGCCCCCGTCGCCGGGCTAAGGCCAAGTCATTGGGATTTCGCATGAGCAGGTTAAGAGTTGCTGCTGTCGGCACAGGCTATTTCAGCCAATTCCATTACGACGCCTGGAGCCGGTTGCCTGTGGATCTAGCAGCATGCCGCTCGCTCGACCAAAACCAGGCCAAGGCCGTCGCCGAAACACACGGCGTCCCTGAAACCTTCAGTGACTTTGAGGAAATGCTGGGGGCGGTGAAGCCGGATCTGGTGGATATCATCACGCCGTCGCCAACCCATAAAGCCTTCGTTTCGGCCGCCGCAAAACGGGTCATCCCGTCCATTTGCCAGAAGCCCTTTTGCCAATCACTCCAAGAGGCGAGAGAGGTCGTCGAAACATTGCAAAAGTACGATGCAACTTGTGTTGTTCATGAGAACTTTCGTTTCCAACCCTGGCATATGGAGTTGAAGTCTCTCCTCGACGCTGGCAAGATTGGCGAGGTTTATCAGGCATCGTTCCGCTTGCGCCCTGGCGATGGCCAGGGTCCGGAAGCCTACCTGGAGCGGCAACCCTATTTCCAAACCATGTCACGGTTCCTCGTGCATGAGACGGCAATCCATCTGGTCGACGTCTTCCGGTTCTTGCTTGGAGAAGTGACGACCCTGACTGCTGAGTTGAGCCAACTCAACCCGGTTATCGCAGGTGAAGATGCTGGTATCATTATCTTTAACTACGAGCACGGATCTCGCGCCCTGTTCGACGGCAACCGACTTGCCGACCACGCCGCCGGGAACCGCCGCCTCACGATGGGCGATATGCTAATCGAGGGCTCGGACGGCACTCTCAGCTTGAACGGTGACGGCGAAATCCATTACCGAGCCCATGGCGACACCCATTGGCAAGAACACTGCTATTCCTGGGACAATCGCAGCTTCGGCGGCGATTGCGTCTTCCGCCTGCAGAAGCACGTGCTCTCGCACTTGCACGAAAACTCGCCGTTGCAGAATACCGCGCAGGAATATGTGCGGAACCTCGAAATCGAGGAGGCCATCTATCGGTCAGCAGAAGAAGGCCAGCGGATCAATCCCTGATCTCAATGAACAGCCTCCAGCGCGAGCGCAATGCCTTGGCCGCCTCCAATGCACATGGTCACCAGCCCGTATTTTCCACTAGAACGATGCAACTCGGAGATTGCCTTGACCGTGAGGACCGCGCCGGTTGCTCCAACAGGGTGCCCCAGTGCGATGGCGCCGCCATTGATGTTTACCTTGGCACTATCGAGCCCCAGCTCCTTTGAAACTGCACAAGCCTGTGCGGCAAAGGCTTCGTTAGACTCGATCACATCGAAATCGTCTCGCTTCAACCCTGTTTTTTCCATCAAATTCTTGACCGCAGGGATAGGCCCTGCACCCATTTCCGCTGGCTCCACTCCGGCATGTGCATAGCCCAGCAGCTTTGCCGTTGGTTTGCGTCCGACTTTGTCGGCGGCTTCTGCATCCATCATCACGAGTGCAGCCGCACCGTCGTTGATACCAGAGGAATTGCCAGCCGTAACTGAACCTTCCTTGTCAAAGACCGGACGAAGGCCATTGATAGACTCGATATCTGCATCATGCCTGACGTGCTCATCGGTATCGAATGGCACCGTCTCGCGCTTGACCTTGATCGGAAGGATCTGATCCTTGAAGCGGCCCTCCCGGATCGCATTTGATGCCCTGTGCTGGCTTTCCACCGCAAAGTCGTCCTGCTGTTCGCGTGTGATCTGCCAGCGCTTAGCCACGTTTTCAGCAGTGATGCCCATATGGCCATGGCCGAAAGGATCATGAAGTGCTGCCAGCATCATATCGACCATTTTCGCATTGCCCATCTTGACGCCGAACCGGGAATTCAATGACGCATAAGGGGCCCGTGACATGGATTCTGCACCGCCTGCCACCACGACATCCGTATCCCCAAGCATAATATGCTGGGCGGCGGACACGATTGCCTGGGCACCGGAACCGCAAAGCCGGTTGCATGTGAGCGCAGGTGTTTCGATGGGCACTCCGGCGTCAATCATGGCAACGCGTGACATATACATATCGCGCGGTTCGGTGTGAATTACATTGCCCAGCACAACGTGCCCAACTTCGCCCGGTTCTGTTTCCGCACGGCTCAGGGCTTCAGAAATACAGGCCGACGCCATAGCGGTCGGCGCTGTATCTTTCAGAGAACCACCAAAGGTTCCGATTGCTGTTCGAACACCTGAAAGAAATACGACTTCACGCGACATTGGCTGCTCCTTTATGAATTCCGGTACGCCTGATTATGGCTCGACGGGTAGACGCAAAACGGTATAGGCAAGTGAACGCTTACGCTTCTTCGATTTTGGATCAAGCCAGCTTTCAAGCAGCTCGCGGACATTTTCGATTTTAGTGAACGGCGCTTCCTGGAATTTGTGCCGGATGCCACTACCACGATTTGTGCCATCGCACAGGGCAATCGGCATCTCCTCACCCGGATCATTTAGCCTAAATTCAAACGGAGCGTAGCCGCCTGGGAACTGCAGCTCGCGTTTTGAGCTCAGCGTGACCTTCACTCGGCCATCGTCTTCCACCAAGGCGATCACTGAGGTCGGTACACTCAGAACTATAGCGGCCAGCACAGAGGCTTTCAATGTGAAACGAAGAGAATCAAGGGGTGTCATAACAGGCAGAACTCCGGTCCATTTTTGCAAAGGCAAGTGCGGATACCTCTGATTTAGTTGGATTTCTTTTTCCAACTTTTTGGTTTCGCCGGAACTGATTTGAGATAGGAAGCAATCGCCTTCCTGTCTTCAGCCGTCAGCTTTGCGGTATTCTCCTGAACATCTACCATCGAGCTGCCGAAACTGTCGAAGTCGGGTTTGAAGCCGGTTTCGAGCGAATACACAATATCATTTTCGCTCCAACCTCCGATACCTTGCTTGTGCGGCGTGATATTCGGAATGAACCCATTCCCCTCCGGAGCGGGTCCTCCAGCCAGAGCCCAGGTGTGGTCGGGCCCGCCAATCAGGTTTCGGGGTGTATGGCACTCACCACAATGCCCTGGGCCGGTCACCAGATAAGCTCCGCGATTGATCTCGGCGCTGGCTTCAGGATTGGGCACAAATGGCTGATTGTCCATAAACAGAAGTTTCCACAGCCCCAGCCCCCTTCTCAACCGGAAGGGCCGTGGAAGGTCATGTGAGGGAGCATCGCTGGCGATCTTAGGCAAGGTGTCGATGTAAGCTTTCAGGTCGACCACATCCTTCAGCTTCATCCTCTGATAGGAGGTATAGGGAAAGGCTGGATAGTAGTGACTGCCATCAGGCGTCACCCCGCGCATCACCGCATTCACAAACTGTGCATTGTTCCAGCCGCCAATGCCGTGGTCAGGATCGGGCGAGATGTTTGGGGCGTAAAAAGTTCCAAAGGGCGTTTTGAAAGACCTGCCCCCTGCCAGCTTCAGTTTTTCAGCGCCTTCTGCCTTAGGTGCCGCGTGGCAGGACACACAACCGGAGGCGTAGAACGTATACTCACCATTCTTCACATCACCTGGCGCATCAGGGATCTCCGAACTTGCAATCAAAACCGGCCGGGTCAGAAGATAGAAGATGGCCAGTCCGGCAAAGACCAGAAAGACAAAGAGTTTAAAGAGCTTGCGCAACATAGGGGTGAGTCCGGCTTTCTGTTTGCACCTATCCCATAGCAAAACCGGAAAGGGCATCAAAGGGTGGCAAACACTCTTCACGCAAGCGTGTGGAAAATCTCTTATCCGATGAGAAAATCTCTCATTTACAAGCCGCAAACTTTGCCGCAGAGAGTCCCGATTGAAAAACAGCGGGATGTGGACCAATGAAAGCAGCGGTTTGTCACGAGTTTGGGGCTCCACTTGTAGTGGAGGATATTGCACTTTCAGGTCCAGGTCAGGGTGCCGTGAAGGTCAAAATTTCGGCCTGCGCAATTTGCCATTCTGACATTATTTGCATGGACGGCGCCTGGGGCGGCACGCTGCCGGCCGTTTATGGTCACGAGGCATCCGGAATCGTTCAGGAAGTTGGCCCTGGCGTCACCCACGTTGAACCAGGCGATCATGTGGTGGTCACGCTCATCAGAGCCTGCGGAGAATGCCACTACTGTGCACAAGGCCGCCATACGGTCTGTGAAGGCAAAGTGCCTATTGATGCTGAACCTCCATTGGCTGGGACCGATGGCGCGGACATTGTCCAGGGACTTCGCACAGGCGCATTTGCAGAAGAGGTCGTTGTCGATGGTTCCCAGATCTGTGCCATCCCGAAAGATGTGCCGTTGGATACAGCCTCACTGCTGGCATGCGGGGTCATCACTGGTCTTGGTGCAGTGTGGAACACTGCGGAAGTTCCCTCCGGCAGCAATGTGGTCGTCATAGGCACTGGCGGTGTAGGCCTCAATTCGGTGCAAGGAGCAGCTCTCGCCGGCGCCCGAACAGTGATCGCCATGGACCTTGCTGAAGACAAACTGGAAGCGGCCAAAGCGTTCGGGGCCACCCACACGATCAACGCTGGAGCTAACGATGCGGCTGAACAGGTCAAGGCGCTGACAGAAGGACGGGGCGCTGACTTCGTGTTTGTCACCGTGGGGGCACGCAAAGCCATTAAGCAGAGCTTCCATCTGCTGGCCACAGCCGGGACCACCGTGCTGGTCGGGATGCCCGCATCCGGCACCATCGCAGAATTCGACCCACTGGGGTTTGCTGGTGCAGAACAACGCGTGATGGGCTCCAAGATGGGATCATCGAAGGTACGTATCGACATCCCTAGACTCGTGGATATGTATCAGCAGGGCCGCCTCAAACTTGATGAGTTGATCACCGGTCGCTATCCGCTTGAGGAAATCAACGAAGCCATCGACAGCGTCCGGCGCGGGAATGCACTCCGAAACGTCATTGTCTTCTAACAATAGAGATCAGTTCTCATGAAAATCACGGACGTCAAAACCTGGGTCGTCGGAAACCCGCCACCGCACTTTGGCGGCCGGTATTTCATCTTTGTCAAACTGACAACGGACAATGGGATTGTCGGATATGGGGAGGTTTACGCGGCCACATTCGGGCCCCATACTGTGGCCCGGATGGTGGAAGATGTTTGCGAACGGCATGTGATCGGCAAAGAGCCGTTCCGGATCGAGCAGATGTGGCGCCGCGTTTATGGCAGTGGTTACACCTTGCGGCCAGATGTCTCTCTCATGGGCGTGCTGTCCGGCATCGAATGCGCATGCTGGGACATCGTCGGAAAGGCGTTGGACAAACCGGTCTACGAACTGCTCGGTGGCAAAGTCCGGGACCGGATCCGCTCCTACACTTACATTTACCCAGATCCGGAAGATGCGAGCACAGCGGACACATACTCAAATCCCGAAACGTCTGGAAAGCGGGCTGCCGAATATGTGAAACAAGGTTTCACGGCACTTAAGTTCGATCCTGCCGGCCCCTACACCGTCTATGATGGCGGCATGCCAACTCTTGAAGAACTGGATCGCTCGGAGCGTTTCTGCAAACTCCTTCGCGAAGCTGTCGGGAATGATGCCGATCTCCTGTTCGGAACCCACGGTCAGTTCACGGCAGCAGGTGCGATCCGGCTCGCCAAGCGCATAGAACCTTACGATCCGCTCTGGTTCGAGGAACCGACTCCACCTGAAAACCCAAAGGAAATGGCAAGAGTAGCTAGCCAAACATCGATCCCAATCGCGACCGGCGAACGCTTGTGCACCAAGTATGAATTCGCCCGCGTACTGGAGAACCAGGCTGCGGCCATCATACAAATGGCACTCGGCCGCGTCGGCGGTCTGCTGGAGGGAAAGAAGATCGCCGGCATGGCCGAAACCTATTACGCCCAGCTGGCTCCGCATCTTTATTGCGGACCCATCGAGGGTGCGGCAAATGCCCAGCTCGCCACTTGTACCCCCAATTTCCTGATACTTGAGAGCATTCAGCAATGGGGCGGCTTTCATTCAGAGATCCTCAAAAAGCCGATGAAATGGGAAGATGGGTATGTGATCCCGCCGACCGATCCTGGCCTCGGCGTGGAGCTCAATGAAGAGATTGCAGATGCTCATCCCTATGATGGGAAGCTGCTGCATTTGGAGATGGGACAAGATCCAGTCCGCTAAAACATTCTGGCCTCAGGGGAAAGCATACGATGGACAATAAGGGCATTCAGATTGCGGCCCTGGCCATGCGGAACGACTGGCTGGATCAGGTGCGGGAAGAGATCATTGATCCTGACCGCCCGATCATAGACTCGCACCATCACCTCTGGAACAGGGGTGGCGAGGTTTATGAGCTGAATGAACTTTGGGCCGATACGGACAGCGGTCACAACATCACGCAGACCGTCTACATTGAGTGCCGGTCTTCGTACCGCGAAGATGCCCCCGAACATCTCAAGCCAGTTGGGGAAACCGAATATGTGGCTGCGATGGCTAAAACCTCGGCAACCACCCCAGACAGAGCGACAATAGCTGCCATTATAGCGCATACCGACTTGCGCGGCGCGATGTTGGACGAAGTTCTTGATGCTCACGAAGAAGCAGGAAGTGGCCTGTTCCGCGGCATCCGGCACGCCGGATCCTGCGACCCGGACCCTTCAGCGCTCGCAATACCTGGTCGGGCCCCAAAGGGCCTTTATGCGGATGAAGATTTTCGTAGAGGTATCGCCCGTCTGGGTAAACGTAGTTTGACCTATGATACCTGGCACTACCATCACCAGAACCAGGATTTCCGCGATCTGGCCACAGCTGTGCCAGGCACCATTCTGGTGCTTGATCACTTCGGCACACCACTCGGTGTCGGACAGTACGTAGGCAACCGAGACGAGATCTTTGCCCACTGGAAAGATGATGTGGCCGCGATTGCCGAATGCCCTAACGTGGTCGCCAAACTTGGCGGCATGGCCATGCCCGACAATGGGTATGGCTGGCATGAACGCGCGCAGCCGCCAACATCCGACGAATTCGTCGACACCCAAGCACCGTGGTATCACCACATGATCAAAAGCTTTGGCGCCGAGCGCTGCATGTTTGAGAGCAATTTCCCCGTGGACCGTGTGTCCATCAGCTACCCGGTGCTCTGGAACGGAATGAAGAAGATTGCCGCGACTTATTCTGCGGAAGAACAGGACGACATGTTCGATGGAACAGCACGGCGCATCTACCGCCTGAATTAGTTACAGACAAATCCAACTCAAAGAGCTCAGGGAGAACACATCCATGAAAGTCGGTTTCATCGGCCTCGGCAATGTCGGCGGCAAACTGTCAGGCAGCTTGTTACGCAACGACATTGATCTCACCGTACGCGATCTCAACAAGGACGCGGCTCAGCGCTTTCTTGATGGCGGGGCCAAATGGGCGGACAGCCCTAAAGCAATGGCAGAGAATTGTGACCTCATCATTACCTGCCTGCCTTCACCCGCAGCCAGCGCCGCTGTCATGGAAGCAGAAGATGGCATCCTTGCCGGTGTGAGCGAAGGCAATATCTGGGCAGAGATGAGCACAACCGACGAGACAGAAGTGAAACGCCTCGGCGCCATGGTTAAAGCAAAGGGTGCCGAACCTGTGGACTGCCCAGTCTCCGGCGGCTGCCATCGTGCGGACACCGGCAATATCTCCATCTTTGTCGGCTGCGAGCGAGAGACGTTTGAGCGGATGCTTCCCATCCTGACCACCATGGGCCGCCGAATCCTGCATACTGGCGATCTTGGCTCGGCTTCGATCCTGAAGGTGGTCACCAATTATCTGGCAACGGCTAATCTGGTCACCTGCTGCGAGGCTCTCGTTGTATCGAAGATGGCAGGCATGGATCTGAACATGGCCTATGAGGCCATGAAGATTTCATCCGGCACCAGCTTTGTGCACGAGACGGAAAGCCAGGTCATCCTGAACGGCAGCCGGGACATCAGCTTCACTATGGACCTCGTCGCAAAGGACATCGGACTGTTCCAGCAAGTTGCAGACCGGGCCGGTGTAAAGCTCGACATCTCGCCAATTCTGATTGATGTGTTCAAAGACGGCATCTCCCGTTACGGCGACCGGGAACTCTCGCCAAATATCATCAAACGGCTTGAAGAAGCGTGTGGCACCGACATTCTGGCGCCCGGCTTTCCACCGGAGATGGTCGATGATGAACCTGAAGAACCGGGCTATGAGGTGGTTGTCAACCGGGGCTGATGCGCCCACCCAGGTGGCTGGATCACACCTGCCAACTAGTTTGCAGGGCGCACGTCAGCAAGGCCATCGCTTTCCTGTGCGGTTATGCAGATGCTCACCAGAGTGCGCTCTTCATTGTAGGGCCACGGCCTTCCACGATGGAGCGTGGCCCGTTCGTCCCAAATGAGGACATCACCTGGTGACCAGGTGTGGGTGTAAATCGCATTAGGGCGAGTCATTGCTGCGATGATCTGGTCAATGAGCTTTTGGCTTTTGGTTTCGTCCATCCCCTCAATGGCAAAGGCATGTGAAGCGATGTATACCGCGTCTTCGCCGGTCACAGGGTTTGACCAAATAGCCCGCCACGCCTGATCATTCCATTTTGTGAACATCGCCTTTTCGGCGAGCCTGGCATCGATTTTCCCGCGCGAATGGGCATAACGATGCAGAAGCACCTTGTCACCGATCTGCGCCTTTAACGCAGGATCCATCCGCTTCCATCCGGCTCTGGTCGACACTAATTCGGTTTCACCGCCTGTTGAGCTCACAACGCGCGCCTGCAGGATGTTTGCCAATGCCGGTGTCGGCAGAAAGGTGCTGTCCGTGTGCCAGAGCTGATTGGATTTAAGGTGCAACGTGTGCTCTTCGAACTCGTCGATCACGCCGCCATCCGGCTTGGCGTTTGAGACCGGGCAAATTTGCGGCTCGGCCCGCTCCTCCCGATCTTCGATAGGTCCGAACAGGCGTCCGAGCCTCAAGTGTTCTTCATCGGTCAAATGTTGCTGCTCACGAAAGAGAAGCAGGGAATGTTCCTCGAACAACTTTCTGATCTCTGGATAGAGATTTTCCCCAGTCAAATCTCGTAGATCCACATCCTGAACCTCGACACCAAAATCCGGATGAAGCGGGATGGTTTTCATGCTCAATGTCCAGGAGTTTGCCGATCAAGGATGTCACGAGTTTACTTCTGCCATCACGGCTGATGCAACCTCAACGCCGCCTGATTCGAACGGCGACCCCAATTTGGTCAAAGCCAGCTCGACGCTGCCAAGAATTCCGAAGACCATAGGTGGATTAACATGTCCCATGTGCCCGATGCGGAATGCATTCTGAGTCTGACCAAGGCCAATCCCGAGCGTAACGCCCAGTTCTGATCCGCAGATCTCTCGCATCCCGTCTGCATCGATATCTCCGGTCAATATCGTCGTAACGGAATTCGACCGGGAGCCGGGTTCGACAATGTTCAGTTCGATCGGTCCACCTTTGCCCCAATGTTCCACAGCAGCACGAACTCCCCGTGCAATCATGTCATGGCGCTGATAGACGGCAGCCAGGCCTTCGTCATTGATCATGTCAAGTGCCTGGCGCAGCCCAAACAAGTGTTGCACCGGCGCCGTTCCTGCGAAGAGCTGATAGAACGCAGTTGCATTGGCCCGGGGCGTCCAGTCCCAATACATGCCGCGGCAACCATTCTCCTTGTGGCGCGACATTGCTTTTTCATTGGCAAAAACAAAACTCAGGCCCGGAGGCGTCATCAGGCCCTTCTGACAAGCCGAGACCGTGACATCGACGCCCCAAACATCCATCTCAAAAGGTACGCAACCGGTGGCCGCGATGCAATCCACCATGAACAAGGCAGGGTGCCCCGCTGCATCGATTGCCTTCCGGATAGCCGCGATATCGTTCCAGGCTCCGGAAGAGGTGTCGATCTGAACGACGAGTATGGCATCAATCTCGTGATCGGTATCCTCCCGCAAACGGGCCTCAACGGCATCCGGATCCACGCCGCTGCGTAGGGGTGCATCCAGTGTCTGCACATTAACGCCCATGCTGGTCGCCATCTGTCCCCATCTCGGCGCAAACCATCCCGACTCAAGCACCAGAACGTTCTCACCGCCGGAAAACAGATTTGCGATCGTTGCTTCCCAGGCTCCATGACCATTGGAAATATAAATGAAGGCCTCGCCCGCAGTTCCGACGATTCGTTTCAGATCCGGATATAGCGAGTGGGTGAGGTCAATGAGCGGTCCTTCGTAAATGTTCACAGCAGGCCGGTGCATGGCGCGCAAGACTTCATCAGGAATTACAGACGGACCCGGTGTCGCGAGAAAGTGATGGCCGCGATCAAATGGCATAACAAAAAGCCTCAATGATAACTTGGTTCAGACCAGCCATATACCAGCGCAGGTGTATCTTGTCAGTGACGTTTCCTCACTCCAGCAGATCACAATTTCTATAGCACTGACTTTTCCTGTCGCGAGGAATGAATTTCCCCAAGATGCTGTTGACACGCTGCAGGTCCGGGTAATTTGTTCCTGTTTTGATCTTTACGAACACAGGAATTGGACTATGTTGCACTGCTATGGATATGTCACAACCACTTATCGTCATAGGCCAAATGATGATGAAGCAGGCAAAGAGGTAATGAAGACAGATGGTGATGAAGATGCCAGTAACAGTTCATGAAAGATAACGGAGGAGACAGATGGCAGATAACAGCAGACTGACGACAGGTGACAGCAGGCATGACGCACACAGGTGGGGCCCCCGTATGCCCCCGAAGAAGACCCCAAAAAAAAGAAGAAAGAGACAAAGAAGAAAGATGATGAAGCACGTGTGTGAAATAGTTCTGACGTTGATGATGATGGTTCTGTTTATGGCGGTGGTGCCGGAGGTGGAGTTGTCGCCGATGATGTTGCTGGGGCTGATGTTGCTAGTGGTGCCGACGATGGCATTGGCGAAGTTTTTGGCGTGGCTGTTAGTTGGGGGAGACAGATGACCGATGGTCACCATCGGCGAAGTCCTCGTGCTTTCGGCCGTTACTTTTGCCAGCTTTCTTTTCACGATCATAATTCTTTTGTGGCGCGCAAGCGGGAACCGGCAAAGACTGCAGTCGGAAGCCTCTCAACACGAAGCTGATCTCCAAAGGCAATTGTCGGAAATGACCGGCAGACTGCAAACATTTATGGAGGCAGCCAGCAACCGCGATTCCCATATGACGCACACCCTGAATGAACGCCTCGATGGTGTGTCATTCAAACTTGGGCAGAACCTGCATGAGAACAATGCACGCACCAGTGCTCATTTGAAGAACCTCAGTGAGCGCCTTGCGGTTATCGACAATGCCCAGAAAAACCTGATCGAGCTCTCAACGCAAATGGTCGGTCTGCAGGACATTCTGGCGAACAAACAAACCCGCGGAGCATTTGGCCAGGCTCAGATGGAAGCCATCATATCCGACCGGCTTCCAAAAGGAGCGTACGAGTTTCAGGCGACTCTTTCGAACGGCACGCGGCCCGATTGCATTGTCCACATGCCAGATAACGATCTGACAATTGTTGTCGATGCCAAATTCCCCCTCGAAGCCTTCAATGCTCATCGCGAGGCCAAAGAACCACACCACCTGAAAGCCGCTGCCCAGCAGTTGCGTGGCGACATGGGCAAACACATAAAGGACATTTCGGAAAAGTACCTGATCTCAGGAGAGACCCAGGAAAACGCGCTCATGTTCATTCCTTCTGAGTCCATATATGCCGATCTGCACGAGCAATTTGATGACGTCATCCAGAAAGCCTATCGGGCCCGGGTTATGATTGTCTCTCCCACCATGTTGATGCTCGTGATCCAGACCATGCAAACTCTTTTCCGGGACAGTCAAATGCGCGAGCAGGCAGGTCTGATCCAGAAAGAAGTCGGCCAGATGATGGACGATGTACATCGCCTGCAGGATCGGGTTCTTGCTTTGCAAAAGCACTTTGGTATGGCCAACAAGGATATCGATCTCATCCTGACATCATCAGACAAGATTTCGAAGCGTGGGCTCAAGGTCACTCAGCTGGAACTGGATGATGAGAGCGAAGGGCCTGACTCCCGGGACAAACTGGAACCGCAAAGGCCAAAGCTCAATGCAGGCGCTTGATTGCGCCGTAAAAGATACTAAGTGCTGTGCGTCGCGAGCAAAACGGCCTTAGTTTCCGATTAACCATGATGGTCGCCAAAGCACCGCAAAGAATAAAAGAAGGATCATGCCTGGCTGAGGGGATTTTGTCTGAGGTCAGTCAGCCGTAATTTGTATCTGTTGGAATGCCTGTTGTTGTCTCTCCATTCAGTTTCTTCCAACGGCAGATGAACGGTGTGGTCTGGCACACCTTTGACCTTTGACAGACCCCCGAGGGCCTTTTGCCACCCCCCAAAAGCCTTCCAGGCCCTTCATATGAACACCGCCTCTGGCGAATGCGTCCCTGGAACGATCGACCCTGTAATGCCCATAACCAGGATCAACAAGGCCATTGTCCCCTCGCCAGCCATCGCAGGTGAGGACCCAAGCCGGATCGGCCTTCCCTCCAATACTGCCTTGTAGAGTGGCTTTTTTGCAACCTGGAACGACTTCCGTGTAAACCTGACCCTCACGCGCGAAGAGGCCGGAGACGGTTGTCTTGCCGCCTGCGCCCCTTCCTCGCTTTCCTTTCCCCCGCCTGGCTCCAGACAAGCTTTCATCCCCTTCAACAACACCGAACATCGGGCGCTGCGCCTGGCAAGCTGTATGGAGGCGCTTGCGCAACGCCCGATAGACCCTGTTGACAGTATTGCGATCAAGGCCGCTGGGTTCGGCTGTCTGTAGGGCGGTCAGACCGGCGGCGAAGTCGCGAACACTCGCGCGGATTTTCTTCTCTGAAATGCGGGACCCTTTGCACTATCGATTGTTCATTTCATACCATGGCTTAATGAGAAAAAATCCCCTCACCCAGGCATGACCCAAAATTAACGCTATTACCCTTGACATAATCGGGCGACCTAATTACATCCTCGCGGTTGTTAGCACTCGTCGATGGGGAGTGCTAATGCTGGTTGGAGCGGGCGGACGCATATGCGGCACGGCTGCTAATCCACCAAACATAAACTGAAACAACTTGCACCCTTAGGAGTAATCGAGAGATGAAATTTCGTCCTCTCCATGACCGTGTGCTGGTCAGCCGTGTTGAAGAAGACACAAAGACCGCTGGCGGCATCATTATCCCGGATACAGCTCAAGAAAAGCCAATGGAAGGCAAAATCGTTGCGGTTGGCAGTGGCGCCAAATCCGAAGACGGCACAGTGACCCCGCTGGACGTCAAAAAAGGCGACCGTGTTCTGTTCGGCAAATGGTCCGGCACGGAAGTTAAGGTTGGCGGCGAAGATCTGCTGATCATGAAAGAATCCGACATCATGGGCATCATCGAGTAGGCATTCGCCTATCCATCCGGCAGTTTGCCGGATTTTTCGTATGACCTCCCAAAACTGAAACGTAAAGTGGACAGAAAAAATGGCTGCTAAAGAAGTAAAATTCTCTTCAGACGCCCGCGAGAAAATGCTCCGTGGTGTCGACATCCTGGCAAATGCTGTCAAGGTGACCCTCGGCCCGAAAGGCCGCAACGTCGTTCTCGACAAATCCTTCGGCGCACCGCGCACCACCAAAGACGGTGTAGCGGTTGCCAAGGAAATCGAACTCGAAGACAAGTTCGAAAACATGGGCGCACAGATGGTGCGTGAAGTTGCTTCCAAAACCAACGACATCGCTGGTGACGGCACAACAACCGCAACGGTTCTGGCTCAGACCATCGTTCGTGAAGGCGCAAAATCTGTTGCTGCCGGCATGAACCCAATGGACCTGAGGCGCGGCGTCGACATGGCTGTTGAAGCTGCTGTTGCGGACCTCGTGAAGCGCTCCAAGAAGATCAAGTCTTCTGACGAAGTTGCTCAGGTTGGCACCATCTCTTCCAACGGCGAAGCCGCAATTGGTGACATGATCGCCAACGCAATGCAGAAAGTCGGCAACGAAGGCGTCATCACTGTTGAAGAAGCGAAAAGCCTCGACACAGAACTCGACATTGTTGAAGGCATGCAGTTCGACCGTGGCTACCTGTCACCGTACTTCATCACCAATGCTGACAAGATGATCTGCGAGCTGGAAGACCCATACATCCTGCTGCACGAGAAGAAACTCTCCAACCTGCAGGCTATCCTGCCTATCTTGGAAAGCGTTGTTCAGTCTGGCCGTCCTCTGCTCATCATTGCAGAAGACATCGAAGGCGAAGCACTGGCAACTCTCGTGGTCAACAAGCTGCGCGGCGGCTTGAAGGTTTCCGCTGTTAAAGCTCCTGGCTTTGGCGATCGCCGCAAGGCAATGCTGGAAGACATCGCAATCCTGACTTCTGGTCAGGTCATTTCTGAAGACCTCGGCATCAAGCTGGAAAACGTCACGATCGACATGCTCGGCTCTGCCAAGCGCGTTTCCATCGGCAAAGACGACACAACCATCGTTGATGGCGTTGGCACAAAGAAAGACATCGCAGCTCGCGTATCCCAGATCCGTGCGCAGATCGAGGAAACCACTTCGGACTACGACAAGGAAAAGCTGCAGGAACGTCTTGCCAAGCTCGCTGGCGGTGTTGCCGTGATCAAGGTTGGCGGTGCAACTGAAATCGAAGTGAAAGAGCGTAAAGACCGCGTCGATGACGCCCTGAACGCAACACGCGCTGCGGTTGAAGAAGGCATCGTTCCTGGTGGTGGTACAGCTCTGCTGCGCGCCAAGAAGGCCGCTGGAAAGATATCTTCCGACAACCCAGACATTCAAGCCGGTATCAAGATCGTCCTTAAATCTCTGGAAACTCCGGTTCGCCAGATTGCTGAAAACTCAGGCGTTGAAGGCTCCATCGTTGTTGGCAAAATCGAGGAAAAAACCGGTACCTTCGGTTTCGACGCACAGAACGAAGTTTATGGTGACCTCGTTGAAAAAGGCATCATCGACCCGACTAAGGTTGTCCGTACAGCTCTACAGGACGCAGCATCTGTTGCTGGCCTGTTGATCACCACGGAAGCCATGGTTGCCGAAGCTCCTAAGAAGGACGGCGGCGGTGCTCCTGCCATGCCTGACATGGGCGGCATGGGCGGCATGGGCGGCATGATGTAAACCACTCAAGCCAAGCTTGTTAAAAAGAAGCCGTCCCGGGCAACCGGGACGGCTTTTTATGTTTCCCCGCAATTGAGCAAAACAAGATAATACCAATGGCATGATTGATTGTCTCTCAAGCCTTTTCAACTCGGCTGCTCTCTGAATCCATGCAGACAAACGAGGCAGATCCTGGGGGGCAGGTCAGATAGAAAACTTGCGTATAGCCGATGCATCGATAATGCCCACGATGCCATCAGCGAACACAAATGCGACAACCTTGATGATCGCGGAAAAAGCTGCCGACATGATCTTGGGAAAAACTCCACCTCCGGCAATCTCGCTTGACGAGGGCTGACTGAGTTTAGACTTGGCGCAGAAATCGCTTGTCGTGGGAAACCCGTGACAGCAGGGATTGCGGCAACTTTGAGTGGTTCGCACCGGCGACGTAGCCCAATTTCAAGGCGAAGTTGAGGGCCGCTTGTTTGAGAATTCCAGACCACGTCAGATTGATCTGGTTCTCTTTCACCCATCTCACGTCTTTCTTTGTCAGCTTTGCCGCGCCCTTAATCGCTCCAAACAAGCCACTTCCAATCCGATAACCAAATTGTTTCTCATAGCCCCGTGCTTCGTCAAAACTTCGCTGAAAGCGTTCCAGAACCCCATACTCGTGTGAGTGATAAACAATGGCATCAGGCACATAAGCCTTTGCATATCCGGCTTCTATGACATCCCGGGCCCAAGCCTGATCTTCTGCAAATTCAACATCCGGAAAGCGATGAGCTTCCCAAACGCTGCGCCGTAAACAGGAGTTGTTGTTGGAAAAGAAGTGCAAGAATTGCCGCCATTCCTGATCGCCCTCATCGTACTTCTTCTGGCAGTCCAGATTCTCGTCAACGATGAGTGGGCGTATCCGAAAATGCTCAAAATGGTGTTCAAGATCTCGGGCCACGAAGACATCAGATCCCGGATGCGCCACATGCCGTCCAAAGGCACCGGCAATCTTCGAGTATTGTTCAACACCAGTCACGAGATTGGCAAGCCAGCTTTCATCGGCCGGCAAGGCGTCATGTGTTAGAAAGGCGATGAAATGGCCAACCGCCATTTCCGCGCCGAGATTGCGCGTCCTGCCATGCCCGAATTCTTCCGGATCAATTGTGATCAAGCGAACAAAGTCATGTTCTCGCACATATTCAACCGTGCCATCTCTTGATCCAGAATCAATAACAATAATCTCAAAAGGCCACGGGGTATTTTGCTCAAGCACGCGGCTCAAAACCTGGCGAAACGCAGGCATCGCGTTCTTGGTCGGGATAACGACACTTGCATGCATATGATGCCGCCGCCTGCTCAACAACTAGTCCAGCGAAAGCCGCTCAACGAGCGCTGACTCAACACAGCGCGCGGACTTTTCCCACGACAGATCTCGGGTCAAATCCAAACCAGCTTGGCTTAGCTGCTCCCGACGCTCTCCATTCCCAAGGAGGTCTTGCAGGCCGTCCGCAATCGCTACAGGATGTGGTTCCACCATTTTCATACAGTCCTCTGAAAAGACAGCACGCACACTCTCCAGATCCAGATTGATCACGGGCAAACCGCACGCCATCATTTCCTTGTTGGCCAGACTGTGATTGGTCGCAGAGAAAACCATACCCAGGCTCGCTGATCGATAGAGATCACCAAGTTGAGCAGGATCCAGCTTGCCGTGGCCTGTAAAGCTGTAGTCGGCATCCAGATCCCCCATATCTTCCCCAAAGAAATCAACGTGGAACTTTTCGCCTCTATCGGCCAGAATGTTGAACGCCATCAACGCCAATTCGACCGCACGCCGTGGTGTTGAATGGCGTGCATAGCATGCAATATGCTGGTCGTTCCGTGCTGTGGCTTCATTCATAAAATAAATGTCTGCATCATATGCATATGGCCAACTGCTGACCCAGAGATCAAATTTCTCCCGCATCAAATCAGCCAGCCACTCGCCCGCACAGAGGCAATCAAATCCCATCCTATAGGTCTGTTCGGCCAACAAGGCCTCCGTACCCATCGGGTAGAACAAGGCTTCGTAGTCCTGGACAAAATAGAATTTCCTGCGAAAACCCGACATCGCCTGAACCGGGAAGCAGGTGAACCGGTCTGTCGCAATTATGGCATCACCGTTGAGTTCAGGCAGTTCCCTATGGAAGAATTTCACTTCGGCATCTAACGGGTAAAAATGCTCAGTAATCGTTTGAATGGCCGCCGATTCTGTCTTGTGAACACTTGGATTTTGCACCAGCAGCGTGGCTTTGTGGCCGAACAGTTCCAACTGACGGATGATTTGAAAGATAGTCCTATGCCCGCCCGCACCCGGCCGAAAATCCGGGATCACCCAAGTCATGTGAATCAGGCCGGCATCGAATGCACCTCCAACTTCTCTAGGAGACTGCGGCGAAAAATCCACGAGAGATCGCAAGGTTTTCGCACGAATTCCAATCCGGCTGCGCCTGGACGGCAACAAGTTGGAAATCAATGATTGGAGAGCTCTGGTATCCGGGAACCGGAAACGAAACCGATTCCTAACATCAGTCAGAGCGTGGGATTTGCCTCCAGGATTTGCACTGTTTGCCATTATCATGGCTTCTCATAACCTTTCGCACCGAATCCAGACAGTGATTTGAACGAATGCATTTCAAATCACGATACCTGTATCTATACCAAATTGAATACAAATAGCAGTTCCAATAGATGAGAACCGATAAATGAATTTGTTCAGGCTATTGCAAAGACGTCAGGATGCCGGAGAACCCTTGCGGATTGGCATGATGGCGCCAGCAAATTTGGCTCGATGTTTCTCGCCCAGGCAGCATTGACGATGTGCCAACGCTGATGCAGCCGGTTAGTGAGGGGGGATGTCTTGGTCAACTGGCTCTGAAAGCCTCGCTGCTTTTCAACAACCATTCACGAAATGCCTTCATCGCCCGTTGGCGCATCGCACTCTTAAGGTACACCAGATAGTACCCGCCAAATTCCATTGCCACATCGCTGAAGCGAACCAGCCGGCCTTCCTTGAGATCACGTTCAGCAAGGTCTTCTGATAAGAGCGCAACGCCCTGGCCTGCAGCAACAGCCTCAATAGCAAGTGCCGTAGACAGCGGGCCGGCAAATGGCGGGATGTGCACATCAGGTACGCCGGCAGCTTCAAACCAGTGGCGCCAAAGCCATCCATCTTCATCTTCGTGCAACAGACGAAGTTTGCAGAGATCAATCGGCGCCTCAATCTTCCCGACTTTCTTAAGAAGCCGCGGCGCTCCAACAGGAAAGACTTTGGCCTCACTCACCAGTTCGGATTCCAGACCGTCCCATTCTCCGGAACCAAAACGAATGGCAAGATCGAACTCGTATCGTTTCAGATCTGCCAGTCCTGGTGAGGCATCAATACTGATCTCTATCCCTTCATATCGGTCCTGAAATTCGCCAAGCCGTGGCATTAGCCATTTCACTGCGAAAGTCGGCTCGCACGTGATGTAGATCAAGCCTTCCGGCCATTCTGACAACGCTTCCGTTGCCTCGGCAATTGTATCGAGTGCTGGCGAAATCGCTTTCAGATATTGCTGACCGTCGTCTGTGAGCTCGACGCCCCTCTTTGCAACTTTGAAAAACAGCACGCCCAGACGCTCTTCAAGACCGCGCACATGGCGGCTGATCGCAGCGTGGCTCACATTCAGTTCGTCTGCAGCATGCGAAAAGCTTTCGTGCCGCGCCGCTGCTTCAAAGGCACGGACCGCATTCAAAGGGGGCAGTCGTCTGGGCATAATTATATGTGACTTTTTCTTACACGTGCTGTCAAGTAAAGGCGTTTGTGCCTCGCCGCCAAAGAGCCCATCTTGAATTCAACACAACGCCAACCCGCCGAAAGGAGATAAAAATGGCATATACAGACACATTCACAGGTGCACAGATCGCGGCCCACGTCGCCTACTCACAGGCAACGGCGGGCAATCTGATCGCAGAAGCAATCCTGAACCTGGCGCAGGTCACACGTAGCTGGCTCGGCGCCCGGAAAGCGAAACGCGAGTTGCGCTTGCTGGACACCCACCTGTTACGGGATATTGGATTGAACGAAGCTGACGTTCATGAAACCCCTGCGGAGAGTTTTATTGGCCAGCATCCCCGTTACTTCTAACCCCCATAGCCACCGGTGAGAGGATCAATGATAGACAGTCAGGAAAGACCTCTAACCGGCGGCTGCCAATGCGGTTCCATCCGCTACGAAATCACAGTCGAACCCATTGCCCTTTATGCCTGCCACTGTTCCGAATGCCGCAGGCAATCCGGCTCCATTCACGGCTTGTCATTAATAGCAACTGCAGAGAGTTTCAACATCACAAAAGGCGAACCCAAGAGCTGGTCACGTCCCACAGATCAGGGAGCGGCGATGACCTGCTGGTTCTGCGGCACATGCGGCAACCGCATCTATCATCAATCCAGCGCCTGGCCGAACGAACGCAGTGTAAAGGCCGGTACGCTCGATCAACCGGTCGATGTGACCAAGGCTGAACATATCTGGACGGCAAGCGGCTTACCAAGTGCAGCGATACCGCCGGGTGCAAAGTCGATTAAGGGCGAACCTGGAGTCTGAAGCCACAGGCTCGCACCAGATCAGTTAGTGGTGCCTGCATCAATCGCCATGCACACTGTGGCTATACGGATTGTAGAGATTGAACCCGCCATTGTACGAACCATGGGCCCCACCATGGGTCGTTGTAGTTCGCGTGCGATAAGTCACGACCGGCTCATACACCTGCACCACGACGGGGACCCACCAGACAACTGGATACCAGTATCCTGCATGATAGTGGTTGTAGCCAGGCCGCTGCGCACGATAACGTTGCCCACTCCACCGCTTGGCACGGCGGGGATGACGACGATGCTTCCTTGTTTTGCGGTAATGCCGCTTGTGTTTGCGCGCCTTGCGATAAACACGCTTCTTTGCCTTGTGGTATTTCCGCTTCTTCGCGCGGTGTTTTCTGCTGTGCGCATGGCAATTACAACTGTGCGCCTTTGCACCAAGCGCCAATGTCTCGCTTACTATTTCTTCGCTTGCAGCCTCAGCGCTTACAGACGAAACGCCAATAAAAAGGCCCACTACGAAGCATGCAGTCAGAGCAGCTTTCAATATCCGGAACACTTTCAATCCTCCCGGCCAAATTGGAAAGATTTTCAGCGCGATAGCAGATCGGTTCCCCGATGGCCCCTGCTTTACACATTCAACCTTGGTGACTGACGCTCTGCCCATACTATCGCCAGTTAACTAATCGCGAGTCCAGACCCATAGGATTCCTCCGGTCAGTAAAATCAGATGCAAGGAATCGGGCTAGCGCGTTGTTCCCCGAACCACAAGTTCCGCATCTAGCAAGGTACTGACGGGTGGTTCACCGGCTTGGAGCGCAGCTGCCAACGCGTCTGCAGCCCGGCTGCCCATTTCGCTTGCGGGCACAGATATTGTCGTCAGAGGAGGATTCAAATGCGCTGCCAGCGGCAGGTCGTCGAAACCGGTTATAGACAGCTCGTGCGGCACACCGATCCCTTGAGATTGAGCTTCAACAAGCGCCCCGGTCGCAAGAACATCATTCCCGCAAACGATTGCTGAGGGTTTCGAAACAGAGGCGTTCCACAATTTCCGAAACGCCTGACGCGCCGCTTCATGCGTGTATTCAGCTTCAACTAATCGGTCTGCAGACAGCTCAACACCAACCGCTGCAAAGCCATCCCGCGCACCTTCTATACGTTGCGCCGCCCGGTCATTGTCCTGTGCGATCCCGGCGATCATCGCAACATCGTAGTGCCCGGTCCTGCCAAGGTGTTCGGCAAGTTTTCGCATGGTCTTGTAATTGTCGAACCCAACTTGTGGATGCACCGTATCCTCTTCCCAAGCCCAAGTATGGATATACGGCACACCTCCTCTGGCAATGGCCTCGTGAACACCCGGTGCATGCGCCCCTCCAACCAGCATGATGGCGTCTACGCCACGTTCAAGCAGGGTCTGGACTTTTTGCAGCTCCGTTTCCAGATCGTAATTGGAGAGAGCCAGCAGCAAGGTGAGCCCATTCTCATTCAATCGGCGTTCAAATGCATCTACACCAGCAGCGAAGATAGCTGATGCTAGCGTTGGAATAACCGCACCGACTGTGTGTGATCTGCGCGAAGCAAGTGCGCGCGCTGCACCATGCGGCATATACCCAAGTTCAGCGATAGCAGCATCAATCCGAGCGCGCGCATCTTCAGTCACCACTCCTGTCCCGTTCAACGCTCGCGATACTGTCGCCGTCGATACGCCGGCAGCGCGGGCGATATCCGCCTGATTGGCGCGTGCGCTCTTGACTCTTTTGCGAGTTTGGTTCATGAACAAGAATGTAAGCGCTTACATGGGCATATTTCCAGTAATTTTTTCATCAGGATGAGATGCAATGGCCGTGACCTATCTGAAAAAGGCAACAAAAACTGCCGTAACTGGCGAGGACGAAACACGCAGCATTGTGGAAAACATGCTGACCGAGATCGAAGTTGGCGGTGAAGACGTAGCGCACTCCTACGGCCAGAAACTTGACGGTTATGCTGGCGAGATCATTGCCACCGAAGAAGCCATCGCAACAGCAGACAAGCTCATCTCCGACCAATTGAAAGACGACATCAAGTTCGCCCACGAGCGTGTGCAGAAATTCGCAAAAGCCCAAAAGGCTTCGATCTCGGAATTTGAGACTGAGCTTTCACCAGGACTCTGGGCCGGCCAGAAACTCATCCCGATCGACACAGCCGGTTGCTATGTGCCTGGCGGCCGCTACGCCCACGTGGCCTCAGCGATCATGTCTATCACCACAGCCAAAGTAGCCGGCGTAAAAAACGTTGTTGCCTGTTCTGCACCACACGGCGACCAGGGCATCAACCCTGGCATTCTCTGGACCGCGAACTATTGCGGTGCTGACCACATCCTTAATCTCGGCGGCGTTCAGGGCGTTGCCGCCCTCGCGTTCGGTCTCTTCACTGGCAGGAAAGCCCGGATCCTCGTGGGCCCCGGCAACCGCTTCGTTGCCGAAGCCAAGCGTATGCTCTTCGGCCGTGTCGGCATTGACCTCTTCGCTGGGCCAACAGAAGTCCTCATCATTGCGGACGAGAAAGCAGATCCGCAGATCGTTGCGGAAGACCTGGTCGGTCAGGCTGAGCACGGCTTCGACTCCCCATGCTGGCTGATCACCACTTCCAAATCTCTCGGCGAAGACGTCATGAGCCGCATGGACGGCCTCATCGCCACCTTGCCGGAAACCGCGAAGAACGCCGCGACGACCGCCTGGCGTGACTATGGTGAAGTTATCCACTGCGACACTGACGAAGAAGCTGCCACGGTCTCCGACGAATACGCAGCTGAACACCTTGAGCTGCAGGTCGAAAATCTCGATTGGTATGTGGAGCGTCTGAAGAATTACGGCTCCCTGTTCGTTGGCGAAGAGACAACCGTTGCCTTTGGCGACAAATGCTCTGGCACCAATCACATCCTGCCGACCAAGGGCGCTGGCCATTACACAGGCGGCCTCTCGATTCATAAGTTCATCAAGGTCGTCACAACCCAGCGCATGACCCAGGAAGCCAATCGCGACGTGGCGGCAGTAACGGCCCGCATCTCTCGGTTGGAAGGCATGGAAGCTCATGCTCGCACTGGTGATGCCCGTTTGCGAAAATACTTCCCCGACATGCCTCTGGACGCCGCAGAGTAAGGCTTCGGCCACATGAGCGAAGGTAACTGCATCAGAGAACTGTTCTCCCTAAAAGGACAAGTGGCGCTTGTTACCGGAGCCTCCTCCGGCATTGGACGCCATTTGACTGGTGTTCTGGCAGATGCTGGTGCTCTTGTGGTTGCTTGCGCCCGTCGCAAGGAACGGCTGGATGAACTGGCCCAGAACGACAAGATATCGGCCTATACAGCTGATCTCGCCAATGTGGATAACTACGATCAACTGGCTCTTGAAGTCTCAGGGTTCTTTGGTGTTCCGACCATTCTGGTGAATGCGGCCGGTGTGAATTTCCGCCAACCCGCTGACGACATCACCAGGGAAAGCTGGAACGACACACTCCACCTCAATCTGTCTGTCCCCTTCTTCCTCGCCCGTGCACTGGTGCCCGGCATGGCGGAAAGCGGCGCAGGCAACATCATAAATATCGCCTCCCTTCAAAGTTACCGCGCCTTCGACCGGGGCCTGGCCTATGGCGCGTCTAAAGGGGGCATTACGCAGCTGACCCGAGCCATGGCCAAGGAATGGTCAAAGGACGGCATCAGCATCAATGCGATTGCTCCTGGGTTCTTCCCAACCGAGTTGACGGCTCCCGTCTTCGGCGATGACGGTCTCAGCGCCCATCATGCGGCTGCCACGGCGGTTGGTCGCAATGGCGAGATGTCGGACCTTGATGGGACGGCCATCTTCCTCGCCTCTGGCGCGTCGGCCTATGTGACGGGCCAGGTGATCGCCGTCGATGGAGGATACCTCGCCACATGAAGGCACTGGTTTACACAGGCCCCGAAAGCGTTGAGTTCCGCGATGTGGTCGACCCACAGGCGGCCAATGACGGCGTGGTGGTCAAAATCGATGCTGTCGGCATCTGCGGCTCGGACATGCACGCCTTTCTCGGCCATGACGAGCGGCGTCCGGCTCCATTGATCCTGGGCCACGAAGCCTCCGGCACAATCATGGCAGGCCCGGACCAGGGAAGGCGCGTCACAATCAATCCACTGGTCACCTGCGGCACTTGCGAGGCTTGCATGGAAGGCCGTGCCAACCTTTGTCCGGACCGCCAGATCATCTCCATGCCGCCGCGCGAAGGCGCCTTTGCCGAGCAGGTTGCCATACCGGAACGCAATGTTTTCACGCTGCCCGATGCTCTCTCTTTTGAGCACGCAGCGCTAACCGAACCCTTGGCTTGCTCCTACCACGCCGTGCGGCTTGCTTCGGAAGCATCACACCGGCCACTGGCTGAGTCTCGTGCTGTCATCCTGGGCGGCGGTGCCATTGGTCTTGGCGCGGCATTGGCGCTTGCGGACTTCGGCTGCCATGATATCTGGATCGCCGAGACCAACCCGTTGCGGCACAGCCTGCTTGAGAATGCTGGCGATTTCAAAATCTACAACCCGATTGAAGGCCCCGGACCGGACAATGGCAGTGCCCGCGTGGTCGTCGATGCCTTCGGTGGCGATGCCACCCGCGCTGCAGCAAGCGCCTTGGTCAAGCCCGGCGGTGTCATTGTACATATCGGTCTCGCCTCAGGCGATGGCGGCCTCGATGCGCGGCGCGTGACGCTTCAGGAAATCACCTTCATTGGCACTTACACATTCACCCGCAGCGACTTCGTCCAGACTTTGAACGCAATCGCCTCAGGCCGTCTTGACAAACTCGACTGGATCGAAGAACGCCCCCTCAGCGCAGGCCCTGGTGCCTTTAGCGACATACTCAACGGCAAGGCCCAGCACCCCAAAATCATGCTGCGGCCCTGAGCCCTAACATTCAGAACAAATGCAAGATCGAAAGGAACGATAAGATATGTCTATCCCTCAACTGCTTGTTCATGACCATGACGACAATGTGGGTGTCGTGGTTGTGGAAGGCCTGACAGCAGGCACTGAAATGCTCTGCGTCATCACACACGATGACAGCGACTTCAAACTCACTGCAAAGGACGATGTCCCCATCGGCCACAAGATCGCTCTTAAGGATCTGGCCGAGGGCGACACCATCATCAAGTATGGCGAAGACATCGGTAAGATGGTCGGCTCCTGCGAACAGGGCGGCCATGTGCACGTCCACAATCTGAAAACGAAGCGCTGGTAGGAAGGAAACAAACCGATGTCATCCAATGAAAAAATCATGGCCTACCGCCGCGAAAACGGCCGGGTAGGTGTTCGCAATCACGTTGTCATCCTTCCGGTTGATGATATCTCCAACGCAGCCTGCGAGTCCGTTGCCAAGAACATTCAGGGCACTATGGCCCTGCCACACTCCTATGGCCGCCTGCAGTTCGGTGAAGACCTGGAACTCCACTTCCGCACCATGATCGGCACCGGCGCGAACCCGAACGTTGCCGCCTGCATCGTTATCGGCATCGAGCCGGGCTGGACCCAGCGCATTGCCGACGGTATTGCCGAAACCGGCAAGCCTGTTGCCGCCTATTCCATCGAGCAGCACGGTGACATCAACACCATCGCCACGGCCTCGCGCAAAGCCAAGGAATTCGTCCACTGGGCAACAGAGCTTCAGCGCGAAGAATGCGACATGTCCGAGCTGTGGGTCTCCACAAAGTGCGGCGAGTCCGACACCACAACCGGCCTCGGCTCCTGCCCGACGGTTGGCAACATGTACGACAAGCTGCTGCCCAAGGGCATCTATGGCTGCTTTGGCGAGACTTCCGAGCTGACCGGCGCAGAACACCTCTGCAAGGCCCGGGCGGCAAACCCGGAAGCCGGCGAGAAGTTCATGTCCATCTGGCAGGCCTACATGGATGAAGTGATTGAGCCCTTCAAAACATCCGACCTGTCGGAAAGCCAGCCAACCAAGGGGAATATCGAAGGCGGTCTGACCACCATTGAGGAAAAGGCACTTGGCAACTTGGAAAAGATCGGCCGCACATCCACATACATCGATGCGCTTGCCCCGGCAGAGGCGCCGGAAAAAGGTGCAGGCCTCTACTTCATGGACACCTCTTCGGCTGCTGCTGAATGCGTGACCCTGATGGCTGCAGCTGGCTACGTGGTCCACACCTTCCCGACCGGTCAGGGCAACATTGTCGGTAACCCGATCGTGCCCGTGATCAAGATCACAGCCAACCCGCGCACGGTGCGCACAATGTCCGAGCACGTTGACTGTGACGTGAGCGGCATCCTGCGCCGGGAGATGACCATCAACCAGGCGGGCGACGGTCTCATCGACATGATCCGCCGCACCGCCAATGGCCGCATGACGGCAGCTGAGGCGCTTGGCCACAAAGAGTTCGTCATGACGAAGCTCTATCGCTCAGCCTAAAGCTGACGAGACGCAAAAACGTTGTCGGTCCGCCGCTCGAATTTCAGAGCGGCGGGCGGTTTTGATTCTTAAGCCGGGATCAGGTCTTTCCGTTCGAGACCATCAGCTTCTGCCGGCACCCGGCTTTTTACTTCCAGATCTGCAGATATATGCCAACGGCCGACCTTGAATAGTCCGGCCGTATGCTTGTCGAGGATCTTTCGGAAATCTGCCCGCGATATATTTTCAAACCCGGCTTGTTTCAGATGCGGCGTTTCGTTCTTGCCGTCATTGACCGCAAAACCCCATTTCTGAAGGTGCTGGTTCAACACTGCAAATCCAATTTTTGAGGCATCGCGTTTCGTGAAGAATTGGGACTCGGTGAAAAACACACCGCCTGTTGCCAAGCCGTACAGACCGCCAACCAGCCCTTCTCCATAATTCAGCGCTACCGCCGAATCCGGTTCTTTCCGGAAACGCTTTGGTGTGAGGTAATGGGCAATCGTTGCGGCGGCAACCCACGGCAAAACCCGGATCCGCTCCGGTTTGATGGCCCAGGCACTTCCAGGCAGCAGGTGTTGGAAAACACTCTTCAGCTTATTCAGTGGATGCGATTTTGTTCCGGTGTGGGGGAGTGCTTTCGCTTGGGCACCTATGGAAGTTGAACTGACAAGTGAGATGGACATGGCCGCACACTTTCTCTCGGTCTGTTTCGTCATGGCATATCAATTTGATACACCCTGCCGGGAGCAGCGCAAGTTTTGGACCTTCGGACCGAATTGTCAGGACTTCTGCGCTTTTACGGCAGCAACGTGATCAGCGAAGGACGAATCCGCTATCAATGCCTTGCAGCGGGCAAAGCGGCCATCAGCATAGGTGCGAAAATCATCTACAGGGTTCTCGTTGGCCAGCTGAATGAGCCCCCATAGGGTCCAGAGCAAATCACACATGGCCTTGTAAATCACCACACGCCCGGCTTCGGCAGCCGATGGTTCACGGCCAAAGTAGGCCCGAAGCATCTCCGCATCCTGGTCCGCATTGAACTCGCCTTCCACGGACAAATCTCCCAGATCCCACATGGGATCATTCATGCCTGAATACTCCCAGTCGACAATCCACATGGTCTCGCCGGTGTCCAGGAAGTTCTCGCATAAAGGATCGCAATGACACGGCGCCAGCGCTGCCGGATGGGCATCCAGCGCGGCACGCACGGTCTCTGCTTCCGCGACCACATCGTGATAGCCATCCGGCAATTCCACATCCTTGCCGGACAGAATGCCAAGATACTCATCAATCATGGAGAACAATTCAAAGCGGAACGGGAAGACGGCGCCCAATTCATGCAGCTTGCGGAAGGCCGCGCCGGCTCGCCCGGGAGAACCTTCCCGGGTGCGAAAACCGTCCGGGCTCATAGTCTCGGCACCTTCGATGAACCGGTTCACCATAATGCCGGTTTCCGCATCCGCATGCAGCACCTCCGGGCTCACACCAGCCTTGGCCGCCTCGCCCGCGGCAACCGCCTCATTTGCCCGGTCGATATATTCTTCAGTGCCTTCGCCTGGCAGACGCAGACACAGATCGCCAACGCGGTAGACCAGATTGGTCAGACCTCCAAGCCGCTCAACCGGTCCGTTATAGTTTGCCAGCGCTGGTATCCCGGCCATGGCCGCCCGCGCAGTTTCCAGTTCCTTGTCGTCCATTGCCGCAAATCTCCCTTGGTTGAGTTCCTTGCAATTGTTTCATAATCAAACGCGCATGGCTATTGTGCAGCTGAATTTCTGGAGGCGAGCCGGTGCAAAAATCTGAACATGACGGGCACCTCGGTGCTGTGTATGAAGCGAAAGACGCTGGCGAAGTGGCCGAGCTCTACGATGGTTGGGCCGAAACCTATGATGCGGAAATGGCAGCAGCGGGCTACCGCCATCCCTCGATTTGCCTGGCGCTCCTTGCGCGGCATCTGGAGAAAGGCACCGCGCCCCTGCTGGACGCCGGCGCTGGCACCGGTTTGGTTGGCGAATGGCTGGGCATCATGGGCTATCCGGAGGTGGAGGCCCTCGACATTTCAGCCGGCATGCTCGCCGTCGCCAGAAAGAAAAGGGCATACACCGCCTATCATCAGCGTGTATTGGGTAAGGTCTTGCCGTTTTCAGACAACGCTTACGGCGGGGTCATCTCCACTGGCGTATTCACTTCCGGCCATGTAGGTGTGGAAGGCTTGCCGGAACTCATCCGCATTTGCAGGCCAGGCGGGGTAATTGCACTCACCATCAAGAACACTTTGTGGGAGGATGGTTTCGAGGCGTTTGTTGATCATCTGGAGGCAGATGAAAAGATCACCAAACTGGAAGAAACCGCTCCCTATGTCTCCATGCCCGGAGAAGAAGGATCATTGGTCCCAAGCCGGGGATTGGTGCTGGGCGTGTGCTAAGCAAGCATAGCAGCATCGCAATCCCTCACCCAACCCTCTTCCCACGGGAGAGGGTTTTGCACCGAGCGTGCCGCATTTTAAGAGCGATCAGCTTATCCGTGCTTGCTCCGTTCCGCTCGGGCTGATCTTGTGCCGCGCACCCGCGTAGCCATTTTGCCAAAGGCAAAATTGGCGCGAGCGAAATAAACTCAAGGAAATGTGCGGGGCAGATGGTCTGGCCGTCACTCCTGGTCAGGAGGTAACTGTGGGTTCTCACAGATTACAGAAGGTGATCAAAAGACAATTTTGGGTATCCGGTTTAACTCCTTGTGGCCGGACCATCCGGCCTCGCACGCAATGTTTTAACCAGGCTTCAGTATTTAACCAGGGCCTCACGCATGCATGCCGGTAAACTGGCATCGGGGAGCTGCCCCTATCGCTATGGCCGGACCTGAAGTCAACGGTCTTCACGCTAGCGGGCACGAAGCGTCTTCCTCAGGCAGAACTCGATCTGGTCCGCGCCCCAGGGCGTTACTCCTTCACGGGCAAGGCATCACATCCTCCATCCGCAAAACAGGAACGACCATGGTTCGCGTCCTCTTCGATGGAGGGTGACTTCACTAAGCATATTATGTGATTTTTGAATCGCCATCCCGGGCTCAACCTCGCACGCCGGTGCCCTGCCGAAAGAAGATCCCGGATAAATCGCTGGCGCGATTCTCCGGGATGACGACGTTGGAAACAGGCTTTACGTCTGCCTCACCTAAACCATCGCAAATACACGGGATGGACCGCCGCTGCCGCCACGGTTCTTCGGGGCGCCAACCACAAGCGTCGCGCCCTTGGCGGGTACCGCATCAAGATTGGCCAGGTTCTCCAGACCCCAGCGGTTGGTGGGCAGCCAGGCGTAGTGGCAGGCAAAGTCAGCTGATGGGCCATGGTCCAGCGAGAGCGTGTCCACGGCCAGGCCAACGGCCTTGGTCTCTTCCATGAGCATCTTGGCCGCTTCGATGTGGAAGCCGGGGAAATGCATTTTTTTCTCGCCGTCCGCATTGCGGAACTTGTCCGTGGCCACGTGTTTGTCCCAGCCGGAATTCATGGCGACGCACGCATTGTCCGGGATCGGTCCATTGGCGGACGTCCAGGCTTTGAGGTCATCGGGCGTCACTTGCGCATCTGCATTCTCCGCCGCCTTGGCCTTGATGTCGACCACGCAGAGCGGCACCACCAGATTGCTCACGGGCACCTCGGCGACGGACTGGCCATCGGCGGAGAAGTGGAGTGGTGCGTCCATATGGGTGCCGGTGTGTTCGTTGAGCTTCAACTCGAACAGGTTGAACTTGTGTTCGGCATAGTTGAATTTCTGTTCCATGAAGAAGCCGTCCACGCCGAAATAGGTGGGGAACTTCTGGTGCAATTCGTGGGTCATATCGTGCACCTTGCCGTGCCCGTCTGCCATTGCCGAAGGCGCCGCCGCTGTGGTCACCACCGCCGCAGCCGCCCCGACTGCCGCAACCCCTTTGAACATATCCCGCCGCGAGAGCATGCGCTCCTTAACTGAATTAATCACACAAATATCGCACATGGCTTTGGCTCCCTTGAATTTGTTGACTGGTGACGGGGAGTGTAGCAGCCTAGCTCGCTCTGGCAAGTTTGAAGTGTCGAGACTGAATGTTGGCCTGATTTCGAGT
This sequence comes from Hyphomicrobiales bacterium, assembly GCA_965204985.1. Lineage (GTDB taxonomy): Bacteria > Pseudomonadota > Alphaproteobacteria > Rhizobiales > CAJQND01 > JAAEUE01. The sequence continues at coordinate 224,616 of CBDBFP010000002.1, read as the reverse complement.
CGTGCCGTTCGCTGACATGCAACAAACCAGGTATTTTGGATTGCAATCTGAGCAATAGGAAGTCGATCAAAAAGGCCTCAACCGCAGCAGACTCATTTCGACGCCAAATCTTGTATCAGCCGCTCACCTGCCGCTGGAGACACGTTGCCAAACCCTCGTGATAGAGAGAAATAAATTTTTGCATCGTCCGTCTCAAAGTTTGGTTGGCAAATTTGGTTTCTTGCTTGACTGGAATTGAATCGGCATAAATTCAGAATAATTCCACCTCCCGCCAAAACACAAGTCCGGATGCCTGAGGAGCCGGCCCTTCATCCGGCCTACATCGTCGCAATCCGCCCGGCTGTTGATGGGCTCAAAGTGGATCGCGGGGAGTTTGTGCTCACTGTCCAAACTCCAAACGGGCCAAAAAATGTATCGGCCCCAGAAATAGGTGAGGTCGAATTGCATGTGGAGCTAATGCAAGATCTGGAAGCAGGCATACCGCTATTCTCAATCAAGAGACGTGCGCATGGCACAGCTCAGCCCTTCGAAAATGAAACTGTGCCCGAGGTACACGAAACTCCATCAAGTGGAAACACAAGAACTCGCCACCGCCGCCAAAGGGCCAGCGCGCTTGGCCTCGCCTTTTTGCAGCGCTCTGACCTAGAGTGATTTATACATTCCTTGACGAAAAGGCAGAGTATTTCCTGAACTGGATCGCGAGTTTTGCAGGTATAGCGGTTTTGCTCATTGCTCCACTTTGGTTGTTTTGCAGAAGGCGCACATTCGTCAATCCGGGCGTTTTAGTAGGCCTAACATTTTCAGTGTTTTTGCTGTCTTTCATTGCAGGGCAGTTTTTGCCGGGATTGCGGACCTTCCAGAAAGATCTGGTGACAATTCCCGTATCCGGTGCTAATACTCAATTCCCTGCTATGATCTCGGCGGTTCGTGGCGGATTAAAGTTCAGCAATTCTTTTTCTGCCGAAGAGATTTTAAAGAACGAGAGTTATGAGCTTCGGTCCTTGTCAAAGGCTTCGGCTGAAGACAATTGGCGGCTGGACAAGGCGGACGATACACAGATCGAGCATATATTGAGCGGCGCTCGCTGTCTGGCAGATGGAGCTGCATCGTTTCCCCTGGAAAAAATTAGCGCCGGTGAGTCCTTGCAGGAACAGCAAAAATACGAGGGTTACATCAACGAACTCGTTCCCGCAGCCAGATGCACCTACCAAGCCGACAAAGAGAAGGGCAAAGAAACTGGTCAATCCGCGTCCTACAAACTCTATCTACAGCGACTTGCGACAAAGCCGGGCCTCGCTCGGCCATTTCGAGAAGCAGTTGCACGAACGAAACTATTGTCTCGGCAAGAACTGCATCAATTGACGAAGTTATCAGACGTCAGAGTTATTTATACGGGATTTGTTCCTATTTATGACTCAATCCTGGTGCACTTTGAGCCTTTCGAGCGAGCTGTATCCGGCATGCGCCAAAGCAATCGAACGCCCGCGCGATATATCAATATCCGCGCCATCGTTTCTGATTGGTACGTGCGAGTTTATGGGACATTTCCGGTAGACTTGGCTGACCGCGCCGAAGAAGAGGTCAAAGCAGCCTGGCTCCGTGCAGCTTCTGCTATCCATGAACGTTCGCGCGAAAAATAGCGCCGTCATTTCCGCTGGCCGGTTGGCATTCAACTGAAAAACCACGCACACGGCCTTTAGAACAAGCGCTTCTTCGCAGGAGCCAACGTCTCTGTCTCTAACTCGAAACCCTCCCCAGCAACTTCCCCATGAACACATCACACTTCTGCAGTTCACTCGCTGCGATGAACTCGTCCGGCTTGTGTCCCTGATTCATCGATCCCGGCCCGCAGACCACCGTGGGCAGGCCCATGCGTTCGCTGAACAGGCCGCCCTCTGTGCCGAAGGCTACCTTCATGTGGTCGTTATGGCCGGTGAGGGATTTGACGAAACGTACAATCTCCGCGTCCGGCTGCGTGTTCAGGCCTGGATATTCATTGGAGATCGTGATGTCGATCTTCGCTGAGGGGAATTGTTCCTGATAGGCGCCGGCGATCTTCGCCGCTTCGGCCTCCAGTTTGGCCATCAGTGCCATGGGATCATCTTCCAACAGATTGCGGATCTCAAAGCGGAACTGGCAGGCGTTGGGGACAATGTTCAGCGCCGTGCCGCCTTCGATCACGCCCACATGCAGGGTCGTATAGGGCACCATATAATGATCGTCCCGCGCGCCGGTTTCGATCACATGGGTTTGCAGATCCCGGATAACCTGGATCATCTCGCTCGCCAGATAAATCGCGTTCAGCCCCTTGGGCGCCAATGCGGAATGGCTCTCTACTCCGTGGCAATGGCACAAGGCGTCCGTCTTGCCCTTGTGTCCGATGGCCACCTGCATCTCCGTCGGCTCGCCAATGATGCAAAAGGCCGGCTTGACCGGCGCGTCCTGCAATACCTCGATCATCCGGCGGACACCGATGCATCCTATCTCTTCATCATAAGAAAACGCCAGATGAATAGGCCGGGCGAGGTCTCGCCGCTTCATCTCGGGGACTGCGGCGAGCACGGACGCAATGAACCCCTTCATATCCGCCGTTCCCCGGCCGAAATGGCGCCCGTCCCGCTCGATCGTTTCGAACGGATCCGACGACCAGTCCTGCCCCTCCACCGGGACCACATCCGTGTGCCCGGACAACATCACACCCGGCACATCCTCAGGCCCGATAATCGCATGCAGGTTCGCTTTGCCGCGGTCCTCACTGTGGATCAGTTGGGAGGTCACGCCCTGTCCGTCCAGATAATTCTGGATGAACGCAATGAGGTCCAGATTGGAATTCCGGCTGACCGTCGGAAAGGCAATGAGCTTGCCGAGAATTTCCTTTGTGTTCATTCGTCTTATCTTGATCGCTCTTGCCACACGGTCCGCTGTTTACCACCGGCCCACGCAGGCTCCAAGCACCGATGCGCAGAACGCTCACACAGCACCTGCCCTGAAAAGAGCCACGTGGGCCGCGCATAATTGATGGAGGCACGCTTACGCTTACTCGCTGCAGCGAAGCCTGGTTGCGTCTTCCAACTGTTGAAAGCTGAACTTGAGAAAATACGGTCACCCTCCCTATTCCATCGCCGTCATCCATGGCGGTCCAGGCGTATTCGGAGAGGTCGCGCCGTTTGCTCAAGAGCTTGCTGCAAGGGGGTACGGCGTTCTTGAGCCTCGCCAGACTGCAGTCTCCGTATCCGGCCAGATTGTGGAGCTGCAGGGTCAGTTGCAGCATCGCGCCACCATACCCCGCCATGCTCATCGGCTGGTCATGGGGTGCCTGGTTGGCATGCTTCCTCACCGCACAGCACCCTTCTCTTGTGTCCAAACCTGTCCTGATCGGCTGCGCCCCGTTCAAAGCCGGGGACGGCTCAAATTCAGAAGACACGTCACGCGCTGCTGGACAAAATCGAACAGGCCGAAATCGCCTCTTTCCTGAAAGAGAGCGACGGCGACGATCCCGACTCCCTTCGAAGTGCCATCTTCCTCATGGACAAGGCAGATTCATATGCCCTGATCGATCACTCCGTTCCCGCAGTCCAATTTGATCGAACGGTCTTCGAAAGCGCCTGGCAGGAAGCGTCCGACTTAAGCGCAGCGGCGGCCTGCTACGGAAGGTTGAAGACATCTGTTGTCCTGTCCATGCGGTCCATGGCGATCACGACCCACATGCTGCGGCCGGTGTGGAGCGCCTGTTGCGCGCTGCGATACAGGACTTCAAATTCACTCTCTTGCAGCGTTGGGGGTCTGTTCGGTGCCTGGGTGTTCTTCAACACTGCAGACTTCCGCTTCACCGGTGCCCAGCCACAAGGGTACCGCTCCAGCGCTTCGGTGAGGCGCGGCTTCTGCCCTGAGTGCGGATCACCCATGTATTATTTGCCGGGGGGCTTGACTTTACAACAATCTGGATCGGCACATTGGACGAACCGGATCAGTTCGAGCCAAAGGCGCACTGGCACCGTGAAAGCAAGATTTCATGGGTCGATATCAACTCCGATCTGCCGGACAACGTTGCCATACGCGGAGCTAATGACTGTTAAGTTGAACCTCGGAGCTTGAGCGAATTCGAGAGCTTGGCCGCGCTCAGATCACCTCTTCCTCGCGGTCATCGGTCTCCCCATAGCGTTTCATGATGGCCGGTTTCAGGCCTTCGTAGAGCGGGGCGATGTTGGCGGCGACGCGGGCGTTTTCGCGTTCAAACAGGCTGTTACCCTCAAGGTCGCTTTCGACCAGGAACGGGCCGAAGTTTTCAACATCAATCACCCAGATACACTGGGCCAGCCCGAGCTCATCGCGCCAGTGTGTGTCCACCACGCGTTTCACGCCGCGCCCCAGCAGAGCACCGGTGCCATAGCCGACCGTCGTCAGATAGACCGCGCCGTTGGGCACAAACTTTTCCTTGTAGACCTCCGGCGACATTCCGCCTTTGCCGATAATGATCTTGCAGCCGGAAATCTTGAACCAGTCATCCAGCCACTTGTTGAAGCGGAAGGAGGCCGTGGCCGTGACGGAGCCCATATTGTAGGAGCCGTCCTCGCGAATGGTGGCCGCCGGGGAGCAATGGAAATTGGCGGTGCCAATCTCTTCCTGCGTCCCGGGCATGCCGGCACCCTCCTCCACCGCCTTTTTGTAGACGCCTTCGCGTGCAGTGAAGAGCCGGCCGTCCAGATAGACAACCGTGCCGATTTCGAGCCCCTTAAGATCTTCCTTAGCTGCCGGAAGCTTCAGGCGCGCTGTCTTGAGTCCGTTGCCGCTGGCAGCCATTCGACTGTCTCCCGTCTTGAATAATCCGTGAACCATTCCGGATCCGTCCGGAACTTTGCCTTGTCGTCTGGTGTGACCTGCGCTGTGGCGCGGCGGGACGACAGGCAGAACATGTGCACGCTCATGGGCATGCCGCCAGTGTGGCAGTAACCGGCCTCGATATGACAATCGACCACCATGGACGAACCCATGAAACCCATGGCGCCCATACCGATATTGTTGCCCATATCTTTCAACTCGTCTTCCAGCGCCGCAATACCTGGATCGGGATTGCTGCTGCCCACAGTGCGCAGGCACGACGCCTGCTTGCCCAATGCCATGCAGCTGTCCTTGGAGCCGCCAAGCCCGATGCCCACGATGGCCGGCTGACAGGCCAGCCCGCGCTTGCCAAAGGCAATCAGCGTATCGAGATAAAAGCGTTTGATGCCGTCGATCCCGTCGCCGGGAAACAGCATGCGATAGTCAGAACCAAACAGACCGCCTTTGTGCACGGTGGTGAGTTCGATCCAGTCCGCATCCGGGTGAAAGCTGTATTCAATCTCCGGCGCATTGAGACCCACATTATTGTCATGGTCCGTACGCCAGAGCGGATGTACCCGGTTTGGCCGGAGCGGCACATCGTTCGTGGCTTTCGCTGTCGCCTTGCGGAGCGCAGCTTCCAGCGCAATCGGCCCGCCCTCGATCCGCGCCTCATTGCCGATCTTCACGAACCAGCGCGGCACGCCAGTGTCCCCGCACATGGCCGCGCGGTCTTCCTTGGCGGCTTCGTAATTCTCCAGCATGGCCTGGATCACAAAGGCGGAAAGTTCACCACTCTCCACATTCGCCAGACCGCGCAGGCCGTCGAGATAGTCCTCCGGAATCTCGATGGCGGCTTTGGCCATCAGATCTTCAGCGGTTGCTTGCAAGCTTGCTATCGGGATCAAGGAAGGATCTCCTGTTTTAGGGGCGCCGCCGGTTGGTTACACGTTGATACGGCGGGCGAATGTTTTGAAGTGTACAGGCTTGGGCCCTGGCAGGGCAATGCGCTGACCAGGCTGACCTGCTCAAGAGGCCACACTGAGACCGGCAAGTAATCCGCTTGCCCCGGGCGATTGTCCAGCTTCCACAAGCACGACCGTATGTGGCCCGCGCCCTGCTGCGCCAGGCAACTGTAGCGGCGCGTTTCGCCTGGATCGTCGCCGTCGATCTGTCCGACGCCAAGCATGTGACATTGGCCTGCACCGTTCCCTGGCACTGATGTCCTGCAAATGCAACATCCGTCAGCACCATCTGCCCGAGCGTCGCGGCAAGTAGACTTGCCTGTTTTCCAGGTTTCATGGGTTCGTTCCTCCAGATATTGATTTTGAGGAGCGAAATAGCCATGCTTCTGTGAACCGGCACTGAACGGTGCGTTCAGATCGATAGATGAGCGTCCGGTTGTGTTGCTCATTCGGCCACCTCTTTCAGCAGTGTTTGGCCCGGGCGAACATGTGTAAACTCGACGGCTTCATCCGAGATAACCAACTCGCCACCATCAAGCTGGGCGGTCGTGAACCGGCTGTCTTCAGGTTTACCGGATTCCGGAAAATCATCACGATAATGGGCCCCGCGCGAGTCTTCGCGTTGCAGAGCCGTTCGGGCGATGACCTTGCTGGTGTCAATGAGACTCTGCAGATTGAGCCAGTCATGCCAGGTCAGGTTGAAGCGCAAATCCATCTCCGGCAGACCGGTCTGCATCAGCCGGGATTCCAGCTCATCCAGCTTGGCGATGCCACGCTCAAGGCCTTCTGCGGAGCGGATCACGCCCACATCGTCCCACATGATGTCCTGCAGCTCGTCGCGCAGGGAATGGATATCACCGGCAGATTGGGCAAATGGCGCCTCGGCCCGTACAATATCGCGTTCCAAAACCGCTTCATCTGGTGCCGCGAACTTCCGGTCACCAACGAAGTTGGCCATCACGTCGCCGGCGATCCCGCCAAACACAGTAGAGTTGGCCACCCCGTTCCCGCCAAGACGATTGGAGCCGTGCGCACCGCCGGAGTCTTCTCCCGCAACAAACAGCCCGGGCATCGAAGTGCTGGTGTCCACATGGCAGACCAGACCGCCCATGAGATAGTGCGCCGTCGGCACCACCTCGACCAGGCCGCCCGCCAGATCAAAGCCGCAATCGGCACAACGCTCCATCATGCCCTTGAAACGCACACGCACATCCTCAGCCCCGAGGTGCCGCATATCAATATGGATCCCGCCATTAGGCGTCGTGCGCCCGGCCTGCATCTCACGATAAATGGACCGGCTGACAATATCGCGGGTCGCGCGCTCGGCCTTCTCTTCCTGAGAGGCCATGAAGCGCTCGCCAGCGCCGTTCAGAAGATAACCGCCTGCCCCGCGCAAGCCTTCCTCCAGAACGGTCCCGGTCATCCGGGTGTCCGGGCCAGCAAGCAGTCCTGTCGGGTGGAACTGTACCATCTCCATATCACGCAAGGTCAATCCGGCACGCAGGGCCATGGCCAGTCCGTCCATGCTCTTGTCACCGGAGGGGGTGTGATAGCGATACATGCTCGGCCCGCCGCCGGTTGCCAGCAGCACCGCCTTGGCTTGCACAAACCGGAACGCACCGGTGCGGATATCGATGAACAGCACGCCGGAGATACCGTCGCCATCTGCGGCCGGGATCAGGCCAATGGCCCGGTGCTCTTCCAGCTTCTGGACATCGCGCGCCCAGACCTGTTCCATCAGCCGACCAATGATTTCGATCCCGGTCAGGTCACCCTTGTGCACCGTGCGGTCGAAGGTTTGGCCGGCAAAGGCCTTGCCATGCATGGAGCCGTCCGGGTTTCGATCAAAGAAGCAGCCAACTTCGTTCTCCAGCTCGTGGATGCGCTCCACCGCTGTCTCAACCAGCGTCCAGGCCATGCCCTGGTGGGGCAGCCATTTGCCGCCTTCGATGGTATCCATGAAATGGCGCTCAACACTGTCGCCCGGATTGAGCGCCACGTTGTAACCGCCCTGCACCATGCGCGTGCAGCCACACTTGCCGAGCAGGCCCTTGGTGGCGATGGTGACGGAGAGGTCAGACCGCGCATCTTTCGCATGCAGCGCAGCAAACAGGCCCGCGCCACCGCTGCCGAGAATGAGAACATCTGTCTGCAGCCGTTCCACTACACCACCTGAAAGAGAAACGCAAAAGCTGCGAGCACGGAGACACCTGCCGCAAAGGTCGCGATGGTTTTCTGCCCTTCACGCCAGGCAAAATTCTCAAGCACCAGCAAGCGAAGACCACCAAGCAGATGGACGGTGAGCAGGAACACCAGCCCCATCTCCGCAAACTTCACCAACGGCGAGTCCGTCCATTTCAGAAACCCATCCAGCTCTGCCTCGCCCTTGATTGCCAGCCCGAGCACAAGGAAATGGAAGGGCAGAAAGATCGACAGCGCCAACCCCGACAACCGGTGAACCATGGCCGCATACCAGAGTGGTTTTCTGTGTGGTTTGGTCATGACAATGATCTTGAACTGTCATCCCGGACAAACGGAAGCGAAGCCGGGATGACACATGTATAAATTGAGATCATGTTTTCTAGCTCTGAGCATCAGAACACAACCGCATAGACCGCACGGAAGCCAAGGACCATCGCAACAAGCCCGAAGGTGTGGGCGATGTTCGCGGCCATGATCCGGCTGAGGCGCGTCCATTCCTGCAGGATATTGGTCAGACCGATCGAAACATGGAACGAGGCGCAGAACACGAACAAGCCATAGATAAAGCCCCAGAAGACACTGCCCTGGGTGCGCGACAGGATCTCCTCTGCACTCAAGCCGCCCTGCACCGCATAAAGGATCAAACCGAGGTGCAGGAACACCAGTGGTGCCATGATGGCCGCAGTCACACGTTGCACAAGGTACAATCTCAATGCCCTCATTTGAGCTCACCTTTGCGGTAAGCAGACACGGACAGGCGCTTGAGACCGGCAATGGAGGCGGCTGGGTTCAGACTGTTCGGGCAATGGGCCTCACAGCTCTGGTGGCTATGACAGGAATAGCAACCGTCATGATCGGAGACAGCCTTCAGGCGGGCCGCCTGTGCACCGTCCCGCTCATCATTGGCGAGCGTCCACGCCCTGTTCAATGCGGCAGGCCCAAGATAGTCATCATTCCAGCGCACGGTGTCGCATGCCGCATAACAGACCCCGCAATTGATGCATTCGATGCCCGCATTCGCCGCAACCCGTCCAGGTGTGTCCGGCTTGATCGGTTCCATCGGATTCTTGCGGGTTTTTGTCGGGACAAAACGCGATTGAGCTTTCTGCCACTTCTCGAAGAACCCGGTCATGTCGCAGGCCAGATCCTTTATGACCGGCATATTCGCGAGCGGAGCGATCTTCAATTCGCCCCCACCCGTCACCTTGGAAACATGTGTCCGGCAGGTCCAGCGCGGCACACCATTCACGGTCATGGCACATGAGCCGCACATGCCCACCCGGCAAGCAAAGCGGTACGTTAGTGTCTGATCCAGATACCGTTGCACATAGGTGACCACATCCAGCACCGTCTGGCTTTCGCGCGCAGGAACTTCATAGGTCGCATAGGACCCTTCCGCGCCGCCGCGCCAGATGGAAACTTTGTGGGTATTGGTCATCAGATCTTCCTGAACGGGCCTGGTTTATACCGCACAATTAACATGATGAAAAATGCAGAAATTTTGACTCTGGATCGGATTTTTTTTTACGCAGCGACCAGGGCAAATTGCAAACGGCAACGTGAGTATTCCCACATCAACCAGGCTGACACTGGTGCAGGATGCGTCCTCGGGGACCGGTTAAACTACACAATGGGAAGATATACCCTTATGGCCACGATAATTCACCCAAAACCCCTGGGGTTTACGTCACTGAAGAAGGCGCATTCCCCCCTTCAATTGTTGGCATTCAGACGGCAGTCCCGGCATTTATCGGCTATACAGCCAAAGCAGAGGCGAACAAGAAATCCGTCGTGCTTCAAGCAATCAGATTGGTTCGTTAGCAGATTACCAAACCTACTTCGGAGGAGACTGCCATCTCTCTGAAAACATGCAGCTCTTCTACGACAACGGCGGGGACGAGCGTTACATCGTCCCGGTCGGTCTGTCTGGAGACAACGATGGCACCGTCTCACTCGCCGGTCTGCAAAAGGGCCTCAGGGAAATCGGGGAGCGCGTTGGATCGACCATGCTGGTCGTCCCGGATGCCGTGAAACCGGAAAAAGCCAGCGACTTCGCACTCCTCCTCAAGGACATGCTCGATCAATGCGGAAAGTTACAGGATCGCATGGCGATATTGGATGTCTATGGCGCGGACAAGCTCGATCAGACGTCAGCGACATTCACAGCAGATCGCAACCACGTCATCGCAGGTTTCAGACAATCCGTTGGTCAGGTAGCGCCGGGAACACTGAACTACGGTGCAGCATACCATCCTTTTCTGAAGGCCGATTTATCGGGAATGACCAGCTTGCTGCCCCCAGGTGCGGCCATGGCTGGCGTCTATGCGCAGATTGACAATGCGAGAGGTATCCGGAATGCCCCGGCCAACAGTTTCTTCAGCTTGCGGTTCTCATCTTCAGGCGATTTGAGCTTCCTGGCATCGGACACTTCAATGCACCCTGCCTGGAACGCCACTTGTAAAAGGTGGCATCGCTGATGCCGTGCCTGCGGCATGGCTCTGCGGCCGAAAGCCCTGCCTGATGCTCCTTCAGCATCCCTGTGATCTGTTCTTCACTGAACCTTGATCGCTTCACCCTCCGTCTCCTCTCTCAATAGAACAGACTAACCTCAAACCGGGGACTATTCAGGGAAGCAGGTCACGGGTACCGGGGGAACCGATTGGACTCTCAATCTCAACACGGGCAGTTCAGTTGTGAGCACTGGCACCAGTTTTATTCAACTGTCTGCAGACGCGTCTGGTACAATTGACCTGGGAGACGACGGTACTACCGAAATCACTTTTACCGACCTAGAACGGATTGAGTGGTAAACTAATCGGCGTTCTCAAGTTTGCAATCATGCACAAACTGCATGGCAGTCATGCAGAAGCATACCTTGTGCTGCAGTGCAACAAAGTCCATATCTTCCTCGAACGCTGCAGGAACGGCTTGCCCTTCCAGCAGGGTCCTCTTCCGCCAAATCATTGATTTGGCATTTCCTCCCGGGAAGTCTGTCGTTCTCCTCCCTGCGATAGACTTCCACTCCTTCCTGACTTGGCGGGCCTCTAAAGAGCCCGCCATTTTTTATGCTAATCCAGATCGCCAGAGTAGTGGAGAACGATCTGCCGGTCGTGCGCCATGGCACGGTGCTCGACAAGATAGATCCCTTGCCAAGTACCCAGTGTCATACGACCAGCTTCTACGGGAATAGTCAGGGATGTCGAAGTGAGGGCTGATTTTATATGTGCCGGCATATCATCAGGACCTTCGGTACTATGTCGATAACTGTCAGTTTCTGGGGCAATTATCGACAAGGCGTCCAAAAGATCTGCTTGCACATCAGGATCAGCATTCTCCTGTATCATCAAGGATGCAGACGTATGCATAATAAAAACCGTTAGCACACCAAATTTTGCTCCAATTTCATGAAGCCAATTCTGGATTTCAGATGAAATACCGACCGTTGAATTAGCCCGGGTTCTGACGGCAATTCTGGCTTGTAACTGCTGCATTACATCATCAATTCTGAGATAATTGACGCGCCTGGATCATATCACACTTCTATTCGGAAGAAGATCTGCAAATTCAGCTTCGCTCTTTTCCTTGTTCGCCTTGAATGCGATATGCATATCGGGCATATGCCACATCCCGGCTTGCCACGTAGCCATTCGGTCGAGTGCTTCGGGCACAGTGTGATCCCGGCCATAGTTCAGCGCTTCTTTGGACCCCCAGATCGCAAGCGGGGACTTGCCAGCGATCTCTTTCGCAATTTCTCGCACCTCAGCCAAAAGCGTTTCCTGATCCTCAAACACCTGATTTACCAAACCGCTGTCACGTGCCCGTTCCGCCATTAGACGGCGGCCGGTATAGGCCAGCTCTCGCACCAAACCTTCCGGCATAACCTTTTGCAATCGCGGGAAAGTTCCCACATCAGCAGTCATGCCAACGTTTATTTCCTGTATGACAAAAAAGGCGTCCTGAGTGCAGTATCGCATGTCACATGCTGTTACGAGATCGATACCACCACCAATGCATCCACCTTGCACTGCAGCAAGAACGGGGAATCGAGCGCGTTCCAGGCATGTGAACGTTTCCTGAAAGTCGGCAACCGTCTTCATCAAAGCGGCTCTTGCCCTGCCAGGTTCGTGATTGTTCAGATCTGGCATCGATTGGAAAACGCCAAGATCCATTCCGGCGGTAAAATGCTTGCCCGTGGAGGAAATGATCAGCGCCCGGATTTCACCTGTTGCATCCAGAAGTTTCACTTGCTCCCTGAATTCACTCCAGAATTCACGTGTCATGACGTTCAGCTTGTCAGGCTGGTTGAGGGTAAGTTCGGCGACTTTGCCGTCGATGTACACATCGAATGTGGTTGAATTCATTGCTCTTGTGCCCTCACGTTTCCTCGCTGGCCTTCTTCTGTGTCTTATCGGTCAAATCCATGAATTTATTTATTAATTTTTCAAAGAAGCCCATCAACTTGTCGAGGTCCTTGTCTTCGGGCAGACGGAGCTTCGTCGACTTGCTTTCAAGTTCTTTGATCTTGCTCTCCAGGCCGCTGACGCGTTCCTTCAGTTTCGCGTTGTCCTGTTTTAGTCGATTATCTTCCAGATCTGTCCGGCGTTGTGCGGGATTTTCCTCATTTACAACCGCACATTCCCATTTATTCCGCTTCTTTCTGCATTCGGTCACCATGCCGGTTATGCTGTCCAGCTTAACGAAGCCATCGTCCGTATTCTGCATTGAAAAACGGGCATCCTGGCTGTTCGCGGCGGACGACCCTGCGACAAGCATGAGGAACACAAGCGGTTTGAAAATTCGCATCCTGACTTACTCCATGCAAAGTCGGTTATCCAGAATCAGCAATTCTGTTTTGCATCCGGGTAGACCGTTTTGTAACCGGAGCGGCCGGCGACAAGCGCATCTTCGAGAAGCTCAACCCGATCCTGACCCCAGAAATATTCTCCGTCGTAGAAATAGGCAGGGACCCCAAAGACACCTCGATCAATGGCAGCAGTTGTGTTAGCGGCATGTGTTGCGGCACTATCGTCACCACGTGAACGCTCAAGCAGACCGATGCCGTCCATACCAACCGCGTCGGCTGCGGCAACAAGTGCGTTCTCTTCGGCGTAGTTCGTTTCGCGTTCCCAAATGCCCGTGAATATTTCGCGCATAAAGGGCGCCGGGTTCTCACCTGCCGATATCGCGGCAATCATCATGCGGTCCGCAGTCACTGCTTGGAAGGGCCAATAGGCTGGCCAGAAGTTGAACGTCAAACCGCGCTTGACCGCCCAGCGCTGCAGCTCAAGCGTTCTGTAATCCTGCCTTGTTTTATGCCTGTTACCAAGCATTTGCGTTTCAGTTGCCTCGAAGGCCTGCGGCAAGTTTATGGGCAAATAACTCACCGTCGTGCCGGTGCGTTCCATGGCGTCGTGAAACGCGTCATGCCCAATATAGGCCCAGGGTGAAAGCATGGTGAAATAGTAGTCGACTTCAGCCATTCCAGGTTCTCCGTAAAGTTCTTTGCGTGCTTCCTCTAAAGAGTGCGAGCGATAAGCACCTTCATGATTTCGTTTGTGCCACCGTAGATCCGTTCAACACGCGCATCGCGATACATCCGGGCAATTGGATATTCGTTCATGAAGCCAGCGCCGCCGTGGAGTTGCAGACATTCATCGATGATCTTGCACTGAAGATCGCTGACCCAATATTTGGCCATGGATGCTGTTGCAGCATCGAGTTCACCCTTCACCAACTGTCCGATGCAGTTGTCGACAAAGACCTTCGCAACCGTTGCCTCGGTTTTGCACTCTGCCAGCTTGAACTGGGTGTTCTGAAAGTCGAGGAGCTTCGATCCGAAAACCTCCCGCTCTCGCACATAGTCGATTGTCACAGCCAACGCCCGCTCGATTCGACCCATGGCCTGGCATGCGATCAGCAGACGCTCTTGAGGCAACTGCTCCATGAGGTGGACAAATCCCTGCCCTTCAACAGGCCCAAGCAACGCGTCCGCGGTTACGCGCACATCGTTGAAGAACAGCTCTGCTGTGTCGTTGGATTTGAGCCCGATCTTGTCCAGATTTCGTCCACGTTCAAAACCCTCAACCTCGTCCGTTTCGATGACAAAGAGAGAAGTTCCTTTGGCTCCGGCCGCCGGGTCGGTCTTGGCCACCAGAACAACCAGATTGGCCATAATGCCGTTGGTGATAAACGTCTTTTGCCCGTTTACGATGTAGTGGTTTCCATCCCGCTTGGCTGATGTACGCACAGCTTGCAAATCAGAACCGGCCCCGGGTTCAGTCATCGCGATTGCACCGATCATTTCACCGCTGGCAAGTTTTGGCAGCCAACGCTTTCGTTGCTCTTCCGATCCGTAGTGGAGGATGTACGGCGCGACAATCGCGTTATGAAGGGGCAAGCCGAAACCATCGATCCCGGTGCGGGTTATTTGTTGGGCAATCACCGCATCATGCGCAAACGAGCCACCTGCACCGCCGTATTCTTCCGGAATTTCAGCGCAAAGAAGCCCCGACTCTCCAGCCAATTCCCATGCCGAGCGATCAAAACGGCCTTGCTCTTCCCAGCGGTCATAGTGCGGCACGTACTCATTTTCGAACAGCCTTTTGGAGCCATCCTCCAGCATTTCCAGATCTTCACTCATCCAATCCGGTTTGGGGGTATTCAAAATTACCATGTAGTGCTCGTCAAGAGATTAGCGACTGCCTGGAGTATGCAACAAGAAAGAGGAGCCGCATACGCGACCCTCAGAATTTCTTGCAAATTTTTAAAGCAGGTTCAAGCTGATTTGGCCTGTTGCACGGATACCTCTGTGCTCATGCCCCGCTCAGTTAGCATACCTTCCACGATTTCCAGGCCGCGCTTCAGATCGGCAATGGCTTCATCAAGCGCAACCTTCTGGTCCAGCAATTGCCTGAACTGCTTTTGACCCCTGGTGTGGGCCGCCTGCAGTTGGATTATCTGGCCATCCTTCAAATTATAGAGGTCCAGCATCTCCTTGATGTCATCAAGCGAGAAACCGACTTTCTTGCCTCTTAAAATCAAGCTCAACCTGGCCCGGTCGCGGTAACTGAAAATCCGGTTCAACCCGTCCCTGGCTGGATGCAGAAGATCCTTTTGCTCGTAAAATCGCAAAGTCCTCGGCGTTACTTCGAATTCACGGCAAAGCTGTGAAATTGTATACTGCTTCGTCCGGTCAGAATTTGTTATGTTGTTCATCTTCGGTTTCCGGTCTGTCAAAACGATCATAGTTCAATTCAGGTTGCTTTACGTTTACGTCAACGGAATGCACCAGAGCACCGACCCTGTGCGTGCGTGCCGCAAAAGAGCATGCAGACGAGCCAGCTTCGTCAATTCTATGCGCATTCGTGCTTTGAGCGTATCTGCGTGCGCACCAGGGTATGGCCGCCATTCCTGACTGAATCCCGGTTTCAGTCTGACCCGCCCCGAGTCATCTCCCGTCTCGCAATGTGTGCGTGCGTTGTCAATACACCTGTTTCAGTCATTTTGGCAAAATGTGCCCATTTTGGACGTTTTGTTAATTCAATCTTTACCAGGAAAGTTAACTTTCAGGCGTGGAAACGTGTGTGATTCAAACTTCGAATCGTGTGCGCCTCCGACGTCGTCGAGTCGTTCATTTTGGATATAGCATGTGGCGAAAATTGTCATGAATACCGGAGTTTCCTCAGACGCTCGGCGGCTTGACAGCGCGGAGAACGAACAGACAGGCTATGGCGGTGGGGACGATGTCCATCCGGTGCGCCAGGCAGGTATTGGCGCACCGCAAGGACCTTCTGCTGCCCTTCGCAACAAGCTTGATGAACTCAGCAACCAGCTTAATTCGATGGTTTCCCGGCAAGCACCGGTCGAGAATAGATTTCGCGCTCCCATGGCGGCGCCACCAACGCAGCCCGCCGAAACACCGCTGATGCAAGAACTCATTGAGCGCATAGAACAAAATGAGCGGGCGTCGTCGCACACGATGGATGCTCTCAATCGGCGCCTCTCGGAACTCGCTGGAAGACTGGCCGAAAACCAACATGCCGCTGCCTTGGCGCCTGTTCCACAGCCAGCTGAAAATGCCAACTTCGAACACGCCATAAAAAGCGTGATGGATCACGTAGAAAAGGCAGAGCAAAGAAATCGGGACGTCATTAAATTTCTGCAAGACCGTATGGCTGAAATGGGTGCCCGGGCAGCCTCGTCGCCGACAGGTCCAGTCAAAAAATCCGCAGATGCGATCCTGGTCCTGGAAAATCGGCTATCTGAACTGGCCAAAAAGCTGGATCAACAAGATCAGGAAGCTGCAACACATCCCCGTATCGCAACAATAGAAAGGAAACTCACGGAGTTGGCCAATCGAGTCCAGCCGGGAAATGGCTCACTCGACTCTGCCGATAATATCGCCGCAAAGGTTGCTGCTGGAGAAACTGCCGCCACTGTACAAGTTGCAGACGCCTTAACGCGAGCAGACCTGGCAGCCGTTGAACAACGGGTAGAAAGCCTCGCCCGACAAATCCAGACACAATCCACAGCCTTGCCAAATGAGGAGAGCGAAGATGCGGCTGCGCGCAATCGCAACGATCTTGCTCAGTTAACGGAACAGGTCCGTCAAATCAAGGCTTCGGCTGCATCCAATCGTGACTTGCAGTCCATGCGCGCTTCACTTGAAAACCTGACAAAGCAGGTTTCCAGGCAAGAGACTGAACAACCGTTCGACATCCTGCATCAACGGATCACTGAACTTGTGCATGACTTGCAAAATTCCCTGCCTTCGCCGGAAGAACGTTCAAAAGCAGGCGATCTGGAAGCGAAGGTCCTGCAGCTTGACGCACGCATTTCCGCTGCTCGGGCGCAACCGGACAACACTATGGCGGTAAAGGTGCTCGAAACACACGTGAAGCAGATCGGCGACCGCCTGAGCGAACAGGAACGCCGCGTTGCTTCCATCGCCCAGATCGAAACCTCGATAGCTCAACTGACGAGCAAACTGCACACCAGCAGAAATGAAGCGGCAACGACAGCGGAACTTGCTGCCATCCGCATGGTTGACCGGTTGCGTGTCGAAGTTGATGCAAAGACAAATCAGCTGGCTCAAGAGGAAATTTCCGCACTGCACCAGGGCTTGCAAGCCGTTCAGACCCGAACACAGAGTTCTGATCAACGCACCTACGAAACGCTTGTGGCAGTCCATGACACGCTCGACAGCGTCATTGAACGGATGAACCGGATCGAGGCTGCAAGGACCTCTGTTTCAGTCGAAACCAGAACTCCCCGGAACACCCGGCCTGCATCGGAACCGGTTCAGACAACGCCAACCGGTCTGGCTCCTGCCCCTGCATGAAACCAGGTCCAGGAATGAAAATGGCCGACCCGGCAAGACGCCAGGCCGGCCACACAGTTTCAGGCTATGCAGTAGTTCTTAGAAGAAGAACCATGCGGCGAACTGGCCGCGAACAGCATCTTCGGTGCGCTTGCGGCCCGGCAGATCTGCAGTCTCTGTTGTGTTCTCTTTCCAGCCGTAAACCACTTCCCAGCCGAGACGCATCTGGCGAACAGGGCGCCACTGGATGTTGGCGTGGATCGTGTTCGTATGTCTGAAGCTAGGTGTACCACCTGATGGGTTTGCATGACCGTACTGGACGTTGAACTGAGTGGTGTCCGTTACGTTGAACGACAGACCAGCGTAACCGCCCCAAGCTTTGTAGTTGTCGATCTGATAATTATCTGTGACT
This sequence comes from Hyphomicrobiales bacterium, assembly GCA_965204985.1. GTDB lineage: Bacteria > Pseudomonadota > Alphaproteobacteria > Rhizobiales > CAJQND01 > JAAEUE01. Next base: position 206,900 of record CBDBFP010000002.1, on the reverse strand, counting down.
ACGTGGCTACCATGGCCGTCGCCCAGCAGGTTGGTGATGCCGTCACTGTATACCAGGTGACCAGTGAAGGTAGCAATGTCGCCGAGGTTGATGTTCGCACCACCCTGAACTTCCCAACCCACATCGTCGTCGTTGATATCATTCTCGGCGCTCTCATAGTCGATGTGCTCAACGGTTCCACCAACGAAGAGCTGGTGACCGCCAGGGGCATCATACAGAACAGCTGACGAAAGTGCCGGGAAGTCCGGGGACAGACGACCGCCTGGGCCTGCACGATCAGGACTCATGTGAGGCTCGCCGACGCCGAAGCGCCAGGACAGCGGACCGTTGGTGTGGGTGAAGCGAACCTGTGCTGCACGAGTGTTCGAGCAACCACCGGCTGTACCACCGAAGTCAAGCGTACTGATCGAAGTGAACACATCGCAGTGAATGCGCCAGAAGCGGCCAACGCCAAGGGTCCAGTTCGGGGTCATGTCCCACTCGCCCCAGGCGTGGCGGAGGCGGAACACAGGGTTGCCCCTGTTGTTCCGGAAGAAGTCACCTTCGATCAATGTGCGGAGCTGGCCAACGGCCGTGTCCGTGCGCGAACGGATGCGGAAGCGGGACTGACGCGCGTGGAAACGCACACCGGAAGTGTTCTGCCGAGAGTTGTCGATGCCAGAACCGGCAGTGAACGTGTCCCCCAGGCTGTCCTGATTGAAGTCATAGATCGCGTCGCCTTTAACGTAACCGGAAACAGTCACTTCAGTGACAGGAGCCGGAACGTCAGCGGTTGGTGTGACAGCGATCGTGAAGCCGGTGTCCTGCGGCAGACGGCCTTCAGACTTCCTGTCGACATTCCAGTCGCTCAAGGACCCCTGGCCACGCTTGAGCGTGATCAGGCTTGCACCGTCCGGCAGAGCCGAAGGGGCGGCCGGAGTTGTTTCGAGTTCATTTACCCGGTTCTGAAGAGCTTCAAGCTGAGCCTTCAAAGCGGACAGATCTTCAGCCTGCGCACCAGTTGTTGCAACGCCAAGCGCTACACCACCAAGCAGAGCACGCCGAAGCCACTTGCTGTTAGTCATTATGGTTTTCTCCCAAAAGAGTGTCTTAACAATCCTGTCCCCCGCCCTACGAGCAACCGCATACGGATAGACTGGGCATATGCGAGCCAAATGCGCCCGCTGACACTCGAAAGCATTGCACACCCCAAAAATCAATACCTGAAATGGTATAATTTCAGAAACCTGTGAGGATTGGACCCCAATTGGGCCTAATAAGTTTTAGCTGCGATAATTTTGTCACGGTTTCGGCTCTGAAATCCTCGGCGATCAGATGAATAAACCAATTCGCATGCAAACGCTCCATGCAGGGGATCTCTGAAGATTCGCGGAATCCTGCGTTCCCGATACTGATCGAATCAATAACGGTTTCCGGCTTCCCGGAACCTGGGCGGCAGCCAGTTTTCCGCACAAGATCGGAGAGTCCAAACCTGTGGAATCCATCACTTTCGGCCAGTTGAAGCTTTCCCGCTACTTTAAGACCGGCTGGCGACCCTATCTCAATTGAAAGGTTGGATCAGCACCTGGCAATCAGGTTTGCAATTGAAAGGCTCCCTGAGCCATTGCAAGCACTCCTGGTCTTCGGGACGGACCCCGTCCGTCCACCTGCGCCATGAAGGTCTGCCATCAATCCGTGAAGACGTCTTTGACCAAAACGATTGCGGTATACCTGCATATTCTGCATCACCTTGCGCACGTAGCGACGGGTCTCTTCAAAATGGATGGACTCGGTCCAGTCCAGGGGATCGATTTCAGGCGTTCTGGGATCGCCGTACCGCGCAACCCACTTTCTCACATTGCCCGGTCCCGCATTGTAGGCGGCCAGTGTCATCGGGATTGATCCGTCATAATCCTTCATCAGATCACCCAACAAAGCCGCCCCCAGCATGACGTTGTAGGCGGGTTCGCGCGTGAGCCGGGCGCGACGGTGGCGTTGCTTGAATTTGCGCGCCACCATCTTCGCTGTGCCCGGCATGAGCTGCATCAACCCTTGCGCGCCTGCATGGCTGCCCGCACGAGGCTGAAATTCACTTTCCTGCCGCGTCAATCCAAAAACAAGTGCGCGTTCAACCGGATAACCAATCTGCTTCCAGCGAGGCATCGCGCCTTTTGGAAACGCCCAATTGTCTATCGCGTAACCGCGCAGACGGGCAATTCTTGCGTAGCGCATCGCGTTTACGTAACCGGAATGCGTGTGAATATGGGCAGAAACAGCGGCGTGATGACCATGCTTCCTGAAGCGCCTGCTCAGAGCCCAGAGGAATTCACGCTGATACCTTCTGCCGCCCGCCCGGGAAATCAACGTAAACGCCCGCAAAACTTCATCGCGCGAAACCGCAGCGCGATCCTTTTTGGTCGGTGTCACGACGTTAAGCGGCAGCGGCCTGTTGCCAAGGCCCAATGCGTCGCGGGACAACTGACCATAAAACTTTGTCGGATAAGCAGCAGCAGCCCGAAAAGATTTCTTCGCATCGGACGGGCGGCCTGTGGCCAACTGCGTCCTACCCAGCCAGTAAAAACCACGGGACCGCTCGTCTGCCGATTTATCGGCCGCTGAAATGCGCACGAAATGCCGGTAACCGCGCTGTGGGTCGTTCAGGAAACGAAACGCAATCCATCCGGCGAGAAATTCGCCCTGGGCAAAGTATTTTCCGCTGGAAAAGCCGTGGTTGGCGGCGACCTTGTAAGCCGATTGCCATTGTTTCCGGTTCAGAGGACCCAACAATTCGCGGGCAACACGCTTGCGCAGCGCCCACCAGGCGTCGCCGGCTCCAATATTGGCGGCTTTCGGATTGACCTGGGCCATCACCTTCATTGAGAGCCCAGGCTTGTGCTTCCATCGGTAATAATGCGCAAGTGCGAACTTCATTGCATAGGTGTTACGCATCCTGGCAGACAATTTCCTGAAAGAACCCAGCGCTGCCTTGCGGCGCTTGAACAACAGAGCTGCCGATTGGGTAGCACGGGCATGGTCGCGGGAGATGTAATTGGCGTTGCGCACCGCACCACGCATTTTCCGGCGATAAATGAATCTCGTCCATCGCGCCTGCAAGTCTTCCTTGTTCAAAAACGAGCGGTATTTCCTTAGAATGATGCTTTCGCCGGTTTTTGAGAGAGAAATGTCAAGCCAGGCTGAACGGATAAGCTTTTTCACTCCTGATTTGTCTCCCGATGCAAGTTTCAGGCGGGCCAGCGCAATTGTGCCCTCTCCCGATTTCGGGGAATGGCGGCTGAAATGCGCGTGCAGAACAGTGGTGTTGGCCCCCGCACCCAGCAGATGACCTTCTGCGGACTTTTCCATTCCTTGAGTGGAGGGCCAATTCTTGTTTCGCTGCACGAAATTCATCAAGCGCGAATACCCGGCCGCTTTGGGCCTTTTGCGGAGGTAGAGCCATTCAACAGTTTTGCGCGCCACAGGATCGCGAGCAGCATCAAAAGCTTGTTGAAACCGCCCCTTAAGGGCCAAGGCAACGGCCTTCTCAGACTGATTGCGTGCATTGGCCTGCGTGGGCAACAGAACACTTGCCGCAAGAAGAACCACCAAAACAAGCGCGCCTGGAAGCGTAAATTTCGTCTGAGTCACGTGCATGAGATTGTCCCTGATCCATTTCGAAACAACAGGAGTGTTTGACGCGCCGGCACATCTGCTGCCTGTTTTGCGTACGGAACAGAATCAACAAATATGACGTACAAGACTGACCGGATAATGGCGAAACGCTTAAGGCTGGTTAATGAAAAGCAAATTTCCATCACGTTTTGAAAATAAGGTCGCGGTAATCAGTGGAGGCGCCGATGGCACGGGGGCCGCCACGGTCGAGCGCCTGGCTTGCGAAGGGGCGGAAGTCTGGGCCATCGACATCAAGAGCGGCATGGCGGATGAATTGGCCCGTCGCCTGTGCGAGGCCGGCAAAAAGGTTCGTGCGCTAACCGCCGATGTTATGGAACCTTCGGAACTTGAAACGGCATTTCAAAAGATTCTAGGCGCGGCAGGCCAAATTGATGTGCTTGTCAACATTGCCGGCGGCAGCCAGGAAGGCGACGTTTCTGAGCTGGGTGCCGGTGATTGGGACCGTTTGTTCGCCTTGAACGTTCGCAGCACTGCCCTGACCTGCAAACTCGCCGCACCCTCGATGAAATCCCGGCGTTCAGGCGCAATCGTCAATATGTCCTCAATCTCCGGCCTGAAAGGGGATCCGGGCTGGGCCGCATATAACACCGCCAAGGCGGCCATCATAAACCTTACCGAATGCCTGGCCTGGGAACTTGGACGCGATGGGATTCGGGCGAATGCAGTTTGTCCCGGACCGATAGCTTCCGAACGCATGATCGGATCCCTTGAGGACGCGTCGGCCATGACATCAAAATATGGTGTGAGCTGTGCCGTGGGCCGTCTTGGGCGCCCGGACGAAGTGGCCGCTGCCATCGCATTTCTCGCTTCAGATGAGGCTTCCTTTGTCTCTGGAGCTCATCTGGTCGTGGATGGCGGACTGACGGCCCGGACAGGTCAACCTTGCGGTTTTGATGATCGTGATCCGCTTCGCCAGGTTGGCAACACAACTTAAACCTTCAGTCTGCTACTCTGGAGGCAAGGATGACTGCTGGCCTACTGGAGAGGACGCCGAATGAAGTTTTTTATCGACACTGCCGATGTGGACGCCATTAAGGACCTGACCACCACGGGCCTTGTGGACGGAATAACGACGAATCCTTCGCTGATTGCCAAAAGCGGCCGCGATTTCAAGGAAGTCATTACTGAGATTTGCGACATTGTGGAAGGTCCGGTAAGCGCCGAAGTCACAGCAGTTGAAGCGGATAAAATGATTGAACAGGGTCGGCATCTCGCCAGGATTGCCGAGAACGTGGCCGTCAAGGTTCCCCTGACAATGGAAGGTCTGAAAGCCTGCCGTGCGTTGAGCGATGACGGCAAAATGGTCAATGTCACGCTTTGTTTCAGCGCTGCCCAGGCTCTCTTGGCAGCAAAAGCCGGAGCAACCTTCATCTCGCCCTTCATCGGCCGGCTGGACGACATGGGAGAAGACGGCATCAAACTCATCCAGCAGATCAGGGAGATTTATGACAATTACGACGACCTCGAAACCGAGATATTGGCTGCTTCAATCCGTAGCGTGAACCATGTCCGGGACTCGGCAATTGCGGGGGCCGATGTCGCAACCATTCCACCTCAATTGCTGCAGAGTCTCGCCGCTCATCCGCTTACTGACAAGGGTTTGGCAACTTTTCTGGCTGATTGGGAAAAGACGGGTCAGTCGATCCTTTAAAGTATGCAAGCTGATGAACAATCGCTGACATCCGTTGACAGCGAAGTCAGTGACGCACTTCAAGCCTGGTTGCGTTATCTCGCAGGCGAACGGCGGATGGCAGACAAGACCGTCGAAGCCTATTTGAGAGATTGCGGGCAATTTTTTGCATTTTTGCAGCTCCATTTCGGCGGGGAGGCCTCGCTAGCGGACCTTAATGGATTGAGGGTCGCTGATTTTCGGGCATTCCTTGCAAGCCGCAGGCGGGAAGGCCTATCCTCACGTTCTCTCGCCCGCCAGCTCTCGTCAATGCGTTCTCTCTTTTCGTTTCTGGAAAAACAGGACCTGGTCATCAATCCAGCTATAAGTGCGGTGCAAACACCCAGGTTGCCGCATTCCGTCCCCAAGCCCTTATCCGTGAAGGCCGCACAGCGGGTCATGAATGAGGCGCAGGAGGCCGCACATCCCGAAGCGCCGCAATGGGTTATTGCGCGCGACACGGCCGTCCTGGTGCTGCTCTACGGGTGCGGGTTGCGTATTTCGGAAGCCCTGGAAATGAATGTTGAGGATGCCCCAGGACCGGGCACCGGAACAATGCGCATCACAGGCAAAGGGAACAAAACGCGCCTTGTTCCGGTGCTGCCGGCCGCGCAGAAGGTCATTTCCGAATATCTGAATTCCTGTCCATTTGTGCTTGAGCAGGGAACCGCGCTGTTTCGCGGCCAGAAGGGCAAGCGCCTCAACGCGCGAAACATTCAGTTGCTCATCAAGAAGCTTCGCGGGTTTCTTGATCTGCCCGAGACAGCAACTCCACACGCATTGAGGCATTCGTTTGCCACTCACCTCCTTGGGAACGGGGCAGATTTGCGGTCCATTCAGGAGCTTTTGGGTCACGCGAGCCTGTCGACAACGCAGATTTACACCGAGGTCGATCGAAGCCATTTGCTCAATGCCTACAAGCAGGCACACCCCAGAGCATAGCTTTCCGACAAAATCAGCGCGGCGTTTGCCAAAATCATGGGACAGGCAGACCGCACACTCAACGGCACTGCTCTTCTGTGGAAGATCGAAAAAGGCCAGGATGAGCCATCTTCCTGTCTGTTCGGTACGATGCATGTGACAGATGAGCGCTCCTGGATGTTCCGGACGAAGTTCTCGACGCATTGAATGGCGCGGAAATTGTCGAGCTGGAAAACGCTTACTCGCAGTTCAAAACTCACCTGATCGACAAACGAAACCTGGTAATGCGTGACCGGTCGTTGCCACTTCTGGGAGAGAGGCAACGCCTTCATCGCCGTAGGCGCACTGCATTTGCCGGGGGAATCCGGCCTGGTGAACCTCTTCCGTGAGGCGGGCTACAGATATATCCACTGCCGCCTGGTAGACCAACACTCACATATGGATTGTGCGGCCTTCCACGCCCATAGCCGCTTCCTTGACAGCCTCTGAAAGTGTTGGATGCGCATGACACGTGCGTGCCAGGTCTTCTGACGATCCGCCGAACTCCATTAATACAGCTGCTTCGTGGATCATCTCGCCGGCGCCTGCTGCGATAATGTGAACGCCCAGCACCTTATCCGTGTTGGCATCGGCCAGCACTTTCACAAAACCATCGGTCTTTCGCATCGACTTTGCGCGACCGTTGGCGGTGAAGGGAAACTTGCCGACCTTGTACTCCATGCCGGCTTCCTTCAGTTCCTCTTCGGTTTTGCCGACTGCGGCGACCTCTGGCATCGTGTAGACCACGCCGGGGATGACGTCGTAATTTACATGGCCCGCCTGCCCGGCAATGATTTCGGCGACAGCGACACCTTCATCCTCGCCCTTGTGGGCCAGCATTGGGCCCCGAATGACATCGCCAATCGCGTACACTCCGGCAACGTTTGTCTGGAAATGATCATCCACCTCGACGATACCGCGAGGCCCCGTTGTAATCCCGGCATCTTCCAGGCCCAGCCCGCTGGTGAATGGCACACGCCCTATTGCCACCAGGACAACATCGGCTTCGAGCGTTTCAGAGTCTCCGCCCCTTGACGGTTCGATCATGACTTTCAGGCTCTTCTCTTGCTTCTCAACGCCTGTCACTTTCCTGGAAAGCCTGAACGCCATGCCCTGTTTTTTCAACGTCCGCTGGAAGTTTTTGGCGATATCAGCGTCCATGCCAGGCAGAATGCGGTCAAGAAACTCGACCACGGTTATTTTTGAGCCGAGCCGGCGCCACACGGAACCAAGTTCAAGACCGATCACGCCGCCGCCCACGAGAACCATGTGCTCAGGCACCTTAGAAAGCTCGAGAGCACCAGTCGAAGAAACGATCTGTTTTTCGTCAATCTCAATGCCGGGCAACTGAGCCACATCTGACCCGGTTGCGATTACGATATTCTTCGTATCGATGGTTTGGCTATCACCACCGGTCACTTCAACCTTGCCGGGTCCAGCAATCTTTCCAAGACCTTTGAAGGCCGTAATCTTGTTTTTCCTGAATAGAAACTCGATGCCCTTGGTGTTGGCTTCGATGGTCTCCGTCTTGTGCCCCATCATGGCTTTCAGATCGAGCTCAGGGGGTCCCACCTGAATACCCAGCTTCTCGAACTCATGCCCGGCTTCTTCGAACAATTCGCTAGCGTGGAGGAGCGCCTTGGAGGGGATGCAACCGATATTCAAGCACGTACCCCCGAAGGTCGGGTTCTTTTCCACGATCGCGGTCTTGAGACCCAGCTGCGCACAACGGATTGCGCAGACATAGCCGCCAGGGCCTGAGCCAATGACGGTAACGTCAAACTGTTCTGCCATTTTAGTTTTCTTTCTTGAAAGTTCGGGTTTTCCCGGAGCTTAGAGATCCAAAACGAGACGTTGTGGATCCTCAATCGCCTCCTTAACGCGAACGAGGAAGGTCACGGCCTCCTTGCCATCTACGATCCTGTGGTCATAGGACAGGGCAAGATACATCATCGGACGAATCTTGATTTCACCATCAACCACCATCGGGCGCTGCTGAATCCTGTGCATGCCCAGGATGCCGGACTGTGGCGAATTCAAAATCGGTGTCGACATGAGCGACCCATAAACACCGCCGTTTGAAATCGTGAAGGTTCCGCCCTGCATGTCTTCAATGGAAAGTTCGCCGTCACGGGCGCGGCGGCCCAGTTCGGCAATTGTCATTTCGATCCCTGCCAGAGTCAGCATGTCGCACTCGCGGACAACCGGAACCACAAGTCCCTTTTCCGTCCCGACAGCCACACCGACGTGGTAATAATTCTTGTAGACAATATTGGTTCCATCGATTTCAGCATTGACCGCCGGCACATCCTGCAAGGCTGCGACACAGGCTTTGACAAAGAAACTCATGAAACCAAGCTTCACACCGTGTTTCTTTTCGAACAATTCCTTGTACCGGGACCGCATGGCCATCACAGCAGTCATATCCACCTCGTTAAAGGTGGTGAGCATGGCAGCGGTCTCCTGAGCCTCCTTGAGGCGACGGGCGATGGTTTGACGCAGGCGCGTCATGCGAACCCGTTCCTCGCGCGGCTCCTCATCGGATGATGCGGAGGCCGGAGCCGGTGCAGCGTCGGGCGCTGTCGCAGGTTGTCCTTCAATGTAGTTGAGGACATTACCCTTTGTTACGCGGTCATCCTTGCCGGTGCCGGAGATCTCAGACGGATCAATATCTGCATCTGCGGCAACCTTCCGGACTGCTGGCGACACTGGTGGCTCCGCAGCAGCAGGCGGAGCTGCCGGTGCAGGTTCTGCCGCTTTCTCTTCCGGCTTTGCGGCAGCAGGAACACTCGTGGCTGCTGCGCCTTCTGCAATCGCCCCCAACAAAGCGCCGACTTCTACTATCGCCCCTTCTGCAGCATCAATGGCATCCAGCACCCCGGACGAGGGAGCCGGTACTTCAAGGGTCACCTTGTCAGTTTCAAGTTCCACCAAAGGTTCGTCGGCAGCTACAGCTTCGCCCTTTTGTTTGAACCACTTGGCGATGGTGGCTTCGGAAACGGATTCGCCCAAAGTCGGGACGCGGATTTCAGTGGCCATTTTGTTGCCTTTCTGCCGCCGAAACAGCGGAACTATTCAAATTCATTGGAAATCGCATCAGAGCGTGAGAGCCTCGTTCAGATACGCATCAACTTCTTTCAAGTGAACACTCATCAACCCTGTTGCAGGAGATGCAGCAGCTGGGCGGCCGATATAGCGAGCTCGCTTGGCACGGATGTCCAGACGGGCAAGCACAGCTTCAATATTGGGCTCAGCAAAAGACCAGGAGCCCATGTTCTTCGGTTCTTCCTGACACCAGACTATTTCCGCGTTCGGGAAACGCGGCACGTCTTTCAGCAACGCCCGATATGGGAATGGATAGAGTTGTTCCAGTCGCATCAAATAGATGTCAGTTATGCCGCGCTTTTCGCGCTCTTCGTAGAGATCGAAGTAGACTTTACCGGTGCACAGAATGACGCGCTCAATCTTGTCATCTGCCTGCAGTTTGGTTTCCTGATCTTCCAGCATTTCCGCATCGTCCCAAAGGACGCGGTGGAATGAAGATTCTTCATCGAAATCCTTCAGAGGCGAGATACAACGCTTGTGTCGCAACAGGGATTTGGGCGACATCGCGATGAGCGGCTTGCGGAAATCACGGTGCATTTGCCGGCGCAAAACATGGAAGTAGTTCGATGGCGTCGTGCAGCTCACAACCTGCATGTTGTCTTCTGCGCAAAGTTGCAGATAGCGTTCAAGCTTGGCTGAAGAATGCTCTGGTCCCTGCCCTTCGTAACCGTGCGGCAGCAACATCACGAGACCGGACATGCGCAACCATTTGCGCTCGCCGGAACAAATGAACTGATCCACGACAACTTGCGCGCCGTTGGCAAAGTCGCCGAACTGTGCTTCCCACAGGACCAGCGCCTTGGGCTCAGCCAGCGAATAGCCATATTCAAAGGCCAGCACCGCCTCTTCGGACAGCATCGAGTTGATGACTTCATAGTGCGCCTGATCTTCCGAAATGTTGGAGAGCGGGATGTATCGGCTTTCATCTTTCTGGTCATTCAGAACCGAATGACGGTGTGAAAAGGTTCCCCGCTCACAATCCTGCCCGGACAAGCGAACCGGAAAACCCTCTTCAAGGAGGCTGCCAAAGGCCAGATGTTCAGCCATTGCCCAATCTACCGGCACTTCGCCGTCCATCATTTTTGCCCGGTTGGCAACAATGCGTTGGATTGTCCTGTGGGGATTAAAACCTTCAGGGATTACCGTCAGCTGCTTGCCAATCTTTGTCAGAACATCCAGCTCTATCCCGGTATTCCCCCGCCTGGCGCGACCTTCTTCCTTGACCGCCTTCAAGCCGACCCATGCGCCGTCAAGCCAGTCGGCCTTATTGGGCTTGTAGCTGTCTGCACTTTCAAAATCGCCGTCCAGTTGCGCGCGGAATTCGTCCTTCATTTGCTGGACTGTTTCCTTTGTCATCACACCTTCCCTGATAAGGCGCTCGGAGTAAATCTCCAGAACAGGGGGATGCCTGGCAATGCGTTGATACATGATTGGCTGGGTGAACGCTGGCTCATCGCCCTCATTGTGGCCAAAACGGCGATAGCAGAAGACGTCCACGACCACCGGCTTTCCGAAGAGTTGCCGGAACTCGGTCGCAACCTTCGCCGCATAAACAACGGCCTCGGGATCATCGCCATTCACATGGAAAATCGGCGCCTCGATCATCTTCGCGATGTCTGAAGGGTAAGGCGAAGAACGTGAATGTATAGGACTGGTGGTGAAGCCGATCTGATTGTTCACGATGAAGTGGATTGACCCGCCCGACTTGTGGCCCTTGAGCCCGGATAGTCCGAAGCATTCCGCCACAACGCCCTGACCGGCAAAAGCCGCATCACCGTGCAAGAGAAGCGGCAACACAGAAGTGCGCTTGTCATCATCGTGCTGGTCCTGCTTCGCACGGGCCTTGCCCAACACAACAGGGTCAACAATCTCAAGGTGAGACGGGTTGGCCGTCAACGACAGATGGATATTGTTCCCGTCGAGAGTACGGTCAGAGGACGACCCCAGATGGTATTTCACATCGCCCGATCCTTCGACCTCGTCCGGCTTGAATGACCCGCCCTTGAATTCATTGAAAATGGCGCGGAACGGCTTGCCCATCACGTTGGCCAGCACGTTCAGGCGACCCCGATGCGGCATGCCGATGACCACTTCACGCACGCCTATCTGGCCACCGCGCTTGATCACGCGTTCGAGTGCCGGGAGAATCGCCTCACCGCCGTCCAGGCCAAAACGCTTGGTTCCGGTGTATTTGACATTCAAAAAGTTCTCGAACCCGACACTTTCGATCAGCTTGCGGAGAATATTTTTCTTACTCTCAACATCAAGTGAAACACCTTTGTCTGGTCCTTCGATACGCTTTTGCAGCCAGCCTTTCTGGTGCGGATCGGAAATGTGCATAAACTCAACACCAAGTGTTGAGCAGTAAGTGCGCTGCAGAATTTCGACAATCTCGTTGATTGTCGCCATTTCCAACCCGAGAACAAAGTCGATGAATATGGGCCGATCAAGATCGTCAGGTCCAAATCCGTATGTTTGCGGTAGCAACTCAGGCTGCGGATCCTGCTCACGCAGCTTCAATGGGTCCAGATCTGCAGCCAGGTGCCCGCGTATCCGGTAGGCGCGGATCATCATCAGGGCCCGGACAGAATCAAGCGTCGCCTGTCGTAACTCTTCTTCAGAAAGGGTCAGCCCGCCAGATTTCGCGCGCTGGCTGACCTTGCCCGACATGCTCTTTTCGAGTGTTGCCCAATCACCGTCCAGCGCGCTGACCAATTCGCCGTTTGCAGCTTGCGGCCAATCGCTCCGCTTCCACGAGGCGCCTTGTGCTTCTTTGCGAACGGCATCCGGATCATCCGCGAGGTCAGCAAAAAAACTTTGCCACCCCTCATCTACAGAGTTCGGGTTGTCCTGATACCGGGAATAGAGCTGTTCAATGAACGCGGCATTGCCGCCGTAGAGAAACGATGTCTTTGCGAAGGCATCGTTCTGAGCCGACTTGGTCATATCTTACCAGCCAGAAGTCCAGCCGGTGAAGCTGCCTCTGGCCCATCCTTTTGGTTAATCCAGAATCCTCACGTCCGCCCGCACATCCGCGCGGGCGCCAGCCCAAGCCCAAGCCCAAGCCGGTCATCTATTTAAGACCTCTTGCAGCGTCGTGCCAAGGGCTGCTGGTGATTTTGCTACTTCAATTCCTGCTGATCGCATGGCTTCCATCTTGTCTTCGGCACCACCCTTGCCACCTGAGATGATTGCACCGGCATGTCCCATACGGCGTCCGGGGGGTGCTGTGACACCCGCAATGAAGCCGACAACCGGTTTTTTCACCTTGTTGGATTTCAGGAATTCGGCAGCTTCCTCTTCCGCGCTGCCGCCAATTTCACCAATCATCACAATGGATTGCGTATCATCGTCGCCAAGGAACATATCCAGGCAATCGATGAAATTTGTACCGTTTACCGGATCGCCGCCAATACCAATGCAGGTGGACTGACCGAGGTCCGCTGCGGTTGTTTGCGCGACAGCTTCATAGGTCAAGGTGCCCGACCGCGAGACGATACCAACCGAGCCTTTTTTGTGAATGTGACCAGGCATGATGCCGATCTTGCATTCTTGCGGCGTAATAACACCCGGACAGTTCGGTCCGACCAGGCGTGTCCGGGAACCGCTCAACGCACGTTTGACCTTCACCATGTCCATCACTGGAATGCCTTCGGTGATGCACACGGCCAATTCGACCCCAGCGGCAATGGCCTCGAGAATCGCATCGCCTGCGAAGGGCGGAGGCACGTAGATCACGGACGCATTGGCACCGGTTGCCTCCTTGGCTTCTCCGACAGTGTTGAACATCGGCAAACCCAGATGCTCTGAGCCGCCCCGGCCCGGGGTGACACCGCCAACCATTTGGACGCCATAGGCAATCGCCTGTTCGGTATGAAAAGTGCCCGTATTACCGGTCATGCCCTGGCAAATGACTTTGGTGTCTTTGTTGACCAGTACCGACATTATGCAGCCTCCTTCACAGCAGCTACAATCTTCTGAGCTGCATCGTCGAGATTATCGGCGGCAATAACGTTAAGACCACTATCGTTGAGGATGGCCTTGCCCTGCTCTACGTTCGTGCCTTCGAGGCGCACAACCAGTGGAACTTTCAGCCCCACTTCCTTGACCGCCGTGACGACGCCTTCTGCGATCACGTCGCAGCGCATGATGCCACCAAAGATGTTCACCAGAATACCTTCCACCTGTGGATCCGATGTAATGATCTTGAAGGCCGCTGTGACCTTCTCGGTTGTGGCGCCGCCTCCCACATCGAGAAAATTTGCTGGCTCCGAGCCATAGAGTTTGATGATGTCCATAGTGGCCATCGCCAAACCTGCGCCGTTCACCATGCAGCCAATCTTGCCGTCGAGCGCGATATAGTTGAGATCGTATTTTGAGGCTTCAAGCTCTTTGTCGTCTTCTTCTGTCTCATCGCGCATCGCCTCGACATCCTTGTGCCGGTAGAGCGCATTAGAGTCGAAGTTCACCTTGGCATCCAGACACAAAAGCTGGCCATCCTCAGTGACAACAAGAGGATTGATTTCAAGAAGGCTCATGTCACTTTCAGTGAAGGCCTTATAGAGATTGCCAATCATCTTCACGCACTGCTTGACCTGATCTCCTTCCAGCTTGAGAGCATAAGCAATGTCGCGGCCAATATGCCCCGTGTAGCCAGCAGCGGGATCTACTGTCAGGGTTGAGATCTTTTCCGGCGTGTCATGGGCAACCTGTTCAATGTCCATGCCGCCTTCTGTCGAGGCGATAAACGCAACGCGAGAAGTATCCCGGTCCACGAGGCAGGACAGATAGAGTTCGCGGGCAATCGGGCTGCCAGCCTCAATGTAGAGGCGTCTGACTTCCTTGCCAGCAGGTCCCGTCTGGGGTGTTACCAGGTTCATCCCCAGAATCCGTTCCGATTCGGCGCGGACATCCTCAATCGATTTGACGACCTTCACGCCCCCACCTTTGCCACGGCCGCCGGCGTGGATCTGCGCCTTGACGACCCAAACCGGGCCGCCAAGTTTTTCTGCCGCCTCAACGGCTTCATCAACCGTGAACGCCGGATATCCGTGCCCCGTCGGCACACCGAACCCTCGCAGGAGTTCCTTGGCTTGATATTCGTGAATATTCATTCTGGCCCCTCAGTTTCTGAAGCAGTGAGGTTGAATTCGATCTTTTTATCAGATCCGCTTAGCGTCCGAGATCCGGCGCAATCTTGCGGCAGGCATCAATGAGCCCTTGAACGGCATCGGCTGATTTCTGGAACTCAGCTTTTTCGCTCTTGTCCAAGTTTACTTCAACAATACGCTCCACACCGTCTTTACCGATGACAACCGGGACACCCACGTAGATGTCTTTCTGGCCGTATTCGCCCTTGAGATAGGCGGCACACGGCAGCACCCGTTTCTTGTCCTTCAGATAGCTGTCAGCCATCGCAATGGCTGAAGATGCCGGAGCGTAATAGGCCGAACCGGTTTTCAAGAGACCAACAATCTCTGCACCGCCGTCGCGGGTACGCTGAACGATCTCATCAATGCGTTTCTGACTCGTCCATTTCATTGCCACCAGATCCGGGATTGGGATACCTGCAACCGTGGAGTAGCGCGTCAACGGCACCATCGTGTCACCATGACCACCCATGACGAAGGCGGTGACGTCTTCAATCGACACATTGAATTCTTCGGACAGGAAATACTGGAAGCGTGCCGAATCAAGGACACCGGCCATACCAATCACTTTCTTGTGCGGCAAACCGGAAGCTTCGCGCAGAGCCCAGACCATGGCGTCGAGCGGATTGGTAATGCATATTACAAAGGCATCTGAAGCGTATTTTGCGATTCCGGCCCCAACCTGGCTCATGACCTTCAGGTTGATATCCAGCAGGTCATCACGGCTCATGCCTGGTTTACGCGGCACGCCTGCGGTAACGATGACAACATCTGCACCTTCGATACCCGCATACTTTTGCGTCCCCGACATATGTGCATCGAAGCCTTCCACCGAGGAAGATTCCGCCAGATCCAGCGCCTTGCCTTGCGGCAAACCATCTACGATATCGAAGATGACCACGTCGCCCAGTTCTTTAAGTCCTGCGAGATGGGCGAGCGTGCCCCCGATCATTCCACCACCAATAAGTGCAATCTTGTTGCGAGCCATGAAGATTCCCTGCCGCTGCTGTTTTGGTTTGAACTCGCTGCCTTGCCTGAACCCCCGCGGGCTATACCGCAATGCAGCATAATTGTTTCCTTGTCCTATCCCGATTGCCCCTACACTGCAAGTCTACTAAAGAATATCCAAGCCCTTGGGAGGAAAACATGACAGCCAATATGCATGGATCGCCGAAACGCTTGAACCGCAGCTATAGCGGCGTACCGACATTTTTACGTTCCGATTATTGCGACGACATCGATACACTGGACGCTGATTACGCAGTAATCGGTGTTCCGTATGATGATGGCTCGCCTTTTGTGGGCGGCTCCAGGTTCTGCGCGCGTGCGGTTCGCGAGCACTCTTTGCGATTTGGCGGAGGCGCGCTCTATGACATTGCCGAGGACAAGGAATACTTGCGTGATGTCCTGGCAGATCGACGGCTTGTTGATTGCGGGGATGTGGATGTGGCTCCAAGCCGGGGCGATGTCACAATGGGGAACCTGACCAGGGATGTGGAGAGAATCCGCTCACGCGGCGCGATGCCTATCGTGCTCGGCGGAGACCACACACTAACCTATCCGGTTGTCCGGGCATTCGACAAACCGATGCATGTCATCCAGCTGGATGCACATCTGGATTACACCGAGGTCACGCAAGGCATGACCTACGTGAACTCAACTTCCATGCGGATTATCCATCAGCTTGAGCACGTGAAGAGCCTGACCCAGTTCGGCATCCGCAGCCTGCGGGACATGAAGAGCAATGCTGATGCCTCCCGCGCCAATGGCGGCAAAATCATCACCATGCCGGAAATCAGGCGGGACGGTGCCGCCAGCATCGTGGATCACATCCCGGAAGGCGACGATGTTTATGTCACGATAGATATCGATGCTTACGACATGTCCTTGTGCCCAGGGTGCATCTCTGCAGAACCTGGCGGCATGACCTATGAGGAAATGCAGGTCGCCTTGCGCGCCATAGTGTGTCGCCTCAATGTGGTTGGTTTCGATTTTGTCGAAATCAATCCACCACTGGATGTGGGAACGGGTGTCACGTCCTATCTTGGGGCTCTAACAGTCGCAATGTTTCTCGGATATATTGATGATGCAAAGGCCAGTTGATTAAGCTCTATCTCCGCGATTTCCGTCGGTCAGGTTGTTCCGCAGGGTGGCAGTTGTTTTGACCAGAGTTCCAGGTCATCAGGGGCAAAACCGATTGCTTCGACGATGCAACGGGTTATTTCCAGCGCTATTTCTGAACGTGAAGCAACGAGAAGCCCCCTTCTGGGATCCAGAAGGCAGTACAGCAAACAGCACTCGAAACCGGTCACAGCAAAGCTTGTGCTTCAGCTTCAAACTCTGTTCCGGCAAGCTCCGCGACGACAGCATCTGCGTTGGAAATGATTTGACGCAGTGGTGGCGTAACTTTTCTAAACGTAACCTGCGGGCGTGCGTCAAACTCCATGCCCAACCATTCCTCGGAAACTGCCCGTGCCTTGTCCGAAAACCCGTTGTTTTCAAAAAGATCCTCGTAGCTGATCTCCCAAGCCTGCGGATATTCCTTGAGAAGAGACCTCATTATATTTGTCTGGCTTGCTGCTCGCCGCATTCTATGAAGAAGGTCTTGAGGATCAGGGGCAAAGGTTGGCGCTACCGAAACATCTCCGCAAGACGAATGATAGAGCCCTCGCTTCTGTGCGTAAAGACCAGAAACAACTTGCTCGAGTAAAGAGTGTCTAACGATGTGTAGTATTGGTATCGATCTGTTTTTAATGTAATCCATTAGGCGAGGTGGAGCATGCAAATCTTGAAAACTAGGGCTGACAAGATAGTATTGATCGTATTTTATACAAACTATGTGGTAATATTTTTCCACTCCAAGCTCTTCTTTCGCGTATTCCTCGAAACCAAGGCGGTACCGATCGAAAAGCCGTTGCACACTACCAGATTGAGGTATGATCACATCCGGGTCCCGCGCTATCTCCCGCTTCAGAAAATGAAAGAAGTTGCTTCTTCTGTCACGTTTGGGAGAGAAACATTCACCATGATAAATGAATCGGGGAAGCTGCCCAAGGGCATTCCCAAAGGCAACTGTTCCGCTTCTCTGGTCCGCGGTGATTACAAAGTCCATCGTACCATCTATTTGTAGTTCTATTTGGGTATTATCCCTCAACCGACATTCCCCAGGCAGAATGCTCTCTTCAGCAGACTACCGCTGTTTAGGGCACCGATCAAGCCTTTTGGGTACCCCGTGCAGAGGTCTTGGCATCCGGCGCGCGAGTTGAGCTTGATGTCTGGTCCCGGTGGTGGGGAAAGCCCGGATTTTGGACTGAGCGGACCCCTGTTGGACAGACCGGCCAAGCCGCTTTTCCTCAGGTTTCATTGCTGACGTCCTCACGCGGGAACCGGTGGTGAACGCAGGCGATGTATGGCTGCGATGACGCGAGTGAACAGATTGCCGCTGACAGCAACCTCGGCGAGTTGGAAGGTTATGGTACGGGCGTGGCGGACACCCCGCGCACCGATTTCGATGAGCCGGGTTTGCAGGCTGGTCAGCGACCGGTCGGCCATCTCCTCTGGCAGGTCAGCGCCCTGCAGGAAGACACCGGGATTGTAGGCCAAGGCATGAAGCTGAAGCTGCACCTCGTTCTGGACCATGCCCAGGCATGACAGGCGCGTCCGGTTGATCGCCTGCTTGCCTTCCCTGATGTGCTGCCCGGCGGTGCCTCGCTGGTTGTAAAACCGGACGATCCAGTCTGGTTTCATTGGCAGGTTGGTGACGACGAAGCCGACGCGGGGGAACAATTCGCCGGGAGGCCACTCGACCTTGGCGACACCACGGCGGGGTTTGCCCCATGCCGCCGCCTGATACTCAAAGTCGCTGTAGAGACGCTTCACGCCTTTTGGCGGACGACCCGGAGCGCGCTTGAGCAGAGGCGCAATCCTGCCCTGAAGAACGCGATTGGCCCGGAGGCGGATGGCATAGAAATAGCTTCCCGCTTCCAGAGTATTGTATAGCTCCGGAAGGGCGAACGCAGCATCGCCCCGGAAGAACCGCATCAGGTGACGATCCGCATAGCGCGCGATGACCGGCTTCAGAACCGCTTCCCCTCCGTCCGCGCTGTGCACATTGCCAGGGCGCAGGGCGCAGCGTTCGAGGTGACCGAACGGGTTGAACACGAACAGTGGGTGAGAGCACATGCAGCCGAAATGGCCGTTCCGGGCCGTGCCCTCCTGCGCGCCGTGGGTGGCGTGGGTGGGGCTGACTGAACTGTCCATGTCCAGCGCGATCCATTTGGGTGGCGTTGCCGAATGAACCCGGTCGATCCACTGCCCGGACAAATCGGCCAGCGCCGTACGATTGGCCGCCGTCGCCAGCACCTCGGTCTCGAACCGTCCCCTCTGGCTCGCGGACACAGCCTTGGCATCGACAGCCCGCCGTCTGAACTGATCTTCGAGCCATGGAATTCCAGCCGCACCCGACGGTCAAAACCAAGCCGAACAGCGCCTGTTTCGCCTGCACCCTCAAGGTGAACCATGAAACTTCGCCTCCGACAGTGATAACATGCTGAAATATAACACGTTACTGGCTCTCAGAGATTCGAATTCTTCAAGTTACTTGGGGAATGCGGGTTAAAGGAGAGAGCAAGCCCATGAGTTTAACAATTCGCCCGCCAGAACAGGCGGAACGCGGCACGTGGGAAGAATTGTTCCAAGCCTACGCTGAATTTTACAAAACATCCGTCCCAGAGGGCGAATTTGAAACCGTATGGAGCTGGATCCATGACCAGAACCATGATTTCTGGTGCGATATAGCAGTGCAGGACGATGGTCAGATTATCGGCTTTACACAAATACCAGCTCATGCATCGCTCGCTGGGCGGTGGCATGGTCTGCTATCTGAGCGACCTCTATGTGAACCCGTCCGTGCGAGGCTCCGGAGCCGGTCGCGCGCTCATTGATCATGTGGTTGAATTCGCCAAAGCAAGGGGCCTGCCGAATGTTCGTTGGCTGACGCAGGAATTCAATTATCCAGCAAGACGCCTGTACGACACCTACCAGCCAAAATCAGATTTCATCCTGTACAGCGTTCCAGTCTAACCTGATCGACTAAGCTTATTCCTGAGGGCGGTTCGAAAGATCGTAC
This sequence comes from Hyphomicrobiales bacterium, assembly GCA_965204985.1. GTDB lineage: Bacteria > Pseudomonadota > Alphaproteobacteria > Rhizobiales > CAJQND01 > JAAEUE01. Next base: position 187,219 of record CBDBFP010000002.1, on the reverse strand, counting down.
CCAGAATCGCATGACCGGCCAGCAGCGTACCATGCAAGGTGCCGGAAATCTTTGAATGACCAATTCGGGCGCGATAATCGACAGGCACATTGCGTATTCGTAAATTTTCCTGGATAGCACGCAGTTGCATTTCTACGGTCCAGCCAAAGGCCCGGTCCCGCATGTTCAACTTTTTCAGGTCTGCCGAACGAATGGCCCTGAACGGTCCAAGGTCCGTGTAAGTCACACCCCAAAAGGCATGTATCAAAAAGCAGGCAAGCCAGTTTCCGAAGCGCTGCTGGGGAGTCAAAGATCCGTGCTCGGCACGTCCGAGCACACGAGACCTGATCACAAGATCGAATTTGTCCTGCACAATCGGATCCACCAAGCGGTCCATTTGATCGGGAAAATCGCTATGGTCGCCGTCCAGAAACACTGTCACTTCGCACGGGGGAAGAGTGGCAATTCCAGCCAGGCAGGCAGCTCCGTAAGCGCCATCCGGCTCTGCGGCCATTATCGCACCGAGCGATTTTGCAATGTTAGGGGTATCGTCGCTTGAGCCGTTGTCGGTGACAACGACATGATCGACCCAATCGGGGATTTCGGCCAGAACCTGTCCGATGGCTCTGGCGTCATTCAGGGCCGGGATGACGGCACCGACCCTATGACCGGCGCGCATGCCTGGCCCTGACATCTGTCAAAAATCAGCTGGAGCTGTAGTAGCTGCCGCGTCTGCGCCGCTTCTTCTTGCCGGCAACCTTCGTATTCTGGGCTGCTTTCTAAACGGTGCTGCTTTGCACACTCGTTGAGAAGTTTACAGCATTTGCAGGCGTAGTTGCGGACACGCCAGCGCCAACCGCAAAAGTTCCGAGCAAGGCCGCAAACGCCATTCCAGCCAGCTTCTTGTTGGGGATCAATCCGTCAAAGCCACGTGTTGCCAGAATGAAAGGTGCGAGCATGATCATCTGAAACCCGAACCGGGCCTGCGCTACCTGTGCTCCGGAGATATTTTCAGAAACATATTTGGCGATGATATCCATTGACGGCAGAATCAGCATGGCAAACATCATCAGCCCCAACCCCTTCGTCAGGTCTGAAGTGCCCTTTACGCCAATATTCTGAGATCCTGCGTTCATCGGGCGGGACAGTGGTGGAGAATTACGCCGCGGGCAATCGGTAATATTGACGTCCCGCTGCAACTGTGGCCCCTATGGCCAAAATTCCTTGAGACCAGCTGGAGGATCCATGTCCGCACTTGAAAAAACCGATGCCCACATTTGCTTTGGAGGCGAACAGTTGCAGTTCACGCACAAGAGCGATGTGTGCAAGTCCATAATGACGTTCTCGATTTATCTGCCGCCTCAGGCGAAAGACGCGAATGTGCCGGTTGTTTGGTGGCTGTCAGGACTGACCTGTACCGATCAGAATTTTGTCACCAAAGCCGGTTCTCAGGCTTTTGCCGCTGAGCATGGAATTGCCGTCATCGCCCCCGACACAAGCCCCCGCGGGGATGATGTACCGGATGATCCCGATGGCGCCTACGATTTCGGCCTGGGTGCAGGTTTTTATATCAATGCCACCGAGGCCCCGTGGGCAGAGCATTATCACATGTATTCCTACATCGTGGATGAACTGCCCAGTGTTGTGGCTTCTGAGTTTCCGCTCGACATGGAACGGCAGGGCATCTTTGGCCATTCCATGGGTGGCCACGGCGCTCTCACAATCGCGCTGAAAAAACCAGGGCGCTACAAATCCGTATCGGCGTTTGCGCCAATCGTATCACCGCTCAATTGTCCCTGGGGCCACAAGGCGTTGGGTGGCTACCTAGGAGACGACAAACTGGCCTGGGCCAATTATGATACCTGTGCGCTGGTTGCTAGCGCAGGCGAGAAACTGCACTTGCTGGTCGATCAGGGAGACGCAGACGGGTTTCTGGAAGATCAGCTTAAACCGCATCTCCTGCAGAATACCTGCGATGCCGCGAGGCATCCTCTCACATTGAGAATGCAACCGGGCTATGATCATTCCTATTACTTTATGGCCAGTTTCATGGGCGACCATATGCGGCATCATGCAACTGCATTGAGCTGAAACGCGGATTGCGATCATGCCACACAAGCGCAAATCTTTACTGGTCCTGTGCACTGGGAATTCGGCCCGTTCCATCCTGGCCGAAGCATTGTTCAACCGGATTTGCGCAGAGCGGGTCATAGCTCACTCTGCGGGGTCTCACAGCCCAAGGACGAACCGCATCCTGCTGCGATCAGCCTGCTGAATGATCGGGGATATGACACCGGTTTTGCCAGATCCAAGAGCTGGAACGAGTTTGCGGGAGCCTGCTCTGACCCGATGGATATTATTGTGACCGTCTGCGACAGCGCGGCCAGTGAGAGCTGCCCGGTCTGGCCCGGCCATCCGACGGCGGTTCATTGGGGCATTCCGGATCCAGCGGCCGTTATTGGCGACACTACGCAGGTTGGCGAAGCCTTTGAGCTTGCTTATGACAGGCTGGAGCGCCGGGTCCAGAAGTTCAACACAGTAATCGCTGAAGAACCTGACCAGATCGCGATGAAATCTGCGCTGGAAGAAATCGGCCGGATGGCCTGATTCAGCTTGCCCTAGCTGTCTGGTTCAGCTGGCGTGCGAGACCGCATTGTTCATATCAAAAGCGATCGCGTTGCGTGTGCCAGGCAGTGTCCATTCACCATTCGAAGCGAGCCGCTCTCCGCCCCTTATACCAATGGCATGATTGATTGTCTCTCAGACCTTTTCAACCCGACTGCTCTCTGGAGCCATGCAGACAAAGCAGGATTTCCGATGTCTGCAACTGTTGGCGGTCGTGATGACTATGATGCTTTGACCCTTCGCGGCCTTTCCAGGACGAGCGAAGATCTCCGTCAGGCCCGGCGTTTGCTTTCGCTTGCTTGTGTTTATGACGGGATGAGCCGGGCGGATACGGCGAAGGGGAGTGGGAGAGACCGGCAGAGCCCGAGGGACCGGGGAGTCTGCTGGAGACGATTTGACCTGTAACGGGGGAGCGAAGACCGGTTCGGTGTTGTCTCTCACGAGAGGACCCTCTCCAGGCTGCCTGCAGCGCCCGGCTTTTCCCGCCTCACCGGGCGCCCGCAACACCCGGGCCTCATGGAGGCTTTCAAAAAAACGTCCCCCAAAGCCTTGCCTCCCCTTTGACCCACGGTCCGGCAGACAAGCCGATCGAGGTCTGGGTTCAGGACGAGGCCCGCATTGGCCAGAAGACCGGCCGCGTCCGCATCCGGGCGCGCAAGGGGACGAGACCGCGACGGCCGGCCTGCCTGTTCGGCGCGGTTTGCGCAGACAGGGAGACCGGCGCGGCCCTGATGCTGCCAGGGTGGCAAGGTGCTATGGGGACGGACACTGGAACAAGGAACCGGCCTCTCAAGGAGATCAGCCGGCCCGTTGCAAAAGGCGCTCAGGCCGCCGTCCTGATGGACCGCGCGCCGGGGCACACATCCGGCGAGGTGAAGGGGCCGGAGACCCTGACCCTGATCTTCCTGCCCGCCAGATCACCGGGGCTCAATCGGGGTGAGAATGTCTGGCAATCTCTTCGGGAAAACGGGCTCTCCAACCGCCTCTTTGAAGATCAGGCAGACGGTCTTGCCGCTGGATGTGATGCCTGGACCCGGCTCATTAAAGAACCAACAAAATTTCCCCAGATCTCCCGAGACGTTCCGCCTGGTCCGTCTGCCTTCAAAAAATATCTTTGGCTGACACCAGCACCGTAGTATCCGAGCTTGCGCTCAGGCCAATTGGAGGCCGGAAAGTATTTTTGTGCGGCCTTGATGACGAGTTGGCTGCAAGCTTTCGCATCGGCGACACGCAAAGCTTCCTCAGCCTGTTCACGCGTCTGACCTATCTCTATCTCGCGCGCATCCCCACTTTGAAAGAATACTGCAGCCCAAACAGCAGCAGCAACCGCCAAGAAAAGAGAAAGGAAGATCGCTTGTCTGAACGCCATACTCCAAATATGGATTCAAGCACCGCGTTTGCCCATTGACTCACTTTGACGCATTCCCAGGAACCTCTGCGCGCTGGTGTCACATGGGCAAGAGCCACCTCCGTGAGCAAATGCTATGACCATGTTGCGCACTACAAGAAAACTCAGGACCGCTGACAGACTGGTTCTGGCATGCTTCCTGGTGACGCATGCGGTCTTTGCAAACGCAATGTCATTTGCAGCGGCAAACACAGCCCACGGGACCCATGACGAAGGCACAGCGCTCATCATTTGTACAGATGATGGCTTCAAGCAGATCGTTCTTTACGAAGGCGCTGAGAAGTTGCCTATTTCACATGAGTGCCTGTGCCCCGCGGGGGCATTAGTTGCGGCAGCTGCGGCACCGACCTTCAAGGTGCAGCTTTCAAGTTTATCCCGGCAATCGTTGTCACACACAAGCCCCACCAGCTTGCCGGAGGCCCGGTCCGCCTGCACCCCCTCACTTCCAGTCTTGGCAGTTCGCGTTCTCCTCCATCAACGGTCATCTAAATCAACCTCACATGACCCAGTGCTGGACCGATGGGTCGGCGCTTCAAGCATCTCAGGAGAACATTTATGCGTAAAATCTGCACCGCCGCCGCAGTTGCGGCACTTACCCTTGTTTCATCCGCGGTATCTGCCGCCGAGTTTCGTGTTGGCGATCTGATGGTTGCAGGTGCCTGGACCCACATCACGCTGCCGAACAGACCAGCGGCCGGCTATATGAGCATTCACAACATGGGCGGGACAGCCGACAAGATTGTCGAGGTTAGCTCAGCAGCCGCAGAGCGTGTCGAGATCCACACCCACAAGATGGAAGAGGGCATCATGCGGATGCGCCAGATCGACAGCATCGCCGTTGCCCCAAACGGACATACTGAGCTGAAACCAGGTGGCTTGCACCTGATGATCTTTGGCCTGAAAGAGCCGGTTGAAATGGGCGGAAAACTGCCTGTTACGGTGGTATTCGAAAAATCGGGTCCGCTCGTTGTTCAATTCACAAGGCAAATGAAGGCTGGCATGTCCGGGCACGGAGATCATTCCAAGTCAGAATGATCTGCCTGCCTCCCCCCCCCCGTTCAGACCCTGAATATATCCAGGGTCGACATGGGACCATTGAAATGATCCATGTCCACATCGTCGGCAATGTCTGAGACGTGGCCGCTCTGAGAATGCTGCCAGATCGTGTAATACCAATGGCGTGCTTGATTGTCTCTCAGGCCTTTTCAACCCGGCGGCTCTCTGGATCCATGCAGACAAAGCAGGAGTTCCGATGTCTGCAGCTGTTGGCGGTCGTGATGACTATGATGCCTTGACCCTTCGCGGCCTTGCCAGGACGAGCGAAGATCTCCGTCAGGCCCGGCGTTTGCTTTCGCTTGCTTGTGTTTATGACGGGATGAGCCGGGCGGATGCGGCGAAGGGGGGCGCTGGAGATGACTTGACCTTCAACGGGGGATGATCGAAGACCGGTTCGGTGTTGTCTCTCACGAGAGGACCCTCTCCAGGCTGCTTTGCAGCGCCCGGCTTTTCCCGCCTCACCGGGCGCCCGCAACACCCGGGCCTCATGGAGGCTTTCAAAAAACGTCCCCCAAAACCTTGCCTCCCCTTTGAACCACGGTCCGGCAGGCAAGCCGGGCGCGCAAGGGGACGAGACCGCGATGGCCGGCCGGTCAACGTTACAAATCGGCCTGCCTGTTCGGCGCGGTGTGCGCAGACAGGGAGACCGGCGCGGCCCTGATGCTGCCATGCTGCCATAGTGTCATGATGCCATGGGGGCGGACACTGAAACAAGGAACTGCCTCTCAAGGAGATCCGCCGGCCCGTTGCAAAAGGCGCTCAGGCCGCCGTCCTGATGACCTGCGCGCCGTGGCACACATCCGGCGAGGTTGAAGGGGCCGAAGACCCTGCCCCTGATCTTCCTGCCCGCCAGATCGCCGGGGCTCAATCGGGTCGAGAAGGTCTGGCAATCTCTTCGGGAGAACAGGCAGACGGTCTTGCCGCCGGATGTGATGCCTGGACCCGGCTCATGAAAGAACCAAGGGCAATCAAATCAGGCGCCTCTCGCGATCGGACCCAAAACAGCAAACCTGAGGACCGTTAGTATAAAGATGCTAACCGGACGACAATCTTGGAGAAGCGACCCCATATTCGGCAACCCACAAAGGATAGTCTTCAAATCCTCAGGGTTGCCGATTTCAGAGAAAAGGCTGGCTGTGGTGTAGACGAAGAGCTTTTGGCCGACAGCGGCCCCAACAACTTCCAGCCACGCCAACGCTGCATCCGCGACTTCGCTGCTCGAGACGCCGTTCGTCTGTTCAAGATCCAGCATGGGCAGCAAATCACCCTTTTGGGGCTTGGCTATGCTGAGGAAATAATCGGCCTGCGTCTTGCCATCCTCGGTGCCGATGAGGAAATGATAGCCGCCAGCAATCAAACCCGCCACGCGGGCCGGACCAATGTTGTAGGCATAATAGTCAGTTGAACCATACGAAGTGCCTTCAACCACCTTGATGGGAACAAAACTCTATTCTGAGTACTTAATTTCGGACCAATTAATATTCTTCTGATAGTGAAAAATGTCAATTCTCTGCGATCTGCCATTATTTATCATTATTTTTCCATTTGTATTCCAATTTTTCTGATTGATATTTATCAAATTTCCTTTTTGATCAAATTAATTAATATTTTATAATTATTTTTAAAATTATTTGTGTTTTGCATTCTTTAATATTTTCAACTCGACGCTGGTTGTCTGGTCAAGAATGAGAGAGGTCGAGAAGTTGGTTGGCCGCGTGCGACAGTGCATGCTAACAGGGGCGCAACAGATTGATCCCAACGTCAACAGAAATGAACATGACAGACATACGCACTGAAACAGACAGTTTTGGCCCTCTTAAAGTCCCTGCCGACAAATATTGGGGCGCACAGACGCAACGCTCGCTCGGCAATTTCAAGATTGGCGGCGAGACCATGCCAGCCCCGCTCGTGCGCGCGCTCGGGGTGATCAAGAAAGCGGCCGCGCTGACCAATATGGATCTGAAGAACCTCGACAAGAAGACCGGCAAAGCCATTGTTAAGGCTGCCGGAGAGGTGATCGACGGTAAATTGAACGACAACTTTCCGCTAGTCGTGTGGCAGACCGGGTCCGGCACTCAATCAAACATGAATTCCAACGAAGTGATCGCAAACAGAGCGATAGAAATCCTTGGGGGCACGATTGGATCAAAGGATCCGGTTCACCCCAATGATCACGTCAACCGATCACAATCGTCAAATGACACGTTCCCCACTGCCATGCACATCGCAACGGTGGAACAGATCCACCACGAACTGATCCCAGCGCTGGAATACCTGCTGAAGGCTCTGGAGAAAAAGTCCAGGCAATGGAAAAAAGTTCTGAAGATCGGACGGACACATCTGCAAGATGCGACTCCATTGACCCTCGGCCAGGAATTCGGTGGTTATGCGGCTCAGGTGAAACTGGGCATTGAGCGGATCAAAACGACACTGCCACGGCTGTATCCGCTGGCGCAGGGCGGGACAGCAGTGGGCACCGGACTGAATACAAAGAAGGGCTTTGACAAAGCGTTCGCTGCCCACGTGGCCGCGATCACCAAATTGCCGTTCAAGACAGCACCCAACAAATTCGAGGCACTCGCTGCCCATGATGCCATGGTGGAAATCTCCGGGGCGTTGAATGTTGTGGCAACCAGCCTTTTCAAGATCGCCAACGATGCCCGCTTGCTTGGCTCCGGGCCGCGCTCAGGTCTCGGAGAATTGTCATTGCCGGAGAACGAACCCGGCTCGTCCATCATGCCCGGTAAGGTCAATCCCACCCAGTGCGAAGCCATGACCATGGTCTGCACACAGGTGATGGGCAACCACACGACCGTGACCATTGCCGGCAGCCAAGGCCACTTTGAACTCAACGTGTTCAAGCCTGTGATGGTGTACAACGTCCTGCAATCAATCAGGCTTATTGCAGACTCCTCCCGTTCTTTCACAAACAATTGCGTCGACGGGATTGAAGCAAACGAAGAACAGATCAGTGCCCTGATGGAACGTTCGCTCATGCTGGTCACTGCATTGGCGCCGAAAATCGGTTATGATAATGCCACCAAGATCGCCAAGACGGCTCACAAGCGCGGCACCACGTTGCGTGAGGAAGCCGTTGGCGGCGGTTACGTGACCGAGGCTGAATTCGACCAGGTCGTCCGGCCGGAGAAAATGATCGGACCTGCATGAGGTAGAACTATGGGTGAAGTTGTCAATCTGCGACAATTCCGCAAGGCCAAGGAACGTGCGCAGAAAGAAGAGGCTGCAGCGGAAAATCGCGCCAAATTTGGCCGGGCCAAAGATGAAAAAGAACTCACCCGGGCGCAAGCAGACCAAGATGACGCTCAACATCAGGGGCATTTGCGCAACGGTTTTGACGACGACCCTCAACCGGCATGAGCCGCCCGAAGAAGCGTTCCGTTAGTCTGGCAGGGCACAGCACAAGCCTTTCGGTGGAGGAAGAGTTCTGGGACGCCTTGAAGGACATTGCCCAAGCTCGTGAAAGAAGCGTAACGCGCCTTCTGACTGAGATTGACGCTGAGCGGGGTGATCGTAACCTCTCCAGCGCCGTCAGAGTCTTCATTTTGAACGAACTGCAGCTGGGCCAGGACCGAGCAGTCCCTATCTGAGAGGATGTTGCCCGGTTCCCGGGTCAGCGATTCACATCTCTCGGCTGGGCACGTTTGCGCCGGTTACGTGTCCTGTTTGTTCTGGCAGTTTGCGCGGCTTCTTGCTCCGCGGCAGCCTTTTCTCTGGCCAGGCGCTCAGCCTCTTCCCTCCGGATTCTTTCTTCTTCTGCCTCCAAACGTTCCTGCTCTGCTTGCGCCCTGCCTTCAGCTTCTTTTCGAGCCAGTTCTTCAGCAACCCGTTGTTCAACCTCACGCTGGATCGCTTCTTCCCGGGCTTTGCGTTCCGCCTGGACTCTGGTGCGTTTCTCCGCTGCCAGGCGGGCTGCCTTTTCCTCGGCTGCCCGTAAAGCAGCCTTCAGTGTGGCTACCTCCGATGCCTGTATTTCGGCCTCTTTCCGCGCAGCTTCCTGCTCTGCTTGCGCCCTGCCTTCAGTTTCTTCGAGCCAGTTCTTCAGCAACCCGTTGTTCAACCTCACGCTGGATCGCTTCTTCCCGGGCTTTGCGTTCCGCCTGGACTCTGGTGCGTTTCTCCGCTGCCAGGCGGGCTGCCTTTTCCTCGGCTGCCCGTAAAGCAGCCTTCCGTGCGGCTGCCTCCGATGCCTGTATTTCGGCCTCTTTCCGCGCAGCTTCCTGCTCTGCTTGCGCCCTGCCTTCAGCTTCTTTTCGAGCCAGTTCTTCAGCAACCCGTTGTTCAACCTCACGCTGGATCGCTTCTTCCCGGGCTTTGCGTTCCGCCTGGACTCTGGTGCGTTTCTCCGCTGCCAGGCGGGCTGCCTTTTCCTCGGCTGCCCGTAAAGCAGCCTTCAGTGCGGCTACCTCCGATGCCTGTATTTCGGCCTCTTTCCGCGCAGCTTCCTGCTCTGCTTGCGCCCTGCCTTCAGTTTCTTTTCGAGCCAGTTCTTCAGCAACCCGTTGTTCAACCTCACGCTGGATCGCTTCTTCCCGGGCTTTGCGTTCCGCCTGGACTCTGGTGCGTTTCTCCGCTGCCAGGCGGGCTGCCTTTTCCTCGGCTGCCCGTAAAGCAGCCTTCCGTGCGGCTGCCTCCGATGCCTGTATTTCGGCCTCTTTCCGCGCAGCTTCCTGCTCTGCTTGCGCCCTGCCTTCAGCTTCTTTTCGAGCCAGTTCTTCAGCAACCCGTTGTTCAACCTCACGCTGGATCGCTTCTTCCCGGGCTTTGCGTTCCGCCTGGACTCTGGTGCGTTTCTCCGCTGCCAGGCGGGCTGCCTTTTCCTCGGCTGCCCGTAAAGCAGCCTTCAGTGTGGCTACCTCCGATGCCTGTATTTCGGCCTCTTTCCGCGCAGCTTCCTGCTCTGCTTGCGCCCTGCCTTCAGTTTCTTTTCGAGCCAGTTCTTCAGCAACCCGTTGTTCAACCTCACGCTGGATCGCTTCTTCCCGGGCTTTGCGTTCCGCCTGGACTCTGGTGCGTTTCTCCGCTGCCAGGCGGGCTGCCTTTTCCTCGGCTGCCCGTAAAGCAGCCTTCCGTGCGGCTGCCTCCGATGCCTGTATTTCGGCCTCTTTCCGCGCAGCTTCCTGTTTTGCAACTGCCTCTTGCCTTTTGCGTTCAGCTTCCTTTGCTGCTTTTTCTTTGGCGGTGGCTTCCTTTTTCGCCAGCTCCTCAGCAGCAAGCCTCTCGGTTTCTGCCTGTTCTGCCGCCTTTTCGGTGTCTTGCTTGACCTGATTTTGCTTTTTCGCAGCTTGCTCTTCCTGATACAGCCTTTCCTGTTCCTGCTGCAATTCCTCAAGCTTTTTCATGTTTTCCTGCAGGACTCTAACCGCAAGGAAGGATCTCAAACCCGATGTGTCATGAATCTGGGACAGGTCGGATAATGGCCCTTTCAGCTTCACACTGTATGTGGGGGCATCCTCAACGCCTGCGACCCTGACTTCCCAAGATGCATCCAGCTCTCCAGATGCGAGATTGGTCAGGGCACCGAATGTACCAGTGGCATTTCCGGTCACCAGCCGTGCCGGTGCGAGGCGTAACAATCCACTTTCCATAGACCATTGCGACTGCACGTCGCCAAAGGGCCAACTGCCTTTGTGAAGCTGATCGAGAATAAGGCCCTCCAGCTTGACGGGGTTCTCCACTTCAGCGAGAGACCTCCCGAATTTCATTGGGTCAGTGCCAGAAAGCACGGCGTCCCTCAAAGCCCATTCTCCCTGCCCGGAAAGCACGGATATCAGTCCGCCGGGACTGCGGCCCCGTCCGGAGACGGCACCCGAAAGGCTGATCTTTCCGCCCGCAAGCGACTTGTTTTCCCCACCCTTCAATATTCCCGACAGATCAACGCCTCTGGCATCCAAACGCACCTGAACATCGAGATTGCCGCCCGCTTCATTCTTCAGTGCAAGATTTCCGCTGATCGTGCCGTCGAGCAGATCCCCGTTTGCGGATGTCAGCGTGATCGTTTTGTCGCCAGCCTTCAGGACAAATGATGCCTTTGTTGCTTTGGCACCGGGTGCCAAAACGAGTTCATCCGCGTTCACCGTTACATCGGCGGAAAGATTCTGAAGCGCGTCACTCCGGAAGGGCCGCTTGGCCCAAAACGACGTATCTGCCACTTGCTGTTGCGGCGGGCCCAAAGTGAGCAAACCAAAGACGGAGCCAAAATCCAGCTGCTTGAACCGGGCAGCACCGGTCAGATGGAACTGTTCCTTTACAGGTGTCAGCGCGCCATCAAACGTCCCGTTTAATCCTGGCAGTACAATCTGCAAGCCGTCGATCCCGTATCGGCTTGCGCTGCCTTCGACGCGTCCTGACAGAGAGAGCGCGCCGTCCAGTTCCGTGCCCAAGCCGAGCGCGCGGGAAAGAAAAAAAACATTGGCCGCTTCTAGACTGCCCAGGCCTTTCACGCGAACGCCATTGCCTGGATCGCTGATCGTCCCGCTGACTTTGTAGTTCGCGTCGAAGAAACGGCCCTCGATTGAGATCGCCAGGCCGGTTGGCAAGTCCCCCTTGAGGTTTACGGAGATCTTTGCGTTGTTTTTGCCGGCGACGGCTTGATTTCCTGGTCCCACATCCAGAGCTGTGAGAAGCCGGCCGGCCCGATTGGTTTCAAATTCACCTTCAAGGGTCAACTGCTTCTTCCGCCATTGCCCAAGTGCACCTTTAACTTTCAGAACAACATCCGTCAATCCACCAGCAGCCAACCCCTCCAAACTGAGATGGCTAAGCTCATGGTTCGAGACATATTCAACCCAAACATCGAGCGGTTCTCCCTCAAGAACTTTTGTTGCACAAAGCGGTAAATCACCTGCACCAAGCACTTCCAGAAGGCCTATTGCGTCAGGCGAGTTGACCTTGCCGCTCATCTCGCCTTTCAGGGACTGGCCTGTCCCGACTATTGCGCCGGCAAGATCAATCTGACCCTCTTCGCCAATGGTTGCGGCAAGCCGCCGGACATCCGTGTTGGCGGCAGAAAATTTTACATCTGCAATGAAGTTTTTCAGACTGCGCCCACCGAACGTCAAGAGCTCTGATTTCATGTCCAGGCTCAAGGGCGCGGTTCCGGTGTTCAGCTGGTCAATAAGTCCAGAAGCATCCAGAAGGCCTGCTTTTTTGCCTTCCGGCATGATCGTCGTCAAATCCAGCGCGTCTGATTTCACTTTTACGGAAATGAATGGTGCGCCACTGCGGGACCAAGAAATTGTGCCGGCGCCTGAACCGCCATCGAACGAGAAATTCGCATCAATGATGCGGGCAATTTTAGGCGTTGCCGACAAAACGCCATCCAGCTTAAGGCGGCCAATCCGTCCGGCTTCCTCGCCATAAAGTCCCGGCCGCATCCAGTTGAGAAACCCTCGGCCATCCAGAGCATTAAGGCTGAACTTGCCATTGAATTGTGGAGTGACTGCATCCGGTAAATAGAGACCCGACAAGTTCATTCTGGTCCGGCCGGGGAGAACCCCTGACAGCTCAGAAATTTTCACGCCGGTATCGGTTACCCGGATGTGCAGCTTTCCCGATTCAATAACGGCGCCACTGGTTTTCAGTTGCCCTGCGCTCAGCACAACCCGACCTCGCATGCCGTCAGGCAGGAGTGCCCCCAGCGCATCCATGGTGTCCAGCGACACCGCGGAACTCAGCTGTGAGGACACATCACCGCCCAGGTCACGCGCGAGGGCATCCAGATCGACGCTGCGCGCAGAAAGGTTCGCGTCTATCCCGATGTCAAATCCAAGCTTGAGGTCCATCGAACCTGTCACGGCATTTGTGACCGCATTGGATTTATCGAGCGACAGATCAATCTTGCTCAGCGAAATCTTCTCTTCTGCCAAGCGCACCTGGGCGGAGAGGTTAAACGGCAAGCGCTCAATACCGTTCAATCTTCCGGTCTTCCCATCCTCCGAGATAGGTGATGGCGCGACCTTGATCTTCCCCTCTGCGAAGGCCGTATCCGTTGAGCCGAGAATTGTCCCATCGAAACTGTAAAGCAGGCGGGCGCCTGACTGGGGTTTCAGGCGGACGCTCAACCGTATGGAGCCGTTCTTGCGAAGCTTACCGGTTGAGGCTGTAAGTTTGACCGGCTCATTGTTGTAGGCCAGCGCACCAGAGGCCTTGAACGGCCCATTCAGAGAGGCCGCCGATATACTCATGTTTACGCGGTCAAATCTGGCGCTGCCGCCGCGCCGATGATCCCGAACGTACAGCGTGCCATCAAGAATGCGAATTTCTTCGAGAGCGAAATCCTCAACCGGAACCGCTCTCTGGAGTGCTTTGGATGGTTCCAGATGCCAGTTCCCTTTTCCACTCGCCAACCGTTCAATATCAAAGACGGATTTCTCAAGCACTACCGAGTGGACTTTGACCTGTCCACGGAGCATTGGAGCAAGGAGAAGCCGCGCTTCGATCTTTTTGACCGCCACAAACACCGGGGAGGCCGCCGTGTCAGCATTCGCCACGCGCACATCTTCAAGGCTCAGAGTCGGCAGCGGGAGAAAATGAATATCGATGTCGCCGGCAATGCGCACATCCCGGCCCATGATACGGCGGCCATAATCCTCGATCTCGGCGCGATATTGCGACCAGTCGATGAAAAATGGCGTTGCCACCACACCAAACAGGAACAGAACGAGCAGAGTTGCGAATATGAGCAGAGGGGACTTCATACCCTCAGTAAGCCTCGTGGTTTATGTGCCGAATCAGGGTCCGCCGCCCCCGCTTGGCACTATCAGTCTTAAAGTATTAATTCGATATAATTTTTCCAGGGTTCATTATGTTTTTGGGATCAAGTGCAGACTTTATCTGACGCATGATCTGAAGACCTGCACCATGTTCGGCCTGCAGGAATTTCATTTTGCCACTGCCGACCCCGTGCTCACCAGTACAGGTGCCTTCCATGGCAAGCGCGCGCAACACGAGATTGTCCAGAAATTCGTTGCAGTTGGCGACCTGTTTCTCGTTTGATGGATCGACAAACACCAGCACATGGAAATTGCCGTCTCCAACATGCCCGACTGTCGGGCCATAAAGGCCCCGCTCGTCCAGTTCCTTCTTGGTTTCAGAGACACATTTGGCCAGCCTGGAAATCGGCACACAGACATCGGTCGAGAATGCTTCCAGCCCTGGCTTCATGGATTTGGCTGCCCAGAAGCTGTCATGTCGGGTCTGCCAGAGATGATTGCGTTCTTCGGTCTTGGTGACCCATTTGAATTCACCCCCGCCGAGCTCCTCGGCAATCATGCCGAACATTTCAGACTGTTCTCTGGTGCCAGCCTCGGTGCCATGAAACTCGAGGAACAGATGGGGCATTTCAGGCAGGCCAAGATTCGAGTAGGAATTGGCTGCTTTCATCTGCTCTGTATCAAGCATCTCGATCCGGGCCACAGGGAGGCCAATCTGGATCGTTTGAATCGTGGCCTGACACGCGCTTTCCATATCAGGGAACGAGCAGACGCCGGCAGCGATGGATTCCGGTATGCCGTAAAGCCTGAGCGAAATTTCAGTAATGACGCCGAGCGTTCCCTCCGAACCCACCATGAGCCTGGTCAGATCGTAGCCAGCTGCCGACTTCTTGGCCCGGCGCGAAGTTCTCACAATCTCCCCATCTGCCATAACAGCCGTCACGGCGAGCACGTTCTCGCGCATGGTTCCATAACGTACGGCATTTGTGCCGGAGGCCCGGGTTGCGGTCATCCCGCCGATTGAGGCATCGGCTCCGGGGTCAATCGGGAAGAACAGACCGGTGTCCCGCAGATGCTCATTCAACTGCTTGCGTGTGACGCCCGCCTGCACACGGCAGTCCATATCTTCCGGATTGACCTCAAGAACCTCGTTCATTTGTTGCATATCAATGGAGATGCCGCCAAACGGACAGGTGATATGCCCTTCCAGTGAGGTGCCCGTGCCGTAAGGAATGACCGGGACCCCATAGTTGCCGCAGACCTTCACGATCTTTGACACCTCATCCGTGGAGTGAACGAAGGCCACTGCATCGGGTGGTTCGCCCTCATGCCAGGTCACATCGTTTCCATGCTGGTCGCAAACAGCCTGAGATGTGCTGAGCCGGTCACCCATGAATTCGCTGATCTCGGCAATCGCTTGTGTGCTCGAGTTACGTCTGGTTTCTACAGCGTGCTCCATGGCAGCCGTTCTCCCTTCGATTTTCCCTATAGGCCTCGTGCATCCGGCCTGTTATTGGGAACAAAATAACAGATGGCGCGGCAGGCGCGCATTAAATTTCGCTGAGGTTTTCGCAGAATGGTGACAAAAGGCCCCTATATCAAGACAGGATTGCGCGTGAAGCCGGAATGGATCGATTACAACGGGCATATGAACATGGCCTATTACACGGTTTTGTTCGATCAGTGCATTGATGATGTGTTTGAAGGATTTGGGCTTGGACCGGACTATATCAAGGAACGTGGCGGATCCTATTACACGCTCGAAATGCATGTGCACTACGTGCGGGAAGTGCATCTGGAAGACCTTATGCGCGTGAGCCTGCAGCTTCTGGACTACGACGCCAAGCGCTGCCACTACTTTCAGGAAATGTATCACGAAACCGAGGGCTCGCTGGCGGCCACTTCGGAATTCATGTGCATGCATGTGGACATGAACCTCAAGAAAGCGGCGCCATTTCCAGACGATATTCTCGCAAACATCAATGCAATGTATCAGCAGCACAAGGATCTGCCTCGTTCTGAACGCATCGGGCATGTGATAGGGATCAGGCGGCGGTAGGAACCTGCCGCCCGCGCAACCCTACTTTTTCGGCAACCCGATGAAATAGGGATACAGAACGGTGAGTGTCGTTACGCCGAGGATCCATAGCGTCGCAAGCAAAATCAAAAGTCCGAAAGCAGCAAGCGCAACGCCAGGGACATCCATCTTCGCCACGACAATCATGAAAAACTCTCCGATTGCAGACATGACGGACATGCAAATCCCCAGAACAAACAACAGGCCGAAAATGCGTCAGAAAGAATGGATAGAGTGTTGCATCGCACTGCCGATATCAAACCCGTTGTGGTCGACCGCAATTGCCGGGAGTTTGAGGCTGATCCTTGTGAGCAGAACTGGCAAATAGAATGCAGCGGGAAGAATTACCGTGTAGGTGAAGAAACCCGGCCTCTCCGTTCCGCGCGCCAAGAGCGCGTTCAAGACGATGTAAGCCACGCCAACTGCAGCCGCCAGGAAGAAGTATTTGACTGATTGGTTTTCAAACTTGAACGGGTTCTTCAGGGCTTCGGTTTCCCGCAGCAAAATGAACCGGTACCACTTCACGGCGAGGTTTGCAGCGATGAAAGACATCATCGCCAGCATACAAACACCGAGTATGGCAGCTTCAGTACTCGGCCCTTGATAGACCAATTGAGCTGCATAACGCTGTAACCCGAACCAGTCACCAAAGGTGACAAGGAACAGCCCGGTCCAAACGATTGCCATCACGAGCATCCACGGCAGGACAACTCGCAGGAAGGCGGAAAAATTATCGAGTACGATGGAAAAGATCTACCTGATCGATGCAAAGACGGGCAGCTTTTCGAAGTTATGCTTGTCGATTGCCACCGCTGGTTCGCGAAAGCGGTTTGGATGATGTTCAGGATTGAGCGGCGCGCTAAAAGGTGCAGCCAAATGCGGGTTGTTCATTATGGTCCCCTCGTAGAATTTGAATGTGCTTATTGCACTACAAACAATTCATTCAGAAGCCTTGAAGGAAGAATGTAAAATTGTAGGTGATTGTCGGCGCCGGTAAACGGCTTCAGCCAAATGCGTGGCCTATAAGTGCGAATTTTTGCATTTTTGACCCAGTTTCGGGCATTGTTGCTCTGACCATCACCTCTACTCTGTCCACCTCGCTCAACCCGGAACCCGCAAGCCAGCGCGAATCGATTCCATTGTCCGTAAGGTCAAGACGCACAAATTTCCCTTTCAGGTTGCTCAAAAGATTTGCAACGAGACTTTTTGCGCCGAACTCTGATCCGGCAACAACGGGGCCAATGACCATGCCGCATCCAAAGGGGCGGCAAAGTGCATATCCTGCAGATTCAGCCTTCTGAATAAGGACCAGACCACTTGTCTGCTGATCGTCCAGCAATGGTAACAGAACTGCGGAACGATCATATCCCGTTGCAGCGCAGTCCAGCTTGAGAAGCTCACTATGCATCTTCGCGGAAAGGGGCTGGATGTTTGAATTTAGGCCACAATCCAGGGAACCAAAATTCGGCGAGACATGCCCTTGAACCTGCCGGATCCAGCCGATCCGCCTAAAACCTTCGAAGTTGTAGAGTGCCACTGCTGGTGCTGTTGCATGAAGAAGGACTGTTCTGTCTGATTGATCAGCGAGGCATCGCCGCAAGAGTTTGCGCCCTAGACCTTTTCCTCCGACGGCCGGTGAGACGATCAGCAGACCAAGGGTTGCCACCGCATCTCCCAGTTGCCACGTAAGACAAAGGCCAACGAGGGTGCCACTGTCATTATCCCGTGCCGCAAAACCGGATCCAATCGAAGCTGCAAAACGCAAATCGTCAAGCGTGTGTGGCCAGGCGACTTCTGCGGTCAGCCCATGAGCTTCAGGCATGTCTCCCGGTTCAACGGGTTTGATGCGGAAATCCAATTTTACGTCTTTCTTACGATTTGCTAGCTTTTCAATAAACCAGATGGAGAATCCCGGTGAGTTTGTCAGCCATAAAGTACGTGACCTTCGATTGCTACGGAACGCTGACATGTTTCCAGATCCAGAATGTCATCCGGCCTCTGCTGTCTGATCGGATACAAGCGGACCAGATGGACGCTTTCCTCACTGATTTTTCAAACTACAGGAGGGATGAAGTCATTGGGCCGTGGAAGCCCTATGCAGATGTTCTCCAAGACGCCTTGGCACGAACCTGCAAGCTGTGGAATATCGAGCATCGTGATCAAGACAGCGCGGCAATCTACAACGCGGTTCCGTTCTGGGGTCCGCATCCTGACGTCGTGACCTCTTTGAAGGAGCTCGCGAAACACTTCCCGCTCGTCATTTTCTCCAACGCATCGAACGCGCAGATTATGCAGAATGTCGAGTTACTTGAGGCGCCCTTCCATGCGGTTTTTACCGCAGAGCAAGCTCAGGCGTACAAACCCAGATTGAGAGCCTTTGAGTATATGTTCGACCAACTGGGCTGTACGCCTGCTGAAGTCGTCCATGTTTCTGCAAGTATCAGATACGATCTGATCCCGGCCACAGATCTCCGGATCCCCATGCGTATTTATGTAAATCGCGGCTATGAACCTTCAAACGCATTCTATTCCACTTCAGAAATCAAGAACTTAGCTGATCTTCCCAGCAAACTCGGCATTTAATTTTGATTAAATTACTTTTCCAGATCTAACAAAATGGATCCTATTGTTTTCGTCTCTTCCCTCGTTTTCAACAACTTTCAAAGATTTCGCATAACAAATCTTACAATGCCTGCAGCACCAATAGGTTACATCGCCTAAATTATTACCAGTTTTGACTTTTTTGGCTGATTTCGCCCCAGTATTTAAGACAAATTTAAACACGTACTGGAACTATACACATTTAGGGACAAACAAAAAAGTACACGGCACATCCTGAGATCAAAGCGTCTTGATTTGCTCAAATCGGGCTTCCAAATCTCAGCGCGTTCTCGGGGCAAAGCCGAAAAGGAACCCGACAATGGCCTTCACCGAAGACCTCTTGCTGTCCGCGATGAATGAAAGAGGCGAAGCCATCGTCATTTACGACGAAAACGACAATTTTCTGCATTGCAATGATGCCAACAGAAAGCTCTATCCGCACCTGTCGCATCTCTACAAACCGGGCGTAAACCTGCGGGAGATCATCACTCTGGCGGTTGAGTCGGGTCAGTTTCTCATTCCGGAAACCGAAAAAGCCACATTTATCGAAGAGCCAATCAGCCATCACTGGGTGGAGTTTCATGAGACAGTGCAACAGCTCGCCGACGAGCGATGGGTATTGACCAGAACCGGCGCCTGAGAACGGCCTCTTCGTCGGCACACGTGCCGACATTACGGAGATAAAGCAGCGTGAGCTTGATCTCAAAGCCGCCACCGAAGCTGCGCTTCTTGCAGAATGGGCAAAGTCCGAATTCCTCGCGAACATGAGCCACAAAAATCCGCACACCCATGAATAGGGTCATGGACATGGCCGAATTACTCAACGGGACCGACCTTGACGTCAAACAAAAGATGTTTTTCCGACACCATTATCAAGTCCGGGTCCTCGTTGCTGACGATTATCAATGACATTCTTGATTTTTCCAAAATCGATGCGGGGCAGCTTGAACTGGCACCTGTCCCCTTCGCGCTGGCAGAAGCAGTTGAAGATGTGGCGACGCTACTGTCAACAGCTGCGAACGAAAAACAACTGGAACTCGTGGTTCGTATTGACCCGTCATTGCCCAGCGATTTTATTGGGGATGTGGGGCACCTTCGGCAGATCATTACAATCTCATGGGGAATGCCGTCAAGTTCACCGATAGTGGGGAAGTCTACGTGAACGCTACCGACATGGTGAAACCGGACAATTCTGCCGATTTGCAATTCAGCATCAAGGACACCGGATCGGGAATTCCCAAAGACAAGTGCCGCACGATATACGAGAAATTTTCGCAGATGGATGCTTCGGCAACGCGGCGCAAGGACCCGGACCATCGATTGCCGCCTCGCTGGTTCAACTGATGGGCGGCACAATCGAAGTTGATAGTGAACTGGGTGTTGGGTCCACATTCTGGTTCAATATCAACCTACCAATCGAAGGTACCGTCAAACCGGTGCAGAAAACGCCCGTGGACATTGCAGGTGCGAGGGTTCTCATCATTGATGACAATGCGGTCAACCGCTCTATCCTTGCCGAGCAAATGGATGCTTGGTCGTTCGAACATGCAGATTTCGAAAGCGGCCGCGATGGCTTGAATTTCCTGCACAAGGCCATAGGGCACGGCCACAAGATCGATCTTGTGATCCTGGACTATCAGATGCCGGAAATGAGTGGTTCGGATGTTTTACGCGAGATGCGCGAAGATCCTCTGATAGCAAAAATTCCCGTTGTTCTGTTAAGCTCAGTTGATGATGCCACCACACGCAGCAGCCTAGGCAACCTTCAACTAGAAGCGAATCTGACCAGACCGGCCCGCTCATCAGTGCTGCTGGAAACCATGGGCAGGATGATCAGTGAAGCCCGAAGAAGAGAACCGGCTGGCGAACCATTGAGCTTTGCGGAACTTCTGCAACAACAAAAGGATGCAAAAACCAAAGTTGGCTTTGCTGGGGAAGCATCAGTTGACCCACAAGACCTGGGCAATTCCACGGAACCTCTCTCGCTTGAAACGATTGCATCCGAAGGCGCGTCCAGAGAGCAGACCGAAATCCTCGTTGCGGAGGACAATGAGGTCAATCAGATGCTGTTCACCCAAATCCTGGAATCGACAAACCATACATTCAAGATCGTCGACAACAGGCTTGACGCTGTCGCGCATTGGAAGACGCAGAAACCATCACTGATTTTGATGGACATCTCCATGCCCAAGATGAATGGGTACGAAGCAACTCAGGCAATCCGCTCCGCAGAAGCTGAGTCTGAAGATCACACACCGATTGATTGTAGGTGTTACGGCCCATGCCCTGTCTGGTGACGCGGAGCCTTGTTTTAAATCCGACATGGATGAATATATGACAAAGCCGATTTCCGTAGAGCGACTGAAACAGACGATTCAAAAGCACTGCCAGTCAGAGGACAGAACTGCAAGTCTCCAGGTTGCCTGACCCTGCAATTATCAAATGAAGAAAAGGGCGTGCATTTGAAGTGCACGCCCTATTTCGTGGTCACAACCTCTTGAGGGATGTTCCATCATTCCAGTAGCTGGTTCGGCAACCACAAGGCCAGCTGCGGGAAGTTGAAGACGATGATGATACCAAGTACCTGCAGACAGACGAACGGGATAGTGCCTCGATAGATCTCCTGCATCTTTACCTGTGGTGGCGCCACACCTTTCATATAGAACAGCGCGAATCCAAACGGCGGGGTGAGGAACGAGGTCTGCAAATTCACCGCGACGAGCAACGCGAACCAATAAAGCACCTGCAGCTGCACGATGTTTATGGGCGTACTCGGGTCGAGCCCCACATGTTCGGCAAAGTGCGGCGCCAGGCCTTTTACCACCGGGGTGAACACCGGTAAAATGATCAGTGTAATTTCCAGGAAGTCGAAGAAGAAACCCAGAAGGAACACCACCACCATCAGCAGGATAACCAGACCCCAGGGGTTCAATGCCAGCCATTCGATGAACTCGATGATGAGATCCTCGCCGTACAGGGCGCGGAAGAAGTACGAGAACGTAGTGGCCCCGAGAAAGATCAGGAAGATCATTGCGGTGATCAGCGCTGTACGGTGGCATACGCCGGTCAAGACCTCTTTGGTCAGGGTGCGGTTGAACGCGGCCAGTATGATCGAACCAAACGCGCCGATACCTGCCGCTTCTGTTGGAGTCGCCCAACCGCCAAAGATCGAGCCCAGCACGAGCACAATCAGAAACACGGGCGGGATGAACCCACTCAGGACAAGGCCGAAGACCGAGTTTCCTTCCTTGCGTCCGTATTGCATGGACAGAGCAAAGATCGCGAAGAAGGCAAACAGCTTGACGGCAATATAGTCGTCAACGGGCGTATAGGACAGAATCGCAGCCACAGCGATGATGGCAACGACCCACATGAAGTAGTTCTTCATCATTCCGGGATCGCTTGCCTTGACATCAATGTCGCCATCGCCAAGTGGCGGGGCCCAATCCGGTTTGATCGTCGCTGTGATCAGGATGTAGATGAAATACAGCCCCGATAGGAGAAGACCCGGTACAACCGCCCCAAGGAACAGGTTGCCCACGGACAACGCCATCAGGTTGGCCATCAACACCAGCATGATAGACGGCGGTATGAGAATACCCAAGGTCGCTGATGCCGCGATGGTGCCTGTTGCCAACGGCGTGTTGTAGTTTCGCGCCAACATCGTTGGCAGAGCGAGCAACGTCATCATCACGACCGATGCGCCGATGATGCCTGTGGTGGCAGCCATGATTGTGCCCATGACCGTGACTGAAAGAGCGAGGCCACCAGGAACCCTGCGGAGGAGGATCTGCAGAATGTGGAGAAGATTGTCCGCCACCTTCGAGCGTTCGAACATCGTACCCATGAAGATGAAACACGGGATAGCCACAAGAACCGGATTCTGAACAGCGCCGGATGCGCCGTCACCGCCCCAGATCCTGTTTGGAACGTTGAAGAACTCGTGGATCGAGACGATGTCTAAATAAATACCGGCAAAGCCAAACAGCATGGCGACGCCGCCCAGCGCAACAGCAACAGGAAGGCCGGTAAACAACGTCAGCCCGAGAGCCAGAAACATGTACCCGCCAATGAACTCAGAGAGATGATCGTGAAGCCATTCGGGCATGATTAGTTATCCTTCTCGGCTTCAGCTTCGGCCTTTTCCTTGGCCACCAGCGCTGCAGCTGCAGCAGCTGCCTCTGCTTCAAGTTTCTTCCGAACTTCTTCGAGTTCATTGTGATCGGCAAAAATCTCCAGCCCGTCATAGGCCCGTTGCTGTTGCTCTTCGTTGCCAAAAAGGAACGCCAGCAGCCGTGCCAGCGTGACGAGGAACGACGTCAGCAAGAGCAAGAACCCTATCGGCATGGAGGTCTTGATGATGTAGCGCATCCCGATGCCGGTGAGGGATTCTGACCCTTCACCCTGGCCCCATGACAGCGCGACAAAACGGTAAGCGAAAATGCTGATGATGATGAGATAGGGAATGCCGAGAATGACCAAACCGCAGACTTCGGTCCAGGCCTGTTTCCGGCGCGGCAACATTTCGCGAAAAATATCGACGCGAACATGTGCGTTCATCAGGTAGCCAAATCCGAACGATAGAAACAAAATGATGCCGTGCAAGTGCCATTCAGCATCCTGGAAAATGATCGGATTGAACCATCTGAGGTTCAGCTCCGCCATCCAGATACGAATAAAATCAATCTTTCGTGTGATTACATCGAACATGATCACCATGATCAGCGGCAGCATGATCCAACCAGCAAGCTGGCCAGCTTTGCGCACAGGCCGATCAAAAAAATCAGCAAACTTCAGAAGACCGTCCATTGATCAGACTTTCTGTGAATTTTAGCATCCAAAAAAGAAAATACGTACGCCCTTAAGCGGCAGCTCTAGCGCTACCGGAGCCCCATACTCCCGCATCACCCCAAGAAAGAAGAACAAACTGGCCGCTCACAGAATGTGAACGGCCAGCTGCAATCACGTTTCAGTCTTATTTCAGGTAACCGCGGCTACCCCAGACTTGATACTGCTTGTCGAATTCGGAGAACGATTTCCAAACTTCCTGCACGTCAGCATTGACTTTGAGCTCTTCAGCAAGAACTTCTTCCCAGGCAGCTTTGAACTTTGCAAGAACGTCGTCAGACCAGGTCATGTTCTTCACACCATTTTTCTCGTTTTCGATCATGGCCTTGAACTGAGAAGCTTCACCATCGGCGATCATGTCCGCAACGTTTGCACGGCATGCGGTTTCAATCATGGCCTGGTAAGCTTCAGGAAGCTTGTTCCATTTGTCCATGTTGATCAGGAGTTCATTCGATGTTGACTGCTGGTGCCAGCCCGGGAAGTAGTTGTACTTCGCGATCTGGTAGAAACCGAGCGAACGGTCGATGGCAGGCATGGAGAATTCAGTCGCGTCAATCGTGCCGAGTTCCAGAGCCGGGTAGATGTCGGCCGCAGCAAGCTGCTGGGTGGACACACCAAACTTCTGCATCACCTTGGCGCCAACACCGAAGAAGCGCATTTTCATGCCCTTCAACTGGTCAAGGCTCTTGATTTCTTCACGGAACCAACCGGATGTTTCCGGCGGGATCATGCCGCAGAGAATGTACTTGATGTTGTCGCGGGCATAATACTTTTCAGCCAACTGGACACCACCGCCATAAATCATCCAGGCTGCAAATTCTGGAGCAGCCGGACCAAATGGCCATGTTGAGAGGAAAGCGAAAGCAGAGTTTTTGCCCTGGTTAGCACCAGGTGTACCGAAAGCCGCGTCAATCGCGCCCTGAGATACCGGGTCATAATAGGCATAGCCGCCCGTCAATGCACCTGGCTCGAATACCTTGATTTTGAAATCGCCGCCAGACATTTTTTCGACAGCTTCAGCCACACGGTGCGGCGGCGGGCCAATCACGGCAAGGTTCTTGCCAAAGGCAGCATGCATTTTCCAGCGGACTTTCTTGCCGGCTTCGGCGTCCACAGATGCTGACAGGCTGAATGCTGCAACTGCAGCGGCGCCGACGACACCTTTCAAAATGTTGGATATCATTTAAGACGTCCTCCCAATTGGTTACATTAGTTTTCGATCATTCAAGAGACGATGTCTCCATTCAGAGACGTTGCCCCGTGTGGTGACGGATGCCAACGCCCTGCTCTCACAAACAGTGCGCCTCCCGACACCAGCCAAGGCGGACCATAGCAGGTCTTTTCGTATTGGCAAATCATAGACTTTCGTATCGTGGGAAGACTCATGGCGAGTTGCGGCGAGAGCACTCTGCAGAGTAGCTTTGCAACTCAATCTGACGCTTGAGGGTGGAAATGGGACGAAGGCTGAATTATTGCGGTTGGGGATATGAGGGCGATGGCCTGACTGTTGATGAAGAAAAGGCGCTTCTGAAGACTTCGTCCAAGCGGTTTGACGGAGCAGACTTCGAACGCAAAGCGCTTGTTCCTGCCGAAGAAGTAACTTTGCACGATCCGCGCGTTACCCCGCCACAGCCGTTGCAGGCCATATGTAGCACGACGCAGTTTGACCGGCTCACTCACGCTTACGGTCAATCCTATCCGGACTTTGTGCGGATGTTCGACGCCGACTATGCCAACGCGCCGGACATTGTCGCCTGGGCAAATTCTGAAAATGATATCGAAGCCGTTATGGACTGGGCTGCCGGCCAGAAACTGGCTGTCATTCCCTATGGTGGGGGATCATCCAGTGTGGTCAGGGGTGTGGAGCCTGAGGTGGGTGCAGGATTCAACGGGACCATCTCTCTGGATCTGACGTGCCTGAACAAGGTTCTGGAGATCGACCGCACAAACCGGGCGGCGCGGATCCAGAGTGGCGCAAGCGGGCCGGTGATTGAAACAGGGTTGCGTGAGCATGGTCTCACCATGCGCCATTTTCCGCAGAGTTTTGAAATGGCGAGCCTTGGGCATGATCGCCACACGATCCGGCGGACATTTCGCGACGCTTTATACTCACATTGATGATTTCGTTGAAAGCACGCGTTCACTCACCCCAGCAGGTGTGCTTAAAAGCCGGTGCTTGCCTGGTTCGGGTGCCGGTCCCAGTCCTGACCGGATGATGATCGGATCTGAAGGTTCGCGCGGGATCATTACTGAGGCGTGGATGCGTCTGCAGGACAGACCGAAGTTTCGTGCTTCGACAGCTGTCTTGTTCGACAAGTTGGAAGACGCTGCCGAGACGATCCGAGTGATCTCGCAAGCGGGTCTCTACCCGCCCAATGTCCGGCTTCTCAATGCCACTGAAGCGGAGCTCAGCGGATTTGGTGATGGCAAGAGCACGATTGTCGTCCTGGCGTTTGAGAATGCAGATCACCCCGTTGGCGCCTGGATGAACCGGGCGATGGAAATCTGCGCAGACCATGGCAGGCGTGCGGAAAACGAAGACGACCTGGAGGGCGGCAATACGTCGGGCACCGCCGGCGCCTGGCGCGACGCGGACGGCAGTCGAAGAGGTCACTGGTGGCAAGGCTGTGGTAAGTTGCCGGTTCACCCACGTCTATCCGGACGGTCCTGCACCCTACTACACATTTGTTGGCGTAGGCCACCACGGCGCCCTCAACGAGCAGTGGCTGGAGATCAAAAACGCGCGTCGGATGCCCTCATAAAGGCAGGCGGAACCATCACGCACCATCATGCTGTGGGGCGGGATCACATGCCCTGGTATGAGACCCAGTGGCCCGATCTGTTCGGCACGGCCTTGAGCGCGGTGAAGTCGAAGTTCGACCCCGCTGGCATCCTCAATCCCGGTGTGATCGTCTAGCCATCAGCCATCTGCCCGGCATACCAATTGGCGAATGACGCCACATTCGGCTCCAGAAGCGGCTGAAACCGTCCCGGCTTTGCGTCAGGCGAGGACATGCCGCGCTGTTGGTTGACCAATGCTGGAATGTCCTCCGCCAATGCGGCCTCCAATCGGTGATAATAGGCCGCCACGCGCTTCTCGAACTCCGGGTGTGCAACCGTTTCAGGAGGGAAACATGCGGTCTGGTAAACTTGGCATCGGTTTGGCCCCAATGGATAGGTTTCGTATAGCCATAGCGCGTCCGTGCCGGCAGCAAAGGTCATGTTCGGGAAAACCCAGGTGTAGCGAACGCCGGCTGCTTCCTGCCCTTTCAAATTCGGCATAGGCGGTAACGGATCGTCCTGGCAGTCCTGCAGCAAGCCTCCAGTACCCTCGGTGCTTCCAAACTGGGTGGCGAAGGCACCGGATACTTTATCTGCCGGGTCCGGCAAATTGTAGACGGCGTCGACAGTATCCGGATGCACATACGGCAAATGGTAATACTCGTTGAACACCTCCAGAAACGTCTTCCAGTTGCAATCGACCTGCAGAGATTGGCGGCGTTTTGAAACCAGTGTTTCGACCGGCCATGGTTTGTGCAGATCGGCAAAATCACCGATGACTTCATCCACATCCGGCGCAGATGAATCCAAGCAGACAAATGCAAAACCGAGGCGTTCTTCAATGCGATAGGAGGTCAGACCGTAATCCTTGCGGTCAAAATTCGGTGCCTCATCCATGTGCGGAACACCCGCAAGAGAGCCATCCAGCTTATAGGCCCAGGAATGGAAAGGGCAGCGAATGCCCCGGCAATTGCCTTCGCCATCCAGCAACCTTGCCCCGCGATGGCGGCAGCTGTTGGCAAAAGCGCAGAGAGCGCCATCCTTGTCCCGCAATACGATGAGCGATTGCCCGGCCACATCAATGGCTTCATAATCCCCCGCTGTTGCAAACCGGTCTGCACGGCCGATGTTGAACCATGAACGGCGGAAGATCCGTTCGATCTCTATGCTCGCAATTTCCTCACTCACATAACAGGCCGGCGGCAGGCAATGCGCCTCTTCAGGAGCCCGCCTGCAATTTGAAAGAGCATCCTGAAATGCGCTGGAGCAGAACAGGGCGTCTTTGGTGAAATTGCTTTGCAACATTGCAATCGATCCATGTGATGAACGGTTACATCCGGTCTCAAAGACCATTCTGAAGACAATCACAATCACGGCGGGATTTAAACGGAAAAACGCAAGATAGCAGCATCGCGTTCGGAAGCAGTCAACCGCCTTGGCACGACACTACCGATCGCAATTCACAAATTACCCAGGTCCCTGATCAGACCGACTGGAAAAAGAAATCATCCGTTTTGGTACGGCGCTCTAACCGGCACAATTCCCCTTACGGCCCAAGCCCTTGCGGAAAGCAGGATTTCTCCATCTGGGCCAGTAGGTAACTTGCCCCTGAGGGCTTCCCTTATCCGGGACTTTGTGTCTTCATCCAGGGACGTACAGTATTTTGGCGCAGACCCTGTTCCCTCCAAAAATGGCATCCAATAATCATCGGAGTTATCGAATGCAGTCGGGATATCGAGGTTTGTCGTTTCCACATTCGCCAAACCTGCCTCGACAAACGCGTTAGACAAAGGCCCAGGTCGTCAGATTGGTACATTGATGCCATCGTCGAACAAGGATGAACCCGGATCAAACTCACGCGCAGTATCGAAGAAGTAACACATTATCTGCATGTGCCCTGCATAGTCCCAGACATAAAGCACAACCGTGCCGCCCGGCCGCACAACGCGCACCATCTCGCTCACGGCGTGAGCCTTTTCCGGAGTAAAATTAAGAACCAGGCCGCTCACCGCGTAGTCGAAGCTTTACCCTGAAACTTGGTATTTGTGGCATCACCTTCACTAAGGCCGGTTCCAGGGACACGTGCCCTGGCCTGCTCGATAAATGCCGGCGACAGATCGATACCTACTGACCGGCTTGGATTGCACCTGGCGTTGATTTCGCTGCTGAGAACACCAGTCCCACAGCCAATATCAGCCCAACTCTTTGACATCGCGGCGCCGAGCCAATCAATAAACAGGGGGGCGATTTTTCGACTCCATCTGCCCATGTATTGTCCATAGCTATCGGCGGCACCCCATATAACCGGACTCCTATTAGCCATCATGCTTCTCCTGTTTCAGGCTTTCCTGGTTATCAGTGCTGTTCACTCTCGCTCAGGGCTTCATTCCGACACAGGATAATCAGTGCCCTCTTCTTGCGATGTCGCAGCTGAAGGCGCGAGGCGATGGACCCAGCGCCAATTGCCTTCGATATGAGCCAGCGAGACCGTCCAACGAACCGGGACTCTGAACCGCTCGATTCCGGTTTCAAGGTGAATATTGAGTGTGATCGCAACGGTCGCAGCAGTACCGTGTACTGCAATATCTTTCTATTTCCACTCGAATTTCGTAGCCGTCGCATCGCGAAAATTTCGCTCAAAAACTGAAGCCACCAATTTACGGCCCGAACAAAGCTCGTCGGCGCCGGTGCCAATCAGAGAAATACCTTCCCCATCAACGAAAATCGCCATCAGCCGGTGTAGATCCTTGGCACAATAGGCCTCGGTATATTCTTCAAGCGTGGCCATAATTTCGTCGTCAGCTGACATGTGGTCCTCCATTTTCGACCACTTGAACCTAGCTGGCTGGCACCAAATGCCATAGCTTTAATTCGTGATGAGATCGAAACGCGGCAGCCATGGCAGCAAAACTGCCATCAATTCGTTTCTGACTGTTTTGAAAGAGGTATTTTCCAGGCCGCTTAGTTCAGCCCGGTAACTGAAGCGGATTTTGCTCGCCTCTTCAAATTTGCCTCAAGCAGAACTCTGCAAATTTGAGAATGATCCCAGACCTGATTGCACCCTTGCGCCTGACGATGCCTATCTCAATTGGGTCAACTTGATCTGCAATCTGAACAAAGGCCACTTCGCCACCGTCATAAGTCCTGGAATGTTCCGGGCGCATGACACTCAGAGAAAATCCCAAACCATTCCCAACGGCACAACGAGCAGATTCCAGAGAACCAGCCCTGTGTGAGATCGGAGGTCGTATGCCCCCTCAGCCAGAACAGATGTAAAATAATCGCCACTAAACGGGCCGTCGAAAAGGACAAATGGTTCTTTTGAGAGATCTGTGAGCGATATTTCTTCTTTGCCCGCCAACCTGTGTTCCGGATGCAAAAGGACAAACGGCCTGAGCTGCTTCG
The DNA here is from genome assembly GCA_965204985.1 of Hyphomicrobiales bacterium. Classification (GTDB taxonomy): domain Bacteria; phylum Pseudomonadota; class Alphaproteobacteria; order Rhizobiales; family CAJQND01; genus JAAEUE01. The sequence continues at coordinate 157,707 of CBDBFP010000002.1, read as the reverse complement.
CGACTAGCCAGTCCAACTCTTCCTCTTGCAACCCCATATTGTATGTCAAAGCCAGATCAATGTTGCCCATCTTAAGGTCAACCACAATTTGATCCTGAGTAAGTTCGCTCAATCTGATTTCGATATTCGGGGCTTCGGTCTTGAAGGAGTGATGATCTGCGAAAGGTAGAAAGGGGAGACGGTATGAAAACACCCAAAACGTACGTATCCCGCAAGATGATCCGCGATTGCGTTGGCTCGACCGTCCACAGCAGCAGTATGCTGCAGGAGTGCACTGGCCTCTTCAAAAAATGAACGGCCTTCGGTTGTCAGCTCGGCACCTCGCGCATGATGCATGTGGAAGAGGCGATATCCGTAAATTGCTTCCAGCTTGTCCAGCGCTTGCGCGATGGCTGGTGAGTTATGTTCAACACGCGGGAAGCCTAGGCAATGCCACCGTGGTTGGCAACAGCCAGGAAGTAGCGGCATTGTTTTAGAGTGAAATTAACCATATTTTCTATTCTCAAAAAGGAAATTAAACAAACTTTTCGCGATTTTCAATGAGGTGTACTGCAGGCAGCGGCTAAACCAAAATTACGGAGCGCTTTCAAATGGCGGGACTCACTCAGGAACAGAAAGACCAATTTTGGCGTGACCCAGCCCATACTCAATGGCATGAAAAATGACTTCGCCAGCTGGGTGGAAGAAAGCCGCAATCACACGGTGAATTACGGGAATACATTGGATGGTCGCCCGCGCTTTGATTTGGAGCCAGGCCACAATGCTGACAAGCCGTGTCTCAGAGTTCTGATTTGCAACTGGTTGAGTGAATTCAGCCGGTTGTGGTTCTGTTCGCTTGTGAAACTGAATGGAGATCACGATGGCCTGGACCGACCTCACTCGCCGCCAACATGCCCGAACGGGCGGCAGGTATGCAAGCGACCTGACCGCCGCGGGATGGGCGATCAGTGAACCTTTGAGGCCGTCGCACACGTCCACCGGCAGGCCGCGCAAGACCGACCTTGCGCCCTGTGTTCGATGCGCTCCTTTACATTGCGACAACCGGTTGCCAGTGGCGGCTGTTGCCGATCGCCTTTCCACCGGTTTCGACGGTGCGGGGGTATTTTCAGGGCTGGCGCACTGACGGACGACTGGACGAGATGACCCGCGCGCTTGTCGGGATGGCGCGTCTGGCCGAGGGTCGCAAGCGCCCTGTCGTCACCGACACGCTTGGCTTGCTGGTCGGATGGGTGGGGCACAGTGCCGGGTTCCAGGACCGGGACGGTGCGCCGGATGTGCTGAAAGCCGTGGCCGTGCGGTTTGCCATGTTGCGCCCTATTTTTGCCGATGGCGGCCAGGCCGGGCCAAAGCTGCGCGACGCCTTGAAAGCCATCGGGCGCTGGACCGTTGAGATCGTCAAACGCTCCCACATCGCCGGGGGCTTTCAAGGGTCTCCCCCGCCGTTGGGTCGTCGAACGCACCCTTGCCTGGCTCGGACGATGCCGCCGTCTGTCAAAAGACCGGAAAAAATCCATCGCAAGCGCGGCGGCCCGGATCACCATCGCACACATCCGACGCGTCACCAGGCATCTCGCAAGGGCAGGAAAACCCTGAAATAGTTTTGAACCAGACTCTGAGACGTGTCAATGCACCGGTCGAAGTGTCAAAATCCTATTTCGAAGCGATGGCTTCCAGCCGGATGACAGATTGCGTGGCAGATTTGATCGGCCCGAATGTTAAGTTTCACCATTCAAAGATCAATTCCAAATTGTCCGGCGATGCAACGGCTGTGAAGTGACATCAGGACTTTCCGTTTACACCCCATTCGAATGACAATGTGGTAACGGCGCTGACGAGACTGCCGAAGCAAGTCAATCCGCAGCTGTAAGGCGCACCGGCTCTGCCGGCTCCGTTTGTCTCATGCATACCCGATTGATGCATGGTTCAGCGCCTAATCTCTTGACTGATTCCAGGACATTGTTCATCTGTGTTTATTCGGCAGAAGATGCAGTCCCCTATTCGGCAAACCCGATGCCGACTGAATTTGAGGGGATGATCGTCCGGGGTGAGAAAACGAACCGGGTGCGCTCAATGCCTTATGAAATCGAACTGCCCCAGAAACCAACAACGGCTTCCTTCTTTGACCAGCAAGCCAAACATCATGCAGCCGCGTAAAACGGCAATACCGGAGACATTCGAAAATGCAAACTTGTTCCTCGGGCAAATTTAGTTCTGCAGGATCTGTTTTCTAATTCAGCCCGGCCTTATACTGCGGCTGGCTGGCTCAGGCTCTCCGAGGGGGGGTCCCAATCGATGTTCGGCCTGCTTCAGCATGGAAAACAAAGGAGGTTTTCCATGGCAGCGGCTGGTCAACCGAGAGCGGACTTTCCGGGCGATGACCTGCCTCGCACAGCGCGCAAGAGCGAAGAGGCGGATCAGACGCGGCAGCTTCTTGCCCTGGCGGTGATCCTCGACGGTGGGTCTCGCCGCGAGGCCGCGCGCACCGGCGGCGGGGGCCTGCAGGTGATCCGGGACGGGGTGTTGCGCTTCAAGGCCGGCGGCGCGGCGGCCCTGGGGACCCGCAAGGCGCCCGGAAAGACGCCGATCCTGACAGACGAACACCGCACGGCGCTGGCAGCGACTGTTGAGGCGGGGCCAAGGCCCGATATGGAGGCATCGGGCGCTGGCGGCGGGTCGATCTGGCGCAGGGGGTGCAGGAGGACCCGGGCGTCCCGGTCAGACGCCGGGACGGGACCTTCGCGCCATCGGGTTCGCCATGGGGGGTCGCCATGGGGTTGGCCAAGCTCTCCGCCCGCCCGCAGCACGACGAGGCCAGCGAGGCGTTCAACAAAACGTCTGCGACGTCGCCGACCGCATCCGCAGCCAATGGGGCGGCACGCCGATAGAGCTCCGGGTTCAGGACGACGCCCGGATGGGTCAGAAGAACAAACGCACGCGACGCCGGGCGCAGCGGGGGACGCGGCCCCGCGCGCCGCACGATCGGCGGACCGAAGGGGCCTGTCTCTTCGGGGCTCTCAGTTCAAAAAACTTAAATATAAAAAAGGATTTTTGTTAGCATCTTCTAAAAAATCAGTTTTAAAGCAAGGTTGAGATTTCCAGCTCAACTCATACAATATCTAACTTTATTAAGCTTCACTTTAACAAACACTCTCTTGCATCAAATCATAGAGCTGAGAATTTACTTGCCTATTGCTATTCTATGATACATCAAGAATTAAGATACAGCATATTATTTTATCTTTAATTGATTGAACTTAAACTAACTTGCGGCCCAAATATCCTTTACTCTTCTTTTCACTTCTTCTATAGTATCCAAAAACTCTTGAACTAACTCATTCATCTCAGGACAATTTGTATTATTGGATGCACCATGCAAATCCCTGCAATGAGCTTGATTCATCATCTCATATCTCTTTAACTCCAATTCCTTATAAGCGACCGCTTGCTCTTGAAGCAATTCACACAGTTTTATAAATGGGGTATAAAGTTCCTGCTTAAAATGCGGCTTCTTTCTCAAAACTTTACAATAACCCGCATGCTCTATCGCGCGGTCTAAATAATATATCCCATTTTTATTGTGTTCAGGGTAAGTATTTATATCTCGATCTCTTTTATAATTACGGGATTTTAATAATCTTAAATTAAAATCTCCATTAAAATCTAGATAAAACATTTTTATATAAACTTCCGCCGCGGCAACGTACGATTCCAGCTCAATGTTCATGTCCTCTTCCCATACAACATACTTTAAAGGAGGGTAATTATTCCATGTTTTAATTATAGCAAGTGTTCGTAAATAGTAGTACGTGGCTTCTTCCAAACCATCATTGGAGATTTTGTTACCAAAAGCTCCTCCTGAGAAATGATATTCAGCCAGAAAAAATTTGCAAACACATGATCTTTATCATCCGCGAAATGATAAAGCATAGATAACCCCTTATTTACTTCTGATTGATTTCCTGTAGATTCACCTTTGACCACAAGACAAAAAGCATAAATCAATTGAACATTTACATTGTCTGCATATATTGTCTTATTAGCATCTTTTTCTCTCTTCTCAAAATAACCGCAGGTCATATCTCCTCTTCTGTAAAAAGCTGCTAAGGCGTCAGCTGCGCCGAAGGCAAGCATGGCACCAACCGCGGCGCTCATCATGAGGTTTGAGAATTTCATTTGGGCTATTTCCTCCACTGTTATTTTTTGCGCTCGTTGAGAGCCGATCGAAGCACTCCCTGTCCACCGTACCAACCGCAGAAATGTGGAATTTCAATTGTATTATTTTTAATACATGATGTTATTATGTGATAGGCTGGAAATCAAGGTCAAGCCGATAAGTCATGAACATGGCGAAGCCCAAATCTGCCCAGAGCGAATCCGGCACACTTTTTACGTGAGCTCGGTTGAGAAGGGTCTTGAGGTGCCGGAGGCCATCCGACGCGGGCAATCCGGGCTGGGCCCACGCGATTTGAGCTTGTCGGAAATCTCCAGACTTGCGGGCATGGAATGGGTAAGAGCGCAACCCAGCGCTTCACGAACACGCTCGTGCGTCTGGGGTATCTGAACAAGGATCCCACGACCCGCCGCTACCGGCCCGCTGTCCGCCTTTTGCACGGCTGGCGGGTGCGTAATCCTTAGCCGCATGCCGGCAGACAGCTGTGAGCAAATTCTCTCCGACTCCGATCTCAGACCAATAACGCCGCAACCATGGATGTCGAATTCGAAACCATTGGGATAACCGGCTTCTGCCAACAGGGCTTTCGTCTTGGCCGGATCATGATCGTACCTGGGCACATCCTGGGTGCAGCCGAACTGGTCGGGAGGGCAAGCCGGGTGGATGACCTCTGAGGCCGGGCCCACAAGGTTTTCGGCAATGGCTTTACGGTTGATCGCATGAGCCACGGCCTGACGCACCTTCTTTTGGTGAAGACATCGGTTCCGGAGTCCCCGTCCTCATCAAAGGTCATGTGGGAAACACAAATCAGATATAATACAGCGGCTGACTGGCTCAGGCTCTCCGAGGGGGGGCCAATCGATGTTCGGCCTGCTTCAGCATGGAAAACAAGGGAGATTTTCCATGGCAGCAGCTGGTCAACCGAGAGCGGACTTTCCGGGCGATGACCTGCCTCGCACAGCGCGCAAGAGCGAAGAGGCGGATCAGACGCGGCAGCTTCTTGCCTTGCCGGTGAGCCGGGACGGGGTGTTGCGCTTCAAGGCCGGCGGCGCGGAGGCCCTGGTGACCCGCAAGGCGCCCGCAAAGACGCCGATCCTGACAGACGAACACCGCACGGCGCTGGCAGCGACTGTTGAGGCGGGGCCAAGGCCCGATATGGACGGCATCGTGCGCTGGCGGCGGATCGATCCGGCGCAGGGGGTGCAGGAGGACCCGGGCGTCCCGGTCAGTCGTCAGACGCCGGGACGGGACCTTCGCGCCATCGGGGTCGCCATGGGGGTCGCCATGGGGTTCGCCAGGCTCTCCGCCCGCCCGCAGCACGACGCACAGCACGACGAGGCCAGCGAGGCCAGCGAGGCGTTCAACAAAACGTCTGCGACGTCGTCGACCGCATCCGCACCCAATGGGGCGGCAAGCCGATAGAGCTCCGGGTTCAGGACGACGCCCGGATGGGTCAGAAGAACAAACGCACGCGACACCGGGCGCAGCGGGGGACGCGGCCCCGCGCGCCGCACGATCAGCGGACCGAAGGGGCCTGTCTCTTCGGCGCCCTCTGCCCTGCCAGGGCCAAGGGCGACGGGAGGGTCATGCCCTGGTGCGACACTCACCCCATGGCTGAGCCTCTCAGGCTCATCGGTCAACAGGTCGAGGCCGGGGCACACGCCCTCCCGATCCCTGATCGGGCGGGAGGGCAGACCTCACCCAAAGGGGCTGTCCCCGACACCATCACCCTCGTCCCACGGCCGCCAGGGGGCACCAGAGGTGAACCCGGTCGGGAACGTCTGGCCGTTCATCCGGGACACCTGGCTTTCGACCCTCGTTTTCAAGACCTGCGACGACATCGCAGATCACTGCTGCCAAGCCTGGAACACCCTCAGGCATCAACCAGGGCGCGTCCTCTCAATCGGAGGGCGCGAAGGGGCCCATCGGGGGGGATCAGTGAGCGATGGTATTACGCAGACCTTCCACGAAGTGCTCCGTCTCGGCCTGGTCGCGGTCCGGCTGATTTGCAGCCCAGGTGCTCAAGGTGATTCCGGGTGTGCTTCCATCATCTTGTCCGCGTGCCGACGGGCTTCATCCATGCGGTCAATCTGGGCGCAGCTCGCAGCCATGCTTCGGCGACCTTTTGCCGAGTTGTGCATCTTCTGCACGGCCGAAATCACCTCTTCGTATTGCTTCAGATTGTAGTAAGCACCACCCAAGTGCCAGAGATACTGGTCCGGATAAAACGGATTGAGTCGCATGGCCTTCTGGAACAATTCCAGACCTTCCCCTGACCATCCGGAGTGGCAGAGCGCAGCTGCGATGTCGGACATGAGATCCGCATCGTTCGGATTAAGGCGCCAGGCCCAGGAATAGGCTTCCAGAGCTGCGTCATGCTCCTTACAACAGAGATGCGCAAATCCCAACTCGCCAAAGCCGCGGGCGTCTGCCTTGTCGAAGCTGATGGCCTGCTGTGCGTGTTCAAGCGCCGTGTCCAGGCCTGTTTCCTGGGATTCTGCCCAATTGTAGCGCCAATCAATATTGAACCGTGCGCGAGATCACTGCATTGGCGCAGGCATATTTGTCGTCGACCGTAATGGCCGCTTCATACAACCACCAGGCTTTCCTGTTATCTGCCCGGCGATATTTCAGGGCATATTGCTGGCCTTGCAAAACATAGTAATAGGCTGCTGCGTCTAACGGCGCTGCCATGTTGACCCGGCCGGTTTCCGAACTTTCGATCTGCACAGCCGTGGCAGCAACAACCGTGTTGGCGATCTCTTCCTGGACTTCAAAAATATCGTCCAGATTGCGGTCATATCGCTCACCCCAGATCATCTGTTCCGATTCAGCATCGGTGAGCTCGACCGAAATGCGGGCACGATTGCCCGCCTTGCGAAGTGTACCCTGCGCGATGTAGCGGACCCCAAGTTCATTGGCCACCTGCTGCGGGCGCAAGGTGCGGCTCTTGCACTGAAACGCAGAGTTTCGCGCGATAACGAAGAGGTTCTGAAACTCCGACAGGTTAAACGTGATGTCTTCATTAATGCCGTCTGCCAGCCAGCTTTCGTTCGAATCGCCGACCTAGTCGGAGAAGGGCAAGACAACCACAGAGGGTTTGGACGGCTTCGAAGTCTGTTTCCGCCGCTCCTGCACAACTGGCGCACGCGGGCTGACGGCCTTCGCAATGCCCTCAACTTCCGGATGCATGCAATAAACGTCGACGGGCTCGCGAATATTCTTCAGCTCTCGCGCCCCGAGAAACTCGTACCCAAAATTCAGTTTGTGTTTGATTTGCTCGTACACCGCCGAGTTGATGTAGACAGAGCCCGGCTTGGCAAGGTTCTCCAGGCAGGCGGCAATGTTCAGGCTGTCGCCGTAAACGCCGGTGTCGTCCTGCAGCACTTCACCCAGATTAATCCCCATACGCACCTGGATGGGTCGGGCAGCACTGACATTGAACCGGGCGACTGCGTCCTGGACTCAATGGCAAGGCTCACAGCATTTGTGGCGCTTGAGAAAAGCGCAAAAATGCCATCGCCGCTGATCTGCTCAAGCGACCCATCATGCTTGGCGCAGGACTCTTTGAACAGATTGATGAGGTCCTTGACGGCGCAAAGCGTTCCAACCTCGTCTTCGCCCGTCAACTGGCTGTAGCCCACGATATCCGCAAATAAGGCGGCCTGGAGGGTTCGCCGTGCGGTTCTGTCAGTGTCGTTTGTCATGCCTCAATGTTACTCACTGCGCGGGAAACAATCGTCCAGCGGCCACTTCTGCTGTTATCACCTCCCCCTGCAATTGGGCTACAGAACCCTGTTCAAGTCGTCAAGAGATGCATGCAGCCGAGGTTGGGCAAAAAGCGACCTGACGTGGGCCGGGGCGGCTGGAAACTGTGATAGGCTTACCTGATGTTTGACCCTCTAACCCTTTGTGCGATCACCGCCGTCTTTCTTCTCGCAGGCGCCGTCAAGGGTGTGATCGGCCTCGGTCTTCCGTCAGTCAGTCTCGCCTTGATCACCATCCTTATCGACATGCCGAGCGCCATGGCGCTTCTTCTGGTGCCTTCGTTTGCAACGAACCTTTGGCAAGCCCTGGTCGGCGGCCATGCAGGTGAATTGATCAGGCGCCTCTGGCCATTTTTTCTGACCGCGAGTTTGACGGTTTGGCTTGGCGCGCTTGTGCTGGTCCGGGTTGATCTTGCGTACCTGTCCGGATTGCTGGGCCTGCTGCTCGCAGCCTATGCGGCCTTGAGCCTTGCCGGAGTTCGCTTGAACTTCAGGGAATCGCAGGAAAGGCTGGCGGGACCGGCTCTGGGAACCGTAAATGGTGTCCTGACGGGCATGACGGGATCCTTTGTGGTCCCAGGCGTCATGTACTTGCAAGCCATTGGCTTGAGCCGCGATGCGTTGATCCAGGCCATGGGGGTTCTTTTTACGCTATCCACCGTTGCCCTGGCCATATCGCTGCAGCGCAACAGCATGCTGGATCTGCATCAGGGAGTGATTTCCCTTGCCGCGCTTTTGCCGGCGATTCTCGGCATGATTCTCGGCCAACGAATCCGAAGAAACCTGTCAGAGCAGGTGTTCCGCCGGGTGTTCTTTGTCTCATTGCTGATGCTTGGCGGCTATATCGTGGTGAATGCCTCGATTGGGTGATCCCTCCGCTTGACATATCCCCCCATCATCCCCCTATTAGCTTCAAATTCTTATTCCCTGCTCTGGAGCCGGAAACCCTTGTTATGACCACATCAGCATTGCCAAAATTGCGTGTCCTCAAAGCGGCCCCCAGGGGCTTTTGTGCCGGTGTTGTGCGGGCCATTGATATTGTTGAGCTCGCGCTGGAAAAATACGGCGCGCCGGTTTATGTGCGCCATGAGATCGTGCACAATCGCTATGTGGTGGAAGATCTTGAGGAAAAAGGCGCCATCTTTGTGGAAGAACTGGATGAGGTACCGGGCGGCGATCATCCGGTGATTTTCTCCGCGCACGGTGTGCCCAAAGATATCCCGGCGGACGCTGAGCGGCGCAATCTGTTTTACCTCGACGCGACCTGCCCGCTTGTTTCCAAAGTGCATATGGAAGCAGAACGCCACCATTTCTGTGGCCGCCATATCATCCTGATCGGCCATTCCGGGCACCCTGAAGTGATCGGCACAATGGGCCAGCTTCCCGACGGCGCCATCCAGCTCATCGAGACAATCGAGGATGCGGAAACTTTTGAGCCAACCAATCCGAATGACATGGCCTGGATCACGCAGACCACCCTTTCGGTAGACGATACGGCCGGTATTGTCGCAGCGCTGGAGCGCCGGTTCCCGGATATCGTTGGCCCAAACCGTCAGGACATCTGCTACGCCACCACAAACCGTCAGGAGGCGGTGAAGTCACTTGCTGGCGATTGCGATGCAATTCTTGTGGTCGGGGCGCCGAACAGCTCAAACTCCATGCGGCTCGTTGAGGTGGCGCAAAAGCTGGGCTGCGAACGATCAATGCTTGTTCAGCGGGCATCCGAGATCAATTGGACCGCCTTCCAAGGCATCAAGACCCTAGGCGTTACCGCAGGTGCTTCGGCGCCGGAAGTTCTGGTTGAAGAGGTGATTGCTGCCTTCTCCGAGCGCTACGAAATTGAAGTGGAAACAATTGTGACCCGGGAAGAATCGGTTTCCTTCAAGCTACCCCGCGCCTTGCGCCAAGTTGCCGCTGAATAAGCCGGCAACGGCGTCACACAATGGCGGTCTATACGGAAGTTTCCGACGAGGATCTGGACGCCTTCGTTGCAGGCTATGACATTGGTGACGTGATGTCTTTCAAAGGTATTGCCGAAGGCGTCGAAAACTCCAACTACCTGCTCCATACAACCACTGGCAGTTACATCCTGACGCTCTATGAAAAGCGTGTGGCGGAGAATGATCTGCCTTTCTTTCTCAGCCTCATGGAGTTTCTTGCTGGCGAGAATATTCCCTGCCCGCTGCCAGTGCCGGACCGGGATGGCAATGCCCTGAAAGTCCTGTCTGGCCGGCCGGCTGCAATTATCACATTCCTCGAAGGGGTTTGGGTTCGCCGTCCGCATACGGTGCATTGCAGCGAACTGGGCGCAGGTTTGGCCCGGTTTCACAAAGCCTCGGAACGATTCCAGATGCGGCGGAAAAATGCGCTGCTCATGACGTCGTGGCGAGACATCCTGCAAAATTGCGGAACCTTGCCAGCCGAGTTTGAGACCGGTTTGATGGATGACCTTCAGCGCGATCTGGACGGTATCGGCGCGAACTGGCCAGCTGATCTGCCCAGTGGCGTCATTCACGCAGATCTATTTCCTGACAACGTCTTCTTCCTCAACAACAAGCTGTCCGGCTTCATCGACTTCTACTTCGCCTGCACGGATTTCTTTGCTTACGACGTGGCAATTTGCCTGAACGCCTGGTGTTTTGAAATCGACGGACCCTTCAATGTCACCAAAGCCAAAGCCCTGCTCAGAGCTTACAACAAGGAGCGGTCTCTAACGCGCGAAGAGATAGACGCTCTGCCGGTGCTCGCACGCGGATCTTCCATGCGGTTCCTCGTGACGCGTCTCTATGACTGGCTCAACATGCCTGAAGGCGCCATGGTCAAGCCCAAGGATCCGGTCGAATACATCAAAAAGCTGCGTTTTCACCGCCAGGTGAAGACTGCCTCGGAATATGGTCTGGAGCCCGCCGCGTGAGCGACAAGAGCAAGGTTACGATTTACACCGATGGTGCATGCTCCGGAAACCCCGGACCTGGAGGATGGGGCGCGATCCTGCAGCATGGAGATAATGAGAAAGAACTCTCCGGCGGTGCGGCAGAAACCACCAACAACCAGATGGAGCTGATGGCGGCCATCAGCGGCCTTGAAGCTCTGAATCGGTCCTGCCAAGTGAGCCTTTATACGGATTCAAAATATGTGATGGACGGGATCACCAAGTGGTTGAAAGGGTGGATCCGTAATGGCTGGAAGACTGCTGCCAAGAAGCCAGTGAAAAATGTCGAGCTTTGGCAGCGGCTGGTTGCCGCGTCAGAAAAGCATGACGTTGATTGGCATTGGGTGAAAAGTCACGCCGGTCATCCGGAAAACGAACACGCTGACGAGCTCGCCCGCGGCGGGATGGAACCTTTCAAAAGAACACGCGGGCGATAAACCCAGGTTTACAGGCTTGCGAGAATAGCTTCGGCGCCCGTCACATCGGCCTGTCCGGCCTGCGGCTCGACACTCAGGCTTTGCACAACACCGTCGTCGATGACCATGGCATAACGTTGTGAACGAACGCCCATGCCGAAGCCGGAGCCATCCATTTCCAAGCCGATGCCTTTCGTGAATTCCGCATTTCCATCCGCGAGAAAAGTCACAGCGCCGTCAGCACCGGAGGCTTTCCCCCAAGCATCCATGACAAATACATCGTTCACTGAAATGCAGGCGACAGTATCCACACCTTTTGCCTTGATGGCATCCAGATGACGAACAAAGCCCGGCAAATGCTGGTTGTGACATGTGGGCGTGAATGCGCCGGGTACAGCAAAAAGGACAACCTTTTTGCCAGCAAAGAAATCGCTGGATTGAACCTGTGAAGGACCTTCGTCCGTCATTGTCGTCAAAGTCACGGCAGGTACTTTGTCCCCAACTGCAATGCTCATTTCATACGCCTCCTCGCGTGCTCCATTGATTGTTGTCTAGAAGTCCTAATCCAGCGTCCATGGCTGTTCAAGGCGCAATTCACCTTGCACGGCCGTAAATCTCAGGCGGCTGCCTTTCAGACTTTCCGCAGACTTTGCTCCATCGACCCGTATTTCATACCGGCTGTATGCCGGATTCGCCGAAGTCTGCATCTTTGGGGCTTCAAAATAGAAATCGTCCGGCCCTTCCACAAACAAGGTTACGGGCTCAGAGCCAGAGCGTTTAACCTGGACGGAGAGGGTCACTTCATCGCCTGCTCCCTTGGCCTCTGCTGCTGAGATGCTCAGACCCTTGACGGCTTCCGGCGACTGAGGCACTTTCCTCAGATAACGGCCGATCAGTGCCTGGTGAGAGGATACGCCCTGTGCGGGTATATCCAGGCTGAGCTTTGCCTTGCCAGGAATGCAAAGCTCCTTGCACACACCATAATAGACGGTCATTCGTAGCTGGACTGGTTTGCCATCCGCTTGCGGCTTGATCCTGATCGGAAAAAGAGTGTCTTCCTTGTAGCCATTGTTCCAACCAAAGTTGTCCCGAAACCTCGCCGGCGCAGGAAACAGAACATCCAGCTCAACAACGTTACTCGAGGCTTTCCACTCAAAGGACGGCGGAACACCGCTATCACCGGGAACCCGCCAGTATGTTTTCCAACCCTCGGCAAGGTCAAACTGCAACCCTGCATATTGCACGCCGTCAGCCATTTTTGCTCCGGCGACAAGGCGTACTTTCCCCTTTTCGCTCCCTCGCCAATCGCTCGCGTCGGCCGCGAGCGCAGCAGCAGAGATTGCAAACAAGGATACAGTCGCCAGAGACAAGCCTGCCAAATTTCTTGTGCTCATTCCAATACTCGACACAATTTCAAGCCAAGATGCAACATAGTTAGAAGTACACTACAAACTGTAGCCTGTCATTAAACACCAAAGATCACGTTCACGTCAGACTGTCGGGCCTCATGGTCCAAAGGAAGACCGGGGTATTGTGGCCAAGTGTCGATTGAGTTTACCCTTTGGGCAGTCCCCGATCCGAGGACCTGAAAATGGGAAAGATGAGCGACGAAACATATCTCAATGGCCGCATGTTGATTGCGATGCCGGGAATTGGAGAGCCGCGATTTGAGCGCACGCTCATTTACATGTGCGCACATTCCGCTGAGGGGGCCATGGGAATCGTCGTCAACAAGGTCGCCGACAATATCAGTTTCCCGGAACTCCTGACCCGACTGAACATCATACCTGAAGCCGAGCAAATCCGGTTACCTGACGAACTCAGCACAATGCCTGTGCAGATCGGCGGGCCTGTGGAAACCGGAAGAGGCTTTGTTCTGCACACGAATGACTATTTCGTCTCCGATTCTACCCTATCGGTCGACAACTCCTTCGGCTTGACGGCAACCCTCGATGTTCTAAAGGCGATTGCAAGCGGCAATGGACCCAAAAAATCTTTGCTGGCGTTGGGATATTCCGGCTGGGCCCCCGGTCAACTTGATGGTGAAATCCAGCAAAATGGCTGGCTGCACTGCGACGCGGATGACCTGCTTATTTTCGACCGCTCACCGGAAGAACGCTACGAATTGGCCCTGGCCAAAATCGGGGTGGACCCGGCACTACTTTCTCGCAGCGCAGGTCATGCCTGAGAAAACTCTTTGGCCTGATTGACCCAATTCTCACGCTCGACCCGTCCAGGGAATCCAATGGTCTTGTCGACCTCTTCCATTTGTTCAGGGGTCAAAGCTGCGATCTGGCTGAATGAGGTATATCCCAACTGTTTCAGTTCCCGCGCCAGTGCCGGACCGACACCCTTGATTTTTGTCAGGTCGTCAGCTGTGGCCTCAGGTTCACCAGATTCGCTCAAGGGATTAGGCAACGCTTCGGCGTCAGAGTTTTTCGATTCTACCTTGTCCCTGTCTACTTTTGCCCTGGGCTCCTGGCCTGCAAGAAGTTCAGCCGCCTGCTCGCGCCACTCTTCAGTTTCAATTCTGTTCGGGAAGCCGATCCTTGCACCCAACTTCTCGGCATCTTCGTCCCTCAATTCGGCAATTTGTTTGTATGACGTGATACCAAGAATTTTCAGATCCCTGATCATCGTTGGACCAATACCACTGATCAAGCTGAGATCATCAAGCTGTCTGACGATGCGCTTCGACCCCTGTGCATCTTCCTCCACTGCGGTTTCGAATTTGAGCTCAATTTCTTCTGCTTTCGGTGACACAGTTTCGAGCGTCTCTTCAGTTGCCGGCTCTGTCTCGTTGGTCGTGTCTGGTACTACGCCGGCAACTTGCGCCGGGTCAGTGGCTACCTGACGTTCTGCAACGCTTGTTTCTTCCGCGTCTTCGGCAAGACGCGAAATGGGAGGTCTCGGCAGAACGATGTCCTCACTCTCACCGGACTCACCAAGCGGTGTTGTCTGCGTCTCTTGTTCCAGAGCGCGGTGACGTGCAGCCTCTTCTTCTGCACGGCGGGCCTCAGCAGCTTTTTGGGCTTCCCGTTTCGAACGGCCAATTCTCTGCAGCCGTTCCTCGAACCGCTCTGTACCTGCCGGCTCAGGCTGTGTTGCCGCAGGAGGCGGCGGTGGTGGCGGAGGCTCAATGGGCTCTAGTTTGGCGTCAGCTGGCGGCGCATCCGGGAGTTCAAACGGATTCTCAATCACAGGAAAACGTTTGCGTCGCGGCGGCTTGCCATCGAGCAAATCACGGGCCTGTTGCACCCACTCTTCCCGCTCGACCCGACCTGGTGAACCGAGTTTATCATTGATCAGCCCGATGTCCGTTGAAGTCAAAACCGCCAGCTTGCGGTAGCTGGCATAGTTCATCTGAGTGAGATGCTTGGCTGTGTCGGCATCAATGTTGAGAATCTTGCTGAGATCATCATTCAACGGCGGAGATGGCCGTGCTGGCGGCGGCACTTTGGCAATGCGCCTTATTGGCGAATCTGCGGGCAAGTCAGCTGACAGCTGCGGTTGAGGCGGCGGGATTTTCTCTGCGGGCGGAGGGCGCGGCAATGGCGCACTTGTGACCTCGGGAGCCGCGGGCTCCGCTTCAGCCGCCTCAGGGGCCAGATCAGCTGGTAAGCTGGGAGGAGGCGCTGTAGGTGTGGGCTTTTCAGCTTCTTCTTCCTTCTTTTCACCGCCAAACACGCGGTTCAACAAGCCACCCGACTTGGAACCCTGATAGCGCGATAGAAGGGGCGAGCCGCCCAACGCATTGATCACCTTCCGTGCAGTCATCGGCTCGCCGTAATAGTAGCCCTGCGCCAGGTCGCAGCCGAGCTCAGCCAACCAGGCCGCCTGGTCCTTTTCCTCTATCCCCTCTGCAACGACAATCAAGTCCAACTTGCCGGCCAGCTCGATAATTGTCTGAATTATTGTCGTTGATGTTTCGTCCTCAGGACCTGCCTCCAGGAAACTCTTGTCAAGCTTGAGGACGTCAAACGGCAAACGATGCAAGGTGGCGAGCGAGGAATATCCGGTACCAAAATCATCACACGCAAGTGAGACACCAAGCTGTTTCAATTGCTGAAGAACCTGGACCGAGAGCGCCGGGTTTTGCATCACCATAGATTCGGTAATTTCAATTTTCAGGGTTCCCGGTGCCAGATCTTCGCGGGCAAGCAACACCTGAACTTCGTCGATCAGATTCCGGCCCAACAGTTCACTGTGTGACATGTTGATTGAAACGAAGAGCGGTTCCTTCGGGCGAAACGCGCGTTGCCAGATCCCAAGTTGGCGGGCGGCTTCATTCAGAACAAACCGGCCCAGATCTTCAATCAGGCCACTTTCCTCGGCAAGAGGAATGAACTCTTCCGGCCCCAGCAATCCACGTTCAGGATGCCGCCAGCGTATCAGGGTCTCAAAACCGGCCAGTTCTCCATCATTCAATCTGGTGACCGGCTGATAGAGAATTTCCATCTCGTCACGCTCAACGGCACGTCTGAGTTCCGACTCGAGATGAATCAGTTCAGAGCGTTCATCGCTCATGGAACGATCAAACATCTGCGTCTTGCTCTTTCCGGTGCGCTTGCCTTCATAGAGGGCAATTTCTGCGTCCTTCAGAAGCGTTTCGGCTGTGGCGGCGTCGTTACGGTAAGGCGCAATGCCAATTGATGAGGACAGAAAGAGTTCGCGGCCCTCAACCTGAACCGGATCGGACAAATGCGCCCGGATTGCTTCGGCCAAACCTTCAATGCCCCGCTCAGGTTCGTTTATATCGACAATCAATCCGAACAGGTCACCCGATAACCGTGCCAACGTATCTTCCGGTTCCGACAGCTCCTTGAGACGGCGGGACATGGTCATCAGAATATGATCGCCTGCCGCGAACCCCAGGCTGTCATTGACGTTCTTGAAACGATCCAGATCGACAACCAGAACATAAAGCCCGGTTGTCTCTTCATCGGCGGCGCGGCGCATCGCGACTTCAAGGCGATCAATGAATATCGCTCTGTTGGGCAGGTCAGTCACTCTGTCGCGCAAAGCGTTGAAGAGCAGACTGTCCTCAGCACGTTTACTCGAAGTGATGTCTGTCAAGGTTCCGATGCAGCGGGTTGCCCGACCTTCTTCACCAAGCATGGCGCGTGCACGCAGTTCGTACCAGCGGAAACTGTTGTCTTCACGGCGCAATCTGAATTGTTGGATAAACGCACCGCGGCCGCGCTGAACCGCGGCTTCGACGGCCGACACGTAGGCAGACCGATCATCGGGATTGATCTGGGCCAGCCAGGCTCTCAAGCCGCCACGGGTCAATTCCCCTTGCGGCAAGCCGAGAGCGTGCTCAAGCTCAGGGCTCACATACAGGGTATTGTCATCTTCCTGCCAATCCCAGACCGTTTGTTCCGAGCCTGCCAAAGCCAGCGCCCGCCGGCCCGAATCTTCAAAAAACTTTGAATGAATGACGCCCCGGCTGAAAGCAAAGCGCGCGATGACAAGGATCATCACACCCATCAGCAAAACAAGGCCGCTCGAGACGAGGAAGCGGTACATGTCGGCATCGGATTGCTCGAATACCGCGATTGCCGACACCGTGGCCCAGAGCAAAGCTGCCACGAAGAAGAAGAGAGAGACCTTCGCCCGGACGGCCCCTTTGCTCGTAAGCATAAGGGCGACCAGAGTGGCTGTTATAGATGTGACGGCAAATGCCATCCTGGCAATGCCGGAGACAACATCAGGTCTGAACCAGCCCCAAACTGCGAGGCCAAGCCCGCCAAGCAGAGCGATAAGCACTAGCGCCGCCACCATTACCATGCGTCTGCGTAAATTCACAAACGTCAAAAGACAGCCCAGGAAACCTGTGGTCATCAAGGCTTCACTGATTGCCTTTGCTTTTTCATTCCATTCCGGAATGCCCGGCATCAGCGCCTTCAGCCATCCGGCATAACCAAATTCCAGTGCAAGAAATACGGTTGCCGCCCAGGCAAACAGTGCCGCAGCGGGAAAAACCCATTGGGGCCGGATCACAAACAGGCACAAAACCCCAATGGATATCAGGAGCGCGAACCCAAGCAACATTGAAACATCCTGCCTGTGGCTGGCATAGGATGTGCGCTTCCAGAGGATCAGGTTGTCCAACCCCGCGGTATTGACCTCAACTGCATAGGTGACCGTTTCGCCGGGATTTATGCGGAACGCGAAAGCATCGCCGGCACTCCTGACAAGCCTGATCGGGTGCAAGCCGGGTGCCGACTGGACACTCAGGATGTTCTGCTTGCCAAAGCTTGGCCAGAACAGTCCGGAGCCCACAAAGCCCTGCCAGTCTGATACGATCACCAGGTCCTGCGGTGCAGTGCTCTTGTTTTGAAGCGAGAACACGGCCCATCTGTGACGCAGGGCAAACACACTTGCAGTGGCCACCATGCTTGAAGCCGCGCCGGACTGGTTCGGCGGCAGATCGATCCTGACTTCCGCGTCCTCGGTTTCGATGCGCTCCAGAACGGCACGCAGGTCTACGTTGTCGGTTGTAAAACTGCTGGAGATGACATCGCGAGCACTCGCGCTTGTTCCTGCCAGCAGGACCAAGCAAACCAATAGCTGCGTAACCGTTTTGATGCATTGCCGCATGTTCATGCGTTCACCTGGATGTACGAAGCTCTCGCGTTGCGTATGTTCATCTCATCTCTGCAATTGTGCTGTAGGATTTCTCCTAGCTGGCGCCGCGATTCAACACAAGTGCCGCGCAAATCGAGGGCGGATCATAATATTTTGTGCCGACTTCAAACGTCGTCGGCTACGACGGCGAAGAGCAGATGATCCTGCCAGACCCCGTTGATCTTGAGGTAGCGCCTCGCATATCCCTCTTCGGTAAAGCCGCAGCTGCGCAACAAGTTTATCGAACGCTCGTTTGAGGGGAGACAGGCTGCTTCCACGCGGTGCAAATTCAGAACGTCAAAAGCGAACGGAATGACCGCGCGTACGGCATCGCTCATGAGACCGCATTTCTGAAACGGCTCGCCAATCCAGTATCCCACCGAACAGCACTGGGCCACGCCGCGGCGGATGTTCGATAAAGTCAAACCGCCCACAAGCACATCCTCAGACCGCAAATACAGGAAGAAGGGATATGTCATGCCTTCATGCACGTCCCGCTGATAACGGCGAATGCGCCGCCGGAACGAAGTGCGGGTGAGATCGTCGGCCGGCCATGTGGGCTCCCACGGAACAAGGAAGTTCCGTGAAGCTGCCCGCAAATCCGCCCAGGCCTCGAAATCCGACATTTGCGGAATCCGCAAAACCACCTGATCGCTATAAACGACGGGTCCGGAATCAAAGGATTTTACTGATCTCAGGAATGCCATGACGGATTTTCAGCAACCAAGCCTGTTTCGTTCGACTCAGGGTCCAGACCCTAATTGAATTGTGCAGCGATCTTGTCATAGGACGCAAGACCTGAAAGATCACCAACGGCTCCGAGAGACGGCTTCGCATCAGCAAACAGGCTTTTGGCCAATTTTGCGATGGCATCTGCATCGACTTCATCAATTCTGCTGACAATTTCGTCCGGTTCAACGATGCGGTCATAGAGCAGGATTTGCCGGGCGAGCTGGTTTGCGCGCGCTGATGAACTTTCAAGGCTCATCATCAGTCCGGCCTTCAATTGGGCGCAGGCCCGCTGAGCTTCTTTCTCGGTGATTGTTTCTGAGATTGTGCAGAGTTGATCGCTCACCACATTGACCAGTTCATCGCTCATTTCAGGACCGGTTGCTGCATAAACGTTCAGAAGACCCGTATCTTGAAACGCAGAGGCATAGGCGAAGATTGAGTAGCAGAGACCACGCTTTTCCCGCACCTCCTGGAAAAGCCGCGAGGATATGCCGCCACCGAGCACACCCGAGAGGACTTGCAAAGTATAAATGTCTTCACTGTGGTAGCTGGGTCCCTTGAACGACAGAACCACATGGGTTTGTTCCAGCGGTTTGGCGGTTCTCAGTTCGCCGCCCTGGTAGGTCGCCCCGTCCCAAGCGGGCCCGGCCTGATGCGGTAAGGCTGCCAACGCTTCCCCTGCCATTGTCACCAGATCGTCATGTTTTATGCCACCGGCAGCCGAAACGACGATCGCAGGTGCCGTGTAATGTTCATCTCGATAGGCGGTGATTTCCGCACCACTATACTTGCTGACTGCCTCGGCTGTACCCAGGACAGGACGCCCCAACGGGTGTTCCGGGAAGGCGGCTTCATGCGCGAGATCGAACACCAGATCATCCGGCGTGTCATTGGCTGCCGCAATCTCCTGCAGGATCACACCGCGCTCACGGTCCAACTCATCGGGGTCGAACTTGGGGTCGAGCAGAATGTCTGAGAGAATGTCGACCGCCAGTGGCACATCATCTTTCAGAATCCGGGCGTAATAGGCAGTCATCTCCATTGACGTTGATGCGTTGATGTCGCCGCCAACATCCTCGATTTCTTCGGCTATCTGAAGTGCAGTGCGCTTGTTGGTGCCTTTGAACGCCATGTGCTCTAGCAGATGGGCGATACCGTTTTGCGCCTTGGTCTCATTGCGCGCGCCAGCACGCACATAGACCCCAAGAGATGTGGTTTGCATCTCGGGCATCTCATAACTGACAACGCGCAGGCTGCTGTCCAATGTGGTGATTTGAGCGGTCATGCAGCTTCACCTGCCTTAACACTGGTTTTGTCCGCAATGAAGGCCTGTACGGCCGCAATATCATTGGGTAGTATTTCCAAACGCTCTTCTCTTTCGTGCAGATCCGACAAACGGTCAGGCAATGCGGCATCACGGCCGGACATTTGCCTGACGGCAGCCGGAAACTTGGCGGGATGTGCCGTGGACAAGGTCACCAATGGAGTTGAGCTTTTGCTCACAAACTGTTTGGCCACGTGCGTGCCTACAGCTGTGTGCGGGTCAAACAATTCGCCGGACTCTGAAAGCCCGGCCTGAATAGCATTTCCCACATCCAGCTCGCTCGCGGTGCCTGCAGCGCACTGGGACTGAAGGGTCTTGAGTTGCTCGTCCTCAATTGTGAACGCACCGGACTGCTTCAGGCCGGACATAAGCCGGTTCACCTGACTTGGGTCCCGGTCATAAACATCAAATAGAAGGCGCTCGAAATTTGAAGAAATCTGAATGTCCATGGAGGGGCTGGTGGTGGGAACGACTCCTGCCATTTCATAACGGCCGGTATTGATTGTGCGTGCCAGGATGTCATTGACATTGGTGGCGACGATCAATTGTTCAATCGATAATCCCATTTGCCTGGCCACGTGCCCTGCAAAGATGTCGCCGAAATTGCCTGATGGAACGCAATATCGTACAGCGCGATCCGGGCTGCCCAAGGCAATCGCCGATGCGAAGTAGTAGACCGCCTGCGCCATGATGCGCGCCCAGTTTATGGAATTGACGCCGGCCAGCGCCATGTCCCGCCGGAAGGCCGCATCCCCGAACATGGCCTTGACCATGGTCTGACAGTCATCAAAATTGCCCTGGATGGCGATATTGTGAACATTTGCGTCCAGCACGGTTGTCATCTGGCGGCGCTGCACATCGCTGACTTTGCCATGGGGGTGCAGAATAAAGATATCTGTTGCCTCCCGGCCGCGGAACGCTTCGATGGCGGCACCGCCAGTGTCACCCGAGGTTGCGCCAATCACGGTTGCGCGGCGGCCTCGCCGGGTCAACGCCTTGTCCATGAGCCGCGCAAGAAG
The DNA here is from genome assembly GCA_965204985.1 of Hyphomicrobiales bacterium. Classification (GTDB taxonomy): domain Bacteria; phylum Pseudomonadota; class Alphaproteobacteria; order Rhizobiales; family CAJQND01; genus JAAEUE01. The sequence continues at coordinate 136,716 of CBDBFP010000002.1, read as the reverse complement.
CTGCATGGCCACGTCCTTGAACGCCAACGTGGGGCCGTGGAACAGTTCCAGCAACCAATGGTTTTCTGACAATTGCTTCAAAGGCGTCACGGCCTTGTGCGCGAAAGAGGCGTAGGCCTCGTCGATCATGCTTTTGAGCGCGCCATCGGAAAACGCGCCGTCGACCAGGGGGCTCATCACTGCAAACGCCACGTCCTCATAGGATGCGCCGCGCAAGCCTGCAATCTCACCATTGCTCAACTGCGGCCAGGTTTCAGGTACATAAAGCCCGCCATCGCTGGCGAGGCCTGTCAGCAATACATCTTCGAATTCCAGGACAAGGGCTTGCCCGCGTGTGCTGATATATCTCAAGGAGAAGTCTCCGCTGTGAGGTGTGGGCGCGCACCATAGTGCGCCATGTCAGCCAGGTAAATAACGTGCTTTCAGATGGGCCTTGAAAGCTGCTGTGCCAAGAGGTGCTCCGGTTGCTTCTTTCATCAGCTCATCCGGCATGAAGCGGCAACCCTTGCCGTGAATGTTCTCGCGCAACCAGGAGAGCAATGGGCCGAATTCTCCCTTCCCGATCGAAGGCAGGATTTCAGGCACCTGCTGTTTGGCGGTCGCAAAAATCTGAGAGGCACCGAGCGCGCCCAACGTATAGGTGGGGAAATAGCCCCAGGCGCCGCTTGGCCAGTGGATATCCTGCATGCAGCCATCGGCATCGGTGTCCGGCGCCACGCCGACCAGCTCGCGCATGCCCTCATTCCAGGCCTGGGGCAAATCGGTGACCTGCATCTTGCCCGCAATAAGGTCACGCTCCAGGCGGTATCTCAATATGACGTGCAACGGATAAGTCAGTTCGTCTGCATCGACGCGGATTAGGCCACGTTCCACCTTATGATAGAGACGCAGGAGATTTTCATCGCTCCAGGCAGACCCTTCGCCGCCAAAGCTTTCGCGTAACGCAGGTGCAATGTAGTGGATGAATTCAGGACTGCGTCCAGCAAGCATTTCAAACAGAAGCGACTGGCTTTCATGGATCGTCATCCCGCGCGATTCCCCAACCGGTTGGCCGCGCCATTTTGCTGGGAGCCCGCGTTCATATTGAGCGTGACCGGTTTCATGAATGATGCCCATCAAGCTTCGGGTGAAGTCCTCATCCGTGTAGCGCGTCGTGATGCGGCTGTCGTCGGGGGTGCCGCCCGAAAACGGATGATGGCTCACATCCAGGCGGCCGTGATTAAAGTCAAACCTAAGGAGGCCCATCACGTTGCGCCCGAGGGCTTCCTGAGCATTGATGCTGAATGGACCATCAGGCATTTCGACCGCGGGGCCGGAGGACTGCTTGCCCAACACTTCGCCGACCATATCGGGCAGGAATTCCAGGAGCTCGCCGAAGAGACGATCAATGTCAGCCGCCTTCCGGCCAGGATCGAAGCTATCCAGCAACGCGTCGTAGGTTGAGCAACCAAAGGCTTCCGCCTTCACCGCCGCAACTTCCCGCACGGCCTCCAGCAGTTCTTCCAGTTTCGGCTGCAGCTTGCTGAAGTCATTTTCGGCCCGGGCTTCCCGCCAGGTCATTTCGCAGACCGAGCAGAGCTTTATCTTCCGCTCGATCAATTCTGAAGGCACCGCTGTTGCGTGTAGCCAGCCGTGACGGATCTCTCGAATGTTCGCTTGCTGCCAATCATCGAGATCCGAGACGCTTGACGCTTCCTCAATTAGGTCGCCCATATCGGCAGCTGTTTGCATCTCATGTGTTATCAACGCGAGAGCGGAGACCTGTTCTGCGCGTGAGGCCGCGGCCCCGTCCGGCATCATGACCGATTGATCCCAACCCAGAATGGACATGGCACCGCCAATTGCGGACATTCTTTGGTGACGGGTTTCTAATTCCTGATAGGCGTTGCTCATGGCTTTTATGGCGCTTTGCGTTCCTTGATGAAGAGAGCAGCATAAACGGCAATCAGGACAATTGCCAATCCGAACCAGGTCAGGGCATAGCCCAAATGACGGTTCGAAAGGTATGGTGTCATCGCCCTTGCTTCAGGCCATTTGCCTGGATGATCATTCTGTTCCAGCTGAACAACAAATGGGGCACTTGTTGGCGTTCCCAGCGCCTTGAGCAGCGCCGGGCGGTCGAACCAATACCAGCTGTTCTTGTCCGGATTGTTCTGCGGCGTAAAGCTGCCTTTCGGCGCATATTCGAAACGAACCGTGCCGATCAGGTCAACGGATCCGGCGATCTGTCCGGACTGGCGTTTTTCCGGTGATCTGCTGTCATTTGGAACGAAACCGCGGTCAACAAGAACGGTCTGGCCATCAGTCGTTTTAAGCGGTGTCACAATGCGCCACCCCGGCCCCCCATCCTGAAGACTGTAAAAATTGGCTTCGGCGTTATGCTGGTAGACGCCGCTGAGCTGAATGCGGCGATAATCGATATCGGTACCCTCTGCAGCTGACTTCAGAACAGCGCTTAGAGGTTGCGGCGCGAGCCTGGCCTGGGCGGCGGTCCTGGAGATCAGATCATTCTTCCAGTTGAGGCGCTGCAACTGCCAGGTTCCAAGGCCCAGCAAGACCGTCAACGCGCCCAGGCAGAAAACCGACAAAACCAAAAAGCTACGGGAACTCTTGCGAGCCTGGTCCGCCATCGTCAAGAGGCCCGGCCGACCCGGGCGTCCGTTTGATACTGGCGGGCGATCATCGGGCCTTTCGGGGGTCTGAGCGGAAAGATCGCAAGGAGCAGCGTGACTGGCAGCCAAATCACCGTGTGCAGCCAGTAAGGCGGCATGTAGGCCATTTCAATTGCAAAAGCGCCAATCACAACGATCAGCCCGACAATCAACATGATGAACCACGCCGGGACGTCTTCTGGGGCCGTCTCCTGCTTCGGCAAAATCATAATTCAGCCCGCAAACACCGCATTCATCTGCAACTGTCAGATAGCCATTGAACAAGTTACCTTGGCCGCAGCGCGGGCATTTCCCTTTCATGCCAGTGCTGCCTGGCGCCAAGGGTGGATAAGTATTGCTCTTGTGTCATTATGAGGTCCAGAAGCAGTTTGGCCGTCCCGGGGGGCGGCCAATCCGATGATTTAGTGTCCTGGGACCGAGCCGCCAACGGCCCAGACATAAACGGCCACAAAGAGGAACAGCCAGACCACGTCAACGAAGTGCCAGTACCAGGCAGCCGCTTCAAAGCCGAAGTGCTGCTCAGCTTTGAAGTGCCCGGCCAGAGCACGGAACAGGCAGACAATCAGGAACAAGGTTCCCACGAGAACATGGAAGCCGTGGAAGCCGGTCGCCATGAAGAATGTGGCTCCGTAGATGCTGCCAGAGAACGCAAACGCCGCATGACCGTACTCGTAGGCCTGGACAGCCGTGAAAAGGGCACCAAGTGCGATCGTGCAGATCAGGCCCCACTTCAAGCCCTGGCGGTCATTGTGCAGGAGCGCGTGATGCGCCCAGGTCACAGTTGTGCCGGAGGTCAGGAGGATGACCGTGTTGAGCAGTGGCAAGTGCCAGGGATCAAAAGCTTCAATGCCCTTTGGCGGCCACTGCCCTCCTGTGTGCTCTACACGGGCAGCCTGGATTGCCTCATTTGAGTAGATGCTGGCATCAAAAAATGCCCAGAACCAGGCCACAAAGAACATGACTTCTGAGGCAATGAACAGGATCATTCCGTAGCGCAGATGGAGCTGTACGATAGGGGTGTGATGACCACCATGTTCGGCTTCATTCACCACATCACGCCACCACATATAGAATGTGTAGAGCACGATAAGTGTACCAACCGCGAAGATCCACCAGCCACTGATGTTTAGTCCGAAGAGCGCAACATCCTCTTCTTTCAGGTAGCGCATGTAGCCGATGCCGCCGACGGCCATCAGGAATGCGCCGATAGATCCGATAACCGGCCACGGGCTCGGGTCTACCAGGTGGTATTGGTGGTTCGGGGCGTGACTGTCAGCCATTTTGATTCACTCCGCTAGGCTTCAGGGATCGGCACCTTTTTCCGGTCCCATTGTTTCTCCAAGCCGTCAATTGACGGTTCTGTTGTCTTGCTTTCCTGTGTCCAAATCAGCCGTCTTGTTACTTTTCACAGGGAAAAACGTATAAGACAGGGTGATTGTGGACACAGATTTCAGGTTCGGGTCGTTTTCGATATCGGGATCTATGAAAAAGGTCACCGGCATCGAAATGGCTTGATTTGCTGTGAGACTCTGTTCCGTGAAACAGAAGCACTCGACCTTATTGAAGTAGGCTCCGGCTTCCAGCGGCGTCACATTGAAAGTGGATGTCCCAATGGAAGTTTTGCCAGACCGGTTTGTTGCCTCGTAGTGGGCCAGCACCTGCTCCCCTGCCTTCAGTTCCAGCTTGCGTTGGGCCGGCTTGAAGGACCAGCCGAGATCACGGTTCACATTGGCGTCGAAGCGTACGGTAAACTTCTTTGTGCCGATTGTACCGTTTGGCGCTTCAGCGCGTTTTGTCGTGCCGCCGTACCCGGTGACCTGGCAAAACAGCTGGTACAGCGGGACGGCCGCATATGCCAGTCCGCCCATGCCGGCAACAATCGCAACACAGCCTGCGGCAAGGATGCCGTTACGCTTGTTCAAATTGCTTGATTTCACCTGGGTCATCGACTTCGCACCAATCCTAGCTGCCACGCGCGCCGAGCAGATTGCCAAACTGCACCAAGGTTACCACGTAAAACAGGACGACCAGCGCAGCGAGGATCAGAGCGATCGCAATACTGCGCTTCTTTCTGCGCGCAGCATCCTGCTCCTTCTGTGTGGGTGTGGGCGTATTCATGGTCGCAGCACTTTTCATCACAGACCGAAACCCTGTACCAACAGCGGCCACAGGCCCTGTTCAACCAGCAGAACAGCAAACAACAGGAACAGATAGAGGATTGAGTAGGTAAACAGCTTGCGCGCAGCACGATCTGCCACGTGTCCTTCGCGGAGCCGGTAGACACGCCAAGCAAAGAACAGAAACGCACCGCCTAAAGAAGCAGCAGCAACGGCGTAAACCGTCCCGGCCGCATCCAGCAACCAGGGGAGGAATGTCACCGGCATCAACAGCAACGAATAGAGCCAGATCTGTTTACGCGTCTCATCGGCACCAGACACCACAGGCAACATGGGCACGTTCACGCGCTCGTACTCACCAGCCTTATAGAGCGCCAGACCCCAGAAATGAGGTGGTGTCCACATGAAGATGATCAGGAACAGCGAGAGGCTGGCAAAATCAACCGAGCCCGTAACGGCCGCCCAGCCGATCATGGGTGGGAATGCACCGGCGGCACCGCCGATTACGATGTTTTGCGGTGTCGAGCGCTTCAGCCACATCGTGTAGATGAAAAGATAGAAGCTGATCGAGCCGGCAAGCAGCCCCGCCGCGACCCAGCCAACGGCAACACCCATCACAAAGACAGAACCGAAAGATAAAACCGCACCAAAGCCGAGTGCTTCCCCGGGGGTAAGATTGCCCCTTGGAATAGGACGCTTTGCGGTGCGCTGCATGACAGCATCGATGTCGGCGTCGTACCACATGTTCAGTGCCCCGGCGGCGCCGGCACCAACTGCAATGCACAGGATAGCAACGAAACCGATGACCGGATGGATTGATCCCGGTGCAACCATGAGGCCAACGCATGCGGTAAAGATGACGAGCGACATGACACGGGGCTTCATCAGTGCCCAGTAATCTTCAACGGACCCGCGTCCACCGAGAACCGCAGAATCGCTATCCTGCCATCCATGGCGGCGTTCGGAAGCGATGTCGGCGGTCAGATCACTCATGCTCTTTCATCCAGCAGCAAGGCCAGCGGCGAGCCAATTGATCCGCCGCTCTGCCGTTGTTGTTATTTGATCCTCGGCAGTTCGTTGAACTGGTGGACCGGCGGAGGTGAGGACAATGTCCACTCCAGCGTATCCGCGCTTGGTCCCCAAGGATTGTCGCCGGCAACGCGCTTTTTCATGAAAGCTTCGACGATGCAGACGATAAAGACCACGACACCGAAAGCTGAAACCAGCGAGCCGATTGAGGAGACGTAGTTCCAGCCTGCAAACGCATCCGGGTAGTCAGCATAACGGCGAGGCATGCCAGCCAGACCCAGAAAGTGCTGCGGGAAGAACACCAGGTTCACGCCAATGAATGTCAGCCAGAAGTGGGACTTGGCGAGGAACGAGTTGTACATGTAGCCGAACATTTTCGGGAACCAGTAGTACCAGCCCGCGAAGATGCCGAACGTGGCACCAAGCGACATGGTGTAGTGGAAGTGCGCGACCACATAGTATGTGTCATGGAATGCCCGGTCGACAGGCGCATTCGACAGAACCACGCCCGTAACACCACCAACGGTGAACAGGAAGATCAGGCCGACGGACCAAAGCATTGGCGTGCGGAATTCGATGGAGCCGCCCCACATGGTTGCGATCCAGGAGAAAATCTTCACGCCTGTCGGAACCGCGATCACCATGGTGGCCAGGATGAAGTAGGCCTGTGTATCCACATCGAGACCGACTGTGTACATGTGGTGAGCCCACACAACAAAGCCGACCGCACCAATCGCCACCATGGCGTAGGCCATGCCGAGATAACCGAACACCGGCTTCTTGGAGAAAGTGGAAATGACCTGGCTGATGATGCCGAAGGCCGGCAGGACCAGGATGTACACTTCAGGGTGTCCGAAGAACCAGAAGAGATGCTGATACAGGATCGGGTCACCGCCGCCGGCCGGGTCAAAGAATGTGGTGCCGAAGTTGCGGTCTGTCAGCAGCATGGTGATGGCACCAGCCAGAACAGGCAGAGACAGCAGCAGCAGGAAGACCGTGACCAGCACCGACCACACAAACAGCGGCATCTTGTGCAGGGTCATACCAGGCGCACGCATGTTGAAGATCGTGGTGATGAAGTTGATCGCACCGAGGATCGAAGATGCGCCAGCAATGTGCAGGGCAAAGATCGCAAAGTCCATCGCCGGTCCGGGTGTGCCGGAAGTCGTGAGAGGCGCATAGACCGTCCAGCCAGCACCAACACCGTTACCGCCGGGAGGACCCTCGACAAACATGGAAAGAACCAGGAGCAACAGCGACGCCGGCAGAAGCCAGAACGAAATGTTGTTCATCCGCGGGAACGCCATGTCCGGCGCGCCGATCATGAGCGGCACAAACCAGTTGCCAAAACCACCAATCAGGGCTGGCATGATCATGAAGAAAACCATGATCAGACCATGAGCAGTGGTGAACACGTTAAAGACGTGGGGATCGGAGAAGATCTGCATCCCCGGCTCCATGAGCTCCATACGCATCATCACCGAAAGGAAGCCACCCAGGCAGCCTGAAAAAATTGCGAACCACAGGTACATCATGCCGATGTCCTTGTGGTTGGTCGAATAGACGTAGCGCCGCCAACCGGTTGGATGATGCTCGTGATCGTCGTGAGCTGTCGTGTCCGTGGCCATGTCTTTTCCCTCTTTGCCTGAATCTCTTTGCTCAAAGGCCGCGCCAGCCTACTGACCGGAGGTTTGGGCTGCGAGCTTCCGTGTGTCTTTCTTCAACGCCAGGCGTTTCTTGTCTCCGGCAATCGATGCCAGAAGTTGAGACTGCGCATCATCGATGTCATCTGCAGCCGCTTTCGCCCAGGCTTCAAATTTTTCCTTTGAGACGACCCGAACGGCAATCGGCATGAATGCGTGCCGTGCACCACACAACTCCGAGCACTGGCCATAGTAGATGCCTTCGCGGTCAACCTTGAACCAGGTCTCGTTCAGACGCCCCGGGATACCGTCCATCTTGGTACCGAACGAAGGCACTGCAAAATTGTGGATCACGTCGGATGCCGTAACGATCACACGCACGGTTGCACCGGCCGGCACCACCACGTCGTTGTCGACAGCCAGGAGGCGTTGTGCGGTCGGTTCAATTTTCTGACGCTCTTTCAGGTCGTCGCCTTCAAGCAGCAGCGAGTCAAAAGACAAATCGCCGTGGTCAGGATACTCGTAAGACCAGTACCACTGGTTGCCGATCACCTTGATCGTCAGGTCCGCCGTCGGGATCACACGCTGATGATAGAGGTGGCGAATGGACGGAATAGCAATGGCCACCAGGATCAAAACCGGCACCACTGTCCAGACCACTTCGATGAATGTGTTGTGAGTTGTCTTTGACGGTTCCGGATTGGCTTTCGCGTTGAAGCGAACGGCAACGTAAAACAGCAGCGCAAGAACAAAAATCGAGATGATTGTTATCAGCCACATCAGAAACGTGTGAAAATTATCAATACGTTCCATGATGGGGGTTGCTGCTTTCTGGAAACCCATTTGCCACGGCTCGGACAGTCCAAAACTGGCTGCCCCGGCAACCGAGACCGTAGCAATCAGAACCACAAGAGCCGCAAGACCTGTAAATGCCCGCATTGCCGCAAGCTCCTCTCTAAAATCCAACTGTTCAGACGGTTCATCCGTCTGGTGCCATCCACGCTGCCCGCGGACCTCAAATCAGGTCTTCCACGAATCGTGGCAGCCGCCCCGAACTCCACCTCTTTCTCGAAGCTTGAACAAACACAATCCGAGCGAGGTCGCAACGCATCAACTCCGCGTCAAAATCGCACGCCGATTCAAAATGTTGGACTGAAAATCCGGCGGATGACTGGCACCTCCGGCGAAAGGATCGCTGACCTCTCATTTTCACCTTATCTGGCAGGGATTTAAAGGCCTTCGAATTGCAATGCTTTCTCAAGGGGATAGCGTCCACACCAACAAATTTACGCCCTTGGGGAAGTTCGCGACAGATTGACACAAGTTGCCCGCTGCAGGAAAAACCAGGCTTCAGACATTGATGAAGATCGTTATTCTTCAAGCTTGATCAGCGCTCCCCAAGAGACAGCTGTACATGGGTCTGGTATTCATAGGTCGCAGCAGCTAGAAGACCTCTGCAATTGACAATTCGCGTGTGGGGTCGCAAAGGAACAATACATGATGGCCAGAATTTCCGTCCTGAAGGGGATCGTCCTGTTTTCAATGCTTTTTGCCTTCATTGGTGAAGCCACCGCACAGTCGAAAAGACTGCCAGGCCCGCGAGTGAACAAGCCTGTCGGTCCGCCTGCCAGGCCAAGTCAGCCCGCCGCTGAAGTCATTGCAAAGCATGGCAAGTGGCAAGTTCAGTGCACCGACATCCCAACTGGTCCATCCCAGAAGCCTGCTGCCGCTCAGGGCGGTTCAAGCGGCAAAGTCGGCAAGAACGCCAGCAGCCAAGGGGCGAAAGCCGGTCCGAAAACTGTCCGGCAATGCGGAATGCTTCAAAGCACGTCAAGCAAGGAACGGAAGGGCATTACGCTCACGCTTGTTATGGGCACTGCAAGGCAGAAGAAGAAGGTCACGACCATGATGCGGATCCTCGTCCCCGTTGGTGTCTATCTGCCGCTTGGTATTGCACTTGAGATTGATGGCGAAGCGGTTGGCCGCGTGCCGTTCATTCGCTGCCTGCCGCAAATCTGCACTGCCTTTGCCGAAGTCACCACAAAGACACTTACAAAGATGCGCAAAGGGGCGAATGCCAACTTCATAATTTACGAAGCTCCCGGCGTCGGCCTGACCTTGCCGGTGTCCCTGAAAGGGTTTACAGCCGCCTATAACGCCTTGCTCAAACTGTAGCATGCAAACCCCTGACGGCAGTTTCTTCTACACCCGCAGCGAGCTTGATGCTGCGGGTACTGAACGGCTGGTTTCCGATGCTTTGAAAGGTTGCGATGACGGCGAGCTGTTTCTCGAATACCGGAAATCGGAATCCCTGGTTTTTGATGATGGGAAACTGAAGTCGGCCTCAAGCAACACTGATCAGGGTTTCGGGCTCCGGTCAGTTTGTGGGGAAGCGACGGGATATGCCCACTCATCTGAACTATCGCATGACGCCCTGAAGCGTGCCATTTCGGCCGTTTCGGCTGTAAGCGCCGGGCACAGCGGCACGCTTTCCGAGAGGCCGCCAGGTACCAATAAAATTCTCTATTCGGCAGACTCGCCACTTGATGATCTCAGTTTCGAGGAGAAGATCGCGCTGCTCCGACGCATGGATGAATATGCACGCGGGCTTGATGATGCGGTACGCCAGGTCACCGTCTCGCTTGGCGGAGAGTGGCAGGTCATTGAAATAGTCCGGCCCGATGGGGCGATTATCACCGATCGCCGGCCCCTGGTGCGCTTTTCGGTTTCCATCATGGCAGGCGAGGGACACCGGCAGGAAGCAGGTTCATACAGCTGTGGCGGCCGTGCGGGTTATACCGAGTTTACGTCCGAGGACCGGTGGCAGCACAGCGTGGGCGAGGCCTTGCGCCAGGCGAAAACAAATCTGAAATCCGAACCTGCGCCTGCAGGTGAAATGGATGTGGTGCTGGGTCCCGGCTGGCCTGGCATCCTCCTGCATGAAGCTGTTGGCCACGGGCTGGAAGGCGATTTCAACCGCAAGAAAACCTCCGCTTTTGCCGGCCTGCTGGGAGAACGTGTGGCGTCACCCGGTGTGACTGTGGTTGATGACGGAACCATTGACCAGCGGCGCGGTTCCCTCACTGTTGACGATGAGGGCACTCCCACAAACTGTACAACGTTGATTGAGGACGGCATCCTCAAGGGTTTCATGCAAGACCGGGTCAATGCGCGTCTGATGGGCGTTGCTGCGACCGGAAACGGCCGCCGGCAATCCTTTGCGCATCAGCCCATGCCGCGGATGACCAACACCTGCATGCTTGCCGGGGACAAAGATCCGGCCGAAATCCTGGCATCAGTCAAGACTGGCATGTACGCCGTTTCGTTCGGCGGCGGATCGGTCGACATCACCTCCGGCAAATTTGTCTTCGCCTGCACGGAAGCCTACAGAATCGAGGATGGCAGGATCGGTGCGCCCCTCAAGGGCGCAACATTGATCGGCAATGGGCCGGACGCGCTCACCCGGGTGTCTCTGATCGGCAACGACATGGAACTCGACACGGGCATGGGAACCTGCGGCAAGAATGGTCAGGGCGTCCCGGTCGGCGTCGGCCAACCAACCTTGCGTATCGACAGGATGACCGTCGGCGGCACGGCAGCCTGATCGTATATGAGCATTCCTGACGAGCTTCTCGACGGGCCGGTCACGGCAAACACAGCAAAATTTGTCACCGGATCAACCATGCGGCACGTTGTGGTGATGACCATCACAGGCGCGGTTGGTTTAATGGCCTTGTTCCTGGTCGATCTGGTCGACATGTATTTCCTCAGCCTGCTTGGGGAAGCAGAGGTCGCCGGCGCGATCATCTTCACCAATCTCTCGTTTGGCATCGGGATCACAATTCTGGGCCGCCGAGTGCAGCGGGGTCATGATACATTTCTCATATGATTTGCCTCCGAGGCGTTCTCTCAACCGCCCGCCGACCGGGAGTTGGTATGAGTGGTGTTACTAGTGCTCATTGGCCCGCAGGTCAAGGTTTGACTGAGCTTGCAAATTCCTCCGCACACAGAATCTGCGCCGCCGGAGGCGTCCGGCCCGCCGCCCGCATCGCACCCTCCGCGATATGGGCGGAAGGCTTCAATCTCACCGGGCCTTACGCAGACGCCTGTAAGCCGGTGTTCCGACGAGCGGAGAGTCGTCGGAGATCAGATCGAAGGGGGTCTGGCCATCCTCGTTCTGCGCGCCGGGATCGGCGCCGCCGTCCAGAAGCGTATCGACGGCCGCCGCGTGGCCGTTCCAGGCCACATAGTGCAGCGGGGTCATGCCATGCTTGTCCCGCGCCTTGGGATCGGTGCGGGGATCGGCCAGAAGCGCCGCGACGGCCTCCGCGTGGCCTACAGAGGCCGCCGTGTGCAGCGGGGTCCAGCCATCCCTGTTCCGCGCCTTGGAATCGGCGCCGCCTTCCAGAAGCGCATTGATGGACGCCACGTGGTCGAACCTGGCCGCCAAGTGCAGCGGGGTCTGGCCATACTTGTCCCGCGCGTTGGGATCGGTGCGGGGATCGGCCAGAAGCGCCGCGGCGGCCGCCGCGTCGCCCTGCCTGGCCGCCTCGTGCAGCGGGGTCCAGCCATCCTTCTGCGCGTTGGGATCGGAGCCGGCGGCCAGGAGCGCATCGATGGCCGCCGCGTCGCCTGCAGAGGCCGCATAGTGCAGCGGGGTCTGGCCATCCTTGTCCCGCGCGTTAGGGTCGGCGCCGCCGGCCAGAAGCGCCGCGACCACGCCGCCAGAGGCCGCGGCCGCCACGTGCAGCGGGGTTATGCCATGCTTGTTCCGCGCGTTGGGATCGGCATCCGCGGCCAGAAGCGCCGCGACCACGCCGCCAGAGGCCGCCCAGTGCAGCGGGGTCGCGCCACGCTTGGTCCGTGCGTTGGGATCGGCATCCGCGGCCAGAAGCGCCGCGATGGCCGCCGCGTTGTCTCTCCCGGCCGCATAGTGCAGCGGGGTTATGCCATGCTCCTCGTTCCGCGCGCCGGGATCGGCGCCAGCGGCGAGGCATTCGCGCACCAGTTCGCCATCCGCGTTCTCGAAGAAGGCCCTGGTGTTCCAGTCCTTGCACCCCGGTTCGGCGAGAGCGGCCTGCCCAAGCGATACGACACCGGCGATCACGGCCCACCTGATCCATTTCATATGACTTGCCTCCGAAGCGTTCTCTCAACCGCCCGCCAGCCGGGGGTTGATGTGAGCGGGGAGACTGGCACTCATGGGCCCGCAGGTCAAGGTTTGACTGAGCTTGCAAATTCCTCCGCACACAGAATCTGCGCCGCCGGAGGCGTCCGGCCCGCCGCCCGCATCGCACCCTCCGCGATATGGGCGGAAGGCTTCAATCCCACCGGGCCTCATGCAGACGCCAGTAAGCCGGTGTTCCGAAGAGCGGAGAGTCGGCGGAGATCAGATAGAAGGGGTCTCGCCATCCTCGTTCTGCGCGCCGGGATCGGCGCCGCCGTCCAGAAGCGCATCGACAGCCTCCGCGTGGCCTTCCTCAGCCGCCAAGTGCAGCGGGGTCTCACCATCCTTGGCCCGCGCGTTGGGATCGGCGCCGGCGGCCAGAAGCGCATTGATGGCCTCCGCGTGGTCTGCCTCGGCCGCCAAGTGCAGCGGGGTCTGGCCCTCCTTGTCCTGCGCGTTGGGATCGGCGCCGCCGACCAGAAGCGCATTGATGGCCGCCGCGTTGCCGCTCTCGGCCGCCCAGTGCAGCGGGGCCTTGCCCTCCGTGTCCTGCGCGTTGGGATCGGCGCCGCCGACCAGAAGCGCATTGATGGCCGCCGCATGGTCGCTCTCGGCCGCCCAGTGCAGCGGGGTCCTGCCATCCGTGTCCTGCGCGTTGGGATCGGCGCCGCCGACCAGAAGCGCATTGATGGCCGCCGCGTTGCCGCTCTCGGCCGCCCAGTGCAGCGGGGCCCTGCCATCCGTGTCCTGCGCGTTGGGATCGGCGCCGTCGGTCAGAAGCGCATTGATGGCCTCCGAGTGACCTTTCAAGGCCGCCCAGTGCAGCGGGGTCCCGCCCCACTCGTTGTCCTCCGCCTTGGGATCGGTGCGGGAATCGGCCAGAAGCGCATTGATGGCCTCTGCGTTGCCTTTCTGGGCCGCCAAGTGCAGCGGGGTCTGGCCCTTCGTGTCCAGCGCGTTGGGATCATCGCCGCCGCCCAGAAGCTCCGCGATCTTCTCTACGTCGCCTTTCCGGGTCGCCTTGTGCAGCTCGGTCATGATCATTCCTCATATGATTTGCCTCCGAAGCGTTCTCTCAACCGCCCGCCGACCGAGGGTTGGTATGAGTGGTGTTACTAGTGCTCATTGGTCCGCAGGTCAAGGTTTGACTGAGCTTGCAAATTCCTCCGCACACAGAATCTGCGCCGCCGGAGGCGTCCGGCCCGCCGCCCGCATCGCACCCGGAACACACCGGGCCGCGCGCCCCGGACTCTCCGCGATATGGGCGGAAGGCTTCAATCTCACCGGGCCTTACGCAGACGCCTGTAAGCCGGTGTTCCGACGAGCGGAGAGTCGTCGGTGATCAGATCGAAGGGGGTCTCGCCATCCTCGTTCTGCGCGCCGGGATCGGCGCCGGCGGCCAAGAGCGCATCGACGTCCGCCGCGTGGCCTCTCTCGGCCGCCTCGTGCAGCGGGGTCCAGCCATGCTTGGTCCGTGCGTTGGGATCCGCCGCCGGCCAGAAGCGCCGCGACGGGCCTGCGTTGGGATCGGCGCCGCCGCCGCCAGAAGCCCTCCTTCGCCGCGACGGCCTCCGCGTGGCCTAAAGAGGCCGCCGTGTGCAGCGGGGTCTGGCCCTTCTTGGTCGTCCGCGCGTTGGGATCGGCGCTGGCGGCCAGAAGTGCATTGATAGCCTCCGCGTGGCCGCTCTCGGCCGCCGAGTGCAGCGGGGTTATGCCATCCTTGTCCCGCGCGTTGGGATCGGCGCCGGCGGCAAGGCATTCGCGCACCAGTTCGCCATCCACATTCTCGAAGAAGGCCCTGGTGTTCCAGTCCTTGCACCCCGGTTCGGCGAGAGCGGCCTGCCCAAGCGATACGACACCGGCGATCACGGCCCACCTGATCCATTTCATATGACTTGCCTCCGACGCGTTCTCTCAACCGCCCGCCAGCCGGGGGTTGATGTGAGCGGGGAGACTGGCACTCATGGGCCCGCAGGTCAAGGTTTGACTGAGCTTGCAAATTCCTCCGCACACAGAATCTGCGCCGCCGGAGGCGTCCGGCCCGCCGCCCGTATCGCACCCGGAACACACCGGGCCGCGCGCCCCGGATCCTGCGCGATATGGGCGGAAGGCTTCAATTTCACCGGGCCTCACGCAGACGCCTGTAAGCCCGTGTTCCGACGAGCGGAGAGTCGGCGGAGATCAGATCGAAGGGGGTCTCGCCATTATTGTTATTGTTCCGCGCGCCGGGATTGGCGCCGCCGTCCAGAAGCGCATCGATGGCCGCCGCATGGTCGTACCGGGCCGCAACAAGCAGCGCTGCTCAGGCCTTGTGACACAGATTGTCGAAGCGGTCTCCAATCTGGAACAAATCGGAAGTGCGGCTTGGGTCAACTCAAACGCCGATTTTCTCGCGGTACCGTTGCAGGGAAACGGCAGCGTCCACATAAGGTTCCTGGCGCTCCACGTCCCAATATTTCAGCTGATCCAGCGGGATGGGTTTCCGTGTGACAGCGCAGCGGACAAAGTCGCCCTGGACGACGATCTGGAAGTCGGCGTCGAGATAGCGCAAGGTGGCTTCACGGCCACTCAGGAAATCTGGCTGGAATCTGTTCATAATGCGTTCCTAGATAGGGGGTATGGCGGGTAATTTCCACCCCTGAATCAAAACAGGCTGCCCTGATTCTGCGGTGGGACCGGTTTGGCCTTTTGGGCGGGTTTGGGTTTGACGGCCTCCCCACTGCCATGAAGCGTTGCCCCGACGCTGCCGTCATGGAACTGGATCTCCGCGGCATCCCCCGTTTTCACCATGCCGGCGCTACGGACAGGTTTGCCTTTTTCGTCGCGCACCAGCGCAAAGCCGCGTTCCAGCACCGACTGATAACCAAGCGTTGAAAGGAGTTTCGATTGGGTTTCGAGCCCTTGACGGCGGATTTCGGCAAGCCGTTTGATGGCCCGCCCTCCGCGCTCGAACAAGCTGCAAACCTGATCAGAATTCAGCTTCAGTGTTTGTCTCAGGGGCCAGTCCGTCAGACGGGCCGCGCAGCGGGTAAACCGGGTTGCGTGTTGCTGTGTGTTTGCGCGCAAGGCCTGGGACAGGCGGCCAGCCGCGGAGTCCAACCGTTGCCGTGGCAACGACATGGCATCCTCCAGCCTCGGCAAGCCCCGGCTCGCCGCCCGCAAGGTCTGTTGCCGGTCAGTCAGACCTCTGCGCATGGTCCGGCGCAGGCGGGCGCCCCGATCATCGACGCAGCTTGCAAGTTCCAGCCTTACAGGCACAGCCCGCTCCGCCGCACCCGTAGGCGTGGGGGCGCGGTGATCGGCGGCATGATCGATCAGGGTCCAGTCGGTTTCATGCCCTACTGCGGACATCAGCGGGATATTGCTTTCAGCCGCCGCCCGCACGACTGCTTCATCATTGAATCCCCAGAGGTCCTCCAGCGAACCTCCCCCACGGGCAACGATGATCACATCGGGACGCGGTGTGTTTCCGCCCTTCTCAAGAGCATTGAAGCCCCTGATCCCGGCGGCAACTTCCACGCCGCTGGTTTCGCCCTGAACGCGGACGGGCCAGACCAGTACCCGGCGCGGGAAACGGTCTGCCAGGCGGTGCAGGATATCACGGATGACCGCACCGGATGGCGATGTCACAACACCAATCACCTCGGGCAAATAAGGCAGCGGCTTCTTGCGGTCTTCATCGAACAGTCCTTCGCCGGCCAGCTTCTTGCGGCGTTCTTCGAGCAGCGCCATCAAGGCCCCTGCTCCTGCCGGCTCCATGGCATCGATGATGATCTGATATCTTGATTGCCCGGGGAAAGTGGTGATCTTGCCTGTGACGATCACTTCCAGTCCCTGCTCAGGCTGAACCTTGAAGCGCGAGGCGACGCCCTTCCAGGCGACGCCAGCGAGCACGGCCTTCTCGTCCTTCAAATCAAGATAGATGTGGCCTGACGCTGGCCGCGACACACGGCCCAGCTCACCCCTGATGCGCACATAGCCAAACGTATCTTCAACCGTCCGTTTCAGTGCAAAGGACAGCTCGCTGACTGAAAATTCTGCAACATTGGACGATGCCGGCGCGCCGTCCTCTTCTTCGTCGAATGGCCATCCCAGATCTGTGGACATTATGATGCGAATCCTTGTGAGTTCGCGCACATCAAATGCTAGAACGGTGCCCGAAACAAGGAGGCCACATGAATATTCTGGTGATAGGTTCCGGTGGACGTGAACATGCCCTCTGCTGGGCCATAGCCAAGAGCCCGATCTGCGACAGGCTCCATTGCGCTCCGGGCAATGGCGGTATTCCGGATGTAGCCGAATGCGTGGCTCTCGATGCGGCTGACCACGAGGCAGTGATCCGGTTCTGCAGGGACAATCATATCGGCCTTGTGGTGGTTGGCCCCGAGGTGCCCCTGGTGGCTGGTCTTGCAGACGACTTGCGGGCGGCAGGCGTCAAGACATTCGGGCCGTCCGCCGCCGCTGCTCAGCTTGAAGGTTCGAAAGGTTTCACCAAGGACATTTGCGCCAGGCACAATATCCCGACAGCGGCTTATGGCCGGTTCGCCTCAGCGGATGCGGCCCTGGCCTATCTGCAAAATCAATCTGCGCCCATCGTGATCAAGGCCGACGGTCTGGCCGCCGGGAAGGGCGTGATCATTGCCGAAACCATGGACGAAGCCAAAGCTGCGGTGGACGACATCGGTGGCGGCGCCTTCGGCGCAGCGGGCGCGGAAGTTGTGATTGAAGAGTTCATGACAGGCGAAGAAGCCAGCTTCTTTGCACTTGTTGATGGAACACACGCCCTGCCTCTCGCCACCGCACAGGATCACAAGCGTGTTGGTGACGGAGATGTGGGGCCCAACACGGGCGGCATGGGCGCCTGCTCGCCGGCACCGGTCATGACGGAAGAACTTTGTCAGCGCACCATGGACGAGATCATCCAGCCGACCGTGGATGCTATGAAAGAAGCCGGTACGCCTTTCCAGGGTGTGCTCTATGCTGGTCTGATGATTACGGAGGATGGACCGAAACTGATCGAATATAATGTGCGTTTCGGTGACCCGGAATGTCAGGTCCTGATGATGCGGCTCCGGGATGATCTGGTAACCTTGCTGCTGTCTGCCTGCGACGGGCAGCTTGAACATATGAGCGCCCGCTGGTCTGAAGACGTCGCTCTGACAGTGGTCATGGCGGCAAAAGGCTATCCCGGTTCCTACGACAAGGGCACCTCTATTGCGGGTCTGGATGATGCGGCATCTGGCGGCGACGTGGAGATCTTTCATGCCGGCACAGGTCTCGGACCGGACGGCCAGATCACTGCGACTGGTGGCCGTGTGTTGAACGTGACAGGACGAGGCGCAACGACCGGTGAAGCCCAGCGCGCGGCCTATGACGCCATTGCAAAGATCGATTGGCCTGATGGCTTCTGCCGCAGCGATATCGGCTGGCGTGCGATTGAGCGTGAAGCGGGGTAGATTGAAACCATGAGCACAGACAGCCGTCAGGATGCCTATGAGGGCACAAAGCCCGTCGCCGAAGCCGTCAAATTCGACGAAGCCAGGCTTTGCGAATACCTCTCCGACAAGATTGATGGCTTTGCGGGACCGATTACGGTTGAGCAATTCAAAGGCGGCCAATCCAATCCAACCTACAAGATCACGGCTGCCTCGGGTGCCTACGTGCTGCGCCGCAAGCCGCCGGGCAAGCTGCTGCCATCCGCCCATGCGATTGATCGGGAATTCAAAGCTATCTCGGCACTCCATGCGCAAGGCTTCCCTGTAGCCCGGCCTCATCTCCTCTGTGATGCCGACGATATCGTCGGCACGATGTTCTGCGTAATGGATTTCGTGGAGGGCCGTGTGATCTGGAATCCTCACATTCCCGGCGTTTCGCGAGAAGAACGCAGCGCGATCTTCGATGCACTTAACGAGACCATTGCATGGCTGCATTGCATCGATGTGGAGAAGTCCGGATTGTCGGACTTCGGGCGGCCTGAAGGCTATGTGGCCCGGCAGATCAAACGCTGGTCAGGACAGTATGAGGCTTCGACCGACAAGGTCGTGGAAGAGATGGACCGGCTGATTGAATGGCTGCCCGGTGCCTGCCCGCCGGACAATGAGCCAACGATTGTCCATGGGGACTTCCGGCTCGACAATGCCATCCTGCATCCTACCGAGCCGAAAATTCTGGCCGTGCTGGACTGGGAACTGTGCACCCGCGGCGATCCAGTTGCCGATTTCACCTACCACATGATGCAATGGCACATGCCAAAGTCAGAAGGGGTTGCGGGGGTCGGCTCCCTGGTCGGGCACGATCTTGAGGCGCTTGGCCTACCCTCTGTTTCGGACTATGCCGATGCCTATTGTCGGCGAACCGGACGCAGTGAGGTTCCAAATTTCGATTTCTATTTCGCCTATAACTTCTTCCGGCTGGCCGCGATTTACCAGGGCATTATTGGCCGGGTGCGCGATGGCACAGCTGCCAACCCGAATGCGGCCGCAATGGAGGCCCTGATCCAGCCCATTGCAAAGGTGGCTTGGGGCTATGCGGAGAAGGCCGGAGCATGAGTGACTTGAAGATTGGCCTTGCGTTGGGTGGAGGCGCGGCGCGCGGACTGGCCCATATCCCGATGATTGAGGCTTTCGATGAACTCGGCATCAAACCGTCCCGGATTGCCGGGACAAGTTTTGGTGCGCTGGTCGGCGCGGCCTATGCCTCTGGCATATCGGCCAGGGATATCCGCGAACATACCTTGTCCGTTCTGGGCAACCGGATCACCGCGGCGCGCAGGTTGTTTGGGGGGTCCGATCGCAAGGTCTGGGAACTGTTCGATGTGCGCGGTTTCGGACAGGTGATGATCGAGGGTTCCACTCTGACAGATCTTGTTTTGCCCAAAGCCACGGCACAGGACGTCAACAAGACCCGGATTCCACTGGCCATTGTGGCGACAGACCTCAATGCCCAGGAAGAGGTAGTGATCACAGGCGGCGATCTCCGCAAAGCTGTCGCGGCGAGTATTGCCCTGCCCGGCCTGATCCAGGCCCCGCGCCTCAACGGCAAGCAGCTGATCGATGGAGCCATGACAAACCCGGTGCCGTTTGAGCGGGCTGCAGCGGGGACCGATCTTATTGTGGCCATAGATGTGACCGGTGGCAGGGTGTCAGAGGAGGACAATGAGAGCGCCTCGAACATGTTACTCGCCTTTCGCTCCATATACGTGATGCAGCATCAAATTTCAGAACTGCGGCGCGAGCATATTGATCCGCAGATCTATATCCGTCCGGCCGTCGACAAGTATCGGGCCGGGGATTTCTTCAAGATCCGGGAAATCATGGCAGACGCGAAACCGGCCAGGGAAGAGCTGAAGCGGGCACTCGACGAGGCAATCAACGCCGTGACTTGAAGAAGGCCTTCAGCTGAGCTGCTGCAGCCGCGCCGCGAATGCCGCCATAAACCTCGGGGGCATGGTGACAGGTGGGGTGGCTGAAGACGCGCGGGCCGTGATCAACACCGCCAGCCTTCTCGTCTTCGGCGCCATAGTAGACCCGGCGGATGCGGGCCAGCGAGATCGCCCCAGCACACATGGGGCACGGCTCCAAAGTCACATAGAGGTCGCACCCGATGAGCCGTTCCGATCCAAGAGCTTCGGAGGCAGCACGAATGGCGAGCAGCTCCGCGTGTGCCGTGGGATCTTTGAGTTCCAGGATGCGGTTGCCGGTCCGGGCCAGCATGCTTTGGTCCGGGGCGAGAATGATGGCACCAACAGGCACCTCGCCGCGCGCGGCGGCGGCCTCGGCTTCTTCCAGAGCCATATCCATGAACTTTGACATGGGTCTGATTGCGCTTAAGCCGTGCGCATCGTCAAGGGCTTTGCTATGAGTGTGCCCCATGTCAGAAGAAATAACAGAAGCCAAAGGCGAGCGGATCGCCAAACGCATTGCCCGGGCGGGCATCTGCTCACGCCGGGATGCGGAGCGCTATATCGAAGCGCGGCGTGTGAAGGTGAATGGCAAGGTGCTCGACACGCCTGCGCTCACAGTGACAGCCAAGGACAAGATTCAGGTGGATGGCAAGAATCTGCCTGAGGTCGAATCCACTCGCCTCTGGCGCTATCACAAGCCGTCCGGTCTCGTGACAAGTCACAAGGACCCGGGAGGCCGGGACACTGTTTTCCAGAAACTGCCTCCGGAGCTGCCCCGGCTGATCTCCGTGGGCCGGCTGGACCTGAATACGGAAGGCCTGTTGTTGCTGACCAATGACGGTGAGCTTGCGCGCAAGCTTGAACTCCCCACTACAGGCTGGCTTCGGCGGTACCGGGTCCGGGCTCATGGCCGTATTGAGCAGAAGGCGCTGGAGAAGCTGAAAGACGGGATCGAGGTGGACGGCATCAAGTATGGTGAGATCCACGCCCAGCTCGACAAGACGCAAGGTGCAAATGTGTGGCTGACTCTCTCCCTGCGTGAAGGCAAGAACCGGGAGGTCAAGAAGGCTCTGGAACATCTCGGCCTGCAAGTGAACCGGTTGCTCCGATTATCCTATGGCCCCTTCCAACTTGGTGATTTGAAGCGCGGAAAGGTGGCTGAAGTTCCGCGAAACATCCTGCGCGATCAGATTGGCGAGAGGACCGGATCGCCCCGCCTCAAACCGTCAAAGCCAAAAAATCCAACACGTCCTGCAAGACCAAAGAAGAAGAAACCAAATGCGCATCGTCGGCGGAAAACATAAGGGGTTCGCACTGGCCGGGCCGAAATCCGATGCGATCCGGCCAACTTCCGACCGCACACGCGAATCCCTCTTCAACATTCTCGCTCACGGTGTCGACGGGTTCGAACTTGAAGACGCCCGCGTGCTCGATCTGTTTGCAGGCACCGGCGCGCTCGGTCTGGAGGCCCTGTCGCGCGGCGCAAAATATTGCCTGTTCATCGAAGAAGCGGCGGCGGCCCGCGCACTAATCCGCCAGAATGTGGAAGCCATTGGCGGCATGGGTATCTCAAAGATCTGGCGCCGGGATGCTGCCAGGCTGGGGAGTATCGAAAAGGTTCAACCCTTCAGCCTGGTTTTCGCCGACCCGCCTTACGGCAAAGCGCTGGGAGAGCAAGCGTTGACATCGGCATTGGGCGGCGGTTGGATTGCAGCCGGCGCGATCTGTATTCTGGAAGAAGCGGCGAAGGTGGACCTGATGGACGTTGAGGGTCTCGCCCTGATCGATACCCGTGTCTATGGTGACACTCAAATCGCTATCTTCCGGCACAGTTAGTAGCGAAAACAAGTTGCGGAGATCTGGATGCCAAGCAAAAAGCAAGTGGCCATCATTGGTGCCGGCGTGAGTGGGTTGGCGGCTGCCAAGGCGTTCAGGGAACGCGGGCATGATGTGAACGTTTTTGAACGCAGCCATGATCTCGGCGGGGTGTGGGAGCCTTCCCGCTCCTATCCCGGCATTCAGACCCAAAGTCCGAAAGATCTTTACTGTTACACCGACAAGGCCATGCCCGCGGACTATCCGGAATGGCCTGCAGGCAAACAGGTGCATGCTTATCTGAGCGGCTATGCAGATGAGCGCGGGTTGAAAGATGCGATTGAGTTCAACACGAGCGTTGAGAACATGGATCGGCGTGCAGGCGGCCAACCAGGTTGGACACTCGCATTGTCCAAGAACGAGACCAAACCGGAAAGCCGGGACTTTGATTTTGCTGCCGTCTGCACTGGTCAGTTCAGCGAAAGGAATATCCTCAGCCACCCTGGGCAAGAAGCCTTCCAGGGCGCAGGTGGCCAAGTATTGCACTCATCTGAATATACTGACCCGAACCAGGCCAGAAACAAAGACGTGGTTATCCTCGGCTTCTCGAAATCCGCGACGGACATAGCCGTCAATGCGGTGCATAACGGCGCAAAATCGGTGACCATCGTGTATCGGCATTCGGTTTGGCGGGTACCGTATTTCATCGGCGGGTTGATAAATTTCAAACGAATTCTCTACACCCGGCGCCAGGAGAACATGTTCCAGGGATGGGGGCTTTCCACCCTCGACAGGTTGAAATACACGATTGCTGCTCCGTTCATCTGGGCGCACTGGCGCTCCCTTGAAACGCTTCTGACTATTCAGTTGAAACTCTCGAAGACGGGCTTACGGCCAAAAACCAGGATTGAGGATGATATCAGCTGCTCGGTCCCTATTGTTACGCCTGGATTGTTCGATCTGATTGCCGAAGGGAAAATCAAGACAATTCGGGGCACATTCGATCGGTACGAGGAGGGTGCGATCAAGTTGTCCAACGGGGAAAAGGTTGCGGCAGACGTTTCAATCCTCGCCGTTGGCTGGAAGTTGGGCGTGCCGTTCCTCGCAGAAGAATATCAGCAGAAGCTGATTGAGGCAGATGGCCTGTACCGCCTGCACCGGATCATCGCCAATCCTGACCTGCCCAACATGGGATTCGTTGGATTCAACTCCTCATTCTGCACGGTCCTGAGCGCCGAAATGGCCGCCAACTGGCTGGTCCGTTATGCCGATGGTATGCTTGCCAATCAGCCTACCGCAGAGACGATGAAGGCCAGTATCGAGCAGGATCTCGATTGGAAGCGCAACAAACGCCCTGCAGCGCAAGTCTACGGCGGCCTCTGTTCAGCACCTTTTCACTATCTGCACTTCGATGAGCTGCTTGCCGACATGGGTGCGACGGTCACCAAACGCAACATCGTCGCTGAAAACCTGATGCCGCCTGATGCCGACGCCTATGGCAGGTTCCTGAAATCAGCGCCGCAGTATCAAGCGGGATGATTGACGAGTTCCGGACAGGCTCTACCGCCTGCCGAAAAGCCGTTCGATGTCATTGAGGCTCAGCTCCACGTAGGTTGGGCGGCCGTGGTTGCATTGGCCGGAATGGGGGGTTGCTTCCATTTCCCTCAAAAGCGCGTTCATTTCCTCTGCGCGCAGACGGCGGCCTGAGCGGACGGAACCGTAGCAAGCCATGGTTGCGAGCACATGGTCAATGCGCGCAGACAGGCCCAGGCCCTCGCCAAGTTCGCTAACGTCGTCGGCAAGATCTTTAAGGAGGCCCTGAATATCGGTGTCACCGAGGATTGAAGGGACTTCGCGAACGACAATGGTTCCAGGTCCGAAAGCCTCGATAACCAACCCGAGTTCTACAAAATCGTCTGATCGCTGGATCAGGCGATCTGCGGAAGCAAGATCAAGCTCAACCACTTCGGGGACCAGCAGAGGCTGGCTGGCCACGCCCGATGCAGCCATCTGGGCCTTGAACTTCTCATAGACGAGCCGTTCGTGAGCTGCATGCTGATCGACGATCACCATGCCCTTGTCCGTCTGGGCGATGATGTAGTTCTCATGCACCTGCGCTCGGGCAGCGCCGAGCGGACAGGACGTTAGCTCCGGCGCCAGCGGTTCTTCATCGGGACGGTGATCGGCCGTTGGAAGATCAAGCCCCTCAAGCCCAGGCCCAGCCTCATGCGACAACGGCGCCTGGTACGCAGCACCGGCTTCAGCTAATCCCGGCGCAAGGGGTCTTGGCGCATTGCTATAGGCGTAAGACTGTGAAGCATACCCACCACTGCCCGGCCGGAATGATCCGAGCGTTGCCTGCCCTATTGTCGTCGAAGCCCGATGTCCCGCTTCCGCCAGCGCTGATTTAAGCGCGCTGACGATAAGGCCTCTCACAGTGCCCGGCTCGCGGAACCGCACCTCGGCCTTGGCGGGGTGTACATTTACGTCGACCTGATGGGGATCAATATGCACAAAGAGGGCGAGCATGGGATGGCGATTGCGTGCCAGAAAATCCATGTAGGCGCCGCGCACTGCTCCGGTGAGCAGTTTGTCCTTAACCGGCCTGCCATTCACGAACAGGAACTGCATATTCGCCTGCGACCGGTTCAGGGTCGGCAAACCGGCAAAACCGGTGAGCTGAATGCCATCGCGATGGGCATCAATGTTCAGTGCGTTCTGGGCAAACTCCGGGCCCATAACCTCACCTGTCCGTTTGAGGCGGCCGTCAGGGTCCAGACCCGCAGCCGGGAAATTCAGGACCTTGCGGTCATCCGTGGAAAGGGAAAAGGCCACCTCAGGATTGCCCATGGCAATGCGGCGCAGAATGTCTGTGGCCTCGTTGTTCTCGGCCCGTTCGGATTTGAGAAATTTGAGGCGAGCCGGAACGGCATAGAAAAGGTCACGGACCTCTACCCGTGTCCCTGGCAAAGTGGCTGCAGGGCGAACGTCGGACTTGTTGCCAGCGTCAACTTCGATCTCGGCACCGTCAGACCCATCATGCAGGCGCGAAGCGATAGTCAGTCGGCTCACGGCACCAATTGACGGCAGGGCCTCACCGCGGAAACCCATGGTGCGGATGTTGAGCAGATCATCACCATCAAGTTTCGACGTGGCGTGCCGTTCCACAGCGACGTCAAGCTCGTCCGCCGACATGCCGCAGCCATCATCGGTCATCCGGATAAGATTGCGACCTCCATCAATGAAGGTGACATCAATGTTCCGGGCGCCGGCATCAATGGCGTTCTCCACCAGTTCCTTGACGACACTCGATGGACGCTCAATGACTTCACCAGCCGCAATGCGGTTGATCAGACCGTCTGACAGACGCTTGATTTTCATCTTTGTTCAAGCTCTCGAAATTTGTGAGTGCCAATAGTCTCACGAAACGCCTGATTCTGAGAACAGAGACTACATGGTTTTCAGGTATTCCCGGGTGAGAACCTTGCTTTCTTCCACAGACGGCTGGTCGAATGGATTTACGCCCATTATGTGTCCGGCGATGATGGTCTCCAGCATGAAGTGCATCATCAGCGCGCCCGTGGTGCGCTCATTGACATCATCGATGGATATGGTTCGTACTGCGCACCCGTTTCGTGCAAGAGTCTCCGTAGTGGCACGCTGTTGTGCATCCGTGAGGTCACCAACAGTGCGGCCCGCAAGATAACCCACCAGTGGATCGGAGGTGTAGGACTCGTTGATCCGCGGCCCGGAACCAGCGGAATTCGTCATGATGATCGTCACCAGCTTGTCCTTGGGACCACCATTAAAGAGTTGAAACTGGGAATGTTGATCCACGGGTCCGGCGGCGGCAATTGGCGCTGTGCCCTTGCCTTCCTTGCCCAGGCTTTCGGCCCAGAGTTGGGCAAACCAGTTCGAGAACAGGCGCAACCTGTCACTGTACGGCATCATGACGACCGCTGTGTGTCCGTGGTCTTCTGAGAGCCCGACGTTGACAGCTGCCCCGACAGCAGGTGAGCATTCAGCCGCCAGGACTGAGTTCAGCACGGGCGCCAAGGCCTCTGCAGCGCCCTCCCTGATCGCTTCAACATCAAGCCCGGCAATCAAGGCCGGCAACATTCCAACATTGGAAAGCGCGGAATAACGACCGCCAATATCGGAATCATGATCAATAACACTCATGCCATGAATGCCAGCAAGCCGTCGTAAAGTATTCTTATCAGGGTTGCCCGGTTCCGTAAGTGCCAGCACATGTTGCGCAATGTTCCACTCAAGGCCAGCTTCTTTCAGGGCCTGGACAATCGACAGACACTGGACAATGGGTTCCGGTGTCCCACCGGATTTTGAAATGACGATAAAGCGCGCAGTTTTCATCTCGATGTCACGCAACATCGTGGAAAGAGTATGGGCATCCAGATTGTCAAAGAAGTGCAGATTCGGCTTGCCACGATCTGCCATCGACAATCCGGGGACGCGGTATCCCGCAATTTGGCTCAATGCCTGGCCGCCCAGAGATGACCCGCCGGTGCCAAACATATAAACGGTCTTTGCACCCCGCAAAAAGCTATCCAATGCTTCCCGGCAAATCGGCAAGTCATCGCGTTTCTCCGGTAGCCGCAGCAAGGGCAGTGAACCGTCATTGTAGGCGGCACGCAGACTACCGAGCGCGCGCTCTGCTTTCGACAACCGTTGCTGCAACGCACTCTCGGTCAGACCAATATCGCCGATTGTCTTTGAGAAGCAGCGTGTCACGTCCTGGCGGTAAAGCATCCGTTCCTATCTCTGATTCGATCCCGATAACGCAAATATCTATCAGGAAATGTTGCAAGAAATGATTTACGGGTTTAGTCGCCGGAAGCTGACGCCCCTTCAACACCGATCGGCTCACCAACGATTGTCACCACCAGTTCATCTGGTTTGAGGATCCGTTTGGCCACGCGTTTCAGGTCTGCAAGGGCGACCGCATTGATCAACTCATTGCGTTCCTCGATATAACTCTTCCCGAGCACCGCCACTTGTATTGCAAGCAACTGGCCGGCAATTTTACCAGACGTATCAAAACGCAAGGCATAGGAGCCGGTCATATACGTCTTCGCTTCTTCCAGCTCTTTAGCTGTTGGACCTTCTTCCGCCATGCGCTTGATTTCCTGACGGATCAGTTTGACCGTTTCACCTGCACGCGCATTTTGAGTGGACACTGCGCCTACAAACAATGCGCCATGGTCGTATGGCGAAAGATAACTGTATACCGAATAAGTGAGGCCTCGCTTTTCCCGGATTTCTTCGGTCAGGCGGGACCCGAAACCACCGCCGCCGAGTATAAAGTTCATTACATATGCAGGGATGAAATCCGGATCATCCCGTTTAATGCCTGCATGACCAAACTGAATGACAGATTGCGGGATCTTCCTGCCCACGATTTCGACTTTGGAGGTTCTGTTCACCTTTGCTTCCACGACTGCCGGCATCGCCGTTTCAACGAGCAGCTTTCCGAATACCGTGTCCAGCAACTCTCCAAGCTTCGCTGCATCGATAGCTCCGACAACGGCGATCTTTAAGCCGGATTTGCGGAAGAGCTTTTTCGTCAAATCACGGAGATCTTCAGCACTGATCTTCGCAACCGTTTCCAGTGTGCCGCGCCGCGTGCGGGCGTAGGGATGATCGCCGAGCACTGTCTTGTACCAGGCATTTCTGGCAATCGAATCCGGATCCTGAGCTTTTGAATTGATGTTCAGAATGATTTGTTTGCGAATGCGTTCCAGCGGGACTGGGTCAAACCGCGGCTTGTTGATCGCATCTGCAAGCATCGCAATGGAGTCATCGCGATTGCGCGTGAGTGCCTGGAAAGTGCCGTAAAACCGGTCGGCTCTGGCCCAATAAGACATCTTCATTGCCAGCTGTTGCTGCCGTTTTTGAAATTCCTTTGACAGACGATCACCAGCGCCTTCGTCCAGCATGCCCGCCAGAAAATTCATAGTGCCTTGTTTGTCCAACGTTTCACTGGCCCAACCGCCCTGAAACGCAAAATGCATCGTCATGAGTGGAATCGAATGATCTTCAACAAGCCAGGCTTTGATGCCGCCAGGGCTTTCCACCTCCTGAATTTCAATTGCGTCCGCCGAGCGGATGCTGGCAAGCATCAGTGCGAATACAAAACATATTGCCATTGCCCAGCCATATGGCCGTGCGTTCATCGAAGATGGCGTCATGACTTTTCACCGCTCGGTTTTGATTTGGCCTTTTCAGCGCGCTGTTGCTGCTTTTCAGGGAGCAGAATGCCGGTCACTGACCGCTCTTTGCGAAGAAACTTCCGCGCCGCCGCATTGACCTGATCAACCGTCACAGCTTCCACACGGCTTGGCCATTCTTCAATATCCTGCACTGTTTGCCCGGTGGTCAGCGCAACACCATAAATCCGGGCGCGGCTCATTTGATTGTCCTTCAGATAGACGGTCGCAGACAGCAGACTGTTCTTGGCATCAGCCACTTCTTCTGCAGTGACGCCATCCCGAATGACATCTTCGATCACCTGATCCACGGCGGCTTCGACCTTACTAAGCGCTTCAACCCCGCTTCCCGGTTGAGAGCCGGCGTAGAAACCCAGATCGCCGTAATCCAGCGCATCGCCAGAGAACCAGGAACCTGCGTAGGAAGCGATTTTCCGCTCCACAACCAACCGCTGGTAAAGCCGGGATGTTGTGCCGGTCCCCATTACATAGGCAAGAATATCCAGAGCTTCTGCTTCGCTTGGCTCCGCTCTGGAATAGGATGTAGTCGTGTACATGCGCCGGAAGGATGGAGAAGGGACGCGTGGGTCAGACAAAGTCACCCGGCGTGCAGCCTGAGGCGGCGGTTCGAGCGGACGGACTCGTGACTTCAGGTTAGGGTTGGGGGCAATCTCACCATAATATTTTTCGGCAAGAGGCCTCAATTCTTTGGCTGTAATGTCTCCAGCCACCACGAGAATTGCGTTATTCGGTGTGTAGAAACGCTTATAAAACGCCATGACGGCGCCGAGATTAAGCTCTTTTATCTCGTGCATCCAGCCAATGACTGGGTCCCCATAGGGATGATTCACGAATAGGGCCGCCCGGACCTGTTCCATCAATCTGCTGGAGGGGTTGTTTTCCACACGCGAGCGCCGCTCCTCAGTGACCACGTCCCGTTCTGTCTTGATTTCACCCTTGTTCAGCACAAGATTCGTCATACGATCCGCCTCGTGCTTAATCATAACTCCAAGGCGATCCTTTGATATCCGCTGGAAATAGGCTGTGTAATCCAGCGAGGTGAAGGCATTGTCCTGGCCGCCGTTGCGTTTGACGATTTTCGAGAATTCTCCTGGCGCCAGTGTTTTTGTACCCTTGAACAGAAGGTGCTCGAGGAAGTGAGCAACACCCGACTCTCCTGCAGGTTCATCCGCCGCACCGACGCGATACCAGACCATATGGGTCACAACAGGTGCACGATGATCTGGAATGACCACAACTTCCATGCCGTTGGCGAGTTTGAAACTTTCGACGCCCGATTTGGCCGAGTGCGCTAGACGCGATCCGAATATCGCAGTTGACACAATGAAAAGAAGACCGAGTGCCATACTCATGCCGGCAGAACGTGACATTGCTGCATCCTTGTACTGGCGCGTAAAATCCGGCGCACAATGTGCCAGGACGGACTGGTTCGCAAATTAATTCTTGGTAACGCAGAAGTGTGAAATATTTCTGCTGCACACCCGGGCTTCAATTCAGCTGAGCGCCGCTCAGTCGATGCCGTCAGAAAGGACCTTGGGCAAATTGAATATCGTACCGTAACTGGGGTTCTGTGCCCGCTTGCGCTGCAATCTAACTTTGCGCAACTCTCTCATCAACTCCTCGTGGGTCTTTTCCTTGCCACTGGGGTGAGTCTTCGAGATTCCGTGTTTTTGATAGATATCACCAGCTGTCCTCTGCCGGGCAGGATCATATGCCGGCGGTTGACCATAGGCGGGAGGTTGGCCGTTTGCAGCGGGCTGCCCATAGGCGGGAGGTTGGCCGTTTGCACCAGGTTGCCCATAGCTGGACGGGGGCGTGTAGGGCTGGTTCGCGGCTTGCTGGGCATAGGGATTAAGTTGCCCGGAACCACCTTGACCGCCAGACGGCGGGCGCAGTTGCAAGTCCGGCGGAATAGCAAGCGTCTGATGCGTACGTACAAGGCGCTCGTCCGGCGTCTCCTTGTTCAAGCCGAGAGCATCGCCCACCGAATTACCGCAGCCGCCCAAGACAAACCCGGTCGCGACCACTGCACCAATTGTCACTATACGTTTCAAGGGTCTACTTCCCCATACCTGCCAGCAAATTTGCGGACTAACTCACCATCCTGGATAGCTGAACACCTAGAATTCCATTGCGGCGGAACCAAGGCGCCTCCGATCACTCGGTCGTGTGCGCTGTTTTAGAATTTCCACCTGTAATCCAAGAAGAATACAGCAGACCAGCCACACCCGCAACTATCGCTGTGTCAGCAAGGTTAAAGACATACCAGCTGTAACCGAATGCGTGGAAATGAAAGAAGTCTGCAACGGCGCCATGGAGTACCCGATCAAGGGCATTTCCGAGGGCACCGCCGATCAGCAAACCTAGGGAAAGCGCTGACAATTTATCGGTCGCCTTCATCAGCCAAACGGCGAGAACACTTGCAATTACAAGGGATAAGCCGACAAAAAACCAGCGTCCGCTCTCGCCGAATGACGAGAACCAGCCGTATGACACCCCCTTGTTCCAGGCCATGACCAGGTCGAAAAACGGAGTGATTTCAACGTGCCCGCGCGATGCAATATCGTACGGGCCGAGCATCCACCATTTGTGCCCCTGATCCAGCGCGAACGTGCCGAGCGCCGTGAAGGCGCCCAGCTTGACCAGAGCAGGGGCCGTCATGCCTTTCATTCGGCAGCGGCTTTCATGGCATCCCATTCGCGTACGGCGGCAGCATCTCTGGCGGACAGCTCCGGGTAATCCGGGTCTGAACCAACATCTGGAAGGACCTTCCAGGAACGGCCGCACTTGTTCCACTCAGCCATGCCCGGAACAACAGCGACGCCATTGACCTCTTCCATGCGGAAGGCGTCCGCCGGGCCATCTCCGTCATACAGTGATGCCCCTGAGGTGATGGAGATTTCAGCCAGGTTCAGGCCGTCCAGAGCCTCTCTAAGCGCCTGATCTGAAATATAAACTTCAGGTGCGGCTTCAAGCGATGAGCCGATGCGTTTTTCGCGCCGTTCGATCTCCAGAGCGCCGGTGACGACGCGGCGGACCTGGCGGACTTTTTCCCATTTTGCGGCCAATTCAGGGTTGGCCCAGCTGGTGGGCACCTCCGGGAACTGACGCAGATGGACGCTCCCATCCTCGCTGGGATAACGGCTTAGCCAGACTTCTTCCATCGTGAAGGTAAGCATGGGCGCTAACCAGGCGGTCAGGCAGGAGAAAAGCTCATCCAGCACAGTACGGCAGGCGCGTCGGGTCGGGGAGCTGGCCGGGTCGCAATAGAGAGCATCTTTGCGGATATCCAGGTAGAACGATGACAACTCCACCGTGCAGAAATTGAAGAGGCGGGTAAAAATGCATTTGTAATCAAACTCTTCGTAGCCCTTGCGCACGACCGCATCCAGCTCGGTAAGCTGGTGCAGCATGTAGCGTTCCAGTTCGGGCATATCTGCCACATCCACACGTTCCGATGTCTCGAAACTTGCAAGATTGCCCAGCAGGAATCTCATTGTGTTCCGTAATTTCCGGTAGGTATCCACATTTGTCTTGATGATTTCAGGTCCGATCCGAAGATCCTTGGCATAGTCGGAACTCATCACCCAGAGCCGCAGGATGTCGGCACCGTTCTGCTCCATCACGGTTTGCGGCGCGACGATGTTGCCGAGAGACTTGGACATCTTGCGCCCGTCTTCGGCCATCACAAACCCGTGCGTCAGCACAGCATCATAGGGCGCGCGGCCGCGTGTGCCGCAGCTTTCTAGCAGAGAGGAATGGAACCAGCCTCGATGTTGGTCGGAACCTTCCAGATAGAGCGAGGCCGGCCATTTTAGGTCTTCGCGCTGTTCCAGGCAGAAAGCGTGAGTGGAGCCTGAGTCGAACCACACATCCAGGATGTCGGTGACCTGCTGCCACTCGGCAGGATCATAACCATCGCCAAGAAAACGCTCAGCCGCACCTTCTTCAAACCAGGCGTCAGCGCCTTCAGTCTTGAAGGTTTCGAAGATGCGGGCGTTGACGGCTTCATCTTTCAGAACCTCGCCGTCCGCATTGGCGAACACGCAGATCGGCACACCCCAAGCGCGTTGGCGCGAGAGGACCCAGTCGGGCCGGTCTTCGATCATGCCCTTCAGCCGCGCCTGCCCCGCAGACGGGACGAATCGCGTCTCATTGATCGCATTCAGAGCCCGTGAGCGCAGCGTATCGCCCTGTTTGCCTTCGATAGCTTCGTCCATATAGACGAACCATTGCGGCGTGTTGCGGAAAATGACCGGCTTCTTGGAGCGCCAGGAGTGCGGATACTGATGCTTCAACCGGCCGCGTGCAGCCAGCGCGTTTGCGGCCACGAGTGCATCGATGACGACTTTGTTGGCGTCACCCTTCTTGCCCTTGTCGTTGATGACGCGAGCTCCGGTGAAGCCGGGGGCCTGATCGGTGAAGGCGCCGTTGGCGTCTACGGTGAACGGGATAGAGGTCTTGATGCCGCGTGCACGCAAGGCCGGAGCCTCGTCCATCCAGGTTTCAAAGTCCTCGCGGCCATGCCCCGGCGCGGTGTGCACAAAACCCGTGCCTGCATCGTCCGTCACATGATCCGCGGCCAACATGGGCACATCAAACTCATACCCCTGCCCCCTAAATGGATGAGCACAAGTCACACCAGCGAGCTGGTCGGCTGAGACCTCGGCGACGCGGGTACAGCTTTCCACGCGGGCCATCTTGAACACGTCCTCGGCCAACACGTCGGCCAGCACGTAGCGTTCACCCACCTTGGCCCAATTGTCTTCAGCCGCTTCGGTGACTTCAAACACACCATACTTGATGCGCGGCGAATAGCAGACAGCACGGTTGCCCGGGATCGTCCAGGGCGTGGTGGTCCAGATGACAACGCTCGCGCCGTCCAGCGGGGCTTCAGCATCCACCAGTGGAAACTTCGCCCAGATCGTGTCGCTCTCGTAATCCTGATATTCCACCTCGGCCTCGGCCAGGGCCGTCTTCTCGACGACAGACCACATGATGGGCTTGGAACCGCGGTAGAGCTGGCCTGACATGGAGAACTTCATCAGCTCGTTGGCGATGTGGGCTTCGGCCTCATAGGCCATGGTCAGGTACGGGTTCTCCCAGTCCCCTTCCACGCCGAGGCGCTTGAACTCACCGCGCTGCACATCCACCCAGTGCTCGGCAAACTCGCGGCATTCGCGGCGGAAATCCACCACGGGCACCTCGTCCTTGTCCTTGCCCTTGGCGCGGTACTGTTCCTCGATCTTCCATTCGATGGGCAGGCCGTGGCAGTCCCAGCCCAGCACGTAGTTTGAGTCATACCCCATCATCTGCATGGAGCGGGTGACCACGTCCTTCAGGATCTTGTTCAGCGCATGGCCGATATGCAGATGCCCGTTGGCATAAGGCGGCCCGTCGTGGAGAACATATTTCTCCCGGCCCTTCGCATCAGCGCGCAGGCGGGCATACATGTCGAGTTTCTCCCAGCGCTCGAGAATTTCCGGTTCTTTCTTCGGCAACCCCGCCTTCATGGGAAAATCAGTCTTCGGAAGGAAAAGCGTCTCGCGATAATCGCGACCGGGTTTATCAGCAGACTTGTCTGTCATGGGTCTCGGTCTCGTCAGATACTGTAACAGGGGGCGCCCGGCGCCATGTCACTTCAGATAATGGGGTAAACGCATGGCTGTAATTTGACTGCGCGATGCTCTAACAGCGAACGGTTAAAGAATAAAGGGCGCTGGCACTCAAGGAGACTCGCAGGCGGAAATGCCCGAGCCGCAGGCACGAGTGCCCAGCCGCGCTTCTCACGCGGCGGCGGTAATTCGTATCAAACGGCTTTGCTCATACGTCATCATGGGCGGAGGGAATAGCATATGAACGGGGAAAGGCAAGGCCTACCCACGTCACAAACTTGTTTTGAGATCTTGACTTCGCAGAAGTCGGATGATCTCCACGCCGTCGTCAAGCACGCTATAATATATAATAGATGACATGGACACCGCAGACCGAGCGGCGAACGCCGGTCTTTATGTGAAGCACGGCCTGATAGAAATACGGTTGCTCGCCGAGCATTGAGAAATGTTGACCTGCCTCGCAGAATCTGCCTCGTTTGTCAGGAGGGTCCGTCACTGGGCAGGGGACGGATGATGCGTAAGAGCAGGTTTTCAGAAAACCACATCATTGCGATTTTGACGGGGCAGGAACGGGGCAGCCCGACGGCAGAGGTTTGCCGCCGGCATGGGATCAGCCCCGGCACGTTCTGCAAATGGAAGGTCAAATATGGCGGCATGGACGTTTCCGAGGCCCGTCGGCTCAAGCTTGAGCAGGAGAACGCCAGGCTGAAGCGCCTTCTGGCCGACCAGATGCTCGATAATTCCATCCTGAAGGACCTGTTGGGAAACGGCTGACGGGTCCGGCTGAACGCCGGGCCGCAGCTCTGAACGTGCTGGATCGCCATGAGGTCTCGCAGGCCCGGGTCTGCCGCCTGATCGGGGGCGATCCGAAGACGGTGCGGCGCAAGGAGAAGAAGACAGATGAGAAGATCAGACAGCGCATGGGCCAGATCGCGGCAAACCGGCAGCGCTTTGGCTATCGCAGGCCCGGTCCGAGGCTGGAGCGCGAAGGGATACACATGAACCACAAGAAGCTGTACCGGCTCTGGCGGGAGGAAGGGCTTGCTGTGAAGCGCCGGGAAAGGGGCGCAAACGGGCCACAGGCAGCAGAGCACCGCTGACTGTCCCGTCATGGCCTTCAGAACGCTGGTCCCTGGACTTTGTGTCGGATGTGTTCGTTGAGAGCCGCCGTTTGCGCATACTGGCGGTGATCGATGACTATACCCGCGAAGGCCTGTGTCTGGTGGCCGATAGGTCCTTGTCAGGCGAACGTGTGGCCCGGGAACCGGACCGCCTGATCAGGCTCTATGGCAAGCCGGACACGGTCGTGAGCGACAACGGCACCGAACGCACCTCCAGAGCCCTCCTGGAATGGCAGAATGAGACCGGTGTGGGCTGGCCTTGCATTGAGCCGGGAAAGCCAATGCAGACCGGTTTTGTGGAAAGTTTCAACGGGCGCTTGCGTGATGAACTGCTGAACGAAGAGGTCTTTGTCGGTCTCGCTGACGCTCGGCGAGCCCTGGAACTGTGGAGATATGATGACAACAATATCAGACCCCTTCAGCACATGGAGGCAAAATTACTTCGGGCAGACCTGGTGACCGGCGAGACCCGGCGCATCATTGTGCGTTCGTCTCATTCATCCTCTGCCACAAACCTGGGCACTGCCTTGCGATAATGTTTCGATACTCTTCTTCCAGTTGAGCCGAAACCTCGCGCGCCAGGTCCAATTCATCCTTCTCAACAAGCGCTGTCACTTTAGACGATAGAACATAGTCCTTTGCTGTTGGTGCGACGACTGAACATCCATACTCAAAGGCTTCCTTGATCTCTTCAAGGCTGAACATATCCATCGAGTATTCTTGATTCAGCAAATCATCTGGAATTTCCTTCACAAATTCAAATAATTGTGACGCACCCAAGTCCCCATGTTCAATAGGTTCAAAATAGTTTTTCAGGCGAAACATTGTGAGATGAATCCAATGAACCCCTGCCCAAGCGAAATCTTGATGATGTACGACACTCAATCCTGGTACCAGGTACCGATAAAAATTACGAGTTATCGCGCTGCACAAATTCCAGTTTTTCATTGCGTCAACGAATAAATACTCGATGGGTTTTTGACTCTCCCATTTTTCGCGTGACAGGTCGGCTTTGGTTGTCTCGATGAATTTGTGCAAATCTCCCATCTGGTCCGCAAATGCTTGTTGAAACGACTGACCAACAGAAAACGTCCGAGCCAAACTGGACCCCGTGACCTCACTCTCCATCCAAGCCTGCCACTCGAACAGGTCAAATGCGTGGATTCGTTTACTCTTGTCGTATACAATTGTATTGCTTTGCAGGCCCATCGCTTGCGCGTATGTGGAAGATCCTAAAAAACAACCCAGATCAACAATCTCACCCCGTCCAGTATAATTATTTTTCACGTAATGATATGTAAAATCACGTTCGATAGGTGAGAGGCACCCGGCTATTTTGCGCAATTCCTGAGACACCTCAAGCATAATTCTCTATCTCCCAAATGGTGAAAACAGGTCTTACTGCTACGGGCCAGCCTTTGCAAGGGAAACTGTCCAGCCCGGATTTCATGTGCCCGTTCCTGATAAGGTCCGGGGGCTTGGTGGAGGTTGGTTTAGTGCCTGATGCGGGCGGATATGATTGTACTGCCTGAGCCCCTGATTGATGACAATCTGAGCCTGCCTGGTAGTGTTGACCCCCTCCGCGTTGAGACCTTCCCGGCGTAGTCTGCCGTTGAAGCGTTCGTTGTCTCCGTTTTCCCATGGTGAACCTGGGGTGATCCGGATGGGTTTGATGCCGGTCTTGATCAGCCCCTTGTGCAGCGAAGCTGCGATAAGGTCCGGGCCGTTGTCAGACCGGATGTCTTCAGGTTTGCCGTGTTTCAGCAGCAACAGATAGAGCGCGTCCAGAACCTCTGCAGATCCCCTCTTGACGCTCACGGTCATACACAAGGCCTGGAGGGTCTATTCGTCCAGCACGGTAAGCCTCTTGTCGCTTCGGCCATTGCTCAGCTTGTCGTGGACGAGGTCGACACTCCAGATGTGGCCGGGGACCCGGGGCCTCAGATGAATGAGTGAGCTGTCCTTGTGATAGAGACGCTTGCGCGTCTTGTGGCGCAGGGGAGGCTGCCCTCCCTCTTCGCGCCAGAGACGCCCGACTTTCTTATGGTTTACCTGCCAGCCTTCACCCCTCAGACGCCCTGAGATCTGACGGTATCCATTTCGAAAGCCGTGATGTGCCCATTCCCCCAAACCTTCTGCGCCAGTTGTCGTAAGGTGCATCGCTCACGCCAGAAGAGCGACACGCTGTGGCAACGGCGTTACCAGAGGCCAGGCTCAACTCAATCTCGCGCCAGAGACGCAAAACATCCTCATCTGGATACCTCTTCCCGGTCATGATCACCTCCTCCTGAGCCAAACAAACAGTGGACCAGTTCTAGAGGGGAAGGATAACAGCAGGTCACAAGGTGAAAAATTTGCCGCTTGACCGTGGACCGGCACACATTTACGGTATTAAGTTACGGGAGCGCAAGCGATAATGAATTCCCAGGTCACAGGTTTGGCCGCAGACACGAGAGAACCGACTCTCGTGGCAAGTTATAGCACATAAAGATTCTACTGCTGTACCCCCGGCGCTCCATGCGCCGACATTGACCCAACTCTTCTCCGGACACCAAAATTATGCAGAGCCATGCTAAGGCACGACTTGCCATCGACATTGGCGGAACATTCACCGACGCGGTAATTTCGTTGGCAGGCCCTACCCGGGAATTTGCATCCGCCAAATGCCCGACAACCCCTGATAACCCGGTGGAGGGCGCAATGGCCGGCGTCAAACTCGCTCTTGATCGCGCTGGGCTGTCGTCAGCAGATATTGGAAGCTTTATCCATGGCACCACACTCGCCACAAACGCACTGATCGAGCAGAAAGGAGCCCGCGCCGGTGTCATCACAACAGAAGGATTTCGGGACATCCTCGAGATCGCCTATGAACGGCGATACGACCAGTACGACATAAACATCGACAAGCCAGACCTTCTTGTCCCCCGCGAACGCTGCTTCGAAGTACCGGAACGCAAATCGGTGCACGGCGACGTATTGAGGGAACTCGACGAATCCAATATTGACGACCTCCTTGAGACTCTTGATGCTGAAGAAATCTCCAGTGTCGCAATCTGCCTTCTGCATTCCTATGCAAACGATGTCCATGAACAGCGCCTGGCAACAATAATTGCTGAAAAACGGCCAGGGATCTCAATTAGCCTCTCCTGCGAAGTTAGCCCTGAAGTTCGTGAGTTCGACCGACTCTGCACAACCCTTGCGAACGCCTACGTCAAACCGCTGATGCATAATTATCTGACTTCATTGGCCGCGCGTCTGAAAGCCGATGGCTTCGATTGCCCTCTGTTTGTCATGACCTCCGGCGGCGGCATGACCACATTGGAAACCGCAATCAGGTTCCCTATCCGGCTGGTGGAATCCGGCCCAAGCGGCGGCGCCATTCTGGCGTGCCAGATTGCTCAGGCAACAGGTTGCGATGAAGCGGTCTCGTTTGATATGGGCGGCACAACGGCCAAGATCTGCCTGATCGACCAGGGGCGGCCGCAGAACGCCCGCCACTTCGAGATCGCCCGGGCCGCGCGGTTTATCAAGGGAAGCGGGCTACCGGTCAGAATCCCGGTGATCGAGATGATCGAGATCGGAGCTGGTGGGGGTTCAATCGCGGCAATCGACAGATTGGGACGCATTACCGTCGGACCGCAAAGCGCTGGCGCAGAACCGGGACCAGCCTGCTACGGAAAGGGTGGAACCGAAGCCACAGTAACAGACGGAGATGTCGCACTGGGCTACATTGATCCAGAACTCTTCGCTGAAGGACGCCTGAAGATGGTGCCCGAGGCTGCAAGCAAGGCGATCGAGAAAAGCATTGGCATCCCACTGCAGCTTTCATCCGACCAGGCCGCCTACGGCATTTCCCAGATCGTGGATGAAAACATGGCCAGTGCCGCCCGGGTTCATGCGATCGAAAACGGAAAGGACATGACCCGTCGGACGATGATCGCCTTTGGCGGGAACGGCCCGCTTCACGCCACAAGATTGGCGGATAAAATTGGTGTCGACAAAATCATCATCCCGCCAAACCCGGGCGTCGGCTCAGCCGTGGGTTTCCTGAACGCGCCGGTTTCTTATGAGATTGTCCGCAGTCTTTACATGACACTGGACGCACTGGACATTAACGCCGTCAGCGCCCTGTTTGAACAGATGAAAGCAGAAGCATCGGCCATTGTGTCGGCCGGGGCCGAAGGTGTACCGCTCGTCTCGAAACGCTCCGCTTTCATGCGCTACAAGGGTCAAGGGCACGAAATCGAAGTGGCATTGCCTGAGCATAATCTGACCACAATCGATTTGCCCAGGATGCGTGAAGCCTATGACGAAGCCTACCGGGCGCAATTCCACCGATCTGTCGATGGCATGACGATTGAAATCATGAATTGGACGCTGACTGTTTCCACCCCAGTCTCGGAACCGGAAAGAACCGTCACAAACAAAGAACGGCTCGAAGTCAGCAACCAAAAGCACCGTTCAGTCTTCCTGCCGGGTGAAGGTCGAAAGGTTGACGTGCCGGTTCATTTCAGAAACGATTTGAGTGTCGGCGCAGCTATCGCTGGGCCCGCCCTGATCGCGGAACCGCAGGCCACGACATTCGTTGATCAGAAATTTGAAGCCCGCATTGATGACGCTCTCAACATCGTCCTCAATCGCATTGCCTAGGAGTTCAGGAAAATGACAAACCGCACTCTTTCCGCGATCGATCTCCAGGTCATGTGGAACAGGCTCCTTGCCGTTGTGGAGGAGCAAGGGCAGGTGCTCATCCGGACAGCGTTTTCGCCGATCGTCCGCGAATGTGGAGACATTTCCGCTGGCATCTTTGACCTGCAGGGACGCATGTTGGCGCAGGCCGTCACAGGTACGCCCGGCCATATCAACACGATGGCGGAATCCGTTGCCAAAATTTTCGAGACATTCCCTGTGGAAGAAATGAACCCCGGCAATGTGTTTCTGACCAACGACCCCTGGATCGGCTCCGGCCACCTCAACGATTTCCTGGTCGTGCAACCTGCATTCCTTAACGACAAGATCGTTGGCCTGTCGGCCTGCACGTCTCACCTCATTGATCTGGGTGGCCGCGGTATGGGTCCGAATGGATCCGATGTCCACGAAGAAGGCCTTTTCCTTCCCCCTGTGAAACTGGCAGACCGAGGTGAGGTCAACAGCATGTTGATCGACATCATTCGGGCCAACGCCCGCGAGCCCATTCAAAATGAAGGTGACACCTACGCGCTGATGGCCTGCTGTGATGTGGGCTGCGCGCGGCTGGTCGACATGATGCGCGAATTCGGCATTTCCGATTGCGATCAACTCTCAGACCACATCATCGATACATCACTCAAAGCTGCAGGCGACGCGATTTCCGAGGTGCCCAACGGCGAGTATTTCTACGATCTGATGCTGGACGGCTACGACTTTGAGGTCGAGTTGAAGGCCAAACTGACTGTGTCGGACCGGGAGATGCTTCTGGACATGACTGGCTCCTCACCCTGCTCAAAGTTCGGCATCAACGTCCCGCTCAACTACGCGACAGCCTATGCCGTGTTCGGTATCCGCTGCATTGTCGGGTCTGACATGCCGAACAATGCAGGCTCGCTCGCGCCCTTCAAGGTGACAGCGCCCGAAGGCTCAATCGTCAACCCCCCGTTCCCGGCACCTGTTGCCATGCGCCACACCATAGGCCAGCTCATGCCCGATCTTGCATTCGGCTGCCTGACACAAGCGCTGCCGGACAAGGTTCCGGCTGAAGGCGCATCGTGCATGTACGATATACCCATGCGCAACTTGCCCAATATGGGTGATCGTAACAACGCGACCGAATTTGCCGTGGAACTCACCCACAATGGCGGCACCGGGGCCCGGCCAACAAAGGATGGTCTCTCCGCAACGGCTTACCCCAGCGGCGTCTGGGGCAGCCAAGTGGAAATCACCGAAAGCGTCGCCCCGCTCATCATCCATCGCCGTGAACTGAAACCTGATACCGGCGGCGCCGGCACCTATCGCGGCGGCCTGGGCCAAACCCTGGAAGTTGAAAACGCAGAAGGCGCACCAACTGCTCTGTTCTTGTCTTTTGAGCGGGTCAAATATCCCGCCCGGGGACGCGCCGGGGGTTGCGATGGTTCATGCGGGCACATCTCGTTCACCACCGGAGAAGTGCTCTCCGGAAAAGGTGAGTTCGAGATTCCGCCAGGCGAACGGCTGATCATGCACACACCCGGCGGCGGCGGGTTTGGCGATCCGAAGAAGCGAACCCGCGAGGCGATAGAGCTGGACTTACGGCGGGGGTACATCACCGCGAAACAGGCAGCTGAAATCTATGGATACAGCCCGGCATGAGCAAACCGCGCGCCCATCAGCATTTGTCCAATCTGGCTCCCTATGCGGTGCTGAACATAACCGGCCCAGCCGGCAAGCAAATTGTCCAGCTTGGGCAGAATGAAAGTGCCATCCCTCCCTCGCAGCTGGTTCTCGACGCCATCAGTGCGGCCACGTGTTCGCCGCATCTCTACGCCCAGGACGGTGACACCCCGCTCCGCAGCGCGATAGCTGCGGCAGAAGGCCTGGACGCGGATCGGATTATCTGCAGTGCCGGGTCGATGGATCCCATCATGTTGTTGGCCCAATGTTTTCTCGGACCAGGTACCAATGCGGTCATGAGCCAGTATGGATATTTGTTCTTTGAGACCGCCGTCAAAGCTGCGGGTGCAGACCTGGTGCGTGCGTCGGAGAAAAATTGCATCACGGATGTGGATGCCATTCTGGCTGCCATATCATCGGAAACCCGTATGGTGTTCTTGGTCAATCCCACCGGCGCACCGGTATCTTCTGCTGGAGTCAAAAGGCTCCGCGCATCTCTGCCCGACAATGTCCTTTCTTCTCATTGATGCGGCATACGCCGAATTCGTGACGGACCCCGGATTCGAAACTGGAAATGATCTGGTCGAAGACGAAAACAATACGATTGTCCTGAGGACATTTTCAAAAATTCATGATCTCGCCAGGCTGCGCATCGGCTGGGGATACTGCCCGCCAGATATCGCGGACATGATTCAGAGGATTGGGCCTTACCGCAAACCGCAGCCGGAATAGCCGCTGCAGCGGTCGCGATCGGCGACCGGGAACATATTGAGACGCATCGGCGCTCCAATGCGGAATCCCGTGATTGGTTCTCTGGTTAGTTGAGGCAGCTCGGGTTTGATGTGCTCCCAAATCAAGGGAACTTTGTGCTTGTACGTTTTGAAACATCTGGCAACAGAACTGCGTCTGATACCCAGAAACATCTATGGTCAGAAGGCATCCTCGTAAGGCCGATGGGCGGGTACGGGCTGCCCGATTGTTTGCGCATTACCATCGGAACGCGGGGCCAAATGGGAATAGTCAGTTCAGTCCTCGCAGGCTGGAATTAAGCCGCCAAGGGCTTCTCCGCTTGCGCACGCGCAATCGTTTCATCGCTCAGCAAAACGCCGTAAGCGGGAACGAATGCAGGCTCCAACCCCAGCATCACACTGGCCGCAAACATCAAAGCCTGATTGCTGGTCACCACTGGTTTGCAAAGATCCTTTTCGAGCGC
Organism: Hyphomicrobiales bacterium; assembly: GCA_965204985.1. GTDB lineage: Bacteria > Pseudomonadota > Alphaproteobacteria > Rhizobiales > CAJQND01 > JAAEUE01. The sequence continues at coordinate 94,329 of CBDBFP010000002.1, read as the reverse complement.
CTCTATTGCCTCGACAGAACGCATTTCAGTACAGGACAGGACGAGCGCCTCTGCCGCTTCGGAATCCGCCTTCCTGCCGAGCTCGTAAACCTCGTCCGGTATCAGCGCGCCCTGTCCGTAATTTCCGAGATCCTCTTCAACATCCATGCGCGAGACCGTCTCGAACCCGGATTCCTCGAGGAAGCCGATTGCCTCATCATTCAAGGCCGCCACATATGGCGAGCTGAACGCGATTTTCGAGACCCCTAAACAACCAAGCGCCAGGACAAGAGCCCCAGCCGCCGTGGCCGCTCCAACGCCAGCCATTTGCTTGATCTTCTCGCAAAATTCGAGATCAAACTCCGGCCCGTGGGCTAGAGTTGCCGATGTGCAGCCATAGAGAATCAAATCCGGGCGGACAGCAGCCAGGCTGAAGATGATCTCATCAAGAGAACCCAGAGCAAAATTCTGCATCTGTTCCGAATCAGGTACTTCGTCAGGGTCATAACCGCCGGCCCGGGCGTAATGCATTGAAACGCCATCCGGGCGAAGCAGCACCATATCCGGCTCAAGATTGGAATTCGTTATCGGGACTACAACCCCGATTTTGGCCCGACCGCGAGATGCTCGTTCCATTTTAAGCAAGCCCTTCACACTACCTGTCGCTCATGACACATTAGCTGTCCCAATCAGCAATATCCAGCAAGGTTCCAGCCCCTCGTGACGCAGAAATTCCAACATCTCCTCACACCCATCCAGATTGGACCCAAGCTGATCAGAAACCGCGCGCTCGTAACGGCTCATGTGCCCGGTCTGGAGCGCGATGGGCTCGTTACGGATGCCTACATCGCCTACCAACGTGCACGGGCCAAAGGCGGTGCGGGGTTGCAGATCAGCGGCTCAACTTCCGTACACGCGACCGGCAGTGTTGGCGCGGGGCGCAGCCTCAACAACACCAAGCCTGAGATTGTAGAGGGTTACAAGAGGCTCAGTGATGCGATCCATGCAGAAGGAGGGCGCTTTCTCATCCAGCTCGGTCATTCAGCTGCAACCGTCAACGACCAGGATCTGGACCGGCCACTTTGGGCACCGTCTGCAATCCCGTCCCAGATCCTCAAAGAAATGCCTCAGGCGATGACAAAGTCGATGATCGACGAAATGATCGAGGCATACACAGTTGCGGCACGCCGGGTGAAAGCTGGAGGGCTTGATGGCGCAGAGATCCTGGGAGCATTCGGTCAGTTGCCTGCAGCCTTTTTGTCGCCGCTGACAAATGCACGCGAAGACGACTATGGTGGTTCCTTGGAAAACCGCATGCGTTTCCTGATGGAATTGATTGATGCGATCCGGGCAGAAGTCGGCCGCGATGTGATCGTCGGGCTGCGCATGCCGGGTGACGAAAAAACCGAAGGGGGCCTCACCCAATCGGATATGGAGGACATCGCGCCGCGCCTCGCTGCCACCGGTAAGCTTGATTATCTCAACGTGATTGTCGGCACCAACTATGACCGCATCATGCGCATGGAACATTGGCCGCCAACACCGGCACCCCATGGGCTCTATGTCTCCCACGCCGCCGCCATCAAGACCAAGGTCGACCTCCCCGTTTTTGCGACAGGCCGGGTGACAGATCCCGCTTTGGCTGAGCGAATTCTTGCGCGTGGCGATGCCCACATGGTGGGCATGACCAGGGCTCATATTGCTGATCCTGATCTTGTCACAAAGGTTCGCGAAGGGCGTCCGGAAGATATCCGGCCCTGCATTGGCGCGAACCTTTGCATCACACAAGGGGCTGAGGGCAAACCGGTTCGTTGCATCCACAACCCGGAGGCGGCCAGAGAACACGAGTGGGGTGCAACTGAACTGTCGGGCAAATCCAAATGCATCGCTGTCATCGGCGCAGGGCCTGCGGGCATGGAAGCAGCACGCGTTGCGGCCGAACGCGGCCACCAGGTTGTCCTTTACGAAGCTGCACCGGAAATTGGCGGCCAGCTTCGCCTCTGGGCAAAGGCGCCAATGACCCATGAGTTCGGCAAGTCTGTGGATTGGTTTGAATCCCAACTCACCAAGTTACAGATTCAAATTCGCCGAGAAACCCGCATTGACAGTGATCAACTTTCCAGTCTTGACGCAGATGTCATCATCCTGGCTTCAGGTTCAAAACCAAACGCTACTGCTGTCATTCCGGGTCAGATGAATTCTCCCATAGATATTCAAACACCCTTGCAGGTTCTTTCGTCACCTCCAACCAACAAACACATCGTGGTAATTGACGAAGGCGGCGGCCGAGCTGGTCTGGCTGCGGCCGACATCGCACTCGACGACAATCAGATCACAATCGTCAGTACAGATTTTGCCATAGCCGATCTGGTAAACCCCAATATACGCACACCCCTTTACAAACGTTACCTGGCAGGCGGAGTGAAATTCAGGCCGTGCGAGGAACTCGTCGGCTTGGATGGAACAACCGTTCTGACGCGCAACATCTATTCCAGCAGAAACGAGCAGATTGAAGACGTGGATGTTCTCGTGAATTGGCGCGGGAATAACGTGGTGGACGATCTAATGGCCACGGCAGAAAATCTGGATCTCCCCGTAAAAGTGATAGGTGATTGCCGGGCGCCGCGGCATCTGCATACAGCGATCGCGGAAGGCGCTTTGGCTGGGCGCACAGTTTAACCACCCGCTGGCCCCCCGTTCCTTCCAAACTGGTCCTTTCATGGGATCAGTTATATGTTATGGATACCGCGAAATTCAGGAAATTCTGCATGTTGGAAGGCACTTCGCTTTACCCGCATGCGTTTGTTTGGTTGAACCCACGCTAATCGCAAATCGGGAAACGTCCCGCCGCTACAAGAAGGATGCGTCTCAATGAAAATGACTACCGAAGAGGCCTTTGTAAAGGTCCTGCAAATGCACGGCATTGAACATGCCTTTGGCATCATCGGTTCAGCCATGATGCCGGTTTCAGACCTGTTTCCAAAGGCTGGCATCAGCTTCTGGGATTGTGCTCACGAAACCAACGCAGCACTGATCGGCGACGGTTACACCCGCACAACCGGCAAGATGTCCATGGCCATTGCACAGAACGGCCCCGGCGTCACCGGTTTTGTGACCCCGATCAAAACGGCTTACTGGAACCACACACCAATGCTGCTCATCTCGCCGCAGGCAGCCAACAAGACCATTGGTCAGGGCGGCTTCCAGGAAGTTGAGCAGATGAACCTGTTCAAGGACATGGTTTGCTATCAGGAAGAACTGCGCGACCCGTCCCGCGTCGCAGAAGTTCTCAACCGGGTCATCATGAAGGCGTGGCGCGGTTCAGCTCCGGCCCAGATGAATATTCCTCGCGATTACTGGACACAAGTAATCGATATCGAACTGCCACAGATCGTTCGCTTTGAGCGTCCAGCCGGCGGCAAGCAGGCGATTGCTGATGCAGCCAAGCTCCTGTCTGAAGCCAAGTTCCCGGTCATCCTGAACGGTGCTGGCGTTATTCTGGGTGGCGCGATCGGCGCTTCCAAGGATCTGGCTGAACGCCTGACCGCTCCGGTTTGCTGCAACTACCAGCACAATGACGCCTTCCCCGGCAGTCATCCGCTGTCTTGCGGCCCGCTCGGCTACAACGGTTCCAAGGCCAGCATGGAGCTGATCTCCAAAGCTGATGTGGTGCTGGCACTCGGCACACGCCTCAACCCATTCTCCACGCTTCCTGGATATGGCATCGACTACTGGCCGAAAGACGCCAAAGTCATCCAGGTCGACATCAATGCAGACCGCATTGGTCTCACCAAGAAAGTTACCGTGGGCATTGAAGGTGATGCGAAATTGGTCGCAGAGCAGATCTTGGCTCAACTGTCTGCAACAGCAGGCGATGAAGGCCGCGCAGAGCGTGAGCAACTGGTTCACCAGACCAAGTCGGCCTGGCGCCAGGAGCTGGCCAGCATGGACCACGAAGATGACGACCCAGGCACAACCTGGAACGAACGCGCACGTGCAAAAGACTCTGACCGCATGAGCCCGCGCATGGCATGGCGCGCAATCCAGGATAGCTTGCCGAAGGATGCGATCGTCTCTTCCGACATCGGCAACAACTGCGCCATTGGCAACGCCTATCCAACCTTCGAAGAAGGCCGGAAGTATCTGGCACCTGGCCTGTTCGGTCCTTGCGGATACGGCTTCCCGTCCATCATCGGTGCGAAGATCGGCAACCCGGACACACCAGTTGTCGGCTTTGCAGGTGACGGAGCCTTCGGCATCTCCATGAATGAGATGAGCTCGATCGGCCGTGAGGAATGGCCAGCCATCACCATGGTCATCTTCCGCAACTACCAATGGGGGGCTGAAAAGCGGAACACGACCTTGTGGTACCACGACAACTTCGTCGGCACTGAGCTGGACCCGAACCTATCCTATGCCCGCGTTGCTGAAGGTTGTGGCCTGAAAGGTGTAACAGTCACCAATCAGGACGACCTGAAGACCGCCATCGAGGAAGGCTGCAACGCTCAGAAAGAGGGTGTGACCACTTTCATCGAAGTCATCCTCAACCAGGAACTCGGCGAACCTTTCCGACGCGACGCGATGAAGACCCCGGTCGAAGTCGCTGGCATCGACCCGGCCGACATGCGCGATCAGGTCCCCATGTAGGCTTTGAAGTCACAATTCGAAAGTTCGAAAGGGCCGCCCATTGGGTGGCCCTTTTTTCTTCGGCATGACTTCCAGAGGCTTCTCCTTATACCAATGGCGTGCTTGATTGTCTCTCAGGCCTTTTCAACCCGGCTGCTCTCTGGATCCATGCAGACAAAGGAGGATTTCCGATGTCTGCAGCTGTTGGCGGTCGTGATGACTATGATGCTTTGACCCTTCGCGGCCTTGCCAGGATGAGCGAAGATCTCCGTCAGGCCCGGCGTTTGCTTTCGCTTGCTTGTGTTTATGACGGGATGAGCCGGGCGGATGCGGCGAAGGGGGGTGGGATGGCCCGGCAGGGCCTGAGGGACCGGGTGCACCGGTTCAACGAAGCCGGGCCCGAAGGGGCTGTTCGACCGCCGGGTCCCGCGGCCCCGATGGCTGAACTTGCTGAGATCATCGAACCCGGCCCCTGCCTTGAGCATGACGCTTGAGCCTGACGGGGGGGGGGCGCTGGAGACGACTTGACCTTCAACGGGGGAGCGAAGACCGGTTCGGTGTTGTCTCTCACGAGAGGACCCTCCCAAGCTGCTTGCAACGCCCGGCTTTTCCCGCATCACCGGGCGCCCACAACACCCGGCCCAAGCCCCAAGCCCCGGGCCTCATGGAGGCTTTCAAAAAGACGTCCCCCAAAGCCTTGCCTCCCCTTTGAACCACGGTCCGGCAGACGAGCCGGTCGAGGTCCGGGTTCAGGACGAGGTCCGCATCCGGGCGCGCAAGGGGACGAGACCGCGATGGCCGGCCGATCAGCGTTACAAACCGGCCTGCCTGTCCGGCGCGGTTTGCGCAGACAGGGAGACCGGCACGGCCCTGATGCTGCCATGGGGGCGGACACTGGAACAAGGAACCGACCTCTCAAGGAGATCAGCCGGCCCGTTGCAAAAGGCGCTCAGGCCGCCGTCCTGATGGACCGCGCGCCGGGGCACACATCCGGCGAGGTGAAGGGGCCGGAGACCCTGCCCCTGATCTTCCTGCCCGCCAGCTCACCGGAGCTCAATCGGGTCGAGAATGTCTGGCAATCTCTTCGGGAGAACGGGCTCTCCAACCGCCTCCTTGAAGATCAGGCAGACGGTCTTGCCGCCGGATGTGATGCCTGGACCCGACTCATGAAAGAACCAACGGCAATCAAATCAGGCGCATCTCGCGAGTGGACCCAAAAACGGCCAAACCTGAGGACCGTTAGTATTATGCCTTCTGTGGCACTTCCCATTTCGATAACAGAGAGTTGAAGTCGATTTTCGACATCTGGTTTGCTGCCGCTTCGGCTTTCTGGTTGCCATCAATGAACCCGATGAACCAGTCCTGATAGGCGCGACCCACGCGGAGCACGCGCATCCCGGCATCATTGGCCGCATCCTCAATTCGAGAAAACGAATAACGGTTTATCGGCCTGTCCGTCCAGTTTTCATAGTCGATAATCATTTCCTCGTCCCGAAAACCCGCCGAGGCCAGCAAAACCGAGTCATCGTGAAAGCACTTGCTGAAGTTGTCAAAGATGATGGGTATGTCGCGAGGGGGCATATGGGGCAATACTGAATAAGCCAGAGCGAAATCGAACGTCGTTTCGAATTCGTGAAATCCGAAGTCGGTTCGTGCGGTGAAGTGAGGAGCTTTCAGCCGCTGCATTTCGTGCCCAAGCTCATGTTCCAAACCCCAGTTCAAAACCTCTTCCCGAGGCTCAATCCCACAATAGTTGCCTTCATCCAGGTATGAAATCAGGAATTTACCCGCCCGCAAACAACCGCACCCGATTTCCAGGACCTTATGTGTTTCACGAAGCCCCAAGAACAGACAGAGCAGACTGAACTGTGTGCCGCCTATAATGTCGAACAGCCCCGGCCTCCCGACGTACTTCCGCCAAGGGCGCTTACCGCCCATGGTTAATTTCTATTTGTAGCATGATTTACTCACGTAATGATCTGGACACTCGCAATAACCTCCAGCTTTGGTGTTTGTGCTGTGATTCATTGGATGCATTGAAGGGAGCCCATTATAATCTGTTGGATGCAAAGATGGAGTTGATGATCCGCGACCGGCTATCATGGATGCGCTTCTTCGGTTTTGACCTTGGTGGCCCCCTGCCGGACGAGAACACGATACGTCGTGCCACGGCCTCGCGGATTATGCGGGGGGGGGGGGACAAGTCGTTGTTATTGCCAGGTTTATTGCGCTTGCGTGGCTTGCCACCAACATAGGTTTCGTCAGCATCCAACAATGCCCTGCAACAGGATTTCCCCCTGCTTGCCAGCCATTTGGGCACGGATGCGTTGCTGCATGAACCATGCTGATCTTTGATTCATGTCCAGATCGCGGGCAAGCTGACAGCTTGACAGGCTTTTTTTGGCATTGATAATCAGAGCAATGCCCAGAAACCACTTTTGAAGGGGTATCCTTGGTATTTTCAAAGATTGTGCCGGCCAGGACGTTGAAGCTGGATTTGCAGCCATGACAGTTCCATCGGCCAATGCGGCCTTGATCGTCTTTACGAGCCACGCTTGTTGATCCGCAATGCGGGCAATGTGCGTCATCACCCCAGCGTATTTCTTCCAGGTACGCAATGCAGGCTTCCTGGTCCGGGAATTTGTAAAAAACGCTGGTGATGTTCATGATTGCCTCGGTATGTAATATATGTAGCATCGAACGTGCGGGCGGTCACGCCCTTAGATGCTAATTACGAAATATAATAATATTACATATTATGTGTTAATTGAATTTGACTGGAGCGAGCCGTCAGTACCCCTTCTCCCGGTGGGGAAAAAGTCGGGATGAGGCGGTTCCTGAGCCATCGGCTACCCAAACCGGAAATCCGTCACATGTGCCGATGGCGCAACGCCATCGAAATTCCGCGCGTCGTGTTCCACGCCGCTCACTTGTTGGGTCATCGGGACCACACCCGCCCAGATGGATAAGTCGTAATCCTCGTCATCGTCAGCCGGGCTGCTCGTGCGCTTTGGCGCCGGTCTCGTCCAATGCCATGGACAGCACGTGGGCGAGAGTGGCAGGGTGTCGAGCAAACCGTAAACTGTCTCTTTGTCAAAGGCGTCACGCCCATAGTTACGCCGCAGCCGGGTGCGTTCGCTGAGGGCATCGGATTTTCTGGCCATTTTTCAGCTCCATGTTTGATTTGCACGGAGTATGGCGCTAAATGGTCTTGCTAGAATATCCACTTCAGCAGATTCACAAGATACCACTCCAGTATGAAGCTCAACACCTTTAATCCGGCCCTGCTTGGCGTGGCCATTGAGACGGACGGTTCCAGTCCGGCCTATCTGCAGCTCTACGAACAATTGCGGGACCTGATATTGAGCGGGCGATTGTTTCCTGGCGACAGGCTGCCCTCCACCAGAGCATTTGCATCTGAACTCTCTCTTTCGCGGACAACATTGGTTGCGGCCTACGACCAATTGCAGAGCGAAGGTTATCTTGAGACGCGACGCGGTGCCGGAGTGTTCGTTGCACAGTTCTCGCCAGCGCATCTCTTGCTGGTCAATGCGGGCGTCAATGCGGAAACGTCGCCGAGATCCAAGGGGCGGGCAAATTCTTCTCCTCCTGTACCCTTTGCGATTAGAGCCACCTCGCCCACCGATTTCCCGGCGCAGGAATGGGCGCGGTTGCTTCAGAAGACCTGGCGCAGTCCATCAGGTGGATTGTTCCGCGAAGAAGACATTGCTGGAGATCCGGAGCCTGCGGTTTGCCATTGCCAATGATCTGAGAACCTGGCGCGGAATTTCCTGCACGGCCGATCAGGTGATCGTCACCAGCAGCTACACGGAAACGGTTGATTTGATGATCCGGGCCGTTTGCCAGCCGGGAGACAAGGTTTGGCTGGAAAACCCTGGATATATGCCAATGCGCGCGAAGATCATTGGCAATGACCTGGAGCCGATTTACGTGCCTGTGGACAAAGAGGGACTGATTGTTAGCGAGGGCGAAAAGCTGGGTCGTGATGCCCGGCTTGCAATCACGACGCCTCCCCGTCAGTTTCCGCTCGGCATGACCATGTCCCTAAACCGGCGCTTGTCTCTTCTCAATTGGGCGCGAGAACAGGCCGCCTGGATCATCGAAGATGATTATGACAGCGAGTTCCGCTACGAAGGCCGCCCGCTGGCCGCGCTGATGAGCATGGACGAGACCGAGCGCGTCATTTATCTCGGCAGCTTTTCCAAGGTGATGCTCAAATCTCTGCGGCTGGGATATGTGATCGTACTCTCCTCCCTGGTTGAAACCTGCCGTGAAATTCTGACTACACGCGGAACACAGGCATCGAATGTCGTCCAACCGGCGCTGGCAGAATTCATGGATTCAGGCGAGTTTGCTGCCCACATACGCCGGATGCGACGGCTCTATGCACGTCGGCGGACCTGCATGCTGGACTGCCTGGCTGAAAAATGTGCAGGTCTGTTGCGTGTGGAACCTGCCAACAGCAGGATGCATGTGGTCGTCAGTCTGGAAGCAACGCTGGCAGAACGCCTGAACGATGTAAATATTTCCAGCGTACTGGCAGATGATGGCGTTATCGCTTTGCCGCTTTCTTCTTTTTTGCAGACATAACACCCGCAAACCAGGTGCAACAAGGATTGCTCCTCGGCTTTCCCGGCTTTGAAGAGAGCGAGATCACTGCGGCAACTGAGACCCGCCACAACTCTGGAAAGGCTTTAGAGAGCGCATCGGTAACCTTCTGTTAACCATGAATCGGTCACGTGCAGAAGGAACGCCGGAATTGCTGGGGAATCCCGGCCGGCAATAAGGAAAACAAGAGCTTGACGCCGCAGTTTTGACAAAGTTAAGCGGCTTCTAACGGCACGCTGGCCACTCCTCAAAAAGGGGCAGCTGCAAGCTCCGGAACAACGCGCTGCCGAGAGGCCTGTCTGAAATGAATCTAATCGCCATTGCCCAAGCGGGTCCATTGCCTGACGTCTCACACACAGATGGTGGCTTTTCGTTGATGTCCCTGTTCCTGCAGGCGCACATTGTTGTGCAGATCGTGATGATCGGATTGATTGTTTCGTCAATCTGGAGCTGGGCTATCATCCTTGAAAAGATTGTGCTTTTGGCGAGAATTCGCCGGAAAACGGACCAGTTTGAAGAACAGTTCTGGTCGGGACGTTCGCTCGAAGATCTTTATGTTTCGATGGCGCAGAAAAAGAACAGTTCAACTGCAGCCCTGTTTATTGCGGCGATGCGAGAGTGGAAGCGGTCCCAGGAATCAATGATGCGGGCTGGATTTATTGGTGTTCAGGCACGGATTGAACGCGCAATGGATGTGGAGCTGCAAAAAGAAATGGCTCATCTCGAATCACGTCTGTTGTTTCTCGCAACGGTTGGTTCCACCGCCCCGTTTGTGGGCTTGTTCGGCACGGTCTGGGGTATCATGAACTCTTTCCGCGCAATTGCGGTTTCCAAGAGCACGAATCTGGCTGTTGTGGCACCTGGTATCGCCGAAGCGCTTTTTGCAACAGCGCTTGGTCTGCTCGCTGCTATTCCCGCTGTGATTTTCTACAACAAGATCACAAATGACATCAGCAAACTGGGCATTCGGCTGGAAACATTCTCCGGCGAATTTGCTTCGATAATCTCCCGTCAACTGGATGAGTCAGTGTAACCATGGCAGCCAGTCTTCAAGGCCGCACGATCAGCGGCAGGCGCAGCAAGCGGGCTTCCTATGCCCCGATGACGGAAATCAACGTGACGCCGTTTGTCGATGTCATGCTGGTTCTGCTCATTGTGTTCATGGTGACGGCTCCGCTCCTGACTGTCGGGGTGCCGATTGAGCTGCCGGAATCCAAAGCAAAGCCCTTGCAGGGGGAAAAAGAGCCACTGGCAATCTCCGTGAACTCTGAGGGCAAGATTTTCCTCCAGGATACCGAGGTTGATCTCGACACACTGGTGCCGAAATTGGTCGCCATTAGTAAAAATGGCTATAATGAAAGAATATATATCCGCGGCGACCAGTTGGTGGACTATGGTGTTGTTGCAAAGGTCATGGGGACCATCTCCAGCGCTGGCTTCAAGCGAATTGGCTTGGTTACGGCGCCGGAGGAAATAAAGTAAGTCTGGCGAGGTCATGCGAGCAAGCTTGATCGCATCACTATTGGTACATACTGCAATCTTGCTTGCAGCCGTTGTCGTATTGCTTGCTCCCCAAGAATATGAAGCTCCGGACGAGGAAGCCGTTCCGGTCGAAATAGTCGATATTTCCGAGTTTTCCAAGCGCGTGGCTCAATCGACTTCCGCAAAGGAAGACGTCGAAAAACCGGCTCCTGAGGAAGTGGAAAAAGAAGTGCCGGTCTCCAAACCGTTGCCCGAGCCGGTTCTTGAGAAGACTACTGCTCTGCCGCCAATCGAAGAAGAAGTTGAAATCCCGCCCTTGCCTGAGAAAGCTCCGGAGCCTTCCAAGGAAGTTGAAAAGAAACCGGAGCCAGAACCGCTTCCGAAGGAAGAACCGAAAAAGGAAGAGGCAAAGGTAGAAAAGCCCAAGGCGCCCGCTCCACGGCCGCGTGCCAAGCCGAAAAAGAAGTTGGTCAAAAAGAAAGAGAAAAAGAAGAAGAAACCAAAATTTGACCTGGCAGCTATTGAGCAGGCCTTGATCGACAAAAGTGCAGACAAGGCTGCCTTACAGAAAAAATTTGAAGAGATTGGCAAGCCTAAGAAGGCCAATGTAAACAGCACCGGCAAAGATAACGAGCTGAGCGCCACAGAGAAGGACTGGCTCATTCAGCACCTTGTTAGCTGCTGGAACCTCCCGACCGGCGTTCAGGACGCCGACAAGTTAAAGGTGGTTGTCGAATATAGCCTGGACATTGATGGCTTCGTTTTGGACAATCCCGTGGTGAAAAATCGCGACCCAAGGCCGGTCTTTCAAGTTGCGAGCGATAGTGTGGTGCGGGCGGTGCTGAGTTGCCAGCCTTACGATCGGTTTAATAAAGAGAATTACAGGGCCTGGAAGCGAATTCGGGTGAATTTCGATCCCAAGTCAATGTTCCAAAGCTGACTTGGGTCTGAAAACTAATGGAAAATACTATGACTAAAAATGGCTGGCTCGCGGGTTTCGGGCGTTCTTTGCTTCTGTTTGCCCTGATTATTTCTGCCGGGGTCATCGTCAATACACCCTGGGTATCTGCTCTGGTCGAGATTGACGTTAATCGCGGCAATGTTGCACCAATGCCGATCGCCATTCCGAGCTTCGTCGGAGATCCAAAGTATGGCCCAGACATCGCGGGCGTCATTGGGAACAACTTGCACAGATCCGGTCTGTTCCGCCCGCTTCCGCCCTCTTCGTTTGTCGAGCAGATTACAAGTTTCCAACGGCCGCCGCGGTTTGGTGATTGGCGCATCATCAAGGCGCAGGCTCTGCTGACCGGGCGGGTCACCCGGCAAAGTGACGGACGCCTGAAAGCTGAATTCAGGCTGTGGGATGTCTTTGCGCAAAAGCAACTGACCGGTTTTCAGTTTGTCACCACACCGCGCAACTGGCGCCGGATCGGCCATCTTATTTCCGATGCTGTCTATCAGCGCCTGACGGGTGAAAAAGGCTACTTCGACACACGTATCGTGTTTGTGGAAGAAACCGGCCCAAAATCCAAACGCATTAAAAAGCTGACGATCATGGACCAGGATGGCTTCAACAAGCGCAGCCTGACGAGCGGGCGCGATCTTGTCTTGACCCCGCGGTTTAGCCCGACCAGCCAGGAAATCACCTACATGTCCTATGCGAGCGGGCGGCCAAAGGTCTACCTGCTGAACATCGAAACAGGTCAGCGCGAGATCGTAACAAACGATCCGAACATGAGCTTTTCTCCGCGCTTCTCGCCTGATGGGCAGCGTGTGATCATGAGTCTTCAACGCGGCGGAAACTCTAACATTTTTACGATGGACCTCAGGACCCGTGCTACACGCCAATTGACCCGTACTGCTGCGATCGATACGGCCCCATCCTATTCGCCTGATGGGCGCCAGATCGTGTTCGAATCTGACCGCGCAGGCTCTCAACAGATTTATATAATGAACTCGGATGGCAGCAACCAGCGCCGCATATCTTTCGGCAAGGGCCGCTACTCCACACCGGTTTGGTCACCGCGTGGCGATATCATCGCCTTCACAAAGCTCAGTAAGGGTAAATTTTTGATTGGCGTGATGCGTCCGGATGGTTTTGGTGAGAGAATATTAACCGAAGGCTTTCACAATGAAGGTCCCACATGGGCACCCAATGGACGAGTACTTATGTTTTTCCGGGAAACCCGCGGGGAACGTGGTGGAGCGAAACTGTACTCCGTGGATTTGACCGGATACAACGAACAGGAGATCAAGACCGGAACTTGGGCATCGGATCCAGCTTGGTCGCCGCTCATCCAATAAAAGCCATTTTTTGGTTTCGGAGTGCACGCGAATTATCCAATTTGGAAGCCGGTAACCTTAACCGGTTGAACACTCAAGACCCCATGTGGACGGTATTGAGTACGAGGAGTGGGACGAATGATGCGTCTTCTAGACGGTTTTAAAATGGCAGCAATTGTGCTGGCAATGGTTGGGCTTGCGGCCTGCTCGTCGAAAGATAAGCCCGACGTGGCCGCAGTCGATATCGAAAATTCTGTGTCGGGATCCCAGCGCGATTTCACGATCAATGTGGGCGACCGCGTTCTGTTCCTAGTGGATCAATCGACGCTCACACCTCAGGCCCAGGAAATTCTGCGCCGCCAGTCTACCTGGCTCCGCCAATATGCCCAGGTGACCATCCAGGTTGAAGGTCACGCGGACGAACGCGGTACGCGTGAATATAACATCGCCCTCTCGGCGCGACGCGCAGAAGCGACAAAAAATTTCCTTATCGCTCAAGGCGTCGCTCCCGGCCGGATCTCGACAATCGCCTTTGGCAAGGAGCGTCCACTCGCGCTCTGTAGCGAAGAAAGCTGCTTTGCGCAGAACCGTCGTTCAGTGACGGTCATAACATCAGGAGCTGTCGCCGGCTAGGGCAAATTCCGCTCATTCTGTACATTACTTCGGGGTCACACCTGTGACCTTGAAATTCAACACGCTTGCGGCTGGGCTTGCCGCAATGATGTGCACCATCGCGATCTTTCCGTTCATGGATGCCCTCAGCAAAACATTGTCCGGATCCTATGCGCCAGAACAAATCACATAGGCCCGTAGTGTTGTACATGTGGGCCTGATTCTGCCTTTTGTGGTCCGGCGTTATGGTTTCGGTGCTGTCAGGGCCAACATCAACCGATTACAGTTTGCACGGGGTTTGTCCTTCGCATTCATGACCATTGTGCTACATTGCAGATTTGCGCTGGATGCCGTTGGCGGATGGAATGGCCATTGTTTTTCTGTTCCCCTTGATCGTGACCGCAATGTCCGGGATGCTGCTGGGCGAACAGGTCGGAATCTGGCGCTGGGAGCAGTCGTTGTAGGATTTCTGGGGTACCTGCCTGATTATCCGGCCCGGATTTGGCGCAGTGAACGCAGGACCATTCCTTTTGGCGGCCGCCGTTCTCGCCGCTCTTTACGTCTTGCTGACCCGAAAATTGGCAGGTGTTGCCCCGAGCCTGGTACAGCTTCTTTTACCGGCTCTCGTTGCCTTATACTAACGGCCCTCAGGTTTGGCCGTTTTGGGTCCAATCGCGAGATGCGCCTGATTTGATTGCCCTTGGTTCTTTCATGAGCCGGGTCCAGGCATCACATCCGGCGGCAAGAAGGCCTGCCTGATCTTCAAGGAGGCGGTTGGAGAGCCCGTCTTCCCGAAGAGATTGCCAGACCTTCCCGACCCGATTGAGCTCCGGTGATCTGGCGGGCAGGAAGATCAGAGGCAAGGTCTCCGGACCCTTCACCTCGCCGGATGTGTGCCCCGGCGCGTGGTCCATCAGGACGGCCGCCTGAGCGGCCTTTTGCAACGGTCCGGCTGATCTCCTTGAGAGGCAGGTTCCTTGTTCCAGTGTCCGCCCCCATGGCAGCATGGCAGCATCAGGGCCGCACCGGTCTCCCTGTCTGTGCACACCGCGCCGGACAGGCAGGCCGGTTTGTAACGCTGATCGGCCGGCCATCGCGGTCTCGTCCCCTTGCGCACCCGGACGCGGGCCTCGTCCTGAACCCAGACCTCGATCGGCTTGTCTGCCGGACCGTGGTTCAAAGGGGAGGCAAGGCTTTGGGGGACGTTTTTTTGAAAGCCTCCATGAGGCCCGGGTGTTGCGGGCGCCCGGTGATGCGGGAAAAGCCGGGCGTTGCAAGCAGCTTGGGAGGGTCCTCTCGTGAGAGACAACACCGAACCGGTCTTCGCTCCCCCGTTGAAGGTCAAGTCGTCTCCGGCGGACCCCCTGTCAGGCTCAAGTGTCATGCTCAAGGCAGGGGCCGGGTTCGATGATCTCAGCAAGTTCAACCATTGGGGTCGCATCCAGCCATCGGGGCCGCGGGACCCGGCGGTCGAACAGCCCCTTCGGGCCCGGCTTCGTTGAACCGGAGCACCCGGTCCCTCGGGCTCTGCCGGGCCGCCCCACCCCCCTTCGCCGCATCCGCCCGGCTCATCCCGTCATAAACACAAGCAAGCGAAAGCAAACGCCGGGCCTGACGGAGATCTTCGCTCGTTCTGGAAAGGCCGCGAAGGGGCAAAGCATCATAGTCATCACGACCGCCAACAGCTGCAGAGATCGGAAATCCTGCTTTGTCTGCATGGATCCAGAGAGCCGCCGGGTTGAAAAGACCTGAGAGACAATCAAGCACGCCATTGGTATTATGCCCGAGTTTAATGGCATGGCCCTTGGGCATAGCACGGCAATAGCTCACACCTCTGGCTTCGAACTGGTAGCACATATCTTCGGCCTGATCGTGGTGTTCGAATGTGCCGTAGCCCACACGGTACATGGTCTTGCCGTTTTTATCCTTCACGGATTGCGTATAACTGAACTGTCCAGATAATGGAGCAAGTTGGCATGCCTATTCCTGATCTTGCTCAATTGCCGTTCTGCCGCATGTTGTGAGCTCATCGACATCACATGAATGATGTACGACTCATCATAAACAAAAGCATAAACGTTGTCAAATTCAATTAACAATAAATAAAAAATTCCAAATATATTACATAAATGTTTTATATTTATAATATACTTCAGTATTTTTTGATATTTTCTTTATATATTCAGAAATATTCAAATCTAAATTATGCTATAATTTACATAAAATCTCAAAAATAAACAAACACTTTAACTCACCATATCTGATCAGCTGACCTAGGCGTTTCTTCTGCTCTGACGCCGTGCAGGAGCCGGGCCCGTGCTTCAATGCTCGCCAGCAGTTTTTCTGCAAGGTCCAGCGCTGCCAGAAGTTCGGTTTTGCTGAAATAGGTCAGCACATCTCCAGCCAATGCTTCCTCGCCATTATCCAGCAACAGTTCTGCAGCGCGCGCGGTTTTAATGCATGACGCATTCAGACTTTTCTCCAAAGCTTCCCAGACTTCCGTTACCTCGCCAAGGAAACGGTCCTGATGCAACAACACAAGATGCATAAGGCGCTTGTAGAGGTAGACCGCGGAGCGAGTGATTCGATGCCCTGAGGTGCCTGGGAGACCGTGGCGACGTCTCTGGTCAGTGCTGAGTGGCGGGTATCGAGAAAACGGGCGGACTCTCCGCTGGTGAGATAACGGTGCATGCGGAATTCTACCGGCACTTCAGTGCAGCCCAAATACACCGGCACCGGTGGCGCGGCCAGCGCGCCGATGGGAGCGTGCCAGAGAACGCGCAGAGCATAGTAGCTGGGATGGGTGAGCGGCACCACTTGACCATATCCTGCCGTATCCCCAGTAAGCTTCTCAGTGCGGATGGTCCAGATTATGTCTTCCATGCCAACCTTTTCCGGCCGGGTGGCACGGGCACGCATTTCGCCTTCGATCCATTGCACACCGGACCAGCGGAATTTGCCCTCGCCATAGATTGCGTTGACATCAAAGGGGGCGCCGCTGGCAGGGTCGAACCAACCTTGTTCAATGGCAAAATCAATAAAATTTGGGGAATGCATCACGCGGTCACTAGACGCATCGTCCAACGGGATCTCCCCGATGTAGCCCGGGCGAGAGGCGCGGATATCGTCTGCCCCCAAGCGCTCGGCACACCAGAGCCCCAGCCCTCCAGCAAACCGGATGACGACTCAGGCTTCATCCGGATCGGCAATGAGATGAGAGTTCCCGCCATACGTTGCTTCGCCGTGGTCAGCGATGAGCTGACCCATCAGCTCCACTGCGCCCCGGGCTGTGTGGGCGCGTTTGATCGCACAGCGGGCTAGGTCGCTGTAGTTGAACCCTGTCTGATCGGCCGGTGTCATGTCCACAAGTTCCTGGCAGGAGGGCGACCAGATATCCCGTATGGCCACGCCGTACTCGTTGAGCCCGCCATTGGTTAGGGGCGCGGGCACGCCCTTGTAATGGCTGTAACTCACCCGGGTATGACGGCAGGTTTCAGAAGCTTGTGGAATCTCGGTCAGCCGCCCTGGCAGATCCGCCTGTTCGGTGACACCAACTGTAATTGATGTGCCCTGCTCATGCGTTTTACGCGGGATGATCTCCAGCCAATGGCTTGAAGGCCCATCTCCATAGCCAGCCAACCAGGCATGGCCGTCACGGCTATGGTTCTTGCCCACGTAAATTGCGTAGCTCATAAAATTTGCCCCTCGCCAAGAATCCCGACTGCGACACTACCCAACTTTCGAACAGCTTGCACCTGTGCGTGTTTTCTGGCAGGTTACGCTCGGAATTAGGACAGCAATGCTGTCCTATCTGCCAAAACCGAATGCTTTTTGGAACCAGAACGGTCTTATCACTGTGACACTGATCGCGCACAAACTTGGTAAACTCACCCGTTCGAAACGCGCCTGCGCGAAACGGTTCCTGGCGACTGCGTGCGTAACTAAAACGGACGCCTGACAGCCGCCTCAAGAGCTGGCTGTTTTCATCTCTCACCACAAACAGAGGCGAGGAAACGGGCCGGATACCCCGAAAGGGGCTGTTTTGGCGACCGCTGGTGATGAAATTTGAGAGGAGGCGAAGTTATGGCAAAGGTTTCTGGAGCACCCCACGGGATAGCCACGGCCAAACGCAACACGCCTCATCAGGCCGAATTGCCAACACCGCAAGGTCTCTACCACCCGGACAATGAGCACGACGCCTGCGGCGTGGGCATGATCTGCAACATCAAGGGGGTGAAAAGCCGGGTGATCGTCGAAGATGCGTTCTCGATCCTTTGCAATCTTGAGCACCGCGGTGCGGTCGGGGCCGACCCGAAAGCTGGTGATGGCGCCGGCATCCTGATCCAGTTACCGCACAAGTTTTTCGCCGCTGAGGCCGAACGCTTGGGATTTGAACTGCCGGAGCCGGGCCATTACGGCGTAGGCCATCTTTTCATGCCGCGCGATCAGGAACATCAGCGCGCGATCAAGGACACTTACGCCGAAGTGGCCAAGGAAGAAGGACTGGAGGTCATCGCCTGGCGCGATGTGCCGGTCGACAATTGCATTCTTGGTAAGACGGTAAAACCGGCCGAGCCTGTGCAGAACCAGGTGTTTATCCGACGTGGCCCGGATATCGCTGACGAGGTCACGTTCGAACGCAAACTGTTTGTCATGCGCAAGGTTGTGTCGAACCGCTTGCGTAAGACTCATCCAGATGCGGTGCCGGATTATTTCCCGGTCAGCTGTTCAGCTCGGACGATTGTTTACAAAGGCCTAGTGCTCGGGCCAGGGCTGCAAGCCTACTATCTCGACTTGCAGGACGAGCGGGTAGAGTCAGCACTTGCACTTGTGCACCAACGGTTTTCCACCAACACATTCCCGTCATGGCCGCTTGCGCATCCCTACCGGATGATCTGCCACAACGGTGAGATCAATACGTTGCGCGGTAACTACAACTGGATGGCTGCGCGACAGGCGACGATGGCGTCGCCCATTTACGGCGATGACATGCAGAAACTCTGGCCGATTTCCTATGAGGGGCAGTCGGACTCAGCCTGTTTTGACAACGCGCTCGAACTACTGACCCAGGGTGGATACTCGCTCGCGCACGCCATGATGATGATGATCCCGGAAGCCTGGGCCGGAAACCCGTTGATGGATGAGAGCCGCCGGGCGTTCTATGAATATCATGCAGCTCTGATGGAGCCGTGGGATGGCCCTGCCGCCATTGCCTTCACCGATGGTCGCACCATTGGGGCAACACTGGACAGAAACGGTCTTCGTCCGGCTCGTTTTCTTGAAACATCTGATGACCGGGTGTTGCTCGCCTCTGAAATGGGCGTGCTCGATATCCCGGAAAAGGACATCGTCCGCAAATGGCGCCTGCAGCCGGGCAAGATGCTGCTCATCGACCTGGAGCAGGGCCGCATTATTTCAGACGATGAACTGAAGGCGGATCTGGCCAGCAAGCATCCCTATTCGGAATGGCTGGAGCGCACACAAATTGACCTTAAGGATCTACCAATGGTCGGCCGCTCAGCCCCCCGCTCGAATGTTCCGCTGCTGAAGCGGCAACAAGCATTTGGCTATTCCCGGGAAGACGTCAAATTCCTGCTGACGCCCATGGCGCATACGGGCCAGGAGGCGGTGGGGTCCATGGGAACAGACACGCCAATCTCGGCCCTGTCATCAAAACCAAAAAACCTTGCGACCTATTTCAAGCAACTGTTTGCTCAGGTCACGAACCCGCCGATTGACCCTATTCGCGAAGAACTGGTGATGTCGCTTGTTTCCTTCATCGGCCCGCGGCCGAACCTGCTGGATTTGAAGGGGACGTCCACGTTGAAGCGGCTGGAAGTGAAGCATCCGATCATTTCCAACGAAGGTTTCGAAAAGCTGCGGGCCATTGGCGATATTGCCGATAATCAATTCCTGACAGCTACGCTGGACATCACCTTCTCTGTGGATCATGGCGCCAACTACATGCAGTCGGCGATCGAGAATCTATGCGACCGGGCCGAGACCACAGTGGCGCAGGGCTACAACATTATCATCCTGTCTGACAGGCTGGTGAGTTCGGACCGGGTGGCGATCCCCTCCTTGCTGGCGACATCTGCCGTTCACCATCACCTGATCCGCAAGGGCCTCAGAACATCGGGTGGCCTCGTTGTGGAAACCGGGGAGGCACGCGAGGTTCATCACTTCGCGACCCTGGCTGGTTATGGAGCCGAAGCCATCAACCCGTGGCTGGCGTTTGAAACGCTCGAAGACATGCTGCCACAACTAGCCCCGGGCCTGACCTTCGAACAAGCTGTGAAGCGCTACATCAAGGCGCTGAACAAGGGCTTGCTTAAAGTAATGTCCAAAATGGGCATTTCCACTTACCAATCCTATTGCGGTGCGCAGATTTTTGACGCGGTCGGGCTTTCATCGGAGTTTGTGGAGAAATATTTCACCGGCACAAACACAGCTGTTGAAGGCGTTGGGCTAGCAGAGATTGCCGAAGAGACCGTGCGCCGTCATGCGGCCGCGTTTGGCCACAGTCCCGTGCTGGAGAACTCGCTGGACGTGGGTGGTGAATATGCGTACCGCCTGCGCGGCGAAAGCCACAGCTGGACACCCAGCTCGGTCGCTGATCTGCAGCATGCCGTGCGCGGTGAACTGCCTGAGAAATATCTGTCCTTCGCAAAGGAGATCAACGAGCAAAGCGCGCAATTGATGACCATGCGCGGCCTGTTCAAGATCAAGGGGGCTGAGGAGACTGGACGCAAACCGGTGCCGCTTGAAGAAGTTGAAGCCGCATCGGAGATCGTCAAGCGCTTCGCAACCGGTGCCATGTCTTATGGCTCCATCTCGCGGGAAGCCCACACCACGCTGGCCATTGCAATGAACCGCATTGGCGGCAAATCCAATACTGGTGAAGGCGGCGAAGAAGCCGACCGCTACAAACCCATGAAGAATGGCGACAGCATGCGCTCGGCAATCAAGCAGGTGGCATCGGGGCGGTTTGGCGTGACGGCGGAGTATCTCGTCAACTCTGACATGATGCAGATCAAGATGGCGCAAGGGGCAAAGCCTGGTGAAGGTGGTCAGCTGCCGGGCCACAAGGTCGATGCGACTATTGCCAAGGTCCGACATTCCACGCCCGGTGTGGGTCTGATTTCCCCTCCTCCGCACCATGACATCTACTCGATCGAGGACCTGGCGCAGCTGATCTACGACCTGAAGAACGTCAATCCGGATGGGGATGTGAGCGTCAAACTTGTGTCAGAAATGGGTGTCGGCACGGTGGCTGCGGGCGTGTCCAAGGCCCGGGCGGATCATGTAACGATCTCAGGGTTTGAAGGCGGCACCGGGGCTTCGCCGCTGACGTCCATCAAGCATGCAGGTTCTCCCTGGGAAATTGGCCTGGCCGAAATCCACCAAACACTCGTGTTGAACAATCTTCGTGGGCGGATCGCGGTTCAGGTAGACGGCGGGCTACGCACAGGCCGGGACGTCGTCGTTGGCGCACTTCTTGGGGCCGATGAATTCGGCTTCGCAACCGCGCCCCTGATCGCATCCGGTTGCATTATGATGCGCAAATGTCATCTGAACACCTGCCCGGTCGGTGTAGCTACCCAAGACCCGCAATTGCGCAAGCGCTTCAAGGGCAAGCCTGAGCACGTGGTGAACTACTTCTTCTATGTTGCCGAGGAAGTGCGCTTCCTGATGACTGAATTGGGCTTCCGCACCTTTGATGAAATGATTGGCCAGACTGACATACTCGACATCAAGGCTGCGGCCGATCACTGGAAATCGAAGGGTCTCGATTTCGGCAAGCTGTTCTACAAGCCGGAAGTCGGCGAAGATGTTGCCGTCTATAATTCAGATCGTCAGGATCACCCGATCCACGATATCCTGGACCGCAAGCTGATCGAAGCTGCGCAGCCCGCGCTTGAAAGCAAAACACCTATGAAAGAGAGCTTCCCGATCGGCAACACAGACCGGACCGCCGGCGCGATGCTGTCGGGCGAGGTCGCCAAACGTTATGGCCACAAGGGTCTGCCGGAAGACACCATCTGGTTCACCTTGAGCGGCGTGGCAGGACAAAGCTTCGGCGCCTGGGTGGCGCAAGGTGTGACGCTCGATCTGGTAGGCGAAGCCAACGACTATGTGGGCAAAGGCCTGTCCGGCGGCAAACTGATTGTCCGGCCACCGGAAGACAGCGGCATTGATCCTGAGAAGAGCATGATTGTCGGCAATACGGTGCTCTATGGCGCCATCACCGGGGAATGTTATTTCCGCGGCATAGCCGGCGAACGGTTTGCCGTGCGCAACTCTGGCGCGATTGCCGTGGTGGAAGGCACGGGTGACCATGGCTGCGAATACATGACCGGCGGTATCGTGGTTGTTCTCGGTGAGACAGGACGCAACTTTGCGGCCGGCATGTCCGGCGGCATCGCATATGTTCTGGACGAAGAAGATGACTTCAGGCGCCGTTGCAATCTGGCAATGGTTGACCTGGAACCCGTTGAGGCGGAAGCCGATCACGTTGAGAATCTCCACACCAGCGGCGGCGACATGGAGCGGCATGGTCTGGTGGATGTGCAGTCCGACATGACACGATTTGATGCGGAGCGCCTGCAGCAACTGATCGAGAACCAGGCGCGCTATACCGGCTCTGCCCGGGCGCGGCAGATCCTGGATGACTGGGACACCTATCTGCCGAAATTCGTGAAGGTCATGCCGGTGGAATTTCGCCGGGCGCTGGCGGAAATCAGTGAAGCCCAGACGGGCGAAATGAACATTGGTCTGAGACAAGGGCAGTAAGCGTTATGGGCAAGATTACCGGTTTCATCGAAATTGACCGTCAGGAACGGACCTACAAGCCTGCTGCCGACCGGGTGCGAAACTACCGGGAGTTCATGATCCCGCTGGAAGACCGGGACGTGGAACGTCAGGCCGCACGCTGCATGGATTGCGGCATCCCCTATTGTCACAACGGCTGTCCCGTCAACAATCAGATCCCGGACTGGAACGATCTCGTCTACAACAAGGACTGGGAAGAAGCCTCGCACAACCTCCATTCCACCAACAACTTTCCAGAGTTCACGGGGCGCATTTGCCCGGCCCCGTGCGAAGCGTCCTGCACACTCAACATTGACGACAACCCGGTCACGATCAAAACCATCGAATGCGCGATTGTCGACAAGGCCTGGGAGCATGAATGGATCGGGCCGAAGCTGCCTGAAACGAAGACCGGCAAGAAAGTAGCGATTGTGGGCTCCGGCCCTGCCGGCCTGGCGGCGGCCCAGCAGCTGGTGCGGGCCGGTCATGAGGTTCATCTCTATGAGAAGCATGCCAAAGCGGGCGGATTGCTGCGCTACGGCATTCCAGACTTCAAGATGGAAAAGCATCTGATTGACCGCCGCGTGCAGCAGATGCAAGCCGAAGGTGTGCTGTTCCACTACGGCGTTCATGTGGGTCACGATATTACGGCCAAGCAGCTGGAAGAGACGCATGATGCGGTGTTGCTGTCCGGCGGGGCAGAGCATCCGCGCGATCTTCCTGTGCCCGGACGCGAACTGGATGGCGTTCACTTCGCCATGAACTTCCTGCCGCAACAGAACCGGCGGAACTCCAAGGAGCCCTTCGATGAGGCGGAAGCCATCAGTGCGGCTGGCAAACATGTGGTGGTAATTGGCGGCGGCGATACGGGTTCGGACTGTATCGGCACCTCGTTCCGCCAAGGTGCGCTTTCAGTCACCCAGCTTGAGATCATGCCGATGCCGCCGGAGAAGGAGAACAAGGATCTGACCTGGCCACACTGGCCACTGAAGTTCCGCACTTCTTCCAGTCAGGACGAAGGCGCGGACCGCGACTTCTCCGTCATGACCCAATCGATGGAGGGGGAAGATGGCGTCGTAACACACATTAACTGTGTGAAGGTCGATGAAAAGATGCAGCCCATTGGTGGCACGGAATTCGAATTGCGGGCTGATCTGGTTCTCCTGGCCATGGGCTTTGTGCACCCCGTTCATAAGGGCATGATCGAGGAACTGGGCATAGAGAAAGATAGTCGTGGAAACGTCCTGGCTAATGAACTGGCCTATCAGTCATCCCAGGAAAAGATCTTCTCGGCCGGCGACATGCGCCGCGGACAGTCTCTTGTCGTCTGGGCCATTCGCGAAGGCCGCCAGGTCGCCCACGCCATCGACAAGTTCCTGATGGGCACAACAGAATTGCCAAGATAAGACCCCTTTCAACCTTATTGGCAACACTACTCTTCCCTTGGTACACTCCAATCAGGGTTAACGGCAGCAGTCCTGCGGCGATGGTTGTGACCTGCCCCCCAGGATCTGCCTCGTTTGTCAGGAGGGTCCGTTACTGGGCAGGAGACGGATGATGCGTAAGAGCAGGTTTTCAGAAGAGCAGATCATTGCGATTTTGACGGGGCAGGAACGGGGCAGCCCGACGGCGGAGGTTTGCCGCCAGCATGAGATCAGCCTTGGCACGTTCTACAAATGGAAGGCCAAATATGGCGGCATGGGCGTTTCCGAGGCCCGTCGGCTCAAGGGTTGCTTGAGCAGGAGAACGCCAGGCTGAAGCGCCTTCTGGCCGACCAGATGCTCGATAATTCCATCCTGAAGGACCTGTTGGGAAACGGCTGACGGGTCCGGCTGAACGCCGGGCCGCTCTGGACGTGCTGGATTGCCATGAGGTCTCGCAGGACCGGGTCTGATGCTGGAGCGCGAAGGGATACACATGAACCACAAGAAGCTGTACCGGCTCTAGCGGGAGGAAGGGCTTGCTGTGAAGCGCCGGGAAAGGGGCGCAAACGGGCCACAGGCAGCAGAGCACCGCTGACTGTACCGTCACGGCCTTCAGAACGCTGGTCCCTGGACTTTGTGTCGGATGTGTTCGTTGAGAGCCGCCGTTTGCGCATACTGGCGGTGATTGATGACTATACCCGCGAAGGCCTGTGTCTGGTGGCCGATAGGTCCTTGTCAGGCGAACGTGTGGCCCGGGAACCGGACCGCCTGATCAGGCTCTATGGCAAGCCGGACACGGTCGTGAGCAACAACGGCACCGAACGCACCTCCAGAGCCCTTCCTGGAATGGCAGAATGAGAGCGGTGTGGGCTGGCCTTGCATTGAGCCGGGAAAGCCAATGCAGACCGGGTTTGTGGAAAGTTTCAACGGGCGCTTGCGTGAGGAGCTATGGGATACTCCACTCCCCGCGCGCTCGATAACAGCAACCAGATGATGTATGAGGAAACAGGACCCCCCTATGAACACGGGACCCATGGGGGGCATGTCACGTCGACTTCATGCGCAAGTTTTACAGCCTCAACGCTGAAGCCATAAATGTGCTGACGTTGAAGGATGTGATTTTCGGGGAAATCAAGGACTCGACCTACAGCATCAACGATATAGACGACATCCTGGCGACCAAGCGGGTCCGCTTTCGCATCAACACGCACAATCAGCTGCTGGAGAAAACCCACGAGCTGACCAGCCTGATGAAACGGTTCAGGCGGGAGAAGGACAGCGATCTGCTGAATTCGATCCTGTCGCTTGCCAAGGAGTGTGGAGACACGCGCCCTGGCAGACATCTGGGATTTGCTGGATGACCATCTCCGGCGGGCCATTGAACTTGATCCGCTGATTATCTCCAACGGGACAGAAGATAGCTGGCTGATGCCAACGCATCTAACGACTCTGGGTTTCTACATCCTCCGCGCGCGCTCCAATCTGGTGGAAATACGCTCTGTATTTGACCGCTAAAATTCCAGCCGGCCGCGTGTTCGATGAACACGTCAAGCTGGGTGGCGGAAAACTGGTGCCCGTCGCCGCGACCGATGCGGATAAACTGGGGATCGCACTTGCAGCGATGGAGCCGTGGTTGAGGCTTTCTTTTTCATCTTCAAGGATTAGAAATTATCTATTATACCATCGCTCAATGCTCACACCCGATGGTCCCCTTCGCGCCCTCCGATTGAGATGACGCGCCCTGGTTGATGCCTGAGGGTGTTCCAGGCTTGGCAGCAGTGATCTGCGATGTCGTCGCAGGGCTTGAAAACGAGGGTCGAAAGCCAGGTGTCCCGGATGAACGACCAGACGTTCTCGACCGGGTTCACCTCTGGTGCCCTTGGCGGCCGTGGGACGAGGGTGATGTTGTCGGGGACAGCCCATTTGGGTGAGGTCTGCCCTCCCGCCCGATCAAGGATCAGGAGGGCGTGTGCCCCGGCCTCGATCTGTTGACCGATGAGCTTGAGAGGCTCAGCCATGGGGTGAGTGTCGCACCAGGGCATGACCCGCCCGTCGCCCTTGGCCCTGGCAGGGCAGAGGGCGCCGAAGAGACAGGCCCCTTCGGTCCGCTGATCGTGCGGCGCGCGGGGCCGCGCCCGGCGTCGCGTGCGTTTGTTCTTCTGACCCATCCGGGCGTCGTCCTGAACCCGGAGCTCTATCGGCTTGCCGCCACATTGGGTGCGGATGTGGTCGACGACGTCGCAGACGTTTTGTTGAACGCCTCGCTGGCCTCGTCGTGCTGTGCGTCGTGCTGCGGGCGGGCGGGAGAGCTTGGCCAACCCCATGGCGACCCCGATGGCGCGAAGGTCCCGTCCCGGCGTCTGACCGGGACGCCCGGTTCCTCCTGCGCCCCCTGCGCCAGATCGACCCGCCTCAACAGTCGCTGCCAGCGCCGTGCGGTGTTCGTCTGTCAGGATCGGCGTCTTTGCGGGCGCCTTGCGGGTTACCAGGGCCTCCGCGCCGCCGGCCTTGAAGCGCAATACCTCGTCCCGGATCACCTGCAGGCCCCTGCGCGCCGGTGCGCGCGGCCTCGCGGCGAGACCCACCGTCGAGGATCACCGGCAAGGATCACCGCCAGGGCAAGAAGCTGCCGCGTCTGATCCGCCTCTTCGCTCTTGCGCGCTGTGCGAGGCAGGTTATCGCCCAAAAAGTCCACTCTCAGTTGAACAGCTGCTACCATGGAAAACCTCCCTTGTTTTCCATGCTGAAGCAGGCCGAACATCGATTGGGAACCCCCCTCGGAGAGCCTGAGCCAGTGAACCGCAGTATAAGCTCAGGCTGTCTGCACCGCCTTCCGGGTGCCAAGTCTGGGGTGCAGCCTCAGAGCAAGCCAGCCGCAGGCCGCCAGCGCGACACCGCCTGCAGCGAAGACAGCCACGAGCGGTCCATAGGCCAGCACGGCACGGGCGGCCGCCGGGGTGGCGACGCCAGACACGTCCCGGTAGGTGGAGTACACCGCTGACATTTCCGTGCGTTCGGAGGGTTTAACGGCCATGAGGAAGGGCAACCCCGCGCTCACATCCAGCAGAACCAGAAAGACCGAGCCAGCGAGCAAGAGCCCGATCACCAGAGATGGAGCATCGCCGAATGCGGCTGCCAAAAGGAAGGCTGTGCCGGAACCCAGAAAGCCGAGGATCACGGCCTTGCGCACGCTGTTGGCCTGCATCCAGCGCAAGATTAGCGGGGTTAAGAACAGCAGGCCGTTTGAGATCGAAAGCGCCAGCCCTCCAAGTCTGTCGCTGTAGCCTTGTTCCACCGCATAGACCGGCAGGTAGACCACGTAGATCCACCAGCCGCAGGATCTTATCACGGCAAAGGTCCATCCGGCCACAAGGCGCGGCTGGGCGATGAACTTCGGCAGGAACCCAAGAGGGTTTGCCGCCGGGCCGCGTGCCCGGGTGATCACCTTGCCGTTGCCGAGCCGCATGATGAGAAAGGTTGCCAGTAAGACAGCACAGAATACGTTGGACAGAACAAAGGGGGCGGGCATCCAGATGTCCATGAGCCAGACTCCAAGGAACGGGCCGATGGTCCAAGCCGTCCCGCTGTAGAACAATCGCAAGGTCTCGCACTGACCAAGCGAGCGCCGTTCCACGTAATCCATCACATAGGCATTGAAGCAAATGGAGATGACAACCACGGCTACGGTGTTCGCGGCCAGTCCGACTGGCACCAGGGAGACATCTCCGCTGGCCGCACACAAATTGCCGGCCATCATGATCAGCACAGAGATCGAGTAGAGAATGCGCCGGGGCACATGGCGAGTGAGCCAGGGAGTGAACAGGGCAATCGCAAACGAGACCAGGCCGATCAGGAAATAGACCTCCGACACGGTGGCGGCGTCGCCCAGCGCCCGGTACATGGTGAGCGGAAAAACCGAGGTCAGGATGCCCCGGCAGGCAGCCTCGCACGAGGCGAGAAAGGCAAAGCCGCGCACGCCCGGAGTAGGGGCATGGCGGAGATCTTCTGGAATGCGTCTCTGGAACATGACAAGCGCTCACTTGGCCTGATGTTGCCGCCGTGCGGCTTTGAGCGCAGACTGTCTCGATTGTTGGAAATCGCCTATGCGCCGGGGGCATGGGTGGTATGCAGTTATGCTGTGGCTGAGGTGCTTGCGGCGCACCTTGCCAACGGAATTTTCGGCGGATTTCAAACGAAAATCCAAATGCTTTAAAGTGTGAAACTATGGAAATGGCCCGTGTTCATGGGCGTCAAGGTGAGTTTTTTGCGCCCGACTAGCGCTACTTTCTTTTGCCCAAATGATGCTCCATCATGGCGCGGGGCTCGTCAGTTTCATAGGCGGCAGCGAAATGGTCAATTCCGGCCTGAATTGCGTCTGCCAGATCCAGCTGTACCCATTCGCCCAGCAATGCCTTTTGTGAACGCATCGCCAGAGGGCCGTTTGCCAGTATTTCTGCCAGCCAGCTGTCCAGGGCGGTGTCCATCCCGGCGGCCGGTGCGAGCTTTTGGAGGAGGCCCATTTCCAGCGCTTCGTCGGCAGAATAGGTGCAGCCGAGCAGGATCATCTCGCGCGCCTTGCCCCAGCCAATGAGACCAGGCAGCAGAGCTGCTTCAATGACAGAAGGGATGCCGACCTTTACCTCCGGCATGCCGATAACCACCGTATCGTCACCGATGCGCATGTCGCAGCCTGCAGCAAGCTCCAAAGCACCGCCGAAACAATAGCCGCGCATGGCCGCGATCACGGGCACGGGGCAGCGTCGCACAGCATCAATCGCTTCATGGAGGGATGTAATGAAAGCCCGTGCGCTTTCTGGAGACAGGGCTTGCATGGCATTAATGTCCACGCCTGCAGAAAATGCCCGGTCGCCTGCTCCTTCAAGGACAACGGCGCGCAACTTCTGATCTTCTCCTATCGCCGCGAACGTGCTCTGGAGGTCTGCGATTATCGACGGTGTCAGCGTGTTCAGTTTTCGCGGATTGTCGAGACACAGGCGTGCCACCCGGCCCGGATCGTATTCTTCAAGCTTCAATCTGAGTCCAGGTTCGGCCAGATCGGATTCAAGCGGCATTTCCGCGTCTCCCGTTAGCTATATCTGGCCCAGGGTAATTCAGCAGTTTTGAGTCAATCTTCAAACCAGCCCAGCGCGCACTCGGCTACAAGCAAAGAGCCGTAGAAGATGGGAACAAAAGCAAACGACGCCGCAATCAAAGATGCAAACTCGGCCATAACTATCCTCACCATTTCAGTCAGCAATTGGTAAAGGCTAGTCTGGCACTGTTAACGTACGGTTAACCATAAACCCGGCGGGTAGGCCGTGTTTGAGGTAATGGGCGTGGGCAACTAATGTCTTAACCGGCGCCGACGGCTTTTTTCAGGCTTTTGCCCTTCTCGGTGATTTCGTGAAACATCAGCCAACCCTGAAGCATGGCGGCAAGTCTCTCGGGCGTGTAGGGTTTGACGAGGCAATCATCCACGCCGCTGGCCAGATAGCTTTTCCGTTGTTCCGGGGCGCCACTGTCGGTGATGGCAATGATGCGGACGCTTTCTTCCTTTGACCAGGCCTCAAGAATTCTGACGAACTCAACAACCCTGACCTTGTCACCCCTCAGCCTGCCGAGTTCCATGAGGATGAGTTTGGGTCGGAACCACAGGGCAGCCCGTACGGCATCGGCTTCATTCTGAACAAGTCTGTAGCTGAAATCCAGTGTGTCCAAGGTCTGCTCCAGAAGAATGTTCTTCTTGCTTTGTCCTGTTACTGCAAGGATATCGAGTGCCTTGCGCGGTGTGCTCTCCGCGCTGTGCAGCGCATTGCCCTTGGGTGGCCGGAAGCCAGGAAATTGGTCGGGTGAGGGGAACGCGGTGCTTACGAGTTGGCCCCGGACTTGACCCATTGGGCAACGACGTTAAGTTTCTTTCGGGCTGATGCTCAATCAGCAATGTGGTGCCTTTCGCGTTTGTCTTGGAAGGCAGGAGGAGGGGCACAATGGACCGCGCAACTGAACTTTCATTACTTGAGGAACTGGCAGGTCTGAAGACAGCTGGCCGTGCGTTTCTGGATGAGTCCATTGCTGCATCGCCGGTTGAGAGATATGCAAGTTCAAAGAGGTTTGCCGCTGAGCAACGCTCGCTGTTCCGGGCAACACCTCTGCTCGCAGCCCATGCCAGCGAGATCGCAAATCCCGGAGATTTTCTGACGAAAGATCTGGCTGGCCTCCCGTTGCTGCTGACGAGGAACCGGGACGGCCAGGCCCACGCGTTCCTTAATGTGTGCCGACACCGCGGCGCGCGCCTGGTGGATGAGGCGGCAGGCTGTAAACTTAGCTTCTCCTGCCCTTACCCATGC
Organism: Hyphomicrobiales bacterium; assembly: GCA_965204985.1. GTDB lineage: Bacteria > Pseudomonadota > Alphaproteobacteria > Rhizobiales > CAJQND01 > JAAEUE01. Next base: position 64,136 of record CBDBFP010000002.1, on the reverse strand, counting down.
TTGGACCTGGTCCAATGCCGGTGAGTTGCGCGGGGTGCCCCACGAGAAGCAGGGCTTTCCCAATCTGGACCGTGCCGCCTATGGTCTGCGCCGCTTGCCTATTCTGGAGACGCTGGGCTGGATCTGGGTGGTCCCGGATCCGGCATCTGATGTTGATCTCGAAGCCTTCCTGTCTCCGATCGACAGTGAGTTGGACTGGCTCAATATTGACCAACTCGCGATTGCCGCCAGTGACGAGATCCCGTGCAAGGCCAATTGGAAGTTGCTCATCGAAGGCGGCATTGAGGCCTATCACTTCAAGGTCGCGCATAGCGAAACCATTGGCCCGCACTTTGAGGATAACCTGTCCAGCTACCAGATGTTCGGCCCACACATGCGCTCCGAGCTGCCCCGCTCGACCTTGGGGACCATGACAGACAGCCCGCTGGATGAATGGTCGATCCGAACCCACGCCAAAGTGCTCTACACGATCTTCCCTTCCAACCAGTGGCTGGTGATGCAGGACCACATCGCCTGGGTTCAGCTCGAACCTCTTTCGGACGGCGAAACCGTGATCCGGCTAAGCACTCTCGCTCCTGCCAGTGAAATCACCGAAGACAAGGCGGAGCACTGGGCCCGTAACCACGCCATCACCATGACTACGCTCGGTGAGGACTTTGCGATGGGCGTGTCCGTCCAGAAAGGTTTCTCCTCCGGTGCCAACAGCAACCTGACCTTCGGCCGCTTCGAAGGCGCGCTTGACCGTTTCAACCGGGAGGTTGAGACCGTGCTGGCTTGTGGCTAATTTCCCTCATCAGAAATCACGATAAACCGGATTTGTCCTGTTTCTTGAAAGAGAGCTGTGATCTCTAGGATTGCAGATTTATCGACCCAAGGATTATTGAGATGAGTGATTCCGCAGGCCCGGCCGTTGACTGGTCCACCGAAGCCATTGTTGCGCGCAGAGACAAGTTTTACGCCGCCTCTCAGCGGAAGTTTGTGCCCTATTCCACGCCGCAGATTTTTGAGCGAGGATCTTATCAGTATCTCTGGGATGAGAGGGGCAACAAGTACACCGACTTGCTCGGCATGAACCTGTGCATCTCGGTTGGCCATGCGCATCCCACCGTCGTGGCGGCCGTGCAGGAGCAGGCAGCCAAGCTGACCCATTGCACTACCATGTTCTATCACCCGGTGCCGGCCCACTATGCCGAAGAGCTGACTGCGACCATGCCAAAAGGCCATGACTGGGTCGTGCATTTCACGAACTCCGGTGCGGAGGCCGCCGACCTGGCCTTGCTCATGGCCCGCGGCTACACCGGAAACATTGACTTTCTGTCTTTGCGGACGGGCTATCACGGCGCCACGTTCGGGGCACAAGGGATGACAGGGATTAATGGGTTCCGGCACAATGTGCCCCAGCTCGGTGGCATCAGCTTTATTGCCGAGCCGAACCAATATCGCGGGGTCTTCGGGCAGGGCATCCAGCCCTATCTGGACGATTTGGAGCGGGCCATCCAGACCTCCACCAGCGGCAAGGTGTCCGGCATTATCATCGAAACCGTGCAGGGCTATGGCGGTATCGTCTCCATGCCCAAGGGCTACATCAATGGTGCGTTCGAACGCGTGCGCGCGGCCGGCGGTGTCGGCATCATCGATGAAGTGCAGTCCGGCGTCGGGCGCACTGGCGATGCCTTCTGGGCGTTCGAGAGCCACGACGTGGTGCCGGATATCGTGATCATGGCCAAGGGCATAGGCAACGGCATTCCGCTCGGAGCCGTCGTGACCAAACGCGAAATTGCTGAGCACATGGCCGACAAGTTCCTGTTCCACACCTATGGCGCAAACCCGGTCGCGACAGCAGCGGGCAGGGCGGTTCTGCAGGTGATGCGCGACGACAAGTTGCAGAAGAACGCGAAGACGGTTGGTGCTGCGCTGAAGGCACGGCTCTCCGATCTCCAGCAGAAGTATGAGGTCATCGGAGATGTACGCGGCGAGGGCCTCATGATGGCCATTGAGCTGGTGAAGGACCGGCGCACCAAGGAACCGGACCCGGAGACAACAGCCGCCGTCTTCGAAGAGTCCCGCAAACACGGTTTGATCGCATCAAAATCCGGTCCCCACCGCAGCGTCATCCGCATGTGCCCGCCGTTGTGTCTGTCCATGGACGATGTGGACCAGGTGGCCGAAGGGTTCGATGCCAGCTTTGCGGCAGTGTCCTGATATGGCGGACTTTCAGCTCAACGAGCGATTGACGGCCGACAGCATCGCCGTCACTTCGCTGGAGCTATGCGGTGTCCGCGTGATGAACGACAGCCGTTATTGCTGCTTGCTCCTCGTCCCGCGCCGCGCCGGTGTGGAAGAGTGGCACGATCTGGAGGAAGCGGATGTGCTCCAGTTATCGCGCGAAATCAGGAAAGTCAGCAAGACCCTGAAGAGCCTCACAGCCGCGGATAAGATCAACGTGACCGCCATCGGCAACATGGTGCGCCAGATGCACGTGCACGTGGTCGCCCGGCGTTGGTCGCGCCTTCTGCAGCGAATGCGGAACGACGTTGACGTGGGAAGGCCGGACTCAGAACTCTGAAGGACCTGTCATCGAGCTGCACATTAGTACGCTAGACGACCCGGACAGCTTCATTCCGCAAGAGCACACACGCCATGGTGAGCGGATCAGCTGGTTCGAAGTGGCAGACGAGCTTCCGCGTCATCGCGGTTAGAGCTGAAAACGCCCACAGCCGGGAACCACGGGCGTTTTTGATCTCCCCGACGGAAGAGGCCGGAGGCTTATTGATCGTTAGGCAGATCAGGCAGTCTGCGGTGCGCCGCCGTTCTTTTCTGCGCCATCGACAGCTGCAGTATTTGCCTTGCGGTCCGCCATGAAGAGGTCAAACTCTTCCTTGTCGCGGGCCTGGCGGAGGCGTTCCAGAAAATCCTGGAATTCCTGTTGTTCGTCCTCAAGGCGCTGCAGGGTCTGTTCGCGGTATTCGTCGAACGCTGCATTGCCGGTTGGCGTCATGCCATGACGGCGATGTTTGTGCTGAGCGCAGGCCGACCCTGCTTTAGCCGCATTTGTGTTGTACCAACGGCCGACGCCGCCAACTGTTTTGTTTTTCCAGGATCCCATTCGTCCACTCCATAGCATATAACCCAAGATACCAAGGCCGACCGGCCAAAAAACGATGAAGCTGAGCACCATCAGGGTAATCCATCCGGCCTTGCCATATTCATCGATACGTTGCGTGAGTTCCATTTGTTCATCCATGTAAATGTTATTTACATTTACATAACTGGCAGTGGACCAGCCATGTGTCAAGGGTATGACGGACGAGAATCTTAAAATCTGTCGTTTGAAGATGGATTTTATGACGGACGCTTTGCGCCGAGGCCGTCCAGATAAATCAGAACCGCTGCTTCCAGTAGATCTTCAGGCACCATGGGCAAGGAGCGGCGGGCCTCATCACCGCGCCCAAACAATGAGGCGATGCCGTGGCTGACGCTCCATATATGCAAGGCCACCATTTTTGCCGGCGGAAGCGGCTTGTCACGAGGAAGTTCGTCAACAAGAGCTTCGCATGCCTTTACGAGAACTGCGAATGCCTTGTCGCCGGCTTGTGTGAGTTCCGTGCTCAAATTTGGTGGCAAACCCGCCTCAAACATCGCTGAGTAGTACGCAGGTTCCCGCCGCGCGAATGCCAGATAGGCTTTACCGGTGGCCTGCAACGCGGAATAGGGATCAGGCTTGCCGGCATTCCAGGCTCTTTCCAGTTTGGCCGCGAATTGCTCAAAGCCCCGTGTCGCTACATCTGAAATCAGTTCATCCCGGTCCTTGAAGTGTCGGTAGGGCGCGCCTGGGCTGACCCCGGCCCTGCGCGCGGCTTCAGCGAAGGTGAACCCGGAGGCTCCTTTCTTCTTGATGAGATCAAGCGCTGCCTCAATCAACGTCTCGCGCAGATTCCCGTGGTGGTAGCCGCGCTTGTCTCCGCCGTCTTTTTTCTTGGTCCAGGGCATGTAAGGGTGTCTTACATGAAGGCGAGCCGGGATGCAGCCATTAATTCAGAGGTTCCTGATTGAAAGGCGGGCAGGAAACCTCCATCCTTGGGGGAGCCTGGATGACAACCATTTTGTAATGAAAAACAAGCAGAGAATTGTTCCATGAAAGCAGCAATCGGATTGGCAACGTCTTTGGTTCTTGCCTGCACGATGACCTTCGGAACGGCATTCACCGCCAATGCTGCAGGAAGTCTCGATTGGAAAGTGCACACAGCTGTTCCTAGACTGCAGTATCATTTGCAGCAGGAAACGGATGGCTTTTCGATGGAAGGGATAATCATCGCAAAGCTTGATCTGAACGTGCCGTCAGATGGAATTCCTGAATACATCGTTGCAATTGAAAACTCTTCTTTTTGCGGAACTGGAGGTTGCTCGCGCGATGTCCTCCGAGTCGGGCCATTCGGCAAGGTAGAAAGGCTGGCTGGGATCTTGGCCTTCGGTTCCCGGCTGGCCGAGTCCACCACCAATGGCATGCGATATCTCATTACCGATAGCCGGAATGGTCCGGTGCTCTGGCGTTTTGTAGGCGCGTCTTACGAACCAGCCGGCAAACCGCCCCGCCGCGCCACAAAGAAGAAACGCCGCCGGAAAGCTCGCAGCCGGGTACGGCGCGCCAAATGCCGCGGCGAATATGGCTGGTCGGGGGCACCAACAGTGACCTACCAGCAGGCAGGCGGGTACGCCATCTATGGCCATTGCAGGGATGGCGAGAACTATCTGATGTCGATGCTGTGCACGAGAGCCAGCAGGGAAGTCACAGTTCAGACTGAACTTAATTTTGACGTCAAGGCCGATCAGGAGTTCACCATGCGCTTCACCACAGACCGCGATCAGCTGGAGCGCAACGGCAAGACCCAGTGGAACGAGATGATTGGCTACGCTTAGCCTTTTCTGAAGCTGCCGCTCGATGATGAGCTCTTCGACGTGCTGGCCAGCGGCAAGTCGGTCACCGTCGAGGTGAGCGGCAAGAAATTGGACGTCCCGCTGAAACGGTCACGCCGCGCGACCTCCGCTATGCTGAACGCGTGTGACCGCTAGCCCTTAAGCGCGGGGCAGTCGCAGTTAGCTTCAGACCTCAGTCAGGGAAGGACGAGTGGCCAAATACAGTTCGGGACTGGGTCAGGAAGACATCATGGGCTCGCGCCAGATGACTTGCTCTGCATTGATCAGGCCGAGTTCCCAGACACAGGCAATCACCGGACGGGTGGCAGTATCCATGGGTGCATCTGAATTACAGAGCGTCCGCTGAATGTGCTGACACAGTACCGAACCCTGGATCCACCAGTGTGCCAAAATTGAAACGCCCAGATCGCCGGGATGGATGATTACAAATCCAAGGCCGTTATCCACGCCTTCGGCTAGAACCAGCGGCGGCACTTCGGTTGCCACGAATGTCCGTGCTCGCTCCACGAGTTGGTGTGAGACCTCTTGTCCGACAGCAATTACGCCGTAGACATTGAGGCGCAGCCCATCGATTTCCCAATCGCCGAGATCGACAAAAGACCGCGGGCGATAGACCTCAAGGTTATTCGCGGTCATTAAAGCGCCCTCAGGCGTTCGCCGGTCTCGACTTGATCTCCGTCATAAAGCGCTCGCGGATCACCACCGGGTCCAATTCAATAACCGGCACCGGCACATTTCCGGACTCGCATTTGGAGACGATGATCGTCATCTGTCCAGCCTCCAGGGCAGCCTTGACGGTATTTGCTGTGTCCTCTGCCGAGCACTCGATCACGTTCTCACAGCCGCAAGCCATCGCAACGGCGGTGAGCGAGGTCTTCATTCCGGCATAAGTGGCCTGATCGCCCGTGGAGCCGTAGCTGCCATTGTCGATGATCAGCAGGATGAAGTTGTTGCGCACATTGTTGGCAATGGTGGAGAGGGTCGCCAGGTTGGTGAGGATTGAGCCGTCACCATCAATTGCGATGACCTTGTCCTTCTGCGCCAGCGCCACGCCAAGGCCAATGGAGGACGCCAGACCCATGGTGCCCAGCATGTAGAAGTTGCTGGGTTGGTCATCAATCATGTGCAGTTCCTGCGAAGGCAGGCCGATGTTGCAGACCACCAGATGATCGCTGATCACCGGGATCAGCTCTTTGAGGATATCGTGCCGGATCATTCTGCTGACCTCCAGAAGCTCGCATCGGTGAGAATTGCTGTTGGTTTCTTGCACATCTGAGTATATTTCAGGATGCCATCCAGTTCGGCCACATCATCTTTGTGATGGAAATGATAGGTGGGGATGGCCAGCTGGTTGAGGATAGCCTTGGTGTGCACCGCCATTTCCACTTGGCAGGCCACTTTCTCACCCACTTCACCGCGATAGCTGATCAGCATCGGCAGCGGGATATGGTAAAACTGAATGAGCGTCGCCAGGGTGTTCACGACCACGCCGAGCGCTGTGTTCTGCATTATGATCATCGGCCGCTTTCCGCCCATATAGGCGCCGGCCGCGAGCCCCATGCCCTCATCTTCCTTGTTGCAGGGGACGTGGTGGACTTCTGGCTTTTCGTTCAGAACTTCAATAACCCCGGCCAACTGTTTGCAGGGCACGGTGGTGATGAAGGAGACGTCGTTCGCAATAAGATCGTCGACGATCTTATAATCTGTCGCGTGGGCCATAGGCTGGCAAGGCTCCTGTTTGTGAAGGCGCCTTTATGCGCGCAGCGGTTCGCCATGGCAAGCGCAGTGTCCCGGGATGTTTGAAATTTGACCTGTCTAGCTGCTAGATCTGTGGAAACGCTTCAAGGACAGGGGAACGAGCCATGAAAAAGCAGCTTGATGATGCCCCTTCGAAGCAGGTGAGCTTGAAGGCTTGCACAGTGTGCTTGTGGTGCACAGGGGCGAGATCCCTGCCGAGCGCTATGCGCTATTACGAAGGCAGCGATGAGCGTTGGGGGCGAACTCTGGGCCTGGTGCAACACAACGCCGGAAACCTTCACGATATGCGGTCCGTAACGAAGAGCATTGTGGGACTGCTCTATGGCATCGCGTTTGGAGAAGGAAAGGTGCCGGGACTGGATGCATGTGTTGTCGACCAGTTTCCGGAATACCCGGAACTTGCTGATGACCCGGCGCGTCGCAAGATCACTGTTCGCAATGTGCTCTCTATGAAGATGGGCACGGAATGGAATGAGGACCTGCCCTACACTGATGCCCGAAACAGCGAGATTGCCATGGAGATGGCGGAATGGTCACCGAGCCGGGTGACTGGTGGAACTACAATGGCGGCACGACGGCGATCATTGGCCGCCTGATTGCGCAAGGCACCGATATGCCGATTGATGCATATGCGCAGCAGAAACTGTTCGGCCCACTTGGGATTGATGACCTCGACTGGATCAAGGGCAGCGACGGCGTGCCCTCTGCAGCGTCGGGGCTCCGGTTGAATATTCACGGCTTGGCGAAGATTGGCCGCATGGTGCTAGGTAAGGGAGACTGGGAAGGCTGCCAGACCGTTCCGCGGGACTGGCTGATGCTGTCTTCCACTCCGCACGCCAATCTGCAGGACGGCATCTGTTACGGTTTGTTCTGGTGGCTGGCGCCCGATGGCACACCTCCGAATTGGGTGGCGGGTTTCGGCAATGGGGGGCAACGTCTGATGATCAGCCCGCGCAGCGAACTGATTATCTGCGTGTATTGCGGGAACTACAACAAACCGGATGCTTGGACACTTCCGGTCAAGGTTATCACCGAAATCGTCCTGCCAAACATGGAATGATGGCGCCCCGCCGGTTTGATCCGGATTGCTCTTGTGCGCCCGGGCTCTTGGTTCTGTCTAGGTGGAGTGCTAAATTAATGTTGAATTGCAGGAGGTGGCAACTTTGAGAGACTGGAGATTGATGCGTGTTTTGGCCTTGTATTGCGCTTTGGTCCCGGGGTTGTTTTTGCCGATTAAAACACGCGCGAACGACTATGACCTCGAACAGAGCCTGGATGCCGCTTTCGCTGCGGGCAAATTGTCCGGCTTGCATAGCGTTTTGATCATGCACAAGGATCAGCTGCTCGCGGAGAAGTATTATTCGGGCAATGATGAAAGGTGGGGACAAGATCTCGGTGAAGTTCAGGCGGGGCCGCGGACACTGCATGATTTGAGGGGGGGTAACCACTGTTGTCACAGGCCTGCTCTACGGTATTGCTCTGAATGACGGCTTTGTGCCTAGTCCAGAAGCGCCTCTCATGGCCCATTTTCCAGAGTATCCGAAATTGGCTGCTGATGCGAAGCGCCAGAAGATTCAGGTGCAGCATGTTCTGTCCATGCAGATGGGGACAGAGTGGAACGAGAATCTGCCTTATACGGATCCCCGCAACAGCGAAGCTGCCATGGAGTGCGCGGCTGATCGTTACGAATACATCCTTGGCCGGCCAATTGTTGCACTGCCCGGCAAACGCTGGACCTATAACGGCGGGGCGCCTGCGATCATTGTCCGGCTCATCGAGAAAGGGTCCGGTCAGCCGATCAACATCTATGCGAAAGAAAAGCTGTTCCGACCCTCTGGGGATCAAGAAATTCGATTGGGTCAAAAGCAGGGACGGGACGCCGTCTGCGGCGTCAGGTCTGCGCCTGACGATCCGCGACATGGCCAAAATCGGTCAGCTCATTCTCAACAACGGACAATGGAAGGGCAAGCAGGTTGTGGCGGAGGGCTGGCTCTGGCAATCTTGGCTGCCCCATGCCAGAACGAGTTTTGACTCGCGCTACGATTACTTTTGGTGGCTCAGCGCCAGAGGCGCTCCACCCAAATGGGGGGCGGGCTCTGGACTCGGCAGCCAGAGACTCCTAGTCTATCGGGATAGCGGGCTGATCATCGCGATCTTTGCCGGCAACTACAAGACGCCGGACGCCTGGCGCCTGCCGGTTCGCATCATCGAAGACTTTGCGTTACCGGCACTCCGGCGCCATCAGTAAGTGTGCGGGCAAATCAAGAGTAGGGGCCTTTGAGTCCCAGGTTCTCCATCATCACCGCGTACTTGTTAGAGGCTTTGATCAGATCAGCACCATACCGCTGCAGCAGCTCTTCGCGCCGGGCTGGCTCATCAATCGCATTGATGGAGCCCCAGATGGCAGCCATCTCTTCTGCCATGTGACGGAGGGCTGCAGAGGTCTCAGGGCTGTCGGCCGCCTGTGCGAGACACTGGCCGGTCACCTTGCCGACACCATTTACGGTCTTGGCGCCCGCACTCGTATAACCCTCTGGAAGGTCACCCTTGAGGTTCATGATGCAGCTTGTACTGGATGACATCGAAGATCTGGTCGACAGCCTGTTTGGCGCCATCCACACAGGAAAGATGCTCGGTGTCCGCCGCCGCGTGGGGCAGCAGTTCGAGTTTGCCGCTGTGTTTCTTTTCAACGTCCAGATATGGCACCATCGGGCCGGACAACGCGCCTGTTTCAGAGCATTTGAAGAGATCGGCATCAATGCCCGCATAACGCACCTTGCCGCTGTCGAGCGCTTTGGTAAGGGCCTCGCAGCACACCACTTCCCCGCGGTCATAGTTCACGACGACGGCTCCGTCGTTCAGGTTGCTGAGCACTGCGTCATTGACCAGACCGGCATTGGCGAACGTGCCTGATGCCGGGTCTGCTGCACCGAGCCCTGTGTGCGGGCTAATGAAGTCTGCGCCCTTGGCCGCGTCTGCCGGCGTGGCGGCATAGTCAAAGCCTTCGGACTCAATTCAGTCCTTGTGGGCTTTCCGTGCATAGACGGACACGTTCATGCCGAAGGCCTGGGCCAGCTTGGCCACTTCGCGGCCAATGTTGCCATAGCCGATGATGGCCATGCGCTTGCCTTCAAGTTTTTCGGTCGGGAAGTCGCGCAGTTGTTTGCCGGTATCGAAGTCGCCGGCAACCACCATCTCGTGCATCTTGTCCACCGGCAGATCCGGCGTGGTTTTGAGCAGAGCCTTCATGGTCATCTGAGCGGTGGCGCGGCTATTGAAGCTCGGCGTGTTCATCAGCGGTGCGGATCCGCCCGTACCATTGCCGCCACCCCAGGAAGCTGAACCCATGTTGCCGGTACCGGTTCCAATGCGTACGCCACCTTCGTCGAATCTTGATGCGGCAGGAATGAAAGTCGCTGCGGCGATGAGGGCATCGTACTGGCCCTGATCTGTTTACGGCAGGATATCGGCTTCCGTGCTCAGGTCCGGCTGGTAGAAGAAGTGAATCTTGCCTTTTTCAAGGTCGCCACCGTTCAGGCCGCCTTCGTGGAACACGCCGCCTTTGGCCTCCACATAAGCTTTGACCTCGCTGTGGTCAGACTGGCCGCTTGCATCGAACTTGAGGTCGATAAGGTCTGCAACGAGAACCTTGTACGCGCGGTCCTGGTCGTCCTGACGTTGAGCCTCTCCGCCAGTTGCAGAAGCTTCAAAGGTGACGCCCTGTTCTGCAACTAGTTCCTCGAGAACGACAATCTTGGCACGGTGGTACGCATATTCCAGATTGTTCAGGAGGGCGGTGATGTCGCCGTGCGGGCGGATGCCACCGATCCAGGCGCGATAGTCGCCCGGTGTGCCCGGGAATGCATTGACGTAGCGTGCCACATCAAGGCCGGACTCGCGGTCGCCGTTCGGGTGGGTGAGTCCTTCGTAAGCAAGGATTTGCTTTGAGCGCGCGATGATGCGGTTGTGCAGATCGGCGTCGCTGATATCCGGATCGGCGACCTTGAGCAGGGTCACGGCCGCACTACGGTGTTCTGCATTGGCAACCCCGGGCTCAATGATTGAACTTGCGGCAACCCACTCATCGATTGTGGTGCGGTTCTTGACCGAACGCTTGTTGAGTTCACTGACCGAGCCGACGATCTTCTCGGACCGCTACAGACCGAATGTGGTCTCGGCAAAGGCAAGCGTGCTATAGGTGTTGATGATCCCACCCAGCATGGCGTCTGCCTCCGGATCATAGATCGGACCCATCGCTGTGGATTTCTCACCAGAAAACGGAAGCTTGGGATTGGAGGGAACAACAATCTTCAACTGGCGTGGAATGGCCCAGGCAGGATCCTGCTGATTGGCTTCGATCAGGTCGATGGCTTCCGGCGTGAAGGAGGCAACGAGATATCCGGAAATGCCGCCAATGGCCTTCTGGAAGGGCATGAACATGCAGCATTTGGAGGTAAATTCCGTGACCATCGCTTCCGGCCAGGGCATGGCACCGAGCGTGGATGTGGCATCAATGATCGCGTGATGGTTGGCCGGGTCGCGGTCGATCCATTCCAGCAGGTTGGCAATGTCGCCGTTAGTGTAGGTGGTCGCGCCGGTTGTCTCATGACCAACGCCAACAAAGAGCTTGATGCTCATGTTGCTGAGTTCGTCAGCTGTCGGGATCGTACCTTCGGCGTCGCTGAAGCGCAGCCGGTTCTCATCGCCATTCTGAGAGAAGCGGTGCATCTCGATCATCTGCGCACCCCAGGACTGGCGGAAGAAACTACCCGCCATGGCTGCGTCTGATTCCGGTCGGGGGGTGTCGACGAAGATGTGCTGGTCTGGATCGTTGACATTCATCATGTGCATGATGCAGACGGTAAACCCGCTGTGCCCACCGCCAAAACCTACGGCCATCTTGTTCTTTTTCGGAAAGCCGAAATAGCGGTAGATCTCGCGCATCATGTCAAGAAGGATCTTATCCGCCGGATAACCCCGGTGCATGCTGCGGCCGATTTCGGCAGCCGTGAAGGAACCGATAGGATTATTGTTGTCGTCTACCTTGGGGTAGTTCGCTTCCAGCCAGACCTCGAACTCAAAGCGCATGCGGCGGCTTTCGACCTCGTCAGCGGTCAGGTCCGTGATCGGGCCGACACCAAAGAACTGGTTGATCGTGCGCTCTGGAGGACCGCCGGCTGTTGCCTGTAGTGATGCTTCGCGCTGTGCTTTCAATTCTTCAATTGTCGCCATGTGACGTTCCCTTCAACCGGCCACGCACAAGCCTGATCGACCCCAAAAAGGAGGCAATAAGTTTGTTGCAATTTCACGAGCGCAAATCCCTCACGATTCTTTTGCGCGGCGTGGACACTATTCCGGCGATTGCGGGTTTGACATCCGGCGCGCTTTCAAGCTCCAACTCATAGGATTTTGCGTTGAGGTACCAGAATTGTTTCCACCCCTTTATCTCCGAAAACGGAATGAATAACGGTTTGTGGAAGAACGAAAATGGCGAGATGATGCTCAGTGCAAGTCCAAATTCATGGATGCCGATTGTCAGGAGACCGTTGTAAGATTTCGAAGCAAAACCTTCGCCATATGCAACAGCATTCTGAAAGCGTCGCGTCTCAATCGGACGTTGCCATGGCGCTTCGTAGAAGTTGCTCAGATAACGCCAGAAGTGAGCGTCCCTGTAATACACCAGGTAAAGGGCACCACCGCCAACACCAGGGCCAATCGCCAGAAGCCAGGCCTTCTCGATCATCTCTGCAATAGTCATTGTGCCTGTATTTTCTTTCCATGCCGCATGGATCCCAGATACAGGAACAACTTTAGGAAATATTGAGAGATGTCATGCCTGGTTGAGGGGATTTTTTCTCATGAAGCCATGGTATGAAATGAACAATCGATAGTGCAAAGGGTCCCGCATCTCAGAGAAGAAAATCCGCGCGCGTGTTCGCGACTTCGCCGACGGCCTGACCGCTCTACAGACAGCCGAACCCAGCGGCCTTGGTCGCAATACTGTCAACAGGGTCTATCGGGCGTTGCGCAAGCGCCTCCATACAGCTTGCCAGGCGCAGCGCCCGATGTTCGGTGTTGTTGAAGGGGATGAAAGCTTGTCTGGAGCCAGGCGGGGGAAAGCAAAGCGAGGAAGGGGCGCAGCCGGCAAGACAACCGTCTCCGGCCTCTTCGCGCGTGAGGGTCAGGTTTACACGGAAGTCGTTCCAGGTTGCAAAAAAGCCATTCTACAAGGCAGTATTGGAGGGAAGGTCGATCCGGCTTGGGTCCTCACCTGCGATGGCTGGCGAGGGGACAATGGCCTTGTTGATCCTGGCTATGGGCATTACAGGGTCGATCGTTCCAGGGACGCATTCGCCAGAGGCGGTGTTCATATCAAGGGCCTGGAAGGCTTTTGGGGGGTGGCAAAGGGGGTCTGTCAAAGGTCAAAGGTGTGCCAGACCACACCGTTCATCTGCCGTTGAAAGAAACTGAATGGAGAGACAACAACAGGCATTCCAGCAGATACAAATTACGGCTGACTGGCCTCAGACAAAATCCCCTCAGCCAGGCATGACCCATTGAGAGCTGCTGATTATGGCGACGGAGTGCTGACCATTGGGAACATCTAAGCAGGGCGTCCAAGCAGCCAGAGCGTAACCAGGCAGATCAACACCAATGTTGGTGGCAGTATGAGCCAGGTAAAGAACCTCACTCCGCTCTCCCGCTTGTTGGGCGGCGGCGCTGCCAGCCCGGCCAGGCTGACCGAATACCCAGATCGGGATTAACAAGCCCTTTCTGCCTCTCGCTCGAAATCCTTGAGCATCTGTTTTCTCGCGGACAGAATAATCCGGACATAAGGTGGCAGCACAAACGCAGCGGGAATCCCTCCCAGGATAAGGAGTTCCAAAAATGCAAGATCCTGATAGAAGCCCCATCCGTGCATGTCGATTGCCGTTCAGACTTTATCCAGAAACCCACCGGTGCCGCGCCAGCCAGCTGCAATGAGATCAATTTCACTCATCGCGGATCAGCTTTCACCACTCCATCTCTCATCAAAGACCAGGTCTTCAAGTCTTGGCCGTTTGCGCCAGCCTTTGGCTTCCAGCTCGGATTGCTCGTAAAGCTGATCCACATAGCCGATGCAAAGATAGGCGATGATCGTCACGTGCTCGGGAATACCGAGGATGGCCTTGATGTCCTCGGCGTGGAAGATACTGACCCAACCCACGCCAATTCCTTCGGCCCGTGCTGCGAGCCACAAATTCTGGACGGCGCAGACTGTGCTGTAAAGGTCCATGCTCTGATCGTGAGTTTTGCCGAGCACCACCTTACCACCCCGGGTGCGGTCACATGTAATACAGATATTGAGTGGGGCTTTGCGGATGCCTTCAAGTTTCAGAGATTGGTATTTCGACTTTTGCTCACCATCGAACATTTCTGCAGCCTCTGCATTGGCGCGTTCGAAGGCCTGCCAGATCTGCTGGCGGGTCTCAGCCTTTCTGATTGCAATGAAATTCCAGGGCTGTATAAACCCGACTGACGGCGCATGGTGGGCTGCGGTGAGCAGCCGTTCCAGGACGTCGTTCGGAACAGGTTTGGGAAGGAACTGGTCGCGCACGTCGCGGCGCGTGAAAATGGCTCTGTAGACGGCTTCACGTTCTTCATCAGAGAATGCTGCAGCTGCAGAAAGGGTGGACGATCCGGCGTGCATTGTTTGCTCCCAACAACACAGGTGAGTGGCTAATATTCCAGTGCCGCTTTTGCCGTCCATGCAAAAACAACCATATCGCCTGGCCGGTCTTCTGACTTAGGGTCGTCTGGTCCACGCACCTTCCCGGTTTCCCAGTGGTAAATTGTGTTGACCATCGCCAATACAGCGGTGGGCCCGTTCCGAGGTCTCACCGGATTCCCGATTCTCCCATCTTGCGACGGGCACCAAGCGTCGCGGAGAGAGCCATAGACACCAGATCAAATCAACCCTGAATTTTGAAGGGTTCATCCAGATTTGCACTTCGCCGTGACGATGCGCCCCGCTTTGAAAAAAATGGGAAGTGACCTATATATGCGAAAAATCAAATATGTCTCATACAAAGGATTTGTGCGATGGTCCCCAACGTAAAGGGCTTCTTTGACAACGCCACCAACACCATCAGTTACGTGGTCTCCGATCCGAAGACCGACAATTGCGCGGTCATTGATACAGTGCTCGACTACGATATGTCGGCTGGCCGGATCAAATACGAGTCCGCCGACGAGATCATTGCTTATGTGAAAGAGCAGGGTCTGACTGTCGAGTGGGTTCTCGAAACGCATGTTCATGCGGATCATCTGTCGGCCGCGCCTTATGTGCAGGAACAACTGGGCGGAAAGTTGGGCATTGGCTCCAACATTACTGTTGTTCAGGAAGTGTTCGGCAAGGTCTTCAATGCAGGCACAGCATTCGAGCGTGACGGCAGTCAATTTGATGCCTTGTTCGAAGATGGGGACACGTTCACAATCGGCGCAATGAACGCGTCGATCATTCATACCCCCGGTCATACACCGGCCTGCCTGACCTATGTCATCGAAGATACGGCCTTTACCGGCGATACGATCTTTATGCCGGACTTTGGCAGCGCCCGTTGTGATTTTCCTGGCGGCAGCGCGATTGAGCTCTATAACTCCGTGCAAAGGGTTTTCGAACTGCCTGACGATACAACGATCTTCGTATGCCATGATTACAAGGCGCCGGGCCGTGACGAGTTTGCGTGGCAAACCACGGTCGGTGAACAGAAGCAGCGCAACATCCACATGGGCGGCGGGGTTTCAGAATCAGAATTTGTCAAAATGCGCGAGGAGCGTGATGCCAGGCTTGGCATGCCCAGACTGATTTTGCCGTCCATTCAGGTGAATATGCGTGGCGGCAACCTGCCTCCGCCTGAAGATGATGGAAATCAGTATCTTAAAATCCCCGTGAACCGGATCTGACAACCAGCCTTTTGGGTTGCATATTCTAGCACAGCGCGCCACCTGTTCTTAAACGAACTGTGAGGGTCGGATGGAACACGGCATTGAAAACGAGGCGGCTATCCGGCTTGGCGTATTTGCGGGCGTGTTTGCCTTGATGGCGCTGCTGGAAGCAGCGATGCCGCAAAAGGACAGAACTCAGCCCCGCACGACTCGCTGGTTCACGAACATTGGTGTTGTCGTTGTCGACGGCCTGATTCTAAGCCTTCTCTTCCCGATTCTCGCTGTTGGTATTGCGGATGTGGCAACATCGAATGGTTGGGGGTTGCTCGCAATTGTTGAACTTCCGTTCTGGCTCGAAGTGCTGATCACAACCGTGCTGCTGGATCTTGCGATCTATGGACAACATATGGCCTCTCACAAGGTGCCGATCCTGTGGAAGGTGCATCGGATGCACCATTCGGATCGGGACATTGACGTAACGACCGGCGCGAGATTCCATCCAGTCGAGATCGTATTGTCCATGCTCTACAAGTTCGTGGTGATCATCCTGCTTGGTGCGCCGGCGCTGGGCGTTTTCATTTTCGAAGTGCTGTTGAACGGCTCGGCCATGTTCAACCATTCCAACTGGAAAATGCCGCTTTGGCTCGACAAACCTGTGCGGCTCCTGTTTGTCACGCCAGATATGCACCGGGTGCACCATTCAATCCGCGAGAACGAAACAGACAGCAACTATGGCTTCAATCTCTCGATCTGGGACCGGATGTTCAAGACTTACATCGATCAGCCCAAAGATGGGCACGATGGCATGACGATTGGCTTGAAGCCGTTTCAGGATGACAAACCGTCAAATCTCGTTTGGATTTTGATGCTGCCATTCCACAAGAAGCCGTAGGGCGCAAAACTGAGTGCAACTTATTCGCCTGCTCAAACGGGTATTGGAGTTTCTTGTGGCCACGATTATGGCCGACCAGGTTTCTTCAGCGCCATTTTCCTGAATGACTCTCATGTGCACAAACACCAATCTGGGGAGAAGCCGCCGCGAATTCCAATTGTCCCACCATTTGGGGTTTGGGTCATCTATGGTTTGCACACCAAAGTAGCGGATCTGCAGGCCCGTCACGCCAGTTATGAGATTTCTTGTGTGAGAGGCACCGCTGTCAACGCGGCTGCGTTTTCTGGGCCGGCGCAAGGCCTCTTTGACCAGGACAGTGCCCGGTTCTGACGCGGCAATTCTGTCCAGCCATATGCTGACCTCAAACAGGCCAGGTACCGTCAGACCTCCGGTGGATTCTGCGACGAAGCTCACCCTGTCCGCCGAGCCGCTGAACGCGACTATGTCTCCCGCCTACGAAGCTGAAATCCTCAAAGAAACCGAGTGCAAGAGTTTGAATGAAGCACTGGACAGGGTTCTAGCTGCAGGTGCCAAATAACACTTTGTAAATATTGCAAAATATCTCTCCCCTTGTATCATCAGGGGAAAAGAAGGTCCTATCTGATGAGCAGATGCCGCATCAAGTTAGACGATTTCCAGCTGGAAGCTCAGGCTTCACCTTACCTTGCCGAGCACGCATATGCGCATCGGCAGGATCAGAAAGTCCGTTGCTGATTGATGGGTACGATGACCTCAGCGCAAGTAACACGAAGCCAGCTCTTGGGGTTACTCTTGCGCCCGCTCGGGCATGCTATTGGGGGTGTGGAGCAAACTGAAGGCGGCTTCATTTTCCTCGGGAAAGGTGGCAGGCGCGTTGCGTTTTCTGAGCTTGCTGGATCACCCAAGAGAACCAAAGTCCTCGGTTTCAAGGCTGCATCGTTCCCACTCAAGAGTGGCTCTGATGTCAAGCTCGTCGGCCTGAAAGGCAACGACGTTGCGGAGCTGGTCGCGTCTGCACAGTCAGCACTGCGCAGCTACTACGCGGCGATCATAGATCAGTCGCAGGATGAATTTCAGTCATTGGCGAAGGCCGTTGCACGCTTGGAAAACCCACGGCGATACCCTTCAGCTTGCTTGGCTCGAACCCTTCCTGAGCCGCGCGACAGCGTTATTCGAGAAGCTGCCTGACAGCATTCCTGATGACCTTCTTGTCGATGACAAGAAAGGCACCTGGATGCAATTCGGGGATTTGCGAGCGCTCCTGAGCAAGCGCGCGATGGGGGCATCAACCGCTTCATCGAGACTGAACTCGAAGAGATGAAAGACTTCTTCGATAACATCGAGTCCAACCCGCTCACACCAGAGCAACGCCTGGCGGTCCTGACGGACGAAGATGCATCCCTAGTCCTAGCTGGCGCAGGATCAGGCAAAACGAGCGTCATCGTCGCAAAGGCTACATATCTGATCGAACGCGGGATACGTGAGCCGAATGAAATCCTTCTCATGGCCTTCGGCAAAGATGCCGCCACCGAGGTGGCCGCACGCATCAAGGAGCGCTCGGGCGCGAGCGTTGATGCGCTCACATTTCATGCTTTGGGTTATGAGATCATCGGTCAGGTCGAAGGCGGCGCGCCAGCGCTTGCCGCTCATGCCAGCGATAATGCCCAATTCCGTGCGCTGTTGCGCGATATTCTGATCAATGATGTCGGGCGGCTTGGCGGCCTGAAATCCCTGCTGCTGAAATGGTTTTCTGAGTTCTACTGGCCCTTCAAAAGAGAGTGGGATTTCAAGACCAAGAGCGAGTACTACCAATACGTTGAGTCACATGATCTTCGGACGCTGGGCGGTGAACGCGTCAAAAGCTTCGAAGAGTTGCAGATTGGCTGCTTCTGTGGAAGAACACAGTGTTGCGGGTGCGGAAAGTGGTTTTGGAATGAGTGCGCGAGCGCCTTTCTGATCAGGCTTTTTGCGTTTGCTGCGGTGCAGGAAAGCTCTTTGCTGATTTGCGGAGGTTTTGGGCGATTGCGGCGCGCAGGAATTCATCATTTGCGCCGCAGGGGCCGGGTAATCGCAATCTGCCGAGGCCGAGGAGGCGTTTGAGGTGGGCAAAGAGCCTCTCGACCTTCTTTCCGAGTTTCATCGAGATGTCGTATTGGCGGGTCTTGGCTATTTCGCGGGCGACTTGGCGAGCGACTTGGCGGGCCTCTTCATGTTCTTCACGGGTGATCTTGCGGGCCTCTGCTTTCGGGCAGCATTTTATCCTTGATGGGCAGGCCTGACAGGTGTGCTTCAGCGCCTGATACTTCGCGACGCCCTTGCCCGTCGGACCGCGGTTCGGATCGGAACAGTTCCGGCGCAACTGCTTTAGCGCTTCGCCTTCCGGACAGAGCTATTGGTTGTTCTCAGCGTCCCATTCGAAATCAGCACAAGACCCTGTGCCATCCTTGCGACTCGCCTGGTCGAGCCCTGGGATGTGGGGTTTGATGTCGCGTCTCACCAGCCAATCCAGCCTTGGACCTGATCCACAGGCGGCGTCCGCAATAAGCTGCTCAGGATGGAGAGCAAATTTATCCTTGACCCGGTCTGACCTTGAGCGCACGCAGCCAACCTCAGCTTGTCGGATCGATCTGCTCGCCTCAACACCGACGATCACGCCGGGGTCAGTGTCAATCAGAGAGTTCGTGGAACAGGCAAAGATTGCAGGACCTTTACGGGCTGCTGTCCACTGACTGGACGGGTCGGAATGTGATGTGAACTCAGGCTCAACAGTCGTTGCTGCCCCAAAGGCGGCATCATCCAGGACTTCCAAATATGCCTTCACCGCGCGGGGCGCCTCTCCTGGATCAATGGCGCTGCGATCCCACTCTTCCCCGGGCCTGGAGTTCTGTTTGTTGGCGTCGGCTTCAATCAAACCGCCATCCGCCGCAAAACGCTGACCGCTTGACAGACCGGCAGAAATGCACCGCGCTACGGTCATCTCGAAGAGGGGCCGCAGCAAATCACTGTCGCGGAACCTGCCATGACGGTTCCTGGAAAAAGTGCAATGATCCGGCACAGCGTCTGTCAGATCGAGACGACAGAACCAACGATACGCCAAGTTCGGATGCATCTCTTCGCAAAGCCGCCGCTCTGACCGGACCCCCAGGCAATACCCGACCAGCAGCAGGCGGATCAGCACCTCGGGATCAAGTGAAGGACGACCAGTATGACTATAGAAATCCGCCAGATGCCCACGGAGGCTGCTGAGATCAACAAACCGATCTGTTGAGCGCAGAAGGTGATCTTTCGGTACAGGATCCTCAAGCGAAAACTCATGGAACAGCGCAGCTTGTGCTGCTTTCTTCGGTCCTGACATCGCCATCAAACCCCTCCAGCAATACAAGAATTGAAGCAGCGATCAGCACACCAAGCAAGAAGAGCTTTTTAACAAAATTAGCCATTGCACTCCCCCCTGGCCACCCAGCCTGTTCAACACATTTCCGCCGATGCCCCCATCGGGACTGTGTTCAACGAGACCGTGACGCGGAACCTGCCGGTCACGATACATCCCGGAAATGGCTTGCCCGGCTGTCCGGGTCAGAAGAAATCGAAGTCGATTATGATTTCCGGAATAGGGGCCGACATGTGGAAATCGACCCGGTCGATGGTGCCGTTCGCGTCGTCGTCGAAATTGGTCGCGGACAGGTCACCACTCTCGTCATAGACGTAGAACTCGCGCCGGTCGATCCTGCCGTCACCGTTGTCGTCGAACCAGGTCCGGTCGAGCCTGTCGTCATTGTTGTCGTCGAAGTAGGTCCGGGCCAGGGTGTGACTATAGTCATACGCGTAGGTCTCGACCCGCTCGATGGTGCCGTCATTGTTGTCGTGGAACCGGGTCCGGAACAGGTTGCCATCCGAATCATATTCGTGGCGCGCGGTCCGGTCGATGCCGCCGGTATTGTCGTCGTTGAAATCGGTCCGGATCAACCTGCCGTCCGTGTCAAACGCGTAGGTCTCGATCCGTTGGGTGGTGGTACCCCCGTCGTCGTTAAACAGGATCTGCGCCACCCTGCCGCGCCCGTCATAGGTGTAGAACTCCAGCCGGTCGATGCTGCCGTCCGCGTCGTCGTCGAAATCGGTCCGGAACAGCCTGCCGCTTGTTGCACTGTAAGAGTTCAGCTCGCTCCGGTCGGCGACGCCGTTCGCGTCGTCGTCGAAATCGGTCCGGAGCACCCGCCCCCGTGAATCGTATGTGTAGGCCTCGCGCCGGTCGATGGTGCCGTCCCTGTCGTCGTCGAACTCGGTGAGGGACCGCGTGCCGGCCGTGTGATAGGTGTAGTGCGCGATCCGGTCGAAATTGAAATCCCCGTCGGCATCGAACCCGGCCCGGTCGATGACGCCGTCCGCGTCGTCGTCCAGGTCGGTCCGGATCCGGTTGCCGCTGTTCGCGTTATATATGTAGTGCTCGGCCCGGTCGGTGGCGCCGTCCCCGTCATCGTCGAACTCGGTCCGTTCGATCCTGAAGTCCCCGTCGTCGTCGAACCAGGTCCGGTCGATGACGCCGTCATTGTTGTCGTCGAACTCGAACAAGGTCCGGTCGAAACTTCCGTCCGCGTCATCGTCGACACTGGTTCGGGACCGGGTGATGCGCGAAGCATACTCGTAGGTCTCGATCCGGTCTATCCTGCTGTACGGGTCGTCGTCGAACTCGGTCCGGATCACCCTGCCGGTCGCATCGCGCGTGTAGAGCTCTCTCCGGTCGATACTGTCGTCCGCGTCGTCGTCGAACTCGGTCCGGATCACCCTGCCGTCCGCATCGCGCGTGTAGAACTCTCTCCGGTCGAAATCGAGATCCCCCGGGTCGAAGAAAGTGGTCCGGATCACCCTGCCGTTTGCATCGCGCATGTAGGACTCGGTGCCCTGATGGTTGTTGTTCGCGTCGTTGAAAGTGATCAAGGTCAGGTTGCCATTAACGTCATCATACCCGTAGGTCTCGCTCCGGTCCATGCTGCCGTCCGCGTCGTCGTCGAAACGGGTCAGGGACAGGTTGCCACTATCATTATACGAGTGGGTCTCGATCCGGTCGATGCTGCCGTCATTGTCGTCGTCGAACTCGGTCCGGGTCCGGGCGCCATCCTCATCATACGAGTAGGTCTCGATCCGGTCTATCCTGCCGTCATTGTCGTCGTCGAAACGGGTCTGGTTGATGGTGCCGTTCGCGTTATACGTGTAAGTCTCGATCCAGTCGAAATTGAAATCCCTGTCGGCGTCGAACCCGACCCGGTCGATGGTGCCGTCCGCGTCGTCGTCCAGGTCGGTCCGGAACCGGGCGCCGTCCGCGGCATATATGTAGGCCTCGGTCCGGTCAGTCCTGCCGTCCGCGTCGTCGTCGAACGCGCTCCGTTCGATCCTGCCGTCCCCGGTGTCGTCGAACCAGGTCCGCTCAATGCCGCCGTCTCCGTCGTCGTCGAACCCGATCCGGTCAATGCCGCCGTCTCCGTCGTCGTCGAACTCGGTCCGGGGCCGGGTGACGCGCGAACCATATTCGTAGGTCTCGGTCCGCTCAACGGTGCCGTCATTGTCGTCGTCGAACCGGGTCTGGATCACCCTGCCGTGCGCATCGTGCGTGTAGGACTCGCTCCGGTCGAAATGGCTGTCAAAGTCGTCGTCGAACCCGGTCCAGGTCACCCTGCCGTGCGCATCGCGCACGTAGGACTCGGCCCGGTCGGAATTGTTGTCAAAGTCGTCGTCGAACCAATTGTAATCAATCCGGTTGCTGTTCGCTAGGTATCCGTGTTGCACGGCCCGGTCGGTGTTGCCGTCCACGTCGTCGTCGAACTCGGTCCGGGTCCGGTTGCCATTCGAGTACGTGTAGTTCTCGGCCCGGTCGGTTGTGCCGTCATTGTCGTCGTCGAAGTCGGTCCGGATCCGGTTGCGACTATCATCATACGAGTGGGTCTCGGTCCGGTCGATAAAGCTGTTACCGTCGTCGTCGAACGAGACCTGGAACAGGTTGCCACGCGCACCGTACTGGTAGAACTCCATCCAGTCGAAATTGAAATCCCCGTCGTCGTCGAACCCGGCCTGGTCGATCCTGCCATCCGCGTCATTGTCCAGGTCGGTCCGGATCCGGGTGCCGTCCGCGGCATATATGTAGGTCTCGGTCCGGTCAGTGTTGCCGTCCGCGTCGTCGTCGAACGCGCTCCGTTCGATCCTGCCGTCCCCGGTGTCGTCGAACCAGGTCAGCTCAATGACGCCGTCCCTGTCGTCGTCGAACCCGACCCGTTCGATCCTGCCGTCATTATCGTCGTCGAAATCGATCCGGATCCGGTTGCCGCCCTCGTCGAGCGTGTAGGCCTCGATCCGGTCGGTGTCGCCGTCATTGTCATCGTCGAACCCGCTCCGGTCGACGGTGCCGTCATTATCGTCGTCAAAGTCGGTCCGGATCAGCCTGTTGTTCTCGTCATAGCTGTAGGTCTCGCTCCGGTCGACGGTGCCGTCATTGTCGTCGTCGAAGTCGGTCCGGGTCCGGGTGCTCGCCGCATCGAGCGTGTAGCTCTCGCTCCGGTCGATGCCGTCGGTGTCGAACTCTCTCCGGTCGATGCTGCCGTCGCCGTCGGTGTCGAACTCTCTCCGGTCGATGCTGCCGTCATCGTCGTCGTCGAAGTCAATCCGGGTCAGGCGCCGGTTGCCGTCGCCATCGAACGTGTAGTGATCGATCCGGTCCACGGTACCGTCATCGTCCGCATCCAGTTCCACCCGCTCAATGCGACCGTCCGCATTCAGGTAGGCCCTCCGGTCGATGGTGCCGTCGCCGTCGGTGTCGAACTCTCTCCGGTCGATGGTGCCGTCATCGTCGTCGTCGAAGTCCCTCCGGGTCAGGCTCCGCTTGCCGTCGCCATCAGACGTGTAGTGATCGATCCGGTCCACGGTACCGTCATCGTCCGCATCCAGTTCCACCCGCTCAATGCGACCGTCCGCATTCAGGTAGGCCCTCCGGTCGATGGTGCCGTCGCCGTCGGTGTCGAACTCTCTCCGGTCGATGGTACCGTCATCGTCGTCGTCGAAGTCAGTCCGGGTCAGGCTCCGCTTGCCGTCGCCATCGAACGTGTAGCGATCGATCCGGTCCACGGTACCGTCATCGTCCGCATCCAGGTCCACCCGCTCCCAGCGACCGTCCGCATTCTGGTAGGCCCTCCGGTCGATGGTGCCATCCGCGTCATCGTCGAAAGCGGTCCGGGTCCGGTTACCGGCATCGTCAAACGTGTAGTGGTTGATCCGGTCGATGGTGCCGTCATCGTCGTCGTCGAAGTCAATCCTGGTCAGGCTCCGGTTGCCGTCGCCATCGAACGTGTAGTGATTGATCCGGTCCACGGCACCGTCATCGTCCGCATCCCGTTCCACCCGCTCAATGCGACCGTCCGCATTCAGGTAGGCCCTCCGGTCGATGGTGCCGTCGCCGTCGGTGTCGAACTCTCTCCGGTCGATGCTGCCGTCATCGTCGTCGTCGAAGTCCCTCCGGGTCAGGCTCCGCTTGCCGTCGCCATCGAACGTGTAGTGATCGATCCGGTTGATGGTGCCGTCATCGTCCCAATCCAGGTCCATCCGCTCAATGCGACCGTCCGCATTCAGGTAGACCCTCCGGTTTATGGTGCCGTCGCCGTCGGTGTCGAACTCTCTCCGGTCGATGGTACCGTCATCGTCGTCGTCGAAGTCCCTCCGGGTCACGCTCCGCTTGCCGTTGTCATCAGACGTGTAGTGATTGATCCGGTCCACGGTACCGTCATCGTCCGCATCCAGGTCCACCCGCTCCAGGCGACCGTCCGCAGTCAGGTAGGCCCTCCGATTTATGGTGCCGTCGCCGTCGGTGTCGAACTCTCTCCGGTCGATGGTGCCGTCATCGTCGTCGTCGGAGTCCCTCCGGGTCAGGCTCCGGTTGCCGTCGCCATCGAACGTGTAGTGATTGATCCGGTCCACGGTCCCGTCATCGTCCGCATCCAGGTCCACCCGCTCAATGCGACCGTCCGCATTCAGGTAGACCCTCCGGTCGATGGTGCCGTCGCCGTCGGTGTCGAACTCTCTCCGGTCGATGGTGCCGTCATTGTCGTCGTCGGAGTCCCTCCGGGTCAGGCTCCGCTTGCCGTCGCCATCGAACGTGTAGTGATCGATCCGGTTGATGGTGCCGTCATCGTCCCAATCCAGGTCCATCCGCTCAATGCGACCGTCCGCATTCAGGTAGACCCTCCGGTTGATGGTGCCGTCGCCGTCGGTGTCGAACTCTCTCCGGTCGATGGTGCCGTCATTGTCGTCGTCGAACTCAGTCCGGGTTTCTGCTGCCATGATCTGTTCCTGAATTTTCCAAAGCGGGGCGTTATCTGACGGCGCCGGGAAATCACATGATTTTGGCTGGTGAGCAAGTTACTTTACCGTTACTTTACCTTGAGCGCCTGAGCGCAAAGGTAACATGAACGCGGAGTATTGTCACCCGACATTGTGCTCTTTGACGGACGCCCCATGGGCCGGGTCAATCGGTGCGCCCTCTTCTCCCGCAGGACGCCATTTGCGGGCCGCCGTATGGCGTGGAAACAGCCAGCCTCTTCGAGCCGCTCATGGAGGGCGGGGAGCGCCTCGGCGGCATCCGCCCGGAAGAAGCGCATGAGGTCGCGCCCGGCAGACCGGGCGATCACCGGGTCGAGGACGTCGCGCCAGCCATCGGCACGGTGGACGTTGCCGTTGTGCAGGGCGCAGCGGTCCAGCAGGCCGAACCGGTTGAACAGGAAGTGCGGGTGAGAGCAGGTGCAGTCGAAATGCCCGTTCCATGCGGACCCTTCCTGATCGCCATGGGTGGGGCTGACGGAGCTGTCCATGTCCCGCACGATATGCTTGAGACCTTTGCGGTCGTGGAGCCGGTCGAGCCATTGGCCGTTCAGGTCGGCCAGCGCGGCCCGGTTCTCCGGCGCGGCCAGCGTCCCGGTCTCGAACCGCCCCATCTGCGGGGCCGGGGCCGCTTGCACGTCGACAGCGCGGCCCCCCGATCTGACGCCTCACCGGATCGAGGGCCAATTGGTCAGCGTCGTTGACCTCCTCGTAGCCAGCAAGACGCCCGCAGACCGATTGCCGGAACAGCCCGCCGCGCCGATGGATCGTGTTCTTGCCAAGCCGGTTGTCGCGCCGCGCCGATGACGCCAGACCCGAAAGTCTGAGCGCGTCATCAAGTTCGCGCATCACCAGGAGACCGCCATCCGAACTGATCTGCGCGCTGCGGAATTCCAGCCGCACCCGGCGATCGAAATCGACCCGGTCCCCCGGTCTGAACCCGCACCCTCCGGGTGGTCCATGGGGTGATCCATGAAACACGCCTCTCAAAGCCATCAACACCATGCTTCATATGGAAAATATCAAGATCAGGACAGCAAAATCAGAGATTTACCTGGGGAAGGCGGGTTGAAATCATCAGCTCGCTGTCTGATGTTTAAGGTGAACGGAGTTACGCGATGGTCTCTGCCCTAAACAAGCTTGGTTACTCTGCCCGCCAAGGTGCCCGCGTTGCATGGTACATGGTGCATTATTTCGCCTCCCAACGCTATCACAAGGCCAGGGATCAGGACGACATCCGGCGGGAGAAGCCACGTGAACCCGGTCCCTCGGTAGAGCGGTTAATGCGAGATCTGGCGGATGTGTTTCGCAAGGATCTGGTAAATGTGGAAGCCGGGCACTACCCCATGCCGCGTGACCGGGACGGGCCGCCTCTGGCACTGCTCCGCCGCAGCCGCATGTACTTCTCCGATTTGCCAGTGGCGGCAGACCGGAAAAAGGAGCGCAATGGCGATGAGGTCTATTCGGCTGAACTGAAGGAAAAGTTGCCCGCCTATTTCCTGCAGAACTTCCATTATCAAACCGGCGGCTACCTCACGGAAGAATCTGCTGAGCTTTACGATCTGCAGGTGGACGTCCTGTTCTCAGGCTCCACAAACGCCATGCGGCGGCAATGTCTTGTGCCCCTGGCCGAATACATGAAGGGACGCGACCAGCGTGAGGTGCT
The DNA here is from genome assembly GCA_965204985.1 of Hyphomicrobiales bacterium. GTDB lineage: Bacteria > Pseudomonadota > Alphaproteobacteria > Rhizobiales > CAJQND01 > JAAEUE01. The sequence continues at coordinate 37,623 of CBDBFP010000002.1, read as the reverse complement.
GATTGCTGATGTGGCCTGCGGCACGGGCAGGTTTCTGGACGCGATCAAACAGGCCTATCCCCGGATCAACGCTGTCGCCAGCGACTTGTCCGAAGCCTATCTTGCCGAAGCGGAAGAATATCTTGAGCCCTGGACCGGCATCGATTTCGTCCCCGCCAATGCTGAAAAGCTGCCGTTTGCAGACGGGGAGCTGGATGTTGTGACTTGTGTCTACCTGTTCCACGAAGTCCCGCCCAAGATACGCCGGATCATCGCAAAGCAATTCGCCCGCGTTCTCAAACCGGGCGGGCGGCTGATCTTTATGGATTCGCTCCAGCTCGGCGATATTCCCGGCTACGACGGCATGCTCCAGACTTTCCCATTGAACTTCCACGAGCCCTTCTATGGCTCCTACACAAAAGAGGATCTCCAGGCGATCTTCGAGGAAGCTGGGTTGCAGCACGTGCGCAGCGAGCCGGTGTTCATGTCAAAAATGGTTGTTTGCGATAAACTGGTTTAGGCTGGATTCCCGCCTTCTCGGGAGTGACGATTGCTCGTAAGGTCAATTGGCGGAAATGGCTTCCGCCAGCTCAATGAAACTGACCGCAACGAAATCCCAATCGCCCGTCGCTTCCGCTTCGCTCGGGCCGTCTGGGCCGTGTTCCAACGGTCTTGCAACGAAGGCGGTTTTCAGACCTTGCTCCTGAGCAGCGCGCAAGTCGTCATTGTGGGCGGCGACCATCATGCATTTTTCAGGCTTTAGCCCGAGGATTGCTGCCGTGCGCAGGTATGACTCCGGCAGGGGTTTGTAGGCGCGGGCGACTCCTGCTCCCATGATCACATCCCACGGCAAACCGGCGCGCTTTGCCATGTTTGTCAGGAGCGCGATATTGCCGTTCGACAGCGGCGCAATTGTGTAGTTGGACTTCAGTCGCGTCAAACCTTCGACAGCATCCGGCCAGGGATCGAGCCGATGCCAGGCGCGGACAAGGAATTCCCGGTTCTCGGAGGACAAATCCGGCAGTTCGAATTCGGGCCAGGCCGTGTCGAGGCTATCCCCATGCAGCACATCGAGGATTGTCCATTTGCGCCGGCCTGAGCGCACTTCCTCCATGGAGGGTTGATAGAGCGCACGCCAACGGTCCGCGAACGCAGCCCAATCGGCTTCCAATTCGCGGATGATGCTGGAACGCCAGTCCACGACCGTGCCAAAGACGTCAAACAGCAGCGCCTTGACTTCGCTCATGCGCCAACCTGCGCCCTGTGCCGCAACAGGTGATCTGCAAGCACAAGTGCCATCATGGCCTCGCCAACAGGAACTGCGCGAATGCCGACGCAGGGGTCGTGACGACCCTTGGTGATGATCTCGGTTTCATTGCCGTGCCGATCCACCGTGTTGCGCGGCGAGAGTATGGACGATGTGGGTTTGACCACGAAGCGGCAAACAAGGTCCTGTCCGGTTGAAATGCCGCCCAGTACACCGCCTGCATGGTTGGACTGGAAGACCCGCTCACCGTTTTCCATGCGGATTTCATCGGCGTTTTCTTCGCCGGTCAGGTCGGCAGCTTCAAAGCCGTTACCCATTTCAACGCCTTTAACCGCATTGATGCTCATCATGGCGGAAGCGAGATCCTGATCGATTTTGCCGTAGATTGGCGCCCCCAGTCCAACGGGGACGCCGTTGGCAACAACTTCAATGACAGCACCACAGGACGAGCCGGCTTTGCGGACACTGTCCAGGTAATCCGCCCATTTTTCTGCGGCATTGGCATCGGGACAGAAAAACGGGTTCCCGTTCACTTGTTCCCAATTCCAGTTGGCGCGGTCGATCTTGTGCGGTCCCATTTGGACGAGCGCGCCGCGCACGCTCACACCGGAGATGACTTTGCGGGCAACCGCACCTGCAGCTACCCGGCTGGCAGTTTCGCGGGCGGAAGAACGCCCTCCGCCGCGATAATCGCGAATACCGTATTTCTCAAGGTAGGTGAGGTCGGCATGGCCGGGGCGGAATTTGTCCTTGATATCCGAATAGTCCTTTGATCGCTGGTCTACATTCTCGATCAGAAGACAAATTGGCGTGCCGGTCGTGACCTGTTGGCCGGCTTCATCTACAAAGACACCGGAGAGGATCTTGACCTGATCAGGCTCGCGCCGCTGGGTCGTATACTTGTTCTGGCCGGGTTTGCGCTTGTCCATGAACCCTTGAATATCGCTTTCGTCTAGCGGGATCAGCGGCGGGCAACCATCGACGACGCAACCAAGTGCTGGCCCATGGCTTTCACCAAAGGTTGTCATGCGGAAGAGATGGCCGAACGTGTTGTGAGACATGGAGATGCGCCTGGAAAACCAGTTGTGCAAGTTCTAGAGCAGTTCTCCGTCAGTTTGAAGCGTCAGATGGAAACAATTTGCATCCGAAGCCTTCCTAGACAGGTCTATGGCTTATGATAGGCTATCCCTCCATAACCGCATCATAGCGCTCCGCTGCAAGAGCAACGCAAAGATCAATGTCTTCTTCTAGCAGATAACGCTCCTCGACCAGTTTGGACGCAGTTGCCCGGACCTGGTCCAGATAATCATCACGGCCGCTGTAACGTTCGGCTATGGACGGTCGCGGGTCCTGCGCGGCCTCTCGTTCTCCTTCATTTCTGGTGAACGGCAATGACAGACCAACATATTCGAGTATCTGTCCGGCACCGCCGCTTTCGGGATGGCGCACATTGAAGCCTGTGTGGGTCGCGATCGGAACCTCTACGTCCGGCATCCTGATGCCGCCGGTCTCATTGCCGTTGGGGTCAACAGATGAAACCACACACGGATATTCAGGGCCGTTTCGTTTGGCCGGAAATGTGCCTATTCCTTTGTCGGCGTTTGTCCCCAGATCCAATGGGTAGACGCTTGGCAGAACATTTCCATCGGGACACACCAGCCCTGGTATCCCGGCGAGATCGGAAGCAACATCTGCACGGGACTTGGCGGTGCCATCGGCCAGTTTGGGATAAACGCTTGCCGGCGGTTCGGCATCATCGCGAAGCCACGCCAGCAGGTTCTGTAACGCGGCCCGATAGAGCGGGCGATAATCGACCACATTAAACCAGTTGCTACCATGGCTGCCGAAAGCACTCACATCCATGAACGGCAGAACGCCCGCCACATGCTGCGTGCTGGCAAAGAGATAACGGCGGACATTATCGGGCAGAACGACATCGGCTCCATCCACAACGGACGTATGAGAAAGCGATGCATCTCCGCGCCAGTACTCTGAAGAGGTGTCTGTGTAAAAGATCTTGGGCAGATTGCCCGCAGCTGTCTGGTTATCGAGGAGGCCTGCTTCCACTCCTGTCCGAGGATCTTCCTGGGCCTCATCAGCAAACGAGAACCGGTGACCGAAACTTGGTGTTGGCTGCACGGAGGGCTGGCCGTAGCGATGATTGAATTCTCCGCGGCGCCCGCCGGCAATATGAATCAGAAGGCCATCATAGACCTTCCGGTCCTGCTCATCACTGTTCAGCGCAAGACCAAGAAACGTGCGCTGGAGCCTGCCGCACTGGGAAATACCTTCGCAGATGGCACGATCAACATGATCCACAACTGGCGAGTTTTCATCATAGCGGAGAAAGGAGCCGAGATCCCGGATGGCCAGAAGACCCGCGCCGACAACCGGGCATTCCCTCGGACGATACAAGAGATCATAAACCCGGCCAGTCTCGAAGCCGCCATCCAACCAAACATGCTCAGGATCCGTCACTGGAGTGCCATTTTCATCCCGGGCAAATTTCCACTTCTCACGCGGAATTTCCTCCGGTTCTCCATACATTGACGCGCGAACCAACAAGCGTGCGTCCGGATCGTCCACGTCAGAGGCTGCAATGGCTTTATGGTTTCCGATCGACCCCACATGCTGATCGGTAAGGGCAAACGATTCGGTATGGGCGTCCGGCTGAACCCGCAATTGCATGTTTCCAGCGGGTTCCAAATCAGGAGATGAGACGAAAGGCGGCGAGATCCCCATGCGTGGCCCCGGCTTGGGCGCATCCCATTGCCAGCCGCACCAGGCCAGTGTCCAACCGTGCCGCATCAGAAAGCCATCGCCTGGTTCGATCTCGTCCCGCGGCATGAGATCTGTTTCGCCCTGATTGAGCGTGCGTTCGAGGACGCGGTTCCCGCGATTGGGCAACTCGAGCAGCAAAGACCGATTGCCCCCTTCCGCCGGAACCAGCAAGGTCACGTCTCCGGTGAAGCGGACAACGCCGCTTGCGCGGTCTGCCAGCGCCAAGTCCGTTATTTGCCGGTTATGAGGTGACGCCGGATCGACAGCGTAATGGGCAATTCCGTCGATCCGCTCAAATGCGCCGGCCGCATCAAATTTCTGTCCATCCGCATATGGCTCCCGGCGAACAATCTCAAATCTTTCAACGGCCATTCTGAACCCCTATGAAAATAGGGAAGAACCACCGAACAGCTCTCTCCCTCTGGAAGTAGATAAAGAGATTTGTCGCCAATCGCGGCGCGATTGGCAAGCCTTCTGAACGATGCAGCTATGATGAGAAAGCGGCGCTAGCGGGATCAGCACCCGCAGACGCACGGAGCTCTGGATTTAAGTTTCCGCATCCGCCACATCAAACCAGTCCAGGCCACCATCCTGGATGCGGAAGAAACGGGTCTGCGGAACTTTGAGTTGGACGATCTCGCGTGGTTCCATATCGAACACCAGTCCGCGCACCACGCGGCTGATGCCGCCGTGGGCGACGACCACGTGCGGGCGGTCCAAGCCTTCCAGCCAGTCGCGGACGCGCGCGCGCGCGTCTTCGTAACTTTCGCCGTTTTCCGGGCGCCAGGCGTGGTACTCGGCGGGTTTTTTGGCGGGATCCACACCTTTGGCATTTAGATCAGGCCAATAGGTGCCTTCCTCCTCGCCGAAATTGAGTTCAATCAGGCACTGATCCTCGTCAGCATGATCCGCTGGCAGGCCAAGGGCCTTCAGGGAATAGCTCATTGTCTGCTTGGTGCGTTGAAGCGGGCTTGTTACGAAACGATAATCTGCAGGATCGCCCAGAACCTGGGCCAGGCGTTTGCCCATGCCTTCGGCCTGCATATGGCCGGTTTCGTTCAGCGGTGTATCGATTTGTCCCTGGATCCGGCGGGCGTGATTCCATGCCGTCTCGCCATGCCTCAGAAAGTAGAACGGCGGGAGATCCTTGATCACTTGGTCACCGCAATATCGGGGGCGTCTTCTGCCTTCATTCCAACCAGATTATATCCACAATCCACATGATGGACTTCGCCGGTTACGCCGCGGCTCAGGTCAGACAAAAGATAGAGTGCCGAATCGCCCACCTCATCAATACCGACTGTGCGGCGAAGCGGTGAATTGTATTCGTTCCATTTGAGGATGTAGCGGAAGTCGCCAATGCCCGATGCAGCAAGGGTCTTAATCGGTCCCGCAGACACGGCATTGACCCGAATTGCCTTCTTGCCCAGATCTTCAGCCATATAGCGCACACTTGCTTCCAGCGCCGCTTTGGCAACCCCCATGACGTTGTAGTGCGGCATGACTTTCTCGGCGCCATAATAAGTCAAAGTCAGCAAAGAACCGCCATCAGCCATCAGTTTCTCCGCCCGTTGGGCGATTGCCGTGAGCGAGTAGCAGGAGATCAGCATGGTTTTCTGGAAGTTATCTGCCGTTGTGTCCACATAACGGCCGGTCAGCTCTTCCTTGTCGGAAAACGCGATGGCGTGAACCACAAAGTCGAGTTTGCCCCATTCTTTCTCGATTCCCGCAAATGTGGCATCGACCGATGCCTCGTCGGTGACATCACAAGGTAAAACGAGCTTGGCGTTGACCGATTCAGCAAGCGGACGAACGCGCTTTTCCAGGGCCTCGCCCTGAAATGTAAAGGCCAGTTCTGCTCCGTGGCTTGCACACGCCTCGGCAATGCCCCAGGCAATTGAGCGCTGGTTCGCGACGCCCATAATAAGCCCGCGCTTGCCTGCCATTAGTGGTCCAGGTTCAATCATCACCCATCCTTAAAACTTACACAGAATCCCCAGAAAAGTTGCGCGCACCTTACACATTGTGATTGAGCGATCTATCAATAAAGGTCGGCTTTTGAAAGAATTGAGAAATGTTGCAGAATGTTACCGAATTACTGAGGTTGCCAAAACTCCGGAGGGATGAAATGACTGCGCCTCACGCAAAGATATGAGGTGATTATGGCAGGACATGTTCATCCGAAGGCAGCGCCGGATTTTATCTCAAGAGACGACCCTTTCACGCTATTCGCCGAATGGTTCAAGGATGCCGGTGAATCTGAGCCGAACGACCCAAGCGCAATGTCCATCGCGTCAGTCGATGCCGACGGAATGCCAAACGTGCGCATGGTTTTGATGAAGGATTTCGACGAACGCGGTTTCGTCTTTTACACAAATTTCGAAAGTCAGAAGGGCGAGGAAATCCTGGGGCAGCCAAAGGCAGCATTGTGTTTTCACTGGAAATCGCTTCGGCGGCAGATCCGGATTCGCGGCACTGTAACAGTCGTGACCGACGAAGAGGCAGACGCCTATTTCAACTCCAGAGAGCGCGGCAGCCGCATTGGCGCCTGGGCTTCGCAACAATCCCGGCCACTCGAAGGCCGGTTCGCGCTGGAAAAGGCCGTTGCGAAGTATGCCGCCAAACATGCTATTGGAACTGTACCTCGCCCTGAATATTGGTCTGGTTTTCGTGTTGCGCCGCTCTATATGGAATTCTGGCACGACCGGCCCTTCCGACTTCATGACCGGGTCGTCTTCCGCCGGAATACGCCAGATGAAGATTGGGCAAGATCGCAACTATACCCCTGAGTTCCATGGAATCGAGTTCATATGACCGCCATACCGAATGAAGAACGCAAGACTCTTATTCTAACCGGTGCAAGCCGGGGAATTGGGCATGCCGCTGTTAAACGATTCTCCAGTGCAGGCTGGCGAGTCATCACGTGCTCGAGGCATGGGTTTCCTGAGAACTGCCCCTGGGAAGCCGGACCGGAAGATCATATTCAAATTGACCTTTCTGACCCACAGAATGTGGTTGAAGGCATTGCGGAGATGTGCGAGCGCCTCAAGGCACAGGGCAGCCGCCTCGACGCGCTGGTGAACAATGCCGCCATATCACCAAAGGATTCCAAGGGTGAACGGCTGCCAGCCATGGGTACGGACATTGACGACTGGAAAACGGTTTTCCAGGTCAACTTTTTCGCGCCCATTATGCTCGCGAGAGGGCTTGTCGGCGAGCTCAAGAAGGCCACGGGCTCGGTGGTGAACGTCACGTCGATTGCCGGATCCAGTGTGCATCCGTTTGCCGGTGCAGCCTACTCCACGTCAAAGGCTGCCTTGGCCTCTCTTACCCGGGAAATGGCGTCGGATTTTGGGCCTCTTGGCATTCGCGTAAACGCTATTTCTCCAGGTGAGATTGATACCTCAATCCTGTCTCCCGGGACAGAAAACATGATCAAGGACATTCCCATGCGCCGGTTGGGTCAGCCGGAAGAAGTGGCCAAGGCGATCTATTTCCTGTGCACCGAACAATCCAGTTATGTCACGGGCGCTGAATTGCATATCAATGGCGGGCAACACGTCTAGTATGAGCAACACTTTTCCCTCGACCCGGTCCCTGGTCGCTCAGGCACTCCACTATATAGATGAAGCAACCGGTGCGGTCGTTCCACCGATCCACTCTTCCACTACGTTTGGCAGAGACGAGAATTACGATCTGTTGGGCGAATACAGTTATGCCCGGTACGGCTCACCCACGATTCGGAAAACAGAAGAAGTTCTGACCCATCTCGATGGTGGCGCGGACGCGCTTGTATTTGCATCGGGTCTCGCGGCGTTCTCCACCCTGTTCGAAACAGTCAGGACCGGTCAGCAGATCGTTGCCCCGCAAATCATGTATCACGGCGGTCAGGACTGGTTGCGCATGATCGCAGAACGGCGAGGCATCGGCCTCACCCTGTTTGACCAAACAAAACCCGGTGCACTGGAAGAGGCCATCCAGCCAGGCAAGACGGCGATGGTCTGGATTGAGACGCCGGTTAATCCCACATGGGACATCATTGACATTGAAGCTGCTGCGAAAGCAGCGCATGCCGCAGGTGCCCGGCTGGGCGTCGACGCGACCGTGCCAACACCTGTCAGCACCAGGCCAATCGAATACGGCGCCGACATTGTTTTTCACTCCGCCACGAAATATCTGAATGGACATTCTGACGTGAATGCAGGTGTATTGGTGGCTGCCGGAGCTGACAGTTTCTGGGAAGAAGTGCAGACAAACCGCCACTATCTCGGCTCCATTCTGGGGCCCTTCGAGTCGTGGTTGCTGCTTCGCGGGATGCGCACGCTGTTCGTCCGGTTTGAAGCCGCGTCGCGAAATGCCTTGAAAATTGCCCGTCATTTTGAGAATCATCCACGCTTGGACGCCGTGCTTTATCCTGGTCTTGAAGCCCATCCGGGGCACGATATTGCGGCGAGACAAATGACGGGCGGCTTTGGGGGCATGATGTCAGTCATGGTTCGCGGCGGCGAAGCAGAGGCCAAGGAAGTGGCATCGTCCCTGAAGCTCTTTGTTCCCGCCACATCCCTCGGCGGCGTGGAAAGCCTGGCTGAGCATCGCAAGACAGTGGAAGGAGAACATTCTCTCGTTGCGGAAAACCTGATCCGGATGTCCATCGGTATCGAAGATACGGACGATCTCATAGCAGACCTGGAGCAGGCCCTTGCTGTTCTCTAAATTTCTTGGAATAGCCGGATTAATGATCCTGGCCGTGGCTTCAACGGCCACAGCCCAGGATCTACCGAAAGGCGCCCTGCCCGATGCGATCGTCAGCGCCGGCAAGAACAACCTTAAGCGCGCCTGGCTGGCAAAGCCTACTAAGCGTTACGGCCATGGCATTCTTGGTGATACAATTGAGGCCGGCAGCCTCGTTGTGGAAACATCGTGCAGAAGAATCATGGAACACGTGCTCGACGATCAGCATGTGTTTGAAGACCGCGAAGCCCGGCTCGTCGATCTGGAAAATGATATCTACGACGAAATCGTTGTTATCGAGAGTAATCTGGACCTGGGCGCAGCCTTGGCTGTTTATGGATCCGCAGGCGCAACATGCAGCGCCAATGGCGGATTGAAACTGATTGCCAGAACCCCGTTCATCGGCACCAGCAACCGTTGGCTAAATGTGGCAGGCATTGCTGATTATGACGGAGATGGAGTGAAAGAGATCGCAATCGTGGTCACGCCCCATATTGGCGGAACTTTGCAATTCTGGTCCCTTCAAAAAGGCAAAATGGTTCTTGAAGCCGAGAAGTACGGCTTCTCCAATCACGCCATTGGATCACGCGCTCAAGAGTTGAGCGCCACCGTCGAAACAGATGCCGGCACGGCGCTAATTGTTCCGGGTGCGGATCGCAAGTCTCTTCACCGTGTTCGGCTGCTTGATGGTAAAATCCTTTCCCGGAAGTTCGCAGATCTGCATGGCAAGATAACTGGAAACATGCAGCTCACTGCATCGAACGGCGAAGCCCATGTCAGCTTCGAAGCGGGCGCTGCGGGCCTAGTGCAGGTGCAGGTTCCTGTTGACTAGACCCTGCTATAGCGAGAAAATACTTGATAACCAGCCCTCATAGGTTAATAGTCTGAATACTGAGTTCAGTTTCTGGTAATTTTTTTGGACTAGCGGTCCCCTAAACCAGTTTTTGCGTAAGTTCAAAGAGTGATTGAGGGCCTGCGGTGCTTGTAAATGTATCTTTGCCCCCCGAGCGGTTCTACCGAATACTTAGGATTAAGGGCTTCCCGGTTCTCAGGTTCTTTCAACTGCGCGCCACCACGTGGGTGCGTATCAGTGCTGGCCGGCTCGGATTGGCAAGAGCACCTCAAAAACTGATTTTTATGCATATCCCCAAAACCGCAGGAACCACGGCGAAGGACTATGTGATGGCCTGTGTCGGGTCGCGCAAAAGCGGGCACAGCGTTGCCCTGACGGATTGTTTTGAGCGCGATTATGTGAGCGAGCAGCTGCTTGAAAAAGCCCGAAAGGCGCGGTTTGTCAGTGGCCATTATTCCTGGTCCACAAAGACGAAACTGGGCGAGCTTGAAGGTGTGTCTTTTACCACCCTTTGCGATCCGGCCGAACGGCTTTGGTCGTTGCATCATACATTTCGAAAAACCGCCTGGCGCAATACGCGCGAATACATGGATGATGTTTATGCATGGTCCGTGAAGTTACCAGCGGCAGAGTTCTATGCCATTGACGACGTCCGTATCCGTCAGCTGGCAGATAATGTCATGGTTCGCCAAATCGGCAGTAGCCACTATCCTATTCCGGACACGGATAAAGATTGGGCTGCGCTTCTGGAGCAAGCCAAGACAAACCTTCAGAAGTTTGATCATGTCTGTTTCAAGGACAGCTTTGACCGGGACTTTGTGCAAGTGCTGCAATCAGCCAACTTGCCAGTCCTCCCAAATATCGGGAAACGGAATGTTTCCAACGGCGATGGCTTGGAGCAAGGCGGACAAAAATGTGTCCGCCGCAAGTTTGTCACCGAAGCGGCAGACATGATCGAGCCGTTCATCCGGTGGGACCGGCAGCTTTATGAGTATGCCCTCAATCTTCGGGCAAGCGGAAAACTCTAGAACCGGGCAATATCTAGGCTTCGCGCAAGCCTTCTTTGTTGACCCATTCTTCCACGTCGCCGAGCGCCATTTCGAGACGGTCGAACATTTCGTGAATTTCGTCTTCCTTGATGATGAGAGGCGGGCAAAGGGCCAGCGCGTCGCCCAGCATCCTGTTGATCAGCCCCTGATTCTGGCAGAAGTGGACACCCTTGGCACCCACACCATGCGCCGGATTGAATGGCCGTTTCGTCTTCTTGTCAGCGACAAGCTCACACGCACCGATCATGCCCACACCACGAACCTCGCCCACCAGCGGATGGTCTTTCAGCTTTTCAAAACGGCCCTGGAAGATCGGAGACATCTTCTTGGCGTGTTCAACAATACCGTCCCGCTCATAGATTTCGATCGCCTTCAGGGCGACGGCGGAGCCAACCGGATGGGCGGTGTAGGTATAACCGTGACCGAAGGTACCGATCTTTTTGCTTTGCTCGAGCATCGCCTGATAGAGATCTTCCTCAATGGAGACCGCACCAAGCGGATAGTAAGCCGAGGTAATTGCCTTAGCCATTGAGACAGAAGTCGGTTTAATTCCAAGGGTCTCTGTTCCGAACATGTTGCCGGTGCGGCCAAAACCGCAAATCACTTCGTCTGCGATGAAACGAACATCGTGTGGCTCAAGGACAGCCTGGATCTTTTCATAGTAGCCGGCCGGAGGAACAATTACGCCACCGGCGCCCATAACCGGCTCGGCGATAAAGGCAGCAATCGTTTCCGGGCCCTCGCGCTCAATCATTTCCTGCAGATCGGCGGCCATCCGGTCGGTGAATTCATCCTCGCTCTCACCTTCTTCCGCGTTGCGGTAGTAGTGCGGCAGGGAGGTGTGCAGGATGTTGTTGATCGGAAGGTCCCAATCTGCGTGCACCGGCGGCAGTCCGGTCAGCGAGCCGGAAGCAACCGTGACCCCGTGATATCCCTTGATGCGGCTGATGATCTTTTTCTTTTCCGGCTTGCCGCGCGCGTTGTTGTAGTACCAGGTGAGCTTGACCTGCATATCGTTGGCTTCAGAGCCAGAGCAGCAGAACAGCATCTTGGAGGCTTCGCAGGGCACGATTTCTTTCAGCTTTTCGGAAAGCTCGATCGCTACATCGTTCGAGCGGCCACCAAAAATATGTGTGTAAGACAGCTTGCGCATCTGCGCGGCAGCCGTTTCGACCAGTTCCTCGTTTCCGTAACCGAGGGAAGTGCACCAAAGCCCGGCCAGACCTTCGATGTAGGGCTTACCCTGTTCGTCATAAACATAGATGCCCTTGCCTTCTTCCAGGATGACGTTTGGCCCCGTTTCGCGATGAGCCGCGAGGTTGGTGTAGGGATGAACCACCGTCTCAATGTCGCGGACGGCCATGTTGGAAAGCTGAGCCATATTCATCATCCTTGTTGGGGCTTACTCTGAGCGTCACTCTATGCTAGCGCGTGACAGTCAGAGGGTGAAGAGCCAGAAGAATTCCGTCGTAGTGCTTATTTGAGCAGGGAACAATCAAAATGTCAGACGAACTGATCCGCAAAGACGCAACCGCGCTTGTTGACGACCTGAAATCCGGTGATGTCACGCCGCACAATTTGCTGGATGCACTGGAAAAGCGGATTGGCGAGGTCGAATCTCACGTGAACGCCCTGCCGACGCTTTGCTTTGATCGTGCGCGCAAACATGCCGATGAATTGCTGACCAAACCGGTTGAAGAGCGTGGACGGCTTGCTGGCCTACCGTTACCGATAAAAGATCTGGCAGATGTTGAGGGGGTGCGCTCAACACAAGGGTCACCAATCTTCTCAGATGCCATCCCGGACGAGTCCGACATTTTGGTTATCCATATGGAAGCAGAAGGCGGCATTGTTTACGCCAAATCGAATACGCCGGAATTCGGCGCCGGCGCCAATACCTTCAATGAAGTGTTTGGGCGCACATTGAATCCCTGGAATACGTCCCGCTCTGCTGCAGGTTCTTCAGGCGGTGCAGCTGTAGCACTGGCCACCGGCATGGCTTGGGTGGCGCATGGCTCGGATATGGGCGGGTCGCTTCGTAATCCTGCAAGTTTCAACAGTATCGTGGGGATGAGGCCATCACCAGGACGCGTGGCTTGCACACGAGGTTCATCCATTGACGGCTTTATGGGTGTCGAAGGCCCGATGGCGCGAAATGTAGAAGATCTGGCCTTGCTCTATGACGCCATGCGGGGCGAGGAGCCTGGCGACCCGTTGTCGTTGCCTCATGATGGGGTTTCTTACCTGGACGAAGCGCGCGGAAGCTGGATGCCCAGGAAAGTCGCCGTAAGCCGCGATCTTGGAATTACACCTGTCGACCCGGAAGTTGCTGAAGTCGTCGAGGCTGCTGCCAAGCGATTTGAGGAGGCGGGCGTGATCGTTGAAGAAGCGCACCCCGATTTTTCTGATGCACACGATTGCTTTCAAACTCTTCGGGCCGTTTCCTTCGCAACAGGACTTGAACCGTTGCTGCGCAACAACCGCGATGAGCTGAAGCCGGAGGTTATCTGGAATGTGGAAAAGGGTCTGGAGCTAAAGGCGGCGGATATCGTCAAGGCCGAGCACCAGCGTGCCGCCATGTTCCACCGGACGCGCGCCTTCTTTGAAACCTACGACCTGCTGCTGACGCCAGCCACCATCGTTTCTCCCTTCCCGGTAGAAAACAGGTACGTGGAGGAATGTGACGGCAAAAAGTTCGACAATTATGTGGAATGGCTGGCCATCGCCTACGCCATTACCAATGTGGCCTGCCCTGCCCTCTCCTTGCCGGCCGGATTTACCAGGGAGGAATTGCCAGTCGGCCTTCAGATCGTCGGTCCCCCTCGTGGCGATGCAAGCGTAATCCGCGGTGCCAAGGTTCTGGAAGACATTCTGGGCCTCAATGACAAGACACCAATCGATCCGAGAGTCTCTGCGTCTTAGCAGTCTTTTTACCTCTATTTGACAGCGCGGTTATTTGCCTGCATCGCCGTCTAGGTGCATTTGAACACCTCTCAGGAGTTGAAGCTGCATAATCGTTTTCTGTTCACCGTTTTCTGTAAGCGCCTTTCTCTTCTCGATGTGGTCGATTGAACGCTGAATAACCCGTTCAGCACTCCATACCCTTCGACTAACTTCAATTTCTTCCGCTCGGCAACTTGCAACAACTTTCTCAAGCCTTTTGTAAGCGCCACGATAGTCGGATATGGCGTAGTCTTCTCTAAGCCATCGTACTTTTCCGAAAATTCAAACAGCTCATCGCCACACTCTGATTCCACTACGCTCTTCGAAGCATCGAATTGGGGCATCGCCATCGTATCATCCAAGACAGCCAAAAGCTCGCCAGCATTCCCCACTCCCTACGTACCGTTAGAAACGGCAGCCGGACCTGTCTCACCAACCAAAGCACTACCTCTGGTGAAGCACCTGATTGAACGGCAGCCAGCAGAAATGCAGATCAGCACAAAGACGACAATCCGCCCAGGCAACCTCGCGGCGAGCCCATCTTTCCCGCGTCTTTCAGTTTCAAGAAAAGTTGGCACCCAACGCGCGCCAAAAACCAGAACGGTCCATAATTTCAGCCGCCGTGAACATCAGTGTTTGGCCCTAGCCATTTACTTCGAAGCGAGATCGGAACCGGTCAATGGTCAACTTGCTGTGGCAAGGGTCATCCTTAACCGTGTCAAGAGCCGCCACTACCCCAACACTATTTGCGGAGCGGTTTTCCAGGGCAAACACCGGTTCAACCCCTGCCAATTTTCGTTCGCAGGCGACGGCCAAAGGAATTATCCGGCCAACCGGAAAATCTGGGTAGAATCGAACGACCTGGCCATGGAGGCGCTGATCGACTCAGATCGTGTCCAGGCCGTCAACATTGCGACGCACTATCACGCCGATTATGTGAATCCACATTGAGCCAGGAGCATGAAACGCCTGGCCAAAATTGGCCGGCACATTTTCTACAACGGGATTTGAAACCACAATGAAAAACGGCGCCTCGACTTTCATCGAGGCACCGCTGTTTGTTTATTCAGCGAAGGCTGATCAGGCCAGGTCGAACCGATCCAGGTTCATGACTTTGCCCCAAGCCGCTGCGAAATCTTTTGCGAAGGTTTCGCCTGCATCATCACAGGCATAGACTTCCGCAAGTGCGCGGAGCTGGGAGTTTGAACCGAAGATCAGATCAGCGCGTGTGCCGGTCCATTTCACGTTGTCGGTGCCGCGTTCAACGCCGTTGAACACTTCTTCTGAACCGTCCTGTGCTTTCCATTCGGTGCCCATGTCGAGCAGATTGACGAAAAAATCGTTGCTCAGGGTGCCGGGGCGGTCTGTCAGAATGCCGTGAGAGGAACCATCATAGTTCGCACCCAACGCACGCATACCGCCCACAAGAACGGTCATCTCAGGCGCCGTCAGTGTCAGGAACTGGGCCCGGTCGATGAGCAATGCTTCGGTGGGGCGGCCCTGGCCATCGCCGAGATGGTTGCGGAAGCCGTCTGCGACAGGTTCGAGAACTGCGAACGAATCCACATCTGTCTGATCCTGTGTGGCGTCTGTGCGACCCTGAGAGAAGGCAATCTCAATGTCGTGACCGCCAGCTTTTGCGGCAGCTTCAATCGCAGCACAGCCGCCAAGAACGATAACATCAGCCAGCGACACATTCTTGCCGCCTGAATTGAAGTCGCTTTGAGCGCCTTCCAGCACTTCGATTGCTTTTGCCAACTCGGCAGGATTGTTTGCCGCCCAGTCTTTCTGCGGGCTCAACCGAATGCGTGCGCCATTGGCGCCGCCGCGCTTGTCCGTACCGCGGTAGGATGCGGCAGAGGCCCAGGCCGTTGAGACCAGCTGAGCGGTGGACAGGCCACAATCCAGAAGCTTGGCTTTAAGATCTGCGATATCGCTGTCGCTGAGCGCGTCGTCGGATGTTTCCGGAACCGGATCCTGCCAAAGCTGAGCTTCAGGCGGAACAAGTGGACCGAGGCAACGGCTTTTGGGGCCCATGTCACGGTGGGTCAGCTTGTACCAGGCCTTGGCAAAGGCTTCCGCGAACTGATCAGGGTTTTCGTGGAAACGGCGGGCGATTGGCTCGTAGATCGGATCCATCCGCATAGCCATGTCCGCCGTGGTCATCATGAGCGGCACGCTCTTGGATGAGTCGTGCGCCTGAGGTGCCTTTGCGGCGGCCGATTCTGCTGTTGGGGTCCACTGATTTGCGCCAGCAGGACTCTTTGTCAGCTCCCATTCGTAACCAAACAGAGCGTCGAAATAGCCGTTGTCCCACTGGATCGGATTGGTGGTCCAGGGCCCTTCGATGCCGCTGGTGATGGTGTCATCGCCGATGCCTGTGCCATGGCTGTTTTTCCAGCCGAGACCCTGTTCTTCGATGCTGGTACCTTCAGGCTCAGCGCCAACTTTTGCCGCATCGCCAGCGCCGTGTGCTTTACCAAACGTGTGACCGCCAGCTGTCAGAGCGACGGTTTCTTCGTCGTTCATGGCCATACGGGCGAAGGTTTCGCGAATGTCTTTACCAGATGCAATCGGATCCGGGTTGCCGTTCGGGCCTTCCGGGTTCACGTAGATGAGGCCCATCTGTACGGCACCGAGCGGATTGGCCAGATCGCGCTCACTGCTGTAGCGCTCATCACCGAGCCAGGTCTGTTCCGGGCCCCAGTACACATCATCCGGCTCCCAGGCATCGGGGCGGCCGCCGCCAAAACCGTAGGTTTTGAAGCCCATGGTCTCAAGGGCACGGTTACCGGCGAGAATGAGCAAATCGGCCCAGGAAATCTTGCAACCATACTTCTGTTTGACGGGCCACAGCAGACGGCGGGCCTTGTCGAGGTTTCCGTTGTCCGGCCAGCTGTTCAGCGGGGCAAAGCGCTGCATGCCGGTACCGCCGCCGCCGCGGCCATCGAATGTGCGGTAGGTGCCGGCGCTGTGCCAGGCCATGCGGATGAAGAACGGACCGTAGTGGCCGTAGTCGGCAGGCCACCAGTCCTGCGAAAGGGTCATTACAGCATCAACGTCCTTGATCAGAGCGTCCATGTCGATCTTGGCGAATTCTTCGGCGTAGTTGAAATCTTCGCCCATGGGATCAGCCTGGGGAGAGTTCTGTTGCAGCGCCTTGAGATTCAACTGGTTTGGCCACCATTTCTGGTTAGCTGTGGTTGCGCTCGCCTCTATTTGTGATCCGCCCATCACCGGGCATTTGCCTTCGCTCGCCATACTTCTCTCCGATCAGGTTATGTTGGTTTTGTCGCCTTGTTCCGCAGACAAGGATAAATAATCCAGCAAATTAAGTAATGCAGCTTCATGGCCGGTGCAATGGCAAAGCAGCGGACATTTGCGCACAAAGCGTGCGGCGAAAAAACGCCTCAATTTCGCGCCCGGCAACAGCTGAGCTGCCGGATTCGCCTGCTTAAGCCTGCCGATATTCACTATCCAGCGCAGGAGTATCGTCCGTAACGATCTTTTCCTGCTCCAGCAGGTGTTCAATGTGAGCGAATGTGGACATGGCCGCAGCCGGGTGAAGCCTTGGATCCACCTCGGAGTAGACTGACTTGACGATCTCGCCAATTGTCCGGTCGCCCTTCTGGATCCGGCGAAAGATCGCTTCTTCGCGCATTTTGCGGTGGGTGACAAAACCCCGGACAAAATCGCGCGGGTTCCTTTTTGGCGGGCCGTGGGTTGGCCAGTAAACCTCTTCTTCTCGGCCCAGCACTGTCTGAAGCGACGCAAAGTAGTCAGACATGTTCCCATCAGGTGGCGCGATGACGCTAGTAGACCAGGCCATGATGTGGTCGCCCGAAAACAGCGCATTCTCTTCGCGCAAGGCAAACGCCATGTGGTTGGAGGTATGGCCGGGGGTGAAGACTGCCTCCAACGTCCAATCCTGTCCCTCAATCACATCGCCATGACGAACGGTGACGTCCTCCGCAAACTGCATATCCCCGCTTGCATCCAGCTGAACATCGCCACTTCGCACCTGCTGCGGTCTGCCAGAGCCATGCGGCCCGTAGGCATAGGTCTTCGCGCCGGTGTCTACTTTCAAACGCGCAGCCAGCGGGGAATGGTCCATATGGGTATGGGTGATGATGATATGGCTGACCGTCTTGCCCTTGAGCTCGCCAAGCAAGGCGGCATAGTGATCATCGTTCTCTGGCCCGGGATCAATCACGGCGACACTGCCATTACCGACAATGTAGGTACCGGTGCCGGTAAAGGTGAAAGGCCCCGGGTTGTTGCACACAATTCGGCGGATCAATGGTGAAACCTGATCCCCTGTGCCGTGTGCGAATTCCATTTCACGTTCAAATGCCAACCCGGCCATCGCAAACCCTCTCCTGATCCGGCGCACCTCTTACACGACCAAACAAGCCTTGTCGCGCGGCCAATGGCGCAATATACCTCGCTGAAATTTGAAGCCCGCAGGAAAACAACTCAAATGCCTTCGCTTTCAACGACTCACTCCACTCTTTCAACGGCGGTTTGGCCTGACAACTCGCTATTGAGAAACATTGTTCTGGCATTCGCAGGCAGCATGCTGCTTGCGATTTCGGCACATATCAACGTTCTGACTCTTCCGGTACCCGTTACCATGCAAACCTTTGTGGTGCTGGGGCTGGGTGCTGCCCTTGGTTGGCGACTCGCAGGTGCAACGGTTCTTCTCTATCTGTCACAGGGCGCGCTGGGATTGCCTGTGTTCGCAGAGGGCGCTGGCATCGCTTACATGGCGGGTCCAACTGGCGGGTATCTCCTGGGTTTCCTGATTGCCGCTGTGGTGGTTGGACGGCTCGCGGAACGCGGGATGGATCGCACGCCGGCCAAAATGTTCCCGGCCATGCTGATCGGCAATTTCCTGATCTATGTTCCCGGCGTGATCTGGCTTGCCAGTTTCTTCGGTATGCAAGCAGCCTTCGCTGTCGGCGTCCTGCCCTTCCTGCTGACAGACGTTCTGAAATGCGCTTTGGCAGCTATCGCTTTCCCGCTGGCATGGAAACACCTCATAAAAGACAAGTCAGCGGAGAGTTGATGCCCAATCTCGATCTGGAATTCGTTCGAAGCCAGTTTCCGGCGTTTTCGGAACCGTCTCTGCAGGGTCAGGCCTTTTTTGAAAACGCGGGCGGGTCCTACGCCTGCGGTCAGGTCATCGACCGGCTCACCCGCTACTACAAGGAGACAAAGGTCCAGCCCTACTGGTCCTTTGAAGCTTCAGTTCGCGCAGGGCAGGAGATGGACAGCGCCTATGCCCGGCTTGCAGGGTTGATGAACATCACGGCCGATGAGCTCCTGCTGGGACCGTCGACAACCCAAAATGTCTATGTCCTCTCCCATGCCTTCCGGCCCATGTGGCACGACGGAGATGAAATTATCGTCACCAACCAGGACCACGAGGCAAACTCAGGTGCCTGGAGGCGGTTGGCGGCAACTGGCATCACTGTGCGCGAATGGAATGTGGATCCGGACAATGGCGAATTGAAACCGGAGGAACTGGACAACCTTCTCAACAGCAAAACAAAGCTGGTCGTCTTTCCTCACTGCTCGAACATCGTTGCACACATCAATCCAGTGAGAGAAATTGCGGACAAGGCCCATGCTGCGGGTGCCCACGTGGTGGTCGACGGGGTTTCCTATGCGCCCCATGGGTTGCCGGACATGGAAGCGCTTGGAGCGGATGTCTACCTTTGCTCGCTCTACAAGGTTTACGGCCCCCATCAAGGCCTCATGGCCGTCCGCCACCCGCTGTTGGAAGCATTGCACAACCAGAGCCATTTCTTCAATGAAGGCAAGCTTCGCTCCAAACTGACCCCTGCGGGTCCGGATCACGCACAGATCTCTGCCTCAAACGGGGTGGTGGATTACATGACAGCAGTCCATTCACATCACTTTGGAGGCGATGCCGCTGAACCATCGGTTATCGGGCAACGGGTCCATGATCTCTTTCGGGCTCAGGAGCAGACACAACTTACACGCCTGCTGGATCATTTGCGGGTGAGAAACGATTTACGCATACTTGGACCAACCGATGCGGCGGTCCGTGCCCCGACGGTGGCAATGGAAACGCTCAACCGGCATCCCGCCGAGATCGCCGATGACCTTGCAAAGAAAGGCATTATGGCAGGGGCGGACAATTTCTATTCGGTGCGTGTGATCGAAGCCATGGGCGTGAAGTCCGATCCTGGCGTGTTGCGCCTATCTTTCGTGCATTACACAAGCGTTGAGGAAATCGACAAATTGCTTGCGGCTCTGGACGATACTCTCGGCTGAGGCGACAGGGCTTCCGTTTGTCTGACAAATGTGCCAATTTCAACGAATCGTTCGGCTATTGAAAGGAGGTGATCCAATGTCGAGTGAGATTAGCAGGGACTACACCCGTCCAGGCGGTTCTACAGCTACATCGGAGCAACCTCGGGTGCTGCAGTAGACTGACGGAAATCCAATATGGAATTCTGAGACTTGTGTATTATCGTCTCACGGAAAGGGCTCACTTCGGGCCCTTTCTTGGTTTCAGGCACTGCCGTTCCCGAATCTTGCGAGTTCATCAAGAGCCGCTCGGACGCTTCGAATGCTCTTGCTGCTCATCAAGCGGCCAGCTGTCGGGCACAGCTTATGAGACCTGCATCGCCTATCCGGCATCAGCGACAAAACCGGTCGCTTCCATGCCCATACAAGCGAGTTTCTCGTCTTGTTCACCGGCCCCGCCGGCAACTCCCACAGCACCGGGAACTGTCCCGTCCGCAGCACGGATACAGACGCCTCCCTTTGACCCTATGAGCGGCTGCCTCATTTGCTGTTGCGCAGCCCGCGCCACACCGTGAAACCAGATTGGCGTTTCCTCGGCCCATTCGCGGACAGCGCCCGTCGACTTGCCGTACGCAATACAGGTGAATGCCTTGGCCTGCGCGATATGCGCGAGAAGCGGCGCTGCCTCTTCCTCACGCCCCAGAGCGAGAGGATGCCCCCTCCAAAGCACACCGCGAGCGCAGCTTTAATGATGGATTGGGCGTCATGGAGCGAAATCGAGGCCATATGTCTGTCGTTGTCAGTGATGGTTTATCAACGAAGTGTCGCACATGACCTGTCCTCCGCTCAAGCGCCGGCCAGCGCCCTAATCACCGTCCGCCTGCCCAAGAATCTCAACAATGCAGAGGTTTAAGCCGGATTCCATCAATGGAGATCACCCTCCAATATTCGGGCAATGGAAATTGCATTGTCGACGTGGATGACCAGCTCCCGAAGTGCCTGCTTTGTCCACATTCTCCGTCCCAAAAATTGATGATAACACCCGCGCAAGTTTCAACCCAGCAGGCTCTCAAATCCTGTTCGGGCTGACGCGCTGATGGGTCTGCCAACGTGTCCGGTATGGCGCGGCTTTGGTTCAGCACTTCGGTCTCGTCCACATTGGTCTGATCAACGTTGTCGGCGTTCCACAAACTGGCCGGTATCATGCGCCGCCGATTTTTCCGGTCCAGACGTATCGACCTTCAGTTTCGTTCGCATAGCCATTGCCCGCAAGCGCGTCGAGGGCACCGAGGTGCCACGCGGCAGGACATCGAAATGGGTCATGCTAAACCGGCAAATTTTCAGCAACAGGATCATAATCGGTTGCCATCCTCAAATATGCTTCGATGATGGAATCAGTGCCCGGCAGATTAGGAACGGCATCAATCAGAAAAGCGCAAAGAATCCGTTCCTCCTCAAGAAAGCTGAACGTGGCGGGCATGAACAGACTGAACTTGTTGCGCTCCACAAATTCGACATTCTCCTCGTAAGTCAGGAAACGGTCCTCGCCGTTTCGGTCACCCCGCCATGAGCCAGCCCCAGGCGCCAAAGGGCTCAACATCCGGTTTCAAAACTGGAAACGTAGATATGCCAGTAACAGTCAGATCTCCGGAACTCTGCGTCTGTCATTAGCCCCAGGATTTGCTTCAACCGATAAATAGCGGCGGCAGCTAGCTCAATAATGAGTTGGTTGCAGGACAATGTATCGTGCATAGCTGCCAGCTCGGGAGCACCTGCAATTGAGAACGCTCATCTCCGACCCATAACGCCATACATTTGAGGAATGATTGATGTCGATAATCATTCAGAATAGTCGGTAGTTGGATTTTCGGACTTTGAACCACGCTGCTCTGTCGCGGACGGTTTTCAACAGAGCGCTACCGGCCAACCGTTGTTATGGCTGGCTGGTACTAACTCGATTAGGGATCCCTAGGCTCAGGCAACGAGAGGCAATCAAATGCTCGAAGGACGGAAAGCCCTGGTCACGGGCGCCGGCGGCGGTATGGGGCAAGCGATCGTTGCAGCTTTGCGCGGTGCTGGCGCAAAGGTCGCCATTGCCGATTTATCATTGGATGCAGCAGAAGGCGAAATTTTCATTCCTGGCAATTTGACGGATCCTGACTACGCCGATGGTTTGCCAGCCCGCGCTGCTGAATTGCTGGACGGGCTTGATATCATCGTCAACAATGCTGGACTTATGCGGCGTGGGCCGATCACAGACGCAAGCGACGACGACTTCAGATTGTCCGTAGCTGTGAATATTGAGGCGCCTTTCCGGGTCTGCCGGGCGGGCATCCCCTTGCTTGCGAAATCGGGAAACGCGGCTATCGTGAACATTGCCTCTTGCTGGGGCGTGCATCCTGGTCCCGATCACCTGGTCTACTGCATGACCAAGGCGGCGTTAGCCTCAATGACCCAATGCCTCGGCCGAGATCATGCGCACCAGGGCATCAGGGTAAATGCGGTGTGTCCCAACGAAGTTGATACGCCCATGTTGAGGACCGGGTTTGAGATCAGGGGGCTGGATCCGGCAACGGCGGTGGCCAGTCTGGACAAGACGGTTCCCATAGGTCGCATCGCGCAAGCTGCTGACATTGCAGACGTAGTGGTGTTCCTCTGCTCAGACCAAGCGCGCTACATGTGCGGCAGTCTGGTTGAGGTCAATGGCGGGAAGCCAGTTTCATGAATGATGTCAGCGGAAAGGTTGCCCTGGTTACCGGAGCCAGTGCCGGGATCGGTCTGGCGTGCGCCCGCATCCTTGCGGAGGAAGGTTACAGGATCTTCACAGCACAAAGGCGAGGTGCCGAGGGTTTTGAAAGCATCGCCGCAGACTTTTCCGATCCGTCTTCTCCGCAGCAAGTGGTTGAATCCCTGGACGCGGCGGCCGGGCGGCTGGACGTTCTGGTCAACAATGCGGGTGTGATGTTTGAGGCGGATGCGGAAGAGACGGCTCTGGCTGAGTGGAATCTCAGCCTCGCGGTCAATCTTACGGCACCGTTCCTGCTCATCAAACACGGACTGCCGTTGTTGCGGGTCGCTGGCGGTGGCAGCATCATCAATATCGGTTCGATTGAAGGGTTGGGAGCCAACCCGAGGCATCCAGCCTATTGTGCCTCCAAGGCGGGGTTGCACGGATTGACCAAGGCCATTGCGGTCGACCACGGAAAGGATAACATCCGTTGCAACGCGGTCGCGCCGGGCTGGATCGATACCGAGCTGAACAATGCGTTCATTGAATCGATGGACGACCCGGTCGGGTTCAAAAACAAGATTGGCGGCATCCACCCTGTGCGCCGAACGGGTACGCCGGAGGAAGTCGCTGCACTTGTTAGCTGGCTTGCCTCGGAGAAAGCCTCGTTTGTAACGGGTCAAATATACACGATCGACGGCGGAAGAACGTCAAAACTCAGTCTGCCCTGAACAAAGCTGTAAAAAACAGGAATTTAGTTGCACTTTCCTGGAATCAACGCTTCCCAAACTGCACGGAGGTTGCTACATACCGCTCTCCGTGACACCGAGATGGACACGGAGCGACCACCGCCGAAATTGGCGCGGGGTGGAGCAGTCCGGTAGCTCGTCAGGCTCATAACCTGAAGGTCGCAGGTTCAAATCCTGCCCCCGCAACCAAATTATTCCGCGTTATCAAACGCTTGAGCGCCGCCCTCCGGGGTGGCGTTTGCGTTTGGGCCGGCCGTGGAAGCACTGTGGAAGCAAGAGGGGCCGAAGTTCTTCGTGCTTCCGGGTAGGCTTCCACGCTCAGCGTTCCTCGATGAAGACGCTACACTCCTTCGAGTGAGACATGAGATTGTCGATCCCCGCGGTCACATCCCATCTCAAGTTGACTCTGGCCTCGTCGTCGAGAGTCTGGAGGGTCACGACGCGATCATGGAAATGACGGTCGCGTCCGGAGCGGTGATGGAGCTCGGGCATAACTGCGATTCCGGCAGATCGGAGCTCAGCGCGCACCGCGCTCGACTGGGCTTGCGGCGTGTCAGGCTCTCCATGATCGGGATTCCACACGACCGCGAGCCGCGCTATGTCGACGCCGGCCGTGCCGACCGCTGCAACGAAACTTGCGAGACGTCGGCGGTTGTGCGGGCGAACGCCGCACCATGGATCTTCAATTTCGAGCGCGACACGGCGCCCTGCAACACCTTGGAAAAGCGGCGTGAGAGCACGGGCGGTTCCTGGCCGGAAGCGGAAGACGCGCAAGCGCTCGGTCAGCCCAGCCAACGGACCTGGCAGCGTTCGGACGCTGTTCTGAACAGAGGCGAGCCAGCTGTCGCCTGCTGAACATGAGAACAGGTGGCTCACCCCCAGGAGTGGGCCCGCAAGAGCAGCAGCCGCGTCCCGCTCCGCATAGAACGCATCCACGGAGAACTCTGACTCGCGCCCTTTCAGAACGGACAGCCGAGGCGCATGCGCCAAGACGGACCTATCGAGCGTCCAGAAGCGAAGTTGACCGGATCGTTCATAGGGCGTTAAAGCATAGGCAATCTCACGATCAAGGCCTGTCGGTGTGCCCCCATCGACCGCACCCGGAGAAAGCAGGAATAGGGCACGGCGGTCCGATGCTTCATCGAGCCAGTTTCGCAATGCCCGTGCGCTTGTGAGAGCTTCGGATCGATCTTCGGCCCCCCATAGAGCTGGCGAAGACACGGCCACTAGCCCAGCTCCTTCCAGACGCACCCGCAATGTAGCCGCCGCGGTTTGCGCTACCGGGACCGCCGGCTCGGGAGCGTGAGTGGGCCGCGGTGTCGACTCTGCAAGCAGGCCGTGCAACCAGTCCAGCGCTGGACGGCGATCAAACTGATCCCAATGAACCTGGTTGGAGTAATCATTCAGGCACCGCGAACAACTCGTCTCGCACGCTGAGCCACGAGGGCAATCCAGGACCGCGATTGCTCGACCGAGCAGCACGCGCGCCGAGAAACGAGAATCGTCGAACAGTCGACGGCAGTAGCCAGCACCGCCTGGTACAGAGTCCGAGAGGATCACAAGCGGGGCACCACCGGGAAGCTCGACGGTCGCGCGCAGATCTCTGGAGTCGGTTTCGAGAATGTCAGCTGCTGCAAGCCTTAATCCCTCTGCCAACGTTCTAAGAAAGCCGTCTCGGGCAGCCCGCCGTTCGGTGTCTGTGGGGCGATCCGAAAAGTCAGGGACCGGCTGGTCGATGCGGACGCCGCGAAGGTCCGTCTCGAAGACATGAGCCAAATCCACGGGCCGCCGTAGAGACTCTACGCGACACCGATCGCCGGTCCGTGGGTTCTCATGAACGGCCGGGATTTCTGCCCCTCCAAGTGCCTCCTGAGGTGCCGGTCGCGCATGCTCGCAGGCCGGGCACCAAAGATAGCCCGCGCCCAATGGTCCGCGGTTAAGGACGAGCATGCGCCCGGGCTGACTTCCCTCCGGAGCAATGGCCGGCGCGAAGAAATGTGTTACACGTGCGAGGTCAGAGATTTGGAAATCCTCAGGGCGTGCTCGCGTCAGGAGGCGCGCTTCGTCGACAGGTCGAACCCGCAAACGTGTCGCGCCGGGGTCTCTTCCCTGTCGATCGGCATACGAAGTCAGGAAACCGACCGGTTCAACGGAAGCACGACGCGGACCGCTGGCCCGCGCGCCGCATTGAGGGCAGTTCTCCCCGAAATCGTCCCGATCGTGATGGGTTTCTGCATGCTGGCACGTCGGACAAACGCGGTGAAAGTCGCGCTCCATCCAGGCGTCGCCGGTGCCGACGGTGGCTCTGCGTGCGATGCCAGCAGATGTCCAAATTCGGCCGCCGGCCACGACTTCGGCGCCCGGCGCATATTCTGCTATCGCCATCGTTGCGTCTCGATCGAGCTGCAGCTCGCGGTCATCCGAGGCAGTGCGAGTACCTCGTTCGGTGACGATCTCGAGATTAATTGAGTGGACCGGGAAGCTGTAGGTCGGGATCACGGCTGCACGCGACAGGGCCTCGACGAGGAATCGATCAAGATATCGATGCATATCGCCCAAGCGGCCGTTCATTCGACCGAGGAGAGCTCGTTCCCGCGCCTGACTTGCTTCCGGATCATCGAGCGCAGCACGGGCCGTTTCGTATGCATCGTTCAACTCACGCCAGCGGGCGCAAGTAGCCCTGATCCAGCGCGTTATCTCGGCGCGCGCGTGTTCGGTCAGTTCACCGGCAGTGAGGCCGACATGATCGAGTCTTGCCGGGAGAGTGGCTGCCATGCCTTCGGCAACCGTGCGCGCGGCAATTCCGGCCTCTGATGCGAGCCATGTTGAAACGTCTGCCAGCAGAGCCGCCTCCGCTGCCTCGTCCAAGCGTTTGCCCAGCACATCGCGCAGACGTGGAGCGCCTGTGCGCTCGTGACCTGCAAGGCGACGATCCAGCCAGCCTGCCAGCAGGCACGAGACTTGATGCCTTCGGAAGAAGCTCGGATTGTCCAACGTCAAATAGGGGGCTGGCGGCAATGCCTCAAGGTATCCGCGCAGATCGTTGAACTGTGCCTGATCGTACCTGCCGGATCTGGCCATCATCAACGCAACGGGTGCGGCCTGAGCGCGTCGACCGGCCCGACCTGCGCGCTGTTGATAGTTCGCGATCCCCGGCGGGACGTTCCGGCAGAAAACTGCTTCCAGCTCACCCAGATCGACACCCATTTCCATTGTCGTGGTGCAGCTGAGCAGGTTGATTTCACCCTGCCGGAACCGCTCTTCGATCTCGGATCGCTTGGTTGTCGATATGGCAGCCGTGTGCTCCCGAGCGATCCCGCTCAGCGGCTGCCCTTCATAACGAACAAGGTAGTGATTGCGCCGGCGCGCCTCGTCGCGTTCCTCGGCCGATACCGGAACGGTGCAACCGGTACAGCGCCATGCGGTACAGGCGCCCCCAAGATCGATCTGGCTGGATGCACCGCAACTTTCGCAGCGGCGCAATTCTTCTTCCGCAGTCACTGTGAAACGCATGGCGGCCAGGTTCAGCACATGACCATGGCCCCCGGGTAGCAGGAGACGGTGTCGGGGCCGCGTCGCCTCTTCCCAGAAAGCCGAGAGAATGTCTCTTGCCTGCTCTTCGGGAATCCCTAACCTATCGACCAGCACCCAAAGTGACCTATTGGGGCGCCCGGGCTCCGGGAGCAACGTTCGCAGTCGGCGGCTTCGGTGGGTCCGCGTCAGCGACCACGAGATGTCAGCGCTCGCCAGCCCCTCTCCCCAAATAGACTCGTCCGTGAGGTCGATGTTTTCCAGCGTGTTGATTGCTCTCGATTGCCGGATGAGATCGAGGAGAAATCGGACCAGAGCGGGCACTATGCCTCTATATTCAGGCGGAACCCTTTCTGTCAGTCGCTGGGCGATACTTGCGCTGCCCTCGTAGTTAACCGTGATGAGGCCGAGGGATTCAAGCGACAACCGAAGCGGACCGCCGCAGAGTTCGGCCGCGATCAGGGCCATCAGGCGGTCTTTTGCGGCGCTGCTGCTCAGAGGTTCAGGATTGCGGCGGTCGTATAGCTTGAAGCCGGATCGCCGAAGCAACGTCCAGACACCATCGCGCAGCCCCATGAGGTCCAAGGCCTCATTGGTCTCTCTGCGCAGGGCTTGGACCATGGCTGCACGCAGAGCCTGATCGCGAGCGGTACGTTCAAAAAATGGGGCGAAGAACGCTGCATCCTGACGGTTGTCGGCAAAGACGAGAAGATTCCGACCCTGCATTGGCGCTTCGGACGACTGCCCCTGCGGCGGAGGCAGAGCCTCAAGCAATGTCTGTGCCGTCACCGACGCAAGCGCATCGTCGCCAGGGTGAATCGGGGTCACCGGCTCGGCGAAGCGTCCGCCTGATGCTCCGCAGGAAAGGCACTTTCGGACATAACTGCGGCGCTCCTCGACATCCTCTCGCATCGGCGCTTCAGCAAGCGAGAGGACGCCTTCCCCGGGGCCGTCCGCCAACTCGCCTGTGGCAGCGAAAAACTCACAAGGCGGATCGTCATGGGGCTCGTCATCGAGCTCGTCGGTGTCGATCTCTGTTGCTGCTTCTCCTGCCCTTATCAATCTGAGAACCCGGCGTCTTGATCCGGGACTGATCTCGGGGCGCGGATGAAGCATCGTTCCATCGTCCCAGCCCTCGACGTAGGGCTCTCCGCAGTTGCGACAGACGAAAAGGGGATATGCCGGGGCGTCAGCTATATGCATGCCGTTGCGCGAAAGCCGGAAGTCCGACCAATTCTCAGCGTCGTTCGCGGATAGCTTCAACGTCACACCCTCCACGCCCGAGGCGGCGAGATGAAAGCGGGCAGGGAGAAGTGGAAACGCGCCTGGGGCGGAAGGTCGAGCCAGAACACCCATTGAGATCAAAGTCGTTAGAGCTGTCTGCGCCGTCTCTTCCGACTCCGACGGAAACACCTGCGCCGCCAGATCGGCGAAAGGCAGGGCGCGCTCTTTGAGCGCGCTGGCGACGTCGCGAACCTGTTTGATGCAAGCGAGCCGCTCAATGAGCCCTTCTCCGAACGGCTGCGCAGTGTCGAGGACCAGCGCTTCAAGGCCGGCTTCCCCCATCATCTCGTTCCAGTCCTCGGTCAGATAGTCGTTGTCAGCCGCAAGGCATCCTTGCTCTCGTAACTCTGAGAGCACCTGTCCCGCTTCGACCCAGTCGGACGCGGAGAGAGCCTCTGGTTCTGCACCATCTATCAAGTCAGGATGTAGTTGGCGTTCGGCGGTGATGACCGCGCTGTCACCATTCGGGAACGGTTCTCCGAATAGTTCTTCTGCAAAGCGCGCGAGTTCTTCGCACCTCGCTGGGTCAAGGCTCGCGGACGTCCCTACACACCGGATCTGCCCTTGGGGTATGCCGAGCCGCGCTTTCAGCTTTCGCAGGAGAAAGGCCACTTCGATGGCCTGGGCCCCGCTATAGGTATGGACTTCGTCGAGGACGAGCCAGCGGAGGTCTGCCCCGGCCAGCAAGGCGCGGTTGCGAGGTAAAAGCAGGATGTGCTCGAGCATGGCGTAGTTGGTGACGAGAATATGCGGTGGGTTCGCCAACATCTCGCCCCTGGCGAGAAGCCAGTGCCGGGGAGCATGGCGCGCGTCGGGGAAGTCGGCCTGAAAAGTGGGCGTGGCCGTCAGTCGTCCTTCCTCGTCCGATCTCGTCGCATCTGATCGCACCTGCCCGGTGAAGCGCCCGAGCGTGATGCCGGGATCACCGAGATCCCGAAACAGGAGCCGGGCGATACGGTGCATCTGGTCGTTTGCGAGGGCGTTGAGCGGATAGACAAGGATCGTCCGAACGCCGGGCCGCTCCAGTTCTCCCTGACGCAAAAGGTCATCGATCAGGGGGAAGAGAAAGGATTCCGTCTTGCCGGAGCCGGTGCCTATGGCGACGAGATAGTTTTCGTCGCGCCCGATGGCTGCGGACTGGTGCAGGTGAAGCCGCCTGTGCCACAGGGATCGCCCTTCTTCGCTTTCGGAAAGCGCTGACCAGGCACCGTGCAATGCACCGTTAGCAACGAGTTCCTCGATGCTCCCGCCCTTCTCGAAATCTGGCAGGCTCTCGACGAACGGGCCGCGCACCAATGCCGAGCGCGCGCATGCGTCAGCGACGGCTCGTGAAAGTCGCGGTGCCCGTGCAGAAGAGACTGCGGTGGCCGTTGTAATGTAGCGCGCCAGTGTCGCGCCGAGGTCGTCCCTGAATCGGATCGGGTCGAGTTCGGTCATGGGCGTTCCTTGGCGATTTGCCAGAGCAATAGATGGAAGGCGAAAAGCTCTGGGGCGAGGCGCAGCATGAAGGCGATGCTGGTCAAAGCTTGCGCTGGCGGCATGCCCGCCCGCGTGGAAACGGTATCGACATAGTCGGCCACGTCATTCAGGCGGCTTGCCCGGGCAAAGCCAGAAAGCAGCGCCGAGCCCCATAAATCGACCCGAGCCGGTTCCTGCGCCTCCTGGCTGCGATGCGGAGCAGGTGGGCGAAGTCTCCCGGGTGCCAAGGTCCAGGCTGCATGCATCAAGCGTTGCAGGGATTCCTGGCGCCGGCTGTTCGGCCCCTCTTCGGCCGTGTCGTCGACGAACAGACCGGCGGCGGCGAGCCGCTCGACAAGCCGCAGATGTGCTGCACGCCAATGGTCGGGTCCGAGCAATGGCGTACCGCGCCAGAACCATCCCGCCGATGGGTCACCGCCGACCAATGGGAGGTTTCCGAAGAAGCATGCTGGATTGAAACCCTCCAACCGCGCGCCGTTGTCGCGCGCCGCCTGTAGGTTCCGGAAGGCCAGGTAGACTGTGGGATGAAGATGAGACAGCTCGCGCAGGCGCGCCGTGTCGAGTGTGGCGAGCGCGGCCATTTCGGCGACGCCAGGATCAATGGATGCCGCCAGTGAGGCGAATGCCTGCGGCACTGCAGCGTATAGATCCGGAGCGAACCGCAGAGGATGAAGGATCGGTACCCAACCGGGTGCCGCGTGATCGGGAGGCGGCAAGCAGGCTGCCCGCATCACCGCTCCGTCGCCACCGGGAAGTTCTCGCAGCCGATGGCCGAGTTCCTGCCAGCGCGGCAACAATGTACGCTCCAGCGTTGGCCAGCACTCTGCTGCATAGCAATCCGATAGCCAGCGACTGAGGGCCTCGAACCGGCGCTGAAGCTCCGCGTCCTGCACGAAGTCGTTTGCCGCCGGGTTGGTAATAGCGACAGCAAAACTGTCGCCCCGCGAATTGCGCAGCGGTCGCCAACCATCACGTCCTTCGGGACGGATCAGGAGCCGGGCCAGGCGGGGGCCGTCATCAAGCCAATCGGTATCAAGGGTCAGCTCGAGCCAGTGCGCGTCGCTGTCGCTCACCTCGGCATGGAACCATTCTGGCCGACGCGTTGCCACCGGCCGATACCGAAGCGCTGCTTCGGCGAGAAGGACAGAACCGGTTTCATCCTCGACCTCGACAGCCACTGCATCGACCGGCTCTCCAAATTTCAGCTGCAGTCGGATCGCGCTGTGAGCAGGAAGAAGGTTGATTCCCTGAGGAGCAAGTGCCGCGACCAGTTCGAATAGCAGGACTTCCGAACCGTTTCCGCGCTGAAGCAACACACGTTCATCGGATGCGGGCGCCAGAAGGTCCCGGACAGCGAGACTGCGAGTCAGCCCTCCAGAGAACGGCCGTTCTTCGCGTCTTCCGCGGATGATCAGTTGAGCCTTCTGGTCAGGGCATCTGATACTTATCGTATCGAAGCGATCATCTTCACCAACTGAGAGCCGTGTGCCAAGCGGGAGCGGTGCAAGGCTGCCTTCTGCACGGCGCCTGGTTACGGTGACATCGGGCCAAGGCAGATCGAACGGAACATGAACGCCTTCGATTTCGAATACGGCGCGTGCAACGCTGTACCCGCCGCCGGGTTCAAGGCAGAGACGCCCTTGGTCGTCACGACCGACGTGGAGGCATTCGTCCTGGACGAGGTTGCGGACCGGGCGCTCGCTATCGAACACGATTCCATCTGAGCCGCAGAATCCGGGCCATACCCATGCGGAAAGACCGATCCCGGAGCCATGAACAGCAGCACCATCGGCGCTCGGCGCCATCAGTTCCATCCGGAGACGCACCGGGTCTGCTGCCTCTGTCTCTGCGAAGCTAGCGACCACCTCTTCCATGCCGACATCGCCAAAACCGTCATCTGAGATAGGTACCTCGATAAGCCGCGACTGCACGCCGAGCGTGACGCGCACAGCGCGTGTCTCGGAGCGTCCCAATCCGGTTTCGATCCGAAGGCATGCAGAATGCCCATAAAGCGCGCCCCGTGGGCCGCTTGCGATTTCGGCGCCCGCCAGCGAAAGGCGTCTTCGCGGACGGGCCTTGAGACCCGTCTGTACGCCATCGAGATTGAGCGCTACAGAGCGTGGCCCAAGTACTGCGAAGCCGACATAACTATCGGCTTCCGGTTCAAGAGCGGGTTCGCCTGCTACAGAGAAGGGTACGCGTGCCAGGATAACGATGTCCGTTGAGTCCAGTTCGATTTCGACCGAGCATTGCTGGATCTCGCGCAGGTAGTGGCCGGTGATCCTGTCGAACGCGGCACACCCTCCGTGCGCGAGGAGCTCAAGCTGGTCGGTCTGACCAGAAATTTCCCAACGTATCTCGCGTGGCCAGGGCTGCGGAAGTGTCCAGTCTTCGCCGCCGCGCAAACGCAGCGGTCGTTGCGCGCCATCGAGCCACAGTCGAATACGCCCCTCGCTTCGAGGCAGTCTCAATACAAGCCCACCAGACTGCCAATGCAGCCGCGGCGGCGGTGCAAGCGCCTCGCTTCCTCCTCGGCTCGATGTCGGCCGCGTCTCCTTCAGCCGTTGGTCAAAGACTTCCTTGAAATGCCTCTCGAACTCGATCCCGGGGACAAAGGCTTCTGGGTCTTGGCGTATCCGTGCGAACAGGGCGGCATGCCAGGCAGTCTCGTCCCAGAGTATCGCTCGGCGAAGCACGTTGACCGCGGGAGGGAGAAAATACAGTGCATCGTCTTCCCAACGGTTGAGCAGCACAGTCGTTTCGACGGGCGGCGGACCAAAGGCTGCTTCCTGTCTCAGGAAAGCGTCGATCAAATGGGGAAGCTGCGCTTGGCTCACACCGGCATGCAGAAGATAGACGTCGACATAGCGATCGAAACCTTGAGTAGGCAACCCAAACCGGTCGCACACGCCGCAGAATGAGCTGAACAGCACTTCGCGATGCTGTTGGTTGTCGAGCGGACAGCGAAGGGTATCAGCAATATGCGGGTATACCGCATGGCCTTCGTCTCCATATCTTTCGCTCAGGGAATGAGTGACAAGCCACGCTGCCAAATTTGGAAACTGACGGAACAATGTCCTCAGCCGGTCAGGTCTGCTGCCCAGAAACTGTCTCGTGCCCTCAATAGCCCGTTCTCGCGCTGTCTCATCTAGCTGAATAAGGCCAATGAAGGGCGGCGCCCCTGCTACTTGGCGACCCCGACCGATCAAGAAGTCTGCAGTCCTGCAACCCACAGCGAACCCCTTTCCTTAACGCGCGTGTCGACACCTAGGCCGGCTCAATAATGATCTCCTGTCACGACACTCAATTTCGCGAAAATGCGGACAGGAAAGGACCCTGAGCAATTGACAGGCCTTTGGGGTCATCGATACGAGTTTCGGCCACGCGACTGCGATTGCAAACTTTTGAAATGTGCTTGATCTCAGCCCAAAGGTGTCCGTGGCGCGCGTTACCAAAAATGAGGAAGGATAGCTGTTGCTCCCAAGAATTGCTATATCAAATTTCGTGTACGATCGGCTGCACATCACAAACCTCCCTGGCTATCTCAACGACATGGCGGTGATGAGTCAGGTAAATTGCCTGTCCGTTCCGACCGATCCGCTCCATCAGGCGGCAGGCTGCCCGCGTCCGATCCTCGTCGAAAGTCTCGAAGACATCGTCACAGAAAAACGGTAGCTGAACGCCTTGCGTGACCATCTGTTCATAGGCGGCGGCGCGGAGCGCCAGATACAACTGGAAACGAGTACTTTTGGACATGTCACCGATTTGCTTCGGCGTGCCGCTTGCGTCGACAGCCAGCAGGATTTCTGACGCGCCGTCCGGCTGTGTCATCAGCCTTTGGTACGCGCCGTTTGTGAGCTCCCCAAAGGCACGCTCGGTGGCTGCCATCATATCGCTTCTATGCTTGTCGCGATATCGGCGTATCGCATCTTCGGCGAGGTGCAATCCAAAGTCCCGCTCCAAATAGTCGAGAACCGCCTCTTCAATCTGCATCTGCAGCGTGGTGCGATGCTCGACCAGTTCGGCAATCTCTGCCCCGCCGGTGACATTGCCGAGATCCTGCTCCGCTTTCGCTCGGGCAACCGTTGCGGTAGACACCCGCTCTTCTGCAAGGTCGAGATCGGCCTCCAGCGACTTCGCTTTTGCCTCGAGGGTTGAAGCAGTCTCACCAGATAGTAGATCGCGGGCTTCGTCGATGTTCCCCAACGATAGGTCGTCTAGTATCTGCCTTTCGATTTCGGTGAGCCGTTCTCTTTTTGTAATGACGTCGATGCCTGTACCCACGGCGATACGCAGGGCGTCGATTGTGCTGGTGTCCACAGTATTCGGAAACACAGCACCAAGCTCTGCCACCTTCCTGTCGATGTCGTCGAGTTTCGCATTGAGCTCCGCGCTCCGCGTCGCACCCTCTTCCAGTTTGGTGCCGAGCTCCTCGTGCCGTGACTTGCCCGCTTGCGCTTGATCTCCGACCTCCTCAAGGCGCCGGAACATATCGAGAGCATCGCCATCTTCGAGTCCGAAGCGGGCAGCGAGGGGTGCGACGGCTTCCGTAAATCGGCACTGGTCGTCTTGCATCGTAGATACCTGGCGCTCGGCCTGTAGCCGCTTGGCGTCATGTTCGCGCAGATCGCGCAACTGCCCAGACGCCGCGGCGAGCCTGTCCGCTGACAGCATCTCTTCGAAAAGCTCGTGCACCTTCGCTCTCCAGGTCGCAGCAGTCTCCTCGGCGGCATCTTCGAGGTCAACTTGTTCAAGTTGCCGACGTTCACGATCCTCCTCAAGCGCGGCAGCCTTGTCGGACGCTGCGCGGACATCCTCTTGGTAGACCCGCTCGGCTTCGGCCAGGCGCCGTGCGGCTTGCAAAGCCGCTGCGAATGTCGGGGTCTCCAAGTCGACGAAGGTCTCGAGCTTCTGTCGAAGCCATTCCGCCTGATCCAGCGTCTTCTGATGCTGTTCGGCAAGCCTGTCCCGCTGCCGCCCAGAGGTTTTGGCCTTGGCATGGAGGGCGGCCCAATGCGAAAAGGCGGAAGGGGAAAGCGCAGGCAGGTCGATCTTCGCGCAAAGGCCCGTGACCTGGCTCTCGATCTCTCTCGCCTGCTTGGTGTGCCCATCGCGCTGTTCCCGGGCCTTCGCGGCGCGTGCTTCCGACTCCGCCAGATCCTGCAGGAGCTTTCTGAGTTCGCCGAGCTCACTGGCGTGGGCAAGACGCGTGGCGTTGATCTCGTCCACAGCTTTCATCGCGGGCGCAAAGCTATCGGCACTCTCCAAGGTCAAGGTGTCTCGATGTGCTTGCCACAGCGCGTCTCGTTGGGCCTGCGCATCATTTGCCTCTTTGTCACTGACGATTTTCGCATCTTCCGAAAGGCGGTTAACCTTCGCTGTCATGGCGGAAATGTCTTCGTCGAGTTGCTCCAACTTGTCATCCGCGCGCCTGATCTTCTCCGCCAGATCGGCATGTAGGTGGGCGAGATCGACTGCCATTGATGGATCGGCCGGGCAGTCAGGGAGATCGCTGAACGAACATGAGCCTATGGAAAGAGCTTCGAGCGCCTCCACCAGGGCAGTGTCGGCGGACTCGATAGCTTGTCTCGCAGTGGCGGCTGCCGGTGCCAGAGCGTCGGCGTCGAACCGCTTCAGCAGATTCATCAGCCCCGTCTGAGCCGGCAGGTCTTTCAGCAATGCTTGATGCGCCTGCGCTTGAGCGATACGTGTCTGCAAACCTGCGATCTCGCCTTGCCCGGATTTCCGAGCCGCGGCGGCTTCCCGCATCTTGTCGCGCAGGTCTTCAAGGGTTGCGATTTCTGCAGGAGACGGAACGAGTCCGGTGACATCACAGTCTTCGGACGCTCCTAGTTCAAGCGCGATGCGCGTCATGTCCGAAAGAGCCTCCTGATAGGCGCGTTCGCGTCGGGGGAGGTCTGACACCGCTCCCTGCATCCGGCTGCGAAGTTGATCTAAATTGTCGAGTTGATCGGCCAGAGCGAGAAGATCTTTGTCCAGAACCAGAGCCGCGCGCGCTTTCTCGGTCTTGTCGAGATCGTCCTTCAATCGCCGCAACTCCTCATCCGTCTGTCCTCGGTCGATCATCAGCATGACCAGGTCTTCAGGATTAATGTCGATCCTCTCCGGATACTCGGCATGGACCTCGGTCTCGCTCATAAGGCGGTCAAGCTCACCCAGATTGGGCAGGGCCCGGCGCAGCGCGGCCATCCGGGCCTGTTCGGCAAGAAGCTCGTCTCGTGCCCTCCGCGCGGTCGCCTCTTCATCCATGGCGGCCTGAAGTGTATCCTTCAGCTTCCTCCATGCATGGGCGGTGACATCGAGGTCCCGAATGCTGCTTTCAATTTCTCCCAGTTCGCGTTTCAGCTCTGCGACCCGAGTGGTGCTGGCGCGCTTCTTGTAAATGCTGTTCGCCTTGGTCCGGGCCTGTTCGAGCACTGCATTGAGATCAGCGACGCCGGCCGCCGCGGAAAACAGCAACCGGCCGATATCACCGCGCGCGCTGGCGATGGCGTTGCCGCCCTTTTCGATGGTGTCGTCGTCCAGGCAAAGCAGGCTGCGGTAGTCTTCTAGCGACAGTCCGCCAAGATTTGAGGCGATCGCAGTTTCGGGCAGGGTCGCATCGGCTTCACCCCTTAGGTTCCCGCTCCGGGAAGGTAGCCGCGTGAACAGGCGTGTTTCCCCGCCGATGTTGAGCAAACCGGAGACTTGCAGGTTCTTTCGCTGGTGCTGGAACTCATAGGGCTCGCCGATGAGGGAAGCCATAGAGAAGACGCAGATAGGCTTCCATCGTTGTGGTCTTGCCGGCTTCGTTCGAGCCGTAGATCAGATGAAAATCCGAAGATTGCCCAGCTGCCCCGAAATCGAGGACTTTTCCCGTGAAGTGACCGAAAAAGTCGAGAGAAAGCCGCTCGATCCGCATCAGGCCGACGCTCCTTTCATCCGCGCAAGTATCCCATCTGCGCCGGCCGCAGCGAGGCGCCGTGCAAGCTGTTCCATCGCAGATTCATCAGGCAACAGTTCAGCGCGCCGCTGTGGCGGTAACTCCTGCAGAATGCCTTCAATCTCGGCACGGCAGGTTTCCGCAAACCCGGTTCTTCTCGGATAGTCTTCATGATCTCGGCTAACTCGTCCGTGGCGCTGTGGCCCGGCTCTGCAATGTCGGACAAGTCGAACACGATCTTATCCAGCCAGAGTGTGCCCATTTCGCGGGCATATTGCGCCGCAGTGTCCTGCCAGAAGTCCTGATCGCGCAAAACTTGCCAGCGACGGGGTGTGCGTCCGGTCAGCGTAAGCCGGACCACACCGCTTTCTGAGACCAGCTTTGTGCCGTGTCTCGCAGGGTCCGCTTGATCAGATCGCGCAGGGCGTCGTCGCTTTCGGTATCTGCAGCGTCGATCCGGACATGCAGGAATTCTACTGTCGAGGTCGGCACTTCTTCGACCTCGATATCCTTGTCGATGGTCAAGAGCGTGGCGGATTTTGGGCCGGGCTCACCGATGTCGCGGCCCTGGGGCATTCCGGGCATCACGATCCATGGCGCCTTTGAATGCACTTGCCGGCGGTGGATATGCCCGAGCGCCCAATAGTCAAAGCCGGCAGCCGCCAGATCACCCACTCCGCAGGGTGCATAGGGATCATGCCCTTCTGCACCTGTTAGGGACGTATGCAGCATGGCAATGTTGAACGCGCCCGCAACTGGCGCAGGGAACTTCGGCAAAAGGCTTTCCGGAGCATGACGGTTGGCAAAGCTGACACCGTGAATCCAGACATCATCTGACAACTGGACCTTGCCGCCTCGTCCGTCAAAAATATGGACGTTGTCGGGTAGACTGAGTTCCCCGGTCAGTGGGTTCTCTGCGTCATGGTTGCCTTTGATGTAGAACACTCGGATTCCGCCATCACGAAGGCGGTCCAGTTGAGCGGTGAGATATGCCGCGGTTCGTGCGCTGCGCTCGGCTCCATCAAAG
>CBDBFP010000001.1:0-208254 GCA_965204985.1 Hyphomicrobiales bacterium | reverse complement strand
GACTTCGGCGCCCGGCGCATATTCTGCTATCGCCATCGTTGCGTCTCGATCGAGCTGCAGCTCGCGGTCATCCGAGGCAGTGCGAGTACCTCGTTCGGTGACGATCTCGAGATTAATTGAGTGGACCGGGAAGCTGTAGGTCGGGATCACGGCTGCACGCGACAGGGCCTCGACGAGGAATCGATCAAGATATCGATGCATATCGCCCAAGCGGCCGTTCATTCGACCGAGGAGAGCTCGTTCCCGCGCCTGACTTGCTTCCGGATCATCGAGCGCAGCACGGGCCGTTTCGTATGCATCGTTCAACTCACGCCAGCGGGCGCAAGTAGCCCTGATCCAGCGCGTTATCTCGGCGCGCGCGTGTTCGGTCAGTTCACCGGCAGTGAGGCCGACATGATCGAGTCTTGCCGGGAGAGTGGCTGCCATGCCTTCGGCAACCGTGCGCGCGGCAATTCCGGCCTCTGATGCGAGCCATGTTGAAACGTCTGCCAGCAGAGCCGCCTCCGCTGCCTCGTCCAAGCGTTTGCCCAGCACATCGCGCAGACGTGGAGCGCCTGTGCGCTCGTGACCTGCAAGGCGACGATCCAGCCAGCCTGCCAGCAGGCACGAGACTTGATGCCTTCGGAAGAAGCTCGGATTGTCCAACGTCAAATAGGGGGCTGGCGGCAATGCCTCAAGGTATCCGCGCAGATCGTTGAACTGTGCCTGATCGTACCTGCCGGATCTGGCCATCATCAACGCAACGGGTGCGGCCTGAGCGCGTCGACCGGCCCGACCTGCGCGCTGTTGATAGTTCGCGATCCCCGGCGGGACGTTCCGGCAGAAAACTGCTTCCAGCTCACCCAGATCGACACCCATTTCCATTGTCGTGGTGCAGCTGAGCAGGTTGATTTCACCCTGCCGGAACCGCTCTTCGATCTCGGATCGCTTGGTTGTCGATATGGCAGCCGTGTGCTCCCGAGCGATCCCGCTCAGCGGCTGCCCTTCATAACGAACAAGGTAGTGATTGCGCCGGCGCGCCTCGTCGCGTTCCTCGGCCGATACCGGAACGGTGCAACCGGTACAGCGCCATGCGGTACAGGCGCCCCCAAGATCGATCTGGCTGGATGCACCGCAACTTTCGCAGCGGCGCAATTCTTCTTCCGCAGTCACTGTGAAACGCATGGCGGCCAGGTTCAGCACATGACCATGGCCCCCGGGTAGCAGGAGACGGTGTCGGGGCCGCGTCGCCTCTTCCCAGAAAGCCGAGAGAATGTCTCTTGCCTGCTCTTCGGGAATCCCTAACCTATCGACCAGCACCCAAAGTGACCTATTGGGGCGCCCGGGCTCCGGGAGCAACGTTCGCAGTCGGCGGCTTCGGTGGGTCCGCGTCAGCGACCACGAGATGTCAGCGCTCGCCAGCCCCTCTCCCCAAATAGACTCGTCCGTGAGGTCGATGTTTTCCAGCGTGTTGATTGCTCTCGATTGCCGGATGAGATCGAGGAGAAATCGGACCAGAGCGGGCACTATGCCTCTATATTCAGGCGGAACCCTTTCTGTCAGTCGCTGGGCGATACTTGCGCTGCCCTCGTAGTTAACCGTGATGAGGCCGAGGGATTCAAGCGACAACCGAAGCGGACCGCCGCAGAGTTCGGCCGCGATCAGGGCCATCAGGCGGTCTTTTGCGGCGCTGCTGCTCAGAGGTTCAGGATTGCGGCGGTCGTATAGCTTGAAGCCGGATCGCCGAAGCAACGTCCAGACACCATCGCGCAGCCCCATGAGGTCCAAGGCCTCATTGGTCTCTCTGCGCAGGGCTTGGACCATGGCTGCACGCAGAGCCTGATCGCGAGCGGTACGTTCAAAAAATGGGGCGAAGAACGCTGCATCCTGACGGTTGTCGGCAAAGACGAGAAGATTCCGACCCTGCATTGGCGCTTCGGACGACTGCCCCTGCGGCGGAGGCAGAGCCTCAAGCAATGTCTGTGCCGTCACCGACGCAAGCGCATCGTCGCCAGGGTGAATCGGGGTCACCGGCTCGGCGAAGCGTCCGCCTGATGCTCCGCAGGAAAGGCACTTTCGGACATAACTGCGGCGCTCCTCGACATCCTCTCGCATCGGCGCTTCAGCAAGCGAGAGGACGCCTTCCCCGGGGCCGTCCGCCAACTCGCCTGTGGCAGCGAAAAACTCACAAGGCGGATCGTCATGGGGCTCGTCATCGAGCTCGTCGGTGTCGATCTCTGTTGCTGCTTCTCCTGCCCTTATCAATCTGAGAACCCGGCGTCTTGATCCGGGACTGATCTCGGGGCGCGGATGAAGCATCGTTCCATCGTCCCAGCCCTCGACGTAGGGCTCTCCGCAGTTGCGACAGACGAAAAGGGGATATGCCGGGGCGTCAGCTATATGCATGCCGTTGCGCGAAAGCCGGAAGTCCGACCAATTCTCAGCGTCGTTCGCGGATAGCTTCAACGTCACACCCTCCACGCCCGAGGCGGCGAGATGAAAGCGGGCAGGGAGAAGTGGAAACGCGCCTGGGGCGGAAGGTCGAGCCAGAACACCCATTGAGATCAAAGTCGTTAGAGCTGTCTGCGCCGTCTCTTCCGACTCCGACGGAAACACCTGCGCCGCCAGATCGGCGAAAGGCAGGGCGCGCTCTTTGAGCGCGCTGGCGACGTCGCGAACCTGTTTGATGCAAGCGAGCCGCTCAATGAGCCCTTCTCCGAACGGCTGCGCAGTGTCGAGGACCAGCGCTTCAAGGCCGGCTTCCCCCATCATCTCGTTCCAGTCCTCGGTCAGATAGTCGTTGTCAGCCGCAAGGCATCCTTGCTCTCGTAACTCTGAGAGCACCTGTCCCGCTTCGACCCAGTCGGACGCGGAGAGAGCCTCTGGTTCTGCACCATCTATCAAGTCAGGATGTAGTTGGCGTTCGGCGGTGATGACCGCGCTGTCACCATTCGGGAACGGTTCTCCGAATAGTTCTTCTGCAAAGCGCGCGAGTTCTTCGCACCTCGCTGGGTCAAGGCTCGCGGACGTCCCTACACACCGGATCTGCCCTTGGGGTATGCCGAGCCGCGCTTTCAGCTTTCGCAGGAGAAAGGCCACTTCGATGGCCTGGGCCCCGCTATAGGTATGGACTTCGTCGAGGACGAGCCAGCGGAGGTCTGCCCCGGCCAGCAAGGCGCGGTTGCGAGGTAAAAGCAGGATGTGCTCGAGCATGGCGTAGTTGGTGACGAGAATATGCGGTGGGTTCGCCAACATCTCGCCCCTGGCGAGAAGCCAGTGCCGGGGAGCATGGCGCGCGTCGGGGAAGTCGGCCTGAAAAGTGGGCGTGGCCGTCAGTCGTCCTTCCTCGTCCGATCTCGTCGCATCTGATCGCACCTGCCCGGTGAAGCGCCCGAGCGTGATGCCGGGATCACCGAGATCCCGAAACAGGAGCCGGGCGATACGGTGCATCTGGTCGTTTGCGAGGGCGTTGAGCGGATAGACAAGGATCGTCCGAACGCCGGGCCGCTCCAGTTCTCCCTGACGCAAAAGGTCATCGATCAGGGGGAAGAGAAAGGATTCCGTCTTGCCGGAGCCGGTGCCTATGGCGACGAGATAGTTTTCGTCGCGCCCGATGGCTGCGGACTGGTGCAGGTGAAGCCGCCTGTGCCACAGGGATCGCCCTTCTTCGCTTTCGGAAAGCGCTGACCAGGCACCGTGCAATGCACCGTTAGCAACGAGTTCCTCGATGCTCCCGCCCTTCTCGAAATCTGGCAGGCTCTCGACGAACGGGCCGCGCACCAATGCCGAGCGCGCGCATGCGTCAGCGACGGCTCGTGAAAGTCGCGGTGCCCGTGCAGAAGAGACTGCGGTGGCCGTTGTAATGTAGCGCGCCAGTGTCGCGCCGAGGTCGTCCCTGAATCGGATCGGGTCGAGTTCGGTCATGGGCGTTCCTTGGCGATTTGCCAGAGCAATAGATGGAAGGCGAAAAGCTCTGGGGCGAGGCGCAGCATGAAGGCGATGCTGGTCAAAGCTTGCGCTGGCGGCATGCCCGCCCGCGTGGAAACGGTATCGACATAGTCGGCCACGTCATTCAGGCGGCTTGCCCGGGCAAAGCCAGAAAGCAGCGCCGAGCCCCATAAATCGACCCGAGCCGGTTCCTGCGCCTCCTGGCTGCGATGCGGAGCAGGTGGGCGAAGTCTCCCGGGTGCCAAGGTCCAGGCTGCATGCATCAAGCGTTGCAGGGATTCCTGGCGCCGGCTGTTCGGCCCCTCTTCGGCCGTGTCGTCGACGAACAGACCGGCGGCGGCGAGCCGCTCGACAAGCCGCAGATGTGCTGCACGCCAATGGTCGGGTCCGAGCAATGGCGTACCGCGCCAGAACCATCCCGCCGATGGGTCACCGCCGACCAATGGGAGGTTTCCGAAGAAGCATGCTGGATTGAAACCCTCCAACCGCGCGCCGTTGTCGCGCGCCGCCTGTAGGTTCCGGAAGGCCAGGTAGACTGTGGGATGAAGATGAGACAGCTCGCGCAGGCGCGCCGTGTCGAGTGTGGCGAGCGCGGCCATTTCGGCGACGCCAGGATCAATGGATGCCGCCAGTGAGGCGAATGCCTGCGGCACTGCAGCGTATAGATCCGGAGCGAACCGCAGAGGATGAAGGATCGGTACCCAACCGGGTGCCGCGTGATCGGGAGGCGGCAAGCAGGCTGCCCGCATCACCGCTCCGTCGCCACCGGGAAGTTCTCGCAGCCGATGGCCGAGTTCCTGCCAGCGCGGCAACAATGTACGCTCCAGCGTTGGCCAGCACTCTGCTGCATAGCAATCCGATAGCCAGCGACTGAGGGCCTCGAACCGGCGCTGAAGCTCCGCGTCCTGCACGAAGTCGTTTGCCGCCGGGTTGGTAATAGCGACAGCAAAACTGTCGCCCCGCGAATTGCGCAGCGGTCGCCAACCATCACGTCCTTCGGGACGGATCAGGAGCCGGGCCAGGCGGGGGCCGTCATCAAGCCAATCGGTATCAAGGGTCAGCTCGAGCCAGTGCGCGTCGCTGTCGCTCACCTCGGCATGGAACCATTCTGGCCGACGCGTTGCCACCGGCCGATACCGAAGCGCTGCTTCGGCGAGAAGGACAGAACCGGTTTCATCCTCGACCTCGACAGCCACTGCATCGACCGGCTCTCCAAATTTCAGCTGCAGTCGGATCGCGCTGTGAGCAGGAAGAAGGTTGATTCCCTGAGGAGCAAGTGCCGCGACCAGTTCGAATAGCAGGACTTCCGAACCGTTTCCGCGCTGAAGCAACACACGTTCATCGGATGCGGGCGCCAGAAGGTCCCGGACAGCGAGACTGCGAGTCAGCCCTCCAGAGAACGGCCGTTCTTCGCGTCTTCCGCGGATGATCAGTTGAGCCTTCTGGTCAGGGCATCTGATACTTATCGTATCGAAGCGATCATCTTCACCAACTGAGAGCCGTGTGCCAAGCGGGAGCGGTGCAAGGCTGCCTTCTGCACGGCGCCTGGTTACGGTGACATCGGGCCAAGGCAGATCGAACGGAACATGAACGCCTTCGATTTCGAATACGGCGCGTGCAACGCTGTACCCGCCGCCGGGTTCAAGGCAGAGACGCCCTTGGTCGTCACGACCGACGTGGAGGCATTCGTCCTGGACGAGGTTGCGGACCGGGCGCTCGCTATCGAACACGATTCCATCTGAGCCGCAGAATCCGGGCCATACCCATGCGGAAAGACCGATCCCGGAGCCATGAACAGCAGCACCATCGGCGCTCGGCGCCATCAGTTCCATCCGGAGACGCACCGGGTCTGCTGCCTCTGTCTCTGCGAAGCTAGCGACCACCTCTTCCATGCCGACATCGCCAAAACCGTCATCTGAGATAGGTACCTCGATAAGCCGCGACTGCACGCCGAGCGTGACGCGCACAGCGCGTGTCTCGGAGCGTCCCAATCCGGTTTCGATCCGAAGGCATGCAGAATGCCCATAAAGCGCGCCCCGTGGGCCGCTTGCGATTTCGGCGCCCGCCAGCAAAAGGCGTCTTCGCGGACGGGCCTTGAGACCCGTCTGTACGCCATCGAGATTGAGCGCTACAGAGCGTGGCCCAAGTACTGCGAAGCCGACATAACTATCGGCTTCCGGTTCAAGAGCGGGTTCGCCTGCTACAGAGAAGGGTACGCGTGCCAGGATAACGATGTCCGTTGAGTCCAGTTCGATTTCGACCGAGCATTGCTGGATCTCGCGCAGGTAGTGGCCGGTGATCCTGTCGAACGCGGCACACCCTCCCTGCGCGAGGAGCTCAAGCTGGTCGGTCTGACCAGAAATTTCCCAACGTATCTCGCGTGGCCAGGGCTGCGGAAGTGTCCAGTCTTCGCCGCCGCGCAAACGCAGCGGTCGTTGCGCGCCATCGAGCCACAGTCGAATACGCCCCTCGCTTCGAGGCAGTCTCAATACAAGCCCACCAGACTGCCAATGCAGCCGCGGCCGCGGTGCAAGCGCCTCGCTTCCTCCTCGGCTCGATGTCGGCCGCGTCTCCTTCAGCCGTTGGTCAAAGACTTCCTTGAAATGCCTCTCGAACTCGATCCCGGGGACAAAGGCTTCTGGATCTTGGCGTATCCGTGCGAACAGGGCGGCATGCCAGGCAGTCTCGTCCCAGAGTATCGCTCGGCGAAGCACGTTGACCGCGGGAGGGAGAAAATACAGTGCATCGTCTTCCCAACGGTTGAGCAGCACAGTCGTTTCGACGGGCGGCGGACCAAAGGCTGCTTCCTGTCTCAGGAAAGCGTCGATCAAATGGGGAAGCTGCGCTTGGCTCACACCGGCATGCAGAAGATAGACGTCGACATAGCGATCGAAACCTTGAGTAGGCAACCCAAACCGGTCGCACAC
Organism: Hyphomicrobiales bacterium; assembly: GCA_965204985.1. Classification (GTDB taxonomy): domain Bacteria; phylum Pseudomonadota; class Alphaproteobacteria; order Rhizobiales; family CAJQND01; genus JAAEUE01. Next base: position 201,400 of record CBDBFP010000001.1, on the reverse strand, counting down.
GCCGCAGAATGAGCTGAACAGCACTTCGCGATGCTGTTGGTTGTCGAGCGGACAGCGAAGGGTATCAGCAATATGCGGGTATACCGCATGGCCTTCGTCTCCATATCTTTCGCTCAGGGAATGAGTGACAAGCCACGCTGCCAAATTTGGAAACTGACGGAACAATGTCCTCAGCCGGTCAGGTCTGCTGCCCAGAAACTGTCTCGTGCCCTCAATAGCCCGTTCTCGCGCTGTCTCATCTAGCTGAATAAGGCCAATGAAGGGCGGCGCCCCTGCTACTTGGCGACCCCGACCGATCAAGAAGTCTGCAGTCCTGCAACCCACAGCGAACCCCTTTCCTTAACGCGCGTGTCGACACCTAGGCCGGCTCAATAATGATCTCCTGTCACGACACTCAATTTCGCGAAAATGCGGACAGGAAAGGACCCTGAGCAATTGACAGGCCTTTGGGGTCATCGATACGAGTTTCGGCCACGCGACTGCGATTGCAAACTTTTGAAATGTGCTTGATCTCAGCCCAAAGGTGTCCGTGGCGCGCGTTACCAAAAATGAGGAAGGATAGCTGTTGCTCCCAAGAATTGCTATATCAAATTTCGTGTACGATCGGCTGCACATCACAAACCTCCCTGGCTATCTCAACGACATGGCGGTGATGAGTCAGGTAAATTGCCTGTCCGTTCCGACCGATCCGCTCCATCAGGCGGCAGGCTGCCCGCGTCCGATCCTCGTCGAAAGTCTCGAAGACATCGTCACAGAAAAACGGTAGCTGAACGCCTTGCGTGACCATCTGTTCATAGGCGGCGGCGCGGAGCGCCAGATACAACTGGAAACGAGTACTTTTGGACATGTCACCGATTTGCTTCGGCGTGCCGCTTGCGTCGACAGCCAGCAGGATTTCTGACGCGCCGTCCGGCTGTGTCATCAGCCTTTGGTACGCGCCGTTTGTGAGCTCCCCAAAGGCACGCTCGGTGGCTGCCATCATATCGCTTCTATGCTTGTCGCGATATCGGCGTATCGCATCTTCGGCGAGGTGCAATCCAAAGTCCCGCTCCAAATAGTCGAGAACCGCCTCTTCAATCTGCATCTGCAGCGTGGTGCGATGCTCGACCAGTTCGGCAATCTCTGCCCCGCCGGTGACATTGCCGAGATCCTGCTCCGCTTTCGCTCGGGCAACCGTTGCGGTAGACACCCGCTCTTCTGCAAGGTCGAGATCGGCCTCCAGCGACTTCGCTTTTGCCTCGAGGGTTGAAGCAGTCTCACCAGATAGTAGATCGCGGGCTTCGTCGATGTTCCCCAACGATAGGTCGTCTAGTATCTGCCTTTCGATTTCGGTGAGCCGTTCTCTTTTTGTAATGACGTCGATGCCTGTACCCACGGCGATACGCAGGGCGTCGATTGTGCTGGTGTCCACAGTATTCGGAAACACAGCACCAAGCTCTGCCACCTTCCTGTCGATGTCGTCGAGTTTCGCATTGAGCTCCGCGCTCCGCGTCGCACCCTCTTCCAGTTTGGTGCCGAGCTCCTCGTGCCGTGACTTGCCCGCTTGCGCTTGATCTCCGACCTCCTCAAGGCGCCGGAACATATCGAGAGCGTCGCCATCTTCGAGTCCGAAGCGGGCAGCGAGGGTTGCGACGGCTTCCGTAAATCGGCACTGGTCGTCTTGCATCGTAGATACCTGGCGCTCGGCCTGTAGCCGCTTGGCGTCATGTTCGCGCAGATCGCGCAACTGCCCAGACGCCGCGGCGAGCCTGTCCGCTGACAGCATCTCTTCGAAAAGCTCGTGCACCTTCGCTCTCCAGGTCGCAGCAGTCTCCTCGGCGGCATCTTCGAGGTCAACTTGTTCAAGTTGCCGACGTTCACGATCCTCCTCAAGCGCGGCAGCCTTGTCGGACGCTGCGCGGACATCCTCTTGGTAGACCCGCTCGGCTTCGGCCAGGCGCCGTGCGGCTTGCAAAGCCGCTGCGAATGTCGGGGTCTCCAAGTCGACGAAGGTCTCGAGCTTCTGTCGAAGCCATTCCGCCTGATCCAGCGTCTTCTGATGCTGTTCGGCAAGCCTGTCCCGCTGCCGCCCAGAGGTTTTGGCCTTGGCATGGAGGGCGGCCCAATGCGAAAAGGCGGAAGGGGAAAGCGCAGGCAGGTCGATCTTCGCGCAAAGGCCCGTGACCTGGCTCTCGATCTCTCTCGCCTGCTTGGTGTGCCCATCGCGCTGTTCCCGGGCCTTCGCGGCGCGTGCTTCCGACTCCGCCAGATCCTGCAGGAGCTTTCTGAGTTCGCCGAGCTCACTGGCGTGGGCAAGACGCGTGGCGTTGATCTCGTCCACAGCTTTCATCGCGGGCGCAAAGCTATCGGCACTCTCCAAGGTCAAGGTGTCTCGATGTGCTTGCCACAGCGCGTCTCGTTGGGCCTGCGCATCATTTGCCTCTTTGTCACTGACGATTTTCGCATCTTCCGAAAGGCGGTTAACCTTCGCTGTCATGGCGGAAATGTCTTCGTCGAGTTGCTCCAACTTGTCATCCGCGCGCCTGATCTTCTCCGCCAGATCGGCATGTAGGTGGGCGAGATCGACTGCCGTTGATGGATCGGCCGGGCAGTCAGGGAGATCGCTGAACGAACATGAGCCTATGGAAAGAGCTTCGAGCGCCTCCACCAGGGCAGTGTCGGCGGACTCGATAGCTTGTCTCGCAGTGGCGGCTGCCGGTGCCAGAGCGTCGGCGTCGAACCGCTTCAGCAGATTCATCAGCCCCGTCTGAGCCGGCAGGTCTTTCAGCAATGCTTGATGCGCCTGCGCTTGAGCGATACGTGTCTGCAAACCTGCGATCTCGCCTTGCCCGGATTTCCGAGCCGCGGCGGCTTCCCGCATCTTGTCGCGCAGGTCTTCAAGGGTTGCGATTTCTGCAGGAGACGGAACGAGTCCGGTGACATCACAGTCTTCGGACGCTCCTAGTTCAAGCGCGATGCGCGTCATGTCCGAAAGAGCCTCCTGATAGGCGCGTTCGCGTCGGGGGAGGTCTGACACCGCTCCCTGCATCCGGCTGCGAAGTTGATCTAAATTGTCGAGTTGATCGGCCAGAGCGAGAAGATCTTTGTCCAGAACCAGAGCCGCGCGCGCTTTCTCGGTCTTGTCGAGATCGTCCTTCAATCGCCGCAACTCCTCATCCGTCTGTCCTCGGTCGATCATCAGCATGACCAGGTCTTCAGGATTAATGTCGATCCTCTCCGGATACTCGGCATGGACCTCGGTCTCGCTCATAAGGCGGTCAAGCTCACCCAGATTGGGCAGGGCCCGGCGCAGCGCGGCCATCCGGGCCTGTTCGGCAAGAAGCTCGTCTCGTGCCCTCCGCGCGGTCGCCTCTTCATCCATGGCGGCCTGAAGTGTATCCTTCAGCTTCCTCCATGCATGGGCGGTGACATCGAGGTCCCGAATGCTGCTTTCAATTTCTCCCAGTTCGCGTTTCAGCTCTGCGACCCGAGTGGTGCTGGCGCGCTTCTTGTAAATGCTGTTCGCCTTGGTCCGGGCCTGTTCGAGCACTGCATTGAGATCAGCGACGCCGGCCGCCGCGGAAAACAGCAACCGGCCGATATCACCGCGCGCGCTGGCGATGGCGTCGCCGCCCTTTTCGATGGTGTCGTCGTCCAGGCAAAGCAGGCTGCGGTAGTCTTCTAGCGACAGTCCGCCAAGATTTGAGGCGATCGCAGTTTCGGGCAGGGTCGCATCGGCTTCACCCCTTAGGTTCCCGCTCCGGGAAGGTAGCCGCGTGAACAGGCGTGTTTCCCCGCCGATGTTGAGCAAACCGGAGACTTGCAGGTTCTTTCGCTGGTGCTGGAACTCATAGGGCTCGCGATGAGGGAAGCCATAGAGAAGACGCAGATAGGCTTCCATCGTTGTGGTCTTGCCGGCTTCGTTCGAGCCGTAGATCAGATGAAAATCCGAAGATTGCCCAGCTGCCCCGAAATCGAGGACTTTTCCCGTGAAGTGACCGAAAAAGTCGAGAGAAAGCCGCTCGATCCGCATCAGGCCGACGCTCCTTTCATCCGCGCAAGTATCCCATCTGCGCCGGCCGCAGCGAGGCGCCGTGCAAGCTGTTCCATCGCAGATTCATCAGGCAACAGTTCAGCGCGCCGCTGTGGCGGTAACTCCTGCAGAATGCCTTCAATCTCGGCACGGCAGGTTTCCGCAAACCCCGGTTCTTCTCGGATAGTCTTCATGATCTCGGCTAACTCGTCCGTGGCGCTGTGGCCCGGCTCTGCAATGTCGGACAAGTCGAACACGATCTTATCCAGCCAGAGTGTGCCCATTTCGCGGGCATATTGCGCCGCAGTGTCCTGCCAGAAGTCCTGATCGCGCAAAACTTGCCAGCGACGGGGTGTGCGTCCGGTCAGCGTAAGCCGGACCACACCGCTTTCTGAGACCAGGCTTTGTGCCGTGTCTCGCAGGGTCCGCTTGATCAGATCGCGCAGGGCGTCGTCGCTTTCGGTATCTGCAGCGTCGATCCGGACATGCAGGAATTCTACTGTCGAGGTCGGCACTTCTTCGACCTCGATATCCTTGTCGATGGTCAAGAGCGTGGCGGATTTTGGGCCGGGCTCACCGATGTCGCGGCCCTGGGGCATTCCGGGCATCACGATCCATGGCGCCTTTGAATGCACTTGCCGGCGGTGGATATGCCCGAGCGCCCAATAGTCAAAGCCGGCAGCCGCCAGATCACCCACTCCGCAGGGTGCATAGGGATCATGCCCTTCTGCACCTGTTAGGGACGTATGCAGCATGGCAATGTTGAACGCGCCCGCAACTGGCGCAGGGAACTTCGGCAAAAGGCTTTCCGGAGCATGACGGTTGGCAAAGCTGACACCGTGAATCCAGACATCATCTGACAACTGGACCTTGCCGCCTCGTCCGTCAAAAATATGGACGTTGTCGGGTAGACTGAGTTCCCCGGTCAGTGGGTTCTCTGCGTCATGGTTGCCTTTGATGTAGAACACTCGGATTCCGCCATCACGAAGGCGGTCCAGTTGAGCGGTGAGATATGCCGCGGTTCGTGCGCTGCGCTCGGCTCCATCAAAGAGATCTCCGGCGATCAGAAGCGCGCTGACACTCTCGGCAATGGATGTGTCGACGATGCGGGTGAACGCGGAACGTGTCGCAGTATGTACCTGGTCCCTCAAGTCCGGGTCACGCAACGCCAGTGATCTCAACGGGGAGTCGAGATGGATGTCCGCTGTGTGAAGAATTTTGGTCATCTGCTGTCTTTCCCGAACGTCAGTTCCTGCTTCTTTGTTGATCCATAGTAAGCTTATGCATATCAGTTCGCACATCTGCGAACAAGCGGATTGACAGGGAGAACAGCGATGGATCGGTTATGTCTGCTGACGGTATGACCTTCGGTCAGGCGATTTCGAAGGCACGCAAATCTTTGGGGTTCAGTCAAAAGGACCTCGCAGGTCGGATCATGAAGGAAGAAGCGGGTGGTGCGATATCTCCGCAGTACCTGAATGACATTGAACACGACCGGCGAAGTCCAAGCTCAGGGCATTTGATTCGACAGTTTTCCGGCATATTAAACATTCCGGAGGACTATCTTTTTGCGCTGGCGGGCCGTCTGCCGGATGACTTGCGTCCTGACACATCCGACCCGGACAAAGTGTGGTGGCAGCGTTCATGAGCTTTCGGCGCACGCTCAAGGAATAGGGGGCTCGGCATGTTAAGGATGATCCCCGACAAGACGGGTCACTTTGCCCGCCGCCCCTATTATGATGCGCGCGAACTTGACGATGACTGTGAGCGGCTTGTCTCTGAACTCCTCTTGAAGCGGCATGGACGCGTCGATTACCCGGTGGCGACGGATGATCTGACTGTCCTCATCGAGATGCACGATGCCGAGCTCGACAGCTATGCCGAGCTGTCTGCATATGGGGAGGATGTCGAAGGCGTGACGGAGTTCTTCCACGACCGTGGGCCGCGAGTGTCGATATCAGAGAGCATCTCGGGGGATGATCGCAGGGAAAACCGTTACCGCACCACACTGACCCACGAGTTTGGGCATGTGAAATTCCATGGCCCACTTTGGGCCGAGAAATTTGCGGCAGGTGACATCCTGAAGCAGGGAAGCAACGCCAACAAAGCGATCTCTAAGCGCGATAACATACTGAACGCACCCCAGGCAGACTGAATGGAGTGGCAGGCTGGTTATATCAGCGGAGCGCTGCTGATGCCGGCAACTCCAGTTCGTCGACTGGTTTCGGATTATTGTGCGCCGCGCGAGTTACACGCACATATCCATGTCGCCTCGGCCGACGATCTGTTGCGCTTTGACGATAAGGGCGCTCTCGTGCGGCAGGCCTATCGTCCCGTGTTCGAGGCCGCTGTTACCTATGAGCCCGCAACTGGCGGCATCGAGGTGATCGCCAACGACAAGGTGACGCGGGCCGAGATCGTGAAGGCGACGGTCACGCACCTTCTTGGCATCGGATTCAAGGAGAACCGCCTGCCGCTTCGGTGCTACGACCTCTCGGTGTTGCTGGCGCCACATGACTTTTCGGTCGATCCGGAGGACGGAATCGAGGGTGTCGAGGTGCGCGAACTGCGTCTGATACCGATCGACGACAGCGATTTCAGGGTAACGCTGGAAAAACCTGCGCGCGCTGACGAGACGATCTGGACGAAGGCGGAGGAGAAGTTTGGAGATTGCACGCCCCTGAGCGAAGGCTACGTCGTCACGCGAGCAAAGATCGCCGTAAAGCTCGCCTATCGTCCGGGAGGCGACAGGCGGCGCACGCTGACCCTGACGATTACGTGGCCGCATGGCTGCGACCTGAAGGAACGGACCGCGACCGGTTGATCCTGGAGTGGCCTGATTTTGCGCTCAAGAAACTTGGTGAAAATGATTGGCCTGCAAACCACGCTGAAATGCTTGTCCTGGAAGCGGGTATGAAGCCGAAGGCCGGGCGCCTCAAGGTTGGCTGGGACTATTTCCCGGCGCGGACATTGATCTGCAGCGCAGAGGCGCCCGACATACCGGAGTCTACCACGTCGAGTCAAATTGAGGGCAGGTTGGCATTTGGCCAAATGCGACAGATGATTGAGGTTAATCAGACGCCATGGCGTGTGCGCCCATCGTTGATCGAGCCTGCGGTGCAGAGCCCGTTGTCGAGCCCCGCGAACAGGTCTTCCATTTCGTCGAACAGGATGATGCTGTTACCTTGGTCACTAAGAAGCCGTTGGCCCAGGCGGAGCTGTTGCAGGCGTTCAGACCGCGAGGGCTCATCCCCATCGTCATCTGCCTCGCCAACGGCATGAAGGCTGGCGCCGAGCCGCTCAGCGAGGGCCTTGCAGAACTCCGTTTTACCGGTACCTGGAACCCCGTGCAGTAGGATGTTCACACCTTTCTCGCGTCGCTTGAGAGCGCCGCTTAGCAAGCGGAAGGCAAAGTCACGCCCAGCGCCCAGATGCTCGAAATCCTCCCAAGGCACTGAGGCCGGCTCGACGCGGGCGAAGAACTTGCCAAGAATATCATCAGCGCGCGGGCCGAGACTGCGGGAGGGCGGTGCATAACCATCGCACAGATCCGCTGCGCACGGGGCACGAATGGCCAGTTCGAAAATGGCGCTCTCGTCCGGGTTCAAGCCCACATGGGCGGCCACAGCTGCGATATTCCGCGCCAAAGCGTCCGCCTTTTGGCGCAGGATCGTTTTGTCCCGCTCAGCGAGTAGGCCGCGGAGTTCGGACCAGACACCGATCGGAATACCTTTGCGCTTGAAGTTGTCGATGTCTGGGTCCCAGGCGAACCCTAAATCCTGGTCTTCAATCCAAGTGGACAGCTCTCGGGCCACGACACTGCGTGCCGGGAAGCTGGTGGAAAACCGGACCGCAAGGTCAGTCAAGTAGCGCTGTTCGTATCTGTTCGTCATGCAACCTCCATGGTGACGAACAAGATGTAGCAAGCGCATGCGTCAAAATCGGACGTATTGATGGTTGGTATCTTGTATATGAGCGTGACCTGGTCGCTTAAACTGCCTATACAAACTTATGGGCACCTCGATTTTTAACCGTTTTCCGTTGCGCCGGGCCGGTTCGGCGCTTTGAAGCGCGCATGATGCTGCGGACCTACCAGACGCGTGGTGGGGCTCCGGGGTCCACAGCTGGCATTTGCCGTTGCTCTGACCTTGCGGCCTGATTCCCGCACCCCGGGTCACGCCGGGCATGGGTTCAGGCAGCGCAACTGGACGAGGTGGCGCATGTTGTAGGCGAGGTTTTTCATCCCGATCTTGGCCTTCGCGCGCACGATGCCGATCATGCGCACCAGCGTGCCGACCATGTCGTTGGTCTGCGCACCGAAGACATGCTCGACCCGGGCACGTACCGCAGACTTGGTCCGGTTGCTGGCCTTGCCCTGTTCGGTCAGCGACTTGCCCCGCTTGCCCTTGCGGTGGATGTGGCTCTTCAGCCTGCATGCGCGGAGCCTGGCTTCCATCTCCTCGGACCGATAGGCCGGATCTGCCCAGACGCCTGCACCGGTGTTGCCCTGCATCAGCAGATGATTCACCACCTGGCTGTCATGCAGCGCCGCATCGCTGACGTGGTAACGGCGGATCAGCTTGTGCTGGCGGTCCACGTTCACGTGGTTCTTATAGCCGTAGTGGCTCTTGCATGCTTCTTTGTCCAGCGCGCGTCCGTGTCCTTCTGACTGCGCTTGGCGGGCTTGTCGGCCCAGCCCTCGGGCTCCTCGCCGCTCTTGATCGCCTTGTTCTCGTCCCGAGTGTTGTGGTTGCGCGGCACCGGCACGATGGACGCGTCGAGGATCTGCCCGCCCCGCGCGATGTAGCCCTGCCGGGCCAAGTAGCCGTCAAACTGCTTGAACAGCGCTTCGACCATTCCCGCCCGTGCAAGCCTCTCGCGATAGAGCCAGACAGTTTTCGCGTCGGGTACCCGATCCTCAAGACCAAAGCCAAGGAACCGCATGAAGGACAGCCGATCGCGCACTTGATACTCGATCTGGTCGCCGGACAGGTTGTAGAGTGCGCCCAGCACCAGCGTCTTGAACATCACCACCGCGTCCATCGGCTTGCGCCAGACACGCTCCAGCGTCGGGCGAAACTCTTCCCAAGGCACGATGCCGTCGATCTCGACCAGCGGATCCCTCTTGGCATCGAGGCCCGCGTAGCGGTCCGAAAGATCAAAGAAACCCATCTGCGCCATCATCATGCTCCAGAAGCCGAATGTCCCCACATTCCTACCGTAGCAACCCGGTCAGGGCAATTTTTCGAGGGGCCCTTATGAACTTTGCATTTTTCGATCTCGAAACCACCGGCACCTCGCCTGCCTTTGATCACCCGTTGCAATTCGCGGCCATCCTCACGGACGCGGAGTTCAGGGAGATCGAACGGGTGAACCTGCGCTGTCGCTTGGCGCCCCATGTTATCCCGTCGCCGCAGGCTTTGGCGGTGACAGGAGTTCGACCGCATCAACTTGTCGATCCGGAACTGCCAAGTTTGTTCGAGTTTGCCCAGGAGCTGACCGAGCCCGTGTCGCGTTGGTCGCCCGCGATCTGGACGGGCTTCAACAGCATCCGCTTCGATGAAGAGATGCTGCGCCAGACCTTTTACCAGAATCTGCAGGCTAAGATCTTTGCGACGCAGTTCAACGGCAACTCGCGCTTCGACATCATGACCGCTGTATTCGCTGTGTTTCACCGCCATCCAGATCTGTTCAGCTGGCCGGTCGACGAGACCGGCAAGGTCCGTTTCAAACTGGACAGGCTCGCGCCGCTGAACGGGTTTGCGGGGCACAAAGCGCATGACGCCTTGGGTGATGTGGAGGCCACGATCCACATCGCGCGGCTGATTTCCGAGCGCGCCCCCGACCTTTGGCTGCCTCTCTTGGCCAACCGTGAAAAGGCGCATGTCCAGGCGCAGCTGGAACGGTTTGCATCGCTCGAACTGGTCGGGCGCTACGGGGGTGGCCCGCCCCGGGCGATCACGGGTTGTCTCTGTGGATATTCTGGCCAGAACCCGAACCAGGCGTTCTTCTTCGATCTCGATGCAGTGGATCCACAGGAGCTGATCAAAGTTTCCGGCGAGGTCCTGATGTCAGCCCTGGATAGCGAACCTCGGCTGCTGCGTTCAATCTCGATCAACAAAGTGCCAGTCCTGTTGGCCCCCGCATCGGTGACGGAAGAGCATCTTCGCCGTGCAAGGGCCATCGCAGATGCGCCCGAATTGCGGCAGCGCCTGATTGCAGCGATGACTGCCCGCTATCAGGACGCCCTAGACGCGAAACCGCAGCTCGTCGAGCAGCAGATTTTCAACGGTTTCTGCGACTGGAATGACAAGGCGCGGCTGAAAGAGTTTCAGGGGGTTGATTGGCGGCGCCGGCAAGAAATCGTGACCTCTTTCGAAGACGCCCGTCTCCGCCAGCTTGGCCGAAGGCTGCTGGCCTTCTATGCGCATGAACTTTTGTCAGATCAGGAGTGGCGCCAATATTCTAACTGGCGCCACGAGCGTTGGCATGTCCCGGCGGACATCGAGGTCGATTGGATGATAATTGACAAGGCGTACCAGGCTATCTAGGACATGAAAGCCGAAGCTGCCTATAATCCCACGATGCTTGAGGAGATCAAGGGTTTCGGGGCAGAATTCGCGGATGCAGCTGCGGAAGGAGGTCGCTTCTAGAAATGCCAGCTCTACAAGAGGATCCAGATATCCGGCAGGGCGCCTTTCGTATCGATGAAAAGTTGATGATCCAGCAGATCCGCTTCGTTGGATCGCGCTTGCGCGATGAGCGACTTCGACCAATTGACTGGTCGGAATGGTCCGTCGTCATCGATGCAACCTACTCATGTGGCTTCGTATGTGGCGATGCCGGTGAGGATCTGGGAGGTCAGGAAAAGACCCCAGTTTCCGAGTATATCCGACGGCTGGAAAGTGATGTCGGGCGCGCCGATGGCCTCAGCCTGCGCGAGCTACGCAGGATTTTGCACTACATCATTGGAAGTGAGCGGTGGGGCGATGCTGGCGGTGAGACGGGCGGCGGTGCTGTCTGGCGGCTTATCACGTCGCGTCTGGGTGACGCCATCGCAAGTAGGTTGGGAGCATGAGGTCGATGGTTGACGTATCAACCGAATTCGAGTATTTGCGGGACAGGCACCGGCAGCTGCGAGAACAGAACTCCCCGGAGCTGAACCTGCGGACGCACCGGTCCATCAGCTGGCTTGCCCGTTCGGCCACCTTGATCGATGACGATCCAGATGCCGCCTTCATCTTCAGCTGGATCGCGTTCAACGCTGCCTATGCCAAGGACATGGGGGACGACCCCGGGTCATTTGCACGTAACGATTTCCGGAACTTTTTCGATGCGCTTGTGCGCTGTGACCCCAAGGGCCGCATCGCCCATGAAATCTGGTACCAGTTCGAGGGCGTCGTGGCCGAACTTCTGGACAACAAGTATATCTTCAGCCCGTTCTGGAAGAGCCACAATGGCGATATCGACTACGCGGACTGGGAACTGCGCTTCGAAAAGGCCAAGAAATTTGCGCAATACGCCATCGAAGACCAAGAGACGGCAAATCTTTTGAGCATCTTGTTCGACAGGCTTTATGTGCTGCGCAACCAGCTCGTGCATGGTGGCGCGACCTGGAACAGCAAGGTTAACCGCAAGCAGGTGTGCGATGGCGCCGAGATCCTGTTGAGCCTTCTGCCCGTCTTTGTCGACACGATGATGTCGAACCCGACTGAAGATTGGGGTGCGCCCTATTACCCGGTAGTGGATTGATAGGCTCTTGGGATGTCGGAGACTGCCGCAGGACTGCTTTTTCCTGTCATGGCTGGCATGGTTGCCATCGGCCTGCTTGTCCTGCTGTTCCGCATCCTCACCAGTCGCCTGTTTCTCAACCTTTCGGCGCTTCTGGCTCTCGCTTTCCTGGGGTTCCTTGCGTTCTTGATCGCTTGGGGAAGGTGAGCTCATGATCGAACAGGCAACTGCTTTGGCCGAAACCAGAGATTGGGATTATGAATTCGTGTCTCCCCTTCACATCGCTTTAATGGTGCCTCTCCCCGGTTTCGGACAGTCCATCCTATGGAAGATATTTTGCTCAGTTGACGGACAAGCCTGGGGATTCTTGACTTTACAAGAATTCTTGACGTATAGTGAACGGTCTGAGGAAACGCGCATGGCTATCCGGTGCCTGAAACAGTTTGTCGCTCCCGCTGAACTCGACGTGTTGTCAGAGCCTGATTGTTGCATCAGATATGCACTGGACCTAGACCTCGAGGAGGGCGTGGAAAACCATCGGGGAGGACGCGCAATCGACGATACATTGGTCCACATGGATATGGCCTGGGCCGTTTTGCAATTGGTCAACTGGGGCGACAAATCCGCATATGAGGCAATCGCGCATGTGAGCGCATTGGAATTGCAAGAGTTGCGATCGGTTGTGACCGCTGGAACACAGAAGAATAGGAGGCCAGAAATGGCGCCGGCGCAGGATGACTTCAAAATACCACCTGAGAAGCTCGATGAACTGAATGCAGCGGTTGAAAGCACAGTTTCTGAATATTTCAAGCGCAGCCCGGACGCCGACCCGCTGGATGGGATATCTGTCACCGTCAACTTTGCTTTTGGGTTAGGGCGCGATCTGGATGCTCATGCCGCCGGCAAGACGATTTCAGTCAACTTGGATTGATCGGAGCGAGGTAGGGCATTGTTTGGCCTCGGCAAAAAGGACGAAGACGGAAAGCAGGTGCGGATTGAGCACCGGGATAAGTATACGCGCGCATCTCGGACTGGCGGTGTTTCAGTTCGCGCCGAGGAAAAGGTCGGGTCGGTTAACCTGACGGCCAATACCTCGAAGGGCTTGCGGGCCTCAACTCGGATCGCAAATGGCACGCGCGTCGCCCTGCAGAATGGCCGGTTTGAATTGATCGGCCGCTGGCGCGCCGGGCCGCTCAGCTTCAACCTGTCAAAGACGGGCGTCAGCACTTCCGCCAAGAACAGGGCGGGGACCTTCAATTTCTTCAAGCCGCAATACTCGTCTTTCAAGTTTGCGGGTGTACAGCTGCGCGGCAAGAAGGCGGCTAAGCTGCAGGTTCTATACATGCTGATCATTGCGGCGGCTTTTCTGCTTGTTCTTTTCGCGAGGCTTTTGGTCGCCGGTATCTGGCTATTGGCTTTGCCAATCTTGTTCGTGTGGGACTTCCTCGTCGGTTTTGTGAAAGGGGCACGTGATGCATAATTTAAAGCGATCATTCGTGAGTTTTTGCTTCGTGAGCCTCCTCGGCGTATCTGTTACCAGCATGCCTGCACAGGCAGATCCGATGCTCGACTTTATTGTGCAGCAGTTCCAGGAGCAGTGTGATGCCGAGCAGGCCAACTTTCGGGGCATTGACGATGATTTCGACGCACCACTGGAGGGCACCCTGACGCTTTCCGAGGATGCCATTTACGAGATCGAACTTACGCCAAACGGGGTGACGGGCACAGTTCTCTACAACGAGTTCCACTGCACAAATGTGGGCTACGGCTGATGTGGGTCTGGCGGCTGCGGCTTCCATATCGTCGTGGACGGGGTTGCTTTCTTTCGGCGGGGTGACTTTTGCCCGTCATCCGTCACTATAGATGACATGACGTTCGTGCTGGTTCCTATTCATGGCAGTGGCTGTGTTACGAGCGAGGGCAATGACGGCGCTGGGGGATCCTGGTCGATGACCTTCAGCTCTTCGAGGATTGATCTCGCCGTCTGCTCTCGGCCATTGCCCTCACGCACATGCGCGGCGCAGGCAAGGCGCTTATGGATGCCGGATTGCTCGTGCAGCGCGGCAGCACCACGTCCGTCGTCGCCGAGGACGATCTGGACGACACCCCGACGCCTGTCATCGCGCACCCGATCACGGGCCATCATGGGCATCTCGGCAATGTGGCCTGGCAGGACGAGCGCGCGAGCGCACGCCGCCGGGATTATGCGCTAGACATGGCCGCTGCAGCTTGGCGGGTGGTAGCCAGTCTCGAGTGCTCGCACAGCGCCGCGCAGACGACATGTTGTTTCCTTGCACGTCGTCAAAACCTTATGTAGCATTATCAACGATGAACTGGGGGAAAACCAAGTCCAGACTGACAATCACGCCGTAGAGGAGATTTTAGCCGAGGGTCGGCGCTTCATGGTGCCGCTCTACCAGCGCAAATATGAGTGGGATGACGCGCTTCTGGTTCCCTTCTGGGAAGATGTAGAGGCGAAGGCAATTGAGGTTCTCGAAGGTGAAAGTTGTTTTCAGCACTACATGGGCGCACTGATTCTCGCTCCAATAGGTGAGGCGGCACAGATCGGTGTAACCCCGCGGGTTCAAGTCGTTGATGGACAGCAACGACTGACAACTTTCCAGTTGTTTCTTGCCGTCCTAAAACGCACCATAGGTACCGCGAAGGCGCGCAGTGCGCGGCGGGACCCGAGTTTGACGTAGCTCGACTTGGGCAGAACGGAATCGTCGATCATACGGTTGATCTTTGTTGCCGAGATCCCTGCTGCAGCGGCGGCCGCGTTGATCAAAATCGGCTCTTTTGCGGAGAGCCCTGGGGCTGTTGGGTTTGGCATGACCATCTCCCAAAAACGCATCCGAAGATCGGATAGGTTTAATATAGGGCTCTGGGCACCGTTTCGCAACGCATTCCTCCAGTCTCTCCTCCCTGACACCTCCCGCTTTCCTCCCACGTCATGGGCGATGGTCTTCGCAGACATTCGAAATCGAAGCCATCGGACAGTTCGCCATCACCATAAGTCGTCAAGTCGTCGGCCGTCAGGAGACGTCGATGGAGAAAGTAGTGGCCAAACTCGTGGGCGAGAGTGAATCGTTCGCGTCCGCGATAGCGAGGCTGCGTATTGTAGAGAATCTGCCAGTCGGGCTTCTTGCGTCGCGCACGCAACATGCCCTCGAATCCGTCGATGTCGACACCCTTGATGGTCGCAATCGGGTCCTCGTTGTTACGGAAGACCTCGCGCGCCAACGCTTCCACATCCACAGGGAATCGGTCCTCTCCCAAGACGGTTCGGAGAAGAACTGTCAGGTCATTGGCTGGCCCGTCTTGGCGGTTTCCGTCCGCTATCGCTCATTCATCCTCGTCGTCCAGGATTTTCAGCATTTCTCGAAAGACGTTCTTTGCTCCTCGGCTTCATTTTCTGGTACTTGCGGAAGAAGGCAGCAGCGGCGGCGTTGGCCTCGGTCACCTCCTCGGCCGCGAGCAGGTAATCCGTTGTGGTTCATGTGTATCCCTTCGCGCTCCAGCATCAGACCGGTCCTGCGATAACCAAAGCGCCGCCGATTTGCCGCGATCTCGCCCATGAGGCGCTGTCTGATCTTCTCATCTGTCTTCTTCTCCTTGCGCCGCACCGTCTTCGGATCGCCCCGATCAGGCGGCAGACCCGGGCCTGCGAGACCTCATGGCGCTCCAGCACGTTCAGAGCTGCGGCCCGGCGTTCAGCCGGACCCCAGCCGTTTCCCAACAGGTCCTTCAGTATGGAATTATCGAGCACCTGGTCGACCAGAAGCCGCTTCAGCCTGGCGTTCTCCTTCTCAGTGACGGACCTTCCTGACAAACGAGGCAGATTCTGGGGGGCAGGTCAATCGAAGGCTTGCCCGAACATTACTACAACAAGTCCGAGCCGATCACTGATCCTGTGTCACGGATCGAGCACGCCGATGTGTTTTTCAATCGCACGCGCGCCGATATCCGGCATGGTGGCAATTCTGCCTACTACGCAGGCGGCAACGATCATGTGCAGATGCCGCATTTCGAAACATTTCGTAGTCCTGAAGCATATTATCAACATTGGCGCATGAGCTCACCCACTGAAAGAAGCACAAGAGCCGTCTTGACCGCGAGTTTGGCCGCAAGAAATGGGGTGATGAAGGCTATGCTCGCGAAGAGCTGGTTGAATGTTTTGAAGGACGACAAGCGGGCGTTCTTTTCAGCCGCCGCCCATGCACAACGGGCTGCGGATTTCCTGCATGAATGCCAGCCTGTCAATGAGGAAGATGAGCGGCAAGGAGCCGCCGCATAGGGTGGCTCAATCTGTAGATAATTTTCGCCCGCCGGTCGGCGAGTGGGAAACCTTGATCAATTTCTCAAGGTTTGAGGTGGCGCAACCGGTCTAGAACCGCGCTGCGGATTGATTTTGTGAGTTCGTCTGGGAAGTCTTTGGGAAGATCAGCAAACGTCTTGTTCATGGCGTCTTTTGCCGTGTCATGGATTTCTTCAAAGACAGTGGCGACGGCTTTGCGTGAGAGGCCGGAATCTACACCCGTCTCCATGATATGCCGCCCGATGATATCATAGACCTTGTAATGGTTTGATTTTCCAAAGCGCATCGCCAGCCTGAAGTCTTTCCTGTTCAACTGGTTTGTATCCAATATTGGTTGAAACGTCAGCACATCATAGAGCGGTGTCAGCCGGAATCGTCCACCTGGCAGCAAGGCAAGGCTGAAATTTTTTACATGGCCATCGGTCGCGCCGCTCAGCCAGAACAGAATATTGGCTTTGAAGAAATCCAGCCGGTCTTGCGTCGCTTCATCACTTCCGCGCAAAAGCCCCATGATTTCGGAGATACCAGGGCCACCTTCATTCTGATATTTTCGGGTTGGCGGCACCGATAGGGCCTGCGCGCAGTCTTCTTGTGGCAGACGGATCAATCGCCCATCCTTTGCCCAAAGGCGGTCGAAACGCTCCACGACAAGCGCTTTGCGCGCGCCGAAACTAGCCATCTCGACATCTGCGACGCGCAGCCCGAAGCCTTCCATCAAGCTCTAGGCATAAATATTCGTTTTCGACGCTGTTCGATAAATCCATGCCGTTGGGCAGCTGTCCGGTCTGCGGTTTGATGATATGTGTCGTTGGCGTTGTGCCTGACGGCTCTAACCATTTGCCATCATGCCAGAGTAGGGCGGTTTTTTCCTGCACGCCTGCCACTGATATCCGAAAATCTTTCTCTTTTCTGATGCCGAGCGGCGCAACATCCAGCTCGCCAAGCAGTGCTTCAATCTGTGCTTCATCAACAGGCGCGCCGGTGATCTTGTCAGTCTCTTGCGGCTCTTCGCCATCTGGCAGGAATTGCAGCGCGCCAACGCAATCACGGCCAATTTCACTCAGCAGGCTATAGGCGTCCGTGCCCGATGCGCCAACGCGCTCGGCAACGCGCCGCCTGATACCGTCATTATCCGGCAGCAGATTCTCAAAGACGGCGATGACCGGCGCGCCGATATACCGATCTTCTCGCAGCGGAAGCGACAGGGAAACAGGCAGGCGATGTTCCCATGCCAGCCAGTCTTGATTATAGACGAAGCTGATCGCACCCGAGCTTTTCCGCAAGAGCTGCCCAACATGGTGCGCATTCAAAAAGACATTCAGCGGTGGATAGTTTCGTCTGCGTCCCATTTTAGAAGATGTCCTCGAAGCTCTCAGCAGAGCCCTTACTGCGATCTTGCACCTGAATTTCCAGATCGAGCGCGGCAAAGATATTGAAAACAGTTTCCAGCTTTGTGCCGGACAGGCCGTTTTCTACCTTGGAAATCGTCTCTTGCCAGACGCCGCTTCGCTCAGCGAGCTCTTTCTGCGTTAGCTTCTTTGCCTTGCGGACTTGGCGGATGGCGTGCCCGATATCTTTTGGTGTGCGTGCCAGGTTTTTCATCTGTGACTCCTTCACATCAGTATGATTCTTAAGTCATAAAATATCTATATGATCTGTGGCACATATAACAGAAGTATGATCTGGAGATCATCTGAGCAAGCAGGAAAACTCCAAAGCGGGATGCCGCTTCAAATCGTGAGACGAGTTCCCTCGTATCCTCCTCTTGTTTCAAGGAGGTCCCGAACCACTCAGGACCTTTCGGCCCGGACACACACAATCATCGCTCAGTGAAGGCGCTGATGGTTCGGTAAACGATCTTGGGACACAGGGGAGCGGTGCGCTTGAAGCCGCCCATGTTGATTCGTTGAGGCTTATCCAGTGGACGGCTCAGGATTAACAGGATGACAGACGGAGCTTTTCACCATGCGCTTGCCAGCCGCGCAGGTAGATTCCGCGCTGCTAATGCCCTTTCTACATCGAAATTCTCACGGGAGGGTAACGGTGCAACACCAAGAAGATATGCGGTGATGCTCACTGCGCAGGCCGAGAATTCTGAAGGCCAGAGTTTCCCCTTTGCTTGGGGTGTGCTTGCAACAAGAGCCCTAAAATCCCTAGCCGGATGCGGTTCAGTCTTCAATGTTCTGCCCGCACCATCTGGCTATGCCAGCCGTGTTGAACATGCAGCCTGATTCTTGCCTCCGGCGTGCCGGGAGGGCGTTAACAAACAAGCCCCAAGCAAAAGAGAAACAACATGGCACGCGAAAACACAAACCAGAGCCAACAGCAAAATACACCGGACTATCTGGCATGGCACGTCACCCTAGGGGCTGAGAATCCTTCTGGAACAAGGTCGGAGCAGCGTGGCAACATAAAGATGGGCGCGGCTATATGCTTCAGCTTGAAAACTGCCCCATCACTTACCAGATCGTATGGGAAGGCGTTCAGGTAGAGATCACCTACTGCAAACGCCGCTGGAAATCGGACTTCGATCACATTGAGCTTCACGTCGAAGAGGGCTGCATCATTCCAGTGACCGAAACCGGATACCGCTCGCACTTCCTACCTGCGGGCATCGTGGATAGCTTCGACGGTTACGAAGGCTTCGTTCGAGCTCGGCTCGACCACGAGGCCGAAAACTCCGACTGGAAGAAGCGCAAAGAAACCGCGCGGCAGATGTCTCTGTTTTGAGAAAGTAGCAGCTCAGTACGCGCCCACACTGCGGATCGTGCATATATATTTGGCAAATACATATATAGTTTATGGCATTAATACCATCGCTCACTGCTCCCACCCGATGGGCCCATTCGCGCCCTCCGATTGAGATGATGCGCCCTGGTTGATGCATGAGGGTGTTCCAGGCTTGGCAGCAGTGATCTGCGATGTGGTCGCAGGTCTTGAAAACGAGGGTCGAAAGCCAGGTGTCCCGGATGAACGGCCAGACGTTCTCGACCGGGTTCACCTCTGGTGCCCTTGGCGGCCGTGGGACGAGGGTGATGTTGTCGGGGACAGCCCATTTGGGTGAGCTCTGCCCTCCCGCCCGATCAAGGATCAGGAGGGCGTGTGCCCCGGCCTCGACCTGTTGACCGATGAGCTTGAGAGGCTCAGCCATGGCGTGAGTGTCGCACCAGGGCATGACCCGCCCGTCGCCGTTGGCCCTGGCAGGGCAGAGGGCGCCGAAGAGACAGGCCCCTTCGGTCCGCTGATCGTGCGGCGCGCGGGGTCGCGTGCGTTTGTTCTTCTGACCCATCCGGGCGTCGTCCTGAACCCGGAGCTCTATCGGCTTGCCGCCACATTGGGTGCGGATGTGGTCGACGACGTCGCAGACGTTTTGTTGAACGCCTCGCTGGCCTCGTCGTGCTGCGGGCGGGCGGAGAGCTTGGCCAACCCCAGGGCGAACCCCAGGGCGACCTCGATGGCGCGAAGGTCCCGTCCCGGCGTCTGACGACTGACCGGGACGCCCGGTTCCTCCTGCACCCCCTGCGCCAGATCGACCCGCCGCCAGTGCACGATGCCGTCCATATCGGGCCTTGGCCCCGCCTCAACAGTCGCTGCCAGCGCCGTGCGGTGTTCGTCTGTCAGGATCGGCGTCTTTCCGGGCGCCTTGCGTGTCACCAAGGCCTCCGCGCCGCCGGCCTTGAAGCGCACACCCCGTCCCGGATCACCTGCAGGCCCCCGCCGCCGGTGCGCGCGGCCTCGCGGCGAGACCCACCGTCGAGGATCACCGGCAAGGCAAGAAGCTGCCGCGTCTGATCCGCCTCTTCGCTCTTGCGCGCTGTGCGAGGCAGGTCATCGCCCAGAAAGTCCGCTCTCGGTTGACCAGCTGCTGCCATGGAAAACCTCCCTTGTTTTCCATGCTGAAGCAGGCCGAACATCGATTGGGACCCCCCCTCGGAGAGACTGAGCCAGTGAGCCGCAGTATAAGTTCAATTTTTTGGAGAGAGTAATGAGTAAAAGTATTATCGCCATGTATTTTGCGGCATCAATTTCCACTCCGGTAGCTGCAACACCAGAAGAGCCGTTCAAAAGATTTCTGACGGTCTTCGACCATGACGGAACAATCGAAAGAACTGTCACTTCCAGCAGCAGTGCTGTCGATTGTATGACGGGAACCCAAGCCATAGGCATCTTAAACGACGCCGTTCATACCGCCTTGGTCCATTGTGTGGACGAAAACGATGAGCCCGCAGGCACCCAAGTTTGCGATCCGGAGAGATGCGTCCGTATCGTTCCAGGGCAACCTTCGGAAAGATGGATTAGGTTTGAGCGACCGGGCTGATTAGCTGGGTATGTTATCGTCCTCATCATAAAAATCATCCTTTGAAGCTTTTGGCTTTAATTCAGGCGTCCTGGGCCGGGTGTTGCGGGCGCCCGGTGAGGCGGGAAAAGTCGGGCGCTGCAAGCAGCCTGGAGAGGAGTCCTCTCGTGAGAGACAACACCGCACCGGTCTTCGATCCCCCGTTGAAGGTCAAGTCGTCTCCAGCGGACCTCCCCTGTCAGGCTCAAGCGTCATGCTCAAGGCAGGGGGCCGGGTTCGATGATCTCAGCAAGTTCAGCCATCGGGGCCGCATCCGCATCTGGGGCCGCGGGACCCGGCGGTCGAACAGCCCTTCGGGCCCGGCTTCGTTGAACCGCTGCCCCCGGTCCCTCAGGCTCTGCCGGGCCATCCCCCTTCGCCGCATCCGCCCGGTTCATGCCGTCATGAACACAAGCAAGCGAAAGCAAACGCCGGACCTGACGGAGACCTTCGCTCGTCCTGGAAAGGCCGCAAAGGGGCGAAGCATCATAGTCATTACGACCGCCAACAGCTGCAGACATCGGAAATCCTGCTTTGTCTGCATGGATCCAGAGTGCAGCCGGGTTGAAAAAGCCTGAGAGACAATCAATCACGCCATTGGTATTAGCACGAAAAACGACCCAACCATAAAATCAAGTTCAGCGTGCCAGCATGTTTCGTTGTCTCCCTATTCCTGCTATCAACCAGTCATGCAATATCATGCATCTGAAGGCAGAAAATCTCCTTCATACACCCGAAAACCTCCGGACGAACGTCGGCGACTGCTCATTTCAGCAGCCACTGATTGTCTTGCGGATGGCGGGATGTCCGGGCTCACGGTTGAGCGGATCTCAAAGCGCGCAGGCATATCCAAAGGCTTGATTTCGCACCATTTCGGCGGCAAGGATGATTTGTTTGTTCATACCTACCGGGCCATGACGGCCCATCTCGACGATATGGCTCGAGAACATTTTTCAGCGGCCGACGGGAACACCAAATCGGTTTTGGCTGCCTACATTGATGCAAATTTTGAACCAACCGCCTTCAATCGCAACCAGCTTCGCGCATGGCTCGCTGTCTGGAGCGAAACTGCCAGCAATCCCCAACTGGCCGAAATCCACAAAGAGCGTTACGTGCGCTTCCATAAGCATTTGCAGGTTCTGGTGGAAAGAGCAGCTGATGAAGCCGGCAACAAAGTGGACGCAGGCTTGCTCACGACAATGCTAATTTCACTGATTGACGGGCTATGGCTGGAGTGGTGCCTGGATGAAAGCCTTGTTCCTGCAGAGGATGCCAGAAAGGCCTTGCGTGTATTGCTGGAGCCCTATCTTGGGCGCCTGGATTGATCCCGGAATCGAATCATGGAGGCCAGTCGGTTGAGAACGAACACCAACTTAAGAATGTATGGGTAATCGGATCGAACCGCCATGTCTACAGCTCCTGCAGACTTCACACTCTCACCGGAAAGACGATCAGACGCTCTTTCAAATGAAGGACTTCTCTCAGAGTCTGATTTGCAACTGGTTGAGTGAATTCAGCCGGTTGTGGTTCTGTTCGCTTGTGAAACTGAATGGAGATCACGATGGCCTGGACCGACCTCACTCGCCGCCAACATGCCCGAACGGGCGGCAGGTATGCAAGCGACCTGCCCGCCGCGGAAGGGGCGATCAGTGAACCTTTGATGCTGTCGCACACGTCCACCGGCCGGCCGCGCAAGACCGACCTTGCGCCCTGTGTTCGATGCGCTCCTTTACATTGCGACAACCGGTTGCCAGTGGCGGCTGTTGCCGAACGCCTTTCCACCGGTTTCGACGGTGCGGGGGTATTTTCAGGGCTGGCGCACTGACGGACGACTGGACGAGATGACCCGCGCGCTTGTCGGGATGGCGCGTCTGGCCGAGGGTCGCAAGGCCCGCCCGCCCGCCGGTATCCTCGACAGCCAGAGCGTGAAAGCCAGGGAAAGGGGCGGGGTTACCGGCTATGACGTGGGCAAGCGGATCAAGGGTCGCAAGCGCCCTATCGTCACCGACACGCTTGGCTTGCTGGTCGGATGGGTGGGGCACAGTGCCGGGTTCCGGGACCGGGACGGTGCGCCGGATGTGCTGAAAGCCGTGGCCGTGCGGTTTGCCATGTTGCGCCCTATTTTTGCCGATGGCGGCCAGGCCGGGCCAAAGCTGCGCGACGCCTTGAAAGCCATCGGGCGCTGGACCGTTGAGATCGTCAAACGCTCCCACATAGCCGGGGGCTTCAAGGGTCTCCCCCGCCGTTGGGTCGTCGCACGCACCCTTGCCTGGCTCGGACGATGCCGCCGTCTGTCAAAAGACCGGGAAAAATCCATCACAAGCGCGGCGGCCCGGATCACCATCGCACACATCCGACGCGTCACCAGACATCTCGCAAGGGCAGGAAAACCCTGAAATAATTTTGAAGCAGACTCTAAGACAACACAGTCCGGCCCTCGGCTTTGGCGCGGGCGACGTAATCCTTCAACTGGTCGTCGATGGCTGCATTGAGTGGCGGCGGCTCGTAGTCGCTCAAGAGTTGTTTCCAGATTTGATTGGCGCGAACTTCGGCTGTCTCACCGCCCTGCCCTTTCCAAGTTTCGTAATTGTCCCAATTGGAAATCAGAGGCGCATTGAACGCTGTCTGGTAACGGTCCATCGTGTGCTGCGTGCCGAAGAAGTGCCCGGCAGGACCAACATCCTGCACGGCCTCCAGCGCCAGGGATGCATCATCCACAGCAAATGGCTCGGTCCAAGCAGCCATCATTTGCAGCATTTCAGCGTCGATAATTAGCTTTTCGAAGGAAGCAACCAGCCCCCCTCCGAGCCAGCCCGCCGCGTGATTGATCATGTGCGCTTGACCGGTCATGGCACCCCACAGTGACATCATGCTTTCATAAGCCGCCTGGGCGTCGTTGGCATTGGCTGAATTGACGTTGGATGAACGGAACGGAATGTCAATATGCCGGGCGAGCTGCCCCGAAGCCTGAGCCGCCTGGGTATATTCGGGCGTACCGAAGGCCGGTGATCCGGTCTTCATATCGACGTTTGATGTGAAGCCGCCATACATGACAGGGGTGCCCGGCCGAACGCATTGGGTCAGCGCAATGCCTGCCATTGCTTCGGCGTGCTGTTGCGCCAGTGCCCCGGCAATCGTCACAGGGGACATGGCTCCTGCCAGCGTGAAGGGCGTGACGACCGCAGCTTGCCCGTGCTCGGCCATTGTGATCAGACCTTCTGCCATGGGCACATCGAGTTGCAGAGGGGAATTCGTATTGATGATACCAGCAAACACAGGTGTTTCGATCAGGTCTTCCACACGTTTGCCAAGACTGATTGCTGCCATGTTCAAGGCATCAGTTGTCTGAGAGCGCCCCATGCACCAAGGTTGCCAGTTTTTATCAGTCAAAGTGATTTCAGCATAGAAGAGATCGAGATGGCGTGTCTCTGCCGGCAAATCCAGCGCCTCAAATCCGCCGCCACCTTCCTGGTGGATGATATTCAGGCTCTGGACGAGTTTGAGGAAATCACAGACTTCAGCGTAGGTTCCATCGCGCCGGCCTCTATCGAGATCGCTTACATAGGCCGGGCCGCCGACACTTGTGAAAACGCCATGCGGTCCGCCAAACTTTACGCTGTGCACCGGGTTGCGCGCCGTAAGTTCAAATTCGCTTGGTGCCTTTGCAACGAGCTCTTCCAGCCCATGGAAGTCAAACTTCACAATCTCAGTGGAGTGATCAACACTGAAGCCAGCTTCGACATAAATCTCACGGGCCGACTCAGCCAGAACCTTCATTCCAACTTCTTCAAGAATGCGCAGCGCCGTCTCATGAATATGACCAATGTGATCGGCGCTTATGATTTCCTGAGGTTGATAGCCGTAGGTAATCTGTTTGAACGGCTTTTGCGAAATTCCGGCACTTTTCCGGTTTTCGCGATCCGCTGATCGACGGCCGCGGCGGGATGATCTCTCAGTCATGATGCAATTCCCTAATCTAGATCGGGCGTCGGACGCTCCCGCCTGACACTCAGTTCATCCGGTTTCATTTCAAGCTCGCGTGCATACCGATGGCCTCGATGAACCGCGTCAGCAATCGTAGAGGGAACAAGACAATCTCCAATTCGGGTTACCGTCTTGATACCACTTTCGGCCCATTTGGTTTCCCGCGCTTTCAATTCATCAAACAGACCGCGTCTCGGAAGCCGGCCGGTGACCAGAACGAGGGCATCGGCTTCGCTTTCGCTCTTGGCGTCCGAGTATGTGGACTGCCACGTCACTTTACCGCCAGTCACGTTGCACAGGCTGTTTGAGAAAGAGAATTCGACACCAAGCTGGGCCAGCCGTTCCTGGATGTGAATTTGTTCATTGGTCATCTCAGTCCAGGCGGAAACCATTGTGTGTGGTGTGACCAGTTTGACCACATGACCCACCAGAGCAAATCTTTCGGCCAAAGCGCCGCCCATAAAATAATGTTCATCATCGTAGATTGTGACCGGTCCGAAGACTTCCGCGCCGGCAAACACATCGTCAGGTGTCATGGCAGCTGACTCAATGTCGATGAAGGCCGGCTGGGACGAAAAAGTCCCTGCCCCGTCTCTGCGCCACGAGCTTCCGGTCGCAACAACGACATGCTCAACGCCGAGTTCGCTTTCCCGGAAAATTTCAACGTTACTCAGCTTATCGAGCATGTGTACCCGATGATCGCGCACGCGCATCCAGTTGCCCAGACCGGGCAATGCCGCTTCGTGCACCAGGCGTCCGCCAAGATCGCGTTTCGCCTCTGCCAAGAGCACATCGTAGCCCCGGCGTCCGAGGGCAAGACTGGTCTCCAGACCGGACGGCCCGGCACCTACAACGAGAACGCGGGTATCAGTGCTTTTTGGTGAAATGATCTCGGGATGCCAGCCGCGCCGCCATTCTTCTCCCATCGTTGGGTTTTGTGTGCAGCGCAAGGGAACGCCCTCGTTGTTTGACGCTCTGCAAATATTGCAGCCGATGCATTCGCGAATTTCATCCTCGCGTCCTTCCGAGATTTTCCGTGGCAAGAAAGGATCGGCAATGGACGGGCGGGCTGCGCCTACAAAATCCTGAATGCCGCGTTTGATCTGAGAGACCATTGTGTCCGGTGATGTGAACCGCCCAACACTGACCACCGGCTTGCTGGTCAGCGGCTTCACAAAGGAAATGTACTCTTCCTGATGACCCTCTGAGGAAAAACGCGAGCTACGGGAGTCGTACCCAATGTCGCCAGCCAGATTCACATCCCAGAGATCCGGCAACTCTGCCAACATTTCAATGACTTCGCGGCCCTCACCCCCCCTTCTGATGTGATCCCGGAGCTCCCGGCCATTTCATCAACCGCGAGGCGAACGGCCACGGCGCAAGTGTCTCCCACAGCTGCTTTTGTTTCTTCAATCATCTCGCGCAACAAACGGACACGGTTTTTCAATGAGCCCCCATATTCATCGCTCCGATGATTGGTCAGCGGCGAGAGAAACTGAAACGGCAAATAACCATGCCCTGCGTATACATAGACGATGTCAAAACCTGCTCGCTGCGCACGGCGCGCAGCGGCCACCTGCCATCAGCGGAGATCCCGGATATCATCCAGGTCCATGGCCCGCACCTGTTTGTGGTTGCACAAAGTCACTGGAGTGCTCACTCGGTCCCAACGCAGGCTCTCTCATCAGCTTGTTGAGACTGTGCAGGCCACCGTGCCAGAGTTCTACGCCTGCAAGACTCCCATGTTCGTGACTGGCCTCCACCGTAACGGCCAGAGCTCTGACATCATCCTCGTCCCAAAGCGTCAGATAGGCGTAGGGCGAATCCTCCGATGACGGGTGGATAGAACAGTATTCAGTGCAGACCACTCCCCAGCCGCCTTCTGCTTTTATGCCGCGCAAAGTGGCAGAGGCTTTTGGCTTCGCATAACCCATGCCGGTTGCATGGGGGGTCTGATAGAATCGGTTTGGCGCTTTAACCGGACCAATGCTTATCGGTTCAAAAAGCACGTCGTAGCGAGGATTGCACTGGGTCATGTCAAAACCGTTATTGAACGATTGTTCAACAACGAATATATCAATTCTCCGGAAATTGCAATCTGAAGAAATGGCCCAAGGTCCCTTTTCGGAACCGGCTTAGCAGTCTAAAAGAACCGCCTGAAGAATCTGAGACAGGCGGGTATTGCATGGCTACTGCGGCAACTGAGTTTGTTAAAACAGAAACACATGGCCGTATTCGGGTCATCACTCTCGACAACCCGCCCGTAAACGCCATGAGCATCGGGGTGCCGCGGGGCGGCATTGATGCACTGGCGGAAGCTAATGCCGATGACGCCATTGATGCAGTGATACTCGCTGGTGGCGGCCGGGGCATCTTTGGCGGTGCGGACATTCGGATCCAGGGGCAACCCTGGCCGGAGAACGAGCCCAACCTGCGCGACCTGATTGCCGAACTGACTAGAAATCCCAAACCGGTCATCGCGCTCTTGCGCTCGCATGCGCTGGGTGGTGGGCTGGAATTGGCTTTGGGCTGCAACTACCGGGTGAGTACAGCTGATTGCCTTATGGGGCAGACAGAAGTGAACCTCGGCATTCCACCGGGCGCCGGGGGAACCCAGCGATTGCCAAGGGTCATCGATCTTGCCGAAGCTGCAGAGATGATCGTTTCAGGCAAACCTGTGAGAGGTGATCATGCCGTCACCACAGGTCTTGTCGACCGGATTGTCGGAGAAGACTTCATTGCAGATGCCCTCGCGTTTGCCACTGAAATCAGCGCCAGGTCAGAACATCCGTCAGCAGATGCAAACTCTGTTGTCCTGCCCTCGCCGGACTTTTTCGAAAAGCTTCGTAAAAACTGGAAACGAAAGAGCCGGGGAGCAGCTGCGCCTCAGGCCTGCATCGATTGTCTCGAAGCTGCGATAAATCTTCCAATCGAAGACGGAATCATGCGCGAACGGGAAATCTTCCAGAAATGTGTGACGTCCGACGAAGCCGCCGCCATGCGGTACATCTTCTTTGCCGAACGCCAATCTGCTCGCGTGAAGGGCGAAGCCGGCAAAGCGTCCCCCCGGACCGTCGAAACTGCTGGCGTACTGGGGTCCGGCACTATGGGAACGGGCATTACGATCGCGTTTCTTGATGGTGGCATCCCGGTGACACTTGTGGACACAAATTCAGACGCACTGGAAAGAGCCTCTGCCCGGATCGCCAAGACATATGAGGGCTCGGTTGCCAAAGGACGCATCACAGAAGCGCAAAAAGAAAGGCGGCTTGACGCATTGTCCACATCCACTTCGCTTGCCGACACGGCCAATGCCGACCTGATCGTCGAAGCGGTCTTCGAGGAAATGGATGTAAAGAAACCGATTTTTGCTGAACTCGGCAAGCTCACATCGCCTGGAACGCTCCTTGCCACCAACACATCCTATCTCGACATCAACGAGATTGCATCGATGGTTCCGAGCCGAGAAGGTGACGTGCTGGGCATGCATTTCTTCAGCCCCGCGAATATCATGAAACTTCTGGAGGTTGTCCGCGCAGAGAAGACGGATCCTGAAGTACTACAGACGGCCCTGACGGTGGGCAAGAAACTTGGCAAAACAAGTGTCGTTGCTGGCGTGTGCCATGGCTTCATCGCCAACCGAACGCTGGAAGGTTACCTGCGCGAAGCTCAATTCCTGCTTGAGGAAGGCGCCTCGCCTACGCAGATCGACACCGCATTGACCAATTTCGGCATGGCCATGGGCCCCTTGTCGGTTGCCGACCTCGCCGGGCTTGATATTGGCTGGGCCATGCGTAAGGCCAATGCGGCAACCCGTGATCCTTCTCTGCGCTACGGCACTGTCTCCGATCGTATTTGCGAAAAAAGCTGGTTTGGCCAGAAGACGGACAAGGGCTATTATCTTTACGATCCTGAGACCCGCGGGAAGAGCCCCAATCCGGATGTGGATCTGATTATCGAAGAAGCGGCAAAGGATGCCGGCATCCAGCGCCGGGAAATTACGGACGAAGAGATTATCCAGCGCTGCTTCTATACCGTGGTGAATGAGGGCGCGCGCGTCCTTGAAGAACAAATTGCCCAGCGCGCCAGTGATATCGACGTGGCTTGGGTCAATGGCTATGGACACCCGCGGCATCGAGGCGGCCCCATGCACTGGGCAGATTCACTTGGCCTGCAAAACGTGCTGTCCACAGTCGAAGAGTTTCACAGCCAGCACGACTACTGGGAGCCGGCACCACTCTTGCGCCAGCTTGCCCAGGACAAGAAGACATTCGCCAGCCACTCTGAAGGCTGACCCACTCATTCATTGGAGATAACGCCCATGCGCGAAGTTGTAATCGTATCCACCGCCAGAACACCGATCGCCAAAGCCTTTCGGGGGGCCTTCAACAACACACACGCTGCAACTCTTGGCGCGCACGCAGCCAAGCACGCCATTGAACGGGCTGGCATTGAAGCTGGAGAGATCGATGATGCGATCTACGGCTGCGGCCTGCATGAGGGGCAGACGGGCTCCAACATCGCCCGGGCTTCGGCCATCAAGGCCGGTGTACCGGTGACGGCAGGCGGGTTTGTGGTCTCGCGCTACTGTGCGTCCGGACTTCAGGCGATTGCATCGGCGGCACACCACATCATGGTGGACGGCGCAAGCGTCTGTCTTGCCGGTGGCATTGAGCATGTGACGGCCACCCAGCCGAACCGCAATGTGGAATTCCAGGAAGAGTGGATCACGGAAAACAAGCCGGAACTCTATCTGCCCATGATCGCCACCGCCGACATCGTCGCCAAGCGGTACAACATCTCGCGCGAGGCTCAGGATGAGTATGGCCTGCAAAGCCAGCAGCGTTGTGCTGCCGCACAGGACCGGAACCTGTTCGAGGATGAGATCGTGCCGCTTTCTACGGTCAAGAAAGTGGAGAACCTTGAAACCAGGGACATACTGCTCGAAGACGTCACACTCGCCAAAGATGAAGGCAACCGGCCCGAGACCAATATTGAAGGGCTCAGCAACCTGAAACCTGTGCAGGGGCCAGAGCACTATGTCACTGCCGGAAACGCCTCCCAGCTCTCCGACGGAGCGTCGGCTTGTGTGGTCATGGACGTCCAAGTGGCTGAACAGAAAGGGCTGGAGCCGCTCGGGATTTTCCGGGGCTTTGCCGTTGCAGGCTGCGAGCCGGACGAGATGGGAATCGGGCCCGTGTTCGCCGTTCCCAAGTTGTTGAAACAACATGGGCTCAGCATTGATGACATCGATATTTGGGAACTGAACGAGGCGTTTGCCGTGCAGGTGCTGTACTGCCGCGACAAACTGGGAATTCCCAACGACAAACTCAATGTGAACGGCGGTTCCATCGCAATTGGCCACCCCTACGGCATGACCGGTGCGCGGCTCACAGGACATGCGCTTCTGGAAGGCAAGCGGCGCGGCGCAAAACGCGCTGTGGTCACCATGTGCATCGGCGGCGGCCAGGGTGCGGCAGGCTTGTTTGAAATCTGCTGATTTTTCCTTGTCTGGCTAAAATCTAACGCTATTCAGCTTGATCGAAATCTCAACAGCGCCCACGCGTTGAGTGGCTGAGCCGCGTTGACTCATCGCACCCTAAGTTCTGATTGGCAGCGAAATGTCGCTGTCAGACTTGCGCCTTGCGCGGAAATTCGGGGAGCTTCATTCCCAATCTGCATCTGAGCAAGGTATGGGTCTGAAAACCCACGAACTTACGACATATTTGAGGCGCAAGTCGTATGAACATCCAGGAAGCCACCGATATTAATGACACAGTCCGCGTCAGCTCGCGGGTCTTTGAACAATCGCCATATCTTACCTGTTATGACAGTCCGGAAATGGTGCGCGGCATCTATGCCGGCCGCTTCTTCCCGATCTATATGGGTGAGGATCCGGTCCAGAAACACCGGACGCTCCGGAAAATGGCACTGATCTACGATGTGCCGGAAAAGCCCATTGAGATCTCAGGTCCCGATGCAGTTCCGTTTTTGGAGAAAGTGCTCGCACGGAAGGTTTCAATCCTGAAGACCGGTCGTGGGCGTTATGCCATCGCCTGCACACC
Organism: Hyphomicrobiales bacterium; assembly: GCA_965204985.1. Lineage (GTDB taxonomy): Bacteria > Pseudomonadota > Alphaproteobacteria > Rhizobiales > CAJQND01 > JAAEUE01. The sequence continues at coordinate 170,954 of CBDBFP010000001.1, read as the reverse complement.
GCAGGGCGGCGTGTTTATGGACGGTGTACTCTTCCGGCCGGAGGAGAACCGCTTTTGGTATGTTCAGACGGACGGGCCGATGGAGATGTGGTTCGAGGCGCACAATGATGGCTTCGACGTCACCGTATCGGATCCCCTCTCACGCGTGATACAGATCCAGGGTCCGGCATGACGCCATTTGCGGCTGGTCTTGGTCCATTCATCGACATGGACAATGAGGATTTCATTGGCCGTAAGGCCTTGCTGGACGCTGCTCGGAGCACCCGCCTGTTCGGTCTGACTTGCGCTGCCACAACACCCGGCAGGGGCAGTGAGATTCTGGACGGCGATACGGTCGTTGACCAAATGACGGCAGGGGTCGACTCTCCCACCTTAAAGTGCGGCCTTGGTTGCGCGCGTTTCGATGAACCCGATGATTGGGCCGGCAGGTCGCTGCGCATCAGGTTGCCGGGCGGCGCCGAGCATCCGTGCGAAATCGTCGATCTGCCCTTTTTCGACAGGGACAAACGGCTTGTGCGCGGGTTCAGCACAGAAACAACTTGAAGACAGGCCACTGGGAAGGGACACACCACAATGAAACGCATCTATGACTTCAGCCGGTCACCAAGGCCTCCGCGCCGCCGGCCTTGAAGCGCAACACCCCGTCCCGGATCACCTGCAGGCCCACGCCGCCGGTGCGCTCGGCCTCGCGGCGAGACCCACCGTCGAGGATCACCGCCAGGGCAAGAAGCTGCCGCGTCTGATCCGCCTCTTCGCTCTTGCGCGCTGTGCGAGGCAGGTCATCGCCCAGAAAGTCCGATCTCAGTTAATTTTGTTGAAAAACTCTTCTTGCTTGGTGTGCTGATCGCTGCTTCAATTCTTGTATTGCTGGAGGGGTTTGATGGCGATGTCAGGACCGGAGAAAGCAGCACAAGCTGCGCTGTTCCATGAGTTTTCGCTTGAGGATCCTGTACCGAAAGATCACCTTCTGCGCTCAACAGATCGGTTTGTTGATCTCAGCAGCCTCCGTGGGCATCTGGCGGATTTCTATAGTCATACTGGTCGTCCTTCACTTGATCCCGAGGTGCTGATCCGCCTGCTGCTGGTCGGGTATTGCCCGGGGGTCCGGTCAGAGCGGCGGCTTTGCGAAGAGGTGCATCCGAACTTGGCGTATCGTTGGTTCTGTCGTCTCGATCTGACAGACGCTGTGCCGGATCATTGCACTTTTTCCAGGAACCGTCATGGCAGGTTCCGCGACAGTGATTTGCTGCGGCCCCTCTTCGAGATGACCGTAGCGCGGTGCATTTCTGCCGGTCTGTCAAGCGGTCAGCGTTTTGCGGCGGATGGCGGTTTGATTGAAGCCGACGCCAACAAACAGAACTCCAGGCCCGGGGAAGAGTGGGATCGCAGCGCCATTGATCCAGGAGAGGCGCCCCGCGCGGTGAAGGCATATTTGGAAGTCCTGGATGATGCCGCCTTTGGGGCAGCAACGACTGTTGAGCCTGAGTTCACATCACATTCCGACCCGTCCAGTCAGTGGACAGCAGCCCGTAAAGGTCCTGCAATCTTTGCCTGTTCCACGAACTCTCTGATTGACACTGACCCCAGCGTGATCGTCGGTGTTGAGGCGAGCAGATCGATCCGACAAGCTGAGGTTGGCTGCGTGCGCTCAAGGTCAGACCGGGTTAAGGATAAATTTGATCTCCATCCTGAGCAGCTTATTGCGGACGGCCGCCCAGGGATCAGGTCCAAGGCTGGATTGGCCGGTGAGACGCGACATCAAACCCCACATCCCAGGGCTCGACCAGGCTAGTCGCAAGGATGGCACAGGGTCTTGTGCTGATTTCGAATGGGACGCTGAGAACAACCAATAGCTCTGTCCGGAATCCGTGTTCATTGCCTTCACCCAGCATATGCGGGTCTTCATGGAAATTGCGGGTGCGCGGCAACCTGTACGAGCGTGACGCGCGCCTCAAGTCTTAACGTTGCCGGTTAGCCCTTAACAATTTTCTGCTTCTGAACACCAAGGCCTTCGATGCCCACAGTCATGACCTCGCCGTTCTTCAGGAACCGCTGAGGTTTCTGTCCTGCTCCCACGCCAGGAGGTGTTCCGGTTGCGATGACGTCACCTGGCTGCAGTGTCATGAACTTGGACAGATAGGACACGATCGTTGCAACATTAAAGATCATCGTCTTCGTGTTGCCATCCTGCTGACGCTCGCCGTCCACTTCGAGCCAGATATCAAGCTCATGAGGATTTGTGATTTGGTCAGTCGTCACCAACCATGGGCCCATCGGACCAAAGCCGTCGCACGCCTTGCCCTTGACCCATTGGCCGCCGCGTTCAATCTGGAATTCACGTTCCGAAACATCATTCACGATGGTGTAGCCGGCCACATGGCTCATGGCGTCTTTTTTCGAAACGTATTTGGTTTTTTTGCCGATAACGATGGCCAGCTCAACTTCCCAGTCCATCTTTTTGGAGCCGCGCGGCCGAACCACATCATCGTTTGGTCCTGCAACACAGTTCATGTGCTTTGAAAAAAGCACCGGTTCTTTGGGGATGTCGTGGCCGGTTTCTTTCGCATGGTCGGAATAGTTCAGGCCGATGCAGAGAAATTTTTCGAAATTTGCAATCGGCGCGCCGATCCGCGGATGGCCTTTGACGAGCGGCAATGAACCCGGTTTGATTTTCTTCAACCGCTCCAGTTTCTTTTCGATGGTGGTCGGGTTGATGTCATCGATCTTGCCGGAAAGATCACGGATCTTGCCGTCATCATCCATCATGCCTGGTTTTTCGCGGCCTTTTGGTCCGTAGCGCAGAAGTTTCATTTGCAGTGTGCCTCGTCGAGAATTTAGCGGCCGACTGGTTGGTCAGCGGTTGGGTGAAAAACCGGCTTATAGCCGAAGCTGAGCGCTTCTGCCACCGGGGTGGGGGTAAGAAGTTCCACGGTCAGATTTTTCGGCCGTGTACTGATTGTTCGATAACCTTCAAAACTCCACTCCAGCATCTGATCGCTGCGTAGCATCCAGACGGAATTTTCCAGGCGGATCATTGCGCCATCCGGCAGCTGATCAATGGGCGCCATGGTCGTACGTTGCTGTCTGCCAACCAGACGCGCAGCCTGCATGAGACCATCAAAATCCGGGGTGGAAATCCTTGCAGGTAACCCGTTTGGCTGCGCATAACATTCAAAGAATCTGACCGCATCTTTCCGGCGGCAAGCGCCGTTACCTGATCGAGGAAAAACAGTTCAGTGTAGCTGTTCGCCGACATGATCTCCCGCTGCCGGTCCTTGAATTCGAGCACGCAGCAGATCCAGGCCCTGCTGGCCCAACGGCGGTTGCCGAGGCGTTTTTCAGTCGTGTGAATGCGCCCTCCGCGGTTTCCGAAGAACAAGCCTCTGGCCGGATCAGCGACGATCTCTCCCCACGGCGTGACTCGGTTCTGGAACGGCATCTTACTTTTTTCTGGAACGCTGGGTCCGATGCAGGATGATGACGTGCAAGCGGCGCGGCCCGTGGGCGCCGAGTTCAATCTTCTGTTCGATATCGCCTGTGCGGGACGGGCCGGAAATCAGGTTCACCGTGCGCGGCATCTCGCCCTCGCCATGAACGGTGCGCACAACATCCCACACGTCTTCATACGACCCGGCAATGCGGCCCGCCTCGATGATCACGATGTGGTTCTCAGGCATGAAGTTCAGCGTAGTCGGATTATCTGCACCCGAGGTCATCACAAGCGTGCCTGTCTCGGCAACGGCGCCAAACGCGTGCGAGACCGAAACTTCATCGGTTTTTCTGGCAACGCCGGTACCAACCTGAAGCGTCGGGGCCTTGCCCCAGGGTAAGCTTTCAAGCGCCGGGTCCGCCCCGCGCCGGATTTTTTGCGGCAGGTTATAATTGCGCAGGTAGTCTACAACAGTTGCGGGAATATCCGTTGGAGATTTCAGCTCTTCAACCGTGCCGTCCACCGCTTCCATCATCTGGCGAAAGCGCTTCACATTCTGTGCTGCCGTTCCCTTGGCGCGTTCAGGGATTATGTTGCGACTGTGGCCTTTCAGCTGGTCAGCCACAGTCTCAATACGTTCTATCGCTTCTGGATCGATCCTGAGCGAATGCCGGACTCGGGCAAGGATCTCTTCACGGGCACTGGTGTATTCAGCCATTTTGTCTCTCTTTCCACATGTCCTGGAAGGTCTTGCCTTGTGGCGCGGGCATGTCGCGATACTTCACCCAGCCCCCGGCCAGCGGCACCTTGGCCAACCGCCCTTTGCCCTTGGCCATCTTTGAAAGTGTCTTTGCGGCAAGCCGCGTCACACGCCGGTAAAGGTTCGGCCGTTTGGCGAACCAGGCCCAGATGCCGAGCCCCTTCCGGAAAGTGAAAGGGCTGAGATGCTGCTCAAATTCCCGTTCGCGCCAGTTCCGCATCATGCGCGGCAGCGGAATGCGCATAGGGCAGACTTCTTCGCACCGACCACAGAAGGTTGACGCATTGGGCAAGTGCCCGGCTTCATCAACACCTATGAGATTGGGAGTCAGCACCGATCCCATCGGACCGGAATAGACCCAGCCATAGGCGTGCCCACCCACAGCCTGATACACCGGACAGTGATTGAGACAGGCGCCGCAACGGATACAGCGCAGTATGTCCTGGAACTCGGTTCCCAGCATGCTGGAGCGACCATTGTCCAGCAGCACCACGTGGTACTCGTGCGGTCCGTCAGGATCACCGATCCGGCGGCCACCGGTGGAAAATGTGGTGTAGTTGGAAATTTCCTGTCCTGTTGCCGAACGCGCCAGCAGGCGCACAAGGGTGCTGGCATCTTCGAGGGTGGGGACAATTTTCTCGATCGATGCGATGACGATATGTGTCTTGGGCAAGATCTGGGTGAGATCGCCATTGCCCTCGTTGGTCACGATGACAGATGTGCCAGTCTCGGCAATCAGGAAGTTTGCACCGGTGATGCCCACATCGGCATCGATGTATTTCTGCCTCAGGATCTGCCGGGCCTCATACACCAGCGATGCAGGCTCCTCAAGATTTCGGCCCGGCGGCAAGTCCACGTGATGACGGCGGAAATCGGCTTCGACCTGGTCCTTGTTCACATGGACCGCAGGCGCGATAAGGTGGCTCGGAGTCTCGCCACGCAGTTGGATGATATATTCGCCAAGATCGGTCTCGACCGGCCGGATCCCTGCCTCTTCCAGACCTGCGTTCAATCCGATTTCCTCGGAGATCATCGATTTGCTTTTGGTGATAGATTGGGCGCCCCGGGTGGAACACAAATCAACGATGATTTCGCGGGCCTCATCGGCAGTCGCGGCCCAGTGCACCACGCCGCCGCTTTCAAGCACCTTGCTCTCATAAGCCTCGAGATAAAGATCCAGGTGATCGAGCACATGGTTCTTGATATCCCGTCCCTGATCACGGAGAGCCTCGAACTCCGGGAGGGCGGCAGCAGCGTCGGTACGCTTCTGCACAAAGCCGCGCGGCACGTGAGCCATGGCGCGTTGCAACTGTGGATTTTTCAGCGCAGCGGCAGCGTTGTTCTTGAAGTCGTGGGCCGTGGATTTCATCAGCTGTCCCCTTCCCCGATCGGTGCTTGCATGGTTTCACCAGCAAGAACCTCGGCCACATGGCGCACTTCAATATTCGATCCGCCGCGCTTGAGCTTGCCGGCCATGTTCATTAGGCAGCCCAAATCACCAGCCAGCAGGACATCTGCTCCGCTGGCCTCTATGTTGGACAGTTTCTTTTTGAGCATGTCGTTGGAGATATCCGGATACTTCACACAAAATGTGCCGCCGAAACCGCAGCACACATTTGAGTCCGACATCTCGCGAAGTTCCAGACCATCCACGCTATTCAACAAGGCTCTGGGTTGCCCCTTGATGCCGAGCTCGCGAAGCCCCGAGCAGGAGTCATGATAAGTTACACTGCGGCCAAATTCGGCGCTTACATGTTTCACGCCTTTGACGTCGGTCAGGAACGAGACGAGCTCGTAGGTTTTGTCCGAGAGCGCCTGCGCCCTGGAACGTACGCCTGTGCCTTGGCCGAACAATTCGGGAAAGTGCTTTTTCAGCATGCCTGCACAACTGCCTGACGGCACCACCACATATTCATACGGCTCGAACGCCCGGATCAGTTTTTCCGCGATGGCCTTCGTGGTCTTGCGATCACCGGAATTGAAGGCGGGTTGGCCGCAACATGTTTGAACTTCGGGCACTTCCACGGTGCAGCCGGCATCTTCCAGCAATTTGACCGTTGAAAAGCCCACTGAGGGGCGAAAGATGTCCACCAGGCAGGTCACAAACAGACCGACCTTTGTTTTATTCTCGCTCATATTGTCTCCTGGTCTGGCAGCCGTGCCTTCGTTCGGGGCCCGCGACTACGCTGCATTTGTTCAAGACGCCGCGCCGAGGTTTCCTGACGGGACTGTGCTGTCTCCGCTTTCTCTCGCGCAACGGTCATATAAGAAATATGAAACTCGGCAGCTGTCCGGGCGGCATCCGGGTTGCCTTCGACAACGCTTGCAAAAATCGCTCGGTGCTGATCGAGCAGACGGTCCCGCGCGCCCGGGCTCTCATACAGAATCTGCCGATTGTGAAAGACTCCAGCTTTCAGCAGGGCATAGATACTACGAAGTGTCTGGATGAGGACGATGTTGTGACTGGCGTCCACAATCGCGCTGTGAAACTCCACATCCAGCTGAGATTCCTTTTCCGCATCCTTCGCCCGGTGCGCATCTTCCATCTGGATAAAAATTTTCCCCAGAATTTCCCGGTCAGCCGCAGTTGCCCGTTGAGCCGCAAAGCTTGCCGCTATGCCTTCCACTTCCTGGCGGAACTCCAGATAATCTGTCGTGGCTTTTTCATGCTTGCCAAACAGCGGGATGATTGGCTCAGCGAAAACAGATCCCATCACATCGGCAACGAAGGTACCGCCACCCTGGCGTGCTACGAGCAAGCTACGGCTTTCCAGCTCCAGCAACGCGTCGCGCAGGCTGGGCCGGGAGACTTCAAGTGTTTTGGCAAGTTCGCGTTCGGGTGGCAGCTGATCGCCTGACCTCAGCACGCCTTCCAGGATCAATGCTTCGATCTGCCGTGCAACGGCATCGGAAACCTTGACCTGTTCTATGCGCTGAAACATCGCCGCCATCGCCTAACCGGAATGAGCCCCCACACCTACGGAGGCTCATTTGATCAGCGTAATATGACGATCAGAAAAATTGGTCAAGTTGTACGACCAATTTGATCCAAATCGGTTTGTCGCGGAAAATCTTATTCCGACGGAGCCGGAACGCTCTTGAGGTAAGCAATCAAATTAATGCGCTGCTTTTCCTTGCTGAGGCCGGCAAACGCCATTTTGGTGCCTTTGAGGAATTTCTTTGGTTTCTTCAGGAACGCATCCAGGTTTTCCTCGGTCCAGACAAGCGGCGGATCTCCAGCAGCTTTGTCCTTGATGGCCTTGGAGTATTTGAAACCTTCAATACTCGCGGCCGGGCGACCGATGATCCCCACCAAGTGCGGACCAATCTTTTTCTTTTTTTTCTTAACCGTGTGGCAGGCCTTGCACTTGTTGAAGACCTTTTTACCCTTTTTCAGATTCGGTTCTTCCGCGTGCGCGCCCAACGAGAAGGTGGCAGCAGCCAGCGTTGCCAGAATAAGTCTTGCTTTCATTTGGATCGTTCCCTTAGCCTTGGACAAAAGTTCGGCGCGATTGTCGCGTTTCAGAGGTCATTCACAACATGACAAATGTTCACATCTGTGTGGGGATTGACAGCGCACCACAAATGGTAAAAAAAACAAACCAAATCTAACATCGACTGAGAGAAGTTTATGTCGAACCTCAAAATGCCTGACGTTGATCAGGAGACGCTTGCAAGGCGAAAAATGATCACTGACGACCTGCGCCGCATCGTTCCAGGTGAGGGGGTAATCGACGAAGCTGACGAGATGCGGGCCTATGAGAGCGACGGCCTCACTGCCTACAAGCAGATCCCGCTGCTCGTCGTTCTGCCAGAGACCGTGGACCAGGTATCCCAGGTTCTGAAATACGCCCAAGAAAAGGAAATCAAGGTGGTGCCGCGCGGCGCCGGGACCTCCTTGTCGGGCGGTGCACTGCCTTTGGCCGACGGCATTCTGCTGGGCCTCGGCAAGTTCAACAAGGTTCTGGAGATTGACTACGAAAACCGCTGTGCAGTGGTGCAACCGGGTGTGACTAATCTCTCCATCACACAAGCCGTGCAGCATGAAGGGTTTTATTATGCACCCGACCCATCTTCTCAGATCGCCTGCACGATTGGCGGCAACATCGCGGAGAATTCCGGCGGTGTACATTGTCTGAAATATGGATTGACTACAAATAACTTACTTGGTCTGGAAGTTGTGCTCATTACAGGTGAAGTAGTCCGGATCGGCGGCAAGCATCTGGACAGCGGGGGATATGACCTGCTCGGGCTGATGGTGGGATCAGAGGGCCTGCTTGGCGTGGTCACGGAAGTGACGGTGCGCATCCTGAAATCTCCTGAGACGGCCCGCGCCGTTCTGGTCGGCTTCCCCTCAAGTGAAGATGCCGGGCAATGTGTTGCTGACGTTATCTCTACCGGCATTATTGCTGGCGGCATGGAGATGATGGACAAACCTGCCATCCATGCGGCCGAAGAGTTTGTGCAAGCCGGTTATCCCCTGGACGTGGAAGCTCTTTTGATCGTTGAGCTCGATGGCCCTGGGGCAGAAGTGGATCTGCTGATCGAGCGGGTTTCGAAGATCGCCAAGAAGAACAAAGCCGTATCGATACGGGTCTCAAACTCTGAAGAGGAACGGGCCGCGTTCTGGGCCGGGCGCAAGGCAGCGTTTCCGGCGGTTGGCCGCATTTCGCCTGACTATTACTGCATGGACGGCACCATTCCCCGGCACCAACTGCCTAAGGTCCTGTCCCGGATGAATGAGCTTTCCGAACAGTATGGTTTGCGCGTCGCGAACGTGTTTCATGCGGGCGACGGCAATTTGCATCCGCTCATTCTTTACGATGCGAATGTTCCAGGCGAACTGGAAAAGGTGGAAGATTTCGGCAGCGATATTCTAACACTCTGTGTCGAGGTGGGCGGCGTGCTCACCGGGGAACATGGCGTTGGCGTGGAAAAACGGGACCTGATGCCATCCATGTTTACCGAGACAGATCTCAACCATCAGCAACGCGTTAAATGCGTGTTCGATCCTGATGGCCTGCTGAACCCGGGCAAAGTCTTCCCGGAACTGCATCGCTGCGCTGAACTCGGCCGCATGCACATCAGCAAGGGCAAGGTGCCCTTCCCGGACATCCCAAGGTTTTAGCCGGCGTCATGTCATCAATAGTGAGGCCAGAGACGCAGGAACAGCTGCGCGAGACCGTGCAGTGGGCCGTCTCGGAAGAAAAACCGCTGGAAGTTGTGGGGACTGGCAGCAAGCAGGCGCTTGGCAGACCGGCCCAGCAGGAACTGACGCTCGATATGTCTGCCTTCAAGGGCGTGACGCTGTATGAACCGGAAGAGCTTGTTCTGTCTGCGCGGGTCGCTACACCGCGCGCTGCAGTGGAAAAGAAGCTCAAGGCAAAGGGTCAGGAATTTGCTTTCGACCCGCCGGATCTTTCCAAGCTGCTGGGGGCGAAGAATTCCGGCACGCTTGGCGGCATGATCGCGACCAATTTTGCCGGACCGCGGCGCATCAAGGCGGGAGCCGTACGCGACCACTTCCTCGGTTTCACGGCTGTATCCGGGCGCGGCGAGATCTTCAAATCGGGCGGACGTGTTGTCAAAAACGTCACCGGCTATGATCTCTCCAAAGTGATGGCCGGTTCCTGGGGCACACTCGCCGTGATGTCGGACGTGACCTTGAAAGTTCTCCCCGCAGCTGAAACAGAAGCAACATTTACGCTCGAAGACTTGTCTGACGAGAATGCCTCAAAGGCCATGTCGGCCGCGCTGCAATCGAGCTGCGAAGTCTCCAGCGCGGCCCATTTGCCGGAAGACATCAAAGGGGCCGCCACGACGGCCTTGCGGCTGGAAGGCATTGATGCTTCCGTTGAGTACCGGTTTGGAAAATTGGCCGAACTGCTGGCCCCGTTCGGCAAGGCCGGCCTGCTCAAGGAAAAAACTTCCCGGAAATTCTGGGCAGAGGTGCGGGATGTGGCCTCGTTTGCTGGAAAGTCAGAACGCCCGGTCTGGCGCATATCAGTGCCGCCCATGGACGGGCACAAAGTGATCAAATCCATCAGTGCGGTTTGTGAGGCGCGATACTATTTTGATTGGGGTGGCGGACTGATCTGGTGCGAAGTGCCCGAAGACAACAATGCCAGCGTCCATTATATGCGCGGGGCCTTGGTGGACACCACAGGTCACGCTACACTGATCCGTGCGCCCCAACAGACCCGGGCCGCTGTTGACGTGTTCCAGCGTCCCTCGCCTGGCCTCGCAATTCTCTCAACCCGGATGAAGGAGGCGTTCGATCCGCAACGCATTCTCAACCCCGGCCGCATGTATCCGGAAGCCTGAGCGGACGCACCATGCAGACAAGTTTTTCCATCAAGCAATTGGCCGATCCGGATTTTGCCTATTCAGAATCCATCCTGCGCAATTGCGTGCATTGCGGCTTCTGCACGGCCACCTGCCCCACTTATGTGGAACTGGGCGATGAACTCGACAGCCCCCGCGGCCGCATCTACCTGCTGAAAGAAATGCTGGAGAGCGGCAAGGCTCCGACCGCCGGCGTGGTCAAACATATCGACCGCTGCCTCTCATGCCTGTCGTGTATGACCACCTGTCCTGCCAGTGTAAATTACATGCATCTGGCCGATCACGGCCGAGCCTATATCGGTAAGCATTATGAGCGGCCCCTTTTGGACAAACTGATCCGCAAGGTTCTTCAGATCGTTCTGCCAAACCCGAAACTCCTCCGCACATCGCTCAGTCTCGCGCGGCTGGCGCGCCCTCTCGCAGGGCTGTTCAAAGGCAGTTCTGCACTCAAACCGTTGGGGGCGATGATTGAACTCGCACCCAAATCTACACCTGCCGCAACCCCCACATGCACACCTGGCGCGTTTGCGCCGAAAGGGGAAAAGGCGGGCCGTGTTGCGCTGCTCACAGGTTGCGCGCAGCCCGTGCTCAACCCGGGAATCAATGAAGCAACCGTTCGCTTGCTCAACCGGCTTGGGGTCGAGGTCGTTGTTCCGGCAGCCATGGGCTGTTGCGGAGCACTCACACACCATATGGGCAAGGTGGCCGATAGCCACGAGAAGGCTAAAGCGAACGTGGATGCCTGGATTGCGGAGATGGATGGCGTAGGCCTTGATGCCATCATCATCAACACCTCCGGCTGCGGCACGACGGTGAAGGACTATGGCCACATGCTAAGCCAGGATCCCAAGTATGCGGATAAGGCGAAACGTGTTTCTGCGATTACCAAAGATATCTCGGAATATTTGACCGAACACGGATTGGGAGACGTAAAGGTTCCTGAGCAACTGCGGATCGCCTATCATTCCGCCTGTTCCCTGCAGCATGGCCAGCAGGTGAAGAGCGAACCAAAGGCTCTGCTGCAAGCGGCAGGGTTTGAAGTTGCCGATCCTGCCGAAGGGCACCTGTGTTGCGGATCGGCTGGCACCTACAACATCCTTCAGCCTGAGATCGCCGGCCGCCTGAAGGCGCGCAAGGTGCATAATATAGAGAATACAAAACCCGATGTGATCGCCGCTGGCAACATTGGCTGCATGACGCAAATTGCGTCGGGCACGGGGATCCCCGTTGTTCACACGGTCGAGCTACTGGACTGGGCAACCGGCGGACCGAAGCCGGCGAACCTGAATTAGGGTTCAGACAAGCGGCGTCGGCCAGTCCGAAGTCTCGGTTTGAGACCGGTTTCGAGGCGTTATTGATCGGCTTCACGACAGGCATCCGCCAAAGAAGATTGTTATGGACATGGATCAAGCATCAGCCCAACCTGCGAAGAACAGGAGGCCGCGCCTATTGGTCGACAAGGCCCCACTAATACTGCGGCTCACTGACTCGGACTCTCCGAGGGGGGTTCCCAATCGATGTTCGGCATGCTTCAGCATGGAAAACAAGGGAGGTTTTCCATGGCAGCAGCTGGTCAACTGATTCTTTGGAAGAACACAGTGTTGCGGGTGCGGAAAGTGGTTTTGGAATGAGTGCGCGAGCGCCTTTCTGATCAGGCTTTTTGCGTTTGCTGCGGTGCAGGAAAGCCCTTTGCTGATTTGCGGAGGTTTTGGGCGGTTGCGGCGGGGGCCTGCAGGTGATCCGGGACGGGGTGTTGCGCTTCAAGGCCGGCGGCGCGGAGGCCTTGGTGACCCGCAAGGCGCCCGCAAAGACGCCGATCCTGACAGACGAACACCGCACGTCGCTGGCAGCGACTGTTGAGGCGGGGCCAAAGCCCGATATGGACGGCATCGTGCGCTGGCGGCGGGTCGATCTGGCGCAGGGGGTGCAGGAGGAACCGGGCGTCCCGGTCAGTCGTCAGACGCCGGGACGGGACCTTCGCGCCATCGGGTTCGCCATGGGGTTGGCCAAGCGCGCCGCCCGCCCGCAGCACGACGAGGCCATAGAGGCGTTCAACAAAACGTCTGCGACGTCGTCGACCGCATCCGCAGCCAATGTGGCGGCAAGCCGATAGGAGCTCTGGGTTCAGGACGACGCCCGGATGGGCCAGAAGAACAAACGCACGCGACGCCGGGCGCGGCGGGGGACGCGGCCCCGCACGCCGCACGATCAGCGGACCGAAGGGGCCTGTCTCTTCGGCGCCATCTGCCCTGCCAGGGCCAAGGGCGACGGGCAGGTCATGCCCTGGTGCAACACTCACGCCATGGCTGAGCCTCTCAAGCTCATCGGTCAACAGGTCGAGGCCGGGGCACACGCCCTCCTGATCCCTGATCGGGCGGGAGGGCAGAGCTCACCCAAATGGGTTGTCCCCGACAACATCACCCTCGTCCCACGACCGCCAAGGTCACCAGAGGTGAACCCGGTCGAGAACGTCTGGCCGTTCATCCGGGACACCTGGCTTTCGACCCTCGTTTTCAAGACCTGCGACGACATCGCAGCTCACTGCTGCCAAGCCTGGAACACCCTCAGGCATCAACCAGGGCGCGTCCTCTCAATCGGAGGGCGCGAAGGGGACCATCGGGTGGGAGCATTGAGCGATGGTATGAGTCAACAAGGTTGGCGATTGAGGCTGAAGAGACCAGGGTCCTATCAATCGCGATTAAAACAAATCCAGAACCGTCAATATTTGTCCAGGTGCCTAGTTTTGATGCAGATCAAACATTTTCGCCACCCCGGCAGATACTGTTGCTGTGGAAACGGAGGTATCTGTCATGTTCGAAAAGCTTCTTCCCAATTGCCGGACCTGCACGCAAATTGGCCAGAAGATCCAAGCCGACTTGAGCGAGGAGCAATGCCGTGCATTACACGGGTGCGAAAATGCACTCTGCCCGTTGAAATCGGAATTCGGTCCCGATCAACTTGACTATCTCGTCGCTGTGAAGTCGGCCTGAGCAACCGCCCGTGACACAAACTCTGTATGGAGAGGCACCCGCTGTGCCAAAGCTTCCGTTGACCGGGCATTTAGCTGCTTCTGTGCCGCGGTATACGAGCTATCCGACGGCGCCCCATTTCCATGACGGTGTAGGCGAGACCGCGTATAGAAGCTGGCTTGAACAGATATCCGGAACGGAACCACTCTCCGTATATGCTCACATCCCGTTTTGTTACCGATTGTGCTGATTCTGCGGCTGTACCACCAAGCAGATCAATCGCTACGACCCCATTCCGGGTCTACTTGAAAGGCTTGCACAAAGAGATCGCTCTTGTGTGGGACGCAATCGGCACAACGCCCAGAATCGGCCGCCTACATCTGGGTGGAGGGTTCCCCAGCCTCCTTCGCGCCGATGATCTGTTCCGGTTGCGCGAGGTGCTGGACCGGCATTTTTAAATAACCGCCGAGACAGAGATCAGCCTGGAAATCGATCCATCCAACATGCGGTCTGACGGTTTCGCCGCGTTCCGGGAATTCGGCATGACGCGCGCCTGCATTGGTGTTCAGGACTTCAACGCACAAGTCCAACGCGCAATCAACCGGCCACAGTCCTTTGAGCAGACCGCCTCGGCGGTGGGCGCCTTGCGGCACGAAGGAATGCCTTCCCTGAACATTGACTTACTTTATGGCTTGCCCTTTCAAACCGTGGATTCGGTTGTCAGCAGCATCAAGCAAGTGGCCTCTCTGGCCCTGGACCGGATTGCCCTGTTCGGTTACGCACACGTGCCCTGGATAAAGAAGCATCAGAAAATGATCCGGGACGACACGTTACCTGCCCGGGAAGCGCGGATGCGGCAGGCAGAAGCCGCAGAGACCGTTCTCCTGGACATAGGGCATGTCAAAATCGGCATTGATCACTTTGCGCTGCCAGACGACAGCCTGGCTCTGGCCCTGGCAAGAGGAACGCTGCGTCGGAATTTTCAGGGCTATACAACGGACGATTACCAAACCCTCACTGGGCTTGGCACATCATCAATAGGCAAACTGCAACAGGGCTACGTTCAGAACGAAACATCGACCGGCGGGTATCTTCGCAAGATCTCATCCGGATCGCTTCCCGTTGCCCTTGGTTTTGCGCTGACAGCCGATGAGCATGTACGCTGATGTCATCGAACAGCTGATGTGCCGCTTCGGCTTCAGCCTCAAGGCCCTTGAAAACAACCATGGCCAAAAGGTGAGTTCCGTTGCGCGGCGCATCACAAATCTGCTGAAGGCGGACGAGACGTACCTGACCTCGTTTGACGGTGACAATTTCAGAATCAATCCTGAGGCCCGCATTTACACCCGAGTTATCGCGTCATGGTTTGATGCCCGGCTGCAGGAAACGAAAACCAGATATTCCCTCGCGGTATAATCTCCACATCCCGGAATTCGGCAAACGCTGGTTTCGCCAACACCTTTTGGGTTTATGTTGAGCGTCCTTTGCCAACGGGTGCCTCAGCATATGAAAACAGTTCTCCTCACTGAACCGATCCATAACAACGGCGTCGCCCTGCTTGAAACCCGGGCTGACGTGAACCTGGTCAAGGCACCTGATATCCAGCCAGAGACTTTGGCTCAATTGATGCCCGGAACACATGCCGTGCTGGTGCGGCTAGCGCAATTTCCATCAGAGTTGCTAGAGCTTTCCAACGATCTTGAAGTGGTTTCACGCCACGGCGTCGGCTGCAACGCCATCGATGTGGCGCATCTCACAAACCGGGGTATTCCCATGGCGATCGCCGCTGGAGCCAACAGCACGTCTGTCACCGAGCATACATTCGGTCTCTTGCTCAGTCTGGCCCGTCGGCAACGGGAGCAGGACGCAGCCGTGCGCGATGGCCGTTTTGGAGATCGCAACAAGCTCATCGCCACAGATCTGGAAGGTGCGCGTTTGCTCGTCATCGGCTTTGGCCGCGTCGGGCGCAAGGTCGCAAGAGTTGCGAGAGCCTTCGGGACGGAAGTAACCGTCGCCGACATCGCTCTTGACCGGTCACTTGCCACCGATCTGGGCTGCAAGGCTGTCGCGGATTTCCGCCCGGAATTAGCGGAGGTGGATATGGTCACTGTCCATGTGCCGCTGGATGAAAGCACGCATCACTTGCTTGGAGCGCGGGAGTTTGCAGCCATGAAACCGGGGGCGATCCTGATCAACTGCGCGCGCGGCAGTGTCGTGGACGAAGCGGCATTGCTGGATGCACTGGAGGCGGGGCATTTTGCCGGGGCCGGGCTGGATGTATTCTCCGTTGAACCACCGCCCCTTGATGACAACGTACTCGCAAAACTTCTGGCCCGGCAGGACGTCCTTGCTGCCCCGCACACAGGAGCCGCCTCACATGGTGCCATGCGCATGATGGCTGTACAAAACATTCTGGATGCATTCGATGGAAAGCTGACCGCTGAGCGGCTGTTCAATCCGGAGATTCTGGAACGCTAGGTTCCTTCGTATGTCCGTGCGCCATGGGCTCTATGCCAAGTGCGGAAGAGGTGACGCTTGAGGGCCGGGTCAGGATTGTCCTGAAATTCCGAACGGTAGTGCCCAAGCGTTTGGTTGTTGAGATACTGTATCTGACCCCGCTCGATTGGCGCGCCGTACCACAGGTCTTCTGAACGGGATGTGGTTTCAACGGCCTGCAGCGCCTCTGCAAGGATTGGCTCCATCTCCCGCCCGGCCACTTCGTAGCCCTTGCGCACGAGCTGCACATTGGCGCGGGACCGGATTTCCTTGCCATTCCAGGCGAAAAAGGGCGCCCAGCTGGTTTTCGGCGCATCCGGCAAATGCTCGGCCTGACGGTCATAGAACATGGGCTCATAAAGCCGCTTCAGGAGCTCAGGGTGGGCGTCCAACAGCCTGTTGTGCAGCGTGTAGAGGCTGCAAAATCGGCTTAATCCACCTTCCAGAGCCGGATATTTGCAAAGCAGGCCTACATAATCCGGCAGCACAGAGCCGAAGGCGTTGTCCACATGGAACACCAGCTCCACATTGGTTGCAGAGCCGCGCACCCCATAGCCCCACTTCTTGCCCGTGTCGGTGACATCATAAAGCATGGTGCCATCCCACTTCTGGGCAACTTCACGGCCGAGCCGCTGGCCCAGCACCCAGAAGCAGGTCAGCATCGTGTCGATGGGGAAGCTATCCATCGGCAGGCGGTCAATCACCGTGAAGCCGCAACCACTGTCCATGATGGTCCGGGCCTTATCGAGTGCCTCAAGCAGGTGAGGAATTTCGAACTCGTCAAGAGAGCGCAGGACCGTTGGCAAGGGTTGTTCTTCAATTCGGGCCGCCATGGCCTGAATTTCTCTCAGAGCAGGTGCTTCGAGCTTAACCAGCCAGTCATCTTCTGAGATATCGGCGGCAAGCCAGGCTTTGCCTTCACCGATCAGTTGTCCGGTGTAGGTCGTGGCTTCCCGGCTGAGATCAAGTGCTGCCATGCCCATGGATTTGCAATCCTTGCTGAATTCTACCAGCAGCGATTTTAGCGTGGCGAATTCAGGGCTTCAAGTCTCAGAGTCTGGTTCAAAATTATTTCAGGGTTTTCCTGCCCTTGCGAGATGTCTGGTGATGCGTCGGATGTGTGCGATGGTGATCCGGGCCGCCGCGCTTGCGATGGATTTTTCCCGGTCTTTTGACAGACGGCGGCATCGTCCGAGCCAGGCAAGGGTGCGTTCGACGACCCAACGGCAGGGGAGACCCTTGAAGCCCCCGGCGATGTGGGAGCGTTTGACGATCTCAACGGTCCAGCGCCCGACGGCTTTCAAGGCGTCGCGCAGCTTTGGCCCGGCCTGGCCGCCATCGGCAAAAATAGGGCGCAACATGGCAAACCGCACGGCCACGGCTTTCAGCACATCCGGCGCACCGTCCCGGTCCCGGATCCCGGCACTGTGCCCCACCCATCCGACCAGCAAGCCAAGCGTGTCGGTGACGATAGGGCGCTTGCGACCCTTGATCCGCTTGCCCGCGTCATAGCCGGTAACCCCGCCCCTTTCCGTGGCTTTCACGCTCTGGCTGTCGAGGATACCGGCGGGCGGGCGGGCCTTGCGACCCTCGGCCAGACGCGCCATCCCGACAAGCGCGCGGGTCATCTCGTCCAGTCGTCCGTCAGTGCGCCAGCCCTGAAAATACCCCCGCACCGTCGAAACCGGTGGAAAGGCGTTCGGCAACAGCCGCCACTGGCAACCGGTTGTCGCAATGTAAAGGAGCGCATCGAACACAGGGCGCAAGGTCGGTCTTGCGCGGCCGGCCGGTGGACGTGTGCGACAGCATCAAAGGTTCACTGATCGCCCCTTCCGCGGCGGGCAGGTCGCTTGCATACCTGCCGCCCGTTCGGGCATGTTGGCGGCGAGTGAGGTCGGTCCAGGCCATCGTGATCTCCATTCAGTTTCACAAGCGAACAGAACCACAACCGGCTGAATTCACTCAACCAGTTGCAAATCAGAACTCTGAGACTTTCAGCAGAAGTCTGCCTGATGATTGTCGGCTCTCAAGTTTGGTATGGGCTTGAGCCGCCTCGGCGAGTGGGAGCACCTCTCCGATATTTACCGTCAACTTATCCTATTGATATAATTCAAAAAAATCTGATGTTTGCCAATGGCGATCTTCCGCCGTGGCAATGTAGTCTGCAAGGTGAGGCCGAGTGAAAAAGAGCGAACCGGCTTCCGCCAGATCAAGAGAATCTGCCGCCAAAAAGACCACGCCAAAGGACTCTACGGCGTTGTTTTGACGCTGCTGTGTTATACAGTATCGTTTCTGAAACCAGTGATCTAACGGAGAGAGATATGCTTTTGGGACGCCTTGTCGGTTGGATAGTTACCTTACTAGGTTTCGTTATCCTCGTTGAATGGTTTTTCGTTCCTCTGCCTATGATTGTGAAGAGTTCATTTATCCTTGAAGGCGTAGTAATGATCATTGGGGGTGCAATTCTTGTCTACCTATTTAGAAATAGAAAGAAATCCATTGAGTAAGAGGCGCGGAGACAGGCAGAAATCGAAAAAAGAAAACGGGAATTTCTTGACGAAGAGAAATAGTGGGAATTCCCCAGTATTATTTCTGGGGGTTTGTTAAACCTAAATCGTGTTTGTCATGGCATGGTGTGAAGATCGGTTGCCATTCTATGAGTGAAGTCGTCAATCCTGATGAATGAAATGCCCTACATCAGGAGACAGCATGAACGTTCGGATGAATATCAGACGGGTCACGTCCGTCAATGTGGTGTAAATTGGATGGCCTGAGGTCATGACCAAGCGGCAGGCTTTGAACATAGGTGTCCGAACGCTTGTAGAGCCCGTTCCGCATATAAACATCGATGAAATTGACGCCGGCATATTCCAGTCGCACGAGCACTTCAGCGGGTCCCGCCTGAGGCTCCGGAACATCAGCCAAGATCATCCGGTCTGGGCCGCCATACTCAGAAATCATGATGGCTTTCATTGGATTAGCCTCGCTGCCTTCGATTGAGAGAACGGGCTAACCGCCACAGCCAAGCTGGTCAAGCCTTGGCTTCTTCCGTGCCGTCGGGCTGCAATTGGTTCAGCTTCTCCCGTGCCTGCTCGCGGTGTTCGGGCTTCAGATGCATCTGGATCTTGCCCAGGGCGATTGCGATGACGGCTGCATCATCTGTAAATCCGAGAAAAGGAAGCAGATCCGGAATACCGTCAAACGGCAATATGAAATAGGCGAGCGCTGCCAGCAGGATACCCTTCACATGCATGGGCGTGTTGGGGTCGCGGACGCAGAGGTAACTGGCAACAGCGTCTTCCGCGAACGGAATGTGGGTGGCCATCCGGGAGAGCTTCTTCCAGAATTTTTCGTCCACTGTCTTCTGGTTTTGCGCAATCGTCAGTGGTTTAACCGACTCATCGTCCTTAGGCGCGTACGCTGGTTCCTTTTCTGCTGCCATATCCTTCCGTTCCCCTGCGTTCATCCTGTACTTGCTTAGATGGAGTGCCGTGATCTACATAGTTGTTCAATACATGGGGTCTTCGGACCCCCACTGCAAGTTTACCATCGTTTTGCGCGGTTTTTCCGATCATGAGGGTTAAATGAAAATTGATGGGTCAATCAGTGCGATTGTGACCGGTAGTGCTTCGGGTCTTGGCGAAGCAACAGCGCGGCACTTGGCGGAACTGGGCGCAAAAGTTACTATTTTTGACATGAACGCCGAGCGCGGCGAGAAGGTTGCCGATGAAATTGGCGGGACTTTTTGCGCTGTGGATGTAACGGATGAGGCAAGCGTCGATGCAAGCCTGGAAAAGGCCCGCGCGGCCCATGGCCAAGAGCGCATCCTTGTGAATTGCGCAGGGATTGCAATTGGGCAGAAGACAGCTTCCCGTGACCGGAAATCAGGCGAGACCAGACCACATGATCTGGCTGCCTTTACCAAAGTCATCCAGATCAATCTCATTGGCACCTTCCACATGACCGCCAAATGCGCAGCTGGCATGCTGACGGCTGATCCGGTGACCGATGATGGCGGGCGCGGCGTGATCGTCAACACATCTTCTATCGCCGGCCACGAAGGTCAGATTGGCCAGGTCGCCTATTCCGCCTCAAAGGGAGGTGTTGCCGGAATGACCCTGCCGGTGGCGCGTGATCTGTCGCGCGACGGCATCCGCTGCATGGCCATCATGCCAGGCCTGTTCCACACGCCCATGTTCGACACTCTGCCCCCCGAAGCCCGGGACGCGCTGGCGGCATCCGTGCCGTTCCCCTCAAGATTGGGCGACCCGGCTGAATATGCGGCCACGGTGCAACACATCGTCGAAAACGAAATGCTCAACGGCTCAATCATCCGCCTCGACGGTGCGATCCGGCTTGAACCACGGTAATCACCCCACACATCGGAGGTCATAAATGTCTGATTCTGAAATCAAAAAAGTCGTCCTTGCCTATTCTGGAGGCTTGGATACTTCCATAATTCTCAAATGGTTGAAAGAAACCTACAACTGCGAGGTCGTCACCTTTACGGCCGATCTCGGGCAGGGCGAGGAGCTTGAACCAGCGCGCAAGAAGGCCGAAATGCTTGGCATCAAGGAGATCTACATTGAAGATCTTCGTGAAGAGTTCTGCCGGGATTTTGTCTTTCCCATGTTCCGGACCAATGCCCTTTATGAAGGGGTATACCTGCTAGGTACCTCCATCGCCCGGCCGCTCATTTCCAAGCGCCTGGTTGAGATTGCCCGGGAGACCGGTGCCGACACCATCTCGCACGGCGCCACCGGCAAGGGCAACGATCAGGTTCGCTTTGAACTGGCGGCCTATGCGCTGGAGCCGAATATCAAGGTGATTGCACCTTGGCGGGAATGGGACCTGAAAAGTCGAACCGAACTCATCGAGTTTGCCGAGAAACACCAGATTCCCGTACCCAAGGACAAGCGTGGCGAAGCCCCCTTCTCCGTGGACGCCAACATGCTCCACTCCTCATCTGAGGGTAAGGTGCTCGAAGATCCGGCTCTTGAAGCTGAGCCTTATGTCTTTCAGCGGACGATTGATCCTGAGGACGCACCGGACACACCGACCTACATTACGGTCGGCTTTAAACAAGGTGATGCGGTTTCCATTGATGGAAAACCACACTCACCTGCCGAACTCCTCACTGCTCTGAATGTGCTCGGCCATGACAATGGCATTGGCCGGATTGACTTGGTGGAAAACCGGTTTGTGGGCATGAAATCGCGTGGAATCTATGAAACGCCGGGCGGGACGATTCTTCTGGCTGCACACCGGGCTATGGAATCCATCACCCTTGACCGGGGTGCGGGTCATCTGAAGGATGAACTCATGCCGCGTTATGCCGAGCTGATCTATAACGGCTTCTGGTTCTCACCGGAACGCGAAATGCTGCAGGCAGCAATCGACAAGTCGCAAGAGCACGTGGAAGGCACAGTCCGTCTCAAGCTTTACAAGGGCAACGTAATCGTGGTCGGCCGCGAGAGCGAAAAATCCCTCTACGATGACGCGCTCGTAACCTTCGAAGATGACGAAGGCGCCTATGATCAGCGGGATGCCAAAGGCTTCATCCGTTTGAACGCCCTGCGCCTGCGAACGCTGGCTATGCGGGATCGCAGCTAAAGTAACTCGGGGATAACATCTGACTCCTTCTAGCTTCGGTGGAAGGTATTTGGCGATGATTTTGACGTCGTGCAGCCCGATTGGGCCTGCACATGCTCGGCAAAAGGCGTTGTTTAGCTAGAAGCTATCCCTCAAGCAGGCAGGCCCTGTTCCAAAAGTGGATCCATTATTGCCGCAAGATCATTGGTGTTGCGGTATGGAAATGCCTTCGATCATCTTTGAACTGAAAATTAAGGGTTTTGTCCTAAAATGGCTGCACAAATTGCCTTGGCTTCTGGCTCATGATTTTGACGGGAAAGAGATGCGGCCAGTATGGTCTGTGCTGATAACCACTTGGGAAATTCGCCCAGCACAAGTTCAGACACCTGGCACGCTTGATCATATTCAGCCAAATGAAAATGGGCTCGGGCCAGCCCGATGATCGAAGCATTCAGGTCAATAGGGCTTAAACGGCTGTATTCCAGTTCGCAGTCTTTCCCCGGTTGGATATTACCTGCAAAAATGTGAGTCATTGCAGACATGTGAAATGCATTTGCTTTATTGGGGTTTAACCTGACAGCTGCTCTCAGCAGCTTCAGTGGCTCGGTCATGCATGCGTAACTAATAATGTTGTGAATTTCACCATATCCCGGATTGATCTCCACGGCTTGATCTGCAAGTGCCAACGCAGCCTCAAAATCTTCATTTCGATCTGAAATCCAGCCAAATCTGGCTTGATCGGTCAACGTATAACCTGACATCACCGTTGCCGGCGTAAACGTCGAATTGGACGCCAATGCTTCCTCAAATTCAGCACGAGCCCGACCATGATTTGCCTTGAAAACTTCGCATAAGGAGCTCGCCCGCGAATGAATTTCTCATACACCAAAGGGCTTCCAGACCACTGCCGATCCCAGTCTTTTTGGACAGTTTGCGCTCGGTTTTCCCTTCTTTTAACAAGCAGTAGAGACCGCTATGCAAACCGTCTGCCAGAGAATCGCCAATTACCACAATATCTTTGAAGACTTTGACGGAGACGTTGGCTTGTGCCCGTTCAGCTGAACAGAATGCGATAACAAAGGCGGCAACTAGAGAAAGCGACCGCCCACAGACGTGCAAATAGCTTGATTGCATCTTATTGACCTCTAAACCCGGTTAAAAAGTCCGGCCACGCCGCTATGCGTTGGCATTGAACAAATGGTAGAAGTTAGCAGATAACCGGTAAAGCGAATTATCTGCCCTGCGCGGGGAAAGTTCGGGACTGTGGACTGACGGCCACACTTTTCGCCACATCAATTGAAAGAGGCGCGGTAAATATGAGCGAGCCCTACCAACCTCTCAATGGCATTCGGGTTATTGAGCTCAGCCACATGGTAATGGGGCCCTCTTGCGGCATGTTCCTGGCGTTCCTTGGAGCCGAAGTCATCAAGGTTGAACCACCGGGAGGAGACAAAACCCGTCAGCTCACTGGTATGGGTTCAGGGTTCTTTCCAATGTTCAACCGAGGCAAGCGTTCGGTGTGCCTCGACCTGAAAACTCCAGAAGGCAGGTCAGAGCTGGACAAATTGCTCGCGGACGCAGATGTGTTCGTAGAGAATTTCAAGGACTCGTCCCTGGCCCAAATGGAGCTGGATCCTGAAAGCTTGCGCAAACGCTACCCGGATCTGATTATCACTTCGAACAAGGGTTTTCTCCGGGGGCCCTACGAGAATCGCACTGCGATGGACGAGGTGGTGCAGATGATGACAGGACTTGCGTACATGACTGGCCCCACTGGACAGCCCTTGCGCATTGGTTCTTCTGCAAATGATATCATGGCCGGATTGTTCGGCGCCTTGGCGGTCGTCGGCGCATTGCTTGAGCGTCAACAAAACCCAGAAGCAAAGGCCCGGAAAATTCGGGTTGGCTTGTTTGAGAACTGTCTTCTGCTGGTGGGACAGCACATGGTCCAATATGAAATCGAGGGAACGGAATCACCGCCAATGCCGGAACGTTCTTTTTCCTGGCCGGTGTATGACATCTTCGATACCGCTGATGGCCGACAGTTGTTTATCGGCGCAATTTCATCAGGCCACTGGATGTCGCTCTGCAACATCCTCGACTTACCTGAAATACGGGATGATCCGGCCTTAACGAGCGCGATGGACAAGATAAATGCCCGGACACGCACCTTGCCGGTTTTCGCTGCAGCGATCGCAAAGAGAAACGCCGCTGACCTCGCCGCGGCGTTCACGTCGAAGGACATCCCGTTTTCGCCGATCATGCGCCCGGTTGAAATGTATGATGATCGCCACGTAAATCGCCCAGGAGGTCTGGTCACCACGTACCGGGCAGACGGCAACACCTACCGCGCGCCAGGGCTACCCTTCGAGGTGGACGGCGCGCCTGTGAAAATGGAGAACCGATTACAGGAAGCTGGAGAAGACACAGAGGCGGTCCTTGGCAGCTTGCGAAAGTGACACCTGGCCAAGTTCCCTCTCGTAAATTGGTACCGTTGCAGCCTCCTGCGGATTTGTTAAGGTGAGAACCAAGGTTTTAAGAGAAGCACGACGATAAGATTTCAAGCAACCTACAGGAGAAAACACATGAACATCGACAAGCGACAGTTTCTTGCAGGTTCCGCGGTCTTGGCCGGGTCGACGATGACCTGGTCAGTTACCGCACTGGCAGATGGCGCAGAACTGAAAGCATCCCACTCCGTCTCCATGCCCAAGCCCAGGCTCTGGTGTGAACCATACCCAAGACCGAAACCAGACCCTGTATTTACACAGTCTGAGCAGGTAGCAAACATCAAGGCTTGAGCAGGGGAATGGGTCCTATGAGACACCACGCCTAAGCATCCCCGCGTTTCATCACCGCCCATTCCGCAACCATTCCACCCGCCACGCCCAGCGTATAGCTGACGAGATCACCCCAGAGGAAACCGTGCCCGAGCACCAGACCGCCCAGCCGTGTTTGCCGGATCGCGTTGATCCAGTGGGCCTGGTAGAGTTGGCTGATCTCTATGCAAAACGAGAACGCCAAGGCCAGCGCACCCAGCCGCAAAGCCGCCCGCTCTGCAAGATCGTTCCATGCGCCCGGCTCCGTAAATCTCCCATGCAGAGTTTTGTGGCAGGGTTTACAAACCGTCTGTGCATCCCACGGTGCATAGTAGTTTTCGTTGTGCCACTGCACCATGTAGTTCGAACCACACAAGCTGCAAAGCTCCTTCCCCGGCGCATTTAGTAGCCCATAGTCACACAACCACCACCCGACTTGCCAGCCCCGTATGCGTTCAACAGGGCTAAAGCCGTTGTACCACTTGGTTAGGGGCCACTTCCATTTTCTCAAGGGATAATCAAAATGCATATCCCCGTTGAGAAATTCTCCGTCATCAACCTCAAACATATTTCAACATCCTCCACGATCCTTGATGCGTACAAAACCGCACAAATCAAACTCCCAGAAATACCACCACCGCCCAGAGGGCGTCGCCCACATAGGCGTTCAAGGATGACGGAAACACCAGATAGCGGCGCGAAGCCAGGCCGAGGACGCAGAGGGTGAGCGCAAAATAGATCAATCCCTTTCGTGGTGTCTCAAGGTTCGTGGCCACACGGCCTCAAGCGCTCTGTCGCGCCGCCTTGCGGAAGCACGTCACAATGAGAACAAGTCCAATCAAGACGAACAGAGTTCCAACAACTCCCGTTATAATCGGGAGAAACCAACCGGTGACCTCGCGTGTTTTGACCAGCCGGCTCTACATGTGATCGGTGGACAGGTACAGAACCTCGACCTCATCGCCTGGCTCGATTTTCTCATAAAGTTCCTCGTAAACCTGGCTTTCCCCGCTTTGCCTTTCCCCAACCGGCGGCTTGTAACTGTAGACTAGGGTGTGAAAGTCAAAACGGGTTTGGTCCTAGTATTCAACATCAATGCGTTTGGAGTCCACAGTTCCCATGATTTTAATGCCCTAGGTCTCAAGCGCTTTCTTCGTCGCAATTTGACCGGGAACGTGAGAAAGCGCCACAAAGCCAAACACCGCAATGACAGCATTGATCCAGAAAACCGGAATTTTGATCAGATTTTGTATCATTGAGCACCTCACACCCCCCTTGAGCCTGGAACCATGTGAGATTTTATCGGCAAGACGGACTTCAGACCAGCGCTGAATTCCTCGCATTGCCTGAAAAGGGTGAAGCCCGGCGTGGGAACGCGCCGGGCTTCTTTCTTAGGACCGAGAGACCAGTCTTCCGATTGGTTCACGTGATGGGAGCGAACAAAGCGGAAGTTGACCGGTTGCGGATCCAAGACCGTTAGATGATCTGGCTGCCGCGGCCGAATTCGGGGTAGGCTTCGATCCCGATTTCCACCTGATCCAGACCGTTCATCTCTTCTTCTTCGCTGACCCTCAGTCCCATCGTGGCTTTCAGGATGAGCCAAACAGCAGCACTGGCGGCGGAGACGAAGATGCCGACTGCGATAATGCCCGTGATCTGGGCAACAAAGCTCGCATCGCCATTTGTAAGTGGCACTGCAAGCGTGCCCCAAATGCCGGCCAAAAGGTGGACCGGGATGGCGCCGACAACATCGTCGATCTTGAACTTGTCGAGCATGGACACCGCGAACACCACGATCACACCGCCAATACCGCCAATTACGATGGCCATGGGAACGGACGGCGTAAGCGGCTCTGCAGTGATGGCCACCAGACCGCCGAGCGCGCCGTTGAGAGCCATGGTCAAATCGACCTTCTTGTACATCACCTGAATGAGAATGATCGCAACCATCACACCTGCGGCCGCAGCAAGGTTGGTGTTCACGAAGATCTTCGAGACCGATGAAACATCCTCAATCGTGCCCATTGCGAGCTGTGAGGCGCCGTTGAAGCCGAACCAGCCAAGCCAGAGGATGAAGGTACCGAGCGTGGCGAGCGGCATGGAGGACCCGGGGATGGGCCGCACCTCACCTTTGGGGCCGTATTTGCCGAGCCGCGCGCCCAGGATGAGTGCACCTGTCAGAGCCGCCCAGCCACCTGTCGAATGAACCAATGTCGAGCCGGCAAAGTCGGAAAAGCCCATGTCATCAAGCCAGCCGGTGCCCCACTCCCAGGAGCCCTGGATCGGGTAGATGATGCCGGTCAGGACAGCCGTGAAGATCAGGAACGGCCAAAGCTTGATGCGCTCGGCCAGTGTGCCGGAGACAATGGATGCAGTCGTGGCGCAAAACACCATCTGGAAGAACCAGTCAGATGCCGCGGAATAGTCACCTGGATCCTTTTTCGGGTCCGGAATGTCCCTCGGCGAGATCGTACCAATGACATCAGTAATGATCCAGTTGCCATCACCCGGGTACATCAGGTTGTAACCGATGATCCAGAACATCAGGCCGGAGATTGAATAGAGCGCGATGTTCTTGGTGCACTGCATCGCCACATTCTTGGTGCGCACCATGCCGGCTTCCAGCATGGCAAAACCTGCCGCCATCCACATGACGAGGAAGCCGCCAATCAGGAACAATAGGGTGTTGAGAATGTATTTGCCATCCGCTGTCAGCGTGGCGGCGTTGGCATCCTGGGCCAGAGCCGGCGAAGCGATGAGTGGCAAGAGGGCCGCGGCGCTGAGTGCCGAGGCCGTTTTAAGTTTGGTTTTCGGGTCAATTGACATCTTGATGTTTCCTAGTTTGAAGGGCGCAGTGCGCCTAAAGGGCGTCAGTGTCGGTTTCGCCTGTGCGGATGCGCAGGGAATGCTCAATGGGGGAGACGAAGAGTTTGCCGTCGCCGATCTGGCCGGTTTTGGCCGCGCCGGATATCGCTTCGACGGCAACGTTCGCCTGTTCCTCGTTGACGATCACTTCGAGCTTGATTTTGGGCAGGAAGCTCACGGCATATTCAGCGCCGCGATAGATTTCCGTATGGCCTTTTTGCCGCCCGTAGCCCTTCACTTCTGTCACTGTCACGCCTTCAATGCCAGCGGCCGTCAGGGCCAGCCTGACTTCCTCCAGCTTGAAGGGTTTGATGATGGCGGTTACGAGTTTCATGTTGTCCACCTCTCTTGGTTACGCTTGGATCGCTTTACTGCGATCGCTCGCGTTAACCATTTCAAGAGGTGTGCCAGTTTTTCGAATTCTCTATAGCTAATTGTAATTATTCAATTTATCCTCATTTCTTGAGATTCATTTATCAAACGTACGAATATTTTTGCCTAAAATTTAGGCGATAAATTTTTGATGTTTAAAAGATATGCAAATAATTTTCGCCTTACCATCACTAACCGGCGACACTTGTAAACGCGATCCCTCCGGCCTCCTGGCACCAAATCACTTCCGTGGTTTAATCTCTTCGTGCGTTAGCGGTTTTCGACAACAATTCCTCCAAAACCCGTTTCGATCAGGCATTCATAAAACTCATCGCTGAAAATTTTCCCTGTCACAGAGGCATAAGTGCTCGACACATTTTCGAATGTAAATTCGACAAAATAGGTGGCCCCGCTGGCCCCTTCAGATCTGCTTTTTACACTGACTTCGTTCAGCATCGCTGACGGCTTTTGTATCGAAGCAACAAGCTTCTCCATTTCGCGCCCAATGATAAGATGGGCTTCTTCCTTGTCGATATCCCGGTGTTTCAGGGCACATTGATGATCGAGGAGTTCATAAATATCCAAATAGACATCGCCCACCATACCCTTGGATGTATATTCGCCCTCACTGTCCCAATAGGCTTCGCAAAGGACGTTTAGCGCAGCCTGCACTTTCTGGCCGTAACCAAGGGGCCTGCCTTCAACCGGAATCTGTTCAAAGGCTTTCTGTGCCGCTTCTACGGACCTGATGCACACCATCACGTCATACTAGCTTTCGCTGGCCTTCACGCGCCGTTGCTTCATGATGCCCCGGATTGCTTCGTACATGTCAGAGGCAGACTTGGATTCAACATCTGGCCCGGGCTCCCTTGAAGGGAGTGGCTGTCTTGATGCATTCATTTGACTCAGCCCTACTTCTAATCAATCGAATTTGTAATGGCATGCATAATCCGGGAACCAGTAATTGACGCCTTGCTGCCTGACCAGTAGCACGTTCGTTATAGCAGGATCGTTGATGGAGGCGCGAGCGGTGAGGCTCAACAGTGAAGAACAAGCTATGCTGGCCGGCGAGATGGGCCAGCCGCTACAGTGGGCCATGGACCATATGATGCAGGTTGGCGCCATGTTTGATGCTGCTGATCTTGTGCCGGTTTCCCAGGCTCACATGATGGCAGACCCGGAATCCGTGGGTGATGCCGGCGTCGAATTCGTCGAAGGTCTCGCAAATAACAGCGCCCGCGTTGCCATTCCCATGATCACAGACCCGCGCGGTGTGGACCTCAACCACTACAGCCCACTTGGGCAAACCGAAGAGATGGCCAATCTGGAGCGCCGCTTTATTGCCGCGTGCGAGACCATGGGCATCCTGATGACCAACACCTGCATTAACTACCAGACCATTATGCCGCCGGTGCTGGGTGATCACGTGGCCTATGGAGATACGGGCGTTGTCATTTATTCCAACAGCGTGTGCGGGGCACGGTCGAACTTTGAAGGCGGGCCCTCAGCGCTTGCTGCAGGTCTGACGGGCCGGACACCGCGTTACGGTCTGCATCTGGATGAAAACCGCCAGGCAACCAAACGTTACGTGGTGCGCGAGCAGCCAAAAGAACTGACCGATTGGGGCGTGCTCGGTGCGGTCATCGGGCGGATGGCCGGATCCTATTGGGAAGTACCGGTGATTGAAGGAATCGAAACCGCCCCCACGTCCGACGAGATCAAGCACATGGGTGCGGCCATGGCGAGCTACGGTTCCACGCCCCAGTTCCACATTGTCGGGATCACGCCAGAAGCGCCAACGCTTGCGGCAGTAGACGGAGAGCGGTTGGCCGCGCAGGAAATTACCGCAGCCGACCTCAATGCCCTCCGCTCCAGTTTCGGCGGCAAGGGTGACAAGTTGGATGTGGTCGTGTTCGCCGCACCGCAACTTTCCCTCGTTGAGATGCAGCAGGTGGCTGGTCTCTGCGACGGCCAGCACGTATACAAGGAAACAGCCCTCATCGTCTGCACCTCCCCCAGCATCTATTACGAAGCCACGCGCATGGGCCTTGTGAGCACCATCGAAACAGCTGGCGGCAAGGTTTTGGAAGGCACCTGTTTCTATAACCAGTACGCCCGGGAAATCGGCGAGGCGAATGGCTGGACGCGGTTGTTGAGCAACTCCGCCAAGATCGTCAATATCCTCGGCGGCTACGGTTATCAGCCCGCCTTGGCCAGCATGGAAGAGTGCGTTGCGTCCGCCTGCGCCGGGAGGATTGTGTAATGATCACACTCAAGTGCCACAAGGGTATCGGCGGTAAGGTGGAGGGCGAAGCCTTGGTGGCCGATGACAATTTCTCCGCCCGCTACGATCTGGACCGCATCAACGGCGTCTTTTCGCGTCCCCAGCACAAACTTTACGGCCAGAGTTACGTGGACAAGATCCTCGTTCTTAACACCTCCAAGGGTGGCGTTGCCTCAGCTTGGATGCTGCTGGAAATGAAATCCCGCGGCCTCGCTCCCAAAGCCATCCTTTTCAACAGCACCAACACAATCCTGGCCCAAGGTGCAGCGCTGGCGCAGCTCACCATGTGCGACCGGTTCGAGGACGGGGACGTGACAGGGCTGATCCGCACCGGAGAGCGGGTGACGGTGGACCCGAAGCGGGGGGTCGTAATGGTAGAACGAGCATGATGCGCGTCCGGTGGCAGAGCAATACGCAAGCTTGCAATGAGTTCTAAGGGGAGAATGCCCCGAAATGGAAATTTGGCAAGACCGAACTGCTTCTATTTCTCCTTCGAAACTTGCCATCAGGCCAATGGCAGCGAAGTCCCAACAGAGGCATTCGCGAGTCTTGAAACATAGGCAATTGGTTCAACACCCCGCTCCCACTCTGATACTGTGAGCAAACGAAAGAAGCGTGACATGTGCAATCGTATTCTTGCTGTTTTGAGCCTGTTTGCCGGACTGATCTGTCACCCGGCCCTGCCACTCGCGAACGATTCAAGCGCTGAATTTGGAATCGGTGGTCTCGTTCTGGCCCGCAGCAATAGCATTGAAATAGTGTCGGAGGACCTTTACATTTCCCAGTCGAAGGTCTCGGTCGAATACGTTTTCCGCAACGTCTCAGGCAAAGATATGAGCACACTCGTCGCCTTTCCCACACCCGGGCTCGCAGCGTCCTCCGACGGTCTCCACAGTGTCCCATTCCATGATCGGGACGCCGATTTTGTTGGTTTCAAAACGCTTGTCGACGGCGTACCGGTCAAGACAAGGGTGGAACAACGGGCTCTGGCGGCAGGCATCGATAGCACTGATCTGCTCAAGACGCACGGCATTCCTCTCATCCACTATACCGGTGCCGTCTTCGCAAAATTGAAAACGCTCTCGAGCGACATCGTGTCAGATCTGGAGAAAAAAGGACTGGTCAGCACAATGAACGGTGTTGAACCAGCTTGGATGTTGAAGACGACCTTTTACTGGTCACAGAAATTTCCAGACGGAAAAGACGTCAAGATCGCTCACACTTACACGCCGGTCTCCGATGAAGCAACCTACAGTCCACTCGCTGAGAACCCTAAAGGCGTGTTGGCGAACTATAGTGAGAATTACTGTCTCGATGGCGCAGTTGAGAAAGCAGTGAAGAAGCTAAATGCCCGTAGGGAGAAAATGCTTAATGCCGATAAGATCCCAAAGTTCGCCTTGGGTCGAAAACTGGCTGGAATACATCCTGGAGACCGGAGCAAACTGGGCCGGGTCCATCAAGCATTTCAGACTTGTCGTGGACAAAGATGCAAAGCGAAACTTTGTGAGCTTTTGTGGCGAAACGTAAGAAAAATCTCGCCTACTCAGTACGAAGTGATCAAGGAAAAATTCTATCCGCAAAACAATCTACGCATTCTATTTATCGAACGCCTATCAACCGATAACTGAGGCGCGGCCCTCATAATTCAGTTTAGCAGTTGACACAGGCCATTGGCAACGAAGAGCCATTGACCGCCTTTGCGGTTGTTCGTCCAGATGGCCGTGACCTGCTCCCCATTATGTCCACGTTTATAAGTTAGTTCTGTTCTCTTGAGAGAGGAGACGGACGATGAAGAGATCAAGGTTTAGTGAAGAACAGGTCATAGGGATGCTAAAGGAGCATCAGGCAGGACTTTCGGCAGCATACTCAAATGTCGCAATATCTGTGAAGCCGCAAAATTACACGCATGATTGGTTCCTGGGACGCTTGCTTACGTGGCAAGATTTCTCAGAGTCTGGTTCAAAACTATTTCAGGGTTTTCCTGCCCTTGCGAGATGTCTGGTGACGCGTCGGATGTGTGCGATGGTGATCCGGGCCGCCGCGCTTGCGATGGATTTTTCCCGGTCTTTTGACAGACGGCGGCATCGTCCGAGCCAGGCAAGGGTGCGTTCGACGACCCAACGGCGGGGGAGACCCTTGAAGCCCCCGGCTATGTGGGAGCGTTTGACGATCTCAACGGTCCAGCGCCCGATGGCTTTCAAGGCGTCGCGCAGCTTTGGCCCGGCCTGGCCGCCATCGGCAAAAATAGGGCGCAACATGGCAAACCGCACGGCCACGGCTTTCAGCACATCCGGCGCACCGTCCCGGTCCCGGAACCCGGCACTGTGCCCCACCCATCCGACCAGCAAGCCAAGCGTGTCGGTGACGATAGGGCGCTTGCGACCCTTGATCCGCTTGCCCACGTCATAGCCGGTAACCCCGCCCCTTTCCCTGGCTTTCACGCTCTGGCTGTCGAGGATACCGGCGGGCGGGCGGGCCTTGCGACCCTCGGCCAGACGCGCCATCCCGACAAGCGCGCGGGTCATCTCGTCCAGTCGTCCGTCAGTGCGCCAGCCCTGAAAATACCCCCGCACCGTCGAAACCGGTGGAAAGGCGTTCGGCAACAGCCGCCACTGGCAACCGGTTGTCGCAATGTAAAGGAGCGCATCGAACACAGGGCGCAAGGTCGGTCTTGCGCGGCCTGCCGGTGGACGTGTGCGACGGCCTCAAAGGTTCACTGATCGCCCCTTCCGCGGCGGTCAGGTCGCTTGCATACCTGCCGCCCGTTCGGGCATGTTGGCGGCGAGTGAGGTCGGTCCAGGCCATCGTGATCTCCATTCAGTTTCACAAGCGAACAGAACCACAACCGGCTGAATTCACTCAACCAGTTGCAAATCAGAACTCTAAGAGGGAGCCCTAGAAAATGATCAGATACCTTGAAACATCACGCGACGTTCCTCGGCATTGCAGCCGGATTGGTATTTTCGGTCGCACCGCTGAACGCTGCAGAAACCTACAAGTTCGATCAGGGCCACACCGAGATCATGTTCGGTTGGAGCCACGCCGGTGTATCGATGCAGCATGGAAAATTTAGAAAAGCGGACGGCACACTCATTCTGGATCCGGAAAATGTCGAAAACTCCAAAACAAAATCAGTGTGACAATTGATGCAACCAGCGTCTCCACAGGCGTGAGCGCGCTCGACAAGCACTTCAAACCAGAGATTTCTTTGACGTTGAGAAGTTCCCGACAATTACTTTTGAAAGTACGTCAGTGAAGAAGACCGGAAACAAGACGGCCGATGTCTCAGGCGATCTCACCATCCATGGTGTCAAAAAGCCAGTCACGCTCAAAGCAACCCTGACGCAGAGGGACTTGCACCCGGTTGGGCAGTATCTTTCGCATTACAACGGGAGCTGGATTGCGTTCGCCGCTGAGACCACAATAAACCATCTGGAGTTCGGCGTCGGATCCTACCCGGCTGGTCTCTCAGATGCGATCACCGTCCGCATCAACACGGAGATGAAGCATCAGCAATAGAACATCAATTTCCTTGCGATGGTTTTGTTACCTGGTGCTGGCCGCGATGATCATGACATCGACCGCCCCAGCTTCGCTGGCAGCGTCCAAATGGCGGGCCATCCCGGACAACAGCACTCTGGGCTTCGAAGTCGAGGCGGGCGGCAAGACTCTTCGTAAGAGATTTTTGACTTTTGAGGCAGAGATCGATTTTGATCCCGACGCGCCTGGGAGTGGTGCGATCAACGTGCTCATCGATTTGGCCTCGCTCACAACGGGCATGCGCAGTCCGGCTTGACGGCCCGGAGCGCACCCTGGCTTGGCGTGCGCGAGTTCAGGTTTGCGCATTTCCGGTCGACCAAGATTAGCAAACTCAATACCGTTAGCTTTCGTGCTGAGGCAGAACTTTCCATAAAGGGTGCAAAGGTAACGCTTCCACTGGATTTTGATCTTGCGATCAGTCCTGAACGTGCAGTCGCTACAGGCTCTTTAAAACTGGACTGTTTGGCGTTCGGCATTGGCCCGCACAAAAGCGGCTTGGCGCCTGGTGGCGAGATCGTCACGGTCAGGTTCAAAATCAGCGCAACGCCATTGAACTGACAGCCAGGAAAATCGACGACCGCCCTGCTCTAGCCGCTTTCAAGAAACGCCCATGTTTTTGTCCCTCTCTTGCTCAGCAATGCCGGGTTCGCATAGACCGACAGAACAAGATCAAAAGTCCAGTCTTCACCGCCTGCCAACACCAGTTCTTTGCTTTGCAACTCCCGTTCAATGGAATTTTTCGGCAACCAGGCCACACCCGAGCCTTGCAATGCGAGGCTCTTCAAGGCTTCTGCAAAGGCGTCCATGTGGCGGGTGCGGAGGGCCGCATTGCGGCTTTTCAGTTCGTGCTCTATCACTGCGCCGAGAAAGGAGCCCGGGGCAAAAGCGAGATACGGGATAGAGCGCCTGGCGCTGCCGGGCAGTGTCCAGAATGGCGCGCCATTGCCGCCCGGCGCACAAACCGGGACGAGTGCCTCATGACCAATGTTGATGCGTGAAAACTGGCTTTCATCCAGTGTCAACGGGATGTGGCTGTGCCGATAGCACATCAGGAAATCGCAGCGGCCTTCGGTGAGGAACTGACAGCAGGTGTGGAGGTTGTCTGACGCAACCCGTGTGCGCACCGACGGGAGCGCGGTTTCCAGCTTGTGGAGCAGCGGCATGAGATGGTGGATCGAGATGGAATGCGGTGCCGCAAAGCTTAGGAAATCCTTGCCTCCCTGATCGCGCGCCCTGATATAATCCCGGGTCAGCAACAATTGCTGCATCGTCGCCTTGGCGACCGGCAGAAATTCCTCACCTGTCTCCGTCAATCGTGCCGGGTAGGATTTCCGGTCAATAAGCGCCGTCCCCACCCAGAGCTCAAGCGACTGTATCCGGCGCGAATAAGCCGATTGCGTCATGTTCCGCTCCTGCGCCGCCCCGGTAAAACTCTGGGTGCGCGCAAAACAGATAAAGTCTTCTAACCAGTTCAGATCCATGACCTCGCCCACATTTGGAACTCGTTGTTCCTCGTCATCCCGGCCTTGAGTCGGAATCTCCTGCCAGCAATCCATGAGCGTGCCGGGCGTAGATCCCGGATAGATTGCTGACGCAATTTCCCGGGATGACACGTTGAGACCAAGTGTTTATCCAAGAAAACCAACGCTTATGCAAATTCGGAATGAGTCAATGCAGAAAATGAATTTCACACAGGCGCATTGCGCCCGTAGGCTGACGGCCAACTCATCCTTTCCAGTTCCAGGAGCCGTAGATGCATCTTGCCCGGTTTAAACGTATATCTCTCGGGCATTTCCCGACGCCGCTGGAGCGGATGGACAACCTGACCAAGGTGCTTGGCGGCCCGGACGTTTACATCAAGCGGGACGACTGTACGGGGCTGGCCACCGGCGGTAACAAGACCCGGAAGCTGGAGTTCCTTGTGGCTGACGCGGTTGCGCAAGGCGCCAATACTCTCGTGACGCAAGGGGCAACCCAGTCCAACCACGTGCGCCAGACGGCGGCGGCTGCCCGCAAGCTCGGCATGAAGTGCTTCGCTTTGTTGGAACGCCGGGTGACCAACCAGGGCGATGGCTACGAGACAGCGGGCAATGTGCTCTTGGATGACATGTTGCAGTGTGAGTACGAGTTCCGCCCGGACGGCGCAGACATGAACGCTGAAGGCGCGGCTTATGCCAAAGCCCTGAGCGAGAAGGGTCACAAGACCTATTTTATCCCAGGTGGTGGATCTAACCCCATCGGGGCGCTTGGCTATGCCAATGCGGCGGCCGAACTGGTCAACCAGGCCGATACGACCGGGATCAAGATCGATAAACTTGTGCACGCTACCGGCAGCGCCGGAACTCAGGCTGGCCTCGTTGCCGGTTTCCATGCGCTGAATGCACCAATTGATGTTGTCGGCATCTCGGTCCGCGCCAAGCGTGATGCGCAGATTGCCAATGTACACAAGCTTGCTGTGGCAACCTCAGAATTGATCGGCGTGAAGCATCCGCTCAATGTGTCCATGGTCGAGGCTCACGATGGATATGTGGGGCCAGGCTATGGTCAACCCACAGACGAAATGGTGGATGCCATCAGCCTGCTGGCGAAGGAAGAAGCGGTTTTCCTTGATCCAGTCTATTCAGGCAAGGGAATGGCTGGCATGATCGGCCTCATTCGTGAGGGCAAGTTGAAGAAGGGCGAAACAGTCGTATTCCTCCATACTGGCGGATCAGCGACCTTGTTCGCCTATCAGCATCTGTTTTCACGTCAGGCTGCAGCCTGAACAAGATAAAAAATTTATCGGGTTCTGCAGAACCACAAACTAAGGGAGAGAGAGAATGAAAACTAAAATCCTCGGCGCGATTGGCGTCATCGCCTTGACGGTCGCTTCGACATCCGCCATGGCAGCCGAAAAAGTGAATATCGGCGTCCCATCATGGACCGGTGCGCAGGCCATTGCGCACTTGCTCAAAGCTGTCGTGGAAACACGCATTGGCGGCGAAGCCGGTCTCGTGCCGGGCAACAATGCCACGATCTTTCAGGCCATGGATCAGGGCAAAGGCGACATTGACGTGCATCCGGACGTGTGGCTGCCCAACCAGGAGAGCTTCACGAAGAAATACGTGGATGGCAAGAAAACCGTAACGCTTTCAAAGAACCCCTATGAAGGCAATCAGGGCTTCTGCGTTTCCAAGAACTTTGGTGAAGCCAACAACATCACCGACATCGCCGATCTCGGCCGCCCTGACGTGGCCAAGAAAATGGACAGCGACGGAAACGGCAAAGGCGAGATGTGGATCGGTGCACCGGGCTGGGCGTCAGCCAACGTGAACCAGGTCAAGGTTCGCGACTATGGTCTCATGGACTTCATCGAACCCGTTCGGGCCGAGGAAAGCGTGAAGACAGCACGCGTGAAGGATTCGATTGCCAAGAACGAAGGCTATGCGTTCTACTGCTACAAGCCGCACGCGATATGGTACATGTTTGACGTGAAAATGCTGTCAGAACCAAAATACGATCCGACTATGTACAAGATGGTTCAGCCATCCGATTCTCCGGACTGGTTCACCAAATCCAAGGTCGCAACAAAAGACGCTCTGAAAAATGTGCAGATCGCCTGGTCGAACTCCCTCAAGGGCCGCTCGCCTGCGATTGCAGAATTTTTCGAGCGCTTTAGCCTGACAGCAGACGATGTCAGCGGTTTCGCTTTCGAAATCTCTGGCAACGGCCGCGATGCGGCAGATGTGGCCAAAGAATGGATCGAGAAAAACCCCAAGCGTGTTGACGCCTGGCTCGGCCTCTGATCCTTTTTAACAAAATTGATCGGCACCGGCTTTCCTGCCTGGTGCCGATCACCCCTTAACTCTTGCCGGAGCTCAGAGTGTCCACCTCATCGCATTCAGCATCAGCCGATACGGTTGTGGAAATCTCTAATGTTTGGAAGATTTTCGGTAACAATGCTCAAGAGGCTATGGCCGCTATCCACAGCGAAGGGCTTTCCAAGACAGAGGTACTCTCAAGATATAACGCCGTCGTCGGTGTCGCGGATGTAAGCCTTAGCGTCGAACGTGGCGAAATCTTTTGCGTGATGGGCCTGTCGGGCAGCGGCAAGTCCACTCTGGTCCGCCATTTCAACCGGCTGCTGGAACCAACGTCGGGAAAAATAATGATCGAGGGGACCGACGTCATGGCCCTCGGTCCGTCAGAATTGCAAAGCTTCCGCAATCGCAAGATCGGGATGGTGTTTCAGAATTTCGCGCTCCTGCCCCACCGTTCAGTGCTGGACAATGTGGCGATGCCGCTGGAAATCCGCCAGATCAACAAGAATGACCGGCTCAGCCAAGCGTCAAAAATTCTGGAAATTGTGGAACTGGACGCCTGGGGCAACAAATTTGCGCACGAGCTCTCTGGCGGGATGCAGCAACGGGTGGGTCTTGCCCGTGCCCTAGCGGCTGACCCAGATGTGCTCCTCATGGATGAGCCGTTCAGCGCGCTTGATCCGCTCATCCGCCGGCAATTGCAGAATGAATTCATCAATCTCTCTAAGATTTTGAAGAAGACCACCATTTTCATCACACACGATCTCGATGAAGCCGTGCGTGTCGGCCACCGGATTGCCATCATGCGAGATGGCCGCGTGGTGCAGATTGGCGATGCGGAAGACATCGTCATGAACCCGGCGAACGATTATGTGGCTGACTTCGTGGCTGGCATTTCACGGCTCAAAGTGGTGCGTGCCCATGCAGTCATGCAGCCATTGGAGAAACATACGAGCGGCGGCAAGAAGATTCCGAAATCCACCCCGCGGGTCAACGAGGGCGAAGCGCTCAGCACGCTGATCCATCTGGCGATAGACAATGAGGCGCCGATCATCGTTGAGGATGGCGGCACAGATGTAGGCGTCATCACCCGTGCCGATATCTTGCGTACGGTGATCGAAGGGACGGAAGTGTCATGAGCGAAACGGCACCAAACCCACTCCTCCAAACGGATCCAACCAAGATCGCCGAGCTGGAAGAAGAACGCCGCGCGAATGTCACCGAGTTTGTCCGGACAAACCCGGACTATTACGCAGCCGAGTTCAAGAAGATTGGTGGATCGCCTAAGTTTACACCGACGTTCAATTTCTTCGCCGGCCTGTTCGGCCCGGTCTGGTTCGGTGCGCGAGGCCTTTGGAAGTGGGCGTTGGCTTTCCTCATCATCGAAACCTTTGCCTTCACCCAGATGTCACGAGGCCTGTTCGGTGATCTTTCCGCCGATGCACGCGCGCGCATCTCGTCCATCGAAGAGACGTTGGAACTGCGCAAACAGCAATTGCAGGCCGCAATCGACAAGGCTTCCGACAAGATTGATGTCTATAAACGAACGGTGGAGTCGCTTGAACAAGCCATCGGCGGATACCGGCTTGAAGCGCAACAGATGGAGGAACAGGGTCTCTGGATTTTCCTGACCGGCCTTATCGTGCTGTTGGTGGCCAAGGCTGCACAATCCGTTGCAGCCAATACGGTTCTGGAGACACGATTCTCCGACTGGTTGTCTGTTCGCAGCTTGCCCGCAGGATTGCCAATACCGCATATCGTGCTGAGCGCTGTCTTTGCGATCCTCATCGCCTCGGCGGCCATGCTGCATTACAGCTTCCCTGGCGCCTTCCCGATCCTCAGTGAATTCCCCACACACCGCGACATACGACTGACCGGCATTGCCTGGGTGGAAGGCTTTATTGCCTGGTGCGTGCGCAATACGGAACTGTTCTTTGACATCATCACGTTCGGCATTCGCCAGCTGCTGGATGCCCTGGAGCTGCTGTTCGTGAAAACACCGTGGATGGTCATTGCCAGCTTTATTGTTCTGCTGACGTGGCTTTCGGCCGGCAACCGCACAGCGATCTATTCTAGTGCCTTCCTGGTCTATATGGGGCTCCTGGGCTTCTGGGAGAAGGCAATGACAACGCTGGCCTTGCTGGGCACGGCCGCCTGCCTTTCCATCGCCATCGGCATTCCATTGGGCATGTTCTGCACGCGGCGGCCGCGGTTCTATTCGTTCGTTCAGCCGATCATGGACTTCATGCAGACCATGCCGGCCTTCGTCTTCATGGTGCCTGTCATTGCATTCTTCGGCGTCGGAAAACCGGCCGCCGTCATCGTGACCATGATCTTTGGCGGCACGCCCGTAGTGCGGCTCACCGTTCTTGGTTTACGCGGGGTGCCTGAGAGTGTGCGAGAAGCGGCAATCTCGTTCGGCGCCAGCAAATGGTACTTGCTCTCAAAGATCGATCTGCCGCTGGCTGGCCCCTCCATTCGGGCTGGTATCAACCAGACGATCATGCTGTCCCTCGCGATGGTGGTCGTAGCGTCGCTGATTGGTGCCAAAGGTCTCGGCGAAGATGTGCTGGAAGCGCTGCAATATGCGAATGTGGGCCAGGGTATTCTGGCCGGCTTTGCCATTCTCTTCTGTGCCATGATCCTAGACCGGATCGTCCAGGGCAATCGCAACTGAGCAATTCAAGCTCTTTGCTGATCTGGTGCTGCCCGGGGCATTGTCACGGTAACTCGTCGTCGAAGCTATGACGTGCTATCCGAGACTGATGGGCACCATATCTTATTGTCATCATCGCTTTCCCTCAAAAATCATTCAGCATGCGGTTTGGTTGTATTTCCGGTTTCCACTCAGCTTTCGCAATGTTGAGAACCTTATGGCTGAGCGTGGGGTCGATGTTTCATACGAAACAGTCCGGCGTTGGGCACTGAAGTTCGGATTGGATTATGCCGGCAGGTTGAGGGGAAACACGCACGCGCTCCGACGGTCGGTGGCACCTGGATGAGATGTTTGTCTCCATCAACGGCAAACGAATGTATCTGTGGCGGGCGGTAGATAGCGAGGGCGAAGTGCTTGATATTCTGGTTCAATCGCGCAGAAACAAGAAAGCCGCGCTCAAACTGATGCGCAAATTGCTGAAGAAGCAGGGCTATGTGCCCTGCGAAGTAGTGACTGACAAACTCCCGTCTTACGGGGCAGCGTTGAGAGATCTCGGCATGCAGGACAAACACGTCACCAGAGGGCGAAGTAACAACAGGGCGGAGAATTCCCATCTTCCGGTTCGGCAGCGCGAGCGACGAATGCTACGGTTTAAGTCTGCTGGATCTGCGCAGCGTTTCCTCTCCATTCATTCCGCGATCTACAATGTCTTCAACGTCCAACGCCACCTGATTTCATGAAACGCGCTTCGCCAGTTCCGAGGCGAGGCGATGAACTCGTGGCAGACGGTGACCGCCGCCGCTTGACAGGCGAGTACTTAGGAAATTCGTGCGACCGCTGTTCTTTAACGTGTCAGCACCCAGCATACTCCAGCACCCGTCAGAGCAGGCACACCGGACGCATACGTTTGTTCGAACACGGTTTTTGGAGGAAGGGCGCCTTGAGTGCCCCTTTTCGTTTGGCTGGCTATTTTTCGGTCAGCTTCAGTTCGATGCGGCGGTTCTTGGCTTTGGCGTCTGGGGTCGTTTCGGGATCTATGGGCTGAAATTCCCCAAAGCCGGCCGCAACCAGTTTCTCAGGAGGTACCCCGCGCTCTATCAGGCGCTTCACCACCGCAATTGCACGGGCCGACGACAATTCCCAGTTAGACCGGAACCGCGCACTGTTGATGGGGTCGATATCCGTGTGACCATCAACACGCAAAACCCAATTGATATCGGTTGGTATTTGCGAACCAACCTCTAACAGCGCCAACGCCAGTTTCTCCAATTCCTTGCTGCCTTCCGGATTGATCTGCGCAGTACCTTTGGGAAACAACACTTCAGATTGGAAGACGAAGCGGTCACCAACGATCCGGATGTCCGAGCGTTGGCTGAGGATTGTGCGCAAACGGCCAAAGAACTCCGAGCGATAACGTGCCAACTCTTTCACACGCTGAGCCAGTGCCGCATTCAACCTGCGGCCCAGATCGACGATCCGGCTTTTGGCTTCCGCATCCCTTTGCTCGGCAGCACCAAGCGCTTCGTTCAGAGCTGCCATCTGCCGGCGCAAGGCCGCAATCTGCTGGTTCAGCAATTCCACCCGGGACAGCGCCTCACCGGACAGTTTTTTTTCTGTGTCGATGGCCCCTTTAAGACCTGCAGCAGTCTCTTCGCTCTTCTTGAGCCTTTTGGATTCGGCCTCCAACTGGTTCACCAGGTCCAGGTTTTCTGCCCGCGTGGCATTAAGCTTGTCGGTCAGCGCCGCCAAGGCACTCTCCGCATTGGCGCCGGCAGTTTTCTCCAGAGACAGAAGCTTAGTCAATTCTGAAATCTGGGATTTCAGTCGGTTCAAAACGGATCCCTGCCCCGAAATTTCACGAGCCAGCATGAACTGCGTCAGCATGAAGATCGAAAGCAGGAAGATGATGACGAGCAGCAGCGTGGCCATCGCATCCACAAAGCCCGGCCAATAAAACGCCGAAGCATCCTGTCTGTTTCTGCCACGTGCAAGGGCCATCAGTGCTCAAGTCTTTGCTTTGAGCCGCGTGCCAGCTGATGTCCGGCCCGGCGTTTCATTGTGCCGGGAGTCAATCTCGGCAACTTCGCACACCGGCGAAGAGCGAGACAATCTGTTCAGTATCTCATGAATTTCACTTTGCTGATCGGCTTGCGACTGAGCCCATTCGCGCACTATCTTCTGCTCTTCGCGCATTTGCTGAACCAACCCTTGAATGGCGCCAGCGAGGGCATCTACAGAACCATCGTCCGGTGCTTTGGGTTGGCGCTGTTGAAGCAGATCGTATCCCGCGTCTGCTTCGGCTTCATCTTCTGGAACCAGCGCCTCGTCGAGAACATCGCTGACGTGATCAAGCCTCTCCTGAATGTCTCTGAGATCAAGTTTGAGGTAGTTGGGCACGGTGTTATCCGTGCCATCCCGGGCTTCAATATCGGTGACGGAAGATAGCCAGTCTTCCAGGTCGTTGTAAAACCGGTTCTGCGCCTGTCCAGCCTGCAATTCCAGGAAACCCAGAATGAGCGAGCCCGCAAGACCAAACAGGGAGGACGAGAAGGCAGTTCCCATACCTTGCAGAGGACCCTCTAGGCCGTCCTTCATCGCTTCAAGCGCGACCGCAGATTCTCCGGCGGTGACGTCAAGCGAGCGGATTGTTGTGGAGATTGAACCGACAGTATCCAACAACCCCCAGAACGTTCCCAAGAGTCCCAGGAAAATCAAAAGGCCGACGAGATAGCGAACAAGGTCCCGTGATTCATCGAGACGCGACGCCAGCGAG
The DNA here is from genome assembly GCA_965204985.1 of Hyphomicrobiales bacterium. GTDB lineage: Bacteria > Pseudomonadota > Alphaproteobacteria > Rhizobiales > CAJQND01 > JAAEUE01. The sequence goes on along the minus strand of CBDBFP010000001.1, from coordinate 128,253 downwards.
TCTAGCAAGGACCGCAACGACATGGGCGACAAGACCATGCGCCTCTGCTTACCACCAAGAATCGCGGCCATCGGCGCAAGCAAAACGGGTTGCTTGGTCACCTCATCGCCAGATTGGGCGACTTTGAAGCTGTTGACCCAGTTTACTTCGGCAAACAGGCGGATGACTTGCCTGAACGCATAGATCAATCCCGCGAACAAGACGGCGACGATCAAACCATTCAAACCGGGGTTCGCCATAAATGCTTTTTGAATTTGAGGATAGAGGATCGCAGCCGTAAAGCCGGCAAGGATCAGGAAGATCGTCATTCGCACCAGATAAACGCGCGGCGGTGCGAGCCGCTTAAATTCGTCTTCGCGGGCCATGGTCTTTAAAGCCTCCTCAGGGACCGCCAATCCCCGTTTGCCCTAAAAATAGACAATGTACACTGAATCGTAAAAGCAAATATCGCCTGCATTATCTGGCGAAACTTAGGCCGCTTTCAACTCGCTTTGCATGGCGCGAAATAGATCATCGTTCGCACAAAGAATATTGCCGGTCACGAGCGGATCAGGTTTGTTGTCGATATCCCCGACCATTCCACCGGCTTCACGAACCAGAATAATTCCAGCCGCCACGTCCCACGGTTTGAGACCACGTTCCCAATAGCCATCGAAGCGGCCAGCGGCAACCCAGGCAAGATCCAGCGCCGCAGAACCCGTTCGACGCACACCGGCAACACGCGCCTGAATTCGGGAAATTTCCCGAATGAACTTTGGTTGATCGCCTTTGCCGTTGTGAGGAATTCCACACGTAATTACTGCATCTTCAAGATTTCGCCGCGCCGCAACTCGCAAACGCTTGTCATTCAGGAACGCACCTGCACCGCGCTCAGCGACAAACAATTCGTTGGTTGCAGGATTGAAGATGACCCCGGCAGCAAGCACGCCATTACGCTCAAGTGCAAGCGAGATGCAGAAGCTTGGAATCCCGTGAATGAAGTTTGTGGTGCCATCAATCGGATCGATGATCCAGCGATGGGTTTTGTCTCTTCCCTCAATAGTGCCTGTCTCTTCAGTCAGATAAGAGTATCCCGGGCGGACAATCTCAAGTTCCTGCATGAGAACTTCTTCAACCCGCTTGTCGGCGGCGGTGACAAAGTCGGCTGGTCCCTTTTTCGAAACCTGCAGGTTCTCCACCTCTCCGAAATCGCGGGTCAGCCCCCGTGATGACTTGCGGACTGCGGCGACCATAACATTGAGCAGGGCGGAACGGGGCATCCTGGCCTGTCCTCAGGGACAAATAATGTTAATCGGCACGCTTCACGTAGGTGCCGTCTTCGATCGCAATTACAACCTTTTCCCCGACTGTCACGAATGGAGGCACCATTGTTCTAGTACCGTTGTCGAGAATTGCGGGCTTGTATGAAGAAGACGCTGTTTGCCCTTTGATTGTGGGCTCGGTTTCAGTCACTTCACAGGTTACCTGATCAGGCAGTGTGACTGAGATCGGCCGATCCTCATGGCTTTCGATCATCACTTCCATGCCTTCCTGCAGGTAGGCCACACGGTCACCGACAAAATCACGTTGCAGTTCAATCTGCTCATAATTTTCCATATCCATAAAAGTCAACATGCCACCACTCTCATAGAGATATTGGTGATCCTTCTGATCCAGCCGAACACGTTCGACAGTTTCCGAGGAACGGAAGCGTTCACTCAACTTTGAACCGTTGAATACGTTCTTCATTTTAACCTGGGCGAATGCACCGCCCTTTCCCGGTTTTACGTGATCAGTTTTGACTGCAACCCAAAGGCTGTCCTTGTGCTGCAGCACATGGCCCGGATTGATCTGATTGCCGTTAATCTTCATGGCGTACCTGATGTCTTAACTTGAATGGGATCAATGCGCGCTTCACCACAATCGAGCGGCGGCGGCAAGTTGCTGCCGTTGGTATTGTCGAAACCGGTCAACGTCAAGCGGATCGCGCCAATTGTCACTATTGGGCCTTGTTTTTTGAAGCAGAAGACCCTTTGACCACCTTGGTGCTGCGCGCTGTCGCTGGTTTTATTCCGGACTCATTGCGCCACTTCAGAGCGAGCCTTTGCGCCTCACTCAACTGTTTGGTTTCCAGCTTGCCAGCGAAGCTCTCCAGAACGTTGTCCCGCATCCCGGACTCCCGGGCCAACAGATGCCACCTGACAGCCTCAACTGGATTCTGTTCCACCCCGCGTCCCATCATGTAGAGTTTGGCCATCCGGTTTTGCGCCATGACATCACCCTTGTTGGCAGCAACCAACAACCATTGGGCTCCGATTTTCTCGTTCTTTTGCACCCCTTCGCCGCGGAAAATCATTATCCCGTAATCGCGAGCGGCATCGCGCAATCCCTTGAGAGCGGCCCTGGACAACCATTTGCCGGCCTTCACGAGATCTTTCTTTACGCCTTTGCCTTCAGCAAAGAGAATGCCCAGATTATATTGAGCTTCCGGAAAATTCTTCTCTGCCGCTTTGCTGAACCATTTGACCGCGCTCGGCCAGTTGGGCTGCCCGCCGCCAGCGCCTGCAAGGATCAATCCCATATTGTGTGCCGCCGGAGCATGGCCGAGATCTGCTGCTCTCTCGAAGAATCCTTGCGCCTTTTTTAGATTGATCTTCCCGGCCCGCCCATCGAGGTAAATCAAGCCAAGGGCAAACAGTGAGCCCGCGTGCCCCTGATCAGCTGCTACAGAGTACCAGCGAATGGCAAGTCGAACGTCCCTCTTTACGCCCAAGCCTTGAGCATATAGCGCGGCCAAAAGCGCTTGCCCTCGCGCATTTCCCTGTTGTGCGAGCAGATTTGCTTCTACGAACGCGGTCGGCCAATTCTTCTTCTTGTAGGCGTTTAGTGCATCTTCGTATGTCGCCATTGAAGATGTAATTGACGTCGTAACAAACAGCAGCGCTCCAACAAAGCTATGCGCGATCCGCAAACTCATGCTCCAACTGAAACTCCTGCGATAAACGCGTCCAGTTTAGCAACCGATTCTGCCGCTGCCAAAGATGATGCCCACATACTTTCATCTGGCATCACAAACTCTATTCCTGCTTCGACGGCAGAAACGACAAAGTCTTGCTCGACCGGAACCTCGATAACGCTCGGGATTTCCATAACTGCAGCCCACCATACGCTGATGGCTTCAGGGTCACGCGGGTCATCCAGAAAACCGACGTAAGAAGCGCCTGCCTCAGCCAGTTCCATGGCGAGGTGGCGGTTGAAATTTGCGGACACACCTATAATGGCATCGCTTCCGAGGATATCACGCGCGACTTTGAAATCATCGAGATCGCCGGTCAGATGGACACCATCGGCTCCGAGATCACGGGCCAGTTGCGCGTCTTCCTGCACCAAAATCGCTACATCTCGCTCTTGCGACACTGAAACCAACCCTTTCGCACATTCTCGCAATGTTGCGTTTGCCTTTGCTCCGATCAAAAGAGCAGCGATGTCACCGGCCTCCAGTGCCGCTTCTACGCAGGCCAAGGGCGATCCCTCAGCCGGTTCACGCAGTAATTTCAGAAATAGCCGTGAGTGTGGCGGCGACATGGCAAATTCCTACACGTGCCCGTTACAAGTTTAACGGCACGCCAACAACACGATCACGAATAGCTTCCTTAAGACTTGTCTCCGGCCTAGGCAGCCTGTTCCAGGTTTTCAGTCCATTCTCCAAGCGCAGCAAGACCGTTCATTTCTGCTCTGTGAGCAAAGGTTTTCTGGCCAGCAGCCACATTTTCGGACTTCCCACCCCACGCTTGCAAGGCAGGTGCCTGCAATGCGCGGCCATAGGAAAATGTCAGTTTCCAGGGCAGCGGGCCGTTCGCATTCATCAGCGAGAGATGTTGCGTTGCCGCCAGATCAGACTGCCCGCCAGATAGGAAGGCGATGCCTGGCACTTCTGAAGGAACGCAGGCCTTCAAAGCCGCCAGAGTGCGTTCAGCAACCTGTTCAGGGCTTGCCTGATCTGCGCATTCCTTTGCCGCAATCACCATGTTTGGCTTCAGAACGATCCCGTCCAATGAGACGTTTTGTTCCGCAAGCTCCGCAAACACTGCCTTCAAAGTAGTGCGGGTGACTTCATCGCAACGATCAATATTGTGATTGGCACCAGGATTATCCATCAGCACTTCTGGCTCAACAATCGGAACGATGCCTTGTTCCTGGCAAAGTACTGCATAGCGTGCGAGGGCATGCGCATTTGCATGAATGCAACCTGCCGAAGGAATGCCGTCGCCAATCGTGATAACACCACGCCATTTCGCAAAACGCGCACCAATATGATAATATTCAGCCAAGCGCGCGCGTAGACCGTCCAGACCTTCTGTCACTTTTTCTCCTGGTGCGCCTGCCAAGTCCTTGGCTCCAGTATCAACCTTGATCCCGGGTACGGCTCCAGTGCTTTTGATCATCTGGACGAGTGGCGTGCCATCAGCAGCGCTCTGGCGGATTGTTTCATCATACAAGATGACGCCGGAAATACGGTTTGTCATTGCATCGGTCGTGCGAAACAGCATTTCACGATAGTCCCGCCTGCTGTCAGCAGTGGACGCGGTGTTTATGCGGTCAAAACGCTTTCCAATGGTGCCAGTGCTTTCGTCTGCTGCGAGAATACCTTTTCCCGGCGCAACCATTGCCTGGGCAATCTCATTCAAACTCTCACTCATGACCTCAATCTCTCCCTTTTCTGCGGATCAGCCCACCGCCGTCAACGGTTGTATGTCTGCAACACTTCTACCCCTGGAAGCACCTTGCCTTCCAGCCATTCAAGAAACGCCCCGCCAGCCGTGGAAACATAGGTGAAATCGTCTGCCAGGCCTTTCTGGTTCAATGCAGCGACTGTGTCACCGCCCCCGCCAATCGCCAACAGTTTACCCTCCCGGCAGCGTTTTGCTGCAATCTCAGCAATTGCGATTGTTCCTTCGCCGAATGGAGGCAATTCAAATACACCCATTGGGCCATTCCAGACCAGTGTCTTTGATTTGCCAATGACGTCTTCAGTCTGCTCAATAGTCTTTGGCCCACAATCGAGGATCATTTCCCGGTTACCGACTTCATCCAAGCCTACGACCCGATAAGGAGCGTGCGGTTTGAAATCTTCAGCAACAACCACATCAACTGGCAGAATGACTTCGCAACCGTTGTCTGCCGCTTCTTTTAGAATGTTTTCGACAGTTTCAACCATATCATGTTCTGCGATCGACTTGCCGATATTGTGCCCCTGCACTTCCAGAAACGTGTTGGCCATTCCACCACCGATGATCAATCGATCTACTTTGCTGGAGAGGTGCCCGATCACATTGATCTTTGTCGAGATCTTTGCCCCGCCAATGATCGCAGTGAGCGGCCGCTCCGGAGTCTCAAGGCTTTTTTCCAATGCCTGAATTTCTGCCTGCAACGCCCGGCCAGCAGCATTCGGCAGGAACCAGGCGACACCTTCGGTCGACGCATGGGCGCGATGCGCTGCCGAGAACGCATCATTCACGAAAATGTCGCCTAAATCTACGAGCATTTTCACAAACTTTGGCTGATTTTTCTCTTCACCGGGATGGAAGCGTGTGTTCTCCAACAACAGGATGTCACTGGGTTTTGCCTTTGAAACCGCGCGCTGTGCTTCTCCATTCGTCCAGGTCGTAGCAACAAATCTAACAGGCCGGTCCATTGCCACGGACAAAGGACCGACCAATGGCGCCAAAGACATATTGGGAACAACTGCACCTCTCGGGCGACCCAAATGCGAAAGCACTATGACAATCGCGCCCTTTCCTGCCAACTCTTCCAATGTGGGCACGATGCGCTCGATCCGGGTTGCATCGCTTACAATACCCTGTTCAAGGGGAACATTCAGGTCGGCCCGAACCAGCACGCGTTTGCCAGCGACGTCGTATTCGTCAAGAGTATGCAGTTTTTTGTCCATTGGAGAGGCGCCCTAGAGCGCTCCCATAATTGCGGCAGTGTCATTCATGCGATGAGAGAAGCCCCACTCATTGTCGTACCAGGCGGCGACGCGCACAAGGCCACCATCAACAACCGCTGTCTCCTCGGAATCATAAATTGCTGATGCCTGATTGTGATTGAAGTCTGAAGAAACTAGGGGCTCATCGCAAAATTCGATGACCCCTTTCAAAGGCCCATCAGCCGCGGCACGCACCGCAGCATGCACATCCTCGACAGAAACCTGTTTTGTTGGCACAAATACCAGATCGACCAACGAAACGTTGGGAGTCGGCACCCGGACCGACGTACCATCCAACTTTCCAGCTAACTCCGGCATCACCAAGCCAACCGCGCGTGCGGCGCCAGTTGTTGTGGGGATCAAAGAGAGAGCAGCCGCGCGCGCACGGCGCAAATCCTTGTGGCTATTGTCGAGGATGCGCTGATCGGTTGTGTAGGAATGGATCGTCGTCATGAAACCACGCTCAATGCCGAAAGCTTCGTGCAGCACTTTTGCCATCGGTGCCAAGCAATTGGTCGTACAGGAGGCGTTGGAGACAACTTTGTGCTCTACCTTCAGGTCGCCTTCATTGACACCATAAACCACGGTCAGGTCGCAATTTTTCCCAGGGGCTGAAATCAGTACTTTGCCGGCCTCATTATCAAGATGAGCCTGGTTTGAAGCCTTGTCGCGGAACGCACCCGTACATTCCAGAACAACATCCACACCAACGTCGTTCCATCGGATGTCTTCGGGACTGCTTTCGCGGAACACCTTGATTGTATCATCGCCAACTATGAGCTTATCCCCTTTGACCTCGACATTGTCAGGATAGCGGCCGTGAACTGTGTCGTATTTTAGCAAGTGCGCTGCCGTGGTCACGTCGGAGCGGTTATTGATTGCCACCACTTCCACATCCTTGCGCCCGGACTCTTCTACAGCCCTCAACACAAGTCGGCCAATTCGACCAAAGCCATTGATCGCGACGCGAACGCTCATTTCATTCTTCTCCAGAAAACGCTGCCTTAGTCGGGACAGATCATCGCGGTTTGGACGATTCTGCCCATGGAATCAACTTAAGGCTGGAAACAACGTAAAACGATGTAAATACTCTTTAGTCTTTGTTTCGTTTGTCCAACACTGCCGCTACAACCGCATCAACAGTTATCCCAAAGTGCTCGAACAATTGCTCCGCCGGTCCACTGGCACCAAAACTGTTCATTCCAATGAAAGAACCAGACGGACCGATAAAGGTTGACCATCCGGCTTCAACGCCAGCTTCAACCGCAACTCTGATGGCTTCACTGCCCAAAACTGACTGTTTGTATTTATCATCCTGCTCAGCAAACAATTCCATACAGGGCACGGATACAACGCGGGTAGGACAGCCCTGTTCGTCGAGCTTGGCCTTCGCCTCCATTGCCAAATGCACTTCGGATCCAGTCGCAAAGATCACTGCTTCTGGATCGTTTTCCGCAGATGCAAGCTCGTATGCACCACGTGCGCAATGGTTCTGCTTGAAAAAACGATCACGAACAGCAGGAAGTTTTTGACGCGTCAGTGCAAGAATGCTGGGCGTCTCACGCGTTTCAAGCGCCAATTGCCAACACTCAGCGGTTTCAGTGGCGTCCGCAGGACGGAATACATTCAGATTGGGCATCACTCTCAATGAAGCCACATGCTCGACCGGTTGATGTGTTGGACCGTCTTCGCCCAGACCGATTGAATCATGAGTCATGACATAGATCACCCGCTGCTTCATCAACGCGGACAAGCGAATTGATGGGCGGCAGTAGTCTGTAAACACCAAGAATGTCCCTGAATATGGGATCATGCCTCCATGCAGTGCCATGCCGTTCATTGCCGCGGCCATACCGTGTTCACGGATGCCGTAGTGAATGAAGCGCCCGGAATAGTCGCCCGCAACGATCTCATTCATCCCAGCACTCTTGGTATTGTTGGAACCGGTCAAATCGGCTGACCCGCCGATCGTTTCAGTGACCACGTCGTTGATGACATCAAGAGCATTTTGCGAAGATGCACGGGTCGCCAGCGCTGGTTTGTCTTCAGCGAGCTGTTTTTTGAATTCCGTGATGGAAGCCGAAAGAGCCTCGGCCAAGTCACCAGAAATTCGCCTTTGCCACTCCGCCTTGTCGTCGGCGTCCAGCTTTTCGAGATTGGCTTCCCACGCTTTCCTTTGCTTGCACCCGCGAATACCGGCCAAGCGCCAAACGTCGCGAACTTCCGAAGGAATATCAAATGGCTCAGCGTGCCAACCGAGCGCTTCGCGAGCAAGAGCGATTTCGTCAGGACCAAGCGCCGATCCATGAATGGATGACGTGCCCTGCTTGTTAGGCGCGCCATAACCAATGGTGGTTTTGCAGGCGATCATGGAAGGCTTGTCCACTTGGCACGCGGCCTGCATAGCTTCCAAAATAGCAGCTTGATCATGGCCGTCCACAGCACTGACATCCCAGCCAGATGCTGCAAAACGTGCCTGCTGATCTGTTGAGTCAGATAGACTCACAGGGCCATCGATCGATATCCCGTTGTCGTCGAACAGGATGATCAGCTTGGACAAATTGAGATGTCCAGCCAGTGTGATTGCCTCCTGGCTGATACCTTCCATAAGACATCCATCGCCTGCAAGCGCATAGGTGTAGTGATCGACGACATCATCCCCAAAGCGGGCCGCCATGATGCGCTCCGCCAAAGCCATACCAACCGCGTTTCCAACACCTTGTCCCAGAGGGCCGGTCATGGTCTCTATTCCGGCGCCATGACCATATTCAGGATGGCCAGCGGTTAGAGATCCAAGCTGCCGGAAATTCTTGATCTGATCTAGAGGAAAGTCTTCGTATCCCAAAAGATGCAGACAGGAATACAGGAGCATCGAGCCGTGGCCCGCCGAAAGCACAAATCTGTCTCGATCTGCCCAATCGGGCGCGGTCGCGTCAAACTTCAACACCTTGGTGAAAAGAACCGTCGCGATGTCGGCAGCCCCCATTGGCAAACCGGGATGCCCATTACCTGCAGCCTGAACCGCATCCATTGACAATGCTCTGATGGCATTAGCCATCTGGGACTGCTTGTTATCTTGAGTATCTGGCACGATTGCGCCTTTTTGTTCGGCAGCGAAATGCATCGCCGGACCACAAATGGATCAGGCTCTCCACCGCCCCGTGAAAATTCGCGGCAACTCATAGCACCTAGCTTTTGCGAGTCAATCCTCGCACTGGGGACAAGTTTACCCTTGCGCATGCGAAATGACGCATACGTTGATCCCGGTTCAATTGCGGCAATGGTTGACTTATTCGGCAGAAAGCCGTGAAAACGAACAATTTTTGGTTGACGCAGCCTCAGCAGGTTGCATAATCACGAGCGTTTCGGGGTGGGGACGCTTTAGCTTGGGCCTTCGGTCCAGCTGTGAACATGTATGGGTTTTTGATGTCAGAACAGCCGTCCCTGGAAGCTGCATTGAACAAATTTGAGAACGCGATGTCGACCTTTGAGGGCGCCGCGGTCCGGGTCAAGCAACAATTGTCTGCAAGCAATGTGGCCACTGGCGAGGCGCATGCGATGCGGGAAGACCGCTCCAGACTGGCAGCGGAGCTTGATCGCACTAAAGCCAAATTGTCAGATCAAGCTCGAATCAATACGGCGGCTGTGCAGCGGCTTGATGCAGCACTGGCAGCCATGTCGAGAATTGTTGATTCCGGGGACGGGCAATAGTGGCATGCCCGATTGAGCTAAAGAGCAAGTTTGTAGCAACCAGAGAGTTTTTAGAGGTCCATGGCTCAAGTCGTTGTAAAGGTAAATGACCGCTCCTACACAATGCAATGTGATGAAGGCGAAGAGGAGCACCTCTCAGAACTGGCTCAACTTATCGATACGGAGGTCTCGAAGCTTAAACGAAGCTTTGGCCAAGTGGGTGACACCCGGCTTTTGCTGATGGCCAGCCTTGTGATCGCTGACAAACTGGCAGTATCATTGCTCCGGATCGAAGACATGGAAGATGAAGTGGCGACAATGAAGGATGCCCGGGCCGCTGCGGCTGACAGAAGCCAAAGGCTGGAAACTACAGTTGCCGAACGCTTGTCTGCTGCAGCTGAAAGGCTCGAAGCATTGTCCCGTGAAATGTCGCCGTGAAATTTGAACTGTATATGGCTTAGATCGCTGCGCTTTTCTCTTTGATTTCAATGTTCAGGATTTGATCGTTTTCCGAGTAATCAATCGGACAGTCAATGAGATGAACACCGGGAGCTTCGAGTGTCTCCTTCAAAACTTCACTGAGGTGCTCAGCGCTTTCGACCCGATGCCCGTGTGCGCCGTAACTCTCTGCATATTTGACGAAATCCGAATTCCCGTATTCCAGACCCCAGTCCTTGAATCCCATGTTCGCCTGCTGCCAACGGATCATGCCATAGGCGCTGTCATTGAGGATGAAGACAACCAACTGCATGCCCAATCGCACGGCGGTCTCCAGTTCCTGGCTGTTCATCATGAAACCATCGTCGCCACAAATGGCCATGATCTTCCGGTCCGGATAGACAAGCCGCGACGCCATGGCTGAAAGGAACCCTGCCCCATCGTTACCAATGTGTTGTCGAGCAAAACCGTATTCGGGATATGCGCCTTGTAGTTCCGGGCAAACCATATTTTGTAAACGCTGTTGTCGAGCGCGATGATACCATCAGACGGCATTGCCTCCCTGACTTGAGTCACAAGATGCTGGGGATAGACCGGAAAGCGGGTGTCGTCCGCACCTTCGAGAAGATTTGCTTTCCCTGCCTCCCGCCCCGTCAGCATACGCGCGAAATCCCAAGTAGGCTGGACTAGGATATCTTCCTTGATCTACCAAATAGCGTTTGCCACGCCGCCGACGATCTCAATTTGCGGGAAGTAAACCGGATCCACCTCAGCTGAGCGGAAGTTCACATGAATGACCTCCGCACCGCCCGGTTTCATGAAGAATGGCGGCTTTTCGATTACGTCGTGGCCAACATTGATGATCCCGTCCGCGGCCTTGATGGCCCGGTGCACAAAATCACTCGACGACAGCGCGGCATTTCCGAGAAACTTTGGATGCCGCTCATCCATCACGCCTTTGCCAAGCTGTGTGGTGACAAAGGGAATACCGATCTTGTCGATAAACTGATTCAGGACCCGGCTGGTGATTTTCCTGTTTGCCCCCGCGCCGATGACCAACACAGGACTAGTTGTCCGCTCCAATCGCTCGACCGCCGCACGAATCGCTTTTGTTTCAGGGACAACCCGCCGAACGTAGCTGGGAGGAACAATCTGGACATCAGATTCTTCTGCCGCGAGGTCTTCGGGAAGTTCCAGATGAACAGCACCGGGCTTCTCTTCCTCTGCAAGAGGAAAGGCCTCACGAACGCGAAATGGAATATTATTGGCGGATGCCAATTGATGGGCAAACTTCGTCATCGGCCCCATGGCTTTGACAATATCAACGATCTGAAACCGGCCCTGCTTGGACGATTTGATTGGTTTTGCCCGGTGATCATCAGCATGGGCATTCCGCCTAGCTGTGCGTACGCTGCGGCAGTGAAAAAATTGGTGGTGCCTAGCCCCAAGGTGGCGACACAAACTCCGGTTTTCCCATATGCCGGCTATAGGTTGCTGCCATGAATCCTGCAGCTTGCTCATGTCTCGTCAGGATCAGCTTGATCTTGCGGGATCTTGAGAGTGAATCCAGAAAATCGAGATTCTCTTACCCCGGAATTCCAAAAATGTATTCGACCCCTTCGTTCTCGAGAGCTTCGATAAACAGATCTGAGGCCTTGGCCATGTGCAGGTACCTTGAGTTGAATTGGATGACGTTATAGGGGGTGTAATGCTCCGTTCACGGAGCTGCAATTCACATTATCCTGCAGTTGCGTGAAGTGATGTCATCGGTAAAGTAGTGGGATAATTCGGGAAGATATTCTGTTTCCCCCTAGCCATCCCATCTCTGAAAGCCTACATACGCCACCGCGTTGCTGCCCTTCTCGTTTATGAGATCAATGCCCGGGGCCTTATCGATCCGGAAGGGGGCTGTCCCTGGTTTGGCTCGTGGGCTTTACCATACGGCGCCCACCTACTTTTGTAGGTTCCCGGCATCGGATTCTCCGACGGTCGTGGCGGCTTCGCACAAGTTTGGCACAGCGAAAGCTTCAAATGACCGAAGATGAAACCGCATTAGCAGCTGAAAAAGTCGCTGCGCGAATAGCTTCCGGCAAGATCAGGGCAAAAGCATTTGAACAGGACGGCGACCAGGCGGCACGGGCGATGACTGAGACCTGCCTGCGTTTTGCTGGTATCGCGGAAGGGGCAATTGTTTCGGGTTTCTACCCCTACCGAACGGAGATTGACCTTCGACCGCTGTTATCCCGGCTAAGCTCCGAAGGTTACCGTACCTGTTTGCCCATTGTGGAGGGAATCGGCACTCCTCTAACCTTCAAATGCTGGGTACCCGGCGAAACAACAATGCCAGGAGCCTGGGACATACCAATTCCGCTGGCTACAGCAGCGGAGGTGGAACCTGACGTGATACTTGTCCCTTTGCTTGCGTTTGACCGGCAAGGATTCAGATTGGGATATGGCGGTGGCTTCTACGATCGCACAATCGAAAAATTGCGCAGGGCCAAACCTGTGAAAACCATAGGCATCGCTTTTTCAGCGCAAGAGGTGGCCAATGTCGCACGTGGCCCCTATGATCAACCACTGGATTGGGTCCTCACCGAAAATGGACCAATTGAGTTTAGGGGTAAAGGAACCAAGCCGGCATGCGGCTGATATTTATTGGAGACGTTGTTGGCCGCACAGGCCGCAATGCAGTGGCTGAGCATCTTCCGGTCCTGAGAGAGCGCTACTCCCCTGATTTCGTGGTTCTCAACGGCGAGAACGCAGCCTCCGGATTTGGAATTACCGAAAAGATCTTTCACCAGTTCCGGGATGCAGGCGCGGACGTCGTCACCCTGGGCAACCACAGCTGGGATCAACGGGAAGCCCTGAGTTTTATCGAGCGCGAGCCTACTTTGCTCAGGCCGGCCAACTTTCGATCTGGAACTCCCGGTAAAGGCGCCGGGTTGTTTGAGACCGTTTCGGGGAAACAAGTGCTCGTCATGCAGGTTCAGGGCCGAATTTTCATGGAAGCCCATGATGATCCCTTCGCGGCGATTGAGCGAGAGCTGACGGCCTGCCCGATGGGTCATGCTTGCGATGCCTGCATAATCGATGTTCATGCAGAGGCCACGTCAGAGAAAATGGCTATGGGGCATTTTGCCGATGGCAGGGCCTCTCTGGTGGTCGGCACCCATACCCATATTCCAACTGCCGATCATCAAATCCTGCTCGGTGGCACCGCTTTTCAATCCGATACAGGCATGTGTGGCGATTACTATTCAGTCATCGGAATGGAGAAGTCAGCGCCATTGCAAAAATTTTTGACAGGCCTGCGTGGTGAGCGCATGACCCCAGCCACAGGGGAACCCACATTGTGCGGAATCGCTGTCGAAACAGACGATCAAACCGGACTGTCTGTAAATGTCGGCGCGATTAGAATGGGTGGCAGACTTGAACCTGTCCTGCCTACATTTTGGAGCTAGGCTGACGCCGCTTCTGATCGACCTGCCATGGCTCCAGCGGCCGTTCTTGAACGGACCTCGACCATAAGGTTGATCGCGCGATGATACCCTTCTTCCGCGAGTGTCGTGTTGTCGTCAGAACCTGCCTGGTTCGCCAGTTCCAGATTGTGCAGGAGCTCCTGGCTCAAGGTTTGGGCTTCAGACAATTTCACGAACTGTGATGCAGGTAGCGGCAATCGCAGAGCAACAAGCATCGTCATGAGTGCGTCCTGGGCAGTATTCACACATTCTTCGATTAGGTGCTCGATAACGTCCTGTTCGCATTCGCCCATTCAGGTTTGCTCCTACATGCCGATGGTCGAACCATCGCGTGTGCCGGATTAAGGTCTCGTTAAGATACACATCCCCATCGCGGCAACGCTGGATTTTGCTTAACGGTCCCGCTATAAGTCCGGCAAATTGATCAATATTGGCGGTAACGCCGCGCTTGCACGCGCGCCTGGACATCGCGAGCCAATCAACGAGGAACACCATGGCTGGACATTCCCAGTTTAAGAACATCATGCACCGCAAAGGCCGACAGGATAAAGTGCGGTCAAAGCTGTTTTCCAAGCTGTCCAAAGAAATTACCGTCGCGGCAAAAGTTAGCGGCCCTGACCCGGATGCAAATCCGCGGCTTCGGCTTGCGGTGCAAAATGCCAAGTCACAATCCATGCCCAAGGACAACATCCAACGAGCCATTTCACGCTCCGAAGCTGGTGACGCGGACTCGTACGAAGAGATCCACTACGAAGGTTATGGTCCTGACGGGGTTGCCATGGTGGTCGAAACGCTAACCGACAATCGCAATCGCACGGCGGGGGCGGTTCGGGCAGCCTTTTCGAAACATGGGGGCAACATGGGCGAAACCGGTTCAGTTTCATTCATGTTCGATCGCGTCGGGGAGATCGTCTATCCCGCGAGTGCTGGAGACGCTGACTCTATGTTTGAGGCCGTACTTGAAGCTGGCGCCGATGACGTACAGTCTGATGACAATGGTCATATCATTACATGCGCCTTTGGCGATCTGGGAGACGTCTCAAAGGCTCTGGAAGCCGCACTAGGTGAAGCAGAATCTGTGCGGCCGATCTGGAAGCCCCAAACAAATACCGAGCTCAACGAAGACAAGGCCAGCACGATGCTGAAACTGCTTGGTGCTCTCGAAGACAATGACGACGTTCAGAACATTTATTCCAACTTTGAAATTTCCGATGAGGTGATGGAAAAGCTGACGGCCGCATGATTGAGGCCTCAGGGGACGAAGACGCTTCCAACCGAAAAATTTTAATCACTGGCTGTCTGATCGCACTGCTCACGGTGACGATCTGGACCTGCTGGCTTGTAGGTACGCGGTATGCTCTTCTCTCTTGCCGCATGACATTGCATTTCTCCGGTTTATTGTCCCGGCCTTGGTTCTCGCTCCCTATTGGCTGAGATCCGGGCTCATACCAAAAGCTGCTCCCTGGTACACGATCCCGTATATCGTCTGCGGGGCAGGTTTGCCTTTTTACATTGCAATTGCATCGGGCTTGCAATTAGCGCCCGCTGCTCACGGCGACATGCTTCTGCCTGGGATGATGCCTGTTTTTGTTGCGCTGATCGCATTCGGCCTGTTCGGCGACAAGTTTGGCTGGCGGCGCGGAACCGGCTTCCTCCTGATCGCGATTGGTGGAGCTGGGATAGGTGGCTGGTCGATCATCTCAGACAATATCGAGGGCGCGTGGCGTGGACACCTAATGTTTCTATCCGGGGCTTTTCTTTGGGCTGTGTATACGCACGCATTCAGAGTCTCCGGATTGCGGTCTCATGAGGCTGTTGGAATAATGAGCGTTTGGTCACTAATACTTCTCGTCCCGCTCTGTCTTCTGGCCGGGCGCACAGGTTTTTTTGACGCCACCTGGCTTGAGATCGGGGCACAATTCTTGTTGCAAGGCCTTGTTTCGGGCTTGATTGCGCTCACGACATACGGAATGGCAGTCGAGCGTCTGGGCGCGTCAGGAGCCGCAGCCTTCGCCGCGCTCGCTCCAGTCCTGGTCACACTGCTCGGGTTACCTGTTTTGGGCGAGCATCCTGACGCCGCTACTCTTCTGGCGGGCTCTTGTGTTTGTGTTGGCGTTTTCCTGGCAATTGGCGTTATCTCAAGACCACGGTGAATTTTCCGTAGCTGGGAATGTCAAAACACTATCATCGCAATCGAGCTAATTCAGGCATGCGGCGCGCTTGCGTCTCACACTCAAACGCACGAGCAAGATTAACAAGTCTCACGTCCTGGAGATGCCCTGCAAAAAATGAAAGTCCTATCGGCAGGTCGTGCACGAAACCTGCTGGCACCGTAAGGCTTGGATAGCCGGCTGCGGCAGCTGCTGCTCCGCTGAAGGGGGATCGGTTATCTCCGTTCACAAGATCAATCTTCCAGGCTGGACCAATGGTCGGAGCAACAAGAGCATCCAGTTTGTGCTTTCTCATGGCGGCATCTATGCCCTTTGGGCCTGCCATTTCCGTGCAGCGGCGGCGTGCGCGGAGATAGGCTTCGCTCTCCAAACCGTCCGTGCCTTGTGCGCTCAAGAGATGCCCTTGCCCGAAGAATGGCATCGTCTGATCCGCATTTTCGATGTTGAATTCAATCACATTATCAATGGTTTTCATGGGCGCGTTCGGACCTAAGCTGTCAAAATAGTTTTTCAGGCCAACTTTGATTTCGTGAAAGAAGACGGTCAATTGATCCTGGTCGATATCTTCCAGCTCTTTAGGGTCAACACCATCGTTGAACTCAAGATCGTCGATGACTTCGGCTCCGGCACTCTTCAATGTGGCCAAAGCGTTTTCCACCACAGCATCGACGCCTTCATGATAACCGCACATGGATCTCAACAATCCAATCCGAGTCCCCTTCAACGCTCCATTGTCGAGCGAAAACAAATTGCTCAAGTAATCCTTTCCAATTGATATTGCCATCGCATCTTGCGGGTCGGGCCCAGCCATCGCGGCGAGGAGTATCGCGGCATCCTGAGTTGTCCGGGCCATCGGGCCCGCCGTATCCTGAGTGTATGAGATCGGAATGATGCCCGTTCGACCAACAACGCCAACTGTCGGTTTGATCCCCACCAGTGAGTTCATGGCAGACGGGATAACGACGGAACCGGATGTTTCCGTTCCAACAGCAGCGGCGCACATCCCCAAAGCAACGGCGACGCCAGACCCGGAACTGGATCCACCCGGGCTTCTGCTCTGATCGAAAGCGTTGCGTGTTTGCCCGCCAAGACTGCTCCATCCTGTGCTGGGGCGGGACGAGCGCATGTTGGCCCATTCGCTGAGATTGGTCTTGCCGAGAATGAGTGCGCCGGCTGCCCGAAGTTTCTTAACGACAAAAGCATCTTGCGGCGCAAGGGAACCTTGCAGTGCCAGCGACCCCGCAGTCGTCGGCATTCTGTCACCAGTATCGATATTGTTCTTCACCATGATCGGGACGCCGTGCAGGTTGCCCCTGGATTTGCCTGCCGCGCGCTCTTCATCAAGCACCCTGGCGATATCCATGGCCTCCGGGTTCACCTCCGCAACCGCGTTGACCTGCTGATCAAGACGGTCGACCCGATCAAGGTAAGCAGCCGTTAACTCAGCGCAACTCACCTTTCCTTTGCGAAGCCAGGTTTGAGCATCTGCCAAGCTGAGATTTTCAATTTCTGATGATAGAGACATCTGTAATAGTAACGCTCCACAGACCGTAAGCCATTGACAATGGTGCTGTCTTCCAGTGTTCTGGAAAGGGCCACCAGAGGACAACATTATGAAACTACCTGAAATCACAAGCAAACCAAAACGGGCATCTTATGATGTTGTAATTGTCGGCGGAGCGATGATTGGGTCGTCGTCTGCCTGGTTCCTGTCAAACAACCCGGATTTTGATGGATCAATCCTGGTGGTCGAACGCGATCCAACGTACTCCATGTGCTCCACGGCTCACACCAACAGCTGTATCCGTCAGCAATTCTCAAACGAAATCAACGTGCGGATTTCCCAGTTTGGTGTCGAATTCATCAAGAATTTCCGTGAACGGCTCGGGAGGGGCAATGACGTCCCAAACATTTCTCTACAGAGCTATGGATACATGTACATGGCCGGAGATCAGGCTCTCGCCGATGTGCTTATCGATAACCAGAAGATACAGAGCAAACTTGGGGCCGGAACACGGATTCTTTCTCCGGATGAGATTGCTGAAGAATATCCCTTTTACAACCTTGATGGGATCCTTCTGGCCAGCCACAATCCAATAGACGAAGGCTACTTCGATGGTGCAACCATGTTTGACTGGTGGCGCCGCAAGGCCCGGGAAAACGGAGTTGAATACCTCACCAACGAAGTGGTCGAGATTGGCCGTGACGGGAACAAGGTGGTCAATGTAACCCTGAAAACCGGCGAAGTGACCACTGCTGGCACTGTGGTCAATGCATCAGGACCCCGAGCCATACTTACGGCTCGAATGGCAGGGTTGGAAGTACCGGTAGAGCCACGCCGCAGATACACATTCATTTTCGATGCGGAAAAGCCTCTCGAGAAACACCTGCCACTGACCATTGATCCAACCGGCGTCCATATGCGGACTGACGGACAATACTATCTGTGTGGTTGCCCACCGGATGATGATCCTGCGGTCGACTACGATGATTTCTATCTTGATCATTCCATCTGGGAAGAGAAACTCTGGCCGATCATCGCCAACCGGGTTCCGGCCTTTGAGGCAGTTAAAGTCACCAACTCGTGGGTTGGCCACTACGCCTTCAATACGCTTGATCAAAATGCGATTATCGGCCCGCACAATGAAGTCTCAAACTTCATTTTCGTGAATGGCTTTTCCGGTCATGGCTTCCAGCAATCTCCCGCCATGGGCCGCGGATTGTCTGAACTTGTGACATATGGCGAATTCCGCGAACTCGACCTTTCGCCATTGGGCTACGATCGTGTCGCGCGAGGCGAGCCATTCCTAGAAAAAGCAGTCATCTAGACATTGCAGCGCCAACCGTTGACATTTTGACAAAGCGACACTACCTCAGCGGCAGGTCAAGAGCACCTGCCGCTCGCTGGCATTGCCACGGTGAAGCTCTTCTCAGATTTCTCATCCACCGACATTCTCTCATGCGGGTTTGAGGGCAACGCGAGCACCATCAGTTTTCCGCATTCAAATGAAGAATGAGGTTTGCGATGAATACGACTCTTCAACTGCCAACTCTAGACGTCCTGAAAACCCAGGCGAAACGCCTGCGTTCGGAACTATCTGCGACCGGAATAACCATCGGTCACAGCAAATCGCTCGAGCTGTTAGCCAAACAACATGGATTTAAGGACTGGAACACACTGCACGCGGCTGCAGGAAACAGAAGGCCCGATGCCCCCGTGTTTCTTGGTCAGCGAGTGAATGGCCGATATTTGAACCAGCCCTTTCAGGGCGAAGTTATTGGCGTGCAATTACTCGCAAAGTTCGACATGTTTCGGGTCACAATAAAGTTCGACGAGCCTGTGGACATAATCACCTTCGAAGGCATGTCGAACTTCCGCCAGCAAGTCAGTTCAACCATTACGCGTGAAGGCGTGACGGTTGAAAAGACTTCAGATGGAAACCCTCATCTGGTGCTCGAGCTTTAGGCCTCAGGCCGAAACGCCTCAATAAACTCCCACTGCTCTGGAGTGTCCGGCACAGGAACGCCGCGTGCTTTTGTAACTTGCGCAACGGCCTCGCTGGCGGACATTCCGGTTGCATTGGTACACACACGAAGCCAGCATGCCCGTGCGCCCGATCCCTGCCCTGCAATGGATTGCGACGAGGCCGCCTTGCCCGATCTCTGGGGCAAGACTGGTTGCAAGGTTGACAAAGGCGGCAGTGTTGACTGGTAGGCCCCGATCAACAATTGGAAAGTTTATGAACCCAACTCCGACGTTGGCACAATGCATTTGCTCCTGTCCCAATCCAAGTTCGCCTGCTTCATCAGTCTCCAGCAAACTAACCAAATGCGTGATCCCCATGCGGCTGAGCTCGGTGATATCGTCTTCCAGCCATTCACCTGAAGGTTTCGGCATCACATACAGCCTTCCGGCATGCGCGGTTTCTACAAGGTAGCTCGAAGGTTTCATCATATGCTCCAATTGCCCGGCGAAGCAGAAGCAATGCTGCTCCGGCGGATCTTGTGCTTAATCAGTTTTGAAAGGTTCCTCGTCCAAGATTTTTCGCAGCGCTTCCAGGCTCGGCAGAATTTTTGCCAGACACTTTCAATCCACCTTACCTTCCAGTTTGCCGACTTCGTTCATCAATACGGATAGACAAGCTTCACACATCGACCGGCCGGCCTCTGTAATCGTCACAATTTTTCCCCGACCATCCTTTGGATCCGGGCGCATCATCACAAATCCTGCTTTGTCGAGACGGGCCAGCGTATTGGTCATGGCTCCCCTCGTAACCTGGAAAGCTTCGGCCAGGCCAGCCGGCGTGCGTTCACCTCCAAGATGAACAAAATGGTTCAATACGCCGAACTGCGACATGGTCAAACCATGAGGCAGGACCCGCTCCATCACAGCGGAAGAGAGCTGGCTGATAATGCCGATCTCATTGAAGATCCGGAACGCGAGCGGGTCTTTGTCCATGCGAGACTTATGACATGATTCTCGTAGAGGCTGACCATCTTGGACTGGGCGCAATCTTGTCGCCGTATCCGATGCGCGCCAACATTTGCACACGCCCGCCGTTTGGCTGCAGAAACGCATGACCAGCTACATACAAATCTACCATTTCCTCATATTCCCGCAAAATCTGACTGAGCGGCTGCATGCTCACGCCGTTGGCAGTCGCAGCAAGATTAGCCCAAACATAAGCAGCTCCGGCCACAAGTTGATCCTGACGCGTATTGTTGTCGGTTGAAATCACAACGAAGCCCATGGAAGAGACTATGACAGGCCTGTACATCTGGATTTCCTGATCAAATGCGGCGCTGGCAGCGACTGTTGAGGCGGGGCCAAAGCCCGATATGGACGGCATCGTGCGCTGGCGGCTGGTCGATCTGGCGCAGGGGGTGCAGGAGGAACCGGACGTCCCGGTCAGTCGTCAGACGCCGGGACAGGACCTTCGCGCCATCGAGGTCGCCATTGGGGTCGCCAAGCGCTCCGCCCGCCCGCAGCACGACGCACAGCACGATGAGACCATCGAGGCGTTCAACAAAACGTCTGCGACGTCGTCGACCGCATCCGCAGCCAATGTGGCGGCAAGCCGATAGAGCTCCGGGTTCAGGACGACGCCCGGATGGGTCAGAAGAACAAACGCCCGCGACGCTGGGCGCGGCGGGGAGCGCGGCCCCGCGCGCCACACGATCAGCGGACCGAAGGGGCCTATCTCTTCGGCGCCCTCTGCCCTGCCAGGGCCAACGGCGACGGGCGGGTCATGCCCTGGTGCGACACTCACGCCATGGTTGAGCCTCTCATGCCCATCGGTCAACAGGTCGAGGCCGGGGCACACGCCCTCCTGATCCTTGATCGGGCGGGAGGGCAGAGCTCACCCAAATGGGCTGTCCCCGACAACATCACCCTCGTCCCACGGCCGCCAAGGGCACCAGAGGTGAACCCGGTCGAGAACGTCTGGCCGTTCATCCGGGACACCTGGCTTTCGACCCTCGTTTTCAAGACCTGCGACGACATCGCAGCTCACTGCTGCCAAGCCTGGAACACCCTCATGCATCAACCAGGGCGCGTCATCTCAATCGGAGGGCGCGAAGGGGACCATCGGGTGGGAGCAGTGAGCGATGGTATGAGTATGAAGTTATCGTTACAAAGTGAGGAGCAAGTGCCCGGATCGCTGCGAAGCTTAAGGCGGGCACACTGCTCGCCCCCAAGATTGCAAACAGACCGCGCGAAAGAGCCTTCTTCTGCAACGCTCCAATGCCAACAACGAACGCGGGATCATCTGCCAAATCAATATAATGTGCACCGAGATCCAAAGCGACTTCGGGCAGCGCGTAACCTGTCTGACCGTAAAGCTGGAAAGGCCCTGCCGCGTCCACCACCACGGCAGGCTTGATGCGCTCAAGCTGCCTCAGAACATCCGCAGTGCTATCAAACTGAACAGGCACAAACGGGCCGGACGATTTTGCTCATCACAGAATTGGCGGGCCCAAGCATAGTTTCTCCCGGCGATAACAATCTCAATTGGATCTGTAAACCTTTCCTAGCGCAACAACCGGGCCAAGCGTGATCCAAAACGTTCATATCCGCCGACAATGAGAATTTTGCACATGCCGTAATTACCATAGGGTGGCTTGCATGAGCGGAACGATTCGAATCATTGGCATAGACCCAGGCCTGCATTTCACCGGATGGGGGATCATATCGGTCCAGGGCACCCGGATCAGTCATGTGGCCAACGGAACGCTGCGAACCGTGAATACCGATACACTCAGCGACCGGCTGCTCCAGCTCCACACGCAGCTCTCTTCAGTCATCGCCGAATGGGCCCCGGATGAGGCGGCCGTGGAAGAGACATTTGTCAACAAAGACGCCCGCGCCACACTCAAGCTC
Source organism: Hyphomicrobiales bacterium (assembly GCA_965204985.1). GTDB lineage: Bacteria > Pseudomonadota > Alphaproteobacteria > Rhizobiales > CAJQND01 > JAAEUE01. The sequence continues at coordinate 106,128 of CBDBFP010000001.1, read as the reverse complement.
GGCCAGGCCCGCGGAATCTCTCTACTGGTGCCTGCAAGTGCCGGTCTTGCTGTTGCTGAATATGCTCCAAACGTGGTCAAGAAGGCTGTCGTCGGTGCGGGGCATGCCCACAAGGATCAGATCAGTGCGATGATCAATATCCTCCTCCCCCAGTGCAAACCAGACAGCGCCGATGCCGCCGATGCGCTCGCGGTGGCCATCACCCATGCCCATCATCGAAAAATCGACCGAATGCACTCGGCGGCGAAGTTGACTGTGTAAATCATCCGTTCTTGACTTGTTCCGCACAGGCCACTAGACCATCCTCCATGCGAACCAAAACGCATTTTGCCCAGGCACCCACCTATGATCGGTAAACTCAAAGGCATCATCGACTCCTTCGGCGACGATTGGGTGATCGTCGATGTGGGCGGTGTTGGTTATGTGGTGACCTGCTCCTCTAAGACATTGGGGAGCCTGCCCCCGGTTGGCGAAGCCGCCTCTATCGCCATCGAAACCTATGTGCGCGAAGACCAGATCCGCCTGTTCGGTTTTTCAGCGGAACTGGAGCGAGACTGGTTCTGGCTGTTACTCACGGTGCAAGGTGTTGGCCCCAAGGTTGCTCTGGCCATTTTGTCCACGTTATCCGCATCCGATCTCGCCAACGCCGTTGCCTTGCAGGACAAGGCCATGGTGGCCCAAGCCAACGGCGTTGGCCCCAAGGTGGCCCAGCGGATCGTGGCCGAACTGAAGGACAAAGCGCCTGCCTTCCTACCCACAGCTGGAGCCGGTGTGGACCTGCACACAGCCATCGCCGCGAATATGGGCACTGCCGTTACTGATGCCATCTCTGCACTCACAAACCTCGGTTACGGTCAAATGCAGGCGGCTCCGGCGATTTCGTTGGCGCTGAAAGAAGCTGGCGAGGATGCATCGGCTGAAACTCTAATCCGGATTGCCCTGAAGGAACTTGCCCGGTGAATGACGAACGGCTGATAGACCAGAAGTCCCGGGATGAAGATGAAAGCGAAGGCTCAATCCGCCCGCTGGTGCTGAGCGATTTCATTGGCCAGTCCCGCGCCAAAGCGAACCTAAAAGTCTTCATCGAGGCCGCCAAGTCGCGAGGGGAAGCACTGGACCATGTGCTGTTTGCCGGACCACCAGGGCTCGGAAAAACAACTCTAGCGCAGATCATGGCGCGAGAACTGGGCGTCAACTTCAGGGCTACCTCCGGGCCGGTGATTACGAAGACCGGAGATCTGGCAGCCCTTTTGACCAATCTGGAAGAAGGCGACGTTCTCTTCATCGATGAAATCCATCGGCTGAACCCGGTGATCGAGGAAGTCCTCTACCCGGCGATGGAAGACTTCCAGCTGGATCTGATTATCGGTGAAGGCCCCGCCGCGCGTTCGGTGCGGATTGATCTGGCCAAATTCACGTTAGTCGCAGCCACCACACGTACTGGCCTGCTGACCAATCCATTGCGGGACCGTTTTGGCATTCCTGTCCGGCTTGATTTCTACACCGAAGAAGAACTGCAGCTGATCGTAGAGCGCGGCGCGCAGGTCATGAGTGTTGCCATCAGCAAGGACGGCGCCAACGAAATCGCCCGCCGCTCGCGAGGCACACCGCGAATTGCCGGCAGGTTATTGAGACGCGTGCGCGACTTTGCTGCGGTGTCCGGCTCTGACGGGATCGACCAAGCCTCCGCTGACAAGGCGCTGGGGCATCTGGAGGTGGACAAACGCGGACTGGATGCGCTCGACCACCGTTACCTAAGCTCAATCGCGGAGAATTTTGGCGGCGGCCCCGTGGGTATCGAAACCATTGCCGCTTCGCTATCTGAGGCGCGCGACGCGATTGAGGATATCATTGAGCCCTATCTGATCCAGCAGGGGCTCGTAAACCGCACGCCACGCGGGCGAATCCTCACTCCGCATGCCTTCGATCACCTGGGTCTCGCTACGCCAAGGTCTCTGGCAACAAATCAGGCCGAACTGTTTTCGGACAGACCAGATGAGGGTTGAGAATTGGCCTGACATAGCCGGAACAATCGACAACGGAGTGCACCGCTTGCCGATCCGGGTTTATTGTGAAGACACAGATTTTTCCGGCGCAGTTTACCATGCGAACTACCTGAAATTCTGCGAACGCGGACGATCTGACTGCTTGCGTCTCCTGGGCGTTCATCATCACGAATTGCATTTGCATGAACATGACGGACGCATAGGCTTTGTGGTGCGGCGGATGGAGTGTGATTTCCTCCGGCCCGCGCAGATTGACGACTTGCTGGTGGTGGAGTCCCATTTCAGGGGCTTGCGTGGCGCACGCATGGAACTCAATCAGCAGGTTTTGCGCGGGGAAGAATTGCTCCGTCATGGTCGCGCTTGTGGCCGCAGACGACAGGCCAAAGCGCTTCCCTCAGAGTTCTGATTTGCAACTGGTTGAGTGAATTCAGCCGGTTGTGGTTCTGTTCGCTTGTGAAACTGAATGGAGATCACGATGACCTGGACCGACCTCACTCGCCGCCAACATGCCCGAACGGGCGGCAGGTATGCAAGCGACCTGCCCGCCGCGGAAGGGGCGATCAGTGAACCTTTGATGCTGTCGCACACGTCCACCGGCCGGCCGCGCAAGACCGACCTTGCGCCCTGTGTTCGATGCGCTCCTTTACATTGCGACAACCGGTTGCCAGTGGCGGCTGTTGCCGAACGCCTTTCCACCGGTTTCGACGGTGCGGGGGTATTTTCAGGGCTGGCGCACTGACGGACGACTGGACGAGATGACCCGCGCGCTTGTCGGGATGGCGCGTCTGGCCGAGGGTCGCAAGGCCCGCCCGCCCGCCGGTATCCTCGACAGCCAGAGCGTGAAAGCCAGGGAAAGGGGCGGGGTTACCGGCTATGACGTGGGCAAGCGGATCAAGGGTCGCAAGCGCCCTATCGTCACCGACACGCTTGGCTTGCTGGTCGGATGGGTGGGGCACAGTGCCGGGATCCGGGACCGGGACGGTGCGCCGGATGTGCTGAAAGCCGTGGCCGTGCGGTTTGCCATGTTGCGCCCTATTTTTGCCGATGGCGGCCAGGCCGGGCCAAAGCTGCGCGACGCCTTGAAAGCCATCGGGCGCTGGACCGTTGAGATCGTCAAACGCTCCCTTGCCTGGCTCGGACGATGCCGCCGTCTGTCAAAAGACCGGGAAAAATCCATCGCAAGCGCGGCGGCCCGGATCACCATCGCACACATCCGACGCGTCACCAGACATCTCGCAAGGGCATGAAAACCCTGAAATAATTTTGAAGCAGACTCTGAGAGTCTGGCCTGGGCCTCTGTGGGATTGCCTGTCCCGTTTCCAAGCGAATCAGACATAGCAGACTTTGCAATTCGGTTCTTGAGAACAGCACCGCAGGGTAGTGTCAGCGGGCTCGCCAGGACATCCTCCAGGTTCGAAAATAATTCAGTTATTTTGGTTCTTTTTATTGAAATATCTCGATTTTTAGCTTCACATAACCCGATAGTGCTATTCCACGTTCTGTTCAAAAGCTTCAACTTAGCCCTTGAGGAGTTCCCTACCGACTTCGCTCACAAATGCGGAGATTGCATCTTCATCGCGGCGATAGAAAGTGAACTGCCCATGACGCTTGGAGATTACAAGCCCTGCATCTTTCAGTAGTCCCATATAGTGCGAGATCGTCGATTGTGAGAGGCCGGCCTTCTTCTGAATGTAGGCGACGCACACCCCATCCAGATCAGCGTGCTCCGGCAAGGCGGGTGGGAAGTTCGACCTCACTTTCAGCCAAGCGAGTATCCTGAGGCGAACAGGGTTGTTGAGTGCAGCAACTGTCTTTTCCAAGTTCATATATCGAAATATTGTTTGATTGCAAGATAATTTTATGCCGAACATCAAGCCCAAGTCGCAGTCAATTAAGCCAAAAACTTTTACTGATGAGATTAAAGGCCCGCAGACAGGGTCAATAAATGTTCCGCAGCAGCCGTTCCAGATAGTCCAGCTCCAGCTTTGGTCTTTGCGGATCGGAATATCTATCCCGCAGCGATTTCAGGATCTCTCGGGCCCGCTCTACTGCTGCCTCGCCAGGAACCATGTCCTTACGGGGCCCGCGCTGTTCGCCGGTTGTGGGCGCCGGACGACCTAGCGGGTCAAAGTCATCCCCCCCTTGGCGGCCTTCTTCGTGACGGCCAAAATTGCCCTGGTTGCCGGTGCCCTGACGCATCATTTCCTGGGCCATGGCCTGCATGCCATCGCGCATTTTGCTCATGGCTTCGCCCTGTTTGCCGAGAGCACCACCACGTTTGCCATCCCGCAAAGCACCTTCTGCCCCACGCATTTCGCCTTCGGCCTGCCCGAGCGAGTTAGGCGGGTTCACCCCTTTGTCGCGCAGGGCTTCCATCAATTCCTGCAGCATGTCGCCAAGCGCGCCCTGTTGGCGGGCGAGTTCGTCGGAACGTCCAGATTGTCCTTGCTTGTCTTCATAATTCTCACCCTGCCGCTGCTGCTGGCCTTGCTGACCCTGGCGATCATTTGGCATGCGGAAAGTTTGGTCCATAAGTTCCTGTTGCCTGCGCATCATCTCGGCAAGTTCTTGCAAGGCTCTGGACGAAGGCGTGTCACGTTGAGGCTGCCGCTGAGCCATGCCGGGCCGCATGTTCTCCATGATGCGTTCAAGCTCGGACAAGAGTTTTTGCGCCGCATCATGCTCGCCAGCCCGGGCCAGTTTTTCGATCTGGTCCATCATCTTCTGCAGATCCTGACTAGAGACCATCTGGTCAGGCCGCAGCTGGAAGGGTTGAGTTTTGCCTTCGCGCATATTGCGCTGCATCTGCTTGGCCATCTCCCGCATGTAACGGTTCATGGCTTCACGCATCTTGGACATGAGCTCGGCAATACGTTCTGGCGATGCATTCTCCGACAGGGCCTTGGCAAGCTCACGGCGCAATTTGCGCAGTTCACGCTCCGCATCAGAGAGATTGCCGTCTTCAACGGTCAGAGCAATCTTCCAGAGAAGATCGACAACATCGCGGAAGTTCTCATCTTCCTCCGCGCTCACAAGCATTCTATGAGCGAGCCGCAAGCCCAGGAAAACACTGCTCTGCTTGATCATGTCGTCGGGATAGATCGTAAATCCATCGAGAACGCGGGAGACCAGCGGAGACTCATCCGTATCGCTGATCAGAACCCGCCGTTGTTCGACAATCGCGCGGGCCAATGGTTCGGTAAACTCCCTCTCCGGGAGCGTCATGATTTGTGGCGCGCTTTCGTGATCGCTGGTTTGGCCCGCGGCGTCTTTCGCCGTGACCCGCATTTCCACCCGCATACCAACCCAAGGATGGGCGGCAAGGTCACGGAACACCTTTCCATCCGCCTTCTTCGGGTCCACCCGGGGCAAGTCGATGTTAAAATTCGGCGGCGGAAAAAGCTTCGTATTCAGCGCCAGGTTCTTGCCATCGGCTTTTTCATCGACAAGCCGGAAACTGCTGCTAATCCCTGTCAGGCCATAATCGTCAGAAGCTTCATATCCAAAACGCAATGTTCCATCTGCGGTCTGACCAAGCCCCGAAATCGAAATTTTCGGCTTGTTGTCCGCAATCAGGGTGAAATTCCAGTTGGCGATTGTGGTGTCATCCTTGATCACAGTCACATGTTGCGGCCGCCCAAGCACCAAACGCAACTCGCGGGCACCGCGCGGATTCTCCTCTGATGTCGCCGTTGGATCCGTAGACTTGAACACCAATTCGGAATTCAAAGGAGGCTTACCGCTGCCGCTCGCTTCAATCCGGACCCTTGGATTGAGGGCACCGTTAAGGCGGATCACCAGCTCACTATTCGCAGCGACCTTGAAGACTTCTGGCGTCAGCTCGGAAACATCCTTGCGCGCAGTTGAACCCCGCGCCAGAAACAAGGGGGCCTTGCCGGTATAGGCCGGCGGTGCAATCCAGGCGTCCATAAACAGGGCCACCTGAGCACGATCAGCAAGCGATACCGCCCTTTGAATCCGATCCGGCCAGTCCCCACCGTTGAGCACGAAAAACACGCCAATTGCCATTGCCAGCGCGTAACGCAACCCTAAGGGATCACGACCGCTGAGTGCAGATTTCGGCCAGCCGGACTTCAATCCTGCAATCAGTTTGGCCAGGCGTTCCTTGTGAACAGCCCACAATGTCCGGCTGGCAGGATCTTTTGGTTCACCGGCAAGCTCGTCACGATAAGAGCTTGCAGGTTGATACGGAATTCCAGATGAAGCTTCGATGCGCCGGAGCGCTGTCTCACTGTCCGACATCTGGATGGAAAGCAGCGGCCGTATTGCAACGCCCAACCCAATCAGAAACAGGCCAAGCGCCGCATAGTGTGCCTCTCGGGGCAAAAATTCCAAAACACCGGAAATCGCAGCCAGTACAAAAACGCCGACAACGCAAACGAGCGGGAAGATCGCCACCCAAACCTGCTCCCACAAGAGAACAAGCTTGGCCTTCCGGATCTTCGCCTCCAGGCGCTGATCGGCGGTGATGGGCTTGAGCTTCCTTTTCATTGCCCGTGAATACTACCACGGTTTGGCAGGATTTGGACAGGAAACAGCAATCTGGGCCTCACCGTTTTGTTACGGCGGGCCAGGATTCTTCCGCTTGTGGCCCGGAATCGAAAAAATCGGACAATTGGCTCAAATACGAGGTAGACTGACCAGCAGAGAGAGGGGACTACATCAGGAGCATGATATGTCCTTAATCCGGCGATTAACATCGACCCTTGCAGCTCTTACCGGGGCATTAGCCTTTGCAACTTCAGCCATTGCCTACGACGATACCTAGCACAAAACAGACTTCTGGGCTGGTGAATATCCGGCCGGTTTATCGATGCGGGAAGATGCTGTCACCGTAATCCGTTCTGAATCAAATCCCGACGCACCGCGATCGCTTCAGTGCGAACTTAAGCAATACGCCACCTACCATACCTGGAACCACAAGCGGAGGGAGTCCGACAAGCTGGAATTCGTCTCATTCGTGCCGACCGCCAAATACCGCACAAAAAAGGCCGGTACCATTGATGTTAACAACGAAAAAACAAAACAAGATGTCCGGCTGACCTTCAATGCCGGGGACGAATGGACCTACCTCACTTACTATAGTGAGGACTATTTCCGGATGTCGTTCAAAGGCGTTTTCTACGCTGCGGGGCAAGATTTGTTCGAGCTTTCTGAGGAGATCAAAGGCCAACTTGAGGCGAAAGACCGAGCAGTTGATCAATGGATGAAACTAACCTGCGCCAATACCACGACGGATTGGTTGTTGCTCTCAGACGCCGCAAAAAGTCCCGAATTTGGCGAGTCGAAGATCCTTGGATACGGCCGGGAAGTTGATCTGCGGAGACTGGTAACCCAAAAGCCACCAACTCCCTCCTCTTTGAAGATCAATAAGTGGACGGCTGGACAGTAGCCAGAAGGTCTGGCCTACGACGGAAAGTCGCTCTGGATATCAGAAAGCGGAAAGCGGCGGATCATTCGAATGAACCCGAAATCCGGGCGAACTGAGAAACGCGTGAAGGTTGGACGTCTGCCTTTGAAGATTTTCGCATCACCAAGCGGGCACATTTTCCCCTCCTTTCCACGGCTCAGATTATCTGGTTGCAACCATCTCATGGCAAAGGTAAACCTCTGAAATGGTTCAAATATTACATCATTGATGTGACCGGCGACGACTCCGCGATCTGGGTTCTGTTGCAGGATAAATCCGACCAGAATGAAAGCAGAATTGCACGCATCGATCAGCGCTGGGGCTCTGCAAAAGAATCGAGCAGATTAAACACCACCAACGCAGGCGGATTGGCGTTCGGACATGGCAAGCTTTGGGCGATTCACAGGACCCAAAACTGGGGGACACTCGCTCAGTAAGATCCGAATTCTCTCGCAGAACTTGGCCAGATTTCAACGGAAATTCTGCCTAGCCTGATCATCAGCGGAAAAGAAGAGGTCTTTGTATCGAATGCGATCAGAAACAGGGAAGGTTTTCTCTCAAAATTTGACAGTCAATCCGGTGAGGAATTGGCCAGACTAGCCCTTCCGGAAAGCGTGTTGGCTCTTGGCAAAAGCGAGAAATACATTTTTGCCGCCAGCATCAACGGGAAAATCTGGATCATCTCGCAGACTGATCTATCGATTGTACGCGAAATCGACACTGGAGCAGACCGCTTCGAATTGCGTGCTGTATTGCCGGTCGGAAACACTCTCTTCGTAACAACTTACAAAGACGATGAAACAAAAGGCTTCGTGCTAGCGATCAAGGATTGGCAACCTTGAAGCTAAAAGCGATCAACTTTGCCAAGCAGCCAGTTGATCCAGCCCCAGCAGCTCTTCGTAAGTCTGACGAGGTCTCACAACCGCGTAGTCGTCACCGTTGACCATCACTTCGGGCACCAGCAACCGCGTGTTGTAGGTGCCTGATTGAACCGCACCATAAGCCCCTGCGGACAGGACCGCCAACAAACCACCGGTTTTCACATCCGGCAGATCGCGGTCCCGGGCAATATAGTCTCCGCTTTCACAGATCGGCCCGACCAGATCACCCGTAACCTGAGGAGTGGATTTCAGCGCTTCTTCCACCGGCCAGATATCGTGGAACGCATTGTAGAGCGTTGGGCGGATAATATCGTTCATCGCAGCATCTGCGATGAGGAACGTACGGCCTTCAGAGGGCTTGGAGAAGATTACACGGGTCACCATAATACCCGCATTTCCGGCAATCATGCGTCCAGGTTCAAACACAAGCTTGCAGCCCAGATGGCCTACAGCCTTTTTGACCATGGCTGCATATTCATCCGGATGAGGCGGAATATCATTCGTGCCGAGGTAGGGGATACCAAGCCCGCCACCCATATCAAGATGGTCAATCGGATGCCCCTTGCCCCGCAGCATGTCCACGAGCTCGGCCATCAATTTATAGGCTTTGGCAAACGGCTCCAGGTCCGTGATCTGGCTACCAATATGCATATCCACGCCGAAGATCTGCAATCCCGGCAGCGAAGCCGCACGCGCATAGACCTCTTCGGCCCGCGCATAGGAAATACCGAATTTGTTATGGGCCAGCCCGGTAGTAATCTTTTCATGAGTCCTGGCATCCACATCCGGGTTCACGCGAATGGATATCTTGGCAACCTTGCCCATTGCGGATGCAACCTGCGAGAGCTGTTCCAGCTCAGGTTCAGATTCCACATTGAAGCACGCGATCCCCGTTTCCAGGGCAAAACGCATTTCATCAGATGTTTTGCCTACTCCGGAAAATACGATCTTTTCCGGCGGAATGCCCACAGCCAACGCCCTCCGCAATTCACCTTCCGACACCACATCAGCACCAGCACCCAGATCACCCAGCGTCTTCATGACAGCCAGGTTGGAGTTGGCCTTCGGCGAATAGCAGACCATGTGATCAACGTCTTCAAAGGCCTGATCAAACACTTTGAAGTGCCGTTCGAACGTCGCGCTGGAATAGCAATAGAATGGCGTGCCGACGGCATCAGCCAGCTCGGCAACGCTCACGTCCTCCGCATGCAGGACGCCGTCCTGGTACTCAAAATGATGCATTGGAATTATTCCGGCAGAGGCGGATCGATCAATGGGTCCAGGACAAAGCTGTCATCTTCGGACTTCTCATAATCCGGCGGCGGTTCCAGTGAACCCGCACGCCCACACGCCCCCAATGCCAGCATTGAGACCAACAAACCGATAATGGCAGGCTGTGTCAACCGCACGTCACTTCTCCCAACAGGCAAATACGCGCCCAACCCATTCACTACTGATGCTTTCTAACCCAAATTTCTTACAAAGTCAGTCCTTTAAAACATCCATCCAGAATTTTACCTGAGATCGCACATTGTCAGGTGCAGTTCCGCCTATGCAGATACGTGATGCCACAGAGTTCTCAACGCTCAGGACTGTGAAGACATCGTCCGTAATATCGGCATGTATCTTTTGCATGTCCACCAAACTCACATCTTTGAGCCCGCAATCCTGCTTTTCTGCCAAAGCAACGATCTCGCCCGTCACATGATGAGCTTCGCGGAATGGCATGCCAAGCACTCGGACCAGCCAGTCTGCAAGATCTGTTGCGGTTGAAAATCCGGCCGATGCTGCACCTTTTAAGGTGTCCGCCTGGGGCTCCATGTCCTTCACCATCCCGGTCATGGCCACGAGCGCCAGCGACAGGCTGTCAAAGGCATCAAACGCAGGTTCCTTGTCTTCCTGCATGTCCTTTGAATAGGTCAGCGGCAGTCCTTTCATGACGACACTTAATGATGTGAGCGCCCCCAGGATTCGCCCGACCTTTGCGCGCACCAATTCAGCCGCATCCGGATTGCGCTTTTGCGGCATAATCGATGAGCCGGTAGTGAATTTGTCCGAAAGCTTTACAAAACCAAACTGTGCCGAGCACCAGATGACTATCTCTTCGGCGAAACGGGAAAGGTGAGTCGCGCAAATGCTCGCCGCTGCCAGGGTCTCCAGAACAAAGTCCCGATCCGAAACCGCATCCAGCGAATTGCGGACCGGCCCGTCAAACGCCAAGGCCGAGGCCGTCATTTCCCGGTCAATCGGGAACGATGTACCTGCAAGCGCCGCTGCGCCTAACGGACACTGATTGAGCCGCTTGCGGGCATCCTTCATGCGCGACCGGTCTCGGCCAAACATCTCCACATAGGCCAGGCAATGGTGCCCAAAGGTCACCGGCTGCGCAGATTGCAGATGCGTGAAACCCGGCATGATCATATTGGCATGCGCACCTGCTTTTTCCACCAGAACCAGTTGAAGGGCTTTGACCTGTTCATCAAACGTATCCAGCACGTCGCGCACATAGAGACGGAAATCGGTAGCGATCTGATCATTTCGCGACCGGGCCGTATGCAGCCTGCCGGCGGCCGGTCCGATCAATTCGGCGAGCCGGGCCTCGATATTCATGTGAATATCCTCCAGCGCCCGCGAAAACGTGAACTCGCCGCGATCAATTTCCGATTGGATTGTCTTCAGGCCCTGCGTAATTTCCTTCGCATCCGCATCAGAAATTATGCTGGTGGCTGCGAGCATATCGCAATGCGCGAGCGAGCCTGCTATATCCTGAGCGTAGAGCCGTTTGTCGAAATCAATGGAAGCATTGATTTCGGCCATAATCTCATCGGGACCGGAGAAAAACCGGCCACCCCACATTCTGTTGGTCATCGCATCATATTCCAGCGCATTTCATCGAAAGGCACGTAATCGGTCCTATGGCAGAAAAAGACAAGGAAAAACCGACCATCAACAAATGGCTGATCGTCGTAATGGTGGTTGTTGCGGTCTCAGGGGCCATCGGCGTTGCCAATATGCCCGGCAGCGATGAGTTCGAGGAAAAACTGAAGCAGGCTTCATCATCATCCCAGTCGGCCGGACCCGTTTCGAAGGCACTGGTCACCGGCCAGATGAAAAACTTCGTTCTCAAGACAGATTTACCCGCTGTCCCGGAGGTCGCATTCAAGAACGCTGATGGCAAAGATCTGAAGATTTCAGACTGGAAGGGCCGTGTGGTTCTGCTCAACCTGTGGGCCACCTGGTGTGCTCCGTGCCGGCACGAGATGCCATCCTTCAACCGGTTGCAAACAGAACTCGGCAGCGACCAGTTCGAGGTGGTCGCCCTGAGCGTGGACCGGAAAGGACTTCCTGCTTCAGCAAAATTCCTCAAGGAGACCGGCGCGTCTGCTCTCAAGCTCTACAATGACAAGTCCAGCGACTCCCTTCAGCATCTGAAGGTTATCGGTTTGCCCGCAACGCTACTCATTGATCGCCAAGGGCGCGAAATCGGGCGCCTGCTTGGCCCCGCCGAATGGGACGCCGCAGAAGCAAAAGCTCTGATCATGACTGCGGTCAACAACAAATAGCTCGCGGGCTGGACAAATCAGGTGGTCACATCTGCTTGTCCGGCCATGAGCTTTTTCAGGTTCCTCCTACTTGCAATATTTCTGCTCCCCTGCACCGCCCCGCGTGAAGAAAGTCCGGAAGTCCGCATCGAACACATGACATGGGTCGAGGTGCAAGCCGCTCTGGATGCAGGCACGACCACGGTCATCATCCCGACCGGAGGCACCAAGCAGAACGGCCCGCACATGGTGCTGGGCAAACATAATTTCATTGTCGCTGAAACAGCACGCCGGGTCGTTCTTGAGTTGGGAGACACGCTGGTGGCACCAGTTCTAGCCTATGTACCTGAAGGCGATCCTGCGATAAAACAGGGGCATATGGCGTTTACTGGCACCATCTCGGTCCCAGAACCATTTTCGAAGCCGTGCTGAAAGCCACTGCCACAAGCCTCAAGACCCAAGGGTTCAAGACCATCGCCTTTCTTGGCGACTCCGGCGGTAATCTCAGGCCGTACAGGATCGGCTGGCTCGGCAAAATTGTCAAGGTCATAAACGCCACGAACTATTACAGGGCGAATGGCGGGGACGAGGCCCTGGTACAAGACGGCGAGACTCCTCAAAGCATAGGAACCCACGCTGGCATCCGGGATACTTCCGAATTGATGGCCATCTATCCGGCTGGTGTCGATCTGGCAAAAACCTCACCGAATGGAAAAGGCAACAATGGCGATCCCCGTCGTGCGACGAGGGCGCGTGGCGAAACGCTGATCAAGCTCAAAGTTGATACCGCAGTGCGGAAAATCCGTGCAACACGCTGACAGGCTGTTAAGATCATGTTTCAACAGCCTGGTACGAGTTATGTCAGACGCGTCTACTGAAATCATCCTTCACAACTATCCTCAATCACCTGTCGCCGAGAAAGTAAGAATCGTCTTCGGCATCAAGGGGCTGAGCTAGCGCAATGTGGAGATCCCGGGTTCCCCCCAACCAATGCTGACGATGCTCACAGGCGGTTATCGGCGAACGCCCGTGATGCAGACCGGAGCAGACATCTATTGTGACAGCCAGTGCATTATTCACGAACTGGACCGCCGGTTCCCGACGCCGTCCGTTTTCCCAACCGGAAACAAGGGCCTCTTGTGGACCTTGAGCAGATGGGCAGACGGGGCATTTTTCGACCTTGCAATGAAAATTGTTCTTGGAGCAGCGGGAGAGGCCCTTCCCCGGGATTTTGCTGAGGACCGTGGGCGGCTTTATTTCGGGTCGGACTGGGCCGATGCTCTCAAAGCGGCAAATTCTAACCTGCCACATCTGGTCGCGCAGGCACGCGCTCCGCTTTCGTGGCTTGATCAACAACTGAACGATGGGCGTCGTCTTTTGACTGGAGACCAACCCGCGGCAATCGACGCACAGTTTTATTGCGTAATCTGGTTCCTTCGCGGCCGTTGGGCGAGCGATCCTGCCTTTCTTTCAGAGTTCAGCAACATTACGAGCTGGGAAGAGAATGTCTGTGGACTCGGTCACGGAACGTCCCAAGACATGAACGATGAAGCAGCCATCAAAATAGCGAACGATTGCACGCCCATCAGTATTCCGGAAAGTGCAGATCAGAATGATCCTCAGGGTTTAAAACCAGGCATGCCCGTTATTGTGTCGCCTGACGTTGACGGTGGAGAACAACCCGTACATGGAACTGTGGTCACAGCTGACACCGAAACGATGGTCTTGAAACGCACAGAAGTCGGGGCCGGCAACTTGCATGTTCATTTTCCGAGAGCAGGTTACCGCGTCACACCTCAGAGCTAAGATGCAGAACGCATAAACGTCTCAAGATCACCATATCCTGTTTCGCGATATTCATAGGCAAGACCAAGCTTTTCCGCAGCGGCCTGCGCTTTCGCTCTGAGCGCGTCTGTTGGTGCTTGGGCCAGATAGACCACTTTTTCGTAGTTGTCGAACACAAACTCAACCATGTCAGGGTGCCGGTCTATTCCAAAGCCTTCCCAGATCAGTTTGTCAAAATGCTGCGCCAGATAATCGGTGAGGAAAAAGCACGTCATATCCTCATCACCACGCGCTTCGAACAGAGCGTTGCCGGAAAAGAAAGAATAACAATGCGGCCCGCCAATGCGTTCAACCCCGCCTTCCTCCTCCAGCACCTTGTCCAGCAGACCGCCTGTGCCACAATCAGCATAGAGGATATAAATTTTTTCGTACTTCCCCTTGGCTTCCCGGATTTTGACCCGGACACCATCTGGAATCAGATCGGGTGTGTTGTGCCACTTGGCCGGAAGGCAGCTGACATCCATGTGCTGCCAATTATTGAGCTCGATCAGCTGGATGATTTCACGGCCCAGCGCCCCACAAGCGATAAGCAGCACGCCGCCCGAAGCACGTTTGAAATCATAAGTATCTGCCAAGGTCAGTTCCATGGCTACAAGATAGGCAAGATAAACAGCAAAGCAAACCCGGGTGCGGCACGGCACATACTGGTTGCGGCAAATTAAAGAGCGATCTGCAATTCCTGCAAATGCTTGGCGGGGCGCACCTCACCAATCTCGAAGCGTCGCCGGTTAAGGAGTGTCCGCTGCATGAATTGCCTCAAGGCTCTGGCCTCTTTGGCATTCCAAACGGGCAACGCATTAAGCAGTCCGGTGGTGGCCATTTCAGCGGCGCGTGTTGTGCCGTCCTCACACTTCAAGGCAAATCCCAGTCACGCGTGCGGGACACAGCCGCAATAGACACCTTCAGCTCCAGTTTTCACAAATGCGCAGGGCACCGCAGTCATCACATCGGTGCACAACCAGCCGGCTCCTGCAACCATAAAGGGGTGCGCCCGCACGGCTTTGATGATGCGTTTAGCAGCTTTGCACCGCTCCGCTGGTTCCATCTGACCTGCCGCAACTTTGTCCAGTGGGATCGCCCATGTGGGCACCAAACAACCATCCTTCGCAATTGGCGCCTTGGCCAGACTGACATCACACAAGAGTCATGCCTGGCTGAGGGGATTCTTTCTCATGAAGCTATGGTATGAAATGAACAATCGATAGTGCAAAGGGGCCCGCATTTCAGAGAAGAAAATCCGCGCGCGTGTTCGCGACTTCGCCGACAGCCTGACCGCTCTACAGACAGCCGAACCCAGCGGCCTTGATCGCAATACTGTCAACAGGGTCTATCGGGCATTGCGCAAGCGCCTCCATACAGCTTGCCAGGCGCAGCGCCCGATGTTCGATGTTGTTGAAGGGGATGAAAGCTTGTTTGGAGCCAGGCGGGGGAAAGGAAAGCGAGGAAGGGGCGCAGTCGGTAAGACAACCGTCTTCGGCCTCTTCGCGCGTGAGGGTCAGGTTTACACGGAAGTCGTTCCAGGTTGCAAAAAAGCTACTCTACAAGGCAGTATTGGAGGGAAGGCCGATCCGGCTTGGGTCCTCACCTGCGATGGCTGGCGAGGGGACAATGGCCTTGTTGATCCTGGTTATGGGCATTACAGGGTCGATCGTTCCAGGGACGCATTCGCCAGAGGCGGTGTTCATATCAAGGGCCTGGAAGGCTTTTTGGGGGTGGCAAAGGGGGCGTCTGTCAAAGGTCAAAGGTGTGCCAGATCACACCGTTCATCTGCCGTTGGAAGAAACTGAATGGAGAGACAACAACAGGCATTCCAACAGATACAAATTACGGCTAACTGACCTCAGAGTCTGGTTCAAAACTATTTCAGGGTTTTCCTGCCCTTGCGAGATGTCTGGTGACGCGTCGGATGTGTGCGATGGTGATCCGGGCCGCCGCGCTTGCGATGGATTTTCCCCGGTCTTTTGACAGACGGCGGCATCGTCCGAGCCAGGCAAGGGTGCGTTTGACGACCCAACGGCGGGGGAGACCCTTGAAGCCCCCGGCTATGTGGGAGCGTTTGACGATCTCAACGGTCCAGCGCCCGATGGCTTTCAAGGCGTCGCGCAGCTTTGGCCCGGCCTGGCCGCCATCGGCAAAAATAGGGCGCAACATGGCAAACCGCACGGCCACGGCTTTCAGCACATCCGGCGCACCGTCCCGGTCCTGGAACCCGGCACTGTGCCCCACCCATCCGACCAGCAAGCCAAGCGTGTCGGTGACGATAGGGCGCTTGCGACCCTTGATCCGCTTGCCCACGTCATAGCCGGTAACCCCGCCCCTTTCCCTGGCTTTCACGCTCTGGCTGTCGAGGATACCGGCGGGCGGGCGGGCCTTGCGACCCTCGGCCAGACGCGCCATCCCGACAAGCGCGCGGGTCATCTCGTCCAGTCGTCCGTCAGTGCGCCAGCCCTGAAAATACCCCCGCACCGTCGAAACCGGTGGAAAGGCGTTCGGCAACAGCCGCCACTGGCAACCGGTTGTCGCAATGTAAAGGAGCGCATCGAACACAGGGCGCAAGGTCGGTCTTGCGCGGCCGGCCGGTGGACGTATGCGACAGCATCAAAGGTTCACTGATCGCCCCTTCCGCGGCGGGCAGGTCGCTTGCATACCTGCCGCCCGTTCGGGCATGTTGGCGGCGAGTGAGGTCGGTCCAGGCCATCGTGATCTCCATTCAGTTTCACAAGCGAACAGAACCACAACCGGCTGAATTCACTCAACCAGTTGCAAATCAGAACTCTGAGACAAAATCCCCTCAGCCAGGCATGACCCTCACACAATTCTTCGAACAATTCGCAACAGCCTGCTGAACAGGGTGATCTTGTTCAATGTACCCTTCGGGAGCGACGCCAAAATGTTTAGCAAGCGACAGCATTCCAGCATGCTTGCCTGAGCAATTGTTGTGGATTGCCCGCGGCCGCTCGCCTTTCGCGATCATCGCATTGGTGGTGCGCTGGTATGTCGGCCAAATGACCACCACACTTCAGGTTTCTTCCGTCAGTTCCAGCTTTTCAAGCATGTACCTAGCGGTTTCAGAATGTTTCTTCTCTCCCCCATGGGACGAACAGTACAGAGCGATTTCCTCATCGGAAAATCCAAATTGGTCTGCAGCGCCACTTTCCAGAACTGTCAGCGCCTGAAACGCTTTGATTGCTGAACGGGGAAACACCGTTTTTTCAGAAACTCCCCGCACTGGCAACGACCGAACCATCCGCATTTGCAACACCGTAAACGCCGCGATGTTGATTTTCGGAGATTCCACCGCGCGCCACATCAACCAGGACAGGATTGGGTATCTTAACTGAAGACTCTCAATATCCGCGGGCGGCGTCGACAAGATTTTCGAGCGCGCCGCCGCTTTCGTAGGTTTCAATTTGTTGAAGGATATAGTCGTTGATTGCCCCTGATGATGACTCGGCAGCCACATGCGGTGTCAGATAGACATTGGGATGCGACCACAATGGATGTGCCTTTGACAAGGGTTCGGTTTCAAAGACATCCAGCGAGACCGCCTTCAATGTCCCGGCTTCCAGAGCCTCGTAGAGCTCCTGACTGTCCTGCACCTTGCCGCGTCCCGCGTTAATAAGGAAAGGACCTCCAAGAGCGCCATCCTGCGCCAGCTTTGTGCACAACTTCTTGTTCAAAATCCCTTCAGTTTCTGGCGTATGAGGCAACAGACACACAAGGATGTCCGTCTGCGCCAGAAACGAGTCCAGTTCGGCATCACCAGCAAAGCTTTTAACTCCATTTATCTGCTTACGGCTGTTGGACCAGCCTGAAACCTGAAACTCCAGGTCCCGCAGACGAAGGGCTGCATCCTGCCCCAGCACACCCAACCCCATAATGCCTACGCGGACTTCCTTCGCCGCTGGCTGACTGTGTTCAATCCATTCCTTGTTCTTTTGCTGCCGCTCATAAAGCGCAAACTGGCGATGGTGCAGCAGGACGTTGAAAACAACATACTCGCTCATGCGTTTTGTGAGATCCGGATCGACAACGCGCACAATCGGCACATCGGGGAGTCCCGGGTCCTCCATGATGTGATCGACACCTGCACCAAGTGAAAAGATCACCTCAAGGTTTGGGATTTTCGCCAATTCGCCGTGCGGAGGTTTCCAGGCAACCGCATAACGTACGTTTTCGATGTTGCCGCTCTCGTTTGGCCAGAGTCGCACATCCCGGCGAGGCGCCCGGGTAACCATCATGTCGCGCCATTCACCTGCATTGTAACGGTCAAGGACGTATAGAATAGCCATGCCGGTTACTGCGCAACAACGCCTTCAGGCGCCGTTTCCAGATCGAAGGCAGCGGCCATCAATGCCTTGGTGTAATCGGTCTCAGGATGATCGAAGATTTTCGCAGCGGGCCCTTGTTCAATTACCTTGCCAAGTCGAAGAACCACAACCTCATTGGCCAAAGCCCGGACCACTTTCAGGTCGTGGCTGATAAAGAGATAGGCCAGACCATGCTTTTCCTGAAGCTCACGCAGCAAATCAACGATTTGCGCCTGAACGGACATGTCCAGAGCACTGGTCGGCTCATCAAGCATGACAAACTTGGGATCAAGCGCCATCGCGCGAGCAATGGCAATGCGCTGCCTCTGGCCTCCTGAAAATTCATGCGGATAACGTTCCATAGCAGACGGATCGATGCCAACTTCCGTTAGAGCATTTGCAACCCGGTCCCGTCGTTCCTCGTAGTTGAAGTTTGTGTTCTGAACAATCAGACCCTCTTCCACAATCTGACGGATCGAAAGGCGAGGGCTGAGGGAACCGAACGGATCCTGAAACACAATCTGAAGGTCGCCACGCAGTGGCCGCATATCCTTTGACTGATAGGCATCGATAGCGTGGCCCAAATACGCAATCCTGCCTTCAGACGAAATCAATCTTAGCATAGCCAGGCCGAGAGTGGTTTTGCCCGAACCTGATTCCCCGACAATACCGAGCGTCTGCCCGGAACGCACTTTGATGCTTACGCCATCAATGGCCTTGATATGATCAACCGTTCTGCGCATCAGGCCGCGTTTGATTGGGAACCAGACCTTCAAGTCATCTGCTTCCATGACGATACTCGCCGTATCGTCCGGTTCCGGCGGATCTCCGCTTGGTTCTGCAGCCAAGAGATGTTGGGTGTAGGGGTGCTCGGCTTTGGTGAAGATCTTTTCTGTGGGCCCATGTTCGACGATCTTGCCGGAGTTCATTACATTGACCCGGTTTGCCATCTTCCGGACGATGCCAAGATCGTGGGTGATCAGCAGCATGGCCATGCCCATCTTGGCCTGAAGTTCTTTAAGCAGCGCCAGGATTTGCGCCTGAATGGTGACGTCAAGCGCCGTGGTCGGCTCGTCGGCAATCAGAAGTTCCGGCTCGTTGGCAAGGGCCATGGCGATCATTACGCGTTGTCGTTGCCCCCCCGACAATTGATGCGGATAACTGGCAAGGCGTGTTTCCGGGTCGCGGATCCCAACCAGATCCAATAGCTCGACAACCCGGTCTCGGGATGCCTTTTCACTCATTCCCCGATGAAACTGAAGCGTCTCACCGATCTGCTGTTCAACCTGATGAAGCGGGTTGAGCGAAGACATCGGCTCCTGGAAGATCATGGCAATATCGTCGCCGCGAATTGCCCGCATTTCCTCATCCGGCGCCCCCATCAGGTCCTTGCTCTTGAAGAGAATTTTTCCGTTTGGATGGTGCGCTGCCGGGTAAGGCAGAAGCTGCATCACCGATAGCGCGCTGACGGATTTGCCGGAACCAGATTCGCCCACCAAAGCCACAGTTTCACCGGGATTGATATCGAAGGACACATGGTCGACAGCATTGGTGATGCGGCCGCCTTGGCGAAAATCGACCGAAACGTCATCAACAGTTAGCAACGGGCCGCTCATACGAAGGTCTTTCTCGGATCAAGAGCATCGCGCACAGCCTCTCCCACGAAGATCAACAGCGACAGCATTGTGGCAATCACCATGAAGCCGGACATGCCGAGCCATGGGGCCTGCAGATTGTTTTTGCCTTGGGAAAGCAATTCTCCGAGAGACGGCGATCCCGGCGGCAAACCAAACCCCAGGAAATCCAGAGACGTCAGCGTGGTGATCGACCCGTTCAGAATGAAAGGCATGAACGTCAGCGTTGCAACCATCGCATTGGGCAGCAGGTGCTTGAACATGATCACCGCATTGGACACGCCAAGCGCGCGCGCCGCATTCACATATTCAAAGTTCCGGCCGCGCAGGAACTCCGCCCGCACAACGCCCACAAGGGCAACCCAGGAGAAAAGCAGCAAGATGCCCAGCAATATCCAGAAATTCGGCTCAATGATCGCGGCAATAATGATGAGCAGATAGAGAGAGGGTACGGAGGTCCAGATCTCAATCACCCGTTGGAAGATCAGATCAGTCCAACCGCCGAAATATCCTTGCGCTGCTCCGGCCACAACGCCAATCACCGATGAAATGAGCGTCAGGATCAGGCCAAACAGCACCGATATCCGGAAGCCGTAGATCAGACGCGCTACAACATCGCGGCCCTGATCATCAGTTCCCAGCCAATTCCAGTTGCCTAGACTGCAGAAGCGCTTGCTTTGCTCGTCTGTTCCCGGGCAAAGGTCACCAGCAACCATCCAGGTTGGCGGAGCCGGGAAACCGGCTTTCTTCTTTTTGCCATCAACGATGCGGTATCCCGGAAAATCGAGATTCACAGTGCCGTACGAATAACGAATGGGCGCCCAGATAATCCAGCCGTTCTTCTCAGCAATCAATTCAGAGACAAAGGGATCGCGGTAGTCCGCTTCGGTTTCAAACTCTCCGCCGAATTCTGTCTCTGCATAGGTTTTGAAGATTGGCATATAGAGGCCGCCGTCATACTTGATGAGCAGCGGTTTATCGTTCGCCAGGAACTCCGCAAACAACGAAAACAGAAAGAGGAAAAGAAAGATCCAGAGCGACCAGTAGCCCCGGCGATTGGATTTGAAATTGTTCCAGCGCCTTTGATTGATTGGAGACAGCCAACCGCCGGAGTCGTGCTGAGCATGCAGCGGTTTTGCAGAACCGGCAGTGAGAATTGCATCGCCCTCTGTCGCGCCGTTTGCCATCGGCTAGACCTCCCGCGTATCAAAATCGATCCGGGGATCAATCCAGGTATAGGTGAGGTCTGAAATGAGGCTCACGATCATGCCCATGATTGAAAAAATAAAGAGCGTTGCAAAGACAACAGGATAATCCCTGTTCACCACGGACTCAAAGCTGAGCAACCCGAGACCATCAAGCGAGAAAATTGTTTCAATCAGAAATGACCCGGCAAAAAAGGCACCAATGAAGGCACCAGGAAAACCGGCAATAATGATCAGCATTGCATTGCGGAACACATGTCCGTAGAGCACCTGGCTCTCCGTCAGGCCCTTGGAACGAGCGGTCACCACATATTGTTTTCTGATTTCGTCGAGAAACGAATTCTTCGTAAGCAGCGTAGATGTCGCAAACGCCCCGATTGCCATGGAAACAATTGGTAGAACAAGATGCCAGAAATAGTCCCCGACCTTCTGGTACCAGGGAAACGATTCAAAGCCATCCGACGTCAAACCTCGCAACGGGAATATATCCCAGAAGGAACCGCCGGCAAACAGGATGATCAACAAGA
Source organism: Hyphomicrobiales bacterium (assembly GCA_965204985.1). Lineage (GTDB taxonomy): Bacteria > Pseudomonadota > Alphaproteobacteria > Rhizobiales > CAJQND01 > JAAEUE01. The sequence goes on along the minus strand of CBDBFP010000001.1, from coordinate 84,747 downwards.
CTGCGAACAGGAAGCCGGGAATCGCATAACCGATAACAATGACACCTGATGTCCAGGTATCAAACCGCGAGCCGTCCCTGACCGCTTTGCGGATGCCGAGCGGGATCGATATCCCGTACGAAATCAGGGTCATCCAGAGGCCAAGTGATATGGAGACCGGCATCTTCTCCAGAATGAGATCAATTACCGAAATGTCGCGAAAATAACTCTCTCCGAAATTGAACGTGATGTAGTTCTTTATCATCAGGAAGAACCGCTCATGCGCCGGCTTATCGAAACCGAACTGTTTCTCCAGCTGCTTGATGAATTCCGGATCAAGTCCCTGCGCACCGCGGTACTTCGTCGACAGCGCGCTATCCCCTGACGATTGTCCAGCCGCCTGACCGGTTCCGCCGAGATCCCCGCCGGATGACCCGCCGACCCTGGCCGTCGCACCAACATCCGTGCCGGTCAATTGTGCGATCACACGTTCCACCGGGCCGCCCGGTGCAAACTGGATAATCACAAAGCTGACCAGCATAATCCCGAGCAAAGTCGGGATCATCAGCAACAATCGTCGAAGGATATAGGCGCCCATGCGTGCTTAGTTCCTGGCCGCTTTGAGCTTGGCGGCTTTGGCTTCATCATACCACCAGGTTTCAATGATTCCGCGATCAAAGCGCGCCTTGATTTTTGGCCGGGAAAACTTGTTCCAGTAGGCCACATTGTGCGCAGCCTTGTACCAGTGCGGTACCCAGAAATGCTGCGCTCTGAGAGCCCGGTCCAGGGCTCGCGCGGCCGCGGTTAAGGTCTCCCGCGATCTGGCATTCACCACATCCTCGACCAGAGCATCCACCGCTTTGCTGTTCACACCGGATAAATTGTAACTGCCGCTGGCGTTGGCAGATGATGAACCAAAGAAATTGCGCAGTTCAATACCTGGTGTCTTGAGGAACGCGAACCGGCCAGAGACAATGTCAAAGTCGAAAGCTTTCCTGCGGCTCTCATATTGAGCCGAATCCACCAGCCGGATATTTGCATCGATGCCCAGGATCTTCAGGTTTTTTATATAGGGCGCGATCACCCGCTCAAATGAGGGCGAATATGTCAGAAATTCGATAGTGAACGGACGACCTTTCGCCGTCATCCGCTTGGCATCTTTCGTGAGATATCCAGCCTGCTTCAAAAGTCGCGATGCCTTGCGCAGCAATCGTCGGTCCTGCCCCGACACATCTGAAACCGGAGAGACATAAGCTTCACCAAGAACACTTTCCGGCAACGAATCGCGCAAAGGTTCCAGAAGTTTCAATTCTTCTGCTGGCGGTGCGCCAGATGCTTTGTAAGCGGAGTTTTCAAAGAAAGAATTGGTGCGGGTATACAGCGCATAGAACAGGTTCTTGTTGGTCCACTCGAAATCGAAAGCAAGATCGAGCGCCTGTCTCACACGCGGATCAGAAAACTTGTCCCGCCGCATGTTGAGGAAGAAGCCCTGTGCGCCGGCGGGGCGCTTATCCGGCAATGTATCGGCTATGATCCAGCCCTTCTTGACCTGATCGATGTCGTATTCAGTAGCCCAGCTTTTCGATGTGAACTCTTCGCGCAGGTCAAACGCCCCGGCCTTGAACGCTTCAAAGCCTGCCGTCCGGTCGCGGAAATATTCATGGCGAAGCTTTCCAAAATTGAACCGGCCCTTGTTGACAGGCAAATCCTTGCCCCAATAATCGTCGCGCAAGGAGTAGGTCACATACCTGCCCTGTTTCCAACCGGTTATGCGATAAGGGCCCGAACCCAGGGGCGGTTCGAGGGTCGTCTTCTCAAATTCATTCTTGGTGTAATAGGCTTTTGAGAATATCGGCAGAGTGCCGGCGACAATGAGCGGAATATCCCTGTTCGATTCGGCAAAATTGAACCGGACTTTATGCGGCCCGAGTACTTCTGCATTTTTGACTTTCGACATGGGAATCGAATAGAGCGGGCTGCCTTTTTCCTTGATGAGTTTCAGTGAATACGCCACATCCTCGGCGGTCACGGGCGATCCATCCGCAAATTTGGCTTCCGGACGCAACTCGAAGACAATTGAGAGACCGTCTTCCGCCAGATCAGCTGTCCTGGCCACCAATCCGTACATGGCATCCGGCTCGTCATCTGCCCGGCTCATGAGCGTATCGAACAGATATTCCATGCCCTGCGCCGGGTCGCCTTTGAGAATGAAATAGTTGAAGCTGTTGAATGTATTCCGCGCCTCCGGGCCAATGAGGGAGAGCGTTCCCCCTTTGGGTGCATCCGGATTTACATACTCAAAATGCTTGAAGTCGGTGGGATATTTAAGATCGCCAAACCCGGATAGTCCGTGCCGCGGCTCTGCGAGAGCTGCGCTGCCAAAAAGGGCAAGAGACAGGGTGGCCAAGCCAAGCCATTTACTGAAAAATCGCAGCATTATTTTATCTTCGCAGCCTTGGCTTCGTCGTACCACCACACATCGGGGAACCCGATTGTGAATTTGGGAAGTGGCTCCGGATGCGAATATCTGTCCCAACGGGCAACTCTCGAGGCCAAAAGCGTATAACCGGGAACAGTATAACGGTTCCAAAGCAGGACCCGGTCATAGGCCTTCGTGGCAGCAACTAGCTCAGCGCGGTCCTTTGCAAAGATGATGATGTTGATCAGCTCATCGATTGCCGGGTTTTTTATCCCCGGATAATTGCGCGAAGTCGGTTGGTCAGCGGCACCTGATCCAAAGTAGTCAAGCTGCTCGTTGCCAAGTGACATGGACTGAGCCCAGCCGGTGTAGATGAGATCAAAATCCCGATTGCGAATGCGCTCAATATACTGGGACGAATCCACCACACGCAGTTTCAGCAGAATCCCGATATGTTTCAAACTGTTGACATAACGGGTTGCGATCGGCTCGAAGGTCGGGCCGTTCATCAAGAACTCGATTGTCAATTGCTTGCCCGTGGCAGGATCAATCGTGACACTCTTCTCAATCTTGTAGCCTGCAGCTTTCAGCAGCCTCAGTGCCTTACGCCTGTTCTTTCGTTCATCCGTACGTGAGTTCGAAACCGGATTGGCATATTCGGTGGTGAAAATTTCTCCAGGAATCGGATTTTTCAGTGACTTGAGGATTTCCAGTTCCTGACCTTCTGGCAGTTCTTTCGAAGCAAGGCTGCTGCCATAAAAGTAGCTGTTTATCCTCTTGTATTGATCAAAGAAAATCGTGCGATTGAGATCCTCGAAATTGAACGCAAGATTCAGCGCTTCCCTTACGCGGATATCCTGGAATTTCTTTCGTCTGAGATTCGGAATGAAGCCGACCATCAGCCCGCTGGCTCCTTCAATCTCATCAAATTGCTTCAGAACAACGTAGCCCTTCTTGACCGCTGGGAACTCGTAGTTGGTTGCCCATTTGCGTGCAGTGCTCTCGGTCCTCCAATCCAGCGCGCCGGATTTAAAGGCCTCAAACCGGGCAGTTTCATCACGGAAGTATTCGTATTTGATCTTATCCAGATTGTAGTGGCCAATGTTCACATTGAGATCCTTGCCCCAATAGTCCTTCGCGCGTTCAAGCGTGACTGATCTGCCGGCCACGAATTTTGAGACCCTGTAAGGACCCGACCCCATGGGCAGTTCAAGCGTGGAAGCCTTAATGTCCCGCTGTTTTCCGTCGGCGTCCTTGCCTTCCCACCAATGCTTGGGCAGCACCATTTGCTGCCCAAGAATTTGCGGCAGTTCACGGTTGCCCTTTTGATCGAAGGTAAATGTGACTTCGCGCGGACCGGTCACTTTCGCCGACTTGACGTGTTTGTAGTAGTGAGCCTGCTGGATGTTGAGTTCGAGCGAGATATTGTACGTCCAAACCACATCTTCAGGCGTGATCGGCTTACCATCGTGCCATCTTGCATTCTCTCTGAGGCGGTAGGTGACCCAGGAGAAATCTGACGGATAGCGCATTTCCTCGGCAATCACGCCATATTCGGCGCTATGCTCATCCATTGGCTGTGTCATCAGCCGTTCGTAGACATAGCCCGAGCCACCAGCCACATTCACATGACCGATGCCCGCAGCGAGCCGCCCCTTGGACAAAACCGGATTGAAGGTATCGAAACTCCCGTTGAGCCCGAAACGCACTGAACCGCCTTTCGGCGCGTTCGGATTCACATAGTCAAAATGCTTGAAATCCTTGGGGTACTTCAGCGGTTCAATCAACGTTGTGCCATGCCGCCAAGCTGGCTCTTCGGCGTTAGAGATTAGCGTCGCCTGAACCAGCATCAGAATCGTCAGGATTACAGGGGTAATGACAGTGCGCATAGAGGCAGAATCCTTTTCGAACGTTTCCTATGTGGGTAGATATGCCACAAATAAAAGCACCGGCGGAAGGTTTGCCGGTGTTAAATTTTCGTCATCTTGGATTGATGAGAAGCACAGACTGCAAGCTCTATTCAGTGGGAAAAGCTGGTGCGTCTGGCGAAATTGATTTCAGATATGCCAGAAGGTCAGCCCGGTCGGCCTCTTTCTTGACACCTGCAAAGCTCATCTTGGTGCCTGGTACAAATGCTTTTGGCTTTTTCAGGAAAGCGTCGAGGCTCGCGTAAGTCCAGGCGCCTTTCTCTGCTGCAACGGTTGCCATACCTTTGGAGTAAGTAAATCCATCCTGCGCGCCCATGGCCTTACCGACAATGCCCGCAAGGTTTGGTCCAACGCCGCCTGAAGCGCCTGCGTCGACCTTGTGGCAGGCAGCGCATTTCTTGAATGCTTTCTGACCTTTGGCAACGTCCGAATTCGCAAGAAGCTCATGCAGCGGCGTGGCAGCCGGTGCAGCTGTGCCTCCGCCCGAGTCGCCAGGCGTTGTAGCGGCAACTTCAACCGCATAGCCGGGCTTCTCCGGAGCTTCCACGTGGAAGACCGTCTCGCCAAGCGAACGCAAACCAAGAAAAATCAGTACGCTGAACAGCAACGCACCCGCGATCTTGTTGAACTCAAAACTGTCCATCATTTCGTAAAACCCTCTAGGAGTGGAACACCGTGCAAGACCTGAATCGCTTGAAGGAACACCCGCCCGAAATTTGGGCGGAAGCTAGTGCTTTCAACGCGTCCATGCAACATTTATAAGCCGCCGATGCGCACTTTTGCCGCGCCCATGTTGACACACCTAAAACAGCCAAATCAGTTATTTTCCATCAAATGAACTCCGATAACACTGCGATTGTCCTCATCCCTACCCGCATGGCCTCAACGCGCCTGCCGGGAAAGCCCCTTGCCGACATTGGAGGCCTCCCCATGATTGTGCATGTTTTGCGGCGCGGAGAGGAGGCCGGTGTTGGAACTGTGGTCGTAGCTGCCAGCGAGCAGGAAGTGGTTGATGCGATCGTTTCGGCAGGGGGCAAGGCAGTCCTGACAGACCCTGATCTCCCGTCCGGTTCAGACCGGATTGCTGCGGCCCTCGAGACTGAAGACCCGGGCGCAAAAGTGAAATATGTGGTCAATCTGCAAGGTGACTTACCAACGATTTCGCCGGATGCAATCCGGGCATGCCTCGACGCCCTGATCAAAACCGGAGCTCAAATCGCAACCCTGGCATCTGAAATCCATGATCCCGAAGAAGTGACAAACCCGAACGTGGTCAAGGCACTGGCAAAATTTGACGATGGACAGACACTCGCCATTGCTGACGATTTTGCGCGGCAGCTTCCGGAAAGCTGGGGCGGACCCACTCTCCACCATATCGGAATTTATGCCTACCGCCGCGAGGCTCTGACCCGTTTCATTTCACTGCCACCCAGCAAAAGGGAGCTTGAACATAAACTCGAACAGCTCCGGGCCATGGACGACGGCATGAAAATAGCCGTCTCACTGGTCGACACCGCGCCATTTGGCGTCGACACTCCGGAGGACCTTGACCACGCCCGGGCGGTTCTGGCACCACTCCCCTAAATCCAGCCGAGATCAAAGAATGTCCAAAAAAATCGTGTTCCAGGGCGAAGCAGGCGCCTATTCAAACATTGCCTGCGCTGAACGCTATCCCGATTGGGAGCATGTGCCTTGCCGTATCTTTGAGGATACTTTCGCCGCCTTGAAGGCGGGTGAAGCCGATCTTGCCATGATTCCAATCGAGAATTCTGTGGCTGGGCGCGTCGCCGATATCCATCATCTTCTCCCAGGATCAGGCACTTACATCATTGGCGAACATTTCCTGCGCATCCGTCATCAGCTTCTGGCAAGCAAGGGCGCAACCCTTGAAACCATCAAAACGGTACACAGCCACATTCATGCACTCGGGCAGTGTCGCGATGTGATTATTAAACTGGGTCTGCATGCGGTTGTGGCTGTGGACACGGCCGGTGCTGCGCGCAAGCTGGCAGACAATCCGGACCCGGAAAAGGCAATCATCGCCTCGGAGCTTGCCGGCAAGATTTATGGTCTCGAAGTGCTCAATGCAGACATCGAAGATTCTAATCACAACACAACACGCTTCGTGATCCTGGCAAACGAACCAGACGATGCCGAGCCGGAAGATGCGCCTGTCATGACAACCTTCGTCTTCAGGGTCCGCAACGTACCCGCTGCCCTTTACAAGGCCATGGGCGGGTTTGCGACGAATGGTGTCAACATGACCAAGCTGGAATCCTATCAACTGGAAGGCGAATTTTTTGCCACACAGTTTTACGCGGATATTGTCGGCCACCCGGACGATCAGAATGTAAAGCTTGCGCTGGAAGAACTCTCGTTCTTTTCAAAGGAGCTCCACATTCTGGGCGTGTACAAGGCGCATCCCTATCGGATTGAACACTCCGCAATCTAGACCTGGTTCAGACTTTGCCCCGATCCTTTTTGAGAAACGCCAGCAGCAAATGGTGGGCGATCGCAAACACGTTCGGCGCCTTCTGCTGAAGCGGGTGTGTTCCATCCAACAAACTTTGCGCTTCCTTGCGCGTGAACCAGCGTGCATCTTCCAGCTCGTTTTTGTCTATTGTGATATCTGTCGTCAGCGCCACTCCCAGCAGCCCAATCATCAGGGATGACACAAATGGCCATGGCTGGCTGAGTTCATAGGACACTTTGCCGACCCGGATTCCCGCCTCTTCAAAGACTTCTCGGCGGGCCGCATCCTCGATCGTTTCACCGGGTTCAACGAAGCCGGCTAGCGCCGAGTACATGCCCTCGACGAAGTTTGCACTCCGCCCCAACAGACACCGGTCGCCGTCATGCACGACAATGATGACCACCGGATCGGTGCGCGGAAAATGTTCCCGTTTGCAGGCTCCGCATATACGGCGGTCTCCGCCTTCACCCATAGCGGTTTCTTCGCCGCATTTCGCACAGAACCGGTGCGTTGAGTGCCAGTTCAGCAGCGAACAGGCATAAGCCAGCATCCCGAACTCTTCGCGGCTTACGAGGTCCTGTGTTGCCAAACTGCGCAAGTCGATGGCTTTGACAGAGTCCGGCAGATCAGCTGTTGGCCTCCCCTCCTCATCATACCCGACAAACTGCGCAAAGACAGGTGCTCTGCTCTCCTCCTCCAATCCAAGAAGAACTGGCTCCACCTTACCGGACACGGGAATTGCACCGACTGGACTCTTGTAAACACTGGGCGGGTTTGCCGCCACATCCACCAGCGCGCGATCGTTGGCAAAGCAGATAACCCCTGCATCTTTCGCAGCCGCAAGACCCGCAATGTAACCTGGCTTCATCCGGTCTGGCGCAGTGCGGTCGAGCGTACCGCCGGAAAACGTAATTACTTTCTGTCCGGGGAGAGATTCGGTCATGTGCAGGAAAACCAATGGCAGGTTGGAGGAGGGGCCAACCGTGACACGCCACACCAGGCTGCGCAACGTAATTTGCGCCAGATAGAATCAGGACGCGGCGTTTTCCTTGTCCAGATAGATCAGCAGTGGCGGCAACAGGAAGAGAACGGAAAGCCAGGCCGCGAACAAGATCATCAGCGTCAGCAGTCCCAAATGATAGTTCACCAGGAATCCTGAAAAGCACAATGCGAGGAAACCGCTACCAATAGCCAGCGTGGTAGATTTAATGGCGGTCCCCACAGTCCGGAAACTCTCGGCCACACCCCACTCGCTGCCAAATCCATATTGCCGTCGATATCTGTTGTATTTTGCCAAAAAGTGCGCCGTATCATCAACGATGGTGCCGAAGGTGAGTGCCATCACCACCATTGCTGCAAAACTCATCTCCCCTAGCGCTAACCGACTGGCTCACGGTTGGTGCAAGCCTGCAGGTGCAATATTTCAACGCAAATCTGCAGAATGTGACACTGCTTCCAACACCGTTTCCTTTGGGCCCACCGCGCCGGGTTACCTTGTTGGCGATGACTGGGGCGTTGGTTTCACCGCTGGCGTTCTGATCGAACCCACGGAAAGCACCACCATCGGTGTGGGCTACAGGTCCAGAAGCAAGCATGAAGTCAAAGGCCGCGCCGGCGCTCAATTCCCTGGTGTTCCGGTTGAAAGCAGCAAGTTCGATTTCACTTCACCTGATGTTTTGACCGCCAGTGTCTCCCACAAGCTCAACGACTATATCGCCCTGCACGGCACTTTCGAATGAACCAACTGGAGCCTGTTCGACGACATCACGGTCGAATTCGGTTCAGGCCGCCCCAACGAAGTTCGTCCGCAAGGCTGGGAAGACATCTATTCAGGTTTTGCCGGCGCCAGCATCATGATGAACGAAGATACAATGTTCGGCGCGGGGCTTGGATACACGACAGCTGTTTCGGATGGCAGCAGCATTTCGCCTGATGGCAACAGGTTTACCCTGTCTCTCGGCGTGAACCATCGTGTGATGAAGTCGCTGACAATGAAAGCAAGTTACACACACGTCTTCTTTGAAGGCACCACACTCAACATCGCTTCGCCACCTCAGGGACCCTGCGCGGCAAGTCGAAAATCGACATTAACGTCGTTGGTTTCAGCAGCACACTATATTGGTGAGAAAGCTCGGTTAGTTTCCCTTGCGCTTTGCCGCCGCATACCTGATATAGTGCCTTCGGGAGGTTGGCGGCAGGCGTGTCTTTCGCCAATCGGGTCAGATCCGGAAGGAAGCAGCCCTAACGAAGCTGGCGCGGGTTGCCTGTCCAATCTCCCACCTCGCTGCCAGCAGTGTGCAGATGAGCCAAGGCCGCCAGCACTATAGCTGCCAATTATTTCTTAAGATGCGCGGAAAGTGTCTTCCGATATGATGGATAACGCCGGCAACGGTTCAACAGAGGAAGCAGGCGGCTACCGTGTATTGGCGCGAAAATACCGCCCGAGTACGTTTGAAGATCTGATTGGCCAGGATCCGGTTGTTCAGACCCTCAGCAACGCATTCGAGGCTGACCGCATTGCTCAAGCCTATATGCTCACCGGAGTTCGCGGAGTTGGCAAGACCACCACTGCACGCCTGATCGCGCGTGCACTCAACTATTCCAAAGGTGGGGATGACGAAGGCCCCAGCATCGAGATGAGCGAACCTGGCTTGCATTGCCAGGCCATCCTTGAGTCCCGGCACGTGGATGTCATTGAGATGGATGCCGCCTCTCGCACCGGCATCGAAGATGTTCGCGAGATTATTGAGAGCGTGCGCTACAAGCCCGTTTCAGCGCGCTACAAGATTTACATTATCGACGAGGTGCACATGCTCTCTCGTCAGGCCTTCAACGCGCTTTTGAAGACCCTGGAGGAGCCGCCAGAGCACGTGAAGTTCATCTTTGCGACAACCGAAATTCGCAAAGTCCCCGTCACGGTGCTTTCGAGATGCCAACGATTCGATTTACGGCGGCTGGATGGTGACCTGCTGGTCAAGCACTTTGCCAAAATCTCAGAACTTGAAAACGTCAAGGCCGAGGACGAAGCACTGGCGCTGATAGCCCGGGCATCTGAGGGCTCCGTGCGTGATGGGCTCTCGCTCCTTGATCAGGCCATTGCGTTTGGAGGCGATGAAGTCAAGGCGGATGATCTGCGGGACATGCTGGGCCTCGTTGACCGTGCGCGCATCATCGACCTCTTTGAGTATTTGATGAAGGGAGATGCCGCAGGCGCGCTTGCAGAACTGAAAGAACATAATGATCGCGGCGCCGATCCGGTCACCGTTCTTGGCGATCTTGCAGAACTCGTGCATTGGATCACCCGCCTGAAGATCGTACCCGGCGCAGAAAGCGATGCCACTCATTCACAGGCCGAGCGCGAACGCGGAAAGAATTTTGCCGAAACGCTTTCGATGCCAATCCTCACCCGTGCCTGGCAAATGCTTTTGAAGGGCATTCCTGAAGTCAATCTGGCCGCCGATCCTGCCTCCGCGGCAGACATGGTTTTGATCCGCATGGCCTATGTGGCCGAGTTGCCAACCCCTGAAGCGGTGCTCAAGAAAGCTGCTGATGCCGCCAAATCAGGCGCTCCGCTCGCTCAACCGCCTGCACAACCTTCAACCGTGACACCAATGACGGAAGCCCGCGCGACGACGCAGGCCATGCCGTCATCAGACACAGGGCCGGAGTCGCCAAATCCGCCACCTCCAACAGGACTATCCACGTTCGAAGACATTGTGACCCTCGCCGGCACGCGCCGTGACATCAAACTCAAAACCCAGCTTGAAGCCAATGTCCGCCTCGTAAATTGTTCACCAGGTCGTCTGGAAATCGCTCTTCAGCCTGGTGCGCCGTCCGGGCTGCCCAACGAGTTGACCCGGAAACTGGAACAGTGGACCCATGAACGCTGGGTTGTTTCCGTCAGCAGCGAAGCCGGCGAGGAGACAGTTGCGAACCAGAAACAGGCAAAACGCCAAACACTGTTCCGCGAAGCGAGAGAGACGGATGCGGTTAAAACTGTGCTTGAAACTTTTCCCGGTGCGGAAATTGTGAACGTGCGCGACCTCAGTGAAATAGCCCCTGGTGAAACCGTCTCCCCTGACTTGGGCGGTCCCACAGAAGATGGGGTCGACTAAGGAGTTCCCATGAAAGGCATCGGCGATATCGGCAAGCTCATGAAGCAAGCCCAGGAAATGCAATCCAAGATGCAGGATGCCCAGGCCGCACTTGACGATCTGGAGTGCGTCGGAAAATCCGGCGGAGGTCTCGTTCAAGTCACCCTGAGCGGCAAGGGTGACTTGAAAGGCGTGGAAATTGATCCGTCCTTGTTCAGCGAGGACGACAAGGAAGTGCTGGAAGACCTGATCATCGCGGCTCACGCTGAAGCCCGCAAGACGATGGAAGCCGCAGCTGCCGAAAAGATGAAGGAAGTCACTGCCGGTCTCCCGCTGCCACCAGGAATGAATCTCGGTTTCTAGCTCAAAATCTCAATGTCCAAACAAGTCACCGGCGCCGAGATTGAACGGCTCATCCAGCTCCTGGCAAAACTGCCGGGTCTTGGTCCGCGCTCAGCCCGCCGCGCAGCGTTGCATCTGATCAAGAACAAGGATCGCCTGCTTGATCCCCTGACGAGCGCACTCGGTGAAGCCGGTCTGAAGGTGACGGAGTGCACAACTTGCGGCAATATCGACACGATCGACCCCTGCACGATCTGTTGCGACCAGCGCCGTGACAGTTCCATCATCTGTGTGGTTGAGGAAGTCGGCGATGTCTGGGCTCTTGAACGCGCAGCAGCCGTAAAAGGCAGCTACCATGTACTGGGAGGAACCCTTTCTGCGCTGGAAGGGATCAGTCCGGAAGATCTCAACACCACAGGACTTCTGGTTCGCGCATCAGCACCCGAAGTGAATGAGATCATCATTGCCGTGAACGCCACGGTCGAGGGTCAGACGACCGCTCACTACCTGACAGACCGGCTCAAGGAGTGTGACGTCAACGTTTCGCGCCTCGCTCATGGCGTCCCGGTTGGCGGCGAACTCGACTATCTGGATGAAGGCACACTCGCCGCTGCCATGCAGGCGCGACGGCCATTTTAACTATATCTGGCGCCATTACCCCTCGTTGGCTAATAAGGGAAAAACGACGAATACGAAATTTAGGAGCAATCCAGCTGCGCAAGCAAAAAGATACCATTTCGATCTAAAAATACTCCATCCTCCTCGACGCCCCCTGCTCCTTAAAGCAGGTGTTAATTCGACACTGAATTTGAACAGAAAGAAAAAATTCCACTAAAATTGAATGCAATTAAATAATCTAGCAAACTGAATCTTTCTATAAAAATCAGATATCTAATCTTATAATTAAAAATAATATAGATGATCTGATCATGTTTAATTTTAATACATTTTATACTAACAGGCCTCAGATTTGCCCGTTTTGGGTCCAATCGCGAGGTGATTTTCAAAGAGGCGGTTGGAGAGCCTGTTCTCCCGAAGAGATTGCCAGACCTTCCCGACCCGATTGAGCTCCGGTGATCTGGCGGGCAGGAAGATCAAGGTCAGGGTCTTCGGCCCCTTCACCTCGCCGGATGTGTGCCCCGGCGCGCGGTCCATCAGGACGGCGGCCTGAGCGCCTTTTGCAACGGGCCGGCTGATCTCCTTGAGAGGCAGGTTCCTTGTTCCAGTGTCCGTCCCCATGGCACTATGGCAGCATCAGGACCGCGCCGGTCTCCCTGTCTGCGCACATCGCGCCGAACAGGCAGGCCGGTTTGTAACGCTGATCGGCCGGCCATCGCGGTCTCATCCCCTTGCGCGCCCGGATGCGGACGCGGCCGGTCTTCTGGCCGATGCGGGCCTCGTCCTGAACCCGGACCTCGATCGGCCTGTCTGCCGGACCGTGGTTCAAAGGGGAGGCAAGGCTTTGAGGGACGTTTTTTTGAAAGCCTCCATGAGGCCCGGGTCTTGGCCCGGGTCTTGGCCCAGGTCTTGGCCCAGGTCTTGGGCCGGGTGTTGCGGGCGCCCGGTGAGGCGGGAAAAGCCGGGCGCTGCAAGCAGCCTGTGGAGAAGGTCCTCTCGTGAGAGACAACACCGAACCGGTCTTCGCTCCCCCGTTGCAGGTCAAGTCGTCTCCAGCGGACCCCCCCCCCGTCAGGCTCAAGTGTCATGCTCAAGGCAGGGGCCGGGTTCGATGATCTCAGCAAGTTCAGCCATCGGGGCCGCATCCGCATCTGGGGCCGCAGGACCCGGCGGTCGAACAGTCCTTCGGGCCCGGCTTCGTTGAACCGGTGCCCCCGGTCCCTCAGGCTCTGCCGGGCCACCCCACCCCCCTTCGCCGCATCCATCCGGCTCATCCCGTCATAACCACAAGCAAGCGAAAGCAAACGCCGGGCCTGACGGAGATCTTCGCTCGTCCTGGAAAGGCCGCGAAGGGTCAAGGCATCATAGTCATCACGACCGCCAGCAGCTGCAGACATCGGAAATCCTCCCTTGTCTGCATGGATCCAGAGAGCAACCGGGTTGAAAAAGCCTGAGAGACAATCAATCACGCCATTGGTATGAGTTTTGAAAATGAATTATCCAAAGAATTTGGAAACGTATTGAGGACCACATTGCAGCCAGTTTGCGTGCACGGTTCAAACACGGTTACCAAGTGCCAGATCACAGCCTCTCGCCATCATTTGTCCTTCGGCTCGGCAATCACATCATCTTCGAAATGTCCCTTGCTTTGTAGCCACGCGAGCAACAGAAAACCTGGAATTGCCGCAATCGCTGTGATGATGAAAAACCAGATCCAGCCAGTAGACTCAGCAATAAATCCGGATACGGATGAAATATAGGTGCGCCCCACGGCTGCCAGTGACGTGAGGAGTGCGAACTGTGTTGCGGTGTGCGCGGCACTCTGGGTTAGGGTTGAGAGATAAGCTACGAACACCACCGTTCCGATACCGCCTGTGAAATTCTCAACGCTGATCGTGACCCCCAAAGCTGCCGTATTGACACCAACCCAGGCAAGCCATGCAAACACCAGATTGGATGACATCTGCAAGAAACCGGCAATCCAGAGACAATGGATTATCGGCAAGGCGCGGGCCAAAAGTCCGCCAGCGAAGCCCCCCAGCAATACAGCCGCCAACCCGACGCCCTTTACCATCGTGATGTAATCGACCCTCTCAAAGCCGATCTTCACCACAAACGGTCCAGTCATCACACCTGCAAAGGAATCGCAAAATTTAAAGAACAGCACAAACAGCAGGATAACCGGTGCATAGGGCTTTTTCAGGAAGTCCGCGAACGCATCAAATGCAGTGCGCCACAGGCGCGTCAGACTGTCTGAACCACCACTGTCTTCACTTGCGATTTTTTCTGCATAATCTTCAGAAGCTTTAGGTTCTTTAGCAACCAGAACAGCCAACAGTCCCACGAGAATAAGCGCAGCCATGATCACGTATGCGTACGTCCAGATCATACCCTTCTCAACGCCGCTGTTTTCAAACCATTGAACGAGCCCGAGGGCACCAGCGGTGGAAACCAGATAGCCGACGCGATAGGCAGCCACATAATTCGCCATACCGGCGGCCTGTTGATCCTTATCCAGGCTTTCAACCCGGAAGGCATCGATCACAATATCCTGGGTCGCAGAGGCAATGGCGACCAGAAATGCGCCAAGAGCCACCCACCAGGGCGCGGTCAAGGGATCCAGGAACCCGAGAAATATGATCGCGACGATCAGCATAAGTTGGGAAAAGACGAGCCACCCTCGCCTGCGACCCAGCAAACGGGAAAGCAACGGCACTCCCCAGGCGTCAACAACCGGCGCCCAGAAGAACTTGATTGTGTATGGCGTGCCCACCAGCGAGAAGAGCCCGATCACCCCGAGCTTCACATCCAGCTCTGCCATCCAGTAAAGCAAGGTGGAGCCGGAAAGCGCCAATGGGAGGCCGGCTGAAAATCCAAGAAAGAGAATAATCAGAACGCGGCGAGCAAGATAAACTTTAAGAACCTGCCAGATCCTGTCCGGAACAGACTGTGATTGCTCGGCAACGCTCATAGCCGCGCCCTTCGCTTGTGGGTGATTCGCTTAAACATTCACCCGCCCTAGCAGCAAGCTACGTGCGTCGTCCACTTGCCGGCCCGCCGTGACGGGTAAAATACGTGATCCGCTCCAGATACACGCCCTCGTCTCCCGTCTTGACCACAGCCATGCCGCGCAAATCCGTCCCGACGGCTTCCCACCATTCCCAGTCTGTGAGAACACCGTCTTTGTCCTGACGAACTTCGTCCTGCAAGATCCAGTCATTGTGCCTGCCCGCGCGATCCTGCCAGCGTTTCATGTAGGATGAGTACTTCTGAGGCCCAGGACAACGCCTAACTCTCGGCCGCCTTTGACAACATCACCAAACAGCTCGGCAAGGCAATCGCATTGACGAAATAAGCCTGGAGCCCGGAATTCAGAATGAGACCCGGCATCATGTGTGCCGGTTTTTCGGTTCAGGCCACAGGTTCAAGAACATGCGCCCTGATGCGCTCGTAATAGGGCATGGCCGCATCGGCGACTTTTTGGTGCTCTGCAGAAAGCGTAACGGCCTTCGGCTCAGATGCCTGGAAACCGGTCGATTTCCAGACCTGACCATACCAGTGATCTGACCAGACCCCGTCACTGTCCCGTCGTCCGGCCGGCCAGGACAACATTGAATCCGAAAACGGAATATCCCAAGCCTGACACAGGGCCCGCAAGCAGGGCCCGGCGTTGCCAGGTGTTGCATCAGAATCGAGAACCGGCGGCGCTGTACCTGTTGCATCACACACCTGGTTGAAGATCTCTTCCAGCCGCTCAAAACCCAGATCGGCAAGAGTGACATCATCTCGCTTTGCAGTATAACTGGCCGTCACCCACATGGGATGCCGGATCAAAAAGCCATGGGTCACTTCTGAGAACCAGTTCCGCGGCATGAGATCGATCATGTGGTGGGACATATGCTTCTGATAGTAGAGAGGCTCGCCCCCGGGGGTCGGACCCAATACGCCTTCGACAACATCGGACAGGTCAGAAAGGCCATCCGCGATGATCTCGTCATTCATGGGGTGCACGACGCCGGAATGCGCCAGATAGGCCGCATAGAACGGCTCATCCCAGACAGCACAATCCGGTCTGTTCTCGAATGCGCGCATCATCGCCGTGGAGATGTTGCGCGGCCCAGACCACATAACCAGTCGTTTAACTATTCCATTTTCCATGGCATACTCCGTTCCACAAATTTGGCCGCAAGGTCAATCTTTGTGGAAACAAACAAGGAGGAATCTGGGATGTCTGGAGAAATGTTTTGGCTCGGGATGACCTTTTTTGAGCATGCTGATCTGGATCCCGTACACGGCCCTCTATGCAGGAATTGCAGGCCTTCAATCCGCAACAACGGATACGCCGCTGACTGGTAAATTGCCTGACTGGGCACAACGATGCCATCGTGCGCATATGAACCTGATCGAAGCGCTGGTGCCGTTTGCGATTCTGGTTCTGATACTGAAAGCGCTGGGTAAGGCAGACGCCAATACCGCAACTGCAGCGGCGATTTTCTTCTTCGCGCGCATAGCGCATTTGATCGTTTATGCTGCTGGCTTGCCCTATTTGAGGACCGGGCATTTGCCACCGGTTCCCTGGCCAGCTTGTATTTGTTCTGGCAACTGGTGAGTTGATGCGGCAAAATCCAGTTGTCTTGCCTGCCCTGGCTCAACCAGGGACAGGCTGAAAATCAAATTGCAACAGGAGAACGCATATGTCTGGTGAACTCTATTGGCTCACGGTTTCTGCAGGATTGATGCTGATCCTCTGGGTACCTTACACGGCGAAGAACGTTTCATTGGTCGGTCTGGAGAAAGGCTTACGGAACATTCCGGATGTATCTATCCTGCCTGATTGGGCTCAACGTTGCCGCCGCGCCCACCTGAACCTGATCGAGAACTTTGCACCCTTCGCAGCGCTCGTTCTGGTTTTGCACGTGTCCGGCAAAGCGGACCCGTCAACGGCCACGGCAGCGGCTATCTTTTTCTTCTCCCGCATGCTGCACGCGATCATCTATATCGCAGGCATTGCCTACATCAGGACGTTCTTCTTTGCGCTCGGCTGGCTGGTTTGCTTCTACCTGCTCTGGCAGGCGCTCACGAGTTAGAAGACTGAACTGACGGCGAAACCGTCAGGATCATTGCTCATCCATATCTGCTTAACGTCAGAAACTCGTCGCCGGTCAGGCGACGGGTTCAGAGCCTGATACGACCGATGCGTACTGAACGCACCGTGGAAATCAACCCGCCACCTGCCGTTCATAATCTGACACATCATACCAACCGAGAGACCTGGACACCTCGAGTTGGTCGTCCAGGTCCCACTCCTCCCAGCCAGAAAATCTAACAAGTTTCCCGGTTTTGGTGTGATGACCCTCGAATGTCCGCGCATAAACCATATGATGATCCGCCACGAGAACTGTATCGCAGGCAAGAACCAGGTCAGGGAAATCCGCGATGAATCCTGCCGCCATATTTGCGATCTCGGTCCTGTTGGTCATTGGCTCACCGCCATTCATGCCAAAGCTGGTTGTCGCCGAATATCGCTTTGCCACCGCGTCCGGGTTGTGTGAACTCCAGGCATCGCAATGTTTCTGCGCAATGCGCTTTGCCAACTCAACGTCAGCCACCATGGCTCATAATTCCATTTCGTTTCAGAGAAGCTGCAAGTCACAGCACGGCGCAACCTTGGTTTCAAGCCACTAATTCCCCTGCGTGCTGTCGTTCTTTGCAGCCGCACGCATCTTCACAACACTCGGGTCATCAGCAAATAGTCTCCGCCATGGCGAATCTTTTCATGCCCGACGACCGGTTGTCGTGCGCGTTCCTGGTAGCCAAGCGTTTCGTAAAGCCTGACCGCATCGACGTTCTCCGCGAACACATTGAGGCTGGCTTCCTTGAAACCATTAGCCTTCGCAGCCGCCTCCGTTTCAGCGATCAGCCCCCTGCCGACCCCAGCACCGCGAAACTCCGGATAAACTGCCACGGCCATGATGTAATAGCTGCCATCAGCGTGCATATGTTCGAACGGTTCATACAGATAGAAGCGATCAGCCGGCACGAGCGGGTCTGCTGGCCCCTCGTCCATGGCATCCATCGGGAATGCGTTGATGGAACCCACCACCCGTTCTTCATTCTCGGCAACCAGGCAGTTCGTAAGAGCCGTTGTTGTATTCGGACGAGAGAAAAGGTGTTCAACAATCAGTTCAGCGCTGCGCCCGGGGATGACGCCTTCATAGACAGCTTCGGCCAGGCCGCTGGTGGCTTCCAAAAAGGCGTAAGCCAAATGCGGGATGTCGGCGACTCGTGCGGATCTTGTAGAAAAACGCATGCCGGTTGATTTCCAGTAATTATGATCGGCTCCGGCCAGGTTCCATCGCAACTCTAACCCGGCGCTGGAATGCGATCCAGCAAGAACCTGCAGACCCGTGTTTGCGGATCAAGTGAGCAGCAGGATAATCAGCGGAAGCAAGAATACCGAAACTGCGGTTGACAGAACTACCGTGCTGGAGACGGACGCTACGCTGGTCTCGTACTTGCTTGCGAAGAGATAGGCATTCATGCCCGTTGGCATGGCAGCCATAATCACGGCCGTACCTGCCCAAACAGGCGGTAGCTGAAATACATAAGTAACCAACAGCCAGACGAGCAAAGGCATCAGACCCATCTTTACCATCGTGAGAGCCGGTGCCGCCCTCAACTCACGCCGTAAGCTGTAGGCGGCAAGAGACATACCGAGCGCAAACAAGGCAGCCGGGAGCGCGGCCTGGCCAAGCCTGGTGATCACATCATCGGCAATACCATTAATGCCGAGACCCGTAGCGCCCCAGGCTGAACCGGCCAGGATCGCCATCACCACCGGATTTTTGGCCAGAACGAGCACCAGTTCGCCAAGAAGCTGCACAATACTGCGGCCCCCTTCGGTGCGCGACCATTCATATTGCACCGTTGAAGATATCCAGAGGATTGGCGAATGCACGGCCGTGAGCAGTGCAATGGGTACCGTTGCACTCTCCCCAAAAGCGTTGAGGCAAAGCGGGATACCCAGCATGACGGTGTTGCCATAGGTGGCGGCCATAGCAAACATGGGACCTGAAATACGCGGACGCCCCAGGAATCGCGCCAGGGCGACCCCACCCATCCAGCAGACAGCACCTGCCAGAAAGAACGAGATCCATAATCCCCACGGCGAAACTTCGGGCACATCTGCTTCAGCCGTCAGCCGGAACAACAGGGCGGGAATCGCGATCCACAATGTGAACGTGCTCAGTCCCTTTTCAACGGTGCCATCAAAGAAACCGGTTCTGGCGGCCACCCCTCCCATTGCCAGAAGGGCAAAGACCGGCGCAACGATGGTGATGACCTGATACAAAAGGGGAAAGTTCCAGAATAAGAGGCTGCTTCTACCCGAGCCAGCCACCGGGCGCTATACTTTTCTCATGAGCGATGAAAGAAACGAAAAGCTGGCGAACGACAATTCTGAAGAATTGCTCGCCCGCGCATATGCAGTGGCCAGTCCGGAGGACTCCCTGGCCCTATACCGGGATTGGGCAAACACTTACGACGATCATCTGGAAAAAGGGCTGCATTATTTGTCCCCAACAATAACGGCCGAGGTGTTCAACGGGTATTTCGATGGAAAAGACAGCGCCATTCTGGATATCGGTTGCGGCACAGGTCTAACGGCACTGGCAATCACACAGCTCGGTTTTGGCAAGATCGACGGCATAGACATCTCGCCGGAGATGTTACGCGAAGCCCGAAGTAAAGGCATCTACCAGGAGTTATTCGAGGCCGACCTCACAAAGCCGCTGAATATTCCTGACGCCAGGTACGATGCAGCGATCTCATCGGGGACCTTCACCCACGCCCATGTTGGCGCTGGCGCGTTCGACGAAATCTTCCGTATTTTGAAACCCGGCGCAATTTTCGCCTGTTCAATCAACGCCGACATCTGGGTCAAGAACGGTTTCGGCCCAAAACTGAGGCAGTTGACCCGGGCAGGCGTCATGCACGTGCGCGAAATCCGGCCAGCCGCTTTCTTCAAGTTTGCCGAAGAAAACGGCCGTTTTTGCGTGTTCCAGAAGGTTTGATCAGGCTTAGCCGAACTTGATTTCCAGCACTTTGTAGGATTTGCCACCGCCTGGCGTATTGACCTCAACACCGTCGCCGACTTCCTTGCCGATCAGTGCGCGGGCGATCGGAGAGGTGATCGAGATCCGGCCCTGCTTCACATCGGCTTCCATTTCGCCAACGATCTGATAGTCGGACTCTTCATCTGTGTCTTCATCAACCAGCTTCACATGGGCGCCGAATTTGACTGTGTTCCCCGAGAGCTGGCTCACATCGATCACATCGGCCCGCGAGAGCATATCTTCCAGTTCTGCAATGCGGGCTTCATTCAGACCCTGCTGCTCTTTGGCCGCATGATATTCAGCGTTTTCAGACAAGTCGCCATGTTCGCGCGCTTCGGAGATCGCTTTGATGATCCGTTGGCGTTCCGTGGTCTTCAGGGTCTTTACTTCTTCCTGAATGGCGGCATGGCCACCCGATGTCATAGGCACCTTATCCATAATGTCCGTCGTCCAGTTCTATCAGTCCATCTCCGCCGTCGTGGCAATTCTCCATCCGGCCTTGCACATTCAAAAATTCGGAGGGGTCCCGGTTCTGCCTGCAACTATGCGAGAAATCCCGCTTGCCCGCAAGCACAGCCTTTCTAGCTCGAAACTATTGAAAAATCCCTACGCTACAGCGCCCTTCGCATGCCCCGCGCCTACATAGTCTTGCAAAGGCGCCACTTCAAGGGTGTCAGCCTTATAACCGACAATTGCGTCCGAAGCCGCCACAGCTCCCGCCAGAGTCGTGTAATAGGGGATCTTGTTCATCAATGCTGCCCGGCGGAGGGATTTTGAGTCGGCCTGTGCCGCCTGCCCTTCGGTTGTATTGATCACCAGCTGGACTTCGCCGTTCAGCATGGCATCCACAATATGGGGCCGCCCTTCCAGCACCTTGTTCACCTGCTTGCCTTCAATGCCATCTGCCTGCAGCCGTCGCAGCGTGCCACCGGTGGCGATAATCTGGAACCCGGCTTCCGACAACTTGCGCATGGGTTCTACCACCCCGTCCTTGTCGTCATCTTTCACAGACACAAAGACCACCCCGTCAGTGGGAACCTTCGTGCCGCTGCCCAACTGGCTCTTGGCAAAGGCCATGGCGTAGTTGCGGTCAATGCCCATGACTTCGCCGGTGGACCTCATTTCCGGCCCCAGAAGCGTATCAACCCCGGGGAAGCGCGCAAACGGGAAGACCGCTTCTTTGACCGCGATATGCCCGTTTGTATTTCTGTCTATCGAGAACGATGACAGTTTCTCGCCCGCCATGATCCGCGCTGCGATCTTGGCGATCGGAGCCCCGATAACCTTCGCGACAAATGGAACGGTCCGTGAAGCGCGCGGATTGACCTCGAGAATGTAGATTGTGCCGTCCTTGATGGCGTACTGGACGTTCATCAATCCGACCACATTCAAGGCTAATGCCAGTTTTCTGGTTTGCTTTTCAAGTTCTGCCAGCATGGCATCATCGAACGAACGCGGTGGCAAAGAACACGCGCTGTCACCGGAATGCACGCCAGCTTCTTCAATATGCTCCATGATGCCGCAAACGACGACGTCTTCGCCATCGCAGAGAGCATCCACATCAACTTCAATGGCGTTACGCAAATAGCTGTCGATCAGAACCGGGCTGGTCCCGGACACCACGACCGCTTCCTTGATGTAACGTTCCAGGTTAGCGCGGTCATGGACGATTTCCATTGCCCGTCCGCCAAGCACGTAGGAGGGGCGGATAACCACGGGATAGCCAATGCGCTCTGCGATCTCGACCGCCTGCTCGCCTGAAGACGCAATGCCATTGTTTGGTTGGGTCAGATTCAATCCTTCCAGTAGCGCCTTGAACCGGTCACGGTCTTCGGCCAGATCAATCGCATCCGGCGATGTACCAAGAATGGGCACGCCCGACTTCTCCAGCTCCTCTGCCAGCTTCAGCGGCGTCTGGCCGCCAAATTGCACGATGACGCCCTGAAGGGTACCCGCCGATTGTTCTCCCCGGATGAGTTCCAGCACATCCTCGGCGGTCAAGGGTTCAAAATAGAGGCGGTCCGACGTGTCGTAATCTGTCGATACGGTTTCCGGATTGCAATTGACCATGATGGATTCAATCGCTTCCGGCCGGGCCTCCGCCAGCGCAAACGCAGCGTGACAGCAGCAATAGTCAAACTCAATGCCCTGACCGATCCTGTTCGGCCCGCCACCGAGGATGACAACCTTGTTGCGATCCGACGGCGCCGCCTCATTGCCCGCGCTGCCCGGAACACCAGTCTCGTAGGTGGAATACGTATAGGCCGTCGGTGACACGAACTCGGCCGCGCACGTATCGATCCTCTTGTAGACCGGATGAACACCTAGAGCATGCCGCCTGGCCCTGACATCCTGTTCGGCCAGACCCGCCACTGCACCAAGACGGGCATCAGAAAAACCCATGGCCTTGAGTGCCCGCATGTTCCAGGCATCACTAGGCAATCCGTGGGCGCGAACACGCGCCTCCTGATCAATGATTTCCTGAATACGCAAGATAAACCAGGGATCGATCTTGCAGGCCTGGTGTACGGCCTCTTCGCTCGTTCCAACCCGGAGCGCCTGTGCAACCTTCAGCAATCTGTCAAGAGACGGTGTGCCAAGCGCAGCTTTGATGGCGTTGCGGTTTTCATCTTCATCGTCGCCATAGCCTTCGATAGCCACTTCATCGAGGCCGGAGAGACCGGTTTCCATACCGCGAAGGGCCTTTTGCAGGCTTTCCTGGAAGGTCCGGCCAATGGCCATCACCTCGCCCACAGATTTCATGGACGTGGTCAGGACCGCTTCAGAACCGGGGAATTTCTCAAACGCAAACCGTGGGATTTTTGTAACTACATAATCAATGGTTGGTTCGAACGATGCAGGGGTTGCGCCTCCTGTAATATCGTTCTCCAACTCATCAAGTGTGTAGCCGACCGCCAGTTTTGCGGCGATCTTGGCGATCGGAAAGCCAGTAGCCTTGGACGCCAGCGCAGAGGAGCGCGAAACCCGCGGATTCATCTCGATGACCACCAGCCGCCCATCAGCCGGATTCACCGCGAATTGGACATTGGAACCACCGGTTTCAACACCGATCTCACGCAACACCGCGATCGAGGCGTTGCGCATCATCTGATATTCTTTGTCCGTCAGCGTCAGTGCAGGCGCCACCGTGATGGAATCGCCGGTGTGAACCCCCATGGGGTCGATATTCTCGATGGAACAGATAATGATGCAATTGTCGTCCGTATCCCGGACAACTTCCATCTCGAACTCTTTCCAGCCAAGGACGGATTCCTCGACCAGGACTTCGTTGGTTGGAGAGGCCTCCACGCCGCCCAGCACCAGGTCGTAAAGCTCTTCCAACGTATAAGCGATGCCGCCGCCCAACCCACCAAGGGTGAAGGACGGGCGCACAATGGCCGGCAACCCGGTGACCTCATAAGCCTTCAATGCCTGAAGTTGAGCGGTCGACCGGATCTCTTCGCGCCGTTCGACTTCCCTTTTGTCCCATTCGGCACGGGCGGCCCCGCAAACTTCGTCCGTCTTGGCGCCCGACTTCAGATCGGCATACTGTTCTGCAAATTTTTGCTTCAGCTTCGAAGTGTTGACAAACTCCGACCTTGGCGTCCCCAATCCTATTTTGTGCATGGCCTGGCGGAACAGGTCCCGGTCTTCGGCCTTGCCGATAACGTGCGCCTTGGCGCCGATCATCTCAACACCGTACTTCTCAAGCACACCGCTCTTGTTCAGCGAGAGGGCACAGTTCAGGGCGGTCTGTCCACCCATGGTCGGAAGGATCGCATCAGGGCGCTCGCGCGCAATGATCTTCTCAACCACCTCCGGCGTGATGGGTTCCACATAGGTGGCATCGGCCAGATCCGGATCCGTCATGATCGTTGCCGGATTGGAGTTGACCAGAATGATCCGATAGCCTTCCTGCTTGAGGGCTTTGCAGGCTTGTGTCCCCGAGTAATCAAATTCACAGGCCTGCCCGATCACGATCGGTCCGGCACCAATGATCAGGATGGACTTGATGTCTGTTCTTTTTGGCATGAAGAGCGATAGGTTCTCGCGCGAATCTGGTGGATTTTATCGCAATAGAAGTGGGTCTTATCGCAATTGGACCGGAGTCGCCAGTACAGAATGCAGTTGTCGACAGAGCTTTGGTGCCGCAGGCACCGCCGACGACATGCCGAGCACGAAAGCAGGACAAACCTGATCTTGACAGTCTCTGCAATGAATTGAAAGATAATATTCCTTCCAAAAAAAGAGGAAAAACCAGCTGTTAATGCTGACTTGAGCACATCACGGCCCACATCTGAAATTTCAGTCAAAATTTCTGCGGGAATTTCAGTCGATAGTTGTAATTTCTATTACACCACCGCCAGATTTCCAACCCTGAAATTCGAAAGGAGCGAGTTGCAGATTGCAGACAGGACAGTCCAGTTCACATCGATATTTTCCGGCAGAGACAACACGGTATACCTGAACGGACGCAGCACCGTCGCTACGGCATATTGTTTTTCACAGTTCATCCGGATTGATCCTGAGCAGAAGACAAGAATTTCAGCTCCAGAAGACGCCGTGAAGCTTGCTTACGGCATCCGGAATGTCAAGGTACGTTGAAAGCCGCGCGCTTCGCACAAGCGGTCCGCAACAGGCTTGCCGCAGGACCTGCCATCGATCAGGCAGGCAGCGACCCGGTCGCCATCCTCATGAGGTTTGTTGAAGGTCCGCGCTGCCACGCCCCGTAGCGGCGCCCAGCCCAACTGCGCCAGCAACTCTTCCCTGCAAAGGTACCATACCGGACCACCTGTCAACCATATCGGATTATTCATATTCCACAGCGCACATGCTGCGGATCTAGCGAGCCAGGCGTCGAGCCTTGTCGTGGGGCCTGCGGAAGCCGGAGCCGAGGCACTCGTCAATAGAGTCAGGGACACTGCCGCAGCAGCGGCTATTCGACGGGACTTTTTCATGATTAGATCTCCTTTCTGCTTTTCGTTCGCCATTCTGATTGACGATGACGGCACTGTGACAGGGCCTCCGTGAACGAACACTGACCGTAACCGTATGTGCCGTTCATATTTCTGAATTCAGGTCCATATTCCGCATAGGTGACTGTTATTACGTGCAAGGAAACTTGAAATTTCTTACAGTTTTTTTCAGACCGCAAGCTCTGCAATTGAATCAGCAACAGCAGGGAAACCAGCCCATGGCCCCGCTCCGCGACAAGCTCAACAAGCATTTCATCCAGACCGGCTGCGGCGCCGGCGATCAGGGCCCGGAGTTTGTCGGCGGCACCGGGACAACCAAGGCAGAACGGTTTTACCCTTTCGGTCCCGCGCGCCGGCCTCGCAAGCAGGGGTCCGGGAAGACCGGGACCGGAGAGCGGTGCGTCCTGTACGAGGCATTTACTCTATGCTGAAAAAAAGAGGGTTTTTATAGATCCTAATTATTAGAAGATGATACAAGAAGGTCACGAATAGGGTAAAGTATTTTCTTAACTTCTTTAAATATAGAGTAATAAGTATTGACAATTTTTTTTACTGCCTCATCATTTTCAGGGCAATAGGCAAAAACTGTTTCATCGGATCCTATATCCTTACACCTGTCCTGATTTAAAATAAGCTGACTTTTCACATAAGCTTCTTTTAAAAGCCTGGCTTTCTCCTCATACATAGCACAAACCTTTATGTAATAAGAAGAATCCTTATCAAAATGTCTCTTGAGAGGAAGATTTTTACAATTCCCCGCATGCTCTATCGCTAAATCAATATAACCCATAATATTATCTCTGTATTCAGGATAAGTTTTCAAATCACGATCTCCTTTATAACTGGGAGAGTTAAGCAACCTAACACTGGTAGTCACCAGCAACCCCGTTATAAAACATTTTTAAATAAGCAAGAGGTAAATTATAATAAGTTATCATCTCTATATTATCAGTTTCCTCCCACAGACTGTAAATAAGAGGAGGGTAGCTGTTATAAGTCTTGATGATAGCCAGTGTTCTTGAATAATACATGGCGGCCAAATCCAAATTCCTGTCAGCTACACTTGTGCTGAAACTCCCTCCTGAAAGATGGTATTCTGCTATCCAATAATTAGCTACAATATTGCTGTGTTGATCAGCCAAACCATGTAAAATCAACATCCCCCTGGACACATCATCCTGATTTTTAGTCACCTCACCCTTTGCTAAAAGACAAAGAGCATAAACCAGGGTCACACTCACATAAGGATCAGGATCATGGAGTTGTTCCATATAAGCTTTTTCTTCTGCCTCAAAATTACCGCATCCTAACTTACCGGTTCTATATCTTTCCCCAAAACTGGAACCTGTCCCAAGACTGGAAAAGACAATCAGACTCACGCCCAATAGCGCTATGATTTTTTTAGCAACGGCTCTCATGGCATCTTCCATATCCTGCTTCCCGGTTTCATAGCCCTCTGGAGCTGTAATACAGGCTGGGACAAAAAGCCCTGAAAATCAAGAGGGCAGGTCAAGAGGCCGGGGCCGTTCAGGGGGCCGGTCCCTTGAGCAGGGCGCTGGAGGTCCGACGGGAGGACAACAGAAGCCGGATCTTACGATCCCGCCCCCCATCGTGGCTGCCCTGGCGGCGCGAAAACCGCATGCGGGTTGTACGCCTCAACCGCAGCGGTGGCGTCTCTAAACATGTCAGTACGCTCTGACCTGGTCAGCCTCCTTCGAGGCTGCTTGGCAACTCCTCAGGATAAGGCATTCAGATGCCTGCGAGATTCCGGAACTGACACTATCGCCACCTCTTTACTTTTCCATTCCTTGTCCTAAAGATACCGTCGTCACAACCGCCTGCAGGAGACCCCATCCATGACCCGTTACGACCGCCTGATGGCCCGGCTCAAGACCGGGGAGAAAATCCTGATTGACGGGGCGACCGGGACGGAGTGTGACCGGCGCGGGGTGCCCATGCTGGAAAATGCCTGGAATGGCGGCGCGGCAATCAGCCATCCGGAGATCGTGCGCCAGATCCACCGGGACTATATTGGCGCCGGCGCGGAGATCGTCATCTCCAACACCTTCGGCACCTCCCGTCACGCCCTGACGGCAGCAGGCGTCGGCGATGATTTTGAGCTCTATAACCGGCGCGCCACGGAGCTGGCCGTGGAGGCCCGCGCCGCCGGAAACGCAGACGGCGTGCTCGTGGCCGGCGGCATTTCCTACTGGTCGTGGATCGCCGAAGAGCCAACGCTGGACGACCTCCGGGCCAGCATCACCACCCAGGCCGCCGTGATGCGCGATGCCGGTGCCGATCTGCTCATGCTGGAAATGATGGTGGGCATTCCCCGTATGCTGACGACCCTGCAGGCGGCCCGGTCGTCTTGCCTGCCGGTCTGGGCCGGCCTTTCCTGCAAGCCGAACGAAGCCGGCAACATGTGCCTCTATGATGGCGAGCCGCTGGAAGATGCCTTGGCCGCCCTGAACGACCGGGACGTGCCACTGGTCTCGATCATGCACACGCAGATCCCCTATGTGGAGGATTGTCTGAAGGTCATGGACGCGCATTGGGACGGCTTAACCGGGGTCTATGCCCACACCTCCACCGAACAGCGGGACAAGAGGTGGATCTTCAGGGACGCCGTCTCGCCGGAAGACTATGCCGCCACATCAAAGGGCTGGCTTGCAGGCGACGTCCAGATCATCGGAGGCTGCTGCGGCCTGGGCGTCGATCACATCAAGTCTCTAAAGGAGATCCTGTGATACCGGCGCCGCAAAACATCAACGCTGCCAGCGGACAACCGCTGCCCTCGCCTCGCACACCGCCAGTCAACAGAACCTGAGCCGCCGGCGTTAGTCGCGTGAGAGGCCTTGTTCCTCGAGTTTTTCCAGGTAGGTTTCCCAGATTTCCGGCTGGTGGCGGCCCATATCCAGAAGGGTCTCCCAGGAGAAGATACCGGTGGAGTGGTTGTCTGAAAAGATCGGCTTTGCGGCATAATTGCCCACCGGCTCGATGGACAGAATGGCCACGTTGCGCTTGCCGGGCACGGTCTTTTCCTGGCCCGGGCCGTGGCCCTTCACCTCGGCGCTGGGGCTTTCCACCCGCAGGAACTCGGCGCTGTATTCATGGGTCTCGCCATTGTCGAAGGTGACCACGAGCAATTTGCCGTGGTTCTTGAGGCGCAATTCGGTGGGCCAGGGGCGGTTATCGGCGTCAGCAGTGTTTGTCATTCAGGTAACTCTCGTGCTTCATCGACCAGCATGATGGGAATGCCGTCTCTGACGGGATAGGCCAGGCGCGCCTTTTTGGAGATCAGCTCCTCCGCATCGGCATCATAGCTCAGCGGCGCCTTGGTGAGGGGACAGACCAGGATCTCGAGCAGTTTGGGATCCACCGCATGTGTGGACGACCCGGGCGTTGTGGTCTTTTTGTCTTTGGCGGTCATGCGGCGGCTGGTCCCTGGGTCATTGCAACTTCGCGCCGCCAAGCCGGCTGGCAGGACCCTGCCCGGCAAGCACCATTTCGGTGAGCGCGATCAGGGTTTCCGCCCGCATCCTGAGCGTGCCCGCTTCCAGCATGAGCTGCTTTTCGGCTGCATCATAAGGGCTGAGCACACAAAGTGTGTTCACCAGGACTTCCGTCGGGGTTTCTTCGACCTCTTCCCAGTCCGCCTCCATGCTGTTGGCCTCCAGGAACTTCTTGAACGCCTCCAGCAGCGCCTCCCTGTCAACCTCGTCTTCGCCAAGGCTGGGGGTCAGATCATTCGCAAAGGGCGCAAAGTCGGCCTGGCAAATCCGGTAGGGTTCATCACGCTCGATTTCACCCTTGATGGTGAAACGGGAGATGCCTGAAAGAGTGATGAGGAACCGGTTCTCCGGGGTTTCGGTGAACGAGGTGATCCGCCCGGCACAGCCGGTGCCATAGACCGACGGCTTGGTTTTCGCATCGCCTTGCGACTTGATGCCATCCATGCTGTCCGGCTGCACCATGCCGATGATCCGGTTACCGCGCATGGCATCGTCCACCATTTTCAGATAGCGCGGCTCGAAAATATTGAGCGGCAGGTGCGCCCGCGGCAACAGCAGGGCGCCGCCCAGTGGAAAGATCGGAACCTCCGTGGGCAGGTCACCTGGAACCTTGTATGCGGCGCTGAGATCCATCGTGGGGCGGAACCCTTCCGGCTAACTGAAGAGAATGGACGAGAGAGCGCGGCGGCCGGCCACGCTGTTCTCAGCGGTGAAGCCCCAAGCCTCAAAGAACTGCAGGAGCTGCTTGCGCGCGGCTTCCTCGTTCCAGGCCCGGTCCATCCGAATGGACGTGAGCAGATGCTCCATCGCCTCTTCCGGGCGGCCCGCTGCGTTCAAGACCACGGCCAGATCGATGCGGGACTGATGGTCTTTTTCATCGGCTTCGATCCTGGCGGTGAGCACCGTGATTTCCTCAGAGTCTGCTGGCGTGGCGGCCAATTCAAGCGCCGCGCGGGCAGAGCTGATCGCGCTATCGTTCTCCTTGCCCTGGGGAGTGAGGGCCAGAGTGGCTTCGGCACCTTCAAGATCGCCAGCCTCCACCTGCACGCGGGCCAGGTTTGCGATTGTGGTGACGTTGCTGGCGTCAATCTGCAAGGCGGCGGCAAAGGCCTCGGCGGCAGCCTGAAGGTTACCGGATTCCATGGCCTGCCTGCCCATCTCAAGCAGTTGCTCTTCTTCGCTGGGGCCGATAGCAGCCCCGGTCAGCTTTTCAATAAACGCCTTTATCTTGCTTTCCGGCTGCACCCCCATGAAGGCATCAACGGGCCGGCCGGCCTTGAAGGCATAGACAGTGGGCAGGGATTGCACGCGGAGCTGCCTGGCGATCCCCTTATTCTTGTCCGCATCGACCTTGACCAGACGCACCGCGCCCTTGGCCGCCAGAACCGCTTTTTCCAGGACGGGCGTCAGCTGCTTGCAAGGCCCGCACCAGTCCGCCCAGAAGTCCACGATTACCGGTACGGATTGCGAAGCGTCGATCACGTCTTCCATAAAAGTGGCTTCGTCCACATCCTTGATCAGGTCGCCCGGGGCGGCTGCCGGCGTTGGGCTGGCGGCGCTGGAAGCGTCAGCCTTTCGTGTGTTCTTGCCGGGGCCGCCGCCATAGGAAAATGTAATGGCCATGTTCTTGCTCGTTCGTTGTTCGCCACTCAGGGAATAAGTTGGCCTTTATGTGAGGCTTTCAGCCGCCGAATGCAACACCTCTAAGCAACAGCAACGATTTTTGGATCATGGCCGCAGGATTTTATGAAGGTCACCAGGTCCGCTGGCGCGATGGACGTTGTGGCATCGTTCTTCAACGGATGATAGTTGACGAGATCATTCGTCATCATGGATTCATCCAGGATCACATTGACGCGCACCTCCCTGTCATTGATCAGGGCAAACGGTGTGACGGCCCCAGGCTCCACGCCCAGAACTTCTAACAACAGGTCCGCCCTGCCAAAACTGATGCGCGCTGCGCCAATCCGGGCCGGCAGCGACTTCAGGTCAACATTCGCATCTTCGGGAGCGACCACGAGCCACAGTGCGCCCTTCCTGTCCTTCAGAAACAGGTTCTTGCAGTGCCCGCCAGGGATGTCGCCGCGCAGTGCCCTGGCTTCTTCCACCGTATGGACAGGCGCATGATCTTTCGTTTGTGTTGCAATGTTAAGTTCTGCAAGCCGGGAAAACAGCTCGTCTTTGGTTGCTGGCATGAGATTTATCTCTTGGAATCGGTGTGGTGCGGGCTGCAACAAATGCCGCGCGGAAAAAAACTTCAACGACATTCATTTTAGCAGCAGCTTTCTATTGCATTTAGCATCGGCTTGCGCAATAAACCACCGCGCTTCGGGCTCGGTTCCTGAAGCGACCCGATGGACGCGGGCGTAGCTCAGGGGTAGAGCATAACCTTGCCAAGGTTAGGGTCGTGAGTTCGAATCTCATCGCCCGCTCCAATACACTTCAAGTGTTTGAAATTCCAGGAAATTGTTGAAACTCAGGGACTTTTCCCACAAAACTGCTACACAGAAATGGTAATGCAGGACATGGGTAAGAAGCCAGATGGCTTCGTGCGCAGAGGCAATGTTTTTCAGGTTCGCATTCGCGTGGACAAGGGGTATTGCCAGGTTGTTTTTGCGGTTTCGGGTGGCTCCGGTTTCGGGATGAAGATACTTGTTTCAATGCCGCGCCTGAAAGGCTTTCGTTTCCCGCGCGAGATCGTCGCCTGTGCTGTTCGGGCCTGTCATCGGTTTGCCCCGGGCACTGCCGATGCGGAGGACCTGCTCGCCGGGCGCGGCGTCCCTGTCAGTCGGGAAAGCGTTCGACACCGGGTCAACCGATCTGGCCCGCCCCTTGCCGACTGCATCAGGCGGGATCGCCCGCCGCCGCGCGGCAAATGGCATCCGGACGAGGCGGTCATCCTGATCGGCGGCAGCAAACACTGGCTCTGGCGGGCGGTCGACGCGGCAGGATCGGAAGATATCAAGCGGGTCAGATATCGAACAGCTCGACATCCACATCGACGAGGAATGACCACGTTCCATCGTCAGCCGCGAAACTCCAGTATTCATGTCTGCCGATATGGGCATGCTCTCGCGTAAAGTCGTCCATGTCGAAGCGCAGCGTGTCCACACCACCGCCCTCGATCCGGACCGGCGTCGCCGGATCGCCATTGCCCGCAAAGACAAACGCGTCCGGGATGGTCAGTTCAGTGCCGGCCTCGCCCAGCCGGACCAGTTCAAGCCCGGCATGGTTCGGGAAATCCCCGCTGTAAGCAACGTCGCCTTCATACTCAACCAGGTCCAGATCGCCGTCCCCGTCGGTGTCGATATTGGTCCGGATCAGGATGCCGCCCGGATTATACGTGTAGGCCTCGCTCAGGTCGATGGTGTCGTTCCCGTCGGTGTCGAAGTCGGTCCGGCTCAGGGTGTTGTCCGGATTATACGTGTAGGCCTCTCTCCGGTCGATGGTGTCGTCATTGTCGGTGTCGAAGTCGGTCCGGATCCGGTTGCCGTCCCCGTCATAGCTGTAGGTCTCGGTCCGGTTGGTCGTGCCGTCATTGTCGTCGTCGAACTCGGTCCGGCTCAGGGTGCCGTCCGAATTATACATGTAGGCCGCGCTCGCGTCGATGGTGCCGTCCGCATCCCGGTCGAAGTCGGTCCGGATCAGAGCGCCGTCCGGATTATACGTGTAGGTCTCTCTCCGGTCGATGGTGCCGTCCGCATTCCGTCGAAGTCGGTCCGGGTCAGGCTCGGCTTGCCGTCGTCATCAAACGTGTAGATCTCGATCCGGTCGATGGTGCCGTCCGGGTTATACGTGTAGGTCTTGCTCCGGTCGATGGTGCCGTCCACACCCCAGTCGATATTGTCGATATTGGTAGGTCTTGCTCCGGTCGATGGTGCCGTCCACACCCCAGTCGATCCGGGTCAGGGTGCCGGCCGAGTTATACGTGTAGGCCTCGCTCCGGTCGATGGTGTCGTTCCCGTCGGTGTCGATATTGGTCCGGCTCAGGGTGCCGGCCCTGTCATAGACGTAGGTCTTGCTCCGGTCGATGGTGCCGTCCCCGTCGTCGTCGAAATCCCTCCGGGTCAGGCTCCGGTTGTCGTCGTCATCATGCTCGTAGGTCTCGAACACATCGAAGGTGCCGTTATCATCCTTATCCCGTTCCACCCGCTTCAAGCGACCTTTTGCATTCAGGTGGTTCGTCTGGTCGATGGTGCCGTCCCCGTCATAGTCAAACTCTCTCCGGTCGATGGTGCCGTCATCGTCATCGTCAAACTCTCTCCAGTCGATGGTGCCGTCATCGTCATCGTCAAACTCTCTCCGGTTGATGGTGCCGTCATCGTCATCGTCAAACTCTCTCCAGTCGATGGTGCCGTCATCGTCATCGTCAAACTCTCTCCGGTTGATGGTGCCGTCATCGTTGGTGTCGAAGGCGGTCCGGTCGATGGTGCCGTCCCCGTCATGGTCAAACTCTCTCCGGTCGATGGTGTCGTCATTGTCGTCGTCGAAGGCGGTCCGGATCCGGGTGCCGTCCCCGTCATGGACGTAGGCCTCGGTCCGGTCGATGGTGCCGTCATCGTCATCGTCAAACTCGGTCCGTCGCAGGGTGCCGGCCGCATTATACGTAGGTCTCGCTCCGGTCGATGGTGTCGTCATTGTCGTCGTCGAAGGCGGTCCGGTCCGGGTGCCGTCCCCGTCATGGACGTAGGCCTCGGTCCGGTCGATGGTGCCGTCCCCGTTATCGTCGAAGGCGGTCCGGTCGATGGTGCCGTCACTGCCGCCGTCGAATTCGGCTCTAAGTCAGGATGCCATTCTCGTAAAAGCGGTTCTCGTTAAAGCGGTTCTCACTCCGGGGCTCTTCGGTGGGAGTGTGTTCGATTTCCTCTCTTGTCAGCAGGGCCCGACTGATTGGCAGACTGTCAGCTCTCTGCCATGCGGTGTTTTATATCGGAACATAGCAAGCGGGTCAGATATCGAACAGCGTGACATCCACATCGACGAGGAATGACCACGTTCCATCGTCAGCCGCGAAACTCAGGTAGTCATTTCCGTCGGTGTAGATATTATCCCCTTGCGTAAAGTCGTCCCTGTCGAAGCGCAGCGTGTCCACACCACCGCCCTCGATCCGGACCGGCGTCTCGCCATTGCCCGCAAAGACAAACGCATCCGGGATGGTCAGTTCAGTGCCGGCCCCGCCCAGCCGGACCAGTTCAAGCCCGGCATGGTTCGGGAAATCCCCGCTGTAAGCAAAGCCTTCGTAACCAATGCCGCGGTCTTCATACTTAACCAGGTCCAGATCGCCGTCCCCGTCGGTGTCGACGTCGGCCCGGATCCGGCTGCCGTCCAAATCCAAGTAGTCGACACGGGTCTTGATCCGGTTGCCGTCCTCGTCATAGCTATAATGCTCAAACCGAGGGGTCCAGCCGGCGCTGTTTTCGCCAAAAAAATAGCTCCGGTCGATGTTTCCGTCCAAATCAGTGTCATAATCGTTCCGTATCCGGTGGCCAGCCTCATCATAATGGTGGTGAGTGATCCGGTCGGTGGTGCCGTTCGCATCATCGTCAACATAGGTCCGGATCTGGTTGCCGTCCCCGTCATAGTTGAAGGTCTCGCTCCGGTCGATGGTGCCGTCATTGCCGTCGTCGACGTCGGTCCGGATCAGATTGCCGTCCCCGTCATAGCTGTAGGCCTCGGTGCTGTAGATGCGGTTCGAAGAGTATAGCTCTGTCCGGTCGATGGTGCCGTCATTGCCGTCGTCGAAGTTGGTCCGGTACAGGTTGCCGTCCGACTTATACAAGTAGATCTCTGTCCGGTCGATGGTGCCGTCATTGTCGTCATCGAATTCGGTCCGGCCATAGGAGCGGGTGCCGCGCAAAGAAGAATAATACGTGTAGGTCTCCTCGCTCCGGTCGATGGTGCCGTCCCCGTCATCGTCAAACTCGCTCCGGTCGATGGTGCCGTCGCCGTCGGTATCGAACTCTCTCCGGTCGATGGTGCCGTCGCCGTCGGTATCGAACTCTCTCCGGTCGATGGTGCCGTCATTGCCGTCGTCGAAGTCGGTCCGGTACAGGTTGCCGTCCGACTTATACCAGTAGTTCTCTCTCCGGTCGATGGTGCCGTCCCCGTCATCGTCAAACTCGATCCGGCGCAGGGTGCCGTCCGTGTTATACGTGTAGGTCTCTTTCCGGTCGATCGTGCCATCGGCGTCATAATAGAGGGTCCGGTCGATGGTGCCGTCATTGCCGTCGTCGACGTCGGTCCGGCTCAGGGTGCCGTCCCCGTCATAGTTGTAGGCCTCGGTCCGGTCGATGGTGCCGTCATTGTTATCGTCGACGTCGGTCCGGCTCAGGGTGCCGTCCCCGTCATAGTTGTAGGCCTCGGTCCGGTCGATGGTGCCGTCATTGTTATCGTCGAAGTCGGTCCGGATCCGGGTGCCGTCTGAATTATACGTATACCTGTAGATCTCTTTCCGGTCGATGGTGCTGCCATCGACGTCATGGTAGATGCCGTCATTGCCGACGAAGTAGGTCCGGTACAGGGTGCCGTCCGGATTATACATGTAGATCTCTCTCCGGTCGATGGTGCCGTCATTGTCGTCGTCGAAGTAGGTCCGGCTCAGGGTGCCGCGCGAGTTATACGTGTAGATCTCTCTCCGGTCGATGGTGCCGTCATTGTCGGTGTCGACGTCGGTCCGGCTCAGGGTGCCGTCCGGATTATACGTGTACGTGTAGGCCTCGGTCCGGTCGATGGTGCCGTCATTGTCGGTGTCGACGTCGGTCCGGCTCAGGGTGCCGTCCGGATTATACCTGTAGGTCTCTCTCCGGTCGATCGTGCCATCGGCGTCATGGTAGAGAGTCCGGTCGATGGTGCCGTCATTGCCGTCGTCGACGACGGTCCGGTACAGGGTGCCGTCCGAATTATACCAGTACGTGTAGGCCTCGGTCCGGTCGATGGTGCCGTCCGCACCCAAGTCGACATTGGTCCGGCTCAGGGTGCCGTCCGCATTATACCTGTAGGCCTCGCTCCGGTCGATCGTGCCATCGGCGTCATAGTGGAGGGTCCGGTCGATGGTGCCATCCCCGTTCCTGTCGATCCGGGTCTCGATCAGGCTGCCATTGACGTCATGGACATAATCCTGGGTCCGGTCGATGGTGCCATCGTCATCCCTGTCCCATACCCGCCGGGTCACATTGCCATCGGCGTCATAGTGGAGGGTCCAGTCGGTGGTGCCGTCCCCGTCCCTGTCGATCCGGGTCTCGATCAGGTTGCCATTGACGTCATGGACATAATCCTGGGTCCGGTCGATGGTGCCATCGTCATCCCTGTCCCATGCCCGCCGGGTCACATTGCCATCGGCATCATAGTGGAGGGTCCAGTCGGCATGGCCGTCCCCGTCCCTGTCGATCCGGGTCTCGATCAGGTTGCCATTGACGTCATGGACATAATCCTGGGTCCGGTCGATGGTGCCATCGTCATCCCTGTCCCATGCCCGCCGGGCCACATTGCCGTTGGCGTCATAGTGGGAAGCCTGGTCGATGGTGCCATCACCATCCATGTCCCATGCCCGCCGGGTCACATTGCCATCGGCGTCATAGTGGAGGGTCCAGTCGGTGGTGCCGTCCCCGTCCCTGTCGGTCCGGGTCTCGATCAGGGTGCCATTGACGTCATGGACATGATCCTGGGTCCAGTCGATGGTGCCATCGTCATCCCTGTCCCATGCCCGCCGGGTCACATTGCCATCGGCGTCATGGTGGAGGGTCCAGTCGGTGGTGCCATCCCCGTCCCTGTCGATCCGGGTCTCGATCAGGCTGCCATTGACGTCATGGACATAATCCTGGGTCCGGTCGATGGTGCCATCGTCATCCCTGTCCCATACCCGCCGGGTCACATTGCCATCGGCGTCATAGTGGAGGGTCCGGTCGATGGTGCCGTCCCCGTCCCTGTCGATCCGGGTCTCGATCCGGTTGCCATTGACGTCATGGACATAATCCAGGGTCCGGTCGATGGTGCCGTCATTGCCGTCATCGAAGTTGATCCGGCTCACGGTGCCGTCCGCATTGTACGTGTAGGCCTCGGTCCGGTCGATGGTGCCGTCCTCATCCCTGTCCCGTTCCATCCGCTCCCAGCGACCGTCCGCATTCAGGTAGACCCTCCGGTCGATGGTGCCGTCAGCATCGTCGTCAAGCTCGATCCGATCGATGGTGCCGTCATTGTCGTCGTCGAACCTGGTCCGGTTCAGGGTACCGTCCGGATTGTACGTGTAGGCCTCGGTCCGGTCGATGGTGCCGTCCGCACCCCTGTCGACATTGGTCCGGATCCGGGTGCCGTCCGCATTATACGTGTAGGCCTCGGTCCGGTCGATGGTGCCGTCCGCACCATCGTCAACATAGGTCCGGCTCAGGGTGCCGTCCCCGTCATAGCTGTAGGTCTCTCTCCGGTCGATGGTGCCGTCCCCGTTATCGTCGAAGGCGGTCCGGTCGATGGTGCCGTCCCCGTCGGTGTCAAACTTTCTCCGGTCGATGGTGCCGTCCCCGTTATCGTCGAAGGCGGTCCGGCTCAGGGTGCCGTCTGCATTATACGTGTAGGCCTCTGTCCGGTCGATGGTGCCATCGGCGTTGTAGTAGAGGGTCCGGTCGATGGTGCCGTCCGCACCCCGGTCGAAATCGGTCCGTGTCAGGGTGCCGTCTGCATTATACGTGTAGGCCTCTGTCCGGTCGATGGTGCCGTCCCCGTTATCGTCGAAGGCGGTCCGGTCGATGGTGCCGTCCGCACCCCGGTCGAAATCGGTCCGGGTCAGGGTGCCATCTGCATTATACGTGTAGGCCTCTGTCCGGTCGATGGTGCCGTCCCCGTCGGTGTCGAAGACGTTCAAGAGCAGGGTACCTTTGGTGGGTGGGGTCATGTTCAATATCCTCCTCTTATCAGAGCCTGACTGGGTGGCGAGACTGTCAGCTTGCTGTCATGCGGTGTTCTATGGTGCCGTCATCGAATGCGGTGCGGTCCGGGTTTTCTGCGCCATTGTCTGCCTTCATCTACATGTCGGAGCTCGAAGCTACATTATTCGGTTTACACTTTCAAGGGGGGCTGGTCAAGGTGAGTCGATTATTATCAAGTTTTTTTGCGGTTTCGGGATGAAGAGACTCGTTTCAATGCCGCGCCTGAAAGGCTTTCGTTTCCCGCGCGAGATCGTCGCCTGTGCTGTTCGGGCCTGTCATCGGTTTGCCCCGGGCACTGCCGATGCGGAGGACCTGCTCGCCGGGCGCGGCGTCCCTGTCAGTCGGGAAAGCGTTCGACACCGGGTCAACCGATCGGGCCCGCCCCTTGCCGACTGCATCAGGCGGGATCGCCCGCCGCCGCGCGACAAATGGCATCCGGACAAGGCGGTCATCCTGATCGGCGGCAGCAAACGACATGCTGCCGTTGTAGCGGTAGTCATTCTGCAGGGCGCCGTTGTTCAACTGTGTGGTTGGCACGTTGCCTGTGATGACCATGAAAGCTGAAGTGTCGTAGAACGCATTGGCCACCGAGATCATCAGGTTCATCGGCCCCGGACCGATGGAGGCGTAAACGACAAGCGGTTGTCCAGTCAGCCGGAAATAGACATCGGCCATGAAACCGGCGCCGCTTTCGATACGTGGCGCGATGTGCCTGATCTTGTCCGTATGTTTGTGTGAATTCCGTCAAGCAAGCCGATTGCGCCATGTCCGGCATATCCGATGATGTAGGGAACCTGCTCCTTGACCAGGTACTCAGCGATTATATCCGTTCCCCGCATCTCGTTCGTGCCCGGGCGGTGTCCGCGCCCGACAGCGTCACCCCTGCGGGTCCGGTCCAGGCGAACCGGAGGTAGCGCATGCCGCCCCCGTCAAAGCGTCACCCCTGCGGGTCCGGTCCAGGCATAGCCCAGCGCTTCGCCCTCCGGATCGGAACTCCCCGAGCCGTCCAGGCTCACCGCCGCGCCCTCGTCCACGGTCAGGGCCGCCCCGGCCTCCGCCACAGGCGGGTCATTGGTGACCGTAAGCGCAGCTTCGGCGGGTGGCGCGGCACCGGGCAGAAACTGTGTCGCCAAACCACCCGATCTGTTCACCAGCGTCCCGAGCACAAGCGCCTGCACGTCAACGGAAACCGTGCAGGTTTGTCCGGCGGCGACACTGCCTCCGGAATACCCGACAGCGCTGCCACCGGCCTCCGCCGACAGCGTGCCGCCGATGCAGGTCATCGATGCATCGGGGTCCGGGGCCACGACCATGCCGTCCGGGAAATCATCGGTGAAGTTCAGCCCGATCTGATCGAACAGGTTGGCCGAACTGTCAATCCTAAAGGTCAGCCTGGAGATCCCGTATTGGCCAATGGTGGCGGGCACGAAGGCCTTGGAAAAGCCCAGCGCTAACGTCGGTTCGACAACGGTGGCCTCCACCTCGAAGCCAGACATCCGGTCAACAAATGGAAGGGATTCATTGCAATTATTCCCCGTTTCGTATCCATACTCAAGTCTGGACTGCATACCGACGAAAAGCGAGTCGTAATTGCCAGGGGGCAGGGTGATTTGGCGCCGGGGCCTCCAGACTTCAAAATACAATGTCTCCGTGCTGTCAGCGCGGCCATTGCTGTCGAGACGAACCTCAAACAGTGGTGGCCTTGGCCCATACTCCCAGAAAGCCGAGCCCCAGACACTGCCATCACCTCTAAACTCCGGATATTTGTACACATTGTAGAGAAGCGGCCTGTCGCTGTTAGGCCCTCTCAACTGGCGCGCACCCGAGTTCCCCCCGCCGCTTCCAGCGTCAAGATGCAGACACACGTAAACCGTTTCGTTAGGCTCGCCCTGGCGGCAGTCTATGTTCAGCTCTGCTGTGGTTCGAAACGGTGCTTCACTGTCGAGGCTGAGATCAAGCTCGCCGAAATCAGCGTTCGTGACATGAGAAAACTCACAGTCGACAAACTGCTGCGCCATGCCTGGACCAGGCATGACGATCCAGAGAAACGCGATTGCGAATATCAGAGATTGACTTCTCCGGATCGGAACTTTCCAAGCTGTCCAGGGCATTATTTTGGATCACGGGAAGTTCTGCGCTGTGAGGTTGCCGAAGCGCCGGGCTATGCCTGGACCGGTCCCGCGCGCGCGGGGGTGATGCGCAGCAGACGAAGAGAATGCTTCTGTCAGTGCATCACCGGTCCCGCGCGCGCGGGGGTGATGCTGTCGGGCGCGCGGGGGGTTGATGGATAACCCCCCGCCAAACACGATACCTTCCGGTCCCGCGCGCGCGGGGGTGATGCTGTCGGGCGCGGATACCTTCACGGCGGCGGCCGGGGCGGACCAGAACGTGGACGGCTCGGGGAGTTCCGATCCGGAAAGCACGATCCTCATTTTGCTACTCCTGTTTCTGTACTGTTTACGATAAACCGCGCCGGATTGTCCAAAATTTTCCGATGTGTGCCCCATCCCATTTCCATGTGCCAGTTCTTGACAAGGCTTTGGAGTTTAGTTCGAAACTGGTCTTTAAATCATTTTTCGTTTGATCAACAAATCAACTTTCCGCCACTTCGCGGGATTGAACATCTAGTTGCAGACGTGTCTCGTTTCCTTATACTAACGGGCCTCAGGTTTGCCTGTTTTGGGTCCACTCGCGAGATGCGCCTGATTTGATTGCCGTCGGTTCTTTCATGAGCCGGGTCCAGGCATCACATCCGGCGGCAAGACCGTCTGCGTGATCTTCAAAGAAGCGGTTGGAGAGCCCGTTTTCCCGAAGAGATTGCCAGACCTTCTCGACCCGATTGAGCTTTGTTGACCGGCCTGCCATCGCGGTCTCGTCCCCTTGCACGCCCGGATGCGGACGCGGCTGTTCTTCTGGCCGATGCGGGCCTCGTCCTGAACCCGGACCTCGATCGGCCTGTCTGCCGGACCGTGGTTCAAAAGGGAGGCAAGGCTTTGGGAGACGTCTTTTTGAAAGCCTCCATGAGGCCCGGGTTCTGGTCCGGGTGTTGCGGGCGCCCGGTGAGGCGGAAAAAGCCGGGCGCTGCAAGCAGCCTGGAGAGGGTCCTCTCGTGAGAGACAACACCGAACCGGTCTTCGCTCCCCCGTTGAAGGTCAAGTCGTCTCCAGCGGACCACCCGGTCCCTCCCACCCCCCCCTTCGCCGTATCCGCCCGGCTCATCCCGTCATAACCGCAAGCAAACGAAAGCAAACGCCGGGCCTGACGGAGATCTTCGCTCGTCCTGGCAAGGCTGCGAAGGGGCGAAGCATCATAGTCATCACGACCGCCAACAGCTGCAGACATCGGAAATCCTCCCTTGTCTGCATGGACCCAGAGAGCAGCCGGGTTGAGAAAGCCTGAGAGACAATCAAGCACGCCATTGGTATGAGACCCCAATCCGAAGATTGGTGATGGACAATCCGGGTCTATACGCTTTCGCGCCGCGGCAAGGTTTCTTTGAACCAAAGTTTGCCCTTGGCGATGAGGTTGAAGCCGGTACGCTCGCCGGCCTCATCTATGACTTGGACGATCCCTGATCAGAACCGGCAGAAGTCCGGTTCGAGCACGGCGGATTGGCGGTGTGTATCCGGACGTTCTCGCTGGTGGAGGCCGGTGACTGCTTGGGTCACCTTGCCTCCGATGTTTAATCCAGCCCCACACTCGACTGATTTGCTTATTCCGCAGCCTGTCTCAGCTTCGCCGTGTTACCGTCCACATCGCGGGCTGCGCCTTCAGAAGCGGAGGTTGCGAATGCTGCGAAGACCTTCAGGGCTGCGGTGACCTTGCGTTCACGCACTTCCGTTGGTTGCCAGGCAGCACCGCCTTTGGCTTCAATTCCAGCACGTCGCGCGGCCAATATCCCTGCCTCCACATCGAGATGAATGCGCCGTTCGGCAATGTTGATGTGAATTTTGTCGCCGTCCTCTATGAGGCCAATCGCACCGCCTAGGGCTGCTTCAGGTGAGATGTGCCCGACGCTCAATCCAGAAGAGCCGCCGGAGAACCGGCCATCTGTGATGAGTGCACACTTCTTGCCGAGGCCAACCGCTTTCAGGTAAGAGGTCGGATAGAGCATTTCCTGCATGCCCGGTCCGCCGCGCGGACCTTCATAGCGAATGACCACTACGTCCCCTTCTTTCACCTCCTTGCCAAGGATGCCTTTTACGGCGCTGTCCTGGCTTTCGAAAATCTTGGCAACGCCGGTGAAATCGAGGCATTCCTCAGGGACACCCGCGGTTTTTACAATGCAGCCATCTGCAGCGATGTTGCCGTACAGCACGGCAAGGCCGCCATCCTGGGAGTGGGCATGTTCGCCTGAGCGGATGCAGCCTGCTTCCTGATCACGGTCCAGATCTTTCCACATATTGTTGGACGAAAATGCTTCGATGGTGCGCACACCGCCGGGGGCAGCGCGGTAGAATTCTTCGATTTCCGCTGAAGGGGAACGCATGATGTCCCACTTTTCGAGGGCTTCAGCGTAGGTTTTTGAATGTACTGTTGGCCGATCTGTATGAATCAGGCCGAGCCGGTCAAGCTCGCCCATAATCCGCATGATGCCGCCCGCGCGGTGCACGTCCTCCATATGGTAGACGGATGTGGATGGTGAGAGTTTCGACAGATGCGGAACCTTGCGGCTCAGCCGGTCGATGTCGTTCATGTAGAATGGCACTTCACCTTCCCGGGCCATGGCCAGCAGATGGAGGATTGTGTTGGTCGAGCCTCCCATCGCAATGTCGAGAGTCATGGCGTTCTCGAAGCTCTCGAAATTTGCGATGCCACGTGGCGTGGCGGTCACATCGTCTTGTTCGTAGAAACGCCGGGTCAGCTCAACGATTTTGCGGCCTGCCTGTTTGAAAAGGTCTTCGCGCTTTGCGTGAGTGGCCAGCATCGAACCATTGCCGGGAAGAGCAAGGCCAAGGGCTTCGGCCAGGCAGTTCATTGAGTTCGCAGTGAACATGCCTGAGCACGACCCACAGGTCGGGCAAGCAGAGCGTTCGGTTTTTTCGCTGTCTTCTTCAGAGATGTTCGGGTTGACCGCATTCATCATGGCGTCGACCAGATCGACCTTTGTTTCTTTGCCATCCAGAACGACCTTACCGGCTTCCATCGGGCCGCCCGAAACAAAGATTGCGGGGATGTTGAGGCGCATCGCAGCCATCAGCATTCCGGGCGTGATCTTGTCACAATTGGAAATGCAGATCACCGCATCAGCGCAGTGTGCATTGCACATGTACTCAACACTATCAGCAATGACCTCGCGGCTGGGCAGGGAATAGAGCATGCCGTCATGGCCCATGGCGATGCCATCATCCACGGCAATGGTGTTGAACTCTTTAGCAACGCCGCCAGCCTCTTCAATTTCTTTCGCTACCAGCTGACCCATGTCCTTCAAGTGCACATGGCCTGGCACGAACTGGGTGAAGCTGTTTGCTACGGCGATGATGGGTTTGCCGAACTGGCCTTCTGTCATGCCTGTTGCACGCCAAAGGGCGCGTGCGCCTGCCATGTTGCGGCCATGAGTGGAAGTTCTGGAGCGATATTGGGGCATGATCTGAGGTTCCCTGAAGCGAAAAATTTCGTTTTTCTAACCGAACGCCGGGGGCGGTGCCAGAATTTTCCACTATAAGGTAATGAGGGATCACCAAGCCGCAGGAGGCTCTCGTGGCGCACATTGAGTATCTCAAAACAGTTTTGGACTTGAATGGCATCATGATTGCCGATTTGGGCGCAGGCGATGGAGCATTCGCGCGGCAGATGCATGAGGCCGGCGGAAATGTTACCGGGATTGAAATCGACGCGGCAAAAGTCGCCAGAGCAAGGAACAACTTGCCTTGCAACGTTTACATGCTTGAAGGTGTTGCCCAGGCTTTGCCAATCGAAGACAACGCGATGGATCTGGTGTGCTTTTTCTTTTCCTTCCACCATGTGCCGATGGTTGTGCAAGAAAAGGCTCTGGAAGAAGTTGTCCGCGTTCTGAAGCCATGTGGGCGCTTGCACGTGGTCGAGCCGCAACCGTTTGGCGGGATGTTCGATGCCGTGAAGCTGGTGGAAGACGAAACAGAAGTCCGGACCAATTCTCATGCCATCATGAACGGGTTAGGGTCCAGAAGGGCGTTCGAGCTTCTGGCCCAAAAAGAATATGTGTTGACACGGCACTACCCGGACTTTGAGGCGCTCCTTGACCGGATGATTCGAACCGACCCGGCCAGACTGGCACAATTGCCA
The DNA here is from genome assembly GCA_965204985.1 of Hyphomicrobiales bacterium. Lineage (GTDB taxonomy): Bacteria > Pseudomonadota > Alphaproteobacteria > Rhizobiales > CAJQND01 > JAAEUE01. Next base: position 41,110 of record CBDBFP010000001.1, on the reverse strand, counting down.
GAAGTAAAAGATGAGATGGAGCGCATCTTCCTTTCCAACCCGCCGGATGCGGATGGCGTCCGCTCAATCGACCAGCCCTGCGTTGCCTATCACTTTCGCCTGGCCGCCTAAATCTGTGCGGCCATGCCATCTCCTGAGGGATCCGCCCCACCGTCCAGTTTACCATCCACGATGCGAATGCCATGCACAGTCGGCGTCATGTGGCTGAGGGCATGGCGTTTGGTGGGATAGCCTCGGGCCTGGAGCTCGCGCTCAGCGGAGCGAAACACCCGGTTTTCCATTTCGATCACATCAGACGTGGTGATGAAGCGCGGGGCGGAGACGGCGTCCTGGGCGTTCATGCCGAAATCGATGACATTCAGGATTGCGTGCAGGTTGCCCATGGTAATGGTTGTGCCGCCGGGAGCGCCAACGAGGAAAAATGGCTTCCCGTCCTTGAACACTATGCTGGGGGACAGCGCGGTGAAGCGCGCTTTGCCGGGGGCCAGTGAACCTGCGTGGCCGGGGCGTGGATCGAAGACCATCATGCAATTGTTGTACATAAAGCCCAGGCCTTCTGTGACCACACCGGAGCTTGATCCGAGCGAATGGGTCACGGATACACAATTGCCTTTGGTGTCCGCGACGCAGATGTGTGTGGTTTCCTTGCTCTCCGGCCCGCCGGAATTCATGCGGGGGACTTGTGTCTTCTCACCGCGCTTGATGCGGTCGGCCATGGCCTTTGCGTAATCCTTGGACATGAGCTCTTCGAACGGAATATCGAAGAAGAGCGGATCACCCATGCGGGTGTCCTTATCGACCGTTGCGATTTTCATGGCTTCCGACACCGTGGCAACATAGTCGGGTGAGTTGTGCCCCATGGCGGCAAGATCGAAGTTCTCCAGAATGTTCAGCATGATGATGATCATCAACCCGCCGCCGGGAGGTTGGTTGGTGGCCACATCGTATCCGCGGTAGTTGGTCCAGAGTGGCTCCGTGTCCAGTGTCTTGCATGCTGCAAGATCTTCCATGGTAATCAGGCCGCCATTGAGGTGCATGTCGGCGGCAATCGCCTGGGCGAGTTTACCGATGTAAAAGTCGTCCGCGCCCTTCTCGGCAAGGCGGCGGTAGGTCCGTGCCATGTCCGGGTTCTTGAGGATCTCTCCGATGCCGTGCATTGTGCCGTCCGGCTTCATATAGATTTTCGCAGTAGAGGGATCGTCTTTGAGGCCGCGATTACGGGCGATGCGGCCATTGTCCTCGCCGCGGGACCAGAAGCCGTGAACGTGGGGGCGCACAGCGAAACCATCCTCGCAGTAAGCGATGGCCGGTTGCAGCATGTCCGCAAGCGAACGGGTCCCAAACCGCGTTAATGCTTCATCGAACGCTTTGAGGGTGAGCGGCGTGGTCATGCACTGATAGCCGATTTCGTTGACCTCGCCTCGCAACACAAAGCCAAAGCCGTCATCGCATTCGCGCACGATGAGGTCTTCCCACATGTCCGGTGTGGTGGCGAGCGGGGCACGTCCATGAAAATCGATCAGGGTTTGGGTTCCAGTGTCTGCCATGTAGAGATGCATGGATCCAAAACCGGCAATGCCGCACATTTGCGGGTCGACTGCGGTCTGCACCAGGCCGGCTCCGATGGCCGCGTCCACCACATTGCCACCGTCTTTCAGGATATCCAATCCCGCCTCAACCGCTTCTGGTTGCGGGGCTGAAACCATTCCATGGGTCATCCTGTTTTCCTATTTCCAGACCTGTTCCGCCACCCGGCGGAAATTGCTGCCCATGATGCCTGCAATTTCTTTTTCTTCAAAGCCGACGTCGCCAAGGGCTTTGGTCACATCAGATAAGCGGCGCCATCCAGGCAGGTGATACTTGAACCATAGCCTGCGTCTTCGGGCAAGTAGCTGGAAGCCTGAGCTATCATTTCGGCGCGGTGGCGGGCAAAGCCAGTATTCCAATCTGTTGCATGCGCAATTTAGTCTTGAACCAAGGTTGGCCAAGCTGGCTGAAACTGTTTCTGCAGATCCCGGGCGGGAATGGAAGCTGGAAGATCTGGCCACTGAAGCCAACATGAGCCATCGTACCCTAAGCCCTAAGTTTTCCGCGTCCCTTGGCGTTTCGCCAGTGCAGTTTGTGGAGATCACACGGCTTGAATATGCCCGTGCGCTGTTGAACGAAGGGGTGCCGAAGAAGCAAGTGGCGGCCAAGGCTGGGTTTGGTGATCTGCAGCGCATGCGACGTAGTTTTCAGCGGCATCTGGGCATCAGCGCTTCTGAATATGTGGAGCGTTTCGGTCCCATGTGAGTTTAGATTTTTCGTCTTGATGGGCCGGGCACCTCAGGATCATAGTTGGGCAGGGAGAATTGTGATGTCAGATGCAATGATAGATGCCGCAAGCCTGCTCAATCTGAACAGGTATCCGATTGCTGACCTTGGCAGCCCCGGTTTCGCGCAAGTGGTTGCCGATGTACAGCGCGATCTGGATGAGAGTGGGTGTGGTTGTTTGCCGGCTTTTCTCAACGAGGCGGGATTGCAGCGATTGACCGCGGAAGTGCGCGAACTTGCACCTTTGGCCTACGGTGGGCCGACCGAGGTAAGTCCCTACTTCTTCAATTATCAGACGGATGCTCTGGCAAACTACCCGCAGGATCATCCTCTCCGGCGGAAAGGCGCACGCAAACTGGGGCAGGTGGCCGGTGATTTGATCCCGGAGGGTTCTGCTCTCAAGACGTTGCACGAAAGTGACGTGATGGCTGAGTTCCCGGGCGCGGTGATGGGATTGCCCAGGCTCTATCCCGGCGCCGGCAAATTTCAAGCCCTGAACATTTCTGTCATGGAACCAGGCGGCTGCCAGCAGTGGCATTTCGATCGAGGAAACATGACAACCACGTTGATGATCCAGGCGCCGGAAGGCGGTGGCGAGTTCCAATATGCGCCGATGATCCGCAGTGAAAAGGATGAAAATTACGATGCCGTGGCCCGTATCCTGGGAGATCTGAAGGGGTGCCGGACCGTGTCCATGGAGCCGGGCACGCTCATGCTGTTTCGTGGCCATTATTCATTGCACCGGGTGAACCGGGTCACTGGAAACCGTGCCAGATTGCTGGCGATTCTCTCGTACAATCCGAAACCGGGCGTCGAAGGACCAAAAGACAGCAGTATCCTGCATTACGGAGAACGTGTCGCTGTGTCTTGAACCTGTCGCGAGGCTGGTGCAAAAGGGGCGCAAGTTCGAACAGTTAGGGGTTCTAATAGGTATGGCCGGATATCCGGAAATCCAGCGGCGGCAGTCCATCGGCGTGAAAGTTGGCAACGTACAGGTGGGTGGCGGTGCGCCTGTTGTGGTGCAGTCCATGACCAACACCGACACAGCAGATGCGGATGCCACCGCGCAGCAGATTTTTGACCTAGCGAAAGCCGGCTCCGAACTTGTGCGCATCACTGTGGACCGGAAGGAAGCTGCGGCGCAGGTTGCCCATATTCGCGACAAGGTTCGGACCATGGGTTGCGACGTGCCGCTTGTTGGCGATTTCCACTATATCGGCCACACGCTGTTGCGCGATTTTCCCGAATGCGCCGAGGCGCTCGACAAGTACCGGATCAATCCGGGGAACGTGGGTTTCAAGGGCAAGCGCGACCGCAACTATTCGATGATGATCGAAAAGGCCATCGAATATAACAAGCCGGTGCGCATTGGTGTAAACTGGGGTTCGCTCGATCAGGATATGCTAGCGGCCAATATGGATGCCAACAGCAAGCTCGCCCAGCCGAAAGATGCCCGCGAAGTGATGCACGACACTATGGTCAATTCGGGCCTGATGTCGGCGGCGCGGGCGGAAGAGATCGGTCTTGGCCGGGACAAGATCATCATTTCGGTGAAAGTATCTGAAGTTCAAGACCTTATAACCTGCTATCAAATGATCGCCTCGCAGTGTGATTATTCTCTGCATTTAGGGCTTACAGAGGCAGGGATGGGCTCCAAGGGCATTGTTGCGTCAACTGCCGGTCTTGCCGTGCTCTTGCAGCAAGGTATAGGGGATACCATCCGAATATCGCTTACGCCTGAACCTGGCGGTGACCGCTCCAAAGAAGTGATTGTAGCGCAAGAAATACTGCAATCTCTAGGACTTAGAGCCTTTATGCCTATGGTTATTGCGTGTCCTGGGTGTGGACGTACGACCTCTACAGTATTCCAGGAACTTGCTCAGGATGTGCAGGGATATCTGCGCGATCGCCTTCCCGCATGGCGTGAGCAGTATAAGGGGTTTGAAGACTTACAGCTTGCAGTGATGGGCTGCATTGTTAACGGGCCTGGCGAATCCAAGCATGCCGACATCGGTATTTCGTTGCCAGGCACCGGCGAAGTTCCAGCTGCTCCGGTTTTTATCGATGGAAAGAAAGTCATGACCCTTCGCGGTGAGGATATCACCGATCAGTTCAAGGGCATCGTTGAGGATTATGTGGAAAACCGTTGGGGCCAGGGCAGCGCGGACGCGGCTGAATAGGGACGGCTAAGTAGCGCCCGCATCAATGACATAGCGATTGCCTCGCACAACTGATCCGGGGGATTTCGCAGGTCTGGTTGAATGCCACCCAGGCCGGCTTCAGGCACTTCCAAAAGCCGATCCATTTTGATTTGCTGTGATGTGCTAAGTTTTCCACTGTCATCCGGAAGGGAAAGATGTGCATCGGCACATGCGCTTGACCATTCTTCAGCGCGGCCTCTACGAGGCCGTAAATCACATCAATCGCGGGGTCTGTCAGGGCGTAACACCCGATAGGCACGCACCAGCCATGCACCATGAGAAATGAGCCAATACGCCCGGTCGAAGGCATTGGGAAATCCCAGGTTGAAGGACAGGTGGTATTTGCTGTTGGGATTGAGGCGGGACTGTTTGACCCGATAAAACCCTTCCGGAGACTGGTGGTCTCCTTCCTTTAGTTTCGGTCCCAATGTTCCAGACCATCGGCAAATATCGAAGTCGCGGAAGCGGATCCAGCCTTCCTCATTGCGCATCCAGAGTTCCAGAACCGAGTCTTCCTTGAAGATGCGAATGAAGACCGGTTGCCCCGACTGAACCAAAGTTCAAGCGCTCCAAGAATGGGCAAGAGCTCCGAAGAAGGCAACGTACTGGGCGGGTTCGATGTTGGCTCTGATGAGGTTTTCGAGGGATTGCAGTTCCATTAGGTTGACTCCTATTTAACAACTATATTGTCAATATGAATGAGAACCCATAATTGCAAGACTGGACCGGACCGTCAGTTTTCGATCAATTTATCGAGTTTGGAGAGTTCCACATTCGCCCCGCACATGATGACGCCGACGCACTCACCTTTGGCGGGTTTGTAGGCGCCGTGGAGGAGGGCGGCGAGGGTGGCTGCGCCACCGGGTTCTGTGGCGAGGCGGAGTTTTTGCCAACACCAGGCTTGGGTTGCCGTAATGGCCTCGTCAGTGACGAGCGCCACGTGATCCACATAGCTTTGCGCAATCGGAAACATCATCGGACCGGCTGAGCTGGCGCCGAGGCTGTCGGCGGCAACACCTTCCGGTTTCACAGTTACTGGCTCGCTGGCCTCAAGCGCAGCGTGCAGTGCGCAGGAGGTTTCTGGCTCTACGCCAACAATTTTGGTTGCACCACGATACCAGGACGCCGCGCCGCCGATGAGGCCGCCGCCGCCCACGGCGATCAGGATCGTGTCGAGATCGGGGGCCTGTTGTTCCAATTCGAGGCCGAGCGTCCCCTGTCCTTCCAGGGTTGAGGCTTGGTCATAGGCGTGGATGGTCATGGCGCCTGTGCGTTCGATCGATTCTTCGCTGGCGGCAAGCGCATCAGCGTACCGTGCACCGGTCACATGCACTTCCGCGCCGTATGAGCGGATGAGGTTGATCTTTGCAGGGGACGAGATTTCCGGGACAAAGATGTTGGCCTTGTGCCCGAGGGTGCTGGCCGCGAAGGCAACGGCCGCGCCATGGTTTCCACCAGATGCGGCCACCACACCTGCCTCCGGCACATCTGCGCCGACCAAACTGTTGAACGCGCCGCGTGCCTTGAAAGAGCCGGCATGCTGCAGGCATTCGTGCTTCAGCGTGATGTCCGTGTCGTGGTTCGCAGCTGATCCTTCCAGCGCCATGATGGGCGTGCGCCTGATGTGGTTCTTGATACGACCGTAGGCGGCTTCAATGGCGGATTTTGTGATTTTGTCAGGCATTGATTTCCATTCTCAGGCCACGTCCATCGTAAACAGGTTCGGGCGGCAAGGTGATGTGTTCGCCCCGGCTTATGCGCATCGCGCTCCAGGCGCAAGCACAAGCGTCCAGAACGTCGTCGAGGCCGACTTTGCTTTTTAGCCAGGGATGGTGATCCAATACGGATATCGGGAAACCAGCTGCGCTAAGCAAATCGCGGCGCAGGGCCAGCCCTTCAGGGTTGGCACGACTTTTGATTTTCTTGGCAAGTTCGAGCGGTTGCTGATTGTTCAAGGCCCAGAAAGCCAGTTCCGGGTGAACTTCGTACACGCGGGACTGGAGTTCAGGTGTGATCAGCGCGTCAATCTCCCGGATCTTGGGGAAGAGATTGTAGCATTGTTTGGAAACCTTTTTCGGTGCATCGGAATGAGTGAGATTGATGGTGCAGGCCTTTCGGTAATCGATCTCCATCACAGCCAGGCGAGCGGGAACTGCGAAGACCGAGGATTGCCGCATGCCCAGCCGGGCTCGCGCCAGGCTTTCGCATGTTCTCCCCGGTTTGCCAGCGACGTCCGGCAGCCCAATCGGCATATCAACCGCAATCGTCGCTGCAGATAGTTCAAGCACATCTTTGAAACTGGCGCTCAGGATTGCTTTTGCGGATTTGGCTCCATCCCAAACTACGGCGACCCAACCTGCCGGACATCCGTCTACGCCGCAAAACATCATGCAAAACCTGAGGTGCGCAAGGCAGGCCGCAGGTCGAGGATCTCAGCACCGCTGCTTTCGGCGGCCGTTTTTTCCAGAATCATGCAGGTACGTTCAAAGGCAGGCCGGGCGGATTGTCCGGATAAGAGTTCTGACAACAAAAGCGCTGAAAACAGATCGCCGGTGCCGTTTGGCACATCGAAAATTCGTGGCGAGGTGCATTCTTGGATTTCGCCTGATGTGCAAAGCAGGTTGGATATTTTGTCTGTGTTGCTGGAGGCTGAGGTTACAGCGATAATATCTGGTTCCATCTGGTGCGCCAAATCCGCGAGATCTTCCGAATCGCTTTCCGCCAGCCATTTGAGTTCAAACGCATTGGGTGTGATCACACCGGCCAATGGGACAAGTTCGTTCCTGATCAGGTTGGCGGCGTCTTTATCGATGTACAACCCCTTGCCCTCATCTCCCATGACAGGGTCGCACAGGTACAAGAGGTCAGGATTGGCTGACTTGGCGCGAGCGACTGCTTCGGCCGCCGCTTTGACATGATCCGCTGACGAGAGATAACCCGTGAGCAGGCCGTCCACCGAGGACAGGACCCTATCTGCTTCAAAAATTGCAACGATCTCCGTGATGGACTTTGCTGGTATGGGCACAGGTGAAATTGTTCCGAGGCCTGGCCTTGCCGACAGCAAGATAGTCGGAATTGCCCAGACTTCGTGTCCCAATCCCTCCAGAACGGAGACGGCGATGCTGTTTCCAACACGCCCGCGGGTTACAAACGATGATATTGAGAGGATTCTGGCCATCTCTTCAGTATAGGCACACCTGTGCGCATGGTCAGGTGAAATTGAAATTTGCACCCAAAGTCTGCTTGGCTTGTTGTGTTGCAGCAATTATGGTCCGCGCGAATTTTGAAAAATTTGGGTTAGACGACAAATGGCAGGGAATATCCGCCCCCGGCGCAGCGTGTTGTATATGCCGGGCATCAATGAACGGGCTTTGGAAAAAGCCAAATCGCTCAGCGCAGACAGCCTTATCCTTGACCTGGAGGATTCAGTTGCTCCGGATTCAAAGGCCGCAGCGCGCGATTTGGTTTGCAGCCGGGTCAAAGCCGGAGGCTATGGCGGGCGGGAGCTGATTGTTCGAATCAACGGTCTTGAGTCCCCGTGGGGCGAAGATGATCTGGCAGCGGCGGCTACATGCGGTGCAGATGGTGTTCTTATTCCGAAAGTGGGCAAGCCGGGCGATCTGGTTGATGTGGTGAAGAAACTGTCTGCGGCCGGTGCGCCTTCTGATCTTCAGATTTGGGCGATGATTGAGACGCCTCTCGGCATTTTGAATGTGCAGGACATTGCAACTGTTGCGGCTGATCCTAAAGTCAACCTCACCTGCTTCATCCTTGGAACAAACGACTTGCTGAAAGAAACACGAGCCCAGTTTGTGCCTGACCGTTCACCCGTTCTCTCGTGGCTCTCTGCAACGGTATTGGCCGCGAGGGCATACGGTCTGGATGTGATCGACGGGGTTTACAATAACTTCCGCGACGAAGAGGGTTTGCGTGCTGAGTGCGCACAGGGCCGAGATCTTGGGATGGATGGCAAGACGCTGATCCATCCGGGACAGCTTGGGCCTTGCAACGAGATCTTTTCTCCAGGTGCTGACGAGGTGGAATGGGCGCGCAGGATTATTGCTGCGTTCAAGGAACTGAAAAATGCCGGAAAAGGTGTCATCACCGTAGATGGGCAGATGGTGGAGTTGTTGCATGAAGTGATGGCTCAGAGGACGGTGGCCATTGCCGATGCCATTGAAAAAAACGAGCAGGCCGCAGCATGAGCAAAACCAATTCCGGGCGCTTCTTTGAAGACTTCACCGTAGGTGAAACGATCATTCACGCCACCCCGCGCACAGTCACATCCGGCGACGTGGCATTGTATACCGCGCTTTATGGATCGCGCTTTGTCGTTCAATCGTCGGCAGATTTTGCAACGACCATCGGTTACCGGGATGGGCCTGTGGATGATCTGCTGGTCTTCCACATCGTTTTTGGCAAGACCGTGCCGGACATCTCGCTGAATGCCGTTGCCAATCTCGGGTATGCGGAGTGCCGGTTCCTCAAGCCTGTCTTCGTCGGCGATACGCTGTCCACCACGTCGGATGTGATCGGCGTTAAAGAAAATTCCAATGGCAAGACAGGTGTCGTTTACGTGCGTTCGACGGGCCGGGATCAGGCTGGCGACGTTGTGCTGGACTATGTGCGCTGGGTCATGGTCAGGAAGCGCGATGAGGCTTCACCGGCGCCAGAAGCCGTTGTGCCTGAGTTGGCGGCTTCGGTCTCGGCTGATTTGCTGGGCGTTGCTTGCCCCGAGATCAATTCGACTGCCTGGGACAATGACCTTGCAGGATCACCGCACCGCTTCGGCGACTATGAGGCTGGTGAGCGGATCGACCATGTGGACGGGATGACCGTCGAAGAAGCCGAGCACATGATCGCTACCCGGCTTTACCAGAACACGGCCAAAGTGCACTTCAACCAGTTCACCGAAGGCCAGGGCCGCTTCGGCCGCCGCCTGATCTACGGCGGACATGTCATTTCGATGGCCCGCGCGCTCAGTTTCAATGGGCTCGGCAATGCTTTTCATATCGCGGCCATCAACAGTGGCCGACATGTGGCGCCACTGTTTGCCGGTGGGACCGTGTTCTGTTGGACTGAAGTTGAAGAGGTTTCAGATATCCCCGGACGTGAAGATGTGGGTGCGCTCAGGCTTATCACGCGGGCAACTGTCGATAAGCCTTGTGCAGACTTTCCAGGGCCGTTGGAGAAAGGATTTGCGGAAGGTGTAATCCTTGAGTTGGACTATTGGACGCTGTTGCCGCGGTGACAAGCGGCGATTGTGATGGTTTTTGAACGTCTAATCACAATGCAGTATTTGTGTGCAGTGCAATATAGGCCTATGATAATATTCAAAGGGTCGTAGCAAGAGACAAATATGACGGACTCAAACCTTTCGCGGGAGCGCCCGCTTTCCCCGCATCTTCAAATCTACACGCCTATGCTGACCATGATGATGTCGATCGTGCATCGCATCACCGGAGCTGCTCTTTATTTCGGCACCTTCCTTGTAGTCTGGTGGCTCATCTCGGCAGCGTCGGGACCGGAATATTTCGATCTGGTGAATGGTTTCTTTGCCTCCTGGTTCGGCCGGTTGATCCTGTTCGGTTACACTTGGGTGCTCATCCATCATGCACTGGGCGGCATCAAGCATCTGTTCTGGGACATGGGACACGGGTTTGAACTGCCCACCGTTGAACGCAACGCCAAGCTGACGCTGGCCTGGTCGATCATTTTGACGCTGGTCGTCTGGTTCATCGCGTACGGAGTTAAATAGTCATGAGCTTGCGCACACCACTTTCCAAAGTTCGTGGTCTTGGTTCTGCCAAGGATGGAACCGAGCATTTCTGGCACCAGCGCGTGACGGCCATAGCAAACATTCCACTTATCCTCGGTTTTGCCTTGGTGCTGGTTAATGCGGTGGGCAAAACTCATGCAGAAGTTGCTGCTTTGCTGGGGTCGCCGTTCGTGGTGATCCTGCTTTTGCTGATGATCGTATCAATGACATGGCACATGCGCCTCGGAATGCAGGTTATCATTGAGGATTATGTGAGTTCGGAAGGCCGCAAGATTGCCGCCTTGCTGCTCAATAATTTCTTCTGCATCATCATGGCTGTGGCTGGTGGATACGCAATTTTGAAACTTGGATTTGCAACCTGATGGCAACAAACCGAAAAGCGAATGGTGCAGGTGGGTTCTTTGTGAACGGCCGCGCTTATGATGTGGTTGATCACGAGTACGACGTGGTGGTCGTAGGCGCCGGTGGCGCCGGCCTTCGTGCGACACTTGGCGCTGCACAGGCCGGATTGCGGACAGCCTGTGTTTCGAAGGTCTTCCCGACCCGCTCACACACGGTTGCGGCCCAGGGCGGTGTTGCGGCATCTCTCGGGAACATGGGGCCAGACGACTGGCGCTGGCACATGTTCGATACCGTAAAGGGCTCGGATTGGCTGGGTGATCAGGATTCCATCGAGTATCTCTGCCGGAATGCGCCAAAAGCCGTTTATGAGCTGGAACATTTTGGTGTCCCGTTTTCGCGTACCGAAGACGGCAAGATTTATCAGCGCCCCTTCGGTGGAATGACCACGGAATATGGCGAAGGTCCCCCCGCCCAGCGCACCTGCGCGGCGGCTGACCGGACCGGGCACGCCATGCTGCACACGCTCTATGGTCAGTCATTGCGCCACTCGGCGGAGTTCTTCATCGAGTATTTCGCGCTCGACCTGATCATGGAAGATGGCGCTTGCCGCGGGATCATGGCGCTCAATCTGGAAGATGGCACGATCCATCGTTACAAGGCACATCAGACCGTCCTGGCAACAGGTGGCTATGGCCGCGCTTATTTCTCTTGCACATCCGCACACACCTGCACCGGTGATGGCAATGCCATGGTCTTGCGTGCCGGCCTGCCTCTTCAGGACATGGAATTTGTGCAATTCCATCCCACCGGCATTTACGGCGCGGGCTGTCTGATCACAGAAGGGTCTCGTGGCGAGGGTGGTTACCTAACCAACTCCGAGGGTGAACGGTTCATGGAACGCTACGCCCCGTCCGCCAAGGACCTGGCGTCCCGTGACGTGGTTTCGCGGTCCATGACGATCGAGATCCGCGAAGGCCGCGGCGTGGGCAAGGAGAAAGATCATATCTTCCTGCATCTGGATCATCTCGACCCGGGTCTGCTTGCAGAGCGCTTGCCCGGTATTTCGGAATCTGCACGGATTTTTGCGGGTGTTGATGTCACCAAGGCGCCCATCCCGGTACTGCCGACCGTGCATTACAATATGGGCGGCATCCCGACGAACTATCATGGTGAGGTCATCGCCGGTGACAAGAAGGATCCGCACAAGACCGTGCGTGGCCTCATGGCCATTGGTGAAGCTGCGTGCGTTTCGGTTCACGGTGCCAACCGCCTGGGTTCCAATTCACTGATTGATCTGGTGGTCTTTGGCCGGGCAGCTGGTCTGCGGTGCGCCGAGGTTACAGAGCCAAACCAGCCCCATGCAGATTTCAACAATGGTGCGGGCGACGAGGCCCTCGCGCGGCTGGATCATTTCCGTCACGCTTCTGGCAGCACACCAACGGCGCAGCAACGCTTCAATATGCAGAAGACCATGCAGACCAATTGTGCTGTGTTCCGCACAGGCGACGTGCTGGATGAAGGCCATGAAAATATCCACGATCTGTGGGGCGGTATTGAAGATATCGGCGTCACCGATCGCTCATTGATCTGGAACAGCGATCTGGTGGAAACGCTGGAGTATAACAACCTGATTTCCCAGGCCGTCGTTACAATGGATTCCGCACAGAACCGAGAAGAATGCCGCGGTGCCCATGCACGTGAAGACTATCCGGACCGGGATGACAAGAAGTGGATGAAACACACCTTGGCCTGGGCAGATACGGACAAGCGCAAGATCAGTATTGGTTACCGGCCGGTGCACAATTTCACCATGACCAATGACATCAGTTACATCAAGCCTAAGGCGCGGGTGTACTAGGAACGATAATTCGCGGGCAGTGGGGAGTAGGGCGCAGATAGGAAACGGAAGACCACGACCATGCTGAAGCTTGCAACCACCACTGCATTTCTCATTTTGGCTGCGGGGGCTGTCCAGGCCCAAACAGTGGAATATCACTACAAATATCTTCATGAGAAGTGCAGGCCGAGCTTGAAAATGGAGAAGGCCGGATGCGACTGCATCATCACGGCGGCCAAGAAGAATTTAACGGAAGCCGAGCTTGAGTTTGTGGTGATGTACGTGAAGAAGAACAAGCCTGAGATTAAGCGGCTCCAGGGTATTATGAATGGCAACCAGGTTCTGAAGGCAAAGGCATTTGTGAGAAAAACGCCAAACGCCTGCAGACCGAAAACCGAAAACTGAGGATCGAACCAGAATGGTCCAATTGACACTCCCGAAGAACAGCCAGGTTCAACAAGGCAAGAGCTGGCCTGCCCAGGACACCGGGAAGACACGGGAATTCCGTATCTACCGCTATGACCCGGATGGCGGAAGTAACCCGCAGGTGGATACCTATCACCTGGATGTGGAAAATTGCGGGCCGATGGTTCTGGATGCGATCATCAAGATCAAGAACGAGATCGATCCTACTCTCACATTCCGGCGTTCCTGCCGTGAAGGTATCTGCGGCTCTTGTGCCATGAACATTGACGGCACCAACACGCTTGCGTGTCTCAAGGGTCTGGATGAGATTAACGGGCTGGTGAAAATTTATCCCTTGCCGCACATGCCTGTCGTTAAGGATCTGGTGCCGGATATGACGCGGTTCTATACGCAGCACCGTTCAATCGAGCCCTGGCTCAAGACGGAGACCACTGAGCCCCGCAAGGAATGGCTCCAGTCTCATGACGACCGGGAAAAACTTGATGGTCTGTATGAGTGCATCCTCTGTGCCTGCTGTTCAACGTCTTGCCCGAGTTACTGGTGGAACGGGGACCGCTATCTTGGCCCCGCCATCCTGCTCCAGGCATACCGTTGGCTGATCGACAGCCGGGATGAAGCCACGGGCGAGCGGCTTGACGATCTGGAAGATCCTTTCAGGCTCTATCGTTGCCATACCATCATGAACTGCACCAAGGCCTGCCCCAAGGGTCTGAACCCGGCAAAGGCCATTGCTGAGGTTAAAAAGATGATGGTCGAACGCAGGATGTAGCACATGAAAAAGCGTGAGGGCGAAAGCTGGATGCCGGCAGATGAGTTTGGTCGCACGCTCAAACAGGGGCTCGGGGTCAACCTGCTGGTTCGCGATGTGGGTGCGGCGGTGAAGTTTGCCAAAGCTGTTCTGGGCGCTGAAGACGTTTACTCGGATCCTGATTTCGCCGTTATGCAGGCGCAAGGCTCCATCTGGATGTTGCACGCGGACCACACATACCTTGACCATGAGATGACCGGAGTTATCAAGGATGTGGAGGGGCGTGGCGCTGGCGCTGAACTTCGCCTCTATGGCCGGGACCCCGACAAGGCCGAGACTAGCGCGCGCGAGGGTGGCTGGACAGTATTAGCTGGCGCAATCGACAAGCCGCACGGTCAGCGAGAAGTCTATATCATTGATGACGATGGGTACGTCTGGGTGCCAGGCGTGCCAGTTTGAGCTTGATGCTACTCAGGTAGCGCCTCAGTGTATTAGAGCCTTGCCTTCAACATGCTGCCTCGTTCGCAGCCGCTATCGCTTTTGCGGTGTCATAGAACTCGTGGAACGCGACGATTTTGCCTTTCTCAAAACGCCAGCAATCGACTTTTGGCGACTCCATTTTTGTGCCAGCTCGCTTGCTTTGCCAAGCCATGTTGCCGATCGCTACCACGCGACCGTTTTGTGTGACATACTAATACTGCGGCTTACTGGCTCAGGCTCTCCGAGGGGGTTCCCAATCGATGTTCGGCATGCTTCAGCATGGAAAACAAGGGAGATTTTCCATGGAAGCGGCTGTTCAACCGAGAGCGGACTTTCTGGGCGATGACCTGCCTCGCACAGCGCGCAAGAGCGAAGAGGCGGATCAGACGCGGCAGCTTCTTGCCTTGCCGGTGATCCTCGACGGTGGGTCTCGCAACGAGGTCGCGCGCACCGGCGGCGGGGGCCTGCAGGTGATCCGGGACGGGGTGTTGCGCTTCAAGGCCGGCGGCGCGGAGGCCTTGGTGACCCGCAAGGCGCCCGCAAAGACGCCGATCCTGACAGACGAACACCGCACGGCGCTGGCAGCGACTGTTGAGGCGGGTCGATCTGGCGCAGGCGCAGGGGGCGCAGGAGGAACCGGGCGTCCCGGTCAGTCGTCAGACGCCGGGACGGGACCTTCGCGCCATGGGGTTCGCCAAGCTCTCCGCCCGCCCGCACGACGCACAGACGACGAGGCCAGCGAGGCGTTCAACAAAACGTCTGCGACGTCGTCGACCACATCCGCAGCCAATGTGGCGGCAAGCCGATAGAGCTCCGGGTTCAGGACAAAGCCCGGATGGGTCAGAAGAACAAACGCCCGCGACGCTGGGCGCGGCGGGGAGCGCGGCCCCGCGCGCCACACGATCAGCGGACCGAAGGGGCCTGTCTCTTCGGCACCCTCTGCCCTGCCAGGGCCAACGGCGACGGGCGGGGCATGCCCTGGTGCGACACTCACCCCATGGCTGAGCCTCTCAAGCTCATCGGTCAACAGGTCGAGGCCGGGGTACACGCCCTCCTGATCCCTGATCGGGCGGGAGGGCAGAGCTCACCCAAATGGGCTGTCCCCGACAACGTCACCCTCGTCCCACGGCCGCCAAGGGCACCAGAGGTGAACCCGGTCGAGAACGTCTGGCCGTTCATCCGGGACACCTGGCTTTCGACCCTCGTTTTCAAGACCTGCGACGACATCGCAGATCACTGCTGCCAAGCCTGGAACACCCTCATGCATCAACCAGGGCGCGTCATCTCAATCGGAGGGCGCAAATGGGACCATCGGGTGGGAGCATTGAGCGATGGTATTATGGGGTTTAACCTGACAGCTGCTCTCAGCAGCTTCAGTGGCTCGGTCATGCATGCGTAACTAATAATGTTGTGAATTTCACCATATCCCGGATTGATCTCCACGGCTTGATCTGCAAGTGCCAACGCAGCCTCAAAATCTTCATTTCGATCTGAAATCCAGCCAAATCTGGCTTGATCGGTCAACGTATAACCTGACATCACCGTTGCCGGCGTAAACGTCGAATTGGACGCCAATGCTTCCTCAAATTCAGCACGAGCCCGACCATGATTTGCCTTGAAAACTTCGCATAAGGAGCTCGCCCGCGAATGAATTTCTCATACACCAAAGGGCTTCCAGACCACTGCCGATCCCAGTCTTTTTGGACAGTTTGCGCTCGGTTTTCCCTTCTTTTAACAAGCAGTAGAGACCGCTATGCAAACCGTCTGCCAGAGAATCGCCAATTACCACAATATCTTTGAAGACTTTGACGGAGACGTTGGCTTGTGCCCGTTCAGCTGAACAGAATGCGATAACAAAGGCGGCAACTAGAGAAAGCGACCGCCCACAGACGTGCAAATAGCTTGATTGCATCTTATTGACCTCTAAACCCGGTTAAAAAGTCCGGCCACGCCGCT
This sequence comes from Hyphomicrobiales bacterium, assembly GCA_965204985.1. Lineage (GTDB taxonomy): Bacteria > Pseudomonadota > Alphaproteobacteria > Rhizobiales > CAJQND01 > JAAEUE01. Next base: position 25,028 of record CBDBFP010000001.1, on the reverse strand, counting down.
ATGCGTTGGCATTGAACAAATGGTAGAAGTTAGCAGATAACCGGTAAAGCGAATTATCTGCCCTGCGCGGGGAAAGTTCGGGACTGTGGACTGACGGCCACACTTTTCGCCACATCAATTGAAAGAGGCGCGGTAAATATGAGCGAGCCCTACCAACCTCTCAATGGCATTCGGGTTATTGAGCTCAGCCACATGGTAATGGGGCCCTCTTGCGGCATGTTCCTGGCGTTCCTTGGAGCCGAAGTCATCAAGGTTGAACCACCGGGAGGAGACAAAACCCGTCAGCTCACTGGTATGGGTTCAGGGTTCTTTCCAATGTTCAACCGAGGCAAGCGTTCGGTGTGCCTCGACCTGAAAACTCCAGAAGGCAGGTCAGAGCTGGACAAATTGCTCGCGGACGCAGATGTGTTCGTAGAGAATTTCAAGGACTCGTCCCTGGCCCAAATGGAGCTGGATCCTGAAAGCTTGCGCAAACGCTACCCGGATCTGATTATCACTTCGAACAAGGGTTTTCTCCGGGGGCCCTACGAGAATCGCACTGCGATGGACGAGGTGGTGCAGATGATGACAGGACTTGCGTACATGACTGGCCCCACTGGACAGCCCTTGCGCATTGGTTCTTCTGCAAATGATATCATGGCCGGATTGTTCGGCGCCTTGGCGGTCGTCGGCGCATTGCTTGAGCGTCAACAAAACCCAGAAGCAAAGGCCCGGAAAATTCGGGTTGGCTTGTTTGAGAACTGTCTTCTGCTGGTGGGACAGCACATGGTCCAATATGAAATCGAGGGAACGGAATCACCGCCAATGCCGGAACGTTCTTTTTCCTGGCCGGTGTATGACATCTTCGATACCGCTGATGGCCGACAGTTGTTTATCGGCGCAATTTCATCAGGCCACTGGATGTCGCTCTGCAACATCCTCGACTTACCTGAAATACGGGATGATCCGGCCTTAACGAGCGCGATGGACAAGATAAATGCCCGGACACGCACCTTGCCGGTTTTCGCTGCAGCGATCGCAAAGAGAAACGCCGCTGACCTCGCCGCGGCGTTCACGTCGAAGGACATCCCGTTTTCGCCGATCATGCGCCCGGTTGAAATGTATGATGATCGCCACGTAAATCGCCCAGGAGGTCTGGTCACCACGTACCGGGCAGACGGCAACACCTACCGCGCGCCAGGGCTACCCTTCGAGGTGGACGGCGCGCCTGTGAAAATGGAGAACCGATTACAGGAAGCTGGAGAAGACACAGAGGCGGTCCTTGGCAGCTTGCGAAAGTGACACCTGGCCAAGTTCCCTCTCGTAAATTGGTACCGTTGCAGCCTCCTGCGGATTTGTTAAGGTGAGAACCAAGGTTTTAAGAGAAGCACGACGATAAGATTTCAAGCAACCTACGGGAGAAAACACATGAACATCGACAAGCGACAGTTTCTTGCAGGTTCCGCGGCCTTGGCCGGGTCGACGATGACCTGGTCAGTTACCGCACTGGCAGATGGCGCAGAACTGAAAGCATCCCACTCCGTGTAGAGTTGGCTGATCTCTATGCAAAACGAGAACGCCAAGGCCAGCGCACCCAGCCGCAAAGCCGCCCGCTCTGCAAGATCGTTCCATGCGCCCGGCTCCGTAAATCTCCCATGCAGAGTTTTGTGGCAGGGTTTACAAACCGTCTGTGCATCCCACGGTGCATAGTAGTTTTCGTTGTGCCACTGCACCATGTAGTTCGAACCACACAAGCTGCAAAGCTCCTTCCCCGGCGCATTTAGTAGCCCATAGTCACACAACCACCACCCGACTTGCCAGCCCCGTATGCGTTCAACAGGGCTAAAGCCGTTGTACCACTTGGTTAGGGGCCACTTCCATTTTCTCAAGGGATAATCAAAATGCATATCCCCGTTGAGAAATTCTCCGTCATCAACCTCAAACATATTTCAACATCCTCCACGATCCTTGATGCGTACAAAACCGCACAAATCAAACTCCCAGAAATACCACCACCGCCCAGAGGGCGTCGCCCACATAGGCGTTCAAGGATGACGGAAACACCAGATAGCGGCGCGAAGCCAGGCCGAGGACGCAGAGGGTGAGCGCAAAATAGATCAATCCCTTTCGTGGTGTCTCAAGGTTCGTGGCCACACGGCCTCAAGCGCTCTGTCGCGCCGCCTTGCGGAAGCACGTCACAATGAGAACAAGTCCAATCAAGACGAACAGAGTTCCAACAACTCCCGTTATAATCGGGAGAAACCAACCGGTGACCTCGCGTGTTTTGACCAGCCGGCTCTACATGTGATCGGTGGACAGGTACAGAACCTCGACCTCATCGCCTGGCTCGATTTTCTCATAAAGTTCCTCGTAAACCTGGCTTTCCCCGCTTTGCCTTTCCCCAACCGGCGGCTTGTAACTGTAGACTAGGGTGTGAAAGTCAAAACGGGTTTGGTCCTAGTATTCAACATCAATGCGTTTGGAGTCCACAGTTCCCATGATTTTAATGCCCTAGGTCTCAAGCGCTTTCTTCGTCGCAATTTGACCGGGAACGTGAGAAAGCGCCACAAAGCCAAACACCGCAATGACAGCATTGATCCAGAAAACCGGAATTTTGATCAGATTTTGTATCATTGAGCACCTCACACTCCCCTTGAGCCTGGAACCATGTGAGATTTTATCGGCAAGACGGACTTCAGACCAGCGCTGAATTCCTCGCATTGCCTGAAAAGGGTGAAGCCCGGCGTGGGAACGCGCCGGGCTTCTTTCTTAGGACCGAGAGACCAGTCTTCCGATTGGTTCACGTGATGGGAGCGAACAAAGCGGAAGTTGACCGGTTGCGGATCCAAGACCGTTAGATGATCTGGCTGCCGCGGCCGAATTCGGGGTAGGCTTCGATCCCGATTTCCACCTGATCCAGACCGTTCATCTCTTCTTCTTCGCTGACCCTCAGTCCCATCGTGGCTTTCAGGATGAGCCAAACAGCAGCACTGGCGGCGGAGACGAAGATGCCGACTGCGATAATGCCCGTGATCTGGGCAACAAAGCTCGCATCGCCATTTGTAAGTGGCACTGCAAGCGTGCCCCAAATGCCGGCCAAAAGGTGGACCGGGATGGCGCCGACAACATCGTCGATCTTGAACTTGTCGAGCATGGACACCGCGAACACCACGATCACACCGCCAATACCGCCAATTACGATGGCCATGGGAACGGACGGCGTAAGCGGCTCTGCAGTGATGGCCACCAGACCGCCGAGCGCGCCGTTGAGAGCCATGGTCAAATCGACCTTCTTGTACATCACCTGAATGAGAATGATCGCAACCATCACACCTGCGGCCGCAGCAAGGTTGGTGTTCACGAAGATCTTCGAGACCGATGAAACATCCTCAATCGTGCCCATTGCGAGCTGTGAGGCGCCGTTGAAGCCGAACCAGCCAAGCCAGAGGATGAAGGTACCGAGCGTGGCGAGCGGCATGGAGGACCCGGGGATGGGCCGCACCTCACCTTTGGGGCCGTATTTGCCGAGCCGCGCGCCCAGGATGAGTGCACCTGTCAGAGCCGCCCAGCCACCTGTCGAATGAACCAATGTCGAGCCGGCAAAGTCGGAAAAGCCCATGTCATCAAGCCAGCCGGTGCCCCACTCCCAGGAGCCCTGGATCGGGTAGATGATGCCGGTCAGGACAGCCGTGAAGATCAGGAACGGCCAAAGCTTGATGCGCTCGGCCAGTGTGCCGGAGACAATGGATGCAGTCGTGGCGCAAAACACCATCTGGAAGAACCAGTCAGATGCCGCGGAATAGTCACCTGGATCCTTTTTCGGGTCCGGAATGTCCCTCGGCGAGATCGTACCAATGACATCAGTAATGATCCAGTTGCCATCACCCGGGTACATCAGGTTGTAACCGATGATCCAGAACATCAGGCCGGAGATTGAATAGAGCGCGATGTTCTTGGTGCACTGCATCGCCACATTCTTGGTGCGCACCATGCCGGCTTCCAGCATGGCAAAACCTGCCGCCATCCACATGACGAGGAAGCCGCCAATCAGGAACAATAGGGTGTTGAGAATGTATTTGCCATCCGCTGTCAGCGTGGCGGCGTTGGCATCCTGGGCCAGAGCCGGCGAAGCGATGAGTGGCAAGAGGGCCGCGGCGCTGAGTGCCGAGGCCGTTTTAAGTTTGGTTTTCGGGTCAATTGACATCTTGATGTTTCCTAGTTTGAAGGGCGCAGTGCGCCTAAAGGGCGTCAGTGTCGGTTTCGCCTGTGCGGATGCGCAGGGAATGCTCAATGGGGGAGACGAAGAGTTTGCCGTCGCCGATCTGGCCGGTTTTGGCCGCGCCGGATATCGCTTCGACGGCAACGTTCGCCTGTTCCTCGTTGACGATCACTTCGAGCTTGATTTTGGGCAGGAAGCTCACGGCATATTCAGCGCCGCGATAGATTTCCGTATGGCCTTTTTGCCGCCCGTAGCCCTTCACTTCTGTCACTGTCACGCCTTCAATGCCAGCGGCCGTCAGGGCCAGCCTGACTTCCTCCAGCTTGAAGGGTTTGATGATGGCGGTTACGAGTTTCATGTTGTCCACCTCTCTTGGTTACGCTTGGATCGCTTTACTGCGATCGCTCGCGTTAACCATTTCAAGAGGTGTGCCAGTTTTTCGAATTCTCTATAGCTAATTGTAATTATTCAATTTATCCTCATTTCTTGAGATTCATTTATCAAACGTACGAATATTTTTGCCTAAAATTTAGGCGATAAATTTTTGATGTTTAAAAGATATGCAAATAATTTTCGCCTTACCATCACTAACCGGCGACACTTGTAAACGCGATCCCTCCGGCCTCCTGGCACCAAATCACTTCCGTGGTTTAATCTCTTCGTGCGTTAGCGGTTTTCGACAACAATTTCTCCAAAACCCGTTTCGATCAGGCATTCATAAAACTCATCGCTGAAAATTTTCCCTGTCACAGAGGCATAAGTGCTCGACACATTTTCGAATGTAAATTCGACAAAATAGGTGGCCCCGCTGGCCCCTTCAGATCTGCTTTTTACACTGACTTCGTTCAGCATCGCTGACGGCTTTTGTATCGAAGCAACAAGCTTCTCCATTTCGCGCCCAATGATAAGATGGGCTTCTTCCTTGTCGATATCCCGGTGTTTCAGGGCACATTGATGATCGAGGAGTTCATAAATATCCAAATAGACATCGCCCACCATACCCTTGGATGTATATTCGCCCTCACTGTCCCAATAGGCTTCGCAAAGGACGTTTAGCGCAGCCTGCACTTTCTGGCCGTAACCAAGGGGCCTGCCTTCAACCGGAATCTGTTCAAAGGCTTTCTGTGCCGCTTCTACGGACCTGATGCACACCATCACGTCATACTAGCTTTCGCTGGCCTTCACGCGCCGTTGCTTCATGATGCCCCGGATTGCTTCGTACATGTCAGAGGCAGACTTGGATTCAACATCTGGCCCGGGCTCCCTTGAAGGGAGTGGCTGTCTTGATGCATTCATTTGACTCAGCCCTACTTCTAATCAATCGAATTTGTAATGGCATGCATAATCCGGGAACCAGTAATTGACGCCTTGCTGCCTGACCAGTAGCACGTTCGTTATAGCAGGATCGTTGATGGAGGCGCGAGCGGTGAGGCTCAACAGTGAAGAACAAGCTATGCTGGCCGGCGAGATGGGCCAGCCGCTACAGTGGGCCATGGACCATATGATGCAGGTTGGCGCCATGTTTGATGCTGCTGATCTTGTGCCGGTTTCCCAGGCTCACATGATGGCAGACCCGGAATCCGTGGGTGATGCCGGCGTCGAATTCGTCGAAGGTCTCGCAAATAACAGCGCCCGCGTTGCCATTCCCATGATCACAGACCCGCGCGGTGTGGACCTCAACCACTACAGCCCACTTGGGCAAACCGAAGAGATGGCCAATCTGGAGCGCCGCTTTATTGCCGCGTGCGAGACCATGGGCATCCTGATGACCAACACCTGCATTAACTACCAGACCATTATGCCGCCGGTGCTGGGTGATCACGTGGCCTATGGAGATACGGGCGTTGTCATTTATTCCAACAGCGTGTGCGGGGCACGGTCGAACTTTGAAGGCGGGCCCTCAGCGCTTGCTGCAGGTCTGACGGGCCGGACACCGCGTTACGGTCTGCATCTGGATGAAAACCGCCAGGCAACCAAACGTTACGTGGTGCGCGAGCAGCCAAAAGAACTGACCGATTGGGGCGTGCTCGGTGCGGTCATCGGGCGGATGGCCGGATCCTATTGGGAAGTACCGGTGATTGAAGGAATCGAAACCGCCCCCACGTCCGACGAGATCAAGCACATGGGTGCGGCCATGGCGAGCTACGGTTCCACGCCCCAGTTCCACATTGTCGGGATCACGCCAGAAGCGCCAACGCTTGCGGCAGTAGACGGAGAGCGGTTGGCCGCGCAGGAAATTACCGCAGCCGACCTCAATGCCCTCCGCTCCAGTTTCGGCGGCAAGGGTGACAAGTTGGATGTGGTCGTGTTCGCCGCACCGCAACTTTCCCTCGTTGAGATGCAGCAGGTGGCTGGTCTCTGCGACGGCCAGCACGTATACAAGGAAACAGCCCTCATCGTCTGCACCTCCCCCAGCATCTATTACGAAGCCACGCGCATGGGCCTTGTGAGCACCATCGAAACAGCTGGCGGCAAGGTTTTGGAAGGCACCTGTTTCTATAACCAGTACGCCCGGGAAATCGGCGAGGCGAATGGCTGGACGCGGTTGTTGAGCAACTCCGCCAAGATCGTCAATATCCTCGGCGGCTACGGTTATCAGCCCGCCTTGGCCAGCATGGAAGAGTGCGTTGCGTCCGCCTGCGCCGGGAGGATTGTGTAATGATCACACTCAAGTGCCACAAGGGTATCGGCGGTAAGGTGGAGGGCGAAGCCTTGGTGGCCGATGACAATTTCTCCGCCCGCTACGATCTGGACCGCATCAACGGCGTCTTTTCGCGTCCCCAGCACAAACTTTACGGCCAGAGTTACGTGGACAAGATCCTCGTTCTTAACACCTCCAAGGGTGGCGTTGCCTCAGCTTGGATGCTGCTGGAAATGAAATCCCGCGGCCTCGCTCCCAAAGCCATCCTTTTCAACAGCACCAACACAATCCTGGCCCAAGGTGCAGCGCTGGCGCAGCTCACCATGTGCGACCGGTTCGAGGACGGGGACGTGACAGGGCTGATCCGCACCGGAGAGCGGGTGACGGTGGACCCGAAGCGGGGGGTCGTAATGGTAGAACGAGCATGATGCGCGTCCGGTGGCAGAGCAATACGCAAGCTTGCAATGAGTTCTAAGGGGAGAATGCCCCGAAATGGAAATTTGGCAAGACCGAACTGCTTCTATTTCTCCTTCGAAACTTGCCATCAGGCCAATGGTAGCGAAGTCCCAACAGAGGCATTCGCGAGTCTTGAAACATAGGCAATTGGTTCAACACCCCGCTCCCACTCTGATACTGTGAGCAAACGAAAGAAGCGTGACATGTGCAATCGTATTCTTGCTGTTTTGAGCCTGTTTGCCGGACTGATCTGTCACCCGGCCCTGCCACTCGCGAACGATTCAAGCGCTGAATTTGGAATCGGTGGTCTCGTTCTGGCCCGCAGCAATAGCATTGAAATAGTGTCGGAGGACCTTTACATTTCCCAGTCGAAGGTCTCGGTCGAATACGTTTTCCGCAACGTCTCAGGCAAAGATATGAGCACACTCGTCGCCTTTCCCACACCCGGGCTCGCAGCGTCCTCCGACGGTCTCCACAGTGTCCCATTCCATGATCGGGACGCCGATTTTGTTGGTTTCAAAACGCTTGTCGACGGCGTACCGGTCAAGACAAGGGTGGAACAACGGGCTCTGGCGGCAGGCATCGATAGCACTGATCTGCTCAAGACGCACGGCATTCCTCTCATCCACTATACCGGTGCCGTCTTCGCAAAATTGAAAACGCTCTCGAGCGACATCGTGTCAGATCTGGAGAAAAAAGGACTGGTCAGCACAATGAACGGTGTTGAACCAGCTTGGATGTTGAAGACGACCTTTTACTGGTCACAGAAATTTCCAGACGGAAAAGACGTCAAGATCGCTCACACTTACACGTCGGTCTCCGATGAAGCAACCTACAGTCCACTCGCTGAGAACCCTAAAGGCGTGTTGGCGAACTATAGTGAGAATTACTGTCTCGATGGCGCAGTTGAGAAAGCAGTGAAGAAGCTAAATGCCCGTAGGGAGAAAATGCTTAATGCCGATAAGATCCCAAAGTTCGCCTTGGGTCGAAAACTGGCTGGAATACATCCTGGAGACCGGAGCAAACTGGGCCGGGTCCATCAAGCATTTCAGACTTGTCGTGGACAAAGGTGCAAAGCGAAACTTTGTGAGCTTTTGTGGCGAAACGTAAGAAAAATCTCGCCTACTCAGTACGAAGTGATCAAGGAAAAATTCTATCCGCAAAACAATCTACGCATTCTATTTATCGAACGCCTATCAACCGATAACTGAGGCGCGGCCCTCATAATTCAGTTTAGCAGTTGACACAGGCCATTGGCAACGAAGAGCCATTGACCGCCTTTGCGGTTGTTCGTCCAGATGGCCGTGACCTGCTCCCCATTATGTCCACGTTTATAAGTTAGTTCTGTTCTCTTGAGAGAGGAGACGGACGATGAAGCGATCAAGGTTTAGTGAAGAACAGGTCATAGGGATGCTAAAGGAGCATCAGGCAGGACTTTCGGCAGCATACTCAAATGTCGCAATATCTGTGAAGCCGCAAAATTACACGCATGATTGGTTCCTGGGACGCTTGCTTACGTGGCAAGATTTCTCAGAGTCTGGTTCAAAACTATTTCAGGGTTTTCCTGCCCTTGCGAGATGTCTGGTGACGCGTCGGATGTGTGCGATGGTGATCCGGGCCGCCGCGCTTGCGATGGATTTTTTCCGGTCTTTTGACAGACGGCGGCATCGTCCGAGCCAGGCAAGGGTGCGTTCGACGACCCAACGGCGGGGGAGACCCTTGAAAGCCCCCGGCTATGTGGGAGCGTTTGACGATCTCAACGGTCCAGCGCCCGATGGCTTTCAAGGCGTCGCGCAGCTTTGGCCCGGCCTGGCCGCCATCGGCAAAAATAGGGCGCAACATGGCAAACCGCACGGCCACGGCTTTCAGCACATCCGGCGCACCGTCCCGGTCCCGGATCCCGGCACTGTGCCCCACCCATCCGACCAGCAAGCCAAGCGTGTCGGTGACGACAGGGCGCTTGCGACCCTTGATCCGCTTGCCCACGTCATAGCCGGTAACCCCGCCCCTTTCCCTGGCTTTCACGCTCTGGCTGTCGAGGATACCGGCGGGCGGGCGGGCCTTGCGACCCTCGGCCAGACGCGCCATCCCGACAAGCGCGCGGGTCATCTCGTCCAGTCGTCCGTCAGTGCGCCAGCCCTGAAAATACCCCCGCACCGTCGAAACCGGTGGAAAGGCGTTCGGCAACAGCCGCCACTGGCAACCGGTTGTCGCAATGTAAAGGAGCGCATCGAACACAGGGCGCAAGGTCGGTCTTGCGCGGCCGGCCGGTGGACGTGTGCGACGGCATCAAAGGTTCAATGATCGCCCCTTCCGCGGCGGGCAGGTCGCTTGCATACCTGCCGCCCGTTCGGGCATGTTGGCGGCGAGTGAGGTCGGTCCAGGCCATCGTGATCTCCATTCAGTTTCACAAGCGAACAGAACCACAACCGGCTGAATTCACTCAACCAGTTGCAAATCAGAACTCTGAGACTTGTTTGCTGTCTGCGAGCCAATTTGCCAAGGCGGGGCCCACCATGTCTTCAATCTTTGCTGCTCGTAAACGAAGCCCGGATCGGTCTGATCGCTTCCCCCGACAAAGTTGGCTTGAGACGTAGTAGCTGTAGGACTTTTCTTTCTTGGTTGCTTTCACGGGAACAAGCCGATCTCCCGACTCGTCGTACAGCAGACCTGTGAGCAGCCTGTTCTGAGGGGTGGATCCGCATCCGGATCGATCGTATCCGTTATTCTGAAGGAGTTGTTGAACGTCGCCCCAGGTTTCAGGTTTGAGAATGGCTTCATGTTGGTCGGGATAAAGCTCGCCGTCATGGGGGATCAATCCAGCATAGATCGGATTACGGAGCAGCAGGTAGTAGTTTCCGCGGGAGATCAGTTTGCCACCCGATGAAGTGCCATCACCTTTCCATCTCACTTTGGATCGAATTCCTCCTTGATCAGCTTCCCGTTTCAGATCGGCGACTGAGCCTAGCTCCAGGTATCGTTCGAACAGCCAGCGAACGGTCACTGCTTCGGTAGGATTAGCGACAAGGCGCTTCTGGATGGAATCGTACCCCAACGGTACCGGACCACCCATCCAGATGCCCTTCTTCTTGGACGCTGCAATCTTGTCTCTGATCCGTTCAGCGGTGACTTCACGTTCGAATTGGGCAAACGACAGCAGCACGTTGAGGGTAAGTCGCCCCATTGAGGAGGTCGTGTTGAACTGCTGCGTCACGGAGACGAATGATACCTCGTGCTCGTCGAACGTTGCTACCATCCTGGAGAAGTCGGTAAGTGAGCGCGTTAGCCGGTCGATCTTGTAGACCAGAACCACATCGATCCTGTTCTGCTTGATATCCTTGAGGAGTTTCTGGAGCACTGGCCGCCGCATCGTCCCGCCGCTGAAGCCACCGTCATCGTACTGGCTTCTCAGCACCTTCCAGCCAAGCGAGACCTGCGAGGTAACAAAGGCCTCGCAGGCTTCTCTTTGTGCATCCAGGGAATTGAACTCCTGTTCAAGCCCTTCGTCGCTGGACTTGCGCGTATAGATCGCGCAGCGCTTCCTGATCATAGACCAAAGAACCTCGGCCCCGACCATCTGGTACCAGTAATCTCTCGTGCGATGGCTGAGAGGGATCTATAGGTGTTTCCGTTGAAGCAGAACCCTTTCTCCAAAACATCAACTGTGTAGCTCTTCCCCCTCCATTCGCGGACAAATCTTGTGCCCAGTGCAGGTTGGTCAGATTGTTTTGAAGGTTTTGGTGGGGCGTCGGAGAGCAAGCAGCTTTCGAGTTGGCGTTTGGTCTTCCGCTTCAGCCCGCCAAGCAACCTGCACTGGGCACAATAGGCAAGACCACGTTCGAGGAAGCGTCTCTTCACGCCTTTTGGCGGTGAATGGCCAAAGATGCAACCCCATCGTGCGGCGAGTTCATCTCTTGTCAGGTTAAGAAGTTCTTCAATGCTGTTGGCAATCGCCATCGTCTGTGGGTTGCTGGCCATCAGGCGGCTCCATCATCTTCCATGATGCGATAGTGGCGTTGGCCTTTGTCGTTGCTCTTACTGACCAGTTTGAGGCCCAGCTTCCTTCGGACTGTGCCCGACAAGAATCCCCGTATGCTGTGGGCCTGCCAGCCTGAGGCTTTCAGAAGCTCTTTCAAGGTTACCCCTTGGGGGCGAGCGAGCAGCTTCAGCATCGTGTCCTTTTTGGATGGAGCTTGGGTGCCGGCGGTTTTTGAGGGCTGCTGTTTGGGCGTTGTCTTGCTGTTTTTGGTGCGTTTGGTCATCTGCACCTCCTCTGCGATTGAGCGGCCCAGAACCATTCTGGGGCTGCTACTGAGCAGAGCCCGGTGTGTCTTTGCTGGGCGTGGAGATGCGGTGGAGAACTCGGTGTTCGTGCGACCGATGAATGCTTCCTTTGGCGGACCAGTCCAGCTCTTATTGGTCGTCAGAACGTCAGCTCATTGAAAAAGATTGGGGAATGCCAGGATCTTGTCAGCCAGCCCCTCAACCTGCCGCACCTTATTTGCAATCGCGGCCGCGAGGTCCTTAATCTCATTCTCCGACAGGACTGACGATTGACCTGTGATGGCAAGCTCTTGGGTGTCTTCCAGCAGTGCCGATATCTCCGCCATGAGGCGGCTTGTCTGTTCACGGTGCATATCATCCATGGGCTTTGTGCCTCCTTCGGAAGGCACAACGCTTGGTTTGCCAGACAAGTCCAGTCACATTCGACCGACTGGCTACTACTTGATGACAAGCTGGATGAAGCTCGGATTAAGCCTCTGGCCCTCCTTCCAAGTCAGCGTACAGAACGTTGCTGATCAGGCAGTTCAGATCGATTGAGCCATCTTCACCGTTAGGATCGCGCCCAACATCGTCCCCGTCGCGATAGTGATGCCAAATACCACCACCGCGTTCCCCGATCTGAATATTCTGATCCTGGTATGAGATCGCAGTGATCCGCAGATGTTCCCAGTTCTTCTGGCCGTCGCAAAGTAAACGGATATTGAGGTCATTAAGCCCGAACCGCTGGTTGTAGACGATCACAGATGAAGCCGGATCCGAGTTCAGCAAGGGTAGAACACTTTGCAGACACCAGTCCCCAGCTTCGCATTCGACCTCTTCCAACACGGAGCCGTAGAACCTTACCGCCTTAAACAAAGTGATCTGGTCTACGGTGCCCCGAGGAAGCTCCCCATGCACATAGGTGATGACCAATCTGCTATTGGCTGAGGTGCGAAGCTCACGCTCTCCATACTGAAAGACTTGAACACCAGGAAAGACACGCCAATACCACGGTGATGCGAGCAAGCGCGCAAGTTCTTCCATGAAGTCTTCTGCGCAGTCTACGTTGTGCAGAACAACCAACATCCGGCGGGCGGGAGTCTGCCCGATGGACCAGGCCATCCTCCCGATGCCTGCCAGCAGGCAGTTGTGGTGGCTGTAGGGAACATCCAGCAAAAGCCGGGTATTGATCCCCACTTCCACACGTTTGAGCCGAAGGTGGACAGCTCGATTGAGCCAATGAGGGATGAACTCTGCATCTTGGTCCAAGATAGTGCAGGCTTGGGCTGTAAATCCATACAGTGATTGCCTTGCATAGGCTGTGAGGACATTCTGACTACTCATCGCCAAGCATCCTCTCCAACAGCGCCTCTTCCTCAGGTGTAAGTGGAACTGCATGCTCATCCTGCTTCTGCAAACGCTCCAGAACTCTCAGCAGCTGCCGCCCGGCTGACACATTGCCCTTGATGGCCTGATTGGAAAGTGAGGAGGCACAGGCTTCCAGCTTGGACATGGAAGTCCGTTCCCCGTTGATCTGAACCGGCACAGCCTTCAACAGATCCTTCTCCACGGCAGCGCCTCCAGATTTGCCCGTTTCTGCTTCCTCGGCCTCCCCTTCGGGTTGCCGCATACCCCCGGTGCGAACTTGCTACTCTCCGGTGGAGCGCCATAGCCGGTCTCATAGGGAAGATTGTTCAGATCTGCGCCATTCTTGGCATAGAGCTTGGGGCGATATTGTCGGCCAGGCCTCGGTTTGCCTCGCAAGCCGGACAAGGCCTTTCGCTCACTGACTTTGAGAGGGCGCGAGACCTCATCGGCATTGGCAGAGTTTGAACTCTCCTTCAGCCTTCGCCGCCCCGTTCGGATGCGGCCCTGTTGCGCCTCTGGGATTGTCGTCACAGTGACGAGATCCCCTTCCTCATCTGCTGTACTTGCATCCGAGGCGGGCGGGGCACCTGCTGCTGAGGGTGCATGTTGGTGTTGCGGACGGCGTCTGATGCGCCCCGATACCGGCTTTCGAGGCTCGCACGACGCGGTCATGACAGGCCTCCATCGGCTTGAGCGTTGGCACTGAGGTTCTTCCGTCTGCGGACGCGGCCGTTGGTCTTGCTGCCTTCGCTGCTCTGCAAGCTGGTCGAAGGTGAAGCCGGTCGGCTCATGGATCGCCGCAATGCCAATCTGATCCTCAAAGCGCCTGATGGCGGTATCAACATAGCTCGGATCAAGCTCTACACAGCAAGCCCTCCGGCCAGTGCCTTCAGCTGCGATCATCGTCGTCCCGGATCCGGCGAAGACATCCAGGACAACCTCGCCTCGCCTTGAGGCATCCTGGATCGCATCGGCAACCAATGCGAAAGGCTTGATTGTTGGATGGGCCGCAAGCATGGACTCACGCTCAGGGGAGAACGTATTGAAGCCGGGATACTCCCAATGATTGGTCCGATACCGGCCATGCCGGCCGAGTTCAATATTGTTCATGTGGGCCTTATCTCCATTCCTGAAGACAACAACCAGTTCGTTCTTGGACCTGTAGAATGATCCCATTCCGCCGTTTTGCTTCGTCCATACGTAGATATTGAGCAAGGTCAGCCCAAGCTCACGGCTTGTACGCAACATATCCTGCACAGACCGCCAGTCGATATAGCAGAAGATGACCGCACCTTCCTTCGTTGCCGCTTTCAAATGCTGGAGTGTGACCGACAAGAACTCATCAAACTGTTGGGGCGACATTTCACCGGCGGCCATCACGAAGTCTGCATGCTTGGTGGATCCCAGGCCGCTGATCGTGCGCGATGGCAGATTGTAAGGGTGATCGGTGAAGACCAGATCGGCCGTCAGGCCGCCCAGAGCCTTAAGGACATCATCAAGCTCGCACGCATCCCCGCACAGCAATCTGTGATCACCGAGAACAAACAGATCACCCCGCACCGAAACAGCCTGCCCGTCCGCATGAGACGAGATATCATCGGCCGGATCTGGCTGATGCGGGTCCGTGGGACGTCCATCTTCAAGAATGACGTCAAGCTCAGCGGGTTCGAAGCCAACCACGCCCAGGTCAAAGTCTTCATCGAGTTCAACGATCTGGATCAACTCATCCCGGAGGACTTCGCGATCCCACTCACCTTCTTCCTGAAGGCGGTTCAAGGCAATCCGTAGAGCCTTGATCTCCGCTGCGCTGAGATGCTCGATCATCAGCGTAGGTACTTCATGGAACCCAAGCTTCTTGGCCGCATCTACGATGCCGTACCCATCAATGATGTTGTTGCCCTGATCGATCAAGATTGGCCGGACGATCCTGAACCACTGGATTGATGCGCGGAGCTTACGCAGGGCCTTGGCATTGCGACGCCTCAGCCTGCGGTTGCCCGGGTTCAGGACCGCAACGCTCATCATGACAATGTTTGGATACGTAACCGGACCCGCAATCTGTTCTGCAGGCAGTGGCAACGGATTCTGCCGGTCGTTTGGTCTCAAAAGCTTCGTCATGTCGACGAACTCCGTTCTTCGCGCCTGCCGGGTTAAGGTGTTGAAAGGAGTATTGGTTGAGGGCCATAGGTGACCACGCGACCGCAACGTTCTTTCGAACCAGTTTGCTGTCGCGTCCCTATGGCAGGTTTATGAGTGGAGCGCGTTCGTCACACCGAGGAACGATGAGACCCGAAACTTGTTCTGCAATCCCACTTCACTGTGTCTGACCTGCTCCCCTGAATAGTCCTCGGTTTGAGGTTAGTCTGTTCTCTTGAGAGAGGCGACGGAGGATGAAGCGATCAAGGTTTAGTGAAGAACAGATCATAGGGATGCTGAAAGAGCATCAGGCAGGGCTTTCGGCCGCAGAGCCATGCCGCAGGCACGGCATCAGCGATGCCACCTTTTACAAGTGGCGTTCCAAGCAGGGTGGCATGGAAGTGTCCGATGCCAGGAAGCTCAAATCACCTGAAGATGAGAACCGCAAGCTGAAGAAACTGTTGGCCGGGCAGAGGCCCGACAACTCGACGTTGAAGGAAATGCCCGGAAAAAACGTCTGACGCCTGGTGCAAGGAGAGATGCCGTGGACCGGGCTATGAAGAATAAGGGACTGTCACAGCGCCGTGCCTGTAATCTGGCAGGGATTGACCTGCGGGTCTCTCGCTACCGTTCAATGCGGCCAGACGATTAAAGTCATCCGTGACCGCTTGCGCGAGCTGGCATCGGAGTGTCGCCGGTTCGGTTATCGTCGCCTGCCTATCCTGCTCAAGCGTGAAGGCTTCGATGTCAACTGGAAGAAGCTCTATCGGATATACCGGGAGGAGCGGCTCATTGTGCGCAAGCGGGGCGGCTGCAAGCGCGCTTTGGGCTCCAGATCACCGATGACAATCCCGCAAGGCGCCAAAAGGCGCCAATCAGCGCTGGAGCCTGGACTTCGTATCTGATGCGTTGCTGGACAGCTGGCGGTTCGGCATTTTGTGTATCATCGATGACTTCACCAGGGAATGCTTGGCCACTGTGGTTGATAACTCGATCTCTGGCATTCGGGTTGCCCGCGAGCTCGACCGTATAGCTGAGTATCGCGACTACCCTTACATGGCGGTCAGCGACAACGGAACAGAATTGACATTGAACGCTCTCCTCAAATGGCAGGAAGACCGAAAGGTCGGTTGGCACTACATCGCGCCCGGCAAGCCGATGCAGAACGGTTCGGTGGAAAGCTTCAATGGCCGCCTACGCGACGAATGTCTGAACGAACATCTGTTCACCAGCTATGCCCATGCCCGCAAGGTGATCAACGCATGGCGCCGAGACGACAATACTGAAAGGCCTCATTCGAGCCTCAACGGGCGCGCACCGATGGTATTTGCAACCCGGTCCAGGACGGGCCACAACATGAACAGAACTAACTTATAAACGTGAACATAACGGGGAGCAGGTCAACGGGCATCTTCGCAGTGATTGCGATGTGGATCTTTCCAGAGGCTGCGAAAAAAGTAATACTGCGGCTTACTGGCTCAGGCTCTCCGAGGGGGGTTCCCAATCGATGTTCGGCATGCTTCAGCATGGAAAACAAGGGAGGTTTTCCATGGCAGCAGCTGTTCAACTGAGAGCGGACTTTCTGGGCGATGACCTGCCTCGCACAGCGCGCAAGAGCGAAGAGGCGGATCAGATGCGGCAGCTTCTTGCCCTGGCGGTGATCCTCGACGGTGGGTCTCGCCGCGAGGCCGCGCGCACCGGCGGCGGGGGCCTGCAGGTGATCCGGGACGGGGTGTTGCGCTTCAAGGCCGGCGGCGCGGAGACCTTGGTGACCCGCAAGGCGCCCGCAAAGACGCCGATCCTGACAGACGAACACCGCACGGCGCTGGCAGCGACTGTTGAGGCGGGACCAAAGCCCGATATGGACGGCATCGGGCGATGGCGGCGGGTCGATCTGGCGCAGGGGGCGCAGGAGGAACCGGGCGTCCCGGTCAGTCGTCAGACGCCGGGACGGGACCTTCGCGTCATCGAGGTCGCCATGGGGGTCGCCCGCCCGCCGCACGACGCACAGCACGACGAGGCCATCGAGGCGTTCAACAAAACGTCTGCGACGTCGCCGACCACATCCGCAGCCAATGGGGCGGCAAGCCGATAGAGCTCTGGGTTCAGGACGACGCCCGGATGGGTCAGAAGAACAAACGCCCGCGACGCTGGGCGCGGCGGGGGACGCGGCCCCGCGCGCCGCACGATCAGCGGACCGAAGGGACCTGTCTCTTCGGCGCCCTCTGCCCTGCCAAGGCCAAGAGCGACGGGCGGGGCATGCCCTGGTGCGACACTTACGCCATGGCTGAGCCTCTCAAGCTCATCGGTCAACAGGTCGAGGCCGGGGCACACGCCCTCCTGATCCTTGATCGGGCGGGAGGGCAGAGCTCACCCAAATGGGCTGTCCCCGACAACATCACCCTCGTCCCACGGCCGCCAAGGGCACCAGAGGTGAACCCGGTCGAGAACGTCTGGCCGTTCATCCGGGACACCTGGCTTTCGCCCCTCGTTTTCAAGACCTGCGACGACATCGCAGATCACTGCTGCCAAGCCTGGAACACCCTCATGCATCAACCAGGGCGCGTCATCTCAATCGGAGGGCGCGAATGGGCCCATCGGGTGGGAGCAGTGAGCGATGGTATAACAAAAAAATAGCTCCAATCACACCCCCCAGGACTTTCTATGGTCCGAGCTCTTGGCGCGGATATTAACAAACCGCTGGGCGACCGCGCGCTAGCATTTAGGAGGGCAAGATGGATCAACGCCGGGAGTACAAGCGGGAAAATAGTTACACAAATTGCCGTTCACTTGCTGGTGGGGTGGACGAAGGGTTTCTTGTCGTCAAACCGATCCAGGACGTTCTTTGTCAACTGGGCAATTTCGTTGTCGTATCCGTTCCAAGCCATAGCGCCTGCCCGCGCAATTGACCCTGTGGAGAACACAGCGCCCCGACTAAGTGTCTCGGAAAAGGTCAAGTCAGCCCGGATGATTTCGGCTTGGGTTCCATTCCAATCTGGTGTCGGATCGAGCAGATCTTCGGGCGTCATTAGATAGATATCGGTATGCCGTGTTGACGATGCGAGCACCAAAGCATGGTCTGGAGTTCCCTGTGAAGCATCTGCCCTATCTACCTCTAGGCTCGCGGCACCGCCCCCCGATAGCCCGAAAGCCCCAATCGTGCGGTTCTTGATACCTTCAAAAATGAAGGCAGCGCGTGGGTCGTCGCTAGCGGCACTGCGAACGGTAAGGCTCCGAAATGTCAAAGCCTTGGGATGTCATACCCACACCGCATAGTACATTTGGCGCTCGCCCATTCCGGCGCCACAGACCTCCATATTCACCTGTGAAGGCATGATAGAACTGACCGCGTCCCGGTTCCCAAGGACGAATGCCTGCCTCCGATCTGCGGCATTCGATTATACCCGGCATGTCCTCATTGAAACTAATAACCCAATAGAATCCGTTTCCACCGAGATACATCAGCCGTCCGCCGCGTTTGGTAAATCCCTGCAGCGCGTCCATCATGGGTTTGGAGTAGTATTCTGGGTGGCTTCCAGTGATAACGACGTTGTAGCGTCCAAGGAGTGATAGGCCATCATGATGCAAGTCCTCATCGGTGATGACGTCAAACTCGCAGCCTATCTCATCCAGCCAGCCGGTAATGTGGGTGTCGGCATTGAACTGCCAGAGGTTCGATCCAAGTCCGCCAAGAAACCCTTTAACTTTAGGCTGCATGTCGACGATGGGCCGCAGCCGTGAGGAATGGAAGACGCCACTTTCATCATCGTGCACCTCATAAAATGAGTAGCCGACTTCGGGGTGGTTCTGAAGAAACGCGTGATGCCGATCGATTTCTACGACACGATCCATGCCGACTTCTGTTCCGGGGACATCCAAACCCAGCCGATGGTTGGCGTAGGCCAGGTAGCTCGCAGTGGGAAGCAAGAACGCAACAGTATTGCCGGTCGGTGTTGCGCGCGGTGGCCGGATGGCGAATACACAGTAGTACGCTGCATCTTCATCGAGGTCAGGTACAAGACGAAATGCATAGATACCGCTGCGCAGATCATCAGGAATGGTGACAGAAAAGTCCACATCCCATCCTGCATCATAAAGATCGCTAGAGTGGAAATGGATCGCGGTATACAGGTCCGGGCGCTCCTGCCAGGATAGTGATTGTCCCTGCCACAGCCCCCCGGTCATGGCGCGTGCCGGAGCATTAATCGTTTCACCATCGAGGTGGTACGCAGATAAATCGCAGATGTAGCGTGACTTCGTCCTGAGCGAGAAATCCCAAGCTGCGACAAGCGCCGCGCAGCGCTCGAGCCTGGAAAAATCTGAAAGAAGGCCGACCAATGATTCTGGTTCTATCGCCCGGTCCAGAATCGCAGGCCGGTCAATTTTTCCGTTGAAGAATTGGTCGAAAGTGCTGTCATCCTTTCGACTAGCCTCCAGCACGCATTCCTTCGTTGCAGCGGCGGTCCACCCATTCACTTGAATAGAAGCGGACGACGGAGCGTTAAGTGCATGATCGCCGTCCAAGTTCATCGAGCTAAGAGTGGCGCAGCCGGTCTGGCTGTCATAGCTCAAGCAGACGAGTGACCACTCGTTCTCTTTTAGAGCGGTTGCCAGCTCAATGGTCTTTTTCGGCCCAAGTTTTGCAGGTGCCCCGCAGAGGTCGGATAATACAGGTCGATTTCTTGACCAGGCGCGAAAGTCGTGTCCGCTTCCTCACGCGCATGGCGATGATACATGACAAATGTGCTGCCATCTTGGAGTTCCAAATGAAGGTGCAAGTCGGAGCCAACAAAAACGCTTTGCTTCAATGTTCCGGCGATCAAAGGAACAGTCCGAGATCCCTTCGACCTAGAGAGCCGGAAATGCTCTGGGGCGCAGGACCAGAGAGACCTGATCGCCAACGACAAAACCATGTTCACTAGCGTGAAGATCCAGACCGGAGTCCGTCTTGATCTGCACGCCATCCTTGAGCACCTTGTCGATACGGCCGGAAAAAATATTGCTGGTGCCAACAAATCCCGCAACGAAAGCATTTTGCGGTGTGTCATAGACTGAAGAGGGCGAACCGACTTGCTGAAGTCGACCGTGATTGATAATCGCGATGCGATCCGACATCGCGAGCGCCTCTTCTTGATCACGCGTTACGAAAATGAATGTGATACCGACTGAATGCTGAAGATTTTTGAGTTCAATTTGCATGGATTCCCGCATCTTGCGGTCGAGCGCTGATAAAGGCTCATCCAGCAGCAAGACTTTCGGTCGCAAAATCAGAGCACGCGCCAATGCAACCCGTTGTTGCTGTCCCCCGACAGCTGCTGTGGTTCTCGCTTCCCGAATCCTGAAAGGCCCTCGAGTTCGAGCGCCTCTTCGACTCTTTTGTTGCGCTCCGCACGCTCCGTTCCTGCGACATCGAGCCCATAACCTATGTTATCCGCCACGCTGAGGTGAGGAAACAGCGCGTAGCTTTGAAAAACCGTATTGAAGGGTCGGCGATGCGCTGGGGTGCTGCGCAGACTTTCACCTGTGAACGTGATCTGCCCCTGATCGATATCTTCGAAACCCGCAATGCACTTCAATAGCGTGGTCTTGCCGCAACCCGACGGTCCGAGAAGCGTTAGAAATTCATTGCTCCGCACGCGAAGTGAAACATCATCAAGGGCATTGACGACACTGCCCTCAGGCGTTGCGTAGGATTTGCACGCATTTTCAATGGTCAGAAAATCGCTCACTATCCCTCTCAAATTCGTAGAGCAGACAAAAATGAATTTTGTATTTATAAACACATAAAATACAATATGTCAAACTGTGGATGTGAAGGAACGTAGAGCTATGGCGAAAAAACGCGCACGAGAATTGGGTCTGAGATTCGAAGGAAACACGGGTCCGCAAAATGCACTGACGGACGTCAATGGCGTGTGTGTTGGTGAAACCACGATTATCGCCGGTGGCGAAGGCCCGCTGTTCCCGGGAAAAGGCCCGGTGCGCACAGGCGTGACCGCGATTCTGCCGCGCGGGCATGACGCCAAGCCTAAGCCAGTGTGGGCGGGTCAGTTTTCGCTAAACGGAAATGGCGAGATGACAGGCAGCCATTGGATACGGGACGCAGGATATTTCCATGACCCAATCTGCATAACAAACACGCACAGTGTTGGCATCGCTCATCATGCCGCTGTACGCTGGATGGTAAATACGTACGCGTCGCACTATCGCGAGCATCATTTGTGGGCAATGCCCGTTATAGCTGAAACGTACGATGGTGTTCTCAACGACATCAATGGGCAGCATGTGACGGAGGAGCATATACTCAGCGCTCTAAGCAGTGCAACCGGTGGTCCAGTGGCCGAAGGCAATACGGGCGGTGGTACCGGAATGATTTGCTATGAGTTCAAGGGCGGTACCGGGACATCCTCTCGTGTGATCGAAATCGACGCGCTGCCATACACTTTGGCCACGCTTGTACAGGTCAACCACGGTATTCGAGATTGGTTGACGGTGCTTGGAGTGCCGGTCGGAAAGCAGATGCAACACGACAGACTGTTAAATCAGGAAACCGGGTCGATCATCGTCGTTCTAGGTACTGATCTACCTCTTCGGCCAGATCAACTCACGCGATTGGCGAAACGTGGATCGATCGGGATCGGCCGGGGCGGCTCACCAAGCGGCAACAACTCCGGCGATATTTTTCTCGCGTTCAGCATCGCCAACGAGCTGGACCTACCGCAGGTTTCAGCTGCCCGGCAAAGTCTCGACTACGTGAACGATGAGCATCTAGACACAGCCTATCTGGCAGCGGTTCAATCCATAGAAGAAGCAGTTGTCAATGCGATGGTTGCGGCCGAAGACATGACAACTCTCAAACCTGGCGGCAAAATCTGCCGAGCAATTGACAGGGAGCAGTTGGTTCGAATTGTCACCCGTGCCGCGAACTGAGGACCGTTGACGAAAAATTTTGGCGGCAGGTTCTACCGGCAGGTGCGTCTACCACTGGGGTGTTTGAACAAGACCTCACTCAGTCGCCAATTCCGGACTTCTCCTCGCCATAAGATGGTCCGAACGCCTGAGCTTTCTGCAGATGCTCCGCCATAAGCCGAGATGCAAGTTTCATTTCGTCTGCTTCTAGAGCGTCAAGAATGGCCAAATGCTCTTTGCAAGATCCTTGGAGACGACCTGTATCGATCAGCGACGCATATTCGACCAGGCGCCGCAATCTATTTTGACGAACGATTGTGGCCAGCAGGAAGCGGTTGCCAGAGCACCCAGACACGAACTCATGAAACTGGACATCGATGTCAAACAGCAGCGATATGTCCTCATCAGTCTGCTTATTCGCCAAAACTGAGTTGTGCCGACTTCGGATGAGTTGAGCCTGTGCCTTATTGAGCTTAAAGTTGGGCAGGAGAATTGCTGCAGGTTCATTGATGATTCTGAACTCGTAGCTCTCATCGTGCGCGGAAAGCGTATCGAGCGTCGGTTCAAACTGCCAGCCATACCCCGGTAGTCGAGAAATCACTCCTTCATCCGAAAGTTTCTGCAATATTCTTGCGGCTGTGCTCCGGCCTAGCTTGTATTTACGGCGCACTTCCGTTTCAGACAATTCTCTTGGGATTTTCCCCTCGAACCAGTCGCGCCCGATTCTTTCACAGATCTTCTTATCACCGGTTTGCGGCAGATCCAAAGTTGATGCAGCCAGTTCGGCTCCATCTTTCTTAAGGAAATAACCGCGGTTCGCTTGCTGATCCAACACATCAAGGTCGTACAAAAACTTCAATGTACTACGCACTGGCGAGCGCGATACCTTAAATCGTCTGGCCAGCTCTTCCTCCCGCAGAAAGGTACCGGCTTCCAAGGATTGCTCCCCAATCAGGTGGATAATCTTGCGTGCAAGGTTCAGTTGGAGGTCACTTACACTTCCGGTGTTGCTTCGTGGAGACATGACTCAATGCTAGCAGTTTGCTTACTAAGAGCGCACCTGTACTGGAGCGCCAACGCTGTATCAATCCCTGTAGATCGAGGTCGCTAATGCCGTGCTTTCGAATGCGCGTGCAATACTAGATGCCGACATCGAAAAACACCTGGGCCATAGTCTCTTCTAGCGTATCGACAGTGAAGCCGATTTGCTCCTGGGTAATAATGAATGGCGGGCCAAGCACGATCGCTGAACCAAGCGGCCGGCAGATCAAACCGTTGTCCAGAGCCTTGTTGGCAATACGTTCGCTAATCGCAAGTTCGCCAGGGAGTGCTTCTTTGGTATCTTTGTCGGCCACAACTTCCAGGGCAGCCATTAATCCAACACCCCTCACCTCACCAATATATTTGTGCTCACCTAGGGCCTGCAGTCGTTCTTGAAAATATGGGCTGACGCTTCTAACATTTTCCAGGAGGCCCTCTTTGGTAATGACGTCAACCGCTTTCAGCGCAACTGCGCAACCAACGGGGTGACCGGCTGAGGTGAACCCGTGCGGGAATTCCTCCGCTTCCTCGCAAACACCCAGCAGCCGATCAGCATATTCCTGGGACAGAATAATTGCCCCCATTGGGAAGAAGCCTGCGGTAATGCACTTGGATGCCACAATGATGTCTGGATCCATATCGTACTTGATCGAACCCCACATTTCACCTGTGCGACCAAAACCACAAATGACCTCGTCCGCAATCAACGGAATATCGTATTTGCGCAATAGCGGGCGGATCGCTTCAAAGTAGCCTTGTGAAGGTGGGATAACGCCTCCGGCACCCATTACGGGCTCTGCAAAGAAACCGGCGATGGTTTCCGGGCCTTCTTGGAGAATGAGCTCTTCCAGGTTCCGAACCACACGTGCGGTAAACTCCGCTTCGCTCTCACCTTCTTGGCCAAACCGCCAGTAGTGCGGGCAATCAGCGTGCAGAAATCCGGGTAGAGGCAGTCCAAATTCGGAGTTATACGCTTTGCCTGTCATAGATGCAGTCGCCACGGTCACTCCATGATATGCATTGATCCGTGTAATGATTTTCCGGCGTTCCGGCTTGCCGTTGCGATGATTTAGCATCCACAACATTTTGACGACGGTGTCGTTCGCTTCAGAGCCTGAGTTTGTGTAGAACACTTTCCCCGATGAGAATGGGGAAACTTCAACAAGCCGTTCTGATAGCGCGACCGTTGCGTCGCTTAGTCGACCAAAGAATGCGTGATAGCCTGGAAATTTGCGTGTCTGTTCGACCATAGCCTCCGTTAGGCCCTTGTGATCGAACCCCGCTACGGAATTCCACAAACCTGAATTCGCATCGAGATACTTGTTCCCATGCACGTCGAATACATACACATCTTCGCCATGCGACAGCACAACAGGACCACGCGTCTTCAGGGTGCCGATGTCAGAGAACCCGTGAAAGACATTCTCAAGATCGCGGCTTTCCCATGAATTCGGGTTTCGTTTCAGCATCGCACCGCTCTTAATGTTTTTTTATCCACATAAAAAACAATCTAGCATACTTGGCTAATCAGTCAACCCATAACGTCAGCATGGTCGAACTTGAACGGCGCGGTTGATCAGGACGCCTGGCCAATGAGTCCCTGCTCCCGCATGAGGAAACTGCGCCAAGCAAGATAGGTGGCGTGCTGACTGCTCTTGGCACTTCACTACCATCCTGAGTGGCTGCGATTGCGGCGAAAGTTGGGGGTGTTCCTGAAGATCCGTGTAGTGACGATGCTTTCTAAACTTGAGTGGGCGCCGCATTGACGGTGGCCGAAAGGGATACATGACCCAAACAGGAATTGGCGGCTACGTTTGACCCCTGGCTGGTTTGTCGATCACCCCCATGCTCCCATGGTGGATTTGGCTGGAATGCGCCGACAAGATGGTCGATGAACATACGGAGCTTGGGCAGGACATGCTTGTTTGAGGGGTAAACCGCAGCGAGGGGGACAGGATCCGGCACCTTGAAATCGATGAGCAGTTCCTCAAGCTCACCGGTTCGGAGGTTCGGAGC